>NZ_CP191577.1:5537520-5542410 GCF_050516475.1 Paenibacillus ottowii | reverse complement strand
GTTCGGAACCAGACCAGTCATAGACGGCTTTTCCGAGCGCAGCCAGCAACAGGTCATTCATTTCCGTGTTGTACGCGCGATGAGCTTGTTTGAGTAGCTGCTCGGTTTCCTGCTTCGTCCAGCGGACCGTGACCACCTCACTGTCTCCAAGCCGTGCCTTGTCATTGGCAAAATCCATCGGCAAAGGCTTCGCGAGGCTTGCTTCGGCTTGTTCGATATGCTGCCAGTAGGCAAGCTCCCGCGCCATCGCCGCCTGATTAGCATAAGCTGACAGCTGTTTGGCCCATACCTGGAATGAATCTGTTTTATGCGGTAGTCGAATGGCTGTGCCGGTTGGACCTGCAACAGCCTGCTCATAACCAGATGCCAAATCCTCCAGCAAAATACGCCATGATACACCGTCTACAACTAAATGATGAATGACGATTAATAAATGGTCGCCCTCCGCGCAGTGGAACAGACCGAGCTTCACAAGTGGACCCTCGCTCAAATGAATGCTCGCTTGAATTTCGCTCGCCTTGGCTTCCACAGCGGTCGATTCGTCTTCGACTCCGCCGAAATCTACAATGTCCAGCGTGTATAGCTCGCCTTCCTCTACGCTGCGGTTCCAAGCGACATAACCCTGCTCCGTCTCACGGAATACCGTGCGCAGTGCGTCATGATGCTGGACCATACGGTCCATCGTACGGCACAGCGCGTCAACATCAAAGCGCCCGACTCGGTACAGCATCATAGCCTGGTTGCTGTGATGCAGGTCAACCGGCTGCTGTTCGAAGAACCACCGCTGAATTGGCGTCAGTTCCACCTGGCCTACGACTTCTTCCTGACTGGCCATCTTGCCATCGGTACGAAGCAGCGGACTGAGCGATGCTACCGTTGGATGGCTGAACAGATCCTTCATGTTCAATCGGTAGCCTGCTTGCAGCAAGCGAGATGATACTTGCAAGGCTTTGATTGAATCGCCGCCCAGCTCGAAGAAGTTATCCTGCGTGCCTACAGCATCCACGCCCAGTACTCCGGCCCATACCGCAGCCAGTACCTGCTCCACCTTCGTACGCGGGGCCACATAGGCTGCTCCCGTATGGATGCTGCCTTCTGGCTCTGGCAAGGCCTTGCGGTCGATTTTGCCGTTGCTGGTCAGCGGGATCGTCTCCAGTCGCATCAGACGTGCAGGTACCATGTGCGCGGGCAGTCCGGCTTCCAGTGCGTTCTGTACTTCCTCGATCCGCAGCTCGGTTTCTCCCGTGAGGTATCCGCACAAATACTTGTGCCCACGCTCATCCGTCCGGTCGATGACTACCGCTTGACGCACACCCGGCACCCGCTGGATCGCGGTTTCAATCTCGCCCAGCTCAATCCGGTACCCACGGATTTTGACCTGATAGTCCATCCGGCCAATAAAGTCTACATTGCCGTCCGGCATCCACCGCGCCAAATCTCCGGTGCGATACAGTCGTTCACCTGGTACGTACGGGTTCGCTACGAATTTCTCAGTCGTCAGGTCCGCACGGTTCAGGTATCCCCGTGCGACCCCGATGCCGCCGATGCACAGCTCGCCCAGTACGCCGATCGGCACCGGATTCAGCTGGCNNNNATTATCATCTACATATCACAACGTGCGTGGAGGCCATCAAACCACGTCAAATAATCAATTATGACGCAGGTATCGTATTAATTGATCTGCATCAACTTAACGTAAAAACAACTTCAGACAATACAAATCAGCGACACTGAATACGGGGCAACCTCATGTCAACGAAGAACAGAACCCGCAGAACAACAACCCGCAACATCCGCTTTCCTAACCAAATGATTGAACAAATTAACATCGCTCTTGAGCAAAAAGGGTCCGGGAATTTCTCAGCCTGGGTCATTGAAGCCTGCCGTCGGAGACTAACGTCAGAAAAGAGAGCATATACATCAATTAAAAGTGATGAAGAATGAACATCCCGCGTTCTTCCCTCCGAACAGGACGATATTGTAAATTCACTTAATTACGAGGGCATTGCAGTAATTGAGTTGCAGTTTTACCACTTTCCTGACAGTGACAGACTGCGTGTTGGCTCTGTCACAGACTAAATAGTTTGAATGATTAGCAGTTATGGTGATCAGTCAACCACCAGGGAATAATCCTTCATATTATTATCGTGCTTCACCAACGCTGCCTCAATTGCTCTGAATGCTTCCAGAGACACCTTATGTTCTATACATGCAATTACAACATCAGGGTAACTCATAGAAATGGTGCTATTAAGCATATTTTTTACACGAATCAGATCCACGGAGGGATCATCAGCAGATTGTTCTTTATTCATTTTGTCGCTCCATGCGCTTGCTCTTCATCTAGCGGTTAAAATATTACTTCAAATCTTTCTGTATGAAGATTTGAGCACGTTGGCCTTACATACATCTGTCGGTTGTATTTCCCTCCAGAATGCCAGCAGGACCGCACTTTGTTACGCAACCAATACTATTAAGTGAAAACATTCCTAATATTTGACATAAATCATCAACAAAACACAAGGAGGTCAGACCAGATTGAAACGATAAAAACGATAATGCAAACTACGCGCCCTCGTATCACATGGAAGGTTTTACCAATGGCTCAGGTTGCCATTTTTAAAGAAATATTCGATCAAGTGCGAAAAGATTTAGACTGTGAATTGTTTTATTCTGAACTAAAACGTCACAACGTCTCACATTATATTTACTATCTAGCCACAGATAATATTCACATCGTGTTAGAAAACGATAACACCGTGTTAATAAAAGGACTTAAAAAGGTTGTAAATGTTAAATTCTCAAGAAACACGCATCTTATAGAAACGTCCTATGATAGGTTGAAATCAAGAGAAATCACATTTCAGCAATACAGGGAAAATCTTGCTAAAGCAGGAGTTTTCCGATGGGTTACAAATATCCATGAACATAAAAGATATTACTATACCTTTGATAATTCATTACTATTTACTGAGAGCATTCAGAACACTACACAAATCTTTCCACGCTAAATCATAACGTCCGGTTTCTTCCGTGTCAGCACCGGGGCGTTGGCATAATGCAATACGTGTACGCGCTAAACCCTGTGTGCATCGTTTTAATTATTCCCGGACACTCCCGCAGAGAAGTTCCCCGTCAGGGCTGTGGACATAGTTAATCCGGGAATACAATGACGATTCATCGCACCTGACATACATTAATAAATATTAACTCCAGCCTTCCACACCGCTAGTACACCGACCAGCATATCTACCGAGCGCTCGCTCAAGATGCCGACAATCGATTCGCGTCCAATGCCTTCACTTCTCAGTCTTAGAGCGAGTTGGTTCGCACGCTCATTCAGTGTCCGGTACGTCAGCTGCCGCTCCTCGTACACCACCGCCACGTGATCCGGTACAAGCTGGGCCTGCTCTTCCACATAGGTATGGAACAGTGCTCCGTCTTCAACAGCAGCAACATCCGATATGCCTACATCTCCAAAACCGTAGAGGATTTGTGCCTTCTCCTCGACAGTTACCATCTCCAAAGCGGCCAATGGCTGCTCTGGATGCAGTGTAATGGCTCGTACGAGTTCGGTAAAATGCTGCGCCAAGCGCGCGATCGTCTCCGGCTTGTACAGCGCCGTGCTGTATTCCACACTGCACAGAATACCTTCGGGCTGCTCTACGGCATCCAAGGTTAGATCGAATTTGGACGTAGGATTGTCCGTTGGATACGGCTTAAAGGTCAGCCCTTCCAGCTCGAACTCCTGCTGCTCAAAGGTTTTCAGCTCAAACATCGTATCAAACAGCGCATTCCGGCTCGTATCCCGCGTTACATTCAGCTTTTCAACCAGCTCTTCAAACGGATATTCCTGGTGCTCATACGCACTGAGCGCATGCTCTTTGACCTCTTGCAAGTAATCCAGAAATGTTTTGTCGCCAGACGGATAATTGCGGAGCGCCAGCGTGTTCAGGAATACACCTACCAGGCTACCTAGCTCTGCATGTGGTCGTCCAGCAATTGGCGTGCCGATGATGATGTCCTCTTGACCCGTGTATTTATGCAAAAGTGTGCTATACGCTGCAAGTAACACCATGTACAAGGTGGATCCGGTTTGCGCGGCCAGCTGTTTCAACTGCTCACTGTCCTCCATCCGGATCGCAAACTCAAATCGAGTTCCTTCCAGACGTTGTACAGCGGGTCTTGCGTAATCCGTTGGCATATCCAGCGCCGGGATTTCACCAGACATGGTGTTCAGCCAATAGCTTTCCTGCGCACGAAGTCGTTCACTCTGCATATCTGCATGCTGCCAAACCGCATAGTCCTTGTACTGTATCCGCAGTGGCGGCAGTTCCTTGCCCTCATATAATTGAGAGAACTCCTGCACGATAATTCCTTCTGTGACGCCATCTGAAATAATATGGTGCATGTCATAGAGCATAACGTGACGCTTCGGTCCATTTTCAATCAACTGAACCCGCAGCAATGGGGCTTGTCCAAGATTAAAGGCACGTACAAAGTCTTGTACGTACTGCGGCGTCTTGTCTTCGCTTGCCTGCACATGCTCCACGCTGAATGGGACGCTGGATTCAATCCGCTGAATCACCTCGCCATCGATCATCTCGAATCGGGTTCGCAAGGCTTCATGACGGACAACCAGCTGGCGGAAGGCTTGCTCCAGTCGCTCTTTATCCAAGGAGCCTTCGATAATCAAAGCTCCCGGCATATTGTAGCTTACCTCTCCCCCCTCCAGATGGCTCAGCACATACATCCGTTTTTGCGCCGAAGAAACAGGATAATATTCGCGCTCCTCCGCCACAGGTATGGATACATACGTTTGCGGGGTCTGATCTTCACCCATCACCTGTACCAATTGCTCAATCGTCGGATATTGGAAAATATCTCGCA
>NZ_CP191577.1:5525665-5537502 GCF_050516475.1 Paenibacillus ottowii | reverse complement strand
ACTAAACACAGTAGCCTGGATTTGTTCTATCAGTAATCGACCTTATTCCTAATTAAATAGAGCAAATCCCCTTATTGGGGGTAAGACATGAAGATGCCAGAAAAACATGACCTGTTGGCCGCCATTCTCGCGGCAAAGGAACAAGGCATCGGGGCAATCCTTGCGTTTGCAATGGCGTACCTTCGCGGCAGATATAATGGCGGTGCGTTTACAAAAACAGTAATCGACGCAACGATGTGCGCCATTATCGCCTAGTTCATTCGTGACCTTCTCGACTTCGCCGGACTAAGTAGCAATCTCGCTTATATAACGAGCGTGTTTATCGGCTACATCGGTACTGACTCGATTGGTTCGCTTATCAAACGCTTCGCTGCTAAAAAAGCCGGAGTAGAAGATGGTAGAAATCAATAATCAACGTAAGGCGTTCCTCGATATGCTGGCGTGGTCGGAGGGAACTGATAACGGACGTCAGAAAACCAGAAATCATGGTTATGACGTCATTGTAGGCGGAGAGCTATTTACTGATTACTCCGATCACCCTCGCAAACTTGTCACGCTAAACCCAAAACTCAAATCAACAGGCGCCGGACGCTACCAGCTTCTTTCCCGTTGGTGGGATGCCTACCGCAAGCAGCTTGGCCTGAAAGACTTCTCTCCGAAAAGTCAGGACGCTGTGGCATTGCAGCAGATTAAGGAGCGTGGCGCTTTACCTATGATTGATCGTGGTGATATCCGTCAGGCAATCGACCGTTGCAGCAATATCTGGGCTTCACTGCCGGGCGCTGGTTATGGTCAGTTCGAGCATAAGGCTGACAGCCTGATTGCAAAATTCAAAGAAGCGGGCGGAACGGTCAGAGAGATTGATGTATGAGCAGAGTCACCGCGATTATCTCCGCTCTGGTTATCTGCATCATCGTCTGCCTGTCATGGGCTGTTAATCATTACCGTGATAACGCCATTACCTACAAAGCCCAGCGCGACAAAAATGCCAGAGAACTGAAGCTGGCGAACGCGGCAATTACTGACATGCAGATGCGTCAGCGTGATGTTGCTGCGCTCGATGCAAAATACACGAAGGAGTTAGCTGATGCTAAAGCTGAAAATGATGCTCTGCGTGATGATGTTGCCGCTGGTCGTCGTCGGTTGCACATCAAAGCAGTCTGTCAGTCAGTGCGTGAAGCCACCACCGCCTCCGGCGTGGATAATGCAGCCTCCCCCCGACTGGCAGACACCGCTGAACGGGATTATTTCACCCTCAGAGAGAGGCTGATCACTATGCAAAAACAACTGGAAGGAACCCAGAAGTATATTAATGAGCAGTGCAGATAGAGTTGCCCATATCGATGGGCAACTCATGCAATTATTGTGAGCAATACACACGCGCTTCCAGCGGAGTATAAATGCCTAAAGTAATAAAACCGAGCAATCCATTTACGAATGTTTGCTGGGTTTCTGTTTTAACAACATTTTCTGCGCCGCCACAAATTTTGGCTGCATCGACAGTTTTCTTCTGCCCAATTCCAGAAACGAAGAAATGATGGGTGATGGTTTCCTTTGGTGCTACTGCTGCCGGTTTGTTTTGAACAGTAAACGTCTGTTGAGCACATCCTGTAATAAGCAGGGCCAGCGCAGTAGCGAGTAGCATTTTTTTCATGGTGTTATTCCCGATGCTTTTTGAAGTTCGCAGAATCGTATGTGTAGAAAATTAAACAAACCCTAAACGAGGTGCATATGTCCCCATCGATCCGACGTATCCGGAGGAGCGTATCCGCTACATGCTGGACGACTCGGGAGCAGAGCTGTTGTTAACGCAAAGCCACCTAGTGGACAAAGTCGCTTTTGATGGTCAGGTGCTGGTACTGAATGGGGCACAGAGTGTGTATCACGAGGATGGTTCCAACCTGGAGCCGTTGTCTGGTCCGAACGATCTGGCGTATGTGATTTATACGTCGGGTACGACGGGGCAGCCGAAGGGTGTCATGGTAGAGCATCGCAATGTCGTACGTTTGGTGAAAAATACAAACTACGCACAGTTGGACGCTGACACGCGCATTTTGCAGACAGGCGCTATTGTTTTCGACGCATCCACTTTTGAAATTTGGGGAGCGCTATTGAACGGTGGGCGGCTTGTGCTAGTGAGACAGGATGTCATTTTGGATGTGCTCAAGCTTAAGGAAGCTGTCCACAGCCACGGCATTACCACGATGTTTTTGACTACACCGCTCTTTAACCAGCTGTCTCAGCAGGATTTGACACTGTTCGAGGGGATACAGGAGCTGCTGGTCGGTGGTGATGTGATGTCCGTACCACATATGAACCGGGTGCTAGAGGCCCATCCGTCCCTGCGAATCAGTAACATCTATGGCCCGACTGAAAATACAACCTTTTCCACAGTGCATGCGATCCCTGGTGTGCAATCGGAATCGGTGCCTATTGGCAGACCGATCCATAATTCGACAGCGTACGTCGTGGACCGTTCGATGCGGCTTCAGCCCGTCGGGGTATGGGGTGAACTACTGGTAGGCGGTGACGGGGTAGCACGTGGTTACCGTAACCGTCCGGACCTGACGTCCGAAAAGTTCATTGACAGCCCGTTCCGCAGCGGAGAACGATGCTATCGCACAGGCGACATGGTACGCTTAAATGCGGATGGTACGCTGGAATATAAGGGGCGGATCGATGCGCAGGTGAAAATTCGGGGCTACCGAATCGAACTGGGCGAGGTAGAATCGCAGCTGTTGAAGCTGGAGGCAGTGCGAGAAGCTGTGGTCATCGCACGGGAAGATGAGCAAGGGCAGAAGCAGCTCTGCGCTTATGTGGTCGCCGATGAGAAAGTTGCCGCAAGTGAGTTACGCAGCGCCTTGAGCCAGAAACTGCCGGGTTACATGATCCCTTCCTATCTGGTACAGCTGGAGCAGATGCTACTGACACCAAACGGTAAAATCGACCGCAAGGCCCTGCCAGCACCCGAAGGCAGCCTGCAAAGTGGAGCCGACTATGTCGCACCGCGGACATGGGTGGAAGTGAAGCTGGCGCAAATTTGGCAGGACGTGCTGGGCTTGGCGCAGATCGGCGTGAAGGAAAACTTCTTTGAGATTGGTGGACATTCCCTGCGGGCGACGACACTGGCCTCGAAGATTCACAAGGAGCTAAACAAACCGCTTCCACTGCGTAGCATTTTTGAAGCACCAACGATTGAGCAACTGGCCGTTGTACTGGAACAGCTGGATCAAGTGACGTATGCGTCCATTCCGGTAGCGGAAGAGCGCAGCTTCTATCCGCTGTCCTCGGCACAAAAACGACTGTATGTGCTGCATCAGTTCGATCCGCAGGATGTGAACTACAACATGCCGTCGGTGCTGCAAGTGAGCGGTCCGCTGGACGTGAAGCGAGTGGAACAGGTATTCCGTCAACTAATCGCCCGTCATGCATCCTTGCGTACTCGCTTTGATCTGATCGACAGTGAGCCGGTGCAATGGATTGAGGACACGGTACCGTTCGAGGTGGAATATACGAAGGTACAGGCAGAGGGTGCCACTACGGATACAGACACGACGGCCAGCAAGGAAGTGCATGAGCTGGTGAGTCGCTTTGTCCGTCCGTTTGATCTCAAAGCTGCGCCGCTGCTGCGGGTAGGTTTGGTAGATCTGGGCGTCCAGGGAGGAGAGCAGGAAGCCCAACATCTGCTTATGCTCGATATGCACCACATTGTCTCGGATGGGGTGTCGATGGGAGTACTGACTGAAGAATTTATCCGCTTGTACGACGGTGAAGAGCTGCCGCCACTGCGGATACAGTACAAGGATTATGCCGTATGGCAGCAAAGCGAAGCCCATCAGGAATGGATGCAGCGTCAGGAAGCGTACTGGCTGAACACCTTCCGTGCATATGTCCCCATCGATCCGACGTATCCGGAGGAGCGTATCCGCTACATGCTGGACGACTCGGGAGCAGAGCTGTTGTTAACGCAAAGCCACCTAGTGGACAAAGTCGCTTTTGATGGTCATATGCTGGTGCTGAATGGGGAACAGAGTGTGTATCACGAGGATGGTTCCAACCTGGAGCCGTTGTCCGGTCCGAACGATCTGGCGTATGTGATTTATACGTCAGGGACCACGGGGCAGCCGAAGGGTGTTATGCTGGAGCATCACGGTTTGTGTAATCTGAAAACGTATTTTGATCAGGAATCCCAGATCAGTACGTCAGATCATACATTGCTGTTTGCCAGCTATTCGTTTGACGCAGCTTGCTGGGAAATCTTCCAAGCTCTGTTCTGTGGCGCCACGTTGTACATGCCAACGTCAGAGACGATTTTGGACTATGAGAGATTCGAGCATTACATGACAGAACATCAAATTACGGTGGCGACATTACCACCGACCTATGCGGTGTATCTGGAGCCGCAGCGGATGCCAAACCTGCGTATTCTGGTCACTGCGGGTTCAGCCGCTTCCACAGAGCTGGTATATAAATGGAAGGATCAGGTGGCGTACTACAATGGCTATGGTCCAACCGAAAACTCGGTGGCAACATCCATCTGGCCAGTATCCGAAGACGCAAGAGCAGGACAGTTGATTTCCATCGGACGTCCGATGCCGAATCATCGGGTATACATGGTGGATGTACATGGACATTTGGCTCCGATAGGCGTAGCAGGTGAATTGTGCGTGTCCGGACCAGGTCTGGCTCGCGGCTATCTAGATCGTCCAGAGCTAACGGATGAGAAATTTGTACCGAATTCATTCGCGGCTGGTGAAGCAGGCTATGAACGAATGTACCGTACGGGTGACTTGGCGAGATGGATGCCGGATGGCAACATCGAATATTTGGGCCGGATCGACCATCAGGTGAAAATCCGGGGTTATCGGATCGAGCTGGGCGAGGTCGAGGCACAGATTCTGAAAGTGGAAGACGTGCAAGAGGTCATCGTGCTGGCCCAGGCGGACGAGCAGGGACAAAACCAACTAGTGGCGTACTTTGTTGCCGAACGTGAGGTGAGTGTTGGTGAGCTACGAAGCTTACTGGGTGAGGAGTTGCCAAACTACATGGTGCCTTCGTACTTGGTACAGCTGGAGCAGATGCCACTGACACCGAACGGTAAAATCGACCGCAAGGCCCTGCCAGCACCCGAAGGCAGCCTGCAAAGTGGAGTCGACTATGTCGCACCGCGGACATGGGTGGAAGTGAAGCTGGCGCAAATTTGGCAGGATGTGCTGGGCCTGGCGCAGATCGGCGTGAAGGAAAACTTCTTCGAGATTGGTGGACATTCCCTGCGGGTGACGACACTGGCCTCGAAGATTCACAAGGAGCTAAACAAACCGCTTCCATTGCGTAGCATTTTTGAAGCACCAACGATTGAGCAACTGGCCGTTGTACTGGAACAGCTGGATCAAGTGACGTATGCGTCCATTCCGGTAGCGGAAGAGCGCAGCTTCTATCCGCTGTCCTCGGCACAAAAACGACTGTATGTGCTGCATCAGTTCGATCCGCTGGATGTGAACTACAACATGCCGTCGGTGCTGCAAGTGAGCGGTCCGCTGGACGTGAAGCGAGTGGAACATGTATTCCGTCAACTAATCGCCCGTCATGCATCCTTGCGTACTCGCTTTGATCTGATCGACAGTGAGCCGATGCAATGGATTGAGGACACGGTACCGTTCGAGGTGGAATATACGAAGGTACAGGCAGAGGGTGCCACTACGGATACAGACACGATGGCCAGCAAGGAAGTGCATGAGCTGGTGAGTCGCTTTGTCCGTCCGTTTGATCTCAAAGCTGCGCCGCTACTGCGGGTAGGCTTGGTAGATCTGGGCGTTCAGGGAGGAGAGCAGGAAGCCCAACATCTGCTTATGCTCGATATGCATCACATCGTCTCGGATGGGGTGTCGATGGGAGTACTGACTGAAGAATTTGTACGCTTGTACGACGGTGAAGAGCTGCCGCCACTGCGGATACAGTACAAGGATTATGCCGTATGGCAGCAAAGCGAAGCCCATCAGGAATGGATGCAGCGTCAGGAAGCGTACTGGCTGAACACCTTCCAATTGCAGCCGATTGGGGTTGCAGGGGAGCTGTGCATCGGCGGTGTCGGTGTAGCCCGGGGGTATCTGAACCGTCCGGAACTGACGGCTGAGAAATTTGTGAAAGATCCGTTTGCCGGCGGGGAAGCCGGGTACGAGCGGATGTACCGCACCGGCGATTTGGCGAGATGGATGCCGGACGGCAACATTGAATATCTGGGCCGGATCGACCATCAGGTGAAAATCCGCGGGTACCGGATTGAGCTGGGCGAGGTCGAATCGCAACTGCTGCAAGTAGAGTCCGTACGAGAAGCCGTCGTTATGGCTCGTGCAGACGAAACGGGCCAAAAACAAATGGTGGCCTACTATGTTGCCGGGCAAGAGCTAGGGGCCAGCGAGCTGAGAAGTGAGCTGGGCCGAGAACTGCCAAGCTACATGGTGCCGTCCTACTTTGTACAGCTGGAGCAAATGCCGCTGAGTCCCAATGGTAAAATCGACCGCAAAGCACTGCCAGCACCCGAAGGCAGCCTGCAAACTGGAGTCGATTATGCCGAGCCGCGTACAGCGCAAGAACGCGCTTTGGTAGCGGTCTGGCAGTCGGTACTGGGACTACAGACGGTTGGTATTTTGGACAATTTCTTTGATTTGGGCGGCGATTCCATCAAGGCCATCCAAATCGCATCCCGTACGTTCCAGGCGGGCTATAAGCTGGACATGAAGGATTTGTTCCAGTATCCAACAGTTGCAGCCCTGGCCCCGCATATGCACGAGGTCCGTCGTATAGCTGACCAAGAAGAAGTCAGCGGGGAAACGGCGCTGCTTCCGATCCAGCACTGGTTCTTTGCCCAGGAGCGCGAGCGTCCGCAGCACTTTAATCAGGCGGTCATGCTCTATAACGCTGAGGGCTTTGAGGAGACGGCGATTCGTCAAGTCATGAACCACCTCGTGAAGCACCATGATGCGCTGCGTACGGTCTTCCGTCAGGCTTCCGATGGTTATGCGGCTTGGACACGCCGTGTAGAGGAAGGCGCGCTGTATACGCTGGAAACGGTAGATTACTGTGAACAGCAAACCTATGCAGAAGCGCTGGAAGCGAAGGCGACGGAAATTCAAAGCAGCATGGACCTATCTGCAGGACCTTTGGTGAAACTGGGATTGTTCCGCACAACCGAGGGCGACCATCTGCTGATCGCTATCCACCACTTGGTGGTGGACGGAGTGTCGTGGCGGATTTTGTTTGAAGATTTCTCGACAGGCTACGAGCAGGCGATCAAGGGTGAGTCTGTACGATTGCCTTATAAAACGGATTCCTTCCAAACGTGGGCACAGGAGTTATCTTCTTACGCCAACCGTCCGGAGGCTGCATCGGATGCGTCGTATTGGAAGCAGGTAGAGCAGGCCAAAGCTGCGATTGCTCCGCTGCCTAAGGATTTTGCCTACGAGGGCTCATTGAACGCAGACAGCGAAGTGCTGACCGTGGAATGGACCGAAGCTGAAACCCAGCAGCTGCTAAAGCAGGCTTATCGCGCCTACAACACCGAGGTCAATGATTTGCTGCTGACCGCGCTGGGACTGGCGGTGCACAACTGGACAGGTGCAGGACAGGTGCTGGTAAATCTGGAGGGCCACGGCCGGGAAGCGTTCCTGCCAGAGCTGGATATTACACGTACAGTAGGCTGGTTCACGAGCTTGTATCCGGTGCTGCTGGAGACCAGCAAGGAAATGACACTGGCTCAGCGGATTAAAGAAACGAAGGAAGGCCTGCGCCGGATTCCGCATAAAGGGCTGACCTATGGCACCTGGCGTTACCTGTCCCCTGCGTCCGGATCCGATGAAGGCCGTGCGATCGCAGCCGAGCCGGAAATTAGCTTCAACTATTTGGGCCAGGTCGATCAGGATCTGCAAAACAGTGGAATCACGTTGTCCTCCTACAGCGCAGGGGAGACAGAGGATGCCGATTCCCGATTGCCGTACACGCTGGATCTGAACGCGATGATCTCGGAAGGCACGCTACGCTTGACGATCGCTTACAGTCGTAAGCAGTATCGTAAAGAAACGCTGGAACGGGTGGCGGAACTGCTGCAATCTGCTTTGCAAGAGGTGATTGCGCATTGCGTCGCTCAAGAGCGTCCGGAACTGACGCCAAGTGATGTGTCCTTCAAAGGTTTGACGACTCGGGAACTGGAACAGATTGCGGAACAAGCGGCACGTATCGGTGAACTGGAAAATGTATACGCACTGACCCCGATGCAAAAGGGGATGCTCTTTTACAATCTGATGGATTCGCAATCGGGAGCTTATTTTGAGCAGGCCTCCTTTGATCTGCGAGGACATTTTAATATCGCTGCCTTTGCGGCCAGCCAATTGCAGCCGATTGGGGTTGCAGGGGAGCTGTGCATCGGCGGTGTCGGTGTAGCCCGGGGGTATCTGAACCGTCCGGAACTGACGGCTGAGAAATTTGTGAAAGATCCGTTTGCCGGCGGGGAAGCTGTTTACGAGCGGATGTACCGCACCGGCGATTTGGCGAGATGGATGCCGGACGGCAACATTGAATATTTGGGCCGGATCGACCATCAGGTGAAAATCCGCGGGTACCGGATTGAGCTGGGCGAAGTCGAATCGCAACTGCTGCAAGTGGAATCGGTACGCGAAGCCGTGGTCATGGCCCGTGCGGATGAAACGGGACAAAAACACATGGTAGCCTACTATGTTGCCGGGCAAGAAATCAGTGCTAGCGAGCTGAGAAGTGCGCTGGGCCGGGAACTGCCAAGCTACATGGTGCCGTCCTACTTTGTACAGCTGGAGCAAATGCCGCTGAGTCCCAATGGCAAAATCGACCGCAAAGCACTGCCAGCACCCGAAGGCAGCCTGCAAACTGGAGTCGATTATGCGGAGCCGCGTACGGCGCAAGAACGCGCTTTGGTAGCGGTCTGGCAGTCGGTACTGGGACTACAGACGGTTGGTATTTTGGACAATTTCTTTGATCTGGGCGGCGATTCCATCAAGGCTATCCAAATCGCATCCCGTACGTTCCAGGCGGGCTATAAGCTGGACATGAAGGATTTATTCCAGTATCCAACAGTTGCAGCCCTGGCCCCGCATATGCATGAGGTGCGTCGTATAGCAGGTCAAGAAGAAGTGAGCGGGGAAACGGCGCTGCTTCCAATCCAGCACTGGTTCTTTGCCCAGGAACGCGAGCGTCCGCAGCACTTTAATCAAGCGGTCATGCTCTATAACGCTGAGGGCTTTGAGGAGACGGCGATTCGTCAAGTCATGGATCACCTCGTGAAGCACCATGATGCGCTGCGTACGGTCTTCCGTCCAGATGCCTCGGGTTATACGGCTTGGACACGCCGTGTAGAGGAAGGCGCGCTGTATACGCTGGAAACGGTAGATTACCGTGAACAGCAAAGCTATGCAGAAGCGCTGGAAGCGAAGGCGACGGAAATTCAAAGCAGCATGGACCTGTCTGCAGGACCTTTGGTGAAGCTCGGATTGTTCCGCACAACCGAGGGCGACCATCTGCTGATCGCCATTCACCACTTGGTGGTGGACGGAGTGTCGTGGCGGATTTTGTTTGAAGATTTCTCGACAGGCTACGAGCAGGCGATCAAGGGTGAGCCTGTACGATTGCCTTATAAAACAGATTCCTTCCAAACGTGGGCACGCGAGTTGACGGCTTATACTCATCGTTCTGTGGCCGCATCGGATGGGTCATATTGGAAGCAGGTAGAGCAGGCTAAAGCTGCGATTGCTCCGCTGCCTAAGGATTTTGCCTACGAGGGCTCCTTGAACGCAGACAGCGAAGTGCTGACCGTGGAATGGACCGAAGCTGAAACCCAGCAGCTGCTAAAGCAGGCTTATCGCGCCTACAACACCGAGGTCAATGATTTGCTGCTGACCGCGCTGGGACTGGCGGTGCACAACTGGACAGGTGCAGGACAGGTGCTGGTAAATCTGGAGGGCCACGGCCGGGAAGCGATCCTGCCAGAGCTGGATATTACACGTACAGTAGGCTGGTTTACGAGCTTGTATCCAGTGCTGCTGGAGACTGGCAAGGAAATGACACTGGCTCAGCGGATTAAAGAAACGAAGGAAGGCCTGCGCCGGATTCCGCATAAAGGGCTGACCTATGGCACCTGGCGTTACTTGTCCCCTGCGTCCGGATCCGATGAAGGCCGTGCGATCGCAGCCGAGCCGGAAATCAGCTTTAACTATTTGGGGCAGGTCGATCAGGATCTGCAAAATAGTGGAATCACGTTGTCCTCCTACAGCGCAGGGGAGACAGAGGATGCCGATTCCCGCTTGCCGTACACGCTGGATCTGAACGCGATAATCTCGGAAGGCACGCTGCGTTTGACGATCGCTTACAGCCGTAAGCAGTATCGTAAAGAGACGCTGGAACGGGTGGCAGAACTGCTGCAATCCGCTTTGCAAGAGGTGATTGCACATTGCGTCGCTCAGGAGCGGCCAGAGCTTACCCCAAGTGATGTATCCTTCAAAGGTCTGACGACTGGAGAACTGGAACAAATTGCAGAGCAGGCGGCACGTATCGGTGAACTGGAAAATGTATATGCACTGACCCCGATGCAAAAGGGGATGCTCTTTTACAATCTGATGGATTCGCAATCGGGAGCTTATTTTGAGCAGGCCTCCTTTGATCTGCGAGGACATTTTAATATCGCTGCCTTTGCGGCCAGCCGAAGAGCTGCCGCCACTGCGGATACAGTACAAGGATTATGCCGTATGGCAGCAAAGCGAAGCCCATCAGGAATGGATGCAGCGTCAGGAAGCGTACTGGCTGAACACCTTCCGAGGTGAACTGCCTGTGCTGGATCTACCGACAGACTTTGCCCGTCCGTCGATACGTAGTACAGCAGGCGATATCGTGGTGTTCGGGCTGGAACGCGAAGTGAGCGAACGGCTGAAAGAACTGGCCGCGAACACAGGTTCTACGCTGTATATGGTCCTGCTGGCGGCGTACACCGCACTCTTGCACCAATACAGCGGCCAAGAGGACATCGTCGTCGGCACGCCGATTGCCGGACGACCCCATGCCGATCTGGAACCGATTCTCGGCATGTTCGTCGGTACGTTGGCACTGCGAAACTACCCGACAGCAGAGCATACCTTCCGCAGCTACGTGGAAGAAGTGAAGGTTCGCGCCCTGCAAGCCTACGAGCATCAGGACTATCCATTTGAAGAACTGGTGGAAAAGCTGAATGTGAAGCGGGATATGAGCCGCCATCCGCTGTTTGATACGATGTTTACCCTGCAAACGACCGAGGAAGGCGAGCTGCAACTGGCAAACCTCAGCTTCCGTCCATATGGCTTGGAACAAACACCAGCGAAGTTTGACTTGACGCTGGAAGCCAGAGAGGAAGAGGCAGGCATCCAGTTCGGATTGCAGTATGCAACTGCGCTGTATCAACGGGAAACGGTAGAACGGATGACACGCCACTTTATTCGCTTGGCCGAAGTCGTAGCGGCGAACCCGGATGCGAAGCTGGGTGAGCTGGAGCTCATTACGGCAGAAGAAACCGAGCAGATTCTGAGGGTGTTCAATGATCCGAACGCACATCGCGTGCGTGGAACACTCCAAGGTCTGTCGCTCAGCGAGCGTTTTGAAGAGCAAGCGAAAAACCACCCTGAGCGGATAGCCGTGGTGTCTGGGGACATGGTGCTAACCTACGCTGAGCTGAATAAGCAGTCGAACCAGTTGGCCCGTGTGTTACGTGCGAAAGGAGTTGAAGCAGATCAACCGGTAGGCGTACTGCTGGAACGTTCTGCGGATATGCTGGTGAGCATTCTGGGGGT
>NZ_CP191577.1:5524260-5525565 GCF_050516475.1 Paenibacillus ottowii | reverse complement strand
CATCGCATGGCTGTCAGCCTTTGTATTTGACGCCTCAGTGAAGCAAATCTTTGCCAGCTTGCTGTTAGGTCACACCTTGCATGTGGTATCCCGTGACGTCAGTCTGAGCGGGGAGCATCTGATCGCCTACTACCGCACGCACCGGATTGATTTGTCGGACGGCACACCTGCGCATCTGCATATTTTGAACGAAAGCATCAGCGTGACAGAAGCGCCAGATGTGAAGCACTACCTGATCGGGGGCGAAGCCTTATCGGTGCAGCTGGTCCATGTGTTCCTGCACAAGTGGGCCGGGTATCGTCCGGTGATTACGAATGTGTATGGTCCGACCGAAACGACGGTAGATGCGACGGCTTATACGATTGAAGATGTAGAGTCCCTGCATGTCCTGCTGGAAAAAGGGGAGCACACGGTATCCATCGGAACGCCAATAGCGAACCAGGCTGTGTATATTCTGAACCACCAGCAACAGCTGGTGCCGATCGGTATCGCGGGTGAGCTTTATATCGGGGGTGCAGGTATCGCACGAGGATACCTCAACCTGCCAGAACTGACGGCAGAGAAGTTTATCCCGAATCCGTTTGCTGATGCGGCGGTTGCCGATCAAGCAGGCAGCACTTACGCAAACCGGATGTACCGTACAGGTGATTTGGCACGGTGGCTGCCGGATGGCAGTATCGAGTATTTAGGCCGGATCGACCACCAGGTCAAAATCCGCGGCTACCGGATCGAGCTGGGCGAGGTGGAAGCACAGCTGCTGACCGTAGACGGTATCCAAAAAGCCGTGGTTACAGCATGGGAAAACGAAGACGGACACAAGGATCTGTGTGCCTATATCGTAGCTACAGAGTCGCTAAGTCTGCCGGAACTGCGGAATGCGCTGCAGCCGAAGCTGCCGGATTATATGATCCCGACGTATGTGGTACAGCTGGATCGTTTCCCGCTGACACCCAACGGGAAAATCGACCGAAAGGCCTTGCCAGCACCGGAAGCACGCCTCGAAGGAGGCCTGGAGTACGTTGCGCCGCGGACGCCGCTGGAAGCCAAGTTAGCTCAAATCTGGCAGGATGTATTGAAGTTGTCCAGCGTCGGCGTCACCGACTCATTCTTCGATGTGGGCGGGCACTCCCTGCGGGCAACGACACTGGTGGCCAAAATCCATCAGGAACTGGACAGCCGAATGACACTGCGTGAGGTGTTCCAGCACTTTACGATTGAGCAGCAAGCTCAGCTCATCGCAACACATGGCACAGACACCTATACGGTGATCCCTGCTGCGACGAAACAGGCCTACTACCCTGCTTC
>NZ_CP191577.1:5521680-5524239 GCF_050516475.1 Paenibacillus ottowii | reverse complement strand
GGTTATGTGTTTTGGGGTCGATCGTGAGGCAAAGAAAACCCGGCGCTGAGGCCGGGTTATTCTTGTTCTCTGGTCAAATTATATAGTTGGAAAACAAGGATGCATATATGAATGAACGATGCAGAGGCAATGCCGATGGCGATAGTGGGTATCATGTAGCCGCTTATGCTGGAAAGAAGCAATAACCCGCAGAAAAACAAAGCTCCAAGCTCAACAAAACTAAGGGCATAGACAATAACTACCGATGTCATATACCCATACTCTCTAATCTTGGCCAGTCGGCGCGTTCTGCTTCCGATTAGAAACGTCAAGGCAGCAATCAGGATTGCAATCATGGTTCCTGCATATGATGACAATGTCGCCCCAAGACCATCTCTATGAGCTGAAAAAGAAACACCAGGAATGTAGTGGCGGAAAAGGAGATAGCAAATGCTTACGATAACGTAAGGAATTATTACTATGTAAACACCAGGCATGATTCTGTTCCGCATAATTACTCCTGATAATTAATCCTTAACTTTGCCCACCTGCCTTTTAAAACATTCCAGTATATCACTTTTCATTCTTGCGTAGCAATATGCCATCTCTTCAGCTATCTCAGCATTGGTGACCTTGTTCAGAGGCGCTGAGAGATGGCCTTTTTCTGATAGATAATGTTCTGTTAAAATATCTCCGGCCTCATCTTTTGCCCGCAGGCTAATGTCTGAAAATTGAGGTGACGGGTTAAAAATAATATCCTTGGCAACCTTTTTTATATCCCTTTTAAATTTTGGCTTAATGACTATATCCAATGAGTCAAAAAGCTCCCCTTCAATATCTGTTGCCCCTAAGACCTTTAATATATCGCCAAATACAGGTAGCTTGGCTTCTACCTTCACCGTTGTTCGGCCGATGAAATGCATATGCATAACATCGTCTTTGGTGGTTCCCCTCATCAGTGGCTCTATCTGAACGCGCTCTCCACTGCTTAATGACATTCCTTTCCCGATTAAAAAATCTGTCAGATCGGATGTGGTCGGCCCGAAAACAGTTCTGGCAAAACCAATGGTGTCGCCTTCAACAAACAAAAAAGATGGGAATCCCAATGATTCGTCATCTGCGAGGCTGTTCTTAATATCTTCAACTGAAGCTTTAGAGCGATTTATCTTCTGAACCAGACTCTTGTCATTTGTTTTGGTAAAGAGAAAAGTTTTTCCATCGATTTTATGAATATACAAATAATTGGAGCCAACCTGCAGGTGATGATTATCAGCCAGCAGAGAATTAAGGAAAACAGACAGGTTTATTGAGCGCTTATCTTTCCCTTTATTTTTGCTGCGGTAAGTCGCATAAAAACCATTCTTCATAATTCAATCCATTTACTATGTTATGTTCTGAGGGGAGTGAAAATTCCCCTAATTCGATGAAGATTCTTGCTCAATTGTTATCAGCTATGCGCCGACCAGAACACCTTGCCGATCAGCCAAACGTCTCTTCAGGCCACTGACTAGCGATAACTTTCCCCACAACGGAACAACTCTCATTGCATGGGATCATTGGGTACTGTGGGTTTAGTGGTTGTAAAAACACCTGACCGCTATCCCTGATCAGTTTCTTGAAGGTAAACTCATCACCCCCAAGTCTGGCTATGCAGAAATCACCTGGCTCAACAGCCTGCTCAGGGTCAACGAGAATTAACATTCCGTCAGGAAAGCTTGGCTTGGAGCCTGTTGGTGCGGTCATGGAATTACCTTCAACCTCAAGCCAGAATGCAGAATCACTGGCTTTTTTGGTTGTGCTTACCCATCTCTCCGCATCACCTTTGGTAAAGGTTCTAAGCTTAGGTGAGAACATCCCTGCCTGAACATGAGAAAAAACAGGGTACTCATACTCACTTCTAAGTGACGGCTGCATACTAACCGCTTCATACATCTCGTAGATTTCTCTGGCGATTGAAGGGCTAAATTCTTCAACGCTAACTTTGAGAATTTTTGTAAGCAATGCGGCGTTATAAGCATTTAATGCATTGATGCCATTAAATAAAGCACCAACGCCTGACTGCCCCATCCCCATCTTGTCTGCGACAGATTCCTGGGATAAGCCAAGTTCATTTTTCTTTTTTTCATAAATTGCTTTAAGGCGACGTGCGTCCTCAAGCTGCTCTTGTGTTAATGGTTTCTTTTTTGTGCTCATACGTTAAATCTATCACCGCAAGGGATAAATATCTAACACCGTGCGTGTTGACTATTTTACCTCTGGCGGTGATAATGGTTGCATGTACTAAGGAGGTTGTATGGAACAACGCATAACCCTGAAAGATTATGCAATGCGCTTTGGGCAAACCAAGACAGCTAAAGATCTCGGCGTATATCAAAGCGCGATCAACAAGGCCATTCATGCAGGCCGAAAGATTTTTTTAACTATAAACGCTGATGGAAGCGTTTATGCGGAAGAGGTAAAGCCCTTCCCGAGTAACAAAAAAACAACAGCATAAATAACCCCGCTCTTACACATTCCAGCCCTGAAAAAGGGCATCAAATTAAACCACACCTATGGTGTATGCATTTATTTGCATACATT
>NZ_CP191577.1:5518680-5521656 GCF_050516475.1 Paenibacillus ottowii | reverse complement strand
GGGTTACTATATGTTGGAGTTTAGTGTTATTGAAAGAGGCGGGTATATTCCTGCAGTAGAAAAAAATAAGGCATTCCTACGAGCAGATGGTTGGAATGACTATTCCTTTGTTACAATGTTTTATCTTACTGTCTTTGATGAGCATGGTGAAAAATGCGATATCGGAAATGTTAAAATTGGTTTTGTAGGTCAAAAAGAAGAAGTAAGCACTTATTCATTAATAGATAAAAAATTCAGTCAACTCCCTGAAATGTTTTTTTCCTTAGGTGAAAGCATTGACTACTATGTTAATCTCAGCAAATTAAGCGATGGTTTTAAACATAACCTTCTTAAAGCTATTCAGGATTTAGTAGTATGGCCAAATCGATTAGCCGACATTGAAAATGAAAGCGTCCTTAACACCTCATTACTTAGAGGGGTAACTCTTTCAGAAATTCATGGACAGTTCGCACGTGTGTTAAATGGTTTGCCAGAATTGTCAGATTTCCACTTTTCATTTAATAGAAAAAGTGCTCCCGGATTCAGTGATTTAACTATACCTTTTGAGGTGACGGTTAATTCTATGCCCAGCACGAACATTCATGCTTTTATCGGGCGGAATGGGTGTGGTAAAACAACAATTTTGAATGGAATGATTGGTGCAATCACCAACCCAGAAAACAATGAATATTTTTTCTCTGAAAATAATAGACTTATCGAGTCAAGAATCCCAAAGGGATATTTTCGATCGCTTGTTTCAGTTTCGTTTAGTGCATTTGATCCTTTTACTCCTCCTAAAGAACAACCTGACCCAGCAAAAGGTACACAATACTTTTATATTGGACTCAAGAATGCTGCCAGCAATAGTTTAAAATCACTAGGCGATCTCCGCTTAGAATTCATTTCAGCATTTATTGGTTGTATGAGAGTAGATAGAAAAAGACAACTCTGGCTTGAAGCTATCAAAAAACTAAGTAGTGATGAAAACTTTTCAAATATGGAACTCATCAGCCTCATTTCTAAATATGAAGAGTTAAGACGTAATGAACCACAGATTCAAGTGGACGATGATAAATTCACTAAATTGTTTTATGACAATATCCAGAAATATCTGCTTCGAATGAGCTCTGGACATGCAATTGTTTTATTTACTATCACAAGATTAGTAGATGTCGTTGGCGAAAAGTCATTAGTTTTATTCGATGAACCAGAGGTTCATCTGCATCCACCTTTGCTCTCTGCTTTTTTACGAACATTAAGCGACTTACTCGATGCACGCAATGGTGTAGCAATAATTGCAACTCATTCCCCAGTAGTACTGCAAGAGGTTCCAAAATCCTGCATGTGGAAAGTCCTACGGTCAAGAGAAGCAATAAATATTATCCGTCCGGATATTGAGACATTCGGTGAGAACTTAGGTGTTTTAACTCGTGAGGTGTTTTTACTTGAAGTGACAAATTCTGGATACCACCACTTATTATCGCAGTCCGTTGATTCAGAGCTTTCTTATGAAACCATTCTAAAAAATTATAATGGTCAGATAGGATTAGAAGGTCGAACCGTTTTAAAAGCGATGATAATGAACAGAGATGAAGGTAAAGTACAATGAAAAAACTACCTCTTCCAGCGAGAACTTATAGCGAAATGCTTAATAAATGCTCGGAAGGTATGATGCAGATAAATGTTAGAAATAATTTCATTACTCACTTCCCCACTTTTTTGCAGAAAGAACAACAATATAGAATATTAAGCTCGACAGGTCAGTTATTTACCTACGACAGGACACACCCTCTTGAGCCTACAACCTTAGTAGTTGGTAACCTGACAAAGGTTAAATTAGAAAAGCTTTATGAAAATAATCTCCGAGATAAAAACAAACCCGCTAGAACATATTACGATGACATGCTTGTTTCATCAGGTGAAAAATGTCCATTTTGTGGTGATATAGGACAGACAAAAAATATAGATCATTTTCTTCCTATTGCACATTATCCTGAATTTTCGGTGATGCCTATTAATTTAGTTCCATCGTGCCGCGACTGCAATATGGGAGAGAAAGGTCAAGTTTTCGCAGTATATGAGGTACACCAAGCGATTCATCCCTATATCGACAAGGACATTTTTTTTCGTGAGCAATGGGTATATGCAAATTTCGTTTCCGGAACTCCGGGTGCTATCAGTTTTTATGTTGAATGCCCGGCGAACTGGAGGCAGGAAGACAAACACAGAGCTCTTCATCATTTCAAGCTATTAAATATTGCTAACAGGTATCGTTTGGAGGCAGGGAAGCACTTGAGTGAAGTGATTACTCAAAGAAACTCTTTCGTAAAAGTTATAAGGAAATATAGTTCAACCGCAACGTTTCAGCAGCTACAGTCAGAATTTATTGAAGCAAATCTGAAACCTATTATAGATTTGAATGACTTCCCCAATTATTGGAAAAGAGTTATGTATCAGTGCCTAGCAAACTCGGAAGATTTTTTCAGAGGGATCTAGAATATGATGAAAGATAGAAAATTACGACGCTTATCGGAAGTGAACGAATACTTTTTATATGAGGAGGGCTGTTTTTACAAAATCCGGTAGTAACTTGCTAACCAATTCCTAGGCAGGTCATTGGCAACAGTGGCATGCACCGAGAAGGACGTTTGTAATGTCCGCTCCGGCACATAGCAGTCCTAGGGACAGTGGCGTACAGTCATAGATGGTCGGTGGGAGGTGGTACAAATTCTCTCATGCAAAAAATATGTAAAATCGGTAGCAACTGGAAATCATTCAACACCCGCACTATCGGAAGTTCACCAGCCAGCCGCAGCACGTTCCTGCATACGACGTGTCTGCGGCTCTACCATATCTCCTATGAGCAACGTGTTAGCAGAGCCAAGCCACAACTCTAATTTTAATACATAATGAATGATAATAATAATATTAAAAATTTCCTGTGTAACTAATTTACTATATGGTTTCTGATAAGAATCATTGCAAAGATCAAACAAC
>NZ_CP191577.1:5508120-5518674 GCF_050516475.1 Paenibacillus ottowii | reverse complement strand
ATGCGGTGATCCCGATCGGGAAACCGATTCAGAATATCCGTCTGTACATCGTGAAGGAAGGCACGGAGCAATTGCAGCCGATTGGGGTTGCAGGGGAGCTGTGCATCGGCGGTGTCGGCGTAGCCCGGGGGTATCTGAACCGTCCGGAGCTGACGGCCGAGAAATTTGTGAAAGATCCGTTTGCCGGCGGGGAAGCAGGATACGAACGGATGTACCGCACCGGCGATTTGGCGAGATGGATGGCGGACGGAAATATTGAATATCTGGGCCGGATCGACCATCAGGTGAAAATCCGCGGGTACCGGATTGAGCTGGGTGAGGTCGAAACGCAGCTGCTGCAAGTGGATTCGGTACGAGAAGCGGTTGTCATGGCTCGTGCAGACGAAACGGGCCAAAAACACATGGTGGCCTACTATGTCGCGGGACAAGAGCTTGGAGCCAGCGAGCTGAGAAGTGAGCTGGGCCAGGAACTGCCAAGCTACATGGTGCCGTCCTACTTTGTACAGCTGGAGCAAATGCCGCTGAGTCCCAATGGCAAAATCGACCGCAAGGCACTGCCGGCACCAGAAGGCAGCCTGCAAAGCGGAGCCGATTATGTCCCGCCGCGGACGTGGGTGGAAGTGAAGCTGGCACAAATCTGGCAGGAAGCGCTGGGTCTGGCGCAGGTCGGCGTGAAGGAAAACTTCTTTGAGATCGGTGGACACTCGCTGCGGGCAACGACACTGGCCTCGAAGATTCACAAGGAGCTGCACAAGCAGCTTCCATTGCGCAGTATTTTTGAAGCGCCAACGATTGAACAACTGGCAGCTGTGCTGGAAGGGCTGGATCAGGTGGCGTATGCGTCCATTCCGGTAACGGAAGAGCGTAGCTTCTATCCACTGTCCTCGGCGCAAAAACGGCTGTATGTGCTGCATCAGTTCGATCCGCAGGATGTGAACTACAACATGCCGTCGGTGCTGCAAGTGAGCGGTCCGCTGGATGTGAAACGAGTGGAACAGGTATTCCGTCAACTGATCGCCCGCCATGCGACCTTGCGTACTCGTTTTGAGCTGATCGATGGTGAGCCGATGCAATGGATTGAAGACACGGTGTCGTTTGAGGTGGAATATACGAAGGTACAGGCAGAAGGTGCGACTACGGATACAGGTCGGGTCACAACTGATATGTACACCATGGTCAGCAAGGAAGCACAAGAACGGGTGCGGCGATTTGTCCGTCCGTTTGACCTGAAAGCTGCGCCGCTGCTGCGGGTAGGCTTGGTGGATCTGGGCGTATCAGGGGCAGAGCAGGAGGTCCAACATCTGCTTATGCTCGACATGCACCATATCGTCTCGGACGGGGTGTCCATGGAGGTCCTGACCGATGAGTTTGTCCGCTTGTATGGCGGTGAAGAGCTGGCGCCGTTGCGGATACAGTACAAGGATTATGCCGTATGGCAGCAAAGCGAAGCCCATCAGGAATGGATGCAGCGTCAGGAAACGTACTGGCTGAACACCTTCCGGGGTGAACTGCCTGTACTGGATCTCTCTACGGACTTTGTCCGCCCAGCGGTACAGAGTACGGCAGGGGATACGATCGAATTTGTGCTGGAGCCTAAGGTTAGTGAACGCCTGAAAGAACTGGCGGCGCAGACCGGTGCTACCCTGTATATGGTGCTGCTGGCGGCGTACACCACGCTCTTGCATAAATACACAGGTCAAGAGGACATCATCGTCGGCACGCCAATTGCCGGACGACCGCATGCCGAACTGGAAAGTCTGGTGGGTGTCTTCATTAACACGCTGGCGATCCGCAATTATCCGTCCAGCGACAAAACCTTCCTGGATTATCTGCAAGAGGTCAAGGAGCATGCGCTCAGTGCGTATGAGCACCAGGACTATCCGTTTGAAGAACTGGTGGAAAAGCTGAATGTAGCGCGGGATACGAGCCGGAATGCGTTGTTTGACACGATGTTTGAATTGAAAACCTTGGAGCAGCAGGAATTCGAGCTGGAAGGTCTGACCTTGAGTTCCTATCCACTGGACAATCATACAGCCAAATTTGATTTGAGCTTGGAGGCCGTAGAGCAACCGGAAGGTATGCTGTGCAGCCTGGAATACAGCACGGCGCTGTATAAGCCGGAGACCATGATGCGATTAGCCCAGCATTTTGCGGAAATCGTTCGAACTATTGCCGATCATCCGCAGCAGCCACTGGCCGCTTTGAATATGGTCACTGCCGAGGAAAAAGAGCAACTTATCCACGGTTTTGGAGAAGTGGGAGTAAGAGATGTTGCTGCAGGCGAAGCAGGAGCCCTGTTCCATGCCTTGGTGGAAGAACAGGCTCAGCTTGTACCGGATCACGTGGCGGTGGTGTACGAAAAGCAACAGCTGACGTACCGCGAGCTAAATGAGCGTGCGAACCAACTCGCTCGCAGACTGAGAAATGAAGGCATTGGACGCGAGTCGATTGTCGGCATTTGGAGTGAACGCTCGGTGGACATGCTGGTCGGCGTATTGGCGGTATGGAAGGCTGGAGGCGCCTATGTGCCGCTGGATGCAGACTATCCGTCCGAACGGATTCGTTTCATGCTGGAGGATAGTGGTGCGACGGTGCTGTTGACCCAAACGGGATTGCAGGAGGGTGCACAAGCATTGCTGAATGAAAGCCAACGGGCTTTGGGCGATGGAAATGTTAAGGGTGAGCTGGCGACGGCGGTTAACGTTGAAACGATGGAAAGGGACAACCTGAATGAAGGCTTTGGCTTGAAATCAGATTCGAAGTCTGACAGCGAAACGGCATCTGAATCGGCAACAAAGCTGCGTTTGCAAACCATGCTGGCATTAGACGATGAGTCACTGTACACCGGGGATGCCACGAATATCGAGCTGATCAATGAGCCGCAGGATCTGGCGTATGTGATCTACACGTCCGGGACAACCGGACGTCCGAAAGGAGTTATGATCGAGCATCGCAGCTTGGTCAATACGGCTGCGGCGTACCGCCGGGATTATCGTCTGGGCGAATTCCCGGTACGACTGCTGCAACTGGCAAGCTTCTCCTTCGACGTGTTCGTCGGCGATATTGCACGGACGCTTTATAACGGGGGCACGATGGTCATTTGTCCGAAAGACGACCGGCTTGACTTTAGCCGTCTGCACGGATGGATTCGTGATTATCAAATTACGGTGTTCGAATCCACACCGGCCTTGATCGTACCGTTTATGCAGCATGTGCATGAACAGGGACTGGATATGAGCAGTCTGGAGCTGCTGATCACGAGCTCAGATAGCTGCAGCGTGACGGACTACCGGGTGCTGCAAGAACAGTTTGGCGCGGAGATCCGCATCATTAACAGCTACGGCGTCACGGAAGCGGCGATTGACTCCAGCTTCTACGACGAAGAACTGTCGAAGCTGCCAAGCAGCGGCCATGTGCCGATTGGTCAGGCGTGGCTGAACGCACGCTTCTACATCGTGGACAGCCAGCTGAATCCAGTGCCGATCGGTGTACTGGGCGAGCTGTGCATCGGCGGAACTGGGGTCGCACGGGGGTACCTGAACCGTGCGGACCTGACGGCCGAGAAATTCGTAGCGAACCCGTACGTACCGGGTGAACGACTGTACCGTACCGGCGATTTGGCGCGGTGGATGCCGGACGGCCATGTGGACTTTATTGGCCGGATGGATGATCAGGTCAAAATCCGGGGCTTCCGGATTGAACTGGGCGAGGTGGAAGCGCAGCTGCTGACTGTGAATGGGATTCAGAAAGCCATCGTCACCGCCTGGGAAAACGTTATCTAAGGAAATACTTACATATGGTTCGTGCAAACAAACGCAACGAGGCTCTACGAATCGAGAGTGCGTTGCTTAACAAAATCGCAATGCTTGGAACTGAGAAGACAGCGGAAGCTGTGGGCGTTGATAAGTCGCAGATCAGCAGGTGGAAGAGGGACTGGATTCCAAAGTTCTCAATGCTGCTTGCTGTTCTTGAATGGGGGGTCGTTGACGACGACATGGCTCGATTGGCGCGACAAGTTGCTGCGATTCTCACCAATAAAAAACGCCCGGCGGCAACCGAGCGTTCTGAACAAATCCAGATGGAGTTCTGAGGTCATTACTGGATCTATCAACAGGAGTCATTATGACAAATACAGCAAAAATACTCAACTTCGGCAGAGGTAACTTTGCCGGACAGGAGCGTAATGTGGCAGATCTCGATGATGGTTACGCCAGACTATCAAATATGCTGCTTGAGGCTTATTCGGGCGCAGATCTGACCAAGCGACAGTTTAAAGTGCTGCTTGCCATTCTGCGTAAAACCTATGGGTGGAATAAACCAATGGACAGAATCACCGATTCTCAACTTAGCGAGATTACAAAGTTACCTGTCAAACGGTGCAATGAAGCCAAGTTAGAACTCGTCAGAATGAATATTATCAAGCAGCAAGGCGGCATGTTTGGACCAAATAAAAACATCT
Organism: Paenibacillus ottowii; assembly: GCF_050516475.1. Classification (NCBI taxonomy): domain Bacteria; kingdom Bacillati; phylum Bacillota; class Bacilli; order Caryophanales; family Paenibacillaceae; genus Paenibacillus; species Paenibacillus ottowii. Next base: position 5,514,215 of record NZ_CP191577.1, on the reverse strand, counting down.
CAGAATGGTGCATCCCTCAAAACGAGGGAAAATCCCCTAAAACGAGGGATAAAACATCCCTCAAATTGGGGGATTGCTATCCCTCAAAACAGGGGGACACAAAAGACACTATTACAAAAGAAAAAAGAAAAGATTATTCGTCAGAGAATTCTGGCGAATCCTCTGACCAGCCAGAAAACGACCTTTCTGTGGTGAAACCGGATGCTGCAATTCAGAGCGGCAGCAAGTGGGGGACAGCAGAAGACCTGACCGCCGCAGAGTGGATGTTTGACATGGTGAAGACTATCGCACCATCAGCCAGAAAACCGAATTTTGCTGGGTGGGCTAACGATATCCGCCTGATGCGTGAACGTGACGGACGTAACCACCGCGACATGTGTGTGCTGTTCCGCTGGGCATGCCAGGACAACTTCTGGTCCGGTAACGTGCTGAGCCCGGCCAAACTCCGCGATAAGTGGACCCAACTCGAAATCAACCGTAACAAGCAACAGGCAGGCGTGACAGCCAGCAAACCAAAACTCGACCTGACAAACACAGACTGGATTTACGGGGTGGATCTATGAAAAACATCGCCGCACAGATGGTTAACTTTGACCGTGAGCAGATGCGTCGGATCGCCAACAACATGCCGGAACAGTACGACGAAAAGCCGCAGGTACAGCAGGTAGCGCAGATCATCAACGGTGTGTTCAGCCAGTTACTGGCAACTTTCCCGGCGAGCCTGGCTAACCGTGACCAGAACGAAGTGAACGAAATCCGTCGCCAGTGGGTTCTGGCTTTTCGGGAAAACGGGATCACCACGATGGAACAGGTTAACGCAGGAATGCGCGTAGCCCGTCGGCAGAATCGACCATTTCTGCCATCACCCGGGCAGTTTGTTGCATGGTGCCGGGAAGAAGCATCCGTTACCGCCGGACTGCCAAACGTCAGCGAGCTGGTTGATATGGTTTACGAGTATTGCCGGAAGCGAGGCCTGTATCCGGATGCGGAGTCTTATCCGTGGAAATCAAACGCGCACTACTGGCTGGTTACCAACCTGTATCAGAACATGCGGGCCAATGCGCTTACTGATGCGGAATTACGCCGTAAGGCCGCAGATGAGCTTGTCCATATGACTGCGAGAATTAACCGTGGTGAGGCGATCCCTGAACCAGTAAAACAACTTCCTGTCATGGGCGGTAGACCTCTAAATCGTGCACAGGCTCTGGCGAAGATCGCAGAAATCAAAGCTAAGTTCGGACTGAAAGGAGCAAGTGTATGACGGGCAAAGAGGCAATTATTCATTACCTGGGGACGCATAATAGCTTCTGTGCGCCGGACGTTGCCGCGCTAACAGGCGCAACAGTAACCAGCATAAATCAGGCCGCGGCTAAAATGGCACGGGCAGGTCTTCTGGTTATCGAAGGTAAGGTCTGGCGAACGGTGTATTACCGGTTTGCTACCAGGGAAGAACGGGAAGGAAAGATGAGCACGAACCTGGTTTTTAAGGAGTGTCGCCAGAGTGCCGCGATGAAACGGGTATTGGCGGTATATGGAGTTAAAAGATGACCATCTACATTACTGAGCTAATAACAGGCCTGCTGGTAATCGCAGGCCTTTTTATTTGGGGGAGAGGGAAGTCATGAAAAAACTAACCTTTGAAATTCGATCTCCAGCACATCAGCAAAACGCTATTCACGCAGTACAGCAAATCCTTCCAGACCCAACCAAACCAATCGTAGTAACCATTCAGGAACGCAACCGCAGCTTAGACCAAAACAGGAAGCTATGGGCCTGCTTAGGTGACGTCTCTCGTCAGGTTGAATGGCATGGTCGCTGGCTGGATGCAGAAAGCTGGAAGTGTGTGTTTACCGCAGCATTAAAGCAGCAGGATGTTGTTCCTAACCTTGCCGGGAATGGCTTTGTGGTAATAGGCCAGTCAACCAGCAGGATGCGTGTAGGCGAATTTGCGGAGCTATTAGAGCTTATACAGGCATTCGGTACAGAGCGTGGCGTTAAGTGGTCAGACGAAGCGAGACTGGCTCTGGAGTGGAAAGCGAGATGGGGAGACAGGGCTGCATGATAAATGTCGTTAGTTTCTCCGGTGGCAGGACGTCAGCATATTTGCTCTGGCTAATGGAGCAAAAGCGACGGGCAGGTAAAGACGTGCATTACGTTTTCATGGATACAGGTTGTGAACATCCAATGACATATCGGTTTGTCAGGGAAGTTGTGAAGTTCTGGGATATACCGCTCACCGTATTGCAGGTTGATATCAACCCGGAGCTTGGACAGCCAAATGGTTATACGGTATGGGAACCAAAGGATATTCAGACGCGAATGCCTGTTCTGAAGCCATTTATCGATATGGTAAAGAAATATGGCACTCCATACGTCGGCGGCGCGTTCTGCACTGACAGATTAAAACTCGTTCCCTTCACCAAATACTGTGATGACCATTTCGGGCGAGGGAATTACACCACGTGGATTGGCATCAGAGCTGATGAACCGAAGCGGCTAAAGCCAAAGCCTGGAATCAGATATCTTGCTGAACTGTCAGACTTTGAGAAGGAAGATATCCTCGCATGGTGGAAGCAACAACCATTCGATTTGCAAATACCGGAACATCTCGGTAACTGCATATTCTGCATTAAAAAATCAACGCAAAAAATCGGACTTGCCTGCAAAGATGAGGAGGGATTGCAGCGTGTTTTTAATGAGGTCATCACGGGATCCCATGTGCGTGACGGACATCGGGAAACGCCAAAGGAGATTATGTACCGAGGAAGAATGTCGCTGGACGGTATCGCGAAAATGTATTCAGAAAATGATTATCAAGCCCTGTATCAGGACATGGTACGAGCTAAAAGATTCGATACCGGCTCTTGTTCTGAGTCATGCGAAATATTTGGAGGGCAGCTTGATTTCGACTTCGGGAGGGAAGCTGCATGATGCGATGTTATCGGTGCGGTGAATGCAAAGAAGATAACCGCTTCCGACCAAATCAACCTTACTGGAATCGATGGTGTCTCCGGTGTGAAAGAACACCAACAGGGGTGTTACCACTACCGCAGGAAAAGGAGGACGTGTGGCGAGACAGCGACGAAGTATCACCGACATAATCTGCGAAAACTGCAAATACCTTCCAACGAAACGCACCAGAAATAAACCCAAGCCAATCCCAAAAGAATCTGACGTAAAAACCTTCAACTACACGGCTCACCTGTGGGATATCCGGTGGCTAAGACGTCGTGCGAGGAAAACAAGGTGATTGACCAAAATCGAAGTTACGAACAAGAAAGCGTCGAGCGAGCTTTAACGTGCGCTAACTGCGGTCAGAAGCTGCATGTGCTGGAAGTTCACGTGTGTGAGCACTGCTGCGCAGAACTGATGAGCGATCCGAATAGCTCGATGCACGAGGAAGAAGATGATGGCTAAACCAGCGCGAAGACGATGTAAAAACGATGAATGCCGGGAATGGTTTCACCCTGCATTCGCTAATCAGTGGTGGTGCTCTCCAGAGTGTGGAACCAAGATAGCACTCGAACGACGAAGTAAAGAACGCGAAAAAGCGGAAAAAGCAGCAGAGAAGAAACGACGACGAGAGGAGCAGAAACAGAAAGATAAACTTAAGATTCGAAAACTCGCCTTAAAGCCCCGCAGTTACTGGATTAAACAAGCCCAACAAGCCGTAAACGCCTTCATCAGAGAAAGAGACCGCGACTTACCATGTATCTCGTGCGGAACGCTCACGTCTGCTCAGTGGGATGCCGGACATTACCGGACAACTGCTGCGGCACCTCAACTCCGATTTAATGAACGCAATATTCACAAGCAATGCGTGGTGTGCAACCAGCACAAAAGCGGAAATCTCGTTCCGTATCGCGTCGAACTGATTAGCCGCATCGGGCAGGAAGCAGTAGACGAAATCGAATCAAACCATAACCGCCATCGCTGGACTATCGAAGAGTGCAAGGCGATCAAGGCAGAGTACCAACAGAAACTCAAAGACCTGCGAAATAGCAGAAGTGAGGCCGCATGACGTTCTCAGTAAAAACCATTCCAGACATGCTCGTTGAAACATACGGAAATCAGACAGAAGTAGCACGCAGACTGAAATGTAGTCGCGGTACGGTCAGAAAATACGTTGATGATAAAGACGGGAAAATGCACGCCATCGTCAACGACGTTCTCATGGTTCATCGCGGATGGAGTGAAAGAGATGCGCTATTACGAAAAAATTGATGGCAGCAAATACCGAAATATTTGGGTAGTTGGCGATCTGCACGGATGCTACACGAACCTGATGAACAAACTGGATACGATTGGATTCGACAACAAAAAAGACCTGCTTATCTCGGTGGGCGATTTGGTTGATCGTGGTGCAGAGAACGTTGAATGCCTGGAATTAATCACATTCCCCTGGTTCAGAGCTGTACGTGGAAACCATGAGCAAATGATGATTGATGGCTTATCAGAGCGTGGAAACGTTAATCACTGGCTGCTTAATGGCGGTGGCTGGTTCTTTAATCTCGATTACGACAAAGAAATTCTGGCTAAAGCTCTTGCCCATAAAGCAGATGAACTTCCGTTAATCATCGAACTGGTGAGCAAAGATAAAAAATATGTTATCTGCCACGCCGATTATCCCTTTGACGAATACGAGTTTGGAAAGCCAGTTGATCATCAGCAGGTAATCTGGAACCGCGAACGAATCAGCAACTCACAAAACGGGATCGTGAAAGAAATCAAAGGCGCGGACACGTTCATCTTTGGTCATACGCCAGCAGTGAAACCACTCAAGTTTGCCAACCAAATGTATATCGATACCGGCGCAGTGTTCTGCGGAAACCTAACATTGATTCAGGTACAGGGAGAAGGCGCATGAGACTCGAAAGCGTAGCTAAATTTCATTCGCCAAAAAGCCCGATGATGAGCGACTCACCACGGGCCACGGCTTCTGACTCTCTTTCCGGTACTGATGTGATGGCTGCTATGGGGATGGCGCAATCACAAGCCGGATTCGGTATGGCTGCATTCTGCGGTAAGCACGAACTCAGCCAGAACGACAAACAAAAGGCTATCAACTATCTGATGCAATTTGCACACAAGGTATCGGGGAAATACCGTGGTGTGGCAAAGCTTGAAGGAAATACTAAGGCAAAGGTACTGCAAGTGCTCGCAACATTCGCTTATGCGGATTATTGCCGTAGTGCCGCGACGCCGGGGGCAAGATGCAGAGATTGCCATGGTACAGGCCGTGCGGTTGATATTGCCAAAACAGAGCTGTGGGGGAGAGTTGTCGAGAAAGAGTGCGGAAGATGCAAAGGCGTCGGCTATTCAAGGATGCCAGCAAGCGCAGCATATCGCGCTGTGACGATGCTAATCCCAAACCTTACCCAACCCACCTGGTCACGCACTGTTAAGCCGCTGTATGACGCTCTGGTGGTGCAATGCCACAAAGAAGAGTCAATCGCAGACAACATTTTGAATGCGGTCACACGTTAGCAGCATGATTGCCACGGATGGCAACATATTAACGGCATGATATTGACTTATTGAATAAAATTGGGTAAATTTGACTCAACGATGGGTTAATTCGCTCGTTGTGGTAGTGAGATGAAAAGAGGCGGCGCTTACTACCGATTCCGCCTAGTTGGTCACTTCGACGTATCGTCTGGAACTCCAACCATCGCAGGCAGAGAGGTCTGCAAAATGCAATCCCGAAACAGTTCGCAGGTAATAGTTAGAGCCTGCATAACGGTTTCGGGATTTTTTATATCTGCACAACAGGTAAGAGCATTGAGTCGATAATCGTGAAGAGTCGGCGAGCCTGGTTAGCCAGTGCTCTTTCCGTTGTGCTGAATTAAGCGAATACCGGAAGCAGAACCGGATCACCAAATGCGTACAGGCGTCATCGCCGCCCAGCAACAGCACAACCCAAACTGAGCCGTAGCCACTGTCTGTCCTGAATTCATTAGTAATAGTTACGCTGCGGCCTTTTACACATGACCTTCGTGAAAGCGGGTGGCAGGAGGTCGCGCTAACAACCTCCTGCCGTTTTGCCCGTGCATATCGGTCACGAACAAATCTGATTACTAAACACAGTAGCCTGG
>NZ_CP191577.1:5361180-5508084 GCF_050516475.1 Paenibacillus ottowii | reverse complement strand
AAATCTAATTTAATATATTGATATTTATATCATTTTACGTTTCTCGTTCAGCTTTTTTATACTAAATTGGCATTATAAAAAAGCATTGCTTATCAATTTGTTGCAACGAACAGGTCACTATCAGTCAAAATAAAATCATTATTTGATTTCAATTTTGTCCCACTCCCTGCCTCTGTCATCACGATACTGTGATGCCATGGTGTCCGACTTATGCCCGAGAAGATGTTGAGCAAACTTATCGCTTATCTGCTTCTCATAGAGTCTTGCAGACAAACTGCGCAACTCGTGAAAGGTAGGCGGATCCCCTTCGAAGGAAAGACCTGATGCTTTTCGTGCGCGCATAAAATACCTTGATACTGTGCCGGATGAAAGCGGTTCGCGACGAGTAGATGCAATTATGGTTTCTCCGCCAAGAATCTCTTTGCATTTATCAAGTGTTTCCTTCATTGATATTCCGAGAGCATCAATATGCAATGCTGTTGGGATGGCAATTTTTACGCCTGTTTTGCTTTGCTCGACATAAAGATATCCATCTACGATATCAGACCACTTCATTTCGCATAAATCACCAACTCGTTGCCCGGTAACAACAGCCAGTTCCATTGCAAGTCTGAGCCAACATGGTGATGATTCTGCTGCTTGATAAATTTTCAGGTATTCGTCAGCCGTAAGTCTTGATCTCCTTACCTCTGATTTTGCTGCGCGAGTGGCAGCGACATGGTTTGTTGTTATATGGCCTTCAGCTATTGCCTCTCGGAATGCATCGCTCAGTGTTGATCTGATTAACTTGGCTGACGCCGCCTTGCCCTCGTCTATGTATCCATTGAGCATTGCCGCAATTTCTTTTGTGGTGATGTCTTCAAGTGGAGCATCAGGCAGACCCCTCCTTATTGCTTTAATTTTGCTCATGTAATTTATGAGTGTCTTCTGCTTGATTCCTCTGCTGGCCAGGATTTTTTCGTAGCGATCAAGCCATGAATGTAACGTAACGGAATTATCACTGTTGATTCTCGCTGTCAGAGGCTTGTGTTTGTGTCCTGAAAATAACTCAATGTTGGCCTGTATAGCTTCAGTGATTGCGATTCGCCTGTCTCTGCCTAATCCAAACTCTTTACCCGTCCTTGGGTCCCTGTAGCAGTAATATCCATTGTTTCTTATATAAAGGTTAGGGGGTAAATCCCGGCGCTCATGACTTCGCCTTCTTCCCATTTCTGATCCTCTTCAAAAGGCCACCTGTTACTGGTCGATTTAAGTCAACCTTTACCGCTGATTCGTGGAACAGATACTCTCTTCCATCCTTAACCGGAGGTGGGAATATCCTGCATTCCCGAACCCATCGACGAACTGTTTCAAGGCTTCTTGGACGTCGCTGGCGTGCGTTCCACTCCTGAAGTGTCAAGTACATCGCAAAGTCTCCGCAATTACACGCAAGAAAAAACCGCCATCAGGCGGCTTGGTGTTCTTTCAGTTCTTCAATTCGAATATTGGTTACGTCTGCATGTGCTATCTGCGCCCATATCATCCAGTGGTCGTAGCAGTCGTTGATGTTCTCCGCTTCGATAACTCTGTTGAATGGCTCTCCATTCCATTCTCCTGTGACTCGGAAGTGCATTTATCATCTCCATAAAACAAAACCCGCCGTAGCGAGTTCAGATAAAATAAATCCCCGCGAGTGCGAGGATTGTTATGTAATATTGGGTTTAATCATCTATATGTTTTGTACAGAGAGGGCAAGTATCGTTTCCACCGTACTCGTGATAATAATTTTGCACGGTATCAGTCATTTCTCGCACATTGCAGAATGGGGATTTGTCTTCATTAGACTTATAAACCTTCATGGAATATTTGTATGCCGACTCTATATCTATACCTTCATCTACATAAACACCTTCGTGATGTCTGCATGGAGACAAGACACCGGATCTGCACAACATTGATAACGCCCAATCTTTTTGCTCAGACTCTAACTCATTGATACTCATTTATAAACTCCTTGCAATGTATGTCGTTTCAGCTAAACGGTATCAGCAATGTTTATGTAAAGAAACAGTAAGATAATACTCAACCCGATGTTTGAGTACGGTCATCATCTGACACTACAGACTCTGGCATCGCTGTGAAGACGACGCGAAATTCAGCATTTTCACAAGCGTTATCTTTTACAAAACCGATCTCACTCTCCTTTGATGCGAATGCCAGCGTCAGACATCATATGCAGATACTCACCTGCATCCTGAACCCATTGACCTCCAACCCCGTAATAGCGATGCGTAATGATGTCGATAGTTACTAACGGGTCTTGTTCGATTAACTGCCGCAGAAACTCTTCCAGGTCACCAGTGCAGTGCTTGATAACAGGAGTCTTCCCAGGATGGCGAACAACAAGAAACTGGTTTCCGTCTTCACGGACTTCGTTGCTTTCCAGTTTAGCAATACGCTTACTCCCATCCGAGATAACACCTTCGTAATACTCACGCTGCTCGTTGAGTTTTGATTTTGCTGTTTCAAGCTCAACACGCAGTTTCCCTACTGTTAGCGCAATATCCTCGTTCTCCTGGTCGCGGCGTTTGATGTATTGCTGGTTTCTTTCCCGTTCATCCAGCAGTTCCAGCACAATCGATGGTGTTACCAATTCATGGAAAAGGTCTGCGTCAAATCCCCAGTCGTCATGCATTGCCTGCTCTGCCGCTTCACGCAGTGCCTGAGAGTTAATTTCGCTCACTTCGAACCTCTCTGTTTACTGATAAGTTCCAGATCCTCCTGGCAACTTGCACAAGTCCGACAACCCTGAACGACCAGGCGTCTTCGTTCATCTATCGGATCGCCACACTCACAACAATGAGTGGCAGATATAGCCTGGTGGTTCAGGCGGCGCATTTTTATTGCTGTGTTGCGCTGTAATTCTTCTATTTCTGATGCTGAATCAATGATGTCTGCCATCTTTCATTAATCCCTGAACTGTTGGTTAATACGCTTGAGGGTGAATGCGAATAATAAAAAAGGAGCCTGTAGCTCCCTGATGATTTTGCTTTTCATGTTCATCGTTCCTTAAAGACGCCGTTTAACATGCCGATTGCCAGGCTTAAATGAGTCGGTGTGAATCCCATCAGCGTTACCGTTTCGCGGTGCTTCTTCAGTACGCTACGGCAAATGTCATCGACGTTTTTATCCGGAAACTGCTGTCTGGCTTTTTTTGATTTCAGAATTAGCCTGACGGGCAATGCTGCGAAGGGCGTTTTCCTGCTGAGGTGTCATTGAACAAGTCCCATGTCGGCAAGCATAAGCACACAGAATATGAAGCCCGCTGCCAGAAAAATGCATTCCGTGGTTGTCATACCTGGTTTCTCTCATCTGCTTCTGCTTTCGCCACCATCATTTCCAGCTTTTGTGAAAGGGATGCGGCTAACGTATGAAATTCTTCGTCTGTTTCTACTGGTATTGGCACAAACCTGATTCCAATTTGAGCAAGGCTATGTGCCATCTCGATACTCGTTCTTAACTCAACAGAAGATGCTTTGTGCATACAGCCCCTCGTTTATTATTTATCTCCTCAGCCAGCCGCTGTGCTTTCAGTGGATTTCGGATAACAGAAAGGCCGGGAAATACCCAGCCTCGCTTTGTAACGGAGTAGACGAAAGTGATTGCGCCTACCCGGATATTATCGTGAGGATGCGTCATCGCCATTGCTCCCCAAATACAAAACCAATTTCAGCCAGTGCCTCGTCCATTTTTTCGATGAACTCCGGCACGATCTCGTCAAAACTCGCCATGTACTTTTCATCCCGCTCAATCACGACATAATGCAGGCCTTCACGCTTCATACGCGGGTCATAGTTGGCAAAGTACCAGGCATTTTTTCGCGTCACCCACATGCTGTACTGCACCTGGGCCATGTAAGCTGACTTTATGGCCTCGAAACCACCGAGCCGGAACTTCATGAAATCCCGGGAGGTAAACGGGCATTTCAGTTCAAGGCCGTTGCCGTCACTGCATAAACCATCGGGAGAGCAGGCGGTACGCATACTTTCGTCGCGATAGATGATCGGGGATTCAGTAACATTCACGCCGGAAGTGAATTCAAACAGGGTTCTGGCGTCGTTCTCGTACTGTTTTCCCCAGGCCAGTGCTTTAGCGTTAACTTCCGGAGCCACACCGGTGCAAACCTCAGCAAGCAGGGTGTGGAAGTAGGACATTTTCATGTCAGGCCACTTCTTTCCGGAGCGGGGTTTTGCTATCACGTTGTGAACTTCTGAAGCGGTGATGACGCCGAGCCGTAATTTGTGCCACGCATCATCCCCCTGTTCGACAGCTCTCACATCGATCCCGGTACGCTGCAGGATAATGTCCGGTGTCATGCTGCCACCTTCTGCTCTGCGGCTTTCTGTTTCAGGAATCCAAGAGCTTTTACTGCTTCGGCCTGTGTCAGTTCTGACGATGCACGAATGTCGCGGCGAAATATCTGGGAACAGAGCGGCAATAAGTCGTCATCCCATGTTTTATCCAGGGCGATCAGCAGAGTGTTAATCTCCTGCATGGTTTCATCGTTAACCGGAGTGATGTCGCGTTCCGGCTGACGTTCTGCAGTGTATGCAGTATTTTCGACAATGCGCTCGGCTTCATCCTTGTCATAGATACCAGCAAATCCGAAGGCCAGACGGGCACACTGAATCATGGCTTTATGACGTAACATCCGTTTGGGATGCGACTGCCACGGCCCCGTGATTTCTCTGCCTTCGCGAGTTTTGAATGGTTCGCGGCGGCATTCATCCATCCATTCGGTAACGCAGATCGGATGATTACGGTCCTTGCGGTAAATCCGGCATGTACAGGATTCATTGTCCTGCTCAAAGTCCATGCCATCAAACTGCTGGTTTTCATTGATGATGCGGGACCAGCCATCAACGCCCACCACCGGAACGATGCCATTCTGCTTATCAGGAAAGGCGTAAATTTCTTTCGTCCACGGATTAAGGCCGTACTGGTTGGCAACGATCAGTAATGCGATGAACTGCGCATCGCTGGCATCACCTTTAAATGCCGTCTGGCGAAGAGTGGTGATCAGTTCCTGTGGGTCGACAGAATCCATGCCGACACGTTCAGCCAGCTTCCCAGCCAGCGTTGCGAGTGCAGTACTCATTCGTTTTATACCTCTGAATCAATATCAACCTGGTGGTGAGCAATGGTTTCAACCATGTACCGGATGTGTTCTGCCATGCGCTCCTGAAACTCAACATCGTCATCAAACGCACGGGTAATGGATTTTTTGCTGGCCCCGTGGCGTTGCAAATGATCGATGCATAGCGATTCAAACAGGTGCTGGGGCAGGCCTTTTTCCATGTCGTCTGCCAGTTCTGCCTCTTTCTCTTCACGGGCGAGCTGCTGGTAGTGACGCGCCCAGCTCTGAGCCTCAAGACGATCCTGAATGTAATAAGCGTTCATGGCTGAACTCCTGAAATAGCTGTGAAAATATCGCCCGCGAAATGCCGGGCTGATTAGGAAAACAGGAAAGGGGGTTAGTGAATGCTTTTGCTTGATCTCAGTTTCAGTATTAATATCCATTTTTTATAAGCGTCGACGGCTTCACGAAACATCTTTTCATCGCCAATAAAAGTGGCGATAGTGAATTTAGTCTGGATAGCCATAAGTGTTTGATCCATTCTTTGGGACTCCTGGCTGATTAAGTATGTCGATAAGGCGTTTCCATCCGTCACGTAATTTACGGGTGATTCGTTCAAGTAAAGATTCGGAAGGGCAGCCAGCAACAGGCCACCCTGCAATGGCATATTGCATGGTGTGCTCCTTATTTATACATAACGAAAAACGCCTCGAGTGAAGCGTTATTGGTATGCGGTAAAACCGCACTCAGGCGGCCTTGATAGTCATATCATCTGAATCAAATATTCCTGATGTATCGATATCGGTAATTCTTATTCCTTCGCTACCATCCATTGGAGGCCATCCTTCCTGACCATTTCCATCATTCCAGTCGAACTCACACACAACACCATATGCATTTAAGTCGCTTGAAATTGCTATAAGCAGAGCATGTTGCGCCAGCATGATTAATACAGCATTTAATACAGAGCCGTGTTTATTGAGTCGGTATTCAGAGTCTGACCAGAAATTATTAATCTGGTGAAGTTTTTCCTCTGTCATTACGTCATGGTCGATTTCAATTTCTATTGATGCTTTCCAGTCGTAATCAATGATGTATTTTTTGATGTTTGACATCTGTTCATATCCTCACAGATAAAAAATCGCCCTCACACTGGAGGGCAAAGAAGATTTCCAATAATCAGAACAAGTCGGCTCCTGTTTAGTTACGAGCGACATTGCTCCGTGTATTCACTCGTTGGAATGAATACACAGTGCAGTGTTTATTCTGTTATTTATGCCAAAAATAAAGGCCACTATCAGGCAGCTTTGTTGTTCTGTTTACCAAGTTCTCTGGCAATCATTGCCGTCGTTCGTATTGCCCATTTATCGACATATTTCCCATCTTCCATTACAGGAAACATTTCTTCAGGCTTAACCATGCATTCCGATTGCAGCTTGCATCCATTGCATCGCTTGAATTGTCCACACCATTGATTTTTATCAATAGTCGTAGTCATACGGATAGTCCTGGTATTGTTCCATCACATCCTGAGGATGCTCTTCGAACTCTTCAAATTCTTCTTCCATATATCACCTTAAATAGTGGATTGCGGTAGTAAAGATTGTGCCTGTCTTTTAACCACATCAGGCTCGGTGGTTCTCGTGTACCCCTACAGCGAGAAATCGGATAAACTATTACAACCCCTACAGTTTGATGAGTATAGAAATGGATCCACTCGTTATTCTCGGACGAGTGTTCAGTAATGAACCTCTGGAGAGAACCATGTATATGATCGTTATCTGGGTTGGACTTCTGCTTTTAAGCCCAGATAACTGGCCTGAATATGTTAATGAGAGAATCGGTATTCCTCATGTGTGGCATGTTTTCGTCTTTGCTCTTGCATTTTCGCTAGCAATTAATGTGCATCGATTATCAGCTATTGCCAGCGCCAGATATAAGCGATTTAAGCTAAGAAAACGCATTAAGATGCAAAACGATAAAGTGCGATCAGTAATTCAAAACCTTACAGAAGAGCAATCTATGGTTTTGTGCGCAGCCCTTAATGAAGGCAGGAAGTATGTGGTTACATCAAAACAATTCCCATACATTAGTGAGTTGATTGAGCTTGGTGTGTTGAACAAAACTTTTTCCCGATGGAATGGAAAGCATATATTATTCCCTATTGAGGATATTTACTGGACTGAATTAGTTGCCAGCTATGATCCATATAATATTGAGATAAAGCCAAGGCCAATATCTAAGTAACTAGATAAGAGGAATCGATTTTCCCTTAATTTTCTGGCGTCCACTGCATGTTATGCCGCGTTCGCCAGGCTTGCTGTACCATGTGCGCTGATTCTTGCGCTCAATACGTTGCAGGTTGCTTTCAATCTGTTTGTGGTATTCAGCCAGCACTGTAAGGTCTATCGGATTTAGTGCGCTTTCTACTCGTGATTTCGGTTTGCGATTCAGCGAGAGAATAGGGCGGTTAACTGGTTTTGCGCTTACCCCAACCAACAGGGGATTTGCTGCTTTCCATTGAGCCTGTTTCTCTGCGCGACGTTCGCGGCGGCGTGTTTGTGCATCCATCTGGATTCTCCTGTCAGTTAGCTTTGGTGGTGTGTGGCAGTTGTAGTCCTGAACGAAAACCCCCCGCGATTGGCACATTGGCAGCTAATCCGGAATCGCACTTACGGCCAATGCTTCGTTTCGTATCACACACCCCAAAGCCTTCTGCTTTGAATGCTGCCCTTCTTCAGGGCTTAATTTTTAAGAGCGTCACCTTCATGGTGGTCAGTGCGTCCTGCTGATGTGCTCAGTATCACCGCCAGTGGTATTTATGTCAACACCGCCAGAGATAATTTATCACCGCAGATGGTTATCTGTATGTTTTTTATATGAATTTATTTTTTGCAGGGGGGCATTGTTTGGTAGGTGAGAGATCTGAATTGCTATGTTTAGTGAGTTGTATCTATTTATTTTTCAATAAATACAATTGGTTATGTGTTTTGGGGGCGATCGTGAGGCTTGCAGAAACGACTTTTTTAAAGGACGGTTATCACATTCAAACATTAATTTTTTATGATAAACAATTCCATCCAATTGATTTAATCAATACAACATTTGAAGATCAAGCAGATAAATATATTTTTTGGCGTTATGCAGCTGACAGAGCCAAAATAACAAATGCCTATGGCTTCATTTGGATATCAGAGCTATGGCTCAGAAAAGCAAGCATCTACTCCAATAAACCAATACATACAATGCCAATTATAGATGAAAGACTTCAGGTAATTGGAATTGATTCAAATAATAATCAAAAATGTATTTCATGGAAAATAGTTAGAGAAAACGAAGAAAAAAAACCGACTTTAGAAATATCAACAGCAGACTCAAAACATGACGAAAAACCATATTTCATGCGTTCAGTCTTAAAAGCAATTGGCGGTGATGTAAACACTATGAACAATTGAGTCATAGAACTTCCATTATTCTCCTGAAGATAATAATCGCCAAATAAACCAATACTCAGCTTTACAATATACTAACTAACCGCAGAACGTTATTTCATACAACGTTTCTGCGGCATATCACAAAACGATTACTCCATAACAGGGACAGCAGGCCACTCAATATCAGGTGCAGTTGATGTATCAACACGGTTCAGCAACACCCGATACTTCTTCCAGGCTTCCAGCAACGAGGTTTCTTCCTTCGTTGCAATTTCCAGATCTGCAGCATCCTGAAGCGGCGCAATATGCTCACTGGCTACCTGCATCAGGCTTTTTTTTGTTTCTTCCGCCTCCCGGATCCGGAACAGTTTTTCTGCTTCCGTATCCTTCACCCAGGCTGTGCCGTTCCACTTCTGATATTCCCCTCCCGGCGATAACCAGGTAAAATTTTCCGGTAACGGACCGAGTTCAGAAATAAATAACGCGTCGCCGGAAGCCACGTCATAGACGGTTTTACCCCGATGGTCTTCAACGAGATGCCACGATGCCTCATCACTGTTGAAAACAGCCACAAAGCCAGCCGGAATATCTGGCGGTGCAATATCGGTACTGTTTGCAGGCAGACCGGTATGAGGCGGAATATATGCGTCACCTTCACCAATAAATTCATTAGTTCCGGCCAGCAGATTATAAATTTTTATGGTCCGTGGTTGTTCACTCATTCTGAATGCCATTATGCAAGCCTCACAATATAGTTAAATGCAATGTTTTTGACGGTGTTTTCCGCGTTACCCGCAGCGTTAACGGTGATGGTGTGTCCGTGTGAACCAATACTGAAAGAATGGGCATGAGCACCGATAACAACCGGATGCTGGTGCGCACCAATACCAACTGTATGCGCATGTGCACCGGCACTCACGGCTGTACCGGACAATGAGTGACTGTGGCTGCCCTGACTGTCCGTTTTCGATAAATAAGCAATACCCTGTGTGCTGGTTCCTTTAACTGTGGATAAACTTCCTGTAATGGTTGCTGTTCCATACTGACTCCAGCCAGAACTGTTCATCCTTAAACCACTTGTGTGGGCATGAGCACCCGCGGCCCCTGTTGAACCGCTCAGACTGTGAGCATGAGCCCCCGTGTTATTCGTCGATTTGGTGCCGTAATCGAAACTGCCTGTTGTTTTCGTCCCGTAATCAAACGACGATGTGGTTTTCGTCCCCAAATCCGTACCGGATGCACTGGCACTGTGGGTGTGCGACTTAATTCCATCCTGTTCCTGAGACAATACAGCACGACCGCTGGCGGGTTTCCCCTTGATTGTCCAGCCTCGCATATCAGGAAGCACACCCGATGGATACGCGACAGCAAGTTTTGGGTAGGCTGATTTGTCAAACGCCTGCCCCTGCATCAGGACGTAGCCAGACGGAACGATATCTGATGGCCACGGGATCGGCGCACCTGCCGGAAAGGCCGAATTCTCACCGGCCCCAAGGTATTCAAGAACATCTGCAACGGAATTTTTTGCCAGAATATCCCTGCCAACCTGAGTCAGTTCAGTCAGGCTGGCGGCATCATTTTCCGCAAAATACGGTAATTTATTTTTCGCCGTGGAAAGCCCTGCCAGCGCCGTCAGTGTCGCATTCTTCGGTTGTTTACCCGCAAGCGCGTTAGTCATGGTGGTAGCAAAATCTGGATCATTCCCGAGCGCTGCGGCCAGTTCATTCAGCGTATTCAGTGCGTCAGGTGACGCGTCGATAACATCTGCAATCGCGGCCAGTACAAAAGCGGTGTTCGCAATCTGGGTATTGTTTGTTCCCCTGAGCGCGGTTGGTGCTGTTGGCGTTCCGGTCAGTGCCGGACTGTCCAGTGGGCTTTTCTGTTCGTTTCATCCATTACCACCTTAACCGCCTTTGGCGTTGCAGCAAGCGTTTCAGACGTGCTGTTGGTTGCACTGCTGAGCTGCACTATCCCCTTTCTCGTTGTGTCCGCATCCTCAAGCGCGACAGCTGAAGCTATATCTTCTGCACGTTTTGCCGAATTTTTTGCACGTATTGCCGCCGCTTCTGCCGCACTTTTGCTCTGCGATGCTGATACCGCACTTCCCGCAGCCTCTGTCGCCTTCGTGGATGCCGTTGACGCACTCCCCGCCGCCGCTGTTTTTGCGTCTGCCGCGGCAGAGGCGCTCCGTTCCGCTGCTGTTTCAGATGACCTGGCATTCGTCTCGGACGTTTTTGCCGCCCTGGCAGAATTTTCTGCCGCCGTTGCCGAGGAAGCTGCACGACCGGCACTTGATGATGCGTTCGTTTCTGATGATTTTGCTGCCTCTTTTGAGGCCACCGCATCTCGTGCTGAAGTGGCGGCCTCTGACGCTTTCGTGGCCGCGGTGGAGGCAGACGTGGCGGCTGATTGTTGTGACGCTGCAGCATTCGTTTCTGACGTTTTCGCCGCACCGGCACTGGTGGCCGCCGCGTTTTTTGAGGACTCTGCGGCTGCGGCACTTTTTTCCGCTTCAGTGGCCTTTGCTGATGCCGCTTCTGCGCCGGAGGACGCTTCCTGAGCTGACGATGCAGCCTGTCCGGCGGACGTGCTGGCGGCGCGTGCTGAGTCAGTTGCATCAGTCACAAGGGCCGCGACCTGAGCAGCTGATGCACTGGCATCGCCGGCTGATTTCTTCGCGTCTGCCGTACTCTGTGCCACCACGGACGCGTTACGCGCCACCTCTTCCACCATCAGTTCAAGACGACGCAGCACCTCCGGCCGGGCATCATCCTCCGTCATGGCACAGAGAAAATCATTCAGCGTCCCCGGTTGTGAATCTTCATACACGGTGATGGTCCCGGCGTGCGATGGTGGAAAACCGTCAACCTGCAGGATGACACTGTACTGACCGTACTCCACATCCATGCTGTAACGCCCGGCTTCATCCGGATTCTCTGAGCCCACCGTGTTCACCACCACCGTGGTGCTGTTACGTCTGGCTTTCAGCTGAATGGTGCAGTTCTGTACCGGTTTTCCTGTGCCGTCTTTCAGGACTCCTGAAATCTTTACTGCCATATTCACCCCACAAAAAAGCCCACCGGTTCCGGCGGGCTGTCATAACACTGTGTTACCTGGCTAATCAGAATTTATAACCGACCCCAACGATGAATCCGTCAGTACGCCAGTCGCCACTGCCGGAGCCTTCATAAGCAATATCAACAACGACGGACGCTGCCGGATTAATCTGTATACCTGCACTCCACGCCACTGAGGTATGCCGCATTGCACTTTCGTCCCTGGCAGTGGTCGTCTCTTTCATATACCCGGGAGTGATTTCCGTCTTACGGTAATCCATTGTACTGCCGGACCACCGACTGTGAGCCACTCCGGCCATGGCGTACGCACTGACCTGCTTACTGATTTGTAAAACCGGTCCGGCCATCACGCTCACATAACGTCCACGCAGGCTCTCATAGTGAAACGTATCCTCCCCGGTCATCACTGTGCTGCTCTTTTTCGACGCGGCGAACCCCAGGGAAGCCATCACCCCCACACTGTCCGTCAGCTCATAACGGTACTTCACGTTAATCCCTTTCAGATGACTCACACCGGTATCCCCGCCCGACAACGACGGCAATGTACCCGGTTTCACTTGAAAATAGCCCACCGTAAACGTACCATGTCCACCTTCCGCACGGGCCGGAGTGACTGTCACCGCAAGTGCGGCAAAGACAGCAACGGCAATACACACATTACGCATCGTTCACCTCTCACTGTTTTATAATAAAACGCCCGTTCCCGGACGAACCTCTGTAACACACTCAGACCACGCTGATGCCCAGCGCCTGTTTCTTAATCACCATAACCTGCACATCGCTGGCAAACGTATACGGCGGAATATCTGCCGAATGCCGTGTGGACGTAAGCGTGAACGTCAGGATCACGTTTCCCCGACCCGCTGGCATGTCAACAATACGGGAGAACACCTGTACCGCCTCGTTCGCCGCGCCATCATAAATCACCGCACCGTTCATCAGTACTTTCAGATAACACATCGAATACGTTGTCCTGCCGCTGACAGTACGCTTACTTCCGCGAAACGTCAGCGGAAGCACCACTATCTGGCGATCAAAAGGATGGTCATCGGTCACGGTGACAGTACGGGTACCTGACGGCCAGTCCACACTGCTTTCACGCTGGCGCGGAAAAGCCGCGCTCGCCGCCTTTACAATGTCCCCGACGATTTTTTCCGCCCTCAGCGTACCGTTTATCGTACAGTTTTCAGCTATCGTCACATTACTGAGCGTCCCGGAGTTCGCATTCACACTGCCACTGATATCCGCATTTTTAGCGGTCAGCTTTCCGTCCGGTGTCAGGGAAAAGGCCGGAGGATTGCCGCCGCTGGTAATGGTGGGGGCCGTCAGGCGCTTCAGGAACACGTCGTTCATGAATATCTGGTTGCCCTGCGCCACAAACATCGGCGTTTCATTCCCGTTTGCCGGGTCAATAAATGCGATACGATTGGCGGCAACCAGAAACTGGCTCAGTTTGCCTTCCTCCGTGTCCTCCATGCTGAGGCCAATACCCGCGACATAATGTTTGCCGTCTTTGGTCTGCTCAATTTTGACAGCCCACATGGCATTCCACTTATCACTGGCATCCTTCCACTCTTTCGAAAACTCCTCCAGTCTGCTGGCGTTATCCTCCGTCAGCTCGACTTTTTCCAGCAGCTCCTTGCCGAGATGGGATTCGGTTATCTTGCCTTTGAAAAAATCCAGGTAACCTTCCGCATCATCGCTCGCCCGACCGACGGCCTCCACGAATGCCGATTTGCCAACGGTGTTCACACTGCGGATATAAAAGTAATAATCATGGCCCGGTTTGATATTGATACTGGCGGCTATCCAGTACAGCGCCGTACCAAGATAACGCGTGCTGGTTTCAACCTGTCTGATATCCGCAATCTGCTTTTCCGAGAACCAGAACTCAAACTGTACCGTCGGGTCATAAACGGCAAGATGCGGCGTGGCGGTTATCTGAAAATAGCCCGGCGTCAGCTCAATCCTCGACGGTGCTGCCGGTGCGGCAATCCGGAACGATACCGACGCCGGATCGCCCTGCTGCCCCCACGCATTTACCGCCCGGACTGTCAGCCTGTAGTTCCCCAGCGCCAGTTGCGTGAAGCGGTATGTGGTTTCCGTCGTCCGGGCCGTGCTGACCAGCCGCTCACTGCCGTCGTCCGCTGTTACGGTCAGACGGAGCAGGAAACTCACGCCCTTCACCACCTTCGGTGTGTCCCATCGCGCCAGCACCTGATATTCCCCGCTGTCTGCAGTGACTTCTGCGGTCAGGTGCTGCACCGCTGGCGGCGTGACACCATTCACCGTGCCACTCTGTTCGCCGTCAAAGTGCGCCCCGTTATCCACGATGGCCTCTTTTTCCGGCACATGCTGCACGGCGGTGATGGCATACGTGCCGTCGTCGTTCTCACGGATACTCACGCAGCGGAACAGTCGCTGGCGCAGCGTCGGCAGCTTCAGCTCCCATACGCTGTATTCAGCAACACCGTCAGGAACACGGCTCACTTTTACCTTCACGCCGTCGGTGACGGACTGAACCTCCACGCTGACCGGATTGCCACTTCCGTCAACCAGGCTTATCAGCGCGGTACCGGAGGATGGCAGCGTGATTTCACGGTCGAGCGTCAGCGTCCGGGTCTGGCTGTTCACCGCCAGCACACGACCACCGGTGCTGATACCGGCATAGTCATCATCGCAGATTTCAATAACATCGCCCGGTACATGGCGAAGCCCTTCTGCGCCGACGCTGAAATCCACGGTCTGCGTTTCCAGCAGTTCTGTTTTAATCAGCCACAGCCCGGCGCGGTGTGCCTGCCCCCGGCTGGTACAGCCAAAGGCATCCATCTTCGTAACATTACGACCGTAACGGGCAATGGCCTGCGTATCTTCAACAAGCTCTGTCGCCGTCTCCCAGCCGTTGTTCGGGTCAATCCAGTTCACCTCAACGGCATTATGGCGGTCCTTCAGGGCGCTGAAGCTGTAGCGGAACGGCGCGCCATCATCCGGCATCACCACATTACTGCGGTTATAGGTCCACGTCTTATCCGACGGTCGGTCCTGCACGAACGTCAGCGTCTGCCCGTTCCATACCGGCATACAGCGCATCGCCGAGCAGAAATCGCTGAGCACATCCCACGCCTTACGCTGTGTGGTCAGGTACGCATTACAGGTGATGCGCGGCTCCGTGCCGCCAAAGCCGTCCGGCACTGACTGGTCGCAGTACTGGCCGATGACATACAGCGCCCATTTATCCACATCCGCCGCACCAAGACGTTTCCCCATGCCGTAGCGCGGATGGGTCAGCATATCCCACAGACACCAGGCCATGTTGTTGCTGTATGCCGGTTTAAACGTTCCGTCCCAGATACCGCTGTATTGCCGCGTCTGCGGGTTATAGTTCGACGGCACCTGCAGAATACGCCCGCGCAGATGATAATTACGGCTCACCTGCTGGCTGCCGAACTGCTCCGAGTCCACCTGCACGCCGACCAGTGCCGTGTTCGGGTAGCACTGTTTCACATCGATGATTTCAGTGTATGACGACCAGAGCGTTTTGTTCTGCAGCTGGTCTGTGGTGCTGTCCGGCGTCATCCTGCGCATCCGGATATTAAACGGGCGCGGCGGCAGGTTACCCATCACCACCGAGGCCAGATACTGCGAGGTGGTTTTGCCCTTAATGGTGATGTCTTTTTCCGTCACCCAGCCACCGTTACGTTGTATCTGAACCAGCAGGCGGACTTCCGACGGATTCCTGTCACCCTTTGAGGTGGTTTCCACCAGTGCCTGTACACCGAAGGTAAAGCGCAGACGGTCGATGTTTGCAGACGTAATGGTGCGGGTGATCGGCGTGTCATATTTCACTTCCGTACCCAGCACCGTCTCGGAGCCGGAGGATTCAAATCCCTCCGGCGGAGTCTGCTCCTGCTCACCAGCCCGGAACACCACCGTGACACCGGATATGTTGGTATTCCCCTCAGTGTCCAGCACCGGCGTACTGTTCAGCAGCACGCTTTTTAAGCCATCCACCGGACCTTCAATCGGCCCTTCGCTGATGGCATCGATCACACTCAGCAACTGCGTGGACTTCAGGTTGTCCTTCGCTTCGCGCGGGGTATGCCCCTTACTGCTTCCTTTACCCATTCCTCACGCTCCATAAATGACAAAACCGCCCGCAGGCGGTTTCACATAAAACATTTTGCATCAGCGACCAATCACCACAACCTGACCACCGTCCCCTTCGTCTGCCGTGCTGATCTCCTGAGAAACCACGCGTGACCCCACGCGCATTTCCCCGTACAGAACAGGCAGAACATTGCCCTGGGCAACCATGTTATCCAGTGAGGAGAAATAGGTGTTCTGCTTACCGTTATCCGTTGTCTGTATACGGGGAGTTCTGGCTTTCGGTGCCAGCATCTGCGCCACACCACCGAGCACCATACTGGCACCGAGAGAAAACAGGATGCCGGTCATACCACCGGCCCCAATGGCTGCCCCCCATGCTGCAAGGGTGGCTCCGGCGGTAAAGAATGATCCGGCAATGGCGGCAGCCCCCAGGACAATCTGGAATACGCCACCTGACTTGGCCCCGGCGACTCTGGGAACAATATGAATTACAGCGCCATCAGGCAGAGTCTCATGTAACTGCGCCGTTAACCCGGACGTGCTGACGTCCCGCCCGGCAATCCGTACCTGATACCAGCCGTCGCTCAGTTTCTGACGAAACGCCGGGAGCTGTGTGGCCAGTGCCCGGATGGCTTCAGCCCCCGTTTTCACACGAAGGTCGATGCGGCGACCAAATCGTTGTAAATCCCCGTAAAGGCAGATGCGCGCCATGCCCGGTGACGCCAGAGGGAGTGTGTGCGTCGCTGCCATTTGTCGGTGTACCTCTCTCGTTTGCTCAGTTGTTCAGGAATATGGTGCAGCAGCTCGCCGTCGCCGCAGTAAATTGCGGCGTGATTCGGCACTGATGAACCAAAACAGCACAGCAGCACATCGCCCGGCTGTGCCGCTGACAACGGCACCTGATACAGCCCCGTCGCCTCCAGATTATCCAGATAGAGATTCTGGCCGTTACGCCACCAGTCATCCTCACGATGAAAGTCCGGCATCTCAATCCCCGCCAGATGATAAGCATCCCGGAACAGTGTGTAACAGTCCGTCACACCGTGCTCAAAGCGCCGCCCGGTGAGATGCGGCACACAGCGGAACTTATGAATCGTCCCCCGGCAGACCAGCCACCACGGCAAATCACTCTGCACCTGCAGCCGCCGGTCGGCCTCACTCAGCCAGGGCAGACCACCGGGGTGGCTGTGGACCAGCGCCACAATCTCACCCTGCATTTCTGCCTGCAGCCAGTCTTCCGGCGACATACGGAAATACGCCTCCGGCTCACCGGAGATATTCACGCAGGGGAAATATCTTTCCCCCTCCGGCGTGCTTACCACGAAGCCGCACGACTCCGCTGGCGCACATCGCCGGGCGTGCGCCAGAATCGCTGATTCTGTCTGTGTCATGGGATTTACTGCGAAAGTTTGTTAATGGAAAGGAAGCCGCCAAAGTTGCCGACGTTATTGCGGAACTTACAACCGCTCAGGCATTTGCTGCATTTATCCTTCGTGATATCGGACGTTGGCTGGTCATATTCATCCGCGACAGCCGGACCGCTATAACCGCACTCGTCACCGCGATAGGTCCAGGTGCAGGTGTTGGCCAGCATGATACGTCCCGGAAAAACAGCGCCATCCGTTTCCGTCGGCGTGGACAGTACAAAGGAGGCACTCACCGCGCTCAGTTCGCTGCACTGCTCAATGCGCCAGCGGCTGATCACCTCCTGCTCCGGATCGGCGTAACTGTTTCCGTTGACGAAGTTCACCGCATCCAGAAAACGGGCGTAAACCTTACGCCGGACCACCGTTCCGCCGACCAGACTCTGCATATCTTCCGCCATCCCGGTGACCATACCGTACAGGTTAGAAACCGTCAGCGTGGGGCGCGTACTGGTGCCTTTGCCATTCAGTTCAAAACCGCTCCCCTGAATGGGATACGGCTGATACTGTCGCCCCTGCCAGGTGACCGGCTCACCTTTTTCGTTCTGCTCATTACAGAAAAAATAACGTTCTCCACCGACCTCTGTCAGGTCGATTTCCCAGAGCACCACGCTGGCCGACTGCTCCGCACGGGTGCATTCATTCAGTGTTTCCTGCCGGATATCCTGCATCAGTTCACCACCTGTTCAAACTCTGCGCTGAACTCAACACGCAGCATACTGACCCGCGACGACCATTTTGCGCAGGTCACCTTTATCTGCCGCCACTCATAAGGCGGCGTCCACAGAAAGGATTTCCAGCCCCCGTGCTCTTCCAGAAACGACTCCAGTACCGTGGCCTCCTCACGGGGGACAGAAAGCGTCACGCTGTACGTTTTCAGGTTGGCATTCAGCCCGGCAGGCGCTCGCTGAGAATAGCCATCACCAAAGCGCACCTTTCTTACAGAAGGGACCGAAGCCACATCCATACCGGGTTTCACTTTCCAGCGGAAGGTCTTCATCGTCCACCTCCGGAGAACAGGCCACCATCACGCATCTGTGTCTGAATTTCATCACGGGCACCCTTGCGGGCCATGTCATACACCGCCTTCAGAGCAGCCGGACCTATCTGCCCGTTCGTGCCGTCGTTGTTAATCACCACATGGTTATTCTGCTCAAACGTCCCGGACGCCTGCGACCGGCTGTCTGCCATGCTGCCCGGTGTACCGACATAACCGCCGGTGGCATAGCCGCGCATCAGCCGGTAAAGATTCCCCACGCCAATCCGGCTGGTTGCCTCCTTCGTGAAGACAAACTCACCACGGTGAACAATCCCCGCTGGCTCATATTTGCCGCCGGTTCCCGTAAATCCTCCGGTTGCAAAATGGAATTTCGCCGCAGCGGCCTGAATGGCTGTACCGCCTGACGCGGATGCGCCGCCACCAACAGCCCCGCCAATGGCGCTGCCGATACTCCCGACAATCCCCACCATTGCCTGCTTAAGCAGAATTTCTGTCATCATGGACAGCACGGAACGGGTGAAGCTGCGCCAGTTCTGCTCACTGCCGGTCAGCATCGCCGCCATATTCTGTGCAATACCATCAAAGGTCTGCGTGGCTGCACTTTTTACCTGCGACATACTGTCCGTGGCGCTCTCTTCCCACTCACTCCAGCCGGACTTCAGGCCTGCCATCCAGTTCCCGCGAAGCTGGTCTTCAGCCGCCCAGGTCTTTTTCTGCTCTGACATGACGTTATTCAGCGCCAGCGGATTATCGCCATACTGTTCCTTCAGGCGCTGTTCCGTGGCTTCCCGTTCTGCCTGCCGGTCAGTCAGCCCCCGGCTTTTCGCATCAATGGCGGCCCGTTTTGCCCGTTGCTGCTGTGCGAATTTATCCGCCTGCTGCGCCAGCGCGTTCAGGCGCTCCTGATACGTAACCTTGTCGCCAAGTGCAGCCAGCTGGCGTTTGTACTCCAGCGTCTCATCTTTATGCGCCAGCAGGGATTTCTCCTGTGCAGACAGCTGGCGACGTTGCGCCGCCTCCTCCAGTACCGCGAACTGACTCTCCGCCTTCCACAAATCCCGGCGCTGCTGGCTGATTTTCTCATTTGCTCCGGCATGCTTCTCCAGCGTCCGGAGTTCTGCCTGAAGCGTCAGCAGGGCAGCATGAGCACTGTCTTCCTGACGATCGCCCGCAGACACCTTCACGCTGGACTGTTTCGGCTTTTTCAGCGTCGCTTCATAATCCTTTTTCGCCGCCGCCATCAGCGTGTTGTAATCCGCCTGCAGGATTTTCCCGTCTTTCAGTGCCTTGTTCAGTTCTTCCTGACGGGCGGTATATTTCTCCAGCGGCGTCTGCAGCCGTTCGTAAGCCTTCTGCGCCTCTTCGGTATATTTCAGCCGTGACGCTTCGGTATCGCTCTGCTGCTGCGCATTTTTGTCCTGTTGAGTCTGCTGCTCAGCCTTCTTTCGGGCGGCTTCAAGCGCAAGACGGGCCTTTTCACGATCATCCCAGTAACGCGCCCGCGCTTCATCGTTAACAAAATAATCATCCTTGCGCAGATTCCAGATGTCGTCTGCTTTCTTATACGCAGCCTCTGCCTTAATCAGCATCTCCTGCGCGGTATCAGGACGACCAATATCCAGCACCGCATCCCACATGGATTTGAATGCCCGCGCAGTCCTGTCTGCCCAGGTCTCCAGCGTGCCCATGTTCTCTTTCAGGCGGCGGGTCTGGTCATCAAACCCTTTCGTTGCGGCCTCGTTCGCCGCCTGCAATGCCCCGGCTTCATCGCCGGAACGCTGCAACTGAGCAACATACGCAATCTGCTCCGCCGACACGTTATGGAACTGGCGAGCCATCGCCGTCAGCCCCGACGTCGGGTCTGTGGTCAGCTTCCCGAAGGCTTCAGCGACCTTGTCCACCTCCACGCCGGATGCAGAGGAGAAACGCGCCACACTCTGGCTGATGGACGCAATCTGAGCCTCACCGCTTACCCCCGCCTTAACCAGTGCGCTGAGTGACTCGCTGGTCTGGTTAAACGTCAGCCCTGCCGCCTGCCCGGCTCTGGACAGGACCAGCATACGATCTGCCGTCAGTCCCGCCTGATTGCCGGAAAGGACCAGCGTTTTGTTGAAATCGGACAGGGTTGAGTTGCCCTGATACCAGGCATACGCCAGCGCACCGGTCGCCACCGCCAGCGAGGTGGCCCCCACCATCGGCAGGGTGATCGCACCGGCAAGCCCCCTGAACATGGGGATCATCCCGCCGAAGGAGTCCTTCACCTGCCCCCCCTGTTGCAGCAGGATCAGCCACGGACTTTGCCCGCCTGCAAGCTGCGTGGCCACGTCGGTGAACTGTGCAGGCAGCATACGCATGGCGGCTTTATACTGCCCGACGGAAATCCCCGCTTTCTGTGCAGCCAGCGCCTGTCGGCTCAGCGACTGTTCAACGACTGCCGCTGTTTTTTTCGCATCACTTTCCGTACCAGAAAAATGACGCCTGACTCTGGCCATCTGCTCGTCAAATCTGGCCGCATCCAGACTCAAATCAACGACCAGATCGCCTACCGGTTCAGCCATACCGGACTCCTCCTGCGATCCCTTCTGATACTGTCATCAGCATTACGTCATCCTCCGTCATGTCCGCCACATCCGGGGAAGCGGGGATAACTTCATTCCCGTCCGGGCCAAAGCGGACACCTCCGGCAAGCCCTGCCGCTTTCTGCATCAGCACATCATCTTCAGGCTCTTCGTCAGCCTCGCGCCGGTTCAGCAGACTGAAATCCAGCGGATGCATATCCGGATCGCTGAAAAACAGGCTGAGCACGGTGTACGTCAGCCCGGAAAAGTGCATATCCAGCAGAACATCATGAAAATAATGGGTACTGTAAAAGCGGTGCCAGTCGGCATACTCCGTGGATGACATCCCGGCAAGCATGGCACGCCAGTCGGGTCGCCCCATCTCACGCGCCAGTTTCAGGGCAAAACTCAGCTCACCGTCGAACACTTTCCCGCAGAAACAGGCTCTGCGGGCCCGGCGTCCTCTGTCTGTTCAGGGGCATTATTCACCACAAACTCATACATACCAGACAGCCGGTACACCACGTTTTCAGCATGAGAAATTGCCTCCGTGGGCCAGGTGGTAAGCACTTCCTGCTCAATCTGTTTAACGGCTTCATTCATGGACGGCATCTGCGTCTTCTGCGGATGGTTATGCCACAGGGACATCGCCACCAGAAACGCGCCGGTTCTGATGGCGTCTTCCACAGTAAACTTCCGGTTGCTGTCTGACTCCGCCTGTTCTGCCTGCCGTTTCATCAGGGCGAGATGCTCAATGCGCTGCAGGGCTGACAGTTCAGAAAGCGTGACGGTCACACCGTTATGTTCAAATGATTCGGTTTTCAGGAACATCGCTGACTCTCCGGATTAACTGGCGGTGACGGTAATTTCTGCAACCGCAGCAAACTCACCATTACCGGATACAACCGGAATGTTGACCTTGCCTGCAGCAACGCCGTTCACGGTGATGGTCATACCACTGACCGACACGGTGGCTTTTGTTTTATCCGCAGACACCGCACGAAAGCTCTTGTCGGTTACGCCCTCCGGCTGGAAGGCCACGGTCAGCGTGGTGCTCTGCCCTTTCACCACCGAGGTGCTGGCAGGCGTCACGGTCATGCCGGTTGCCGCTGTTACCGTGCTGCGATCTTCTGCCATCGACGGACGTCCCACATTGGTGACTTTCACCGTGCGGGTGATCACTTCCTTCGCCGTCACCGCCTTACCGATACTGCTGACCCAGCCACGGAACACATCGACCGTGCCGTTCGGGAAGCGGATTTTATAGGCACGGGTATCGCCTTCATTAAACCACGCCAGCAGCGCCTGCTGCCCCTGCTCTCCGGGCATCCACGCCAGCGTGAAGCTGGTATCTCCGGCAGATTTCTGCCCCTGCCCGGTCGCAGTCCAGTCTGCATCTTCATCATCGAGATAGCTGTCGTCATAGGACTCAGCGGTCAGTTCGCCGGGCGTCAGGTCTTTAACTTTTGCCAGACGCGACCAGTCAACGTCTGAAAGCGGATTCGCGTAAGGGTCACCGCTCCCCTTATAAACCCACAGGGTGGTCCCGGCACCTTTCACCGGCATTGTAGGATTTGGTACAGGCATAGCGTCCTCACATTTCATAGGTAATGACATAAGTCAGATCGGCTGAACTCCACAAGCCCGCATCATCGTCGCGCCGGTAGTCATAGCCGCTGGCCACCATACTGGTGATCAAATCTGACAGTGCCGGGATATCGCTCATCACCGGATAAATCCGGGACTCCATCCACGCATCCAGCTCTGAATCCGGCACCTGAGCAGGCAGGAAAACTTCGATATGCAGCTCCGCCTGCCAGGTATCGCTGTCCAGCTCTTCGCCCGTGTATTCAGCGCCGGTGAGATAAACGGCAACTGCCGGAAAATCCGCCTCATCAAAAACAGCGGGGCGACCATCAAAAAACGTCGCCCCGGTGTCATGCTTCTCCAGTGCATCCAGTACGGCTGCACGGAGTTCAGTATGTTTCATCGCTTTATTACCATCCTCAGTTGATGCTGCAGCGCATAGCCCAGCTCTTTCGGAAGACGTTCACGCCGTATCCGCTCAATATTTTGTTTAAACGCCGTGGTCAGCGGCACCGCCATCGGGATTTTCACCACATCAATGGGGTAACGGTTTTTCCCAGCCACACGCTGCATGACATGCCACCGGCCATTTTTCAGTTGCTGAATAAACGCGCCGGGAATACGACGGTTACCCACCACAAGCACGCTGCCGCCACCTTTCAGGGATGAACGCTGCCCCTTTTTACGACGCCTGCGGCGCGAAAGGACAACCCGCGCATTACCCAGCTTGATTACGGGCAAATCCCCCCGGTTAACTTTGATTCTGGCCTGCGGATTTTTGACCGTGGCCCTTTTCAGCCTGGCCCTTTCCTTTACCAGTTTCCGGCGTACC
The DNA here is from genome assembly GCF_050516475.1 of Paenibacillus ottowii. Taxonomy (NCBI): domain Bacteria; kingdom Bacillati; phylum Bacillota; class Bacilli; order Caryophanales; family Paenibacillaceae; genus Paenibacillus; species Paenibacillus ottowii. The sequence continues at coordinate 5,484,949 of NZ_CP191577.1, read as the reverse complement.
TTTGTCTCACGGGCAACCTGTGACGCCGACTGCGATATCGCGGATGAAGCAACGCGGTTAATGGCCATTGCGGCGGCACCAGGCACCGCCGTTTTGCTGATACGGCTGAGGTTTTCAACGGCCTGCTCAAGACCTTTTATGGCCATACATCCCCCTTTCAGCGGCGACGGTTAACGGCAGGCGGTACGCCCCGTCCAAGCCAGAGATGACAACTTCCGCCATCATCCGGCGAAACCCGATCTACCCAGAAATTTTCCTCACCGATGGTCAGCGTGTCTCCACGCCGCAGCTGCCGCACCTCATCAGTCCGGACAAACAGGGACGGGCTGGAGCCTTCAACGCGCACGCCCTGTCCGGCATAGCTGATATTTTCAGGGTCATCAAAAACACCACGTATCACCGCACCTGACTGCTCACCGGATGTAATGGTGGCTGACGTTCCCATGTACCCGCGTATCGTTTCATCGGCGCGGGCAATGGCAGCATCGAACAGGTTATCGAAATCAGCCACAGCGCCTCCCGTTATTGCATTCTGGCCAGGCCGCGCTCTGTCATTTCGGCTGCCACACCGGCAGAGACACGAAACGCCGTTCCCGGCAGCACAAATGCCACAGGTTCATCCCGCGTGGCGTGAAGTGCATCAGTATGCAGCTTCACCAGTGCCACGACCGTGACCAGTTCAGACGTATCCAGAATCACGGTATCCGGCTGCGCTGATCCCACCTCATTTTCATGTCCGGTCAGCACATTTTCCCGGCTGAGAGGGGTGTCCTGACCGGCAGTTTCATCCGTGTCATCAAGCTCCTCTTTCAGCTCTGCCACACGGAGCGCCAGTTCTTCTTTCGTCCCCGTCAGGCTGACATCACGGTTCAGTTGTTCACCCAGCGAGCGGAGACGGGCAATCAGTTCATCTTTCGTCATGGACTCCTCCACAGAGAAACAATGGCCCCGAAGGGCCATGATTACGCCAGTTGTACGGACACGAACTCATCAGGGTCAGCCAGCAGCATCAGCGGTGCTGACTGAATCATGGTGAACTCACGCGCCGGATCGCCGGTGGTCACCCAGTTTTTCGGGTAACGGGCAGAGGCGTTAATGCCTTCGCGCTGTGCGTCCGCATCCTGAATGCAGCCATAGGTGCGCAGACCGCGTGCCTGAGTGTTCCCCAGCACCATCGTGTTGTCCGGCAGGAAGTTCTTTTTGACGCCGTTTTCCACGTACTGTCCGGAATACACGACGATGGCCACATCGCCATACATCCCCTTATAGGACACCGCTTTGCCCAGGTCTTTCACCGCTGTCTCCAGCTCGGAATTAGAGCCACGACGGGTATCCAGCTTCTCCTTGACGGCTTTGAAGGAACGGAACAGCGCCCAGCCTTTCGGATCGAACACGATGATATTCACCACACCGCTGGCGTTCAGCGCGTAGGCTTCGATATCGTCGGTCGGGTCATACGTGGACTTGTCACGCTTGCTCCACTCCGTGCCGCCGGACTGCGTGATGTTATTCTCCTCACTGCGGCCCATATCCACCTCAACCGGATCGAAGGCTTCACCGGTCATGGTGTATTTGCCCTTAAGCACGGCAGAAACTGCCTGCATCTCTTCGACCTGAGCAATGGCCAGCTCTTCGTCACGCATGTTCTGCATGATGATGCGACGGCGGCGGTAAGCCGGGTCCGCCAGATTCTGCGGATCTTCATCCGGCAGGCGACGCAGGGTCATCTGCGGATTCACTTCATGCTTCGGCTTGACATATCCCGGCGTAAATTCAGAGGTGGAGCCGCCACGGGAACGGATAACCTCACCGGAAACAATCGGCGAAACGTACAGCGCCATGTTTACCAGTCCCGGAATTTGTGAGAGATAGACTTTCTCCGTGGTGAAGGGATAGCTCTCACGGAAAAAGAGACGCAGAAACAGCGGATCAAACTTAAATTTCTGCTCATTTGCCGCCAGCAGTTGGGCGGTTGTGTACATCGACATAAAAAAATCCCGTAAAAAAAGCCGCACAGGCGGCCTTTAGTGATGAAGGGTAAAGTTAAACGATGCTGATTGCCGTTCCGGCAAACGCGGTCCGTTTTTTCGTCTCGTCGCTGGCAGCCTCCGGCCAGAGCACATCCTCATAACGGAACGTGCCGGACTTGTAGAACGTCAGCGTGGTGCTGGTCTGGTCAGCAGCAACCGCAAGAATGCCAACGGCAGCACCGTCGGTGGTGCCATCCCACGCAACCAGCTTACGGCTGGAGGTGTCCAGCATCAGCGGGGTCATTGCAGGCGCTTTCGCACTCAATCCGCCGGGCGCGGTTGCGGTATGAGCCGGGTCACTGTTGCCCTGCGGCTGGTAATGGGTAAAGGTTTCTTTGCTCGTCATAAACATCCCTTACACTGGTGTGTTCAGCAAATCGTTAACGGCATCAGATGCCGGGTTACCTGCAGCCAGCGGTGCCGGTGCCCCCTGCATCAGACGATCCAGCGCAGTGTCACTGCGCGCCTGTGCACTCTGTGGTGCTGCGGCCAGAATGCGGCGGGCCGTTTTCACGGTCATACCGGGGGTTTCTGCCAGCACGCGTGCCTGTTCTTCGCGTCCGTGAGCCTCCTCACAGTTGAGGATCCCCATAATGCGGCTGTTTTCTGCCGCAACCGCTGCGGTGATCTGCGCGTTCACGTCCGGCTGCGCCGCGCTGGCGTTCTCGCCCTCCGTCGCTGGCACCACGTCAGTAACGTCAGCCTGCGAAGCAGTGGCTGAAACAGTTGTTGATTGAGTCTCTTTGGTCATTCGCCCTCCTGAGAGACGGGATTTACGTGCATCCAGTGCATCACGCATGACGGTGATCGCATCGGTGCTGTTAACAAGTTCATCAGCCAGTCCGGCATCAATGGCCTCCTGACCGCTGTACACTGCAGCCTCGGTATCCAGCACAACCTGCACGGACAGGCCGGTATATGCCGACACCTTCTGCGCAAACATCTGGCGGGTTGCGTCCATCCGGGACTGCAGTGTCTCCCGGACGTCATCCGGAAGATGGCTGTAGGGGTTGCCATCCACCTTATGGCTGCCGCTGTAAATCAGCGTGATTTCCACACCCTGTTTCTCCAGCGCAGCACCGTAATTACTGTGAGCCATCATGACGCCGATGGAGCCTGTCCGGGCGGTCTGCGTGACCAGACGCCGGGAGGCGGCACTGGCAAGCAACTGACCTGCACTGCAGTTCATGTCGTTGGCAAGCGCCCATACCGGTTTTATGTCACGCACACGGGCGATGATGTCAGCGCAGTCAAATGCCCCCGCCACCATCCCGCCGGGCGTGTCCATATCGAGCAGAATGCCGTCCACCATCGGATCGCTGGCAGCCTGTTGCAGACGGGCGATAATGCCGTTGTAACCGGTCATCCCCGAGTACGGCTGCAGCGCCCGCGTCCGGCTGACCAGCGTGCCGGACACCGGCAGCACGGCGATGCCGTTCATGACCTGATAACTGCGGGCCTGTCGTGGTCCGTCATCATCACCGGATAATGCCAGCGTCGCGAGTGCCTCCTGGGCAGTCAGGCTGTCGCCGGACACCGCATCCGTCAGGCTGCTGATCCCAAGCTGGCCTGCAAGCGCACAAAAGAAAACCCGCGCATAGGCGGGTTCAAGCATCAGCGGCTCATTAAAGGCCATGCTGGCAATATGCGGGAGATTACGCAGCTCTGCTGTCACTCTTCTCCTCCTCTGTTGATTGTCGCAGCCCGGATTCAAATGCTGCAGCCGCCCAGGCGGGCGGTTTAAGACCGGCTGCACGGCGCTCCATCGTTTCACGGACCTGCTGGGCAAAAATTTCCTGATAGTCGTCACCGCGTTTTGCGCACTCTTTCTCGTAGGTACTCAGTCCGGCTTCTATCAGCATCACCGCTTCCTGAACTTCTTTCAGACCATCGATGGCCATACGACCGGAGCCTATCCAGTCGCAGTTCCCCCAGGCACTGCGGGCTTCCTGAAAACTGAAGCGCGCTTTTGAAGGTAACGTCACCACGCGGCGAACGATGGCCTCTTCCAGCCAGCACAGAAACATCTGGCTCGCCTGACGGGATGCGACGAATTTTCGCCGCCCCATAAAGTACGCCCACGACTCGTTCGCACTGGCCCGTGCCGTGGAGTAGCTCATCTGGGCGTAATTCCGGGAAAGCTGCTCATACGAGACACCCAGCCCGGCAGCGATATACCGCAGCAGTGACTGCTCAAACACGGAGTAGCCGTTATCCGTATCCTGAGCCGTCTGCAGGTTCAGTGAGTCACCCGGCATCAGGTGCGGTACTTTTGCGCCTCCCAGCCGGACCGGCGCTGCGGCGTAATACGCGGCAATTTCACCAATCCAGCCGGTCAGCCTTTCCCGCTGCTCCTGACTGTTCGCGCCCAGAATAAAATCCATCGCTGACTGCGTATCCAGCTCACTCTCAATGGTGGCGGCATACATCGCCTTCACAATGGCGCTCTGCAGCTGCGTGTTCTGCAGCGTGTCGAGCATCTTCATCTGCTCCATCACGCTGTAAAACACATTTGCACCGCGAGTCTGCCCGTCCTCCACGGGTTCAAAAACGTGAATGAACGAGGCGCGCCCGCCGGGTAACTCACGGGGTATCCATGTCCATTTCTGCGGCATCCAGCCAGGATACCCGTCCTCGCTGACGTAATATCCCAGCGCCGCACCGCTGTCATTAATCTGCACACCGGCACGGCAGTTCCGGCTGTCGCCGGTATTGTTCGGGTTGCTGATGCGCTTCGGGCTGACCATCCGGAACTGTGTCCGGAAAAGCCGCGACGAACTGGTATCCCAGGTGGCCTGAACGAACAGTTCACCGTTAAAGGCGTGCATGGCCACACCTTCCCGAATCATCATGGTAAACGTGCGTTTTCGCTCAACGTCAATGCAGCAGCAGTCATCCTCGGCAAACTCTTTCCATGCCGCTTCAACCTCGCGGGAAAAGGCACGGGCTTCTTCCTCCCCGATGCCCAGATAGCGCCAGCTTGGGCGATGACTGAGCCGGAAAAAAGACCCGACGATATGATCCTGATGCAGCTGGATGGCGTTGGCGGCATAGCCGTTATTGCGTACCAGATCGTCTGCGCGGGCATTGCCACGGGTAAAGTTGGGCAACAGGGCTGCATCCACACTTTCACTCGGTGGGTTCCACGACCGCAACTGCCCTCCAAATCCGCTGCCACCGCCGTGATAACCGGCATATTCGCGCAGCGATGTCATGCCGTCCGGCCCCAGAAGGGTGGGAATGGTGGGCGTTTTCATACATAAAATCCTGCAGGTCCCCTGCGTCGCTGTGTCATGCCGGTCTGCACTTCCAGCTCTGCAATATATTTTTTCAGGTCAGACACGGAAGTGGCCGTAAACTCCACCCTTCGTCCGTCTTTCTGTACTGTTGCCACCCGTTTACCTGTCATCAGGTCATGCAGTGCCGCACGGGCAGCGGCAAGTTCTTCCTGTCGCGTCATTCATCCTCTCCGGATAAGGCACGGGCGTAATCTGCCAGTGTTTTCTTGTTGGTTGCTGCACCATCCTCTTCCTGCAGGCTCGCCAGCAGCGCACTGAGATCCAGCTGCCAGCGGGAAATACTGATGCGCAGCGCCGCCAGCGCATAAACGAAGCAGTCGAGTGCCTCATTGCGTCGCTTTTTGCTGTCCCACAGTATTTTTTTCCTGCCATCCACCCATTTTTCGACCTGCTCTTCAGCAGTCAGCTGCTGCGCTTCGGTCAGATCAAAAATATCCGGGTTATTCGGGAAGTGAACGGCACCGGGAAGCGGTTCATCCCCTTCCGGCGTCAGTGTGAAGCGGTTATAAATCTGCTCTTTCGCGGTATCCGTACCGATTTCGGTAAGGTAAACCCCGTTTTTGTTTCGCTTACGTGGCATGCTGGCCACCGGCTTTCCGTAGACGGATGCCCCTTTAATGGGGATCACCCGGAACAGCCCATGTTTTTTCGAGCGTTCATACACAATGGTCGGGTCAATCCCGCCAGTATCCCAGCAGATACGGGATATCGACATTTCTGCACCATTCCGGCGGGTATAGGTTTTATTGATGGCCTCATCCACACGCAGCAGCGTCTGTTCATCGTCGTGGCGGCCCATAATAATCTGCCGGTCAATCAGCCAGCTTTCCTCACCCGGCCCCCATCCCCATACGCGCATTTCGTAGCGGTCCAGCTGGGAGTCGATACCGGCGGTCAGGTAAGCCACACGGTCAGGAACGGGCGCTGAATAATGCTCTTTCCGCTCTGCCATCACTTCAGCATCCGGACGTTCGCCAATTTTCGCCTCCCACGTCTCACCGAGCGTGGTGTTTACGAAGGTTTTACGTTTTCCCGTATCCCCTTTCGTTTTCATCCAGTCTTTGACAATCTGCACCCAGGTGGTGAACGGGCTGTACGCTGTCCAGATGTGAAAGGTCACACTGTCAGGTGGCTCAATCTCTTCACCGGATGACGAAAACCAGAGAATGCCATCACGGGTCCAGATCCCGGTCTTTTCGCAGATATAACGGGCATCAGTAAAGTCCAGCTCCTGCTGGCGGATGACGCAGGCATTATGCTCGCAGAGATAAAACACGCTGGAGGGGTCATCCGGCGTCCATTTGAGGCCAAACGGCGTCTCTTTGTCGCCAAATTTAAGATACTGCTCCTCCCCGCAATGCGGGCAGGCAACATGAAAACGCATAAAATGCGGGGATTCACTGGCTGCACGCTCAATCTGACAGGTGCCTCTCACTTTTGGCGTGGAGCCACGGATGGACTTTGGCCAGACCGAGCCTTCAATACGCTTGTCACCCAGGAACGTCGGAGAGCCTTCCTGTTCAATATCATCATCAAAAGCAGCAAGTTCATCATAACCCGCCACATCCACCGACTTTTCACGGTAGTTTTTTGCCGCTTTACCGCCCAGGCACCAGAAGCCACGCCCATTAGTGAAACGCTTCATGGTGAGCGTGTTATCCCGGTGCTTTTTGCCATACCACGGGGCCAGCGCCAGCAGCGACGGAATATCACGAATAGTCGGCTCAACGTGGGTTTTCATAAAGTTCTCGGCATCACCATCCGTCGGCAACCAGATAAGGGTGTTGCGCTGCTTATGCTCTATAAAGTAGGCATAAACACCCAGCAGCATTTTGGAATAACCGACACGGGCAGACTTCACCACATTCACCTCACGGATGTAGTCGCTGCCCATCGCATTCATGATGGCCCGCTGAAAGGGCAGTGTTTCCCAGCGCCCTTCCTGGTATGCGGATTCTTTCGGGAGATAGTAATTAGCATCCGCCCATTCAACGGCGGTCTGTGGCTCCGGCCTGAACAGTGAGCGAAGCCCGGCGCGGACAAAATGCCGCAGCCTGTTAACCTGACTGTTCGATATATTCACTCAGCAACCCCGGTATCAGTTCATCCAGCGCGGCTGCTTTGTTCATGGCTTTGATGATATCCCGTTTCAGGAAATCAACATGTCGGTTTTCCAGTTCCGGAAAACGCCGCTGCACCGACAGGGGGAGCCCGTCGAGAATACTGGCAATTTCACCTGCGATCCGCGACAGCACGAAAGTACAGAATGCGGTTTCCACCACTTCAGCGGAGTCTCTGGCATTCTTCAGTTCCTGTGCGTCGGCCTGCGCACGCGTAAGTCGATGGCGTTCGTACTCAATAGTTCCTGGCTGGAGATCTGCCTCGCTGGCCTGCCGCAGTTCTTCAACCTCCCGGCGCAGCTTTTCGTTCTCAATTTCAGCATCCCTTTCGGCATACCATTTTATGACGGCGGCAGAGTCATAAAGCACCTCATTACCCTTGCCACCGCCTCGCAGAACGGGCATTCCCTGTTCCTGCCAGTTCTGAATGGTACGGATACTCGCACCGAAAATGTCAGCCAGCTGCTTTTTGTTGACTTCCATTGTTCATTCCACGGACAAAAACAGAGAAAGGAAACGACAGAGGCCAAAAAGCTCGCTTTCAGCACCTGTCGTTTCCTTTCTTTTCAGAGGGTATTTTTGCTCATATCCAGTCCCTGTTCATGCACATGCTGCATAAACGGTACGATCAAGGCCGGTGTGGATTCGAACACCGTAATTTGATAATCACGAATCCATCCGTGCAGACGGCTAAAATCAATCCGGTCGTCTTTCGGACAAATGACCATCGTGCCCCCGTTATAAAGCGTCCGTGCAATATCGCCGACGAACACGTCGAAGGAGAAGCTTGCCAGTTGCAGCAGTCGTACTGGGAATTCGCCCAGACGATAATCCCGGCGATACGCCGCGGCCGTATTGACCAAGCTGCGATGCTCGATCATAACGCCCTTCGGACGTCCGGTTGTCCCGGACGTATAGATCACATACGCCAGATCCTGCGGCTCATTGATCAGCTCGATATTCGTGGCATCCCCGGCGTACAGTGACTCATCGTCTAATGCCAGCATGGTTTGCAGACGCAAGCTCGTTGCGGATTCAGATGCCGTTTCGCTATCAGACTTCGAATACGATTTCAAGCTTAAGCCTTCATTCAGGTTGTCCCTTTCCATCGTTTCAACGCTAACCGCCGTCGCCAGCTCACCCTTAACATTTCCATCGCCCAAAGCCCGTTGGCTTTCATTCAGCAATGCTTGTGCACCCTCCTGCAGTCCCGTCTGGGTCAACAGTACCGTCGCACCACTATCCTCCAGCATGAAGCGGATGCGTTCGGACGGATAGTCGGCATCCAGTGGCACATAGGCGCCTCCAGCCTTCCACACCGCCAATACGCCGACCAGCATGTCTACCGAACGTTCACTCCAAATGCCGACAATCGACTCGCGTCCAATGCCTTCATTTCTCAGTCTGCGAGCGAGTTGGTTCGCACGCTCGTTCAGTTGCCGGTACGTCAGCTGTTGCTCCTCGTACACCACCGCCACGTGATCTGGTGTAAGCTGAGCCTGTTCTTCCACGAAGGTATGGAACAGGGCTCCTGCATCAACTGCAGCAACATCTCTTACTCCCACTTCTCCAAAACCGTGGATAAGTTGCTCTTTTTCCTCGGCGGTGACCATATTCAAAGCGGCCAGTGGCTGCTGCGGATGATCTGCAATCGCTCGAACGATTTCCGCAAAATGCTGGGCTAATCGCATCATGGTCTCTGGCTTATACAGCGCCGTGCTGTATTCCAGACTGCACAGAATACCTTCGGGCTGCTCTACAGCCTCCAAGCTCAAATCAAATTTGGCCGTATGATTGTCCAGTGGATAGGAGCTCAAGGTCAGACCTTCCAGCTCGAATTCCTGCTGTTCCAAGGTCTTCAATTCAAACATCGTGTCAAACAACGCATTCCGGCTCGTATCCCGCGCTACATTCAGCTTTTCCACCAGTTCTTCAAACGGATAGTCCTGATGCTCATAAGCACTAAGCGCCTGCTCCTTGACCTCTTGCAGATAATCCAGGAACGGTGTATCGCCGGATGGATAATTGCGGATCGCCAGCGTGTTAATGAAGACACCTACCAAACGACTGAGCTCTGCATGCGGTCGTCCGGCAATCGGCGTGCCGACGATGATGTCCTCTTGGCCTGTGTATTTATGCAAGAGCGTGGTATACGCCGCCAGCAGCACCATATACAGGGTAGCGCCGGTCTGCGCCGCCAGTTCTTTTAGGCGTTCACTCACCTCACGCTCCAGTACAAATTCGATCGTATCCCCTGCCGTACTCTGTACCGCTGGGCGGACAAAGTCCGTAGAGAGATCCAGCACAGGCAGTTCCCCTCGGAAGGTGCTCAGCCAGTACGCTTCCTGACGCTGCATCCATTCCTGATGAGCTTCGCTTTGCTGCCATACGGCATAATCTTTGTACTGAATCCGCAACGGCGCCGGCTCTTCACCGCCATACAAGCGGACAAACTCATCGGTCAGGACCTCCATGGACACCCCGTCCGAGACGATATGGTGCATGTCGAGCATAAGCAAATGCTGGGATTCCTGCTCTGCTCCTGATACGCCCAGATCCACCAAGCCTACCCGCAGCAGCGGCGCAGCTTTGAGGTCAAACGGACGGACAAAGCTCCGCACCATTTCTTGTGCTTCCTTGCTGACCATGGTGTACATATCAGTTGTGACCCAACCTGTATCCGTAGTCGCACCCTCTGCTTGTACCTTCGTATATTCCACCTCGAACGGCACGATGTCCTCGATCCATTGCATCGGCTCACCGTCGATTAGCTCAAAACGAGTACGCAAGGTCGCATGGCGGGCGATCAGTTGACGGAATACCTGTTCCACTCGTTTCACATCCAGCGGACCGCTCACTTGCAGCACCGACGGCATGTTGTAGTTCACATCCTGCGGATCGAACTGATGCAGCACATACAGTCGTTTTTGCGCCGAGGATAGTGGATAGAAGCTACGCTCTTCCGTTACCGGAATAGACGCATACGCCACCTGATCCAGCCCTTCCAGCACAGCTGCCAGTTGTTCAATGGTTGGCGCTTCAAAAATACTGCGCAATGGAAGCTGCTTGTGCAGCTCCTTGTGAATCTTCGAGGCCAGTGTCGTTGCCCGCAGCGAGTGTCCGCCGATCTCAAAGAAGTTTTCCTTCACGCCGACCTGCGCCAGGCCCAGCACTTCCTGCCAGATTTGTGCCAGCTTCGCTTCCACCCATGTCCGCGGCGGGATATAATCAGCTCCGCTTTGCAGGCTGCCTTCCGGTGCCGGCAGTGCCTTACGGTCGATTTTACCATTGGGACTCAGCGGCATTTGCTCCAGCTGTACAAAGTAGGACGGTACCATGTAGCTTGGCAGTTCCCGGCCCAGCTCATTTCTCAGCTCGCTGGCTCCAAGCTCTTGTCCCGCGACATAGTAGGCCACCATGTGTTTTTGGCCCATTTCGTCTGCACGAGCCATGACAACCGCTTCTCGTACCGATTCCACTTGCAGCAGCTGCGTTTCGACCTCGCCCAGCTCAATCCGGTACCCGCGGATTTTTACCTGATGATCGATCCGGCCCAGATATTCAATGTTGCCGTCCGGCATCCATCTCGCCAAATCGCCGGTGCGGTACATCCGTTCGTACCCGGCTTTCCCGCCGGCAAACGGATCTTTCACAAATTTCTCGGCCGTCAGCTCCGGACGGTTCAGATACCCTCGGGCTACGCCGACACCGCCGATGCACAGCTCCCCTGCAACCCCAATCGGCTGCAATTGCTCCGTGCCTTCCTTCACGATGTACAGACGGATATTCTGAATCGGTTTCCCGATCGGGATCACCGCATCATAATAATTGTTAATAGAATTCTTTTCACTTTAATCTTCCTTAATGTGCTTTTTCTACATTAAAATTGGGGGAAACTTTTGATTGTTTAAGAATATTGGCTAATTCAAATTGTTGGTCTCTTTAGTAAAAATAACACTAAGCAGATAAAGAAAGCCGGAAAGATAGCGTAAGCTTGCTTCTTTCCGGCTTTTTGGCATATCGCTAATCAGAACAATTACTTGTTCAGCAGCATGAAGTTATTGATAAAACCCTCTTTCTGTATGAAGATAGGGGTTTGGGTTTTCGATGTGAAATCATAATAATATACGCCACGTCCTTCGTCCTCATTTTTCTCAGAGGCGCTTCCCAAATAATAGACACCCTTGCCGTCGGGGGACATATAGACAAATTGGCGGGATAAAATAGGTAATTTTATTTTGGTGCGTTTACCTGTTGCAATATCAACCAGACTATACACAGTATTGCCGAAATTAGATAGATTAGTAGTTACGAGAAGAAGTTTATCATTACTGCTGGTCATTGAAGTTATTTTCTCTTTTTTTAGTGTGAGGATAAGACGCTCTTGCTTGGTGATGCAATTGATTTCTGTAAGCTTGTTGTCTGCAGGTCTTGAATTAGTATCTTTTTTTGAGGCAATGTCGAATTCTCTGCGTTGTTCCTTATCTGAATACTGTGAATTGTAAATTGCTTTTTTTGCTGGATTATAGGTTATAGACCAAGTATGTTCATCCTGGTTTTCATCATGCATAACTTGCATGGTACGGGTTTCTTTATTATAGAACATAGTTTTAAGTATCCGCTCTCCTTTTTTGACTGCAACCAGAACAAGGGGACCATCCGGAGTAGTTGGTACGATATCATTGATGGCAAACAAATTATCGGTAAGCTGTTCGTTTTTTTTGGTATTCAAGTCATACGAAAATAATTGGTCTCCCTTATTACCGACATCAGCAGAATAATAAATTTTGTGATCAGGCAAGGACACCACAGAAAGCGGGTATTGAGAGGTATACGGAACATCAGCCAGCTTGGTCATTTTTTTACTGCTTAAGTCGTACGTCATAACTCGCATAACCATGCCTTGATCTGCGTTCTTCCCATTCACATATTCTGTATAGGTCATGGATAAATATTGGCCCTGACCGGTTAGAGCTGTCTTTTCCCCTGATTGGGTCTTTTGGGGTACAGCAGATTCTGCTGGTGGGGTAGAAGAGGGGGAGCAGGATGACAATAAAGCTGGCACGAGCAGGGAAAGTATAAAGAATTTGTAGCGGCGTGTTCTCAAAACGATGCATTCCTTTCTGAAATAAGTGATGAATCAAACTGAATATAATGCGAAAGGGGAAAAGGATAGGACACGAGACCCTATCCTTTTTGCTATAAAGATATTAGAAATTATAGGAGTACCTACCTGAAAATGAAGTATACGAATGCCAAGTTAAACCTAGATCCTCTACACCCGTTTTCCAAATATCAATGATTGCATCTGGAAGAGACCCATTATCGGCCTTCGTAAATTCGTGGACTATATCATTATCACTATTCCTTACCCGAATTGTTGTTCCGAATTTTGGATTATCAATGGCCCCTTTTGTTGCACAGTCACCTCTTTGGAGTCTATTGCCATTTTCCCCATACGTGTCCGTGAAGTTGGTTCCTCTCCCTGTGCCTATAACAGAGCCATGCTGGTCTCCACTAATAGAGATTACATTATTAGATGGTCCGTATCTGTAATCCCCAGCTGGGTTTCGTGTTCCGCGTGGCAATGCATTAAGTCCATAAACATCCGAAGACACATTATTCGGCAGGATAATGTCCTTGAGAAGACCTTCACCATCATAAATTACTTTGAGTCCAGGTTGAGGGGCAGGGGTTTCAATATAGTATACCGGCCGGGGTGTCTTGTCTTCTTCGATTTTCTTGATCATTGCTTCTTCTTTTTCCGATTCTATTTGTTGCTCAGCAGTAAGTGGGGCAATAGAAGCTTTAGATTTTTGCTGTTCCGGTACCGGAGTCCCTTTTTCCACTATAACCATATTATTATTATCATCGTATTGGATGATGGTACCCGCCAACATTCGGTCAGGGATTTTCTCTCCTTTTTCGGCATTTGAGGTAGTTGGATAGGCGATCCCCAAAGAAATGAATAGCGTTGCAGCCAGAAAAGCTTGCGGTAGAAATTTTACTTTCAAACAAAACGCCTACTTGAAAATTTTGTAAATGCATGACCAGCGTAAGGGATTCTATCAATATTGTCAACCTTTTTATGGAATATATGAATAATTCTAATAGATTCTAGGGTGGATATAGGATTGCAATGAAAAAAGAAGGTTATTGACAACTGTTAAATTATGGACAACAATAGAGTGCAATAATATATAATGTTTGGAATTTCTGTATGAAAGGTGGATATGATATGAAGCATACACCTACGATCCGAGCAGAATTAGATAGATACCTACAACAAGAAGGTTTGAGCATGACGGAGTTTGGACATATAGCAGGCATGAATAGGGGAGCGATAAGCGCCATTGTGTCAGGGAATAAGTCTATGTCTATTAACCAACTTGATCTAATTACTGAGGCTATGGGCTTACCAGAAGGTCACTTTTATGATCTGTTTATAGAAAACTTCATCATCGACCATCCCCCGAATATGAGGCGAATCGAGCCGTTTTTGTTTCGCTGTGCGGAGTTGGGCAAGTTGGATGCAATCCGTCGAGTAGTGGGAGCCATCATGGATAATCTGCTATATTCGCCTAAGCTATTTGAAATTGCAGAAGAATTATTGTCGCAGGGACGATATGAGGCTGCTTTGCTGCTTTATGAGGGTGTAGCTGAAACGGAGAGATATCAACATTCTGAACGCTTGGCAGTCTGCCAATATCGTATATTCACAATCAAAATTGGTGATGATCAAAGCCAAAATGTTAGGGCAGCAGCTGTTTTTGAAGCTTTTGTCGAACGCCTAGATGAAATAGACCAACTTGACGCATTAAAGGATTTAGCTAACGTGTACAGGTCTTTGCGTAAATGGGACAAGGTAGACGAAATGGCGAGGAAAATGAGGGCCAAGGCGGAAATCCAATATTCAATGAAACATGAACAACGGAGTCGAGAGCGGGATGAGTCTGTCAATAAGCTAAGTCGCCCGTTGTTTGTATATATTTCCTATGCCGACCTGTTGTGTGCAAGTGTCTGTGAAGCCCGAGGCGATTATCAGCAAGCTCTACAATATACATACGCCTATGCGGATTTAGACTGGGTATTGGAGACGGACCAGGATACTTTGTATTGGCTAAATCTTTATAAGGATTGGGCGAAATGTAATACTTACATTTATAAACTATTGTCTGGGGATACAAGTGTGCTTACGGATTATGTTGAATACATTGCTGCAACAACAGCCGATAACGAGAATGAGAAGCTTTCAAAACTATTGAATGTTATAATTGCAGCAAACCAGTTTAGCATAGACGTAGACGATATACTCAAACGATTTGAAACGATAATTGCGACTTTTTCACAGCAACCATCATCAGATGATATGTATACCCGACAAGTGATACCAGATTATATCGCGTGGTTTGGTTATGAAATGGCCTACTATTATTTAAACAGAGAACGTTACAGTGATGGCTTTAAACAATTGTTATTGGCAATGGTACAGTCGCATAACATAAATAATGAAACTTACTTTATAAACTGCATGGGATTGTTTGTTCGTTTTCAAGACCATGCGGTTCCTGAAACTAAAGCTAAGTATTTCAATCTTATTGAAAGGGTGTGGGAAAACAATGTTCAAAAAAATGGTGCTTTTAATCGCGGCTAGCTTTTTGTTAATTTTTACTGTGCCGGATCAAGCCATTAACCACCACTATAGTATTCAGCCTAACGTTACCGTTGGAGGTTCTTAAAGCTAAAGCTCTGCCAACCTTATAGTTGGTAGGGCTTTCTTTAGTGCAGGAATTACCACACATACGGCAGAATAACTATCTGAGGTGATCAGCATGAACCATACATATAAGTATCTACAGAATCCCCCAAACTGATTATACTTTCCATATAAATCCGAAAGCATCGGTGATACCCTGCTGGCATACGCTGGTGGGTTATTTTTGTTTACCTAGAAGTCTATTCCCTAAACATTTCCTCGCATAACCTGTGTAGTAACAACTGAGGCGTTACGTGTGAGGGGAACTGAAAGTAGTTGCGGAAGTACTGACTGAAAAGTTTGGACATCAATAGTTGCTGTCTTGACATTGTTCATCTTGTTGGTAATCATCTTGGAACTAATTTTTTTTATAAAGATCCATAGGCTTTCACCTCATTTTTGCGAATTGCCATTTAGCCCTGTCAATTTTTTTTAATGACACATACTGTATACCGTATCTAAAAAAAGGAGGAGTTCATGTGAGTGAATGTGGACATGAGCATAAGGCCAAACATTTTTGTCCTTTCACATCGACGGGGGCAATTTTGGTACTCTTTATTCTGTTGGTTATAATCACTAAAGCATGCTGGATTTAATTTTGTGAAATGAACTGTTAAATAACAAAGAGCTCTGCTAACCTTAATGGGGCGGCAGAGCTTTTTAGTTGAAAAATTGCTTACAGACGGACATTCAAGGTGCTATGAATCCACTTTTTTAAATGTTCGATGAAATAATGTTTTGATAAATATAATAAAAGAAATAACGGTAGGCTAGGACGGGAAAGTATGCCCTAGACTGCCGTTGTTTTATTCAACTAACGTTTCCAGTTAGCTTAATCTATGAAGTTATTAGTATTGAATGGCTTTACGAAGGAAGGCTTTAATCAATGGATGAACGATATTCTTCAATGCTGAACGTTCTGGTTGAAATAAGGTCCCCACAAAGAAGGGATGTTGATCAAGCTCCATAATTCGAACTTCGCCCTCAAGGCCTACTCCAGCAATGCGTAATCCAGCTTCTTCTAACCTTAGGCTATATTCAGGGTTCAAACCGTAATTACAAATCCCATACTGTTCAACAATCTCATTTGTTCCATAAATCTCTATCAGTTTTGTACCGGGAGTAAGCTTAAAAGAGTGTATCTTTTCACTTACCGAGCATGTGAGAGGAGCAACTAATATTAAAGAAGCTGAAGGGTTTTCCTCAGCGTGATCCGCTTCAGTAAGCCCTACGACATTTCTTGCAAACTCAATAATCATGTGTTGAAACCCACCGCAAGTACCCAAAAAGGGGATCTGATGTTCACGTGCAAACCTGATGCCGTTCAGGGCACCCTGCATGCTGCGGTATGGACTGGCAGGAACTGCCCACAGTGCCTGATACTTGGAGAGTTTCTGTTCGAAATCTTGATTGAGCGAAGGCGTTGAAACCCACTCGAAACTGATCCGGACACCCATTTCATCTGCTACCAATTGGATAGCTCGAGGTATAGCCACATGAGCCGTGACTTTCTCATCATAATCTCCAATTAATCCGATATGGTACACTTTTACACTCCCTTTCTCCACTTTTTTACAAGAATTCAACAAAAAAATAAGTATAAAGTGGCATTCACTTTAAATCAATAATTAATTTCGCTAAACTGCCCGTTAGCTTAACGTCGCCGTTAAGTCTACAAGCTTTCAGCAGGCAGCCGTAAGATGCCAGCTATTAATGAGCTGAAGATAAAGACGCGGTAGAGGACATAAAGGTTATGCTGCTTGTTTTAGAGCAAGATACCTAACTTTATGGGGGCAGGATAATTCTAAACTACGGGAAATCGTCATCTGGAGGGCTGGGACCGCAATCAAAAGATCATCCTGCTTGTAGGGGACGAGAAGGAGACTTTAGAGAACATTAAGGTATCAGTTTCGTCTTATTGCCTCAATCATTTTCTTCTACCAAATCTTCTACCGAAATACGGATATCTGTAATACCTGATGGAACCCTATTTATTGTTGGACAGGCTATAGGAGCTTTGTAAAACCCATCAAAACTCTATTTCAACGCACTCGTAATCGTAGGCCGGGGGTTCAATTCCCTGCATAGCTAAAAACCCAAGCACAGCGCGGCTTCAAGCCTTTTGGAGGTCGCGCTTTTTCGTTGGAGCGAGTATTCTTCTAACATTCTTCTACCCTTTAGTCTAGTAAAGTGGGTTCTTCAGTGCTAATGCTCTCTCCTGTAATTGAATCGCCAATGTTTTTTAACACCGCTTCTTGGAGATTCGGAAGAACATGTTGTCCTGTTTCAGAAATGGTATAAGCTTGTCGAACTGAGGCCGTTTACCTCTGTAAATCTACCTCTGCTCGGGGTAGCGCAAGTATCTCACTTTGACGCTTCTTCTTTTTTCCTTTGGGCAAGTCTACATACCAGGCAACATTCTGTGTGATAACTCCCCAGGCTACTGCCCGGTTTAACCTTCTTGATAGAGCTTACAGATAACTTGGGTAGAAGTAATTCATGATAATAATGCGCGTGTTTACTAACCACTCATAGGACTTCCAAGTACCATGTTTAACCGAGTTTTTTTGTCTTTGAGCCAGGCCTCCATAATTTCACCGAAAATTTTCTTGGTCGGTTCTACAAAGGTTCCTTTATTAAAAGCACTGAGAATGTTTGGGAATGTATGTTCTGTTTTGTGTTAAAAGAAAAGCCCGCAAAGGGATCGGGCTTATATTGTACCGAAATTTCATGCGTATGGAAATTTTACTTTGTTCCTATTATACGGAATGTAGTCATATCATTATTCTTAATCTTAAATTTATATTTCACTCTGTTTTTAATAGTGGTTGAAACAATGACATTTTCATTTTCATTTTTATCTAATACTCCCATTTCTTTGAGTAAATCTTGTGCATTATCATAATTGTAATCACTGTTTGTTGTCATTATTAAAGCAATCATAGCAGTCATTAAATTTCCATCAACTCTTTTTTTGAAACCTCCAGAACCTATTAACATAACTTCCTGTATTTTCTGCTTTGAATCAATGGTCCCTATCATGCTTAACTCATCATTGAAAGTGTATTGGAACTTTTTATGCTCTATTTTTAATTTGGATATGTGTAAGTAATCTAATTTATATTTTTGAGCAACGGCATTGAACGCTTCTGTAAAATCTCCTACTGTCATATCGAATATATATGTGTTTGAATCAGTTTCAGAAGCAGCTTTGACATCAGGGGTATCAACTGTTGTCTGAGCTGTCTCGGGAGTTGTAGTAATTGGATTTTGTGCTTCACCCTCAGTGCCACACCCTGCGAGAACTACTGTTGCCATAATAATTGTTAATAGAATTCTTTTCACTTTAATCTTCCTTTTATCGACCCATCGGTTGGGAAACTTGCTCATTTTATCTTGCCAAAACTTATTATCTAATTTTGGATTTAATCATGCAATACTTCGTAGGTTTTTACATACTGTTCTATCATGAAAATTAAAAACAACAGGAGTAGCCAGCATGATAGTAACGTGTGTAAAGATTCATGATCGTGAAGACCGTTGAGGGAATCCTCGAATCCAAGGCGTAGTAACGGAAGATTGTTAAGGCTGGTATAGCTCAGTGGGTCAAAGACCTGCAAGCTGGGAATATAAAAATGCAGACGGTCCAGGACTTGGATCGTCTGATTGAGTTGGATATAAAGCTTCAAAAGGATGAATTGTAAAAGCACATAATAATCTTGCTATCTGATTCATAAATATGGATTTATTAAACAATAATATGATCTTAATGTAAGAAAGATTAAAAACATGGAATCATTTGGTAGCATGAGGAGGTAGTTAAATATACAAATATAGGAGGAATAAACTTTGAAGAAAAAACATTTTATTGCACCAGCCTTGGCACTAGGTTTAATAGGAGGAGCTATTGCTGTACCCAGTGCGATTTTTGCAGATTCAGATGCTGCTGTAACTGATTCTGCAACATCGTCTGCGGTGACTCAAGATGCTGGTACAACAACTACTAGCGACCATGTAATAACTCCTCAGAGCCTAGGAAATTCTTTTAACTTTACTTCAGGGGGAAGTGCAACTTCATCAGGCACCTTCGAGGTTCCTAAGGGTTTCGGGTATGTTAAATTGCGCATTAGAAACTATGCAAATGCCCCAGTTGATTTTACTGTAGAACACAATGATTCTGGTAAAGCGTATGTTGACGGCCAGACAATCAGCAAAAACAGTGAAACTATTTGGAGAAGTTCTGATGCTATGCGTTCCGGACGATATACAATTCAGTTCCGCGGTGGTTCAAACAAAGTTAATGTGGAAGTATGGGGCGTAGCCGGTTCACTGCCTTCGGACGCAAAATAATAACTGAACAAAATCAAGAGAGAGCTTCAGACCTTCATATGGTCTGGAGCTTTCTTCTTTGTTTTTCAAGGTCACATCATTTACATTCGTGGGGGTGGTGATTGTTTAACATGGCGAGAGAACGGAGTCCCGAGCGGAATAAGACAAAACAGATGTGGCTGGAGAGCGGCGGAGCGATGAAGCTAAAAGACATCGCCGCCGCTCTATCTATTCCTGAGGGAAGGGGACGCAAATGGAAGTCTATGGACCGCTGGCAGGATCAATTGAAAGGGAACGTTTTTGATTCCTCCAATGGGAACGTTCCGAATGGAACGAAAGGGAACACTCCTAATCCAAGGGGAGCGCCAAAGGGGAACAAGAACGCAGTCGGCAATCGCGTCGGTGTTCCCCCAGGTAACCAAAACGCCAAGGGTAATAGTGGCGGACCTGGCGGTCCGTACCGCAATAAAAAGGCCCTGAAGCACGGCATTTAAGAAACGATCTTTCTTGATATGTTGAACGAGCAGGAGCAAGCGCTGTTTGATGCCATTGAGGTGGATACGCTCGACCAGTTAAAAAGAACATTAAAGACTTTGGTTGTTTCAGAACGCCGAACAATGCGCCGCACCAAGAAGCTTGAAACCGGCCTGACCGATGAAGAAAAGAAGATCAAAAAGGAATTGTACCAACGCAAGGATAAAGTTCCTTATACCAGTCAGAAAACAGGCAAGCTGATTAATTTGTCAGTTCAAACCTAGGGCATGAAGGTCATGGATATAACCACTGTTGTTGCTTTCAAACTGGACAAGATTCTCAAGCAGGAAGATCATCTCAATAAGGTGTACGAGCAAATGTACTCGTTCAGGCTTGCCTTTTTTACCCCTATAGGAGCTGAGCAGCCCACATTAGGAACCAGTTGAATGACTTTTTAATTATTTTCAAAAAGACATTGAAATCTTTGTAACTCCTAGTTATAATACAAGACATAACAAATAAAAGCGCTTACATGGGAGGGGGTGAAGCAGATGAAGATTGCAGGAATGAATATTACGTACAGGCATTTTCCTTTCGAGCACTTCCTAGACCAAGTCGCCGAGCTTGGGATCGAGCACATCGAGTTGTGGGCGGGCGAGCCTCATTTGTACGTCTATCGGAATGTTCTTGGCAACTTGAGGCGTGTGAGACAGCAGCTGAAATCCCGAGACATGAAGGTCGTCTGTTATACGCCGGAACAGTGTGTCTATCCCTTCAATATTGCCGCTTCTGACCTCCAGCTACGGCAGAAGAGCATCGACTACTTCCTAGATAATCTGTACGCGGCGCTGGAGCTGGAGACCGATATGATGCTTGTGACTTCAGGAATAGGAGACTTCGCTGTACCGCAATTCGAATCATGGAAATATGCGAGCGATTCCATTTATCAGATATCTAGGGTGGCTGAAAAGGAAGGGATGACTTTAGCGTTGGAGCCTCTGACCCGATTCGAATCGAATCTAATTATCGATGCTAAGGGAGTCAAGAGGATGCTGGAGGAGATCCGTTCCCCGTCATTAAAAGGGATGATCGACACCGTAGCGATGCAACTCGCTAGCGAGACACCCGAAGATTATTTCTCCCTACTCCCGGAGATGGTTCATTTTCACCTGATTGACGGTGACGGCTCGTCTGATGCGCATCTGGCTCTAGATGATGGGGTGTTGAATTGGCGGGAATATCTGACCAGTCTTCAGAACCATAATTACGAGGGAGCTTGTACACTAGAAATTATGGGGTTCAATTATTATCAGAATCCGCAGGAAGCACTTAGGGAATCGGTCAGGAAAATAAGGGGAATGCAATACTTATCACCTTGATTTGGAGG
The DNA here is from genome assembly GCF_050516475.1 of Paenibacillus ottowii. Lineage (NCBI taxonomy): Bacteria > Bacillati > Bacillota > Bacilli > Caryophanales > Paenibacillaceae > Paenibacillus > Paenibacillus ottowii. The sequence continues at coordinate 5,463,554 of NZ_CP191577.1, read as the reverse complement.
AACTCGTTATGAGTAATAGCTCACTTACACGAAAATTGGGCTTTTGGTCGGCCCTAGCCATCGCTGTTGGAACTACGATAGGTTCCGGAATCTTTGTCTCTTCCGGTGATGTTGCAAAAGCTGCGGGTATGCCCTCGATCTCAATTCTAGCCTGGATTATTGGTGGGGTTATTGCGATTCCGCAGGTCATGGTGCTGGCCGAGTTGGCAACTGCCTACCCGCAAAATGGAAGCGGTTACGTATACCTGAATAAAGCAGGATGGAGGCCCTTGGCCTTTCTATACGGATGGGCAACCTTTTGGGCCCTCGATCCTCCGTCCATTTCAATTATGGCTCTGGCCATTGTTGCCTACCTGGCGAGCTTCTTCCCTTTTTTCGTTGGAATTGCCGGCAAGCTGCTAGGGGTAGCGATCATTTTGGTCATCACGTCCATCCATTACCGAAGTGTCAAGGCAGGCGGTAGTTTTCAAGTCATTATTACGGCTGTCAAAATCATCCCTTTCCTGATTGTTATTGTGCTGGGCCTTATGTACATGAACTTTGACAACTTTGCTTACACACCCGTCGCAGGAGCGACAAGTTCAAGCTTAATCGGTGGCGTATCTGCTACGACGTGGGCTTACACGGGAATGGCCGCCATTTGTTTTATGGCTGGAGAATTCAAAAATCCAGGGAAAGTTCTCCCTCGGGCATTAATTAGTTCGGTACTGATTGTATTGGGTCTATATACGCTGCTTGCGGTATGTGTCACCGGCCTAATGCCGTTCGATAAACTGATGGGTTCCAGCTCCGCTGTGTCCGACGCCGTCAAGTATATTCCCGGATTATCCGGCATGGCCTCATCCTTTGTAGCTGTTACCGCGATTATTGTTATCCTGGGTTCCTTGAGCTCTTGCATTATGTTTCAGCCTCGCTTGGAGTATGCCATGGCGAAGGATGGGCTGTTCTTTCAGCGTTTTGCAAAAGTTCATCCCAAATTCGAAACACCAAGCTTCTCGATTATTGCCCAGGTTACGTTGGCCTGTATTCTTGTGTTCTTCAGCAATTTAACTGAACTGCTTGGTTATTTCACGCTGATTCAGCTGGTCATTAACATTCTGGATTTTGCCGCGGTCTATAAATGCCGTAAGAGAGAGGATTATAACCCGATTTACCGCATGCCAATGTGGAGAGTAACCACTATTCTGGCTATCCTAGGGGCAGGATGGCTGGCTTGGGGAACCTTTACGTGGGCTCCAGTGCAGGGCATGATTGCCGCGGCGATAGTCATCGCAACGGGTCTGCCTGTGTATTACTACTGGGAGAAGAAGTATGGATCTAAAAGCAGTCATGACAGCAGGAATATAGTCATTTAGCCCAGATGAAATGAAGGGAGCCAACTCTAACTCACTGATTTCCTTCATATTTTACAAAAAGAGTTGTTTTAATTGTAATGTCTGGTTATACTACTGTATATAACAAATAAAATTGGATGATATTGGAGAGGAACCGCTCCAGTATAGGGAGGGAACGTAAAATGTTGAATTTTGATGAACAGTTATTCCTTAAGCTTGTGGAACAAGAGGGCCTGGCCTTTAGAGGACAAATTGAAGAGATTGTAGACGGGATTGCCAAGAAAGGGTACAGCAATATTTTTCTGATTGGTGCGGGTGGCACAATTGCGATGATGTATCCATATGAGTATATTCTGAAATCAAACTCGACCATTGATGTGCATGCTGAGATTGCCGCTGAGTTTATGGTGATGAACAACAGACATTTCAGTAAAAATTCCGTATGTATTTTTACATCTGTGTCGGGAACTACGCAGGAGACCGTTGCGGCAGCCGAGTTCTGTAAGGAACGGGGAGCGACTACGATTGCACTTGTGGCGGAAAGGGATACTCCATTAACCAAAATTGTAGATCACTGCATCACAACCGGCTCGGAGAAACATTCCTTCGATACATTCTTCATGCTCCTGTACATGGTTGTGTTCCGGTTCATGTATAACAACAATGAGTTCCCTCAATATGAGCAGTTTACGAAGGAAGTTGCCTTATTGCCGCGTGCGATTCTGGATGCAGTCAAAACCTTTGACCCTAAAGCGGAAGCTTTTGCAAAAGAACATAAAGATACTGACTATCATATGATGGTTGGCTCTGGCAACCTGTGGGGGAATACGTACTCCTACGCGATGTGTATCCTGGAAGAAATGCAGTGGATTCATGCCAAGTCGATTCATGCGGCGGAATTCTTCCATGGCACGCTTGAGCTTGTGGTTGAAGAGACCAGTGTTATTTTGTTGAAAGGCGAAGATGAGACCAGACCTCTGATGGACCGGGTGGAGAGATTCGCCGAGAAGATTACGAAGAAACTGACGATTATTGATACCAAAGACTTTGCCTTGGAAGGCATCAGCGAGGAATTCAGAAAGCATTTTGCCGTAAGTATCAACTGGTCTGTACTAAGCCGTATCAGCGCCTACCTGGAACGTGAGAGAAATCATCCGTTAACACTTAGAAGATACTATCGCCAAATGGAATATTAAGATACACAGTCTTTAGTTCATTCTATATTGATGCATTTGATTTGAGCACTACTTTGTAGTGCTCATTCTTTAATAGCAGGGAAGGCGGGAGCAAGATGAGAATCATTACAGTCGGGGATAACTGCATGGATGTCTATCAAGCAAGCGGCAAGGCTTATCCTGGAGGCAATCCGGTGAATGTGGCCGTCTATTTAACTGAAATGGGTGCAAAGACGGCCTATCTGGGTTGGGTGGGCACCGACATTTATGGGGAGATCATGATCCAGGCTATTCAGGACAAGGGCGTGGATACTTCTCGGATTTCAAAAAAGGACGGAAAAACAGCGATAACCTACGTGGAGATGGTGGAGAATGACCGGAGGTTCGGCGATTACGATGAGGGAGTTAATGCACAATTTTTCCTTACAGCAGAAGAACTCGATTTTGCTGGCCATTATCAGCTTGTCCACTCGGGGATATGGGGTCATGCCGATCCGTACTTTCCTCTCTTTAAGGAAAAGGGCCTGATCACTTCCTTTGATTTCTCGGACCAGTTGCAGGATGATCGGGTACAGACGTTAACGCCCTACGTAGACTATCCGTTCTTTTCGTACACTCAGGATGATGACTATATCCGCCAACTCTTGGTAGAGGTCAAGCAAAGAGGAGCGCAGATTGCTGTGGCTACCTTGGGAGAGAACGGCTCGCTTGCTTACGACGGGGAACAATTCTTTCCGCACGGCGTGGGTAAGGTGAACGTCGTAGATACGATGGGAGCTGGAGATTCCTTCATTGCCGGATTCATTTACGGTCGATTGAAAGGGCTTTCAGTTAAGGACTGCCTGGAGCTAGGAGCAATCACAGCTGGGAAGACGATAGGTTATTTCGGTGCATGGTGACTGGAGATGATCATCAATGTATAATACTTATTATAATCATTGATGGATAAGGATGAATTTACCATGAATTTGAATCCTTCAACCCCCCAGCCGCTGTACATGCAGATCAGGCAAATGTTGAAGAACGATATCCAGGACGGACGATACAAACCGGATGAACAGATTCCAACGGAAGCAGAACTCTGTGATATTTATAGTGTAAGCCGAATCACCATACGGAAAGCGATTGAGGAGCTCGTGCGGGAAGGAACCCTGACGCGAATTCCTCGTAGAGGCACCTTTGTGGCCTCCAACAAATTTCATAATGAACTGTTATCCGTAAGCGGTTTCTCAGAGTTCAGCCACCAGCTGGGCATGATTCCAAACTCACGGATATTAAGAAGCGAAGTAATCCCGGCGTCTGAAGAGGTGGCTGGACATCTTCTTATTGAAGAAGGCAGCCCTGTGTTGGAGCTTGAACGGTTGATGTATGTAGATGACCGCCCGCTTTTCTATGATATAGCCCATTATTCGCTCACCCGATTTCCGGATTTGGAAAAGAAGATCGCAATGAAAGAATCGACTTACAAGATTCTGTCGGAGGAGTATAACACCGAGATCGTGAGCAACGACAAGATCATTGATGTGATCGGTGCAACCAAAGATTATGCGAAATTGCTTGAATGTGATATCGGGGCGAACTTGTTCCGGATATTAAAAATTGCTTTTGACGCAAACGATGAGCCTGTTCATCTCTCCACATTTATGTGTGAAACGAATCGGGTCAATCTGACGGTCCACCGGGCAAAATAGGTCATGCCCATCGGCATGGCCTATTCTCCAAAAGGATTTAGCATCGAAACGACTATATGGGTGGTTCAGAACGTAGCTTGTTCATCAGAATTACTTTTTTACTTGGATCATGGAGTCTTGGGCTCTGCTGGCAAGTACCGGCAGGCCTTTTTTGTGTTTTGAAATACGAAATTATGTTTTTGCAAGATGGTTGTAAGTATAGTATAAAATCTGATATTTCAACCATAATAAGACAACCTGTTTATTCCAAACGTAAGAGGAGCAGATGAATGTGAAAAATAAATGGTTACTGGCATTGTCGTTAACCTTGGCGCTCGTCTTTAGCATGACTCCATTAGTCGTCGTGCAAGCGAAGGAGGGGGAGGAAAAGGGCACCACTTGCCTAAGTCCCAAAATGGTACAGCTGAAGGTCGATATGCAGAAGGTATGGATCGATCATACCATATGGACGAGAAGCTATATTGTCAGTGCCGTATCTAATCGTCCAGACCAGAAAGACGTATTGGACCGACTTTTACGGAACCAACAGGATATTGGCAATGTGATCAAGCCTTATTATGGGGAAGCTGCTGGTAATAAGCTAGCTGATCTTCTGAGAGAACATATTCTGATTGCAGGAAAAATTGTAGCGGCTGCCAAAGCGGGCAATCAGGCAGACGTGAAAAAGCTAGAAGCAGTTTGGCACACAAACGCCGATGATATCGCCAAATTTTTAAGTGCAGCGAATCCGAACTGGCAGTTCAAAACGCTACAAGATATGCTGTACACGCACCTTCAGTTGATAACGGAAATAGTCCTTAACTGTATCAAAGGAGACTGGAAAGCAGATATTGCAGCAACCGATAAAAATGAGATCCATATGATTCATTTAGCGGACATTCTGACAGAAGGCATCGTCAAACAGTTTCCAGAAAAATTTTAAGCAAGTGGTGCAGTCGCCGCAAAGCAGATTGGCTTTTTATAATCACCCCAAAGGTGGCTATGGAAGGCTTTTTTTGTGGGGCACCTTTTTTGTTTTTATTATTTTCAGAGTATTGTTTTCTTTCCCAAGGTATCTATTTTGATCTTGTTGTGGTTAATATTGTTAACGGTACTTACTTCAATTATTGTTAACAGTATCATCAGTCTCATTAATAACAAGGTGTACACTAAAAATATGGATATTAATCCAAATCAAGTTGGAAGCCAAGTTTAGGTTTGTTATTAGTACTCATTCATGAGCAGTTTAATAAAATATAAGCGCAGCCTCCATGCTTTTTGGAGGCTGCGCTTTTTTATTGAAATGAGCGTGTTGCAAACCTTATGTTTATTTGGTTGAATACTCACTCACTTCAAATGTGAGAATTTTGTTGAAGATTACGTAGTCTTTACGGTTACTGAATGGACCTTTGTTGTTATTGTGCTTATCAATGGCAAAAAATGAAGGGCCTCTGCCAGCATCTTTAGCGTCGTACCAAGCGATGAAGGCGTTCAATTCTTTCTTACTCAGATCAAATTCTTTATCAAATCCATTGTCCACCGTTACAGTCAGAATAGCGCGATCACCAGTAGGTTGTGTTGGTTCGGCTGGATCAGACGGATCAGGATTAGGACTTGGTGTGGGATCTGGGTTTGGTGTTGGAACTACAGGATCGGGAGTTTGAGTGGCGGGGTCGTAACCCCACATTTCCATTTCATGAATGGACAGATTAACTTCCTTGCCAGTAGCTCCATTATTTTTAGCAATATTTATTTTGTAGGTTTTAAATTGATCTTTATTATTAAGTGAAAATTCATTAGCTCCTTCGGTAAAAACATATTCGGTTTTATTATCAAGAACGGTCCAATTTTTTCCGTCATTCGACCCCTCGAAAGTCCAAGTATTAGGCATATCTTTACCAGCATCTGGTGGTCTGTTAGTAGAATAGCCTCCGTAATAAAGAACATACTTAGTAACAATTTTCGGAGTTGGAAACTCATAAGCAAGCCACCCATTTTTAAGCGACGTTCCCCATGAGGTATAATTTCCAGCCATGCTATAGTTCGGCTTTCCATCAAATGCCTTATATCCTTCAAGACCGCTGTATGCGGCACTATTGGTGACTTCACCTGAAGGGCTAGTGTTTGACGTCATTTTAGGTATTAGACTGGTTGCTTCTGGTGTTGCTGCATGTGTTATTTGTGCGAACCAAGGAAGAAAGAATAGAGAAAGTAGAATAGGTAATAGTTTTTTCATGGGTAGTCCTCTTTTATTTGTTCAGTATTCGTACAAAAGCGAAAAAAGAATTGTTCGTAATCTATAGAAATAACATTAGTAAACAAAGTTTGATTTTGAGTAATATAATGAGGACTCCACTGGTATTTAACCATATAGAGTCCCTCTTATTGTTTATTTAGTTGAATACTCGCTTACTTCAAAGGTGAGGATTTTGTTGAAGATTACGTAGTCTTTACGGCTGCTGAATGGACCTTTGTTATTATTGTGCTTATCAATGGCGAAGAATGAAGGGCCTCTACCAGCATCTTTAGCGTCGTACCAAGCAATAAAGGCATTCAATTCTTTTTTACTCAGATCGAATTCTTTATCAAATCCATTGTCCATCGTTACAGTTAGAATGGCGCGGTCACCAGTAGGTTGTGAAGAACCATCTGTGTCCGATGGGTCAGGTATTGTAGACGACCCAGGTGTTGTAGACGAACCAGGGGTTGTAGATGATCCAGGCGTTGTAGACGATCCAGGTGTTGCAGATGGATCAGGTGTTGTAGACGACCCAGGTTTTGTAGATGTACTCGAATCTTGGTAAGGCAAAAACCCTTCAGGAATTGGATATTTAAAGGAACTAGCTCCAAAATTAGCAATAAGTGTTTTTTCTGTTGCTGTACCATTTATAATCAATGGAAAAACTTGTGACCCAGCAAGATCCGAAGGTTTGGCAATGCTTAATCCTTGAGAAACCCCATTTTTATACCATGTGATCTTGTCGTTGTCTAAATCTAGAGCTACCCCTACCACGTCTTTGTCGGTAAACTTACTACCGTAAGCAGATCTCTGAACTAAATTTGATGTTTTTTGGGTTTTTATTAATAATTCAGGATAGAGCCCATAGTTTGCTATCACGTCCCATGATGACGATGGCAAAGTACCTGTTTCTCCGGTAATTCCTATGGAAGCTATGCCATCACCTTTTATAGTTATCTCCCAGTACCATTTACCTGAGGTTTTTCCTATAGTTGCTTTGTCACCTTCATTAAATTTCGTGACAGTTCTTTCTAAAGACCCATCTGACCAAGTTACATTTGTTGTTTCAGCTCTCGAAACTGTAGGGAATAAAGAAAACACCGAAGCTCCAATAAGTAGGGCTAACAAGATACTCCCCATTCTTTTAAACATTTTATTTTTCATGACTTCCTCCTAAAATTATGTAATAACAAGTGAATTATAGAACTGGATTGGGATAGTTGTCCAAACATTAAATGATATATATTCAAATGTAAGTAATATTTTGGAATTTAATTTTTGCGTGAGAAATAAGAGATAACATAGGCAGAATGCTTGTTGCAGAAGGAATCGATATATAATTTACCGAATGTAAATATTTGAGGTGATCGTTGTGAAACGTACATATAAAAGACTGAAGACCGACATGGAGTTGTTTGGAGCCGCTTTGGTCCAGGCGCATGTATATGTGGTATCCGTTGATGAGGAACTACGTGTGACATTTGAGGATTACGGGGGAATAGTAGAGGAGATTAAGCGAGAATCAGTCAAGATATCAGGAAAAATTTTCATGAGAGATCAGCTTGAATTTCGCGTAGATCTTGTAGCAGGAGAAGAACCTAGATGATCTAATCCTGAACGATCTAGTAACTCCGGCACAATTCCGGAATTAGATGCGTATAAGAAAAATAAATCAAACAGCGGTGAACCAAGGCTTAAAAATAAAGTCTTAGGCTGCCGCTGTTGCCATTTGATTAATTCTTCTTTTCATGTATTTAAATCCAAATGTCATTGGCTGCCGTTAATTCTGACTCCGTCCCTCCAGTATTTACTACACCTCTCGGCTCTACTAGCATGATATGGCACTCTTCCTGTGCGAAGGGTTTATGTTCGACTCCCTTAGGTACAATAAACATTTCACCTTTGGAAACCTGTACACGCCCGTCTCTAAAATCAATGAACATCTCGCCTTCAAGTACAATAAAGACCTCGTCGGTATCTTGATGATCATGCCATACAAAATCTCCCACTATTTTCACCAATTTAAATTGGTAGTCATTCATTTCACCAATAACTTTCGGAGACCAGTGTTCACTAAACTTAGATAACTTTTCACTCAGTTTGATGGATTGATAATTCATAATAACCTCCTTAGAATTTACTGAAAATCAAATTACAATAATAGAATATTGTAATTTGGCACTCCTATCTACTACCTCCAGTGCTTAAACGAATGTTTACCCTGAAAGCTTAGATATCTTCTGGATTTATAATCGCCAGAACCTGATGGTCCTCCCACTTTCCATTAATTTTTACGTTGCTTCGAGAAACACCTTCTTTGTGAAAGCCAGCCTTCTCAAGTACACGGATGGACCCTGGGTTCCGGGGAGAGGCTTCTCCGACGATCCGATGAAACTTTAGTTCATCGAAAGCGTAGCGAACCACCTGCTTTACCGCCTCCGTCATATAACCCTTGCCGTTATAAGCTTGGTCTAAGCTGTATCCGATCATACAGCTTTGAAGAGGTCCCCTCACCACAAAAGATAGACCTATGCTGCCTATAATCCGGTCGTCCTCTTTGTGGCACACCACGAAGGAATATTTCCGATCCTCCGCCATGTCAGCCTTACTTTTAATAATCGTTTGGAGCTGGTGTTCCTCCGTATAGTGGTCTTCTTGGTGTTCTGGTGAAAACTTATCAAAGAACTCCCGATTGCGTCTGTACATTGCTGTCAATTCTGCGACGTCCACCTCTTCTGGGAATCGGACGTACACTTGCTGCTCCGACATCTGCACCATCCTTCCATACGATGATATTGAAGGAATTATATCACAGGATAAAGATGAGGAATTTGATTTGATGAGTGTGTGCATCAGAAGTATCTCATTGAATTTCAACTAAAAAAATATAGCGAAATGTTCATATTGGATATAGTATTTTCTAAAAAAGGGAGGCTAGAAAGTGTGAATAATGCTTATCAAGTGCTTGAGGAGCGTATATCGGAATGGGGCACTTCTAATGATGAGACCAGTTTTGCATTTCAAACGGTAAAAGGAGAGCCGGAAAAACTCGTTCTCTTTAACCCAAGAGCTGAGGTTGATTTTGTATTTCGTCATACGTCCGATCTGGATCATATCATTAATAATGGGCGTATTCTTAAAGGATTTCAGCGGGGGGTAAGGATGCTGCTCGATAAGACGGGAAATGGACACCTAATCATCCCTCAAACCACAACAATCTCACGTACGCCTCCGATATCTGAAAGGGCCTTTCTACAGGTTGTTAATATGTATTGCTTCGCATCTCTATATGTGGCTAAACAAATTTTGCGCCATGATATGTGGGTAGCCAAGCAACGGGATACAGACTGTAAACAATTATTGCTGCAAATGATAGAATGGCATGCAAGATTTGTTTTCCCATATTCAAACCTGGTTGGAGGAACAATATGATAAGTATAGATAAAAAGTCGGACACACTAATTGTCGTGCTGCATGAGATTTATGGGATTAACCAGCATATACAAAATTTTTGTAGCTTATTATCGGATGAGGGTTATGACGTCATTTGTCCCAATTTAATAGGCAAAGAAACGCCTTTTGACTATTCGCAAGAGGAGGCTGCCTATGCCCATTTTATGGGTAATATAGGATTTGAACGCGCTACCTATCATATCAAAAGTTTACTATTAAGTATTCGAGCTCGCTATAAAAAGGTATTGATCGTCGGATTTAGCATCGGGGCAACGATGGCCTGGCTGTGTAGCCAAGAAAAATATGTTGATGGAATCGTAGGATACTATGGCTCTCGTATTCGAAACTATTTAGAAATAACTTCACATTGTCCAACACTGCTTTTTTTTCCACACGAAGAACGATCATTTAATGTGGATGAGCTCATTTCAACTTTAGACAATCATAATATCCGGGTACATAAATTCAGCGGACAGCACGGATTCAGCGATCCGTACTCTCCCCGATATCACGAATATTCAGCCCAGCAATCATTTAGCGAAATGATAGAGTTCTTCAGGGAGGTTGATCAGTAAGTAACATTTAATACGGAATAAGAAAAGGACTAGATCTGTAGTTATCTAGCCGATCTCTATTTCAAAAACCTCCTTAAAACCTCTTTTACCATCGGCTGTAATGCGTATCGCGCGGGTTGTGGGCAGATGCTCGATCCAATGTAATTCGAATAATCTATCCAAGAGAGCCTTTCCTAAGGCACCGGCAAGGTGATGGCGTCGTTCACTCCAATCCAGGCATTTATGTGAGAAGGAGCGACGCTTTTGTCTTGTGTTCTTGAGGTTGATCTGAAAGTCAGCGAAGAAAATCTCTCCTTGTTGAGTAATATGAAGTCCGTCCTGATCCTCGGAAAGAATCCCCTTTTGAATGAAAAAGCTCATAATCTGTACGCCTAAATGACCTGCAATATGATCGTAGCAAGTTCTTGCCAACCGTATGGCCTCGTTTTCGGAGGCTTGTTTGAATGATTTGATTGGAACAGGTGGAGCTATGGATAAAAGTGACTCCATCACCTGGGCAACTTCAGGATCTTGAATGCCATAGTAACGGTGACGCCCTTGTTTTTCTACGGTGACGACTTGTGCCTCGGTCATTTTAGCCAGATGGAAGCTGGCGGTTTGCGGTTTGATGCCTGCCATATGGGCCAATTCACTTGCCGTGTGGAATCTGCCGTCTAATAGGGCGGTGAGAATGGCTGCACGGGAAGGCTCGCTGACGAGAGAAGCGATCATGGCTACATTTGATTTGGTGCTCATGGCACGATTATCCCCCTTTGTAATCCATACTTCGATGAAGGTTGAAATGTTTACATTTTACAATAAGGAGGCAGATCTGAACAGAAGGAGAAGAGGACATGGACTCAATGAATCAAATAAATCAATCGAATGTTAGCCCGAGCATACAAACGATAACCCCTAGCATTTTATATTATGGAACGCCTGTGATTTTACTCAACACGCTGAATGAGGATGGAACGACCAATATTAGCCCTATTTCCTCCTCGTGGGCATTAGGAGATTGTGTGGTACTAGGCATTGGAGCAGGCGGCAAAGCATTAGAAAATATGGAGCGGCATCCCGAATGTGTAATCAATGTTCCTGGACCTTCCATGTGGGAAAATGTAGAACGGTTAGCTCCTTTTACAGGCAAGAATCCCGTTCCAGTGGAAAAAGAGAAGTGTGGATTTACATATCACAAAGATAAGTATGAGATCAGCGGACTGACTGCGATTGGCTCGAATAGAGTCCGGCCCACCCGAATCAGGGAATGCCCTATTCAAATCGAAGCCAAGGTGAAAGAGGTCCGAATTCCTGGCCATTCCCCTTATTTTGCGATCGTTGAAACCCAAGCTATACAGGTGCATGCTCATCAGGACATCATCCGCGGTGAGAATCATATTGATCCGGCAAAGTGGAGCCCGCTTATCTATAATTTCCGCCATTATTTTGGTCTGGGTGAGCATTTGGGCAAAACCTTCCGGTCCGAAACTTGAACGTTCAGTAAAATTATAATATCCTACCTGAATAATGAGAATTATCTTCCCAAATCGTTCTTTTTGTGCGAGAATAGTTGAAAAATCATCCAAGACTACGCATACAAAGAGACGATGCATACAGACTATTCATACAGCACGTATAACAAGGGAGGCAATAATCATGTCAGAAGAACGCAAGCTGTCATTCGAAACCCTCGCTGTCCATGCCGGACAAGAGATTGATCCTCATACCTTTGCCCGCGCCGTTCCGTTGTACCAGACCACTTCATATGGATTTCGGGATGCCGAGCATGCGGCTGATTTGTTCTCGCTGAAAGAATTCGGCAACATTTATACGCGTCTGATGAATCCGACCACGGATGTATTCGAGCAACGGATCGCCGCACTGGAAGGCGGGGCTGGCGCGTTGGCCACAGCTTCAGGAATGGCGGCGATTTCCTTTTCTATTCTGAACATTGCGGGAGCTGGAGATGAAATTGTATCGGCCTCCAGTCTGTATGGCGGTACATATAATCTGTTTTCTACCACACTGCCGAAATTGGGTGTTAAGGTGCATTTTGTCGATTCGGATGAGCCGGAGAATTTCCGCCAAGCCATTACGGACAAGACGAAGGCCATATTCGCCGAAACGATTGGCAATCCACAGGGCAATGTGCTGGATGTGGAAGCTGTAGCGGCGATTGCACACGAATATGGTATTCCGCTGATTGTGGATAACACGTTCCCGAGCCCTTATCTATTGCGTCCTATCGAATATGGAGCGGACATTGTTGTGCATTCGGCAACGAAGTTCATTGGCGGACACGGTACGTCTATTGGCGGGGTAATCGTGGACAGCGGCAAGTTTGACTGGAAAGCCAGTGGCCGTTTCCCGGGACTGACTGAGCCGGACCCAAGCTACCATGGGGTTGTATACACCGAGGCGGTGGGACCTATCGCGTATATTATCAAGGCACGGGTGCAATTGCTGCGTGACTTGGGAGCAGCCATTTCTCCGTTTAATTCATGGCTGCTGCTTCAAGGCTTGGAGACATTGCATCTGCGGCTGGAAAGACATAGTCAGAATGCTCTCAAGGTAGCGCAATATCTCGAAAGCCACAAGAATGTGGAGTGGGTCAGCTATTCCGGACTGCCGAGCCATCCATCCTACGAGTTAGCCCAAAAATATTTGCCAAAGGGGCAAGGAGCGATCCTGACCTTTGGCATTAAAGGCGGGAGTCAGGCGGGGAGCAAGCTAATTGCAAATGTAAAGCTATTTTCTCATCTGGCGAATGTGGGCGATTCCAAGTCTTTGATTATTCATCCGGCAAGCACAACCCACCAGCAGTTGAATGCAGAGGAACAGGTGGCTGCCGGAGTCAAACCGGAACTATTGCGTCTATCAGTCGGGACCGAAGCAATAGAAGATATTTTGTATGATCTGGAGCAAGCAATCGCGGCCAGTCAACAGTAACAAGCAAATATTGGCGGTTTATTGAGCCCAGTGAGATAGGAATTTTTGCAGCAGTCACAAAGTGATTTCTGATTCAAAGCGGGTTTCGTTTAGGGTTTGAGCAGGCGGGGGCAATCTCCGCCTTTTTGTTTGTTGACATCATACCCCCATAGGTATATATTATACCCCATAGGGTATATGAGGAGGGAAAGCAATTGGGTAGGAAAATAATTATTATTGGCGGGGTAGCAGGTGGAGCTTCTGCCGCAGCGAGATTGCGTAGATGGGATGAGGAAGACGAGATTATTCTGTTTGAACGCGGTGAGCATGTTTCTTTTGCTAACTGCGGTCTTCCCTACTATATTGGAGGAACAATCCAGGCGCGGGAGAAGCTGTTTCTCCAGACACCCCAAGGCATTAGAGACCGTTTTAATATAGATGTACGGGTGCAAAAAGAAGTAATACAAATAGATCGCAAGCATAAGCTTATCCGTTACCGCGATATGATCACAGGAGAGACGGATGAGCAGTCATACGATATTGTGGTATTATCGCCGGGAGCCAAACCGATGATACCGGACATTCCCGGACTACATGAGGCTATAAATGTATTTACGTTAAGAAACATTCATGACACCGACCTTATTAAGGCATATGTAGATGAAAGGCAACCCAAGCATGCCACGGTAATCGGGGCCGGGTTTGTTGGGCTGGAGATGGCTGAAAATTTGCGAGAGCGTGGGCTTGCAGTAACCGTCATTGATATGGGACAACAAGTGTTGAATCCGCTTGACCCTGAGATGGCCAAACTGGTGGAGCAGCATATGAAGCTGAACAGGGTGGAGGTACGTTTAGAGGAAGGAGTCGCAGCTTTTGAAGAGCAGGGTACACAGCTTCGTTTGAACTCGGGGAAGATGCTTCAGACAGACATAGTTATTCTGGCGATTGGTGTCGTGCCTGAAAATGAGCTGGCCAAGCAATGCGGACTGGAACTAGGGTTTCGCGGCGCTATTCAGGTGAATGCTCAGCTGCAAACCAGTGATCCGGCTATTTATGCGGTAGGGGATGCCATCCAGGTCAAAGACCGCAATCATGGGTTTGCAACGATGGTATCGCTGGCCTGGGGAGCCAATCGTCAGGGACGTTTGGCAGCGGATCATATTAATGGTCAGGCGATTTCTTATAATGGTGCGCTCGGAACATCCGTAATTAAGACCTTTGCATTGACCGCAGCTTCTACAGGCAACAATGAAAAAACATTGCAGCGGCTGGCTGTGCCTTATCAGGCTATTCATATTCATCCCGGTTCACATGCCGGTTATTATCCTGGCGCGTCCCCCATTTCAATGAAGCTGCTCTTTCATCCAAAGACCGGGATGATCTACGGGGCGCAGGCTGTTGGGGCTGATGGCGTGGACAAAAGGATTGATGTTATTGCGACGGCGATTCGCGGCCAATTAAATGTCCGTGAATTGGCAGATATCGAACTTGCTTATGCTCCACCTTATTCTTCAGCTAAAGATCCTGTGAATATGGCGGGTTACGTAGCTTCGAATATTATGGACGGGCTGGTTCAGACGATACAGTGGCATGAAGTTGACGATTTTCACCGCAATGGTGGTCTTGTTATTGATGTCAGGGATGCGGTGGAGCTACAGGGAGGAGCCATTCCGGGTTCCATTCATATTCCTCTGGCCGAGATTAGAGAGCGAATGTCGGAAATTCCTCGTGATCTGGAGATCGCGGTATCCTGCCAAGTCGGGCTGCGCGGCTATCTAGCGGCCAGAATTCTGGCCCAATCGGGCTATCGGGTAAGGAACGTTGATGGTGGCTACAAAACATATTCGGTTATGGCTCAACGTGATCATCTTTTAAAATAGTTCATGACCCATCCAATCTGATTAAGATGATCGGTTACTTCGCCATGCAGCGCGCCAAAGAAGGTATCTTGTAATTCTACGGTAATGGTACCTTTCTCTGATAGTGCATGGTAAGCCTGTTTAAGCTCATCCTCACTTTCACAGTCGAGAATGATTTGGACATGCTGCGCTTTCAGCGGTTTACCGTAGGAATCAGAAAAATGGATATGACTGCTGCCCAGGTGCAGTTCGGCATGTAAGAGCCTGCCTTCCTGCTTGTTCAGTACTTTGATTTTTCCGCCCAAAACAGACTGGTAATAGTCTACTGACTGCTGCACATCATTTACAATCACATAAGGACTTGCACTTCTCATAAGATCAATTCCTTTCATCTCTTTTATGTGGGGCTGGCTGCTACGATACATTATTTACATTGTCCGTAGGGTTTAGCCCTTATCTGTTCAAATTATGGCTTGGTTCACTGTGTGACGTCTGTTACAATAGAAGAGGTATATACGATGGATAGAAAAGAGGTCGAACAGGTGGGCACTTCTGCGATTTGGGAAACAGTTATCTATTGGGTAATTTTGGTGATTTCCGCTCTGTGCGTGATTGCAGTATCTGGTAGTCGGAAGACCGCAAGCACGATTATTTTGGCGCCCGTTGTGTTGTTCTGTACCATATTTATGATGCAGGGCTCGGTGCTTACTGCCATGAAGCACCCGACCATGGGGGCTAATGTCGGTCTGGGGATGGCATTTCTGACCACATGGGTAGTCAGCGGAATATTGTTTGCTGTAGCGCTTGTGATTGCTTTTATTAAATATAGCAAAAGGAACAAGGCGTAGTTCAGCCTTAACCTCAAATGAAAAAAGGGCTTTCGGTGATGTACCGAAAGCCCTTTTTGTATTCTCATTTAGCCATACAGGATGTATTCGTTCATCTGCGTCTTCTCATCAGCAAAACAACGATCAGTACAATGATGATCACGATCAAGAGAAACTTCATAGTCGATTCCCTCCTTAGTCAGTCTCCTATTTGGTATTAACCATTTTGGGGAGATGTGCACCGATGCACCCAAACAAGTATCTATTGTCAAATGTTTGGCGAAAATGTATGGTGGGATCAAAAAGAGGTTTACAGGCTTAGCTGGAAAGTGTATACATAAAGTAAGGAGGCGATTGCCATGAGTGATCGTGCATTTCATTTGTTTTATATTATTTTCTTGACGGTTCTGGCACTTGGAAGCCTTGCAGGAGTCTCTTGGTGGTTGCGCTCTGTCGGTCGTCAGGAAAAGGAAAAAAACTAAATTCAGCATGGGCATACTAGCCCACTTGCATCTTCCAGTAGGAGGGTGCATTTTTATGTGTTATAATGGGAACATACGTTCTTTTTAGGAGGAATAATGATGCTGCCAGATTTGGAACGGAAGCTACTGCGTATTTTGTATAATTATTTTGCCCAACATCGCCACATGCCCACAATGGCTGAATTGTCTGCAAAAACGGGCAGGCGGGATTCTGAAATTACAGCCGCATTGCGACATATGGAACAAGAGCGCTATATCACCTGGGAAAATAGCACAGGGACCCAGCACATTGTTTTACTAGAAGGTTGGGAGCGTCCTTCGACTTACAGGCATGCCCAAGTGGAAGCTGGACGTCCTACTCCCCCAACGTCACAGTCCGGGAGTACGGAATATTGGACGAATTATTAATAGCGATATAAAGCTGGAAAATTAATGAGTTTTTAAGGTGCATATCATTTAGTTTTAAGAAAGCAAGACTATAATGACCTTATTAACCCCTTTTTGATCAAGCTATAGGCCCTGTCGATGTATCGGCAGGGTCACTTTTTTGTTCATAGATATAATTGTCGTATATGAAAAATCCCCCGGGGATCATCCGGAGGACGGGTGCAGCTTGCGTATACTGCAGAGCCTGCTCAAACTTTATCGTTTGACGGCATAATATATATTTAACCCCTGCTACCTTGTATTATATGGTCAGCATGTTCATAAGGGGCAGTCTGATTCCTCTGTTCATTTTCCAAACGACAAAAGCCCTACCTCTCTTTCGTCCTTGCGGCTCCGATGACCGCGCCAGTGTGAATGTGAAAATCTTCGGCAAAAGCTCAAAATTCTACATTAGGGTTATACATAAAATTTGGAGAAGCTCCATGCGGTGATTAGGAGTATAGCTTCTTGCGTGGAATCCTATGGGGTTAATACATACTAGTACAGTATAACAAGAATGATTCTAAAACACAAGGCATTTTTGGACTTTTTGATTGTAGACTGGAAAATACACTTTTCTGCAATGGATTAGGCTTATTTGTTTTGTATTTGCAGAGAATGGAGGCTGTGACAAATTGCCCTGACACAGCACGCAAATTCTGAAATAGTGTAGTTACACGAAAAGATGGAAGGAAACAAGAACTATGGCTGCATCAAGGAAGGACAAAAAAACATCGCAGAAGAACTCGCCCTCAGTCTGCACCTGCATTAATCTGCGTCGCTCCTCGATGGCTGTATCAGGGCTGTATGATCGATATCTGGCTCCAAGTGGACTCAATATCTGCCAGTTTTCGCTGCTCAAGCACTTAACGGCGCTGGGACCGGTAAGCGTAAGCGAATTAGCGTTGGAGATGCGACTCGACCGAACCACGCTGGTGCGCAATTTGAAGGCGCTGGAGCAACGCGGGTATGTGGAGGATACATCCGTTGAGGGAAGCCGAAACCGCTGCCTTACTCTGACGGAGAGTGGAAAAGCGGTATATAACGATGCAGCAGAACTCTGGGAGGAGGCGCAGCTTTTTTTGCAGGAGTCGCTCGGAAGCGCTGATTTGCAGATTTTGACCGCACTGTTATCCAAAATTGAAAAGTTGAGTCTGTGATTAGCCTTCACCTAATAAAGGAGGTCATGCTGGTCTATTCGTGTATATACACGAAAAAGATTCAGAAGTGTAAAGCAGCCATTCATCAGACAACAGGTATCCGCCAGGAAGTCGAAAGATTCACAATAACTAAGAAGAGGGATGTGGATAGGATGGTAATGCCCGTACCGGACATGAAAGAACTTATCGCAGCCGAGATGAAAGCCTATGTGAGCGAAGACAAGGGGAATTTCTGTGAAGAATTGCAAAGTCATTACTACGAGGAACCGATTATTCAATTTGCTGCGGCCAATGATCCTTTGTTTGAGGATTATAAAACAGTGGTGGGCCCCGACCATGCTACGCCACAGGAAGCCTTCGAACGGACCTTCGGCACAGGAAGTTTTGGTGGAGGCAGCGTTGTCAGTGTTGTGCTGCCGATCAGTGAGACGATCCGTAAGGCCAATCGTGCGCAAAAGACAAGAGCCTCCAGAGAGTGGGCGCTGCTGCGGACCTTTGGCGATGAAGAGTTTGTGCGTTCGGCAAGGCAGCATTTGGCGGGATATCTGACCGGGCTTGGTTACCGGGCGGTGTCACCGCTGGATACGGATTGGTACAGCATCAACGGTGCCACAGGGGGGCCGGTTTCTAACTGGTCGGAACGGCATATCGCGTATGCAGCTGGTCTGGGCACCTTCAGTATCAACGATGGCTTCATCACCGAGAAAGGAATTGCCATCCGCCTGCTGTCTGTAGTAACGGATCTGCAGGTGTCGCCTGATGTCAGGTTGTCCTCGAACCTGAGCCATACCGCAAACTGCCTGCTGTGCAGCAAAGGCATTTGCGGTGTGTGCATTACTCGCTGCCCGGTGCAGGCCATCAGCAAGGAAGGCGGTCATGACAAAATCGCCTGCATGAAATTTGTGTACGGCGAGGAATCCCGAAAGTGGGCAGTGTTAAACGGCGGTGAGGCTAAATCAGGTGCTGGCTGTGGACTTTGCCAGACCAAGGTGCCCTGCGAAAGCCGCAATCCAATGCGGACTGCTCGCTAGTGTTATTTTCCTAGGATTTGTGCAAAGTGCTCAAGCAGGAAGGTTAACTTTTGACGTCCGGACTCCGATATTGAATAACAAAGATATCTTATGAGCGTACGGATGAAAGAAGGGGTAGCATTTTGCCGATCTATAAGCGCTTTATTCAGCATGTTATCCTGAACTATATTATAGGTTCATTAATTGCTGTACTACTGGTATGTATGATTTTTGTATTTTCCACGTTAAATGTAGCCCGCTATGAGCTTCTGAGTCTTGTCAAAATTGTTGCTTTTTCCAGCGTCATTATGATTACTTGTGAAATTATAGTGTTTCGGATGCATTTGAGACCTGTTCAGCGTTTTTTTCAAGGCAACCAGGAGACGCTCAAGGATGTAGAAGCGGTGTATATCCGGGTTCACCATCTGCCTAATTTGTCAGTTTTGCGTATTGTTGGGCCGCATTTGTTAGGCTTCTCTGTCCCGGCAGCCGTCATTGCATTATGGATGATACATACTGGACAACTTACCTTTCCCTTCTATTATGTAGGAATCGCCTGTATCGGAGCTTGTCTGGTCGCTTCCATGCATGCACTGGTTGAATTTTTCCTAACCATGAGAGCAATCAAACCGCTGCTGGAAGAAATCCGTGACCGAACCTATCAGCAATATGGATTGAGCTTGTCCCTGCGAGGACGAGTTCTGCTATCACTGCGGCATAAATTTCAGTTAAGCGCAACGTTAATTGGTGCATTTCCTCTGTTTCTGTTTTGTTTAGCTACACAGATTCGGCTGGAACACTTGGATGCGGCGAATTCCGGTTCCTATTGGGTATGGGCGGGGATGATTTTAATATTCGGTGTAGCTTTTGCTTATCTGGGCGGCAGGTTGCTGACCCGTGAGATCGAACAGCCCATCCATCACTTGTTGGAAAAAATGAATGAAGTGAAAGAGGGCCGTTTGAACAGTAACGCCAGTGACTTGTATTCGGACGAGTTTGCGGAGCTGGTTGAAGGGTTTAACATGATGATCGAGGGCCTGAAGGAACGAGAGGAAAAGAACGGTCAGCTACTGGACAGTTACTTTGCCACTTTGGCTGCAGCGCTAGATGCACGGGATGCCTATACCGCAGGACATTCGTTGCGTGTGGCTGAATATTCTGTACTCATTGGGCGAAAGGGCGGTTTGAGCGAAACGGAGCTCGACTTGTTGCGTAAAACAGCCTTGCTGCATGATATCGGTAAAATCGGTGTGGCTGACGCTGTGCTATTTAAGGATGGCAAGCTGACGGACGAGGAGTTTGACCAGATTAAAATGCACCCGGTTATGGGGGAGAGTATTCTTCGGCAAGTGGAGCCGGCTTATGCTATGGCCCCTTATCTGCCGGGTGTGCGCTCGCACCATGAGCGTTACGATGGCAAGGGATACCCTGACCAGCTCTCCGGGGAAGATATTCCGCTATTTGGGCGCATCATAGCCGTAGCAGATGCCTATGATGCGATGACGTCGGATCGTCCTTATCGGAAAGGGATGAAGGAAGAGAAGGCGGTTATGATATTGGAAGAGGGTAAAGGAACCCAGTGGGACCCTTACTTTGCCGAATTATTTGTCAAGGAGTGGCGCCGGAACAAAGGCATTCTAAGCTGACTCTATAGATCCTCCCACTAAGGCGAGCCGTTGCGGTTCGCTTTTTTTATATACACACCCAAGCCTCTTTGGAGATGTCGAAAGATGGAGCTTCATGTTATGATGTACGAGAAAGGCAAAATCGGCTAGCATAGGCCTGGCATCCAATTTCTCGCGCAATGGGAGTGTGAATCCATGCAATTTTCAATGATGTTTATAATGAATTTGGGGATGCTGATTGCCGTTGCCTATGTGGCGAACGTGATTTATAAATATGGCTTGAGTCGTACCTCTTCGCGGTTCAAATATGTTAGCTCGGTGCTGCTGGTGGTATTTGGCGGATGGGTCAGCTCTTGCTTTGGTTTTAATTTTAATGAAACGGTTATTTTTGATCTGCGTTTCGTACCGCTCATTATCGCAGCGCTGGTATACCCCCGTTCGTATACGCTTATTATTATTGGGGTTGCGATCGGTCTTACGAGATTTACCTTCGGACTGAATATGGCAGCGTGGGTCGGCTTTCTTAATATGAGCATTTTGGGTGTATTATGCGCCGGATTGAACTACTGGATGCGCCGCTCTACCTGGCGCCTGATTATTAAGGCATCCGTAACCATTTTAGCAGTTAATATTGTAAATACGTTAAATATTGCCTTCCTGGGCGTCATTCCCTTGCGCTATTATGTAGCGGAAGTCGTTCCTCTTACACTGCCTATCGGCGTTATCCTCAGCTTTTTATTTGCCCTGATATTACGTGATTTTCAGTTAGAACAGCAGCGAAACTTTCAGATTCAGCAGGCGAATGAGTTATTGTCAGAGCAGCGTGATCAGCTGCAGAAAGCAAAAGTTATTTTAGAGGAACGTGCCAAGCAGCTCATGATGGCTTCCCAGTATAAATCCGATTTTATGGCAACGATGTCACATGAATTGCGTACACCTCTTAACAGCATCATTAACCTGGCCCAGATTATCAACGAGCAGGGAAAAGAGCTGGATGAGGACGAGCTAGACCAGTATAGTGATCTAATCTATGCCTCGGGGCATGATTTGCTCCAGCTGATCAATGATATTCTGGATTTATCCAAGGTCGAGGCTGGACATATGGAAATCGTAAGTGAGCCAGTCAGTGTACGTGAGATTGCACAGGTAATGATGATGCATTTTGAAGTCACAGCGAAGGATAAAAACCTGGAATTCAGCTTGAACGTGCCTGAACATATACCGGATGAAATCCGATCCGATTCCAAACGAGTACAGCAAATTTTGCGCAATCTGTTGTCCAATGCCTTTAAATTTACACATGAAGGACGTGTACTGCTGGAAATCAGCACACAGCATCTGGATCAAAAGGGCCGGGAGGGAGATTGGGTTGTATTTGCTGTAAAAGATACAGGCATCGGCATATCCAAGCTTCAACAGCATGTTATTTTTGAGGCTTTCCAGCAGGCGAACGGTTCGATTAATCGTAAATATGGTGGAACTGGGCTGGGGTTGTCCATCAGTCGTGATTTTTCCCGCTTGTTGGGCGGGTTTATCCGTTTGGAGAGTGAGGAGGGCAAGGGAAGTACTTTTTCCTTGTACCTGCCTATGTGTCCGTCCAAAAGCAAGAAGGTGGACGAACAGCCGTTTAAATTAACCTGATCGCAATCATGGGAACAAGGAGCGTTAGGAGGTATATCATGGAACGTAAAGCGGTCGTTGTGGGTGGCACAGGGCTTGTCGGGGGGTATGTGGTACGGGAGCTGCTGGTGCAAAAAGAATACACCCGCGTCATGGTTGTGGGCAGGCGTCCACTAGACATTAAGCATCCCAAGCTGGAGCAGGCGCTAATCGACTGGGAACAACCACAGAAGTCGACCTTCGCCTTCGAAGGGGTGGATGATGTGTTTTGCTGCCTTGGGACAACGATGAAAAAGGCCGGCTCCAAGGAGCAGTTTCGACAGGTGGATTTGGACTACCCGGTTCTGACAGCCCGACTGGCCAAAGACGCAGGAGCAGTACAAATGCTTGCAATCTCCGCAATGGGCGCTGCCCCGGATTCACGCGTGTTTTATAACCGTACCAAGGGTGAGGCTGAAGAGGCGCTTGCTGCGATCGGATTGCCTGCACTGCACCTGTTCCGTCCATCGCTCATTTTGGGTGCGAGGCCTGAACGACGTTTTGGCGAAGCCGCAGCCACAGTTGTCATGAAGGCGCTAGACAGCCTCATGACGGGCAGGCTAGCTTCCTACCGCGCTATCCCCGCTTCGTTCATCGCACGAGCTATGGTACGAATTGCTCTCGCGCAGGCGAGCGGCGTACATATTTATCCGAATGACATCATTCGGGTTATCGGTGCGGAACTAACCTCCGATGATGAGGAACCTGGTACAGGAACACCCCCTGATGAGAATGTATAGAACCACAGTTAGGCTTAGAAAATGACAATAACGCCGCTGTTGCCCAATGATTTGGGCAGTAGCGGCGTTATTCGTGTTTTATGGTTGGTTTGTATTTTGTGGTACATCGATTGTAATCTCAAATTCAGGAAGGTATTGTCGGACCCATTCGCCTTTAGCGTCCAGAATAGCTCTTCCATCTGGAGTCATAAGAAGAATATATGGCTTGAAGGTGATTTTTTTTGGCGGGTCAGCAAAAGGAGTAAACAACATGACCATTTGCGCTGGTTGATTTTTGGAAATAGACCGGCCTGATCCTCCAAGTATTTCAAGTTCACGTCCCTGCTCGTCAATTATCGCATAACTGATAGGTTTCAATTCTTTCTTGGTGTAGTTTTTATGCGGTCCCTCTGTGGAAATATACTTGCGGTTTTCTGCATAGTCGCCGGGCATATCCTTAAGGTCCACAAGCATGGTGAAGGTGGTGAGGATTTTGGTCGTAACCGGTGTCATTTCCACCCGATCAACAGTAAATTTAAGATATTGATTCGCCTTGCTGATCTGGGGCTGGAGCACCTTGCTAGCCAGCTTCGTTTTGTAGACAGTCGTTTGCAATGCAAATGGCTCCGCTACTCCTTTTAGCTTGGCGTACACTTTCAGATCAAATTGCTTCGGCAAGGCAGGCAGCCCGCCGGCAGGGTCGCGCATATAGGAAATGAGCATAGAATTGCTATCTTTTCCGGGCCCCCACTCAAATGAGTTAAATGGACCATTTTCACTAAGAATGGATTTTCCGTTAATGAATAGATCGAGTTTTTCAATGATGTCTTCAGGTTTTTTTCCGTCGGGGGTTACTTTCGTAAACAAGGGCAGTACTTTTTGTCCGCCATCCTGTTTTTCAAGTGCTACGACCAGCCGGGTACCGTCAAAAATAATTTGGGATACGTTCAACGTAATGCCGTCATGGGTAACGCTGAGATTCGTGGAGGTTGCCAGTCCTTTCCGATCAGCGGTTTGCAGGCCGAAATCTCCAGCGAGCTTGAATACGCTGTCGACAAGGGGGACCTGTTTCAATGACTCCGCCATTGTAGGCGAAACAAAGGCGCTGCCGATGATTACAAAGCCAATGACAGCTGCAGAAGCAGCGGTAATTGCAGTTCCCCGTAGAAATCTTTTAACAGATCGAGGGGAGGATGGACGGTTGGGCAGGCCCGCTTCCGATTCTATTTGTGTATAAAATGCGTCTAGGCGTTGTCTCACCAAATCAGGGATGACTACCATTTCTGCTTCCAAGTGTTCCTTTTCCGATTGTAATTTCTCATCCAGCTTTTGTGCCTGTCTCTCAAACTCTGAAGGGTTCATTGAAAGGTCACCTTCCTTTCTCCATGATTTTGTAGCAGGTTCATTAATGTTCTGCGAGCACGGTGCAAGCGTGTTTTGACGGCACCCTCTGATAGTTCCAGTACCTCTGATATTTCTCTAATCGGCATATCGCGCAAATAGTGCAGGGAAATTACGGTTCGCATGGATTCCTCCAGGTGGTCGATGGCCTCGCGCAGTTCGATTTTTTCATATCCGCCCAAGGTAGAGGGTTCCTTTATAAATTCCGCGACGGGTACAACCCGTTTTTGCTTGCGGATAATGAGATGGCATTCATTAATAAGGATACGAAGAAGCCATGTTTTAAAATAGCGAGGTTCACGCAGTTCACTCAGAGACTTGTATGCTTTGAGCATCGCTTCTTGCATTGCGTCCGCGCAATCCTCATTGCTGCGAAGAATCGAACGCGCCATGCCATACATATCGGATTCCATATGTTTCATCAAGGCGACGAACGCTTTGCGGTCCCCGTTCCTTGCTTGGTGCAAAATTGTTTCGAGATTCAAAGGATGGTGCTCCTTTCCCGTCCATACTAGCTATGATTATTGTACTTGTACCTGTATGTGAATTGTAGAATCTATGGTGTGGTAGGTTACAGGAATTAGAAGGTTACAGGAATTAGATGATATATAGGCGCTAAAGGTTACAGCAAAAATAAAAAAGTGTAGCACCATCGCAACAGGTTGTTTTCAAAGAAACCCGAGATGTCAAACTGTCACGCGGAATAGTGGCTTTGGACTTCACATGCTATAATACGGTAAACCAGTATCAGGAAGGAGAATCCACCCCATATGAAAAAAACAATTGCTACTGAAAAAGCACCCGGTGCGATCGGGCCCTATAGCCAAGCGGTAGAGGCAGGCGGGTTTATTTACACCTCAGGACAGCTTGGGCTGAATCCGGCAACAGGTGAGTTCGGCAAGGATGTACAGGAGCAGGCTCGCCTGTCCTTGAGTAATGTACAAGCCATTCTGGAAGCGGCGGGCAGCAGCATGAACCAGGTTGTGAAAGCGACTGTATTCCTGAAGGACATGAACGACTTTGTCAGCGTCAATGAGGTGTACAGTTCTTTCTTTGAGCAACCGTATCCAGCGCGCAGTGCGGTGGAAGTAGCTCGACTGCCTAAGGATGCACTGGTAGAGATTGAAGTCATTGCATTGAAGGGTGAATAGTCTGCAAGGTTTGTTCATAAAATCATAAGTTTGCATGACAACTGGATGCCCCTACGATAGAGGCATCCGGTTGCTCCAAGTTTTAGTGCGTGCTGTTCGTCTGAATGCAAAGTGGAGGTGGAGATGATTAATAAAAATAGTCTATGCCTGAATATATTTAATAAAAAACGACAAGCGAGCTTGGGCTAAATGATTCAGACCTAAGCTCGCTTGTTCTTGCTAGGAGTTTAGTATTCGTTTGTTTTAATCCCGGTCTCGATTACGAGCGAAGAATAGCCATAGCGCGTATACCAGGATGATTGCCGACAAGATCCAAGCAGCCAGTCGTACCTTTTCATGGTTTGGATGCTCGATGGCGATGGCGACATAGGCCCATACAAATACAAGTGGATAGATGCTGTCACGGTAAGGAAAGCTGACCAAGATGGCCAAAGCGGTACCAATGAGCAGGATGATGATCGCCCATACCGTATCGCTGAGACCCCAGCCACTCCATTCATTTTTTTTCAGTGCTACTGCGATGTTGATGAGAGTAGCAACGGATACCCAGCCGAGGTTCAGGCTGAACGGCAGCTTGACGAACCACATTTCTCCGCGAGTTGGCTGAGGCATACGGGTACGTATATATATGATGAACAGGGAGAGCAAGTATAGAATAATGACGATCACGCACAGCTCTATGTATACATACTGCCATAGGAAAATCCAGACGATGTTGAAGAGACAACTCAAAATAAAGAAAATGCCAATAGATTGAACGCTTGTCTTAGCTTGCCCTGTAGTTGTAGCTTGGTACACGACAAAGCAGGCGAGCAGCACGTAGATGAGCGACCAGATGGAAAAAGCGTAACCTGCCGGTGTAATTAAGGTAGGGTACATGTGGGATACAGCAGCAGTGCTTCTTCCGCCGATGGGAAGTGTAGAAGCCAAAATATTAACGAGAACAACAGCGATAAATGCGATAATATTCCACCATTTATACGGATGGCTTCGTGACATAGGAATAACTCCTCCTCAACGAATGATGTCCAAAAATGACCGACTGGTCACTATCTTCTACTATGAATATACCCACTTTGTTTTCAAATATGTCCGAACGGGAAAAAGTTTCTTGAACCCCATATAATCATAAAAAGTTGTATGTATATGCATTCATATGTAGTACAATGATAAAAATTTTAAGTACTATATAAGCTGATGAAAAATTCACATAAGGTGCCAATTGGCAGACGAAAGATGCTTCTCATATGAATTTTCTCGAATTCGGCTTATATAGAAGTAAGGAGATAGATAAATGAATGGTCTTGAGAGAGTAGGGAAATTTGTAGGTGGAACCTTTTCCATCTGGGTACTTTTGTTTGCATGTTTGGGATTTTTCTTTCCTACGGCGTTTACAGGGTTGAAAGGATACATACAGCTATTTCTGGGCATTGTCATGTTCGGAATGGGACTAACTTTATCTGCTGATGATTTTCGTGAAGTATTCCGGCGTCCAGTGGATGTGGCTATAGGGGTGGTCGGGCACTATCTGATCATGCCGTTTCTCGCTTTTGTATTGGCATTAGTATTGCAGCTTCCGCCCGATATTGCGGTGGGTGTCATTTTGGTGGGCTGCTGCCCGAGTGGAACTGCATCCAACGTAATGACGCTCTTATCCAAAGGCGATGTGGCGCTTGGGGTATCGATTGCCTCCGTGTCGACGCTGATTGCTCCACTGGCGACTCCGGCGATGATTAGTCTGCTTGCCGGGCGCTGGATGAATATTGATGCGAAGTCGCTGATCATGGATATTCTCATCGTGGTTATAGTCCCTATTGTGCTGGGTGTAATCGTCAAATCGCTATTCCGCAAACAGGCAGAAGCGAGTGTCAAGGCACTGCCGCTCATTTCAACATTGGCAATTGTACTCATCGTGGCTATTGTGGTTGCAGGCAGCAAAGGTAAAATTTTGGAGACAGGCCCGATTATTTTTGCTGTGGTTATTTTGCATAACGGTATCGGCTTTCTGCTCGGATATTGGTTTGCCAAGCTGTTTGGCATGAATCTTTCCAAACGTAAAGCCGTTACATTGGAGACGGGAATGCAGAATTCCGGGCTGGGCGCTGCGTTGGCAGCCGCTCATTTTAATCCGATTGCTGCTGTACCAAGTGCGATTTTTAGCGTGTGGCATAATATTTCCGGCTCGTTGCTGGCGACCTGGTTTTCCCGCCGGGAGGAGAAAGATAGCATGGCCGGAAGCAAATAAACGAGGGCCAATGATTTGTGACAAGGGGTTAAAGTTCAGGTTTTTCGGAAAGTTTAAGGGAGATCAGAAAGGATAGGTTTGACTTTACAGGGGCGGATCATTATACTGTGGTTATTACAACCACTGTATTTAAGTAAGCAACGGGAGATAGGCTTTGTCATGGAAGGAAAATGACGTCAAATTCGTATTTGCTTCATGCTCAACAGCCCTATATAAACTGATCTGACTTAAACTGAAGGAGAGAGACCGAATGAACCCGAAATATAATCCTTTATTTGAAGCATTTACTCTGCCATCCGGTGTTACATTGAAGAACCGTATTACGATGGCCCCTATGACTAACTTTGCCTCCCACGGAAATGGCGAAGTCAGTGACGAGGAACTGGCGTACTACCGTGAACGCTCTGGGGGTGTAGGCGCGGTTATTACCGCTTGTGTGTATGTAACTCCAGATGGCAAAGGATTTGTTAACGAGTTTGGTGCGGACAAGGATGAAATGATTCCTAGCCTGCGTCGTCTGGCCGATACGATTCATCAGGAGGGCGCGAAAGCGATCCTGCAAATCTATCATGGTGGACGTCTGTGTCCACCGGATCAGATTCCAGACGGACAACCGATTAGTGCAAGCGCAGTGGCTGAGGAAAAAGAAGGCGCACCTGTGCCGCGTGAAATGACATCTGACGATATCCACCGCGTTATCCGCGCCTATGGCGAAGCAACTCGCCGCGCGATTGAAGCAGGCTATGATGGTGTGGAACTTCACGGAGCGAACGGCTACCTGGTGCAGCAGTTCTTTTCCCCACATTCCAACATTCGTACTGATGAATGGGGAGGAAGCCTTGAGAAACGCTTGACCTTTCCGCTGGCGATTGTTCACGAAGTGAAGAAAGTAATCGCGGAGCATGCGAAGCGTCCATTCATTTTCGGATACCGTTTGTCTCCTGAGGAAGGGCATACGCCAGGCATCACACTGGATGATACGATGGTGCTTGTAGACCGTCTGGCAGATGAAGGGCTGGATTACCTGCACATTTCCGTAAATCATTTCTTCGGCGGTTCGTTCCGTGACCGCAGTGACGAACGGTCACGTACGGTTCTCATCCACGAGAAGGTAGGGAATCGTGTGCCAGTCATGGGGGTTGGTTCGCTGAATACTCCGGATGAGGCGCTCGCAGCACTGGAGACAGGTGTACCGCTTGTTTCACTGGGACGTCCGCTGTTGATGGAGCCGCAATGGGTTCAGAAGGTGCAAAACGGCACTGAAGATACTATTCGCACGACATTGTCCAAGCAAGCCCAACAGGAGCTGGTCATTCCTGACTATTTGTGGGGTGCACTGACGACCATCCCTGGCTGGATGCCGGTTACGGACTAAATTTTGAATAATAATACCCTAGGCTGTGTTCATGCGCCTAGGGTATTTTCTTGTCTCATGACCGTGATTTACAATTATATAGGAATAACATAGAGAGAAGGTAATGATAATGTTCTATGAAACTAATGGTGTGATTTCGGTGAAGTCCACCCATCCGGGGTTACAGATTCGATTGTTGCAAGTAAGTGATGCTGAACGTTTATTGGAGATCAGACGTGAAAATTTTGATTTCTTCAAGCCGTACGAGCCAGAACGACCTGAAATTTACTTTACGCTAGAAGAACAGGCGCGCCTGATTTCCAACGGTTTAGAAGCGGCACAAGCCGGACAGGGATATACGTTTGGACTTTTTTTGGTGGAAAATAATAAGCTGATTGGCAGAATGGAGCTGTCTGGTATTGCTAGAGGTCCCTTCCAAAATGCCAATCTGGGCTACCTCGTAGATCCTGCATATCATGGACAAGGCTATGCTACCTCCGCAGTGAAGGATATTGTACACTATGCCTTGAATGAGTTGGAATTACACCGTATTCAAGCTGGAGTCATGCCAAGAAATAAGCCCTCCCATCGCGTGATGGAAAAGGCGGGATTTCGCCGCGAAGGGCTGGCTCTCAACTATTTAAAGATTAATGGTGTGTGGGAAGATCATGTATTATATGCGATGACGGCTGAGGATTTGCAGAATGGCGTCTTCTGAATTCGCCAGGCGTGACTCCCTCAAGCTTTTTGAACACCTTGCCAAAGTATTTCTCGTCCTGATAACCGACCATACCGGCAATATGATGAAGCCGCAGCTTGTCATTCAGCAGTAACAGCTTTGCCTTGCTCATCCGGATCTGGCACAAATAATCGGATAGATTAACCCCGTACTCCTGCTTGAATTTACGAGAGATATATTCTCGGCTAAGGTAAAAGCGGCTTGCTATATCCTGTAGAGAAATGTCCTCGTCATAGTGAGCATCCAGATAGCGAGCAATATCACGGATCGTCGGATTGTTTGGGTTATGGCTTGGTGTGAGTGCCTGACCGGCTGCCAGCAATCGATTTTCGATCTGTTTTTTCCATAAAGGTGGGGAAAGCAAACCACGGCTATCGACCGGCAAAGCAGGAATGGTGCTCGGCTCATCTGTCAGTTCCTCGCCTTCGGTATCTCCAGGTCTGTCATTCAGCCAGCGAGCCAGCATCCAATCCAGCTCTTGATTCCAGCCGGCTAGCTGCTCTGCTGTAACCGAAGGCAGTACGGCTACAGCTTGCATCCAGCTGCCTACCGCCATAGATACGCGACTGGCATTACAGCTGAGTGCGCTAAGCCGGAGTTCCTCTTCCATTTCAGACAACTGGGGAAGACGAACGGTCTGCCGGGCCGGAGAACTTTCGTGCATCCAGTCGGTGTTCTGCAACATATCCCGTTTCCAGAGCGCTTGCCGTGCTTCTTGGTAGGCTGTAGCTGCCCCTGCAGGAAAGGTTTCGAAAGAACCAACTCCAATGTGCATGTAGCAACGCAGTGCCGTTCTGATCCCTGCGTGAATGTCCTGCAAAAGCGCTGGCCAACGAGCCGGCTCGCCCCAATACAGCAGGATAATTTCGTCCGTACGCTCCAGATGACGGAATGCAACTCCGGTCTGAGAGGTGCCCAGAAATTCGTTACAGATGTTAATGAGGGAAAAGCCTAAGAGCGCGCGGCGCGTTTTGTATTTATCCAGGATATCGGCGTCCAGCTGAGTGGTACTCATCACTGCCGCATTGCAGACCTGGATAGCCGGCGGGAGACGCAGCTCCTCACGTAAAGGCGTGATGGAGAGCGATGTACCGGAAATAAGCTCGGTCAGGAGTTTATCAGCATAGTGCGGTCTCATTCGATTGACCTCCATAGCCTGCATGGCCTGCCTGTTCCGGTCTTGTTCCGCTTTCCGCCAAGCTTGAGTAGCTTTACTGAGCGCCTCATTAATCTCTACTGGATCTACGGGCTTAAGAATATAGTCCATGCCTCCTCGGCGAATGGCCTGCCGAACCAACTCAAAATCATCATATCCGCTGACCACCACGACTCTGGTGGCTGGAGAATTCGCTTGAATCCACTCCATCAAGGCTACTCCATCCTTGCCAGGCATTCGCATATCGGTGAGTACCACGGGTGGGGAAAGTGCGGTAATGACCTCAATCGCCTGATCGCCCGATTCAGCCTCAATCACCTCGGTCACTCCGTAAGCCTCCCAATGTACAAGCATCCGAATGGCGTGACGTACATGCTTTTCATCATCCACAATCAGGACTTTCATTGATAGATCACTCTCCCTTAATATGAATTTCTGTAAGAGGTTTAGTGCGAATTTCAAGTGTAAAACGAACGCCATGAGGCAGAATATTATCTACACACAAGGTATTAGAACCATCCTCCGAGTGAAGTTGGATACGTAATAGAACATTACGAAGACCGATAGAGTTCTGTTCGCTGGTGTCTGATTCTTCATGGGCTTTCAGCGGACGTTTCAGCATTTGCTGAAGCTGCTCCAACTCGGTTTGTGGAATCGATGCGCCGTTATTTTCCACTTCTATCTTCACAATGCCTTCCCGGATACGGCTGCCTGTAATGCGAATCTTACCAGGCCCCAGCCGGGGATCGGCACCGTGTTTAAAGTAGTTTTCCACCAATGGCTGGAGAATCATCTTAGGCACCCGCTCATTCAGAATTTCATCATCCCACTGATAGGTTACTTCTAATTGCTCACCGAAGCGTTCCTTTTGCAAATCAAGATATTGTTTTACATGCTCGGCTTCTTCCTTGAGTGTAACAACCGTATGATCTCGCATGTTATAGCGCAGCATTTTGGCAAGGGAGGAGAGCAGAGAATAAATGCGCGGCACCTCATGCTGTAGAGCCAGTGTTCCAATAGACTGTAGCGTATTATATAAAAAATGAGGATTAATCTGTGCTTGAAGCGCTTTCAATTGGTTTGTCTTGTTAGCCAGTTCGAGCTTGTATTCCTGCAAAATGAGGTTATTGATGGTATCCATCATCTGTCTGAAACGACGCGACAGCACTCCAATCTCATCGTTGCCCATGGCTCGGATGTCTACATCTAACTGACCGGACTGAATCTGGGTAATGTAGCGAGTCAGCCGCTTAATAGGTTCTGTAATTTTTATCGAAATCCATAACGTGGCGACAATAACGAGCAGCAATGCTGTGCCTGTAATGACCACATTGATCTGGGTCAGTTGGGTGGCCCGCAAATAAAGCGTCTGATGAGGGATTTTCTTGACGAGCGTCCAGCCTGACAGGTTGGCATCCAGTTTGCCATATACGTGCAGGGCTGTGTCATCCTCAATTACACCGTGCCCGCCTTCTTTAGAAATTCGATTGAATAGGTCAGATTCCTCCCAGTGTGTTCCAATGGTTGATTCTTTTCCGCTATATATGATCGTCCCGTTCCGATCGATTAAAAATAACTCCTCTGTATCCGCATCATACAATTGACGGCAAATACTGCGCAGCGGCTCCAGATCCACATCTATAGCCAGTACCCCAAGCGTCTCTGAAGAAGGAATGTTTCGAATCGCCCGGTGGAGTGTAAATACCCGCCGTTTAGTATCGTGCTCCGCATAGGAAACCGCTGAAAAGCCGTACAAATGCTTTATGTGCGAGGGTTGAATGAACAGCCCAGAAGGACCGTAATGAATAGAGCCGGTGAAGGGAGCCAGCCTGAACTCCCGCAGAGGGACCGTGCTGGTAATCAGCGTAGATTGCCCGGCCTCGAATGAATGCAAATACACCTGGTCAATGCCTGAGGAAGCATTCATCATCGTTTGCAGCGTGGTGTAAATCTCGGCAACGGCCCGATAATCATCCGGAATTTTAGCCAGGTTGCGCAGAAAATGAGGGTCATTATACACCCCGATCGATGTGCGATTTAACCCCTGTAAATAGTTATCCAGATTCGTAATTCCCTGAAAAATAAGCCGTTCATTTTCCTGGGTGGCCTGCTCCCGCAAGGATTGCTTGGTAAGAATGAAGGTCATGGTCATTGAAAGCAGCAGCGGAAGAGTGACTGCAATGAGTAGAAACCAGATTAGGCGAGAACGAATGCTATGAAATTTCATGCAGATAGCTCCTTTCAGAATTCAAGGCAAGCTGGAGGTCAATATTTTCCCCCCTAATGGTTCACGATCTTGCGTGTTCTCCAGAGCGCTAATTCGACATAATGAACATGTGAATTGCATATCCATATGGCTTCAGCGTCCACACTGCTTGCAAGGATGCCGTAGGGGAGCGTTCCAGACACCACAGACAACAGAGGGGGGATCGGTTTGAATCGCGCCAAGTCGTCGCAATGGCTCCAGCAATGGATTTTTGTAGGGCCATCGACGTTATTTTTCGTTATCATTATTGTAATCCCTTTCATGCTAGGAATGTACTATTCTTTTACAGAGTGGAACGGGGTAGCCAATCAGGCCAAGTGGGTTGGGCTGGATAATTTCAGTCACATCTTATTTAACGATGACAAATTCGGGACAGCGTTCTGGTTTACCGTCCGTTTTACGGTGATTGGAGTGGTAGCTGCCAATATTTTTGGTTTTCTGCTGGCGTATTTTCTAACCAAGCCGCTAAAAACAAAAAATGTACTTCGAACTATTTTTTTCATGCCTAATGTGATCGGAGGTCTGTTGCTCGGATTTATCTGGCAGTTTATTTTCGTCAAGGGATTTGCTGCGATCGGAGAGAGCACGGGGTTGTCCTTCTTCAACCTGCCCTGGCTGGGAGATGAGATTACGGCCTTCTGGGGCATTGTGATCGTGTTTATCTGGCAAACAGCAGGATATTTAATGGTGATTTATATCTCTTCCCTAACCAATGTGCCCCGGGATATGCTGGAGGCAGCCGAGATTGACGGAGCGAGCCGAATGCAAATCCTGCGGTCGATTATATTGCCTTTGATCATGCCCGCCATTACGGTATGTCTCTTCCTGGCGATATCGTGGTCGTTTAAAATGTTCGATCTCAATTTGTCCTTGACCAAAGGCGGTCCCTTTGGTTCTACAGAGTCAGTGGCGCTCAATATATACAATGAGGCGTTTGTCAATAATCGTTATGGACTAGGGACGGCTAAAGCACTTATTTTCTTTATCATTGTTGCTCTTGTTACGAGCCTTCAGGTACGCCTGACGAAAAGCCGGGAGGTGGAATCGTAAATGGAAACAAGCAATCGCTACCGCATTGGAACATGGGCGACCGAATTGGTGATGATTCTCGTAGCATTGTTATTCCTTGTCCCGTTTTACTTTTTGTTCGTGAATTCGGTCAAAAGCTTTGGTGACCTGCTGACCGATTCTGCAGCCTGGCCACAAGCTTTTGTATGGAGCAACTATGCTAGAGCTTGGAGCATCACACGTTTTCCTGAAGCGCTGTGGAACTCACTCGTGGTTACGGTGGTTAGCAATCTGCTGCTCGTACTGATTAGCTCAATGGCTGCCTACCGAATGGTTCGGCGTCCAACACGCTACAATCGGGTGCTGTTCAGCCTGTTCGTGGCTGCGATGGTCATTCCTTTCCAATCGGTGATGATTCCTTTGGTTAAGGTTGTAAGCACGCTGGATTTAATGAACAGTATTAGTGGTCTTGTGATCTGTTATCTGGGATTCGGGGCTCCTATGTCCATCTTTCTCTTTCACGGATTCGTCAAGGGTGTGCCAGTTGAGGTGGAAGAAGCAGCTACAGTGGATGGCTGCACGCCTTACGGGGTGTTTTTCCGGATTGTCTATCCGTTGATGCTGCCTATGATGGTAACGGTTATTATTTTGAATACACTCTGGATCTGGAATGACTATCTACTGCCTTCTCTGGTGCTGCAAAAGGCTGAATTGCGCACCATTCCGATTGCAACCTATGCCTTTTTCGGACAATATACGAAGCAGTGGGATTTGGCTTTACCTGCTCTGGTACTCGGCATCTTGCCAGTGATCGCATTCTTTCTGGCCATGCAAAAATATATTATACAAGGGATTATGGCCGGTTCGGTCAAAGGTTGAGTGTTCAGTTGAATGTGGTGCTTTGAAACCTAGAATAGAAAGGAACATCAAAATGAAAACGCATACTTTTAAAAAGAAAGCCCAAGCACTAATTTTGCTTTTTGCAGCCTTTGCTCTGGTTTTGGCGGGGTGTAACAGCAGTGGTGGACAAAAAGCAAGCAATGAGGAAGTAAAGGAAAAAACCATTCACATTTTTCAGTTCAAGGTAGAGATTGCAGAAGCGCTAAATCGCATGAAAGGAGAATATGAAGCGACTCACCCGGGAATCAAGCTCGACATTCAGACTGTAGGCGGAGGCAGTGACTATGGGGCGGCGTTGAAGGCCAAGTTTGCCTCTGGCGAACAGCCGGATATTTTTAATGTCGGCGGTTATCGTGAGCTGGATACGTGGCTGGAATATTTGGAAGACCTGTCCGATCAGCCTTGGGTCGGTGATGTGGTCGATGTCGCTAAAGAACCGATGACCAAGGATGGCAAGC
This sequence comes from Paenibacillus ottowii, assembly GCF_050516475.1. Lineage (NCBI taxonomy): Bacteria > Bacillati > Bacillota > Bacilli > Caryophanales > Paenibacillaceae > Paenibacillus > Paenibacillus ottowii. Next base: position 5,427,756 of record NZ_CP191577.1, on the reverse strand, counting down.
TATATGGTCAGCCGATGAACCTGGAGGGGTACGGCTTTATTTACAACAAGGACTTGTTCAAAAAGGCTGGAATCACCGAGCCTCCTAAAACGCTGTCTGAGCTGGAGGCCGCTGCACAAAAGCTGCAAGCCGCAGGGATCACACCTTTTTCCAATGGATACCAGGAGTTTTGGGTGCTGGGCAATCATTTGCTGAACGTGGCATTTGCTAATCAGCCAGATCCGTCAGGCTTCGTTAAGGGACTGAATGATGGAACAGCCAAAATTCCGGGCAATGCTGTATTCGCTGAGTGGATTAAGCTGCTCGATCTGACGCTCAAGTATGGCAATGCGAAGCCGCTCACGACCGATTACAATACGCAGGTAACGAATTTTGCCACTGGCAAGGCTGCCATGATGCAGCAAGGGAACTGGACTCAGGTCCAAATTGACGGAATTAATCCGAAGTTGAATTTGGGTATTTTGCCTATGCCGATTGGTGAAGACCCAGCAGCGGGAGATAAGCTGTTTGTAGGGGTAGCCAATAACTGGGTGGTTAATAAAAATTCGTCTGTCAAAGCCGAGGCGAAAGAGTTCTTAAACTGGATGGTGACATCCGAGCAAGGGAAAAAGTACATCACCAAGGAATTCAAGTTTATTCCAGCGTTCAAGAGCATCAAAGGCGACGAGGCTGATATGGGGCAATTGGGTGCCGAAGTCGTGAAATACAGCCAAGAAAATAAACTGCTGGGCTGGTTCTTCAGCCGCTATCCTGAAGGAGCACAGCAGGAATTCGGAAGTGAGATGCAGGCCTATGTGGCAGGTAAATCGGATGCCGGGAAGCTGTTCGAGGATTTCCAAAGAACATGGGATAATTTGAAGACCAAATAATTCAATGAAATAAACAGAAGAGCCTTCGCATGCCAGGGAGATACATGGTCCTGAGCATGCGAAGGCTCTTCTACCTATCGTGCCACAGCGCAGACGGAGGGTGCTTCCTATCGCCACCGCTACGCTTGTACAGCACCATTCCGCCTACCTGTTTTTATGTTCATTTTTTCGTGTGGCCTATACATTATAATGAAGTAGAACAATATCCCCGCGGCGTTCTATTTCCTGGAGTTCAAATGTACTTGGTGGCGTTCCTTCTGGAAATAAGGGGATTCCTTGTCCAAGCACTTTGGGAATAATCGCAATGATCGCCTTTTCTAGCAGTCCAGCCTGCATGAAAGCCTGAACTAGCTGGCCTCCACCTACTAACCATACCAAACCCTCGGATTGTTTTTGTAGACGTGGAACCAGTTCAGACAGAGCTTCGTCCGTAAATGTAACATGGGGTGCCTGCTGTTGCTCCGTCATTGACCGGGTGAGTACATAACACGGCTTTCCGGCATAAGGAAAGTCAGCCGAAAGCTTTAATACTTCTTCATACGTCAGCCTGCCCATCAGTACCGTGCCTACAGTGTCGTAAAAGTCGGCATATCCATTGTCGCCACCATCCCCTTTGACATCAAACAGCCAGTCCACCGAACCATCCGGCAATGCGATATACCCGTCGAGACTCATGGCGATATACAACACCACTTCATTAGATTTCAATTCCTTCATTGGTTCATCACTCCTTTCTATCTCTATGTTACAATCTATTTATGACATACTTTGTCGTAGTTAAATCATTGTTTAAACTTTATTTTTATTAGAGGAGCATCCTATGAACGAACGCAGAATTGCTCTTATGAGGATACTGGATTCCCGAAAAAAATATACGGCGCGTGAGTTGGCCGAACGTTTTGGCGTTTCCATCAGAACGATACAAAGAGATCTCGATTATCTGCAGCAAACCGGGTTACCCCTGTATACCGAAACCGGACCTCATGGCGGCTATCGGGCACTTCCCAATCGGCTCCTTCCTCCCCTTCATCTTGCGCGCGACGAAGCTCTGGGCCTTTTTCTCATGCTGCAACTGCTGGAAAATATACCGGATATCCCTTTTGGATCGGTTCGTAGACATTTGTCCGAGCATTATTATGCCGAGCTTCCTCAGGATGTACAGGGCAATATTAACCAGCTAAAGGATTACATTTCTTTTCGCATGATGCCCACTCACGCAGACTCCCCCCACACTTCGCTCATTTTGGAGGCTGCGCTGAATAAGCGCAGGGTGAACATGCACTACCGCTCCGCTTCCGGGGCAAAGTGGACCCAGGTATATCCGATTGGGCTTTATTTTGATCACGGCTATTGGTATATGCCAGCGCATAGCAGAGACCGCATCATTCTGTACCGTTCAGATCGGGTGATTACCATAACGGTGCTAGATGAAACCCTGGATAGCCTTCCTACCCTTCAAGAGTGGTTGGCTTCAGAAGATTCCCGTGTTGGGATCCCGTCGAAAATAAGATTTACCGCCTTGGGTGCCAGGCTGGCCGAATCAGATGCCCTCTTCCACAATGTCTCCCATCAAGAAGGGCGGGGACAGGAATGGCAGGGATATATTCCTGTTGAAGAGTTTAGATATGTATCCAGACTTTTGCTAAAATACGGGCCTGAGGCCGAGGTCGTATATCCGAAAGAACTGCGTACACTGGTCAGGAAATTGCTGCAAGACAGTCTGAGTCCTTATTTGGAGGATGACGAAGAATAAGAGGGAGTGCCCATCGCATTCCCATTCATTACGGCTCCTCTTTTTATAGTTAATCACATGAATATTTAAGGTTATTAGCATATGACTTTCCAATTATTTTTGTGATAAAGTTTTGAAAAGAGCCCGTTTTCGTATATGATGAAGAGTAATAATTCAAAAGGCTGGACGGGAGACAGATATGAATCAACCGCTTTATGGAATATGGCTCGGTGATGTGTTTTTTTGCTTTTCTGGTGAGACGTCGGAACCACGTATTGATGCGTGGAGCAGTGTGATCCGCAGGCTGACGCTAAAGGGAGACCTTCGGCCGTTTCGGCAGGCTGCGTTGCGTCTTGCCGAGGTGCGGATACCTAACAATGCTCGCGTGGAAACCGCAGGCAGAGGCGGCAAGAGACGCTCCATGCTGGGGCGTACGCTGGAGGGTCTGGCACTGGAACCTCGCGAGACGATGGCCCTGCTGACCCGCATGGACGAGAAGGGCTGTGCGGCATCGGGCATTACGCTCGGCGAGGAAATGCAATATTGGCAAAAGGCTGCCTATTTTGCGCTGGAACTGATGCAGCGGGGCGAAATTGCGCCATCGCTTACAGAGGCGCGTCCGTCCGGACCGCGCCGACGCGGTCCAGATGCGGCGGTAGGAGTATGGGTTCCTCGGCTTCGCGAAGAGGAGGACATCCGCCGCTTTCATGAGCTGGCAGCTGCAATGCCAGCTGTTTGTATGGCAGCTCCGGCCGTTTTTGCGGGCAAGGAGCCAGAAACACGTGAGGATGCAGCTGGAATGGTGCTGTATTCCTTCTTGTGTGCGGTCGTCCATGCCGAAACAACCGCAGTGCTGGCAGCGTCAGATCGTGAGTTGGGACGATATCGGGCAGAGTATCGGCGCGGAGGATCGCCACTGGCGGAGCTGTGGTGGAACAGTCTGTTGACAGGCTCGCGCCAGGTTGCGATACAGGGAACGCCCGCTGAGATGGAGGAGCTGGTTCTTCAAGCTTCCTCTCTTAAGGGGAGCACGATGCCTATCACGGAACGGGAAGCCAGGGAGCCCATTGAAGGGCAATTGCGTCTGTGCCTTCGTTTGGAGCCTTCTCTGGAAGAGAGCATCCAGGAATGGCGCATTACCTTTTGGGCAGAAAGCGATGCTGAACCGGGGTTGCGACTGCCTGCTCTGGCACTCTGGGCGTACCCTGAACGTGATCTGATTCGCGGTGAAATTGTATACCGTCAAGTACAGGCACAACTGCTGACGAGGCTCGGACAGGCGGCTGAAGCGGCACCTATCATGCAGGAAGCATTGAATCGCCCTTATCCCGAGGGGCTGACCCTGGAGCCGGAGATGTTCTTCCGCTTCCTGACGGAAGCCGTGCCTGCGTTACAAAAGAACGGTATCACTGTGCAGATGCCTTCACGCTGGAGCCGGGAGGGGCGAAGACGTGCAGGCTTGCGACTTAAAATGCGCTCGACAGAGCAGGGGGCCAAGCCAGATGGTGTGATTGCCGATACATCGTCCGTTGGCATTAACCGCATGATTTCGTTTGATGCCGAGGCTGTGCTGGGGGATACGACCCTGACGATGGAGGAACTGGAAAGCATTGTGGCTGCCAATTTGCCATATGTACGTCTCGGAGGCGAATGGATCGAGGTAGATCCCAAGGAAATTCGCCAGGTGCTGCGTTTTATCAAGCGCGGAGAAAACGGCGAAATGAGCTTGTCTGAATGGATGCATCTGGCTGCGGAAAATGAAAGTGCAGGCGAGGCCTCGTGGAAGGGCCTGTCCATCTTTGGCGCGGAATCCGCCGGATTGCTCGCGTCTTTGGCTGAGGGCGGAGTGCTCCGTTCCGTAGAACCGCGGCCTGTGCCGGAAACGCTGCATGGTGCGCTACGGCCCTATCAGGAGCGCGGTTTTCAATGGCTGGCTGCGATGCGAGGATTGGGCTTTGGTGTCTGTCTTGCGGACGACATGGGTCTGGGTAAGACGATTCAGGTTATTACCTGCCTGCTCGATGGCGGCATCGGCGCAGATGATCAGCGTCCGGCGTTAATTATCTGTCCGACGTCCCTGCTTGGCAACTGGCAGCGGGAGTTGAAGCGCTTTTCGCCGGATTTATCGCTGTATATTCACCATGGTAACCAGCGACTTCACGGCGAGCTGTTTCAGGAAAGTGTACGAGAGTATGATATCGTCCTCACCACCTATCATTTGGCGGGCCGGGATGGCAGTGATTTGTCTGCGGTCCACTGGTCTTCCATCGTGTTGGATGAGGCGCAATATATAAAAAATGCACGCACAAAGCAGGCACAAAGCGTCATGAAGCTGTCTGCACCACATCGGATTGCCATGACGGGGACGCCGGTAGAGAATCGGTTAAGCGAACTGTGGTCTATTTTTCAGTTTCTGAATCCAGGGTATCTCGGTACGGCATCTTCATTCCGCCAGCGGTACAGTCTGGCAGGAGAGGAGCGGGGGTCTGCGTTGCGCGAGCTTCATCGCCTCGTCTCCCCGTTCATGCTGCGGCGGCTCAAAAGCGACCCGGATATCCGCAAGGATTTGCCGGAGAAGCTTGAGTTGAAGTCCTATTGTGTACTGACACCAGAGCAGGCCGGATTATACCGTGGCGTGGTGGACCAATTGTTGGGCACACTTGACGGGCAGGTCGGTATGGCCCGCAAAGGGCTTGTTCTGTCTTCACTCACCAAGTTAAAGCAAATCTGTGACCATCCGGGGTTGATCATTCCGGGCCGTGCTGACAGCAGTAAAGCTGAAAATTCAGGTAAAATGGAGCGACTGCTGGAGTTGGTCGAAACCATTCGCGAGAACGGCGAATCGGCGCTGATTTTCACCCAATATGTGTCGATGGGAGAATTGTTAGTATCCCGTTTGGCTAAGATTTTGGGAGAGGAGCCGTATTTCCTGCATGGAGGGTTGGCGAAAACCAGACGGGACGAAATTGTCCACAATTTCCAGCAGGGAAAAGGACCGAATATATTCGTACTTTCCTTGCGTGCAGGTGGCGTGGGTTTAAACCTGACGCGTGCCAGCCATGTCATTCACTATGACCGCTGGTGGAATCCTGCGGTCGAAAATCAGGCGACAGACCGGGTGTTCCGTATCGGTCAAAGCCGCAATGTACAAGTGCACAAGCTGATTTGCCAAGGGACACTGGAGGAGCGGATCGACGAGCTGATTGAGAGCAAAAAGACGCTCTCTGAGCAGGTTGTCGGCTCCGGGGAACATTGGCTCACCGAAATGTCTGATGATGAACTGCGTGGTCTGATTGCGTTGCAAAATGACGTATGGATCGAGTGAGCAGAGAAAGGATGAAGGCGATGACGAGACCGCAAGTGAAGCTGAAAGTAACTGACGGTCGATGGATCGTGGAATTAGACGGCAACGGACTGGTAGACGAATCGACGGGTGTACCTTTCGCACATAACGTCCAATGGACTGGCCCAGTGCCTGTACTAAGTCTGCAGCAGCGAGAGGCATGGCTGGAGCAGCTAAAAGCGGAGCCCTTGGACATCTACCGTTTCCTGCAAGGGAAAACCTGTCTGTCGCTCGATGAGATTGTTCAGCTAGCAGCTGAGGCAGCCATTTCCGTCAGCGAGAATGGTATAGGTGCAGTCGAAGATGTAAAGAAAGCTCTGCAGGCCGGGCTGGAAAACGAGCCACAACACTGTCCAGCGTTGATCGGAATGACGCAGGAAGAACTGCTGGAGTATGTGTTTAGTGCTTGGGCTGGAGAGTTATCCCATATACAGAGGACATCCCCCGCGCTTGAGTCTACTTCACGCGCGGAGGGCGGACGCAGCGGATCGGCAGCAATTAGCGAATGGATTGCAGAATCCGCAGTGGAAGGAGCATTGCATCGTCCCGGAGCAGGCTTTCATGCCATTGAGATTCGTCTGCCGCAAAAACTTGCTTCCAAGAAGGAAACCGATATTACGTCCTTGCTGCCGGGATTACCTCGTGCCGAAGAAGCATTGAAACTCATACGTGAACGGGTAGCCGAACGAGCTCGGGCTGCAATTCCGCAAAAACGTCATAATCCGTAATAATTCGGGTATATGCTTTCTTTTTCGAGTCTGTTCACCTTCATTGGATAGGATAACAGCTTCGAAGAGTGTCCAAAGTTCAGTTACAATGGGGGAACGGAAAAGTCACTGCAAGTCATGTATCAATTGCAATATTGGAGGAGATACCCGCATGAAACGACATATACAACAGACGCGCACATCTCAGCGATGGACCAAAGCGCTCATTCCGGGGCTAATCTTGCCGGGATTATTGCTGGCAGCTTGCCAGCAGGGAGGATCAGGTGGCCAGGAAAGTGAGCCATTAAAGTCATCCACAGCAGTACAGGAGAATGTACAGTCTGCCACCCAGACGGATGCGGAAAATGGCAGCACTAGCGCTGGACAAGCCTCTGCGGGTACAGCAAGCGGACAGGCTGACCCTGTGATGGCGCTACGAAGTCAAAGTGCACTACAAGCCACAGTTAAGGAAGAGGATGGAACGGCGGTTGTCACCAATGCGACTTCCGATACAGTCGTTGTAAACAAAAAGCGCAGCTTACCTGTGGGCTATGTCCCTGATGATCTGGTAGAGCCGCAGGTGCCTTTTTCCTTCGAGGGGCCGCATGAGAAGCGGCATTTGCGTAAGGAAGCGGCAGAGGCACTGGAGAAGCTGTTCGACGGTGCGAAAAAGGATGGCATTGAGCTGCGTGCGGTATCGGGATACCGATCCTATAAGCGTCAGGTGTCTATTTTCAACAACAATGTAAAGACAAAGGGTCAGGAATATGCCTCTAAAGTCAGCGCCGTACCGGGTACGAGTGAGCATCAGACAGGATTGTCCATTGACGTATCCAGCCCCAGCGTAGGCAATGAGCTGGAGCAATCTTTTGGAGCTTCCAAAGAAGGCAAATGGCTGGAAGAACATGCACCGGAATACGGATTTATTATTCGTTATATGAAGGGTAAAGAAAATGTGACCGGCTATGTGTACGAGCCTTGGCATATCCGTTATGTGGGAGTAGACATTGCAGAGGATGTAGCCAAGCAGGGGCTGACACTGGAGGAATATTTCGACGAAAACAATATTAAACTGTAGCTGCTACAATCAAGCCGTAATCCTGGGGATTGCGGCTTTTTTGTCGTATTTTTCTTCCAAATTGAACCTTTCCAAGGTAGAATCGCGTATAGTGAACGACGACAGATGCTTGGATTTATAGCAAACCTCATGACAGGAGCGTACAGGAAGGGAAGGGAATCATCATTTATTATTCATTAACGTATTGCGAATGGTCAGAAGACACTCAAGAGGAACTGCGCAGCCTGACACGGGAATCCGTATCGGGAGATGAGCTGTTCCTGCGCAAGCTTGTAGACGCTACGCGTCTCCATGACAAACTATGGGCGCATATCTCGAATGAAAGTGAAGAGCATACGGATCATTCCATCTATGTGACCGAATTTACAGGGGAACGTGCACAGCCTTACGGTGCATCGATCACGGATCTCGTGCTGGCTAGTGAGAGAGGCTACACATCCACATTCAGTACATTGTACTGGGTATGGGATGAGCCTGCGTTCCGCAGTATGGATCAGCGGGAAGGCTCAGTATTTACCTTGGAGCTGGCCCAACGACTATTGGATCACTATACGGTGTTGGGTGGCAAAACATACGAGTTCATCTATTCGGTACTGGACCCTCAGTTGAAAAAGGTGCATTTGTTTGTGAAGGAGGTCGATCTATAATGGAGCATTCTTGGGAAACCATGAAATCCAAGCCCGGATCTCGTGCACGGATGGCGGCCTTTGCCCTAATGCTGGCTGTCCCGGCCGCTCTGACGGGTTGCGGTGACGACGAGTATTATGACTGCGACGAGCTCCCTGTATCGGAGCAAACGGCCTGTCGGGATTCAGGCAGCAGCGGGTATTATTATGGCGGATCGACCTATTATAATGGAGGCTCCTCATATCATAGCAGTCGTTCTTCCAGTTCTTATCGCAAAAGCTCGTCTTCATCTTCCAGCTCACACAGTGGTTTTGGCAGCAGCGGCTCACGCAGCGGTTTTTTTTCTGGAGGTTAAGATGAGCATGCGTACGATTCGGCAATTACCTTATGAACATGACGAGCTTTTTAAGGATGAAATCAGCCGTATGATTCCGTATCATCGCATGTACGGCAAGTCCTATTGCGTACCTGCCTTAACGGTATATCGGGACAGCGAGCTGGCAGAGCTTCAGGCTGCTTCCGAGGCGGTACATCGTATTTATCGCAAGGTCCAGCAATTCATCCAGCGCTATATGCCAGATGAATATCTGGTGGAGCGATTGGGGATTCATCCAGGCTTGCTGCGTGCTGCACGGATGACGGCCGCGCCGGATGGCATAACCCGTCAGGACTGGATTGTGGGGGAAGCGGGGATCAAATGCATTGAGAATAACACCGATACTCCAACCGGAATTCCCGAGGTGGCTTATCTCGAAGGAAAGCTGCTGGAAGCGCTGCGTAGTGAGGGAATGTCAGAGGCTGACATGAATCTGCATGGCCCTTCCTCTGGAATGGATGAGGCGATTCAGTCTGCCTTGACGGAGCTCATTCATTTTTATAGCCGTAAGGGGTTAGGGACAAAGGTGTATTTCACTTGCTATGATTGGCATGTCGAGGATCAGACAAATACCAAATATATTATGCGATTATGTGAACAAGCCGGGTTTGAAGTGGTTTATGCGCCATTGGAAGAACTGGAAATCATCCCGAATGAAGGATTGTATCACCAGGAAGAGCAGATTCACATCCTCTATCGCCTGTATCCGCTGGAATATCTGATTGAAGATCGGGAGGAGGACACAGGGCTTGAGGTAGGGCAGGCGCTAATGGATATGGTGGCAGACGGGAAAATAGGACTAATTAATCCGCCGCAGCATATCATTACCCAGAGCAAAGGGTTCACCGCAACCGTATGGTCGCTGTACGAGCGCAATGAGCAGACACCGGCGTTCTGTGGTTTTCGTTTGTTTGACGACCGGGAGCTGGAGGTCATACGAACCTACCTGCTACCTACATATTTTGAACCATCTGTGTTTATGCAAAATAGAGAGCCTTATGTGGCCAAAGGCATATGGGGCCGAGAGGGTAAAGGGACGCACTTGATCGAACACCCTGAATCCGACGAGAGACTGGAATGCGTTTTGGGAGTGGCCCAAAATGCGAAGGCTGACCAGCCTGATCTGCTGCATCAAGCTGATGCTCCACTGACGCCTGAACAGGAGGAAGCTGCACATATTGCCGTTTATTACGAGGGACAGCCCAAGATTTATCAGCGGCTGTGGCCTATGCAGAGTGCAGAGGTACAGACTGAGGAAGGGTTATTTCACGGCTATGTGCTGACAGGCATATTCGTGATCGGAGGGCGCTTTGCGGGAGTCCTGCCGCGAATCGGCGAGAAGGTAACAGGTGATATGGCCTACTATTGCGCGGCCGCCGTTACCAACGAAACCTTCTAATCCGCCACTGTATAAGTTGAATTGCAAAATGTACAACATTCCGAACTTATCTGTTCCTATTCATTCACAAGCATCATAAGGAGGAAAAAAATTGGACTCTCATATCAGTTTGGGCAACGCATTGGGCAATGTAGGCATCGGCCTGCTTATCTTGTTTGCCATTTTAATCGTGGGTTATTTTGTGTTCAGCTTGCTGACACGTTATAACGATAATCAGGAAATCGCACACGGCAATGAAGCGGCAGGCATCTACATGGGTGCAAAGCTGCTAGGTCTGTGTATCATCGTGGGCATGGTGTCGTATAGTAGCCATTCATGGCTCGATATGCTGACCTGGTCGGCCGTGGGCATTGTAGTGTTGTGTCTGGTCTATATTATTTTTGATCTGGTGACACCGCGCACCAAGGTGTGTGAGGAAATTGCCAGAGGCAATGTGGCTCTGGCACAGATGCTGCGCTCGATCATCATTGGGGTATCTTTTGTCGTAGGTACATTTTTGATGTAATCGATGTAGTCGATCTAAAGAAGAAGTACAAAGGATCTGCAAAACCGGACAACGGAGCTGCAGATCCTTTTTTTATGGGGAATTATATTCACGGTCTAGTATCTGTCTGTAGAAGTAAAAGTTACGGCGCTCACTTCTGGTGGGACTATTCTACAAAGCTACAGGTGATACTGCATAGCAAAAGGGAATGTCTTACATATATCAAACCAAATTGTTGAGAAGGGAATTCTGAATATATGAGTACTTCTACTTCCCCAACTATCCCCATTCGGACGGGGATTATCGGCTTGGGCCTGATCGCTGAATATCACATCAGATCATTAAACAGTATGTCAGGGGTATCGATTGTGGCCGTTAGTGATGTAAATGTGAACCGCCTTCAAGCCATCGGAGAACAACTGCAACTGCCTGCTTCCAAGCGGTATCCCCATTATGAAGCACTGATCCGTGACTCAGAGGTAGATGCGATTTTGTCGCTGACACCCAATGATGTGCATTTTGACATTATTCGGATTGCGCTGGAAGAACACAAGGCAGTACTGGCAGAAAAGCCATTGACCCTCACATGGGAAGAAACCGATCAGCTGAAAAGGCTGTATACCGCGAATCCGGTGCCTTTGCTGGTTCACTACAAGCATCGCTACGGCGCGGCCTTCCAATATACCAAGCAGCTGCTGGCTGAGAATAAACTGGGTAAAATTTACAATATTCAATTCCGCTATCTGATGGATGCATTTTCACCGTATCGTCAGCATCCGTATACATGGCGACATAATTTAGCCAAGGCGGGCTCCGGAGTCGTGGGGGATACTGCCTCACACATTATTGATCTGGCCCGTTTTCTCGTTGGTGAATTTAAAAGCGTCGCGGCGCTGCTGCATATCATTACACCCGAGCGGTCTGATCCGGTCACGGGTCTGCCTGTAAAAGTGGACGTGGAAGATCTCGCCGCCTTCCATGGCATCATTGGCGATAATACCGTGGGTACCTTTATCACTCACAAAAATGCCATCGGCAAGCGCCACGATATCGAAGTGGATATTTACGGTGAGCTCGGTACGCTGCATGCCAGCCTTAATAATCCGGAAAGTATTCGTATCGTGCTGCGTGACCTGGAACATCCGGATGCCGAATACGAGACTTGGGCTGTTCCTGCAATCTATAATCATACAGCCGATGGCGACTTTGTTAAGCTGGCAAGAGGGGAGTTCGTAGATCGAGCCCCCTTGTTCGATGACGGATACAAGAATCAATGGGTACTTGAGAAAATTCTGCAATCCTGGAGAGAGAACGGACGCTTAGTAGAAGTGTAAGAGGATACGTAATCCTCATTACAAAAGCCTGTTTGGCTTCCTGATGGCCCTACCTCTTTTCTTGCTGCATTCTTGCCCGTCTAGCCCCGATCAGCCTCCAGCCTGTTAACAATGCCGCTACAAGACAGATGGACGCAGATGTCATAAAGACTACATGCATGCCTGACAGAAAAATTTCAGGGTGTCCCGGCACCAATCCGGTGACCCGATATCCCGCCTCTTTACTCATAATATAAAAGAGAATAGATGTGGCCAGCGTAATCCCTACAACCATACCGACGTTGCGCACCAGTGAATTAACACTTCCGGCTGAGCCGAGCTGTGTACGGGGGACCTTGGACATAATCAGCGAGTTGTTCGGCGATTGAAATAAACCACTGCCAATACCCAGCATGGCAATCCACAGACCGACGAGCGGGATGGAGCTGCCTGCATGCAGCTGGGCTAATCCAATTTGGGCAACGACCATAACGACCAGCCCGGCGAAGGTCAGCAGCTCAGACCCGATTTTATCAGACAGCGCACCGCTGAGCGGGGCTACGATAACCATAGAGATGGGGAACAGCATCAGCAAAAATCCGGCATAAAATGGCGACAAGTTCAGCATATTCTGTGCATAGAAAGGCGAAATGATGTTAAAGCAGAAGTTTGCGACGAACACCAGAAAAGCACACAAAATACTAAGTGAAAACAACGGGTTTTTGAATAATGTGAGCTGTAACAGCGGCTGTGGACGACGAAATTCCAATCGAATAAATGTGGCAAAAGCAACTACCGCCACCACCAGCGAAGCAATAATACGTGCGTCTCCATACCCGACCTGCTGTCCCAGTAACAATCCGACGAACAAGGTGAGAATGAAAATGGCAAACACCAGGCTACCTGGAACGTCGATCTTATCCTTCACCTTGATTAGATCCTTCGGCAGAAGCCTCCAGCCCAGAAAGACAGCGATCAGGCCTATCGGTACATTGACCCAGAAAATGTATTGCCAACCTAGCGAGGAGACAATAATACCGCCCAAGCTCGGCCCGGCGATACTACCCAAAGAAACGAAGGTTCCGATGAGGCCAAGCGCTTTGCCCCGTTCAGTAGACGGGAAGATATCTGTTACGATCCCTTGGCTGTTCGCCATGGTCATGGATGCTCCAATCGCCTGAATAATGCGGGAAATCAGCAATAGGGAGAGTGAGGAGCTAAGACCGCACAATAGGGAGCCAAGAATGAATATGATCGTACCGATTTTGAATATTTTGATTTTACCAACCATATCCCCTAGCTTGCCAAAAAATAAAATAGCGGTACATATCGCCATTAAATAGGCGGTTGTCACCCATTCAATCTGTGCCACAGGTAAATGTAACGTGCGGGACAATACAGGAAGAGCAATATTAACGATGCTTCCATCCAGGGTGGACATAAACGTAAACAGATTTAAAACAATCAAAATCATCCAACGTTTCTTCTGAACTTCGATATTTTCTTGATAGGTTGCAGCAGTTGTAGCAGTTGAACTCATTATGAACACCTCTTTATCGTTGGCAGTTCTTTCTTTAGTTGCGTGCGCAACTAAATGAACGGTTCTAGTGTACAGCAAATTAGTTGCGTGCGCAACAATAGTATTGTAAACTTTGTTTTGGTCCCAGCTGGGGATTGCCATTTTCAAGCCAATGAGGTGTATTTGATGAGAAAAAAACCGATTGGAAAGCTAATTTCCCACCTGTACCGTCGAAATCAAAAAATATTGTCCAAAAAACTGGCTCCTTATGGAATCGGTAGTGGGGGACAACACAGTTTCTTAAAAACTATTTTGCAGCAGCCGGGCATTACACAGGAGCAGCTCACGAATGAACTTAAATTTGACAAGGCAACCACAGCCCGCTCTGTAAAACAATTAGAGGAATCAGGCTACATTGAACGTAAAACGGACCCGAATGATCGTCGTTCCCAACTTGTGTCTCCCACGGCCAAGGCGTTAGAGTTCGCTCCTGTCTTACAAGGAATATTGGACGAGCTCAATGCCGGTCTTGTCCACAATTTATCCGAAGAGGAAGAGGACCTTTTGATCGACCTGCTGCAAAAGATTAGTATAGACCCTGACGAATAAGCAAAACAGGAGTTAGCTAGAGAATCGCGGCAGGTAAAAGAAAAGATAAAAAAAAAGATAAAAGAAAAAAAGCAGCCATTCACAGAAAATACCCTGTGGTGGCTGCCAGCCCCGCTATATAGCATTCGCCATTTAGTCCAAGCTAATTCCTTCGAACGCACTCATGACTAATTGTCGTACATAGGCATCGTCTAATGGATAACCGGTCACCAGCAAACGATAAAAAATCGGTCCATAAATGAGATCGATACATAATTCAACATCGAGATGCTCCTTCAATTCCCCGCGCTCTATTCCCCGCTCAATAAGATGCCGGGCTTCAAGTCGCCGGGGATGAAAATACCGGGTTCGGTATGCCTCTGACAACCCTGCATCAAGTTGCCCTTCGCCAATTAACTCCGTAATAATTTTACCTTCTCGACTGATTAGGAACCGTACTAAATTCGTAGCATGAATGAGAATATCGTCTAGTACACGACCCGTGTCGGGTACAGGCAATCTTGCCATGGTAGCTGACAGGAAGCCATCCATGACTACGGCAGCTTTGTTAGGCCACCATTTATAAATGGTGGCTTTGCTCACTTTCGCTCGTTCAGCAATTTTTTCTACCGTTACCGCTCCAAAGCCTTGCTCCAACAGTAGATCATAGGAGGCGGCAAGGATAGATTTTTGCGACTCGACATTACGCGGACGTCCTCTTTTATTCTGCACTGGAATGCTCACCTTCCACATAGATATAGGAAAACACAAAATACAAACTGTACGTTCAGTATATCAAATAATAGACAAAAATAAAAAGTTTAATTTGCCTATTTACAAAACGAAACGTTCAGTATATTATTTGGTTATCGAATTAACGAACTATACGTTCAGTATTTAAATTATTGAGGAGGATTATCATGCAAAGAAAACAACAAGCCGTAGAAGGTAACCGGATTTCAAATTGGATGATGTTTCTGTTGGCAGCCGCATGCGGCCTTATTGTTGCCAACCTTTACTATGCTCAAACCCTTGTAGGGCCTATTCATGTAGCGCTAGGCCTTTCTTCCACAACCGCGGGCTTCATTGTCACCTTAACTCAAATCGGTTATGTTGTAGGACTGCTGTTTATCGTACCGATTAGCGATATTATTGAAAATCGACGGCTCATGGTCGTATCGCTCATCATTACAGTCTGTGCATTGCTTGTTGCTGCCTTCGCTCCCAATGCCACGTTGTTCCTGACCGCATCCTTGTTCATTGGAGTTGGATCTGTAGTAGCCCAAATATTGGTACCGTACGCTACCTATTTAGCATCCGAAGAACAGCGCGGCCGGGTTGTCGGGAATGTCATGAGCGGACTCCTGCTAGGCATTATGTTCGCACGTCCATTGGCAAGCTTCATAACCAGCATTTGGGGATGGCAAGCCGTATTTATTATGTCAGCCATTGTTTTGACGTTGTTGACGATTCTTCTCTCGCGGGCTCTTCCAGAGCGCAAGCCTGTACCTACGGTATCTTACAGTAAACTGATTCTCTCGCTAGGTACTCTTTTCAAACAAACGCCTGCATTGCGCCGTCGTGCCTTATATCAAGCCTGCTTATTTGGTGCCTTCAGCCTGTTTTGGACGGTTGTTCCTCTACGCTTGGCGGATGATTTCGGCATGTCTCAGCAAGGGATTGCACTGTTTGCTCTAGTAGGTGTAGGCGGCGCAATAGCAGCTCCGATTGCCGGGAGATTGGCTGATAAAGGCTGGAGCAAAGGTTTAACCGGGCTAGCTATGGTCATTGCCGCCTTGTCCTTTTTGGTCATCTATATTTTTCAAAGTCATTCGACGGCTGCGCTCATCCTTCTCTTTGTTTCAGCGATTACACTGGACATGGCTGTATCGGGAAACCTGGTGCTTGGACAGCGTGTTATTTACTCGCTAGGAAGTGAAGCGAGAGGGCGTCTGAATGGATTATTCATGTCTATCTTTTTCATAGGTGGAGCGATTGGATCATCATTAGGTGGTTGGTCTTATGCGTTGGGTGGCTGGAATTTCAGCGCTCTGATTGGAGTCATTTTGCCTGTGCTGGCTTTACTGTATTTTTTCACTGAGAAAGAAACGAATGGAGATGTGCGAAAGAAACAAATCGGGTAAAGGTCAGCTTTAAGCTATGCCGTACGTAAAAGCATCATCATTAAAATGGCTGTTCCCAAGAGAAAACAAAGGGGCGAATAGAGCACAGTATCCCATTTTGCAAAAACCGTTCCTTTTTTTCTCTTGAAGAACCCTACCCATTTGAAATCTCCTATAGAACGTAAAATAAATAAACATGACAACAAGCCTGCACCATAGGAATAGAAGAAATGGAAAAGTCGAATTGGTACGACTCTCCCTAACTCCAGAACGAACCAAGCGGCTAAAGCTAGTAAAATGGCAACAATCGACGTCCCTATTTTGGAGGGTTTAAAAAGCAAATCCGTTCCCGTGCTTGGGATCGCTGCCTTAGCACCTTTTTGCCCGCCAAATACCCAATATAAATGCATGCCGCTCAGTACCAATAAAATTCCGCCAACTGCCCATGAAAGTAACACCAACATCTCACATCCTCCTTAATTAGAAATCCACTCTGTCCAAATCATATGAATATGCTGCTGAATGGCTTCTTCACTTAACGTCTCTTGCTTGTGACGCTCATACCAACCCAAATAGTAATGGTACAACATCCATGACCTCTGCGAGGCTTTCTCTGGCTGCATTCCCTTCTGGATTAAAAGTTCTTTCATAAACTCCATTCTCATCTGCTCGACTTCGTTGAGCAAGGAACGGTAACTATCGTCCTTCAATGACAGCTTGCGCAGATAAAACAGAAAGTCTCCCCGTTTCGTCTTGCCGAACATCTGGGTTAGTACCTCTTTGATCCGCTCATCTGCGGTCGCATGGGTGATGGACGCGGCCATAACCTGTTGTGTCGTCTGTGCCTTCCATGTCTCTACAATCTGTCTAATATAGCTGCTGCGATCGGTAAAATACCAATAAAAACTGCTCTTACTACACCCTAAAGCAGTAGCCATTTTTTCAACAATGAGTTGATCCATTCCGCCCTGTTCAAAACGTTCCATTCCTTTTTGAATCCATTGTTCTTCTGTGACAATGATCTTAGGCATCTCTTCTGCTCTCTTTCTGTACGGTATCGTCTAGATAAGAAATATTTTACAGTGTATTTAGTGGGGTGTAAATATAGGCCTATTCGTCTTCATAGCCGGATGATAAATAAGACAGAAACTTACATAAACGTCCACTTGAAATACCTGCGAATTTGATCTATAATGCTGTAGCATATAGTAATATTCAAGGCATTGACCAAAGACATGATTTCCTTGAAGGGCCGTTCAGAGAGAAAAGACGAGGCTGAGAGCTTTTCCGGCAACCGCATGTGAAGTTACCCCTTTGTAGCCGTGACGTTGAACGTGTAACTGTGCAAGCTGGCAGTGGCATCAGTAAGCGCCCACCGATTTATCCCCGTTAACGGATACCAATGGAGGGTCACGCAGGTCGTGCATGAGCATGTTTGGATGAACATGAATGTATGTACAGTAGCGGGCCGAACTAGGGTGGAACCACGAGCTGAACGCACTCGTCCCTTGAGGGAGAGAGGCGTTTTTTTGCGTTCAATTTTGATATAGCACACAATTTGAAATGGAGGCTTTAATCGTGAGTATTCAAGTGAAATTGCCGGATGGAGCCGTACGCGAGTACGAGCAGGGCGTAACCATCGCTGACGTGGCGGGTTCGATCAGCTCCGGGCTGAAAAAGAACGCAGTAGCAGGTAAAGTAAACGGGAAGGCTGTCGATCTGAACACCGTTTTGGATCAGAACGTTGACCTTGAAATTATTACGCTGGACAGTGCGGACGGTCTGGAAATTTACCGTCACAGCACAGCGCATTTGCTGGCACAGGCGCTCAAACGCATTTATGGTGAGAAAAATGTGAAGCTGGGTATTGGCCCAGTCATTGACAGCGGCTTCTACTATGACATTGATATCGAAAACCCATTGTCCGTTGACGATCTGGCGAAGATCGAAAAGGAAATGGCGAAGATTACGCAGGAAAATCTGCCGATTACACGTCGTGTGGTCAGCCGTGAGGAAGCAACTCGTATTTTTGGTGAACTGGAAGATCCATTGAAGCTGGAACTGATTCGTGATTTGCCGGAAGAAGCGGAAATTACAATCTATGATCAAGGCGAATTTTTTGACCTGTGTCGTGGCCCGCATTTGCCATCCACTGGCCGCATCAAAGCTTTCAAACTGTTGAGTGTAGCAGGTGCATACTGGAGAGGAGATTCCAATAACAAGATGCTGCAACGTATCTACGGAACAGCATTCCCTAAAAAAGCTCAACTGGATGAGCACCTTCACTTGCTGGAAGAAGCGAAAAAACGCGACCATCGCAAGCTAGGTAAGGAACTGGAACTGTTCATGTTCTCCGAAGAAGCTCCTGGCATGCCGTTCTACCTGCCTAAAGGTATGGTGGTGCGTACTGCGCTCGAAGATTACTCCCGCGACATTCAACGTCTGCATGGCTATGAAGAAGTGCGTACACCGCTGATGATGAACAACCGTCTGTGGGAGCAATCGGGACACTATGATCATTACAAGGAAAACATGTACTTCTCCGAAGTGGATGAAACTACATTTGCTCTGAAACCGATGAACTGCCCGGGGCATATGCTTGTGTTTAAAAATGAACTTCATTCTTACCGCGATCTGCCGATTCGTATATCCGAATTTGGACAAGTGCATCGTCATGAGCTGTCCGGTGCGTTGAACGGTATGATGCGTGTTCGTACATTCTGTCAGGATGATGCGCATATTTTCGTTACTCCAGAACAGATTGAAAAAGAGATTACGGACGTAATCAAGCTGATTAACGAAATGTACAGTGTGTTTGGCTTTGAATTCACAGTGGAATTGTCCACACGTCCAGATGACTTTATGGGTGAGCCAGCGCTGTGGGATCAAGCGGAACAAGCTCTGCAAAACGTGCTGGAGCATTTGGGTATGAACTACCGTATTAATGCGGGAGATGGAGCGTTTTACGGTCCGAAAATTGACTTCCACATTCTCGATGCGCTCAAACGCAGCTGGCAGTGCGGAACGATCCAATTGGACTTCCAA
The DNA here is from genome assembly GCF_050516475.1 of Paenibacillus ottowii. Taxonomy (NCBI): domain Bacteria; kingdom Bacillati; phylum Bacillota; class Bacilli; order Caryophanales; family Paenibacillaceae; genus Paenibacillus; species Paenibacillus ottowii. The sequence continues at coordinate 5,408,553 of NZ_CP191577.1, read as the reverse complement.
ATGCCTGAGAAGTTCGATCTCACTTATGTGGGCGAAGACAACCAGAAGCACCGTCCAGTCGTTATTCACCGTGCCATCTATGGTTCGATCGACCGCTTCATGGGCATCCTGACTGAGCATTTTACAGGTGCATTCCCATTGTGGCTGGCTCCTGTTCATGCGAAGCTGTTGCCTGTATCCGAGAACTATATCGAGACTGCCAATGAGGTGCAGGAAGCATTGCTGAAAGCGGGTCTGCGTGTCGAAGTGGATACTCGGAATGAGAAGCTCGGTTATAAAATCCGTGAAGCGCAATTGGAGAAGGTTCCATACATGTTCGTTATCGGGGAAAATGAAAAAACAACCGGTACTGTAGCAGTGCGCAAACGGGGCGAAGGCGATCTGGGATCATTCAGCATTGCAGACATCGTTGAGAAAATCAGCACAGAGATTCGCGAGAAGCAGTAATATTTGATTGAAACAAATGTGTAAAAGAGCCGTCAAAACCAGAAACATAGTGGTTTTGACGGCTCTTTATTTATACATCATACATAAGCTCCTAAGTTCCAGCACAAGGGGGAGCAACCCCATTTGAATGCTTTAGTTATCCCGTGCCTGTATGGCTAGCAAGTCTGTGACCGAGAAGTAGCGTGATCTGCGGGAAGGGAGAGTGTCTTTAGAGCTGACTCCTCAGCTCGTTTCCCTGGAGACTCTTCCACATCCTGTTCCTCGCTAAGCGATAAAATTTCCCCGCGCAGCTTGAGCATTTTCTGATCCAGTTCGTAGGTTGCACGTGCAGCTTCGGCCAACCCGTTAACTACGTGTTCGGGCACTTTCTTATCAAACTTATAGTACAAAATATGCTCCATACTGGCCCAAAAATCCATAGCCAATGTGCGCAATTGAATTTCGACCTTAATCCAGCGTGTGCCCTCAAACAGAATCAGTGGAATCTCCACAATGACATGTAGGCTCTGATAGCCGTTGGGCTTAGGATGGGCAATATAGTCCTTGACCTCCAAAATACGAATGTCTTCCCGTGTGCGGAGGTGATCCATCAGGCGATAGATATCTTTGACAAATGCGCATACCACACGCATGCCTGCGATATCATGAATTTCACGCAATATATTGTCCAGGGTGACCTCATGCCCTTTGCGCCGAACCTTCTCTACAATGCTGTGGGGTTCTTTGATCCGGGTTTTAATATGCTCAATCGGGCTAAAACCATCTATTAGCTTCCATTCCGTCTGAATCAGCTTAATTTTGTTCTTTAATTCCTCCAAAGCTAGTTGATAAAGGACAGGGATCTTCTTCCATTCCTCTAGCTGCTTGGCGTCCACACTGTTCTGGTCCAGCTGTAGCTGAAATTCCTGCAAGGGCAAAGGGACAGCATTCAAGTGCTTCCAATCCGGTTCATTCACAGAGCATTCTCCTAAATGAGGCTTACGATGTCCTCGATCTATTTCGTAAAGATGGATTACCGTATATATTGTACACTATGTCAAAACGTACAGGCAAAGGAGAGGCGGACAAAGAAATGAAAAACAAAATAATAATTATTGTGGTAAAACCGAGTAATCCGATGTATAATTGCAAAAATGCTGATTTAAAGCATTAAACTTTTAAAAAAATAGCACGAGTATTGAGTAGTCGTCATTAGACTAAACATAAAAATTACAGAAAATGAGGATGAGGAAAATGGCAAAAGTAGAAAGCTTCCAATTAGACCACACGATTGTAAAGGCTCCTTATGTAAGAGCAGCGGGAGTAGAGCATGATGAAAAAGGAAGCACGGTACAAAAGTATGACCTGAGATTTCTGCAACCGAACGAAGATGCACTGCCAACAGCTGCTGTACACACGCTGGAGCATTTATTGGCGACGTATCTGAGAGATGAAATCAAGGGAATTATTGATATTTCTCCTATGGGCTGCAGAACAGGTTTCTACTTGATTTTATGGAATGAACACGAGCCTGAGGAAATTGCACTCGCTTTGGAAAAAACGCTGAAAAGAATTCTGGAAACGACAGAAGTTCCGGCTGTTACTGCATTGGAATGCGGGAACTACAAGGACCATTCTCTTTTTTCAGCACAGGAATATGTGAAGATTGTATTGGAGGCTGGCATTAGCCGCGATCCTTTCAAAAGAGTATTTTAAAATCTATGATTTCAATAGACCTATCTCATCAGACAGCAGTAGTGACAGGCGGCAAGTCAGGTATAGGCAAAGGGATTGTAGAGCTTTTCATTCAAAGTGGAGCTAAAGTGATTTCTGCTGATATTTCTTATGAAGAGCCGTATAGAGTGGTCCATTCACAGTTGGTCGAAACTCAATTGGACATATCCAAGCCGGATGATATCGAAAGATGGTGCGATTTGCTCATCAGCGAAACGGGAGTTCCTGATATATTGGTGAACTGTGCTGGCACTTCTACGATGGATTACGTCATTAATAGTAAGTTAGCTGATTGGGAGAAGGTATTTTCGATCAATTCAACCGGACTGTATGTCGTATCCAAACGGTTTGCCAAGGAAATGGTGGACGCGGGTAAATCTGGACGAATCATCCAAATTGCTTCTCAGGCTGGAAAAAATGGATATCGGGCTATGGGTGGATACTGTGCATCCAAACATGCGGTTCTCGGCTTGACCAAGGTGATGGCCATTGAACTTGCTCCGCACCAAATTTTGGTGAATGCGGTTTGTCCCGGTATTGTAGAAACGCCGATGAAGCATCGCGAGCGGATTGAAGGGGGCGTTATTCGCGGAATGACTGCCCAGGAAATATATGAAGAAGATTGTTCGCAGGTACCTTTGGGGAGAACCGCCGAGGTCGAGGATGTCGCCAATGTAGTGCTCTTTCTGGCAAGTCCGCTCTCCGCATATATGACAGGACAAGCGATTAATGTAACAGGTGGAATGACGATGCACTAGCATACTAGCATGATCTGGGGGATAACAACATGAAGAAATCGTTCGTTTTACTATTAGGGATTAGTTTATTACTCGTAGCCGCAGGCTGCGGCAATAAAAGTACAGACAGTAATGGCTCCAGCTCCGCTTCCGGTTCGGAAACGCAAAAGATAGTCATCGGCTCTATGGGGTCTGACTCTCAGATTTGGAGGCATATTGCCCAATCTCAGGCGGCCAAGGATGCCAAGCTGGATATTGAAGTCAAAGAGATTAACGGCGGAATCGAAACGAACAATGCGACGAGACAAGGCGATGTGGATGTGAATGCGTTCCAATCGTGGGCGTATCTGGTGAGCTATAACAAAGAGAGCAAAGCCGATTTGAAGGCGATAGCCACAACCTATCTGGAGCCGATGGGGATTTATTCGCAAAAATTCAAGAGCATTAATGAAGTGACCGACGGAGCGTTGGTGGCTTTGGCGGACAATCCGGCGAATACAGCAAGAGGTTTGAGGCTGCTGGAAGCCTCCGGTTTAATTAAGCTTAAACCTGATTTTGACGATGCCTTAGGTACAGTCAACGATATTACTAGCAATCCTAAAAACCTGAAATTTGAACTAATCGATGATAAAACAGGTCCGCGCGTGATTCAAGATGTAGGCTTGGTGTTGATTGGGAACACGATTGCTTTGGAAGGCGGTCTGAATGTACTGAAAGATTCCTTGTTCCATGAAGAGATCAGTCAGTCGACAAAGAACAATATTAACGTTCTGGCTACTTCATCCGATAAGGCAAATGATAAGGGACTACAAAAGTTAGCAGATCTCTATCATAACGAGGATACTCAAAAGTACATTAAGGATGAATTTGGCGGCACCAAAGTAGAGGTTAAAGAGCCTGTTTCTTATTTGGAAGGACAAACTGCAAAATAAACAAAAAGAGGTCAGCCAGATTTTCTGGTTGACCTCTTTTGTTCGTTTGAGGCTTCTATTCGTAATTTCAGTAGTCGTTTTGGGTTTGAGCATGAGTTTCGGCTCGGTAATGCTTGGGGGAGAACCCCTTTATCTTTTTAAAAATTTTTGAGAAGAGTAAAGGATCATTGTAGCCGACTGAACGGGAAATATCGCCTATCGAAAGTTCAGCGTTTCCCATCAATTCACAGGCTTTGTTGATTCTATAGCGAATCAAATAATCCTGAATGCTTGTGTTTACTCGTTGTTTGAATAGTGAACATAAATAGCTTCGATTGAGACCGATAAAATGTGCAATGTGCTCAATGGTAATTTTCTGAGCATAATTCATTTCGATAAAGTCCTTCACTTTTTCAACGTAAATTTCTGCCCGACCTTCCTTTTGGTCGGAAGACGCTGCCGGACTGAACTCTATAAGCTCTGATAACATTAAGTAAAGCAGCCCGGTCAGTCTGGTTTCCCGACCCTTAGGGCATTCACTTGATTCGTTCATTTGCTGCAAGTACTGATAAATCAAATGGTCTCCTTCAAAGTAGAGGATTGGTGACGTCATCGTCAGGCCCGCTTGCCTGAGAAGTGTTTCTGCCAGTGTCCCATTAAAGCCAAACCAGCAATAAGACCAAGGGTTTATGGCATCGGCTTGATAATAAGTGATGACTTGCGGGCAGATTAGAAACCACTGTCCTTTCCGCAGGCGGTAGCTGAATCCACCGACCTCAAAGATCCCCTCTCCGTCCAAAATATAATGGAGCAAATAGTGATCTCTTATCGCAGGTCCAAAAAAGTGACTGGGTATGCATTCCTCTATGCCAAACTGAGTGAGATACAATTCAGAGTGTTGTTTACTACGTGGCAAATACTCTATCACGGTAAAATCCCCTTATGTAAATTATCAAGCATTATAACATAAATAGTGAGCACCATGCCATGTACTTCATATCTAAAATTAATATATGATTTCTGTAGAACCTACTGCTATATTATTGTATCTTATCAAGCTTTACACCATATGAACTTAGTTGATGACTGTTACAAAATGCTTCTTCTGAGTGCCTTTTTAGGTGTGGATATCTGATGATTACTATTTATGAGAGGGGTTATTTTCCCAATGGGTATCATTGTTCAAGAGCAACCGGGGCTGTTTCATTTACAGTCATCTGGCATGAGTTATATTATTCAGATTGTCGATGGATTTCCTGTGCATGTATACTGGGGAGACAGGTTGAAGCACCGTGAGCCCATGGCTGATCTATTGCTTCACACTCCCGCGACGGCTGGATTGGATCGGCTGCCGCAAGAATACCCACAGTATGGAAGTGGGGACTTCCGTACCCCGGCGTATCAAGTAGAACTGGAGGATGGAACTCGCATCACGGAGTTAAAGTATGATGGTTACCGGATCATCAAAGGGAAGCCAGCTTTACCCGGCCTTCCGGCCGTCTATACCGAGAATGAAGCTGAAGCGGATACGTTGGAACTGGAATTAAAAGATGCCTTTTCAGGTCTTAAAGTGGTTCTTCTTTACACTGTCTTTAAGGATCGAAATGTAATTGCCCGTTCGGCTCGTCTGAGTAATGGGGGGGAACAAAATCTTCGACTCCTCCGTGCGCTAAGTGCCAGTGTCGATTTCTCGGGAAAAAGCGATTTAGAGTTCATGTATCTTTCGGGAGCATGGGCCCGGGAAGGGAATATTACCCGCAAACCGATTTTGCAAGGTGAAACCCGAATTGATAGTAAAAGGGGCATGAGCAGTCACCAGCTTAATCCTTTTACTGCATTGGTCACGCAGGAGACAACGGAGCATCATGGTGAGGCATTCGGCTTTAGCCTTGTGTATAGCGGGGGATTTGAGGCGGGAGCGGAATTAGATTCATTTGGCTCTACACGGTTTAGCATTGGTGTAAACTCCTTTGACTTTTCATGGTTACTGAACCCAGGGGAGAGCTTCCAAACGCCAGAAGCTGTTATGGTTTACTCCAGTCAAGGGCTGGGAGAAATGTCGCGTACATATCATCGTTTGTATCGGACTCGGCTTTGCCGAGGGACATATCGGGATGAAGAACGCCCTATTTTGGTCAATAACTGGGAAGCTACCTATTTTGACTTCAATGCAGATAAGCTGGTATCGATAGCGAAAGAGGGGGCAGAGCTAGGCATCGAACTCTTCGTCCTGGATGACGGTTGGTTCGGCAAACGGGATTCTGACAATTCGTCTCTCGGTGATTGGTATGAGGATCGTCGGAAGCTACCAGACGGACTCGCGGATGTTGCGAAACGTATCAATCAATTGGGACTTAAATTCGGGCTTTGGTTCGAGCCGGAGATGATCTCCCCAGACAGTGAGCTGTACCGGAAACATCCGGACTGGTGTCTTCATGTTCCAGGGCGGAGACGTAGCGAAGCCAGATGGCAGCTGGTGCTGGACTATACTCGCAAGGAAGTGCGCGATTACATCTACGATTCGCTGGCAGCCATTTTCTCCAGCGCCCCGGTCTCTTACGTGAAATGGGATATGAATCGCTGTCTAACAGAAATGGGTTCCGCCGAACTGCCGCCGGAGCGCCAATCCGAGACTGCCCATCGCTATGTTCTTGGATTGTATGAGCTGCTGGAGCGCATCACTACCGATTTCCCGCATATTCTTTTTGAAAGCTGCTCAAGTGGCGGAGGACGCTTTGACCCAGGCATGCTTTACTACATGCCTCAAGTCTGGACTAGTGATAACACCGATGCGGTGGAACGCCTGAAGATTCAATATGGAACCAGCCTTGTCTATCCCGTAAGCGCCATCGGAGCGCATGTGTCGGCCGTTCCGAATCATCAAGTTGGACGCATAACCCCCCTTGATTTTCGAGGTGATGTGGCCATGTCCGGAAATTTTGGATATGAGCTTGATCTCACGAAATTTACTGATGACGAAAAAGAGACGGTCAAACGCCAAATCGCAGTCTACAAGCAGATACGCGGCTTAGTACAGAAAGGTGACTTGTATCGCCTAAAGAGTCCGTTTGAAGATAACGAATCGGCTTGGATGTTTGTTTCTGAAGACCAAGAGGATGCCGTCGTCTACTATTTCCAAGTGATGGCTGTCCCGAACGCGCCTTGGCGAGCTCTGCGTCTTGACGGACTAAATCCAGAACTCGAATATGAAGTTCAGTCAGGAAATAGCGGGCAAAAGTCTATCCATGGGGGGGATCGGCTTATGAAGTTGGGCCTCCCTCTTGTCTACAGACAGAAAGACTATGAAAGTGGATGGTTCAGGCTTCGGGCAATAAGACCCGGCAAGGCTTAAGGATCAGAACAACAGTACAATTGCCAAAAGAGAGAAAAACAATCGATGGAGTTATGCCCCTTTTTGTATGAAAAGGGGCATTTTGCGCGTATCAGCGTACTGATCGGGGAGGGCAAGTCGTGTTTTTTATACGAATGATGAATGACATGAAACTGAGAAAGAAAATGACGCTTACATTCATTTCGGTAGCTGTTCTTCCCTTGTTGTTATGTGGCCTGTTTCTGACGGGGAAGCTTCGAGAGGCCGTCATTAAAGACGCCTTTATGCAAGTGTCCAACAATGTTGGGCGGGTCCGAAATCGTACAGAAGAATTGATCAAAGTGCCGCTGGACATCTCATACCGGCTGACCAATGACAATCGGATGAAAATGGTAGCCAGCCAGAAGTATGACAGCTACCTCGAAGTCATTCAGGCCTACCGGGAGTATACAGGTATTCGTGACTACCTCCAGTTGTACAAAGAGATATCCGGCATCCGTGTCTATGTCCCTAATCCTGGAGCACTTAACAATTGGGAATTTATCCAGCCGGATGATAGGATCATAACCGCAGATTGGTACAAGGAGGCCATCGCGCAGAAAGGATTGGCCGGCTGGAACTTAATCAAGGATGAGAGGGATGATGCCGATTATCTCAGCCTGATTCGTTCATTTTCAGTGGATTCACCAGGGCGAAAAGGGGTTCTGGTCATAAATGTGAACCAGCGCCAATTAAATTCAATCCTGAATCAGGAATCGTTCCCTACCTTGATCGTGGATAGCCGGAATCAGATTGTCGTGTCCAATGAAGCAGAGTTGTTCGGGAAGAATCTTTCTGAAATTCATGCCGACGAAAATATACTTTTCCAACAGGAAGGAAGTTACAACACACTCATTAACGGAAAAGCATCGAAAGTGGTAATCGCCAATCTAACTCCACAAAACAGCTGGAATGGACTTCGCATCATTTCCGTTTTTTCCGTTTCTGAAATTACACGAGATGCTAATCAAGTGATATGGGTCGGCGGAATCGCGATCACGGCTAGCCTGATATTTGCAGCCTTGCTGATCTATGCTTCTGCTTCGCTATTATCCAGAAGGCTTCTTCGCTTGAGTAAACATATGACCCAAGTAGGGGCGGGTTCATGGGAAACCTATCTCCATATCGACGGAAAAGATGAAGTTGGTCTACTATCGAGGGAATTTAACGCGCTCGTCAGCAGCGTAAATCATCTGGTTCAGGAGGTCCAAGAGACGAATCGCCAGAAAAACCTTGTGGAGCAAAGACAAAACGAGATTAAGTTCAAAATGCTGGCGAGCCAGATCAACCCGCATTTTCTCTTCAATTCTCTAGAGTCGATTAGAATGGAGGCCCACATTCGCCAACAGGACGATATCGCTAAAGCAGTCTGGCAGTTGAGCGCGTTGTTGCGCAGCAGTCTGGAGGCTGGTAACGACAAGATTCCACTGCGTAAAGAGCTTGAGCAAGTATGCTGTTATCTTGATCTTCAAAAATTCCGGTATGAAGACCGTTTGGAGTATCGCTTAACGGTTGATCCGGATGTAGAGGAAACGTTGGTTCCACCTCTGATTATCCAACCATTGGTGGAGAATTCTATTGTACATGGTCTGGATAATCAAGCAGAAGGAGCTGTTATTGAAGTGAAAGTTAAGAAAATCCCGGAGGGGGTTCGAGTTATGGTGTGTGACAACGGCGCCGGTTTCACGGACGATCGTCTCGCCCTTGTACGAGCAGAGCTTGCTGCATCCGTACATGAACAGGAGGTCCAGCGAATTGGACTACGAAACGTAAATGATCGTCTCGTCTTACTGTATGGGACCTCTAGTGCCTTACATATTGAGAGTGAGCCTGGGGAAGGCACTTGTATACAGTTTTTCATACCTGGGGGTGAATCCGCATGATTAAGGTAGTCATCGTTGACGATGAGCCGAAGCTTCGCCAAGGGCTTCAAACGCTGATTCCATGGGAAAGTCTCGGATGTATCGTTACAGCTACGGCAGCCAATGGAAAAGAAGCGTTGGGCGTCATCGAGGAAAAAGCTCCTGATGTCGTAATCGTCGATATCCGCATGCCAGTTATGGATGGTCTGCAGTTGATCGAGCACTTGAGATCCGGCGGTCATCATATGCATTTTATGATCCTTAGTGGATATGCCGACTTCGAGTATGCCAAACAAGCGATTAAATACGGGGTGTTCGGCTATCTCCTTAAACCAGTCGACATTGATGAAATGTCGTCCAGTTTAAAACAGATACGCGAGCGGATCGAAGAGGAGCGCCTTCAAGAGGAATGGCGTAAGAGAGAGGGTATAAATCGCGATTTATACCTGCACAGTCTGCTTGTCCCTCAAGAGAAAACGGAGGATCCTGCCAAGTTGAGAAGTAAAGCAATAGAAGCGGGTTTGTTATGGACCAGCTACGAAGTCGTGGTCGTCTACCCGCGTGTTTCTGAAGTGGACCGTTCAGATGTCGCATACCAGCTTTCGAACGGATTGAAGGCAAAGATCGAGGGGCAGATGATGGGGCTTGTTACAGTAATCCCCCCGTATACAGTCCTGTTGCTCAACGCGCCGCTGCGCGGAAAAGAACGGCGTGAAATTCTGCACAATGAGATTCATAGTGTTGCGGATAATGTTAGGTTCGCCGCTGCAACCGGAGGGGCCGTATCTGCTCCTGAAGATATTTATAAATCTTTTTTAAAGGCCCAGGAAGCGGTAAAACAATCCTTTTTCAGCGAGAAGAATCGACTGCTAGGTCCGTATCCTTTCTTTTCTCCTGCGCTTGATTCCCCCCGATTGTCTGCTGATAAAGCTGAGGATACGATGGAGGAATTCATCTTCCGCCTGTATTACAGTCTGGAAGTAGGAAACCAAGCCGCCATACTGCCGTTATTGAACGAGACGGCAGCATTTTTTCTCAAACAGGGGCAAGACGAGAAGTCGATCAAAGAGTCGTTCTTTTTTCTATCCAATGCGATCATTCACAAGCTGACCGCGGGTTTTTGTATTGAGTTGAAAGAGACGGAGGAAGTTTCCCGTTTTTTGAATGGGATCTACCAGCATGATCATCTACATGATCTATTGGAAGAAACCCACCGTTTCCTGCTAACATTGGCGCAAGACTCTGAATCCCGTGGAAAGGAGCAGGAATTCAAAAAAATGATCGACTTCATTCACAAGCATTATGCAGACAACCTGAGACTGGAAGCGTTAGCCGGGCTGCTAAACTATAGTACCGCCTATTTGGGCCAGCTTTTTAAGAACAAGACGGGAGAGTACTTTAATACCTATCTGGACCGAGTCCGTATCCAAAAGGCCAAGGAACTGCTGGGTCAGGGAATGAAAGTATACGAGGTCGCCGAAAGCGTCGGCTATACAAGCGTCAACTACTTTTACAGCAAATTTAAAAGGTATGAAGGCCGTTCACCGTCGGAATATAGGAATCCATAATTTGTGGATGATTTTCTCCGAAATCCGTTGTATGGGCGCTGACTCCTCTCTGTCTTATGATGGATTTTAAGAGAGGGGATGACAGAAATGAAAGCGGTAACAGCGGTTTCGGAAAAAACATACAAAAAAAAGAGGAATGCTTGGGAGGTATTTAAAAGCCAGCGGTATCTTTACTACATGTCCATTCCGTTTGTTGTTTGGGTTTTTATCTTCCAATACTTGCCGCTATGGGGTTGGACAATGGCTTTTCAGAAATATAGACCCGGTTTGAGCTTTTTTGAACAGAAGTGGGTAGGCCTGGAGCATTTTCGTACTTTGTTCCGAGATGAACATTTCTACCAAGTGCTGCGGAATACACTGGCAATGAGCCTTATGGGACTGATTGCTGGTTTTATTGTACCCGTTGTCTTTGCTCTACTGCTTAACGAGGTTCGTATTCAGGTTGTAAAACGATTTGTTCAAACCGTATCTTACCTACCGCACTTTGTTTCATGGGTAGTTGCTGCAGGCATTGTCACCAAAATGCTTTCAGCGGATGGCGGTGTCGTAAACGATGTGCTCATGGGTCTAGGCATCATCGATCAGCCAGTCCAGTTTATGGCCCAAGGTAAATTATTTTGGTGGGTTGTAACTTTCGGAGACATCTGGAAGGAAACCGGTTGGAACGCCATTATTTATCTGGCTGCCATCGCCGGTATTGGTCCTGAATTATACGAGGCTGCGCGGGTGGACGGCGCTAGCCGATTACAACAAATGTGGCACATTACGCTGCCGGGGATCCGGTCGACCATTATCATTCTCCTGATTATGTCTATTGGCCATCTGCTCGGTACGGGATTCGAGAAACAATTTCTGCTGGGCAATCACCTGGTCATCGATTACTCTGAAGTACTAGATTTGTATGCGCTTAATTATGGTCTGGCGATGGGACGTTATTCTTTCGGGACAGCCATTAATATCTTCAATTCGGTGATAAGCCTGATCCTATTGTTTGCGGCTAACGGAATCTTTAAGCGCTATACCAACGAGAGCATTATGTAAGGAGGAGAATGGACATGGAGGCTGTCAAAAGCACTACGCCGGTCGGCGGATTAAACAACAAGCTTCAGGCGAAATCACTACAAGACCGAATCCTGGGGGTAGTTGTTTATGTTTTCATGATTGTGGTCACCGTTCTGACGATCTACCCGTTCTTAAATGTGCTAGCTATCTCTTTTAACGATTCGGTAGACACCATTAGAGGTGGGATCACCATCTGGCCAAGGCAATTTACTCTGAAGAATTACGATTTGATTTTCACCTATGAGGGGTTAATCACTGGGTTCAAGATCTCCTTTCTACGAACCGTCATTGGCACCGTAGCGGGCCTGGTCAGCGGTTCGATGCTTGCTTATACACTTGCACGAAGTGATTTTCAAGCTAGAAGGTTCATCTCCATCTTTCTGGCCGTCACCATGTATGTTTCAGGAGGGTTAATTCCAGGTTTTATCCTGATGAAGGAATTGCATTTAATTGATACATTTGCTGTCTATATTTTACCAGGTCTTGTAAGTGCGTTTAATGTCTTCATTATTCGTTCCTTCATTGACGGTCTGCCTTATGCGCTACAGGAATCAGCCAAGCTGGATGGTGCCAACGATTTTACGATCTACTGGCGCGTTATTCTTCCTCTTTGCAAACCAGCATTAGCGACCGTAGCGCTCTTCTTGGCAGTAGGACAATGGAACTCTTGGTTCGATACTTATCTGTTTAATGGGTCCAACGAATCGTTGACGACCCTGCAATATGAATTGATGAAAATTCTGCAAAGTACTACAACAAGCGCAACCAATTCCCAAGACGCTGCCAATATGGCGGAGCGTATGGCACAGGTTTCACCGGAATCCGTTAAAATGGCAATCACCATCATTGTTACCGTGCCGATTCTTATCGTCTATCCTTTTCTACAAAAATATTTTGTTAAAGGTATGACGCTTGGAGCGGTAAAAAGCTAACACGAGGCAACATTCATTATAATGGGAGGTTTTGCTCCATGAAGCCAAAAAAACATAGAATGGTCGTATCTTTCGTAATGTCACTGACTTTAATCGCGACGCTCGCAGGATGCGGCGGTAATAAAGAGTCTGAGGCTACCAAAGCCGTAACAACAGGAGACATCACGCTTACTTATTTCTCGGAAGACTCCAGCACCAATTGGAATAACATGAAGGATGAAGTCGGTAAGGTCATCGCTGAAAAAACGGGAGTAACTCTAGATGCTGAATTCGCTGTCGGCGACCCGGTCCAAAAAATTTCCTTGATTGCAGCCACAGGAAACTATCCTGATTTAATTGCTGCTAAGGCGGATGTCGGCAAACTTGTCGATGCTGGTGCAATTATTGATCTAACGGATTTGATCGACAAGCACGCACCGAACATCAAAAAAATGCTGGGTGACAAGCTTGTTCGGACAAAGTACAGTTTGGATGACCCATCGATCTATGTGATTCCGACCTGGTCCGCTGTTGAGGAAAAGAAGATCAAACCTGACGTAGGATTTAAACTCCAGCATCGTGTCGTCAAGGAAGCGGGATACCCGGACATTCGTACGGTACAGGATTTTGAAAAAGTCATTAAGGACTATATCACCAAGCATCCGACGGACGAAAATGGCAACAAAAATATCGGATTGTCCCTAAATGCTGACGATTGGCATATGTACCAGGTCACGAACTCAGGATTTCAAACGACCGGGGGACCAGACGATGGCGAATACTTCATCGATCAAAAAACACATCAAGCGACTTATCATTTCCGCCGACCGGAAGAAAAGGAATATTTCCGCTGGTTGAATCACATGAACTCCATTGGATTGCTGGACCCAGAAAGCTTCGTACAGAAGACAGACCAGTTTAAGGCAAAAGTAGCTTCAGGACGTGTACTGGGCTTGGCCGATCCAGAGTGGGACTATGGTGACGGACAAAATGCGCTCAAGGCGGAAGGCAAATTCGACCAAACGTACGGTCATTATCCAGTCACCATGAGCAAGGAATATAAGGATACCAATTTCTGGCTTCCTGGTTTTGATGGTGGATATGGAATCTCGATCTCTAGCAAGTGCAAGGACCCGGTACGTGCTATCCAGTTCCTCGACTTTCTGGCATCGGAAGAGGGGCAAGTCCTGAATAACTGGGGAATTGAAGGAAAGCATTACACGGTTAAAGACGGCAAGCGGACGATTATTCCGGCTGTGCTGGAACGGATGAACAATGACAATGCAGCTTTCCAAAAGGAGTCCGGAATCGGTCTATATTGGAACCTGATGGTCCATTATGGTGATGGCATCAAGGACTCCACCGGCAACTACTTTACTCGCAGTTATCCGGAGATGCTGACAGCAACTTATAACAAGTCGGAGAAGGAAGTCCTGAAAGCCTATAAAATCGATCATTGGAAAGATCTTTTCCCAAAAGAAGAAGAATTCCAACCGAGAGCATACGGAGCAGCCTACACGATGTCTCTCCCCAATGATGATCCGGCTGTTATTCTCGGAGCCAAGATGAAGGATATTACATGGAAACGAATTCCGGAAGCGGTCATGACCAAGCCGGAAAACTTCGATAAGGTTTGGGATGCCTATATGGCAGAGCTGGAGAAAGCCGGAGTGCAAGAAATGGAACAATCCTTTACCAAGCATATTCAAAACCGGATTAAGCTATGGTCTTCCAACTAATTCGTTTTGCATAAAAGACGAGGCCGTTTCCACTTTCCAATTGGAGAGGAGACGGTCCTTTTCATAATGGCTTGTCCTAGACTACATTTGTGCAAAGTACAAACATCAGCCACCCCGGTTACTTTCTAGGATGGCTGATGTTTTTTAGAGACAGGCTTCTACGCTTCTTCATGGTGCTGGATGGGACAGTACAGTTACGGATACGTTACGAGCGCCTTACTCTACTTCATTCTTGGACGAAGTAAATAGGTCTTGGGGAAGCTCATCCCTCGTGATCACGTAATCGCTGTTGAACACTTTTATGAGATGATCGAGTGAATTATATTGTCCGTTGCGGACGAAATCGCCCGTCCATGTGGTGAAAAAGAGCCAATGCGCTGAATATGCCTGAAGCAATTCAGGATCGCCAATCGGGCCGTTTTCGGACAGACCAACCAGCTTCTTGTCTTGCACGAGATTTACCAAGCTGTCGTACTTGCCGATACTTGGGTTATAATTAGCCGCCTGGTTATAGATATCCACACTTACAATATCGACGACATCGTCTCCTGGATACCAGTCAGGACTCTCGGAGTTCCATACCCAGATCAGATTGTTCAGGTGATGGTAGTGTGTTAGGCGGTCGTACATGATACGGTACAGTTGTTTGGCGGACTCTGGTCCTTGGGCGCCCCACCAAAACCATTTGCCCTCCGCTTCGTGCAGCGGTCTCCACAGCACTGGAACGTGAGCATCTTGGAGCCGTTTCAATTGAGCAGCAATGGCATCGATGTCTCGCAGCATAAGCTGATACTCTTCCGACTCGGGATGATTTAGCGCATATTGGACGTCGAATGTAGTAGCGTCCGTATAAAATCCGCGCCACCATTCTTTACCCGGAATATCTTGCAGTCCCTTGGGGGCATTCCAGTGCCATGCGAACGTGACAATTCCACCTTCTTTGGCCCATTGAATCGCCTTTTCCACCTCAGTTGAGGTGGCACCATGCTCGACGCGAGAGGGGGAATAATCCATCATGTCCGTTGATAATATAGCAGGGTACTTTCCGGTATGGTCTTTAATCCACTGGGCATCCTCCAGAGTGTGCTGACCGGAAAGAATATGGCTACCGTAACTATCGACGAGATACCTCATGAGTGCCTTGGTTTCCGCAGTCGCATTCGGGTTTACCGGCTTTTTCTCAATCTGATGCAGTTTAGGGGGGGACACTGCTGACAGTTTGACGTAGTCAAGATGAAATCGATCTGAGTCGACATTGAACTGTATCGTGTTGTTTCCCGAATTCAGCATAAGTTTACCGCCGGATACCTCTGTGTAGCTTGCTGTTGCCGGGAGTGATATTTCGCTGGTCTGGCCGTTGACCACCAAATGGGTCTTTTTATCTCCAGTGGGGTTACTGTAACCGATTGCAAGATTGTAAAGTCCGCTCGAGGCTGCGTTATAGGCAAGAGTTAGCGAACCTGTGCCCTTAATGGCTGCGTAACCGGTACCAGAATACCCCGTATCAGTCGCTTCTATGCTGACCTCACCAGTTATGGCTCCCTCTTCGGCTTCAATTTTGCTGATTGCAGCAGGCAGATTGGCGAATTCAACCTTTACATACTCGATCCCGTAATATCCCCAGCCTCTTGAAAAAGTCAGCTCGTTGGTGCCAGCATTCAGCATGATTTTGGTTACCACTTTCTCATTCATCGATGCACCTTTTGGAGGAGCAGCCAGCGTTATGTTTTCAGTCATGGTGCCATTGACCTCGATGCTGGTATCCTTGGAGCCGGTGCCCGCCGGAATGTAGTAGCCGAGGCTCAGTCTATATAGACCTGCTGTAGGCACGTTTACTTTAAATGTAGCCGTTCCATCAGACTTCCCAGAGTTTGAGTCATAGTCATAAAAGAAGGATACATAGCCATCACCTTTATAAAACGTATCGCCGTTATAGGGTGTATCCCGTTTTTCTACGCCGTAACCTTGAAGAAGTGCCTCTTTGGAGCTGACGACTGTAGAAAAGGGGCTGCCGTTAGTGGATAAACCTTGACTTGCATTCATCGCCGTTCGACCATCCACATCGGTGACCAAGTGAGTTGATTCTGCTTTTGCTAAGCTTGGAACTAAATCGAGAGATACCAACAAAAAGAATAAGAGCACAAAACTGAGAATACCGAAAAACCTTCTTTTCCATGGATATGGCATATGACTCACTCCTTGAATTATTAGATGTTGCCGCCTCAATTGATCTGCAATACATATTCCGGAAAACGCTTTCAATAGAGTGTACATATGAAGTACACTTTGAAGTAATCGATGACAGGTAATTAGGGACCAGCTTGCACTTTTAAGCATTCTTTCTTTACTTGTATGCGTTTTCAATATTTGTCATTGTTTTTAGTGCCTCACCTCTCTTTAAATTCATCATAAATTAGAGGCGAGGCAGGAACTATACAATGAATTTCGGAAAAAATCATCCTTAAATTATGGATTTTCATACTCAGGAGGCAAACAACCTTCATAACTTTGGAGAAGTAGAACTCAGGATTTTAAGGCTATATGGGATAAGTAGGAAGGATCGTTTTAATTTGTGGTATCATGCCAATAGGAATACTACCCATATGGCAATGAAAGGGACTAATGCATGATTTCTCATCGATTGCTTACCAACGAAGCTATTAATCAATTAACGGACCAGATCCATAGAGACCAACACTTGTTGTTCTATAGCTATTTAACTCAACGTAAGGAGCAGGCTACATTCGTTGGTCAATATGTAGACGACAAGCTGACGGCGGTTTTAGCATACTTTTGCGGGCTCTCCTTCCCTGCATTTTCTTTCCACTGCCTAAACCAAGAAAACCTTAACTTTCCAGCTCTTATTGCTTTTACGAAGGAAACCATTCAACTTAAGCAACATTCCGTTTGTGGTACAATCCTGTGTGATTGTGACCTACAACTTTTTCAGTCGCAGGGGCTCATAACTGGTAACCCACAACGTTTCTTAACAATGAAGCATACAGATCAATCGAAACTGCTTGATTCTAACTTGGCTGAGTTAATTAAGAAAAACGAAGTTCCAGATATAGTGGATTTATTACGAAGTGGGGGCATGAAATTTTTTACAAGGAGCGAACTCGAACAATATCCATTCTTCGGGATCAAGGAATGTGGTCATTTGATTGCCGCAGGCGGCTTCCACTTTTATGATTCTAAGCTCGTGGAGCTCGGAAACATATATACAAGCCCTGCTCACAGAGGAAAAGGACTAGCAAAGCACTTAACGAGCCAACTCACCAAACTGGGCAGAACGCTTGCATCAGATGTTTATCTGGGAGTGCTGAAGGAGAACCAAGTTGCTGTACATCTTTACAAAAGCTTAGGCTATGAGGTTACGGCTGAACAGACGATGGTTGATTTTAAACTATCCTAGTGGTTGACGAACTAGGCCGGATGTCGCGAGTCGATTGACAAGTACAACGAAGGAGGAAGAAGGCCTTGGAACAGAATGATATTAATATTCATCAACTGACTGGTGAGATCCATCAAATTTTACACAAGAGAGTTGATAAATTAGGTGTAGCATACGGCATCGTTACTGAATTTAGTTATAGTCCTGAGGAGCCACTGTCTTGGACTATTAGTATCGAAGACTCTAAAATCGTGCTCACGTCGGACATGTTGTTTCAATATATGAAACAGCATCAAAATTTAGAGGATACGTTAACTCATTTTATGCGTGATCACTTTCCATTGTGGTTTGGGAAGAACGAAACGCAACTGGATCGAATAAAAAACAAACTGAATCAGGCCATGCGCCAAGACACGGATTTCTCGGTGTTTGGAGCATCCTCACATCAATATAAGGTCAATGAGAAACTTCCAGCTAAAGCGCTGGCGGACTGGCAAGCCCATAATCAGGTCACCCTTCCTGAGCCTTATGCACAGTTTTTAACGAAAATCGGCAACGGAGGCGCCGGTCCCTATTATGGAATTTATTCAATTGAAAAGGCAACTTCCTACACCGAGCGCCAGGCACTCCTGGCAAAATCCGTTCTGTATCCCGGGATGACCAAAGAGGAATGGAACCATCTGACGGAACCTCTGACCTCGGATGAGGACATCCCCGATGAGGAATACGACGACGCACGTAATAAGGTGCTGGGCGGCATGTTGTGCATAGGCACCCAAGGCTGCGAATACGACATGTATCTCGTACTTGAAGGCAAACACAGGGGGAGAATTGTGTACACCTCCGGTTTTTATCCCGATCATCCCTTTTTCTTTGTCTATGAAGACAGCTTTCTGGACTGGTACGAGCGCTGGCTGGATGAAATTATTCTGGATTATGATATCGGGTGGTTTGGCAGTCGAATGCCAGGCGATGAGAATGCGCTGATCCAGATTTACCAGAGCACTCCAAACGAAGAAACCCAAGCCAAAGCACTTGAGGCTATGTTCAAGTTTAAGAAAGTCTCGCAGCCAACCCTTGGTTTTCTGAAAAATATTGTGGAGCAAAGCCCAAAAAATCGGGCCACATCCATTCGGCTAATCTGTAAAACTTCTTTTGATACGGGTGGAAAATATATTCTGGAGCTGTTGCAATCGGATGAACATGAGGAGTTTTTGCAAGCTTTAATGATTCTACACGCTTCCAGAAAAACAGCGAATTTAACGGAATTCATTCCATTGATCTTGCAAAGACTTGACAGAATTCGCGACGTAGAAACGTTGCGTTATGCAGGGTATATCTTGGAGGATTACGATGCAATTACGCTCCAGAACTTTGCGCCTTTTCTGTGTCATGCCGAACTGAACATGCAAACCACGGCCATCTATGCCACGCGCAGTTGTGAGAACAAGCTGGAAAGCTGGCAGATTATTGAACAGATGTTGAAGGGAGGCGACCCGCAGGTTCTGAAAAACTCGATTTTATACTGGGGCATTATTCCACATGAGAAGTTGCTGCCTTATTATAAGTCGGTATGGTCGGAGTATAAAAGGAATCCGAATTTCAAAGAAAAATTTATCGGTTGTTTGCGAGAACTGCATTTGCCAGATGATTATTTTGACAAGGACGAAGCGTAAGAAATGAGATTTGGGAATGATGATACCGTGCCAGTCAATCTACAAGGTAAATCAATAAAAAGCGAAGTGAAAAAAGGGCAATCCCGCAAAAGGACTGCCCCATAAGCGAGCTATTCTATTGAATTTTTCGTTGCCTTATACATATTTTCTACGTGTTCGTCGACTTCATCTCGTGACATGCGTAAGCGAGGCACAGAGGTACCATATCCGATTTCTATTTTTCCTTCTTCTAATCCTTTGAAAATTCCATCTGCGAAGTCAGCTAACGGTTCTCCATGCGTATGCAACCCTGCTCCACCTAAATCTGTATTCACTGCTGGCGGGACAACTTCAATTACCTCTACAGACGTATCAGAAAGTTGGTGTCTTAGGCTGATTGTAAATGAATGAAGGGCCGCTTTTGTTGCTGAATAAATCGGAGCAATCACAAACGGCGTAAAAGCTAACCCAGAAGTGACGTTAATGATAGTCGCCTCTGCTTTTGCTGCAAAATATGGAGCGAATAGCATGGATAGATGGAAAGGTGCTTCAATATTAGTGGTAATTTCTTTGCTGAAATAATCCCAATTGTTTTTTGCATCCGCTTTTAACACATTAAAACGTTGTTGGATACCGGCGTTGTTAACTAACACATTTACTTCTGGATAGTTGGCAGTTACCCACTCCGACAATGCTATACGCTCGGACTCCATATTCAAATCACTTACATGAGTAATGAGGTTAGGCAATTTCTCTTTTGCTTTTTGAAGTACCTGTTCACGCCGTCCAGAAACAATGACTTTATTTCCGGCTTTTAAAAATCGTTCCGCAAAAGCTAATCCTATTCCAGTACTTCCACCGGTAATGAGTATTGTATTTCCTGAAAGTTTCATTAAGTTTTCTCTCCTTTTAGAATTCAGTCATCAACGAAATTTTATCTGGAATGAATGAAGGGTTCCTTAGATAAAATGATATATTAAAAAACGGCAGACCAGGATTTTATTTTTGTATCCTAGTCTACCGTTTTTTATTTTATTTAGTCTGTCTAAAATTTATTTTCGCCAGGCTGCTGAAAAATGAACGACAGTGCTTTTTTTTAAATCTCATTATAGATCTGCACTAATCGGACCGTAAATGACGGGAACAGTGGAAGCGCAGCTCTATCTAGCTACACGTCCCGCACTTATCTGGCCGGGATGCTGCGCGTTCCCTCCGTCATGGGGGAGGAGCAGAGCGGACACACTGGCGGCGTGTCTGCACTGGCCGAATTTGTGCGGCGCCCACCTACGGTGTCGCGCCGCATCCATGCCTTGCAGGCGGCGTCCGTGCATTTCCACACAGGCACATTGACGCGTGGCTCTGTCTGTGACCTAGCTGTCGCCGAGGTCGTCCGTGCTGTAGCGGCGGCGGGAGCTGCTCCCGACCTGCTGCTCACGCGGGTTGCGGTCCCAGACGCTGTCGCACCGCCGCCGCTCCGGCTGCCATACCCGGAAGCCTTCGGTTGGCCAAAGCTGCTGCGGCGCGTTTCTAGTTTGGAAGCCTCAGGGGTGACCCCATAGGCTTCCAGCAGGAAGCGCGACACGGCGGCAGGCTTGCCGTGATTGGAGGCGGGGGAGGTGATGTATAGCAGCTCCTTCGCCCGGGTAACGGCCACGTAAGCGAGACGGCGCTCTTCTTCGAGCGCGGCCTCGTTATCCACGGCCACTGCTGGGGCGGCACCTGCCCGACGATCCTCCGGCAGCTCGCTGTGTAGAGCCGAGCTGTGCGGCAGGATGCCTTCGCTGGCCCCGATCCAATATACGCAAGGGAACTCTAGTCCCTTGGCGCGGTGGATCGTCATGAGCCGAACAGCATCGCTGTCTTCCTCTCTGCGGAGCGATTCCATTTGGCGGTGGCGTTCGGAAAGCTCGTCCGCAAAGCTGACGAATGCCTCCACGGTGTCAAATCGCTTGGCTGCCGTTTCGAGCTCCTCCAGACTTTCTTGCATCGTTTCCTTATAATGGGTCCACGCGCCCGTATCGCCACTTTCCAAATATTTGTCATAAAAGACACGCCGCATTTCCTGAATGGCATAGGCTGGCTTCATAGTAGCAAGACTGCGAATCAGACGAATGCGTTCTTTTACCTGTTCACGCTGAAAATCACGCAGTCGATCCCAGCGGCTGAGGTGGATTAGCGGGTATTTTTTAGCCTGCTGTTTCTCTTCGCGCATAATCCATTCCATCCCAGCCTCACGGGAGACATACAGCGGTCCAAGGGTGCTTGGAATGGATTCCATTCGTCGTGGGTTCAGCGACAGACGCAAGTGGTCCATTAAAGGACGAATCAGAGACTGATCGTAAAACACGGTCCCTGCTCCGTACTGAATAAAAGGAACATCCCGCATAATCAATTGCTCAAAAATAGATCGGCTTCCGCTGGCCGTTCGGTGCAAAATGGCGATGTCCCGGTATTGAAGCCGACCTTCCTCTACCTGCTGGAGTAGATGAGTAACAATATGTCCCGCCTCTTCCTCAGGTCCGGATGGAGTCGCAAACTGCGGTGGCAAGCCCTCACGTCCGGCAGCCGCAAGACGTTTGGAGCGTCGATGGACATTTTTAGCGACGATGTTGGAGCCCAGCCCCAGAATGCGCGCATCACTGCGATAATTGATATCAAGGGTAATGACCTTTGCATCTTTATAGACCTTATCAAACTCTAGAATGGATTCCTGGCGTGCGCCGTTAAAGGTATAGATCGTCTGGTCATCATCTCCGACGACCATCAGATTGCGATGCCTCGCAGCCAATCGCTGCACCATATCATATTGCAAGGCATTCGTATCCTGAAATTCATCGACCATGATATAAGAAAAACGCCGTTGAAGCGGCTGAAGCACATCCGGGTCACGCAGCAGCGCGGAGGCACGCAGCAGAATATCGTCAAAATCCATCTTATTGCGCTCTCGTTTCCACGCTTCATAGGCGAGCATGGCACGCTTGGCATCCGCTTCCTCGCGGATGGTTTCCGGCAGCTCGTCTGCGCTACGACCCTCCGCCTTCCAGGCGGAGAGGGCGGACAACAGGCTTTCCGGCTGGAAAGCCTCGCTCAGTCCAAGCTGGCGCAGCATCATTTTCATGACGGTATGCTGAGCCTGCGTTTCACCGAACACTTCGTCTTGCACGCCGCGATGACGCAGCATCGCCAGAGCGAACGAGTGGAAGGTACGCGCCTGTACTGCACGTGCAGCGGTAGGTCGCACACCGGGTAATCCGGCGATGCGCAGCTTCATTTCGGCAGCGGCCTTGCTGGTGAAGGTCACCAGCAGGATGGACGATGCAGGGACATCCCGCATCGCCATAAGGTAGCCTGCACGGGCCGCCAGCACCGTGGTTTTGCCGCAGCCAGCCCCTGCCAGGGTCAGAAGCGGGCCTTTACCGTGGCGTACGGCCTGAATTTGCGGGCGGTTCAGATGAATGCCCGCATTCTCTATAGCACGGAAAAAAGTCGCGTCTTGGTCGGTGTCGGGCACCAGCGTTATACTGGTATCCATAGAAGCTCGACGTGCCTGAGGGATCGTCGTTGAATAAGGAACCCCGATGGGTCGGGGGTAAAAAGCAGGATTTGGGTTCATGATCCTGAAACCCCTTTCGTTCTTAAAATCTTCCATTTTCACAAATGGGGGTAGTTTTTGGTATGATAGAGTTCTAGTCAGCTTGAGTTGATGATAAGAACAAGACTATGGACTAAAATGGTGCTGAATTCATGCGGATCTAGAGCTGGAGCGTCAGAATGTTAATAGGCTGACGCCAATGCCTATAGCCTTCAAATAGGCGATAGGACCGCATTCCATTATACAGGAGTTCGAGGCTTGCCAACAGAAAAAAACTTTAGGATATACGGACGGTACTGTGAAATCCGGCTGGATATGGGGAGGAAATGAAGATGAAGCTGATTCAACGTATAAAGGAAGGCGCTAATCGCGCAACAGAAAAGGCGCAGCATGCTGTCGAGATTAGTAAGATCAATTCACAAATTACAACGATTCAGCAGGAAATGGATGTACATTTCTTACGAATGGGTCAAATCTTTTACGAGGGCTACCGGGCATCCGATATGTCCGTGGCTGAAACTGAGATGACACAGCTATCCACAGCTTGTGATGAGCTTCAGGATGAAATTGATGAGCTGCGCAGCAGAATTGCAGAATTGAAAAATGCCCATTTATGTACCTGTGGTGCAGTTGTGCCGCTGGATGCAAACTTTTGCCCCAAATGCGGACGCAAGCTGAATGAAGGGCAGACAGCCTCCAAGCAAGTAGCGGCTGTGCGGGAGGAGGTGCCAGCAGACGCCTATTCTTTTGATCTGCGCAAGTCAGAGGCAGTGAAGGATGCTGCGCCTGTTTACATGGAGCATGCAGAAGATGAAGTCATCGATCGGCATGAACAGGATGAGCAGCATGAAACGCATGACCCAACGGGATTAGATCGCAATTACACGGTATCTGATTTTACTCCAGAAGAAAAAGCGGCGTTCGACGAAGAGTGGGAGCGCCGTCGTCAGGAGGAACTGGAGAAAGAACACCGCCGGCTTGAAGAACTGGAACGTGAGCGCGAGCGTCAGGAGGAGCTGGACGAGCGCATTCGATATTGGAAAGCCAATAATTCCTTGGGTGAGAAGCCAACAATGACGTCTACACAAATACGTGAAAATGTAAAATGCCAAATCTGCACAGCGGAACTACCTAAAGGCTCCAAATGGTGCCCGCGCTGTGGAGCTGAACAGATTTGACGCAGCCGAACAGGCTGCCGCAGGGCACAGACATAACGCCGGGCAGCATAGGGGGAACAGAACATATGGAGCGTCTGCTGCAACATCTGCGGAATCTGGGTTTTACAGAGATGGAAGCCAAAGTGATGGTCGAGCTTTCGAGACAAAATGCGGCTTCCGGCTATGAAGTGGCTAAGCGTCTGGGAGCATCGCGTTCCAACGTGTACGCAGCTTTGCAGCGTTTGGCCGGACAGGGATATCTCAGAGCCAGCGCGGGAGAACCTGTACGCTACAGCATGCTGCCGCCGGGTGAGCTGACCCGAATAATCGAAGGGCAGATGCGGGCATCTCTGCTGGCGGTGGAGAAGGAAATGCCACGAACAGAACCAGCCCAACCGACCTTTTATAACGTGGAAGGTGACCGGAAGGTACTGGAAAGCCTGACACGTGAGCTGGAGCGAGCCAAGCACGAGATTGTATTGAATTTGTGGCGCGAGGAAGCCGAATTGCTGCGAGAGGCGTTGAAAAAAGCCGAGAGTCGGGGTGTGCGTCTGCTATGGTCCTGTGACAACGGTGAAAGTATGCTTGAACCGTGGCTACCGAGTACGTCTGGTACGGAAGATCAGGAACCGTCAGGGCGCAAGTTTTCTTTTGTTATTGATCGGCGTTGGTGCATGCTGGGGATGCGGGGAGAGAATTGCCCGACACAGGCGCTTATAACCGAGCATCCGGTGATGACAGGTTTGCTGCTGGATCATTTTGCTCAGGATCTTATTCTGTATGAGCTGGAGCATGATATGGGCAGTGAGCTGTCAACCCGGTATGGCTGGCGGTATGAAGGCATTATCGGCAAATATATGTCAGCCGGAGAATAGCATAAGGACTACTGTGAGGGAAGTTCCATCAGAGCCCGGCATATAGCTGTAATGTAGCCTGCTTTGTGAGGCACGAATTGATCTGGTGTAATCAGGCGGCGAGTTCTTTCCGGGTGCGGCCCAGACGTAATACCTTGGGCTTCGATAAATGGGACATGGCCTTCAAACAGAGCCAGTGCTTGGTCAAGGTCTGCTTCGTACAGTCCGGCAACTTCTTCCTGCTGAAGACGATAGGCTTCCAGGGGCTGGTTGGACAGCAGTCCAAACACCGAGCTAACCTCCCGATCCCAAAAAGAGGTGCCCTGTGCGGTGCCTTTACTTTCATATCGAACGGTCATCAGCGGTGTTAAAGAGGTAAAGGGAACATGAATGCCCAGTTCCTCCTCCAGCTCGCGAGCCGCCTGAGACATATCTTCGCCTGAAGTCAAATGCCCTGCTGCTGTAATATCATAGCATCCAGGGAAGGTGTCCTTTGTATCCTGACGCTGTTGGAATAGCAAGCGGCGGCCTGTCGAAGTGTCGCGTGCCAGCCAGCAGTGAAAGGTATGGTGCCAGTAACCCTTGGCGTGTGCTTCTTGTCGGGTGGCTGTGCCCAGGGGGTCGTCCTCATCGTCATAGATATCCAGAAGCTCGCTAGTCATGGTGGTTCCTCCTAGTGATAAGCAGAAAGTTAAAGTCTACCTTACAGTATAACGTGTTTTCCGCTCCGACGATATGATGGTCGATGTGGAATGTGGAGTAGTTTTTGGGGTATGCTGGGAACATGGGGATTTGCGCCATAACATAGATTTATGATGGAAAGGAGCGATTTTACATGGAATGTATTGTACATTTCCGAGTTATGCATCCAGAGGAGCCCAAAGAACTGCGCGGGTTGATTATGCTGGAAAGCGGAGGCAAGCCGGGGATTGATCAAATAACAGATATGTTCAAAAATATGGGCTATGATGTGCGTCCAGACAATCCGGAGGAATTGATTTTTAAACCAGTCGATGCCAGAGCGAACTATACATATATCCGGGTTATTGAGCTGGATACAGGTGAGGAAGTTTACCATGAAGACAGGGATTTGCGCGCGATTTTGGAAAATTTGCTGAATAAACATTAATTAAAGAGATCAGGAGAGCTGACCGCTGGAATGAGATCAAGCGATCCTGTCGCCATTCTTAGGAACGGAGAACCAATGATGAGATTGTATATTATCCGACATGCAGACCCTGATTATCCTAACAATACCATCACGCCAGAGGGACATTTGGAGGCCCAGGCACTGGCCAAACGGCTGTCTAGTCACGGTCTGGACCGCATTTACGTCTCACCTATGGGGCGGGCATTGGATACGATGCGCTACACCGCCGACTCTCTCGGTATGACTTATGAAGTGGAAGACTGGACGCAGGAGCTGGCCCTAAAGCTGGAGGAAACTCCATACGGCCGTCTTTCCCATTGGGATTTGCCTGGTGAAGTGATTCGGTCTGAGCTGCCTCTGCCGACTCATGACTCTTGGAAGGAAATATCCTATTACCAAGGGACGCAAAGTCCCGAAACCTTCGAACGGCTGAAGGTTTATTCTGATGAATTTTTGAAGCGGCAAGGCTTTGAACGGGTAGAGGGCAGGTATAGAATTTTGAAGCACACGGAAGACAGGGTAGCCGTATTTTGTCATGGCGGCTTCGGGCTAACCTGGCTTGCACATCTGTTGGAACTACCGTTGGCTTTGGTCTGGTCCGGTTTTTGGATGCCGCCTAGCTCCGTAACTACCATCTTGTTTGATGAACGCTCCAAGGAATGGGCAGTTCCCCGTTGCATTGGCTTCGGTGATGTCTCCCATCTGTACGCAGAAGGGTTACCTGTCAGACCGCGGGGAATTATCACTAACTTCAACTAATTTTTTTTGAGCCATGCTAAAACGGCTTAAGACGATACACCGTCTTAAGCCGTTTGTTGTCTTCATAGGAGTGCGGGTTGTGTCAGCGTGCTTCAACGAATCCCTCTAGCTTGGAAGTGCAATGTGCGCAGCGAGTAGCAGCTATAGGGATTTCGGACAGGCAATGCGGGCACTCCTTGATCGTTTTTTCCTGAGGAGGCTTTTCCTGCTCTTTGCGCTTCAGCATGTTAATCCCTTTGACCAGCATGAACACACAGAAGGCCACGATTAGGAAGTCCAGCAGGACATTGATAAACTGACCATAGGCAAGGACCGCAATTCCTGCTTCCTTGGCTTGTGCCAGAGTCTTGCGTGTACCGTCAGCATTTAGAGGATCAGCAGCTTGTAAAGCCACATACAAGTCTGGAAAATTCATACCGCCCAGGAGTTTACCAATCGGAGGCATAATAATATCGTTTACCACAGAAGTGACAATCTTGCCAAACGCTCCACCAATGATAACACCGACCGCGAGGTCAATCACGTTACCCCGTACAGCGAATTCTTTAAATTCTTTAATAAAACCTTTTCCGTTCATATGAGTGCTCACCTTCTTTGCATAAAATCATTTATCTATAATACATGCTCTATCAATTGAGGGCAATTCCAAATTGATATATTGCACTTTGTCACAAAAGCACATGTTCATTTGTCTTCTGTATGTAAACCAATAATGGAGGCGATGTATCGTGAGTTTAAGATTTAACCACAGAGCAGTGAGTCCTAGTACATTCAAAGCAATGATGGAAATGGAAAAGTATATTTCCGGTCGTTTTACAGACAAAGTATTGTACGAACTGCTGAAAATTAGAGTATCGCAAATCAATGGCTGTTCCTATTGTCTCGATATGCATGCAAAGGATTTGCTAAAACTAGGGGATTATGCTGATCATATTTTGCAGCTTGCTTTATGGCGGGAGGTTCCTTTGTTCACGGAAAAAGAACGTGCTATGCTCGAATTAGCTGAAGCGGTCACTCATATCTCAGTGCAAGGGGTACCTGCAGACTTGTATAATCGGGTCAGAGAACATTTTACAGAGGAAGAGTACTTAGATTTGATCACTGCCATTAATGTGATCAACAGCTGGAACCGGATTGCCATCGCGACCGGGATGTATCCAGGCAGTCTTTAATGAACAGGGGGCTACGCTTTGACTGGCAAAGAACAAGGGATTGAACAAGAATCGGTGGAATCGGTGGAATCGGTGGATGTAAGTCTGGAGGAGCTGTATCAGAAATATCGCAAATATTCTTTTGCTATTGCGTATCGCATGCTTGGAACGGTTACGGATGCCGAGGATGTCGTTCAAGACTGCTTTGTCGAGCTGGAGAATAAGCCCCTGAGTGATATACAGAATCCTAAAGCCTATGTAGCCAAAATGACGATGAATCGGTGTCTGAATCTACTGAATTCTGCGCGTAAGCAAAGAGAGACGTATGTAGGACAGTGGCTGCCAGAGCCGCTAGGTGAGAGTGCAGACCTCCCTGCCGATTGGTTAGAACGTAAAGATATGATATCTTACGCATTTCTGGTTCTATTGGAGCAGCTAAAACCGATAGAGCGGGCTGTTTTTGTGCTGAGAGAAGCTTTTCAATATGATTATAAAGAAATTGCGGAATTACTGGGAAAGACCGAGAGCAATTGTCGTCAGTTGTTCAGTCGTTCCCGTCGTATTCTGTCTTCCGGAGAAGCTGCTTCTGAAGCTCCAAGCCGTCCTCATATAAATAACTCTTCGCGGGTAAAACTGCTGGAACGGTTTACAGCTGCCTTTCTCGCCTACGATGTCACTGCAATGCTGGAACTACTGGCTGAACAGCCTGTATTTGTGTCAGATGGCGGAGGTAAGGTGCATACCGTGATGAGGCCGATGGTTGTACGCAAAGGCGTTCTCGCCTTGTTGACCTCTCGTCGCGTATTAACTGTTTTACGAGAAAGAGATGTGGTCCACACCGTCATCAATGGTGAGGTTCAGCTGGCATTTCTGAAAGACGGCGAAGTGAAAGAAACTTTATGTTTCAGGCTGACACCTGACGGGGAGTGTATTCAACATTTTTATTTGATGGTCAATCCAGATAAGCTGGGATACGTTCATATATGACAAGACCAACGGAAAAAACCTTGAGTCCTTGCTGAGGATCAAGGTTTTTTGCTATTTTCATAACTGCCGGGCTTGATGAAGAGCTAAATCCCCTACCCAGGGAAGCTTAAGCCATTTTCCTTGTCCCGCACGAATTAACAGGATAATCCACAAAGCAAGGCTAACCAGTGTTAGCAGGGAAGCGAGGAAAGGACCGAGTAGCGGAATGAATCCGACCAGCACATGTCCGATCATGAGGGCTGCAAAAAAAAGTATGGATTGCAGTGCGTGAAATAATACAAATCGGCTTTTCTTTTCCAGCATGACAAAGGCTAGCGCGCCAATAAATGAGAACAAATAGCACAGGACAGCTGCTATATTTTCATCCAATCCTGTGGAAGACTTATAGACTGACATGTCAGGCATATCCTCCTTTATAAATGATTCAAGCTAAGTCCCCGTACTATACAAGCTATGAGGACAGGATTGAAGGATATGCCCGATCTCGGTAAAAAAGTTGTCTCTACACAAAACATACTAACTCATTGAACCACTTCCACCTTATAAATTGCCAGATAGTCTTTCCCGAGAATTCGTTTCGGTTCCCGCCAAACGTTTTAGAAACGTATTTCTCCAGCTTACGGACAATTCCTCCACTTCGAGGATTTGTTTAATACCCTCGATATGATCCTTCTCTTGATGCATAATTCGATTGGCAAATGAAACCGTAATTGCTTTCGGATGGCGATGAAGGAGGGATAGTTCGTCAGCTTTAGAGGCAACGCCCTCTTCCAGAACGCGAAAGTAGAATCCCGTGTAGCCTGTTTGCTGTACCTTCAAGGGCATGTCCGGTACACCGTACTTGATGGACAACTTGTAGCAAGGCTGTCTCGGCTGGCTAACTTGAACGATTGCTTTGCCAAGCTTAAAGACGTCTCCAATGCAAACATCGGATTCCAGCAAACCCTTTATCGTTAAATTTTCCCCGAACGCGCCGTAATCGAGCGGTCTCTGCAATTCATTTTCCCAGAACGAGTAGTGTTCATAGGGATAGACGCATACAGCTTTCTCTTTACCCCCGTGATGAACTAGATCGCCCTGCCCATCCCCTTCGAAGTTTAGATAGGATAAATACAGATGTTCATCTGTGGCCGACTTGAATATCCCCGTAGCAACGTCCTTCTGATTAAAACGAATCTGCTTGGGCATGCCAACATTAAGTGAAAGGATTTTAATAGATGCCATTCGGATCACCCCTACTCTTTTTACATGTCAGTAATTCCTCTTTTGACTCTGTTCGTCCTCATTTTCATTTCCATTCTACACTCCTCCATGCGCTCTGTGCGAATTTTTGATTAGCTCCATCCATGTGATAGAGTCCTTTTTGGGCATCTCATCGTGCCGGAAGCGCATGTTCCTCGTTCGATCATACCCGATCTCGGCAGATAAAAATAAATTAGAGAATGTGTGTAAAAATACGAAAAGGCCGAACGAAAAGGATTCGTTCAGCCTTTTAAACAGTTATGCACATGTTTTGCACATGTTGTACATACTTTATCCACCACATATAAATATTTATCCACAAAAATAACATGGTTTATACACAAATTGTGCACAATCTGTAGACAATATTGTGTTTATTCATACTTCGCACACAGTTTGTCCACAAATTATCAACATATTGGGAGTAAGTGTGGATATACTACCTCAATTATCGGTCACCGCGTTGTAAATGTCGGCGAGGATGTGTGATTTTACCCATTTTATTCTCGTCATCCTCTTTGGGGATAAGTCGTTCATCGGTACGTCCTTCGTGATGGTTATCAAAGGCGTATTCGGTCATTTTCCACTCGGAAGTACCCAAAACAACATCAGCGGGGAAGTGCTGGCCTCTGTGCAAATGTTGCTCATGTCCATCCTCATCCACATAAATACCATCCACTTCTACCTTTTCACCCGTAAGTGGGAGTAAATCCTTTCCTTTGCGTTCCATTGGTATCCCCTCCGTCTGGCTTATTCCTCGTTAATTTGTCCGGACAGAGGTCCTTTTATCCACAAGCTGCTGCAAAATGTCCTCGGCAATCTGGTCTGCGGGATGAGGTTTGCGAAGTGACTCAATCACCTGCTTCATTTCCCCAGCAAGAGAGGGCGTGGAGATCAGATCCAGACAATGCTGAATCAGTTCCTCCGTGGTGCGAGCAATGCGGGCAGCTCCTTTTTGCTGCAGATACAGAGCATTATTTAGTTCCTGACCAGGTACGGGTTTGAACACCAGGATAGGCAAACCAGATGCGATGCTTTCTGAGAGCGTGATACCGCCAGGTTTTGTAATCACCAGATTGCTTGCTCGCATAAGTGCTGGAACGTAGTCCACGAATCCGTAGGTATAGATGTCTGGATGATCTGCATATAGCGCATCCAATTCTGCTTTCAATTGCTGGTTGCGTCCGCAGACGATCAGCAGTCGTAGCTGCGGAAGGCGGCTCAAATGACGACAGATATCCAGTATGCCGGATAACACACCGTAGGCACCTGCCATAATGAGCAGTGTGGTCCTCTCAGTCTGTAACGGTGGAATTGCCTGTTGCTGATCAGGGGCTGCTTCGTCGCCAGATGGGTTATAAAAAGAAGCGTGAATCGGAATCCCAGTCGCGGCAATACGTTCGATAGGGATTCCCCGCTGCGCGGCTTCCTGCTGAAGATCCTCAGTGGCTACATAATAGCGATCAATATCGGGATGTAGCCAGCGCCCATGCAGGTCGAAATCTGTAACCACGTTGACAATCGGCAGATTCATGCCCATTTTACGGCGCAACGCCGGAAGAGCGAGCTGCGGGAAGGTATGGATCACAAGATCTGGCGACTCCTTTTTCAGTGTGAGAGCAAGTTGACGCATTCCGAATGAATGCAGCACATGGCCAAAGGCCGATTTAGCCTGCATACCGCGCGTGATGTTATAGACCCAGCCGTATAGCTGTGGAATGGTTTTGAAGCTTTGCATATATACAAATTTAGTCAGCCCATTCAGCCATGGATGTGATTCAGCCATCAGGTCGAGTAATTGTACCTCGCAGTGTCCGAGTCTTCGCAAACTATCCATGATTGCCCGAGCGGCCTGGACATGGCCTTCCCCGTAGCTGGCGTATAATATTAGAATTTTTGGTGCTGAGACTTCCATGATTGTTTAGCCCCCTATATTCAATAAGCACATGAAGCTCATTTCAGGAACGTTCCAAGTTGAGGGAGGATACGGCTGGCAAAACGAAACGCTCTAGCAGTGTTCGTGGGTTTTTCCAGCGGCTCACCTTGCTGTCAGCTGTAAACACCACGACTGCGTTCGCTTCCGGTATAAGATAAATTTGCTGTCCTCCATGTCCGTGCGCACATGCATAATCCATGCCGTGGAGTCGTCCAGTCCACCATTGGAATCCGTAATCTCCGAATTCCGGATAGCCTTCAACCTGTCGCTGCGTCGCCTGATGCAGCCAATCGGCTGGAATCAATTCTCTCCCATTCCAGACGCCTTGATGAAGGCAGCAATCGCCGAATTTAGCCATGTCTCGCGACGTCAGATACAGACCAATGTGACCCATGGTGTAGCCCTCTGGATCTTGTGCCCAACCACTTTTTCCGAAACCTAACGGTTCGAATAAATGCTGGAGAGCATACGTATAGGCATCAACCCCACAGCAACGGGTGAGCAGTACGGACAACAGATGCGAATCCACACTGCGATATTGGAATACGCCGATTTGATCCTCCTGTACAGGTAACCGTAGGGCAAAGGACGGCCAGCTTTTACTGCGATGAAAACGGTGGATAAAAGCTTCACCGAGCTTTTTGCCTGTCTGCCAATACAAGCCTGACGTCATAGTCAGCAGGTGACGAATCGTAATCCGTTCTAGCAGTGTTTCCTTCCGCTGGGGTAAATACTCAGGAATCAGCTTATGCACAGCTGTCTCGGGTCCGGGCATATCCCCGCGTGCCATAGCAATGCCGACGAGCGTAGAGGTGAAGCTTTTGGTCGCAGAACGCAAATCATTCAAAATGCTTGCTTCATGACCGTTGTAATAGCGTTCCCAGATCAGCCTGCCGCGTCGAAGTAGCAGGAAGCTGTGCATTTTCGGAAATTTGGCTCGGATTTCGTGGTCTGCCTGATCAAGTAGGGAGGCATTGATGCCTTCCTCTTCACAAGTTCCGAGGTTCAGCGCAGACAGCCGGGCAACAGGTGCAGTGAACAGCGGAGCATTACGGCTCATCCTTTTCCCTCCCTTGTTATGTTTATTTATTTTACCCCAAACACATACGCTCCAAAAGCCGATAAATAAGGTATACCTCGATGCAGCAGCTAATTGAGAATTCCAAATGCTATGAAGCGTAAAAGATGGGTAAAATCAATGTAAATTTACTGGAAAGCTGAAAGCTGTATTTGAATATGGTATAATGGGGTAGTGATTCAGCCAAACGAAAATCGGTTAATAATAGTGTCAGGTACATGCCTCGCATCAGGCATTCCCGACCTAAGCTGCACTAGACATACTACTTCACTGCATAAGGACATCAATACTTTTCGGCATTCTCTTCAACGGAGCACTTATTTTCAACGTTTTGGGAGGGAGTTACATGGCAACGAAAGGTCACAATGAAGTTAAGGAAAGTCTGCGGGAAATGACTCGAATTTTCCGGCCTAAGGATCCCAAAAAATTTGTAAAGGAATATGTGCGAAAATACCGGATAACAGGAGGGTATGAGGAAGAGTTGACCATGGTGGTGGAAAACGAACTCGGCCGCATAAATTCTTCAGTATCTTAAGGGTTCGCTTACGAACAACTAGAAACACGACTTTTATAAACCGTCTATCCGCAGAGGAGACGGTTTTTTTGTGTCCGTCCTGCATACAATGGGATAGGTTTAGTGATTTGTATGTACAAAGGAGGCGGATTCCAATAGAAGTAGCGATACGAACACCGGAGGAAATCGGCTATATGAGGGAGGCCGGACGTATTTTGGCAGATTGCCATCGTGCGCTGGAAAGTCGTATTCTTCCGGGAATCACAACGCTTGAAATTGATGCTTGGGTGGAGCAATTTCTAACCAAGCGTGGTGCTACGCCTGAGCAAAAGGGCTATAAGGGGTTCCCTTATGCTACCTGCGCTTCGGTCAATGAGGTGGTATGTCATGGTTTTCCCTCGGAGCGGGTGCTTCATGACGGGGATATTGTGACCATCGACATTGTGGTCAACAAGGATGGGTGGCTGGCTGACCGGGCATGGACCTACGCAGTGGGTAACATCAGCCGGCCGGTAGCCAAGTTGCTGCGACAGACCCATAAGGCGCTGATGCAAGGCATCGAGGTTGCCCGCCCGGGCAAGACCTTAGGGGATATCGGGCATGCGGTGGAAAAAGCAGCAAGATGGCGACGGTACGGTAACGTCAAATCTCTGATCGGGCATGGGATCGGGCGCCACATGCATGAGCCGCCGGACGTTCTCCACTACGGCCGTGCTAGAACGGGATTGCCGCTGCGCGAAGGGATGGTGATTACCATTGAGCCGGTATTTACCCTCGGACCCGAAGGCGCGGTGCTCTGGGGGGATGATGGCTGGACTATCAGCACAGCAGACGGCAGTTGGGGCGCTCAATACGAGCACACCATTGCGATTACAAAAAACGGTCCTTATATTTTGACCTCGTAAAAGAGTATTGTGCCATAGGGAGTCCAATGTACGGGTCGTGTGCATAAGACTCTCTTGGTGAGTTTTTTAGAATGGCATATCCGCTTCACCAAACAATGAGCTTCTTGTTATAAATCATAGATCGAGATTTGGATCGTCGGTATAATAGGAGGCATAATATTTGGAAACTAGGAGTGGAATCAACATGATGATCAGGGAAGCGACAATATCAGATGCCGAAGACATCGCCAAAGTGCACGTAGACTGCTGGAGAACAACGTACAGAGATATCATGCCTGCCGAGGTTCTGAAGCGGCTTTCCTACGAGCAAAGAACAGAACTGTGGAATGCGAATCTATCTACTGAAGACGGCCATCTCGTATATGTTGCTGAAAATGAGGAGGGGGAGATTATCGGATTTGTGAGTGGAGGTCCGGAAAAGTCAGGGGAATATCCCCCATACGGGGGGGAGATAACGGCTCTTTATGTTTCGAGTGAATACCGTAGTTTAGGGCTGGGCAAGAGGCTATTTTTACGCTTGCTTCAACATTTTAATAGTATGGATATTCACTCAGTTATGGTGTGGGTGCTGGCTGATAATCCAGCGTGTACTTTTTATGAAAGGCTGGGGGCCAAACCTGTAGTAGAACAGCATATTATAAATATGGGCGACAAAAACCTGAACATGGTTGCTTACGGCTGGTTGCTACTCGGATAGTATACGCTTTTGTCCTTCCAAGGCGCGAATAGGAGCGATATTTTGCGTGAATTCCAGCGTTCCCAGATAGCGTCCTTCGGCATCACGAATAGCAAAGTAGCGGATGTAGACAAATTTGTCCTTGATTGGAATCCAAAAATCTTCAACATCCTTGCGACCAGCTTTAAAATCCTCCAGTAGTTTCTCAACAACATGCACACTTTGCGGCGGATGGCAGTTTTGTACGGTACGACCAATGACGGCCTTGGTACGGGCAAAGATCCGTTCTTTACCGTGAGAGAAATAGCGAACAACATCATTTTCATCGATAAAGGTCAGGTCCACAGGCAGATGATTCAGCAGCAGTTCCAATTGTTGTACAGATACAATCCCTGTCTCGAATCGCACGAACCCTTGCGGAGTAGCGGAAGTGCCTTCTGTTTGCTCAAGGGCTTCTACGGGGTCCTTTGCCCGTTCAGGTATCCATTCACGTTCAGGAGCGGTCAGACAGAAACCGATTTCCTCGCTTTCCCGGGCTATTTTCAGCCATTCATCCTCGGTCAGCTTACTGAGTGCCATCGGCAGCAAAATATTCTCTTCCTTGAATATCATTTCATTCACTTCGCTCATGATATGGGCAAGTGCCTGCTCAATCTGTTCACGATCCCCGTTATACTCAGTGAGCAGCTGTTTTGCATCCTTGATGGCGGCGCGAATACCGTCGTCCACCCCCCACATCACTTTGGTTGGACCAAAGATTCCATAGCGTTCTAGATAAGGAAAGACCAGATTCTCTTTGCGGCTATAGTGCTTGTCGAGATCCATTAGCAGACTTAAATCCTCAAGCAGCTTGTAAATCACCTTAGGGCTGTCTTCCTTTTGAAATTGCTCTGCATGCAATGCTAGCTTAAAATTGACCAGCCGTTCGATCTCTCGATTTTCCAGCTTGAAGGTGTGGACAGGATGCCCCGGTTGTTCCTCCGGTCCTGAAGGACGGTGAATATCCTCAATAGAGCCCTTGAATATCGACGTATGAACGGAACAGAGACGTTGGACCTCCGACACCGGGATTCCCTCCTCGGTCATCAAGGCATGCTCCATAGCTGAAATTTCCGCCACGCTTACTCCGCCAACGGCCTCTGCAAAACGCGCTTTGACTTCCTCCACGCTTTTCCCGGCATGTAGTTCTTTTATAATTTCCTTCAAGGTTCGTTGACGCTCCGTTAATTCCTGTGCTGTATGTTCACGGTTGTTAATGAGCTCGCTCATGATGGTTAACTCCTTTATTTTTGAATGATAAAACCATGTTGCATAAACGTCTGCTGCACAGTTTCCATACTTATTTTCTTTAACGCAATTCCTTTGGACAGTGTCATAAAACGTCCTGCGGTTTGAAGCATGCCAGGCTTAGCAATATCGTGAAAACCCAGTTCTACCATAATGTCTTTCACTTCAGGATAACGATTAACAAGGTTAAATATGGACTCATCCCAATGCAGTATTTGATCCATTTTTTCATCCCCTTGATTGAGAACGTTTTTCATTTACAGAGTAGCATAGGCTCAAACGAGCTATTGTGATTGTACGCACAATATTGTTCAGATGGTTGACAACGGTAAATCTTGGTTTATATACTGTGTATAAAGATATATACAGTAATAACACTGGAGACACTGTGGTAACACTTCGAACTGAAGAGCGAACGAGGTCGTTATTACACAGGCAGTGCAGAAGGGATCAGGATAAGAAAATGACGATCATGAAGCAGGCATGGATGATTACCCGTCAGGATTTTCGCAAGAATCCATATGCAGCACTATGGACGTTGCTATTTATTGCGTATTTGGGATTTACCATGAGTTTTGCGGTAAGTGTGCAATGGGGTGAGCATGCAGCCTTGAGTCCAGTAGCTGATTTCATTATGCTGGCGTTGATTCCGTTTTTGGGATTCTTTTATAACCGTCGAGCGTTCAAATATTTGCAGGAAGATTCTTATACGCACATGTTAGCTTTTTTTCGCACCTTGCCTATACCGATGAAAGCCGTAATTATGAGTCGAATTCAACAGGCGGTCTTGGCGTTTGTCGCGAATAGTGTGATATTTTTTGCTCTTATGTTTACATTGTCAGGTACGCTTCGGATATATGCCAGCACAGGTTTCTTTGTATCGTTTGCTCTGACCTGGATAGGCTACGGAATGCTCATTCAAGCCATCTATATTCATTTGGAATTTCTGAAAAGAGGAAAAGAGTACTTCTGGCTATCCATTGTCGTCATGATCATGTGCGGAATAGTTACAATTATAGTTCGAGTATGTGGGGCCAATCTGGTACTGATAACGGCATCTTATAGTAAGGAATGGATGCTCTTGTCTCCGGTAATGTGGGGAGCATTGCTAGTAGGAGCCTTAGGAATGTTCACGTCCTATCGGGTGACACAGCGTAAGCTCATGAAACGGGACTTAACTTAGTCGTATGTATACAAAAATAACTAAAAAGGGGGGGAGAGCAGGTGAATATTCCAGTGCAAATTGATGAGAATAGCGCGGAACCGCTGTATGCACAGATTGAAAAGCAGCTTCGTTCACTCATTGTAACCGGACAGATTGCAGCGGGAACGCTGCTTCCCTCCATTCGTGAGTTTGCGGGGACGCTCCGTTGCAGTGTAATTACCGTCCGGCGGGTCTATCAGGATTTAGAGAACGAAGGCTTGCTTCGTACCCGGCAGGGAACGGGCACCTTTGTAGCTCTGGTCGAGGATGATATGCGTTCAGGTTACCGCCTTAAAGCGGTAACTGAGGCATTGGAAACAGCGATTGCCACAGGCATCGCCGTACAGATGACAGAGCAGGAATTAATGGAGCTTTTCGCAGAAATGGTGAAAAGAAGGTATGAAGTCCAGGTGAAGGAGTGACAGCTGTGAACAATCATGTGGAAGTTCCTATGGAAATACAGAGGAAAGTACCTATTATTGAGATGAGCCAGGTCTATAAAACCCGGGGTGACCGGAAGATTGGGCCGATTAATCTAACGGTGGAACCAGGATATGTAGTCGCTTTGGCTGGACATAACGGATCAGGGAAAAGCACATTGATTCACTTGCTGACTCAGCTTATTCATCCGGATTCCGGTGAGATTCGTTGGTTCGGTCAAGCCTACCCCGATGGTATGCCGGCAGGTACACGACAATGGGTTGGGTATATACCGGAGCAGCCGGTTCGCGAGGAGGATCGATTAACGGCAGAAGCAGCAGCGACTTTTCGGGCCTTGTGGTATCCCGGCTGGGATGAAACACGTTTTCAGCGGTTAATGGACCGCTTTCAGGTTCCAGCACATACGAAATTATCGCGTATGTCCAAGGGACAACGACGGAAATTCGAACTGGCTGCTGCCCTGGCGCCGCACCCTCGTGTGTTGCTGCTGGATGAGCCTTCATCGGGTTTAGACCCATTTGCCTGGAAAATCATGCTGGAGGAACTGCGGGATTGTATGAAGAACGGCAAAACGACAATCATTATTGCTACCCATATCATGGACGAGATCAAGCGTTTGGCGGATTACATTGTCTTGATGCACGATGGCAGGCTGCTTGGCAAGCTGGAAAAAGATCATCTGCTCGAAAATAGCAAGGAAATGTGGTTTGAAGGTACACCCGAGGAGGCATCGGAGCTTCCGGGAGTTGTAGAGACGGAGAGTGATGGGAATTTACAGCGAGTTATAACGCTGGCCGCCGGGGAGACCAGTGCTATATTGGAACAAGCGGGGATTCGCCCCATCCGTGTGCGGCGTCTGGAGCTGGATGATATTTTAGTATATTGGTCTGCAGGACAAATATCTGCGAATGCAGAGACATTCATGAAGAAAGAAGGGATGGAGCAATCATGAGCATGTTGGAATTGGAAAAGGTCGTGAAGCAATATGGGAATCATACAGCAGTAAACGGAATATCGCTGAATGTGAATGGCGGCGAGATTTACGGACTGCTGGGAGGCAATGGAGCAGGCAAAACGACAACGATGCGCATGGTGCTCGGTCTGATTTACCCTGACGGGGGGAGCATCCAATATGAGGGCAAGCCCTACAGCAAGGAGCTTCAGCGGACAATGGGCTATTTGCCTGAAGAGCGTGGGCTGTACCCCAAGGTGAAGGTAAACGAGCAGATTAACTACTTGGGCAGGCTGCGCGGAATGTCGGCCAAGGAGGCGGACCAAAGTCTGCGCTATTGGCTGGAACGTTTTGGAGTGCCAGAATATTACGATAAGCGGATTGAGGAGCTATCCAAGGGAAATCAGCAGAAAATGGGCTTTATTGCTGCGGTTGTGCATCGCCCGACGCTGCTCATTTTGGATGAGGCCTTCAGTGGACTGGACCCGGTAAATGTTGAATTGCTTAAAGATACGGTGAAGGAACTGCGGGACGAGGGTGCTGCAATTTTATTCTCAACCCACCGCATGGAGCATGTAGAGGAACTGTGCCGACATATTACGATTTTGCATCGCTCGAATACCGTAGTGCAAGGAAGTGTGCAAGAGATCAAGGGCCGCTACCCACGTGAAAAAGTTCGCCTCATCACTACAGGTGGAGTGAACGGACTGGAACAGCTGCCCGGCGTACGCCGTGTAGAGCATTTGGATCGTGGCTGGATGCTGCATATTGAGCAGCCGGATACGGCGAAGTTAATTTTGCAAACAGCGTTGGGACAAACGGATGTGGAGCATTTTGAGATCAAGGAACCTACGCTCAATGAAATTTTCATAAGAGAGGTGGGAGATTCCCATGAATAGACTGGGTACAGTGATCGGTTTTACGTTTCGTCAGAAGGCGAGGACCAAATCTTTTATCATTACGACACTGGTATTGGCCTTACTCATCACACTGGGCATGAATCTGCCGTATATCATTTCCTTGTTTAAAGGAGAAGGGACCGGAGGTTCCGGCACAACGGCAGCCGAGCATCAACGCTTAGGTCTGATTGCCGGGAACCAGACAGAAGTGGCGAGTCAACTGGAACAGT
Source organism: Paenibacillus ottowii (assembly GCF_050516475.1). Taxonomy (NCBI): domain Bacteria; kingdom Bacillati; phylum Bacillota; class Bacilli; order Caryophanales; family Paenibacillaceae; genus Paenibacillus; species Paenibacillus ottowii. Next base: position 5,368,170 of record NZ_CP191577.1, on the reverse strand, counting down.
TTACCAAGGGGCAATCCAACCCGGCAGCCATCTGGGTACGTTATGACAGCGTACAAGCGCCAGCAATGCAGCAAGCCTTGAAGAATGGGAAGCTGCAAGGTTACGTGCAGTTCACAGACCCCGCCGCCAAGGGAGACACGTTTCCCAAAGTGGAGTACGTCTCTGTAGAGAAAAAGCCATCTCCGGCTGTAATCACATTGGTGCAAACAGGACTTCAGGAAGCAAAAGTCAAGGCTATTGTGGGTAATAAATCATTGACCAGTGATCAAATTCGTGAGATCAGTACACCTGTAATAGTGAATAGCAGAGAAGCAGACAGTTCATCTGAAGTAGGGGGAACTGTAGGGACAAAGGAAAAAGAAACCTCAACGATTAACTATGGTTTAGTGTATGTACTGATGATTTTGTTCTTCACCTCTTCCATGATGACGGGGAATATGATCGCCGCAGAAGTAACATCGGAAAAAAGCTCACGGATCATGGAAATTCTCATTACAAGTGTGTCGCCGTTGACTCAAATGTTTGGGAAGATTATCGGCATCTTCCTGGTTGGTCTGCTGCAAATTGCCGTTTTTGCAGCCGTTGTCTGTGCCAATCTTATGTTGCCACATAATAATGTGATCCTTAGCTCTGCCGGGCTGGATTTGTCACAACTGAATATCTCGGTACTAGGATATGGTCTCATTTTTTACATCCTTGGCTACTTTCTATATGCAGTACTGTTCGCCGCGGTGGGCTCCATTGTTAGCCGTACCGAGGAGCTGGGGCAGGCCATTATGCCAATTACCGTGCTGTCACTCGCAGCTTTTTACATCGGAATCTTCAATATCGCAGCACCTGATACGATTTTCATTAAGGTGGCCGGATACATTCCGTTCTTTTCTCCGACCGTCATGTTGCTACGCATCGGACTGGAACGGGCAAGCCTGCTGGAAATTTGGTTGTCACTTGCCATTCTGTTTGCGTCCATCCTGTTCTTTGGCTGGCTGGCTGCCAAGATCTACCGTACGGGTGTCTTGATGTATGGCAAACGACCTTCATTCAAAGAGCTAAGAAAAGCGATGAAGGCTTATAAGATTTAAGAAATTTGAGAGAACTCTGTGTGTGGTGTCGTAATTAGTGAGAAAACTTTCAGATTAAATGAGGAAAAATTTCATAATTGATGAGAAATGAGTATTTATTAAAGCTGTATACTAATTATTAATGACGGATAACAAGATACCTCTTCTTAATAAGTATTTAATAAAAAGCCCGATGAGCACGGGGGCTGACCCCATTACGTGAGACAAATCAAAACACCTTCAAGAGAATCAAGCCATGTCGTAAGATATGGAGATAACCTTGGAGGTGTTTTTACGTTGGCAACGAGAGTGAGTTACCCCCTAGAAATAAAGATGCAAGCGATTGAATTGAGTTATTCACTCCGAACAATATTAGGATTTATATAGCGTGACATTTTGTCACTACTGTATGTGACAGAAAAACACTTAGAATCACAGAGGAAGTTTTAACACATTAACAATAAATGAGGAGGGGAGATTTTCATTGTGTATGATAAAAATTTAACGAGGCGTGAAAGGGGAAACAGGTATGTCCTATTTATGAAAAATAAACCCGTAACAAGAGTGTTTTAAGGAAAAAAAGGAATTTACCGTTTTAGGACACAATAGCGTTTGTGAAAATAATAATGAGTAAAGATAATTGCAAATCCACTCTTGCCCTAAAACAGCAAATAACTACCGATACAATATGAATAGAGGAGAGGAATATCTTTATGAAAAAGCATTGTCAAATTGCATCTACAGGTTTAGTCCTTTTAATGGCTGGAAGTTCTCTGTTATACACAACACCAACCTCAATTGTAAAAGCGGAGTCCATTCAAAATGTATCTAGTCCGTTACAAACAAGCACTCAAAGTGAACGTAATTCCGTCAAAGAGGCAATGCGGGATACATTGCAACTTGGATATCCTGGGATACTTGCTAAAACTTCTGAGGGTGGAAAAACATGGAGTTATGCCGCTGGGTTAGCGGACCTGAGCACCAAGAAACCAATGAAAACAGATTTTCGCTTTCGCATTGGTAGTGTAACGAAGACATTCATTGCAACAGTTCTACTTCAATTATCTGAAGAGAACCGCTTGAATCTAGACGACTCCATTGAAAAATGGTTGCCTGGTGTCATTCAAGGAAACGGATATGATGGTAACCAAATTACTATCCGGCAGATATTGAATCATACAAGTGGTATCGCTGACTATGTAAATTCAAAAGACTTTGATTATACGGATACAAAAAAATCGTATACGGCTGAAGAATTCGTAAAGATGGGGATTTCTCTTCCCCCAGACTTTGCCCCAGGAAAGGGTTGGTCTTATTCAAACACAGGATACGTAATACTGGGGATCCTTATTGAAAAAGTAACTGGAAACAGCTATGCAGAAGAGGTTGAAAATCGGATTATTGAACCGCTTGATTTGTCAAATACATTCCTACCTGGCAATTCAAGCGTGATTCCAGGCATCAAGCATGCCCGTGGCTATTTCCAACTAGACGGAGCAAGTGAGCTAAAAGACGTTACTTATATTAACCCAGGTAGCTCGGATGGAGATATGATTTCTACTGCTGACGATTTAAACAAATTCTTCTCTTACTTACTCAGTGGTAAATTACTGAAGGAACAGCAACTAAAACAAATGCTTACTACAGTTCCTACAGATAGAGAAGGAACCGGATATGGTCTTGGGATCTTTGAAACTAAGCTTCCAAACGGTGTCTCGATATGGGGACACAAAGGTAGAGTTCTAGGGTTTACCACTTTTGCTGGTGGCACACTTGGAGGCAAGCATACATTGGTCGTCAATTTGAACAGCTTTAAAGCTGATAGTCCTGATCCATTTAAAAATATTTTACTTGCTGAATTTAGCAAGTAGGAAAAAAGGAAAACAATGGTCTAAACTGGGCTCTTTAGAGCATGTCAAAAAAACTAACAAATAAGTATTTTAGGAGGGTATTATGAAAAAGAAAATGATTATTGCACTTGGTGTTTTTGCTATGATACTGACTAATTTTGTAGGAAGTACTTATGCAGACTCGAAAACAGGAGTTTCTGTTACAGCTCCCTACAATACAAATCAAATAACGGAATGGTTAGAAATGCATGCAAAGCCTTTAAAAACAACTAATCCAACTGCATCTTTTAATGATTTAAAACCACTTAAGAATATGGTAGGTTCAGCTTCAATTGTAGGTTTAGGTGAAGCTACGCATGGGGCTCATGAAGTTTTTACAATGAAACAACGCATTGTTAATTATTTAGTATCTGAAAAGGGATTCATCAACTTAGTTTTAGAAGAGGGATGGGACAGAGCTTTGGAGCTTGATCGATATGTTCTTACTGGTAAGGGAAACCCAAGCCAACATCTATCACCTGTATTTAACACAAAAGAAATGTTAGATCTACTTAGTTGGATTCGACAATATAATGCTAATCCAAAACATAAATCTAAAGTGCATATCATTGGGATGGACATTCAATCAGTAAACGAGAATGTTTATAATAATATAATAGAATATATAAAAAGAAACAATTCAGATCTTGTGCCTAGAGTAGAAGAGAAGATAAAAGGTCTTATTCCTGTAACAAAGGATATGAATACTTTTGAGAGCCTTACGAAAGAAGAAAAAGAAAAGTATATTTCAGATGCTAAACAAATCAGTGCTTTATTAGAACAAAATAAAAGTTATCTGAACGGAAAATCCAAAGAGTTCGCATGGATAAAACAAAATGCTCGTATTATTGAACAGTTTACTACAATGTTAGGAGGAACATCCCCTGATAAACCATCGGATTTTTATTTGAAACATGATATTGCAATGTATGAAAATGCGAAGTGGACTGAAGAACATTTAGGGAAAACCATAGTTTGGGGACATAATGGACACGTTTCGAAAACAAATATGATTCCATTTATATACCCTAAAGTAGCTGGGCAGCATTTAGCAGAATATTATGGAGAACGGTATGTATCTATTGGTACATCTGTTTATAAAGGGCAATATAATGTCTATAATAATGATGGTGAATTTGGCCCATATGGAATATTAAAATCAGATGATCCAAACAGTTATAATTACATTTTTGGACAGGTCAAAAAAGATCAATTTTTTATTGATTTACGTAAGGCGAACGGAGTGACAAAAACTTGGTTAAACGAACAACATCAAATTTTCGCTGGAATAACTAAAGAAGGCCCTGCTATACCAAAAACTGTTGATATATCATTAGGTAAAACGTTTGATATACTTGTTCAAATTCAAAAAGTCAGTCCATCTCAACTACATCAATAATTTGTAATAATGTGCGAGAAGGCTTGCTTAAGGGCGCAACGATTCGTGAAAAGTTTGATTTGGTTGGAATCGGGTTATCGAACTTGGGAAACAATATCCTCAGGGCGTTCAATTTATTAAGCAGTATTCGTTCTCGCCTTATTATTTACGAAGAGGTAAAGCAAGAAGTCTACACCGGCGGCTGGTGTGCGCCAATGAACGAGTTATATTAAGAAGCTATTCAGGAGAAGTTATTTATCCCGATGAATCAGAAAATGATGGTGTAGATGCATTACGGGACATTTGTTTATATGCTGAAGGCCCATCTACATGGAATCTTCGAGTTAGGCAGTGAGAGCGTTAGTGGTGCAATTCGTTTGTGTTGGAATGCTGTGACTCTTAGAGATTTAACATAGGTAGATGGACAATAGTCGCCTTCAAAGGAAATTCGATAACAACCTTTGAGGGCGGCTTCTGTTTATGGATGGTTTATTAGAAAAAAATGGAGTTGTGTACTTAGTAAGTATTTAATAAAAGACCGATGAGCAAGTATCATCAGCTCATGCTGATTTTTTGCGAAAAGCGTTTGAAGAGGTAAAGTCTGGTTATCACATGAACAAGGAACATTGGAATACAGTAATATTAGATGGTGATCTGCCCGAAGATGAAATTCACGATATGGTGCATCATAGCTTCGAATTGACCAAGCCAAAAAGCTCCAAAAAACATACTAGCTAAAGATAAATTTCTTGTTGACAATTAAATTTTGCGGAAGTCATTATGTATAAGTATCCATTTCGAGAGGTGTAATATGAAGTTTAATGAATTCTTTATAGGGCAGCGGTTCGAGACTGATTCTATAAGAGTAACCAAAGAAAAAATTATGGAATTCGCATCTGAATTTGACCCTCAGTACATGCATTTGGATGAGGAGAAAACTCAGGAAGGCATGTTTGGAGGAATTATTGCTTCAGGAATCCAAACATTAGCCTTAACATTTAAACTATGGGTAGAGTGTGGTTTATACGGTGAGGATGTAGTGGCTGGTACTGCTATGGATAACATCCGATTTATAAAACCTGTATACCCTGATGATGAGTTACATGTAGTTGTTGAAGTCATTAATCTAGAAGATAACCGAAAGAATACAGGGATTGTAACTGTGAATTTATCTACTTTTAATCATACGACTCAAAAAATTTTTGAAGGGGATCTTTCTGTAATAATATAAAAATAACGTATCTTTAAATAAATGAAATTGACAGGATATCCCTAATTCATGTATTCCAAAGCGGGGAGAAAACATAGTAGCTCTTATCGTCAGCGCAAAGGAATACACAAAAAATAATTGTGTCCGTTCAGAGGATGGCTCCTGCAGATGCAGGAGCTGTTTTTGTTTGCACTAAACATTCAGTTGGCAGCATCATTGACACTGACCAGCACCGGGAAAATCCAGTGATGTTCTGTTGGGGGAAGCAAAATTTAAGGAACTCCTTTATGAGAAGATATATCCTTTGATGACATGAAAGAAATTTTAGGTACTACCTTTTACTGGATAGAAAAAGAGCTTACAACTTTATTGTATGTACACAGTGTCATAATTAGTGAGAAAATTTATAGATTGAACGAGAAAAATAATCATAATTGATGTCTGAAGAAAATAAAGTTTTAGACTGATCCGACAAATGCAACAGCGGTGGATAAGGACGCGAAAATAAAGTCCTAGACTGGCCGCTGTTGTGGTCAACATTCAACTATCGTGTCCTGTTAGCCTAATAACTCTGCAGTTTGTAAGAAAGCGTCCAGCCGTTCCTTTTGAAGAAGATGATGACGGTAATGCATCTCCACCATCGTGAACCATTCGACCGCGTTTAACGCGCCGAAGGCTACGGCCGGATGAGTCGTCTTTCGCTGCAGCCGCTCTGGGTCTATGTTCTGCAGCGATGCCCCAATCTCATGCATGCGGCGCCTTGCTTCCTTCAGCTTGGCGACAAGCTGCTCCTTGCTTTCTGGCTGCGGAGGCGTATATTGCAAGTCGGCCGGTACCTGAATGCGAACCGGTGGGAAGCTCCCTTGCTCAAACACGGCATGGCCGGCCTCCGTCTTCTCGCCGCCCTCCTCGTTGCCGCCACCGAGCGCCATACACTGCTCCGCAAGACGGAGCTGCAAGTTCAGCGTGGAATGGGGCAGATGCAGGTACATTTGGCCAAGTGACCATTCGTTCTCGCTTGGCTTGCGACACAGTTCCTCCATACTATACTTGTCTAGCTCTCGAACATAATGCTTCGAAATCTCGTCGAACCTTACCAAAATATCCTTAATCGCTATGTTCTTATTCAGAAGATCATCTCCTCGAATACTGAATTACTCTCATCATATGAGAGGGCTTAAGAAAAATGCATATTCGCATTTTATTTTTTCAATACTTTATTTTCCAGTAAAATACTATATCTTCTAAATACACCGGCCACCGTCGCTAGCGCGTCGATCGCGAAGCTGACATCATTCCGGAAGAGTTGGGGGCGCAAACTCAGCTGCGCATGCAGGCCACGCATCGCCAGTCTATAACTTTATTGATCTCAGTCTAGTTCTTTATTGTTTAGTCTAAAACATTATTATTCGCTAACAATTGACAATGAAGAAGTAGTACAACTTCTTATTA
>NZ_CP191577.1:5247180-5361170 GCF_050516475.1 Paenibacillus ottowii | reverse complement strand
CGATCACTCCGGTTATCCCAAGCAAACGCAATCGGCGGGTAAAGCGCCCGTTAGATTCTGAAACGTATAAAGAGCGACACTTAATTGAATGCTTTTTCAACAAAGTAAAAAACTATCGACGCTTGGCCACTCGCTATGAAAAAACAGCGAACATGTTCATGGCTTTTTTGACGCTGCTTTCAATTCGTTTATGGCTCAAATAGGTTTGCGTACAGGCCCTAAAAAGAAAGCACCAAAGAGAATAGATGCAGAGCCCTAAAATTTCAGGTCATTAATGTAAGCGTCGCTTGGTTCTGAGTCCCCTTTGATCTTCCAGGCTTCGTTGGCACGCCATCCCCAAGTGGGGTTTCGTTTACTTAAAATACCAAACGTGAAAAAAGCAATAGCAATAAGAATAAGCATGAATCCCATTTAATCAGCCCCTTTAAGTAAATCATACCAATAATCAACAACGGTTTAAAAGCATACTTAAGTGCTTCAAGGGAATTGTACAAGCCGTGGAGAGTATGAAACGACTTTGAAGAAACTGGGCGATATGATCCAAGAATTATCATGTTCTCTTTCATCTTGTAGGAGACACCTCATAATAAGAGCCTAAACACTATGCGCTGTACTGTATATATGGGTGTGGTAGTATAGACCGATGCATGCTTATAGAAAGGGTAAATGCAAGAGAGATCAGTATAAAATACGGCAGATAAAAACAACTCTAAAGTAAGCACCTTTGAAAAAAAGTGCTTACTTTAGAGTTGTTTTTATTATTAAGGGAATATTTTGTAAATGAAGCCTTGATAAAATGGGCACACTCTATGGTTACCTTTTTGTTGCCATTTATATAAATAAATATTTCCAGCAAAGCCTCCTTCTATGTAAAATTTTGAAGTTGGAACTATCGATTTCATATCATCTTTAACCGTTGCACCTCTGATACCAGTGACCCATTTGGATTCCGCATCAAAGTAGAAGTGCGCTTTGTAATCCAGCTTATGGAGAAGCGCACAAGCACGAAACATATAATTACTGAAATTAAATTTTTGGGACTAAAGTAGAATTAAACATTAAACTAACAGGATACTAATGCCTATATTTGTAGGATGTCATCTTAGAAAGCGGCAGAGGAACGAAAAGGGACAGCATCATGTATTATTCATCTTGGTTCTAAGAGGCCGAAAGAATGCACGAATATCCTCGGCAAAAAACTCTGGTTCCTCCAGAGCGGTAAAATGCCCGCCGCGGAGCATTGGAGACCAGCGGATGATATTGAGGCTGCGCGAAGCCCACTCTTGGGGAGGCTGCAGGATATCGGCCGGAAATAAGGCCAAGCCCGCTGGAACTTGTATGGAGCCGAGCGGCGGCAAAGAGTTTGCATTTTCATAATACATACGTGTTGATGAAGCTATAGTGTTGTTAACCCAATAAATCATGATATGCGTGATTAATTCATCAAGATTGAAGGTTCTCAAAAGGTCGTCCCCACAGTCGCTCCAGGCACGGAATTTTTCGATAAGCCAGGCAGCCAGACCTGCCGGCGAGTCGGAGAGTCCATAAGCAAGAGTTTGTGGACGCGTTGATTGCATGGACATATAACCTCCTTCCTTGGAGATCCATTCGGCAGCGTTTTCTCTATATTGGCGTTCTGCTTCCGAAAGTTTGTCTGGATCCTGTGCAGCCATAAGCTCTCGAATAATGCCGATATCAGTCAGGTGAATGCCTACTAAAAGCTCAGGATGGTTTGAAGCTAGATATCTTGTAACGCCAGAGCCTATATCGCCACCTGCGGCAGCAAATTTTTGATATCCCAATATCTCCGTCATAAGTTTAGCCCACATTTCAGAGACATAAAAATTGTTCACGCCCTCATGGATTGGACGACCAGAGAACCCAAACCCGGGTAAGGAAGGGATGATGACGTCAAAAGCATCTTCAGGATCACCGCCGTGATTGGCCGGATCGGTAAGCAGAGGAATGACTTTCTGATAACGGAGGTAGCTGTCCGGCCAGCCATGTGTAAGAATAAGGGGCAAGGGAGCTGGACCTTTCCCATGCTCATGGACAAAGTGTACATCTATTCCATCGATCTGGCAGCGATATTGGGATAACCGGTTAAGCAAAGATTCTTGTGCGCGCCAATCATATTGATCTCGCCAATAGGAAACGAGTGTTTTTAAAAAATTCAAATCCGTTCCCTGCTTCCAATTCGATTCTACCAACTGGTCCGGCCAACGGATATTCTGCAGCCTGGAATGTAGATCATCAAGAACTTCATGGGATATATGAATGTTAAAACGTCTAATAGCCATAGCGTTGCTTCTCCTTTTCGTCTGGATGTTGACGACGTCATTATATCATTTGGATTGGCGTGCTACACTGTTATAAGTGAAGCATTTAACTATACGATTTGATAGGTGATGACTATGCCACAAATAGACCGCTACAAACAAAGAACCGTAAATATTGAATTCAACGCCATCGAGGATTTTACGGTTTTTCCCCATCCCGAACGGCTTACGCTAATTTTTATTACGTCTGGAAGCATCAAATGGAATTTGAACGAAAGGCCCATATTCGTTAGCGCACCCAGCGTACTATGTTTGACAGAAGACGATAAAGTGCAAGTGATGGAAAAAAACGATGTGGCTGCGCAATCCTTTAGCTTTCACCTTGAATTTCTGAACTCGACCGTTCTGTCCGAAACCAAGGAATATTTTCCGGAAATTCCCAGGATACATACAGGCCTTTCTCTTTTTCAAAGAAATCAGGGTTATTACGGCGTACCTCGTATAACCGAGACGGCTTATCCACTTTTATTGGAATGGTTTTTTGTGCTGGGCACGGAGGTTCAAGCGCAAAGCGACGCGCTTTGGGTGTGCAGAATCAAAAGGTATCTGATTCAAATTTTGGGGTTGTTAGAAGAATTGAATCAACAAAGGGAACACTCACCTGTTGATGCAGTATTGGATTATATCCACACCCATTATTCAAAGAAGATTTCCTTGGAGGATTTAACGAATTGCGCTCATTTGAACCGTGTAACGTTGAATAAGAGGTTTCAGGAGAGATGCGGAAATACAGCAATGGGTTATTTGCTTTCTTATCGGTTGAAGGTTACGCGTGATCTTTTGACTCACACAGATATGAGCCTAAATGAAATTGCCCGTGCTGCGGGTTTCGAGTATGATACTTATTACATTAAACAGTTTACGGCGAAACTAGGTATGTCTCCTACTACTTATCGAAAAACCTCACGTGAGTTGGCTGGTGCTCTATAACCAGCCCTTAAGGTTTTAAATGGTTTTAAGGCTATAACCAGAATGCATCGTTTGATCATCTGTGAGTGCCATTTTCACCTTGTTTTTCCTCCAGACTTTCAGTGTTTCTCTTTCCAAGCGGCCTTAGGGTAACTAGAGCTTCGAAGAGCATAGCGACGACTTTACAAAATGACGAGCATTCTGTATTAGGGAAAAGCCATCAATAAAATAGCTCCGCCTCTCTTGTTAGAACCTATCTTTATATGATCGTTTTAATTCATCTCTATATTGAGTTGGTGAGGCCCCTGTCCACTTTTTGAATTGTTTTGAAAAATACAAGGGATCAGAAAAGCCGCAAGAATTTCCGACCTGTTCAATGCTTATATTTGTGTTCAATAACTTCTTGGCTCTTTCCATGCGAACCTGATTAATGTACTGCTTGGGGGATAAACTGGTAAGTTGTTTGAACACCTTAGTAAAGTGTGTGCGGTGATAGCCAAGAGAAGCTGCTAATTTCTCAATGGAGATTGGCAGCATATACTGCGTTTGGAACCATCTAATCGCTTGTTCTACTAAACGTTCGGAGTCGGTAAGAACTTCAGCTGAAGAATAATGTAATTTATTTGCATTCAAGCGAGCAAATTCTGCTAAGAGTAAGCGAAACCAACCATCAGTAGCTAAGGTAGTGATCGTCTTGCCCGATTTATGTTCTAATTGATGTTCTATTGTTTCAAATATGCTTGCCAGATTTGCAGAATTTGCATCCCTTAAGATGGGATCAGTAATTGTAACCAGAGTGATCTGATATGGGCTTCATCAAAACACAAGCACAAATGGAGATCCAAACCTTATTGCTAAGGCTTGGTACAACTTATATGATAAAAAGGATTGCTTTGAAGATACTTTTCAATAAAAACATCGGCAGACAAGGACAAAAAATAAAATCCTAGTCTGCCGATGTTCGCTTGAACTATCGTGTGCTTTTAGTTCAATCTTTTCTCTTTTCATAAAAGCTGTTGTGCCAAGCTTTCTGCTGTTGAAAACACGTCTTACTCTAAGTCACTTTATAAAATTCTAATTCCCACCGAGTTCAATCGTTTTTGTGGCGACACGGTCATGAAATTCCCGATCATGTTCCACAAATACAATGGTCGGCGTGTACTCAAGCAGCAGTTCCTCAATTTGCATCCGGGAAATCACATCGACAAAGTTGAGTGGTTCGTCCCAAATATGCAGATGAGCCTCCTCACATAGGCTTCTCGCGATCAGGACTTTCTTTTTCTGCCCGCCGCTAAACGCAGATATATCCTTTTCAAACTGGATGCGGGCGAAATCTAGTTTACGCAACACGGCCTTAAATAAGCTTTCGTCAATTCTGTGCTCTGCTGCATAATCGGAGAGTGTTCCTCGCAGATGAGAAGTATTTTGGGATACATAGGAAACGCGAAGCTGCGGGTCCCGCTGAAACGTACCTGTATAATGTAGCGCCTCAGCGTTGAGCAGGTGAAGCAAGCTAGACTTACCTGAACCATTTGGACCTGAAATTGCAATCCGATCTCCGGGTTCAATCGTCAGACTCACGTTCTTGCAAACCGCTCTTTCCCCGTAGTAAATCGTGACATGATCCAGTATCGCCAGTTCGGATTTGGAATACTCAAGCTGAGAAATCGCAAGGCTTTCCGACTGTTCGATATTTCGGAGCAGTTTCGATTTTTCCTCTAAAGCAGCGTGTTGCCGCTGTTCGATGGATTTTGAGCGTTTCATCATTTTGGCTGCCTTATGTCCGACGTACCCCTTGTCAAGCTTGGAACCGGAATTTCGTGTGCCATTTTTCGATTTTTCGGTCTCGAAAGACCAGCTACTAGTACGTTTAGCAGAAGCAGATAAACGCTGTATGTCTTTGTACAGCTTTTCGTTTTGTGCCATTTCGAATGTATCCTGACGAGTTTTGTTCGTCCACCAGCTGGAAAAGTTGCCTTTTTGGATTTCGATATTCGTTTTATTGATCGAAAGAATATGATCCACGCAGCGGTCGAGAAAAGCCCGATCATGTGAAACAAGGATAAAACCGCGCTTTGTATTTAGATAATCGGCAACAAGCTTGCGTGCATGCACGTCGAGATGATTGGTCGGCTCGTCGATGAGCAGAAATCGATTGTCTTGGATGAAGAGCACGGCTAGCAATACCTTCGTCTGTTCTCCTTGGGACAGCGATTCAAATGGCCGGTACAGCACGTCTTCTGACACCTTCAGCAGGTTCAGTTCGCGCATCAGCTTCCAGCTTTCATAGTTTGGCACGATCTCTTCGACGACATCTAAGGTCAAATATTCTGGATGTTCGACGGGGAACGGGAAATAATCAAAGGCCACTGGTGTGGAGATCGTACCGCTGTATTCGTACTTCCCCTGCAGCAGGTTTAAGAACGTCGTTTTACCCCGACCGTTTCGTCCTGTAAAGCCTAACTTCCAGTCTGTATCAATTTGAAAATGGACATGTTCGAATATGGGGTCATAGCTGCCTGGATAGGCAAAAGTAAGATTGGTTACCTGAATGGCGGGCATGGCAATCATCCTTTCGTGTAGAAATAAAAAAAGAGCCGCAAGAAAGGTGCTTTCTTGCGGCTCTAATCCATACGAGGAAATAAGACCCCATTCCAAGGGGCCGTATGACTGTCCGGATAGGGAGCGCAAACGAAATGCAGACCTTTCTTGCAGAGATGAAATAAAACGACCCTAGCCAAATCGCTGAGTCCGTTCTTTTCGAGATCTCAAAACAAGAAAGTCCTACATGTATCCGTTCAACTCCCGTCATCAAATTACATCCAGTTTATCACAATAGCAAATTAACTACAACCTGCGTTGTCTCTTAGGCTAAAAATCCTCGCATAATTCAACTAAACTCATTGCTAAAAAACTAGGAACAACATACAGCAAAAATATAATGAAAAGAATCATACTCTCTGTCGGCAGAAAAGATTAGTGGTAAGTTTTTTTGTGGTCAACTAATGAGAAAAATTAATTAATTATATTAATTGCATAATATATTGACATATGGGTCAATTATGGTGAAAAATGAAGTGTGTTTTTAAAAATTATGGAATTTTTATTCGAAGGGTGGCTATGGAATGAAGCATACACCTACGATTCGAGCTGAATTAGACAGATACCTACAACAAAAGGGTTTGAGTTTAACACAATTTGGTCATATTGCGGATATGAATAGGGGAGCAGTAAGTGCTATCGTGACAGGAAACAAGCCTTTGTCTGTTAACCAACTGGATCGAATTACTGAGGCCATGGGTTTACCAGAAGGCTACTTTTACGACTTGTTCGTAGAAAACTACATCATCGACCATCCTCCGAATATGAGGCGAATTGAGCCATTTTTATATCGCTGTGCGGAGTTGGACAAGTTTGGTGTGATCCGTCGAGTGGTGGGAGTCATCATGGATAATTTACTGTATTCGCCCAAGCTATTTGACATTGCAGAGGAATTATTGGCACAGGGACGGCATGATGCCGCGCTGATACTCTATGAAAACGTGGCAGAAGTGGAGAAATATCAGCACTCTGAACGTTTGGCGATTTGTCAGTATCGCATGTTCACGATCCAGATTGGTGACGATCAAAGTCGTAACCTAAGGGTAGCAACACTGTTTGAGCCTTATGTTGAGCGTTTGAATGAAATAGACCAGCTTGACGCATTGAAGGATTTGGCAAACGTGTACAGGTCTTTACGAAAATGGGACAAGGTTGATGAAGTTGCTCGCAAAATGAGAGCTAAAGCGGAAATCCAATATTCAATGAAACACCAATACAAGAGTCGAGAATACGATGAGGCTACCAGAAAGTTGAGTCGCCCTATGTTTGTATATATTGCCTATGCTGACCTGTTATGTGCAAGTGTCTGTGATGCCCAAGGCGATTATCAGCAAGCTCTACAATATACATACGCCTACGCAGACTTGGATTGGGTCAAAGAAACTGATGACAATACCCTTTATTGGGTTAAATTGTATCAGGATTGGGCGAGATGCAATATTTATGTTAATAAGCTCCTGTCAGGAGATATAAGTGTGCTTCCAGATTATGTTGAATACATAGCTGGAACAGCACATACTATGGAAAGTGAGAAACTTTCGAAGCTATTGAACGTTATGATAGCTGCTAACCGATTTCAGTTAGACGTCAATGATATACTTAAACGGTTTGAAATGATTATTGATTCTTTTGTACAACAGCCATCATCGGATATGTATACTCATCAGGTAGTACCAGAGCAAACAACATGTTTTAAATATGAACTTGCTAAATACTACTTGAACAGAGGCAATTACTCTTATGGCTTCAAATACCTGCTAGATGTGTTATCTAAATCATTAGCCAATAACAAAGAATCCTTTTTCATTAGATGCATAAAATTATTTGAGCAGTTTAAACAATTTGCTGACGTTAGAACTTTTATAAAGTATGAAAGTTTAGTTAGTGTAGGGCAAAGAGAAAGATTATTTTACTATTAATATCCATGTCCTCTTTTTAGAATAAATGTTTAAAATACTAAAAAATGGTACTTTGATCATTGCAGCTAGTTTTTGTTTATTGTTACTGTGACTGTTCAGTCACATAGTCAGGTTATTCAACTAAAGGATGTGAGTTGGAAGGCTTAAACGTAAGCAAGGCCAATCCCTGCAACCTTAACTGAACCGCACCCCAAATCTTAAACACTTGGTATAATCCGCTAAGAAGAAAGGGGGCGGATTTTACTTTATGGTTAAATACAGTGAAGAAATATGAATTAAAGTTGCTATAGATGTACTTGAGGGGCGCTGTCTGAGAACGAAGTAGCACGTAAGTATGGAATGAACCATGTAACGGTTAATGAATGTGTAGCCGCATACTCCAAGCGTGGAGCTGCGGGATTGATCAGGGAACTCACAGGACTTTTACTGGATAACAGAAGCAGTACATATTAGAAGATATGCATGAGAACCATTTGAGTTATAAAGCTTCTGTGAAAAAGTAGACGTACAGGATATATCCATTCGGAATCGGAGCGTATTTATCGAAATGAAGGACCTGAAGGACTCTATATTGAGCGTCGAGGACGTACAGCTAATAAAGAGCCACAGAAAGAATTGGAGGTAAATGAAAGTGTTATAGACGAGCTGAATAAGGAAAACCGACGCCTTCGTATGGAGGTTACGTACCTAAAAAAATTGAATGCCTTAGTACAGAAAAAAATTCATTACAAACGACGACAAAGCTCATGTGATTTACGAGCTAAGGCATGAATTTAACGTCAAAGAGCTTGTCAACATTGCAGGCATTCCTCGAAGAACTTACTATTATCACGTGAAAAAGTGGAACAAGCCTGAAGTACGCCGATGTGAAAACAGGAATGCGGCGTATATTTAATGATGAATTAAAGTGTCGAGCAGGATACCGAACCATGACCAGAGAGATTCGCAAAATGACTTCCTATCAATCATAAGACAGAAGCTACCAGAGCACACAATCTCATTCTGTATTCTGATCAATGAATGGTGGCAATATCAACAAAAGCACTACCGGTATATGCTCTCTGAGAGAGGAGTCACACAAAGTATGTCACGCCGAGGGAACTACCTGGATAACTCCGTGATAGAGAATTTCTTTGGGATTGTAAAGAAGGAACTTCTTTACATACAAGAATTTGAATCCATTGAACATTTCATTCAAGAACTACATCAACATCAATATATACACTATTACAACTATCGAAGAACCAAACAAAAGCTCAGAGGACTGTCGCCGGTAGAATAACGCATTTAGTCCTCTGTAGCAGCCTAAGTCTGTCTGTGTCTAACGTTTTGGGGTCAGTTCATAACGGTGGGCGGGGATTTTTCTATTTACCTAAATGCCCGGTCACAGAGTGTATTTTCACATATATTAAGGTGACGACAAATAAAGGAGGGCTAAAGCTATGAGTGGATGCGCAGGTCCAGCTATTTGCGGTGCGTGGACTTCTACAACGGCAATCTTGGTGCTCTATATCCTCTTGGTTATTATCCTTAAATCGTGTTGGATTTAACTTTCTTAAGATAGCGGTTGGATGCTCTCTCTTCATTTAACTAACACCTTATTGGCTTCGGCTGGTAAGGTGTTTTTAATTCACTTTGTTTCAAAATTTGAAATCTAAGGGTTTATTGGTTATCGTCAAACCAAATGTTTTCAGTTCCGGTTCGGGTGTCTGTCCAAACCGTTACAAGACGGTCTGTCTGCGGGACAACTGCATTGCCGATGTAGTCTCCGATCAAAGTTAACCCTGCCACACTGAATGAAGTGGTCGTTATGCGAGTGTTGGTAAATGTATTTCCGCCATCTCTAGATGTAGCCAGAAAAACGTCAAGATTAGGCGGATTGACTCGATTGGTGTAATAGGAAACGAAAACTGCCCCATCCGATGGAGAAACTGTAATGGCCGGAAAAAAGTTCTGCGATCCCGCCGGACTGTTTGTAATGGGTTGAGGCGGACCCCAATCGACGCCAAAGTTTGTCGAGACAGAGAGGAAGATATCCGAATAGCCTTGCCGAAAGTCTTGCCATACAGCGTAGACATTTCCTCGCGTCGTTGGTGCATTCGAGATATCGCCCCCCATGACAGGGTATGTCAGGCACCTGAACTGGTATCCTGGCAGCGGGGAAGGTGGGACAACGACGGGCGTAACTCGAGTTTCAATTCCAAAGGATGTTCCACCATCTTGTGATGTACGAGTGTTAAATTCACTTATATCGGGGGGCTGGGTAATCCATCCTACGATAAGAATTCCATTTAATGTGATGGCCATCCCGGGGAATTCTTCAAATTCGTTAACTGAAGAGAGAAGGGATGGAGCCGAGTACGTATTTCCTCCATCGATGGAACGATTGAAGAATATCGTATTTCCGGGTATAAATTGCGTGTTGTAGTCGTGTGTATAGCCAGTATAAATGTTTCCAAAAAACGGGCTGGAGCCCGCTTTATCAGTGGTAACAATTACTTGATCGTCATTGACGAATTGTCCAAATCCCTGGTTAACAATAACAGGCGATCCGAACGAAGATGCGTTATCTATGGACGTATAAGTGACGACTGTACCGCTGAGGCCGTCTGAATCAAAGGCATGGGCCGCCACGACAAAGGAATTGGGGAAAATATAATCAACATGTGGAGACTCGATGCTAGCGAACCCGGCTGGTGTTGGAAGTATCGTTGTGCTCCATGTCGCACCAGCATCGATTGACCTGTACAAGCCAATAG
This sequence comes from Paenibacillus ottowii, assembly GCF_050516475.1. Taxonomy (NCBI): domain Bacteria; kingdom Bacillati; phylum Bacillota; class Bacilli; order Caryophanales; family Paenibacillaceae; genus Paenibacillus; species Paenibacillus ottowii. The sequence goes on along the minus strand of NZ_CP191577.1, from coordinate 5,350,643 downwards.
CCGCTGGTCCTGTTCTTAAATCTACAGCAACCACCACCATAACAGAGGGATTTAGCCAGTTTACGGCGATGGAGGGCTCAAATTGGCTACTAGTACTTGGTGAGATTTGTACATTTACCATGATGACTTCTCCTTTTGTTAAAGGATAATGGAAGTTTTTTTATGGGTTGAGTTGTGCGATTTGGGTGAGGTCTTGTTGTAATACTTTTTGGTAAGGAATTACGTTTCCAGATGAGTCCGTCCCAAATACAGTAATGACTGTATCCGTCGGAACCGTTCCTGTTACGAGAAACTGAACCTCGTAAGCAAAATTACCTGCAATGTTGAAATTAAGAAGTTGACTCGTGTTGGCATTGATGTTCAGTGAACCTGCATAAACCAGTGCCTTACTCACCGTACTGTTCCATACGTAGATATGATACACAACGTTGGATGAAAAGCTAAGATTATCATTGCCGATGTTAATTGCAAGATTTGTGGCAGAGGAGACAGTTCCTGTATTTGTAATAATGCCCGTTGTAAAAGCCATGAAAACAACACCTCTCTATTCATTTTTTTATAGTATATGAAGTACGTGCTAGTATGGTTTGGACAAAATCACCTCTATGAAAAAGTAAGAGTGAAGTGAAAGTCTAAACTTAGGAACTACAGTCTTGAGGGCCCATCAAATATAAAAATCATAGACAACTTGTCTTGAACTCTTAGGAGTAGTCTTTTTGTTTTGTATGCATGAACCATACACAGAACGTAAATCCGGTGGTGAACCAATCGAGTTTGTAAAAGGTGAGGTCATTGGCTTTACTTATAAGAATAATAGTTCCATAAACCTTTCAGCTAAGTCTCCAAACTTGACTCATTCGCTACATATTCGAAGCAAAATTCCGCTTCATTCGCTTCCTTCAGTTGTAGACAATGCGGATAATTCCAACATGCTGTATACATGGGCAAACACAGAGTATAAACCTGATAGTGAGGATTACTATCGCAAATGTAATATCCAAATCGTTAGAAATGAAAACACAATCCGAGATATTACGTTTACACACGCTTATGTAGATGAGTATCAAGAACAGATTGATACCAGCAAGAGATCCTTGAATTTGAACTTGTTTTGAAACAAAAAGAAGATCAATTGGGAAAAATTCAGTACACTCCTCAGTTAGAACCCAAGGAAATAAGTGAACAGGATCAGTCTGATGTCTCGCAAAAAATACTCGAAGGCGCATATAGTAAGAATATGCTAATGTATGCAGGAAATAATACTTATCCGTTTGAAAATCCGATGGTAGAACTAGAAAAAACTTGGGTGCGAGGCGTAGAGAAGGTAAAGAATTCAACAGATACTGTAATACATTATCCTGATCGTAAAGCATTTGCATTAGTAGCTGTTCCTATAGCTCGAAAGAAGTACGGGGACATTACAGCCAATTTACTTCAACATTCACTTGATTACAACCCAGGAAATTTATACTTTAACGAATGGTCATACGAGGCGCAGCAAATTAAAAAATCTAAAGAACACATCGCAATAGTTAATGACGAAGTCAAAAAAGCTAATGCTAATAAAGCTAAAAGTTTTTCAAATAATGAATCTAAGGGATTAGAAAGCGATAAAGATTTATATAATGCTTTTCACAAGATGTATTATAAAATAAATGGAAACTACGTTGATGGGCAATGGAAAATTACTACAATATATTATGCTATAATAATTCCCTCGTAGAATTTCATTTCAACGGCAGCCGTGGAGAAAATAAAGTCCTAGACTGCCGTAGCTTTTTTTGAATTAACGTTTATCGTTGGCTTATTCAGGAAATGAACTTTAGGGCAGCGCTAATATATTCTTAACTGGCTAGTTTCAGCCCCACAGCAGAGCTTAGGACCAGCCCTATACATAAAATCCGCATTAAACTGCGTGGCTCATTATAAAACATCATTCCAAGGATAGCACCTCCAGAAGCGCCAACTCCAGTCCATACAGCGTAAGCTGTGCCCATCGGGAGTGTTTTCATTGCCAACGATAAAAAAATAAAACTTAGACCAAAACCTGTAATCAAAAGAGTCAGCGATTTCCAACTACGAGTTTGATTGAATTTGTTTATAAGTAATACTCCGATCATTTCAAAAATGCCCGCCAAAATCAAATACACCCAATTCATACTTCGCTTACCTCCTCTTTCTTCTTACTAAGCATTTTCAGTCCAATCACTCCAATAAGCAGCAACGTGATCCAAGCAACTTTTGAAACACTTATGTCTGCGCCAAACCAAAGGATTTCAGTTACCACAGTTCCTGCCGTCCCTAGACCGACAAATACAGCGTATACAGTTCCGACAGCTAATGAACGCGCCGCCCTTATCATCAAATAAAAGCTGATGTAAATTGCGATTACTGTACCAGCCCATCCCCAAAAGCTATCCGCATGCTTTAACCCACTAACCCAAGCAACTTCGAATATAGCCGCCACAATGACTGAAATCCACGTTTTGTTCATAACACGTTCCTCCTTAAACTTCGTAATAAAAAATTAGCCAAAAAAAAGAATAAAAGAGCCTGGGAAATAAAACGCAGATGCGTTTATCTCCCAGGCTTTTATCCCTCCGTGTCACAGCCACTTGGCTGTGCGTTCTCTCTCGGACCAGACCAATCTTGCAATTGCGGAACCCTAGAAAACGTTTTTATTCAGTTATTGGATAAAGTCATACTAACACGCGATATAATGTGAGTCAATTTATAATTCTATCACTAGAATCTTCATACAAGTAGTAAACACCTATTGGATTTGGCTGATCGAGTATTTTTTTGGTTAACTGAATGCCCGGCCACAGGGTCGTAGCCATACATATATTAAGGTGAAAACAAATAAAGGAGGGCTAACGCTATGAGTGGATGTGCAGGTGTGTGGACTTCTACAGCGGCAATTTTGGTGCTTTATATCCTCTTGGTTATCATTCTTAAATCGTGTTGGGTTTAATGTTGTGAAGAAGATTGTATAGTGGCCAACGGAGAAATGGTTTCTTTCATTAGATTCTAGCTGATCCTGCTGGTGTGGTACTTTTTTTACCTGCATGCCCTATCACTAAATATATTCTTACCATATATTAAAGTGATGAAAGATAAAGGAGGTTTAAAGGCATGGGTGCATATGAAGGTAATAATGGCGGCGGTGCATGGACTTCTACAGCAGCAATTTTAGTGCTCTTTATTCTCTTAGTTATCATCACTAAATCACTTTGGGTTTAACTTGTGAAAAGCACTACTGGATAATATCACTTTACTCATGGGCTGTAAAAGGTTGATCCTAATAAGCGCATAAGCTATTTGGCAATAGTCACAGCATTCGCTTTTCTTTTGAGGGGTGCTTGCTGGATGTTTGCCAAAATAGTTTTGCGCTTATTGGCTTATTAGAAGGGCGAATGCCTCATATATGTTTGATACCTATGAAGATCGGAATTCACTTCGACACATCTTATCATATAGAAGATTAAGAAAATAAATTCTCGTTACATACTTAAAAGGGCATAGTATATTACCGGGAAGCCGCTTCGAAATGTATTTCCGAACATACCTTAGAACATGAGAACATAGAAGGAACAGATATTCCAAAAATAGGGAGGTTGTTTTGTCTTTGTATTACTGATTCCATTTTTAAAATATGAAATGGAGGGAATATTGTGCCACGTGCTTCAGTCATACTGCCTGTTTATAATAATGTGGATTTTGTCTTGGAAGCAATACACAGTATTTTGGTTCAAACCTATTCGGATTTTGAATTAATTGTTATTGATGATGGTTCGACAGATGGAACTACCTTTCTTATCTCCCAAATAACAGATCCTAGGGTGATAAAAATCTTTCATAAAACCAATCGGGGATTGATCGCTTCTCTAAATGAAGGATTAAAGAAGGCTAATGGTGAATATATCGTTCGTATGGATAGCGATGATATTTCTACGCCAGATCGACTAGCTATACAAATAGCATTTATGGACCAAAATCCATTGGTTGATGTATGTGGAGCTGCTTTTACTACGTCTAGTGGGGGAACAATGAAAGTAAATCCGGCCAGTCACGAAGAAATTAAAACATGGTTGCTATTTCATTGTTGTATCTGCCATCCTGCAATAATAATGCGTACTAGCATGATCCATCGGCTTGGTGTTCAATATGATAGCAATTATCCCCATGCCGAAGACTACGAGCTGTGGAACCGATTAGCTTTCCAGGTACAAATGGCGAACCTGCCCATAAACGTTTTGTATTATCGTCAACATAATGGACAAGTATCCAATCAGCATAGAGCTATACAGGATGCTACCGCGCGGAGAATTCGTCAAAGACAGTTTAGCAAGTTAGGCTTGGAATTATCAGATGAAGAGAATCAGATTATGCTGGACATTCTAGGGTTCAAGATTAATCCCTATGATTATAATAGTTACACCAGAGCTTTAGGTTTTGCCAACTGGGTACTAGATCAAAACAGTAAGTATTTGCTTTATAACCAGGAACTATTAAACATGGCGTTTTCACGATGCATATCCCATATTCCGTATTAAGCAAGTGATCCGGTTGGATCGGTGATGCTCTTATGACACATTAGTTGGTTGAATATAGAATAGGAGGACTCTACTGGGTATCTGGTATGAGTCTTTTTTGTTTATGGAAGGAATCCCTTTTGTTCTAGTAAATCCTCTGTGGCCTTCCATAGTTTTTGCTGCACCTGAGGATCTCCGCCAGGTAACACTGGTTTAATAGATTTCCCGGTTCCGACGTTAAAGTATCCACCTGTTTTTTTATGATATTCCGGCTCTACAATCAATCGGGTGATGATATCTGCTCCTCTTCGCGGATCCCCAAGGTGGAAAAACTTGAGCAATCGTTCCAATAGAGGGGCAAACCAAAGTTCTCGTCCCAAACCGGTAACATTGAATCCTGGATTTAGTGCATTTACACTGATTCCCGTATCCGACCACCGTTTTGCCAGCTCAGCAGTGAACATAATATTCAATAATTTGGTTTTACCATAAATGGGGGATGAGCCACGAGCGGTAAAGGGGGTTGTATCTGTTAAATCCTCAGGAAGCTTTAAAACTCCATGACGGCGTGAAGCTTCGGAGGCAACATTGACAACTTTGGCCTTACCTACGTTCTGCAGGCACGGTTTTAGCGTATGAGTTAACAGCCACGGCGATAAATAATTTATGGCCATCATTTCGGGTAATCCCTCGGGGGTGATGCGTTGCTCAAAAGCATGGATTCCCGCATTGTTTAACACCACATCAATTTTAGGGTATGCGGCGGTTATTTCACTCCCAATCCGTTGAACATCCTTCAGTACTGATAAATCTCCATAAAAAAAGTCAACTTTTGCTGACGCGTTAACCAGCTCAATCTTTTTTCTTGTAGCTTCAGCACGTACCTTACTCCTGGCAGTCAAAACAAGATCAAAGCAGCCGCGTCTTCCTAATTCAATTGCGACTAGCTGTCCAAGCCCACTTGTGGCGCCTGTTATGACAACAACAGCACTTTTAGACATCGTCATTTCTCCTTCATGTGTTACAATTTATTGGAGCAGTCAATCCGGTGAGTTAGCATATTTGATTGATATATGTCCACTATAATAATTTAGTTGATATATGTCAATCAAATATGTGTTGTGATTTTTTGATCGAGAGAAAGGTGATTGAGGATGAAATATAATAAAGTCAAAGATGCACCGAGGGCGAAATTGGAGATTGAGTTAGGAGAACAGCTTAACGCACTCATCAGTGCTTCACATGCCCTGAATGTCAGAGCTGCTGCGAAATTTGATTCCTCCTTACAACCTGCCGCCTTCCATATTGTTCGTTGGCTGTATTCTTATGGCCCAACGAACGCTGCGACTTTAGCGGAATCAACTGCGATGGATCGAAGTTCAGTGAGTCGTCTTGTCAAACAGCTCCAGTCTTTGGGATATTTGAACAGAGAGACATCCCAAAGTGATGGACGGGGAGTTGTGTTGTCTCTTACCGAGCATGGACAGCAAAAATTAATTGATGCACTTAAGGAAAAAGAGTCAGTTTTCTATGAACGAATTTTGAACTGGAAAGATGAGGATCTCCATGAATTCATCCAAATGCTTAGGCAATTTAACGGATTCGACCACCGGAGCGGAATATAATTTTAGGAAATGACCGCCATGTAAACATTCACAAACGATATCGTCACTTTCCAAAAGAAAATACAAGGAAAAGAGTGAAATTTTCGATTAGTGGTTTAGAAAACCTATTTAACGCGAAACAGGGACCTCTTACGGTTCCAGCAACTTTGAAAATCTTTCTCTGATAAAGCAAAAAATTGATTCTGATTCACCAGTATATGGATGGATTCAATTAGAATCCAAAGAGTGGGTTAAAGCAGGATCAGCTATAATTAAATATTAGAAAGTTCTTAATGTGAGTATAAGTAAACATCGCCAAGCCAACGGTTAGGACCTACAAATGAAGCAGTAACATAATCTCTATTCGTACCATACAGAGTAATCGAGATATTGAAGTCAGTTCCAGCATCTTTAAGATTGGCTGTATTTACAGTAACATATATTCAACATTAGATAAATAAGTTTGAGAAAGCTATAACTGGCAGGACGGGTACTCTGATGTATCATTTAACACAAAACAAGCAGGAAGAATTCTTCCTGCTTTCCTGCTTGCAGCTTGTAAAGGATTATTAGCGTCTACGTTGTCCATCATTCACGCTAAACAGATTAACAGCCAGTGCGTTACCTCTTGCACGCGCAGTGGCTCTCTGATTGGAACGGATGTTTAATCTTCTTCTTCTCAATTCACGATTGCAGTGTCTTCTGCTCATATTATCACCTCCCTTCAAAGAATGAAGGTGTGGTTGAATCTTAGTGATGTCTATGCTTACGTTTGGAAATTTTGATATTCAATGCATTGGTTGCGAGGGCATTTCCGCTTCCAGTTCTCGCAGCTGCCGCTTGAAAAACTTTAACGACCAGATATCTATTTTTTCCGATGCGATGCTTATACGTTTTAACTCTATTTCTGATCATCTGCATGTCTCCTTTGCTTTAGGTCTGCTTTATATATATGTCAATTGTGCTAGTAATGTATCAGCATAAATCTACTAAAGACGAAAAGAAGCTAGTACCTATGTATCTAAATGTTTAACAAAAAAGCTCACGCTTGCCTATGTTCGCCTTCCCACCTTTACGTTATTGGAAGGTTACAGTGGGTTCACATGAGTCAAATTTCCATATGGTTAGCTTATAAAAGGAACAGAAAAGAGCAGACGGAACTATCTCGAATAATGGGGCGGATATTATAGTGGAACAATGTAGGTTACCGAAAAGGGAAGATTAACTGTTAGACGCATACATAATAAAGATAGTAACAATATAAAACCGGCTCACCTAGGTGGCCGGTTTTATATTAGTAGTAGTATAACGGGGAAGAAAGCACGATAAATCAGTGGAAGTCCCGGAAGAGTCCAATAACCTTGCCCAATATGCTGACGTGTGTCAGGCGAAGTGGTTCAAAGGCTGGATTTTCAGGTTGAAGCCGGATATGATCTTTTTCCTTGTAAAAGGTTTTAACTGTAGCTTCGTCTTCATCTGTCATAGCCACAACAATGTCTCCGTTATCAGCGGTCTGCTGCTGACGTACGATTACATAGTCTCCGTTAGCAATACCAGCTTCAATCATGCTTTCGCCTACAACAGATAACATGAATATTTTATCCTCACCAACAAAGTGTTGGGGAAGAGGAAAGTAATCTTCAATATTTTCTGTCGCCGTAATAGGAAGACCAGCGGTTACTTTGCCGACGACGGGAACACGACTAATGGAGTAATTAATCAAGTTGCTGTTATCCGACTCGTCTTGACCGAGTAATTCAATAGCCCGTGGCTTCGTAGGATCGCGACGAATGAGTCCTTTTTTCTCCAGACGATCCAAATGACCGTGAACCGTAGAACTGGAGGCCAATCCGACTGCCTCGCCTATTTCGCGTACAGAAGGGGGGTATCCCTTTAGACGCACTTCATTGCGGATAAATTCAAGAATGGCCTGCTGGCGGCTCGAAATCTTAGACATACCGTATCAACCCCATTTAGTAACGTTTGGGAAAATTATAGCATAGAACCTCCGTTCGTACAAACATAAGTTCTAAATAATCTCTAAAAATATTTACGAACTTTTGTTCTCTTTTCTATTGAACAAAACAAATGTTCGTGTTATATTGTGAAAAAACATAAGAACAAACGTTTGGAGGACGCAGCCAATTATGAAATATAGCACTTATCAAAGTATTTTCCCGATGAATTTAGAAGATTTACAAGAGACCCGAAAAGAGGGGAAGTTGCGTCTGTTACAAATGAATACCAATACTCTTTTACTTAAGCTTCTTGTTCTTGTCATTGTCGTTTGGGTTGCAGGGGCAGGTGTACTTACGGTTTTCGCAGCTCCTTCCGTTTCTAAGGAAGAAGTGATTAAGCTAACCGTACAACCTGGAGATACATTATGGGAGATTGCAGCGAATCACAAGCCAGAACGAATGGATACACGGGTATATATTGAAGGAATCGTGCGTATTAACGGTTTGGAAGATGGAGGAGTACAGGCAGGTCAGGTACTTAAGCTTCCACACTTCTGATCTACAGACTATAGAGCTTGTCAGGGAGCGCAATGTGGGAGCCTTGACAAGCTCTTTTCTACATGTCAAAGTGTATTATATCTTTGCTTTTATGGAGGGGACACAATTTGGATATAGACAGCTTGGTACAGCGCATTAATGAATTAGCGCGCAAAGCAAAAGCCGAAGGATTGACGGAAGATGAAACCACAGAGCGCGCCAATCTTCGGGAAATTTATTTAGGCAACATTCGCCGTAATTTTCGGCAGCAGCTTGAAACCATTGAATTTGTGGACGATGATACGTCGAAGGGAAATGGCGGGCTGAAGCATTAAGGTCGCTAAAGCCTGCATCATTTGCCTTTTGTTTTAGGTATCTTTCCTGGTATCTATATAGATCAGCTCTAAGGCAATTGTTTTAATGTAATATTTATTGGGAAGGGAATTGAGAGATGGCCCGATCATTTGAAAGAAAAGTACGTAAAAACACAGCACATTTAAATAAAACACGCAAGAAACAAGGCATTCAAACCATTAATGGCGCAGGTTCAGCAATGGACATTTTCCGTGGCCGTAATATTACTGTTCCAATCATGCTGGCTGGTCTTGCCGTATTGTACATGCTTATGAGTTACTTTTTGACTAAAACCGGCATGCGGGGAATGGATTGGCTTGTATTTGGCTTGTATTTAATGCTGGCTGTGATCTTCTTCATTCGTCGTCCTTATTTAAAGGTAGGAAAAGATACCCTTTATATGTTAAAAGGTGGTAGAGAACGCCCGATGACAGCAGGGGATATGAAAGCAATCAAAATTGAAAAGGGCTACGTTACCGTTGAAAGAAAAGGCAAGGGCGGTAATTTTATCTTCACAAAATCACTGGGACGCTATGACACGGATGCCATTGCAGAGCGCCTTGAAAAGTTTGCACTATCCAATCAGATACAGGTAGAAAAGAAATAACGGATTTAGCCTGTAGCTCTGTAAGTAAGGCCGTATGATGTTATTTTTTTTCATATAACATGGTGCGGCCACTTGCTTAATATGGGCACACATAATGATCTGATACGTGACCAAACAGACAGACTTTACATATACAGGGGAAAGAGAGTGGATAATTCATATGACGATTCAGGCGATAATGTTTGATCTTGATGACACCCTTCTGTGGGATGAACGTAGTGTAGAAGAAGCATTTGATGCAGCATGCCAAACAGGCTACCGAGAAACAGGTACTGATCCCAAAACTCTGGAAGAAGCTGTTCGCAAGGAAGCGCGCGCTTTGTATGAGTCCTATGAAACCTTTAGTTTTACTCAAATGATTGGCATTAATCCGTTTGAAGGGCTGTGGGCGAATTTTACAGCAGGTGAGCAACCTGAATTCCGTCAATTGGAACAGTTGGCCCCTGTATATCGAAAGGAATCATGGCGCAGAGGGCTTCAGCAGTTGGGGATAGATAATGAGGAGCTGGCGGAAAAGCTAGCTACCCAATTTGCTTCGGAAAGACGTGCACGTCCACATGTATATGAAGAAACGTTTGAGATACTGGAACAATTGAAGGGGGAATACAAGCTGTTATTGCTGACAAATGGTTCCCCTGATCTACAACAGGAGAAACTAGATGGGGTTCCTCAATTGGCTCCGTTCTTTGATCATATTGTCATTTCAGGTTCATTTGGTCGGGGCAAGCCTGATCCTTCGATATTTGAGCATGCTTTGGGACTTTTAGGTATTGAACCTGAACATGCTCTAATGGTAGGAGATAAGCTGACGACTGATATTCAAGGAGCTTTGGCAGCTGGTGTCCATTCGGTGTGGGTGAATCGGAACGCTAAAACCAATACTACAGAGATTAAGCCGAAGTTCCAAATCAAGCATTTGTCTGAACTGCACGGAATTATTCAATCGCTAAAGTGAGAAATCCACAGTCTTCAAAAAGGTATCAAGAAACTCCCTTCGCTCGATATGATACAGAGCAGAGGGAGTTTTCTTATGCGCACCATAAATTATGATTAAGCTTTAATGAATGTTGGATCTTCGAACGGTTCGGCAATCCAGCCATTTTCTTCGATGAACAAGCGGACTGCGACGATCTTTTGATTTTCCATTAAAGTGAAGAAGTGCGGAGTATTTTCAGGTACGGAAATGACGTCACCTGGTGAAAGCTCTACATTAAAATAGCCGATCTCTTCAGAGCCTTTAATGATGAAAATTCCTTTACCAGCAACGATGGCACGGATTTCATCCTCGGTATGGGTGTGAATTTGCTCGAACTTGGCCAACAGCTCGTCCAGATTCGGCGTTGCTTCAGATAAGGTGATAACGTCCCATATTTTATATCCGCGACGTGCAGCTAAATCCTTGATTTCGGATTCAAATGTGTTAAGAACAGCGGCTTTTTGATCATCTGTCAGTGTAAAGTTTTCTTGCAGTTCCCCTGACAGCTTGGAAGCATCCCAGTGTTCATACAATACCTGGTGACTCTCCAAAAATTCACGTACTTGTTCTTCACTGCTAATTCGCTCATTCGTGTTACGTATTAAAATTTCTGCCATATATAATTCACCCTTTTCCACTTGGATTAATGTTATATAAAGAATACCATGTCTTGAACTGTTGTACAATATAGGATTAAAACATTGATAAGGGGAACGTCTATAACTAAAAAATACAGTTTAAAGACGTTCGTCTATAACGATGCATACTTTAAAAATAGATCAGTTAAGTCGTTTATGGTAAAGAACAGCCTGTATAAAACGTATGTTTTTACTTCAATCTATCTAAATGATACGGTTTCTGCTAAACTAGGATTTAACGTTTTGCGGGGGTGAAGAAATTTTGGATAAAGTTAGCTTGCAGGATGCGTTACAACGAAGAATACTGCTTCTTGATGGTGCTATGGGCACTATGATTCAGCAGGAGGACCTTACTCCCGCTGATTTTGGTGGGGAAGAACTCGAAGGCTGCAACGAGATGTTGGTCTTAACGAGACCGGATGTCATTCAAGGGATTCATGAAGCATACTTGGAAGCCGGAGCAGACCTGATTGAAACGAATACATTTGGAGCAACGTCCGTTGTTTTGGCGGATTACGATATACCAGAACGTGCCCGTGAAATTAATCTGGTGGCAGCCAAACTGGCGCGTAACGCGGTGGATAAATACAGTACTGCGGACAAGCCTCGTTTTGTTGTAGGAGCTATGGGTCCAACCACGAAAACCTTGTCTGTCACAGGCGGTGTTACATTTGCAGAGTTGATTGAAAGCTATCAGGAGCAGGCTTTGGCGCTTATTGAAGGCGGGGTGGATGTTCTTCTATTGGAGACTTCACAGGATACGCTGAACGTTAAAGCGGGAAGCATCGGAATTCGTCAGGCTTTTGAGCAGACAGGGATTGAGCTTCCGTTAATGATTTCTGGCACGATTGAGCCGATGGGGACGACGTTGGCCGGACAAAATATTGAATCCTTTTGCATCTCACTCGAACATTTAAATCCAATCTCGATTGGACTGAATTGTGCTACAGGTCCAGAGTTTATGCGTGATCATATTCGTTCTTTGTCTGAAATGTCCTCTGCAGCTATTAGCTGTTATCCAAATGCGGGTCTGCCCGATGAAAATGGTCAATACCATGAATCGCCGGATTCATTAGCTCGTAAAATGGCTGCTTTCGCTGAAAAAGGCTGGTTGAATATCGCAGGTGGCTGCTGCGGTACCACACCAGAGCATATAAGGGTTATGAGTGAAAGTATGGCGCAATACGAGCCTCGTCAGCTCGTAGGTCATCATCCTCCTGCCGTATCAGGTATTGAGCCTGTGTATATTGAACAGGACAATCGTCCATATATGGTTGGTGAGCGAACGAATGTTCTTGGCTCCCGTAAATTCAAACGATTGATCGTGGAAGGCAAATATGAAGAGGCGTCTGAAATTGCTCGCGCTCAGGTAAAAAGCGGTGCACATGTCATTGATATTTGTGTGCAAGATCCGGATCGCGATGAGATGATAGATATGGAAGCATTTTTGAAACTGGTCGTAAACAAGGTAAAAGTACCATTGGTGATTGATACCACGGATATTAAAGTTATCGATAAAGCTCTTCAGTATTCGCAAGGTAAGGCCATTATTAACTCCATTAACTTGGAGGATGGTGAAGAAAAATTTGAGAAAATGGCTCCTATTATTCATAAATACGGCGCTGCTGTTGTTGTCGGAACGATTGATGAACGCGGGCAGGCAATTGCACGTGAGGATAAGCTTGAGGTAGCCAAACGTTCTTATGATCTGTTGGTGAACCGTTATGGTCTGGCAGCAGAGGATATCATTTTTGATACGCTCGTATTTCCGGTAGGAACAGGGGATGAGCAATATATCGGTTCAGCGAAGGAAACGATTGAGGGCATACGTATCATTAAAGAAGCTCTCCCCGGGGTTCATACCATATTGGGCATCAGTAACGTATCCTTTGGTTTACCGGAAGCGGGTCGTGAAGTACTTAATTCTGTCTATTTATACGAATGCACCAAAGCAGGATTGGATTATGCGATTGTAAATACAGAGAAGCTTGAACGCTATGCATCTATCCCTGAGCATGAACGGAAATTGGCAGAAGATCTGATCTATAATACAAATGACGATACGTTATCTGCATTTGTAGCAGCTTTCCGTAATAAGAAAGTGGAGAAAAAAGAGAAGATATCAAACCTTTCGCTCGAAGAACGACTGGCTTCCTATGTCGTGGAGGGAAGTAAGGAGGGACTGATCCCGGATCTGGAGCTAGCGCTCGCCAAATATTCTTCTTTGGAGATTATTAACGGACCGCTGATGAAAGGGATGGAAGAAGTAGGACGGCTGTTTAACAATAACGAGCTGATTGTTGCAGAGGTACTGCAAAGCGCTGAAGTAATGAAAGCATCAGTGGCCTATTTAGAGCCGTTCATGGAGAAAAATGAATCCTCGGTAAAAGGTAAGATTTTGCTGGCAACGGTCAAAGGTGATGTGCATGATATAGGTAAAAATCTGGTGGAGATTATTCTATCCAACAATGGTTACCATATTGTAAATCTGGGTATAAAAGTACCACCAGAACGCATTATTGAGGCTTATCGTGAAGAAAAGGCTGATATGATCGGACTATCCGGTTTGCTTGTTAAATCGGCACAACAAATGGTGCTAACCGCACAGGATTTGAAAAATGCAAACATTGATATTCCAATAATGGTTGGTGGAGCTGCCTTAACGCGCAAGTTCACTAAAAATCGTATTCGTCCTGAGTATGATGGACTAGTTGCTTACGCAAAAGATGCTATGGATGGTCTGGATATTGCCAATAAGCTTATGGACCCTGAATCCCGTAAAAAAATGGCCGAGGAAATGAAGGCCGAGCGTGAGGCCGAAGCGGCAACAGTTGTGGAAACCAAGCCGCTCCCTAAGCTTACTCGGGCTGTACGCTCTAGCATTGCTCAGGATTTGCCTGTGTATATTCCACCGGATACGGATCGCCATGTACTGCGTAACTATCCACTGAATTATATTCTGCCTTATGTGAATATGCAGATGCTGATGGGGCATCATCTTGGCTTAAAAGGGAATGTTGAGCAACTGCTAGCTTCGAGGGACCCGAAAGCGACTCAGTTGAAGGAAACTGTAGACAGCATCATGTTTGAGGCTGTAACAGACGGGATCATTCAAGCGCATGCTATGTATCGTTTCTTTCCAGCACAGTCCCAAGGAGACCAAATTCTGATCTATGATCCGTCGGATGTGAGCAAGGTACTGCACACATTTACGTTCCCACGTCAGCAGGTAGAGCCTTATCTATGTCTGGCTGATTTTTTGAAACCAGTGGAATCAGGGGTTATGGACTATGTAGGTTTCATGGTTGTTACCGCTGGCCATGGTATTCAGCAGCTATCTACCCAGTGGAGAGACAAAGGGGATTATCTGCGCTCACATGCACTTCAAGCGGTAGCGCTCGAAGTGGCAGAAGGGCTAGCAGAACGGCTTCACCATATAATCAGGGATAGCTGGGGTTTCCCGGACCCTGCCGATATGACGATGAAACAGCGGCACGGTGCTAGATATCAAGGGATACGGGTATCATTTGGCTATCCGGCATGCCCCGATCTGGAGGATCAGGGACCGTTGTTCCAATTGTTAAAACCTGAGGACATTGGCGTTGAGCTAACGGAAGGGTTTATGATGGAACCGGAGGCTTCAGTATCAGCCATGGTGTTCAGCCACCCTCAGGCGCAGTATTTTAACGTCGAAAAGGTTTAAAAGGTTTAACACCTTTATCAGATGGGATAGCAAATTACCCTCCGAGCTTCGGAGGTTTTTTGCTGGTCAGCAGGAAGAAGGTAAATGTCATGGAATTATATTTTCTCGGTACAAATGCAGGGGTACCTACAATTCAGCGAAATGTAACGTCCATTGCTCTTCGTTTATTAGAGGAACGTAGAAGCATGTGGTTGTTTGACTGCGGTGAAGGCACTCAACAGGAAGTACTGCGTTCGCCGCTCAAGCTGAGCAGACTTGAAAAAATATTTATCACTCATTTGCATGGGGATCATCTTTTTGGTCTGCCTGGCCTTTTATCAAGCAGGGCATACCAGGGAGGTACGGCACCTCTGACGGTTTATGGACCGCCTGGGCTCCAGCAATATATCGAGCTATCTTTAGGGATCAGCCAATCTCGTATCAATTATCAACTGCATATTGTCGAGCACACGGGCGGGGTTCTGTTCGATGACGGGCAATTTCGGGTGGAATCAGCATTGCTGGATCATCGGATTGACAGCTATGGTTACCGAATTATAGAAATGGATAAGCCCGGTAAGCTTAACCAAGAACTGCTGGAGCGATATGGGATCAAGCCTGGCCCGGTGTATGGTAAATTAAAGCGTGGAGAAAGTGTGGAAGTAGAAGGTGGAGTTATTCTGCATCCTCAGGAAGTATTGGGTTCACCTAAAAAAGGGCGTATCATCACTATTTTAGGGGACACCAGACCTTGTCCGAATACAGTACTGCTGGCACGAGATGCAACTGTCGTCGTTCATGAAGCCACTTTTCTGCATGATCTGGCGGATACGGCGTACGAATATCATCATAGTACGGCGCTTCAGGCAGCGGAAGCTGCAAAAGCCGCAGGTGCAGGCCAGTTAATTATGACGCATTTTAGTTCTAGGTATAAAGATCAGGAGCAGCTTCAGCCTTTGCTGGAGGAAGCGAGAAGCCTATTTCCCAATTCATCGCTTGCGGAGCAGCATGTATTGTTACCGATAGCCGATACCGGTCAATAAACGATTGGAGATACGATATGTGCAAAGGTGCCGGGGCTTGCTCCGGTGCTTTTCTTTTTCACCAGAAATTATTTTCCGGGAAAGCGCAGAATGCGACAAGAGGTGAGACTGCAAGAGAGTAGGGGAGACGAAATTGTTCTACCACATATGGAGGCGTGTCATATTTGAGTTTCTATATATCGAATTTAAAGGATTTAGTTGCTTGAGTCTGCTCAGGAAATACAGGAAATTTCCTTTGAAGACGTGGCATCTTCGATGGAATTCGACGAAGAAATGATCTTATGTAATGTGAGACCGACGGCTTTTAGCGAGGAATGACGCTATTTTGGATGGTTTACCAGCAATTCATGGACTTCATATGCATGTTTGACTTAAGATAGATGAGATGAGTGGAAAGGACCTGTATTTAATGATCTAAGTATTTCAGGTGGTTAAATAAAAAGGGAGAGTACCATTCATGGAGTGAATTAATTATGTTCAATGTTATGATGAAATTGAAGTGGGGGAGGGGATTGCAATAAAATCGTTACTAATTGATCTGGATGGAACACTTTATCATGGGAAGCGGATGATCAAGGGTGCGGATCTGTTCATTTCCCGATTGCGTTCGGAGCAGATATCTTATGCATATGTCACAAACAATGCTTCACGCACACCCGAATCGGTAGCCGAGCATTTGGTTGGTATGGGAATTGAAGCAGCTAGTCATGAAGTATATACTTCGGCGTTAGCAGCTGCACAATATGTTGCCCAGCAAAGTCCTGGAGCTCATGTATATTGTATTGGTGAAACGGGATTACGCGAGGCACTCATGGGAGCTGGCTTGCAGCTTGTTCAAGACCATCCTGATTATGTGGTACAGGGGATTGATCGTCAATTTACATATGAAACGCTTGCAGCTGCCATGCGTTGGATTCGGGAAGGCGCTACATTCATTTTGACAAACCCGGATCTACAATTGCCTTCGGATGACGGACTTACACCAGGTGCAGGTACAATTGGAGCTGCTATTGAAGCTGCGTCACAGGTCAAACCGGTCGTCATCGGCAAGCCTTCAAGCGTGCTAATGAATTATGCACTGAATCGCTTGAACATTAGAGCGGATGAAGCTCTGGTTGTGGGCGATAATATGCTTACAGATATTGCGGCAGGTGCAGCAGCAGGTTGTAAGACAGCTTTGATTCTTTCGGGCGTGACGACCCACGCTAATATAGACGAACATATTCGTGCCGTTGGAGTGAAACCTGACCTGATGTTTGAAAATTTAGACGAGCTGCAGGAATGGATGAAAGAAGACCTGAAGTCATAAAAAATAAACGTCTTAGAAATTTGCGAGTTAAAAGCTATATAGCTACGAAAGGAAAGATGTTGATATGCCGGAGCTTCCTGAAATGGAAAACTACAGAATATTATTATCAAAACAAATTTTGGACATCCCGATTACTGAAGTGACGGTTACCCGTGAAAAGTCCATTAATACTGAAGTAGAAGTCTTTAAGAAGCAATTGCTGGGTGCGACTGTTGTATATTTAGAGCGTCGTGGCAAGCATTTGATTTTTCATTTAAATACGGGTAAACGGTTGGTGCTTCATCTGATGTTGGGAGGATTATTGTATCTGGGAACGGAGGAGCAACGTCCGAACCGTACAGTTCAGATCGAATTGAATTTCAGTGGAATGAAGCTTTATTTTATCGGACTGCGCTTAGGCTATCTCCATTTGCTGACGGCTAAAGAAACAGATGAAGCTTTGTCAGAGCTGGGACCTGATCCGTTAGACCGCCGTATGACGTTGGAGAATTTTACAGCACGATTAAAAGGAAGACGCGGGATTTTGAAAACAACACTGGTAAATCAATACGTCTTTTCGGGGATTGGCAATTGCTATTCGGACGAAATTGCTTATATCGCCGGATTTACGCCGGGTTCCAAGGTACAGAACATTGTACAGTCTCCAGAAAAAGTGGAAAAGCTATATCATGCTACTCAATCCGTACTTCGTGAAGCTACTGCGGAGGGCGGCTATATGGAAATGCCTCTGATGGAGGGAGACACACTAACAGGTGGCTTTGATCAGCAGTGTCGAGTGTACGACCGTGAAGGAGAAGAATCTCCAAGCGGTGGAAAAATTGTAAGAGTCGAGCTGGCGGGAAAAAAAGCATTTTATTGCCCAGTGCAGCAGCATGATGCCTAAATTGCTCATCGGCTCTCACGTGAGTACGCGTGATGGCTTTTCCAAAGCTGCTATACGTGCGCGAGAGCAGGGAGGACGTTCATTTCAATACTTTCCGAAAAATCCTCGTAGTCTTAGGCTAAAGGAATGGAATCCCATTGATGCGGCTGCTTGTAAAGCTTACTGTTCAGAGTACCAGCTTCAATCCATTGCTCATTCGCCATATCCCGTTAATCCGGCTCACGGTCGGGAACGGGGGCAGGAACTTTATGACCTGATGGTTACTTCATTACGCAATGATCTGGATATTGCTGAAGCCTGTGGATCGAAGGGGATAGTTGTTCATTTTGGGCATTTGCATTCGTCTGACCCGTTGGAGGGCTATCATAACATTATTAACTGCCTCAATGATGTGCTGGAAGGCTGGCAGGGAAATGCTAAAATATTGATTGAAAACCAAGCTGGGGATCACGGTCCCATGGGAACCACGCTGGAGGAAATGGTCCAAATTCGCCAACTGTGTCGAGATTCTGGCAGCATCGGATTTTGCCTGGACACTTGTCATGCATATGCAGCAGGTTTGTGGAACGGTGGAATAGACGAAGCTTTGCTTGAAAAAGGAGATCGTCTTGGCTATTGGTCAGCGCTATGCGGAGTTCACTTGAACGATTCCAAATACCCATACGGCTCAAAAAAAGACAGACATGCGCGCGTAGGGCAAGGTTATATTGGTACTGAAGGTTTGCGCTGGATAACAGAACAAGAAGCTGTAAGAGGTATTCCCGTCGTTTTGGAGAGTGAAGCGGGATCTGATGGTACACATCAGGAGGATATTCAAATGATTCAAAGTTGGCAGTAAAATATACAGATGATAATAGTACTAAGCGACTTATGTAAGCTTACTTTTTGGGAAGAAGGAGGAGAAGTTGATGTATTTGTTTATGGACGATTATCGACCTTGTCCTCCAGGTTTTAAGCTGGCAAGGGACGCGGATGAGTGTCTGCTTCTGCTTCATGAATACCCTATTTCGATCCTGTCGTTAGATTATGATTTGGGTCCGGGTCAACCGACGGGAAAGGATGTAGCTGCTGTTATTGCAAGTAAGCAATTATATCCGCGTGAAATTTACTTGCATTCCTCCAGTCCACAGGGGCGGCGAGCCATGTATGAACTGCTTTATGCGAATAAGCCTGAGGGAGTCACTGTGCATAACGGACCCATTCCTGAGGCGCGTATGCAAGAGATCATAAGCGAGTCCAAGCGATGAAAGAGGTCGGACAAAAAGAGGCACGCCGTGCCATATGGGAGGGATGCAAGCTGGCTTTGTTTGTATACACTCCCATGTGCGGGACATGCGCGGCAGCCCGTAGAATGTTGGAGGTAGCAGAGCATTTGCTCCCCGAAGGAGCAGTGGTGCAGAGCAACATTAACTATATTCCTGAACTGGTGCAGGAGTATCGGATTTCCAGCGTCCCCGCGCTTCTTATATATAATGGTGAAAATAAAAATCCTGAAATCATCTACAAAATGGAATCTGTAGAACACTTGCTGAGCAGGATAAGGAGCGTGATGGAATGATATCCATGAAAAACATTACATTACAGCGCGAAGAAAGACGTATCTTGGACGATGTAAGCCTGGAAATACGAGATGGTGAACATTGGGCTATTTTGGGTCGAAATGGTTCCGGCAAAACAACATTGTTGGAAATGATGACAGGGTATATGTTTCCAAGTTGTGGCACGGTTGAGGTGCTTGGGCATACGTATGGTCAATGTGATGTGCGGGAAGTTCGCAAGCAGATCGGATACATTAGCCAGACATTACTGGAAAAGCTGGCGCTAAAAGATCCCGTTTGGGAAGTAGTGGCTACAGGTGCGTATGCTTTTTTACGTTTTTATCAGGAGATTCCGACGGAGGCAAAAGAAAAAGCCGTATCTCTGCTGGAAGGTATGAATTTAGGCGATCTGATTCATCACCCGTTGGGCACATTGTCGCAAGGAGAACGAAAAAAGGTGATGCTGGCCCGCTCGCTGATGGCTGAACCTCGTCTGTTGATTATGGATGAGCCTTGTGCCGGGTTGGATTTATTTGAACGGGAAAAAATGTTGGTCGAGATTGATCAGCTTCGCAAGCGGGACTTATCAGTGGTCTATGTAACTCATCACATTGAGGAAATTGTCCCCCTCTTTACGCACGTTGCGTTGATTCGGGATGGCAAGATTGCAGCTGCTGGACCGAAAAAAGAAGTTTTAACGAAAGAATTGATTATGCATACTTATGAAATTCCAGTTGAGCTGGAATGGGATGGAGAACGTCCCTGGATTCGGGTGTGCGCTGGAGGATAACGTTATTTTGGAGGAACTATACATGAATACAGATGAACAGAGTGAGTCCACTTTGTCGACATCGAGATTTGTTTGTACGGCCAACCATGGCTTTGCACCCTATGCTCAAGAGGAGCTTAGAAGATTATTTGGCTCTGTGAAAAGCACGATGCTTCTACCTGGTGAAATTTTTTTAGCAACATTACCCGCAGGAGAAATGGAAACAGTGAGGACGATTGTAGGCCAACCACCGATGTTTCTGCGTCACTTGTTCCCTGTTCATTTTCAGGAGGAAGGAACGGATCTAGTTCATGTGCAAGAGCGCCTGGTTGCATTTATCCGTAACCGTAAGGAACTGATAGATCAACGCGTTTCTTTGCAAGTACGCAAGGGAGCTAATAGCAGTTGGACTGAAAGCGCAGGTGCGCTCAAGCTGGCCTTGAGTGAACAATTAAGTGATCTACCTATCGAGTTGGTAGTACAAGGCGCCGATGTTATTGTGTCCGTTTTTGCAGATACGGATACGTGGTACGCTGGCGTATCACATCCTCAGGACAACCTATCGGATTGGAGCGGAGGCGCAGTTCGTTTTCAGAAGGAAGAAGGACAGATTTCTCGTGCTAAATTCAAACTATTGGAAGCAGAAGCGACATTCGGCATTGATTTTAGCGCTTTCCATCAGGGCCTTGATATTGGGGCAGCACCTGGCGGATGGACTTCCTTCTTGCTGGAGCGGGGACTGAAAGTTACTGCTGTTGATCCAGCCAAGATGGATCCCTCACTGATGAAGTACGCTAATTTGACATTTTTACGTAAAAATGCAAGTGAAGTTAAATTTAAAGAGAATTCGTTCGATCTGCTGGTTTGTGATATGAGCTGGAGTCCAAAACAGATGGCAAGGCTCGTTACTGATCTACTATACAGTTTGCGCAGTGGTGGTACGGCTATTGTAACAGTCAAGCTAATGCATAAAAAGCCTTTGGCGCTCATTCATGATGTGATTGCTTCGTTTGAGGAGTCCGGCATGCAGATTCAGCGGGCTAAGCAGCTTTTCCATAACCGAGATGAGATTACCCTGTACATGATCAAGTATGGAAAATAATTCTTTACAATAGATTAGGTATGCTATATAATAAAGCCAAATTGTTCCTTTAAAAAATCATTATGTTAAATCAAGGGAAAGCATCCCGCGAAAATTGTTTTCATGACCTCATGAAGACTTTATTTTGCGGCGGCTTTCCCTTTTTTGCTTTGTCTGGGTATAGAAGGGAGGTAAGAAAATGATGAACCATCCATCACATTTAGAATTTGGGTCAATAGTCGGTGAACGTTACCGAATTATTCGCATGTTAGGTTCGGGAGGAATGAGCCGCGTGTTCATGGCCGAAGATTTAAAGCTGCCGGGCAAGCAATGGGCAGTGAAGGAGTCGGTAGCCGATGTAAAAATGATGAAGTTTATTCGGACAGAGGCCGAAATGTTGATTTCGCTAAGCCATCCACGTCTGCCGAGAATTGTTGATTTTTTTGAACATCCTCCATCTGGTGCGGTATATCTGGTCATGGACTATATCGAAGGAATTACACTAGAAGCATACATGAGGGGCTACCAAGGCTATATTCCACAGGAGCAAATCATTCCCTTCGCTTTGAAGGTGCTGGATGTACTTGATTATTTGCATACCCGTCAATTGCCAGTTATTTATCGGGATCTCAAACCAGCCAACATTATGCTGACACCGGAAATGGAATTTAAGCTGATTGATTTTGGGATAGCAAGGAGTTATAAGACTGAGCTGGATCAGGATACGATCAAGCTGGGCACAGTAGGCTTTGCGGCCCCTGAACAATATGGAACAGGTCAGACAGATGCTCGTTCGGATTTGTACAGTCTGGGGGCTTTACTATTGTATCTATGTACGGCTGGTAAATATAGCGAGTGGACAGCAGGAGTTGAAGGGTATATTCGCGGGGAATTGCCTCGACATTTGATCCCGATAATTCGAAAGCTGCTGCGGCATCATCCTGAGGAACGATTCCAGTCTGCTGAGGAGGTCATTGGAGAACTGAGGCGTAGTGCAGATTTTAAGTCTGTTCAACCAGGAAAATCTGTTAGTAATGCTTCAATTGATTATGCGGGTACAAGGGTAGTAGCTGTGCTGGGTGTGTCTTCCGGTTCCGGTGCTACGCACACAGCAATTGCGGTGAGCCACTATTTGGCTCGAAGGACCCGCTGCTCTGTAGCATTAGTTGAACTGCATAATACAGCTAAGGCATTTGCCCGACTTCAAGAAGTCGTGGAAGGCATAGCTGCTGGACAAGCGAGTTCAAGTCGGCGTTTTGAAGTCGATGGAGTCCATTATTGGCGGCAAACATCTCGTGCGGATGTCATTTCTTTGCTGGGCGGCTCCTACAGATTTATCGTATTGGACTTGGGGAGTGGACAGGACAATGAACGACTGGAAGAATTTTTGAGAGCCGATTACCCGCTAGTTGTTGGCTCAGGTGCCGAATGGAGAGTTCAGGATATAACGGCTCTAGCCCGATCTCTTCAGCGTCATCCGCAACACAAATGGAATTACTGCTTGCCATTGGCAACCTCAGAGTCTGTCCGCAGGTTACGAAAGGAACTGGATCACGATAAAGTATTTGCGCTGCCATTTCATTCTGACCCCTTCGAGCGTGATGATGAAATGGATCAGGTATTGGACGAGCTTTTTCGTGGAGTCATTACAGTTGCTCGTAAAAAACGTTTTAGGTTCCTTAACGGCAGCGCTAAATGATAGGTATATATTATAAAAAGAGGCAGGGGAGAAGCTGTGTGTCCAAGCTAAGAAAAAGCAGCAGGCAAAAACTATATGCAGGCTGTATTGGGGCAGGAATGGTAGGCATTATCTTTGTGGGCTACCTAATGGTAAATACCCATCAAATGAGTGAGATCAGGAAACAGGCAGAGGTCGAGGCTGAACAGAAATGGAAACTGTATGAACAAGAGCAACGGACGGCAAAAACAGGCTGGGTGGTTGTTCGTGACATTTCGCCAGGTGAACAGATAACATCTAAAGATTTGAAGGAAATTAAAGTTCCTGGTTCTCAAGCTCCGTCTAATTTATTAGCAAATAGGAGCGAAGTTTCTGGCACCACAGCCAAGATTGAGCTTAAAAAAGGATCCGTGCTTACAACGGCTATGATTACAGCTGATGAACCTACATCTAAGGATCTACGCAACCGTGAGTTGAAAGTGGTAGTACTACCCAGCAGCCTGAAGTCAGGGGACGAAGTAGATATCCGCATTCAATTTCCAACAGGTCAGGATTACATCCTATTATCCAAAAAGAAGATATCGCGGCTGGAAGGCACAGTGGTATGGGTTACTATGAATGAGCAGGAAATACTGTCACTTTCGAGTGCGATTGTAGATGCCTATCTACATAAAGCATCCATCTATGCTTTGACATATGTAGATCCCCAATTTCAGCCCAAGGCAATCCCGACTTATCCGCCTAATGCGCAGGTGTTAGCGTTAATGAATAGTGATCCGAACTTGATCCGTGTTGCTGAACAGAAACTGTCCAAGCAGCTACGAGATTCTCTGGAAAATGCTATTAATTCGTCAAACAACGTGATTTCAACACCTGTAGAGAGGAGTCTTAGTGAGGGGATTGCATCTCAGCATGCAGGCGCAACTATTGAAGACGCAGCAAACGGAATTGTCGATACAGGGAGTGAAGAACAGGATCACAAAGAACAGACGAAGATTCTAACGCAGGGCGGTAGCTCTGTTCCGTATGCCCAATAAATGAGAGAAAAGGAACGGAAGTATGAAAACATGGATATTTGCCGGTCTTTGTGACAAAAGCGATACCTTATTAAACATTAGCAGTGTATTGGCAGCTTCCGGCCAACAGGTACTGCTTGTGGACGCTACACGGCAGGGACGGTACCGGTATAGTATAGGAATGCTCGATAAACCACTACCCATTACGAAGTTTTGTGGATTTGATGTAGCGATTGGATTTACAGCGTGGGAAGATCTGCATATCGGTATGTTGGCTGATCAAAAAGCAGAACAGACTTATGACATTGTTATCTTGGATATAGAGCTACCTAATTTTTGTCCGATTTCTGTTTGGAAAAAGGCGGAACTACGAGTTTGGGTTAGTGATTATAGCCGCATGCTCATGCATTACGGACAGAGTTGGCTTGACCATTTGTTTGACCAACCTGATTTTCCCAAAGATCTTGTATTTCACAAGTTATTTATACAGGCAGTGGATTGCGGTGTAGAGGAGTCGTATTTGTGGGAATACATGAACCACTTTCCTGCCTTATGGCAGCAAGAGCCGTATGTACTGCCATGGGATGAGGGGCAGCTTGCTCTAAAGCTGGAAAATGAGCATAAAAACCAGCTTTTGCTAAAACCTCTATCCAGAGTATATAAGAGAGAATTGTGTCGTTGCATCGGAGAATGGATGAATTGGGAGATAAAAGAGAGTCGTCGTGCGCTAAAGCGTGCGGAAAGGAGGAGAGTATGAGCACCATTTTGTTTTGGAGTCCCATTAAGGGAGCAAGTGGAAGTAGCTCATTAGCAGCAGCAATAGCCATTACGCTAGGTAATTTATATAGAGGAAGACTATTATTGACTCATTTGGGCCGTAGGCATACTGGTATTGAATCAGGATTTCCTGTACAGGAGTACGGTATGGATGATCCGAATTTACAAATTAAGGAAGGAGGCTGGGATGCTGTTTCACGTTTAGTTCTAAGAGGGACGCTGTCTAGAGAAAATATTCGTAACTATACGGCACCGGTACTGGAACACACACTGGATATGCTTGAGGGAACCTCCGGTTTTGGAGCTACACCGCCGCTACTTTCCCCTGATCTTGTAAGGGTGGTGATCAATACAGCGAATCAATATTACGATTTAACGCTGATTGATGCAGGGAGTGGAGTAGGCTGGGGGGCTGTGCAGCATGAAGCATGTGCACAGGCCAAACTGACCGTTCTTTCGCTCACTCAGAATATGCGTGAGTTGGACGCTTATTTTGATTCTGTGTCTCCGTTATCCACATATTCGTCATTACCCTTATTAATTGTCCTTGGAAAATATGATGTGTGTTCACAAGCAAATGAAGCGAATATCCGCAGGAGATATGGCTACAAGGGGACTTTGCATACAGTTCCTTACAGCACCGAATTTATGGACGCATGGAACCGAAGGGATGTGATTGGTCATGTGCAGCGCGAGGTGCGAAGTGGAAAAGAGCAACAACGTAAACTTTTTATGTCTGTAGGTTGGGCGCAGAGCGTACGGCAAATAAGCAAAGCTATTCTGGAGGCGGTGGAGTCCGATCTTCGGCTTAAGGCTTTTGAGAGGGGCGCTTAATGCTGTCTGCTCATGTGATCAACGGATTAATAACTACGTGTATTTTGTTGTTGTGCATCGTACTAATTATTGTTAAATATCGAGGGAAGTTTCACTCGCAACGTTCAGCTCTTCAAGTAGAAGCAAAGAGCGAAGATGCCACATTCGAAGCATTGCTAGAGTATATCAAAAATGCGCTTCATGAACTAAGTCATAGCCAAATGGCGGATGCTGGATTACATGAAGAGGAGTATAGGCGACGTATCCATCAAAGGGCGGAACTACGAAGAGCGTTAAAGGACTGTGCCAATGGGAGTATTGGGGATAAACGCTTTGTTAAAAACCTGATGAGTGAGCTTCTGGTTAACGGTTACGGTTTGAACGAGAAAATCGCCGATACTGTAATGCCATTCTCCAGACCTGAGTTGTTAAGCACACAGGATCAATTCGAAATTATTTTTTACCAATACCAGCAAAAGTTTGGCGCGGATGCACTATCACGTTTATTGGATACCTATGACTTAGCCGAAATGAGGTACTCACAGCCAGGCGAAGAGGATGGGAGTTATTTCGTAACGAGAGAGGATATCCGCTACATCTATGACTGTGAATATCGTCCCCTGTCTTTCATGGAGAAAGTGGATATTATTGTGCAGCGGATGTATCAGCATTACAAAGGCTTTTCTGTCATTGATGATATTCGTGACCAGAGGATCGATGGTGTAAGTGGGGGCGTCAGTGGTATGCTGGAAGATGGCTTTTCTTCTTCATCACATTGGCCTTCGGATAGGTATGTGTTTGAACAAACTTCTGCACCCACAACGAATGGATATGAAAGCATATGGATTTTCTACAAAGGTAAAACTATCCATCTTGCATTCCTTTCCTTCGGGTCGGAACGTGAGCTTAAAAGGGTGTGTCAAAATATTTACAAATACAATTATCCGGGACAGCTTTCTGAAGCGAATGGTTATAAGGTCAACGAAATGAAGGATGGATCACGGGTAGTAGTAGTGCGCCCTCCTTTCTCAGAATCATGGGCCTTCTTTGTTCGCAAATTTGATATTCAAAGCGCATCGCTGGAACAGTTAATTAGGGGGGGAAACGCTGATTTTCCAATCCAGCTACTATCTTATCTAATGAAAGGCAGTCGGATTACTGCAATTACAGGCGCGCAGGGTTCAGGTAAGACAACATTGTTAATGGCGATGGTCAAACATATTTACGCTTCGTATACACTTCGCGTTCAAGAAATGGCTTTTGAGCTGCATTTGCGTAGCATTTACAGTCGCCGTAATATTCTTACCTTTCGAGAAACAGATCATATTTCAGGACAACAAGGCCTTGACTTGCAGAAAAAAACAGATGGAACCGTCAATATTCTGGGCGAAGTAGCGAGTGATGAAGTAGCTGCCTGGATGATTCAAATGTCGCAGGTTGCCAGTTTATTCACTATTTTTACTCACCATGCTAAAACATTTCGTGATCTTGTATTTTCACTTCGTAATTCACTGCTCAAAACTGGAGTATTTCAGCATGAAGGCATTGCTGAAGAACAGGTAGTGCATGTCATTAATTTTGATGTGCATCTCAAGCGTGATGCGGAAGGGCGGCGTTATATCGAACGGATCACAGAATGTGTGCCGCGTAATCCAGAGCATACGGAAGTAGGTCCCAATGCTTCATCAAGCTATAGCTATCGCCATGTCATGGAGTATAGAAATGGAAGCTATATACCCATGGAGCCCTTAACACCTACAAGTGTAGAAGAAATGTGTGAGCAGATGAATGCAAAGGATGCTGCAGATTTCCGCAGCTTTTTGACCCGTAATTGGGAGGAAAACTATGAGTCTTAAAGAAATTTTGTTGTGGGTTTTGCTTATATCAGGTGGAGGATTTGCAGTTCTATTTATAGCTTTGAATTGGTTGCATAAGCATCAAAGCTATGCAGTACGCAAAGGTCGAATTCATTCTGTACAGGAAGGACGAAAGGGAAAAGCGTTACTTTCACGGGAACTGCAATCTCTAATGCACAAATTGTACACGCTGTGTATGAGGGTTCCTATCACATCCGGATACATCACGAGTGTACGTAAACGACTAGCTGGTCATTATGCATACGATGAGTATAAGCTTCGTCTACAAACCATGAAGATGATATTGTCCATCTGGTGTTCTTTTGCTTGCAGCAGCGTTGTACTGTTGATGATGAAACCAGGAATAGAGTTTGCCATATTGGCCGTTCTATGCGGAGTGGTAATTAACAGCCTTATTATAGATGTAGCTACTAGCCAAGTGGAAAAAAGGCTACTTGCGCAAATGATCGAGTTGTTTGCCAATGTACGTCATCACTATCATCAGCACGGTATGGTAGAAGAAGCTATATCCGAAGCGGCTGATATAGCAGGAGCAGAGGCTGGAAGACATGCACGACTCATCCATGAGGCATTGACAGATGCTGATCTGCACGAGGCACTCGAAAGATATTACGAATCGGCTCCCAATCGGTTTTTGAAAGCTTTTGCCGGTATCTCGTATATGGTAATGGAGTTTGGTGATCGGATTGAGGAAGGTGGTTCCATCTATTTAAAGGGACTAAGCAGTCTTGCGCGTGAAATCCAGTTGGAGTTGCTGCGGAGAAATAGACTGGACTATCTGCTAAAAAGTTTGAACGTGATCGCACTGGCCCCCGTCTTCTTTACTACCCCAATCGAGAGATGGGCGAGATCCAGCTTTCCATCCATGGATGAGTTTTATCAGGGAAAATTGGGCTATATCATCAAATTGACTGTGTACATTGTTATCATCCTATCCTACTTTCTGTTGCAGAAACTGCAACAGTCCGACGAGACAGGATATCGTGCGGGTAAAGGACGGAGAGTGTGGGAGCAGAAGTTATACCGTTTGCCAGTCATTCGAAATATGGTGGATTCTTTAATACCTCGGCAGCATATGTCATCTTATTTCCAGATAACCCGACTTTTAAAGGAAAGTGGTACGGAGGTAAAGCTGGAGTGGCTCTACATACGCAGAATCGCTCTTTTTATCATAGGATTAGTGCTTAGCATCAGTACTATATTTGTTTTACATGAAGCTGAAAAAACGCACATCCTTCAAGCACCAGTACAATCAGGCCAAATGTTTGGACGTTTAAGTCCGATCGAGGAAAAGGAAGCTTTGAAGCAGAGTGAAATTGACCGCACAATCATGCAAACGCTGAACATGAAAGCGGACAGCACATATGAGCAAACGTACGCTACTTTAGAGCATTATGCTAATGGCACAGCTACTCCAGAGGAGCTATCCAGGAATACTCAACGAATCATCCAGAAGCTGAAGGAGTGGAATGATGAATACATCAAGTGGTGGGAAGTACTGATTAGTATGGTTGCTGGGTATGTAGCCTATCAACTGCCCATGCTTTTATTATATTTGCAGCGGAAAATGCGTCGTTTGGATATGAAGCATGAGGTATATCAGTTTCAAACGGTTATTTCCATTTTACGGGCCATGGAACGAATGTCTGTTGAGGAAATATTGGAGTGGTTGAACAGATTCTCAGTTATCTTCAAAAGACCTCTGCAAAAATGTCTGCTTCATTATGAACATGGACCAGAGGCAGCTCTCGATTTGCTGAAAGAAGAAGCGCCTTTGCCAGAATTTCAACGTCTAGTGGACAAGCTATATTTGTCTTTAGGCAAAATTACGATTCGAGAGGCATTTGATGATTTGGAATCCCATATGTCCTACTATTTTGAACAAAGAAAACAGGAGTATGAAAAAATAATAGACAGCAAAGCGATCTGGGGGAGGGTGATTGGGTTTGCGCCGATGTATGGTCTTATCTTTTTATATTTGGTGATTCCGCTGATCGGTATGAGCTTTGTTCAAATGGATAGCTATTATGAGCAAATACAAAAAATTCAGTAAGTAATTTCATTGATGATTAATCCAAAATTAACAAGTTGAGGAGAGAAAAAATGAATAACGCATCAACAGCATTAAAGGTAGCTGCTGGGATATTTTTGACCATCGCACTAATTACGATTGTAGTTATACTGTTTATCTCAGCTCAGGAAGCCACTAAAACGGCACAAAACAATTTTGCCGATATCCAGACTGAATTGTCTCAGGCCTCTTTTACGGTATACGACGGCACTACGATTAGTGGTTCCCAGGTAACCAATGCGCTGCGGAAATTTCAGGGAAAGGACCAGTTCGGTATTCAGATTAAAACTGGAAAAAACATGGCAGGACAGTGGTACGGAAATGCTTTGAATATTAGTCCAGACAGTGAGCAGTATGGTGCTGTGAATGGCGGCAGTGATAAGACGGGGAAAATTGCGAATACACTAAATGAGAAGGAGAATGAATACGTAAATCCAAGTGGTAAATTCAAGGCTGAAATTGTTAAAGACAAATCAAACGTGGTACGTGGGTTGCTGTTTACTCAGTCTTAGGTAGTACAGCAAAGATCAATAGTCATAAGGGAGAGGTCAGCATGTCTGATCACGCTTCAAGTATGCTGCGGCTTGGTGTGTCAGTTATTTTATTTATAACCGCATGCGTAACGGCAGCAAACTTGTCTTGTCAACTGGGAAGTGCACTTGAATTAAGGTCGCAGCAGGAGGAACAATCTGAGGGACGGATATCCCGTACTATTAAAGTGGAGACACCGCAACGGATTAAAGGGACTCAAGTCATCCAAACCATTCGTATGAACTTACAGGAGGGAATCTCTGTTCAAGTTGACGGTTTAGAGTATAATGTGTACTCTGAACCGTTTGAGCCGGATGTATCTACCTTGGATGCTTCCTCCGCATATGCTATATACCCACAGCGAAATGGGAACGGAGATATAACATCAGTACGTTTTGAGAAATTGGGGGAGGACTAAAGTGGTTCAAACAATATCCAAACTTTTGGGGGCGCTGCTCGCTGTATTGCTTTTGTATATCGTACCCGCAGCTCAAGCTGCTGAACGGCAGGATGATATATCCGGGTTAAATGCATATCATTCAACTGTACATTTTGTTGATATGGTCAGAACCAAAGGTTACATTACACCGACGATGTATAACGATTTTATGCGTGATCTGGAGCTGACAGGCAGTACGTATGAAGTTAACTTGGAGCATATGCACAAAAAATATGTACCGAACTATGCAGACGCAGCGAAGCCAGACAGTTTTCTGGGTAATTATGAAGCCGTATACGATGGTTACTATAACCCGCAAATCCTACCTGTACTGTTTCCAGATCATTCGCAGCCTAAGTCGGAACAGACGCGTCGGTATACCTTGATGGCCGGTGATTATTTTACAGTACGATTACATAATACGAATCGGACTCCTGCGGATTTGTACAAATCATGGCTTCTGGGTGGATTAGATAACGGTAAGCCGGCAGTAGCAGCTTCTTACGGGGGCATGGTTTTGAATGAAGATTACTGATTTTGCAATTATTTTTATCCTGCTCTTTTTGCCTTTTGGTGTGGTTAGTGATATACAGGTGCAGAATCAGCGTGAAGTGCAGCAGCTTGAAATGAAATATACGTCTGCTCTTCGTACCGCAGTTCAGGATGCAGGTGTTGTGCTCTCACAGAATGAACGCCAGGAACGTGAGGCAGGATACGGATCAGATAAGTTTTTTCGTGTAGATAAAGAAGAAGCATTGACCACGTTTCTGCATACTCTTTACCTTAATATGGGCATTGATGGGGATACAGCAGCACAACATGCATTATTGGATTACATACCTGTCATTGTGGTTCTGGATTATGATGGCTATTATACGTTTGCTTTAGCAACCTACCAAGACGTGCATGGACAAGCAACTATAGACCACAAGTGGAGCGTAAAAAAATCCTATGCCTATGTTGATTCCGCAGGAAATAGTGTGGGATTTACCCTGGATAATTATCTACATGCCTATGATACCCAGAATCACAGATGGGTGGAGGGTTTTCAAAAGGAGCTTGAGGGCCAGACCCCCATTTCGTTACTGAATGATTCAAAAACATTTGAGCAAATACGCCGTTCTACCATCGTTAGCAGTGTTCAGGAGGACTTAGCGCGAATAATTAATATCCACAACGAAAAAGCAGCACGTAATGGTATTTCCTATACGTTCACCCTACCACTTATTCCACAAGAGGAGTGGTATAACACGATAGATGATGTGGGGATGATTGCATTTATTCAAGGCATTCCAGTTGGAGATAGGTATTACAATAACTACGGGTTTGGTGGTGGGAGAGTCGTCAGAAAGAAACCTATTATCGGGGCCATAGAACCGGATACTGGAATCAAATATTTTTATAGAGATTCATGTTCAGTTCCCTTTAAAGCGGTTGAACATTTTACAGATGAACAATCTGCGGCAGCTGCGGGATACTTCGAATATCTATATGATAAACGCTTAAAATAATCGACTAAAAGCTGCTAGACATAGCACTGAAGCAAAAAGCCAAATTCAGCCGAAGCTTCTATCAAAATATCATTTTTGAGGGCATGATTACCTTATTACTTGCTTTTCAGTCTCAACTTGAGATATTGGAGAAACAGAAGGAGGAAATTGCACTTAATCTTCCAGGAGTGTATAGCTCAGGTAAGTTCACAACAATGAATAATCGGATTACAAAACGGGGATCAAAGAGACTACGAAAAGCAATTCATTTGGCCGTGCAATGTAGCCTGTGACAAGGAGCAAATCAAAAAAATAAAGAACTGTTAGGAAAAGAAAAAGAAAAAAGGCAAGTCTTACAAGGTAGGTGTGTTTGCCTGCGCCAACAAGCTTATATATCACATATACACCATCCTTAGTAAAAACGAGCCTTATCACTTGTAAAATACCATATTCATTCAGAAGCTTTCTGTAGGAATAGTAGGTTGCTTAGCCATACCTATAAAGAGACCATATCAAGTTTATGATTTATTCAAAAAGAACTTTTGATGGGTGTTCAATGAAATAAAGTATTAGACTGGCAATGCGTGATTAAGCTAACGAAAAAATCTAGTACAATATGAATCGACGGGAGCTAGCCACAAACGGTTGTCAGTTTTCATTGAAGTAACGGACCGGGAAGGAGTTTAGTTGCAAAGACGAACAACAGGGCACTCTTCAAAGTAGAGTGCCCTACTGCAAAAATGTTTTCATTACATATAAAATATTATTTCAAGAGTAAAATGATTAGTTTAGTTTCTGTACACCTTTGAACCATACGGCTTTAATGGACAAGGAATCCGAGATGTTGGTTATGGGATCACCGTTTACTAGTATAAGGTCAGCGCGCGCACCCTCAGCAATACGGCCGCGATCGATAAGACCAAAGCAACGGGCTGGTTTCGAGGTAGCCGACTGGAGCGCTTCTATCGGAGTAAACCCGGCCTTCACCAGCAATTGCATTTCATGATGGACGCTGGCTCCATGAGCAAGGCCTCCAAGATTCGGAATGGGAACCGGAGCAACATCCGTCCCTACCAGAATATCAACTCCGGCACGGTGTAGGTCCATCACATTCTTAAAACTGTCCTCCATATTGCCTTGTGGAAATGTATTGAAACTGGAGTTCAAGATATCGATCCAATCCGGACTTAATTTGGAATGAACACGCGGATCATTCGCCAATTCCGATGCCGGATTTCCAGTAATAGATGAATTCAACACCAAGCACGGTGTAACAAAAGCGCCTGAACTCGCTATGGATTTCACTAACTCGGACGTGTACTCGGGTCTGTCAATAAACAAGTGGCCCAAACCGTCGACTCCAAAATCGATGGCTTCTTGCGATGAACGAGCCGTTAAGACGTGGGCGATGACCAACTTATCGAACTTGTGGGCTTCTGTCACAGCTGTTTTTAGAATCTCGTCGCTTAGTACAGGCAAGCCAGGTGCACCCATGACTGTTCCTTCTTCAAGCATGATCTTAATATAGTCGGCTCCATTTTCCATTTGAGTATGCACATGTTTAATCGCCTCTTCCACCGTCGTCACTTGTGGTATTTCTTCGTGATCGTGAGCATATGCAGCCAACATCGCTTCCCGGTCTTCTTTCGATAACTTCTCTAGTTCCTTTAATACGAATTCCGGTATTTCGTCTCCATCCGGCAGTAATTCATCTGGGTGTCCGCCCGGAGCGGTGATCGCTATGCCAGCAGAACGGACGTCTGCGACGTCATTCACATTTTTTAACTGAATCTCGCGCCCTCTTTTAGTAAAATCGCCGTTCATTTCGAGTTCTGTTGTAACGCCGAATTTTAAGGCATCCCGTAATCCTTCGATTGAGGTATGGACATGTGCATCAATCAGACCAGGCATTAGAATCGCATTTTCTCCATCGATAATCGTTGCATCGGCCGGAATGTCTCCACCCACTGAAATAATGGACTCCCCTTTAATGACAACATATCTGGGGGTAATAATTTGATCTCCATCAAAGATACGTACATTTGTAATCGCCGTAACTTGTTCTAATGCAGCATTTTGAGCTACCTTCTCCATTTGAATTCCTCCCAAGTGTTTGCTGTCCAACAATTCGGAGTATAACTGTTAGATATCTAACTGTCAATAAACTAATGTTTGTTTGACACGAAAGTTAGATCTCTGTATAGTTTATTTACTTACAGTTAGCTTTCTAACAATATGGGGAGGTACAATCATGAAGCCTCGCAAGTATACGCCTTATCTGGATTTGTTTCAGGTTATTGGCCTTAAGTTAAAGAAAAAAGCGGACGGTAGTATAAAAGAGTTAGGATTAACCGCTCAACAAGGAAAAATAATTTTGTATATTTACGAGAATCAAGAGACTGGATTGATTCAGAGGGAGCTTGCTGATCGGTTCCATCTGCGTGGGGCTAGCATTACAAGTGTGCTTCAAGGTCTTGAGCAAAGAGGATTTATCGAGCGTAAAATCCCAGCCAATAATGAACGACAAAAAAATATTTATGTTTTACCAAAGGCCGTTGAGTTGATTGAAGAATTTAATGACTCCTTCCAAAAGGTGGAGGACGAAATCGTTCAAGTCCTTACCGAAGAGGAGAAGAAAACCTTGAAGGAATTGTTGACCAGAATTAATGAACGCTTATAATTCCGATTGGAATCTGCATCGAAGGCCGCTTGGAGTTCTTTTTTCATTAGGATATGTAATATTGTCCAATAAGCGGAGATTAAAGGCTCAATTGTAACTACAACGAATGTTACGCTACTGGGAACGATAGTTGAATGAATGATAACAGCGGCAGTCTAAGACTTTATTTATCAAGTCTTAGTTCGCCGCTGCTTCTTTTTTGGGACAGTCTAAAACTCTTATTCTTCAAAAGTTGACGATTCTTCAATTCTAAAATTGCGTAATATCAACGACTCCAGTCTAATCCTTTATTTTCTGCTGACAACAAATCAGCAGCTTAGTGAGAAAGATATTTTAATATAGAAGAAGTGAGTATGCCCTACTTGAGATTAACGGAAAACTATCTGCCTAAAAGAAGGAACTGCAAAACCGTGACATTAAAAGACCTGCAGTTGAATGCAGGCAATGCCCCACAGCTCCCAATTGAGCTTGTAATCGACGGATAGCTTTTGCATGGCAATTTAGACTGTAACCATTTTTCTGAATCCTGGATGAACTCCCAACTCAAAACACGCGGCAAAAAGTTAGAGGACGTATTCTACGTCGTTAAAGGCAGCAACGGCCAACTTTATGTGGATGAATATAAGGATAATATTCAGCATCCAATTGATATGGAATGGTACTGACTTTCAGAAAATAGCCATCTGCTCCTGTAAGGGAGCCAAATTGATCAATTCACTGTAGAAGAATTTATCGTTACCGCTCCCCTTATACCGCTTCCTTTCATTTGTATTGTTTTTGAAAACCTGTGTTCCAGATCGGTACAAAATCGGCCCACATATAATATGAATTCCCCCAGTAAGAAGGTACTTGATACTAGTTTGTTCCTCCTGATGTTAGCTTTTAGAAATTATATGCGCATCTGCCTATGTCAGTTCCCACATTAGGAAAATGGATGTTCCGGACACTCCTAGTCGCCCTTTTCTTGTGAAGTAATACTGGTGGCTATTTGACTTATCAACTTACTGGGTTGATTATACTGATGATAGCTAACCCCGAGGAAGAACTCACTAAAAGATCAATTTCGATTAGTGTCATAGTTGAGAGTACTACATCTATAAGCTTCCAGATAATCAAAGCACCTATGAATACTCATACTGCTTGTTTCGGGGTGATACGGGTACGCAAGCTATAAGTGATAGAGGAATAGACAAGGCACCCCTTGACAAACATTTGCTGGTTTTCTTTTTAGACTAATCCATATGAAAACCTTAAAATTCGCTGTTTTCATATTCCGATAAGGTTGCCGGATGTGCTACAATAAAGCTTTGAAAGAAATCAAATGTATTATATAAGAACAGTCGGCAGCGCCGATGACAATAAGGAGCCAAAAACAGCTTATGAGTTTATTGACTGTAGAAAATGTATCCCACAACTTTGGGGACCGTGCATTATTTAAAAATGTTTCCTTTCGATTGCTTGCGGGGGAACGTGTAGGATTGGTAGGAGCTAACGGTGTTGGTAAATCGACACTCATGAACATTCTGACTGGAAAATTGCTTAAGGATGAAGGCAGAGTGGAATGGACTCCACGTGTGCGTTATGGTTATCTAGATCAGCACACCAAGCTGACACCAGGTAAAACAGTACGTGATGTATTAAAAGATGCTTTTCTTCCTCTGTTGGAGCTGGAAAAGGAAATGATGCAGATTACGGACAAAATGGGAGATGCTTCTCCCGAAGAGTTGGAAGTCCTGCTGGAACAGATGGGAGAAATTCAAGAGCAACTGGATATGGGGGATTTTTATCTCATTGATGTGAAGGTTGAAGAAATGGCGAATGGACTAGGGCTTTCTGCCATAGGACTGGATCGGGATGTAGCTGCACTTAGTGGTGGACAACGGACAAAGGTCCTGCTTGCTAAGTTGCTGTTGGAAAAGCCGAATGTATTGCTGTTGGATGAGCCTACCAACTATTTGGATGTGGAGCATATTGAATGGCTTACGAGATATTTGAAGGATTATCCTTATGCTTTTATCCTAATCTCACATGATACTGAATTTATGAACCAAGTCGTTAATGTCATCTACCATCTTGAATTCGCTAAGATGACCCGTTATTCAGCTAACTATGAAAAGTTTCTTGAAATGGCGGATCTGAACAAAGCCCAGCATATTGATGCATATGAGAAGCAGCAGGAATATATTAAGAAACAGGAAGATTTTATTCAGCGCAATAAAGCGCGCGCATCTACATCAGGCCGAGCAAAAAGCCGTGAAAAGCAGCTTGACCGGATCGAACGTATTGATAAGCCTGAAGAAGCTGCAAAGCCAACCTTTCAATTCAAAGAAGCCCGTGCGAGTGGGAAAACGGTTTTTGAGGGTATTGATTTTGAAATTGGTTATACACATGCCCTTCTGCCTAAAATGTCCATGACGATCGAACGTGGCGAAAAGATTGCAATTGTCGGCTGCAATGGGGTCGGGAAGTCTACGTTGCTCAAAACCATTTTGGGAAAAATTCCGCCAATCAGCGGAAAAACCTATCAAGGTGATTTCTTGCAGCCTGCTTATTTTGAGCAGGAAGTAAAGGCTGGAAAAATTACGCCGATTGACGATGTGTGGAATGAATTCCCACATTTGAATCAGCATGAAGTACGAGCGCATTTGGCACGCTGCGGTTTGAAGAATGAGCATATCACACGGCCTCTATCTGCGCTTAGTGGTGGAGAGCAGGCTAAAGTCCGTCTTTGTAAACTATTAATGCGTGAGAGCAACTGGGTACTGTTTGATGAGCCTACCAACCACTTGGACGTCAAAGCAAAGGATGAATTGAAACGCGCATTGAAGGAATACAAAGGGACCGTATTGCTTGTATCCCACGAACCGGACTTTTACGAAGATTGGGTAACCAAAACGTGGAATGTGGAAGAGTGGTCTAGTAAAGTAAACTAAAATCCAGTTCTGGCATATTTCACACAATATAGGGTTTGCAGAATTAGGAAAATATGCTAAGCTATCCTTAGCTGATACAATAAAATAGTCACACTAGGGGAGCCGCCCATGCGGCTGAGACGGAATAAATGGATTTCGGACCCTTTGTACCTGATCTGGGTTATGCCAGCGTAGGGAAGTGAGCACCGTACAAACAAGAGACGCTCTTTACTTTTGTTCGTGCGGGGAACGATATACGTTTACGGATATATTAGTCCGTTTGATTTTGAACGTTCGTCTAACCACTTCCTTAGGGAAGTGGTTTTTTGTGTTTCGTTCTTTTCATTAGTTCGATCTTCCGTAGACGAATTTACATATGGTCTCCTTTCATTATTGCTGGCACATGTGGCTAGCTCTGTATGATATTACCTATATGGAGCTGCAA
Organism: Paenibacillus ottowii; assembly: GCF_050516475.1. NCBI lineage: Bacteria > Bacillati > Bacillota > Bacilli > Caryophanales > Paenibacillaceae > Paenibacillus > Paenibacillus ottowii. Next base: position 5,312,400 of record NZ_CP191577.1, on the reverse strand, counting down.
CAATATAAGTTCAGCTAATACGATTATATTTTTTAGCTCAAGTGAGGTGAAATTGAAATCGAATTACACGTAATCACGATGGAAAGTGTGTCCTGTGTAGATGTCCCTCAAGTGGCTGCCGCTATTTATCCTTACATTCACTATGTACACGTACGTTCAAAACAGAAAGGCGCGTCTGCTTTGCTTTCTTTGACTCGTAGCATGCTGGAGCAGAAAGTTCCTTTGCAGAAAATTGTAGTAAATGATCGTGTGGACGTAGCTTTACTTACCTTGGCAGGAGCTGTCCAGCTACCGGCTAATGGGTTATCTGTAGTAGATGCAAAAAGTCTACTGCTAGAGGGCACACGCTGTGGAGTATCTGTTCATTCATTGGAGGAGGTACAGGCTGCCGAGCAGGCAGGAGCGGACTATGTACTGTATGGTCATGTATATGAGACCTCTTGCAAGGCCGGACTTGTACCACGGGGGATAGCACAGCTAGAACGCATATGCGGATTGTCGGACATTCCGGTGATTGCGCTCGGCGGCATACAACCGCACCATGTTCCAGAGCTTTATCATGCCGGAGCAAGCGGAATTGCCGTGATGTCTGGTATTTGGGAAGCTGAGTCCCCCATTGCAGCAGCGATGGAATATAGGCGAATGGTGGATCTTGTAATTCTCGAATCTGAAGCTAGAAAACGGACTAAAGAAAGTTGAATACTCACCAGATAGGAGACAGGGGATAAATGTCAGAGACACATACAGAGACCAAAGCGATAGCACACGCTGAATGTTTGGTCATAGGTGGAGGAGTGATCGGCAGTTCCATTGCTTATCATGTGGCCAAGGAGGGACGAAGTACAATTATGCTGGAACGATGGATCCCCGGTGAGGGAGCATCAGGAGCAGCGGTGGGAATGCTGGCAGCGGAAAGTGAAGAGTTCACAGACCTTGAACTGGCACGATTTGCCCGTGCAAGTCGGGATGCATTCCCTGAACTTGTCAGTGATTTGGAGCGTTTATCGGGTATTTCAGTGCAATTTCGTACAGAAGGCTTTGTGACTCCTTTTCGTTCGGAAGCAGAGGGCCAAAAACGCTGGAATGCTGCTAAGATGCGAGAGGATGATTGTCCCGTTTGGTGGGATGCCAAGGAACTGGCGCGACGGATTCCGGGCTTGGCAGATCAAGTAATTGGGGCTATCTATCGTTCGAAGGAGACACAAGTGGCCCCTGTCCAGCTTTGCCGTGCTTATGCAGGGGCAGCTGCGGTGCTGGGGGCAACAATATGGTCTGGAACTCAAGCTGAGGAACTGGTTATACAGGACGGTCGAGTTTGCGGTGCGCGAACGGACATTGGTTTCTTTTCCTGCGATCAGGTCGTGATTGCTGCAGGTTTGGACAGCTTAAAATTGTTAGAGCAGATTGGATTTGATTATCCACTTTATCCGGTTAAGGGCGAAGCGGTAGCTGTATCTTTGAAAGATCATCCGTTGGATTATACTATTTATGCCGATGATGTTTACCTCGTACCTAAACAGAATAACGAGCTTTGGATTGGCGCCACGAGTCTTCCACATCAATATGACAAAGAGGTGACCGCGGGTGGATTAAAGGGACTGTTGGAACGTGCATCGTTTTGGTTACCGCGTGTACACGAAGCTTCTTTTATACGTGCTTGGGCGGGCTTGCGTCCGCAGGCAGCAGCGGAGCGGCCTTTTATTGGCCCTGTTCCTGGAGTGGAGGGCGCCTATGCTGCAGTCGGGCATTATCGCAACGGTGTCCTGCTTAGTGATGCGACTGGGCGAGCGATGGCCGCTATGCTTAAAGGGGCTGATGTGGCTGAACTTGGAATAAGCAAATTTTCTTCTGAACTTCTCAAGGAGGAAAGTTTATGAAGCTGACCATTAACGGACAGAGCATGACCGTTTCTAATCGGATCACTCGTGTGGATCAGTTGCTGCATGAACTTGATCTAAAGGTGAAAACCGTAGTGGTGGAGCTGAATCGGCATATATTGACCCGTGAAGATCATCATGAAACGGTACTTAAGGATGGAGATTGCTTGGAAATTGTACATTTTGTAGGAGGCGGTTGATCATGTTAACCATTGGAAAAGCATCTTTTACCTCTAGGCTGTTACTGGGAACAGGGAAATTCTCGGATCTGGACATCCAATCCCAAGCTGTAGAGGCTGCTGAGACGGAAATATTAACGTTCGCCGTACGCAGACTTAATTTGGAGGAACGAGACAAGCAGCATTTTCTCGATACGTTGGATTTGAGCCGGTATACACTTCTTCCCAACACAGCAGGAGCAACTACAGCAGAAGAGGCCATCCGTATTGCCAAGTTGGCAAAAGCCTCCGGCTTGTGCGATATGATTAAGGTGGAGGTCATTGGGGATAGCAAGACGCTGTTGCCTGACCCTTTTGAAACGTTGAAAGCTAGTGAAAAGCTGCTAGAGGAAGGCTTTGTTGTACTGCCCTACATATCGGATGATGTGATACTAGCGAAGAGGTTACAAGAGCTTGGAGTACATGCCGTTATGCCTGGGGCGTCACCCATTGGTACAGGACATGGGTTGCTCAATCCATTTTCATTAGAGTTGATTATTGAACAAGCGGAAGTTCCGGTCATTGTCGATGCTGGTATTCGCTCACCTGGTGACGCAGCAATGGCAATGCAGTTGGGAGCAGATGGTGTTTTGCTGAATACAGCTGTCTCGGGAGCGAAGGATCCTGTAAAAATGGCTGAGGCCATGAAGCTGGCTGTACGTGCAGGTAGATATGGTTTTGAGGCAGGGATGATTCCTGTAAAACGCTATGCTTCAGCAAGCAGTCCGGTAGAAGGTATGGTTCAGGGATGAGGATAACTGAAAAATCCGGTGCTGAACCACCACAAAGTGACCGTTATTCCAGACAGGAAAGGTTTGCACCCTTTGGACCGACAGGACAACGCCGGCTTGCTTCCTCTCATGTACTAATCATAGGCGTTGGAGCGTTGGGTACAGGTATTGCAGAAACGCTAGTTCGTGGAGGCGTAGGTACGGTAAGTCTCGTAGACCGGGATTATGTGGAATGGAGCAATTTGCAGCGCCAGCAGCTTTTTCAGGAAAGTGATGCTGCGCAAAGGTGTCCCAAAGCAGTAGCTGCCGAGCGAAGATTAAAGGATATCAATTCGGAAACAGTCATACATGCACATGTCTTGGATGTTGGGGTAGAAGAGCTGGAGGAGTTAATCCAGGGAGTGGATCTCATGATGGACGCAACCGATAACTTCGATACCCGGCTTCTTATGAATGACATGGCACTCAAGCATCGTATTCCTTGGATTTATGGAGGATGTGTGGGCAGCTACGGTGTAACTTACACTTTTTTACCGGGTCAAACGCCTTGTCTACATTGTCTGATGGGAACTGTACCGTTTGGAGGGGAGACTTGTGATACGGCCGGCATTATTCCGCAGGCCGTACAAATGGTCACGGCTAATCAGACTACAGAAGCTTTCAAACTTCTTGGTGGGTATCCCGAGGACTTGAGAGGGAAATTACTTTCGTTTGATTTGTGGAAAAATGAGTATGTAGCAATAGCAGTGGATCGTCTTAAAAAGGCGAATTGTCCTTCTTGCGGTAGCCAACCGACGTATCCCTATTTATCGGTCTCTCATCGGCAGAAAACAGATATTTTGTGCGGCAGGGAGACCGTTCAAATCAGACCCGCGAACCGGGCACATCTAGATCTCGCAGAGATAGCAGATAGATTTGCAGCATTGAGCGAGGGGAACGTAGAGTGGAATTCGTATCTGGTTTCCTTTAGTGTAGACGAGCATCGCTTGGTTGTTTTTGCGGATGGCAGAGCATTGATTCATGGGACAAAGGACGTGGCGACAGCAAGAAGTCTGTATCATCGCTATTTGGGCTAAAAACAATATAAACAAAAAAGCAGAAAGCCATTCTTCAGAGAATGATTTTCTGCTTTTTTGTTACACTAATACAAATATGTTTAATGGCTTATAACAAACTTGTTCGTATCCAAATATGTAATGCGATGTCCAAATTAGGTGGGTGAAAAGATGAGCCCGTTAATTGTACTTGTGGATGAAAATGAAGCGCCCGCTGTAATCGTTCGTCCATTGGAGCAGGCAGGTTATCAGGTGGTTCATGTTCGCAATTTGTCGGATGCAAACTCTTATACAGCTCAGAATCCTGTAAGTCTGCTACTCCTGAACGTTAAAGATGAACGGGATGGTGCTGAAGGCTTGATTCGCATTTTGCAGCAGAGCTATCCTCATGTACCGATCCTTGCAATGATTTCTTCAAATGAGGAGGCACATATTGTTTCCTGCTTTGAACAAGGAGCACATGATGTAATGGTAGTGCCCTTCTATCCTAGAGTTCTTCAGGCTAGAATAGCTAATTTATTACGAATTTTCGGTGTAGAACGTGATGTGAAGAGGGCAATCGAAGCAGGAGATTTACATATAGACACGGCAAGCAGAACGGTGAGGAGAGGGGAGCGAAAACTGGAATTAACTCCGAAAGAATTCGATCTTTTGCTGCATCTGGCAATACATCTTAACCAAGTTTGTAGCAGGCAGCAAATATTAAAGGATGTTTGGAAACATGATTATATCGCTGATACGAACGTAGTAGACGTGTACATCAGACATTTGAGGGTTAAAGTAGATAAGGGACAAAAGTTTAAAATGATTCGAACCGAACGAGGGATTGGCTACTCACTCAGAACGCCAACCGAAGCAATTTAATCAGCATAAATGATATAAAAAGCCGGAACGTTTTCGTCCCGGCTTACCTATTTCAAATGAGTTTTACATTACAGCACGCGACGTGCTTTAATGTATGTTCTTTTCCAGTTGCCAGAGTTCAAATCAGAGATGGTCACCCCAGGTGCACCATAGGTGTGTAAAATTTTACCCCCGCCCATATAGACTGCTACGTGAGTAATGTTATGTCCTGTGGCACGGCTACCGCTTGAAAAGAACACTAGGTCTCCTTTTTTCAAATTAGACTTGGATACGGCGTGTCCGACTTTAGACTGTTCAACAGAAGTGCGCGGCAAATCGACTCCGTATTTTTTGAAAATGTGCTTCATGAAAGAAGAACAGTCAAAATTGCGGGTGGTGCTGGTGGAAGCTCCAAACTTATAAGGAGTACCCATATATTTTTTACCGTAGTCAATTACTTTTTGACCTACAGAAGTAGTAACAGTAGCAGCTTGTGCTGTATTTGTTCCCTCAATGGCAAAAGTACCAAAGCCGATCGTGGCAGCGACTCCTGCGATAATTACCTTTTTTATGATTTTATGCATATTCATGTTGTAAGTACCTCCAAAAAATGATTTGTGCAATATTTTGCTGAGTTGCTAACTAACTGACAGCGTTGAGTATAACAGTTTTGAAGCCGCCTAATAGTTGGAAAACTATGCTCAAATGCTTGTGGGACAAGGCATACATCGTGATTATTAAAAAACGATTAAAAATTACAATTTGTAAAAAATAAATGGATTCTTGAACATGGGTAAACGGAAAAACCCTTGATTAATAAGGGTTTTGGGTGGTTGAACAGTCTTTGTAATAGTTACAACAATGTCATAATTAATCTTTACTTTGAATAACCAGTAGCAGACCACTTTTGATGGAGATCGTGCCTTTTTCAGCTGTTAGCTTATTACTTACACCACGTGATTGTCCCATTTTGAGGGTGGCATTGTGAAGTGGATACATAAATCCTTCCAGTTCTATACCTGTTACTTCGGGGGTCAAAGGAATGAGCGATGTATATGTATAGCCCATAGGCTGGATTTCCAGCGTTGATCCGGTGAGCTCAATAAAATTATGTTCGTCCATGATAGCGCAACTAATGTGATGCTGCATGGCCCGTACTAATATTTGAACATTGGCTAAGGTGTGGTCCATTCGAGTGCCAGTAACACCGAGCAAGAGTACATGATCTGCTTGTTCTTCCATAGCAATTTCTAAAGCAAGCTCTGTATCAGTTAAGTCCTTATGTACTGGATCGCAGGCAATCATACGTTGGCTTGCTGATTTTACCTGTTCTTGTTCCTCAGGTGTAATCGAATCAAAATCTCCTACAGAGACATGTGGTGTAACACCGTGCTTTATCAGAAAAAGAGCGCCTTTATCTGCACCTATAATAAAATCATCGGGTTGTATTTGTTGTAAATCTTTTTCAATAAGACGACCGCCTGAAAATACAATGGCTCGTTTTTTCGTCATGTCCAACATCCTTTCTTTCTGTATACGGTCCCATATATACGCTCATTTTAAGTATACCGCTTTAAATATGGCTTGCACAATTTTGGAGGACCTGGCTACAATGGAACAGAAAAAGAAGTGTAACGTGAATAGGAAGGGGAATGAAATGATTAACGTTTTGTTTGTGTGTTTGGGCAATATTTGCCGCTCTCCGATGGGGGAGGCCATACTGAGACATAAGGTAAAGGAACGGGGACTAGACGCAGAAATCCAGGTGGACTCGGCTGGAACAGGCGACTGGCATATTGGAAATCCTCCGCATGAGGGAACGCTAAAGCAACTTAAGCTACACGGAATTAGCGAGCAAGGCATACAGGCACGGCAAATAACAGAACGTGATTTTGATGCGTTTGACTATATTGTGTGCATGGATGACTCTAATGAACGAAACATGCGCAAACTTACAGGTGGAGCAGATGCTGATATTCTAAAATTCATGGATTTGCTTCCTCAAGAAACGTTAAGAGAAGTACCTGACCCGTATTTTACTGGAAATTTTGAAGAGACCTATCGATTAATGGACGCTGGATGCAATGCCTTGCTGGACATGATCATAGAAGAAAAGCTATAATGTGAACGATAGATAACGGCAATCATTGCCGTTTTTCGTTATACATTTTTGAAAGCGCAACCAAAATACGAGAAAGAGGAAAGAGACTTATGACCTCGAAGGTCAATGCTCCATTCCTCATTGTTGCCCAGGATCTTTATTATTCAGGCGTGATCCAAAAAATACATTAGCGCGTCAGGCAGCTCGTTTTGCCAAAAGCCCCACAAATGTTTGCCATCCTTTTCACGATAAGAAACTTCGGCGTTCCGTTCGCGCAGCAAATCTGCGCATTGTCGGTTCAGTTCTACAAAGTTGTAAATGCCGGTATCACTCTCAAAAGCATCTTCCTGAAGGCCAACTGTCATCCAAACACGCAGATGAGACAGTTCTTTCTCACGGGCAATAATTTCTTGCGAAGCTTCATAGTAGGCACCTGAGAGACTAATAATGCGGTTAAACAGCTCGGGATACAACAGTGCCAAGTGCAGAGACACACTGCCACCCAGTGAATCTCCAGCCAGAATGCGGGACGCTGCATCTTTTCTTATAGGATACTTTTGTTCCACATAGGGAATAATCTCTTCTGCAAAACAGGCAGTGTATGCCGCAAAACGATTACCGAAGGGAGCGTACTCCTGAGTTCTGATCTTGGTGTTCACTTCCACGCCTACAATAATGAAGGGTTCTACGCCTTCATCCAGTATGAGCCGGTTGGCGTGTGTTGCAATGCGTCCAAAATTGAAGAATTCCTCTCCATCCTGACAGTAGACAACCGGGTAGCTCAATATTTCATTATAGCCGGGCGGCAAATAAATCCGGAGAGTGCGGGTTTCGCCAAGTAAGCGGCTCTCTACTTCGTCTTTAAGGATGGTTCGTTTTAAATACCGAGAATCCGTCATTTTTCGTCACCTTTCTTGGGTATTATTTTGCATTAAGGATCACAATAAGTTAAGATTACCCTGATTGCAATAGATGTTTAAAATTTCAATCATGTACTAAGCTGTTATAGTAAAAAACTCACCCTGTTACATACACAAAAATGTGCCAAACTCAAAAAAAATAACTAAATCTTTGACGCGAGCGATATAACAGGTGTATAATAATCCTATAACAGCGGAACTTGATATTCAAATTTTTTTGTTGAGGTGAAGAAAATGAGCAAGGTTCCTTATGAAGTTTACACAGAGGAAGTTGAGGCTCTGTCCGTGCTTTCTCCGGATGGTGAAATTATCAATAAAGATAAATTGCCTAAACTTACAGATGATCAATTGAAAGAAATTATGTATCGTATGGTATTTACACGTACTTGGGATGACCGTGCTGTTAACTTGGGCCGTCAAGGACGTCTCGGCTTCTACGCTCCGGTATCCGGACAAGAAGCAACAATGGTTGGTAGCGAATTTGCGCTCCAAAAAGAAGACTTTATTGCACCAGGCTACCGAGATATTCCGCAACTCGTTTGGCATGGCCTGCCATTATATCAAGCTTTCTTGTATTCCCGTGGCCATCAACATGGTGGTCAAATACCGGACGGTGTTAACGTATTGATGCCGCAAATCATCATTGGTGCGCAAATTCTGCACGCTATGGGTATTGCAATGGGCTACAAACTGAAAAAACAAAAACAAGTCGTCATTACATATACAGGCGACGGCGGTTCTTCCGAAGGTGATTTCTACGAAGGTCTGAACTACGCTGGTGTATACAAGTTGCCAGTTATTTTCTTTGTGCAAAATAATGGTTACGCGATCACAACGCCATTCTCAAAACAAACGGCTGCTCTTTCGATCGCTCATAAAGCAGTAGCTGCTGGTATTAAAGGCGTGAAAATTGACGGTATGGACGTGCTTGCCGTTATTAAAGCTGTTCAAGAAGCTGCAGAGCGTGGACGTAATGGCGAAGGTGCAACATTGATTGAAGCGGTTACTTACCGTTTCCGTCCACATTCCCTTTCTGATGATGCGACGAAATATCGTTCTAAAGAAGAAGAAGGCGAATGGAATGCGAAAGATCCAATTGCCCGCTTTGCGAAATACCTTGAGAAAAAAGGTCTTTGGACTGAAGAAGATACAGCTCGCGTAAAAGAAGAAGCTAAGGCAAAAGTCAACGAAGAGATCAAAAAAGCTGAGAAAACAGAAAAAATGACAATTCCTGGCTTGATCGATAGTATGTTCGAAACTACGCCTAAGCACTTGGAAGAGCAAAAAGCTGATTTTAAATAATTGAATTTGAAAGAGACCGGGCGGCAACCCGATCCGGTCTGTTTTTCGATTGACCTGAACTGAAACTGATCTGTCAATGTTTAAGGAGGAAATGAAGCAAATGGCACAAATGAACATGAAAGAAGCGATTCGTGACGCACTGCGCGTAGAGTTGAAACGCGACCCTAACGTCCTGCTTTTCGGTGAAGACGTAGGTCATGTAGGTGGCGTATTCCGCGCTACAGAAGGTCTGCAAAAAGAATTTGGCGAAGAACGTGTATTCGATACTCCGCTGGCGGAATCCGCAATCGGGGGTCTTGCTGTCGGTCTGGGTATCCAAGGCTTCCGCCCTGTAGCTGAAATCCAGTTCGTAGGCTTTATCTTTGAAGCGCTCGATCAAATGGCAATTCAAGCATCCCGTATGCGTTACCGTTCCGGTGGACGTTACAATTCTCCAATCGTATTCCGTACACCTTTCGGTGGCGGCGTTAAAGCAGCTGAGCTGCACACAGACTCCCTGGAAGGTCTTTTGACTCAAACACCAGGTATTAAGGTTGTTGTTCCTTCCAACCCTTACGATGCTAAAGGTCTTATGATCGCGTCTATTCGTGATAACGACCCAGTATTTTTCATGGAGCATTTGAACCTGTACCATGCATTCCGTGCTGAAGTTCCTGAGAATGATTACACAGTTGAACTAGGCAAGGCAAATGTAGTTCGTGAAGGTTCCGATGTGACGATCATTACTTACGGTATGATGGTACACACTTCGGTTAAGGCTGCTGAAGAGCTGGAAAAAACAAAGGGTATTAAAGTGGAAATCATTGATTTGCGTACAATCAGCCCGATTGACATTGATACCATTGTTGCTTCCGTTCAAAAAACGAACCGTGCGATCGTTGTTCAAGAAGCGCAAAAGAGCGCAGGTGTGGCTGCTGAAGTTATTGCACAAATTAACGAAAAAGCAATCCTGCATCTGGAAGCGCCAGTTCTGCGTGTAGCAGGTCCGGATACCGTTTATCCATTTGCTCAAATTGAAGATACTTGGTTGCCAACGCCAACACGTATCATTGATGCGGTTAATAAAGTAATGGAATTTTAATTAAAGCACACCGTAAATTTGGGAGGTTTTAAACGTGGCAAAATTTGAATATAAATTTCCGGAGCTGGGTGAAGGTCTTCACGAAGGCGAAATCATCAAGATGCACATCAAACCCGGCGACAAAGTAACTGATGATGATATCATCATGGAAGTACAAAACGATAAGGCTGTAGTTGAAGTTCCATGTCCGGTTAATGGTACAGTACAAGAAGTATTTGCCAAAGACGGAGACGTTTTCAACGTAGGTCAAGTCGTGGCTGTCATCGACGCAGAAGGAGAACTTCCTGAGCAAGAAGATGCACCAGAAGCACCAGCTGCTAGCCCTGAGCCAAGTGCTGCCGCACAAAGCGGAGCTGCAGGTGCAGCTAGATTTGAATATAAATTCCCAGAGCTGGGCGAAGGTCTGCACGAAGGTGAAATCATCAAGATGCATATCAAACCCGGCGACAAAGTAACTGATGATGATATCATCATGGAAGTACAAAACGACAAGGCTGTAGTTGAAGTTCCATGTCCGGTTAATGGTACGGTACAAGAAGTATTTGCCAAAGACGGAGACATTTTCAACGTAGGTCAAGTTGTGGCTGTCATTGCTGCTGAAGGTGAACTTCCAGAGCAAGAAGAAGCACCAGCTGCTGTTAAACAAGAAGAGGATGCTGCAAAAGGTGGAGCGAACACGAAACCAGGTGTAACACCTGCTGCTTCAAACAAAGACGTATTAGCTACTCCTAGCGTACGTAAATTTGCTCGTGAGCAAGGTGTTAACATTGCTCAAGTGAGTGGCTCCGGTAAAAATGGTAAAATCACTAAAGAAGATGTAGAAGCTTTCAAAAATGGCGGAGGCCAAGTGGCTGCACCAGTAGCAAAAGAAGCTGCAAAAGCGCAAGAGCCAGCTAAAAAAGAAGCGAAAGCAGCAGCACCATCCGCACCAGCTGCAGATCCGCGTGCTGAGGAAGAGCGCGTACCATTTAAAGGTATCCGTAAAGCTATTTCCAATGCGATGGTTAAATCGGCTTACACAGCTCCACACGTTACAATTATGGACGAAGTGGATGTAACTGAGCTGGTTGCTTTCCGTACTCGCATGAAACCAATTGCAGAGAAGAAAGGCACCAAAGTAACTTACCTGCCATTCATCGTAAAAGCTTTGGTTGCTGCTTCCCGTCAATTCCCGGCTTTGAATGCCTCGATCGACGAAGAAGCTAACGAAATTGTCTACAAAAAATACTACAACATCGGTATCGCTACAGATACAGACAACGGCTTGATCGTTCCTGTTATCAAAGATGCTGATCGTAAGAGCATCTGGATGATCGCTGATTCTATCCGTGATCTGGCTGTACGCGGTCGCGATGGAAAATTGGCTGCCAATGAAATGAGAGGAAGCACGATTTCCATCACTAACATTGGTTCCGCAGGCGGTATGTTCTTTACTCCAATCATCAACTTCCCTGAGGTTGCAATTTTGGGTACTGGCCGCATCAGTGAAAAAGCAGTCGTGAAAAACGGTGAAATTGTTGCCGCTCCAGTAATGGCCCTTTCCCTGAGCTTTGACCACCGTATTATTGACGGTGCAACTGCTCAAAACTTCATGAACTATATTAAACAGCTGCTCGCTAACCCTGAGCTGCTTGTAATGGAGGTGTAATCAATGGTAGTAGGAGACGCTTCTCTGGATATTGACACATTGGTTATCGGTGCGGGTCCTGGCGGCTATGTAGCTGCCATCCGTGCCGCACAATTGGGACAAAGCGTATTGATCGTTGATAAATCTGAGCTGGGCGGTGTTTGTCTGAACCGTGGATGTATTCCATCCAAAGCTTTGATCTCTGCGGCTCATCAATACGAAGCAGCTAAACATGGCGAAACTTTCGGTATTACAGCTGAAAATGTAAAAGTTGATTTCGCTAAAACACAAGAATTTAAAAACGGTGTTGTTAAGAAAATGACAGGCGGCGTAAGCGGCTTGCTCAAAGGTAACAAAGTTGAAGTTTTCAATGGTGAGTGTATGTTTATCAATGAAAACGAAGCGCGTGTATTCAACGAACATGAATCACCACGTTACCGTTTTAAAAATGCAATTATCGCAACAGGTTCCCGTCCTATCGAATTGAAGCCATTCCCATTTGGCGGACGCATTCTGTCCTCTACAGAAGCATTGAACCTGCCTGAAATCCCGAAAAGCCTGATCGTTATCGGTGGTGGATACATTGGTGCAGAGCTTGGACAAATGTATTCCAAATTCGGTTCCAAAGTAACGATCATTGAAGGTATGGATACTGTTCTTCCTGGCTTTGACAAAGATATGACTTCCATCGTTGCGAAAAGCATGAAGAAAACAGGTATCGAAATTTTCACTGGCGCTAAAGCGGAAAGTGCGGAACAAACTGATAAAGATGTAACAGTGAAATTCTCTGTTAACGGTGAAAGCAAAGAAGTAACTGCTGAGTACCTGCTGGTCACTGTTGGACGTCGTCCAAATACAGACGGAGAACTGGGTCTGGATCTGATTGGTGTAGAACTAGATGAACGTGGATTGGTGAAAGTTGACCACCAAGGACGCACTAGCATCCCTCACATCTTCGCAATTGGCGATATTGTTCCTGGTCTTGCTCTGGCTCACAAAGCTTCATATGAAGGTAAAGTAGCTGCTGAAGCAATCGCAGGCCAACCATCTGTTGTAGACTACAAATGTATTCCGGCTGTAGTGTTCACAGATCCAGAATGCTCTAGCGTAGGCTACACAGAGGCACAAGCCAAAGAAAAAGGCTACAATGTCAAAGTTGGCAAGTTCTCTTATGGAGCAAACGGCCGTGCTGTTTCCCTGAACGCTGCTGAAGGCTTTGTAAAAATCGTTGCTGACGCAGATACAGGTCTGGTCCTGGGTACGCAAATCGTAGGTTTGGAAGCTTCCAACCTGATTGCTGAGCTGGGTCTGGCGATTGAAATGGGTGCTACACTCGAAGATATCTCCCTGACTATCCATGCTCACCCTACACTGGGCGAACTCGTGATGGAAGCAGCGGAAGTCGTAATGGGTCATCCGATCCATGCATTGGCACCACGTCGCTAATTCCATTCCATTTCACTCATCTTGTTTTTGGTTTTCATACATGAAAAAAGAGGCAAGGAGCGCTTATCTGCGCTCCTTGCCTCTTTTTTTTAACTTTAACATTATCGGGCTAACATGAAAATTCACACAGTACATGGTCAACAAAGTACCGTACATGATAAACTAAATATAGATAATGGTGCAGATTGAGAAATTTCAAATGTTTCAAAATTAAAAATCGACGATGCTGTTTTTTATTCATGCTCAAAGGAGAGAAACAACGTGCGCAACTATTTGGAATTGCTAGAGGATATTTTAGAGAACGGAGTGGAGAAAGAGGATCGGACAGGGACGGGAACAATTTCTGTTTTTGGAAGACAGCTTCGTTTTGATCTGGCCAAGGGCTTCCCGCTGGTGACGACTAAAAGAGTGCATTTGAAATCCGTTATACACGAGCTATTATGGTTTTTGCGAGGGGATACCAATATTGCTTATCTCAAGGAGAACGGGGTTAGCATTTGGGATGAATGGGCAGACGAGCAGGGGAATCTGGGGCCAGTATATGGGTCGCAATGGCGTGCTTGGGAGACAAAGGACGGACAACATATTGACCAAATTGCGAATGTCATTGAGGCTATCAAAAACAATCCGGATTCACGTAGACATATCGTCAGTGCATGGAATGTGGCTGAAATTGAATCTATGAAGTTGCCGCCATGTCATTTTGTATTCCAGTTCTACGTAGCTGGAGGAAAGCTTTCCTGTATGTTGACGATGCGTTCAGTGGATACCTTCCTGGGGCTGCCGTTTAACATCGCTAGTTATGCATTGCTAACGCATATGGTTGCACAGCAGTGCGGCTTGGAGCCGGGAGAGTTTATTTGGTCAGGCGGCGATGTGCATATTTATTCAAATCATATACAACAAGTGCATACGCAGTTGGAACGTGATCCTTATCCCTTGCCACAGTTGAAAATTCTGCGCAAGCCAGAATCCATTTTTGATTACACTTATGAGGATTTTGTTTTTGAAAATTACGAGCATCACCCAGGGATCAAGGCGCCTGTCGCCATCTGACTAGAGGAGGTGGAAAGATGGGCATTTCAATGATATGGGCTATGGCACAAAATGGTGTGATTGGCCGGGATAATAAGCTTCCTTGGCGCCTTCCCAGAGACATGGCCTTCTTCAAAGAGCAGACGATGCATAAAACGGTACTCATGGGACGCAAAACGTGGGAGTCCTTCGGTGGGAAAAGCCTTCCTAACCGACGCAACGTCATCTTGACTCGAGATGAGCACTACCAGGCGGAAGGTGCGGAAGTGATCCATACACTGGCAGAGGGGCTTCAGCTAGCGCAAGACGGAGAGCTAATGGTCATTGGCGGAGCGGAGATATATTCACTGTTTTGGCCACATGCTGATCGGCTGATTGTGACTCGAATCGAGGAGACTTTTGAAGGTGATACGACCTTCCCTGAGCTGGATTGGAAGGGCTGGAATATAGTCAGTGAGACCCCGGGTATCAAGGATGAGAAAAATCCCTATGAGTATCGTTTTGTTGTTTACGAGAGAACGAAATAAGAATAGGCTGTATCCGACCCCACTCATTTGAAAAATTAATAAACCATATAAAAAATCCTTTTGGCTGTTGATGCAGAAAGTTGCATAAGTTTTCATCACTTTTACGCTGTATTGTGATACAATAAATCAAATTCAACGAGAATAGACCCTTTCATAACACAAACAGACAAGTTCGAATTTGACTTAAATTCTGAATGGATGATCGGGGTTCATAAGCGAAGAGATGGGGGAACGTAACATGTCTACACCAACTGGATTTATGGAATACACACGACAGCTTCCTGCAGACCGGGACCCGGCGGAGCGTATTAAGGATTGGGAAGAATTCCATAAGCATATGTCTGAAGAAGAGCTGCGTACCCAAGGGGCACGTTGTATGGACTGCGGAACTCCTTATTGTCATACGGGAATGGATCTCATGGGAGCGACTTTAGGCTGCCCGGTTCATAATCTTATTCCGGAATGGAACAATCTCGTTTATCGTGGTTTGTGGAAGGAAGCGTTAGAGCGGTTGCACAAAACGAATAACTTTCCCGAATTTACGGGGCGTGTCTGTCCTGCACCATGTGAAGGTTCATGTACTGTAGGCCTTATCGGACAGTCTGTTACCATTAAGACAATTGAGGAAGCGATTATCGAAAAAGGCTTTGAGGAAGGCTGGGTTGTTCCTAATCCGCCAGAAAAACGTACAGGCAAACGAGTGGCTATTGTTGGCTCAGGTCCTGCGGGATTGGCAGCGGCAGCACAGCTTAATAAAGCAGGGCACAGTGTGACTGTGTATGAGCGTGCAGATCGTGTGGGCGGGTTGCTGATGTACGGAATCCCATCCATGAAGCTGGACAAGAAGGTTGTACAGCGCCGTGTAGATTTGTTGGAGGCTGAAGGTATTCAATTCATCACGAATACAGAAATTGGCAAGGATATCCCCACTGAGCAGTTGATTGCTGATTATGATGCAGTTGTGCTGTGTGGTGGATCTACAAAGCCGAGAGAATTCAATATTGAAGGCAGCAATTTGAACGGCGTCCATTATGCTATGGATTATTTGAATGGCACTATCAAAAGTTATCTGGATTCCAACCTCGAAGACGGCAACTATTTGTCCTCCAAGGGCAAGGACGTTATTGTTATCGGTGGCGGTGATACAGGCTCGGACTGTGTAGCTACTTCCTTGCGGCATGGTTGCCGGAGTGTCACTCAATTTGGCACACATGCCAAAGCTCCACTGGAACGTGATCCAATCGCGAATCCTTGGCCGCAGTTTCCGAATGTGTACTCTCTCGATTATGCACAGGAGGAAGCCAAAGCACTGTTCGGGGAAGACCCGCGTGAGTTCTCTATCATGACAACCAAATTTGTGGGTGATGAGAATGGTAATCTGAAAGAACTGCATACCATTCAAATTCAACGTATTGTTGATGAGACAGGACGTAAAATCTATCAACCAATTCCAGGTACGGAACGCATATTCCCGGCACAAATAGCACTGATTGCGATTGGATTTGATGGACCTGAGCAAACAATTGTGAAGGAAATCGGCTTGGAAACGGACCGTCGCTCCAACGTTAAGGCACGTTATGGGAAATATGTGACGAATGTGGATAAGGTTTTTGCTGCCGGTGATATGCGCCGCGGACAAAGTCTTGTTGTGTGGGCTATTAATGAAGGCCGAGAGGCTGCACGCGAGGTTGATAAATACCTCATGGGTGCTACCGTTTTGGTGTAATTATAAATTTTAGGTTACAAATCAAGTAAGGGCTCCATCTTAGGATGGGGCTTTATTTGTGTTTCAAACCTTTAGACTACTTGTTCAATCGGAATTTATAGAATGCTATACATAATGTTGTTATTTGAATGTTATATAATATGACATTAATTTGATTACTTAATCTTTTTGTTGTTATCTACAGTGATCATAACATAAGTAGTAGGGCTATGTGTAGCTTTTTTATAGAAAAACGTACATTTATTTAACAAAAAAATAAAGGGGACTTAATTATGTGTCACTTTAACTTACATAATTATGACTCAATTTGCTTTGAATGTAGTTTCGATTTGGTTTTACTAATTTCATATTTACTTTAAAGGAGAAAGATATGATCTTTTCTGAGGATACATAAAATCATGACCTGAGAGAACCATGATATCTATGGTATAATAGACGTATATTGTTGAAGCGCTAGACGAAATGAATTTACAAAGGAGCTTTCGCCATGGAGAAGGCTCCTTTTGCATGAGGCCGGAATACCTGTTTTTCATTTGTGTTCCATGTATTTTATGGTTCATGAAGGAGAAACAGAAGGCCGTCAGGAAGGAATGGAATGAATGAAGACGTTGATTATTGCTGAGAAACCAGATATGGGACGGACGATTGCTGCTGTTATGGAGCCGCGTGCTAAAAATAACCGTACCTATTTAGAAGGGGAGAAATACATTGTAACGTGGGCGATCGGTCATTTGCTGGGCCTGGCTGAGCCGGATGCTTACGATGCTAAGTACAAACGATGGAGTATTCAAGATCTTCCGATTATCCCTGAGCAGTTCAAAATTAGTACCCAATCCGAAAACAAAAGATCAGCTAAAAATAATTGGTGAGCTGGCCAAACGCTGCAATGCCATCGTGAATGCTTGTGATGCTGGACGTGAAGGGCAGTAAATGGGAAGTAAATAATGTAAATCTCGAAACCCCTTATCTTATCTATGGATAGGGGGTGAATTATTGTTGTCAGAATGCAACGTATTGTGTAGAATTAAAGAAAATTATGGAAACATAATTGAGGTGGGGGTGGTCCCTCTATACTCAACTTATACAGAGGAATGAATAAAAATGCTTGGGAGAGGGGGGGAGTGTGTGTATAAAGAGCTTCTGAGCATAGCACAGCTAATGGGGGAAACAATGCGATTGGTTGGGTATGCCCGATACTACAAATCCCTTAACATTGATGGTTTACATTACATACATCAAGTAGAAGGTACCCAAGTGATCGCTATTGTTAAACCAAATCATAGTACTCATCATGAAGCTACAACATTTTTAATGAATCTATTATTAACGGAAAAGCTAAAAATGAATACGGTTACAGGGCATGCCCAGAATCTGAAAAAGTTCTTGGATTACATGATGTTCTGGAGGCTAGAGGAAGATTTTGAACATATCCATAATATCGAAGTAAAAGCAGGTGGACCGTATCCTATTGAAGTAATATTACTGGGATTTGCGGATTACCTTCGATGTATTCCAAAAGGTTACAAGCCATTTGAAGATTTAAAGGTGGCGACTCACGGGATTCATTGGTCTATGTTAAAGAATATCCCCCTTAACAAACATGCAATGGCAGAAGGGAAGCTATCAACCGTAATTCGAAGCAGTCATAACGATTTAAAGAAAACCAACTGGTGTGAGTACCCGTCTGGTGCACTTGCTCCGATCATCTATACTGCATGTGCATATCTGAAGTTCTTGCGTGATAGAACAACAAGATTTAAATACCTGCCATTAGAGCAGGTTCCGAGAAAAGAAATAAGAGATAATCATTCATTAATAGCGGGTACTGCGGGTAGTAGGGTGCGGATAGTGTTTGATGTGGAAAATATTGCTCGAGATTCCGGTACTGCAGGACCTAGAGGAGGGAAGAGCAGGCAAGCCTCTCCCATTAACCACGACAAGGTCTTTAGTGAGACCGAAGCAGACATGTTCTTTGAATTGATCGATCCGTATGAAAATGCTTTGGATCTTCTTCTCTTTGCGATATTGCGTTACTTTGGATTACGCCCTGGTGAAGCAGCTGAGATTCGAATTGAGCCGTCAACAATTCCTTCCAACTTAAACGTGTATCATACAGCAAGAGAGGAATTAACCGAGTCTCTTTCCGGGAACTTGCAGTTTGTAAAAGAACGCGGGTTGCGGGGGAATTGGGTCATTGATACGGGATGGAAAACGAAGGCTTCCTGCAGGGACGTGGCGTTGATAACTCACAAAACAATTGATCCATTTAGCAGGAAAAATATCCGATTTCCAACACAAGAGGAGTTCACTGATCTTCTGTATTGGGCACTTCTTCAGCGGCGGGAACTTTTGTCTTATTACACAAGTGAAGATCATGGCTATCTATTTGTATCAGAGTCAAACAATTCAAAAGGGAAGCCATTAAGTAAGAAAGGCGTTTACAGTAAGTATGATAATTTGGCTGATGACTTATTTCAACGAACTGGGGGAAGCGTAGACCTACGTTCCTACTATCCACACACCTTCCGACACTTATTCGCGACATCACTTCTCCTAAGATATCGCAGACCAATCGAAGAGATCAGCAAGTGGTTGGGGCATTCTTCTGTCGTGATTACGCGCGATACATATATTCATTGGATACCTGAGTCAAATAATGACACAGAAAAAGGTAAAGTAGATCATTTAGGGAGGGTATTTATGCGACAGGCGGAGATCTCAGAGGGAATCCACGCGCATGAGGAGGACTCGGAATGACACTAGAATGGACTCCATTATCGGAATTTCGCAAATTTTTAAAAAACACGCTGCGTTTGAATCATGTGAATCAAGTATTTTCTTCTATAAAAAATCCCGCCCTTCAATTATTTACTACATTTCCGGCCCCGGATAACTGGTTAGCTGTACCGCCTGAAGAGAGACCAACCTTTCGGCATCGCGACAGTCGAGACCTATGGTATGTCATTTTCTGGGCTTGGCATACAGGTTTTTGCAAGGGAAATGATGTAGTAGCACAATATCGTCGAAACGACTTGGTTTGTTACCTGTCAACCAGAGGTCGTGTTAATCTGTCGGATTTCCCCGTCAAAATGGGCCTCCTCAAAAATTCAGAAGCAGAACACATCCGCAAAAAAGACTCAAACCGTATAGGTTTGTTCAACAAACTATCTATACACCTTCTAGGTGTTATGAAACCGCTGGGCGATTTCACGGAAGAAGATATAGCGTTAGCGGATGTAATGCGTCCGAACGACAAACGTTATAACGCCAAGTGTTTAAAGGACATTCTTTTTGAGCTTGGATATTCGGATGAACCAGGAAGACGTAGGCAAAGAATACTGTTTGACGATTGCTGTGAGCATCCAAAGTGGGGGAATATCGCACGTGAGTTTCGCGAGCATTTAAAACGAAGTAATTCGCTAGACTATTATATTCGTAAAGCGGGCAGTGCTTTGCATAAATTTTTCAAATGGCTTGACCAGCACGGGGAGTCGGATGCTTCATCTCTCGAGTATGAAGATTTCCTCGATTTGTTTGATTACATTTCAAAGAATAACGATGGAGAGGAGTTTTCAGCTAAGTATACCGGGAACAATCTTCTACACATAAAGTTATTCTTTGATTGGGGGAAAGGTTCTCATACATTTTTTCCAACATACGTTGACTGGCCCAGTGATTTATATTCTGGAATTCATCGTGAGGCCCAAGAAGAAACATATTCCGGTGATGGCCTCGCTTTCGATGACCCAAACTTCCCGATGCTCATGAAGGAAGCAATTGAAAATTATCATCCCGAAGATGATGTTGAAGTTTTATGTCGCGCTTTTTGGTTAATTATTGCCTCATCACCGGTGCGTAAAACGTATCTGCTCAATCTTCAGGCTGAAGAATGTATGCTGCCATTGCCTAATGCTCCATCAGCGGTAGGATTATACAGCCCATATTCAGGTATTGAGAAAGCTAAACATCGTAACGGCCAATTTCCTATAATTGATTCTGCAGGTCTTAGAGCGGTCGAATTTTTACAGAAAAGATCGAGCGATAAAGCCTTCCGACCGATACGGAACGAAAGAGCGGATGCATCGTATGTGCATCTTTTTCAATTGGAGAAATATCCCTGGATTTTGAATGAAAGACAAATATATAGGTTTTTTGACAAGATAGCAGAATTTATTGGACATGGAGATAAAAAAGGGAAGGCTCATGGTTACAGACACTATCTCATAACTCACATTGCAATCGAAACCGGGAACAGTGAGTTAGCACGACTTGCTGCAGGTCATGAAAATCAAACCATGCTGAATCGATACTTACGAAGTAATCTCTCCCGTCAAGCATTGTTATTTGCTACTATTAAGAAATATCAGGATGGTGAGATTGCGGGACGGTTTATTTGGCGAATCTTCGAAGCACTTGCCAGCGAACAAACTGAGCCTGACGAATTGATAAAAGCTTTGGGATCTGAAGAGCTATCTTTAGATGAATTCTTTGCAAAATTTGGGCTTCCAGCTCCTACAGGTGTAGGAAGATGTTTAATACAGGGGGCTTGCCTTTTTGAGGCAAAGTGTTTTTCCTGTCATCATTTCGCCATACGAAAAAGTGAAGCAGCACAGGCATTTCATACTTTGGCCAGATTAACCAAGGACATGTGGAACATGATGCGAGGCAGTCGGGATTTTACAACCAAAAACGCC
Organism: Paenibacillus ottowii; assembly: GCF_050516475.1. NCBI lineage: Bacteria > Bacillati > Bacillota > Bacilli > Caryophanales > Paenibacillaceae > Paenibacillus > Paenibacillus ottowii. Next base: position 5,291,217 of record NZ_CP191577.1, on the reverse strand, counting down.
AAGGCGGCCGGATTAGCTACGCAAATAGCGTTGCTTGGGGACATGATTCGGCATTTCGGCTATAGTGACGAACAGATTCAAATAGAGGTTATCAGTCGACTAGTCTGAGCTTAGATTGGAAAGAGGTGAAATCGTGTCGCAAATATTAGCTTGGCAATCCCTGAGATTTGGACCCATTACTGTAAGGCGAAAGGGACAATTCGAGAGTAGAGAGCATCTGACAAGATCGGAGTATGAACAATACAGATCGGCAGAGACTTGGGGACGGGTTGAACCTATTTTATCAAGCTCCTTAACGGATTTGGTACAACCCACAATATTTTTCAAGTTACCCGGCACCCAAAGAGATTACGTATTACTGCTTGCCTTTTTACAACGGATCAGTTTGCCTTTAGAGATCGTATTTCCAACCAAGACCGAATTCAATAAATTTCCTTTTCCCGAGTTACCGAATTTTGAGTACTTTGATGCGCTTTACGATAAATACTATCCGGTATTGTATCCGATGGATAGCGAAAAACAACTACAAAAGGCAAAGAAAAGGATTCCTTTGCTTCGAACTGTAGTTTGCTTATGGTTCGCAGGTTACGCCCTTAAGGAAGGGTTAGAGGGTAATCATATTATTACTTCCTCTGTATTAGCAAAAGCAAGTAAGATCGCTAAATATCATAGAAGTAGTTTAACCCTCCTAGGTAAGATGTTAGCTAAAGAAACAGATTCCTTGATTGAAAATAAACCGGTCATACCTTGCGATGAAGCGGAAAGAAGTCTCTGGATAGCCGCGGGAATATATCCAACCCAAACGCCGTTTGAGGAGAGTCTCTATACCTTTGCATTTTCTTACTTGAGGCAACGTGTGAATGATTCAATAACTGATGATTATTACGACGATGAAGGAAATTTACTTTTCAGATACGGTAAAAAAACTATCAGCATAAATTATTGGAAAGCGATAGTCAAGTACATCCGGTATTTTGCAATCAAATGTCGATCAAAAGGTCTTACTGACATAAGCGAGAATTCAATATCAGAAGTATACACAGAGATTTTTGGCCAGATGAAGGGACAAGAAGATAAGACGTTTTTCCGAGTGGCGCTTCGACATTGGCTTAGGTGGCTTATAAGAACTACAAATGCTTCATACAACATAGAACGGATTATGCCAAGACCTAGACGTGTTATGTCAAAAGATCATGGACGAGTATTTAGTATGTCCAAAGCTTATATTCTTGTGCAGACCTTAATGAACGATCAAACTCCTTTAATTAACGAGAACATTCTGATGGACTTTCGTCATAGGCGGGCTTGCCTGTTGATGTTATCAACTGCAGCAAGGCCTCATGAAATAGTTAATTTGCTTCAGAATGCTTTATTTATAGATTCGCAGGATAATTCCTGAATTCGTTTTCACAAAACCAAGACCATTCGCAATCAACCCGATCGAAACGGCTATGAATGGGTTCATCACGCTCTAGTGAAGAGCGATGCTGCAAGATGGTTTAACGAATTGATTCATTTTGCCCCATCAGAACCTATATTTTTTCCAAGAGAGTGGGGTGGGGATGGCCTTACGGAACTTCGTTTACTGGCTTCAAAACATAATGATGGCCCTATACGAACTAGCGGACTGTATAATTTTTTAACTCGCATTCAATCGAAGTTATGGCCTGAACTTAGGAAGCCATATTTCACACCCCATAATCTAAGAGCGCTCCATCTTACTTATCGGCGTATCTTAGGAGACAATGATGAGCTACTAGAGAGGCAGGCCGGACATAGTCATCCTTCCTCAAAAAAGCCTTATACGGAAACAATGCCTGCAGAAGAAGTTGCAAAGTTTGGTCATCTACTTCAAAAAGGCGTTTGGAGAAAGAAACCGGAAGGGGAGGATGCTGATAAGACAGAAGGGGCTGGAATTTCGTCTACTGAATATGTAGCCATTGATGAGATAACCGAAATTTCATCTAAGTTTGAGGTCACGCCTCAAAAGCTAGATGAAGCATATAAATTAACCCAGAAAATTATAGAGGAATCACCACGTTTCCAAGGTAAAGTTATTGATTTGGAAGATGAGTTACACGAGGTTAACGTAGGTGGTTATACGCATAATTGTAATGCACATGTCTTGCTAAACTGTGGTCATACACCCGGGCATTGTAGAGCATGTGATGATTATAGTCCTGATGAGGGTACAGAAGATGCGCACAAGGCCGACATATTTCGTGAAATGTTGCATTATTACTATTGTCTCGATGCAGAGAAAAATTTCAAGTCCACAGGACAACGAAAAATGGTTTTTCAGAAGGCTGAGGATATAAAGGAACGGTTGAACAAAACAGAAAGAAGTCTCTGGGTAAATAAATTTAAAATGCCGCCAAATGAGGCGAAAAAACTGCATTCATTGCTCTTTAAGAAAGCAAAGGCATACTTTCGTGAACAGTCTAAAGAGAAGCCTAATCCAACTAATGCAGAAGTGCTTTGTTATATTTTAAGTGGGGAGGTAAAGTAAATTGGCTCGTCCGGTTTCTTTCAGTAGCAGCGACTTGGCATGGGAATGTGCACAAGTAAAAAGAAAGCTTTTAAATGATGTCAAAAAGGGGCGATTATCGCGTCTTTCAAAATCAGATGTGTACGATATGATTGCAAAACGCCCGCGAATCAGATTGAAAAGCTCGCGAATGTTGTGGACGGGTTCCTATAAGGAATATTTGGAAAAATGGTTCACCAAATTGAATGAGGAAATACAATTAATCCTAGACTCGGCCTCTGAAGGAGAACCAACGATTACAAGTCCTGAGATTGTAGCCCAGGAGCACCGGGAATTGCAAGCCAAGGTTACTCATTTAACACAGCTTATAAGTACGTATAAAGATGCTTTGGACGAATTACGCATAGAGAACGGACAGTACCGAGAATTAATCAGCCAGCGTTTCGGAGATATTGACTTATTCTAATGATCCTGAATGTCCCGTGTACTGATACCCTTCGCCAGTCTCGGAGCGTTCCTGGTTCTGGTCAATATCGGAACGCTTAATGTCGCATTGCCGGAATTAAGCCAGCAATTTCATGCGAATGCGGCAGCTTCCAGCTGGATTTTACTTTCCTATATGCTGGTAAACACTATCCTGATTTTAATCTTCGGACAAATTTCGGATATTTTCGGAAGAAGCCGAATGTATTTAATAGGAATGGCCATCTTTACCGTATCCAGTTTACTACTCGGTTATGCTTTTAATGTAGAGGTACTAATCCTTCTTCGGATCGTACAGGCTGCCGGAGGAGCGCTCGTAGTGACGAACACAACACCGCTGATTACCGATGCGTTTCCCCAATCGCAGCTGGGCACCGGTCTCGGTCTGAATTTATTGTCCGCTTCCGTCGCGCAGGTGCTTGGCCCGGTCGTCGGCGGCGTGGTCACGACCGCCTGAGGCTGGAGGTGGGTGTTCTGGTCTAATGTTCCCTTCGGGATCATTGCTCTCATCTGGGGGCTCTGGATTCTAAGGGTGAAGCCCCTAGCGCAGCTCCATAAAAAAGTGGACGGATATGGAGGCATCATGATCTTTGTCGCTTTAGCGGGTCTAATCATTGCTTTATCCAAGGGGGGAGAACTGGGCTGGGGAGACAAGCAGGTGATCGGAGGTTTTGCGATATTCGCCATATTTACTACTATATTTTTATGGCATGAGCATCGTTCAGCATCACCTCTACTAGATTTAAGCCTTTTTGAAAGCTGGACGTTCAGTATGGGGAACATCGCTACATTCTTTAATTCTTTTGCCCGTACGGCGGTTGCTCTGCTCTTCGCTCTCTATTACCAATTTGCCTTCCACCAAAACGCGCTTAATGCCGGTCTAAGGATCCTTCCAATTACGATAGGGATGTTGGTCATTTCTCCGATTGCTGGCATGTTGACTAAGAAGGCGGCCATTCGAGTTCTGGCCTCACTTGGAATTCTTATTTCTATAGCAGGACTACTACTACTCCTATTCGTGGTCGGTGGAAATTTCTCTTACGGGGTCACCGCTTGCGGCATGTTGTTAATCGGGGTCGGGACCGGTTTATTCCTTACCCCCAATACGACGGAGATCATGTCAAGCGTTCCGGAGCAAAGCCGCGGGGTGGCGAATGGACTGCGGTCCATGCTATATAACTTGGGTCAAGTGCTGAGTACGGCTCTTTCTTTAACCATCGTCGGCGCAGCGCTGCCAGCCCACCTGAAGAACGTGCTGTATTCCGGAAAGAACAATGTGATTTCTGCCGTTGATTTTGCTTTCGTCATTCACGGTTACCGCTGGGTCATCATCGCACTAATAGGGACTTCTCTACTCGCTCTTGCTGCCTCGTGGTTCCGTCCGCAACAGAAAAAAGCTTACGAAAGCTCTTCAGCGGCCTCTTGACTTTGACGCATTGATGCCGCGTCAATCCGTCCGATCCTCATCGATCGGTCCTGCGGCTGCCGCCATAACCCCAGCGCGTCCGGTAAGCCCAAACTTCTGGAGCTAGCGATATATATCCGGCGGGTAGTGGAGCGTTGACGATAATATTGCTTACCAACCTGTAACTAAAGAAGTTTTTATTAGAAGGATACCTTTTTACTTCTACAAACCCGATACACGCTCAAAAAATGTAGGTGGCTTCCTTGCTATAATACGTTGCTCTCATTTTAAGATTTCCAGCCTAATAAAAATTTCAAGTAAAGTAGAACTTATGACCTATTGGAATTATTTTCATATTACTGTATTATCATTGAGTGTAAACATGATCGATCAGGACTTTTTAAAAGAACACATAAAGGATAAATACGGATACGAAAGACTCATCACTTATTTCTCAAGACATGAAGTAATTGGGGAAGAAATTTTTCCGTATCTTGGTACTGCCATTCACTAAACGGACTGGTATATTTGCGTTTATGGGAGGATTTCACGGAATGTCGCTGGGGAGTCTGGCTGTTACCAGCAACATTCAGAAAAGATCTTCCTCCGGCATAGCATTATCCGATGTTACCTTTTTCCCATACTCCGAGAGTCCAATTGACTCATTCGATACTATTGAATACATGGAAGCCGTTCTAAACGACGGTCACTCGGGAATCGAAAAACCGGCGGCTATTATATTTGAAACCATTCAGGCGGAAGGCGGCGTAAATATAGCTTCACCCGAATGGATGCTCAGGCTGAGGGAACTTAGCGACAGACACGGTATTCTACTGATTTGCGATGACATTCAGGTTGGCTGCGGACGCACCGGACCGTTCTTTTCATTTGAACGTGCCGGGATGATCCCTGATATTGTACTGCTTTCCAAGTCAATCAGCGGGTATGGCCTTCCCATGTCTATTCTGCTGATGAAACCGGAACTTGATGTCTGGAAGCCTGGTGAGCATAACGGTACGTTCCGGGGAAACCAGCTTGCTTTCATTGGAGCTACAGCTGCGTTGGAATATTGGGAAATGAATAATTTGGAACAGTCTGTGAAATATAAGGAAGCATTTGTAAGAGAATATTTAACCAAGCAGATTTTGTCATTACATAAGGGCCTGACCATTCGGGGTGCAGGTTTGATTTGGGGTATTGATTTTTCCAATGTGGAGGATGAGCGAATCACGCAAAAAGTAGTAGAGGAATGTTACCAAAACGGTTTAATCATCGAAAGCGCAGGAAGAAAAGACAGTGTTATAAAACTTATGCCTCCGTTAACCATCGAGCTTGAACTTTTGCAGCAGGGTTGTTCAATTATCAGACAAGCTATTCAAGAGAATATAAATAAAGTATTGGAGGTCGAAAGTTATGGATAAAATCGCCATTATAGGAATAGGATGCCGTTTGCCAGGAGGAATAAGGGGGCCTGAGGAGTTCTGGGAAGCATTGACTGCGGGAAAAGATATGACTTCCGATTTACCCGAAGGCCGCTGGGATTTAGAAAAGTTTTATGATCCTGACAAATCAAAGCCAGGCAAGCATTACACCTGTCATGGTGGATTTTTAGATAAAATAGATGAGTTTGACCCTTTGTTTTTTGGTATTTCTCCAAGGGAAGCGGCCTTTCTTGATCCACAGCAAAGACTGATGCTGGAGACATCATGGGAAGCAATGGAAGATGGAGGCTTGGATCCGGCCAAGCTAGCAGGAACCAATACCGGTGTCTTTGTAGCGGGCTTCACCCTTGACTATCAAGCAATACAATTTAAAAACGAATCGGTTGAAAGTTTAGATACACATTCGGCAACGGGTATGATGATGACAATGTTGTCCAACAGGATTTCATATATATATGATTTCAGAGGTCCAAGTTTGTCTGTAGATACAGCGTGTTCGGGCTCTTTGGTTGCAACACACCTTGCATGCGGGAGTTTATTGAATAATGAATGTAATCTCGCAATAGCAGGCGGAGTAAGTGTTATAGCTACACCTGAGTATACCATAGCGGAAAGTAAGGGTGGTTTTTTATCTCCCGATGGACGGTGCAAAACTTTCGATTCCAGTGCAAACGGTTATGCAAGAGGAGAAGGAGCCGGCGTTGTGGTTTTAAAACGCCTGTCAGATGCTATCGAAGACGGAGATAGGATTTATGCCGTAATAAGTGGATCGGGTGTAAACCAGGACGGCCACACAGACGGGATTACTGTTCCAAACGGGCAGGCTCAGGAAAACTTAATGAAGGAGGTATACAAAAAGGCAGGAATATCACCTTCAGATATAACATATATTGAAGCTCACGGCACCGGCACTCCGGTTGGAGACCCTATTGAGGCTAATGCAATAGCACGAGTGGTTTCAACAGACAGGCCAAAAGATAAAAAGTGTATTGTCGGATCTGTTAAGACAAACATTGCCCACCTTGAGGCCGCTGCAGGAGTTGCCGCACTGATAAAAGCTTCACTAATCATAAAGCATAAGCAAATACCTCCACATCTGCACTTTAAGAATCCAAACCCTAAAATTCCCTTTGACGATTTATGTATACGAATTCCTCAGACCCTGGAGCCTTTGCCGCAACCCGCATTGGTTGGCATAAATTCATTCGGTTTTGGAGGAACAAATGCCCATATCCTCTTGGAGGAAGCTACAGATCTCCAAAAACAGGGTACTCCTGAAGTTAATGTAAATACCGGATGGCCATATATGATTCCCATATCTGCGCGCTCAGAAAAGGCGCTAAAAAACTATGCGCAAAAGTATGTTGATTTTATTAATGGAAGTGGAGAAAGTATTTCTTTATATGATATTGGAAGCATGATGAGCAAAAAGCGCACCCATCATGACTATAGACTAGCGGTTTCGGCATCTTCAAAGGAAGAACTTGCAGGAAACCTGGAAGCGTATATTAAAGGACAAGCACGCCAGGGGATGTCTGCGGGAAATGTTGAGGCAGGAAAGTACAATAAAGCTGTTTTTGTATATACAGGTATGGGGCCCATATGGTGGGCTATGGGCAGACAGCTCCTTGAAAAAGACCCTGTGTTTAGAAATATGATAGAAAAATGCGATAAACTTACACGTCAGTATGCTGGATGGTCTCTACTGGAGGAACTTCTCGCCGATGAGGAGAATTCACGTCTGGACCAGCCCCAGTTTGCTCAACCTGCCAATTTTGCTGTTCAGGTGGGTTTGACTGAAGTATGGAAATCCTTGGGTATTATACCCCATGCGGTGGTAGGACACAGTGTTGGAGAAGTGGCTTCTACATATGTTGCAGGAATTTACAGCCTTGAAGATGCCATGTTGGTAAGTATTCACAGAAGCCGTGCACAGCAAAAAGCAGTAAACAAGGGCACAATGCTGGCGGTAGGTTTACCAGAAAAAGAAGTTGTGGCCCTGCTGGATGAGAACATAAAAGGTGTTTCAATGGCAGCAATCAATAGCCCAAATTCGGTAACTTTGTCAGGTGATCCTGATGCCCTTGAGCAGATCCAAAAACAGTTGCAGGATAAGGGGGTTTTTGCGCGGCTTTTAAAGGTCAATGTAGCGTATCACAGTTACCAAATGGAACCATATGAGCAGGAGCTATTGGAGGCATTAAAAGGAATAAAGTCCCAGCCTGCCGGGATACCGATATATTCCACGGTTACAGGGAAAATGCTGACGGGTACAGAGTGTGATGGACATTACTGGTATAAAAATGTAAGAGAGCCGGTACGTTTTGAAGCAGCAATGTATGAAATGATTTCGTTGAATTATAACTTATTTATTGAGGTGGGCCCTCACCCTGTTTTAGCAGCTTCTATTTCTGATTGTCTGTCAGCTAAAAACGTTGAAGGTAAGAAGTTGTTCTCTATAAAAAGAAATGAAAACGAACAGGTTTCAATACTGGAGAACTTAGGGAATCTATATGCACTGGGATACCCTATAGATTGGAACAAGATTTACCGGTACCAAGGTGAGTTTGTAAGTCTCCCTCTTTATCCATGGCAATGGGATAAATACTGGATGGAAACGCAGGAATCAAGTGAATTTAGGCAGGGAAAAAATAAGCACAAGTTTTTAGGACGCCGTTTGAAAACTTCCAGCCCTATATGGGAGATTGAACTTAATACTACCTATATGACGTATCTTTCTGATCATAAAATACAAGGTATAGAAGTTTTCCCCGGAGCAGGGTATGTAGAGCTGGGAATGGCTTGTGCCAGAAGCTATTTTGGAGAGGGTTTTTATACAGTTGAAGATATAAAGTTTGAAAATGCTTTATTTTTAAATCAAGGAGTATCACCTGTGGTGCAGGTGGTTTTGGATCCAAAAACCGCAAAATTCGAGATTTCAAGCAGGATACCGGGACAAGATAAGACTTGGACATGCAATGCATCCGGCACAATAAGAAAACGGCAAAACATAAAGATCACTGCTAAAGATGAGTTGATTCAAATACTTGGCAATTGTACCAAAGAATACGGAAAAGAAGTATGTTATAAAACCTTCTATCAAATGGGTTTCCATTATGGTCCTTATTTCCAAGGTATAGACAAGATATGGAAAGGTGATAACGAAGCTCTTGGCAGGATCGAGATCCCTAAAATACTGGAGATTGATAGCTCTATCTACGGTCTTCACCCGGCGGTATTGGACGCCTGTTTCCAGGTTACCATTGCGGCAGTTGCACCACTTAATGAAGATGAAAATAACGAAGGCCAATCATTCCTACCTGTAGGAATAGACAGGGTGCAGCTTTATGGAAGGCCGGAGCCTGTCATGCTTTGTCATACGCAGATGGTAGATAGGAAAGATAATAATTTGAACGCCAACATCCGTCTATATAGTGAGGATGGAAATCTAATCGCCGAAATACTGGGCATAAGAACTAAGGAACTTGGAAATAGTGGAGGGTCTGATGCTGGAAGAGTTAAGGATTATCTTTATGAGATAAACTGGGAGCTTCTAAAAAGTGAAGAAGTTGATACCCGCACAGCTGCTGCTAACTCTGGAGCATGGCTTATTTTTGTGGATCATAAAGCAGCAGGAAAAGAACTGGCAAATCTCCTTGAAAAAAGGGGAGAAGAATGCTTTATGGTATATCCTGGTGAGAATTTTGGTTGGCAGTATGAAGAGCGTGAGATATATATAAACCCTCGAAGCATTGAGGATCTTAGAGCGTTGTTTGATGAATTCTCAAAAATTAAAACGAAGCTAACAGGTATTGTATATATGTGGAGCCTCAATATCCTTGAGATCCAGGAAGTTAGCAATACAGCTATAGAAAAAGCTTGTTTTGAAAACCTGTTTGTATTAAAACACCTGGTACAAGCAACCACAAATCTGGGGTTAAATTTTAAGCTGTGGGTTATTACAAGAGGAGCCCAAATGATCAACAGGGCTACTCCAAATTCTGCATTCTTACAGTCGTTGGTATGGGGCCTTGGCACCGTCATAGGTTACCATGAGTTGCCTTCAAATTGGGGAGGCCTTGTAGACCTTGACATAGAGGCCAATGCGGGTGAAATGGAAATGCTGTTAAAAGAAGTCTTAGGTAATGGAGAGAACCAAATTGCTTTCCGTAATGGGAATAGACTTGCAGCAAGAATCGATAAACTGCGGATTGATATGCAGCATCAAGTACCCGTACATCTTCGCCCCGATGGAAGTTATGTTATTACAGGTGCTTTTGGTGGCATAGGTATGATTACAGCCCAGTGGATGGTTGCCAAGGGAGTAAGACATCTGGTACTGCTTGGACGCGGAGAATTTCCAAAACGTTCTGAATGGAACAATGTAGAGCCAGGCAGCAGCCTTGCAGAGAGGATTGAGTTTGTTCGTAAGCTGGAGTCCCAGGGGGCAACAGTATATATTGGATCAGTGGATGTAACTGATGAGGAAAAGCTTGCTGGATTTTTTAAAGATTTTGATAAGGAAGAAAGACCTCCTATTCGAGGTGTTGTACATTCTGCTGGTATTACGGATGATCAATTTCTTGAGGTTAGTAAAGATGAGACTTTTTATAGGGTCCTTTCGCCTAAGGTAAATGGTGCATGGAACCTTCACCGTATGACAGAGGGACGGCCTATTGACTTCTTTATTTTATTTTCTTCAGTTGCTTCTGTATTTGGTTCACCAGGCCAGGGAGCATATGCAACTGGGAATGCCTTTTTGGACTCACTTGCACATTACCGTTTATCGAGAGGACTTCCTGCACTGAGTATCAATTGGGGACCATGGTCAGAGGTTGGAATGGCTGCAAGGTTTATGGAACGTGATCCGGAGTATTATATACAAAAATCCATAGAATCTGTAACGGTAGAAAAGGGAATTAGGGCTATGGAGCACCTTGTTGGAGAAGCTGTTGCACAGTCTGTGGTTCTACCTATACTCTCGTGGCAAACGTTTGGGGAAAAATGGTTCTCACCCATGAGTTCTCCACATGTGCTTAAAACTCTTTTGCAAGATGAGTCAGGACAACAAGAGAATATAAATAAATCAAAGGTGGATGTTGATATCCTGGAGGATATTATTTCATCTCCAATACAGAGCAGGCAGAATATCGTTGAAATGCATATTAAAACAATAGTAGCGAAGGTTTTGCGTTATAATCCTGAGGATCTAAGTACCAAACAACCACTAACTGTTTTTGGGATGGATTCATTAATGGCCACCGAAATAAAAAACAGGATGGAGGTTGCCTTTAAAACACCTGTTTCCATAGTAGAACTTCTTAAGGGTTCCAGCATATACGATCTTTCCGAGCGAATGATATCAAAGCTATACGAATCGGGAAAGATTTCAGAACAGGATTCCCTAAATATGGGTAAGGCTGAGCTTGAAAGAATACCTAAAGTTTCTGAAAAAGAGTACTATGAAACCTCATCTGCACAAAAGATGATGTATATCATTAATAATCTTGAGGGTAACAACATTGGGTATAACATACCTGTGGGAATTTTATTTGAAGGTGGGATTGAAAGGGTTGCCCTTGGGGAAGCATTAAAAACATTGATACAAAGGCATGAAGCATTTAGGACATCCTTTGAGATGATTGATGGGGAGCTTGTGCAAAGGATACAAGATGAAGTTGATTTTACTATAGAATATTTTGAGTCTGAGGAAGACGGAGTAGAGAAAATAATCGATGAATTTGTAAGACCGTTCGATTTAAGCAAAGCACCCTTAATAAGAGTAGGTCTTATAGAAATCCATGCTAGCAGGCAAATACTTTTGCTTGATGTACATCATATAGTCTCGGATGGAACTTCAATAATCAGGACTTTTGATGAAATAGTTTCTATATTAAGTGGTGAAAGCCTTCCGGCAATGGAGGTGCAATATAAGGATTTTGCCCAGTGGCAGAATGGCTTGTTTAGCACTGAGGTTTACAAAAAGCAGGAAGAATACTGGCTTAATAGGTTCAAGGGTGAAATTCCTATCCTTGATATGCCTACAGATTATCCTAGGCCTGTCCTTCAAAGCTTTGAAGGAAATAGGTTGCTATTTGATTTAGACAGTCATTTGATGGATAAATTAAATGTACTTTCCTCCCAAACAGGAGCCACCGTGTATATGATACTTCTTGCGGCATTAAATACACTAATGTATAAATACTCAGGACAGGAAGACATAATTATTGGTACTCCTATAGCGGCAAGAACTCATTTTGATACTGAAAGAATACTGGGGATGTTTATAAATACCCTGGCATTAAGGAATTTCCCAGAGGGAAATAAGGCCTTTACTGAGTTCTTGGAAGAAGTAAAAGAAAGCTCCTTAGAAGCATATGAAAATCAGGAATACAGGTTTGATCAGTTTGTGACAAAACTTAACGTAAAGAGAGATTCAAGCAGAAATCCTTTATTTACTGTTATGTTTAATATTGTTCCTTCTGATGAGCATATTATGGAACATCGTGGTGAATTAAAGTATTCCAAATATCCGGTTGAAAGTAAAACATCAAAATTTGACCTAACATTCCAGTTGATACCAGATGGTCATAATATAATATTATGGATGGAATATGCTACACGTCTGTTTAAGAAGGAGACGGTAGAAAGGCTTGTTCAGCATTACTTTAATATCCTTGAAGAGATAACCTCAAACCCTGAAAAAAAACTATCAGAAATCAATATGTTATCCCAAGAAGAAAAGGAGCGAATAATATACGGCTTTAACGATACGAAGGTTGAATTTGAACATCACCTGACGGTACACCACCTGTTTGAGCAGCAGACGAAAGTACGTCCAGACAATATAGCAGTAGCGTATGAAGGCCGTAGATTTACATATGGCCAGATCAACCAAAGGGCAAACAGGATAGCAAGGTACATGCTAAAGGCTGGCACTGGTAGAGAAGAAGCCGTAGTTGTCATGCTGGAGAGGGGACCCTTATTTGTAGAATCGGTACTTGGTATATGGAAAGCAGGGGGGGCTTACATACCTGTAAATCCAAAATACCCTACACAAAGGGTGCTTGATATATTTAAGGAATCTAAAGCTGCCTATGTGTTGACCTTATCAGATTATGTGACCCAGCAGCTTAGTGAGAACTATAAAGGCCGAATTATATACCTTGACCAGTGTGAAAAAGAGATTGAGGCTGAAAGTGGCGAAAACCTAGATCTAGATATAGACATAAATAGTTTGGCCTATGTTATATATACATCTGGTTCAACTGGTGTACCAAAGGGAGCTATGATAGAGCATCTTGGCATGATAAACCACATCCATGCGGAAATAAAGGAACTTTGTATAACTAACAACAGCATAATATCCCAGAACTCGCCTCAATACTTTGATGTATCTGTATGGCAGTTCTTTGCAGCCCTAACCATAGGAGCTCAAATTATCATCTATCCAGATGAAATAGTAAAGGATGTTGCAAGGTTTACGAATCGGATCATAGAAGATGGCATAACGGTCCTTGAGATGGTACCTTCATACCTTGCTTTAATGCTTGAGTATGTGGAAAATACAGGGAATAAACTGGAAAAACTTCATTACTTGCTGATAACGGGAGAAACCGTAAAATCCGGCATAGTAAGGAAATGGTTTGACCTATGTCCAAATACTAAAGTAGTTAATGCCTACGGACCTGCAGAGGCAGCGGACGATATTACTCTATATACTATGGAAGCTGCTCATGAAGGAGAGAACATTCCTGTAGGCAAGCCTATACAAAATATGAATCTATATATAACAGATAAAAACATGAACCTGTGCCCTATCGGAGTAAAAGGAGAGATCTGCGTCTCTGGAACAGGTGTAGGAAGGGGTTATTTAAATGACCCTGAAAAAACAGCCCATGTATTCCTTGAAGATCCTTTCAGAGAAGAAAAGGGGATAAGGCTGTACAAAACAGGAGACCTGGGAAGATGGCTGCCTGACGGGAATATCGAATTCCTGGGCAGAATAGACCATCAGGTTAAGATCCGCGGATACCGAATAGAGCTTGGAGAAATAGAAGCTCAGCTTCTAAAACATTCTTCAATAAAAGAAGTTGTGGCAGCAACAAGGGAAGACCCCCAAGGGAACAAGTACATCTGTGCATATATAGTTGGAGAAAGTGAATTGACAATACCGGAATTAAGGGAGTATCTCTCCAAAGATCTGCCAGACTACATGATCCCTTCATATTTTGTACAGTTGGAAAAACTGCCTTTATCAGCGAATGGCAAGGTAGATAGAAATGCCCTGCCTGCCCCTGATGGAAATATTAATACAGGGGTAGACTATGCTGCACCATTCGGTGAAATTGAGGAGAAGCTTGTACTGATATGGAGCCAAATCCTTGGAGTCCAGAAGATTGGAGTAAATGATAACTTCTTTGAATTAGGAGGAGACTCATTAAAGGCAACCAATCTTGTATCAAGGGTTCATAAAGAATTTGACATAGAATTTGCATTAAAAGAAGTGTTTATGGGTCCTACAATTTCGGCAATAGCAAAAAGTATTAAAAATAGACTTAACGATACAGTGGAAATCGAAGAAATTTTAAGCATGATTGAAAATCTATAAATAGGAATTAAAAGAGATGAAATAGAGAAGAGGGACGAAGTTATGGATAATTTGATGAAAAGAATAGAATCTCTTTCTCCAGAAAAAAGAAAGCTATTTGAGACGATGCTAAAAGAAAAAGGAAAAGATGTTTCAAAATATACGCCAAATGCCTTTTCTGGAATACCTTCTGCCAGAGAGCAGGAATTTTACCCTATGTCATCTGCCCAGAAAAGGCTGTATATACTAAACGAGCTTGAAGGAGCAGGTACTGCATATAACATGCCAGGCGTCGTACTGCTGGAAGGAAACATTGATGCAGTACGCTTCGAACAGGCATTCAAGGAGCTAGTAAAAAGACATGAGGCTCTGCGCACATCATTTCATATGGTTGAGGGTGAACCAGTACAAAAGGTTCATGATTACGTGGATTTCAGTATTACGTACCTGGAACTGGATGAAGAAAAAGCAGCAGAAATAGTCAAAGAATTCATAACGCCCTTTGATCTTAGCCAAGTTCCATTACTGAGAGTAGGACTTGTAAAAACGAACGAAGACAGGCGTGTTATGATGTTTGACATGCACCACATAGTATCAGATGGTATATCAGTCAATATACTTATGAGTGAGTTTTTGGATTTGTACCAAGGGAAGACCCTTTTGCCACTACGGATACAGTACAAGGATTTTTCTGTATGGCAGAAGGAGATGTTTGCCGGAGACTCAATAAAGAAGCAGGAAGAATACTGGCTCCAGACATTTAAGGGTGATATACCGGTACTGGATATGCCTACTGACTATCCAAGACCGGCGGTACAAAGTTTTGAAGGAGATGCTGTAAGCTTTGAAATAAACCCTGAACTTTCAGTCAAACTAAATAAGCTTGCAACAGATAATGGAGCTACCTTATACATGGTACTGATGGCTGCATATAACGTACTCCTGTCCAGATACACTGGACAGGAAGACATCATAGTTGGAAGTCCTGTAGCCGGAAGGCCCCATGCTGACCTGCAGGGTATCATTGGTATGTTTATAAATACCTTGGCCATAAGGAACTATCCTGAGGGAGAAAAGACCTTCGTCCAATTCTTGCAGGAAGTAAGGGAAAATGCGTTTTTGGCTTTTGAAAATCAGAACTACCAGTTTGAAGAACTTGTAGAAAAACTTAATCTCATGAGGGACATGAGCAGGAATCCTCTTTTTGACACTATGTTTGCACTGCGCACTTCAAACAAGACAGAATTTGCAGCATCGGGTATAAACTTCAAACAATACAACAACTGGCTGGAAGGCAGAAAGGCAAAATTTGACCTTATGCTTGAAGTGGTAGAGGGTCAAGAAGGTATAACATTTAACCTTGAATATTGTACCAGGCTGTTTAAGAAGGAGACAATAAAAAGGTTTGGAACCCATTACATTTCCGTTCTTGAAGAGATAACGGCATGCCCTGAAAAAAGGTTGTGGGAAATTGATGTACTGTTACAGGAAGAAAAACAGCAAATCCTATATACCTTTAACGCTACAGAGGCACAGTATCCTAAAAACAAGACTATCCATCAGCTTTTTGAAGAGCAGGCAGAGAAGAACCCTGATCATGTAGCTGTGGTATTTGAGGGTAAAAAGCTTACATATAGTGAACTCAATAAAAAATCAAATGGGTTGGCCCATGTATTAAGGGCTAAAGGAGTCAAACCGGACAGTATCGTAGGTATTCTGGCAGAACGCTCACTTGAGATGATAGTAGCAATCCTAGGGGTATTAAAAGCAGGAGGGGCATATCTTCCCATAGATCCAGATTATCCTGAGGAAAGAATAAGTCATATGCTGGAAGACAGCCGGGCAGTGATCCTGTTGACCCAATCACATTTTATAGACAAATATACATCAATAGGTACAGTAATAAATTTAGAAGATGAGCAGGAATATTCAGATGAACAATATAACTTATCGGAGGTAAATAAACCTTCCGATCTAGCTTACTTAATATATACCTCAGGCTCTACAGGTAAACCCAAAGGGGCAATGATAGAGCATAGAAACATAGTAAGGCTGTTATTTAACAGTAAAATGCAGTTTGATTTTAACGAAAATGATGTATGGACTATGTTTCATTCTATGAGTTTCGATTTTTCCGTATGGGAGATGTACGGGGCGTTGTTATATGGGGGCAGATTGGTGGTAGTTCCTAAAATGACAGCACGCAGCAATGTAGAGTATCTGAGACTTCTAAGGAATGAGAAGGTGACCGTATTAAATCAGACACCTTCAGCCTTCTATAATATAGCCAATGAAGAAGTATCATATGAAGAAAAAGAACTTAAGATAAGATATGTCATATTCGGAGGGGAAGCATTAAAGCCTGCATTGTTGAAGGAATGGAGAAAGAAGTACCCGCAGACTAGACTCATCAATATGTATGGAATAACCGAGACAACAGTGCATGTCACATATAAAGAGATAGAAGAGGAAGAAATTAGATCTAATGTGAGCAGCATAGGAAGGCCTATACCAACCCTTACAACATATGTAATGGATAAGAACATGAAAGTTGTTCCCATTGGAGTAGCCGGAGAGCTTTGTGTAGGAGGAGACGGAGTTTGCAGAGGATATCTTGGAAGACCGGAGCTTACAAAGGAAAAGTTCGTTCAAAATCCGTACAAGCCGGAAGAGAGGTTATATAGATCTGGAGACCTGGTCCGGTTATTATCTGATGGAGAAATGGAATACCTGGGTAGAATAGACCACCAGGTAAAGATAAGAGGCTTTAGGATAGAGCTTGGTGAAATAGAAGCACAACTGCTAAAGCATCCTTCAATTGAGGAATCTTTGGTGATTGCAAAGGAAGACCATCAGGGCAGTAAATACCTGTGTGCATATATAGCGGGAGAAAATGAGCTGACAATATCAGAACTAAGGGAGCATCTCTTAAAAGAACTGCCCGAATACATGGTACCATCATACTTTGTGCAGCTTGAAAAAATGCCATTGACAGCTAATGGCAAGATAGACAGGAAGGCATTGCCTGAACCCGAAGGTAATATAAATACGGGAATAGAGTATGAAGCGCCTATAGGCGAATTTGAAGAGAAGCTTGCACTGATTTGGCAAGACATCCTTGGAATTAAGAAGATAGGAAGAAATGACAACTTCTTTATGTTAGGTGGACACTCTTTAAAGGCTACAAGCCTTGTAGCGAGAATTCACAAAGAGTTCAATTTAGACATGCCTCTTAAGGAAATATTTAAGGCTCCAATTATAGCGGAAATAGCAAGGTATATGAAGGAAGCAAAGGAGAGTATATATCAATCCATCCAAACTGCTAAAGAGATGGAATACTACCCTATGTCATCAGCCCAAAGAAGGCTGTATATATTAAATCAGTTTGAAGGAGCAGGGACAGCATACAATATGCCAGGCAGCTTGCTGGTTGAAGGCAGTATTGATCTGGAGCTTTTTCAGAAGACCTTCCAACAGCTTATAAATAGGCATGAGACCCTTCGAACATCTTTCCATTTCATAGAGGGTGAACCCGTCCAGAAGATCATTGATCCTGTGGGTTTTAGTGTAGTGTATCTAGAATCTGACGAAGAAAAAGTGGGGGAAATCGTAAAAGAATTTATAAAGCCGTTTGATCTTGGAATTGCTCCGCTGCTAAGAGTAGGCCTTGTGAAAACGGGAAAAGACAAGCATGTCATGATGTTTGACATGCACCATATCATATCTGACGGTACGTCCATGGATATACTGGTACATGAGTTCATGGATATGTATGGAGGAAATAACCCTTCTTCCCTCCGTATACAGTACAAGGACTATTCTGTTTGGCAGAAGGAACTATTTGCTGGGGACAAAATAAAGAAGCAGGAGGAATACTGGCTCCAGGAATTTAATGGAGAAATTCCTGTGCTGAATATGCCAGTAGATTACCAAAGGCCTGCGGTTCAAAGCTTTGACGGAGGTTTTATCCGTTTTGAAGCAGGCAGTGAGCTTACGGGAAAACTTATTAAGCTTGCAAGGGATAATGGGGCTACTCTTTACATGACATTGCTTGCTTCATACAACATACTGCTGTCTAAGTATACGGGGCAGGAAGATATTATAGTGGGAAGCCCTATAGCTGGAAGACCTCATACAGATTTACAAGACATAATAGGTATGTTTGTAAATACTTTAGCCATGAGGAACTATCCCCAGGGAGAAAAGACCTTTGCTGAGTTTCTAAAGGAAGTAAGGGAAAACTCTATAAGGGCTTATGAAAATCAGGACTACCAGTTTGAAGAACTGGTGGAAAAGCTTAATGTAAAGAGGGATATGAGCAGGAATCCTCTTTTTGATACTATGTTTGTATTGCAAAATACCGGCTCATCAGAATTGAAGATAGATAGGCTTAAGTTTATACCCTATACAAATGAATTTAGAATATCCAAATTTGACTTGACATTAAATGCTCGGGAAACCCAGGAAGGTATTGCATTTGATTTGGAATATGCCACAAGGCTGTTCAAGAAAGAGACTGTAGAAAGGTTTGCAGCCCATTACCTTAATGTTCTGGAAGAGATAACGGTTTATCCTGGAAAAAGGTTGTCAGAAATTGATATGCTTTCACAGGAAGAAAAGCAGAAAATACTATATGACTTTAACGATACAAAGGTCCGGTATCCTAAGGATAAGACTATACATCAACTGTTTGAAGAGCAGGTAGAAAAGACACCCAATAATATTGCTGTAGTGTTTGAAGATAAACAGCTGACTTATAAGGAAGTAAACGAAAAGGCAAACCAGCTGGCCAGAAAATTAAGAGAAAAGGGAATAAAACCTGATAGTGTAGTGGGAATTATGGTAGAACGTTCCCCGGAAATGATCATAGGGATCATGGCTGTCCTAAAAGCTGGGGGGGCTTATTTACCCATAGCTCCTGAATACCCTGAAGACAGGATCCAGTTTATGCTTGATGACAGTGGTAGCCAAATTATTCTGATACAGGATAAATTTATAAATGCTAAAGGTAGTTACAGAAATGCTGAATTTATTAGCATAGAAAATCAGGAACTATTTACTGGGGATGTATCAAATCCAAAGTTAATTAGTAAACCTGAAAACTTGGCTTATGTAATATATACATCCGGTTCTACCGGCAAACCCAAAGGGGTAATGATAGAGAACTACTCCGTAATCAACCGGATCAACTGGATGCAGAAGCAATACCCGATAGCTGAAGGTGATGTGATCCTGCAGAAAACTCCCTATACCTTTGACGTATCGGTATGGGAATTATTGTGGTGGAGCTTTACTGGGGCCAAAGTCTGCCTGCTGATACCGGGAGGAGAAAAAAATCCGGAAGAAATCGTGAAGGCAATCGAAAAAAATAAAGTTACCACAATGCACTTTGTACCATCCATGTTGAGTGTATTTTTAGAGTATGTAGAGGAAAAGGGGATAATAGAGGAAATAGCAAGCTTAAAGCAGGTATTTGCCAGTGGAGAAGCACTGAACCTGAAGCAAGTAGAAAAGTTCAACAAGCTGCTGTACAAAGAAAAAGGAACAAGCCTGCATAACCTGTACGGACCAACAGAAGCAACAGTAGATGTATCCTACTTTGGCTGCTCCACGGAAGAAGAATTGGAGCTTGTACCTATAGGAAAGCCCATAGATAACATTAAGTTGTATGTTGTGAGTAAGGAAAAGGGCCTGCAGCCGATAGGAGTAGCGGGAGAACTATGCATAGCAGGGGATGGACTGGCAAGAGGGTACTTGAACAGACCGGAACTTACAGAAGAAAAATTCGCAGCAAACCCATTCGCACCGGGTGAAAGGATGTACAGGACAGGTGACCTGGCAAGGTGGCTGCCTGACGGCAACCTAGAATATCTGGGCAGGATCGACCATCAGGTAAAGATAAGAGGCTACAGAATAGAACTGGGTGAAATAGAGAACCGGTTATTAAAGCATGAAGCAATAAAAGAAGCAGTGGTATTGGACAAAGAAGGAGCTGACGGAAATAAGTATCTTTGTGCGTACGTCGTACCGGATCAAGAAATAACCGTACAGGGGATGAGGGAACACTTGTCAAAAGAGCTCCCGGACTACATGATCCCTTCCTACTTTGTGCGGATGGAAAAGCTGCCATTGACCCCTAATGGAAAAATAGACAGGAAAGCATTGCCTGTGCTCGATAGCAATGTTAATACCGGCGTAGAATACGTAGTACCTTCGGGAGAAATAGAGGAGAAACTTGCGCTGTTGTGGCGGGATATCCTTGGAATAGAGAAGGTAGGAAGAAATGATAACTTTTTTATGCTTGGGGGACACTCGTTAAAGGCAACAAGCCTTGTAGCAAGAATTCACAAAGAGTTCAATATAGACATACCTCTTAAGGAAATATTCAAGACACCAACCATCTTAGAAATTGCCAGATATATTAAAGACTCAAAGGAGAGCCTATATCAGTCAATCCAACCGGCAGGAGAAATGGAATACTACCCTATGTCATCTGCACAAAGAAGGCTGTATATACTAAACCAGCTTGAAGGGGCAGGGACAGCATACAACATGCCTGGTATTATGCTGCTGGAAGGAAGCATTGATACAGCGCGTTTCCAGGAAGTCTTCAGGCAGTTGGTAAAAAGGCATGAGACTCTTAGAACATCGTTCCACATGATCGATGGTAACCCGGTCCAGAAGGTTCATGACCATGTGGAATTCAGCGTGATGTACTTTGAAACTAACGAAGAAAAAGCCGCAGAGTATGCTGGGGAATTTGCCAGACCTTTTGATCTTGGCAAGGCTCCTCTGCTAAGGGTAGAGCTTGTAAAAACGGGAGAAGACAGGCATCTTATGATGTTTGATATGCATCACATTATATCCGATGGTGTCTCCATGGACATACTGATTCGTGAGTTTATGGATCTTTATGAAGGAAACAACCCTCCAGCACTTCGGATACAGTACAAGGACTACGCTGTATGGCAGAATAAACTGTTTGATGAGGGCGGAATTAGCAGCCAGGAGGAATACTGGCTCCAAGCATTCCAGGGAGAAATACCTGTACTGAATATGCCGCTAGACTATCCAAGGCCTGTAATACAAAGCTTTGAAGGGGATTTTTTTAGCTTTGAAGCAGGCAGTGAGCTTACGAATAAATTAAACAAGCTTGCAAGGGATAATGGGGCTACGCTTTACATGACACTGCTCGCGGCATACAACATATTGCTGTCTAAGCACACCGGACAGGAAGACATAATCGTTGGAAGCCCTATAGCCGGAAGGCCACATTCAGACCTGCAGGATATCCTTGGTATGTTTGTAAATACCTTGGCTATGAGAAATTACCCCAAGGGAGATAGTACCTTTGTAGAATTCTTGAATGAAGTAAGAGAAAACGCTCTAAGGGCTTATGACAATCAGGATTACCAATTTGAAGAACTGGTTGAGAAGCTTAACTTGAAGAGGGACATGAGCAGAAACCCACTGTTTGATACTATGTTTACCATGCAAAATGCCTCTAAGGTAGAATTTGCAGTACCTGGTATAAGCTTCAGACCTTTTAATAACGGGCTAGAGTATAGAATATCAAAATTTGACCTATCCATTGATGCAATAGAGCGTGAAGATGGTATGGCTTTTAGCTTTGAATATTGTACTCGGCTTTTCAAAAAAGAGACTATAAAAAGGTTGGCGGCTCATTACCTTAACGTGTTGGAAGAGATAACCGCAAATCCGTTTAAAAGGTTGTCGGAAATAAATATGTTGTCCCAGGAGGAAAAACAGCAAATAATCTATGGCTTCAATGATACAAAAGTAGAATATCCTAAGGATAAGACCATACAAGAGCTATTTGAAGAACAAGTGGAAAAGACGCCTGATAACATAGCAGTAGTATTTGAAGATAAATACTTGACTTACGGAGAACTTAATGAAAAGGCCAATCAACTGGCTTGGATCTTAAGGGACAAGGGATTAAAACCTGACAGTGTAGTAGCTATAATGGTAGACCGGTCCATAGAAATGATAATAGGTGTAATTGCTGTATTTAAAGCAGGAGGCGCGTATTTACCCATAGACACCGAATATCCTGAAGAACGAATCAGATATATGATCGATGACAGCTTGGCTGGAATTATTCTTACGCAAGAACATCATAAAGAAAAAATTAAATTTGATCTTGATATTATAAGCTTTGATGACTGTGTGAATTACAACGGGAGAACAGAAAATCTTCCTGTCATTAATAAATCTTGTAATTTAGCATATGTCATTTATACATCAGGAACCACAGGAAAGCCAAAGGGGATCATGATAGAGCATAGAAGTCTTGTCAACATATCTTACGCATGGAAAAAGGAATATAGGCTTGCGGATATGGATGTAAAGCTGTTGCAAATCGCAAGTTTTTCTTTTGATGTATTTGTGGGAGATGTTTCGAGAACGCTGCTCAACGGAGGCCAAATGGTTATTTGTTCATCCGAGGAGAGATACGATCCTGCACGATTATATTCACTTATTAAAACCCATAAAATAACCATCTTTGAATCCACACCGGCACTGATTATTCCTCTTATGGATTATATCCATGATAATGCTTTGATTATTGATAGCCTCAAGTTGCTTATACTTGGATCAGATACTCTCTCTGTGGAAGATTATGAAAGATTACAATCCTGGTATGGAGAGAAACTGCGGGTTGTTAATAGCTATGGGGTTACTGAGTCCACCATAGATTCCAGTTATTACGAAAAGAGACTGGGAAGCTATTTGGAATCCGGGAGTGTACCTATCGGAAAGCCAA
This sequence comes from Paenibacillus ottowii, assembly GCF_050516475.1. NCBI lineage: Bacteria > Bacillati > Bacillota > Bacilli > Caryophanales > Paenibacillaceae > Paenibacillus > Paenibacillus ottowii. The sequence goes on along the minus strand of NZ_CP191577.1, from coordinate 5,268,021 downwards.
TGCAAAATATAAAATACTACGTTGTTGACAAACACTTGAGACCTCAGCCTACAGGGGTTTTGGGTGAGTTGTGCATAGGGGGAGAAGGGCTTGCAAGGGGATATCTAAACCGGCCCGAACTGACAGCTGAAAAATTTGTACCTAACCCGTTTATACCAGGGGAAAGGATGTATCGTACAGGGGATCTGGCCAGATGGCTGTCTGATGGGAATATGGAATTTTTAGGAAGAGTAGATCATCAGGTAAAGATAAGGGGATTTAGAATAGAGCTGGGGGAAATAGAAGCACAACTGCTAAAGCACGTTTCAATAAAGGAAGCAGTGGTTATTGCAAGGGAAGATCAGAAGGGAAACAAGTATCTGTGTGCCTATGTGGCAGGGGAAAATGAATTAACAATAGCAGAACTAAGGGGACATCTCTTAAAGGACCTTCCAGACTATATGATACCATCCTATTTTATGCAGTTAAAAAAGCTGCCGCTGACTCCCAATGGCAAAATAGATAGGAAGGCATTGCCCGAACCTGACGGCAATATCGATGCTGGAATAGAGTATGTCGCACCCTTGGGTGAAGTGGAGGAGAAACTTGCGGGGTTGTGGCAGGATATCCTTAGTATAGAGAAAGTGGGAAGAAACGACAATTTCTTTGAGCTGGGGGGACATTCCTTAAGGGCAGCAAATCTTATTGCCAGGATTCACAAAGAGTTCAATGTAAACATACCGCTTAAAGAAATATTTAAGAGCCCAAATATGTCTGAAGTTGCCGAGTGCATCAAGATTGCAAAGGAGAGTGTATTTCATTCTATTGGGCCGGCTGGGGAGATGGAGTACTATCCAATTTCATCCGCCCAGAAAAGGCTGTATATTCTAAACCAGCTTGACGCAGTTGGGATGGCATACAACATGCCTGGTATTATGCTAATTGAAGGCAAACTCGATAAACTGCGCTTTGAACAGGCTTTTAGGGAGCTTGTTGACAGACATGAGTCTTTCCGTACCTCATTCCATATGATAGATGGTAAACCGGTACAAAAGGTCCATAGCAATGTGGATTTTAGTGTTATGTATATGGAAACCGATGAGGAAAGAGCTGCGAAAATAGCCAGTGAATTTATTAGGACCTTTGACCTTGATGAGGCTCCTTTACTTAGGGTTGGGCTTATAAAAGTTGGAGAAGACAGATATATTATGATGTTTGATAAGCACCATATTATATCTGACGGGGTGTCTGACGACATACTGGTAAGAGAATTTATGAGCCTGTATGAAGGTAAGGAACTTCCGGAACTTAAGATTCAGTACAAGGATTTTTCCGTATGGCAGAACAGGCTGTTTGCTGATGGGACAATTAGTAAGCAGGAAGAATACTGGCTCCAAGTATTCAAAGGAGAAATTCCTTTGCTTAATATGCCGCTAGACTACCCTAGGCCAGCTATACAGAGTTTTGAGGGAGATGTGATCAGTTTCAAAGCAGGCAAGGAGCTTGCTGTTAAACTGAACAAACTTGCAGTGAATAATGGTGCCACGCTCTACATGGTACTGTTAGCTTCATACAATGTCCTTTTATCCAAGTACACCGGACAGGAAGATATTATAGTTGGAAGTCCCGTTGCAGGAAGGCCGCATACTGATCTTCAGGACGTTATTGGTATGTTTGTAAACACGCTAGCCATGAGGAATCACCCTCAAGGTGGAAAGACTTTTGTGGACTTCCTTAATGAAGTAAGAGAAAACTCCTTAAGGGCTTACGAAAACCAAGATTACCAATTTGAAGAACTGGTAGATAAGCTTAACCTGGAAAGGGATCTGGGCAGAAATCCACTTTTCGATACTATGTTTGTACTGCAAAATATCGAGGCATCAGAAGTGAAGATGGATGGGCTAAGGTTTATGCCCTATGACAGTGAAGTAAGAATATCCAAGTTTGACTTGACTTTAAACGCTGAGGAAACAGAGGACGGTATTGCATTTGAATTGGAGTATGCTACCAGGTTGTTTAAGAAAGAGTCAGTTATAAGGCTTATTGCCCATTACCTTAATGTATTGGAAGAGGCAGCAGCCTTTCCTGAAAAAAGGCTATTAGAAATTGATATGCTGTCACAAGACGAAAAACATCAAATATTATATGAATTTAATAATACAAAAGCAGGATACCCTCGGGAAAAGACCATCCATCAGATTTTTGAGGAACAGGTGGAACGGACACCCAATAATATTGCTGTAGTGTTTGAAGATAAACAGCTGACTTATAGGGAGCTAAACGAAAAGGCAAACCAACTGGCCAGAAAATTAAGAGAAAAGGGAATAAAACCTGATAGTGTAGTGGGAATTATGGTAGAACGTTCCCCGGAAATGATCATAGGGATCATGGCTGTCCTAAAAGCTGGGGGGGCTTATTTACCCATAGCTCCTGAATACCCTGAAGACAGGATCCAGTTTATGCTTGATGACAGTGGTAGCCAAATTATTCTGATACAGGATAAATTTATAAATGCTAAAGGTAGTTACAGAAATGCTGAATTTATTAGCATAGAAAATCAGGAACTATTTACTGGGGATGTATCAAATCCAAAGTTAATTAGTAAACCTGAAAACTTGGCTTATGTAATATATACATCCGGTTCTACCGGCAAACCCAAAGGGGTAATGATAGAGAACTACTCCGTAATCAACCGGATCAACTGGATGCAGAAGCAATACCCGATAGCTGAAGGTGATGTGATCCTGCAGAAAACTCCCTATACCTTTGACGTATCGGTATGGGAATTATTGTGGTGGAGCTTTACTGGGGCCAAAGTCTGCCTGCTGATACCGGGAGGAGAAAAAAATCCGGAAGAAATCGTGAAGGCAATCGAAAAAAATAAAGTTACCACAATGCACTTTGTACCATCCATGTTGAGTGTATTTTTAGAGTATGTAGAGGAAAAGGGGATAATAGAGGAAATAGCAAGCTTAAAGCAGGTATTTGCCAGTGGAGAAGCACTGAACCTGAAGCAAGTAGAAAAGTTCAACAAGCTGCTGTACAAAGAAAAAGGAACAAGCCTGCATAACCTGTACGGACCAACAGAAGCAACAGTAGATGTATCCTACTTTGGCTGCTCCACGGAAGAAGAATTGGAGCTTGTACCTATAGGAAAGCCCATAGATAACATTAAGTTGTATGTTGTGAGTAAGGAAAAGGGCCTGCAGCCGATAGGAGTAGCGGGAGAACTATGCATAGCAGGGGATGGACTGGCAAGAGGGTACTTGAACAGACCGGAACTTACAGAAGAAAAATTCGCAGCAAACCCATTCGCACCGGGTGAAAGGATGTACAGGACAGGTGACCTGGCAAGGTGGCTGCCTGACGGCAACCTAGAATATCTGGGCAGGATCGACCATCAGGTAAAGATAAGAGGCTACAGAATAGAACTGGGTGAAATAGAGAACCGGTTATTAAAGCATGAAGCAATAAAAGAAGCAGTGGTATTGGACAAAGAAGGAGCTGACGGAAATAAGTATCTTTGTGCGTACGTCGTACCGGATCAAGAAATAACCGTACAGGGGATGAGGGAACACTTGTCAAAAGAGCTCCCGGACTACATGATCCCTTCTTACTTTATGCAGATGGAAAAGCTGCCATTGACCCCTAATGGAAAAATAGACAGGAAAGCATTGCCCGAGCCTGACGGAAGTATGAGTACGGGAACAGAATATGTAGCGCCGCGGAATGAAGTGGAAGAGAAACTGGTTGAAATATGGCAGGAAGTGCTTGGAGCAAAACAGGTAGGAATAAGGGACAACTTCTTTAAAATAGGCGGAGATTCTATACGTGCAATATCATTAGTCAGCACAATATGCAAAAAGTTGGATATAAACATCCAAATCAGGGATATATACATGAATCCTGATATTGAGAGATTGTCTGCATTCTTAAAAGTAAAAGATACGGAAGCTTTTAACAGTAAGATGGGTAAAGCAAGGGAAGAACTGGAGTTATTTAAACAGCGAATATTGATGAATGAAACTCTCTCAGAAAAGTTACCTTCGGACATGGAAGATATATATCCGATGAGTCACATAGAGCTGGGTATGATTTATCATTCCAAAAAAGACTATGAAAATGCAGTTTATCATGACCAATTTGCATTTCATCTGAATGACAAAGACTTTGATTTCCCAGCATTTAAAGAAGCGATGCTTCTAATGACGTCAAAACATGATATTTTAAGGACGGTTTTTAATTTAGAGGATTTTGAAACTCCTGTGCAAATTGTTTACAAGGGCAGTAGTCTTGATATTGAGCAGATAGATATCATGAATTTTAGCAGGACAGGGCAGGTTGAGTATATAAACAAATATTTGGAAAATGACAGAGCGAATCCGTTTGATATATCAAAGCCCCTTTGGAGGATAAGAATATTCAAACTTGACGCAAACCATATTTGTCTGGTTCTGATATTCCACCATGCTATCCTGGATGGCTGGAGTGTTGCTTCATTGATTACGGAAGTTTCAAACCTATACTCTAAGCTTAAGCAAGAAAAAGATTATATACCAACACGGCTTAAATGCAGCTATAAAGATTATATAGCAGACCAAATGACAATTAAGGACAACCAGGAAGTAATTAATTATTGGAGAGAGGAATTAAGTGAATATAAAAGGTTGAATATGCCTGCAAATATTCATGGAAAAACAAAAAAATCTTATAAAGTAGACCATGTAACACGCCATTTAAGTCAGGAATTTTTAGGTGATTTAAGAAGTACTGCCAGAAGATATGATGTAAGCTTAAAGACACTTTGCTTTGCTGCATACACTTATATGCTCAATATGCTTTCATACGAGGATGACTTTGTCGTAGGTTTGGTAGAAAATAACAGACCTGTATGCGAAGATGGAGATAAGATGCTGGGGTGCTTCTTAAATACGGTTCCCGTCAAAATGTGTTTTGATAAAATCGATATATGGGAGGAATTGATAAAAGTTGCAGAAAAGAAATTAATAAACTTAAAGCTTTATGGAAGACTGCCTTTATTTGAGATCATAAATATCCTGGGCGGAAAAGCAAACAAAGAGGAAAATCCTTTATTTGATACCATATTCAATTATGTGGATTTTCATATATATAACGAGATAATAAACAAAGAAATCGGTGATGTTAAAGATAGAATTTCAGTTGATGAATATGAAGCAACCAATACAAGTCTTGACTTTACAGTAAGTAATACATTCGATGATCTTAATATAAGCTTGATCTACTCGGACAAAGTATTGGAAAGAAAACAGGCAGAAGAGTGTATAGACTATTTTATTAATATTTTAAATATGTTTATCCATAACCCCAAAGGGTCAGTTGACAAGCTTATTATATTAAGTCATGAAGAAAGAAAGCAGTTGCTGATAGACTTTAATGATACTAAGAAAGACTATCCGCAGGACAAAACCATACATGAGCTGTTTGCTGAGCAGGTGGAAAGGACACCTGACAACATAGCTGTGGTATATGAAGACAAGCACTTGACTTACAGGGAATTGAACGGAAAGGCAAATCATTTGGCCAGAGTATTGAGGAACAAAGGGGTAAAGCCTGACCGTATTGTAGGAATTATGGCCGAACGTTCATTTGAGATGATTGTGGGGATATTTGCCATATTGAAAGCTGGAGGGGCGTATCTGCCGATAGATCCTAATTATCCTGATACAAGGATAAAGTATTTGTTGGACGATAGTGGTTCCCAGATCCTTTTGACCTCCAGGACCTTTATGGAAAATAAGCAGATTGATGCGGATATTATATATCTGGAGGAAGAATATTTAAATGAAGAGAACTCAAAGCTTGAAAATGTAAACAAACCCTCGGACCTTGCGTACGTCATTTATACATCAGGTTCGACAGGGAAGCCCAAAGGTGGAATGATTGAGCATACTAGCGTTGTAAACATAATTACAGCCCTCCAGGCCATGTATCCGCTTAAAGCGGAAGACGCTTTTCTATTTAAAACAACTTATACCTTTGACGTATCCGTAGCTGAGATATTTGGCTGGTTCCTCAACGGAGGAAAGCTTGTAATATCACGCCAAGGTGTGGAAAAGGAAGTTATGGAGTTAGTAGAGGTAATAAACAAGCATAAGATAACCCATGTAAACTTTGTACCATCAATGCTGAATATAATGGTACAGACTTTAAAAGATAATGGTATAAAACTGCCATCAACTCTCAGGTATATTTTTGCTGCTGGAGAAGCGCTGCCCAAAAAGCTTGTCCATGAGCTTTTCGATGTCTCAGAGAACACATCTCTGGAAAATATCTATGGGCCTACAGAGTCCACGATATATGCAGCGGGTTACAGTATAACAAAGAAAATAGCAGAAGAACTTATAACAGTACCTATAGGGAAAGCTTTACAGAATGTATACCTTTATATACTGGACAAGCACAACCAATTAACTCCTGTAGGAGTGGCCGGTGAACTTGTGATAGGTGGAAGCGGTCTTGCAAGGGGCTATTTGAATAGACCTGAACTGACAGCAGAAAAATTTGTACCTAACCCGTTTATTCCCGGCGAAAAAGTGTACCGCACAGGGGACTTAGTAAGGCGGCTTCCTGATGGGAACATCGAATTCATGGGCAGGATCGACCACCAGGTAAAGATAAGAGGCTTTAGAATAGAGCTTGGAGAAATTGAAGCACATCTGGTGAAGCACACTGCTATTAAGGAAGCAGTGGTTATTGCAAAGGAAGAGCAGCAAGGGAAGAAGTACCTGTGTGCATATATTGTAGGGGAAAATGAATTGACCATTTCCGAGCTAAGGGAGCATCTCTTAAACGAACTACCTGACTACATGGTACCAGCATATTTCATGCAGCTGGAACAGCTGCCATTTAATGCCAACGGTAAAATTGATCGGAAAGCATTGCCTGAACCACAGGGGAATATTAATACCGGAGTAGAGCATGTAGTTCCTAGAAACGAAAGAGAAGAAATACTGGCCAAAGTATGGGAAGACGTACTAAAAACTGAAAACATCGGGGTAAAAGATAATTTCTTCAGCCTTGGAGGAGACTCAATAAAAGCCATACAGGTAATGTCGCGTCTTAACGTCCATGGGCTAAAGCTTGAAATGCGGGACTTATTCAAACATCCTGTAATTGAGGAACTCGTCGAATATATACAATCTACAAGCCGAAGAATTCATCAAGGCCCGGTAGAAGGCATAGTACCGATAACACCTATACAAAGATGGTTGTATAAACAAGACAGCAAGGATATCCATCATTTTAATCAGGAAATAATGATATATGGGCGTAACGGATTTGAAGAAGCTATTATTCGAAAAGTATTGTCAAAGCTTGTAGAGCACCACGATATTTTTAGAACAGTGGTAAAAATAGAGGATCAAAATATACTCCAATACAACAAAAACCTTGAAGGTGAACATTTTTCATTGGAAATTGTAGACCTTAGGGACAGCTATAATTACCGGGAAAAAATAGAGCTGGAAGCGTCGAGGATTCAGAGGAGCATGGACTTGTATAACGGTCCTTTAGTTAAGGTTGGTCTGTTTAAGACTAAAGAAGGGGACCACCTGCTAATAGCTATTCACCACCTTGTAGTTGATGGGGTATCGTGGAGAATCATACTGGAAGATTTGGACATAGGATACAGACAGGCGCTAAACAATGATGAAATAAAATTCAGCAACAAGACCGACTCTTTCAAAGATTGGGCACAGAGGCTTGATGAGTATGCCAATAGCCCTGAACTATTAAAAGAAATAAATTACTGGAATAATTTGGAAAAAACTGAAACAATACCGCTTCCAAAAGACCGAGAGATTGAAGAAAGAAGGTATATGAATAACAATAGCGTCAAGATCGAGCTGAGTATTGAAGAGACTGAGAAGATGCTAAAGCGGGTAAACCATGCTTATAACACAGAAGTAAACGACATATTGCTTACCGCCTTGGGATTAGCAGTGAGGGAATGGACCGGAAATGATAAGGTTCTGATCAGTCTGGAGGGGCACGGCAGGGAGGAAATCATTAAAGACATTGACATAAGCAGGACCGTGGGATGGTTCACCACCCAGTATCCCGTGGTGTTAGATGTCAGCGGACAACTCGATATTTCCCGCATGATCAAATCGGTAAAAGAAAACATCAGGCAGATACCTAACAAAGGGATAGGTTACGGCATACTAAAATATCTTACCTTGCCGGAAAACAAAGCCGATTTAAACTTTAATCTAAACCCTGAAATAAGCTTCAATTACCTCGGTCAATTCAACCAGGATAATGTAGACAATTTATTTGGAGTGTCTGATATTCCTGCCGGAGAGTCTACAGGACCAAACTATAAAAGTGAGTATTGTATTGATATTAACGGCGGAACTGTAGAAGGCGGGAAGCTGGAATTAAACTTTAGCTACAACCAGGGCGAGTATGAGAAGAGTACTATTGAAGGGGTAGCGGTGAGTTTTAAAAAGCATTTAGTAAACATAATAACCCATTGTGCAGAAATGGACTATTCAGAAGCTACACTCAGTGATTTTACAGTAGACGATCTGAATATGGATGAGTTTGAAGACGTATTGAATAACTTCGAATAAAAAGAGTTTGTATTTAAGGAGGAGTACTTATGAGTGATTTGAAGAAACAAAACATAAAAGATATGTACCGGCTCACTCCTATGCAGCAAGGGATATTGTACCACTATATGATGGATAAAAATTCAGACGCCTACTTTGAGCAGATATCACTTTCTATAAAAGGCATCCTGGACATTGATTGTGTTGAAAAGAGCGTTAATATCATTATTGAAAAGTATGACGCTTTGAGAACAATTTTTTTGTATGAAAATGTAGCCAAGCCCTTACAAGTAGTCATGAAGGAAAGAAAGCTGTCTGTCAGCTATGAGGATATTACCTCCCTTGCCGAAGAACTAAGGGATAGGTATATAGAAGAATACAGGGTTAAAGACAGAAAAAAGGGCTTTGACTTATCAAGGGATATTTTAACAAGATTAAGTGTAATTAAAACAGGCTACCAATCTTATAACATGGTATGGAGCTTTCATCACATCATTATTGATGGGTGGAGTCTCGCAAATATATTTAGAGAATTTATGGAAAACTATGAAGCCCTGATGAATAGCCGGGAGCCGGAGTCAGGAAAGGTATATCCTTACAGCCGCTATATCAAATGGTTGGAAGGCAGAAATCAGAACGAGGCCGCAGATTACTGGGAAACCTATCTTAAAGGTTACGAGCATCAGACAGTCCTTCCCCAAAACGGCAGGTCTGCAAGTGATGATTTCAGGATTGAAGAAACGGAGTTTAAAATATCTGAACAAATAACTAGCGATCTTGAGAAGTTTGCAGCCAAAAACAATACAACCATGAGTACCATTATAAAGACCATATGGGGGATATTATTACAGCGGTATAACAATACCGATGATGTGGTGTTTGGTGAGGTGGTATCGGGAAGGCCTCATGAAATACAGGGAATTGAGAGCATGGTGGGTTTATTTATAAATACCGTTGCAGTAAGGGTGAGTTGTGATGAGGATAAAACTTTTACCGAACTGATCAAAGAGATGCAGCAATCGGTGCTTGAATCTGACCGGTACAGTTTCTATCCTCTGGCGGATGTGCAGTCAAAAACATGCTTGAAAGATGCCTTGATACATCATGTCATGGCTTTTGAAAATTACCCTATGGATGAAGCGGTTAATGCTTCATCCAGTAATGGCATTTTAAATGTAGTTGGAATGGAAATATTCGAGCAGACGAATTATGATTTTGGGATACTCGTTGATGGCGGTAAGGAATTATCTATTAAATTCAGTTACAACTCACTGGTATATGATGGTAATTTCATAGAAAAAATCAAGGGACATTTTCAGTCGGTAATAGAAATTGTAACCGATAATCCCGATATGCATATTAGGAATATTGATATACTTACCGAAGTGGAAAAGAAAGAAATAGTACACTGCTTCAATAATACAACGGAGGAATACCACAGGGAAAAGACCATTCACCAACTATTTGAGGAACAAGCGGTGAAGACACCTGACAATGCGGCAGTGGTGTTTGAGGGTAAGCAGCTAACCTATAGGGAACTCAATGAGAAGTCAAATCAGCTTGCAAGAGTGTTGAGGGATAAGGGAGTTAAACCAGACAGCATAGTGGGTATTATGGTAGAACGCTCACTGGAGATGGTCATAGGTATATTTGGCATACTTAAAGCCGGAGGGGCATATATGCCTATAGATCCTGACTACCCTAAGGCAAGAATCGAATATTTACTCGAGGACAGCGAGATAGGGGTGCTGATTTCCCAAAAGCAATTCCTGGAGAAAGTGGAGTTTTACGGGAAGTATATAGACATAGAAGATGAAAGCCTTTATGCCGGAAACCCTATGAACCTGGAAGTGGTATGTTCACCGCAAAATTTGGCATATATCATTTATACATCTGGGTCTACAGGAAAACCTAAAGGGGTTATGGTAGAACATAAAGGGGTAGCAAATCTGGAGGCGTTTTTCAAGACCCGCTTAAATGTAAGTGAAAGCGATAGGATTATTCAATTTGCATCAATTTCATTCGACGCTGCAGTTTGGGAAATATTTATGGGACTATTGGCAGGAGCAACACTATATATATCTTCAAGCGATATTATCAATGACTATCGAAGATTTGAAGAATACCTAAATGAAAATGAGATAACTATTGCTACTTTACCACCTCCGTATCTGGCAAATCTGGACCCGGAAAAAGTAACTTCCTTAAAGAAGGTAATTGCAGCAGGTTCGGCTTCCACTCCCGAACTTTTAAAGAAATGGAGCAACAGGATTTCATATATAAATGCTTATGGACCTACTGAGACAACCGTATGTGCAACGGTATGGAAAGCAGATGATTGTGAGACGGCCGATAAGTCGGTACCTATTGGTAAACCTATTACCAATACCCGGGTGTTTATAGTTGATGAAAACAATAATCTTAAGCCCATAGGTGTTGAGGGTGAACTCTGTGTTTCCGGGGCAGGATTGGCGAGAGGATACTTGAAAAAACCGGAACTTACCAGGGAAAAGTTTGTACCGAACCCATTTATGCCTGGAGAACTGATGTATAAAACAGGAGATCTTGCAAAGTGGCTTCCTGACGGGAATATTGCATTTGCCGGCAGAAAAGACCACCAGGTTAAAATAAGAGGGTATAGAATCGAGCTTGAGGAAATAGAAGCAGCCCTTTTGAAGCATGCTGATATAAATGAGGCGGTGGTCATTGACCGGGAGGATTCAAGTGTAGGCAGGTATCTTTGCGCTTATATAGTGTCTGACCGAGAAGTGACAGTGACCGAAATAAGGGAGCTTATATCTAAAGAGCTGCCCGATTATATGATTCCATCCTATTTTATGAGGATAGCAAAAGTACCGTTAACCATAAATGGAAAATTGGACAGAAAGGCGCTGCCGCTGCCTGATGGAAGAATAAATACAGGAACAGAGTATGCAGCGCCTTCAGGTGAAGTGGAGGAAAGGCTTGCGCTGCTGTGGCAGGACATCCTTGGAATAGAGAAGGTAGGAAGAAATGATAACTTCTTTATGCTCGGAGGACACTCGTTAAAGGCAACAAGCCTTGTAGCAAGAATTCACAAAGAGTTCAATGTAGACATACCTCTTAAGGAAATATTCAAGACACCAACCATCTTAGAAATTGCCAGCTACATTGAAGACTCAAAGGAGAGCCTATATCAGTCCATTCAACGTGCTGGGGATATGGAATATTATCCCATGTCATCCGCCCAGAAAAGACTATATATATTAAACCAGCTTGAAGGAGCTGGAATCGCCTACAATATACCTGGCATAATATTGCTGGAAGGTACTGTTGATAAAGCACGTTTTGAGCAGGCTTTTCATAGTCTGATAGAAAGGCATGAGAGCTTTCGAACCTCCTTCCATATGATCGAGGAAGAGCTGTCTCAGAAAGTCCATGACAAGGCGGACCTAAGTATCATGTACCTGGAAACCAGTGAAGAGAAGGTTCCCGAAATAGTGGAGAAATTCATAAGGCCCTTTGACCTTGGAAAGGCTCCACTATTAAGAGTTGGACTTGTAAAGATTGGAGAAGACAGACATATAATGGTGTTTGACATGCATCATATCATATCGGATGGAGTGTCCAACGACATACTGGTAAGAGAGTTTATAAGCTTATATGAAGGGAAAATACTTCCTCCACTGCGTATACAGTACAAGGACTACTCAGTTTGGCAGAGGGAATTGTTTGCAGGAGCTGCCATAAGTAAGCAGGAGGAATTCTGGCTCCAGACCTTTCAGGGAGAGATCCCTGTGCTGGATTTATCCACCGACTACCCAAGACCCGCAGTACAAAGCTTTGAAGGAGACTACATCAGCTTTGAAGCTGATAGCGAGCTTGCGGTTAGACTTAACAAGCTTGGATCAGACAATGGAGCTACATTATATATGACGCTTCTTGCTGCATACAATGTGCTGTTATCTAGATACACTGGACAGGAAGATATTATTGTGGGAAGTCCTATAGCTGGAAGGCCTCATGCTGACCTTCAAGACATCATAGGTATGTTTGTAAACACTCTGGCCATGAGAAACCACCCGCAAGGAGAAAAGACTTTTATTGAATTCTTGAAAGAAGTTAAAGAAAATGCTTTGAAAGCATACGACAATCAGGACTATCAGTTTGAAGAATTAGTGGATAAGCTGGACATAAGGAGGGATATGAGCAGGAATCCCCTCTTTGATACCATGTTTGCCATATACAATGTTGGAAAAGCAGAGCTCATAACGTCTGATCTAAGCTTCAAGCCGTACAACAAAGGGATAGAAGGCAGAATATCAAAATTTGACATCACCTTAAATGCATTTGAGACTGAGGATGGTATAGCCTTTGAACTCGAATACTGTACAAGACTGTTTAAGAAAGAAACAGTTGAAAGACTTGGGGCTCATTACATCAATTTGCTGGAAGAAATTGCAGCATACCCCGAAAAAAGGCTTTATGAAATCGAAATGTTATCACAGGAAGAAAAACAGCAAGTATTATACAGCTTTAACGATACTGCTCTCGAATATCCCCTGGATAAAACCATACACCAAATGTTTGAGGAGCAAGTGAAAAAGACTCCTGATCATATTGCAGTGGTTTTTGAAGGTAAACAATTAACCTACCGAGAACTGAATCAAAAGGCAAACCAATTGGCCAGGGCATTAAGAGAAAAGGGAGTAAAGCCTGATGATATTGTAGGCATAATGGTGGACCGCTCGCCTGAAATGGTTATAGGTATAATGTCAGTAATCAAGGCTGGGGGGGCGTACCTTCCTGTAGATCCTAATTATCCATTGGAAAGAAAAAGGTATATGATGGAGGACAGCAAGGCCAAAATTTTACTCACCCAAAATCATCTTATGGATCGTGATGATTTCGATGGTGAGATTATTGATTTATCTGATTATGATTATAATTTTATAAACGATGTGAATATAAAATGTATAAATAAGCCTGGTGATACAGCGTACATCATCTATACCTCTGGCTCAACGGGAAACCCTAAAGGTGTTTGCATTGATAATAAGAGTGTATTAAACCTGGTAGAGGGTCTGTTCCAGAGAATATATAGCAAATATGAATCACCGTTGAATGTTTGCCTCATTGCCCCTTATGTTTTTGATGCTTCGGTGCAGCAGATTTTCGCAGCACTGCTAATGGGGCATGCATTGTACATTGTACCGGAGGAAGCAAGGAAAGACGGTAAAAAGCTGCTGGACTTCTATAGTGAAAATAGGATTGATATTTCGGATGGAACGCCCATACACGTAAATATGATGTTAAATTCTCCTCCTATAGATAATAACCTAAAAGTGAGACATTTTATTATAGGCGGAGATGTTCTTCCATTTGATGCAGTAAAAGACTTCCTAAGCAGATTTGAGGATGTGCAACCTTGCATCACAAATGTTTATGGTCCTACCGAATGCTGTGTGGATTCTACGGAATATTTGATTACTGCGGCGGGGCTTAGTAGATTGGATAATATCCCCATAGGCCGTCCTTTGCCAAACACCAGAGCATTCATACTTGGTAAGAAATTAGAAGTAAATCCTATAGGTATCGCTGGGGAATTATATATATCTGGGGATGGTCTTGCCAAAGGCTATTTAAACAAGACGGGGCTTACTGCAGAAAGATTTGTATCTAACCCGTTTATAAAGGGAGAAAGAATGTATCGTACTGGGGACTTGGCAAGATGGCTGCCTGACGGGAATATAGAATTTTTAGGCAGGATGGACCACCAGGTAAAGATAAGGGGATTTAGAATAGAACTTGGAGAAATAGAGGCTCAGCTATTAAGACATGCTTCAATAAAAGAAGTTGTGGTTATTGTAAAGGAAGACCAACAGAAGAACAAGGATCTGTGTGCATATTTCGTTGGGGAAAATGAACTGACAATAACTGAACTAAGGGAATGCCTTTCAAAAGAATTGCCCGAGTATATGATCCCGGCATACTTCATGCAGCTGGATGAAATGCCTTTGACAGCCAATGGTAAGATAGACCGGAAGAACTTGCCCCACCCTGCTGCTCATTTAAATACTGGAGTAGAGTATGAAGCACCTTCAGGTGAAGTGGAAGAGAAGCTTGTACAATTGTGGCAGGATATCCTGGGGGTTGAGAAAATAGGGAGAAATGATAATTTCTTTGTGCTTGGGGGGCACTCATTAAAAGCAATAAACTTTGCAGCCAAAATTCACAAAGAGTTCAATGTAAATATATCTCTTAAGGAGATATTCAAGCTGCCGACAATTGCAGAAATTGCCAAGTACATCCAGGAAGCCCAAGAGAGTATTTATCAATCTATCCAGCCCACTGGAGAAATGGAATACTATCCTATGTCGTCTTCCCAAAGAAGGCTGTATATATTAAATCAGCTTGAAGGAGCAAGGGTGGCATACAATATGCCAGAGTTTATGTTGTTAGAAGGCAGTATTGATATAGAACGTTTTGAGAAAGCCTTAGATCAGCTGGTAAAAAGGCATGAGGCTTTCCGGACCTCCTTCCATATGGTAGATGGTGAACCGGTGCAGAAGGTCCATGATGAGGTGGAATTTAGTATCATGTACATGGAAACCGGCGAAGAAAAAGCCTCAGAAGCAGCAAATGAATTCATAAGGCCATTTGACCTTGGCAAGGCTCCTTTACTAAGAGCAGGGCTCGTAAAAATTAGAGAAGACAGGCATGTCATGATGCTTGATAAACACCATATCATATCTGACGGGGTGTCGGATGAAATACTTGTAAGAGAATTCATAAGCTTGTATGAAGGAATGAATCTTCCAGCACTTCAGATTCAGTACAAGGACTATTCCGTATGGCAGAATAAATTGTTTGCTGACGGCACAATCAGTAAACAAGAAGAATACTGGCTCCAGGCATTTAGGGGAGAAATACCAGTACTTGATATGCCGGTAGACTACCCAAGGCCGGCTATACAGAGTTTTGAAGGCGATATGGTCAGTTTTGAAACAGGCCGGGAACTTGCACATAAACTGAACAAGCTTGCCGTGGATCATGGAGCAACACTGTATATGGTGCTTCTAGCTTCATACAATGTGCTTCTTTTCAAATACACCGGACAGGAAGATGTCGTAATTGGAAGCCCTATAGCAGGAAGGCCACATACAGATTTGCAGGACATCATAGGCATGTTTGTCAATACCCTAGCTATGAGGAATTACCCTCAAGGTAAAAAGAATTTCAGCGAGTTTTTGATGGTAGTAAAAGAAAACGCTCTAAGGGCTTATGAAAACCAGGATTACCCATTTGAGGAACTTGTGGAGAAGCTTAGCATTAAGCGGGATTTGAGCAGAAATCCGCTGTTTGATACTATGTTTGTCTTGCAAAATAAAGAGGCATCAGAATTTAAGATGAATGGGCTAAGGTTCATGCCCTATGATAATGAGTTCAGGGCGTCCAAATTTGATTTGACCCTAAACGCCCAAGAGACCCAGAATAATATTGTATTTGGGTTAAAGTATGCTACTCGTCTGTTTAAGAAAGAGACAATAGAAAAACTTGGGGTCCATTTCATCAATGTACTGGAAGAGATCACAGCTTACCCCGAAAAGATGCTGTCCGAAATAAATATACTATCTCAGGATGAAAAACAGCAAATACTAAATAGTTTTAATGATACAAAGGCAGAATACCCTAGGGATAAGACTCTACATGAGCTGTTCCAAGACCAAGTGGAAAGGACACCTGATAATGTAGCTGTAGTGTTTGAGGACAAGCAATTAACCTACAGGCAACTCAATGAAAAGGCAAATCAGCTTGCCAGAGCACTAAGAAGTAATGGTGTAAAGCAAAACAGCATAGTTGGAATAATGGTAGAAAGATCCGTAGATATGCAGGTTGGAATACTGGGAATTTTAAAAGCAGGAGGTGTCTATTTACCAATTTCAACCAAACTTCCTGAACTAAGAATAAAAAAATTACTGGAAGATAGTAATGCAACTATGCTGTTGACGCAATCACATTTAGCGGATAAAGCAGAGTTTTACGGTAATATATTACTGCTTGATTCCCCTGAAATATACATTGGAAGTGCTGAAAACCTTGATAAAATAAATAAACCAGAGGACTTAGCTTATATCATTTATACATCGGGATCTACTGGAGTTCCGAAGGGTTCAATGATAGAGCATCGAAGTGTAGTTAACTTGGTTTATGGACTAAGAAAGCTTGTCTATGAAAATTATGATAATTATTTAAATGTTGCCCTTGTGTCCCCTTACTTTTTTGACGCATCTGTAAAACAAATATTTGCGGCTTCTCTCCTTGGCCATACGCTGTTTATAGTTCCTGAGGATACAAGGCTAGATGGTGAGGGCCTTCTAAAGTACTATAACAGGAATTCAATTGCTGTTTCAGACGGAACACCAGCACATATAAAGCTTTTAACAGATACTGCCAGGCCTGGCGAAAGTCTTTCAGTTATGCAGTTTATTATCGGAGGGGAAGAACTTTCATGTAAAGGTATACAAGGTTTCTATGATCGGTTTAAAGATAATAACCCTACTATAACAAACGTTTATGGTCCAACAGAATGCTGCGTAGATTCAACTTATTACCATTTAAGCCGTGAGAAGGTGAGAAATCTAACAAGTATACCTATAGGTATGCCATTGCAGAATTATAAGATATATATACTTAATGAAGACATGAATATCTTACCGGTTAATACAACTGGTGAAATATATATATCTGGAGATGGGCTGGCAAAAGGCTATTTGAACAAACTTGAATTGACTACGGAAAAATTTGTAGCTAATCCTTTCAGCTCTGGAGAAAGAATGTATCGTACCGGTGATCTTGGAAGGTGGCTTCCTGACGGAAACATCGAATTTATAGGCAGAGTAGACCATCAGGTAAAGATTAGGGGCTTTAGGATAGAGCTTGGGGAAATAGAAGTGCAGCTATTAAAGCATCCTTCAATAAAAGAAGCTGCGGTAATTGCAAAGACAGACCAGGAGGGCAACAAGTATTTGTGTGCTTATATAGCAGGGGAAAGTGAATTTACAATATCAGATTTAAGGGCGCTTCTCTTAAAAGAACTTCCCGATTACATGATACCACAATACTTTGTTCAGCTGGAAAAGCTGCCTTTGACAGCCAATGGCAAAATAGATCGGAATAATTTACCCCAAAATGACGGTACTTTAGCTACATCAGTAGAGTATGTAGAGCCTTGCGGTGAAGTTGAGGAGAAGCTTGCACTGCTGTGGCATGATGCCCTTGGAGTACAAAAAATTGGTGTGAATGATAACTTCTTTGAACTGGGAGGATACTCACTGAAGGCAATATCCCTTATAAGCAGAATTTATGAACAGTTAAATGTTGAGGTACCACTAAAAGACTTTTATATGGCCCCAACCATAAAGGAAATTGCCCGTTTTATACACAATACGTACGCCAATGATTATATTACACCAAGTCCGGCAATTCATTTTAATTCAGCAATGGAGAGTCTTATGTTTGCATTCCCTCCAGGAGGAGGAAATGGAATAGCTTATGGTAGTTTATCAAAACAAATGAATGCTTATTCCATATATTCCTTTGACTTTATAGAAAATGAGAGCAGGATGGAGGAGTATGTGAAGGCAATTACTTCTGTCAAACCCGAGGGCCCATATATTCTATTTGGTTACTCGGCAGGAGGTAATCTGGCATTTGAAGTTGCTAAAGTATTAATTGAAACTGGACATCATGTATCCGATATAATCTTTCTGGATTCGGCTAAATCATTTGTCCTTATTGAGGAAGAAAGCGAAGATGCTAAGAAACTTGCTGAGCAACAGGATAAAGAATTTATAGAAGAAAATGAGAAACTTATAAAAGGCATGTTTGGAGATAACCAGGCAGTTATTGAAAAGGCCATTGAAAGAATGAGAAATTATCATAAATACACTAGAAGTGTTATAAACTCGGGACAGATAAACTCCAATATCCATCTTATTATATCACAGCAGCAAGACAATGAAGGTGAAGCTGATTTATGTGAAGGATGGAGAGAGGCAACAACGGGAGAGTTCAAAGTATATAACGGATTTGGCAGTCATTTTGATATGTTAAGTACAGGATATATAGATAAAAATGCGGCTATTATTAAAGAAATATTGGAAGAGATCAACCAATAGTTCAGATATAAGGGGTAGATATAATGGATAAGATTAAATTGTTTTGTCTGCCGTATGCAGGAGGTTCTGCAGCAGTATATAAATATTGGGAACAATACTTGCATGATAGGATTGAGCTTTTCCCGATTGAGCTTGCGGGAAGAGGCAGCAGGATTGGTGAACCGTTTTACGGAAGTGTTGAGGAAGCGCTTGAAGATATACACCGTATTATCATAAGCAACCTTGAAGAACAACCTTATGCGTTGTTTGGCCACAGTATGGGTAGTGTACTTGTATATGAACTTGCCTATAGAATAAAGGAGCTCGGACATCCATATCCTGGCCATATGTTTATTTCCGGCAGATATCCTCCGGGTTTTGTAAGTAAGAAGAAGGTACTCTATGATTTGCCGGATAAGGAGTTTGTGGATGAGGTATTTAAGCTGGGAGGCACGCCCAAAGAGGTTCTGAAAAGCAATGAATTAATGGAGTTGTTTTTACCGATACTCAGAGCGGATTTTAGTATTACTGACACATACAGGCACATTGAAAAAAACGCTAAGCTTGACTGCGATATAAGTGTATTGTGGGGAAAAAGAGAAAAGGGAGCCACTATTTTTGACGTTGCAAAATGGCATGATTATACGTCCAAAAGTTGTAAAATTCATATGTTTGACGGGGATCATTTTTTTATACACGATTACAAAAAGGATGTAGCAGCAATAATAAATAGTAGTCTCATCGACTTTGCAGACAATGGTATGTGAAGACTGAAGTTTATTTAAAATTTAATATGAAATCAAGAGGCTAAGTTTTTAGGTTGACTTTAATGACCTGTAGACTTAGCCTCTTTCCAGTCTAATCAAAAATTTCAAGAAAGTAGAACCTACGTCCTATTGGAATTATTTTCATGTTTCTGTATTATCAGAATTGTAATCATTTGTTTAAGCGCTTTAATTATGGAATGAACTTGAAGTATTTGTGAAAACAAAGGGGGGAAATAGTGCTGATAAATGTTGAAAATGAGCAACACAGGAAAATATCAGAAGAAAAATACAAGGAGGTTTGAAAATGACTAGCAAAAAGTTTTCTTTTAAAGCCACATCACTTTTGGTAGTTTTAGCAGTATTCTTATCCACCTTTTGCGCAGTCTTGCCGGTGAGCGCAGCCGCTAGGGGAGCATGGGCACCAAATACTGCCTATGCAGTAAATGATACAGTAACATATAGTGGAAGTACTTATACCTGTCGTCAGGCACATACTTCCCTCGTAGGTTGGGAACCACCTATTGTTCCTGCTTTATGGGAGAAAGGCGGCAGCGGAACTACGCCACCTACAACACCGCCAACAACGCCACCAACAGGTCCTTCAGTAACAAAGCCTTCCGAAGTTCCAAGCCACATATGGACATACACAATGAATGCGGGCGATAAATTCGGTAAAGGCGGAGATTCTGCTTTATTGCTGAGTGCTGTGATCAAAAAGGAAAGCAGCTTTGGAGCAGGCTTACCAGGCAGTCCATCAGCCGGCGACGGATTGATGCAGGTAGAACCAAACACACGTAATGCTTATTTATCTCAATTCAGTTCAAAATTTGGCCGTGCTTATAATCACGGCAGTGAACAAGATCAGGTATACTTGGGCGCCCTGATTTTAAATGAAAAGATTATTAAATTCGGCAATATATATAACGGCTTATTACACTATAACGGAGGAGATTACTGGTATCCGGGAGCTACAGATTCTTATGGCCGTCCTATTCTGGCCAATCAATATGCAGATGCAGTTTACTCTACTTATAAGGGCTATGGCGGTAAGAACTAAGGTGGATTTTAAAAAAAGATAAGCAAAATCGGGCTGAAAAATGCGTTTTTTCAGCCCGATTTTTTTAGGGCCTGTACGCAAACTGTACAACTCGTAGAAATCTAGTAAAATAAGGCACATGAGACGAAGATACGAGTTAACGGATGAAGAATGGAATATAGTTGACCCCCTGTTGCCTCCAGCCCGAAAAAAACAGGGAGGACGTCTGCCCAAGGATCGGCGCCAGATGCTCAATGCCGTGCTTTGGGTTGCTCGAACGGGCGCGCCATGGCGGGATTTACCGAGTTACTATGGCCCTTGGTCTT
>NZ_CP191577.1:5182920-5247166 GCF_050516475.1 Paenibacillus ottowii | reverse complement strand
ATGAAGAAGTAATACAACACTTATTGAATGTATAAATACGCATTTTTAGAGTTGCGGATATTCTCATAAATTTTGAAAATTAGGGGGGACTGAATAACTTTGAGTCAATGAGTTCTCACTAATTATGAAAATGATCGTTGAATAATCATGTATTCAGCTTGTTGTTTTCTCATTAATTATGACACCACACAATGTGGTAAATGGTAATAATTGAGACTGATTTGGTTGATAACTGAGACATTTTTGGGTATATGTTTGAGACATTTTTAAACCAGTAGAAACAAAACCCCTTGTTTCTATTGGTTTTTTGTGTTTCTATTCACTATATTTATCCTATATATGCGAACATATGGTGTTATTGGTGTCGAATTCAAATTAAGGATCATAATTAATACTTTTCGTAAAGGTGGTTTGGTTATGGATTGGAGAAGTTGGACGTGGAGTTTGGTAATATTCAAGCCGTGTCAAAATTTAATGATAAATATAAGGAACTTCTTTATGAGGATGAAGAAGTGTTTAAACTTAAGCAAGAAGAGTTAATCTCTAAAATTGTGAAAAAGTATGGCGGATCCAGGGCAACTATTATGCGCGTTTTGTCAAATTATGGAATACATAAGATGAAAACCTGCTTGTTCTCCATGGATTCTCGGGCTACTAAGCCTACAGGAAGTAGACGAAAGAGCGCTGCTGATGATAAGAAGACCGAATAAGGAGAGCGTGCCATGGAAGTCCGATCCGGACAATTCGCATAGCAGCCATTGGCAGAAAAAAAGGGTTGTCCCATAAGTCATAAAAATGACTAGGGACATCCTGTTCTCCAATTGTAAAACAATAAGAAACCGTTCCTGGGTAAAATGGAGGTACCACCCGACTATTTGAAAGGATATGGTTTCTTTGTACATTCAATATACCATTATGAGATAAAAAGAGGAGTTACACAGGACTATCCCTCATCCATGTTATGTGGCTTTGTGGCCAGCTCCTCAATTAATGTCTATTAGCTCTTAAACCTTCAATAAATACGCGGTGTAATCCATCAAGAACTCGTTGGCTTGTAAAGCCTTCATCTTGGAGATGGTAATCGATATTGTGAAGCACGGCCAGCAGGGCTTCAATAGTATATGAGATGTCCACCCCGGATACGTCTCCCTGTTCAACGGCCTCATTTAGCAGATTTCTGCTTATATTGCGCATCCATTGACATAACGGAGATTGTAACGGACGATGCCCGGTTGAGGCCCGGCTGACCTCACAGAGCCAAGGAACTTTCGCCTCTAAAAAAGAGACATATCTTACGATTACATGGTAAAGCCGATCCAAGGCAGCGGCTTCTGGGGATTGATCAAGAAATGCTTGAACTTCATCAAACAAAGGTTGGTATTCTTCATACGCGATCTCCTGACATATGTCGCCCTTATCCGAGTAGCGGCGGTATAGGCTTGCTTGTCCTACTCCAGCAGTCTTCGCAATCTGATGCATATTGACATTGTCAACACCGTTTTTGATGAAAAGTTCTCTAGCCGCCGCCAAAATTCGTCTTCGGTTTAACTCCTCTCTGGGAATTTTCAGAGAGACAGATTGCGATTCTGAATTCACCATAAACATCTCCCTTCATCATTAATTTAACTATTATTTAACACGAAAAACGGACAATATGTCCGTTTTTCGTGTATAGGACATGTTGTCCGTCTTCATAATTATAATACAATTCGTGAAAAATTAAAAATGCATTCATTTGGGTGAGCGATGAGCTTTTTTTTATTTCTTGGCATAGTGCTTTTTGTAAATTGGAGGAAAATGCGGTTCAATGCCCGATAGGTCCAGTTCCTTTAAACTTGCGATCGTATGAATAAACTGCTCGTATGCTTTTTTCTTGTCGCTCGTCATATCTGTTCCGGTTTCGGTTGATGCTTTCCTGCTAACTTCAGAGATAAGTTGCTTTTGATCCATAGATTACCCTCCATCAAATATAGTAGGCTTACAAATCCGGATGTCTCTTGTGCCAGTCTGTATTCATTTCATAAGTATTGCCGATACCTAGTACTGTCGCTTCTTCGAAGGGGCGGCCAATCAATTGCATATTAATCGGCAGACCGGAAGGTGAGAAGCCGCAAGGCATGCTCAGGCTAGGCAAGCCAGTCAAATTGGTCGGAATCGTAAATGAGTTCAATCTGAATACACTAGCATCATCATCTGCACGCGGCGCAGTGATCGGTGTTACCGGCGTCAACAAGATGTCGATTCCGGACAATGCATTCAAAAAATCATTGACAATTAGTTGCCGGGCCCGCTGAGACTGAAGGTAAATGGAAGCCGGAATATCTCTACTGCTTTCAAGAAACATTCGGACGTCCGGTCCATACTGTTCCAATTCTGTCTCAAGCCACTTCTCGTGGTACGAGTACATTTCCGTCATCATAATGGCCATCGTCGCACTTCTAACATGTTTGATCAGGGGCAGGCTAACTTCGATGATTTCTGCTCCCAGTTCTCGGAATTTATTGATAGCGGCCTTCATCGCAGCTTCCACTTCCGGCATCAAATCCTCGTAATAGTAGCTTGTCGGCAATCCGATACGCACACCCCTGAGACCATTCGGATACATCTTGATACCTGGCGCAGGCAGATCGACAGTCGATTCATCCTTTGGATCGAAGCCAGACATCACATCCAAGCACAGGGACGCATCCATGACACAGCGAGTCAACGGACCCGAGTGGTCCAATGACCAGGCCATTGGAATGATACCATACCGACTGACCCGACCGTACGTCGGCTTCATCCCTACGACACCGCACAAAGCAGCGGGTATGCGGATCGAACCTCCGGTATCCGAGCCTGTGCCCAGATAAGTAAGTCCAGCCGCTAAAGCAGAAGCCGAGCCGCCGCTTGAACCTCCCGTTACAAGTTCAGTGTTCCACGGATTGAGGCAAGGACCGAAGTGCGGGCTAGTTGTTGTCAATCCCGCAGCGAACTCGTGAGTCTGTACTTTGCCTAGCAGAACTGTTCCAGCCTCATGTAGCTTAGCTGCAACCGTCGAATCGTAATCGGGGACGAAGCTGTTCAATATTTTTGAACCGGCAGTTGTTCGGATCCCTTTAGTGTAATATAGATCCTTATGAACGATGGGAATCCCGTGAAGGGGCCCTTTGTACCGACCATGCATAATATCGCGTTCCGATTGCTTCGCTTGTTCAATCGCCAGTTCGGACGTTTGGGTAACGAAAACGTTCAGTTTCGGATTCAAACGTTCGATGCGGTGAAGCGCATGTTCTGTAATCTCTACCGGGGATATTTTCCTTGTTCGGATCCCCTCGGCCAGCTCATGAATAGCAGCAAAGGACAGTTGGAAATTTAATTTACTCATCTATTTATCCTCCGTATCTTTCGGACATGTCGTAAGTCTACCAAACTAATTACCATAGCTTCCGCTAGGATTTGCTTTTCTTGCGAATAAGTATGTCAGGATTGCCAACAGGGAAATGGTAAAATAAACAACAAAAAAAGGCATCTTTAGATCAATCAGTCGGCCGACCAGCGCAGGGCCGAATGCTCCGCCTAGGAGATAGGCCAGTGTGAAAATACCCATCCCCACACCCAGCTCAGCCGAACGGAGTGTCGTCGAAACTAAATTGCTGCTAGAGGTGAGGACACCGTTGAATCCAATCATAAGGATAATGATCAATGAAGCGTCGATCCATGGCGGCAAATGTACGGATACCGCCAGTAGTATAAATCCGCTGATGACGAGACTTTGCGATATGACAAGCACGCGGGAGCTTCCGAAACGATCTGTCCAACCTCCGATCCGGGATCCGAGCAAGGCTGCACAGGCGGCACCGGGAAGCATCAGCAGACCGATTTTACTAGTTGGTAAATGAAAGGAATTCTTCATCATGACAGGAAGAGTAAAGGTTAACCCCGTGTTGCATACGAAAGTAAGGAATCCAATCCCTAGAATTCGTCGGTAAGGAGCATTTTTCATGAAAGATGCATCGATAAATGGATGTTCTTTTTTCTGAATATGAGTACCGAACCATAGAAGAACTGCTGCTCCTGCAATGAGCATAAACCAATAGTTCGTAACCCCTAGCAATACCAACGCCAGTCCCGCGGAGAACAAAACAGCTCCGAGAAAATCGAATGAACCGCGGTCGTGTTTCTTGTCAGGAACATACTTGAATATCAAAGGGATAACAAATAGGCTCAGACTGGACACGATGAACAAAGCACGCCAGCCAAAGTATTGCTCCACGAAACCGCCGAACACAGGCCCGAAGCCGGAAGCAAAGGCAATTGTGGCGGATAAGGTTCCCAGCACCCGTCCCTTGACTGTAGGCTTAAAATACAGGGTTACTGCCGCATAAGACAGGGGAGAGATGGATGAGGCCCCTGCTGCCTGCAGCAGTCTTCCAATGATGACTTGCAAGTATGAAGCTGCAAAAAAGCCGATCATAGAGCCGAAAGCTAAAAGGATTAAACCAATGACATACAGCTGGCGAAAGGAAAAGGACTCCGTTAACTTGCCGTAAGTACCGGCGCCGATAGCCATCAAAATGCTGTAACCGACCATAACCCAGCTCACCTGCGAGGAGGTCAGGGCAAAGTCAGCGGAAATCGAAGGTATAGACAAATTAAACATGGTCATATTGATGTTTCCGAAAATAATGAGCAAGCAAAGTGTCCCCATTAATTTCCGCTCATTGCCGGATAAAGCCATTGATTGAGTATCCATAGCCTGTCCCTCCATTACAGGAAGTCAGGAAAGGTGCGGCATTTTTGCGCCTGATCTCTATCGTGTCCCAAGAAAACATAGGACGGCCGAACATCCTGAATTAACTCCTGCATGCGAGTAATCGATTTGGCAGCCATCTCTTGATCGAATGTCAAGAACGGTACGCTATTCTCGAAGTTCTCCCGAGTATAAGCAACATCAATTGTCAGTAGCACTGGACCCGACTTTTCCGTTGTGACAAGGACTGATTGATGGCCAGGGGAATGACCCGGAGTGAATAAAATTTGAACCCCCGGAATCAATTCATGGTCACCCTCAATGATTTGATATTGTAAATCGGGCAGCCTGCACTCTAATGGAGAGTAATCCTCATTGTTTATGGCCGCATCATACTCTGCCCTTTGAATAAGGATCGGCGTATTGCGGAAATGCCCGTTTCCCCCAGAATGATCCAAGTGTAAATGGGAGCTAATGACCATTTGAATATCGTCAGGTCGATAACCGACACGCTTTAACACATTTACGATCGAGTCGCCGTCAGACATGTTGGGGACGACGCGCCCTTCACGTCTAGTCCCCTTGTAGTAATCGGGATTGTTGATAAAAGCGTCGGGCATTCCCGTATCGATGAGTATCGGCCCGCTGGTCGTTTCCAATAGAAAAGACCACACAGGCATTCCGACTAATTTCCCGGGGGCAAGGGTTCGATTAACTGCCGATTGATCTAGGAAACATTCACCCACAGGTAAAAAATACAACTTTTTGATATGCATCCCAGCTTCACCCTTCATATTGTAAATTCGGACAGTTTGTCCGTTTTGCTTTGATTATATCGGACAAATTGTCCGATGTCAATTTGTCATCGGCGGTTGGGCTTCGGCAAAAGCCTTACACCTGCAACAATACGCCAAGCTAAAGAATGTCGCCTAGGTGGAGTGCAAAGAAACAACGGGGCCATGAGACGAATTTGGCAATACTTTTTTTGGTATATGTCTGAGACTTTTTTAGCCGGGCAGATCGCCTACAGTTTACTCAAACGGATGTTGTGTCGCTGTTGCGGTTCAGGTAGAACCAGTAGCTAAAAGGAATCTACTGGTTCTCATTTCTCTTCACAGTTATAGAATGACGAGTGATCATATTAGGGTGTGATTATGTTATTGTTGGAGGATAAGTCTCAGTTATAAAGCAAGAAAGTATCACTTAGAACTAGAAATTTTAGGAATGTAAGAATAAATTTTGTCTCAAGTATAGCCATTACTCATAGAACACTGTGAGTAACCATTAAAGTTGAGACAAAGTAGGGACCTTGATTCGTCAGAAACACTGATGAATCAAGGCTTTTCTACTTTATATGGTGATGAATAGTAAAACAGGCAAGTTAGTTTAACTCCGAAAATAAGAATAGCGAACAAGTGTTCTTTACATATATTATGCATGCTTATATAATAAAAACGAGACGGAAACGAAGATCTGGTTTGCTTGATAAAACATTGTAGATTCTACTTTAGTGTGAAAATATTATAAATAACTCAATTTTGGAGGAGTCTGTATGCCATATTGTAAAGTCAAGAATGCCAATATATATTACGAGGAAATGGGTACAGGCAAACCGATTATAATGATCCATGGTTTTACACCAGACCATCGGTTAATGAGTGGGTGTATGGAACCTATATTTGAAGATATCCCCGGTTGGCGTCGTATCTATCTTGATTTGCCTGGAATGGGACAAACAAAGGATTACGATCAAATTCGTAATTCAGATGATATGCTAGAAGCAGTTATAAATTTTATTGAAACTCTTGTCCCAAATCAAGATTATCTCATAGCAGGCGAATCTTACGGTGGTTATATTACGAGAGGGATAATTAATAGACATAAAGATCGTATTGGTGGAGCCGCACTGATTTGTCCATTAATTATTCCTGAACACAAAAGAAGAATACTTCCCGAGCATTTTGTTGTTCATAGTGATCGCGAGTTTATGGACACCTTAAGTGAAGAGCAAATAAGTGATTTTAGCGCCAATCAAGTCGTTCTCGATGAATATAATTGGAAAAGGTATTCTGAAGAGATCGTGGCAGGTTGTAAGATCGCTGACTACGATTTTCTTAGCAAGATTCAAAGGAACTATGGATTTTCCACCAATATAGATGAATTAGTTTTCGATAAACCAACAGTATTTACTCTTGGGCGACAAGATGCAGTCGTTGGCTACATAGACGCTTTCAGAATTTTAGACAATTATCCTAGAGCAACCTTTGCCATTCTAGATCGAGCAGGTCATAATCTTCAGATTGAACAGGCTTTATTATTTGAGTCACTTATGCGTGAGTGGCTTGAAAGAGTAACAGAGTTTGGATTTTAGTTGAATATTAATCCATTGAACTAACGGACAGTGGAAATATCGTAAGCTCTGGCCTTGATACGATCACGGACGGACAGAAAGAGGTTAATCTATAGGAGGAATGAAAAATGAAATTTAACAAGGTTGTTCTGTGGATAAATGAATTCGAAGATATGAAGGTATTTTACTCCAAATTGAATTATTTAATTGCCGATGACAAAGATGATAATGAATTTACGGTTTATGTGGGCTACACGCAAGTAGTCTTCAAAAAGGCGGATGATCGATTCTTAGTGCAGTATGGTAAGCCTTATTATCATATAGCCATCAATATTCCAGAAAATAAATTTGCAGAGGCGAAAAAAAAGGTATCTTCTCAAATCAGTCTTATTGAAGAGAATCAAGAAGATGAAGTGTTTTTTGATTTCTGGAATTCTCATTCGTTCTATTTTGAGGACCCGTCAGGAAATATCGTAGAATTCATTGCGAGGCATAATCTGAAAAACCAAACGGATTATCCATTTTCGATGAAGGACTTGATCGGGGTGAGTGAGATCGGTATCGTTTCGAAAAACGTTCCAAATGCAGTGAAAAAGTTAAATGAACTGGGGATACCGAACTTTGGAGAGTCATCTGAAAACTTCGCTCCCATAGGGGATGAGCATGGTCTATTCATCATTGTGCATAAAGGAAGAGAGTGGTTTTTTTCAAACGGAAAAGAGGCCGTATCTTATCCAGTAGAGGTATGGATCGAAAACATCGGACACATCACTTTCACATCAGGCGAAGATTTCGTTATTCATGATTGATTTTTCGAATAGTCCATCCGAATTAGATTTGATTAGAGCGTGAGGACGATAATGAGAGATGAGACCATGTTCTATTCCTTGGGGAAGATAATGGTGATGTGATAGGCTTGTATATAAGAGGCATGAATCCATTAATCTCAGCAAATAGTATTTACGATTTGGATGGTTTTAATTTATTTGCAAGTTATGAAGGATTGGTTGAATCTAAGGAAAACATTAAACTCAGAATAGAGTATATAGGTTTGTTTTTTAGTACTCAATACAACGAATTATTGGGTTTCTACTTGGCGAATAACGATGCATCTAGTTCTGTATTTATATTATTTTTACAAGATGAAATTTTTGTGGAAAAGGATTGTAGTAAATATGAGGCTAGTAGGGTACTTGAAAAAAGGTTTTCGACTGAAGGTTTTATAACATACGAAAAAAAAGGTAAGACTGACTGGGAAAAAATAAACTTCTAACCAGAAAAAAATTAAGTATATGAGCCTAAGCTTCGCTCTACTCAAAAATAATATTTTAAAGTTCTACACAATTGTCAGCTAACATAGAGTTACTTCCAAGTATGAAAGACACGCTTATTAATTCAAAGGTGTTGTCATCAAAGGAAGTAAGTATTTTAGAAGAGCTAGATAGATTAATCCATATGTAAGACTGTCGACAAAGTCTCTCGACACGCTGAGCACCGGAGAAATCTCCGGTGCTTTTTATTATCCAGTAGCGGTAATAGTACTCCTTTCTACATAGCCCAGCATTCCTCTACTTACCATAAGGCTGGGATAAAGCAGCAGTTGTATGTTGACTACAAGAGGAATATAATTTAGATATATAATATTTAGATGGCTAAATAAATTATCTAAATATTTAGGATTTGAGCAGATTGATAATGATTAAAAGGTAAAAGGAGATATCAACATGAATAGACTGGCAGGTAAAGTTGCTATTATCACAGGCGGAGGATCAGGGATAGGAGAACGGATGGTTGACCTCTTTATTGAGGAGGGAGCTGTAGTTATTGCTGCAGACATCAATGATCAAGCTCTTGAACGGGCTAGTAAGAAAACGAATGTGTATGGAATGAAACTGGATGTTTCTTCTGACGAGGATTGGAAGGTTCTTTCCGCAGAAGTGAACATTAAATTCGGTAAAATTGACATTCTGGTTAACAATGCAGGAATAACTTCTGAAAAAGGATATCAGGATATCGACCTAAATGATTGGCATAAATTGATGACGATTAACGGGTATGGTCCGTTTGCAGGTATTAAGCATATAGCTCCGTATATGGCTGCCCAAAAGAGCGGCAGTATTATTAATATTTCTTCTTACACCGCTCAAATCGGTCAGGGATTTAACCATTATTCCGCTTCAAAAGGTGCTGTACGTGCTTTGTCGAAGGCTGCGGCAACAACGTTCGGCCGGGCTGGAGTCCGTGTTAATACGCTTTTTCCTGGCATTATTGAGACACCAATGACTGAAGCGCTCAGCACATCCAAAGAAATGCTTACCCACTTAATTCAAGCGACTCCATTGCAGCGACTTGGTAGACCTGAAGATGTAGCCAACGCTGCTCTATTTTTGGCTTCGGACGAGTCTTCATATATTACGGGATCGGAGCTTGTAATTGACGGTGGTTTTTCTGCCCAATAACATTAGGCTTCACTTTACTGGAAATGGATATCTGACCTTCTTTCAGTAAAGAATGACTTTTATACAAGCCCCCTATACAATATAGGGGGCTATGATTTCATTTGAGAAAGCAGGTTAAAGAGTATTAATGAAAGAACAAGATATATTTACGTTGATTCATGCTATGGACCAGGTTACCAACAATCTATTAATTAAATGGAATAAAATGTTTAATGAGAATCTAGGGATATCACATATCCTTGTTCTTTCGTATTTAAATAGTCACGGAAAGTGCCGCCCTTCTGATCTGGCCAGGTTATTGGGGCTAACTCCTCCGACATTAACCCACCTATCTGGAAAGCTTGTAAAAAAAGAATTGGCTGTACGAGTAGCGGATGAGGAGGACCGACGGATTGTGTACCTGCAAATAACTGACGCTGGAGCCGAAATGCTAAATAAAGCGCAGGAAGAAGGACGACAGCTTAGAAGAGAACTATTTGAAAACCTAACCGAAGAAGAAAGAGAGTCTTTATTGTCTGTTTATGAAAAATTAAATAAGGTAATGAGTGAGGATTGATACAGGTAATCATAAAGAAGCCGCCATGTTGGCGGCTTCTTTTATTGATAATTGGAATTGCTCCGATTTTAAGAAGCAGAGACCGTACTGCGCTTATTCTTAGCGTTGGCGCGGTCGCGGCGACTCAGCAGAAATCCCACCAGGGATGCTGTGGATTGCTGGAAAATCATTCCGAGCACCACAGGCAGCGCTACGGGAGCCGGGAAGTAGGTGATGGCAAGCACAGCCCCTGCGCTAATATTGCGCATGCCGCCGTTGAAGACAAGCGCCGTACGGTCTGCATTATTCCAGCGCATCAGCCCTGATATAAGATAACCAATCGCATATCCAGTAGAGGCAAGGATAATGATGGAGAGGCATACGCCGACAAGCTTGAGATTAAAATCGACCAGATAAGGTGCGATGACAGATCCGTTAATCATGACGACAAGAGCCATAGCCAGCTTAGAGAACGGGCCCAGCCGAGGTCCCCACACCTGCGTAATTTTCCCTTTAGTCCATTCGTTCAACACCATGCCGATTAATGAAGGAACGACAATCATCCAGAACAGACTCTGCATCATCGCCCAGGTGTCGAGCTGCACATTCGCTCCGATCAGCAGAGACATGATGCCAGGTACGGCGAATGGGGCCAAAATGGTATCAATCAGAATGATCGCCAAGGTCAGCGCTGTATTGCCTTTGTAGATATTGACCCACACAAAGCTGGAAATGCCGGTAGGGATAGCTGCACCAAGAATCAGCCCAGTAATCGTATGAAGATCATTACTGAAAGCCAGATGTCCGAGCATCATGGCGAGAAGCGGCATGGCGAGGTGAAGAATAAACAGACAGGCGATCAGCGGGCCAGGATGCTTGATCACATGGATAAAATCCTTGAACCCCATGCCGATGCTGCCCGCGAAGGTCATGAAGGCAAACAGCCAGGGAGAAAGCTCAGTATATTGGGACAACGGAGTACCGATCAGGACGCCGATGAGGATGCTGATGGGGGTGATTAACGGCATAGCTGCATTTAATCTTCGATTCAACGTTACGAGCATACAAAACTTCCTTTTTTGAACTTAAGTATAGACCTTGCCTTTTGATCCGTAAATGATCGATGTAGGGGAGCTCATCTATGGATCAACCCTTCAAATTATTTCGGTACTCCTTAGGAGAGCAACCCATTATTTTTTTGAATAGTCTGGAGAAGTAATAAGGGTCCCTAAAACCGAGTTGTATGCTGATTTCTTTAATAGAAGCATTCGTTAAATCTAAAAGCTGACTGGCTCTCTGTATTTTCATTCTTAGATAGTAATCGACAGGAGAGTAGCCGGTGGATTGCTTGAATATCAGGTTTAAATGCTGCTTGGATACTTGAACATGCCGGCTAAGCTCATCAAGCGACACGGTGGATTCCAAGTGTTCACCCATATAACGTGTAGCCTTATCGACATGGCACTGGTACGTGCTGTCTTCCTTGCGAAATGCAACGGATACAACAAAACTCAGCCGATAACAGATAGTCTGCGATACTTGTACCAAATGTATCATGGAGTAGGATTTGTTCAGTAAAAGATCGTAACACTGATGAAATAGCTCCAGCAGTTTGGTTTCATCCCTGGCAGCCATCGAAATGTACATTTTAAACGGCTCAAACAATGCCATAAAATCATCCATTTGATCCCCTTTAAGATGAAACCAGTAAATTGTCCATGGATCTTCATCGTCAGCCCCATAAGCATGCGGCATGTCCCTGGGAATGTAAGCAAAGCTTCGCTCTTTCAGGACAATGGTTAGGTTATCCTTGGTTCGTATCCAGCCTTTTCCGCTCGCACAGTAAATAAATATATGAGAGTCACAGCCGTCTGTTCTTTCGCGAAAATGATGGCGGGCATGGCTGAAGCAGCCTATATGCGTAAGATATACATTTTTTGTAAGCGGATTCGCTTTTAATTTATTCAGCATATAGGGGGGAAGGACATATACCTTTTTGCGCTCAAAATCATCAGCTTTCTTATTCATAATCTATATATCTCCCAGCCGTAAGCGGCTCAAATGATGAAATACGTATATAGTCCATCATAAACAGTGGATTGTCAATTGTCTGTAATATCGATTACTTGTAAGATTTTGTATAAGAGTGCTATGAGGGAGTGACGAATGGAGCATGAAGGGAACTGGACAGATTGAACAGGCTGTAGAAGCGTTGCGTAAGGCTTGTGGATTATGGAACGTAGAACCCTGTGGACTGGGGCTGAGAGGAGAGACCACATGAGTAATCTGATGAGAAATGTACCGCGTAAATTGACGATCACGATGTGGGACTTCTCTTGGTATACCATGACCCAGGAGGGTGAGCCCTACAGCGATCTGGAAGCTCGATTTCAAGAAGCGGTCGAAAGAGGCTACAATACGATCCGAATATGCGCTATGCCCTTTATGTTGTTTACGGCGGATGGCAAACGCAACGGGCCCTTGGAGTTTGCGAGCCTTGGGAAAGTGGGCCAGCGTACGCGCTGGTATAACTGTCGCGGTGGCGCAGTGCTGGACGGGCATGCTCATTTGCTTGAGCTGTTTAGACAAGCCAAGGCTCATAACTGTTACATTATATTATCCTCTTGGGAATATCAGCAGAGTCCGAGCTTCCTGGCTCATGCTGAGCTTAGAGATGAATTAGCTGCGATCCCTCCTAAGGAAAGATTCATGGCTATTGCCAAATCAATGGATCAGTTGATTCGTTTTGTTACAGCAGAAGGCTATAAGGACCAGATTATCTATACAGAGCTGCATAACGAAGTGGAATTTGGGCAGTTAACTGCTGTCGGAACGTCTGAGGGCATAGCGGAAACGAACGTACCGGCACTTATTGAAGCGATGCAGCCCTACGTGGAAGAAGCGATTGAATATCTTCGCCAAAGCCATCCAGATATGATGATGACAGCCAGCTATACGTTAAATGAAGCCTACCCCAAAGTTTATGTGGCGCGCAATTTGCAGGTGGCCCATTTTCATCTTTATATAAAAGGGGTGCTGAATGAGCTTATGGAAGCAGCAGGGCTTGATGATGAGCTGGTGCCGTTTCCCAATCCATTCGTCCAATCTCTATTGAGGGAAGATGCCCCTGCATTTGCGGAATGGGTTCTGCCTCCAGAGCAGAATTGGCGGATGGAAGGCAACCCCGTTGGCATGAGGCTTATTTATTTGCACGACTGGGTAGATCCGGATCAATGGGATTTATTTTTGTACGATCGGTATGGAGATCATAAAATGGCTATGTTGCAGAAGGCCGACTCTCGATTGGAAGAGATTCATGAATGGAACCGCCATTCCGGTATTCCAATTGTCATAGGAGAAGGTTATGTGGGCTATACGCCGCTGTATGCCCAATTTGAAGAAGGTCCTGTCGGTAAATATATAGCTGAATATGTGTTGCGAAAAGGAATGGCACTGGGGTTCTGGGGAATGACCCTCTGCTCCAACTGTGCTCCGCATCACCCGTTTTGGAATGATATAGCCTGGCAGCGCAAGTGGAACCAATTTATCCTAAATTCAGATTAGAGTTTCCTTCTTAGACAACCTGTTGCCTTTGAGATAGCTGATATCATTCAATATGAACGAGTGAGGGGAGTGAACTTTATGAGAAATTATCGCATTGCAGTCCAAGATGATCACAAGCAAATTGTGAAAGGACATCTCAAACTTGGCGGCACCAATCCAAAGGGAGAACAAATCGGATTCACCAACTATTTTATGGAAAAGGATGGAGAGCCTTTTTTCGGGATTTGTGGTGAATTTCATTATGCACGCTATGATCAACGCTATTGGGAAGACGAAATTATTAAAATAAAAATGGGTGGCGTCAATATTATTGCTACTTATGTTTTTTGGAATCTACATGAAGAAGTTGAAGGTATTTTTAATTGGAGTGGGAACAAAAACCTTCGCCATTTCATTGAGTTGTGCGGCAAACATCAGCTATATATCATTATTCGGATTGGGCCCTTCAATCATGGCGAAATCCGTAACGGCGGTATACCGGATTGGTTATTCGGCCGTCCATTTGAGATTCGTTCTAATGATGAGGGCTATCTGTTTTATACAAGAAGAATATATAACGAAATCGGTATTCAGGTTAAAGGGCTGTTATATAAGGATGGAGGACCAATCATCGGCACCCAAATCGAAAACGAGCATCATCATTCCTCTGCTCAATGGGGATTGACTGTAGGAATTAATGATATGTGGTTAAACTCGGGGAGTGACGGTAATTCACATATGTTAAAGCTTAAAGAAATAGCTCTGGAGGCAGGGATTGATACTCCTATCTATACATGCACAGGCTGGGGAGGAGCGACAACGCCTGTTCCTGATATGCTGCCATTATGGGGCGCATATGCCTATTGGCCATGGATCTATTACGAAGAGGGACGTTTGGAGGGAAAGGACGAGCATCCTGCGACACCGGAATACATTTTCCGAGACAAGCATAATAACCAGATTCCGAAGAGCTACAATTTTGAGCCCTTATACGCCCCGGAGGACTATCCGTACGCTTGTTGTGAAATGGGTGGCGGTATGGTGCAGTTTTATAAATATCGGTTTGCATTTCCTTATCGTAGTGTTCCAGCGATGACTATCATGAAGGTTGCAGAAGGCTGTAACCTGATCGGATACTACATGTATCATGGGGGCTCCAATCCTCGGGGAAAGGTTAACCTGTTCACAAACGATCTGGCTACGCCTAAAATATCCTATGATTTCAATGCCCTGATCGGAGAATTCGGTCAGATCAGGGAGTCATACCGAAGAACGAAGCTGCAGCATTATTTTCTTTCAACGTTCCAACAGCAGTTCTCTCTGACGAAGACTATTTTACCAGAGGACACGTCCCAAATGGACTCTTATGATGTGGATACCCTACGATATGCGGTTCGCTCCCGTGCGGGGTCCGGGTACCTGTTTCTAAATAATTTCCAGGACCATGTTGAAAATCATGACCTGTGCGATTTTAATGTAAGCATTGAGCTGCCTGAGGAAACGATTGTAATCCCTAGTCAAGGTGAACTGACGTTAGGACGTGACAGCTTCGCTATCTTGCCATTTAACCTCAATTTGGATGGAATAAAGCTCAAATATGCAACAGCACAGCTGATAACAAGGATAGAAGAGGATGGAGAAGTATATTATTTTTTCTGTGTACCGGACGGGATGAAAGGAACGTATGCATTGGAGTCAAAAGATATCCTCAGTGCCACGATCGACAAAGGTTCGATAGAACAATGGGATGGGAATACGATCATTCAGGCTGCTGAAGAGGAAGAGAGTCTCATCCGCTTGATATCGGAAAGTGGACTAGAAGTCGCCATCTACACGATGACTGATGAACAGAGCTTGGAGTTTTGGAAGGTCAACCTGCAAGGTCGGGACAGAGTTATCTTGACGAGTGCTAATTTACTTGTATCTGGAGATGAGATCAGACTGGAATC
The DNA here is from genome assembly GCF_050516475.1 of Paenibacillus ottowii. NCBI lineage: Bacteria > Bacillati > Bacillota > Bacilli > Caryophanales > Paenibacillaceae > Paenibacillus > Paenibacillus ottowii. The sequence goes on along the minus strand of NZ_CP191577.1, from coordinate 5,231,598 downwards.
AACAGATCAGGAGACTGTAACACTGAGTGTATTCCCGGATTTTGACCACTCCCTTACATCCATATCGGGGGGAGAGTTGCTTGAGACCGCAGCAAGTGAGTTATTTACAACATATTGTTTAAGGGTCCCCAAGAAAGAAATACAATTCAATCTGAAAAGGGTAAACCATGATAAACTCGTTCTTGATTTCGAAATAAATGCCTTTGACGGGATTAAAGAGGCTCTGTTGCGTATCGATTATACAGGGGACATCGGCTATGCATTTATTGATGGTAAACTGATTCACGATAATTTCTGCAACCATACAACCTGGGAAATAGGTTTAAAGTCATTTGAACATCGGCTTATCGAGCGAGGGATGTACGTATACGTTGCTCCAATTCGAAAGGGCAAGGTTCTAAACAGCAATACAACCATGGCTGGCTGGAAAGAGACTACGGAGGAACGAATCGTGGATATTGGTGCAGTCAGTATCGTGCCTGTGTATGAAATTAAAATCACCCTGTAAATTAGGGAGTACAAGAGCAGAGGCGCTCAGCGAATACTTTAGTACAAAGTATTAAAAATGAATAGCTCATGGTTTGATTCTCTCTTCTAAAATGGCGCAAGAATGCACCCTTTTGTACGAATCAATCCATGAGCCTTTTTATATTCTTATTGTCTTTTTAGAAGATACCCGCTTTTCTCGATGTTTCTTTGATCCCGTTGGCTCCCTCTACCACGGTGCGGCCCCAATCGGTCAGATTGCCGTTAGGTCCTGTCACAAGATCAAGGTAGGAAAGGTTGGAGCTATTGCCATACCAGGACCAGGCTAACCAGCCTACGCCTTTAGATTGGCCGTATCTCATGATTTCTGTCTCGTCGACGTCTGCTCCCTGATGGTAACCGCCAAATTCACCAATAATCAATGGAAGTCCTTGGTTCAGAACGTTATCAATATTGGTTCGAACCGTTTGAACATCTTTACCAGCGAACTCATACATATGGATGGAGAATACCGTATTCTTCAAAGCATCAGCTGCAAATACAGATTTACCGAAGTCATTGATAGATTGAGGATATTGTCCCCAGCCCGCACAATCGACGATGAGCGTATTTTTGATACCTGCGTTTCTCAGCTTGGGAATCGCTTGCTTATACCCATCTGCCCAACCTCCTCCATTCCAAGAGCCATACCATTCATTCGCAATGTTCACGATAACCCGATCTTCCTTGCCGATCAGGGCATCTTTTATACTAATCCAGTAATTCACAGCCGCATCCAAAGATGCATAGTCGTCTTTACCTGTAGCGTCATGAACCTCAAGTACAGGAATCATTTTATAACTTGTGACTAGGGAGATAATATTTTTTACGGAATTTATGTCATCTTTGGTGTATTGGGTTCCGTTGGAAAGGACAATTCGGACTGTATTAGCACCTGTCTTGGCAATAGCCGGGATGGCAGTATTAAGATCGTTCTTATACCAAGTGTGAGCATGATTAACGCCTCTCATAACAAACGGTTTGCCTGTAGAATCGTACAATTTGGTACCGCTTACATAAAATCCTGAAGCAGCTTGCGCCTTGGAGATGAATCCCCCCAAACCAATCATGATAAGCAGACCAGCGAGTCCAGACAATAAAGCTTTTCTTAACAATGCCTTCACTTTTATTCCTCCCTAAAATATATTATTCAACTTTCTGCTAGATAGAGGTGGAGTAGGTATGCAAGTATGTAAATAGCAGTAAGCTAAACACATTATGAAGCGCTTTCATTTTTGTTAATAGTTATTTTTCGTTATTCTATCATTTGCGATTATGTTATTCAATTGATTTTTTTAATTTATTTTTGTTTTTTGGAGTGCATCTGTATGAACTTCTTGTTTGAGTGGGATTTTTAAAGGTTTTATTATGATTATACTGTCTGTTATGATCTGTTTATTTGGTTTATTTGTTAGCGTATTAGTTATGTAACATAAAATAAAGAATAACTAGTTTTTTTATATTATATTTTTTCATATAAAAAACTAACAATATGTTTGGTTGGTTATCAGGAGTCATGTGAGGTATCGATGGTATAGCCCATGTCCAGCTTCACCCCAGTATTAAATTGTTGTATGATATTCTCGTAATATTTTTAATAGAATGGATAGGGGCAGATGATGAGAAAACCAATCATAGCAGTCGATATGGACGATACGATCTGTCATCTCGTCAAACGGGCTATATACCATAACAATAGTGAATTTCCCACTCATCCGCTTCGATATGAAGACATGTTAGATTGGAATACCGATCATCTACGTCATCCCAAAAGCACACATGATGTATTTTATGGACGACCGGGTTTGTTTGAGGAACTTGAACTGTATGACGAGTATGTCGTAGAAGAAATGGAGAAGCTTTGCAATGCTTTTGATGTCATTATTGTGACAGCGGCAGAACCGAAAACCGTCGTGGAGAAATGGAATTGGCTTCAAAGGCATATGCCATTCATTCCGATCGAGAACTTTTTCCCATGTAAACGAAAGAATCTGATTAACTATGATCTCCTGATTGATGATGGTCCCCATAATTTAGTGCCTGCACTGGAGGAGGGGAAGAAAGTGCTTTGCATTCCTCATCCATGGAATTTGAGAGCAAGAGAGCAATATGAGTTCCCAGTCATGGCATCTTGGCAAGGAGCAAAAGAACGAATTGATTCCCTTTTGGGAGTTCTGAAATAAAAAAATAGATGCATTCGTAAAACAGCTAGTTCTCTTGGAACTGGCTGTTTTTGATAGAAATAATAAATCCCATAATAGAATAAAATGGTACAATGGACACATATTTTTTATGGGGAGGGATACGTGTATGACCATGACTATGGGGCAGATGGTGATTCATCTGACAAAGGGAATAGACACACCCAATACAAGCGTAGATTTGCTTGACCCAGAGCTTAGAGATATTGAGATTCAAGGGATTGTAACCGCTTTCTGTGCGTCGCAATATGTGATAGAGCAAGCTATTTCTCTTGGCGCGAATTTTATCATTACGCATGAAGGTATTTATTATAGCCATCACGAAATGCGGGAATGTTTACTTCATGACCCCGTCTATTTGCACAAATCTCGCCTGGTCGCTAACTCTGGCGTAGGGATTTATCGTTTTCATGACACCATACATCGTTATCAACCGGATGGAGTGATGGTTGGACTTCTTCAGGCGCTTGATTGGCACCCTTACGTTGTGAAGCATCAGCCTTCTTCTGCCATTTTGACTATTCCGGCTATGCAAGTGAAAGAAATCGCTGAATATATAAAGGCCAAACTTCATATTCGTTATGTACGAGTAGCTGGCGAGGTATCCATGCCATGTGAGCGAGTGGGAATCTTAGTCGGATATCGGGGAGGTGGTGAACTGGCCATACCCTTATTTCTACATGAACATGTGGACCTGATTATTGCTGGTGAAGGGCCCGAATGGGAAACACCAGAATATGTGAAAGACGCTGTTTATCAGGGGAGAAATAAAGCGCTGATCATGCTGGGACATGCTGAAAGCGAAGCGCCTGGTATGAAGTATCTTGCGGATACACTTTCCACCCAATTTCCAATGCTCCCCGTCTACTTTGTTGAGGACCGCCCCGTGTTTCAAATATTGTAAGCAAAAACATATCTATAACATGCCTATGATGATGATCATCCCGCACTGTTGTTTATATCCGTTCATTTACATTATGAAATGGAGGCAAGATAATGGGAAGCAGAGTGATTATGCCATTCAGAACAGATTGGAAATTCATAGAGGGAAACTACACAGGTGCTGAGAAGACAGATTATAACGATGAGCATTGGCGGAACCTTCATCTTCCTCATGATTGGAGTATTGAAAAATCCTTTGATCCAGATATGCCGTATGGCGGCAATCAAGCTTATTTGCCGAGGTGGTCTGTCGGATGGTACAGAAAGCATTTTAATGTGAAGCCCTCCTCTCCAAAACAGCGTGTATACATACAATTCGACGGTGTTCACAGTAACAGCGAAGTTTGGCTCAATGGGCATTTTGTGGGGAAACGTCCCTATGGATATGTTAGCTTTCAGTATGATTTGACTCCATATATTCGGTGGGATGAGGAAAACGTGATCGCTGTCAAAGTGGATAATACGCTTCTTCCACCTGACAGATGGTATTCAGGTGCCGGGATTTATCGTAATGTCTGGCTGATTTATACGGATTATCTTCATATCACCGAATGGGGGACTACTATTACCACGCCTGCAATTTCGCCAGATGAAGCCAAGGTGAGTGCCAGAATTCAGGTCAGCAACCATCATGAGCATGCCGTAGAGTGTACGATTATGACTGAAATACTGGATTCACAGGGAAAAGTAAAAGGAAAAATTGAAAAAAGATTAACTCTTGCAGGCTTAGCATCAGAAGAAATGGAGCAGGAAATACGAGTTTTACAGCCGGAATTATGGTCACCGGACCATCCAGTGCTTTATGAAGCCCAAACGACGATCTATTGCGACCATACAGAGGTGGATCGTTATCGTACCCCTTTTGGCATAAGAGAAGTGATCCTTGATTCTCAAATGGGATTATTGCTGAATGGAAGCAGCTTGAAGCTAAAGGGAGTGTGCATTCACCATGATTTAGGCTGTCTGGGGGCGGCTTACCATGATACAGCCATGAAGAGAAGGCTGGAGAAGCTGAAGGAAATGGGCTGTAACTCGATCCGTTTTGCTCACAACCCTATGGCGCCCGAATTATTAGATTTATGTGATCAGATGGGCTTCCTGGTAGTTGATGAGGCTTTTGATAAATGGAAGTCTCTTTCCTATGAGCATGTATTTGATGAATGGTGGGCCAAGGATCTGGAGGCTCTGCTTGTTAGAGACAGGAATCATCCTAGTGTTTTTATGTGGAGCGTTGGGAATGAAGTGGAGAACCAAGGGCAACCGTCCATGCTACACATGTTGGAGCAGCTCGTTGCCTTTTGCCATGAAAAAGACCCCACCCGGCCTGTTACCTGCGCGCTTGAACCGCACAATACACCGATTAGCTTGCGTGATGGACCGATTGAGGCCAAGGTGGAGCATACCAAGCTGCTGGCCCAACGAGTGGATGTACTGGGACTGAACTATCAGGAGCAGTGGTATGAGCACTATAGGGCGGCCATGCCGGATACGCTTATCCTTGGAACAGAGACGTTCCCATACTATCGAGGTCAAGGTAACCGTGTTAAAGGTTATTTGCCCCTTAATCCCTGGTTTGATGTCGCTAATCATGATTATGTGATCGGTCAATTTGTTTGGAGTGGAATAGATTATTTGGGAGAAACGAGCTACCCCTCTAAAGGGTGGTCCTCCGGATTGATCGACACGTGTGGGTTCCGCAAACCCGTATCTTATCTCCACCAAAGTCTATGGTCTGATCAGCCAGTTGTGCACATAGCCGTATTTCACGATCATATGAAATCGGAATATAATCCGACATGGACAATGCACTGGAAATCACCGGCTATGGAAGATCACTGGACATTTCCCGAATACGTAGGGAAACTAATACGGTTGGTTACCTTCACCAATTGTGAGCGCGTAGAATTAATCGTGAACGAGGAATCATACGGTGAGAGGAAGTTGTCCGATTACCCTAATCATTTAATTCTATGGGAGTTGCCCTATACACCAGGCAAAATCCGGGCGATAGGTCGCAACGGGAGTCAGCAGGTTTGTGAGCATGAACTGATCACCGCTGGGCTTCCTCATGCACTAAAATTGGAGGCTGATCAGACGATTCTACCTGCTGACGGGCATGAGATCTCCCATGTGGAAGTAACCGTTATAGATCAACAGGGAATTGTTGTACCCAACCAGGATGTTGATTTGAGCTTTGAGCTGCATGGTGATGGCCGTATCCTTGGAATAGACAATGGCGATCTCACCAGTGATGAACCCTACCAGGGGAAAGGGAGACGAACACACAGAGGAAGGTGTCTTGTGATTGTACAATCCAGGGATGGGGCTGGTGAGCTGTTACTGCAAGCATCAGCAGGTGGTGCGTTACAGGGAGAAATTAGATTAAAAATGGAAGAAGAAGACTGACATGTCAGGTTGAATCGATGGGGTATAAGTTAGACATACGTATTATTGTTACCTTGACCAGCTTCTTTGGCTGGTCTTTTTGTTTTTAAATCAGATGGTAAAATAGGCGACCGCCGTGTTGAATTAGTCAACCCTCCCATAAGCTGGTGTCATACTTGGAAATATGCGACCAAAGTACGGCCATTTCTAAAGCGTTTAAAAAATTCATTTATTAGTATGGGGGAGTGATCGATGGACTTTCACCGGAATATACGAATGTTGAATGCTGCAAATCGGCGACTACAGAGGGCAAGACGCTTTTTAAAACTGGAAAGATTGGAACATGCAGAGTATGACATTTTAGCTGCTAAGGTTATTCTCAGTGGTACGTTAAATTGCTTAAATAGCTGTAAGAAAACCAAAAATCCTCGGAAATTACCGGGGAAGAGAAAAAATGAGTAAGCGAAGAAGAACGCAGAAAAGTTGCATAAGAAAAGTGAATTTAGCTTTGAGGGAACTGAAAGAAGCTAAACGCAACATGAAACGGAGAAAGATAATACTTGCCAAGAAAGAAGTTGCAAGATCCTTACTTCAACTTGGTAAATCATTAAGATGCATCGATAGGCTTGAAACCTTAAAAATAATGGACTCATTGAAATTCGGACATTTAGCTGGTTATGCTGGTGACGTTTGGTATCCACAACCTGCCGCTGCTGATCATCCTTGGAGAACAATGCCCAAACAAGCAATGACAATCCATTACACTGGTATGACTTTGGAAGCTTAACACCGTATTGAGATTGGAACAAAAGCTATTTTAGATAATTTCTTTGAAGGAAAAGCATAAAAACAAGAGGATTTAATTGTAGAGGGTGGAGAAATCGTCAGTCCAAGCTACAAACTCAAGTAAGCTGCAACAATCAAACTGCCATTTACGGCAGGCCGGCTTCCCGATCGATGAGCAGGAAAAGTAAGTCAGGGGAAGAATGGCAAACTGGCTCATGCTACTCACGCCGATAATAAAGGTGGGGCTATTTTACGTATAGCCTAAGAAATGGGCTTGGTCAAAAAAAAAGGAGCGCCTCGGTATGATGGGTTTGTCGACGGGTAAATCCCTAACATCATCAAGGAGGCGCTTTTACTATGAAGTTTAAATAAACGGATGGACAATACGAACTCCTGAAGGATGGGGAATTCAGTTCGCAACCAATCATTTGTGACACTTTGTTCTTACCACCGGATTTCATGAGGTTTAGCTGCGGCAGACGGTGTCCGTGTGGTCTCAATTCTGAGGGGCATCTCCACTCGCCGGTATGTTCGAGGATATTAACTTCCTGCGTCGTTCTTACGCCCTATTTCTTGCCTAGGGACAATCCAAAACAGCTGATATGCCCCTCACTGTTAAAGCTTCAACACGCTGGGTCAACGAGGGCGTATCTTTAGCCGGTTATTTGCTCCCAAAAGGGGGATAAATTGACCGATATAACCTCAATGACTTCTTCAAACATCGTTTCTACTGAGCGATCCTGAGGGTTCCGACTCCACTGCAAAGCCGATCCGAATATACCCCAACTGATAACGAGCGCCATAGCTTCCAATTTTTCTTGAGAAAAGCCCTGTGTGTCCACTTCATTTATCCGTTTAAGCAGGAGTCGATGAAGACCCTGATGCATGGTATTTTCAAACATCGCTTCAAACTGCTTGTCTCCCGGCGTACTACACTGTTGAAACCGCAAAAGAAAATTGAATATGGTTTGAATAAGGATTCGCAAATTGTCCGCATTGCATCTTGTTTCTTCCGGCAGTCTATTCCTTATAGTCATTTGGAACTTTTCCATCATCCAATATTCAAGAAAATCATATTTATCCTGAAAATGCGCATAAAACGTTGTTCGATTTACGGTTGCTTGATTCGTGATCTCGTGCACAGAAATGGAATAGATGTTTCTCTTTTTCTCAACCAAATCGTTAAAAGCCTGCACGAACAACTGACGAGTTCTTTTAACACGCGGATCCTCGGGATTTACCGACATTTTACCCCCCTCTTTCTTCTAAACTCAAATAACAGACAAAAGGACAAGAATGTTGGGAACACAACAAAAACAGCTTTTTGCAGGTTGTTTGGACAACCCAATCCTTTTATCTTTTAAAATAAACACCTTGATCTGTTTGTGTGTGCTTCCCGATTTTTTTGAACATGCATTTATACGATTATGATTGCACAAACAAAATCGTATAACAAGAAAATCTCTATCTGATTTGCAAACGAAAGGATGAGTGTAGAAATGATTGTTGTTACAGGAGCGAATGGAAAATTAGGTCGGAATGTTGTAGATGAACTTCTCAAGCGTGTTCCTGCCGGTGGTATTGGTGTAAGTGTCCGTGATGTGAACACGGCACAGGATCTAAAAGAACGGGGAGTTCGTGTTCGGCAAGGAAATTTTGATGATTCCGAAAGTCTTCTTCATGCCTTTGAGGGAGCATCACAAGTTCTTATTATCTCGTCCCACTCCTTGGGGGAAGTTGCTATTCGTCAGCACCATACCGCAATCGACTCTGCAAAGAAAGCTGGTGTTAGTCGACTGCTGTATACTAGCCAAATGTTTTCATCTGCAACATCGCATTTCCCCCCCTATGAACGTTCATGCTGCTACAGAAGGGATGCTAAAATCTTCAGGAATGGCTTTCACGTCGCTGCGAAATGGCTTTTATGCCTCATCAGCGATAATGTGGATGGGTGATGCCTTGAAAACAGGGGAATTGATTGCTCCGGAAGATGGTCCTGTTGCCTGGACCGCCCATTCCGACCTGGCTGAAGCAACAGCGGTAATCCTAACAGAGCAGAGATATGATGGTATAACTCCTCACCTTACGGCTTCTGAAGCGATTGACATGGATAAAATCGCATCTATTGCTTCCAAGGTCTTGGATCGACCGATTCGGCGAATTGTCGTGTCGGATGACGAATATCGGAACCACTTGATGTCCCGAGGACTGCCGGAAGCGATGGTTGGCATACTTACGGGTATGTTTCAGGCAAGTCGACAGGGAGATTTCTCGCAAACCAATCCTGCTTTGGAAAACCTGATTGGTAGATCCCCAGTGAGTTTTACGGATTTTCTTAAAGACACGATTTCTCAATAACGCTTTACACTGACTGTTTTGGAACATCGGAAGAGTGGTGCCACTATGAATGACCCGAGGGGTTGTTTGACGTTTACTTTATAAACACCTCGCTGCTATACCGTTACCAGTTCAATCCTCCTTCAAATCGCTTTCTGTTTTGGAAAAACCCGGGGCTAATAAAGACTATGGTTACGCCTTCCCGAGAGGGGATTCGTCCAGATACATGTATTATAACAATGTTGGTACTACGATAGTGGAAATTAAAGATGGAGTAGCTAAGGCAGTTTGGCAATTTACATCAGGGAATGGTGTGGATGATATTGTATCCAGTGCTATAGATATTATCCAACCTATTCCTAATGAGACGAGAAAACAATAGCTACTACTGATTCAGTTTATTAAGGACGTCCTTAGCAAGGGACGTTCTTTATTTATGTTTGCCTAACTATGGAACGGATTAGGGCGACATGGGAGAAAGAGAAAGAGCTTCTAATAATGAAGCTCTAAAAACGGAAGCTACCTCCCACAGCTTAGCATACCGCCAAGTTTTTTTGATATTAATGCTGGATACGAATAGAATAACTTGTTATAATGCTACTTATTAAAAGATTTATAAAAAGTATCGATAAGGAGCTAATCGATGATAGGAGAACCCTCCATGAATCCTAGGGTAGTTCGTAATATTTTATTTGTTTTATTCGCCTTACCGGGTGTAGCTTTTGCTTCCTGGGTGTCCCGCACGCCTGTCATACGAGATATTTTGCATGCCTCGACTGCCGAAATGGGGATCATTATTTTTGGATTAGCCGCGGGTTCTTTATTGGGCCTCCTTAGTGCGGGCAATGTTATTTCTCGTATAGGTGGACGGTCAGTCATTCTGGGAAGTGCGCTTTTGATTGTGATTGGTTTTCTTATTGTAGGATTGGGAGCTGCGTTGTCGTTTACGAGCATTGTATTTGTTGGCTTGATCATCTTTGGCAGCGGCTATGGCACAGCTGAAGTAGCTCTTAATGTCGAAGGTTCTGCGGTAGAAAATCAGTTGAATAAAACGCTTTTGCCCGCCTTTCACGGTTCGTTTAGTATGGGGACACTTGCAGGAGCTATTATCGGTTCTGGAGCAGCGGCGGTACACGTACCTGTAGTGGTTCATTTTGGGGCTATAGCCGCCATGATTGCCGCAGTAACGTTCTATTTGTACCGTTATTTGCCCCGTGATACAGGTAAAGAACAGGATGTTTCTTCCCAAAAGAGTGGATCTAACATCAAGGCTCAGCTTGCTGTCTGGAAAGAACGACGAATCCTGCTGATTGGCATCATTGTGCTCGGGATGGCCTTTGCCGAAGGGGCTGCGAATGACTGGCTGCCGCTAACGATGGTAGATGGTTATGGCGTAGACTCCTTAACAAGCTCCTATATGTACGGGCTATTCGTGGCAGCGATGACCATTGGACGCTTCACAGGTGGATTTATACTGGATAAATTCGGCCGCGTTCCTGTGCTGAAAGGAAGTGCTGTTCTGGCTGCTGTGGGTATTATTTTAGTGATTTGGGGACAGCATTATCTCTTGGCTGGATTGGGTATCTTGTTATGGGGACTTGGAGCTTCACTTGGCTTTCCTGTAGGCTTATCAGCTGCTGGAGATGATCCTCGCGGTGCAGCTATCCGGGTAGGGGCCGTAGCCACTATCGGTTATCTTGCCTTTTTAGTGGGGCCTCCGGGATTAGGGCTCTTAGGTGAACATGTGGGCCTCCTGCATGCCTTAATTGTTGTGCTCATTGGCGTTATTATTGCTGGTTTGATATCGGGTGCTGCCCGGCCCGTGGGGATGAGAAAAAAGAAATGAAATTAAAATATAAAGGAGATTGTCGCATGTCTATGAAAACGGAAAAACAAAAGATGCTGGATGGGGAGCTGTATGTAGCAGCTGATCCTCAATTAACGAGTGAAAGAGAGTATGCGAGAAGATGTGTACGTCTCTTTAATCAGACGACTGAGGCGGATAGTGAGTACCGTGAAAAGTTACTTAAGGAGCTTTTCGGTTCCACTGGTGAAAATATAAGCATGGAACCCAACATACGCTGTGACTACGGATATAACATCCATGTTGGGGAAAATTTCTATGCCAACTTTGACTGTACTATTTTGGATGTTTGCGAGGTGCGCATTGGAGATAATTGCTTTTTAGCTCCGGGAGTCCATATCTACACAGCGACTCACCCCATTGATCCATTTGAACGAATTGCGGGTCCAGAGTATGGAAGGCCTGTAACGATTGGCAACAATGTATGGATTGGCGGCAGGGCGATTATTAATCCCGGTGTTACGATAGGGAATAACGTCGTAGTGGCATCAGGAGCGGTAGTAACCAAGGATGTGCCAGATAATATGATCGTAGCTGGGAATCCGGCACGGATAATTAAGCAAATTGCCGTTTCCTAAATAACATACAAGCTAACTGATTTATACCGAAGATCCTATTAAAAGAGTCCTTGTTTAATAGGATCTTTTAAATTTAAGGACTTTCACAGGTATGCTCTTCAAGGATTTGAACTATACAGAGTAATAAATGATCATATTCATCCTTACCAGTGTTTCTCCTAAATTATAGTATATGTGTGGACGGTCTGCCTTAAAGCGGATCGAATCCCCAGCTTTCACTGTGTACGTTTCTTCGCTGACTTTTACCACCATTTCACCCTCAAAGACGGTAATAAATTCTTCAGTACCCTCACGGTGTGGGGCAGAACTCAGTTCCCCGCCTGTTTCAATCTCTACGGTATAGACCTCAAAATTTCGGTTTCCTTCATAGGGGAAAAACGGATACAAACGATAGTGATTGCTTTCTTCAAGCACTTGTACTTTGCTTTTAGGAACGACTACGGCATCGGCAGGCGGTTCGCTTATCAGGGCAGTGAATGATATTTTCAAGCCGTTCGCAATTTTCCACACCGTTGTAATCGAGGGATTCGATTCTCCCCGTTCAATCTGGCCGAGCATCGTTTTACTGATCCCAGTGAGTTCAGCTAATTTGTCTAAGCTTAATTTTCTTTCATTCCTTAAATGCTTTAAATTTTTACTTAAAATCAAATTAATATGCTCCATCATTTTTTCGCTCCCTATTGTGCTATATAAAGAACATAATGTACAATCATGAAGTACAAATGTGCGCTTTAACGTACATTTTATTCAATTATAACACACTGGAGTTGATTATTGCATGCCGTTTATTCCATTTTTGTCGTATGCACTTGTTACCAGCTTTACGCCAGGGCCCAACAATATTATGTCATTAGACAGTGCCAGGCGGTTAGGTTTGAAGAGAGCATTTCCATTCTTACTGGGGGTAACAGCAGGATGCTTTGGTATTATGCTGTTAGCCTGCTATTTTAATCTTGCGTTGTATCATTTCTTGCCTCGGGTCAAGGTCTGGATGAATGTTCTCGGTAGTCTATACATGCTTTATCTGGCAGTAAAAATAGCGAAAAGCAAATCTACTACGAAGGACAATGACCCCAATGAAGGGTATTCCTTCAAATCAGGATTGCTGCTGCAATTTATCAATTTAAAAATCATTTTGTACGGTATTACGGTCATTTCAACGTTTGTAATGCCTTATGATGTGTCATATATGACACTGTTTATGATATCGTTACTCCTGACCTGCATTGGTTTTGCAGCGGTTATGTGCTGGGCGGTTTTCGGCGCCATGTTTCAACGTTTCTTGAATAAGTATGAGCGCTCCTTCAATATCATAATGGCCTTATTGCTCCTGTATAGTGCGCTATCCATCTGGATATAAATGAATACCGTATTTCTCATAGAAAAAGAGAGGTTCCTGACTTATAGGCAGGAGCCTTTTTCGTGTGAGCTGAGTTCATTCAAAGGGACATGAAATACAACCGGAAAATATGGGTAAGTTTTCTGATCACCCCGTTCTAAAACGGGTATTACCTTAATAAATAAAGTATATTGACAACTTGTATATACATGATTTAATCTTGTATATACAAGAAGTTGAAAGCGTTATACTAAAATCTTTTACGCTACTTCATTTCGCAAGAAAGGAATGAGCATGGATGGAAGCAATGAACAAGGCTTTAATTCCTCAAGATCAGGACTGGTGGCGCAAATCGGTCGTTTATCAGGTCTATCCCAAAAGTTTTAACGATACGACGGGCAAAGGAACCGGTGATATAAAAGGACTGACACAAAAGCTGGATTATCTGCAAGGACTGGGTGTCGATATTATCTGGTTGCAGCCTGTATATGTCTCGCCACAGCGTGATAACGGGTACGATGTAGCTGATTATTGCCGGATTAATCCTGACTATGGAACAATGCAGGATTTTGAAGAATTAAGCCAGGAAATTCGGGCACGTGGGATGCACTTGATGATCGACATCGTGGTTAATCATTCTTCTACAGAACATGTCTGGTTTCAGAAGGCACGGCTTTCTAAGGATAGTGAATATAGGGACTATTATATCTGGCGTGACCCAGCACCTGATGGAGGGCCTCCAAATAACTGGATTTCTAAGTTTGGTGGACCAGCTTGGCAATATGACGAGGTCACAAACCAATATTTCCTAACCCTGTTTGATAAGACTCAGGCGGATTTAAACTGGGCAAATCCCAAAGTCCGTCAGGAAGTTGTTGATGTGCTGGAATTTTGGGCAGAGAAGGGAGTTAGTGGCTTCCGGCTCGATGTCATTAATTTGATATCCAAAGATCAGCAATTCTCAGACGACGATGGAAGCACGGCTCCTGGTGACGGGCGTAAGTATTATACGGATGGTCCGCATGTGCATGAATACCTTCATGAATTACATGAGAAAGTATTTTCAGGGTATAACAGCGTCACGGTAGGGGAGATGTCCTCCACCTCACTGGATCACTGCATCCGTTATTCCAATCCAGACAGAAAAGAGTTATCCATGACCTTTAATTTCCATCATTTGAAGGTGGATTATCCAAACGGGCAAAAGTGGGAACTCATGCCTTATGATTTTGAAAAGCTGAAAAAGCTATTCTCGGATTGGCAAATTGGCATGCAACAGGGTGGCGGCTGGAGTGCATTGTTTTTTAACAATCATGATCAGCCAAGAGCGATCTCTCGCTTTTTGGATGATAGCGAATACCGTGTAGAAAGTGCCAAGCTACTGGCTACCACGCTACATGGACTTCAGGGAACACCTTATATATTCCAAGGTGAAGAGATTGGTATGGCTAATCCGCAGTGGTCAAATATTGAAGAATTTCGGGATGTTGAATCTCTGAATATGTATCGTATCTTACAGGAGCAGGGCAAAAGTGCAGAAGAAGCTTTGGATATCATTCGAGAGCGGTCCCGTGATAATTCAAGAACACCGATGCAGTGGGATAACACTCGCAATGCGGGATTCACTACAGGCACGCCTTGGATAAAAGTAGATGAACGATATCCACAGATCAACGTTCAGTCTCAGTTGGAGGACCCGAATTCGATCTACAATCATTATCGTGAGCTGATTCGTCTGCGTAAGACGGTACAGGTCATTACCGATGGGACTTATCAACGCTTGGATGAAGCTCATCCTCAGGTCTATGCCTATCAGCGCAGCAATGAGCAAGAGACTTTGGTCGTCATCTCTAATTTTAGCGGACAGGATGTACAATTCCGTATACCGGATTCATTTTATTCATCTATAGAAAATAAAGGGCTGGATGCGGCTGAGCTTTTAAGCGGTAATACCCAGCATACTCCGAAGCTAAATCAGGTGGTCTCTTTGACTCCGTACGCTTCCTATATGTGGATTGTTCGTTAACCTTAGTGAATCGTATGAAAAATATCTAGTAGTCCCCCGGCAGTACATTCATTTTAAGCCGGGGTGGCTGCTTTAAAAATGAGCAAACGTCGAGGGAGTGGACTAGATGGCGATTGAAAGAGCACAGGTGGAAGACATTATAAAAGCCGTTGGTGGTAAAGACAACATAGAGGCCTCTACGCATTGCGTAACTCGTCTGCGATTTGCCCTGTATGATGATAAGCTGGTCGATAAAGAAGCACTCGAACAAAATGATCTGGTCAAAGGTCAATTTTCTTCACAAGGACAGTATCAGGTCGTGATTGGTCCAGGTCTGGTAGATAAGGTATATGATGAAATGATCTCCATTACAGGAGGCAGCCGGGCTTCTAAGGACGATGTTAAAAATGCGGCTAGTAAAAAACAAAATCCGATTCAGCGTGCCATTAAGACACTGGCAGATATTTTTATTCCCATTTTGCCCGCGATCGTCACTGCAGGTTTACTGCTTGGTATAAATAATATTTTGACAGGTAAAGGAATCTTTTTCGAAGGAATGTCTCTGGTTCAGGTCTATCCTCAATGGACTGACTTTGCAGCAATTATTAATACCATTGCCAGCACCGCATTTACATTTCTACCTGCCTTGATTGGATGGTCGGCTGTTGTCCGGTTTGGCGGTAGTCCTTTACTCGGGATTGTACTGGGCTTGATTCTGGTTCATCCGGATCTGCTAAGTGCATACAGTTATGCGGATGCCGTTACCAAAGGAACCGTTCCGGTGTGGGATTTGTTTGGTTGGCAAGTGAACAAGATCGGTTATCAAGGACAGGTTTTACCCGTTTTAGTATCCGCTTACGTGCTCGCACAGATTGAGAAATTCCTCAATAAAAAGATAGCGGATTCATTTAAGCTGTTGCTCGTAGCACCGATTACCCTATTAATCACAGGATTTCTTGCTTTTACAGTGATCGGTCCAGTTACTTTTATGATTGGTAATGCAATTACGTCTGGTCTTGTATACGTTTTCGATTTGGCTCCTGCGCTGGGTGGCCTGATTTATGGAGGCTTTTACTCCTTGCTCGTGATCACGGGAATGCATCATACTTTCCTGGCGGTGGACGTGCAATTAATTGGTACGCAGGGTGGCACGTTCTTATGGCCGATGCTGGCGCTGTCCAATATCGCTCAGGGTGCCGGAGCATTGGCAATGATGCTGGTATTAAAGGAGCAAAAGGGAAAAGGATTAGCGTTTACCTCTTCCGTGTCTGCATTTCTCGGTGTAACCGAACCTGCCATTTTCGGGGTGAATATCCGGTATAAATATCCGTTTGTATTCGCAATGGTCGGTTCCGGTATCGCAGGTATCCTGCTTACTGTAAATCATGTAATGGCTTCTTCCATTGGTGTAGGAGGGATTCCAGGCTTCTTGTCTATTTTCCCAAACAACTGGGGAGTATTCTTCGTCGGGATGGCAATTGTATTGATTGTGCCGTTCGCTTTAACCCTCTTGTATGGGAAAGTGCTAAATAAGCGCCGTCAGACACCAGCTACGACACCAGCTAACGACTCCGCACAAACAGATTCGGATCGCCACCATTCTGCACTGAATGTGCTGGAAGTAAAGACTCCGATACTGGGGCATGTTGTGCCATTGGAGCAGGTTCCTGATCCGGCTTTTGCCGAACGGCAGATGGGCCAAGGCATTGCAGTGGAACCGCAGGATGGCCGAATTCTAGCCCCTTTCAGTGGGAAGGTCATTCACATCATGGTGAAAAGCAAGCATGCCTTGATTTTGGAGCATCCGACAGGTGTACAGATTCTGGTACATGTAGGAATCAACACGGTGTCATTAAAGGGAGAAGGATTCACCATGCATGTGGAGACAGGCCAAACCGTGGAGCAGGGCCAGCTTCTGATGGAATTTGACCGTGAGCTGATCCAGAAATCGGGTTACCCTATTATTACACCGATTATTGTCCCTGACGGGCAGAATATCATTGAATCAATTGAAGAATTGCCAGGCGAGGCGAACGATCTGCAATATGTCTTAATGAGAATCCATTTGAATTCTTCATCGGATAATACGAATTAAGTCAGATTCATCCTGCTAGCCTTTTTTAGTAACTTGGTCAGTGAAAGAATGCTACAATAAACGTGGTGATGAAATTGACTAAGAATATATTTTTGCAAATTTATCAAGAATACTCGGGACGAATTCAGACAGGCGCATTGGCTCCAGGCTCGAAAATGCCCTCTGAAAATGAACTGGCCCGGGAGTATAGCACTTCTCGTGAGACCGTGCGTAAGGCACTTCACTTGCTTGCACAAAATGGGTATATCCATAAAATAAAGGCCAAAGGATCTTTTGTTCTGGATATCGGACGGATGGATTTTCCGATCGGGGGATTGGTCAGTTTTAAAGAAATGTCTGAGCGGATTGGGCGTAAATCACAAACCATTGTTCATGAAAATCAGTTGATTCCCGTTCCAGATGATATAGCTGCTCATCTTGAGATTGACAAAGACAAGTATTGGGTCTGGAAAGTCATTCGTGCACGTGAAATTGAAGGTGAATGCGTCATACTGGATAAAGACTACTTTCGCTCAGACATTGTACCTGTGCTTACCGAGGACATTAGCCGGGAATCCATCTACGAATATCTGGAGGGAGAACTCCATCTTCCAATCAGTTATGCCAAAAAGGTCGTTTCTGTAGAAGATGCAGATGAAGAAGACCGCAGGCTGATGGATCTCCTGAACTACACTCATGTGGTTGTAGTACGTAACTATGTTTATCTGGAAGACACCACATTGTTCCAGTACACGGAATCAAGACATCGGCTGGATAAATTTCAATTCGTCGATTTTGCCAGACGTTCGCACGGTGAAGAAAGAAATCTGACTTTTTAAGCTGACCTCTTCGAGTTGATCCAATGACGATTGATTAAATCAGAATAGTTCACTATGTTAAAACCCCCTCTTCATAAGAAGAGGGGTTCCTTTTTGACTTTCAGGGCAAATTTTCGAGTGGGTTTCTGACTATTCAGCAGAGGAACCTAAATCCGTAATGGTAAGTTTAATATCAAAGGTTACAGGGATTTTGCTGAATTTATAATCCCAATCTTCTTTTACTTTTTTCCACACCTGCGGTTTTTCAATTTTTAGATGATCACCAAACCCGGCAACATCGACTTTATATTCGGCTTGTAATTTGTGCAGAAGAGACTTAATCCTTTGCGTCACTTGCTTTTCAAACTCTTGTTCAGCTTCTTTTATGTTTCGCGTCTTGGTCGGGTCTATCTTCTCATCCCAGTTTTCGATTAAGCGTCCTTCGGATTCAATTTTTACGTGAAACGAGATATCCTCGCCCTTGGCCACTTTAGTGGTGATTTTGCTTTTTACTGATTTGATTTCATAGGTTATGGCTTCATTCCGCTTGTCATACGTTTTGACAGCTCCGCCCTCAACATCACCCTTAATCCATCCAATACTCTCCACGTCTTGTTGTCCCAAAGCACCGATCCAGTGACCGGTATCTCCTTTGATAATGCCAGCACCTGAAAATTCTAATTCACCCTCAGACTCACTTATATTTTGTAATATATAGCTTTTTTTAGAGTGTATTAACCCATCCAATTCAGACAGATTAACTCCTCTCATCACTTTGCTGGTTCTAAAATGGTTCCGAAGCATATTTAAAATGTGAATGGATGGAATTTCTCCCTTGTATTTGGTAACTAAGGTGTTGGCTGCCCGTTCCTTACTTAAAAAAACCTCACAGCTCGGACGAATATCATTATCACGAAGCACAAAATCCATTAATTGCTGAATCGTCTGTTGTTTTGCTAATTCGGTAGAAACCACCATGACTTTTAGATGGTGACCTATAATAGGGCGATCCAAACGGAGGGAGAGTTGCCGAAAGATTTCAAGCAAAGAATCTCCTGTGCTGGTTATGTTGTTATAGTTTGGTTCTTGTCCCCCTCCTCCGCCTTTCTGGTTTGGGCCTCCAGCTGATTTTTTTGGGACGATTTGTATGCTGGCCGAAATTTTGTTTTTCTTAAAGTACCGGCTGCCTTTCTTCTCCAGCTCCTGCTCCAATGGACTTAGCTCCCCCCGATCGAGAGCCAATCCTGTATATATGCTAAGCTCCTCTATTTCTTTGCTGCTCCAGCAGCCGACTTGAGTGACCATAAGAATGGAGGCAAGCAGTACAGATAGGATGGACCGTCTATACATTTTGCTTCATTCCCTTCCTCCTGATCATCAATACGATGGAGAGAAATACCGGTATCATCAAAAATAATATGATCCCCATGTATCCGATCGCGTCGCCGAGACTAAACACTTCCATCATACGAATAGGGGTCATGGTGGAGATAAAGATTAACGGAATCAAGCCAAAAATCGCATAACGATATTTAACACCAAACACCTGTGAGACACCTAAGGATGCGTTGAAGAAAAAACTGCAGAAATTACAAAACATTTGCATCACCCAGATCACCAGCAAGGGAAACTCCAGACGTTCAAAAAGAAATCCGGGAATCTCAAAACTGCGCATCAAATTAATGGTAGGCCAAGTACTGGTCACAGTAGAATCGACCGATAGTCCGCCGATCACCATAAATACGGTCAAAAAATACAAAACTAAAGGGATACAGATACCCGCTGCCATGGCCTTAAATGCTTTTTCGGGGTGCTGCATAAAGGCGACCAGCGTCATGACGACTTCACATCCAGCGAAGACAAGAATCGTCGATTTTAGCCCCTTGATGACGGGGAAAATCCCATCACTCAATACGGGACGAAGATGATCAATTTGAAAGATTCTTAAGCTGAAAACAAAACAGAGAAGCAGAAAGAAGAGACTGATCGGAAGTACAATTTGATACAGCCTGGCGATGGAATTAATGCCTCCAAAAATCAAATAGCTCCCTATCCAGATGAATGGAATCACAATCGCCCAGATAGGTGTGCCTTCAAGTAGGAAAAAAATGGTTACCTCAGCTAACACACGGATCTCAAATCCGGCTATGATTATAAAGTATATAATCAATAGCACGCTTAAAAATCCTCCCGGAACAGTGCCCACAATTCTCCTGGAGTATTGATATATGGTGTTTCCGGGAAACTGTTGACTTAATTTCACCATGACCCAGATGACGAGTATGACAATACCTCCACCGATGAGGACGGAAAGCCATGCATCTGGAGTCTGTACCTGTTCAGTTACACCTCTCGGCAGTGTCAAGATCCCTGCGCCCAATACGGTATTAGTCAGGAATACAGCCGCCTGTTTAGTTGTGATCTTATCATCAGAGCGTCTAAACACAGTAGCTCCTCCTTCATATTGGGCATCATGATCGTCGTTTGCGTTGCTGTGTTTTCATCATTACAGGTCTTCGCTTCATTAGAGATAGAGGGGCCCGGATGTACACATCCTTCCAATCGCTTAGGCGCATGGGAGAAAAGGGAGTTACATAGGGTACACCAAAGCTGTTCAACTTCGTCAGATGGATACAAATTAGCAGAAAGAACAATATGGTTCCAAACATGCCCAGCATTGCTGCAAAGAACATTCCGGCGAAACGCAAGAGACGCAAGGTAATACCTGCACTGTATGTCGGTATCGAAAACGAAGAAATAGCAGTAACAGCAACTACAATCACCAAGAATGGGCTTACGATGCCCGCATTAACAGCAGCATCACCGATGACCAAGCCTCCCACAATGCCCATCGCAGGTCCAATGGGCTTGGGCAAGCGAATACCGGCTTCCCGTAAAATTTCGATAGAGATTTCCAAAATCAGAACCTCTATGACCGATGGGAAGGGGACGCCTTGACGGGTTCCGATAATGCTAATGATCAGTTTGGTCGGAATCAAACCGGGATGGAACGATATAAAAGAGATGTACAAAGCAGGACCCATAAGCGCTATAAACGCCCCGCTAAACCGCAGCAGACGTAAAAGTGTTCCTGGAATCCACCGCTCATAATAGTCCTCGGGAGATTGAAGCAGCATACTGAAGGTCACCGGGACAATAAGTGCAAAGGGGGTGCCATCCAGTAAGATCGCAATTCTTCCCTCCAATAAAGCATTAATAACACGGTCGGGACGCTCTGTGTTATGAGCCTGCTGGAATGGACTTAAATAATTGTCTTCGATGAGTTGTTCCACATAACCGGATTCCGGTAAAAAATCCATGTCTATTTTTGAAATCCTGCGCTTCACTTCTTCAAGGAGATCCGGATTCACAATATCTTTTATATACGCGATAACCAGGTCCTTTTTGATTCTGCTTCCCACTTGAAATTTCTTCATTTCCAGACTTTTATTTAAGCCCTGGCGTCGAAGCATCGAAGTGTTTTCACTCAATACTTCCGTGAAACCGATTCTGGGTCCCCGGAGCAACGATTCAGAGGTTGGTTCATTGACGGAGCGTATAGCGCCGTTAGGCGAGCCCACCAGCAGTGCTTCTTTCATTCCTTCAATTAATAAGACGGTATGGCCTAAAAGGATGAACTCATATAGTTCCTCCATACTGGTAACTTCACTAATTTGCGTAATTGGCATCAGGCTTTCCTTTATAAAAGAGTTACTCAACCCCTCCGGCTGTTTCTGTTGATCCTGGCCCTGCCCGTCCTCAAACATCAAAACCTCTAAAACCTGCTTGCTCATAAGCTTTTCATCCTGCATACCTTCTATGAAGACTAACACGGACCGAGTATGAAATTTCTTCATCACAAACTCACGAAAATGCACATCACTATTTTGGCCTATAGCTTCACGAATTGCCTGTAAGTCGGAATCATAATTCCCGGTTACTTTAGGGCTTGGTTCATGTTTTTGATCAACATCTTCTTCGTGATGTTTGCCAGAGAGCGGACGACCGGAAGAATGTTTAGTTTTGGCTCCCTTACTGCCGACAAACGAAAAAAGCGAGTGGTTTATATAATAAATTCCTAAAGGAATAATCAACGCGAGACCAGCTTGAAAGAGTGTACTCCAGCTAGGAAAATACGAAATGATTTTGGACCACATGCGGATTACCTCCAAACCATTCAATTCATTGTCTCATTAGATATAAGTTGTTCATAAAGTATTCCTTAAAAAGGTTGTATTTACACATGAATTGAAAAGATTCATTTGATTCACTGTATCATTACCGGCTCTTACCATTATCCCTTGAAGTGAAATGGGGAAATCCCTAATAATTCATAATTACAACTCCATTGTGATCCGAATCACATATAGACCTATCTGCTGTATTAGAATAAGAAGCATAAACAGAATTTCATAGGAACGTAGGAGATGTCGTCGGATAGGGAATATCGTCGAATGAATGGAGGAACCGGTATATGATAAACAGTAAACAAAAGCTTGTGGTTATAGGGAACGGGATGGCTGGTATCAATACGGTCGAACAAATTTTAAAATTAACAGATAAGTACGAAATTACAGTTCTGGGGAGTGAACCGCATCCGAACTATAACAGGATCATGCTCTCTTATGTGCTGGAAGGTAGTAAAACAATAGATGATATCATACTGAACGATTTGCAATGGTATGCGGATCAAGGGATTACTTTATATACAGGAAAAATGGTTAAAAGCATCGACGGTGAGCACAAGAAAATTCACACCGAAGACGGACTGGAAATTGATTATGATGTGGCTTTGGTAGCCACTGGTTCACAATCGTTTATTCTGCCTATTCCGGGCAAAGAGTTACCAGGCGTTATTGGTTTCCGAGATATTGCCGATTGCTCGGCAATGCTTGAGGCGGCGAAAACCTATAAAAAGGCAGCTGTCATTGGCGGAGGTCTGTTAGGGCTGGAGGCAGCTAAAGGCTTGGTCAATCTCGGGATGGATGTTACGGTCGTTCATCTAATGGAAGATTTGATGGAACGTCAGTTGGACCGGGAAGGCTCTGCGATGTTGAAAGCAGAACTGGAACGTCAGGGAATCAAGTTTGCTATGCAAATGCAAACTGCGGAAGTGTACGGTCAAGATCGGGTACAAGGACTGCGCTTCTCGGATGGAAGCGAGCTGGAGGCAGATTTGGTTGTAATGGCCGTCGGAATTAAGCCTAATATCCAGGTAGCTATAGAAAGTGGTATGGAAACGAAGCGCGGGATTGTGGTCGATGATTTCATGAGAACCTCCATGCCGGATGTATACGCTGTAGGGGAATGTGTTGAGCACCGTGGAATTTGCTACGGTCTGGTAGCTCCGCTGTTTGAACAGGGAAGTGTGATTGCCAAGCATTTGGCAGGCGTGGATACGGAAGGCTATGCAGGATCGGTAGTTTCCACCAAGCTTAAAATTTCAGGGGTAGATGTTTTCTCAGCTGGCGAATTCATAACTCAGCCTGAGCATACGGCGATTGTAGCGAAGGATGAGTGGAAGCGAACATACAAAAAGATACTGCTTCGTGATAATAAAATTGTTGGTACTGTACTGTTCGGCGATGTGAGTGAATCTGCTAGTCTGCAAAAATATGTGCGTCAGCAAACGGAAATGACAGATGAGATCTATGGACAGATCATGGGTACTGGATGTGGCAATCACGGGGCTAAAACGTCATCCGTTGAAACCATGGCGGACGATGAAATTGTCTGCGGCTGTAACGGTGTGACTAAAAAGGCAATTGTGGAAGCTATCAATGAAAATGGACTAACCACCGTTGATGAAATTAAGGCATGTACCGGAGCTACGCGTTCCTGCGGAGGATGTAAGCCCGTTGTTGAGCAAATTTTGCAATATGTTCTTGGAGACAGCTTCAAAACATCAGCCAAGCAAGGAATATGTGGTTGCACAACCTTGAGCCGGGACGAGATTGTTGAAGCAATCAAAACTAAAGGGCTGACCACTACGCGTGAAGTGATGAATGTACTCGGTTGGCATAATGATGAAGGATGCTCCAAATGCCGTCCGGCGCTGAATTATTACTTGGGTATGATTAACCCTGATACCTATGAAAATGAGGGAGATTCCCGGTTTGTAAATGAGCGATTGCACGCGAACATTCAAAAGGATGGAACGTTTACAGTGGTGCCAAGAATGTACGGCGGGGTAACGACTCCAGAAGATTTGAAGAAAATAGCTGATGTATCGCTTAAATACAACGTTAAAGTAGTTAAAGTAACTGGGGGACAACGGCTGGATTTGATTGGTGTCCGTAAAGAAGATCTGCCTAAAGTGTGGGAAGAACTCGATATGCCTTCGGGATATGCGTACGCGAAGTCGCTTCGTACGGTGAAAACCTGTGTTGGATCGCAATTTTGCCGTTTTGGTACACAGGACTCGATGGGCATGGGCGAAGTGCTGGAACGGAAATTCGAACGATTGGATTTCCCGGCAAAATTCAAATTAGCGGTTAATGGTTGTCCACGCAACTGTGCGGAATCATGTACGAAAGATATCGGAATCGTAGGCAACGATGGGGGCTGGGAGATCTTTATCGGTGGAAACGGCGGTATTAAAGCACGGTTGGCTGATTCACTCTGTAAAGTAAAAACCGACGCTGAACTGATTGATATTGTAGGAGCCGTGATGCAATTCTACCGGGAAACAGGGCAATACCTGGAACGTACCTCCGAGTGGGTGGAACGGATCGGTCTGGAAGAGATTCAGAAGGCTGTCGTTAACGATACAGCTAATCGACAAGCTTTAATAGAACGCATTGAATTTGCATTACAACAGCTCGAAGACCCATGGAAAAAGATCATCCATGATGAGGATACACGCAAAAATCTATTTGAGGCTGTTACTCCGTCTATTGTGTAAAATTGCATCTAAAATGCCTGAGGAAGGAAGCGAGCAAGCAAATGATCAAGAATGCCGAATGGCTTGTTGTCGGTCATAGTAAGGATTTTCCGATCAGAATAGGACGCACTATCCACGTCAAAGGTGCTGAAATTGCTGTTTTCCGCACTTCGGAGAATAAGCTGTATGCTGTTGAAAATAGTAATCCTCACCCCAAAGGTGGTCCTCTTACAGAGGCAATAGTATCTGGTCATTATATTTATGATCCTTTGTATGACTGGAAAATTGATTTGCAAACAGGCCTCGTTCAAGAGCCTGACCATGGACAAATTAAAACGTTCGCCGTCTGTGAAGAGGGAGAAGTAGTGAAAATATCGCTTGAAACGGTTTAATTCACTTGAGGGAATGCATAAAAAGGGCTCGACAGGAACAATCCTGCGGGGCCCTTTTTGTTTTGGATCAGGTAATAGTGACACCTGCACTTGCGTAACCCACCACGGTATTGACGAGGGAGGCACCTGTTGCAGTGGCAGAGAAAACCATAAGCAGACGGGTTTGCGCGGTTACGGGGATAGCCAATCCAGTAGCAATCCCACTAGAAGTCGTTCCTAAAGCAATATTGCCAGTCAGTGGAGGGGTCAATGTAACGGCAGCTCCGGGAACAGATATAAAGGTGTTATTAGGTGTTGGGGAACTGAACAACTGGGCAGTGATGCTTATAGATGAACCGACGAGGTTTAGTGCAACCGTATTGCTGAAATAGCCGGCAATGGATGTGATCACACCATCCCGTGGAACGGAGAAAGCAAAGTTAATAAGTGGTCCTACAAGTGTACCTGTGAGGTCAATGGTTCCACTTACGAGGCTTATCCCTGTTGCCGAGCTTCCAAAGCCGATTAAACTTGTAGTTCCCACAAGCCCGCCGGCAACGGTCGTCAAAATTGCCGGTCCACCCGAAGCAAACGGGATGATTGCTCCCGAACCGGTGGCTCCAGTAACGCCTGTGGCTCCGGTAGCTCCGTCAGCACCTGTTGCCCCCGTGGCGCCAGCAGGCCCGGCCGCACCAATCGCGCCCGGCAAGCCGTCAGCGCCAGTCGGTCCTGTGGGCCCAGCAGGCCCGGCAGGCCCCACAGGTCCAGCGGGTCCCGGTGGCCCGACCAAGCCATCTGCGCCCGTAGCGCCTGTGGCGCCTGTCACACCCCCGGCAGGTCCAGCAGGTCCCTCAGGTCCAGCGGCTCCGACAGGCCCGGCAGGTCCGGCAGGTCCAGCTGCCCCGACAGGCCCGGGGAGCCCGGGAGGACCTTGTGGGCCCGGTACACCTGCGGGACCAGGTGCACCACCCGGCCCGACAGGTCCCGGTGGCCCCTGTGGGCCGGGATTCCCTGACAAATACGGTTTACTTAATGCGTTGCTAACCGTCGTTCCGGCAGTTCTGATGGCACGGATTAAACCGTCTTTTAGCGTTGGATTGAGGGATTCCTGTAGAACGATGGACAATAGGGCATCCAGCAGTTGCTGTAATGTAGTCCCTACGCTGATCGGGGAGAAAGGCTTGGCTTCTAGTGCTACAATAGCAAGCTCCAATGCCGCCAGTAAATCTGCCTTACCTCCGCCCCTAAGTCTCAAGCTTTTCGTCAGAACCAGCAATTGTCTTAAAATCTGTTGTAATAAAGATACATTAGCCGCAGAAGGGTTGGCGAATAGAAGGGGGACGATCGAGGTTAATTCATTAATAAGCTTGAGAAGCGCTTCGATATTTCTATTTTCTCTTATGGGTTTGCAGTCCTCGTCTTTTTTTGAAGATCCACTGAACCTGAACGATCTTTTATGTTTCATGCTCAAATATCTCCTCCTCATTCATCCTGCTGTAGAGGTGACAGATGGTTAATCGCCCCATTTTACAGATATTCATAATATATTTATGGAAGTAAAAAGGGTGAATGCACAAGCAAAGCTTTATAAAATATCGATAACAAAAACGCGGTTCCCAAATAGCTTGGGACCGCGCTTTCGCGTGTAGTCTATTAGATTTATACGTGTTCAACAGCTTTATTTGAAAATACGTATCAGCAATTCAGCCATCTCGCCTCTGCTAATGGCGGCTTTCGGTTTAAGCGTTCCATTAGGATAACCACTGATCCACCCCGAACCTATGGCATTCTCGAATGCTGCGGAAGCCCAGGAAGCAATCTGCTGATTATCCTTGTAGGATTGCAATCCTGTAGGGCTGGAAGCAGACGTCTGATTCTGCATCGCATGTGACAGGATCACCATCGCCTGTTCACGGGTAAGGCTCTCCTCAGGTCCGAACGTCTGGGTGGTTAACCCTTGAATCCATCCTTGACGGTATGCAGCTTCCACGGCTGATCCAGCCCAGTGTCCCTTCATATCTGTAAATGAGGTAGACGGGCTCTCGTCTCCAGTAGTTCCTAAAGCTCTAATCAATACGGCTACAAATTCTGCACGACTTACCGCACGTTCAGGGCGCATGTTGCCGTCTTTATAGCCCTGCATCCAGCCTTTGGCTGCAAGAGATTGTAGTGACTTCGCTGCCCAGTGATCTTGTAGGTCTGGCCATACCTGTGCTTGCGCTTGCGAATCTGATGAAAGGATGGGGTCATTTTGTACATGGGCCTGATCCATCTGAGACGCATCCGTAGAGACGGCAACGGCAAAGGTGCCTAACCGAGGTGTATTCACGCTCACACCCGACAAAATTCCTTGTGAATTCATTACAGCAGTGCCTTTTAGAACCTCGTGCTCACCATTTTCATACCTCACAAGAACGGAGAATTGGGGGTTCAGATTCTGCAATTCATTTGAGGATTCGCTATCCAGCGGCAGAACGATGGACGCAGTCCCTGTCACGGTACCTTTAATTTCTACAGCCTGCCCGATCAGCTTTAGATTGGATTGCTGCTCAGCCCAGGCGCGGAATTGCTGATCTGCCTGCTGGAATGAGATGGTGACGTCCTGCTGACCTGAGGCGCCCATGCTGGCTAGCGTGTCACTCGATAGCATCAGTGTTCCATATCGGGAGATCACCGAAGCTCCAATCCGATCCCATTTATTCAGTACAGAATGAGTCAGGAGAACACGACTCAATTGCTTCTCCTGCTCCAAGCGAATATTAGCGTATGTCTTGCCTTCGCGAAGTGCTTGTTGGATCTGTTCATCCAGAAATGCCGCCGAAGGAACATAGAGGGAGACCGTTTTTCCTTGTTCGGAAAATTCTAAATGTTGTTCGGCAGTAGATAGATCCTGATCCTCATTTTTATCTTTATTAGACTTGCCAGTATCCACACTCACTTTAGCGGGGACGGGGACTTTTATGGCCTGTGTTAAAGCATGAGAACCATCGCTTACCTTCATCACATCCAGCATGACATTTACAACGGAAGGAGTATCTGCTTTAAAAATAGTTCCGTCCGTACGCACGATGTCTGGCTGACTGCTACTGCTAATGGTCACACGGAAGCCATCAGGTACAGCAGGCAACCTAAGCAGTGTATCACTTGTTGTAGGGGCAGGTATGCTTGTGATGGAATCCGCAACACGCTGTGCGGTTAAGCCTTGCGGATACACTAGCCCAGAAGGAGCGCTTTTCATGCCGTTTGCGCTCTGCAATACATAATAGCTGGTTCCCTCGGATACAGGTGAAAATATATATTTTCCCTCACTCGAAGCGATTCCTTCCGCTATAAGCTCCTGCTGAGCGTTGTATAGCTCAAGCCGGGCGCCCGGTAAAGCACCTGTAACAAACACAGAGGCGATATCCTCATTGCCTGCTGTGGCTGCAACAGCACGGGGCAGCACGTTGATACGGCGTTCTGCTGGCTCTGCCGTCCAGCTTCCATTATCGCTATAAGCATAGTTTAATACGTATTCGCCAGGTACGTTTGTATCGACATTGCCGATACCTGAAAGTTCGGGAACCAGAATATTGCCATATACGCTGTCCAGTACACTGGCTCCCGGATCAGTGAAGGTGTCGCCAGTTTCCAGCACAATTGGATTATTGCCGTTCAATCGTACATAAGGTGTATTCGGCAATGCTTTCAGCACGGTAATCGTGAATGTTCTTTGGACAGAAGCTATACCTTTAGAAATCATAGCAATTAACTGTACATTCTTATCACCGTCAATATATTTAGGCCGATTTACCTGACCGCTGTCACTGAGGATATCCGGTTGATCTGAGGACCAGTCGATTCGGGTGTCGAATGCCCCTGTACGAGGCAGGGCGATAGAATCCTTAATCCCTTGCGGGTAATCCAGATTTAGTGTATTTGCCGCCAAATTCACTGCTTCATCAGCACTTACAGGTAATGCGGGTACGAGCAGGCTGAAGGTTTTTCGAAGCTCCACTCCGCCTCTTGACACAACCGCTTCAAGCGTGATGTTCTGATCGCCCTGTACGTAGGTCGGGAAGGTTACATGTCCAGTATGATCCAGGAACTGCGGCTGGCTCGACGACCATGATACCTGAACACCATTCAAAGCATCTTTGGGCAAATATACGTCTCCGGTTACGGTCGTGATTGGCAGTTCAAGTGCTTTATATGCTGCATTCACGGCTTCCGTATCGCTCATCGGCAGACGGAGTACGTGTGCAGCAAAATCCTTTGTTTTCGTTAAGCCTGCAAGTTGCAGGGTAGCTGTTAGGGTAACATCCGTATCTCCACTACTATAGGAAGGTCTGGTGAGTGTTCCATCTGCTGCAATGACAAGAGGTTTGGACGAGGACCATTCGATCTGCACTCCACCATAACCGGATAAAGGGAGTGATACATTTTCTTGTACCGCAGACAAATCACCCAGCGATAGGGCATCTGCTGCTTGATTTAATGTATCTTGAGCAGTCATCTTCGAAACGGTAACTTCAAAAGTTTGGGTATCCGAGGCGGTTCCTTTTGTAATCGTTGCTGTCAGTTTTATCTTTTGATCATCCAAATCGTACCGCGGGCGTATTACAGTTCCTTCGTTCGTAATGACGGCAGGAGTATCCGAGCTCCAGCTCACCGTCGTATCATTCAACCCCGTGAGTGGCAGTGTCAGCTTTTGGGATACTGAATCCACTGTGTCTCCAGGGGAGAAGCCTAAAGCAAGGGCGGCTTTGGCCTGTGCAACTTTTTCGGCATCGGTCAGAATATTCACTTTAACCTCTGTGGGAGTGCTCTCCCCCTTAGCATTCACAGCCTGAACCGTGTAGACTGCTTCACCTGGCGGTAATGCTGAAGTGTCTATGAACTGGGTTAAGTCGCCTGTATAGAGCGTTATGTTATCTCGTACGACTCTGTAGGAAGTTGCATAAGGAACGGCATCCCAGCTTAGCTCCACCGTATTTCCATTTTTAGTACCTGTAAAATGACCCGGAGCCTGCGGTACGGGTAATTGCTCCCCATAGGCTGCGAACTCCATGATGGAAGCCCATTGATTATTTCTGGCATTTCCTTGATCAATATATAACCGCAGATATCGAGCAGTAACAGGAGTAATGCTTTTTTGAAAATTAGAACTCCCATTATTCTGCACGGTATCCACAGTCTCCCAATTACTGCCGTTGCTGCTCGTCTGCAATCGGAAACTATACGGATCACGTTGATCGTTCCACCCGGAATGGACACCCATACCTGTAACCACGTATCGATCTACAATATACCAGTCTCTCAGATCTACCTGGATCCATTTTTCGCCATTGCTCGCCTGATACCAGCGACTTGTTGGTTCAATTGACCCATCCACAGCCTTGGAGGAATCGTAGGGCTGGGTGTAACCGCTGGATGTAGTTGGCTTGTTATACACTACATTTTCCCAACCGGCAGCATGGGCTTCATTCGTCGCTATGAGCAGGAACGCACCGCCGATCAACGGCATGAGTGGAACCAGCACACGGTAGGGGATTAACTTGTTGCGTGTGAAGTTGTTGCCTTCGAGCACGCTATCACCTCTTCTTCATTAAATAACACACCATTGAACGTACTCATATTACGGGCGGGACGGGTATTGCCCCTCGGTAGCGATGTAGTAGTTTACATTCGGCAACGGGGAAGCTCCGCGCAAGTCAGGCAATGCAAATGTACGCACTCCATCACCTCCAAAATTAGTGCCTAGCAGGCTGAATAATATTGAATTCTGAGAAATGTCTAAAAGCTGACCCTCGCATTTTAGCCAGCCCTTAGGAGCGTACATATACGGGTATATCGTAATTTCCCCGATATAAGGCTCGGGCGATGCTTGAGCCTGTTTGGGGTTGATTGCCGTTCCTCCTAACAAAATGACCGCCAGCAGACTCAATACGGCGGTTTTTTTCCAAAAGTGATTCTTCATACCTACAACTCCTTTTAGATTCGAATAATGGATCACGAATTCAACAAATTTGTGACATTAGTCATAGAATGAATAGATATTATCATGGATTTCCACTTTTGCAATACAGTTCATCTATCAAATTCCCCTTTTTATTCCTTTTATGAGTAAAGAAATTTGTTCCATCTGCCTCATCTTTCATGCATCTTTTTTCTAATCCAGGTAAATCTATATACAAATCGGGTGGAATTCAAGGAGGAATGAACGTGTGGAAGGTAATCATAAAACACATGCCCCATTGGACTGTGTGGATTGAGGCCTTATTTTTGTTCATTGTGCCTTTGCTTATCTTCTTGGCGGTACAGCAAATCAAAAATCTGGATGGCCGGGAAAGCAGACGCAGGGAGCGATTGAAGTTGCTGGAGGAACAGGATCGCTCGAAACATGCAGATCAGAACGCCCTTACAGATGAGAAGAAAGGGGAAGACTTTACCGCAGACTATCAGACCAATGTGGATAAAATGAGGCAAGCAGCCGCGGATATGGCGGACGTGAATGAACGCCCTATTTTTTTAGAAAATCTGGATGCTGCATGTACCCTTTTTTTTGTGGACGGCTTAACGGACAAGGTGGGTATGGATCAGAATATTTTAAAGCCGCTGATGGATTGGGGGAGATCCGAGCAAAAGGAGGAGGAGCTTCCACAAGGAGAAGCGCTGTCCAATATGATTATTCGCCAGATCATGCTTGTGTCGGAGACAGAATGCACATATGATGTACAGTTTGCTTTGCGAAAGGTGTTGTTTGGTTCAGTAATCCTCATCGTTGAAGGTATACGGGGCGCTTTTGTGCTGGGTACACCCAAGGGGAATAATCGAGGAGTTGAAGAGCCTATATCAGAGTCGGTGCTGCGAGGACCGCGAATCGGTTTTACGGAGACACTCAGCGATAACACGGCAATGCTCCGCAGACATGGGGAAAGTACGGAACTGGCGATGTCATCTTTTAAAGTCGGCAAAAGAGTGGAAAAGCAGCTAATGGTAGTATATTTCAGAGATATCGCTGATTCTGAGCTTGTAGATGAGGTAAAGCGGCGGATTAAGACCATTGATATGGATGAGGTGCTGGAGTCGGGCTATGTAGAACAGCTTATAGAGGATAACTTTCTTAGCCCGTTTGTGCATATTCAGAACACAGAGAGACCGGATCGGGTCATGGCCGCATTGCTGGAGGGACGTGTGGCAATTCTGCTGGATGGCACGCCCTTTGCGCTCATTGTGCCCGTCACGTACGGGATGATGTTCCAGTCTCCTGAAGATTATTATGAACGATGGATACCAGGGTCGCTGATTCGATTTCTTCGTTTCATGGCAACTTCGTTATCTTTGTTCACCCCGGCGCTTTATATTTCCTTTATCTCGTTTCATCCCGGACTGATTCCGACCAAGCTGGTCATTTCCATTATTAGTGCAAGACAGGGTGTTCCCTTTTCCACGCTCGTCGAAGCGCTGATTATGGAGATTGCCATCGAGATTTTGCGGGAAGCAGGAATTCGGCTGCCCAAACCCATTGGTCCGGCAATGGGGATTGTCGGCGGTCTGATTATTGGACAGGCAGCTGTCAATGCCGGGATTGTAAGTCCAATTCTGGTCATTGTGGTGGCTATTACAGCCATCTCTTCTTTTACTACGCCTGTATACAGTGCCGGCATTTCCATGCGTGTCCTCCGTTTTGCAGTCATGTTCGCGGCAGCCACCTTCGGTTTGTATGGAGTCATCATGTGTTTTCTGGTGATCAGTATTCATTTGGCTAAGTTGCAGAGCTTTGGTATTCCGTTCCTTAGTCTGATGGCTCCCCGTTCGTTGAGGGACTGGAAAGATTACCTCCTGCGGGCACCGTTTCAATTTATGAAAAACAGACCCATTCTATTAAAGCATAAAGACCCGAAGCGACGAGGATGAGTTCAATAAAGGAGGGATCAGAATGGCTCGCGGAAAAAAAATGGATCATATTACAACATTGCAAACGACAGCAATTGTCGTTAGCTTTATGCTGGCTGCCGGGTTGCTTACCCTTCCCAGAGTAGCGGTTGAAGTTGCAAAAACACCGGATGTGTGGATATCTGTCATTTTAGCAGGGGCTGCAACCTTTCTGCTCGGATGGATCATTATAAAACTAAGCCGACGATTTCCGGACAGTACATTTTACCAGTACGTTCAACAAATAACAGGCAAGGCCATTGGAAAAGGAATTGGCGCGGTGATCGTCATTTATTTTGTTTGTATTGCTGCATACGAAATCCGGTCCGTGGAGGAGGTAACAGCGTTTTTCCTGCTTGAAGGAACCCCGGCATGGGCCATTTCAGCCCCTTTTATGTGGGCCTCCTTATACTTGTGTATGGGGGGGATAGGCGTATTAGGAAGAATATGTCAGATTATATTTCCGATTACAGCAGCGATCTTTTTATTGATATGTTTGCTGGGAATAAATGTTTTTGAATTGAATAACTTGCGTCCTGTCTTATCGGAAGGTGTAATGCCAGTACTTAGAACGGTTAAGACGACTGCCTTGACGTTAACGGGAATTGAGTGTCTGCTTATCGTTCTTTGTCGTATGGAAAAACCGGAGAAGGCCCCCAAGGCAATCGGATTGGCGATTGGAATCGCGGTCAGTTTTTATACAGCCACCTTGATCCTGTGCATTGGAGCCTTCTCAGTGGAAGGAGTCGTGGCCAGAACCTGGCCCTTTCTGGATTTGGCTCGCAGCTTTGAAGTGGAATATCTCGTACTTGAAAGGTTTGAATCCTTATTATTGTCCATCTGGATTATGCAAATTTTCAACACTTTCAGTATCGGTTTATATTGCGCTTCAATTGGGGTTTCGCAGATTTTGAATGTCTCTTATGCCAAGGTTCTATTTATCTTGCTCCCGTTCATTTACCTCATATCCCAAATACCCAGAAACCTCAATGAGTTGTTTTCTTTTGGAACAGTCCTCGGGAATGCAGCTTTCTTGTTGTTCTCCCTGCTTCCTCTGCCGTTGTTGCTTATTTCTCGCTGGAGGGGAGTAGGGTCGTGAAGAGCGTTCGATTTGGAATATTCGGCATGGCAGTTATCCTGATATGCAGTACAATTTCAGGCTGTTGGAGCAGCTCTCCGGTGGAGGATTTGAACCTGGAGACAGGTGTTGCTATGGATGTAGCAGAGCTATCTCCGCAAGAAGAGCAAATCAAACAAAAAGGAGGAGATTATCCGAGAAAAGAGTTAATTACGGGAACCTTTCAATTTATCATTCCCGAGCAAAGCGGCGGCTCCGATAAGTCGTCTTCACAAAAGAAAAAATTTTTTAATATTCAGGAAACGGGGGATTCGATCTTTGAGATCATAAGAGAAATTTCATTACGGACCAATCGCCCTCCTATCGGATTTCATTTAAAAACCGTTATTATTAGTTCCAGTCTGCTTCGCAAGATTCCGCTGTATGAGCTGCTTGACTTTTTTTTGGGCGATAACGATATTCGGCCTAGCGTCCAATTGCTGATTAGTACGGATAAGGCGAGAGATGCGCTTCAGGAGATTATCCCAGGGCAAATTCCGGCTTATGTCTTAAAGGATATCTTTGTAAGCCGCAAACGAAATTCGCGGCTGGCAAAGCCGGTTGCATTGGCCAAAGTGATCGGACCGATGAGGGCCAAAAGCAGTTTTATTCTGCCTAATATCATTACGGGGGAGAAGGGACTCAAGCTGGCAGGCGCTGGAATCATCAAGGGAAAGACACAAACATACGGTGGTTTTCTTAATGAATCTGAGGTCGAAGGGCTCATGTGGATGAGAGGAGAACTGAGTGGGGGGACTTTGAAGGGGATTGATCCCAAAACCAAAAAAAATATGGTATATGAAATCAAAAACGTGAAAAGCAGCATTAAGGCCATCGTACAAGGGGAGGACATATCTTTTCGCGTACGAATGACTTCAGAGGGACGGCTTTCGGAAAATTTTAGTCTGAATGAAGATTTGGGCAGTAACCGGCTGCTTGGCAAACAAGAGAGTGTTTTTCAGGAGAAAGTCAACTCATTGGCAGAACAAAGCGTAGCTAAAATGCGCGAATTACGTGCTGATGTTGGAGGCTTCGGAGAAGCCCTGCGGATTCAGCATCCTCAAGTATGGCGCAAGGTCAAAGCGGATTGGGATAATACCTTCAGCACGATTCCAGTAAAGGTTAGCACGGATATTCATATTGAAGACTATGGAGCTTCCAAAATACGGGCTGATTAATAGGATAACGAAAGCAGCCATTTCGCAGGCAGGGGGAAATCCTGCTTTGCTGAAATGGCTTTTTGTAACAGCTATTCTTCAAACAGGGATAGCGTTTCTTTCAGCCACGTAATATAGCTCTCTTCCCGATTAATGGCACGACTCAGCACCAAATAATGACCGAATTGACCAGAGCCGGGTACTTG
Organism: Paenibacillus ottowii; assembly: GCF_050516475.1. NCBI lineage: Bacteria > Bacillati > Bacillota > Bacilli > Caryophanales > Paenibacillaceae > Paenibacillus > Paenibacillus ottowii. Next base: position 5,196,093 of record NZ_CP191577.1, on the reverse strand, counting down.
ATGATTCTCGTCCAGCCGTTGGAGGGATTTTCTACTTTCGTACAGGTATTCCAGTTTTTCTTCACGTTTGGCTATCTGATCCTCGAACAAGCGCTTGCTTTCTTCCTTGGGGATGGCTGCTGAGAAATACAGCATGAGCATAAACTCATCCTTTTCCGTTTCCGGCAGCTCTTTGGGGCTTAGTAGCCATTCCGTCAGCTCCTGGGTTCCTTTGGCGGTAATACAGTACAGCTTTTTTTCCAGCTTGGCTCCTGTAATGGAGGTGCGATATTCAATAAGTCCCTCGTCAGTCAACCTTTTGAGCTCGGGATAAATCTGACTGTGCTTGGCACTCCAAAATTGCCCGATTTCCTGCTTGAATTGGCTCGTAATATCGTAGCCGCTCATTTCCTCTTTGTGAACCAGACCCAAAATAGCATACTTTAATGTGCGTTTCAACGTAGTACTCCTCGCCATGGGTATTTGACAATAGTATATCACAGCGTTACAATTTAAATGTAACTAAAAACATGTTTATATTTACATGTTTGAGTGAACTGTTTATTGTTTTGGTGTCCTGTTCAATTCACAAACTCATAATAAGGAAAGAAGGATGCAAGATGGACAAGTTTATCGGTAGTCACATGATTTACACCTATGAGAATGGCTGGGAGTACGAAATATATATTAAAAATGAGGATACGATTGATTATCGCATTCATAGTGGTATGGTAGGCGGACGCTGGGTACGTGATCAGAAGGTCAATGTGGTGAAGCTGGTAGAGAATGTGTATAAAGTATCATGGACCGAACCGACAGGCACAGATGTTTCTTTGAACTTTATGCCTGAGGAAAAACGGATGCATGGTATTATTTTCTTCCCTAAATGGGTTCATGAGCATCCGGAAATCACGGTGTGCTACCAAAATGATTTTATTCCACTGATGGAAGAATCGCGTGAAAAATATGAAACCTATCCGAAGTATGTGGTTCCTGAATTTGCGGATATTACCTTTATCGAAAATGCAGGTGTGAACAACGAAAAATTGATTTCCCAAGCACCTTATGCTGGAATGACAGACGACATTCGTGCAGGGAAGCTGAAAATGTAATCGAACATTGCTGATGAACGTAAAAAAGCCTAGACTGTGATGAACAGTCCAGGCCTTTTTACGTTTATTGGAGAATGAATTGATCATGAGGGATCACACGGTTGTGACATCCTGAACCGCTTCTTCCTCTTTCCAGATCACGTTCTCACGATAGTTAGATCCCCAATCGTACATCGCTTTCAGTACCGGAATTAAGCTTTCCCCGTGCTCCGTGAGCGAATATTCCACATGTGGAGGAACGACGGGATAGACTTTACGTAGAATGAGTTGATCTTCTTCCAGCTCGCGCAATTGGTTAGTTAGCATTTTTTGCGTAATATGGGGAATCAGCTTCTTCAATTCACCGAACCGCTTGGTGCCTTCCATACCCAGATGCCACAAAATAATCAGCTTCCATTTGCCACCGATGACCGCGAGAGTCAATTCTTTATCACAATTAATCAGCTTCAAATCAATCCGGTCTTTTACAGTTGTGATGTTCATCGACCTCCTGTCCGTAGTTATTCCAAGTATACTATGTATAACGACAGTTTCGCAAAAGGAGATACATCCATTTTGGAAACTAAGCATACGTTTGGATTATGGATCGATTGAAATCACAATCTGATGATGTGCGCCAGGCTGGAAGCTTCCAGAAATCTACGATGGTTAAGCAGAAATAACAATGGTGTTAAAGGACTCAGGTTTCAGCTCCAAACGGTGTGTTGTTTCTTCGGCAGACAGATTCAGCACACGAGATTCCTTGAACGGGTTAGCGATAACCAGAACTCTTTGTCCGTCTGTATTTTGAAAAGCAACCGCATTTCCAGCCCATGAACCTCGAATTCCAATGCGTCTAGCCCCTGGTAATACAAAATGGGAAAAGTGCTTCATCACGTAATATTCCGGGTTCAGAAGAGGTTTTCGATCCGCTGGATCAACGGTGATCATCGAATTTTGCTCCCAGCCCCATGTGCTCTTGCCTTTCGGCTCCAGAATCATATTCCAGTAAATATAAGCGTTCACCCCATTGGTGAAGTAGTGCTGATACAGGTTATACACATATTTGGCGTAGTCCCAGGAGTTTTCTCCGTTCCCGCATTCATTTTCGGTTTGCATGTAACGCAGCTCAGGATAGCTGGCCACGGTGCGCTGAATGGCATGTTTGCCTGCCCACTGGTAGCCTACCCCTTTAATATATTTGTAAGCCTCGGGGTCACTTAACACGGTGTGGGCATATTCATCAAATCCGGTCGACGTCTTCTTCATTAATTCCTCCCACGGATCAGGGGCGTTAATAGTACCCAGCCAAATTTCTGTATCCAATCCGTGCTCCTCAAAAGCAGGACCCAAATAGTCACGAATAAATTCACGCAGCTGCTCCCCGGTCCATACACAGGAAGGAAATTTCTGATCGGCAATGACTTCGTTTTGAACATGAACCTGATGAATGGTAATGCCTGCCTCGCGGTATGCCTGAACAAACTTGACAAAATACAATGCGTACGCTTTCAAAACATCCTTTTCCCAGCGCAGCGTTCCGTAATTGTAGGCTTTGGGTGATTTCATCCATGTCGGCGGGCTCCAGGGTGAGGCGAACAGCTTCAAGTCCGGATTGAATTGTAACGCTTCACGAATAAAAGGTATGAGATATTGATGATCCCGCTCAATGGAAAAGTGCTTCATCTCTATGTCGCCATCCGTTTCATTGTGACTGTACCATTCCAGCGCGTAGTCACTCGCTCCAATAGGAAGACGGCATATTGTGAATTTGTGCTCGCCCTCCGGGTGAAAGAGAGCATGAAGCACCTGAGCTCGTTTTTCGCTGTCCAAATGATTCAGGGCCACATAACCCAATTCATTAAAACAGCCGCCAAAGCCTTCTACAAGCTGATATGTTTCTCCCGTAAGGGTTAGGTTGGCACTCTCTTGGGTTTCGGTCAATTGACGAGCTTGGGATTGCCAAGCACCTGCTTGGGAAGTGGAAAACCACTGAATGGTTGGATTGCTCATATGTTACCCTCCTGTTCAGGCTTTTTGTTTCTCTACATATTATAGGGTAGGATCATAGGGGAAGAGATGGCCTGAACCAAGACAAATTTGCCCTAATCCAAGGTAAAATTTGCGGATGAGAAGTTTTTGTAGATTAAGAAGTGTTAAGAACACATAAAGTACACATCTCTTTGATAAGCTATGGTCCTAGAATGACCGAAAGAGGGAAGTCGATTGAATAAAAGAGTTCTTCTCGTGGAGGATGAAATACGTATTCGTGAAGTCATTGCGGATTATTTTAAACAAAATATTTGGGAAGTCTATGAAGCAGGTAATGGAAAAGATGCGCTCCTCTGGTTTGAGTCGGTTGAGCCGGACCTGATCATACTCGATATTATGATGCCTGAGCTGGATGGTTGGGAAGTATGCCGTCAGGTACGCAGCCGTTCCGGGGTGCCGATTATTTTGCTAACGGCCAAATCCGGGGATGATGATAAAATATTGGGCTTTGAGCTGGGGGCAGATGACTACGTGACCAAGCCTTTCAGCCCCAAGGTGCTGATTGCCCGCGCGAACGCGCTGATGAAACGGGTGGAGGGACATGTGCAGCCGGAGTCGCATATTTTGCGGTTCGGCAATGCTATGCTCAACACGATGGCTCATCGGCTTGAGGTGGAGCAGGCAGAAGTTGAGCTGACGCCAAAGGAGTATGAGCTGCTGCGGCTGCTTATACATAATAAAGGCATCGTTGTTTCACGGGATGCCATACTGAACCGGGTATGGGGTATCGATTTTGCAGGGGATACACGAGTTGTTGATACGCATATCAAAAAGCTGAGAAGTAAGCTGGGACGTGAATCACGCCATATCCGCACGGTGTTTGGTACAGGCTACAGGTTTGAGGAGGAAGAATGAACAAACGGGGAGTTACCTTTAAGTTGTTCATTATGACGGTTGTATTTTTCCTGTGTTTTTACGGCATGGTGATTTTAAGTCAGTTGCTGTTTTTTGAAGATTTTTACCAGAAGCAGAAGATTGGGCGTGTGGAAAGCCGCTTGCAAAGCTTCGCTCAAAGTTATGTCCAGGAGGCCTGGGGATCGGGCAGGGTTTCGCGTGAGGCAGCCCGTTTTATGCTTCAGAATAAAAACCAGTTGGCGATTGTAACGCTGGACGGCAAGGTAAAGCTGGATGATGCGTTTCATATCAATCTCAGAAAAGCAGATGGTAAAATCGTTAAAATATCGCTGTCCTTGTTTATGAATGAGTACGGAGATGAGCTGAGAGCTGCCCGGATTCAGCCTGGTGATCAAGTTACTGTTGAAGGTGATGTGCTGGGAACCGACGGCATCTCTTCTGCCAATCTAATTTATCCAACAGGCATACAGAAGCTTGGTTTCAAAAAAATAGGATCGACCTCGGAAGAGACAGGCGCAGATGACAGTGTAAGGTTGTCCGGTACGGTGACAGAGATTGTACTGCCGGATCTGAAAACCTGGAGTCAGCGACAAGGTTTACTGTTTAGTGCGCTGGAGGAATGGTTTCCTTTATCCCAGGATCATTTGAAGAGGCTTAGAAACTTTGAGGTGTTGGAGGAAGAGTGGACGGAACCTTGGACAGGGGTACGCAATGCAGTTATCGTCTATCCTGTTCGTCAGAGCACAGGCGAGATTGGTCTCCTGTTCACTGTGACATCGTTGCAGGAAATCAGTGAGACGAATGAGGCTTTACGCTGGTTTTATCTGTATCTGGGGATCGGCGGATTTGCACTCATTTTGATTTTGTCCCTGTTCTATTCCCGAATGGTAACCCGTCCGCTTATTACTTTGAATAATGCCGCCAAGCGGATGGCCAAGCTCGATTTTACAGCCCATACGCCAATTCGGCAAAATGATGAGCTGGGCAGTCTGTCCTACAGTATGTATACCCTGTCCCAGAACCTGGACACAGCTTTACGCGAGCTTCAGGAGGCCAATCGGCAATTGGTCGAGGACATGGAACAGAAGCAGCGGATGGAGGCTGTGCAACAAGACTTTTTTGCCAATGCTTCTCATGAACTGAAAACCCCGCTAAGTATCATCAAAGGATTTGCGGAAGGACTACAAGATGGGGTTAGCGCCGGGAAGCAGGATCATTATATGAAAGTCATTGTAGAGGAAGCGGACAAAATGGAGCGATTGGTCAAGGATATGCTGGACCTTGCCAAATTGGAATCCGGAACCCTCAAGCTTCGCAAGGCGACCTTTATCTTGAGTGAGCTGGTGGAGGAGGTCGTGGATAAGCTCTTCCACCTGTTGAAGGAGAAGAAGCTGGAAGTGGTCATTATTCCTGCCAATGAGCTGCCGATTCATGCCGATATAGCATGGATGGAACAGGTGATTATCAACTTTGTTGTCAACGCCATACGGCATGCCGAGGAAGGAAGCTCCATCACGATTCGTATCGAAGGCTCTGGGGAAGTCAATACGTTTTCCATTGAAAATAAGGGCGAGACTATCCCGGACGATCAGCTAGAGCTGATCTGGAATCGTTTCTACCGGGCTGAGCTGTCCCGTAGCCGCCAGACAGGTGGGACAGGACTCGGGCTGTCGATTGTTAAACGGATTCTGGATTTACATGAATTCCGCTATAAGGTGGAGAATACCAAGGACGGCGTCCGTTTTGTCGTTATATTCGGAGGCTAAGCTATGGCAAAGGAGTTAACGAAATGAAATGGAATTGGTTGCCCTCGCTTTGCACGCTTGCAAATCTGGGGGCCGGGGTCCTATCCCTGTATTTTACGATTCATGAGCAATATATGACCGCCTTTACCCTCGTAGTGGTGGCTGCCTTATGGGATGTACTGGATGGTTTGCTGGCCAGGCTGCTGCATTGCTCCAGTGATTTTGGCAAGCAGCTTGATTCGCTGGCGGATGTGGTCTCATTTGGAGTTGCTCCTGCCTTTCTAATCTTGCTGTACAGGCTCGGTGATACTCATTGGATAGGACCGCTTGTAGCTGTGTTGTTTGTGATATGCGGTGCGGTGAGGTTGGCGAGATTCAACCTGATGGCTTTTAGCAAAGGCTTTGTGGGTATGCCCATAACGGCTGCGGGTGTGATTTTGTCATTTGTGTTTTTATGGAGTGAGCATTTGAAGCCGGAATTGTTGCTGGCACTCATGGTCGTGCTGTCATTCCTGATGGTTAGCCGTATTCCCTTCCCGTCCTTCAAAAAATAATCGGTCAGGAGGTGGCGTTCCTATGGAATGGGCCATCAGCATGATTACACAATACGGATATATTGCTATTTTTGCACTTCTTGCCCTTGGAATTATTGGGCTACCCGTTCCTGATGAAATTATTATGGTGTTTGTCGGCTATCTATCCTCTATCATGGTACTGAATTATTCCGTATCTATATTAGTGAGTTTCATTGGAGCAATGACCGGGATGATGATCAGTTACACGCTAGGCAAAAAGCTGGGGCAGCCGCTCGTAGATAAGCACGGCAAGTGGGTAGGACTGACACCGAAGCGGTTTGCACGGGTAAAGGGCTGGTTTGCGCGTTTCGGATTGTGGACCATTTTGTTCGGTTACTTTATTCCAGGAGTCAGACATGCAACAAGCTATTTGTCAGGGCTGAGTGCGATGCCTGTCCGAAAATATATGCTGGTGGCCAGCGCCGGTTCTCTCGTATGGACGCTGATCTTTATCTCCATTGGTTATATTGCCGGGGCGAATATACTTTTATTAAGATAACCGCAAAAGTAATGTAGCATTTTTCACGTATTGCGCCGATAATATATAAAAGAACCTGTACAACCAGTGAGGGGATCTGTATTGAATGCATTAATGAAGTATATTAAAAAGTTACCAGGTTTTCTGCAAATGATCTTGAATATCTCGCTGTTTTTAGTCGGATTGGTTCTAAGCTTCTTACTTCTAAAAGAAACATGGTCCATATTTTCATATGTGTTCTTGTATACAGAAGCCGACAAAAATTACTATGAATTCACGGAAGAGCTGCTTGTATTTTTCTTGTATTTTGAATTCATTGCATTAATCGTTAAGTACTTTAAAACCAATTTTCATTTTCCATTACGTTATTTCATCTATATTGGGATTACAGCCGTCATCAGGCTCATTATTGTGGACCATGACGATGCTCAAAATACATTCTGGTGGTCCATTGCTATCCTAGTCATGGTAGGTTCTCTATTGATTGCTAACAGTAAATTGTTAAAGAGAGAAAGTTAATGCATGAGAAGATGGCAAAGGTGACAGTCAAGTAGGAGAGAGGGAATAAAGACGAATGGTAAGAAACTGGATGAATCATGCAGGCGTCAGGCGGGGAGCTGTCCTTGCGATAATCGTTTTACTGCTCTTCATGTTAAGAAGCATGATGAATATTATTTTGTTAACACTGCTGCTTACGATCCTGATTGGCAGTATATATAACGGTGTGAACAAGCTGATCAAGCGGTTCGCCAACGTGCCGCCTATGATCGTGCTTCTGCTGGTATATGGGTTGCTGATCTTGATTATCGTGTGGGGAGTGTACCGAATGGTGCCGCTAATCAGCGTACAGGTCAAGCAGGTATATCTGATGATTCAGCAAGCGTATATGTATCCGGACCGTAACCAATGGAACGAAACGATTATTGAATTTATGGACACGCTCAATGTTCAGCGGTTATTTGAGCCTGGCTGGAATGCGGTAATGAAAATCAGCCAACTGGGAACACAACTGCTGGTATCGATTATTTTAAGCTTGTTCTTCCTGATGGAAAAGTCTTATATTACACGCTTTACAGCTACATTTGTGGATAGTAAGCTGGGTTGGTTCTTCAAGGAAGTGGGCCATTTTGGACGCATGTTTCTGGGAACATTCGGGAAGGTGCTGGAAGCTCAACTATTGATTTCACTCATCAACTGTATATTGACGACGACGGCTCTTTGGATTATGGGTTTCCCCAATCTGCTCGGCCTCGCGCTCATTATATTCTTGTTGGGATTGGTGCCAGTGGCGGGTGTATTCATTTCCCTGATCCCGCTCGGTCTGATTGCGTTTAGTGTGGGGGGAATCAATTATGTGATTTATTTGGTTATTCTGATCGTGGTGATTCATGCGATTGAAGCCTATTTCCTGAACCCGAAGCTGATGTCATCCAAAACCAATTTACCGATCTTCTTCACCTTTGTTGTATTGATTTTCTCTGAGCACCTGATTGGGGTGTGGGGTTTGATTGTAGGTATCCCGTTGTTTGTTTTCTTCCTTGACCTGATCGGGGTACAACGCAAACAAGAGAAGGATACCTAATATAGCACTACACGAAACGAATATAATAATGACCATGGATGCTTGATCACAAATGCCTGCGATGCCGCAGGCATTTTTTTGATTTTCCTGGCGTTGACTGTAGTACACTGAGTATCAAGATTAGATCAAGTTAAAAGAAACGAGATGATATGGATGGAACAGAAGATTAAGATATTGGCTATATCGGGGAGTCTTCGTCAAAAGTCTTCCAATACCGCACTTATGAAGGCTACTATAGGACTGGCTTCTGAAAATGTAACATTCACGGTATATGATGGTTTGGGGAACCTGCCCCATTTTAATCCTGACTTGGATGTAGAGGAGGGACCAGCTTCCGTAAGAGAACTGCGGGAGCAATTGAAACAAGCTGATGGAGTGCTGATCTGTACGCCGGAATATGGGAATGGTGTGCCAGGTGCTTTAAAAAATGCCTTGGATTGGCTCGTATCTTCAGGTGAATTTGTAAATAAGCCCACAGCAGTCATTAGCGCCTCACCGTCCCCTATGGGCGGTAACCTGGCTCACGCTTCGCTGCTGCTCACATTGCAAATGATCAATGCAGAGATTGTGGAAAATGGAAAGGTCATTATTCCACATATCACATTAAAGCTGAACCAAGAAGGCATCATTACAAACGCTGAAACTAGACAGGAACTGGAAGCATTACTTCAGGGGCTTGAGCAAGCATGCAAAGGACAGGTATAGAAAAATCCAAAGCAGATCCTTCATCATAGAAGGATCTGCTTTTTCGGATTGCCACCTACTTCGTATTCAACGGCAGGCATTCATCAGTTATCTAAATGTTAGTTGTGTCCAACAAACGCTCATAGACCTTTAATCGGGCATTCACCGTTTCAAGTATCGGATATGACATATTACGATTAGAAGCCAATGCCAGAAGTGCACCGTGCAGATGACTTGCTTCAATCGGTAGATTTTTCTGCATATCGCGTTGCATGGATGACATCATCTTCGGCCTTAAGGATTCCATCGTTTTTAGCGTATGAGCCTCCATTTCTGAATGAATAGCAAAGTCCACCTAGCAATTTTTCAGCTATAAGAAAAAAACATTTCGGCCACGACCTTTTTGATACCGGCAGCATTGCGGGTAAACGTACCTAAAAGCGATACTCATATCGCTACTTCGGAAGCATAAGCTCTAATAAGACGCCGTCAGGCGCTTCTTATTGCAGACCCAAGCATTAATGCGGCGCAAGAGCAAGATAATAGCGCATATCCTTATTCTCACAAGTTATTTTAAGATAAAAAGAACGGGTATCTAATTATAGGGAGATGAGGGAACGGAAATGATTAATGTAACGAAACTACTTACTGGTATGAAGGGAGAAGGCGATGACCTTCGTTATACCATTAAGCCGGGACACAAACCGCATGGCGTTTCCGCGGGCAGAGGGCCTGTCGTCGTATGGAATTCGACACGGGCTTGCAACTTAACCTGTAAACATTGTTATGCGAATGCCTGTCCTGCCCATGATCCCGATGAAATGTCGACGGAGGAAGCTAAGGGGTTTATTGATAATCTGGCCACCTTCCAGGTGCCGGTACTGCTTTTTTCCGGTGGAGAGCCTCTGATCCGTAAAGATATTTATGAGCTGATTTCTTATGCGTCAAGCAAAGGGCTTCGGCCGGTAGTATCGACCAATGGCACATTGATTACCATGGACAGAGCGAAGATGCTAAAAGAAGCAGGGGTTAAATATGTCGGTGTAAGCCTGGATGGGCTGGAAGAGCGCCATGATGAATTTCGCGGGCGAAAAGGAGCCTTTAAGCAGGCGCTCCAGGGTATCCGAAACTGCTTGGCCATTGGTCAGAAGGTAGGGGTCCGGTTCACGATCAGCAGACATACATATGAAGACTTGGATGGAGTCCTTGATTTGATCGAGCGAGAAAATATTCCTCGGGCCTGCTTCTACCATCTCGTCTATTCCGGCCGCGGGAGCGCTCTGCAGCAAGAGGATGTTACCCATGAACAATCCCGGCATGCTCTTGACCGGATTATGGCTAAAGCGATGGACCTGCATGGCAAAGGCAAACCGGTGGAATTGCTCACCGTTGATAATCATGCGGATGGCGTTTACTTATACCAGCGGATGATGGAGCACGACCCGGAGCGCGCGGCTGAGTTGCTTGGCTTGCTTCAGAGAAACGGCGGCAACCGTTCCGGAATAGCCATCGGCTGCGTGGATTGGCACGGCAACGTCTATCCCGATCAGTTCACGAGAGATATCGAAATCGGCAATATCCGCAAGCAGAAATTCAGCGAGATTTGGCGTGATGCCGCTCATCCGCTAATGGCCGGCCTGCGCGACCGTAAACCGCTGCTAAAGGGACGCTGTAGAGAATGCAATTGGCTGGATATCTGTAACGGGAATTTCCGGGCCCGGGCTTCGGTAAGCGGTGATTTCTGGGCGGAGGACCCATCCTGTTATTTAAGTGACCGTGAAATTGGAATCGTATAACACTGGAAAGGATGGCTGAATACACATGCTCGTTTCCTGGAATGTGACCAAGAAATGCAATTTATACTGCGAACACTGCTATCGCGACTCGGGGCCGACATCGTCTGTAGAGGACCAGCTAACCACGGAGGAAGGCATCCGGCTCATTGATCAAATCAAGCAGGCCGGATTCAAGCTTCTCATATTCAGTGGTGGCGAGCCCTTAATCCGTGAAGATCTCTGCGAATTGATCGCGTATGCCTCGTCTATCGGCCTTCGTCCCGCACTTGGCAGCAACGGCACGCTCCTGACCGCCGCCAAAGCTGCGGAGCTGAAAAAAGCGGGTCTGGGAGGCATTGCGATCAGCATAGACAGCGCCACGCCTGAGTATCACAACCGGTTCAGGAATGCGCCGGAAGGCTGGCAGCAAGCATTGGAGGGCATCCGTTATGCTCAGAAAGCCGGTCTGAGAGTGCAGATTAACATGACGCTGACCGAGGGCAATATGGATGATTTCGGGCAGGTTGCCCAGCTTGCCGAGGAGCTTCATGTATCCTCTCTGCACCCGTTCTTTCTCGTCCCGACCGGACGGGCCGTCCATATCGAAGAAGACGGGCTGAAGCGGGAACGGTATTACTCGGTTCTGCGCAGTGTTCTGTCCAAACAGAAATCAACATCCCTTGAAATCAAACCGACATGCGCTCCCCAGTTCATGCCGCTTGCCAAGAGCATGGGGCTGGAAATGCGGTACACGCGCGGTTGTCTGGCCGGGATCTCCTATTGTTCGGTGCTGCCGAGTGGCGAGGTCCATATTTGTCCGTACCTGCCGGTCAAGGTGGGGAATGTTCGCGAGCAGCCTTTTGATGAAATATGGCGGGATAATCCGGTGTTTCGAGATTTAAGGGACTTCAAGAAATATGAAGGAGAATGCGGCTCCTGTCCCGATGTGGGGATTTGTGGCGGCTGCCGGGCGAGATCGTACTATTACAGCGGCGGCAATTTCATGGCCGAAGAGCCGTGGTGTTACAAAAGATCGGCGGCGCTGTAAGCTGGGGAGGTGGGAACAGTGGACCTGGATTCGAACGACCGGAAGCTGCTGAATCGGCTGCAAATCGGGCTTCCTCTGGTCAGACGCCCTTGGAATGCCATTGCGGAGGAACTGGAATTGCGCCAGGAAGATGTGCTTCAAAGGCTTGAAAGGCTGAAGAAAGAGGGATTCATCCGGCGGATCGGCGGGGTGTTTAATCCGGCGGGACTGGGATTTAGAGGCTGTCTGTATGCGATGGCAGTCAGGGAGGAGCTTTTTTATCAGACCGCTGCTGTCGTCAACAGGTATAGAGGCGTAACCCATAACTACCGCCGGCGCAGCAGGCTCAATATGTGGTTCACGCTGACTTCCCGGACCGAGGAAGAACGGGGGGCTATTCTTGAAACGATCCGTGAAGCGGCGGGCGGGCCGCTGTTATATGAGTTTCCCTCCGAGCAATTATTTAAACTAAAGGTCTTCTTGAATATGGAAGAAACGGCTGGTGCATCAGCTATTACACCCAGCCCGAACTTGAATGGAGTCGCAACTTCCAAACAGGAACCATGCAAAATAGAAATAACGGATTTGCAGCTGATCCGCGAACTGCAGGGAGATCTTCCGTTGTCAACTGAACCGTATACCGATATTGCCAATAAGACAGGTTGCAGCTTGGAAGAGGTGTTTCTGCGCTTGCAGGCGCTGCAGGCAGGAGGAGCACTCAAACGAATCGGAGCCGTTCTAAAGCATAGGGAAGCGGGATTTTCAGCAAACGGCCTGTTCATCTGCGTACTTCCTGAGGAGCAAATACCTGAGGCAGGAAAAAGGCTGGCCGGTTATTCGGAAGTCAGCCACTGCTACAAGCGCCGGGCGCATCCCGATTGGCCGTATAATTTATACGCCATGATTCATGGACCCGATGAAGCGTCTGTTCGGAAAGTTGCGGAGCAATTTGTTCGGCGGGAAGACATCAAGGATTACGATATTCTGTTCAGCACGGAAGAACTGAAGAAAACGAGCTTTTCGATCTAAAGCGCTTCTTATATTCACACGGATGCCGTCTCTTCAAGGACAGCGTCCGTTTTTCGTGTTGACAGGATAACGCTCTTTGACTATATTGAGTTTATTCGTAATGCTTACAATTTTACACAGATCGGAAGTACCTAGCGTGCAGTCTCAAAGCATCGGCAAAGGCCCCGCTAACCTTAATGAATTGACCCCAAAAAGTTAGACACAGACAGACTTAGGCTGCTACAGAGGACTGAATGCGGTATTCTACCGGCGACAGTCCTCTGAGCTTTTGTTTGGTTCTTCGATAGTTGTAGTAGTGAAT
>NZ_CP191577.1:5150220-5182884 GCF_050516475.1 Paenibacillus ottowii | reverse complement strand
TTAGGCACGCCGCCAGCGTTCGTCCTGAGCCAGGATCAAACTCTCCATTAAAGACCAACCGAAGCTGGTTTATCGAAAGAGCGATTAGCTCATTTTGAAACTGACGAGATAAAATATCTCTTGTTTGATTTTGCTAACAAAATCAGTTTACTCACTCGTTGTTCAGTTTTCAAAGATCAAACTTTTTCTTCGCTGCGTTTTTCAGCAGCTATAAGATCATATCATGTTCGCTTCAAAAATGCAAGGGTTATTTTTTCTTCTTTCTTACAAAGATTATTTCGCCCTATCCATCATTTTGTAAAACGGCTGTTTTGTTGTCAGCTCAAATAATATATCATATACCCCAGCAACTTAGCAAGCACTTTTTTTCTTTTTTTATTTTAGAATTAAACTACTCATTTTTTACTCCATAAATCAATCAAGGGGCTAGCTGCCCCTTGATTGGCTGGTAACTCCCTCTGGTTCGAACACCTCTGCTGGCCAGTGCAGCTCCACACCTTGACGAAGAAGAATATTTTGAAAGCGTCCAAGATGTTCTGCTGACTGGCTCACTTCAATAGGATATACTCCGTTGTTGACACAGTAAGCCGCCAAGCTTCCGGATGATTCTCCTATATTCCACTCTGTAGGATGCAGCCGATAGCAACCATTGGCTATTTGAGTCATACCTATATTTTTGCAAGCAGGAAGCAAATTGCGTACCCTCACAGGAATAAGTGAGCCCAATGGAATTTCATAAGGATAGTTAGGGATGTAAAAGGTTCGCTGGGATACCGTAGTCGGATGAAGATCTAAATGATAGCTTCCCACTCCTACACTATCCGAGTACCGTTTGGGTCCCTCTTCCCCCCGAAGCTCACGACTTACATCAAATTCGGAAATCGTATACTCGGCTTTAATTCGGCGCGACTCACGAATATAGGCCGTTTTAGCCAGCCCGTCAGAAGTGCCGAGATAATCACCTCGTGGCCGAATTCCCGGGTAGCCGAATCCTCCATCTAACCGGGGAGCTTCGGTTTGAAGCCAATATATTAATGAGCGGGTCAACTCACGTGCTCCTTCGCGATGTCTCGCCTGCTCCTCAGCGGTGACACCGATCAAGGGTCCTAGGTAATAATCATTTTGCGCCCAGTTTAGAAGAGTTACTTCGCCATCATTTAGCGGTTCGCTCCATATAGAGGGATCTACGATACGACGATAATCCCACAAGGATACAATGCCCTGATCGTTAGGGAATAATGTGAACTGTTTTAGTTTACTGGTATCATCTGCATCGGTAGCAAACCAGCTTAAAATCGGAAACCGGGAAAAGGAAGGGATGTAATTTCTCCAAAAGTCATATTGTTGCGGTCGCTCTATAATGAAGCTTTCCTGGGGAATGTAGTCTACAGCCGCCACGTGTGTGATAGATTGCATATCAAAAGGGTTGGCGCACTCCAGTGCATGAGGCTCCCCCGTTGCTGCCTGTGATTCCGCTCCACTCGTATGCTCCACACCTGCCATAGGAAGGAGATCACCACACTCTGTGGCATCCAGATAAAACGTACCATGCAGCACTCTGAGGCCACTCTTATGATCAGGATTATGCGAGGTACGAACGGTCACAGAAGTAATGCAATCTCCATCGGTATGAGCAGCAATAGGCACGGTGTGATAATATACACGAACACGTCCCGTATTCAGATACGGAGCAAGCATATCCTCAAGCACCCGTAGAGCTACCCGTGGCTCATGGGCCAGACGGCTTACCCAGCCGTTTCCTGGATTAAGAATGGGATTATTGCAGGCTTCTTCGGTTAACGGATAGTTCTGACGGTAGTAGTCACGCACACGATTGCGGAACTGACGATATGTTGCTGTGCAACCAAACTGTTCGATCCAGCGGTGCTCATCCGGGGGAACAGCCTGTGAAGTTAATTGCCCTCCCAACCAGTCCGTCTCCTCTGTCATGATGACTCTCATACCAGCTTTTGCCGCCGCTAAGGCTGCTGATGTCCCCCCCAGACCTCCGCCAATCACAACAATATCGGCATCAAGCCGTCTTTGCGTCATGGTTCGTTCCCCTTTCATTTTTGTCCTAAGATTCCGTCATTTCAAAAGCAAGCCAGGCAGCGCCGATAAAACCAGCGCGATTCCCCAACAATGCCCGACTGACTTCTGTCTGAACTCCCAATTGATCAAGATGCTTTTCAAGTAAGGGCCACCAAACCTCTCCCGCGTCCGCTACTCCTCCCCCAACAATGATCAGCTCAGGATCAAGAGTCACCGAAATATTAGCCAGAAGCACAGCTAGATCTGCTGTGTAGTCATCTAGCGCCTGAATTGTCCTCAGGTTGCCGTGAGCGGCTTCTTTCACAATCTCGCTCCCCGAACGGTACAATGTTCCGGTGTACTCACTGCCACGGCGTAACAGGGCGCTACCCGATACGTATTGCTCGGCGCATCCTTTTTTCCCACAATTGCAGGGGTGACCTCCAGGAAATAAGATACTGTGCCCCCAATCGCCACCGCTCCAGTGAGCTCCTCTACACAAGAGGCCATTTTCCATATATGCGCCGCCGACCCCAGTTCCCAAGGTGAGCATAGCTAGGCGCTGCTTGCCTTTCCCTGCCCCCAGCCACGCTTCTCCAAGTAACGCAGCGTTCGCATCATTATCAGCAACCGCACGTAAAGCAAGCTTTTCCCTCGCCCAGCTCACCAAGGATGTCCCCTGCCAGCCAGGCAGGTTATCAGTGGCGTACACAACTTCACCACTCTCCACATTTACCCTGCCAGCAGTAGAAATGCCTAAAGCGACTATACCTTCAGGGGTACCCACACTGGTATCTCCATGAGAACGCATCAGTCTGCATACGGACTCAGTCACACGCGACAATACCCGTTCACGTCCACTAGAGGCATCCGTATCCATTCGAATTTCGTCAATTACTGATCCATCCCGTGCCACTATGGCGGCCTTAATAGAAGTGCCTCCAATGTCGATCCCAATGACTTTACTCAATACAACTGCCACCACCACATCCTCCTTGTTCCCCCCATATAAAAGCTTATGAGTTCTTAGCACAAACCTTCTATAGATAGAAAAACATGATGAACTGCCGGAGCGTATCATATTCCAATCTACAATCGGAGGAATCTCAATAACTTCGTTCAATAACCGCCCTAGCTGTTTTTTCCTTCATCTCTTCGGTGCGGCTCGTGTGCTTGCGAGCAAGTCCTTCGCAGATGAGGTCAATAACGAATAGCTGTGAGATTTTGGCGCCAATTGAACCGCCTTCTATCGGAGCTTCCTTACCTGCGGTTAGTAGAACAATATCTGCAATGGAGGTAATAGGTGATTTTGCATAATTCGTAATTGCGATAACTGTTGCACCGTTCTGCTTGGCCTTGTGCAGCATATCGTTCGTATCCAGCGTACTTCCTGATACACTGATGCCAATAGCAACATCACCAGGGTTCATGGTCACCGCCATCATCGACTGAATATGTCCGTCTGCCACAGCCTCGGCGCGCCGCCCAATCCGCAAGAAGCGGTTTTTAGCATCCTGTGCGGAAATTCCCGATGCACCTACACCGAAAAATTGAACATAACCCGCTTGATCGAGACATGATATCGCACGACTAAGCTCCGAACGGTCAAGGAGTCCCATGCTGGAGTGCAAAATATCAAGCATATTGTGATACACCATACGGGTGATATCATGTTCGTGATCCGGGTCGATGTCCTCCTCGCTCATATCGGTTTTGCGATAAGTCTGGTTTTGTGCTAGCGACAGTCGGAAATCCTGATACCCTTTAAAACCAATTTTCCGGCAAAAACGCATAACCGTCGTTTCGCCTGTACCTGCGAAGTCAGCTAGCTCCGTCACGGAGAAATATATGATGTCTGCGGGACACTCCAGTACGCACAACGCGACTTTCTGCTCCGATTTTGTTAATGAAGGATAATACGTATTAATTCGGTCGTTCATCTCCATAGATGCATTTCACTGCCTTCCTTGCGGCATCGGCAAACCGCTGCGTAATCAATTGGGGCCTAGTAATCGCCGAGCCTACAACAACTGCATGTGCACCCAGCCGAAATGCTTCCTCTACGTGAGCTGGATCATGGATTCTGCCCTCTGCAATGACAGGAACGGGAACCAGTTCCGATGCTCTCCGAACCAATTCCAGATCCGGACCCTCTATCTGAGTAGAGTATGGCGTATAACCAGATAACGTTGTGGATACGCAGCCTACACCAAGGGAAGCCGCATGAAGCGCCTCCTCCAGTGTCGATATATCCGCCATGGAAGCGACTCCGTGCTCATGGGCGTAATCTATGAGGTGCTTCAGCTTGCACCCCGCTGGGCGCGGTCTCAATGTGGCATCCAGCGCAATGATATCCGCGCCCGCATCCACCAGTTCCTCCATTTCAAGAAGGGTAGGCGTAATGTATATATCAGAATCATCATAATCCCGCTTAATCAAACCAATGACCGGTAGAGGGATTACCTGTTTAATCGCACGTACATCCGATGCACCATTGGCACGAATCGCTACAGCTCCACCCTGCTGTGCAGCACGCGCCATTTTGACCATAGAATCTGCTCCATGCAACGGTTCGCCTGGTAGCGCCTGACAGGAAACGATCAGTCCATGTCGAACCTTGGATAATATATCTTCCATCTCCATCGGAATCACTCCCTCTCCTCAGCATAATGCCGAACGGCCAATCCAACTTCAAAGGTACGGTTCCACGGCATGTAGCAATCCGTAATTTCCACGCGCCCCTCCGGTCCATTCACATATTCGTCGAGCGCCTGCTCCAGACGTCCGCGAATGACTCCCGCTACCGAGCCTCTCGGTCCATCAAGCATAAACTTGTTAAAACCCATCTGCTCCACGATCCCGTTATTCATAGCTGTACGTACCACAGCGCAATAACAAGCATCCTCAGCATAGCGCAGCCCCAGAAAATCCAGGTGTTCCTTCGTAGGACCATAGCGAACATATAGCATGGACTGGGCAATGACGGTACCAAGCGTATTAGAACTGGTATTCCAGCCTGCATAGCCTGCCAGCTTAAACAGCAGTCCTTTTTGCTTCAATAATCTAAGCAGCTTGAGATCGGCTCCATTGGCATAGGCTACATCAGCAATAGCGACATTTTTATTAGCATAATGCTGCATATAAGTTCCGTACTCTACCAGTTCTACTAGATTTCGTTGTACATCATATCCGGTCATCGCATGCTGCTGGGAGGAGGCTTCCGCCATCGTGTCGCCAGGCGTGTTGGCCAGCAAAATCAAATCAGCCTCCGCTGCTGAGGAAGCAATCAGCCCACCTGCTGCTATAATCTGATACTTTAACGTCTCGTAAAAATAACGATCCTCAAAAAGCGGGACTACGAACGCTCCCTGCAAAGCAGACAATCGAGGATACACCATTGGAACGACATGATTCATCCGATTCACCCAACGAGCTAGCAACGTACAGCCCACTTCGTCTGCCCCTGGATACATGTATACTTTCAGATCGAGCCCAAGCTCGGAAATACGCCCCCTTAGCTGCTGCTGATCCTTGGCGGTATAGCCGTAGGGAGCCGAATCATCCTGTGGGATGATCATAAAATCAATCACACCTTCTGCTACCAATTCCAGTGCTAGTTGATTGGCTTCCAAATTCACACGGCGACGTCCCAGATAATCTTCCAAAATCTCTATAGGCAAACGCCCGTTAATGTCTGCTAATTCCAGCAACTCTTCTGCGGTAGCGATCGCTAGCTCCTGACGATGCTCGATGAAACCCTTTCTGAATATCTCACGGCCCCAATCAGCATAGTAGTCTGGTTCCTCATCAGCCAAAGAGTATTGCGGACAACGCATAATCAATTGAAATGCATACAGAGTCAGTTGCGGGTATATTTGCTTCAACCTGCGAAGAAGATTAGCCCTGTCTCTGACCTGCTCACTGGACATTCCGTGTAGCCGGGAAGGTACGATTCCCCCGTACAGCAGCGTATCCATCGCAATAATGGCTCCATCAGCAGTCGCCGCACGTTCTTCGAGCCATGCCCATAGTCTGCCCGTATCACCAGGGGTTTTCTTTTGTCCCATCCATTCTAATGGAGGGCGCTCCATTTGAAGGTCTGTGCCCTGGGCCAGTAAGTAAGGAAATTGATAATTACAGGGCCGCTCATCCAGCGGTACAAAAAGTAATCGGGTGTTTGGCTTCACCACACGCTCCACCTCTCCTGAAAATTACCGTTATCCTAAACGGCAAATGGTTATTTTCAGGGCAGCTATGCTGCCTTGGTTTGTTATTCCATGCAAATACTCACAAAATCAGTCGATATGTTCCCTTTTCATCCTGATTGACATAGCCCCACTGCGCGGCAGCGCGGATCGCCGGATCGCTCCCCAGCCGAGCCTCCGCTTCTAGGCAAGCCGTAATACCGCGTCGCAGTTCGTCGACGATCTCGCCCGTCAAAGACTGCGACTCTTCGTCGCCAACTACATCGCTCTGCATGCGGCTTCCTTGCGGCTGCCCATCGTTCTGGCGCTCGCTGCCGAGCGCAGCTTGGCGCAGCACTTGCCACAGGTTGACGTCCAACTTGGCACGTTCCAGCCAAGGCCTCGCCTGTGCTACGAACCCTGCCACCGGATCACTGGCAGGTATGTTCTGTAGGACGCTCACGGCATGTAGCAACCGCTCAAAGTAGATATCCAGCGCAGGGATATCACGCATTTGCAAGGCAAGGTCTACGTCCTCATACATGCAGCTACCCAATCGGCTGTTCTTGTTTTGGCGACAGAAAAACATCAGTTCATCGGGATGCTCTCCCGCTAACTCCCGTACAGCCCATTCCCACGATAGCTCTGACATATACCGCTCACTGTTCCACATATAGTGGGACATTGTAATGAGCGTCACCTTGGAGCACTCCCACTGGTTCATCGGGTTGGCTACCATGCCGGTATGTCCGCAATCTGGAAGACCGGGATACCGCCCGCGCAGTGGATCGAGGAATAGCCGATCATGGTCACAATCATTCACCGGGATGTTATCCCACAGCCACAGCTCATGCCCATAGAACGCATGATTATCGGCAGCATGCTGGCGACTAATCTGTGGAGCAAACACAAAGTATCCCGTCCAGAACACCTTAATCTCCGGATGCAATCGCTCCCGGAAATCCTTTTTGTATTCGGTATCCCAATAGGACCAATACTCTGAAGGACAGACCGTCAGCGTAAATTCAGGCAGCCGTTCAGCCAACCATGTATGGACCTTATTCGTCAAAAAGACATGAGCGTGGCCCGAGCGGCCCAGCAAATGTCGATTTTCCCCTTTGAGTACGTAATCAATATCATCCATTAATACAGAAAAGTGACGCACGCCTATCGCTATCATGGCTGCCAGCTTTTCCGTCAATTTGAGAAAATCTTCATCGCTGCCAAAGTTCAGATCATTCCCTGGACTGATACAATAATGAAAATCAACCTCGTGCCGTTCACAGGCCTCCTTTAATTCGCAGATCTGCGCAAACATCTCCTCAGGGTACGGTTCCCTCCATAGCTCACGATGATATGGATCATCCTTGGGAGCATACATGAACGTATTCATCCGATGCGCTGCCATAAAACGGACGGCATCCAGCCGATCCGCGAAACTCCACGGTTTTCCGTAGAAGCCTTCAATGATTCCTCTGACCGGAAAGGAAGGCTCATCCCGAATAGACATCACCGGCAGCGTGCATCGTTCCTGTTCTACTTGAAGCAGGAGATGTAGGGCATCCATGCCGTATTTAAGGCCTCTTTTATTGGGTGCATGGATTTCAATTTTCCCTTCCTTCTGAATGTCCAAACGATATCCATCCGCTGTAAGCGTACCGTCATATTCGAGCACCAACTGCACGCTTCCCCTTGTTTCAGTCGGAACACCGGGTCCCGGAGGTGCAATGAGTCTAATCGGTCCCTCGGGGTCCAGTACACCTTCATATTCCTGATTCATTGCGAAGCGAGAGGAAAGTTCACAGATCAGGTTGGGTTCAGAGATAACCAATTTATCCCCACTGTCATACACATCACGAAAATAATATTGAACCTCCTGCGCTGTTAGTCCTCCACCTGAATTAGGCCTCATTCCTTTGGACAGTTCCATCGCAATCGTCTCCTTCCATTTACGGGCTCTCTGTAGCCGAGACTTCCGAATTATCCTTTTACCGCTCCCGCCAAGCCTTCCATATAATAGCGCTGTGTGAACAGGAACAATATAATGATCGGCAATACCGAAATCATCGTGCCTGCAGCAATCCAGCCAAAATTATAGGCAAACTGACCATTGAGATACGTAAGTGCAGCTGCCAGCGGGTACAGCTCTGTATCGTTCAAAATAACAATAGGCCACAGGAAGCTGTTCCAGAATGACATGGCCTCCAACAGAGAAATCACAGCAAGCGCCGGCTTCACCAGCGGAAGCACCAGCTGCCACCAAATTCGAAACTCCGAAGCGCCGTCCATTTTACCGGAATCGCGCACATCGGCGGGAATATGAATAAACGTCTGCCGCATGAGGAAAATGTTGAATACAGAGACTGCCCCAGGCAACACCACACCCATATATGTATTGCCCAGATGAAGCCCTTGAATGGTCAGATAATGCACAATAAATGCCGTGTAAGAAGGAATAATCATCGTAGCAATCAGCAGCGTAAACACCACATTTTTACCCTTAAAACGAAATACCGCCAAAGGATATCCCGTCAAACTGGCAAGTATCACATTGAGCACAACGCCCAGCGCCGTTATGATGACCGTATTCAGCATATATTTTGGAAAATCCATGAACTGCCACACCTGAACATAGTTGTCGAAATCAATAAAAGTCGGGAAAATCGCAGGCGGCGTTGAAAAAATATTACGGCCTGGCATGAGGGATACGCTGAGCAGCCATAGGAATGGTCCCATTAAAAAGATGGCAAGCAACACTAAAAGCACATATATTACCGTCATTCTGAGTACTCGGCCAAGAATACGCATGAAGCGTCTGCTTTCCTTTTTAGGAGAGCGCAGCATTTTGTCATTCTGTAGATTCATCAATAGGGATTGACACCGCCTTTCCTATTGAATCGGAATACGATAATACTAAGTACCGCAATCATTGCACCGACAATTAAGCCAAGTGCCGAAGCGTACCCAAAATTAAACTGCTCCATCCCCTTTTGGAAAATATACAAGCTGGATGTCAACGTGGCTGTTCCCGGTCCACCCTTGGTTAACACGTACACCTCATCAAATACGCGGATAGCTGCCATGAGCGATATGAGGGTACAAAACAGCACGTAAGGCTTCAGCAGCGGAAGCGTAATATGAATAATCAGTTGCCATCGGCTTGCCCCGTCCACCCTGGCGGCTTCGTACAAATCCTGAGGAATATTTTGTAATCCCGCCAGATAGAGCATCATATAATAGCCGAGTCCCTTCCACATCGTGATGAACATCAGCACATACAAAGCCAAATTACTGTCCGCTAGCCAGTGTATGTCTTGGCTAATTAAACCGGCCTGTATAAGCAAATAGTTCACTACGCTGTTATTGCCTAACAGCCAACTCCAAATTAAGGCTACAGCCACCATCGAAGTCACAACAGGAATGTAGTAGGTGGTACGAAATATTTTGATTCCAGGGATACGGCTGTTCACCAGCACGGCCATCAGGATAGAGAAAAATTGAAGAAAGGGGACAATGAGCACGTACAACAATGAATTCCAAATCGAAATTAGAAAGTTATGATCCTTAAACGCCGCTTCAAAATTATCCAAGCCGACAAAGTGGGTATCTGATATGACAGAATAGTCCGTCAATGCCAGCGGAATGCTGTAGATAATAGGCCAAAATACAAAGACGGCAAGTAATAACAGTCCCGGCGTCATAAAGGCCCAGGCCGTAAAGGACTCCGACCTCAACCATTTGATCATGCTGCATCACCACCTGATTTTGATAAATGAACAGGGGAGTATTTGCATTACTCCCCTGTCATACCTATTGCTTTAAAATATCGTTTACTTCCTGCTCCAGAGCAGTAAGGGTCTCCTTCGTTTCCCTTCCGTTCAATAAAATATTTTGCAAGGCTCGTGCGATCGCACTGTTTACATCCTTGGCATTAGGCACCCCGACCATATAATCTGTCGCCTTATCCAGGCTTTGTGCAGATACTACCTTGGCTTGTGCTTCTAATGACTGGTCAGACTGAGTAAAATACGGGTCTTTAATAGATTCCTTCGTAGAAGGTAGGGTATTGGCCTCTTTAGAAAAAGCCGTTTGGCTCTCTGCATTTGTTAAGAAAACAGCAAATTTTACAGCCTCGTCTACATGTGCAGACTTGGTAGGCACGACCAAGTCCATCGAATTGGAGAGCCGCACGTCAGCCTTACCGGTTGGGACGGGGACAGCAATCGTATTCTTATATACGTCCGGCGCTGCCGTTTTGATAAAATTAATGAACGTTGGACCAGCCAGCTCGAAGGCGACCTGCTCTCCGGCATAATATTTCACTTGCTGTGAGAAGTCAGCATCTTCCTTGAGCACGACACCATCTTCCATCTGTTTTTTTAGATTATCAATCATGGTGACTGCTTCTGGTGTGTTGAATGCCGCTGCTGTCTTTTCTTTATTTAGAATAGGAATACCGTCAACCGCAAAAAGCTTGGATACAAGCTGCTGCGCATAGCCCGTTTTACCGATTTTTCTATTGATCTGACGACCCCATTCTGTCAGCTCCTCCCGCGTTTTTGGCGGATGAGCAGGGTCCATTCCTGCAGCTTTAACCAGTTTTGTATTCATGTAAAGCACTTCCGTGCCAGTGTACCAAGGTAGCGCATAAGCTTTACCGTTAATAACAGTGGAGTTATATATACCCTCGAAATAAGCAGCCTTTTCCTCAGGCGATAAGTGTTCATTCATATCAACAACAGCACCCTTAGAGCCCATTTGGCTAGCAAATTCCGTATTGAGATTTACTACATCCGGGCTGCTGTTGCTAGCGATACTCGTCAATAACTTATTGGTCACTGCGTCATATGGGTAGTCCTTCCAATCGATTTTGACATTAGGGTTCTTCTGCTCATAATCGGCAATGACCCGATTAAAATACGGGGTAAATGTAGGTTGTAGCGCAATGGTCCAAAATTGCAGTGTTACTTTCCCTCCGTCTACCTTTTCCGACTTTGAGCCTCCGCCACCGCAGCCGCTCAGCAGTACAACCAGCGCCAGCATAAATACGAGCAACCGTAACCTGCCTTTCGCTTTCTTTGTCACATGGTGACCCCCTTGTTCTTAGTTGATTAAGGTAAATTATAACAGAAATACCGTTATGGAAGGAACATTTTTTCAATAAAATAAATTTAGAAGGAATAATTTTTCTTTTATTGGATACAAAAAAGACGCCTCTTCAACAGAGACGCCATGATTCCAGCTCAACCCGCAGAGGGTTCACATCTATTAATAATATGGGGCCATGAAAACGTACACTAACACCCCGGTCAAGCTCACATATAGCCAAATAGGCATCGTCCAACGTGCAATTTTACGATGTTTTGCTACCTGCATCGTCCATCCCCATACAACTGTGAACAGTGCCAGCGGTACGATAATCGCAGCCAGTATACTATGCGAAATCAACAGCGTAAAGTAAATCGGCCGAAGGATACCCACACCGCCATATTTTGCAGTTTCCGGCGAAATGTAATGGAAGGTCAGGTAGGAGAATAAAAACAAAACGGTAGTGGCAAAGGCCAACAGAATAAAGGTTTTATGCACTTTAATGTTTTTCTTGAAAATCGCAACCAATGCAGCCACCAGGAAAATAAATGTGAAGCTGTTAAAAATCGCATTCAACCTTGGGAAAATTGTGAGATCAAAACTGACACTCCCTTGGTATCCGATCGGCGAAAAGAACAGCAGTAAAATAACCACATTGGCTATAATGGAAACCGTGATAATCAAGGCTGTAAAATTACGATTGCTCGTTGGAACGTACTGCTTGTCCTCACTCGCTTTATTCATCATGAGCGTCTCCTTCGTTTAAATTCAGGTTTTCGTTATTTTTGCGGTCATCATCATAATATATTATATAGAACTCATAGATAGCCTGTGAAGTGACAACAGTATGAACAATTTCACAGCTATTCTCCAAAAAATATGCTTCATCGATTGGGGAACCGCCTTATTTGCCAATATTAACGGTAGAATGCATCCATTTTACGAGCTTTATACACAAAAAACACCGGAGGGCTCGTTTCCCACTCCGGTGTTTTGTTGGCTGTGCAAAAACGCTGCCTTGATCGCCATATTCATTGCTGCCAGACGTCGCTGTATTCCTGATGGCGCTTGAACAAAGCCAGAGCGTACGAGCAAGCAGGAATCACTTTTTTATGCTGTTCCCTCGCCATAGCAACAACTTTGTCAATGAGCTCCTTGCCAATGTTTTGGCCTCGTAACTCCTCAGATACAAATGTATGGTCAATGACCAACGATTGGTCATCTACAGATTTATAACCTACTTCCGCAACTACCTGTCCATCATCCACCATGACTACTGCATGGTCCTCTTCGCGAATTTGTCTCATAAGACCGATCTCCTTTCTAACTGAAGAAAATCACGTAACACCCCTGTGCTAACGAATCAGAGCAATCTGCAATTACTTCATGCCCACGTTAGATATCCTTATCATTCCCCTTTTTAGGGAATAGCGAAACATCACGTACATAAAAATGGAACTGTCGTCAACACTATATTTATTCCAATTGAGGTAAAGAGAGGTGCTGTTTTGGATAAGGAAATGAAGCCTGTCATCCCGTTTGAGCCGGAACTGAGCGAAAAAGTACCTGTCGATGCAGGTGTTTGGCGCTATGAAATAAAATGGGACGGTACGAGAATTTTGACGTATCACGACCAGGGCAGTACGCGCCTGTTTAATCGCAAGCAGCATGAACGTACGCTGCTGTACCCAGAGCTTGCTCATTTCTCCTCTTACTGTAGGGCAGATTCAGTCATACTGGACGGGGAAATGATCGCACTTGGCACCGATGGTAAGCCGTCGTTCCATGAAATTATGCGCCGGGACCTGATTCGTCGGACGGATCGAATTCAGGCAGCCTATGAAGCAGTACCCGCTACTTACATGTTGTTCGACATTGTTTATCTAAATGGGGAGTGGGTTCATCGCAAACCGTTACAGGAAAGACTTGAACTGCTGCATCAGGTCATCATACCGAACGAACGGGTTCAACTGGCTCCTGCTCATCCTGATGGACAGGCTCTATTTCAAGTTATGTGCAGCCAGGGTATGGAAGGTATTGTGTGCAAAAAACTGGATAGTCCATACACATTGGGCGGACAGGACAGACGATGGCTCAAGGTCAAAAATTATGGTGATATCATTGCCGTTATCGGTGGCTATACTTTGAATGGCGGTGTTGTCAACGCTGTATTGCTGGGCCAGTATGATAAACAAGGACGGCTGCGCTATATCGGGCACGTGGGTACAGGCAAGCTTACTCGTGGAGATTGGCGTCAGCTTACCGAGCGCCTGATGCCTCATACCCGATCAGAGCGCCCTTTTATCAATAAACCGGATCGACATCAAGACGCATTTTGGGTGAAGCCCATGTTTACCGCCAAGATTCAATATAGTGAGTGGCGATGGCAAGAAGGACGTACTTTGCGTCAGCCCTCCATTCAAGCCCTTGTGGATCAGGGCATTGAACAGTGCATCGGACCCTGGAAATGACGTATTACAGATACTTTTTCAAAAAAATGCAGAACAAAGTTTGTATAAATCATTGCAACCAGTGGTTAATTAAATTACAGTTAACTAATTAACTACATCGAGGTGGATCGCATGTTCTTTTTTTTGGACTCCGAAATTCGTCAACTGGCCTATAATCTATTCCCAGGTGGCAATAAACCGATTGGTGTTTTGGTGGATTTATTTTCCATAACATATGAAATAAGAAAAAGTATGGAAAAACGTTCGCGTGAGTTTGGTCTCTCCTACGGGCAATATATTGCACTATGTGTACTTTCTGCGCAAAGAGATGAAATGTCGTCTCCTTCTGCTTTGGCTGAAAAGATGGGTGTCAGCCGAGCAGCCATCAGTTCTATGGTCATTTCTCTGGAGCAAGAAGGATTCATTAATAAATACGACGATCCCAATGACAAGCGGGGAGTATTTGTGTCCCTGAATGATAAAGGAAGAAGCAAAATTCAGCAGATGGACCCTTTTTTTATAGGACTAGCCTCACGTCTGATGTCAGACTTTAGTGAGTCGGAACTCTGCCAGTTTCAGACCTATTTGTCACGCGTACGAGATGCGTTTGAAGATGTTAAAAGTGCGCGGCTAACCACCCCCAACTCCCTCAGAGAGGAGAAAGACAAATGGTGCAAAGACTGAGACAACATCTGTTCGTCTAACCTGCCCGCAAATCGGCTAGCCGAATGATAGCGGCTCCCAGTATTCATCAATTTTCATGGTAGCGGATTCATAATGAGGAAATAAAAATAAGCCTCCTGCTTTCACTGCCTTCATGCAGTCGGTTCAAGAGGCTTATTATTTATCATTACAAACTGTTAAAAGCTTCGGTCAATACAGGTACAATTTGCGATTTGCGCGATACGACGCCTTTCAGAACAGCCTTGTTGTCATCCAGCTGTACATTATAGGCTTTTTCAACCGCCTGAGCTTGGCTTCCCAGCGCAATACCAATGGAATCACTGTTCACAATGTCTGTTACGACAAACAAGAACAAATCGAGATTTTTGTCCGCAATGGTTTGGGACAAAGCAGCTTCCAGATCAGCTTGACGGGACAACACGTCGTTTACGTCTACTGCGTTCACTTGCGCAATTTCCACTTTATGTCCATTCATCTGGAATTCTTTTGCGTCCAAGCTTACTAACTGCTCAATCGTGTGTCCACTCAAATCAGCACCCGCTTTAAGCAGGTCAAAACCGTAACGTTCTGCATCCACACCAGCAATCTCAGCCAGTTCGCGAGCAGCGGCTACGTCCTGATCTGTGCAGGTCGGGGACTTGAACAACAGGGAATCAGAAATAATCGCGGACAACATCAGACCTGCGATTTCTTTGGGAATGGCTACACCATTTTCCTTGTAGAGCTTGTTCAAAATGGTAGCTGTGCAACCTACTGGCTCAGCACGGAAATAAAGCGGCTGGCTTGTTTCAAAGTTAGCGATCCGATGGTGATCGATGACTTCAGTTACACGTACCTTGTCAATGTCCGTTGCGCTTTGCTGGCGTTCATTATGATCGACCAGAATAACGCTGTCTGTTTCAGCAGCAACCTGCTCAACCAGACGCGGCGCGCTCACTTTAAAATAATCCAGCGCATACTGCGTTTCTCCGTTAACCTCGCCCAGACGAACCGGCTCTACGTCCGCACCCAGTTTGGTTTTCAGGTCTGCATAAGCAATAGCTGAGCAAATGGTATCCGTATCCGGATTTTTATGCCCAAAAATCAATGTTTTTGCCAACATAATCGACTCCTTCGCCTTAAGCATTTTACGTGATTGTGAAACCTCAACAATTCCAATGCAGATTATATCATTAAATCTCGCATTCTCCCATTCCCCTTCGAATGATTTCAAAAATAATCTAGTAAATTCATAACATTTCCATGGAATCTATATGTGAAGTTACCCTTATTTTTTCTAAAAATATAAAAAACATATAGTAATATATCCCACCAATATGGTAAGATATGCCTCAAAACTGGCAAGTTAGTCACCAGTGGTCAATTCTACTATTTTAGATGTTAAGGAGGCGTGAGAACAACGGCAGTGGCTTCAAATCCTAGTATGGAGAGATATCATATTTTGATTGAAAAGAGGGAAATCTTTGAAAAAGCCGATCATTTTGCGAAAAATACCTGTCGTATCACTCGCTCTTGCCTTGACGGTAAGCCTATCTCTGCCGTCTTTCAGTTCTGCCGCTCCTGCTGATCTGTCCATCGACTCATTTTTAAAAGCTCAAGAAGCATTAACTATTGAGTCGGCTCCAGCCTTTATCTCACCTGAGCTGAGCACAGACTCCTCCCGTCAGGTCAGAGTCATCGTACAGCTTGATGGTGAGCCGCTAGCTGTGGACAAATATGCGGCACGTTCAAGCGCCAAGGCTTTCACCGCTCAATCCGAGCAAAAAGCCGAATCTGCGATCGCTACTGAGCAAACCACATTCGTAGACCAAGCCGCTGAGCACGGTATTTCCCTTCAAGTGAATTACCAGTACAACACAGTGCTTAACGGACTGGAGGTTACGGTGCCAGCCAATAAAATCCCGGAATTAGCTAAACTACCAGGCGTTAAATCTATTCACGAAAACAAAACGTATTATTCCATCCCCGTACAGGACCCGCCAACACTTACAGCCAATGAAGCCACTTATGACAATGCACCACTGGACCAAATTGGTGTTCCTGAAGCCTGGGCCAAAGGATTGCATGGCGAGGGAATCAAGGTCGGGGTTATTGATACTGGTATCGATTATGAGCATCCGGATTTGAAAGAAGCCTACAAAGGCGGTTATGACTCTTTTGAACAGGACAACGATCCTTACGAGGAACCGTTCCTTGAAAAAGAGAATGATCCGTACGGCACAGGTTTTAGCGGAACGACACATGGTACCCACGTCTCCGGTACAATTGCCGGGAAAGCTGCAAATAAATCCTCGGATATTGTGCAAAAAGGGATTGCCTATAAATCGGACTTATACGTATATAAGGTGCTTGGACGCAATACCAAAACTGGTCGTTCCTCCGGTTCCTCCGCACAGGTCATCGACGGTATAGAACGTGCTGTCAAAGATGGCATGAACGTCATCAACTTGTCGCTAGGCTCGGATTCTGAAAAAGATCCTAACTCCCCAGATGCTATTGCCATCAATAATGCGGTACTTTCCGGGGTAGTCGCGGTCATCGCAAACGGTAACGCTGCACAAGATGGACCTTATTTTTATTCGATGGGTTCTCCGGCCACATCCCAGCTGGCAATTTCCGTTGGTGCAGCCACATCCCCGAGCCATAGCTATTCCAATAAAGCATCCGTCAATCTTGTAACCTATGGTGATGCCGAAAAGCCAATAACAGTGACATCAGATACCTATTACAATTTTAACATGATGGGTTGGCAAACATTCCATGAGGATTTTTCTTCCATTTTAGGGACAGAACCATTGGAATTAGTTTATGCCAACTTGGGATATCCAGATGATTTCACTTCTCAAGATGTAAAAGGTAAGGTTGTGGTCGTATCGCGTGGCGTCTTGGGCTTCGTAGATAAAATCGCGAACGCACAACAAAATGGTGCAAAGGCTATTATTATTTTTAATGGTCAAGCGAAATCTAGCGACAGTACACAAGCCAATCTGAGTGAAGCTATCCCTGGTTACGACGGTTACATTAATTCGAATCAAGGAGACAATGTAGATTATATTCCTGCCTTTGACATGATAGGAAAAGAAGGTAGAGCACTGGCAAGACAAATCATTGAAAGCCAAAACCACAAACAAAAATTCTTTATTACTTTTGGTGAAGAGTATCGTCGTACTGACAATCCTGGTAATACCATGGCCGGATTTAGCTCCCGCGGACCAAATGGAGATGAACTGCTGAGCATCAAGCCGGACGTGAGCGCACCGGGGGTTGGCATTATGTCAACGTACCCTGCCTTTGCCAAGTTCTATCCGGGTGCATCTTATGCGCAAGCTTACAAACGCAGCAACGGAACGAGTATGGCATCCCCACATGTGGCTGGACTGGCTGTGCTGCTGAAGCAGCAGCATCCGAACTGGACACCGTTTGATATCCGCGCTGCTTTGGCAAACACTTCGGTTACACTCTATGATGAGAATAAAACCCAATATGATGTGTATTCCCAAGGTGCAGGTCTTGTAAACATCGCCAATGCAATCCAGACTCCAGCTCTACTGGAAACCGTGGAAAAGATTACGATTCTTGATAAGAACTTTAATCGTCAGGAAGTTGTGAATTACAATCCTTCCGCCAGCTTCGGGGTGTTACGACCTGGTAGCGATGCGAAGCAGATTCAGCTTCAACTCAAAAACTTGTCTGCTAACCCTGTGCAGTATGAAGCTAGCTATGTTTTACATGATAAGGTTACCTCAGATCCGACCAAGCCGATTGCAACACCTGACGTTAGCAACATTGCCGTTCAGTTGCAGGGGGTTGGCGCGAATGGATCTATCTCGGCAGAACCAGGCAAAGCGCAACCGTTCTTCCTGTCTGTACAACCAAATGCGAATGCAGCTACTGGTGTATATGAAGGAGAGGTTATTCTAAAAAGCGCTGGACAGCCGACACTTCATCTTCCGTTCGTTGTGCATGTCGGCACAGAAAATCCAACGACAGGCTTCGGCTTGCAGGACCTGAGTTTCACGAACCCGATTATTTATCCAAATCGTACAGGTGCGCAGCGCACAACGGATTTGACTTTCCGTCTGACCACAGATAAAACCAATCAGATCGCGCTCTATGTATACGGATTAGATGATAAGCTGATCGGTATGATTAATGGGATTACTACTTCCAAGGAACAAGGAGCTAACGCTCGCCTCAAACAAGGCGCATATTCCTTTAAGGGGATTGACGGAAGCTATGTCGAATTTGATGACAATGGCAAGCCGATTCTGGATGCTAACGGTCAGCCCGTTATTCAACACTTGAAAGATGGCGTATACAAGCTGGAAGTCAGCTCCCCAGAACTGAATGAAAAGGGAGAAGTCGAACGCAATACTGCTGGTCCTAAACTGTTCACTGCCACTAAATCGATCCGTGTGGATAATAGCGCCTCATCTGGTGGTAGTAGTGGCGGCGGAGGGGGTGGAGGTGGCGGCAGAAGCAATACTACGCCTTCTGCTGTAACTAGCACCTCTACCCCTGTCGCTACATCTGCACCTTCACTGCAAAGCGTGGTGAAGCAAGGACAAGCTGTAAAAGCTGTGCCTACAGCCGTTGCGTTAAACAATAATGTACAGTCACTGACAGTAGCTGATGCAGACCTGCAGGCTGCTGTGACAGCAGCTGGCTCCAGTCCGACAGCTATTGTATTGTCGGCTACTAGCCAAGCAGGCCAAACGACTAAAGCATCACTCACTTCGGTACAGCTGGCAACGCTGGGGAAAGCCGCAGCAGGAAGCAGCCTGATTGTGGGCAATACAGGTTCTTCCCTGGCATTGCCAATATCAGCTCTAAAAAATGCACCTCAAGGTGCAGGCATTGAAGTAATTATCAGCAGCCAGGCAGAGGCGAGCGGCACATTTACAAGCAAGCTGAAAGGCTCGAATGTGATCGGCACCCCGGTAGGATTTGAGGCCAACGTCATCACGGGTGGCAAGAGTCAACCGCTCAAAGTTGCGCCAGAACAATTCATTACCCGATCCTTTACCGTACCTGGTCAAATTGATCCTAATACAGCCGGTGTACTTTATACGGCGAATGGAAATGTTTATCCCGTTCCATCTATCTTCACCAAGCAAGCTGATGGATCTACCGTCGTTAAGGTAAGTCGTCCGGGCTTCTCGACGTACGCAGCGGCAACACGTCCTGTAAGTTTTGAAGATATTTCATCATCGTATGCCCAATCGGAAATTCAATCGCTAGCGCATAAGTTGCTGATTAACGGCACAACCGACACGACATTCTCACCGAAGCACAACGTGACGCGTGCTGAATTTGCATCCTTGGTCACACGGGCACTTGGCCTGACACCAGGTACTGCTGCACCATTCAGTGATATTCCGGCAGATAGCTGGTATTCCGGCGATGTGGCAGCCGCTTATGAGGCTGGATTGATTACAGGTCGCAGCAACGATAAGTTTGATCCGCATGCAAATATCAGTCGTCAAGAAATTGCTGTTGTGCTGGGTAAAGCAGTAGACCTGCTTCAAATCAAAACAACAGCCGATGGTCCTACACGTACACCGTACCATGATACTTCATCCTTTGCAGGCTATGCCAAGGACAGTATTGAAAAAGTAAGTGCGGCGGGGATTATTAACGGAGCGACGATCAAAGGCTCTTCCTACTTCCAGCCAGATGCACCTACAACGCGTGAGGCATCTGCCAAGGTGCTGCATGTGCTCTTACAAAAAGCTGCACTCATTAACTAACAATTAAAAAAGCCCCTCGAGCCGTTATTTCACCAAAGTCGCGGTTCGGGGGGCTGTTCTTATGTTAGACCATAATCGGCAATACTATACTGTCCCTGCTAAAGGTAGCCTTACTTTAAATACACTTCCTGTCCCCAGTGTGCTTTCAGCCGTAATGCTCCCACCGTGTGCTTCCACGATGGATTGTGTAATAGCTAGCCCAAGGCCCGCTCCGCCTGAGCTGCGTGTACGCGATTCATCTCCACGATAAAACCGCTCAAATATCCGCTCCAGCTGTTCCTTACCCATACCGGGTCCATTATCACGAATTTGAATATCAGCCATTTTCTTACCCGCCGACAGGTTGACATGGATTATGCCTCTCTCTATATCGGTATGCTGAACAGCATTGTGAAACAGGTTAAGCACGACCTGTTTGATTTTATCGCCTTCTGCCAATACCTGAACACCTGCCGTCATATCGAAAACCACCTTACGTGTACCTGCCAGCATAAGGAGCTGCGGCTTCATTTCCAGCAGCAATGCATCTAGCGATATATCCTCCAACTTCAACTCTGGTGTTCGGTCCAGCTTCGCCAACAATAGTAAATCAGAGACAAGCTTATTCATTCGCTTGGATTCACCATACATACTTTCCAGTGCGGATTGGAGCTGCTTTGGATTGGATGCAGCTCCACGAAGCAGCACTTCCAAGAACCCGTGGATGGATGTGAGCGGGGTGCGCAGTTCATGGGAAGCGTCTGCAATAAATCGCCGCATTTGCATCTGCAATTCCCGCTCAGCAGCAAAAGAACGCTCCAGCCGCTCCAGCA
The DNA here is from genome assembly GCF_050516475.1 of Paenibacillus ottowii. Lineage (NCBI taxonomy): Bacteria > Bacillati > Bacillota > Bacilli > Caryophanales > Paenibacillaceae > Paenibacillus > Paenibacillus ottowii. Next base: position 5,161,885 of record NZ_CP191577.1, on the reverse strand, counting down.
TGCCATTAAATGAAACCGCCAGGCGATCCACCTCATACTGACCCTGCTCTGCGTCAAACCGCTCGTCCAGATTGCCTGCATCAATACGTTTGACTGCCTCGACCATTCTGGAGAGGGGCACCAATGTGCGGCGAAGCACAGGAAGCATAAGCGCCAAACCAATCGCAAGTGCAATCAATGACAATAAAATAAAGGTGCGGAGTTGATTAATCAACTGCTCTTGCATAGAATTCGTGGATACGCCCATTTGCAGTAACCCTGACGAACGGTCTGGTGGACCGAGCGGGCGAAACACGACCAGTTGCTCATTGCCCTGAGCATCTGTAATTAATTGGTAGCCGTGACGCATGCGCTTGCTCTGCTGCATTGCTTGATACTGCTGAGAAGTGAGGCGCGGCGGTTCAAGTCCATTTTCGTTGGACAAGCTCTGGAAGGTGCCGTCTATATCTATAGAAGCAAGCGACATATCCGGCCAAAACAGAAACGGCCCCGGTCGATTAATCCTCCGATTGATACCATCTTCGGGAGCAGCGTTCTCTTCCTCACCCTTTTCCTGCGAATCTTTAATCAGTAAATCGCCTGGAATTGAACTCAGTTGTGTGTTCATAGCGTCTGCTCGACTGCGATACAGAAAATCTTTCATTAAAAAGTATTGGAGAAAACCGATCAATACGAGCAGCAAAGCCAAAATGAGTAAGGTTCTGGCCAAAAGCTGGGACCGGAGAGAACCGAGCGCAAATTTTCTGCGACTTTTCCTCCCCGCCTTCATAACAGATCCACACGGTACCCAACGCCGCGCAGCGTCCGAATAACCCGATGCTCCTTATCTTTGAGTTTTTCACGCAAGGAGCGAATGTACACTTCCACAATATTATCCTCGCCCCCAAAGTCATACCCCCAGACTCGGTCCAGAATACGACTTTTACTCAGCACAATTCCGTGATTTAACACCAGAAACTTCAATAGTTCGTATTCGGTAGGCGATAGCTCCAGCACCTGGCTCTGATAGCGAATTTCCTTCCGCCGGTCATCCACCTGAAAGGGTCCGTGAACCACTTCCCCCAGCAGGTCGGGGAACTGATTTCGCAAGCGCGCTTCGATGCGAGCCAGCAGCTCGTTAAAGCTAAAGGGCTTTACGATATAATCATCCGCGCCGAGCTTTAGTCCCTTTACCCGATCATCCACATCGTCCTTGGCTGTCAGCATAATGACTGCGATGTTATCCTCCGTCTCCTTGAGACTTTGGCATACCTCAAAACCGTTCATTTCAGGCATCATCACATCCAGCACTGCTACATGCGGACGAAACTCTCTTGCCAGATCGAGCGCATCACTCCCGTTCTCAGCGGTTCTGACTTCATAGCCTTCATTAATCAGGCCAAGCTCTAAAAATTGCAAAATATGAGGCTCATCGTCCGCCAGCATAATCTTAACTCCGTATATTGGATTCATTATTAATCTTCCCTTTCATATGGGTGCATTTTTTTCATGATTAAAAGCCAGTTCATTTTCACCTGTATCTAATATACCTGAATCCTGCCGTAAAAAAAGCATCTCGCCTCAGCTTTCAGCTAACGTTCAGGGAGCGCTCAGAACCCATTAAGGTACGTCTGGCATGATAATAGCAAGCCGGTAGTTCACCGGGCCAAGAACGGAATAAATACAAAGAAACTTTCACAGGGAGTGGAATGAACATGATTAAGAAATGGTTTAAGACCAGGGCGGACATCCCCCTGATCATCATTATGCTGATATCCGCATTTTTGAACGGATACAACATCTGGCAAGACAAGTATGTAAATACCTACTACACAACGGCAGTAGCAAGCATGCTGCAAAGCTTTCACAATTTCTTTTTCGCGTCACTTGATTCTGCAGGATCGGTAACGGTAGACAAACCGCCTGTCGTGTTCTGGATTCAGACGTTGAGCGCTTATATATTCAGGCTTCACGGATGGAGCGTAATCCTGCCGCAGGCCCTGGCTCAGGTCGGTTCGGTCTTGCTCGTTTACTTACTCGTCAAACCAAGCTTCGGTACACTGGCCGCACGTTTAGCTGCCTTCGCCATGGCAACGACACCGATAGCCGTAGCGGTTAGCCGCACGAATAACATTGACGCTATGTTGGTCTTCACATTATTGCTCGCAACATGGCTGTTGTTCAGAGGCCTTAAAAATAGCAAAACCGGGTTGATCCTGGCCGCTTTCGCAGTCGTCGGCATCGCCTTTAACGAAAAAATGTTGCAAGCCTATATGATCGTTCCTGCGTTGGGCCTCTTTTATCTGCTGGCTTCCAAGTATAACTGGAAGCGAAAAGCAATAACGTTGGCAGGATCAGCAGTGGTCCTCCTGATTGTATCGCTTTCTTGGGCAGTCATAGTGGACTCCACTCCGGCCGATGAACGTCCTTATATGGGAAGTAGCGGCAATAACTCTGTACTGAATTTGGCCTTTGGTTATAACGGCCTGTCCCGCCTGACAGGAGACCGGGGAACGGGTGGCAATCGTGGCGATCAACGCGCAGAGCAGAACCATAACGCTGCAACGAATAGGAACAATACAAACACGGATCAGGCCCAAACGACTACATCATCCAGCAGCACTACCACTATGGATGACTCTGGTGCCAACAGCATGGCAGCAGGCGGCTCCGGTGCAGGTGGCCAAATGCCACCGGGCGGATTCGGTGGGAACGGACAAGGCGCTCCTGGTGGAGATTGGCAAGGTGGTCAAGGCTTTCCTGGTGGTGGGCCGGGCGAAAATTCCGGTGGCGGCATGTTCGGCACTGGTGAAAAGGGACCTTTGCGATTGTTCCAATCCGCCCTGTCAGGCCAAGCCAGCTGGCTGCTTCCGTTCGCAATCATAGCATCCATCGGTCTGCTTGCTGGTATTCGACGCCGTAATATCACACAGAAACATAAAGAAGTTATCTTCTGGCTTGCTTGGTTGATTCCCGCAGCTGCATTTTTCAGCGTAGCAGGTTTCTTCCATCATTATTACCTGATTATGCTCGCACCACCGATTGCAGCGCTCTTCGGAGCAGGATTCGTAGAATTGTGGCAACAGTATCGTGAGCGTTCCAACTGGCTCTCCTGGATGTTGCCTGTGGCAGTATTGGCAACATCGGTATTTAGCTGGTTCGTTCTGCAAAATTACAACGACACCATCGGCAGCGGCTGGTCCATCGCGGTATTGATCCTGGGGATCGTCGGCACAGCGCTCCTGGTGGTAGCACGAATGAAATCCGAGAAGTTCACAAGATACGCTATCATCGCAAGTGCACTCGCTATGTTTATCGGCCCTGTGTACTGGGCACTAACACCGATCGTCTACGGAGGGAACAGCATGATTCCACAAGCTGGACCAACTCAATTTAGCGGCGGTGGCGGAATGCCAGGCCGCAATGATGGCAACAGAGATCGGAGCTTCAATGGGCAACAAGCTGAAGGAATTCAAGCCAATAACCAGACTACTAACACAGGAAATTCCAACTCTGATAAAAATACTTCAAGCACGCCAACAAGTGCAGACGCGGAACAGAGATCTTCTACCCGCTCCAGAGGAATGGGTGGCCCGAACGGCAGCCAAAGTCTGGATCAAAAAACGTTGAGCTACTTGCAAAAAAATAACACAGGTGAAACCTATCTTTTCGCAGCAAGCAATTATTCAACTGCCGCTCCTTACTTGATCGAGGCCGGCCAAAAAGTAATTATTATGAACGGCTTTGTATCTTCCGATCCGGTCTATACCGTCGATAAGATCAAGGCGCTGGTCGAAAGTGGGCAAGTGAAATACTTTATGATTTCTGGTGGCGGCGGTGGTCCGGATGGCGGGAACTCCGAAGTCAATGCATGGATCAAAGAACATGGCAAAGTAATCCCTACAGATGAATGGAAAACAACAACCACAGCAGAAACAAGTTCAGCAGTGAAAGCAACCGACAGCGGAGGCGACGCTACGAACAGCAACGCAGGCGCTCAGGATGGTCAAGGTGGATTTGGTGGAGACGAGCGTGGCGGAAGCGGTACTTTATACGAAATCACACTATAAACGAGGAGGAATTACGAATGAGTGAACCTATCCGTTATTCCATAGTTATTCCAATGTACAACGAGGAAGCCGTTATTACAGAAACCTATCGGAGGCTGAAACAAGTCATGGGCTCAATGGGCGAGCCCTACGAGCTGATCTTCGTCAATGATGGAAGTTCGGACCGCAGCGTCCAGCTCATCAAGGAATTCAGTCTCAGAGATGACACGATTGTATTGATTGATTTCTCTCGCAACTTTGGTCATCAGCTAGCCATTACCGCCGGGATGGATTATGCGGTGGGAGAGGCGGTCGTCGTCATTGACGCCGACCTCCAGGACCCGCCGGAACTGATTGTTGAGATGGCTAATAAGTGGAAGGAAGGCTACGAAGTCGTCTACGCCAAACGACTCAAACGCAATGGCGAAACTCGCTTCAAGAAATGGTCTGCCAGCCTCTTTTACCGTGTACTTAAAGCATCAACGGATATTAATATCCCGGTCGACACCGGGGATTTCCGTCTGATGGATCGCAAGGTCATAGATGAATTGAAACGGCTGCCGGAAAATAACCGGTTCGTACGCGGTCTGGTCAGTTGGATCGGCTTTAAACAAACCGCTGTTGAATATGAGCGCGATGAGCGGCTCGCAGGCGAAACTAAATACCCGTTAAAACGCATGATCAAGCTCAGTCTCGACGGGATCACTTCTTTTTCGATCAAGCCGCTCAAGCTGGCAGGTTACATCGGAGCACTTCTGTCCATGTCCGGCTTCCTGTATCTGATGTATGTATTGTTTCTTAACTTTTTCACCGATTCTTATGTGATGAAGGGCTGGTCGTCCATGATTAGCATCAGCCTGATCTTCAACGGGGTGATTCTGATTATTCTCGGTATTATGGGTGAATATATTGGGCGGATTTATGACGAAACCAAAGCGCGCCCACTCTATATTGTCCGTGAGCGTCTGGGTGGACAATACGATAACGGTCCGACTCATGCTATGAAGGTCCCTGAACAACGCGATTCTCTGTATATGCAAGGAGCCCGCGAGAGCCTGATTTCGGGTGGACGCACAGTGCGCGGCAACAGCGCGGTATATACTGGGCCTAAATCCGGTCATGGAGCCTAATCCAATGAAAAGTCGCATAGCCCAGCTGCTTCCTATGATCCGATTTGGCATCGTAGGTCTGGTGAATACGGGTGTAGATTATATCATTTTTATGCTGCTGGCTTGGGCCGGAGTGCCGGTCGTGGTGGCGCAGATCATTTCGTATAGCTGCGGTACAGCCAACAGTTATATTTTGAACAGCAAATGGACTTTCAGTAAACAACAAACAAACAACACGAACAAGGGGCAATTACTCAAATTTATTACCATCAACCTCATCGTATTGGGGATAACCTCCTTATTGCTGCAAGTGCTTCACACTAAAACCGAGCTGCCGCTTGCTTTAGGCAAGCTGATCGCTACCGCAGCCGGAATGATCATCAATTATATCGGGAGCCGATACTGGGTGTTCGGTTCCCCATCCCGAAAGGAAAGTGAATCTCTATGAGAAAAATTACAAAAGCCGTGATCCCTGCCGCTGGTTTAGGAACCCGTTTTTTGCCAGCTACAAAAGCATTACCAAAAGAGATGCTCCCAATTGTAGATAAACCAGCGATTCAATATATTGTTGAAGAAGCCATCAAGTCTGGAATTGACAGCATCATTATCGTTACGGGGCGTAATAAAAAAGCCATCGAGGACCATTTTGACAAGTCTGTAGAGTTGGAGCAAGTACTGGAGAGCAAGGGAAAATATGATCTCCTGCGTGAGGTTCAGAGCATCGGGGGCAAAGCCGTCATTCACTATATCCGTCAAAAGGAACCCCTCGGCCTGGGACATGCGGTACGCTGCGCTCGTCAATTCATTGGCGATGAGCCCTTCGCCGTGTTACTGGGCGATGACATTATGAATTCCTCCACTCCAGCGATTCGTCAAATGATGAATGTATACGAAGCCACTGGCAAGCAAGTGGTCGGCGTGCGCACAGTAGAAGAACAGGATGTCAGTAAATACGGCATTATTGACTCTATCCACCAGAATGGTCTTATTCATGAAGTCGGCGGACTTGTTGAAAAGCCATCCCCGGCAGACGCTCCTTCGCGGCAGGCCGTCATTGGTCGCTATGTATTGGAGCCTTCTATTTTCTCCATATTGGAAAACATGTCCACTGGAGCGGGCGGTGAGTACCAATTGACAGATGCCCTGCATCAAGTAGCATTGCAGAGTCAACTGCTCGCATTGGAACTGGAGGGCACACGCTACGATATCGGTGATAAAGCGGGCTATCTGGAAGCGGTGCTTCATATGGGCATGCAGCGCGAAGATTTGCGTCCAATGCTTGACTCCATGATGCGGGAGTGGGCGCTTGCTTCCATGATAAAATAGGCAAATTTCCTCCTACCGAAATCCGATCATGTTGTGAAATCACGAAAGTAGCTGGTTAAGCACATAAAATTGTACAATGTAAGAGTACAGAGCATCGGAATTTGTGCGGTCGCCGGCCGAAGCTAAGGAGGAAAAGACCCTATGATTCCTAAGGGAAATCTGCAAAGTAATGTGGATCGTTTCAATGGCTTTGCCGACAACTACGATCAGCACCGTCCAGAAGCGCCATCACTCGTGGTAGAAATCATCAGCCGCTATCTGGATCGGAACGTAGAGCTAGTTGCCGATCTTGGCTGCGGTACCGGACTTTCAACCTTCATATGGAAAGACACCGCTTGCCGAATCGTCGGCATCGAGCCTAACCCAGACATGAGAGGAATAGCGCAACAAAAGCTGGAGAGGGCAGGAACGACAATGGCAGGAGCTATTTCCTTCGAAAGCGGGTTCTCCAACAACCTGCCCTTTGAGGAAGGCACTGTAGACGTCATTACCTGCTCTCAATCCTTTCACTGGATGGACCCCGAGAGCACGCTCCATGAAGCAGGCAGGGTCTTGGCTCAAGGCGGCGTGTTCGCGGCCTTTGACTGTGACTGGCCTCCAGTGCTGCAATGGCAGATCGAGCAAGCTTATACAGAGCTGATCACCAAAGCGGATGCCATTTTGGAACAGGAAGCTCCTGTAGAGCAACAGGCTCATAAATGGAGCAAGGATCAGCATCTAGCTAATCTGCACCGCAGCGGACAATTTCGCTATACCCGGGAGATTGTCTTCCACAATCGTGAGCAATGTGATGCTGCTCGTTATACTGGGCTCGCTCTTAGCCAGGGAGGGATTCAGAGCCTTTTCAAACTTGGCAATCGAACGCTGGATGACGATATAGCTCGCTTCATCAAGCTGGTAGAGAATCATTTTGAAGGTAGAACACTGGATATCCTGTTCAGCTATCGTATGAGACTCGGCATCAAGTAGAACAGAATCCAAATCGTCGTGATGGTACTCTCTTCAGCTCTAGCCAGAAAAGACTCCCCTCGTCTCGTGAAAGCGAGTACGTAGGAGAGTCTTTTTCTTTCAATACATAGCCTACAACTATTTCCATACAATCCTTAGTTGTAGTCTTACTGTGTCTTCCACTTAGGAAGAGTGAACAGCTAGAAGGTGCGCCAACCGATCAGGATAGTCTGTGATGATGCCGTTCACTCCGGCCTCCAGCAGACGTTCCATTTCTTCTGGCTCATTCACCGTCCATGGATGGTAGACGACGCCTAATGCCAAAGCCTCAGACACCGCTTCGGGTGTGACCACTTGCTTGTAGGCATGAAGTGCTGTTGCCCCGAATTGGGTTGCATACTCCGCTGGGCGAACCATAATTTCAATATACAGCGCTCCCGTCTCGATCTCGGGAGCAATCTGCGCGCAGAGCGCGAGCGATTCATGATTGAAGCTGGATAAGATCACCCGCTCTTCCAATCCAAAACGCTTCACAGCGGCAATAACCTCTTCCTCCATCCCCGGATAGAGATGAATGCTATTTTTCAGTTCCAGATTGATAATGGTATCCGAGGACTGTGCCAGTTCCAGTAACTCATCCAGCATCGGTACCCGCTCGCCTTGGAATTTCTCATTAAACCAACTGCCCGCATCCAATTTATTCAATTCTTCCAGCGTAATATCTTTTACATCCAGTGGGCAACCTGTCGTGCGCTTCAGCGACTCATCGTGAATCAGCACCAAATGCCCATCTTGGGTACGCTGCACATCCGTTTCGATGCCTGTTGATCCCAGTTCCAACGCGTGGCGGAAAGCCGCCATCGTATTTTCAGGACATACCCCCGAAGCTCCGCGATGTGCAAAATTAATGACCTTCCGGGTCATAGTCACGATCTAATCCCTCCTGTCCATTCAAACAAGAACATTGTACTCGTTCATTGTTTGGGCTGTATAAAATATTCGCCACAGTCGCCTGTTCTTCTACGCCGTTTGAACGATCTTTCCGATCCAATTTGAATAAAATGCATTCCCGTTCCGTCGATCAAATTCAGCTGCCGCAGATTCTGCCAGTGGTTTGAAGTACGCAATAATCTCTTCTAACGTACGTTCCTGTTTGCCCCATTCAAAAGATGCAGGCATCCGAATCAAACGAAGTTTTCTCGAAGTATCCAGCTTTTGCAGCAGCCCCACCATCGCTGCGTAAAAATACATTTGCTCCAATCCGCTCTCATAGTCCAATGCGATGTGCAAATGACGTTCCACCACTCCGATTCCTTCGATCGGATTTGCAATCGTCAAATACTCGATATGCTCTGCTATCGTTTTCAGGAAGTCGCGGTCATCACGAACCAGGCGATAGCCTTTACGATACTGCTCCTTCGCCTGATCAACCTCGCCTTGACGATACAGCGGCAAAAGCACCTGTGAGAGCGTCACATGCGGCACTTCTGCACATCTCATCCGTCCCGACAAAATCGGCTTGGCCACGGCAAGCGCCTGCTCGTCTTCTCCGGTCAAGTAATAGAACCGCACCATCTGGCTCTGCTCACAGGCTTCACAATCACTCATACTGTCCGGCTCAATCACGCGGAACATATCCAGATACCGCCGTGCTTCATCCAATTCACCCATGTCCATCGCGATGCGGAATTTATAATAGTAATATGGGCGCTCATTATACCCGTACTCGGCATAACGTCTGCGCATATCCTCTACCAGATCCTCGATTTGAGTCTTCGATATATTCGGAAAACTGCACACCTTCCCGAGTATCCATTTGTAATTCCACAACAGTTCAACGGGGTCGTACTCCTCTGGGTTTTGGTCAAATTGACCCAGCTGCCATGAAAAAGCAATCAGCGATTTCAATGGATATCCGTTAAAAATAGCACAGTCTACAATCTCTCCCCGAATTTCATAAGCGAGCTCCTTCAAGCCTGAAGAATCCGCCAAGCGAACAGCCTCTTCCAGAATCGCCAGCTTTGCAGCCCCTCCAGGCATATCCTGCGCCTGCTCCATCAATTCATATATCGTCTCTTCCATTTGAATCCTCCTCTAGTTACGCAATTACGTGTTCTGTCCGTTCCCTAATCCCCAATTGATAAAATGCAGTACACTCCGGTTCATCAGCCCTAGCTCACTGCGGTTCATCGGATAGTGACCCATCATAAGCGCATTCACATACATCATTTCTGTCGCAGCCGTAATCATCTGTGTATCAGTAGCCTCAAAAATCCGCGCCACTACCGGGTTATTCAAATTAAAATATAAGGTTGAGTAGCCCGCGTTCTGCTGGACTCCCGCTTTTAGACTATCAAGCACATTGGAAAAAAGTGAAGTTGTCTCTTCAACGGTGTTTTCCATAGAGCGCAAGGTTAGTGCATCCTGTGAAATGGTGTACAGCACAGGCAAGCTCGCAGGCTCAAAACGTTTCAACTCAGCGCGGCACCGCATCGGCTGCAAAGCAGCATCCATCACACGCAGCACACCGTAATACTTTGTATGCTCTTCCTGCGTCAGTCCGGTAAAAGAAAGAGATACGTCTTCAGGGCTAAGTCGCTCTGTGTGCAGAGTAGCGTCGACCCAATGCAGCCTTTCTAAAATTTCCGAATCATAGATATATCCGCCATTGATCACCAGCATCGATTGTGCTGCCGCCACATGCGTAATCTGACGATACTCATCCACGGTCGCCGTGTAATGGAGCGGACGTCCGCCCGCCTCTCGGATCAGTTCACTCAGCTCGCGCCGCCCAAATGTACTTTCGAAGGAAAACCAGCGATGCATAATCCGCAGAAATTCATCATCCTCGACCGCGAGCGCCTTCATGGACAGCTCGTGCAAATGAATCCAGTGCTGCAAGCGGTCTGGCTCATATTCCGCCATGCGTAGCAGTTCTTCGCGAATACAGGTCCCCAATTCAGAACGAACCGCATCAAGCTGCTCATTTTCATAAAAATATTCACGCGATGCCGTTGGTTGCAACGCATCTGTCCAAATCAGGCTTTTAATGAAGAACGCCCATTCTGGCAATACATTTTCCGCTTTGTCAGACACAAGCATATGCTTCAGATACACCCGATGCAGCCGCTTGCTGTTCAGATTAACACTACGAGGCAAAATGAATGCAATCCCGCCGGTTCTGCCCGATGCCGTTCGCAGCGGTATAAAATCACTGAAGCGCTCACCCATCAGGCGATAGCCTAAATCCAGCACCTCACCGCGGCGACTCCGTAATTGTTCCGGGTTCTGCATCCAGCTTGTCGATGGAAGATTGACCTGCTTGGTCTCTCCGTCTACAGACAACAGGACAGGATAAGGCAGCAAGGCTCCATAATAAAACAGGGAATCTTTCACCTGCGCTGGCTCATAATAAAACTCGCTCCCTGGCTTACAGCGCAAATAAATTTGCGTCCCTGTAGGCAGCTCAGTCTCCAATCGACGAATCGTATACGTCCCATCCGGCTTCCCTCTCCATTCCATAGAGTTGCCTTCCTTCACCGAACGGGTCAGTACTACAATTTCATCGCTCACCATAAAACAAGACAGCAAGCCAATCCCAAAGCGCCCGATAAATGAAGTCTCCGAGGTCAGCAAATCAGCTCCCTTCTTGGAAGACTGCCCGATGATCGACAGAAACCGGTGAATGTCTTCTTCCGACAATCCGATCCCGTTATCTTGAATCATCAGTACCTGCTGGTCCCCGGAACCGGATAGCTCGACGATGACTTTGCCTTCATAGTCGTTATTTTCAGAAACTATATCTTCAAGGGCATTGTCTTCTTTTAATGCTCTACTTTCAGCGGTAGTCCTCCGCAGCTCCTTGCGAGCTGTGATCGCATCTGTTGCATTTTGTAGTATTTCACGTATAAACACTCGTGGACTGCTATATAAATGATTGGCCAAAATATCGATCATGCCGCCCAAATTCACTTGAAAACGATATTCGTCTGTTTGACTCATAGAGATCATCCCTTTCTCGAAATGCTACAGTTATCTTTTATTTAAAATAGCTATCTTTTAAAGTATAACGTGAATTTAAGCCGGATTACACACCCTCATTTCAGATATCAATTCATTGACAACGGTATAACAGGGTCTTTTTTCACCCAGGAATATCAGCACTGGGTCTAAATAACTTCACAAAAATGTACGAGGCACAAACACGTAGTGATTAAGGATCATCTTTGCCTAGTTAAATTTAGGAATAAATAT
>NZ_CP191577.1:5140529-5150185 GCF_050516475.1 Paenibacillus ottowii | reverse complement strand
ATTTATTGGAATTACCTCTTCCTTTTGAGCACTATATCGATGGAGGGACAAATGGCTCATTTTATACAAAAAGCCCGCATTTCTGCTCTTGTAGTAGCCTTACAAGAGAGAATGCGGGCTTTTTAGGTATAACCCAGTCGTTCCTTTTATATAAGAGAATTAATGAGACTTAGCAAGACGGATAACGTTCCAAGAGGCTTTACCCAAATGAGCTTTTACAATTCCGTCTTCAAGCTTGGCATTGCCACCGTTATGAGGCGTAACCTTTTCACCAGCTGGGCTGTTGGTCGCTTTGAGATCATCATGCTCCAGTACGGTATGCTCGACAATACGGTAGCCCTCGAAACTGCGTACATCTACCGTCAGCTCCAGCGATTCAGACAAGTGGCGGTTCACTGCAAAGATAGTCAGAGCGTCTCCCTCTTCATCATAAACCACAGCGCTATCCAGATAAGGAATGTCCGTAAAGTCCTTGGAATCGTATTTTTCGGAATCCACTACAGGCATCAGCGATACCCCACGACCATAACGGGAAGCATGCAGATACGGATAGAAGATCGTTTGTTTCCACGCTTTTCCATTATTTTCAGTCATGATTGGAGCAATAACGTTGACTAGTTGAGCCATACAAGCCATTTTCACACGGTCCGCGTGACGCAAGAACGTAATCAACATGCTGCCGACCAACAATGCATCTTCAAAGTTGTAAATATCCTCAAGCTGCGGTGGCGCCACAGACCATGGATCGATTTTTTTGTCTGCATCGTTGGAGTGGTACCACACATTCCATTCGTCAAAGCTGAGCATCATTTTTTTCTTGCTGCGTTTCTTCGCTTTGATATAATCACAAGTCGAAATGACGGTTTGAATAAAATGATCCATGTCCATAGAACGTGCCAGATAATTAGCCGTATCATTGTCATGGTTGCCGTAGTATTGGTGGAGAGAAATATAGTCAGCCACCTCATACGTATGATCCAGTGTCGTTGCCTCCCATTCCGGGAACGTCGGCATCGTAGAGCTGGAACTTCCACAGGATACAAGTTCAATGTCCGGGTCAATCAGCCTCATGGCTTTTGCCGATTCTACAGCCAGACGACCATATTCCTCTGCAGTCTTGTGACCAATCTGCCACGGACCGTCCATCTCATTGCCAAGACACCAGGTTTTAATCTTATGTGGCTGCTCTACACCGTGACTACGACGTAAATCACTCCAATAGGAGCCTCCTGGATGGTTGCAATATTCCACCAGATTACGAGCCGCGTCAATTCCACGCGTACCCAGATTTACCGCCATCATCACTTCGGAGCCAACATCCTTGGCCCATTTAAAAAATTCATTTGTTCCTACTTCATTCGGTTCCACCGTTCTCCACGCCAGCTCCAACTGTCTAGGTCTGGATGCGACCGGGCCTACACCATCCTCCCAATTGTAACCGGATACAAAATTGCCGCCCGGATAGCGTATAATAGGAACATCCAGCTCTTTTACCAGCTCTTTAACATCATTACGGAAACCGCTTTCATCACTAGTCGAATGAGTAGGCTCATAAATACCACCATATACAGCACGTCCGAGATGCTCTACAAAAGAACCATAAATGCGTTTATCGACTTCAGCAATACGAAAAGATTTGTCTACAATCATCTTTGCTTTTACAGCTGCTGCCACCTAAACCATCCTCTCTGAATGCGAAATAAGATCTGTTGTACTTTAAGCTAATAAGCCGTTTTATTTACGGTTCAAGCATAACACACCGTAATCACCATGGTCAATATTATCATTAAATACTTAATATATACATTAAGTATTTAATGATAAAAGATAAGCATTTGGTTACGTTTTCTAAATATTTTTTTAACAGACCTATTGAACAAATAACTTTCTTTGCTTGATAGTAATAATAGATTGCGTTGAGCGGAGGGCCCCTAAAAACGATAGCTCGTAGGGGGGCCCTCCTAATTAGTGCGTACTATGGCACTATGCGCAAAATAACCGGCTCAGACTGCAATATTTACCTTCGTGCCCGCAGTCTTCGTCTCTTTATTAGCCGAATCCTGATAGGCATTGATTTCTTGTTCAGTCCACACTCTGCCAGCCTCTGGATTTGCCTCCTTCTCACCCTTTGGCTGATCCTGTTCTATAATCGACGGTGCATTATTCACTGCTTCACTGATGCGCTCATTGATATTCGCGGCAATCGCCATAATTTTACCATCAAGACCTTCTGCCTTCTCACGCAAAGCAGTTGATCTTGAGGGGTTAGTGTTTTCCCAGCCCTTAGCCTCGCTTTCTAATGTGATTTGTGCCATTTTAGATATTTTGGCATTCTTCAATTCATTGTGTGCAGATACAATACCATGCATGGTATAGGCGATTAGATTTTGCCTTTGCTCCTCTGCTGTCTTGGGGGTATATTGTTCCCTTTTACCTTCCTGAGCCTCCTTTTTGCTGTCCTCATCCATGCCTAAAGCCTTTTTCTGTTCCTTTAGCGACTGCTTTTGAATGTTCTCATCAATTTGCTGAATCTGCTTATCGATCTCTTCCATTTCAGCCTTTACAGCTTCTGGACCAAGACCACGCTTGAGGGCATTACTTACATAGTCTGAACGCCTTTCCATTAAACTTTGCTTTTGCTCTGTTAATTGTTGAATAATCTTGTTTTGCGGCTTGGCTATACTCTTTCTTTCAGACTGAGCGGAAAGTGGATGCCGTATTTCAAGTCGGTTGTTATCTGCGGTGCGGAACGGCGATTGGTGAGATGATGTAAAAGATACATTCATCCTAAAACCTCCAATTCTCTTCTAATAAGTGATTCTAGAGGTATATCGGGTTCTTTTGTATGTTTTTGTATGTTTTATCATCATTTTCACAAATCCTTCATTCCTTTTCCACTGTTAAGCAGTCCTATACCGTCTATCAATTTATTATATGTAAGCAACCTCTCCCAATATAACGCTGTCTATGTCCTTCCTCGCTGACAAATATAATATTTAAGTTACGGCGACAATGACCCGGATTTACAGACAAAAAAATTCGTACAATATCCTAACTCATATAGAAAATGTCCAATGTGAAGCCCAAAAGAGGTGCCTCTGGAAGGGAAGCTCCGCTTTCTTTATTATAGTCTACTTCTCAAAAGGTAAAAAAACACCTCTGTTCGGATTCCCACTATTTTCTGGAGTTCCAATACACAGTTAACGTGTATCATTAGTAACTAGTGCTTTCTGGAATGTATGAATTTCGTCAGAAAATAAATTATAGTAAAACCCTCTACTTTTAATTAGTTCTTGGTGGGTTCCTTCTTCTACAATCTGCCCCTTTTCCATAACTAAAATTTTATCTGCATATAAAACAGAGGTATAACGATGAGAAATGTAAAGGCAAAGCCTGTCCATAACATAATTTTGAAATTGGCGAAATACTTGTTTTTCTGATTCTGGATCAAGAAATGAACTAGGCTCATCTAGTACATAAACGTCAGCTTCTTTGAAGAGCGCTCTTGAAATCGCCATTTTTTGCCACTGCCCTCCTGAAAGCTGTACACCCCCTTCGAAGTTTCTTCCCAGCTGGTGTTCTAATTGATTAGGCAAATTTCGTATTACCGAATCTACTCCTGTTTGTTGTGCCGATTCCCATATCCTAGTATCAAGTTCAAGATCTCCTATACTGCCAAAACCTATGTTTTCTCTTACTGAAAAATCAAATTGGACAAAATCTTGAAATATAACACCTACTTTCTTGTAAAGCATTTCTTTATTGTAATTTCGAATCGAGATAGAATTGATTAGAATATCTCCTTCAAAGTCTTCATATAACCCCGTTAAAAGTTTTATCACTGTTGTTTTCCCTGATCCATTCCTGCCCACTAGAGCAAGAGGTTCACCACGCTTCATTTTAAAACTTATATCTTTGAGGGCTAATTCTTTTTGATCTGGGTAGGCAAATGAAACATTTTTAAATTCTATGCATTCTATTGTTGAATCAGCACATATATCTGATTCTCTTAGCAACATACTAGAATTCTCTTGTTTATGTTTTATGTTAAAAAAAGCGAATAATTCATCTAGATACAGATTATGATCACACAATGAAATCAATCCTTGAGATACTGTGTTAATATTTTGATTAGTTAATAATACTGCTTGAACTAATGCATAAACACTGCCAACAAGTAATTTATCTTTCCATGTTATTTGTATAATCATGATCAAAGTAATGGCTATAACTAATGTACTTATCACTTGAAATGATAAGTATAAAGTGATACGTTTTTTGGCTANNNNGCTAAATACTTATCTTCTTTATAGAAAATATCAAAAATACTCTTATATTTTGCCGTTAAGTAATCACTAAGTTGATACAATAAGATTTCTTTAAAAGACTTGTCATTAGTAAGCAAATAATTAATATACCTAGATTTGCGTTGTAAAGGAGCACGTTTTTTTTGGGCTATATACTGAATTTGTGTGAACCTCAATAAAGAATAAAAGGATGCTAGGGGAGAAAGAATGAGAATAAGTAAAATCCACCACCTGAACGCTAGTAAAATGGCAATGCTAGAGCATAGTGTAACCATGGAACTTAACAAATTAATGAGTTCTTTATAGATCTGGATAGGTCTATCTATCGAGTCGTTCTGAACCCTTTTGAGCTGATTATGTATTTGCGGGTTTTCAAAATCCGAAAGATTAAATGTTGATGTTTGTTGTACTATTAATGTTTGCAATTGATTTATTAGAGTAATTTGGAATAGTTTATCAGAGTATTCAATTAAACTTGAAATAAGCAGACCACTAAACATCACAAGAACTAGAGGGTAGACTATGCTTATTTGAAGCATATGCGATAATGGTCTTGTCTCTATTCCAGAAACCAAATACTGTATGGAAAGGAGATTGGCAATCGGGAGTATTCCTTTTAAAAGATAACCAATGATGATGATAATAAAATAGATAGGTTTTGTATTCCATAATAACTTAGTTAATTTCGGCCAATATTGGAATGAATGAAATATAGCTCTTATATTCAAATGGTCTGCCTCACGTTCCATTCATTCCATCCCTTTCTTTTATATCTAAATCTCGTTATTTATTTTAGCTCTCAGTCTCCCTGAATTGTATAGACATTTCCGGGATTTTTTTTGCGAACTTCCACAACAATATCACTTTTGACGCGTCTAAATGCGTCCACTTGCTCATTGGACAAATGAGTTGATTGCGGCAAAATAAAATCAATCCACTTACTAGCCCAATCCATTCCGAAATTAAACTCTAAAAGCTTATTTGAATAAATATTGATTTGAAGTTTATTATGATTTTGCACTATTATTTTCGGCTCAAACGATGACATGGAGTGTATTCGGGTGATTTCCAAGGTATAGCGAATCGGGTGTGTCTCCTTTTTTTTAGCCACTTGATACAGCGTTTCAAAAAGGGTGGCAAACTGCCTAGCCTGATATGAACTAATCCCCTTATACTCTACTTGTGTTTGTCCCACAGTTATTTTTTGAAACGACGATGTCTGTACATTCTCATCAAATAGCCTCTCATATCCCCATACGCCCATCAGTATACTACAAGCAAGGACCGTACTAATCCAAGGGATTATAGACTTTTTGCCGCCTCCGCGCCGACTGGATAACAATGTGCCTAATCCGTAAAATAATAAACTACAGCCTAAGAGTCCAAAGAGATTTCGCCAGTTGATCATATAGGGGTTGAATATATTCACTACAGGAGATATGTAACGTAACTTTTCATTAAAAGACCAGGAAACTAAACCTATAGGAAGGTAAAAAGCAATGAGAAAAGTGAAAGCCAACCCATAAAGCTTTACTACCTGCCCCAGGAAGAGACCCAACATCGATGAAAAAACACTAGAAAAAAATACAATGATAACCAAATTCCATAATGATACATCAGCGAATGATTTCCATAGAAGTCCTACCATCATGAGCAAGAGAGGAAACGATAGAATTAAAGAAACATAAAGCTGGTAAGCGATTAGACGATAATTAGGAAAGACAGAAATATATATATACGGTTCTGTATGATTACGATTGTGTATACTCGCAATCTGTAAAGAAAAGAAAGCCACAAACAACAAGTTGACACTATAAGTTATTGCAATACCTTCATTCATTATTAAATTGAATAAAAGAACCACACTAAAGGAAACGAGCAAGGTTACTGCTTGTTCTCTTCGGAGTAAAAGCTGTAGCCAGAAACGAACTATAATTCCATTCATTCTTGTACCCTCGCCATCCATAGATGATTACTGACTTTCATCAATACCCACATAAGCAAAAATAGGAATACTCGCCCAAAAGCAAACGACTGTGTGAAGAAATTGGAAATAATCCAATCTGGATTAAACCAGATTGAAATGTAAGGCAAGTTGATAGTAATACTGATTAAAAGGTAAACGAGCATTACAATGTTCACATACAGTTGTTTACGTAAGAGCAAGTTCAATATGGCGGTAATTTGAACAGAATATCCCATAGTTGCTACACCTGCTACTGTTAGATGAAGCAGTATCAAGAATGGAGCATTACCATGAGTCGTCCATTGAACCACACAAAATATAGCTAAGGCGACAAATTGAAATAAGCAAACCACTCCCCATAATACACAACTCTTACAATAAAAATATTGGGCTCCTTTAGGCAATTTAGGCATAATAACAGAAGAGATCATTTTTTGCTTCTCGCCATCATAAAGAACAGAATACATTAACGGCATTAGTAATATGGTAAAGAACATTTGTCCATGATGCAAAAATATCCATAACGCGTTATTCTTATTCCCTGCTCCTAGATATAAAAATAAAGGAATTAAAAAACAAGAGAACGTTAGTGCTATAAAAAACACTACACTTTTTTTCATAAGCAAAACTTCAAATTGAACTAGGGCTCTGATTACTTGTCCCATTCTGCTAACTCTCCTCCGGATCGGAAATGTACAGATACGCATCCTCAAGATTAGCCGCTTCGGGTGTGACTTCTGTACAACAATCTGGAGGGTCGTTACACAATAATCGAGCCTGAACTCTTCCTTCCTTCCGCACAATGGAAGTGATTCGAGCTTGTTGGCTTAATTGTTCCAATTGACGCTTGCCAACATCAACCAACCACACTTTACCCTCGACAGTTCGAATCATATCGTCTATAGCCCCTTGGTACAGACAACGGCCTTCTTTTAAAACGAGTAGTTTGTCACATGTGCTTGAAACGTCAGGAACAATATGAGTAGATAACAATATAATCCTGTCTTCTCCATAATTTTGAAGCAAGTTTCGAAAAGCAATTCGTTCTTTGGGGTCCAGTCCAACCGTAGGCTCATCAACAATTAACAACTTAGGCTGTCCTAACATAGCTTGAGCAATTCCTAAGCGCTGCTTCATTCCCCCAGACAGCTGTTTTATTTTTTTATCAACTTGATCGATAAGTCCCACCTCAATTAATCGCTGTGATGTCTCCTCTTGAATATGATGTTTACCTTGAATACCTTTTAAAGCCGCAAAATAGTTCATGGATTCCAAAATAGTCACATTTGGAAAAAAATCAAAATACTGCGGCAAGTAACCTAGTAAAGAACGAATAGCATCAGGTTCTTTTTTCAAAGAATGTCCGAATATTTCAACTTCTCCTCGGTCGAATCTAAGTAAAGTGGCAAGGATTTTCATTAAAGTGGTCTTACCCGCTCCATTGTCTCCGAGCAGTCCGAATATACCATTATCAATGTGAAAATGAAGCTCGTTAAGTACTTGGTGAGAACCATATGACTTACTTAAAGCTTGAATATCAATTGTCAAATGAGGCATCCTCCAATAGTTGCTCTCGCTGCCGCTTAGCAGAGAACAGGTTTTTCTTGTCTTCTTTAGTTAATCGTAAATACAATTTCATACAATCCATTATTGCACTACGAGTAAAGTTACAGTATTTATCCACTGGCTCATTAATTGAACCACTAAGCACCATATTTTCTTGAGGACAACCTCCACCACATAGATTCTTAGCCCAACATTCTCCGCATACAGTTCTCTTCTCTAAACGCATCTCACTAAGCATGCCACTCTTCTTTCTTACATCCATCCCTTCCCTTACATTTCCTAAAGAGTAATCCTTTTCATTAACAAATCGTTGACAAGGATAAAGATTACCATGCACATCAACGGCAAGCATATGCGAGACCGCTCCACAAAAATAATCTCGCTTAGAAGAAGAATGAATCATCTTCAAGTATTTTAGAATGTTCGAAATTTGACGTGCTTCCCCATATTTTTTTTCCTGAAGCAAAGATTCAAAATGAACAACCAATTTGGTGAATTCTTGTGCATACTTCTTAAAGTCTTCCTCACTAAGCATTTCGACTGCAGGATACATCGCAACATGGCGAATACCAATCCCCATTAAATGTGTAAGTGTATGAGTTATATCCAATTGTACTGGTGAAATCGTAGCTCTTGCTGTTATGGCACCTTTTTTTCTTAAACTTTCTGTTCTATTTAAAATGATTTCATAGGTACCTTTTCTGTTCTGATAATATCGATTGAAATCGTGCGTCATTTGATCACCATCTAGACTTATCTGAATAGAAACATGATGATCTAATAAAAAATTTTCAATTTCTTTGGAAATCAAGGTGCCGTTCGTTGTCATACTATATGTAACACGTTTATTTGATTTTTCTTGTTTTAGCTTAGTGTAGGCTACAACTTCTTTAATCACTTCAATGTTCAGAAGTGGCTCCCCTCCAAAAAAGCAAATATTCAGTTCTTCTTCCTCGCCAGAATGATTAAACAGATAATCAACTGCTTTTAATGCGGTCTCTGTGTCCATCCGTCCTCGATCATTATATTCTCCGTCTCCTCCATAACAGTAAGAGCATCTTAGATTACACTCTTGAACCAGCATAAGAATTATAGATGATAGACTCACTTGCTCATCATCGCAACTTTTACATTCCTTTTGAACAGACAAATCTTTATTATATATAACCGATGCTTCCTTCAGACTGGCTAATAACCTATCTACCT
Organism: Paenibacillus ottowii; assembly: GCF_050516475.1. NCBI lineage: Bacteria > Bacillati > Bacillota > Bacilli > Caryophanales > Paenibacillaceae > Paenibacillus > Paenibacillus ottowii. The sequence continues at coordinate 5,141,140 of NZ_CP191577.1, read as the reverse complement.
CTTCTCTACTAGAACGATGCTTAAGTAATTCATATATTTCTTCAATTTCCTTACCTTCGCTATTGCATATATCTACTACGACATCATCAATCTGAAAAAGCCCATTTGTTTTTATATTGTATAAGTATAACTTTTCATTTTGTTCTATGATTTTGACGGGATTTTTTTCAAATGGAGCACTAATCACTATTAATCATCCTCTCAAAGTTACAAAATAGGAGGAAGTCCAAGAAGATTAGTTCCCAGACCTCCTAAGTTACTACCTGTGTTTGAAAGCTCTATCGTTGCAAGTTTTACTTCAATTAATCGAATTAATCGCTATCATTATTAGTACACCAATGACCACTTTCCTTGCTACAAAACCAATCGGTAGCATCACAACCTACACAACGATCACGTGTATCACAAAAAACACACGTCATAGGAGAAACACTGCCTTCAGCTGCTTGGTTAATAGGATCAAACAATTTGAATCACCCCATTTTTTTGTATTTTTTTATTTCCTTTCCAAAATAATCATTTTTCTATTGCATTTCAATACTTTTTCAAAAATAATTGAATAAAATTTGTTAACATATTATTTTTGAAATATATTCAATTAAATATAATAA
>NZ_CP191577.1:4960560-5140519 GCF_050516475.1 Paenibacillus ottowii | reverse complement strand
ATAATAAAAGTATAATTTTCTTTATTAAAAAAGCTGGTCGTTGTTAATGTAATGCAAACCTTAATGACTCTGAAGGTCGGAACTTTTATTCACCTACGTAACACGCAATCTGAATTCTAAATCTTCGTTCTCCCGTTCTTATATATAAAGAATGATGCGACCTTTTAGGGAATGAATGTTAACTAGCAGGCCTTTTAATTGTTCTATAAAACAAGAACACAAAAAAAACGGAAGACCTCTTTGGATTAAACTTTGAGGTCCTCCGTTTTTTGCGTTCATTAATCAAACTATAACCCTACTTAATACCCGAAATCGTATAATTCTCGATAATATACTTTTGAAAAATAATGAAGATGATCATGATCGGAACGACCATAAAGGTCGAGCCTGCCATTTGCAGGGCAAATTGGCTTTCGTTCTGTCCCTTAAGCAGGGACAAACCTACGGACAAGGTGTACAGCTTTTCATCGTTCGCAATAATGAGCGGCCATAAGAAGCTGTTCCATCCGCCGATAAAGGTCAGGATAGCCTGCACTGCGATAATTGGCGTCGAAATGGGCAGCACGATTTGTAAAAAAGTGCGGAACTCCCCTGCTCCATCCAGACGCGTCGCCTCCAGCAATTCTTCCGGGATATCGGACATAAACTGCCGGAAGAGAAAGATTGCAAACGCGCCTACCAATCCAGGAAGGACAATCCCCAGCATAGAATTGGTCAACCCCATCTGGTTTAGAATCAAATAGACGGGAATCATCGTCACTTGGCCTGGAATCATCATGGTTGCCAGTACCAGATAGAACAGGAAACCCTTGCCCTTAAACTGGAATTTGGCAAAACCATAACCTGCCATGGCGTTAAGGAATAATCCGAAGAAGGAAGCTAGAACAATGATTAGCGTATTCGTCAGATAGGTTCCAAACGCCATGCTATCGAATAGAATTTTAAAATTATCCAGAGTAAAATGCTCCGGCCAGATGGTTGGAGGGATTTTGGTTACCTCCCCCTCTGTCTTAAAGGAGGATAAAATCATCCACGCAAAAGGCAGCACCATCAACAGACCTCCCACAGTCAGGAGAATCGCCACGAACCATTGAAATGTTTTTTCACCACTGCGCGTATTGGCGCGGGCTTGCTGAACAGCTGTTTTCACGTTCATCACCTCTCTCTATCAGGACTCCGCTTTATTTTGCAAACGGGACTGGATCAGCGTTACCGCGATGATCGCAAAGAACAGAATGAACGATCCCGCCGCGGCATACCCGAATTTACTAAATTGGAAGCCGTTATTGTAAATGAACAAGGATGCCGTCAGCGTGCCGTCCAGCGGTTTCCCTTTGGTCATGACAAAAGGTTCCTCGAAAAATTGCAGCCAGCCGATCATCGTCGTGATGGACACGAAGAAAATAGCGTAACGAAGCTGCGGAAGCGTAATATAACGAATTTGCTGCCATGTATTGGCCCCGTCAAGCTGGGCCGCTTCATAATAAGAGCCGGGAATTCCCTTAATAGCCGCAATAAAGATGATCATGTTTAAGCCGATACCCCGCCAAACCGCTAACACAATCAGCGAAATTTTCGCTACTGTTGGATCGGTCAGCCATGGGACGGGACCCAAGTTCATTAGACCAAGTACGTAATTGAATAATCCAAGCGTCGGGTTATACAGATAGCTCCAAACTACTGCGACCGCAACCACGTTGGTTACGGACGGCAGATAGAACACGACGCGGAATACTTTGAAAGCACGTGATTTACCCATGTTAATCAGGATCGCGATGCTGAGCGAAAATATAAGCACTAGCGGAACACCGATGATGACGAAAAATAGCGTATTCCCAATGGACTTCAAAAAGGAAGGGTCCAAAAGCACATTCGTGTAATTTTCCAAACCTATAAAGCGAATGCTATCAAAATTAACGAGTCCAGACAGATCCATATCCGTGAAGCTGATCACAAGCGCCAGTAATATCGGCAATAGCGAAAACAGCGTTAGCAGGATGATGGAGGGACCGATAAACAAGTATGGCGCAAGTTTCTGCGAGCTTCCTTTCATGCCTTCACTCCCTTTGACAATGACAGATATGGATCATTATTTTTTCATAATACTTGCAGCCTGCTGATTAAAATCATCCATTTCCTTCTGTACATCGGCATGACCGCGGTAAATACGCTCGAAGCTCTTGATGAATTGTTGAGAAACCTCTTCCCATGCAGCCAGTTGCGGCAATGCTGCGGAATGATCCAGCTGTTTGCGAATCGTCAGAAGCATCGGATCACTCTTCAGCTTGGTATCTTCCCATGATTTGGTGGTCGCAGGCAAGTTACTGGATAGATCCATCCATTTTAGCTGTGTTTCTGGTTTGCTCATGTAAGCCAGGAATTTAGCTGACTCCTCTGGATGCTTGCTGAATTTCATAATGGAAAGGTTGGCTCCACCCAAAACGGACAGGTTGTTTACTTTGCCAGGAAGCTCAGCTATATTCCACTTACCTTCCAGTTCTGGTGCCTTGCTCTTGATTTCTTTAATCATGAAAGGACCGCTGATAAACATTGGAACGATCCCCTCGCCTTGCAAACCTTGAACGGAGTCAATTCCAATATCCACTGCATTAGATCCATTTTGGAAAAAGCTATTCACATACTTCACAGCATCTACAAACGGTGGTTGGTTGAACAGCGGATTGCCCTGCTCGTCAACCAGTTTGGAGCCGTTCTGGAGCGCAAACATAAAGCCCATAGATTGCTCCTTAGCACTAAAGGAGATACCATACTTGCCTTTACCCCGAGCCGCCAGCTTTTGCGCAGCATCGGAAAGTTCTTCCCACGTTTTTGGTGCTTCATTGTATCCCACTTGTTTCAATAGGTCGGAACGATAGAATAAAACTCGCGTTTCAGTGTACCAAGGTACGGCGACCGGTTTACCTTCAAATTGAGCCGTACTCACAGCGCCCTTGAAGAAATTTTTCGCTTCAAGCTCAGGGTACTTGCTGATGTAAGGCGTGATATCTGTTAATGCACCCGCAGATGCTAATTCCGGCACCCATGACGTACCTAACTGAACAACATCCGGGCCGGATTTTGAGGCAACCGCTGTGAGCAATTTGTCGTGAGCGTTATCCCACGGCAACGCCTGTACATCAACGTGAATATCCGGATTTTCCTTTTCAAAATCTTTTACGATTTCAGGCAGCAGCTTCCCTTCCGCTCCCATGCCCCATAAGGTGATGGTGGTCTTGCCATTCGCATCTTTGCCGGATGAATCATCCTTGGATGAACAGCCTGCCAGCGCGCCTCCCAGTAATAAGGTGCTTGCCAAAATGATCCCCAACGTTCTTTTCATCATACGAATTCCTCCCGAGATGATCAGTTTACTGATCATGCAATATGATAACGGATTCCAATGCTAGAGTTTTGCAGAAAATCAATAGCAACTTCCCATAAATAATATATAGATCGAAATGGTCTATTTCGTCTATATATTGCGCTTTGGAGCGTTTAAAATCAAATTTCGCAAAATCCTTGTACACGTAAAAACATAGCATTTAAAGCATACGGTTGTAACAATTATGTTTAAAACCTAAGGACCATACCCATCAATAGAAACGTTTCGATAGTCATTATAGAACAAATTGAAACCGCATTCAATAGGGGTATTATATTTTATTTTTCCTGAATCGCGTCTTTCTTCCATTCATTTCATCTTTATTACGCTATTTATCCTATATAAAAACTCCCGTATTAGATTTGACTCTCCTTTTGAAAGCGTATATAATCCAACTGAGTTCGACAATAGAAACGTTTCGATTAATGATAAAACAGAAGATTATGCTTCTATACTAGCTATTAGCCTGTTCAGCACTTTTTTGAATCAACTTTATCCAAAAAACTCATGAATCTGGAAAAGAGAGCTGTCGACCAATAACACAGCTTATGGAGGATTATGATGGAACAACACCTGAATTCCTTTCTACAAAACATGACGCTTGAAGAAAAAGTCGACCAACTGCTACAGCTTGTGGGTGGCTTTTTCGAAAAAGCAGGCACGGAGGGCCAAATTACCGGGCCTATGGCTTCTCTCGGCATCACAGAACAAACGGTCCACAATGTTGGTTCTGTGCTCGGTCTTGCAGGAGCCCAGGAAGCGATCCGTGTTCAGCAGGCTCATTTGAGTAAAAACCGCCTAGGTATTCCACTTTTAATTATGGCAGATATTGTACACGGCTTCAAAACGATTTTCCCGATCCCGCTGGCCATTGGCTGTTCATGGGATATGGAGCTTGCAGAGGAGAGCGCCACCATTGCTGCCCGGGAAGCAGCTGTATCCGGTGTTCACGTCACATTCGCTCCTATGGTCGATCTGGTACGTGACCCACGCTGGGGCCGTGTGATGGAATCTACTGGAGAAGACCCGTATCTCAACAGTCAATTTGCCCGTGCGTTTGTACGCGGATTTCAGGGTAAGGATCTAACGAATGATACCGAGCGGGTAGCCGCATGCGTGAAGCACTTTGCTGCCTATGGAGCTGGTGAAGGCGGGCGGGATTACAATACCGTAGATGTATCCGCATGGCAGCTGCGAGAGTATTATCTTCCCTCCTACAAAGCTGCTTTGGATGAAGGCTGCGAAATGGTGATGACGTCCTTCAATACCGTAGAAGGCGTGGCCGCAACGGGCAATAAGCGTCTGATGCGAGATCTGCTTCGTGATGAATGGGGTTTTGACGGTGTACTCATTTCAGATTGGGCCGCGATCAAAGAGCTTATTCCTCACGGCATCGCCGAGGATGAACGGGAGGCTGCCAAAAAAGCACTGCTGGCAGGCGTAGATATTGAAATGATGACCTCCTGCTATAATGGACACCTGCCTGAACTGGTTCGCAGCGGAGAGCTGGATGAGGCGCTCGTTGATGAAGCAGTGATGCGTATATTGAAGCTTAAGCAAAAGCTAGGCTTGTTCGAACATCCGCTGCGCGGCGCAGACCCTGAGCGTGAGCGTGAAGTTGTGTTCTGCGAAGCCCATCGTGCGGTTGCTAAAGAACTAGCCATTAAATCATGCGTGCTCCTCAAAAATGATTCTGTGCTTCCATTGAATCGCAATCAACATATCGCGTTGATCGGACCTTTTGCAGAAAGCGGCGATATCTTGGGCTCCTGGTCGTGGAGCGGTTCACAAGAGGAAGCCATCCGTGTTGTTGACGGCTTCCAATCCAAAATATCCTCCTCGCTGCTCACGGTTGCGACAGGATGCTCTGTAGACGACATAACTGAGGAGCAATATGCCGAAGCTCTGCATGCTGCCAATCAAGCAGAAGTCATCGTATTGGCGCTTGGTGAGCGCTCGGATATGAGTGGTGAAGCAGGCAGCCGTTCGAATATTCGCCTGCCGCAGGCGCAATTAGAATTGGTGAAGCGCCTGAAGACACTGAACAAGCCCATGGTAGCCGTACTGTTTAATGGTCGTCCATTGGATCTGCACGGCGTCATTGAAGAAGCAGACGCTGTACTGGAAGCCTGGTTCCCTGGTGGCGAAGGCGGCGCGGCGATTGCCGATTTGTTATACGGCGATGCTGAACCTACGGGGCGTCTGACGATGTCTTTCCCGCAATCGGTCGGACAGGTGCCTGTGTATTATAATCATTTTAATACAGGACGTCCGCAGTTAGATCCGAACACAACAGAACGCTACGTGTCCCAGTATCTAGATCTACCGAACGAACCTTTATTCCCGTTCGGCTATGGCCTGAGCTACACCGATGTAGCCTATGACAGCGTACAGCTTTCCGGCGATATCCTTATTCCCGGTCAAGAACTGACCGTTAGAGTACAGGTAACGAATACAGGAGCACGTCCAGTCGAGGAAACGGTTCAGCTCTATGTCCGTGATATCAGCGGGGATACGGTTCGACCAATGAAAGAACTGAAAGATTTCTGCAAAGTCCTGCTTGCCCCGGGCGAAAGCCGGGAAGTGGAATTTACAGTGACCGAGCCTCAGCTGCGCTACCATCATGCAGATTTGAGCTTTGACAGTGACAGCGGTGAATTCGCCGTCTTTACAGGACCTAACAGCCGGGATACTACTGAAGGCCGTTTTCGGTTAGTAAAAGAAACAGGAAAGTGAGGCGTTCCCTTTGATGAATACAAGTCTGGATCAAAATATTTTGCTGCGGGCCGGAGACCTGTCCTTTACCTTCTTAAGCAGCGGTGATGTGTATAAGATCGCCCATGGCTCAACGATGATCAACCAACTGTTGACCAATTCAGTCGATGGTTCCCTGAACAATCTGTACTTGAGACTGTATCGTCCTTCCGGTATAAGCATTACTCCCCTGCTTGGAATCCGTTCGCCCGGCGTAATCCGACAAACGGATCAGCAGATTATTTGGGAAGGTTTCACTGCGGGTGTAGGCTATCAGGTGACCTTCACACTCAGCCGCCTGGGAGTGTGGTTCTGGGATGTAACCCTACAGGGAGATGACGTTGAAGCAGATATTGTGTACGGTCAGGATATTGGCATTGCCGATACCGCTGCTGTACGCAGTAATGAAGCTTATTTGTCTCAATATATTGACCATACTGTCTATCATGATGAACAAAGAGGCTATACCGTTTGTTCCCGTCAGAATCAGCCGCAAAGTCAGGCATTTCCTTACATTCAACAAGGATCGTTAACACGCACTGTCGGATACTCGACAGATGGATTTCAGTTCTTTGGACTTTCTTACAAGGAAACGAATGAGCCGGAAGCACTCCGCCGCGATTCGCTCGCCAATGAAGTGTACCAATACGAATTTGCTTATACAGCGCTGCAATCTGAGCGGGTAAAACTCGCCGGGGAAGCTCGCTTTACATTTTACGGTCTGTTCCAGCCAAACCATCCGGCTGCAGTGACGAAGCTGGAGTATCAGGAGTTGGTGACCAAAGCACGTGAAGAAGTAGCAGTCGTGCTAGCGGACGCTTCCGCGAACATCATCCCAGCGCACATCGCAAGTGACTTCCAGGCAGAGCGCGTAGCTCCAGCGCAAACCATCGGTGAGCCACTGCGCACACTGGATTTGACCGCTGCCGAAGTGGAGCAGCTTTTCCCAAAACGCCATGAAGAAGAACGGGATGGCGATGAACTCCTTTCCTTTTTTACGGATAGCTATGAGCATATCGTACTCAAATCCAAAGAGCTTCGTGTAGAGCGTCCTCACGGGCATATTTTAATGGGCGGGCATTACTCTGGAGGTAAGGAAGAAACCATTACAACAACCTCCTATATGTACGGGGTATTCAATTCCCAGCTCGTGATCGGCAATACGAATTTCAACAAAATGATCACCAACGTACGTAATGCGCTCAATATTCCCAAGACATCCGGTCAACGTATCTACGTCGGCATTCAAGGAAAATACCACCTACTCACCATGCCTTCCCTGTTTGAGATTGGCTTTAATTATGTGCGCTGGTATTACAAAACGGCTGACGATACATTCATTATTACAAACCATACGAATGCCGATCGCCCGGAAGTGCGGCTTCACATGCGTTCGGCAAGCGGCAAAGCTTACCCATTCCTGATCACTCAGCAAATGTCTATGCATGTGAACGAATATGAGCTTCCATTTCATATGGAACGCGAAGGTGACGACCTGCTCTTTAGAGCTGATTCCGCTTCCCTAAGCGCCGAGGCTTATCCGGATCTTTTGTACCGGATGCATGTAGCAGGCGCTCCATTACAGCAGGTGAGCGACGCTCACGCACTGCTGCAGGCCAAGGCTTCACCTGATGCATCCTTGGTCGTGCTGGAACTGGGTGAGAGCAGCGAATGGACCTGCACGGTACAGGCTTGGCTGCATGGCCGTTCGTCCGGCAAGGACCAAGCGCGCAAGGAGCCTCACGCCTCCTTTGAGGAGGAGCGCGAGCGCTACCGGGAATATTTTGCCGAGCTTATGAATGGCTTCCATCTGACACTTGGTCAAGAGGAAACGAGCGAGCTATTCCGTGTGAACGCCGTGGCCTGGTGGTACACCCACAATATGCTCGTCCACTACTCTGTACCTCACGGTCTGGAGCAATACGGCGGAGCAGCTTGGGGAACACGCGATGTATGTCAGGGACCTGTAGAATATTTTTCGGCGGTGCAAAAGTTTGATGAGGTTCGTTCCATTTTGCTAACTGTATTCAGCCATCAGTATGAAGACAGCGGAAACTGGCCGCAATGGTTTATGTTTGACAACTATACTCACGTGCAGCAAGAAGAAAGCCATGGGGATATTATCGTTTGGCCGCTCAAAGTATTGGGCGATTATTTGACCGCGACCCGTGATTACAGTATTCTGGAAGAAAATGTGCCTTACACCCATCGGCATACTTTCGATTATACCAAGCAGACTGCTACCCTCATGGAACATGCCCTGAAGGAAATCGAATATATTCGGGAGAATTTCCTGCATGACACGTACCTTTCGGCATACGGTGACGGCGATTGGGACGACACCCTCCAGCCAGCCAATGCGCAGCTGAAGCAATACATGGCGAGCAGTTGGACAGTCGCACTCACCTACCAAGTGGTTCGTAACTTTGCTGCTGCGTTGGAGCAAGCTCCAGCCGACGTAGTAAGCGGAGCTGATAAGATCGCACAAGATCTACATCAGATGGCGAACGGCATCCGTAAAGACTTCAATCGCTACATGCTAGAGAGCGGAATTATCCCAGGCTTCGTATATATGGAAGAGCCTGGTCAACCTAAGCTCATGCTCCATCCGTCCGACGCCGAGACGGGAATTCACTACCGCTTGCTACCGATGACACGCAGCATGATTAGCCAGTTGCTCACGCCTGAGCAAGCATTGGCTCATGAGCAGCTCATCCGCGAGCAGTTTCTCTGCCCGGATGGTGTGCGTCTGATGAACCGTCCTGCACAATATGACGGTGGTGTGAGTTCGCACTTCAAGCGCGCAGAACAAGCGGCCAACTTCGGACGTGAAGTCGGATTGCAATATGTACATGCCCATATCCGCTTTGTGGAAGCGATGGCCAAGTTAGGACGCAAGGATGACGCTTGGCACAGCCTGAAGCTCATCAATCCGGTCGGCATTCGTGCGACTGTACCGAATGCCGATTGGCGCCAAAGCAATGCCTATTTCAGCAGCTCGGATGGTAAATTTAAAACCCGCTATGAAGCACAGGAGCGGTTTGGTGAACTACGGGAAGGAGCCGTACCCGTCAAGGGTGGCTGGAGAATTTATTCCAGCGGTCCGGGAATCTACATGAATCAGCTCATTTCTAATGTTCTCGGTATTCGTCAGTCAGGCGAGGACCTGATTCTGGACCCTGTGTTGCCGGACGATCTCGACGGATTGGAATTTAGATTTTCCTTTGCAGGAAAACCCGTCATTTTTGTTTACCGCATGCTGCAAGAGCATACGATCGGTGAACAAGGCCGTACAGTGTTGAACGGAGTCCCTCTGGAAAGCGAGCCAGCTGATGATAATCGCTACCGCTCCGGTGCCTTGCGTATCAAACGTGAGACCTTCGAGCAGGCATTAGCAAACCATGACGGTCTGCACCGTCTGGAGATTATTTTATAAAACTGAATGATATCGTAAGCAAAATCAGGTATAGCAACAAAGGAATGGCGATCTTACGGGATCGCCCTTTGCTGCTTGCATGTAGAACTACGACATTTGGAATAGATATGTGGTTAATAATGCATATACAATAGCACATATAAGACGGACACAAGGAGGTGACGCTGTGGTCAGCATTAAAGATATCGCCAAACAGGCGGGCGTTTCCATATCTACTGTTTCATACGCTTTGAACGGTAGCGATAAGGTAACAGAGGAGACTTGCGCACGTATTTTGGCCATTGCCAAGGAGCTTAATTATGTGCCAAATGCCGCCGCACGCAATCTCAAGAAAAGGCAAACCAAAATTATTGGCGTTTTTCTCACAGATTTCCGCGGAGACGTTTATGGAGACTTACTGTTCGGTATCAAGGAAATTTTAAACCGCAAGGGCTATGACCTCATTGTATGCAGCGGCAAGCAATCACATCGAATGCTGCCAGAACGTATGATTGATGGAGCTATCGTACTGGATCAGACGTTTGATAGTCAGGAGCTGCTGAACTACGCCGAGCGCGGACATAAAATTGTCGTATTGGATCGCGAATTGAATCATCCTAATATTAACCAGGTGCTACTGGATAACAAAGCAGGTGCCGCGCTCGCAGTAGAGCATCTCTTGGAATTGGGACACCGCAAGCTATATGTTGTGACCGGACCGGAAGGCTCTTATGATTCATGGCAGCGGATGCAAGCGGTCAAGCAGACCATTGAGCGCAGCGGTGTCGCCGAGATGGTCGAAATTGGTGGCAATTTTGAAAAATCCGGCGGTGAGCAGGCGGCTGAGATCATTTTACAGCAGCAGGCTGACCCGGATTCGGAGCCTGTAGCCGTATTTTGCCTCAATGATGAAATGGCTGTAGGCTTTTACAATCGAATGGCTCAGTCAGAGCTTACCATTGGCAAGGATGTTCATATCGTCGGCTTTGATAATATTGAGCTGGCGCAATATATTCAGCCACGGCTGACAACGATTGACTATTCCAAGCGCAAATGGGGCGCTGTAGCCGCCGAACAAGTTCTCAAAATCATTGCCGGGGAAGACGTGGAGCATGAACGGTTGTACGTTACGCTTGTTCAAAGAGATTCGGCAGGCGCAGCATCCATCTTCCAAGACCAACAGAATCCCTGATGAACAGCACAAAGGTACCCCACCCACCAACTCATAAAAAAGAACTTCCACTGTCCCAAAAATGGGTTGGAAGTTCTTTTGGCTGTACTTATTTAACCTAACAAAACCTCAATTAAATTCACCAACGACTTTAAAGGATTTGCAATCGTTCGCCCTGTCTCCAGCTCCACCTGTAACGCAGCGTCGACCATAGATAACTGGGCTACAGCCAGCCCTCTGCTTGGATCAGCTTTCCTCAGTTCATGCAATGAACGAACGAGCACTTCCTCATACTCATCTTTGCGTCCCTGCATAATCAGTTCAAAGGCGTTCTCCACCACCTTGACCTCTATCAAAGAAGAGAGGTTCGGCTTGCCTAACAGAGTGGCCGTATGATAAAGACGCTTCATCGTCCCCTCTACGGTAGCTGGATTCGTGAAGACCAAGGTGCGTGGCAGCAAATCATCGCACATCTCATGAAAAAAGGGCTCATCCAGTGCAACTATTGGTATAGACATGGTCCCTTGAACCTTCTCCGCCAAAGCGATATAATTCGTGCACGTTATCAAAATAACGTCTAGATCGCTTTGAGACATCCAGCTCAGTTGCTCCTCTACCTTGCGTCTGGCATCATCTGCAGAAAAATGCGGGTCCGACGAGACCCGGCGCATAAGTCCCGGTTCCACAAAATGTACCAGCTCCACCTCATAAGAAGCAAAAGCTCGTTCCACATAAGCTATATTCGAGTGATGCGCATGCAGGCAGCCCACGCGTTGCTTCAAGTCTTCCACCGTCCAACCCCCTGATGTGTTTGCACCATTTTAACAGGAAGCGGACGGTCTGGACAGTGCCAATCAGATCGCACCATAAGCCTATCTCTAAAATTTACCGTTCGTATTTTTCCACTCTGTTTTAGCTGGAATCTCCTGAACCACATCCCAATGCTCGGCGACTTTGCCGTTCTCCACACGGAACAAATCATAGACAGCGGCTGAGGTTCCCTTAGGAGATTTCAATTCACTAACTACCAGCACGAAGTTGCCTTCTCCAAGAACCATATGCACCTGATCATATCCAAAAGACGCTCCCTGACCCGCTGCGGTTAATGCCTGCTTCAGACTGGATACACCGTCACCAAAAAGAGGATTATGCTGAATATACTGATCCCCATGATAATAGCTTTCCAAAGCTGCACGATTTTTGCCAACCAGCACGTCATCCACAAACTTGCGGATCAGCGTTTTGTTCGTCTCCGTTTGGTTAAGATCTGTGATTTGTGTTGTTCCGTCAATCATGGTGTGTCCGCTTGGATTGTTTGGAGCCGAGTCCTGCATGTTGTCCCAATGCTCAACAATTTTACCATTGCTATCGAAGCGGAAGATATCAAAACCAATGCTCGTTTTCCCTGCAATGGACTTTTTATAATGCACAGCTACATTATTGCCGTCCTGAATAACCCGCTGGATTTCAACCAGCACGTTGGCTCCCTTCGATTGGCTAATCGCTTGCAACAAGGCATCTCTCCCGCTAGCCATGCTCGGATTATGCTGAATGTACTGATCTTTGCTAATCCAAGCCTCGGCTGCTTTTGTATCACCCGTTTCAAAGCTCTTCAGAATCTCTACAACCTTATCCTTATTACTCACCCCGATTTGCAGGGTTTGGCTCGCCGGGTCCCACATCACTTGCTTGCCCCATGCTTCTTTGACAACATCGACTGGCACATAGGTTACCCCTTGCTTGGTCAAGATGGGAGAGGTGGACAGCGGTACCTTAATCCCGTTGATCTGCGCTTCCGGATTGCCTGACACCAGAACAACGGTCGCCTGGTCATATCGAATGGTGGTACTTTGGCGCGCTGTATTGAACGTAACGTGCTTGGCGTCCAGCGGAATTCCTAAACTGGAGGCCAACTGTCTCAAAGGAATTAAAACCTGCTTATTTCTCACGATAGGCGCTATGTTGTAAGCCTCCTTCTTGCCGTCTACCCAAACTTGAATACCCGTAGCAGGTTTTACATCGGCTGCTAAAGCCGGTACAGCAGAAGTCAGAACAAGCAAGCCAGCAAGTGCAGCAGTAACCGTATGTTTTTTCATGAATGTAAACCCCTCTCAACCTGTAAAATAATGTGGAACATAGTCTCTTTTTATGTAACTAATATAGTTGCAGTTAACCGCGGAAGTATGAACTCTTCCCCACCTACCTAACTTTAAACCCCATTTCAATCATTTGAAACCCTAATAAACCCTTCTTTGAATTTTTATACTTATGACCGTTGCCACGCAAGCACAAACCTTCGAATAAAGGATATGGAAAGCCATAACAATGTATGATCATCTTCACCATTTTATTTAAATAGCATGTACTTTTAAAGTTAGTCCTGCAAAAAAGCGGCTCCTATCGCAAGCGAATGAGCGCTTGGGAATAGTAAGCCGCTGTAACCTCATTAATATTGTGATACAGATAACGTCCTCCGAAACTTGATGAAGCTCCCAATCCGCCAGATCGAGATATATACGAGCGCCATCGTAATGGCTAGCATGCTAATTTCGCTTGTACCCAAACTACTGAGATACTGGGTCAAAACGACGCGAATCAAAATAATGGCGATAATAATGTATTTGAAATATTGGTTCGGCTTGGGATAAATAAGACCGTCATCCCGTCTTTCATACGCCGTATGCAGTAGAATAACGTAGCCAAACAGAACCCCTAGCAGCCCGGCGACCAGCAGCTCCCAAAAGGCAGGAAGCGCATGCGTCTGACCAGGAATATGCATCAATTGATATATGGATACCATCATAACCGGAAATGCGATAAACAAAGGGAGCAGAATCCGTATTCCATTTCCTTTTACCGGGCCCCTTCGTCTCTTGGTTCTCAACCAGATCATCAGCCCCACCAGAACCGCCATCAAGGCATATATGAATATCGTCGTCATGGTCAAATTCCTTTCTGTTATATAATCACTTATCTAAACTAAAGCGACAGCTTTTTCTCCAGTAAATAAGCATTCAGTCGAACTAAAACATATGCAACAATCCAACTGATCAACACTGCGACCGGGAAATGCCAAGTAAAGGGAAACCAATGTCCGTTTTGGACACGATCAAACTGCTCATAAATCCGCCAATCGCCTGACCAATAGAAAATACTCCCTCCACCCATCAAAAGAATCCACAGGATCGGGCTAAGCGGCCGCAAAGTGCTGTATTTAGTGCTGGCCGTTAGCAGACCCACCGCAATAACCAACGGAGTAAAGCCGATAATCATCACAAACCAGTTCAAGCCGGCTAGCATAAAAGACGCTGCATCCGCAAACGTATAAGCCTGTATGGTCGATGAGATAAACAGCGCGTATAGAGAACCTACCACAAACAGGATCAATATCACGACAATGGTTTGTAAAATAGCAGCAATCCATTTGGCGCTAATCAACCACATACGCGGATAAGGAAGGGTCAGCCACCAGCCGTAGGTATCATTTTCCCATTCTCTTCTGAGTGTTCCTACACCCATAAAAACGATCATGTACGGCAGGCCCAGGGTGACATACCACAGCCTTGTCAATTCGAGTTGGTTGTGAAGCGCAAAATACAAGGAAATCGTGAACGCCGCAATTAGAAAAAATGAGAAATATACAAGCCTCCACGATCTGGGCAGTCGATTGCTACTTTGCTTTCTCCAGCTTCCTTTATTTCGAAATTCATGGCGTATCAAATCTTTGAACAACCCGGATGAGTTCACGCCTTCCACTCCTTTTTGTACAAATTGCGGAACACCTGATTCAGCGAGCCATGTTCTGCACGCAGATCATCTGAATCACCGGACCATATCACTCGCCCGCGGTCCATCATAACCGTGTAATCAAACAAGCCTTCCACTTCCTGAATATCATGTGTGCTAATGAGTATAGATTGTTGCCGATCCTCCAAATAATCAATAATCCCTGCTATGATCGCTTCTCTAGAGAGAACATCAATGCCTACAAAAGGTTCATCCAGGATCATAAGCGGTACTTCTCGTGCCAGACACAGAATCAACAGCACACGTGCCTCCTGTCCGCGGCTCAATCCGGCCATCTTCAGCCCCAATTCCACGTCCATATGTTCAGCTAGTTTATAGGCATCCTTAATATTGAAGCCAGGCAAAAAGGATTTCCCCCATTCCAGCGTCTGCTGAACTGTATGGTTGGGATACCAGCGCGCCCGGTCAGGAAGATAGGATATGCTCCGGTTGGTTTCCCAGCCAGGCTGCTGGCCCAGTACTTGGAGCTCGCCCCCGTCCAGCTGAATTAACCCCGTAATGGCTCGGAAGAAGCTGGACTTCCCGCAGCCATTGGGCCCTAACACGCCCACAATACGTCCTGCCGGAATGACGACATCCAGTTGGTCCAATGCTTTTTTACTGCCATATTGCTTCGTTAGCTGCTTTGCAGTTACCACAGACTCTGTCATACCTTTTTGCCTCCTTTCTCGTGATCTTCGTCCTGTCGGCTTTCTATATAATGCTGTACATCTTCCCAGGATAATCCCAGGCTGCTCATCTGTCCGAGAAACTGGTCGATATACGTCATAGCCAATTGTTCGCGAAAGCTGGCAATCCGTTCACTGGACGAAGTTACATAAGTGCCCAAGCCGCGTCGCTTCTCAGTGAGTCCGTCCCGTTCCAGTTCCTGATATGCCCGCATCACAGTATTCGGATTCATACGCAATTCCTGCGCCAGATCACGTACAGATGGCATTTTGCTTCCCATTTCGATCTCTCCTTTAGCAATGGAGCTTCTTACTTGATTTAGTATTTGTTCATATAATGGCTGGCTAAAGTCAATTAAAAATCGGAACGAGCCAACCTGTTGTTCTTCCATGGGTGCTTCCCCCTAATCGGCTGTTTCTATCGTGCCTGTAGTGTATTATATCACTTAATACACATAATACAAGTGCAATTCGTTAACATGCTAGTCCTGCCAGCCAAATTTCATTCAGTAAATGCTCAGCTTGCGCTCAGATAGCATTCAAGTTCATCCCTTATGATGTATCACGTACCAAACAAACCAAAATGAAAGGTGGAAAATGAAGATGAAAAGCACCAGGAAAGCAATTTTAGCTGGAACGATGGCGTTGGCATTTTTAGGAGGCGGAGCGCTATACTCCACAGACGCAGCCCATGCTGCTTCAACTACACCTGAGAAGGCTCCCGCAGCAAACAAAGAACAGGCACCTAAGGGTAACCCCGGCGATGCTAATGGTCCACAAATGGCAGGAGGAAATTATGCTGAGAATAAAGCTCTCCTGAAGCTATTGAAATTGTCCTCCAGTCAGTTGAATACACAGTTGAAAGCTGGTAAGTCTCTTGCTACGATCGCCAAAGCACAAGGTGTGAGTGTAAACTCCGTGATTGATGTGATGGTTTCGGATATGAAATCGAAGCTCGCTACGGAAAAACAAAACGGCAAGATTACCGCAAGCGAATATAACCAACGTATTTCCAACCTGGAGCAAATGATTACCGATATGGTGAATGGCGTTAAGCCTTCCAAGCCACCAGTAGACGGAGGGAAAGCAGATCCAGGTAAAGCTCCTGCTAATGCTAAAGCAGATACGGCCAAGGCTCCTGCCAAAACCAATGCCACGAAAACCTCTGCTAAGCAGAAATAGCTACAGCCTCTGTGTCTTCCAAAAGCTGTAGCCTGATAAGTCACACTCATAAGAACCATTTGTTCATCTGTACAGCCACTCCATCATAATAAATCTCCATCCGGCTTCCCTGTACGGATTGAGAAATCAATAAGCTTGTCCTCTGCTGCGATACACAGCAGAGGACAAGCTTATTTTTCATGCTCTTTATACAACATGTGGTAAACTGGCATAGTCAGAGGACCCATTTTTTCATCCTGATTCAGGTAAAAGGAGTATGTAATGAAAATAAATAAACAGGAATTTGATGTACAAGGAGTACGCTATACCATCAGATCGGCTATGGTTCAAGATGCAATGAATATGTCTGAAATCCGCTTACGGATTGATGGAGAGACTGAAAATTTAGACAGAGAGAAGGGGGAAGCATTCATAAGTACAACCGGTTTTGAACAGCTTATTCAAGCCGATACAGAGAATGACAAAAATCTATTTTTAGTTGCGGTCGTTCATGATAAGGTCGTTGCATTCTCAAGATGCGAGGGCCATGTGCTGCGCAGATTTGCTCATAAAGTCGAATTCGGTGTTTGTGTACAAAAGGACTATTGGGGTTATGGGATTGGGACGAACCTTTTAAAAGAATCTATTTCCTGGGCAGACTCCAACGGCATCCGTAAAATGACACTACAAGTTTTAGAAACCAACAATAAAGCTATTGCGCTTTATCAAAAGCATGGATTCGAAATCGAAGGGGTGTTAAAAAACGACAAGATTCTCTCAGATGGCCAATACTATAACACCGTAATCATGGGAAGAATTCATAACTAAAAAAGATCCTGTCCACAGGATCTTTCATCATTTCAGTGCGATATTTACCCTAGTAGCGATAATCATCGTAGGGGTTGCGATTGCGATACTGGTCCCGCGGCTGTTGGGCTGCGGTAATCATCAAAAATATGCCTGAAATCAAGTGCATTAACCAGCCCACAAATGGAATCCACCCAATAACTGAGGTTACAATCCCTAAAATGGATCCATAATACGCCTCTTTATTAGTCACCGATAGCACCAACGTTACAATGTGAAAAATCAACATAAAGAACAATACAGTATACGCAGAATTTACGACGAGCAGCCCGCCCAAAATGGGAATAGCAAAAAATAGCTCCAATCCGCCTGTAATCCATTTTAATGTTTTTGATGGTGTCATTGTTCCACTCTCCCAATGCTGTTTCATTCCATAAGTATATCCTATCCCTATGCAGGAGGAAATACATATTTTACCAGTTATATGCTTCCATAGCGACGATTTCCCCCTCTTTCGAATGAGCTAAGCCCTGGCTACATATATGTGAGAGAGAACGAATTTCGTAATTTTTAAAGGGAGGAGCATTATGGGATATTATATTGAAGTGGAACGTGGCGTTAAGCTGTATGTAGAAGATATAGGAGCAGGCATCCCTGTTCTGATGGTGCATGGTTGGCCGCTGGATCATCGAATGTACGAATACCAGGTTGCCTTGTTGCCCGCTTACGGATACCGCTGCATTCAGGTTGATCTCCGAGGATTCGGGAAATCTGATCGACCCTGGCATGGATACAATTATGATCGACTGGCAGACGATCTCCTGGCAGTTATACAGACTCTTCAATTATGCCATGTACGGCTGATCGGATTTTCCATGGGAGGAGCTATTGTCACGCGCTACATGAGCAGACACCGGGGATGGGGTGTTGATCAGCTGATTTTGATCGGAGCCGCCACGCCTCGATTCACCCCAACCAACAACTTTCCTTACGGTACTCCTGTTGCTGAGGTAGATCAACTCATCAAACAAGCCTATACAGATCGCCCCCAACTGGTAACATCCTTTGGCGAAATGTTGTTTGCCAATCCTGTCAGCCAGAGTTTACGTGACTGGCTGCGTGATCAGGGCTTTGCGTCTTCAGTTCGTAGTATGGCATGTACTTTGTATTCACTGCGCGACTCTGATTTACGATCTGATTTGCCATGTATACACGTGCCTACATGGATTCTACACGGTAAGCTGGATCGGGTCTGTCCTTTCCCCCTAGCGATCCAAACTCAACAAGGAATCGCCGGTTCCAGGCTTATTCCTTTCGAACGAAGTGGTCACGGTGTATTCTATGAGGCGCTACCTGAATTTAATTCCATCTTACTGAGCATATTATCCCCATCCTCTATACAACACAATTGAAAGCCTATTCTTATAAAAACAAAAAAGACGCCTCAGCGCCGTTAGGGCTATGGGGCATCTTTCACTACAAACATGTATCCGCTTAGGATTGTTTGGTATGATTAAAGCTCGTATTATTTAAAACAGCCAGTTTTTTCTCGCCCTTCACCATGGCAGAACCGCAAATGGGGCATGTCGGCTCGACAGAAAAAGCGAAGTTATCCCGCATCCAGCCGTTGCATGTATCACTGGCGCAATTCCAGACAGTTGTCATTTCCTCAGGAATTTCATCCATTGGCTTTTTCCGTGAATTGTACATAAACATCCCTCTTTCTTCATGATTTATAAAGCGATAAGATGTAATCAGTTCAAAAACGGTCTTGTGAACAGATAAAAACAAATGCCCCAAACGCTATGTTCGGGGCATCTGAAGTAGGCTGTAATTTATAATTACAGTTTTACAACGTTCTCAGCTTGTGGTCCACGGTTTCCTTCAACTACGTTGAATTCTACGCGTTGGCCTTCGTCCAAAGATTTGAAACCTTCGCCTTGGATTGCGGAGAAGTGTACGAATACATCGCTTCCACCTTCAACTTCGATGAAACCGAAACCTTTTTCTGCGTTAAACCATTTAACTGTACCTGTTTGCATGGAATTACCTCCAAAATATATTTATATGACCTTTATTTTTTACAAATAAAAATTCACATATTGCACAAGGTTATTTCAACCTAAAACAATAACCCTCTACAATATGTGAATCTCAGGTCACAATTTCAATATACTCATATTACCATAAGTGTATTGAAAACGCAAGCACTGTTGAATTTAATTTATGTAGAGTGCTTAAGTCATCTATTGCTGTTTCAAACTTTTTTCATTAGAGAAGAGCGAGTCATTAACTCCTACTTAAAACATTATATCCGCAATTACTTCTTATTATACCAGTAATCAAAAAATAAATATACACAACTTGCGCAGGAGATGAACTTGTGTTGAAGAGTCCATCCCCTGCCTTTAATGCTCATTTTAATTACAAATCCGCCAGTGCTTTAATTTCCTCAGCTGTCAGCGCTTTGTTATATAACTGTACCTCATCCAGGCTGCCGTTAAAGTAGGCGTCAGCGACAAAGCGACTTTTACCGAGATAAGCCTCGCTCGTCAGCAGCTCATTTGGGTTAAAGGTGATACTGTCATTTACTGCTACTTCTTCACCATTCACATACAGCTTCCCTGTATTCCCCTCTAGTGTAACTGCTACATGCGTCCACTGGTTTAGAGGCAATGATGATTTGGCAAGCAAGCTTTGATCCGTACCTTCATGGATTGTAAACTGGAGCACACCACTTCCTTGGGAAGGGGTGAGGAACATATGGCGAGCCTGACCGTTGCCGAAGTCAAAAATCCGCTGCCAAGCTGCTCCGCCCTTCCAGTTTACCCAAGCAGAAAAGGTAAAGTCCTTTGCATCCGTTACCATATTGGGGAGCTGCACGTAGCCATCCTTGCCGTTTAGGACAAGAGCACCGCCAAGCTTCCCGTCTTTGTCCCATGTGGCACCCCCATAGGCCTTACCATCGAATTGATTGTATGTGCTGTCGACAACCGAAGTTCCTTGATCCTCACTCCACGAATAGCGTGCGAGCTCAGGACCCTGAGCCTGCTCGGGAACAATGGCTGTAAAGCTTTTCTTTGCTGTAGCTTTGTCTTTTTTAATAGTCGCTGTCAATGTAACTGCTGCAGGCTGGGAACCGACTTCTGGACGGTATACTTCACCTGTGACCGAAATAATCTCTGGACGGGAGGATTCCCACGAAATAGTAGTATCTTGCGCAGCCTGAGTAGGCAACGTGAGATTATACAAGACGTTGCTCGTGTCGCCGAGACTCAGGTCCTTCTGCACCGCAGTTACAATCTTGCTGGCCTTCAGGTCAGGCTTTAGCGATCCCCATACCGCAACACCCTTGGAAGACAATGCGGTAAAAGCAAGCGTTTTGGTTCCTGTGTCTGGATCACGGTGCCGGAGGAATACCCCTTTGAACTTCGTTCCATCTGCTGTAATCTCTAGCTGATTGTCTGCCCCTAGCTTCCATGTGCCGTTCACATCGCCAGACAATGTTCCACCGCGATCCAGGCTAACGGTCACGGCTTGCTTAATATTGGCCGATATTTCCTTCCCGTGATTTACATACGAGTATTGACCGATAACATCCTTCTCCGACAGTTTTTTCAGCGAATCCTCATCTCCTGAATAGCGATAAGGAGCAACTACAGGCCAACCGTCAGCGTTCATAAACATTTCATGTACCCGCACTTCAAACTGCTCACCTCTTCCCGGAAAACGGGAGTGGAAAATGACAAAATGCTTTTTCGTCTTAGGATCATAATAAGCCGAGTTGTGTCCGGGCGATACATAGCCTGTACCCACCCCTGTTCCTGGATCACCAATTTCTCTTGGAATCAAGTAATTACCTATTAACTTGACACCATATGGCTCAATGGAAGCGTCATCAAAAAGAGGTTTGTTAGGATCTGCCTTGACCTTGATCATGTCGTTGCCCTCAGCATCGTAGAACGGACCATCCGGTGTTTTGGACCGAGCCACACGCAAGTTGTATCCGCCATCCGCTGACAATCCGCCATAGGACAGGAACAGGTAATAATAGTCGGTTTGTGGACTGTATTGTATGTATGGCCCCTCCATACGAGCATGGTTACCGCCCGTCAGCTTCTTCCCGTAGCTCTGCCCAGGTAGAGGCTTCCCTGTTTTTTCATCCATCTGCATAATAAAAATGCCTCCGGAGTAGGAGCCGTATACCATCCACAGCTTGCCATTCTTATCATAGAAAGTGTCAGGGTCTACTGCATTGGGATGCTTGGTTGCATCATAGATCGTCCCATCTTCACTCGGTTGCCCCCACATGCCCGATTTCAGAAAAATCCCTTTATTCTTATAAGGGCCTTCAATTTTATCAGCAACCGCTAGGCCCATCGCTGAACGCGGGGAGTCGCCTTTACAAGCGTTATAGTACATATAGAACTTGCCATCCGCCAATTGAATGACATCCGCTGCCCACAGCGTGTCTGTCTGCGCCCAATCGAGCGCTTCCTTTAATTCCTCTTTGACGTTGGGAATCAATGCATTACCATTCGCCACGCCTGTCGCAATCGTATCCCAATTCATAAGGTCCTTGGACTTGGCAGCCGCCAGATGTGAGCCAAAAATATAAAACGCGTCCCCCACTTTGAGGATAGATGGATCATGTACAGAAGTCTCCTTGAAGGAAACGGCCTTTTTACTTTGAATTGAAAGGTTCCCCAGATCTTGAGCTTGAAGGGAAGTTTGCCCCACACTCTGAATTTCAGCTGTATCTAAATCGAGTGTTGGCTCGGCGCCTGCCAAAGAGGCAGGCAACAACAGCGCACCTGCAAGAGAAGCAGCCGTTACTTTACGAACAAATAAATGCTTCATAATTCAATCTCCTCTCGTATTAAACATTCCTGATAACATAAAACAACATGAAATAAGGCGGTCAGGATTGTGTTTATATTCACTTCTTCACACTTAAAATTTAATGCTGATCATCCTCCCTTTAAATTAAAGCGCTTTCAATTGATTGAAAAAATAAAACCTTCTTCTGTTAAGAAGGCCGATTTAAACCCGACGGTTCATCGTATCTTTATATTATTCAATGGGAATGGAAAATTCAATACGTAATTTTATATTTTTGTGAATTATTTATTTAATTATTAATCTTAACAAATGTATTGCTTTAATTCCTAGTTTAAAGTTATAATTTTACAAGTTAAATTCTATATGTTACCTGCCGATATATCTAAAAATAACTGTTTTGTGATTAACGGAATACAAATATTTACACTTTAAGAGGAGGTGAAAATATATGCAATGGTATTTAAATGGATTAAAAAACTATGTAGGATTCCAAGGTAGAGCAAGACGTACAGAATACTGGATGTTTGTTCTATTTAGTGTAATTGCCAGTTTTATAATCGGTCTGATTGATGGTCTTTTGGGCTTGACTCCGATCTTGACGTACATTTATTCCTTGGCTGTCCTGCTGCCGTCTCTGGCTGTCATGGCCCGTAGACTGCATGACACAGGTAGAAGCGGATGGTGGATTCTAATCGGTCTTATTCCACTGGTAGGGACCATTATTTTGATTGTATTCTTCTGCCAAGACAGTCAGCCTAGCGACAATAAGTATGGGAAAAATCCTAAATTGTAATGGATGTAGTTGTCTAAAACCTCTTTCACTTTTTGTGAAGGAGGTTTTTTTCATATCCTCTTCGTCTCGAAATTCCAGCGATAAGTTTATCAGGAGACCCCGGCGTCCATACTGGATTAAAAAGTAGCCTCAAAGAGAGGGAGAACGTTCATGCGTTTTCGAAAAAGAACCCCCCTTAACAAATTTAGAAGGACACCCGTCCAGCAAAGCGAAGGGAAGTCCGAACATCATGGAGAACAGCTCGGTACAAATATCGGAGCCAATCTTCAGCAGATTAGACAAGCACTCGGCAACAGCACCGACATCGTTATCAGAGAAATTCGTATTGGCAAGGATGGTGATCAAGTCATCGCCATCATCTATACCGACGGTTTGGTGGACAAAAATATAGTCTCCGACTTCATTATGGAGTCGATGATGCTGGACAGCAGTTCGTCCAGACACGTGGAGGGAAGGATCCAAGCCTCCTCTAGTGTCATGCAAACTCTAAAAGATTACGCCCTGACGATCGGCAGCATCGAGGATATTACCGACTTTGAAGCCTTATATAAAGCGTTGTTGTCCGGGGATGCCATCATTTTGATTGATGGTGAAGCGCAGGGAATATCGGCTAGCGCACGAGGATGGAAGGATCGCGGGGTCACCGAGCCTGCCTCAGAAAATGTCGTTCGTGGACCCCGGGAAGGGTTTTCCGAGACACTGCGTACGAACACAGCCTTGATTCGACGTAAGATTAAAGACCCCAACCTATGGCTGGAGACCAAACAAATCGGTCGTGTAACCCAAACCGATGTTGCTGTCATGTATATAAAGGGGATTGTGAACCCTAAATTGGTCGAGGAAGTACATGAACGATTGAATCGCATTGATGTAGACGGCATTCTCGAAAGCGGGTATATCGAGGAATTAATCCAAGACAAAACGTTCACCCCCTTTCCGACAGTGTACAACTCGGAACGCCCAGACGTCATCGCCGCCGAGCTGTTGGAGGGGAAAATCGCGATTCTGGTGGATGGAACTCCTTTTGTGCTTGTCGTGCCTGCATTATTCGTATCCTTCCTGCATGCGGCGGAGGACTATTATCAGCGTGCAGACATTAGCAGCTTCATCCGGGTTCTTCGTTATGCCGGAGTATTCATCTCCCTGCTTGGTCCGTCCTTATATGTTGCCATCACTACGTTTCATCAGGAAATGCTGCCGACTTCACTACTAATCGGCTTAGCGGCACAGCGGGAAGCTGTCCCCTTCCCCGCCTTTATCGAAGCACTCATGATGGAACTGACCTTTGAAATCTTGCGGGAAGCTGGCGTTCGCATGCCCAAATACATCGGGGCAGCCGTCTCGATCGTAGGCACACTCGTCATTGGACAAGCTGCTGTCGAGGCGGGCATCATCTCTGCGGCAATGGTTATTGTCGTATCGATTACCGCCATTTCCAGCTTTGTTCTGCCTGCCTATAATATGTCCATCGCTTTTCGTATGCTGCGGTTCCCTTTGATGGGACTTGCCGCTTCCTTTGGGCTGTTCGGAATTATCGTCGGAGGCATTGCCCTGATCCTGCATATGTGCAGCCTTCGTTCGTTCGGCGTTCCCTATATGACTCCTTTTGCACCTCTGATCCCGTCAGACACCAAAGATACCATCTTTCGGGTCCCTCACTGGATGATGATTTCACGTCCCCGGTTAGTGGAGCAGAAGAATGTCAATCGACGAAACAGCACCCCGCCCCGTAAATCTCGGGAATAGAAGAAAAGTAAAGCGTCGGAAAGGAGTGGATCATCATGAAACGGAAAGGGGCGTTTCTGTTCTTGATTCTTACACTCGTTTTGCTTTTGACAGGCTGCTGGAATCGCAGGGAGTTGAATGAGCTTGCCATCGCCGTGGGTATGGGAATTGATAAACAAGGGGATCAATTCCGGGTTTCTATCCAAGTGGTTGACCCTGGAAATGCATCCTCCAAAAAGGGAACCAGCGGTGGAGCTCCAGCCACCTTGTATACAGAGGAAGCGGATACCATATTTGAAGCGATTCGAAAAATAACAACCATTAGCCCCCGGAGAATGTATTTTTCGCACCTGCGCATATGTGTGATCGGGGAGTCGTTAGCTGAAGAAGGCATGGCAAAATCTTTAGATTTACTCTCCAGGTACCATCAGTTCCGCACTGATTTTTATATTGTCGTGTCCAAGGGCACTAGTGCAGAGGATACATTGAAAATTATGACACCTTTAAATCCGATTCCTGCCATTGATCTGTTCTCCTCCCTGGAAACCTCACAAAAAAACTGGTCACCCAGTACGACGGTAACCCTGGATGAATTGATTGAAGCTGTCACCAGTGAAGGCAAACAGCCTGTGTTGACTGGACTCCGGATTATTGGCGATAAAGAAATGGGAGAAACCAGCAGCAATGTGAAAAAAATTGCCCCGTTCAGTCGTTTACAGTATTCAGGACTTGCCGTATTTAAAAAAGATCGACTAATCGGATGGTTAGATGAAACTGAAAGTAGGGGGTATAATTTCATCCTTGGCAAAGTGCACAGCTCTGTCGGCTACGTCGCTTGCCCCAGAGGCGGCAAAATCGTCTCAGAAATCATTCGCACCCAAACCACTGTAAAAGGAAGCGCTTATAGGGGAGAGCCTCAGATCCATATTAAAATGCTGGTTGAGGCCAACGTGGGGGAGGTCGAATGTCCTGATCTGGATCTGACCAAGGTAGGAACGATTTATGACATCGAAAAGCAGGAAGAAGAAAAAATAGAAAATATCATGAAGTCAGCCGTGAGAAAAGCTCAAAAATCGTACAAAACGGATATATTCGGATTCGGTGAAGCCATTCACCGCGCTGCCCCAAAGACTTGGAACACACTGAAAAAAAACTGGGATGAGCAACATTTCACAGAATTACCCGTAACGATCAAGGTCGTTTTCAAAATTCGGCGCTTGGGCACCATCGGTAGCTCCTTTATGAATGATATGAAAGAGTAAGTTCCTAGTCAGATGCCCGGGGGCCTGGCTTCTTATCGCTTTTCACCCCACAAAAGAAGGTGTTTTCCAAAATGCTATCTCAAATTGTAAAAATCATCAGCATATTCCTCGTCGCTGCTGTAATTAGCTTGATTGAGGTCCCCGACATGTGGAAGAAGGGATATAAAAAGGAGCTTTGGTTATTTTTTACCCTTCTCTTGTTCGCTGTCGGAATGAGTTGTGTCAAGATATTACACTGGCTTATTCCTACCCCCTTGGATTGGATAGCAGCCATATATAGACCATTCAGCAATTTCCTGATTCATATGGGCTTAATAAAATAAGAGGAGGTGACAAACAAGTGCCCGCACAAATCAAAATATCAGCACGGCAAATCATGATAATGACTGCTTTATTTACGATCGGAAGTGCAATCCTCATCGTCCCTTCAGGCATGGCACTTGTAGCCAAACAAGATGCTTGGATTGCCGCGCTCGTCGGGGTCGGGGCAGGGCTTCTTATCTTGTATTTGTACAGCAAGCTTGCGGCACTTTATCCAGAGATGACCCTGGTTGAGATGATGGAAACCCTACTCGGAAAATGGTTAGGCAAAGCCGCAGGTATTCTGTTTTTCACCACGCTATTCATTAATGCCCCGGTACCGGTGTTATTTTATTTAGGGAATTTTATGACTACTCAAATGATACCAGAAACGCCAATTCTAGCGGTGAATATTCTTTTTGCGCTTATTATAGTATTCGCTACTCGATTGGGTCTCGAAGTCCTGGCTCGTTCAGCCGAACTGATGTTTCCTTTATTCACTCTGCTGTATATTTCTTTTGTGGGTTTAGTAGTATCCAACATTAAGCTGGAAAATGTCCAACCTGTATTGGAGGCAGGAGTAGGACCGATCTGGCCTGCTGCCCTGTCCTTTGTTAGCACAGTATTTATACCTCATATTGTCATGCTCATGATCTTCCCGTCTTCTATAAATCGCTCCAATCAAACCCGTAAAGCTTTTTTTATAGGAAGCCTCCTTGGCGGGTTGATATTGGTCGTAGTGGTTGCATTGGCAATTTTGGTATTTGGTCCTGACTTAACGGCAAGAAATATATATCCTAGCTATGCATTAGCCAAAAAAATTAGCATTGGCAACTTTCTACAGCGTATCGAAGCCATCATGGCTACGATGTGGTTTATTTCACTTTTTTTTAGAATCACACTGTATATGCACACTACAGTGACAGCAATAGCCCAAATCTTTTGTTTGAAAAGCGATCGGCAACTGGTGCTTCCTCTTGGGATGTTATTAGTCATCATGTCCATCATCGTGTATCCTAATGTCCCTTACCAACAAACCTATGATACAAAGACATGGATTCCCTATTCTCTATCCATCGGCTTGTTCTTTCCCTTATTGCTAATCTGTATTCATAAGATACGAACCATTTGGTCAAAGAAAAAAACAGAATCCCAAAGCTAAATCCCATCGTCTTTTTGTCATCTGTGAATTATTTTTGGCGTAACCTGTTTATAATCCTCTCTTTTAGTTTATTTTAAACGAGTATTAAGCTGGCGCTAAGATTGGGCGTGTATGATGTAATTAAGAATCTGGTTACTACATAAGCCGGATGGGCTAAAGGCGTAAACATTACTCCCGTTGGATATCCATATACCGCTCCACCTTGTCAGAATTTTAATGAAACACAAAGGAGACTTACAACTATGAATCGAAAACGAATGTTGGTCATCTGTACACTGTTGCTGGCATTATCTATTGGGCAGTCTTCCACTTGGGGAAGTCGGGCTAATGCTGCTGCACTGGCTCCAGAGAGAGCCCTTCAGGTACAGGACAATGAAGCTTCCAAGGATGATGATGATCTGTTACGAACACTGGGTATATCCTCGGATGAGCAACTATATGACGCGTTATATAACGGTCAAACCTTGGCTGATATTGCACAAGCTCATAATCAGGATGCTCAGGCTATCGTTGATTTGCAGGTAGCTCAGTTAACGGAGCAGTTGGATCAACGACTGGCCAATAACAGCATTACACCTGAGCAATACCAAGCCCATAAGGCAGAATTGACTCAGGTCGTAGCCAAAAGTGTATTCGGACTATAATCCTAAGGCACGACTGAATGTGAAAAAGGCGCTGAATCCATAGAGGATCAGCGCCTTTTCTGTATTGATTTGGCTTACACTTGATATACCCGGATCAGGTTAGTGGTGCCTGCCTCAGCGACAGGAACACCTGCCGACAGGACCACAGTATCGCCTTTATGGATATAGCCTGCATTGAGGGCGTTGCGGATAGAAGATTCAAACATTTCATCCGTTGTTGCTACTTTATCCCCTTTGATCGGAATTACACCGGACAACAGACAAATTTTAGCGAACACCGTATTATTCGGGGTAACCGCAATGATCGGTGCCTTCGGACGATATTTGGACACCATCCGTGCCGTGAATCCACTGGCCGTCGAGGTAATAATCGCTTTGGCATCCAGCTCCAGAGACGAGCTCACCGCACCCTGACTAATAACTTCGGTAATGTTGGTGCTTTGGCGTGCTCTGCGCTTATCGAACTGCTCCTGATAATCCAATTGCGATTCCGCTCTGGCAGCTACTGCAGCCATGGTCCGTACGGATTCAACAGGATATTTGCCTGCAGCAGATTCGCCGGACAGCATCACGACGTCAGCTCCTTGCATAACAGCATTGAACACGTCACTGACTTCGGCTCTCGTCGGACGCGGGTTCACTTGCATGGATTCGAGCATGTGAGTAGCGACGATAACGGGCTTGCCGACCAGATTACATTTGTCGATCATTTCTTTTTGCATCACCGGCACGTCTTGAATCGGCACTTCTACGCCCAGGTCGCCACGGGCTACCATAATACCGTCTGAAGCTTCGATGATGTCATCCAGGTTTTCCATACCTTCAGCATTTTCAATTTTGGAATAAATCTGTACATGCTCAGCCTGGTGTCCCTTCAAAATTTCACGGATTTCGCGGATGTCGTCGCCTTTACGCACAAAAGAAGCCGCAATCAGCTCAATGCGCTGCTCCACCCCAAATTGGATGTGCTTCACATCACGCTCCGTTACGCCTGGAAGAGTCGTATGAATCCCTGGCAGGTTCACACCTTTTCTTGGTTTCAAAATACCGCCACTTACGATATTACAAATCATTTCCGTTCCTTCGACGGAGGTTACAGTCAGGTCAACCAGACCGTCATCAATGAGAATACGATCACCTGGTTTGATGTCCTTCGGCATATCCGGATAATTCACCGAAATACGATGCTCGTCCCCTAAAATCTCTTCCGTGGTCAGAATGAGCTGGCTGCCTGGCTTCAGCAGCACAGATGCCTCTTTCAGCTTGCCAATCCGTATTTCCGGTCCTTTAATATCCATCATGACAGGGATACAGGTATTCATTTCCTTCGCAGCCTGCCTCACATTTTCAATACGTTTAACGTGATCCTCTAGCTCCCCGTGAGCCATGTTTAGGCGGGCTACCGTCATACCAGCCTGGATCATTTCTTTTAACAATTCAACGGAATCGCAGGCAGGTCCCATAGTACAAATAATTTTCGTTTTAAGCATAGTAATGTCATCCTCCTGAATGTCTTTACTGTATGGCTTCTTCTCCACTTTGCTTCTCTATCTACATTAAACTTATATAGTTCTATTCTACCTGTACCCGTTCACCAAGACTATGAACTATAGTATGATGGATGTACTACAGTATGATGAATGTTGAAGACATTGGAGAGTGAGTTTCGTGATTACATTGACGAGTATACGGCAGGACAATGGCGTAGACTGGTATGAAAAGGCTGGTGCAAATACCGACAACGATGACTTGCTGTTCATTTTGGTCACCTTTGGCAAATGTGTATATTGGGTGAACGATAGCAAGATCATTCTGGGCAAGGGTGAAGCCCTGCTTTTACCCCGTCATCTGAATTACTATGGCAAGAGCATTCCTACGCTTTTCCATACCAAGTATGTGATACATTGCCGCAAAACATGTACGAACAGCACACTCCCCATACTGAATACAGACCAGCCGTTATGGATCAAACCAGGATGTTACGATATGCTGCATGAACGGATCAAATCGATGTATTATCAATGGACAGAACACCCAAGCTACTACGCCCTGATGGCTGACTGTCTATTGACCGAAGCCATGATTTATATGAACCAGGAATGGGACAAAGGTACCGCTCCTTGCGATAAAGAACGGCATGTAGAACATATGAAACAGTACATTCAGAATCACTACAGGGAAAAGGTAACCAAAGAAGAGCTTGGCGATGCCATCCGCAAAACCCCCAATTATGCCGCGACACTGCTGCGGGAGGTTACAGGCCAAACGATCAGCGAGCATGTACATACGCAACGTATTAAAACCGCCATCTACATGTTAACGGAGTCTCGGCTAACGGTTCGTGAGATTTCAGAGTACGTGGGATATAGTGATGTGTCTTATTTTCATCGAATCTTCAAACGCTTAACAGGCTGTTCCCCGTCGGAGTTTCTACATGAGCGTTCCTCCATTGTCTGATCTGATAGCCTGAAGCTAAACTCCGTAGTTAGAAAAAATGGTCGCCCCACATGGAGTTCATGTAGAAGCGACCATTATATTTATACTACGCGCATGAATCTGCGTGTATTTGTGCTGACGGGATGATATTAATTGGAGGAACCTGCTGTTTTGACTTTCTCCAGCATTTTATCGTTAAACCCAAACATCCAAGTCAAGACAAAAGATACAGCCATCGCAGCCAAGTTCGCCAAAATATAAAACGGAAGCTGATGGTTCATGTAAAGCAACGTACCTGGAATCACTGTAACTGCCATCCCTGTAGCCGCCAAATGCAAGACTGAAGCAATAAAACCACCAACCGCCCCGCCGATGAGACCCATGACAAAAGGCTTCATATATCTCAGGTTGACCCCGAAGATAGCTGGCTCTGTAATCCCCAGGAAAGCGGAGAACGAAGAAGGAAGGGCCAACGCTTTCAGCTTGCTGTCCTTCGTTTTCAGACCAACTGCCAGACAAGCAGCACCCTGGGCAGCCATAGCGCAGGTAATAATAGCATTGAAGGCATTTACGCCGTTCTTTTCAAGCAGTTGGATCTCCAGAAAGTTAAAAATATGATGCACACCTGTAACGACGATAATCTGATGCAAAAAGCCGATGATAATCCCTGCAATACCGAAAGGCAAATCCAGTACAAATGTTGTTCCATGCAGCACCCATTCTTCAAGTGAATGGAACACTGGACCGATAGCAAACAGTCCTAAGGTGATCATAATCAACAGTGTTAAAAATGGTGTAAGAATCAGGTCCAGCGCTTCAGGCACCCGTTTGCGCAGCGCCCGTTCCAGCTTGGCTCCGATCAAGCCGACGAAGAAGGCTGGCAATACCGAGCCTTGATAACCGACGACAGGAATGAAACCGAACATCGTCAACGGGTGGGCCGAGCCGTCCGCAACACTATATGCGTTGGGTAGGGCCGGGTTTACCAGCATCAGACCGAGAACGATACCTAGTACCGGACTGCCGCCGAATACTCTAAAGGCTGACCATGCAACTAGTGCCGGTAGAAAAGCAAAAGCCGTATCCGTTAAAACTTGTGTATATAATAAAAAGTTAGGTGAAATATCCTGCGGCGTCATGCCGAGCAGAGCAAGAATTTGCGGCTGAGTGAGCAAACCGCGCAGCCCCATGAACAGCCCCGTAGCGACCAGCACAGGAATAATCGGTACAAATACATCGCCAAAGGTACGGATCGAGCGCTGGAAGACGTTGCCCTCCTTTTTCGCCTGACTCTTGACCTCTTCTTTAGAGGTACCTGTCACACCGAGCTTCTCAACCTCTTCAAAAATCCGGTTTACCGTACCTGTACCAAAAATAATCTGATATTGACCTGAATTGAAGAAAGCACCTTTGACCTTGTCGATCTCCTCTACTTTAGACTGATCAATCTTTTCTTTGTCATGCACCATAATCCGCAAGCGTGTCGCACAGTGAGCAAAGGAGGCGATATTTTCTTTTCCACCGATCGCTTCGATCACTTCTTTAGCTATTTCTCTGTTTTCCGCCATGATGTTCATCCTCTCGTTCATTTCCGTTATGTTTGCTGATTAACGATCCACTTGTTGAATTAGCCGCTCATGTAAAATCCCATTTTACCGCTTGGAAGAGAGCCTCTCCCTTGTCGGCAAAAAAGCGTATTTCGTCACTCTCTGGGTGCGGAAATATACGACTGGTGAACACTTCTTCCCCATCATTTACGAAAATCTCCACCGAAGATGTATCTACAAACAAATGAAGTTTGAGATGATCTTTATCCCATGCACACTGCCGTACTTCACCATATTCATTGGCTACAGACTCGCCCGATTGCGAACGGTCCAATACAAGTTTACGGCTGACGGCGTTATACTTTATCACCGTTTTCTGAGTCTCACTCGCACGGAATTCGATACCAAATGCATTCGCATCCAAAAGATCTACTTCACAGATCAGCTCATACGCTGTACCTTTAAATCCTTCATAGGTTTTGCTTTCTGAGGACAACGTATCAGCTACCCGATCCTCTCTATTTCTACGCAATGTGGTTAGTTCCGGAATTGGCCGTTGCAAGAGTTTTCCCTCATGAAGCGTAAGTTCTCTCGGTAACGTCAGACAATGGGCCCATCCATTTGGATCTGTCGGATATTCGATATCCGGCAGCCCCATCCAAGCCACCATAATCCGCCGTCCCTGCGGGTCAATCATCGTCTGCGGTGCATAGAAGTCAAAGCCCCGGTCAAGTTCATGGAATGCGCCGTGCTCCAGTGTTCTTGTCTCTGCATCCAGCAGTTTCCCGATGACGTAGCCTGATTGATAAATATTGTGGTTTTCATCCCCGGAAGGCTCCAAGCCCTGTGGAGAAAAGACCAAGACACCCGCTCCGTTCAGTTCAAAATAATCTGGACATTCCCACATATATCCGAACGATTCCAACCCTGTTCTCAGTTCCCCTTCGAACTGCCAAGTATGAAGATCGGTTGAACGGTAAAGGACAACGCAGCCCGTTGAGTTCGTTCGCTGGGCACCAATCACACAATAGAAACTATCGCCGTCCTTCCATAGCTTGGGATCACGAAAATGGTCTGTATAGCCTTCTGGCACATGGTCTATAACAGGATGCTCCCACTTGGTAATATGACCGCTCTCATCCATGACAGCCATGCATTGATAAGGATGTCTGATCCAGTTTTCGTCTCGTGTATTTCCTGTATACATCATGTATAACTTGCCCTCATGCTCCAGCGCACTGCCGGAATATGCCCCATGCGAGTCGAAATGGTCTCCAGGTGTGATACCAATGCCTGCACTAATCCATGTGGCCAAATCTTTGGATTTCAAATGATACCAATATTTCATCCCGTGATCTGTTCCGAGCGGGAACCACTGATAAAATAAATGGTATTCACCTTGATAATATGAAAATCCATTCGGATCATTAAGCAAACCTGTCGGTGGCTGGATATGAAACGACTGTCGCCACGGACATTGCTCCACCTGTTTCTGCAAGCTCGCTATTTCACCGGGCTCTGCCTGCTCAATTAGTCGATACTTTTGTTCTCTTGTCATTTTCATAGGTGTACCTCATTTTTTAAAAACTTTGATTTAAGGAACCGGTTCCAAGACAAAGAAAATATTGGACCGGAACCGGTTCCCATATGATTAAAAAAAATACTCATCCATGGATTTGCAACCGATTCCAATTGTACAAGAGTGCAATGGAACCGGTTTCGAAGAAATTATAATCCACCTGTTCAGCGTTTGTCAACGCTTTCTCTTTCAATAAGGGAATAATCCATGACCGTCACTGGCTCTACCGTTTTATGTTCTACCAGCCGTACAATATTTTGTGCTGCTACACGTCCAGCCTCCATATACGGATATTGAACAGTTGTTAGCGCAGGGTGAATGACCTCCGTGATATCGTATCCTCCAAAGCCAGTTACCGACAAGTCTGACGGGATGGTAATTCCTTTGGAATAAGCCGCGTTGATTACCCCAAGCGCGATATTATCTGTAGCACACACCATTAACGATGGCTTGAATTGGTCCAAGATGGTGGATGCGGCAATCCGTGCATCGGACATTTTAAACCCGGTTTCATAGTACCGTATATCATACCCGGCGGCTCGCATTTCCTCGTCCGTATAACATGCAGCAGGCAATGCATCGCGTACAGCCTGCCTAAAACCCTCTTTGCGCTGCACACCGACAGCAACATCTCTTTCAGTAACCCCGACATAGGCAATTTCACGGTGGCCCTGCGACAGGACATATGCACCGATATCGTATCCGGCACGATAATCATCATGGATAAGGCTATGGATCTGCTCATGCTGTTGACCTACCAGCAATACCGGAATACTGATGTCTCGAATCGCGGTCAGATGGTCGTCTGTAATTTGAGCAGCCAGCAGGATGATGCCTGAAATTTTTTGCCGTGCGAATTCATAGATCGCTTCGATTTCACGTTTTACATCCTGACTCGTATTCGAGATCAGCATCTGGTAATGCTGGGAACGCAGCTCCTCATCAATCCCCATTAACGTATGGGATGTTGCAAAAGAATCCAGCCGTGGCACAACGGTTCCGATAATGTTGGTTCGTTTTGCCTTTAGACTCTGGGCAAAGGTATTGGGCACATACCCCGTGGCTTTGACCACCTTTTCAATTTTACGCTTCGTATCCAGGCTGACAGACCCGCCGTTCAAAAAACGGGATACCGTGCTCTTGGATACACCAGCCATTTGGGCTATATCTGCAATCGTCTTATTCATGAGGTCCCCCGGAGATTTTCATTTTCACAAGCGTCCAAAACTTCTCATTTCATATTATTCTATAATACCATATGGCGGGATTGGATTGCTGTAGCCCCAGATTCCTCATACACAAAAAGCCGCCCCTTCAGTGAAGAAGGAAACGGCGTTTCATAAAGAACTGGAATTTAAAAATCGAAGTTATCCGGATCTGGACCTACCCGAAGATTGGCATTTAACGCCTGAATTCGATCCATATCCTCACGCGTCAATTCAAAGTCAAAAATATCAGCATTTTCGACGATTCGATGCGCCTTGGTGGACTTGGGAATCGTCACGACTCCCTGCTGTATATCCCAGCGTAAAATCACTTGAGCTACCGTTTTTCCGTGCTTGTGTGCGATCTCTTGCAGTACCGGATGATCCAGCAGCTGGCCTTGCATAAGCGGGGACCAGGCTTCCATCTGGATGTTGTTCTTTTGACAAAATTGTAGCAGCTCGCTTTGGGTTAATTGCGGGTGAAATTCCACCTGATTGACCATTGGCTTGATTTCTGCATCCTTCATGAGGTCTTCCAAATGATGAATTTGGAAGTTGCTGACTCCGATGGCCTTAATCCGTCCTTCTTTGTACAAGGACTCCAAGGCTCTCCAGGCTTCTTTGTACTTCCCTTGAACCGGCCAATGAATCAGGTAAAGATCGAGATAGTCCAGTCCCAGTTTGTTCAGGCTTGCTTCATAAGCCGCTCGGGTCTCTTCATAGCCTAAATCTGCATTCCACACTTTGGACGTGACGAACAGGTCTTCTCTGGACAGATTATTCTCCGACAGGGCCTCCTGAATAGCTTGTCCCACGCTGTTTTCATTTGCATAGATTGCCGCTGTATCTATACTACGGTAGCCATGCTTTACAGCAGCCTTTACAGCATTGACCAGCTCTGAGCCTTCTTCTACTTTAAATACCCCGATGCCAAACCAAGGCATGTGGACTCCGTTGTGCAATGTTGTAGTGCTCTGTAGGTTTTGTGTCATTTTGTATCTTCCTCTCTGTTTTTTTAAAAGTTTTAGCCTACCAAGGCGGTTGTATCCCTTTTTTCAAGCATACGACTCCAGGCTGTCAGTAGAACCGCCACCAAAACCATTACCCCACCGACCCAAGTTGTATGCATAAGACCTAGTGAATCCGTCACAATGCCTCCCACATATGCTCCGATTGCGATCCCTGCGTTGAAGGCCGCAATATTAACAGCCGAGGCGACATCGACCGCTTTGGGTGCAAAACGTTCGGC
The DNA here is from genome assembly GCF_050516475.1 of Paenibacillus ottowii. Taxonomy (NCBI): domain Bacteria; kingdom Bacillati; phylum Bacillota; class Bacilli; order Caryophanales; family Paenibacillaceae; genus Paenibacillus; species Paenibacillus ottowii. Next base: position 5,104,610 of record NZ_CP191577.1, on the reverse strand, counting down.
TAGCATAACTACATATACCTGTAGACCCGGCACATTCATAAACGCAAGCAAGCCCATAAAGAAAATTGTCATTAGCCCTGCCGTTTTGAATGGTACGGTAAACCACAGCAGGAACAGGATCACAGCTTGAACCAGAAACATATAAAATAAAGCTGAAAGCGGCCTGCGATTTGCAGCTTTTCCACCGATAACATTCCCGATAGCAATGGCTATTCCATACAACAGGAGAATGAACGTTACTGTATTTTGCCCAAAACCGGTTATGTCGTGAAGTAATGGAGATAAATAAGTAAACACGACGAACGTGCCTCCGTATCCCAAGGCAGTAATGATAAATGCAAGTAGCAAGCGACCATTCCTAATCAGTTTGACCTGCTCACCCCATGGGGTCTTATTTCCCTTTCGCAGCGTAGAGGGCAGCAGGATCAGGTTAGCGATGAGTGCCACAACACCGACGACCACAATCGCCATAAATGCAACCCGCCAACCCCATTGCTGCCCAACGTAGGTGCCCAACGGCACTCCTGTGACGGTGGCTACGGTCAAGCCGGAGAACATAATCGAAATTGCACTCGCCCGCCGATCATCGGGAACAAGGTCGGCTGCGATGGTGGACCCGATGGACATGAACACTCCATGGGAGAACGCCGAGATGATACGTGCAATCAGCAGCAGGGTAATTCCGCTAGAGACTGCGGCAAGGCTGTTGCCTGCTATAAACACAATCATGATCCACAGCAGCAGCGTTTTACGAGGAACGCTCGATGTTAATGAGGTCAACACAGGCGCCCCGATAGTAACCCCTAATGCATACAGCGTTACAGTTAGTGCGGACATCGTTACGGATATGTGCAAGTCTTCAGCGATCAGGGGAAGCAGTCCTACGCTGATGAACTCAGTTGTCCCAATAGCAAAGGCGCTTACGGCTAAAGCCAGTAAAGGCCAGATACTTCGTTTGGATTCTGGCGACATGTTTTTCACTCCTATCTATAGTAATCTTGGACCAGCAGATGTTATTATGAGGTATTCAATTCATTATGAACAGTACGTACTTTTTAGTGATATAGGTACCAAAAAGTACCCTAGAGGCGACATACACGGAGGGATCGGCAGTGGGAAAGAAAAAATACAATATCTCTGTTGAAGCAACATTAGAGGTGATCGGGGGAAAATGGAAATGTGTGATTCTGTGTCACTTGACCCACGGAAAAATGCGGACAAGTGAATTAAAGCGAATGATGCCTTCTATAACACAAAAAATGCTGACTCAGCAGCTGCGTGAATTAGAAGAGGACGGCATTGTCAATCGGATTAGCTATAACCAGGTTCCACCTAAAGTAGAGTACGAGCTTAGTGAATATGGATGTAGTCTGAAAGGCATTCTGGATTCTCTGTGTGCCTGGGGAGAAAGACATATCATTAAAGAATACGGGGATAAATCGGCGGTTTTGGAGGATAATATTCTGAATAAGCTGTAATGCAAAGAAAGCGTCTGCAGTGGATCAGCAGGCGCTTTCTCTCTTGGACTTCCCAAAGTCACGAATGGGACATCATTTTATTTAGTGAAATCGATGACCATACGTCCTTGGATTTTGCCATGCTCCATCTCTTCGAAGATTTCATTGATGTCTTCAAGTGGACGCTTTTGCACAAGAGGAACAACTTTACCTTCGGCAGCGAACTGGAACGCTTCTTTAAGGTCTTCACGAGTACCAACCAAGGAGCCGATTACTTGAATGCCGTCCAGAACCAGACGCGGAATGTCCAGATCCATCTTATCGGTTGGAAGACCTACAGCTACGACACGTGCGCCAGCTTTCACAACGTCAATGGCTTGATTGAAAGGCGTTTTGGCAACAGCAGTAACTACGGTTGCATCCAGACCAGCACCGTTCGTTAATTCCTTAGCTCGGGCGACTGGATCTTCCTTCATGCTGTTAACAATATAGTCAGCACCAATTTTCTTGGCCAGTTCGAGTTTTTCATCACTGATATCAAAGGCTACAACTTTAGCATTAAATACATTTTTGGCGTATTGTACAGCCAGGTTACCCAAGCCGCCAATACCGAAGATACCGATCCATTGACCTGGTCTGATATCACTTACTTTAACAGCTTTATATGTTGTAACCCCTGCGCAAGTTACGCTGCTTGCAGCGGCAGGATCAAGATTGTCTGGTACTTTGACCGCATAGTCAGCTGTGACAATACATTGTTCTGCCATTGCACCGTCTACCGTATATCCGGCATTTTTAACTTCACGACACAAAGTTTCCCGTCCAGTTAAACAATATTCGCAGTGACCGCAGCTTTCGAACATCCAGGCAATGCTTACGCGATCGCCAATTTTAAGACTGGTTACTCCTTCACCTAATTCAATGACTTTACCAATACCTTCATGTCCCAGTACTCTGCCTGTAACATCACCGAAATCTGCATTTTTCACGTGTAAATCTGTGTGGCAAACCCCACAATATTCAACTTGGACTAACGCTTCTCCATGTTTCAGGGAGCGCAAAGGTTTCTCTTCTACACTAACTTTCTTGTCTTTTGTAACAATGGCTGCTTTCATGTAGATCTCTCCTTTGAGTAGATATGGAATTATTTTGTAATGAACACCCCACTATTATAGTTACTTCCCCCAAAGAGGACAAACAAATATTTCACTTCTCCATTACTTTCTCTACACCCCGGTAATCATAAGCAACCATTTCTAGCTTTTTCCTAAGTCTTTGTACCCTTGCAGGAACTTTGTACAGTAATTTACAATGTAAAAAGTTTCACATACTCTATTTGGAAGAAGGATATAGAAACATGAAAAAACACTGGAGAGGTTGCTTATTCAGCATATTTTCCATCATCTTGGGGTTGTCAGTAACAGGATGTACACCATCCGCTACTTCTAGTGTTCCTAGCGCAACCTCGTCATCCGCTAATAATGCTCATGCAGTTGTCCAGAAAAGCGCGCACTGGTCTTACGAAGGAGATGAAGGACCCGAGCATTGGGGGGAGCTGGAAAAGGATTTTGTCGCTTGTGGTAATGGTCAGGAACAGTCTCCCATCAACATAGAGCATTCCCATCTGAAAGATTCGCATACGCAGCAACCGCTGCAAGTTCATTATTCTACCACCAAATTATCCATATTGAATAATGGACATACCATCCAAGTCAATGCCACTAGTCCCAGCAACGATATTGTCGTAGACGGCACTAAATTCACACTAAAGCAGTTTCATTTTCATCATCCAAGCGAACACCAAATAGATGGCAAAAATGCTGAAATGGAGCTTCATTTTGTTCATCAAAGCGATAGCGGAAGCACAGCTGTCTTAGGCGTCCTTATTCAAAAGGGCAAAGAAAATCAAGCTTTCAGCCGCATTTGGTCCAAACTTCCAAAGGATACCTCTCAAGAAGCAAACTTGGAGGGAGAAATAAATCTTGCCACCCTGCTGCCAAAAGACCTGCACTCCGTTCGCTACAACGGGTCGCTGACTACCCCGCCATGCACAGAGCATGTGAATTGGACGGTGTTAGAGCAGCCTATTGAAATGTCGGCAGACCAAATTAATCAGTTTGCTGCCATTTTTCCCGATAACCATCGTCCTGTACAACAACTGGGAACCCGTGAGCTGAAGGCCGATAAATAATAAAATATAGTATCCTAAGATATAAGGTTCTTACTATCTTTAAATACAAACAAGAAGCCCCCTCGTCCCTCTGGTTAGAGATGGGGCTTCCTGTTATTAAAGCTACTGCCTACCTACAACCGTTATAATCGCACCAGTTGCTCTACCTTCACTGGCTGGCCTGTGCGCATAGAGCGGTTGGCGGCGATGCCTGTTAAAATGGACCATGCGCCGTCAATATGGGAAGCCGCACGATGAAACCGATCCTCTGCCGGCTTATTGAAAATATCCCGCAGCATGACCGGATCTCCTCCGCCATGTCCCCCCACGCCTTCCTCTACTTCAACCTCGTAAGGCGCTGCAAAGTGAGGATAAATCGTGATGGTTTTCTCCTTTAACGCTCCCTCCTCTGCCTTGCTGCCACCGGAGTTAACATAGGATTGCTCGGATACCCGAACTTCCATCCTTCCCTTGGTGCCGTTAAATACGATGATAAAGCCCTCCCAAGGCATATAAGCGTTCAGTGAGTAGTTCATTACCGTTTTATTCTGGTACTTCACCATGACACTCAGTGTATCCTCGATGCTGATATTGTCGCCAAAAACGCTTTGATCGCGTATATACCCATCCTCATGCTCCGCATCCAAATACATGCTTTTTAGATGCTCGTTACGATCCAGGTGTAAGGCAAAAGGGTCATTTTCCGCAGCCTTGCTGCCGTAAGCCCGTTGATAGAACTCCGTCACGCCTCGCTGCTCCGCATTCTCCCGGCCGTAAAATCTTAAATCCCCCATTGCATACACCGTCTCCGGCTTCGAGCCAAGCCAGAAGTTCATCAGATCAAAATGATGCGTCGATTTGTGCACCAGCAGACCGCCGCTATTGCGCTTGTCCCGGTGCCAGCGGCGGAAATAATCCGCGCCATGCTGGGTATTCAGCAGCCATTCAAAATTGACTGACAAGATGTCACCCAGCGTCCCGTTCATGATAACTTCACGAATTTTCGTATTATGCGGGGCGTAACGATAGTTAAAGGTGACGCGCAGCTTCCGTCCCGTGCGATCTATGGCATCCAGAATATCCTGGCATTTGTCCTCGTCGACCGTCATCGGCTTCTCGGAAATGACATCACAGCCCAGTTCCATCGCCCGGATAATATACCGATGATGCACCCGGTCAATGGTAGTGACGATGACGATATCCGGCCTCGTCTCCGCGATCATCCGTTCAAATTCGTGAGCTTTATAAGTCGGAATCGGTTGGTGCTCGTATTTCTCCTGCAACAGCCGATTGGCATAATCCATTCTCGTCTGATTGACGTCACAGAACGCAACCAGCTCCGATGTATCTTTGAAAACGGTAACAACTTCACCGTAAAAAAATTCAGCTCTTCCACCAGTGCCTACAAGTGCATATTTGATTTTAGCCAATTGGTTCACACCCTTTACATGAATTACTTACATTTTATAGTATAAGAAAGAGCGAAATCTTCACCTTTATTGTGAATTCATCCAAAAAGTATGCATATATTATCCTCATGAACGCCTTCATAAAGGAGAACGCTGCTATGATTGCTACACCCTTTTTTGCCATCGAGCAAGCGCTTCGGACGGTGCCGTTTAGCATGTCTGCCGACCATGTCCATCAAGCGCATGAAATCTATTATCTGCTGGCAGGAGAGCGCTACTACTACATTAATCAGCGTGTATACGCGTTACAAAAGGGCGATCTAATCTGGATCAGCAAACATGATTTTCACCGTACGAGTAACAAGGGGAGCGACAGCCATGAGCGAATTTTGATCAACTTTGATGAGGCGTTTGTAGCCTCGTCCACGCCTGTCACTCCATCCGGCGATCAGAGCCACCTGCTTTTGCCTGAAAAAAGCTTTTTGCTTCGCCCCTCCGCGCAGGAACAACGCGAGCTGGAGCATTTGTTCCAGCAAATGCTGGATGAATACCATCAAGAGCATGCCTACCGTCATATGTATCTTCAAAGCCTATTGATCCAGCTGCTGATCCGAATCCGCCGTATACAATCAACGGCTCCTGACGCCATAGCACCGGAACGTAGCGAGCAGCAGCAACGTGTGTACTCGGTGATTGAGTACCTGCATGACCACTATGCCGAGAAGCTGTCGTTGGAGCAACTGGCAGGACATTTTTATATTAGCAGCACGTATCTGTGCCGCATTTTCAAGCAGACCACTGGCTTTACTCTGGTCGAGTATCTTCAGGATGTGCGGGTCCAGCAGGCTCGGACATATTTGAAGGAAACAGACTGGAAAGTGACCACCATTGCTGAAAAAACGGGCTTTGACAGCATCGCTCACTTTGGGCGTGTATTCAAGCATTTCACCGGACATACTCCGTTACAGTACCGAAAGGCACACAAAAAGGAGTAGGGAAAACGCCCCTACCCCTTGATGCCTGTTAAGGTAATGCCTTCAATAATTTGCTTTTGAGCGATGATGTAAACGATGAGCACCGGGACGACAGAGATGGTGGTACCTGCCATCATCAGTGACCAATCGGCGGTATATAGTCCTTTGAAATTGTTGAGCAGAAGCGGAACCGTAAATTTCTCTGGTGTATTGAGATAGATCAGCGGATCAAGAAAGCTGTTCCAGGCACCCAAAAAGGTGAAAATTCCAATCGCCGCCAAAGCTGGACGAATGAGTGGCAGAATGACACTCCAGTAAATGCGAATGTATCCCGCCCCGTCCATGACTGCTGCTTCCTCCAGATCGCGCGGAATACCCATGACGAATTGACGGAGCAAAAATACCGCGAATGCATTAAACAAGGCCCCAGGCACGATTAGCGACCAATGCGTATCCAGCCAACCAATACGATCCATCACCAGGTATAACGGAATCATTGTCACCTGCTTAGGCACCATCATCGTAGCGAGGAACAATATAAACAATATATCCGAACCCGGAAAACGGATTTTAGCAAAAGCATACGCCGCCATAGACGCGCTAATCAACGTTGCTGTCACAATGATAAACGTAATGTAAAAGCTGTTCATGTACGCCTGCACAAAAGGCATCGCCTCCAGCGAAGCTGGATAGTTACTCCATACGAACGGATCGGGAATCCATTGCGGCGGAACGACAAAAATTTGAGAGATATCCTTTAGCGAACTGAGGATGGTCCATAGAAATGGAAAAAACATGATTAAAGAGCCGACAGCGAGCAGCACATGGCGCAGGAACACCCTGCCTCTGCAACTAATCTCCATAGTGCACCCACCTCTTTTGCATTTTGAATTGCAGCAGTGTAAATATGAGAATGATTACGAATAAAATCATCGCCGCTGCCGCACTTTCTCCCATCGTGAAATCAATGAACGCCTGATCGTAAATGTGATACACAAGCGTATAGCTGGCTTTGGCCGGTCCGCCGTTCGTCATGACGAACGCCTGATCGAACACCTGAAAAGAGCTGATGACCATCATGATGGTCACAAAAAAGGTCGTTGGCGACAATAGCGGCAATGTAATATACCTTAACTGTTGGAACTTGCTCGCCCCGTCAATCTCGGCTGCCTCGTAATAGGTTTTGGAGATGCCCTGAAGCCCTGCCAAAAAAATAACCATATTGTACCCCAATCCCAGCCATATGCTAAGTAGAGCAATCGACGGGATCACCCAATGCGTATCGGTCAGCCACATCGGGCCTGCAATCCCAATCGCTCGCAGCAGGTGGTTGAAAATACCGAATTCACCGTTCAGTATCCACATCCAGATGACCCCAACCGATACCGAACTGGTTACAACAGGCATGAAAAAAAATAAACGATAGATTTCCCGGCCCTTCACTTTATTGAGCACGATGGCTACGAGCAGAGCCAGCACAATCCCCACCGGGATGACCAGCACCATATAATACATCGTATTGATGAGTGCCTTCCAAAAATCAGGATCAGATAATTGACCTTTAAAATTGTCCAAGCCGACAAACAAAGGTACGCCAAAACCATCCCAATTGACAAAGCTTAAGTAAAATGCATATAGCAAGGGCAGCAGCGAAAAACATAACAAACCAAGAAACTGGGGGCCAATGAATAGATAGCCCCACAGCGCTTGATGCTTTTTGTGCATCTTGTCACCTTCCTCCCCGGCCACGGTCCATCCCGTGTTTACTTGATCGCCTTGGATATGATCTGATTCAACTTTTCAATGGTTGTCGCAGCATCCTGCTTGCCCAAGAACATCAAGTCAATGGTTTCCGTGATATCCGAGTTCAACCCCGGCACCTGTGCGTCATAAGCCAATGCAGAACCATAAGCGTGACCTTTATCACGTCCCTCGGTCAAATAGCTTGAATGCTCAATTTTTGCCTTTTTCATAATGCTCTCATCTGCGGCGGCAAGTGTACCCATGGCATTTCCACCTTCGACCAGCCGTGCCTCCTGCCCTTTCACAGAGACATAGAAGGCTGCCAGCTTCATCGCTTCTTGCACATGCGGGCTATTTTTGTTGACAGCTACATATGCAACCGGAATGGCAACAGGTTCATTTTTGCCAGTGTTGGAGGGCCAATAGATATAATCAAAGTCGAGGCTTTTGTTTTGGCTAAACAAAGGCTCCAGCCATCTTCCCGCCGCCAGCATGCCGACCTGATTGGACATGAACATCGCATCTGCCCCCTGCCCTTTCGGAAGCGAACCGAGGTATACCGCGTTTCCCTTTTTCACCATATCGTGCATGAAAGCGAAGGCTTCCTTGCCCTTTTCATTGTGGTCCAGCACATATTTGCCTTGTTCATCAAAAATCCGGCCACCATTCGACCACACCCATGAATACCAGTGTGCCCACCAGTTTTCCGCAATATAGCCCTGCTTTCCAGCCGCCTTCAGCTTGGAGGTAACCTCCTCAAAGGCGTCCCAGTTCCACTTGCCCTCGTCATAGTATTCCTGCGGTGTCTTCACGCCTGCTTCCTTAAATACCTTTTTGTTGTAGTACATAACCATCGGGTTGGAGTCAGGAGTAACCCCATAGATTTCCCCATCACGCTTGGCCGGGCCCCATAATCCTTCCGGGAAATCCTCAGCCTTCACGTCACTTGCCTCACTTTTTAGAAATTCGCCCAAAGGCTGCACCTGTTTTGCTCCGATCAAACGTGCCATCGTCGATTCATAGGAATAAAAGACATCCGGCCCGCGGCTTCCCTGTAGCTGTGTCAACAGCTTTTGCTCATATTGGTCTCCCGGTACAGGTACCAGCTTAACCTCGATATTCGGATTTTCCTTTTCAAATGCATCCAGGGCCCGCTGATACACCTTCACCTCCGCCGGATTCCCCCAAGCCTGCATCGTAAGCCGTACTTTTTGCCCATCTGTGTTTTCTATTTTGGGAGAAGTGCTGCATGCCGCTGCAAGTAATAACAGAACGCTGAGGAAAAATCCAACTTTTATCCAGCTCATGTAATTGTCCATCTTAACCGCCTCCTGTAGCTTCGCATGGTTGTATACCCATTTATATTGAAGCGCTTACAAAACTTTCCCTATCATCATATGTAGAAGGGGGAATTGCGATATCCCCATTTTCATTTTTAAATAATTTTTTTTCTTTTGGGTGCAACAAAAAAAGAAGAATGCAGATTACCTGCCTCCTTCTTTTGTATTCCTACAGCTATAATTCCGTTTTCTATGAATTGATTAGCATCTTTTCAAAAGTGTTATAGCCATTCGTTTCGCCCATATAAGTATAGCCGCATTGTTTGTAAAACCCGCTAAGCTTGTCATTGCCCGCAATACAGTCTAGACGGATTCGATCCTTGCCTGCAAAACGGATGCCTTGCTCAATCCACTGCATAAGCTCACGACCCAGTCCCTTCCCACTATTATCTCGATCTACAACCAAACGATGCAGATATACGGAAGTTCCTTCCTCGGAATCTGTCTCCTCTAACCCCCACAGCCTACTATCCCAAGCACTGGGCTGCTGCTGCAAGATCACTGCACCCGCCAAGCGATGATCCTCTGACGCTCGGAAAATAACCACTTCTCCGCGTGCAATAGCGCCGCCCAGATTGTGGTCATCTTCTCCTCTTAGTAATTTGCCCCATTGCGTGGAACCCTTGCTGTGCAGCCATCTAGCCGTCTTTAAAATTAATTCGTGAACTTCAGCCTGATCTTCAGCACTTGCCTGAAAAGCTGTTAATCCTGGTTTGACGGATGATTCGACAATAGTCATTGATGTCATGCTGCACCTCAACCCTCTGATTAATTTATTTACGTATAAAATATAGCATAAAAAAGAGAGTATGATGAGTTGGTAGAGCAGTATGATAACAGCCCAGCCGTGTGGTAAATATTACATCATTTGATATCTAGTACTTCTCAAGCAGAGAGCTCCTTTTCCATTCTCTCCACACCATAAAGATCAAGAAGGGAATGCCGATACAGGCCAGCACCGGGGTTAAGGGAATCCCAACCGGCTCGTTGATTCTAGCGGAAATGACCTTGACCAGCATCAATAGGCCTCCCCCCCAAAGGATGGAGCCCAACATGAGAAGCCGCGAACGGTTTCCTATCATGAAACGCATGAAATTCGGGACAATAAGCCCTATATATCCGATAGTGCCACATGCCCACACTGTAGCAGCGGTCAACACAATTGCAAAGGGAATGTACAGGGGTCTAAGCTGCTTGGGGAATGCGAAGACAGATCCTGCAACGAGAAGTGTAACCAAGGCAAGCCAAAACGTGAACGATCCTTCCCTTATTCCCCAGCCTCCCACAGAAATTGCCCACTCTTGCTGATTTTCTCCAAGTAGCACAATAAACCCAGAGATTGAACGAAGGGCAACATCAATAATGAAACCAATCATAAATAAATGGACCCCCTCAGACCGTCCACGAATGAAATGCATTTTATTCAATGTAAATACAATGAATCCCCCAAACACCGCCCCTGCAATACAAAGGGCCATACTACCAAAGGAATCTATATTCATTCCAAGTAAAAGGACAATACATAGCCCCACCATTGCCCCAGGCATAAGTCCGGTTAAGGTGGGTGATGCAAACCGATTAGCTGTTCGTAATTGTAAGAGAGTTCCTGAAAAGGCCAAACATCCTCCAAGCAATAACATATCCAAGGCAAACGGCAGACGAGTTTGGTATACAACTTCCTTCAATATAGGATCAGGATTGGAGGAAAACAACACTTCCCATAATTCTGCATAGCTGATAGGGAATATACCTGTGGTTAGCGACAGGGAGAAACTAAAGATCAATAAAACCAAGCCTGCAACCAAGGTCAAAATAATTCTTTGTGGGCGCGGTGGAGCTGCGTTCGGTTCAGCGACGATCGTCCCACCTCCACCTTCACATTCACTCCTATGTATTTCTTGTTCACTCATCCGATTTAAAATATCTCCTTTCCTCATTTCCCATAAAATATAAATGCCATTATACTCTTATCGGTCATATATGGTGAAAAATGTAACCTTTCTAATAATCATTTCAACCAATGATATCCGTGTGGGAAAGGATAGAATGGTTGTGAACGGGGTGCCAAGTCGTAAACCGTATCCTCTCAAGTATGAAAATGTTGAAAAAGAATCGCATGAAAAAACGAGCTGGCCTCTTCGGTCAGCTCGTTTCAATTCCTGATAAAGTGTATGACTCCATCTGCACGATTTAATTCGTCTGTGCAACAGGTACAATTAGGTACAATCCTGCGGCATCGCCACTCGCGGGCCGTACCTCCTGAATGACCCAGCCTAACGACAGCACCTGCTGTAGTCGGTCATACTCAGCGTGCGTCAGTTCGGATATGACAGCTTCGCTTCCTTCCTCCAGAGACAGCTCAGGCTCACGTCCGAGCGCCACGGCAATCCACGTACGAATGCCCCGGATCGTATTGTATTTGATCTGATACCCGTCTGTTACGGCGCTGACAAACACCTCTGGCTCTTTGGACGCCAGTCCGGTGGCCAGTTCGGTATAATCAAACTGTCCATCTGTTGGCAGCTCATTTTGCTGCACCTGACGGATGAGTTCCTCATGGGACCAGCCTAATGAACGCAAAGATTCCAGCATGAGCGCGTCCCACTGGGAAATGCGTACTCTTTTCGTCGATTCAGTCATCGTTTTTTACCTCCTCTAGGTTATGTACACCGTACAATCGATTTTAACCTAACGGCCAACCGGGTACGCCACATAATGACCGGGGCTAATTTCCTTCAGCTCGGCGGCAGCGTTGCTGTCCTTGTCCCATACCCGCGAACCGTCGGGTTGCGCCCAGCTATTCTGTCGCTCTCCGGCGGCTCGCGGATCAGGCACAGGGATGGAGGAGAGCAACGCCTGCGTGTAAGGGTGAGCGGGCTGCTCATACAGTTCATCTGCGTCGGCCACTTCCACCAACTGTCCGTGATACATCACGCCGATTCGGTCCGAAATATGCCGCACCATCGATAAGTCGTGAGCGATGAACAGGTACGTCAGCCCGAATTCCTGCTGGAGATCTTCCAGCGTGTTAATGACTTGCGCCTGGATGGACACATCCAGCGCCGAGATCGGTTCGTCACAGACGATGAACTCGGGATTCACAGATAAGGCACGAGCGATGGAAATCCGCTGACGTTGTCCGCCGCTAAATTCGTGCGAATAGCGGTACAGGTGCTCCCGCTTCAGCCCTACCTTCTCCAGTAAAGCCACTACAGCATCCTTGCGCTCACTGCCCTGATGCAGCCTGTGAATATCCATCGGCTCACCAATCAGATCAAGCACGTTCATCCCCGGATTAAGCGAGGAATACGGGTCCTGAAAAATGCTCTGAATACGCCGACGCAGCGGCTTGAGCTGTTTGTCGTTCAGCTTGGAAATATCCTGACCGTCAAAGCGTACCGTACCTTCCGTATAATCGTATAACCGTGTCAGACAGCGTCCAATCGTTGATTTGCCACTACCGGACTCGCCGACCAGTCCGAACGTCTCGCCGCGCTTGATTTGGAAGCTTACGCCGTCAACCGCCTTGAGCACCTCGGAGCTACGCCCTAACAAATCTTTTGCGGTCACAAAATGCTTCTTAAGCTGGTGAACCTCCACCAAGGGCTGACCCTCACCCGCCACATGGTTGGCCTCTCTCAACGCTTCATTCACCTTCATTCCCTCCTTCCGCGTGACCCGCTTCGGGCGTCTCGCAGACTCCGGCAGGCACAGCGTCCGGCTCGTTTAGCCAGCAGGCTGCTCGCTGGTCAGGACGCAGCTCTACCATCGGCGGCCGCTCCTCACAGCGAGCAAACGCATGCGGGCACCGTTCCATGAACGGACAGCCTGACGGCGGGTTCAGCAGATCCGGGGGCGTGCCCTCAATCGGCACCAGCCGCTCACGGAAGCCGTTCGTACGCTGGGGTACAGAGCGCAGCAGCCCCTGCGTATACGGGTGGCCCGGATGATAGAAGATATCGTCCACGCGCCCCTCTTCCATCACCATGCCGCCATACATCACGATGACACGGCTGCATACCTGGGCCACAACGCCCAGATCATGAGTGATCAGGGCAATTGCCATATCGGATTGCTGCTTAAGCGTCTTGAGCAGCTCCAGAATTTGCGCCTGAATCGTCACGTCCAGCGCTGTAGTCGGCTCATCTGCAATCAGCAGCTCCGGGCTGCACGAGAGCGCCATCGCGATCATCACCCGCTGGCGCATCCCTCCGCTGAATTGATGCGGGTATTGATTCATCCGGCGCTCCGGCTCGGTAATGCCTACTTGCCGTAACAATTCTACCGCTGCTTGCGTAGCCGCTTCCTTGCTCAGTCCTCGGTGCCTGCGAATCACCTCGATCAGGTGATAGCCTACTTTTTTGACCGGATTCAGTGAAGTCATCGGGTCCTGAAACACCATTGTAATTTGGTTACCGCGTATTTTACGCCATTGCTTTTCCGTCAGCGCAGTCAGACTTTCACCACGGTAACGGATATCGCCGTTCAGCCGCTTGCCGGGCGGGGCAATCATCGACATGATCGCTTTCGCTGTAACGCTTTTGCCACTCCCGGATTCTCCTACAATTCCTACCGTTTCCCCGGCATCAATATGAAAGCTAACCCCTCGAACAGCCTGATTCTCCCCCTCACGGGTGAAGAATGAAACCTCCAGCTGTTCGACGGATAGCAGATGTTCTGTCATTGTGTTTTCGCCCCTTTCTGTCGCCTTGGAGCCATTGGTAATGGATCTGTGCGGTGAATCATCGTTTTACTAATTTGGGTTCAAAGCCTACACGCAGTACATCCCCCAGTACATTAAAGCTCAACACGGTCAGCAAAATAAGCAGTCCCGGAAACAATGCCATATACGGCGCTTGTGCAATATAACCTTGGGCATTATTCAGCATACTGCCCCACGTAGCGTTCGGCAGCTGGACACCAAAGCCGAGAAAGCTTAGTGACGATTCCATCATAATGGCTGAAGCGATATTGTTCGTCGCCCCTACGATAATCACCGGAATCAGGTTGGGTACGATGTGCTTTAAAATAATGCCCAACGTACTTTGTCCCGAAGCTTTGGCGTACAGCACATACTCCCGTTCGCGCAGCGTCATCGTCTCTGCCCGAACCACCCGGGCAATATTCATCCACATAAGCAGGGCAATAATGACAATGATATTGCCAACACCCGGCTTCAAAAATACACTAAGCAGCAATATAACCAGAAAAGACGGAATCGACATGATCAGCTCCAAAATCCGCATAAGCAGGTTGTCAATCCACCCGCCAAAATAGCCGCTCACAATGCCTACCACTACACCAATACTGGTCGCAATCATCATGGACGCAAAGCCCACCAGCAATGATACACGGCCGCCATACAGTGCTCTTGTGAAATAATCCCGACCGTAATCATCTGTTCCGAACCAGTGTGCGCCTCCTGGTGGCTGGAGGCGCTCCAGTACGTTCAGCTTATTCGGGTCCTGTGGCGATAAAAATGCGAAAATCGCTCCCAGCGAGAATACGATCAATAGTATGAGGGCGACGGCGCCCATTTTGCTCGTCATCAGCTCGATCCCGATGTTGCGCCATTTGCTCCGATTCATGTTTTCACCTCGTTGATTTAATTCTCGGGTCCGCCATGCTGTACAAGATATCTGCAAGCAGATTACCCAGGATCAGCAGCAGAGCGGAAAATAAAGTAATCCCCATAATGACGGGATAATCCATTCCTTTTACAGCCGTCATGCCCAGCGAGCCAATGCCCGGCCAGGAAAATACCGTCTCCGTCACAATGGCCCCCGCCACTAAGTCGGCCACCGACATACCAAGCAGCGTAATGATGGGCAGCAGCACATGCTTGAGCACATGTCGAAACAAAACCAATCGTTGTCCAGACCCAAACGCGTACTGGATCTGCACATACTCTTCCTTAAGCTGCGTAATCGTGCTGGAACGGATGTACCTCACATAGACAGACAGAAAGCCAAAGGCCAGCACAAAACATGGCAAAATGCCATGCTTGATCACATCCAGCACTGAGTCCGTTCCGATCGTACGCATTCCTGTACTTGGAAGCCAATGCAAATAAATCGCAAACAGATAAATAAGCAAAATACCGAGCCAGAACAGTGGAACAGAAATGCCGATGTACGAAATTAGATTAATGAGCTTGTCGATCCAGCGATTCCGATTGGCTGCAGCCATCAAACCAAGTGGAATTGCAATCAATACAGCGAGTATGATGGAGGCACCCATTAACCCCGCTGTCGCCGGGAGACGGTCGAGAATCTGATCCAGTACAGGCTGATGATTAATTAGCGAGTAACCGAGATCACCTGTCAGGCTTTTTTTAAGCCATAATATGTACTGTACATAAGCAGGCTGGTCCAGCCCCAAGCTATGTCTCATGCGTTCAATATCTTCCAGATGCATATTCGGTGTAACAAAAGAGAGAACCGGATCACCTGGAGCCAGCTTGATCAAGCCGAAGCAGACGATGGACACAAAAAATAGCATCGGTATAACTTGCAGCAGCCTTCTGGCGATGAGTTGTCTCATACGTTTTCCTTCCCCTTTGTTTTCGAAAAAAATAAGCTGGTTACCCCAGCTTATTTTTTGAAAACCCTGTCTTATTTGTGATAAATTTTGGACAAATCCTCGAAAATCACGACTGGCTTCAACACAGCCTGATCTATACCGCCATACTGTTTGTCGAAGGCCACAATCGTTTTAGTGTATGCAATCGGGTAGATGACTGCATCATCAGCCAAAATTTCTTGTACTTTTTTATAAATTTCTCCACGCTTTGTCGTATCCGACTCACCCGCACCCTCTTCTAGCAACTTATCCACTTCTTTGTTTGAATAATGCGAATAGTTAGAGGATGATCCAGTGCTATACAAAATACGATACGCGTCAGGGTCATACCCCATGATATAGCCGCTGATCGCCAGGTCGAAGTCCTTGGCATTCGTATCGATAAATTTTTGCGACCACGCCGAGGAATCCATGCTGTTCACATCCAGCTGAACGCCAATATCCTTGAACTTCTGCTGGATATACAACGCTTGTGCTTCCTGTACCTTGTTGCCGCCCGGAATGATAATGCGCAGCTTCAGCCCTTCAGCGCCAGCTGATTTCAGCAGCTCCTTCGCCTTGTTCACATCATTATTGAAGAATGCAACATCATTCGTGTGATACAGCACATCCTGTGTCAAAGCAGATTTTGCAGTATCTGCATAATCCTTGGAGCCATACGATACCTGGATCAATTCATCCTGATTCAGTGCATAAGAGAGCGCCTGACGTACTTCTTTTTTGTTCAATTGCTTTGTATCACTGTTCTCATTAAACATCAGGTAAGCCAAACGACCTTCGCTGTACGGAAAAATGTCAAACTTATCCGTCGCTTTGATGGTGTCCACATTTTGCGGGTCGAGATAGTTTACATTGATTTCACCATTTTGCAGGGCCAAATTGGCAGCATTCGAATCTTTAACAATTCGATATGTTACAGAATCCAGATGCGGCTTGCCGCCAAAATAGTTATCGAACCGTTCAAGTGTAACGTACTCGCCGGTTTTGTACTCCTTAAATTTGAAAGGACCTGATCCAACCGGAGTGTTGTTTTTTGTACTTTTCTCAATATCCGCTTCGTTCTCAAAAATGTGCTTTGGAATCGGGGATACCTGTACCAGTGCCGCCTCAAAAGCCGGGGCTGGCTGAGGTAGCTTGAAGTCCACCGTCGTATCATCAACCTTGCTCACCTGTACCGGCTTGCCGTTGACCATAAAATTACTTCTCAAGAAGCTGTGCTGCTTCTCATCCAAAATTTTGTTTATGGTGAAAACGACATCGTCAGCTGTCAGCTTCTCGCCATCATGCCAAGTCAGATCCTTTTTCAGTTTAAGTGTATAAGTCAGCTTGTCTGCCGAAGGAGTCAGGCTATCTGCCAAATAAAATGTCTTCTTGCCGTTGTTGACCTGAAACAAAGGTGCGAATATCGCCTGATCTATCGTCAAACTTACCCGGTCACCCGCATAGTTTGGATTCAGCACCACAGGATCGGCTTGCACGCCGATAATGAGGCTACCACCATCTTTGGGCTGTCCGTTACCCGCTGTCGTAGCATCTGTGCCGGACGCACCACCATTCGTCGCAGACGAAGATCCCGAATTTCCGCCGGAGCATGCACTTACTACCAACATGAATACGATGAATACGAATATACCTGTCAAATTACGACGCATCGCTCTAGCCTCCAAATTCTTTAAGTATGTATTGAAAAACATTATAAATCGGAATAGTCGGATTTACAATCGTTTAAAAACTGTTTATTCCCCTTGTCATTAGCATTGCAGACATTATGTGATCGAATTAGCAAAAAAGACACTCGTTAAGAGTGTCCTTTAGAAGATCAGCAAACTGATTAATGCCAGAATGGCAGGCAGGCCTTGCTTTAATAAAATAGACTTATTGGCAGTTAAAGCACCATACACCGCAGCCACTACCACGCAAATGACAAAGAATAATTGAATTTGCCGTCCGATCACAGGATCGGGATAGAACAAGCCCCACACCAATCCAGCAGCCAGAAATCCGTTATACAGCCCCTGATTGGCTGCCAGAGATTGGGTCACTCCTGCCAGTTCCTTGGAGGTACCGAACGTACGCATCGCTCGCGGGGTCGTCCATAAAAACATTTCTAATATTAAAATGTACATGTGCTCCACAGCTACAATTCCCACCAATATTGAACTAAGTAGGCTCAAATCATTCCCTCTTTTCTACGTAAAGTTACTATGAGGTCATTTTCAGATTAATTCTCAAAAAGTATAGTTCATCTGCCAAAAACAGTAAAGAGACCGAGCCTATGGCTCGGCCTAGTTATTAGCACGAGGTCTTACATCGTTCTCGCAAAATCCAGCAAAGCTTTGGACATACTGTTGATCTCGTCCGTAGAAGCATTCACTTGCTGCGTTAGTGCAGCCTGTGTTTGTGTCAGCGTGGACATATTCCCAATGTTGTGCAGAATGCGCTCGATAAGTGTTTTCATTTCATCCAGACTAGTCTCGATATTCCCGGTCGCATCAGCACTGTGGATAGCAAGCTTTCTCACTTCATCTGCAACGACTGCAAAGCCACGCCCCTGCTCGCCTGCACGCGATGCCTCAATGGCAGCATTCAGACCCAGCAGATTCGTTTGATTCGCAATCTCTTTAATGAAGTTCGAAATGTTTTGCGTCTCTTCTGCGCTGACTTTGGCTTGATTGGCTGCCTCAGTCGATTGCTCTTGAGCCGTAGCCAGCTCCTGTGCCTGGTTACTAACCGAGTTAACGCCGTTCACCATTTCTGTAATGGAATCAGAAAGATGCTGAATTTTGAGCGTAAGCTCATCCGCAACAGCCTGCTTTTCCTTTTCTACAGTGATATCACGGATTGTCCCGGCAATACGAATAGGTACTCCCTTACTATCGCGTATGCTTCTTCCACTGTTTTGATACCAGCGGTATTCTCCATTTTTACTTTGTAAGCGGCATACCATATCATACGGCGTACGATCTGAATAGTCATTTAAATGATCGACTACAGCCTTAACTGCATGTTCGGCATCGTCAGGATGTATACGTGAACTCCAGCTGCTTAATACACTCGGAAAGTCCTTCTCGTCTGTAAAGCCCAAGGTATTGCGGAATTGCTGGGACCACCAAAATACATTATCCGGGTGTTCAATGTCTCCATCCACCAGAATGACGTCATAGGGTGCCTCCACCAAAACACGATTGATGAGATCAAATCTTGTAGCTAGAGCCTGAAGCTCCTCGGACTTAATCTTCTGATCATGCACATCCAGCAGAGCGCCTGCAATCCGGAGCGGCACTCCCTGCTCGTTGCGGATCGTTGTTCCGGTAGCCCGGAACCAGCGGTATTCTCCATGCTTCAGCTTCAAACGATACTGTACGTCATATGGTGTCTTTCCCGTAAAATCCAGCAAATGATCCGACAATTCTGTCAAAGACCTGTCATAATCTTCGGGGTGCAGTCGAGATGACCAGCTGTCCAACACATTAGGGAAGTCCTTTTCGTTCTGGTAGCCCAGCATAGCACGAAATTCTTCTGACCATGTGAATGTATTATTGGGATTGACGGGATCACCTGCAACGACCTCCATGTCCCATAAACCAATCTCTATAGCCTTGGTCACAAGTTTCAGGCGGATGTCGACATGCTCAGCATCATTTTTCATGGACTCGATCGCCTGGTTGACATTGTTTGCGATTTCCTGAATCTCAGGAGATGTTGAGGAAACCTGTATTGCAGCAGCATAATCCTTTTGCTGTATTCTTTTTGAGAGTTTGCGGCTTTCTTCTACTAAAGGAGCAAGTGATTGAGACTCATTTTTCTTGAGAAACATATATGATCTTCCCTTCTAAGCCAATATATAAAACGGTATAATTTAATATCGGAATTTTATTAAGAATAATTATAAATAAATCTATAATCGTATAGGTATTAAGACTTATTTTTCATGCCCATATACCTATATTTTCATACAAAAAACATCGAAAAATGTCGAAAAAGGAATGTGATTTACAAGTCTGGAAACAAAAAGAACACCTCTGCATGACTTCGCAAAGGTGTTCTTTTAATCTGATAATCAGTTCAATGAACTTTATTTAAGTGAGGCAACGTATTCCTCGCCTTTTTCTTTATCATATTGTCCTTCCCATTTGGACATGACGACAGCCGCAAGTGAGTTTCCTAAAACATTGACTACCGTACGCGCCATATCCAGAATACGATCAATACCAGCGATAAAGGCCAAACCTTCCAGCGGAAGATTCACAGCGCCCAACGTAGCAAGCAACACGACAAAGGAAGCCCCTGGCACACCTGCAATCCCTTTGGAGGAAATAATCAGCACGAGTACGAGCGTGATTTGGGTGGTGATCGGCAAATTAATGCCATACATTTGGGCAATAAAAATGGCAGCTAGTGCCTGATAGAGTGTAGAGCCGTCCAGATTGAAAGAATATCCGATCGGAATGACAAAGGATGTAATTCCTTTTGGACATCCGAATTTCTCCATCTTCTCCATGATCTTAGGCAGGACACTTTCCGAACTGGCCGTCGAATATGCAAGCAACAGCTCACTTTTCAAAATTTTGACCATAGTCCAGAGATGGGTGCCGCAAAGCTTGGCGATAATTCCAAAAACAATCACAATGAACAGTAACATGGAGCCGTACACTGACAGTACAAGCTTCAACAACGGCCATAATGAGGCCAATCCAAACTTGGCCACTGTCGTTCCAATCAGTGCAAATACACCGAACGGAGCCAGGCGCATAACCTGATTGGTTACCCAGAACATGGCATCAGCTACACCTTCAAAGAAATTAAGCACAGGCTTGCCCTTGTTGCCAATTGCCGCTACTCCTAGCCCAAACAATACGGAGAAGAATATAATAGCCAGCATATCTCCTTCGCCCAGGGCTTGAACAACATTGGTCGGTACAATGTGCACAATCGTATCTATAAAGCTATGGCCTGACTTTTCCGCAGTCTCCACATAGGAATGGATATCGCTCTTAGCCAGGTGGGACATGTCCACGCCATCACCGGGTCGAACCAGATTGGCAACAAGCAGTCCAAACAGGATTGCAATAGTCGTTACAATTTCAAAGTACAAAATCGACTTCCCGCCGAGCTTCCCTAACTTTTTCATATCTCCGACGCCGGCTACACCGATAATGAGCGTTGAGATCACAATAGGTACGACTATCATCTTGATCAAGCGGATGAAAATATCACCGATCGGCTTTAAGTAGACTTCCACCCCTGAATTGCCGTAAAATAAGGCACCAACAATAATACCTAAAGCCAGACCAATAAAGATTTGCATTGTTAAATTAATCTTTTTCACTTCATGTCCCCCCTCCGGCTGGTTTGTATATTTTGCAGTATGCAGCTCTTAATATTCAAATGATGTTATTTATACTACAATCCGAACTATAAAAACCGACAGTTATCTACACATGTATTTGTTTTTTTCTATAAATTCACAAACATTAATGCTGAGCCTGTGAATTTATCTTACATTGCCTTTCTGAAACAAATACCCGGAGGTGAATATGGATGAAACTGAATACCCTTCTCTTCCTGCTGATGCTTATCTTTGTACCACTGGCAGGTGAGTTGAATATTCACCCGTTCAATAATACATTCCGTCTCAGCTTTGGTACGCCCGTATTTTTTTTCTTTCTGTTATCCATACGCCATATTCCGCCTGCACTATCAGGAGTACTTGCCGGGATCGCAGTAGTCGCCTTTCGCATTTCACTCAATTATTACCTCCATCCCGGGTTTTCCTTTGAAGAGTTGGTGACCTTGCATGGACCTACCTTTTTTTATTACATGGTTTACGGCCTGCTCTTTCAGGCTCTTAATATTAATGCTGAGCCTTACCGCGCACTGCGCGTGGGCATCCTCTCGGTGGGGATTGAGGTTGCTGCAAGTGTGGCGGAACTTAGCGTCCGGCGAAGCATTGACGGAGATTTCTGGGACATCGTTAAGATCAGCCAAGTGGCTTTTATGGCCATGATCCGCAGCTTCTTCGTGCTTGGGTTCTATAATATGATTCGATTAAATCAATCGGTTCAGCACGAAGAGGCGCAAAGACAGCAGACAGAGCGAATATTACTTCTGGTGTCGGACCTGTACGAGGAGTCAGTCCAGTTAGGCAAAACCCTGTCGCACGCAGAGCAAATTACCCGTGAAAGCTATGAGCTGTACCGTGAGTTGCAGCAGGATGAATCTCTGAAAGATAGAGAACATTACGCCAGACAGGCACTTCGTATTTCCGGACAGGTTCATGAGATTAAAAAAGACAGCCAGCGGATTTTTGCCGGTTTGTCCAAGCTCATTGATTCCGAAAGCGACGTGCATTATATGACTTCACAGGAACTTGGCGAGCTGATCGTCCGAACGAACAGCAAATACGCCCAATCGCTGGGCAAATCCATCCGTTTCACGCTGAATTTCGATCCTGTGTTACCCAAACTGCATGTTTATACCGTTCTCACTCTGATTAACAACCTGACATCCAATTCAGTGGAGGCGATGAAAGACAGCGGAAGGATTGACGTTTCCATTCAATTTCTACCAGGACAAGAGGATATAATATCGCTTAGTGTCACCGATAACGGTCCAGGTATTCCTCAGCGCAAGCGGGAAATGATCTTCACACCGGGATACACGACCAAGTATGATGAGGGAGGACAGCCTTCGACTGGCATGGGTTTGTTCTATGTGCGTGAAGTCGCGGAGAGCCTTGATGGAACGCTTGAACTGCTACAAAATGAAGATGAGCATACAGATAGATTACAGACTACTTTTAGAGTTATATTGCCTTTACGGAAACTGACGGAGAAAGGAAGATAGCCCGGATGCGTTTTTATATTGTAGATGACGATCAAGGGATTCGTTCTATGCTGGCAGACATTATTGAAGACGAGGGTTTAGGAGAGGTCGTTGGGGAAGCGGAGGATGGTTCCTACGTGAATAGCGGCCTGCTGGAGCTGAACCGGATTGATGTATTGCTGATTGACCTGCTAATGCCGCTTCGCGACGGCATTCAGACCGTACGTGCACTTGGTGATCAATTTAGCGGGAAAATTATTATGATTTCGCGAATTGAATCCAAAAACATGATCGGTGAGGCATACTCGCTCGGTATTGAATATTACATTGCCAAGCCCTTGAATCGACTGGAAATTATTGCGGTTATTCAAAAGGTGACCGAACGCCTGCGCATGCAGCAGTCCATTACAGATATCCAGCGCACACTGCAAGGACTGTCGATGTTCACATCGAACGGTCCATCAGCGACAATGGAACCGACCCGAAACATTGTCAGTTCGGGGCAGTTTCTGCTCTCCGAAATGGGAATGATCGGCGAAGCCGGAAGTGTAGATTTACTGGACATGCTGGAGTACCTGGACCAATATGAGGAGGAAACAGGTAACCTTTCCCCCTACCTATTCCCCTCGCTAAAAGATATTTTTGCTAATATTGCGTCCAAACGGTTAGGAGAGTCAGCCTCAGCAATAGAGCTGAGCAAGGAAATCAAGGCATCGGAGCAACGTGTCCGCCGCGCCATTTTCCAGACATTAAGCCATATTGTATCGCTCGGGTTGACCGATTATACCCATCCTAAGTTCGAAAATTATGCATCCAAGTTTTTTGATTTTACAGAAATCCGTAAAAAAATGCTGGAACTGCAAAACAATGTGGAACCTTCCCTGTCCCAAGCCCGCATTAATACGAAAAAGTTTGTGCAAGTACTCTATATGGAAGCCAAACGACTATTGCATTAAAAGAAAAAGCACGCACCTGCATCTCCACATGTGGCTATCATCACACGGAGATTAACAGGTGCACATTTTGATGATTTAAATGTCCCTTGATTCGAGACTCTTGTTCTGCTACTCCATAGCTTCCAAGAAACCTACACCGTCGGACAACAGACGTTTCAGGACATTTAGCTCCTCCGGGCTGTAGCGATTTAAAAATTGAAGTAACCGATGCTGTACCTCAGCATGCAGCCGCTCATGTACAAGAAAGAGCTTTTTTCCCAACGGGGTTAGCCGAAAATAAATTTCTTTCTTGTTGTCGTTCAGCTGGGTTCTGCGAATCCAGCCTTCCTTGAGCAGCTTGGTGCTCACTTTTGAAACAGTGCCTTTGCTCAGCTCCATACGTTCCGCTAAGGTTGTAACATTGATCGGCTCATGCTTCCCGATACAATCCATAACGTGCACATCCGTCATATTGAGCGAAGTCATTCCATTAAATTGCTCCTGAATCTCTTCGAGAAAGGTCATACTCTCTCTCTGCTGATGCTGCTCCCACTGGTGATTCATCTTAATAAGCAAATCATAGACATGCTGAACCGTTGTCGCCTTCTCCATACGAACAAGTAGTCACTCCTTTGGCATACTCCTCCTTTCATTATAGCCCACATTTGTTTCACAGGAAACAATATGGTCATGTCATAATTAAACCCTTTCCCCTTTATATCAATGTGACAATGCCATCCTTAATTACACTTGATATATCCGTTTGTTTCACCGAAATGGCCCAAGCGATATACCCATCCGGACGGATGAGAACCGTATGCACATCCCTCCATCCAACAGGCAATTCATCGGATACGGCTTCGACGTAAGAAATATGTGAAAGTGAGATATGGTGCAACTCATTCGATATCTTAGTATCCTGTGCAAGATGGAGCAGTACAAACCGTCCTTCATGTAAAAGATCGTAAGCATACGATGTCATTCCGTCAGGCAACCGCAATTCAAAATCAGCAAACCGTTTGCCGTTCAGTGGATGCTGCGGTACATTGCCAGCCGCTGGATAACATACATCTAGTGCACTAATTTGCTCTGCCATAGAGCGATTAATTTCTGGATGGCGAAACCATTCCTCATGTAATTGGCGGTGTGCCAATACAGCAGGCGTAAAATCCAATAAGCGGGTCTGAACCTCGGTATTCCGCAAAAACTGCGTATTAACCGGATAACGTTCGTCATGATAGCTATTCAGCAGTGTGTCTGGAGCCCAGCCACGAATCACTCCGGCCAACTTCCATCCCAGATTTGCCGCCTCTTGCAAGCCAACATTCATTCCCTGTCCACCTGCCGGGAAGTGAATATGCGCCGCATCACCTGCTAGCAGGATTCTCCCTTTACGATAGGTCTGCGCCTGCCGCGTTGCATTCCCGAATCGCGATAACCAGCGAGGATTGGATACGCCAAGATCTGTACCGAGCAGATCATACAGTCCTGTCTGCACTTCTTCCAGCGTCACAGGTACGTCCTTCGGAATCTCCATCATTCGTGGTGTAGTCAAAATAACACGATAAATATCTGGATACACAGGGGCAATCATCACCCCACCTCGTTCACTATATTCGGAATGCACGCCACTTTCAGGCGGATTGGCTAGCTCTACATCCGCCAATATGGCGGTCAGAGTCGTATCCGTGCCCGGAAAAGCAATCCCGGCTTGTTTCCGCACGATACTCCCAGCCCCATCCGCTCCTACGACATAAGCAGCCGTCATCACCGATACATTGGCTTGTGGTCCAGATGTGCATACACTCACTACCTCTACGCCCTGCTCCTGCTCCCGCACAGATACCACTTCCATGCCACGATGGACGACAACTCCCAACTTGAGCGCATGCTCCTCGATCACCTGCTCTGTAATCACCTGTGGAATAAACAACGTATAATTAGAAGAACTATCAAGCACAGAAAAATCCAAGCGGGTATTCAGCATGGAAAAGTGACCCGTACGTATAGGTCTGCCGCGCTTCATAAACTGCTCCTTCAATCCACGCATATCAAACATTTCAAGCGTCCGTGGATGTAGCGTAAGCGCACGCGACTGGTCATTAGGCTCCTCTAAACGTTCAATTACACATACGCTTACTCTTGCTAATGCCAACTCCGCAGCGAGCCACATTCCAACAGGGCCGCCGCCCACTACAATCACTTCGTAATTCATGTTCACACCCCTATCTAACATCTTTACTTCCACCACCTTATCGTTTCGTCGGAAACAATATATACATGCAGAAAGCTCCCCTTAACATTTCCGCATATATTAAACAATCCATTAAACCTTTGTTTATTGTTTCACGAGAAACAATATCATTGTAATTTAATTGAGAACAATTATCAACTACTTTATTCAAACGATTTCTGTTCCTTATTTTAAAGCATGCAATCATTTACATTTTATAAAATATAATTGTATAATCGTCAAATGAGACTAAGCTAGAACAAACTCTCCATAGAAAGGATGATTATACATGTCGGATGCCAACCAATTATTCGGTCAAGCGCTGGTTAAATCACTGGTCGGGGAACGTGGACATATTCGAGTCGCTCGTGCCTTGCCGGACATTGACGTCGAGCTGGCAGGGAAGAAAAATGCCGAAATGCCCTACAGCATTTATCAACTGCTGAAGCATATGATTTACTGGCAGCAATTTATGCTGGAGCATCTGGAAGGGCGGAAGCCCCAGCTTCCGGGCGATGTCATGGAAAGCTGGCCCCAAGAAACTGGACCGCAAAGCGAAGAGGCATGGCAGGCTGTCATTAACGAATTTCTAGAGGGTGTAGATCGGGCTGTGCAAATTGCCGAAACTGCGCAACTGGATGAATCACTGGCTCATTTCCCAGGGGAAACAAAAGCGGGACTGTTGCGGAATATCGCCTCCCATAATTCATATCATCTGGGTGAAATTGTACTGCTGCGCCGCATTTATGGAACTTGGCCACCACCAGGAGGCGGCCTTCCTGCATAAAGCGCGCTCATGGACCGTTTTAGCATTAATACTCCCTTTTATTACAATATGGTGTTGGTCTTGATTGTAAGAAAAAGGCCACTTGCATAAACAAGTGGCCTCCTTTTGGTTCATCACAGTTCCAACTCGACTGCAACACCAAAATGATCGGATACAACGGGTCCTGTTTTTCCATTCAGTACAACCGTTGAGGATTGAACCTGTGCTGCCTTACTGGAGAAAACATAGTCAATACGGAGCGGTTCCGCATTACTTTCCCAGCCAGCAATAGCTTTGATAACCGTGTGTCCTGCATCACGTACAGTAGCGTTCGAATAGGTGTCTGACCAACCGGATTGCATTACATAGTCATATCCCTCTCCGCGCACTTCAGCCGCGTTGTTGAAATCCCCCATCACAAACACAGGAGCCGTAGCTAAAGGATCGAGCACTTCGATTGTACGATCCCATAGTCCGCGGAAGGATTCCTCATCATTCCACCAGTTATAATGTCCGCTGACAAACCAGGACTGCACTCCGTCCACCACAGTCTGAATACCCACAATTTTACGCGAGCGGTAGTTGTCATAATCCTGTATTGAGGAAACATATTCGTTTACCGTAGCTGTAATCGGTGTTTTGGACAGAATCGCCAAACCCTCGTCATATTTGGCAAAACCAACATGCGCGGGAGCCCACGTCCAGTGATAAGCATCGGATAACAGACCGTTCAGCACATAAGCATAGTTATCGCGTTTAATGACAACTTCAGGGTCTGCGCTATAGTAAGCGGCCAAATCTTCCGTTGTCAACGGAGTCTCTTCTATGGACTGATTGACTTCCTGCAAAGCAATGACATCAAACTGCTGTTCATCAATAAAAGCAGCCAATTGCTTCAGCTTATCGTGTTGGTTTTCTTCCATCCAAGCATGTGCATTTAAGGTTAACAATTTCAAGCTAATCACCTATTGAGTATGTCTTGTATATCTGATTTAAGCACATCGGCCTTTGGTCCGTAAACCGCCTGTACCCCATTATCTACTTTAATTAAGCCCAAGGCGCCTAACGCTTTCCACGTCTTTTCATCTCCAACGGCTTCTGTATCCTTCACCGTCACACGCAGACGGGTCATGCAAGCATCCACCTCGACAATGTTCTGCTCACCCCCAAGTGTCTTGATGATATCCGTAGCCAGTTGATTTTGAGTTGAAACCGCTGCCAAACCATCTGCTTTTGTACTCTCTGCCTCGGAAGTCGCTTGAGGCTCCTCATCTGTATAATTCCCCAGTCTTCCCGGCGTAGCCATTTTGAATTTGCCGATCATAAAATAAGCGATAAAGTAGGTTGCTACCGCAAACACTACACAGGTCAGCACAAAGTTAATGATATCCTGCACCAACCCCGCATTTATAGACAATGGTAATCGAGTCAGCAGTTCAATCATACCAAACGAATGTAAACGCAAATGTATAATATCAGCCATTCCGAAAGCAATACCGGTAAGAATAGCATAAACCACATACAATACAGGCGCCACGAACATAAACATGAATTCCAGCGGCTCCGTCACCCCTGTTAAAAAGACGGCTGCTGCTGCAGAGAAAATCATCGACTTGTACTTGCTGCGTTTATCTTTGTCTACACGACGATACATAGCTACTGCCAGCCCCATAAGGATGCCCGCTCCGCCGATCATTTGTCCTACCTTGAAACGGGCAGGCGTCACGCCTCCCAGCAAGTTGTTGTAGGCTGCCGGATCCGTACCACGAAGCGCACTGAGATCACTAGCCCAAGCCAGCCACAGCGGATCTTGCCCAGCAACAACGCTTCCTGCTCCAGAACCCGTGAGCACCGTGTAAACGCCACCAAGTTGAGTATAGTTAATAGGAACGGTCAGCATATGATGAAGACCAAAAGGAATCAACAGTCTCTCCAGTGTACCATAGACAAATGGCGCTATAAAAGGAGCCGATTCCCCCGAAGTCGCCAACCAGACGCCAAATTGGTTAATCCCTCCTTGGACAAATGGCCAGACAGCAGACATGATCAAACTAACGATTACGGACCATAAAATCACAACAAACGGAACAAAACGCTTACCGTTAAAAAACGCCAGAGCATCAGGAAGCTTACGGTAATTATAATATTTATTAAACACTACGGCCCCGACGAAGCCGGAGATGATACCGACAAACACACCCATGTTGAGTGCAGGCGCCCCCAAAATAGAGGTGAAATAACCACTAACCGGAATCGTTGCACCGAAGAGGGTATGGGTAGTTGCTCCCTCTTGGGTTAGCATCTTCGACGATACGCCCAAAATCGTTCCTGTTGAAATATTGATGAGAACAAAGGCAATTAAAGCCGCAAAAGCTCCGCCCGCTCGTTCCTTAGCCCAAGAGCCACCAATCGCCACGGCAAATAGAATGTGTAAATTGTTGATAATACCCCAACCCAGATTCTCCATGACCCCGCCGACAGTCACCCAGAAATGAATATCGCCAGCCAACATCGCCACTACTTTACCCAGTGAAATCATAATCCCGGCTGCTGGCATGACAGCAACAACCACAAGAAGTGCCTTCCCAAGCTTTTGCCAAAAGTCAAATGATAGAAGTTTTTTCATGCTCGTTCATTCTCCATCCCTTATAGTATGTATAGCATGGGTAATACTCAATAAATATTATGCAATCGGTTGCACAATTATTATAATGATATCGCTTTCTATTAGCAATACCCTGTTTGCAACTTCTTGGCTAATTACGATGGAAAAACTCGAAAAAAACCTCGAATTTGTTGATTTTCGAGCAATATCGTATGATAGAACATAATATTTTCTGCTTGAGATAGCAAAAGGAGACGAAGACGATGGCAGTAACCATCAAAGATGTCGCAAAACGTGCTAAAGTTGCTACTTCCACCGTATCCCGTGTCATTCAAGACAGCCCCAAAATCAGCGAAGCCACCAAGGCACGCGTCCGCAAAGAAATGAAGGCGCTTGGCTATGAACCCAACTACTCAGCTCAAAGCCTGGCTAACCGTGTCACACAGTCGATAGGCATTATTATGCCTGAATCGGATGTGGCGATCTTTCAGAATCCTTTCTTTCCGGAAAGCCTGCGCGGGATCAGCGAATGGGTAAACGAGCACAACTATACACTGTCGATTGTCACAGGCAAAACGAGTGATGAATTGCTATCCCGCGTAAAGCTGATGACACGAACCGGACGCGTTGACGGCTACATTGTCCTGTACTCCAAGCAAAAGGATAGCATCGTGGAGTATCTTCACAAAGAAAAAATCCCCTATACCGTCATCGGCAAGCCTCAGCAGTTTGTCAGTGAAACCACCCATGTAGATAACGATAACTACCAGGCTGCCAAGGATGTGGTCACGTATTTGACGGGGCTGAATCATGAGCGCATTGCTTATGTTGGCGGTGACCAGGAACACGTCGTGAATCTTGAAAGACTTCGAGGCTACCAAGATGCGCTACGAGAGGCGGGCTTGCCTCTACCAGAAGAATACGTGGTCAGGGAGCCTTTTAATCTGGACGATATGCGCACGCTATTGCAGGCTACCCCGCCGCCTACGGCGATGATCGTTAGCGACGACCTTGTAGCCATGGCCGTACAGAAAATGCTTGCTCAGTTAGGCGTATCCATGCCAGAGCAGCTGTCCATGGTGAGCTTTAATAACCTGATGCTGGCTGAGCTGATGAATCCCCCTCTTACTTCCGTGGATATTGATATCTTCAGCCTTGGTTATCAGGCTGCCAAAAGTCTGATCGAAAAAATTGAAGACCCGAAAGAATTGACCAAGCACATCATTGTCCCCCACCGAATTGTAGAGCGCAAATCAAGCCAGACACTATGAATCTCTAAGAAATGAACAAGAACTGATTTTGTGGATATCCATAAAATCAGTTTTTTTGCGTTGACAGGGCAAACGGTTGCACTATATACTGAACTCGCTCATATATTGGTTCCGTTCAAACAACGATCTCATTTTCCGAGAGGGGTACGCAATCATGGTTTACAACCGATTATTTGACGTAGATAGTTGGAAGCTGACAACACACACTCTACATAGCACACACATGCGATTACAGGAAAGCTTAACGTCCATAGGCAATGGCTATATGGGCATGCGCGGCAATTTTGAAGAAGCTTATTCAGGGGATCATCATCAAGGGACGTATATCTCCGGTATTTGGTTCCCTGACAAAACCAAGGTAGGCTGGTGGAAGAACGGCTATCCTGAATATTTCGGCAAGGTCATCAATGCCATGAACTTCATTGGCATCCGTCTGATTGTAAACCAAGAGGAAGTAGACTTATTTACGGCACACATCAGCGATTTTGTGCAGGAGCTGGACATGAAGCAAGGAATCCTGCGGCGCGCCTGTACTGTGAACGATCAGGTTCGTATCACTACAGAGCGTTTTCTGAGCATTACCACACGTGAATTATGCCTGATTGATTATCAGGTCGAAAATATAAGCGATCAGCCTTTAAGCATCGAGCTTGTTCCTTATTTGGATGGCAATACGAAAAATGAGGACACCAACTATGACGAGGTATTTTGGCTGGAAGAAGCCCGTGAGGTTCAAGAGCAGTTCATCAGCCTGTCCGCAACGACGATAGATAATCCCTTCGGTATTCCGCGCTTTACCGTAAACGCTACCATGGGTATTGTCACCGAAGGACAGGATGAGCAGACGACGGAAGAGGGCTTTTTATATGCTGCACGCCACTATCAATACAACGTCTCGCCAGGCGATCGCATCCAACTGCAAAAAATTGTGGCCGTCACCACTTCACGCGATATGGAAAAGGATGCATTGATTCCGCAAGGTGAGCGCATCGCTGTGGAAGCTGTGAACAAAGGCTACACCTCTCTTAAACAAGAGCATATCGACGCTTGGGCCAGACGCTGGGACAAGGCAGATGTTGAAATTGAGGGGGATACGGAGGCCCAACAGGGAATACGTTTTAACATTTTCCAGCTGTTCTCTACGTACTACGGTGAAGATGCCCGTCTGAATATCGGACCGAAGGGCTTTACGGGCGAAAAATATGGCGGTGCCACCTATTGGGATACAGAGGCATATGCCGTACCTATGTATCTGGCGCTTGCCGATCCGGAGGTAACGCGAAATCTGCTGCTGTACCGTCATCAACATCTGGAGGGTGCCAAGCATAACGCAGCCCAGCAAGGGCTTCGCGGGGCACTGTATCCTATGGTCACTTTTACAGGCGTGGAATGCCATAACGAATGGGAAATTACCTTCGAAGAAATCCATCGTAACGGTGCAATTGCCTATGCCATTTACAATTACACCAATTATACGGGGGACTTGACCTATCTGCATGACTACGGAATCGATGTACTGGTCGAAATTAGCCGCTTCTGGGCCGATCGGGTTCATTTCTCCAAGAGCCGTCAGCAGTACATGATCCACGGGGTTACCGGGCCAAATGAATACGAAAATAACGTTAATAACAACTGGTATACCAATACGCTGGCTGCATGGGTTCTAAAATATACGTTGTCTGTCTTGCCTCAAATCTCGACTGAGAAATCGCAGCGCCTGGCAGTTACAGCCGATGAGCGTGCACATTGGCAAGATATCATCAACAACATGTATTATCCTTATGATGAAGAGCGGGGCGTCTTCGTACAGCACGATACCTTTATGGATAAGGATTTGCAGCCTGTATCCGCTTTGCATCCTAGCAATCTGCCACTTAATCAGAAATGGTCATGGGATAAAATCCTGCGTTCCTGCTTCATTAAGCAAGCGGATGTACTGCAAGGGCTCTATTTCTTTGGAGACCAGTTCACGCTGGAGGAAAAAGCGCGCAATTTTGCATTTTACGAGCCAATGACCGTTCATGAATCCAGTCTGTCTCCTTCGATTCATGCCGTGCTTGCCGCTGAACTCAAAATGGAGGATAAGGCAGTCGAAATGTATAAACGGACGGCTCGTCTGGATCTGGATAACTATAATAATGACACCGAAGACGGACTTCATATCACTTCCATGACAGGAAGTTGGCTGGCGATTGTACAGGGATTTGCCGGGATGAGAACCTATAATGAAACACTCAGCTTTTCCCCTTTTCTGCCGAAGGACTGGAACAAATATACGTTTAAAATCAATTATCGCGGCCGCTTGCTAAGTATTCTCGTACAGGAGAGTGAAGTAGTCATTACCCTGCTGGACGGAGAACCGCTGACACTGGAATTGTATGGACAGCCGACGCACATTACCAGCGGGCAGCCGTTAATGGCGAGCAGTGCTTCATAAATGAACCAACCAGGGAGGTAAGCAAATGAAGGCAGTCATTTTCGACTTGGACGGAGTCATTACAGACACCGCTGAATACCATTTTCAGGCATGGGGCAGCTTGGCGGAAGCGCTCAGCATCCCTTTTGATCGGGAATTTAATGAACAGTTAAAGGGAATCAGCCGTGCGGAATCGCTCGACAAAATTCTGGCACGTGGTAACCTGTCCAATACGTTTTCAGAAGAAGGCAAGCAAGACCTGGCCGTACGAAAGAACACCGAGTATCAGCGGCTCATCTCGGCTTTAACTCCCGCAGATGTCCTGCCGGGCATTCAGGCACTTCTGAAGGAGCTTCGTGAAGCAAAAATTGGCATCGCGCTGGCCTCTGCGAGCAAAAACGCAGCGTTTATACTGGATCGGCTGGAGCTGGCACACTATTTTGATAGTGTGGTGGATGTCACAGCCATTCGGAATGGAAAGCCTGACCCGGAAATTTTCCTCGCCGGAGCTGCCAATCTGGGTGTTCGACCTGCCGACTGTATCGGCATAGAAGACGCACAGGCTGGCATTCAGGCGATCAAGAGCGCCGGGATGTTCGCGGTCGGTGTAGGCACGCCTTCGCAAATGCAAGAAGCCGATATCGTAGTAGCGACTACAGCCGAGCTTTCTTTGAGCATGCTGGAGGACCATTTTTACGAGTTTAAAAAGTGATCTCATTCTGAATTAAGTTTATATAGCGTTAGGTATGACTAGAGACGAACACCATGAGGTGTTCGTTTTTGCTTTTGCTGAAAAAGGGCTGATGAATATTTATCACTATTTTACACATATTACATGCATATCATGCTTTAGGCTTTTTGAAGGGGGAAGCGTCAGTGGCAAGATCACTCGAGGCAAAATTAGATTATCTTGAAAAGACTCTGGGTCATCTTCCTGATATCGTCTTCAAAAAAATGAATGTGGGCCAAACGGGAATTCATGTCATTATGATCTATCTCTCTGGTATTGCGGATATAAGTCTGATTAACGAACAAATCGTCAAGCCGCTCATTTTAACTGGAGTCCGTGAAAGCCACTCCCAAGTGAATCCTGACAAAATAAAGGAAGAATTAATACAGCAGACAGCATTTACGATCGATATGAAAGAAGGGACAGACCTTGAGACGTGTGTAAGCAAAGTGTTATCGGGCAATACTTGTCTGCTGATCGAAGGAACGGATGATGTTTTTTTTGCTTCTACAGGCAAATTCCCTTCGCGAAGTGTTGATGAACCCAGCACCGAAACTTTGGTAAGAGGGCCAAGGCAGGGATTTATTGAGGATTTGGAAAGCAACCTGGCCATGGTCAGACGACACATCAAAGATCTCAGTTTTAAAATAGATAAAATAACTATAGGGAGGAGATCTTCTCGGACATTAGCAATCCTGTACATATCAGATATCGCAAATCCGGAGCTAGTGCAAGAAGTTAAACGAAGAGTTGAAACGATTGATGTGGACGATGTTTCTGATACCGGGGTTATTGAGCAATGGATCGAGGAAAGTTCATTGTCTCCGTTCCCACAGATTCAAGCCTCTGAACGCTCGGATAAAGCTATAACGGCTTTAATGGCAGGGAGAGTTGTCATTATGCTAGATGGCACCCCTTTTGTCTTAATTGCTCCCATGACCTTCTGGATGCTGGCTCAATCCCCAGAGGATTATTATGAGCGGTTTCCCTTAGGGACATTTTTCCGCATGCTTCGTTTAACGGCTTTGTTCATTGCAACATTCCTGCCTTCGTTGTACGTTGCACTCATTTCTTTCCATCCTGGGTTAATCCCGCCTGAGCTGGTCATATCTATTGTTGCGGCAAGGGAGGGGATCCCCTTTCCCGTTTTTGTGGAAGCTTTAATTATGGAGGCATCATTGGAAGTATTACGTGAGGCAAGTCTGCGTCTACCTAAAGGGATAGGGCAGGTCATTGGGATTGTAGGTGGTCTTGTTATTGGACAAGCAGCTGTTGAGGCGGCGGTCGTAAGTCCTATCCTGATCATTATCGTTGGTCTTACGGCCATCGCGTCCTTTGCGAGCCCACAGTACAGCGGCACTATCGGAATCCGGCTCCTTCGTTTCCCCATTATGATGATGGCAGGGGTTTATGGGCTATATGGAGTCATTTTAGCCTTTATTTGTTTAGGCGTACACATGGTTCAGATCAAAAGCTTTGGCGTTCCTTACATGTCACCGCTAGCCCCAGTTCGACTAAGAGATCAACAGGACACCTTGGTTCGGGTTCCTTTTAAATACCTAAGAAAACGTCCTATCATGCTAAAAACACAGGACGAAACACACTCTAACAGGAAAAGGAAGTAAGCCTATGATCTCTTCCCCCTTTCTGCTTCGTCGAACCCTATGGGTACAAAAATGCTTTGCCGCATGGATCGCATGTGCTCTTCTCGCCGGCTGTTGGGATAGTAAAGAGATCGATACCTTGAGTATTATCCAGGGTGTCGCCATTGATACGGATCAGCAGGACAAGCTGGAACTTACCTACCAGCACTTAATAGCGCAGAAATCCAGAAGAAATATGTACACCAACGTAACCACTTTAGACAAGGATTCCATTCAGTCTGCTTCCAGGGAACAGGCCAAGCAGGTATCCCGTGCTCCTTTATATAGTTTTATTCGCTTGATTTTAATTAGTGACGAAGCTATACAAAAAAGAAGAATCGACCAATTGTTGGATACGTTTACTCAATCCTATAAACCAAGTCGAAAATCACTTGTTATGATCATAAAAGGCAATGCAAAAGAAGCGCTCAATAAGATCGGCAAGCATCAAGAGATCCCTTCTATTGACCTTGAGGCATTAGCTAAAAATAGCGATTTAAACTCAAAAATACCTTCTAGAATAACATTAGGGGAAATTTCTACTAAAATCTCACAAGGAGCTGACTTTCTCATCCAATACATAGAAACCGATGGAGGCAACCACTTTTCAGGAGCAGCTCTGATCAGCGGCAAAACGAAGAAGTTTGCCTATAGGGTAGACGAAGAGGATGTCAGCGGAATTAACTGGCTGCTTGGAAAAACAAAAGATTCCATTATTAAAACAGAGATGTCCAAGTCAAACCAGTCGATGGTGTTTGACGTTGAGGATGTCCACACAAAACTTATTCCCCACTTGAATGGGCAGGATCTCTCATTCACAGTTCGTATTCAAGCCGATACCAAACTTAATGAAAGCACGGTTAATTCTGTAGACTTCCTGAAGGAGTCCTTCATCCAAACTGCCAAAGAAGCGGTGCAGGATCAAATCAAACAGACCGTATCCCATTCACTAAATACTCTCCAGAAAGAAATGAAAGCAGATGTAGTCGGTTTTGGTACAAAGGTAAAAGTAAATTATCCCGCTTACTGGGAGCGGGTAAAGGAAAATTGGCAAGATACATTCAGTCAAATACCGATCGATGTTAAGGCTAAAGTACAGATCAAGCGAACTGGTGCTTATACAAAAGAAGAGGGTGAGTAAATGTCTAACATACCTTCCATGAAAAAGGAAAAAATATCTACCCTGCAAGCCTTATTCACCGTCACCTCCACTGTATATGCTGTGGGTATTGTCAGCTTACCAAGAACCATCGCGGAAAAGACGAAAACGCCCGACGTGTGGCAGGGACTTTTGCTGGCAACTCTACTTGGGATCGTCGTTATTTTTATCCACGTTAAATTATGTCATCGATTTCCAGGAAAAACGTTCTATGAGTTCAATCCTGTGATTGCAGGTAAACTCCTCGGCTTTCTGATCAATATCGCATTTATTGTATTCTGCATGATGATCTGCTCTCTTGTATGTAGAATGATGGCGGAGTTCCTCAAAGGTCTTGCGCTGGAGAGAACGCCAATAAGCATGATTCTCTTGCCGTTTCTTCTGCTAATTGGTTATTTAACCTGGGGCGGTCTCCATGCAATGGTTCGATTGATCGAGCTTTTTTTCCCTTTAACCTTTATTGTTTTTCTATTGTTGATCGTTTTTAATATCAACCATTTTAATCTTGATAATTTGCGACCGGTTTTCCATAAAGGATGGCGTCCGATCTTTGAGTCACTTAAAGTTATCCCTTTCTCTACAATGGGTTTTGAATCCATCCTTATCTTAACTAATGTGATGGCCAATCCACAAAAAGCATGGAAGGCTGGTTGGATCGGCTACTCGATTGCAATGGGTTTGTATATTTTGATGGTAACGATGGTTGTTGGCTGTATGGGGGTTGAAGAAGTTTCCCGATTGCAGTGGCCGGTCGTTTCTTTTGCACAGCAAATTGAATTCCCCGGCGCGTTTCTGGAACGATTTGAAATATTATTTATCATTTTGTGGACGATCAAAATTTTTATGACGGCCTCAAATTATTATTTCTATATTGTTACCGGGATCAGCCAGCTCACCCAAAAGTGGAACGGGTATATCTGTTATCTCCCGTTAATTATATTATTTTGCCTGAGCATATATCCCCAAAATTTCATTGAAATAGGCAACTTCGATAAAATAATCGGTTATTTTGGAATTGTTATAAACGCAGCAGTACCCTTGGTGCTTCTCGTCATCTCTATGGTTTTCCATCGAACAGAAAAAACGGATGAGAAACAGTAAAAGATATCTCCTCGTTCTTCCCAATGGCTCCTCCCCTTATGCTAAAGCGTAAGGGGTTTTACTTTTTAACCAGCGGTAATTCTACGAAATTTTCCAACTGCCTCCTCCACTCAAATTTACATTCGTGAACTGATATAATGGAAGAGTTAAGCTATTTCCAGATCAACTATACTCTCTTAGGAGACTAATCATATGAAACCAGCCTATCTTATGGATGATATACAGTGGCAGCAGCTTATTCAGAACGTGGCTGACCATTTTAATGATGTGACAATCAAACGAGGTTTCCAGTATTTCAAGCAGGGAAGGGTAAAAGAATTTGCAATGCCTGATGCCGACCATATCGCGGCTGTCGTGGATGGGAATGAGCTCTACGAGGTGGACCTCCACTTGAATGCTTTTGCAGCCAGCAGATGTACATGCCCTGTTCACACCAACTGCAAGCATATGATCGCCGTATTGCTGAATTACGCGAATGAACAGGAACGTTCTGTACATGCATTAGTGAATGCCCATTCGGCTGGATTCACACGGTTGGCTGCCAAAGCAGACACCCGTACCCCACCTGCTTCCCGGTCGAACCTTTCGCTAGAGCACAACGAAGCAACAAGAGATGCTCTCAGTAAAAAAGCAAGCAACATACCGGACATGCCCATTTCGGAATGGCATGATGTGTTCGATCAGTGTATCGCCCTGAATCATGTGCACACCCAAAATTCTCAATATGTTCAAAGCGCTCTAGCTTCGATCTATGCGGTGAAGCCACCGCTGTCAACTGGCATGCAGCAGCTATATGGACTGCATGCTCATCTGCGTGTACTGGAAAAGCTGGTGCCTCAGGCCCCCATGACGGGTTATCCTACTCATACCTATATGGGCTACTACACCCAAATCGCCGCAGATGAGCTTAAGGAGGCGATCGAGCGTGATTTTGAAAGTCCACTGGAGCCGACCGATGAACCGATGCACGAAGCCCGTATGGCAGAAACCTTAGCCTATTTGCGCCGAAAAATGCTGACAGAGTCGCGAAACGGTACTTATTTTTCGGACGCATATTATCAATTTTGGCTGTACTGGGTGCATCCTGTAAGGCAGGATTCTAGCATATATACAGAGGAGCTACAGCATTTACATGCAGCTGAGGAAGACCTTAGTGCAACGCTGGCACGGCTTCCATGGATGCTGGCTCAGAGCTGGATGTATGTATACCAAGCGCAGGATCAAAAAGCCTGGGAACTGCTACAGGAGGCAGAACGAGCTTTTCCACTAAAAATCTCCTCTGGCCAATTGCTGTTGTTCTTATACGCGTTGCGACAGGCTGAAGATTGGGTACGTCTCAAAAACGGACTGCGGCATATCGGTCCCCTGCTCCACAGTCATCGGGATGATCATTTACAGGATTATATGCATTATTGGGAGCTGGTTTTGCAGCACCTTCCAGATGCAGAAGAGGACATGTGGGATACGCTGATGGGTATGCTTCCATTTGCCGGGGGGATGTATGAAGAGGCCCTGCTTGCTCATGAAAAATGGCGACAATGGATCGACTATCAGCTAAGTATACGCAGTGAACCTTTAAGTTTTCGGGTGAGCGTGCTGCAACCGATTGAAAAGAATGCACCCGAGTTGCTGCTGCCCTTTTACCATCAAGCGGTAGAACGTTATGTGCTGGAAAAAAACAGATCCAGCTATAAAGCAGCAGTTAAGCTGTTAAAGCGATTGTTCAAGCTGTACAAAAAAATGAAGCAAGAAACACGCTGGGAGCTGTTCTTCACGACCTTTACCAGCCGTCACAGCCGCCTGCGGGCGCTACAGGAGGAATTGCGGAAAGGGAAATTGTTATCATGAGCCAATATACCGAATCAATTACGGTGCATATCCAATTAACTACCTATGGGGATGCGCTAATCTATGGTGATTCCTCCATGAACTATGGCATTTCCGGCCAAATGTTGAAGCAACGTTTGTTTGCTTGGCATGAGGCTTCATTTTACGGCACCGAACTGGAGATTCAGCATGTTCAAGACACCGATATTATCGTGCTGCCCTCGGAGCAAGTGATTCCTTTTCTGTCTGAGCAGGAGCTGCTGAAGCATATCGAATGGATCTGGGACGAGGCCAATGCCCCGTGGCTTCGGCTGATCCCTCTATTGGCTCACTGCATTGAGGCAAAAGCCTATGTACCCAGCTTTACGTCGTCTCAGGCGGGAAAGCTGCAATGGGAATGGGATACAGATGCCTTGGCAAATATCCAACCGGCAGAGCTGGCTTTGCTGGACCGATTGGATCAGAACGAGCGCGCTGGGTTGATAGCGGCGTTCTCAGCCGCTATATTTCAGCGCTGGTACGGCACCGAAGCGGAAGCCGCTGACCTGCGAAGAGAATATCCGATTCTCTTCGCCTCTAATCGCCAGGTCGCGGCCGGTCTGGACGCTCAGGCATGGCTGATCGCCATTGGCTGGAAGGCTGATACCGCGCCTTTCCGCCCGCTTCTGCAACTACTGGAGCCAGAGCTGGAGGACGACGAGCCGGCCTGGCAGCTCAAGCTTGTGTTGCAGGACAAGCAGGACCCGGCCTTGCTGGTGCCTGTACAGCTTGCCGATGATGGTTACGCATCCGGTTCATGGCCTGATGCGTGGACGGCACATGTGCGTGAGCGCTCAGGCGGATGGCTGGAACGCTTGACCGCCATGTTGCCCGCAGGGCAGCGTGCCGGAAGCCGCGGCGATATACTGAGTCGCCCGCTCACCGACGAAGCAGCGTGGCAATTCCTGACGACCGACAGCCAGCGTCTGCTGGAAAGCGGTTGGCAGGTACTACTGCCGGCCTGGTGGGAGGCAGCCACCCGCAAGAAGCCAAAGCTGCGGGCCAAGGTTCGCCCAGGCGAAGGGGCGGAAGCGCGTGCGAAGGGCGGCTCGCTGTTCGGACTGGACTCGATTGTCCAGTTCGATTGGCGTGTGGCCATCGGCGATGCCGATCTGAGCGAGTCGGAATTCGCCGCGCTCGTGGCTCGCAACGAGCGCTTGGTACGCTTCCGCGGCCAATGGATCGCGCTCGACCCTGCGCTGCTGGCGCAAATCCGCCGCGCCATGGACGGGATCGACAGCGCTCAGGGATTGTCCTTTCAGGACATCCTGCAGCTGCATCTGCTCGGCAACACTGACGAGCCTGAAGGCGACGCCTCGGGCGAGCAGCCGGAGGACCCGGCACGCTTCCGGCTGGAGGTCGAGCTGAACGCTCATCTACTGAAGCTGATCA
Source organism: Paenibacillus ottowii (assembly GCF_050516475.1). Classification (NCBI taxonomy): domain Bacteria; kingdom Bacillati; phylum Bacillota; class Bacilli; order Caryophanales; family Paenibacillaceae; genus Paenibacillus; species Paenibacillus ottowii. The sequence continues at coordinate 5,063,993 of NZ_CP191577.1, read as the reverse complement.
GCCAGCTCGGACGGCAATCGGAATGGCCCGCTCTGGATGTACCGGACGGGCTGCAAGCCGAGCTGCGGACGTATCAGCAGGACGGGTACGCATGGCTTGCCTTTTTGCGGCGCTTTGGATTGGGCGCCTGCCTGGCCGATGATATGGGACTTGGCAAAACGGTGCAGTTTATTACTTATTTACTGCACCTACAGGAAATTGCCACCGAGACGGGTGTGCGCTCCAGTTCCCTATTGATTTGCCCGACTTCGGTGTTGGGCAACTGGCAGAAGGAGCTCAGCCGCTTCGCTCCTTCCTTGAAGGTCATGCTGCACTATGGAAGCAAACGAGAACAGGGAGATCAGTTCCGCGAAAAAGTCGAGCAAGCTGATGTTATCCTGACTTCTTTTGCTACAGCAGCTTTGGATCAAGAGCTGCTGCAAAGCATGACCTGGGATTCGCTCTGCCTGGATGAAGCGCAAAACATTAAAAATGCACAAACCAAGCAATCCACTGCTGTTCGCAGCTTCCCTGCACGTCATCGTATCGCGTTGACAGGAACACCTATTGAAAATCGGTTGTCCGAGCTATGGTCCATTTATGATTTTATCAATCCAGGTTATCTGGGCAGTTCACGCGCTTTTAGCAATCGTTTTATGAATGCTATTGAGAAAGAACATAACGAGCAGCGCACGATGGATTTGCAAAAGCTGGTTCAGCCTTTCATGCTGCGGCGCAAAAAGAAAGACCCTGCGATACAACTCGATTTGCCCGACAAGAACGAGATGAAAACATACATTCACCTCACCTCTGAGCAGGGCGCGCTCTATGATCAGATTGTTAAAGAGTTGATGGAACGGATGCAAAAGCTGGAGGGAATCGAGCGCAAAGGAGCTATTTTATCAGCTCTGACCCAGTTGAAGCAGCTTTGTGACCACCCTGCTCTCTTGACCAAGGAGGCGCTACCGGATGCAACAGCTTCTGGTTATAGTCAATCCGATCTTGAAGCGATCATTAGTCGATCATCCAAGCTGGAGCGCATTCTTGCTATGGTCAAGGAGCTGCGGGAGGAGGGCGAGCGCTGTCTTATTTTTACGCAGTATATTGGTATGGGGCAGATGCTTCAGCAGGTACTCTCTCTGGAGCTTCAAGAACCCGTGCTTTATCTGAACGGCAGTACATCCAAATCTGCACGTGACCGAATGATTGAGCAATTCCAATCTCACACGCTTCCTCCTGACGAGCAACCGTCCGTGTTTATTTTATCGCTCAAAGCCGGGGGCGTGGGCCTCAATCTGACAGCTGCCAACCATGTCTTTCACTTTGATCGCTGGTGGAATCCGGCTGTTGAAAATCAGGCTACAGACCGAGCCTACCGGATGGGACAAACCAAAGATGTGCAGGTCCATAAATTCATCTCGCTCGGCACGCTGGAGGAACGCATTGACGAAATGCTGGAGAGCAAGCAGCAGCTCAGTGACCAAATCATCACCAGTACCGAGGGCTGGATTACAGAACTGTCTACAGAAGCGTTAAAAGATCTCTTCACGTTACGACGCGATTGGGCATAATGAGGATCCAAATCGAGCTATAAGGTATAGGGAGTACCCGTTTGAGTTCGTTATATGCCTATTTTAAGGTAGAGTAGTTTATAGCACGGTCCAACACTCCTTTGTGTGCATTTAATATCTCATCACAACAAAGGAGTTGATTTTTAGTGGCTATTCGTCCTCCAAAAACGCTGAAATCTACGGGCAGAAAAGTTCCTATTACGAGATATCGCAATGTGAGCCCAACACAAACCCTTACTCGATTTACGGTTATCTGGGCTAACAATGATGGTGTACCTTTTAATACAACCGGATTTTTCGCTACACTTCGCCGTTTAGATGGAACTTTCGTCCAGGCTGCAGGCTTTGACAGTTTTGGTACTGCTCGATTCAGCAGGGTCCGCACACCTACGAACCAAGCTTATGTTCTGCGCACCTTTAGAGACGACGGAACGCTGTTCCGGGTTAGATCCGTCCCTGCTGGCGTATCCTCATTTGTCGTTATCGGTTAAGGTCGTACCGAACGCAAGCCTAGACGTAATTAAAAAAAGAAGCCAGCAACAGAGCATATCTGTACTGACTTCTTTTTTTGTTTACTACCTATATCTGAACTCCAACGAATTGCTGAGGAATAGTACTATTGACGAATGGATGCGGTTCTGATAATCGGCTCCGTAGACAGCAGCTCTCTTGAGGCGGACCCGGTCAGTTCCAAGGCTGGAATGAGGCCCAGCGGCTCCAATCGGGGATTTTGGAAAGCATTTAGCTCTTGAGCTTTTAAAAAGAGGCGCGAAAGCCTATATGTGGGCAAGAAATCCTGATTTTGTAGCAGCTACAGCAGAGGTTGCGAAAAAATATAAGAAGCCTGAGAAACAACCTGCTTTCAAAAGATCGTTTCTCAGGCTTTTATCATTCTGTGAACAATGGACTGACGTACTCGGATGCCTGACCAGATGTTGTCCTTTTCGTCAGTGATATGAATAAAACTGGAAGAATGCTTTTCTCGCTGAACAGACAGCGGGCTTATACTGTCGAATTGTTCAGAAGCGTCACGTACATATAAAGCTCTTTAGTAGTTCCGATCTCATGATGATTTTTTGGAAGGGCAGGAGTGGAGCGAATTAAACACCTGACTAAGTCAGATAAAATAATTGACTTTGTCAGACATCTCCATTATCATAATATTCCAAATAGTAATTTCAGGAGGTATCCTTATGAATTCAACCTACACGTCAATAGTTCATTCCATTCGAAAATTCAATCGTTTTTATACAAATGTTCTTGGACTGTTAGAGCAGTATTTGCTGGATAGTGAATTTTCTCTATCTGAAGCTCGTGTATTATACGAACTGAATAATATCGAGAATTGTACGTCGAAAAAGTTGATCGAAGCCCTAAGAATGGATTCAGGCTATTTAAGCAGGATGATGAAACGATTTGAGGCGTTTAACCTGACTTACAAAGTGCGGTCTGCTGAGGATGGGCGATTATATTTTCTCTATCTCACCGATAAAGGACGGGAGACGCTTGCCAGACTGGACGCGCTTTCCGACCAACAAATTTCCCAAATGGTTGACAAACTGCAAGTACATAACCAAAAAAAGTTGGTGGAGGGCATGGAGATGATCGAAAGTGCTCTAACTGACAACCCTGTTTCCACAGAAGAAAAAGTTAGCATACGTTCAGAGATTAGAGCTGGAGATATTGGTTATCTGATTTACCTGCACGGCAGGATATATGCCAAAGAATGCGGATACAATCATGTATTTGAAGGATATGTCTGCAAAACCTTTTATGAGTTCTTGGAGAACTATAGTCCGGAAAAAGACAGGATATGGCTTGCTGAAGCAAACGGAATAATAATTGGCGCTATTGCGATTGTCGGCCATACATCAGAAAAAGCTCAATTGAGATGGTTTATTTTACATCCTGACTTTAGAGGAATGGGGCTTGGGAAAAGGCTGCTGAGTCAAGCGACACAGTATTGCAGGGAAAAAGGTTATCGGCAAGTTTATCTGGAAACAACGGAAGACCAAAAACATGCGATTCATATGTATACACAAGCAGGTTTCAGATTTAAGAAGGAATACCGCAGCAGTGCATGGGGCGTTGACCATGTTGAGCTTACATATGAGTGGAATTTGTCATAATCATTTGCGAGAGCTTAAAATAAAAACACCGCTTTGGTATTATCCCTTTCAAGTAGACAAGATAAAAAACATCTGGTTGTTGGTCATCCCCCTGTCAAGTAGACAGGACTAAAAAGACACTTTTAAGCAGCCGTTTCTCGGTAGTCAACCGGGGAACGGTTGTTTAATTTTTTCTGGAATCTACTTTGGTTATAAAATGAGATATATTCACATACCTGTTGTTCTGCCTCAGCAAAGGTTTCGGGTTTGCTTAAATAAATCTTTTCTGTTTTCAGGTGAGAAAAGAAGGACTCTATGCAGGCATTGTCTAGACAGTTTCCTCTCCTGGAATGGCTTCCAAGGATTCCGAGCTTTTAAGCTTGCGGTTAAACGGTTTCGAGGTATACTGAAAACCCTGGTCTGAATGGAGAATAACCCCCTCTAGCCGACTGAATTCCCCATTTTCTCATGAGTCGGTATACCTTTTTTGTGGTTGACCAAGAAGCCTTCCTTACGTAAAGCGGCTGTCATACGCAGATAACCAAAATAGGGATGAAGACGGTGGATAGACAACATACGAGACTCCGGAAGTTCTTCCTTTTCTTTACGCTATTGTGAGCGAAGAACTGGGTTCAGGTGAGTAATTCTTTTAAAGTTGAAATCCATCGTTTTACTTCTAAGCGCTCTTCACCTCGAAGACAAGCAACACCATAAATCACTTCTTCAGTGTAGCTTAAAGGAACAAACGAGATCTCGTTATCCTCAACAACCACGAAATTCGGCAGAACCGAAACACCAAGATCACTTTTTATCATGGTGTTTATTGTATTTATGGTATCCCCGTAGGTAAAACTTGAATCAGGACAATTCTCAATAATTTTCCTGTGCATGCTTTTTAGTGTTGGAGGGGATTGGTGCTCGTTAAATAAAATGATCGATTTATGATTTAATTGTTCGAAGTTTAGTTCACGTTCATTCGCAAGAGGATGATTTTGGGGCAAAACACAAACATACGAGCCTTTAAGAACGGGGTAAAAGCAAAAATCAATGTCCTTTCCTAAATTATCTTCTGTAGTAAATATAATATCAAACTTTTGGTTTAATAAGTCATCTTTTTCTCTAGTCAAATTGGATTTTTTTAACTGAATTTGAATCTGTGGATATTTTTCCTTAAATCGCTTAATAATATCCGGCAAAACTTTCTTCTCAAAAACAGTCTCCGTGTAGCCAATGATTAAGGTACTATCATATTTTTCCGAAAGTCGTTTTGCTTTCTTTATGGATTGGTCTAATCTAAATAGAAGCCCTTCAATATCTTCATAAAAACTATTGCCGGCTACAGTCAAATTGACAGTTCTTTTGTTCCGAACAACTAAAACGATTCCCAATTCATTTTCTAAGCTTTTGATGTTGTGACTCACAGCAGGTTGTGTCAAATTTAATTTATTCGCAGTTGTTGAAAAGTTAAGTGTCTCAGCAAGAGAAACAAAGCATTTTAGTTGTTGAATATTCATTTGAAACACCCTTTTAGTAATAAATGTTTTTTATAAATCATAACATAAGGTAATTACACACTTGCGTCAACCTATGATATTCTTTCCTTGTGAAAATTATCACTAGGGAAGAAGGTATAAAAATGCGTTATATTATTACAGGAGTAGATGGTCAATTAGCAAGTCGCGTAGCAGAAACTGTTCTTGAAGAAGTAGATGGTCACAATCTAACTTTCACTTGCATGAAAAAAGATAGAATTCCCAAAGCTAGGGTTCAACGATGGGAAAATGCAGGAGTGAAAATCTTTGAAATCAATTATGATGACATTCCATCAATGGATCGAGCATTCAAAAATGGTGATCGTATCTATATTGTCTCGGGCCTTGAAGTAGGCAAAAGAGTACAACAACACAAAAATGCGATTGATACGGCAATTAAAGCAGGAATCTCTCACATCACATATAGTTCTTTTATTGGTGCAACGGATCCAAAATATGCTCACGTTTTTGTAACTCCAGACCATACAGCGACTGAAAATTATTTAAAGTCAACAGGTATTACCTATAATGCAATGAGAAATAATTTATATTTAGAGAACTATCTGACCATGTATCCTATGTTAGCACTAATGTCTGATAATAAATGGTTAAGCACTGCTGGTGAAGGCCGAGCCACTTTAGTTCACAAAGATGACTGTGCAAGAGCCGCAGCCGCAGCTCTCCTGGGAAAAGGCGAAGACAACAAGGCTTATAACATTGTAGGGTCAGAGTCTGTTTCTGTAAGAGATCTTTGTAACCTAATTAAAGAAATTTCTTGTAAAAATCTTGAGTACATTCCTGTTAATCCAGAGCAATATTATGAATACCTGAAAAAGTTACACATTCCCAAAGAGATTACGGGCGATTTCTCTCAATCACCTGTTCCATTTTGTGGCGAAGATCTCATGACAACTGATGCTAGCATTAAAGAAGGTCTTTTAAACGTCGAGTCTAATGCAATTGAATTATTGACTGGACAAAAACCAAAGACAGCTAAAGATATTGTCGAAAAATATAAATATATTTGGGAAGAAAATATCCAAAACTGGCGAGACATGAAATAAAATCTTTAAACACCATCAACGCCGTTCTGCGCCAAGTAACGGTGCATTCTCTCTGTGCAAATCAATTGTAAATGCCAGGTATGAGCCCGCACAATGCGGGCTCAATATTTTTATTTCTGAATAAGACATACGGTTGTCATATTGAGAATGGTACATATAAAGGAGTTAGTATCACCCATATCATGTAAAGGAGCGATTAGATGTCTAGCTACGATTACGCTTCCAAATTGGAGTTAAAAGAAGCCATTCATGCGTCTTACTTATTGTTCGACAATGAGTTCCAAGAGATCGACGAATCCCTCAAGGATACTCGAATAGCCGAAGTAGATAAAACACCTGCCGAAATGATTGCCTACCAGCTCGGATGGCTTGATCTTGTCATGAGCTGGGACAGAGACGAACGGGAGGGAAAAACCGTTATCATGCCCGCCCCGAATTACAAGTGGAATAGACTAGGCGAACTATACCAAGCATTCTACAAGACCTATTCCCATCACTCTCTATATGAATTACGCAATATGCTCAAGCTGGCTGAGCAGACATGGCTGGATTGGGTGGACACACTCAGTCATGAAGAGCTGTTCACCCAGGGCATTCACAAGTGGACAGGGACTAATCCAAATTGGCCTATGGCGAGGTGGATTCATATCAATTCCGTGGCACCGTTCAAAACATTCAGGGCCAAGATCCGGAAATGGAAGAAATACAACGTGCAACATTGATGAAAAAAAGCGTGCATTGTGCTACAATACTTGAGTTGTATCGGGATACATTTAGGGAAGGGTAAGTGAAACGCCATGCTAATTATTGGTATTGCCGGCGGTACAGGTTCCGGTAAATCGACGGTCGCACGCGCCGTCGTTGAGCGTCTGGGATCTAATAAAGTGACTTTCATATCTCAGGATAACTACTATAAAGACCATTCACATCTGAGTTATGACGAACGTGCTTTGGTCAACTATGATCATCCGTTTGCCTTTGACAACGACTTGCTGATTGAGCATCTCCAATGTCTGAAAAAAGGACAAGCGACTCAAGCGCCCGTATATGACTTTACGGTTCATGCCCGCTCCACGGACGAGACGGTAGAGCTTCTGCCCAATCATATCGTTATGTTGGAAGGTCTGCACGTACTGTCAGACGAAAAGCTCCGCAGCCTGCTTGATATTAAGGTATTTGTGGATACGGATCCTGATGTGCGCATTCTGCGTCGGGTTCTTCGCGATATTGAGGAACGTGGGCGCACCATCCATTCGATCCATGATCACTATTTGACGACGGTTAAGCCAATGCACGAAGCATTTATTGAGCCTTCCAAGAAATACGCCGACCTGATCCTGCCTGAGGGCGGACACAACGAGGTTGGCATTCAACTGCTGTCTATTTTGACTGAAAAATATTTGGCAGGAGATCGGACCTGGGGTACTGTATAAATAATCCCGGTTGTCCAGGCTGTCGAGATCTTCTCGACAGCTTTTTTGGTCTTTTATAAACCATTGGAACTAAATTATCTTTGGAATCGCCGTGTCGTTTATGTTAGCATGTAAAGATTGAATGCTTTGATTTTAGCTAAAGTTGGAAGCGTTATCAAATGTGTCTGTCAGATGATCAGGCCCTCGCCTTAATGGCGTCTTTTTTGAATAGATATAATTATGGAGAGTGCTGCCATGAATGAGCTATGCAACATTTTGATTGTAGATGATGAGATATTGGTACGGCAAGGGATCAAACATCATTTGTCGTGGGAGCAATACGGATTTCGAATTGTAGGTGAAGCCTCCAATGGGAAAGAAGCCCTGGAGCTGATTGAAGCCTTGCGTCCTCATATTGTCATTACAGATATCGTAATGCCGATCATGGACGGCGAAGAGCTGACACGCATCGTCAGACAGAACTATCCAGATATCGAAGTCATTGTGCTCAGCAGTTACGGCGAGTTTAACTACGTGCGCTCCACCTTTCAGCAAGGAGTGGCTGACTATATTTTGAAGCCCAAGCTGGACACAGATGAGCTGCTTCAGGTGCTCCAGCGAACGGCCCGCAAAATTCCATCCATTCAGTATCAGGAAGATGCTGGTGGTAATCAAATTACGATAGACCATGTGATTGAAAAATTGATCTCCGGCTATAGCATAGATTATGACGCTGAGCTGCTGAAGCAAGCATTTCCTTATACCCGTTTTGCGCTCATAGGCATAGAACAGTCGGCACAGCAGAATACAGTGCGCTCTACCACTACCTCTGCTTCGGACCTATTTCCCAAGCTTACAGATCGAGTAGCCTCTGCCTGTGGACACGTGGTTCTACGACAACTGCCATCTGATGTGTATGCGGCTGTCTTTTTAGCCAATCTGGAGCCGCGGGAATCAAACTCCTGGATGGCTGCAGTTAGAGAAGTGGCTCAAGATACGAAGCAGATTGATTCACAGACAGGCTGGGCGGTCAGTCATCTATTTGATGATTTTAATCAGATTAGCAATGTCTATCAGGATGAACTACCGAAGCTGCTAAGCTACCGCTTTTATTTCCCGGAGACAGCACTGCTCATAGAAGATGAACTCCCTCAGCCTGTTCAGGTAAACAGTTCGTTTAATTTAAAACAGTTTACGGAAGAGATGAAGCGCGAGCATTTTGAGACAGCTTTTCAGGATTTAAGATCCTATGTAGCGGCCATGTCCGGCAACTATACCTCTACCGCTTTTGAGTTCAAGTCACTGCTCGGAAATATCGTGTTCAACATTACGATTTTGCTCGGGAATCAGGGTTATGATATGAAGGAACTGGATGCGGCCAAATATTCCTATTTCAAAAAAATTAATGATGCCCCTCATGTACATGAAGCCGTGCGGTTGCTGGAGACTTTTTTGGAGGAAGCGAACAGGCAGATCATGGCCAAAACACAGCAAGCAAGTAGTGCAGGCATGAAAAAACTGCTGGAGTATATCGAGGAACATCATGCTGAAACACTCAATTTGACGACACTCGGGCAATATTTCCATTTCAATCCCTCTTATTTGTCCAGTTATTTTACGGCACATCATACAGAGGGGTTTAGCGAGTATCTGAACAAAATTCGGGTTGAAAAGGCTGCTGAATTACTGCGGTCGGGTACGCTGCCCATTTCAGATATTAGCAGTACAGTAGGCTATTCGGACCCCAGCTATTTTACTAAAGTGTTCAAGAAACTGAAGGGGTACTCGCCCAGCCAGTACCGCCGGGAGCATCTCCATTAGAGAGCAAGCGCATATCTGCGAGCAGAAAAGAGATAGATAGCATATGAAAAGATATATTCACAAGATCAAATATCAAGGTCTGTTCTTCAAAATCTTTATTGTTATGGTGGTCAGCATCACGGCGGTGTCCTTGCTGACCTCTTTGGTGACGATTCGAATGTCTGAACGACTCTTCGCTGAAACATTCAGTATTACGAATGCCAAGGTGCTCAGCCAGATTCAGTCCAGCTTTGAATCCTTCAATGACTCTATCGTGAATGCTGTAACCCACGCTTCGGAAAATGGAACCGTCAAAAACTATTTGACTGGCGGCCAATCCGACTCGATTAATTCGGCAAGAATTTACTTTGGTATGGCACAACAAATGAAGCAAATTAAATCGAACGTCGATGCTTATGATGTCGGTGTCACTGTAACAGGCATGAACGGACGGAGCTTTTACTCCGATTCGTCCTATTGGCCTGTAAGTGCGGAACAGCTTAAAAGCAGTGCCATTACAGCCCGAAGCGTGGCACGACCTGCCCAGCTTATGTACCAGATGGATACGGAGTTGTTTCATCGACAAATGAATAGCACTACACAGAAGCCAACTCCCTATATTATCGCATCCAAAGTATTTATGGAGCGAACGAGCGGCACCGTGTACGGTATGATCTATATCGCTATCCGAGAACCGGAATTTCGGCGTTTTTATAACAATTTCACGAGTAACGGTAATGACGTGCTGATCTTGGACAAGACGGGACTGATTGTATCCAGCAACCGCCAGGACCTGATCGGACAGCGCTCTAGTGAGCTGCTGGGTTATGCCACCAAAATCAATGAACAGGGTCTGAACTATATTAATGCGGACGTGATGAATAAGGAGAGTATTGTCCTTTCCAACTATATTCCTTCATTTGATTTTTATCTGGTGAACATGATCGATAGACAAACCGCGATTGGGCAAATTATTGACGTTAAATCTGTGGTATGGATCTGCATCGCCATTGTACTGATTGCTTTGGTGATTGTTTTTCTCATTTCCCGCCGCCTGATCCGTTCACTGACTCGGCTGGTCAAGCAAATGTCGACGATACGCGAGAAAAATTTTGATAATTATATCCCGGTCACAGGCAGCTACGAGGTCAGACAATTAAGTCATGCTTACAACTACATGCTCGATGAACTAAATGATTATATTCGCAAGCTTTTAGAAACGCAAAAAGGCCAACGAAATGCCGAACTTGCTGCACTACAACGACAGATTAATCCACATTTTCTGTACAATACATTGGCTTCCATAAAAATGCTAGTGCTCAAGGGAAACAAGGAAACCGCCGCCGAGACGATTAATGCACTCATTTCCCTGCTGCAAAATACCATCAGCAATGTGAGCGAAACGATCACTATCGATCAGGAAATGGCCAACATGCAAAATTATGTATTTATTAATCATGTGCGCTACGGGCAGCGAGTACAAGTGAACTATTTTGTATCACCCGATTGTCTGGAGTATCATGTGCCCAAGCTCATCATTCAGCCTTTTATTGAAAACTCTTTTTTCCATGCATTTAATGAGAAAAATACAGGGAACATCTATATTCTGGTGTCCAAAACGGAGGATACTTTGATCTGTGAGGTGGTTGACGATGGAGACGGTATGGATTTGGATGGGCATACAGCGCAAGACGGACTGCCGAATCCTAAGAGCAAACGCCAACTATTTACGGGCATCGGCATCCAGAATGTACACAACCGCATTACCCTTCTGTATGGAGAAGAATATGGGGTGACCATCTCCAGCAAGAAGGGCGAGGGCACCAAAGTTAGAATGACCCTGCCACTGATCGTAAAACCCGCCCCTCCTACTTCATAAAAAATATAGACTGAACTAAACAAAGAAGGTGGAACAAGAACGGAGTGGGCGGAATGGTGCTGTACGCGATGGGAAACGCCATCCGGTCGCGCAGTGGCGCTTCGTGAACAACTTTAGTTCAGTCTATAAAAAATACCTAAACCTAAAGAAAGTACAAATGTAAGCGGTGCCTTTTTGGATAAATCATAATAATAAGACCAATCTGTATAAAGATATTCCTAACTGCCAGCAAAGCAAGGATGATAAACTAAATTCATAAACAAGGTAACCGCTTTCAAGAGAAGTTTTACATCATGGTTAGCCACATATAAAAAAAGAGTAGGGGTTGAATAAAATGAAAAAAATGTCTTTCCTTCTGCTGATTGCAAGCTTGATCTTGCTCTCCGCATGCTCCAGCAATTCTGAAAAAGCAGCTACTACGACTACAGATTCAGGCAAGAAAGAAATTACAGTCTGGGCTTGGGACCCGAACTTTAATATCGCAGCCCTGAAGCTGGCAAAAGATCGCTATGTTGCCAAACATCCAGATGTAACCGTAAACATTGTTGAATATGCTCAAAACGACATCGTACAAAAAATGAATGCTGGCCTCAACTCTGGTTCTACCAAAGGATTGCCGAACGTGGTCCTGATCGAGGATTACCGTGCACAGAACTTCCTGCAGGCTTATCCAGATTCTTTCCATGATATGAGCAGCACGATCAAAGCCTCCGACTTCGCTGATTATAAAATCGGGCCGACCAGCTTCAACGGCAAGCAGTACGGAGTTCCTTTCGACTCTGGTGTGATGGGATTGTATGTAAGAACCGATTATTTGGAACAAGCCGGCTACAAAGTGGCAGACCTGACCAATATTGATTGGGACAAATTTATTGAAATCGGTAAAGCTGTAAAACAAAAAACAGGCAAAGATATGCTGACTCAAGATCCGAATGACCTCGGTCTGATCCGTGGTATGATCCAATCTGCAGGTTCTTGGTACCTGAAGGAAGACGGCAAAACACCAAACCTGGCTGGTAACCCAGCTCTAAAAGAAGCACTCTTAACGTACAAAGCCTTGTTCGACGCCAACATTGTTAAAATGAATGCCGACTGGAGTCAGTTCCTGGCCGCGTTCAACAGCGGTGCAGTTGCTTCCGTACCTACAGGTAACTGGATTACACCTTCGATTAAGGCTGAAGCTTCGCAATCCGGTAAATGGGCTGTTGTTCCTTTCCCTAAACTGAAAAATATACCTGAATCCGTGAATGCTTCCAGCCTCGGCGGCAGCTCCTGGTATGTCCTCAACTCGGACGGTCAAGATACCGCTGCTGATTTCCTGAAAGAAACATTTGGTTCCGATCCGGAGCTGTATCAAGATATGCTGAGCAAAATCGGAATTGTCGGTTCATTGAACGCAGCTTCCAGCGGTAAAGCTTACGACGTGGAAGATGCTTACTTCGGTGGCGACAAAGTATACAAGAAGTTTGCTGATTGGACTAAACAAGTTCCAAAAGTCAATTACGGCCTGCACACGTATGCCATTGAGGACATCATGACCGTTGAAATTCAAAACTACCTGAACGGAAAAGATGTAGACACAGTTCTGAAGGACGCTCAAGGACAAGCGGAAGCACAGCTTAAATAAGACAGTCCATCTAGCCAAGGCTAAACAATAAAACGATAAGCACTTAAAACCTTGGGCTTGCGAGTTCAAGGTTTTATTGCTGCATAGGGAGTTGACATGGTATGAAAACAGCCGCGCCCAAAATGACTACAACACGTCTTAAAGCAGGTATGACAGGATGGTTGTTCATATCCATCGCAGTAATCATGATTGCCGCTTTTTATTTTTATCCGATGATTCAGGCGCTCATCTTATCCTTTAAGACGGGTACAGGTTCTAATCTGAGCTTTAACGGCATTGATAACTACAAGCGTCTGTTCACCGACAAAATGTTCATCACCGCCGTGAAAAACACGTTTATCTACTTAATTTTCCAAGTACCTTTAATGGTCATTCTGGCTCTGTTTATTTCCGTATTGTTGAATGATAAAAACCTCAAATTCAAGGGCTTTTTCCGCACCGCCATCTTCTTGCCGTGTATCACATCCCTTGTAGCCTATTCGGTTGTTTTCAAGTATCTGTTCTCATCTGACGGTTTGGTGAACTCCTTATTGCTGAATCTGCACGTGATTGGCACGCCAATCCAATGGATTACAGATCCTTTCTGGGCCAAAGTAACGATTATTATCGCGATCACATGGCGCTGGACCGGGTACAATATGATCTTTTACCTGTCGGGTCTTCAGAACATTGATAGTTCTATCTACGAAGCAGCCCGTATTGACGGAGCTTCCCCGATTCGGCAGTTTTTCAGCATTACCGTTCCATTGCTTAAGCCAATTATCCTGTTCACCTCGATTACATCGACGATTGGTACACTCCAGCTCTTCGATGAAATTATGAATATTACCAAAGGTGGTCCAGGTAACGCCACATCTTCTATTTCGCAATATATCTATAATCTGTCCTTCAAGTATTCATCCGACTTTGGTTATGCAGCGACCGTATCTTATTCCATCGTCATTATGATCATTATCTTGTCGATTATCCAGTTTAAAGTGGCAGGTGAGAAAAAATGATGAAAACAAAAAGAGCATTTACGTACGCCTTTCTGATTCTTGTGTCATTCATTTCGATTTTTCCGTTCCTGTGGATGGTATCCAGCTCCACGAATCTCTCGGTCGATGTGACCAAAGGCAAGCTTCTGCCGGGCTCCCATCTGATGGATAACATGCACAATCTGCTTGAACAAGTAGACATCGTAACAGCACTGAGCAATTCTGCAAAGGTTTCCATTTCAACGACGTTGCTGGCTATGCTCATTGCATCATTGGCTGGCTATGGCTTTGAAATTTACAGAAGCAAAGCAAAAGATGTGGTCTTCAATATCCTGCTGATGTCGATGATGATTCCGTTTGCGGCCATCATGATCCCGCTTTACCGGATGTTCGGCGGCATTTCTAATGTGATACCGTGGATCGGCATTGATACACTCTCTTCGGTCGTTATTCCGACCGTAACTACGGCGTTCCTGATCTTCTTTTTCCGTCAGAGTACCAAGATGTTTCCCAAGGATCTACTGGAAGCCGGTCGTATGGATGGATTATCCGAGCTGGGTCTGTTCTTCCGGGTGTATATGCCTACGATGAAAACAACCTACGCCGCTGCCGCGATCATTACATTCATGTCCAGCTGGAACAACTATCTCTGGCCTCTGATTGTGCTGCAAACGCCGGAAAATCAAACCATCCCGCTGTTGATCTCGAACCTTGGCTCCAGCTATGCGCCAGACTACGGCGTGATCATGATCGCCATTGTTCTGTCCACACTGCCGACTGCACTGGTATTCTTCCTGATGCAGAAGCATTTTGTTGCAGGTATGGTCGGCTCGGTAAAATAACAGATTGCTATGTACGGCCTTCATTCAATTTTAAAAATAAGGAGTGTTCGCCTTGACCATTCATACCCCTAGTTTGGACTGGCTCACCGATGTGACCAAGTTCGCGGTAAATCGTTTGCCAGCCTATTCCGATCACAAATATTACGCTACGCTTCAGGAAGCAGAGCACCAGGCCGATATGGCCTGGCGCCACAGCCTGAATGGGAGCTGGAAGTTCAACTATGCGACGAATCCAGCCACTCGCCCAGCAGAATTCTATGCCCCCGACTTTGAGCATGGCGGCTGGAGCGATATTCAGGTGCCGGGTCATATTCAGACGCAAGGCTTCGGCCAAATGCAGTACGCCAATACAATGTACCCATGGGACGGACATTCGGATGTTCGCCCGCCTCATATTCCACAAGACCACAATCCGGTCGGCAGCTATATCAGAAGCTTTGTTTTGCCCGAAAATATGGCTTCTGACACGCAGCCTGTGTTCATTTCTTTTCAAGGCGTCGAGTCAGCCTTCTATGTATGGCTGAACGGGCAATTTGTCGGCTATAGCGAGGACAGCTTTACACCGTCTGACTTTGAGCTAACCCCCTACCTGCAAGCTGGCGAAAACAAGCTGGCGGTCGAGGTATATCAAAGAAGCACAGGAGCTTGGCTGGAAGATCAAGATTTCTGGCGTTTTTCAGGTATTTTCAGAGACGTATATCTGTATACGATCCCTACTGTTCACGTACGCGACCTTCATGCCAAGGCCGATCTGGATGCTACCTACACACAGGGCTTGCTAGAATTGAAGCTGACTTTGGAACAACCAGCAACAGCCCATACAACTGTCGATGTGAAGGATGCTGCTGGTCATATCATAGCTTCCTTAAAAGCTGACTTTACAGATGGCACCGCTTCATTGTCGGCTACCTTGGAGCAAGTAGAGCGCTGGAGCGCGGAAAAGCCTTATTTATATACGTTGTTCATTCAAATTTATGATGCCGATGGAATACTTGTCGAGGTGATCTCACAAAAGGTCGGCTTCCGCAAATTCGAGATGGTGAACAGGGTCATGCATCTGAACGGCAAACGCATCGTCTTTAAAGGTGTAAACCGCCATGAATTTAACGCTCGTACCGGACGTGCGATTTCCCGTGAAGATATGCTGTGGGATATTCGGACACTCAAGCAGAACAATATGAATGCTGTACGTACCTCTCATTATCCGAATCAGACGCTGTGGTATGAGCTGTGCGATGAGTACGGGATATACGTGATTGACGAAATGAACCTGGAAACACATGGTTCGTGGCAAAAGCTCGGCGCGGTCGAGCCTTCGTGGAATATTCCGGCCAATCTGCCTGAGTGGCAGGATATCGTTATGGATCGTGCTATTTCCATGCTGGAGCGGGACAAAAACCATGCATCCATTCTGATCTGGTCCTGCGGAAATGAGTCGTATGCAGGTGAAGTGCTGCGCAATGTCGCCAACTATTTCCGGTCCACCGATCCGAGCCGTTTGGTGCACTACGAAGGTGTGTTTCACAATCGTACGTACGATGATATCAGCGATATGGAGAGCCGCATGTACGCCAAGCCTGCAGATATTGAGCAATACTTGAACGATAACCCACATAAGCCGTATATCAGTTGTGAATACATGCATGCGATGGGCAATTCCGTAGGCGGCATGCACAAGTATACCGAGCTGGAGAACAAATATGAGCTGTACCAAGGCGGTTTCATTTGGGATTATATTGATCAGGCGGTCATGAAAAAAGATCGCTATGGACGCGAGTACCTGGCAATCGGCGGTGACTTTGACGACCGTCCAACAGACTATGGATTCTGTACGGACGGGATTGTCTATGCAGACCGGAAGGTTTCACCGAAGATGCAGGAGGTCAAATTCCTGTACCAAAATCTGAAGCTTACCCCGGATCAGCGCGGCGTAACCATTCGTAACGAGAACCTGTTCGAGGGCACGGGGGAATACGAGCTGGTGTACAGCCTGCTGCATGAGGGTCAAGAGATCGCACGAAATGTAAGTCCTGTGGATGTGGCGGCTCAGACCGAAGCCTATATTCCACTGACGTTCCCAAGTACGGACGGGAAGCCCGGAGAATATGTCATTCACACGGCGCTTGTACTGAAGGAAGCAACGCTCTGGGCTGAGGCTGGTCATGAAGTAGCCTTCGGACAGCATATTTTCATTGTGGAAGATCCAAGTCCGCTGAAAGCCCCAACAGGTGAAGCCCTACGAGTGGTGCATGGCGATGTCAATATCGGCGTTCACGGTATGGATTTTACCATCATGTTCTCCAAAGGAGCAGGCAGCCTGACCTCACTTCGCTACGCTGGACGTGAGATGATCGCTACGCCTCCTGCTCCGCTGTTCTGGCGGGCGACCACAGACAATGATCGGGGAACCGCACTTGGCTTTGAAGCTGGCGGCTGGTTCGCTGCAAGTCTGACACGTAAATGCGTGGGCATCGAGGTCACGGAAGAGCAGACAGACCGTGTGACCGTTACGTTCCGCTACACCCTAAGCATTCATGCCGACGCACAGGTAACGGTAGCCTACACCGTCTTGGCGGATGGTAGTCTGAACGTAAAATCCACCTATGAAGGAGTATCAGGGCTGCCTAACCTGCCGATCTTTGCCCTTTCGTTCAAGGTTCCGGCGGACTATCGCCATCTGGACTGGTATGCGATGGGACCGGAGGAGAATTACATCGACCGGGCCTTCGGCGCGAGACTCGGCGTATTCCGCAACGAGGCTGCGGATAACGTGTCCGGGTATGTCGTGCCACAGGAATCCGGCAACCGTACAGGCGTGCGTCGGGTCGATATTACCGACGATTCCCAGCGAGGTATTCGCATTACCGCACCTGCCACCGCACCAGTGGAATGCAATATTTCACCGTATACAGCGTTTGAGCTGGAAAGTGCAGGCCATCTGTATGAGCTGCCCAATGTGTATTACACCGTTGTCACCGTAGCTGGCAAGCAAATGGGCGTAGGCGGCGACGACAGCTGGGGCGCTCCGGTGCATGAGGAATATCAAATTCCGGCCGGTCAAAAGCTGGAATTTGAGTTTACCGTGCAGCGGGTATAAATAAACTCACCGTATAGACAAGTATATGTAATAAAAGCCCTTCCGCTGCTTCCCTGATGGGAAGCCGGAAGGGCTTTAGCATTTTTTCATTCCAATCGTACTGTCAGCAGAAATAAAATCCTAGACTGTCGCTGTTCCATTAAACAACGTGTCCCGCTAGTTTAATGCTTTAAATTGTTTTCGAGAGCCTGCATAGAGGTCACATAGTAATTAAACTCGGAAGCTACCACAAACCCTATGGATTGATAGAGATTCAGCGCACGTCTATTGCTTGTCACGACTGCCAGGCGAATTATAGAACATTTCCGCTCCAGTATAAGTTGGACTGCACCAACAAGAATTTTTCGACCGAATCCTTTACCTTGTTGAGATGGAAGGACACATAAGTCATGTATTACAGCAGTATCCCTATTCAGGTAATTCACTCTTATCATCCCTATGAGTGTAAGACTGTCTAAAGCAATGTAACTCATTCGTTCAGGTTCTTTCGTACGAGCAAAGTAGCTTCTAGTCCAAGACTCCGAATCTCCAAAAGCTTGTGATGAACAAGTGACCATAAAACCCAAATCCCGTTCTTCCGCTGATCGCAAGATTATGTCCGTACCCTGTAGCATATCCTCTTTTAATTGTGTTAAACTCATTAAAAATTCCGACGTACGGAAGCTTGCCCCTAAATGCTTAATAAATTCAAGCCCTGGTTGTGAATTGGATGGGACTCGAAAGCGGCAGGATTGAATTAGCTTTGTTTGCATTTCGAACATCGCACGTTTCAGCAGAGCATTGAATACACCTTGACGTCGAAAGTCTGGGTGAACCATCCCGTTCACATTAGCTTCAGTTCCATCAGAAGTATACCAACTAATAAAACCAATTAACTTATTATTGAAAAAGCATAAGTAAGCCTCGTCTCCGGCTATGGCTTTAAGACTTTCTACGCCCACCCTTAAACCGGAGCTGTCATAGGTCCTGCAAATTTGCTCCAGCGTTCGAACACGTTCGATTTCAGCGTTTGAGAAATCCTTCATTTTGCTAATTTGATATTCTTGCATGTAGTGTTGACCCTCATGAAGAAGGAAATACGCAGTCTATGGACGAGTAGGCGCTATCCTTCTAAAATCTGTCCACTTATTCATGTTTACCATTGTGACCGCCTCCTGATGATGAATAACTCGCAGTTCCAGCATTTAAGTATAGGCAACCCTGCTGCACCTGGCTAGCTTGTAGCCAGATTAACATACGTTCGCGTGAAATCAAGGTTTTGCAGGTCTCTTTGATCTATAAAAAATTCCAAATACCCTGCGTCCCACCAGCACATACCGACCTCATCCAAAGAAGAAACCGAGAGCAGAACATGCCAATTTTCCGAAGCTAGATCGTGCTGTTTCCGGTTCGCCTGGTATTCTTGCAGCTGAGGCAGCACTTCGGATCGCAAATGCTCCGCATACTCCGCACTTCCCCTATGCATAGCTTGCTCGGCTTCCTTATGGATCTGATCCTCACTCTTATGCCAATTAAACAGTAGTTCCTTTAGCCCGTTTCGGCACAGATAAGCATCGCGCCGAGTGTTCCCGGCAAAAGACTGATGCTGCCCCCACACCGTGTCGCTATGTTCATATAGAAGCTCATACAGCTCTTCATGCTCATCTAGCAGAATATCTCCCAGCTCACCCTCCGATGGCAGCGTCAAGATCGGCTGAAAAGAAATAGCATACGAGGTGAAACCCCTGTTCTCAGCACATACTTCAACCTTCCCGGTCGGCGGTAAGGTTCTCTTCAAAGCGTTGCTGTCACCATTATAGTAAAAGACTTTATGGTCAATATCATAAGCTGGCTCATCCAGCCCAAGAAAAAAGTATAATATGCCCTGATGAGGCAACCCCTCGTATGGGGAAAAAGGCATTTCACCCAAATTGATTTGAGCAATAAACGTATAATATTCTCCATCTGAATCACACGGCCACTCGATCGAGGGTGGCAAATCCGGGTAGCCCGCAATTCGGCTATTGCCAACACGCTCGTAATTTTCCTCATGCTCTAGATGAAATTGTATAGCAGCTTGAGCTTCCTGATTGATCTCTTTTTTTAATTCTTCATCAAGTGAATGCTCTTCGAGTATTCGAGTCAGTTCATCCCTTAATGGTGGTTGCAGCATCTGGGCTCGCCCCTTTTATCAAAGAATTATGTATTGATTGCTCTCATTTAATCTCTCTTAAATCAGATTATCAAATTATAGTCTGATAAGCTATGCCTGCCATGAAGCGGAAATGGACTAGACATTGTTCATAAATGTTTTGTGATAGGCATTCCGATACTGTGAAGGAGTCATATGGACGCTCTCTTTAAACAATCGCATAAAATACTTCTCATCGCTGTATCCTGCTTCTTCCGCCACCTGCTTAATGCTCATATCTGTACGGGAAATCAATTCCTTAGCTTTGTTGATTCGAATGCTGTGAATGAACTCCAAGGGACGCATGCCTGTATTTTGCTTGAACAAGCGAGATATGTAATCCTTGTTGTAATTGAACTTGCGAGCCAGATCGGATACGGTCAGCGGTTCTTCAGCATGAATTCGAGTCCACTCGATAATCTTGTTTATGCTCACATTCCCTTGCGAATGGACGGGATTGGAGATCAAGCGACTGAGAGCCAGTTCAGAGATCTCGATCAACAGTGAGGTGAACAAATAATTCGCACTGTGATACGTAAGATAATGCGAGTTGGCAACATGCAAAATCTGATTGACGATAATATGAATCCGATCTCCGTTATCGGCCTGTACACTTTGCGGCAAATAGATATCGCGCATCACGCCATGACGTTGCATAAGCCCGTCCATAACACTTGTTTCCTGCTTCATCTCCTCATTAGATAATACATTCGGGGTCGCTGGAGCATCGAAATGAAACCAATAAAATTTAACCCCCGGCAAAGACTCCTGGTATCCTCGGTGCGTACGACCGGGGTACAGCAATAGAATATCCCCTTCCCCTATTTCAAAATTCTCCTGTTCCTCCTGTATATATACCGTCTCTTGGACACCAAGGATCAACTCAAAGTTCTCAATGGAACGGCTCATATGCTTCCATGGCACCTCGGAAACGAACTCGCCTGCCGAGATCAGCTGGATCGGAGTATCTACATTCACTTTCAGATAGGTCATGTTATTTCCTCCTTTGGTTCAGCTCGGATTTGTCCACCTATTGTATGGTTAAGCTACTGACATACCACGGTTGCAATGCTAAGGTAGTGGAGAAATATACACTTTCATCTTAGCTAAGGAGCGATGATTTTGAAAGCACAAGCTTTTGACTTGCATAAAGTAAGCATTGATTCCGGCCCACTTCACCACGCTATGGAGCTGAATGCAACCTATCTGCTGAGCTTGGAACCTGACCGTTTATTGTCGCGTTTTCGTGAATATGCGGGACTGGAGCCCAAGGCCGCTCACTATGAAGGCTGGGAAGCACGCGGCATCAGTGGACATACACTCGGTCACTACCTGTCTGGCTGTTCGCTAATGTTTGCCTCCACAGGCGACAAAAGATTGCTGGAACGAGTAAACTATGTGATTGACGAACTGGAAATATGCCAAAACAGTCATGGAAACGGATACATTTCCGGCATCCCGCGCGGAAGGGAAATTTTCGAGGAGGTTAAAGCCGGGGATATCCGCTCCCAAGGTTTTGACCTTAACGGAGGCTGGGTTCCGCTATATACGATGCACAAGCTCTTCGCAGGCTTGCGTGATGCCCACCTGCTCGCTCATCATCCCAAAGCTTTAGCGATGGAAATCAAACTCGGCGACTGGCTGGCGAATGTATTTCAAGGGCTGAACGATGAGCAGGTGCAACAGGTGCTTCATTGCGAGTTTGGCGGCATGAACGAAGTGCTGACCGATCTGGCGGAACATTCCGGGGAAAAGCGCTTTTTGAACCTAGCGGAACGCTTTTATCATGGAGAAGTGCTGAATGATCTGGCAGACGGACGTGATACGCTGGCAGGAAGACATGCCAATACACAAATTCCTAAGGTCATTGGTGCAGCACGGCAGTTTGAAATGACAGGCAAACCTCTATATGCGGACCTCTCCCGCTTTTTCTGGGATCGGGTGGTTCACAAACATTCCTACGTGATTGGCGGCAATAGCTATAATGAGCATTTTGGCGAACCTGGCAAGCTGAATGATCGTTTGGGCGAAGGTACCTGTGAAACCTGCAACACCTATAATATGTTGAAATTGACAAGACATATGTTTGAGTGGGACGCTTATGCGGCCTATGCCGACTACTATGAACGAGCGATGTTCAATCATATTTTGGCTTCACAGCAGCCTGTCGATGGACGGGTGTGCTATTTTGTATCCCTCGAAATGGGTGGACACAAGTCCTTTAATTCTCAATATGACGATTTTACATGCTGCGTGGGGTCCGGTATGGAGAGTCACTCTATGTACGGCACGGCGATTTATTTTCATACATTAAACACACTCTATGTCAATCAGTATGTCCCTTCTACCTTGACGTGGGATGAGATGGATGTACAGCTCAAACAAGAAACTCTCTTTCCGCAAAATGGGCAAGGAACGCTGCGTGTCATAAGCAAGGAGCCCAAGCTCTTCACGATTAAGCTAAGATGCCCTCATTGGGCGGAGCAGGGAATGAAGATTAAGATCAACGGAGAAGAGTATGCCGCAGAGGCTTGTCCTACCAGTTATATTGTCATTGAACGGGAATGGAACGACGGGGATACGGTCGAGTACGATATTCCTATGACAGTAAGAGTTGAAGAAATGCCGGATAATCCGCGCCGAATTGCATTGATGTACGGCCCGCTTGTGCTGGCTGGAGATCTGGGTCCTATTGAACAGGAGTTCAATGAGGAACGTCTGCTGGCATCTGTTCTGATCGGATCGGCCGATTCCCTGACAACCAAGCTGATTGCTGACAGGAGCGAGCCGAATACATTCCATCTAAGCGATCTGGGTTATATCGGAGACTTGCAGCTTCGTCCGTTTTACCAGGTCTATGACCGTTCCTATACCGTCTATTGGGATCTCTTTTCCAAGGAGGAATGGGCAGCAACAGAGGCAGAATACCGCACTGCGTTAGCGTACCAGCTTGAGCTGGAGCGACTTACAGTCGACGTTGTGCAGCCTGCCGAAATGCAGCCGGAACGGGATCATTCCTTCACTGGAGAACACGTAGGCCTAGGGTCCATTTATAATCGCAAATATCGCGACACATGGCCTGGGGGCTGGTTCTCTTTTGTCATGAAGGTTCTCCCGGATGAGCCTGTCCAGTTGGCGGTCACTTATCTGAAGGACTTGAGCCGCTCTCATCGCGACTTTGACATCACTGCCGATGGTCAGAATTTAGGAGAAGGCAAGCTGGAATCCGAGGAAATGAGTAAATTCGAGACGTTTACCTATGAGCTGCCTCTGTCTGTGACGAGCCAAAAGCGTGAAGTTACGATTCGATTCACAGCCCAGCCACAAGGCAAGGTAGCGAAGGTGGCCGGATTGCGAGTGATCAGACATTCTATTGTATGATCAAATGATCTATATAAATCTACTATAGCGCCGCCACGCAGGCGGATAGTGCTTCGCTTGTACAGCACTATTCCGCCTGCTCCGTTTTGATGTTAGTGGCTGCTTCATGTTCGCTTTACATCATATTCATTTCACGGAAACTGTCTCTAATCTTGCGCAGCTCTTGCTGTGCTCGGCCATATCGGGAAGCGTAGGTCCAAGCAAGCACTTGATGATAATGCGAAGGGGTTTCGATGGTGGTCACATTATACATAACCGGAATCCCGTCCACTTCTCCTTTTAGGGTGAATTCAATGGCTGGGTATCCATTCACCGCCCTGTCAGAAGCGCTCCCCAATTCGGGGTCCGTAATTTCTGACACCAAATGATCTTCAATAATCCCTTTATATTCTTGAAGGGTCATACTGCTGTCAAAGTCGCTTTTCGGTTCAGACAATACCATCAAATATCTATCGGTGAATTCATTTTTAATGGAAATATCCGCTTCCTGATTCATCGAGTTATCTCGTGACCAATTCCACGGAGCCGTAACTGCAAACTGATTATCCTTACTGGTAAATACCTCAGGCTTCACGATTTGAGCAATGAGCGTAGAAATTAAGGACACCGCAAAAACAACCGAAATGATCGTCATCAGGATGATTGCCCCTGCAAAAATCCCGGTTTTCTTTTGGCTCACCTTCCCCAAATCCCGTGTCCTAACTACATATGTATTGGCAGCCATATCTCCAATCCGTTGTTTCCGAGGTGTCACCAGCACACATATACCGGCAGGCAGCCCCCAGAAAAGCAGCGGATTTGTATCCACCATTTGTATGAGTGTACGGATCAACGATTTAATCATGCCTGGCGGCCTTCCTTCTCCATTCACGACCTGAATACGAAGTACAAACTTGCCCAGCGTATAGCCCGTAAGTCCTTCCAGCAACAGATAATAACAGAAAGAGCCAACCATGAAGAGAATCACTACCATACCCATATTGGGGCTTTCTGTTTCAGCTACTTTTTTCGCTATAAAATAGACCAGCCCTCCATACCCAAAAACGATAAGAATGAAGTCAATCATCCAGGCGGCCCATCTTCTGAAAAAGATGGAGGACCCGTATGTCTGCGATAATGACGCCATCTTATCCGGTTCTCGTCGATGGTAGCCGCCATTCCTCATAGGTTCTCCCGACGCTGATGCAGGTGGACTTTTCGATAAATTAATTTCTTCCAAATGATACACCCCTGATGTCAATTTAATCCCAGTTTAGTATAGCATCCTTTTTCATCCAGTGGAGCAAGCCTGACAGCGCACTAGAGTATACCGAATCCCGCCGATGAACAAACCACACCTCTAATTTACGATAGGTTTCGGGTAAACGATGTGAAGCAATCCTTCCCGTCTCCCTCGCCTTTGCAATTGATGAGTGTGGAAGCATAGATACCCCCAGACCAGAGGCTACACCACCCAAAATAACTTCCAATGTCCCGAATTCCATAATCTGATACGTATCCACACCTGCATCGCTCAGAAAGCTCTCCGCTCTTGCCCGATGTGTGCAGCCTACATCGAAGAATAGCATAGGCTTGGCAAGCAGCTTGCTCATATCGCTTTCTCCCGGTTCCGAAATAAGCACCAACTCCTCTTCAAAAGCCGCCACATGCTCTATATTCGGATCATCGACAGGACCATAGACGAATGCCCCATCTAATTCGTAATTTAGTACCTTTTGTACAAGAGCATGCGTCCCCCCGGTCATCAGCGATAGCTGCACATCAGGGTACTGAGCGTAATATCCCGGCAATAAAGTCGTTAGATGCGTAACCGCAGTCGTCTCAATCGAGCCCAATCGCAACGGTCCCGCAGGCTGGTCCGAATATTGGGTAGACTTCTCTGCCTCGTCGAGCAAGGTCAGTATGGATTCTGCATACTCCAGCAGATTCTCTCCTGCCGACGTTAGCGTCATTCCGCGATTAGATCTGCGAAATAGCGGCACGTTCAATTGTGCCTCAAGCTGCTGAATCCGCGAGGTTACATTGGACTGGACATAGTTCAACACTTGCGCAGCCTTTGTGATACTGCCTTCGCGAGCAACCGCCCGAAAAATTTTCAAATCACTGCTTTCCATATATACATCACCTGCTTGGTATGATCATTTATGATATTGACGTTCGATTTTGTTCATTTTACTGGATGCCTGCCGCTCTGTACAATTCAAAGTACATGCAAATGCATCTAAAACCCGACCACAGGAGGCTTTAAAATGAAAGCTGTAATCCATACTGACAAAAACGGCCTTGAGGGCCTGATGTATAAGGACGTTACGGACAGACAACCAGGACATGGCGAAGTGGAGGTCAGACTCAAAGCTGCAGGCTTGAACCATCGGGATCTGTTCCTCATGGCGGATCGAACCGCCAACGATGCTCCACTCATTCTCGGATCGGATGGAGCAGGCGTGATCGAAGCTGTAGGCGCTGGCGTTCCAACCTCGCTGGTAGACACTGAAGTAATCATCAATCCATGTATCGGATGGGAGAAAACACGCCACGTTCCCTTGGTTCCTGCCATTCTGGGCGGTCCTTCAGACGGGACATTGGCCGAATCGGTTATCATTCCCGCTCAAAATGCCGTCAGCAAGCCAGCTTACCTGTCTTGGGAAGAGGCAGGGGTACTGCCTCTGTCTGCCTTGACCGCTTTCCGCGCGCTCTTCACTAGAGGCCAACTACAGCAGGGGGACCATGTCCTCATCCCCGGTATTGGCGGCGGGGTAGCCACGTATGCCATGCTTATGGCCTTAGCGGCGGGTGCACGAGTCAGCGTCACATCACGCAGCGAAGCAAAACAACAAGCTGCCCTCACCCATGGCGCTCATCATGCATTCAACAGTGATAGCGATTGGAAAGAAAGCATGAACGGAGACACCGTGGATCTGATCCTCGACAGCATCGGACCCGCTACGTTCGACAAATATCTGGATGTCATCAAACCGAATGGTCGGATCGTTACATTTGGCGCAAGCTCAGGTGATCAGATAGAGATTCCGCTTCGTTCCATATTTTTTCCACAGATCAGCATCATCGGTACCTCTATGGGCAGCAGCGAGGAATTCGCAGACATGCTCCAATTCATGGAGCGCCATTCCCTTCATCCCATTATAGATAGCGTCTTCCCTCTACAAGAGACAGCGCAAGCCTTTTACCATATGCAGCAGGGAGCACAGTTAGGCAATATAGGGATTAGAATGGAATAAAGCGTACGTAACTTTAAACCTCTATAAAAAAATCCACTACTATAAAGCACCTCATTCCGAGGTCAATTTTATAGTAGTGGACCTATTCAGTCGATCAAACGATGCTGGACCCATTTGCTGCCGCGGAAGCGCCAGAGGAAAACGATCCCCCGCACACCCCATTCAATATCCATGGCCAGCCAGACACCCACAATCCCCAAGTTGAACACAATGCCCAAGACATACCCGAGCACTACCCGACACAACCACATGGACAGCATCGAGGTGAGGGACGTAAATTTGGAATCCCCCGCCGCCCTAAGTGCAGAGGGTGTAATAAAGGCGATGGACCAGAGTGGAATCTGGGCCAGCGTATTAATCAGCATGACCATAAAAATGTCATCTACAATTTCAGCAGGTGGATGAAACAGCCCCACCATCGGCTTGAACAAAGGCATTAGGATTAGTCCCATTACAATAAACGAAGCGGACGACAGCCAAATAAACGATTTGGTAAACTTGCGGGCATCGTGTACATTCCGCCGTCCCATGCATTGACCAACCACGGTCACAATCGTAAGAGCCAATGCATTCGCAGGAATTTGGAACACGTTAGCCAGGGAGGAGCAAATAGCATTCGTCGCCAATGCATTGGTCCCCAGGCTCACAATGAAAATTTGAGTTAAAATTTTACCTCCATTGAAAAACATCTGTTCCGCTGCAAAAGGAAGACCAATAAACAGGATCTTTTTAAGCATGGCCAGATTAAAATAAAGCATATCTCTAAGCTGAACACGCAGGTCGTCATCCACCCTGACCAAATAGATCAACGCGCAGGCAGCCCCTGCATATCTGGACACATTCACTGCAATCGTCATGCCCAGCACACCCATATCCAACAAATTAATAAACACGACATTCAGCAGCACGTATGAAAAGTTCATGATAAGCGAGAGAGCCAGCGACGCCCTCGTCTTGCCGATCCCTCTCAGCGCTCCACATACGGCCTCAACGATCGCAATTCCCACAAAAGATATACAGCTTCCCAGTAGATATGCCTTGCCGTTAGCCAATACATCAGCCGAAGCGGAGCCAAACAGGACGCTTAAAATGGGATTGTACAACAGGATCATAAACAGACTGATGCATAAGGCCAACAAGGAAACGGAGGATATCGTACCGGAGGTTGCTTTAGAGACCATAAGGTCATTACCGCTCCCCTTATACTGCGCCACAACAACCGTACCCCCGGTAGACACAGCCACAAACACATTAATTAGAAAAATATTTAATGAATCAATCATATTTACAGCACTGACCGCCGCCATCCCCGACGAGCTGATCATGGCTGTGTTGACCAAATTAAGACCCACGATAAAAGCCTGATCAATCAGAAGCGGGATAAACAGGGCAATAATCTGCCGATAATCAATGGACTCTCCTGAAAAATGCCGATTCAGAAAGCCATGCGTTCTCATCCTTACACTTAGTTGACTCATATCATCACATTCTTTTTTTCAAATTGAAAAAAACCCTTCAACAGAAGAGTCTTTCATGGCGAAAAAATGTATAAAGTTGCAAGGCTAGATGTCTCTGGCTCTTGATTCTGTACACTTTTCTCTACATAGAAGTATCACTCTAAAAGAAAATTCTGTCAATGGCTTTACTCACATTTAAATAGAAAAAAACTTCAAAACCTGCTTTCTGAGCTGAGCAGGTTTTGAAGCAGGATTATACTATCCCCTGGTGTGTATAATCCTTTGTTAAGAGAACAATCATGATCTTCTCGCAATTAAATCTTGCTGAATAGAAGCCTCATTCTTTTCGAATTTCTTATAGAAAGACATAGGAATAATTCCGATCAAGAAGACGATAAACGGCAGCCAGATGAAGCTGAACTGAATGCCAGACAAAGCAGTCGGGGTTTGGACCTTTCCGGCAATATAACCTGTGCTATCCATCACCCATGCTGGCAATAATCCGCCAATTCCGCTACCTGCCTTAATACAGAATGCGCTTCCAATGGAAGTCAGGAATCCACTTGCCCGAATTCCATTTTTCCATTCCCCATAATCAACCGTATCGGACAACATGGCAAATGGCATCGAACACGCAAAGCCTGATCCTAATGCACCAATGATCCAGCCCGCAATAATAAGGGTTAAGTTTGTACTTCCCATTAAAATCACGACTTGACCTAGTGCAGCTAAGATCAATCCGATAATCATGATCGTATTTTTACTTAATTTTCTGGCAAACAACGGAATCAGGACCATGGAGATTAATTGCAAAGACGTCAATCCATTGATTAAAGGCACCAAGTCCTTACTGTCCAGATTGTATTGCAGATAAAAAATGAGCGTGGCAGAACGAATGTTCAAACCGATCCAGTAACACAGGTTAGCAGCTACAACGAGCATCCACGGCCAGTTTCGCTTGATAGCTGCAAAGCTTTTGGCAATCGGGACAGATTTCGTTTTTACAGCCGCATTTTCGCGTAAATCGGCAAACGCTATGAAAAACATAATAATCGCCATGATGCCAAATAAAACGAGTGTTAGAGAAAATCCCTTCTGGTCATTCCCCTGTCCAAAGAAGGCTACCAGAGGTAAAGTGAATGTGGTGGCGATGAAGAAGCCCACATTTCCCCCGACCATACGGAAAGAGTTCAAAACCACGCGTTCATTGGAATTGGTGCTCAGGTTAGGCAGAATAGATGTAATCGGTGTACTGATTCCCGTATACAGAATACCCGCTATGATATAAGTGATGGCCGCGTATGCAATTTTCCCCGATTCACTCCAATTGGGCGTCGTAAACGTAAGGACCATGAACACGGCAAACGGAACAGCTAACCATAGAAAATAAGGTCTGCTCTGGCCGTATTTCGATTTGGTCCGGTCAATCAGGATGCCCCAGATCGGGGCATCAATGGCATCGATAAAACGGGTGATAAATAGTAATGTCCCGGCAATCCCGATAGAAAGACCAAATACATCCGTATAAAAGTATAATAGATAGCTGGAAATGACACAGTATAGTAGATTGCCTGCCGTA
The DNA here is from genome assembly GCF_050516475.1 of Paenibacillus ottowii. NCBI lineage: Bacteria > Bacillati > Bacillota > Bacilli > Caryophanales > Paenibacillaceae > Paenibacillus > Paenibacillus ottowii. The sequence goes on along the minus strand of NZ_CP191577.1, from coordinate 5,034,279 downwards.
TCTGTTAACGAATAACTGATTTTACGATGAAAAGGAACGGTACTGGTTGCTTTCTCAGGTGGTTCCGTACTCACAATTCTCGTACTCATGATCTTTCCTCTCCCCATGCGAATGAATTATGATTCATAAACCCATACACGCATTTCCCCTTTGGCCCGATTGCACCAGGCGTAGTAAGGAATGGCGGTAATTTGTTGAGGAACAAGTTCAGGGGGCTCCGAGCTGTATAATGCATTTGAAGCTTTTACCCGATATCCCTCTAAGGTCAGCTTTACAATGCCACCCAGCAGATTTTCAATAAACTCTTCTGTAACGGGTTTATCCTTGGGTAATCTCAATCCTGCCAGGTTCGCCCCATTATCAGCCTCTTCCAGACAGTACACGACCGGGCCGCGTTGAAGAGCAACTTGCTGCTGATTCATGGAGACAAGCGGGTTGCTCCGAATGCGCTCCACCGGCATAGCCAAATGCAATGTGACCACATCGCCATCCTTCCAAGTGCGCTGAATCTCTACATAGCCTTTTTCCAGATGGTCTAGCGATAGGACTTCCCCATTCACCTTGACCTCTGCCTGCTTGCACCACCCTGGGATTCGCAGTGCCCATTTAAATGCAGTTGGATCTGCTACATGGATCGAAAGAGCAAGCTCCGCATCCCACGGATAATGATGGGTTTGTGTAATTTCAACCTCTTGACCAGATAAAGTCACGTTGACCTTGCTGGCAATATACAGATGCGTATACAACGTATCCTCGGTCTGGGTGTACATATTGTCTTCCACCGATGCAATCATTCGCGCTAAATTAGGTGGACAGCAGGCACAGAAAAACCATTTTTGCCGCTCTGTTTTTACATGTTCCTGATCTTTTCTCGAATTTTGAAAAGGATTGACTTCCAGCGGATTCACGTAGAAAAACCGTTTTCCGTCCAGGTCCATTCCGCTGATCGTTCCGTTGTATAACGCACGCTCCAGGACATCAGCATATTTCCGGTCCGGCGTTAACCGCAGCATGCGATTAGCCCAGAAAGCCAGCCCTACAGAAGCGCAAGTTTCGCAGTACATGCTGTCATTGGGAAGATCGTGATGGCAAGTGAATGCTTCCGCGTTCACCGTAGATCCGATTCCGGCGGTAATGTACATCTTATGGTTCGTGACATCATCCCATAGCGTTTCACAGGCTTGTAACAGAGAGGCATCTCCCGTTTTGGCAGCTAGGTCCGCCATCGCAATATACAGATACACTGCTCTTACCGCATGGCCGACAGCCTCTTTTTGTTCCCGTACAGGTTGGTGTGCCTGCTGATATTCGAAGCCTAGGCCGAAATTAATATTGTTATCATCATTCCAGGTAGGCTCTGTTTGAATATGTTTTCTCTTTTCTTGCTCCTCCACAAAATAAATAGGATGCTGTCCCCGCTGTTCGATAAAATATTGCGCTAATTTAAGATATTGATCCTTAGCCGTTACGTCGTATAATTTGATCAAAGCCAGCTCAATTTCTTCATGCCCCGGATAGCCTTTTCGTTTCCCTTCTTCCGTACCAAAAGTCTGCTGAATCAGGTCTACGTATTTCTCCATAATGTTGAGGAATTTCGTCTTACCCGTCGTTTCATAATAAGCAACAGCCGCTTCTATAAAATGTCCCGCACAATACAGCTCATGATTGTCCCTTAAGTTTGTCCAGCGATTGTCAGGTTCCTTCAGCAAATAGTACGTATTCAGATATCCATCCTCAGCTTGAGCTCTCCCTAACAGATCAATGACTTCATCCGCGCGCTCTTCCAGCGCAGAATTTGGATGATCCCTTAAACTAAAGGCAACCGTCTCCAGCCATTTGGCAAGATCACTGTCCTGGAAAACGGTTCCATAATACTCCCCACTGGATTCCCCGGCTGCAATTCTAAAGTTCTCAATCGCATGACTGGGTTCTGTATCTGGTAATTCATCATTTAATGCTTGCCACTGATAAGGAATGACCTCTTCCGCTACAACCTGCTTATACTTTTTCCAAAATGAATCATCAACGATGACATGCTTTACTGGCTTTGCCGTTTTCATTGGATAAACATCCCTTCCTGAAAATAGAACGCTTTCATTTTTTTAAAAATAAGGATAAAGTAAGGATAATATCGAACAAGCTGACCTAAGTTCCTCTTGCTACAGTCCTTATTTTATCAACCTGAATTTATAAAAAAAATCGCGATCTTTAACTAAAACTTATACGATTTCACACACAAAGGAGCTGACTTCCATGAGCAAAACAGGCTTTCTATCTTTCCTTGTTCCTCCATTGCCTTATTTCATAGAGGGGAATTTTACTACATACCACAAAGGGGATTGGCACCCGAATCGCTATAACTTGGGTTATTTTGACGTAATCATTATTAAAGAAGGACTACTGCACATCGGTGAGGAGGACGAGTCATGGAGAGTACCTGAAAATCATGTGCTCATTCTTGAACCGGATAAACACCATTTTCCCATCGAGGCATGTACAGAACAAACCTCTTTTTACTGGTTTCATTTTCAAACCAATAGCATGTGGTGCGCCCAATCCTCGCCTGATCTTATTATCCCTAGCACCCCCATTCCTGAGTTGCATTTTCATTCAGAACATACCACCATCCATCTCCCCAAATATCAAAAACTAGTTAATCCCCATGAGCTGTTCTCTAAATTGGACTATTTACTAGCCTCTACTTTAAAAACTCGAAAGCTGGCTCTATGGGAGACTCAACAAACATTTGTGAATATTTTTCAGAGTTTGGAATATGATGAGAATTATAAAAGTAGTTCTTCCAAGTTAGCTGAACAAATCGAAATATTTCTAAAACAAAACTACAGAAATGCCATCACGAATAAAGACCTAGAGGCACATTTTCACGTACATCAAAACTACCTTGCCAGATGCATGAAGACCACCTTCCAACGCACGCCGCTAGAGTATTTAATGGACTACCGTCTGGATCAAGGACGCAGTCTTTTGCTGCAAACCGACTGGTCCGTCCAACAAATTACGGAGGAAACAGGATTCTCCCAAGCCAGTTATTTTTCTAAGTGTTTCAAAGAAAGGTTTGGAATGTCACCGAAGAATTACAGACAACAATACTGGAAACCAGCCAACTGAATGTTTACGTCGCCTTTACATTTTGATGGTTTTATTTTGATAATGTCGCTTTATACTGAGTCGGTTATATCATTTCTACTTCGGAAAAGGGGCATACATATGAAGGCAACTAAAATTGCACTATTAACCTTGTTGACCGGGATTCTAGTATCACCTGCTATGACCCATGTGGCAGTGGCTCAGCCCACGGGGTACGAATCCCTTCGTACACAAGCAGATAAATTAGGGGCAAAAATTACATGGGACAGTGATGACCATTCAGTGTTGATCAAGCTGAAAAATGGCATTGTTGGAACCTTTACCGTCGGTGAAAAGCAATATCGTCTAGCTGGTCAAACTGGAAAAGCAGACCGGGAAATCAAGATGATCAATGGAAATGTATATCTTCCTACAAAAGTGATTACTGCGCTTGAAGCAGAGAACAGTAAATATGCAGATCCCAAGGATGCAGTTCCCACCTATAAAGTGCTCCCTTCTGTCGAAACCGAAGCCGTGGAGAATGGAGAAGATGCAGCTGACGACCCTGCGATCTGGCTCAATCCGGTTGATCCGGGTAAGAGCAGAATTTTAGCTACCAATAAAGGCGGCGGAATTTTAGTCTACGATCTGGATGGCAAGCAGCTGCAAAACATGAAAGTCGGAAAAATGAACAACGTGGATCTTCGTTACGGTTTCACATTGGGCGGCAAAAAAGTCGATATTGCAGGCGCAACCAATCGCACCAACAACACGATCGATATCTTTGCCATTGATGGTGTATCAGGAACATTAACCAACGTGGTTGACAAACCTATTAAAGCAACCATGAAAGAAGTATACGGATTCAGTTTGTATCATAGTCTCAAGACAGATAAGTTTTATGCGCTCGCTTTGGGCAAAGAGGGTGAATTTGAGCAATATGAGCTGACGGACAATGGAAACGGCAAAATTGCTGGCAAGCTTGTCCGTCAGTTTAAGCTGGCTACGCAATCTGAGGGCATGGTTGCTGATGATGAATATGGTACGCTCTATATTGCTGAAGAGGATTACGCCATTTGGAAATATAGTACCGAGCCAGACGGTTCATCCAAGCCGCTGCGACGTGTTGATATTGCAGATGGACGTAGACTTCACGATGACATAGAGGGACTCACATTGTATTACGGCAAAGACGGCAAGGGGTACCTCATGGCCTCCAGCCAAGGCAACAGCAGTTATGCCATCTATGAACGACAAGGCGACAATGCATATATAAGCAATTTCACAATCGGTGATAGCCCTACCGTAGATGGTACGTCTGTCACAGACGGTATTGATGTTCTTGGCTACGGGTTAGGCAAGAATTTCCCTCATGGCATCTTCGTTGCACAAGATGACGAAAACCTCGAAAACGGCAAGAAGTTAAATCAGAACTTTAAAATGGTGCCTTGGGAGCGAATTGCCACAGGTGCGCCTACCCCGCTAACGATGGACGATGGCACCAATCCGCGTGAATTGGTAAACAGAAGCAGCAAGTAATGCCCTTCAGGAAAAGCGAATTAACAACGCTCTGACTTGAACCATAAAAAACCCGCTCAGTGAGCGGGTTTTAACTTTTCATAAGAATATGTCCAGTGTGTGAAAAATGCAAAACTCATCGCCTAACTTCTTAGGGGTACTACGCCTTTAGATCCAGTACCAGTACATTTACCGAGTTAGCTGGTAATTGTAAGAGGACAGAATTTGTATGCAGCGTAATCTGCTGTTCAGTAGGCACTATCTTTTCATCATTTTTCTTATTCACGTTCGGTATATGAACCAGCGAGGAATCGCCGGTTAGTGTAATCAGCTTGGCGATCGACTCGACACTCATATCTTGTAGATCCAGCTGTGTCGCCTTATCTACGTTGTCGGCATTCACAAGCTTCACATATACATGTTCAGCATCTTGGGTCACTGAATGAAACACGTCTCTGTTGTAAGCCTCCAGCTTGTAATCCAGTACTTTGCTGGTGGTTTTGCCGTCCGTGTATGAGCAAATCAGGTTGTTACCCGTTTCTCCTCCATAGTTCACCGTAATGGTGTAGTCGGTGTTGTCGGTCAGCTCTTCATAGCTCGCCGCTCTCAGGTTGCCCGCCGCGGTACTGGAAGAGTAATCCCCCATGGTATAACCTTCTATCCCTTGCTTGTAAACCTTCACGCCAGTAGCATTGCCGCCATAGCCAATCGCATATTCGATGACGTTCCTTTTCTCAGCGGTAATATCCGTGAGACCTGCACCCACATAGAAACCGTCCGTGCCAGAAAGGCGGGAAGCAACCACCTCTACCTTGTAGTTGTTCCAGCTGTCGTTCAAGATGTACAGACCATTCAGACCGCTATCCTGGGCTTTGAGGACAAGCCCCTTGTCTTCCTCCACCGTAGATCCCACGGAACCGGGAATGACTTGCCAGGCTGGATTCAATTCCTTGGTAAAATCTTGATCCAGCAGCACACTGCCGTCCTTGTTGGAGGTAACCGTCACACGCTTAACCACAATCTCGGCGTTGCCTGTCGCGATTTCGATTCCACCCTGAGGAATGAGGTCGATCGGCTTTCCGTTTTTGTAAGTAGAGAACGAAGTGGCCAATACTTTATTCCCCAAATACTGGGCATACATTTGCTGCACATAATAGTTTGGCGTAAACCATACGGTTTCGTCATCAAACCAGATACAATCCGGTGTCCATCTGTAGGTTCCGTCCGTCAGGACTTTGTTAAACAGCGGCGCATAGGCAGCCAGCCGGACGACATCGGCATTATTTTCGAAGCCTGTCATCACTGCTGCTTCTGCGACTGCGCCTGCCAATGTATTTTTATCTGTCGAGGCATATTCCCCAACAAAAACCTTCGACGTTTCTTTCCAGTTGATACTGCCGTCCGCGTTATAAGCCCGATAGTAGTAATTATAGCGGTCCACATTATTCAACAGGTACTCATTAGAACGGTAATAGTGTTCATCGGCAATGGTGTCCATATAGTCTTTTTGCTTTTCATACCAGGTTACAGTCTCTTCCATCACCTGGGTACCGTCTGCAAAAGCAACCTTGGCTGAACCCTTCAGATTACCGCTCAGGAACTTCCAGCCCTGCTGATAGGCATCATCGTCTGCTTGAGCGCCAACCGTGGAGATGATATGCAGCTCATGTTCCGGATAATTTTTCTCCATGTACTCATCAATCGATGTCTTGAACACTTCAAAGTTGGCGAAGAACTCTGTGCCCCAGTTTTCATTCCCCACGCCCAGATAACGCAGATCGAACGGTGCTGCATGGCCCATTTTTTTACGCATGGCAGCCCATTCATTATGTTCAAAATCAACGCTGATCGCAAAGTCGATCAGGTCCGTAAAATTCTTGATATAGTATTCTCTTAGTGCGCCACCAGCCGGGTGAGCATAATCCGAGCGGGCTTGGCAAAGCACACCGCAGGCCATAACCGGAAGCGGAACTGCATTGAGGTCTTCTGCCAACTGGAAGTATTCCATATAACCAAGACCCATGGTCATCATATAGCCCCATACATTAAAATTTTCCTTGCGCAGCTCGATATCCCCAATGGATTCCTTCCAGTCGTATACATTTTCCCATATAAACGATCCTTCGGAAATACAACCACCTGGAAAACGCAAAAACTTCGGATGCATGCCGACCAGTGCGTTCACCAGATCTTTTCTCAATCGGTAGTTAGGGTTGCCCTGATAGTTAGCGTGTGCTGATGGGGATTGCTCTTCCTCGCCTGCCCCCCATACATCTTGTGGGAATAAGGAGACCATATCAATGGAAATGTCCCCTTCAAATGTAAGTGCCAGTTGTCCCAGAACTGTAGCTGTACCTGTCAGCACCAGCTTGGACTGCACACCGTACTTTTTCCACGTGTTGCCACCCTCTACTTGTATGGTTACCGAATCACTGATGTCCTTTTCCTTCGAGTCTTGAAGTTGCAGTGTGATGGTACCCGCCGATTCGGCCTTGGCCCAGATGGTGAACTCATACTTGGCCCCCTCCTGGATGGACATGGCACAATTCTGGTTAGAATCAGAAAAGCCTTTGTTCCGAATCGTTGCCCCATCCGCTACCGTCACATAATAAGAGTTCACATCCTTGTCTTTTGCGCCCAAAAACTCATTTAATCCACCGCTATGTTGTGGAGTCATCTTGTCCGTATCACCAGACCAGGCGAACAGTGGATTGCGGTTCCGTCCTGTAGAGCAGCCGCATTCACCCGAAGCATGGGAATACGTATCAAACTCGAAGGATTCAAAAGAACGATTTTGCACAAGTTCTGCATAAATCCCGCCATCTGCCGCATTATTGATATCTTCGTAGAACAAGCCGTACATCACTTCGCTGACATCCACAACTTCCTTATTCCCATGAATGGTCAGTGTGTACGGAGGCAGTTGTTCCGGGAGAACGGATACTTCAAAGCTTTCTTCAATCCGGCTTGAACCTCTGGTCAAGAGAGCCGTAACAGTGACCCCCTGTGCGGAAGTAATCGCCTGAACCTGTCCATTGTCAGAAAGTATACTAGTTTGGCTGGATTTCCAGGTCACTTCTACTCTTCCACCCATCAAAACCGTTGGCAGAGGTATGTCTTTGGTTATAATTGTCGTCGGAAATGATAAATACTTATCGCGGGCAAGCTTCACGATCTCCTCATCTGTCAATGAATCGCACATGACCTCAATGACTTCATCCGCCGTCAAGCCTGCTTTATAAATTCGGAAGTCCGAAACCAAGCCAGCAAAGTCTACATCTGCTGCATGTTGGGAACGACCGATAAAATTGTTGCTATAGTTGGTCGTATCTGCAAACGTTTCAAACCATTTGCGCAGCTTAGCATAGTTACCACTGGAGGTTTGGCTGATGGAACCGTCTGCTGCCACTTCACCATTGACATATACGACCGGGCCTGCACTGCTTAATGTACCGCCTTTTGTGCCGATTACAGACAGAGCGATGTGCATCCACTCATCCCTGACAAAGCCTCTTCCTGGGTCTACGGATAAATCAGCATCAGTGAAGAGAGTTCCGCGCAGATTCCGTGTCATAAACATATAAGGCCCTGTATGGGATTTACCAAAGTCAAAGACACGTTCCCACATATCTGTGAATCTGCCAAAGTTCACCCAAGCCGTCACTGTAACACCCGTGTTATCGCTTACATCTTTAAATAAATCGGAAGGAAGCTGAATATACGATGTTCCGTTGGGTCCCCCCTCAAGTGCCAAAGCCGCTCCTCCGGTAGCATGGGAGATTGTAGGTGCTGCTGTGCCTGAAGCAATCCCGTCATTACCTTGTCCGGAGCTATCCTTGCCGACGTTCTCTGCATCATCAAACTTGTACCGCGCAATGATTTGATCTTGGAATTTGGTCATCTTTATGGCTCCTATACCTATAGTTTATTAATGTAATTACTAATTAGTTAATATAAATACGTATTATATAGCTATAGTACCTTATCCTGTGTACCTTTTTCAATCCAATAAATCAGATTTATAAAGAAAACACTTGAACAAACTGCATTAAAAAAGCAGTCATCACAGAGAATACTCTGTAACAACTGCTGTTTGGTTTATGAAATTACTTAGCCAGTCGCCAATTTCCTGAAAAGAAACCGTTCAGCGGTTGGCTATGGCTACCCGTTCAATTTCTGTCCACAATTCGGACAAAAGTTAGCTCCCTCGTTTTTTGTGCCACAATTTGGACAAAAATTAGGTCTTTTACCGTCACCAGAAGAAGTGGGAGCATTGGATGCAGGCTGGGTTTCAGCCGGGGGCTGCTGGCTTGGGTTCAAATTTTTCATCATTTCATTCGCTATATTCATCCCCATCATCATACTCGCCATGTCCGAAGCAGCACCGCCGCCCTTTACATTCCCCGATGCCATACCGTCGGTCATCGTCACTTGTTGGTACTTTTGTAGATTCCCGATCATTTCGTGAGAAGCTGTCTTTGTAATCATATCCTGAATTTCCTGAGGATAATTGAAGCTCATCACATGAAAGCCTGTAATCGTCATTCCGTTGTCCATCATTTGCATATCCAGATCTTCTTGAATACCCTTCGAAATATCGGAGGCATTCGCCTGTAAATTAAACATATCCTTGCCTTCTCTGCTGATCCACTTCATCAATAACTGATCCAACACGGAAGTAATGCGTATTTTAACATCCTCAACAAGATAACTGTCCTTTACCCCGGCAATCTTATCAATAAGCGTAACATAATCGTTTACTTTAAAATTAAATGTGCCGTTGGCACGAATCGGCATCCCGCCTGGCAGTTGGGGAGTAGGGATCAAAACCGGATTTTGTGTTCCCCATTTGACCGTAAACTCCTTCGTATTAACGAATAAGACCTCCACCCGCATACCGCTGTTAAAGCCGAATTTAAACCCTTTTAATGTTGATAGAAACGGAATAATATCCGAGTCCATGTTATACGACCCTTCATTCTCAAAAATGCCCTCGATCTTGCCGTTATTGACAAAAATCGCGTCCTGACCGGAGCGGATAATTAATTTACTACCTTTTTTAATTTCACGATTGCTCCATTTCCAAAAAATCATGTCATCCCTAAATTCTTCCCATTCTACTACATTTGCAAATTGATTTCTGAAGAATCCCATGTGCTGTATCCATCCCTTCCGTTAAAATGATCCTCTGCTGCCGCTATGCGAATGACCTCCGCTGGTGGTTCCGCCTCCTCCGCCAGATGAGCTGCTGCTACTGCTCTTTTCAATTTTCCGCTTCGTTGTCGTGGTGTGAGTGTACAGATCCTGATGTGCCAGAACCCCTGACGTGCTTGCATCCTCGTAGGTCTGTCGATTTACCGTAACCCGTCCGCCGGAATTGGAAACCATCTTACCTACAATAATCGACGCCAATCCCAGCGCAATAGCCAAGTGAAGCCAGCCTTTGAAAAATATACTGTCCGGATTCACCCCTGGACGGACGGCTAAATATTTGTACGCGCCGAGAATATACTTTTGAAATGCAAGCCCATAGTTGCCGTTCGTCAGATCCGGGGTAATCTCATGGCGGATTTTAGTGAGTCTGTCGTCATCCAGATACCGCTCTGCTTTGTAGAATCCAGCTAAATAAACCTCTCTATTTCTCATATCCATCGTTAAAATGACTGCATTTCCATGAGATCTGTCATACCCTGGGCCATGGTCGTCATAAAAATCCTGCGTCATTTTCATAACATCCATATTGTCGGGATTGTTGGTCGTATAAATAATAATGTCTGTTTCTCTTTCGGCTCCGTATTGGTTAGCCATCGTGTTCAACACATCATACTCTTCCTGATTAAGCAGACCCGCCTCATCATAAATCAATGGCTTCATTTCTGTCGTTGCTGCTTCGCCCTTCATTTCCATAGGAACTGCCAGAAAAACGGCAAAGAACAACAAAACGGCCACAATGGCTCTATATCTGTTCAATAGAATTCTCCCCCCATGATTAGCCAAGTTATGAACCTTAATGAAAAGAGAGTTATGCCGAAAATGCCTGCAAACCAAGCTGTCACTTTGAACTTGCTAATCGGGGGCTTACCAACTACCTTGCCCGTCTGACCGTTCATCGCAAACGTATGCTCCAATTGATTGTAGTCATAGTGTATAACCCATACCGGAAGCAGGACATAATCCGCTTGTTTTAAGGTAGTATCAATTTGCTTTTCCGTGTAACTCACGGACGTATACTCTGACACCGTAGACTGGATATAAGCATCAATATATTCCTTCACTTTGTCTTTTACCCGCGGGAATAGTTCTTCTTCGTTATAACTATACTTTTCCGCAATATAACCCGCCAGATATGGCGTTTTAAAAGGTTTGAGCTGATCATACGGAAAAGGCTCCAATTTATCCATCAGCTCATCATTCATTTTCTCCGCAGCATCAATCGGAACCTTCACATAATTCAAACGAATTTTCCGATATACATCAAAATGCTTCGTTTCTGTGTATTCGTAGTCTCCGCTCGTATAGGTTCTTACTTGGGTGCCTTCACCTTGAACCTCAATTTGATTATGTAGGTCATATAACCAGAAGGGGACATACATACCGGTTATTCCCTTGATTCGGTCGGCTATCATAAATCGGTTCGGTGTCAGACGGCCATTCTTGCACCATTTTTTGAACGCAGCTATAGCTTCTTCCTTGCTGATTGAAAAAGGAATAACCTGTGCCGGAGCCAGCTTCCCGGTCAGCCGATCACCCAGCACCACGGCAGAGCCACAAAAGCTGCACACCGTTGCACTCGTCTCCACCTCGGTCATAATCACTGCCCCGCAGTTATTGCAATGATACTCATGGGCCTCATATTCTGAAAAAACACGATTGGTCAGAGGATCAGGAATCGATTCGATGTTGTCCTCTCTTCCACAGCTATGGCATGATAACATGCCTGTCTCACTGTCAAAGACCATGCCGCTGCCGCAGTTGGGGCATTTGTATTCGATAACTGGCATCTGCTCACCTCATATCTAAAAACTATTATGGTTCTTTGGGATTGATTTTTTCCTTGATTGCAGCCAGCTCATCTTCTGCATCGGTACTCTTCTCATATTGTGCAAACAACGTGTCCAAGTCGTCCTTTGTCCCTGTTCGGAGCTCGGCTATCGCCATCGCTTCATCATATGCCCTGTTCACCTTTTCTTCCAAGGTCCCGAAAACAGAGTCATGGTCGCCCATAGAATTTAAGGTTTGCTGTACTTTGGCAACCGCCAGCTTTCCTTTAAATTCAGCATGCCGCAGTTCCAGTTGTCCTATATCGGACACCAATTTCTCCTGCATTTGTTTCATATGTACGGCGTTTGCCGAAGCTAATTCATAGGATGTCTGTAACGATTCCAGTTTCTCTGCCTGCAAGACTTTACGCTCCAAAAACTTTCGAGCATCCTCTTCATTGCCTGCTTCCACAGACTTACTTGCATAATGCTGGAGCTTTTTGATCTCAGCCCTACATTCATCCAGTGCTCTTTTCGCTCTTTTCTCATCAGCCAGCACCGAGGCGGTTTCCGCTTTCACCTTGCCCAGATCACTGTTCAAGTTTTGCATATAATCATCAATGGTCTTCTCCGGATCACCCGCTTTATCCATTAAGGCGTTGATGTTCACCTTCATAATATCCTTGAACCTTGATAAAATTCCCATGGCAACCTCCTTTGAAGGGCTACATTCCCCCATATCATACCTCAAATCCGGTTAAAAATGTTCATCATTCATCATAGCTATATACCGGACCTATCGAATACTTTTGGCTATTATTAAAAGCGAAGGGTTCAAAAACCCTTCACAGATTTTTGAACCCTTCTCATTTACTCTTGTAGATTATAGCCCCTCATAGGACTTGGGGATCTGCACCCTTCAATCCAGCAGTTCCAAACCCAATAACAGGCACCTTAGTGCTATCATTCAATACCTTTTCCGGAATTGGATCGTTCATATTAACAGCCTCCTTTATTATTCTCTTATACCGTAACACCTCTTCAATGCTCAGACAAAAACAGCGTACCAGTTCGGTTCCCCATATATTTATTACCCACCAGCTCGTGACTTTCCTATTAAATTTTCTATATGCTGCATTAAAAAGTGCCTGATCCCCGTTGAAATCATACTTGAAGTCAAGGGGTCAGGCACTTATATGCTACTACTACATTATATATTTCACTTCATGCTTGACTGCTTGGTTGTCCAACACAAAGCCGAAGTGTACTGTGATTTTTATTTCAAGCCTTCCCATACCCAGTTCTCTACCTCTGGCAGGTCAATGCCCTCTTCACGAATAAATTGATGATGTTTCTTAACCATTGCATCCATTTCATCCACAATACTTGCGTACTTACCAGCGTCAGGTAAATTTAGAACAGCTTCCTTCACTAAGTCAAAACGATCCATTTGGTTCAATACACGCATATCAAATGGTGTCGTAATATCGCCATTTTCACGGTAACCATGTACATGCAGGTTATGGTTGTGACGATCAAAGAACAGATCTTTGATCAGACCTTCATAACCATGGAAAGCGAACACAACTGGTTTATCCTTTGTGAAAAATTGATCAAACTCGGCGTCAGATAATCCACGAGGGTCCAATTTTTGGCTTCTCAGCTTCAGCAAATCTACTACGTTGATGTAGCGAATCTTCAAGTCAGGCAGTTTTTTATGCAAGATCGAGATTGCAGCTAAGCTTTCAATCGTTGGCTCTGTACCGGCAGAAGCGATGACAATATCAGGCTCTCCACCTTGGTCTGTACTTGCCCAGTCAATAATCTTCAATCCTTTGTCCACCAATTCTTTCGCTTCATCAGCAGAGAACCATTGTGGGCGTGGGTGTTTGGACGAAACAACCAAATTGATCTTTTGACGGTCATTTAAAATAGTGTCAAAAACAGCTAGCAGAGAGTTGGCGTCTGCGGGCAGATACTCACGGATAAATTCTGGTTTCTTATCGGCCAGATGGCCCAACAAACCTGGATCTTGGTGTGTATACCCATTATGATCCTGTTGGAAGACCGTTGAAGTTGCTACAACATTCAGTGACGGGATATCTGCACGCCATCCTTGGTCCGTTGCTTTACGCAGCCATTTGAAGTGTTGAGTGATCATCGAGTCAACCACACGCAGGAAGGCTTCGTAACTTGCAAAGAAACCATGACGACCTGTTAACACATAACCTTCCAGCAATCCTTCCGCTTGATGCTCGGATAATTGGGAATCAATGACACGACCATAAGATGACAAGAATTCATCATTAGGCTCAATAATTTGATCCATCCATTGGCGTTTGGTTACTTCAAAAACAGGAGCCAAGCGGTTAGACATCGTTTCATCAGGTCCAAAGATTCTGAAATTGCGATTCTCTTCATTTAAAACAACCACATCTTTAACGTATTTACCCAAAACCGACATATCTTGCGCAATCACTTTACCAGGCGTGGAGTTATCCAGCGCATAGTTACGGAAATCTGGCAATTTCAAGTCTTTAATGAGGTTACCCGCATTCGCAACAGGGTTCATTCCCATTCGTTTATTGCCTGTAGGCAGAATTTCGGCAATCTCAGCTTTTAAACGGCCGTTTTCATCGAATAATTCCTCTGGTCTATAGCTATTCAACCATTCTAATAAAGCAGGTGCGTGCTGCATATTTTTTTGATCAACTGGAATTGGAACCTGATGGGCACGGAACGAATTTGTATTCGGTACGCCGTCCCATTCCTTTGGACCTGTCCAGCCTTTAGGTGAACGGAAGATAATCACTGGCCACGCCGGACGAGTAAGATCATTATTTTCACGCGCATTCTTCTGAATAGCTTCAATCTTCTCGATGGCAGTATCTAATACTTTCGCCATTTCTGGATGCATGTGGTTAGGATCTTCACCTTCAACAAAAAACGGTTCCCAACCCAAACCTTTAAAGAACGAGGTTAACTCTTCCTTTGATTGGCGAGACATGATCGTTGGGTTACTAATTTTGAAGCCATTTAAATGCAAGATCGGCAGCACTGCGCCATCCGTGATTGGGTTGATAAATCTGTTAGAGAACCACGAAGCCGCTAATGGACCCGTTTCAGCTTCACCATCCCCAATAACAACAGCCGAAATCAAACTCGGATGATCCAAAATAGCACCCACACCATGAGAAAGAGAATAGCCCAGCTCTCCACCTTCATGGATAGATCCAGGTGTTTCAGGAGCAGCATGTGAAGCAATACCACCAGGGAACGAAAATTGTTTGAACAGTTTCTTCATGCCTGCGATATCCTGCGTGATTTGCGGATAGATTTCAGTGTAGCTTCCATCAAGATATGAATTGGAGACCATCACCTGGCCGCCGTGACCAGGGCCTTCAATGTAAAGCATGTTCAAATCATATTTATTAATAACACGATTAAGGTGAGCATAAATAAAGTTTTGGCCTGGAATCGTGCCCCAGTGTCCAATAGGCTTCACCTTTACATCCGAATCTTTCAAAGGTTCTCTCAACAAAGGATTGTCTTTTAAATAAAGCTGACCTACTGAAATATAGTTGGTTGCACGCCAGTAGGCATCCAGTTTTTTCAAATATGTTGGAGATGAGTATTCTGCTAACACGGGTGATAAGGCCATGATGTCCACTCCCTAGTAATTTGTTTTGTAATCTTGTTTGTAATTTATTTCCGGAAATTTCATCTACATGTACATCATAACGCTACGCCGATTAAATTCAACCTTTTTCACAAGTGATACGGTCCAATTTTGTGAAATTTTGAACATACTATGAAATATAAATTAAAAAGACAGTAAAATAGCTCTTACATTAAAATATATAGAAGTTTAAACCAATAAAATTTGTGTTAAATGAAGGATTCGCAGACTCTAATTCTTTTTCAAAAGCATATAAAAAAGACCGGAGAATTCTCCAGTCTTTTCGTTAGTGTACCGATACAAAGGTATTAAATTTTAAATATTTGTAATGAAATCGCATATGTGAAAATTCAAATGGCGTGCCGTTATCCAAAAAGAAAACACCCTCCATAATGCCCACGGGCTCGTTTTCTTTCAATTGTAGTAGCTCTTGGTCATCCTCTTGAGACGGCTCTGCAAAAATAGATAAAAAGGATTTGGTGACGGCCAAGTTTCGCGAGTCCTCTAAATAATTAAAAATAGAACCCTCAATAATCGTCTGATTTAAATCTTGGACAATTTTAATGGGAATGTAGCCCGTTTCGATCATAAAGGGATCGTCATCAAACAGACGTAAGCGAACGATTTTATAAACAAAATCATGAGTATCCAAGAACAAATCGCGCTGTAGCTCTTCTGTCGGTGGAACGACCTCAAAGCTCAATACTTTGATTTTGGGCTTTTTGCCATGCATTTGAAAATTATCAGTAACTCCTAGATTAGAGCCTTCGTAGTTAAAGATAGATTCATTTCTTATGTATAATGGATTAATAAATGTCCCGGAACCCTGCTTTTTGAAAATAATTCCGACACTCTCCATTTTAGTCAGAGCACGCTTTATGGAACTACGACTAACCTGGTAAGTCTCACTAAGACTACGTTCATCTGGCAATCTCATATCGGCAAACTTTCCAGCGAAAATTTTCATTTTAAGATCGTCAATAATTTGCTTATAGACAAATTGTGTCATAAAGTACTCCTCTTTCAGGTCTTCTATAACTCCATATATTTTACCATAAACATGCCCATTTGATCTCATGTTTGTTTGCGTCCCTTTTACTTTACATCCTTATGCATAATACTTCCATGACATATACATCACACCACTGAACATATCTACAAAATAGCCAAAAATACAGAAGTCTCACCTTAACATGCGCATAAGACCAAGCCTGTTTCACACCTTCAAGGGTGTTTGACTAGACCAGGCTAAAATCCTTGAATACATTGTTATTATTTATCTTGTTCAAACGTGTTCTAATAAAAATGGTGGGGGGGAGATCACATTGGCTATCCGCTATAGCGTCATCATTCCAACCTATAATCGAGCTCAGCAATTGCTGCTCACACTCACTTCATTTGAAACACAGACTTATCCGAAGCAACTATTCGAAGTCATTGTAGCTGATGATGGTTCTACAGATGGAACGAAAGAAATGGTCGAAGGCTTCAAAGCATCCTATCCTCTTACTTATGTGTCACACCCGGAACAGCGCGGTCGATCTGCCGTGCGAAATTTGGGAATGCGCCGTGCCAAAGGAATGTACATTATTTTCTGTGATGCTGATTTCTTGGTGCTGCCTCATTTCATTAAAACCGTGAGCCGTTATCACCGCAAGTATCCCAAATCTGTGCTTTCAGGCATTCCTCACTCGTGGGACGATGCATTTACCCATTATCACCCTGACTTTTCTGTGGAAGAAAAAGAACATTGCCGGAGCATACTTACACAATCAGGCTTATGGAATCCCGGCTTTGAAACAGCGCATGAAATTACTCCGATCATCACCCCTGAGGATATCCTTCATCAAACAGGTGCACTGTCTAAAGTCATTAGCCCCACAAGGGTTCCCCCCAGTACTCAAAAACAATTTGCCTCCACGGACGTAGCGCCCTGGATGCTGCTGGTTACTCGTTGTGTGGTCATCAGACGCAGCCACTTGATTCGTATTGGAGGTTTTAATGAACGATTCGTGTTATATGGACTCGAAGACTGGGATCTTGGCTATAGGCTGCATCGCTTGAAAATCCCCTTTTATTGCATCAAAGAGGTGGTCGGGTATCATCAGGAACATCCAACCCATCTCAGAGGTAACGTTTTAAATACGGAAAATTTGAGAATCATGTATGAAACTTACGGGTTCCATGACTCCTCGTTAAATTTATTCGCTCTAATCCCTCCATCCGAGGATTTTGAGACCTACAAAAATACGCTGCGAGTATTGCGCAGG
The DNA here is from genome assembly GCF_050516475.1 of Paenibacillus ottowii. Taxonomy (NCBI): domain Bacteria; kingdom Bacillati; phylum Bacillota; class Bacilli; order Caryophanales; family Paenibacillaceae; genus Paenibacillus; species Paenibacillus ottowii. The sequence continues at coordinate 5,016,745 of NZ_CP191577.1, read as the reverse complement.
GGACTCCGTTCCAGGTTAACACGTTCATCGGCCATGTTGTTGAGAAGGACATTACGCATGGCAGCCAAGCAGTTTTATTATCACAATAATACCCCAGCATACCAACAATCATTACGAGTGATAAAAAAGAAAGCAGAAAACCGGAAAAGCCGAGTCGCCCACGTGTTACGAGAAATGCTGGTAAAGTCTGAAAGGTTGGTGGAATAACAAAAGGATGGAAGATCACGAGACACATACCTGGAAGCGGATTTTGTCTGGTAGATTATTCCGTAAATTAGTAGTCAAATCATAAATAAGTTAATCGCGAGGGATTCCAATTTTTCAGGTGGCAATCCATCCAATGAAAAATCCACAATCGAATGAGATTGTGGATTTACGTGACTTCATCTGGATGCAAAACAGCAGCTATTTCGTTTTATTTCGTTTACTTTTGTTTATCTGTTAATGTTCTCACTTCAATAGGATGCAGGTTTGCCTCGATCTGAGCCCGCTGTGGTTCATACCACTCTGGCAGCATTAATTTCTGCCCCAAAGATTCAGCAGGCTCATCGTTAGCAAATCCCGGTGGATCAGTAGCAATTTCGAACAGTATGCCGCCCGCTTCTCTGAAATATATCGCATTAAAATATTGGCGGTCGATGATTGGAGTTGGCTGATAGCCATAATGCTGAACTGCGCTTCTCCACTCTTCATGTTGCTCGAAATTTTTTGCGCGCCATGCAATGTGATGTACCGTGCCTGCTCCACCGAAGCCTAAGCCCATTTTGACGAGCGGAACATCCACAATGTTGCCGATTTCTCCAGCGGACTGATAACGAGCATATTCGGCGTCTTCATCGATCTTCGTAAATCCGAGTATGCTCTCCAATGCATCCATCGTTTTCTGTGGGTTGGTGCTAAACAGCACGGCGCCTCCGAAGCCCTTAATTGCTTTATCGGCCGAAATACCACTGTAAGACCAAGTACTGTTCGCTCCCTCTGCACGTTCAACAAGTTCAAGACGCAGGCCTTCATTATCCTCGAATTGAAGATACTGTTCATTAAAACGGCTTGTTTTCGTCACTTGAATATCAAAGCTTTGCAAACGATGCTGCCAAAAATCAAGCGAACCTGGCGGTACCACATACGAGGTTATGCCCACCTGACCACCTCCGATGCGCCCTTTGGGAGTTCCTGGTGCAGGGAAAAAAGTAATGATCGTTCCGGGGCTTCCTGCCTCGTTACCAAAGTACAAGTGGTAAACCTCAGGGGCGTCGAAGTTGATGGTTTTCTTCACTAACCGAAGCCCAAGAATACCTGCATAGAAATCGACATTTTTCTGCGGATTACCGGCAAAAGCTGTAATATGATGGATACCTGTCGTTTGAAGTGACATATGAAACCCTCCTTTTAATTGTAGAAATCTTATATTTCGTCATTGGTCATTTTTAATGGCCTAAGTTCATGTATTAATGAAGTATTGCATCGATGGAATATGAACCTGCTCCTGTCAACGCAATCCCGATTACGACAGCAATAAGGACCAGCGGATATTCATATCCATTAGCGGTTGCCCAGATTCCGTTTTGACCATGTACTTTGACAATCGCTCCAAGCATCGTCATCGTAATCAACAATGCAGCCAGTGGAGTGAGCAGTCCTACAGTAAATAGAGCCCCTCCCAGCAATTCCATCAACCCAGCAGCCACAGCCATCAATACCCCGGGCTTGATTCCGATGGATTCCATCCAACCGCCAGTACCTTTTGGACCATAGCCGCCAAACCAGCCAAAAAGCTTCTGAGCCCCGTGCCCCACAAATAACAATCCAACCACCAAACGTATTAACAACAATCCACTCGCCAACATAAAATCACTCCCCATATTATATTTATCATTTAGAGATTTTTAAATTTAAGATATCGGACAAAATTAAAATCATGGCTTAACAATTTTGGCCTGCTCTCTTCTAAGTTTTTCAGGAGTCACATCATCTCCATTTGGATCGTAAATCGTAGCATTCAAGAGAATGCTTTCTACAGATCCCCGAAAGGTTTGAAGGTATTCTTTGCGAAGATCCATTTGTTCCGTTTTTTCATTTTCAGTTAACCCGACATCTTTTGCTTTGTTTGCAAGCTGGTTAATTCTTTCTAAAATCGCAATCATGTGTATACCTCCCTATTCATAATTTGCTGTTGTTTTATCTTTAATTTATTTATCTTGATATAAAGATATAATATTTTTTTGTTCTTGTCAACCCTTTATTAAAAATGATTCTTTCTTTGGTTGCTTACATAGAAAAAAAAGCAGCTGCCACAGAGGATGCTCTGTAACAACTGCTTTATGACATTTCAAGTTCTCATCGTCAGCAATTTAGAAAAGGTGATCCCCTATTATCCTTCAAGCCCTATTAAGATCCATTCATCGACTACATCCCAAAAATTAAGATTGTATTCTGGCTCGTCTTTTGCCGACCACAAAGTAGCATTATCATTTTCACAATTATTATAATCTATCGCAACATATGTGCCCATTCCATTACTGAAAAATCCAAATGAAGTATTTAAATTAATTTGCAAGGGTTCATCTAGGTCTTCAATAATACTCCATTCAAAATTATCATCGCCTAGAAAGGATACTTCTTCCAAGCACACTAACCCCATTGATCCACTAGCATAGCAATAAAATCCATTGTGTACATTTTCATAAAAAGAACGAACAGATACCGGAAGTTTGTCCCATGCTTTTTTTAATTCGTTATTTACGTTTTCTGTTTGAGGTAATCTTCCTTCATAATAAGCAACTTGACCTGAGTTATCTTTTACCGTATACAACACAGATATTCGCTCATTAACTTCAATAAGCTCAACATGTTCCAAATACTCTTTCAAATATGAGATTGTATTTCTCAATTCACTTCCAACATACTGCTCCCATCGGTGAAGAATAAGTTTAATTCTATTTTCAGTACTCTTTTCTTCAAATATTTTATACCATTCTTGCGTAAGTATATCCAAATCATGTAGGTCACTATCACTTATCAGCTTTACAGATCCATTTCTTTTCTTAGAATATTTTTTTAGATAGTCCAATTTGCTGTTTTGTTCCATCTTACTATTAGCCCCTTTTTAAGCATTTAACTTCCTCTATAAGATAGCCTCCTCATCTAGATATCCATTCTGATACAGATGCGAAGCAACCTTCAGTTTAAATGTATACACGACCCGAAAGCAATTCCGGAAACTAGCAGCTTTAAAACAGACCCTTAATCCAGCTCCTGTCCATCATTTTCAATTTGAATATGACCACAATACAGACACTGATGAGTACAGTTTTGTGTCAAGGCGGGCTGTCCTTCGATCTTTACATCACTTTTCCCGTTCAACCACGGCATGGTCAGGACTGGAACACACGGAGCTTTCTTCACGCCATAGATGTCCACCATTTCACTGGCCTGTACGGCCGGATTTAAAGGACTGGAGCAATTCCCAAAAGACTGAATGTTCACTCCTGGAACATAATCTCCAATGTTCATTTGTGCTTTGTTTTTTACGTAGACGCCATGGCTAAAAGGTCTTTTCAAACGGGTAGGTTGTGTGCCATAACTACAACTCAAGATCGCTCCTGCCACGACATAGCCTTTTTTTGCACCCGTTCCCGGTTTCACTTGGGCTTCTTCCACTTACTCCATCCTCCTTAGTGCTTCCATCTCGACTCTTTGCACTCGAATGCCTGTAAAAGATCGGCGCAGCAGGCTCTCTGCCACAGCCAAATGGATATAGATATGAGGTTCGATCAGTCCCTCAATCCGAAAAACAGGGGGCTCTATCTCCCCCTGTCTTAGTATCAAATGCTTCAATGTACCACTGGGGTACCATTCCGTTTGTGCGGACAAACAGTCTACCAGCGGCGGACGAAGCACCCAGTATACCTCCTGTCTAGCCTGCTGGAAATCAGTAAGGATGGCCGCTTTCCATTTCAGTCCTGGCATATATTTCTCCAATAATACTTTCAACCGGTCGGACACCAAGGGTAAGGGAAATTCCAGAAAATCCGGGTATACTGTTCGTGGATCGGTATGTACAGCCAAAAAAAGCGGATCATCCTGCTGTTGCTCTCCCTCAGCTTCCCTCAGGATTTCTTCTACTTGCAAAGGAGATAGCGCAGCAGGCTCCACCCGATGTTTTACCCGTTCGTCTATCATCAGTCGAAAATATCTCAATGCAGCCACTCCCTTTTGCTACCAATATTCCTCACCTGCGTAGACCACTCCAAACCAATAGCTTCTCTGCGCTGTTCATCGGTAAAAATGACTCCTTGTACATTGGCACCTGTAAAATTAGCTCCGATCAAACAAGTCCCTTTAAAGGATGCCCCTGTCACATTTGCTCCAACAAAGCAGGCATCGGTTAGATCTGCACCGTCCAAGGACGCTTTTTGTAGTAACGCCTCTTGAAAAATGGCCCCTCGCAACTGTGCATCATGAAAACGGGCTCCTTGCAAGCTCGCCCCTGTGAAATCTACACTAGAAAAACCCAATGGCTCCCAATCCAATGAAGCGTCTGATCCATATCCAGCGTTACCCATAACGACATCCAATATGGCCCCTTTCATCGAGCATCCGCTAAAATTGGCTCCATGAAGCAAACTGTATGTCAAATCAATTCCATTTAACTCACTTTCCTGCCACACTGTTCCTACCAGAACACAGCCATGTAGACGGCTATGCTCCATCCTGATTCGGCGAAAAGCTGTATAACGAAAATCCAACAGGCTATAATCCCCATCCGATAAATGAACTTGAGTCAAAGCCTGATAGCTGTACGCATGTTCCTCTTTTTCCTCCAACCACGACCGAATCTCATTCGCCTCCATGACTCTGCGATCTTCTCGATATACCGATACACTATGATCCATATATTCGCCTACACGAATCTCGAATGTCTCTTCTCGCTCCAGCTCTTGAAATTCCGATAAGTACACCGCCTGTTTCATTGCCGAGCGCACCACATTCACAACAAGCGCATGAATGTGTACCGCTGCTTCCAACATAACCTGCTCCCATTCAAGCTCTGATAGAGAAACTTGCTGCTTCTCTACCTCCCTTCGCAATTGTCGCTGCAAATCGGTCCAGTAGGAATATGCCCAGCTTGTGTTCCATTCAAAACGGATCGGCTGCGGATCAAGCATCCATAAAGCATCGGAAACCTCTACGAGATAAGCAGGTCGCTCTTCCAGCCACGTAGTACGTAGCATAGAGTACGTGATATAACCAATGCTTCCTTTTCTTCCTTGCAGCTGCTCTTGTCGAATGTGCCGGCAATAGCCCCGAAACTCTTCGATACAGGCTTGAATCCGTTGCTCCTGCGCCACCTTGAACTTCAATGCCCAGTCTCTGCGAATGAGAAACCACGCCTGATTCAATATAGCTCGCCATTGCGGTTCTAACTCGTCAATAGGCTTCTCCATTTGTACTCAATCACCACCTAAAGCTCTCTATAAATTCATATCTTCAGGCTGGCGCCAATCATCCGCTGCCCTATAGCCTAATTCGACTTCACTTCACTGCCCTTCATGTCCGCTGACCCACTCAATTGAATATGACTGCCATTGCAATCCATACGCAGCTCGCTGCCTGCGGACAAATTCATCGTTTTCCCTGCCGACAGGCTCAGATTACCTCCCGCCGAGATACTTACCTGTTTATTGCTCACAATATGAATGCCTTCCTTGTCGTCCAGCTTGATAAAAATAGCGCCGTCTTTCCCCGTCACGACCAGTTCATCCGGTCCCAAACGAATTTCTTTTCCATGAGGTGTTCGCCATATTTTCATCTGCGGATTGGAAAACTTGTTATGCCCGCTTCCTCTCTCTGCACGTCGGACTGCACTGCCTGCTACCCCATCTTCTTCACGGCTGCCCGGAAAATAGAGTGAAACCGGATCCCCTTTTTCCGGCATCACATACCAACCTGTATGCCCTCCGCCGCTATACACCGTCGAATAATTGAACCAATGCGCTTGATCGACCGCCTGCTTCTCGTCGCAATCCAGATGGATACGCACCTGATCCTGACGCACATCCACGACCACTCCGCCTAACGAAGCGCCCGCCAGCTTTTCCTGATAGTAACCTTTCTGCCGTAAGCCTTTGTACGAGGCAAGCACATATTGATGCCGCAACAGCCCCTGTCTCATTTCCGTATAAGCCTCAATGACATACAAACTGTGTCCCTGAAAGGTCAACTGAGCGCCCAAATCCAGTACCTCGTCTGTCTCCACCTCATAAAAAATAAAATCATTTTCGTTCACCTTTGCCTGCTCATTTTCCTGAAAGTAGCGGAAAGGCAGCATCTGCTTGCGTACCGTATAACGAGTATGATCCAACACGGCCTGTGCAGGGCTGTCCTCAATGCCGAAATAAAATTTGGGACTGTCAAAACGGGACACAGGCATCAGGCTCGTATGATAGCGGGAAGCCATGCGTCTTAAAAAAGCCCAATCCGTCTCCTGATACTGGATGGCAATCCGTCCAATAGGCTCTCCACCGGTCGCTCCATCAATCACATCCAACCCCTCATAATCCTTACCAATCTGCTCCAGCATCTGAGGAATTGTCATTTTGGTATATTGAAAAGAACGTGTGCGTTGCTGGATATCCATCCGATACGTATGGGAAATGGCCTCTACCTCCAGATAGTACACATCCCGCACAACCTTCACTTCGACCGATAGCGCAATCCCGCTGAATAGAGGCTTACTTTCACCCGATTCATTCTGCTGGCTTACCTCAATAATCGTGTTCTTTTCCGTCGTTTCCACATAGCTGTCCTGCATGTCTTCCGGGATGATCCCTGTAAAATAGAGCCGAGTATGCTCGTTGATTTTCTTCGTGAGGGTAAGCTGCTCCAGCTCAACCAACTCGTAGGGATGGATTTGGATATTGTCGTAGCCCAGACTCATAGCGAATCCGCTCCTCTCTCAAGCGTAGGATGTAAAAGCAATGAAACTGCATGGAGCGAATGTACTGTGTTTTCCGCTACAGGCAGCCATACCTCCATGTCCGATTCCATACAGTTAAACGTTCCCATCATCACCTGTCCTGCATGGTTGAACAGCAAGATTTCGTTGTACAAATTTGTATCCACGCCTGCAGCAACAAAACGGATCACCCCAATGGACAGACCGGAATGATTTACGATCACTTGAGTGCCCAACCAGTTACGAATAGGTTGTACAGCTCGCAAAGTGTCCGCCATTTGCTCCACAAAATCAGGAAGTTCCTCGTCCGCCAAAAATGATTCTGTCCGACTAAAAGTAATATTCACCGTCCCATCCTCTGAGGTGTAAATGGCCTCTGGACGATATTCCGAAGGATACTTAAATTTGGCCTGCTCCAGTGGCATCAAACTAAAAGATTTCGGCACGCTTACCTGCATTTGTCCGTCCAAAATAACCCTCAATTCAAGCGTAATGAGCTCATCACCTAACCGCAACGCCTGATTTCCCCCGAAAACGGATTGATCTTGATCGGATATAGCAGTTTGGGAAAGGATCGTATTTTCGTTATTAGATGCAACATCATAATTAAGCTTATTTTTGAGACTTACAATATGCTCGTCCATATAATTCATAGGGTTAGTCCCTTCTTCTTAAAAAAGATAAGTATTAATTCAAAATATAAAAGCAAAAGGGCATATTTAACAATAACCCATCTTATGTATGTATCGGCCAGAATCGAGAGTTTGTTTACAGAAAGAACCATAGCATGCGTTATTTTCAATGTATATTTCTGAAATTAATATGGAGAAGACGGATGATAGGAATGTACTATGGATCGGATTGAATCCTTCCTTGCTCAGAATGAAAGCAGGTATTATGACTTGGAAAGGCTGTCTCTATAATAAAAATGATTTTATCAATTGGTTTGAATAATCAAAGTTTGTGAGGTTTAAGTTACACTTAGTCCGCAATCGACCCGATAAAAAGCGAAAACCCGCTCAATGAGCCGTTTTTTTAAATGGGGGCGAACTTACACTCTTAAAAAAACTGTATGTAGAATATGCCAAGGCTAAAGGAGATGTAAGCTAGGGCGATCGATTATGGGCGATAAAACAATAGACTACTTTGGCTTATGCCACTGTAATACTTCTCCATCATGGCTATTGTATCCAATACTTACATCGCAATCAGCTATTATGTTGTGCTTTCATTCAGATTGTAAGCGGATGGTAGTTAAAAGAGCCAGATTTCATACACTCTAAAAAGAGCTGTCTAGGAAACGGAGATTTCCGTTTTCCTAGATAGCTCTTGCCTAGATTAAGGAGATACTGCCAACCCGCTGAAAACAATCGGACCGATAACCGTTGCGGTTGTACCAGCCGTTAAATTCTCAACAGACAGTGTATAGGAGTGGGCACCCGGTGTTACATTAGGATCGACCATTTGTATGGGAACCAAATAAAATTGTTCAGAGTCGGCGGATTCAAAGCCTTCTCGCGAATAGGAAATAACTTGCCCATCACGGAAAATCCGGAATAAAACACTGCCCGTATTAAGATCTCCGCGAATACCTACCACCGCTTTCAGCTCTACAAAGTTAGGGACGCTCGGAATTACCAAGTTGAATTGGGCAATTCCTACACCCGCCGGAGTAAGTGGAATCGGAATCGCTGCACCATCCGTAACCCGTGTTGGCTCACTTACGTTATAAGCTAGAATTTGTGCCATTTTTTATCAACTCCTTTATATATGAGATAATATAATCTATGACAGAGAGATATAAATGGTATGGACGACCTTCCTCCTTCAATTACCATTATGGCTATTCGTGCTACTTGGTGGACAAAACATAAATACTAGTTTGATCCCCCTTCGCCTTTAACCTTTCCTGAAAGAAGACATCTTGTAAAACTGCATTGAAAAGGCCTTTTTCGCCCGGCCCGTTGAAAACAAAAAGAACTCACCCTTTCCGCCGATGAAGACGAAAAGAAGCAAGTTCTTCAAGAATACGTTGACCGTGTAGTTATTCAGCCATCAAAGGATATTAACCGCTTTGATGTTGAAATCACGTACAGGGTTTTTAACAATGGAGGCGAACCGTGGCTGTTCAAAACCACAATTCGCCGATGCGTGTTTCCTGTGTGAGAGCCAAACAACTATCCATCTTTATACACTATGCCTGCCAAGTTGATCAGTAAGTGCCTTCGCGGCGGAATAACCGGAGCTCCAGGCCCAGGCTCTTGATCAATCTTCGCCTCCTTCAGCAGGACGGAGACAATTTTCTTGTGTAGAAAACCGACGAAGGACTCCGCGACCGTTCGGTGCGCGAACGTCCCCCAGTTCGTCTCCAGAAATTCGATAACCTCTTCCTCCGTGCGGTTCGGCATCAAATCGATGGATAGGGTAACGGTGTCCCCTTTCGCGAGATGAACGGCTGCCTTCCGCTAAGCTGTAGGATCGTTGGACCGGAGAAGCCATAATCAGTGTAGTGTATTTCGCCTGTTTCACTGCGGGCGACTTTGCCGTTCACGAGGATGTCGGCTCGTCCTTGGAGTTTGATGCCGCATAGTGCCTTCTGATATATATATTTCACTTTCAATTGTACGAGGGCCGGAACAGGCTCCACCAAAGAATGCCCCATTCGTTGGGCAATTGTATACCCAGACCCATCCGTCCCCGCATTCTGGCCGGTAAGACCGCCCGTACAAAGAAACAGATATTCGCTAGTATAAACCACCTGCTCCTCTGTTTCCGTTCGACATGTAATTTTAAATCGCGGATGATCTGCTGATACGGTGACATCGGGTACATTAAACCCTCTTTCAATTTAGTAAGCGGCAGCCCGAGCACATGAAAGAAAGACCGATGCCGAATTGTTGCAACACAGGCAGCGTAAATTCAGCCTGACTGCTGTAATACTTGCGCGATAAGGCTACCGCTTCGTCATCCTTACCCATCGCAGTGGAATCGTTCGTAATATTACAACGACCGTCGCCTGTCATGGAGATTTTCTTCCCAATCCGGTCGTTCCCCTCCAGAATGGCGGTATCAATACCTAAATCCCGCGCAGTAACGGCGCCCATGAGTCCTGATGCGCCTGCGCCGATTATAATTAACTTGTGGTGCAATCAAGTCTGATCATCGTGCGCAGTTAGTCAATGTACTCCTTGTCCAATGGATTTATATATAGAAATGTGATTTTTTAAAAGATATTGTACTTATTAATTTTAACATAGGATTATGTACCGCATAATCCCGCTAAAGTATTCCTGACACCACGCCCTATTACAGTTATGCCCTAAATATGAACTATAATTGGCGTCATCATATAAGCAAGGATTCACCTGGTATGCAAAAAGACTTTGTAAATAGCCCTCAAGATATATCCTCCGCATTACGATTAATATGATCGATGATATCTAAAATTCCACGAGCTTTTGGAAGCTGGTCCTTGAACACAACCATAATCCCACCTACTGAACTAAACGGATCTTGCTGCAATACTTGGCGTTCTAATGTGCCATTCTTAACGATGTAATCAATGATCAACTCAACAAATTGCGTTTGTTGTAAGTTTAAAATCTGTTCAGAAATAAACGTTGAAAATGCTTTAACAGCAGCTTGGCGGTCAAGACCGACAATTTTACGAACAAGCTTTGTGACAGGGGTATCCCCATAGTCTTTTTCGTACTGTTCTTTGGAACCAAGTTCACTCCACAAAATTTGCTCTAAGTATTCTACATCTTGCTTCGTTAATGGTTTGTTGTTACGCAGCTTATAAATCGCTAATGTATCCTCATGTTGATGCTCTTTTAAGTAATGCTCTACCTTTTTACGATAGCTTTGTAAGTCATTCACATTATAAATCGACGTATTTTCTGCAACAGTCATCACTTCATCCTTGAAATCAGTGTAATAAATTTTCTGGTTTGAACGTTCAATATAGCGAATTAAATCACGTAGTGCAACACGAACCCTTTCTAGATCAGTAAGCGAAACCTCTTCCCAGAATTCCATCGTTCGTACGTCATCAATCACATCTTTTTGTGCTAATACTTGTGGAATTGTACCTAGTTTTGAAAGTGCTTCTGCAGTATCAATAACCCGGCGAATAGACTTTGTAGCATTATTTGACTGCAAGCTCGCTAGTTCAATTGTCAGCATCAACAGGTCGAAGCGTTTGGCCAGCTCATCATCTTCAATCGGTGCAATTAACGGAGAAATTTTTTCTTTCACTTCATTGGTCTGTACCACCGATAACGCTTGCCAGCTCTCCTCATTTTGATACTTGTGCACATATTGTAAGTATTGACGCACTCGGAAGTTCCCATCATTTAATGCTCGAACGTCCGATACGATTTCCTTCAATAGCTGTTCGCGATAAGATATAAACGGTGCCTCTTGATATTGAAGCGATTGTAATTCACGTACAATGTCAACCTTTGTGTTAAATAGCCTTTCCGTTAATGTTTGAGTTATTTTGGCCTCTTCACCTTTTTCATTCACACGGAAATATTCAAAATTTCTTAAATAATCAAATATTAAGAAGTAGCCCTTATCCAATCCTGGTCCAAATAAGTCTTTACGGAGACGTGTTCCGCGACCGACCATCTGCCAGAACTTCGTTTTTGAGCGCACCTTTTTGAAGAAGACTAAGTTTAATACATCCGGCACATCAATTCCCGTATCTAGCATATCAACCGAAATCGCAATTTGTGGCATCTTGTCCGGGGTTGAGAAGTCATCAATAAGCGTCTGATAATATTCCACACTATAGTCGATTACCTCGGCAAAATCACCATCGTTTTCAGGGAATTTCAAATCGAAGCGTTCTTTAATGGCCATCGCATGCTTGTGGTTTTTGGCGAAAATAATAGTCTTTCCTAACTTGTCTCCACCTTCAACCTTCAAGCCATATTCCATTAAGTCATTTAACACGTGATCGATTGTGTTCTTGTTAAATACAAAATGATTAATGGCTGAGCTATCAATATCCCTTACTTGCGGTTCATCTTCAAAAATCTCTTCAAATTCTTCTTTTTCGTCCTCGGATAAATCATCATAACGAATACCATCATCTAAAATTTTCAACGTGGTTTCTCGCGTGCGATAATCAACTAAGTAGCCATCCTCTACAGCCGTCGCTAATTCATAGGCAAAGGTCGGTACACCGTTTTCTAAATCAAAAATCGTGTACGTATTTTTATCAAGTTCATCCTTTGGCGTTGCGGTTAAACCGACAAGCATCCCATCGAAATAATCGAAAATGCTTTTATACTTCTGATAGATTGAACGGTGTGATTCGTCAATAATAATTAAATCGAAATGCCCTATCGTAAATAAACGGTTGCCGTCCTTACGCTTCACTTCATCAATCGCATTCATCATCGTTGGATATGTCGAGAACACCATACGAGCAGCTTCAGGGTTCGAATTTTTTTCAAGCATATTGCTTAATGATAAGTTCGGAAGCAGTGTGTTGAAGTTACGAAAAGCTTGCTTCACTAGAGATGTACGATCCGCAAGAAACAGTACATTTTTTACCCAATATTTTTTCGTTAACACATCGACTAATGAGATCGCTGTACGTGTTTTACCACTGCCTGTTGCCATTACGAGTAAGCCTTTTCGTTGGTTGTTACTGAACGTATTACAAATCGCTAGAATCGCTTCTTTTTGATAATATCGGTTCGTAATATCATCATCTATTTCAATATTCGTTAAAGGCTGCTTGATTTGACGACGGTCGATTAACAATTGTAGCTCATCTTGTGTATAGAAGCCTGACACTTTACGTGCTGCATAGTGATCATGCCAAATATGCGTTTCAAAGCCGTTTGTATAAAAGATGACAGGTCGTATCCCCTGCACCTGCTCTACACAATCTGCATACAGTTTTGCTTGGTTGCGCCCTTCTTTGGGATCACGTGAAGCACGTTTTGCTTCAACAACAGCTAAAATTTTACCGTTTGTACCGCGTAACACATAATCCACGTAACCTTCGCCTTTTGCATTTGGCATACCTGTTACCGGATATTCTATCTCAACGTTTTTGCCAATTTCCCATCCAGCTAACTTTAAGTCTAAATCGATATAGCGTTTACGCGTCTCAAACTCTAAAATCGTATCGACATCAAAATTGTAATCTCGTTGTGAATCTACACGATTAGCCGTTAGTTGTGCCCGGAGTTCTTCATTCTGCTTGCGAAGCTCTTCAAGTGACTGATCCTTAGCACTTAGCTTGTCATATAAATCACTTAGTTCCTCTGGACGCTCTCGCTTGTATACTGCATCATACAATAACGCTTCATCAAACGTAGATGCGGTATGTTCCTCGGCGTAACAATAATCAATCCATGCCACAAACTGATGTAAATTATGTAAAGACAACACCGCTTCATCACGAGTAATTGCCACATTCGTATGTACAGCTGCATTTCCAAGCTTCACCACATATTTCATCATCGGCAACAGTTCTTCATCAATGATGCCCAAAAAGTGACGATTATGAATCAAGCTTGAGAGGTTATCTTGATAGGGTATTCTCACATCGTTATCAAACTGATAGACCCATTTCACCGCAAGCTCGAGCGCACGGCGCGATAAAATCGCAACCGTGGCTGGGCTAACTTGCATCGCCTTTTCCGCTTCATAACAGGCATTGGCAAAGCTAGTGAATAACTGTTTGTACTTTAAAAAATCGAAGTTCAACATATACTTTTCTCCTATGCTAGATAGTTATTGTTCTTGGAAGAGCTCGCCTTTGAAGGCTTTTTGGAGTAGGGAATTGTATAATATTTCATATGAAGATAGGCTGTTAATAAAATCATTTCTTATCTTTTCTAAAGAAATAATTTTATTAACAAATTCCTTCTGTAATTCAATAGGAGGTACTACAATTAGAAGCTCATTTAAATTTTTCTTAGATATATTAGGCATCGACCCTGAACTACCCGATGCTAGTTTACTTAATTCTTTTTTCATTGAATTGTTATTCAATAATCTCCATAGATAAATCGGTTCTATCAAAGTTATATTCTTAATAATTAATTTAAATATTAAGTCAGAAAACATCAGTTTTGAAGACGTTTCAAATATATAGGAACAAGCCCCAACTAACTCTTTTGTATTCTTTCTTGTTAAAAGGATATCCCCGACATTCACTTCATACTCACTTTTAAAAGGTGTCCCATCAAGTAACTTTTTATTTTCTTTAAAGTTATACCTGCCTCCTGTAACAGCACTTAGTTTCAAAACTCCTGGTTCATTATTAGTAGCTGGTTCTTTACTAGCAACAGGGCTCCACCCTGTTTGTATGTCCGATATAACATTTTTTATTGGCATCTGCTTGAATTTTTTTATATTTTGAATTGGATCTCCAAACATCTCTAAAAACAAACTTTGTGTTAATTCGTCTAATGCTGTGATTTGGGATTGGCGTTTTTCTATAATATTATTGAGATTTTCCAATACGATAGCTGCCTGTTTTTGCACTTCAATACTAGGGATAGGGACCTTAATTTCTTCAACTATTTTTTTAGAAATTTCTTTAAATGTAGCACCTCTTCCAAGGCTATTTAAATATTCAGTTTTATCTGACAACCAATAAGCTAAATATTTTGGAAACACTTTATTCTCGTCACAAACAATATTTTTGAATCCTTGATTTGTACAGAATTCACTCCCTGCTATCGCGACCTTACCAATTGGCGCTCTGGAAGTAAGTAAAATTGTATTTTTAGGAAGTAAAGGTATACTCTTTTTACTCCTAGCTTCTTCAGTGATCTTTCTTTCAGAATGATATACATATTCCGGTTTTATACCATTGATCTCTGCAGGGGTATACCAGTTTATATCCCCCAGAAAGTTTTCACTATTCTTAGTATCTGGAGTTGTACCTGAATAAACGGTGGCTACATCTTTAATTTTTTGAAATTCTATTTTACTCATCCTCTAACAACTCCTTAAGAGCATTAAGGTCATTAAGAACTTCTGTCTCAAGTGTTAGAATTTCATTAATAATAACTTTAGGCTTTTTATACTCCACTTCCTCATACTCAATCTCCTTATACTTGTTAATCGACAAGTCAAACCCTTTCTCACGAATCTCATCCACTGACACAAAGAATGATTGCTCTGTACGTTTACGTTTTTCTTCACCTTGTAGGTTACTGAACCGTGCAATAATATCATCAATATCGTTCTCTTTGATTGGTACACGTTTATCATCTAACGAGTATCCATCTGCTTTCATATCATAGAACCATACGTGATCCGTTCCACCTGTACCTGTTTTCGTGAAAATCATAATACCTGTTGAAACTCCTGCATACGGCTTGAATACGCCACTTGGCATTGAAATGATCGCTTCTAACTTATTGTTATCGATAATTTCTTTACGAATGGCTTTATGTGCATTTGAACTGCCGAACAAAACGCCATCCGGTACGATCACAGCAGCACGTCCACCGGCCTTTAGCGTACGTAAAATAAGCAACACGAATAATAGCTCTGTTTTCTTTGTTTTTGCTACTTTTAACAAGTCATTCGATACAGCATCATAGTCTAATGATCCTTTAAATGGTGGATTCGCTAGTACTAATGTGTATTTATCCTCATCTTTATTTTCCTCAGATAGTGAATCACGATAATCAATATTTGGAGCGTCTACCCCGTGCAACATCATGTTCATAGCCCCAATACGTAACATCGTTGTATCCATATCGTTACCATAGAACATGTGGTTGTGGAAATGCTCATTTAACCCTTGTACTAAAAATAAGTCTTGATGGTTCTTTCGTAAATATTCACTTGCTGAAACAAGGAATCCCGCTGAACCCATTGCCGGATCAATAATGATATCTTCTGGTGACGGCTTCATGAGTTCTACCATCATATTGATGATATGACGTGGTGTACGGAATTGACCGTTTGTACCCGCTTGTTGTAGCTTCGATAATAAGTACTCGTAAATGTCCCCTTTTGTATCGCGCTCTTCCATTGGGATGCTATCAAGTGCTGTTACTACTTTTTGTAATGTAGCAGGCTTATTAATTTGAAACATTGCATCTTTCATGTACTTTGAGAATGCAGATTCTTCTTTACCACCTAACGTTTTGATGAATGGGAAAATCGTACTCACCATTACTTCATACATTTCTTGGGCTGGTAAGTTCTTAAACTGTGTCCAACGCATCATTGGCCAGTGTTTCTTTTGCACTTCATTGAAGTCTGCTGGCATTTCCGAGAAAATCCCTTTATATTCAAGCCCTAAAAATTCTGCTTCGTTTTCTTTCTTAAGTTCGCCTTCATCTAGGCCTTTAATGAAGAGTAAGTATGTTAATTGCTCAATATTTGTTAAAGGGTTTGTATTTCCCTCTGTCCATAATGTTGTCCACATAATATCGATCTTGTTTTTGATCTCACCTGTAATCATATTGTAACCCCCATTATATTAAGGCACCTATTGCAGACACCTTCTCTTACGGTCTATTTTATACTAAATGTGTGACCAGTGCCTTTTGATTATAATCAATCATCTTGTACTATGTAAAAATCTGTTATAGTTCATTTTCAGCTCTAGTTCTTCTTTGAACAAGTCCTTGACGATTCCTTGTTGTTTCTACATCTAAATTACATTTCATCACTCATTATTAATAAATAAAACCCGCTCAATGAGCGGGTTTTTTTAAATGGAGGCGAGGGGAGTCGAACCCCTGTCCGAAGATAACGACACATAAGCTTCTACGGGTGTAGTCACAGTTTTGATGTCACCCGAGTATCGCCCCGTAACCGGCTATACGTTGGGTCAGCCTGATTGTCTTCTTCAGCACACCCCAGGCGGAGATGTGACAGCGTATCCCACTATAGGTTAGCCCCTACATCCGGCACATGGGCGATGCAGGAGAGGAGCACGCTCACAGGTTATTAAGCTGCGAAAGCGTAGTTGTTTTGTTGTTTGCCGTTTAATAGGCTTTAGCGTTGATGAAGTGGACGCGTCCCCACTACCCGCTACCCATGCTCGAACTATCCCCGTCGAATCCATAAACGCCCCCTTATTATAAAAGGGCTCCACGGATAAATCCGGAAATACCGGAGCATAAGTGCATAATATCAAAAGCTGAATGCTAAGATTCAACACACACTCGAATCAAGTTAAATCCAAGATCTTTAAAAACTTACTACTACGTTAGTATAACATATTACATGTCATAACGAAACGGATTGAAGCCATTGTAGCTCGATAAAATAGCACCATTACAGGAACAAGTAACTTATCCACGTAATTTGTACCATCCTAATCAGCAGACAGCTTATCTCGCAATTTTTTGCTTCTCGCGTAGAGCACGTTGGATGTCACGCTGTGCATCCCGTTTGGCAGCTGTTTCTCGCTTATCATACTGCTTTTTACCTCTACCCAGTCCAAGCAGCAGTTTGGCATAGCCGTTGCGAATATAAATCTTCAGCGGCACGATGGTGTAGCCTTCCTGTTTGGACAGACCAATAAGCTTACGTATCTGCTCTTTATGCAGCAACAGCTTACGCGTACGCGTCGGATCGGTCGGATTGTTACGATTACCTTGTTCAAAAGGGCTGATATGCATATTGTGAATATGAATTTCGCCATTACGGATCGTAGCAAAAGCATCGCTTATATTAGAGCGACCATTTCTCAGAGACTTAATCTCCGTTCCCGTTAACACCATGCCCGCCTCGTAGGTGTCCTCAATAAAATAGTCATGGGAAGCTTTTTTGTTCTGGGCGAGCACTTTCCCGTCTGCCTTCTTACCCATGAATACCACTCCTTAACTTAATTCAATCTAGAAATTCAGCTACAATGAGCCACTCTAGAAATATATTGTAACAAATTTCAGATGGTAAAAGCAAGAAAGATCAAGCCTTCTACATTTTTACTTACACGAATAGCACACTAAAATCAAGCGGCTTCTATCTATTACTACAGACAGAAACCGCTTATATACCTAAGCCTCCATTTAGCATCGTCCACTGCTCTTGAGAAGCTCTAGTCGCCTAAAAAGTAAGTTGTTTCAGCCTACTTCTTCTTTTTCCGTACAAACGCAGCGGTGCTATTCCCACCGTTGCCACCCTTTTTTTTCCGCTTCCGACGTGGACCTTCACCGCCTGATCTAGCATCACTACCTGGGGTAGCTGCATCTCCAATAAATATCCCGCTGGCGGACGTCTTTTTCCGTCGCTTGCTTGTGCCCGTTACCGGCGAATTGTATCCACCTTTGCCACTACCAAAGCCGAAGCTGCCTGTCGAGCCTGTTCCAGCACCGTTTCCACCACCACGACCTGTGCGACCTGCGATGCTGATACCTCCGTTGCCGCCCTCTTTGGGCTTCCCAGCCGCCTCACGACCGCCTTTACGCTCTCTACCAGCCTTTTCCTTACCGCCCTTGCGGTCATGTCCTTCTCGTCCTCTGCCTTTACCACGGCTCTCGCCACGTGCAAAATCTCCGCGTTGTCCAGAGCCACCCGTTCGTTCACGGCGTTGTCGCTGCTTCATATCGACGAGTTCAAAGTCAATCGTGTAGTCATCCATATTTACGCGCCCGACACGAACCTTAACCTCATCCCCAATGCGGAATACCTTGGAGGTGCGTTCGCCGATCAAGGCCATGTGCTGCTCATCAAAATGGTAAAAATCGTCCGTAAGCGCACTCAGACGTGTCAGCCCTTCGACTGTGTTGTCCAGCTCAATGAACATCCCAAAGCTGGTTACACTGCTGATAATTCCTTCGAATTCCTCGCCGACCTTATCCAGCATATATTCAGCCTTTTTCATCTGCTCTGTATCACGTTCTGCGTCCACAGCTACACGTTCACGCTCGGAAGACTGCTGTGCAATATCAGGCATACGTGCAGTCAAATATTCCTGTCTCTCGGCTGTTAAAGCCCCACCATTCTCCAATACCTCACGAATGACACGGTGAATTACCAAGTCAGGGTAACGACGAATCGGCGATGTAAAATGAGAGTAATACTCCGCAGCTAGTCCAAAGTGTCCTGTAGACTCCGCATCATACTTAGCCTGCTTCATCGAACGCAGCATCATCGTGCTAAGCACCGTTTGCTCCTTCGTGCCCTGAATATCTTCCAGTAACGTTTGGAGTGCACGCGGATGAATGGAATTTCCCCGACCTTTGATATGATGACCAAAATTAGCTGCAAAAGCCATAAAGTTTTGCAGCTTCTCTGGATCAGGGTCCTCATGAATCCGGTACAAAAACGGTACCTTGAGCCAGTGAAAATGTTCGGCTACCGTTTCATTGGCCGCCAGCATAAACTCTTCGATAATTTGTTCGGCTATCGTACGATCCCTTTTCACAATATCGACAGCTTTGCCTTCATCATCTACAATCACTTTGGCCTCATCAAAGTCAAAATCAACCGCACCCCGGCGCATCCGATTCGCACGCAGCTTCAATGCTAATTCCTTCATTGTGTGAAACACATCAACCAGGTCCTTGTACCGTTCCATCAGTTCTGCATCTTCCTCTTCGAGGATTTTGCGAACGTTAGTATAGGTCATCCGTTCCTTCGTTTTAATCACACTGGTGAAAATATCATGTTTTACGACCTTCATATGCTCATTGAATTCCATCTCACAGGATAAAGTCAGTCGATCCACCTGAGGATTCAATGAACAAATTCCGTTTGAAAGTCGATGAGGAAGCATCGGAATGACACGGTCAACCAGATACACGCTACAGCCGCGGTTATATGCCTCCTGATCCAGCTTGGAGTTCTCACGCACATAATACCCTACATCGGCAATATGAACGCCCAGACGGTAGTTCCCGTTCGGCAAGCGCTCTACATTAACCGCATCATCGAGGTCTTTGGCATCCTCACCGTCAATGGTAACAATGATTTTATCGCGCAAATCACGGCGTCCCTGACGTATAATCTCTTCTTCCGTAATCGCATCAGGAGCCTGATCCGCTTCTGCCATCACTTCATCCGGAAAAGCTTCCGGGAGCTGATGCTTGCGAATAACGGACAAGATGTCAACGCCCGGATCATCCTTATGGCCCAGCACCTCCAGCACTTCACCTTCCGCCGCTGCCCGTCCTTCCGGATAGCTCACAATGCGCACAACGACTTTTTGCCCGTTTACGGCTCCATTGAAGCTGTCCTTAGGAATAAAAATGTCCCGGTTAATACGTTTATCATCGGGCAAAACAAAACCGTATGCTTCGTGGCTCTGAAACACACCGACGACCTGAAGCACTGCGCGCTTCACGATTCGCACTACTTCTCCTTCTAAACGGCCACCCGCAGGTCCCTTTGACGTCACTCTTACCAGTACCGTATCTCCATTCATTGCACTCTTTAAGTCGTTGGCATGAATGTATACATCCGGGTGCTCCCGGTCCTCTGGAATCAAAAAAGCAAAGCCCTTGGCATGAGCCTGCAAGCGCCCGCGCTGCAAATCCATCCGTTCTGGAACACCATAACGGTTTGTGCGGGTCAGCAGAATTTTCCCGTCTTCCTCCAATGCGTTCAAGAGCTTAAGGAATTCGCGAAACTCTTCTGCATCCTTAATTTCAAAATGTTGTTCTAGCTCCTGGTATGTCATCGGCTTGTATGCGGTCTCGCGCATAAAATCAAGTAGTTGTTGCTCTGTTATCATAATTTTGTCCACCTCGGGTGACCTTTAATTTTCAGTAATAAATCCGCATGTTCCTTGTTCCTGAATACAAGACTCTTAATATACTCATACCCTAGTATACACGAATTCAATCGAAGGCATCCCTGCCTGTACAAAATCCAAAAAAGCCCCCGTTTCCTGTGAAACGAAGGCTTAAGGTTTGTATTTATCTTATTTTGCAAAAAATGCAACCATAACGGCAACGATCATAAAACATGCACCTAAAACGGCAGTAATGCGTTGTAAGATCAAATCCATACCGCGAGCTTTTGTCTTGCCGAACAGATGCTCAGCACCGCCAGAGATGGCACCGGACAAACCTGCGCTTTTCCCCTTTTGCAGTAACACAACTGCAATAACAGCAATCGAGAACACAACGAGCAGCACTTTCAAAAAGATTTCCATGAAAAATCCACCTCCTGAGCTTATACATCTGTTTTGCAAAACAACACAGCCTCTTTTATGAAAACACGCACTTATCATGCTATAAATAGCCGGAAATTAACGCAAAACACTATTTTCATTCTACCACAGCTTCCAGTAGATAACAACAGCTACAACAAGACATCTAGCCATCAGCCTCTGTAGATTATATATGCATTATTTATAACAAAAAACAGATCTGCTCGCCATATACGAGCAGATCTGTTTTATTCATGCGTAAAAGCTTCAAGCATTCTGGCACTATGATCCTAAATCATAGACCCGAGGTGCTATCAGCATTTTTAGCAATATTATTTTTTCAGGTTGTAGAAAGATTTCAGGCCGTGGTATTGAGCCAGTTCACCCAGTTGATCCTCAATGCGGAGCAATTGGTTGTACTTCGCAATACGGTCAGTACGGGAAGGAGCACCTGTCTTGATTTGGCCTGCATTTGTTGCAACAGCGATATCAGCGATTGTGCTGTCTTCGGATTCACCGGAACGGTGAGAGATTACAGCTGTGTATCCTGCACGTTTAGCCAATTCGATAGCATCGAATGTTTCAGTCAGCGTACCGATTTGGTTTACTTTGATCAGGATGGAGTTACCGATGTTTTCTTCAATACCTTTAGCCAGACGCTCTGTGTTAGTTACGAACAGGTCGTCACCAACCAATTGGATTTTGTTGCCCAGTTTTTCAGTGAGCAATTTCCAACCTTCCCAGTCGTCTTCGGAGCAACCATCTTCAATAGTGATGATTGGGTATTTATCAACCCAAGAAGCAAGCAGGTCAACGAACTCAGCAGAAGTGAAGGATTTGCCTTCGCCTTCCAGAGTGTATTTTCCATCTTTGAAGAACTCAGTGGAGGCAACGTCCATACCGAGGAATACGTCAACACCTGGTTTGTAACCAGCTTTTTCGATCGCTTCGATAATAGTGGACAGAGCTTCTTCATTGGATTTGAAGTTAGGAGCAAAACCACCTTCATCACCAACAGCTGTGTTCAAACCTTTGGAATTCAGTACGGATTTCAGGTTGTGGAAGATTTCTGCACCAACACGCAGAGCTTCTTTGAATGTAGGAGCGCCTACAGGCAGAACCATGAATTCTTGTACGTCAACGTTGTTGTCGGCATGAGCGCCACCGTTAACGATGTTCATCATTGGTACTGGCAATTGTTTAGCGTTGAATCCGCCCAGGTAAGTGTACAATGGCAAGCCCAGAGCTTCAGCAGCAGCGCGAGCTACAGCCATGGATACAGCCAGAATTGCATTTGCACCCAGTTTACCTTTGTTTGGAGTACCATCCAATTTGATCATCAGTGTATCGATTTCTACTTGGTTCACAGCATCCAAGCCGATTACTTCAGGAGCAATAATTTCGTTCACGTTTTTAACAGCTTGCAGAACGCCTTTACCCAGGTAACGGGATTTGTCGTTATCGCGAAGCTCTACAGCTTCGTGAGCGCCTGTGGAGGCACCAGAAGGAACGATAGCGCGACCAATCGCACCGGATTCCAGATATACTTCAACTTCAACTGTAGGGTTACCACGGGAGTCGAGGACTTCGCGAGCGTACACGTCAGAAATAATAGTCATTTGTACTTAATCTCCTTTGTAATTCATAATTTATTGGCCAAGCCTATACTTATTAAATCAAGCTTACTTGCGGGATGCAATCATAGATTTTCCTGTCATTTCCGCAGGTTGCGGAAGCTGCATCAAATCCAGAAGCGTTGGAGCTACGTCAGCCAGAATTCCATGCTCACGCAGAACAATATTTTCATCAGTCAAAATGAATGGAACCGGATTCGTTGTGTGAGCGGTGAACGGACGTCCCTGCTCATCAATTTCCATATCCGCGTTACCATGGTCAGCGATGATAATTACCACGCCGCCTTTGGCTTTAACTGCATCTACAACACGTCCAACACATTCATCCGTCGTCTCTACTGCCTTAATTGTTGGTTCCAGCATACCGGAGTGTCCAACCATATCCGGATTGGCAAAGTTCAGGATAATCGCATCATGCTTGTCGGCTTCGATTTCCTTAACAGCAGCATCCGCCACTTCGTACGCACTCATTTCAGGCTTCAGATCATATGTAGCCACTTTAGGCGAGTTGATCAAAATACGAGTTTCGCCAGGAAGCTCCACATCGCGTCCGCCACTGAAAAAGAAAGTAACGTGCGGATACTTTTCTGTCTCAGCAATACGCAATTGCTTTTTGTTGTTTTGTACCAGCACTTCGCCAAACGTATTGTCCAGGTTTTTCGGTTCATAGGCAACAAATCCTCCGACCGTTTCACTGAACAGGGTCAGGCAAACAAAGTGCAGATCCTTAGGCCATTTCGGCCCACGGTCAAAACCACGGAAATCTTCATTGGTAAATACTTGAGACAATTGAATCGCACGGTCAGGACGGAAATTCAGGAAAATAACAGAGTCATTGCTTTCGACCAGCCCTACAGGGCTTCCATCAGCCTTCACAATAACTGTTGGCTCCACGAATTCATCGAATACTGATTTTTCATACGATTCCTTCAATGCTTCGAGTGGGTCAGTATATTGAGGACCTTCACCGTATACGATTGCACGGTAAGACTTCTCAACACGTTCCCAACGTTTGTCGCGGTCCATGGCATAATAGCGTCCTTGTACGGTCGCGATTTGGCCAATGCCCACTTCCTGAATTTTAGCGATCAGTTGCTGCATGAAGCCTACGCCGCTGTCAGGCATAACGTCGCGTCCATCCATGAAAGCATGAATGTACACTTCAGTTAATCCTTCTTTTTTAGCCAGATCCAGCATCGCAAACAGATGGCTGATATGGCTATGCACACCCCCGTCGGACAGAAGTCCGTACAGATGAAGCTTAGTGTTGTTCTTCTTCGCATGCTGCACAGCTTTAACCAGTGTTTCATTGTTGAAGAACTCGCCTTCACGGATGGACTTCGAAATACGAGTCAAGTCTTGATATACAATTCGGCCTGCGCCGATGTTCAAGTGACCTACTTCGGAGTTACCCATTTGTCCTTCCGGCAGACCCACTGCTTCGCCAGAAGCCGTCAAGGTTGCATGTGGATACTGTTTTAAATACCGGTCGTAATTCGGTTTGTTGGCCTGTGCAACCGCATTGCCTTCCACAGTGTCACGCAGTCCGAATCCGTCCATAATAATTAAAGCTACCGGTTTTGGTGCTGTCATCTTACTTCGCCCCCTCAACAAGCGCGATGTACGACGCCGGTTGAAGACTGGCACCGCCCACGAGCGCGCCGTCGATATCGCTTTGACCCAGGTACTCAGTAACATTTTCAGGTTTTACACTGCCACCGTACTGAATACGTACAGCATTTGCTGTATTTTCATCGTACAGCTCTTTAATCAGACTACGGATGTAGGAAATCACTTCATTCGCATCCTGCGAAGTAGAGGATTTGCCTGTTCCGATAGCCCAGATTGGCTCATAAGCAACCACGACTTGTGCCGCTTGATCCTTAGCCAGACCAGCAAAAGCTGCTACAGTTTGTACTTTGACAACTTCTTTGGTTTGACCTGCTTCACGTTCTTCCAGCTTTTCGCCTACACATACGATTGGAGTCAGGCTGTGACGGAATGCTGCATGAATCTTTTTGTTCACTGTTTCGTCTGTTTCGTTGAAATACTCACGGCGCTCAGAGTGTCCGATTACAACGTAATCTACACCCAGGTCTTGCAACATTCTGCCGCTGATTTCACCTGTAAACGCACCATCTTCTGCAAAATGCAGATTTTGTGCGCCAATTTTAATAGATGTACCTTTTACTGCTTCAACCAGAGCAGGAAGATTTGTAAATGGAGCACAGATAACGCTCTCCACTCCTGCAACCTCTGCTTTACCTTTGATCTCTTCGATGAAGGTTTTAGCTTCTGGTACGGTTTTAAACATCTTCCAGTTACCCGCGATAATCGGTGTTCTCAATGGTTTCAACTCCTAACTATTAGGTGCCCTAAAGCCTTTATTACGCGCAATGCGTTTGATTATTTATCGTTAAGTGCAACAACACCTGGAAGTGCTTTGCCTTCCATGAATTCCAGGGATGCGCCGCCGCCAGTGGAAATATGATCCATTTTGTCAGCCAAGTGGAATTTTTCAGCTGCTGCCGCAGAGTCACCGCCACCAATGATGGTGTATGCATCTGTTGTTGCGCATGCTTCTGCTACTTCACGAGTACCGCCAGCGAAAGGCTCGATTTCAAATACACCCATTGGTCCATTCCAAACAACCAATTTGGAGTTTTTGATAACATCTGCATAGATTTTACGAGTTTTCGGTCCGATATCCACGCCTTCCCAATCTGCAGGAATGCCGTCGATATCCACGATGTTTGTGTTAGCTGTAGCACTGAAATCGTCAGAAATAACGATATCCACAGGAAGGTAGAAGTTTTTGCCGAGCTTCTTCGCTTTTTCAATAAATCCAAGAGCTACGTCCAGTTTGGATTCATCCAGCAAAGATTGACCTACTTCATAACCTTGAGCTTTGAAGAATGTATAAGTCAAACCGCCGCCAATAATTACGTTATCTGCAATGTTCAGCAGGTTGTCGATGACATCGATTTTGTCTTTTACTTTGGAACCACCAATAATGGCTGTAAAAGGACGATCTGGATTGGACAGAGCTTTACCAATGACAGACAACTCTTTTTCCATCAGCAAGCCGGAAACAGCCGGAAGGAAATGCGCGATACCTTCTGTTGAAGCATGAGCACGGTGTGCTGCACCAAATGCATCATTCACGAAAATGTCAGCCAGTTCAGCAAATTGCTTAGCCAGTTCAGGATCATTTTTCTCTTCTCCTGGGTAGAAGCGTACATTTTCAAGCAATAGCACATCACCGTTTTTCAGTTCAGCTACTTTCGCTTTAACAGCCTCACCAACTGCTTCATCCACCTTAACAACAGGCTTATTGAGCAGTTCTGACAAACGCACACCAGCAGCAGTCAGACGCATGGATTCAACCACTTGACCCTTTGGACGTCCAAAGTGACTTGCCAAAATAACTTTTGCACCTTTTTCAATCAGGTAGTTAATGGTTGGCAAGGTTTCGCGAATACGCTTGTCATCTGTAATTTTACCATCCTCAACCGGAACGTTAAAATCTACACGAACAAACACCCGTTTTCCATTCAGTTCTATATCACGTACGCTCTTTTTGTTCATCTCCATATTCCTCCGCACCCTTATAATTTTACGAAACAGGAATTTAAGGCACATTTTGATATATAAAGAGCGGAAACAATAACACCTGTTTCCGCTCTATGATGTTGCTGGATAAGAAAATTCTTATTTAGCCAATTTAGCGAAGTATTCCAACGTACGGATCAATTGTGCAGTGTAGGACATTTCATTGTCGTACCAAGCTACAGTTTTAACCAGTTGTTTGTCGCCAACAGTCAGAACTTTAGTTTGAGTTGCATCAAACAAGGAACCGAAAGTCAAACCTTTGATGTCAGAAGAAACGATTTGATCTTCAGTGTATCCGTAAGTTTCAGGATCGGAAGCTTCTTTCATCGCTGCGTTGATTTCTTCAGCAGTTACGTTTTTCTCCAAAACTGTTACCAGCTCAGTCAGGGAACCTGTTGGTACTGGAACGCGTTGAGCTGCACCGTCCAATTTACCTTTCAGCTCAGGGATAACCAGACCGATTGCTTTAGCAGCACCAGTAGTGTTAGGGATGATGTTTTCAGCTGCTGCGCGAGCACGACGGAAGTCACCTTTAGCATGTGGAGCATCCAAAGTGTTTTGGTCGCCAGTGTAAGCGTGAATGGTAGTCATCAAGCCTTCAACGATACCAAATTTGTCTTGCAGTGTTTTAGCCATAGGAGCCAAGCAGTTAGTTGTGCAAGAAGCACCGGAAATTACAGTTTCAGTTCCGTCCAGAATTTCATGGTTTACGTTGTAAACGACAGTTTTCATGTCGCCAGTAGCTGGAGCGGAGATAACAACTTTTTTAGCGCCGCCTTTCAAATGTTTCTCAGCAGCTTCTTTAGTTGTGAAGAAGCCTGTGCATTCCAGAACGATGTCTACACCCAGGTCTCCCCAAGGCAGTTCTTCAGGGTTGCGATTAGCCAAAACTTTAACTTCTTTACCGTTTACTTTGAAGAAACCGTCATGTACTTCTACTTCCCCTTGGAAAGTACCTTGTGTTGTATCATATTTCAACAGATGTGCCAGCATTTTGGAATCTGTCAAGTCGTTAATTGCTACTACTTCAATACCTTCCACGTCTTGAATACGGCGGAAAGCAAGGCGTCCAATACGTCCGAAACCGTTAATACCAACTTTAACTGTCATGAGTGAGTTCCTCCCAAAGTTCGTTTAGTTTAATTTTATATATTCAAGACAGACCCGAAAGCCCGTCAAGACAACACAATTAAAAAATCATATTAATTCCTTAAATAACGGCTTACAATCTCGGCAGCAGCGCCTTCGTCGGTGACAAGAATGTCTTCCTGCCCGAAACGGAGTACTGCATGAATAGCAGCCGCCTTGCTCTTGCCTCCAGCCACACCCAGCACCGTCTCCGTACGCCTGATGTCCTCCAATCGGAGTCCAAGCGTCAGCATTCTGTGAACAACGACGCCGTCTTCGTTAAAATAATAGCCAAACGATTCGGCAACCGCGCCCTCATTGCTGATCTGGGCAAAGGTTTCAGGGTCAAGCTTGCGTCTGTGGGCCATTGCTATGGCGTTGCCTATCCCGTGAATGATAATACGACTCTCTCGAATCAGGCTCAATATATCCTGAATATTCGTATCCTCAAGCAAGGAGTTGTAAGCATGATTGCTGAGCAAATCCGGTACATGGAGCAGACGGTATTGAGCGCCGACCTTGCGAGCCATCGTGGAAGCAATTGTATTTGCCTGCATTTCCATGCTCTCTCCCAAACCTCCGCGTGCCGGAACGAACCATCCACCCTTAAGCGGGCCGTTAGCAGGTAATGTCAGTTGTTCCGCTACATCTGCAATCGTCGTGCCACCTGTTACAGCGACCACGTCCTCGTCATCCATAACACTCAGCAGCGCCTTTGCGCCCGCACGGCCCAGTTCCTGCTTCGCTAACGGTGAAGCGTCCGAATCCCCTGGAACGACAACCACCTTCCTCAAGCCATAGGCTTGACGAATCTGATCCTCCAATTGGGACAGGCCGAACAAGTTGTTCGCTATCGGCTCCAGCTGTTCTAGCAGATCCAGTCCTGCTTTGCTCACCTTCATGCCTACACTCTCAATCTCAATTAACCCTTGCGCTTTAAGGAGATCGGTCTCAGCGCGCAGTACGCGCTCGGTCATGTCCAGTGAAGCTGCCAGTGTTCTGCGTCCAATCACTTCGGACAACATAATCTGATGCAGGATCGTGTACCTTTTTTTCAAAACATCCATGAGGTCGGGCAGAAGCTGCTTCTGTATTTCTAATATCTTTCGCATGCTTTCCACTCCCGCACACTTCTAAGTTCTATCTCTATGCTATATCTCTAACTGGTCTTAAAATGTCCCGGGATAACTTTTTAAGTCCCACGTCTATCTTAACCAATATTTGCTTCACATGCAAGTCTATCTGATCCTATATTTCTCAACTTTTTATGTGAATATGCGCACGTAATAAAAGCTTGCAATTCAATGCCGTATATCATATAATCATCTTTGTTTCCAATTAATTAGTTGGTTGCTTGTTGTGATTCATTTGTGCGCCCGTGGTCCAACGGATATGACGTAGGCCTCCGGAGCCTGAGATCGAGGTTCGATTCCTCGCGGGCGCGCCATTTTATACAATTGACTAATTGTTCCATATAATATTTTTAACCAACAAGAGCGCTAAGTGCTCTTTTTTTTAATCAATAGTTTGACTTTCTTTGACTTTTTGTTTGAAATTGTTTATCATGTGGTTAATACGGTAACAGTTTATAAAAGGGATATGTAATTTGGCATATCCACCAAATCCACTAATGATATTTAAGGGAGGTTTTTTGACGTGAGCTATGTTCCTATGGTAGTAGAGCAAAGTAACCGCGGCGAACGCGCCTATGACATTTATTCCAGATTGTTGAAGGATCGCATTATTTTGTTGGGCTCGGACGTCAATGACGTTGTAGCCAACTCAATTATTGCACAAATGCTGTTTTTGGCTGCTGAAGATCCTGAAAAAGACATTCACTTGTATATTAACAGTCCTGGCGGTTCCATCACAGCTGGTATGGCCATTTTCGATACGATGCAATACATTAAACCTGATGTATCTACAATTTGTGTAGGTATGGCTGCTTCCATGGGTGCTTTCTTGCTGAATGCAGGTGCCAAGGGCAAACGTTTTGCCTTGCCAAACAGTGAAATTATGATTCACCAACCACTGGGTGGGGCACAAGGACAGGCAACGGATATCGAAATTCGCGCCCGTCGCATTTTGAAAATGCGTGACAAATTGAATCGCATTCTCGCAGATCGCACAGGTCAACCACTGGAACGCATCGAAAAAGACACAGACCGTGACTATTTCATGTCCGCTGATGATGCCAAAGAATACGGTATTATTGATAAAGTGTTAACTAGCTCCTCTCCAGAAGGTGTATAAGAAAAGTAATTTACCTCTGAATAGCTGGTAATTAAGAAGGCTGCCTCAGGATTTTTATATCCAGTAGGCAGCCTTTTTATTTACTATTAATTTTTAATATAGATAATTCATTTATTGAGTCTGTCCCGCAAAGGGCTTTCCGCCCTGAGGCAGCAGTTGAGCAAACGAGTAGGTAAACTCCGGAATTCCATACGCGTATGGTGCATATTCGTACAAATCAAACACGATGGTTACGCCACTGTTGGTCACATAAAAATTCTGATCTGCTGCCAACTCTTTAAATTTGTCAAAACCCTCTCCACCCTGGAGCCCATCAACCTTTTTCTTCAAATCAACATTAAGGAACTTTTTGTAGTTCGGATTTGCCTTTAATACGTCAGATAATTGCAGCAGCTTACCATCAGCAAGCGAGAATGTGTATCCTTTACGTGCTGTCATGCCATGTGCGCCGCCTGTATACGAGTAGTCCTGCATAATCACACTCAGAATACCCTCTTTGTTATAGGCAATCGCAAAATCATTCCCAAACTCATACGGTCTGTCTGTTGTAGCCCCTCCCTCTGCCATCATCTTTTTGCCTGCTGCCAATACTCCCTCTGCATGCTTTTTAAGCACATTATTAATGGCCTGTTGAGCCTCAGGATTCAGTTGACTCCCGCTGATTTGCGGGTACTTAATCTTATAAGACACCTTTGCATTACTCGAAGCTGGAAGCGTTTGAGATGCTATTGTGATTGGATTTTGCTGACTTTTATTTAATGTTACTGTTTTCTGAGCTGCATTCCACTGCGCATCGATACCTAGATAGTCTTTCAGCAGACTCATAGGAATGTACAGCTTCCCGGCGATCATTTTGGCGTCCATACTACGCGTGATGATTCCGTTCACATTGCCATAGGCATCTGAGGAGGAGACCACGATATAGAGTTTGTTGTACCCACTACCCACGGTATATGCCGCTTCTTTGGTGTCATAGCTTACCGGAATTCCCAAGCTGTCGCGCAGGGCTGCCACAGGAAGGAGCGTGTTCCCGTTGAACTGGATTCCTTTGGTGGCTAATGTTTTGCCATTCCATTGAATAGAGATTGCCGGTTGTTGTGAAGTTGTTAACTGCTTGGTCGATGCTGCCTCAATATAGGAAACGGGAACAACCGTCACCCCTGCTAAAATTCCCGCTGCTAGCAGAGCTGAGCCCCATTTTTTCGTATGCTTGTTCATCGTAAGTATTCCTCCCATTGTAAATCTGTATCATCTATGTGCTTCGATCACTTTTCTTATTATATCTATACCCTGTTGTATGTAGTTTACAATCTGTACACTCACTGATTTCAATCTGTACACCTAACAGCCATTAGCTATGACAGACTCATTACAAAATGGTTTCAATAGACAAAAGAAGCCAACAAGTCATCCTGCAATGTTGCAGGTGCTTGCGGCTCCGTTTAATGTTCTATACTAGTTCATCTCATACTGGGCTGATACTTGGACTTTCACCGTCACTTGACCGGACTGAATCTGTGTTCCACCACTCATATCCATAAGCGATTTGGACATGGCATTCTCACGTTGTGTATAAACCTGAGCTTCCCCGCCGTCCACTGTCACATTCACCAGAGCTCCTAACCCGCGTTTAGCTGATTTTGCTACAGCACTGGCTTTGGATTGAGCGTTATCCAACGCTTTTGCAATAGCCGCTTCCTCATAGGTGGAAGGATCCTCAACGGAAAACTGTACATTATCTACGTTGTTTGCTCCTGAGTTTGTAGCCTCATCCAGCAGCTGCCCGATTTTATCCAAATTGCGGTATTTCACTGAAAGTGTATGGTTGGCCATGTAGCCTTTGAGCTTCTGTCCTTCTTTTTCGTTATAGGTATAGTTAGGTTGTACAGAGAACTGACTTGTCTGAATATCGTCTGCACTAATGTTCCATTTTTCTTTCAACAGCTGTGTGATCTTGTTTATTTTTGCAGCATTGGCTTTTTGAGCAGCAGCAGCAGTATTTCCTTCCGATTGCACACCGATAGAGAGATAAGCGATATCTGGCTTGGCCATTATTTCACCACTTCCACTCACGTTGATTACACCATTCGCCGTCGCAGCCGTTGCAGCATAAGCGCGATCAGCTCCCGTCCATAGCCCTCCTGCTATTCCTCCGACCAATAATGCTCCCGCAAGAATTGCTGTGCTCACTGTTTTTGTCCAAACTTTCATTATATTCAACCTCTTTCTTTGAAAATGTATGTACCTTCCAGACGGAAAAGACGGGAAAAGGTTGCAATCGAGCAGTTAAATTTCCGAGACAGAGCATTACCACAGAGGAATCAATTAAATGTAGCTTGGACTGAACGCAGTCGCTATATGCAAAAAAATATACATAAATAGCTTATATGATTAGGCTTGCTGAGCTTATTTTCTAGATACAAAAAAAGCCCCAAAGGGGGCTTCTCGCTAAGAGCATACATCATATTATCACAAAGCAAATGTTCGATTATTGATTTTCCAGCTCTACCTTACTAACCAGACTTACTAAAGCGTTTACAGCCTGTTCGGCGTCCGCACCTTCGGCACTAATGTTGATTTCAGTACCTGTACTGATGGCGAGGCTCATAATACCCATGATACTCTTGGCATTAACCTTTTTGTCTTCTTTTTCCACAAAAATCTCAGATGAATATTTATTCGCTTCCTGTACGAACAACGCAGCAGGTCTGGCGTGCAGTCCTGTTTTCAAGCGTACGACTACCGGATGTTTTGACATGTTAGCTTACCCCCTCATCAAATAAATCTGGACGCTATTTACTCCATTTTATTTATCACATTATAACATTAACCCGGGACAGACACTAGAA
This sequence comes from Paenibacillus ottowii, assembly GCF_050516475.1. Taxonomy (NCBI): domain Bacteria; kingdom Bacillati; phylum Bacillota; class Bacilli; order Caryophanales; family Paenibacillaceae; genus Paenibacillus; species Paenibacillus ottowii. The sequence goes on along the minus strand of NZ_CP191577.1, from coordinate 4,984,210 downwards.
AAAAAACTAAAAAAACCGGGGCTAAGAGCCCCACAACCCCTCTTTTTACGGAATTAGGCCGTTTTCCCCTCTGATTTTGTCAGCCATCTCGTCAATTTTGCGAAGTCGATGATTTACGCCTGATTTACTCACGACTCCTTTGAGCATTTCTCCGACTTCTTTCAAATTCAAATCAGGATGAGCGAGCCGAATTTCTGCCACTTCACGCAGTTTATCCGGCAAGGTTTCCAACCCCACTTCCCTCTCCAGCAGCTTGATATTTTCAATTTGCCGGACAGCAGCTCCGATCGTCTTGTTCAAATTAGCTGTTTCGCAATTAACAATCCGATTTACGGAATTGCGCATATCGCGCATAATGCGTACATCTTCAAATTTGAACAAGGCTTGATGGGCCCCAATGATACTGAGCAGCTCAATGATCTTCTCGCCTTCCTTGATGTAGAGAATAAAGCCCTTTTTACGCTCAATACAGCGGGCATTGAGATGAAATTCATTAGCAAGATCCACTAGCGCCTGACAATGCTCCTCATACATCGAGGAAATTTCAAGGTGGTAAGACGACCCCTCTGGATTATTCACAGAGCCACCTGCCATAAAGGCCCCCCGCAGATAAGCCCGCTTACAACAGTTTTTCCGAATGATATCACGATTAATCCCGTCAGTGAACAAGAAACCTTCTGAGACAATATAAAGCTCCTTTAGCAGCTCTTGTACACCATTGGGAATACGGACAATGTACACATTATTTTTTTTCAAGCGCATTTTTTTCCGTACAAGCAGTTCGATGTGAAGTTGAAAATGCTTTTTGATCAAGGAGTAAATCCGCCTTGCAATCGCGGCATTTTCTGTGGACACGTCCAATATCACCCTTTTATTCGACAGTTGTACGGATCCGAGCATACGTATGAGCGCAGACAGCTCCGCTTTTTCACAGCAGGGCTGGCTTTCAATCATTGTAAGCTCTTTTTTCGTTTGTGCCGCAAAGGACAAGGGACTCACCTCCTTCTTAACATCCAGTTTTGTACCAATTGGTAAATATGCTGGCTTAATTTGTCGGCATCATGCCGTAAATACGTACGGAACAGTACTAATGTATCTGCCACTACTTTATAACCTCGATCAGCCAGCTCGCCCATGTCTACTTGAACGGGCTTAGCTCCCTGCTCGGCATACATCTCCTGTACTTGAGGTGGAATTTCCCCGTTATTTACTATGACATAGTCGAAGAGATGATGTCCTACATGTTCATAGATCGCTTGCAGGTGATCCCCCACCGTATAGCCATCAGTTTCCCCTGGCTGTGTCATCACGTTGCAGACAAATATTTTAATAGCATCTGATTTCACCACAGCCTCAGCAAGCTTCGGTACAAGCAAATTTGGCAAAATGCTAGTATATAGACTGCCGGGACCAATCAAAATCGCATCGGCTTCATTAATAGCCTCTACGGCCTCAGGCAACGGCTCCACGTGAGTCGGTTCAAGAAATACACGTTTGATTCGTCCGCCCGCTTCCGGGATTTTGGACTCCCCAGTGACTACCGTGCCATCCTCCATCTCGGCGTTCAGCACAACGCCTTCCTCAGCCGCCGGAAGCACACGCCCCCGCACAGCAAATACACGGCTAAGCTCACGCACCGCCGTTACAAAATCCCCTGATATATCAGTCATCGCTGCTAGGATCAGATTTCCCAGACTATGGCCTGACAATCCTGATCCGGCACCGAAACGGTATTTTAGCATATCTGACATGACTGGTTCCACGTCAGCCAAGGCAGTCAGCACATTGCGGATATCCCCCGGAGGGGGCATCTGCAGCTCACTGCGCAATATCCCGGAGCTTCCGCCATCGTCAGCGACTGTAACAATTGCCGTAATATCCAGCGGCTTTTGCTTCAAGCCCCGCAGCATGACGGACAAGCCGGTTCCGCCGCCCATAACAACAATACGCGGGCGCTCCCGTTGTGATCCGGTCTCTTTCATGATTTCACCTCATTAATGCCGGTCCCGATCAGCATCCCGATGCGAAACAGAAACGGATTCTGTCTCGCTGGCACCTAGCATTTTTCCTAAATACTCCGATATTGCAATAGAACGATGCTTACCGCCAGTACAGCCAATACCGATAATGACCTGGCTTTTACCTTCTTTGCGATACTGCGGAATCAAAAAGTGCAACATATCCAGCAACTTGGTCAGGAACGCCTGAGTCTCAGGCCATTTCATGACATAATCATATACATCGCTATCCTGTCCCGTGTGTGGACGTAGTTGGTCCACATAGTGGGGATTCGGCAGGAAGCGCACATCGAATACAAGATCGGCATCAATGGGAATACCATACTTGAAGCCAAAAGATGTAATGTTCACAGACAGCATGCTGCTCTCCAGATGGGAAAATCGTGAAATAATTCTCGCCTTTAAGGTTGCAGGCTTCATCACACTGGTATCGATAACCTGTGTAGCGGAGTTTTTGAGTTCTTCCAACATCTTACGCTCCAACCGAATCCCATCCAAAGGCATACCATCTGGAGCAAGCGGATGCCGACGACGGCTTTCTTTGTAACGCTGTACAAGAACACCGTCATTTGCATTTAAAAATAAAATTTCACAATGAATTGTAAAATGTTCTTTAATATAATTTAGCGATTCCGACAAGGCGGTAAAGAATTCCCGTCCGCGTAAATCAATGACAAGAGCCACCTTGCCTATTTTACCGTTAGACTGCTCAATCAACTCGGCAAATTTGGGAATCAGCACAGGGGGCAAATTATCAACGCAGAAGAAGCCCAAATCCTCAAGGCTCTGCACCGCAATGGTCTTCCCTGCGCCTGACATCCCTGTAATAATAATGAGCGTTGCCCACGGCGCAGCATTTTTTACATTGTCTGTCATATGGACTTCCCTCTCCTTTTGCTTCTTCGCTCTATGCCAGTATTCGAACTATCAACTGTGGATTAGGAGCGTAGCAGCAACCCTGCAGCCCCTACGATACCCGCGTCATTGCCTAGTACCGCTGGTACGATATATACCCCTTGTTGAAGCGGTTCAGGTGCCAGCTTGGCGTATACGCGACGCATCTCTTCAAACAAAAAGTCGCCTGCTTTAGACACACCGCCGCCTATAATAAACAACTCCGGATTAAGCACAGCGGCAACCGCTGCCATGGATTTCCCCAAATAAAAGGCAGCCCGGTTCACAATACGCAGCGCCACTTCATCCCCGGCTTTAGCAGCATCAAATACTTCCTTAGCAGCAATGTGTTCTTCCAGCGCCAGAGAGGTGCGGTCGCCACGTTCCACAGCATCCTTGGCCATACGAATAATGCCTGTTGCGGAAGATACCGTTTCCAAGCAACCCATTTTGCCGCATCCACACTGAATAGCCTCCAGATCAGGTACGACACTGATATGACCAATTTCCCCAGCCATGCCTGAGAAACCTTGATATATTCTACCGTTTATAATGATACCGCCACCTACTCCTGTTCCCAGGGTATAGCATACGCAGTTTTCTATGCCTTTGCCTGCACCAGCCCAAGCCTCACCTAGCGCAGCAACATTCGCATCATTGTCTATTTTCACAGGCTTGCCAATCCGGTTCTCTAGGAGCGCACGGATCGGTACGTCACGAAAGCCAATATTAGGAGCGAGGACAATAATACCATCACGAACATTCGTAAAACCTGCAACACCTGCACCGACACCCTTTAGTTGATCCCACTCATAAGGAGATTCCTCAACAATGTGCCGCACATATTTTTCGATATTACCAATGACAACGTCTACACCTTTATCGGTTTCAGTTGGTCCCTCATATGTGTGCAAAAGCTGTCCGTTTTCATTACAAATGCCGACTTTAATCGCGGTACCGCCCAAATCGACACCTACATAGATACTTTCAGACATGTTCCAAGCCACCTTTTATGTTTACTTAAAAATCTGGTATGAAATATAGCTTAAAATTCCTGCCTCATAATAGTATTCCTACGTTCCAACTATAATTGAAGCCCCCGTTACGGTCAAGGACACTTGCCTGTTGAAAAATGTACGATTAGCTGAACTTTTAACCTCATGCCCCCATAAGAAAAACGTCTATTGACGTACATTCAAGGAAGCCAGCCACGCTTAACGGAAATTTTTCTTGCGATTATAGAATTGTTCAGCTCCGCTGAAAATTAAAAATTCTATAATCATAAAAAGGAGAAAGCCTGTGCAAATGCACCAGGCTTTCTCTTACTGTACCAAAAGATCCGGCTTGGACGAGGTTTCTTTAGCCCTCATATTAGCCACTTTGTGTATTATGGACACTCTTTATTGATCCAGTGATTCGCTCCAGTCGTGGACAGCGCTGCCTTCAAGATACTTTTCGCAATCCATAGCCGCCATACAGCCCGTTCCCGCAGCCGTAATGGCTTGGCGATAACGATTATCCTGCACGTCCCCACAGGCAAAAACGCCCGGGATGTTCGTTTCCGTCGTACCCGGCTTCACTTCAATGTAGCCGTGTTCATCGGTATGAATTTGTCCGTTCAGGAAGCCTGTGTTTGGTGTATGGCCAATCGCCACAAACACGCCATCTGCCTCGATCAGTTCATCCTGGTTGGTCTCATTATTGTGTACTTTCAAGCCCTTTAAGCCAGTTTCTCCAGTCACAACTTCCAGAGGAGTCCGGTTTAATGCCCAATGTACTTTTTCATTCTCACGTGCCCGGTCCTGCATAATTTTAGATGCCCGCAACTCGTCGCGACGATGGACCAAGGTTACGCTGGAAGCAAAACGGGTCAAAAAGCTCGCTTCCTCCATGGCCGAATCGCCACCGCCGACTACGATAATCTTTTTCCCGCGGAAAAAGAAGCCGTCGCAAGTTGCACATGTACTAACTCCACGACCTACATTGTCCTGCTCACCTGGAATGCCAAGATATTTGGCGGACGCACCTGTAGCAATAATAACCGACTCCGCTTCAATGATGCCTTTACCCTCTACCTTCACTTTAAAAGGGCGCTTGCTAAAATCGACTTCCTCTACCCAGCCGGAAGTAAACTCAGCACCAAAACGTTCGGCCTGCTTGCGCATGTTATCCATCAGTTCAGGTCCAAGGATACCCTGCTCAAAACCCGGGAAATTTTCAATTTCAGTCGTTGTGGTAAGCTGCCCACCGGGCTGCATTCCTTCGATGATCAGCGGATTCATGTTGGCGCGTGCCAAATAAATAGCGGCTGTGTAACCTGCAGGACCTGTACCAATAATTATGGATTTATACATACGTTTGTTGCCTCCTTTAAGTGATGTTTGGAGCAGGTCCTAGACCTGCTTTTTAAACGTGGAGAGCGGCTGCTTTAGCTTCTGCTTGATACCACACACGCTGTCAATTTGACGTGCGTAGCGGCTTACCGTCGATACGGAAATACCGTAGCGGTCGGCTACTTCCTGATAGGTGACTGAATGATGATGCATCTTGGCTGTCAAATATTCCAGCGCAGCTGCCCACCCCTCAGTATGCTGAACCATCGGAACTTCTGGAGCAAGCCGATCCAAATACTCCAGCCAAAGTGATCTCAAATCATGCTGCATAGCCGGATCGGATGACTTGTTCGTGACGGTCAGTACTTTATCGAGCACGGCCTGCCATTGTGGATCAACTGGCGAAGCAGAGCTATCACCTTCAGTTGCATATGGAGCCTTTTCAGCCTCCAACCGCTCAGGATGCTCTGTATCCGTAGGTGTATTCTGCTCATTCCGCTCTGCCAGCTCTTGCAATACTTGCAAAGCACGGCGTTTGAGTTCACTATCCTGATCCGGATCTTCTACAAAGGACTCCAGTGCCTGGCGAACCTCATCGTCACCAATCAGGCTTAACGCCTGAATGACCTGAAGCTGAGTCGCCCGGTCTCCGTGGCGCAAGGCCCAGAAGAAAGATGATCGGATTAGCGGATCCTTCTTCATACTGTCCGGTACCTGCTCAGCGCCAAACTTCTCCCACATGCGGAATTGCTCCTCAAACGGGAGATGATAATGATAGCTGAGCACTTGCAGCGGTGTACCTTCCTGCTGAAGCTCTTCTAATCTGGACAGGAAAAATCTCGGAACCTCCGAAGAGGCATCCTGCTTTTGCAAATGACTCCATAACCGCCGAGCTTCCGCATATCTTCCCGTATTACTGGCAGCTACCGCCGTGTAATGGTACAAAGAGGCGTCCGCTTTGTTCTCTCCACCGCCATGAAGCAATCTACGGAAATGTCTGTAGGCCTCCTCATGGCGTCCGAGAATCCCCATAGTAGTCGCCAGCTTGAATACCTGCTCCTCCTGAAACGGTATTGTGACCGCCAAGGTTTGAACCAGACGATCCAACTCCGGACCGCCGCCCTCGTGCTGATAAAAAATCGCCAAGTTGCACAATGCGTGTAAATTACCCGGCTCATCCTCCAACACTTGAATAATGGTAGCCTTAGCATTTTGGAACAATCCCATGTAGTAATACGCTAGCGCCAGATTATTCCGCGCAGCGAACATGTCGGGTTGCTCCTCAGAAATTTGCTTAAGCAGTTGGGCTGCCTGAGCAAACTTTCCTTCCTCCAGCAGAACACGGGCCTGATCATGCTCGACCACTCCCTGCCGGGCCTTAATACGGTTCAGCTTCGTTGGACGGTCCAGCTCATAATAGAGCAGCTCCATCATTTCCTCGGCTTCATCAAGAAACTGGCCTTCTTCGTCCTCCTCCAGGTACGTGACCAATGCTTTTTCCGCTTCTTCAAACTGCTCCATATTAGCGTAATTATTCGCCATATAGAAATAACATTCTGTCATTGACGAGTCTACGTCACTCAGAACAGAGGATAGGATCTCATTTGAACCTGCATAATCCCCCATCTCTGATAATATACCCGCCATATTGCAATGATTCACCGGATTATCCGGTTCATATTCAACGGCTTTGCGAAAATATTTCAATGCCTTGTCATAATGATTGCGATCAAGCGAGCGCACAGCTTTCTCAAAAAAGAAAGATGCGTCGAAACGCAAAGCAATAATCTTAGGGCTAGGTTCCGAAACTCGCAGATGTTTCCCTTTCATAAATAACCAAGGCACCTCCTTTAAAAGTAACTGACATGTTCATACCCTTCAGTATACCACAACTTCAAAACGACTTGACAGTCGATCCTGCCTTATTCCAAAAAACGGTTTCGTGCTCGTACCCCGATAGATACATATGCAAAAATACGCTAAATAGCCGAGCGCATTTTCCCTGTGTGAAAGGTGCGTTCGGCTAGTCACTGGATACAACATTTAATATAGTATTATAACGTCAGCGGAACCCGCGAACGTTCACGTTGCTCAAATACAGCAAGCTCGCGATAGCCAACCTCATATAAAAGCGCGCGCGCCTTCTCCAGGTGCTCAGCCAGCTTTGCCGGATCATGGGCATCCGAGCCGATGGTTAAAGGGATACCTAGCGTAAAAGCCTCCTCCAGCATGCGACGGCTCGGGAACATTTCAGCACAGGGTTTGGAAAGCCCTGAGGCATTCAGTTCCATAGCCCGACCGCTGCGGGCTACGGCTGAGAGTGCGGAGCGCTCCAATTCACGCAACTCCTCCTCTTCCTCTGGCTTCGGATGATAGCCGAAGCGCTTAATGACATCCAAATGACCCATGATGTCATACAAACCGGTCGCAGCTGCCTTGGAAACCGCGTCATAATACGAGCGGTACACCTCCAGCACATTTTTACCTTCCCAATGGTGTACCTGACGGAAGTCGGTGACATCCCATTCACCGAGAAAATGAACGGAACCAATTACATAATCCCATGGGTATGCATGGATGATACTTTCGATTTCACGTTCCCATCCCTCGATGTAGTCGCCTTCCAAACCAACACGAATATCAATTTGCCCTTTATAGCGCTCCTTTAGATCCAAGCATTCTTCCACGTAACGGGGCAGCTCATCCATAGGCATCGCCATCTCTGGATAATAGTTGGCCGGTTCTACATGCAGCAGCGGCATATGATCGGACAGACCCAGCTGATCCAGCCCCAGTCGAATCCCCTGCTGTACATACTCCTCCAGGCTTCCTATCGCATGCCCGCAGCGGGAATGATGCGTATGATAGTCAATTTTCATGCGGCCCTCCCCTTTCATACAATGCAGCACATGTCCTAATCACGACGAGGGCGTTCATGACGGCGATTCAGCTCAGCCAGCACGTCATCGAGTGGTAGCTTGCGCTCCTGCAACAGCACCAACAGGTGATAAATCAAGTCGCTGACCTCCAGGCGCAACTCCTCATTATCTTTATTTTTGGCTGCAATGATGGTCTCGGAGGCTTCTTCGCCAACCTTTTTCAGGATTTTGTCTACACCTTTGTCAAAGAGATAAGTCGTATAGGCTCCTTCAGGACGTGTCTCCTCGCGTTCCTTAATAATTGCCTCCAATTGGGCAAGCACCTCAAAACGACCTTCTGAAACACTGGAAATCGCATCGGTACGATTTGTCAACTGAGCTCCTGCATTTCCTACCGCAGGTGTTACGGCTGTTCCTGGCGCGGAAATATCACGAGAAAAGCAACTCGTTGCGCCTGTATGACAGGCAGGACCGCTTGGAATGACACGCACCAATAGAGCGTCGCCGTCACAATCCAGCTGGATGGAAGAGATCTTTTGCGTATTCCCAGAAGTTGCCCCCTTGTGCCACAGCTCCTGTCTGGAACGTGACCAGAACCAGGTCTCTCCTGACTCCAAAGACAGCTTCAGCGACTCGCGGTTCATATAAGCCAGCGTCAACACCTGAAGCGTAGCATCATCCTGCACAATCGCCGAGACCAGCCCTGCCTCATTCCAGCGGACATTATCCAATATCTGCTCCAGAGATAGCTGTTGGTTCAATTCACTGCTCATCGTATCTCCACTCCTCTGCGCTTCAAATCCCGTTTCAGCTCAGGGATTCCGATTTCTTTATAGTGAAAAATCGTTGCTGCTAATCCAGCATCCGCCTTGCCTGACGTAAACACGTCATAGAAATGCTCCTGTTTGCCTGCACCGCCGGAAGCAATCACTGGAATCCCTACGGTATCCGAAACCGCGGAAGTCAGCGGCAGGTCAAAGCCATCCTTGGTTCCGTCTGCATTCATGCTGGTCAGCAGAATCTCACCGGCCCCCAGCCGCTCTGCTTCCTTAGCCCAGGCCAAGGCTCGAATACCCGATGGCGTGCGGCCTCCGTGCGTGTATACTTCCCATTCGCCCCACGCCTCATTGTACTTGGCATCGATGGCAACAACGATACATTGTGAACCAAAGCTGCGCGCACCTTCCGCAATCAGCTGCGGGTTACGAACAGCCGCCGTATTTACGCCGATTTTATCAGCGCCAGCACGCAAGATGCGTTTCATATCGTCGACATGGGATATCCCGCCACCTACGGTAAAAGGAATGGCGATTTCCCCGGCTGTCTGGCGAACTACTTCTTCCATTGTGGCACGGCCTTCAACCGAAGCGGAAATATCCAAAAATACGATTTCGTCCGCCCCTTCCCGGTCATAAAGCGCAGCCAGTTCCACCGGATCACCCGCATCGCGTAAGTTCACAAAATTAACGCCCTTAACCACCCTGCCATCCTTTACATCCAGGCAGGGAATAATACGTTTAGCCAGCATGCCTACTCCCCCTATGCCTTTGCTACAGCTTGTACGGCAACCTGTAAATCAATGCTCCCTGTATACAATGCTTTACCCACAATAGCACCACCTACGCCTTCGTTCGCATAGGTGCTCAGTGTGATTAGATCATCCATCTTGCTGACACCACCGGATGCAATCACGGTTCGGCCACTGCTTTTGGCAAGCGCTGCGATCGCCTCCACATTCGGACCCTGCATCATACCGTCGCGGGAGATATCTGTGAAAATAAATGTCTCCGCTCCCTTGGAGGCCAGCTCAGCAGCTAACTCATCTGCTCGGACCTCCGAGGTTTCGAGCCATCCTCGTGTGGCCACATAGCCATTCCGCGCATCCAGACCGATGGCGATCCGATCACCGTAGGTACCCAATACCGCTTCCGTAAAAGCACGATCCTCAATAGCTGCCGTACCCAAAATCACCCGGCTCACGCCCAGCGACAACAGCCGCTCCACATGCTCGCGCGTACGTAACCCGCCGCCCACTTGCACGGGCACTTGTACAGCAGAAGCGATCCGTCCAATAAGCGCATCGTTCACGGGTTGGCCTGCTTTGGCACCATCCAAATCAACTAAATGAATGTAGGAGCCGCCCAAACGCTCCCATTCTCGTGCTACTTCCACCGGATTTTCGTTGTATATCGTCTCCTGGTTATAATCTCCTTGCACCAGTCGTACACATTTGCCATCGCGAATATCAATCGCCGGGTATATCGTGAACAATGTATGACCTCCTTATGAGCTAATCAACAGCTATATATCCTGGTACCCATCAACGCCCAAAATTAGGCTTATCAACAACTTACGCTCAAGTAGTTATGCCTGCTTTTCAGCTTCCGCCAATTCCAAAAACCGACGAAGTAGACGCATTCCCATTTCTCCGCTCTTCTCCGGATGGAACTGCATGCCGTATACCTGTCCTCTGCCTACGATAGCAGTTACAGGTCCGCCATAGTCGGTTACTGCCAACAGGTCACTTTCGATCTCCGGCTTTGCATAATAGGAATGCACAAAATACACATGCCCTTCCTCCAAACCCTGCAATAACGGGTGCTCTGGCTGGGTGATACGCAGACGATTCCAGCCCATATGCGGCACTTTAACGCCCAGATCAGGAGCAAACCGAACGACCTCGCCTGGTAAAATATCAAGCCCTTCGTGACTGCCGTATTCTTCACCACGAGTGAACAATAGCTGCATTCCCAAACAAACACCGAGCAGCGGTTGTCCAGCACCTGCAACTTCCTGAATCACCCGATCTAATCCGCTGGAACGCAGATGCTCCATCGCATCCCCAAAGGCCCCTACACCCGGCAAAATCACACCGCTGGAGGCACGAATCACTTGAGCGTCTCCTGTCACTACAGCCTCATAACCAAGGCGCCCAACCGCCTTGCTCACACTATGCAGATTTCCTCTGCCGTAATCCACAATGGCAATGGACATGGACTACAGCACTCCCTTCGTTGAAGGCACTCCTGTCACTCGTGGATCAATGGAGGTCGCCTCATCCAATGCACGGCCCAAGGCTTTGAACACCGCTTCAATCATGTGGTGGGTATTTTGCCCGTAATGCACAATGACGTGTAGCGTCATACGCGCCTCCAGCGCAAATTTCCATAGAAATTCATGCACCAGCTCTGTCGAGAAGCTGCCTACCTGCTGAGACGGATACTCTGCACGATACTCAAAGTGAGGTCGGTTACTCAGATCAATAACAACCTGCGCGAGCGCCTCATCCATCGGTACAAAGACGCTGGCATAGCGCTTGATGCCTTTTTTATCACCCAATGCTTCCAGCAAGGTTTGCCCTAGACAGATCCCAATGTCCTCCACGGTATGGTGATCGTCGATATCCACATCCCCTCTGGCCTGTACGTTCAGATCAAATTGTCCGTGCTTCGTGAACAAATCCAGCATGTGATTCAGAAAAGGAACATCCGTCTCAATCTCTGCTTGCCCTGTACCATCTACTGCAAATGATAGCTGAATATCTGTTTCGTTCGTTTTCCGACTGACACTGCCTGTACGCTCTGCTTTGTTATTTTCGTTTCCCATCGCCATCCACCGCCTTCTTCTCATTGTCCAATCGAACTTGTATCGCCCGTGCGTGGCCTTCCAATCCTTCATGCCGAGCAAGCTGCATAATGGTCTCTCCGTTGCGCAGCAGCGCTTCCTTGCTGTAATAGATCATACTCGACTTCTTGATAAAATCATCAATATCCACTGGCGAGGAAAAGCGCGCCGTTCCATTCGTTGGAATAATATGATTAGGTCCGGCAAAATAATCGCCTACCGGCTCCGAGCTGTACGCCCCCAGAAAAATAGCTCCTGCATTTTCGATCATCCCCAGATGCTCCATCGGCTGCTCTGTCATGATCTCCAAATGCTCTGGCGCAAGCCGGTTGACTATACGGATGCCCTCTTCTAAATTGCTTACGACAATAATGGCTCCATATGCCTCCACCGATGCAGCAGCAATATCTCTGCGCGGCAGCTCCGCCAATTGGCGCTGCACCTCGACTGATACTTCTTCGGCCAGACGTTGCGAAGGCGTAACTAGAATGGCCGAGGCCATTTCGTCATGTTCCGCCTGTGAAAGTAGATCAGCTGCTACATAAGAGGGGTTCGCCGTGTCGTCAGCCAACACGACAATTTCACTCGGTCCCGCAATACTGTCAATATCCACTGCCCCGTATACCTCTCGCTTCGCCAGCGCTACATAGATGTTGCCAGGACCGCAAATTTTATCGACCGGTTCAATACTATGTGTCCCGTATGCAAGAGAGGCAATAGCCTGTGCTCCGCCAACCCTGTACATCTCCGTTACACCAGCCTCTGCTGCAGCTACCAGTGTGTAGGGGTCGATCCCTGCCTTGCCACCTGTCGCCGGGGGCGTCACCATGACGATCTCCGGTACTCCAGCTACTTGAGCTGGAATAACATTCATTAATACCGAGGAAGGATAGGCGGCTTTACCACCCGGAACATACACGCCTACACGTTTCAACGGTCGGATGATTTGACCGAGCAAGCTACCATCTGGCTGTAAATCCATCCACGAATTACGCTTTTGCTTGATATGAAAAGCACGTATATGGTCGGCTGCTTCTCGAATCGCCTGTATAAATGAAGGCTCTACTTTATCATAGGCTGACTTCAATTCTTCATCTGTCACACGAAGCTGCTCGGCTGTCAGCGATACACCATCAAACGTTTTCGTATACCGCAGGACAGCCTTATCCCCCTCTTGGCGTACCGATTGAATAATGGTACGTACAGCCTCATTTTGCTCAGGTGTGCCGTAATCTACTTCTCGTTGGAGACTGAAATCACGGGCTGCTACGATCTTCATTTGCTCATTCCCCCTTACCTGCAGCTTGCTTGCAGAATGCTCTTTAACCGTTGCGCCGTTCCTTTAATCCTTCGGTACTACCTCCGTTGGAATCACCTGATGCAATCGATCACACAATGCCTGAATTGGACCATTTTTCATCCGGTAACTGACCCGGTTGGCAATCAAACGACTGGTAATATCCAGTATGCTGATCTGCTCAACCAATCCGTTCTCCCGCAAGGTCTGACCTGTTTCAACCATATCTACAATGCGGTCTGCCAGACCAATTAACGGCGCCAGCTCGATGGAGCCATTCAGCTTAATGACCTCCACCTGCTGACCTTGCTCGCGAAAATACTGGGAAGCCACATTCGGATATTTGGTAGCGACCCGCTGACGAATACCTGGTTGCCAATCGGGTAAAGCAATCACCGACATCCGGCAACGGGCAATCCCCAGATCCAGCAGCTCATATACATCTTTGTTTTCTTCCAGCAAAACATCCTTGCCCACAATACCGATGTCAGCTGCACCGTATTCTACGTACGTAGGAACATCGACGGGCTTCGCCATAATAAATTCCATCCCCAGCTCAGGCAGTGGAATGACCAGCTTGCGCGTTTCGTCCACATCCAGTGGAATGGGAACTCCTGCCCGGCGAAACAACTCGGAAGCCTGCTTATAAATCCGTCCCTTCGGCATGGCTACCTTCAATGTTTCCGTCATGGCAATTCTCTCCTTTGTACTGGCTGTCTTCCTACGGCTGTATAGCTATATACCTCTGCGTACAAATCCTGCTGCTCACGACGTCGATCTTCTGGCCCTCCTGTGAGTCCTGTCACCACAGTAAAACCCTCTGCACGCAGCTGTGCCGCTGCAGATAATGCCTCCTGTCGTCCCTGCTCGTCATAACGAATAAGTACAGGACGCTTCGTTTCAATTGCGATACCATCCACACCATCGACGATTCGGTTCGTCTTCAATGCGAATCCCGTTGCCGGGACAGAGCGCCCAAACTGCTGAAGCAGATTGTCATAACGACCTCCGTTGCAAACCGGGAACCCGATTTCGGCTGCATAGCCCTCAAAAGTCATTCCTGTATAATATGAAAAATCCCCGATCATGGTAAGATCAATTAGCACATGTTCAGATACGCCGTACGCCTCCAGCACTTCCCACACCTCGCACAGATGAGCAATGGATTGAAGCGTCTTCTGTTCCACACTAAGGCGGGTAGCCTGCTCGCAAATTTCCTTCCCGCCACGCAGCCGAAGGATGGCCTCCAGCTTATCCCGATGCTCAGGGGCCAAACCCAAAGCTTCAATCGCCGTTCGAAAGCCGACTACATCACGACTGAGCAGCAGTTCTTTTAGCGCCTGCTGTTCAGCCTGGCGACCCGGAATGATCTCTTCAAACAATCCATTCAAGAATCCCACATGTCCCATGGCAATTTTAAAAGAGGTAACACCCGCTGCCTGCAATGATGCAATTGCCAATGCAACAACTTCTGCATCAGCCTCAGGTGAATCATCGCCTACCAGCTCCACGCCTGTTTGAAAAAACTCTGCTTCTCTTCCTGCCTCTTCCTCAATCGCTCGAAATACATTGGCGTGATAGGAGAGTCGAAGAGGGACCTCCTCATCCTTAAGCAACGAAGATACCACCCGTGCAATTGGAGCCGTCATATCAGAACGAAGTACCAACGTAGTTCCTCGATTGTTGAGCAATTTAAACAGCTTCCGATCAGAAGTAGAACTAGCTACTCCCACTGTATCGTAGTATTCCATCGTAGGCGTCATAATCTGGCGGTAGCCCCAACGCTCCATGCATGCGAGTACATTCAGTTCAATGGCCCGCAGCTTCAACACTGCTCGTGGGAGATAATCCCGAACCCCTATAGGAATCTCGAATCCTTTTGGCTTAGACATCTCTATCACCTCATGATTTCACGGTATCTTTATCATGGTAAAGTGCTAACAAACTAAAGTATATTCGATATATTATCATGCCCTACTTAGGAACGTCAACCAAACGAAACAGCCCATTTTACAGATTAGACAAGTCGCTGCCCCTCACCATATTTTATCCAATGTAAAATGCATGAATCCTAAAAAAAGACTGTCAGCCTTAAGCCAACAGTCCAAATCAGAACATTTTAACAATTCACCTGCTCATCTTTACTCTGGAACGGAAACTTCGGAATTGTACCCAATCCGATCCATGAACATGGTACATATCGAAAAAACAACGTCACAATCAGCCATGATCCAAGCAGCGCCAACAACCATCCGCCAGCAACAGAAAAGACATATTCTATCGGTGTACCATGCAAATCCAACTTGCGATACACTCGTAATAACGCCGGGTGAAGTAAATAAATACCAAAAGAACATGCTCCCAGCCAACTGATTAACATTCGCAACCTATCACTAGAATGACGATATAATAAAACCGATAACTGAAACAGCACCAGTGCAGATACGAGAGCATAGGCATTATGTAGCAGTTCATAGACCAGCGAATCTGCATATATGGCTTTGCGGTATGCTACAAACCATATTTGTACATACACGATCCCTAGTAATAACCAGGCCACCCACAAGGCCCACCAGCTGATCAATCGACCGCGACCCATTACCGTGCCTGGACTTGGAAAAAGCCACTTTTTAAACCCTTCATATCCAATCGCTACAGCGGCCCCCAAGGCAAAGTAACTGAAATACGTAATCGCAAGGCTTCCTCTCTCCTCTTGCCAAACGTATTTGTTCAGCAGAACGAAACCCCATTGAATGACCAATCCTACCACCAAAATGACAACGGCTACTTTCCGTGGACTCGATATCCATTGACGCAAACGCTGTACTCCCCACAACAACAGTGGAAAGACCAAATAAAATTGGATGATGATGATGACATAATACAAATGCGTATACGCCTTTCCTGTTAGCAGCACCAGTGGAAGATCACCAAGTGGCATCAACCCACGTGCCACCAAGGTCAAATAGTACATAAGAGAAAATAAAATGTATGGCAACACAATAAACATGATTCTTTTTCGAAAAAACAAAAGCATACTCTTTCCACGAAGCGGCCGATCGACATAATTGTAAAATAAAACAAAACCGCTCACAAAAATAAACACAGGCACCGCAAAGCTGCTAAACACATTTAAAAATAAAAAAGGATAAAACAATAAAGAATGACGCGCATCAATCAGTGCCATTGAAGTCGCATGAATAGTAACGACGGCCGCTATCAATATTCCCCGGTAAATATCAAGCTCTGGTATACGTTCTTTTTGGATCAAATCAACACGCTCCCATATCGCCTTGCAAATATATCTATGATCAATTGTTAAACACAACTAACGTGCATTACCCCACTTATTATACAGAAAAACAGCACAAGAAAGACCCCTTAATATATAAGGGGCCTTTCTTAAGGTACTATTTTACTACTCATCCACACCAGAGCGTCTTAAATCACGCAACGGATTACCACCCACAAACGCACCTGCTGGCACGTCTTTATGCACGACCGCTCCGGCTGCTACTATAGCTCTATCACCGATGGTAACCCCCGGCAAAATGGTTGTATTCGCGCCGATCAGCACATGATCCCCGATTACCACCTTACCGATGCGATACTCCTGTATAAGGTATTCATGAGCCAGTATGGTTGTGTTATATCCAATGACCGAATTGTTGCCAATCGTAATATGCTCCGGAAAAAAAACATCTACCATCACCATCAGGCCAAAGGCAGCATGTTTCCCCACCTTCATCCCCAGTATTCTGCGGTAAATAGCATTTTTCAAAGAAAGCACAGGACAATACCGGGCAATCTGTATAAAAATGAAGTTCTTAATGCCTTTCCAAGGGCTCACCGTCCGATAAATTTGCCACAACGCATTGGGACCTTCTACAGGATAGCGGTTCACCTTTCTCACGATACATTGACACCTTGCAGCTCCAGCTTTAGCAGATCCCTCATATCATATAGCATATAGTCTGGCCCATATCCGCGCAGAGTTTCTTCACCCTTGAGCGACCAGGCTACCCCCGCAGATTTCACACCTGCCGCCTGAGCTGACAAAATATCAAAGGAGCTATCTCCAACCATCAACGCATGTTCCGCTTTAGCATTCAGACCTGCCAAGGCCTTGAGTACTGGCTCCGCGTGAGGCTTCGGATGTTTCACATCGTCTACCGTCACAATGTAATCCATAGACGAAGTCAGATCAAACAGGTTAAGTACACGCATCGTGGATGGTCGTATCTTGGTTGTCACAACCCCTAGCTTGATTCCTCGTGCACGCAGTTCCTGAATAACCTCAATGACATGTGGAAATGGCTTCACCATTTGATCATGATGAATTTGATTATAGGCACGGTAGTCTTTAACCAACTCAGATACATCCGTTAATCCCGTGAAAGTACGGAGCTGATCGTCCAGCGTTCCTCCCATATGAGGAATAATATGCTCTCGCGTCAGCGGATCAGCATCTGGATGTTTCAAAATGTGTAGAAATGTGCTGATAATCAGCTCATTCGTATCCATAATGGTACCGTCTAAATCAAACAAAATCGTATTTATCATAGATGCTCCTTCTTATCCTCGTCCGTGTCTTCCTTAGATAGTTTATCCACCGCGGCTGTTGGAGAAACCGCATCCTGCCCAGGACGGGACATCTGCTCTGGCGTCACATCAGGGACCTGATCAATCCCCGTCTTGCTAGAGACAATCGGGTCGCTGTATCTTGCAACGGCCGAGCCCTTCCGACGACGAACCAAGATGAAAATCACGGCAGCTACAATGATGAAAATAGCAAGCAACTGTGAAATCCGTACGTTGCCGTAACTCGGGTCTAAGTATCCTGGTTCAAACCCTAGCCACACCATAGGGGACCACAGAGCATTCAGAAAGGAAGCCAACCAATCCGGTCCCTGAAAAGCCAAGCTGTCTGTCCGCACTCGTTCAATGAAGAAGCGGCCGATCGAGTACCAAATGAAGTAAAATGCAAACAATTCACCCGCACGTACAAATTTCATCCGGCGAATCACAAGCAGTAAAATCACACCTACGATACTCCACAGCGACTCGTACAGGAACGTAGGATGGTGGAATACTCCATTAACATTCATCTGATTCACGATAAAATCCGGCAAATGCAGTTGATTTCGCAAAAAGGTCTCTTCCGTTGGTCCACCATAGGCTTCCTGATTGACAAAATTACCCCAGCGTCCAATCGCTTGACCAATCAATAGACCCGGCGCACAAATATCAGCGATACGCCAGAAGTTATACCCTTTATAGCGGAAATAAATAACCGCACATATAATAGCGCCAATCAAGGCACCATAGATCGCGATACCGCCATTCCAAATTTTAAATACATCCCATAGATTATCCCGATAGTCTTCCCATTTGAAGGCTACATAATAAATACGCGCTCCAATAATGGCCGATGGAACACCCAGAAGCAGCATATCCATAAAAAATTCCTGCGGAATACCGAATCTTTTCCCTTCACGGATGGCGAGATATAAACCCACAAGCGCCGCCAGCCCCAAAATAAGCCCATACCAATGGACCTTAATTGCCCCGATTGAAAAAGCGATCGGATTCAGCAGTAATGTTGCCGTTGACATATGTTTCTCTCACTCCTTGTTCTTCCTTACAACCGAACGAAGCTTAATCCATCTCTTCCATATCTTCGGATATCGTAGCCGTCAGCTTATTGGTAAATTGCAGAGCTGCATTAACACCCATTTGTTTCAAGCGATAGTTCATGGCTGCCACCTCGATAATAACAGCCAGATTTCGGCCCGGACGAACTGGAATTGTAACGAGCGGAACATCTGTATCAATAATGCGTGTGGTTTCTTCATCGAGACCGAGACGGTCATACTGCTTGTCCTGTTGCCATGCCTCCAGACGGACAACCAATGTAATTCGCTTATTATTACGAACTGCACCAGCACCAAACAGCGTCATCACATTAATAATACCTACACCACGAATTTCAAGCAGGTGACGGATTAGTTCAGGTGCTGTTCCATGCAGCTGAAAGTCGGACGTCTGCCGAATTTCTACCGCGTCATCTGCTACCAAGCGATGCCCACGTTTAACGAGCTCCAGTGCTGTTTCACTCTTACCAATTCCACTACTGCCTGTGATCAGCATCCCCACGCCATACACGTCACATAACACACCATGAATAGTTGCCGTAGGTGCCAGCTTTCTTTCCAGAAAACCTGTGATACGACTCGATAAAATGGTCGTCGCCATATTGGTTCGCAATACAGGAATATCTCGCTCTGTACTTGCCTCCACTAACTCAGTCGGCACCTCAAGACCACGTGTGACAATAATACATGGAGTCAGCTCTGTACACAAACGCTCCATCCGATCCCGTCGCTCCTCAGGAGGCAGCATCCCCAGAAAAGCCAACTCAGACCTTCCCAAAAGCTGTACCCGCTCCTGTGTATGATATTCAAAATACCCGGCCATCTCCAGGCCTGGGCGATTCAAATCGTCCACGGTGATCAGTCTGCGCAGACCCTTTTCACCGGAAATAACCTCCATTTGAAACTGCTGTACAAGCTCGGATACCTTTACCTGTTTAGCCATTGTATTCTCCCCTTCATCTGCAAAGCCGGATTCTATACGCCATTTGATTTATGTAGCATTATTCTATTAACCATACAACCCCACGTAGTCTATCCTACGCGAGCCCACACTTCACTTGATTTAACAATAGGATTCCAGGCTACCCCTTTTTGACAGTCGGATGACCTTATGATTCCTCCAATGACGCTTATCTGAAACCAGACCTGCACCATTGTACACTCATCGTATCGGAATTTTCCATTGAATGCAATGCCGAAGCAAGTAGCTGTATTCGATATACAAAAGAGTCGCAGTTCTCCGCTTGGGAAAACTGCGACTCTCTTCCAGAGGCTGATCTTATTCGCCAACCAGAATGCTCAATTCCGATTCCTTATCAAAAATATGAACTTTGTTCATATCAACAGCCAACTTCGCTTTGACACCATCACGAGTATTGGAACGTCCGTCTACACGGGCAATAATCGTGTCGTTTCCGGCTCCGCTCAGGTACAACAGCATTTCATGACCGAGGTTTTCCGTTACATCCACAGTGGATGTAAAGATCGTGTTCGGAGAAGCCTCCAAGAATACAGGCTCTTCATGAATATCCTCAGGACGGATGCCCAAGATCACTTCTTTGCCAATGTAGCCTTTCGCTTTCAAAATCTGTCCCTTACCTTCAGGTACAAACAGATCCAGGCCTGGTGCTGTGAAATGCAATGCACCTTCTTTTTCAACCAGCTTACCTGAGATAAAGTTCATCGTAGGAGAGCCGATAAAACCAGCTACGAACAGGTTCACCGGGCGGTTGTACAGTTCATCCGGAGATGCCGCTTGTTGAATGATACCATCCTTCATAACTACAATCCGGTCACCCATCGTCATGGCCTCAACCTGATCATGTGTTACATAGATAACGGTCGTTTCCAAACGCTTAGCCAGCTTCGTGATCTCCGCACGCATCTGACCACGCAGCTTAGCATCCAAGTTGGACAGCGGCTCATCCATCAAGAAGACTTGTGGGTCACGCACAATCGCACGTCCCAAGGCAACACGCTGACGTTGACCACCTGATAACGCTTTCGGCTTGCGATCCAGCAGATGCTCAATATCAAGGATTTTAGCCGCTTCACGTACGCGTTTATCAATTTCTTCCTTCTTAACTTTGCGGAGCTTCAAACCAAAAGCCATGTTTTGGTATACATTCATGTGCGGATACAAGGCATAGGATTGGAATACCATCGCGATATCGCGGTCTTTTGGAGCCACATCGTTCACAACACGATCACCAATGTACAATTTACCGTCTGAAATTTCCTCCAGACCAGCGATCATACGAAGCGTAGTGGACTTCCCACAACCGGAAGGACCAACCAATACGAGAAATTCTTTATCTTGAATGTCCAAATTGACATCAACAACCGTAGCTTTTTCTGCACCCGGATATTTCTTGAAAATATGCTCTAAACGTACGCCAGCCATAGCTTTTGCCTCCCCAAGATCAAGTTTTGAAATCGAATACATTTTCTACTTGTATCTTACCCTAGTCCCCAAAGCATGGCTATTCGCAAACTGCACAAAAATGCTATTTCCTTTTTGTCACTTTGTACAATAACAGATATAGTTTGATTAAAACCGCATCATTAAACGTCCGCACATCCAATCCGGTCTCCTGTTTAATCTTGTCCAAACGGTAAATCAACGTATTTCGGTGAACATATAGACGCTTAGCTGTCTCACTCACATTACAATCGAGTTGAAAAAAGATATCCAAAGTAGCCATTGTTTCGGAGTCTTCCAGTATGACAGATGATTTCATTACCTGCTCCAAAAATAGCTCACGTTGTTCCTTGGGAATACGATTTAACAGTCTCTCCAAATGCAGCTCCCATGAAAGGTGGATGTGCTCTGTTACATGAAAAATTTTACCAAGACGGATCGTCTCCCATAATAAATTCAACTCGTTGGGAAAACTTTGCAAAGGGATGGAGGGCTTAGAAATCGCCAAATGAAATACACCGACCCATTCATTCGCGATAAGCTCATATAATCCCAAGCTAAAAGCCGTAAGAACCTCCTCCAGCGGTTCCACAAAGTCTGCATCCCTGGACTCAGGATCTTTATCCCGTTCATCGTCTGATCCTAATAAAAGCTCTTTTTTAGCTAGAATCAGCCAAGATTGTTCGTCTAATGGAGTAAGCAGCACATCTCCTCCAAAATAGCTCGCTAACAATCGATGAAGCTGGGGATACGTAATAGCTCCATCCTGAGTTCCCTCGCCATTTAGCAAAAACGGCACCATACACGCTGATAGTGAATCACAAAGCTCCAGCTCAGCAGGAACCTCTTCTTCACTGTTTAGGTTGGCAGCCTGCTGTATGAGCCATTGTCCAAAACGATTCATCCGCTCTTCCTCGCTATAAGCCGGGGTGATCGACAATTGTGGACCATTCTGCCAGACTTGCTCCATGTTCCCAAGCAGCGCTTCGATCAACTTCCGTTCTCGATCCGTCAAATATCTGGCCTCTACCGCAAAAGCAGCCAGTACACCTGCTGATGCACGAAACGGAAAATACAATTTATTGTCACTGACAAACGATCTATCCGGCATAACTGAATCGGCTGTTTCTCCTTCTGCCATCATTTCTGGGCACCAAGGTACTATGGTAAAAGGCGCTTGAATTATATTCTGAAGCTGTTGCTGAATCCATTCTGTATTCAAAGTCACGCGATCACCACTTCACTTTTTTTTAGAATATAGTTAACACCAAGCGAACATAATGAACTCATTATAACCTGTCGATACCTTAAAATAAAAAGCCATATAAAAACATAACTAAAAACAATACAAAAAAGCCATCAACTATAAGTTGATGACTTCTGATGAGCCATGAAGGACTCGAACCTTCGACACCCTGATTAAAAGTCAGGTGCTCTACCAACTGAGCTAATGGCTCGTAAAACTGGTGGAGGATGATGGATTCGAACCACCGAACCCGTAAGGGAGCAGATTTACAGTCTGATGCGTTTGGCCACTTCGCTAATCCTCCATATAAAGGTGGCTCGGGACGGAATCGAACCGCCGACACGAGGATTTTCAGTCCTCTGCTCTACCGACTGAGCTACCGAGCCATATCCATTAACAAAAAAATAAAGTGCGGAGGGATACCCCTTCCCACTTTAGTACGGCAAAATACTAAATTGAAAAATGGCGGAACTGACGGGATTCGAACCCGCGATCTCCTGCGTGACAGGCAGGCATGTTAGGCCTCTACACCACAGTTCCCTATATTTTTCAAAAAAATGGTGCCGGCGAGAGGACTTGAACCCCCAACCTACTGATTACAAGTCAGTTGCTCTACCAGTTGAGCTACACCGGCACGATGGTGGAGGCTGAGGGGATCGAACCCCCGACCCTCTGCTTGTAAGGCAGATGCTCTCCCAGCTGAGCTAAGCCTCCTGGGTATGTATGGTAGCGGCGGAGGGGATCGAACCCCCGACCTCACGGGTATGAACCGTACGCTCTAGCCAGCTGAGCTACACCGCCATAACATAATAATTTACTAGCTTGTCCTAAATGGCGGAGAGAGAGGGATTCGAACCCTCGCACCACTTACGCAGTCTAACCCCTTAGCAGAGGGTCCCCTTATAGCCACTTGGGTATCTCTCCAAATAAACGGACTCGCTTAGCAGTATTCTACAAGATATTCAAATTATCAACAAAGTAAATTTAAATATCAAGCATAATTCCAAGGTGTTACACCCTGAAAACTGGATCCGAAACTTCCTTGCGTCTTATCTTAGGATAAGCCCTCGACCGATTAGTATTGGTCAGCTCCATGCATTACTGCACTTCCACCCCCAACCTATCTACCTCGTCGTCTTCAAGGGGTCTTACTAATTGGGAAATCTCATCTTGAGGGGGGCTTCACGCTTAGATGCTTTCAGCGCTTATCCCTTCCGTACATAGCTACCCAGCGGTGCTCCTGGCGGAACAACTGGTACACCAGCGGTACGTCCATCCCGGTC
>NZ_CP191577.1:4908600-4960552 GCF_050516475.1 Paenibacillus ottowii | reverse complement strand
GGCGTATCAAGAACGTCAAGGAAGGGCTGCGCCGTTTGCCGCATAAAGGGATTGGATACGGGATGTTGAGATATCTGGCTGGTGGGGAAGGAAACGCAGCTTTTGTTGCCGAGCCGGAAATCAGCTTTAACTACCTCGGCCAATTTGATCAGGATTTAAAGAATAATGCATTCCGCATGTCTCCTTATTCTGTCGGAGCTTCCATAAGTGATACGTTGACCAAGCGGTATGCTCTGGATATCAACGGCATGATCACGGACGGTGCCCTGGAACTGACGATCAGCTACAGCAACAAAATGTTTATGAAAAAATCGATCAAAAAGCTGGCTGATTTGCTGCAGGAGAGCTTGCGTGAGGTGTTGGCTCACTGTGTGACTAAAGAGCTGCCAGAGCTGACACCAAGCGACTTGTCCTTCCAGGGACTGACGGCTGTAGAGCTGGATCATATTGTAGAGCAGACGGCTGCTGCCGGAGAACTGGAAAACATTTATTCGTTAACCCCGATGCAAAAAGGCATCCTGTTCCACGGCTTAATGGAGCCGCAATCCGGGGCGTACTTTGAGCAGGCGACATTTGATTTGCAAGGCCGCTTTCAAGTAGAGGCTTTTGCCGAGAGCCTTAATCAGCTAGTAGAGCGCCATCAAATATTCAGAACGAATTTTTATAGTGGCTGGAATGAGCAGCCTTTACAGGTGGTATACCGCCACAAACCTGCCGGGTTCCGTTTTGAAGATGTGCGTTTCATGGAACAAGAAGAGCAGGACGCATACATTGCTGATTTTGCTGAGCGCGACAAAGCCGAAGGCTTTCAGTTCAGCTCAGGTGAGCTGATGCGGGTGTCTGTTTTACGCACAGGCGAGGAGTCGTATCGCTTCGTGTGGAGCTTCCATCATATTTTGATGGACGGCTGGTGCTTGTTCCTGGTTGTCGGGGAAGCATTTCATACGTACTTTGCCATCCTCGAAGACCGCAAGCTGGAGCTTGCCCCGGTAACACCGTACAGTGAATATATTGAATGGCTGGATCGGCAGGACCATGCGGAGGCTGAACGGTTCTGGCGTGATTATTTTGCGGGCTTTGAGCAGCAGACGGTATTGCCGCAGGTCAAACAGCTGGACGGTCACGCTAAAGCCTATGAAGCGGGCAAGCTTTCGTTTACACTGGGCCGTGAAGTGACAGAACGGATGAACAAGCTGGTTAAGCAGAAGCAAGTGACGGTCAATACCCTTATGCAAGCAGCGTGGGGCGTTGTGCTGCAGCGGTATAACAACAGCCGGGATGTGGTATTTGGCAGTGTCGTATCCGGCAGATCAGCGGATATTCCAGGCATCGACAAAATGATTGGGTTGTTCATTAACACGGTTCCTGTACGGGTCCACAGTGAGAAAGAGATGACATTTGCTGGACTGATGAAGCAGATCCAGGAGCAGGCACTGGCTTCCCGTGCCTATGAAACCTATCCGTTATATGACATTCAGGCCCTGACTGAGCAAAAACAGGACCTGGTCAACCATATTATGGTGTTTGAAAACTACCCCGTGGAGCAGCGCATGGAGCAGATGGGTAGCCGTGGCACGAATGGCTTTACGATTGCCAATGCTTCCGTGTCGGAGCAAACAAACTATGATTTCAACATTACGGTAGTGCCAGGCGATGAGATCCATGTCCATTTGGAGTACAACGCACAGGTGCTGGAACGTACAGCTGTAGAGCAAATCCGTGAGCATTTGCTGCATATCATTGAAGAAGCGATCCACAGACCAGATGCATGGGTGGATGAGCTGGAGCTCGTAACTGCTGCGGAAAAGGCAAAAATCATCGACGGTTTTGGATCCGTAGGTGTAGCTGCATGGAGTGATGAAAAGCAATCCGAAGGGGTATTTCACGCCTATGTGGAAGAACAAGCGCAGCTTGTGCCAGATCACGTGGCCGTGGTATACGAGGAGCGGCAGCTGACGTACCGTGAGCTGAACGAGCGTGGGAACCAGCTTGCCCGTAGATTGCGGAATGAGGGGATTGGACGCGAGTCGATTGTTGGTATTTTGAGCGAGCGCTCGGTGGATATGCTGGTCGGCGTACTGGCGGTATGGAAAGCCGGAGGCGCCTATGTACCGCTGGATGCAGATTATCCGTCCGAACGGATTCGCTTTATGCTGGAGGACAGCGGTGCGACGGTGCTGCTCACGCAAACTAGTTTGCAGGAGCGTGCACAGGCATGGCTGGAGGAAAGCGATCAGGCCTTAGGCGTAGGGCAGACTGAGGGCGAGCTGGAAACAGCGGCTGGCGCTGAAACGATGGAAAGAGACCGCCTGAATGAAGGCGTAAGCTTACTATCAGATTCGAAGTCTAACAGCGAAGCGGCATCCGAATCAGCAACAGGGCTGCGCCTGCATACTGTATTGGCGCTGGACGATGAGTCACTGTACACCGGGGATGCCACGGATATTGAACCGATCAACGGACCGCAGGATCTGGCGTATGTGATCTACACATCCGGGACAACCGGGCGTCCAAAAGGCGTCATGATCGAACATCGCAGCTTGGTGAATACGGCTGCGGCGTATCGCCGGGATTACCGTCTGAACCAGTTCCCCGTACGATTGCTGCAGCTGGCAAGCTTCTCCTTCGACGTGTTCATCGGCGATATTGCACGGACGCTCTATAACGGGGGCACGATGGTCATCTGCCCGAAAGACGACCGGATCGATCCAAGCCGTCTGTACGGCTGGATTCGTGATTACCAGATCACGGTGTTTGAATCGACACCGGCCTTGATCATACCGTTTATGCAGCATGTGTATGAACAGGGACTTGACATGAGTAGTCTGGAACTGCTGATCACGAGCTCAGATAGCTGCAGCGTGACAGACTACCGGGTGCTGCAAGAACGGTTTGGCGCGGAGATCCGCATTATTAACAGCTACGGCGTCACGGAAGCGGCGATTGACTCCAGCTTCTATGACGAAGAGCTGTCGAAGCTGCCAAGCAGCGGCCATGTGCCGATTGGGCAGGCATGGCTGAACGCCCGCTTCTACATCGTGGACAGCCAGCTGAATCCGGTGCCGATCGGCGTACTGGGCGAGCTGTGCATCGGCGGCATCGGGGTCGCACGGGGATACCTGAACCGTGCGGACCTGACGACTGAGAAATTCGTAGCGAACCCGTACGTACCCGGATAGCGGCACAGACCGGAAGCACATTGTACATGGTGCTACTGGGCGCCTACACCGTCCTGCTGTCCAAATACAGCGGTCAAGATGACCTGATCATCGGTACGCCGGTAGCCGGTCGCTTGTTGCCTGAGCTGGAGCCACTGATCGGCATGTTCGTCAATACGCTAGCTATCCGGCATCAGCCGCAGGGCAACCAAACGTTCCACAACTACTTGCTGGAAGTCCGAGATTGTACGCTGCAAGCCTTCGAGCATCAGGATTATCCGCTTGAAGAGCTGGTGGAAAAGCTGGATGTAGCACGGGATGCAAGCCGTAACCCGTTGTTTGACACCATGTTTATACTGGAAAATATGGAGTCACAGGAAGCGAAGCTTGAAACCCTGTCCTTCAGCCCATATGTTCAGGAACACAGGACCTCCAAATTCGATTTGACCTTATCCATGAGTGATGAGGACGGGCAGATCAAGGGTTCCTTTGAATATTGTACGAAGCTGTTTGGCGCCGATGCGATTGAACGATTAACCGAAGATTTGATAGCGATCCTGTCACAGGTTGGAGCCAATCCGGATTTGCTATTAAGCGATATTCAGGTGAACTCGGACGAGCAGCCAGAAGGCTTCTCGCCAGATTCCATCGACTTTATGTTCTAGACCCGTTTTCAGTTTTCTAAAAAGAAATGATTCAGTTTGCAGGCAAAGGCAGCGGCTCTGTCCGACTGCCCTTGCCTGCAAAGTATTTTTTTCTGATATAACAATGATTCGTTTTTATTTCGTTGCTCTCTCAAATTGCTTTACTCGGCACAATAACTGTGATCGTGTTCTCCTATACTTAGGAGATGAACCCCATAGCACGAATAGCAACATCATATTGTCTGAGAAAATACACACTTCAGTGGAGAGGCAGCACATGCTCAATCTGATTTGGTCTGGACTATGTATAAATGAATAAACCTCAGGGACTATCCATTTAAAAAAAGGAGCCCTGAGGTTTTTTGTTATTGAGCAGGAAGGACTTGCCTATAGTAATACGAAGCGGTCTCAAAATCTTTTTGGTGATAGTAAGCTTCAGCTATAAGGACATACAATTCGCTTATTTTTTTGTGGGCTTGCTTTTGTTGATATATGGTGCGAGCTAAGAAGAAATGATCCAGAGCTTGGGCTAGATTTCCATTACAGGAGTTGATTCGTCCTATTAAAATATTAAGCTGGGCTTTTAAATCCAGATTCATATTTACATGCAAAAAATCATTACAGATTTTTTCTGCTTCTTTAATGTTTTGAATGTCAATATAGAGCTCAGCAAGCTCCAATTTGGAATTGATCAGGCCTTCTTCATCGGATAACAAGGAGTATGCCTCAATAGTTTTCTCGATATAGGCTAAAGATTCATCATAATTCTTGATCTTTTTATACAGAATACCCAAATTTAAGAGTGAACCCGCTTTCAACTTCTTATTGTTGGTTTGTTCAAAAAACAGGAGGGATTGCTCGTACTGCAGCTTCGCTTCCTCCCAATTCCCCGTTTTTTTATAGCATACGCCCATCGTCATTGAAATTTCGCCAGCCTTATAAAATGCACTGTTTTGTAGATTAATTTGCTGAGCCTCCAATAAATGGGTTAACGCAGAAGTAATCTCATCTAGATGGCAGTGAAAGATGCCAAGGTTGAGAAGAACATCGACATAAAGCAGTTTGTCGACTGTAAATTGCTTGGTCAGCAGCAAAGCATTGTTGAAGCTTTTTAAAGCCTCTGTTAACTGATTGGTGCGATACAAAATTTGACCCTGCAAATTATATGATTTGGCTCTAATATCGTAATCAAAAGGAGGAGCATGCTGAATGACATCTTCAATATATTCATGGGCTTTTTCCATATCGTTAGATAACCAGTAATACCTTGCATACAGTAATTGTTGCTTGGCTTTTAGATCCGTTTCTTCCTCTGTGATTTCTATACTTTTTATTATGTTTAGAAACTCATTTAGCAAATTGTTTTCAAGATACTGTTCCGCCCTTACCAATTGAGCAGGAGCAGAGGGAGGAAGGGAAACGGCTTCCGGAACCTCTTCTTCTAACAGAAAAGTAATAGAGCAATTTAATCGCTCCGCAAGCTTGCTGATGATCTCAAAAGAGGGCATCGCATTTCCTTTCTCAATTTGACTAATGTAACCTCTGGTTACAACATCTCTGGCTAGATCCTCCTGACGCATTTTTAAACCTTTTCGTAAGTTCTTTATCTTTTTTCCTAGTAAAATCATATCCATAAAAAATACCCCCTTCTAATACATATTAATATGTTAGCATAAAATACATTTATAAAAATATATTCAAAAGTTTACTAATTGTGAAATTGAAGAAAATAAAGCTAGTACAAGTATGGCATATTAATCCAAATAAATCATTAGAACTTATTAAACTTTTTTTGTAATTTTGCCAAATTGGATAGGTTCAGATGAACCATTCGCGTCAAAACATACCATTAATAGCTAATTTCTTAAAATATCTTGAAAGTTTTCAAAATAAACTTTGACATATTTTGTTACCAGTAGTATCATAATTCCCAAGGAATTAATGACATATGAGGGGATGATGAAGGATGAACAAGAAACAAATGATTCGAATTTCGCTTTATTTGTTACTGTTAGTATCATTTTCATCTGGCTGTGAATATTTATTTGGCAATGGATTTTTTGCAAATCTCACGACAGTAGATGTCTTGCCCTGGTCATTAAATGTATTTCGTCCATAGAACAGCATGAGTAAACTACATAAGATTTATTGAAGCCCACATAAAAAGGGGGAAGAGAATTGTCAACTTCGAGTTATGGAATTCGTGGTTTTGGACAGGCACTGGGGCAGAAGCGAAAAGTAGAAGACGAGGTTCATAAATATACATCTAATATTGATAAAGTGAAAAAATGGGGTTACGAGTATTTTTATGCGGCGGCTCCAGAAGTCAGCCAAACGGATTTAGCGTTTCAGGCTGCGAAAGAAGCTCTGAACCATGCGGGGATCACAGCGGAAGAACTTGATTTTATTATACTGGCCATTAGCGAAATTCCCGAGTATCTCTATTGGGACCCTGCCTGTGAGCTTCAACATCGTCTTGGTGCACATTCCTCGGAAGCCATTTTATTTAACCAAGCCTGTAGTGGCGGGCTCATGGCCTTTGACACAGCAGCTGGCAAGTTTGCTGTTCACCCCGACTATCAATATGGCTTAGTGGTTACCTCCAATCGTAATAGCGAAGAATACCGCAATCGTGTCACATACAATTCTTGTTTTCACTCCGATGGTGCTTCCGCTGCTGTTGTCCAAAGAGAACATCCACATTGCCGCTGGGTCAGCACGAAAATATGGAGTGATGGTACATATGCTCCTCTTTTCCGGTATGATTGGGGCGGGAGTACAGAGCCATTTAATGCTGTTAATTTGCAGCACATTCATTCCTTTTCACCGCTGGCAAAAGTGCAGGATTTTTTTGACGCTGATCCTGTAAAATTGATGGATTTTATTGAATTGCTAAACAAGCGCATTCGTCGGGTTACAGAGCAGGCGTGCGAGCAAGAGGGAATTCAATTAACTGATATCCGTCGAATCATTTATCTCCACGATAATGTTAAATCTATGCAGGAGATAGCTGAAATTTTTGAAGTAGATACAGACCGAACCAATGCTAAATTGGCGACCCAATATGGTCATATGGGAGTCACCGATCAACTTTTTGATTTTAAACAATATATAGAATCCGGCGAGCTGAACAGAAACGACTATGTGGCACTGATTGGGATTGGAAACGGAATGCACTGGGTTTGCAGCTTATTCCAGGTCTAATTTAGCTTGAAATAAAGTCTGTTTTTGGAGGAATATAGTGAAGGAAGATATGATACAGATTCATAGTCAAGATGGTGTGCTGGAAGGTCGATTGGCATGGCCTGCTTGTACTGAACAGGAAGTCCCGTGTGTCATTTTGTTACACCCTTGGGGAGCATGGGACATGGATGGAAGCCATCCTGCGGATATGAGTGTGGATGATCAGCCTGTTCGGATGTTTTTACAACTACGCGATGCCATCGCAGATAAGGGAATGGCAGTACTTCGATATAACAGCCGTTTTGTACCTGCATCCAATGATTCAGCCGTGGATTATCAGCGCCGTACGTTTTCAGGATTAGTTGAAGATGCATGTGCAGCCGTTGATCTCGTGAGAAACACCGATGGAATACAAGCTGAAGCCGTATGGATGCTTGGAATTTCTTTAGGTACTGAAGTAGCTATTGCAGCATCTGAGAAAGCCCCTTCCTTAAAAGGATTGGTCCTTATGTCTACCATCGGCGAAAATTATCTTTATCGACGTTACTATATGGATGTAGAACGCAAGCTGCAATGGTTGTGGGAGCAGCAACTAGTTGAAAAGGACGGTACGGTGAAAGTAGAGGCCTTACGGGAACTCGCTTTACCAAGATGGGGATGGTGGGACCATCTGGAGGAAGAGTTACAGACCTTGGAATCTGCTTCATATGAACAGATCGCTTCTATTTTGAAATTACATTACGATAAAAATTTAGCACGGGATTTGCAATTAGGGAATGAAGAAGCACCATCCCAATTTTGGCAGGAATGGATAAGCAATGAACCCGCCTATAAGCGTATTACACAATTTACTGGACCAATATGTATCATACAGGCAAGCGATGATAATGCGACTCCTATTCGGGAAGCGTATTTGCTCAAAAATGCACTAAAGGATCGTTCTAATGTGAGCTTCACTGTATTCGATCAATTAGGCCATATTTTTTCCCCACGCAGAAGTGATGCTCGAAAAACTTATGGACCTATAGCTAGTAGGGTGCTGAGTTTTTTAGCGCATTATCTTGAAGAAAATAACTGAGCAGGAGGAGACTATGGAAATCCATGAGCTTGCCAGGAAAATTCGTCGCTTGAGCCGGGGAGATGATACAAGCAATACCGATATTCTTCCAGCATTGCGACAATTAAAGAACTATGAAGAGCTCGATGTAGTAGGCCACGCTTTGGAAAAGGTGAGTCCTGCTATGATCGGGATTCAGCCCAGAAAGCTCAAAACTTTAAAAATTGCAATCGTCAGCAACTTTATAGCTCAGCCTATCATATCCTCTCTACGTACTCTTCTACTCATACAGGAAATCTCACCCGAATTTTATCTCGCTGAATATAACCAGATTGCATTTGAGTTATCCAATCCACACTCAAGATTAGCAAATTTTAAGCCTCAAATGATTATCTGCCTGCTGGATGAGCAATTTTTGCTTCCGCAGGATTGGGATACATTGAATTTTGATTATATTCGTTCACACGGTAGGGAACAGCTTGATATGCTATACAAAATGCTGGACCAATACAATACTTGGCAGCCCAGCACGTTTGTTTTAAATACAATTCCGATTAATTCAATTGACTTAAGTAGTATTATTTCCTTTAAGCATAAGGCGTTATGGGGACGTTTGTGGAGAGAGCTAAACGACCGATTACTTGAATTCTCGGAGTTGCTTCCTTCGGCTTATGTGCTGGATCTTGAAATGCTATTAATGAACCACCCCGGATTATTAAGAGATGAGCGTATGCGCTATTATGCCAGTATCGCTTGGCATAACGATGTGTTTTTACTCGTTGCTCAAGAAGTTGTCAGTTTGAGCCGTGCTTACCTAGGCCTCTCGAAAAAGTGCCTGGTACTAGATTTGGATAACACATTATGGGGAGGTGTTATTGGAGACGACGGTCCCGCAAATATACAGCTTGGAAGCCTGTATCCTGGCAATTGCTTTGTAAACCTGCAGCGGATTGCTAAAAGATTAAAGCAGCAGGGAGTTATTCTTGCAGTATGCAGCAAAAATGAATTTTCCATTGTGGAGGAGGCATTAGAGAAGCATCCTGAAATGTTGCTTCGGCAGACGGATTTTTCAATCATGCAGGTCAATTGGGAACCCAAAAATGAAAATATTCGATACCTGGCCAATCAACTGAATATCGGTTTGGATTCCCTTGTCTTTGTTGATGATAGTCCGTTTGAGAGGGAACTGGTCGCTTCGACGATACCTGAAGTAACGGTTATTGATATAGGTGTAGAGCCTGCTTTATATCTAAACAGCCTATTGGAGACAGGTTACTTTAATGTATTGCTGACAACGGAAACCGATCAAAATCGCACAGAAATGTATCGTACGCAGGTTGAAAGAAAAGCGTTTTCCAAATCCTTTTCTTCTCCGGAAGAATACTTAAAGCAGCTGGAGATTGTCGTAAATATATTTGAGGCAGATGAGTATTCTATGCCGCGTTTGATGCAGCTAAATCTGCGGACGAACCAGTTTAACATGACCAAAGATCAATATACCGAAGCCTACAATCTACAAAATCAAAAAGAAGGACTGGTAAGCTTGCTTGGTTTTACCAGCAAGGACCGTTTCGGACAGGAAGGAATTATTGGGGGAGTCTGGATTAACAAGCAGCCGAATCATTGGGTGATCCAGAATTTTATGATGAGCTGTCGTGTGTTCTCACGTAAAATCGAATACGCGGTTCTTCAATATATAATAGATGAGGCTATGCGTTCCCGCATTCAATATATTGAAGCGGAGTATCGCCATACTTCTAAAAATCATATCGTATCTGATTTCTATACAAATGCTGGCTTCCATATGATTCGTCAAGAAGATGAACATGCTCAATACCGAATAAATTTGCCGATTTCAGGTTCGCTACAGCCAGCCTGGATACAAGTCCACAGTGAGAAAGGGGAAATGCACAATGTCTGACTTTGATCTGCAACTTCAGGAACTGGTGACAGATGTATTAAATACGGATACGGAAGTTCAAGAAGATACTCGACTGGATACTCTTGAAAATTGGGATAGCTTCAATTCCCTGCGTCTCCTTGTTCAGATTGAACAAAACTTTCAGGTCCGAATTAAACTGGAGGATTTTCACAAGTCGCTTACAGTAAGAGAGTTAGGGAATATTATTTTATCGCAACAAAGCGGTAAGACAGTAGAGGTGGAGTAAGTGGAACTGTCTAAAAAACGGAAGAGCCTAGGTTTGCTGGCTTATCCCATTTACTTTGAGCTGTTAGCCGGGGTTATAGCGGGAATTATTGATATTTTTTGGGTCGCACAGTTAGGTAGTGCATCAGTCGCAGCCGTGACGGTCGCAACCAGTCTGGAAAATGTACTTCTTGCCATTATACTCATTGCCAGTGCAGGAACTACGGTTCTGATTTCACGCTACTTGGGAAATAAAGATCTATCCTCTATAAAAAGTGCAGTCAGAGATAGCTGGATTTTGTGGGCGGTAATAAGTCTGCTGGTTGGTGGATTGGGGTATGTATTCAGAGCTGAAATTGCGAGTCTCTTCACTAGCTCTGAAGAAAAAGACACGCTAATTTTAACTACAGCATTTTTGGCAATTTCATTTCCGGGAATCATCATTTTTTATGCGCAAAATATGGTGGATTCTATATTCAAAGGTTACAGCAATACAAAGTTTCCGATGCAAATGGCGTTATTGTCTAATTTGTTAATTCTCGTGCTGGATCCGCTTTTTATATACGGTTGGCTGGGGTTTCCCCAATTAGGTGTACAAGGAGCAGCATTAGCTACTGTGTTAGGGCGAACAATCACTTTGATGATTGCTTTCTACACATTCTACCGATCCGATATTATCAAGACATTAAAAGAGGTTGAATATGGTGCAAAAACACGGAAAAATGTAAAAGATATTCTTAATATCGGTCTTCCCATGTCAGGTGACTTTATAGCTCGTATGGGGAGTAACATGATTCTCATCGGCTTGATTGGAACCTTTGGAGTCTATAGCATGGCGGCCTACGGCATCGGGACGAAAATCATTGTATTTATAACGATGTTTTTCTACGCGGTTCGGCAAGCAGCGAGTATTCAAATCTCTTACCAATTGGGTGCAGGAGAAGGCAAAAGTTTTCATAAAGTCGGTAAGAAGGTGCTTTGGCTAGGCGGGACCGTTGGATTACTAGCCGGCATACTGTTATTAGTATTGGCTCCATTTTTACTTCGAATCTTTACGAATAGTGAACAAGTCATTCAGGAGGGGATGATCTATCTTGATTACATGAGTCTCTATTTGTTACCTCTTTCGCTTGCAGTAAGTATCGGAGGTGTGTTTTTAGGCTCAGGTCAAAGTCGAACGATGTTTTATGTGACATTAATAGGGACTGCCGTCACTCTTTTAGGGGCATTTACACTGTCTTCTTTTAGCAACCTGTATGTGCATGGTATTTGGATATCACAAATTCTAGGAGTCGTGGTACAAGCAGTGGTGCTGTTGTTTTTATTCCAGAGAGGAAATGCATCTATTAAATCAATTGCTCTGGAAGGCTAACTATTCAATGAACTGAAATGGGAGTGAGAGAATTGAAGGATAGACAGGTTATTGTCGTGATTCATCGTTTTGGAGGTTTAATCTTTGGTAATTATATGAACTACAACACAGTTATTGATCATTCACAAAACGATGTTATCTACTTTGTGAATGAAAATGGATATAAGGATATTGCCGAGTATAAAGAACAAGCAGCTAAAATAGTTCGATTCGAACGTCTGGAGCAGCAAGATGAATTGGATCAAGCTATGTTTGAAGTTGTCAGTACCTATGGCCCAATTGATCACCTCATTAGCTTATCCGAATTTGATATGGACGTTGCCGCATTTTTAAGAACAAAGTACGCTATTCCGGGTGTAGATGAGCAACAGGTTCAATTGTACCGGAATAAGGTTGAAATGAAGAAAAGATTGCAGGAACACTCTATACGTACTCCTTATTTTATTGATTTTACAACCTCCGATGAAGTCCTTGCTTTCGCTAAAAAAGTGAATTATCCACTTATCTTAAAACCCAAAGTTTCAGCAGCCAGCATAGGGGTCAAATCAGTGCATTCCGATGCAGATCTGGAAGAATTTCTAACCACCATTTCCTTGGCTGATTATGAGGCCGAAGAATTCGTTGAGGGTACCATTTTTCATATCGATGGCATTGTGAATAAAGGGAAAATCGAGTTTATATCTGTGTCGCGCTATGTAGGTAGCTGCCTGGACTTTTCCAAAGGAAAGCCGTGTGGTTCCATTCTGATTACTAAAGATAAGAACCTTCGGCAGCGTATTGTTGATTTTACAGACCGTTCGTTAAAAGCCCTGGAATTAAGTGAGGGTTCCTTTCATATGGAGCTGATTCATAAACAGGAAAAAGAATTGGTGTTTTTGGAAATTGGCGCACGTTTTGGCGGGGCGGAAATTCCATTCTTTTTACTTGATCGCTTCGGTATCCATCTCGGTGAAGAAACGGTCAAAATCCTGTTGGGCACATTTACGGGAGTACCTGAAGCAGATTTAAATATACATGGTGGTTTTCTTCAAATACCTGAGCCACAGAATACTCCGCTAGAAGTCATCCATGTAACAAGCCTCAAGGAGCAAATTCCGGAAATCTTTTCAGAAGTTATTCCTAATGCTGGAGATATCATGGATGGAAGCGGCTCCTACTACCATATCAGCGGTCGATTTATGTTCGACGGACAAAGTGAAGACCAGGTAGAGCAGGCTATTTTTAAAAGCATTCAACTTTTCCACTTGGAGGGGAAACCTTTAGAGAAAATAAAGATATGAAAAACATCCCTTCCCCTAAACGGTCACTTTAAATATAAAATCTCGAGGAGGTAGTGGAAAATGGTTGTGGACATCAAAAAAATTTTTCCGATTCCTGGTGTAGAATATTTGACAGCCAAAAGAAATATCGTGATCGAGGATTTAAATGTGAATAACTCTTTATATTGGATGCAGGCGCTCTCGTCTTTGTATCCGGAGTTCGCAGAAGAATTTAAAACGGTCTTTATCTCTCAAAACGAGTCAGGAAAACCTCATATCATTTTAGGTTTGGGTAATTATGTATCTATCAAAGTATCAGCAAGTAAAACGCTGTTAAAAACGAATATCTATATTCAAAATAAAATGCTCTCTGAAATCAACGAATATGTGAATGTAACGCATATGCCTTATAAGGATATTTTTAATAAACTTTCAGAAATGATGAAGACAGTTCAGATGCAAATCCCAGAAGAGTTTGCGGATATGTCATTTTTAGGTGGCTGGATGTGCGAAACCATTCATGATGAATTGCAGGAAGTTGCCGTGTTTACCCTCCCCAAAATCCTTATTCAAGGAACGGAAAATCAATTTGATGTCCTTAGCTGGTTTAACGACGTAATCTTGCCTACCTCAGAGACCATTAGCTATTTAGAAAAGGCAATTCAGGAAGAATACAAAGGGTCGATTTCTTATATACCTGATCAAGATACCTATATGAATAACCTGAATCAGATTTTAGATCAACTGGGTAACAAGGAATTTGCCAAGGTGGTAGTGACCAGAAAGGCAGTCATTCAATTAGAAGGAATGAAAAGTATAATCCCCTTATTCTCGAAAATAAATCAAAAAAATTATCAGGAATACAGTTACTTTTTTAGTTGGAATGATGGAAAAGAGTGGTTTGGTGTATCGCCTGAGGTACTGCTTATTAAAAAGGGACAGAAGGCGATTAGTAAACCGCTTGCAGGTACACGCAAAATTGCATACGGGCACAAAACAGAGGAGGAAATTATAGCTGAATTGCTTCATGACAGTAAGGAGAATAAGGAGCATCAATATGCTGTCAGTCTCATGGTTAACGATCTGAAGGAATTGGCGGTTAACAAGGATGTAGTTATCAGTGAGGATAAACATATTCTCAAAACCCCGTATGCCTTCCATTTGAAAACTCATATGTATGCTTCCTTAAAAAAAGAAGTTTCTACATTTGATGTACTCGGCAGCATTTATCCGCCTGCTACGATATGGGGGGTTCCGCGTTTGGAAGTAGAGCCCGTGCTGTCCGAGGTTGAAGCATTCAAACGGGAGTTTTTTGCAGGTGGTTTTGGTTATTGCAGAGCCAATGACGATTCCAATTTTGCGCTAACGATACGAACTGCTTATCTGGAAAATGGAAAGTTACATATTTTTGCTGGAGGCGGGATTGTTGAACATTCAAATCCTGAAAATGAATGGAAGGAAACTAGAACGAAAATGACTCCGTTCATCGGGAATATTGAAATTACGAATGAAACTAAAGGGGGAAGTTTGCATGTTGGACATTTATAAATATAATAAATCGGCTCCGCCTTCAATTCATGATGTTATCCAAGCGACCTTAAAATGGCATTTTTCAGAAGATACAGGCTCCCCCTTTTGGCTGGAAAAGCGCACCTCCTTGCCTTTCAACCCGCTGCATGACATTCAAACATTGCAGGATCTGGATGAGTTTCCCGACTATACGGAAGAGATGAAAAGGATTCCCGTGGAAAAATTGATTCCTAAAGGGATGCATACATTGGATTGGAGCTTTGAAGTGTTTGAAAGTGGGGGAACGACAGGCTCTCCTCAGAAGATCGTCGACATGCTTTCCAGAAAGAAAGCTCTTGAATGGGTATTTCAAGAACTGAATGATCAATCTGTATTCGAAAATTGCACAGGGCACTGGCTGCATGTAGGCCCTACGGGACCCCATATCGTAGGCCGTTCGATTGGACGGATGGCAACCTACCTTTCCAAGCTGTGCTACTATATTGATTTTGATCCGCGGTGGGTAAAAAAGTGCTCCAAAAATGGAGAATTCGATGTTGTTAAGGCCTACATACAACATCTTTTAGAGCAGGTTTCTACGGTGCTGGAAACGCAAAATATAGAAGTTTTATTTGCAACTCCGGCGCTCCTGGAGGCGATGAGTAACAATGAAAAGCTGTCCTCCTTAATTCAGAAGAAAATTAAAGTTATCATTTGGGCAGGTACCTCTATTGATGAAGGCACACTGGATGCGCTGGAAACTTTCATTTTTCCAGAAGCCCGCTTCATCGGGTTGTATGGAAATACGTTAATGGGCATCGCACCTCAGCGCCAAAAATTCAAAGACGATCCTAAAGCCTGTGTTTTTCAAACATTACATCCCTTTTCTATTGTTCAATTAGTGGATAAAGAGAATCACAGAGTATTAACACCATATAACACCTATGGACAAGTCAAGTTGACTTTATTCTCTCCTGAATTGTTTATCCCATCACGCCTCGAGCGGGATCAGGCCCTGCGCGTTGCTCCTGTAGGTAGTTATACTTGGGATGGCGTAGCCGATGTGAGGCCGATGGAAAATGTGAAAGAGAAAATCTTCGAAGGGGTTTATTAACCTATGCATATTCCTTTTATATGGTCTGGAGCGAGATACGAGTCGAAGCATAGAAGAGATTTAACATCTCTGCAAGGTTTATCTCTAGGTGAAATAGATGAGCTCCCGTCCATCCTCATATCGAGAATCGCTCATGAGCTAAAAGCAACTCCGAAGCAAGCGTTGGCTGATATCCATAAAGCTTTCAAAAAAGCTGCCGATTTATTTGGTTCAGCTACGCTAGATGGAGAGAGTCCACAAGATTATGTACGCTATGTGCATTTGATATCAGGCGTTCCGCTGAAGGCGATTGAATCCTCGGTAAAAGAATTAAGTCATGCCTTGTCTACAGCTGAACAGTATATTATCGGAAGTGCTCCAAATTTGGCTCCTATATATACGGAAGATGCACCACGGAAAAATAAAACAGCCTATTGGGTACCGAAAGGCCAAATTTTATCTGTTATCGCGCCCGGTAATAATCCGGCTGTGCACAAAGCCTGGATTGAAGCGCTGGCAGCAGGTTATAAAATTTTATTGCGGCCTAGTGCAAAGGATCCTTTTACACCTTACCGCCTGATCCGTTGCCTGTTAGCTGCTGGAATCTCTCCCTTTATGATTGCGCTGGTTCCTGGAGATCATTCTATAGTCCAAGCCATCGTAGACGCAGGTGATCTTGCACTCGTATTTGGAGATCGTAATACAGTCGAGCAATACAAAAGCAATCCAAAAGTAATTACACGAGGACCGGGCTATTCAAAAGTATACTGGCACTTTGAGGCAAGTAATCACGACCTTACTGCATATGATCAAGCGAGAGATGTGATTGTTCGCTCCATCGTAGATGGTGGAGGAATGAAGTGTACCAATGCAAGTGGGATTGTCGTGAATAAAGCTCATCTTCATGAGCTAGATGAAATCGCGCAGCAGCTAAACGGGTATGGCTCGAATGGTTTGCTAGATTATACAAGTGATCTTCCCGTATTTGCGTCAGATAAAGCCTATGCGATTAGAGACTATGTTCACCAAATATTTCATTCCACCGACAT
This sequence comes from Paenibacillus ottowii, assembly GCF_050516475.1. NCBI lineage: Bacteria > Bacillati > Bacillota > Bacilli > Caryophanales > Paenibacillaceae > Paenibacillus > Paenibacillus ottowii. The sequence goes on along the minus strand of NZ_CP191577.1, from coordinate 4,944,082 downwards.
CCTTTGGAAAAATGTCAAGGATGAAGAATGGATTATAGACTATGGAGACGGTACCGCCGCGCTTTCTCCCTTATTGGTCCATATCAATCATCTACCCGATCATATTCGACATATGGAGCTGCCCTTTGCCTGTAGCTGGGTATACACAGCTGAACCAGATGAGGTCCGCCAAACTCTGAAATCTACCTTGGCACTAAGTCTGCTAACGGAGGATCAGGATTTAATCCATTGGGCTATTACCGAACCGACGATTAAAAAATTAGTGATCAATAATGCACCGACATGGACTACTCACGATATGGTTCCTCACGACGGCTTTATTACAGAACATCTTTTTATTTCAAAAGGTGTAATTTAGGAGGGAAAATATGAGTATTCAAACATCTAAAAAACTTGAGTTGATTGATTTATCTATTGCTTTTTCCAAAGGGATGCCTAAATATAGTGCGAAATGGTTTCCAGAGTTTACGTTTGATGAAGTAGCTCCGGAAACGATGACGGCCGCAGACTGGAAACGACGCTTTACCATTGTATCTTTGTTCGCACATAATGGCACTCATGTGGAGTCTTCCGACCATGTATTTCGTGATGGAAAAACAATCGACCGGGTTCCTCTACAACACTTTGTAGGGTATCCCGTTTTGATTGACCTGACCGATATACCAAATCAAACCGAAATTTCAGCAGATCTCCTTAAGCAAAGACTGGCTCCTCTCACTATAGAAGAAGGCGAAATTCTGTTATTCCATACAGGCTACGATGATAGAGAATGGGGAAAGGAAGGCTTTTGGGATCGCTCCCCGTGGCTCAGTGCAGAGGCTGCGGCTTATATTGCCTCCTTAAATCCTGTTTTCATAGGGCTGGATTTTCAAACTGAGAAACCTGCTGAGAAAAACTTTGTGGTGCATAAAAATATAGTTTCACAGGGCGCGGTTCTATGCGAGTATTTATTTAATTTATATCAGCTCGACTCTGACACTTTATTCGTAGCCCTGCCTATCAAAATTTCCGATGTAGAAGCTTCACCTGTTCGAGCGATTGGCATCAAGGGATTAAGGGGCTAGATCATTACCATGGCGAAAAAAATATGCATAATTAGCGGTGCAGCCAGAGGGATCGGGAAAGCCACGCTCTATAAATATGTCGCAGAAGGATATACATGTATAGCAGTTGATAGGGATCTTAACGCTTTAGAGCAATTACAAGCAGAGGTTTCCACAGAAAAAGCTGCTTCGATAACAACATGGTGTGTGGATCTTCTGCATGACCAAAAAGAGTTGAAGGATCAGCTTGCTGATTATGTACCCGACACAGAAACGCATCTGACCTTAGTCAATAATGTAGGCGGTTCTCAAGAGAAACGGACGCCTTTTCATGATATTTCATGGGAAAGCTTTAACTCATCTTTTGTTTTTAACTTAAAGCCTGTTCTTCAGCTGACACAAGCTTGCTTTCCCGTAATGAACAGAAATCAGAGTGGAAAAATTGTGAATATATCTTCTATATCTGCCCGTAAAACGCTAAAAAATGTAGGTGCGGATTATTCGGCGTCCAAAGCGGCTGTCATTGCTGTTTCCCGGCATTTGTCCAATGAATTTGCCGAGCATGGAATTCTGGTGAATACAGTATGCCCTGGAATTATCGGAACCGATCGCATCCTTCATAGATGGAAAAATCGTGAAGAGAAGATTAATCACGAGGTGCTGAGCGGTATACCATTACTTCGTTTGGGGACGCCGGAAGAGGTAGCCGAGGCTGTTTATTTTCTGGGTTCAGAAGCAAATCAATATATTACAGGAGCAGTTCTGGACGTGAACGGTGGAATGTATACGCCTTAAACCAAACCTGCTTGAAAGGATGAACATGTTGCAAAATAACAGAGTGGCATTAGTTACAGGCAGCTCTAGAGGTATCGGTGAGGAAATCATTCAAAAGTTGTCTGAGTCCGATATGGATGTAGTGATTACGTATCATAGTAATAAGCAGCAAGCAACTCATCTGTTGGATACCATCAAAAAAAACAATCGAAACGGGTTATTGGTACAGCTTGACCTGAGAGACGAGTCCTGTATTCTTCGGGCTTTTGAGGAGATTGAAAAGTATTATGGGAAACTGGACATTTTAGTTAACAATGCAGGGATTGGAGTTCCCCAACCCATTGAACAGCTGACGCTAGAAGAATGGAATCATACCTTAACGATTAACCTTACCGGAGCATTTTTGTGTACCAAATATGCTATTCCGCTGCTTAAAAAAAGCGAAGAAGGTAGAATTATTAATATTTCCTCTGTAGCGGCCTTAACGGGAGGAAGCTTCGGCCCTCATTATGGCGCTTCCAAGGCTGGATTGATCGGATTAACTAAATCCTCAGCCCGTGAGCTGGCGAAATACAATATTAGTGTGAATGTGATCGCGCCAGGCCCGATCGCTTCGGAAATGACAGATTCGTTAAATGACGCTGTGATGGAAGGGATTATTGGGAATACGCCGCTGGGGCGCTTGGGCAAAAAATCTGAAGTTGCGGAGCTTGTGCTCCAGCTGGCCAATCCGAAAATTGGTTATCTCACTGGACAAACCATTGTCATGGATGGCGGACGCTATATGCAATAATCGCATACATTTAATGGTGATCCAATGTGTAGGCATATGGCTCCTTTGAAAGTCGCTAATTTAGCGGCTTTTTTTTATCGCTACAAGTTGTATCACGTCGAAAATAGAACTTACTTCGATTGCCGTAAATTCCATGTAAGCGTTTGACATATTGGAATATCAATCTATAATTATGAACAGAATTGGACCACGCCGAGATGGGAGAGTCCCTAGGAGAATGGGTCGGAATGACACTAAAAAAAAGAATGTTTTTATTGTTTTTTCTTAGCGCGTTTATTCCCTTTATCAGTATATTTGCAATTTCTTATTATACCATTGACTCTATTTTTGCGAATAAAATCAATGATGGAATTAGGAGCAATCTACAACAGGTAACTTCATCACTGGAAAATTCAATTACCAATCTGAATCATGTTACTCAGCAATTATCATATAGCGGTACTTTAGGCAAAAAACTGGATGAAGTCTTGAAACCTTCCTCCAATATAATTGAATTGATTGAGGCTAGAGATGAATTAAAGAATGAGTTAAATGTTGTAACGTTTACTAATCCGAATATAGGCTTGACCCTATATTATTTCCAGAAAGAAGGCGCTACACAGTTCGCTAACTTTCCCATCAAAGATCGTTTTGCTCCTGAGTCTTTGCCTGTGCTTTTCAAATCTTATGGCATTGTGTACTATGGTCCCCATATCAGTATGAACCGATTTAATGACCAGCTCGTTTTATCTGCCATGCGAAAGGTACAACTGCCTCAAAGGGACGATGTATATATTTACGTCGAATCCGGCTTTCGTCTTACAAAGGATATACTAGGTTACAACCAATACCAAGGAGCTTTATCGCATTTGATCCTGAATGGTGAGGGCCAAATTGTTTACAGTGAAATTCCAGAGACGATGAAAGTCGGGGAGAATTTCTCCAGCTTATCGAAAAGTGCTGCAAAAGACGGAATATCCCGTGACTACCATTGGTTTAAGGAGGACTCCGCTCAGAATTGGAGCGTCATCTCGGTAATTTCGCAGGCTAAGTATCAACAGGAGAAAAACCAGTGGTTGCTTCAAATAGTACTGGTCGCTTTATTTTTTCTCGGCTTTACTGTATTTCTTGCTTGGCTTCTGTGGAAGATGGTCTACAAGCCACTCGGTCTGTTCCATTCGGAAATTAACGGAATGTCTCAGAATCCACAAAAGGCAGGCAGCCAGACCCGAACTCACATTCCCGAGTTCGATTTTCTATTGGGCGAATTCTCAAATATGCAGCATCAAATCGGTGACCTGTTCAAGGAAGTGCAGCAGAAAGAGAAGATCCGTGCAGATTTGGAAGTAGAAAAATTGTTATATCAGATCAATCCTCACTTTCTGATGAATACGCTAGATACTGTACACTGGCTGGCCGTCATGAATGGACAAGGAGAGATTGACAAGTTGGTACAATCTTTAAACAAGCTGTTGTATTACAATTTGGGTAAATTAGGGCAAGTATCGACGATGGAAGAGGAAATTAACGCGCTAAGACAGTATCTAATCCTGCAGCAAATTCGATATGACTTTGAATTTGACGTGCGTATTTCAGCGGATGACCATGTGCTTCAAATACCTGTGCCTCGTTTTATTCTACAACCGTTGGTTGAAAATTCTCTCTATCATGGACTGAGTGACGAAGGATTTATTCAAATTGAAGTTACACTCACCAAAACGCTGAATATTCTGATACAGGATAATGGAGCCGGCATGACCGAGGAAGCGATTCAAAGACTCTTGAACAATCGTATAGCAGAACATAAAAAAGTAGGGATGGGCATCGGACTCAATTATGTTCACCGCATGCTGAGGGCACAGTACGGAGATCAAGCACAACTGGTGATCGAAAGTGAATTGGGTACAGGGACAAGTATTCTGCTCATACTTCCTATCAAAGGAGAAGATGTTCGGGGATGATTAAAGTATTGATTGTGGATGACGACAAATTGGTACGAAAAGGCATAAGCTCCGCGATGCCATGGAATGAGTTCAATATGGAAGTTGTAGGAGAAGCAAGCAACGGGTTGAAAGCACTCGATTTTCTGAAATCTCAACCAGTTGATCTGATGTTGACGGATCTCGCGATGCCGGTGATGTCAGGTATTGAACTGATGCGAGCTGCAAGGCAACTCTATCCAGAGCTTCATATTGTCGTATTAACACTGCATCAAGATTTCGATTATATCCAGGAAGCGCTCAGGCTGGGAGCTATTGACTATATAGCCAAGGTACAGCTTGAGAAGGAACAATTCGAACATGTGCTGCATCGAATACATACCCGAATTGACGAGCTGGCGAATAGAAAAGGAAAGCAGCCGCTGCTAAGTGAGACCAATGTCCACTATCGCCATGTGTATGCACTTGTTTCACTGGGGCGCAAGTTAGGACAGAGCTGGCCGATTGAACCGACATCCAGTGGAGAAGAGATCCGATGGGAGGTTGAGCGGAATAGTTGGATGTGGGTGGCACCCATGGACGTAGAGGATCAGCTGTTCCATAAACTTAAGGAATACCTGAATCAAGTTTCCCAAGGCGCCTTGCTAATTATATCCGATGTACAAGAGCGAACATGGTCGCAAATCCAAAATTGGATTGTGAATTATACAGAAACGTCCTTATTCTACGCATACGACCCTTATGATCCTGTCATATTCGTTTCGATGAATGTGGGGGACTCAATTCCAATAGAACCGCAGGATGAAGACATGGATCGAATTAAGCAAAGTTGGTTTCTATCACCATGGACTCATAACGACAGTTACTACAACCAACTGATTGAACAGTTTAAATCACTAAGACTGCATAAAAGCCAGCTGATGGGATTGCTATACTCGATCGTTATGGAATGGAATCACCTTTTTGCCCAAACTAAGCTGGGTAGAATCTCAATGACCCATTCTTTTCTATCCTGGTCTGAGGTAGAAGCTTGGATCAAGCAGACCTCTGTGGCCATTCGTAAGGCAGATGAACAGACTTCGTATTCACAGGAGATTGTAGACGCCGTCAAAAAATCAATTATGATCATGCAAAATGATTTGGATCAGGCTTTTACAGCTTCAAGTCTGTCCCGGCAACTAAACATTAGCCGAAGCTATTTCAGTCAATGCTTTAAGGATCTGATGGGGAAAACCTTTAATGAGTACTCCCGTTTTATACGAATAGAGAAGTCAAAAGAGTATTTATTGAATACAAATAACACGATTTTCTGGATTGCGGAGCGAGTGGGTTATACGGATGAAAAATATTTTAGCCGAATTTTTCGTGAATTGACAGGCCTGCTGCCAAGTGAATATCGACAGCTGGGCAGAGGGGATAAAAAGCGTACTCTTTTATAATTCCATTAGTCAAGCCGACAGATTCCTGTTTAGGAGATGCCGGTTTTTTGTGCTTCACTTTGGTTAGTAAGTAAGGATAGACAGTTGTATGTCAGTAGGTAGGATAAATGCTTACAAGTCAACTATGGCTTCATGGACTATCATGAAACCGCATACATTTTTCTATCCAAACAGACGTCCAATCCCTATCCTGTTTTGTCTTCACCTAGTTTTATAATGAAAGCGTAAACAACAATGATAGAGAAATATTCAGAACGAAGGGGAATCGAATGAGATGACAACTAAATGGTCCGCAAAAAGCAAATTGTTGACGAGACGTCTGGCCGTGCTGTCGATATCTGCCCTGATGATTTCAACCCTTGCAGCCTGTGGGGCTTCATCCAACCCTCCCACTGCGAAGGAAGCGGGCAAATATGAGGTAACACCCGGAGACCCATTCAGTGCTTATAAAGACGAAATAACCGTCACGATGGGTCGTGTGACTACGGCCAACCCGAAACTGCCGGCTGGAGATTCGTATGAGAACAATGCGTATACTCGACTGGTCAAAAAAGCGTTTAACGCTCAGATTAAAGACCAATTTGAAGCCAACGGAGAAGATTACAGCCGTCAGGTTTCGCTCGCCATCGCCTCTGGAGAACTGCCTGACATGATGCGTGTCGATTCCAAGGATGAACTCAAAGAGCTGGTAGATAATGATCTGATTGAAGATATGACGGAAATTTACAAACAGTATGCCACAGATAATATCAAGAATATTTACGACTCTTATGAGGGTCGGGCGTTAGACAATGCGACGATAGATGGACGTTTAATGGCGCTTCCAGCTACTTCTCTAGATTCCGCACCAACCATGGTCTGGGTTCGTCAGGATTGGCTGGATCTACTGGGAATCCAGCTTGACGCAGACGGAGATGGTGCCATCAAGCTGGACGATGTGGAGAAAACGGCCGAGGAATTCTTGAAAAGAGATCCGGGCCAAACCGGGAAACCGGTAGGCATACCCTTTGTGAACACCCTGAATACAACTGACTATAATGGTTCTGCCTATACCATGCTTGGAGTTGCCTCAACGAAGGGTTCATTCCCTCAGTACTGGATGAAGGCTAAAGACGGCAGCATTGTTTATGGCTCAACAACAGAGGAAACCAAGCAGATGCTAGGCGTCATGGCAGATTGGTTCAAGAGAGGCATCATCGATCCGCAATTTGGAACACGCACATTTGATGATATTACGGCACTGTACACCAACGGCCAATGCGGTATTGCTTTTGCACCATGGCATATTCCCGACTGGGGTCTGGGCAATGTGAAGCAGAAGGATAAGAATGCGAAATTCATGGCTTACACTTTGGAGGATGCAGATGGAAAGGTAAACGTGGCACACGCCAATCCTGCTAATCAGTTTATCGTTGTAAGAAAAGGATACGAACACCCAGAACTCGCCGTTAAAATTGTAAACCTTTTCTACGATAAACTGGCAAATGATAAAAATGTGGGCACAACTATGCCAGAAGCTGCCAAGTATCAAGAGAACGGCGTAGACGGTTCTACCAGACCGTTTAATATTGAAGTCAACTCGGCTACCTCGTTACTGGATGACTACTCTGATATCGTTCGCGGGATTAAAGGAGAGATAAGTTTGGATCAGGTCCGGACAACAGAATCAAAGAACAATATTAAAAGTATCCAAACTTACTTGAGCAATATGGATACGGATAACGTAACAGCCTGGTCGAAATATCACTCGCGTATTAATGGAGTGGGACTCATTGACAAACTGACACGGGAAAACAAATTTGTATGGATGACACCCGCTTTCTCCGGAACTACACTAAGCATGAAACAGACCTGGGCTAATCTGACCAAGATGGAGCAGGAATCTTTCATCAAAATCGTGACAGGTGCAGAACCTCTGAATTACTTCGATACATTCGTTAGCAATTGGAAGAAGCAAGGCGGTGATCAGGTAATTCAGGAAATTAAAGATGAGGTTGCATCCAAAAAATAAACAATCATGAACTGAAAGCAGGGCTGCGAATACGCAGCCCTGCTTTAGGAAAGGGGTCCCTCCATGAAACAGGGGAATAATGCAAAAAGCCGATTGGGCACGGGTGCCATGTATCATCTGATGATGCTTCCAGGTATTTTATTTTTGCTTGTATTCAGCTATGTTCCGATGGTCGGTGTCATTACGGCGTTTCAGGATTATATACCAGCCAAGGGGATGTTTGGCTCTAAATTTGTAGGGCTGAAGCACTTTATTTATATGTTTAAGCTGCCGGACATCGCACAGGTTTTTAGTAATACGTTGGTGATTGCCATTGCCAAGATTCTATTGGGAACACTGATGGCTATCATTTTTTCCATTTTGTTAAATGAGATCCGCATTAGATTCGTTAAAAAAACCGTACAGACAATCGTTTATCTGCCACACTTTCTATCCTGGGTAGTTCTAGCGTCTGTGGTTGTTAACATGTTCAGTTTGGATGGAATTGTGAATCAAATTTTGGCTTTTTTCGGTCTGGAGAATATTAATTTTCTCGGCAGCAACACCTGGTTCCAGCCGCTGATCATTGGAACAGACGTGTGGAAGGAGTTTGGTTACAGTTCCATCGTTTATTTAGCTGCAATTACTTCAATTGATCCAGGTCTGTATGAAGCGGCAGGAATGGATGGAGCCAGCTGGTGGAGAAAGGTATGGCATATTACGTTGCCAGGCATGCTGCCTATTATCCTGCTCATGGGAGTGATGAGTCTAACCAATATTTTGAGCGCAGGCTTCGATCAAATTTATAATCTGTATAATCCAGTTGTCTATGAGTCGGGAGATATTCTGGATACTTATGTATATCGGATTGGACTCGTTGGGCGACAATATAGTTTCGGTACGGCTGTTGGCCTGTTCAAGTCAGTGATCGGTATTGTTTTGCTATTGTCCGCCAACCAATTGGCCAAAAAATACACTGACCGTAAAATATTTTAAGGAGGCAAACCCTGTGTCATATTCTAAGAGCCCAAAAGGTCGAATTGGCGGGTTAGTCATCTATACCATTGTCATATTGCTGGCATTGATCTGCCTCCTTCCATTATGGAATATCGTTGCGATTTCATTTAGCAGCAGCGAGGCCGTGTCAGCTAATGCTGTAGGTCTCATACCGGTCAATTTTACAACCGCGGCGTATACGAAAATTATCGATGATGCTCAGTTCTGGCGTTCCTTTGGCATATCTGTTCTACGTGTTGTGCTCACACTTCTTCTCAACATGATTCTTATTGTTCTAATGGCCTACCCGCTTTCCAAGTCGAAAAGGGAATTTAGGGGCAGAAACATCTATATGAATATCATGATTTTTGCCATGCTGTTCAGTGGCGGGATGATCCCAAGTTATCTGCTGATCAAAAACCTCGATATGCTCAATACAATTTGGTCGCTTGTTCTACCAGGAGCTGTCCCTATATTCAGTGTCATCCTTGTCATGAACTTCTTCTCTGCTGTACCTAAGGCCCTTGAAGAAGCAGCATTCATCGATGGAGCGAGTCCGCTGCAGGTCCTGTTCAAAGTGTATGTGCCCGTGTCCATCCCTGCGCTGGCGACGGTAGCACTATTCAGTATTGTGGGAACATGGAATGATTTCTTCAGCGGACTGATCTATATGACCCAAGTCAGCAATTATCCGTTAATGACTTATATTCAGTCCCTTAATGTGAATATTGCGGAGCTTCTTCAATCCGGCACCAACTCAGCACAACTCAGCAACCTGACTGAAATTTCAAACAAAAATCTAAATGCTGCAAAAATCGTAGTCGCCGTCATCCCGCTACTGCTGATTTATCCGCTGCTTCAAAAATATTTTGTGACTGGAATTGTTGTAGGATCAGTAAAAGAGTAATTGTATGCTGTTATATCCACGGAGCTTTCAAGATAGTAATGTTGACTCCCTGTACTCAAGGCAGTTCTTGATTTTTAGCATGATCGTATTTATTTGTCGCTTCACGAATAGGCTGTATAGACGCCAAAAGATCTGTAAAAAAGCCTAAACGTGGGGAAGTGACCTGATGCCATTATCCGGTGAAAATGTAACAGAATCGGAAATGATTTCACCTACTGAAGACTTGCTGCGTGAACACGGTGTATTAAGACGAATTCTTCTTATTCAAGAGGCGGTACTGTCCAACTTTTCGTTGGTAGACTCACTTCGACAAGGCGGATATATTCTCTATGCGAGGCATGCAGAAGCAACAGAGGGAATAGATCAACCATACCTTAACTTCCAGAATTGCTCTACCCAAAGGAACCTTTCTGAAAAAGGTAAAAGACAGGCTATAGCCTATGGAGAATTACTACGCAGCTTACGCATCCCCCTTGAACTTCCAATTATCGCTGGTCCTTTTTGCAGAACCCAGGAAACGACTGCTTTAGCTTTCGGATGGGAGAATGTTCAAGTTAATCCTTTTTGGTATCAAATTTATCGATTGAGCGGCGTTTTGAACCCGATAGAACAGGAATGGATATTAAGTTCTCTCAAATCAATCTTGGAAATCCAACCGTCCCCTGGTAGTAATAGGGTCATTATCGCCCATAGTTTCCCAAAGGGGATTGGTTTAGGCGAAATTTCAGATATGGGAACTATCGTTATAAAGCCTTATGGAGTAGGCAAAGGTTTTGAAGTGATTACACAAATATCTTTAGAGGAGTTAAATACTAAGAACTTTTAGAGATAAAAATAGCAGATTAAGGGTAATGATTGGCAGGGCAGAAGTTGAGCAGGGAGTTAATTTATTCCCTATGCTCGACTTTTTTATGTCTTGCTTGAAATTCGTATACAAGATCGACGATGTCACTGTAAATATAGCACGGAAGGCTGGAGACATGTTTTTTCACGTTTAACCATGTTAAAATAATAGAATAATTGGAAACTTGGCATGGAGAGAAGGCAGGTTGAATCAATGAAACCAAAACTTAATGATGTTGCACAATTAGCTGGAGTTTCACCGACTACGGTTTCTCGCGTACTTAATAATCGTGGCTATATCAGTCAAGAAACGAAGGACCAAGTTCATAAAGCGATGCAGGAGCTAAATTATTTTCCTAATGATGTGGCTCGGTCATTATTTAGTAAACGAACAAATCTGATTGGATTAATCATTCCAACTACAAGCAACCCATTTTTCGGAGAGCTGACTTTTCATATAGAGAATATCTGTGCGTCATTAGGCTATAAGCTGTTGCTTTGTAACAGTTTGAATCAGTTGGATAAAGAAGAGTCATATGTAGATATGCTTATGCGAAATCAAGTTGATGGTATTATCGTTGGTACACACAACCGAGGTATCGTAAATTATGAACAGAAGAATATTGCCGTCATTGCCATCGATCGTTTCCTATCCGATTCAATCCCAGTTGTAGGATCAGATAATTATATGGGCGGAAAACTGGCGTCAGAGCTGCTTATTGGAAAGGGATGCAAGCATATCTTGCACATCAATGGTCCTGTTGAATTGGAAACACCAGCAAGCTTAAGAAGAAAAGCATATGAAGATGTGATGGAACAGTATGGTCGAGAGGCAATTACCTATGAAGTACATGATCCCTTTCACCAACAGAATCACGATGAACCGATTAAACGCTTACTTGATGAACATCCTGAAGTAGATGGATTGTTCGCGAGTAACGACATGGTGGCTGCGTCTTTTATTGCTGAAGCAAGAAGAAGAGGAAAACGGGTTCCTGAAGATATCCGCGTAATTGGATATGACGGAACAGAAACAACCCGTAATCTTCTTCCTGAATTAACAACAATTCAGCAACCAATACAGGAGATCGCGAAATCTTCCATAGAGTTACTTATTAAAGAAATTGAAGGCGGCTTCAGTGATGTCCCGCGAGAAACCTATCTACCCGTGAAACTTATTGAAGCTAGTACAGCTTAATACAATTTCCATAGTTTTCAGCATTATGTATAAGGTGGAGCTAACCTTATTGGAGTAATTGAAATCAAAGAGGAGAGCTCTTTTTCTTTCGAAGATATGTCAAGCGGTTGACATATGAAAGCGGTTGACATATAATCAGTCTGTAAATACGAAAGTGCTTTCATTTACATTAAATGTTCAACTAAGAGGAGCGTTCAATATGGGAAAGTCAAAGAGCATGTACTGGAAACTAAGTGCCTATTTCTTCTTTTTTTTCTTTACTTGGTCAGCAAGTTATTCATTGTTTTCCATCTGGCTAGGGCAAGAAATCAGTCTGAATGGTGCTGAAACAGGTGTTATCTTTACTGTAAACGCTATCTTTGCACTATGTATGCAACCGCTTTACGGCTATATATCTGATAAAATCGGGTTGAAGAAGCATATTTTATTTCTAATCAGCTCTTTACTTTTATTTGTTGGCCCTTTCTATATTTTTATCTATGGGCCGTTGCTTCAATACAATGTGTTTCTCGGCGCCATTGTAGGCGGGCTATACTTGGGTATTGCTTTTTTGGCGGGGATCGGAGCTATCGAATCTTATGTAGAGAAAATCAGCCGAAAATATGACTTTGAATACGGAAAATCTCGTATGTGGGGCTCGCTAGGTTGGGCAGCAGCAACATTTTTCGCTGGTCAGCTCTTCAATATCAACCCTAACATTAACTTCTGGATTGCATCAGTATCTGCTGTCATTCTGTTTATCATTATGATGACAATTAAAGTTGAAATGACAGAATCTGAGGTGGAACGAGCAGAATCTGTTAACTTTAAGCAAATCGGCTATTTGTTTGCAAATAAGCATTTGTGGTTCTTCATTTTATATGTTCTTGGTGTTACCTGTATTTACAATGTGTATGATCAGCAGTTTCCGAATTACTTTTCATCGACGTTCTCCACGGTTGCTTTAGGCAATCAAGTTTACGGTTATTTAAATTCTCTACAAGTATTCCTGGAAGCAGGCATGATGTTCTTAGCGCCTTTCATTGTCAACAAAATTGGAGCAAAGAAAAGTCTGATATTGGCAGGATTCTTGATGGCGTTCCGGATCATGGGTTCAGGCTTAGTTATAGGACCTTACGGTATCTCAGCTATGAAATTGATTCATGCATTGGAACTGCCAATCATGCTGATCTCCGTATTTAAGTACTTGGCAGCTAATTTCGATACGCGTCTGTCCTCAATCTTGTATCTGGTGGGATACCAGTTTACGAGTCAGGTAGGAGCTTCGATCTTCTCGCCAATCGCCGGTATGTCTTATGACATTAGAGGCTTTGCAAATACGTACGTAATTATGGGTGTTTTCGTATTTGCCTTTACAACCATCTCAATCTTTACCTTAAAGAAAGAACCGAAAAAGCTGGATCCCAAGCCTAACAAGCATATGAAAACAGCATAGGAGGAAGACAAATGAACAGCACATATATTAACAATACGAAGCAAGCTGAGGAAGCATTAAAACAGGCAGAAGCGAAAATGAACAAGCGGTATCGATTAGGTTATCATATTATGGCACCAGCAAACTGGATTAACGACCCCAATGGATTAATTCAATTTAAAGGTGAATATCACGCCTTCTATCAGCATCATCCTTATAATGAGAACTGGGGTCCAATGCATTGGGGTCACGTGAAGAGTAAAGACCTTGTACATTGGGAGTATTGTCCGATTGCATTAGCACCAGGAGATGCGTGTGATCTTGATGGCTGCTTTTCAGGAAGCGCAGTAGATAATAACGGCGAACTGACATTGATCTATACTGGCCATCACTATATTGATCAACCCAATAATATCTTTTTCCAAAATCAAAATGTGGCAGTAAGCACAGATGGCATTCATTTTACAAAACTAAGGCAGAATCCCGTAATCGCTGAACCTCCGACAGATAGCTCCCAGCATTTCCGTGATCCGAAGGTATGGAAGCATGAGGATACATGGTACATGATCCTAGGTAACAGCACGAAAGAAGATCTGCCGCGTGTTATTCTATATACATCTCCTGATCTTAGAACTTGGACCTATCATGGTGTGCTTCTGCAGGGAGATAAGAATATGGGCTTCATGTGGGAGTGCCCTGATTTCTTTGAACTGAACGATAAGCATATATTCATGTTCTCCCCACAAGGTATCGAAGCACAAGGAGATAAGTACAATAACTTGTTCCAGACGGGATATTATGTTGGCGAATATAATTATGATAGTAATGAATATAAGCATGGAGAGTTCATCGAGTTGGATAACGGTCATGACTTCTATGCGGTTCAAACTTTTCTAGATGATCAAGGTCGCCGCATTGCGATTGGTTGGATGGATATGTGGGAATCGGATATGCCGACAAAAGCAGACGGCTGGTCCGGAGCGCTGACGATCCCACGTGTAATTACGTTGGGCACCAATAATAAATTGCTGATGAATCCAGTAGAGGAAATGAAGTTGCTTCGTCAAAGCGAACATGTTTTGTACCAATCTCACGCTATTTGTGGAAGTTACTTGGCGGAAGTTGAAGCGGATCTGCTTGAAGTGAAGGTCGTGTTCGACCTGACAAAGTCAAGTTCAGACCTGGTAGGCTTGAAGCTTCGCGGAACAGGTGAAGAGGAGACAGTTATTACTTATTCTATCCTGGGTCAGAAACTTATGCTTGATTGCTCTAAATCAGGCAAGAAAACGGATGGAGTACGTCAAACAACCTTAAGTGCAGAGGGACAGTTGACGTTGCATGTATTTCTGGATCGCTCTTCCATTGAAATATTTGCGAATGAAGGGGAAGCTACGATGACCAGTCGTATCTATCCAAGTGAAAAACTGCTAGGCATAGAACTCGTATCGGAGGGCGGAGAGGCTATAATAAATGAATTGACATACTGGAAATTGAAAGATATCTGGCAAACTGAATAACTCGATGAAAAAGGTTGCTTTCTGAGTCGTTGCATGACTTAGAAAGCAACCTTTTCACGATGCAGTACCGAACTGAGGTTGCTTCAGTTAACTAATTCTACAGTTTACTTCAAATAGCTTCCCGTTTCTCCAATTCCGCCTCTGCCATTCAATACATATACCCGTGCATTTCCTTTACCAGAGCATGTCAGGGTAATCTTGCCATCAGTAACAGTTTTGGAATCACCAGTCACTGCATCCACATAGGTTCCGTTGGGAATGCCGGTAAACGTGGCGTTGCCCGAAATCGTGACCAATGCAAAGCTGTCAATGCCTTTGTCGCTGTCGGTATATCTTCTCTTAAACGCCAGATCGCCCGACACATTCTCTGTGGAATACTGGCCTTTTTGCAAGGCGGGAACAGCTCTTCTGATTAAATTAAGCTGTCTGATATGTTTCGCCAGAGGATGGTTGAGCGATTCCGCAAGCGTACCGGTAGCATTGGTGTATTTGCCGTAATCTTGTACCGTAACATTGCCTTCTATATGATCGCCATAATAAGCCCGTCCCGTTTTGCTTAGCGGTGCGTTTGGACCCGGATCAATGACTGCACCCTTTTGAAATTCAATTTCGGAACCGTAGAAAATAGCGGGTATTCCACGGAAGGTGAACATCAGATCGAGATTTTCAGCCCAAGTATCCTGTGTACCCGCGAATCTTTGATTTTCTGGAGCCTGGTCAGGCGCATAGTCATGTGAGTCGACATAGGTTACATTCCACGTAGCATCATTATAGTATTGGTCGCCACTTTTCATATTGAATGCTTCATGAGCGCTCTTAAATGCCCAATGCATTGGGAAATCAATCACATCCATACCCGATTTCATCGAATAGTCAGGCTTATGATAGGTATTTCCGTTTAAGAAAGCATTGTTCGAGGTTGGCTGTCCTGCTGTAGTAGAGTTGTCCGCCCACTCTTTTTCAACTGACGCTTTATTGGAGGCGTAGTCATTTTTCCCATCGCCCGGATACGATTTCGAGCTTTTCCAAGTATAGAATGGCGTCGAGATCGCTGGAATTCCACTGTTCCATACATCTCTGTAACGAGTGGCTACTTCTCCAAAAATATAGAAGTCCGAGCCGCCTCTTGTCTTCCAGGCAGGAATATAGTATTTATTGAAAATATACCGGCTCACATGCTTCACCGTATCGACACGGAAAGCGTCCACCCCCATGTCAATATAGTGATTGTAGGTATCAATTAGATATTTGTTAACTGCAGGATTTTCTGTGTTCAGGTCCACACAATCGCCCGCTATCTGTCCGGTTTGAACTGTATACGATTCCCAGGAAAGACTTTTCTCTGTATGGTAAATGTTATTATTCGTTCCTTCGTTCTTCATTAAATCGAGCCTTGCCTGATATTGCTGATCAGGCGTCAAAGTATCATAGTTTGACGGCAGCTTATCTGTAGTTTTCACCAAGTTGTTAGCAGTATCTGGTTTAGCCGGATCTTTCTTAAACATGGGGTACAGATTCTCTTCACCAAAATTACCAGTATGATTGACGACGATGTCCTGAATAACCTTCAGCCCTTTGGCATGGGCCGCATTGATCAAATCCTGATAAGAAGCTCCTGCCGACTCATATCTAGGGTCTACTTTGGAAAAATTTATCGCATGGTAACCATGATAATCATAACCGCTGGCATTCTGCACAACAGGTGTAATCCAGATGGCGCTGAACCCGAGGGCTTTGATATAGTCGAGCTTTTGAATCAGCCCCTTGAAGTCTCCTCTCCAAGCCGGGTCCGAATCCGGATTACGCGCTTTGGTATCATCCCATGCATGTACATTGTTGCTTGGGTCACCATCATAGAACCGGGAAGTGATCACGAAGTAAATAGTGTCTTCCCGAAAATCGCCCTTATCTCCAATATTATAAACAAAGCTTTGTTTGGTTTGATTTCCAGCACCATCTATAACGAGAAATTTTAATGTCGTGGTTTTAGAGATAAGGATGGACGGTCCGGTCAATCCGTTCAGAGCATTGCCAAGGACATAAACTTTTGAACTTATAGTTGGTTCCGTACCATCTTCCGTATAGTATGTCTTGGTCGTTGCCGCCTTGTTATCTTTGATAGTGAAGGATACAGTCACCGAGGAATCGGAATGCCCGGCAGGTAAATTCGCTGTGATTGTCGGAGCTTGCAGATCTGTATTCAGGTCAATCACATAATCGAAAGAGGATGCATTTCCAGTTTGGCCGATTGAATTGACAGCGATGGCCTTGATAGTCAAAGAAGAAGCAACTTTAATTGGAGAGGTATACAAGGTCGAGGATGTCGTAGGTGTCGAACCGTCTAGCGTATAGTAAATCTTATCGTCACTGTTGGTACTGGACAGCGTCACCGTTTGGGACGAATCGTATGTTTTGGGTACAGGAGAGGCAGAAATCGCTGGAATTTTGGGCATTTCCGGGTTGGCATCATACCATGTGTTATCTGTGTAATACCAGCCCTCTTTCACACTGCGGGACAAGTCGGCCGTCTGTTTGCCGCTACCGTCATTAAAAATGAGACTTGAGCCCATAGCCCCGGCAATGGTGTAACTGTACCAGTCGTTTCCATCCGACTTCATCAAAATTCCCGGCCACGCCCCGCTTATTGGAACAGTTGCCGGATTCAGATTCCAGTAATGGATTCGAATCGCTGGGTTCCAGCTTGAAGGCTTCTTAAAGTGAACCGTTAACCCAGTTTGAGTTGAATTAAGTGTTGTGGTAGGTGCATATGTTGCGGTAACGGTAGAAGTGATCGAAGCGGTGGTCGATGGAAGAGCAGTCGCTGTGGAATTCATGTAGGTGGCTTTATAATTGTTGTTGCTCGAAGCTACACCGGGTAAACCGAAGAAGTTGAAGCAAAGCGCTACAATAATCAACCAAGAAATAAAACTCCCCGTTTTTTTTCTTAGCAAGTTAACAACCTCCTGATAATTTTAGTAGGATAGATAATGCAATCGGTTGCATTAAAAAGTAAAAAAAAGAAAGGCATTTATTTTGATAAAATGGATTCATTGATCGCCTCCTTCGTTGTATATTTGGAAAACAATCATTGTACACGCTTACAAAATAAACTATGAGAACAGCGCATTCAGACAGGCTCTATACCAATGATTTTTCCTTTTATGATTATATCAACCATACTTTTACTGGTCAATGCTTTGCTAGGGACATATATTTCAAACCTAAGATAGTCTGTTCATAATTGAAGCCAATATCCGAAAAGCTTATAAATTTATCTTGAATATAAGTGTTGACAAGTTGTTAAATAAATGAAATCATGTCATTGAGTGCAATCAAATGCAATCGATTGCACTCAATGAAAGCGTATACAGTTTGTTTTGTCCTCTTTTATTTACTCCTAATCTCATAAGAGAGGTTGGTTGTAAAATAAAATTAACAAAGGAGTGTTTAAGCATGAGGAGGAAGACAAGCCCCGTTTTGAGACGTACCTGGAGTATTGTTCTCTTTGTCGTATTGTTGTTACAAACGATTGGGTTTACTCCCGAAGCACAGGCGAATGCTGATGTTCAGCAGTTAGGCGGTTCAGACTCGAAGCTAACAGCTGCCACAAACTACGAACTTCCGGAAAGGACGAAGGATGGTCTTATTTTTCATGCGTGGAACTGGTCTTTTGCCAACATCACCAGGAACCTTCCTGAACTGGCTCAGGCGGGATTTAAAGCGGTGCAAACTTCACCAATCCAAGCCAACAAGGAAGGGGTGACAGAAGGCAGCAAGTGGTGGATTTTGTACCAGCCTATCAACTTTAATATTGGCAACTCTCAATTGGGAAGCAGGGAGGATTTCAGACAGCTTTGCCAGGAAGCGCATAAATACGGCATAAGTGTTATCGTTGATGTTGTCGCCAATCATACGGGGAATGCGGGCGGTGGAAATCAGCAGTATCAGCCGGCGCATAATGTTGATCCGGTGATCAAGAATAACCGCTATTTCTGGCATGAGGCCAGAGGCGTGGAAAACTGGAATGACCGTTGGCAAGTCACGCAGTGGGGAATTGGTCTGCCCGACCTCAACACGTCTAATCAGGAATTGCAAGATATCATTATCGGCTTCCTGAATGACGCCATTTCCTTGGGCGCCGACGGCTTCAGATTCGACGCCGCTAAGCATATTGAGCTGCCTAACGATCCGGGGGGCTCCAACTTCTGGCCCCGGGTACTGGGCTCGTTGAACAATAAGGACAAACTGTTTAATTACGGGGAAGTGCTTCAAGGCGGAGCTGACAACTTTGCTAGCTATGCCAATTACCTCAGTTTGAGCGCCTCCAGCTACGGGGGCAGTGTCAGAAGCGCTGTTGGCTATCACGGTGGCACCAATGTTGATGCGGCCAAATCTTTTAACGCTAATAATGTAAGCCCTTCCAAGTTGGTTACCTGGGTGGAATCGCATGACACTTATGCAAATGACAACAGCGAGTCGACGGGGTTGAACGATTGGCAGATCAAAATGGGCTGGGCAATTATCGCCTCCCGGGCGGAGACGACCTCTCTGTTCTTCAACAGACCGGCAGGAAGTGGAAAATTTGCGAATCGACTCGGCGATGCGGGGAATACGCTCTGGAAGGACCCGGACATCGTTGCCGTTAACAAGTTCCACAATGCAATGGTAGGTCAAGACGAATACCTTAGGACTCAAGGAAATCAAATTATGCAGGTTGAACGCGGAACCAAGGGCATGACGATTATAAATCTTGGAGGCAATGCTCAAATCAACTCCCCTACCAGACTGGAGGACGGCGTTTATCAGAACAAGGCCAGCGGTGGTGGATCGTTTACGGTATCGAACGGCAGAATTACTGGTCATCTGGACGGAGGCAAGATCGCCGTACTGTATAATGTGGCGCAGCAAACTCCGACAGTATCTGTCGATCCCGGAGAAGGCCCTTTCTATACAGATTCTGTTAACGTGAGAATAAACTATTCCAATGCAAACTCGGCAACCTACACTTTGAACGGGGGACCGGAAATTCCGTTCAAATCAGGGGATATGGTCAGCATTGGCGCTGGGACTTCAATCGGATCAACGTTTGTTCTGAAGATTGTAGCCGCGAATATGTCCGGTCAAACAGAGAAGACTTTTAGGTATACGAAGGAGGAACCGAGCTCGGGTATAACCGTTCATTTCTACAAGCCTTCTAGCTGGGGAGCACCGAACATCTACTATTACGATGATTCCGTAACTCCGCTCAGGGAAGGCTCTGCTTGGCCGGGTGTGGCCATGCAGGATGAGGGTAACGGCTGGTATGTATATAGAGCTCCGGGCTGGAAACAGGCAAAGGTCATATTCAACTCCAACGGAAATCAGGTGCCCGGATCGCAAATGCCTGGATATGCTGTAAGTGGCGAGAAATGGATCAAAGAAGGGCAGATTACTTCGCAAAATCCCCTCTGGATAACCGACGGTTACGATCAATAACCGAAAGTAGCATTCCACGGGGATAGTCTAGAGATTTTTATTATGACAAGATGTTGATTCCCAAGAAAAAATAATGAGTAGTTGATCGATAAGTATCAAAGTTAACTGTATACGTAAGGCTAAAAAAGTATGGGATAAAGTAAATGGGAATAGACACGTCTGAAAAGCCAAGAAAAAACACCATGCACTCCAGAAGGAAAACAAATTCATTCATAGTACCGCAGACTGCGCCCATCCAGGAGATCGACACCCAAAACGAGAGCTTGCAGAACAGAGGGCCAGTCGTCAAGAAATTGCCAGCGTATACGGAAATGGTTTTATAACGCTATTATGGCTCTTCCGCTTCGGCTCTTCTGTTTTCACAGGAGAAGAAAGGAAGGAAATTGAAATAGGCAGTATCAATTGTTCAAGGAAAAGGGTAATCACTTTGGCTTTTGCTTCTTTGTCACTTTTGTGGGCTAAATGTAATAAAGTAGAAAAAATACTCATGTTCATCCTTATTTTATCGTCCACATGTGAATGTATAATAATTTTATAGTCATTCGTACAGCTAGATGATAGGTGATGGGATGGGGTAGCTTCAAAAGCTTCCCCTAACTTGGAGCGAATTTTACCTGGTGGCGACGCCCGGTGAAGTTCGCTCTTTTTGGCATGCGATGGCAACAATGATCGCATTTTGCTTTATATTGATGTTTTCTGGAGCACCTACGGTTTTGCCACGCTAAGATCATGAGAATCAATATTTTACCGAATCCCCCAGCGTCCACAGAAATATTAGTAAAATCGCAAACAACGCTATCACTTACATCCTATTTTTTTCGTTCATTTCATATTTTAGCCCAAACGGAAATTCGCCGTGTTTTATAGTCGGTGGAGGGATCCATCTTTTGGTAACTCCCGAAATTGAATATTTGAAAGGTCAAAGAATTTTCAAAAATGGATATTATATCCTGTATTTGCAACGCGAATAATCTCCAAAGGGGAGCTATAAATGGTTAAAAAAATTCAGTTGCCATCGCAAACCCTAAGTCTAGGTGTCTTCTTTATGGTCTTGGTCTTGATCTCTTTCCTAATTTCTTACACAAGTCAAGCTAACACCTGGACAAAGAGCATGGTCCACCGCGATTCCGGTAATTTTGGCTCTCTGCTACGAATTCCGACGGGGATTCTAACCAATCGTTCGGCGCAAGGCTGATGAATACAGTCATTTTCCTTGGCTACCTTTCTCTGTCCAGTAGGCGGGAGATGTCGGACAAGTCCAACCCTTTTGTAGTTCTTAGGTTCGTGTTTGCCGGTATCGGGAATGGGGCGGTCTTGAGTTTGCGTCGGATATTATCAGGTCCACAGCCAATGCCGTGATAGTGACTGATGCCAAGGGTGTGATCTGTCAGAAGAAAATAAAGTTCTAGACTGAAAAATAAAGTGTTAGACTAGGCAAATAAAGTTGTAGACTGAAGATGCTTCATTGAGCTAACTGGCAGTTTAGTTTAGGCAGCGAGTATTTAATCCAGCTGCCTTTTTCTCTGTTTAGTGCCGACTTTTGTTTGGTAGAACACTCAGATGCACGAAGTGTCCATTGAGTAAGCAAGAAGGATTCGAAAATAAACGATATTGGAACGAACATTGTGCGTATTTTAACGCCGAAGGTGCTTCTATTATAGCTCCAGTTTTCACAGCCCCCCCCCTAAATAGGGTCAATGATGGACATTATAATGATAACCAGTAGTTCAGACGTTAACAGCTGTCTCCCAAAATAACGCTTGCCTTAAAGTGTACTTTAAGGTTTAGGATGAGGAAGAACCAGCCGATTCCGTCTGAAAATAACCGATAAGGAGCGATCCGGCCAATGGCATTCACGATCAAAGAAGCTTCAGAGCGGCTTGGTTGCCCGGCTCATACGATTCGTTTTTACGAGAAGGAGGGATTGCTCCCTTACATTAAGAGAGATAAGAACGGGAATCGACTGTTCGAACAAGACCACCTAGATTGGATCCGGCTGATGACATGTTTCCGGGCGACAGGGATGAAGCTGTCGTTGCTGAAGGAGATGGTGGATCTTGCGCTCGATGGTGATTCCACGATTCCACAGCGCAAAGCGATCTTGAACCAGTACAAGGTAGATTTATTGCGCCGCCAGAACGAATTGGCCGAAGCGCTCGACGCCGTCAATAACAAACTGTCGATATACGAAGACATCGAGAAAGGGAGGATCCCTTCCGAGAGCCAGTTGTTAATCAAGATGGAGGAGTCAGAGCGACAACAAACATAGAATGAGGGATTAACAAATGCAGCAAAGAATTTTGGGCAATAGCAATATCCTCGTCTCTTCGATCGGACTGGGAATTATGGGAATGTCTCCAGGCATTTACGGGGAGACTAACGACGAACAGTCAATCCAAACGATCCATCGCGCTTTGGACATAGGTGTCACGATGTTCGATACCGCGGACGTATACGGGAACGGGCATAACGAAAAGCTGCTCGGCCGTGCTCTTCAAGGGCGCCGCGAGCAGGCCATTATCGCCACCAAGTTCTCGTACACCCCAAATTACGAGAGCATCAGTGGCCATCCTGATTACGTTAAGAAAGCAGTGGAGGATAGCCTTCGCCGTTTGAATACGGATTACATCGATCTATACTACCAACACCGCGTCGATCCGCAAATCCCGATAGAGGAGACGGTCGGGGCGATGGCAGACTTGGTCAAGGCAGGCAAAGTTCGGGCGCTCGGCCTGTCCGAGGCTTCCGCTTCCACCATTCGCCGGGCTCATGCCGTGTATCCGATCTCCGTGCTAGAGAGTGAGTATTCGCTTTGGAGCCGTGACATCGAAGAGGAGATACTCCCTACCGTAAGAGAGCTGGGGATTACCCATGTGGCCTACAGTCCACTGAGCAGGGGCTTTATCTCCGGCGAGCTTCGCACTTTCGAGGATCTGGCCGCCGACGATCTTCGCAGATGGATGCCGCGGTTCCAAGGAGACAACTTCCGGAAGAACATTGAGGTTGTCGACAAGATTAAAGAGATCGCGATGGAGAAGAACTGTACACCATCCCAATTGGCCATTGCCTGGACGATTGCCAACGGGGCGCTGCCTATCCCGGGTACGAAGCGTATCAAGTACCTGGAGGAAAATGCGGCCGCGGCTGATATCCTTCTCATGAAGGAGGACCTCGAACGAATCGATCAGGTCAGCCCCAAGAATGTCGTTCACGGCACGCGTTATATGAAAGAACAGATGACGCTGCTCGACGGCTAGACTATAATCAGAAGAAGCAGTGGTCCACGGGCTCCGTGGGCTATTTGCAATTGGATATTGTCTCAGGATGTCGGCAGCCATGAACGCTCGTTTTACAGATCGAATTAAAATCGCTCCAGGCTTCTGGACTAGCCTGAGAGAAATCGAATAGAACCCATTGACGTTGCGCGCCAATTGAATCTTCCGATAACCATAATTAACGGACTGGTCGTACCGCCCGCTCAATATTATGCCATTTGGCAAGCTTATTACGAACAATCCGGAGACGTCGCTGCGAGAATCGTCAAGCTTGCGACAGCGTACGAGACGGCACAGTATCCGTCAGCCGTCTTGGCGACCTTTCACGCTCGCGACTTCCGTGACGTGCTTAACCGAATGGCGTCGCTATAAGCAAATGTGCCCTCCCGTCTATTAGTTATTGAACTAACTGGAATCGTTAGTTGAACAACACAACAGCAGTCTATGACTTTATTTTCTCGTTCATGGCTGCCGCCGTATGAAATGTTGGGGGCAGTCTAAAACTTATTTCTCAACACCTGAAGTTTTTCAAAATCTGAAACCGCGTCAGATCAACAACTGAAGTCTAATACTTAATTTTCTTTGGACTTGATCCATACCGTAAACGCCGCCTTCACCGAGGTCACCGGATATTCGGCAGAACTCCCAACATACTGAGCTCTTTTCGGAAAAAATTTTACAGGGTGGCGTTTCCATTATCGGCGTCGGATTCGTTGAAAAGACCATATCAGCCGATTATGCACTTCCAGCAACCGCGTAGGAGCATGCAGAGATTAGGATACTCCATATTTTGCACTGCTGTCCCGAATTTCTAACTGATGCGATATGGACCAGTGGGCAGCCGCCAATTCCTCTCCTCTAATAAGCTTAATGAGATTGCGGGCGGCGACCATTCCAAGTTCAGATGCTGAATATCGGACAGTTGACAATGTAGGCCGGATTATTGTAGCCATATCAATGTCGTCAAATCCCAGGAAGGAGACCTGTTCAGGTATTTTCACCCCATTCTCGGTTAGAAAGTTCATAGCGCCTATGGCAGTTCGGTCTGTTGCGCAGAATACCGCACTAGGCAATGGACCTGAATGATAAAGCTTTCTCATAGAGGTTATGCCGTCTTCAACTGAATAACCGCTTTCCAGCACATGTTCGGGACGTACTGGCAGGTGAGCGGCCTTTAATGCCTGTTCATAGCCCAAAAAACGCTGATTGCCCACTGAAATATCCCCCGCTGGTCCGCGCAGCATCGCGATATCCTGGTGCCCCTGCTGAATTAGATAAGTTACCGCTTCAAAAGCAGCTGTTATGTTGTCAACATGTACAGAAGGAATGGATTGGTCTCGAAAATCCCGTCCGACAAGGATACAGGGAATTCTCGCCGCTTCAATGAGCGCGAATAGCGCATCCCGGATTCCGCTTACCGATATAATAATTCCGCTCGCCTGCATTTCACGGAACATATTGTAATAGTGCATCTCAGAGTCTGCGTCTCCCCCTGACAAGGCGATTATGACATCGAAGCCGTATAGATGTGCTACTTGATTGATGCCTTCAACCATGTCATCAAAGACGTTGTTTTTAATCGCGGGCAGAAGTACTCCAATCAGAGATGTATTATTCTTTACCAGCGTTCGTGCTATGGCATTTGGACGGAATTGAGTAGCTTCAAGGACATCCTGAACTCGTTTGCGTATTTCACTGTTTACCGTCTGGCTATTATTGATTACTCTGGAAACCGTTGAAATGGAGACATTGGCCATTCGAGCCACATCTTTTATAGTCATTTTCATTGTACACACCGACTTTCAAGCAAGTATTTATTTAGAAAAAGGTTCTCAAAGTGAATTGAATTTATTATATCAGTTTATTGAATTGTTTATTGAGTTTAACAAAGATTCCAGAACGAAAAAAGCGCTTGACCTTGATTTATGAGGGGAGTATAATCAACTCCGGAAAACGTTTTCTAGTATTTTCTGGACAAAAATAATTGTTTTTACCAATAACCAGCTGGATTCAAGGTATTTCAGCTTGTTTTTTTGATTATCGAGAAAACGTTTTCTTGATAGCCTTGGATTGTAAAGAATAACAGGGGTAAAGGAGCATGAGGATGAGAAGTTCGAGCGATATTGTTGTAATGGGGAATGAGGCTTCAGTGCAAACCGGTTCAAATATTACGCTGAAAGAAAAAATTGGCTATGGATTCGGTGATTTTGCCAGCCAGTTGCTGTTTGCCGCCGCAATGACATTTCTGTCCTACTTTTACACAGATGTAATCGGGATCAGCGCCGGGGTCATTGGTACTTTAATGCTAGTTGCACGCGTACTGGATGCGTTTATTGACGTCGCGATTGGGGCTTTGATCGATAAAACGAAGAGCAGACACGGGAAGGCCCGTCCCTGGTTACTGTGGATGTCCGGGCCGTTTGCGTTGTCTGGAATTCTCTTGTTCACGGTTCCAAGTGGAAATATGACGATCACTATTTTATACATTTACGTTACCTATCTGCTGATGAACTTTATCTATTCCAGCATTAATGTCCCTTATGGTGTGCTTAATTCCATGATAACGCAGGATTCTTACCAGCGTTCTCTGCTTAATATTTTTCGTATGAGTCTGGCGAATATTGGTGCCTTGCTAATTAATTATTTCACCCTTCCGTTAGTGAAGTCGTTCGGCGGCGGTCAAAAAGGGTGGATTTTCACCTTTATTATATTTGGATTGCTCGGAACTTTCTTATTTCTCGTTACCTTCTTTAGTACCAAGGAAAGGGTCACTCCATCTGTTGTACAAAAGCCAATTCCGCTTGGACGCGCTTTTGGAGCGTTGATGCGTAATAAATATTGGAAATTGATTCTTGGGTTTGCTGTGCTCTATTTTATAAATAACGCACTGGGCACAGGTATGAATATTTACTACGCACGTTATGTGTTAAAAGACGCCAATCTGATTGGAGTGCTCGGCATATCCTTACTGCTTCCTTCCCTGTTTGGTTATATGCTATTGCCCCCCGTCGTCAAGCGGATCGGTAAACGGAATTCTTCTATTATAGGAAGTATCCTCTTGATTGTGGGATCGGTTGTCATTGCCGTCAGTCCCACAAGTCTTATGGCGGTCTGCCTGGGACTCGTTATTAAGGCGCTTGGACATGCCGCTATTCTCGGAACCTTCTTTGCCATGCTGGCAGATACCATTGAGTATGGGGAATGGAAGACAGGGATGCGTACCGAAGGACTGGTGTATAGTGCGGGTAGCTTCGGCACAAAAGCGGGAGGCGGTTTGGGAGCAGCAGTCATCGGCTGGGGACTGGCATTGGGAGGATATGCTGGTGGACAAGCAACAATCAGTGCCACTGCGCTAGCGTCTATTCATTTCATGTTTATCTACGTCCCAATTATCTTGGCTGCCCTGCAAATTTTATTACTGGCATTTTACAACCTTGATAAATTATTTCCGGGTATTGTCAAAGAGCTTGAATACTTAAAAAACGCTGAGTAATTACTTAGTAAATGAGGTAGCCCTTGAATGAACTCATTCTATTGTTGAAGTGAGTAGCAGTAGGGGAGTTCGAAAGGGGCTGCTTTTTTTCATTGAAGTAATCTTCAGTGGTGGCGGTAGCTGACGGCCTTTTTCTATGTAGTCACAGACGAATCTGTCAGTTCAAAATACCACTTTAGGAAGGAGTTAAAGCTTTTCCATTGCGAATTCAATTTACCAGCAAAAAAATCCTTCATCTGCTGGCCCAATCCTAAGCCTACCACTTCATCTGTGTTCTTATTATAAAAAAAGCCGAACTCCCTTTCAAAGTTATCCAACGGAATATATTCTTCAGGCAGGTTTAAACCGACATGAGTTCTCTCCATGCCTAACATATAATCCGAAGAATTGATCATAAACCAACAAATCTGGTAGATTTCACGTCGTCTATTAAAGAAAGTCGGCCCATCCTCTGCATGCAAATAAAACGCAGCAAAATCTGAACCCAAATCGATGCCTAACTTTACTAATGCGTGTTCATACTCCTCTGTAATGTCTTCAAACCACCAGTTTTTGCTTTTGCAATAATTGATCACTTTTTCCGATAGCATCTCGACTACTCCTCCGATATAAAATAAACTTTCTAGAATTATTTCCCTGAGTATATCACATTCCTTTCCATATCGTTGTTCGTACCTTGCCAAATCAACAATGAAAGCTTGCAAGCATCAAGAGATAGGGCTAACGCCGATTACGAGTTTATATATTCGGCACCCAGCTATGTTGGATAAGTGGAAACTGAGGTCATCGTTTCAGTGCCTGCTGTGGAATACTGGACTTTCGATGAATATGATGCATGGATGAACGCGGAGAAGAAGAACCTGGAGTCCATGACTGGTTCGTCATGGACTCCTTCCACTGGTTGGTTTATGTGGACAGAGGACAAGGCTTGACCCTATGCCGACAATGGATATATGAACATGGGTTGAGTACACAGAGAATCTATTCCGCTACTCTGGACAATCTTGGGATGAAGCAACAGGTCTTCAGTATCGCTAACCATTCCTTCTGTTTTACCAAGGCACAACTCCATGATCGTCAAAAAAGCCACCAGTTGGACCGTCACTATTTATTGTGGCAAGCTTCACTACAATGGAGGCTGCTTGTTCGACCGAACGATAGCCACTATTACCATTTAAATCGGTAGCTGTAAATCCAGGGCAAACTGAGTTGATTTTAACAGGAGAATCGCTTAATTCTTTAGCAAAAAAAACGGTTAAAGCATTTACAGCGGTTTTGGAACTATTGTAGGCGAGCGAATTCACATTATAAAATTCCGACGTTGGGTCTGAATTCAAGGTTAAGGAACCTAATCCGCTGGATAGATTAACGATTCTTCCGGAAGAAGAGTTTCGGAGCAATGGAAGCATTGCTTTAGTAGTAAAAAATACGCCGAAAACGTTTGTCTCATAAGTACTCTTCAGAACGGACAGTTCCAATTCACTCGGAGGTATGTCGCCTTCTAAAAACACGCCTGCATTATTAATCAAGATATCAAGCAATCCGTATTCTTCCTCGATCCATTCCACTGCGGAGAGAACAGAGCTTGTGTTTGTGACATCAAGAACCACTGTTTTAGCTTTAATTTTCTCCGTTTCCAATAATGTTACGGCCTCATGCCCTTTTTTTTCGCTTCTTGCTCCTATTAAAATCTCATACCCCATGTTTCCCAATTGTCTTGCTGTCTCAAAACCAATACCTTTGTTTCCACCTGTAATTAATACGATCTTGGACTTATACATAAAATTACCTCCCTAATCTATTTTCTAAAACCTGTACTTACAAAAATGTATTAAATTCTTATCTTTTGCTTGACTATTTCTCATGTCATTTTTGATATAATTAATATAGTGAAAATGATTGATACTTGTAAGTACGCACATTTTTGTAACTCAATGAAAGGAGTGGCGATATGGGATATGGATTAAAAGGATATGGCGATTGCAGTGAAGAGGTTATAAGAGCCTGCCCTGTTGAAATGGCTTTACATATGATAGGAGGAAAATGGAAGGGAATCATTATCGACATTTTATCCGAAAAATCGGTCAGATTTAATGAACTTAGACGATTAATACCAGGGATTTCACAACGAATGCTGACTTTACAGCTCAGGGAACTCGAGGCGGATGGAATTGTGAAGAGGGTGGTAGATGACACTGTGCCACCCAAAGTAGAATACTTCCTAACTGAACAAGGAAATAAATTGTCGAGTATTATCGATTCTATAAGAGTATGGGGAAAGGAGTTTCTCTCCTAAGTCTGCGATCGGGAAGTCTTAGTGGATAGCCGTATGCTTACTCTCTGCTTATAGATATGACGAACCAAGAAGAACCTCTTTGAAGCTGGTGATTTATATCTATTTCAATGAATGAGGACGAATTAATATGTAAGTTTTCTTGACTGTTTAGTCTTGAAAAAATATAATGAGGATGAAAGGAGGATGAAGTTGGGAAGAAACAAAGAATTTGATACGACAGAAGTACTGCATAAAGCTATGGAAGTATTCGGACATTACGGCTATGAAGGAGCCTCACTGCCTCAACTGCTGAAGGGACTCGGTATTGCCCGGCAAAGCTTATACGACACATATGGTACGAAGAGAGACTTGTTTGTCCTTGCTCTGAAGCATTACGTTAATGAGAAGAGTAACGCAGTCATGAAGTATTTAGCGACCTCTGAATCTGCAAAGCAGGGGATAACTTATGTATTTCATGAAGCAGCAAAGGTATTAAAGGATAAGAACCGGCAAAAGGAATGCTTTATTATTTTTTCAGCTATTGATCAGATGCCTCATGACATGGAGATCAAAGCTTTTTTATTAAAAGATTTGAATACACTGGAAGAAGCCTTTTTTGAAACTCTGGTTCGGGGTCAGGGGAATGGGGAAATCTCGAATGACCGAGACCTTCGAGCTTTGGCACGTTACTTGAATTTTGCAAGATACTCCTTGACCCAATTGGCCAAAATGACGAGTGACCCCAAGGTTATGGATGATTACGTCGCGGTAAGTTTATCTGTATTGGATTAATAATGGAGCTTTATCATGGCTTCATTATTATTTTTCGAATTTCCAGACTAAACAGTCCGATTTCGGTATTTTTTTGCTTATTTTGGACTAAATGATCTATTAAAATGGAGAGATGGATATGGCAAGTGGAAATTTTCTTGAAGCCCAGGCAACCGAAATTCTAAAGGTGTTCCAAAGCAGTTTAGTAACGCAGGATCTCGAAAGATGGTTAACGCTATTTCGAGAAGATGCCGTCGTTGAGTTTCCTTATGCTCCAGAGGGTTATACTCAAAGACTGGTCGGTATTGAAGAAATACGTAATTACATTTTTGAGCTGTTCAAGCAAATGAATATCCTCTCTTTCTCATCTCCAGACCTGTTTGTATCTAAAGATAAATTGGTTGCTGAGTATACATGCGATGCTGTAATGACAGGAACAGAAAAAACGTATCGGCAGCGGTATATTTCCATGTTTCACTTAAAGGATGGGAAGATAACACTTTTTAAAGATTATTGGAATCCAACGGTCTTACTTGAAGTTGCACAAGACTAGATTTTTAAACTTACAATTAAAAGGAGATAAACCAAAATGATAAATCAACAAAAGATACTTATTACAGGTGGAACAGGAAAGACAGGGATAAGAATTGCAGAAAGGCTGAATCAGCAGGGATATTCCTACATCATTACCATGAGGAATAAAGAAGCCATTACAACCCCTCAAAATCAAGTCTATTTCAACTGGTACGATAGTTCGACTTTTCTCCCTGCCCTGTATAATATTGAACGAGTTTATTTGGTTGCACCCGTGGGCGACCCAGAACCCATTAAAGTAATGAAACCATTTATTGAAAAGGCGTTGGAACAGGGAGTACGGCGGTTTGTACTTCTCAGCAGTGCATCCATTCCAGAGGAAGGTCCGGTATTTGGCCCTGTCCATCAACTACTGAAGAAATTGGTTCCAGAATGGACCGTGCTCAGGCCTTCTTATTTTATGCAAAATTTCACCGAAGGTCAGCATGCAGTAACCATCTCACAACAAAATTTGATTTTTAGCGCAGCAGGGCAAGGAAAAGTTGGTTTTGTAGCAGCTGAAGACATCGCAGAAGTCGCTTTAAGAGCACTAATTGATAAGGATGCACATAATACGGAGCATATGATTACGGGGCCGGATTCTCTTTCATATGATGATGTTAGTCGAATTATTAGTGAAGTAACGGGAAGAAAGGTTATACACAAATCAATATCAGATGATGAATTGACCCACAGCTGGTTAGCGGCAGGGATAAGCAAGGATTATGCAGAAATCATGACCAGACTAGATCGTAAAATTCGCGAGGAAGGGGCGGAAAATCTAAGAACGGATACTGTAATGAGGGTGACTGGGAAGGCACCTGTCTCTTTCCAACAATTTGCACAGAAACACGCAGACATCTGGATGCAGGAATCGATCAGTACTATAACATTTTAGCCAAACTCTAACAGTGTACATTACACAGCGGTAACGCTATCTGTGTTGGCTTAAAGTTTGAAGAGGCGTAAGAATCTCATTATTTCACAACTTTTTGTCAAAAAAGAGGTAAGCTTTGTGTCACTGTACAATAAGTTTGTCCAAAATTTATCCGAGGAAAGAGAAGATTTTCAGGTCGACCTCCTGCAAAAGATTAGTGTACTCCTCCTTGACGGATAAGCAAATGGAGTTAGTTATTAGATCGCGGTAGGGAAAAGAAAAAGAAGAAGCAGCCCGACAGAGATACTCTGTGGGGGCTGCTTGATGACAACTGACGATGCTTCATTAAACTAACGGGCAGAATAGTTCAATGCGATAAATAAGTGTATAATTTAGAAGACGTGAAGAATCTAATTTGGAGGCTTGTATGATTAAAGATCATTGGTTTACAGTGCAACGGATTGATGATAATACATATGCAATTAGTGAATACGGACATTGGGAGAAAGTACATTCATTTTTATTATTGGGGAATCACGAAGGGGTGTTAATTGATACAGGTCTTGGGATTGATAATATCAAGAGAATAACAGACCAGTTGACAGCCTTACCTCTAAAAGTTATTACGACACATGTCCACACTGACCACATCGGTAACCATGGCGAATTTGAACGGATCTTTGTCCATAAAGGAGATGAAGACTGGCTAATTAACGGGATTCAAGGCTTAACAATAGAGCAAATCAGGAAGGATATTAGAAGAGATATAACTTTGCCTACACCAGAAAGATTTAATCCGGATACATACCAGCCCTTTAAAGGAAAGCCGACAGGTTTGTTGAAGGATGGTGATATATTCGATCTAGGGAACAGAAGATTAATTATATATCACACTCCGGGACATTCTCCTGGCCATATTTCAGTTTTCGATGAAACAAAAGGGTATTTATTTACTGGCGACCTGCTTTATGATGAAACGCCAATATATGCTTTTTATCCTTCAACGAACCCTGTCGATTTAGTAAATTCATTAGAAAAGATTGCAAGAATACCCAACGTCAAAATGGTATATGGTTCTCATAATACATTAGGGCTTAATCCAATAATTTTAGATGAAGTAAAAATTGCAGTTAAATTTCTCAGGGAAAATGATCTCGTCAAATTTGGAACTGGGATTCATAAATTCAACGGATTTAGCGTTCAGTTCTAATAATCTTGTCCAACTAACAGGGAACGTTAATTCAATAAAATAGCGACAGTCTAGGACTTTTTTTCGTATTATTAGGTCAACCAGAGATTTCTGGTTGGCCTTTTTTCTTAGGCGTCATATGATGGCGGTATCCGAGAGAACGTGGACTTTATTGGGGCGGGCCCCGTCGTGAAAACAGTTCTCTCACTGCCCCCAATGACCATGTTTGAGCAGGTTGAGACAGGGATCTCGTATCACAATTGAAGCTACGGGGGGAACCATCGTGGGAGTGGCGGCAACTTTAATATTAGGGAGTATGTTATGGAGCCGGTTGTAGGATTAGATGTGGTTAAAGGAGCCAGCGTATTTCAGGCTTTACTAGGTAGGAATGAATCTTACGGAATATTGGAGAGTATTAGCATGAGGAGAGCGGTTTTGAACGATTGAGAGACTCTTAATGCGATGTGCATGCGGACCGGGGACTTATCATGTGAAATACTCAATATAAGCGATTTGCTTACTTTTTGAAAAAAATACTTAAAAACACTTAACAAAAGGCGTTAAATTGCTTATGATGAATATAGGGAAAGGGGGAGGGGTTATATTCACCAAGAGGAACGACTTTTAAAAATTTTGGAGTATCTCCAAAGCCGTAACCAATTATCAAATTCGGAAATTTGCGATTTATTAAACATCTCGAGAGATACGGCAAGAAGGGATATTATTAAGCTTGTTCACGAAGGGGGGGTTATCAGAACTCATGGAGGTATTGCCTTGCCCTTATTAAAAGAAGAAATAAGAGCCTACAAGGAACGTGTAACCTCAGCAACAAAGCAAAAGATGCTTATTGCAAAAGCAGCTTCTGCGCACATTGTTGACGGAGATGTTTGCTTCATGGATGTGTCGACTACCATTCAACTGCTCTGTGGGCAATTGGACAAGAATCTGACGGTTTACACACACTCGTTGGATAATGCAGAAGCTTTATCAGCAAAAAGTGAAATTAACATAAATTTGCTCGGGGGCAAATTTAATCATGAAAACCGTTTTTTTTATGACTACGACACGGCTATGCAGTTGAACGATGTTTTTTTTGACAAAGCTTTTTTAGGAGCTGCCGCCATTATGGAAGACGGAGTGTATTTTGCAAACCGTGATGATGCTTTAGTAAAAAAGCTGGTATCGGGGCGTGCCAGAGAAGTATTTTTACTTGCCGATTTCAAAAAATTTAATTTAACAAGCCCGTTTAAAGGTCTGAATTTTTCCGAAATTGATATTCTAATTACAAATCAGGATGCCCCGAAGCATTCATTGCTGATGTTGCAGGATAGCGGAGTAGAAGTTATCAAGGTGCTTGAGGAAGAATAGTGATAAAAATCGCAAGGGAGCATGGGCCATGATACAAGCAATCTTTAGCGATATTGACGGGACGTTGTTAGATTCAAAACATCAAATTACATTCGACACCAAAAATACAATCCAAGAAGTTGTGGGAAGAAATATCCCTTTTGTACTTGTTTCAGCGAGAATGCCAAGCAGCATTTTTGCTCTTCAGCAACAGCTCAATATTCACGCTCCTGTCATTTGTTATAGCGGTGCTCTAATATTGGGTTGTAATAGGGAAATCCTCCATAGCATCTGTTTATCGAAAAAGAGCATTAAACAATTATACGATATTGTATCGGATCATTATCCTTCTATTAGTTTTAACTTGTATGGCTATGACCAGTGGATTGTTGATAACACTCAAAATCCATGGGTAATTCAGGAAGCGAGAATTATTAATGCCTCTCCCATACAGAGGGTGCTCCCCTCATATATAGAAGAAGATCATGATACTCACAAAATTTTATGCATGGGACCTCCAGAAGACATTGAGCGGCTTGTACAACAAATCAAAAAAGAAGTTACTGGTATCAGTGTCTATAAATCCAAGGGAAACTATCTGGAAATTATGGATGAGATGGTGTCCAAATCATATGCCATTCAGGAACTCGAGGGGATATTTAATATTACTTATCGTGAATCGATGGCCATTGGAGACAACTATAATGACATGGATATGATTTTGTACGCAGGCCTAGGAATTGCAATGGGGAATGCGCCGGAGGAAGTTAAGAAAATTGCCGACTGGGTCACATCGAGTAATGATGAAGACGGTTTGAAAATAGGCTTGGAGAAATACATTTTATCCGTTTGAAATGATCCAATGGCGTTGGATATCCAAATACCAAAGACGGTAGGCATTGGAAATAGAAAGGAGGGGGACACTTAACCTGAGGATACTGAGTTTGTATTTTCTCGGTCTGCGAGAGACGAGAACGGTAGGAAAAGAAAAGCAGAGTGAGACGACAAGAAGAGATCAACGTGTTCCGACCGTTGATCTCTTTTTGTGTTGAGGCCAATCAGCACGACAGATTACAACAGAGCTGAGGAAAGATAGATTGGGAGTTTGGTCGTCTAGATTTGTAGTGAAGAGCTTATTTGCCTGTAGTTTTTGCAGAGGAGCAGAAGAGATTAACAATATGGATGCAAAATGGAAAAGGAATTACTATTTCCTATATCTATGTTGGAATTTCTATTATATATGAGATCTTAAAAGGTGTAATAAGAGTAATTAAAATCATAGTTTACACAAGAGAAAAATCGCATCATCTATTCAGAAATGAAAGGAGAATTAATGTATCGACTTTTTGGTTCTGAAGCATATGGGATATATAT
>NZ_CP191577.1:4868700-4908584 GCF_050516475.1 Paenibacillus ottowii | reverse complement strand
ATTTTATTTAGACCATTATTATTATCTTTGATTTTATTTTTTGTGTTATTTTTTATTATGGGGTTTACTTTTAAGTTTAAATTTATGAATTGATCTATCTAGAGCAGCTTAATATGAATTCAATAAGTGCTTAGTTGCTGATTAACTAATCTGTAGTTTGGATCTATCCCCTCATGATAGACAGTGGAAAAAAAGTTCATGTTACAATGAACTTAACACTGTAGATCGGAGGGATTTTTATATACCCAAGAAAGCACAACCGTTTACCCGATATAGCGAAAAGACGGTTCATCTACGAACGTACATCCCATTGCGCTAGTTTCAAAAAAATTTGATAAGCAAAATAATAACTGAAAGTCACCGACACTTAAGTCATGTGGAGTGCGTAGCTCGGATGGACTTTATCGGAAAAGGCTGAAAACCAAAATTTGTGATGGTTTTCTTGCGCCTTTTCTCACTGTCTTTTGATTAGACACACTCCCGGACATTACGTTAAAAGTTATTGGCAGGCCTTCAAGCTGGAGTAAGTGCATAGCTCGACCGCTATTAAAGAGTATGCCAGCTTGTTAAAGCCAGCATTGTCCAGGTCGTTGCTTAAGCTTCTTTTCCAGCTTATCTGGGACTGAAGAGACGCTTTGGGGCTCGATTTTTTTCAATGCGAGAAGTCCATGCGGCTCTTGTTTTATAAATGCAGTCTATTTAAAGCGGCTGGGAGGTACAAACATGCTAAAAACGATATTAGTTGTAGACGACGATCAAGAAATCGTAAAACTCATCACAAAGAGTTTAAGGTATGAGCAATTTGCAATACTTTCGGCATATTCGGGTAGAGAAGCCTTATCCATATTGGAAGAAAATGAAATTGATTTCATCGTTCTTGATATAGTGATGCCTGATATGGATGGACTTGATGTCTGCAGAAGTATCCGAAATTCTTATAATGTTCCAATTCTGTTTTTAAGTGCACGTGATAAGGACATTGATAAAATCGTCGGGCTCGAAATAGGAGCAGACGACTACATGACCAAACCTTTCAGTATTCAGGAGCTTGTCTCCAGGATAAAGGCTCACTTCAGAAAAGTGGATAGGCTTTTTAAAGAGTGGGATGAACTTAGTCCCAGTAACGAAAAGACGAATTCTGCGCTCATTTTGAACGATAAGACGTTTGAAGCATACCTGAATAGCAGGAAGCTCGACTTATCAACGAAGGAATTTCAGATTCTGTCTATCCTCATGCGCCACCCCAATAATGTATTGACTCGTGAGCAGATATATGAAAACGTCTGGGGAGACGAATACGGAGAAATAAATACCGTAACGGTTCATATAAAAAATATCCGTAAGAAACTTGGTCCTGAATATGACTTTATTAAAACAATATGGGGCATAGGATATAAATACACGGAAAGAGAGCAATAGTATGAAACTGAAAATAAAGCTTCCTCTTTTGTTCCTGCTGATGTTTATAATATTCATGTTTTCGATTGGAATGTACCTGAAGCTTGTCTTTGCAGTATATTCTCCTATACGCAGTTCATTGCTGGACTCGCGATATATAGCATTGCTCCTGCCCATATTTGCAATTGCCTGCATCATATTTATTATTCTAATTATCTATATTCATTTTTGCATAGAGAAACCCATTCAGCTTCTGAATACCAGGCTTGAAGAAGTAAATATTGTACATCCACTGCCTCCGCTAGCTTTAAGAAGTAATGACGAGATCGGAGAACTTTATAAACACTTCAATAAGATGGAGCATCGGCTTCAACTCGCGCACAAAGAGCAGACTGATATGATCGCGGCAATTGCCCACGACTTGAAAACTCCCTTGACATCTATTAATGGCTTTACTGAACTGCTGGCTATGCACAAGGATTTACCAGAAACTGAAAAGCAGGAATATTATGATTTGATTCAAAAGAAGTCAGGATATATGGTCGAACTCATCAATGATTTCTCCAGCTTCACCAAAGAAAAACTGGAGTTGGAATCTATGGTAGCTAAACCTGTAAAAGCATCAAAATTATTTGAAAACATTGCCCTTGAATATGAATATGAGTTGGCGGGACTTGACAACGAGCTTACTTGCCGCCATTCATTCACGGAAAATATATGGCTGATGATCAATGAACCGATGATACGTCGGGTTTTCGGCAACCTCTTTAGCAATGCTGTAAGATATGGAGGGAAAAATAAGCTGAAAGTGTATATGACCGGTTACCCGCTAGGACAGTATGCCTTTTTTCAAATCGAGGATAATGGAATTGGAGTGCCGGATAAGGATATATCTTCTCTGTTCCTCAAATTTTTCACTGTGGATAAATCGCGACAAATCCAAAAGGGCGGGCTGGGGCTGGGTCTTGCAAGCTGTAAATCCATTATTGAACATCATAGGGGCGAAATTGACGCCTACCCTTCCGAATATGGCGGTTTGGGGATAAGATTCAGCCTTCCCTTGGCCGCACAACACTGATTTTATTTTTTGCACATTTTCTTTTACTACAGGAGTTAAAGGCTGCTGCCAGCTGTGAACACCCAGGCAGCAGCCATTTTTTATTTTTTTAGTGTTTTATAATTTTTTATATTCTCTTTACAAACATTTATTTTTCTTTTAAAGAAGCTTTATCTTTGTGTTGTAAAAATTACTTGTAGTAAAAAAACTACAAGAACTAGAACTGGAAAAGGGGATGTTACAATGTCAATTGAGTTCAGCCGTTGGCCCAATCACTACATGATGTCATACCAAGTCACCAAAGCTTTAGGTATGGCAAGCCTCGGTGCTACGGACGTCACCGAGATCTACGAGGCCTGCAAAAAAATCGACCCCGAAGACAAGGACACGTGGCACAGGGAATGGCTCATAACGGCTCAGGCATTGGAAAGACACGGCAAGGAGGCCGAAACAGCTGGAAACTGGTATACAGCACGAAACTGCTACGTTCGTGCCTGCAATTACTACAGAATTGCAGAATATACGGTGATGGATGATGACACCGAGAAAATCCGTGTATTTAAAAAAGTAAATGAACTCTTCGAAGCTGCCGGGAAGTACTTCGATGTCCAACCGGAGAAGATCCAAGTCGATTACGAAGATGTCAAGCTGGATGGTTACTTCTTCTCCCCTTCCTGGATAAAAGGTCCGAAGCCGACCCTTTTTGCTCTCAACGGTGGTGACGAGTGGTCAATTGAAAACTATTTCTGGCTAGGTCCCGCTTTTATTTCGTGTGGATATAACTTTCTGGTCTATGATCAGCCTGGCACCGGCCTCTCGCTGTACGAAAAGGGAAAAGGAAGACGAGCGGACAGTGAGGCTTTCCATTCCCGAGCAATCGACTTTCTTCTAACGCGGCCAGAAGTCGATCCCGACAAGATTATCGTGCACGGTGAGAGTTTTGCGGCTTACGACTCTTTGCGATTCGCTTCGTTCGATCACAGAATTGCTGCCGTCATCTCCGACGGCGGTACGCATGCCTTTGATTGGGATGCAATGCTTAAATGGATGCCACCGAGTCTGGCCGCGCATGGCATGAGAATTCTGGGGGCAAAAAGCTTGAAGGACTTTGCGGGTAATCCGCGTTTTGCCTATGATCTTGAAGGCGTGCTCCACCAGATAGAATGTCCGCTTCTTGTAATGCACGGAGCGGAAGAGATATTGGTTCAGCCAAATCCGCTGACACAAGCCTTGAAAAATTATGAGCAAGCGGGATCGAAAAACAAGACGTTCTTCCCGATAGAGGATAGACGACTTGGGGGATTAGAACACTGTCAGGTAGACAACATCAACGTGCTGCATGAGGTAGTGCTGAATTGGCTCTGCTCAATTGGTCTTGGGCCAGCCGCACCTCGCCCTAAGTGATTGCCAGAGGCACCCAGCGCTATCATGAAAAGGCAAAATTCGATATATTGAAAGATTTAGATTTCTGACTGAGCTTATTCAGGAGTGTCCTACTTGGAATCCTGAATAAGCTCTCTCTTTATTAAGGAATTGAAGACTGTGAGTATCCAATACATACTGATAGTTTGACGCGCACGGCTAAGTAACTCACCGGTTTCGCCAAAGGTGTGTCCTTCGAGACAAAGGCGAACCGCTAGATATCTTTCGTATAGCCGTTTGTCTAAGGTTGTTTCATTGCTGTATTTAACCGTTCAATCTCTACGTTGCTCATTTTCATCGCCGCTTCGAATTCTTTTAAAATGTATTACCTGATTTGGCGATAGGAGAGACTTTGTTAGTTTCTTATGACGTTCTATATAGATGATATTGTATCCTGTGCTGGAAAGTTGACCTAGCTATAATTACTTCGAATGGGTAACTGATATTATGATGTTTAAAGATGAGAATGGGAATATCAAAGCTGTATATAAAGACGACAAAGGTCAACAGAAAGATTTCATTGTAAAAGTTAAATCCTATACAGATATTGTCCAACCTATAGACGAGAAAACAATGCCTTAATCATCTGTGCAGATATCGCTAAATTCAAACATATCGCCCGGGCACAAGACTACCACGGAGTCAAGTTCGGGAAGGCTATTACGTTTTAGAACGACAGTGAAGGCTTTGGATTGTTCGTTAGCTAGTTCAGAAAGATTGAGACGGAGCAAGGTATACAGGA
Organism: Paenibacillus ottowii; assembly: GCF_050516475.1. NCBI lineage: Bacteria > Bacillati > Bacillota > Bacilli > Caryophanales > Paenibacillaceae > Paenibacillus > Paenibacillus ottowii. The sequence continues at coordinate 4,903,965 of NZ_CP191577.1, read as the reverse complement.
CGTCATCGTTGATATGAAACCGACCGGCCACTACTGGTTGAACCTGGCCCATTTCTTGAAAGAACAGCACGTGACCCTTATATCGTGAGTACCATCGGGAAATTCTCCAGTTACACGATATTCCTCATTCGCGCCATTTCTATTGCTTCTTCGCGGTTGTTGACGCCGAGTTCGAGTAGAGAATCGAGCAGTAATTGCGAATCGTTCCCTCCGATAAAAATAGCTTGGCAGCGATCGATTTGTAGCGCAGTCCGCTCGACAGCTGCTCCAGAATCTCCATCTCGCGTTTCGTAAGCCATACGGGTAGTTCCCCTGACTTGAACCAATTTTTTTCAATTGCTCACGATGACGCTTCATATTTTCGAAAACTCGCGTAGCGACTGATTGGTCGATCCAGGTTCCTCCATTATAAATAAGTTTCAAGGCTTCTTTCATCTCCCGCGGATGAACCGATTTCAGCATGTAGCCTTCTGCCCCGCGCTCCAATGCAGTTGCTGCCTGCAAGGAGTCCTTAAACGTTGTCATGAACACAACCTAATATTAGGCCATCGTTGTTTCATCTCAAGTAAAGCCTCAATTCCGTCCATTCCCTGCATACAAATATCCATATTAGCACGATATCTGGTTGGCAGCGATCACAATGTTCTAATACTTCGCGTCCGTCCCTGGCTGTACTAACGACTTTAAATTCAGCATGCTGATCCAAAATTTGCTTCAAGCTTTCGGTAATGATCACCTGGTCATCAACGATCAACAGGCGGATCGCATCTTGTACAGGCTCTGTCTGCAACGGAATATTACATATGACGAAAGTTCCTTCTCCTGACTCGGAGTGCACGGACACCGTGCCGTGAAATAGTTCAAGTCGTTCTTTCATTCTATTGAGCCCAAATCTAAATTTGATTTCTTCCATTCCGATGCCGTTATCTTCGATCTGTAATCTACTGAATTAAAATATTAAACGCGAAGCCGATGGCAAAACCAAGGCTGCAGCTAACGATAAACTCATACGGGAGACGTTCAATACCGGGAATACGATTCCGCTAAGGATTCCTGTCCACACATAGGTTCTTCGACTGCTCGTCAAGCCGATAGTTATCACGAGTAAAACAAAAGACCAAAGCAAGCCCGGGACTGCGTAGGCTAAGTAAAAATAAAAAAAAGCCCGTTACCGTGACTTCGATTGTGAGATACCAGTCTTCTTTCCTATAGAGGATGATTAATGGAACGAGATAAACGACGAAAGCAAGAGAAAGTACAACAAAAGCGACTTAACGGTCAATGACGGATCGACAAAACCAGCGCTTGCGATAATGACTAGCCAAAGCGTTCGTATGGCTACAAGTATCCAATCATACCAGAACTTTTTTTCATTATCGAGAGCACGAATTACGCACACCTTCTTATATTTTTTGCAAATCAATTTTCGAATGATTCTGACCTAGTCATATAAGACAGTTGACAGTTTGTCATGCGGTATATATGACAGGTCCAAGTACGATGTCATCAAAGTTTGGCAGTTTTATCACTGTTCGATTTAACAATATCGGAGGTAAGGTAAGGGGGTAAAGCAGAGCAACATTCTAAAATAATGGAGCGAGTGCGTTATGAAATCATTCACCATTCTAAAAGGAGTGGAACTTACTTTAACAGCTATATTGGCGGGTACACTGACTTATGGAACTGTCCACGCAGAGGGTCAGACGGCAAAAAAATCGTCCGTTACGAAACATCGAATATCAGAATTAGTATATGCAGATTTTCAATACCATTCCGACCTATTTGCTACTCTGATACTTACCTTACTAAAGTTTAAGTGCTTCATATTGGCTTACTATTTTTGGTCGCACTTATATATGAATTAAACTTGAGCGAGCAGCGATGTGGATCAAATTGTGTGACGGACCCCCAACCTGAAACAAAAATTAACTTTTTTTTAAGAATTTCTTTACGTTTAATTAAGACTTGTTTTTCATACTTAATCATATAAAGTAGGCAACCGGATGTATCCGGCCCCGCCAGTACTTCAGCCCGTATGTTCTTTTGGTTAAATCCTCGATCATAAAGTTAACAGAGATAAGGAATTCGCGTAGGAATATTATTCCAATTTGACAATTTCAATGGAATTTGTCGATTAAAATAAGAATGAGGGATGGTTGGATCAATGTTGCTTCGTTTACGCAAATCTTCAATGCAGGCAGTCTGGATGGTGTGGGAAAGAGGGTTCGATTGGATTTCACGCTTTCGCGGATCGCATACATCGCACTTTGGAATTTGTAAAGTCATGATTAAGAAACACCGAGGGGAGAGCATCGTCTGTGCGGACTCCACCATCATCGATAGAGGCGATCTGGTCGGGGAACTCCATCTCAATAATGAAAAGATTTTGATGCTGATCAAATCCGAAGACTCAGACCGCGCGGCGCTCATGACGGCCCGGCTTACACGGAAATCTATGCAGCAGATAAGCGAGGCATTCGCAAGTCAGCCGGAGTTCAGAGAGGTGAAGGCGTTAGTCGCCATTACGCTGCTTCATCGTGGTTTGATACATGGTCTTGGTTTCGAACAACAACCGATGAAGTCTGATCTGTTCCAACGCATTACAACGGCTTATCTAAGATTATTGTTATCCGTCATGCACCCTGAAGGCAAGAAGCGGATTGGTCGCAAGACCGAACAATTGATACCGATGATGCTGATTCACTCCCGCAGCTCGTTGAGGAACCGATTTATGACGATGAAGAGACAGTCCGTTTCAAAGGAGTTAAGTCTACCCAAATCAGATCCAATTAATTAAAAACAAAAGAAACTAAGAGCATGGGCGGTATGAAGTTGGAACACAGCGACTGGAAACCCATACCACCCAGAGGTAATCTATTTTTCATCATGCTCTGTAACAAAGGCGGGAAGGCATTCATGGATGAAATTATGGAATTTTTACAGAACTTCGGAGCGATGGGACTTTTTATTCACGCTATGCTTGATGCGATTATCTTCCCTATCCCGGCGTTCTTCCTGCAGCTTTCTTTAAGCGCGGTGCAACCGGAGTCGGCTTTATGGCTCGCTACGGTTGGCTTTGCCGGAAGCCTGCTTGGGACACCGATCGGTTATGGGATCGGCAAGCTGTGGGGAAAGCATGTTTTAGGGAAAAAATGGCTGGATTCGGCAAGCGACTTATTTGCCCGCCGCGGCGAGGCCGCAATCCTGATCGGATCGTTCACTCCGATCCCATTTAAAATATTTTCGATTTTATCCGGATGCATGAATTATACGTTATGGAAGCTGCTCAGCTATGCGGCTATTGGCCGGGCGGTGAAGTTTTATGTAGTCGGTTTTCTCTTCTATATATATGGCCGGGCGGCAGAGAATATGGTAAACCAAGTTCTCACGATTATGCTGGTGGGCATTGGTATAGCGATTGCAACAATATGGTTCTTGATACGGAAGCTGTCTGAGCGGAGGAAGATAAGGGATGAACATCAACCGATCGAAAAAACAGGGAATGGAGGCGGAAAGAAGGATGCAGTGGATAAGGCGAATTGATCAAACGATGTTCTTCTGGTGCAACCATCGGCTGAGTAGTCGGGCCCTGGACAGATTGTTCGGATGGATTACCCATTTGGGTGGAGCTTTATTTACCATCATTTGCGCAGGGTCCTTGGCATGGTTCGCCGAGGGGGAGTTCAGCAGAATCGGGCTGCAAAGCTTGATCGCACTGACCGTTAGCCATATCGTTGCTGTTCTGATCAAGAGAAAGGTGCGCAGAGACCGGCCTTTCCGCAAGCTGGAGCAGGTAAAGGTAGGCAAATTCCCGTTGAAGGATTATTCCTTCCCATCCGGCCATACAACTGCTATTTTCGCCCTAGTTACACCTTTTATGTTGACCTCATCGCCGGCAATTATGCTTGTCTTGATTGGTCTGGCCTTGTTGGTGGCCATATCCCGGGTTTATTGGGGCTATCACTATCCAATCGATTGTGTGGCTGGTGGGATGGTCGGATTCCTAACGGCGGTGCTGGTTATTTTATTCATACATAGTTAAATTTCACGAAGGAGGCGATTGTTGATGAATAACATAAAACGGGAAAAGCTGCTGATTTTGTCCGGCGCGCTCGGGGATGGACATATGCAGGCGGCCAAGGCGATTTTGGAGGCATCGGTGTTGTACAAACAGGGAGTAGAGGTGGTCGACTTTATGCAATGGATCCATCCCCGCATGCATGTGGTTGAACGGTATTGCTTCCTGCAATGGGTGAAGCATTTTCCCACCTCATACGGATATATGTATCAGAAGACTCGGACGGACAGTACACTTACTTTCTTCCTGAAGCATTTTCTCACGACCAGCCTGCAGCGGCTGCTCAAACTTCTGAATGAGGAACAGCCGACGTTGATTGTCAGTACGTTCCCGCTGGCATCAGCAGCCATTTCCTTGCTTAAGGAAAAAGGGATGACGGATCTGCCAGCGGCAACAGTCATTACCGACCATTCCGATCACAGCTATTGGATACATCCGTTTACGGATCTGTATCTGGTCGGCTCCGAAGGTGTGCGTGCAGCTCTGCAGAGAAAAGGCATTGCTAACCACAAAATTGCTGTAACGGGCATCCCTATTCGCCCATCCTACAGTCAGACCGACAATAAAGACCGGCTGCGCGAGAAGCTGGCCTTGCCTTTTGACGCCTTTGTCGTGCTGGTGATGGGCGGCGGTTGCGGGATTATAGATAAATCCTTCATCGAGCAAATGCAATCTGACTCTTTTCCCCCTTACGTGCAATTTGTGATCGTATGCGGACGAAATGTGAAGCTGCTGAACCGCCTGCATGAAGCGTTGGGAGACAGGGATAACGTCATGCTGACAGGCTTCCTGGAGGGAATCCATGAATGGATGGCGTCCGCAGACGTATTGATTACCAAGCCGGGCGGACTGACGACCTCCGAAGCGCTGGCGCTTCAGCTTCCCATGCTGCTGCTGGAGCCACGGCTGGGGCAGGAAAAGGATAATGCCGATTATTTGATTCAAGCGGGAGTAGCGTATCTATGTCAGATTGACAATTTGCAGAATCAGCTTCAGCAGCTGGTTCAACAGCCTTTCCTATTGGAAGAAATGAGGGAGAAAGCAGGGCTGTGCAGGCAGCAGGATTCCGCCAGACTTGCGGTCATGCAAATTCTGAGCATGCAGAGCGATACCCAGGAAGAAAAATGGGTTTGCTCCTTGCAGCAGTATGCTTAAGCTTAATTTTCACTAAGGGGGATAAAGACGTTGCTTGTTAAATATTTGTTGATTGGGCTCATAGGCTTCATCAGTCTGTATATGCTAATCCCTAGTTTTCTTCCAAGGATGGTCAGGTTTGGAGCCTTTCGTAAGGGAACGACCAAGAACCAGGTAGCGTTCACGTTCGACGATGGGCCGCATCCGAGGTATACACCGGAATTATTGGATTTATTGCAGGATTATCAAGTGAAGGCCACATTCTTCGTGCTTGGCTCGCAGGCAGAACTGCACCCGGATCTAATCAGAAGAATGGATCGTGAAGGTCATCAGATTGGAATCCACAATTACGATCACACCTCCAATTGGCTGATGCTTCCCTGGACGGTGCGGCGTGATCATATGAAACGGACCGCAGATATTATTGAATCCATAATTGGAAAAAGGCCGGATCACTATCGTCCGCCATGGGGGCTCATGAACGCTTTCGATTTCTTTCATCCCAAATCGTACCGCATCGTACTCTGGTCCTTGAAGGGTGGGGATTGGCGCAGCAGAAGCTGCCGCAAGAAGCTAAAGGCAACGCTGCTGAACGGAATTACGGACGGATCTGTTATTTTGCTGCATGACAGCGGAGATACGCCGGGAGCGGACCGTCACGCGCCATATTTTATGCTTCGGGCTCTGGAGGACGTACTGCATCAATTACAGGGACGCAACTTGCAATTCGTTCGTCTGGATGAAATGGCTTGACAAGTGAAATGAGGTGACAATAGTGGGACAGGAACCACAAATTTTAATTTTAACGGCCGATTACGGAGAAGGTCATCATCAGGTGTCCAAGGTGTTGCAGCAAAGCTTGATTCGCAATGGTTATAGTCAGGTGGCGGTTATCGACTTGTTCCGGGAAGCTTATCCTGTGCTGAACAAAATAATCCGCTTTCTATACCGGCAAAGCCCGCATGCAGCCAGCCTAGGCATTCCCTATTACGGATGGATCTACCATCTGACCAACCGGCTTCCCATGAAGGGAAAGATTGCGGCCTGGATGAACAGCCTTGGCGGCGACAGGCTCAAGAAAATCATCCTCCAGTACCAACCAGAAGTCATCATTTATACATTCCCGTTCGGCAGCTTGCCAAGCAGCGAGGCATTATCTACGATCCGTCCCCGGACTGCTGTTGTCATAACGGACTTTGACGTTCACCGAAGATGGCTGCTCGCCAAGCCGGATCACTATTTTGTCCCTGCCAGCGACGTGAAAGAGACCATGGTCAGGCAAGGTGTCCCCGAGAGTCGTATTACCGTGACCGGAATTCCGGTCAGGGAATCATTTTATGATGCGGCAATGATCGGTTCCAGCTCCGTTAAAGCGGCAGATGAGCATGTGATTCTGCTTATGGCCAACGTCTGCGGCACATTGCAATCGATATCGAGGCTCATCAAGAAGCTGCTACTCTTGTCAGGCGTCCGCATTCAAGTGATTTGCGGCCGGCAGAAAAGATGGAGACGGAGACTTGCGGAGAGCTGGGCGGATGACGCAAGAGTGGATGTATTCGGCTTCACCTATCAATTGCATGTTTTGATGAGCAGTGCCTGCTGCGTCATCACGAAAGCAGGAGGCGTTACACTATCCGAGACGATTCAGGCCGGGGTTCCGATTTTCATCCTAAATCCCTTTCTGGGGCAGGAGAAGGAAAATGCCTTGTATTTGCAGCGCAAAGGAGCGGCAGCCGTGGCCTTTTCGATTCAGGATCTGGTGTTGCAGATACAAGCGATGATCTCCTCTGAACCGATCAAGCAGTCGATGATGAACGGGCTGCTCGCAACAAGGCATAAAACGTCTGCGGACCATATTATTCGGCATTTGTTCCCTGAGGCAAGCCCCTTAAGAAGGGATGGAATATGATGAGCGGGAGGAGCGCGTTCAAGCTTTCTACTCTGATGCTGTTCACGGTGCTTTTTTGCACAGAGTTTGTCCGAAGCGCTTTCTTGTTCTCGTTCCTACCGAACTTTGCCGTCAACGAATCGGGGCAAACCGTTGCTTGGGTCGGTCTTGCCGTCTCGCTTCATTATACAGCCGATACGCTAATTAAATGTGTGGCTGGATATTTGCTGGACAGGTTTTCGCTACGCTGGCTGCTGCCCGCCACTTTCGTCCTAATGCTGTCCGGACTAGCCGCTGTGTTCTTTAGTCCATATGCCTGGGGGCTCGTAGCCGGTTCCGTGATGCTTGGGATGGGGGCGTCGCCTATATGGCTCATTTGTCTGGAGAAAATCCGGCTGACGGAACGGGCAGCCCAGATTGGGGCGATATACACTGTGTGGCTGGCCTGCATCGGTCTGGGGCCGACCCCTTGCATCTCCAGAGCGTCAGCTTTGCCGAACAAGCAGCAGGACTGCGAAGAAGACTCGTTCAGCTGAAATGGCTGCTGCCAGGCATGGTCCTGCAGATGACCGCTGCGGGACTGCTGCTGCCGATACTACCCGGTTTTGCCGCTGACCATCTCCGTCTGAGCCAGCCGCAATATTCGATAATGCTCATATTAGGCGGGACCGGCGCGATACTGTTTCTGGTCCCGATGGGGAAGCTGGCCGATCGATGGGGACACAAGCAAATGCTGTTCACCGGTTTCGTATCGCTTACGGTCATATTGGCTCTGTTAATCGTATCCATGCCGCCGCCTGCATTATCGATGTTGTTTGCCTTTATGCTGGGATTGTCTTACTCAGCCGTGCTTCCGGCCTGGAATGCGGTGCTGTCGTACCTTGTTCCGGAGGATCAGAAGGGGACCGGGTGGGGAGTACTCTCCGGGATTGAAGGGCTCGGTATTATGATTGGTCCGGTCATAGGGGGATGGATAGCCAGCCAGTATACAAATGACGCTGCCATTAGCATCAGCGCTGCTTTACTGGCTGTTCTTGCACTTTTTTATTTGATTTTGCCGCAAAACAAGCTTGTCTCGGCTCGTGGGACATTGCAGCACGAGAGGGAGAATGCTCATGGACCTGATCGAGTTAGTTGAACAATTGTTTCACGAATTGGATACCTGGTCTTGCTCATCGGCTTGCCGCCGACTTCATCGCGCTCCCTATTCCGCGCTACCGTTGTATTACAGTTGGCTCAGGAGAAAAAATTGAACCTGGATGATTCATCGAAAAATGGCTGCCGGGGGTCATAAAGGGTAATGGGTAGGACAGCAGCAAAATTACGATTCGTCAGTTATTGAACCATACGTAGATTCACCTATAGGTAAAGTCGGACTAAGGATTTTTGAAATAAAAACAGCTGACGGGCAATCATACCGGGAGCATGCCGGCGGTACTTTCGGATTTGAGTCAAGAGCCTTCGGATCTTTAGGCGGGCAGCATATTTTGGTAACGTGCATCAACTCGGTAGCCCCGGAAGTGGGCCGGCTCACAATAAAATAATCGATAAGGAGTTTGACTGTTAAGTTTAAAGCCGACATCGTGCCCTTTATTTGAGGGCGAATGTCGGTTTCTGCTATAATTAACCGTCGTTTCATGCAATCGAGGCACATATGTCCGCGTTCAGAAGAAAACGACTTCAAAATAGATAAGTGTACTAGGGACATAACGACGGCGTATTTTATATTCAGTCGGTGAGCTCTACTATCAAAATTCTGTAACTTGACTTTTAAAACTACAAATTGCGGTATAACCTGCTGGCAGGGGTTCAAATAGACGATATATTTTTAGGGAAAGAGGTCTAAATCTTGAAAAAATACGTATTAAATACAAGTAGTATAGCTTTATTTGCGATGACACTCTTTCTTGTGCTACTCGTTGGCTGTACAAAACAGGGGGCTTCAACTCCGCCTACTGAAAAGGAGCCGCCAAACTCAAACGCAGCGAATGTGGTTTTTAAACAGCTTGAAACCAAGTTTGACGCGCGGCTGGGCGTATATGTTATTGATACGGGAACAGGGAAAGAGGTTGCCTATCGGGCTGATGAACGTTTTGCCTATGCATCCACCTACAAGGCACTGGCAGCAGGCGCGGTCCTGCAGCAGAAGTCTAACGATGAACTAGGCAAAGTCATTAAGTTTGCCAAGGATGATCTGGTCACGTATTCACCGATTACGGAACAGCATGTGGATACCGGGATGAATCTCAAGGAAATCAGTGATGCGGCCATTCGTTATAGCGACAATACGGCAGGAAATTTGCTGTTAAAGGCGCTCGGCGGACCCGAAGGGTTTGAAAAAGCGATGAGAGACAACGGTGACACTGTGGTTATGGCCAACCGTTATGAGACAGAGTTGAACGAAGCGATTCCTGGGGACCACCGTGATACGAGTACGCCCAACGCCCTTGCCAACAGCTTCAAAGCGCTGACGATTGACGATTCCATGCATAATGACAAACAAGAGCTGCTTATCGGTTGGTTAAAGGAAAATACTACTGGTGACGAACTAATTCGGGCGGCTGTGCCAGAAGGATGGGTAGTTGGTGACAAGACAGGCGCAGGAAGCTATGGCACACGTAACGATGTTGCCATCGTATGGCCTCCGGATCGGGAACCGATCATTATTGCCGTAATGTCCAGCCGTGATACCGAAGATGCAGAGTATAACAATGCCTTAATCGCTGAGGCAGCCAAGGCGGCCTTTAAGGCTCTGGAGTAAGCGTAGCGAAGTTGGGGTTATGCATGTAGCTGTCCGAAGACTACTGCCGTTTCTTTTTCAGACTCGTTTTTAGACTCCTAGGATTATAGTTACAAACTTATATAATCAATCTAAGTGAAGCACGGCTTTGCCCGAGAATTTCCGTTCCATAAGATTACGGGCAACCGTGTCAATTTCGGTCCAAGGCGCCTCCACTTGGATTCGTGGGACTAACCGCTCATCTGTGACCAGCCGGGCCAGCAAACTCAGATCGTCCGCGACTGATTGACGAGTGAGTTCCTCACCTAAAAAGAAGCTGTACAAGGTTCTTCCTCCGCTGGTCACCATATTCTTCATATCGATCATTGCGGTATTTGAAGAGGAAAATCCTACTGCAACGCAAATCCCTTGGGGCGCTAGCTGCGGCAGCAACGCCGCCAGTGTATTGCCGCCTACTGAATCGATGATCAGATCGTACGGCCCAAATTTGCTGGCTGATGAAATTGCGGAATATCCAATGATCACTTCGTCGGATCCGATCTCCCGAACAAGCTCCGCCTTTTCTTCCGTGCTTGCCGTACCTACAACGTATGCGCCGGATTGGACTGCAAGCTGATGGGCGAATAGCCCAACTCCGCCGCTAGAGCCTGTAATGAAAATCCGTTTGCCAAGCAGCATGCCGCCTTTTCGAAGTGCATAAAGAGCCGTGAGCCCTGCTACGGGGAGGGTAGCCGCCTCTGTAAAAGTGAGTTTGTCTGGGATTTCGGCCACCAACGATACGGGAGCAGCCACTTGCTCGCTCCAGGCTCCCATCGGGAGCAAACCAACAACCCTGGCCCCTTTTTGCGGTCCTGCGCCGTTCTCTGCCGGCTCGATGACAATCCCGGCGAAATCCCAGCCAAGACGGCTAGATATTTCCTGATTTTTAGCGTCACTCACTTCACCACGGTTGAGTGAGACGGCCTTCACTTGCACAAGCGCTTCCCATGTCTTAGGCTGCGGGGCGTCAACTTCCTTGAAGACCAAATGAGACGGAGCATGCGGATCAACAACAATAGTACGAATCATATCGGTTTTCCTCCATGTTGGTTATGGTCATTAGATGACCTTCATTTCAATGAGGAGTATACTTTAAATAAAGGTTCGGCCCAAGTGCAGAACTACACTTCATTAGAGAAGGGAAGAGAAGATGGATATAGATACGGAGAATTCCAGACATAGAATCGTAATGGGAGAAATTGAAGCCCTGCGGATAAAACGCCAGCAAAAGCTTGTCGATCGACCTCAACCGTCCTTGAAACGATTTACTCAACAAGAGCTGAACGACGAGGCTTTTCCTTCGTATAAAAATCTGCTGGTTGGACGTACCCGCCGTATACCGGCCCGCCAGACGATAATAAACATTGCAGAATATCTTGAGTGTACATCCGACGAGCGTAATGATTTGCTTTTGGCAGCCGGTTTTCTTCCAATTCAGACCGAATTGTATGGACGGTCGTTGGAGCGTGCATTAGAGTGGGCTCAGCAAACGATGAGGAGTATTCCTTTTCCCGCTATGGTCGTAACACATACTCAGGACATCAAGGGCTTAAATGAGCCGTTTCATCAATTGTTCGAAATCCCTCTCGACCGTTCATATGACGGGTTAATGAATAGGGTCGATTTACATTTTAATTCTGGTTTTCCTATCCGGTCCCGCTCCACGTTTGACAAGGCGTCGTTTAAGCAGTGGGAGGAGCACATCATAAACGGAATACAAGCCTTTAAGAGTGAGCACATGCTCTCGCGTTATGATGCGTGGTATCAAAAATTGCTGGATAGAGTTCAGAAATATAACGCGTGCGAATATCTGAGTGTGCCGGATGTAGGGGGAAATGTTGATCAAATACAAACAATTCTAGCCAGAATGGAAAGCTCCGGAGACCTTATTCCCCTACGCTACAGACAGGTTTCGATTTCCGCAGGCGGCCGCTTATATCCGCAAATTGAGGTTTTCCTGCCGGTAGATTCTGCCGCGCGCACAGTTTTCGAGAACCTGGGATGTCCAGTTGATTGTGCATTTGTCTAATCCGACACTTACAAGAGGATGGAATCGAAAGTTATTGGTAGCTGATAATTCCCAGTGGTTTATTAAACTCCCTCAGTATGATTTAGTTTTCTCACTCAGGCTCATGAATTCGCAGGATTTCACCGGTAGCTCTGAATATTTGGCTAGAATTTTGCGAATTCCCCGAGCGGTATATTTTTTCTTCCATAATGATTCACGCTTAATAGCCGCCTATTCGTATTTATGGGTTGGAAAACGGGCTTCATTTTGAAAAAACTTGAGTAGTACGGCAAATCCAATCCTGGTTTCCCCAGTCTTGTTCTCGATCAACCTCATCTCGTTCGGTAGGATCGTAAAATGTTCGATTAATTCGTCCAGTTCCCAATTCCGTTTCATGTTATTTCCTCCAATTAAAAGTTCCTATAACGGTGAGTATCGGAACTTAGTGCTTGGAATAAGTATATCCAAACTGTATATTTTAGACAATAAGAGTCTCAAATAGCTCGAAGTTTCGCATATAAAAATAAATTCGGTACTTTTTTTATTAATGGGGACGGGCAGTTAAGTTTAGCGGATACAGATTTTTTTTGTACGCATTTTTTAACAAGAACATATGTTTGTTTTTTCCTTTTCTTTTGAGCAAATATTTTGTATGATAAAAGAGACGTGAATGATAGAGGAGGAGTTTGGATGTATCGACAAGTGGATGATTTTTTAAAGGAATGGGCAGTGGCTGTGAAAGGGACATTGCAAGTATTACAAGCCGTAACAGATGACAAATTAGGACAAAGTATTTTTGAAGGGCATAGTACACTAGGTTGGTTAGGCTGGCATTTAGTAGAAACAACAGGTTATTTTAGTCATTTAGCAGGTTTAACTGTACCAATGATTGGTCAAGATGAACCAGTTCCAGCGACAGCAAGAGAAATTGTAGCAGCCTACGAAAAAGCAGCAGAGGCGGTCAAGGAAGAGGTAGCCAAGCTATCAAATGAGGACTTGCTAACAGAAACAGGCTTAGAAAGTCTTGCAACAAAAGGTTCATTATTACGTTTCTTAATTGACCACCAAACACATCACCGCGGCCAAATGATGGTGCTATTACGTCAAGCAGGCTTACCAGTACCGCCTGTGATGGGTCCAACAAAAGAAATGTAATAACGAATAGATGTCTTCCTTGGTAGTGACTCCTCAAAGTTAGAGTTTTTAATATGCAGCTGATTAGTTGGTTTGAGTTCGGTATTGCATTGGACTCGGCCAGCCAATAAAAAGTATAAGAAACACCCTCAGCGAGTACGTGAACAAATTCCCCTTCACGCCTTCGTTTTTATTTTCCCCTCCATTTTCCAATGTACTAAACTAGAGGTAGGTGCAAACATGATCCAATTAACAAACCGCCAGGCACGGCAATTTCTGTTGTTGAAGCATGGACTTTTGGGCGAACATAAATTTAGTGAGAAGAAGGGCGTATTGGACTTTGTTCGGCAGGTCAGCTGCATTCAATACGACCCCATCGATGTTTGCGGAAAAAACGCCGAATTGGTTCTACAATCGCGAATTAAGGGATTTACCAAGGGAATGCTCGCTGAGCTGCTGTATGAGGATAGAAGCCTTGTCGATTATCCCGACAAAAACCTGGCCATTATCTCTGTCGAGGACTGGCCGTATTTTGAGCGATACAGGCAAGCTGCCCGACAACATGCCGAACGCTATCCCGCAATGGAAGCGTTGACAGCGCAAGTACGGGCTCATATCCAAAATCGCGGTGCACTAAGTTCGGATGATATAAAATTGGATGGAGATTTCTCTTGGCAATCGGCCATCCACTGGAGCGGTGGAAACAATTCATCTCGATCGGTGCTGGAACAGATGTATTCGACGGGTGAGTTGATTATCCATCATAAAAAAGGAACGCGTAAATATTACGATATAGCCAAGAAGTACATACAGCCAAATCTGCTGAATGCATCAGAGCCGCTGGAGGATGAGCTTGAGCATCATAAGTGGCGGGTACTGCGTCGAATCGGCTCTGTTGGTCTCTTATGGAATCGTGCGTCAGATGCATGGCTGAATATATGGGGGTTGAAGGCAGCACAGCGCAACGAGGTTTTTCGCCAGCTATTACAAGAAGCTCGCATTGTTGCCGTTTCCGTGGAACAAATGAAGGAGATGCTGTACTGCCTCGCGGAGGATTTACTGCTTATTGAAGCCGTTCTGAAAAATCAGGAGCCGAAATTGCGTTGTGAGCTTATTGCCCCTCTAGATAATTTCATATGGGACAGAAAACTTATCAACGAATTGTTTGGCTTCGACTACACCTGGGAGATTTACACGCCTGCAATCAAACGAAAATTCGGCTATTATGTGCTGCCTCTATTATATGGAGAAAGCTTCATTGGACGAGTCGAGATAATCGTGGAGCGAAAAACTGGAACACTCGTTCTTAAAAACATCTGGTACGAGAACGGTGTGAAGCAAACAACGCAATTGCGAACAGCCTTGAACAGTTGTTTCCAAAAGTTTGCGATATTCAACGGGTGTGAGACGATTTCGATAGAGTCTATGAACTGATATGTTCATTTACTTCTAGATGGAGGTGAGTTGCATTTTGTATTAGCTGTGCTTTTTAATAATATTCTTAAGCTAATTGACAATTTATCATTTGTCGGGTGACAAAAACATAGTAACACTAGAAGCCGCTTTTTATATTTATGTTATCAAGTTCTTGTCAAAACACAATGACATGAACTTGATAACATTCCCGATAGGATTTCATCGACGGCGACAGCGCCCTTTTATTAAACTAAGGGGCAGGGTAGTCGATGTTTTTACGAATACTTTATATTTGAAAGATATTTGCGAAATTCGTAGATAAGAGGCTATGAGAAAGTGATATAAACTTTGGGCGATAGATGAAAAAGGAGAGCCTGCTTGCCTTATACGGATTTTCTTATAATGGACTGATTAAAACCCATGAAAACGTGGGTTCTTTTTTATGCAACATTGGCGGTACCTTTGTGTGATCAAACATAGGGCTTTAGCAGTTAGACACCATTCATAGTTATAGTGAATAAGTGGATAAAGTGTATAATGAAGAAAATAGGAACGGAGGACAAATGGGTGAAGATACAACTATGGGTACTAATCATTTCTATTGGTGGAGTAGTATTAGCGACATTCATTTCTGTGTTTGCTGTGCTTCGATTGAAAAAGAGTCATCAAACGGCGACTGACGAACAGAAGAATAGTAGAAGAGTAAACTTAGCCATACCGTCTAAAACGTTTGAAGTTGAACTCCATCAATCACTCTTTCAGGACTGGGGAAGTGATGTGGAGGAATCGTTTCAAGACGATAAATCGTTTGTTTATCTAGAAGTTTATAATCATGGAAATATCCCAGCAGAAAATGTCATGGTTGAGATTGCGGTTGATTTTGATGAATTAAATGATTTTATGAAAGATCATACCGCTTTAAATGATGAAGATGATCATTCATTTTATCTTTCTGAGGAAGAAGAAAAAGTCGTTATTTCATTTAATAAAGTAGAAAATATCAAACATGAAATCAGTTTTCATCTTGAGGAATTGGGAACGATTCATTCTGTTGGCGCGGAAAAACATAGTATAAAAATACATCTTCCTAAATGGTACATATACTTATTGAACCTGAGATACATATGGCGAAGAGGGAAGAAGAGCATACTAATAATAAGGTGAAGTACAGAATTAAGGGTGAGTTAATAATAGAATAACTGTTTGGCACGGTTTATATGGCTTATCAGTAGGTAGTCGTTCTTTTTTGTTTCAAAAGAAGATACTTAAGAATACCCTGGCAGCCAGCTACAAGGCAATTAAAATGGACAAATGGACTTCAAGTATCAGCTTGAACGGATACTTATACTTTTTAGTTAAAATAAGCCTCTATAATATAATACATTGGAGAATTAGCACAATAAATAAGGTAGTTATAGATAGTAATTTTACATTTAAATCACAGCGAGTTATGGACACCAAAAAAAATTTGGCAAAACTTGTTGTCCGAGTTCTCTGTTATTATACATATTCACAAAACCCGTATTTTGTACATATGTTAGTGAATTGAAAAGTGATTTACGCCTAAATATGACTTCCTTGGATCGCTATCTGGATGATATGAACTTTGTCGTCGATGTAATCACATTTGAATGAAGGCAGGACAAAACAGGCTGCCTTTAAAGGGCAACCTGTTTCTAGTTAGTTATTTGAGGACAGTGAAGATGAATTTCTCCAGCGCTCCTGTATCAGTAATGCACTGATTGCATCCTTGGCTCTCCTTACACACGTATTGGCCAATGGCAGAAAAATGGTCCGGCGAAGCGCTCGAAGGCTTGGTCCTAACCGTGAAGAATGCAAGCTCCTGATGGCGATTGCAGAACAGGCAGTACCCTTTTTTATGGGTCGGTGTGATCCTTCCCTCTATGCCAATAAACTGCCCTTCGAACGGATATACAATGAATAATTTATTTGTGGCAATATCTACCCAGCTCAGATACGTCAAATATCGAAAGTCAATGGATCGTAAATCAGGTACTATCAGTTTCTTATTCTTAGGGAACAGTTTCTGAATCTGCTTCAGCGTAATCGGTGGATATGGTTCCAGGTATGCTTCTAATGCGCTAAGATATTTCCGGAAATCATATGTCGTCTCGAAGGTCGATATTTGCTCCAGCATCTGCTGCTGATCCCCTGTCAGATATGGAAATGCTTCAATAATGCTCGCTGCAGCACGATACCTTACGGTCTCCAAGACGCTTCGATCCGCGACGGTTGCAGTGTATTCTGAAGAAATTCCGCTTGTTTCTTAATCATGTTATATTGATGGTTTCTAATAAATGGTGTACTCATAGCTCTTCAGCCCCTTATTTTCGTGAATGATCATAAGGTGCAAAGCCCGTTATTAGAAACGATAAAGTTAAGTTCGGACGATCGAATTTATTCTATCGCACCCCACGCAAAGTATCGCCCTAGGTCAGGCTTTGCATGAGGACTTCCTAGCTAATGAGCAATCCAGCATTGCCATCAACAGAACCCCCAATCACATATAACCTGCGAAAAGTATAGCAGGAAATTTTATAAGAGGCAATTTACAAATCATATAAAATGCTCAATCCTCCCCACTTTCGCTTCGTTAGCTTTGTGTAATTTGCAGTCTTCACTTGATTTAAATAATTCTTCGAATTGGTTGTATCTACTTCAATCACCGCTGTCAGGCCATCCTTGAACTCAATAAAGCTGGTAAAGCCGTCAGACTCCTATCACCTTCATATAGAGTTGAGAGGAACAAACTGGTATCGGTGTTTCGGACATTCCCTCTTGCCTTATAAACTGCGCTTGTTATTCGTGGAAGTGTTTATATATAGATATTTTGTGGGTCAAGAAATGTGTTAAGAAAAATAGATGGGAAGTGAATTGCACCCATTTGTCAGACACGACTAACAAATGGGTGCAGTTTTTTTGCCTAAATTCAGTTTAGATGAGAAGTTCGAGGTCATTCGTAGGTATCAGCGTTGAAATTATTAACATTATTCTGATTGTGCGTCAGTCGGTGCTGTAGTGTATGTATCTGTAAGCACATCAGTCGGTGCAGCTGCAGGCACATTCTCCGTTGCTGATTCACTGTTCTGGAGTAGTGCTCTCGGATAGGTCCGTGCACGTTCATAGTACCAGTCAAACAAGAAACGGGCCATCGCCTGACGTCGGGTATCCCCATCCCACTTTAACCCAGCCGTTGGGTCTGCAAATGAACTCCTTGCTCCTGCTTCCAGCAGAAATCCATTCATGTGTGCGGTCATGCTGACATTACCAGCTGCTGTAAAAATCGACTTCGTGTTTTTCCCAAATCCATCATTAGAGCCGTTAAACAAGTTCCAATACTCTGAGTCGCCGGGCTGAGTTTTGAACCAGGTAAACTCTGTAATATTTATTGGATAGGCTTGAGCTGCCGCCTTAATGTTGGAATTCCATTGCGATTGTAGCTTGTCCTTGTCATCATGTGCTCCGTAGCCCGGATACCAGTGGACAGCATAGCCGTAGTTGTTCAATGGGTCTATCAGCGGGTGTTTTGCTGCCGGACTGTAAAATTGGTCGTATCCAAGCCCTGCAGCCCATATAACATTATCCGCTCCTTTACTTCTAATCGTGGAAATGATAGAGTTTTGGAATCTTCTCAGATCATTCCAATGGTCAACAAAATCATTTTCTCCGGCATAGCCCCCCCAATGCCCATTCGCATACGACTTAATGGGCTCGTTGATCAGTTCAAACATGACGTTATCCGCGCTCTTAATAGCTGGCTGCGAGGCAAGATACCCCCATATTTGATTGAATTTGTCCAAATTGGATTGTGTGGTAGCCTGGTCGTTAGCCAAAGTAAAATCAAGACCAAGAGTCACATAAATGCCCTTTGTTTTCGCATAATTGATATATGGTATAATCACATTTTGTGTAGCTGCTTGTAAACCTGAAAAGTTGTATGAACCTGCGGCCACATCTCCCATATCCTGGCGATCAATAAACAATCGAACCTGATTCATATACCAGCCGTGGTTGCTTCCATACTTTGGTCTGGTGTCTGTAAAGGTGTCGGTGATATCCTTCAAATAGGCCAAAATTGCTGCATGACGATTGTTACCATTCAAATTGAGATAATAATTACTGTTTTGATAGGTCCAGTATGCGCCAGACGGCTGATGCCAGCCATTCAAAACAATAGGTTTTCCGCTGCTGTTCACCAATTGATTGCCCCTGACATGAAGCTTTCCCATAGGCATACCTGACCATGCATCTACATGTTGGCCAAAGGTCGGTGTTAAAGGCGTTAAGAATACAAGTATCAGAACTATTTTACATACCATGCCTAATTTTTTCAAAGAAAGGCCTCCTCTTTAAAAATTAATTGTCCATTATGCCAAAACAATAAAATGGTATAAACATGTAGCAGCCTGCTTCCTGAAGCTACCCCAATTCAAAATCATCATTCCCCCCTTTAATAGAATATTTTAATTCTAATTTGCATTTCTTGTATCTAATTGTAGTACTTACATTTACAAACCACAACTTGATAAAATTTATTTTTTTTGAAAGTGATTACGTAGTTCGTTAGTTTTCTAAGCTAACGGGACATGATAGTTTAAAAGTAAAAAAGAAGAGATGGCGTAAAAAAAGCCGTCTCTTCTTTTTCATTTCTACATAAAGCGGGTGATGGGAATCAAACCCACGCTACCAGCTTGGAAGGCTAAAGTTTTACCATTGAACTACACCCCGCGAATAATTTATCGGGACAATACGATTTTGCATGTAAAATCAATAGCCTGATTGCCAAGCAAAGCCTCATAAGGGGCTTTGCTTGGCAACGTCCTACTCTCCCAGGACCCTGCGGTCCGAGTACCATCGGCGCTGTAGGGCTTAACGGTCGTGTTCGGGATGGGTACGTGTGGAACCCCTCCGCTATCGCCACCAAACATGAATTTGATTCACAAATACTTTACTCTGGAACAGCATCGCCAAATGCTGTGTGCTCGCTCGTCTCATATAAGCTACTCGAACTTATAGGGTGCAATGCTTACATCCTGAAAACTGGACCCGAAACATCCTTGCGTCTTATCTTTAGGATAAGCCCTCGACCGATCAGTATTGGTCAGCTCCATGCATTACTGCACTTCCACCCCCAGCCTATCTACTTCTTCGTCTTCAAAGGGTCTTACTAATTGGGAAATCTCATCTTGAAGGAGACTTCACGCTTAGATGCTTTTATCGCTTATCCCTTCCGTACATAGCTACCCAGCGGTACGTCCATCCCGGTCCTCTCGTACTAAGAACAGTTCCTCTCAAATTTCCTACGCCCACAACAGATAGGGACCGAACTGTCTCACGACGTTCTGAACCCAGCTCGCGTACCGCTTAATAAGTATTAGACTAGCCCTAAAATGAAACAGCAGCGCACTAAGACTTGAAAAATATAGTCTTAGACTGCCGCTGCTTCTATTGTACTATCGTCTCCTGTTAAAACCAAAACTCTACGTCGATAATTTTGTCTCCGTATTCATTATAGTTCCAACTCCATAAACACATCCGCTCTTACATAGGGCATGGGCCCGATCTGCTCGACAGGAACGTGCTTAAACCCAACCGATTCGTAAAGATGAACAGCGTTCGGTAGCCTGGTGCTGCTACCCAAAAAGAGCGATGTTGCACCAAGCACGCGGGCTCGGTTAATGGCGGCATGAATTATTCTTCGTCCGTATCCGCTCCCCCGCAACTCGGGGATAACGCTCATTTTCGAGAGCTCGAACACGCCAGCCCCAGTCGGCACGAGTGCAACGCATCCGACGATCGTATCACCATCGCGAGCGATGAGTACGTCTCCCCCTTTGTTCACGATGTTCTCCACCGGGTTATCGAGGACAACCCGGTCCGCCTCTTCGATGGTGAAGATGCGGGCGATCCATTCCTCGTTAAGTGTTTTGAAGGCCCAAGCGTCTTTGGGCGTCTGCATCGAAGCGATCGTGAGGACTGATTCAAGCATGCTATGTTTCCTCCTCTTGTAAGGGTTACTTCAACTGTAGAAAAAAAAGAACAATTGATCAATGTCGATTTTTAAATTATTATCATAGATAATATCTATGACTGGACGGTGGCAACCAAATGGAACATCGGTTATTGACGTATTTCTTAATGGTCTGTGAAGAGCTTCATTTTACGCGGGCTGCTGAACGGTTGCTGATCAGCCAGCCGACGCTCAGCCATCAGATCCAGCTGCTAGAGCATCAGTTAGGTATTCCGTTATTTGAACGAATTGGTAAGAAAATATATTTGTCTGAGGCAGGCTACATTTTGCGAAAGCACGCGTTAAATGTCTTTCACGAGTTAGACCAAGCTCGGAGCGCCATAGAAGAGCTTCAAGATATGAAGCGAGGCCACCTGCGGATTGGTTGTGCAGGCAACCATCTGCTTATGCCTGCCCTCGTCGCGTTTCATCGGCAGTATCCGGAGATTGAGTTGTCCGTTCAGGAACTCTCGACCGAGGAAGTAAAGGAGGGACTGCTCACCAATCGGGTCGATCTCGGCATTGTTTATCTACCGCTGGATCACGAGCAGCTAGAGAGCATTGAGTTGTTTGAGGACGAGTTGCAACTTGCCGTCTCGGCAAGACACCCGCTCGCCGTGGCGGATTCTGTCTCCCTCGCAGAGCTTCGAGCGCATCCTCTTGCCATGCTTCAGCCCAAGTTTCTCGTACGCCAGTTCTTTGACAAGTATTGCGAGAATGCAGGGTTCCAATCCAAGCCGTTCCTGGAGCTATCCACTCTAGAATCGCTACTGCAGGTTGCGATGGCAGGCGTTGGCGCAGCCGTACTGCCACGATCTTACCTCCAAACAGTTAACCAGCCTGTTATCAGCAAAATCTGTCTCAAAGATCCTGTTCCCACACGGAAGATTGGTCTGGTTTATCGCAAAACCTCCTATCTCAGTACTGCAATGAATACGTTTATCACCCAAATAATGGTTCGATAATTCTCACGCATACTTAAAAATACACATAATTTTGTTGAACCCTTCCATTTAGCACAATGCGCTATTAGTCTATAACTTTATTTTCACAGTCTAATGTAGTGCTCCCTCTGTAAAGTTATTTGTTTTTCTATGCAAAAAAACCTGTCATTTCGACAGGTTGAATAATCATCAAATGTGCAGCGCCAAAAACATGGAGCGCCTCATTTCTGTTAAAGAAGTCCAGGAGGATGTCCTGCCAGCTCCAAACCTATTCTGGGCGGTTGTTCCCTGAGAGGTCACTGTACAATTATATATACGCCTATTAGGGGCTAATTCCTTCTAAATACCGTATCAGTTATCACCAATACTTTATAGAAGTCTTTCTAAGCTCCACATTAGACTCAGAGGTTAACTGGTACTAATGTACTTTATCATGTTGCTCAAAAGGGGTAAAGCCAATTTATTGAATTAACGTTCTTCGTTAGCATAGAACGTGTGGGTTCTCAACTATGCTCCTCAATCAATGAGATTTTTCTTCCTTAATCTCGAAAACTCCGTCGCATAATACGCCATGGCGATGACCGGTAAGGCGATTCCGATCAGCAGTGCCGCCTCCCAGCCCCCCGTTGCGTAAGCCCATCCCCCTGCCGCTGAGCCGATAGCACCCCCTAAAAAGAAAATGGCCATATACAAACCGTTAAGCCTACTGCGAAATTCCGCTCCTAAAGAAAAAATCACCCGCTGCCCAAGAACCATGTTGGCCGAAACCCCCATATCAAGCAAAATCGCTGCAACTACGAGGATGGGGACTGCGAATGCAGAACTTGATGGAACCAGCAAGGGAAGCATCCCGGAAAAGATGACGATGGCCAATGCCCATCCCGTAGCCGAGCGAACCCATCCACGGTCTGCCATACGGCCCGCCGCTGGCGCCACAATTGCCCCCATTACCCCGACTAATGCGAACAGAGCGACCTCCTTCTGAGTGAAATGGAACGGCGGACTTGTCAACACCAACGGAACTGTAGTCCAAAACAAACTGAACGTTCCGAATACACAAGCATGATAAATTGCCCTCCGGCGTAATGCCGGTGTCGCCTTCAGCAGATGCAGCATGGAGTGCAGCAGGGCCGGGTAAGCTGTAGCGGTCGAAGGCTTCCTTGAGGGTAGTGCCTTAGCCAATACAAGAGCCAGCGCGAAAATCAATGCTGCGGAGATGAAATATATGGCGCGCCAGCCCATATACTCCGCCACCAAGCTTGAAATGGGACGCGCGAGCATAATCCCCAGAAGTAACCCACTCATGACGTTGCCCACATTGCGACCGCGTACGGCTTCAGGCGAAAGATGAGCCGCATACGGCACAAGGATTTGTGCTGCTACGGAACCTACTCCGATCACGAGTGAAGCGGTGAGGAACAGGATGGCGCTTTTGATTACAGCGGCAATTGTCAAAACGGCGGCTGTAAGGAGCAATGATGAAAGGATCAACTTACGATTTTCCAGGATGTCTCCGAGCGGTACGATAAATAACAAGCCGATCCCGTAGCCGACTTGAGTCAACGTAACGATGAGTGCAGCAGCCCAGGAGGAGAGCCCGATGGTCGAACCGATCGAGCCTATCAATGGTTGAGCATAATAAAGATTTGCGGCTATAATACCGCAAGCGGCTGCCAGGATAAAAATCATCGATGGAGAAATTGATTTTTCTGTTGGAGTGGAAGCTGAATGCATAGAAAGTCCCCTTTGTTCACCAGAAATTTTCTGGAACAGTCGTTCCGGAATGTGCAAAAAAAAATGTTTTAATGTTTTATAGAATTTCCATCACCATATCTATCATCTGCTGCATCTTTCTGCGGTCACCCTGCACCTTCGCAACGATATTTATACTATGATTCAGGTTTGAGAGCAGATAAGATAAAGTCTTGATATCTTTCTCAGGCATGATTTCTCCCGTCTCCTGACCTTTGCGCAGCAGCTCGTAGAAGGATTTCTCCAACTCGTCAAACCGCTCCCTGATCAACGTATTCAGTTGCTCATCTGGCGAATCCATGCCGACTGCTGCATTAGTAATGAGACAGCCCTTCGGCGACTCGCCGTCTAAGGCGGAATCAATGTGTATCTCGAAGTACTGCCGGATTCCCGATTTTGCGGATGTCGCATTGACGAGGATGTCCCGTTTGGCTTGTTTCCACTTCTTGTACCAGTTGATCGCCTCGATATAAAGCGTTTGTTTGTCCCCGAACGTTTCGTACAGACTTGATCTGCTAAGATCCATAGCTTCCAGCAAATCGGGAATGCTTGTCGCTTCGTAGCCTTTCTTCCAAAAAACGAGCATCGCTTTATGAAGCACCGCTTCTTTATCAAACTCTTTGTAGCGTCCCATGGTTCTCCCTCCGTTTCCGTAGGTACAGTATATACTTTTCCGGAACGATAAGTCCAGTATTGCAAAGCCTCCTCTCCAGCAGCGTCCCCCACCGCACCCGTTTTGGCAAGATTAGATAAACTGTTACTTTCATTAAAGATATAACAGTCCATTTTATCATATACTCTTTTTACAATGTTATATTTCATTCGTTAAAAAGTTTTTCATTTAAAAAGCTTTCTTTATTATGATAGGGAATACCAAAGCACTCCCTTTCTCTTCTCCCCATGCATCTTGTTTCTTATTGGATATTCAATAACTCTTTAAAAGCTTTTAGATTTGTATCAAAATCAGGCACAGTTTGAGATTCTTCTGCAGATTTGACTTGGGCTACAACTAAATCATTAAATGGTGTTGAAATACCTGTCCCTTCTGCCATTTTGGGAACCACACCATTAATGTAATCAATTTCAGTTTTACGTTTCTTCTCAAGATCCTGAAGCATACTTGCTCTTAGCAGCCTGGACGGTTCCATGACTACCCTAAAGGTTTGGATACGTTCAGGAATATCATTTTCTCTTCTTAATTCCAAAGATTCAATATCAAATCCACCCATTTTAGCAAATTTGACACCATTTGCGTGTCCAATCTTGATCGTTTCATCTGCGATATGAACTGCACAAACAATGCTAATTTCATTGTCAAGAATGTCTCTATATGCTCCGTTTAATGCTGCAGATAAACCACTGAATGCATTATTGATCAGTAATTTCGACCACTTCGTGCCAACTAAGTTATCGGAAATGTGTGTTCCGCCGACAAGGTCTAAAGCCGATTTAATACGTTGTATTCTTTCTGTGACTTCGCCGTTTAATTCTCCAATTTGAAAAGCGTACTTTTTAAATTGCGTATACTCGGTTGTAAGGCTAGATACACCTGGTTCAATAAACGTAGCACCAAATTCAACAGAACCTGCAATTACACGTTCTTCACCAACAATTGAAGCAACGTTCTTTTCGGGTATACCGTTTTGTAGAGAACATACAACACTATCGTCCCTTAGAAAAGGAAGTAACTCTTTAAGAACAGAGTCGTTATATAATTGTTTTGTTAGCAGTAAGACTAAATCATACTTGCCTGACTTGTGTTCAGGGATGATGGCTTTTACCTTTTCTTGAAATTCCGTCGTACCCACTACTTTAGCACCTATTTGATTTAAAGTATCTACATGTGCTTTGTATGCATCAATCAACTCAACATCCATTCCGCCAGCAGCAAGATATGCTCCAACTATGGTTCCTAAAGACCCCGCTCCTAAAACTGCAATTCTCATCTCAAAGTCCTCCTTATTTTTCCTCTAAGTAGTTGTATACAGGTTGTGCAGCATTTAAGGTTAAATCCGTAAGGATATGAGATGCTGAAACGACTTCTAATACAGGCAAATCTGCGAGAGGTGCCAGAGCATGCTCAAATAATTGAAGTCGAGCAGGACCTGTCCAAGCCCCTTTAATCTCTATATTCGTTATTTGTGTTCGTACCAAGTCGCAAATTCTTAAATCTCCATTGTAATCAGTAGCAATCTTAACCATAAAGTTAGGCCGACAAATTTCATTTTTAGCTAGTTCCTTATCCATCTCAAAATGCTTGTACCCCATGGTGGCTGTGGCTACGCGAAGTGTACCGTAATCAAGTGTGCCAACAAGAGTATCTGAATCTACATAAAGCTTGGGAGCACCTAACTTTTTCGGATATGCAGTTAGCTCCCGACCACTTGCAATCGCTGGAAAGTTATCAACGTACATCGAATGCACATAATCTCCGTCCTCACCATTAAATCGGACAGGAATTACTTGTCCAGCCTCAGTATAAGCACCTAGTCCGGAAACATCGGGCATCCACATCACTTCGAATTTAACCAAGGGATCACCGATTTCTAGGGGTTCCGGCACTGCTGCCCGTAAAGCTTTTTCATCCGTTCGGTAAATAATGTTAAGATATTCACGATTAACAAATTTATAGGTTGGCACCGAATATGCCGGTGCTGTTAATGGTGTATTGAAATTTTTAAATGTGTTATTTACATCAATTCTCATAGAAAGTACCTTCCTTTCTTGCTCAAATTTTGTACTTCTCATTATTTGTCGCTTGAGTTTGATCTTGTTCACTTCACTTGATGACATTATCTTATATCTATATTTACATTTAATCTAATACATAATAATGTATGTATATATTTATCATAATAAATAAGGAGCCAAGCTAAATGGAGTTGCTTCAACTCAAATACTTTCAGACAGTTGCTTATACCGAGCACTTTACTAATGCAGCCAGACAATTGAATATTGCTCAGCCCTCTTTAAGCCTGACTATTAAAAGACTTGAAGAAG
The DNA here is from genome assembly GCF_050516475.1 of Paenibacillus ottowii. NCBI lineage: Bacteria > Bacillati > Bacillota > Bacilli > Caryophanales > Paenibacillaceae > Paenibacillus > Paenibacillus ottowii. The sequence goes on along the minus strand of NZ_CP191577.1, from coordinate 4,877,801 downwards.
AATTGGGAACAACACTATTTGAGAGGAAAGGGAGAAATATTCAACTGAGTTCGCCAGGAAAAATTCTTTTGAAACACGTAAACAGGATTTTTACGGAGATTGAAAATGCCCAATTGGAAATTAGATCGGAGGAACAACAATTTGCTAACACCATAAGAATATCAATTTCCAATTCAAGATTCCTTACAGGACTCATCAGTGAATGTGTTACCCGCTTTCCTGAATCAAAAATACTTCAAACCATCGGAGTCAAAAGCGAAATATTGACAAGTTTAAAAAAAGGAGACATGGATTTAGGAATAACAGGTCATCCTATTCAAGATGAAGAGTTAGAGAGTTGTTTACTGGTAAATGAAGATATTGTTCTGGTTTTACCTTCGAACCACAAACTTACGGGTAAAAACGAGATCTCATTAAGTCATGTAGCCAATGAACCATTTATTACTCTTGCTAATAATGTAGAATATAGTGACTTTACAACCATGCTTTGTGAGAAAGCCGGCTTCACCCCAAATATTTCCTTTGAGATCGATTCTTATTTATTGGTTGAAATTATAAAGGTTAATCAGGGAGTGGCTTTACTCCCTATTTCAATTTGTAGAACACTTGGGTTAAATTATATTAAAATTACGGATAAGTCTGCAAAATATCCTGTCAGCTTATCTTGGAAAAAAAATAAATTGTTATCTTCTTCAGTAAGAAATTTTCGTGACATTATTATTTCGTTCTATAAAGATAACCATGTAATTTTCAAGATTTAAAAGATATAGTTACATAATTATCTTAGATTATCCCACATATCTACCGGATTGTTCCCGTTTACCGGAAAGATAGGCCACGAGTGCGTCTCGGCAACTGCTCCGATACTTCCCGACGTCAGTTTTCCCATCATATCACTCGACTTGCAGCAGTGACTATGATTGGGTGAGCCATTCAGCCTCCAACGCATCCCAGTTCGGCGTAGGTACATCCGACCTGACCCTCCACTCGGCAAATGCCTCATTCAACGCTTTGAGCTCCACTGCCGTCCCATCAATCAGCCTGCTAACCGGGAGCGCGAAGAAAAGCTTCAGGGCCCAATAGATTAAGCGTGGATAGCCGGTAATCCAAGACGCTTGCCCCGCAGGGGTCAGCGGATACCCCAATGAATCCAGTACGCGGAAGCCCTCCCCCATCGCCGCCACCAACTGATGCATTCGCTTGTCATCACGAATAACCTGTTTCATCTGGAAGCCATGGAACAGAATCACCATGTTCATAGGCACGACCAACACCATGTGATTTTTCAGCCAGGCATCGATCTGATCATGATCGGTGAGCTTGTACTTGGTTCGCATGAATGCCTGCTCCAGCAGGGATCGGAAGGGAACGGGTCCGTCCAATCCTCCGATGACCATCTGCCCGTGTCCGCCACGGATGCAAATGACTTTTCCGTCGGCACGTGTACCAGCGGTAGTCTGGAATCCAAATGCGACCTGCTTGGGTGACTGCCCAGGCTTGCTCAAATAATCCCGCATGGCATAGGTATCCATATTGTTGCCGACCAGTATGATATGGCGGCTATCATTGTCTGCGAGGATCGGCAGCACAGCCCCGAAGTCCGAATATTTCATCACGACGAAGATCAAGTCATACGCGTCATCCGGCTCCAGTGTACGTATCACACGAACCGGATCGACGGTGGTCTTGCGCTGAAGGTAGTGCCGGATGGTCAGCCCCTCCTTTTCCAGTTCCTCCGCTCGGTTTCCTCTTGCCAACACGGTCACGTCATGACAGCCCCGTACTAGGGTATGCGCCAGATAGCTTCCCTGCACACCTGCGCCGTACACGAGTATGTTCAATCTCATCCCCTCCTCTTATAGTTAACAGTTGTTGAATATCTATCATCTGTGTACTACAATCAAGGTATCATTGGCACTGAGGCAAACGCAATGGCTAATCGCATCCGTTTTTGTTGAGAAATGAACAACGGACACTGGATGTGTTCAAGAAAGAGGGGAAGACCATGGATCGACGCATCGTGCGATCAAGACAAATGATTATGCAAGCGTTCATCGGGCTGTTGGGGGAGCAGGATTTTGAGAGGATCACCATTCAAGGGATTGCGGATCGGGCCAATGTTAACCGTGGAACGGTCTATTTGCATTTTACAGACAAATATGACCTGCTGGAACAGAGCGTGGAAACGTATCTGATGATGCTTGCTGACAGCTGTATGCCGGAGGGAGGGACAGCCACTGAACTGTCCCGGGACCTGGTGATTCGTACGTTCACGTATCTGAAGGAGCATGCAGCTGTTTATAGTGTTTTGATCACAAACAAAGGCATTCCGACTTTCAGACACCGTATGACACAGATGATTGAGGGGAATATGACCGTGATGGTGAACCATATGAAGCTGGAAACCGGTATACACAGGGATGTGCTGGCTCAATTCTTATCCCTCTCCCTTACAGGGTTGATTGAGTGGTGGGTCGTTCAATCCATGCCGTATTCACCAGAAGAAATGGTCGAACAGATGACTAAGATTCTGGAAGCAAGGCTGCGGCTATGGTAAACCCTTATCCTAACTATCGACTATCCATTAAAATTGTTCTTCTCCATCAGAACCGGGTGCTACTCACCAAACGCGCAGACGATGCTACTTTGAGACCGGGTACCTGGCATGTGCCTGCGGTGAACAAGGGATTTACCAAGTCGGCCTTCACTTAATCGGTAATCGGACTATGTTCTTGTCCCACGACATTTAGCGTACCGTTCTTTCTTATGACGTTAGGTAAAGGAGAAGCAATATGAAGCACGTACTCCACTCCTGCCATTGCCTGGTTCCAACCCTCATCCGCTATATAAAAAGACAATGGTGAGGTAACTATCCCAATACCCTGTATCATTTTACGAATCAGCAGCTCCTTCTCCTTACTTCTTACAGTGGTCCGTATTCTATATCCCCGTTTGAGGAGTTCGTAAATGGCCCATCCCGCCACAAAACCAGTACCACCGGTAACTACAACCATACATGTTCTTGTTTTTTCGGCTAACAATATCTGTTCTTGGCTTTTGGTTTGGACAAGAACAGATATTGTTAAAACAAAAAGCCGCTGCAACGCGGCTATTAAGCTTGTATATACTTGTCGTCTTATATGCTTCCACTTTTCGAGATTGTACATCTTTCCGTGAATGTTCACCACATCACCATTCGTGGCTGTTTGGTCAGCATCATAAGGGTCAGACACAGCGGGGAACGCTTTCGACTTTGCTGGCGCCGAAGTCATCTCCCCCGGAGCAGGATCAGTGGAAGAATTGGTCAAATTGTCGCTAGGTCTGTCCGACTTCTCATTACAGCGCGATAGCAAGACCCATGCAGCCGAGTTTGAAGTGACCCCATAAAGTTAGACAAATATTGTTATGCAACCAGTTGGCATGAGCCCAGTATTTCTTGTTTAAAATTGTATGCTTTGCTGCCGATTCTAGATCACTGGGATTATTCATCACTTTCATTGCTATATTAAGTGGTAGGTAGTTGCATTTAATTAAACTTCCTCATTTATCCATTACAGAATTTCGATATACCCTTCTGTACCATGCACGCGAATTCTTTGCCCATCTTTTATCCATTTGGTCGCATTTTCCACTCCCACAACGGCTGGCAAGCCATATTCACGTGCAATAACGGCTCCATGGGTCATTAGTCCGCCCACCTCCGTAACCAAGCCTTTTATGGATAAAAACAATGGAGTCCAGCTCGGGTCAGTAAAAGTGGTGACTAGTATATCGCCATCTTCCAGTTCAGCCCCCTCTATATTCAGGATCACACGAGCCCGCCCCTCTACAACGCCTGAAGAAACAGCAAGGCCTACAATAGCTTCACTGGGAATATTTTCTCGTTTGTACTGACCCGTAATGATTTCGCCGTCAGACGTGATAACACGTGGTGGAGTTAGTTTTTCATATAATCTGTACTCATCTTTTCGTTTGTCGATGATCTGGTAATCCAGTTTATTTGTGCGTATGGTTTCCTGCAATTCTTCAAAAGCAAGATAGTAAATATCTTCTTTTTCATGAAGAACGTTAGCCTGTACGAGTCGTTCCGCTTCCTTTAATAAAGCCTGTTTATAGATGAAGTAGCGACTGACAATGTCGTATTTCGGATATTCACGATAACCGATGAAATTCCGGATCTGGTCGATAATTTGTTTTGTCTCTTTGGCTTTTTGTTCACCATCCGGTAATTGTTTCAATCGAGCTAATAAGTCCTGTTCTTTTTCCAAAGCTTCCTGTCGCCCTTGCTCAAATTTTCGTTTACTGGCGCCAGGCTCAAGGTTTTTGATGTTACTGAGGATCATAGGTATCAGTATACTTGGTTTTTCACTCCAGCGTGTTCTTGTAATATCGATCTCTCCGGCACATCGCATTCCATACTTGTCGAGATAAGCAGCAATAGCATCACGCACCTGCTGCCCACCTTCAAACTGAACCAGTTCATCCAAAAAGTTATCAAGCTTCACCTGTTCTAAATACTCAATTATTTTCGGATAGGGACGAATCACATCTGCAACATCCAGTAGCTCCATACCCATTTCAGAAGTGATGTTGTTAGGTACAGATAGAGAAAGTGTGTCTGCTATGTTTTTTTCACCTAACCATTCACTCATTTTTTCATTGATCCATGCTGAAGCATGGATGGCAGACATAATCACACTCAAATTTTTCAGATCTGACGCACGCTGCCTCCGTTGCTGCATATCTTCCAGAATGCAATCCAATACATCCAATCCTGATTTCGTTTGGATGCTATGTTTTAATGCTGATAACGATGTCTCACTACTCTTAATCAATTCAGCAACAATTGCTGGATCGGTTCCTGCCTCTGCCAGAATATCCGCAGACGACATACCCTTATGGCTTTTAACAGGCCCCTGTTCGCTTTTGTCATATGGGTCCAATTTTATAAAATCTCCCCGCTCTATGATGGTAATAAGCGCGTCTTTTATGAGCGGATCGGAGTGCCCTAAAACATCTAATAAATTTTGCCTCCCATCCGATGAAGCCAGGCCCTTCGTAATATCTACAAACAACCTTCCACCACCAGCTTTAAACATAGGAGCGGAACCTGTTAACCTCCAAACAGATATCCCCAGTGGTTTAATAGGATCCGTCATCATTTGCTGATGTCCAACAGATACATACACGTGGTTCTCCTGGTCAGTTGCTTCAGGAATGGGATATAAAGTGGTGATCGGCCGGCTCTGGACAATATAAAATGTATCTTCAGCCAAACACCATTCGATGTCTTGGGGGCATCCGAAATGTTCTTCAATCTGTCTTCCAATGTGTTCCAGTTGTAAAATTTGTTGATCTGTAAGGGTTTGTGTCTTTTGCTGATCAGGATTGAGCTGCTTGGTCTCTGTTCCGCCTTCTTTTCGTCCATAAATAGCCATTTTCTTAGTTTCGATCCTCTTGCTGACGATTGCCCCATCCTTTACTTGATAACAATCAGCAGATACCAAGCCGGAGACCAGCGCTTCTCCGAGCCCGAAACTAGCATCGATAGAAAGCACCTTTCGGTTGCCATTGATGGGATCAGCGGTAAATAAAATCCCTGAAGCCTGTGGGAACACCATCCTTTGAACGATAACAGATAAATAAACTTGGCTGTGATCAAATCCATTCTGCATTCGGTAAATTACCGCGCGTTCCGTAAATAAAGAAGCCCAACATTTGCGGATATGCTCCAAGACGGATTCTTTGCCGATTATATTTAAATAGGTATCTTGTTGACCAGCAAAAGAAGCATGCGGTAAATCCTCGGCCGTCGCACTAGAACGCACAGCATAAGCATAATCATCGCCAAACTCGGAGAGATAGTGAGCAACTGCTTCTACAACATCGGAAGGAATGGTTACTTCCATAACGGCCTGTCGAATCTTTTGGCTGATTTCATCAATTTGTTTTCGATCTTCTACTTTAAGCGTAGTTAGCCGATCCAACAAAGCATGAACCCTTTCGTTTTGTTCGATGGCTTTTTGATATCCCACTGTTGTAACACAAAACCCTTCTGGCACTTGTATTCCTTCAATTTTTGATAAGCCCCCTAAATTAAGCCCTTTTCCACCAACGAGTAAAAGCTGTGTGTCATCCATTTCTTGAAAATCGAGAACCAATGAATTCATTCAACATCTCTCCTAACCATTAATATAGAGAAAAAAGCGAACAATCATGATCATGCCTAGTCACCGTCGAAGTAAGTCGCCGCATACTTCTTCTTAAAACCGCTTGAGGATGTACGCAGCTTGATCGCACCTTTCACCATCCTTTCTGTTATTTTTTGGGGATAAAAAAGCATTGACAAATCAAACTTCTAGATGTATTATAAGAATAGGGATAATAATATTTTAACATTTATATAATTTGTCAATGGCGCTACCGATTATATCATAGCGTTTATTCGTATTCAATTGTTTTATATAAAAAGATGATCCTTGAATTCACCAAGGTCATCTTTTTTTTGCATTAGCCCTGAAACCTCCGCATTTACTTATCGACATGCGTACCTTTATACAGAACTAGTATTGCCGCTGCTATAAGGATCATCTCCATAAAAGCGGGCGCGGCATGACCGAGGGATACATAGATTTGTCCTCCTAGGATAGGCCCGATTATCCTTGCTAAAGCTTGAATAGATTGGCTGCCTCCTTGAATCCTTCCTTGTTCACTAGAATCGACAGACTTGGAGAGCATCCCATTGAATGAAGGTCCGAAGATCGAATCACCAAAACCAAATATAAACATTCCAGCGATAATAAAAGGATAGAATGAGAACAAAGCAGATAGCGCAATAAAGCCGTAGCCTACAATCTCCGAAATCATTCCAAGAACTGCTATCTGTGCATCACTGAGTTTTTTCAAAAGCTTGGGCATTAAAAAACCTTGTGAGATGATATCTTGGACGCCCAAAATTGAAAACATAAGTCCGATTAGTATAGGTGCCCAATGGAAAGTATCTAGTGTAAATTGTGAAAAAATTGCCTGCAAAGATCCGTTGGGTATCCAAATTAAGAAACCTGAGACAAGTAATCTCATTAAGTTTTTCGTGGAAAGTACGTTTACAAGCTGTGTAAATGGATTAAGTCTTACCAAGGTGATCATTTTTAGTCTATTATTCTTGTCATGACTCTCAGACATAAAAAAGAATCCATAAACAACATTTAATAAAGTTATGATCGCGCCCAAATACATAGGTGCAGAGTAACCAAACTTGGCGATCAACCCTCCTAGAGCAGGACCAACGGCGGAGCCTACACCTGCAACCGCACTTACCCACCCAAAGTATTTGGTGCGATGTTCTTTAGGAGTGATGTCTGCAAAATATGCAAACAGAGTGCTAATGCTCCCCCCTGCTATACCTTCTATTATACGGCCAACAAATAATACCCATAGAGCTCCCCCCATACCAAAAATGAAGTATCCAAGTGCAGAACCCAAAAGGCATACCAAGAGTAATGGACGACGGCCATATCTGTCGCTTAAAGCCCCAAGTCCGGGGGCCGCAAAAAACACACAGACTGCATAAACAGAGGTCAACAGTGTAACAAAAATGGCTTGATCTCCAGGATTACTTAAATAAGGCTGGACTAAGAATGGGACGACAGGTGTTATGATGCTGAAGCCTATTCCACAAAGAAACACAGACATAAGACCGAATATTAAAGCCTTCTTATCTATGGCCTGTTCCCTATTCTGTTCATTGTTTGAATTAAATTTGAACACTTGAGTTCTCTCCTCAAAAGATTTTATTTTGCTTCCTTGGAAACAAAAATATCGTATCATTTTTTTCCTTCCTTGGCAACAAAATAATAGCAATAAAAATGCAGCCCCTACTCATAGAGCCTGGCTGCTGTGGTTTAATTTTCAATATTTAAATTTATTCCGAATTCACATCTACACCCTGTTTCTTTATTTCTGTATCCAAATGTCTACTATACTTCTCTATGAAGCTGAGCATGCTGTCAAATTGCTCCTCGGTTACCTGCTCAAATATGGCTTTATCCCGCTCTTGAAACTCTTTGTGCAGCTCCTCATGGATTTTATAGATTACTTTCCCTTGCTCAGTAAGCCTAAAATAGATTTCTTTCTTGTTTTCTGGCTTCTGGTAGCTTTCGATAAGGCCTTTTTTTATGAGCTTCTTCGTTATTTTGCTGATGGCACCGCTAGTCATATAAAGAGATTCCGCCAGTTTTGTCACGTTTGAATCTATATTTCTTTCAATATATTCGATGCAATGTACTTCAGAGGGCTTATAACCCTTAAGACGGTCTTCCATCTTAAACTTATTGAGCCAAACCATCTTGTTGAATAAGTCTCTGAAACCCATTCTGACCTGTTCTTCTTTATTCATGGACTGTCCTCCTCCACGGATTGTCAGAAAATCTAATGGGTCGAATGACTTTACATGGATTACCTGCAGCAATGAAATTGGGTGGGATATCTTTAGTAACTACACTCCCTGCTCCAATAATACTATTTTTACCGATGGACACTCCTTGTGTAATTTTTACGTCACCACCAAGCCACACATGATCTCCTAGGATTATAGGGGCGGAATAAACCCCTTTTTCTGCACGTTCATAAGGATCTTCAGCATGATTTGCTGCATATAGTCCTGCCCTAGGTCCAATATAGACATCGTTACCAATTTTCACTTCATTACAATCGAGAATAATCATATCATGGTTGATGTATACATTATTCCCGATAGAAATATTAAAACCAAACTCGCACCGGAAGTTGGACTCAATATATACATTCTCTCCCACTTCAGCAAATAAATCTTTTAAGATAGACATATCGTATTCATCGTTCGTATTTACTTTATGATTGTATTTCCGACTCATTGAAATCGCATGTGCTCTAAGTGCTGATATATCTTCAGCTGCATCATCATACATTTCCCCAGAGTTAATAATTTGCTTTATTTTTTCGATATCCATAGGCCCTCCTGGTAATAGATTATTTTTTCAGTTCGTGTTTTTCTATTTTACAAGATAAAATTATATCATCGAAGGATCTAGAAACAATGTACATTATTCTCTATTCATATAACT
>NZ_CP191577.1:4690383-4868692 GCF_050516475.1 Paenibacillus ottowii | reverse complement strand
TAACTATATTATCAATAAAGGAGCTTTAGCATGCTCACACAAATCACACATCTAGATAATACGCTTTATGAATCTATTCAACATGGCCAAAATGATTTTCCCATTCAATACTATGTTGATGAGCTATATAAATTGGAAAATAGAAGATTTCCGCTTCACTGGCATTTCGAACCAGAATTTTTTAAAGCACAAGGTGGAGAACTAAAAGTTCAAATCGGTAATCATTTTATTAAATTAAATTCAGGGGACGGCATTTTTATTAGTAGCAATACTTTACATTCTTTTGAACAAATAAATGAAAACGATATATGTAAATGTCCCAATATCGTCTTTTCTGCGGAGATAATAGCACCACACACAAGCAGCATTTATCAAAAATATGTGAGGCCGCTCCTTACGAATTCTAACTTACCTTATTTTGTTTTGCATTCCGATATTCCTTGGCATAAAGAAATTTTAAATAAGCTTTCTGATGTTTTTGCCTTATTACACAAATATGGCCTACAAAGTCCTTATGGGTCTTTTCACGAAATACACTTGAATGTCGAACATCTAGAAGAAAATTGTTTCGAAATGCAGGTTCAATGCTATCTTAATCAAATATGGCAGTCTATTTATAATCATTTGGATGAGATCCCTAAAATCACTCAAACCCAAAGAGATATACAGTACCAAGTGCGATTGCAAAAAATGCTAGCTTTTATTCATCAGAATTATATGAACCCAGTTTCACTGCAGGATATTTCGATTTCAGCCAGCATAAGTATAAGTGAAGCGTCTTGCTGTTTTCATTCCTTTTTGAATTGCTCACCTATTGAATATTTACTAAAGCATCGTATTGAATCATCAAAGAGTACAGAACGCATATTCAGCCTCCCTGCTGAGCTTTTCCCCAGTGTAATTTCCCGCCTAGTTCTAGGTTCATTTTCGTTACTCCTAATTTAGATTTGGATAAAGTGTAGTTCCCTCAAACTGGTTATAAAAGACAAGCCCTCAAATCTAGAGGGCCGCTTTTGATATAAATCAGCTATTCATTTGAGCCGCTTTATTCCATCTCTTGCATAAAAGGAGCATCAGCCTGCACAGGGCTTTATGAAAATAGCGTTTTTGCATAACACGACAAAAACGCTAGTTATACTTTACTCATCTGCACCGATATTGACGGTCTTCCCTTTCACGCGGGGCTCCCCGTCGATATCCTCAGTTCCAATAATGGCGTTATCCGTTGATCCAGAATCGATCGCTGGTGAGGAAGATTGCAAATGAAAGTCGCCCTTCGTGGCATTCGCGAATTTAGGGTCGGCCAATAGAGAATGTGTGTCGTTACCTGTTCCTGATTTGTACGCGGAGAAGCCTACATATTCCTTATTTTTCCAGGTCCAATTAGCTTCCGAATTGCCGCTGGGTGCAAAATATAGATTATAATCCACAATATTGCCAGTGTTTTTGGTGTTTCCATTGTAGATCAACACATCAGTCGAGCTGGCTACAAAAATATTGTTCTTAATCACGTTGTTTCGCGTATTGTACTGAACCAAAAGCTGGCCGCTTCCGTCGTCAAATGTATCGTTCTTGTACACTGTATTGTTCACGATCTTGCAGTTAACTGTTGAGCCACGCTCATCATCGTATCCACCCATGGCAATGCCTGTTAACCGATTATTATATATCACATTACTGCGGACCGTAATGTTGCTGGTGGCTTTGCCAACATGCTCGGAGGCAATTTCGATGCCGATGTCGTTGTTATAGCTGTAATTCTGTTCAATAATGCTTTCCTTGCCCCCATCCACATAAATACCGCCGGCCGAGTTGTCATTGCTCTTATAGGATGGGTTGTTTCGAACAGAGTTATTATACACCCGGTTACTCTTCACCAGCCCGTTCCGCGCTTGATCGTAAGTCGTATTCGGCGCAGTTCCTTCAAAGCCGATCAGATCGATTCCGATGTTGTCGTTATCGTGAATGAGGTTGCTGGTCACTGCAAAACCATCCACATTACCGTTTAATACGACCGCCTCGCTGGAGCCAAGTACGAGATTGTATAGTTCATTGCCGTTAATTGTCAGGTTGTGAATCGATGCAGGAGCTTTGGTGCCATAAACAGCAATGCCGTGGGCATCCCGGCCCAGTCGGTCTTTACCAGTTGGGGTGGCTGTGTTTTTGATGTCGTGGATTTTGTTATCAGACAGATTGATGAAGCCCCCTGCACCGTGGACGTAAATTCCTGTAGGCACTGCATTTTTAGAAGTAGTAGAAAAATTGCGGATTTCAAACCCCTGGATGGTGACATAATCAACATCGGCCAATTCGATTAACCCTTCGTTCCCGCTGGCCGATAGTCCAGTCCCGTCGACAATGGCAGTTTCGTTGCCATAGCTTGCGAACACTATAGGGCCTTGCGATGCAGAGCCAGATCGGGTAATTTTCAGTTTCTCCTTGTATACTCCGCCGCGGACGTAGACCTTGCTGCCCGGAGGGACGGTGTCAGCCGCATGCTGAAGCGTTTTCCACGGCGCGTCGCTCGTTCCCGCGTTGGAATCGCTGCCACTCGTCGCCACATAATATTCGGCACCGGCCGCTGAAACGGCAGGAGGTTGTACATTACCGATTGCCAGACTCAATCCCAAGCTTAAACTTACAAGCAAAACTCTTCCTAGTTTCTTCACGTTTTTTCATCTCCACCCAAATTTTACTTTTATCAAACCTACGGTATCATCAATTTGCCTCTTCTTGCAAGTGTAGGCTGGTCTCCACCGATCGGCAAGCTATCGGTGCCTCCCCATGAAATAGCTATGTCGCCTCCCCGATAATGCAAAGTTTATTTCAACAAAAAAGGACTGCCGATAAATTTCGCCGGCAGCCCTTCTCTTCCAAGTAGTATACTCCTCAATCTTGTTCGCTGGACAATTCCTTAAGCGATTTGATTTTACCATGGGGATGCTGTTCTTGCTTTCGTGACTTCCATGCAGCTTCTTTCCTTCTCTTCTGGTCAGCCATAACAGATATCCTCCTTTGGAAATTGTGAATGTATACTACTTCCTTAAGTTGTCATTTCTTGACTCTGTTCATTCATAAAATTAAATTCGTTACATTTTGTATATACTTTTGAACTAAAATTTTAATTAACAGGCATCTTGTTAAAGAATGTGATGTCGTCGATCGGTAGCCGGGTCGTCTGATGACCTGGTTGTGCCGCTTTGCCAAGTGCAATCAGCATGATTGGAATGTACCGCTCAGTGATACCGAACGCTTGCTTAAGCTCGGCCGCGTTATAGCCGCCCATCGCGACAGTATCGTAGCCGTGAGCACGTGCAACCAGCATGAGCTGCTGAGATACAATACCACCATCGATATGAATGATTTTGTGAAAGGTTTCCTCCGGCAACGAGGCATACGTATGAATCGATCTTTCCACGAACGATTTAGCGGTATCTTCCGCTATATAGCCGTATTTTACTGCTTCGCCGAAAACTTCATCAAGCTTCTTATATCCTTCCGTATCACCAAGAACAACGATCACCGCAGCAGCCTCAGTAACCTGGGATTGATTGTAGGCGATGGGCTGCAGTTTTGCTTTCAGTTCCTCTGTCTCAATTACCAAGAAGCGCCAGGGTTGAACATTACTCGAAGAAGGCGCAAGCGTCGCTTCTTTCAGCAACTCCTTAATTTCCTCGTGAGACAGACGAACTGATTTGTCGTAATGACGAACAGAGCGACGCTCGCGGATGACATCGGCAAACAAGGCGGAGCTCTGCACAGCTTGAGTTGAGGTTGACATTATGAATCCTCCTTTGAGTAGATACTGTTTTTTATTCAGCACAGTTAAAGTCAGGCTAAGCAATTAATCAAAGCTTGAATCCTGCTAAAAACGAAGTGCCATGAAAAATCCCAAAAATTTTTCCGCTTTTGCGCACAGGTATAACTGTGTTTATTATGACACAGTATAACCTAAAAATGAACGCCGTGCGCGGCTTGCATTTAACTGTTGTTTATATTGCACAGTATAAAATCTAAGCAAGCCGCTGTCAACCTTCTTTTTCCAGATCCATCTAAAGCTTTGCTTCCAGTTGTTCGGCGAGATCAGCAATCGTGTACTTGCTTAATACTCCGCGTATGCTGTCGTCCATTTCTTGGGTAATATCCTCAAGCGCAGATTTCATACATTTACCGAGCGGATGCGTGCCAGCTGTCTCGATAATACCAAAGGAAAACCTGCTGCCTGAACGAAATACATCGTACACATCAACCAGTCGTATAGACTCTGCAGATTTTCTAAGGTGGTACCCGCCGTCACGTCCTTCCCGGGTTCCGATAAATCCTTCCTTGGCGAGAACGGAAAGTATACGGCGCAGCAGAGAAGGCTCCGACTGAAGATATTTGGCGAGTTCAATACTTGGACAAGCTATGCTTTTGTCCTCCTGCGACAAAATAACAAGCGCTTGAATAGCCAGTCCAAACCACTTTGGGTGCTGAGTCGGTGTACAATACTCTTGCTTCAACCTTTACTCTCTCCTTCCAGCTTACACTTAGCTAGTATGAGTAGATTGTACCTAATTCCCTAATATGCTGCAATAGACGAGCTTACATTTACATATTTAGATATGATATTGGCTTTTAAATGCGAAAATCTCATCAACAGCTTGGTGATACCCACCAGTTCTTCGAAAGGATTCTCTAATATGTGCAACAGCTTTCTTGAAAGATGGGAGGCTTAACACATGCTCTGCGGCTTCACGTAATTGATGTGCAGTCAAGCTTTCCATTTGCAACTTAATGCCTGCTCCCATATCGGCGACTCGCCCCGTAATAATCGGCTGATCCGCGCTTTGCGGGATGACGATCAGCGGAACCCCGTAATAGAGCCCTTCATGGGTACTATTCATTCCACCATGTGTAATAAATAATTTAGTGTATTGCAGAATATCCGTTTGTGGGACCTCATTTTTTACAATGAAGTTTTCAGGAACTTCCCCTAAATCGGAAATTTGAGTTCTCTTTCCGATCGACATGACAATCGTATGATCTGTGTTCCCAAATGCCTCAAAACAAAGCTTATAGAAGTCAGTTGCTTGGTTAAAGACTGTACCCAGCGAAATGTAAATTGGGTTGTTCCCCTTGATTGCAGTAAAATCGAAGTTTTGTTGTGTTAAGCGTGAAGAGATGGATGGACCTACAAATTTATAAGTTTGGTCGAATGCTTCTCCATAAGGTTGAAACTCCCTTGTTGTATATACGATTGTAAGTGGTGCAGGATTACAAAACACTTCGTAAGGTGAATGGATCTCCACGCCATATTTATCTTTCACCATCGCCGTCAGGTTTTGAAATTTATCGTTTATAGGTTTACCTATATCTGTAGGGACATGATTGGAGAATTGTTCCATAATATGATTAAATGATTCCTTTGACTGGGCAAAAGAAGTACAAGAGTTAATTGCAGGAAGCTTAAGAATTTGAGCAAGCAAACGTCCACAACCAAACATGGAATCATGGATGATGTAATCAAAAGGCTCTCCTTTAATCTGTTCGAGAACGCTCGGAATGACGATATCTGCTGTAAGTAAAAGACCGTTGATTCTTTCCAGCAAATAATCTCTTCCACCTGAGATAAAAGCTTTTATAAATTTTTGATCATCAAATGTTCGTACTGAAGCTCCCGTTCTCTCCATACGCTCCCTAAAAGCTTCAATAGAAAAGTACACTACCTCTTCTCCACGCGAAATAAGCTCTTGCACAACTCTAATGGTTGGATTGATATGTCCCTCTGATCCACCATTAATAAATAAAACACGCGCCATTTCTTCCACTCCTTAGTTCATTTTCTTCAGTAAAATTAGCCGCTTCTGGTTCTAATATGTTCTGTTAAATCCGGGTGCTTAGGGTGCTCCTTCTCTAATGAACATTGTAGCTTCTTTTTCAACTTAGTATACTTTTAGCCGTCTCCATAACAAACAAAGCCGCCAATTTAGCGGCTTTGTTTACAGCAAAAAAAGCTTGTTTTCATACTGGACATCGTTGACTATGTTTAATAAATCACGGGTTACTGGATGACTGTTTTTTGTATGAACCATTAAAAACTGTGCTTAATCTCGATGTAGCCCTAATACCATTAGGACCCTCGATGATAATACGACCTTGTTCCGTAAAGCTTGATCCTTGCCAGTCGGTAGCCATATCCAGATAATCGAGACCCGGGCTGTTTCCTTTCCATGACCATGCTAGATAACCTACACCTTTTTGTTCAGCGTAACTCATAATAGTAGCCTCATCCACATCGCCACTCGTATGTTTGATGCCGAATTCTCCAATCACTAGAGCCAGATTTTTATTCAGTACATTATCCATATTGCTTTTTACTGTGGCGGCATTCCCACCGGCATATTCATACATATGAATGGAAAACATCGTATTTTTAAGCGGATCTGCATTAAAAACTTCTGTTCCGTAGTCAAAAATAGATTGCGGATATTGTCCCCATCCTGCACTGTCAACCATGATCGTATTTTTGATGCCAGCATTTCTGAGCTTAGGTATAACGGACTTATAACCTTGCGCCCAACCTCCGCCATCCCATGTTCCATACCATTCGTTCGCGATATTGAGGATAACGGTGCTTTCTTTTCCGATAAGTGCGCTTTTCATTTCAATCCAGTAATTTGAAATATTATTCAATATAGTAGCGCTGTCAGACCCTGTACCATCATGGACTTCAAGAACAACGACTAATTTGTTTTGCTCTGATAAAGTGATTAAATTTTGAATCACTGACAGATCATCTTTCGTCCATTGCTGACCATCCGACAGTACGATTCTAATGGTATTTGCCCCCGTTTTCGCAATGGCAGGGATCGCCACTGACTCTTGTCCCTTATACCATGTATAAGCGTGATTGATTCCCCTCATAACGAACGGATTTCCTTTGGCATCGTAGAGCGTTGTTCCGTTAATATAAAAACCTCTATTTTCAGAAGTAGAATTTGTCGTAATTTTTACGATATTGCTTGCTGCTGAAATGTTTCCTGCTGCATCCCTGGCTTTGACAGTGAAGCTGTACGTTGTATTGGCGGTAAGCCCCGTCACCGTGTAACTTGTCGTGGTGGTTGAACCGACCAATGTTGTTCCATTATACACATCGTAGCTGATAACATCTACATCGTCGGTTGATGCTGTCCATACAAGGCTTACTGAAGTATTTGTTTTAGAGTAGCTTTCCAGGTTCGCTGGTGCTGTTGGAGCCGTCGTATCTGGGCTTGAGTCAACAAGCGTAAACTTCCATTTCTGCTGGTCGTTTCCGTTATCTGTCCATTGCTGTACATTTGCCCCGTCATTAGTATAACCTCCGATTACATCCAGCGCTTTACCGCTAGATTGTACAAGCAACTTATAATATCCACCGCCGACGTCAATGATTTTCCATTTTTGATTGGACGAATCGTTGTCTGTCCATTGCTGTACATCGGCACCATCTTCTAAAGAGCCTCCGGCTACTGTTAATGTTTTACCGCTGGATTGCACAATCAATTTATAATATCCGTTGCCAACGTCAATCACTTTCCATTTCTGCCGAGCGCTGCCGCTGTTCGTCCACTGCTGCACTTTCGCTCCATCAGCAGTGAAGTCTCCTGCCTCCAGATTTTTCCCACTATGCTGTGCCGTTAGTTTATAGGTTTCACCTGAAACAATACTTGTGTCAGCGGCGCTGGTAGTAACATCAATCACATTGCTTGCATCTGACACGTTGCCTGCGACATCTCTGGCTTTCACGTAAAAGCTATATGCCGTGTTGGCTGTTAAGCCAGTAACGATGAAGGATGTCGATGCACTGGACCCTATGAGATCTGATCCTTTGTAGATGTCATAACTGGAGACACCTACATTGTCTGTAGATTCCGTCCACTGCAAGCTTACCGTCGTATCCGATACTGAAGAACTAGTCAGATTGGAGGGGGCTGTTGGAGGTGAGTTATCCTCCGGTTCGTCAGCTGAATGCACTTCCAATTCCCAGAGGGAATATCCGTAATTGGTAGCCCTTTCAATGCCGTTCATTCTTACATATCTTGCGTCTGTTGCTTCGAAAGATATCTTATCGATTCCTCCGTCTCCAGTCGTGGTGGAATAGATGGTAGTCCAATGCTCATTATCGGTCGCTTTACTCAAATCTTCAATGGAGCTTGCAGTTGCCGACTGGTTGAGCCTGGAATTTTCGGAAGCGCTCACATTTTTGATCGGCAACATACTTATAAGCAATCCAAACAAGATCAAGCATGTTATAGTTTTTTTCATTTCCAAACCTCCTATTGAACATAATAAATAACTAATTGGTTAAGTCTTCTCCTTTCCGGTTATAATTGGGTGAAAAACATACAAACATGGAGCAATCCTCAAGAAACCGCTTTCTTGTACGGCCGCAAAATTAAATCGCTTTAATAAATTTTCTGCATCGTTTCCCGCGATGAAAATTTATCAAAGCGACCTAAGGCATATATATTTTTGTTTTTCAGTACTATTCCTTGATGAGTAAAAAGTTTTAAAATCTGTTTTCCTAACTTCACGGCATAGGTCCTAAAAATGCAAAACAAGACAACTTTCTGCTATCAGTTGTCTTGTCTAACTTTGTTTTATTTATGTAGCTGTCGATTAAACTCGTCAAACAAACAATCCTCTACTTATTCGGTAGAGGATTGTTGCTTTTCAGGCTTCCTATTATGTATCTGTGCGTATATCATCCCACTCCTGTCCCATGTAACCAGTGAGCCATTTTAGCACACGATGACGTTCATACACTACACCATCATCCAGATTTCCAGGGGCGGGCTGTTTATGAATACGGCTATCCACACACAACCAGTCATAACGCCAAATTAAATCGGCTTCATCTAAAATTTCCTTGCTGCTGCGCAGCCTTGAGCTTGACAGAAAAGCTTCAAATGAGTCAAATTGCTGCAGCTTTGAAACAGACAAGGGCACGTCGCAAATCCCAGTTGGGTCACCTAGCTGATCAAGATGGCCCAAAGCCCATAACAGAACCCAAAATCCTTCATAACGCCAAGAGAACTGGATACCTTCCGACTCATCGACGTAATCATTGAATAGGAATCTTTTTTCTTCTGGTGAAAAGAAACGGTCCGCGCCATACTGATCAGTCACTTGATTTATCATCCGTTTCGTGTCTTCCATGCTTTCACCCGCACCGATACACTCGCCTTTCAATGCCACAATACACAAGGCAACGGCTCGGCCAGCCACTTCCTTAAGAGAACGGATGCTGTCCGCGGCTTCATCTCCTAGCCTGCCTGGGATCGGCGGCATTTGCGTAAAGCCTTGATCGACCAATTTCTTTTCCGATTGCAGCTTTCGCTCCATCCCAGATTCGCTAATTCGGTCCTCTCCATGCAAATAACTGACATGAGCAGTAATTGTATAATCTTCCACTTCCGAACGGCCATTGACATCTAATAACAGACTTCCATCAGGTGCAAGCAAACTACCGCCACCCCAGAACATTAGCCCATCCAGCGATTTTATGAAATCAAGCAATTCGGCAAAGAAGGCTTCGGATATATCTTCCTCGGTCTCCACACCAATCACCATATTCAGCGTACTTATCTTGATCAGCAGCTTTTGCTGCAGTTGTTCGTTCTCAGCAGGAATCTGGCTGAAAAAATTTATCATTCCGTTAAGCATGGAGGCAAACTCCTCCGGATTCGTTTTGCTGGTCATTATGTTAAACCCTTTGACCTTCTTATTAAACCAGCCCTTGCTTTTGACCTCAAACCTAGTGTTACTTTCATTCACATGTATCTTGTTATTGGGATAAATCGACTTTAATAGTCTCTCAACCTGACCCAAATCGAAGGTGGAGCTGTATAGCGCACAATTTCTCATGGTGACCTCCTTATGACCACACTACGAATAGTCCATGTTTGTTACTTACACGGTTCAATTAACTCTGCAAAAGCCGATGCAGCAATGCCTCTCCCTCATTCTCAAACCTTCGCTGCGCATTCAGGAATTCAGGAACCTCTTGCAGCCGGGAAGGTCTGTACCCAGGACCGCCACAACCGCAGGAATGGTATGTATATCTATTTTGGTACAGAAGCTCTATCTTTTTCCACTGCTTGATATCCGTTTGCTTCGGGGCTTGAAAATCATGCCCCATGTCATGCATAGGCGCCTGGCATTGCGGACAGACATGGACAATCCCCTCATATTTTTCCTTTGGAATCTCAAAACGGGATGTTTGTTTATATACCTTCCTACATACAAAGCAGGCAAAGATATCTTTGTATGGGCCGTACATTGCGTATCTACACATATTTTCACCCTCTTTAAAAATTATAATTGCGATATTATTCTTTGCTCACATATTAGCAATCTATCAATCTATTATTTTTGAACAATCAAAAATACATTCACAGTGCCGCAGTATTAAGAGTACATAGATGTCGAGCGGGTGTTTCTTTTATATTAGAGCGACATCATAAAAATAATCAAGTTAAACAGTCCTTTCTAGCGCATTCCTCGTGGTGATGCTACTATTTTTTTTTAGCATTAAGATTTTGTTCAAAGGGGGAATTATGTAGCATGTTGTTCTTAACAGTTAACTAAGAAGACTCCAAAGCCGCAGTCAAAGCGGAACTGGAGCCTTCTTTTTAACAGCACTGAAACATCTAGAGCAGAATAAGCAAATCCCAGGCCTGCTATTGGGGCAACCCTCAGTCTTGTAATTTTTATATGCTGCGAATCAGCTTCAGGCTGGTACTCGTCTACACATCTAATGTATATAAGGGTAGATTTTCTGGTAAAGCCGCCGGGCGCTGACATGTACTCTGCATCTGATAAAAGGTCTGCTGATCGGAAGAATCATGAAATGCCCACATCGCCTCCAGCACATGGTAGGCCAGTTCCCCGCTAGCGCGGTGAGGGCGTCCATTCCGGATAGCGTAGGCCATATCAGCAACACCGATACCTCGTGTATTCTCCTGGTAACCTGGCAGCAGCGGGACCTCGGTCCAATTTTGCTCGCCTACCAGCCTGAAGCGAACTGGCCCTCCGAATGTATTCGGGTCAGGTACCTGCAATGTACCATGCGTACCATATACCTCGATCGGTGGCAGAGTACTTCCACCAAAGATGTCAAAGCTGGTAATCAGCGTACCAACAGCTCCCTGCTTGAAACGCAACAATCCAGCCACATGGGTTGGAATATCGACTGAGATGGTCTGGCCTCTCTTTTTCTCGCTCGTAATTGTTCGCTGATCCATCGCTTTGCTAGTCATGCCCGAAATGGCGGCAATCGGTCCCAACAATTGCACCAGAGCCGTCAAATAATAAGGTCCCATATCAAACATCGGACCACCACCAGCTGCATAATAAAATTCAGGATCAGGATGCCAATGTTCGTGTCCACGAATCATCATAAAAGCCGTAGCAGCAACCGGATTCCCAATGACTCCGTCTTCAATCAGTTTCAATGATGTCTGTATACCGGAACCAAAGAAGGTCTCCGGTGCGCAGCCGACAAGCAGTCCTTTTTGTTGAGCAAGATCCAAGACTGCCTGGCCCTGCTCTCGGGTGACAGCAAGTGGCTTCTCCACATAGACATGCTTGCCAGCCTCAAGTGCTCTTAGACACACATCAGCGTGAACGCCCGGGATGGTCAAATTAATGATGAGTTCGATCTGCGGATCAGCCAAAATCTCATCTACCGTATATACGTTTGGAACGTTGAACGTTTTTGCCTGCTCCTCTGCCCGACCTTGGTCCAGATCCGCTACTGCGAACAGCTCCAGAATGTCGAAACGATGGCAATTTTCCATGTAAATTCCGCTAATTTTACCGCAACCGATGATACCCACTTTCATTTTTTTCATGCCTGAACTCCCTTCTCCTTCAGAAAAAATGGATAATGGCATTCTTTTATTGCATCGGATATCCTTTCACGCTACTGCTGCTGGCTGTCTGCCATCCCCGTATATGCCTCTGTCAGGGAGCTATGACGGTTGACCGCCGCCTGTTTGCCAGCTGCAGTCCACAGGAACCCGCTACGCATCATCTCGGTCACTTGAGGTATATCTATGATATCTGCGTGATGACCTAGCGAATTGTAGAACACGCGTCCGTTCCCCCATCGTTTTGTCCATACAACAGGCATATCCACTGGTCCATTGGCCGAATGAGGTCCCGGAACGACTGGGAAGCGTGTGGTTGCTAGCACCTCAACCGCAGGGTCTACATGGAGGTAGTACTGCTCGCTTTTGACTTGAAAATCCTCAATGTGGTCCAGCAACGGGCTGGAGCCTCGCTTAATATTCACACTATATTCCACCCCGTCATTGCCGGGATGTGCAACCCACTGCCCACCTGTCATGAATTGCCAGTCTACGTTGTTCCGAAATGCATCGCACATGCCACCGTGGCAGCCTGCCAGACCTACGCCGCTTTGAACTGCTGCTGATACGTGATTGACCAATTCCTGCTCAATCTGGCCCATAGTCCACATGGGAACGATCAGGTCGAGGCCAAGCAGTTTCTCCGCATCCTGGTAGGCGTCAAGGTTATTAGATACCTCTACCTCGAACTGTTCTTCCTTTAAAATACGTTCAAAAATAGCTGCCACCTGCTCCGGTTCATGTCCGTCCCATCCACCCCATACAATCAGTGCCTTGCGCATCTGTAATCCACTCACCTTTCGGAATGTGTTGTTAACCTACATTTCTTCAATGGATACCCAGCGGCGTTCCTTTATAGATCGTTCTACTGCTTCAAGCACGGCCTGGCAAGCGACCCCGTCATGAAAGTTCGGTGAAGGTTGCCGTCCTTCGGAGATAGCACTCAACATCTCTAGCATCTCGTGGGTGAAGGTATGCTCGAATCCAATTGTATGTCCTGAAGGCCACCAGGCTTCGGAATACTTGTGTGCCGGATCGGTGGCGAGCACGCGGCGGAAGCCTTGAACACCTTCCTCATCCTGTGTGAAATACACTTCCAGCTCATTCATCCGCTCAAAGTCAAACCGTACACTGCCTAGACTACCGTTGATTTCGAATGAATTTGTGCTCCGATGTCCAGCAGCAAAGCGTGTGGCCTCAAAGCTGCCCAGCGCACCTCCGGCAAAACGTGCTAGAAATAACGTGGCATCATCGACCGTTACTTCTCCCATCGGTGCATTGGCCTCAGCACTCCTTTTGGAGCTTAATCCACTCATCTCCAAAGCCAGCGGGCGCTGTTTGATGAACGTCTCGCTCATGCCGATGACTTCGTGAAATTCGCCAACGAGGAACCGAGCGAGGTCAATCAAATGGGCGCCAAGATCGCCATGAGAGCCAGAACCGGCCACTTCTTTTTGCAACCGCCATACCAGCGGGAAGGATGGGTCCATGATCCAATCCTGAAGGAAAAAGGCACGGAAATGATAAATCTTGCCTAGGCGGCCGCTTTCGACTAGCTGTTTCGCCAGTTGGACAGCCGGAGAAAAGCGATAATTGAAGCCAATCATATGACTGACTCCCGCTTTCTCTGCTGCCTCCAGCATGTCACGGGAATCTGCCAGGGAAAGTGCAAGCGGCTTCTCACAAAACAGATGCTTGCCATGGAGGGCAGCTTCCATGACAATTTCCTTATGGGCATTACTCGGGGCGTTAATGTCAATAAGATCAATATCGTTACGTTTCACTAGATCACGCCAATTCGTAACACTCTCGCTCCAGCCGAACTGGTGAGCAGCTGCTTGAACCCCCTGCTCGTTACGTCCACAGATGACGGACATCTCTGGCTGCAGCGGGGCGTCTGGGAAGAACATGGGTAGACTACGATAAGCGTTGCTGTGAGCCTTGCCCATAAATTTGTAGCCAACCATTCCAATACGAAGACGATTAGACATGTCGTGATCCTCCTTATGGGTATGAGTTTCAACGAATTATTGACGAATGTTATTATTGACGAATGGATGACGCCCTGACAATCAGCGCTGTGGATAGGAGTTCTCTGATCGAGTCGCTCCCCGCCAGTTCCAGTGCCGGAATAAGATCCTGAGAACCTGGTATAAGCTTCGAGGCTGCAAGCTCCCCCATCTCATAAAAAGGTACGCGGACACTGCTTAGCGGCGGAACAGCCATCTCAGCTGCATCCGAATCGTCATAGCCCACAAACGCTGGGAATTGCTCAACTGCCAGCCCGCGTTCACGGAGACCCTGCATTACACCGAGGGCCATCCGGTCGTTCGCTGCAAATACGGCATCAATATCATCTAATTTATCTAGAATTGTAGTCGACGCTTCGAACCCACTTCGACGACTGTAATTCCCTTCCAGAACCAACTCGTGGTCATATTCAATATCAGCCTCCTGAAGCGCGATGAGATAACCTTTCAATCGCTCAGTACTGTTGGAATAGGTATCCGGACCGTTGAGAAAGGCTATACGCCTGTACCCCTGTTCAATGAGGTGATTTACAGCCGCTCGGCTTCCTTCTACATGGTCTGCATCCACTTCACAGAACGACTGTCCTTCAAAATGGTGATTCATGACACAGAACGGTCGCCCCTCTTCCTGAAGTTTCCTAAGAGCCTCCACCTCATCGTGGTCATCTTTTGCTCCAAGAATGATACAACTGTCGACCCTTTGCTGGCGGAAAAGACTGCTGTAGTCCATCCGTTCCCCTGGCTTTCGGAACAATAATAGCAGATCGAGCCCGCTGTCTCTGGCCTTGTTGCCAATACCGCTCAGCATCTCGGAGAAAAAATAGGCAGAGAACAGGTGCGCCTTCGGGATATAAGGCATAACCACACCAAGATGGCCGCTTTTGCTTCGGGCAAAGTTGCGGGCCAATGCACTGGGAACATATCCAAGTTGATTGGCAACGTCCAGGACCCTTTTCCGCGTATCTTCCTTGATCGGACCGGTCGCGTTCAATACCCGAGACACCGTCGCTTCTGATACGCCGGCGAGTTCTGCTACTTCCTTGCGCGAAACGATATTGCTCACCTCCAATCATTTTATGTACGCGCGTACATTTTCTCATGCAACCCTACCTCTGTCAATCCCGGAAAGCGTGTCACATTGAAGTTTAAGCTCTTTTTTACTAAGTATTGCTAAATTTACGATCGTTCAATAAAGCAGCGACATTCGTAAGACATTACTTTCTCGTCCATGACCGCCGTCGTTTTCGAATCCCCCTCTAAGGCTTGAGCAAGCTGATCATTCCTACTCCTAACATCAGCACCGTAACTCCCATAAGTATAGCTATCCATCCCTGAGGGCTTTTCTTCTCCTTAACTATTAAAATGCTACCGACACAAGCAATCGCAATGCTTGCTTGAGAGATCGGAAAACTAGCCGCCATGCCAATCCGACTGTTGGAAATAAGTAGTGCTAGATTAGCAATGCTCCAGACCAATCCTGTAGACAAATTGCGAAGCACTGGAGAGAACCGCAGCCGATGCTTGCCTGTCAGAATTATGACCAGGGCCGAGCATATCATTCCGAGCGATTGCGGTAGAATGACGGACAGTCCAGTTGTATGAAAGTACTGATTAATAAATACATAACTACTTAACGCTAACCCCGAGCAAACCATCATCAAGATAATGGGTACCGACAAAGGCTTAGATAGCCCAGCAGACTTGACCTGATAGCTGGTTAATAGAACTCCCGCCAATATACATAGAAGAGAACCAACACCCATCACATATTGGTATCCTGTTATCCATTCACCCAAGATCAGTGTGGCAAATAGCGTCGTCCCTATCAACTGTAGACCGAAAATGACAGGAATGGTGATGGATATGTCCACTTTTTGAAAATAATAAAAATGGAGCAATTGTCCAGTGGTCCAGAAAATACCGAATATAAAACTTACCACAAAAGGAACCAGTGCTATTGAGGCTGGCTGAATGATATACAAGCCCAGGGAAATCAGAACAGCACCAATAACGGTACCTGTCAGTTGTTCCCAGGGACTGGCTTTAGTCATATGCGCCAAAATCGGCATGACTCCCCAGCCGATGGCTGGAATAAAAGCGATTATAAAATCCACGCACGGTTTCTCCTCCCGTAAAGGTAGTCTTCTTACATTCGTTAAAAATACCATGCAGGAAAAAAGCAACAATTTTACAATAGCAAAAAAAATCGCTTTCATATACTAAGATTTTCATAGATTAATATAGCAAAATCAAAGAAATTGTTCCCTTTATATGTTTGCAGTTACGCCCAGCGCTAACTCCCCGTACTTTCCTAATTTATAATCCATGTTTGTTAATTGATCAGTATAGTATAAGTTAAGAATGATAAATATTTAGAAAAAAGATAGAACCTAACTAAAACTTTTTTTAAAAGGTTCTTTGTTTTCCCCATAATTCACTTAAAAAAAGTAATGTATTTTCTATCACTGGCTTTGTTATGCTGAGTTCAATAATAACGCTTTCAACAGGTTTGTCATATTTTGAAAGGGGCTATGTACATGGCTAGTATACAAGTTAACCCAAAAGAACGTACATTTCACTTAACGAACAAATATTGCAGTTATCTTTTCCGTGTCATGGAGAACGGACAATTGGAGCATTTATATTATGGCAAAAAAATAGAGTACCTGGGTCAATATGACCGTTTCATTGAACGAAGCTACCGCTCCGTGTCTGTCGGTGAGTTTGATGGCGACTTGGTCACATCATTGGAAAGCATTAAGCAGGAGTTCCCTTCTTCAGGAAGTGGAGACTATAGAGAACCAGCAGTTGAGATCATACAGGAGAACGGTTCTCATGTAATGGAGTTCATCTTTGACCGTTACGAAGTCGTCACGGGGAAACCTAAAATCCCCCACCTCCCTGCTACGTTTTGTAAGGAAGCAGATGAAGCAGAGACACTCATGATCACGCTGACCGATTCCCTTACAGGAGCGGTTGCCGTGCTTGCTTACACCATCTTTAGTGAACTGCCTGTAATCACGAGATCCGTATCCATTACGAATTCCGGAAATCGTATTCTGAAAGTCAACCGTCTAATGAGCATGAGCCTTGATCTTCCAGACTCTGAATATGAGATTATTCATTTGTCCGGGGCATGGGGCAGGGAACGACATGTAGAACGTACACCACTCAGACCAGGCGTTCAGTCCATTGGGAGCACACGGGGAATTAGTAGTCATATTCATAATCCATTCCTTGCGCTTGCCAAACGAGGGTCTCAGGAACACCATGGAGAAGTTTATGCAGTTAATCTCGTCTACAGTGGGAACTTTCTTGCCCAGGCGGAAGTGGACAGCTACTCAATTACCCGACTGAGCCTCGGTATTCATCCTGATAAATTTTGCTGGACTCTGAAGCCTGGAGAATGTTTTTATTCGCCTGAAGCAGTTATGGTCTATTCACAGAGCGGTTTGAACGGCATGAGCCAGGCATTCCATCGCCTGTACAATAAACACTTAATTCGTAGTAGCTGGGCCGACCGAGAAAGACCTGTATTGATCAATAACTGGGAGGGAACCTACTTTGATTTTACCGAGCAGAAAATAGTGGATATGGCTACAAAAGCAAGTGAACTAGGGATTGAACTCTTTGTCTTGGATGACGGTTGGTTCGGCCAAAGAAACAATGATACCACCTCGCTCGGTGACTGGTTTGAAAACCGTGAAAAGCTACCGAACGGAATCTCGAATTTGGCAAACAAAATCAATGAGCTCGGTATGAAATTCGGTCTTTGGTTCGAACCAGAAATGGTTAACTTCGACTCTCATATTATGAAGGAACATCCGGACTGGGTTGTGGGAACACCCGGTCGCAAGCGCAAGCATGGACGGCATCAGTATGTTCTTGATTATTCCCAACCGCCTGTTGTGGATTACCTGTTCAAGCTAATGGATGACGTGCTCTCTTCTGCTCAAATCGAATACGTAAAATGGGATATGAATCGCTGCATTTCAGAAGCCTATTCATTATCTTTAGGTAAGGAAAGACAGGGCGAGTTTTTCCACCGTTATGTCTTAGGCGTGTATGCTTTGTATGAGAAGCTGATTGCCAAACACCCTGATATTTTGTTTGAGTCCTGTGCTTCCGGTGGGGGACGGTTTGATCCAGGGATGCTTTATTATGCTCCGCAAACATGGACAAGCGACGATAGCGAAGCAATTGAACGTCTCAAGATTCAGTATGGTACTTCCATGGCCTATCCGCTAAGCAGTATGGGTGCTCATGTGTCAACCATTCCAAACCACCAGGTAGGCAGAACTGCACCGCTGCATACCAGATCAAATGTCGCCTACTTCGGTGTATTCGGTTATGAACTTGATCCATTGGCTTTGACCGAGGAAGAGTGCAGTATTATCAAAAAGCAAATACAAGTATACAAACGCTACCGTCGATTAATTACCCAGGGAACGTTTTACCGTCTGCTAAGTCCCTTTGAAAAAAATGAGACAGCTTGGATGACCATTGATGCAGAGCGCGAGCATGCTCTCGTCGGCTGGTACCAGGTGCTATCACGTCCCAATGCGGCTTATGAACGGTTAAAGCTCATTGGACTGGACGAAACGGCAGTATATTTCGTGGAAGAACTGGGTCGACGTTTTACAGGCAGCGAGTTAATGAACATCGGACTTATACTCACCCCACCATGTAGGGTCGACCTGGATTTTAATATTGCGGAGAAATATGATTTCTCATCTCAATTATTTACTTTAACCAAAGAGACTTCCTCGTGATTGAGATATAAGTTTCATTAGGGGATAGACTTTAGTTAGAACGCTATGATTGATGCTATTGATCTTAAATACGTCATACCGGGTAAAATCATTTTCGTATAAATTCGATGATTTTACCTGGTATGACTCTCTGAAAATAAAGTATCCCATCAATTCTTGACTGCATGCCTAATCGCGCAATATACAGTGCCGCCTGGGTAGACATTATCTCCAGCAATAGAAGTCAATTAATGATGTGTCCAGATTTCTTTTTCCGCATCGCAAGCAAAACAACTGCAATTCCTTACAAAATCCCTCTGATGTTAATATCAATCATCATTTCCATTCATCAATTTTCTCCCCCAACTATTCGAATCAGACCATTGAGAATTCTAATCTCAAATCGCATTTGCCTAGGTTCAATTATTTTGTGTCGGCATATGTTGTAACAAATAAAAAAAATTCAATAGAGGAGTGCTACTTATGTACTACAATCTGGTGCCTACGCTAACTCATTCAGCGGATAATGGTATGATATGCCCCGTGGAACGAACAGGGGTAGCGGTATCTTGGGCTTTTCTGTACGATTTGGTGCGAATATTTTGAGGAAAATATCATAGTTGATTAAGGGCACCCGAAAACAGGTCCTTTTACGTTTAACAAAGAAGTAGTTATCCGTTATGCAGCGTCAGCCCGTGGCGGGGCTTATGGAGTGGTGGTTTATGAACGAAAAACCTCTCCCACCGGTCAAGATGGCCGAACAAATCGGCATGCTTTTGGAGCGCAAATTGTGATTCCGGGTCAAATTAGAGTAGCAGACTTATCTATCCGCTACTCTCACATCCATGAGTCAGAAGCAGCTCAAGCGGGTTGCTTCCTCAATTTCAGCTAAAAGCATTAAAGATCGTGTCTATCGGGACCAAATACGAGATTCGCCGACTGTTTGGCCTCCTCAATGACCTTCATAACCTTTTCGCTATGCTCAAGCATATCCGAGACTTTTTCCAAATCATTTTCTCGGATGATACGGTCGAATTCAACAAACTCGTCATACATACGGTGCGAATGATCTTTCAGGTCCACCCGGATGGGCGTTTCCTTTGTAGGCGTGTATTCAAAATAGTCGCATACATTAGCTGAACTCGCCATATGGATATAGCCTTTATTGCCTTGAATGTTCACAGCATTGGGTGCCGTACTATCTTTTGAACCTATGCAAACACACTTGAAATCGCCGTAATCCAGCAGCAGTATACCTGAAGTGTCGATCTCACGCTCCATGTTCGCCCAATACTCCACCTTCTTAGGGCTCCCGAAGAGGCCAACAACAAAATGAATATTGTACAAATTGATATCCATCAAGGCTCCGCCAGACATTTCCGGATTAAACGCAGGCTGGACTACCCCCGATTTAAAAGCCTCATACCGGGATGAATATTGAGAATAGTTGCATTCCACGATTTTAATCTCGCCAAGTTTAGGTAGATGCTCCTTCATGGACAAATAATTTTTCAAATATTGATTCGTAATGGCTTCCACTAATACCAGTTTTCTTTGCTGAGAAATTTCTTTTAGTTCTAGAAATTCTTGCAAATTGGATGTAAACGGCTTCTCACAAATGACATGTTTACCACTCAATAAAGCTTCTTTGACATATGAATAATGAAGATGATTAGGCAACCCAATGTAGACAGTGTCCACGTCATTATTCATCAGCATTTTGCTGTAATCCGAATAAATCTGAGAGATTCCATATCTATGTTGCCAATCCAATAACTTCTCTTCATGACTAGGTCTAGAACAAATAGCCTTTAATAAAATAGTCGGGATTTCCTGAATAAAGCTCAATAGATCCCCTACGATCATTCCTGCTCCGACAATTCCCAAGTTCATTCTAGCTACACTCCTCTATACCCTTCTCAAGTATTTCCATTGAAGTTATGGTTTCTTCATCTTTAATCACTTTTTCTTTGCCATGTATAATCGATTGATAGAGATCGTCATACACCCGGGCATAATCCCCTTTTTCAGAAACGACTTTTTCTTCATGGTACTGACCATCATCACCCAGGTATGTTAAGATGCCATAATGCTTAGGCTGGTCAAGGCCGAAATCAGGGTGTCCCGTAGGCAGATAGAACAATTTAAGATGCTCCTCCTGACGATCCTTTGTCTGCTTTATAAAAACACCTTTTTTGCCGTATACAACAAAACTCGGCCGCTCTTTTAAACGAAAAAAGCTGGATTTGATGGATACCTTGAGTGAGGAATAATAAAAATCCAGATCAAAATAGTCATTCATTCTTCCAGAACCGAGCAATTGGCGAACATCGTAGTGGATCGTGTCAGGCTTCCCAAAATAGGAAAGAACCTGGTCAATGGTATGAGCGCCGTGTCCATACAGGTAACTGTTATGTTTGGAAAAATGAGAGGTGGAGTTAGGAGTCTCAGGGCGATAATAATCGAAATGCATCTCTACCTCCAACAAATCACCGAGTTTTCCTGATTCAATAATCTTCTTAGTAGTGAGGAAATCCGAATCATAACGTCTATTTTGATAGCACTGTATGATCAGATTTTTCTCTTTGGCATATTGGAAGATGGACACAGCTTCTTCTTTCGTCAACATAAAGGGCTTCTCAACAAGTACATTTTTTCCGTGGTCGAGTGCCATTTTCGCATACGTGTAGTGCGATTCTACAGGTGTACAGATAGCAATCAACTGAATTTCCTTATCGTTCATTAGAGATTCAAGATGATCTGTATACTGCACGCCAGGGATTTTCTCCCACTCCCCTTTATCTGGATTACGGGCGTAGATCGTCTTTACCTTCAAATAATCTCTGCTCAATGAAAAAGGAAGATGATACCGATTGGTGCTTTTGCCATTCCCAATGTAACCGATGGTAAGCATATTAATTCCCCCTAGGCTCTTTTTCATTTATTATAGTAAAAGAACGTCGATCGTAAAGAATTTGCCATCAAAATGGTACATTCAACCGAATAATTGTAAGCAAGACGGTTTGTTTTTAAACAAAATGTTCACTTTACATCTTTTGTAAAATGCTATTTCTATTGAACCGGGGGGAACCTGTTGAAAATACTGATGCAATTGTCTGAAATGAAAAACTTTACACCAAACGAAAGAAGCATTGCTTCCTATATTTTGGCCCATAAGGAAAAGATTCTGCATTTAAATATTCAGGAGCTTGCCAAAGCTACGTATACTTCACACTCAGCCATTAATCGATTAATTCATAAACTTGGGCTATCCGGCTTCAAGGAGTTTACAATTAAACTTGCTCTGGAATTTCAGCAGGATACCCAGAATATTTCCAATGTAGACCCCAACTATCCATTCGGATTTGATGAAACCCCACTACAAGTGGCCAAAGAAATTGCAGAGTTAATGAAGGAAACGATTGAAAAAAACTTTACCTTCATGGATGATAACTTGCTGTCACAAACGGCCCATTTGCTGAATCAAGCGGATAGGATCTTTATATATGCGTTAGGCGATTCACAAATCCGAGCGAAAAGTTTTCAGAATAAATTAATAAAAATCAACAAATACGTGGTTATAGCCACGGAGCTGTCTGAATGGGCTTACCATACGGCTAATCTAACGTCGCAGGATTGCGCTATTTTTTTAACTTATCATGGCAAGTCACCGATTTTCTTAAAAGCGGCACGACATTTTGCGCGGGAGAATATCCCATTTATCACAATTACAGCTACCAATCAAAGTGAATTGGCCAAACTAAGCCATATCTGTATCCAGGTGCCTAATGACGAAGTAAAGCATGCCAAGATTGGTACATTTTCGTCGCAAATTGCCTTTGACTATGTATTAAATGTGATATACTCCTGTATCTATAAAATCGACTACTTGAAAAATATGAAAACCCTAACACAATCGTTGGAGAATTCGCATCTCAATGACATGATGAATGACGTATAGAAGGACTAGCTTCCCTCTAGCTACAAAATAAGCGTGTAGGGTTGTCCTTCAACAAATAAGGTCTAGTTAGTATTATGCTAACTAGACCTTTGTCTTTTATCGCTTCAAGCCCGTCAGTACAGCCGACAGCAAGCTAGGAAAGCGTTCATTCAAATCATTGTAACGGATAGAGATAAAGCGTTGGGTTCCCTCTATTCTCGTATGAATAACCCCTGATTCCCGAAGAACCTTGAAATGATGAGACAAGGTTGACTTTGGGGCTGAAATATCTATCGAGCTACAGGATTGCTCCCCTTTTTCGTCTAAAATCTGGATGATATTAAGCCGAATGGGGTCACTTAGAGCATATAAAACTGTAGGTAGAGTAATTTCAATTACGTTAGGATGATACAGCGTTCTCAAGATCCGTTCACCTGCCTAATAAAGAATTATAGTTGCATTATAGCATATTGGAATGCTATATTTCTATTATTCGAAAATATTCGAACAATAGAACAAATGGAGGGTTTCGTTTTGAATAAAATCATCACCTTGTTTTTCTTGATTATGTTTTTCATTGGTACGGATACATTCATTGTGTCGCCTCTTCTACCTATTCTTCGTGAAAGCTTCGGCATTTCTATCGAACAATCGGGCTGGATCGTTTCAGCCTATGCTTTAGGGTATGCTCTGTTTGCCTTAATTGCAGGTCCGTTGTCAGATGCATGGAATCGAAAAAAAGTACTGCTGTTCGGTTTGCTTGGTTTCGGTATCTTCACTCTACTTTGCGGCTTTGCCGTTGATTTTTGGACCATGTTTGCTTTTCGCTTATTGGCTGGCATTAGTGCCGCTTTTGCCTCACCTCAAGTTTGGGCAGCCATTCCTCAGTTAGTTCAACCACATAAAGTGTTAAAAGCCATGGGAGTTGCCACCGCAGGATTAGCCTTTTCCCAAATGCTAGGCGTCCCCATTGGCAGCTATCTCGCAACCGCCGGGTGGCATACACCCTTTATTGTGATTGGTTGCTGCACCTTCCTGATCGTTATTTGGACTGCTGTTCTCTTGCCCGCCTTGCCTCCTTCTATGCAGAAGCAAAAGGCTCCCTCGATTAGGAACAGATATCGTTCATTGCTGCAGGGGTCAACACCTAAGGTCGCTTTTCTGGCCTACTTCCTGTTCCAACTCGGAAATTTTGCTGCCTTCTCTTTTATTGGCACATGGCTGTCCGACAAATTCAGCCTCAATGTTGCAAATATTGGTACGGTGATATTGTTCCTTGGTTTAGGAAATACGATCAGCAGCTTATTTGGGAGCAGCCTAGTTAACAAAGTGGGGCCTAAGCACTCTTTGATCTATGGCGTAATTTTCATCGGCCTGCTTTATTTGCTTCTGCCCTATTTACCTAGTGTGACCTATGTCGAAATTACATATTTTCTGATCTTCCTTATCCTTGGAATGATTTTTCCGCTTATGATGAGTATGCTTCAAACCTTGTCTGCCACAGCACGCGGAACAGTTTCATCACTTGCCAATTCTTCTATGTATTTTGGAACGATGATTGGCTCTTTCACAGCAGGATTGCTATACGCGCACAGCGGTGGTTTTATTTCCGTTAGCCTGTTTTCTGTGATTTGTTTCGGTGTGTCACTGATCTTGTTCCTACGCAGCGGGGTTTTACTAGGTCTAAGACTAAAATAGAAACGAGTAACCTTAAAAATTGACATAAGTGCTATCTTTCGGCCAGGAAAAGAAACTTATATTATTAGAAAAGCCGCCAGTATGGCGGCTTCTTATGCTATCTAATGTTGTCTACCTTGGAGAATCAATTTTCATCAATAGTATTTCGAATATCATAATCATCGATGTTGATATCCAAAGCCATCCCAAGTGCTAACTTTGCCAGTTGGCTTCCAATAAAGGGCCCCATGGTCAGCCCGGATGCTCCAAGCCCATTGGCAGCTATAAGGCCGTTCCAGCCAGGAACAGCTCCAAGCACCGGTAGAAACCCGGGTGTAAAAGGACGGAAACCAACTCTTACCTCCTGAAAAGTACTATTTGCTAAATCAGGTGCTAATTCTAAACCTTTATTTAGGATTTCCTGCATCCCGCCTGCTGTTACTCTTGTATCGTATCCTTCGATTTCATTTTCGTGAGTCGCCCCTATGACGATCTTCTGTTGATCAAACGCCAACAAATATTGGTCAGAAGGTGGCATGATTACAGGCCAGGTGCCTGTATCTTGCCCAGCAGGGATCTGCAAATGCATGATTTGTGCTTTTTGAAAGCTAACCTTAAAGCGAATGCCCAAAGGCAGCATCAGTTGATTTGCCCATGCACCAGCACAAACAATGACTACGTCAGACGAAAAGCTGTTTCCACCAACCGTTACTCCGGTTACATGATCGGAATCATATTGAAGCACAGCATCCCCATGGATAAGGGTTGCCCCATTTCTTTGTGCTGATCGGATCAACGCATCACGCAGCGCACGACCATCTATACGTGCGGCACCGCTAATATGAACAGAATGATATCGATCTACTAATAAAGGAAAACGTTCATGGGTTTCCTTTTCATTGAGTTGCGTAATTTCACCGATTTCCGGTGCATCTGTATGTCGTAAGTGTGCCCGTTCCTGCATTTTTTGGATTTTCTCTATATCATCATGAATACTGAGAGCCCCAACTTGAGCATAGCCAGTTTCTGTTTCTCCCTCGCTTTTGAGTTCTTCAATCAGCTCGGGGTAAAAACGTGCGCCCGCTTTGGCTAGCTGGTACCAAGCTTTATTACGTCGCTGTGATAGCCAGGGACAGATAATGCCAGCAGCTGCATCCGTAGCCTGTCCTTTATCTTTGCGGTCTACCAGAATGACATTAGCTCCCATTTTTGCTAACTGATATGCTGTCGATGCCCCCAGAATTCCTGCTCCGATTACGATAACCTTTTTCATGATTACATTCCTTTCCTACATCACTGTATCCATTATAGCGAATACTGCTTGAATGCATAAAGTTTGAAACATTAATATTTCAATCCTTATAAAGTTCTTAGAATTGATCTGTAAAGTAGTTGTCAGAACGAATGAAAAGGATGAAATGATATGGATAACATTATTTTACAGACAAAAAATCTCTGCAAAACCTTTGGACGACAGCAGGCAGTGAACAACGTCGCGTTGTCTATTCAAGAGAATTCCGTTTATGGACTGCTCGGTCCAAATGGGGCAGGAAAATCAACCACCTTAAAAATGCTAACCGGCATGCTGCGCCCGACAGCTGGTGAGATTTTTTTTCAAGGAAAACCTTGGTCGCGGAAAGATCTCGCTCAGATCGGCGCGCTGATCGAATCCCCTCCACTCTATGAGAATTTGACAGCTAGAGAGAATCTTAAGGTTCGTACAACATTGCTGGGATTGCCTGATTCACGGATTGATGAAGTATTGAGTATTGTTGATTTGACCCATACCGGAAAAAAGCGTTCTGGTCAGTTCTCGATGGGGATGAAACAGCGACTAGGCATTGCCATTGCGCTCCTCAATCATCCCAAGCTATTGATCCTAGATGAGCCAACCAACGGACTAGACCCTATCGGCATTCAGGAGCAACGCGAGCTGATTCGCTCCTTCCCGAAGCAAGGAATTACCGTAATTCTTTCCAGTCATATCCTATCCGAAGTCGAACAAATTGTTGATCATGTCGGTATCATTGCCGGCGGCGTATTAGCTTATCAAGAGGCCGTCACTCCTGGGCAAGACCTGGAATCATTGTTCATGCAGATTGCACAGGAATACCGAAAAGGAGGTGAGTAGGATGCAGCAATACATAGCCGCTGAACATCTCAAATTAAAGCGCACCTTTACGAAAAAGCTGGTCTGGCTGGCCCCCATCGTTACTCTTCTTCTATGTACCGGACTCATGGGAGGACATATGTTCCAAAGCGCCAGCTACAATTGGTGGTATATCATGCTACTACCAGGTGCCCTAACCTTAATGTGTTCAGGAGTAATTCAAAAGGATGGCAAGAAGTTGAAATACCATGCTATCCTCGGAATGTCTGTGGATTCAGCTCAGGTATGGTACGGTAAAATCGGAGTTTGTGTAAGACTCTTAATGTTTTCTTTTATTATCCTATTTATAGGCATAACTCTCGGCGGATTCGTGTTTTCAACTTCCGTGACACTAGCAGGAAGCGTCGCTGCAACTCTGATACTCTTCATCACCTTTTTGTGGCAAATTCCGCTTTGCCTGTTTCTAACGGACCGAATAGGCATGTTTGCCACTCTTATCATCAATATGCTGGGTAACGTAGCTTGCACGATCTTGTTCGCAACATCTTCTGTATGGTGGGCCGTGCCCTATGCTATTCCAGCGCGATTGATGTGCGCCGTCATTCAAGTGCTGCCTAACGGGCTTGCTGTGCCTTCAGGAGATCCACTTTTGGATCGAGGCGTAATTGCGCCCGGACTAGTGATCACAGTTTGTCTATTCATGATTCTGTCCGCACTGACGGCCATGTCTTTCCGCAAACGGGAGGCTAAATAAGATGATATCTTTCTTCCGCAATCTGAAATCTGATGTACTTAAACTAAGAAGGCAGCCCTTATTGCTGGTACAGCTGCTTGTGCCGCTTTTAGGCATAGCAATCTTTCTAGCCTATTATTCCTTTACTCCGTACTCACCGATTTCGAAGGTGGAGGGCTATTTGCAAATCCTGGCAGTGGCTCTTCCTACCATGATCGGTATTGTCTGCTCCATTGCTGTTGAGCAGGAATCAGTCGCTGGGAACTTCCAGCAGCTCTTGACCTCGCCAATGAAGCTGTTACCTTTTTTGAGTAAGCTTATCCTGCTACTGATCTTGGGATTTGGTAGTGTGCTGCTTGCCTCCGGCGGCTTTGGGGCTGGCTATATCTATTTTATGAGAGAGTCGCCGTATGGCTTGAAATTTTATGTGTTGGCTGCCTGCATTCTGTTTATGTCCAGTGTATTCCTTTATATTCTGCATTTTTTCATTAGTTTGCGGTTTGGCAAGGGAGCTTCCATCGGTCTGGGCATCATGGAGAGTCTATTGTCCGCTTTGCTTCTTACAGGGCTGGGTGATCATAATTGGATATTCATTCCCTCTGCTTGGGCGGCCCGGTTCATTACGATTTGGGTGCAATACGGTGTAAGCTCAACAGAATTTATTCCTGAAGCTATACAGCTTGATTGGGGAATCAGATATTGCGTAGTAGGGACCTTAGTCATCATGGTATTATTAGGGTTATGGATTTGTCGTTGGGAAGGACAAAATTCGTCGGAATAAAGATTAGAGTAAAGAAAGCAAGGGAAGTGAACTAAACATGGCAAACTTGTTGGCCGTTGATGATGAACCCGCCGTTTTGGCACTCCTTCAAAATATTTTGCAGAAAGATGGCCATGTTGTCACGGTGGTCTCCAACTCCCCACAGGTTCTCACCATGCAGCTTGGAGCCTTTGACCTCATACTGCTTGACGTGATGATGCCTACCATGGATGGGTACGTACTCTGTCGGGAAATTCGCAGCAAGGTAGACTGTCCCATCCTGTTCCTCACAGCAAAATCCATGGAAAACGATGTGATGTTGGGTCTTGGGGAAGGAGCAGACGATTATATTGTCAAGCCGTTTGGGGCTGGAGAGCTGCGCGCAAGAATCAATGCCCATCTCAGACGGGAGAATCGCGAACGACGTAATGTATTCTGCATTGGGGAAGTTCATTTCAACCTGTCCGGCAAGGAAATCACTGTTCAAAATGTAGTAGTCCCATTTACCAAAAGTGAATATGAAATATGTAAATTTCTAGCTTTGAACTGGGGCCAGGTATTCTCTAAAGAACAAATTTACGAAGCCGTCTTCGGCTTTGATGGGGACAGCGATTCCGCCACCATCGTGGAGCATATCAAAAATATCCGGGCCAAGCTTGGCAAAGTAGGGGTTTCGCCAGTGGAGACAGTTTGGGGGATCGGGTACCGATGGAAGTAACCAAAGTACAGCAAGCACGCAAAACAACCAAACTGCGAAACATTTTCCTGGGTTATTTAGTTATGTTTTGTACTGGCACGATTGCACTCGCACTCATCCTGGTCCTCATCTTCTATGTCCTGATGTCTTGTGGGATCATTCTCCCCGCAAACTATGCTGAGAATCAGGTGCGTGAGGACAAGACAATCATTGAAGCCGGGAAAACCCTGCAGCCGGATTCTCGGCAGAAACTATATAAATACGCATTATTTACTTCAAAAGGCCGCCTCGTTGAGGGTAATCTTTCTGAAAAACAGGCTCAAGCCGCTTGGAATGTGACGCAGCAAAAGGATACTACTTATCAATTTCCCTATAACTATGTAAAAGTCTCACATCATGATAAAGTTACTGTGATGCGCTATTCGGTCTCGGCTCAGTTTGAACCTCCTATCCTGCGTCAATATCTGCCGAACGCGGAATTGTCCTTTTTTGCCGTGTTCTGCATCGCCTTCCTGGGAGGAGGTGTCTTACTGGCTTCCAACTTCGGACGAAAGCTGACACACAAAATGAATGGATTGCAGCAGGCTACAAAGCAAATTCAAGCGCAGGATCTGGACTTTTCAATTCAGCTCAGTGGCGTGATGGAGATCGATCAGGTCCTTCATTCCATGGATACAATGAAAGAAACATTAAAGACTTCGCTTCAGAAACAATGGAATCTCGAAAGATCACGTCGTGAGCAAATATCCGCCCTGGCACACGATATCAAAACACCTCTCACTATCGTTCGCGGAAACGTAGAGCTTCTGACCGAAACCGAGCAATCTGAGGAGCAGAAGAACTATACTGATTATATAGCGGAGAGCATCAGGCAAATGGAGCAGTATATCAAGACGCTTATTGAAATGTCAAAAGCGGAAACAGTGGCCACTCTGCAGACGGAAACAATAGATACTGACTTCTATCTAACGAAGATAAAAGATCAGGTAATGGCTCTGGCTGCTGTCAAAAAAATTTCTGTCGTATTTGCTGCATTTAACCTTCCTAAGACGCTGTATATAGACCCAGTTCTGCTTGAGCGGGCCATCATGAATGTTGCTTCTAATGCGGTGGATCAAACGCCAGAATATAGCGAGATCCGGCTGACTGTGGAGTCTGTGGGAGACTGTATTCAGTTCAGCATCGTAGACGAAGGCCCAGGTTTCTCTGCGGAAGGCCTTAAGCAAGCAGCCGAGCAATTTTATATGGGCGACTCGTCCAGAAGATTAACTGGACATTACGGTATGGGCTTGTACATAACAAAATCCATTGTGAACCTGCACGGCGGAAAGCTGATCACTACCAACTCCACCCGGACAGGCGGCGGACAAGTAAGTATTGAGATACCAATCCGTGTATCATCGACGTCATGATAAATTCCTAACAAAAAGAGTTCTAAAGTTTTTTACTTTAGAACTCTTTTTTTACAGAATATTTACTTGGTAATCGTAATCTGTTTGGATGCTGCATTATAGTTTACCTGATAACCCGAAAGCTCGCTGATGACTCGTAATGGAACCAGCGTATAGCCGTTAACAATAACCGGAGCAGTGATGCTCGTCGAATAATTCCGAGAGTTGTTTAACTCATATACAGCAAGGGTTGAATTCTTGACTTGAAGTACTATTTGTTTGCCGTCTGTAGGACGATTCAGAATGATCTTTTTGGTCCCTTTTTCATAGTTTACATCATAACCCACCCGTTCACTGATAAAGCGTAACGGGACCATCGTTACCCCATTTATGATTTTTGGCGCCTGAGCTATCGTTGTAGCCCGACCATCAACATAAGCTGTTCTAGCTCCTTGTGTCAGGGTGAACGATGTTGAATATGAAGCCACCGCATTGTTCGTGTAACTCGTCGTAGTGCCTGAAGTCGTTGTAGTTGAACTCGTCCCGGACGATGTACTACTGGTGCCTAATGCTCTATTGCGAATAGCCTCTAGTCGGTCCAGCAGATCGCTTTTACGTGTACCAGTTGGCAGATCACTAATCGCATCTCTGGCAGAACGCCAGTCGGACGCATTTAGACTGTTTTCCGCAATTCGCATTAAATCTCTCGCTTTCTCATAGTTTGATGAACTAGAGGACGAAGAGTAGTAACCATCCGAATTCGTGCGCTCAGATATCTTTACACCACTTGATTCCCTTCCACTACTATTTACGGTTATGACCTTAATCTCATACCAGCGTCCTTCTCGTAAATCCGTTATTTTATAGGATTCTGAGGTTGTAGTTCCTTTATAATCACCATCAACATAGATTTTTACCCTCTCTGCTCGACTTGGCATATCATAGGTAATTTTGATCCAGGTGTCGCTTTTGCTATCGACTTCAAGATTGGACACTTCTGACGAATTGGAGGATGTACTGTTCG
The DNA here is from genome assembly GCF_050516475.1 of Paenibacillus ottowii. Taxonomy (NCBI): domain Bacteria; kingdom Bacillati; phylum Bacillota; class Bacilli; order Caryophanales; family Paenibacillaceae; genus Paenibacillus; species Paenibacillus ottowii. The sequence continues at coordinate 4,837,685 of NZ_CP191577.1, read as the reverse complement.
TTGTGGCGGTCAACTTCACACCGGAGGACAACGCACCTGTGCTTCGCTTGGATTTTATCGTGAACGTGTATGTCTGGCTTGCCGAAAGATTATTAAATGTATAGGATGATCCTGTTGAATCAGTTACCAGCTGCCCATCCTTATACAGACTGACCGTACTAATTCCGCTAGGTTTTGTCCAGGATACAGTAACGCTATAGTTATTTACTGATGTCACTGAAGCACCTGTCACCTCGGGCACGATATCGGTAGAGACTGAAGACGTTGTAACCGGAATACTAACTCCTTGAGATATGTTTCCGGATTTGTCTATCGTTTTGACCATTACAGTGTAGGCTGTAGCAGCATTTAAGACATTAAACGTGTAAGACGTGCCTGTGGTTTTCTGAATTTCTGTACCATTTAAATAAATAATCGCTTGGCTTAAGTCAGCATCTTTAGGCAATATGTAATTGATGGTAAATCCATTATATCCTATATTCGTCGCTGCCAGCCCGCTTACTTCTCCTGGGGGTGTCTTATCTACAGGAACATCAGTAGAGGCTGTTTTTACAGTTATTGGCTTACCTTGAGATTCGTTGCCGCTCTTATTCACCGTTTTCACGAGAAAGGTATATGTCGTATTCGGCTGTAAACCGCTCATCATATAAGAGTTGCTTCGAATGTTATCTTCATATACAGCGTTAGTGACATTAACCACTTTTACGTGGTCAAAATTGATGTCCGTTGGATTGGTCCATGACAAATTCACTTTTGTTGTTTCTGTAGGAATCGCTGTCAGATTGCTTACCTCTACTGGCGCAATATTCGCAGTAACCAATTGGGTCGACATTAATTTCATCACTTGGTTAATATTAGGCTTCTGACCGGTTAATGTAGTCAATTTCGTGCTAGAAGTGATCGGTATATGGCGTCCTTGAACGGTCGCTAATTTGGTATGTGATTGTGGTATGTTCAAACCTGTCAGATTTGAGTTATGCCTTTCAGTCGGCAACGCGCTAGCTACTGTATCGGGTACCAAAATGCCATACCCCGTATTCAAAATCAGCGTAGCCGTTGCGAACGGAGCCATCCATTGACGCAAACGTTTTTTATTCATGTTTTATGCTCTCCTTGATACCAGTATTGAAATTTTATGTTGTCAAAATAAATAAGTAAACTCACAAACCCTTCTGCTGTAATCCAGCTTTTAAAATAAATACCATAACGTACAGACGTTCATTTAACTGTTATCGGAATTTCCATACAAAATGTTTAGACCTGACACTAGCATTCTTTAGTAATTGGGTACATGTTAACCTAGAAATGTCCATATACACAAAGCCTTTGAGCTTGGCTAACTAGACATTTTTTTCTTACGCTAAGCCATACAAACCAAACGTTGTTGCCCTAGTATTAGAGGAAATATTAAAAGCTAGCTGTAAATATTCGATATATCGTAACTTTCTACCGTTCAATAGTATTACATTATAGGATATATTAAATTTTAAGTAATAAAAAAGGAGATGTACCTATGTTCAAAAATGCTTTTAAGACGTTTGGGTTCATTGGTAATGTTGAAGCGATTTCTTATCTGCTGCTTGTATGTATTGCCATGCCACTTAAATACGCAGCTGGAATGCCGCAAATGGTAAGCTGGGTCGGTATGATCCATGGGGTGCTGTTTGTGGCTTATGTGGTTGCAATTGCAGTCATGCTGATTTTACGTAAAATTACACTATTACAAGGTCTTACAGCCTTGATTGCCTCGCTGTTGCCGTTCGGCCCCTTCATTTTCGATCGTAAGGTGCTTAAGAAAGCCGAAGCACGTGCCAGTCATGCCAGCCCGATCAAAGCAACATAAACAGATACGAGGCCCAGGTCGATGCATCAATGCGGCGCTCTTTCACCACTTATACTGCAAAATATTAAAAAAAACAACCGAGTGGTTTACAACCATCGGTTGTTTTTTATTCACAAATAATAATTTTTAGTTCCCGATATTTTCCAAAAATTCATAATAGCCATCATTTGACGGGTCATCCTGGCTGGTACGTTTGAGATATCCTACTATAGCTAAATAAGCAAAAAGTCCGTAAAAATACCGATTGTAAGGGAGACGCCTAACTTTGACATTCATTCCATCCCCTTTTGCTATATTTATGTAATCACAACTAATCTCTCGGGTAATTTACACTCATGATATCCATAAAAGGAACTTTATCCGTTTCTCCATTACTCTCTACATGAACCTTGCCTGTTCTCGGGTCCATTTTAACGATTTGTCCACGGGTTGTTTCTTCGCGTCCCCATACGGTCAATACAACTTCGGATTGCTCTTGTTGTGCTTCTACAAGCTGATTCCCGATTTCCTCCAGTACAAATTCATCCCGAGTAGGCCGTTTGGGTACCTTCGCTTTTGCCACTTGCTATCACTCTTCCTTTCGTGCAAAATCAAATTCATTCTATTTTACCATACTTTTCATCATTTGGAACTGGTAATGCGAGTAAAATTATGTCCGGGGATGCACCAAAAAGCCGAGTTTTCAAAAATGAAAACATCGACTTTCTAAAGTCACTGTTGGTGGCTTATTAAGGTGCTTGAAAACAGAAAGCTAAAATGATTTGACCAACTGTGGAATGTAATCCACGATATTGTAAATAGGAGCGCTACTCTGTTGTGTAACGGCTAAAATTAATGCCCCTTCGAGCATCGAAATGATCAGTACCGCCAGACTGTGTGCCTTTTCCTCGTTCAAACCCGATTCCTGAAGGCGCTCCATATAGATATGCTGCCAATCTGTAAACGTATTCACACAGGCATGACGTAGTGATTCACTAATACAGGAAGTTTCCGCAGCAGCCCAGAAGCCAATCGGCATGAAGCTGTCAAAGCCGAGACGGTCTGCCTCCTCAGCTGTATGACGAATAAAATCCTGAATGGCTAGTACAGGATTTTCGTTTCCGTTCAGTGCCTGTTTCAATTTTTGCTTAATAAACTCATTTCCTCTTTTTATACACTCCAAAGCCAACTCTTCTTTACCCTGCGGAAAATAATAATAAAGTGATCCCTTCGGTGATCCACTCTCCGCAAGAATCTGATTCAGTCCGGTCGCATGATACCCCTGGTGAAAAAAGAGCCTCGACGCCGTTTGTACGATATTCTCATATGATTCGGGTTTAGCAGCCATATACAGCATCCTTCATTATATAATATTTAAACATTTACTTTGACAAAAAAATAATAGCATGTTTATTATATATAGACCGATCGCTATAATTCAATACCCATTAATTTATTGGAGGAACAAAAACAACATGAGTACAATGAGTCAAACAAGTTCACCCTCTGAACCCAAAACGTTCAAGGTGCTACCTATTATGATTGCCCTGCTCCTTAGTGGCTTTATTGGGATGTTCAGTGAAACGGCACTTAACATTGCGTTGAATGATTTAATGCAGATTTTGCATATCACCACAGCGACAGCTCAATGGCTGACCACCGCTTATCTGCTAACACTCGGTATTTTAGTGCCTGTATCGGGATTGCTGCTTCAAACCTTTACAACAAGACAGTTGTTTGTTACATCGTTGCTGTTCTCAATAGCTGGTTGTCTCGTTGCGGCCCTTGCCCCTACCTTTTCGGTGTTATTGATTGCACGCATTTTGCAGGCTATGGGTACAGCGCTGTTATTGCCATTGATGTTTAATACGATTTTAATTATCTTCCCGGCTGAAAAGAGAGGCGCGGCTATGGGAATCATCGGACTGGTTATAATGTTTGCACCTGCGGTAGGGCCTACCATTGCTGGACTGGTACTGCAAAATTTATCTTGGCACTGGATCTTCTGGATCTCCCTGCCGTTCCTGGTTCTCTCTCTGATCTGTGGTATTTTATTTATGCAGAATGTCTCAGAACCAACCAAGCCCAAGATTGATCTTTTATCTATTGTTCTGTCTTCCATTGGCTTCGGCGGTGTCGTGTTTGGTTTCAGTAAATCCGGTGAAGGTGGCGAAGGCTGGACCAGCCTGATTGTTTTGCTTCCTGTGATCATCGGTGGGTTATCGTTAATTCTGTTCTCTGTACGACAGTTGAAAATGAAAGCACCTATGCTGAATTTGCGTGTATTTAAATATCCAATGTTTGTGATCGGCGTTATCATGGTGTTCTTATGTATGATGACGATCCTTTCTACCATGCTGATTCTTCCACTCTTTTTGCAAAAAGGGCTGGCCTTATCTGCTCTAACAGCAGGTTTGGTGCTTCTGCCAGGTGGGATTATCAACGGTCTCTTGTCGCCTGTTATGGGCTCCTTATTCGATAAATTCGGTCCCAAATGGCTTGTGATTCCAGGACTTGTGATCGTGGCGGCTGTGTTGTTTTTCCTGTCCGGCATTACAACGACATCCACGCTTGTACTCATTATTGTGCTGCATAGCTGCTTGATGATCGGTATTTCCATGATTATGATGCCAGCTCAAACGAACGGCCTCAACCAGCTTCCTATGGATTTATACCCAGATGGAACGGCTATTATGAGTACCCTCCAGCAAGTCGCTGGTGCAATCGGTACTGCCGTAGCGGTAAGTATTCTCTCCAAAGGCATGGATAGCTATTTGAGCCAATCCAGCATGCCTCAGTCCGTAAATGAAGTGGCCAATGCCATGGTAATCGGATCTCAGCATTCATTTTTCTTTGCGATGATCATCAGCGTGGTCGGTCTGATTCTTGCGTTTTTCATCCGCAGAGTTCATGTTGAACATGGCACTGCCAAAGCACCGATGCATTAATTCATAAAGATGTGTCATCCGAAATTACAAATATCTGAATAAAACTAAAAGGCTGCTAACCATTTTATTTATGGTCAAGCAGCCTTTTGGTTTAAGCTGGAAAATAAATCTATTCGCCTTGCGGAACAGTCAAGCCCAGACCTTCAGCTACACGGCGTCCGTATTCAGGATCCGCTTTATAGAAATGACCGATCTGACGCAGTTTGATTTCATCACTTTCTACGGGCTTCATCGCATTTACAATGTTTCGAACCAGACGTGAGCGCTCTTCTTCACTAAGCAAGCGGTACAGATCACCTGGCTGTGTATAGTGATCGTTATGATCGTAAGCTACACTTTGTGCCTCGCCAGCCACCTCAAATGGAGCGATTTTGTGAGCTGGTGTTTCTTTCGGTCCACCGAGACTATTCGGCTCGTAATAGACAGATCCCCCACCATTACCGTCACTGCGCAATGCGCCGTCGCGTTGATAGTTGTGTACTTCCGCATGCGGACGGTTGATCGGCAACGAATTATGATTTGCACCTACACGGTAGCGATGCGCGTCGCCGTAGGCAAACAGGCGTCCTTGCAGCATCTTATCTGGGGATGCCTCAATACCAGGAACAAATGAACCCGGCGAGAATGTCGCCTGCTCTACCTCAGCAAAGTAGTTTTCAGGATTGCGATTCAGCACCATACGCCCTACCTCAATCAGCGGGTAATCCTTTTGAGACCATACTTTGGTCACATCGAACGGATCAAAACGGTACGTATCTGCGTCTTCTAAGGGCATAATCTGCACATAAAGCTTCCATGCCGGAAAATCACCCTTTTTAATCGCATTAAACAAATCTTCTATATGATAATCCGGGTTTTCACCGGCAATTTTCGCAGCTAAATCTACATCAAGATTTTGTATGCCTTGTTCTGTTTTAAAATGATATTTCACCCATACGGCCTGCCCCTCAGCATTTATCCACTTGAACGTATGGCTGCCGAAACCATGCATATGTCTCAGTGTAGCGGGAATACCGCGGTCAGACATCAGGATACTTACCTGATGCAGCGATTCAGGAGACAAGGACCAGAAATCCCAGACTGCATTCGGGTTTTTTAGATGCGTTTGGGGATGACGTTTTTGCGTATGAATAAAGTCAGGAAATTTAATGGCATCTCGAATAAAGAAAACAGGCGTATTATTGCCCACGAGATCATAGTTCCCTTCTTCTGTATAAAATTTCACCGCAAAACCACGTGGATCACGTACAGTATCAGATGAACCTAGCTCACCGGCCACAGTAGAAAAACGGATAAACATCGGAGTACGCTTGCCTACTTCAGACAAAAAACTTGCTTTTGTATATGAAGACAAATCATTAGTGACTTCAAAATATCCGTGTGCCCCCGCACCTTTGGCATGAACAACGCGTTCCGGCACACGCTCCCGGTTAAAATGCGCCAATTTTTCTAGCAGATGCACATCCTGAATTAGTACAGGCCCCCGTGAGCCAGCTGTAATCGAATTCTGATTATCTCCAACAGGAGCGCCCCAGCTTGTAGTCAGGTTCGTTGGTTGGTTACTCATAATTGAAATCACCTCTTGATTGAATTGGTTGACCATGTGCCTTTCACTATAAATTGCCCACAAACAAAAATCAATACTTTTTTATAATAATTATAATTTAGGATTTAGAATTAGTTTAAATTAAAACAAAAAAGCAAGCCCAATAAGGCTTGCCATAGTACAGTACTGTAATTATTTACAATAAAATCACTTCAATTTTTACGTTCTATAATGATTTTATTGATACTTCTTCAGGTTTGGCTATAAAGGCTTTCAGACAATATTCATCTGGATTTCATCATAAAATCATAATAGCAACTGCTTCCTATCGAGAAAATCCAGAATATCCTGTACCGACTGACTCACCTCCCGGTCTTCAGTCGATACGATTAAATCAGGTTCCAGTGGCGCTTCATATGGAGCATCAATCCCCGTGAAATGTTGAATTTCCCCGGCTCGTGCTTTTTTGTACATTCCTTTTGGATCACGTCGCTCACATTCCTCCAGACTGCACTGTATATAAATCTCGTAGTAGCCTTCCTGTTGTAAAATATCCTTTACCATTTCACGATCCTCACGATATGGCGAAATGGTAGCGCAAATCGTTAGAATACCCGCATGGGCCATCAGCTTGGACACTTCTGCAATGCGACGAATATTTTCTTTGCGGTCAGTGGGCAGGAAACCCAAATTGCGATTTAAACCATGCCGAACATTATCCCCATCCAAAATAAACGTACGTATGCCTCGTGCATATAACGCTTTTTCGAGAGTAGAGGATACCGTTGACTTTCCCGAGCCAGACAGCCCCGTAAACCAAAGCACCGGGCTTTTATGTCCGTTCAGAAGCTGCCGAGCTTGCTTATCAACTTCTGATACATGCCAAGTAATATTGGAAGATGGCTTCATTCAGCACTCTCCTATTTTATTTTAATTGGTCTCTAGTATCAGGATAAAGCATTTTTAAAACTGTTTAAAGTACGCTGCTCTGCTTTGTGGTCCAATACTGCAAAGACAATCCGCTCAAACAGCAGTCCATATCCTTCAGCCACAAGCACTTGCTTAAACCATTCTGCAACCTCTTCCGGCTTATTACGAAATACCCCGCAGCCATAAGCACCAAGCACAAGATGTTGTACACCGTTTTGCATGGCCATTCCCAATATGTAACGAATGCGTTCCAACATGACTTGTCCAATCCGGTGCACTTGCTCTGGCTCACGCTCACGCACGATTCCAGCATTTACAGCAGGCGCAGTCAGGAAATCGACTAGATACGGATTTTCCAGCAATGCTCCCTGATCATCACGAAAAACAGGAACCTGCGGAGAATAAATCATATAATCTGAATAAAAGCAGCTGCGCAGCTTCCGATTATGTTGGTACATTTCCTCCATTTGTGAAATACACGGATACAGCGCTGATGAACGAGCCAAGCTTTCCTCTTGAGCCTGACTGCCTCCAAGGAATCCGCCCCCTGGGTTTTTGGCTGATGCAAAATTTAAACATGCTACATATCCCCGCTTCTCCTCAACCTGGAGTCTATGTGCGGCCTGCAACGTACTTTCTCCCGTAACTTCCATCTTTCCAATGATCGCCTGTTCGCCTACATGGGAGGAAGCCCCCCATATATTTTTTATTTTTTGCTCTGCCTCTTGCTTTATAGCCACCAGTTGAGCAGGCTTGTATAATTTCGAGCCTGTGACCGCATTCTCTACCTCTTTTGCTATATTTACTTGTACCTGTTTGGTATTCGTATAATGCCCATTCTCCAAAATGGACAGTGTTTCATGCGCCATATGTGACCTGGTATCCCGATTACTTCGGGAAGTCATTGTATTTTTCATGACGAAGAGTCCTCCTTTTGCAATAAATCCTCACGTAAATTCGTTAATATTTCCCCCAGCCAGTTCGTACCACGCCATAACTTACGGTGCTGTATACGTGCATCGTTTTCCGCTAAGCCTACCCCCCAAATGGTGTCTGTTGGACTAGCCTCAACTAGGGTAGTTCCTTTCGTTTTAAGCAGGTGCTTGAGCAAATTCACATTTTGGGTGAACTTGGCATAATTGCCGGCATACACGAATTGCCGGCAATTTGCTTCCCACAAGGATTGGTCAAAGCCACGCACACTGCGACCACGGGCTTTTTGCTCCCTTGGGGTGGAGGCTTGCAAAATTTTCTGTGCTACCTCTTCATCCCCAAAAAGCTGTGCTTTTTTTAGCATCATATACTGCTCGGCACAGTTAAACTCCAATCCGTCCACGACAAATTCACAAGGGTACCATTGTGAAAAGGGCGAATGACTGCGATAAAAAAATGTAAACTTTTCCACGAATAATCCTCATTTCTTCTTCCTTATATGCTATATAAAACGTGACCGTGGTTTAAATCGGTATAACTTGGACGGACGATGTCCGGCCGCTTTCCTGTACTCATTGGTTTCTTCCACGAGATCTGCTATTTTACGACGAAAAGCTGCGGCTAACAGCTCCTTACCTAAAATAATTTCATACACTTGCTGAAGCTCACTCAGTGTAAATAGAGCCGGCATCAGGTGAAACGCGATATCTGTATATTCAATTTTGCTGCGTAGACGCTCAATACCGTACGCGATAATTTTGGCATGATCAAAAGCAATTCCCTGTGAATCCAGCACTTCTCGCTTCATTTCTATGGTTTTCCCCTTAAGAATTTCAGTTACTTTCACTTTGGCTGACAGAAGGATGTCCGCATGCTTCAATGTAATGTTAATGCTCTGCTCCCATGTGTAACCTTCCGGTTGATTCGTCCGCGTCTCCTGAGCCACAGTGTAATCCAGTTCAAACCATTGAGCATCTGCTGCATCATCCCCTGCCTGTACCTCCAAGGATTCATGGTCGACTAGTGCCATGTAAGCACAGCTGATTACCCGCATACGCGGATCACGTGCCACATCTCCCCAAGTATACAGCTGCTCCATATAAATCTGATCCACATTGGTTTCGGTTTTAAGCTCGCGTCGTGCAGCTTCTTCCAGGCTTTCATTCATACCCACAAAACCGCCAGGTAATGCCCATTGCCCTATAAAAGGGTGCTCTCCTCTTTGGATCAATAGGAGTTGAAGTGTTTTCTCCGGCAGCTTGCGGTAATTCTGCTGGATCTGGTCCATTACAGTAAATAGCAGCATATCCACCGTTACGGACGGACGCTCATATTGATTCGCATCATAAAGGGCCAAAAATTGTTCTTCCGTCAAGCCACTGTGGTTGTGTTTCGATCCATCTGTCACTTGTGTCACCTACCTGCTTCTATTTGGGGCATCATCGCTTTTGGTTCAAAAGCAACGAATGCTTTATATATTTTTTAATTTTAATCAATTGATAAAAACAAAATGATAATATCAATACATTAATACATAATCAATGCTTCGTCAATAGGGTGAATAGACCTATTTCAGGTCAAATGATAGTACTATTAGACTGTTTAGTGAATTTTACTTGTTGCTTATTGTCATATCATGTATGATGTTCTGGACAATATAGGAAACACAACATACTAAACACGTAAGGAGAAGATCCAATTGTCTAACTCGTTAAATCCGCAATACAACCAACAAGGAGCACCATCCAGACCAGCGCCTGTTTACCCACCACCTGTTTCATTCAAGGAGTGGATGATCAGTTTACTCCTGATGGCTATACCGGTAGTTGGACTTGTTATGCTGTTTGTGTGGGCTTTTAGTGGCTCGACGAATCCGAGCAAAGCGAACTATGCTAAAGCAGGCCTGCTTTGGGCCGCTATTGTAATTGTTGTCTATATCATTTTGGCTGTCGCTCTATTGCCTGCTATCATAAGCTCTTTGAATTCAAGCAGCTACTATTGATTTCAAGTACATAGCAAAATAACCTTCTGATGAATCCAATTGAACCATCAGAAGGTTTTTAAACTAAAACTGCCGATCCTGTGAACTGCACCCCAGATGTTAGACATATCTAACAGCTGGAGGTGCAGTTTTTTTCACTTCACTTTACTTGTACCAAAGATCATCGGTTTCAAGCTCCTGTAGACTGCTCAAAAACGATTTTGAGTTATCAACATAAAGTTCAGTGTCGATATAGTACAGCTTTTTATCATGTAAGCATTGATCAATATACTCTGCATTCAAAATACTTTTATCTTCCACATTGGCGGCAAATGCTTGCAGTTTGGGAAGTGCTGTTTTCTGATATTCAAGCCACGAATGATGGAATCCGGCTGGCTCCTCCAGACAATAAATATCATCATATAAAGCTTCTGCAATCCCCTTTTTCCTGAGATAATCAGGTGTGAAAGGCATACTTTTGAAGTAGCGTCCGGTCATAGCGAACACGCGATAGCTCCAATGAGGAGCACCATGATTAGATTGGCAAAACAGATTCAGAAAAAATACAGAATAGTGCATTTTTATCGTAATAATATGATGCTTCTTCACTTCCGCAACAATACGATCTGCCATCCGGCTGTCAATGATCTCATCGAAATCAGCCAATATGATCACATCATCATCCTCAACCTTATCCTGCAAAATAGAGGTGCTTCTGTTTCTTTGGCAAGCCTCATTATAAAACGCACTGTTATGACTGAGCAGACGCCAGTACCAGTGGTCAAAGTGATCCGCGCCGCAGCGATCCACATCAAAGTACAACGAATGCTGCTCAGGTTCACGAAACATTTGATCCGCATGAAATGGATGATGAATGACCTTGGAACCAACATAATATGGATTAAAGTTGCGTGGCTTATCCAAATAGCTGAATGTCTTGTTAGCTTCGATCACATGCAGTTCGTCGATCCAGCTGGCATTTTCTTTTATTTTAATCTCTGCAACGCGATTTTCATTGAAAAAGGGGCAAAATTCATATATTTTCATAATCTGAGGTTCCCTCCACTATCATGGTATATGGTCGAACACCGATGCTTCGATACAGATATTCGGATATAAAACGTACTAACTTAGCGATCGTCTGATCCTTATAATGCAGTGAACTATAATAGCAGGTTAAACTTAATCTATCGCGTCTAAGATCTGCCGTCATATTTAACTTGTAAGCAGAGGGGTTGTCCGCAGCATTCGTATTTCCGTAAGAAATCGATAAAGGCTCGTACAAATCATCAGCAATTCCGTTCATTTCCTCTGATTGGTAATGGAAAAGCATATGTGTTCCGTCCCTTAGTGATTTCGTATTTGGATAAATATCCTGTATCATATATCGTAAAAGAAAGTAATCCATGCCTTCAGATGGAAGATGCTGCAACATGTGTATGACATGACCCAGTGCCTTTTCCCAATTGTCCGACTGGTCTTCTTCCGGGATCTGAATACGAAGAGGATATGCTCCAGCAAAAAAACCAATAGTACGATCAATCACAATACCCGGCAAAAAAGACTCACGTTGATAGGACATGACATGCAGCAGCAAATCCAATTGGTTTTTCAATTGAAAACAAGCCTGTGATAGTGCCGTTAGCAGGATGCTCAGTGGTGTCGTTTGATGATTTATAGCCAATGCCTTTAATCGCTGGAGATGCTCTTCTCCTTCAAGTAAATCATGCGTTATAGTTCTCATGTGGCGATGAAGAGGTTCTACCTCAGATTCCGTGTCAACCTGCAAAGATTGCCCGCCTTCTACAACCCTGTTCCAGAAAGTGAATGCTTTAGAAAAAGTGTTTTTCGCCGCATATTGGGTCAACGCGATGCACCAATCCCGATAACTGCTTTCCTCCTCCGCATGTAGCGCCAGATCACTCCCTTGTCCCGGCAAGAGAAGATGTCTCAAATCCTCTAAAAAAATGTTTATGGAGATTCCGTCAAAAATCAAATGATGGAACAGAAGTAATATCACCTGTTGCCTCTCTCCGCAATAGTGATCAAACAACACTACTTTCCATAAAGGGCCTTTCTTGATATCGAATTCATACTGTACTTTCGAGCAGTAGTCCGAAATATAGACATCATGTGAACCCGGGACCATGTGAAGATCTACGTAAGAGACTACCTGTTCTGCACTTATTTGCTGCTCAAACTGATACCATTCTCCATCCTCCAGTTGAGCAAAAGATAGTCGTAACGCCTCATGTTTACTCAATAGTTGTTCAATCGACATGCTCAGTAATTCAGTAGGAATGTAATTTTTGAGCAGGGCCAGGTAAGGAACATTAAACATGTTGCGATTCACAAGATCTCTTTGGAAAAAACGTTTTTGTACAGCAGACAGTGGAAATCCGTCATCCGGATATGCTTTTCTTATAGATTGAATATACGAGTTATCCATATTCGGACAGAGGGCAGGTGCTGTATTCGTCGATGCTTTGCTCAAGGAAATAGCCAAACGTTCGATCGTCTGTTCGCGAAATATCTGATTGACCGTAACTGGATATCCGCTTTTTTGTAGCAAGCTGGCTATGCGAAGCGCATGGAGTGAATGTCCTCCCAACGTGTGAAAGTATTCATTCTTGCCGATGTAATCCAGCTTTAGGACCGTGCTCCAAACTTCTTCTATGGTCTGCTCCAATTCAGTCTTCGGTCCGGCAATTGCTTCTTTCTCGCTAGGGATTTCAGGTAAAGGAAGCCTTTTCCGATTGATTTTCCCGTTAACCGTTAACGGGAACGACTTTAGCCAAATATAACGAAACGGCAGCATATATGATGGAAGGCCATTAGCCATAAAGGTATGAAGCTGCTCCTCTCGTTCTTCCTCTTCCGCTGTATAGTAAGCGAACATCCGTAGATCACCATGAACCTCCCGGACAAGGACCAGGCATTCTTTCACTGTAGGATAGCTGCCAAGACGGAACTCGACTTCTCCGAGTTCGATTCGATAACCACGGAGTTTTATCTGATCGTCAACCCGTCCGATATACTCGATATTCCCGTCTGGGAGCCATCTTACTCGATCACCCGTACGATATAATACTACATTTGTACCTCTTTCACGATCTTTGGCAGAGCGATGTGGATTTGAAATAAACGCCTGCTCTGTCAATTGGTTTTGCTGCCAATATCCCCTCGCCACCCCGTCTCCTCCCACGTATAATTCTCCGACTGCTCCGACAGGCTGAACACGGCCCCGTTTGTCCAAAATGTAACAAGTTGAATTACTTATGGGCTTACCGATAGGAATATTCTGCTCAAATGGCTCTTCGATCCGGTAACTCGTCGAAAAGGTGGTGTTCTCCGTAGGACCATACACATTGAGAATCGAAAGTTCCGGATAGGCGAGCCGGATACGATTGATATGCTTAACCGACAACATTTCCCCACCTACAACCAACCATTGGAGTTCAGCAAATAGCTTTTCATTTTCTTCAATCCATTGATTACACAGTGCGGAACTTAACCATAGGGTATTAATTCCCCACTCCTTCATCCGCTGCTCAATCAGGCGGATATTCAGAAGATCATCTTTGGAAACTACAAACAGCTGACCGCCATTCAGCAACGTTCCCCAAATTTCAAACGTCGAAGCGTCAAAAACAGGCGAACCCGTATAAAGTAATCTGACGTCAGTGGAAAATGGGAAATAACAAGTGTTTTGGACCAAGCGAATGACATTGCGATGTTCCACCATAACGCCTTTCGGTTTTCCCGTCGATCCGGACGTATACATGAGATAAGCAAGGTCATTGGGAGCAACCCTGTTTCTCTTCTCTTCCTGTTGTACAATTCCATCTGGGTCAAAATGCTTTGTATCAATCAAGATTAAACGGATTCCTTTACTGACTTCTGAGATACGTTCCGCTCCTTCCTGTGAAGTGAGGATGGTGTCCAGTCCAGTGTCCTTGATTAATTCACGGGTTCTTTCTGCAGGAAAATCAGGGTCAATAGGAACATAGGCATATCCCGCTTTCATAATCGCCAGAATAGAGACAATGAATTCAAGAGAACGCGGCAAATAAACTCCGATAAACTTTCCATGACGATCATTGGCATTAGCATCATCCGTTAATTTATTGGCAATGTGCTGAGACATGAGGTCCAAGCTTTGGTAGGACATAACCTGATTGTGCGCAATTATTGCCGGCTGTGAAGACCGCTGCTTGGCTTGCTCCTGAAATAAGTCAACAATCGAACGATCTCTGGGATATGCTGTATACGTATTGTTCCATTCATAGACGATTCGATCATATTCATCCCTGTTCATAAAGCAGACATCTGCAGGGGTATGATTCGGATGTTCCAATACATATTGCACCGTATTATGCAGATGCTCTGCTAATCGGCTAACCGTTTCTTTTTTCAGTCGATCTGCATCATATATAAACTTGATGATCATCTGCTCCCCATCATGGGCCACGGTGATCGTCATTGGATAATTCGTTTTTTCTCGTTCCTCCATAGATGACATCTTCAATTCATTTGCAGGCTGCCGATAATCGTTCAAATAATTTTCGAATGCCACGATGCTGTAAAACATGGCATGTCCCTGAATACCAGACCAGCTCCTCAATTCGTTTAGACTCACATAACTGTGGTCGTTAATTTTCTGAATGGTTTGGTGCAGCTGTTGTACATACTCCGTGATGGTTTGCTCCACATTCCAGTGCATGACTAAAGGCAGCGTATTAATCAGCATGCCTGTGATCCGATCCGCTTTTGCAAGATCCGATCCTCTCCCGGACACCACCATGCCAAAAATGGTTGTATCGGCATCATGATAGACTTGTAGCACTTTGCCCCATGCGAACTGTACCAGCGTATTTAGTGAAACTTGTGCTTGCTGTACAAAATCAGCAATTTGCTTGGTTCGTTTTGAATCAAAAATAAGAGTTTCGATCTGCTGGTTCTCGATCGGTTGATGTACATCGGGAAGTGTACCCTTCTCTATCGGCAGTCGTGTTGGCTCCGTTACTTCGGCCAAATACGTCTTCCAGAATGTCTCGGCCTCCGTGCGATCTTTAGAGTTTAACCAATGAATATAAGATTCAAAAGAACGGGTCAAGCTGCGCTGTGGCATCCGATTTTGCAGGCTGCAAGCATAGAGCTCATGTACCCGATTCAGCAGCAGCGGTAGGCTCCAACCGTCCAGCAAAATATGATGGTAACTCCAAATCATCGTCCATTCGTTCGAAGCAATCTGAATCAAGGTTAGGCGAAACGCGGGCTGAGTTAGATCAAAACGGTGATTACGATCCGCTGCCATCCAGCATTCGATATACTCCTGCTGCCGCACTGGTTGCTCTGCTTCAAAATCCAAAAAGGTCCATGCCCATTCTGCATTTCGGACAATACATTGTATGGGCTTGTCCAGCGCCTCCCAAATGTAGCAAGTCCGCAAGCTATCATTTTCGGCAATGACACTGTTCCAGGCTTCACGGTAGTGATCTACCTCTAGCCTGCCATGATATTTCCAACGAACCTGTACGAAATATTGATCGGAGGCGGGATGGTCCAAGTAATGGAACAGTAGTCCTTTCTGTAAGGGAGTTAGATACAGCATTTTATCCAGACCATACTGCAAGTGATATGTCTGTACGATCTGATCGAGCGGTTGCTGTTCCAGGGACACGGATGGAAAATCACTAGGGGTGAATTCTTCGTGTTCAGCCTGGCTGCAATGCTCGATAATAGCAAGCAGACGTGTTACAAAAGCATCTAGCAATTGAGTTATAGTTACTTCTTCATAATGACACTTGCTATATTTCATAAACAGATGCAGCTTGCCATGAACAATGGAACAATTGAGTTCCAATAGGCTTGTTCCATGATTAAGCGGTGAGCTATAATCCTGTGCTGCGTCACGTGTAAACTCTAGCCAACCGTTTGACTCATTCATATTCCCCTGATCAAATTGGCCCAAGTAATTGAAAAGAGCCTGAGGTTCGGAAGCTGCTAACTCGGAACGAACTTCTTCGCGCGGGTGGCAGTATCTTAAAGCACCATAGGACATGCCGCGGTGAGGAATATAGCGCAATTGCTCTTTGACAGATTTAATCGTCGCTCCCAAAGAGCAACCATCCGGAATCTGAATGCAAACTGGAACCATGGAGGTAAACCAACCGATAGTCCTTGTCAGGTCTATATCGGATACAAAGTGCTCACGTCCATGACCTTCTAAGCGAAATGCAATCGTTGTCTGTCCAGACCAATCGGAGAGCGCTAGAGACCAAGCTGTAAGCAGCAAATCGTTGATCTCAGTATGGTAAGCCTGGGAGCAATGGTGCAAAAGCAGCTCCGTCTCGTCCGAAGCAAGTATCGTAACCAATTCTGAAGATTCCCTGCTCTTTTTATGAGCCGGATCATGGTCAACTGGCAGCACAAAAGCTGCAGCTTGGTGCTGTACTTTTTTCCAATGTTCAATATGACTTAAAGTATCCTCATGTACAGAATAACTCATCAATGCAGAATTCCACTTTTTGTATGGATTCAAAACGGGGGGCAGCGCGATCCCCTGATACAATTGATACAATTCCTGAACCAATATTCTCCAGGACACTCCATCAATGACCAGATGATGTATAGTCATAAATAAACGAGCTTTACCGTCAGGATGACCTTGGATTACTCCTGCATACATCATGTTTCCCGTCTCATAATTCAATTGTCTGCTCCATGTATCACATATGCTTGAAATTTCGGAATCAGGATATTCAATTTGTTGAAGGGTATAGCTAGCCAGTTGGATGGAGGCATCCGTTTGGTAGCGCTGCGAATACTCATGTTCCCTGACCACAATCTCCATCGAAAGCTCTGGATGTAATCGAATCAATTGATTAATGGCAGTTTCCAACCTCACAGGATCGAAATCATGGAGCACAAATAGCTGGGATTGATTGAAATAATGCGGCTCTACAAACGGTTGCTCGAAAAACCAGTGTTGGATTGGTGTCAAGCCAAATTCGCCTGTCAAATCAACCATAAGCTCTTCCGTTTGACTACTGTCTATCCAAGCAACTACAGTAGCTAATTTCTTAATGGTTGGATGCTCTGCCACTTGTCTCGGAGTAAGTATCATACCGTGATCTCTGGCCATAGATACGACCTGAATGGCAAGAATTGAATCTCCCCCAACAGCGTAAAAATGGTCGTTAACTCCGATATCTCCCCTTTTTAAAATCTGTCGCCAAATCCAAAGCAAACGCTTTTCGAGATCATCCTCATCTGCTTCCACAGCTTCATCAGCATGAAGAAATAAGGTACTCTTCGGATCGGGGAGAGCCCCACGGTCGACTTTTCCGTTTGTATTTACTGGAAATGAATCCAGATGACAAAAATACGAAGGAATCATATATGCTGGTAACATAGCATTTAAGTGCTGCGCCAGTTCCGCCTCTTTCAGTTCTTCTCCAGCAGTATAATAGGCAACCAGTTTATGGTATGATCCGTCTTTCCAGGCTTGAACGATACATTGGCCGATGTCAGGATGCTGGCGTAGCTGATATTCGATTTCACCCAGTTCGATACGATACCCTCTGATTTTAATCTGTTCATCACTGCGTCCTATAAATACCAGTTCTCCATCCGGCGTCCATTTCACAATATCCCCGGTTTTATATAACCGCTCACTGTGCGACGGATACTCACTGCTGATTGCAATCTCTTTTTGAACGAACCGTTCTCGAGTCAGTTCCTCACGATTCAAATATCCTCTGGCAAGCCCAATGCCCCCTACCCATAATTCGCCGGGAACGCCGACAGGCACAGGATTGCCGAATGAGTTTAAGACGAATAACCGTTTGTTATAGACGGGTTGACCGATCGTAATTTCTTTTCCTGGCCGGCAGACAGAAGTAGCACAAATTATCGTAACTTCGGTCGGCCCGTAAGCGTTCACAAATTGTCTTCCTCTACCCCAATAATCGACAATGTCAGGAGTACAGGGTTCTCCAGCAGATATAAGTGTATGCAATTTCGGCAATTCTCTATGTTTCATTGTTCGAAGCACTGATGGTGTCAGCATGGCAATGTGGATGTTCTTCTCTGCAAGAATATCTGAAATATCAACATAAGGTGGTAGTTCATCATCTGATAGAACAACCAATGTCCCGCCTACTGATAACGTGCCGATCCATTCGTAGACCGAAGCGTCGAAACTCATGGAGGCGAATTGCATGACTCTTGAGTCAGAGGTAATACCAAACTTTTCAACCAGATAAGGGACCAATGCGACCAAGCCAGCATGTTCAATGAGAGTTCCCTTCGGTTTTCCGGTAGAGCCGGAAGTGTAGATAACATAAGCCAGATCATTCTGCTTCAGCCCGATCTGCAAATTTTCGTTGGGATTGCAGTCCTGCTGCACCGAGCATTCATCCACACAAATCAGTGAATGTGGTTTCATACCCAGTTGAGAAATATATGGATGTATCCTGCTTACTAATTGACTGTGCGTTACAATCATTTCAGCCCGTGCATCTTCTAAAATAAATCGCAGCCGCTCCCCAGGATATTGGGGATCAATCGGAAGATAAGCAGCTCCCGCTTTCATAACTCCGAGCATTGAGGGAACCACATCTGCGCTTCTGTCCATAATGATAGCAATCAGCGTACCAGTCGGCAGCGAGCCATGTCCTTGTAGCAAATACGACTCTCTAATCATGTGGCTGATTTGATTTGCCCGGTGATTTAACTCATAATAGGTCAGCCTCTGCTCACCAAACTCCAAGGCAATCGCATGGGGTGTTCGATCAGCCTGCTCCTCGATCAATTGAACCACCGTTTTATCCTTAGGATAGGCTCGTTCTGTATTATTCCATTGTTGCATCTGTGTGCGTTCTTTCGTGGTCAGCATGGGATGAAATAGTACCTTCTTCTTTGGAAGAAGGAGCACATTTTCCAGCAATGTTTGAAAATGGCCTGCGAAGCTAGCGATTTGTCTTTCTCCAAAACGATTTCCATCATACTGGATTGCGCACTCCAATACATCCGCATCATAATGGTAGCAGAGTGCGATTTCTAGCTGATCTATACTGTATAAGAGAGCCGGTGCTCTCACATTGGAACTTGGAGATAAGAAATTATCACACATCTCCTTGATACTCACATTGAAGAAATCCTTCTCTGCCCCTGATCGAGAATCGATTTTAGTTTGCTGCGAAGAATCCTCTCTCCAATCGCTGCTGGTACGTCGTTTATTCCATTCCATTGCAACCCTTTGTATCAAAGAGAAAATATCATCTTCTCTCTGTATATGAATGAGTAGCGGATAATCTAGACGACATTCTTTGGCTTCTTTGTCGGATATCACAGAATATACAACAGGCAAAGCATATTGATTAGCGTAATGGGATAGCAGTACGGACCATATGGATGTTATAAAGGAAGGCATACCTATCTGGTGATTCTGTACAAATTTTAAAATCGCTTGAACCTGCCTTGTCTCCAAACGAATGTTGTAAAGCACTCGGTCATTCCCCGCGGGTTGTTCGATATTTCTACTGTGGTGAGAAAATAAAGGCAAATAACGTTGTGACCTATCGGACCCACTCTGACTAGGTGTAGTGGATGACTCTATCACTTATTGTACCTCCCCAATCCGAGATGCCATACCGGCAGCTTGATAAAAAGCGGCCCTGACTTCCTCTACTTCTATCTCATAACTGCATCGTATAGAAAAAATAAGACCGTCCGTGTAGGAAGTAGCAATGCAATTGAACAGTGAATGGATCGGCAGCGGATTCGGTTGCTTTACAACAGTATCATCATAATAAGTACTGTATTTTGTGCCTGCTTTCGTGCTGTTTCCTAAATAGTTAAACATGAATAAATCTAGTTGCTCATACTGTTTCCCCAATTGTACAAATGTTCTGGTCTGTTCCCACTTGTCTTTATAATCAGGACTTGTAAGAAGATGCATGAAATTGATTGTATGGTGTTTTAGTACATCCAGTCTGCTTCTGATAGACAGCATCATTTCATCTGGGTTTTGCTTCAGATCCAACAGCATAGGCACAAAATCAATAAATTCACCAGCCGTGTTATAGTAAGCCTCCTCGTCGTATCTTCTTCCATCATATAAAAATAACAATGGCAGCTTATCCATACCTAAATAAGTTTGCAGACCCCTTGAATAGACAGAAAGCGCCAGCTCTAAAGAAGGATTCTCAGCGGGGATACATACGTTAAACTGATAGGCTTCTGTGCTCGCTCGTAGCTTTGGTGTTTGTAAGATGTTTTGCTTGCTTTTTTGGAACGCTTCCAAATTAAAAGCTGATATCAATTCTTCTTCCGTGATTCCCTTCGGTCCACTTTGGATTTGTCTGACATACTCCACATAGGGCTTCACTTCATCCGTAGGAAGGGGGCGATTTTGAAGTAGACACCTGTAGCAGGCAAGCAACTGTCGTTCGGATACTTCTGAGGTCACCCGGTCGCATATCGTATGGTGATAAATAGTTATGACATAATGTTCACGCAGGTTTCGTTTCAGCACAAACATGTGGAACATCATATGCTCTCCGGCGAACCTGGTATTTGTAATATAATCATTTATCATTTCCATAAGGGAGCCACATGGATTGTGAGCTGACACGTCAATAATGTTAAGCTTTGACACAGTATTGCTAGGAAGTACGTATTCCCTCCAATAAGTCCATCCATCTCTTGGGGTCGCTACGCTCCTCAGTAATCCTTGACTTTGGACAAAGTGATTGTAAGCCTGATTCAAAAAATCATAATTTACACATTCATCCAGCCTAAATACATCTAAGCTTGGTGGTGTTTGAAACGAAATTTGCATTTGTTGAATTCCACTTAGCGGATATTTTTGAGCCACTTCCCCTCTTTTAAGAAACTGATCTTTTTTCAAATAATCCTCTTCCAGTTGCTTGCGTAAACTTTCCACATGATCCGAATTCATGCTCTTTAAGCCCAGACGCTGGAAGAATTCCTCTTCATCCATCGTCCAGTATTGATCAGCCATTTCCGCTTTTAGTTGCAGTGGTACAATATAATGTGGCAGTAACTCTGGAGCTACTTTTCCGTCCATAATCCGCATGATATGGTTAACGTCAGCCACCATGTCGGAGTAAAGTACCTGAATATCTCTAACTTCGTGAATAAAATCCCTTACTTGGTATTTCACCCACTCAAAAACACCACCCGTTTCTTGGTGAAGCCAAGACATCAACTGTTGTGCTGTTTTAATGATGCCCTGCTGCTTTGGGGACCCTATAGCACTATTCTGTGTTGAATGAAGGTAATCAGCGAGGGCCCGAATCGTTTTATAGTGATAAATGTCTGTTAAAGTGACGTGATATCCCGCACACTCCATCCTTGACATTAAAGTAAGCGCATGAATAGAGTGTCCACCGAGGTCGACAAAGCTATCTAAAACACTGAGCTGCTGTAGTCCCAATACATCCTGCCAGATTTCCATCAGCTTCGTTTCCAGTCCCGGCTCAGGAGACACATATTCTGCTCCAGCATGTATATTTTCACCAAGAGCCAACAGTGCTTTACGATCCAGCTTACCATTCAATGTCAGTGGCAATTGCTCTAATTGAATAAAAAAAGAGGGGATCATGTAGTTCGGCAGCTTGATAGAGAGAGCCGTTTTAATTTCACTTGCTGTCAGATTGGTGGTCGCTGTAAAATACGCTTCCAGCTGCTTCTGACCGGCCTCATTTTCACGAACAACAGCTGCCGCTTCTTGTATATCAATTAATTTTAATAGATGCGACTCTATTTCCCCCAGCTCAATTCGATAGCCCCGTATTTTCACCTGGCCGTCGATTCGGCTAATAAATTCGATGTTTCCATCCGATTGCTCTTGTACCCAATCTCCGGTACGATACAACCTGCCTCCAGGTACCCATGAAGACTGAATAAACCGCTCCGCTGTCAACTCTGGTTGATTCAAATAACCTTTAACTAATCCGTCGCCAGCGATGTACAATTCACCTGCAACTCCCTGCGGCAAAGGATGCTGCTCCTGATCCAGGATATAAACCTTCGTGTTGCTGATTGGTTTGCCGATTGGCACGCTATTTGCATTATCGTCCAAATGATTAATCGGGTAGTACGTAGCAAATATCGTGCTCTCCGTCGGTCCATAGACATGAATTAAACGACCTGGACCCAGATATGCAAGCGCTTTACGTACATGACTGACCGACGCCTTCTCACCACCGAATAGCAACGTTTCAATGGTTGCAAAGCAGCTGGGATCAATATCCACCAATGCATTAAAAAGAGCCGTTGTCACAAAGCATTTTGTAATCTGTTGTGTACGAAGTATATTGGATAGCTCACGTGCATTCACAGTTTGATCTTGAGTGCTCAAAACAAGAGTACCCCCATTAAGCAGAGCCCCATAAATACCAAATGTAGAACCGTCAAACGAAAAGCTGGACACTTGCAATATACGATCTTTTGTCGAGAAATGGATGTAATTTGTCTTTTTAACAACACGTGTAATGTTGTAGTGCATCGTTAAGGTTCCCTTAGGCTCGCCGGTAGAACCAGACGTATACATAATGCATGCTAGCGCATCGGAACTTTGACTAGAAGTGAGATTCCCCGTTTCTTTCCCGTAGTTTCGTTTATCTGTCAAATCCAGTGCAAGATTGTCGAGTTCCATTGAGTTGGGGATTGGAAGCTGGGTCAGCAGGAGAGTTGCGCCAGAATCTGTTAGCATATAGCGTATACGTTCCTCTGGATATTGCGGATCAATCGGCACATAGGCTCCCCCGGCTTTTAATATTCCGAATATCCCGATGATCATTTCTAATGAGCAATCGCCCATGATTCCGACGGGCCTATCTTTATCTACACCTTTGTTCCGCAAAACATGTGCAAGCTGATTGGCCTGTGTGTTCAGATCGGCATACGTCAAGTGCTTGTCCCGAAATACGACCGCTACGTGATCCGGTGTGCGCTCAACCTGCTCTTCAAACAATTGATGAATCGTTTTCTCCCGCGGGTAATCCGCTAACATACCGTGTAACATACTTGACTTCATCTCCTTCTCCTGTCATCCATAATCCAGATATTACAATAGGTTGGGGATTTAACAGGAGAAAAAGAAATGACATGAGAGCTTGTTTTTTGACCGAAAATTTCTTTAAAATAAGTATATAGCTACTTCTTGCTCTACAATAAAATACCACAGATTGGTTACTCGACTGGAGGAAAAGAAATGACATCGGAGTGGCAGAGATTACAGACCAAACTGCCGGAATGGGTAGAACAAAGCCGTCATGAATATATCCATGGCAAGGTAGCAGCATATATTCCCGAACTGTCCAAAGCCCCGGCTGATGCGCTGGGTATTGTGGTAATGAATGGTGCGGGTGAGACCGTGGTAGCCGGAGATACGGAAATTCAATTTACGATGCAAAGCATCTCCAAGGTATTTACACTCATTCTGGCCTTGATGGATAATGGAGAGGATGTTGTCTTCTCTAAGGTGGGGATGGAGCCTACCGGGGATCGATTTAATTCCATGCTCAAGCTAGAACTGGTCGAGCCGGGGATTCCATTTAACCCACTGATTAACGCCGGAGCAATTGCAGTCTCCTCTCTGATTCGCGGAAACAGTCCAGAAGAGAGATTTGCCCGTGTTCTTCAATTTTTCCGCCTGCTTACTCATAATGACAAACTGGAATATGATCAGGATGTCTACGATTCAGAATCAGCCACAGGCCATTTAAATCGTTCCCTTGCTTATTTTCTAATGGAAAAGGGCATTTTAAGAGGTCATGTGGAGGATGTGCTTGACGTCTATTTCAGACATTGCGCTGTCAAATTGAACTGTACAGATTTAGCACGCATGGGACTCGTACTAGCCTTCAACGGCCGTGATCCAATCACAGGTATACCGCTGATTCCCCGTCGCTATGTACAGATCGCCAAAACATTTATGACAACATGTGGTATGTATGACGCCTCCGGTGAATTCGCCATTCAAGTCGGACTCCCTGCCAAAAGCGGCGTATCTGGAAGTATAATGACAATGGTACCCGGACGATATGGTATCGGGCTAGTAGGGCCTTCATTGAATCGTATGGGCAACAGTACAGCGGGTGTGCACTTGCTGGAGACGATGTCTCGGGATATGGATTGGAGCTTGTTTTAGTATATCAAAAAGGGTATTCCCAGCCTGTACGGCTTATAGGAATACCCTTTTCTGTTACGTTCCAAAACATTGCTAAATGGTTTAATCATGAACCAATTTGATTTGAATGCGGAACGGGTCAGTCACATATATGGCACTATCACGTTCTTGCCATCCATAACCTGCCGCAGCCAAACGAGCGGTTATGGCATCCAATTCTTGTTGATCTGGAACAACCAATTCAAAATAATTTAATCCTGCCGCCTGCTCAGGAGCTGGTGGTGCACCTTCACCTGCCCATATGTTCAAGCCCATATGGTGATGGTAACCACCTGCAGAAACGAACAAGGCTGAAGATCCATATCGGCACGTAATGTCAAAGCCAAGCACATCACAATAAAATTGCTGTGCTGTGAGCAGATTAGACACATGGAAGTGAACGTGACCAATTACCGTTCCCTGCGGCAGTCCCTGCCAAGGTAGATTTTCAGAAATGGCAATCAGACCTTCTGCATCCACGGGATCTGTTCCCATCATGTAATAACCATTTGCATCCTTCTTCCATTGATCACGAGGACGATCCGCATAGATTTCAATCCCGTTATTATCGGGATCATGAATGTATAGTGCTTCACTTACATCATGGTCTCCCTGTCCAATTTCAATCTCATGGGCCAGCAGATTGCGTAAAGACAAACCGAGAGCTACACGATTCGGTAGAAGAATAGCAAAGTGATATAGTCCAGCCGCGGATTGGCGCGGCAGAATCACTGCATTTTCAACATAATTAAGGATCAGGAGCGGATGTTTTCCGTCGACAGTCAATTCAGCGGTATCCGCCGTTTGACGCAGAAGCTGCAGACCAACAACCTCAGTGTAAAATTGAATAGAACGCTCCAAGTTACTCACTTTTAATGAAACCTGCCCGATTTTGGTTTTGTCATGAAGATGTGCTGTCATGAGATTTCCCTCTTTCTACATGGATTGGATGACTAAGGTTAAATCAAAATTATTGCTCTGTTGACTTACGACGGCTAAACAAAGAATCCAAAGAAAAGCGAGTAGTAGGCGCAAATACGAGGTGAAGAGCTACCAGAATAAAAGCAATATCCAGTTCATAGCCTGCACCTTGACCATTTCCCATCAACCCGCCAGACAATTTGGCTGTAAAAATGGCACCGATCAACACAATAACAAAAAGGCCAGATACATAACGAGTAAGCAATCCAAGAATCAATGCAATCCCGCCGACCAACTCAATCACCGCAACCACATAACCTAAAAATCCTGGGACGCCAATACTGGAAAACCAGCCTGCTACATTACCCAGCCCCATTTGGAATTTAGCTATTCCATGTGCCAGGAACAAAATCCCCAGCGCCACCCGCATAATTGTAGAAATGTTTCTGCTTGCTGAACTCATATTTATCTCTCCCATTCTGTTTGTTTTATTACACTCATACAAGCGTATATGAATAATTAATTTATATTACTAATAATTTGCTTAAAAAAAGAGACTCGTCTGAATCTATACCGCAGCACATAGGTGTGAATCAAACTCAAATTATTAGTAATAGTAATAATTATTTTGTAATGTGAATTTAGCATAAGAAAGTATAGTCTGTCAACAAACTATTTGGTATGATAAATAATAAATTAGTATAGATTATAATTTTAAAAAGGAGGAATGCTCAATGGGTATAGGATGCAACATTCGCGCGGCTCGTAAACGTAAAAATTTATCCATCCAGCAAATATGCGAACGAACCGGACTATCTCAAGGGTTTATGAGTCAAGTAGAAAATAATAAAACCTCCCCTTCCATCGCTACATTGGACAGCATCGCTAATGCGCTGAACGTCCCCCTTGCTTTCCTGCTTCTTAAAGAAGAGGAACGGATGCAAGTAATTCGCAAGGATGAGCGCCGTAAAACGTTGTATGGTAAAAACAACCTCCAGGTTGATCATTTGGGTGGTCAGGGGAATGTCAAAATGATGCTGGTGGACATGCCGCCAGGCTCATCTACAGAAGAAGAGCATGCTCATGCCGGGGATGAGATTCATTTTATTTTGGAGGGTACTGTATATGTGGAGCAGGGCGAGGATTCAGCTACGCTGGAAGCAGGAGATTCCTTTAGCTGGAGAGCAGCCATCCCCCACTATGCCAAAAACGTAGGAGAAAACAATGCGCGTATTCTGATCGCCGTATTTCTCGAAGCAGATCATGACGTCTAATAAAAGTTTGAGCTCCCTTCAATGTCAAATACTTATTTCATTGCAAAAAGCGTGTACCGGGAAGTTAGATTAACTTCAACGATACACGCTTTTTTGTAGTAGTTGTTTTACTTATTCCACTACCTGTTGGACATCGGTCCTCGATTCCCATGGAAGCTTGAAGGTTTTCATGATCTGCTTGGCATCGGCTCGGAGTCCACTTACCGGATCGCCCGTCGTACCCAGCAGCTCATCTTTTTTATCCATAGTAATACGCCCATAAAAAGTAGTGCTGCTGTCTCCCCATCCTGTAGTATACTCATAGATCAGCGGCTTATTAAGTTTCGGATAGGTTCCCCACTGATCTTTGGCTTTATTGGCCAAAAACAGCTCCAGTGGATCGTATTCCATCGTAAAGGTATTATCAAAGGGAGCTCCCACATACCCTTGGTAGGTGACCATCGGAAAACCGTCCTTCACTTCAACCAGACTCAGCACATCCCCGTTCACTGTAAAATACCGTAATGCTTCACCTTGAGGAAACATGTAGACACTAGACAAAAGCTCAGTGTTGGGACGGTGAACTTCTATATATGGATGAACAGAATGTCTTTCTAAGCGGATGAACGCTTCGCGTGCTGCTACGAGATCCCCCTCATACAATTGTTCTTTTAGTTTACCGTGAATCGGTGGCTCGATCTGAATCTGTGTGTTTGTATTCTCCAACGTATAACCTAATTCAAGCGACACATCTCTAAGAGGTACATATACGTCTTTGCCTACAACCTTAAAGGTCAGTTGATGCTGGTTCTTACGTAATCGCTCTTTAAGTATTAAAGGCTCTGCCCACTTTTGCAGCGTGATCTGCTTTTGTTTAGCGTCCCAATGGTAGCTTGCACCCACAGCTTCAGCGTATGGTTTGAGCGGTACCATCAGCTTACCGTCGATCAATAGCGGTTTGATTTTGTTGTTTAAGGGCTGACCGGCTATAACAATATCGGTTAGCTGCGTTGATTGAGATGCCGGGGTTCCCTGCTTAACTGCTTCAGCTTCTCCTTGGTGCGTTGTTGTCAACAATAATGATAACATGAGCAAGGCGACAAACCATCGCTGAAATCCTGTTCGATCTAGCTTCATTATTAGTCTCCGTTCACTGAATAGACTTGTTCATCCCGGCTTTATCTCTTTTTCGCTGCGTCAATGTTTTCGGGTTTCATTCCTGCCCATATGTTCGGGATACTGACGGTCTCTGGATGCTCAAATACGAGAAACGCAGTCGGCAAATATCGCTCTCCGTATTCAGAGGAAGGCTTGTTGACAATGGTGTTGTCCTTGACGAGTACCGTGGATGAACCTCCATCCAGATTAGCACCGATAACCGCTCCATGTTTAAGTAAAATATTTTGCATATCATACAAGTTGGCACCGATGCTGTACCCAGGCTGGCGACCGTCGACGGTAACGAAAATAATTGCCCCGTCTGCTCTCTGCCCCATTGCAGTACGGGGAGCAATTCCCCATCCCTCGCTCGCATTGCGAATCAGACCTTTTCCATTCACGATTAGCCGTGGTTGGAAAGTAACCGCTTCTTGCACATTCATTTTGGACAACTCGGACAACGAATAGTGACCGGCTATCATTTTTCCCTGTTTATCAATACCTACGATTTGAACCGAGGCATCTTTACCCATATCGTTGTAGTATATCTGGCCCTGAGAAATGACAACACCAATCGGTTTAAAGCCATTCCCGTTCCAGTTGGGATCAGCGAATCCACCGCCATTTACGCCAGCAACAGCCCCTAAACGCTCGACCATGCTTGATACCCGTTCTCCCCGACCGACTTTAGCAGGAACGCCGAGCCTAATTTTAGTGGGGTCATGCACGGTCATAACATAGCCATGATAATTGCGTCCCGACACCTCTTCCACTTCTACCAACGGCGTTTGTTGTACCTTGGTGGGAACCAGATCAGGTAGCTTGATAGTATGTCTGTCCTTCTCCTCGCCCATCTCCTCGAACCGGGCCGAATATTCAGCCACGCGTTTCTTCGCTTCTTCTTCCCCGATAAAATATTTCGCCCAGTGACGATGCTGAGTTGTAATTAGTGTGTCCGCAGCCAAATAGCGCATATCCTTGCCAGATGGGGTTAAAAACAACCATGCGCCACCCCCAATTCCGGCTAATAGGAATACAATAAAAAGTCGCAGCATAAAGCGACCAAATCTTCCTTTTCGTTTCTTTTTCTTATTTTTCTGCCTGCGAGCTGCTGCCCGCTGTGGCAAGACTTCCGGTTTCATTCATCATCTCTCCTGTATGGTGTCTTCTATCGTATTTCATCACTATTGCCCATCAAATGATCCGTAATGATAGGCTGCGACATCTAACGACAATATCATAAACTAATTTTGTAGAATGATAGTGTCAATTTTTTAACAGATTCATCCACTCTGAAAAATAAAATAACAAAAAGCCCTTCACTTAAAATGTGAAGGACTGCAAATATAAGAACAAAACTCATTTAAGGAGCCGCCTCTGGTTCGAGCAGCATGAACAGTTCTTTCATCTGCTGTCGCTTGAGTTTTGGACTAAGCACGTACAAAGTATCGCCAGGTTCAATTACAGTCGTGCCTCTCGGAGCAATAATTTGCTCGTTCCGAATAATAGCTGTGAATAAAATGTCCTCAGGCAGCTGTATATCCTGGATCGCCTTGCCCGCTATCGACATCCCCTTTTGTACCTGAATGTGATTGATTTCCGAAGTGGTTTTTCCCAGAGAAACTAATTCTAGCAGTGAAGGCGACGACGTCTGGTTAGGGTCCATCAAGCCAAGCTTCACTGCTAACCACGAAATCGTAGTACCTTGAATAATCGCAGAAGTGAGCACTACGAAAAATACAACATTAAAAAACAAGGGTCCTACATCCATTTCATCCAGTAATGGATAGGTTGCTAGTACAATGGGTACCGCTCCCCGCAGTCCTGCCCAGGATAACAACGTCTTCTCGCGGACAGAGTATCTGGAAAATAACAAGCCTAGGAACACGCCTATTGGACGAGCCACAAGCATGAGGATGAAGGAGAGCGCCAAGCTTTGCCACGCAATGCCCAGCAATTGGTCGGGAAAAACCAATAGTCCAAGCAGGACAAACATCATGATCTGCACCATCCAGGCGAAACCATTGTTAAAATGAATAATGGATCGCTTGTAGGTCAAATCGGAATTCCCCAATACAATAGCCATGACATACACGGCCAGCAATCCGCTTGCCTCTAATAACGATGCCGCCGCATACGTCAGGACTGCAAAAGCCAATGCCATCACAGGATACAAACCGGATGAATCAAAATTCATTTTATTAATCGCGTATACGCCCAGGCGTCCAAGTACAAAACCAACAACTAAACCAAAACCCATTTCCCATAAAAACAACAAGATATGTATCCAGATGGATTGCTCAGGGTGATGTATTAGCTCAATCAATGTTACTGTGAGAAATACAGCCATCGGATCATTACTGCCGGATTCAGCTTCGAGCGTTGAGGTAATTCGTTTTTTGATATTTTTACCGCCTAAAACGGAAAACACGGCTGCCGCATCCGTCGATCCGACGATAGCGCCGAACAACATCGATTCCATCCAGCCAACGCCTAAAATAAACTTGGCGCATACACCGATGACTACAGTCGTAATGATGACCCCTAGCGTTGATAATGACAATGCAGGTCGAATAACTGGCTTAATATCAGTAAACTTTGTCTGCATCCCACCTTCAAACAGAATGACAATGAGCGCGAGGATGCCCACCAGCTGTGTGATAAAGGCATTATCAAAATAAATAAACTGACTGAGCACCATACCTACAGCAATAAATAAAACAAGCGCAGGCATGCCAAAACGGCTGGAAAATTTGGTAGTCAGCACACCGACCAGCAGCAAGCCGGACAGCAAAAGCACAATCAAATTAATCACGGTTGTCTGTTCCATACGGCTTCTCCTATCTTGAAAATAAATGTTCATTTTTTCGCCTTTTAACTATATACCCTCAAATCACACAGAATACTAATCTTAAGTAAAAAAATTATGGGAAAATTAAAAAATCCAGCTCATGGTCTGTGCTGGATCGGCACTCCACAAGCTGGTTTGTAAATTTTGTAGGTCTTAAGCTACGACCATCGTCATGCTTTATGCTTTAGGATGAATCATATGCGCAGGTACAACATATTGGTCAAACTGCTCTTCCGTCAGCAGTCCACTACGAAGTGCCGCTTCCTTTAGAGACAGTCCTTCTGCATGTGCAAGTTTGGCGATTTTAGCAGCATTTTCATATCCGATATGTGGATTTAATGCTGTCACCAACATCAGTGAATTATTCAAATTGTGCTCAATTTTAGCAAGATCGGGCTCGATGCCAACAGCACAGTTGTCATTAAAAGCAATGATGGAATCGGCCAGCAGATGAACAGATTGCAAAAAATTGTATATGATTACTGGCTTGAAAACATTCAATTCAAAATTGCCTTGACTTGCTGCAAAGCCAATAGCCGCGTCATTACCCATGACTTGCGTAACGACCATCGTCAGTGCTTCACTCTGGGTTGGATTCACCTTACCAGGCATAATGGAGCTCCCCGGCTCGTTAGCTGGAATCGTGATTTCCCCCAAACCGCTCCGCGGACCACTTGCCAACCAGCGAACATCATTGGCGATTTTCATCAAATCTGCAGCTAGTGCTTTGATTGCTCCATGTACAGCCACCACCTCATCGTGACTGGTCAGAGCATGGAATTTATTAGGTGCGGAAGTGAACGTTTTGCCAGTGAAGTCGGAAATTTCTGCAGAGGTTCGTGAGCCAAACTCTGGATGAGCATTAATTCCTGTGCCCACTGCTGTTCCGCCAATCGCCAGTTCCTTCATATATTGAACCGTATCGACGATCATTCGCTTGCTTTTATCCAGCATGGCATACCAGCCGCTAATTTCCTGACCCAGTGTAAGTGGTGTCGCATCCTGTAAATGGGTTCGGCCAATTTTGATGATATCCTTAAATTGTGCTGACTTCTGTTGAAAAGTCTCTTTCAGCTTATCAATGGCAGGCAACAAACGGTCCTCGACGGCAATAACACCCGCTACGTGAAGCGCTGTAGGAAACGTATCATTGGAGCTTTGCGACATATTCACATCGTCATTTGGATGCAGCTTCGCATCTTTTCCCTGTTCTTGTAACCATTGACTGCCCAGATGAGCAATCACTTCATTGACATTCATATTGGACTGCGTACCGCTCCCTGTCTGCCATACAACCAATGGGAAATGGTCATCGACGCGTCCAGCTAGAATCTCGTCCGCTGCATAAATAATGGCGTCCTGCTTCTCCTGAGATAGCTTACCCAACTTATAGTTGCTGATCGCCGCACTCTTTTTGAGCACTGCGAACGCCTGAATGACCTCTAACGGCATTTTCTCCGAGCCAATCGGGAAATTTTCCTTACTGCGCTGTGTTTGCGCTCCCCACAAACGGTCTGCCGGTACTTTGATTTCGCCCAACGTATCCTTCTCAATGCGGTAGTTCAACTCATTTCCTCCTCTTGGCCTATGTAATTCAGACAAAATATGGTGATCTTCCTTGCCTATTATACATTAAATTTCAAATGTTATCATATATTTTGCAAGCGCTTTTTTACGATAAGGCCAGAGGAGACAGAAGGAAAATTAAATTATAAGCTTGATTACTAACCTTAGCTAATCGTGATA
Source organism: Paenibacillus ottowii (assembly GCF_050516475.1). NCBI lineage: Bacteria > Bacillati > Bacillota > Bacilli > Caryophanales > Paenibacillaceae > Paenibacillus > Paenibacillus ottowii. The sequence goes on along the minus strand of NZ_CP191577.1, from coordinate 4,805,390 downwards.
TTCCTTTTGGCTTGGACTTCTTTTCTGCCCAGCAGCTTGTTTAGGGCATCGATATAAGCTTTCGCGCTAGCTTCCAAAATATCTGTACTTGTGCCTCTTCCCAGTGCTGTGTATTCACCTTGCCTCAAAATAGCGTGTACCTCCCCCAACGCATCTTTGCCATAGGTTACAGACTGGATGGAGTAATCCTCCAGCTCCACCATTTCACCACTGGCCTTGTCTATCGCATTGAAAATCGCATCAACAGAACCATTCCCCATCGCTACTTCATCAATCGATGTACCATCTTGCTTATTCAACCGTATGGAGGCGACCGGGACCGACTGATTACCATAAGACACCTGAATAGAATTTAATGTGTAAATTTGAGGAGAGGCATTGCGGCTCTCATCCATCAGAACGAGCAAATCTTCATCCAGCACCTGTTTTTTCTTATCCGCCAAGGCTTTAAATTTGCGGAATGCCTCCTGAAGCTGTTCCTCTGACAACATGTCAAAGCCCATGTCCGCCAGCTTTTCCTTAAACGCATGACGTCCTGAATGCTTGCCTAATACCAGTTTACTTGTCTTGAGACCAATCCGCTCAGGGGACACAATCTCATACGTTGTACGCTCCTTTAGCATGCCGTCCTGGTGTATACCGGACTCGTGTGCAAATGCATTGGCCCCAACAATGGCCTTGTTTCCAGGTACCGACATTCCCGTACGTTTGCTTACCAATCGACTGGTGGCATACAGTTCCTCCAAAACCAGACTCGTTTGTGCACCATACAGCTCGGTTCTCGTGTCAAGGGCCAGCGCAACCTCTTCGATTGGTGTATTCCCGGCTCGCTCACCGATGCCGTTGATGGTACCCTCAAATTGATCTACCCCATTACGTATAGCAGCCAACGTATTAGCTGTTGCCATGCCGAGATCATCGTGACAGTGTGTGCTCAGCTGTATTTTTTCGATACCAGGTACTTGTTGTTTTACAACTCTAAACATTTCTCCAAACTGATCTGGCGAGGCATATCCCACGGTGTCGGGTAAATTGACGACTGTCGCCCCAGCGCGAATTGCCATATCTACAACTTCACAAATGAAGTCCAGTTCGGTACGACTGGCATCCTCCGCCGAAAATTCTACCTTGCTGAAATACTTGCGCCCATAACGAATAGCAGCGGCAGCAGTCTCTAATACTTTCGCTTTATCCATTCGCAGCTTGTGCTGGCGATGAATTGGCGAGGTAGCCAGGAACAAATGAAGACAAGCGTCCTCTGCTCCCCGTAGAGCTTCTCTGACTGCATCAATATCCTGCTCTTTCGAGCGTGCAAAACCAACCAGTGTTGCTTGGGTGACCTGTTTGGCAATCTCCTGCATGCTGATGATCTCACCAGGTGAGGTTGCTGGAAAGCCAGTCTCAATCCGATCTACGCCTAATTTCTGAAGCTGAAGAGCGATTTCCACCTTTTCTGTGCTGGTTAAGCTAACCCCTGGTGATTGTTCTCCATCTCTTAACGTTGTGTCCAACACCCATATTTTACGCATACAGATACCACCTTTGGTTTGATTTTAGGAGATGCTCGTTGATTGAAGGTTTTTAGATCGTTTTATTCATCTGATCATCTGATGTTTAAGAATAAAAAAATTAAGAACTTCCCATATGCTTTTGCAATTCAAGCTTGGTGCCGTCCAAATGCTGAATACTATACAGCTCGGCAGCCTTGCCATCCTGATCTAAGATCGCTTCATAAATTTTTTCATGCTGAAGTGTAAAATGATTTTGCATCGCCGGATCCGTGATAAGATTGTTCAGCGCCTTGCGAATAGCCTCGACAAAGCTGCGGTAGACGTCTGTAAGCACCTTATTGCCTGTAGCTGCTGCAACAGCCAAGTGAAAAGTGATATCCGCATCCAAGTACCCTTTCATATCTCCAGCAGCCAATGTCGCAGCTCGGCGGTCCAGCGCTTCCCGCATTAAGCGTAAATCTTCGTCATTACGACGTAACGCAGCTAATCTGGCAATCTCCAGTTCCAAGACGCTCCGCACTTCATACACCTCAATAATTTCGGCACGGCTTAGTCGGTAATCCAATGGTTCTTGAGAAGTCGTCGGTTGGCAGACAAAGGTTCCGTGGCCTTGCTTTTTCTCTAATAGACCGGCATGCACCAGCACACTAACCGCCTCACGAACGGTAGATCGTCCGACTCCAAAAAGCTTCATAAGCTCGGGCTCGGTTGGAATCTTAGTGCCCACGTTCCATTCACCAGCAGCAATTTTTCGTTGCAGCTGCTCAGCCACTTCATCGGCAATTTGCTTGCGTTTGATGGCTTGAAAAGGCACTGTTTCATAATTCATCTGATCATCTCCTGTTTCGTATCATACTATGACCCATTGCTTTCTGCAACCTATTTCATCTTTCTATCCCCATCATTTTTTAAAATGAGGCCATACCATCCGAAAAAGCCTGCACCGTCCATCACGATGCAAGCTTAGTAGGATAAAGAAATATTAAGATTTCGTTTTATTAGGAGTAACACAATACAGACGGCTGGTTGCTTCGAAAATATGCCCCGGCGCCAGTGCAATTAATCCGATGTCTTCCGCAGGCAAGTCTGGTCGATTTGGTGCATTAATCATGTTCATTTGCGGTTCAGGACAGATGAATTCCTTGTTCGCTTTGTTGTTCCAGATCATCCAATGCTTATAAGCAGTGCCTACATCGTATACGAGAGTAGCACCTGTCTTGCTGTGTGTGAGTTCCATGTAGTTACGCCCATTTTGCGGAGCCGCCGTATAATGATTATCCATAGAGGCAAAATAAGGACTAACTCCTGTTGTCTTCATCAGTTCCTCTTCTGGTGATAACGGTTGGAACTGTCCCGTGGCCAGTAATCGATCTGTTAGCTCGCGCCGTTCACCGATCGTAACCTTAATCTTGTAATCCTCAGGCGAGCTATCGGGTACAAACGGAACCCGAATGGCTGTGTGAAAGGCAAACAAGTTGGGAATCGGTTGATCTCCTTCGTTATGAATCACATAACGCTGATGCAGGCCAAATTCGTCAAGACTGTACGTCAGCTTAATTGTAAAGGTGAAGGGTAGATAACGGAACATAGGATGCCCTTCCCTTACATGTTGATTCATTACCACATAACTACCTTGCTCCCCGGAACCATAGTTTTCAACTTCCCACCGAACGGTGTGCAAAAAGCCATGCAAATGGTTATGGGTAGCCTCTTCATTAATTGGCAGCTCATATGTAACCCCATTCCACAGGAATTTTCCGTCCTCATAACGATTCGGAGGGAACAAAAACGGAATTCCGTAGACGGATGGGCTTTGTTTAAAAGCCTCTATGCTCTCAGCATCCGGCTCACGCAGAAAAGAATATCCCGTCTCATTGTCACGAAAAGAAATCAGATTTGCACCGTTTCCTGGCAGGGCAACCGCTTCATATCGCCCAAATTTAAGACGAACCGCCGGTATTCCATAATAAAGATCACCAATTGCAGTATGCTGTTGTGTCATCAAAAATCCTCCTTGATGAAATGACGATGTTTAATGAAAGCGTTTAGCTTTTGGCTTGACTATACCATGTCCAGCAAAAAAATTCCACGACAATACAAAAAACGATGCCCCGCAAGGCATCGTCCTTCACACACATGACTACACATAGCGGCCCTGCTTGGGTACTGCCATGTGTTCAAAATCTCTAGCTAGTCGATCCAGCTGATTTGTCAGCTCAGTGCCATGCATGTAATGTCCATGCCCTGTAACTGCAATTGCAGGCTTTAAACCGGCCAGCATCTTCACTGACCGCTGTGCAGCTTGCCAATCTGTTGTAAAATACGCAGGCGGCCCGTGGATTTCTTTTTCCTGTAAAAGCACAGCCAGTGCTGATTCCTGCTTTACCGTGATAAAAGCGTCACCGGCCACCATTAAGCGTCTCCGCTCATGAAAAAGCGATACATGGCCAGGCGTATGTCCTGGTGTATGAAGCCACTTCCAACCAGGGGCGCCAGGGACACTGCCATCTTGGGGCAGCGAAGTGATGCGATCATCGAGATCTATAGCATCATTGGGGTACAAAAAGGAAATGCCCGACATCAAACCTCCCCCCACACTGGGGTCAGGTTTTTGATAATCTTTCATTCCTGTTAAATAAGGTAATTCCAAAGGGTGTGCGTACACAGGTGTACCCCAATGCTGTACCAACTCAATAACCGACCCTACATGGTCGAAATGACCATGAGTAAGTACAATAGCAACCGGAGGCCCCGTAAACCGTTCCTCAGCCAGGCGAATAATCGAGTCTGTGAATCCTGCCATTCCCGTATCCACCAGCACCCAAGATCGGCTTCCCGGCTCTCCGATAAAACACACATTTACAAACAGCGTCCGTAAGCTCAGGAGATCGGGAGCAGCCTCTTCATTTGCCGTCATTCCTTCGGTGAACAGATGATTTGCCAAAGCTTCACCCTCCTATTCACATGGAATTTTCTGTTATACTCGACCTTTAGGCTTCCCCCATGTCAGCAGATTATGCGGACACTGCTAAATATAATCCGCTTGTCACGAAAATAGACCATGTTTACATTACTCAGGTAATTTACTCCATGCGGCATCCAGCAAATAGTCGAAAAGATCATCGTTCTCTTCAATCCAGCTATCCATTTGTAGCATCTCTTCCTCCAGGCGTGGCTCTCCCGCAAAATGAAGACTATAATCCCACTCTTTTCCCTTTTTACTGTGGAAGGTAATTTCATATATAGAGCTCTGTCCGTCCACTCCAAATACTACTTGGCCTAAATATACACCATTCTCATCCCTTGTCATTTGTGCCTGCTGAATATGTACTTCTTTCAATTCCTCAGATGAATTTTGCTCTGTCATTTATTTATCCGCCCTTTCATTTTTACCAAAAAGTACCAAAACTGATTTGTGAACCTTTTCGTTACATTGTACAATATATAAGCTATGTGTGGAATTTGCAAAAAAACTGTGCAAGTTACCCTATTCTTATTTGAGGCTTTTTCGTGAAATGGAGGAAAGTTACATGTCAGATTTTCAACAAAAATTGCAGAAATATGCGGAATTAGCTGTTCGTGTGGGCGCTAATGTCCAACCTGGGCAGACACTTATCGTTCATGCGCCAATCTTATCTGCCGATCTCGTGCGACTAATCGTTAAATCAGCGTATACTGTCGGAGCCAAACTGGTTAAAGTAAAATGGAGTGATGAGACGGTTACCCGATTACAGTATGAACTAGCTCCTGATGAAACATTTAATATTGCTCCCAAATGGTACGCAGCTGAAATGACTGAAGAAGTCGAAAATGGCGCTGCTGTCCTTCATGTTCTTGCAGAGAATCCGGATTTGCTCCAAGGGATTCCGTCCAGCAGAATTACGGCTGCCCAGCGCGTGCGATCACATGAATTGCGGCAATACCGTGAATACCAAATGGCTGACAAGTTCAGCTGGTCTCTGATTGCTTATCCTTCAGCAGAATGGGCAGCTAAAGTATTCCCTGATCTGCCAGCTTCCGAACAAGTGGATAAGCTGTGGGAAGCCATTTTTAGCACTGTACGTGTGGATCTGGACAACCCTGTGGAGGCATGGAATGAGCATCTGAAAACCCTCTCCAGCAAAGCTGATATCTTAAACTCCAAACGCTATAAAAAGCTGCATTATCTGGCCCCAGGCACAGACCTCACCATCGAACTTGCAAAAGACCATCTGTGGGTAGCAGCCGAAAGCGTCAACCAACAGGGACATACTTTTGTAGCTAACATGCCTACTGAGGAAGTATTTACAGCTCCACTTAAAACAGGAGTAAACGGTAAAGTCAGCAGCACCAAGCCTCTCAGCTATAGTGGCAATATCATCGACAACTTTTCACTGACCTTTGAAAATGGACGTATTGTCGATGTACAGGCTGAAACCGGCTTGGAGACTCTCCAGCATCTCGTAGAGATGGACGAAGGTTCACACTACCTGGGCGAGGTTGCTCTCGTGCCCCACAAGTCACCGATCTCTGACAAAAATATTTTATTCTACAATACATTGTTTGATGAAAATGCCTCGAACCATCTGGCTATCGGTAATGCTTATGCATTTAACCTTAAAGGCGGTAAGGATATGACTCAGGAGCAGTTGGCTGCCAACGGTCTGAACTCCAGTTTGACTCACGTCGACTTTATGATTGGTTCAGGTGAAATGGACATCAACGGCGTTACTGAAGACGGTACTGAGGAACCGATCTTCCGCAAAGGAAATTGGGCGATTTAACATGGCAAAAAAGGCTCTCACCACTTCATGCGGGAGAGCCTACTTGCTTGATCTTTTAGGATATGCTAAAACTATTTTTACAACGTATTAATCCAATAATTCGCTGCAAGTCCAAATACAATTTGGACTACGCTGATGATGAAAAAAACAATAAAGCAGCTTACAACTCTTCGATTAATGGTTTGATGTAAGGATAAAGATGATTTCACATAGAACATGCTACCTAATATCCCTAAACACAGACCAAAAACGCCTGCAAATAACCATCCTATAACCAAGCTGACCACGACAAAAGCCCAACTCCAGCCCGGAGCCTTACTTACTGGAACATAAGGTTGGTTGGACCCAAGATATATACCGTCCACAGCCAAATCTGCTTTGTTGCCAATGACTACAACATTCACAGCTTTCTCCTTCAATCTTATTGGAAAATCAATCAAGTTTAAAAATGCGTTCTGGCTTTTCACCTTCTGCTCGCTACCATTCACAATGACTTTTCCACCATTAAAGCCACGCTTGTACTCAATCGTATATTGAGTACCTTGATCTTCTACGTTCCATTTTGCCATCGCTAAACTCCTCTCAAATTTTAGGGGAGCCGTAAATATACTCCCGGCTTTTCCTAATTATGTACCATGAAAATCATACCATAAGCTGCAAGTTAAATAATGGAAAAAGGCCGCTTATTAGCGACCTCTGAATCTACTTTATTAGTATGGGGTTAGTTTCTATGACCAATTTTAGCCTTGTAGGCAACGGAATACTGGTCAGCCGCTAAGATTGCATCAAGCACATCATCTGCTGTAACAGCAAATGGTAAATTGTGAGCCGTTTCGCCTTCTTTGGTAGCAGCCTGAGCTACCCGGTACAAATCCTCTCGGGAGGCTTCCTGCAGCTTAATGTCTTCCAGCGTAACAGGCAGATCCAGTTTTAAATAAAAATCAATATACCGCTCCACTTCAGTTAAAGGTCTCTTTTCCAATGCAAGCTGTACTAAGGTGCCAAAGGCTACTTTTTGCCCATGTGTCAGGTGATGAATATCTCCCTCCAGCACAGTAAAACCGTTGTGAATGGCATGTGCGCCTGCCAAGCCCCCACTTTCAAAGCCCAAACCGCTTAGTAGCGTATTGGCTTCCACCACCGCTTCAAGCGCCGGTGTAACGACTTTGCGTTTCACAGATTCATAAGCTTGTAGTCCGTAATCGAAAAGAACTTCCTCGCACTTGGACGCAATGGCTTCTGCCGCCAGGGTTGGCAAGCCGCCTGCCATAGTTGTAGCACGTGCTTCAATGACTGCGCGAGCTTCAATCCACGTTGCCATGGCATCCGCAATGCCTGAGGAGAGGAACAAAGGCGGCGCTTGAGATATGACTTTCGTATCGACCAGGATTAAGCTCGGATTTTTACTGAAAAAGGAATACGTATCAAATGCACCCTCATCGGTGTACAAAACAGATAGTGCACTGGTGGGTGCATCTGTAGAAGCGGTCGTTGGAACAATCACAACCGAGGAACCAAGTAGCTCATTAACGGCTTTGGCGGTATCCAGCGTTTTACCGCCACCTACACCAATGACAATATCGACCTTGTTGCTTCGCCCCTCATCAGCAATACGGTTTACTTCATTTTTGGATGCTTCCCCTTGAAACTCAACCTTTATCGCAGTAATATCGGCCTGTTCCAGACTTTTGACTACCCGATGGGCTGCGATCTCCCAAACCAGCTTGTCCGCAATAACCAAGGCCGTATGACCTAAAGGCTTAACATATTGACCTGTTTTATCAATCACATTTTTCCCTTGCACATATTTACCCGGACTAATAAATATTTTTTCGCTCATCGTTCAACTCTCCCTTCCAAGTTTGTACCATCTCTATTATACGGCTGAAAGGGCACACATCTCAATTTCAAAGCCAAGATCTTCTATCATTTGATGATCAGCGTTAACTTCTTGGCCTTCTGTCGTTAAATAATCTCCTACAAAGATCGAATTTGCTGCATAAAGAGATAGTGGTTGTAATGAGCGTAAATTCAATTCCCGTCCACCTGCGACGCGTATTTCCTTGGATGGACAGATGAACCGAAACAGTGCTAACACCTTCAAAGCTTGGATCGGCGAGACCCGCTGTGCTTCTTCCAAAGGAGTTCCGGGGATTGGATTCAGGAAATTAATCGGAATTGAGTCGGCATCCAACTCTCTTAAGGCATAAGCCATTTGAACGATTTCCTCATTCGTCTCCCCCATACCGATAATCACTCCTGAGCATGGAGACATTCCGTATGATTGAGCCATTTTCACAGTTTCGATGCGTTGGTCATATGTATGTGTGGTCGTAATCGAGGGATAGTTAACCTTGCTTGTATTTAAATTATGATTGTAACGGTGTACCCCTGCATCTGCCAATCGCTGTGCTTGATCTCCCTTGAGAATCCCCAAGCAAGCGCAAATCTTGAGCGGCATGGTACGAGTAATTTCCTGCACAGCATCAATTACCTGATCCAGTTCTCGATCTGTCGGACCTTTGCCAGAGGCTACAATGCAATATGTCCCTGCTTTTCGTGCTATGGCTTCTCTCGCTCCAGCCAATAGTGATTCCTTGTCCAGCATACTATACTTGCTGACAGGTGCTGTGGAAACGATGGATTGAGAGCAGTAACCACAATCCTCTGGGCACAGACCGCTTTTGGCATTCATGATCATATTGAGCTTTACTTTTTTTCCGTAAAAATGATGCCGCACCTGAAATGCAGCTTGCATAATCGATAATAATTCCACATCGTCCGCTTCCAGTACAGCCATTCCTTCTTCCTGTGTCAGATGGCTGAAACGGATCGCTTTTTCAGCCAGCAATCCCCAATCTACACCCTTATCTACACCTTGATTGAATAAATTCATATTTTATCCTCCCTTATTTAAATGATCATGTAATCAGTCGAGATTTCAGCTTAAAGAAACCCGCCCCATTGTCAACTTAATAAAACTCTATTAGGTTGACAATAACACGAATATCATATCAATTCATATTCTTTATGTAAAGAAGACAAATTAAAAAGCGACCCCACATGATTGAGGCCGCTTTCCATATTTATTCCATTAAGAGACTCCTGCTTCCTCCACGACGATAGGCTGTTTAATTAGCCGAATACGTGAAATCCGCTTGTTTTCAACTTCTTCTACAATGAACATACATCCTTCAAACACTACAGACTGGCCTGGCTGTGGAGGAATAACCTCAACATGTGAATATAGCCAGCCCCCTACTGTATCATAATCCTCATGATCAAGATCCAATCCAAAGCGATCGTTCACTTCATCAATTAATAACATACCGTCAATGGAAAATTCATCGTCATTAATCCGCTCACAACTCGGACGTTCCTGATCGAACTCATCCTGAATTTCACCGACGATTTCTTCCATTATATCCTCCAGCGTTACCATACCCGATGTGCCGCCGTATTCATCAATCAAAATTGCAATCTGCGTCTTGCTACGTTGCATGCGTTTGAGCAGATCACTAATTTGCGTTGATTCCGGAACAGCAAGGATCGGTCGAATCATCGTACGAGTATCGAGCGTGTTCGCACGTAGAAGATCTTTAATATGGATAAAGCCGATAATATGGTCCTTATCTTCGGCGCAGATTGGATAACGTGTTCTCATGCTTTCCGTCGCAATCGCGAGATTTTCTTCTGTGGACTCATTACTGTATAAACAGATCATCTCCGTGCGCGGAATCATGATTTCCCTGGCGGTCGTGTCGGCAAAATCAAATATATTATCAACAAGCGCCAATTCCGTATTATCAATTAGTCCGCTCTTATTGCTTTCTTTCATCAGAATGCGTATTTCATCCCCTGTATGCGCGGAATCGTCGTATTCGGATACCGGCTCCAGACGGAATAAACGCAGCAAGCTGTTCGCCATTCCATTCAACGCCCATATGAATGGATACATCAACTTGTAAAACCAAGTCATCAGCATGGCTGAATACAGCGTAATAGTTTCAGCTTTACGAATAGCTATCGTTTTGGGTGCCAATTCACCCAACACAATATGCAAAATCGTAATGACAATAAATGCAATGACCACGGCAGTACCGTGCACATATACCGCTCCCAAGCCAGCGGCTGTAAATACAGGTTCAATCAAATGTGCGATGGCCGGCTCTCCGATCCATCCCAGTCCTAATGATGCTAGGGTAATGCCCAATTGGCAGGCAGACAAATAAGCGTCCAGATTGTGTATCATATTGGCGGCGTATACGGCCTTTTTGTTGCCCGCCTCCACCAAGGTTTCTATACGGCTGCCCCTGACCTTAACCATGGCAAATTCCGCAGATACAAAAAAACCATTTAATAATACTAATGCAAAAACAATAAATAAGTTAAACATACTCGGTAAAGGGTCACTCAATATGCTCCCCATCAGCCGTCATTACGGCAGACAGGCGCACCTCCTTCGGATAGTTTCATCATAGACAGAACGATAACACATCATAAGCAGCGTCAACTTCCCAACACATTCACCCCTTCCGGCTTCCCTAAGCCATATTCCGCATAAATGATTCAATCATTTATCAGCTTATATTTAATTATATAACTATACTCTATACAGTCAAACCACAAGCCATGTCAGAAAAATCAACTCCTCTATCATTTAGGTCGGAAAGCTCTCGTTTTCGCCTGTTACCACCAAGAAAGCAACTATATTTGAGAAAGAATATAAACAAAATACATCCCCTGCCGTCTGGCAGAGGATGTAGACTCATATATATGAAGGCATCAGCGAACCGGGGATGATCCCGGGTTCCCGATGACGCCGGGATATTGGTACAATAACGGCTCGTCAAAAGTTGCATAATCCAGGTTTAACATCAGTAAAATAGTCCGTTTGCCTGTCGCCGGATCACTAATAATAATGTGATCTCGACCAGCTGCTTCCAGAATACCCTTGAATATTTTCGCATTCCATTCACGGTTATTTTCATAGGTCATATAAAAAGTTCCCGTTTTGCCCAAATTCAAGCGTAAAATATTCTCGATGTATGATTGCTCGTATTGCGGAGTCTGAACCTGCACTACCGAACCCGTTGGTGTCATAGGGCTACCACTGCTTACTGAAGGTGGAAAGCCAGTCATAGGCTGCATGGTTTGGACTGGAGCCATCCCTCTTGGCCATTCGGGGTATCCATTGCCGGAAGCATAGGGTACGGGACGGTAAGCTTGCTGTGAAATCATGTAAATTCCTCCTAAAATGGTTTTAATTTAATTTTAAATCTTCGAGCCATTCTGAAAGGTGTCTAATATACATTAGGGCAGTCCTCTTCAGTCGGGCTAAAAAAGCAGTGGGCTTTAAAGCGCCCGGTATTGGTCTGGTTATACCAGGTATCCGGACATTCTCCAGCTGGTCTGAAAAACCACAATGCATTGGATGCCGGACGTATTTTTTCACCATTGACTACACGCTGGGCAAGTCGAACGTCCCGATCACGAGCTCTCTGATAAAAATACCCCTTCTGAGTAGCTTCAAAACCTCCGGGACTTTGAAACACCATGTCATTCATGAGGCGTATCCCTTGGAAATCCAGGCAATTGGCTAAAATTCGGTTCACACCGACGTTGCCAACCATGAGCATCCCCATCTCGCCTTCACCTTCAGCCTCAGCCCGCATCAGCCGGGCAAGGGTCCTCACATCTTCTGTGCTGGTCTTGATTACAGCCACCGCGTCCCCTCCTTACTTCTCAATCACATACCCTATCCTATGGTACAAATGCCCAATAAGTGACAGTCCAAAAAATAAAAAAATAGCCCCAGGCGGGGACTACTCTTTTAGGCTTTTATCAAGGCTCGTAAATCATTTTACGCGTCATCCCGCCATCAACCACGAGATTCGTACCTGTTACAAAATCATTGCCGGGTTGTGTCAAGTATAGACAGGCTCGTGCGATGTCTTTAGGAGTCCCTACTCGACCAGCCGGATGCTGTTGATGGTCTTCCGCACGCAATTGCTCGTAATCCCCGGTTTCAATCCATCCTGGACTGATACAATTGACTCGAATCCGGTCCTTTCCTAGCGATATGGCCATCGCATGTGTAAGGGCGACTATAGCTCCTTTGGATGCCGCATAGGCTTCCGTGTCCGGCTCTGACATGAAAGCTCGTGTAGAGGCCATATTAACCACTGAGCCACCTTCCGCGTTTCGCTTCATTATCTTAGCTGCTTCTCTTGTTGCAATAAAACAGCTGCGTACGTTTGTATTCAGAATGTCATCCCATTCTGCTACAGTTAACTCATATGGAGATTTCCATCTGGACACGCCTGCATTGTTAATCAACGTATGAATCGTACCGTATTCTTCTTCCGCGGCACGGATCAGCGCTACAAGATCTTCTTCCTTGCGCACATCACAAGGAATAAAAATGGCCTGCTGGCCTTCGTTCCGGGCGGCAGCAGCAGCTGCCGCGCCTTCTTCCTCATTGTGGTCAGCAAACACGACTCTGGCCCCCTGAGCAGCGTAGGCAAAAGCGACCTCTTTACCGATGCCATGCGCTGCTCCTGTTACTATAACAACTTGTCCTTCAAATGACACGACTCATTCCTCCTCTGCACTACTCTGTTTTAGTATATATGTACCAAAATGTGCCGTACAAGAAACATGCACAGCCCCCTACCCTGGTTCCTCGCAGAAGGCTGTTAAATGACCATGAACATTTTGACTGAATTCTACATTTTAACCTGCTCCAAGCTATAGCGATTAAGACGCTGAAACCCGATATACCTTGTACCTTGAAAAGTAAGCCGTCCCTCATCCCCTTCAGCACATTGACCGTATTCTTCCCCAGATACCTTGAACTCCATTCTGTCGCCACTCTCCACCTCAAAGGTTACATAATAAAAGGTATACGTCCGAGTCCCTTGTTCCTCCTGGCGTCTTTGTTGGAGATGTGTCCTTCTGGCCGTAATTCGGGAACCCACCGTCAATACAGGCTGTCGTTTGTTCCTGCTCCATTCCATGACTTCCCTGCCCGCAGACAACACGACAATACCCAACACAACTACGAAAAATACGGGCAATACCGTACCCAGCCAATCGAACATCCATAATGACTCAAATCCCATGCACCGCACTCCTCTCCGCCAGGCATTCCACAGAGAAACCACCGGGCATCCTGACCTGCCTTTAGCCTTCGGTAACAGTATATGTATGTTGCCGCCCAAATTTGATAGCAACCCTTAAGAACGCCAAGAGCCTCCACGGAATAATCCGGGAGGCTCAAAATATGGCGATATCAGAATAGCTCATCGATTTACACATGTACAAGTTGGAGATAACGTTGTGTTTCATCCAGAACTTCATATTCTTCTTCGGCGTAACGCTCTGCGCATTGCTTGCAGTCCTCTTCAGTCGTGCAACCGTAGGCATCCTGACAAGTGTAGCAAAATTGAAGGTAGTATTGGGTTAACATATGATCCTGATTCGCTCTCATGATTATCACTCCTATCGTTGTTTACAGGTTTAGTATAACAGTGGCTCATTTGTTGGTTTGTGATTTTTTTCACATGTCGTCATATAAAATTTAAATTTTTAAAAATAAAACGCCCCGGGGTATTTCCAGGGCAATTACTTTTTTTATGATTATAAAATTTTCCAGTTTACACCGCCGTCTGTTGTTTTTAACAGCAGTGATTTCTTGTCGTCGAGTCGTTCCAAAAGCAGCCAACCTACTGATGAAGAAGCAAAACGCAGCTTGACTGATCGCGGATAGTCTTTTAGCTTCGAAGGCAGCACCTTATTGCCTTTGAGACTGATCCACGTCTTCCCTCCATCCATTGTACGGCTCATTCCGTTATCGGTTAGGACCCACCCTTCCTTATCACTTAGAAAGGTACGCCCGGGAGTTATAGAACTACTATTACTACTCAGACCCAAAGACACATCGTTCCATTGTGTTCCTGTACTATTCGTAAACAGTCCGCTATATTTTACACCTTTTTCCCCATAGCAGAGAACCGGAATCCAAAATGAGGAACTGTTGCCTTCAAGAGACTGCTGAGCTTCTGCCTTGGACTGAGGGCAACCCTGCATGCTGTTAGCAACTGGGGTCCACGTTTTCCCTTGATTCGTAGTTTTATACAACTTCACCTTGCTGTCCATATTGATCGCCACAAAACCCTGATTGTCGGGAGAAAAGCTCATCCCTGCCATACTGCCTTGATCGGGTAAACCTGAGCCTGATTTGCTGGATGTCATACCAGAGCTCTGCGCAACTTTATTCCACGTGGCTCCTCCGTCCGTGGTGTGATACAGCATTTTTTGTTGATCACGCTCATTCAGTTTGGTATAAGCCATGATCCAACCTGTGGTAGGATTTACATATTGTATCGAGCTTACATGGGCTCCGCTAGGTAGTGCTGATACATCCCAGCTCTGCCCTCCATCCGCTGTTCTTAGAATGACCGTTGCAGTTTGGTCCAGATTTTGACGGACGACCCAACCGTGACGGGAATCTGTGAAACTGATATCCTTGCCATATTCAAGCTTATCTTGAAATTGGACGTTTTCGGAGGGGGAAATATTATTCCACGTTTTTCCACCATCATGAGTATCATAAAGCCGAAGCTCATTACGGGTAACTCCCCAAACTAACCCTTTATTGTTATCGATTAAATGGAAATCTGCAATTCGTGTCTGTACCACATATTTTGCGTTTGGATCCCCTGCCTTTGGGGTTACCGGCGGATTAATCGTTATCGTCTGTCCCTGGTCATCTGGTTCCTCAATCGGAGGTTTAGTTACAGTTTTTGGGGTTTCAGCAGAACAGGCCGTTAGCAAGATGCCCGTCAACAGCACTGCTCCTCCCAAGAGCGCACGCCAGCGCAGTTTCATATCAAAGTCCTCCCTCGATGGCATGCGGTAATCACGTGCCAAAAGCTTATCTGAAACAGAATTATACCATAAACGACCCTATGTGACACTTTTCGCGCAATGACAAAAAAAACCGGCTCCTTCACAAAAGTGCAGGATACCGGCTTATTTTAATCTAAGATAAAATCAGGATTTACGGTTCAACAAACTCTTGTGATACCCATAGAAGAAATAAATCAGTAATCCGAGTAGTAGCCACACAATAAATCCGATCCAGGTGCTGATATGAAGCTGAAGCATCAGACCGATACAAACCAAAGCACTCAAAAGTGGGAGTAACGGAACCCATGGTACGGTAAACCCTCTTTTCAAATCGGGACGTGTTTTACGCAGAACAATGACCCCAACCGAAACCACAGCAAAAGCAAACAGGGTCCCAATACTCGTCAGATTGGTCAGTGCGTGCAACGGGAACAATCCGCTGGCCAATGCAATAATGCTGCCCACCAACCATGTGCTTCGAATCGGTGTTTGAGTTTTGGTATTTACCTTAGATAAAAAAACGGGTAAAAGACCATCGCGCGACATGGAAAAAATTAATCGCGTCTGACCATACAACAGCACCAGTAAAACAGTCGTCATTCCCGCAATCGCACCGAGTGAAATTAATCCTGCTACAAAATCCTGATGAATAAAGCGAAGAGCAAACGCAACCGGATCGCTAACGCCCAACTGCGTATAAGGTACCATTCCCGTTAGCACAACGGAAACAGCAATATACAGTATCGTACAAATCGCCAGAGAGGCGATAATGCCGATGGGCATGTTCCGCTGCGGATTGCGTACTTCTTCGGCTGCAGTTGAGATAGCATCGAATCCCAGATAAGCGAAAAATACGATTGCCGCAGCACTCAAAACACCGGAAAATCCATAAGGCAAAAATGGTGTCCAGTTGGCAGGCTTAACATAAAAGATTCCAATTCCAATAAACAACAGTACAACCCCAACCTTGACACAAACCATTATAAAGTTGAACCGAACCGTTTCCTTGGCTCCTAGACTTAGCAATAGTGTGATAAGCATGATGATGCACACGGCTGGTAGATCAATAACGGTTCCCTTGGTCGAATCGAAGGCTGCGGTTAAAGCTAACGGTAGATGGATATCAAATCCGGCCAGCAAGCCTTGAAAGTAAGCAGACCAGCCACTACTCACAGAGGCGGCGGCCACTCCATATTCCAGAATCAAGTCCCAACCCAGTACCCAGGCCAGAACTTCTCCAAATACAATATAACTATATGCATAAGCGCTCCCTGCCGCGGGAACTGTAGAGGAAAGCTCTGCATAACACAAGGCCGCCAGTACACAGGCAATCCCTGCAATAACAAAAGATAGCATCAAACCGGGACCTGCATTTTCTGCTGCTGCCTTGCCAGTAATAACAAAAATCCCTGTCCCGATGATGCATCCTACTCCCAGCATGGTGAGATCAAAAGGTCCCATGGTTCTCTTTAAGCGACCTGTAGATCCGCTTTCCTCATGCGGGAGCAAGCCTGTCTTTTTTCGAAATAAGTCCATATTACTAATCCTCTTTCCATAATTTCTTACGTCAATATCGATGCTGCAACGCTTTAGTGCATGTTCCTATCGTTCGATTAATTATTAGCGAGCTAGCCTTTGAAGTCAAGGAAAAATGTCATATTTCTTTACTGCGGGTAATTATATACGGTACACTAAGTCAGAAACATAAATTTTAAAGTAATACCCCAAAATGGAAAGGTATACAACCCGAGAAGGAGATGAGGATTTAATGAGCTTAAAACCTTACAAACGAAGTAGAGTAGCTATTGTCGGCATGGGAGCGGTTGGCACAACAACTGGCTACACCCTGCTGCTGCGCCAACGCATGTCAGAACTTGTCTTTATTGATGTCAACGTCAAAAAGGCAAAGGGGGAAATGCTCGATATGAATCATGGACTTCCTTTTCTCGGTGGCGTTAAAGTGTGGGCGGGTGATTATGAAGACTGCCGTGATGCAGATATCATTATCGTTACAGCAGGGGCTTCACAAAAACCTGGTGAGACACGCATCGATCTGCTGAAGCGTAATGCCGAAATTTTTGAAAGTATTATTGATAATATTGTCAAGGTCAATAACCATGGTATTTTGCTGATCGCAACCAACCCGGTTGACATTCTCTCCTACATCTCTTGGAAACGCAGTGGTTGGCCCTCAAGCAGAGTTATTGGATCGGGTACATTGCTGGACAGCGCACGGTTCCGCTATCTGATCGGGAAGGAAAAGGGTATCGACCCACGAAGTATCCACGCTCATATTATTGGTGAACATGGTGACTCCGAATTGCCTGTATGGAGCACAGCTAACGTTGCTGGAACACCTCTGGAACTAGGTGAAGAAACGAAAAATGAAATTTTTGAAAATACCAAAAATGCTGCCTATGAAATTATAGATGCCAAAGGCGCAACATCTTATGCCATCGGACTGGCTCTCGACCGCATCGTAGCTGCTATACTTGGGGATGAGGGGTCTGTACTTAATGTGTCCACCCTGCTGGAAAATTATAACGGTGTATCTGATGTTTATTTAGGCGTACCAAGTATCGTGGATCACAATGGAGTACGTGAAATTTTGGATCTTCCGCTCAATGACGAGGAACGTGCAAGGTTAATTCAATCTGCGGACAAGCTGAAAGATCAAATTAGCAAAGTGCATATGTAAGCCAAGAAACATAAAAGCTATACAAAAACAGGCCTCACAGCGGATGCATCCGTTGTGAGGCCTGTTTATTATCATATAATTCCGTTTGTCGCCTTGCTACCGTAACTAATTACCAAGGTGGCGTATCGCCATCCATACCCTCATTTTCATATTGCCGTTTCTCTTTGAGCCGCTCAGCCACCGTTTCAAAGGATTCAGGTTGAAGCAGCTCAATCGGTGAAAATCCCTTTTCAAACGTAAATGCGTCACCTTCAATAATAAGTGCATATCTATCATGAAGTTTCGTGATATGCAGCTTGGCACCAAAATCGGATAGTAACCCACGTACAACCGTGTCATCCAGTTTGAAACGAACTTCAATTTCCGGTTTTAGCTCGACAATATGCTGCGCTGCTTCTACGACCTGAAGGGGGTCCCACTTCCCTTGCAAATCCCGTTTTTCGCTGGCCGCCCATAGCTCCAGATCTCGCTCTTCCTGCTGTCTTTCCTCATTAGATGCATCCGGCCATTTGGTTTCTACATAGTTCTGAACAAAGCCCAAAACATGCTCATTAACGATTTCCGGCATGGATTGCTCATAAGTAACAAATTTTAGAAAGTCTTCAAAATACCGTGCATGCGAAGACTGGTGAATTTTAAGCTCCCATTCATCGTTCATACCCTCCTCTAGCATGTAAGGATACATGATGGATTTCATATTCCGGGCTGAAATGGCCATTTCGACTTCACTGACCAGGCTACTTTCAGTAATCCGTGCAATTTTAGGTTCAAAATCACATTTGAGTACAAAAATAAACGGGTCGTCAGAGTGGGTATTCAATGTGGCCTGTACTATGATCAGTGCTCCACCTCTTACCGCGCTTGTATCCAGATACATTCGCACCAGGTCATCACATGCATTTTTAAAATCTTCCTTATCCTCTGCTGCACGTAGTCGGGCAAACATATTGAAATTCGGATTACTGCTTAGTTCATGTTCTGGTTCGACGATAAAGCGGCCGATTTTGGTCGGCGCCTGCTCTGTGCTGGGGTTTTTTTCAACCTTTCGCTTACTTATACGAGCAAATTCCCCATCCAGAAATTTTTTGACATCACTCTCGTCGTAATCGTAGTCATCCATTGTAGCATAATGCTTGTAGGACTTACCGCCTTGTCCTTCTTTCCCGTCTACCTGAATAACAAAAAAAGATAAAAAGTCCACTTGAAAGTTCATTTTACGTTTTATACGCTCCTTTTCAGGCATGTACGCGTAATTATATCACTATGATTTTAAAAGGTACATCAGGATTCAGATTCTGATAGATAAAGGCTCGCTACAATGTTTTCATAATAAATATTATGTAAACCTATTTTCCATTTTAATATTTCCTCGAATTTGCAACTATGTAGTGACCCATTCCTTTTCTATATTAATCCGTATTTTTTCACATGATTGACCACTTCCTTCTCCCTGCTTTGTCTATGATTTTTAAAAAAACATTTGACTAAATAGCAGTATTTTTATTATATTATCTATTGTTATATAGACAAATATTAATTTTGTTTATAAAAATGCAGATGCTAAGGGCTAATCCCCTGAACAACAGAAAAGGAGAGATTGTTGTTGTTTAAAAATCCATATATAAGGACCATTATCGCCTCCAATGCACTGCTCAATTTGGGCATCTGGGTGCGAAACTTTGCCATACTGTTGTATGTAACAGATCTGACTCATAATGATCCCAAATACGTGTCACTCATTTCAGTTGCTGAATTTGCGCCTATCTTTCTGTTTGCCATCATTGGGGGCACGTTCGCGGATCGTTGGCGGCCTAAACGGACAATGGTTAGTTGCGATCTGCTGTCGGCCGCATCTATTTTTATCGTGTTGCTCGCATTATGGTACGGATCATGGCAGGTGCTTTTGCTATCCACTTTCTTTTCGGCCATTCTATCTCAATTTTCTCAGCCGTCCGCGATGAAAATATTTAAGCAGCATGTAGCCCCAGAGCAGCTTCAGGGAGTGATGGCCCTTTTTCAGTCTCTCATGGCATTGTTTATGGTTATCGGTCCTGTGATCGGTACATTTATTTATCAGCACTTTGGAATTTTCGTTTCATTGTCTATAACCGGGATATTGTTTCTCATCTCGGCGCTTGTTTTGACTCGTATTCCACAAGACGAACAAGTACTTGAGATAACCGATCAACCAGCTCATTTCATTCAAGAGCTTAAAGAAGGAATACGTTATGTATGGAATAACCGCACACTTCGCACGCTTGGCGGAACATTTACCGTAATTGGGCTGGCAGTCGGACTTATTCAACCATTAATGATTTTTGTTGCCATCGAGAATCTTGGGCAAAATAAGGAATTCCTGCAATGGCCATTAATGGCGAATGGAGCAGCTATGCTGGTGGGAGGTGCCCTGATTATGGGGGTTGCCAAAAGAGTACAGCCGCAATTGCTGTTGGTGACCGGACTTTTGATTAGCACACTGACCACCTTTGGAGCCGGATGGTCGCACAATATTGTGTTGACAATGGCATTACAAGTATTCAGCGGCCTATTTTATCCGTGCATCCATATTGGTATCAACACGATGATGATGAAAAATGCCGAAGCTGCTTTTATCGGTCGCGTCGGCGGTGCCCTCTCTCCCCTATTTTCCGGGATGATGGTCGTTGGGATGAGCATCGGCGGAACACTCAAAAGCGCATCCTCCCTGATCACTGTATATACGGTGAGTGCCGCATTATTTTTAGTCGGAGCGATGCTGTTGTTACCACTCCTTCGTGACAGACAGCCTGTACAAGCTGTAACATCCGCTGACTCTAAATAAAAAACCATAAGAAACGGCCCTGGGATATATGACACGCCATATATCCCAGGGCCGTTTTTTAAATTCAAATTAAACAAGTCGACCTTGACTTTAATACCTGTATGATCGTATATTATGGATATATCTTCAATTAAGGGAGAGATTTTAATGTCGGTGAACGTTCTTAACTAAGCAATTGCATATTCAGGGAAGACCATCAGGTGCTTGTGCCCTTCTGGGACAGGTTTGTTTCTTGCTGAGTTTTTACCCTGGTATTAGTTAAGAACATGCGGATATCATAAATCGCCTTAGGGATCATTTTCATTTAGGCCTTATTCCGTGCTGTGTTCAGCACGGTTTTTTTTGTTTCCAGCTTCGTTAACTCCTTTTACACGTTTTCCTATTTATAAGCCAATTAGCTGATATGTTGGTTGGCCTGTAGATTAAAACGCAGAAATGGAAAGAGCATATGCTGGAATATAGGCTTATTTGATGATACATTCCCTCTCCCTTAAAGGGCGGAGAATGAACGTTTGTTCATTCTCCGCCCTTTTTTATTTTCCAGAAAAGTTTGTTGAAAGTCCTGCTAAACACAACTAAAAGGAGAGATTTATTCATGAATGAAACTACAATGCTGCGTTTGGAATATGATCGGATTAAAACAAGAGTATCTGAATGTGCCTTTTCGTACTTGGGTAAGCATCATGCCGCTACCATGCAGCCAATAACGGATATCCGTACCATTCGAATTCGTCTTAATGAAACGAACGAAGCTTTACAGCTCATTCGTCATGGAGCTAGCGTCCCTGTTCCTTCATTGGAAGGAATGGAGCACATACTTCACCTCTTAGGAACCGGCTATATGTTCAGCGAGCGTGATTTTTCTCATTTGGCTCAATTCATTAGAAGTTGCATGCAGTTGATGAAATATATGCATGCCAAAGCGGATGTTGCTCCAACCGTCAGTGCTTATACCTCATCCATGTATGGCATGGAGACATTCCTATCTGAAATCGAGAGATGCATTTATTCGGGTCGAGTGACGGATCACGCTAGTAAAGAACTAACTAAAATTCGCAAAAAAATTGCAGTTACTGAAGAACGCATAAAGAGGAAATTGGACTCTCTTACCAGCCGTCACCGATCCATCATGCAAGACAATATGATCAATCAACGCAATGGCCGTTACGTGCTTCCAATCAAAAAGGAATTCCGCAAACAGGTGAAAGGCAATGTACTGGATGAATCAGGAAGCGGCCAAACCGTCTATGTTGAACCTGCAGAGATCGTAAATCTGCAATTCGAACAGAGCGCAAACATGGCAGAAGAATCAAAAGAAGAAATGAAAGTGCTGGGAGATCTGACCGCAATGGCTGAGTCATACAGCCGGGAGCTAAGCATTAATACAGAGACAGTAGGTGCACTGGATTTTTTATTGGCTAAAGCCAAATACGCGATGACTCTGGATGCTGTCTCTGTCGAGCTTAACGAAGACGGGATTATAAATCTTCATGGTGCACGCCACCCGTTGATGGCTCATACGATGGTGCCGCTTGATTTCTCAATCGGTGAGAGTTATTCATCGCTTATTATTACCGGACCGAATACAGGCGGGAAAACGATGGCCCTCAAAAGCGTTGGTCTGTTAACACTCATGGTGCAATCCGGCCTGCTGGTACCTGTTTTGCAAGGCAGCCGCATGGCTGTATTCGAGGACATTGTGGTAGACATTGGGGATGGCCAAAGTATTGAGCATGCTTTGAGCACCTTTTCTGCACATATCCGCAACATGATTGACATTTTGGAAACAGCGGGCAGCTCTACTCTGATCCTAATCGATGAAATGGCCTCTGGTACCGATCCGGGAGAAGGTGTAGGCCTATCAATCGCACTATTAGAGGAATTTCATCGTCGCCGGGCGACGGTGGTGGCTACCACCCACTTTAGCGAAATCAAGCATTTTGCTGAAAACACACCCGGATTTCAAAATGCTCGTATGGAGTTTGATACCGAAACGTTGCAACCCTTGTACCGACTTCGCATCGGGGAGGCCGGGGAAAGCTACGCGTACCAAATTGCTCTAAAGCTGGGCATGTGGACTCGTATTATCGAGCGATCTGAAGCTATTTCTGCTGGAAGGACGGCGCAGAATTCACAAAAATCGCATGTTATTCCTCCTCCTTTTGAGGATAAAAAGTCTGATGATGTAGATAGAATCTCCCTTGAAAAAGCGTCTTCAGACCAAACAATCGCAAAACAGACGAAACAAGAACCTCCTCTCCAATCCAAACCATTTGCCCTGGGAGATAGTGTGTATGTCGGCTACCTGGATCGAACTGGAATTGTATATAAAACCGAGGATGAGCGAGGTAATGTCGGGATTTTGATTCAAGGACAGAAACAGATCATAAACAAAAAGAGACTTGTCCTTCACATCGCTGCTACAGAATTGTATCCAGACGACTATGATCTGGATATTGTTTTCGAAACCAAGGAAAATCGCAAAAAACGAAAGCTTCTCGCGCGCAAGCATGTTCAGGGGCTAATCATTGAATCTCCTCCGGAAAATGAAAAGTAAACGCATGTGCAGGTTCTTCATGAGAAATACGTGCTTCGGAATGTTATATGTATGAAATAAACATAATATATATTATGTAAACTTAATGAATACAAAAAGGCGTGTCTTATGCTAAAGGCACGCTCTTTTGCTTGTGTACTGCATGTAGTTGCATCTAATTAACAATAATTAACATTAATGCTTTTGTAAATCCATCATTTTCTTTATTGTTAATAACACACCATTTTCTTCATTGGATTTGGTAATAAAGCTTGCTGCATTTTTAGTGTTCTCACAGGCATTTTTTACAGCAAAGCTGTATTTGGCAATGCTCATAAGCTCTACATCATTTTCACCATCCCCAAAAGACATGGTTTCATCCTCAGTAACACCCAATATCTCTTGGAGTTTTCTTACCGTCTCCCCTTTATGAGTATGAAGCGCTGTTATATCCAGCCAATTTGCTTCAGAATCGACAATATAAATTTGATCTAGCAGTGCCTCTTCAACATGTTTTCTTAACAAGGAACTTCTCCCGGAAGGATCGTAAACAGTTATTTTTAGAAAGTTGCTATTTATTTGATCAAACGAATCAATCTTCCTAACTTCCTTATAAGAGCCCTTCACAATTTTATAATACTCTTCTTGAGTATGAGAAGGAACATAAGCTCCTTCTGTTGTACATGCTATGATAATAAAATCCTTAGCAAAAGCTTCTATTTGATTGATCGCTTGTAATGCTATATTACGTTCAATTGTAAACTCTTTTACAACGACTCCATCCTTTTTAATGCGAGTCGCGCTGTCCCCCAAAATCCAGATCCCTTTTCCATGCTCACCAAACAATTCTTCGACTCTTTCACATTGCTTACCTGTACAAGCAACAAAGGAGATATTATTTTCTTGCAACTCTTTATACACCTGATTAAATAATTCAATGTCAAACGTGCCACTATTGTTCAGAAAAGTACCATCCAAATCACTTACTACCAGTTTAAACATAAATAAGCCTCCCTTAGTTGTTTGATACACTCATTGTCAGTTCATACTTACGGTTTTTTATGTTCATTCCAGGGATCAACATCAAAGTCTCTATTAAAATTCTCAAACTTACGTGCTGCAAGCTTTTGCACAAAAGAAGAATGAGCCAAACTACTGATTATGAAATACGTAATGCATAAAACAGTAACGCATAAGACTCCTTCAGTCCCCACATTGTCGCACTCCCTTCTGTCGTATCTGCAACTTTTATACAACATCTAATCCATTTAAACAGCTCGAGACTGGTTCAGTCCACTTCATAAAATATTTAATTAAAGACATTAATAAAGTAAGTAAAAAAAGATCCTTTATTAAGTGATTATAAAGCTATTCAAAAAAATCATCGATGGAACGGTAAGGTTTTACTTCCATAGGCTGTCTTGATAATGCTAAGCCCCAGTAAGCACCACACCATATAACTAAACATAATAAAATGAGTGAGATCATAGAGTTCTCTCCTTTCTCTTTTAGGGTATACATTTACTTTAGCTGATGAAACGCGTTTCAAGTCAAGTTGTAATTTGTCTTAACCCTTCAAAACTCTTTTTTTCACTATACGATTCACTTGTTCTGAACTGAGCAGCATAAAAAAAAGGAAAACAAGGACTGCAACCGGAAAAAAATGAATACTTACCTGAGATACTATCAGCCCAACAATGGGCGGGAGTAAGGTTGTGCCTGTATAAGCAACTGCCATCTGATAACCCATGAGTTTTGCGGAATTTTCCTTACCGAACCGTGTTGGCGTTTCATGAAGAAGTCCAGGGTAAATCGGTGCAAGCCCTAATCCAATAAGGATAAAGCCCGGTAATAAAAAGGCAGCGGGCAACGGAAGCAGCAAAATGAGTCCTCCTGCAACAGCAGTAAGTTGACCAACCCGGATTAAGATACGATTATTTATTTTTAAAGTTACAAACCCCGTAATCAGCCTACCTACCGTGATTCCACCGTAGTACAAAGATACCCAACCAGCAGCAGTTTCAGCTGAGATGTTTCTAGCCCCTACCAAATAGCTGGCTCCCCATAAACCTACCGTGGCTTCTACACCACAATAAAACAAAAAAGCAACGAGCGTGTTCTTAACTCCTTTCATTCGAATTAGATTTTGTTTGGGTGTGTTCTCACCTTGTGCGATATTGTGATCCATCTGTGAGTAGTCTGATTGAGCTTCAGGAATAATCGGACCTTGTATTGCGGTAACACGTTTCCATAATGGCAGTGTAATAAGCAAAATAATAACAAGTCCCCACTGAATCATGGATACGGCTGTATAGCCACTTCTCCATGAATTGTAGTTCGAAATGTAGAAAGACATAATGATTGGTCCCATCGTAGCTCCAACACCCCAAAAACAATGCAGCCAGCTCATATGATGTGCCTTATAATGAGTAGCCACATATTGATTGAGTGCTGCATCTACAGCTCCCCCGCCGAGGCCAAGAGGAATTGCTAAGAGTACGAGCCAGAACAATGAAGGTGCAAAAGAAAACCCAAGTAACGCTCCTGCAGTCAAAAAGCAGCTCATTAGAGTAATTTTGCCTGTACCTATTTTTTCAATGATAGTTCCACTAGCTAGACTTGATACAATGGTTCCACCTGCAACGACCATGGATACTATTCCGGCTGACCCAAAGGCAGCTCCCAGTTCCGGCCACATCACAGGCCATGCTGCCCCAAACAGGGAATCCGGGATTCCCAAGCTAATAAACGCTAGATAAATAATAATCAGAAACCAGGTTGCCATCATGTCTCTCCTCCTCTGCTCAAACAATAGTTGTCGTTATTTAAAAACAATAATAGGACGTTCTAATTCTTTTAGAGTTAACCCTCTCAATCCTGTTTTAAAATCCTCATAAAATAAATCGGAGAGAACAATCTTAGGGTACAAAGGCATTTCATGCTTAGCTTTGTAGGTTTCCAAAAAATGAAGGAAAGACTCTTCTTCTATATTCTCTCTATAGACCACAATTTGATCAGGATCAAATATAGATTGTAATGTTTGAATTATTTCACATATACTATTGAAAAAAGCTTCTCTTCCCTTACTTTCATCCCACACTATAGACGGGAGGAATTTGATTTCACCAGCCAATCCATGTTTGCCCTTTAAAACTCCATTGCGTAAATAAATCCCCATCCCTGGTGGAGAATTTTCAGGAAAATAGATAGCTAGCACACATTGATCTTCATCTAACTGTTCTCTGTAAACGTATCCACACACAGCCGCATTTACATCATTCTCCACCATAACGGGCAAACCAAATTTGCTCTGCACATCCTCTGCCAACCGGATTCCATTCAATCTTTCATGACTGCTGACTGTAATCTCTCCATCAACCGATTGTCCCGGGATTCCAATACCAATAACCTTAATAGAGGGATAAAGGGAAATGATATCTTGAATCGTGGAATAAAATTGTGCAGCATCAAAAATTTGAAAAGGATGTTCTTCTTTCATGAGAGCGTCCTCGTTTAAATTAACGACTGTGGTCGATACTACATCCATTCCTTGTTTTTCATTAATATGTATAATCAGTGCCAGACTATGCTCATAATTAAAACGATAGGTTAATGCATGTCTACCACCGTTGGAAGGGACAATCTCATCTTCAAAAATCTCTCCATTATTAAGCAATTCCTGCATTAGCGTATTGATAGTAACCACACTTAAATCAGTCAAGGCAGCTAATTGAGGTTTTGTAGCCTTGCTAATCTGCTTCAATACTTTCCGAACCAGATTCAGATTTATTTCTTTAATTAAATTTGTGTTTGCTTTTTCCATACCGGTGCTCCTTCTTTTACAAAATTAGTGGGACCACTTTATAAAGATACTTTACGAAGTGGTCTCACTAATTTTGTAGCAAAATATTACCTTTGTCAAGACCAGAGTATACTGGCTACTAAATAAACAAAGCTGTCAAAATCAGGACAAAGCTTATGATAAAGAATACAACGTTCACAATATTAAGGACGTAGTATCATGAATTTAATTTACAAGTCAGCTTCAATTATTTTTATTTGGTTTACGTAATAATAATTATGTAAACCAACTTCGAATTAACTATACAATGTAATCGTGGAATATACTTACAATCCCATTATAGGTATCTGAATATCCAGTTTATCCATCGCTTTTTCCTTTTCCCGATCTGTGACATGTGTATATACCGTGGTGGTCTGAATGGATGAATGCCCCAGCAGCTCCTGTACTGTACGCAGATCTGCTCCCTTGCGTAATAGCATCGTGGCAAATGTATGTCTTAGCTTATGGCTGGAATAAGCCTCCCGACGCTCTAAGCCCTTATCTTGCTGGAATCGTTCGAACGTTTCTGTAGCAATCTGTTGGATAGAGCGTACGGCCAGGCGGCGGCCTTTTTGGGATACGAACATCGCGTCCTCTTTACTTCTCCACGGAGTCAATCTTTCCTCCAATGCATGCTCTACAAAATCACAAACGGCCGTCGGTACTGGCAGGGTACGCCACTTACGTCCTTTACCGAACACATCTAATGTGCGTCTTTCTCGGCTGTAATCTGAGACATTCAACGAATGAACCTCCCCCACCCGCAATCCCATGTAGACCATGAGCAGAAAGATAGCCATATTACGATTTGCATATTTTCCTTCGACTGCAAGCAAAAACGACTGAATATCCTTCTCATCCAGATAGACTGGCATACGGTTCTTTTCAGTTTTAGCTTTTTTGATCCCCGCTGCCGGATTTGTGCTGCATAACTCAAATTCCTGTAGCGCTCTAAAAAAACTGTTCACCGCTGCATGCTTCCGGTTCCGTGTACTATCTCCGGCGCCCCCCTCCCGCGCTTTAGACAAATACGACATCACATGAATCTTTTTCACCTGGTCAAGTGGTTTATCACGCAACGTACGTAAAAACTGTTTTACATCCCCCATGTAATTTTTTTGCGTATGTATCGTATACCCCGCATCCTTCATCCAAATCAAAAAAGCTTCCAGTTCTTCAGCATACACTTCATCAATTTCTTCTATCGTATCTAGCTCCATATGTCGTAATTCTTTTTTCATTCCGCTTGCCCCCATTTTCGTTCAAATTTCAAAATATGCTGTAAAATCATCAATTTCGTCTGATTTTTATCGACAATCCAATCGACATCTTATGCAGGAGAGCAACTAAAAGTCGTTTTAAACCTTAACTGCGTATAATTTATATTATACGCAATTTTTTTGAGCACTTTTTAAGTATAAATAAAGCTCTCCCCTCTTGTCCAGCCTGGTATTCACTCTAAATAGCAAGCAACCTTGAATCTCTAGCATCTACTTGATCTCCAACATGCAGTTTTTTTGAATCTCCTCAACGACCGGCTTATACTTATTCTTCTTTTGCTCATCTGGTTATATTTAGCACGAACTGACCTGCCTGATGGTAAATTCCTGCTAGACGCCTGTATGCCTTATCATTTAAACTATTAAAAATTAATTTTCAAAAGAATGAGTATATTTACATAATATTTATTATGTAAACCAAGATTGGAGGATGATTGTATGATCAACAAATTGTATTGGTTACCGGTCGGTCAGCTTGGTATTGATCGCTCCTCACTCAACCATCATGCACAGCCTGGTGAACTGGTGCGCCTGCAAATCTGGTCGTATTTGTTGGAGACGGATCATGGTCCGATTCTCATTGATACTGGCATGCCGGATTCGTTTATTGATAATCCGAATTATTTTAAAGGTACACCGTTTGAAGGGCGCTTCATTCCACATATGACAGCAGATGATAGGATCGTAGCAGTACTGGATCGGATCGGCTATCAACCTGATGATATCTATGCCATAGTAATCTCTCATATGCATATGGATCATGCCGGAGGCAATCCGCATTTTCCGAATACACCAATTTATGTGCAGCAGACTGAAGCAGACGCTGCGATTGGTAATCTGGCGTATGCGCCACCAGAATGCGTGCAGGCGGACTTGAATTACCGACTGCTCCAAGGGGATCATGAACTGGTTCCAGGCTTGCAACTGCTCTATACTCCAGGTCATTCGCCGGGTCATCAATCCGCACTGGTCACAACAAAGGAGTCGGGTCCGGTCATGCTGACGATTGATGTTGCCTACACACAGGAGAATTACACAAACGACATACCGTTTGACGGCTTTAACCGTGAACAGGCACGCCAGTCAATCGCCCGCATTCAGCAGATTGTGCAGGAGATTAAGCCGAATTTTCTGTTCTTCGGGCATGATCCCGAGCAAGTAGCCGTTCGCCCAGTATATCCGCAATACAAATAATGATGGTAAAAGCAACTCTTCCTCACTGTCCAAGCTGTCCAACTAATAAGTGATTCCATATACATGAACCTAATTGTTCCTAATCTCCTGTTATCGCCAGCATAAGGAAGGATATCTAAGAACTCATGGGGTGAGTAGCTGTCGACACGGTATGGATGATGAGGATAAGTATTTTGCTATCTCATTCCGTTTTCCCTTGATCATCCAGCACGATATACTTAAATAAGTCGAAAGGCAACCTTATTTTCCGTCTATGCTTATTTCTAAAATGTAGATTTATTCATGACAAAGGGAGTGTTCATTTATTTATGAGTACCGAAATGCTGGAACGTCGAAGTGAAATTTTAAAACGAAACATCCATCAGCTGCTGGTTCAGGAAAATCAACACGGCGTAACACGGCAGGAAAATTACACGTTGCATAAAATGATCAGAGAGCTGCATCAAACCTCTCATGCCTTAAATGCTTCTCGTTGAGATGAAAGGCTGCTACATCAAATAAAAAAAT
Source organism: Paenibacillus ottowii (assembly GCF_050516475.1). Classification (NCBI taxonomy): domain Bacteria; kingdom Bacillati; phylum Bacillota; class Bacilli; order Caryophanales; family Paenibacillaceae; genus Paenibacillus; species Paenibacillus ottowii. The sequence goes on along the minus strand of NZ_CP191577.1, from coordinate 4,775,323 downwards.
AACCTTCAGCCCCACTTCCTCAGTGGTGTTGAAGGTTATTTTTTATGTTATCCTTTGGAGCGACTCAGCAAATATAAGAAGTACGGCGCACCTATGATGGCTACAATCAAGCCCGTCGGAATTTCTTTCTGTAAAGGTAAGGATCGTGTGATCGTATCTGCTACGAGCACCAAGAGTGCTCCGACTAAAGCACAGGTTATCAGCAGCATTTTATGCTTTGGCCCTACCAGCTTTCTTGCCAAATGCGGAGCCACCAATCCGACAAAACCGATTCCACCACTAACCGACACACTTGAACTGGCCAGTCCAACCGCAGCAGCCAGGAGGAGAATACGTTCCTTTTCGATAGGTGTACCTAATCCGGATGCCGTCTGATCCCCTAGATTAAGCACATCCATTACATTCGCTTTATAGTATGCAAAAGGAAGTAATACAATCAGCCAAGGCAGCAGAGCCATGACGAATTTCCAGTTAGAACCCCATATGCTTCCTGCTAACCAATTGGCTACAAATGTGTAGCTCTCAGGTGTCAATTTGAGAGTCATCATGATCATGGCAGCACTGATGCCCGCCGCTACCCCAATCCCGCTCAGCAATAGCCTTGTCGGAGAAATGCCTTCGCCTTTTTTGTAAGAAAGAGTATAGATCAAAATAGCAGCTGCTCCCGATCCGACGAGTGCAAGAGCGGGAAGTAAAAATAATGAATTCATAGTTTGCATCGACGGGAAAAGCAATACAAACAACATAACCATCAGCCCGGCGCCTGCATTAATCCCCAGAATACCAGGGTCCGCCAGACTGTTGCGCGATACTCCCTGCATGATGCAACCGGAAACAGCCAAGCCTGCACCGATCAGAATGGAAATAACCATTCGAGGCAACCGGAATTCAAATAGAATTAATTCCTGCTGTGGAGTCCCTTGTCCGAACAAGGTTCTAAAAAGCTCCATTGGCGACAGCCGGATCGTTCCCGTATTCGCGCTTACAGTGAATGCAGCAATGAGCAATACAAGCAAAATGATAACAACGATCCAATCATGGATTTTTTTACGGTGACTTGCTTTGGCTATAGCCCCGTTCGCAACGTTACTCATCTTATAGTGCCCTCCTTTCTTTGCGTGCCAGATAAAGGAAGAATGGAACACCAATTAAGGCAATAAGTACGCCCACTGGTGTTTCCTCAGGTGCGTTAATCATACGGGCCGCCAGATCAGCAAACACGATAAGTAAGGCTCCCATAATAGCCGAGCAAGGAATAATCCAGCGATAATCCACCCCAACCAATTTGCGCGTGATATGGGGAATAATCAACCCTACGAAACCTATAGAACCCACCAACGATACTGCGGCGCCTGCAAGAATCAATACGAGAATCATCCCTGCAACCTTAACCAGCCCAGTTCGCTGACCAAGACTCAATGCAATTTCGTCGCCTAGACTAAGCAACGTAATGGAGCGTGATAGCATAAGAGCACCGATAAAAGCTGCCACAACCCACGGAACGACAATGCCTAGCTGAACCCACTTGGTCCCGCTAAGTCCTCCAGCGTACCAAAAGGCCAAATCTTGTCCCACATTAAAGTATAAACTGATCGTATCTCCTAAGGCAGACAGCAACGCCGTGACAGCTGCACCTGCCAACACAAGACGAACTGGCGTAATACCTGATTTGGAGATTGCGCTTGTACCATAAACCATCCCAACCGCCAACGCTGCACCCACAAAAGAATACAACATTAATTTCAAAAAGGAAGTACCCGGAAAAAGAGCAAAGCAAATGGCCATCGCCAAGCTGGCACCTGAATTTAACCCAAGCAAGCCAGAGTCCGCAAGCGGATTGCGGGTCATCCCCTGCATAATGGCTCCTGCTACGGCAAAACAAACTCCGATTAACACACCACCTAGAATTCGAGGTAGACGAATTTCCCATATAATTTGATGGCTTTGCAGCTCAGGATTAAAATGAAAGACGGCGTTCCAGACCTCTTCCAGTCGGATGGGGGCTGCACCAAATGATAAGGACAGAGCAATACCGAATGCTAACAGTGCTAATCCGGCTGTCAGGATAAGCGAAACCGCCCATGGCCGCGAGTGGAATGGAGTCGGCGGCTGATTTTGATTACTTTGAGCAGGACTATCCGAAGATTCTGATAATTTCATAACTGTGGTTCACCCTTACTGTTGAATAGTATGTAGACTATCACGAAAACCTGTAGTGAAGATGATGCTTGATAATGAGAATTATTATCATGCAATCTTTAATATTGTAAATTAATGCGGCAACGGCTTCAATAACAAAATTTCGACGATTCTCTAGTTACTTCTGTGAAGCGTTTTCTTTATTCCGCTGGATGATCATATCTGCCAATTCTTCAGCTTGCCCCACAAAAGCGATAGGATCGAAGTACCAGTATTGATCCTCCTGTTGCTCAAAAACCTTTCCATTCCGAACCGAACTCAGCGATTTCCATATGCTGTCTCCTTCATATCTGCTCAAATCCTTGTTAACCGTCAGGAAAATGTAAGAGCCAGCATATTGATTAATAACTTCCGAAGCTTTTGATCGTATTGGGCAAGCCACGTTTTGGCTTCCTGCTCTTTTCCCATCTATCCAGTTAATATTTCACACTTCCCACAGGTTTAATTCCTAGTGCAAGTCGTCTCCTACGTTCCATACTGAGCTTGATGCAGGCGGCTATACGCACCTTTTACGGCCATTAATTCTTCATGTTTTCCTTGCTCGGCAATCCCTTGATCTGCAACTACAATAATGCGATCAGCATTTTTGATCGTTGCCAGACGATGTGCAATCACGAGTGTCGTGCGACCTTGAGATAGCTCTGTTAGGGCCTGCTGAATTGCAGCTTCTGTCTCTGTATCCAATGCCGATGTCGCTTCATCCAAAATAAGAATGGGCGGATTTTTCAGAAACATTCGGGCAATGGACAAACGCTGCTTTTGACCACCGGACAGCTTTACGCCTCGCTCACCGATCATCGTATCCAGCCCTTCCGGATACGATCGAACAAGATCTTCAATTTGGGCTCGACGGGCAGCATCCCAGATTTCCTTTTCTGAAGCATCAAGTTTCCCGTAAGCGATATTTTCACGAATCGTTCCATCAAAGAGAAATACATCCTGCTGTACAATACCAATCATGGATCGCAGCGAATCCAGCTTCATTTCGCGGATATCCATACCGTCAATCGTAATTCTGCCCTCCTCGACATCATAAAAGCGGGGAAGCAAGCTGCAAAGTGTCGTTTTACCTGCTCCAGAAGGACCCACAAGCGCTACGGTTTCTCCCGCATATATGGATAGGTCTACTCTACGTAGTACCTTGTCTTTATTTTCATAGCCAAATGTTACCCCTTCAAATTGAATATCCCCGTTGAGGTGCTTAACGGTCTTCCCACCTGGCAGATCCTCTACGTCAGATTCACTTTCCAGCAAATCCAGGTAGCGGCGGAAGCCGGCGATTCCTTTAGGATACGTTTCAATAACAGAGTTAATTTGTTTGATAGGTGCGAGGAATACATTAGACAGCATTACAAATGCGATAAATTCCCCATAGGACATCTGTCCCTCTATAACAAACCATGTTCCACATACAAGCACAAACAATGAGACTAGCTTCATCAGAATAAAGCTAATTGAAGAATTCCATGCCATTATGCGATAAGCGATTAGCTTTGTTTTACGAAACCGTCCATTATTCTCAGCAAAACGCTCCATTTCATGTGCTTCGTTAGAAAATGCCTGAACAACGCGGATACCGCTAACGTTATTTTCAATCCGGGCGTTGTAATCCGCAATATCAGAAAACATACGATGGAAAGCTGCATTCATTTTGCGGCTAAAATACAAGGACAGGTAAATCATCAGTGGAACAATAATAAATGTCAGCACAGCTAATTTCCAGTTAATGCTGAGCATAATACCGAAAGCCCCGCCCAGAGTCATCAGTGCAATGAACAAATCCTCAGGTCCGTGGTGGGCAATTTCTCCGATATCCATCAGATCGTTGGTCATGCGCGAGACCAGATGCCCTGTTTTGTTATTATCAAAAAAGCGAAAGGATTGCTTTTGTACTCGATCAAACAGCTTTTTACGCATATCTGATTCAATGTTAATTCCCAGCTTGTGTCCCCAATAGGTAACGACATAATTCAATCCGGCGCTTACAACATAAATCCCAAGTAGAGCTAGACAGGCAAATAAAATCCATTTCCAGTTACCGCTGGGCAGCAAATCATCAACCACCCGATTAACTGCAAGCGGAAAAACCAACTCCAGTAGAGCAGCTAGGATGGCGCAAGTAAAATCAATGATAAACAACGTCCGGTAAGGACGGTAATACTCGAAAAATCGTCTAAGCATATCCCTTCTCCCTTCTTATTCATTGAACTCATTTATTTAGTACCCGCGATAAACATCTTAATAGCTTCATCCAGTGATTGATCGATAGCCAGTGGTGAGTAGGTAAACCACGGATCAGCCTTGATAAAATACACTTTGTGGTTTTTGACAGCCGGGAGATTTCTCCACAGCGCACTTTGTTCAATTTCCTTCAACATCCCGTCCTTAGTCGCTTCATCGTAAACCAGCATAATAATACGATCCCCTGACAGTTCAGGCAGCTTTTCCATCGAAATGCTATCATATACAAAGTTATACTTCGGGTCCTTTGCGAGCTTTTGACGTATGTACTCTGGAGGATTCAATTCCAGTGAACGGTAAATGACATGTCCTACATTTCGCGCCCCGTACACTCTTAGCACGTCCTTACCGTAGGTCATATAAATGGTAACCGTTTCATCTTGTTTAAATTTTCCAGTCAGCTTCTTTCGGCCTTCTTCAGCCTTTTGGTTGAAATTAGCAATCCACTGCTCGGCTTCCTTGTCCTTACCCAGCACGGCTGCGACATCCCGCAGTTGCTTAAATACATCCCCACCTCCAAACGAAACAGACACAGTTGGGGCAATTTTCTCCAGCTGCTCTTTCACTTCTGGCGTGGTCTCTTCTGTTGCTATGATTAGATCAGGTTGTAGCTCCAGTACCTTTTCCACATTCGTCGGGTTCCCAATATCAGCAATCCCGTCAATCTTACCTTTTAAATAGTCGCCTTCTAACACATGAGAAGCAGCCCCTACTGGCTTCACACCTAGAGCCAGCATCGCGTCCAAGTATTGTGTCGTGACGACTCGCTGTGGATTTGCAGGAATGTGGACCTTTTGGCCAGTGGCATCCACATATTCGCGCATGGCAACCGCTTGGGATTGCCCGTTAAGAGTATCCGTTCCGCTCTTTTCATTGGTCTGATTATTACTAGCTGTGCTTCCACATGCAGCCAATACAAGCATCAAAAAACTGACAAGACCAAGCGTGATCCCTATTTTTAAGCTGTACTTTTGTTGCAAAATATTAGTCCCCCTTAGTTACATGCTTTTATGAAATGATAGTGATTCTCATTATCATACAATTGTTATTCTATCTTTTACCGTCCCTTCTTACAATACAAAAATTAAAAACTTCCATTTTAGTGTACATATCGCCCTGGTAAAACATCAAAAAAAAGAACTGATGCATATTTTTGCATCAGTTCAAAAGTTTAATATATTGGTTCACGTGCTCGCTTTTATTTGGATTGATCCACTAGCTCCAATTTGGCGGGAATGGATTTTTTAACGGTTTTACCTTGAAGTACATCCTTGGCTGCTTGCACTGCCAATTGTCCAATCAGCTCAGGTTGCTGAGCCACGGTGGCGGTCAGCTTCCCTTCCTTAATAGATTTAAGCGCATCCTCGTTACCGTCAAAGCCGATGACTGGAATTTTCTTACCAGAGCTTTGAATCGCCTCGATCGCTCCCAATGCCATTTCATCATTGTGGGCAAATACAGCCTGAACGTCCGGGTTGCCTTGCAGTAGATTTTCCATCACATTCAAACCTTTGGTCCGATCGAAATCAGCCGATTGCTTGGCAATGACCTTCAGGTCCTTATCGGCTACTTCATGGAAGCCTTTCCCGCGTTCGCGGGTAGCCGATGCACCTGGGACGCCTTCCAGCTCAATGACCTTGGCCCCTTTTCCGACTTGATCAATTACGTATCTGGCTGCCATCCGTCCTCCTTCGACGTTGTCGGAAGCAACGAGTGCTTTGACATCTCCTTTATCAGCAGAACGGTCCAGCGTAATTACCGGAATGTGCAATGCATTCGCGGATTGCACCACCGTGGAGATCGCCGATGAATCTGTCGGATTAATAAGTAACGCGTTGACTCCCTGTTGGATCAGATCATCCACGTCATTACTTTGTTTCGCAGAATCATTTTGTGCATCGACCACAATAACCTGCATTCCTTGCTTTTTGGCCTCTGCCACAACTCCGTCTTTGAGAGAAACGAAAAATGGATTATTCAGCGTTGAGATCGACAAGCCGATTTTAATGTCCTTCAGGTCTGCAGCGGCTTTAGGTTTCGCCCATTCGGGCGGCTCCAGGGAACACCCTGTCATAAGCAGGAGCAGCAAGGCAGTCATGATTAATGTAAGCTTTTTCATATTTGTGTGTCTCCTTCTACGCAGATTAGGTGTATTATGCAGATTTTTTACGGTCAATCAATACTGCAATAGCAATGACGATCCCTTTTACGACCATTTGATAAAAAGAGTTAACCCCCAGCAAATTCAAGCCGTTGTTTAGGGTACCAATGATAAGCACACCAATTAATGTACCTACAATTCGTCCACGTCCTCCCGATAGGCTAGTTCCACCTAGTACGACAGCCGCAATGGCATCCAGTTCATAAGAAGTACCCGCTGTTGGCTGTGCCGAGTTCAAACGTGAGGTCAAGATAGCACCTGCCAATGCAGACAGCATTCCAGCCAAAGAGTAAATCCAGATTTTCACACGTGGTACTTTAATACCGGATACAATCGAAGCTTTTTCGTTGCCGCCGATGGCATACGTTTTGCGTCCGAATGGTGTTTTATGCAAAATGATCCACAGGACAGCAAAGGTAATGAGCATCGTAATCGCCGGAACCGGAATGCCAAACTGGTAGCCACGACCAAACAATTGAAACACCAAACTGTCTCCAAGTCCCGTAATAGGGTTACCGTTGGTATAAACCAGGGTTAATCCTCTAAAAATAGTCATAGTTGCGAGTGTGGCGATAAACGGAGCCATTTTACCTTTGGTAATCATCAAGCCGTTGACCATACCCATTACGCCACCCAATGCACAACCAATGATAATTGCCAAAATTGGGTCGAAGCCGGCCAGCATCATATTTGCGACAAACGCACTGGATAGTGCTAATATGGAGCCGACGGACAAGTCTATTCCACCTGTGAGAATAACGAAGGTCATACCGAACGCAATCAATGCATTAATAGATACCTGGCGCAACAAATTCAGAATATTAAGCGGTTCCAAAAAACTGGGATTTAAGGCCGATACAATGATCACCAAAATAATGAGCCCCAACAATGGGCCAAGCTTCTGTGTGATTTGTGATATTTGGATGCCTTTGCTACCTTTTGCTTCATTCATAGTTGTCATATTACTGTCCTCCTGTAGCTAGCGTCATAATATTTTCTTGTGTGGCTTCTTCCCTGCTCAGCTCTCCGCTGATCTTTCCCTCGTGCACCACGACAATACGATCACTCATGCCAAGTACCTCGGGAAGTTCTGAGGATACCATGATAATCGCGACTCCACGTTCGGTCAGTTCGTTCATCAACTGGTAGATTTCCCGTTTGGCTCCCACATCCACGCCTCTCGTCGGCTCGTCAAGAATGAGCACATTGGGACCAATCCCTACCCATTTGGCAATAACCACCTTTTGCTGATTGCCGCCTGACAAACTGCCAACCGTTGCTTCGGCTGATTGGGTTTTAATTTGTAAGCGCTTAATTAATGTATTAACAAAATCCATCTCTTTTTTGCCTGAAATAAATCCTTTTGATGTAAAACTGAACAGATTCGTCAGCACCATGTTTTCCCGAATGGAAAAATCCAGCACTAAGCCCTCATCTTTACGGTCTTCTGTAATGAAGCCAATCCCTAGTTTCACTGCATCATCTGGCTTGCGAATAGACACCTTTTTCCCACGTACGTGTATCTCACCACTATCCAAAGCATCCAGTCCAAATAACGACCGCATGATCTCGGTCCGTCCCGAGCCCATCAAGCCTGAAAAACCTACGATTTCCCCAGAGCGCACAGTAAAACTCACATTATCAAATAGACCTTTATGCGATGCGTTTTTGACCTCTAGCACCACTTCTCCCAAAGCAGGCGTTCTTACCGGGTAGCGTTCAGTCAGCTCTCTGCCAACCATTTTCCGTACAACCTCGTCAAAATTCGTATCAGGGATTGCTTGAGTATTTACGGTTTTCCCATCACGCATAATGGTAATCCGATCACAGATTGTGAATATCTCCTCCATCCGATGGGAAATATACACGATTGAAACACCATCTTTTTTCAAGGAGTTGATAACCTCGAACAGCTTTTGAATTTCCCGTTCGGTTAAGGCTGCTGTTGGTTCATCCATTACGATCACTTTAGCATCCGTCATGAGTGCCTTGGCTATTTCAATCATTTGCTGTTGACCCACTGAGCACTCGCCTGCTTCACCGTTCAAAGGAAGGTTTACTGAAAGCTTGCTAAATTGTTCATTTGCTAACGCTTTCATTTTAGAGCTATCTAGTAATCCCCACTTGGAAGTCATCTCCTTGCCGATAAACAGATTTTCCAGTACCGTCATCTCCGGCCACACATTCAGTTCCTGGTGAATAAAAGCAATCCCTTTTTGCTCCGCTTCCTTGGGGTTGGCAAAATAGGTTTCCTGACCGTCAATGATGATCGTTCCCTCATCGCGTCGATGCAGTCCGATTAAAATATTCATCAGCGTTGATTTGCCTGCACCATTTTCACCCATGAGGGCATGTACTTCTCCTTCACGGAGATCAAAGTCAACACCACTTAGGACCTGATTGGTTCCAAAGGCTTTGTGAATTCCTTTCATTTGAATCTGCATGCTGTCCCCCCCTTTTCATTCCACACTGATTTATCCAAAATGAACTCCTGCCTGTAAAATACAATTGGCAAACGGGTTAGCTTCTCCTGTACGAATGACAGCTTTGGCTTGCCGGGTTAATTGCTTGAATTGCTCATGCGAGCAAAAATCAATGACGGCAGTCGGCTCAGGAATCTGTGAATGCTCTGGTTGCTCCCCTGCAAAGGTACGCATTATATACTGCAATGCTGGTTTATTTTCTTGTTTGATTTCTTCGGCCAGGGTTACTTTTTCAATCACCATGTCTGCGGCAATAACATCAACAACGTCCTGAAAGGACGGAACTCCCAGTTTCAGCGCCAAATCAATTTTGGTAACGCCTTCAGGAACAGGTAAGCCGGCATCAGCCACGACAATAAAGTCCGTGTGGCCGAGATCTGTTAGTATTTTGGAGATATGACTATTTAAGATTCCATGTTTCTTCATTATAATTGTTCCTCCACTTCACGACGGGTTGGCATTCCACCTTGTGCTCCAAATTTGGTAACAGACAAGGACGCAGCACGATTAGCAAATTTCACACTGTCGGCCACCGATTTTCCTTCAGCTAGCGCCACTGCAAAAGCAGCGTTGAACGTATCTCCTGCACCTGTTGTATCCACAGCTTCTACCTTGTAAGTGGGAACCACAACTTCCTGTTCTCCGTCGAAAAACCGTACACCATTGCTGCCTTCCGTTACAAACAGCTTGTTCGGATATTTGCGCAAGGCATCTTGAAGACTCATATCCTTAAACATGATGGCAGCCTCATGCTCGTTTGGTGTAATGTAGGTTGCATTGGCAATTACGCTTTCCTCCACCTCACGAGCCGGAGCTGGATTCAGTAACAAGGGGACCTGATACTTCGCACAAATTTTACTTACATAGACAACGGTCTCCGCCGGTATTTCCTGTTGAATTAACACAATATCCGAGTTTCGAATGACTTCAAGCGCTTCTTCCACGTAAGTAGGTGTAACTTCGTTATTTGCTGCTTTTACCACGACAATACTGTTATCACCCTCGGCCAGTATGATATGCGCTGTACCGCTTTCCATGTGTGTAACCGGTTTCACATGGTTAATATGAACATGATTCTCTTCAAAATTGCGTAAAATATGTTGTCCAAAATGGTCATCCCCTACACGTCCAATCATCGTAACATCCGCGCCGAGTCGTGCTGCGGCTACTGCCTGATTGGCTCCTTTACCTCCGGGTACTGTTTTAAAGCTTTCTCCCAGTACGGTTTCACCAGCACCGGGACGCTTGGACGAAGTCACTACGAGGTCCATTGAACTACTTCCGACAACAGAAATTTTAGCCATTATAATCCACCTTTCTCGTCGTTTCCCGTTCGATAAATTTGACGGGCAATTGTATGCTTGAATAGGTAAGTACTTTCGTATGAAGATTAGGTACACTTGATTTCGACGCTTGCGCCTGTTCAATCAACTGAATGAGCAGACCTGCCGCCTCCCAGCCCATTTCATAAGCAGGCTGCCGGATCGTTGATAATGGCGGAAATAACAAGCTGCTTAATGGTATATCATCAAACCCGATAATTTGAACATCATCCGGGATTTTTTTTCCTAATCTATGTGCCTCATGCATCACGGCGGTAGCTACAATGTCGTTGCTGGCAATAACTCCGTCCGTATCCGGATACTTGCTGAACAGCTCTTTAGCCCACGATTCAGCATCCTTGAAGGAAAAGGACGTTGTCTCGACGACATGATAAGCAATACCGGAATGCTGAAGCTCTTCCACCGCCCCGCGAAAACGATCTTGTGCTGGACGAATATGAGCAGGACCCTGCATGACTGTTATGTGTCTGCTGCCACGAGCAACCATGGCCTGAGCAGCCAAGCGACCGCCATGAGCTCCATCCGCATAAACGGAGAGACTGTCACTGGAAGTCCGATCGAGAAAAACGACTGGTATTTTCAGTTTGGCGTAACAGTCGGCAGTAGGGTCATTGGTAGATGAAATAACCCCAACCACATTATTCTGAACAAAAGTATCCATGTAATCTAATTCTTTTTGGCGATCTTCATCACTATTACCGAAGATAATCCGAAAATCATTTTCCTGCATTCGATCCTCCACCCCACGAGCCAACAAGGGAAAGTAAGGGTTTGTAATATCCGGCAGCAGCAGGCCGATTAATCTGGATTTCTTTTTATACAGAGAACGTGCAACTTCATTAGGCTTGTAATTTAGCTGCTTCACCGCAGCTTCAACCTTTCGCCGTGTATCCTCGTGGACATATCCAGTTTCATTAATAACTCTGGATACGGTCGCTACGGAAACACCTGCAAAACTAGCTACCTGCTTAATTGTTGTCATATTGTAGGTTCAACTCCATTTGTGTAACCGGTTACAGATATAAAATATCACAGCAATTATTTTTTGACAAGTATTAATTATTTGCAAGTCGAATACTTTAGCCGTATAATTCTTTTTGTAACTGATTAAGTTTCACCTTTTTACTACTCTAAAGTAGGCTGATTGACCCCAGTTGCTCAATAAAATATGTATACATGGAGGCATTTCTCTAATGAATATCGAAGTTTGGTCTGATTATATGTGTCCGTTCTGCTATATTGGCAAACGCCGCTTGGAGCAAGTCCTTCAGCAATTCCCACACCGCGATGAGGTCCAATTGACATTCAAGAGTTTTGAATTGAACCCTAATGCTGTGAAAGATAGTGGTAAAACGATCAATGAAGAACTATCAGCAAAATATGGTGTCAGCCTGCAAGAGGCTCATGCCATGAATGATCGCATGACCGAAAACGCACGTTCTGCGGGCCTGGAGTACAATATTCATGCCATGGTGCCGACAAACTCTCTTGATGCTCACCGTCTAACGCAATGGGCTCAAACTCAAGGCAAAATGCTGGAACTAAGCGAGCGTTTATTTCAGGCCGTCTTTATGGAAGGCAAGCATACTGGAGACCGTGAAATACTGGCAGCATTGGCAGCCGAGGTTGGTTTGGATCATAACGAAGCCGCTGCTATTTTAGCCAGTGACCGCTTTACTGATGAAGTTAGAGCTGATGAAGCTGAGGGTGCTAAGTTAGGCGTACAGGGTGTGCCATTCTTTGTATTTGATCGAAAATTCGCTGTTTCCGGTGCTCAGCCGGAGGAGGTATTCCACGATGCGCTTCAAAAAGCCTGGGATGAACGTTCACCTTTCACTATGATCAGCGGCAGCTCGTCCAAACAGGATGCAGGTGGTGTATGTACCGATGAGGGTTGCGAGCTTCCAAACCGTGAGAGCTGATCAGTCGGCGAATTCAATTTCTCTCTAAACAACTTATAAAAAAGAAGCGTGCCACCACCCATTTTAAACCTGATGGCGGCACGCTTCTTTTTTATAATGATTTAATCATTCCACCGTCCACAAGAATGGTGCTGCCAGTCAAATAGGATGAAGCCGACGACGCCAGAAAAGCAACGACTTTACCAAACTCTTCAGGCTCTCCGTATCTTCCTAGTGGAATGTCCTCTTCTGCTTGTTTGCGAACTTGATCCGGCGTCTGATGAGATTTTTCAGCTCGATGCTCGTCCAAGCTACGTACGCGATCCGTTGCAATTCTCCCTGGTGCTACAGTATGTACCAGAATATTATAAGGGGCTAATTCCATTGACAATGTTTTCGCCAATCCAGCGACCCCGGTACGTAGTGTATTGGAAATAATAAGGCCCAGAATCGGCTGCTTAACGGATGAGGAGGCGATGTTCAAAATTCTACCGCTTTGTTGTTTTTTCATGTAGGGTAACGCCTCACGGATCAACCGGATATGACTAAGTAAATTTTGCTCAAAGGCCTGCATCCATACTTCATCTGAAAAATCATCAAAGGTGCCCCCAGGGGGACCGCCCGCATTGTTGACCAAAATATCGATGGTGCCAAACCAATCAATTGTACGGCGGATAGCTTGGGAAATATGTTCAGGCTTGGTAACATCACAAACTACATATTCAACGCGACCACTCGCTGTTTCCTGTAATTCAGCCTGCGTCCGCTGAAGCTCTGCTTCATTTCGTCCCGAAATAACAACATTTGCGCCCTCATGTGCCAATTCGCGTGCGCTTGCCTTGCCAAGTCCTTTACTTGAGCCTGCAACAAAGGCTGCTTTTCCCGTTAATCCTAAATCCATCTATGACACTCCCTTTTCTTAGATTTATATATTTAATTGTACACATGACCAGCACATAATGCGAATAGCTCGGCACAAAATAGTAAAGCAAAACAAAAAAAAGGACCTGACATTTAGTCAGGCGCCCTTTCTGTATACACCATTTGTTGGCAGTACGTTATAATGCTTCTGATGTTGTCGGCTGTTCATATACAACAACGGACTGACTCTCAGGCTCCCATTTAACATTTGCTCCCAGAGCCTCTCCGATTACCCTTACAGGTACCATTGTAGTTCCGTCCTCTATGGATGCTGGCTGCTCGACAGAATACGGCTGGCCGTTAATATATGCTTTGGAGCTATTTAAGAATAATTTGACGGACACACCGTTACGTGTAATAGTAACTGCCTTTTCCTTCGGATCCCAGGAAACCTTGGCATCCAAAGCCTCTGAAGCTGTTCGGAACGGTACAAGTGTGGTACCATTGCGGTTAATCGGTTCGGCATTGTACTTTTTACCATTTACAAACAGCTTCATACCTGATGAACGTCCAGCCTTCTTCGAGAATACATCCAGCTTTTTATAGCTTTCCAGATTGGACACATCAGCCAATACTGCCTCCTCCTGCATGTAAACGGCATCTATTACATTTCCGTTTTCAGCCAGTAGCTCAGCAGCCTTGGTTAAGGCTTTGTCAGAATTGTGGATCAATTCAAGTTCAGTTACCTGCTCCGGGGTCAAACGTTCCGGATATTTGGTAAGCAGCAGATTCGCAATAACCGCTCCTGCCGGCTTATCTTTTGTATTTTCTACTGCATGAAGCAGACCGTTATACCCGTTGTGTCCCTTGCGATCATGATGATCTTTGGACTCAACGTATGTATCGTCCGTTACTGCAACAGGGCTATTCTTTTTGATTTCATCGTGTTTTTCTTTTTTACTGCTCTTTTCATTCCGGTCTTTGTCAGACATCTTTGCTTCCTGTTTGTTCTCATGATCCTTTCCATGCCCCTGTTTGGCTTCAGCGACTCCCGCTGTCAATCCCAAAACCAGTATGCAGGCTAATAAAGTTGTCCATGTGTTTCTCATGATGCGATTCTGTAGTAAAAGACCAGGTTAATTGTAACCTACATCTATTAACGGCTTCTATAAGCTAAATATGAAGTCCTTTTTAACTTGTGTGCATTAGTAGAGGCTGATGGCTAACCCATTACCATAAATTTTATTATGCGCGGATCTATTTCCACAGTATAATGAAAAATGCACATGCATTTTAAAGATTAACCTTTACATTCGCATCCTAGAAAGAAGAGGAGACAGACATGTTCGGCACCATTCTTTTAGACGTTGTTTTACCTATTTTTGTCTTGATCGGTTTTGGTTGTATCATGCAATATTATTTCCGGCTGGATTTGTATACCTTAGCTAAAATCAATTTTTACTATATCACCCCTGCAGTTGTGTTTACTGGTCTTTATCACTCTGAAATTTCTTTAATTCTCATGGGTGAGGTTTCACTTTTTTATGCTCTGTACATAGCTATTTTGTACGTAATCAGCACTATCGTTGCCAGATCTCTGAAATATAGCCCCGGCATGCGTGGAGCCTTTACAAACAGTGTAATGTTGGATAATTCAGGGAATTATGGTCTACCCATTAATCAGTTGGTGTTTAAAGGCGATCCACTGGCCATTTCCGTCCAAGCTCTGATTATGACCTTTCAAAGCTTTGTTACATTCACATACGGTACCTTTGTTGTACAAAATGGCAAGGCCAATACACGGAAAATTTTAATTAATTTTTTGAAAATGCCTGTACCCTACGCGCTTGTGCTAGGCTTGCTTCTAAATCTACTACACAGTCCATTGCCTAATTTACTGGCTGAGCCTTTAAATTATATTAGCCATTCGATGGTCGCAGTGGCTCTGCTTACTTTGGGAGCGCAAATTGTGCAGTATCCTTTCCATTTGCGCCGGACAGCCGTGTATATCAGTATGGTATTACGCCTGATTGCGGGTCCTATAGTTGGTTTTATGCTCGTGTTTTTCCTAGGTTTGAAAGGAATTCCTGCTCAAGCACTGCTCATTGCATCAGGTATGCCTACTGGCGTTAACACAAGTATTTTGGCAGAAGAGTATAAAAATGAACCCGATTTTGCGGCTCAGACCGTATTGCTTTCTACGATTGTGAATGTCATTACGATGACACTGTTAATTTCAGTATCCCGCCATCTTACTTGAGGTTTATGATCAACATAAGAATTAGATTTGTGACGCTTGTGTCTGAGGACATAAGCGTTTCTTTTTGAACAAAACAAGAACATACGTTCTGAATGTATCTTTTTTTCTGTTTAAGGTGGTGTGTTTGTGTTCTGGAGATGGTATGCGAGAAGGAGTTTTTTTTCTATTATGAACTTTTCATATAATGAAATGATCATTATTTAAAGTTTTAAAACTCCACTCTTTCTGTTTTCAACTAAAACTTGCTTTATTTTCAGAAAAAACTGAGGAGAACTAAATCCCAAAAAATAAAGCCAGCTCGCTCATTAGAGCGGCTGACTTTAGATTATTTATATGAGGACAGACTTAGGGCTCAATTCCCCATTGCTTGATCCCAGACAGGTAAGCGGTTATTTTAGTAGAATCTTGTAAGCTGCTTGCTGTAGGATTAAAGGAATAATCATCAGTTTGAGTATAACTACTCCAATCCGTTTTGGATATCCGCGTTTGTAGCTCAACACTTTGACCAGGCTCTAAAGAACCCGCTGCCGACTTAAAACCAATTTCTGCATAAGAATCTGCACCTGGCTTTGCATTGGTTAATGTTCTGAAGTTAGCAATCACATTCTCTGTACCGATGCTTGACCAATCCGTAAAGAAGTTCTGTGATTTCTCCCCGTTTATGGTGTAATAATAACGCAATGTTACGTCTGCTAGGGAAACAGGCGAGCTTCCTGTATTGGTTATTTTAAACTTGGAACTGATCGTATTACTTGTTGCAGATACATTTCCATTAAAGGATTGCACCTTCAGGACGCCCTCACCTGTTCCCGGCTCACTTGGCGTATCCCCCTTCACCGTGATCGTGAACAACGCATCATTGCCTGTACTAAAATGGAAGTTGAGCGTTGTCTCTCCTCTAGGAAGTTTAGATAAATACTTGTTGGTGAGAACGACTGTGTCTTCATTAACCATATAATCTTCACCCTTGCTCAGTGTGATGCTCCCCTGCTTGATCGCATCTAGAGTATTACCGTTAAGTGTTAGTTTGACAGTAATATTGCTATTGCTGTGATCCACTCCATAAGTTGCAGCCGTCGGTGTAATACTTGCTTGCCCGGTCGATGGCTGATCCCCCCCTACACGATCTGCCACCAGAATGCCGCGCCCATTCGTTCCCAGATAAGCCCGTCCGTAAACCCGAGGATCCCCAATAATTGTAGTCACACGAGCATATTGATGCTTGTCATCATTTATGCGCACCCAGTTTGCGCCAGCATCGTCCGAACGATAAAATCCACGCGTGCCGTCAATTTTACCCACGATAAACACTGCTGCATTCGTACGATTGGGTGCTGCCTTGCCAAAGCCTACAAAATCCGCCTCCTGCACATTTTCAAGCTTGGTGAATGTAACACCTGAATCCTTGGAATGCCATAAGCCATATGGCCCTCCGTCCTCGGAGCCTCCGGCAAACCATACATCTCCTTCCGCTCCTCGTACAGCACCAATATCTGCGTTCCCTGCACTTGGTAACCCAGTAATTGTGGATGCGGTAAAGGATACGCCCCCATCAACACTTACATATATTCTTCCAGCAGAAAACGCGTAATATTTGTTAGGATTTACTCGGTCAGAGGCGATTTTTGCATTGGCTGGAATCCCCGTGCTTGCTATCCATGAGTTGCCCCCGGTTTTGGAATAAAACACACCTTTGTCCGATGTACTCCACAGCAATCCATTACCATTTGCCGCTACCGCGATACTGCCTCCTCCTGCTGTACCTGAAGGCTCACTATTCGCTTTGTACCAGTTCGCTCCCCCATCATTGGATAACCCAATGGATTTGGCATTTGGATCTTTTTTATAGTCCGCTTTACCCACCCGGGCCATAAAAGAAGGATTCAACTCAGCATAATCAATGCTTTCGCTACTTGTAAAGGTTGGATTATCCAGCATTTTAGCAGGAGCCTTGAACAGATCATCATGTCTGAATCCGGAGACATCCCCTACTGCACTCACCAGAGGAGCCCCAGTAGGAGGGCTTACCAGATCCAAAATCGCCGTTTCCTCTACTCCTTTAGCGGCTACCGAAATATCCAGCTTACCTCCCTTGTCCCAATTGGTTAGATTATTAGAGCCATAAATCGTAGCTCCTGTTCCATACAGCATATGATCTGAATTAAATGGATCTATTTCCAGATCTCCAATCATCCAGCCCAGCTTGGGCGATACTTCCGGCGGAGCTGGATTGGCATTGAAAGTCAGCCAAGGCGCAGCGGATATATCCAGATTGTACTTCAACTTGCGAGTCGGATAACCATCAAATTCCCAAATAGGGCTCCAGGTTGCCCCACTATTCGTACTGCGGTAAATCGTTTCATCCGGCCACCAGGCATTCAAGGTTGCAACCATAAGAGTACCGGGCTTCTGGGCATCCACCGTCAGTCCACCATACCCAAAATGATTGTCCGCGCTGCTACTGGCAACGGGGCTAATGTTAGTCCATTGTCCACTAGTTGTATTCAATTTCCACAGTTCACCCTTGGTTCCATCATACGGTCCAGCTCCATCGCTGTATGAGATATACAGATTGCCATCTGACGATAACACGCCGTGATGTGGCAAATAACCTGTAGGCTGTCCCGCTATAGCGGACCAGGTTGTCCCGCCATCTGTACTGCGGTAGACGCTTTGCTTTTTATCTGCAACTCCCACATAGATGGTCTGAGTTGCTTTGCTAGAGGAGCCTGTTTTTTTGTCAAAGGTGATCCAGGCTAAACCAACAATGTCACTGGTATATTCATTGGAGGGGTCCTGTACATACGTCCCCGGATTCGGGAAACTGCTCACCTTGCTCCAGGTTGCCCCGAAGTCGGAGCTTTTCCATAGTCCGTTACCACTTCGTGCACCGAAGAATAATATATTGTTCTTATTCGGATCAATTGCCAGACGTTCACCCATCGAGCGTCCCGGCATATTGCCACCTACCTTAATGGGAAGCTTTGTAGTCTGCCATGTATTCCCCTTGTCGGTGGAGCGCATAATTTGCCCGTTATGTTTATCCCAGGAATTCGTATACGTACCTGTAGCTATATATACACGATTCGGATCCACAGGATCGGTGGCTAGTGCATCGACACCATTTTTGTTCCAATCCTCCCAGCCCACAGAATCCGTCAGCGGAATCCAGCTTTCATTGGCAGGATTCCAGCGGTAAGCTCCTCCAATATCTGTACGGGCATAGATCAGATCCTTTTCTGTTTCGTTAAAAATAATACCAGGTACAAAACCACCTCCACCGCCTGTAACGACACTTTTCCAAGTATAATCGTCACTTGGAGCAGCATGGGTGGGTGCTGTTATACCTGTCCAGGAAGCACCCGCTACTACAAGCGCCAAACATGCAATTCTTAACCTGCTTTTCGCCTTAGTCAATGAATTCAACCTCCTTTTTCTCTGTTATCATTTGAATGGGCAAGTCATATCAAACATAGGTTCTATTAAGCTCACCTCCAGTAATCTGAAAGATATACAGCACTCCATTGTTAGCGCTTACATATGTGTCTGCTCATTAGATTCGTCATCTTTTTCTCATTTCCTTGTGTGGAAAATCAAGATAATGCCATATGATCTCCTGCTTGATAACTTCTAATATGAGAAAGGTCTTTCACTCCCAATTGATACCTTTTGTAATTTGTTGTTATGAATTTTTCATATAGTGAATCATTCATTTATTTTGCATTCTTTACAAGTGTCAATTCACTTTGATTTACAGTAAAAAACCGCGCTATGCGCGGTCCCAGCTTTCATGAATGCTATTGTTAGTCATTAAAAGATCCTTATTATTGCAAATATTCAAACGCCAGTGCTAAAAAAATATGTCCTGAGATAAGCAACGCCCGCTCATCAAAATCAAAGCGAGGATGGTGATGTGCAAAATGCGTTCGTTCATCCTCATTGCGAGCACCCACATAAATAAAAGCTCCAGGTCGTTGCTCTAAATAATAGGCAAAATCCTCTGCTCCCATGGCCGGTTTTAAATCCAAAAAAGCATCTGCTCCATACTCTCTACTAACGAGTTCACGCACACGTTCAGTTTCAGCCTCTGCATTCACCAGAGCAGGATAGCCATTCAAATAATCGATTTCGTATCCTGCATGATAAGCCTCAGCTAGACCTTTTACAATACTACGAATTTCGTTTTCGACTTCCTTGCGCACTTCCTTATTAAACGTACGGACGGTCCCTGCAATTTTCGCCTTATCTGCAATTATATTAAAGGCAGTTCCCGCTTGAAATACTCCAATCGTTAGTACTGCTGATTCGATAGGGTCCACTCTACGACTTACGACCTGCTGCAATCCGTTTACAATTTGACTTCCAATAACGATGGAATCCACTGTCTGATGCGGTCTGGCGCCATGTCCGCCCTTGCCGTTGATTTGAATTGTAAACGCATCAGCAGCGGCCATTGCCGGCCCGCTCTTTAATCCGATTTTCCCCAGTGGGATCTCCGATGCAAGGTGAATACCATATACTGCTTCAACTCCATCCAGACAGCCATCCTCAATCATGAATTTGGCTCCGCCAGGCGGTTTTTCTTCGGCATGTTGAAAAATAAATACAAGCTTCCCCTTCAGTGTCTCACGGTGATGGCTTAATACTCGTGCCACGCCTAGCAGCGCAGCCGTATGCCCGTCATGTCCACAGGCATGCATGACACCAGGAACGGTCGATTTATAAGGCGCTTCCTTTTCATCCTGAATGGGAAGTGCATCAAAATCAGCCCGAAACGCAATCGTTCTACCTGGCTGGCCACCCTCTAAAACACCGAGCACCCCGTTACCGCCGACATTTGTTCTGACCTCAATACCAAAAGAGCGTAATTGATCGGCAATAAATGCAGATGTATTCATTTCCTCAAAAGAAAGCTCTGGATGCTGATGCAGATGTCTTCTCCACGCAATCAGTTCTTGTTCACCATCTTTTAGTTCCTGAACCCATTTCTCTAACATATTGCCCTCTTTTCCTATTGAATTTATATACTTCCATCCTTATCTTACCATGAATGGGATGTAGAATACAGTCCCGTTTCTCCATACCCCAAACGGGTAAATCATCGAAGACGTCGTTTACGTGAAATCTTTTTACCCCAAAATGGAGATCATGTCAAAGAAGAAAGATCATATAAACTATGTAACAAGGTCAGACCGCTTATTATTAACGATCTCATTCAGTCCTGAATTGGGAGACACACGTAGACTGGAGCGAGGTGACAGTATCGTATCGGAGATGTCAATGAAATAGGTCTTGTAGGATTTCTACAAGACCTATTCAGGTTTTCTCATACCATTCACAATTATTTCAATTCCTTGCTTAATGGAGCCATCCAAATCACTTGCTGGTTGGTTTAAAAACAACCATAAGAACCGCAGCTAGGTCAACATTTACACACCATCGTTCAAGCGATCAATAATTCTTTAAATTTCCTTAGTCTTTGGCAGCAAGTGATTCTCCCAAAATGATTCGGAAATCTTAGAATACCTGATAATGTTGATATCAATAACGACAACATCTGTTTACCGAAAGGGGGCAATTCGCTGGAAAAAATCACTTGCAAGTTCGTATAGGTCCTCGTTCATATAGTTTAACAGAGCCAAAAATAAAAAGCCGGGGTGATTCGGGCTTTTAGAGTAAAACTACTCAAAGAAGCATTGAACTATATCTTGGGATTAGGTAAAGATGAAAGTTCTTCCTTTTTTTTATCAAGCTCCTGCTCAATCCTTAGTAGCTCCTCTTCCGCCTTCCGATAGGCTTTTTCAGCTTTTTCAATCTGTTGCTCGTATTCCTTCCTACGCAGCATGGGAATTAAGACACAATCGTACACCGATTCGTCTCCCTGCTCTCGAATCACAGCATTTAAAAGTACGGGAAGTGTTCTGCCGCTACCCGTTTTCATCATTAAATATATCTCATCTACGTGATGATTAAGCCGAATCAACGGTAAAAAATAAACCTGAAAGAAAATTTGGCTGGGCCGATTTAGCAAGGATTCAAAACTGATACCGTTTACCCCTTGTTTTTCATATTCTAACAAGCGGCAAAGGGTTGCATTGACGATGCGTATTGTCAGATTTTGATCCATCGACAAATAACCGCAGGGGGCATGATCCAACCGTTCGTCCATATTATGTGTGCAACTCGCTTTCCTGTATTGAATCGATTGAGGCAAGATATTCGCTGATGAGTCTAATGGTTTCATCCGGATGGCTTACGTGTGGACAATGACCAGTTGCATCCATCAGTCGGAACTCGCTTTCCTTCATATTCTGGTGGATATAGGCTCCAGCTTCCATCGGAACGATTACATCATCGGAGCATTGCAAAATCAACGAAGGCACCACTACCTTGCCGAGTTCCTTACGGTAATCAGATAGAAACGTTGCTTCCGCAAAACGACGGGCTACCTTAGGATCGGTTGCGCAAAAACTCAACTCAAGATCTTGAGATAATTCCGGCCGGTCTGTATTCCCCATAATGATAGGAGCCAGATAGCTCGCCCAACCTTGAAAGTTTTGATCCATCAAGTCCAATAAATCCATCAGATCTTCCCGTTCAAACCCGCCGATGTAATCAGGTAAATCGTTCAAATATCGTGAAGAAGGACCAATCAGAACAAGCCGATCAAAGTATTCCGGTCTTTGAATAGAGGCCAGCATACCGATAGTAGCACCGACGGAATGACCCACTAGAATGGCATTCTTCAATTCGAGCGCTGAACAAATGTCTAAGACATCCTGGGCATACCCGTTCAGATCATGATAAATACAAGGATTATAGGCCTGCATATCGGACTTTCCCGAACCTACAAAGTCAAACAATACCAGCTTGTACTTCTCTTCGAAAGCTGGTGCGACAAAGCGCCACATGTTCTGGTCACAGCCAAAGCCATGGGCGAATATAAGAGTCTTGGAACCAAAGCCCCTTACTTTGACGTTGTTTCGGATGAGGACTTGTTGGCTATCCATCGACTTTTCCTCCTGGTTACGATAAATTCTGTTCAATAAATCATTATACCACTATATCAAGATTTTTAAATTTTTTCTGACGGGCCTAATCATCTGCTTGACTCTTATCTGCGGTTCCACAAGAAGCTACGCATATCATTGGCTTAAAGGCTAGCTACCGATTCACCGGTTTGATTTATACAACGAAGAACCTAAGCTGGATTAAAGAGACTAACACCAGTTGAGTTACCGTCGCCAGTTTGCAGCTCCATTATCCATTTTTGTTGCATTATCAATACAACTTTGACATAAGAGCTTATCTTTGAAGGGAATCAAATTCTCAAGTGAACCACAAAAATTATAGACTGGTGTATTTTTTTGAGTACAATTTGATTAGAGTTAAAAAAGAACTCAATAGTATCACCCGGATTATGTTGTTTATTTGGAATAAACTTTCCTATCCTTATTCGAGCCTAAATATTCAACGATAGAAGAAGGTAAATTTGTTACAAATCAAAATTCATAAAATTAGTAAAATACTGTTTAGTATGTTTTTTCGGAATTAGGATTAAACTGCCTGTTAGCTCTTAACAGAGTACCGATAGTCTACAATGTAGTATAGTGCTTAAGATCAAAAATAACAGCACTAGCAAACCGTTTAAAGCAACTTGATTTCCAACTTCTCAAAAAACGTAAACCGTCTAATTTGAGTATACATAGGAATATGTATAACCCCCCTATAATTACTTAAATTGACAATACATACTGATACTAATTGTGTGGCAGCATGCATTGTTATAAAACTAAAGTTCCCAGTTATTTGAACAGGCTGTCAAAGCGGCAGGCTTCAAATTCTTAATAACCATAAAGTCATGAAAACGCATTTTCTATGCAAATAAAGTAAACTTTGTAAAATGAAATATTTATTAAAAGGTAGGAGCAGGTAATTCATCAATTTTTATACGAAGTAAACTGTAAGGTTGTTGTCGCAGGTCTTTTCCATAATGAAATCTTGCCTGCCGATGTAATTGGTTCACAATAACATATAAGTATTGATCTGGACCAATAGAAAAAGTATCCGGCCATAAAATTCTGGGATCATGGGCGATGGTTTCCATGATTCCATTCGGCAATATCTTTCGAATACTATCGTTTTCATAATCTCCAGCATAAACATTTCCTTTTGCGTCCGTGATCATCCCATCAGATGCCCCCTTCTCTCCCCAATACTGCACAAGATCACTTAACTTGAAATCCGGTATCGTTCTGTCTCTTAACGATTCTGTTGAGATCGAGTATAGCTGGCGACTGCTTAATGGACAATAGAATAACATTTTTCCATCAGGGGAAATGGCTATACCATCAGAGGCCAATCGGAAGGGAGATGTCGAACCATCCGCGTTTCGATTCATCAAAATTTTACCTTCCACTTTCGGTACAAAATACGGATCGGGTGAGGTTGAGCTTGCTCCATGCAACCGTCTATACGAATTTCCGTTTTCTAAATTTATGACGATAATAGCGCTTGGACCATTGGCAGAAGAATCCGTTATATATGCGTAACCTGCTTTACCTACACGAAAGTCAAATCGGACATCATTCAGATACGTTGTCGGCAAGACTACATCATCTGCAAATGTATATACTTTTCTTATTGTATTTGTTTCTAAATCTACCGCGACTAATTTTGCTCCTCCTTTAATTGGCTCAGAAAAATTTGGTGCAGCCGTGTCCAGTACCCACAGGGTTCCCCTTCCATCTGCAACAACACTTTGGACACTGATAAAGGACATACTGATATTCAAAGGATTTACCAAATTCGTTTCTAAATTAGGATAAGGCTGCAACTGACCCTCAACAATTTCCGCTACCGTAAATCTAACGTCATCTCCCCATTTCGGAAAGCAAATGAAGATACGCCTGGTTTCTGACACACTAACGCCTGTAGGCATAGCTCCATAAAATGAATAAACGAGTTCTAACTTACCGAAATATTCTTCCATAGGTAACATAGGTTTTTTGATATCCTCCCCACCATATTTGATCAGATATTACCTATAATATGTTTAAAACTTTTTCTAATGCCTAGCTCTTAATGATTCTTTTTCAAAACATAGACGCAGAGTAGAGTAACCCTTGCTGGTTGTTGCGCCTCAATTTTATGATGCCGACCAGTTTGTAGCTGGTTAGTCATCAACATCCGTGCAGGTAAGTGGCATCATGCGACGCATTGGCAATGCGGATTTCACTTTGCTGCCTGTAATACTAATCTTTTGAATGAGTGTGCGGTGCTCAAATACGTAGATGAGCTAATTTTTGTAGATATAATTTCTAAAATGAAGATAGGCTGACTTCAGGAAGAGATCAAAGCCGGCATATTGTATAAATGGAGATTCACTGCTTAATAATAACGAATTTAATTAAGTTTTTTGAAAATGTCCAAGACATCTCAAAAAACAAAAGGCTTCGGCGCAAGCCGAAGCCTTTTGACGGTGACTCTCCGTTGTCTTTGGCAAGTAGTTCGTCTGAAAGTCTAACTGAGCCAAGAGCCTTTTATTGTTGGTCCGGCAGACGTAATGCGTTTGCTGAAGTTTGCGCTTGATCTAAAAATTCCTCTGCCTGAGTTAATTGCCGCCGGGCCGTCTCCAAAGCTTGTGAATTTGTTGCCGCGTTAGAATTACTTATCGAGTTCATCGCCTGATTTAAAGCCGTTTGCACCTCAGAAACCGCGTTAGAAGCATGTTGCTCCAGCGTATTGCCGCTCGAGTTAAGTGCACTTTCTGCCGGTTTTCTTGCACCTTCAGTGGCTAGATCAATTTTGTTTCCATTAGGCAAGGTGTGTCCTCCTCCCTTAAGCAAAGATCATTAATTTAAACAGTAATAAGTATGCGGTTGATATTTTGTTTGTATTCCTGCGACTAAATAGGAATATATGGATCACACAATTCCAGCAATCAGTTTTAGTATAAGATGCGATGCGTTGGGAAATCTAACTTTGGTGAAAAAAGGAGGTGAGAATTTGTCAATGAATACTCCAGCGTTAGCGTCGCACGAATCGATGGAACTGCATGAAGCGTTAAATTTTAAAACGCTCTGCCTCGCTAAGTCAAAACTTATGCAGGGCTTGGTTTTTGACCAAGAGTTAAAAGCGTTAATGCAGAAAGACGTAATTCAATCCACACAACAGTTGGCTGAACTGCAAGCAATCTATGCAAGAGCTCCTTTCCAAGCACCTGTTCCGAATAGCCCAACACCTATAACACATTAAAGGGGAACGCAAATGAATACCGATTATTTAGACCCAATTAATTCATTAAACATGCCGGAAATGGCAGATATGACTTTTGCAATGGACTTCCTTCTTCGTGCCAAGGAGGGTGTGCGAAATTTGTCCATCGCCCTGACAGAAACCGCTTCTCCAGATGTAAGAGCGCTGCTGCGCAATCATCTTAAGCAAGGGATTGCAATGCACCAAGAAGTCTCAGAGCTCATGATTCGCAAAAAATGGTTTCATCCCTATGAGCTTAACGAACAGTACCAACTCGACCAGCTTTCGGCGAAAAATACGGTGATGATCGGGCAGATGAATTTGTTCCCGGATGATACGTCGCGTAAAGGGATGTTTGATCGGACCCCAGATGAACATATTGGAGGACATGAAGCATGAAGGCGGTAACATATCAAGGGATTAAAAATGTCGTGGTCAAAGAGGTACCTGATCCGAAAATTAAGAAACCGGACGATATGATCGTAAAGATTACCAGTACCGCCATTTGCGGTTCTGACCTTCACCTTATTCACGGGATGATCCCTAACCTTCAAGAAAACTATGTCATCGGGCATGAACCGATGGGGATCGTAGAAGAAGTAGGCCCCGGTGTGACAAATGTAAAGAAAGGCGACCGAGTAATTATCCCGTTCAACATCGCATGTGGAGAATGCTTTTTTTGCAAAAATCAGCTGGAAAGCCAATGTGACAAGTCAAACGAACACGGGGATATGGGCGCATATTTTGGCTACTCCGGAACGACCGGCGGATACCCTGGCGGGCAAGCCGAGTATTTACGAGTTCCGTTTGCAAATTTTACCCACTTCAAGATTCCTGAAAACTGCGAACAACCGGATGAAAAGTTAAGCTTGATTGCCGATGCCATGACAACGGCATTTTGGAGCGTAGATAACGCCGGCGTAAAGAATGGAGATACGGTCATCGTGCTCGGCTGCGGTCCGGTCGGACTTCTGGCCCAGAAATTCTGTTGGCTGAAAGGAGCAAAGCGGGTCATAGCCGTCGACTATGTCGATTACCGCTTACAGCATGCGAAGCGAACGAACCATGTGGAAATCGTAAACTTCGAACAGGATAAGAATATCGGCAACACTCTCAAGGAAATGACCAAAGGCGGTGCCGATGTTGTGATTGATGCAGTAGGAATGGACGGCAAGATGAGCGATCTCGAATTTCTAGCCAGTGGTTTGAAGCTGCAAGGTGGCACCATGAGCGCATTTATCATTGCGTCTCAGGCTGTCCGCAAAGGCGGGACCATCCAAGTCACTGGGGTATACGGCGGACGTTATAACGGATTCCCACTCGGCGACATCATGCAGCGAAATGTTAATATTCGTTCCGGACAAGCTCCGGTCATTCACTACATGCCGTATATGTATGAGTTGGTTACTTCGGGCAAAGTGGACCCTGGAGACATTGTTACGCACGTCATTCCGCTCAGCGAGGCCAAGCGGGGCTATGAAGTGTTCGATACGAAAACGGACAATTGCATCAAAGTTGTCTTAAAGCCTTGAATATGGATAGATACATGGGAGGACAATCCGAATGAATTCCAATTACGCTTTGCATGAGATGCTGGAGGTTCATGAAATAGCTGCGTTTAAGACCGTTTGCAACACTAAATCCAAAACCATGCAAGCTCTCGTGACAGACCCGGAGCTCACGCAAATTTTGCAGCAAGACGTGCAATTATCACAGCAGCAACTTGAGGAGCTCAATGGAGTGTTGTCTAAAATGAACCTATAGGAGATAAAAACATGAACACAATATTAGAACACATGACAGGGCTTCATACACTGACCGACGAAGTCATCGCAATGGATTTTTTGATGAACGCCAAGAGCGGTGTCAGAAACTACGCTATGGCCGTGACCGAATGTGCCACCCCCGAAATCAAGCAAATTTTGATGAAACAGCTCGACGAAGCCTTAGACTCCCATGAAAAGATAACAATCTACATGATGGAGCGAGGGCTATACCATCCTTACCATGTTACAGAGCAAATTCAGCTCGATCTGAAAAACATTCAGACCGCTATGAACATTCCATCCTGACACCGTATTTCGTTCCGGCAAAACGCGCAAAACCACAAAGGTTTGGGCGCGTTTTTGTTCGATTAGACTTCACCGAACAAAATATTTCCAGTGTCAAGAATTCAACATAACTTAAGGAAGCGTTCTGTTTTACTCTATTAATTTTAAGCCAACTAAGAGTCAACTAACATTAATTTTATAAATCCTTAAAAAGAAAAACGAACTTATTCCCTAATAGGAGCAGTTTTTCTACTATTTGAGCAATACTTCTATCCATTTCTGCAATCGTGTATGCATCCAGGACAAAGCAATATAATTTATCCTCAGGCAGGTACTTGACGGTACAACTTCAATGCAATTCTCCGTTTCCAATAACTCTATGATCAAAGGTCATTAAGCTATCCCTGTATCCCGTTTTTCTTGGATTCACCGAGTGAATCTCTTCCCTATCTTAGTCTCGAAACGAAAACTCAACATCTTACTCCTTGCACCATTCAAGTTAGTCTTTTTAATGTAACCGTCATTCCGTGCGACGTTGTATAACTACCTGCCAGCTCCTCTATTTTGTTCTGCTTGTTTGCCTTTTTCATACCAATGTCAAAGCTAAAATCCCAATTTCCTTTTATTAAGGTTTCGTTCCTTCGTTCAAGCGATCCAATACTCCCTTCTATCTTATTCGCATCACCAATGGCCAGTTTCTGGCGATCATGCTTTCCATTTTTATCAGAAGTGCAATTATCACTCGATTCTTCCCCCAGTAAGGTGCATAAAAAAATAGTATCGAGGGAAAATAAGTAAAAATCGATTACCGAGGTTACTATTATGCAATTTAAATGGCTTAAGAAGAAATTGAAAAATTGGGAGATTATCCTTCCAAACTCCGACACACCTGTAACAACTCAGCAGAGTACGGAGCCGCATACAGCCGATCTGGATCTAAGATTAGACTGGCTCAAACAGCATCTCTCGAATTCTTCAGATCTTGCGAGTCATACCTTTGTTGCCGGAGCGGGGTTGAAATGCGCCCTTCTATATATCAAAGGAATGATTGATCTAAAAGCCATCGAACAGCATGTACTGAATACGGTGGGAGAGTTTGACCCATCCTGGACAGCCGAGGATATCAGCATGCATATCTTTGTGTATAAGCGGCTCCCAATTGCTCATCAAAGTGTTTACTTCAGTATGCAGGAAGCCTACCTAAGCCTGTTGGAGGGAGGAGCATTACTGCTTATGGACGGGGAGTCCCGCATGCTTGCGCTCTCAGTGACAGCCTTTGAACAGAGATCTATTCAGGAAGCTCCGAATGAAGCAGTAATTCGAGGACCTCGTGAAGCTTTTATAG
This sequence comes from Paenibacillus ottowii, assembly GCF_050516475.1. Classification (NCBI taxonomy): domain Bacteria; kingdom Bacillati; phylum Bacillota; class Bacilli; order Caryophanales; family Paenibacillaceae; genus Paenibacillus; species Paenibacillus ottowii. The sequence goes on along the minus strand of NZ_CP191577.1, from coordinate 4,746,221 downwards.
AAAGTATGGATACCAATCTAACCATGATCCGAAGAAGGCTCAAAACGCCATCGTTCAAGATGGATCTGATGCATATTGGCACCGAGACTCAGACCTCCGTATCCATCGTTTATTTACAGGGAAAATGCAAGCAGAATTTAGTCGACGAAGTGAAAAAGAGACTATCTGCAATCGAGATTGACTCCGTTCTCGGCTCCAGCTACCTAGAGGAATTTATAGAGGATTATCCTTTCTCTCCTTTTCCCCAATTGCAGTCTACTGAGCGGCCGGATGTGGTCTGTGCCGCGCTGTTGGAAGGAAGAGTAGCCATTATTGTGGACGGTACGCCTATTGCTCTTATTGCACCAGTCACCATCTTCATGCTGCTGCAGTCAGCAGAAGATTATTACCAGCGGTTTGTTGCAGCGAACTGGATTAGGGTTATTCGGCTGCTCTTTCTGTTCATTTCGCTATTACTACCGTCTGTATACGTAGCTATAACGACATTTCACCCGGATATAATTCCAGAAAGGCTATTAATTACGGTAGCTTCTTCAAGGGAAATTGTACCCTTTCCCGCACTGATCGAAGCCTTTCTAATGGAGCTGTCTTTTGAAGCTCTGCGAGAAGCAACCGTTCGGATTCCTAAATCAATCGGTCAGTCTGTATCCATTATTGGGGCCTTGATCATCGGCAATGCTGCTGTTGAAGCGGGTATTGCTTCAGCTGCAATGGTGATTATTGTGGCATTAACCGGTATCGCTTCTTTTATCATCCCCCATTTTGACTTGGGACTTGCCTTCAGACTACTCCGATTTCCCATCATGATTCTGGCTGGTACATTTGGATTGCTTGGCATCGCCTGTGGGATCATTCTAATCTATCTTCATTTGCTCGATCTTCGTTCTTTTGACCTGCCCTATTTATCCCCGATAGCACCACTTCATACGAATGATCTTAAGGATACTATTTTAAGAGCCCCATGGTGGGGGATGAAGAATAGGCCTTCTTTCTTCGACGGTAAGGGTCGAAGTAAGCGTTTGAAGACGCGAAGTTGGGGGCATGCAAGAGAAGAGGAGGAGTGAAAATAGATATGTATATGTTAAAGTTCCTAAAACTTTTTTTGGCATGTATCCCTGTATGTATGTTATGCGGTTGTTGGTCCAAGATTGAAGTAAATGACAGAGCATTTGCCAGGGTTATGTTGCTTGATAGAACCAACGAGGGTATAGAAATGACATTGGGATTCCCATTGCCGAACCGACTGTCAAGTACTTCTAAAGGCGGGGGCGGTGGGTCTTCGTCTAAGCCGTTTACTTTTGTAACAAAAACAGGCAGAGATGTTGGAGAAGCTTTTCGGAAGATACAAGCCGATTTGCCCCGCAAAGTTACTTTCGGTCAACTGAGACATATTGTAATGGGCAAGGAATTTGCCCAGTCGGGGATAAAGCCTGTAGTCGATTTCTCTGCACGTGAATTGACGATCCATATTAATGCTTACCTGTTCATTAGTGAGAATAAAGCGAAGAGTGTAATTTCCATTCCTGTTACGTTCGAAAAATTCCCGTCAGACATTCTTACGCAATTTGCTAATGAGCGTCAGACAATAATGGTCACAGTGAAGGATATGCTGATGTCTGCCTTTAATCGCGGTGATCTTGTTATTCCCATGCTTGTTTTTGGTAGAGAAGGCGTTGAAACTGAAGAAAATAAGGAGAATTGGATGGGTACGGATGGAGCGGGAGTTATCAGGAACGGTAAAATGATAGGCAAATTAACTGACGAGGAGACGCAAGGCGCTCTATGGGTTCTCAAGCAGTTCAACTATTCTTCGTATGATGTTAATTCTCCTACGGATAACAAGCCGGTCAACTTACTAATCCGGAATGCTAAGACTCACTTAAAAGCACAAGTTCATGGTGACGACATTTCAATTCAAATTGAATGTAAGGCAATGGCGGGTATTCAGGAAACAGAATCAACTATAGATGTCACTGAACCGACTGAGCTTCGAAAGCTTGAACTGCTGCTAAATGAGAAAATCAAAGACCGCATCCGCCGTGCTGTGGCTGTATCTAAGAGATTGAAATCAGATGTTTTTCAGTTCGCAGATTATATTAAATGGAGATATCCCGGTAAATGGAAAAACCTTAGGCCCGACTGGGGAGAGCGTTACGCTGACCAGGTGAGAGTAGATCCTAGGGTTAATATTTCTGTTAAATGGTTCGGTACGTCGCAGAGACCTCAGTGGAACATAATCCTACCGAATACGGAGGAAGACAAATGATTATGATCGCCATTGTTTATGGTGCAGTAGGTATTTTAGAATGGAGATACCAGCGGAAAAATAAACGTTCTATGCGTAGTGTCATGATTCTGGCGTGTTTATGGCTAGTCATATTCACCGGGATGGAAGTTACTTATGCCTTAAAGGATCGATGGTCCCTTGGGCTGGTTATCTCGTTTATTTTTGAGCCCATACAGAGGTTTTTATTCATCGGAGATTGAAGGAGGCCCCATGGGAAAAATAACATCGCTTCAGGTGTACATGTTCTTTGCTCAATTCCTTTTCTCAAGTACGATCGGGTTTTTCATCAGCCCCTTGGTTAAACATGCCGGATATATGTCTTGGGTGTCGGTATTACTCGGAAGTCTAATCGGGCTTCTCATAGCCTATCTAACTTATAGGTTGTGTCTTCGCAGACCTACCCATTTTCTTGGACAGTACGGAAAGGACATCTTGGGCAGATGGATCCATTATCCGCTGTTTCTAACCGTCATCTTTGTCAATCTGTTCTCAGCCGCATTTATCATGCGCCAGTTTATTGACTTTGTTGTACAAATATACTTGCCTGGGACACCGGACTGGCCTGTAGCAATTTTATTTGGGTTTTGTGTAGCCCGAGTGGTTCGTTCAGGCCCAGTTGCGTTATTTCAAAGCGCTCAAGGCGTGTTCTTCTTAAGTATAGTCTCAGTTCTGGCATTCCCCCTATTCGCCTCGAAAGAGATGAATATAGACATGGCAGTTGCATTGGTTACAGCTAGGCAACCAGCTGGAATATGGAATGGCACAATGATCGTCGTGGCCCTGTTCAGCGAAATGGCTTTTATTGTGTACTTATTTCCGTATTTTGTAGGTACCGACAAATTAATGAAATCACTAATGGGGGCTACGGCTACAGCTGTTGTAGTTATACTTGCTGTCCTGCTAGGATGCTTATTCTTATTTGGTTCAGACCTAACAGCAAATCTAACCTATCCGACATTAGAATTAATTCGTTATATTCATGCGGGGGTTTTCCTTGAAAATTTGGATCCGCTGCTGATTATCTTTTGGCTATTTAGTATATATCTAAAGATCTCACTCTTCCTGCTTATATCCGTAAAGGGATTTGCTCACTTGGCTGGAATGAATGATCATAAACCGTTTTCTTACATTATGTCTGTGGCCATGGTGGTCATGTCGATTAATATGTTCAAATCTACGGCCCACTTAGAGGAAGTCACGAATCGGAGTGAGACGGCATTTCTTCTTTTTACAGGAGTGACTCCCGTCTTATATTATCTGGTGGACCGGATTCGTTTCGGTAAGCTGAAGAAGAACACTAATCAACCAGAGACCAACAATTAAAGAATACCTGTTAAGAAGTACTTTGATATTGTAATGATAAAAGCCTGAAAATTGGTCAGCCCCCTGTCAATTTAATTCCACGGCTATAGCATTGATGAACTCGCTCCCATATATGAGATAATAACGATACAAGCAACTGTATATCTACGTTTTTATAGAGTCAATCAAGGTACTAACTGGAGCGATTTAGGATAGATAGAAGAATTGAATGGATAACAAAAAAAGCCAGCAGAATACTCTCCTCGGCTCTTTTTCTTCGCTGTTTACTATTTTGAATTTTTCATGTATTGAAAAACTGACTTACATTCCCTCGTACTGGATGTGTCTGCTCCCTATACTCACCATTCGTATAGCTTCCAATTACCTTACGCCAAAAGGATTGAGCCGGTCTATTCGTGCTCATCTGCGTCACTTTCCACCGCCCGTTAAAACGTCCAAACAGCTCATGAGCCGCCCAGGTGCCTACACCGTTGTGCCGATAAGGACGAAGGACAAAGAACTCCGCCATGTAATAGTCAGCTTCTCGATTGCTAGACATTCTGTCAACGAGGGCAAAGCCCACAGGAATATCCTGTCTCCAGATCAGAAATGGCAGCTTTTGTTCACCGCTCACCCAGTATTGATACAGGTCTGGATAAGCCGGGAATGTTCCCTTCTCAGTGACATCAATTCGCAGATAGTCTGTGAAATCGTATAAATAAAATTGCATGAGCTGCACAATAATGTCCTTCTGCGACTCAGGTACTCTCTTTATGGACAGCTTCAATTCTGATTTGATATTATACCCCATACCTTCACCTCTCTTGGCGATTCAGTTCATTCTTTACTTCATGACTTCCCATCCAGTGCTGTTCAAAATATGCTAAAATACATATATTATGACCGGACGAGGTGGACCCTATGAACATACAAAAGATCATCGACCGACGCAAACTGGATGAAAAGATGCCGGATCTGCCATGGTACGTACAGCAATTTATGGATTACAAGCTTCCCGACCTCTCCCCGTCTACTTTGCTGGAATATGTGCGGGATTACGAAGCTTTTTTTTCATGGCTTCGCTCGGAAGGCTTGTCTGCTGGAGACACGAATGCCCAAGTTACGCTAGAAGAATTAGAGACACTTCATATGGATAGCATTACAGGCTTTCGCTTGTTCCTGTCTACTAAAAGTGAAGGCTCCAATTCCCGTATCACCATTTCACGCAAGCTATCGTCCTTGCGTTCACTCTTTCATTATTTGAGTCAAATTGCTGAGGATGAAAACTTTTATCCATTGCTCAAGCGCAATATTATGGCCAAAGTCGAAATTAAGCGTGTACATAAACCCAAGGATACAGCCGCCAAGCTCAAAGGCAAAATATTGGAAGAGGATGAGCTGCTTGAATTTATCGGCTATATTTATGAAGGCTACGGAAAAGATTTGGCCGACAACAAGCAAGCCCTGTACTCCTATGAATTAAACAAGGAGCGGGATGCCTGTATCGCAAGTCTTATACTGAATTCAGGACTGCGTGTATCCGAAATCGTCAACTTGAACATCGATGATCTCGATATAAACAATAAATTACTGTATGTGTACCGCAAAGGAAATAACGACGAAACTTTTAAAACGCCAGTCTATTTCCGCGAGCAGTCCAAAGATGATCTCGTACTTTATTTATCCTTAAGACATACCCGTTATCGTGCTCCAAAAAAAGAAAAAGCTCTTTTTGTCGCGCGTCCCAACGGCAGTACAGAGGGCAAACGGATGACTAAAAGAGCGATTCAAGCCATGATCATCAAGTATGCCAAGCGGTTTGGCAAGCCGTATTTGACCGTTCACAAGCTCCGTCATTCCTTTGCTACTGACTATTATTTACAAAATGATATTTACAAAACCAAAGAACAGCTGGGTCATGCTTCGACAGAAACAACGGAAGTCTATGCCCACCTGACTGACAAAACAATGTCTCAGGCGATCGAACGACGGATAGAGACTCGGACTGACTCAGCCGAATAATGGCCCTCTCAACTCTGCTCTGTCTGGAATCCTGCTCTGTGCCTCTGAATTTGTTCGAGCAGCCAGCGACCTGCCGGGTTGCTGGCATTGGCAGGAAATATTTGCATCGTTTTTTCATCTGAGTAATATCCCTGAGCCCAATCCATGTGGTTCTTCCAAACGACTACTCCCTGTACATTTGCGAGCTCCTGAACAAGCTGGGCATCTGATTGTTCTCTCACCATGACCAGCTTTGGATAATTTTCCTGTTTGAAGCCTTCCAGCAACACACAGTCATAGGCCTGAAAATGTCGGATGAGTCCGATCACAGGCCGAGTATGTTCCTCTAAAATGGCTGTTCTTCCTGCCGAGACAATCGCTACGCCTTCGGCGCCTGCCTGTCGGTGCTTGTACGTATCTGTTCCCTCATGATCCATCTCAAATTCATGTCCATCATGCTTGATCACTGCTACACGTAGTCCTGACTGCTGCACATAACGAATTAAACCTCCGAGGAAGGTTGTTTTTCCTGTATTTTTGAAGCCGACGATTTGACATACAAATGGACTTTTTGTATTCACGTCACCTGTCCACCTTGAAGCACCAGTACTTGCACCTCTTCACCTTCGCGCAAGCCTTCTGTTGTGGGAGGAATCACGATCAGACAATCGCTGTCCTTAATCGTAACCATGACACTGGATTCATCTACTCGCGCAGGAATCGCATATACTTGCCCGCCTCGTATCTCTAGAGAACTGCGGACAAAGCGAGTATAGTTATTTACCTTCGTATAATCTGCTCTCAGCTTTGCTGTCCAGGTTTGCAAATACGGATGTGCCGAAGATAACATCATTTGAATAGTCGGTCGTACAAACAGCTCACAACCCACAAAACAAGCGCCGGGATTGCCTGAGAGCGCAAATAACAGCTTGCCGTCTATCACTGCGGCTGTGGTTACACTGCCTGGACGCATCGTAACCTTGTTGAACAGCATATTTACGTCTTCCTGTCGTACGAGATCACCCATGATATCATAATCCCCCACCGATACTCCACCACTCGTAACCACGATATCATAGGCTGCTATCGCTTCTCGGACAGAAGTACGGGCAAGGTTCAAATCATCATGAATGGCTTGCAGGATGAACGGCTCTCCTCCTGCCTCTCTAATTTGAGAAGCCAGCATATATGTATTACTGTTTCGAATTTTCCCTGGTTGTAACGGTTCGTCCACTGCGAGCAATTCTGAGCCTGTAGAGAAAACGGCCACCCTTGGCTTCCTATAAACGGGCACCCGATGTACACCAAAAGTAGCTAATACCGAGACGTGCCCAGCTCCGATATGAGTTCCCTTACTGAGCAAAAGCTGACCTTCCTTAATCTCATGACCAATTTGCGTCACATTTTTGCCAGCTTCCATACGCTTCTTCAAGCCAACGTATACTTGTCCATTTTCCTCACGCAGCTGTGTGGCCTCCAGCATAACCACCGTGTCTGCCCCTTCAGGTAGTTGTGCTCCTGTCATGATGCGGGCTGCCATTCCTGTCTCCACCCGCTTATCCGATACGGTGCCACAAGGAATTTCATCAATCACGCGTAGCCAGATTTCCTGACCGGTCGAACAGACTTCAGTGTCAGAGGCAAGAATGGCATAGCCGTCCATACCAGAGCGACGAAAGCGGGGATACGGATGTGGTGCAGTCAAGTCCATTGCCAGATAGCGACCATGCGCTTGCTCCAGCCCTACATCCTCCCTTTCTCCCTGTTGAACATAGCTAGCTATCCTGCTTTGTGCCTCTTCCACCTTAACTGCTTTACGTTGGAATTTTTCTGTGTTTAAAGGCGTCTGATTCATGTTCTCACTCCGTTCTTTAAAAAAAATACCTCTTTCTGTTATAACGCTAAAACCGTTATCTGGCAAATCCGGACAGCGTTTATTTGAATTGCGGCAAATCTTGATCCGCCAAAAAACAGCCTGAATAACATATCACGGCTGTTTTGGGTAGATTTTAGTTTTGATTTTGCAAAAGATTACGTAATTTCTCTAGGTTGTATTATTTTTACCGAAATAGATCGAATCTAGTGGAACATTATATAACGAGGACATTTGCTGCGCTCGAGCTATTGTTAAATCGGAGGAATCTTCCTCTATATGTTTTAATTCATTCATCGACATACCAAGTATATTGCAGGCTACTAACTCACTATATCCTGAAGCGAGTCGTGCCATCTTTATTGTATAAGAGCTAGTGCAAGTGACATTTTCATTTTTATCTGCGACCATCCAATCAACTCCACAATATAATTGATAAAAAACTAATTTACCTGTATACTTCTGAACGAAACACTTTCCCCTGTTAGGAGCAAGTAAGGTGCAAAAACTTACTCGGGGGAAATGCCTTTTGAAAGAGGAGCTCAAATCTCATGGACGCACTCAATCTTGGCTCGCCCGACGAACTGGATATTCGCGGCAACAAATATCCAACTGGATCGCGGGACGTGACAAAATGTCATTCGAGGCGGCAGTCCTCATTTCTAGAATATTGGAGTGTAAAGCTGAGGACTTATATGAGTGGGAACTTGCCTGACAAACAGGCATTTCCTTCGAGCCTTTTGTACATGCCGGCATTTACAATATATATCCTGCTTTCCTCCTCCTTTTCTTATATGTAGATTGTTTATATCTTATTTTAAAAGATTGTTATTTTTTTCATAATCAAATTTTATCACATAGAAGATGATTAAAAACGGGAAATATGTCGAATTAAATCGAAACTGTCCGGCTTATCCTAGTCTAACTGATTATTGACTTATTCATTCAAATATGATGATAAAAATGACCCCTGAATTTTCACGGGTCATTTCCACAATTTTTTAAGTGCTTTAAGTTTATTATGAGACATAGAGCAAGTGAAGTCGGATCCTGCGAATCGTACCAAACCTCCAAATGCGTTACATTCAATCTCACAAACCAATTCTAGATTGATCAGGGTGTCTTTATAAGCTGGATATAGATACGAAAAAGCTTCCCTACAAGCCTGGGCCGTTAGCCCGATTGTATAAGAGCGATCTCCAGAGTGGAAACGTGGTACATAATAATTTTTTTTAGGTTCCCACATATCCATACTAAGCATATTCCCTACCTTAAAAAAACCGCTCACCGCTGCTTTACCCACTATCTTAATTTCCGATCCGAAAATATAACGAATTTCTCTATCGGCATTCATTGCATTCTCATATATTTGTTTCCACCGAGATAAATTTGCTGAATTTATACTTTCTTTAATGTCTTGATTTTTAAAAACAACCTGCCCCCCTCCATAATCTCCCGTAACGATCTTGTCCACTTGTGTTATGTTAACTAAATTAGATCCGTCCAAATTGCAAAAAGTGGGTAAGCCTACGGAACATTCATGGAGGGTGGTGGGAACTGTAAATCTTCCATGAGAAGTATGAAAAAGCGGGATGTGATAATTGCTTTTAGGCTTCCACAATTCAATCGCAACTAGGTGATTCTCACAAAAAAAAGAGCAATCTCCAAGTGAATTGTCATCAAGCAATTGAGTGGCTAGGATTCGCTTTCCCTCTTCCATTAAATTCAGTTCTTTTCAGTTTTCTTCAACTCAGCTGGTACTGATTTAGCGCCGAATATTGTTTTTTCTTTTTTTGTAGACTCGTTAGCGTATTTACCAAGGCTTATACTTAAAGCTCTCGCCAATTTCTTATCCATTTTCGCTCACCTCCTTTCCATAAAGGAAGAATACTGAATGCTTGTATAACTATAGATAAACATATTATGTGAGATTGTACAAAAAAATTAAATATGCAAACCAAAATACATATCGTTTTATAATATTTGTGATATTTGGTCTTATTAATATAGATAAAATGATTGGGAGCATATACTACAAACACTAATAATGAACAAGCATTAATTATCAAAATTGTTGATAAACTTAAGGAAACAAAAGGTATAGTTACACATACGGCTGTCGTAAAACAGACACAAAGGGTAAGGTTGCTGAAGTGTACCCCTCCTGAAAATCTCCTTACAAACATGATCGTAGCCAGAGCTAGTAATGCTCCCCAAAAATGTCCTGTTATCCAGGCTATAACTGCGACCATTAGTACTGCCGAAATTTCGGTAATTTTTATACCAATCGCATATTCCATCACTTCTACACTTGTAGGTCCATCTGGATCAGCTTTCTTTATTTCTGATGCGATGTGCCTCGATAGCGTTTCTAGCATCTTCGTAATCTCCTTTCTCTGAAAAGAAGTACGATATTCCGAAAGTTAACAACGAGATAGAAAGTAGTCCTATCGTATTGGAGTTATAGAGCATATACAAAGTAACAAGAATAGTGACAAATGATATTAGGGAACCTATAATGAACATTTTATTGAGGGGTGATAGGTAATTTTCACTTTTCAAAAAATCATGTGGGGGCTGAATGATAAATGAGAAACCAAAGTTGTATTTCCCCATGACAAAAGAAATAAAGTACGCAGTAAAAATAGAAGCTAGCTGTATAACGTAAATGGAAGAACCAGATGTATTATTAATAATACCAGGTTGTGCTACTCCAAAAAAATTTGCAAAAATATATACAAATAGCTGTAGGTTAATGTAAGCTGTTAGACCAGAACCTGCAGAAAAAGCTGCAAGATATGTTTTAATCCCCAAACCAAATCTTAAGAAGAGAACCATTATCAAATACTGAAGCGGAAAATCTAATTTAGGCATGCCTATAACCTCTCGCATGAGATAGGAAAACAAAGCTATGCCAATTGCATAGATAAGTATTTTTCTTCGATTTTCCCACACAGGAAGCATATAAAGCTTCAAGACCAAAGTAACTGCCGCTAAAGCATCGAAAAAACCAAGTAAAATATACAAAAGAGCAGATAACACAGTTACATCATCCTCCTATTTCGCCTGATGTAATTGTATATTTTACTAATAGATGTGGCAATGAAATAATCTAGTAAACTGGCAATTATTGTGCAATGTGAGGTAAATTTTTTTCCATTTAGCTTTTTTCTTCAAATTCTACATCCTTTTATGCTAAAAAAGTCACCCAAGGGAGTGACGTTGTTTTTTGCTAATGTATGATGTTGGTTTTTTTTCGATATCAAGGTTATAATCTACTTAATTTGGGGTGGAGGGATTATAGTGGCTTTAAGTGACAATTTTAAAAAATTACGTATAAAATATCAATTAACTCAACAAGAGCTTGCTGAGATCGCTGGGGTTACCAATAAAGCAATCTCAGCTTGGGAGAGCGGACTTTCTGAACCACGGATGGGTGCTATAGAAAGGATAGCTCGTCATCTCCATATCAAAAAAAGCAACATCATTAAAGAGGATGGCATTGAGCACATTAGCTCTGTTCATAGGTCAAAGTAGACGGCCATAAAATCGAAGTGAGGAAACATCCATTCAATTTATATTAGTAAATGTTAAACAACAAAAAAAGGAACTGTGCAACACAGTTCCACAGTTCCGCAAACATAACTCATTATCTTCGACTTCGCCGACTAATTTTACCTGATCCGCTGCGTGTTTTAGGCTTACTATACGATTTACGTGGTGAACCAAATATGCTGGAGCCGCCACTGCTGCCTCGGTCACGTGAAATCGAGCCTCTGCTTGGTGAACTGCTGGAGCCTCTATCGAATAGGCTTCCACTTGATCCGACGCTTGAATCTGAATTTTTTCCTCTACGGGTAACTGAGCCCTTTCGCTCCACCGTTATCGGCGGGATCGCTTTTTTCTCCTGTGCTGTTGGAGCATGATATTGTCCTTGTGAAGGTCGGTATACATCTCTGCTCGAATAACCTCGATAGGAGCCAGACCCCCGCAACGAATCGAACAGAGCATCCAGCACGGTTGCAGTTAAGTATCCTTTTAGAAAGCTGGAACTGTAATTTTGCTCGACATACTTTTTACTGTCAATTTCAATGAGTGTATCTTCCTTCTTAGCTGGATCTTGCTGCAAATGATACCACTCATCGCTATATACCAGAAACATCCGCTCATTGCTTTGAGGTGATATTTGCTCCGGTGTACGCTGTTCTTTCAATTCCTCCGCTACTTCGGGAACTGTTTTGCCTGCTGCCCGATACACGTACGAGGTCGAATTCCCACTACCACTAACGGATTCCAGCGGATACGTATCTTTTACATTTGGCGCACCGCAGCCGCTTAGTACGGATATAAACAAGCTCAGCGCCACAATGACCTTTAGTGCATAATGCCAGGTGCGTTTGCTCATGTGTAACCCTCTCCTAGCTTGCCCGAATAACTTTGACGTCTCCTGTAATCACTTCTTCTCCTTCATAAAGCATAAAGCGACCGTCCTGCCACTCTACCCGCAATAAATGGTAATCATCAGACTGGTACTGCCAAACATATTGCTCTCCACCCTGTCGGAAAGGAGCACGACCCATAACGGTAACATTCCCAAAATACTGTTCTTCCAAATGATAAGTTGTATCATCCAGCTCTAAAATGGTTGGTACTTCCTCCGGGTTGTCTAGTCTGCCGTCGATGGCCTGATATAGTCCGAATTGCAGTGTTTCTCTTTCCTCGATATGAAGATAACTCACTTGGTTACCATCCTGAAGCGTCAAAACAACGGCATTCCGGGCACGATTATGTACACGACCTACCACCTCATAGGTGACAAGCGATACCTCACAAATATCCCCAGGATGTAAGTCAAGCATGCTTTTTTCCGCTTTCGGCGGTTCAGGCTTGGCAAATAGATTCGAAATTCGTTTCCATACACTCATGGTCCTATGCTCTCCTTTCTTTGCCTAGAAGCATGCAGTAATGATCAAGGCACCAACCAAATGCAACGCCCCTGAAAACAGGCCAAAACCAATTTTACCTTCCTGGGTCCCTTTATCCAGATCAAACTGAGCCCAATACCGCAACAGCAGACGCACAATCACTTCCAAAACAAGTAAGATAATAAAGGCAATCACAGAATACACAAGCGCTTCAAGTAAATTATTAGCTGTAGCAATCGAACCTGATAAAATATATCCTTGTGCAATCAGCTTCATAATCATTCGTACCGTTACGGCCATATTTCCGGCTTTGACTTCGGCAAAATCCTTATACTTTGTAAATAAAGAATCGACATACATTAATACGAACAGCAAAATAGCTCCCGCACCCGTCCATACTAGCATCGCTTTCATCGTTTCCAAAAAATGCATCTGTTACCATCCTCCACATCTTCTTGACTACCTATATTGATTTACGCCCCTAGGCAGGGAAAAGCGAAGGAGAAAACATTTCTCCTTCGCTTACTGAGATTACACTAGCGGCAATACTTAAAAAAGTTCTTATTTGTTTTCGTATTGCTTCAGCAACGCAGCAAGTTCGTCGTCCACCGCGCTTTTCTTATCCAGCTCTTTAAATTCTTCATCCAGCGATTTTTCCTTGGAAGCCATTTCGTTGCTCGCTTCAGCACGCGCTTCTGCTTGCAGCATTTTTTCCTCCATACGCTTCAATCCGGCTGTTGCTGTATCAGAGCTAAAGCCGTTCATCGCTTTGTTAATTTCAGTCTGTGCTTTAGCTGCGTTATAACGGGCAACCAGTGTCTCGCGCTTGTTTTTCATTTCTGTAAGCTGTCTACGCATTTCATCCAGCTTACCGCGCAGATTGTCAGCTGCAGCTTTATTTTGCTCATAACCAGCTTTGAACTCGTTCATTTTTTGCTCGGCAGATTTCTTTTCTTCCAACGCACGGCGAGCAAGATCCACATTTTGTGCTTTTGCAGCCGTGTGAGCCTGTTCTTCGCGTTTTTTCACCAAAGCTGCCTGTTCTTCATATTGCTGTTTGAATCTCTTTTCAATCGCAATTTGAGCGGCTACCGCTTTCTCTGCGTCTTCCAGATCCTCTTGCATATCACGAATGTATTGATCCGTCATTTTTACTGGATCTTCTGCCTTGTCGATAATGGCGTTAATGTTGGACATTGTAAGATCTCTTAATCGTTTGAAAATAGACATGTGAAGTTCCTCCTAGAGTTGAATGCTTAAATTTTAAGCTCTGTACACATGTTTACGCAAGCTTTGCAAAGAGGTTTCAAAATTATCTAAAAGCCGCGTAAATAAGGCTCTGGAATATCCGCCTGTACTTTTAGCTCACGTGATGCATGCAGCGCCCAGTAGGGATCACGCAGCATAGCACGCCCTATAGCTACCAGATCAGCTTCATTCTGCTGAACGACTCGACGGGCATCCTCATAATCATCCAATAAGCCGACAGCAATGACAGGCACATTCAGTTTTTCACGGATGGTATGAGCCAAATCCACCTGATAGCCAGCACGCGCAGACGGACCTCCGCTAGAGCCAATCGGACCCTCACCACCAGAAGAAATATGGAAAATGTCCACACCCGCATCACGATATCGTTCCCCTATGGCTGCTATGTATTCAACATCATATCCGTCTTGTACATATTCTTTGGCAGATATCCGCATAAGCAAAGGCATATCAGCAGGAAGCACCTCTTTAACAGCATGTATGACCTCGACACCAAACAGTGACAAATCCTGCCCATACTCATCTTCTCTGGTATTTGTTAATGGGGAATGAAATTGATGGATCAGATATCCGTGAGCGCCATGAATCTCTATCGTGTCAAAGCCAGCTTCTACCGCTCGGCGCGCCCCCTCTTTGTAAGCCTGAACCAGTTCCTTGACTTCTGCTCTCGTCAAAGCGTGCGGCTCTTTAAATCGCTCACTAAAGGGGATCGAGGACGGACCTACAGGTAACTCAGCGTCTTCGGCCTTGCGCCCAGCATGGCCTAATTGAATGGCGATTTTGGCACCATGCTTGTGGACTTCCTCTACAATTTTTTGATATGCAGGAATATGTTCGTCACTCCAAATGCCCAAATCACGATCCGTAATGCGTCCATCCGGATGAACTGCTGTCATTTCCACTATGATGAGCCCAGTCCCTCCTACCGCGCGACTTACATAATGGACATAATGCCATTCCGTCGGTTTGCCGTCCTTGGCCTCCACACTGTATTGGCACATGGGGGGCATGACAATCCGATTTCTTAATGAAAGCCCCTTTAATTGATAAGGAGTAAACAAGTCGGTCACTTTTATCCATCCTTCCCTCAGTCTGTATCATTATAGATAGCATCCCCATTATACACCAGCTATCACGGTATACCGAATCCTTTGTATGACTAACACTTACGAAAATGCTTCAGTTTTTGCTTATGTTTATGAGAATGTGCATTTCCTTCGTCATTTTCACGGATATCCATTTCATGATGTACTTCTCTTCAGTTGTATAGAGCTTCACTCATCAGCAGCATAATTTTGATAGGACAGGTACATAATAGCTGAGAGCACCACTAGGTACCACTGCACGGAAAGGGGGAATATAAATGCGGTACAGGAGAGCTTTGCCGTGTTTAGCGCTGTTACTAGCATTTTCAAGTTTTCCCGTATACGCGGACACGCCTCCCTATATTGGAACGCCCCATCCCAAGGAAGCTGCTGCCGCTACTACTGAACATCCAAGAAAAGATCGAGCTGCTCCAACCTTAGCGGTGCTGCGAAAAAAGCATGCGGACATTTTTAAAATGTGCGGCCCGCACACCCGCCAAATTGCCTTAACCTTTGATGATGTGCCCGATTCAAGGTATACGCCGCAGGTTTTGGACGTATTACACGCAAACGGCATCAAAGCTACTTTTTTTATCGTCGGTCATCGTGCTGAAAAACATCCGGGGATCATACGCCGTATCATCCGTGAGGGTCATGCTATAGGAAACCATTCCTATACTCATCCGGATTTCAGGAAGGCCACCCCCGAACGATTCCGCTACCAGATTACAAAAACAGAACGCATTTTAGAAGCGAGCGCAGGCTTCCGACCTAGGTTGATACGACCACCCTATGGTGAAATCACGGAGCCTCAAATCCAGTGGGCACGTCGTCATGGATACATGATTGTCAATTGGAATGTGGATTCTCTAGACTGGAAGGGATTAAGCAAAACACAAATTCAACGTAACGTAATCCCGGCTACCGGGCCTGGTTCCATTATTTTAATGCATGCAGGTGGAGGCCAAAGTTCTAATTTGCAAGGTACTGTCCAAGCCTTGCCAGGCCTAATCCACTCTCTAAAAGCTAAGGGCTACAAATTCGTCACAGTCCCCCGGCTGCTTCACACACCGGAACGACAATAAGAGTATGCTAAGCTTCGACGATAAACTCCAACTACGTAAAAATGCTGTCTTGACGAGCAGAATATTTCTGCTTGTAAGACAGCATTTTTTAGCGATAAGCAACTGGCCATGATAAAATATCATCCCAGTTACGAATTTTATGTTATACGACACAATAATAAGTTTACATAATACTTATTATGTTATTCAAAACACTTCTAGGGCAGAATGTTATTTATCAATGACGTACAGTTTCACATCTTGAAAACCGAAGTCGTTTACGAATGATTTATTGCCAGGGATAAAGATATCAATCCGCTTCCCGGTAATGGCGCTGCCCTGATCACGGGCCACGGCCACAAAAGAATGGTCCGGCAAGCCGGGATGGGAATAGCCTGTAACAAGTACCTTGGTTCCCATCGGAATGACTCTCGGGTCTACCGCAATAGTACCTAGCTTAAGCGGATTACCATAGTAATCAACTGCACCCCATTTGCCGTTTTCATCGGTTGCGGCAGAATATGCCGTTGCTTTAACATCAACCACTTTACTATAATTGAATGTCTTACCCCATGCTTCAATTGTTGGCTTCTCATTCGCTGTTGCTTTTTCCGTAAGAAGCTGTGGCTTCGAATCCGAAGCCGCCTCCACACTTTTTTCGTCTGGCACTTTAATCTGCAGACCTGCGTATATGTTGTTGGACGCAATATTCGGGTTAGCCTTCGTCAATTCATCAACTGATACTCCATAACGTTGGGCAAGCAAAAAGAAGGTATCGCCTTCTTTAGCAGTATGAAGCGAAGCAGCATCTGCTACTCCAGTTGTCTGTGCCAGCCCTGCAATTGCTGCGGCAAGCACCGCAAATTTCATAGCTTTTCCAATATGTTTTAAGCGTTTCAAAGATATGTACCTCCTCTGTTATGCCTGCGAGGTTAGCTGTCGGATTCGGGCTCAGGAGAAGCCCTATGCTGCGCAATTCACCCCTAGGTCATATTCCACACTTTTTATGATGTATTGGAATAATGGCCGTTATTACGTCCCCCGCACTTCCCATAGTTTGAGCCCAGCTCCTAAGTATTTATTATCATAAGTGCTGCCTCGGTAAGTTTTGGCTTACTGCATAATATCACAATTTTGTAACCTTATCTGCATGAAAATGTTGGGAACATTGAACATCATACTATACTCATTACAATTTTGTCATTAAGAATCCGTTTTTTGTTACGGAAATATGGAGATATGGTGACAAAAAGAGAAAAGCCCTCCGTGAACCATCGTCACGAGAAGGGCCTTGTCAATATTTTATAAAAGCATTTTCTTACAGTACTTTAGCAAGAAAGTCACGAGTACGATCATGGCTTGGAGTACCAAAAACTTGCTCTGGCGTGCCTTGCTCTATAATTTGCCCGTTGTCCATAAAGATGATCCGATCCCCTACCTCACGGGCAAAGCCCATTTCGTGCGTCACGATCACCATCGTCATGCCGCCTTCAGCGAGCTTCTTCATTACGTCTAGAACCTCTCCAACCATTTCAGGGTCCAGAGCAGAAGTAGGCTCATCGAACAGCATTACGTGCGGCTGCATGGCCAAGGCACGTGCTATCGCAATACGTTGCTTTTGGCCGCCGGATAACTGGTTCGGGTAGGTGTTCTTTTTATCCTCAAGACCTACGGTTCGCAGGAGTTCCAGCGCGATTTTTTCTGCTTCTTTCCCCGACTGCTTTTTCACCTGCGTTGGTGCAAGTGTCAAATTCTGCAATATCGTTTTGTGCGGAAACAGATTAAAATGCTGGAAAACCATTCCCATCTTCTCCCGGGTCGCATTAATGTTATGACCACGGGCAGTAATCGGCTCACCCTCAAACAAAATCTCCCCTTCTGTTGGCTGTTCCAACAGATTCAAACAACGCAAAAACGTACTTTTTCCCGAACCACTCGGTCCGATGATGACGACTACTTCACCCTTAGCGATATCTATATCAATGCCTTTTAAAATTTCATTTTTACCGAACGATTTACGCAGTTGTTTAACGGTGATCACTGGCTCTCAACTTCCTTTCCCATAAACCCAACAGCTTGGATAAGCTGAACGTCATTACAAAATAAATAGCGGCTGCGATTACGAACGGGCTTAATCCTTCATAGGTAATATTCTTAATGACCTGGGCTTGGTACATAATATCCACCATCCCAATGGTCGAAATAATAGATGATTCTTTAATGATGGTAATGAACTCATTACCAATAGCAGGCAATATAGATTTAAATGCTTGCGGTAAAATGACATGACGCATTGCTTTGCCTCGCCCCATCCCGAGCGAACGGGCAGCTTCCATCTGTCCACGGTCTACGGCCTGAATACCCGCACGGAAAATCTCAGCCAAATATGCCGAGCTATTCAGAGACAATGTGATCACACCCGACTGGAGTGGGGTAAAATTGATACCCAGCGTCAAAGCAACTCCGTAGTGAATGATCATGAGCTGTACCAGCATAGGTGTACCGCGAAGGATCTCGACATATGTGGTACCTAACCACTCAATGATACGTATACCACTCATTCGCAGCAAGGATATGATCAGACCAATAATGAACCCAAACAATACTCCGAGTGCAGACAACAACAGAGTGTAGCCAAGACCCGTAGCGTAAAGACTACGGTATTTCATAAATATATCTACAATACTATTCGAAGAAACCTGTCTGTCGGCAGACAGTGCACTCGCTTCTGTAGAAAACTTCTCAATCGCCCCCTCCGCTTTCAGGCGAGCCAACGTTTTATTTACAGAGGCAAGCAATTCAGTATTTCCTTTACGGATACCTACGGCAGTTTCTGCACCTTCATCTTCAGGTACTGCCTTGGCAAGTGTTACGGTACCGTCTAGCGTGTATCCTTTAGCAACGGTATCTTCGATTACAACTGCGTTGACACGCTTGGTCCGAAGCTCGAGTACCAGATCGGATATTTTATCCAACGAGGTAACCGAAGCATTAGGCACTTTTTGTGCAATTTCTTCTTGTATACTCCCCTTCTGTGCACCGAGCTTCTCTCCTTTCAGAGCAGCCATCGTTGAATATTTGTCCTTATCCTCCGGGCGTACCATAATGACTTGTTTGGAGTGATAGTACACATCCGAAAAATCAATGCTCTTTCTGCGCTCATCCGTCGGTGTCATACCGGACAGTACCAAGTCTACACGACCACTTTGCAGAGCAGGCAGCAAGGAATCAAAGCTCATGTCCTCTGGGACCATCTCTGCGTTCAGATCCTTGGCGATTTCCTTGGCAATCTCCACATCGAACCCAACAATGGTTTTCTTACCGTTAATGACTCTATAAAACTCATACGGCGGAAAGTCGGCACTCATGCCCACTACAAGTTTTTTCTGTGGTTTTGCTTCCGTTCCGTATGCATTGAGCATGGGAAGACCAGCCAACAGCAAGATAACCGCCGTCAAAACCAGGGCGGTAAAACGATATGCCTTTTTCAATCTTTTTTTCTCTCCTTAAATTCTTTATAATAAATAAGATTGTGTCATTATAAATGAATATGCATGATTATGCAATGAATGTTATAGTACAAATTTAGTTCATCTTTCGCACGACCTACATTACAGCTTATATAAAGGAGTTTTCAGCATGGATTTTAAACAGACCATTCAACACACCATTGAGCAGCATGCCGAACGGTTTAAGGACATTTCGCTATATATTGGCGCAAACCCTGAACTTGGAAACGAGGAATTTCTGGCCTCTGCCCGTTTAAAAGAGGAACTTGTTTTTCACGGATTTGATGTTCAGGCACCCGTATTGGGTATAGAAACAGCCTTTATTGCTACTTACAAAGCAGCCAAGCCTGGACCCGTCGTTGCTTTTTTGGCAGAATACGATGCCCTGAAAGGACTGGGACACGCCTGTGGGCACCATTTGATATGTATGATGAGTACAGGCGCTGCCGTTGGTCTCAAATCGATCATCGACGAGACTGGTGGAGAAATACGTGTATACGGCACGCCTGCCGAAGAAACACGCGGTGCCAAGGTTCCAATGGCAGCGGCTGGATTGTTTGATGATTGCGATATAGCGATGATGACACATCCCTTCGACCGCTACGAAAAATCAGGAAAATCGCTGGCGATTGATGCTGTGCAATTTGAGTTTTTTGGTCAATCTGCTCACGCCGCTGCCAGTCCACACGAAGGGATTAATGCTTTGGACGCCGTGATTCAAACATTTAACGGGATCAATGCATTTCGGCAACAGGTGAAAAGCACAGTACGTATCCACGGCATCATTAATCAAGGTGGGCAGGCTGCCAATATTATTCCTGATTACGCCTCAGCCCAATTTTATGTGAGAGCCGCTACGCGGCAAGAACTAAACCCGCTTACCCGCCGGGTAATTCAAATTGCTGAAGGAGCTGCTTTACAAGCCGGGTGTCGTTTGGAAACCTCCAATTATGAGACTTCTTACGATGAAATGGCAACTAACCGTGTACTCTCTGACACTTTTACCGCAAATTTAATACAGGCGGGGATTGCACAAGAAGATATTACAGAAGGCGAAGATCATGGATCGATGGATATCGGAAATGTATCACTCCATTGTCCTGCGATCCATCCGTACATTCAAGTTATTGACGAGAAGCATGCCTTGCATACACCAGAATTCAGGGATTTGGCAATGCAGGACCGCGCAATGGAAGGAATGCTGTTGGCGGCGAGAACCTTGGCATGGACAGCTTATGATGTAATCACAAATCCTGAGCTGCTGGCACAGATTAAAAAAGAATTTGCCCTGCTGAATAGCAAAAACTAAAATCGGAAATATCCTCTTCTTGTTGAAAGGAGTGCCATCATGAACAGTATGAGCAGCTTTTGGACGTTGTTTATTGTGGTTGACCTCATCATTTTTTGGTTCATATTTCGTGCTATACGCAGGAATCGGGGCAACAGAAGCACTCGCCGCCGGAATGCATTTTTCCTTAGCTCCCCGTCTCCTTCGTCACTCACACAGGAGCGTCATCCAGAGATTACAGAGCTGGAGGAACTCCTAGAGCGTTCCATTCCAGCTTTCTATGCTCAAAACGTAAAGCAACGTGTCATGGAAGCCCATCCTAGTCTGACGGAACAAGAATATGAGTGGCGCTGGCATGAGCTAAAACGATACTTCATGCTATGCGCCATTATGAATCGGGTGCCTATGTTCAGTAGTGATGTGGATGAACTATGGCACGAAATGTTAATGTTTACGCGCGAATACCAGCAGTTCTCGGAAGCTTTTTTTGGCCGTATGCTTCACCATGCCCCCCATTCGGGCGGCTCTCAGCCAATGCCAGAGGAGCGGGCATGGTTTGACTGGTTGTATGTGGAATGCTTTGGCTGGAATCGCTATAGCGCCAGTTTGTGGGGGACTTTTTTTAATCATCCACTACCGAACGGTGAGCTTTCACATTATTACAAAATGACATCTTCTGTGGAACCGATAGGTGACCGATGGAATATACGTGAGAATATGGGCATTTCAAAGCAGGCACAACAAGCAGTTCATAAGATAGTAAACCACCTCCGTGAGCGGGTAAAAAAAGCTGTAGATGACCCTGAGGGCAAGCAGTTGCCCAAAGTCAACTATTTACAGATTGACTATCTGCTATTAGCTGTTGTGTGGTATTCATGGTATCAGCCTGATCAATTTGCCATACACATGCACCCAGACTCTACAAATAGTGCCGCACTAGCCAGCACATCGGGCTGTAGCTCCGCCAGCGGCTGCTCGAACTGGGATACGCACCACTCACACCATCATTCCTCCCATGGCAGTTCTCATGATGGAGGATCTTCTCATCACGATTCAGGTGATTCCGGGAACCACTCCTCATGCAACAGTTGCTCTTCATGTAGTAGCTGTGGTGGCGGAGGCGACTGACCGCAGCAAAAAAGGGAATTCCTTAGCCAGACCCTGGCTAAGGAATTCCCTTTTTATTAGCATAAATATGGTTTCCTACCCTGTTTAATCGCTCTTTACTAGCGAACGGTAAATATCCATGTACGCCTCAGCCGATACAGCCCAACTGTATTCTCCTGCAAAGGCCGTCTGTGTAAGTTTGTTCCAATGCTCAGGTTGGCGATAAAAATGAATAGCACGACGAATAGTATGCAGCATATCATGTGCATTGTAGTTCGTAAAACTAAATCCGTTACCTTCGCCTGTGGATTCATTGTATGCCTGTACAGTATCGTTCAGCCCTCCAGTTTCTCGCACTATGGGGATACTTCCATAACGAAGCGCCAGCAGCTGGCTGATTCCACAAGGCTCAAATCTCGATGGCATAAGATACATGTCACTTGCCGCATATATTTTTCGTGAGAGTGGCTCGCTAAAAGTAAGCTGGGCTGACATTTTCAGAGGATATCGTCCCGCTGCTTCCCGGAACCAGTGCTCAAAAGCAGGGTCCCCTGTTCCCAGAACGACAAACTGGATATCGTCATAATATAAGATTTCATCAAGCACTCTTGTCACCAGATCCAGCCCTTTCATGTCCACAAGCCTGGTTACCATCGCGATCATAGGTACGTCTTGACGCACTGGCAGCCCCAGTTCCTTTTGCAGAGCAATCTTATTTTCCTTTTTCTTTGCCAAATTAGTACGGTACTTCGTATAAATAAGATTGTCTGTGGCAGGATTGTAGCTTTTAGTGTCAATTCCGTTTACAATCCCCGTTAAGCGTCCATGCTCTCCTAATTTACGAAGTAGCCCCTCCAGTCCGTATCCGTAAAATTCCGTTTGAATTTCCTTTGCATAGGTTGGACTCACGGTCGTGACATGATCCGAAAAAGTAAGCCCACCTTTCATAAAATTCAATCTGCCATAATACTCCACACCCTCGGGGGTAAAATAGCTTCCATCCAAGTTAAGCAGCTCCGTTAAGACCTCATACGGAAAATCACCCTGATACAACAGATTATGTATCGTAAATACCGTGTGAATATCGTTGTAAAAGGGCAAATGTCGATAATCGGCATTCAGAAGCAATGGAACCATCGCCGTATGCCAGTCATGACAATGCACAATATCCGGCCGAAAATTCAGTTCAGGCAGCACTTCCAAAATCGCTCGGTTAAAGAAGGAAAAGCGTTCTCCATCATCCATATAACCGTAAATACCGTCACGGCCGAAGTAATATTCATTATCTATAAAATAAACCCTGATCCCATCCAACGTCAGTTCCTCTACTCCACAATACTGATCACGCCAGCCTACAGCCACATGCTTGACCGTTACTGGACGCAGAGACTTCTTATACATATCAGGAATGCCTGCATATTTAGGTAAGATGATTCGGACGTCGCACCCTGCCTGACGCAGTGCCTTTGGTAGTGCACCGATCACATCCGCCAACCCGCCTGTTTTAATAAATGGATGTGCTTCTGCTGCCGCAAACAAAATGTTCATATGTGCTTCCTCCTTATAGGGTTAGTTTACTTTTTTTAGACCTACGTGGTGTCTTCTTAAGTATAACGATGCTTAGGGGCGGAATAGTCACCTCCAAGCTGTGTAGCTGCCCGTGGTAAGGAATTTTGGAGGTTCGTATCACTGTGGAATTGAGCTGACCACTCCCCCCAAAGTCCTTATGA
This sequence comes from Paenibacillus ottowii, assembly GCF_050516475.1. Taxonomy (NCBI): domain Bacteria; kingdom Bacillati; phylum Bacillota; class Bacilli; order Caryophanales; family Paenibacillaceae; genus Paenibacillus; species Paenibacillus ottowii. The sequence continues at coordinate 4,722,781 of NZ_CP191577.1, read as the reverse complement.
TCGCTGTTCAGCAACTCCATATAGCCCCCTGCCTTTTGCAATCCAATGCGATAATTATCTCTTTGCACGGGCTGAAAATTAATGAGAACAACTAGCGTATCCCCCGTTTTTTTGCCTTTACGTAAATACGTAATCACACTCTGCCCACGGTCTTCAGCTTCAATCCATTGGTAGCCATCCCACGAATGGTCCAACTCCCATAATGCTTTCTCCTCAAGATATAAATGATTCAGTGCTTTCGTATATGCATGCAAAAATCGATGACTATCATAGTCCAGCAAAAACCAGTCAAGCTGCTCCTCATCCTTCCATTCAATAAATTGACCAAACTCCCCTCCCATGAATAAGAGCTTTTTACCTGGTGAGGTCATTTGGTAGCCAAGAAGCGCCCGTAGTCCAGCAAATTTTTGCTCATAAGTGCCGGGCATTTTATCAAGCAGCGACTTTTTACCATGAACAACCTCATCATGCGACAATGGCAGTGTAAAATTCTCGCTGTACGCATAGGCTATGGGAAATGTCAGCAAATTATGGCGCTCGGGTCGTTGATGAAACTCTGTTTCCATATAATCCAGTGTATCGTTCATCCAACCCATATTCCATTTGTAATTAAAACCGAGCCCTCCATCGCTTACTGGGGAGGTCACCATCGGCCAAGCGCTCGACTCCTCTGCCATCATGAGTGCATATGGATAATAGCGAAATACCGTCTCATTCAGCTGTTGAAGGAAGGCAATAGCCTCTTCATTTTCAATTCCTCCCTTGGAGTTGAGACAATATTGCCCTTCCTGCTTTTCAAAATCCAGCCGCAACATACTCGTCACTGCATCCACACGCAGACCGTCAATGTGGTACACATCCATCCAGAACAATGCATTGGAGATCAGAAAAGAACGTACTTCTGGCTTGCTGTAATCGAATGTTAGGGTTCCCCAACCCGGCTTTTCCGCAAGGAGAGGGTCTGCATATTCGAACAGCGGTGAGCCGTCAAATCGTCTCAATCCATGAGCATCCTTGGCAAAATGAGCCGGAACCCAGTCCATAATCACTCCAATTCCCGCTTGATGGCAACGATCTACTAAATACATAAAATCATGTGGTTCACCGTAACGGCTTGTGAGTGCAAAATACCCAGTGAGTTGGTAGCCCCAGGAAAGGTCATATGGATGCTCACTCAGCGGCATCAACTCAATATGTGTATACCCCATATCAGTCACATAAGGTACGAGAAGCTCAGCCATCTCCCTGTATGTATAAAACGTACCGTCTGCTTTTTGCTTCCAAGTGCCTAAATGAAGCTCGTATATATGTAGAGGCTTACCATAAGGCGCTCTACGTTTGCGGCGCCAAGCCGCATCGTTCCATACATAACCATCCAGTGAAGCTACCACTGAAGCCGTTGCCGGTCTCACTTCAGCACGTATGGCGTAAGGATCTGCCTTTAGAAATCGTTCACCATTTGGGCCGGTAATGTCGTATTTGTAAAATGTTCCTTGGGATATCCCCGGAAAAAAACGACTCCAAAAACCGGATTTGGGAACCCTATATAAGGAATCCTGTTCCCCATTCCAGTTGTTGCGATCTGTAGCAAGCCCGACATGGAGAGCATGAGGAGCCCAGACCGTAAAACGAACGCCCTGTTCTCCGTTCTCCACAGTAAGGTGGGAACCCAAAGATCGGTAGCTATGATAAAGCGTTCCTTCATGAAACAAATAAATATCTTCCGATGATATCGTCTGTTGCGGAAGAGTTTGGTCTGTCATCACGTCACCACCCTTTTATGTTTGTAATCAAAAATGTATGAATCGGTAATGCATTCGCTTTTAGGTCAAAGCTGACCTGAGTTATTACCCCATTCTAGCCACAATGAACAGAAAAATGACTAGGAAAAAAATAAACCTTAGTTTTTGGGGAATCTTATATACCTGATGGTTTCAAGAGTACCCCATACCGTTTATGTATGTACTACAACAGACAACTAAACCGGGAGGGAAACGAAATGTTTAATAAAGAATGCATTGCCATGCTGCTGGCAGGCGGAGAGGGACGCCGTCTTGCTCCCCTTACTTCAACGATTGCGAAACCCGCCGTACCTTTTGGCGGTCATTACCGAATCATCGATTTTCCTCTCAGTAATTGCGTAAATTCAAACATTGATACTGTAGGTGTACTGACGCAATATGAGGCGGAATCCTTGCACGAGCATATTGGAGACGGAACTCCGTGGGGTCTTACAAAAACGGATGACAAAGGAATCACCCTGCTTCCTTCTTATAATACAGGTAACGCTGAATACTTAGGAACGGCAGATGCTATTCATAAGAATATCGAATATATCGACAGCCAAAATCCAGAGCATGTGCTTATTTTATCTGGTGACCATATTTACTATATGAATTATCGTGAGATGCTGAACTATCATAAAGAAAAGGGAGCTGCAGCAACCATTTCTGTTATGGAGGTTCCTTGGGATGAAGCACACCGTTTTGGTGTTATGAGCGCCGACGAGGATCTGCGCGTCACTGAATTTGCTGAGAAACCGGAAAAACCGGAAAGTAATTTGGCCTCTATGGGGATTTACCTCTTCAAATGGGATTACTTAAGAAATTACCTGTTGGAAGACGCACAGGACCCTCAATCCAGTCATGATTTTGGCAAAGATATTATACCTAAAATGCTGGCGGATCAAGAATCTTTATACGTTTATGAATTCCAGGGCTACTGGAAGGACGTAGGTACAGTTAAAAGCCTATGGGACTCCCACATGGACTTGCTGGAGGAAAATTGCGCAATTGACCTTCAGCGTCAAGATTGGCCGATGTATACACGTGAACGCCGCACAAGGCTGAGCGCGCAAAAGGTGCCTGGTCGTAAAATGCAAACATTGGGTAGCCTCCTGCATGATTCCTGCCAAGTCGAAGGTCAAATTGAGCGCTCTGTCGTGTTTAGTGGCGTCGAGGTGGGTAAAGGCTCAACCATCAAGGAAAGTATTGTTATGCCTGACACACGTATTGGGCGCAATGTGCATATTGAGCACGCAATTATCGGTGAAGGTGCTGTGATTCGTGACGGCGCAGTGATTAAAGGTAATCCGAGCGATATTGTGGTAATCGGGCCCAATGAAACGGTATTTGGGAAAATGGCAGTACGACCGCAAACTACTCGTTTGCTAAAAGAAGTCTACGAGCGTAACACGCGCTTACGTGCGGAAGGCTTTACTTCATAACTGTCCTCTAAATTTCAAACAGCCAGCCCTCTGTTTAGTGAGGACTGGCTGTTTTTATATTGCGATCTTACATTTGGCTTTAAATCTGCCCTTCTGAGAGTTGTGATGTTTCCACAGATGACTCAGCTTGCAAAGCTGGCAATGAAACTGTAATAGTAGTCCCAGCGCCCAGTTCACTTCTGATGAGCATCTGACCATGGTGTCGCTCAACAAACTGTTGCGAGATTGCCAAGCCCAAACCAGTTCCCCCATTTTGGTGGTCAACCTGGAAAAAACGATCTCTGACTCTGGCAAGGTTTTCTTCACTAATCCCAATCCCTGTATCCTGCACCGATACCTCGATATTGCCCTTGATCCGTTGAAGAGACAGATAAATAATCGAGCTCTCATGCGAAAATTTGATGGCATTATCCACAATGTTCAAAAATACCTGTTTCAGACGGTTACCGTCTCCATGAACGAGATAAGCCGTTTCCTCGGAATCAAGTTGGAGCTTAATCTGCTTCATCTCAGCCTTGGCCCATACGTTCAGCATAATTTCCTGCAAAAGTTCTCGAAGATCAACTGTTCCCATCACAAGCTTCATGGCATTTTGTTCCAATTTGGAAAAATCGAGAATTTCCTCTACCAAGCCGATCAGCCGATCCGTTTCCTTCGATATAATCTGCATCCCGATTTTCGTCTCTTCCGGGTCATATCCGCCAGAATTTAACGTTTCACTCCAGCCCTTAATGGAAGTAAGTGGCGTACGCAGCTCGTGTGAAATGGAAGAAATAAAATCATCCTTAATCTGATTGGTTCTGACAATCTCCTGAGCCATGTAGTTTAACGTCGATGCCAGTTCTCCCAGCTCATAGCGATAATCGCCTTTGATACGTGCATCAAATCGACCCTGGGCCATCTGAGCAGATACATCACGAATATTGTTAATCGGTCTGACAATAGAGTTGGCAAGCCCTGTACTCACCACAAATACAATGATCAGCACAGCTGCCATGACTCCCACTGAAAATAGTGTAATGATGAACAACTTGTCATTTACTAATTCCAGCGAAGTCGTATACCGGATAATATACACCTGATCTCCGACGATATTGTCCAGCTTTTGTGATACCGCCATCACCTGCTGCCCCGTACCGGGTTGCTTTCCAATCCATTTGCCTGTATCTCCAGCTAAGGCTTGCGTCACATCACTTGTTTGCACATTTAGATCTGAAGCAAAATTTGTCGAGTTATCAATTACATTTCCCTGTTCATCAAGCACTTGTAGTTCGGTTTTGGGCAGAGAAAAATCTAACAAATAGGATTGTAATGATTGCTCGGACTCCTTGAATTTGGATGCAAATTCACTTACCGTTTGAATGCGGTTTTCGATCTTTTTATAAATGGTGTCATAATAATACGACCGGAGTGCAAACATAAATATGACTTCTACTAACAGAAGCGCCAGGAACACTACAAAAAAATAGTGAAGCACAATCTGTCGGCCAATCCCCCTTTTGATCATTGAGACTGACCCTTCCATTTATATCCATGTCCCCACACGGTTTGTAAAAAAGCCGGCTCGGAAGGATTGTTTTCAATTTTCTGCCGCAGACGTCGGATATTCACATCTACAATTTTCGGATCGCCCATATATTCCTTGCCCCATACGTGGTCAAGTAGAACATCACGGCTGAGCGGTGTATTTTCTTTTTCCAGAAAAAACTGAATCAGAGAAAACTCTGTCGGTGTCAGCTCGATCAGCTGCCCGTTTTTCTTGAATTGCTTAGCTATCAAATCCAGCGTGAACGGACCGGACTGGAAGGACACCTTAGCTGCTGTTTCACGATGTACGTTCACGCGGCGCAATAGCGATTGAATACGGGCAATTAGCTCAGTCGGACTGAAAGGCTTGCTCACATGATCATCAGCTCCTACAGACAAGGCATACACCTTATCCTGTTCCTGTACCTTGGCTGTCAGAAAGATGATGCCAATACGTTCATTCGTTTCCCGAATTCTCCGACAAACCTCAAAGCCATCCATCCCTGGCACCATTACGTCAAGCAACGCGATATCAATGTCCCGCACTGTGTTCAAAATATTCAGAGCCTCATGTCCTTCTGACGCCTCCAGCACCTCAAAGCCGTTACGTTTCAAGTTAATGACAATAAAGCTACGGATCGATTCCTCATCTTCCATGATTAAAACTTTACTCACTCTACTCTACCTGCCTTTCCCCCAACTTGTCTTTAATGGTTTTACGTGGCTCCAGTTCACTGGATCGCTTAATGCCAATTACCTGTGCATTCGTTCGCCACAATTGGCTATAGCCTTCATTATTTCGCTCCCATTGTGACAATGAGAAATATTTAATTTCCGCTATTGTTTTGTCTGTATCCTCCAAAATAAATCGCAAATAGCTATCCTTCCTGGAAACCTTGGGATCAATAGTCACCTTGCCATGCAGCTCTTTCGGTAACCTGAAGTAGACCTGTTCGTTAGAATCTCGATACTGCTGCTGTTTGAAAATCGTTCCTTTGGCCCCGTCCCACTGATAGAACGATACAAAATACGGAACTTCATCCAGCGGCCTATTGCTCCAGCCTTTAGGCTTTTCCAAGTTCCCGAATTCGAGAATACCGTCACCGTCCACATCACCACTGGCGATGGTAGCATCCTTGAAGGTAACATCCATGAGATTGAGCTTTCTGAGTTTACCTTGATCCATCACGATAACATTGGATACCGTAGTTGTCTCGGCGATTTTTGTATCAATGATGATCCCCTGCCTACCTTGAGCCACCTTGCCAGCGACAACATTGTAGATACTTAGGGCCTGACTGTCCAAATCCAGCGATCCGATTTCCTTAAAGCTCCCTCCGCTAAACTGGAATGTTTTGACGGTGAAAAATTCATTACGACGGAGCAAGATAATCGTCAAGTCATTTAGATTGTCTCCGTTCAAATCCATTTTTTTATGGTTAAAATCGTCTACAACAAAATCCGTATAGCCTGTTGCATATATTTTTTCCAGCGTTCCTCCAGTATAAGAGTATACGATAAGGCCCTTCTGGTCTCCGTTCTCGCCACTGTCTCCGCTCGAAAAGCCAGCTACTATATCAAGCGTACCGTCATTCGTTAAATCTACAAGTTTAAAGGATTCCAGCACTGTGCCTTCCCCATCAAACGTAAGCTTCTTTACCCATGTGCCTCCTTGATCTTCAAACAGGGCACCATGTATTTTTACGCTCTCATCTGGTGTTTCATAAAAGAGAACTGCTTCGTCTATGCCATCATTATTCAAATCTCCCGTCCGAATTGGCGTAGGATCGTCCGGATCATTCGGTCTTAAAGGCTGTACCGCCCCTAATTGCGTATTCACTGCACCATTCAGCTGTTGTTTCTCATCAGACATCGTTGGTGTCTGCATCAGCGAAATCGGATCGCTAATCACATTACAGCCGCTTAAAAATCCAGCAAGAAGCAGCAAGGAGCAGCAGCCAGCTACCATTTTCAACAGCATTTTTTTCACTTTCTTGCCGTCTCCTTCACAATTTGTTCTTTTCTACCTGAGTTAATCGTCTTCCCTGAATATCAAACACAAATTTGCCCTCATTCAGGCCCCAGATTCGGGAAGCATAACGTTCAGCCATTTCTAGCGGCAGTACAGTAATCATCGTTACTCGCTCGTCAGAACACAGCTTGCGAAAGGTTTCCAGTACATGCGCTGCCGACGCAGGGTCAAGTCCATTTACAGGCTCATCTGCTAAAATAACTTTGGCTCCGTGAACTAGGGCACGCGCAGTGGCTACCCGCTGCCGTTCGCCGCCGCTGAGCTTGTCGCATTTATCATGCGCCTTATCCAGCAGACCCAGTTCCTCTAGAACATCCATCGCTCCCATATAATCGTCGGAACGCACCATGCCAGTCACCATTCTCCACCAGGGAGTCTGACCGGATCTGCCAATGAGCACATTTTTAAGAGCGGTCCGATTCATATTAAGATGCGGATTTTGCTCCAGATATGCCCATTCCCGCTTTATTTTCATCTTGCCCGTCCACCCGGATTTCAGTACATCATTGCCACCAACTATCAAACTGCCTTCTTCCCAAGGCTCTTGTAAAGCAAGACAGCGAAGAAGTGTCGTTTTACCACTTCCGCTTGGCCCCACTATAGCAATGAATTCACCCTGATGAATTTCAGCATCAATCCCTTGAAGCAACGGGGTACGTTCAGGCCCCACTCGCTTGGTCAGCTTCCGAATTTTAATCATCTATGATTCCCCTTTGTCCGCCATCAATACATATTTATATTTTATAGTAATTGTGAAACAAATACCATGCAAACCGCAGTTTTAAACCGCTGGTACTCTTTTTCGGGAAAACAGACCTAACAATCCGAAAACAATATAACTACCTCCAAGGACTAGAAACATACTGCCCTGAGTTCCAACGTCCAGCAACCCTCCGCTAATATTAGGTCCAACCACACTTCCCAGATTAAAATGAAAGGATGCGAGCACATTCGCTGCCGCTAAAAATGATTTGGGCAACAGATCAGCCGCATAGGCCAAACCGAGCGAGAAAAAGGAGCCTACCAATCCACCTGCGATGGTCAGCAATATCAAAGTGAACATAAAATGATTGCCACTCCATGGTAGCAACATAAAGATCAACCCTCCTGCTATACCTACGCTCATTAGCACCTTCTTACGGCCCCAACGGTCACTTAATATACCTAAAGGCAGTTGCAGCACTAAGCCTCCCAAACTGACGAAAGGCAGCAAGGCAGCAATTTCATCAGTATGAAAGCCAATGCGCAGGCCATAGACTGGAAAATTACTGTTCAAGCTCGCTTCCATATAACCGTATAGAAATGCAGGCAACAGAGCGTACCATGCCCAGCTATAGCTGCGCCGGAATCTATGTGCGGGACGCGATTCGGTCTCCTGCTTCTCCGGTCTGGAGTCAGGCAGCTTGATTAACACCAGCAGCAGCACTAGCAAGCATAATAAGGCCAAAGCAGCAAATGGAACCAGCATTCCATAATCGAGTAGCCATAATCCCAATGGTCCTAATGCAAACCCTAGACCGTAAGACATGCCATAGAAAGAAATGTTGCGGCCTCGATTCTCTGGCGGAGTTACCAGCAATATCCACAACTGCGCAGAATAGTGCAGCGCACTGTCACCTATACCTACTAGCAGACGCAGTATGAACCAGATCCGAATATCAGGGATTAGCGGGAACAGCAGCAGCGTAATAAGCACAAGCACAAGACCACCGGCCATCAGCTTTTTGAACCCCAACCAACCCAGAGTACGTTCAGCCACCAGTGTCATGGCAAATGAGCCAATATACAACGCAGCCGCATTCATGCCGTTTAGCGAAGAAGAAACTCCCATTTGTTCCAAAGAGATCGACAATATAGGTAGCAGTAAGCCCTGACATAACCCCGCAACAATAATAACTGCAATTAAGATAAAATAATGAACACGTAACGACGACGACATCCTAGCTCCTCCTGCTCGAACAAATAAATTGTTACCATCATAAAATGGATGCTTAGAAATGATTTGCATTTGTTTGATACCATAATCAATAATAATTCTTATCACGATGTCTACCATGATTTTCTGAAAAATCGGGTTATTACATATTAAAATGTTTTTAGTGTATTAAAGAGAGAAAGAAAAAAATCGCCATCTGAGATGACGATTTTACGGATAGAGCTTGTCTGGTATGTATCTAACTCCATTCAGTTAGGGAGCCTCGTATGTTCAATCCGACCAAGTTCACGTCACAACGCACTATTTTATATTATAGTGGACAATGCCCAGCAGAACAAGCCATAATAAATAAGTGGGCAATTTCAAAATGCTCATATTTTGCTTATGGACGGGCTTTAATTACGTTCACCGCTCTGGGCTAGAAGACAGAATAGGAGGCATTTGGTTCCATGAGTTATCAAATTAAAATAGACACTTCTCCAATTTATGAATTGCTGGGCAGCTTCATGGCCTATGTAACTAAAAAGTGGGTCCAAGATATGGACCTGGGTCATGAATGGATCGACAAGGTGGATGCACGTTTACAACAGGAAGTTCGTACTGAGCTTGCTATAGCTCAGTATTGCCCTTTTAGCGATTATGACGCACTCTATGCCTGGGCGTTACTTCGCCCTGAATCGGATGAAATATCCGATTATATCTCTTATTTGGACAATGGACCGGACAAAGAGATGTTTGAGCTGCTTGTTCCGCATATTCCTTTTTTAACCTTTGAAGAATCTATACGCATTCGTAAGGTATATGCACCGCTCCTCAGATTGTGGGATCGTGATTATTTTCGGGCCCTGGAAGGCGAGCTGCGTGTGTTGGCAGAAGAAGACGCTGCAGAAAAGCGAATGCTGTTAAGCAAAATGGAACCAGAAGCACTTGTTGAATATGCAACAGCTGGACTAGTTGTGCCACATATGGAAGATCTCGATACCGTAGTGCTGTTTCCAGTCGTTCACAATCGTCCAATTAATTCATACTGCTTTTATACCCGTACACTGCTGATCCAGTATCCCGTAGATATTCCCGAGGAAAGTGAGGAAGAACCTCCTACGCTTCTACTACGGCTCACTCGTGCGGTCAATGATCCGCAGCGGCTGCGCATTCTACGCTATCTAGCTCAGGGACCTAAGTCCCTCGAAGACATGCGCCATGATTTGAGCCGATTGGAAGATACTCTTATGTCTGATATGATGATTTTGCGTGTGGCTGGCTTGCTCCGCATTCACATTGGACGCTATCACAAGGAAAAATTCAGCATCCGTCCCGACGGTGCGGCTGATTTGCAAGTGTTTTTGGAAGCCTATATTGGATTGTAATTTGAATTGAAGCTCTACTGATAAACCGAACACCGTTAAAGCTTTGGCTTGGAAGGAGTATGCATCATGTCGTATCCGAAGCAGAACATTTTATTTGATCTTGACGACACTTTGGTCCACTGCAACAAGTATTTCGACCTTATTCTCAACCACTTTTTCGATTTGCTTCAGGAATGGTTTGCATCGCATAACCTAACGAGAAATGCCATCCGTGAAAAACAAATTGAAATTGACGTGGCTGGAGTTCACCAGGTGGGTTTTGCTAGCGAACATTTTCCACAATCTCTAATAGATACTTACCAGTTTTTCTCAGAACAATTCGGACGCCGTACGGATGCTCGGGAAGAGCAGGAGCTTCGCTCGCTTGGCCGAAGTGTGTACGAGCAGGAAATCGAACCGTATCCAGGTATGGCCGAAACGTTAAATTCACTCCAAAAAGCAGGGCATTCCCTCCACCTTTATACTGGCGGTGAGCAGGTCATTCAAGAAAAAAAGATTAAACAGATGAAGCTGGCTACTTACTTTGATGACCGCATCTACATTCGCCAGCATAAAAATGTCGAAGCCCTGGAAGAAATCATCCAAATGAATCGGTTGGACCGAAACATCACCTGGATGATTGGGAATTCCTTACGCACCGATGTATCTCCAGCCCTTGCGGCAGGTATTCATGCTGTGTATCTGAAGCAGCCTAAAGAATGGATTTACAATATGGTTGAAATGGTTGAATTGCAAAAAAATGCGAACTCTGTAATGTACACGATACAGAAGCTAACAGAAGTGCCACGAGTGATTCACGAAAGCATACAATTGCATCAACAAAAAAGGACCCTTGGATAAGGTCCTTTTCTTTGTTGGTAATTATTATCTCAGGTATCCTCCCGAACGCTAAGTTTTCCTGTTTCTGGTGCATCCAGAACAATCCGCGCTTTGACGGTCGATCCGTCTTTACGCTTAAAAGATAGCAATTGCGTCTGCCCCTTCGCCAACAGAGACTTGAGCATGGTTTCAGTAATCTGCTTGCCGGCATATTCCTTCCAAATGACAAAACCACAACCCTGCTTATAGTGGCTGCACCCATACCCTTTACGGCCTTCAATTATGCTTCCACCGCAATTGGAGCACGGACAGCTGCCCAACGTCTGTCTTTGACTCGCTAAAGTATCTGACTGTCCATCAGATGAGCTTCGCACAGTTTTTGTAGCCGAGCTGCGTCTTAAGGATGGCGCTAGCACCGTACTTCCTGCACTGCTACCGCCCCCTGAGGTTGTGCGACCCATTCCTTTGGCGGCAGCACGTCCACTCGCACCTACACTGCGGGCGTTTCCCTTCCCTCCCGAGCGATTGTTCCTGGTCTCCTCGCCAAAGGCATTGGCTGGAGCAGGCTGCTGCTGCCTTACCTTATCAATGATGGACAACGTGAATTTTTTAACATTATCCATAAATTTCTCCTGAGCTGCCTCACCCTTCGAGATCTGATGGAGACGGCGTTCCCATTGACCCGTCATCTCCGGTGAGGCTAATAGATCTACACCGGCATGACGGATCAGATTAATAGCCATCTTTCCTTTATCCGTAATAAGAATCTTTTTGCCCTTCATTTCAATGTAGCCGACCTTCTTCAATCGTTCAATTGTGGCAGCTCGGGTCGCAGGTGTACCTAAGCCGGCATCCTTCATAACCTCACGCAATTCCTCATTTTCCATCTGCTTACCCGCGCTTTCCATCGCTTTAAGCAATGTGCCCTCCGTATAGCTTTTAGGAGGCTGAGTCGCCTTTTCTTTCATCTCAGCGCACACACAATCCACCGCACGCCCTGCATCAATTTCAAACTTCTTGTCCGTCCACTCGTCGGTTTCCTCTTCATCCTCTTTTTTAGACGATTTACCCTTTTTACCTTTATCCTGATCAGCCTTGTTCAAAACCACTTTCCATCCCAGGGACAGAAGCTCCTTAATATTGGTTTTAAACTGATGTTTGTCCACCTGCGTCATTACCGTATGCATTTTATATTCAGCCGGCGGAAAAAAATGCGACAGGAACCTACGAATAACCAGGTCATAGATATTTTGTTCCTCTTTGCTTAGCGTTCCTGGTCTTTTTAACGTCGGCAAAATAGCATGGTGATCCTCAACACGAGACGGATTGCAGACCGATTTATTCTGTTTATGGACCAAATTAGGATTTGCTTGTTGTACCAGCTCAGCATAAGGACCTGTTCCCAGCATCCGTAATGCCTTATGCATACCGTCTATATTCTGCTCTGTCACATAGTTAGAGTTCGTACGCGGATAGGAAATGACCTTGTGACGCTCATATAGTGCTTGTGCCACATCCAGTGTTTTTTTGGCTGAATAACCGTACTTGGCATTCGCCTCCCGTTGAAGCAGCGTCAAATCGTACAACTTAAAAGGATACTCCTTTGTCTGCTTCGTATCATATTTGGTGATCTTCCCTTCTTTTCCGCGAACCGCTGTAGCGATTTCCTCGGCTTCTTCCGGTTTCGTCAGCCGATCTCCCTGCCATGCCCCTTTGTACTTAATCTGATCTTGTGTAAACTCAGCCCACACGTCATAGAAGGTTTGAGACTGAAATGCTTCAATTTCCTTTTCTCGATCATGAATCAATGCCAGCACGGGAGTCTGTACCCGTCCTACTGACAGCAGTGTGTTATGTCGGGTTGTGAACGCTCTGGAGGCGTTCATGCCAATCAGCCAGTCCGCTTCGCTTCGTGCCCGCGCAACTTGAGTCAGGAATTCAAACTCCGAGGCATCTCGCAATCGTTCAAAGCCTGTCGCAATACTTTCCGCCGTCAAGTCCGAAATCCACAAACGCTTAACCGGCTGTCGGAGCTTTAGCTGCTGCTGAATTAACGCAAAAATATGTTCACTAATGGAAAGTTCGCATATGCATGTTGTGAAAAAACCTTTTATATGTCCTACTCCGTTTAATCCAACGACATCTAATAATTTCATAACTTCACTCCTCGCATAGGGATTTTTTCGTCTTTTAGAGAGCTGGATTAAACCAGTTAAAGGATGCATAGAATCAAATGCATATTTATACATTTTGAGTTGTAGTACTTGAGTCATAATGACGCACGCTTTTCAATAAAAAAAGAGCAACTTAAAAGAAATCATACGGGACTCGATTGAATCCTGTAATGAAATCTTACAAGTGCTCTTTTGCCGCCTGGCTAGAGCTCGATGCAACTCTTGTCACATCTCGCATAATGATTCATAGTCATACGTTTAATTTAATTATTTTACCTAGTCTTGTCAAGATAATATCCTTACTTCGGTTTAAATTCAAAACCGACCCTACCTTCTTCCTTTTTCCAGACAAGTGCGGCCTCGAAAGTTTTGTCACCTTTTTTGAATCCCTTAATAAGGTTTGTCCTCCCTTTCCCCAAAAACCTCTTGATCTGCGTTTCTGTTATGGTTTTACCCAATACTTTTTTAGAAAATGAAAAATCGCATCGCGGCCTTGCCGAGCAACTATAAGCCGCCCCTTTATCTATAACATCCTCTTTGCATTTCGGACACGGACCAAGACCTAAACCTCCAGAAACCTTATCCGCTTTTTCAGTCTGCTCTTTACTCTCCATACTTTTTGCTGTAAAAGTCCAAGTCATCGAGTTTCGAATTGCATCATCGACAATTTTTTGCGACAATCTTTTAGCCTGCTCCATAAACGATTGCGGGGACGCATTGCCTTGCCCGACATCATGAAGTCGTTGTTCCCACTTGGCTGTCATTTCTGCGGATGCTAATATGCTGTCGCCTAAAGCATCGATCAATATAATCCCCTTGCTTGTAGCATAAACCATGTTTTTCTTTACCTCAATATACTTGCGGTCTTTAAGAACTGAGATGATACCGGCACGCGTGGCCTCCGTGCCCAATCCTTCTGTTTTTTTAAGAATTTTCTCTAACTCTGCGTCTTCAAGATGCTTTCCAGCCGTCTTCATTAAAGTAATCAATTGCCCTTCGGTGTATCGCTTTGGAGCCTGAGTTTTTCCTTCTTTTACAAGTAATTCTTCAACTGTTCCTGAGTCGCCTTGCTCCAATGGAGGTAATACATCTGGTTCGGATTCTTCCTGAGAATCAGAATCATACAGAACTTTTCGCCAACCTTCCTGCACAATAAGTCTTCCTTTGGTGAGAAATGTTTCTTGATCACCTACGACTGTAATTAAGCGCGAATAATCAATAATAGCCTTATCATAATGCGCAGCTATCAGCCTCTTGACAATCAGCTCGTATAAATTACGCTCTTCTGGTTTCAATCGTCCGATTTGGGGGATCACTTCTGTTGGAATGATCGCATAGTGATCACTTACTTTTGCCGCATTGACAAATCTCTTATTATTGGCAATAGATTGTATGGGCAAAGGAAAGAAATCCTTGAATGATTCTTGACGACTTAACTTTGAAAGAATCTCAGGAAATTGCCTGGCTTCTTCAGGTGTTACATAAGCCGAATCCGATCTCGGATAGGAAATGTATCCTTCCAGATAAAGCTGCTGCAGCGCATTTAAACAACTTTGAGGCGAATATTTATAAATTTGATTGGCAACTGCTTGCAATGAAGATAAGTTAAAGAGCTGTGGCGGTTGAAATTCTTTTCGCTCTCTCTCAATTTCATTGACTGATGCCAGCTTATTTTCACAGTTTCTTTTGACGGACTCCGCTTCATCCCGACTTGCAAACCGTGTTTGCTCCTCCCGAAACCATGTGCCTTCATAGACAGTATCATTTATTAGGAATTTGGCTTTTAATTCCCAGAACGGTTCCGGTTTGAAATTCTGAATTTCTTTCTCGCGTGCTACGATTAGCGCCAATGTCGGACTTTGTACACGCCCAGTTGAGAATACTTCTCTAATTCCTCTACGCTGGAACAGAAGTGAATATACCCGTGAACCATTCATTCCTACGAGCCAATCAGCGCAAGAACGGCTAACGGCTTCATAATATAAGGACCGGGTATCCTCTTCACCTTTCAAATTCATAAAACCTTGTTCGACGGCTTTGGGTGTTAACGATGATATCCATAGCCGTTTCATAGGTTTGTTCACTCCAGCAAGCTGAACCGCTATGCGGACTATGTACTCTCCTTCCCTCCCGGCATCCCCGGCATGGACGATTTCTTTGATATCTGGACGCATTAAAAGGGATTTAATCACTTGAAATTGCTTGGCTTTAGAAGGAGAAACGCGATGTCTAAATTTTTCGGGTAATATCGGCAAATTGTCTAGACTCCACTTCTTAAGACTAGGATCGTATTCCTCTGGAGGCACCAATTCGCAAACATGACCAACAGCCCAAGTCACTAGGGCTCCTTTTGGAAATGTATCGTTCGGTGAGATTTCAATATACCCTTGTTGTTTTTTATGTTTAAAAGGTGAAGCCAACTTCGCCCCTTGATCCGGTTTTTCCGCAATAATAAGTTTCAATATGTCACGGACCTTTCTGAGAGAACTATAAATTGATTATATCAGCAAATCGGTTCAATTTCATGACTTAGAATTATATACAGCAAAATGATAATAAGTGGTATGAAATAGTTGCTGGGCTTCACTCCCTCTTTTTTTATATCCATTCTTAGGTAAATTCAATTTTCTTTTCAGACATCACATTGAATCTTGATAATTAGGGCTTTCTTAGCGGATCATGTTTTACGATGTTACGAGCAAATGAACGGCGAGCCTTGACAAAAACCATTGCAAAAGAGGCAAAAAGAGACCCCGAAGTCTCTTTTCAGGTTCATCACCAGCAGTTGTGTAAGCGCAAAATAGCCCCCACCTTGTTCCCAAGATGAGGGCCTGTTAGTCTTAGTTTGATTGAAATAGGCGGCACGTCAGTGGGAGCGAAGGCGACCATGGCAACAATTCGTCTAGCTCAACCGGATCTTTCGGATTCGCAAGCTGCGGAAGCTGTTCGAGCAGGTCCGTCAAATACTTGAAAGGATTTAGCCCGTTTTTCTTCGCTGTTTCAATGACACTGTAGATCGTTGCACTGGCTTTTGCTCCGTGTGGCGCATTGGAAAAAAACCATTTTTTTCAATGATAACGAGCGAATACCAGCCGCTTCCGTCCGGTGAAGAATAGACGGTCGAGTACGCAAACCACATCGCCCCGGCATCGTGTCCGCTGTCGATATGCAATTTCACCTTCAATTTGTCATTAGTCCTATTGGCGATCCGCCAACATTTTAACTTTATCTTGACTAGCTTAAACCATGCTATTAATAGTAAACAAAGTAACGAATTTCACCGATAATGTTACTTTGTTTACGGGATATCTTAACTCTGTAAACAACGTATTCAGCGTAGTGGTGCCTTTACAATGAGAGGCATCGGATAACCTTGCTAGGTAGGGCTTGCTGAACGGGTCACATTTTACAGTGGAACGAGCAAGCGGACCGCGAGTCTCAACCACAGCCATTGCAAAATAGACAAAAAGAGAACCCGAAGTCTCTTTTCGAGGTTCATCACCAGCAGTTGCAGCCCGATCACGGTCTCGCTCGTCGTCTGAAGGTGTGCTCGAATACGGCCAAACCCATAACTGCGCTTGCCTTCGCCGAACTTGCCTTCCACCGCATTGCGTGCGGCTGCATCCGTCTTGGCGATTTTCTTTTTCTCCTGCTGATCGGCTGACGGACGACCCAACTGCGGTCCGCTTAAGCGAATTCCCTCTTTGCAGAAGCGCAAGTTGTCGCGGGTTCGATAGATCTGGTCGGCCAGCACCGCTTTGGGATAATAACCAAATCTGGCGCGGTAACGTCTACGGCGTCCTGCAATGTCTGCCCTTCGTTGTAGCTATCCCACGACAGATGCTCGTGGAAAGCGTAGCCGTTCACCACGCTAATCGCCAGCTTCTCTCCGAACTCGACGTTTGCCCTGGCTTTGCCGCGCACGATCGGTCTGACATGTGGCTGTGCGATACTGACAATCCGATCCGATATGCTGTGTGTCCGCTTGTCATACATCGTTTGCTGCTGACGATAAAGCTCTTGAATGACCAGCAGTTCCTTGTACAAACGCCGCGGCAGGCCGCTCGTCATATCGGCGAGTTCGGCGATCATGCGTAGATCACGGGAAACGAACCTGAGCTGCTTGCCGATCGCTTTTCGTATCGCGCGCGGCTTCACGCGCCGCTGCTTGGCAACCGCCAGATAGGCTTTGCGGGCACGCTCTCGGTATGTTCTGGGCTTGCGGGTCTTTCCACGTTCTTGGTTCGTGCAGGATGTCGATGATCTTCTCCAGCTTTTCTCTGGCCTGATTCAGTAACGACAAATCCGTCGGGTAGGCGATATCCGCCGGCGCGCAGGTAGCGTCCAGCAGCAGTTCGCCCTCGTTCGTCAGTTCCATCTGCTGTGGCTGCGTTTCTGAAGGCTTACCGGACGCTGCGTCAGTTCCGCTGCCAGGTTCATCGTCGTCCGATGAATCATCCGACACTTGCGCGCTTCTTCCAGAGCGATCCATTCATTCACTTCATCCAGAATTTCGCCACCCAATCGCTTGCGGAAATGCGTCATGAGAGAATGATGAAACGGACGGCGGTACCGATATTCCGGCAGACCGAGGAAGTACTGCAGATACGGGTTCTCCAGAATCTGACGAAGTGTCTCCCGATCATCGGTGCCAAGCCGCTCCTGGATGATGAGTGCGCCGAGCGCGATACGGATCGAAACGGCTTTTTGGCCCTTGAGGCTTTTCTTGAAGTTTTTCGCATACTTCTCTTCGAGCATCCACCACGGAATCATCTGGGCCAGCAGCACCCAGCGGTTATCTTCTGCGAGCTTTCCGCCGAACGGCAGAAAAAAGTCGACGGGCAGGTTCATCTGGTTCTCGGTTCGCTGATACAATCCTGACGCCTCCAAGTGCACGGTTTTTCACGGGGCTGCCCCGTTTTCCTTCGACATAAGAGGCCCTAAACCCTTGTGCCTGTTGGAGTTTTGATTCGTTCAGCAAGCCCTAGGTAAACCGTGTCCTATGGGCATCGGCGCACGTGTTTAGACTCCGATGCCGCGAGGCTCATTGTCAAGGCGAATACGTTGTTTACATGTCTTCGATGTACACGCCCTTGATAATCAAGGATTTTCTAAAAGCGAGTTGAGATAATTAACGAAAATATACGCTAAGTATTAAACGGATTAATGACCCTTTGGCGGCTCAAACATCATATTGTTTAACTGGTTCACAAAAATACCTTCGTTCGGGCCCGGGGTGTTTCGAAATACTTTCGCTTCTTCCACTAGAACCTCGTCCGCATCCGTACCAAGTACCTTCATCGTTTCATCAATGAATGATGCTAGTAGCATAGAGCTCGGATCGTTATTGAAATACGTTTGAACCCCTGGCGGCGCAATTTCCAGGATTTTCACCGATGTGTCTTTAAGCATGTACCGTTGGGATAGCGTATAGGAATGGAGCGCTGCTTTCGTCGCACTATAAACAGCAGCACCCGCCAGTGGCACGAATCCAAGTGACGAAGTCGTATTGATAATAACCGCTTCTTCTTTGGACTTCAAATGCTCGAGTATCTACATAACTTTTCACAAATAGTATATTGTACATATTTTTTAGAGAGAATGCCTGTTTTAGGACTTTCTCTTTGTTCTTATTCAAAAATTTAATTGTACAATTCTCTAGAGCCTGTACGCAAACCTATTTGAGCCATAAACGAATTGAAAGCAGCGTCAAAAAAGCCATGAACATGTTCGCTGTTTTTTCATAGCGAGTAGCCAAGCGTCGATAGTTTTTTACTTTGTTGAAAAAGCATTCAATTAAGTGTCGCTCTTTATACGTTTCAGAATCTAACGGGCGCTTTACCCGCCGATTGCGTTTGCTTGGGATAACCGGAGTGATCGGGAAACGATTCTCCATAGAAAGGAGGTGATCCAGCCGCACCTTCCGATACGGCTACCTTGTTACGACTTCACCCCAATCATCTACCCCACCTTCGGCGGCTGGCTCCTTGCGGTTACCTCACCGACTTCGGGTGTTGTAAACTCTCGTGGTGTGACGGGCGGTGTGTACAAGACCCGGGAACGTATTCACCGCGGCATGCTGATCCGCGATTACTAGCAATTCCGACTTCATGCAGGCGAGTTGCAGCCTGCAATCCGAACTGAGACCGGCTTTTCTAGGATTCGCTCCAGATCGCTCCTTCGCTTCCCGTTGTACCGGCCATTGTAGTACGTGTGTAGCCCAGGTCATAAGGGGCATGATGATTTGACGTCATCCCCACCTTCCTCCGGTTTGTCACCGGCAGTCTGCTTAGAGTGCCCAGCTTGACCTGCTGGCAACTAAGCATAAGGGTTGCGCTCGTTGCGGGACTTAACCCAACATCTCACGACACGAGCTGACGACAACCATGCACCACCTGTCTCCTCTGTCCCGAAGGAAAGTTCATGTTTGGTGGCGATAGCGGAGGGGTTCCACACGTACCCATCCCGAACACGACCGTTAAGCCCTCCAGCGCCGATGGTACTTGGACCGCAGGGTCCTGGGAGAGTAGGACGCCGCCAAGCGAGTTTTATAATTATTATTCCCTGATAGCTCAGTTGGTAGAGCACTCGACTGTTAATCGAGTTGTCACAGGTTCGAGTCCTGTTCGGGGAGCCATTTGCTCTCATAGCTCAGTAGGTAGAGTGCATCCATGGTAAGGATGAGGTCACCGGTTCGATCCCGGTTGAGAGCTTGTTACAGGATGGCCCGTTGGTCAAGGGGTTAAGACACCTCCCTTTCACGGAGGTAACAGGGGTTCGAATCCCCTACGGGTCATAGGATAGTATGGAGGCTTAGCTCAGCTGGGAGAGCATCTGCCTTACAAGCAGAGGGTCGGGGGTTCGATCCCCTCAGCCTCCACCATATTTTATTCTCTTACATGGATGAAATATAGGAGAATTGTGAATCATATGCATATTGGGGATTAGCCAAGCGGTAAGGCAACGGACTTTGACTCCGTCATGCATAGGTTCAAATCCTATATCCCCAGCCATATTGAGAGCCATTAGCTCAGTTGGTAGAGCACCTGACTTTTAATCAGGGTGTCGAAGGTTCGAGTCCTTCATGGCTCACCATTATATTATATGCGCGTGTGGCGGAATTGGCAGACGCACTAGACTTAGGATCTAGCGTCTTTGACGTGGGGGTTCAAGTCCCTCCACGCGCATCTTGTTTTTGCGGACGTGGCTCAGCGGTAGAGCATCGCCTTGCCAAGGCGAGGGTCGCGGGTTCGATTCCCGTCGTCCGCTCCATATTTGCGCCCTTAGCTCAGCTGGATAGAGCGTTTGACTACGAATCAAAAGGCCGGGAGTTCGAATCTCTCAGGGCGCGCCATTTTAAAAAAATACAATATCGGGATGTAGCTCAGCTTGGTAGAGCACCTGGTTTGGGACCAGGGGGTCGCATGTTCAAATCGTGTCATCCCGATACTGATTTGCGGGTGTAGTTCAATGGTAGAACTTCAGCCTTCCAAGCTGATAGCGTGGGTTCGATTCCCATCACCCGCTTACTGATTACCTAGAAGCCGAAAGGCTTCTTTTTATTTTGTCCACATTACATTAACTTTTATGTGTATATAGACCATCAAATGATGCCTCTTGTCATGCACGGTTGGGGATGATCTGTGCATATTCTAAATAGGCTTCTAACACTTGACTCGGATTTCCCCTCTTACGTCCCCCTTTTTCCTGTAGAAAGGCTAAATTCGTGATCAAATCCATTGAACATTTGAATCTTGAGATTATCGTGGTACGGATCCATGGGGATTACTTTCCATCTGCTTCTTTTGTTGTACACACTCCTCTTTATTTATGTGGGTAAAACGTAGGGAGTTATGAGTAATCTGATCTGGAATACTGGGATTATTCCTTATTTGTGTGTATCTTTGTGGATAGAGATCAATGAAATTCACGTTGTCAACAAATAATAAACATATTCACATCATGACAAAAGTTTTTCACTTTTGAAAACACACTTTTTACGAGAGACTGTGCATAAGTTTCGCGCATCTATAGTGTAGATAATCAATTTTTTATTTATTTTCATTTTATTGTATAAAATACCAATATATTCTCTAAAAAAGTATTTAAAAAGGATGATTTTTTACTGTAAATTTTGCAGCTTTTCATACGTTTTTATTGTATGATGTTAAGAAAGTGTCAAATTTCGTGTGTAAACGTACCTTTACTACAACTGAATATGATGTGGAACAGATCAGATGGGGGGAAAAGCATGACTGAGCTTACGTTAACCGCTAACAAAAACCAATCCAACAATCTGCTACGGCGGGACGTTCGTTTTCTAGGCAATATTCTTGGTGAGGTTTTGGTTCATCAGGGTGGCAACGAACTTTTGGATATCGTGGAGAAAATACGTGAGGCAAGTAAATCGTTACGTGCTGGGTATCAGCCGGAGTTATACGAGAATTTCAAACAAATGGTCAGTGGACTGGATACGGATATTCGTCACCAGGTTATTCGTGCGTTTGCGATTTACTTTCAGTTGGTGAATATCGCTGAGCAAAACCATCGTATTCGTCGTAAGCGGGATTATGAGCATTCCGCTGGTGAAGAGGTTCAACCGGGTTCGATTGAAAGTTCCGTTCAGGAGCTTAAACAAGGAGGCTTCTCGGCTGAGGACGTAAGCAACATGCTGAATGAACTCTCTTTGGAGCTGGTCATGACCGCACATCCTACAGAAGCAACACGACGAGTAATTCTGGACATCCACAAACGTATTTCCGAAGACGTCATGCTGCTGGATAATCCGATGCTTACCTTGCGTGAGCGGGAACAGGTACGAGAGAATTTGCTTAATGAAGTAATTACGCTGTGGCAAACGGATGAGCTACGTGATCGGAAGCCAACAGTATTAGATGAAGTAAGAAATGGAATGTATTATTTTCATGAGACCTTGTTTCATGTATTGCCGGATGTATACCAAGAATTGGAACGATGTCTGGATAAATATTATCCTGAGCAAAAATGGCACATTCCAACTTATTTGAGATTTGGTTCTTGGATCGGTGGAGACCGAGACGGGAATCCATCTGTTACATCTCATGTGACTTGGGAAACATTACGTATGCAACGCAAGCTAGCTTTGAGAGAATATCAGCATACGCTGAAGGAACTCATGGGCTACTTGAGCTTCAGTACCAGCATTGTACGAGTTTCTGATGATTTGTTGGCTTCTATTGAAGAAGATCGCGCCCACATCACACTTAAAAAAATGGAAGTATGGCATAACGAAAAAGAGCCTTATCGCATAAAACTGGCATATATGATTGCTAAGGTGAATAACGTTTTGGATGAAAGCAAGCAGGGGACCAAAGAGCGCTACAGTTCCGCGGAAGAGCTGATTGCAGATCTGAATGTGATTGCCAACAGCCTGCGTCATCATTTTGCTGATTATGTGGCAGACACCTATATTCAAAAGATGATTCGTCAGGTAGAGCTGTTCGGGTTTCATACAGCTACGCTGGATGTGCGTCAGCATAGCCAGGAGCATGAAAATGCGATGACTGAAATCCTTTCTAAGATGAACATTGTGTCAGATTACAGTAAGCTGTCAGAGGAAGAAAAAATAGATCTGCTGGAAAAGCTGCTAAATGAACCTCGTCCGATTACTTCGCCATATTTAAAATATAGCGATAGCACACAGGAATGTCTTGATGTATATCGCACGATTTATTTGGCTCAGGAGGAATTCGGCAAGCAGTCCATTACAAGTTACTTGATCAGTATGACTCAAGGGGCCAGTGATTTGCTGGAGGTAATGGTGTTATCCAAAGAGGTGGGCCTGTTCCGCATCGAAAAGGATGGCACTGTCATCTGTACGCTGCAATCCGTTCCTTTGTTCGAAACGATAGATGATTTGCACGCTGCACCTGATATTATGAGAAGATTGATGAACCTGCCTGTGTATCGACAATCTGTGGCCGCAATGGATGAGCTCCAGGAGATTATGCTTGGTTACTCAGATAGTAATAAGGACGGCGGTGTGGTTACAGCGAACTGGGAACTTCGGGTCGCAATGAATAGCATTACGGAAGTAGTAAATGAGTATGGTGTAAAAGTGAAGTTCTTCCACGGGCGTGGAGGGGCTCTGGGGCGTGGAGGAATGCCGCTTAATCGCAGTATTCTGGCTCAGCCTCCTCATACCATTGGTGGAGGAATTAAGATTACGGAGCAAGGCGAAGTGCTATCATCCCGCTATTCGCTTAAGGGGATCGCATATCGTAGCTTGGAGCAGGCGACATCGGCGTTAATTACCGCTGCCGCATATCATCGCTCAGGAAAGAAAGAAGTGTTCGAGGAGAGCTGGGAGGAGATTATTGCCCGTATTTCCGAGGTATCACTGGAGAAGTATCAGGATTTGATTTTCCGAGACCCTGATTTCTTCACGTTCTTCAAAGAATCTACGCCGTTGCCTGAAGTGGGCGAGCTGAATATTGGCTCTCGTCCGTCCAAGCGTAAGAACAGTGAACGTTTTGAGGACTTGCGCGCCATTCCATGGGTTTTTGCGTGGACACAAAGTCGTTACCTGCTTCCTGCTTGGTATGCGGCAGGAACAGGCTTGCAAAGCTACTATCAGAACAATGAAGAGAACCTTAAAGTACTGCAAACGATGTTTAGGGAATCTGCCTTCTTCCGTTCGCTTATAGATACACTGCAAATGGCAATCGCCAAAGCGGATTTGCTGATTGCAGAGGAGTACGCTGGGATGTCGGATAATGAAGAAGCACGCCAACGTATATTCGGGCAGATTTCTACAGAGTTCAAGCTGACATCTGAGTTGATTCTCAAAATAACCGGACAATCCGAGATTTTGGACGATGTACCTGTTATTCAGGAATCTATCCGGTTGCGTAATCCTTATGTGGACCCGTTAAGTTATTTGCAGGTTCAATTGCTAAGTGAGCTACGCGAGCTGCGCAATCAGAACGGTGATGACGCTGAGATGCTGCGTGAGGTACTGTTGACGATTAACGGAATTGCCGCAGGCTTAAGAAACACAGGCTGATATAGTTTGGCTGTATGATACAGGCAATCGGGTACTCTCTGGAGTGCCCGATTGTGCTGTGTTTATAGTAATGTCGGGCGTATTTGTGAACTGTGTCCCCACTTCAGTTGATTTCTGGATAAAATTAAACTACGATGAATAATCATAAACATTTAATAAGTAACCCATCAGCAAGTCTGGGGGAGTATAGAGTGGATAATATGGAAAGCCGCTTGGTTAGGCTGGTGCAGAAAGGTGATCAGCGAGCTTTTGCGGAGTTAGTCGAGTTATATAAAGATCGGATTTTTCATCTTTCCTACCGGATGCTAGGTAATCGTCATGAGGCAGAGGATTTGGTGCAGGAAACCTTTTTGCGTGTGTATCGAAATTTGGAAAAGTATGACCATGGACAGAAGTTCTCAACCTGGATTTATCGGATTGCTACAAATCTGTGCATTGATCGTCTGCGAAGAAGAAAACCTACATACTCACTGGATGCTGAAATGAATGATCAGGAAGGTGTTGATGGGTATGCCATGCTTGCCAGCGACGAGCTTACCCCTGAAGGAAGTACGCTGTTGTCGGAAACGCAAGCTTTGATTCATGACGCCATTGACAGCCTTCCGGATAAATACAAGACGATTATGGTTTTACGGTACTTGCAGGAGCTTTCCTTGCAGGAAATTAGCGACGTGCTCAATCTCCCAGTTACTACAATTAAGACAAGAGTACACAGGGGACGGGATTTTCTACGCAAAAAACTGGAGCACAAGCTATAAATAATGTGCATACATTCTAGGAAAAGTGCCTGCCTAGATGTTTTTATGAAACATAATGCCCGTTGTAACGTATGTAAGATGAGCAAAGTTTCTAAGCCGGAGCATTTTATGTTGAGAAACACGGAAGAATATTAGAAAGGATTGGCTCATATGGATTGCAAACAAGCCGTCTCTTTTATGCATGACTATCTAGATGGCGACCTGTCTGAGCAGGACAAACATGAGTTGGAACAACACTTGTTAGACTGCCCGGAATGCCGCATGCGTTTTAAAGAGCTGGAGCGGACGGATGCGATGCTTTACGGTACACGGTATCATCAAGTGCCGTGTGTATCAGATGAGCTGACATTTCGCATTATGAATGCTTTGCCGCCGCATAAAAGACAACCTGCGGTGCCTATGCTATCTTGGGTGAAGAGGCATCCCGCTGTAACAGCCGCCGCCTTCTTCCTTATTGTGATATGCTCAAGTATGGCCAGCTTTTCCAGCACGGACCATCAATTGGTAGTCAAAGGAAGCAATCTAGATCAAGTTGTAATTCAGGGCGATACTGTAATTGTACCTGAAGGAAAATCCATAGCCGGAGATTTAACAGTACAAAATGGTGAGGCCCGTGTATACGGCGATGTGGAAGGAAATGTTACTGTGATTGACGGCTCTTACTATCAAGCTTCAACCGCCCATATTGCAGGACAGGTTAAAAGTATTGATCAAACTCTGGACTGGATTTGGTACAAGGTTACCGATCTGTTCGGGGGACCGTCTTCTCCTTAAGAGAAGCTCAAAATGGCAAGAACGATATCGAGCGCCTCTTTCCGCTGGAAAAGGCGTTTTTTTGTATATGAAGATGGCGATTTGTACTGTATTTTACTGATTTTGGAGGTTCTTTTGTCACACAGCTTGCAACGCGAGCCTGATCGTTATAACCTAGATAGAGAGAGCATACTGTGTACATATTACACCCACTCACTACAGAAAATTGCGGGGGCATGCGCATGTTGGATTATTTTGCGGACCTGACTTGGAAAGAGTCCATTAAAGATATTATCGACATTTTGATCGTAACCTATATTATGTATCAGCTTATTTTACTTGTTCGCGGAACGCGGGCAGTTCAATTGTTAAAAGGGATTCTGTTCCTGGTCGTTATTTGGGCGGTTAGTACCTGGTTTGATTTGTACACACTCAAGTGGTTGATGAATCAGATGTTCACCTTTGGTGTAGTGGCAATTTTCATTATTTTTCAGCCTGAGTTACGTCGTGCTTTAGAGCAGTTGGGGCGTGGTAAACTATTTGGGCGTTCGTCAGTAGATGATGAAGAAATCAATAAGTTAATTGGAGAAATGATTAAGGCGCTGAATTATTTATCACGTAGAAAAATAGGAGCATTGGTCGTATTCGAGCGCGAGACAGGGCTGAACGAATATACGGAGTCTGGTATCAAGACACAGGCTGTAGTTAGTTCTGAACTGTTAATTAACATCTTCATTCCCAATACGCCTTTGCATGATGGTGCGGTGATTATACAAAATAAACAGATTGCCTCTGCGGCCTGCTATTTGCCATTATCGGAAAATCCCTTCATTAGCAAGGAGTTGGGAACACGTCATCGGGCTGCGATTGGGGTCAGTGAGGTAACGGATGCCGTAACCGTCGTGGTATCGGAGGAAACAGGCCAAATTTCGTTGGCTATCAATGGACAGGTCGTGCGTGACATTAAGGAAGAATCCCTGATCTCCAAGCTGTACGAGGAGTTGCGGCCAACACCGTCTTTGAAGGAAAAACGCGGCTCATTCTGGAATCGGAGGGGAGGCCGTGGAAATTCATGATGGACAAATGGATTAACAATAATACGATTTCCAAGATTTTGGCGCTTGCGGTTGCTATAATGCTGTGGGGAATGGTTCATCTGGATACAGGTACACCTTCGTCTACGTTAACCGTTTCTTATAATAATAAAATAATTGATAATGTGGCCATACAGGCTAGTGGTCTGGATGAATCAAAATATGTGCTGTCTACGATGGACACTGATCATGTAAAGATGGAGGTCAGAGGACAGCGTTCTGTCCTGACTACTTTTTTTGCGGATAATTATCAGGCCAAACTAAACTTAAGCGGCTTAGGAGCAGGTACAAAAACATTACCGCTTGAACCGGATTTGCCGGATGGGGTGGAATTGGTATCGATGACTCCTAACCGTGTTACAGTAACAATTGAGGAAAAACAGACGAAATCATTTAATGTATCTATATTACCTAAGGGTAATCCGGATGCGGGGCTACAGCTTGGTAAGCCTGTGATAACTCCTCAAACGGTAAAGGTGACTTTACCCAAAAGTCAGTTGAATACCGTCACTGTGGTACAAGGGGCAGTTAACACGGATGGTATCTCAGAAAAGTTTGAACAGAAACGTGTAAAACTGAAGGCTTATAACAAAAAGGGACAGGAACTCACAGGTGCGGTCATTGAGCCATCCACTGTGTCTGTTGAAATCCCAGTCACTCAGCAGGCGAAGTCTGTGCCTGTCAAAATAGTATATTCTGGGGAATTACCTGATGGATTGGCGCTTTCAAAAGTAAACGCGAACGTGAAAGAAGTAGCAGTATATGGATCGCAGGATGTATTAAGCAGTCTCAGCTCTTATGTGACGGCTACACTTGATCTAAGTCAATTTACGGAAGCGGGGACCCGTACGGTTCAAGCTAATTTGGCAGCTCCCTCAGGTTCTGATAAAATCGAGCCAGGGTCAATACAAATTCAGGTGACCGTCGTTCCTTCCAATGAAGTTACAGACACGGAACGGACGCTGTCAGGCATCCCAATTGTTTTACAAGGTGCAGGAGATGGAGCGAATGCGACTGTTACAGCACCCGTAGGCAAGACGATGGATGTTACTGTGAAGGGCCCGCAGGATCTGGTAAACAACTTAACCAATGATGACGTTAGTTTGGTGGCAAATATAAGTGGCCTCTCGGCTGGTCAACACGAGGTCACTCTGAGAGTAGGCTTGCCTAAATACATTACGCAAGTCGGGAATGCCGGCAAACTCAAAGCAACGGTAAACATTGAGGGCCCTTCTACGCCTGCTGTAACGAATCCAAATAGTGAGAATGAATCAAACCCCTCTGGTGGCGATAAGGGGCAGGAGAGGCCACAGGAGGGGCAAGGCAATCAAGGTGGCAACTCTGACGCTAATACCGGGGACAACGCAGCTGCGGAGGATAAAACAAGTCCTCATAACGGCGCAGAATCTTCTGTGAATGGAACCTCGGAGGGCAGTCAGCCATAACATGTTTTATCTGTAGTAAAGGATCAAGATTTATTAGACAAAAAAAGGGAGTCATTTTACATGGGGAAATATTTTGGTACAGATGGTGTACGAGGCGTTGCTAATCAGGAACTT
The DNA here is from genome assembly GCF_050516475.1 of Paenibacillus ottowii. Lineage (NCBI taxonomy): Bacteria > Bacillati > Bacillota > Bacilli > Caryophanales > Paenibacillaceae > Paenibacillus > Paenibacillus ottowii. Next base: position 4,694,492 of record NZ_CP191577.1, on the reverse strand, counting down.
ACAGCCGAACTGGCATATAGTATTGGCCGCTGCGGCGGATATGTTTTAGCAGGTAATGTAGAGAAACCAACAGTTGTTATTGGCATGGATACACGGATATCCGGATTGATGTTGGAATCGGCACTAGTAGCCGGTTTGTTGTCTATCGGGGCTAATGTGGTTCGTCTAGGTATTGTTTCGACACCTGGGGTGGCCTATCTCACACGACAATTGAAAGCGGACGCTGGTGTAATGATTTCGGCATCCCACAATCCTGTCGAGGACAACGGGATTAAGTTTTTTGGTGGCGATGGGTTTAAACTAACGGATGAAACGGAATTGAAGATTGAAGAGCTCATGGATGCAAAAGAAGACCAACTGCCTCGTCCAATTGGCAGCGGATTGGGGACGGTCGTTGTAGACGAGCATTCCCGCTATGATTATCTGGAGTTTTTGAAAACAACAATTAGCCATTCTTTTGAAGGCTTAAAAATAGTGTTGGACTGTGCAAACGGAGCAGCTTATGAGCTGGCGCCGAAGCTCTTTGCGGATTTGGGAGCCGAAGTACACACGATCGGCGCGGAGCCAAACGGATTGAATATCAATGATCATTGCGGCTCGACTCATCCTGAAAAGCTGAAAGAAGAAGTGCTCCGCTTGAAAGCAGATATTGGGCTTGCCTTTGACGGGGATGCCGACCGCCTGATCGCAATTGATGAAAATGGGGAAGAGGTAGATGGAGACTACATTCTCTGTATTTGCGGAGATGCAATGAACCGCGCTGGCAAACTCAAGGATAGCACTATTGTATCGACAGTAATGAGTAATATCGGTTTTTATAAAGCTACTGAAAAACTAGCTCTCAAGACTGCAAAAACTGCGGTCGGAGACCGTTATGTGATGGAAGAAATGCGCCGGGGTGGATTTAATCTGGGCGGTGAGCAGTCTGGTCATGTTATCTTCCTGGATCACAATACGACAGGTGATGGCATGCTGACAGGGATACAACTAGTAGATACGCTGAAAGCTTCCGGCAAGAAGATGAGCGAACTAAAATCGCTTATGAAACAATATCCGCAAGTACTTGTGAATGTACGCGTGCAGGACAAACGCAATTACGAGGGGAATCCTGCGATTGCAGAAGCCATAGAGCAGGTGGAACAACAATTGGGCGATAATGGGCGTGTATTGGTCCGTGCCTCAGGTACAGAGTCGCTTATTCGTGTGATGGCCGAAGGCCCGGATAAGGATGAGCTGGAGCAATTCGTCGGACAGATCGTAGACGTCGTGAAAAAAGAATTAGTTTAAAATTTTGTAAACGTGGGTTGCCTGTTAAACCTAAGCAGGCAACCGCGTTTGCGGTTATTCATTAACGATTCATTGCCTGTAGGGTTTAATTATGAATAAAGTGTCATTGCCAAATGATGCTCTGCTGAATATAATATAGGGATGTTGTGACTCAATTAGAGAAAGTGAGGGTTGTGAGGTAATGTAATACAAGCGCCAGAGCTTGATTTTGTGCGGGGGAACTTGGTGGAGAAAGCAATAGATTCCGATGGTATTGCCCGATATCAGTTCACGACAAAGCAAGCTGACGAGGTGAAGGTGTTCGAAACATTCGGCGGGGACCTTCCGGTGAAGCATCAACCCGTAAACCGGCAGCGGAAAATAAACAGGCAACTGTTTACACAACGCACCGGTAGATGCCCTTATTATTTTATAATCTAAATTAAAAGATTCATTTCATGAATGTGCGGCCATCATCATTGGCGTGCGCGGTTTGGGAATTTCGTTACATTCGTGAAGAGATGCCTGTAAATTTTATAGTTATCATTGACAACTTCATAGATGAATGAACTTTATTCCACAATCTACCGCACACGTTAACCCTGTGATGAGTCGTCTTGTGAAATGATGATCGGGAGGATAACGAATATGTGTGGCATTGTAGGATATATTGGTAATCAGAATACGCAAGAGGTATTGATTGACGGACTGAAGAAGCTGGAGTACCGCGGGTATGACTCTGCGGGTATTGCCGTGTTTACAGATTCAGGACTGCAAGTAGCCAAGGCGAAAGGTCGTCTGGCGAATCTGGAAGCTAAACTGGATGGTACGCCGTTGGTAGGCCATGCAGGTATCGGGCATACACGTTGGGCAACACACGGTAAGCCTTCTGATGAAAACTCGCATCCACATTTGGATGAGAGCCAAAAGTTTTCTGTAGTTCACAACGGAATTATTGAGAACTATTTGGAATTGAAGGAACAGTTGATCAGCGAAGGTCATACCTTTATTTCCGAAACGGATACAGAAATCATTTCCCATCTGGTTGCGCGTGAGTATAAAGGGGATATTGTTAAAGCAGTACAAAAGGCAATTACCTTTATGCGCGGTGCTTTTGCACTGGGAGTGCTGACTGAGCACGAGCCTAATAAGCTGGTAGCTGTTCGTCAAGCCAGCCCGCTGGTTATTGGTGTGGGAGAAGGCGAGAACTTTATCGGTTCCGACATTCCGGCTATTCTGAAATATACACGCAATGTATTTATTTTGAATGATGGCGAAATGGCTGTTCTGACTAGTGATGCTGTCGAATTAATGACAATCGAAGGCCAATTTATTTCTCGGGAAATGATTCATGTCGAATGGGATGCTGTAACAGCAGAAAAAGGCGGCTATGAGCATTTCATGTTGAAAGAAATCCACGAACAGCCTAAGGCTTACCGTGATACGATGTTGGGTCGTATTGATAAAGGCACTAAAAAAGTTGTTCTTCCAGAGCTGAAGCTCACCGAAGAACAAATTAAAAATATCCGTAATATTCAAATTGTAGCGTGTGGTACAGCTTACAATGCTGGTTTGATTGGTCGTACGGTGATCGAAAGTCTTGCTCGTATTCCAGTAGAAAACGATGTAGCTTCCGAATATCGCTACCGTTCCCCAATCGTGACACCAGAGACCTTGGTGATCGTGGTGAGTCAATCCGGTGAAACTGCTGACACCTTGGCAGCACTGCGTGAAGCACAAGCCAATGGGGCACATGTGCTGGCGATTACAAACGTAGTTGGCAGTTCCATCGCCCGTGATGCAGATGACGTATTGGTTACACTGGCAGGACCGGAAATTGCCGTAGCCTCCACCAAAGCGTATTCTTCCCAGTTAATTGCATTTTATCTGTTGGGTCTGTATCTGGCTCAAGTACGCGGCACACAAACGGATGAGCAAGTAGCTCATGTGCTGGCTGCTATGGAATCACTGCCAGAGCAAGTTGAAGAGATGTTGGGTAAAGCAGATGCGATCAAAGCCTATGCTGAGCAAATCGCTAGCAACAAGCACTTGTTCTTTATTGGTCGTGGTCAAGACTATGCTGTAGTACAGGAAGGTTCCCTGAAACTTAAGGAAATCTCCTACATTCATTCCGAGGCATATGCTGCTGGTGAGCTGAAGCATGGTACACTGGCATTGATCGAAGAGGGAATTCCAGTTATCGCTTTAGTAACTCAGGAATCCGTGTTGGAAAAAACCGTGAGCAACATTAAGGAAGTTAAAGCTCGTGGCGGTGACGTGCTTGCAATCACGTATGAAGAGCATGCTGTGGAACTGCTGAAATCCGTGGATCAAGTATTTGCAATTCCAAAAACACTTCCGATTCTGTCGGCTGCTATTTCAGTTATAGCTCTCCAACTGTTGGCTTACTACGCATCCCTTGCACTGGGCCATGATGTTGATAAACCACGTAACTTGGCGAAAAGTGTTACTGTAGAATAAAGAGTATCTTAACAAAAGTCCGATTGTTGTGTACAGACAATAAAGTTGTGTACTAAACAATAAAGTTGTGTACTAATCGAGAAATAGACAATAAAGTTGTGTACTAATTATTAGTATCAAATAACAATAATATCTCTTCTTAAGTAAGTATTTAACAAAAGCCCGATGAGCAAGTATCATCGGGCTTTTTTATTAAATTAAGAAGGGGACTGCTTGGGCTTAATCAGAACGAACATAAGTTACATAACGAATCAAATACCCTCAAATCCTTTCCTGTAGTTGTATCGAAAGTACTCTTTAATGATTTGGAGCAGGAAAATTTCAAGTCTCTGTTGAAAAATTTTATGAGAGTTCAGAAAAAT
>NZ_CP191577.1:4666689-4690373 GCF_050516475.1 Paenibacillus ottowii | reverse complement strand
AATGTAATTTATGTAATCGTTTATAATAAATGTTTCTATGTTAAAATACAACAATATTTATAATATGAGTATTTATTTTATGATTTTTGAATATTTATAATTTATGGATAGTAGGTGGTTTTATGAAGACTTTGGGTGAAAAGATAAAGAGTATAAGAAAATTAAATATGCTTAATCAAACTGACTTTTCATCAACTATTGGTGTTTCTCAGGGTACATTAAGTGAATTGGAAAAAGATAAGTACAAACCATCCTTAGAAACCATAATTGCCCTAAAACTAAATTTCAATGTTGATTTAGATTGGTTGTTGCTTGACGAGGTGGCGATTCCTTATAGTGGAATATTTCATGTTAAAATAGATGATCTTGAATCAAAATTAATCTCAGGATTTCGAAAGTTAGACTTTGCTGACAAAGAGGAAATAGGGGAGATTGTAAATTTGAAGCTAAAACGGTATAGAGATAAATGAACTAAGCAGGGGACTTACTGTTCAAACACAATAAAGATGAGTTCTGAACAATAAAGTTAAAAACCTGATGAATAAGTATCATCGGGTTTTTAATTCTTGTTGTTTTTCTTACTTTGGAAGGACTCGCGTAGCTGCCACCGAATGAATTTTAACGATATTTGCAATTACCTAGACCTTTCATATCGGCGTCTTTCCTGATATCGCTGATAAAACCAAATTGAAATGGCCAGCCAACTTCCACTAGCTAAGAATCCCCCAAGAACATCACTCGGATAGTGAACTCCCAAATAAATTCGACTAACCCCAATCATAAGGATCATCGCTGAACTACATACAATCAATATGCCTCTCACCGTGGATGTTGAAATATGCCGCCACAGTAAAAAAGCGATCACTCCATACAAACTAAAAGCGGCCATAGAATGTCCACTGGGAAAACTAAACCCATTTGCATTAACAATACGGTGTAGAGTTGGTCTTGCACGATGAAAAACGAGCTTTAACGTTCCGTTCAAGAGAGCTGACCCGGTGACGACCCAGATAAATAAGATCAATTCTCTTCGGTGGTGTAGGATTTTATACAGAATGAAGAAAATAGCGATCGAAATAACCGCGACCGGTATTCCACTCCCGATGAAAGTAAAGAATTTCATGATGGTCGTCAAAGCTGGTGATTCAAGCCCTTGAACAACGGAAATGATCATGTTGTCAAATTGAGCTACTTTTTTATCCGATACGAGGAGAGCTATTCCCCCGAACCCAATAGCACACAAAAAGCTTATGAATAAAGCGCGAGTAAGCTGCAATTTCAGATTCATATGGGTCAATCCTTTCCTTAAATGCGGAAGACCATCATAAACAAGGCAGCTAATACAGCAATCACACTGCTTGTGCCAAATGCAACTACAGGGCCATATGTCTGCCACAAAAATCCTGCGAGGATACTGGCTGGTAATGCGGCGATGCCGGTCATCGCGTTGTATGTGCCCATAGCGATACCTCGCTGCCCTTCAGGTACAATGTCGGCAATATAAGCCTTCTGTATACCTTCCGTAAACGCATAATAAAGCCCGTACAAGATGAACAGTATCCATATCCATGTGACGTTCTTCGCAATGCCAAATCCAAAATAAATGAGAGCAAAGATCACAAATCCCGAGATCAGTACCGGCCGACGGCCAATGCGATCCGACAGCATGCCTACCGGCATGGAGAAAATACTACTGCTTAAATTAAACGTGAAAAAAGCAAGTGGAATAAGAGAAGGAAGCATTCCCGCGTCTTGCGCCCGCAAAGCCAGAAACGCATCAGAGAAATTGCCGACCGTAAACAGGGTTGAAATCAAGGAGAACCATACAAACCGACGGTTTAAGTTCCTAAACCCGATTTGAGGGAGTCTTGCCTGTTTTCCGATGCCATGTGATTCTTTTTCCTTTAAGAAAAAGAGGATCAAGACAACCGCGATAAGACCTGGGATCACGGATAGCCAAAATACAAGGCGATAATTGTTTGTGAATATGGCAAGCACACCAAAAGCCACTAATGGACCTAAAGCAGCTCCTAATGCATCCATAGCGCGGCGAAACCCAAATGCCTTCCCGCGTTCTTCTTTTGTCGTGGAATCGGCGACTAAGGCATCACGCGGCGACGTACGAATCCCTTTTCCGAAACGGTCGGAAAATCGAATCAGAAGCACCTGTCCCCAAGAGGCGCTTAACGCAAAGAAGGGTTTTGTTAAATTAGACAACCCATAACCAATTAACATCAAAAACTTATATTTGCGGGTGCGGTCGGTAATCCATCCGGAGAATAATTTTAATATGCTCGCGGTGCTTTCGGCTATTCCTTCAATGATGCCAATCGATTCAACCTGAACATGCAGGACTGAAGTTAGGTATATCGGCAAAACAGGTACGATCATGTTGCTGGAAAGATCGGTAAATAAACTCACAAGACCAAGAACCACGATGACCGGATTTATGGCGAAAAGCCTTCTTTTTTTCGGTTGGGACACCGGTTCCACGTCATCACCTCATGTTTTGGGAACGCATTCCCCTTTAATTATAGGGCTTGCCGAACTGACTTTGAACACTTTCTTCAATTGTATATCCCTTGCACTCCATGGTTTAAACAGTAGCGATTATTTAGCCGTCATCTTCTTAGCTTTGGCCGATCTTATGTACCAAAAAGCGAGTCCCGCAACAATCAAAATAACGACCATTATCAAGAGATACCGATGGATTGTCTCGGTCACGATGCGCCAATGCTCGCCTACATATGTGCCTAATGAAATAAATGTAACCACCCAGAGCATGGCTCCGGGCACTGCAAACAAACTAAAACTTCGATAAGACCACTTGCTGATTCCAGCGCTGTAAGCCGTTAAATGGCGGACCCCCGGAATGAAGTACCCGATCGTGAGCGCGAATTTCCCAAAACGCTTAAACCAAATTTGAGTGTGGTCCAACCTCTCTTTTGTGATGTGAAGTTTTTGACCGTACTTTTCTAAAAGTGGATACCCGAATTTGTGTCCGACAAAATAACTGACCGACATACCGATAAAGCTACCCAATACTGAAACCAACACAGTAGGGATATAATGAAGCCTCCCCTTCGATATTAAGTATCCCGAGAACGTCATTAAAATCTCGTCCGGTACCGGCAACCCTACAATTCCAAGCACCAAGGCACCGAAGATACCTAAATAGCCATAGTGCGCAATGAACCATAAAAGCTTATGCTGAAACATGAGATATTTCACCTCCTAGGTCGTGGTTTTTCTTTTTAGCTTTTCCAATATCCACAAAGTCATGAGCCCAGCAGAGAAAATTACGATTCCTAACAAAAGTAGTCCCCCAACAAACGGAACATTCAACAGGGAAACCAACACAATTGAGCCTGTTAATGCGATACTCCAGTCAGACCGACCCATTGCCACCTGAGTTCGTTCTCCAACTAACATACTTAGCACAGCTAAACCAAAAACAGATGCCAGACCCACAAATAACATGATGAGCAGCGCAATCGGAATGCCGATAACGGTAATTAACAACAGAAACGATAGGGCAACTAAGATGAGTGTGCTAAAGAAGCCGATGTAAATGAAATGCCCTGGAGTCCGCCGCGCTCGTTCTACAAAGAGATGAATGCGTCCCTTGCTAAGGAAAACGGCTGTAACAGGTAAGATAACAAGCAGTACGCTTACGGCGAGCTGCAGAAGCCAAGTTCCGATGACTAACCCTCCGCCGATCATCAAACTGTTCAGTGTCGCATGGTCAAAAGAAAGATTTATGATTTCGTCCCTTATAAATGACCCAGGTTCCTGCAAAACTTGTCCGCCTACCACAACAACAAAACCATTGATTTTAGCGGATGATTTCAAATCCAGATCACCATTGAACACGATAACGGAATTTTTCACTGTTCCTAAAATGGTCGCATCGCCACCGACAACGACAACATCATCGATCGACTGATTCACCGGAACGGTGGTATTTTGATGTTCAAATATACCTTTTGCCATTGCATTTGCAGGTATCCAAAAAAATAATGTCATGATCAAAAGAGCCACATATATCATTGAATGGCGTCGTTTCAAATTTGATTCCTCCTGAACTGATTTTGTTTGAGCAGAAGTGTTAGTGAAAATCCTGAACCAATCATAAGCATCAGCGAGAATCCAATTAAACCTGTTGTCAAATAGGGGTCAGAAGCGAGCAGGCTGCCAACTGCAAACATCAAATTCATGAAAACTTTCCATCCAACAAAAGCGAATTTGAATGTGAACGAACCTACTAATGTAAAAATGATCACAAAGACCAGCAGCGAACTTAACAATGGCACGAAAAGCCAGTATCGCTCCCTTGAAGGATTGGAAGGGACCTGGTTTCGGATTGCTTGAAGCACCGTTTCTTCGACCGTTTCCGGCACTTCGATCGAACGGAACGTTTCTAAAACATCATTCTTTAACATCATAAAATCGTTAAAGATGGCAAAACACTCCGGGCAATCGTATAAATGCTCTTCTACCCGTTGTCGTTCATGCTTAGTCAATTCGTTATCCATATAAGCGGAGATAAGGTCTACAATGTGATCAGACATGCTATTCTTCCACTCCCTTTTTCAATTCTTTTCGCAACTGGAGCCTCGCCGCATTAATACGGGATTTCACGGTGCCTAAAGGAATATGGAGCATACCGGCAATCTCGTCATACGTATAACCTTCCACGTCTCGAAGTAAGATGGCTTCTCTGTGCTCGGGGCTTAATGTTTTCATCGCTTCTTCGATGGTCAAATGAAGATCCCTCCGTTCGATTCCCTGGGTGGAAATGCCGGCTTCAATCTGATCACTCGATACGATGTTTTCTTTTTTTCGCTTTTTAATGCGATCATAGCACAGATTAGAAACAATTCGTGTCAACCAAGAGGAGAAAGCATAGCTATTCTCGAGATTTGATAACGAATAATAGGCTTTAATAAATGCTTCTTGAGAAACATCTTCTGCTTCCATGCGGTCTGAAAGCATACCGAAGGCAAAGCGAAAAACCCGATCTTTATATTGTTTTACAAGCAAGGCAAACGCTTCTGTCTCGCCGCTTTTAGCCTTGCCTATCAATCTAAACAGTTCCTGGTCCACGCATAATCTTCCCCCTGAAGTATCTCAATCAAAAAGACTTCCGATTACGTTGAAAAGTTCAACTTGTTGTGTTTCATAAGTCGAAGTACCTCTAACAACACGACATTAAGGCTAAGCCAAACTCCTCCAAATACATAACCTGCAACAACATCGCTGGGATATTGAATGTTGAAATAAATACGGCTGATTCCAACCAGAAAGGCAACAGTAAGAACAAGCAGAGAGGCGCCCATTTGGACCCCAGCCATTTTCACATGCCGTACGATGAGATACGCCGCGAAACCCAAGAAGATAACGGTAATCAAGGTCTGCTCGCTTGGAAACGTATTGATCAGGCTAGAAGGCCCTATGCGATGAAAAAGTCTTCGAAATCCCTCGTCCCAAAGTTCGCCGCCGACAAAGACAAACAATAAGAATGTCCATTCCAGCGGTCGATCTTCTCCCTTTATCAAAATCATTATCAGAGCCAAGACAGCGACAGTGAAAAGCACCTGAAACGATGCTAAATATGCAAAGAGATTCATCCAAAATGCCCAGCTTTCATCGAATAGGGCATGGACGATATAGGAGGTGACCACATCAAAATCGGCAAATTCATTGGCGAGCAAGTCTTGAATCAGGCTTGCCATTACCATAAAAAGTATCAGAAACACTCCGAAAGAGGTGAGAAGCAAAAAACGGACCCTTCCTAACGTATGAAATATTTTAACTCCTTTACGAAGCCCCGCTAAAGTCGCGTCATATATTTGGTCTCGGTACTTTTTGTATACGTACACACCAGCGAAAACCACCGCAGCGATAAGTCCTGCAATAATCAAATATTTGGTGATTGTATGATGGAACAGTTCCCATTTTGGACCGAGAATTTTTCCAAGCGATATAAACATGCTTGTCCATAAAAATGCCCCGGTATAAGCAAATATCATATAGGTTCGAAACGGCAGGCGTGTGATTCCCGAAAAATAACCAGTCAAGTGCCGAACTCCAGGAATGAAATAGGCAAAGAGGAGCAGCTTGTTTCCATAACGCTCAAACCATAGTGAAGTCTTCTCTAAATTTTCGGGGCCAAGATGGAATTTGGTGCCATGCTTTTGAAAAAAAGGCTTGCCTAGTTTATATCCGATCCAATAAGAAATGGTCATACCCATCGAAGTGCCTAGACCTGCTGTAAGGATGCTTACCATCCAATTTAAATGTCCTTGGAAAACCAAAAGCCCTGTATATGTCATGAGAACTTCTCCTGGCAAGGGGAGAGCGAGAAGCTCGAGCGTCAGGGCAATTCCTAAAACTAAGTACCCATGCTGATCCATTAGTTGCTGTATGAAATGTGTCACGCGTCTTACCTCCACGAAAGGAAATCATTTATAAATAAAAAGACTTATTATTTTTCGATAAAGTTCAGATCATGCAAAGGTAGTTTGTACTTTCTTTAGATAAAAATACCCTTGAGTATCTATAGCTCAAGGGTATAGCGAAATATTACATTTGCGGCTGAATGTGTATAGTACCGGACGACCAGGAAACTGTTTAGAAAATGGTGCGTTCTACTCCTTATCATCAAAACAAAAGGACAGGGCTAGTTTATCAACGTGTTTTCCCTTGAGGGCTTTGCGTTTTAGCCCAAATCTTTTGTTCGATTTTCTCATACATTTCAAGCCCGTAACTCATGCATTTATCGGCAAAATACCAACGGGTAAATAAGCGGTGCACGAAAATGGCAGATACCATCCCAATGATGGCCCCAGTTAATACATCGCTTGGATAATGAACACCAGTCCAAATCCGTGAAATTGAAATACTAGCCGCCAATATTAACCAAACCAGTCCATCTTTTTTCCGGAACATCCAAATCGCAGCTGCAATAACAAAAGCTCCGGTTGCATGGTCACTTGGAAAAGACGCATTTGCTGGATGATTGATTAATTGAATGACGTGATGGGCCACAAAGGGACGATCGCGGTAAAACAGAAGCGCTAAAATTCCGCTGAAGCCTAGAGCCAGACACGCGGAAGCAAAGGCTTCAATAACCATTCTTCGATTTTGATTCGTGCGTGTAAACCAATAAATAATGACCCCCCCATAAAACAGATACTGTGCATCCTCGGCTAAAAACTTCATTAGTGGGTTTAAAAACGTATATATCCCCGCCAGACGATTAATCATTTGAAACAACGTATAGTCCATTGCTGATTTCTCCTTATTCATCGATGTTGTCTCTTCTTTCGAACCATAATTGTTTCTCTTTAGATGGAAATGATTCAACTGATAAAAGAAGAGGTACAGAACAATACTCACTGCTATGCCAAACAATCCGCCGATGGCGGCTTCGATTGGGCGATGATCAAGTAATTCTTTTAACACTTTGATTTTCCGAATCCCTGGTGTTCTATGAATGTTTAGTCACGAAATTAATAGGGACTTTAATCAATTGTGCTAGTAGTATAGATGCCAAAGCCATGATAAAAGGATAATTCATGAAGTGCCCAAAAGATCATGCTCCTTTCTCTTTTACTTGGATTGCCGAAAGTTGCTTAACTTTGGTGATCATCTAAATTAAAAAGACTGTGAATTTGTTATAAAAGTTCAGATATGCCCAAAACCAAAATTTACCGATACCGATGAATAGATTATCGAGCCATAGACGTAGAACAAAAGTTTCGATTTTAAAAATGTAAATGGAATAATGCAAGGTTTCTAGAGAATTTACTTTAAAAATTAGGTGGTTTGAAACCTTAACTTCCGATACTCACAGTATTAGGATTTTTATTCGGAGGGGATAACATGGAGCGAAATTGGGACTGGAAGAACTGATTAAGCATTTTACCTCAAATGCAGAAAATAGGGCATAAAAGTGGTGAGATGAGAATCGGTTTGGCCGTCATATTTAAGTTTTTACAATATGAGGCACGATTTTCTGTTCCATAATGTGAATTTCCTAAAGCCATCATTTCATACGTTGCCAAGCAAATTGATGTATCGGCAGTGCTGTATGCGCAGTACGATTTGAATAGCCCAATGATTAAAGGCTTTGAGTGGATACCTTTCAAGATGTACAAGAGATGTCGGATTTCACGTATGGTTGCTAAAGAAAGAAAGCAAGACCCTTTTAAGCGGATCTTGCTTTCTTTATGGTTTAGATCAAATCCATTAAAGGAGTGGTATTAGTGGCTCGTGATGTTGTTGCCCGAACACTTTGTGTCTCATTCGATTATCTCAATAAACGTAATCCGCTTAGTATGACGGTTAAAGTACTACCTTCATGTCCTACAACACCGGAGGGAAGGTTGATGCCGCCAAAAAAGTTTGAAACAACCAGTACGATTATGACCCCGATAGCAAATACTAAATTTTGTTTGATCACTTCGCTCGTTCGCCGACCAAGCGAAATTGCAAAAGGAACTTTAGATATATCATCCGCCATTAATACTAGATTTGCTGTTTCTAGAGCAACGTCGGTTCCTGCTGCTCCCATTGCTATACCTACTGAAGAGACAGCCAGGGCAGGAGCATCATTAACCCCATCTCCGATCATGGCTACCTTACCTTTTTCTGATAGCTTTTTAATAATTGTCACCTTATCTTCTGGAAGCAGATTGGCATAGACTTGATCAACGCCTACTTGATAACCAATTGCTCTTTCTGTTGATTCTCTATCTCCCGTAAGCATAACAACCTTCATGCCCATGTCCCTTAAGGCTCTTACTGCTTCTTTTGTATTAGGTCGTAATACATCTTGAATAGCGAGGAATCCAATAAGGATGCCGTCTACCTCAACAAAAATAACGCTTTTTCCTTCCGATTCAAGTCTTTCAGCTATTGTTAATTCTTGTGAGCTTAATTCTAAACCTTGAAGCAAGCCCTGTTTACCAATCCTGCACTCATGACCATTAATAGACCCATTGATACCGAGACCAGGGATGGCAACTAAAGCATTTGCTTTTTCAAGAGTGACTCCTTTGTCTTTTGCGCTTTGGACAATTGTTTTAGCGATGGGGTGCTCTGAAAGGTTTTCGAGCGAAGCAGTCAGTTTCAAAAGAGATTCTTCATTATGTCCATGGAATGGTATGATATCGGTGAGCTTTGGTTTACCTTCGGTAAGGGTCCCAGTCTTATCAAAAGCAACCGTTGTTACATAGCCAATGTGCTCTAAGTGAACACCGCCTTTAAACAACACTCCTTTACGAGCCGCGTTAGACACGCCGGAAAGGACAGCTGGCATAAATGATGAAACCAATGCACAAGGAGATGCAACAACCAAGAAGATCATAGCGCGGTAGATCGTTTGATCCCAAGTCCAATGAAGCAGGAAGGGCGGGAGCACCATCAGAAGTAGGGCAATCAGAACAACAATTTTTGCATAAATGCCCTCAAAGCGCTCTACAAATAGTTGGCTGGGTGGCATCTCATTCTTGCTTCTTGTACCAAATGAATAATCCGGGAAAGAAGGGTATCTTCAGCTGGCTTGGTTACCTTTTAATCTTTAATGCACCTTGCCCATTAATTGTTCCAGCAAAGACGTCATCACCTGCATACTTATCAACGGATATCGATTCACCAGTAATGGATGCTTGGTCAACTGAAGAAAGCCCCTCTGTACGATTATTCGGCAATACAGCTTAATTCAAGTAGTGAAGAGGTTATTGGTTGGTCAAACATTAGTGATAACTTAAATGTATTTATGGGTCCACAAATAAAAACTGAAGCCCCTTTTACGAAAGGGTCCTCCAAACAGCAAGTGATTCATGCCATGGGTACCCCTACATCCGTGATTAGGGATTGGTGGGGATATGGTTTTTCGACGGTTCTATTCGATTTAAATGGTAAAGTTACGAGTGTCAAATATTGATAAGAATCTAAAAGCCGCGATAAACTCAAAGTGAAAATCCTCTCATTACTTATTTTCCACATTTCACTATTTGGTTGTTAAAGAAAAGATAGCAAGACCTTTTGGATCGGTCCTGCTATCCAATGGTTTAGATCAATTTTTCTATAATCATTTTGTCTACATATTGCTCATCTATAACCCCTTGTTTTTCAAAAATACCGAATCACGGTAACCAATCTTCCGATAAAGCCTCTGACAGTTTTCATTAAAGGGGAAGGTGAATAGGACGATCTTATAAAAATTTGTTTTTCTTGGCCTCTTTCTCTAATTCCGAATGATGCGCACACTAACTCCTTTACTACGGAAGCTTCCGATCTACGGAAACCGATAGGTCTGCTACACCATCATAAGCACAACGATGAGAATAACGATTCAAAGAAGCCCAACCAACCACAATTCCGTCCAATTCTGCGACCAAAATGGAGTAGCGATTTTGTTGTTCTCTATAGGCGACCCGCCAACATTTTAACGAAAAAATACGCGAAGCCTTCGAATGTACATAGCTTAGCGTTTTTTCTTCTCTAAGCCTAATAATCCGGGCGGTATAGCCCGGGCCACCGGTAATTCAGCATCCTTTTGTTTCAACGGTCGTATTGATTTGATAGACGTATTCTGCCTGTTGTATCGCCTAAGAAATTGATATGCTCCCATCCAAGAAGTGAAATATGGTTTAATAGTTCTTCCTGAAGCTTTTACGGTGCTCAGTTTCTATCTGGAGATAGACAGTATTCCAAACGCTAATTGCATTGATGATAATATTCAAGGCACTGGCCCGTTGGAGCTGTCTTGTAGCGCACGTTCTCTCAGCTCGCCATGTTTGCCGAAGAATGCGCTCTGACCAATGCATTCATGGCTTCCCCCTTGTTCAACCCCCCGATGGATTTTTCGCCGCAGCGCCTCGCTCGAAAGATAGTCCATGATGAATATCATTTTCTCGATACGCCCCATTTCTAGCAGCGCGGTAGCCAACTGTTTGTCTTGCATAGGAACCGATTTTCCCCATAATGAGCGATGCTGAAACGGTGCCTTACCGGATGGAGTGAGTTAACCGGAGTAAATCGTCGTAGTTCTCTTGAATGATCTTTGTATTAATCTGTCCGCGAAGCAGCTTCTCCAATTTAGGAAAATCGGAAGGTTTCCCGATAGCGTAGAGCTTGGAATCAGTCACTCGCTTAAACGCGGCGCAAAGCGAAATCCGAGCAAATGCGTTAAACCAAAGACTTGATCGGTGTAACCGGCTGAATCCGATAATGCTCCTCGATGGCCAAGTCCGTTTCATGGTCTGGAGCAAACCGTCGATGACGTGTACGGCATCCCGAGCGTTCGTATTGATGACTTTCGTGTAGAAAGTGGAAAATTGGTCGCTCACGAACCGATAAATCGTTGCTCCTTTTCCCTTCCCGTAATGGGGGTTCACATATGCGTGAAGCGCCGAAACTCCAATCTGGACTGGCATTCCATCAGTGACATGCTTTTACATACAAAAAGAGCAGCCTGTTTAGTTGCTCTTTTTGTATATAAAATATATTGAGTTTTCATCAATTGAATCTCCTCATATAGAATATTACTGTCCCATTTCCTTGCAGATTAACTTAACGGAGTTTAGTTTGATAAAAGTTCCATTTAAAAAGGAATCGCGGTTAGCGATTCCTAAGATTATTATTTATTTGCTGCATTTATGGTACTAAGTGAATTGTTAAGTGCTGTGATACACTTGTTTACATCAGGATTCGATGAACGAACTGCTGCTAATACAACATCAATTGTTCCATCAATTTTCGTCCATGTAGCGCCATCGATTTTTCGAAGCTTAGGTTCCTGTGTATCCCATTGATGTTCTAATTCATCTGCCCCTTTTTTCGCTGAAGCAAAGTCATTTTTGTTTACAGACTTTAATATATCATTTTCGATTTTTGCAATATCGGTTAACTGTCCAGATAATGTTGTTTGTGGGGCACTAGATTTTGAATTATTTGCACCTTTTAAGACACTAAGTGAATTAGTAAGTGCTGTTTTGCTTTGATTAACATCAGATTTTGAAGAACGAACCGCTGCTAGAACAGAGTCAATTGTTCCATCAATTTTTGTCCATGTAGTGCTATCAATTTTTCGAAGCTTAGGTTCTTGTGTATCCCATTGATGTTCCAAATTATCAGCGCCTTTTTTTGCTGAAGCAAAGTCGTTTTTATTTACAGCGTTTAGCATATCATTTTCAATTTTAACAAAATCGTTTAATTGACCTCCTAATGTAGCTTGATCAGCAGCACCTTGTGATGCAATATAATTACTGCGCCAGTTATAACCGCCTATACCAACAACTAAGAAAATTACGAGTACAACAATCGTTTGTGTTAGCACATGTTTTTTATTTGCATTACTTTGGTTAGTTTCCGCTATATCACTTTTAGCATTTGTATCAATTTTTGAAACGGCAAGGAAAACGATGATCGCTAAAATAGCGATAAGAAAAATGACACTCGTAACGGTTGTCCCGAGTCCTAATCCGCCATTTACTTTTGGTTGAGATAGGTAATCTCCAAGTGACGCTCCAAGCGGACGAGTTAAAATATATGCAATCCAGAAAGCTAATACCCCGTCAAGTTTCAAAAATTTATAAGCTAAGAACACAAGAGCAATAATAATAACAACGCCTATTCCTGTGTTAAGATAACCAAACCCAAGTTGTTCTGAATATAAATCGCCGACTGCTGTTCCAAGTGCAAAGGTGAAAAGGATCGTAAGCCAGTAGAAAACTTCTCTTTTTTTAGTAAAAATCGAGTGGATCGATAGTGTTTTTTCACTAAGATACCAAAATAGAAAGGTCAGTCCTAGTAGCACCGAAAAAACAGCTGTACTAACCTCAAGTGGTACGCTCATATAATCTGTCAAATTATCCGTTACCAGTGTTCCAAATACACTTATAAGAACAACTGTTACCCAGTAAATGGCTGGAACATATTTGTTTGCTTTAAGTTGAAAAAACAATGCAATAAAAAACGCAATTCCCATAATAATGGTAGTAAGAGTTAAACCAAGTCCAATGTTGAAGTTGATGAAGTCAGCAAATGTTTCACCAACAGTTGTACATAAAATTTTGATGATCCAAAAGAAAATCGTCACTTGTGGCACTTTGTTAAGTAAAATTATCATTTTATTTTGGTTTTCTTGCATATATAATTTCCTTTCTTTAAAGTGGTTTCCCACAACTTTATTATATTTCATTCTCTCTAAATAAGAATATCCATCCAAATCCAAGTTTATAATAAGGAAGTCTGCGTTGTTTCTCCCACACTGGTTGCCATAAGTATGAGGATTCCGAAAAATATGGTGACTTCTGATTCTTTGCTTATCATTTACCGACCTGAAAAGTAGTCATTGTAAAGCAGTCGTAATGGAATGGATCGACAGTGTCTTCTCGCTTGCGTACCAAACCAGGAAAACCGCAGTTAGCAGGATGGCAAACACTATGGTGCTCGTTTCTTGCGCAATCCCGAGGTTGCCGGTCAGATTATAGGTGATTAGAGTACCAACAACGCTGATGAATACGACTGACGGCTAATAGATCCCCGGCACATATTTGTCTCCCTTGAACTGTAGAACCAGAGCCCCGATCAAAAGCACCGTTCAGCAGCGTCGTTACGGTTAGGTCAAGATTGAGGTTTGGTTCAGTAGGTCCGCTGCCGTCTCCCTAACGGTCGTTGCCAAGATTTTAATGATCCAAAAAAAAGATGGTGACTTGCGGGACTTTGTTTAACATCCGTCTTCCCGGGCTCATGGGCGGCTGGATCAAGCCCTCCTGATTATGCGTATACTGTTCCATTTGCGCTTCCTCCTTTATCGTCATAGAAACAACCGGCATCAGCTGACTCATATTGTCCATGTTGATTCGGTTTTGTCCATGAGTATAACAGCTGAAAATGAGAACTTTCTGTGAAAATGACCCATCTCAACCGAAGCTACGCAGTAAGCGTTGAATAAAATTACATCCATGGGGTATTGTCATTTTCTCATCATATTTTAATATTTCTGTCACCTATAACTGGTGGGGAAGGGTGAGGTACTAATCACCCATGAATTTCACTCCATCCAGAACGAATTGTAGGGAGGGCTTATGGATAACAACACGAACATCATCAGAAAGAGCAGATCAGCAAAACTTTAACCGGGATCGGCTTGTGTCTCTCCATTGCTTTTTCCGGAAGAATGATGCTGCCGACCCATCCGGTTCACGCGGCTTCCGTTTCCGGCAGCTCCGTGGCGATCGGGTCATCTCGACAGGGAAACAATTTTTAGGCGTTCGCTACAAGTTTGGAGCACCTTCTGGAAGAACGGACGAATTCGATTGTTCCTCATTCACGCAGTATGTCTTCAAGTAAATCGGCTTCGATATGCCCCGCTCATCAAGACAGCAATCGCGTACCCAGAAGCATTCCTCCAAACATCAGTGAAGAAATTCCGGAAGTGCTGATGGAGAGGATCAACAAGGGGAACACTAGAAGAACTTACAAGGCAGGGTCTCATGCGAGACTCTACCTTTTTGAAGATACAAGAAAGTATAAGCTTCGGAGTCTGGGGTTTCCTTATATCGCAAGAAAACAGCTAATGTTTGTCAAGGGGTACCACCAATATTTTAACGAAATTATAGGCCAAGGGCATGGCGTATTTTTCTATAAACTGAACGGTATGATCGTAATAGGTCGAGTATCAAATTCCATTTTGTTGACTCCCACTCTAGAAAGCAGTGACAGCTAGGCTGTCACTGCTTCTATTGTGCTATCTCGACTTGGAGATTGTTCTATTTCTCTGCCCATTTCAAAACCAGTACATATAAGTAAACTAGTACAAATGCAATACCGTAAGAAACGAAAGTCCATAAATAGTTCCAGTCAGTGCTATAAGTAACCCAGCCCAGCCAAACAGCGCATAGTTCAGCAGCTGTTGTCACACTGGTAAAAATAATAATCGGAAGAAAAGGACTCTTCTGCCACTTTTCGATCAAGTACACCATGAGTGATACTAGTACAGGATATACTCCTAGGTTGAACGGTAAAGTTGAAAAGGTTGCATCCTTTGTGATTGGTGTTACTCGCCAAAAATCAAAATGTATGCCAATTGCATTAAACAGAAAGCCTACTGTTGAACCGAACGGAGCGACTCGCAGAACAATCTTTGGTTGTTCTACAAATACCAAAACTGCTATGAGCCACGGTATGAAGAACGCTAATACGAAATTTAGTACCATATGGGCGACCTCCGATGAGTTGTTCAAAATTCATAAATCAGTGATAAACTGAGCCGAATATTAAACAGCGGCAGCCTTGGAGCATAAATAAAATTCCTCAACTTCCACTTGATTTAACGACCTGTGGAACATTTATGGCTGAGAATAGTTTAGCCATGTGATGAAACTTTCAACCCATTTTTTGAATAAATCCATAAACTTGACATGCTCTATTTAGGGGTCCAGCCAACATTCTTAACGAAAATATACGCTAAGCCCTTTAAGCCGACATTGTGCAATTTCATAGTCACATCCGTTGGTGAAATATAAAAATCGGTATCTGGTATCTTAGTTCTTCTGTCCGTGTCGATAAATGAAGCCTGATAGTATGATAATTTATCGTAGGGAAGAGGTGAGTCTTATTAAAATCAAGAAGCAAATATTAGCGCTAGACACTAAATATCAAACTCCATATTACATCATTAAGGGAGATTATCTTGGGGAGACCGTTTTTGTGACTGCAGGTATTCACGGCAATGAAATTGCCAGCATTCGTGCAGCTAAACAGTTATTGGATAATTTGAAGAAAGGTAAGATAGTGATAGAAAACGGAACACTCATTCTTGTCCCAATTGTAAATCAAAGAGCATATAAAAAGCGTGTCCGGGGTATTCCTGATTTAAATAGAACCTTCCCTAAGAAATCTCATGATTCACCAAAGCATCAGCTATCTAAAGAGCTGTTTGCTTTAGCCCAAAAAAAAAACCCCAACTGGTATATCGATCTACATGAAGCAAACGGATTATCTAGAATAAATCCTAAAAGACTTGGTCAGACCCTCATTACCAACTCTGATAACATGGCTCGGTCAGCGGTCATCAGAATTATAGAGAAAATGAATAGCAATATTCCACAAGTGCAAAGACAATTTACAGCTCGCTTCAAACATAAGAAGGGCTCAGGGCGGACAGCCGCGAGCAGAATTCTTCATGCAAAAGCCATTACTGTAGAGACTTGCTGGAGCCTCCCCTTATCGAAAAGAATACAGTATCAAACACAAATTATTCACTATATCCTTAAAGAGGCTCATTTAATTAATTGCTTAGCCTAATTCAATAAAATTATTAATTAAAATATACGAAATTCGTTGTTCACCCAATCAATAACTTAGTCAAAGCATATTCTATACTGTAACTTCTCCTATACTTGATGACGTTATTCTCTTACTCCTTTCATGAAACCAAGACTCCACCGTGACTGCAGCGGCTAATGAAAGGATCGCAGGGGCCTGATCGGAGCCTTAATAATCCGGTCTTTTTAACGTTAGATTGGATAGTATTTTCGTTAGTACACACCCGTATATTCGTGAAGGCTTCAGACCAAACACCTTTCGCTTATTATTTTGGTTATTCGCATAATTAAATATGCGAAATTCGTTGTTCACCCAATCAATAACTCAGATCAAAGCATATTCTATACTATAACTTCTCCTATACCTGAAGATGATTTTTCTCTTACTCCTTTCATGAAATCAACAACCTATTGGCGGGAACCGTGACTGCGACTGCAGCGGCTAATGAAAGGATCGCAGGGGCTTGGCTGGAGCCTTAATAATCCGGTCTTTTTAACGTTGGATTGGGAAGTATTTTCATTAGTAGTGTCCAAGCCTAAAAATTCACACTATTTTCATTGGAAAGGATTAGCTTTTATTACGCTCATGCGTTTGTCCGGAAGGCTTCCATTCGGATTTCTCCAATACCAGCACTGCGGCCACATATATGGAGTAACGAGTGTCTTATGCTCCAATTTAAAATGGCTAATATATATTAATCTACCTAAAGTCATAAGTGGAATTATAAGGGTAATTTGTCCGCGTTTAAGTTACCTTTTTAGTGCCCCTCGCATTCTCTATAGTAACTCATAGAAAAGCGAGGTGATTAATATGGCCCGTTTAAGAACGGATGTTGTAAGAAGTCGGTTACATCCGTGAACTTTGGAAGCGAATCACCAGCCGCAATTTATGGATTTAAAACCTTGAAGAGTAAGCGTATATATCAAAAGATGTGTGGTTATCAAGGAGCGTACGGCCGGCGTTAACCAGTTGATTTATGTTCTTCCCTGCAATGTGGAATTCTCATAATATACACCATCTTGTATGGATTCAGAAGAGTCGGGGATGATGAAAAATGAAAGTTTTAATGTTGGTATCGCGGTTGAATATTGGAGGAACCGAAAAATATATTCTTTCTCTCTCGCAAAGTTTGTTAACACATGGGGTTCAAGTCGGTGTTGCAGCTGATGGAGGACCACTCGCAAACTCATTTCAAAAAGTTGGGATTAGGCTTCATAATGTGCCAATTGGAAAAAATTCAAAACGAATATCCTTATTGTCTTCGATCATAGCCAAAGAAAGGTATAACTTGATCCACGCCCATGATTCCAAGTCATTTGCTCAGGCAGTAACCTTATCTCAAAAGCATAAAACCCCTTTAATTATTACTATACATGGCACTTATCATCGTCGGGCTGCCCTGTTATCAGCAGCAAGAACTTCCCAACGTGTGATTGTAGTTTCACCAAAACTGACTCAATGGTTGTTGAATCATAAAATTCCTACGGACAAGATCCAGATGATTCCTAATGGAATTGACATAGCAACGTTCCGTCCTGCGGCAAATAAAAACCATTGGAGAAAGGCGCTCCGTTTACCGCAAACCGCCCAAATTCTTGTATACGCCGGAAGATTCTCGTCTGATAAATATCCCATAGCCCGAACTGTAGTCTTGGCGGCTGAACGAATCGCTAAATACAACCGTCAGTTTTTAGCCGTTCTGGTTGGTCCCGGGTCTAGACGTTCAGATCTGGTTCAGCTTGCGGCTAAAGTCAATCGTCGTCTTGGTCGAACAGCAATCATCATTCGTCCTTCGATGTCTAATATCCAACATGCCTATTATGTCTCGGATGTTGTTGTAGGAACGGGACGTGTTGCACTTGAAGCAATGGCATGCGCGAAGCCGGTTGTTGCTGCAGGCGTTGCAGGGTACTGCGGTATTGTACAACTGAAAAATATAAATAAGATGGTTCAATGTCATTTCGGCGACCACGGAGCTTTTGCACCAATTACACCCGAAACACTTTCATCAGATATTAACAGCCTATTAAGAAATCCAAAAAAAGCCTATGCTTTAGGAAAATTAGGTGTTAAAACAGTAAAAAGGAGATTCTCCATAAAAGTTATTGGTTCTCGGATAATTCAAATATACAAGGGGGTCAACTGATGGCATCATAAAGTTAAATGCTCATATGGACGCACCTGCATATGTTCTTCTGCCCCGACGCTTAAAATCATGGGCTGGCTGAAGCGTATAATAGAAAATACGTCTTGACGCGGTAATGCGCGTCCAACAGGTTCTATGGAACTCCATACCTGGCTTCGGCCTCCCTTCAAAATAGGATATATCCGGCTGGTATTTCCCATTCCCCAACCTTCGAGATATGACAGGCCCAAAAAGCCGCATCCGATACTGCCCCCACTTTCAGGAAAGGATAACATAAAAAAATTTAACATTTTTTTACGCTAAGCATTTGCGGATGTAGAAAACCGTTTTTTTGACCACTTTGATGACCGTTAATGATGTGTAGTGGACATCGACTTAGAGTAAGAAAAGCCCGTTTTTTAAGCTCTCTTAGCGTATATTTTCGTCAAAATGTTGGCTGGACCTCGTATATAGGCATGACAAAAAAACCTTCTGCTCCTATAGAAAATTTTGTGGATTAATATGGTAATTCTATGGATGATAGGGCTCGTTTTTACTAAGGATGGCGTATATGTGATGTATAAGCTTGTTTGCGCAGGCGATCACAGCCACCTTGCGCAACACAGACGACAGATACATTTTTGAGCTCCCTGAAGCTACCCTAAATGTGTTTACTCCATCAACAACTTTACTATGAGAAGTCAAATTTCCCAATTCTCTGCTCACCACAGTTACTTGGTGATGCTCGGCAAGCTTTTTTGCAATGGCTAAAATGCAAATCTCTACAGAGCCTCTTCCTGGGACAGGGATTTGCTCCGGTGCCACAACTAGTATTTTCAATCTCATTCCTCCGATCTGGCCGGACGTTTTAGTTGTATTTCTCTATGATGAATTCAATACCATGGATTGGCATAGTCTAGCGTCTTAGAAGAGTACCTATTTTTCTGAAGTCAAGCAGTCTTTGTTCAATTAAATGATGCATAGAATATTCCAATATACCTTGTGAGCTAGTAGGTGAATAAAGGGAGAAAAATGGCTATGTTACAAAAGTAACTTCGCAGGTTTGAAGTACTCCTTGGCAACGGTGATGTTCGCTCCCATATTCATGATACCCGTAAATTTTCAAAAACTGCACTGAAAACGATCTTAAATCGGGTATGTACATAGGCTGAGAACCTTTGTTACTGATGCGCCTCGACATTTCAGTAACGGACAAGTCCCTGCGTTGTCGAATCAACCTGTTGCTAATCAACCTCAACTAAATCAAGTCACTCCAGTGAAAAAAACTTTAAACTCATGGGAGAGAATCCATCCGCGCGGAATCTGAAAACCAACAAATCTAAATGCCATTCCAAAGCAGAGCCTCGAAAGAAGCTCTGCTTTGCTTTATAATATCTCGCGAGCGGTTACATATCGTTTCAGCCAATATGGGCTTCTCCATTTCGTAACGGTGACACCGGGAGGGGATTTATACGTATTGATCATGTTGCCGTCTCCGATATCGACGCCAACATGACCAATCCGATTATCGGAATAGCGATCTCTTCTGAAAAAGACTAGATCCCCTGCTTCAATATCTTTTTGTGTAATCCTTCGACCATTTCGAGCTTGGGAACTGGATGTTCTCGGCAAATTGACTCCGTTTTTCCCAAATATATATTGGGTAAAGGAAGAACAGTCGAATCTTTTGCTTCTGGGATATGGCCCGGCACCGAACTGGTAACGAGTTCCTATCAGGCTTTTACCTAGTGCAATAATTGCGGGAGCCTTTTCCGGTTCTCGTTTTATCTTCGCCTTTTCGGATGATTTTACTTGGGAGATTACATTGAAATCAATCGTTGGGATCGTTACTTTTATTCCGGTAGGAATCGGTTCCTTTAAGTTTTTATTGACAGAGAGAAGCTTTTTTACCGAAGTATTCAGCAATCTGGATAGTTTTTTAACGGTGTCGCCTTTTATCGTGATGATGAAGCGACCGGGTTGTCGTATGGATACACGCTTAACTTTCCTGTTAACTAGGAAATCGACGTTCAAAAGCCGGTTTACAGAACGGAGACTAATAAAACGCTCCTTGTTTATCATAATTAGAGGATCAATTCGAAAGGAGACGCCTTCTCTTTTTGCGATCGCACCGTTTTTGGGAATTGTCACGAGCTCCGAGCCGTCTGTAATCAACATGCTGTTTGTGCTGTTTTTAAAAATATCATACTCCAATATTTCCATTACATCTTTTAGCAGCAAATAGTTTAATGTATTTCTTGTGATTAACCTGATGTTCGTAAACACTCTTTTTTTTCGTGTGAAAAAATCTTTTTGAAATAAAATGAGGGTTACGATTAAATTTGTAGTTGTCATCAGTGGTCTCCCTTGTATATTTGAATTATTCGAGAACAAATGGTTTCTATAGAAAATCTCTATTTAGTCGCATAGCCTCCCAATTTATCCCCACCTTTCCGGAGTTCAACCATAACCAGAATATGTGCCTTGGGGCATTTGGGTCCGGGCTCCTGTCCATTTCTTAAACTTAAGCTAGGTAGTATTGTAGTATCCCTGGAGGGGATATAATCTTTGGATATACAAGAACGACGACGTTTAACGAAGCCACTAAGTTCAAAACCTTGTGTTACATTATTAGAGGTAGCTCAAAAGTGAACACGGTAATGGTAACAGTAGATGTTCATGGGGATGAGAGGGCAAACATTCTTGTAGAAAAAAAACATTTGAGTTTATTGCAAAATGACATTCTCCGTATTAACCAAGGAAGCCAATCATAGTTCCAATCGTTAATCAAAATACATATAAGCGGCGTATCATATTAGGGGATATCTATTTTAATCGGACTTTCCCACGCAAACCCAATGAGACAGCACGTGACCGGTAATCGGCTGCGTTATTTCGGTTAGCGGCGAATTCCAACCAGCATGGTATATTGATCTTCACGAAGGTAAGGGCTCTCTAAAGTAAACTCTCGGGCAGACATTGATTGCGAGTATGCAGCAATGCATTCGGCGTTAGATGTGATTCGAGAGACAAAGGTCAGGGGTAATGCGGATCAATCGGTAGCGGAATTTTTTACAGGGGGGGTTCCATATGAAAAGCATTGGAATTGTCCGGCAAGTGGATGAGCTGGGGCGGATTGTCATCCTCAGGTTAAAGTCAGGGTGCTTATTTTGCGGGTCCATCGAAGCGTTAAGCTACTTCATGGGCCACTGATCAGTGCGTCTTGTTTTCGAGGTATGAGGGGATCTGAGTCGAATGTAGCTGAGCTTGAGAGTGCCATCGCTATGGAATTGCGTGAGCAGCGTTGCATCGGGAGCGGTGGCAAACAGATGATGGGTCAGGCGCGAGCAGCAGATGAAGTAGCTGTAAGGCATGAAGAGGAGTCACAAAAAAAAAGAAAAGGGGAAAACAAGTGGATACTCGGAAACGACTAGCCGAAGTTATGCAAACGCATTCAAACGCTTCACAAGTCAAATGGGCAGAATTGATCGGGGTCACCCAAAGCTACGTCAGATATTTAATTCGATGCGCGAAAAAATCCAACTCAGAAGAATGAGTTGGATTTTTTATGCATCAAATGGCTTCTTCTCGAAAGATACGATCATCTAATGATAATTCAATTGCTCTAACATGGTGTTGGAGTTTATGATTTACAATTTTATATTTATATATCTCTTCATTGTGATTTTTTAGATCTGTTTATATGTCCTGTGATACTAAACATAGTAATTGAAGTACTCCTTCTTGCATTTATAATCTCCCCTTAATAAGACCATTATCACGTTTTAGTTCCGCAACACTTAGAATAACAGTTAGGGATTAGTTAGAAGTCCTGAATTGCAATCAAACTTGAATCCATCACCTAGCGACTACTTTTTTATCACAAACAATGGTGAGCCTAGCCTAGTCTTTGAACATTGACGTAAATAATCCGACTTGATAATAGCGATTTTATTTCATACGTTTGCGAGTGGTGTCAGCTACGCTAGTATTACCCCAATACCGGCTGTTAACAGACCAGATCAATATGATTTATGCTCAAAATAAATAGTACACCTATTCCGATTAACTGGTGATGTTTGAAGGACTTGGTGGAGGGTTTCAAGATTAACATTTCAAGGACAAAATTTTTGTTTGGGTTGGAATAAAGAAACGCTAGAAAGTGGATACAAGTACAGGACTTCTAGTATATGTTAAATATTAACAAGTTACATTTTTTTAACTTTTCTAATGAAATTCTAATTTCCGTAGTGTATAACTAACTGTGTAGGGTGGCGTGTCCCTCTCTTTCATTTCTTTTTCGATTATATAGTAAGGCTCATTAGGACACGTCTAACCCTAATCTCACATTTTGGGAGGACTGTATGAATAACAGCATGAACAACATCAAGAAAAGCCGAATCGTCAAAGTTTTGACAGGAGTCGGTTTTTGTCTCTCCATTGCTTTTTCCGGAAGCGCGCTGCTTCCTGCACAGCAGGCGAATGCTGCTGCCGCTTTGTCCGGTAGTTCCATTGCGGATAACGTAATAGCAACAGGCAAACAATTCATGGGAGTTCCTTATCATTTCGGCGCTCCATCGGGACGGACGGATGAATTCGACTGTTCTTCGTTCACACAATATGTTTTCAAGCAAAATGGCATCAATCTTCCCCGGTCTTCGAGACAACAGTCTACAGTAGGGACGCCCGTTTCCAAAAATCAGCTGCAGCCGGGAGATTTAGTTTTTTCGGATACAAATCATGATGGCATTATTAATCACGTAAGTATTTATATAGGGAACGGACAATTGCTGCATACCTATCGGGTGGGCATTGGCGTTACGATTTCAAACTTTGCGGGAAGCGCTTGGGATCGAGGTTTCATGACCGCACGCCGCGCTATTCGATAATGGACAAGCTCATACAGCACCGCAGCCTACAGATACACAACTAAGTTAGACTTGGGCGGTAAAGAGGAAATTGGTGAGATTGTAAATTTGTAGCTAAAACGGTACAGAGATAAATGAACTGAGAGGAGAACTTAGTTTTGGAAAGCCTTCTGTAATTATGTTTTACATTAGACATATGATCCGTCCGACAGAGATGGGCACACGACAATCATTATAAATTGTACAAGGGGAAATTAGATAGAATTATTGAAAATATTGAACAGAAGCACTTAATAGATTTAGCAGATATCTGGATGTTTGATGAACAGAAAGAAACATACAAAGAC
>NZ_CP191577.1:4656060-4666679 GCF_050516475.1 Paenibacillus ottowii | reverse complement strand
TAAAATAAAGAAAAAAATCCAATGATTAAATTTAATGAGGTGCTTTTAAATATGAATATCTGTCAAATGAGGTATGGTCAAGCCCCCATTTAGTGGATAGTAGGAACTGTAAGATATTTTATGTAAACATTTCACAGTGTGAACATGAACCTCTGAATTTTGTTTTATAGTTTGACCTTGAAAGGCTATAGTCTTTCAAGGTTTTTCTTTGTTCACCTTGTCAAAGAAGAAGCAAATCGTCAGGAAGTAATTCTGCCCTATCCTCAACGCTTGCTACCACGTAAAAGAGTGACGTTTGGGATGCGTTCTGCATCCCAAAGTATTACTTTCCGGACTGGATGAATTACCGGATGAGAATCCATTAGACATGTACTGGACAATTGTGCAACTAATAGCAATGCGGAATGCCATCGTCAAACAGGAGGCAGAAATAGTTATGATTTGGATTGAACAAAAATAATGGAAGTTAAGAGTATAGTGAATAACGAATAAACATAACGAATAAACATAACAAATACTGAGAAACTTATTACTGTAAGATTCATAATAAGGAATAGGATTTTCAATATGCAAGCAGGTATACCAATAATCCTTAAATATTGAAATATTATATGAATTTTTGATTTGAGTAACGTAGACGGATACGACTAAGACCGTTTTCTCCTTAGGGACGGGCAGTAAGGGGCCATTTCCTATGGGAGATACTCCTTATACTACCTTAAGGTGACGATGCTATTTTTATTTATTATCTGAGCTTTACAGGGGAAATCATTTTTTCAATCGTAGTACTTGTTGTCTGACTCTCTTTCGTTGTGATTTATATTGTTCTGTCATTTCGTCATGGTGTTTTTTTAGTTCGCTGTGATTCCTGTTTTTAATGCTTTTTAAGGTTTTAAATATTTCTGAATGGTAGCCATCTGGATCAAGTTGTTTTTTTATCTCATTCTTTCCCCAAGATTCCCCATCAAGCCAAGCCATTTGGAGTTGAAAAGCAACTTCATCTGCAAGTACTTTGGTTGGAAGTTCGATGATTATTTTTTCAGCAACCCCATCTCTTAACACCACATAGTACCTATTGTTATGAACGATTGAATAGTACAATCTAGAGTTCCTCCTTTTGGAATGTTGTTTTATCACACGAAGCTCCCCGGCTAAAATACGAAATTCGCTATGAAAGCTGATCCTACCTAGAAGAAGTGTGGAATCTATTATTGAAGGTATCTCCTATTCAATATTATTGGTAATTCGATATTTTATTATTTATTGAATAGAAAAAATTTTGTTGTCAATAAATATAGATATAAGTTAAAGGGAGGAACAATGATGCCCCTAAAATCAGATGGTTTGAAAATGTATGATTTTGCTTCAGTTACACCTTTGGGTATCCGGTATCAGCAGCTTTATTATACGTGTTCCAAAGCGATACGAGAGCGTTGGTTTGAGCTAGCCCAAAGAGACGGGGCATGGAATATCCGTATTCAATATACTCCAAATGACCTGAATATTATTTATCTAGAAGCAGATTCCAAAGAACTTGAAGAATGCAGAATTGTTGTAAGAGAGTCACTGCAAGGTCTTAACTTAGAGGATTATGTACAGAGTGTCCAGCTAATGAAACTAGCTAAGCAAATCATAGAAAAACAGGATTAGGGTTCAAAATTTTTACGTGGAAACATGTGAAAACAGGTGACGCATTTACACAAGGAGGGATGTACAAGTGTATTTAGATCAACTTGAGCTGTTTATTAAGGAGGGGAACTATAAAAATCTAAAACGGACGGAAAAGGAGATTGCAATAATACGAAATAGTGTGATGAAACATCAAGAGAGCCTAGGATTGAAACGAATGGTATGGTTAAAGCAGAGGATAGTGGGAACGTTTAGCTCGGTATATACCTATGATGAAGATAAGAGAAATCTGTTCGATTTTTTGAATAGCTTTGGATTACTTCCTTTTGTTTTGAACATTACATGGGACAAACTCCTACCCGAGGACCAAAAGAAACTTGAACAGCTTGCAACTCCGAAACAGTCTTACTTACGTTTTTCGCCCAAAAAATCATTATGGATAGATGCTGATGAGTTAAGGGGCTTTGAGGTACACGTTAAACAGCTAGATATTATACAGCAGATCGAGGAGTGGAAAAGAATTCGGCTCTTTCTTGATCGAGAATTACAACGGTGGAATGCCCTGAGAAAAACCTCGGTGCGGGAAATGGAGAAGGAGATTCAAAGAATAGATCTTTCTTTTGGGAGTTTGAATGTAGTTATCCCAAGCCCACAGCTTAAGGCCATAGATGCGTTGGATCAATTAAGTGAAGATTCTTTAGTTAACGCTGGCTGTATTAATTACGAGTTAGTGATGGAATATGCTGCAAAAGGTTTCTTTAAGAAGTCTGAGATTAATCGTTTCCGTCAGATAAAAAATATAACGAGTAAATATGTTCTAGCCAAACTGGAGAAAGACGAAAGGATGTATGAATTTTTTTTTAGAAAACAACATCGTTATCACGACTCAGTCAAGAAAGTTCATGGAGATCGTAGGCGATCCTTGGCTTGCACATATTTACGAATGATAAAGATCTATTCTATTTTAGATGCGTTGACTTACGTTATTACACGAAATGAATTGCACCAATCCATTTTACCTCTCAAGCGACACTATCTGTAGCAGTTATTTTCAAAGGGGTTGGAGGATAAAGAAAGCAACCTAAGATAATCAGACGGAGACCAAAGCTGTGAAAATCCCTTGCTGAGCGATTGTATATCAATCTTGAAAGCCAAGATATTTATGTTGGTAAGACCTATTTATTTATTCCTTGAAGCACAATTCATGGTATAATCTCACCAAACACGAGTTCTTTATAATTTACGCTATTTTGTCGAAAGTCAGATTACTAATAAGCTGGAGTAGTCCAGAAATCTCTCTAGAAAAATTATATATCACACATCTAAAAGTCAGGCACCTTGTTTTTACAGTGGGGCTTTTTTTGCATTTACTACGAGGTGAATGGAGGGGCACTATGGCTCAAGCATATCCAATTCCCACCACGATAGAAAAATGGATAAAACAAGGCAAAGGTCAGGGCATGGGAAAACATTATGTACCTTGGTTTACAGCAAGGCAGGTACCTTCACAAGGGCGGACGCATACCGCAAAAGGAATTAAATCAGGAAGAGAGCACTTACTTCTTTCGGATCTAGAATGGTATTACTTTTATTTATTGGAATGGTCTGATGTCATCGAAGGGTACCGTGAACAATATCCGCTCTTACCCATAGAAGAAACGATTCAGATTGCGGAAGACCTCGGCGTTGATCATCCCATTGATCCGCAGAAACGCGAGCTGAAGGTGATGACTACTGATTTTGTGATTGACCAGGACGATAGCCCCGTTGATGTTGTGAATATTAAACCAGCCAATAAGATTACAATACGTGAAGCGGAGAAAATGGAAATTGAAAGACAGTATTGGAAGGCAAGAGATGTAGGATGGAGCTTGGTAACCGATAAAGATATTCCTGTTTCCTACGCCATGAATGTTCAATACGTTCATAAAACCTATAATCTGGCGCCGTACCATATTACAGATCAGCATGTAATGAAGGCTAGAGTGTTAATGGAACAAATGATTGTAGATCCAGCTTACAAATTAACCGATATAACCAATCAAGCAGATGATGCGTTAGGACTAACACCTGGGAACAGTCTAGTCATTGTAAGACACCTGATTATGACTAAACAATGGAAAGTGAACATGAAGACAAGAATAGATCCTAATCGTCCCTTGGAAATACTAGATTTGAACTATGGTATATCCAGCCAACAAGGGGGAATGCGCCATGCATAATGAAATTTACGTAAATACAATTTTGGCGGTATGGCAAGGTGAGACAGAAGAAGAGGAAGAATGTAATGAACCTGATTTGTATCGTGTACTTTGGGTGCAGCGCAACGAAGATCTAGTAATTATGATCAATACGAAAGAAGAAAAGGGGTATAAGCCTTATCCTGAAATGTTTTCATATTC
Organism: Paenibacillus ottowii; assembly: GCF_050516475.1. Taxonomy (NCBI): domain Bacteria; kingdom Bacillati; phylum Bacillota; class Bacilli; order Caryophanales; family Paenibacillaceae; genus Paenibacillus; species Paenibacillus ottowii. The sequence continues at coordinate 4,662,648 of NZ_CP191577.1, read as the reverse complement.
TATGATTCAGGAAGAAATGAAGGCTGGCAATATAGAAAAGACAGTTATATCTATTCCTAAAATCCATTACCCGGAGCATCAACTGAGCCCTAAGGACAAACAAATCCGGGACCAAAGGTGGAGTTATTTGAACAGGTTAGCAAGTAAGGAGAATGTACCCCATATATTCTACAAACATGAACGAGGCCGTATCGTATCTGACTTGCATAAGGAAACAGGAATATCTAAAGTCCTCATCTGGCGCATTCTTAGAAGGTACTGGCAACGCGGGATGGTTGAAAATACATTACTGCCTGATTATGATCGCTGTGGTGGAAAGGGTAAGGAGCGTGCGAGTACGAATCAGAAGCTGGGCAGACCGAATATGCAAAGCCGGCTTGACCAGGATGTAGTAGGAATTATTGTTACAGATGAAGTCAAACATATTTTTCGAGTCTCCATTGCGAGATGGCATCATAAACGAGAAAAACGAACGTTTCAGGAAGTCTACGAACTCATGCTAGCCCGATTTTTTAATGATGGGTTTGAACTCATTGAAGGGAAACAGGTCCCCATCCTTAAGCCTAACCATGAGAGACCAACTCTTCGCCAATTTAAATATTTTTACCAGAAAGAAAACAATGCTGAGGATATGATTTTAAGTCGTGAAGGTAGCAGAAGGTACAATATCAGGTACAGAGCAGTAGAAGGTAATTTAAAACACCGGAACTTCGGGCCAGGTTCTGCATATCAGATTGATTCTACGATTGCGGATATCTATGTGGTTAGCCGTTTTAATCGAAAATGGGTTATTGGCAGGCCAATAATATATATTGTTTCTGATGCGTTTAGTTCTTTAATTGCAGGAATTTATGTCGGGTTTGAAGGCCCCAGTTGGGTAGGGGCGATGCTCGCTTTAGAGAATGCAGCTTCTAATAAAGTAGAGTATTGTGAACGATTTGGAATTGAACTCGCAGAAGATGAATGGCCAGCAATTGGGCTACCAGAGGTTTTAACGACAGATCGAGGAACAGAGTATACCAGCCAGTATCCTAAGCATTTAAAAAGGACATTAAATGTGGAGTTGGAGGCATTGCCTCCATTTCGTCCAGACTGGAAGCCAGTAGTGGAGAAAACCTTCGATTTAATTCAGGGATTGGTTATAAAATGGATTCCAGGTGCTGTTCTCGAACGAGAAAAAGAAAGAGGTGAAACAGACTACCGTTCCAAAGCTATTCTTGATATTCATGAATTTGAAACGATCTTAATCGAATGTGTACGTTATCATAATAAACGTTTTTTACCATCTTATAAGCGTTCACCCGCAATGATTGAAGATGAAATTAAACCAACACCAGTAAACTTATGGCAGTGGGGTATACGCAAAGGACTGGGGGCTCTACGATGGGTGACAAAGGAAGAACTTCGTATGAATTTACTTCCTTCCAAAAAAGGCAGATTTACGAGAGATGGCATCCGTTTTGCTGGACATGCCTATACTTGTGTAACGGCTGAACAACAGTCATGGAGATTTCGAGCAAAGAACAAAGAAATTATTGAAGTGGAGTATAGTTATGATCCCAGAGATACCTCAATTATTTTCTTAAGACATGAAGGGGGCAGCTTTGAAGAGTGTTACCGCTTAAGTGATCTGTATGAATCAACGAAAGCTAACTCATTTTACCGATACGAAGAAGATTTGGACAAGATGGTTTATGAGGAGCAACTTTCTCGAAATGACCAGGATGAAAATATTCAGGATCGAATTATACTGCGCACAAAAAGTGCAGCCATAGTTGAAGAAGCCAAACAAAAGACGGGACAAGCAATAAAGGGAATGAATCAGACGGCTAGATTAAAGAACATGCGAGAGAAACAATGGCAAGAAAAAGAGAGAGAGCGGCAAACAAATAATTGGACAATTGGACAGGAGCAGCCTTCCAAAGTAAAAAATAATGTTGTGCCTTTCCATATGAATGTTAATCCTCAGGAAGATCGGTTACAGCAAACAAAAGCAGATTTACTCAGGAAAATACTAGAGGAGGATGAGGAGTCATGACCGTCAAACATCCTATTCGAGGTAGGGTAGAGGTAGCCGAATATAGGGATACAGGAATCCCTGACTATAATGGGCATCCTCTAATCGAGGCTCTTCCTTGCATTATGGAGGATGCTGACGTCATTCGTAAAATAAAAAATATAAAGAAATTTAATCCAGAAGAGCGAATGATGAGCCCAAGTAAACGTCGGCACTGTATTGAAAGGTTAAGGAGCTTTGTTATTCCTTTGAGTCATCATATAGAACTTCAACAGGATTTTTCAGAAATGATTCGGCAGGGGTATTTATCTAGAAACATAAATACAACCGATTATATACGTCGTTTAAGATCGCTCATGCTTGGTTTCAAAGATCCAGAGATAGCAGAGCTTGAAAAGGAACATTTATTTGTTCCGGCTCCTACTTCTTCCGGGCTTGCGATTATTGGGATATCTGGTGCCGGGAAAACCACAGCCATCAATCGGATATTGAGTCTTTACCCCCAAGTTATCATGCATCCTAAATATGAAGAGAAGCAGCTTGTTTGGTTAAAGGTTGATTGCCCTGTGACCGGAACTGTCAAACAGTTATGTCTAGGCGTCATTAAAGAAGTAGGCGAACTTTTTGGAGATATGAACTATGAGCTCTACTCCCGATATAGAACTGACCAGCTAATACCTGTTCTGGCTTCGATGGCCATGAGATACCATTTGGGAGTACTTGTCATTGATGAAATTCAATATTTGAGTGAGGCAAAATCTGGTGGGGCTACTCTTATGCTGAACTTCTTTAATTCGTTAATAAACATGATCGGCATCCCTGTAATTCTTATTGGTACACCCAAAGCTAAAAGTTTGTTTTCTCAAGAATTTAGAAATATCAAACGAGTCACAAATCAAGGGAGTATTTACTGGGATCGTTTGAAAAAAGAAGATAGTGATTGGATACTGTTTCTTTCTCAGCTTTGGAAACATCAATGGACTCAGCATGAGGTTGAAATGACTCAGGAGCTTAACAATGTCATGTATGAAGAAAGCCAGGGGATACCTGATTTGATAGTTAAGATCTTTATTGAATCTCAAAAAAGAGCCATCGAAACGGAGGAAAGGTTAACGTCTTCTCTTATACATTCGGTAGCCCAGAATCAATTTAAAATATTACAACCTGCTCTTGACGCATTAAGAAGTGGGAAGAAAGAAGAAATGCTCCGCTTCCTTGATATTTTCCTTAGCGATTCTCCGAAAGAAATCTTAACAAATGTTGATCGCACAGAACTAAAAAGGAATTTTGGCTTAGATGTTGACCAACTTTTGGATGAAAATCAACAAGAAGACGAGATGAACGAGATTGTAATCTGGTTGATGGATGCTGGGGTTACAGAGGAAGCTGCACGAAAGGCAGCAGGAAAACACAAGACTGAAGATAAAACACTATGGAAAAGATTAGCCTTTCAAGAAGCGCATTCTGCGATTGTGGATGTGGCAGAGGCTATTCCGTCGTCTTCAAATAGAAAAAAAACGGAGAAAAATAGAAAATTAAATGGTTTAATTACTCACATTAATAAAGAAACAGTTAAAAAGAAAAATAAACAGACCAATTATGCAATTTTAAAAGCAGCCGGGTATATTCAAGACCCGTTCAAATTTCTACAGCTGGAGTGATAAGGGAATGGGAGCGACTTTGTATCCAGATGAATTGTTAGCTAGTTTCATAGCCCGAAATCATTTGTTAAGAGGGCATAGAAGCATAAAAACCACATATCAGTCGTTTTTTCATTTAACAGCTGGGAAGCCAGCTTATGATCTCCCAAGTGGTTTAAAAGCCCTGCTCCAAAGTGAACAATTAAAAATAACCTTAGATGAGCTCATTCACTTTCACACTCTGTATCCTTATTACAAGCCTTTCTGGTCAATACAGCAATGTAGACAGGTGAAAGAGGAAATGGCAGCGGACAAAAGTCAACGAATTCAAATGATAGCTGGAGTAATGGCTAGCATCATTCGTACCCATAAAGTTCTGAAAATTTGCCCATTATGTTTACAAGCGGATCTAGATCAATTTGGTGAAGCCTACTGGCACAGAACGCATCAATTGCCAGGAGTTTTAGTATGTCCTATTCATAAATGCTTTTTGTTAGAAAAATGCCACCAATGTAACGAGGATTTTATGGATCAGCGCATTCAGTATCCTGCTTTACCTACTGCATTTTGTAGAAATCATCATGCTTTAAGTGAGATGGTTAGTATTGTCGAAGACCCGCGTTTGATTGGGATATCAGATTTTAGTAACTATATCTTGAAAGGTGGATATAGTGAATATAACAAGGAACAAATGTATGATAAATATATACAACGCTTAATCCGGCTTGGTTACTGTACAGCGACAGGAAGAGTCAAGCAAAGAGAAGTAAGGGAGTTTTTTTTGAGCCAATACAATCCTCAATTTTTAACCAAGATCGCTGTGAAACTACCGGAAGATACCGATTTCAATTGGTTATCGACTATCCTCCGCAAATCAAGAAGGGCTCAACATCCGCTCCTGCACATATTGATTATTCAGTTGTTGTGGGATGCACCGGAAAACATAAAGTTAGAAGGAGTAAGTTCCCCCTTTGGCTCCGGGCCGTGGCCATGCCTAAATCCAATCTCTGATCATTACCACATTAATATTATTCACCATGTAAAAATAACAAGATGCTCAAATACCCGGAAACCAGTTGGAACCTTCGAATGTCCAAGCTGTGGATTTACCTATTCAAGAAGGGGTCCTGATCAAGACAGAAGTGCTATCTATACAATAGGCAGGATAAAAAAATTTGGACCAATTTGGGAGATTCAGTTAGAACAATTGTCTAAGGATCATGCGCTAGGCCTGAGAGAACTGAGCAGGTTGATGAAATGTGACCCAAAAACGATAAAACGTTATTTAATCGGATCTATAAGCCTTAAGAACGAAGCGAATAATTTAACTAATTTTCAACAAAGGAAGAAAAAAAGAAAAGCTACTCCCACTACTAAAAAATTGAACGTAACCCCCGTAAGGGTGGATTGGGCAATACGAGATCAGGAAATAAACATGCTTATTAAGGATGCTATAAAAAAAATCAAACAACAAGAGGGTAAGCCTATAAAGATTACTAAAGCCCGAATAGGTCGTACAATAGGTCAATTAGCTATTTTAGAAAAAAAGCTGGATCTACTTCCATTGTGCAAGGAAACTCTCCAAAGACATGTGGAAACTTTGGAACAGCACCAGAAAAGAAGAATCGATTGGATCATTAATCAATGCACGTTGCAGAAGCTGCCTTTAAGAAAATGGTTCATCATAAGGAAAGCTGGCATAGGCCAAAAATATTCGAAGGAAATGGAGTACTATATTGCGGAAAGGCTAAAAGACGCCGTATAAATTGGGGATATAACAATTGAAAATTAACCAATTATTAGGTATGGAAGAGTTTCATAGGATGAAATTGAGCTTGTACCCAGATGAATCTGTGTATAGCATTTGTGCGCGCTATTATTTGTATACAGGCCATTTTGCACGTTTGGCAAAAATAAAACGGAACAACAAGTTGTATTCTAGTTTGCAGAATGCTTTCCTATTGATGAGCCCAGTCAGTCTTCCTGTTGGTTCTAGGTGGGTACGTGATTCTTATTTCCTTGAGAAACACAGTGCATATCCGTATTTTAGTCATTTTATTTTAAATCCAGAGCACAGAAAGAAATTTAAGCGATCAATATTAGAAGGAGATCCTTATATATTAGAAAAAAGACTACATCCGGATCATGGTAGAAAGTTAAGATTATGTTCTATTTGTGTAGATGAAGAGGTTAATAAATATGGAGAACCTTATTGGCACCGTTCACACCAACTACCAGGGAGTATAGTATGCCATATACATAATGTATTATTGGTGTCTGAATGCCCTATATGTAAAGAGAGTCTAGCCGATAGAAATGATCCCCTTCCTAAGGTTCTTCCCTTATTTTGTTCTCATGGTCATTCGCTTCATTGTACTCGTTCAAATAGAAATAAAGATTTGCTTACCATTGCCAACAATAACTGGCTACTGCTTCACATGCAAAGAGCCATTCGCTTTACTAGAATCCGAAAGACCATGTTTTATTTTTTAAAAAGAGATAAAGTTGAACAAACTCATTCTCTTTATACAACAATAATGTATTCAAAATTCCTTAATCGCTTTGGCGAAGAAACGCTTTCGCAAATTGGGCTGTCAGATCAGGATATAGTGCTTCCTTCGCTTTTGGGAGAGGAGGTATTAATCAATCCTCTTATTTACATTATTTATATGATTTATTTCTCAGGTTCAACGGACGAATTTATAAAGTTTAATATCAATTGAATTACCTTCGATAAAGAAGCACTCGACCAAGTGACGATACCGATCATAATTCAGGATTAATCAGGGGTTTTTCATTGCTGGCTATGCCTGTTGCTCTTCCAAAAGAACTCAAATTGCAGGCGTGTCCCACCCTCAATCGGTCAGGACTTGCTTCGTAGACAATTTCATTGCATTAGTATGTCGTATCCCTGAACAGACGGAGCAATTT
>NZ_CP191577.1:4423620-4656054 GCF_050516475.1 Paenibacillus ottowii | reverse complement strand
TAAAGTCATTAATTTAATAATTTTATAAGTATAATTTTTTTTTGAAAATTAAACCGCAAATACTGGCTTTTAGTACACAACTTTATTGTATATCGTACAGGTGGAAAAAGCTGCATTTTACTCGTTAGTACACAACTTTATTGTATATTACAACATTGCAAAATCAGTAAAAACGTTGATACACCGAGGGGGACTAGTACACAACTTTATTGTCTGTGCACAATTGTCTGGTGATAAAAAAGTGTGGAACCAGTAAAAAAACTGTGGAACTAGTCAATTTACAAACACCAAGAAAGATCCCGATGATATATCGGGATCTTTTTAGTTTAGGATGACCGGTTTTTTAGTTGTTAATGTCGGAAGGAAATAAAGTATTAGACTGCCGATGGTTCATTAAACTCCCTCAAAATGATTCAGTTTCCTCACTCATGCTCATGAATTCGCAGGATTTCACCCTTAATTAAGTGTGATAGGAAAAGGCTCACAGAGGGGAGGGGGGCTTGGAGTAGTACAAAGGGCATGCGGGAACAAGGGTGAGGAGTGTCCACCTAGTTTATCCCATATTATGTACGTCTCCAAGTCGCCCCTAGCGAATCTCACTCCCATGTCTCAACGGGTCCGAGCCCTTTTGTTTAATGCCTCTCGATACTCCGTGCTTCTTGTCCATCCTGTGAATGCATGAGCTGTGAGAAAATGCTGCTTAAGCTGCTTGCGGAGACACTTTAGTCGAATCGTAAGCTTCGCTACTCTTGGCCAGACCGACAAGCATTCGGGTGACTTTACCGCACAATTTCATAATAGGTTTCATTTTCTTTAATTTTTTCACGTCGACATTGTGGTGGTGCAGGGCTCGAATATCTGGATTGGTCATGAGCATGCACATCGTTATGAGATAGGGAAATCCGAAGTTCCTCGTAGACTTCCGAATTAAAGCGTACAGGGGAATAGTATCCGTTTTTGATCATATCCGCGATGACAAGTGCATCTTTACGGTCACTTTTGGATGGAGTATTATCTGGGTATCTTTATTCTTTTTGACGAGATGAGGATTTACGAGAACAGCCTCAATTCCTTTGGCTGAATGGCAACGAGCCAGGCTTAGCCAGTAGTGGCCAGTTGGTTCTATGCCGACGATGATTTTGTTCAGCTTGTACAACTTAAGCAGATCTTGAATCCAGCGGCTGAACAACTGAAAACCCTCGTCATGGCTGCCAAACTCAAGTGGAGATCCGAGAGCAATTCCCCGGTAGCTAACCGCATGAGCCACGTGAGCTTCCTGAGCAATATCTACGCCTACGACCAGATGTAATGAGGAGAAATATAATCTTTATTCATGATCATAGATTGAATTAATTTTTTTGGAATCACATACTCTTGCTCATTATCAGAGCTTTTGTAGTTTTTGAACTCTCATAAGAATGGAATTAAAGGTATATGATCTCGATATTCATTTGTCCAGTATCCTTGAAATCCGGGGATATAAGAGTCAAGCTACTGATGATAATCATAATAAGTATCTTCAGCATAAGGCAATGTACACCTATACTGATCAGCAACATAAAACATTGAATGCCATTCAGTGTACTTCTCTAGCGTTTCAATTTCAGATAAACTACCATGACTATTATGGGTATTGCGATTTCGATATCTATTGTAGGCAATCTTCAGACGATTCAGAAATAAATTATACCACGTGGATTTTACGAGACATAAAGGCGGGAGAGGACAGTTGGAAAACGTTAAATGCGTTATAAGGTCGGCCTGTGTATAAGTTGGATAATATTGGTATTCACATGCCACACCGACGCACAAATTGGCTTGTTGTATTCATGGTCCAAACGACCATCTGATGACCGACTGAGAATGATATGGTATGCAACTAGAGCTGGAGCTAAGCCGACGAGAGAGAATAATTCAATGAAACATCCGGTGACAGTTACACGCTGATCAATTAGTGAACGAATACCTATAGAATATCTTCCATTCTTATAGTTGGAAAGGGTGTATAATAATAGAATAGGAAATCTCTAAAGGAGAATTATATGAGTCTTTTTAATAGATTGGAACAATTTACTTATTTGGTTGCACACCAACGGACTGATCGCTATCGGCCTATCGCCCGCGTCCTGTACGAACATCATCGTATATTTAGGACCATGCTCACAACAGAAGATATTTATACCGCTTTAAGACAAATGGATGAGTTTGTTAAACGGTTCCCTGACTACTCAATGGAGGATTTGGAGATGGACCTTGGTACGATGAAAGAGTGGGGGAATATCGAGATATCGCAACAAGAGAATGTCAAATACGTGGCATATGAAGACTTCAAGCGAAAAAAATATTTGATTCGAGCCACCGATGCACTCATAGATGTTGAAGAAATGATCACAACGATGGAGCGACGGGCAAATCGAGTAAGGGGGTCACTAGAGAAGAATTTAGCGGCCCGTATTATCGAAGAACTCGATCGTTTCAAAAGTGCAACGACAAAAGAACCATCCGAACTTTACAACCTTTGGAACGAAATCATGGGGCGACATGATCGCTTGCGCATTGATACGTCGGATTACCTCTCCCATGTGAACAGTAATGACATGGAAGCGGCATATCTCTCGGATCAGTTCCTTGAGCATAAAAATAAATTTGTTAGCTACTTGGACGAATTTGTTCGTGATATTCAAAAGCAGCAAGTTCGCATTTTAAAGAAACTGATGTCCGTTTCCAAAGATTACATAGAAAATGTCATTTATTTAATCGTAGATTACGAGATCAATCGGATTCAGCTTCCTACCCTAGGAGACACGGATCAAGAAGAGCGCGTGGAATTGCACAAAAAGCAGTGGCAATCAATGATTAATTGGTTTGCCAATGAAAGTTCCCAAGAGGGCGGGTACTACTTTTTGATGGAGCAAACCAAAACCGCAATCAACAAGGTCCTTCGTCTGTCTAGACAAGTAAGTGATCGGCTCTTCCACTACACCAACCGGAAGCATGATTACTTACATCTTGCGGCCCTATTTTTCAAGGCCAATGATGATGGAGAATGCAAAGAATTGTTTGGCTATATAAAGGGAATTGGTCCCGCTTCACAAATGGTTATTACCGACATACAGACATCAGACAGTGAAACCAAGACCGTATGGGAGTTGCCTGCAGAGCAGATCGAACTAATTCCCCGCAAAAAAAGAGATTTTGTTAAGCGAGTTAAATCGATCCTACTTGAAGACCCATTCGAGCGTCAGCGAATTGAAATGGAACACAAAGAGCAAGAGGAACGATTGCGAAGAGAAATGGAAGCGATCTCTTTGAACGGCCAAATTCGAATCCGAGACTTGAATGAAATTAGCCCCGCATTAAGGGATACTTTGTTGTACATGGAAACCGAAGGCTTGCGCAATCATGATATTGCTTATTTACCTGACGGACGTGAATTTCGCGCATTTGTCGCTAGTGAAGATCGCATTAAGATGAAGTGTACAGATGGAGAGCTTACAATGGATGACATTGAAATAGTGTTAGAGGACGGTGTTACAGATGAGTAACGCAGAAGCCCTAACCGAAGAGATTCAAACCCTTGTATTTTTGCTCTGGTCCGAAGAGTGGATCTATAAGGAGCATAAGCCTGAATTATACTTTCGCATTCGAAGTCACGAGCACAAATTAAAAGCTGTTTTTCGTGAATGGTTCTATTACCCTATCTACATGGGGGAAGGTTATGTTCGTTTGATCAAACGCCCTGAACGGAGAGTGCTCGACCCTAACCCTACGCACTCATTGAAATACCAAATGGATTTTGTTTTATATTCATGTGTACTGGCGTTCATGGAAGAGAAGGGCGAGGATCAACAATTTGTACTGCGTGAGTTGCTTGAAAGCATTAAAGCGTACTATCCTGGAGGGCCAGATGCCATTTCGTGGTCTGATCATGGGGTTCGTACAAGTCTGATTCGCGTAATTAAAACGTTGGAGCAAGAGCGGCTTCTTCTCATGTTCGACCGAACCATTGACCAATTTCGAGACAGCGAAGATTATGATTTACTCATGCAAGTCTCCAATGGGCTTAGGCATGTGATTCGTCAGACTCGTCTATCATTATCTGAATTTAGTAACATGATTTCGCTTAGGGAGGCACTTCATCAAGAAGAAATTAAAGAAGGCATGATCTGTGAACAGCAAATTTGGAGACGCTTATTTGCACAGGGCTGCCTGCTTTTATCCGAATTATCACATGATGAAGTGATTTATGCAGAAAGACATGGCCTTCGTATGCAGCAAAAGCTGGAGGAAGTATTTCAAGGGGTGTTTCTAGAGCGGTACGCCTCCACTTGGATTCTAGTCCATGACAAACCCAGGGAAGGGAAGAGCGTCTATCCTGCTTATAACACACATTCCCATATCGTCACTGCGATAGGGACTCATTTACGTGATCGGCTTGATCGAGGAGAAAATTGGTTGAATCACCGCGGCTATGTTGTGCTTTACGCCAAAGATGCCTTCGACCTTTTTGTTTCAGTTCGTAGGGCGAATCAGGAGTATTTAGCGAAGTCCAGCTTGTCTGACCGAGCGCTATGGGAAGAGGTTGCCGACTATATGAAGCAACTGGGCTTGTTGAAAGTAATAAACGATGAATGGATCTTTAGTGATGCTTTAGGCCGTGTGGCAGGTGAAATTGTAGAAGAAGTACCGCAAAAGGAGGACGTTAAGCGTGAGCTGGAAAGCGACCAGAATTGGCTATTTTAATGTTTGGTATCATGCCGATACGGAAATTGAACTTTCGGACGGAAAACTGTTTATTCGGGGTGACAATGCTAGCGGGAAGACGATAGCCTCGACTCTGATGTTGCCTCTGCTCCTTGATGGGAATTACAACCCTTCTCGTCTTGATCCTCAAAAGCGTACTGATCGCTTGTTGATTGACCTTCATCTTGGTGAAGAGGCGGTTAATCAAAAGAAAGACGGAAACGGCTACCTTTACATGGAATTTCGTAAGGGGGAGCAGCTCATAACCATTGGTATGGGCCTTACTGGCGTGCGCAAGTCAAGAGATTTAACGACCTGGTATTTCATTGTGACAAATGGAAAGCAGGTCGGGAAAGACTTGTTACTATACAACCAAACAAGGGATGGGAAGGCTCCGCTTGATTATCGTGATTTCTGTGACCGTTTCAAAGGATCGTTCATTACGGAACATAAAGCCGAATACGCGAAAGAGGTCAATCGGCTGTTGTTCGGGTTTCAAAATATGCATACCTTCCATATGTATATCAAGCTATTAATTGAACTGCGGCCACCGAAAATTAGCAAAGATGTCGGGCCTAGCATTATTAATACAAGTTTGACGGACGCGCTCCCAGAGCTATCCGATAACGATTTGGAGTCGCTAACGAATATTGTATCAAAAATTACTGAGCAAGAAGAACTCTTAACTAAGACAACATCTGAAGTAGAAGCACTGAAAAAGCTGAGCGAGGCCTATGAAGCTTACCAACTTGCTCTGTTCTTCGAGTTCACCGAGCATGTTTCTCGAGCCTCCCGACTGTTTGAAAGTGAGCAAAGTCGCCTTGTCACAAAAGAAAATGACTTGCAAGAGATGACCCAAAGACAATCAGATGCGAAGAGGCGAATCGATGAATCAGAGCAACAAATTACAGCGCTTGGAGTAACCGTTAATACGCTTAAAGAAGCTCATCAGGATGTCTTCAAAGCTGAAAAAAAGAAGCGAGAAATGGAGAGTCAGTTTGGTCAAGTTAAAGAAAGGTTAGGCCAAAAGGAAACCCAACTCCGCAACTCTAGGACGGATGTTCATAAGAATAAACAAACCATCAATGAGGCAGTTCAGGGTGAACTTCAAATCAAGGATGAGATCCAAGGAATCCTCGATTACTTGAAAGAGTATGAAACGTCGATCAAGTTCGATTACCACGATCGGTTTGTTAGTCAATTCTCAACGACGGCGGATCAGATTAGTTTAATTACGTCGTGGAAGGAAGAAATTAATCGGCATATTGCACGATTAAAAGAAATTGATGAAAATCTACGGTGCTATCAAGAACAAGAAGCGAAAACCATGCAGAAACGAACCGATTTTGAAAACAAACTTGAGGCATACAATGCTTCAATTGTAAAAATAGACTCGTTGTACAAGCAACTTCAAAAATCCAGAGTCGAGTTGTTCGAACGAATCGAAAGGTGGTCAGCTGATCACGGCCTATCAATTGAAACACGAGAGTGGGAATCATTACAGGGGATTTTAGGTGACTTATATGAATATAGTGAAGACGAGGAAAAGCTTCATTCTTGGAAGCAGAATATTTTAGAGCCTCGGGAAAAACCATTCCAAACCCAAAAAAGAGAAGCCGAGTACCATATTCAGCGGCTAACTGGTGAAATCAAGAAAGTTCAAATCGAATATGAGAAGGTTCTGTCAGCACCGTTTGTGGAACCTCCTGAGCAGAAAGAGGAGCGACTACAATGGAATGGCCTTGATGAGCTTCAAATCCCATATATTCGCTTTTTTGAAGCTGTCGAGTTCAAGGAAGCCGTTTCGGACCATATCCGAAAAAGTGTCGAGTCCGTCATTCAACGTTCTGGACTGCTCCAGGCTGTCATTGTACCTGAGGAATATGAAGCAAAGGCGAGTAGTCAAGCGGTTGTACTTCGCACACAAGCGCCGAAAAGCAAGCATCTAGGCGATCTGATGGAGCCTGTTTCTAGTAATAGAATCGATACAAAAACAATTGAGCGTGTTCTGCAGGGAATTTCAGTTGATGAAAATCAAGAAGGGTACATCGGCGAGGATGGCGTTTTCCGTAGCGGATTCCTAGAAGGAACTGCGCCTAGATGCAGTGAGTCGTATGTCGGTTTTCGGGCTCGAGAAGAGGCTCGTCAGCGGCGCCTGCTTGCCCTTCGAGAGCAACTAGATGAATTAGAACAGCATTTGTCGGATCAAAGCCACGAACTACGCGCGGCGCAGGCCGAGATCGACGAACTACGCCGAACATGGATGAAGATCCCTTCCACGCAAGAAATTAAGGAGGTTTATCGGGAGCAGGATGCAGAAAAGCGAAATGCTAAACGTTGTGAGTCGGAAAAAGAGGAAGCATATACGCATTATGAGTCCATTCGTCGAGAAACCCTTAATGTTCGAAATCAAGTTATGCGTTTAATTGGCGATATGGATCTCCCGCTTCGCCTGGACGTTTGCAGCCATACCCTAGAACAATGCAGGAAATATAAAGATGAAATCTTGGAATTAGGCAAGCTTACCGAAAAACGAATGGAAGTGGAAAGGAGGATTACCCAGACCAGGGGGCATCTGTATTCTTTGGAATCCATCGTAGAGGATTATCAAGAGGACTACGATGAATTATCGTACGAGCAATCGAAGCTCGAAAAGACCATTCAGCGCTTGCAAGAAGCTATGGATTCAAACTCCGATGTGTTTAAACAGATTGAGAATGCGAACCAGCAGCTTAACGATGCTAAAGATGGTCAGCGACAAGCAGAACAGGTATTTAACCAACTCACACCCCAAATAGATAATGCAAAAAAAGAAATTGAGAAACTCAAAACTGCTATTTTACAAGCTTCGAAACGGGAGAGCGTGTGGTTTAAAGAATTTCGCAAGCTCCAGACAATAAATAGTCCGTTTTCTTCTTACACGGCCGATCAAATAATAGGGCGGGACAGTGTAAGTGCTCCTAATCGTGAAGAGGCGCTTGAGCACCTTTTGGAAGTAGAAAGCGAGGTACGAGGCGATCTTGAAGACTACCGTTTACGTCGCCAACGCGAACAACCTTGGAACGGGGAAAATGAAGTAAAAGGGGAAATAGGAAGAACTGATGTGGACGCGCTAACTCGGTTAACCTCGTATTCTACGCTAAGCCTGCAGAGCAATAGTGGGGTTCCATGTTCGCCGCTAGAGTTGCTTCAAGAATTGTCCGACATTGAGCTTAAATTAAAACAAAATATCGGGGAAAAAGAAAAAGAACTGTTTACAGATATTATCATTAACGAGATCGGACGTACAATCCAGGCACGAATTTATGAAGCCGGACAATGGGTTAATGATGTAAACGAGCGGTTCCATGAGTTCGAGGGACTTCGGATTCGTCTGGACTGGAATGCAAAGGATGCTTTGGAAGATGATACACTAAAAACAAAACAGCTTGTGGATTTGTTAAGCCGTAATAGTAGATTCATTGATCCTTCCGACCTTGAAAAAGTTGCAGCTCATTTCCGCGCACGCATCGAAGCCGTACAACAACGAACAAAAAAAAATTTTAGAATGACCAGGCTGGAGGCCTACAAAGAGGTTTTGGATTACCGGAAATGGTTTATATTCGAAACGAAGGTTGATAAAGGTACGGGACCAGAAAAAGTTGGAAACCGCAACTTTGGGAGATATAGTAATGGTCAAAAAGCGATCATTTTGTATATGCCGCTGCTTGCGGCGATCGACGCGATCCTTATGAGTGCATCAGATACCGCACCAAGGTTAATTACGCTTGATGAGGCATTTGCGGGAGTCGATTCCAGCAATAAAGAGAAAATGTTCAATATGATTCAAGACTTTGGTTTTGATTACATTATGAATTCGTATGATTTGTGGGGCTGCTATCGAAGTGTAAAATCACTTTCGATCGTCACAATCTTGCGGCAACCTTCCTCTCCGCATATAGGTTTCCGTCGTTATCATTGGAACGGGAAGAGACAAGTGGAAGTGGAGTGAACAAAACGGACTTCAATTAAGCCATATTTGGACTAAAAAGAATAGACATTTTACTCGCCCTCTTCAATTATTTCTTTAGTGTTCAGTAACTTGATATAGCTCCAAAAACAAGTGAATTTTTTTGAGGAAGTGTATTTATGGAGTCTTCACTGATGGAACTGGTTCAGATTTTTCGAACTGAGAAAGGATTTAGCTCCTTGTTTACACTCTTTCGGGATAAATACCGAAGTTACGGAAGGATTGGGAGGAGCACCAAAGTTGTTCTTAGCGATCCATCACCACATGAACTGCAAACGTTAGAAGGTTTTTTTGGTGAGATATACAGGAATGATAAACCAATTATGATTACTGCTGCAAAATTTGAGAGAGCTATTATGAAAACAAAATATAAGAATTCATTTGAAGGTCTAGATATGAACGATCTTTTACAATTGTACTTTTTGGGGACTTTAACGTCTAAAAGCGAAGATAAACACAACTTTGAAAAAGAGAAGGAACTGTTTTTTCAAACTTTTTTGAGTCAATCTAAAGAGGGCAGCCCGTTCTATAGATTTGTTTTGTTCATAACAAACTATCGAAAAAATGCATTTATTCATTCCATTTATAAGGAAAACCCAAATTTACTTAAGCAACTACTTAACCTAATGAAAAAAATGTTTGACCATTTACCTTTGGGTAACAATATCTTTTTACCCTTACTCGCCTATAAGCTTACAGATGATTTCCATGCTTTAGCTCCTAATTCGGACGGCGGTAAGATGATGCTGTTTGCATTACAAGTGTTAAATCACTTGGATAATGGAGAGGATATCATTTCAAAACCCGATGAAGAACAGATTAAACACATTTTAGATGGACATCGTATCATATTCTGCTCGCAGTCCAATAAATTAGCTCGTCGTTTGTGGATTTTAGAAGACCAAAATGGTGAAGAACAAAAAAATCAATTAATTCCATTGGAAAAGGTCGGATCAGGTGGGTTTGCTGAAGTATACAGAGTTTTTGATTCAATTGAAAAGAAAGAAATGGCATGTAAAATACTCTTTGAGAAGTCAGTGTTTCTTCGAGAATATGGAAAAGAAGGAGAGGACTACTTACTGCGCTTTAAAAGAGAGATTAAACTTTTACGAGAAAGAATATCTCATGCAAATATTATTAAAATTAACAAAATAAAGCTCGATAATGATCCTGTTCTATTCACAATGCCATTGGCGGAAACCTCCTTAGAAAAATGGCTAGAGTTAAATCCTACCGCGTCGGATGAAACAAAATTAGGTATATTTAAAGATATACTTTGTGGTGTGTCTTATCTGCATAATTATAAAATCAGTCATCGGGATCTTGCCCCACATAATATCTTGTTATTTTCCAACAGTGACGGAACTATATTGGCAAAGGTTGCTGATTTTGGTTTGGCGAAAGACGACCAATCACTTTCTTCAATTACTAGACTTTCTAACATGTCATATGGAAGAGCCGCGTTTACTGCCCCAGAGCAAAAGATAAGCTTGAAAAATGCGGATTCTCTATCTGATATTTATTCGCTAGGGGCCATAATGTATTTCATATTTAGTGGGGAGTCACCAGAGCAAAGATTCAGATCATTTATTAAATATCAACCTATTGTTGGAAAAGCAATGGAGGAGGATCGTTCCAATAGGTATCAGACTGTCCAAGAATTAATGGATGATTTAATTAATAGTTCGGCTCAAAGTAATTATTTATTTGATAGTTTAAGGACTTATGAATTCCAAGATTTCTCTTTTGATGTGAAGCAAGTATTAAAATGTATGTCTGCCGTGAAGATTGAAGAGTCGCAAGAAGTTGTTGAAAAATTCGTTAGACCTTTCTTATCCATTCCCATTGACGTTCTTATGGAATGTGCAAAACATGAAACGATAATAGTGCCATTTATAAATGTAGCAAAAGAGAACATTTATAGAGTAATAGATTGTAATGAAGTGGATTGGGTTCACCTTTCAGAGCTTTTGAATGGAATCTATAAAATATCACAAAATCTTGTGGTGCAAATATCTACTTTAAACCTGATAATAATAGCTGCACTAGAGAAGAAAATTCCTTTAGCTCAAGCTATAATGGTCGATATTATTGGGAATTTGGCTGGTCAGGATAGAATTTCTCAACAAATAGCACACATAATTGGGGAGGAATTTTTAACTTCTCATGATTTATTAATCAGCCTTTTGAAGGATACTCATTATCCATCCGATATACGTTTCGTTTTAAATGACTATTAAAACGGGCGAACTCAGCGAATACGGACGACTTGTATATTTTGGATATACTATACAAAGCACACAGTTGTTTGTTGCTGATACCTAATACTTTGCACCCATTGAAAATATTTAAAAGTACTTTATGTAAAATCAATAGGTTTTGGTTAAATGTAGCTGTATCGTATGAATTATCATACAGGAAGCTATCTGGTCCTTAGATTACCAGCGTGCGTTAGAAAATGCTAACCTCATTTGGAAGAAAGTCTCCAACTTTCTTTTCATGGTAATTCCTAGTAGTTCCACACTTTCTTTTTTTCCCGTTTATCAAATGCCGTGGCAAGCACAATAAAATCAACAAAATTGGTTCCACACTTTTTTATCACCTGACAAAAAGTGTTCAGTTACTGTTCGGTTACACTAAAGTTGGTATCTTTACGTTATAGTTGGTTCCTGAGTTTTAAAAACCGGTTGTCCTAATTTAGGATAACTGGTTCTTTTAGTTGCTGAACTAACCGGTATTAAGCTGCCTTGATGTCAAAGAAAATAAAGTATTTTCTTTGTACTTTGATCAAGATAGTTTTAAGCATTACATGCTACCCGCATACGTTCTTTAGTTAAATATTGGGAATCTAATTTAGTGAGGAGGGCGTAGCCCAAGCGAAGGCGTGAAAGCGTCCTTTTATTGAACTAACGGGCAGGATAGCCACATATGGAGCAAAGCAGTGTTAACCACGTTGACCTACCCCTGGGACTTAATGTGTCGTATCGTTAGCTGCGCTAACAAACGTCGATACTGCAAATGCTATTGGAGCAATTACTTTCACAGGAGCTTTAATACAGCCTTAAGACTAAAAGCGGTTAATTCTTTGAGATTGGCTGCTTTTGCCTTTTGAAATTGCTGCGCAAAGCCAGTTCAGAAAAGTATAATTTTCTTTCTTTTAATGACTTTTTAGTTTATACACAAGAGAGATTTAGCATTACTAGCTATATAACGAAGAACATCAGAGAATGAACAGAAGAAATGTTCGGGAACATTCAGTGAATATGCTCTCAATCTACATGTCTATGTTCCAAAATAAGAGCTCAACCTAAAGTGGTTCCTAGTATGCGGCTAGCCGACGACCCGAAGTTAATTAGTGACAGGGAAAGGGGTATATCAAGCCAGTCATTACACTCGCAGAATCCTATATTGCTTTGCCTTCGGAAGAGGTTTAACTCCCGTTACTTCTATCTGCTCATCCCGCTCTCTGAGCGGGTTTTAGCTTTTTATTGAGTAGAGTATAGAAATGAGATTATTAAGTCTTAAAGGTTCATCATGATTTGTAAACATCATATAGAACGAGGAAAGATGGGGGGAATTAATTATATTTACTCACTCTCCTAAGATATACGATTTGATAGATTAGTTGTATAGCAAAGTCTTTATTGTTTACATTGAAAATAACACGTATTATGGTTCTTTCTGTAAACAAAATCACTAATCTATCCGATACATACATAAGGATGTTTTATTGTTAAATATACCCTTGAAAATTATGATTTCACATATCATTTATATTAGATTTCGGTTTAAGATAAACAGCTACTTTAATATGCACAGCAGTATGTAAACGCAGCAACCAGAAAGGAGATGGAACGTGAATCGTGAGGAAATTCTTCAACATTTTGCAAATGAGGTCTACGAACCGTTAAAGCATCAAATGTTATTTACGTTGGAAGCCTCTTTTCAAAATCGTAAGCATGCTTTGGCGAAGACATTTCGTAATTCACTGGAGCAACTACTCGGGAAAGTCAAGCAGATGCAGCGAGAAGGTACCAAGCAGGCGTTGGGATATATATCTTACTCCATGCTCCGTACCGAATTAGCAAACGGAAGGGCGACCTATTTGGTGGAGGCCATGGACAAGACGTGGTTTATGGATCTCCATCCTTGCCGGGATACCTATGATGCGAATTGGGCATTTCGCTATTTGGACGATTGGGAGACGGAATTAAGTAAGCACGCTAAGAAATATGGTGGAAGAATCGGATTAGATGATATTCAGAGGATGAAATTGCACGTAGCAGTACATGTTCATCAATATATCATTGCTTTGGCGCGTTTTAGTATCACAGAGGCATGGCTGGATGAAATACAGTTGGAAGATGTGTTCGAACTGAGAGTCGGAGAGTATTTAGATCGAAGCGAAGTCGTTTATAAACGAGATATGTGTGTCAAAGATTCGACGGTGATGAAAGAGTGGCTTGAGGAAAAGAAGCCATATGACTACATACATGAAGTTTTTCGGGGAATTGACGGATCTCAAGGAGATTATGAAGGAATACGTCTGCAATATGCCGATTTGAGTGAAAGTTCTTTCAACAATAGTGTTTTTACAGAAGGGAATTTGATTGGTTCTTGTTGGAATAAAGCCTGTTTACAAGAAGCGGATTTTAGTGGTTGTTTGATTCAGGAAGCCCGTTTTGAACAAGCCAACTTAAGAGGGGCATCTTTCCGGGATGTAATAGCTGTACCTGGAATTTACCAGTCTGAACGATGGGAAAGACCCGGTTTTCAACCCGTAAGTTTTGCAGGAGCGGATCTTACAGGAGCCCAATTTCAGGGAGCTTACTTGAAGGATGCAGATTTCACCGGGGCCATATTGCGGGGGGCTGACTTTATGGGGGCAGCGTTTGAGGGAGCCTGCTTCAAAGGAGCGGTGCTGGATGGAAGCCGGTTTAGTTTAGGCATGCATCCAGTCGTACAGAGTCTAACTTAATTTGTATAACACAATGCGGGGAAACGGAATGAAAGGGATGTGGCATAGTGGAGTATTTCCTTTGTCAGCAGGATGATCGGATGTTGTATGCTGCTGTTCCCGTATGGGATGAAGAAGCAAATGCAGAGATGATGGACCTAAATGACTGGACGAATTGGCCCCCATCTTATGCTGCACAGTTTAAGGTTAATGGTCACGATTATACAGTTTACCCTGATATTCTAATGGGTTCAAGGATGATGGTATCTGATGCTGTGCATGAATTGTTACAGGTCTATGTGCCGAGCTTGTTCAGCCGTATGGCTTTGCTTCGGGATATGGAACGTTCGCAGCAAAAGTTGTATTGGATGATTCAACCCCCTTTAGTGGATTGTTTGGGTGAGCAAAGCCAATTTCGTCCCGGAGGAACATTGATGAAGCTGGTCGTAGATCGAAAACGTACCGAGGGGAAATCCCTATTGCAAGTCCAAGGGTTGCGTGAAACCTGCATGTTGGTCAATCTGGCCTTGGCGGAAAGTCTGTTGCGGAGAGGGACAAGTGGCATCACCTTTCAGGAAGTCGCCATGCAGTAATAAAGATGGGAGTGGATGATGTATGGAACATCTGGATAAGAAAATTGTTTCGTTGCTACACACAGTAACAGCAGAAAATACCGAAAATGATCAATCTTTAATTCAGGATGAAGGAGTGAATCACGCTCACGGGAAGGAACCGTTTGGACAGCCCTTACAAACATTTATGCAACTCGGTGGGGAAAGATTTATTTTTGCTCAGCGACATTTGCTGGATGAACGCATCAGTATAACAATGCCAAAGAGCTTTCGGGATATGCCCATGCACGAGCAACGATTAAAATATCCCTCTCATCATCGTCCGGATTTTATTTTTACCAATGACACAGGCACGATTAACTTAACCTTCAAGCATACCGAAAGTCCATTACAAACCGAAGAGTTGGAGAACTTTACGGATGAGATGGCTCAGGTGGTAAAACAAACCCAGAAGTTGACTGAATGGTTTGGCCATGAAGTGCTGGAGAACGAAGAGTGTCAGATTGGATACTGTGAATTTATGACACCAGTATGGAATGCGCGTGTGTATAATTTATCCTTTTTTACGGTGCTGGAAGGACGTGCGCTCATGTGTACTTTTAACTGTACGGATGAAGAGATGGCGACCTGGCAGCCAATAGCCCGCAGTATGCTGCTAACGTTGAAAATCGAGTCTGAACGAAAGGAAAATCAACCCTTATGACATTAACCCATATTACATATGATCGGCTGCAAATTACACCATTTGAAGTGGTTAGCATTCAGGAACTGCATATGACCAAGCGACTGAATGAGCACACCCGGCTCTCTTTTACCGCTATTTTGCCTGAAGAACTACAGGACAGTTATGTCCAGTTGATTGAAGCCGATTCACCGGTTTGTGTATCACAACTAGATGAGGTAGGCACTCCAACACCGCTATTTAACGGAACGGTGCTCCATATGGAAGTCAAAGTGGTCAGAGATGTGTATTACCTGGAGGTCGAGGCAATATCACACACGTATAAACTGGATATTCGTAAAAAGAACAGGTCCTTTCAAGATAAAAATATGAAGGTTGAGGAATTGCTGCGAGCTGTAGGTGCAGATTATCCCGGTTTTGATATCATTGATTCGGCTACAGGGGGAGCGACTTTAGGCCGTATAGCAGTCCAATATCGTGAAACCGATTGGGAGTTCCTCAAGCGGATCGCTTCGCGTTACCATACTTCACTCACGCCTGCGTCGGTGTTTGAGGTGCCGAAGTGCTATTTTGGAGTCGAAGAAACCCAGTCTGGACTGGACTTAACCAATTATCATTATACCGTCAGCAAGCGAGTCGGAGATTATCGTTATTTCAACGGCAATGATACAGCACATGTAAACGAGCATGATTTTATTGATTACCGGGTTGAGGCGGAGCAGGTATTGGAGCTCGGCAGCACCGTTACCTTTAAGGGTAAAAATCTGTATGTGTACAAGGTAGACACTCATATGCAAAAAGGAATGATGCAGCACGTGTATACCCTGACTTCCCACAAGGGATTGAGACACCAAGAGGTGTTTAACGAGCAGCTTATCGGTCTGTCTTTACCTGGTAAAGTCATTCAGGTAGAGCGAGATCGTATCAAACTACATTTACATATCGATGCTGCGCAGGACCCTGCAAAGGCCCACTGGTTTACCTATGTTTCTCCTTATACTGCAGAAGGACATAGCGGATGGTACGTAATGCCTGAGCTCGGGGATACCGTTCTGCTCTATTTCCCTGCCCATCGCGAGGAAGAGGGCATGGCAAGTACATCTTTGCGCGAAAAGAATCAGAGTACGGGACAACATGCTCTTGCACACCCTGACATCAAATTGTTCCGTACCGCCCACGGCAAGGAAATCAAATTAACCCCTGATGAAATTGTCATCACCAGTAAAGAGGGGACGATGTATATCCAGTTAAATGAGAAAGATGGTATTCACATTGTAAGTGATAAACAGATTCAATTTTCAGCAGGAGGAAATATCTCCATTCATTCTGGCAGTAAAGTGAAAATCACCGCTGGGGATGAAATTCAAATGACGAGCAAAGGCAGTACCGTATCGCTGGGTGGAATAACCAATGTTTTGGGCAGTGAAGTGAAAACAAACTAAGAAAGGACATGGGGGGAAAGAGGAATGGCAAAAAAGTCTCATTCGGAAGAGGAACCTATCCAGGCTGGACGGGGAAGCAAGCAGGGCTACGTAGTTGCCGGGGCCATCTTGAGCTGCAGCTTTGGTACGCAGCCGACACGGCTCAAACGACCGTTCAGTCACGGCGTATATGTGAAGGAGAAAGCCCAAATGAATGTTGGAGATTACTTGCCCGGCACCAATATCAGCAATTTTGGCCGTTGCTCCTGCCCAGCCAATCCAGCGGTCAAAAGTAGTGACATGGTCGATATTTATGGGGTCAAAAAAGTGAACTGTGTTCCGGTGATCACCGGACCCTGGATCGGGGGCAAAAGCGATGTGCTTGTTGAAGGAGAACCAGCCCTGCTGGATCAATGTTCGAATGCGTGCCTATACGGGGGAATGATTCGGATTACAGACGATGGCCAGACGCTGGAGTAGGGAGGCACAAGTTGAATCATACACAAACAATGTTAACGTATACGGAGTTGGAATGCATAGGTCCATATCCTCTTCAGACGATCCATGAACTGCGTATTGAACGGAAATTGAACGATCATGTCCGGTTAAGGATCAGTGGATGGATAGATGAAGAGCAGAGAGATCATTACATAGAACAGGATCAGGATAACGAGCCTGTCATCATCCGAACCAAAACAGACAATGGTCAATCTGAACGCATTTTGTTCCATGGTTTATTGGTCCGTGCAGAAACACGAATGGTGCGTGGTATCTATTATGTGGAGCTTGAAGCCGTTTCCCATACGATTCAGTTGGATATCACACCTGTCACCCGTTCTTATCAGCATACCTTAATGCCTTACGAAAAGTTGATCAAGCAAATCATTCAGAAGTACAGCCAGGCTGATGTTATCGATAACGCAACAAACGGTGCTACCCTGCATGCCTTTACTTTACAGTATCAGGAGACGGATTGGGCCTTTCTCAAACGGATCGCTTCCCGATTTGGAGCTGTGCTGATTCCGGAAATTTCATTGAACGGACCCAAGTTCTGGTTGGGTATGCCGGAGGGACAATACGTTGAAATGAAGCATCCTGTTTACCGAACCCGGCGCAGTTTTGATCCCAACAGCAAAACGAATTTCAGCTACTTGTTGCAGAGTGAAACGCTTGCCCGGCCCGGGGATCTGACGGATTGGAATGGCGAGCAATGGATGGTAGCGGAAGTCACTTCTGAATTGCAAAAAGGAGTGCTGCTACACGAGTATGAACTGGTTCACGAACAGGGAATTCAGCAAACAGAGATTTTGTGCCCTCACCTGACAGGAGCTTCGCTCGAAGGACGTGTATTGGAAGCCAAATCAGGCCGAATACGTATTCATCTTACAGTGGATGAAAAACAGGATCGGGAAACGGCATGGTGGTTTCCATATGCCAGCAGTTATACAGCCGAAGGGCACAGCGGTTGGTACGTCATGCCGGAACAAGGAGATACAGTATCTGTCCGGTTCCCTACAGAGCAGGAGGCGGACGGATATGCGGCAAGCTCCATACGAAAAGGCCGAAATTCGCCGAAGCTCACTGACCCAGCCACCAAGTATTGGGGGACACCTCATGACAAGGACATCAAGCTAAGTGCCAGTGAATTGAAGGTGACGGCCAAGTCGGAACGGGTTCACATTCAATTGAATGCATCGGGGGTTCAGGTCGTCAGTGAGCATGGATTGTCATTGTCGGCAGGCAAGACGCTCTCCTTGCATGCAGATGGGGAACTGAATATTCAAGCTGCCGAGGCCATCTATTTCAAAGCAGGCAGCAGCAGCTTGGTGCTGGACGGTGAAACGGATATACGATCCGCTAAAGTCCAACTGGAAGGGACGGTTAAAAAACCGGTTTTTGTAGCTGAACTGGCACCAGTCTGGGAACCGCCATTAATGTCTGTAAAAGCCTATGCGGAGGCGCAGGCGGCGAAAAGTGCAGCAAGCAGCAGTACAGGAGAAAGCTCCAATTCAGGCGCTACATCGAAAGATGGGGGAGCCCTTAAGTCAGCCGTAAACACTCCCAGCTCACCGAAGGCCAGTCTACTGGATGGCGTATTGGGACTAGCCCAGAAAGTATGTGATGTGGCTGCGTCTATTCCTGTCTTGGGGGCCATTCCGAAAGCAGCAAGTCAAAAAATAGCCTCGATTCGTTCCGAGGTCGCTTCCTCCGGACCGTCATCCATAGTTAAATATGCGGCAGCCGGATTGTCCATGATTGCCAGTGTACCTTCCCATGGCTGGGGAGTGATGTTAGGGAAGACTGCCAAGGTTGCTGCTCAAACCTTACATGCGCACGCGGAGGAACAGAGGGCACGTGAACAACATGCGATGATGGATTTTCTAGGCAAGGTGTGGACGAGTGCCAGAGGATATGGAGGAGTACAATCCATTCCGGACTTCATCAACTATGTTATAGGAGTCAGTAAAGCTTCCGTACAAGCCTATGGCGAAGTTCCTCCTGATATACGGGAACGATGGTATCAAAGAAATGTGGATCAACAGTTTGAAAAGGCGCTGGATGCTTATTATAATAATCAGGATCTCTCCACAGATATAATTGCATTAATGGAACATCAGCGGCAGACAGACAACCATTTTCGATATAGTGACAGAGCTTTGATGAGTTCCAAGTATCGGGATGATATGAAAGGGTATACGACGGAACAGAAGAAATATCTAATTGATTTTCTGAATTCAATTGACGAATATAGAAAAGAGTATGGGCCGTTTAGGGAAAGTCCTTTTATGAAAGACTTGGATGAGACTGAGCGGATTGTGTTCAATGAAATCAAAAACTCTACTCATGAATATGTAGAGGCGACATGGGAGCGAATACGTAACTTTCCTAATCTAGATATTCGTCAAATGGTGATTGATAACTTCGAAGGAAAACAAGACGTAGCAGATAAAATTGTTAAAGTCATAACGCAACCAGATGCTGTTTATGAAAAAGCAAAAAATAGCTCCAAGCAAGAAACTGCCCATCTGTTAGTAGAAGCAGCATTTGCGTTTGTAGTTGGAAGGAAAGGAAAGAGACATTCCAAAGATGACGGTGCTTCACCAGGAGGATCGCATAAGAAGGATGATCATTCTTCTGAGGGGACGGGTGATGTTGTCCCAGTAATAAAAAACAATTTCGAGTTTGTAAATGGCTTTGACGATCATATGATAAATACACAAGGTATTGTTAGAAAAGGGAATAAGGGTGTTGTCGGAGGTCATAATTTAGAAAACTTCGAAAAAATTCTGACAGATCAAGGCTGGAAGCTAGATGATATCATTATTTCAAGAACACCGCATCCCACAGTTCCTGGAGTATTTCAGGTTCAGTATAGACTTCCAGCTCTTGATAGGGAATTAAACGTAATACCCGGTCAGTATAAAAATATTCCACACCCTAAAACAGTGTATGATCCAAATGTAATCTCGAATGATCAAATGATAAAATGGGGGAAGGAAGCGATGGAGCATGGCGAGATTGTAGGTAGGGAAATTCGAGGAACAGCATCAAATGGGTTGAAATTCACGGGATACCTTGATGGAAATGGAAAAGTGACGAATTTCTTCCCGACTATATCAGAATAATTTCTAGGGGGATTATTTGGTGAATGTTAAATTAACAGAGAAAGAATTATTGGAGATGTATTATAGACATCTTGAAGGGAAGTATTTTTTAGATGCACTTAAAAATTATTGTAACGGAAATGGGTTTGGTGGAAGCGAGTGCGTTTGGTGTGTTTTTGCAGGTGAGTTAGATGAATGGGATGAAGGTTATTTCGGGGAGACGGGAGTTTGTTATTTTTTTGACTACCCTGCAGTAGAGGAAGATCAGACTATTGTATTGGATTACCCTACTTTCTATCATTATCTAAAAGAAGCAAGTACGGATTATTTAATACGGAATCCAAATGTTAAGGATGAGGTTGAAGCTCGATTAGAGGAAATCAAACAAAAGTTCAATATCGCATAATGGACTTTTGTTAAGAAAGTAGACAAGGGTTTATTTATTCTGATGGGTGGAGTGAATAAGTTTGTAAAGTGAATTTGAAGCGGGACTTATTTGGGAATTATATTGTGTATTTACTTGTGGGGGTTGCTCAGTGCGGAGTGAACCCAACATTCAACTAATAACACATATAAACTATATAACACCCATATAATGATTTCTCCATTACCTTTGTGCGCACATCAAAGCTTGAGTTTTATACTCTAAATAAAGCTTTTGATTACATTGAACAGGTCGATCATGGTCAGATACCACCATGATTGACCTGTTTTTTGTTATCTTCGCTTTTTCGTATTTTTTTTAAAAAAATTAATTGCAGCAATGTACATACATAGGACGATAGTTAGGGTGGAAAGGACATTAACCAAGTCTAAAGTATCGGGATGATATGAAAGGGTCTACGCCGGAACAGAAGAAGTATTTAATAGATTTTCTGAATTCAATTGACGAATATAGAAAAGAGTATGGGCCGTATAGGGAAAGCCCTTTTATGAAAGACCTGGATGAGACTGAGCGGATTGTGTTCAATGAAATCAAAAAATCTGCTTATGAAAATGTAGAGGCGACATGGGAGCGAATACGTAACTTTTCTAATCTAGATATTCGTCAAATGGTGGTTGATAACTTCGAAGGAAAACAAGACGTAGCAGATAAAATTGTTAAAGTCATAACGGAGCCAGATGCTGTTTATGAAAAAGCAAAAAACAGCTCCAAATAAGAAAATGCCCATCTGTTAGTAGAAGTAGCATTTTTATTTGCCGTTGGAAGGAAAGGAAAGAAACATTCCAGAGATGATGGTGCTTCACCAGGAGGATCGCATAAGAAGGATGATCATCCCTCTGAGGGGACGCCAAAAGTTCCTAATTCTACAGGGAAGTTTGTTGGAAATATTAACGAGTTGAAGCCAGCAGAAAGAAAAGTTGCAAATGATTTAATTGCAGAGGGCAAGACAGTTGAGCGGATTCCAGAATCAACAAAGCACGGAGAAAAAACACCAGATTTTAAAGTGGATGGAGTTCTAACAGAGCTTAAATCTCTTCAAAATCCAAATGTTAATACTGGGGTTGGAAGGATTAAAGACGGATTTAAACAACATGCTGAAAAAGTTATTATTGATGGTAGAGAGGCAGGACTTACGAAAGAATAAGCACAGCAGATTCTTGACCGTGCTAAGGGGACTTATGCTGATAAGCAAATTCCGGGGAAAGTAGAAATATGGACAAACGATGGGAAGGTAACTAATTAGGAGGAATTTAAAATATGGCTAGATTGCAATGTAAGTGTGGGGAGTACTTGTCCACTGTAGAAGCTCCGAACGATGTTCAATTGCATGTTTATACTGATAGAGAGTGGGACGATATTATAAACATGGGGGACTCTATAGATCCGCTTTCAATACCTGATCCTAAGAAAGAAGTATGGAGATGTAATAATTGCGAAAGAATTTACGTTTTTAACGAGGATAATACAGTTAACAAAGTCTATGTAGTAGAAAAACAATAACGGAGTATACAATCACAAAAAATTAGATCGTACAATACAACCAACAAACCAAACACTAAACAGCTCACAAACACTTGATAAATTTTCAAAAGTTCATTCCTACTTGAATCATGAGTGGGGAATGAGCTTTTTTGGCATGCCCAAAATCAAGGAGGACGAAACGAATGGCAAAACGTAAATAGGTAATCAGCAGAACAGTTGAAGGAGCAGACAATCAGACAGGAACTAGAAAAGGAAATGCGGTCTATTACTCAGACACAAGCAGCATACGAAAAGCTTATGGATAGAATTCGTAGTTACTGCTAGCAAGCAAGGGAATTGCGGGAACAGGAGACAGAGTTGCAGCAATCAGGGTATACAGATTTCTAGGTTAGAGAAGAGATTCAGAAGTTGTAAACCGTGCAGAACATTTGGATGCGCTAGCATAATCAGAAGGATGGACCGCAGCGCCAACAGCAAGAGATATTGGCTGAAAAAGTGGCTTAGCATACAGAATTGGAGGGCTAGAAGGAATGAACAATGGCTTACCTAAAAAATATCAAGGTGTGATGCGTGATCTGTTTTAACAGTATAAGGGGACAGGCAAGCTATTGAACTAATTACAGAGAAGGGAGCCTATGCGATGCAGGCCAGCAAGGATAGCAACAATGACGTTATTGAAACGATTCAGCAATTGAAGTGAACGGAGTAGATTCCATTGAAGAATTGAGGTCAACGGTTCAGGGGGCAGTACTGAAACAAAGGATTGTCAACAGCAAATCAAATATCTTTTTTGAGGGCTAAATTTTAATAGTTGATAGGAGTCATGTACCCCAGTGTTCCATGGATCGATGTTTGTTGTACCAGTTTACGTAATCGTAAAGCTCCAGTTCCAGATGACGAAGGCTCTGGAAGTTCATCTGGTTGACGAACTCCGTTATCATGCCTTTAAAGGTAGCTTCAGCCACGGTATTGTCATAAGGACAGCCTTTCATACTGAGTGATCGGCCAATGTTAAAGGTGTTCAATATCTCATCCATCCTCTGATTTTTGAACTCACTTCCTCGGTCTGTGTGAAACCACTGAATCTGACGCAGATCGCCTTTCATCGTCGCAAAGGCGCGGGAAACCAGTGCAGTGTCCTTCTGGCGACCTGCACTATGGCCTATGATCTCACGATTAAACAAATCGACAAGTACGCAAATATAGTGCCACTGATTCCGGACTTTCAAAGGTTAGATCACTGAACACGAATTGCTTCTTGCGATTTGTAGGACGTCACACATGGCTGATACTGAGTATTTATCACGGTTGTTCTGGATGATGTCCCATGATCAGCGAGGCTTGCTTTAAAATATAGTTCTCCATTTTAAGACACTGGTTTTCTTTGCGTAAAGCCATCAGTCCAATTCTTAGGAAGAGCGATTGTCTTTCTCCTTGAACGAGCCCGTTGTCTGACCTTGCTTAATCCAGCGATCTAGAGCCGATGCTGTGAGGCCATATTCCTCCACCAAATCTGCTCTGGACTTCCCGTTCTCGTATAATTGAACCATCTGCTTCTTGAACTCTGCTGTAAAAATACGTCGTTGTTTCGGCATTGTAGATATCCGCTCCTTAGGATGATAGTTTTATTCTACAAGCCCTCATTTTTATTGTCCAACTAAGTGTAGCCGATCCATGATGAAAGGGTATACGACGGAACAGAAGAAATATCTAATTGATTTTCTGAATTCGATTGACGAATATAGAAAAGAGTATGGGCCGTTTAGGGAAAGTCCTTTTATGAAAGACCTGGATGAGACTGAGCGGATTGTGTTCAATGAAATCAAAAACTCTGCTCATGAAAATGTAGAGGCGATATGGGAACGAATACGTAACTTTCCTAATCTAGATATTCGTCAAATGGTGATTGATAACTTCGAAGGAAAACAAGACGTAG
Organism: Paenibacillus ottowii; assembly: GCF_050516475.1. Taxonomy (NCBI): domain Bacteria; kingdom Bacillati; phylum Bacillota; class Bacilli; order Caryophanales; family Paenibacillaceae; genus Paenibacillus; species Paenibacillus ottowii. The sequence continues at coordinate 4,632,202 of NZ_CP191577.1, read as the reverse complement.
CAGATAAAATTGTTAAAGTCATAACGGAGCCAGATGCTGTTTATGAAAAAGCAAAAAACAGCTCCAAACAAGAAACTGCCCATCTGTTAGTAGAAGCAGCATTTGCGTTTGTAGTTGGAAGGAAAGGAAAGAGACATTCCAGAGATGATGGTGCTTCACCAGGAGGATCGCATCATGATCATTCTTCTGAGGAGACGAATAATGGTGGTTCGGGCAGTAGTAGGACTAGAACAATTTCAAGTGCTGATGATTTATCAGATGCAGCTAAATCTAAAATCACTACTAGTCAGAGGGCTACTTTGAATCAACAAGAAAGAACATACTCACATTTAACCGAAATGGATTTAAAGGGAGCACAGAGAGATTTAGATGGCAACCCTGTTCCAAAACCAGGCGGAGGTTATTATGATCATGCTCAAGAAGTTTCTGACGCATATCGTGGTTTAGTTGATATGAAAAAAAGTTGGGAAGGGGTTCTTAGAAATCCTAATTTGGACACTGAACTCCGACAACTTTATACTTCTAAGTTAAATGAAGTAGACGTTTCGATGAAAAAAATTGAAGATATGTTTGCCCCTCATGGCGGAGTGTATCCACCTAAATAATGATTGGAGTAATGTATATGATTAATAGAAGAAAAGCATTAAAAGAGTTTTTAACAAATGAAGAATATAGAAGTATTGTGGAAAACGCAACACAATTTTCAGATATGACACTACCTGTATGGCACTTACAGATTACAGGAAAATGTCTCTTTGAGTTATCAAACTTCGATTTGATTCGTTGTATTAGACAAGGCATTTTTACCAATCTAGCAATATTTGAAATTATTGAAAGGATTGATGAACAGAATACACCTTTCTATGCTGATATTGATTCAATGGAATTGATGGAGAAATTATCATCTGTTAGTTCTGAAATGCTTTCAGTGTACAAGGGTAAATTAGATAGAATTATTGAAAATATTGAACAGAAGCACTTAATAGATTTAGCAGATATCTGGATGTTTGATGAACAGAAAGAAACATACAAAGACTATATCNNNGTGTACAAGGGTAAATTAGATAGAATTATTGAAAATATTGAACAGAAGCACTTAATAGATTTAGCAGATATCTGGATGTTTGATGAACAGAAAGAAACATACAAAGACTATATCAATAAAATAAAGAATAAAATCCAATGATTAAATTTAATGAGGTGCTTTTAAATATGAATATCTGTCAAACGAGGTATGGTCAAGCCCCCATTTAGTGGATAGTAGGAACTGTAAGATATTTTGTGTAAACATTTCACAGTGTGAACATGAACCTCTGAATTCTGTTTTGTAGTGTGACCTTGAAAGGCTGTAGTCTTTCAAGGTTTTTCTTTGTTCACCTTGTCAAAGAAGAAGTAAATCATCAGGAAGTAATTCTGCCCTATTCTCAACGCTTGAATAAGCAATGCTACCACGTAAAAGAGTGACGATTGGGATGCGTTCTGCATCCCAAAGTATTGTTTGCTAGACTGATAAATTGACGGTAAAGCCGTTCTTGCTTTCTGGTGATTCAGTATACTGAATTATAAATTGCAAAAAGGGTATGATGCTCACAAGACCACTAAAAGAAAGAGAATTAAAATTGAAAGTTTCTATCTGATTCAAAATCGTCAAGCTTGCTAAGATGAATATGGAGACCATGGTGTAATGCGAATTATTTATAAGCAAACTCCTAAAGGGATTGAGTGGCATGTAGTACAATGGCACTAGGTTTTCTATGGTAGAATTACTTTTATTGCCATTAATCTGATATAAAGTCGTGTAAAAAGTTAAATTAAGTAACACTAACAATAGAAAGGGAGAAAGTCTAGTGGACGAGAAAGTTAAATATATTAATGAGCTATTCAAATATCTAACACAAAATAATGATACAAAAGAATATCAAACGTTTTTTGCTCTACTAGAAAAAGTAAAATATAATCCTAGCTTGCTAGAGTATTACGGAGAAGAATTTGTTGAACATTTGATGGACCTTCTCCCGCGTATAGAAGATAAGTATGATCAAGCTTCACTAATAGAAACGATCATTGAATGTTTAGACATTTACACATTTAGTGAAAACTACCTCAAGGAAATCTTTGATAAATATATGTTATGTATAGCTGAAAAAGCTGTTAATGTGAAAGGAATGTCAGCTTGTTTAATAGGGTTTATACAAGCGGCAATTAGTGGGAAAGAAATAATTAAGAAGTTGGAGGAGAATTTAGAGAAAGAACACTTAATAAGCGTACTCTCAAGAATGTACATCAATTATCTTGTTAATTCTGTAGAAACCAATTCTTACTTGATGAAGGAAGTACAAGAGGCCTACTATTTAAGCCAGCGTTCTGGAATTGTTGCTCAATTTTTATTATTAGTGCATCCACATGTTCGGAAATATGCGGGATTAAGTCAAATCACTTTCTTATATGATTCATACAGAGGTGTGTATGAGGATTGCTGGCCAAGAGGGTTACTTCCTAATATGAAAGACACGCTTATTAAGTCAAAGGTGTTGTCATCAAAGGAAGTAAGTGTTTTAGAAGAGTTGGATAGGTTAATCAATATGCAAGAAAAAGAATTAGATTCGATGGAAGTCAGAAAATTGTATGAAGATTTTTTCGAAGGTAAAGATCCACTTGAGGTAATCTTTACTTTGCCAGTGTAGAAAATTACGTAAAGAGTTCTACCTAACCACTTGATGATATGTTCCTTGGATTAAGCGGGCGTTAGATAACGAAGCCAAGCAAATTCGATTATTCTTACCCCTGCTAAGATTGAATTGATATATTATTCCGATGTGACATATTCAAGATTAAATAATCGCCCTATGCTTCTGTGTGTGATTCCTACCTATAGAGTGTCTACCATATAAGGGGAAGTATCTCGAAAGGAGAAATCGTTTATATCATCCTGTAAAAGACTGTATTCAAAAGTTTGGGCTAACACATCGGGCGTTTGTCGTTCTGTATGATATCTCTTGAGAGGTTTCGTAGTTGCTTGATTGCTACACTGATTCCATCCCCCGCTTCGGCTACGATGAACAGGAAGCATATATCTTATGATGGAAGTGGAGAGCAGCAAGAACCTACCGCCGCAGCGGTAGGCAGGGCGAATCAATGAAGCATCTCCTTTAGATACGACATAGTCCTTATACGGCGGGAGAATGTGCTTGAACATGGTTCTGACAATATGGACGAGCTTGTTAATCTTCGTCAAGCATATCAAAAACCAGTCGGCAATCTTCTACAACAAATTTATGAAGAAGATTTAATAAGGCCAATACACGATATCAAAATAATCAAAAAAACTTGTTTTGTATGCAGAAACGACACTCTTTTTCTTTATCCTGATATAAAATATTCTTCTCCTCACAACTTAATAAGGGAGAGCATTACTTTAAATTGGGTAAGACAGTTTGTACTAATTGTGGGTTTAAACTTTATAATGATGTAAGCGAACCAGCGGATTATGAAATAAACTAAGCGGAAGAACGCATTTTGGAGTCGGTTTCCAACTTTCTTTTCATGGTAAATTTTAGTGGTTCCAGACTTTTTATTTCTCGTGTTTATCACGTGCCGCGGCAAACCCAATAAAACCAACAAAATTGGTTCCGTACTTTTTTATCACCCGACAAAAAGCCCGATGTTCAGTTACATTAAAGTTGGTACCTTTACGTTATAGTTAGTACTTTGACATTATAGTTGGTGTCTTAGCATTATAGTTGGTTCCTGATTTTTAAAACCGGTTGTCCTAGTTTAGGATGACCGGTTTTTTAGGTACTTAAATTTATCTGTTGTAAGGAGAAAATAAAGTTGTAGACTGAGAAAATAAAGTATTAGACTGACGATGCTTCATTAAGCTAACGGGTAGGAGGTTTAAGATCAACCTCGGTGAACCGTATCACAAATAGAGGCAATTTCTCTGAAGAAAAACTTACAGAAGTCTGTATTTACAGAATGCGGACCCTTAAGAGTAGGTTAGGTCAGTCTTTATGGAGTAGTTTGAATGACAGACTCATTCTTTAAAATAGGGCGTAATCCCTCTTGAATATAGGTTCTCCACTAACTTGAGAAATTCTTCTGACGATAAATCCTTTTGACGCTGGAGCCAAAGACGAAATAAAGAAAGGGAAGTTGTCAGGTAAAACTCAATTAAGTATGGCGTTAAGGAATGGTTTTGCGGAACGTTTAATGCTAATTGGTCCAAAGTGATTTCTTTTTTTAAGCGGTTTATAAAACGGGTATTTCCATAATCACCTAAAAGGGCATTAAGAACCAGGAGATGTTCTCTTTTGTCCAAACAATAGAGCGTATCTTGAACCGTATGCATCGATAGCTCTTTATTCGCCAATTCTTTTTTTATGTCATTAAATAAGTCATTTTCAACAGAGTCTAACAATTCGTAAATGTCAGTAAAGTATTGATAAAAGGTGCTGCGGTTATATCCTGACTTATTCGCGATTTCCTGAACCGAAATTTTCTCAATCGGCTTTTGGCTATACAACTCACAAAAAACTTCTACAAACTTTTGTCTTGTTTTCTCCGTTATTTGGGGTTGCTTTTTCATGTTTCCCTCCTACTAGCGAATAAGAATATCATCCGACAAATAATAAAAAACTGATGATTGATCAAGGAATTATAAAAATTTATAATCATATCATACAACATGTTGTCGGATAATGAAAAAGAAAATATTAATAAGTAGGAGTGATTTTAATGCCAGCAAAACAAGAAAGAATTTTAATTTTTGGTGCAGGTGTTATCGGGAGCATGTACGCAATTAAGCTCATTGAAGCAGGGTTTGACGTTACCCTGTTTGCACGTTCTAATAGATTTAAAACATTAAGAGAAAATGGCCTGCAATATAAGGAAAAAGGTACGGTTAAATCGATACAAGTGAAAGTCATTGATACGCTAGAAAATGACGATGTATACGATTTTATTTTCGTTACCGTTCGCTATGATCGGTCCGAATCAGCGTTGTTAGCGCTAAAAGATAATAAAAGTAAAAATATAGTTACGATGACTAATAATTCAATTGGATTTTCTTCGTGGTTGGATATCGTAGGGGATAGACTTTTACCCGCTTTTCCCGGCTTCGGCGGGCAGATTAAAGATGGAGTTTTACATGCTCGATTTCTACCCAAAATTTTAGCGGCAACTGCATTTGGAGAAATTAAAGGTGTGGTGACAGAACGCATAGAAAACCTCGCAAAACTATTTAAAACAGCAAAGCTTCCCTACGTTATTAAAAAGAATATGCAAGCGTTTCTAATCACACATTCCGTATCGGATATTGCCATGCTGAGCTTTTTGCATTCTGAGAATAAGATAATTGACAACAATACAGTCAGAACCAAAAAGACGGCACGTAAAATAACAGCCACTTTAAAAGCGAATCTAAGGGCAATACAAAAAGCGGGTGTTTCAATTGATCCACCAAATCTTAAAATAGCGCTTAAATTTCCAAACTTATTTTTGGATCTTTTCTTTATGATATGGCTACGAACTAAAATGGTTAGGGATATGATGTTGCCGGAATTATGCGAATAATGCTAACAATGAGATTGTGCAGCTGAGTAATGATTTAATGAAATTTTTAAGTCAAAATGATATCAAATCGGAAATACATGTTCAGTAATTTTTTTGTTAAAATATTATGGTGATTTTTAACTTATTTTCATTAAATCCTTCAATAAGGCATTAATCTGAATATGAAAATCGAAATATATAGTTTTTTCGTAGCATCCTTGACTAAACTCCCTCAATATGATTTAGTTTTCTCACTCAGGCTCATGAATTCGCAGGTTACACTGCAATCAATGCCGCATCTCCAAGTTTAGAAAGAGAGACGCGACAAAGTAAATTAACAGTGCTTATTTGAAGTATGAAGGGATTACAAATACACTTTCTCTATGGGTTGAGATACCAACTATAATGTCACTAAACACCCGATGAGCAAGTTCATCGGGCTTTTTAAGTTAGGAATATCTGTCGACGGGGTAGAGCCACAAGGAAGTTTTTTTAGCCGGATACGGCGGTACGCAAGACGTTATGACCGTCGTCCAAAGCGGGGTATAAAGTTGTAGACGATGTAATTGTCTGCTTACAGACTTCTTTCTAAGCATTACTCTACTAACCCCAATTGCATATATTCGTTTATCGTGACGACGCCAGTTGGGGGCATCTGGTGATCGCTTTGATATCGTTTTAAGGCCGCGGTAGTATCAGAGCGAAACTTTCCGTTGCAAATTCCTTTGAAGTAACCTGCGCTCTTCAAGCGAGATTGAATCAATTGCACAGCGCCTCCGACGTCGCCTTCTGCCAAGTCCTTTGGATCTCGATCAGACTCTCCTAATACATGTCCATATATGGTTACTTTTGTGCCTAGAGGGATCAGATTGTATAATTCCATAACATCGTGGTTCCACATTCGAATACAACCATGGCTTTGATGCTGTCCAATAGAATACGGCCTATTCGTTCCATGAATGCCGTAATATCCCCAAGGTACATTTAATCCAAGCCAGCGCGGACCAAAAGACGCTCCCCAGTTTTCCCCCTTGTATACAATTTTATATTCCCCAATAGGTGTAGGGGTTGAATGATTGCCAACAGCGACCGAATATCTTTTCACTATTTTGCCATTAGCACGAACAAAAAGTCGGTGCTGCTGAGGATAAACTTCGATGGCGTAAACTCCTTGTTCAGATACGATCGGTAATGACGGATCGGCATGTGCGGTTATACCCCTGGAAAGAGCGGGTAAGAAAAGGATCGAAACCAGTACGACAATTCGAAAAGGAAGTGAATGCATGCTTTGCTTCAATTATTATCACCATTCCGTATTTAAGGTGGTAGGGCAGAAAAAGGCAATTGCTATGTAAACTTACTAATTGGTCAATTACCGGACAACCTTATTTTTCACCTTACAGCTGCTGTCTATTCCTATGTCAGAAAACATGAATTGTAAAAACTCCAATGGTGCGAGAATAAGCCATTTAGTGGTTTTATCTTTTATACAAAGGCATGAAAAAAGCGGCTTCAACGATGACAGTCGCTTTTTTAAATTTTTTCATGCTCTTTAGTAATTATTGATTGGAGCTTCTATCTACAGGCAAGTTCAGCTGAAATATAAAGGTGTTATTGGTATGATTAAGCGTTAAGGTGCCCTGATGTAACTCGGCAATATTTCTTGCTATGGAAAGCCCCAGTCCTGCTCCTGTTTGGATACCTTCGCTACTTCTAGAATGGTCAACCTTATAAAAACGATCAAACAGCTTCTCTTTTTGGTCTTGGGTGAGAGGAGTCCCTTTATTTTCGACCTCAATCGTAATTTGTTCAGGGGTCGTTTTCATTCGAATGTAAATGGCTCCAGGCTTTAAGGAATACTTTAAGGCGTTCATCAGAAGATTATCGATTGCTCTAGCCATTTTATCGCTGTCAACGGAGGTAAAGACCGGAGTGTCACCGATTTCCTTCACGATATATACTCCGTTTTCCTGAGCAATGGGTTCGAACTCGAATAGCAATTGATCTAAAAGTTGGAATAAATTAATCTTTCTCAGAATTAAGCGGGTATCGACTGAAGTCAGCCGTGTATATTCAAACAAGTCATCCAGCAACTTCTTCAAATGAATCGCCTTGTTATAGGTGTTCTGAACAAAGCGCGTATATTCATCTTTATCTTGATATGAGTCTGTTCTTAAAAGCTCGATATAGCCGATAATGCTAGTCAAAGGCGTACGCAAGTCATGAGAAATGCCAGTAATCATTTCCATCTTGGATTTTTCTACTTCACGTTCTTTTACAATCTGTTGCTCTAAACGTTCTGTCATTCGATTGATGTTGAGCGCAACCCGTCCCAGTTCATCTTGTCGAACAACAGGTACCCGATAGTGTAAATTACCTTCGGAAATAATCTGAAGCCCTTGCTCCAATGTAATTAAGTCTCGAACGATTCGTCGTGTCAAAACTAAAAATGTAATAATAAACATGACCATAAATAAGGGGGTAAGAAGATAAGGAAAAAAATTGCGAAACCACTCCCATTGCATGACACTACTAATTTTCAAGAAAAGTAGAATGAGAATATTATTTATAACAGTAGAGATAATTAAACTCAGCACCATTCTGATTAAAATGTTGACTTGAATGCTTTTTTTTTGCTTTGGTTTTTGTATATGCTCATTCAATTTTGTAGCCAACTCCCCACACCGTTTTAATATACTGAGGATCTCTTGGGTATTGCTCTAATTTTTCTCGTAAATTACGAATATGAACCATCACCGTATTATCTGAGGACCCATATGGCGCCTTCCATACACTTTCGTAAATGTGCTCCGAACTAAAAACCTGTCCAGGGTGGCTGGCAAGCAAAATCAGGATCGAAAACTCCAGAGGAGTCAGCGAAATTTCATTTCCCTTTAACTTTACCGAATGTTTACTCTTATCAATCACCAGGTCTTTAATAAGGATAAGGGAATTAAATTCTTCTTTTCCTATTAATGATTGACGCCGTAGCTGTGCTTTTACACGAGCAAGCAACTCTAACGGATTAAACGGTTTGATCATGTAGTCATCGGCCCCGGTAGTCAGCCCGTTGATTTTATCAATATCTTCTTCTTTGGCTGACAGCATGATAATCGGAATATTCGAGATTTCCCTTATTTTTAGGCATGCTTTGATCCCATCCATTCGTGGCATCATAACATCCAGGATCACCAGTTGAATCGATATTGTCTTTATAGCATCCAGGGCTTCTTCACCATCAGCTGCTTCAATCACTTGGTAACCTTCATTGCGTAGATATACATGAATAACATCCCGAATCTCGGAATCATCATCCACAACAAGGATTGTATTCATTACCGATGCTCCTTCTTTTTTTGACTTGGTAAATTAGGTTATTTAAGGGGCTAATTAAAGGGTCATTAACATTTACATGTTTTCCCTTTTGCGACAGACGTAAACAAAAGCAGGAGGGATATTAAGAGGCACCCAATTAACTTTTTCGATAATAAACTTTTCAGAAAGTTGCTTTTTCATTTGAAGCGAATATTGAAAGGCGATAAATAAGCCTCCAGGTTTGAGTGCTTTATAAATCTGTTCGACCAAGGTATCTCTCAATTCACGCTCAAAATTAAAAAAAGGTAGCCCGCTAAAAATACAATCCAACTGTTGAATGTTCTCTTGCTTCATCGCTTCTACTATACGTGCAGCGTTCGGATGACAGGAGAAGTTGGGATATTTGGTCTGTAAATTATTCCTCATCGTCTCATCCATCTCAAATAATAACACTTTCGTTGCCTCATTTACCTGGCTGTTGATAAAACGGGTGATAGCACCTGTACCTGATCCAAGCTCTGCGACTGCCTTAACCTCGTTCCAAGGCGCTTGCTTAACCATTTTTGTAGCCAGAAACCGAGAGCTTGGTATAACACTTCCCACATTTTTCGGACTGTGAATAAAGCTTCGCAAAAATAAAAGATTTTCATTGAATTTCAACTGATTATCCTCCATTACGGTTTATGTACACAAATCATAATGAAAAAAACTAAGGAATTTATGAGTATATTTCTAAAGAAAATCTAAAGAAGTTATCTATAGGAGGCTCAAAGTCTAGGTCATTCATTTCATACTTCAGAATTTCTTTAGAAATATCCCTATAATCTCCTAAGATTTTTATATTAATATGCTTTCATCGACATAATAAGGAGGTTAGAACATGATTAGCGATATCGTCTTACAGCTAGTCAACCATTACGGGTATTTGTTTTTTTTCCTAGCCTTCTGCCTAGGCCCATTTGGGGTCCCTGTTCCTAATGAGCTAACCATACTAACAGGTGGAATTTTGAGTAACAACGGAGTTTTAAACCCGTGGATTGTATATATGGCTATCCTCGCTGGCTTGTTAATAGCCATTTCAGTTGCTTATTTTGCGGGCAGAATCTTTGGAGAGAAATTCAAACCAAAGTTTCAAAACAACCGTCATTTCCAGAAGGCGGAGAAACTTTTTGAACAACATGGAGATATTGCAATGTGTTTTGGAATGTTAATTCCAGTCATTCGGTATATTCTGCCTGTATTTGTTGGTCTCAACGGAGTCTCGTACAAGAAGTTTGTTTTGATTTCGTATTCGAGCGCCTTTGTATGGACCATTACGTTTTTTACTATTGGCAAGTTCTTTGGGCATCATATATTAAATTGGCTAAATATAATTGATCCTAAATTAGCTGTGGCTGCCCTAATGCTAGCCGTTGGCACTTTTATCACGGCGAAATGGTTCAAGCTCATCTTTACTGCATGACAGAATAAATGAAGTAAATAAGACAAAACCGTTTGATCTTTTGGAACGATATAAAGGAGAGATGTGGTCCATGGAAAAAGTAAAGAAAGAAAAAATATTGATTCTTACTGGAAATTATGGGAATGGCCATATTCAAGTAGCCCAAGCCCTGCAAGATGCAATGCAAATTCGATTTCCTCATATGGAACCTGTGGTTATTGATTTTATGGAATGGATTCATCCCTATGTGAATCATTGGAGTCGATTGATTTATCTGCAAACCATAAAAACATTCCCTCAGGTTTATGGATATCTATTTCAGAAAACACGGAAGCAAAACGCTCTATCCCATATCATAAAGACCGTTTTCTCTACAGGAATGGGACGAATGATGAAATTAATCAGTAAAATACAGCCAGCTATTGTAGTAAGTACATTTCCTTTAGCAGCAGGCGTGATATCCAAGCTGAAATCAAATGGTTTAATCGATATCCCTATGGTTACTATCATTACCGATCACACTGATCATAGCTCATGGATTTATCCTTATACTGATCAATATATCGTAGGTTCCAGAGTTGTTCGTGATTCTTTGATTCAATTAGGTGTTGAAGAGGCACGGATTGCGGATACAGGAATCCCTATTCGGCCGCAATTTTCTCAGTCCATAGAAAGAGAGAAAACAGCAAAGAAGTATGGATTAAATCCTTATATGCCTACTGTGCTTATGATGGGAGGAGGTTGTGGCATGATTGGCGATGGAAGTACTACTATTCAGGAAATTGATCAATTGCCACAGCCTGTACAATTCATCATTGTTTGCGGACAAAATGAAAAACTTCGGATGGAATTAAGTGAGAAGCTGAAAGGTTCCAAACATCGCATCTATTTAACAGGTTACATTCATGATGTTCATGAGTTAATGGCCGTATCCGACATTATGATTACCAAACCAGGAGGAGTCACAACTTTTGAGGCGATTGCTATGGAACTGCCGATGCTACTTTGTAAGCCTATCCCTGGTCAAGAAGAGGATAATGCCGAATTTTTAGTTCGTTCTGGGGTAGCCATTCATGCAGAGACATCTCGGGATTTAACAGAACGTCTATCGCAATTACTAGATGATGCAAAACTTCTTCAGGATATGAGAGAGAATACTAAACAGTTCCATCCTAAAGAGTCCGCGTTTGCATCATTAGAAGTTATCTTTGGAACCATGAAAATGAACAATAGAGTCAGTGGAATGAATATATGCTCCTAGATGAAAGGCAAGCATGGATTTACTATTGTTAAAAAGGAGCAGGAGCATGAGACAGACATTAATCATTCTCTTTAGTGCATTACTCGTGTACACGATTATTCCAACCCTTATCGTTCGACTATTTGGAATCGGGGTTTATAAAAGAGGAACGGGCGAGCAGCCCATTGCCTTAACGTTTGATGATGGACCAGACCCAGAATATACGCCTCTTTTGCTGGATTTATTAAAGAAGCACAACATAAAAGTGACCTTTTTTGTGCTTGGTCAAAAAGCAGAGAAATATCCTGATTTAATCCAACGAATGCACCATGAAGGCCATCTTGTTGGAATCCACAATTACGTGCATTGGTCCAATGCCTTGATGAGTCCTAAGAGGGTTCGTGAACAGGTAAACAAAACGGCCAACGTTATTGATCGTATTATTGGAGAAAAAACGTTTTACTATCGCCCCCCATGGGGGGTTATCAACCTGTTTGACTTTTTATTGATGAAGAAATTTCGCATGATTCTTTGGTCTGTTATTGTAGGGGACTGGAAAAGCTCCGGCGGCAAGCAAAAAATTAAGCAAAGACTGCTGTCCAAGCTAAAAGGGGGAGCTGTTATTGTTCTTCATGATAGTGGAGAAACGTTCGGGGCAGACAGGAGCGCACCTGCATACATGCTGGAGGCACTAAATGAATTTATTACTGAGGCATTATATACAGGGTATTCCTTTCATAGAGTAGATGCTGATCAATAAAATAAAACTTAAGCCAGGAGCACATTTTGTTCAGGCTTAAGTTTTTTTACTTAGATGAGGATCATAGGGGTGTTAGACATTTTCCATATTTCAGTGCAGGCCTGGATACTATCCGTTCGTAGCATCCCAGTATCAAGGATGACCAGCTCGAAAGAGATGGATTTTATTAAATCTAGCGCTTCCAGACCATCTGCAGCTTCTATGACAAAGTATCCTTCATCGCGCAAATATACGTGAATAACGTCTTGAATCTCTGGATTGTCAGCTACAACAAGTACTGTATCCATTACAGGGCGCTCCTTTTGCGGCAGATATATACGAAAGCCGGAGGGAAGTTACAGGGCACGAATTCGACTTTTTCAATAGTAAAGTTTTCGGCAAACCTTTTTTTCATTTGGAGCGAGTACTGAAAAGCGATAAAGATACCGCCTGGTTTTAATGCCTGAATAATCTGATTAAGTAAATTCGCTCGCATTTCACTCGTAAAATTAAAAAACGGTAATCCACTAATAATACAGTCCAGTTGGCCGATGTCATCTTGATTCAATTTTTTAACTAATTGGCAAGCATTTGAGTGACACATGAAATCCGGGTATTTTGTCTTCAGATTCTCTCTCATTTTCTTATCTCTTTCGAACAATAACACTTTTTTTGATCCAGTTAACTGTGTCTTCATGAAACGTGTGATAGCACCTGTACCTGAACCAAGCTCTGCGACGGCCTTTACCTCATCCCAGGGTACAGATTCAACCACCTTAGCTGCCAGAAATCGAGAGCTAGGCATAACGCTTCCCACTCGTTGTGGATTGGTAAGGAATCCTTGCAAAAAAAGTAGGTATTCATTGAAATTCAACCGTTTATCCCCCATGACTTATTTTCTTCCTTTTGTTTTTTGTTCATATAAATAAAGGTAGCGAAAAAATCTAAGGATTTTACGAGGATATATCTAAAGAAAATCTGAAGATATGCAGACTAGTTCGAATCCGAAGTAATCCTCGCCGGGCTCTATAAAACTCAGGGAAATCTAAACATAGTAAAGTTTAATATTTAATTTGCCAAGTGGTTGTGTGATCGCTATTATTATATAATTTTACATATAAAGGAGGTGAAAGTAAGAAAACACGGGATATGGTTCACATGAGTGATGCACTGCAACGGAGAATCAGCCGACAAGCAGATGTAGAATGAAAATCACAAAATTTTGGGAGGTAAAATTATGTTTAAAAGTAGTAAGAAACTGTTAACGGTAGTTCTTGCAGCTTCCATGAGTTTTGGGTTTTTTGCATCAACTTCAAATGCAGCGACAGACTATTGGCAAAATTGGACCGATGGCGGCGGGACGGTTAATGCTGTTAATGGGTCCGGCGGCAATTACAGCGTAACATGGAAGGATACCGGGAATTTTGTTGTCGGCAAAGGCTGGACTACTGGATCGCCAGACAGAACGATTAATTACAATGCCGGTGTCTGGGCGCCGTCCGGTAATGGATATTTGGCCCTCTACGGGTGGACGAGAAACTCACTCATCGAATATTACGTTGTTGATAGCTGGGGGACTTATCGACCTACCGGAACGTATAAAGGTACGGTGACCAGTGATGGGGGCACATATGACATCTATACGACAACACGATATGACGCACCTTCCATTGACGGCCCAAAAACGACATTTACTCAGTACTGGAGTGTTCGACAGACGAAGAGACCGACCGGGGGCAACTCCACGATCACTTTCAGCAATCACGTGAAGGCTTGGGCAAGCAAAGGAATGCATCTGGGGAATAGCTGGTCTTACCAGGTGTTAGCAACGGAAGGGTATCAGAGTAGTGGGAGCTCCAACGTAACGGTGTGGTAACCTGAGGGCATAAAGCCTTATTACAACATAGATAAAGAAAAGAATGCCGAAGACAAATACTTATCTGGAAACTGGAACTGGCCTCATAGAGAGCAACAATAACGTAGAGAATAGTCGGAACAAGGCGCACTTAACAATTGTTAAACTAAAGAGATACGTTAGTTAAAGAACAGCGACAGTTGAGGACGATTTTTGTCTACGACTGTCGCTGTTTTAATAACTGAGATGAACATAACACCTGAGGTTGTGGAAATGGTAGGGAGAAGGTATAGTTTATATGTATGTATTTTGTCCGGGAAGAGGTTCATATGGCAACAATTCACGATGTAGCGTTAAAAGCGGGCGTGTCGGTCACTACAGTATCCCGTGTAATGAATAACCGGGGCTATATCAGCGAAACTACACGCAAAAAAGTGTTCGACGCAATGGAAGAGCTTAATTATCAACCGAATGAAATAGCACGCTCCTTGCTACGCAAGCAGTCCAATATTATCGGTCTTATTATTCCCAATGTCTCGCATCCGTTTTTTAGCGAGCTTGCTAATCAGGTGGAGTACTATGCCTATCAGCATAAGTGCAAGGTTCTGTTGTGCAATTCGCATATGGACCCTGTGAAGGAAAAAGTGTACATCGATATGCTGAAGCGGAACCGTGTAGACGGCATCATTATGGGTAGCCATACCCTGGAGGTAGAAGAGTACCGACATTTGAATTCACCGCTTGTGACATTTGACAGGCAGATTGACCCGCATATTCCGTACATTTCTTCGGACAACTATCGCGGGGGCGAGCTGGCTACAGAACTGCTCATTCGCAAAGGCTGCCGGAAAATTGCGCATATCTGTGGGAATCTGGAGCTGAACATGCTGTCCAATGAGCGTACCACAGCTTTTCGGGATGTCGTGGGCAGACATAATGTCGAGCATGTAATCGTTCAAACAGACCTGAATGTGTTCGACCAAAAGGAATACGAGCGAATGATCTCCAAACTCGTTCATGAACATCCGGATGTGGATGGGGTGTTTGCAACAAGTGATATTATTGCTGCTTTTGCGTTGAAAGAATATATCCGCGCCGGACGGCATGTGCCGGAGGAAGTGCGGATTGTAGGCTTCGATGACGTGAGCGCGGCTTCCTGGCTGACGCCTGAACTTACATCGGTGAGACAGCCGATTGCAGAGATCGGCAGGCTAGCGGTCGAGCTGATTCGTAGGCAGGCAGAAGGGGAGCAGGTACAGCCTGTCAATCTGCTGCCTGTTGAATTGATTGAGCGTGCAACGACCTGAATGAAGAAATCTGTTCCTCTAACAAGGGGAACAGATTTTTTTTAAAAAATGTTAAAGGTTTAACATGTCAAACGATTGACACAGATTGAATCTTTGACATATAATCCGTTTGTAAGCGTTTTATTTAACTGTACAGCAGCCATTATAGAAATAGGGGGATGACAACAGTGAGGAAATTCAAAAGAGTTCAATGGATGGTAATGCTGCTTCTTTTGGTTATGGTGGTGTCTGCTTGCGGCGGCTCCGGAGAAAAAGGTAATTCGGCTTCTGGAGGGGGATCAGCGGATTCGGGAAATGTCAAAATTACACTTTTGAACTCCAAAGGTGAAATCCTTTCACAACTGGAGGATGCCGCCAAGGCGTTCCAGAAAGACAATCCCGGCATTACTGTTGAAATTCAGCCGGTTCCGGCCGGTGGATCGCCTTTTGAGCGTGCCTCTGCATTGTATGCATCTGGAAACCCACCGACCATGATCATGCTTGATACAGGTGATGTGGAGAAATTCAAGGATCGTATCCTCGACTTAAGCGGGGAGAAGTGGAATAAGGACACTGTTGAAAACGCTACCACAAATACAACGTTTGACGGTAAAAATTACGCGTTTCCGCTGGCTGTTGAAGGCTACGGGTTCATCTACAACAAAGCGGTTGTCGATAAAGCGGTAGGTGGAAGCTTTGACCCCACTACAATTAAAACCCGAAATGACCTTGAAAAGCTGTTCCAGCAAATCGAGGCATCTGGAAAGAAAGCATTGGTAATTTCACCAATGGATTGGTCCCTGGGCGCTCATTATTTGCCACTTGCTTATGCCGGTCAGAACAAAGACATGACTCAAGTGGACAAATTCATAGCATCACTGAAGGCGGGCCAGGTTAATTTGGCTACCAATCCAGTATTTAACGGACTTATGGATACATTCGATGTCATGATGAAATACAATATCGATCAGGCTTCCCCACTGGCAGGAGCTTATGAGCGCGGACCTGAACTGCTTGGCAAAGGCGAAGTTGGCGTTTGGTTCATGGGCAACTGGGCATGGCCGCAAATCAGCGGTTTTGATACGGCTAACAAAGAATACGGTTTCTTGCCTGTACCCATCAGCAACAATCCCGATGACTATGGCAATCAGGAGATTTCATCCGCTGTTTCCAAACGTATTGTCATTGACAAGGAGAAGAGTACGCCGGAACAGCAAGAGGCGGCGAAGAAGTTCCTGAACTGGATCGTTTACGATGCGAAAGGCCAGGATTTCCTCGTAAACAAAGCGAACATTATTCCAGCGTTCAAAAATATTACACTGCCTGCGGCCGACCCGCTTGGTAAGTCTATTCAGGAGTATATCGCAAAAGGCAAGTCAGAGCAGTCGATGAGTATGCTGCCTGCCGACCACTGGTCTAAGCTAGGATCTTCCATGCAAAAATATCTGGCGAAGCAGGGCGATCGCGCAACACTGGCTAAGGAAATCGAAGACTACTGGAAAACCGTAAAATAAGGCCTAATTTCTAATTACCCGGAAATAGAGAGAGAAATCCGAAACAAAGAGAGGGATCACCATGATTGCGGAAAAAGGAGTATGGAACCGGCTACGGACGCGGCTGTTGTTCACCGGACCCACTTTGTTTGCCTTCATCACGGTAATGATCATTCCATTTGTGTACGGCATTTATCTGACGTTTACAAACTGGGATGGTATTTCCACGACACTATCGCTGGTTGGCATCCAAAACTATCTGGCCGTTTTTCGGGATATTGAGTTTTGGAAATCGTTCGGTTTGACGCTCAAATATGTATTTTATACCGTTGTTCTTATCAATGTTATTGCTTTTATGCTGGCTTATGTGCTGACTAAAGGATTAAAAGGACAGAGCATTTTCCGGGCAGGATTTTTCCTGCCCAACCTTGTCGGCGGCATTGTACTCGGTTTTATCTGGCAGTTCATCTTTAACAACGTGCTTGTCTATTTGGGACAACATGCCAACATACAGGCGCTCAGCACGACTTGGCTGGCTGATCCTGACAAGGCGTTCTGGACACTCGTGATTGTAACCGTATGGCAGAACGCAGGTTACATGATGGTCATTTATATCGCAGGATTGACGGGTGTGCCGAATGATATCATGGAGGCTGCAAGCATTGACGGGGCGAGCAGCTGGACCAGACTGCGGAAAATGGTGCTGCCCTTGATGGTTCCTTCTTTCATCGTATGTATATTTTTATCCCTGCAACGTGGGTTTATGGTCTATGACGTCAACCTTGCACTCACGAAAGGCGGGCCTTTCAGTAGTACTCAAATGGTGTCGATGCATGTGTATGAAAAGGCATTCCTTTCCCGTGATTATGGTGTGGGGCAGGCAGAGGCATTCGTGCTGTTCCTGATGGTTGCTCTCATCACTCTGCTTCAGGTTTATTTCAGTAAGAAGCTGGAGGTGGAGGCATAATGACAAGCAAAAAGGCTGCTTCCTCCGTGATCAAATTCATTGTGCTGACCGTCATACTCATATTGTTCATCGTACCGTTCGTCTTTCTGCTGATCAATTCGTTCAAGGAAAATATGGCCATTACCTCGAATCCATTATCGCTTCCAGAGAGCTTCAATGTGGCCAACTATACGAACGCATTCGATAAGATGAATTATATCACTGCCTTCACCAACTCATTGGTCATAACGGTGTTGAGTGTCTTGTTTATCTCCCTGTTCACAGCAATGACAGCTCACTACTTTGTCAGAAACAACACTAAGTTCAACCAATATACATTTATGCTGATGGTTGCTTCCATGATTATTCCATTCCAGGCCATCATGATTCCATTAGTAAAAATATACGGCTCCCTTGATCTGCTGAACAGCAAATGGTCGCTGATTTACATGTATATCGGTTTTGGCAGTTCGCTGGCTGTTTTCATTTATCATGGATTCGTAAAGAGTATTCCGAAGGAATTGGAAGAAGCGGCGCTGATAGACGGCTGTACGCGGGTTCAAACATTCTTCCGGATCGTGTTTCCGGTATTGATGCCCACGACGGCCACTATCTCCATTCTTAATGTGCTGTGGGTCTGGAATGACTTTCTGCTGCCTTCGCTCATTCTGGTCGATCCTGAGCAAAGGACACTTCCACTGTCCACGTACAACTTTTATGGAACCTACACAGTGGATTATGGTCCATTGATGGCAAGTTTGGTACTGACGATATTTCCAATCATTATCATCTATCTGTTCGCCCAAAAGTATATTATTCAGGGTGTTATGCAGGGTTCAATTAAATAACTGTAAGGGTAGGATGCCTTATCAAACATACTAGAGCATATACGAGAGAGAATGCTGATCAATTTATTTCCCAATCGAAGCATATGCTTCGGTCGGAGTATCGATTGAACTATCATTTAATGGCTGAATTCGGCTGGATGAACGATCCGAACGGTTTCATCCAGTATAACGGGCAGTATCACTTGTTCTATCAACATTACCCGTATAAATCGGAATGGGGACCGATGCATTGGGGACACGCAGTCAGTCGCGATCTTATGAAGTGGGACTATCTGCCGGTCGCGTTGGCTCCGGACGGTGAGTTCGACCGGGACGGCTGCTTCTCCGGCAGTGCGATTGAGCAGGACGGGAAGCTTGTCCTGATGTATACCGGACATGTTGTAACCGGACCTGACAAGGATCAGGATTACAAGCAGTCACAGGGGATTGCAGTATCGGAAGACGGGGTGACTTTTGAAAAGTGGGAGGGCAACCCGGTCATCGGATATGACGCCATACCCGACATGGTCAGCCGCAAAGATTTTCGTGATCCTAAGGTGTTCAGACATGAAGATCAATACTACGTCGTTCTTGGCTCTAATGATGCCCAAGGGAACGGGCTTGTATTGCTTTACCGGTCTAATGACCTGAGAAACTGGACGTATGTCAATGTGCTGGCTGTGAGTGACGGACGCTTCGGCGATAATTGGGAGTGTCCGGATTTGTTCCCGCTTGGCGATCGGCACGTATTCATGCTGTCTCCACAGCGCATGCCTGCTCAGGGAGAAGCATACCGTAACCTGCATTCCACCATGTACGGTATAGGTGACTTCAATGCCGAGGCTGGAACATTTACGGCAGAGCAGTATGCTCAGGTAGATCATGGATTCGATTTCTATGCCCCGCAGTCAACCTTGGATGATAAAGGGCGGCGGACTATCATCGGATGGATGGATATGTGGGAGTCGGAGATGCCGACCCAGCAGGGACACCACTGGGCTGGTGCGATGAGTCTTCCGCGGGAAGCGGTGATCGACCACGGCAGATTGTTGTTCCGTCCGCTTGAAGAGGTGGAGAATTACCGATCCAATCTGTTCGAGCAGCGGGACATCATACTGACAGGCGAGCAGATCATGGAGACATCCGGAGATAGCTACGAGTTGAAGGCAGTATTTGAGTTCGAGGCTGGCCATACGGATGAATTCGGCTTGAAGCTGCGGGTGGGCGGCGAAGAGGAGACTGTACTGTCGTACCGTCCCGATGATGGTCTGTTTCGTTTTAACCGTGAGCGTGCCGGTATCGGACCAGGCGGAGAGAGAAGAGTGCCCTTGGGTCTACAGGAGGGACGCCTGGAACTGCGGATTTTCGTCGATAAGAGCTCTGTGGAAATATTTATCGGCGACGGTGAATACGTTCTCACTGGAAGAGTGTATCCCGGAATGGAATCAACGGGTATTCGTGCATTTGCGAACGGAAAATGTACGATTGCCTCGTTCCAGAAGTGGGATATCCTCACATAGAATCGCATCACAAACAGGAACCTAACCGTGGAGGGTCAGATTCCTGTTTTTTTATAGCCATTTTGCTCGTGTGATTTTAGGCGCGCTTATGTTGTAGATAAGCATCAAGATAAGCGTCAATTTTTGCGAGAGCTTCTTTTGTACCGCCGGATTGCTGGAAGCTGTCATTTATTTTTTGTACGCCCTCTTTATACGCTGCGTTTGAGACTACCTCATGTACAGCATCTCTTAACGATTGTGTATTGATTTGATCCTTGGTTATCCGATAGCCAGCTTGAAGTTCCGTTAACCGCTGCGCGACCATGGGCTGATCTTTGTCCTGAGGCAGCACGACCAAGGGTACATTAAAGTGAATTCCTTCGTTCACACTGTTCATTCCACCATGGGTAATAAATACATCTGAATGACGTAATACCTCCAATTGAGGGACATAGGACGAGATGATAAAGTGTTCAGGAGCCGGGTTAATTTTGGTGAAGTCGGCTTTCTCGCCAGCCGCAATCACGACCATGCCTTCAAAATCGGAAAAAGCTTCAATGCAGGTGTTAAAAAAGTCCTCAGTATGGTCCAGCACAGTTCCCATCGAAATATATAAAACCTTTTTACCCTGTAATCTGTCGAGCGGGAATGAATTTTCTTCTTTGCGCTCCGGGAAGCTGGGACCAATAAAAAGATGCTCGTCCCCAAATTGTTCACCATTCGGTTGAAAATATTTGCTCGTATATACAACATTCAAAGCCCCTGAATTGTTCATAAATTGAACCAGCTCTTTGGGGGCAACACCGAATCTTTCTTTCATGAGCTGCAGTGAAGTCGTAACTTGTTCATCAGGATGAAACGGTACTTTAGCGTCGGAGCGGAAGAGATTGGCAGCCATCAGATGATTTGAAATGAGAAAAGATGGGGATGAAGAAATGCCTGGAATATTCAAATAATCTCTTACTAATTCACCAGCTCCGAATCGATCATAGAACACCAAGTCAAATTGAATACGCTCGGACAGCTCCTGAGTGATGGCTAAGATGTCCATCGAAGTCTGGATATGAATATTCAAAAATGCGTTCAGTCCTGCCGGCGTGTTGGTATCAATGGAAGCAGTCCTGACTAGATCAGGATGCAAGTGAACCTTCGCTCCAACGGCTTCGAGTCTATTCTTGTATTTCTCAGTTGTAATGTAATGAACCTGGTCCCCTCGTGCTGCAAAGGCTTGCGTGATCCCAAGCGTGGGGTTTACATGTCCTTCTGCCGGAAAATTAACCATTAATACATTTAACATCCATCCTTACTCCTTTCCTACTCTTTCATTTAAGATGCAGTTTTAACTGAATCTCTTAATCCATAATAACAATAATATTTATTTTTTCAAATGATATCCTTTCACGATTGCGTTTTAAAACGCGGTCAACATCATTCTGAAGAATAACATAAGGACATGTTGGCATGAAATGTGTATAACAAATATTTACCTCGTGCATAGTAAAGACGAACCTATTTAGCGAGGGAGGTTTTTTCTTAATGAATGTTCAAAGAGCACAAGAAATAGCGTCCTCTCCCATCATGGCAAATGTGTTGTGCGATGGGTTGCCCATCTATATTCAGCATGTGAACGAACAACGTGAGACGGCACGGATCTATGCGCTGAACAACCCGGAAGAGGAACGAGAAGTGCCTTTGTACACGTTGACAGAACGTGATCTGACCCTTGAATAGAAAGGAGCGACATGGAAAATGAAACCCAATCAACAGAAAGAAATCGAGGCAGATCGTTTGAATTTTCGTGATCAGACGGATGATGTGGTTAGAGAGGTACCGGCCACCACGGATGCCAGCGAAGCTGTTGCAGCAATGACCTCGCACATCAATAAATATGATGTACCAGATGAGTTGGAAGAAGAATAGAGAGTGGACAAGCGCGCACAGGATAACCTGCTGCGTGCTTTTTATATGACGCATTTCTTGGCTGCTATCGAACAACAAGCATTCAAAGCATTCAATGCCCAAACGTACAAGTGAAACTGCCCGTGTGTACGTTTTTTTTCTTTCGTTTTTTTGTAAAATGATATATAAATGTTTTTTGTTCAAAATTGAAAAGCTGAATTCAGAATTGTAGGAGGGAATTATGAACGATGCATCTAATGTACAGGTTCAAAATTTAAATCCGGAAACAAGTGAAAGTAAAAGTGAAGGTGAAGTTGAGAACAAGGATATTTCAAAAATATTAACGATCATATGGTTTTTTATAATTTATAGTGAGTCTGTTATTCTTCAACATTTGTTCGGTGGTTTAAATCTGCTGCAAAGTTCTTTATTCACTATAATTATCATATTGCACATCCTCTTGTACTTGCATGCTCATCGAGTGGCAAAATATTTTTCATGGGCTTATTTTGTGGTACAAGGGGGCTTGATCTTTGCAAGTGCATTTCTTTTACCCGAAAGCTTCTCCATAGTACTGGTGGGTTTAATGCCCGTTTTGGTGGGTCAGAGTATAGGTATTTATTATAAGCCGCTGAAGGTCATTCTTGTATTTTTGATCTCCTACGTTCTTTTTTGTGTGGCTGTGGTCTCTCACAACGACGGCAGGCAATTTGTGCTGCTCATCCCCCTATTTTTTCTAATTGTGGTTGTTATAGTAGCTTATGCGGTTCTTTTTTTCAAACAAGTCAAAGCACGAATCCGCACACAAAATGTTCTGAAAGAGCTTGAAATTGCACATCAAAAGGTGGAAGAACTTACAATTGCTAATGAGCGACAACGTATGGCCCGTGATCTGCATGATACGCTGGCTCAAGGGCTTGCTGGGCTAATCATGCAGCTGGAAGCCATTGACGCTCATCTGACCAAAGGAAGTACGCAAAGAGCCCAAGAGATTGTCCAACAATCGATGTCACAAGTACGGAGGACATTGTCTGATTCAAGGCGAGCCATAGACAATTTGCGTTCGAAAACGATCTCAGAGGTTGATTTTGCAGAAGCAGTAGAGGAAGAAATACAGCGATTTACAATGGCTACGAGCATTCGTGTCATACGCAACATTAAAATTAAAGCTTCAGTTCCTAGACTGCTGTTCGAGCATGGACTGTTTATTATAAGCGAGTGTTTAACCAATGTAGCGAAGCATTCACACGCGAATACCGTATGGATTCATATTTTAGATAATGAAGGCAAGATTGAAATTGAGATTCGTGATGATGGAAAAGGATTTGATACGAATATTATTGCCAAGCAAACAGGACATTATGGAATAATAGGGATACATGAACGTGTACGGATGCTAGGTGGAAAAATAAATATCAATAGTATATTGCAAGCAGGTACAGCTATCAAAATAGAGGCGCCTCTTACTAAAGGAGACCTATCATGAAATACAAGATTTTAATTGTCGACGATCATTGGGTTGTTCGAGAAGGATTAAAGCTGGTGTTGGAAACCAATGACAGTTATGAGGTTATTGGCGAGGCCGGAGAAGGTGCAACCGCTCTTAAACTGATCGAGGAGCTTCAACCGGATGTCATATTACTGGATTTATATATGCCGCAAATGAGTGGTTTGGAAACTATGAAAGCTCTCAGAGAAAAACAAAATGAAACGCCCGTCATTATCCTGACTACCTATAACGAAGATGATTTAATGATTAAGGGACTTTCTTTGGGGGCAAAAGGGTATCTGTTAAAAGACACCAGCCGTGAAAACTTATTTCGTACGATTGAGTCAGCGCTAAGGGGTGAAACGCTGCTTCAGCCAGAAATAACAGCAAGGGTGTTCGCTGCAACGAATAAGAAAGAAGCCAAGCTAGAATCCCGCGAAAGCAGCTTGGTGCTTACTGATAAGGAAAGGCATATATTAAAGTCTGTGGCCCATGGATTTAAAAGCAAGGAAATAGCATTTGATATGGGGATTTCCGAGCGTACCGTAAAGGCGCATTTGACGAATATTTATAACAAGCTTGGTGTTGATTCCAGATCCGAAGCCGTTGCCGTTTCGTTGGAACGTGGTATTTTACAGCTTTAGAAATTTTAACTGAATAAATGTTATTTCATTGCCCAGTCGTACATAAGGTGCTTGCCCCTTTGTACGATTTTTTTGTGTGTCCATTGTTATAACATGAAACAAGCAATGAAAAAAGCTTACTTGACCTGCGGGTTGCTGATAGCACCTTTAGAAGAGAGAATCAGGGAGGATGACGTGAAGTTGAAGAGAAAAGGAATCAGGATCATGATTGCAGGGGTTGCATTAGCTATAGTAGCTTCTGGTTGCTCCAGTGCAACGGAGAACGCTGTAACACAAGCAAATCACCCGGTGAAAGTAGAGAAACTTGTAATGAAACCTTTGGCCAACGATTTTAATCTGGCGGGAACATTACAGGCAAGTAATGAAGCTAGTGTTTCCTTTGAAGGGGATGGACGTATATTGAACACTATGGTTGAGGTAGGGGACTCCGTAGAAAAAGGGAGTGTCCTTGCGAAGTTAGATACATCTGCCTACCAGCTGCAGCTGGATCGGGCCAAGGCCACCATGGAAAAGGCAAAAGCCGGTCTTAGCCAAGCGGAGGCTTCTGTTCAATCGGCACAGGCGGGTATTCATAGTTCACAATCCCAGGTCGATGCGGCCCAGTCGAAATTGCAGGAATTAAACAATGGCGCCAAAAAGCAGGAAATTGCACAGTCACAAAATGCAGTTACCGCGGCAACCAAGGCTTACAATAAGAAAAAAGCGGATGCCGCACGGACGCAAAGTCTGTTCCAGGCAGGTGCAGCCTCATTGTCGGAAAATGAGAATGCACAGCTGGAATTAGCGAATGCACAAAAAAGTTTAAGTGACGCACAAGAGCAGTTGTCTCTCTTGCTTGCGGGAGCCTCGCAGGAGCAACGTGCCCAGGCTTCAGCTGGTGTAGAGCAGGCCAGAGCAGGGCTGGAGACCGCTATGGCTACGAAGCAGCAAGGGCTAGCCAGTAAAGCTCAGGCGCAGGCTACCTACGAGGATGCATTGGCTGCTTATGAGCAGTCATCCCTGTCACTTAAAAAGGCTACTTTAACCTCCCCGATCGCTGGCGTAGTCATTGAAAAAAAGGTGTCTGACGGTCAACTGGGCTCCAGTGGGAGCGAGGCATTCGTCGTCGGGAATATCAAGACCTTAAAGGTACTTCTTCCCGTACCGGACAACGAAATCTTATCGTGGAAGAAAAACCAGAAAGTAAATGTATCACTCTACAATGAAATTAGAACAGGGACCGTTACTCAGATCTACCCATCAACGAATGCGAAAACGGGCAGTATTAATGTGGAAGTCAGCCTGCCCAACCCTGAACTGGATTGGAAACCTGGACAAGTCATCAGCGCATCTAAAAGTGTGAATCAATCGGAAGCACTGTTAGTGCCTGTAGAATCCGTGATTAGCACGGGAAGTGACCCTTATATTTTTAAAGCTGTAAATGGTAAGGCTGTTAAAACCACAATTAAAGTAGGAAAAGTGACGAATAATCAATTCGAAGTTCTCTCCGGACTACAGGCAGGCGATCAAATTGTTACCCAAGGAGCAGGAACCTTGTTTAATGGCGATGTAATTGGGAATGATGTGCTTGGGAAATCGGAGGAGTCGTCCGAATGATTAAATATATCGTTAAAAAACAAAAAATTACGCTCATTTTCTTTGGCATGTGCATACTGCTAGGACTCTTTAATTTTACATCGTTACCCAAACAGGAGCAGCCTGATGTTATTCCCATGACCGCCAGTGTTACAACTATCTATCCGGGTGCCTCACCTGAGAGAGTCGAGCAAACCATTACTAAGGTTATGGAACAGAAAATTAAAGCTGTACAAGGTGTCAAAACGATTTCTTCCACTTCATCGAAAGGCCAATCCAGTATCATCATAGAAGCTTTGAATGATGCGGACCCGACAAAAGTATGGGCTGATCTTCGTACAAAGGTGCAGGATGCACAATCTGAGCTTCCAGACGATGCGATGCAGCCTATAATCAATGATAGCATGACCAGCTCATTCATTGGCTCATATGCGATCACCTCTGGTAAGGTTGAGGATTTATACTCATTAAATGAATTAATGAACAAATGGAAAGATCAATTAAAAACCGTCCCTGGTATTTCGCAAGTTAATATTCAAGGAATACCTGAGCAAGAGGTACGAGTCAGTTTAGACACACAAAAGATGCAACAATATAACATTTCCTGGGAACAAGTCGTTCAAGCGATCAAGGACGAGAATGACAGAGTTCCTACAGGGAGTTTGGATTTCAATGAGCGCAATTACCAGCTGACGGTGAATGCCTCAACTGATCCATCGATTCTAAATAACGTTCAGATTTCAAGCAATGACGATGGATTTCCGATATCTTTGAAGGATATAGGTACTGCCTCGCTTGTTTTTAAAAAAGCAGCCAGTTATACGTATGTGAATACGAAGCCTGCTATTTCGATCAGTGTAAGCGGAGATATAGGAACAGATGTGCCGACAGTATCTAAAGCAACCACAGCTAAAATCAATCAGCTAGCGAGCAGTTTGCCGAAAAATGTACATTTTGAGCTGCTTTTTGCCCAAAATGATCGAGTGAGTGAAATATTTGGAAACCTGACCAAAGAGATGATGATCGCTATTTTATCGGTCATTGTGATATGTACCTTAGGCTTGAATTTGCTGACTTCTGCATTTGTGGCGTTGGCCATTCCTGTTTCCATCGCCATCGGCTTTATTTTCTTGCCTATGACAGGAACTACGCTGAATCAAATTTCAGTCATCGGGCTCATCATCGTGCTGGGGATATTGGTTGATGATGCTGTCGTGGTCAATGACAATATTGAACGCCGACGCTCTGAATTTGGGGAAAATGCGACAGAGGCGGCCATTAAAGGAACCAAAGAGGTATCCTTATCGATCATTACAGCTACGCTAGCTACGGTTGCAGCATTTGCCCCGTTGTTATTCCTGCCGGGTAATATCGGAGACTTTATTAAACCGATCCCTACCGTTATTTCGTTAACGATGCTGGCTTCGATGATTATGTCGCTAACGATTATTCCTATTTTCCGTCAATGGTATGATCAACGCCGTAAAGGGAAACAGAGTAACCAAGCAGTTAAGCCGCCTGGGCTTCTGGGTCATCAAATCCAGTCTCTATCCAACGTGTACTCTAAAAATTGGATGCCAAGAATACTGCGGCGTCCGCTTTTAACAGCGTTGGTCGGTCTATTGATGGGTACGGTAGCTTATGGACTACTTGCGATTGTTCCCATTCAATTATTTCCGGAATCCGATCAAGCGGATGCCACGATCAGCGTGACCATGCCGGAAGGAACGTCGTTGCAGGCAACCAATCGGGTTATTAACGAAATTGGGATGTGGGTCAAAAAACAACCAGAAACAGAACGGTTGTCGGCCACGGCAGGTGGAGGAGCGCCTCAAATGTACAGCGATGTTGCGGGCGGTCACGGTTCCGGGGGAGCGGTCAACGGTCAACTTGCTGTCGTAGGAAAAGAGGGGCTATTTGATCTCCAGAAAACAGTGGATAATTGGACCCATACGCTGCAAGCCAAATATCCATCTGCATTGATCAGCATTCGGGTTCCTCAATTAGGTATCCCGGTCGGCAGTGCGGTGTCTATCCGAGTGAAGGGAGAAGATATTAATAAACTGCAAAAGATGACAGCTAAAGTCAAAGAAATAGTTGCAGGCACCCCCGGAGCAATAGACGTGACCGATAATATGGGGATGCAAAGCTATAATCTGAATTTCCAAGTCAATCCACAAGCGTTGGATAAATATAGGGTTACCTATTCTAATTTGACACGAACTCTGCTGTTAATGGGGGATGGGGTCAATGTTACGGATTTTGATACAGGTAAGGAATTGCTGGATATAAATGTATACATGAATAAACCAAACGATGATCCTGAGGTATTGTTCCAACAATTAAGTGTAACCAACGCGGCAAAAGAGCAAATTCCATTGTCCCAGTTAGTCACGATGAAACCGGGCTTTTCCATTCAGCAAATCCACCGCTATGATTTGGAGCGGACGGTCACGATCTCAGCCAATGCGAATGGGCGTACGGCTACAGAACTCACTAATGACATTCGTAGCAAACTAACGAATACACAGTTTGAACCAGGCTACACTTGGGAGATGGGAGGAGAAACATCCGCGCAATCTGATATTTTTAAAGATTTGGGCAAGTTAGCCATTATCGTTGTTTTTCTTATCCTGCTCTTGATCACAATGCAGTTCTACTCCATCTCCACACCGCTCATTATTATGACCACTGTGTATCTGGCAGCGGCAGGCGGTATTCTTGGAAGCTTTATTTCGGGCATGCCCATTGGATTCATGAGCATTATGGGGATCATTTCACTGGCCGGTATCGTCGTACGCAACGGTATTGTGCTGATAGAGTTTATTGAAGATGCGCGCCGTGAAGGGGCTGATCTGACAGACGCCATTCTGATGGCATGTTCTGCTCGTTTCCGTCCGATTCTGCTTACTTCGCTAACTGCGATTGTGGGGATGATCCCTATTGCCACAATAGGGGAAATTCTCTTCAAGCCGTTGGCAACGACTATTATCTTCGGGCTGATCTTTTCGACCATTTTAACCTTGTTTGTCGTTCCGACGCTGTATATGGTTGTAGCTCATCTGAAGCTAAAGCGGAAGCACAATCAGGAAAAATCTATAAATAACGATAGCTCATTGAACTTGTAGGAAAAATACGGAAAACAATATACTTCCATTGTTCTTTTTATAATACGGATCGTACATGAGGCGAAGGTCTTCATGTACGATCTTTTTATTTGTTGACATAGTCAACAAATGTCATTACTATAATTGTTGCAAAAGTCCACTAAATAGGGGGAGTTATGGTCAATATAGATGCTAATATCATAGCGGATATGAGGCGTTTTAATCGGTTCTATACGAATTTACTTGGTGTTTTAGATAGACATGTGCTGGATAGTGGATATTCCTTTACTGAGGCACGTGTCATTATAGAGATTGGGTTGATCGAGCCATGTATTGCGAATACGCTGGTCGAATCTCTTAAAATTGATCGCAGCTATATGAGCAGAATCATTGCTAAATTTTGCAAAGAGGGCTTTCTTGTTAAGGAAAATTCAACGTTGGATAATAGAACAAATCTAATTCGTCTGACACCCAAAGGAAAAACGTTCTACAACCAATTGAATGAAAGGTCTGATGAACAAATTCTACGATTAGTTCAAGGACTTTCAGAAGAAGAGATTCAACAATTACATGCTTCCATGTTGTTAATTCAGAAGAAATTGGATATTTCGGAGAGGATACAGAATGATACGATTTGAATGCGACTATACCGAAGGTGCCCATGAACGTATATTACAGCGACTACTGGAGACGAATGAGGAACAGACGCCAGGCTATGGTGTGGACGATCATTGTGAAAAAGCCAGAGCTTATATTAAAAAGGCATGTGACTCTGAAAATGCGGATGTACACTTTTTGGTTGGAGGTACACAGACCAATACAACGGTCATTTCTTCGATTTTGCGTCCGCATCAAGGCGTGATTGCCGCAGTTTCTGGACATATTGCTGTGCATGAGACCGGAGCAATTGAGGCTACTGGACATAAAGTACTAACATTGCCAAGCGAGGATGGGAAAATCCGGGGTGAACAGGTAAAGGAACTGTACGACGCTCACTGGCGTGATGCTGCTCCTGAGCATTGTGTACAGCCCGGGATGGTCTATATTTCTCAACCGACCGAGAATGGAACGATCTATAGCCGATCCGAGCTGGAAGTGTTAAGTAAAGTCTGTCGTGAATGTGATTTACCGCTGTTTATAGATGGGGCCCGCTTGGGCTATGGTTTGGTTGCAGAGGATAGTGATGTATCTTTAGCAGATATAGCACAGCTGTGCGATGTGTTTTATATTGGCGGTACCAAAATTGGAGCCATGATGGGAGAAGCTGTCGTTATCCTAAATGATGCTTTGAAAAAAGATTTCAGATATATGATCAAGCAAAAAGGAGGACTGCTGGCTAAGGGCAGAATGCTGGGCATTCAGTTTGAAACGCTGTTTGAGGACGGTTTATACTTTGAGATTTCCAAACACGCCATAGATATGGCCATGTTGCTGCAAAAAGGATTATCCGAGCAAGGATTTTCTTTCCAATATCATTCAACAACCAATCAGCAGTTTCCGATTTTATCAGATCGTATATTACAGGCATTAAGCGAAAAATATACTTACTCCTTTTGGGAGAAGGTTGATGATACACATACTGCTGTTCGATTCTGCACCAGTTGGGCCACGAAGAAAGAAAATATTGAAATGCTGCTTCAGGATATTAAAGCATTACAATAGAGGTCACGGATAAACGATGAGTATCATCTTGAAGAGGTAACATGGATGATGGAATAGGCCATACCTCGTTGCACACATTGCAGCGAAGTATGGTTTTTTTGTCGTGTAAATGACCTCATTCAGGCGGCCCGTCTTTAGTTCCATGAAAGAGCAAGTAGATATAAAAATGGAAAAACAAGACAAGAGTGGATGTATAAAATCAGCGCCTAATTATTTACACTGAATACCTAACGAACCTGTTTACGGTATTGAAGAGGGGAGAGCCCGGTTATTTTTTTGAAAATTTTATTAAAATGGGAAGCATGACCGAAGCCGACATCCTCTGCAATGTGCTGGATTTTGTCCTTGGTGGTTCGCAGTCTGGTTTGAGCAGCCCTGACCCTCACTATGCGGATGTATTCGCTAAAATGAAAGCCAGTTAATTTTAGAAAGATACGGCTTAGGTAAGCTGGACTAATAAAAAAGCAGGCGGCCACTTGTTCGAGAGTTAACGGCTCGCTGAAATGATTCTGAATAAAAGACGAAATTTCTGTGATTTTCTGATGCATGGGATGAGAGGAAACAAGTTCGCTACGCTCCGCTGCTTCTGATCGGTGCACGAGGATGAGCATTTCCAGCAGCAGGTGCTGTACACAACGGTCATGCAGAGGCTGCTTGTTTCTGCATTCGGTATTCATTTGCAGGAACAGCCGTTCCACTTCGACTTGTTCTCTAGCTGGTAAGCGAAGCAACGCGGATTGCTGATAAGGCGGTAGATCGAGAATGTCACGATCCTGCTGTGGGAGAAACGTCGGAGAAAAATGAATTAAAATGCGTTCGGTTTCCTCCAATTGCGTGCAGGCGGTAGAGTGTAAGTCATGAGGGAGGATGAATATCAGATCGCCCTTACGAGCGGTGTATACCTTGCCATTCATAAAGTAGATGCGTTCGCCCTGCAGCAAAAAATACAGCTCATACTTCTCATGAACATGAGGTCTGGGCATAACTGTGAAGCCGGTACGGTAGATGTGATGGATGGAGAATTGTTGTTCTCCGATGACATATTTGTCTTCCTTGATTTCATTCATGTGCTTCTTCCTTTGCCAATTAAGATAAGTAAGCGCATTCATATACCCTTAGTATATATGACACCTGCCCACGGTAAAAGTAGAAAAGATTGATGAAAGGAGGTGAAGTAATTTCTGAACGTCTCGGATCATTCTTTTATAAAAGTATGCGCTGATGTGAAAGAAATCTTAGGGAGGAAACAGAATATGAGCAAGCAGCGTACATGGAAAAAGGTGCTATGTAATATGGTTGTGGGTTCAATGTTGTTGACCTTGTGCCCGCCACTGATCCAGGCAGAGACTGCGGCAGGAACAGAGATGGCAAAAGTGGAAAAGGTAGAAAAAATAGCGACGAATATTCCGGCGTTTCCGGGGGCTGAGGGTGGTGGTAAATATGTTACCGGTGGACGCGGTGGTGAAGTATACGAAGTTACCACGCTGGCAGACTACGGCAAAGGGGAGCAGATGATCCCCGGATCTCTTCGTGCAGCGGTCAGCTCCGATAATCGGACGGTCGTATTCCGGGTGGGTGGAACCATTCATCTTAAGGAGCCACTTAAAATTTTGGGCAACAACCTGACGGTTGCGGGTCAAACAGCTCCTGGCGATGGCATAACTGTAAGCGATTACACCACAGGAATTGATGCAGATAACGTTATTTTTCGTTACCTGCGTTTTCGATTAACCGACCGTTACCCCAGCGAGGATGACGCATTAGGAGCCAGATATCATAAAAATATTATGATTGATCACTGTTCCTTTAGCTGGTCGGTGGATGAGGTGCTAAGTCTGTACGATAACGTAAATACGACGGTACAATGGTCCATTGCGTCCGAAAGTATGCTAATGACCACGCACCAGAAAGGTCGTCACGGCTATGGCGGCATATGGGGTGGTCGAAATTCCACCTATCATCATAACTTGCTGGCTCACAATGCAAGCCGCAATCCGCGTTTCCCAACCGATAAAAAACAAATTGATGCTGTGGAAATGACTAATAATGTCATTTATAACTGGGGATTTTTCTCTTCCTATGGCGGCGGTGAAGGATCGTATAATGTGCTGAATAACTATTATAAGTATGGACCCAACACATATAAGGATGTTCGCGGTCAAATCTTTGTAGACGTGGGGAGTAAAAAATATAAAACACGTATGTTTATTGGTGGCAACTATATGTACGGGAACGATTCGGTTACCCAAGACAACTGGCAGCTTGGAACATCCATTGGGTCGATTATTGATCCTTCCACTCGTTTGGCAGAGCCGATTGAAGTCAGAGGCGAATACGACAACGGAATTTCACCGGATGCGTACGGTCCATATCAAGCGACAGATGCACAGACCGCTTATGCTGAGGTGCTTGCTGGTTCAGGAGCGACGTTACCCAGAAGAGATGCGGTGGACGCCCGCATTATGAATGATGTGAAGAATGGAATGGGTGCATTTATCAACTCCCCACGGGAAGCAGGGTGGATATATGATGATTATAGCGTAACCACCGCGGAGCTTACTGATAGTGATCGTGATGGCATGCCGGATGAATGGGAACGTGCTCATGGACTGGACCCTAAAAATGCAGACGACCGTAACGGTCAGGAGTTTGCCGGCACAGGGGAGTATGCTCATTTTGCCAAGGGCTACACGAATCTGGAGGTCTATTTGAATGATCTCATTGCGAAGCTGTCCAATGGAAGTGAGGTGGATAATCCGGAGGCCGCCGTACAGGTATCGGATGAAGGCGGACGTTCATTGAAGCATAACGATATTTTGGAAGCGGGACGTAATGCAACCATAACTGCAACGGCCAAGGACCAAGATGGCATTGCTCACGTTGAATTTATCATTGATGGCAAACTCGCCGGAAAAGTAGAAAATGCGCCTTATCAAATCGATTGGAACCGTGTGATGGACGGTACACACTACATTGTTGCACGGGTGACAGACCGGAAGGGCACAGCTGCATTTTCTAATTCTGTCACCATCCATGTCAACACGACTGCATCATCGGGAAGCTGGCTCAGCGAAGAGGTTGGCTCTGAGGGCAACGATGGATATATCCAAGGGCATACTCAGGTATTAAAAGAAGATGCAAACGGCAGCAGCATACGACTAAAATCGGCGGGGGACATTGACGGTCAGGCTGATCTTTTCCATTATGCTTATCAGAAATGGGAGGGAGACGGCGAAATTACAGCCCGTGTGGAGAAGATTACTCCTGTGGACGATAATGCCGAAGCAGGTGTAATGATTCGTGAATCACTGAAGCCTGGATCAAAAATGGCCTTTATGTCTTTAGCATTTGTTAAATATGGCAAACAGGGCATTCTTATCAGTCGTGATCAAACGGATGGTAAAACGAAACGAGCGTCAATGGAGACGTTTATTACAACGCCATATTCGGTTCGTTTGGTGCGGCAAGGACAAAAGCTTACCGGATGGGTATCTGCCGACGGTGTGACGAACTGGGAGAAGGTTGGTGAAACCGTTATAGATTTTCCAGATCATCAACCGCTATTGTTTGGGCTCGCTACCGATGCATCCAAACAGCAAAACGATGTATGGAATTACAATACGTCGGAATTCAGCAATGTCACGGTCCACAAGCTAACAGGCTCAGGAGGAAACTCTCCTACTAGTGTGGTTGTATCGACCTATGGCCCTGCTGACTATACATCCCTCCAGGCAGCTATTGATGCAGTCCCTGACAACAGCAACACAAAGACTGTGATCCATCTCAAAAACGGTACGTACCGTGAAAAAATAAAGGTGAACTCCTCCAAGAAAAATCTGAGCATTATCGGAGAAGATCGGGACAAAACGATCATTGCTTTTGATGATACGGCCAAAACGGTGGTGGACGGTAAAGAATTAGGGACGAGCAACAGCTATACCATGCGTGTGCAAAGTCCTGATTTTGTGTTGGAAAATGTGACGGTCGCCAACACAGAAGGGACCGGGCAGGTGCAGGCTGTAGCGTTATATGCCGAAGGTGACCGTGGCAAGTATCACAATGTCAAAATCACCGGATTACAGGATACATTGCTTGTGAACCGTGGCAGACAGTATTTTAAGGACAGCTACATCAGTGGCAGTGTTGATTTTATATTTGGCAATGCACCTGCCGTATTTGATAATTCGATCATACACAGCCTGCGTGCCGGATATGTGACAGCAGCTTCAACAGAAGAGAACCAGCCGGGTTTTGTATTTACTCAGTGTCGTCTGACAAGTGAGGCTGGATTGACAGGCAAGGTGGATCTTGGGCGGCCTTGGCGACCTTACGCTCATGTTACTTTTTTGAAGACCTATATGGATGACCATATCAAGCCGGGGGGCTGGAACAATTGGGGGAAGGAATCCAATGAGCAGACCGCAAGATTTGGAGAGTTCGACAACTTTGGACCAGGTGCAGAAAGTAGCGGGCGTGTACCTTGGGCCAAACAGCTTGCGGCTGACGAAGCCAACCAGTACACCGTTGAAGCTGTTCTGAGCGGGACCGATCATTGGGATTGGCGTCTATAAATCTGATGTTCAATAGATAAGCGGGGGAGTCGCTTTGAATGCTCCAGCGTGTAGATGCCTTTATTACACATGGAGGAATGAACAGTGCGAGCGAAGCCTTGTATTACAACGTGCCGATGGTTCTGGTTCCCATGATATCGGATCAGCCGATCGTGGCTAATCGGGTGCAAGAGCTGGGATTGGGTATTGCTGTGAATAAAAATGAACTCACACCTGCTATCTTAAAAGCTGCTTTAGTAGAGGTGTTGAATCAAGCCAAGGGTGCGTGTACGGCAGTCCCCGATTTTAACCAATCAGGATTATGCGTGGCATAATCGTCATAACAAAGCAGCACGTAACCGGACTTTAGCTTCTTGTCCAGATTTACGTGCTGCTTCTTGTATTGACCTCGTCCTATAGACTGTGATTTCTTTCGTGTAGAGCAGCCGATTTGTCAAACTCTAATTTTTTTGAAATCGCCAGCAGACCAAGACAGCAGAGGATCAGGAATAAGCATATCCAATAGGAGTTTCGATAACCCATCCATTGAGCGAACAATCCGCCCAGCAAGCTCCCCGCCAGTCTTCCAATCGTTGTCGCATTGGAATACAGCGTCGAGGCGTATCCAGGGAGAGCTGGCAACAAGTCCTGCATATAGCTGATACCAATCGCTGAAATTACTGCAACAAAGAAGGCTAGAAGAAGCTGCCCCACGAATAGTTGCCACATCTCTGTAGACATAAGGACGAGCAGATAATAGACAACGCCTGTTAATGCCCCTAAAAATATAAGTAAACGGTTGGAGTATTTGGCTGCTAGTAGGCCCAGCATGAGCATCAAGGGGATTTCCAAAATGGCGCAAATACTGGCTACTAGAGCAACGTCACTCGTGTTACCTTTTAAATTGTGAATAATGAACAAGGAAATATTCAAACTATTCATCCAGTGAGATGTATAAAGCAAAGTAAGAACGGAGAAGGGGATCAGAATTTCAATATTTTTATGTAATGAAATGTGATGAAGAGAGCGTTGATCCTTATGTTTAAGCTGAACAGGAGACTGCTTGATAAAAAAGAATAGCAGAACGGCAATAAGTACAAAAATAGAGGTCGTACCGACAAAAATACCTTTAAAGCCCGTATGTGCAATCAAGAAGGAGCCAAAGAGCGGTCCGGTAATAAATCCAAGCGAGAACATAGAACGAAGCGTTGAATTCGCGAAGGCATGGTCCGCAGATTTACTGCGATCTACCGCCTCACGGGCACTGGCAAATAACTGAGGCATTCCAGGGGCACCCATAGCCGTAAAGATAGTCATATAGACAAAAAGTACATAAAAATTTTGGATGACAAGATATCCTGCGAAGGCTATCGCATTAAATACCGTACACATCACTAAAATTTGCTTGCGGTCCAATCCGGTATCGGAACGTTTGGCAATAAGAGAGCTTATCCATATGCCACAAATCAAAGTCACCGCTGTAAATACACCAAAGGTTCCCACAGATACGCCAAGTGTACCTGTAAAATATACGGCTAAAAAAGGTGCACTTATAGAAATAGCCATACCTTGCAATAACATACAGGTCATGAATAGCGGATAATTGGGGATAACGAAAAGATTTTGAATACGCTTTAGCATTTCATTTTTACACCCCTTCCAATTTAGAAGCAGAACAATACATACCTATCCTAACTAAACTATATACGACTTTAGCATAATTTGTATATTTTCATTGTATAAAATATTATAAATGATTTTCACTGAAGCGATCTATGAACTGCTTGACCAGTTCATTCAATGTTCCAGCGGCCTTCGTAGGAAGGCGGTGATCAGCTTTTTTAATGAAAACAAGCTCACTCTTCGGTAATTGCTGGTTCAATAGGTTGGCATAACGATGGAAATGTTGATCCTCTTCACCATAGACGAGCAGGACGGGAAGCTGGATTTCCCCCAGTCGTGAGGTACAGTTGTACTTCAAACTGTAACGGTAAAATTGCTCAACATTCTTGGGATTTCCATGCCTCGCATCGTTGAATAACCTGCGAAATAAAGATAATCGTTTCGTTTGTGACCAAGCATTAGAAAGCGCGATTGTACCGACTGCGCCGATCTTGGAAAGAGCAATACCCAACGAAATTTTGTTTTTTAGCCGCCAATCATTTACCTCCGACATCCCGCTGATCACAATCCCTCCCCATGCCCGATCTGGATAAGTTAAGAGGAATTCCAATACGATCGAGCCTCCGATCGAATATCCACACAAAAATACCTTATCCAAGTTCAACCGATCCATCAAATGTTTAATATCCTCTACAATGAGAGGGTAAGTAATCGTTTGCTTGGAAGGCAGGCTTTTACCGTGTCCTCTGATGTCAAAAGCAATTGTTCGAAAATAGGGCGATAAACCTTGGATTTGGTACGTGAAACTTAAGCTTGTGAGTACCGGAGGGTGAATGAATAGAATGGCCGTTCCTTCGCCGGAATCTATATAATGCATGGAATATTCGTGTAAGTTTGTTGTAGTCATCGTTCTGCTCTCTTTCGGAAAGGTTTGATTTTAAATGGGCTCTATTAGTATGTATGCATTAGTTATATAATCGAAGGGGTCACACATTGGATCCACTAGGTTATGTAGCCGAACGGTTTTTAATATAAGTAAATATTTACAAGGTAATGTAAATGTAATGGAGGTTTTTAGAACATTGATTTTGTTGGCATGCATTATATTCTTAGTCACTTTAGTTTTGGTCATTTGGCAGCCTAAACATCTGTCCATTGGGTGGTCTGCGTGCGGCGGTGCCATACTCTCCTTGCTGGTGGGGGTAGTGGATTTGCATGATGTTTGGGAAGTTACTCGAATGGTTTGGAATGCAACACTAGCTTTTGTTGCCATTATTCTGATTTCATTAGTCCTTGATAAAATTGGTTTCTTCGAATGGGCAGCACTTCATATGGCGCGGATAGCCCGTGGAAGCGGAACCCGGATGTTTGTCTATGTGAGCGTCCTGGGTGCCATAGTTGCTGCTTTTTTTGCCAATGATGGAGCGGCATTAATTTTGACGCCAATTGTACTGGCGATGGTTCGGGCACTGAAATTGGATGAGAAAATGGTGTTTCCTTTTATCATAGCAAGCGGATTTATTGCAGATACGACGTCGCTTCCGCTTGTAGTCAGCAACCTCGTTAATATTGTGTCAGCCGATTTCTTTGGAATCAGTTTTATGGAATATGCGAGTCGTATGATTGTACCTAATCTGTTTTCCTTAGCGGCTAGTATCGTGGTACTGTATCTCTTTTTTCGCAAAAGAATTCCTAAAACGTTTGATGCGACACAGTTAATCACGCCTGCAACTGCGATAAAAGATCCAAAGATGTTCCGTATGTCCTGGATCGTTCTCACAATATTGTTGATTGGCTACTTTGTATGCGAATTTTTTGACATTCCCGTCTCGGTGGTGGCTGGTTTGATTGCTATCCTTTTCTTGCTGATGGCTAGAAGAAGCCCTGTGGTACCCATGAAAGAAGTCATTAAGGGAGCTCCATGGGCCATCGTATTTTTCTCTATCGGGATGTATGTGGTAGTGTATGGTTTGCGCAACGCCGGTTTGACGGATCTGCTGTCCCACGTGATTCAAGCGGCTGCTGATCAAGGTATGTTTGTAGCCACCATGGCCATGGGTTTTATTGCGGCGATTATCTCTTCGAGTATGAATAACTTGCCTACGGTCATGATTGATGCGCTTGCCATTAATGCCACTCATACAACCAGTATGGTCAAAGAGGCACTGATTTATGCTAACGTCATTGGGTCGGACCTTGGACCGAAAATAACTCCAATCGGTTCATTAGCCACATTATTGTGGCTGCATGTGCTTCGTTCGAAAAACGTGAAAATTTCATGGGGCACTTATTTTAAAACAGGCATCGTCTTAACTATTCCTACACTTTTTATTACCCTGTTGGGCTTATATCTGTGGTTAATCATGTCATAATGAGCTATTCACTACATTGATATTTACAATGAAGTGCTTGATAATAAATGGATATCGCACGAGACCAAGATACCCAAAAGTGAGGGACTGAAATGGCGGCAAAATTATATTACACCGCTCCAAATCTTACGGAGTGGAACACTTATATTACACAAAGCATGGAAAGAGACGGAGCATTTTTTGTTATGCTTGAGGAAACGGCCTTTTATCCGCATGGCGGAGGTCAGCCGTGTGATACAGGAACGATACAGGGCATTCGTGTATTAGATGTTGTTCTCGAAGACGGGGATATTTGGCATCAGGTAGAACGCTTGCCGGAGGAGGGGAAAGTGGCCTGCCAATTGGATTGGGAGCGCAGATTTGATCATATGCAGCAGCATAGCGGGCAGCATTTGCTGTCAGCGGTTTGCCTAGAACTGTTGGGTGCGCGTACAGAGAGCTTTCATTTGGGACAAGAGTACGCCACAATTGATGTCAACTGTTCGGATATAACCTCTGCCCAGCTATCGGCAATCGAGCAGGAAGCCAATCGGCAAATCTACAATAACCGCAGCATTAAAAGCTATTTTGTAACCCATGAGCAACTGAAGGACATTCCACTTGTGAAAATGCCTAAAGTGACGGAAAATATTCGAATTGTTGAGATCGAGGGCATTGAATATAATGCCTGCGGCGGTACACATGTGGCTCAGACCGGGGAAATTGGGATGATTAAATGCTTGAAATGGGAGAAGCAAAAAGGGATGGCGAGAATCCATTTCAAATGTGGTGCTCGCGCACTCCACGACTTTAATGAGGGTGTTCGGATTTTGGACGTGTTATCTGCGAAGTTCAATACCGGACGGAAGGATATTTTGACCCGATTCGAAAAGTGGGAGCAGGAGCACAAGCAACTCAAGGCGCAAGTGGAGCTCCTGCAAGAGGAAAATGTATCGTACCAAGCAAAAGAGTTGCTGTCTGCTGTACAGGGGCATGTTCTTGCTCGTGTATTCGAACAAAAATCCTTTCAGGAGATGCAGCAATTGGCTGCCAAGCTGACCGCTGAGCATGATTTGCTTGTTTTATTTGCCACAACAGCAGAAAACAAAATCATTCTGGCACACAACGGTACCCAATCCATTAGCTGCGGAGCGTTTTTAAAGGAAAATCTGGGCGCGTTCCAGGGTAAAGGGGGCGGTAGCAACCAATCTGCTCAGGCAGCATTTTCGTCCCGCAATGACCTCTTGAATTTCTTTG
Organism: Paenibacillus ottowii; assembly: GCF_050516475.1. Taxonomy (NCBI): domain Bacteria; kingdom Bacillati; phylum Bacillota; class Bacilli; order Caryophanales; family Paenibacillaceae; genus Paenibacillus; species Paenibacillus ottowii. The sequence continues at coordinate 4,591,854 of NZ_CP191577.1, read as the reverse complement.
AAACGGCCCAGCGGCAGTTCATTCAGGGCTAATGTAATGGAGGATTAGTGACGCAGCGGCAGCTTCCACTTTTCCTCTTCTGTAAATAAAATAAAAGAAAAGATAAGTGCAACAACAGCGCCCCAAACGGCTTTATCCCCAATCGTCAAAGTCAGAAATCCCCCCAGCAAGGCTCCTACCAAGAAGGCGGCCAGGATGACACCATAACGCATCGCACGAATGGCAGCGTTCGTGTCCTTGGTCGTTACGGCGACATACACAGCCTCGATAGCTGATCGGAGGTTGCCGGTGCTGACCGTGGAGGTGTACGGCACATCAATGAGCTTGCGGAAGGAAGTCATTTGCACGGAAGCGACGAACGAGACGATCACCACCACTACCGTATTGGGAACTCCTTGCGGAATCAATCCCACGATGAAAAAAATCGCAATTTCCAGTAAAAGAATTGCGCGGGTCCAGTCCGGAGTTAAACGGTGGGTTGATTTTCGTTTAATCCCTTCAGCAACAAAAACCCCCAGTGAAAAGGCGATCAGGGGCGGGATATAGGATAACGCCTGAATCCAGTGGCCTTGAATGACTTTGACAGCCAGCAGCACGATATTGCCTGTCTGTGCGTTGGCGAAAACACCGCCTCTTCCAACAAAGGTATATGTGTCCAAAAAGCCCCCTACTAATGATAGTAAGGCGCCCAGTCGCAACGATTCGGACGTTACCTGATGTAAATGGATTTTGCCTTTCATAAACACGGCATATAAGCCTCCTATGCTAAACGTCGGTTCTTTAAAGCTAACACGAAAATCCAGGACCATACAATTAAATTAATCACTTCAGCATGAAAATGACACAAAGAAGCCACATCAGGTCCCATACAATAGAAAGGACGTGATGCGGCTTCTTGGAGTTTTGTTTAAAGTGCCATCTGGAACTTCGAGAATGTGCTTATTGCAGAGCTTGAACGAGGGCTTTCCCAAACTCCTGAGCTCCGTCTGGACCATCGGCTGTAATAATATCGCTATGCGCAACGACATGCTGAGCGAGATATTCGGCTTGATGCGCTTGGAGCTGATCCTTTTGTACATCCACTGGATAGCATGTAGCTGTTCTTCCAGAGAGCAGTCCGGTTTGAGCCACGGCCACAGAGCCTGCACAGATGCCGCCCACTAAAGTCTTTTGCTCATGAGCTTGTTTCAGGAGAGCTTGGAGATCGGCGTTATTCCACAGATGATCATTCGTTCCTGATCCACCGATCACAGATACCACATTATAATCAGCCAGCACAGCGTCTGTAAAAACAAGATCAGCCGTCGCTTTACCGTTGTAGTCACCCATAATTTCGCCTGTTTTTGTACTGGCCAGTGTCACGGTAACGCCTGCTTGTTCCAGCGCTTCTTTGGGTTTAAATAATTCATCCTCATTAAAGCGCTCTGGGGGTATAATAAAAAGAGCTTTTTTACTCATACTCTATTCCTCCTTGAATGTGTAACGTTATCTACTATTGTAGGGTGGCTTTGCTAGGCTGTGAAGAATGCACTTTCAAGTACGGAGGTTACCTGCAGGTTACTAATAGTGTGCAAGATCATGATGATTCAGAAGGAGTTAATTGACATATGTCTGATACACTGAGAGAAGAAATACGGGAGAAAATTATAAACGGAGACTACAACTGCGAAAAGGAACTAACGTTATCTGTACTAAGCGGGAAATGGAAGGTCGTTATTTTATGGCATTTGGGTGTGGAAGGACCGCATCGGTTCAGTGACCTGCAAAGACTGTTTCCGAAGCTGTCACATAAAGTGCTGACCAACCAGCTGCGGGAGTTAATGGAAGATGGTATTGTGCACCGGGAAGTGTATCCGGAAGTGCCTCCAAAGGTGGAGTATTCAATGACTGAGCTCGGAATGACGATTTTACCGATTGTGGAGATGATGTATGACTGGGGGAAAAAGCGGGTGCAATCCATTCGTGATGAAATGCAACGCAGCAGTGAGAGAAACGCCTGAAATTTTGGATACGATCTAAGGTCGACCATTATTGCTTTGTCATATGAAAAATAGAACGCCTTGCGCTATGAGTACAATTGTACTCATAGCGCAAGGCGTTCTTTGCTTCAATATGAATCATTGCTGTTCAAGTGCGGGTAGAACCTCAATCCAGCGTGTAGCCCAGGTACCGATATGGTCAAATAAAGGAGCTAAATCGCGTCCTTTATCCGTAAGTGAGTATTCAATCCGCACGGGCTTCTCAGGATAAACCGTACGTTGTATGATTCCTTCTTCCTCCAGCTCTTTCAAACGGTCCGAAAGGACCTTTCCACTTAAATTAGGAATTGAATTCTCAATCGCTACGAAACGTTGCGGTCCATTCGTGAGTTGAAATACGATCAACACCGTCCAACGCTTGCTCAGTATCTCCATAGCTTTTTCAAACCGTGGACACATCTGCGGAATATTCATGTGATCACCTCATGCTCCTATTATTAACGATTCACTGTTAAAAGTAAATGATTTTACTTTACATAAATTTATTACTTGACGAAATTGAATGATATAAATATACTTTGTTACATAAAGTAACTTGTCGGATTTGAGACGGAGTTCTATATATTAATACTTAAAAATTGAACTTATTTTGATATGATTAATGATAAAATCAAATGAACAGGTACGAACGAATCGCGTGGTTATGGTTTGGACGCAGGGGGAAGTCGGATGATACTGGAATGTGAAGTGTGTGTAGTTGGAGGAGGACCCGCAGGGACTTTGTTATCCTGTCTACTGGCGGAGCAGGGTGTTTCCACGATATTAGTTGAGCGGCAGAGCGTGCCCGGAAAGGCTTTCCGCGGTGAAATATTAAATGATGAGGGTCAGGAAGTGATCCAAAAGCATAAGCTGCTCGAACAAATTCATAAGGATCATATTCTCGCTTCTACAAGAATCGAGTATTGGCAGCATCAACAGCTGGTCAAAACGGTTGAACCAGCTTCAAACCATGGTAATGTAGGAGTGCACATTCCACAACCTCGATTTTTGAAAGCTCTGCTCAAGCAGGCGTCCACCTACGAGTCCTTCCGTTACCTGGCAGGTACAACTGTGACTGCGTTGGAGGGTAACAGCACGCAGGGATATACGGGCCTGACCGCCCGCGACAAGGACGGCCGTGAGATTACGATTCACAGTTCGTTGATTGTGGGGGCAGACGGTCGCTATTCGACTGTGCGCAAGCTGGCGCAGATGCCTGTGACGAACATTCGTCACGGCTATGATCTGCTATGGGCCAAAATCACGGCACCAGCCGGGTGGGAGCCCATTACTCGTCTAGCGCTGGTCAATGGAGGGCAGCTGGCTTTATTTTCACAGGCTGAGGGCTATATTCAAATTGGCTGGAATGTGGAGGAAGGCAGCTTTCCAACCCTGTTTAAGCAATCTTTTGCACCTTTTATACACCAGTTTACAGACGCTTTTCCGGATTTGAAGCATAGTGTACTGGATCAGATTCGTTCATGGAAGGACTTCGTGCCGTTGGATATTTTCAGCAGTCGCAGCGAGACATGGGTACAGAACGGACTGATCCTGATTGGAGATGCGGCGCATACCATGACACCTACGGGAGCTTTTGGCTTGAATGCTGCTTTGAAGGATGCCGATATGCTGGCCAGTGAGCTTCTTCGTTTGCGTCAGCAGGTATATACCGTAGAAGATCTGAAGTCTTTCGAAGACGGACGACGGCAGGCTGTCACTGAGCTTCAGGAGCGTCAGCTGATCATGGAATCCACGTTTCATGAACATTTTTTACACATAGTAACATGATATAAAAACCTGACAACAACGATTAGCCTGAGAAAATATGAGGCGTTTCATATATAGAGTTTATATAAAGGATGGTGCAGAGAGATGAATATAAAAGATGTAGCTACGCTACTTAACGATAAAATTCAAACCGTTCGTGGAGAGCAATCTTCGACGATATTGGTAGGACCGATCAAGCTGCCAGTTAATTTGGAAGGAGAGACGGTTGTTTTTCAATGGTATTGCTGGCTGCCTGTACGGGACGAGGAAGATCGTCAGGACTTACTGAATGCTAATGCTGAGACGATTGTGAAGCGACTGTCTACACTGAATTTGGCGGAAGGACAACAATCGAGCGTTTTGGTGTACGGTGATCTCCAACGCTCGGAAAATGCTTTAGTTCGCATGCATAGTATTTGCCATACTGGAGATATTTTTGGTAGCAAGCGCTGCGATTGCGGATTTCAGCTCCACCAGTCGATGAAAATGATTGTAGAACATGGAACAGGTGCATTGTTCTATCTGGCTAATCATGAAGGTCGCGGGATCGGTTTGTTTAGCAAAGCTATGGCTTATATTCTGCAGGAAGAAGGCATGGATACCGTCGAAGCCAACCATCAGTTGGGTTTTGAAGATGATACGCGCAATTATGTGGATGCCATTAGTGTGCTTCAGCACTTGAGACAAAAACCGGTAACGCTGATCACCAATAACCCTAAAAAGCTGGATGCCTTGAAGAAGTCGGGGATGAATGTGGCGGGTCGTATGCCGCTCTGGGGCGATGTGTCGCAATATAATGAACGGTATTTGAATACAAAAATAGAACGATCCGGCCATTTGCGGGATTCCGATCTCAGGGAGGTTCTATGAACACTCACGAAAAATATATGCGCCTGGCACTGGAAAATGCCAGAAGTGCCAAAGGGCAAACAGAACCGAACCCGCTCGTCGGCTCAGTCATTGTCAGCAATGGCCGTATCGTTGGGATCGGGGCTCATTTGAAGCCCGGTGAGCCACATGCCGAGATTCATGCCTTGCGTATGGCGGGTGAACATGCTCAGGGGGCGACGATTTACGTAACGCTGGAGCCGTGTTCCCATCACGGCCGGACAGGCCCGTGCGCGGAAGCGATTGTGAAGGCTGGCATTCGCCGGGTGGTGATTGCAGCCCTGGACCCGAACCCGCTGGTTTCCGGCAGAGGGGTACAGATTTTGAAAGATGCGGGCATTGAAGTCATTGTCGGAGTATGCGAGCAGGAATCGATCCGCATGAATGAAGTGTTCAATCAATATATTGTGAACAAGCGTCCTTTTATTACGATCAAATCGGCAGTGACGCTGGACGGTAAAATTGCCACCCGGACCTCGGAAAGCAAGTGGATTACATCTGAGGCTGCAAGGGAGGATGTGCATCGTCTTCGGCACGAGCATGTAGGCATCCTGGTCGGTGTACAGACCGTGATTCATGATAATCCTCAGCTAACGACTCGTTTACCAGAAGGACGGAACCCGATTCGTATCATTTTGGATAGCAAGCTGCGTATTCCATTGGATGCTCGTGTTATTACAGATGGAGAGGCGCCGACCTGGATATTCACAGGAAGGGCTTACGATGAAGGTAAGCGAAGCCAGCTGGAAGAGCTTGGTGTGAAGGTATATCTGACACAGGATGAAAACAGTGAGCGGGTCAACCTTCCGCAAATGCTGGATATTCTGGGAGCAGCGGAGGTCTCATCGGTATTCGTGGAAGGCGGGGCCGAGGTGAACGCTTCGTTCGTGCAGCAAGGACTGGCAGACAAGCTGGTGCTGTATATGGCGCCAAAACTGGTTGGAGGACGCTCAGCTCCTGGTTTTCTCGGGGGAGAGGGCGTGTCTGCGATGAGCGACGCGGTAGCCTTACAGGATTTGAGCATAACGCAGGTTGGCGTAGACTGGAAAATAGAAGGGTATTTTGGGCGAGGAAAATGAGTCAATTGAGGGGGAAGGAGGCTCCGCGAAAGGGTTGATCTTCCGATCGCTGTTGCAGTGGGATTCTTCGGATTGTATAAGAGATTTAAAGGGTAAGAATCCCATTGCAAAGGCGAACGCTACCGCTTCTCCAGATTCAATCCCTCCGCTCCGCTGCTACCCACCGCAAAGTCACTCATTTTTCAAAATGGTGTGGAGCATGGGGAAGGGCATGAGAAATAAGTACTCAAAAGCTCAAAGACTTAAAAACTTATAAATTCAAAACAGAGGATCTGAAGGGCTAAAAGGCCTGGAGGGTCTTTTTTTATAAGCTAAATGTTTATTAGGGTGAATGGTTTATGGGGTGAATAACTCATGCGGTGAACGTCTTATGGGATGAATTCAAAATAGCATCATTACATAATACTTGGGTTTTTCGTCCTGGTTTCTTATGCATTTTTAGAGACTTTCGCCTTGTTTAGTTGAAATCTAGAAATATAAGGATTGACCTAGAAATGGAGATCAAGCACAATGAAGTTGAATTTAAGCTGGAAGGAAAGAAAAGGAAAGGAAAGGGGATAGCTTTGCAGGGAAAGGGAGAAAAGAATTCAAAGGAGGATGTAGGTTGTGAGAAAAATGATATTATGCTTGTTAAGTGCCAGTCTGATTTTTCTAGCAGCACCGGTTTCTACTAAAGCCTTTTCGGGCGAAGTCACGCAAGGCGCAGGCTCATATTCGACCACATTACCTGCCGGAGCAGCTACACCGCAAAACGAAATTTACAAGACAGCGAATGTAACTGGTCCAATGCCTACCAACGACTGGTGGAGCAGCCTGGCATGGGTACCCTACTCCGAGGCTCAATATCCACATCCGCTTGCCTTGAAAAATCAGCAAAATGGTTTACGCATTTATAACCCAAGCGGAAAAATTACGGCCAATCCGGGATACATTGCAGGCTGGATGGATGATGTGAACGATTTTACCATCGGACATTCTGTAAGCGCTTCCTTTCCGGATACCAAGGTAGATGGCTTCAGCGACTGGTATGTCAAATCGTTATTTCAAAGTGGAAGCAACAAAATGAGCGCTACCTATGGGCACGGCTCTCCTTATGTCTTTTTTGAGTTTGGCGGCGGCAATCCGAAGCTCTCGTTCAATGAGGTGCCAAAGGTCTGGTCTGGCTCAGCTACCTCTCCTGTGCTTGGCATTACGATCAATGGCTCGCATTATGGTCTGTTTGGCCCCTCCGGCAGCACTTGGTCCGGTCTCGGAACGAGTACTTTGATCAATCAATTGAACGGAAAAAACTATTTTACAGTGGCGGCCTTGCCAGACAATACAACGGCGACTTTGGACAAATTTCAGCAATACGCCTATTCCTTCGTTACAAACTCCAAAGTTCAGTACAGCTACAACCAAGCCTCTTCCGAGGTAACGACCACCTTTACCGTTACAACAACCGCAAAGCAAGGCACACAAGCCGGTACTATTTTTGCCTTATACCCGCATCAGTGGAAAAATTCATCGCAGTCCCTGCTCAGCTACACGTACAATTCTGTACGTGGTCTGATGAAAACAGCGGAGGGTGCTTCTTTTCAAACCAAAATGAAATTTACAGGGGTACTCCCGTCTTTGCCCGACATGGGGTCTTATGATAAAAATACACTGAACAGTTATATAGACGAAGCGAAAGCGGAAGTCTATACTGGCGATGGTGACACGTACTGGACTGGAAAACGACTGGGCAAGCTGGCAGCCTTGGCGCCAATTGCCGACCAGGTTGGCAATACCGCAGCAGCGACCCAGTTCCGCAATGAGATCAAAAGCCGGCTGCAGGACTGGTTTAAGGCCAGCGACAGCTCAGGAAAACTGAAGAGCTCGAATCTATTTGTGTACAATAGCAATTGGGGAACATTAATCGGTTATCCCGACAGCTTTGGCAGTGCAGTAGAATTAAATGACCATCATTTCCATTATGGATATTTTATTAAGGCAGCGGCCGAAATTGCACGGGTGGACAAGAGCTGGGCATCCAATTCACAATGGGGGCAGATGGTGCAGCTGCTCATTCGCGACATTGCCAATACCGACAGGTCTGATTCGAAATTTCCGTATTTGCGTAATTTTGATCCTTATGCCGGGCATACCTGGGCCTCCGGTCATGCCAAATTTGGCGACGGCAATAACAATGAATCCTCCTCGGAGGCGATGAATGCTTGGGCAGGTCTGATTTTATGGGGCGAGGCGACGGGAAATACCCAAACTCGTGATCTGGGCATTTATCTATACACAACTGAAATGAATGCGATTAACGAATACTGGTTTGATGTACAAGGTACGAACACCCCTTCAGGGATGCAAAGCGCGACGGCCAGTATGATCTGGGGTGGTAAAACGGTGGGGAATGCAACCTGGTGGACCAATAACCCCGCAGAGGTGCACGGTATCAACTGGCTGCCGATTACCTCGGCTTCCTTGTACCTTACACAATATCCGGAGTATGCGGCTAAAAATTATAATAATCTGCTACAAAAAAGCGGAGGGAATTTCAATCCGTGGGAAGATATCGTATATATGTACAGAGCGATCTCGAATCCGTCCGATGCCAAGGCCAAATTCAGTGCACGCGTAGCCGCGATGACACCGGAAGCGGGCAATTCCAAGGCGAATGCCTACCACTGGATTTATAATTTGGATACTGTAGGCAACATTGACCGCAGCATCACCGCCAATTCACCTATTTATGCCGTATTTCATAAGAACGGTGTAAAAACCTATGTGGCCTACAACTTTACAGACCAGGTCAAAACAGTAACCTTCTCAGATGGACACAGCATTACCGTGCAGCCGAACAGCTTTAATACTGGAAATGGAAGCGGCGGCAATCCGCAGCCGGATACAGAGGCACCATCCACTCCAGCAAATGTGCGAGCTACGACCAAAACGGCTTCGACGGTTACCCTGGAATGGGAGGCATCCACAGACAATGTTGGCGTTACGGAGTATATTGTGTATAAGGACGGGGCTCAGGCGGCAAAAATAAACGCTACTTCCGCTTCAATTACAGGATTAAATGCAGCTACTACTTACAGCTTTACAGTTAAGGCTCGCGATGCAGCTGGTAACATGTCTGCGGCAAGCCAAGCTGTATCGGTAACTACGGAGGCAGCATCTGGCGGCAATGAGGGAGGCGGAGAAACGGAGGATTACACCGTCAAGGCTCGTTTTGTCAGCGATCGTGAAGCACTGCTTCAATTTACCCCCAAAACAGCCTCCGCCTATGTTGACGTGCACTATACTTTAACAGGTGGACAACAGCTTAATTACCGGATGACCAACAATGCCGGTGTTTGGGAGCAACGGGTTACAGACCTCTCCATCGGGAAGGCCGTTAGCTATTGGTTCACGTATGAAAAGGCGGGATTGCAATATGAGACTCCTTCATTTAGCTATACCCACCAGACGGCTTCCACAACGACAGGGGATTCCGAAATTTCTGCAACCGAAGTGTTGAACACCTCTCCAAACCGGACTTGCTCCTGAATAATTACAAAACTTTGGATATGATAAATATAGAGGAGATACGGTATGACAGAATTTTGGGAATCAAGTTTTATAGAAAATCAAATGATGTGGGGCTTTGAACCTTCAGACTCGGCAATCCTGACCAAGGATTTTTTTCTTAAAAAGAATATTAAGGATATATTGATACCTGGTATTGGATATGGTAGAAATGCCAAGGTTTTTGTGGATAACGGAATCAATGTAACAGGTATTGAGATTTCAAAAACAGCGATTGATTTGGCGAGACAAAAAGAGCTTAACATTAGTATTTTTCATGGCTCCGTAACGGATATGCCTTTTGATAACAAACTTTATGACGGTATATTTTGTTATGCCCTTATTCACTTATTGAATAAACAAGAGAGAGAAAAGTTTATTAACGATTGTTATAATCAGTTAAAGCCAAACGGATATATGGTTTTTACGACGATTTCAAAAGAAGCTCCGATGTATGGAAAGGGAAAGCAACTGGGAAAAGACTATTTCGAGATCATGGAAGGGGTAAAAATGTTTTTTTATGATGCTGACTCGATAAAACAAGAATTCGGCAAATATGGACTAACCGATTTTTCGGAAATTGTTGAGCCACATAAAAACATGGAAAGCAAACCCCCATTTAAATTTATCATGATAAAATGCCAAAAAGAGATGTAATAGGAATTGTAAAAGAACGACACGAAGGAAGCACATATGCTCCTCCGTGTTTTTTTTGTTTTTTAGGGGTCGTAATACTTTCGCCATGTTCGTGAGTGCAAGGGTGCGCAATAATGATAAAGGCTGATACAGAAGGATATTGCCGAGGCGAGGATTTCCAATGTTCCCGCAGTGCCTGCCCTGATCGGGTCAGGTATCCTGTAAATCTAATGTATCCACCAGCAATTAGGGTTCGATTCCCAATCGCCTTCCACGCGACTTCTGGTAGAGTATTCGAATGATCGAATAACACAATGAAAAGACCTGGATAAGAGCATCCCATATCTGGTCCTGATGACGGATGCCGGGACGATGGCTATGCGGCCAGCGGATACCGGAGAGAGCAAGCACCGACAGCGCCCGTAGCTTCGGAGATAAGGGTTCACAGTCGATGTGGGCTGGTGAATTCCATCCCCGAATGCGGGAACAGGCGGCCCCTTCCTTTTTCCTTAAGCTTGGCCCCGCCCTTTATTCCGGGGGGATGCTCTGCAAGGGTCCTATCCCTACAACAAATAAAAATAAATCCTCATTTTAAAAATGTGTTTTGACTCAACGTGCGAATAAGCGGAGCGGTCCGTTTGAATCTGGAGAAGCGAATCGTTCGCCTTTGCCCCTGAAATTTAACCCTATAAGGGGTTCATCAAATCCAATATTCAGGGGCAACAGCGATCGGAAGATCAAATGGAACGTGGAGCCGCTACACGCGGAAAATGTACATTTTTAAGTTGAGGATTATCAATACTAGGAGTGATACGATGTTTAAGAAAATAACGATTAAATCCGATGAGCGCGGGCTGCTGTTTAAAAAAGGAAGCTACCACAAGTTGCTGAACCCAGGGACTTACCTAATGAAGACATTTCAGCAGGAAGAATTTGAAATTTTAAATGTAGCCGAACCCTTTTTTGTACGAGATCATGATATTCGTTTGTTTTTGACAGATCCTCTATTGCTGGAGCAATTGACCGTCATCGATGTGGAGGACCATGAATATGTGCTGCATTATGAGGATCATCGGTTTGTAGAGCTGCTGACAGCAGGGAAATATGCATTTTGGAACATGCTCAAGGAGCATCGTTTTGTTCGTGCAGATACTCGGCAGCCTGCCATTGATAAGGCTTTGGGGCAAGCATTCTTGTCCAAGACACCGGGCTTCTGGAAAGCTCTACAGGTGGCCAGTCATGAAGTGGGCTTTTTGTATTACGATAATGTGCTGCAAGGTGAACTGAAGCCAGGCAAATATTATTTCTGGTTGTCCACGGTGAACACAGAGATCAAAACCATAGATATGCGACAGCAGCAGATGGACCTGATGGGGCAGGAAATCATGACGGAGGACAAAATCACGCTGCGTCTGAACTTCGTATGCCAGTACCGGATCACCGACCCGCTGCGAGCGTTGGAGTTCAAAGCATACGAGGAGCAAATCTACATTATGCTGCAGCTGCTGTTGCGCGAATACGTAGGTACAATGAAGCTGGATGATCTGCTGAAAATGAAGCAGGAGATTGCGGAATATGTTTTGACGCGACTGAATGAGCAGAGCGATGAATATGGGGTTGCTTTTACGTCAGCAGGGGTGAAGGATATTATTTTGCCGGGGGATATCAAAGATATTCTGAATACGGTGCTATTGGCAGAGAAGAAGGCACAAGCCAACCTCATTACACGACGTGAAGAGACGGCATCCACTCGTAGTCTGCTCAATACGGCCAAGCTGATGGACGAAAATGCTACCCTCTATCGTCTCAAAGAGCTGGAATTCATGGAAAAAATCTGCGAGAAGATTGGTACGATATCGCTGACTGGCGGAAATACGCTGCTGGAGCAGCTAAACACGTTGGTTCATATGAAAGAGGGGCAGGGACTCCAATAACAGAAAATACTCCCGAACGATGAGTGCAAGCCGGCTCAAGGTTAGGGAGTATTTTTTTAGTTCGTTTTGGTGGATGCGAGAAAAGCGTCCATATCAATTACCGGAATGAGAGCACCCTGATGCTCCATCACAGTAGGGAACAACTCGCGTTGCCATTCTTCCTCATTGCTTTGTAGCTGACTGTCTTCGGCAGATGCCGTATCCTCCACCTGATCGACAAGCAAAGCAATCTTTGCACGACTGAGCAAAATCATTTTGTCCTCGGAGGAATCGCTTGCTGCGGGAAGAAGCAGCTTCTTGCGTAGATTAAGGATGGTAAATACATCGCCACGAATGGTCACCATTCCTTCATGCCATGCTTCGGAAAAGGGAAGCGGTGTCCCTTTTTTGGCATTCATGACTTCTTCTACTTCCAGAAAGTTTAATGCGAACTTTTTGTCCGCCAGACTGCACACAATATATTCAGACATAGCAATTCTCCTTACATATTCAGATAAGTCCATTACAAGTTGTGAACTAGCGATAAAATAGGTTAACTATTGCGTTTTGATAGATGGAACGATAAAGTGGAGGATGCGGTAAAATGGTTTTAGTTAATCACAGAATATCACAAACGAGCAGTTAAATCTTCCAAAATAACAGCCAAACGGACAGAGTGTAGCTTTGAGTTTCCCTTACATATAAATGTTGGGGCTAAGCCCATGTCCGATGGCACTACATTTTTAAGATAAGCGGGTTGAGGTAGAATGGATCATGAAAAGCAACGACTAAGTATCGAGGCAGCCAGATTATACTATCTGAACGACTATAGCCAGCAAGACATCGCGGTCAGACTCGGGGTTTCGCGACCCACGGTATCGCGCTTACTTCAGGCTGCCAAGGAACAGGGATACGTGCGGATCAGTATTGTGGACCCAATGGAGGATATGGACGCGCTCGGAGAGCAGGTGAAAAAGAAATACGGGCTGGATACCGTGCTGGTCTGTTATTCGCCATTAAATGATTATCAGGAGATCAAGAAGCACATTAGCAAAAAAGCAGCCGATTATTTGTATGAAACGGTACAGGATGCTGATATTATTGGAGTGACATGGGGAACAACCATGCATGCGGTGGCGCTTCATCTCCAGCAAAAGCAGGTCAAGGGAGTCGAGGTGGTTCAGCTTAAAGGAGGCGTAAGCCATTCACATGTCAACACTTATGCGGTGGAAACCGTAAATTTGTTCGCAGAAGCCTTTAACACCATCGCTCGGTATTTGCCGCTGCCCGTGATTTTCGACAGTCAAGCTGTTAAGAGAATGGTCGAGGAGGATCGACATATCCAACGTATCATTCAACTTGGCAAGCAGGCGAACATTGCGGTGTTTACGGTGGGTACGGTCAAGGAGGATGCACTGCTGTTCCGGTTAGGTTACTTTAACCATGAAGAGCAGAAGCTGCTGCAAAAAATCGGCAAAGGCGATATTTGCTCACGCTTTTTTGACGATGAAGGTAAGATATGCAGTCAGGAAATCAACAGCCGTACCGTGGGAATTGATTTGTCTGAGCTGCGAAAGAAGGAGAAGTCCATCCTCGTGGCTGGAGGTCAGCGCAAAGTAGAGGCTATTCGGGCATCGCTGCGTGGCAAGTATGCGAATATTTTGGTGACGGATCAGTTTACGGCACAAGCACTTTTGCAGTAGGGCATGTTGGCCTCATTCCAAATAAACATACGGTTATGGCGCAGGCCTACAGGGTATTATGAAATGTAGGTGAACGCCCTGTGTACAAGCGTGAACATAATTTCAAAATGTGTTTTACATATGTTCAAAGCCGTGCTATGATGATCTCATCACAGAGAAATAAATGGTTCATTTTCTTCACACTATTTATTGAATGAAGGAGCTTTCAGATATGAACATTGCAGCATTAATCGACCATACATTGTTGCGTGCAGATGCGACGAAGGACGAAATTACAAAGTTGACTGCTGAGGCAAAAAAATACCAATTTGCTTCCGTATGTGTAAATCCGGCGTGGGTAGCCTATGCTGCCGAACAGCTTGCAGGCACAGGCGTAGCTATCTGTACGGTTATCGGTTTCCCGCTGGGAGCGAACACGTCGGCAACGAAAGCATTTGAAACGAAAGATGCGATTGCTAACGGTGCGACTGAGGTGGATATGGTTATTAATATCGGCGCCTTGAAGGCACGTGATCTGGAACTCGTAGAAAAGGATATTCGTGCGGTTGTGGAAGCTGCTGCAGGTACACTGGTCAAAGTGATTATCGAAACCTGCCTGCTGACAGACGAAGAGAAGGTACTGGCATGTGAGCTGTCCGTCAAAGCCGGAGCGAATTTTGTGAAAACTTCGACGGGTTTCTCTACAGGTGGAGCTACTGTGGAAGACGTAGCCTTGATGCGCAAAACGGTAGGACCTGAGATTGGTGTTAAAGCTTCCGGCGGCGTACGCAGCCTGGAGGATGTGCAAAAATTAGTAGAAGCTGGCGCAAGCCGGATCGGTGCAAGTTCCGGTGTAAAAATCATCGAGGGCGAGCAATCTACATCTTCCTACTAAGTTTATTTTAAAGTCATGGAGGGATTCGGGATGAAGGATCAATTGATTCAGAAAGCGCTTGAGGCGCGCAAACAGGCATATGTTCCGTATTCGAATTTTCAAGTAGGTGCTGCGGTTCTCGGGAGCGATGGCACGGTATATCACGGATGCAATGTGGAAAATGCCTCCTATGGCTTATGCAATTGTGCGGAGCGGACAGCGATTTTCAAAATGGTATCCGAAGGCTGCCGTCGAATTGATTCGATTGCGATAGTAGCGGATACGGAAGGACCTGTGTCTCCATGTGGGGCCTGTCGTCAGGTTATCTCCGAATTTGCTCATCAAGATACCAAAATTTATCTGACAAACCTTCATGGCAATACGGAAGAGTGGACGATGGAGCAGTTACTGCCGGGTGCTTTTCGACCTGCAGATTTGGGAAAATAAAAAAAAGAATGCCTCTTTGGGGCGCATTCTTTTTATGGTCAATGTAAGCGCTTAATGTAATGAGGAGGAATTGAAATGAAATATGTAATCGCTCTGGTGGGATTGCTTGTTGTATTTGCACTTACTTACGTTGCCAGTAGTGACAAACGTAAAATCAGGTATCGTCCACTGGTGGTTATGGTTGTCTTGCAGGCGGCGCTAGCGTTTGTATTGCTGAACACAGGGATCGGTGAATTTTTGGTCAAGGGCTTTGCAGCTGGGTTCAACAGTCTCTTGGGATATGCAAGTGAAGGGATCAACTTTGTATTTGGCGGAATTGCCAATGAAGGGGCGGCGCCGTTCTTTATCGGAGTACTGCTGCCGATTGTGTTCATTTCCGCGTTGATCGGGATTTTACAATATATAAAAGTGCTGCCTTTCATTATTAAATATATCGGGCTTGTCTTGAGCAAAGTAAACGGAATGGGTAAACTGGAATCCTACAACGCTGTAGCTTCGGCTATCCTGGGTCAATCCGAAGTATTTATTTCCGTCAAAAAGCAAATTGGTCTGCTGCCGCAACATCGGCTGTATACGTTGTGTGCATCTGCGATGTCTACCGTATCCATGTCGATTGTGGGAGCTTACATGCAAATGCTGAACCCCAAATATGTAGTTACCGCATTGGTGCTGAATCTGTTCGGCGGCTTTATTATCGCTTCCATTATTAATCCGTACAAGATTGAGAAGGAAGACGATTTACTGGAGGTTCAAGAGGAAGAAAAGCAGTCCTTCTTCGAAATGCTCGGGGAGTATATAATGGATGGTTTCAAGGTTGCTATTACGGTAGCTGCGATGCTGATCGGTTTTGTGGCGCTGATTGCCATGGTTAACGGCATTTTCTCCTGGTTGTTTGGAATCAACTTTCAGGCACTGCTGGGCTATGTGTTTGCACCGTTTGCCTTTGTTATGGGGATTCCGTGGAACGAGGCCGTGCAGGCGGGCAGTATTATGGCTACCAAACTCGTATCCAACGAATTTGTAGCCATGCTGGATCTGACCAAGCAAACAGGGTTGTCTGAGCGTACGGTCGGGATCGTATCGGTATTCCTCGTATCCTTTGCAAACTTCTCATCCATCGGTATCATTTCCGGGGCTGTAAAGGGTCTGCATGAAAAACAGGGAAATGTAGTGGCCCGTTTTGGTCTGAAGCTGTTGTACGGGGCGACGCTGGTTAGCGTGCTGTCCGCAACGATTGCAGGGTTGTTTTTGTAAAAAAAACAGCGAATTAGGAAAGGATTTTTATGATGTCTAAATTTAAACGGATTCACTTGGTCGTTTTGGACTCGGTTGGTATTGGCGAAGCACCGGATGCTGCCCAGTTTGATGATTATGATGTAGATACACTTGGTCATATTGCGCGCGAACGCGGCGGGCTGAACATGCCGAATATGGGTAAGCTCGGTCTGTCCAACATTCGTTCCATACAAGGTGTGCCAGCGGCCGATAAGCCACTTGCTTATTACACCAAAATGCAGGAAGCTTCGAATGGCAAGGATACGATGACAGGCCATTGGGAGATCATGGGCTTGAATATTGCGGTTCCTTTCCGTGTATTCCCGGATGGGTTTCCAGATGAGCTGATTCAGCGCATTGAGGAGCATACAGGCCGCAAAGTCATTGGCAACAAGCCAGCCAGCGGCACGGAGATTATTGATGAGCTGGGCGAAGAACATGTGAAAACCGGTGCACTCATCATCTATACCTCAGCGGATTCAGTGCTGCAAATTGCTGCTCATGAGGAAGTTGTACCTTTGAAGGAGCTCTACGAGATCTGTGAGTTCTGCCGTAAAATTACGCTGGAAGATCCGTACATGCTGGGTCGCATTATTGCCCGTCCGTTCGTAGGTGGGCCAGGCAACTTCTCTCGTACCTCCAATCGGCATGACTATGCGCTAAAGCCATTTGGTCGTACCACAATGAATGAACTGAAGGATGCAGGACTGGATGTAATCGCCTTGGGTAAAATCTCTGACATTTTTGACGGCGAGGGTGTAACGAAGGCCGTGCGCACAGTGTCCAACATGGATGGCATGGATAAGCTGGTGGCTACGCTGGACGAGGAATTCACCGGATTAAGCTTCTTGAATTTGGTGGACTTTGATGCTGTGTACGGCCACCGCCGTGATCCGCAGGGATACGGTCAAGCCTTGGACGATTATGATGCCCGTCTGCCAGAAGTCTTCGCTAAAATGACCGATGACGATCTGCTGATCATCACCGCAGACCATGGGAATGACCCAACCTATCGTGGAACGGATCATACCCGCGAATATGTGCCTTTGCTGGTATATTCTCCTCGTTTTGTAGATGGAGGCAAGGAACTGGCGGTTCGTAAGACGTTTGCGGATATAGGAGCGACTGTTGCGGATAACTTTGGTGTAAGACTGCCTGAACATGGAACCAGCTTTTTGGCAGAGCTTCAGTAATCTAGGCAAGAGTGCGGGCAGGAAGATTAGTAACAATATAAGCATGGATAAATGGGACGGAGGAATAAAAAACATGAGTGTACACATTGGAGCCAAACCTGGAGAGATTGCAGAAACAATTTTGCTGCCAGGAGACCCGCTACGAGCCAAATTTATCGCTGAAACGTACCTGGAGGACGTGACCTGCTACAATGAGGTACGCGGAATGCTCGGATTCACGGGAACGTACCAAGGCAAACGCCTGTCTGTACAGGGAACCGGGATGGGATTGCCTTCCATCAGTATTTATGTCAATGAACTGATTAGCGAGTACGGGGTGAAAAACTTGTTCCGCGTGGGTACATGCGGTGGAATGAAGGAGCACGTGCATGTTCGTGACGTCATTTTGGCACAGGCATCCTGTACAGATTCCGGCATGAACCGCCATATCTTTGGCGGCTATGATTTCTCACCGATTGCCAGCTTCCCTCTTTTAAAAGGGGCTTATGATCGCGGTGTTGCCAAAGGCCTGAACATGCATGTCGGTAACGTATTCAGCTCAGACAGCTTCTACCGTGATGATAAATCAGTGGTCCAAAAGCTGATGGAATACGGCGTGCTGGGTGTGGAAATGGAAACTTCGGCTTTATATACGCTGGCAGCCAAGTTTGGCGTAAATGCCTTGACCATTCTGACAGTAAGTGATCACTTGCTGACAGGTGAAGAAACAACAGCAGAAGAACGACAAACCACGTTTAAAGAAATGATGGAAGTTGCACTGGATACAGCAGTATCCCTGTAAACGATCATACGCACAGTGAGGAGAAATGACATATGAGAATGGTAGACTTGATTGAAAAAAAACGTGATGGAAAAGAACTGAGCACTGAGGAAATTAACTTTATTATCCAAGGCTATACTCAGGGTGAAATTCCTGATTATCAGGTCAGTGCATTGGCGATGTCTATTTTCTTCAAAGATATGAACGAACGGGAACGTGCTGATTTGACCATGGCAATGGTTCATTCAGGAGATACGATTGATTTGTCCGCGATTGAAGGTGTAAAGGTCGATAAGCACTCCACTGGCGGTGTGGGTGATACGACAACACTGGTACTGGCTCCGCTTGTAGCAGCCTTAGACATTCCAGTGGCCAAAATGTCAGGTCGCGGCCTGGGTCATACGGGCGGAACGATCGACAAGCTGGAGGCCATCGCAGGCTTTCACGTAGAAATCACCAAGGATGAATTCGTGGATCTGGTGAATCGCAGCAAAATTGCGGTCGTCGGACAAAGCGGCAACCTGACACCTGCGGATAAAAAATTGTATGCCTTGCGTGACGTTACAGCAACGGTAAATTCCATTCCGCTGATCGCCAGCTCGATTATGAGTAAGAAAATCGCTGCCGGCTCTGATGCCATCGTACTGGATGTCAAGACAGGTGCGGGCGCATTCATGAAAACAGTAGAAGATGCCAAAGAACTGGCACATGCCATGGTAAGCATCGGGAACAATGTCGGTCGTAAGACCATGGCGGTTATTTCTGACATGAGTCAACCGTTGGGGTTGGCTATCGGGAACTCGCTGGAAGTTAAAGAAGCAATTGATACGCTGCGCGGTGAAGGCCCCAAAGATCTGGAAGAGCTGTGTATGGCTTTGGGCAGTCAGATGGTATTTTTGGCCGGGAAAGCAGACTCTCTTGAACACGCCGAAGAGAAGCTCAAAGAGGTCATTCGTAACGGCAAAGCCCTGGAGAAATTCAAAGAGTTTATTGCGAACCAGGGCGGCGACGCTTCTGTAGTGGATCATCCAGAACGCCTGCCACAAGCACAGTATCTTATTGAAGTACCTGCAAAGCAGGACGGTGTGGTAGCTGAAATCGTGGCTGACGAAATTGGTACCGCTGCGATGCTGCTGGGAGCAGGTCGCGCAACCAAAGAATCCGAGATCGATTTGGCTGTCGGCTTGATGCTGAACAAAAAAGTCGGCGATGCGGTTCAAAAAGGTGATTCACTGGTTACAATCCATGCGAACCGTGAAGACGTGGACCAAGTAATGGAGAAAATCTACACGAACATCCGTATTGCGGATCATGCGGAAGCCCCCGTGCTGATCTACGGAACAGTGACAGAGTAAGATATAGCTGTACTGCGTAAGTTAATAGCAATCCATGGTTATAGAGCCGGAGTCCTTAGCTTAAAGGGCTTCCGGCCTTTTTGTCGTTCTTTACTGTGGCAACTGAACGGCTGCATTAAAAAGCAGTCTATACTTGAGAGCCACTGGATGGATTCCTTTAAACAAGTTTGAAAAATATGACAGCCAGACTCATAATGGATATGAGTTTGGTTTTTTTATAGAAAATAAGCCGTTCCATCTGTGCAATCATGATGACGACTAAATTGATATAGTGTAGCTTCAGCATATCTTATGTGGGAGGGATTGAAATGGTGGAAAAATGGGTTTGGATGGGCGTGGCGGGTGTGATCGTAGGTTATGTCACTTTGGCTAACTTTCCGACGAACACGTATACTACATCAACGGCGAGTGTAACGCACCCAGCAGCTCCGCTTAGCAAGCAAAATAAGCAAGGAGAAGCAGCGAAGCGTATCGTACATGACCAATTCATGCAATTCGGAGGACAAGGACAAACAGAATTTAGATTTGAAGAGGGACGCAAGCTATACATCAGCATCAAGAATACAGGAAAGCAACCCGTACAATACAAGCTCAACAGTTCGAATGGGTCAGACCTACAAGGTACAACGAGCGGATTTTCCAGCCGAACGTTGCAGCCGGGAGAACGCCATGATCTGCTGTTTATTAAGCCAGAGGGGCAGAGCGGAGTAGATTCCCTGAGTGAGCTGATTTTAAAAGTAAGTACGGACGATGGATCACAAGGAAACGTTAAAACCTTCGCATATATTACACTGTAAGCTCCTTCCAGAATGGGCACGACATGCGGTCATTAGTCTACTTATGTTACAATAGAACGGTTAAAGACTTAATGAACAGAATAGGTCAGAGTAGAAAGCAGAAAGGATGACCCGTTGTGCCCAAAAATTATGAATCCAATAATCACAAAATGTCACGAAGGCTGTCACTTACAGCCATTTTACTTACACTTACATTTGTAGCTCTTACCGGCTGTGGCCAGGATAATAATCCTGGAACAAGTGATGCTGGGAGCAGTACAAGCATGATCGAGAACAAAGCTGGAGGCAACCCAAGCGATTCAAACCAAAGTGACAAAGCAGCTAAAGAGAGCGAGAGTGCAGAAAACAGCGGTACTGTTGCGCAAAAGTCAGCTCCTTCCGTCCCGGCAACTTCATCGGAAGCAGCTTCTGCTCCTACAGCCCCGAGTTCATCTCAGAATCCTTTTGAGGTAGCAGGTATTCAAGATCCTAAAGCGTTTTTGAACACATTCAAGGCGTTGCAGAAGGCGGTTGCCGACAATGACAAGGAGAAGGTAGCCAATTATATTTTGTACCCTCTGCGTGTCAATGATAGTGAAAAGTCGCTAACGATTCCGGACAAAAAAGATTTTATAGCCAAATATGATCAGATTTTTACAGATGCGATTCGCGAAGCACTAGTGAACCAAAAGACAGATGATTTGTTTGTTAATTATCAGGGAGTTATGGTGGGATCGGGTGAACTGTGGCTGAGAAGAGCTACGGATAATCCGAAGCAATTTGGAGTCTTTTCGATTAATCTTGAAACGGTAGCCAATTAAGTCGTAGTCCCCGTGTGCACATGCCCTCTAGGCGGTCGGAAACGTATAAAAAGTTTCTGACTGTCCCCCCTTGTCGAATGCAAATTTTAGACCATCCCATGCTAAAAAAAGGTTTGACATCCCTCATAAACTCTCGTATTATATCCATATAACTCATTAAACAGGTAGGAATTAAAGTATTAAGTATAACCTTGCCATTCTGGCGGAGAACCTCTAGGAACAGCAGGCAGACACTGTACACGCGACAGGTTTGACCTATCAGAGCTGCATCAGGGAATTCTCCGCTCTTTTTTTTAAGTCTGTCTGTAAATAACAGGCGTAAATGAATGTGTATTTACAAATTACATAGAATGAGGGGTGTCTTGATGAAAAGGAAATACAAAATGGGGCTTATTCTCGGGCTATCTTTGGTTTTAACGA
The DNA here is from genome assembly GCF_050516475.1 of Paenibacillus ottowii. Classification (NCBI taxonomy): domain Bacteria; kingdom Bacillati; phylum Bacillota; class Bacilli; order Caryophanales; family Paenibacillaceae; genus Paenibacillus; species Paenibacillus ottowii. The sequence goes on along the minus strand of NZ_CP191577.1, from coordinate 4,570,407 downwards.
TGATGCTAAGTGCTTGCGGAGCAAGCAAGGAAGGGACGCAGGCCGATGGTAGCTCTGCTTCCGGCTCCAAGGATGTAGAGTTGCTCAATGTTTCTTATGATCCGACCCGTGAGTTGTATGAGGCGTATAATAAAGCATTTGCCGCCCATTGGGAGAAGGAGAAAGGGCAGAAGGTTACAATCAAGCAATCCCACGGCGGATCTGGCAAGCAAAGCCGCTCTGTGCAGGATGGACTGGATGCAGACGTGGTTACACTGGCTCTGGGCTATGATATTGATGCGTTACAGGAAAAAGGACTTGTTAAAGAGGGCTGGCAAAGTAAATATGAGCATAACAGTTCCCCGTATACATCAACCATCGTGTTCTTGGTACGTAAAGGGAACCCGAAGGGAATCAAGGATTGGGACGATTTGATCCGCGGTGATGTGCAGGTCATTACACCAAACCCTAAAACCTCGGGTGGAGCCCGCTGGAACTATCTTGCAGCCTGGGCCTATGCACTCAAAAAGAACAATAACGATGAAGCCAAAGCACAGCAGTTTGTGCAGGAGTTGTATAAGCATGTGCCGGTACTGGATAGCGGAGCACGTGGAGCGACGACGACTTTCGTAGAGCGTGGAATTGGCGATGTGCTGATCGCTTGGGAAAATGAAGCATTGCTCTCTGTGAAGGAGCTAGGTGCGGATAAATTCGATATCGTGTATCCGTCGATCAGTATTTTGGCTGAGCCTCCGGTAGCGATAGTCGATAAAGTGGTAGATAAAAAAGGTACACGCGAGGTGGCGGACGCGTACCTGAAATATCTGTACAGTGAAGAAGGCCAAACCATTGCTGCCGAACATTATTATCGCCCAACACTGGAGAGTGTGGCGGCAAAGTTCAAGGATCGGTTCCCAAAGCTGGAGCTTGTAACCTTGAAGGATGTATTCGGGACATGGAAAGAGACACAGCAAAAGCATTTTAGCGACAAGGGTATTTTTGACCAGATTTACGTACCTGGTAGTTCATAACATAAGTGGATTATAAAGGCGAGTGGATCGGTAGACGCGAGTGTCATAGTCAAAGGATGCAGAGAGGGATGGACAGAACATGAATCAAATGCAAGCCACCCGAAAACGCGTACTTCCCGGGTTCGGGTTAACAATGGGTTATAGTGTGTTGTACCTCAGTCTGGTGGTGCTGGTGCCATTATCAGCACTGCTCCTGAATTCGACCGGACTGACATGGGAGAAATTTTGGGACGTTGCGACAGATGCCAGGGTGCTGGCTTCCTACAAGGTGAGCTTTTTGTGTGCCGCGGCTGCGGCGCTGATCGATCTATTTCTTGGTTTATTGATCGCCTGGGTACTGGTGCGATATGAGTTTCCAGGGAAACGAGTTTTTGATGCGGTCATTGATCTGCCCTTTGCTTTGCCAACGGCAGTGGCAGGGGTTGCGTTGACCGCTCTATATGCACAGAACGGCTGGATTGGTTCACTGTTTGAACCGCTTGGGTGGAAATTGGCATACTCACAGACAGGGATTACGCTCGCGTTAATGTTTATTGGTATTCCGTTCGTCGTACGGACAGTTCAGCCGGTGTTGGAGGAACTGGACAAGGATGAAGAGGAAGTAGCTGCTACGCTGGGAGCGGGCAGATGGCGTACCTTCCGCAGCGTTATTGTACCGGAGCTGGTGCCGCCGCTGCTGACGGGGTTTGCGCTCGCCTTTGCCCGCGGCATTGGCGAGTACGGCTCTGTCGTCTTCATCTCTGGCAATATGCCGATGAAGACCGAGATTGCTCCGCTGCTCATTATGTCCAAGCTGGAGCAAAATGACTATGCAGGGGCGACAGCGGTGGCGCTGATGCTGCTGGTCATTTCATTCGTACTGTTATTCGTGATCAACAGTATTCAGCGCTGGTCGCGGCGCCGTACTATCTAACTAATGTAGCATTAAACCCCGTGTTTAAGGAGGATACACCATGTCACAAGCGATAACTGGGCAGGAGCTTGCTTCTGCTGCGCCAATGCCTGCATCTGCACCGCCCAACAGGGTTACAACCGAAGCCCCTTGGGTGAAGTGGACGCTCATTGGCGCTGCTTTTTTAGCTTTGCTTTGGGTGTTGGTATTGCCGCTAATCGTCGTGCTTACCGAAGCACTCAAGCAGGGATGGAGCGTATACATTGAAGCGCTACGGGACCCGGATGCCATGTCCGCATTGCGGTTGACGCTGCTGGTGGCAGCGATAACGGTTCCGCTGAATACGGTATTTGGTGTGGCTGCTGCCTGGCTGATCACGAAATTCCATTTTCGCGGCAAAGGTTTACTGGTCACCTTAATTGATTTACCTTTTGCGATCTCGCCGGTCGTCGGAGGACTGATGTATGTATTAGTGTTTGGCGCACAGGGCTGGCTTGGACCTTGGCTGGACGAGCATGATATTAAAATTATATTCGCTTTGCCGGGTATTATTTTGGCGACGTTGTTCATTACATTTCCTTTTGTGGCGCGCGAGCTTATTCCGCTGATGGAAGATCAGGGACAGCAGGAGGAGGAAGCGGCGGTCACGCTGGGTGCGCGCGGCTGGCGTATTTTCTGGCAAGTGACGCTGCCGAACATCAAGTGGGGCTTACTGTATGGCATTATTTTGTGTAATGCGAGAGCCATGGGGGAGTTCGGTGCAGTGTCCGTCGTTTCGGGACATATTCGGGGAGAGACGAATACACTTCCGCTGCATGTGGAGATTTTGTATAACGAGTATCAGTTCTCGGCATCCTTTGCGGTGGCCTCGTTACTGCTGTTACTTGCTCTGGCAACCCTGGTGCTTAAAAGCTGGTTTGGACGCAAACGCGTGCATTAATTGATGATTATGTATATGATCCAACAGGGCCTCTCTTTGTGTCTATCGTCTGTCAACGGCGAGAAGATGGGAAGGGAGGCCCTTGTTCTAAGGTAGCTTATATGGATAATAAAATGATCATATCAAGGCACGTTAGTATGCCCAGGAGGAGCGAAGGGAAATATGAAACATCCGTTTCAGTCCTATCGTCAGTTGTTTCCGGTGCTGTCCTCACATATCCATGTAGGGAGCTGTTCCCAGGGGGCGATATCGAGACCGGTTTCCGCTGCCATTGAGGAATATCATCGGAGCTTGCTGCAACACGGTCATAACGGCGACCTGTCTATGGCACGTCTGGAGGAAGCTAGAGGTCATTTTGCCAAGCTCATCGGGGCGGAGCCAAACGAAATTGCGGTGCTGTCCTCAGCCTCTGAGGCGATAGCCGGTGTGGCCACTGCCCTTCCTTATATACCGGGAAAAGAAAGGATTGTGTATGCAGATACCGACTTTCCGACGGTGGGGCACATCTGGCAGGCACAGGAAATGTTCCGTGATCATATTTGTTGTCTCCCTTCTACGGAGGGAGAAGTGACCATAGAGCAGTATGAGGAACACGTTACAGAGAATACTGCGCTTATTATGGTGTCCCATGTGAATTATGCCAACGGATTCCAGCAGGATCTCCAATCCATTGCCAATATAGCTCACCGAAATCAGGCGTTACTGTTCGTGGATGCTTATCAGTCTGCAGGCATAATCCCGGTAGATGTAAAGGCAATGGGGATAGATATTCTGGTCGCAGGAGCACGCAAATATCTACTGGGGATACCGGGAGTGGCTTTTCTTTATATAAGCAAGGACCGAATAGACCGCTTCAAGCCACGTCTTACGGGCTGGTTCGGACAGGAGTGCGCCTCTCGGTTTGATATTGCTCATCCGGTTCCGGCGGTGGGAGCCCGCTGCTTTGAGACGGGATTACCCTCCTTCATTAGCATTTTTGCCGCCAATGCTGCTTTAAAGCTGCTGCTGGAGATTGGGGTCACGAATATTCAGTCCTATATGAATGAGCTGTTGGACTTTTCTGTTGAATATGGACGCAGCAGAGGGCTACACATACGTATACCTGAAGGAGGAGACGTATTACCAAGTCTGCTTGCTGTTAAAGTAGCCGACGTGTCGGCGGTAGAGAAGCGTTTGCGAAGCCGAAATATGATAGTATCAGCACGAAAGGATGTTATTCGTGTGGCTCCGCATTTTTACAATACGGCAGAGGAAGTCCGACGGGTCATAGATGAGCTAGCTGGGAGTTGTTGAACAGCAAGAGCCTCTTCCGAGTCAATGGGAGCATAGCATGTCCCTTTTACACTGGAGAGGCATTTGTTGATTTAGAGGCTTTTGTTGATATAAAAATTTTAATTATACGATCCGTTTACGCAGCCAGCCGGATACCAGGTCCGTTAAAATGATCAGCACTACAATGCCGAGTAAAATAACGCCTACACGGTTCCAGTTGCGCATTTGGAGTGCAAACAGCAGCGGAGTACCAATCCCGCCTGCACCAACCAGACCGAGTGTGGTAGCGGACCGGATATTAATTTCAAAACGATAGAGCGAATAGGAAAGAAACTGTGGAATCACCTGCGGCAGCACGGCGAAGAAAATGACCTGCCAACGGTTGGCCCCGCACGCAATCAAAGCTTCCTGCGGCCCGTGATCGACACTTTCAATCGTTTCTGAGAACAGCTTGGCCAGCATGCCGATCGAGTGAATGCCAAGAGCAAGCACACCTGCAAACGAGCCGGGACCTACGGCTTTAATGAATAAAATGGCGACGATCATTTCGGGAAATACCCGGATCACACTTAGTACAAATTTCCCGCTGCCTGATAAGGGACGCAGACGGGTCATATTGCTGGATGCCCAAAAGGCAAATGGAAGGCAGACAAATGCGGACACGAAGGTCCCGAGCACTGAAATGACCAATGTATCCAGCAGCCCACGCAGCAAATCCTCTCCCTCAGGGATGTAGACGAACGACCAGTCAGGGTGAAGGAATCCGTCCAATATCGCGACAGAGACACTTTTGGCTGTCCCCTGTAATCCTTCGAACTGTATCCCGCGAAAAGCCCAAATGTAAATGATAATTAGCAGAATAGCTACCGCCCATAAGCGTAGGCGGGGGCCAATTGGTCTGCGAAGCGTAGGATCATTCATAATAATTTCCTCCGTAGCAGGTTACTGCCGTAATCAATCGCAAGCACGATGACGAGGGTCAGTAGAATAATAATGCTCGCCCGGTCATATCGGAACAGTCCAAGGGAACGGTCAAGCAGCAGACCGATGCCGCCAGCCCCGACCAGCCCCAGCACAGAAGCTGCGCGCACATTAACCTCAAAGGTGTACAGCAAGTACGACACAAAATAAGGAAGTGCCTGCGGCACCACACCGAAGGCGATAACTTGAATGCGGCTGGCACCAACCGCAGTCATAGCCTCCAGTGGTCCGGGATCAATGGCTTCAATCGCCTCAAAGGTCAGCTTGGCTATGATCCCGAAGGAGAAGAAGAGCAGGGCCAGCATCCCGGCAAACGGTCCGATGCCAAACACGGCCACAAAGATCGAGGCAAACAGCAAATCAGGAATCGTCCGTACCAGATTCAGAATCGTGCGCATCGGCAGCGAGATGAGCTTGCGCGGCATCACATTATAGGCGCACAGCAACGCGACAGGGATTGCCAAAATGGCTCCCAGCGTCGTGCCGACAATGGCGATCTGGATCGTTTCCAGCATCGGTTTCCAGATGATAGGCAGGTAACTCCAATCAGGAGGGAACATTTCCTCCAGCAATTTGCCCATCTCCGGTAAGCCAACGATCAATTGGTAAGGCGTGGCATCCGTATGAATGGAGCAGGCTACCAGCACCACGATAAAAATCATCCAGGTGGCGTAACGCTTGTAGCGTCCTGGCAGAGGTGGCCCTGCGGGCGGCTTGCCTGGCTGCGGCGGTCCCACAGATGGTGACGGTTGTATCGCAGAGAGCGGCTGGGCAGTAGAGTCAGGCTTCATGATCCCACTCCTAGCAGTTCATCATGCTTGATAGCCCGGCCGTAGATCTCTGCGAAGGCTTCATCCGTAGCCTCCTCCGGTGTGCCGTCGAACACGACCTCTCCGGCGCGTAATCCGATGATCCGCGTAGCATATTCGCGCGCCAGATCAATGAAATGCAGATTGACAATGGTCGTAATCTGCATTTCCCGGTTGATTCGCTGGAGGTCGTCCATCACCTGGCGGGTGGTTAGCGGATCAAGCGACGCGACAGGCTCGTCTGCCAGAATAATTTTAGCCTCCTGTGCCAGAGCACGCGCGATGGATACACGCTGCTGCTGGCCGCCAGACAGCTCATCGGCTCGGCTGTAAGCTTTTTCGCGGATATTCACGCGTTCCAGCGCCGTTAGTGCCAGTTCGATATCTTCCTTCGGGAAGAGACCGAGAATAGTCCGCAGCGTCGAATGATAACCGACGCGGCCGGAAAGTACGTTGCGAAGCACCGTCGAACGCTTAACCAGATTGAAACTTTGAAAGATCATGCCGATATCACGGCGAATGCGCCGCAGCTCGCTGCTTCCGGCAGACGTGACCGACCTGCCACCTACAACGATGTCGCCAGATGTGATGTCATGCAGTCGGTTAATGGAACGCAGCAGGGTGGACTTACCCGCACCGGATAAGCCGACAATGACGACCATTTCTCCCTTCTCAATCGTTAAATTAATATTGTTCAACCCTTTGGTGCCGTTCGGGTATGTTTTCGATACGTTTCGAAATTCGATCATATGCTCCCAACTTTCTCCCCAATGGGGTGGAATGAAAACAACACCGCCATGAATACATGGACGGTGCTGCCCTGTCATTCGTAAAGCCTGTTTCGTACTTGTTACTTAACCGCTTGGCCGACGGCTTCGGCGTATTCACGCACAGAGTCGAAGTTTTTATCGTCGCCTTTTTCATAACCTACATGGGTGTAAATTTCCTTAATGATTTCGCCGCCTTCAGGGTCGTTGGCAATGTCAATAAAGGCTTGGGCGATTTTGTCTCTCCACGTTTGATCCATATCGGAACGTACGCTGACAGTGTCATTTGGAATTTTAGCTGTGTAATGAATGACACGTGTTTTTTCAAATACATCCGGGATTTCCTTCTTCACTGTGTTACGTGCATCCTGGAAAACGGCGACTGCATCAACCTGACCGTTCAGTAGCGCCAGAATAGCAGCGTCGTGGCCTTTGATCGTCACACCTTGCACATCCGTGTCTGGATCCACGCCAGCTTTTTTCAGCTCTGCTGCGGGGTACACATAGCCTGCGGAGGAGGTTACATTTTGCCAGCCAACCTTCTTGCCTTTCAGATCAGCCAGGCTTTTTATCGAAGAATCTTTTTTCACCACGATCATGGCTTTATAAAAGTTTACTTTTTCAGTCGTGTCTTTGCCTGTGGCATCTTCAATGCCGTAGCGTTGAGCTTGCAGGAGCAAGTCGGCTGCTTTGCGGTTATCATGGGCCAGAACATAAGCATTTGGCGGAAGGAATCCTACATCTACCTGTTTGGAAGACATGGCTTCCACAATCGTATTATAGTCAGGAGATACGGTTACTTTTACCGGGATACTGAGCTTGTCCCCCAGCAGCTTTTCAAGCGGTTTGGCTTTGGCTTCGAGTGTATCTGCATTTTGGGAAGGGACGAACTGTACCTTTAACTCTTTAGGAACATAGGCTGTGCTTTCGTTTTTAGAGCCATCTGTACCTGGAGTGGAGGCGCTGTTGTTATTGCTTGCATTCGAGCCACAAGCGGCTAGACCTGCTGCCAGTGTGAAGGTCATGCACAAGGTCAGTGCTTTTTTGAACAAAATAATTTCCCCCTAAACATCGTAATAACGAAAATTTAAAAAACCTGTAAATTCAGTGACAAACCAAATCTTAACAGCTAGTCCCACAGGTAGGGTAAAAAGCACTCCTGACTTTGGTAAAAATGATGTAAAATTTATCATTTGCTAGAGGCCATAGGCTGTATTTAAGCGAATTGCTTATTTTAACATTCTCTTAACAGTGCTCTGTTAGACTTGTTCAAGCTCTATGACCGAAGCTGAGGGAGAGAACAAGATTGGATATTTTGGACGTTAATGATAAGACAGGGCAGGAACATGCAGGTGCTGTGAAGGTGAAATTCCGCATTATGGTTACCACCGATCTGCATGTCAGCTTGTGGAATTATGATTACTATACAGATCAGGAAACGCAGCATTATGGACTGGCGCAAACCGCGAGTCTGATTCATAGGGCCCGCGCAGAGGTGCCCAATCACCTGCTGCTGGATAATGGAGATGTGATTCAGGGGAATCCGATGGGAGATTATGCTGTACAGCGGCTCCAACAGGACCCAAGTGAGGTGCATCCCGCCTATAAAGCAATGAATCTGCTGGGATACGAGGCAGGCAGTATCGGTAATCATGAATTTAACTTTGGGTTGGAATATTTGCAGACTTGTCTTCGAGGAGCGCAGTTTCCTTACGTGAATGCCAACATTTATATAGCGGGAGACAAAGAACAAAACTTTTTCACACCTTATCTATTGCTGGATAAGACGGTTGAGGATGACGCAGGCGGCAAACATCTGCTGAAGGTGGGAGTCATCGGCTTTGTACCTCCGCAAATTATGCAATGGGACAAGGCATGGCTGGAAGGGAAAGTTATCGTCAAAGATATACTGGAAACCGCCAGACGATTTATTCCAGAAATGCAGGCAGCGGGAGCCGATCTCATTATTGCGATGCCCCATGCAGGCTTTGAGGATATTCCCGAAGCCCCCAATATGGAAAATGCGGTGCTGCATCTGAGCAGGGTGGAAGGGATCGATGCCATTGTGTTTGGTCATGCGCATAAAGTATTTCCCGGTCCTTCGTTTGCAGGTAAGTCAGGTGTTGATACTGAACAGGGCACCATCCACGGTATTCCAGCAGTAGAGCCGGGCTTCTGGGGAGATCATCTAGGTATCATTGATCTGGATCTGACCTTTATGGGAGAAAAATGGCAAGTGACTGCATCTGCTGCCGAGGCACGTCCGGTGTATGACCCGATACGCAAGGAAGCTCTCGTCCAACCGGATACTGTGATTCAGCAGTCGGTAGCAGAGGAACACGCTGGAACCCTAGATTATATTCGTGCACCTGTAGGTCGAACGACGGTAGCGGTGAACAGCTTTTTTGCCCAGGTGATGGATGACGCTTCGGTACAGCTCGTGAATGATGCACAAATTTGGTATGTGAAACAGCAGCTACAAGGGAGCGAGTACGAAAGACTGCCCGTTCTATCGGCAGCAGCTCCTTTTAAAACAGGCGGCAGATATGGCCCGGCGTATTATACCGATATTCCGGCAGGGACGCTGGCGATCAAGCATATTGCCGATCTGTACAATTTTCCGAATACGCTGCATGTCGTTCGACTAAGCGGGGCGGAAATTCGGGAGTGGCTTGAGTGGTCTGCCGGTCAATTTCGACAAATTGATCCTTCGGCAGAGGGGGAGCAAGAGCTGATAAATTCTGAGTTTCCAAGCTTTAATTTTGATATCATCGATGGCATTCAGTATCAGATTGATGTAACACAGCCGGCCAGATATGATGCTGCCGGGGAATTAAAGGACCTAGATGCGCACAGAATCATTCATATGTCTTTTGAAGGGGAACCGATGGATATGCAGCGGAGTTATCTGGTCGTAACGAACAACTATCGCGCGTTCTCCTCTGCGCTGGTTAATCTGGGTGGGGAGCGAGTTGTGCTGGCTTCACCGGATGAGAACCGGCATGTGCTGACCGAGTATGTACGGCATATGAAGACATTGACGCCAAAGGCTGATGGTCACTGGTCCCTCGCTCCATGGCCGGGGCATCCACATGTGACGTTCCTAACTTCACCGCAAGCAATGAATGTAGCCAATGCTTATGCTGAGTTGCTTTATGAAGGGCTGACGGTAGATGGATACGCCAAGTTTGCTCTTGATTTTCGGCGATTCTAAAAATGTCCTGCAAGTTATTATCCCTAAGTCCACAGCATCAAAATAATAGAAATAGACTGTCTTTTAGAGGACGGTCTTTTTTCATAAAACGGATTTGAAATCGTACGAAATTCGTGATTTTATATGTCCTGAGTCGCGTTTTAAAGTTATTGACCTCTCGTATAAATAGACATATACTTTGATTAAACAAATTTTGGTTTAAAAGGTAATGAAAAAGTCACCATCATTCGTTTGAGGGGGTGTCCCTTTGGAAAAAAACACCACGATCCGCGCAGAAATAGAAAAGTATATTCAAAGTGAAGGCATTTCGATGCAGTGTTTTGCAGATGCTTCTAAGGTAAATCCGGGTACACTTAGCGGTATACTTAACCGAAACCCGCCGCGACCTATTTCAGTGAATCAGCTTGATCTGATTACTGAGGCGATGGGATTGGAAGAAGGATCTTTGTTCGAAATGTATGTAGATGAGTGTTTTATTCATTCCTTGCCACACTGGAGGAGATTGCGTCCGTTTCTTCTTCGTTGCTCAGAGTTGAACAAGCTGGATTGTATACGCAGAGTACTCGGCTACTTAATGGACGATTTATCGAATATTCCAGCCATTTTTGAGACTGCAGAAGCGATGTTTGAGGATGGCCGACATGAAGCCTCCATGCTTTTGTATGATTGTGTCATCGAGAGTGAGAAGTATACCCACTCTGAACGATTGGCGATCAGCTATTTCCGTATATTCCAGATTCAGATTAAGGATAACCAACGGAACTTGAAGGCTGCTGTACAATTCCATTTGTACCGTAGTCGTCTACCGGAAATTTATGCACTGGAAGGCTTACATATGCTAGCTCAAGTGTTTGCTTTAAAAATGCAATGGGCCGAGATGGAAATGTATGCGGACGAGCTGAGAGAGCTGGCGCAAGCATTGTATCGCAATCGGAACCGCTTTGGAGATGAGCACCTGGAGCTGCTTAAGCCGCTCGTTTATTACTATGCTCAGGGGCATCTGCTCAAGGCCAGCTGCTATGAGCTTCAGGGTAGATATGAGGAATCCAAGCAATGGATTGAAGGTTATGCAGATTTGAGCTGGTTTGAAGGGTTGGACGAGGAAGGCTGGAAAGTGGTCAACCTGCATCGTGTATATGCACAGGGCAGCCGACTTTGTATTGAGATCAAAATGGGCAACACTTCTGCAATCTATGAATATATGACTTACCTGCGCGAGCATCCGGATGAGACACTGGAAGGCTTGAATACGTTGCTCGAATCGGCAAATCGGTTTGGTTATTTCGTGGACGCCGAGCTGGAGCTATTCAGCCAGCAACTCAAGAGCTTCTGGGAGCTTGCACCGGAACAATGGGACACCCATTATCACAAGCATTTTAATGCATTTCGCTTTGCCTCCTTTTGCAAGGTGTATGCGGAATATTATTTTCGAAAAGGCGACTACCCCGAGGGCTTGGCACAAACACTGCATTGCCTGCAACTGTCTGTCGATAACAGCTATACCGAACATATCATTGGTTGTATGGCTTTATTTGAGCAGCATCGGAATTTTGCTACCCCTGGTCAGCAGCAGTTGTATCAGAGTCTTTGTCTCGGCGTACGGGCAAATGAAAAAAATCATGCCTATGATCACAGTACGGGTGGGCATTTATAAGTCTAAATTTTATTCAAATTCTTCATATAACACGTGCTTACGAGGATGTCCCCGTTTCAAAGGAGGATATTCTCGTTTTTTAGTTGTTATTGATTCTTGTGACTTTTTGTATAGAAAGCATCGTTTTGCGCGTTGACAAGTTTCGTATGCAGGATTAGGATAAATGCAGCACAGAAAGTGAAGGAGAGCATGTACTAATGACGATTCCCAAAACACTAACGATAGCCGGCTCCGACACAAGCGGCGGAGCAGGTATTCAGGCGGACCTGAAAACCTTTCAGGAGCTTGGCGTATATGGCATGACTGTATTAACTACTGTAGTGGCGATGGAACCTAAAACCTGGAACCATCTTGTATATCCTGTTGCGTTGGACGTGGTTGAGGCGCAGCTGCGTACTGTATTGGAAGGTATCGGTTTTGATGCGATGAAGACTGGTATGCTGGGTTCTGTAGATATCATCGAACTGGTTGCCAGCCATTTGAAAAAGCATGATCTGAAACGGATTGTGATTGACCCGGTTATGGTCTGCAAAGGCACGGATGAAGTGCTTCAGCCGGAAAATACAGAGGCGATGCTGGAATTGTTGATTCCTGGCGCTGACCTGGTAACACCAAACTTGTTCGAGGCTTCACAACTGGCGAAAAGTGGACCAATTACGACGCTAGAGCAGATGCAGGAAGCGGCTGCCATTATCCATGAGCGTGGTGCCAAGCACGTGCTGATCAAGGATCGTGGCAAAATTCGCGCTGGTAAGGCGATGGATCTGTTGTATGACGGAATTACTTTTGATTGGTTTGAAGCGGATGTTGTACAAACCAACTTTACTCACGGTGCAGGCTGTACCACTTCGGCTGCGGTAACGGCTGGTTTGGCACAAGGACTGACTGTACGCGAGGCGGTGGATCAAGCCAAGAAATTCATTACACAGGCCATTGAAGGAAGCTTCAAGCTAAATGAATTTGTCGGTCCGACCCTGCATGTGGCACACCGTTTGCAAAATCAATAAAGGTACGAGGGTCTGCGATCCTAGAGATACTTATAAATCTCCATTAGACTGGATATTTATTAGATTGTTTTAGACAGTGACTTTTTGATATATAGAGTTAGATGAGGCATAAAAGCCGCAATACATGGTATTGCGGCTTTTATGGTTGTATTATTTTGGCATTCCAGCTTCCAGTTTGGTCTAATCGTACTGTATAATAGGCATCAGATTTATTACATTAAAGGGGGAAACGAAGCAATGACAATATTCAGCGAAATGGCTTATAGCCGGCCAGTGCAACCTGAAATTGAACAGCGGTTTAAAACACTGTTGCAGCAGTTTCGTGAAGCAGACAATGTAGAACGTCAAAATGAAGTTATACATGCGATTAACAAGCTGCGCAGTAACGTGGAAACGCAACTGCAATTAGTGGAAGTTCGGCACTCCATTGATACGGAAGATGCGTTCTACAAAGCAGAGCAAGAGTACGCTGATGATTTCATGCCGGTTATCCAGGAATATGTAACCGATTATTACCGGGCGTTGGTGGAGTCTCCATTTAGAGCTGAGTTGGAGAGCCAATGGGGGAGCCAGCTTTTCAGTATTGCTGAGGTGGCGCTCAAGTCGTTCCACCCGGATATCATTGAGGATTTGCAGCAGGAAAATAAGCTGACTTCGGAATATGCTCAATTGATTGCCTCAGCGAAAATCCCGTTTGAGGGGGAAGAACGCACATTGTCTCAGCTCCTGCCTTTTGAAATGGCAACCGACCGTGAGACGCGTAAACAGGCCTCCGAGGCCAAATATCAATTTATGAGTGAGCATGAGGATAAGCTGGACCGGATTTATGATGAATTGGTGAAGGTACGCACGCGCATGGCGCATAAGCTGGGCTATGACAACTTCGTAGAATTGGGCTACGCCCGCTTGGGACGTACAGATTACAATGCAGAGATGGTAGCCAATTTCCGCGAGCAGGTGCTGAAGCACATCGTTCCTCTGGCAACCAAGCTGAAAGAGCGCCAACGCGAACGGATCGGAGTAGATCAGCTTCGCTATTACGACGAGGGCTTCAACTTCTTGTCAGGCAATCCTACGCCAAAAGGCGACCCGGACTGGATTCTTCGTAATGGAGCGCGTATGTATGAGGAGCTTTCGCCAGAAACACATAAATTTTTCAGTTTTATGGTCGAGCGTGGACTGATGGATTTAATCAGCAAAAAGGGCAAGCAAAGCGGAGGCTACTGTACATTTTTAAGCGAATATGGCACGCCGTTTATCTTCTCCAACTTCAATGGTACATCCGGTGATATCGACGTATTGACGCATGAAGCAGGTCATGCCTTCCAGGTCTATGAAAGCCGGCATTTTGAAATTCCTGAATACCACTGGCCAACCATGGAAGCGGCTGAAATCCATTCGATGAGTATGGAATTTTTCGCATGGCCTTGGATGAAGCTGTTCTTCGAGGAAGATACGGATAAATATCACTTTGAACATCTATCTTCATCGTTGTTGTTCGTACCTTACGGTGTAGCCGTAGATGAATTCCAGCATGCTGTATATGAACACCCGGACTGGACTCCAGCTGAACGTAAAAGTGCATGGCGTTCCATTGAACGCAAGTATAAACCGCATCTGAATTATGAAGGCAACGAGTACCTTGAGCAGGGCGGATTCTGGCATAAGCAGGGCCATATTTTTCAATCTCCGTTCTATTATATTGACTATACATTGGCACAATTGTGTGCATTCCAGTTCTGGAAACGTATGGGCGAGGACCGGACGGCAGCGTGGGAAGATTATTTGAAGCTATGCCGTGCCGGGGGAAGCCGATCCTTTACCGGATTAGTTGAGCTGGCTGGATTGATCTCGCCGTTCCAGGATGGCTGTATCGCCTCTGTGATCGGGGAAATCGAAGCATGGCTGAACAGCGTGGATGATAAAAAGCTATAAACACAGCCCAAAAGGGTATTTCACTTGCCTGTTTAGCCTATCTAGCCGATCTAGCCAATCTAGCCGAAGAGCTTGTAGATGGGATGCTTTTTGAAATGAAAACAGAGCAGTTGCACGAAAAAAGCCGGGAACCTCTACATGATGTAGAAGTCTCGGCTTTGTGTTTATTTTTCAGAGCAAATATACCTTATTCATGTTTGGTGTTGAGTGGTTTGAGATTAGCCTCAATAGATGCACGGCGCGGCTCCAAGAATGGAGGCAGTGACAGGGATTCGCCCAGAAACTCCAATTCCTCGTCGGTGTCAAAGCCAGGTCCATCGGTAGCCAATTCAAACAGAATGCCGTTTGGCTCACGGAAGTACAAGGAACGGAAATAAAAGCGATCTACAAAACCAGAGTTGGAGATTTGCAACTGCCCAATACGGTCTACCCACTGTTTGAGCTCTTCCTCGGTTTCAACACGGAAAGCAACGTGATGCACACTGCCGCGTCCTGGTCGCTCTTGTGGCAGATCGTTGCGCTCTTCCAGATGAACTTCAGTTCCCGTACCACCTTCACCTGTTTCGTAGATAACCACATCCGGTTGTCCGGCAACTGGGGAAGGGTAGGAGCCTTTTTTGCGGAAGCCCATCACTTGTTCAAGAATAAGAATGGTATTCTCCGCTTTGGGAATGGTCAGATGAACCGGACCAAGTCCAACGATGCCGTATTCCGCAGGAACAGGGCTTTTCTCCCAAGGCGTGCCGCCCCGCATTCCGTTGTCATGCTCATCTGAAACGAGGAAGAAGCGTTGTCCTTCGAAATCCTCAAACGAAAGCGCCAAGCGTCCTGCTTGATCTATAATTTCACCATGCTTCACATCCAACTGATCGAAGCGGTTTTTCCAGTAATCCAGAGCCTTGTCGTTCGGTACCCGTAGGGAGAGCGCCGAAATGCTGTTATTCCCTGTGCGAGTTTGTCCCGCATGTGGAATTTCAAAGAAAGTGACTTCCGTACCCGCGGTTCCGCGCTCATCCCCATAAAAAAGGTGATACACACTAACATCATCCTGGTTCACCGTTTTCTTGATCAACCGAAGTCCCAATACCTGAGTATAAAATTCAACATTTTTAGCCGCTGCTGCTGTAATCGCCGAAACATGATGCAATCCTAACAATTTCATGTTATTTGCCCTCCTTGGTTTTTATATGATTAGGTTTTTCAAAGTAAAATAAACCGTCGTCGTAAACTTTTCTTTATATTTATTATCTTGATATTAAGATATATTATTTTTTATTGTTTGTCAACATGAATTACGATCTTACTTCAAAAACAGGCAAAATAGATACTCGATATTATGCAAAAGCAGATAGAATAAAGCATCTGGGAGCATAAG
Source organism: Paenibacillus ottowii (assembly GCF_050516475.1). Taxonomy (NCBI): domain Bacteria; kingdom Bacillati; phylum Bacillota; class Bacilli; order Caryophanales; family Paenibacillaceae; genus Paenibacillus; species Paenibacillus ottowii. The sequence goes on along the minus strand of NZ_CP191577.1, from coordinate 4,554,551 downwards.
CCTTCCCTATGGCTTGAAATGGGGATAGGTATCTATGATTCAGGGTATTGGAGTGGTGGCTATGGTACGAGAGCTCTTCGATTGTGGATCGACCATTTGTTTAATACATTGCCTCTAGTAAGAGTAGGCTTTACAACCTGGTCAGGAAATCATCGGATGATAAGGGTTGGAGAGAAGCTGGGCATGACTCTGGAAGCCAGACTTCGAAAGTGCAGATATTATAACGGAGAGTATTATGATTCGATCCGAATGGGGCATTTACGGGAAGAGTGGAGGTTATAGGTATCTTGTAAAATAAGGTCTTACTAAGCATGAAAAGATGACCTCTGAATGAATCAGAAGTCATCTTTTTTGAGGCACATGGATATTTTGCTTTCTTATTGTTAGGTGCATCTACTCTGATTCTCGAAGTCGCTCTACAATACTTTGTTTGTTGTTCATAGAATAGACTGCTACTGGAATAAGTATCCCAAGCAATATCAGTAAAGGCAGTGAAACTAGCATTGGCCAAATTATAAAGTGATAGCTCAAAAACCACATCATACTGCTTAGGGGTTTCACAATTGAAATAGATGATATGATCCCTAATAAAATGGAGAATAGGGCGGTGCCGAGAACATAATATAGCCCTTCATAGATCAGCATACCCCGCAATTGCTTTTTGGTCATGCCGATACTTTGCAGCATGGCAAACTCCTGACGCCGTGTCAATATACTCGTCAGAATTGCGTTTACAAAGTTGAGGATACCAATTAGGCCGATAATCAGACTGAGCGTGCCACCGATCATCATGATGGTGTTTTGCATACCGGAAAACTCATTCATTGAAGTGAATTTGGATGTGTAGTTCATTACCGGCTCTGTAGTTTCGGTGTAACTTTTTAAAAAGCTCTCCATGGCCTCTTCCTGATCAGGTGATACATTAAAGGCGTAGCTCATCACAGCAGGCTGCTCCGCAAGCGGCTTGTAAATATTTGCCGGAAGATAGAAGTTATACGTACTTGAACGGCGATCAGAATTGGTACTATATTTAATTGCAACATGACCAAGCACTGTGAATGCATGCGTAGTATACTCTTTATCCAGCGGAGCTTCTGCTACTCCCATATAACTGTGAAGCGTGACCTTTTCACCCACCTTATACAGAGCTTTTTCCATATGGGGGATGTCATGGTCATCTAAATCTACCCCTTCCAATATATACTTACCGGAAGCCAGCTTTTCAAAATCAAGCTCACCGTCTAGTAATCGCAACCGGTGCAGTGGTAAATCTTCCAGCCCATATACTGCTGCAATGAAGTTGCCGCGAGAATCAGTCTCATCGTCCTCATTGGTGTATTTTCCATTCTCGACAGTAAGCACTAATCTGCCACCGTACAAGCGACCGCCCTCTTCAAAGCCGGGCTGTGTCTGTACAGCCTGAATAAAACTTTCGGAGGTCTCATTTTTAGGGCCGCTAAAATAGGGACGTTGAAAATATTCAGCATGAGCAATGAGAAAGTCAGTGTCATTGAATTTGGATACAAACTTATCCATATCAATGCTCTGAGACAGGGTGAACGCCGTGTTAAGAAGTACAAGGCTTAACGAAAGACTGATGACTACTAACACGGTACGCTTTGTATTGCGCCCCAAGTTGGAGCGAGCCATGTGGATCATTTTAGCGCCTTCAGTGGATTTTTTCAGCTTACGGCCGCCCTTGGTATTTCCGTCTGTGTATCTTACTGCCTCAACTGGCGAAACAGCTGCCGCAATTCTGCCTGGCTTGAAAGTGCTGATCATTACGGTAATGAGCGCGAACAAAGCCGATCCTATAAAAATCCATGGGTTGGGAGATACCGATACCTCGGTACCAGCAAAAGTAGTGTGGTTTATAAGAAGTGGTATAAGTGCTTTACCGACAAAAAAACCTGCTATTAACCCAAACGGGATTCCTATCCCTGAAAGAACTAACGCCTGTCTGCGAATGATCCGGCGGATCTGCTTGCCGCTTGTGCCGATCGTCTTTAAAAGACCATAAAAACGAATATCTCGCATCACCGATATTTGAAAAATGTTGTAGATGATCAAATAGCCGGTAAATACGATCAGTATCAGGGCGGAAGTAAGTGCCATGATTGTTCCCGCATCCATACTAAAATTGGTTGAGATGTATGACCAATTTACATTATTCGCGATATAGTTCGGTGCATCTTCGTCAAGCGAATACCCGCTTTCGGTAATCACTTTACTGAGCTTTCCCCGCAAATCAAGGCTATTGTCGAACATTATATTTGCACTAATGGTTCCTGTATAGAAATGATCTTTTTTATAGGTGCTTTGTAATTCCTTTGCATGAGCATCGACATAGGATCTGGAGGCGAATATTTGTCCTGTGTTAAACACAGGATCGCTTTTCCACCAGCCGGAGAGGATAAAATCACGCTGTACTTCTTTACCTCGTATGTCAAGCTTTAGCCTCAAAGGTGCTCCAACCTCCAGTGGAACACCCAATAGCTGCAACGTCTTGGAGTCTGCGATCACTTCATTTTCCGCCGCAGGCTTGTGCCCCTCTTTAAGCTCAATAAAACCAAGCTTCATCCCTACATCATCGTAATACCAGAACTCTGTGTGGCGTTTTAGAAATTTATCGTTCATAACTCCGTCGCTTAGTATACGGTTATAAGCTATTTCCTTGATCAACGGATGATCCTTGACATGATTAAATTCGTCATCCGTTATATATTTAAGTACGGCATGTCCATCTCCACCGACCTGTCGCATGGTCGCCCGTTGTAAATTTTCCCCAGCGCCAATCCCCATAGTGAACAGTGTTGTAAATAGCAATGAGGTTAGTGCTATGGCAACGATAGCAAAGAGGTTACGGGCTTTGTTTACTTTGAAGCTCTTCTCTGATAAATTACGGATTACTTTTTTGTTCTTTACCTTGATCATTTTGTATCACCGCCGACCATTTTACCGTCCTCAATTCGGATGATCCGGTCTGCCATTTGCGCAATTTCCTCGTTATGAGTAATCATTACCATCGTTTGGCGGAACTGCTGGCTGGATACTTTGATTAATCCCATCACATCCAGACTGGTTTTACTATCCAGGTTCCCGGTGGGTTCATCTGCTAAAACAATTGCAGGTTTTGCTGCCAATGCTCTGGCGATGGCTACGCGTTGCTGCTGGCCCCCCGATAGATGGTTGGGCAGGTTATTCAACTTTTGGTCAAGACCCAAGGTATGTACAATTTTATCTATGTGGGTTTTGTCTGGCTCTTTACCATCCAGTTCAATAGGAAGCACAATATTTTCGTAGACATTCAAGACGGGTACCAGATTGTAATTTTGAAAAACAAAGCCGATCTTTCGTCTGCGGAAAATGGTCAATTCTTCGTCCTTCAATGTAAAAATATCCTTGCCGTCAATCGTAACGTTTCCACTGGTTGGACGATCAAGTCCACCCAGCATATGGAGAAGGGTAGATTTGCCGCTCCCGGATGTACCGACAATGGCCACAAACTCTCCGCTTTCCACCTCCAGGTTAACTCCATCTAAGGCATGAACAGCAGTATCCCCGTTACCATAATACTTTTTTAATTCCTGTGTTCTTAACAGAGCCATATAAGTTCTCCTTCACAAAAAAATGTCTGGACCGTAGTCATCTACAGTACAGACACTAACACACTAATCTTTCTACAATCTTTCTGGAATCTAACAATACTGAAAGGATTAAGTATCCATAGAAAGAAAAATAGAGAAGGTAGAGCCACAGCCGTAGTGTGAATGTACCTTGATGTAACCACCCGCCGCAGCGATAATTTCTCTAGCTAAAAACAGTCCAATCCCGACACCCTCCTGCGTGTTAACAGTGGGAGAGCGATAGAAGCGGGTAAAGATTTTACCTTGTTCCTCTTCTGCAATCCCTATGCCGTTGTCAGTGATATCAATTCGGCAAAACAATTCGTATGCTATCACTTTTATAATCATGCTTCCGCCTGTCTCTGTATATTTTATAGCGTTATCCATAATGTTATAGACAGCTTCAATCGTCCACTTTAGGTCAAAATTAGCATGAATAGCGGTATCCTCCATAACAACTGAAATCCCTTTGGCATCTGCTTTTGGCGTTATTTGCTCCAATGCAGCATCAAGGAGCCTTTGCACAGATTCCCGTCTTGGCGATACCGTGATAATTCCCGTTTCAAGCCGCGATGTTTTCAACAATGCCTGGATAAGAAAGTTAAGCTTTTCGGCCTGTGCAGATAGAGCTTTCACACAAGTGGAGGTATCCTGTGATAATTCATATTCGCTAAGTAGTTGGGAATAAAGCAGGATGTTGGCCACTGGTGTTTTCGTTTGATGTGAAATATCGGAAATCAGCTCATTTATTTTATTCTTTTCGGCAAGCAGATTTTTGGAGGACACGGAACAAATGGAAAGAAATTTCGCAAATTTAGCTTCTATTGCAGAGAGAACGGATTCATCAAAGACATCCTCCGAGAAGCTGCCATTTATCGCGGCATCCAGCATGTTCTCAATGGTTTTCATTGTTTTATGGATGCTCCTGCGATAAAGCATAATAGCACCCACAGCGGTGCATACAGCAACAACGGCAACTCCAATACATATATAGAGGAGTGTTGTCATTTCAACGCCCATGTGTAGCCCAGCCCGTAAACCGTTTTAATATATTGTGGGGAAGAAGGATGATCCTCGAGCTTGTCACGTAGCCTTTTTATCGTAACTGACAAGGCATTTTCACCTACATATTCAGCTCCGTCAGTCCAGATGCTGTCTATCAAATGATCACGCGAAACGGTATTTCCTCGATTGTTGATTAGGATGCGCAACAATTTTTGCTCCGTTTTACTTAGTTCAATAGGTGTACCATTCTTAATAAATTGCATTCTCTCGAATGAAAAAGAAAAATTGTCTAGCTGAATGGAGTCTGCAAGCGAGTATCTGGATTTCTTAAGCTGAACGCCAACTCTTGCTCTCAGTACCATAAGACTGAAGGGTTTGGTGATATAGTCGTCAGCACCCAGCTCAAAACCAGTGACGACATCTGTTTCCATATCATTCGCAGTCAGAACGATGACGGGTCTAGTTGTTTTTTTTCGTATATCTGTTAAAAGATCAAGCCCGTTTCCATCTGGTAAATTAATATCAAGAATGACTAAATCAAAAGCAGTGATGTTCAATTGCTCTTTTGCAGCAGCAATGTCATACGTTTGTGTAAATGCGTTGTTAGGTTCTTTAAGGGCAAGAATAATACCGTTACTCAAGGCGATATCATCCTCGACGATTAGTATGTGATTCATCATTTGCCTCCTATTTTTTTGATTCATCAAGTTAATGAATCCCGAGTTCCAAGAATTGCTTACAGTAAAAATGAAAAAAGGGGGACCCTAAATCTTCCATCTCTATTTTACAGGATATTGCTCTTATTTGCTCATTCGCTCTTCAGACTATTCAGTTTTTGCTAGCATCTATTTACCATGGTTTATTCAATGCAAAAAATTTGACAGATACAATATCACTGCTATAATTTATCCTAGTTGTTTTGATAATGATTATCATTATTGGAAGGGAGGACAGGGCCGAAGCTTGGTACAGGTTATTGGACAGGCTCCCTTAGTTAGAAATGAAATTGCGCTATTTAATATTGGCTTTTCTCGTACTGGCCTTCGCCTCGGTGTTTATCGGTGTTCATGATGTAACTCCACTTGATTTGTTCCACTTAACCAACGATCAAGCACAGGTGCTCCTGATTAGCAGGCTCCCACGTTTGATCAGCATTATTATCGCAGGGGCGAGTATGAGTATCTGCGGGCTGATCATGCAGCAGCTTACCCGGAATCGGTTTGTTTCGCCTACCACCGCAGGGACGATGGATGCGGCACGATTAGGTGTACTGGTGGCCATTATGGTGTTTGGAGCGGCAGGGTTTTGGACGAAGATGCTGACGGCTTTTGGATTTGCTTTAGGGGGAACGCTGATTTTCATGAAGATACTGGATAAAATCCGCTTCAAGGACCCAGTATTTATCCCGCTGGTTGGTCTGATGTTTGGGGGCATTTTAAATTCGGTGACGACTTTTTTTGCCTACAAATATAATCTGATCCAGGGCATTTCCTCGTGGATGCAGGGAGATTTTTCTCTCATTATGAGTGGTCGCTACGAGATGCTGTATCTTAGTGTTCCTTTGGTCGCGTTGGCGTACATATATGCGAATCGTTTTACAATTGCAGGCATGGGTGAGGATTTTGCGGCCAATTTGGGCGTACATTACAAGCGCACCGTCAATGTGGGTTTGGTGATCGTGGCTTTGGTGTCCTCTGTGGTCATCTTAACCGTCGGGACGATTCCCTTTTTGGGGCTGGTTGTACCCAATCTGGTCAGTATGTATATGGGGGATAATCTGAAAAAAAGTCTGGCTCATACAGCGATTTTGGGCGCGGTGTTTGTGTTGTTTTGCGATATTTTGGGACGGGTGATCATATACCCATATGAGATTTCTGTAGGGCTTACGGTGGGTGTGATCGGGAGCGCGTTGTTCTTGTATTTGCTGCTGAGGAGAAGGGCTTATGAATCCTAAATTAAAAATCGGAATATTAGCCGCTGCCGCGCTTGTGTTGATTGCTGCTTTTGTGTTTATCGATCTTCCGCACACCTGGCATTACGCGCTGCCACGACGATTGAAGAAGGTCGCAGCCTTCATTTTGACAGGTGGCTCCATTGCATTTGCAACCGTTATTTTCCAAACGGTCACGAATAATAAGATTTTGACTCCGGGTATTATCGGACTGGATTCACTGTATATGCTGATTCAGACGACGATAATTTTTGCATTTGGTTCCGTCCCATTGATTTCGACTAGTAAAGAATTAAACTTTTTGCTGTCCGTGGGGATGATGGTGCTATTCGCGGGATTGCTATACAAGTTAATTTTCCGTAAGGATGGACGGGGAATTTATGTGCTTTTGCTGATTGGTCTGGTGTTTGGGACACTATTTAACAGCCTGTCTACCTTTATGGAGGTACTGATTGATCCGAACGAATTTGCGAAAATTCAGGACAAGAGCTTTGCCAGCTTTAGTAATGTAAACACCGAGCTGTTGTGGCTTTCTGTATTCGTGCTTGTGCTCGTATTTGCTTATGCGTGGAGATTCATCAAATACCTGGACGTGCTGTCACTCGGAAGGGAGCATGCCATTAATTTAGGGCTTCCTTACAGTTATATCATCAAAAGATTGCTGATCATTGTAGCGATTCTCATCTCCATATCTACGGCACTTGTCGGGCCGATCACGTTTCTCGGACTAATTGTGGCCAATGTGGCTTACCAGGTGATGAAAACCTACCGGCACCGTTATATCATTCCGTCCTCCATCTGTATTAGTGTGATTGCGTTGGCAGGATGCCAACTGCTGGCAGAGAGAGTATTCGACTTATCGACAACCGTCAGCGTCATTATTAACTTTATCGGGGGGGTGTACTTCCTGTACCTTTTGCTGCGGGAGAATAAATCATGGTAGAAGTCAAAAACGTATCCAAACGCTACGGGAATAAAAATGTGGTGGATCAGGTATCCGTCACTGTACCTAAAGGCACCATTACCTCCTTTATTGGACCTAACGGCGCTGGAAAAAGCACCCTGTTGTCCATGATCAGTCGCCTGACAGATAGTGATGAAGGAGAAATCCTTATTGATGGGCAGGCTGTGAGCCTGACGAAAAGTGAGGAGCTGGCCCGAAAGATATCCATTTTAAAACAGACCAATGATGTCAACATTCGCTTAACCGTGAAGGAACTGGTCAGCTTCGGCCGTTTTCCGTATTCCAAGGGCAGATTGAACAGTGAGGATCGCAAAATGGTGGAGCAGTCTATGGCCTACATGGGGCTGGAGGATATGAAGGACAAGCATATTGATTTGCTAAGTGGGGGACAGCGGCAACGGGCTTTTATTGCGATGATTCTGGCACAGGACACGGAATATATCCTGCTGGATGAGCCGCTGAACAATTTGGATATGAAGCATTCGGTTCAGATTATGAAGACGCTGCGCAATTTAGTGGATGATCTGGGCAAAACGATTCTGGTGGTGCTTCACGACATTAACTTTGCTTCCTGCTATTCAGACTATATTGTGGGGATGAAGGATGGAAGATTGCTGAAACAAGGAACGGCTGACGAGATGATCGATAGCCAGGTATTGAAGGAATTGTACGATATGGATATTCCGATTCAACAGATCGGTGATCATAAAATTTGTGTGTATTTCACTTAGGGGGAATGTAGAATGAAGAAAAATATGATGTTTTTAACGCTGATGCTTGCACTGGTACTGATCGTGTCGGCTTGTGGCCAAGCAGCTCCGGCAACACCGGAAGCGACAGGCGATGGCTCCTCGACTGCAACCACAGAATCCAAGACCATCTCGGTCAAACATGCACTCGATGAAAACCCGGTTCAAGTCAAAGTCAATCCGAAAAATGTCGTTGTGTTTGATTTTGGTTCACTGGATACGTTGGATAAGCTGGGCGTCGACGTTGCGGCGGTAGCGCAGCAGGATCTTCCTACGTATTTGAGCAAATATAAAGATTCCAAATACGCAAGTGCAGGCACGCTGTTTGAACCGGATTATGAGAAAATCAGTGATCTCTCTCCTGAACTGATCATCATCGGTGGCAGACAAGCGGATGCCTATAAAGAGTTGAGCAAAATTGCACCTACTATTTCGATGGCTGTAGATACCAAGGATTATATTAATTCCTTTAAGAAGAACGTGGAAACGTTGGGGCAAATCTTCAACAAAGAGGATGCTGCCAAACAGGAACTGGCTGCAATTGATAGCTCCATCAAGGCTGTGCATGACAAGGCTGTAGCGAGCAAGGCTAAAGGCTTGATCGTACTGACGAACGAAGGAAGCTTGAGCGCATATGGCTCACAATCCCGCTTCGGTATCATTCATGATGCTTTTGGCGTAACTTCTGTAGATCCTGACATTAAAGTGTCCACGCATGGACAAAAGGTTTCTTTTGAATATGTACAGCAAAAAAATCCGGATTATATTTTTGTCGTTGACCGCGGGGCTGTGGTGGTCGAGGAAGGCAAGGAACAGGTTACAGGTAAACAAACCATTGAGAATGAACTGGTGAAGAAAACCAATGCATATAAAAATGGTCATATTGTATACCTTGATCCTAACTACTGGTACCTGTCAGGTAATGGTCTGGAATCCGTGTCTGAAATGATCAAGGAAATAGATGCTGCACTGTAATGCCTACATTCACATCATGGAGGACTGCGTAGGATGAAAGGTCATGTAGATGAAATTTCATTAGATGGGTATCTTGTGCACGTCTATACACCTCCCGCTTCCGTGAATCATAATGAGCTGTATCCTGTACTGTATGTGCAGGATGGCAGCTCTTTATTTCTAAGCGGGTTGGATGAGCTGGAACGAGGTTTTTCTACGGGAGAGCTGCCCCGTGTCGTGCTGGTGGGTATTCAGCCTGTAAATCGACTGGATGATTATACGCCTTGGAAGGCAGCTGCTTTAGTAGAGGGAAGACCTGCCTTTGGCGGTGGTGGAGATGCATATCTGGCGTTTGTGGTTACAAAATTAATGCCATACGTCGAGGCAAAATATCCAGTGCAAACTGGGCTGAAGCATACCGGGATGATCGGCGCATCGTTGGGCGGACTGATTTCCATGTATGCAGCCTTCCAGTATCCGCATATATTTGGACGCATTGGTTCGATTTCGGGCTCGTATTGGTTTCCGGGTATGATCGATTATATGCAATCCGCATCATTTGCCACTGTAATGGCTGGGGTACATCGTGTATATATCTCTGTCGGGACCCGTGAAGGGGAAGGGAAAACGAATGTACAAAAAGACATGGTTCCGTTGACCCTCCAGGCACACGAGGTGCTGCTGACACAGGGATTGGATACCCAAGATGTGCTGCTTGAACTGGATCAAGATGCGGTGCATCGTGTGGATTGTTTTCAGCGTCAGTTTCCTCAGGCCATACAGTGGCTGTTCGGATAGCATAAAAGGGAATACGAATTTCATACGACAACTTCAAAGAATTGGAGAGCGTAGAGTCTCTATGTCTTTGGGGTTGTTTTTTTTGTACGTATTTTTCGTATAATAGAGAAATGTTAAAAATTTTAAGTTATACCTTATGGAAGTGAGGGGAGACAACCATGAAAAAAAACCGCCTGGGAGCTTCGGATTTGCTGGTAGGTGAGATTGGTCTGGGATGTATGTCGGTCGGTACGGAGGAGCAGCAAGCCGTTTACTTGATTCATGAAGCGTTGGATAAAGGCGTAAATCTGTTGGATACGGCTGATTTGTACCAGCATGGACGCAATGAAGAAATTGTGGGGGCAGCGATCCGTGGACGGCGGCAGGATGTCATCCTGGCGACCAAGGTTGGCAATCGGCGTATACCAGGGCAGGAGGGCTGGGAATGGGACCCGTCCAAGAAATATATCCTGTCAGCTGTGAAAGAAAGCCTGCGCCGCCTGGGAACGGACTATATCGACCTGTATCAGTTGCACGGAGGGACGATTGACGATCCGATGGACGAAACCATTGAGGCTTTCGAGCAACTGCAGCAGGAGGGCGTTATCCGTTACTATGGCATTTCCTCCATTCGCCCGCATGTTATCCGTGAATATGTGGAACGCTCGAATATCATTAGTGTTATGAATCAGTATAGTTTGCTGGATCGGCGTGCAGAGGAAGAAGTGTTGTCTTTGCTTCAGGAGCGGGGGATTAGCGTGATTGCACGTGGACCCGTGGCGAGCGGTGTATTGGCCGATAAGGGAGAAGAAAAGGCGGCCAAGGGATACCTAGACTATAAAGAAGCGGAGCTGCTGGACGTGCGTAAACAATTAAAGGCATTTGCAGGGTCGAACCGTAGTATGGAGCAGACAGCGATCCGTTATAGCTTGTCTCATTCGGCTGTCGCGGCTGTGATCCCGGGTGCAAGTTCTTTGGCACAATTGGAGCATAATATTTCTGCAGCAGATATTGCACCGCTAACTGAGCACGAGCGGGAGGCGCTACAGCAAATCAGCCGAGCCAATCGTTATGATGCGCAATACCGCTGATCCGAATATTTACAGAAGATGGAGCGATTGGTTCTCCCCGCGTTATCTTTACCTTTAGAACGGAAAATCTGTTAAACGTGTACTCACTATAGTTGCAATATATAAAAGAAACATTACAATATAAGAATGAACTCAATTTGTTCTACCATCATTTGGGATGGAGATGTTCATAATTTTACTCTAGGAGGGACCAACGAATGGAACGCATCGAATCTGAACAGCAATATCAGGATTTGATTAATAGTGACGGTTTGACCGTTGTAAAATTTGATACAACCTGGTGTCCAGACTGCAAGACACTGGATAAATTTATGGATGGCATTATACAGGAAAACGCAGATAAGCGTTTCTTTGCGCTGGATGCTGAGAAGTTTCAGCCGATTGCCGAGGAAAATCAGGTACGTGGCATTCCGAGTCTGCTCGTGTTCCGTAACGGCGAGAAGATTGCTCATTTGCACAGCAAATACGCCAAAACGCCAGCTCAAGTTTCGGAATATTTGACCACGCTGGAATCCAAACAATAATCAGCACGCAGGATTACAACGATGGAATGATAGGGATCATTTCAATAAAATATGATTTCAGTGTAATCGAAAAAGGGATATCCGCGGGCAGTGATTCATGCCCTGCGGATATCCCTTTTTGGTTATGAAGTAACAAATGATAGCTTACAAAATAATGAAAAAGAACACAGCTGCCAGCACGAAGCGATAGATGGCAAACGTAGTCAAGCTCAAACGTTTGAGCAGACCGAGGAACGTTTTGATCGCCAGCATTCCGACGATAAAGGCGGTAATAAAGCCGGCAGCGAACACTGGGAAGTCACTCATAGACAGATGATCCATACTTTTAATCATATCAATACCTGATGCACCCAGCATGACCGGAACAGAGACGAGAAATGTAAATTCTGCGGCTGCCGTATGACTGACACGTGCGAATAGGCCCCCAGACATAGTCGAGCCTGAACGGGAAAAGCCTGGCCACAAGGCTAGGACTTGGAACACACCGATGGTAAATGCTTGTTTGTACGTGATCTCATCCAATGTATGTGATCTAATAGGCGGATGGAATTTTTCAGCCGCGATCATGAGCAAGCCCCCGATCACCAAACTGTACAAAACCGTTTCAGGGCCAAACAGGTATTGCTTGATCACATCACGGAACAGTACGCCAATTAACCCCGCAGGGATCATGGCTAAAATAATGTGCAGCAGGTTTAGACGCGGTTGGCTTGAGACTTTGCGTCTGAAATCAAACAGGCTGAGGAATCTGCGCCAGTATAAAACAACGACCGCCAGTACAGCTCCTAATTGTACGATAACCTCAAATGTTTTGACCGTATCATTCTCTGTGTTCAATCCTAGAAGATCGGCCGTGAGGATCATGTGACCCGTCGAAGAGACCGGCAAAAATTCTGTCAGCCCTTCAATAATTCCCATAATAATAGATGATAAAATATCCAATTTACTAGCTCCTCCTTACACGCATGTAGGGCAAACAACCTGAGTCGTTTGCCCTAAAATATGTCATTTCAGTAGGAGTGAACGCAAGTGTCAAGTCCAAAAGCTAGTCGCTCAGGTTACAAAGGTTCACTCCTGGGAAGAAGTGTCCGATTCCGTATCCATGTCCGAGATCGGGGATTTGTGGTGCAAAATAATTTCCACCCGACGAATACGATTTTTACCCATTTCACGAATGATAAATTTCACATCATCTTCTATGAATTCCTTGCCCTGTCTCGGTTCCGGAACCCGGCTATACACCCACCCTCCGACAGTATCCACGTCTTCATCGTCTAATGTCAAGCCCGTCAGATCACTCAGATCAGAAAGCATTACTTTACCATCCATCAAATAACTGTTCTCCGTCAGTTTCTCGATTTCCTTCCGTTCATCCTTATCAAACTCGTCCCGGATTTCGCCAACAATCTCCTCCAAAATGTCCTCAATGGTAATCAGACCAGAGGTTCCACCATATTCATCGACCAGAAGAGCAATATGAACCTGCTCCTTCTGCATACGTTTCAGCAGCGTGTTGACGGGAATAACTTCCGGTACGGTCAAGATCGGTTGAATTAGGCTATCAAAATCAAGCTCGGGATTGCGATCATACTCAAGGAATAGCTGCTTGGTATTGATCATACCAATGATCTGATCCTTGCTGTCTGTCGCTACCGGAAAACGGGTATACTGTTCTTCGTGAATAGTCTGCATGTTTTCTTTGAGCGAGCGATTCGTAAACAAGCATACCATATCTGTACGTGGCACCATAATTTCTTTGGCGACGGTCTCGTCAAAAGCGAAGATACGATTTACGTAGCCATATTCGGTGTTATTGATCTTACCACTTTCCACGCTTTCGGACAAAATGATCTGAATTTCTTCCTGAGAGTGCGCTTCTTCATGCTCACTAGCCGGTTGAAGACCAAACAGACGAACCAGGCGATTGGCTGAGCCGTTAAGAAGCCAAATAAACGGATACATGATTCGGTTAAACCACACAATGGCTGGAGAGGCTAACAGGCTGACAGCTTCCGCCTTGCGAATCGCCAAGGTTTTGGGAGCCAATTCTCCAATTACCACGTGCAAGTAAGTTACAATGACAAATGAAATAATAAAGGCCAGGATATGTGAAAACTCCCCATTGATGTTGAGCTGTTGAAAGAGAGGCTCCAGCAATTTGACTACAGTTGGTTCACCGAGCCAGCCGAGTCCTAACGCTGTAATCGTAATACCAAGCTGACAGGCAGACAGATAGCCGTCCAGATTGTTGACGACTCTTTGTAGCGCCAGTGCGTTTTTACGGTTCTCCACCACCAGCTGATCTACCCGGCTGGAACGGATTTTAATAATCGCAAACTCGGTAGCCACGAAGAAAGCACTAAATAAAATCAACACCGCAAACAAAAATAGACTGACACCTATACCCATATAATTTTCACTCATCCCTTTTTCGTTCAATTTTTTAAGAAACTCTATTTTGAGTTCACTTGAACTTATTTTAAGAACTTAAAAGAAAATATACAAGGTTCATATGGAACCGTAGCAGGTCACCTACCTCTAATTTGCACGAAAAATAAGGCTTAATAGAACCCGCACGGCTCATTGCTTCACTTTACAAGCCTAGTTTAAGGGCGTATGATGAGTTCGAATGAACTTGAAATGTACCATAGGGAGGAAAGCAGATGGAGTCTTTTACCCTCACTCGCCGTGATATGGCCCATTTGCTGCTGGCCATGGAAGGTCGCAGTGAATTGCAGCCTTTAGCCGTTCTTCAGGACGCCTGGAGGCGCACTCATAGCCATCTTGCCCGTTCCGGCAGCACAATGCCGACATTTCTGTACACCGAGGTGACACCTGTGCTGGATAAAATCATCAAGGGCAAGCACAGCGCAGCCTTTTCGCTGCAGGAGATCGTTTCTCTAGGTCAACTGGTCGAATATAGTCATGTCTCACTGGCCTCTATGCAAAATTGGGTCAAACGTGATTTCAAGGAGTTCCTCGGTGCTCCGAAGATCGGCAAAAAATACTCAGTCAACCAGGCTGCCATATTGCTCATCGTGGAAGATTTAAAATCATGTCTGGATTTTGAATCCATCCGTCAGCTATTTCATATCCTGTTCCAACAGCCCGAAGATGATACGGATGATCTGATTCAGCCGGTCGATCTGTATGCTGCATATTCAACTTTATTTGAAGAACTGGATGCGAACGGAGACCAACTGCTTGATGTAGCAGGTGCAGGGTATGCAAAAGACAACGGAAATTCTGCTACAGGACAGCAGCGTCAGGAAGCTGCGACAGAAGAGCTGCTGATTCAGGCCGCAGATCAATATACCCGTCGTTTACAGCATTTGACCTCTAATCAGCGTGAAGCAGTGCGTAATACATTACTGGTGGCAGCGGTATCGGTACAAAATAGTTATTTTTTGTCCATGGCACGTCGGTATGTGAACGCGACTTTGTTTTTGGATTTTCAAGAGTAGATCAGGATTGGCGCAAGAAGCCGATCCTATTTTTTTGCTCTTTTTTAAGGATTGTCTACCCTTTTGGAGACTGAAAAAGTATACAAAAGAGGTATATACACTCAAACGCTGTCAAAGATACAATAAACATATATAATCCAGCAATTGGAAAAACTTTGAATATCTCTTCCAAAGCACCTGGATACACATACAGGAGGTAATGGCATGTCCGATGTCTCCATCATCATTTGTACCCGCAACCGGATCGAAGACCTGACACGCTGTATACAATCTATTGCTGTACAGCAGCAATTGGAGCATACGGCTGTAGAACTGCTGATTGTTGATGACGGCGATATTTCCGACCAACAGATTGAACAGTACCGTCACTTGGTATCCGGATTGCCTCAAGGCGTTCTGAAATATTATAAAAAAAGTCGTCCCGGCGTTTGGTTATCCCGCTATGAGGCCTTGTCTCTTGTGAGATATGATATAGTGCTGTATTTTGACGATGATGCCGAACTGGACGATAAACTCTATATCCGGCGCTTGCTCGATACCTACGAACAGGATGAAACGATTGTAGGTGTTGGAGGGATTGCAAAGGGACTACATTCGAGCCGGGCAGGAAAGCTGCTGGGCGTTTTGACTTTTCAGATGTCTTCTTCCCTCGGCAAGCTCTCGCCCAGTAGTCTGGCGGGGTCGTTGCTGCGTTGGGGTGAAGCAACCGAGACTTTTGACACTGAATTTTTCCATGGCTGCAATATGTCATTTCGGAGGGATGCGCTTCGGGACATGAAGCCGTATCCGTGGATGACCAGCTATGCCGTGGCTGACGACTTGTATATGTGCCAGTTAGCGAGTCGTTACGGCAAACTCGTGATCAATCCCGACTTAAAAATCATCCATCACGAGTCTCCAAGCTCGCGCGATAAGGCGGGCAGAGTAGCCAAGGCAACAGCGATTAACCACTATTATTTTCTTGCCCTGAAAAAGGCGGGATTTATCCAGTATGGAGCTCTTTTATGGACCTTAACCTACTTGATGCTTAAAGAAACGCTGCGCCGTAATTTTAACGCAGCAGATGGATACAAGCAGGGGGTGTTGTTCATTCTGAACCCGCGAAAGCAAAAATATAACGAATATTTAGGCCCGGCGGTTCAGTAATCCGCTTTATACACATTGACAGGATAAAGGGGGAGTATGATGTTAAGCTTGTCCATTGCTCTGTGCACCCGCAATCGGGTTGACGATCTGACCCGATGCATTAATTCCATTGCCATGGGGGGAGCACCGGAAGCATGTGAAACCGAGCTGTGGATTATTGATGACGGAGATTTGCCAAAGCATGTGCTGGAACGTTATGAACATCAGTTGGGCAGAGCGGGAATTGCCTACCGCTATCACCGTAAGGAGCAGCCTGGATTATGGCTATCACGTGTAAAAACGGTGGAGCTTGCACAAGGTGACATCATTTTGTTCCTTGACGATGATGTGGAGCTGCCGAGCAACTACTTGAATGAGTTAATGCGCACCTATGAAGCATATCCGCAGGCGGCTGGTGTCGGCGGTATAGCACAGGGAATGAGCAACAGCTTCATGGGTACTATTCGCTGCTTGCTATCATTCCAGCAATCCTTGTCCAAAGGGAGATTGTCCCTCAGTGGTCAGTCCGGCTCAATGTACAACTGGCATAAGGCCAAGAAGACGTTTAAGACCCAGTTTTTTCATGGCTGTAATATGTCATTCCGTCGTGAAGCAATTCTAAGTTTGGAGCCGGTACCCTGGTTGCAAAGCTATAGCGTCGGCGAGGATCTACTACTTTCCCGTATAGCCATGAAAAGCGGTCCATTGTATATAAATCCAGCTCTTACGCTGCTTCATCACGAATCGCCGTCCTCGCGCGACAATATGGAGCAGGTGACTTATATGCGGGTGATGAATCATATTCATCTACTTCGCGACGAGGGGGCTGGGCCGCTCGGTTATGCAGCCCTATATTGGACGACGATGTATCAGATTTTGAGAGAAAAGCCTAAAAAAAATCATAAAGCCATTCAAGGCTATAGAAGAGCACTAAAAGAGATCTTCTCAAGTGCGAAGGAGCCTGTTAGTGGAGGACAGCTGCCTGAACGTAATTCCAAAAAAACGGTAGGCTGATGGAGGTGCGTCAAAAGACGCAATGTGAGCATAGAGACGAGAGGCTTAATAAGGAACAGGAGTTGGACGTAACATGAGCACATGGACAGCAGCAAGGAAAGTATTCACGGGTGACAGTCTCGCCAAAACGATCATGCGCACGAGCTTTAACAATTTCTTTGTGCTAATCGTCACGACCCTGACTTCCATCCTGACCGCACGTATGCTCGGAGTAGAGGGGAAAGGTGAACTGGCGGCTGTTCTGTTCTGGCCTACACTGATCGGCAGTGTATTGAGCTTCGGCTTGCCAACCTCGTTAATTTATAACCTTAAGAAAAAAACAGGCACGACGGAAGAACTGCTGGCGTTGTCGCTCTGGATTCAGTTGCCTGCCAGTTTGTTGGCGGGAGCGGTGGCCTGGATATGCATGCCGTTGTGGCTGAATGGCTATGGTGCGGACATCATCCAACTATCGCAGATTTATTGTGCGGCAGCAGTGCCGCTAGCCGTGCTGACAGCACTCACGACGGCATTATCGCAAGGATTGGATCGGTTTAGCGTATATAACGGCCTGCTGTTTTACTATCCATTACTGAATTTCATTGGTTTAGTGACCCTGTGGCTGATGGGCTTGCTCAATGTGCAGCTGGCGGGGATAGTGAATTTTGCCGCGAGTTTCCTTGCGCTCGTGTGGGCGTTCCTTCGTTTGTGCAAGCATATGAATTTGCGCGCATTTCGTCCGTTGACCAGCCGCCAGGTGCTGCGCCCCTATTATAGCTATGGAGCGCGGGTGTATGGGATGGAGTTGATGGGAACGCTGTCCACACAAACAGACAAAATCGTCATTGTGGCCCTGCTGTCACCCAAAGCGTTCGGTCTGTACTCTGTTGTCTACGCCTTGTCCCGAGTGTTCAATGTGGTGCAAAATGCCGTCACTAACGTTACCTTTCCCAAGGTGACGGGAATGGAGCACAGCAAGATTGTCGAAACGGTGGGGCGTGCTTTTCGCATCTCCATGGCTGCGATGCTAATCGTCATTGTACCGGCTCTTTTCATTGGTCGATACATGCTGGGTTTGCTGTATGGTCCCGCTTTTCTGGAAGCATCGCTAACGTTCTACCTGCTGTCGCTGGAATGTATTATTGGTGGCGGCTCCTGGATTCTGGCTTCAGCCTTTAACGCACTTGGTCGTCCGGGATTGGTACTGTTCCGGCAAATTGTAGCCTATGCAATCACCGTGGGTCTGTTTTTCATTTGTACACCGATCTTCGGTCTGGACGGCATTGCTATTGCTTTGCTTGTAGGTGCTTGTGTACGGTTGGCGTTCTCGCTGTTCTCGTTCCCGATGTTTTTCAATGTTCCGTTATCTCGGATCATTTTTGATAAAAGTGATATTACATTTGTCTTGCAGACTATACAAAAGAAGCGCAGGAAGGGTGAACTGAAAGATGCCGAATTCGCATCCCATGGCTAAACTGAAAAATAAGCTGAGCGTCATTCTCGACGTAGTCCCTCAAGGTTCGAACATTATTTATGTCGATTATCCCGTCTATAATAACGGTGGGGACGTACTGATCATGAAAGGCACCGAAGCGTTCTTCAAGGATAATGGCATTCGTGTCCGTGCCCGTTATAGCGCCATGGATATACCCGATCAGCTTCATATTCCGGGCGACTGGATTATCGTGTGTCACGGCGGGGGCAACTTCGGCGATTTATATGCAAATCACCAAAATTTGCGGGAACGCATTGTTCGTGATTTCCCTAACCACCGAATTGTAATCATGCCGCAGACAATCCACTTCCAGTCTGAACAGAAGGCTAATGAGGTGGCGGCCTTGTTTAATGCGCACCCGGATCTACATATGTTTGTGCGGGATACACGCTCTTATCAGTGGGCTAAGGATAAACTGAACCAATGCAGTATCACATTATGTCCTGATATGGCTCACCAGCTCTGGCCATTGAAGCCAACAACGGAAACCGTGAAGGACGTATTGTACTTCCTGCGTACAGATATTGAAACGGTAGGAGGACAAAAGAAATTCGATGACGAGGCGGATGCCTCTCACCGTCTGGATTGGGATACTTTATTCACTCCGCTGGAAGTGAAGGGGATCGTCTATTTCCAAAAGTTTTACCGTCTGAATAAAAAAATCGGCGGCCCGCTGCCTACGCGTACATTTTGGTACAAGTATACCGACCATCTCATGAACAAGGCGGTTACGCTGTTCAGTTCTTACCGCGAGGTTCGCACTTCACGGCTGCATGGTCACATTCTAGCCTGTCTGCTAGATATGCCGCATGTTGTCATCGATAACTCTTACGGCAAGAATTCGCAATATTATAATACCTGGACACAGCCGAATCCAAAGGCGAAGCTGTTCAGTGAAACCCCTGATGCATTAGAGCAACCGTCTTAATCGCGGGAAAAGCCCTCTAACAACCTCCTGAACACTTCATTGGTTTAGGAGGTTTTTGGTTCAGTGCAGCATAGAGTATTCATATGAATTAATTAGATAAACAATTAAGCCAATGAATATTTAATGACTTAATATATAAGAGAGGATATTTTCGCTCTATTTTGACAATTCATTTCATGAATAGATATAATTTATGGGATAAAACTTGCAGAAAAGCGGGGAATTCTCCGACTTTTGCTGTACATCACATGATCGTATATTTATTTAAATGAATCGAGGCTGACGAATGAGCAATCAATCGATAGACATGCTTCTCACGAAGGATATTGTGCGTGAAGGGGAGCCGATTTTGCGCACAAAGGTTGATCCGGTATGTCTGCCGCTGTCTGAAGAGGATCTTCAACAGATGCAGTGGATGCTGGATTATCTGAAAAATAGCCAAAATGAAGAGCTGGCCACCCGCTATGACTTGCGCCCGGGCGTAGGGCTATCTGCCAACCAGGTTGGGTTGAATAAAAGAATGTGTGCTATCTACTATGAAGATGGGGACCAAACGGTAGAATATGCCCTGTTTAATCCAAAGCTGGTCAGCCACTCTACATCCATGATTTATTTGGAACAGGGCGAGGGATGCCTGTCTGTAGATCGGTACATCCCCGGATATGTCCCGCGGTACGAGAAGATTCGCATCAAGGCCATTTTACCGGACGGAACTCAGGAGCTGTTAACGTTTAAGGGCTATGCAGCAATTGTAGTACAGCATGAAATGGACCATCTGGATGGGATTATGTTCTATGACCGTATCAACCCGGAAGATCCTCATAAGCTGCCACAGGGAGTGCATATCGAACCTTGTGTACGTTAATCGTTCGTGTCTGTAAAGTGTGGTGACTCCGTTCACCACCTTTTTATTTTGCAAGAAAACATGGAACTAAATGTTGTGAAGCTTTAAAATTGAAAACATGTAAGCCGTGATAAAGGCTATTGAGAACGAACAAAATGTAAGCGCTTATCTTGTGGGAGGGATGGCATGTATCGTGGAGTACGGCATCTGATGAATAATATGCGTATGCGGAATAAGCTGCTCTTCTCCTATGTACTGATTGTCATGATCCCCGTGCTGGTGGTTGGCGGCTGCGTTACTTTTTATTTGCGAGCGCAGGCACTGGACAGTGCGATTGCCCAGACGGTAAATAATGTGGAGAAAATTAAGAGCCAGACGGCAAATTTATTGCGGGTGCCAACGGATATTTCAAACGGGCTCATGTTCGATAAAAGGCTGAGGGAAATGGCAAACCATCGTTATTCCGGCATGGTGGAGCTTATGAATGCCTACCATCAATACAAGGATTTTAATGAGTACACCCAGCAATATAGAGAGGTTGCTACCATTCGCTTCTATTCGTACAATCCGACCATAGTCAACAATCTGGAGTTTATTCCTGTGGACGCCAACATTGAGCGGCAGCCGTGGTTCCAGGCGGCTTTGAAGGGGACGGCGATTAACTGGTTTTACATTCAGGATAAGGAGGATAACCCGGTTAATCGCCTCAGCCTGGTACGGCAAATTCCTTTTCCCGAATACAATTCCAAGGGAGTCCTGATGATTGCGCTGAGTCAGACCGAGTTGAATTATATGCTGAGCAAAGAGCCCTTTGAAACATTGATTGCGGATCATAACGGGATAGTAGTCGCAGCTACCCATCCGCAGTCGGTAGGTCAGACATTGACCGATTTACATTTAGGCTTTGATGTCCAGCGTGCAGGTAAGGGTATATATGAAGCAAAAGTTAACGGAACGCCCTCGAACATTATTGTGGATGAGCTGCTGCCAACTTCAAGTGTGAGCGGATTCACAATTATTTCGGTGTTTTCGACAGAACATATCGTGCAGGGGGCGAACCGGGTCAGCCTGATCGGTGCATTATGTGTTCTAGCGGTACTGATCATGGCGTTGATTCTCATTACCATCATTTCCTGGCTTATTACCAAACGGCTTCAGCGGCTGAGCTATGAGTTGGGTAAGGTAGCTGCGGGTGATTTTCATGTGGTATCAAGTGTGGAGGGAAGGGATGAGATCGGTGATTTATCCCGCCGTTTCAACTACATGGTGAGCAGTATCCGCCAGCTTATGGCCCAGGTCTATGAGACGAGTGAGCACAACAACAAGCTTGAATTGGCGCAAAAGGATATCAAGCTAAAAATGATGGCAAGCCAAATTAATCCGCACTTTCTGTTTAATGCGTTAGAATCCATCCGAATGAAAGCACATCTGAATGGAGAAGCGGAGATTGCAACGACAGTACGTTTGCTTGGCAGGCTGATGCGTAGGAATCTGGAGATTGGTAGTGGTAAAACAACCGTATTACAGGAACTGGATATGGTGCGATCCTATTTGCAGATTCAGCAGTTCAGGTTTGGAAATCGCTTGATCTATGAAGTGAATTTGGAAGAAAGCGCGAAGGACATGTCGATTCCTCCCTTAATTATACAACCGCTGGTGGAAAATGCAGTCATTCATGGCCTGGAAAATAAGGAAGAGCCCGTTACTGTGAAGGTAGATATCACGATAGAACGAAGAGAGCTGCAAATTAAAGTTGCTGATAATGGAATTGGCATGGAAGCAGAGCAACTGACCCGTCTATTGGCTCGGATTACAGGTACGGAGGAGCCGGAAGGGAGCAGTATTGGTCTGCGTAATGTACATCAACGTCTGACATTAATGTATGGGGAACGTTATGGTCTGCATATTGAAAGCGCATTACAAGTAGGAACATCCGTATACTTTTCCATTCCAAGGGAGGAAGCGTCGAATGTATAAAGCGATGATTGTAGATGATGAGCCTGCGATTCGCGAAGGATTGTCTTCCATTATTGACTGGGGGGATTGTGGCTTCCACATCGTCGATACAGCAGGGAACGGGCGCGAGGCGCTGGAGAAGTTCGGAGAACATCGACCGGAACTGGTCATTGTAGATATTCGTATGCCTGGGATGAGTGGACTGGAGGTGATACAAAACATACGTCAAATGAACGGGGAGCCGTTTCACTTCCTGATTTTGAGCGGATACGCAGACTTTGATTATGCAAGGCAAGCCATGGGATTCGGGGTGGATGGTTATCTGTTGAAGCCCGTTGATGAGGAAGAAATGACATTAGAGCTCAAACGGGTACGGCAAAACATTGAGAATGAAAAGGGAGATGGAAAGTGGGGAAGTCCGACTTCGCATGAGCGCGATTGGATTGAAGCATTGCTGTTTCCGGTTCATGGAGAACATGCTCGCGATGCTGTCGAACCTAGCCAGAGTGCATCCGAGCAAGCTGAACAACAAAGCGGAGGTGGAAAATACGGACAACAGCCAGCGTTACCCGCATTGGACTGGAGCAGCTATCAGGTGGTTCTGCTGGATATGCGTATACCTGACTGGGATCGGCAATCCCGGCAGCTCGCAGCCAAGCAGCGGCTAGCGGAATTGTGTCGTGAACAGGGTAGAGGCATTGTGTTTGAGGCTGGAATATATACGGGTCTGCTGCTCCCCGCCATGTTAAAAACAGAGGAAGATGCTGTTCAGCTGCTGGCTGTATGGCGACAGGAGCTAAAACCGTGGGTAACTGAAATTTATGGAGCTGCGGGTGCTCCGGTAGACATACTTGGCGAGATTCCCAGATCTTTTGAGCAGGCGTTACGATTGTTGGAGCGTGCGTTTTTGTTCCGGGCAGAAAGAGTCATGCTCCCCGGTGACCTGCATGAATGGGAGACAATCCATGCTGAAATGGATGAAGCGTCGGATCGAGCCTCGAATGCTCCCATACGTTATGCAGAAAAGCTGTACTATGCGCTGGATATGGCTAACGGTAAAGCCGCGACCCGTGTCATTAAGGAAATGGAAGCCCAATTTCCCAAAATTTATCGTACCGAATCTGGAATCAAGGCAGCATTCGCCCAGACGTTCACACTGGCACTCAACAAGTATGCAGCTGGACAGGAGCACAGCCGAACCGTGCTGGAGGACCATTCCAGCTTGATTACCAACGTATATGCTTATTCAACATTGGGGGAGCTGGTGGATCACTCGCTTGAGCATGTATTGCAGTGGATTGGTCAGACTGACACAGGTGGCAAGGAAATCATCATGAAGCAAATGATAGATTTTATACATGGTCATTATGATGAAAATTTGCGACTGGAGTTACTGGCAGATATGTTCAATTACAATAGTGGATATTTGGGCAAATTGTTCAAAAGTCATACAGGCGAAGCCTTTAATGCCTACCTGGATAAGGTGAGGATTGAGCGAGCAAGGGAATTGCTTGCACAGGGGATTAAGGTACACCAAGTGGCGGGACGCGTGGGATATGCAAATGCAGATTATTTTCATAGTAAATTTAAAAAGTATGTTGGCATGTCACCGTCCTCCTACCGTAATCAGGTTCAAAAGAACGGAGGAACCGATAGCTGTTGATCAATTTCTAGGTTTAACATTATAAAGTCTCTCTTGCAGTTGTCGAAGGTATGTTCTCCGATATCTGTAAGAAAGGCTTTTTTATATGATGAAAAAGGGTGGATCAATAGAAAAAGTCACATTCACTATGGAATTTAGGTAGTTTTCATAGAAAAGACATCGTTATGACACAACTTTGACACGATGTTCACATTTTTGATTCTATTTCATTTAAATTAATTCTATATAATGGGGATATTCTGAAGCCGGGCGATGATAACTATGCAAGTTAACTGTGAGAGTTATTTCCCAAATAAGTGAAGTTTTCATATGTAAGAATGTGAATACAATCACAAATGTAAAAAGCTTCAGATTACATACATTATAAAACACTGTTAGAAGAAGTGCAGGGGGAGGAGCAGTATCATGGACGTATTGGATTTGGCACGGTTGCAGTTTGCAACCACTACAATTCTTCATTTTGTTTATGTGCCGATCTCCATTGGATTGTCGTTGTTAGTGGCAATTATGGAGACAATGTATGTTATCAAGAAAAAAGACTTGTACAAAAAAATGGCTCAATTCTGGGGAACATTTCTGCTGATTAATTTCGCGCTAGGGGTAGTCACCGGGATTTTGCAGGAGTTCCAGTTCGGAATGAATTGGTCGGACTTTTCCCGTTTTGTCGGTGATGTATTTGGTACACCGCTAGCCATTGAAGCATTACTCGCATTTTTCCTGGAATCGACCTTTATCGGTCTATGGGTATTCGGCTGGGAAAGATTATCGAAAAGCGTCCATCTAATTTGTATGTGGTTGGTAGCGATCGGTACGATGCTCTCGGCTTTGTGGATTCTGGCTGCCAATTCCTTCATGCAGCGTCCTGTAGGATATGGGGTTGTAAATGGACGTGCAGAAATGCAAGATTTCGCTGCCTTGTTAACGAACGAACAGCTTTTATGGGAGTATCCTCACACCATATTTGCTGCCATTGCAACCGGGGCTTTCCTCGTAGCCGGTATTAGTGCCTGGAAGCTGATGCATAAGAAGAACATGGACTTTTTTAAACCTTCTTTTAAATTAAGCATTATTGTTGCATTAATCTGTGCGATTGCTATTCCTTTGTTTGGTCATGGACAGGCTCAATATTTGATCAAAACACAGCCCATGAAAATGGCTGCCAGTGAAGCTCTGTGGGGAGACAGCGGCGATCCGGCGCCTTGGACGGTGATTGCAAATATTGACCCTGATAAGCAGGAAAATACCTTTGAGATTAAGGTTCCGTTTGCACTGAGCTTTCTGTCGTATAGCAAGTTTTCCGGCTCTGTGCCTGGTATGAAGGAACTTCAAGCAGAGTATGTAAAAACCTATGGTCCGGGGAATTATATTCCACCAGTCCGTACGACCTTCTGGAGCTTCCGCATTATGATTGCGGCGGGATGTGCGATGATTGCACTTGCTCTGTACGGGGCTTACCTAAGTTTTCGACAAAAATTGGAGGGCTCCCATCGTTGGTTCTTCCGTCTTATGCTGTGGGGGATATCTCTCCCATTCATCGGAAATACCGCGGGCTGGATCATGACAGAAATGGGACGCCAGCCGTGGACTGTATTTGGTTTGCTGCAAACAAAAGATTCCGTTTCACCTACCGTTGTAGCAGGAGAAGTGCTGTTCTCACTGATTGCATTTACATCGCTGTATCTCATTTTAACGGGGGTACTGGCATTCCTGTTTGCTCGTACCGCTCGTAAAGGTCCAGATATGGAGCCGCATCAGCATACGGTAATTCATGATCCATTTGCTCAAGGGGGTGACAGCATTGACGTTAAATGATTTATGGTTCTTATTGATCGCTGTGCTGTTTACAGGCTTCTTTTTTCTAGAAGGCTTCGATTTTGGCGTGGGAATGGCCACTGGATTAGTGCCGCGCAATGACCAACAAAAACGTTTGATGATCAATACAATTGGTCCATTTTGGGATGCCAACGAAGTGTGGCTGATTACAGCCGCAGGTGCGATGTTTGCCGCTTTCCCGCATTTTTATGCAACGATGTTTAGCGGATATTATCTGGTATTTGTGTTTATTTTGCTAGGCTTGATCTTGCGAGGAGTCTCCTTTGAGTTCCGTGGCAAGGCCGAAGGGAAAGGGTGGACAGGAACGTGGGATGCCTGCATCCTGATTGGCAGCTTCCTGCCGCCGATGCTGTTTGGTATGGTCTTTGCGGCTTTGGTAAAAGGCGTACCTATTCAGCAAAACATGAATTTGAAAGCTGGATTTATGGATGTATTCAACGGATACACCGTATGGGTTGGACTGACAGTGGTTGGGATGTGCCTTATGCACGGACTAACGTTCATTTCTCTGCGGACGATTGGTGAGGTAAGGGATCGTGCTCGTGTGATTGCGTCCAAATTCCTTCCAGTGTTGGGGATTCTGCTTGCTGGTATGGTCGTATGGACTTATTTTGCAACGGATTTCTTGGCACGTCGTGGTCCCTTTATGTATGTTGCGGTGGCAGTGGGAATTGCCGCCTATGTGCTAACATGGTATTTCCTGAAGCAGCGCCGTGAAGGATGGGCTTTCGGGATGACAGGTGCCATCATTTTGCTAAGCTTCGTCTCGTTATTCGTTGGCTTGTTCCCAAGATTTATGGTGAGCTCGATCAACAGTGCTTTTGATTTGACGATATATAATGCAAGTTCCAGTCCTTACACATTGAAAAATATGACGATTGTTGCAGCAACGCTTTTACCCTTTGTGTTGGCTTATCAGGCATGGAGCTATTTTGTTTTCCATAAGCGTCTCAGTGAGAAGGATCACCTGGAATACTAATGGATAAAGCCTGGTTTGAATTAAAGGGCATTCGGCCAGTAATGCTGCTGCTGGCCGCCCTTTCGCTGCTCCAGGGAGCAGCTGTAATTACACAAGCCATCTTTTTGGCAAAGGCTGTAACGATTTTGTTTAATAAAAATCCGTTGGTAATGGCTTGGCCATCGCTGGCGTTGTTTTTCGCGGCTTTTGCAGTGAGGCATACGACGATCTGGCTGCAACGCCGGACAGCTGGTCGTTTTGCCGAAGCAGCAGGCGCTTCCTTACGGGAGCGTCTGCTTGCGCGTTTGCTCGAGCGGGGTCCGGGTTTTGCTGCGCAGGAAGGAAGCGGCAAGTTGGTGACGCTAGCGCTAGATGGTGTAGATCGGTTTCGCAATTATTTGGAACTGTCGATTCCCCGTATGATAGACATGATGGCTGTGACCCTACTTGTGCTTGTGTATGTTTTCACATTGGACATGATCTCAGGTGTGATTTTAACGATTACGATGCCGATCCTGGTGGGCTTCTTTATTTTGCTCGGCCTGGCGGCGCGCAAGCAGGCAGACAAGCAGTGGCGTTCCTATCGACTGTTATCACATCATTTCACAGATTCGTTGCGTGGACTCCAGACACTAAGGTTTTTGGGACGCAGTCGGGCACATGGGGAAACCGTGGGGAAGGTCAGCGACCAATATCGCATGGCCACGATGCGTACGCTGCGGGTTGCGTTTCTTTCTTCATTTGCTCTCGATTTTTTCAGTATGCTGTCGGTTGCTTTTGTAGCGGTAGGCCTGGGTCTGCGCCTGATCAGTGGATCCGTGGGTCTGGAGGCAGGCTTGGCGGTGCTTATTCTAGCACCGGAATATTTTATGCCTATACGCCAGTTGGGATCAGACTACCACGCCTCATTGGACGGTAAGGAGGCGTGGGAAGCGATACGCTCCATTCTCGTTGCAGAGGATGAAGTGATAGAGCCGAATGCACAGACAGCTAATGATAAAGGATTAGACATCACGGGACAGGATATCCTCAAGCTGTCTGATGTGTGTTTTCTTAATGAAGACGGTTCCGCCCGGCTTGAACATGTGTCTGCAAGTGTGGAACCGCACATGAACATGATCGGCATCGTCGGGGCGAGTGGTGCAGGCAAAACGACATTGCTAAGTTTGCTGGGCGGCTTTTCTGCCCCCACTTCAGGTGAGCTGATCCTGAATGGATGCCGATTATCTGCGGATACCCAAGCTGAATGGCAGCGGCATATTGCCTATATTCCACAGCATCCATATCTGTTCAGCGCTACTTTGGCTGATAATATTCGCTTTTATGAACCGGAAGCGTCCAACCAGCAGGTAGAGTGGGCGATTGATGCCGTTGGCCTACGTGAACTGGTGGACGGTCTTCCGGGTGGATTAGATGAGCCTATTGGGGAAGCAGGCCGGACATTGAGCGGAGGGCAGGCGCAGCGGATTGCCTTGGCGCGGGCTTTGCTCAGTGACCGTCCGATCATATTATTGGATGAGCCGACGGCACATTTGGATATTGAGACAGAATGGGAGTTAAAACAGACTATTTTATCCGTATTCAAACACAAAAGGATGTTTCTCGCCACCCACAGACTGCATTGGATGCCGGATATGGATTGTGTCTGGATGATGAACCAAGGTCGTCTGGAAGAGGCAGGTTCCCATCAGCAACTGGTTGCACAAAAGGGAGAATATTATCGATTGCTGACGGGAATGTCGGAAGGAGGGGACGGACGATATGAGAGCAACGGACAATAATAGCCAAGGCTGGTTTTTGCCTTATTTGAAACAGTATTTTTGGGCCTTTCTGGCAGCGGCTCTTTTGGGTGCGCTGTCCATTGGATGTGCAGGCGCGCTGCTCTTTACGTCCGGCCACCTGATTACTCGTTCGGCCTTAAAGCCTGAAAATATATTAATGGTGTATGTGCCCATTGTGCTTGTGCGAACGTTTGGTTTTAGTAAAGCCGTCATTCAGTACCTGGAACGCTTGGTAGGCCATGATGCTGCGTTGCGCCTTGTGTCCCGTATGCAAGTACGACTGTATCGGGTAGTGGAACCGCAGGCGCTGATGATTCGCAGCAAATTTCGTACAGGGGATCTATTGGGGTTGCTGGCGGAGGATATTGAGCAGCTTCAAAATATCTATTTGAAGCTGGTCCTGCCTGCGTTATCGGCTTTGCTGATCTATGCAGCAGGCATCTTGGCGCTTGGCTGGCTGGACGGAACATTTGCCTTGCTCATGGCGCTATATGGGGGATTTTTGCTTTTTATCGCCCCGGCTATCTGGCTATGGACCTCACTCGCCAAACGGCGAGCGTTCAAGCAGGAACGAAGTAAAGCCTATCAGGAACTGACGGATGCTCTGTTCGGCATGAGTGATCTGGTGCTGAGCGGGCGGACTGGGCATTTCCTTAGCGCCTTTACACAACAGCACAAGAGGGCTGCCATGTTGGAAAATTCGCTTCGCCGGAACGAGTGGCGTTCTCATTGGATCGCACAATGCCTTGTAGGCGGCGGAATTGTGATTATGACTGTATGGGCTGGAGGGCTGGTAGCACAGGGCCGTATTGAAGCCACATGGTTGGCTTCCTTTGCTCTAGTAACTTTTCCGTTGCTGGATGCTTTCGTTCGCGCTGGGGAAGCGTTGGTTCATGCGCCGGAGTATAAGGATTCACTTCAACGTTTAAAAGATTCCGAGAAGGATACATCTGCATTTGCGGCACGAACAGATGCAGAACAACCAGCGGCAGACGATGCGGCGGACACTACCAAGGAACAGAAACAGGCTACCGCTCAGCGCCTAAGTCACGGAGGCGACCTACTGCTGAATAACGTGAGTTACCGTTATGCAGCAACGCAGGATTGGAGTGTGCGTAATATCTCTCTACACGTACCGCAGGGGGGCAAGGTTGCATTGCTTGGCCGCAGTGGTGCGGGCAAGTCTACGCTGCTGAATCTGATTCAGGGAGCATTGCAGCCTGATGAAGGGAGCGTCACTGTCGCAGGGGTGCCCGTATTTACAGGTGGAGCATACTCCAGTCTGTTTGCGGTGCTAAACCAGCAACCGTATTTGTTCGATACGACGGTAGCGAACAATATTCGTTTAGGGCGCCCTGACGCTACGCTGGATGAGGTTCGTGCAGTGACGGAGCAGGTAGGGCTTGGAGCCCTGATCGATTCTTTACCGGAGGGTTACGATACTAGAATGCAGGAGACGGGACTTCGCTTCTCCGGGGGAGAAAGACAGCGCATTGCACTGGCACGGATTTTGCTGCAAAATCATCCGATTGTTTTGCTAGATGAGCCGACAGTGGGGCTTGACCCGCTGACGGAGCATGAACTTATGCAGACGGTATTTCGCGTGCTGGAAGGCAAAACATTGATCTGGATCACTCATCATCTCACAGGAATGAAGCATATGGACGAGGTGATCTTTATGGAACAAGGCACCATCCCCATGCGAGGTAGTCATGATGAGCTTTGGCGTGAGCATGCCCGGTACCGTCATCTGTATAAGCTGGATCATCCGAGTCTGTAAAAATAGGGATAATCACCAGGTCGGATAAATATGATTTATCCGCTAGGAGTTTTAAAACAAGGTATTTAAAATTTCGTTTAACTTTTATATACTGTTAGAGTTGATGCGTCACATATCATGTAGATTTCAACTGGAGGGGCTGATAGGAATGAAAACACTCATCTCTAAACATTGGCATTTGATGCTGATTGGTTTTGTAGCCCTGATCATGGGCGGGTTTGTCTTGTTCTATTTTCAGGGGAGTGTGTCATCGTTTCCGGCCGCTCAACCTAAACAAGCTCAGGAAGAGCCAGACAAGACCCAATACGAGATCGTTACAGTGGGTGTAAAAGGGGATGGTTTCTATCCTAAAAATATTGAAGTGAAAGCTGGCGTTCCAGCCAAGATTAATTTTAAGAAAATGACGTCCTTTACTTGCATTAATGAAGTACAGTCGCTGAAGATCGGAATGGATGTTTACTTGGATCACGAAAATAACTATTATTCCGTCAAAGATTTAAAACCGGGGGTATATGAGTACAATTGCGGTATGTACATGTACTACGGGACGATCACGGTAAAATAAATCAAAAAAGCTTTCTGGCACATTGCTGCTAGAAAGCTTTTTTTCTTCCCTCAGGGAATTTACATGGGAACGGAGCAGGCGGAATGGTGCTGGACAAGCAACAGCGATGGGAAGCACCATCCGCATGCGTAGTGGCACAAATGTAATTTTTTTCATCCCATATATCTAATTTTGAACTGATTTTTCTCCTAATTCGTCGGGTACCCGCTTTTGAACCAGCAAAGTATGATAATAGTATCTAGAGATGAGGAGGAGCTTGTTATGGGATCTTCAACTGAAACCGCTTCCAGTACTGATGCTGTGATTCCTGAATCCAATCGGGGAAGACCGCGTAAGGCTCGCGGATCGAAGCCTGAACGCGGTGGAAAAGGCTTGTGGGACAGTGTGAAGCAGCAGAAGTATCTTTATTTTATGTCTATTCCTTTCGTCATATGGGTGTTTGTTTTCAGTTATTTTCCACTGTGGGGCTGGACAATGGCGTTTCAAAACTATAAGCCAGCCAAATCGTTTTGGAATCAAAAGTGGGTAGGGCTGGACAACTTTGTTGAGCTTTTTCAGGATGAACGTTTTTATCTGGTTTTACGTAATACGCTGGCGATGAGCTTGATGGGTATTGTTTTTGGTTTTGTTGTACCGATCTTTTTTGCAATTCTGCTAAATGAGCTGCGCGGTATGCTGTTCAAACGAGTTGTGCAGACAGTATCCTACCTTCCGCATTTTGTATCCTGGGTAGTGGTGGCCGGACTGGTGACGAAAATGCTGTCCATTGACGGAGGGGTTGTTAACGATATATTGGTAGCGCTTCATATTGTGGATGAGCCGATTCAGTTCATGGCCAAAGGCAACTGGTTCTGGTACATTGTAACCGCTTCCGACATTTGGAAAGAGACAGGCTGGAATACGATTATTTATTTAGCCGCCATCACCGGAATTGACCAAGAACAGTATGAAGCTTCGCGGGTAGATGGGGCCAGTCGCTGGAGACAGATGTGGCATATTACGCTGCCAGGTATTCGTTCGACCATTGCCATTCTGTTTATTATGGCGATTGGACATCTGGTCAGCAATGGTTTTGAAAAGCAGTTCTTGCTTGGCAACAGTCTGGTAACCGATTATTCGGAAGTGCTGGATTTGTATGCACTGAATTACGGGATTAATTTGGGTCGCTTCTCTTACGGGACGGCAATAGGGATTTTCAACTCACTGGTTAGCATTCTGTTGTTGTTTACAGCGAACGGTATATTCAAAAAACTGACCAAAGAAAGCATCATGTAGGGAGGGAGAAGCGAAATGACGAATAAGGCATTTAATGCTACACGGTCTGAAAAGCTGTTTGACCTGTTCAACTATATCCTCATGGCTCTGATCGTGGTGTTGACGCTGTATCCGTTTCTAAACGTACTAGCGATTTCCCTGAACAATTCGACGGACACGGTTCGCGGCGGTATTTATATATGGCCTCGCCAGTTTACACTTGAAAATTACAAAACGATTTTCCAATACGATGGCCTTCTTCAGGGTCTGCAGATCTCGATTTTACGTACAGTGGTTGGAACGGTACTGGGACTTATCTGTGCTTCAATGCTTGCATTTACACTCAGTCGGGTCGATTTCCGCGCACGCAAGTTCATATCCACTTTTCTAGCCTTAACGATGTATTTTTCCGGCGGGATGGTGCCTGTGTTTATTTTGATGCGTGATTTGCATTTGCTGGGCTCATTCTGGGTGTATATTTTTCCGGGGCTGATCAGCGCGTTTAACGTTTTTGTCATTCGCTCCTTTATGGACGGGTTGCCGTATGCGTTACAGGAGTCTGCCAAGCTGGATGGAGCCAATGACTTTACGATATATTTAAAAATTATTTTACCGCTGTGCAAGCCTGTGCTGGCGACCATTGCTCTGTTCTTGGCGGTAAATCAATGGAACGCATGGTTTGATACGTATTTGTACAACGGAACAGCCGCACAATGGACAACGCTGCAATTTGAGCTGATGAAGATACTGCAAAGTACCCAGCAAGGCGGTGCTAATATGGCGAATAGCAATGATATGGCCAAGCAAATGGCTCAAATTTCGCCAGAGTCGATTAAAATGGCGATCACGATTACCGTTACGCTTCCCATTTTGCTCGTATATCCGTTCCTGCAAAAGTATTTTGTAGGCGGTATGACACTGGGAGCTGTTAAATCATAACCATCCAATCGTAACACTCAATCTTCAACGGTAAAATCCTACAAACGCAGGAGGTCCTGAACATGAAAAAACACTGGTCCAGATTTGCACTAATCCC
Source organism: Paenibacillus ottowii (assembly GCF_050516475.1). NCBI lineage: Bacteria > Bacillati > Bacillota > Bacilli > Caryophanales > Paenibacillaceae > Paenibacillus > Paenibacillus ottowii. The sequence continues at coordinate 4,521,235 of NZ_CP191577.1, read as the reverse complement.
CTTGCTCGCCGTGTCACTTGCCACACTCGCAGGATGCGGTGGAAGCGATAAAGCAGCGAAGGAAGGCTCATCCAGCAGCACAGATCCGATTACGTTTAGCTTTTTCGGAGCAGATACAAGCCCGCAATGGAATGGAATGAAGGATGAAATAGGCAAGGAAATCACCAAGAAAACAGGTGTAACCTTGAACGCGGAATTTGATGTCAGCGGCGGAGGTGGAGATGACCGAATTGCTTTGATGGCAGCAAGTGGTGAATACCCAGACCTGGTCTCTCCTAAAGCAAATATTAACAAGCTTGTGGATGCGGGAGCGATGATTGATCTGACTGATCTGATCAACGATCACGCACCCAATCTCAAAAAGCTCTACGGCCCCTATATGGATCGGCTGAAGTACAGCAATAAAGATCAAGCCATCTATGTTATTCCTACGTATGCAGGAGTGGGGCAGGAGAGTTTTGACGCGACGGGAGGATTTGAAATTCAGCATAAGGTGCTCAAGGAGCTGGGTTATCCCAAGGTAAGAACCTTACAGGATTTTGAAAACGCACTCAAAACCTATACAGCCAAGCATCCAACAATCAATGGCAAAAAGACAATCCCGCTCACGCTGGATGCAGATGACTGGAGAATTATGATTACGGTAACGAACCCTGCTTTCCAGACGACGGGAGCGCCGGATGATGGTGAGTATTTTATTGATCCCAAAACGTTTGAAGCCAAGCTTCATTACAAACGTCCGGAAGAAAAGGAATATTTCCGTTGGTTGAACCACATGTACAATGAAGGGCTGCTTGATAAAGATTCGTTTGTGCAAAAAAGCGACCAATACAAATCCAAAATTGCCAGCGGTCGTGTCCTCGGTCTGATCGACCAGGAGTGGGGTTATCAGGATGCCGAAAATGCATTAAAAGCGTCAGGTAAGGCTGATGCCAGCTACGCGCATTTTCCAGTTACACTTTCGGAGGAATATAAGGATCATTCCTTTCAGGATACAGGCTTTGCGTCCGGTTATGGTGTAGGGATTACGGAAAGTTGCAAGGACCCGGTGCGGGCTATTAAATTCCTGGATTATTTAGCTTCCGATGAGGGACAGGTGCTAGTGAACTGGGGAATCGAGGGCAAGCATTATGAAATCAAAGACGGCAAACGCGTCATTCCTGCCGATGTGCTAGATCAAAAAACGAACAATACAACCAGCTTCAATAAATCCACTGGAATAGACTTGTACACATTAATGAGCGGACACTATGGCGACGGAGTGAAAGACCCTACGGGGAACTACTACACTGCCAAATTCCCGGAACAAATTATCGCGGCTTATTCGAAGCCGGAGAAAGAATCACTTAAAGCATATGGCGTAAAAACGTGGAAGGAACTGTTTCCAGGCAAAGAAGAATTTGATGTGAAGCCTTGGGGCGCAGCCTATAACATAACGACAGACAATGAATCCAACTATAACGTTACATTCAAAAAAACGACAGACATTATCCGCAAACGGATACCGGAAGCCATATTAGCACCAGCTTCCAATTTTGATACGGTATACGACAACATGATTAAAGAACTGGATGCCGCCGGAGCTGTTCAAATGGAACAGCAATACACGCAACTGGTGAAGGACAGAGTAGAGTTATGGAGTGGGAAGGCTGCTAAATAGTAAGTCCATTTATCCAAACTTTGAAATCTCGGAGTGACAGAGCGCATGCGTCATAGGCAATTTTGGGAGCAGCACTTTGTCTGACCTCATTTGAGGGAGGGTTTGACGTGACGAAGGGCGAAAGGCCACAGTCCCTGCGGTTATGGTATCGCCAGCCTGCTGAGATATGGGAGGAAGCATTGCCAGTCGGCAATGGAAGGCTGGGAGCTATGGTATTTGGCGGAATCAGGGAGGAGCATTTGCAATTAAACGAAGATACGCTCTGGTCCGGATTTCCAAGAGATGGCGTTCAGTATGATGCATTGCGATATCTGCAGCCTGCCAGAAAGCTGATTGCAGATGGAAAATACAAGGAAGCGGAGCAACTGATTACTACAAACATGCTGGGCCGCGATACGGAAGCCTATCAGCCTTTGGGTGACTTGTGGATTACGCAGGAGAACCTGGGGGAGATTGCGCATTATGAACGGGAACTGGATATGCAGACGGGGACGGCAGCGGTCACTTTTCAGAGTGATGGAGTCCGCTTTACCCGCAAAGTTATCGCCAGTGCACCTGATGGAGTCCTTATGGTGTCGCTGACTGCGAATGAGGTCGGGAAAATCCATGCATCTGTGCGCATGACCACACCCCATCCTTGTGAAGATGAAGCTGGAGAGGATGTGCATTTTGCTGATTCCTCCAAATGGGCTAGCGATGACGATCCATCCGAGGAACCGACCAGGGACTTTATTACGTTGACTGGACGAGCGCCCAGTCATGTGGAATCAAATTATCACGGCGATCATCCACAGGCTGTCGTTTACGAAAATGGTTTGGGAATGGCTTTTGCCGTTCAGGCGAGGGTTATTCCCGAGGGAGGAACCTTAACGTCGGGTAATGACGGAGCGTTGATCATCTCGGGCGCGGATAAAGTCACGGTGTATTTGGCAGCAGCTACCGGATTTCGGGGATTTCATGCTATGCCGAATAGTGATGCAACGGAGTCAGTAGAAGCATGCAAAGTCATTCTTGACGAAGCGATTTTGCTGGGAAGTGAGCAAGTGCGGCAACGCCATGAGCAGGATCACCGGAAGCTGTTTGACCGTGTTGCATTGGAACTGGGGGGTGACACGCAAGCTGACGAGTCCGCTCTACCGACCGATCTGCGGTTAGAACGTTACCAGAAAGGTCAGGCAGACCTTGGGCTGGAAGTGCTGTTGTTTCAGTATGGACGCTATTTGCTTGTGGGCAGTTCGCGTCCAGGCAGTCAGCCCGCCAATCTGCAGGGCATCTGGAATGACCGGGTACAGCCGCCTTGGAACAGTAACTATACAACCAATATTAATACACAGATGAACTATTGGCCCGCAGAGGTGTGTAATCTTGCCGAGTGCCATGAGCCGTTACTGCACATGATTGGAGAAGTCAGCCGTACGGGGCGCAGGGTCGCTTCCATCAATTATGGGGCTCAAGGATGGACAGTTCACCACAATATAGATGTATGGAGATACGCCGGACCGTCGGGTGGCCATGCCAGTTGGGCATTTTGGCCACTTGGGGGTGTATGGCTGACTGCTCACCTATGGGAGCGTTATCTGTTCACCTTGGATACAACCTATTTGGCAGAACAGGCTTATCCGCTTATGAAGGGGGCGGCAGCCTTTTGCCTGGACTGGCTCGTGGAGGGGCCGGATGGTCGGCTCGTAACGTCTCCATCCACATCACCTGAAAATAAATTCAACACGCCCGAAGGCGAGGATTGCAGTATATCGATGGGTTCCACGATGGACATGACGCTAATTCGGGAGCTATTGAGCAACTGTATTCAGGCCGCCGATCTGCTGGAATTAGACGATGAATTTCGCAAACGCTGCGAGGAGACACGGGAACGATTAATGCCCTATCAAATCGGCCGCCACGGTCAGTTACAGGAATGGTTGGTCGATTTTGAGGAAGCGGAGCCTGGGCATCGACATGTTTCGCATCTTTACGGGGTTTATCCCGGCCGACAGATCCATATCCGTGATACACCGGAGCTGGCTGAGGCGGCCCGCATATCACTAAGTCGACGACTTGATCATGGTGGCGGGCATACGGGATGGAGCTGTGCTTGGTTGATTAACCTGTACGCCCGGCTGGAAGATGGCGACGCTGCCCATCGGTATGTTCGCACGTTGTTGTCGCGATCGACTTACCCTAATTTATTCGACGCTCACCCACCTTTTCAGATCGACGGTAATTTTGGTGCGACGGCAGGCATCGCAGAAATGCTGCTGCAAAGCCGCCCGGGAGAGCTGACACTATTGCCTGCCCTGCCATCGGCATGGTCGGAGGGACGGGTCAGCGGTTTGAAGGGACGTGGCGGGGTCACGGTCAGTCTGGAGTGGTCCAGCTCGCGGCTGGTCCGTGCGGAACTAACCGCCTCCGTCCAGACAGGAAGCTTCACCATTCGCAGTGCATATCCGTTTCACGCTGATACTCGTCAGGCTCAGCCTGACCCCAAGCACGGAGGATTTATTTTGTCATGGATTTTTACCAAAAGGCAGGAAAAAGCAAAACAATATACGATTATAATTGAGGGAGAGGAAGAGAGACAATGACTATTTTTCAATTTCCGCAGGACTTTATGTGGGGTACCGCAACAGCTGCCTACCAGATCGAGGGAGCCTATCAGGAGGATGGGAGAGGCCTGTCGATCTGGGATACCTTTGCCCATACGCCTGGTAAAGTTTTTAACGGGGATAACGGCAATGTAGCTTGTGATAGCTATCATCGCTACGAGGAAGATATCCGCCTCATGAAGGAACTGGGCATTCGTACATATCGGTTCTCGGTGTCCTGGCCGCGTATATTCCCGAATGGTGACGGTGAAGTCAACCAAGAAGGGTTGAACTATTATCATCGCGTTGTTGATTTGTTGAACGACAACGGGATAGAACCGTTTTGCACACTGTATCACTGGGATCTGCCTCAGGCGCTACAGGATGTTGGAGGGTGGGGAAATCGCCGTACGATTCAGGCATTTGTCCAGTTTGCGGAAACGATGTTCCGTGAGTTTGACGGTAAGATACACCATTGGCTCACATTCAATGAACCTTGGTGCATCGCCTTTTTATCCAATATGTTAGGGGTTCATGCTCCGGGTCTGACGAATCTCCAGACAGCCATTGATGTAGGACATCATCTGCTGGTTGCGCATGGTCTATCTGTACGCCGATTCCGAGAGCTAGGTACCAGTGGCCAGATCGGGATCGCTCCCAATGTCTCCTGGGCTGTTCCTTACAGCACCTCGGAGGAGGATAAAGCGGCTTGTGCACGCACGATTTCTCTGCACAGTGACTGGTTTCTTCAGCCTATTTATAAAGGCTCGTATCCTCAGTTTTTGGTAGACTGGTTTGCGGAGCAGGGAGCTACTGTGCCTATTCAGGATGGGGATATGGACATCATCGGTGAGCCTATTGATATGATCGGTATCAATTATTATAGTATGTCGGTTAATCGCTTTAATCCGAAAGCAGGATTTCTTCAATCCGAAGAAATCAATATGGGACTACCTGTAACAGATATCGGCTGGCCGGTCGAGTCGCGTGGACTGTATGAGGTACTGCATTATTTGCAAAAATACGGGAATATCGATATTTACATCACCGAGAACGGGGCTTGTATCAATGATGAGGTCGTAAACGGCAAGGTGCAGGATGACCGTCGGATTTCCTATATGCAACAGCATTTGGTGCAGGTGCACCGGGCAATTCATGATGGCCTTCATGTTAAAGGCTATATGGCATGGTCACTTATGGACAATTTTGAGTGGGCAGAGGGATATAATATGAGATTTGGCATGATTCATGTCGATTTTCGCACACAGGTCCGCACTCCAAAGGAAAGTTACTATTGGTATCGAAATGTAGTAAGTAATAACTGGTTGGAAACTAGACGTTAAAACGAAGAAAAATGTTATGAAAATAGAGCAGATTTAAGCCTGCCTCTGCTCCCGTTTGTTTAAATAGGAGGCCCTCTGGGGTAATAATAGCCAAGATGAATTATAGATAATTCTAGTATGTGGAGACCAGCAGGAATAAAAAAATAAAAAATGTGCATACTGAAAAAAAATACCTGGCGAGGGCAATTTTTAAACCATTTTAACTAGAGGGAGTGGAGGGTATGGCTTTGAATTTTAGGAAATCAGGATCAAGGGATAACCAAATGAGCCGCACGGTATCTGTTATTTCTTTGATCGCTTGTATTGCAGGTATTATTCTTATTTTGCTTGATATAGGAAATTTAACTGATCGTAATATCTATCTAATGACAGGCATTGGCGCCTTTGCTGCCGGAATTTTTATTTTTCTAATTGGGAAATCATTTGTCATAGCCCGCAAGAAGGAAGACCAAGAAAACGGACATCGTTAATACATTGACAATGCTGTACAGAAAACGGATAACGAGAATAACAGCACGGGGCTTCGAGCAGTGTGGCATGATAACTGTAAGGAGTCCCGATTTTTGCTTTAATATAGCTTTTTTAAGATACTTTAAGATGCATAATTAACGTTTTTATATGTCATTTTTGAATTAAAAAGAATTTTTGAATTGCAAGAGAAATTTTAATTTTAGAGAGGTTTTTCACAAAAATCGGACAAATAATCGACAATTCTGTTAACAATAAAAAAAATGGCCGCTTTTCTGCTATCTTATATAAGGGCAACATTACAGGAGTTCGTTAAGTCTTGAGTAATTTACTATTTTAAGGAGAGGGGAACAACATGAACAAAAAACCAAAAGCGATTATTGCGTTGGTTTTGACCGTGCTCACGGTAGCATTGCTCATCTGGACGTGTTTTTATGCTGGCGGAAAATACGTTGTTTTCGATCCGAAAGGACCAATTGGGCAAGCACAAAAAGAGCTGATCATTCTTACAACGGCATTGTCTGCGCTTATAATTGTACCGGTTATGATTTTGACATTCTTCATCGTTTGGCGGTATCGAGATACCCCAACAAACAAGGTGAAGTATCAACCTCACTGGGATGACAGCAAAAAGCTGGAAACCACATGGTGGGCTATTCCGATTATCGTTATCCTTATTATTGCGGTCATCACTGCAAGATATACCTACTTGCTGGAGCCTTCCAAGCCGATTGCAAGTACGCAAAAGCCAGTAACGATTCAAGTAACTTCACTGGACTGGAAATGGCTCTTTATGTACCCAGAGGAAGGTATAGCTACTGTTAACCAAGTTCACATTCCTAAAGGTGTTCCAGTCCGTTTTGAGCTGACTGCTGACGCCCCGATGAACTCGTTCTGGATTCCGCAATTGGGCGGTCAAATCTACACCATGTCAGGCATGGCTATGAAACTGCATTTGCAGGCCGATCACGAAGGAACTTACTTTGGCTCGGGTGCAAACTTTAGCGGTGAGCATTTTGGACAAATGCGTTTTGATGTAGAAGTCCAGTCGGATGAAGAATATAAAAACTGGGTCGCTGACATCAAGAAGCAGTCTAAGCCGCTGACGAAGGACGGCTATTTGGCGCTTGCAAAACCAGGTTTGTCCCAGCCTGCTGAGTATTCTTCGATTCCAGACGGCTTGTTCAAAGAGATTGTCAACAAGTATGTAGTGGAAGGCTCTAACCCCCATGCTGGGCATGGCGAAGCTACATCCACAGAAGATTCATCCAAGTCCGGCACAGAAGAGCATGCTGCAATGGACATGAGTCATATGAATATGAGCGGACACAATTAAATGATTATAGGGAAGGAGGCCCCCAATGCTTGACAAAATAAAAGAGTTTGCATCCACTTTCTTCGTTACTGGAGACCCGATGATCTATGGAGCGGACGTTTCCATCGCACTAGCAACGATCGGGATCGTGTTTGTGCTCACTTATTTCAAAAAATGGGGCTGGCTTTGGAAAAACTGGTTGACTACGGTTGACCATAAAAAAGTCGGTATTATGTATATTCTTGCGGCCATCTTGATGTTATTCCGCGGAGGCGTGGATGCATTATTGATGCGTATTCAACTTGCTACACCGGATGTGACACTCCTGCATCCTGAGCATTACAACCAGATTTTCACCACTCACGGCACAATCATGATCTTGTTTATGGCGATGCCGTTGATGTTTGGTTTGTTTAATATCGCTGTCCCCCTGCAAATTGGTGCGCGCGACGTTGCGTTTCCTTTCCTGAACGCATTGAGTTTCTGGCTTTTCTTTATGGGTGCGATGTTGTTCAACTTGTCCTTCGTTATCGGCGGTTCGCCAGATGCAGGCTGGTTGAGTTATCCACCGCTTTCAGAGCTACAATTTAGTCCTGGCGTCGGTCAGAACTTCTATATCTGGGGGATTCAGATTTCCGGTATAGGTTCATTGGCTACAGGGATCAACTTTATTGTTACCATTATTAAAATGCGTGCACCTGGTATGACATGGATGAAAATGCCTGTCTTTACGTGGTCCGTATTTTCATCATGTGTTATTATCATTTTCGCGTTCCCGATTCTGACGGTTACTTTAGCATTGCTATTCCTTGACCGCTTCGGAGGGGGACACTTCTTTACCCTTGATTTCGGCGGTAACCCGATGATGTATATCAACTTGATCTGGATGTGGGGTCACCCTGAGGTATACATTGTAGTATTGCCTGCTTTCGGTATTTATTCCGAGGTCATCAGCGTATTCTCCAAAAAGAAATTGTTTGGTTACAAATCCATGGTTTACGCCATGTTTATGATTGCGATCCTGTCCTTCTTCACGTGGGCGCATCACTTCTTCACGATGGGATCAGGCGCAGATGTTAATGCATTCTTTGCGATTTCGACAATGGTTATCGCAATACCGACAGGGGTTAAAGTATTTAACTGGCTGTTCACGATGTACCGGGGTAAACTTGAATTTAAAACTCCGATGATGTGGTCTATTGCATTTATTCCGAACTTCCTGATTGCAGGTTTGACGGGCGTCATGTTGTCTGTAGCGCCTGCTGACTTCCAGTTCCATAACAGTTACTTCCTGATCGCTCACTTTCACTCCGCTCTGATCGGTGGGGTAGTGTTCGGTTACCTGGCAGGTCTGTACTACTGGTGGCCTAAAATGTTCGGTTTCACATTGCCTGAAACGCCTGGTAAATGGGCTTTCTGGTTCTGGAATATTGGGTTCTATGTATGTTTCATTCCGCAATATTCTCTCGGTCTGATGGGGATGACTCGTCGTCTGAGCACTTACGGCTGGGATACTGGCTGGCAGCCGCTTAACATGGTTTCCACCGTTGGGGCATTCCTGATGGGGATTGGTTTCTTGTTCCAGGTTCTTCAAATTCTTCTGGGTATCAAAAATTACCGCAAGCTGAAGGATACAACTGGCGACCCTTGGGGTGGTCATACGCTCGAATGGTCGATTCCTTCACCTGCACCGGAATACAATTTTGCTACCATTCCGCAAGTAGAAGAACGCGATGACTGGTGGGCAGAAAAAGATAAACGTGCAAAAGGTATTTTCAGAAAGCAACCGCCAATTGAAGCGATTCATATGCCGAAAAACTCGGCGATTCCATTCATTATGTCGGTATTCTTTTTCATTGCAGGTTTCGGATTCGTATTTGGATGGTCGTTCTTCTATATTCCAGGGCTGATCGGTGTGGCAATTTGTATGATTTGTCGTTCGTTCTTCTCCTATGATAGCGACTACTATATCCCTGCGGATGAAGTAAAACGCACGGAAGCGGCAATAAGGGGGTCTGTATAATGGCACAAGCTGCAGCACATCACAGCCATGATCATGACCACGGGCATCACGATCCGCAAGAATTGAAGATGCTTGGTTTTTGGATCTTCCTCGTAACGGACGTAATCCTGTTCAGTACCTTGTTCGCAACCTTCGTCGTCCTTCGGAATAACACAGCCGGAGGACCAGGTGGCGCAGAGCTGTTTAACATGACGGGCGTTATTATTGAAACGTTCCTCTTGCTCACAAGCAGCTTCACAAGTGGTCTGGCTGTGTTGGCTATGAACAAAGGAAGCATGAAGGGATTAATCAGCTGGTTAATCGTGACGGCGATCCTGGGTCTTGGTTTTATCGGTTTTGAAGTTTACGAGTTTGTTGAAATGGTACACGAAGGAGCTAATTACGGAACCAGTGCGTTCCTGTCGGCATTCTTCACACTAGTCGGCACACACGGACTTCACGTTTCCTTGGGTCTGGTTTGGATGATTGGACTCATGTTCCAAGTGAAAAAACGTGGGCTTATCCCTGAAACAAAGGGTAAGGTTTCGGCATTGAGCTTGTACTGGCACTTTTTGGACGCTGTCTGGATCTTCTTGCTGACAGTTGTCTATTTGATGGGGGTGATGTAGATGGCACAGCATCAATCAGGAGCAGGATCGCATGGTCATGATGAGTCTCACGGTTCAGTGAAGTCCTATGTTATCGGGTTTATTCTGTCCATCGTACTGACCATCATTCCTCTCTTCGTGGTGATGAATCATATGTTAAGCCGCACTTCGACCATGGTTGTTATTTTAGCCGCGGCAGTGCTGCAATTTCTGGTTCAGCTATTCTTCTTCATGCACATCCGTGAAAGCAATGGACCACGTTGGAATGTTATGACCTTGATTCTTGGTGTAGTGATCCTGTTGACCGTCGTTGGCGGATCTGTATGGATTATGGAATACAACATGGTAGCACACTAATAGAAACACACTAGTTTTAGATAAGAGGGAGCGGCTTTAGGTCGCTTCTTCTTTTTTTTGTAAAAAAGCCTGCCTAAAATTAAACTGTGGCTCCTTGAACTCAAGTTTATAAGTGTGTAAAATGGAATTGTATAACAGAAGAGTGGAAAAGATAATAATAATCGAGAGTGAGGAAAACGTCATGAACACCGAAATATTGTTTAAACCTTTTAAGTTAGGTAACTTATCTCTTCCCAATCGGATCGTTATGGCTCCCATGACACGGAATTTTTCTCCTCAAGGTATTCCAGGGCCTGAGGTTGCCGCATATTATCGGCGCCGAGCGGAAAACGCTGTTGGGTTGATTATTACGGAGGGAACAGCTATTCATCATCCCGCAGCTGTGGAACACACAAGCATCCCTAATTTTTATGGTGAGGGGTTAAAGGGCTGGGCCAAGGTAGTAGAGGAAGTCCATGCGGCAGGCGGCAAAATTATACCGCAGCTTTGGCATGTGGGCACAGCCCGGAAAATAGGTGCGGATAACCAGCCGAATCCCGAGGCATTGCCTGTCGGCCCTTCAGGTATTTCTCCCGCTGGTGAAAAGGTAGTTGAGCCATTGACAGAGGCGGAGATAGCAGATATCATTGCAGCCTTTGCTCAGGCCGCTGCCGATGCCAAACGGGTAGGTTTTGACGGCATTGAGCTTCATGGAGCACATGGCTATCTGATAGACCAATTTTTCTGGGACAAAACGAATAAGCGTACCGATCAATATGGAGGCGATTTAGTTCAGCGTACCCGGTTTGCAGTCGAGGTCATTGAAGCTTGTCGCCGTGCAGTAGGCCCGGATTTTCCAATTGTCCTGCGATTCTCCCAGTGGAAGATGTACCATTATGGAGAAAAGCTGGCACAGACACCGCAGGAACTTGAACAGTTCCTTGCTCCATTGGTACAAGCCGGGGTGGATGTATTCCATTGCTCAAGCCGTCGTTTCTGGGAACCTGAATTTGAAGGATCAGATCTAAACCTGGCAGCTTGGACTAAAAAGATAACAGGCAAGCCGGTTATTACAGTAGGATCGATTGGTTTGGAGAAAGCCTTTTTGAGTGATTTCGAAAATAACAATAATCGTCAGACTGAGCAATCCGGTAGTGTAGAGGCCAGATTGGAACAACTTGTGCAGCTAGTAGAACGAGAGGAAGTTGATCTGGTTGCAGTTGGACGTGCATTGCTGGTTGATCCCGCATTTGCAGTAAAGCTACGTGATCAACAGATAAAAGAAATAATTCCTTACAATGATGAGGTATTACAAACGTTGAATTAAGAAAATTTCAGTTACAGGGCAAGCTGTAATTTAAGCTATTCGTAAATTCTACGAATTTGCTATAATAAAAGCATCAAGTCGAAATACACGGGGTGAAAAGGATGAATTCTGAAACGGAAGCTTTGGATTGCGAGCCGGCTTGTCACGGTTCAGATCAGGAAATTGAGCGCATAAAATCTTCCCTAGTTGAGGATTCCATCGCATACAAAATGTCGGAGCTGTTTAAAGCGCTGGGTGACCCTACACGAATCAAGTTGATTTATGCCCTGGCTCAAAAGGAACTGTGTGTTCATGATTTAACACAGGTGTTGAACATGGGCCAATCTGCGGTATCCCACCAGCTTCGTTATTTGCGCAACCTGCGTATTGTCAAACGACGCAAGGAAGGCAAGACAGTGTTTTATTCACTGGATGATAATCATGTGGAGCAGATTTTTTTGCAAACCCATCAGCACATATCACATCAATGAATTTTGACAAACCAACAGTAGGGCGCCAAGCAATTGGCGCTCTTTTGGTGTTGACTCTGAGTTTAATTTTTTTCGTTAAAAAGGGCTATAATCATTGACTTTTGCCCCTAAACCTGAATATAATGACCTTAATAAATAATATATGAACAGTTGCTCATATATAGCTAATTGGAGGCCAATTATTATGGATGCTCTAAAAAGAAATGAACGGCATGAATGGATTTTGGAAGGTTTAGATTGCGCTAACTGTGCTTTAAAGATTGAAAATGGTGTCAGTAAAATAGAAGGGGTCCTGGATTGCTCGGTCAATTTTGTTACAAAAACGTTGACGATGACCACAAATTCGGATCAACAAGAAGAGATTTTCCGCCAAACAGAACGGAAGATTCACAGACTTGAGCCTCATGTTCGGATGGTTGCCAAAAATGCTGGTAGAAGCTTGCGTGAGGACAGTCGAAGTGACGCTGGTGCAGTAGAGACAAGCTGCGCAGAGGATTGCGCGTGCGGCCATGACCATCAAGGTGCAGGACATAATCACAATGATGGAAAGCATGCTGCTCACAGTCATGGTGGTCATAGCCATGAAGCACACGGCGCGCACGATGGGCACGACCATGGTAATCATGCATACATGCATCACAATCACCATGCAGTGCACGATCATGGTGAAGCTGACCATGCTCATTCTCATTCGCATGGAGATGATGATCATGCTGGGCATACGCATGATCATGGCACGGACGGTATGCGCCGTATGATTGCACGTCTGTCCATAGGTGCGGTTATTGCGGCAGTTGCCTGGTGGTTACCTGTCGAAGGAGTGGGCAAGCTGGCTCTATTTTTAGTAGCATATATCATCGTTGGCGGTGATGTTGTCTTGCAGGCTGTGCGCAGCTTGGTACGTGGAATGGCCTTTGACGAGTACTTCCTGATGACGCTGGCTACTGTAGGCGCATTTGCTATTGGGGAATATCCCGAAGGCGTGGCTGTCATGTTCTTTTATCAAATTGGAGAGCTATTCCAAGGCATTGCAGTTAACCGTTCACGCAAGTCTATCAGTGATTTGATGGATATTAGACTGGACTATGCCAACCTGAAGACCGCTGAGTCCGTACGGAAGGTTTCCCCAGAAGAGGTTCGCGTCGGAGATATGATCGTGATCAAGCCGGGGGAGAAAATCCCGCTGGATGGTAAGGTTGTAGAAGGCAAGTCGCATGTCGATACCTCGGCGTTAACCGGTGAATCTGTGCCTCGTACCGTTGAGCCGGGAAGCAGCGTGATGAGTGGATTTGTGAATACGAATGGACTTCTGACGGTAGAGGTCAGCAAAGAATTTAGTGAATCCGCGGTCTCTAAAATTTTGGAACTGGTGCAAAATGCGAGTGCCAAAAAAGCACCGACGGAAAAGTTTATCACGAAATTTTCCAGATATTATACACCTGTAGTGGTTATCGTAGCGTTGCTGCTGGCAGTTGTTCCCCCGCTTGTTATGCCGGGGGCACAATTTGCAGATTGGTTATATCGTGCGCTTGTTTTCCTTGTTATTTCTTGTCCATGTGCGCTGGTAGTGTCTATTCCACTGGGCTTCTTTGGAGGAATCGGGGCTGCCTCCCGTTCAGGTGTGCTGATCAAGGGCGGGAATTATCTTGAAGCTCTGAATCATGTGAAGTACGCTGTTTTTGATAAAACAGGTACGCTCACCAAAGGTGTTTTCCATGTGACAGGGATTTATCCTGCCGAATCTTTTACCAAGGAAAACCTGCTGGAGACCGCTGCATTGGCTGAGGTGCACTCCACGCATCCTATCGCTGCGTCCCTGCGAGAAGCTTATGGTCACGAACTTCAACCGGAGCGAGTTCAGCAATATAGCGAAATCTCCGGCCATGGCATTCAGGCCCAAATAGATGGGCGCCTGGTATTGGCTGGAAACGCTAAGCTGATGGAGCGGGAGCATGTTGCTTTGAATGCAGGGCAGCAAGCAGGATCACTGGATGAAGGAACGGTCGTACATGTGGCTGTAGACGGAACGTATGCCGGGTGCATTCTGATATCGGATGAGGTCAAGGAAGATGCGGCCAAGACGATTGCTTCCCTGAAAAAGCTGGGCGTAGCAAAAACCATCATGCTAACAGGCGACAATCGGACAGTTGCCGAGGCTGTAGGGCGTCAGCTAGGTTTGGATGAAGTACGGGCAGAGCTGTTGCCTCAGCATAAAGCCGAAGCCATTGAGCAGTTGTCTGCAAGTAAAAAAACGAGCGATAAGATTCTGTTTGTAGGTGATGGAATTAATGATACGCCTGTGCTTGCTTTGGCAGATGTCGGTGTAGCGATGGGCGGTTTGGGCTCGGACGCAGCGATTGAGGCAGCAGATATCGTAATCATGAACGACGAGCCCTCAAGGCTGGTGACGGCGATTCATATTGCCCAACGCACGCGCCGTATCGTATGGCAAAACATTATATTTGCGCTAGGTGTCAAAGCTGTATTTCTCACATTAGGCGCATTTGGTATTGCTACCATGTGGGAGGCTGTATTTTCTGATGTAGGTGTAACACTACTAGCCGTATTAAATGTGATGCGTGTACTGAAAGTTAGCTCTAACGAATAAAAAGGAGACACCCCCTGTTAGTATTGGATGTAGCATCCTATGAAAACAGGGGGTGTTTTTTATAGCTGACTTTTTTGTATAGACATGTGTGTGCTATAGGCAGTATAGGGATCTATTTTGGCATATATAGTAGTTGTGCAGAGATGTATAAATGTGGGGAGGGCCTAATACGTTTAAGGTAGGGACTTTACAAGTAAAGTCCATGTAACATTCAGTTGTCCAATAATGAGTAAGCGTTTTCTTGAATTGGAGGGGGACTCGAATTCGTGGGTGCCAACTTCCTGACGAAAGAAAGGATGGATTAATAAGCATGGAGGCTAAACTGATGCATGTATTCGCAGAGCTGTTGGGTAGCATAAACAGCCGGGATTGCAATGTTCCAGAGCCAGATATGGAGTCTGCTGCACGGAGATTGGCTATGGAGACGCTAAGAGCAGGAAGCCAGCAAGTATCTGCTGCACAGGAGGAAGATCCATTGGGCTGGCTGGTTGGTTTAGCTGAGCAGGGGGCCATCAGTCGAGCGGAAGCATTGCTGGCTGTAAGCCCGGAATTACTTGGAGAATCGGTGCTGAATCACAGCAATGATATGGGGCAGGCCATGGGCACATTACTGCAATGGAGTGATGAATACAGGCACACCTCCATACGGCTTTATGCTGACGCTCCTGCAAGTATAAGTCGTAAAAGTACAGAGGAAGCCTCAGAAATAGGCAGTCTTGATGGTTATAGTCTCCTACATGGTCCTTTGTCGCAAGCATCCGGCCGCGTGAGGGAATTATGCTATGCCTATCTGGACGTGGCGGAGTCGGGACAAAAGGTTCATGCTCCTGACGGGAAGCCTGGTCCCATTCTTATCCCCGGTTCCCGTGCATCCGAAACGTACACAACATTTAATAAAGCATCTGGTTTGCCTGGAGTATGTGAACACCTGTCCCGACGGATCATTGGACTGCTGGAAACCGAGTACGAAGGCTTGTTTGAGTTGCTGGACGGATTGCCGTTGACTATAGCTTTGACTGAGCAGAACAATGCAGTGGGCATTGGAAGCCTGCAAGATATGCAGTTGGAGGCCCTACTGCGTGCAGCGTTGCGAAGCATGCGACAGGGAGGAGAACCACGGCTGGAGATTATGGTGCGCAATCCGGCTGACGCAAACCAGTTCCAGACCATCCGAGACTGGATTGACGGCGTTGCCGAGCAAACGTTGTGCGGCCGTCTGAGGTGCGTTCCATATCGGGTAGGCGTGCTTATGACGGTGGATACAAATTTGGTGCCTAATGCAGGCCAAACATGGGATGAACAATCTGCACAGTCAAGGAAGTCGGCCAATGCCGATAACATATCCGAGGTGAGCGCACGGCAGACCAAGCAGGCGGCTCAGGCTGCAGATTTGGCGCGTTTTGCCGACACGGTCATTTTAGAAGTCATACTAGCGCCATCTTCCCATGGTAGCGAAGCTGGCGAGCAGTTAATTCCAGCCACTGTTGATGGGCATGAGAATGCTAATGATACGATAAAACACATAGTGGAAGCTGTTCGGCGTATAAAGCCTGAGCTTCCTATATGGGTGGCGATAGATGAAATTTACCCGTCTCTAGACGGCATTAGGATCTGGGAAAATGAGCTGACGGGCGTCATTTGTTCAGACCCTGCAATTCCAGCTATACGCCTTGCCGCTGCCCGTTGGAGACTGCAGCAGCAAGCCAACCAACAACATATTGCAGGGACCACACATGCCCATGCGTGGAAGTTTCCGCTTTAGCCTGAAGGTAATCTGAATTTAAGTGGTTGAGTGCTTTGAAATGTTGAGGATACCCGCGTTGTTTGCGCGGGTATTTTTTTATTTTAGGGTATTGCCAGTTTACAAGCAGAAAGGAAAGGGTATATAATAAAACAAAAGTTTCTCTAAACCAAAATATTTGTATAGATGCAAAAATGATTATCATTCTCATTGCCAAACATGCTGCTTCGGGCTTCCCGAAGCAGCATGTGCTATTTTAGGGCACTTAACAATGGATATCATTCTCAGTGAAATTCAAGTACAAAGACCAAAAAAGGAAAGGAACGTGACATGATGCAAGCAGTTCAACGACTACAAGATACATTATCTCCCTCTAACCGGGCACTCACAAAAAACAGTGGCAGCGGACGACCCGATCCGAATCGCAAGCCGAAATTTCAGTTTAAAAGTATGCTGAAAAATAAGGAGATGCAGGCTGCTCTAGGCAGTGGAATGCTAATGCTGATGGCATGGGGGGCTTCACATTGGTGGCAATGGCTATCCGTCGTTCTCTATGTGGTGTCTTATGCCCTTGGAGGCTGGTCCAAAGCCAGGGAAGGGATTGAAACCCTGATCCGGGAACATGATTTGGATGTTAATTTACTCATGATCGCTGCGTCTTTAGGAGCTGCAGCCATTGGCTACTGGAATGAAGGAGCCATGCTGATCTTTATTTTTGCACTCAGTGGTGCGCTGGAGAGCTATACCACCGAGCGCAGCAGTAAGGATATTTCCGAGCTGATGGCGTTGAAGCCGGAAACGGCTCTGCGTTTGTCTCACGAGGGAACAGAAACGGTCGGCATTGAGCAGCTGTTGCCAGGCGACCTGTTGCTGGTTAAGCCCGGTGAATTAATTCCGGCGGACGGCCGAATCTCCAAGGGCGTGTCAGCCGTGAATCAAGCATCCATTACCGGAGAATCTGTTCCGGTAAACAAGGTGGCAGGTGACGAAGTATATGCAGGCACCATCAATGGAGAAGGCGTGCTGTATGTAGAAGTCAGCCAGTCCTCGGAAGATACTTTATTTTCAAAGATCATTCGGATGGTAGAAGAGGCACGGACCGAAGTTCCCGATTCGCAGCGGTTTATTAAAACATTTGAATCGGTATACGCCCGAATTGTTGTTGCTGTCACGCTGATTGTCATTGTGGGTGCGCCCCTTGTATTGGACTGGACATGGGCAGCGGCGTTTTACAAGGCGATGGTATTCCTTGTGGTGGCTTCACCTTGTGCGCTCGTGTCGTCCATTATGCCGGTGATGCTATCCGCTATTTCCAACCGTGCCCGGCGAGGCATTCTGTTCAAAGGTGGCGCACATGTAGAGAATATGGCGCTGACATCTGTCGTTGCTTTTGACAAAACAGGCACGTTAACGAAGGGTTCTCCTGTGGTCACGGATTGGATCACCGCCCCAGATTACGATGCTGATGAGCTATTGCACATGGTCGCAACAATCGAAAGCTATTCCTTACATCCGTTGGCACGAGCAATTGTAGCCAAAGCCGAAGCTGAATTAGGACAGAGGGAGCTTCTCACAGCTGAGCAAGTGCAGGCACTTACCGGATGGGGAATGGAAGGCACTATAGGCGGGGTCAAATGGAAAATTGGCCGCACCAATGTGCTGGATGAACCTGGACTTCTGGCAGAGCCAGAGTGGGTGGAGAGCCGAGCCCGACTGGAAGCTGAGGGCAAAACCGTATCCATTATTCTCGCAGATGATCGGATTGTCGGAATGCTGGCGCTGCGTGACGAGCTGCGTCCCCAGGCGCGTGAGTCCGTGAAACGCCTGCAAGCACAGGGGATCCGGGTCGTCATGCTGACTGGAGACCGGCCGGACACGGCTGCCGTAATCGCGGCGCAGGCTGGAGTTGACGCCGTATATGCCGGCTTAATGCCGGAGGACAAAGTCAGCCATATTCGCATGCTGCGGGAGGAATACGGGCATGTCGTCATGGTCGGCGACGGTGTGAATGATGCCCCGGCTTTGACCGCAGCGACTGTAGGGCTGGGCATGGGAATGCACGGCAGTGGAGCAGCACTGGAGGTCGCAGACGTGGTGCTAATGAATGACGGAATCGAGGAGATTGCTCCGACGATCGCATTGGCGCGCAAGGCGCAGCGGGTGGTCAAACAAAATATGATCTTCGCGGTAAGTGTGATTATGCTGCTGGTGATTAGCAACTTTGTACAAAATATAGCCCTGCCTTTTGGGGTCATTGGACATGAAGGTAGCACGCTCCTTGTCATTTTGAACGGTCTGCGTTTATTGCGGTCATAAGACTAACTATCCAATTCACAAATCACAAGTTTACACATAGGCAGGAGCATTGAACCCTCTTACAATCTAAGAGGGTTCAATGCTCCTTTTTGCTGTGTCAGTCTACTTTGCAGGCAAGGCAAGTTCATACCATCTCTAATTCGCAATTGCTACGCCTATCTGCGGCGCGGTGTAGACCGCCGCAAGAACAGGGAAAACAATAGACCCGCCAGTGCAATTCCGGTTGCAATGATGAAGGCATCATTAATCCCATGGATCGTCGATTCCGTAACAGCACTTCCGTATACTTGTTGTATGGCGAGTGCAGAGCCGCTTTCCGTAGAGATACCCGCTGTTTGCGCAAGGGTTTGTCCCAGTTGGGATATGCCTTCCGTTACAGAAGCATTCGCTGTGGTAGCGACATTTGCATAGTCCGCCAAATGAACCGTAGTTCGGCTGCTCATGACCGTAATGAGCCAAGCGGTACCAATAGATCCAGCAATTTGCCGTACCGTGTTGGACATGGCAGTACCATGGCTGCCAAGATGGGCAGGCAGCTGGTTTAGCCCTTCCGTCTGAACGGACATCATCAGCAGTGACATCCCGAAGCTGCGAATCGTGTAGATTATCATGATATGTCCATAAGTGGTGGCATCGGTCAGCAGACTGAATTCCCATGTCGTGACTGCTGTAATAATCAGCCCGACGATCGCTAACGGCCTTGCGCCAATGCGGTCGAATATTGCCCCTGATATCGGTGACATCACACCCATCAGCAGTGCACCCGGCAACAGCAGCAGACCGGATTGCAGCGGCGTAAAGCCGCGTATATTTTGCAAATAAATCGGCAGCAGCAGCATCCCGCCGAACATAGTCATATTGACGGTAGCCCCAACCAGCGTAGATACCGTAAAAATGTCGTATTTAAATACACGGAACTCCAGCATAGGCTCCAACATGTTCAGCTCGCGTACGACAAAAAATACAATAAACAAGATCCCGAAAGCGAGCGAGAGTATGACTATATTGCTACTCCAGCCCTTGTCTCCGGCTGAACTAAAGCCATACAGGAGAAGACCAAAGCCAAGAGTGGAAAAAATGGTTCCCAGCAGGTCAAAACTCGGTTTTGTCAGCTTGGACACATTTTTGAGCCAGCGTACAGCAAATAGAATATCAATGATCGCCAGCGGAATGACTAACAAAAATAACAGCCGCCAACTGTAGTGCTCCACAATCCACCCGGATAAAGTTGGCCCTACCGCCGGGGCGAACATCATGGCGATCCCCATGGTTCCCATAGCTGCGCCCCGTTTTTCGGGAGGAAATACAGTCAGGAACACGTTCATCACCACAGGCATGATGATGCCGGCGCCGCTGGCTTGGATGACGCGTCCAACCAGCATAGGCGCAAAGCCAGTGCTGATCGTGCAGACGACAGACCCGGCAGTAAACAAACCCATCGCGGATATGAACAGCGCACGTGTTCCAAAGGATTCAATGAGAAAAGCGGTGATTGGAATCAGGATTCCGTTCGTCAGCATATATCCGGTGGATAACCATTGAACGGTTGTGGCAGACACATTGAAGTCATTCATCAGGTGTGGAATAGCCACGTTGAGCAGCGTTTGATTCAAAATCGAAATGAAGGCGCCCAGCAGCAGTACGGACAGAATACGTCCGACGGACATTTTTTGATCCATGACAGCCTCCTACTTGTGAACTCTAATCGTTGCACTCATTCCCGGGATAATCCCCAGACCCTTGTAACCTTGAATGGAAATGGTAACCGGCACGACCTGCGTCACCTTGGTATAGTTGGCAGTGGTATTGGAAGTGGGCAGCAATGAAAAGGTGGCTGCGGTCGCCAGACCGATCTTTTCGAGTTTGCCGGTCAAGGACGTATCCGGGTAAGCATCGATATACACATCTACGGTTTGTCCTACTTGGAGATCCTGTACAGCCGTTTCATCTATATTGGCCGTAATCCAAAGGTTGTTCAGATCAAAAGCCTTCGCTAACGGTGTGCCCGCACCGACAATCGAGTTATTGACAGCAGTTTGCTGTACGATCGTACCGTCAGTCGGGATCGTAACGCTGATCCGGCTTCCGCCTCCCTCTACACTACCAAGCGTGCTGCCAGCGGTGTACGTTTTACCAACTTCAGCGTTCCAGCCTGTGAGCTTTCCTGCGCTTGGAGAGGCAACAGTAACCGCTTGTCCGCTCACTTGTGCATTGTCGGTTTTTATGTAGTTGGCGGACTGGTTGTAGTAGTAGGCGGCGGCTCCACCTCCTGCCAGAATAATAATAATTACCAGCAGATTAACTAATATGGCGCGCGAATTCATATTGTGCATGCCTCCCTAGTGTTTTTGAATGTTCAAAGTATGCGTCAAACCATTCATAATATTCAGATCGATTTTGGGAAAGGTTAAGAGCGTATGCAAAAAGGATGATCTTGCTGATAAAGGATGATGCGGATAATGACGACCAGAATTATGATTGTATATGACAGTGAAAATGGACATACCGAACATCTCGCTCGCTCAATCGCAGAAGGGGCACGTCTGGATCACACAGAAGTACTGTTAAAGCATGTAAATGAGGCCGACGTGAATGAACTAGTAAACGTGGACGCGATTATCTGGGGGTGTCCAGGTCATTTTGGTACCATCAGCAGCGGTTTGAAGAACTGGATTGACAAGCTCGGGTATCTATGGGCGCAGGGCAAGCTGGTGGACAAAATCGGTGCAGTATTTTGCACAACCGCTACCGTTCATGGTGGATTGGAATCAACGCTGTTGAATTTGATTACTCCTATGCTTCATCAAGGCATGATTATTGTTGGACTGCCAGCTAGTATCGCGGAAAATGCCCTCTATGGCTCCTATTACGGTGTAGGGGTAACATGTCCGGTGGAGACAGATCCCGATGGACCACCCAACCTTCCAAAGGATGATGATCTTGCGTTAGGTCGCTCTTTGGGCAAACGGGTCGCTGAGATGGCAGGACGGTACCGTAGCGCTGAAAGAGAATAGGAGGCCGCCGATGACCATTGCTTTTATCGGAGTAGCTGTGGTTGCCTTGATCTTTTTGCTGGTATTTAATACGAAGATGACGCGCAAGTCCTCGGCCAAGAAACGCCCCAACCAAGAGGATTCCAAGCAAAGAAGTAAACGACCTTATCCCGTGCAGGTGGAACCCAAGGCGCATGAATTAACGGAACATACCGGAGAGATGCAGCCTAAGGATTCCGGTGTTGAAAAACAACGTGCCCAGGAGCATCAGAAGTTGCCTGATATTCATACGGACATGAAGATGGAAAAAGATCGCAAAAACACAGAAGGTGCTTACGGGGATCAGGATTATCGTGCGGCTTTGCGTGGTTTTGCTGGAAAAGACAAAGAAAAGGATGGAAGTTCCCCGAAATCCAATGGAGAAAAGGAAGCTTTCAAAAGTGAGGACGAGAAGTACCGGGAAGCACTTCGCTCCATGAACCAAAAAAAATGAGATCCCTTCATTTGTACATGGCAAAAAGGCTGCTTTCTGTCTGAATTACAGGCAGAAAGCAGCCTTTTTGTGTTGGACGGCTATAGCCATTCGGTTAGTCCGATCATCGTAATCAAGCCAAGAATAAAAGAAAATGTGGCGATTCGCTGGTTGCCGTCCCCGTGACTTTCGGGAATCAGTTCCTTGTAGACGATAAACATCATAGCTCCGGCGGCAAAAGCAAGACCGTACGGCACGAGTCCGTTCACCCAGCTGCTCAGATAAAAACCGATTAGACTGGTGATGATTTCCACAGCTCCTGTTAGGGTGGCAATACCCAATGCCTTGAATCGTCCGATGTTTTGATTCACAAGGAATAGTGCTACGATAAAGCCTTCCGGGGCATTTTGCAGACCGATAGAAAAGGCAATGAGATTGCCAAGATTCTGAGTTTCACTCGCGTAGCTGACCCCAACGGAGAGCCCTTCCGGCAAGTTGTGCAGGGTAATGGCTGCAATAATTAGAAAAGATTTGGACTCCAGTTGAAAGGTCTTGGAATCCGGGTCCTCCAGATCCGCATGGGGGATATACATTTCCATCACCAGTAATACGAGGCAGCCGAGCAAGATCCCCACAGTCAGCACGAACCAATTGGCATGCTGGATCGCTTCCGGAATCAGATTATACACGG
This sequence comes from Paenibacillus ottowii, assembly GCF_050516475.1. Taxonomy (NCBI): domain Bacteria; kingdom Bacillati; phylum Bacillota; class Bacilli; order Caryophanales; family Paenibacillaceae; genus Paenibacillus; species Paenibacillus ottowii. The sequence continues at coordinate 4,498,303 of NZ_CP191577.1, read as the reverse complement.
ATGCAGAGGTCATGATTCCTGCGGCATAAGCCAGTAGAACATCGCGAAGCCGATGCGTGACATTGCGCATAAACAATATAGGCACGGCGCCGAGTCCAGTGGACAGGGCAGAAATTAAGCTACCTACGAAAACATCACTCATAATCGGGATAATCCCTCCATACTTTAAACTTCGCTTCATGAAAACTTCATTTGACTGTTTACAGCTCTTTCCGCATAATGAAATTAGGATTTAGAATCAGTCTAAGTCATAAAAGGCTACACACAAGTGATTCGTTTTTTCTACATCCGGGTGTCCACACTTTGATATAAGCTTTGCTGGCGGAACTACTCTTAGATTATATGCAGCAGCCCAGCGCCCGGTACCGGAAAACTTGCTATATAATACTTATGATATTTTAGGAGGAACCAAGATATGTACAAGTCCATTATTATAGGCACCGGCCCTGCCGGTTTGACCGCCGCTATTTACCTGGCACGCGCTAACATGAATCCGCTGGTGATCGAAGGACCACAGCCAGGCGGACAATTAACGACGACTACGGAAGTCGAAAATTTCCCAGGCTTTCCTGAAGGAATCATGGGACCCGATCTGATGGATAATATGCGTAAGCAAGCGGAGCGTTTTGGCGCTGAATTCCGTACAGGCTGGGTGAACAAGGTAGACACAACTGCTCGTCCATTTACACTGGATGTAGAAGGGTTGGGTGAACTGGTTACCGATACGCTGATTATCTCCACAGGGGCAACTGCCAAATACCTTGGGATTCCCGGTGAGCAGGACAATATCGGACGTGGCGTGAGCACTTGCGCTACCTGTGACGGATTCTTCTTCCGTGGCAAAGAAATCGTTGTTATCGGCGGTGGGGACTCTGCACTGGAAGAAGCTAATTTCCTGACTCGTTTTGCCTCCAAAGTAACATTGGTACATCGCCGTGAAGAATTGCGGGCATCTAAGATTATGCAGGATCGTGCTCGTGCGAACAGTAAAATTGAATGGGCGCTCAATCGTACTCCTGTAGAAGTGATCGCTGACGAAAACGGAGTAACTGGCTTGAAAGTGCTGAATAATGCAACAGGGGAAGAGGAAATCATTACAGTCAGTGGCGTATTCGTGGCAATTGGTCATCATCCGAATACAGGCTTCCTAGAAGGACAAATTACCACGGATGCGAACGGTTATATCGTTGTAAATCCGGGTACTTCCGAAACAAACGTGCCTGGCGTCTTCGCTTGTGGCGACGTACAGGATACACGCTACAGACAAGCGATTACCGCAGCAGGCAGTGGCTGTATGGCTGCTATGGACAGCGAGAAATACATTGAAAGTCTGGAGCATAGCGCACTGGCCTTGTAATACTTGCAAGTATGGTTAAATATAGATGTAACAAAATAAATGATGAGGTGATATTCATGGAAAAAGCAATCGTATACACATCTACAAACTGCCCGCATTGCCGTCAAGTAAAAAGCTACTTAGCTGAAAAAGGCGTAGAATACGAAGAACGCAACATTGAAACGAATGAAGCATTTGCTCAAGAGGTTTGGGATATGGGCATTCGTGCTGTTCCATTGACTTTGATCGGGGAAGAACGTATTTCCGGTATGAACAAAACCAAGTTTGAAAAAGTGCTGAACGCTTAATATGGGCGTACGGGAACCTGAGAGTTCCCGTACGCTTTTTTTTATAAAGATACGCGCACGCGCCCGAGAAAAGGAGCTGTTGCTGCATAGGCGGCACCTAGCATCGTCGAGCGGCTGCCAAGCGCGGAGAAACGAATCTGCAGTTGCCGCCGGTGATAGGGCAGTGCACGCTCTTCGATCACTGCACGCATACTTTGCTCCAGCCAAGGTCTGGCTTCCGCCAGTGGACCGCCGATCATAAGCATTCCGGGATTGAGACTGTTCACAATGTTGGTAATCCCCACACCCAAATAGCGCCCGATTTCATCAAGGACGCTTAATGTATTCGCATCACCTTGCTGCGCAAACGGTAGTAAATCCGCTGTATTATGTGCGGGCAGCTTCAATGACGATGCTACATACGCCTTCTCCGAGGCATATAGCTCCCAGCAGCCTCGGCTGCCACAGGAGCAGAGGCGTCCGTTCCAGTCAATGGACATATGGCCGCTTTCTCCAGCATACCCCCACGCCCCTTGGTACGGCTTGCCATCAATAATGATTCCAGTCCCGATCCCGGACCCTGCACTGATGTAGACCAGATCCCGCGCCAGCTGCCGATGATCAGCGTCCATACCATAGTACAATTCGCCTTGTGCACCGACGTTGGCCTCATTATCCACCACTACGGGAAGACCCAGCTCTCTTTCAAGTTGCTGCCGCAGCGGAACCTCTTCCCAGCCCAGATTGGGCGCGAATAAAACATTTCCGGCTTCATCCACCATACCCGGTACCCCCAGCCCAATGCCAACAATACCGTGCGGGGAGGGAGGAGTGGCCTGCATGAGCTCGTGAATGAGCTTACGAATCTGTTCGATAATAAAGCCAGGATCATGCTGGGTTAAGGAAAGGGTAAGCTCTGTTTCAATGGTACCTGATAGATCGGTCAGAGCGCCTTTAATGTACTGTACGCTAACCTCGATACCGAGTACAAAGCCTGCACGGCTGTTGAATAGCAGCATTAAAGGTTTACGTCCACCGCTGGATTCTCCTAATCCTGTTTCATACACCAATCCATCGGTGATCAACTCTGCAACCAGGTTGGACACGGTGGCTTTGTTTAATCCAGTTTGACTGGATAGCTGTGCCCGGGATAGAGGGGCATGAAGGCGGATTCGCTCCAATACGATAGATTTATTCAGCTTTTTGACAAGCGCCTGATCGCCAGTAACATTCATGGTTATTTCACTTCCTGTTGATGTAATTCCCGTTATTATATCATAAAAATAAACTTAGTTTAAGCAATAGACAAAGTTTCTTGGCTGTGCTAGAATCATTTTTGTAAACGTTTACTACAAAGGAGGAACTTATAATGGCTTATTTCGAACAGGTATCCAAAATTAACTTTGAGGGCAAGCAATCTGATAATCCTTTTGCGTTCAAATTTTATAATCCACAGGAAATTGTAGCGGGAAAAACGATGGAGGAGCATTTGCGTTTTAGCATGGCCTATTGGCATACGCTGGTTGCGGGCGGTTCTGATCCTTTTGGAGTAGAGACTGCGGAACGTCCATGGTCCAAGTTTACTGGACTGGATTTGGCGAAGGCACGTGTGGAAGCTGCCTTTGAACTGCTGGATAAGCTAAATTTACCTTATTTCGCCTTCCACGATGTGGATATTGCACCTGAAGGCGCATCACTAAAAGAATTTTACAGCAATCTGGATACGATCGTGGACCTGATTGAGGAGCACATGAAAGCTACGGGCAAAAAACTGCTGTGGAACACAGCGAATATGTTTAGCCACCCACGCTATTTGCATGGGGCTGCGACCACTTGCAATGCAGATGTATACGCACACGCAGCTGCTCAAATTAAAAAAGGACTGGAAGTGGGCAAACGTCTGGGCGCAGATAACTATGTCTTCTGGGGAGGCCGTGAAGGCTACGAAACACTGCTGAATACAGATTTGAAGCTGGAGCAGGACAATCTGGGACGGATGTTCCATATGGCGGTAGATTACGCGCGTGAAATCGGCTTTGACGCTCAGTTCCTGATCGAGCCAAAACCGAAGGAGCCAACCAAGCATCAGTATGATTTTGACGCGGCGACGACGATTGCCTTCCTGCAAAAATATGATCTGGACCAGCATTTCAAGCTTAATCTGGAGGCTAACCATGCAACCTTGGCAGGTCATACTTTTGACCATGAAGTGCGTGTAGCACGGATTAACGGCATGTTGGGATCACTGGATGCCAACCAAGGAGATTTGCTGCTGGGCTGGGATACGGACGAATTCCCGGTTGATCTGTATGATGCCACACTAACTATGTATGAAGTGCTGCAAAATGGAGGCCTGGGCCGTGGCGGTATCAACTTTGACGCCAAGGTGCGCAGAGCATCGTTTGAGCCAGAAGACTTGTTCCTGGCGCACATCGCAGGTATGGATACGTATGCGAAAGGTTTGAAGGTAGCCGCCAAACTGATCGAGGACCGTGTGTTTGAGGACTTTATTGAGAAGCGCTACAGCAGCTTTAAAGAAGGCATTGGAGCAGACATCGTATCCGGAAAAGCAACGCTTGCTTCTCTGGCTGAATATGCTCTGGCGAACGAAGCACCACGCAAAAACGTGTCCGGTCGTCAGGAATATCTGAAAGCAAAATTAAACCAATACATTTTGGCTGATTAATGCCGGAATTGATATACGAATAAGGGCTGCACGATCACAGGGAAGGAGGAACTCCAATGCAGGAGACGGTAAACCAGGAGCAGGAGCGCTATGTCATCGGCGTGGATTTGGGTACTAGTGCAGTCAAAACGGTGCTGGTCAACCGTAAGGGACAAGTGGCTTATGAAACCTCTCAGTCATATCCTCTTCTTCAGCCGAAGGCAGGGTATAGCGAACAGCATCCTGAAGACTGGGTGCGTGGGACGTTAGCATCGTTGAAAGAGCTTGTGGAGAAGGCCGGAATCGGCGGAACAGATGCTGTGGACGGCATTAGCTTTTCGGGGCAGATGCACGGGCTTGTGCTGACTGACAAGGAAGGAAAAGTGCTACGTCCGGCTATTCTGTGGAATGATACGCGCACAACGGCGCAATGCCGCCGTATTGAAGAACAGCTTGGACCAGCGCTGCTGAGGATCGCACGCAACCGTGCGCTGGAAGGCTTTACGCTGCCCAAGCTGCTGTGGGTGCAGGAGCATGAGCCAGATGTGCTGGCTCGTGCAGCCCATTTTATGCTGCCCAAAGATTATGTGCGCTACTGTCTCACAGGAGAGTTGGCGATGGAGTATTCGGATGCGGCGGGCACGCTACTGCTGGATATCGCGAACAAGCAGTGGAGCGAAGAAATCGCTACTGCGTTTGATCTGCCGTTGTCGCTGTTCCCGCGGCTGGTGGAATCCTTTGACCAGACGGGCACGCTACTGCCGGAGATTGCCGAGCAGAGCGGGCTTTTGCATGAAACCAAGGTCTATGCTGGCGGAGCAGACAACGCATGTGGAGCGATTGGCGCTGGTATTTTGAGCGAGGGCCGCACTTTGTGCAGCATCGGCACTTCAGGAGTTGTGCTTTCCTATGAGGAGCGCAAGGAGATCGACGTTCAGGGACGAGCCCATTTTTTTAATCATAGTGAGCAGGATGCTTATTATATCATGGGGGTTACACTCGCGGCCGGATACAGCTTGACCTGGTTTAAGGATACCTTTGCGCCGGAGCATTCTTTTGACGCATTGTTGGAAGATGTGGACTCGGTCGAGCCAGGCAGCCGCGGGTTGCTGTTCACGCCTTATATTGTGGGCGAACGCACCCCTCATCCGGATGCTACTATTCGAGGCAGCTTTATCGGGATGGATGCAGGGCACAAGCTTGCGCATTTTACACGGGCGGTGCTGGAGGGAATTACGTTTTCGCTCAAGGAATCCATTGATATTCTCAGGGGCACAGGCAAAACGGTGAATGAAGTGATTTCCATCGGCGGTGGTGCGCGTAATGAGGCATGGCTGCAAATGCAGGCCGATATTTTTAACGCAGATATCGTCAAGCTGGAAAGTGAGCAGGGACCTGCCTTGGGAGCAGCTATGCTGGCTGCTTATGGTAGTGGGTGGTTTGAATCGCTGCAAGCGTGTGCTGAAGCTTTTCTGCGTGAAGCAGCAAGATATACACCGAATCCGGAACGTGTGGCTCAGTATGAGGGCTTATACGAGCTATACCGTGAAGTATATCTGCATACGCGGGAGCTAAGTGAGCATTTGGCGGTTTACCGTTAATACGGTGAGATATTGAGCGTAAATGAGAAGCGGCTTTGGGGGTGGAACCTCCAAAGCCGCTTTCTCCATGTAATGACTGTATGAGTTAAATACTTTTCTTCATTTTTGCATGACCTTCATTCACCGAGCTCACGGCACAGCCTGGACATGACTTGCTTGATGAACAGCCAGCACAGGCGCCTTGGCGGCTTTTTCGCAAAAATCGTACTAAAACCCATGCACTATAACCGAGGATCACCAATAAAATAATGATATTGACCATGGAATCCACTTCCTTTTATATACTTTAGGGTCTGACTTAACCCCAACCTAATAATCTGCCACACTGATAGATCAAAACAGTGATGATATAGGCAACAGTCAAAGGATAGAACACAGAAAAGGCGGTCCAGCGCCAGGAGAGTGTCTCTTTGCGAATAACCGCTACAGTAGCCAGACATGGCACATACAACAGAATGAACACCATAAAGCTAAAGGAGGCAAGCGGTGTAAAAGCATGACTGACTTGCAGCTCCAATCCCTGCATATCTGGAACGTGGTAAATGATATTCATGGTTGATACGATAACCTCTTTGGCCATAAAACCTGTGAGCAGAGACGCGCCTGCTTGCCAGGTGCCAAAACCAAGAGGAGCCAATAGAGGTGCAAACCATCCTCCAATCGTAGCGAGCAGGCTGTCATCCATTTCTACGCCGAAGCCTTGCGGACCGAAATTGGACAAGAGCCAGATGCCAACGGAGCCTGCAAGAATAATCGTTCCGGCTTTGCGGACGAAGCCTTTGACCTTCTCCCAGGTGCTGCGAAATAATGTAAGAGCCTGCGGCACCCGATAGGGAGGAAGCTCCACGATAAAGAGGGAAGGCTCACCCGATAAAATAGATACTTTGGAAAATATTTTGGCAAGTATGAGCGACACGGTGATCCCTAGCACATACATCAGCATGATAATGCTTGCTGCATGTGATGGGAAAAACACACCTGCAAACAACGCATACACCGGTAAGCGGGCCGAGCATGACATAAAGGGTACCAGCAACGTTGTAATAAGGCGCTCTCTTGGTTGTTCAATCGTGCGTGCCGCCATAATTGCCGGAACATTACAGCCAAACCCGATGATGAAGGGAATGAAGCTTTTCCCGTTCAAGCCCACAGCTTGCATCAAGCGATCCATGAGTATCGTGACCCGTGCCATATACCCGGAATCCTCGATCACCGAGATAATCAGAAATAAAATAGCAATTTGAGGCAGAAAAACAAGCACACCCCCGACCCCAGCCACAATGCCGTCCACGACTAGACTTTGCGTAAAAGCGGACGCATTCAAGTGAACGAGTAACTCAGAAATCCAGCTGCTGAGTGTCCCCGAAAAAAATTCATCCAGCATATCTGAGAGAATTGTACCCGCCCAATCAAAGGTGAACTTAAAGGTAGCGTACATCAGCAGCAAAAAGATCGGAATGCCTAAATACCGATGAGTAAGCAGTGCATCCAGCTTATCTGTCAGGCTGTGAGGTCTGAGTTTGGAGGTGTCAATTGCTTTGGAGCACAGCTCAGCAATCCATGCTGTTCGTACAGAGCGAATATACTGAGCAGGGGTGCTGGCATGACCCTCTCTAAGAAGCTCTTCCTCGCAGCGCTGGATGCGTGCAGTTACTTGTTGGCGCTGTTTCTCATTCGTTATCCATTCCATGACGACCGGATTGTTTTCCAGACATTGCAGTGCAGCCCACCGAAGCTGAGGCACAGATGTATTCGGCAGCAAGCTGCAAATATCCGCTATAGCAGCTTCGATGGCAGGACCATAATCCAGTTGAAAAGCATTGGATGTATGTCTGACCTCTCGAAGGGAAGCGAGCATTTGCTTACTTCCGCTACCTGTACGTGCGACCATAGGAATAATAGGAACGTCTAATTGATCAGCCAACAGTTCCTTGTTTATCCGAAGACCGGTAGCATCAGCTACATCAGTCATGTTTAAGCCGAGTACAAGCGGCCGGCCGTATTCCAATAGTTGTACAGTCAGATAAAGATTGCGCTGGAGCTGGGAGGCATCTACGATGTTAATCAGCGCCGCAGGCGGTTCCTCCAGCAAATAACGGGTTGCGACACCTTCATCCAGCGACAGAGGGAGTAATGAGTAGGCACCCGGCAAATCCACCAATACGGCAGACTTATCACGCAAAATTCCTGTTTTCTTTTCCACAGTGACACCGGACCAATTGCCTACCTCTGCATACGTACGGGTCAGCTTGTTGAATAATGAGGTTTTCCCTGTATTGGGATTGCCGAAAAGAGCGATCATGTCCATGTCGGAACGACCTCCAGTTGCTTCACTTGATTTTGACGGAGGCCGACCAGCTGGCCGTTGCATTCAATAACAATCGGGCCGCCCAATAAACTGATTTTTTTTAAGCGTATAATAGAGCCTTCGTTGATGCCCATGTCTGTTAAGCGACGGCGCAATGAGGGATGAAGAGGTGCAAGAGATTGCACACGCACAGTCTGACCTAATGGCGTACGAAGGAGTGAGATACATTCTGGCATGTTGCTCAGCCTTTCTGATCTAGAATGAGAATCAATATCATTTACTTCCGATGCCAGTACCATATCATGAGAATGACTTGATTGCTGTGATAAATATCTCTGCGAACGACATGTCTATGGTTATCCGTCTCTGTTATATAACAGAGTAAAGTGTCACAACCTGCCTTGAACTGCACGCTTACTCGTCTATAACCGACAAAACTAGAGCGTTTGGGGCACCTGTTTTTATGGTAAGATAGAGCTGTTTACAACTATGCTAAGAAGGGCAGGAACGCTCTGTATGAACAGAAAAATCGGGGTTAGGCTTGTAAAATGTCTGGTTGCAGGTGCGGCGCTGGCTGTGTTGCTGCCGCAGGCTGTGGAGTGGGGCAACGATGTGTATGCGGCGTCGGTCAAACCGGCTCCCTCCGTATCCTCGCAACAGCTTCAGAACAAGCTTTTACAGGCAATGGCTACGCGGAGTGAAACGCTGACCTTTACATATCAGGGGCGAGTGAACGGTCTCAAGCAGCAGTTACAGACCGCCATCCAACAGGCTATGGAGAGCGATCCGTATGTGAATTATACGATCAAAAGCTACGCATTCAGCTATACCGGCACAACCACCTCCGCCCAGGTTACGATTCGTTTAAGCTACCGGGAGACGAAGGAACAGACGGCATATGTGGATAGCACCGTGCAGGCTGTGCTGGGGGATATCATTACCAAGGGAATGACGGATCACGAGAAGGTGAAGGCCATTCATGACTGGATCGTCGTACGCCTGAAGTATGATGAAGCCCAGCAAAAGTACACAGCTTACGATGGTTTGAAAACGGGAAGCACGGTCTGCCAGGGTTATTCACTGTTGGCCTATAAAATGCTCGAACGAGCAGGCATTACGAATCGGATTGTGGAGGGTAGAGCAGGAGGGCAGCTACATGCATGGAATCTTGTTTTATTAGATGGCCGATGGTATCACATGGATACGACATGGGATGACCCGACCCCTGATCGCGCGAACGAGGTTAGCACTTCATATTATCTGCTGACTGATTCAGAGATGCGGCGGGATCACTCATGGGTTAAACCATACCCTCAGGCGAACACATCATATCGCGAAACCTTATCAGCATTAATAGCCGCTGGAGGATCCAAGGCCGCCGTGTATCAAAAACTGTACAATAACCTGGAATATCCATTGCAAGACGGCAAAGGGCTGGTCAAATCATCCGCTGATATCAAGGAACAGGTTCATAAAATGATAAATAAGGGAGGAACATCCCTTACCTTTGGCTATCAAGGAACAGAGCGGAGTCTTAAGGAGGATTTACAGTCCTTGTATCAACTTGGCTTGAAATCCATTTCCTATCAGATTACGGATCTCGGAAGTACTGGCAATCTTCGGGTAACTTTAAAATGGACCTAATGATTTTGCTGTAAAAAAGCTACATTAATAAAGGAGTATTCTAACTTATATGCACAAGCGTTCCTTTACCTATTTGCTTGGCACGCAGACGATGTCCAATGCGGCCGACATTCTGTACATTATGGCACTTGTGTCTTTGGTTTTTCATGAGACAGATTCGATCTTTTCTTCGGTGCTCGTTCCGTTGCTGCGAATGGGGGCACAGATGATCAGCGGCTTTTTGGCCCCGCTCATTTTGGCCCGATTCCAGCTTCCATTTATTTTATTCGTTTCTCAGTTCGGACAACTGGCTTTCTTCGCCATTCTGCTGGGCCACTTGTGGTCAGCAGGCACAGAGCCCGTATGGGTAGTTGTGTTTGCGTTGGTGGCTGCTATGTCCTTTCTGGACGGCTGGACCACCCCTGCGCGCAATGCGCTGATTCCCCGTCTTGCTTCCGGGGAAGGACTCATGCGGGCCAACAGTCTGGTATCGGTCAGCGATCAGACAGTGCAACTAGCGGGGTGGGGGCTTAGTGGTGTACTCGTAGCTATGCTGGGCTCGGAAAAAACACTGCTGGTGGCTGGCGGTCTGTATATGATAGCGCTGATCTTCACCAGCTTGATTCGAGATCCCCTAGAGGGCAAAGCCCATTATTTGCTTCATCCAGGAACAAGGGTGCAAAATGAAGATGCCTTGGCTGCTGAGGCTGTAACTGAGCCGGGACAAGGACAGCATGACTTGCCTCCTGCGCAGTTGGAAGATAAGCTGTATGCCCCGGAATCAGAGAGCCCGGCGGTGCCTCCTAAACGTAAAAAAGAAATACTGCGTGAGGGCTGGAGTCTTATTGGAGCCAGCCGCAGACTGAAGGCTCTTATTTTCATGGATATGATTGACCTGCTAGGAGGCTCAGTTTGGGTAGGCGCGTTCACGCTTGCCTTCGCTCAGCAGGTCTTGCACAAGAGCGAGGCATGGTGGGGATACATCAATGCCGCGTATTTTGCAGGGGCGATTGGCGGCGGCATCGTAGTCCTTGCTTGCGTCAAGCATTTGCAGCACAGACTGCTGCCCGCTATGCTGGTAGGGATGGCAGGCTACGGGCTGCTGACAGCCTGGTATGCACTGAACACATTACCGCCACTGACACTGCTTATCGTGCTGTTGATGGGACTACCTGCGGAAATGTCGGTCGTATCCCGCCGCACGATGATGCAAATGAGTGTGTCCGTACATGATCTGCCCAAGGTGCTGTCGGCCCAAGCTACGCTGACAAGCCTGACGTTTTGTATTTCGCTGCTTTTAATGGGCTGGATTGCAGATCATCTCGGTATTGTTAATCTATACTTGTTTTCAGCAGTGTTGACGCTGATTGCTGTCATATACGGTATTTTTAGTCGTCGTGCCTTATCTATGTCTTTGTCAGCTTCAGTAGCTGCCTCTTCCAAATAAACAAAAAAAGCCCGTCTCCGGGCATATACAGAGGAACATGCAGATAATGGTCTTGTGACCGGGTGTACCAGCGTGTTTCCCTGATATGTGGAGACGGGCTTTTTCACAGTTTTCTATTATTTATCCGAGGGTGCATTAGAACTCAAATCACATTCTTTTAATGGAACGATTTTAGTGCGTTTGATCCATTTGTAGCCGAGCCACAGCAGAAGGAACAGCGGCACACTCATATACGTAGCGATCATCGTTTTCCAGTCAATCTCCTGTCCGGTGAAGGCATCCGTGCCTTGCCCGATAATGACAATGATACATAGAGCAAAGGCAAACAACGGTCCAAACGGGAACCAGCGGGCTTTGTAGGGAAGCTCACTCAGACTGTGACCCTGTGCAGTAAAGGCACGGCGGAAACGATAATGGCTGACGGCAATACCGACCCACGTAATAAATCCGCACATTCCAGAGGCATTGAGCAGCCAGTTATAGACTACACCGTCCCCATACAGGGAGGCGAGAAAAGCTAGCATACCAACAGCAGTCGTAATCAGAAGTGCATTCATAGGAATGCCACGTCGATTGATGCGTCCAAGGAAACGGGGAGCCTTACCTTCCCGCGCCAAAGCGTACAGTACCCGAGTCGCTGCATACATACCCGAGTTGCCTGCTGACAATACGGAAGTCAAAATAACAGCGTTCATGACAGAGGCAGCAATGGCAAGCCCCGCTTTTTCAAATACGAGCGTGAACGGACTGACTCCGATATCACTGATATCTCCCCGCAGCAGATTTGGATTCGTATATGGAATGATCAATCCAATAACGAGAATTGCAAAAATATAGAAGAACAAGATACGCCAAAAGATTTGACGGATGGCACGTGGCACATTTTCGCGCGGATTTTCGCTCTCGCCAGCGGCTACCCCGATCAGCTCCGTTCCTTGAAAGGAGAAGCCCGCCGCCATGAATACACCCAATACGGCAAAGAACCCGCCATGGAACGGGGCATCTCCTACGGTGAAGTTGGCGAAGCCAACCGCAGGACCACCCAAGATGCCGAAAATCATCAGCACCCCTACGGTCAAAAAGATGATTACCGTCACAATTTTAATCATGGCGAACCAGTATTCAGACTCGCCGTAGCCTTTGACTGTTAACGCGTTCAGCAAGAAGATTATGGCCAAGAATAATAGACTCCACCAGGCAGAGTGGCTTTCCGGGAACCAGTATTTGATTAGCACAGTCGCTGCTGCCAATTCGGCAGCAATCGTTACTGCCCAGTTATACCAGAAGTTCCAGCCCATGGCGAAACCAAAAGCTGGATCAACGAAGCGACCTGCATAAGTATTAAAAGAGCCGGATTCAGGCATAAACGTTGCCAGCTCACCCAGGCTGGTCATTAAGAAGTAGACCATGAGGCCAACGGCTGCATAAGCCAGCAGGGCACCACCGGGTCCAGCTTCGGCGACTGCGCCACCACTGGCAAGGAACAGCCCTGTTCCGATAGAGCCGCCAAGGGCGATCATCGTCATATGACGGGCTTTGAGACTTTTCCGCAAGGTTGCGTCAGGTGTTGCTTTGTGTTGCACGTTCAAACACTCCTTCATGAAATTGTATTTCATGTCAGGGCAAGAGCCAGAAGGAGGGGGAGTATATAAATCAAAAGACCACAGGGAAAACGCCTGCGGTCTTGTCTATGCATTCCGCACCATACCTTCTTCTATAACAAGATAGCTCAACACGCGTGTTTGTGTTAGGACATCGCGTGACAGTTCTGCTCCTTTCGGTTAGCAGCCCCAGCATACGGAGTATTTACAAAGAGTCAGCTCCGCATACTTCGGCGGGTGTACCTTTCTACTGGAATCTCAGACGGCTCTTGGCGTCTCCTCCAATGTACTGATTACATCCGCGACCTCTACCTCATCATAAAACAGGTTGATGAGGTGTATGACATGATATTATATTGTATAGCGGACTATAGTATATCGTACCTGTACACTTTCTGACAATCGACAATTTTTTGAAATCCATTTTATTGAATCTTAAATCAGGAGTTACGCTTGGCCATTTGCTGCCACACCGTACCTGCGGCTTGTTCGCCTGATTCGATGCGCTCCAGCGCCATTTTAGCTTGCAAACTGACCTCAAATTCAGGGTCATCGACAGCCTTCTCCAGCGCATCACGCGCATCCTCGGTTCCAACCTCGTATAGAAAACGGGCTGCACGCCAGCGAACCAGCTTGCTGCTGTCGGATAAGGCTCCGATCATAGCGTTGGTAGCGGCGGGATCACCAATGTCCGACAACGTGTCGCCAGCGGTGCGGCGTACTGCCGCTGAAGGATCGCTCAGCGCCTCGAACAGCAATTCCATCGCCTCCGATGTACGAATATCGCCCAGATAGACGACTCCCAGCCGCCGCAGCTGCATTTTGTCGTCATGCAGCGCTTGCCGGATCAGAGGCAAATGCTCAGGCGTCGGCTCCAGCCGATCGAGCGCAGCGTAGCGTGTGCGCCAGTCTTCGTGTTGGAGGGCTTGCTTCAGCTCGGCGTCGCTCCACTCACGGCGTTCCTCTACGAATTCGCTGTTGTCCGCGCCGTGGGCAATCGCCTGCTGGATAATTTGTTCCAGCCGTTCCTGCGGAAAGGCTGCCTCTAATTCCTGCTCAACCTCGCGGGCAATATCCGGCAGCTCACCGTAGCGGACGCCGTAATCACTCAGTTTGCGTTCCTTGATCAAAGTTGCACTTGCCACGCGGGTAACGGCTTGCACGAAGCGGTCGGATAAGGAAATTCGTTCCTCCTGCTGCCCTGCCTTTACTCGAATTTGCATGGGAAGACCGCGGAAAAATTGGACAAAAACCTGTGCTTCGCCAAACGCTTCCCCAGAGCTTTCCTCGGGTAAATCCCAATTCGCATCAGCACCTTCCTCGCCTAGCTGATCCCGCACCTGGCCCAGAATAGTAGACCAATCGGCATTTCCTTTACGGTCAAGGGCTACAAAATCTGTCGTGTGAAACACGCTTTTGACCCCTTCAATTGCCAGCATACGCCGGATAAATGGGGGAGCGGAACGCTCATTGTCCCGTGTATATGTTCTGCGGATACCTGCTTCCAGCCGCTCATCCAGATGCAGCATCATGGTGTTCGGACTGGGAGTCGGCTCGATAGATGTTATCTTCATAGCTCGGTACAGCCTCCTGTTCAAAAATTCTCCATATATCATATATAGCTTATCTGTATTGTACCTCATTCTGCGTATGTCTCCAAAGAGAGAGTTTTCATTTATGAAGAAAATACAATGATATACATCACATGATTTAGATGAGTATGCCTGATAAATAGGAGTTTTTTTGAATGAAAACAGGATGCCATATAAGCCAAACTCGAAAAATTAACCTAAAAACGGAGTAAGCGGAATGGGGCTGTACAAGCGTAGCGGTCGCCTTTGTCCCCGGATTTTCGCCCTATGCATAGGTTTTATTTCTAGAAATCCGGGGGCGGTGGTGATGGGAATTACCATCCGACTGCGCAGGGGCACTATAGGTAACTTTTAAGTTCGGTTTTAGTTTGATGTTGTATTATGCATCCCGCTTCAGCAAATCGTTCTGACGGCGGCGAATGAGCAGGGAGGCGATAAGTCCCACAGACAGAACAGCTGCCAGCAGCATAAATGTAGTCATCTGATTGCCGCCATTCCCCATCAAACGAATGGAAAGCATAGGAGCTAGACTCGTACCGGCAAACAGAATGAAGGTATACAGTGAGACGGCTATGGCCCTTGCTGTCCCGCCGAGCTGGCCAACTATTGTAATAAGTGAAGGGACACTCAGGGCAATGCCGCTGACAAAACATACACTTAATATCACGATAGCTGTTAGAGAGTGCGTCATTCCCATCAGCGCCAAGCTGAGGATGGAAAGAAGAAGAGCTGTACGTAATATGAGGTGCACACTGAATTTCAGTGCCAGTTGACCGGCGAATGGTGAGAGAAGCATGCCGATGATGCCAGCGGATCTGACGTATAGCATCTGTCTGCTATTCAGGCCAAATTCAGGACTGCCAAGGTAGCTTCCCAAAACTGTATACATGCTCACAAAGGACATGAGAAGAACAAAAGCGATCGTGTAGCTTAGCCATAAAGGATACGAACGCAGAACAGTCCCCAACTGACCGAAGGCTGCCCAAATGCGAACCCCTCGTTGCGGGGAGGGAGCTTTAGGCAGGAAAAAAAGAACGATCAGGAAGGTGATCGCGTACACCATACCTAGCATCTGAAATACCATATTCCATCCAATTTGTTCGCTGATAGCAATACTAAATACCTGTCCAGCAATACCCGCCACAAGAAAACCAGTGCTGATAAAGCCGATAGCCGTTACCCGTTTTTCAGTTGGAAACATATCTACGGCGTATGCGAGAGCAACAGGGGAAAAGGTGGCTGCCGCCAACCCCTGAAGCAAGCGCAGCGCCACTAATACCGAATACTGATTGGTTAAGCCGAGAGATAACGACAGGATCGTCAATGCGAGGAGTCCGGCAACGATAACCTGCTTGCGCCCAAAGCGATCAGATAATCCGCCATAAATAAGACATCCCGCCGCAAAGCCCAAGGAAAAGATACTTCCTGGCAGGGCTGCTTCAGCTAGTGTTTTTCCAAATACTTTAGTAAAGAGAGGGACCAAAGGGATCGTCACATACAGGCTGGACATCACGGCAACCGCTGACCAGCACAGGATTACAATAATCCATGTATAAGGGAGAGCAACATTTCCCCTCTGTATAACGCTATCATTTGTTCGTAATTTACTCATCAATGGAACACTCCTTCATCTTCAAATAGTAACTTATAAATATACACAATTAAATATATTAGATAACCTAATTATATGCTTAAAAAAATTTATCTGCCCACCCCCAGTTTATCTTCCATATGATGATGGATTTTTTCTATAATTCGCAAAAAAACGATCTGCTCCTCGGGCTCCAGAATACTCGCTAGGGAAGCACAGGAAGACCAAAATGCAGGAAGCACCTGCTGTACAAGATGAGAACCCGCTTCTGTAATGCGCACATGAATTTTGCGTCGATCTGAAGAATTATGTTCTCTGATAATCCAGCCTCGTTGCTCTGTCCAGTCCAGGAGAGATGTCACAGATGCACGACGAATTCCCAGACGGTCGGCAATCATTGAAGGGCTCATCTGGGCCTGAGATTGGTGCAGTGTCAACAGCAACAATAAATCCAGCTTACTCTCTGTCAGGCCGTAAGCAGCTAGATCCAAATCTATTGCGTCGAGCGTATTATCACTGGTCCATAACAAGAAGAGACCAATACGGGCAAGTTGCCGATCCGTTTCTGCAAGAGCAGTTTGATCCATTAGCTCCAGATAAGGTTCTGGTCCCAGACGAGGAAGAGACTGCTGGACGGTGTCCCGCTTACTTTGCTTTGACGACATAAGTTCACCCTTTTCATATAATTAGGTTATCTAACTATTATCAATATAACGTATTGTCATGCATAAGACAATATCTAGCAAGAAATACTGCTACATTCGATACATAAGCAGGGTTAAAAACCGGCTGAATGAACCAAACTGTAAATAGGTTACCAAAATGCTCCAAAAGATAAGGGAAGGAGGCGTTGCTATGTTCCGTAAGCAGGAAAGAACGCTCATTATTGTATGTATCGTAATTGCGGCCATCATGCTATATGCCGTAATTAAAAGCATAGCTCGCTTGACTCCCTAGTTGGTAATCAAGAGTGATTTCGAAGTTTTCCTTAAAAATGTGGATGAAGGAGTGAAACCGATTTGTCTTCACTGGACCCTGTATTGCTAAGCCGGATACTGACCGGAGTTACCCTGTTTGTACATATCGTATTTGCATCCATCGGTGTTGGCATACCCTTAATGATTGCACTTGCTGAATGGCGCGGGCTGCGAACCGGTGATCCGCACTATACACTACTGGCACGGCGGTGGGCGCGGGGATTCGTCATTACTGTTGCCGTGGGTGTCGTGACAGGCACCTCCATTGGTCTGCAGCTTAGCTTGCTCTGGCCTACCTTTATGCGGGTGGCCGGACAAGCGATTGCGCTGCCCCTGTTTTTAGAGACGTTTGCATTTTTCATCGAAGCTATATTCCTGGGCATGTACTTGTATACTTGGGATCGGTTTAAAAGTAAATATTTTCACTTAATGCTGCTCATCCCGGTAGCGATTGCCTCGTCTGCATCAGCGGTTTTTATTACGACGGTGAACTCGTTCATGAACCAACCTCAAGGTTTTACACTCAAAAATGGAGTCATGACCAATATTCATCCCATCGAGGCTATGCTAAATCCGGCCACGCCGACTAAAGTGTCTCATGTACTGGCTTCATCCTATACATTGAGCGCGGGGGTGCTGATGGGGCTGGCTGCTTACAGCATGCTGCGGGGGCGTAATCACCCCTATTTCAAAAAGGCGCTGAAGCTGACGGCTACCTGTACCATTGTGTTTGCCATCAGTACTGTGATGATTGGAGACGCATCCGGTAAATTTCTGGCCAAATATCAGCCGGAAAAGCTGGCTGCCGCCGAATGGCATTTTGATACGATGACGCACGCCCCCTTTGTATATGGCGGCTTTATGGATAAAAACGGTGAAATCAAATATGCCCTGAAAGTGCCTTATGCACTTAGTGTGTTGGCTGGTAATTTGCCTAGTACGGAGGTTAAGGGATTAAATGACTATCCGGTGGAGGAGCGTCCGCCGCTGTCTATCCATTATATGTTTGACCTCAAGATCACTACAGGAGTGCTGATTCTCGTCATCCCACTGCTGTATCTGATCCGCAAGCGGTTGCCAGGTCGTAAACCTTACCCCAAATGGCTGCTGTTAGCGCTCGTTCTGGTCGGACCGATGGCGATGGTAGCTATTGAGCTGGGCTGGATGTTTGCGGAGGTCGGCAGACAGCCGTGGATTTTACGCGGATATATGAAGGTGTCCGAAGCAGCAACCACTTCGACAAGTGTTGGGTGGATGCTGGTGTTGTTTGTTATTTTGTATCTGGTGCTGTGTTTCTCGGCTATCAAGGTACTCAGCAAACTATTCCGTAATAAGGATGCCGTGGAAGAGATCAGACAGCTGGGCCTGGAAGGGGCTGATGGCAAGTGAGCTATGAAATTGTAGGGATCGCCATTTTGTGGACCTTCCTGTTCGGATACTTGCTTGTGGCATCTATTGATTTTGGTGCAGGCTTTTTCAGCTTTTACAGTGTGCTGACAGGCCACCAAAACAAAATTCACAATATCATCCAGCGGTATCTGTCTCCAGTATGGGAGGTCACGAACGTATTTCTCATCTTTTTTGTGGTGGGACTGAACGGTTTTTTCCCGGATGCGGCTTATTATTATGGGACAGCGTTGCTCATTCCCGGTAGTATTGCGATCGTGCTGCTTGCGATCCGGGGAGTATATTATGCTTACAATACATATGGGCATTCGGGTAAAAATAATATCGTCTACATGGCGTTGTACGGTGCGACAGGATTGCTGATTCCCGCGGCACTGTCGACGGTCCTCGCCATTTCGGAAGGTGGCATTATTGTGGAGAACAGCACGGGTGTTCATCTGCTATGGGGTCATCTATTAAGCAACCCTTACACGTGGGCGGTTATTATTCTGGCGCTGGTGAGTGTATTGTATATATCGGCGATGTTTTTGTGCTTTTATGCTAAAAGGGCAGGGGACAAGGTCGCTTTCGAAATCGTACGAGGGTACGCGCTGCTCTGGAGCGCTCCTACGATTTTGGCGAGTTTGTTCGCATTTTTTCAGATTAACAAACAAAATCCGGACCATTTCGCCAATATGCTGAACATGGCCTGGATGTTTATCGCCTCCTTCATATGCTTTGTGGGGGCAGTTTATATGGTATGGCAGCGGCGTCATTTGGGAATTTCCTTTATATTGGTGATGCTGCAGTTTGCATTTGCCTGGTATGGTTATGGCCGCTCACATCTTCCGTATGTTTTGTATCCCTATATTAATATATATGCCAGCTTTACAAACTCTACGATGGCGTATGCATTGATTACGGCGTTTGTTGCGGGTCTGCTGGTGCTGGTTCCTTCACTGCTCCTGATATTGAGATTGTTCCTGTTCGATGCGAAGTATGTACGAGGACAAGCAGGAAAGAAAGGGTGAGTTAGAGTGGTTGCATTCGAGCATTTTACGATCATGTATGAGTCGCCGATCATTATCGTGGTGGCGATTGTGTTTTTGTTTATTTATTCGGCACGCTTTAAAAATCCACAGGACTGACAATAACATGCGAAACAGGCCTTCCCGATCGATCCAGGAGGTCTGTTTTTGCTGTATTATCGCAGAATTTCCTTTACAGATGTGATTGAATTATACTTTACATATATCAGAATGTTTCATCATTTCATGTTCACATTCAAGTGACAATATATAGTTAAATTGAACCGTTGTGCTTTTGGAGAACGGGTCTTGTCAGGGAGGGGGTTGCACCATGCCCAAAGTGCGTTTTACCAATATGGATCATGTAAATACCGATAAAACCATCAAGCAATTCAGACAATGGCGGCAGGAGCGACGCAGCAAAATAAAGGATTATACGTTCGTTGTGCCAAACCATCCCCCGGAGCTGGAGTTTTTGCATCATAATCGGGAAATGGCGACGGCGACCTGGGTGGGCCATTCCACCTTTTTCATTCAGTACCTTGGGCTGAATATGGTTACCGATCCGGTGTGGGCAGAGCGTATGGCTTTTGATAAAAGGTTGGCTCCGCCCGGCATTCGCATTCAGGATGTACCGCCGCTGGATATCATTTTGCTATCACATTCGCATTATGATCATTTACATTTAGCATCGTTGCGGAAGTTATATCGCGCAGATACATTGATGCTCGTACCTAAGGGGTTAAAGTCGAAAATGATCCGCAAAGGTTTTCGTAATTGCCATGAACTGCAATGGTGGGAGCATTTTACGGTAGGCGGGGTGCGGATTACATTTGTTCCGGCCCAGCACTGGACACGGCGTACGCCGTTTGATACCAATACTTCGCATTGGGGTGGATACGTTCTGCAAAGTGAACAGCAGGTGACTGGCTCTGCCACGTCTGTTGCAGGGGCGGATGTTGATGCCGAATCTGATTCAGCGGAGGCGCCTACGTTGTATTTTGTGGGAGACACCGGATATTTCCGTGGGTTTAAGGAGATTGGCGAGCGCTTTGCCATTGATCTGACCTTTATGCCGATTGGCGCGTATGAACCGGAATGGTTCATGACCTCACAGCATGTGACGCCGGAGGAGGCGTTGCAGGGCTTTGTGGATTGTGGCGCAGATCAGATGATCCCGATGCATTATGGAGCCTTTAAGCTGGCGGACGATACGCCGAGAGAGGCGCTGGATCGTCTCGAGGCCGAGCGTGAGCGCTTGGGGATTGCTAAGGAAAGAATCCATGTACTGGGACACGGAGAGACGCTGAAAATTGGGCGCCGAAGCTCAACTAGAATCTGAGGGGTTCAATAAACGGCGTATATAAAAACGCGGCTCGGCGGACAATCATTTGCCTGCGAGCCGCGTTTTTTAATTTTAGGCTACCGTCCGGAACTAAACGGCTTCGATCTCACTCGCCAAAGAGGAATCATGGTTTGCGATGGGGTGACGAACGATTTTAACCTCATAGAAGGTGATTTTATTTTCAATAATATAGTCTGGAATTTGACGGTGATTGTGGGATTCGCGGAAGGCTTCGCTTTTCGTCCAGCCTTGAAAGTTCTCTTTTTCCTTCCAACGTGTGCTAATCGTTACTTCCTCGTAATCCTTCGTGTTTTCCGTCAGCAGCACCTCCAGACCGAGGAAGCCTTCCATCTTTTCAACCTGTCCTTCTTTGTTAAATCTTTCGATGAGCAGGTGGGCATTGCCCGGTGTGATTTTAGAAGTATTTGTTACGATAACCATATTAAATTCCTCCTGAATAATGTGGTATGGTCGGTATAATAACCGGATAGCCACCCTCAAATTTGATGGTAGCATTCATCTCATAAACGTCGCGAAGAAAAGCAGACGTCAAAATCTGGCGGGGTTCGCCAGCAATGGCGATTCGTCCCCTTTTAAGCGCAATCATATGATGACAATAGGCCGCAGCTTGCTGCAAATCATGCAGTACCATAACAATCGTCAAGCTGGACTCGTGATTGATACGCCGCAGCATATCCATAACTTCAAATTGGTGGGCGATATCCAGAAAAGTAGTCGGTTCATCGAGCAATAGAATATCCGTTTGTTGGGCCAAAGCCATAGCAATGCGTGCTTTTTGTTGTTCACCTCCCGATAGAGTATGGAACATCCGATCTGCGTAGGGCATGATGCTTGTGATTTCCATGACATGATTGATAATTTGCTGGTCTTGTCTCGTAGGGCGTGTCCTCAAGCCCTTGGCATGAGGGGATCTTCCATAAGCGACCAGCTCACGAACCGTTAATAACGGCAGCATATCCTTCATTTGCGGCAGCATGGTAATCGTCTGGGCCAAATCACGCCGTTTGTATTCCTCCACAGGCTTGCCCATCACAGAAACCTCGCCTTGATCTTGCTTGAGCAGCCGGGTCAAAATCCGCAAAAGCGTAGACTTGCCTGAGCCGTTGGGACCGACAATGGCGGTGAGCTGTCCAGCGGGCAAGGTAATGTTCACATCATCCAGCTGGAAGTATCCGCGTTGTAAGGAGAGATGTTCGCCCTGAATGGCTGTCATCCGAAATTCCCCCGTTTCTTGAGCAGGATTAAGAAGAACGGTGCTCCAATGACGGCTAGCAAAATCCCGACAGGCAATTCAATCGGATCAAACCAAGAGCGTGCGACTGTATCCGCCAGGACAACCAGTGTCCCACCGCCCACAATGGAAAGGGGCAAGAGGAAACGGTAATCTTCCCCAATCAGCAGCCTTATGATATGCGGAACGACCAGTCCTACGAACCCGATCAGCCCGGCTACACTGACCGCCGTGCCAGCGAGCAGGGCAGAGAGCAAAATAATCAGCATCCGTTGAAGCTCTACCCGCTGGCCCAGCAGCTGTGCTGAATCATCGCCCAGCAGCAGCAAATTTGCAGGCTTAATCGCAAATAAAGAGGCGATTAAGCCAATGATAGCGTAAGGAGCCATGAACTCCAGATGATGCCAGCTTCGTCCGTTTAGCCCGCCGGATAGCCATGGAAGTACAGCCTGCACGCGGTCACTGTACATGACCATCACCCCGTTGGTGAGCGCGCCCAGCAGCGCGTTAATCGCAACGCCAGCCAGCACAATTTTGACTGGGGAAGCCCTGCGGTCCCATGCCAGCAGGTAAATGACGATTGCGCTCAAAAAGGCTCCCAAAAAGGCGCTTACCGGAAGAAGGTAACTCAGCTGTGGAAGCATCACCATCGTAATGACGGCAGCAAGTCCACCTCCAGCCGATACACCAATAATGCCTGGGTCAGCCAGTGGATTTTTCATGACGCCTTGCAGAAGTGCTCCAGAAGCCGCCAGACAAGCTCCTACCAGTAAACCTACCAGTACTCTGGGAAGTCGAAGATCCATTAGAATCGTACGATAGGTGGATTCATCGTTATGTAGCAAAATCTGATTGATTTCTTGAAGTGGAATCGATACCGAACCGTAGGCCAGTCCGTACACAGAGACGGCTAGCAGCAAGATCGGAAGGGTAATCCAGGCGATGGTGCGTCTTCTGGTGCGCTTTAGTTTGTTCATTACCATCGCCTATTTCGCCGGATACAGCTTTTGGTGCATCAGATCCAGCGCCTTAGTGACCCGTGTCCCTGGATTCGTCCCGAACAAGTCTGAAGGCAAAACCTCGACCTGATTGTTTTGGACTGCCCGGATTCCGTTCCAAGCTGCATTTTCCTGCATTTCTTTTATAAATGCGGCTTTAACCTCTTCCGTATTGCCGTGAGTCATGATGAAGATGTAATCAGGGTTAGCCTGTAGGATGCGTTCTGTGTTCAACTGTGCATATTGCGGGAAATTTTGCAGGCCCGGAAAGTCAGCGGCAATGTTGGAGCCACCTGCGGCTTCCAGAATGTTTCCGCCCAGAGAATTCGGCAGTGCTGCCATGTACGTAGCCGGAGCTCCGTAGACCAGCAACACTTTCGGTTTAGAGGCAGAAGCGGTTTCCTGTTGCAGCTTGGCTACTTGTTGGTCAATTTGCTGGTTCAGCTTTGCAGCCTGAGCCTGCTTTTGTAGTAATTGTCCGAACAGCGTGATTTGTGACTGGATATCCTGAACTGAATTGGCACCAGTCAGCAACAGCTGTGAACCGACTCCTTCAATGGCTGGAATGTCTTTTTCATTCATAGGATAATTGCCTAACACCACATCCGGCTTGAGCATCGTAATTTTCTCCAGATCCACTTCATGAGTGGAGCCTATTTGCTGAACGTTTTCAGCAGCAGGTACGACGGAAGGTTCATTGGAGTTGGGCCTGCCCACGGCTGTCCCGCCCAATGCGTAAATAATGTCCAGATCGCCATTGCTGAGCGCAACGATATGCTGAGGGGCTTTTTGAAACGATAATGTCCGTTTTGAAAAATCAGTAATTTGAATCGTCGCGCCGCTTGTCGTATTTGAAGTGGCAGATACGGAAGTACTGGCTGGTTTGTGATCTGTGGTCGTAGTAGTGCCATTGCTACATCCGGTAACTGCCAATAAAAGCGCTGCGGACGACCACAACACGTAAGATTTCATGTTATTCCTCCTGCAAATTTCAAGTTAAACAATAATGATAATCATTTTCATCTATAGTTAAGAGAATGATAATGAATATCACTGACGATTGTCAATTGAAAATAGAAAATTTTTAAATAAATTTTGAATCAAAAATATAAGGGAGTCTTTCGAATTATAGAAGAAGGAACTACAAATTTTTCTTAAAATATAGCATATATCAAGGGGTTCCGCACACACAAATACATATTGACATTTTCGAAAAGTGTAAGATATATTGGTGATGGGTTTACTTGATTTTGCGAAATTCTGGAATAGAAGGGTGGGGGAGAAAGCTCGAAAAGGGCTATTTTTTTAATTTATCAATTGAGAATGATAATCAATTAGTTATATTCTCGTGGGGAGGGACTGCTGTCAACATGAAGAAGAGGTATGCTGCAATAATAGCTGTGTTTCTGCTGGTGAGTGTGCTGAGCTTTTGGCCGACTTCGTCATCTGTAGGAGCCGCTACGGCTTCTCCAACATTGGCGGATGGTACATACACGCTCAAATACAATATTCTTAAGGCAGAAAATGATTCGGTATCCATGGCTAACGATTATTTTGAGAAACCAGCTAAGTTGTATGTGAAAAAAGGGCAAATGACCATGCAAATTAAGCTGAATCATAGCGAATGGACAACAGGGTTTAAAGTGGATTACAAAGGTAAAATCATCGATACAAAGGTCATCCATAAGGATGCCAAAACTGATACTCGCACCGTGCAATTTCCAATTTCGAGTGTCAACAGCCCGTTGATCTCTAAAATTCATGTTACTGTCCCTGCATACAATTACGATCATGATTATACGATCCGCTTCGCTTTTGATTCCAAAAGCATCAAAAAAGTTACAGCTGCTCAGTCAGCGAAATCAGCCAAATCTTCTAAACAGTAAATTGAAGCTTTCTTTATCGTTCATAAAATCAACATAAATTCAAGCATAAATAATGGAGGAGAGTGTGTAGATTTGAATATGGTAATGAATCGCTTTGAGCAATTTTCTTTCAAGAAGGCATTCGTAGCATTGATCATGGCAGCACTTGTTTTTACACTGATGGCTCCATTCTCCGCTAGAGCAGCAGCAGCTGACGGCACTTATAACGTAGATTATACCGTTCTGAAAGATCAAACCAATGAAACTTCTCGATTGGACAGCTATCTGACAAAGCCTGCTCAGGTTACGGTAGCCAATGGCAAAAATGTCGTTCGTCTGACTGTAAAAAGCAGCAATCTGATTACAGCCTTAAAAGTGGAGCAAAACGGCGTACTGCAAGATGCGACTGTGGTAAGCACCAATACGGCGAACAACACTCGTGTAGTGGAATTCGAAGTAGCTGACCTGAATGCAAAAGTAAATGCTTACGCGGAAATCACCATCCCAGTGATTGGCTACACAGGCAAGTACGATGTACAGCTGCAATTCGACGAAATCTAATCCAAAATAAACGTACAAGGAGATTGAAAAACATGAACATGGCTATGAATGGTATGGAGAAATTGTCTCTGAAAAAAGTAATGCTTACTGTATTGATGGCTGCGCTTATTTTTGTGGTACTAGCCCCATTCTCGGCTAATCAAGCGAATGCGGCTTTGCCTAATGGGACGTATCAATTGCCTTATACCGTTTATAAAGATGGAACTACGGAGCCTTCTTACATGGACACAAATGGTTATGTGAAAAAACCAGCCACACTGATTGTTACAAATGGTCAATTCAAAGTGCGAGTAGCGATTACCAAAAGTGCTTGGGTTACTGAATTCAAAACTCAACAAAACGGCCAGTATGTGAATGCGACTGTGGTCAGCACCTCCGGGGATACAAGAATAGTTGAATTCCCTGTAACTAGCCCGTCTCAAAAATTGAATGTCAAACTGCATGTAAGCGTGCCTAAAGAACACACTGGTGGTATTCCTTACGATCACGACTATGTTGTTCAGTTCCAATTCGATGATAGCGATATTTAAGAGTTTGTTTTATGAGAATATGATTTTGAATTGAATACTCATTTGGAGCTTAGTTCTAAAGCTCCAAATGAGTATATTTTAAGTAGGGGGATACATCACCTTGAAGAGCCGATTTAACAAATATATTTCGACATTCGCTGCTATTCTAATGTTGTTTTCTTTAATTTCACCATACGCTGAAGCAACATCCGAGGATGAACCCACTTCGTCGAATTTGCCTGATTCAAGCACTACAGTGACTAGTGCTACGTATGCTACTTATCAGTATCCGGTAGAACTACCAAGTCCATATGTTGAGCCTACCCAAGCTATAACTACAACTGAAGCGACTTATGCAGATGGAGAGTACCTGATTGATTATAAGCCTTTACGAAAGACAGTCAGCGGAATCACCAAGGATTCGAGTTTTAAAACAAACTATACCTATCCTGGAGACCTGATCATTAAAGATGGAAAATACCATTTTTCATTTAAATTTGCGGAGGCTCAAGGACTTTCAAAATTTATAGTAGAACAAAACGGGGAAACGATTCCCGCCAAAATAGAAGTAGATTCCGGAAAAGCTTCGGGAACTGTGAGCTTCGATGTTTATGATTTTCATCAAGACGTAAATACGGAGTTTGGGTTTAACAGCAGTTCTCCATGGTATGTAGACACTGATCCGGACCGTTCGGTGAAGGAATGGATTGAGTTTGATCCTTCCAGTTTGCGACTTAAAAATTCAACGGAGAATCCAACGATTCCACCAGTGACACCGCCGGTAACGCCTCCTAGCACAGGAGAAAAATTAGCTGACTTGGACTTTACCCTCCTGAAAGATGGAACAGATGAAAAGTCTATGATGGATGGGTATACGGAGAAACCAGGCTCACTAATTGAGCGTGGAGGTAAGCAATATGCCCGGTTAACATTAAAGAATAGTAAACAAATTGATGGCTTCAAGGTAGAGCAAAATGGAGTGTTAAGCGACACCTCTATTGTAAGTGAAGATCAGAATGCGAATACACGAGTTATCGAGTTTGAGGTAAAAGAACTGCCTGCCAAATTGAACGCATGGGTGAGCATCAACTGGCCTGAGCTAGGCTACGTGCATACTTATAATGTAGATCTGCAGCTGGCTTCTGTACCTGTACCAACCACTTTGGTGGATGGAACGTACTCGATCAACTTTAACGCGTTGCATGCCACAAAAGATCAGCCATCAGCTATGGCACAATATTTGTTGTCTCCAGCGACTTTGACGGTAGTGAAGGGACAGAAAGAAGTTTCCTTTACGATTAAAGACAGCACCACCGTAACAGAATTCAAAACAGAACAAAACGGAACATTGACGGATGCAGATATTGTAAGTGTGGACAAGACAGCCAATACGCGTATTGTGAAATTCAAGGTAGCCGATTTGGACGCTGTTTTGAATGCACAGGTTCATGTAAGCACTACCTATCCAGGTGGGGTTTATGAGATGGATCATAAGCTTCGTCTTCAGTTCGATAAAAATAGTATCACAGAAAATGGAATGTCTCCTGAAACAAGATCCAATCTGGACTTCACTCTTTTGAAGGATGGAACGAATGAAAACTCCATGATGGATGGGTATACGGAGAAACCAGGCACCTTGATTGAACGTAACGGCAAGAAGTATGTTCGTTTTACCTTGAAAAACAGTAAACAAATTGACGGATTTAAGGTAGAACAAAATGGGGTTTTGACCAACACGACTGTAGTAAGCGAAGACCAAGCTGCGAATACACGTGTTATCGAATTTGAGGTTAAGGAAGTGCCTGCCAAGCTGAATGCATGGGTAAGCATCAACTGGCCTGAGCTGGGCTATGTGGAAACATATAATGTCGATCTCCAATTAGGAACGGCTACAACCCCAGTTGATCCTGGGACGCCAGGTACACCAGGGACGCCCGGAAAGGGGATAGCGGATGGAACGTACTCGATCAACTTTAACGCGTTGCATGCCACAAAAGATCAGCCATCAGCTATGGCACAATATTTATTGTCTCCAGCCACGCTGACGGTATCGAAGGGCAAGTATGAAGCTTCCTTTACGATTAAAGACAGCACCACTGTGACGGAGTTCAAAACAGAACAAAACGGAACGTTGACAGATGCAGATATCGTTAGTGAGGATAAGAATGCCAATACACGTGTTGTGAAATTCAAGGTGGCGGATTTGGACGCTATTCTGAATGCGCAGGTCCATGTGAGTACGACCTATCCAGGTGGGGTTTATGAGATGGATCATAAGCTTCGTCTTCAATTTGATCGCAGCAGCATTACAGCTAAAGGTCCGGATAACGGAACAACGACTCCAGTTGAAAATGGCAGATACAGCATAGACTTCACCGTACTCAAAAACGGAAGCAATGAACTATCTGTGATGGATGGATATATGCAAAAGCCAGCCACACTGTTAAAACAGTCTGGTAAAAATATCATTCAAATTAAAATGGATAAAAGCAGCTGGATTAAAACGTTTAAAGTAAATGGTTCTGAAGCTCAGATGGTTGAACAGTCCACCTCTGCAGACACAAGAACAGTACAATTTGAAGTGCCTAATCTTTCAGATAAAGTTACAGTGAATACGCATGTCATCGTACCTGGATTGGATTTGGGTGGCACCCCATATGATCACGTATATGATGTGCAATTCCAGTTCGAGCCTGCTACCATTCGCAGCTTTGTGGAGCCTACCTCTTCAGGGGCAGCTGATCCTATGGTTAAATTGGATTTTGACAAGCTTGCCAATGGTAAATATGCATTGAAATTCAGCATTGTGCTGCCAGACGGTGTCACAGGATCTGAATCTCCGGCTCAACGCTTCATCACCAATGGACCAGCGCAATTAGTCGTGGAAGGCGACAAACGGTTTGTAGGTCTGAAGCTGCAAAACAGCAATGAAGTTAAGGCGCTGCACATTTGGGATAACGCAAGTGGAGGTTACCAGGATGCAGAAGTGACCCGGGAAGATGCGGCAAGTAATACGAAGGACGTTCGTTTTGGCGTAAGTGACTTTAAGAATAATGTAAAAGGTCAACTGGTTGTCTATGAAGCTCCTAAAGTGGCAAGTAGTGCTCCGATGGTTTTCAAGGCGGAGGATCGAGTAGAAAAAGTATACGATTTTGAAATTAAATTCGATACCAGTAATGTATCTTATCACAACGAAACCAAAGCAGACAAAGTAGAACAGGTGAAAAATAACTTAGCCGATGGAGAGTACACTGCGAACTTCCGTGTGCTTGCGAACGGAACGGACAAGGATTCTTTGGTGGCACCATTTGTACAAAGCCTGGCCAAGTTGATTGTGAAAAATGGTAAGGTCCAAGCCTATGTAAACGTAACGAACAATCAGGCTTTGAAATTATTCCAAACGGATTTTGAAGGCCGCTATACCAATCCGACGATTATGGCTTCCGATGTCAAAGGTGATACTCACACAATGGCCTTCGAAGTGCCTGATCTGGATAAAAAGCTAAGTGTGTACACAGAGGTATATCTGCCTGAGCAATACATTTTTAATGAGAAATTTGGCGGACAGATTCAATTTGACCGCGCATCGCTCAAAGGTGAGGGAGTTAACGCAGCAGCAACTGCAACAACTGCAACTACTACTGAACCGACAGCTGCTTCTACGGATAAAGCAGTGGAACCGACCACATTCGTAGTTGAAGCCAAACCAGCAGTTAACCAGCCAGTTCAAGCGGCTTCCGAGAAGCGATACACGATCAATTACAACGTATTTAAAGACAAAACGAATGAGGCATCCGTTATGGATGGTTATCTCGATAAGCCGGCTACATTGATTGAAAAGGGAGACAAACGCTACATCCAAGTCACTTTGAAAAATAGCTCTTGGATGCCAACTCTACAGGTGGAGCAAAACGGTACGCTAAAAGATGTGGAAGTGATCTCGACATCCGGCGATACACGTATCGTTCAATTTGAGGCAGGGGACTTGTCCCGGAAAATCAGTGCTCACACACACGTCATTGTGCCTGGTTTGGTCCTTGGCGGAGTACCCTATGATCACTGGTATACGGTTCAGTTCCAATTTGATGAAGCAAGCCTAAAAGTGAAATAACCTCAGGTTATGACATCAATGAAGCTCGAATAACAGCAAAATTTGTATGCGTGCAAGTCTTGGTGCCCCGGCATCAAGACTTGTCAGCATTTACATACCCGAAAAAGTTGGGACTCACGCTGTTGCTTTATACTTTGAATTGAGGTGATTGGATTTTCATGAAACAGTATGCAGCTTTGGCTAAGGGGAAATCGTTTTGTTTCTATATGTTAATCGGTATCATGATCTTATTGCTGGCTGGATGCTCCGGGGGAACAGAGGCTGGACAGAACCATAGCGGTGGTTCGACTTCAACGACAGCAACAGATGCGACCGGAAAGTCGTCTGATGATAAAACACAGACTCCACGTATTGTAGCGACTACAGTAGCCATTGCTGAAATTACGGATGCGCTGGGCTTGGATTTGGCTGGCAAGCCGACCAGCACCAAAGCACTGCCTGACCGTTATAAGGACGTTCCTGATGTCGGGAATCCGATGAGTCCTGATATGGAAAAAGTAATGTCCTTGAAGCCTACAGATGTACTGTCGGTGACCACACTTCAATATGATTTGGAGCCTAAGTTTAAGGACCTGAACATCAATGCTGAATTTTTGAATTTTGAAAGCCTTGCAAATATGCAAAAGGAAATTCAAAAGCTGGGGGACCGATTTGATAAAGCTGAAAAGGCAAAGGAGATGAATGGAGCCTTGGATGCGAAAGTCGCCGAGATTCAGCAGAAGATCCAAGGCAAGAAGTCCCCTAAAGTCCTAATTTTACTGGGGGTTCCGGGAAGCTATCTGGTAGCTACTGAACATTCCTATATTGGGGATTTGGTTAAAATTGCAGGCGGAACCAATGTGGTTCAGGGTGAAAAGGTGGAGTTCATAGCCCATAATACCGAAGCCTTGCAGCAATCCAATCCCGATATCATTTTGCGCGCTGCGCACGGGATGCCGGATGAGGTCGTAAAAATGTTCGATGAAGAGTTCAAAACGAACGATATCTGGAAGCATTTCAACGCTGTGAAGAAGGGGCATGTTTATGATCTGCCTGAACCGTTGTTTGGCACCACAGGGAACTTAGCGGCAAGCTCTGCGCTGGATGAGCTGATGAAAATGCTGTATCCTTCGAATTAAAGGAAGCTGATGATATGTCCAAAAAATTATGGAGCCTTATTGTTATAATTGTCTTACTCGTCGGTGTCATGTTGTATTCAGCGATGACAGGCAGTCTCAAGGTGAATTTGAGTCAGTTGGTGACCGGATTGTGGACAGGTACAGATGATCAGGTAAATGTGGTCAAGGATCTCAGACTACCGAGAATTATCGTAGCCATGATGGCGGGTGCAGCCCTTGCAGTGGCGGGCGTTCTGCTGCAAGCTGTCATGAAAAACCCGCTGGCGGATTCCGGGGTGATCGGCATTTCTTCGGGAGCGGCCTTGATCTCGCTGATTGCGGTGACCGTCTTTCCGACGCTTTATTTCTGGATGCCGTTCTTTTCGTTTATTGGCGGTGCATTGGCCTGCCTAATGGTGTACGGATTTTCATGGAAATCCGGTTTGCATCCCATTCGTCTTATTCTGATTGGGGTGGCAGTAAACGCTATCTTCTCCGGTCTGGGTCAGTCGTTTAATTATCGGGGCAGTTATGCGGTCACCAGCATTAATCAGGTCACCACCTCAACGTTGTCTATGAAAAAATGGGTGGATGTCGAGGTAATTGTGACCTATGGCGGGATGGGTCTAATTTTAGCCATGCTTGTGTTCTCCTGGTGTAATTTCTTGTCCCTTCAAGATAAAACGGCTAAAAATCTGGGCTTCAATGTGACGCGCGCACGACTTTTGATTTCTGTGATTGCAGTGCTGCTTGCAGCAACGGCTACAGCCATTGCAGGGGTGATTGCTTTTATCGGCCTGCTCGTCCCGCATTGTGCCCGCTACCTGGTTGGCTCGGATCATAAGTGGCTGATTCCGTTCTCGGCCCTATGCGGCGGTTTGCTGCTGTTGCTTGCGGATACACTGGGACGAACGGTGCTGGCCCCCAATGAAATTCCGGCCTCTATTATTATGGCAGTCATTGGCGGACCATTCCTGATATTCCTGATCAGAAAGGCGGATCGCACCTATGGACATTAAAGATGTAACCTTCTCCTATGATCGGAAAACAGATCGTTTACATGCGATCAATGCTGTTATTGAGCGGGGACGAATTACGACAATTATTGGGCCCAACGGATGTGGCAAATCGACACTGCTCAGCGTGATGTCCAACAATGCTGCTCCTCGTACGGGCCAGGTCGTTCTGGACGGCAAGGAGATAGCCCACTACAAGCCCAAGGAGCTGGCTCGCCAATTGGCGGTAGTTCATCAGCAGAACGAGGCGCCCTCCGACCTGACAGTAGAAAAGCTCGTCAGCTTCGGAAGACTGCCTCATAAGAGCATGTTCACAACCAACCGGGACGAGGACGAGGAAGCAGTCGAATGGGCGATAGCCTGTACCAATCTGGAGGAACGCAGAACACGTACACTGGATCAGCTTTCAGGCGGGGAACGACAGCGTGTATGGATTGCGATGGCCTTGGCGCAGCGAACGCCGATTTTGTTTTTGGATGAGCCGACCACCTATCTGGATATGTATTACCAGCTCGAGATTCTGGAGCTGATCCGGCAGCTCAATCAGGAGCACGGACTGACCATCGTGATGGTGCTGCATGATATGAATCAGGCTATTCGGTATAGCGATGTGATGATCGCTATGAAGGAAGGACGTATTATAGCGAATGGTCCACCTACAGAGGTCGTTACATCCGAACTGATTCAGGAAGTCTATGGTGTAAAGGTAGTCATAAGACAAGACGACGAGGCGGGCATGTATCTGATCCCGATAGGCGTCGGAGCTTCCGGACATTTACACGTACAGAGAGAATGTAAGGTGCCTGTCCTTGAGTTATCCCATTGAATTTAAAATATAAAAATGGTTCTGGTCCAGGTGTTTGTAAGAAATTGAATGAGATTCAAGGACAGTTCTGCTTAGACTACGGTTCGAATCCGAACTTTTGTGTGTTATACTATTGCCGTCGGTAATTTTGTGTTTAGCACTTAACTAATGATAAGGATGGTATGCTTATATGATCAGTACAAGCGGCGTAACGCTTCGTTATGGCAAACGCCCACTTTTTGAAGACGTAAATATCAAATTTACTCCCGGAAACTGCTACGGCCTGATTGGGGCGAATGGCGCGGGTAAATCCACCTTTTTGAAAATTCTTTCCGGTGAAATCGAAGCCAATTCAGGCGAGGTTCACATGACACCGGGCGAACGGATGGCTGTCCTCAAGCAGAACCATTATGAATACGATGAATTCCCGGTTCTGGAAACCGTTATTATGGGTCATACGCGTCTGTATGAAATCATGAAGGAAAAGGATGCGCTGTATGCCAAAGCGGAGTTTTCCGAAGCGGACGGTTTGCGTGCTGGTGAATTGGAAGGCGAGTTTGCAGAGCTGAACGGTTGGGATGCCGAGCCAGATGCAGCTGCATTGCTGATCGGTCTGGGTATACCGCGTGACCTGCATGACAAAAAAATGGCTGAGATGAGCGGTAACGACAAAGTGCGCGTTCTCTTGGCACAAGCGTTGTTTGGTCGTCCGAACAATTTGCTGCTTGATGAGCCTACCAACCATTTGGATCTCGAATCCATTCAGTGGCTGGAAAACTTCCTGATGGACTATGAAGGCACCGTTATCGTTGTATCCCATGACCGTCACTTCCTGAACAAGGTATGTACGCATATTGCGGATATCGATTTTGGTAAAATTCAGATGTATGTCGGCAACTATGACTTCTGGTACGAGTCCAGCCAGCTGGCACTTACACTGGCTCGCGATGCGAACAAGAAGAAGGAAGAGAAGATCAAAGAATTGCAAGCCTTTATTCAGCGCTTTTCCGCGAATGCTTCCAAGTCCAAACAGGCAACTTCGCGTAAAAAGCAACTGGATAAAATTACGCTGGACGACATCCGTCCATCGAACCGTAAATATCCGTTCATTAACTTCAAGCCTGAGCGTGAAGCGGGTAAACAATTGCTTACTGTAGATAGTATCAGCAAAACTGTTGAAGGCGAGCAGGTGCTGAACGAGTTCAGTCTGGTCGTGAACAAAGGTGATAAAATTGCGTTTGTAGGCCCGAACGGTCTACCTAAAACGACGCTCTTCCAGATCTTGATGAACGAACTGGAAGCGGATAATGGTGAATTTTCCTGGGGGATTACAACGAGTCAGGCGTATTTCCCGAAAGATAACTCCGCTTATTTTGAAGGTGTGGATCTGAATCTGGTAGACTGGCTGCGTCAATATTCCAAGGATCAGGATGAAACGTTCCTGCGCGGCTTCCTGGGACGTATGCTTTTCTCAGGCGAAGAAGCGCTTAAGAAAGCAAGTGTGCTGTCCGGGGGAGAAAAGGTTCGCTGTATGCTGGCGAAAATGATGCTGAACGGTGCTAACGTATTGCTTCTGGAAGAACCAACCAACCACTTGGATCTGGAATCCATTACAGCGCTGAACAATGGTCTGATCGACTTTGACGGGACTATTTTGTTCACTTCTCATGACCATCAATTCATTCAAACCATCGCGAATCGCATCGTGGAAATTACACCAAACGGCGTAATTGACCGTACGATGAGCTATGATGAATACTTGGAAAATGAAGAAATTGCTAAATTGCGTGAACGTATGTATCCGGTAGAAATCGGCTAACATCCAAAACGCTAATTTCAGCAAATAAATAAACGAAAGAGGAGCTCCATCACGCCATTTGATATGGCAGGTGGACTCCTCTTTTTTCGTTTTGTGCCGTAACCCTTAGCATACTTGGTTCCGAGCGTGAGGTGAGATAAAACTCGCCTATCCTGCATCCGGAACCCTATATAGCCTATGGGGTGGCTTATGATCCGCCTGTGCGACGGCGTTGGTTGTTCGGCTTCTTCGTATTTTGGCTTTTCAGTGTTTTGGTGGAACCGTTTTGAAAGCCGCCCTGCTGTGAAGCGCCGGATTGCTGTTTTTTTTGTGCCAGCTTTTCCCGAATGGCATCTGCGAGATTAACTTTACGTGGTTCCTTAGCATCGCTCATGAATAAATTCCTCCTGTTGCCGCCAGGTTCATGTCAATCATGCTGGATTGAAGAAAAACGCGGCTGTGTCCTCATTTTATACGTTTTTAAAAGAAGGGACAAGGGCAACAATGATAACACATCGCAGGGGTGAGGCAAGGGGGAAAATATCTGTTTTTTGCATGAAGGAAAAATTGTTTTGTGTAACCTACAGGAATGGGGTTTGGCAATACTTTTTCGTGGTTCCTACAGCGATGCAGAGCGGAAAGACTGTTTCTCTAGACCCACACAAAGTTCGTCTGCTATCCTGAAAATAACAGTCAACCATAGGGAAATTGTTATTTTTTGGGCAGGTCTTTATGCTGCGAACTATATATTTGAAGGAGTGCCTCCGTTGTGGTAAATGTCTATGATGAAATACGAAAAGGTGAGCGAGGGGCGTGGGTAAGCATTGCTGCTTATCTTTTACTGTCTGCTTTTAAGCTGATTAGCGGATATCTCTTTGCCTCTAGCGCGCTGCTAGCCGATGGCTTCAATAATGTCACCGATATTGTGGTGTCGGTAGCTGTATTGATTGGTCTGAGAATTTCCCAGAAACCACCAGATTCCGATCATGCCTATGGACATTTTCGGGCGGAGACGATTGCGGCGCTGCTGGCGTCCTTTATTATGGCTGTCGTTGGTTTGCAGGTGCTGATTGACGGAATCGGGAGTATTTTTAAGGGAGGAAAGCAAACACCGGATATTACTTCTGCGGGTGTGGCTGTGATTTGTGCAGTGATTATGATGGGAGTGTATCTGTACAATAACAAGCTGGCTCGGCAAATCAATAACAAGGCGCTGCTGGCTGCGGCCAAGGATAATCTATCGGATGCACTCGTCAGTGTTGGAGCGGCAGTGGGCATTATTGGCGCACAGTTCGGGCTGCCGTGGTTGGATACTGTTGCGGCGATCGTGGTAGGATTCATTATTTGCAAAACGGCATGGGAGATTTTTAGGGATTCTACACATAGCTTGACTGATGGATTTGATGAGCAAGAACTGTCAGACTTACGAAGTACGATTGCTCTTGTACCTGGAGTAGAGGGAATTCGAGACGTTAAGGCACGGGTACACGGTAACCACGCGCTGGTGGATGTCGTTATTGAGGTGAATCCGCAGCTCAGTCTAATTGAAGGACATCGGATCAGTGACCGGATTGAGGAACGTCTACAGGAGGTTCACAATACGATGCATGTTCATGTTCATGTAGAACCTAAATTATAGTTTAATTATTAAATAATTAGTATAAAAAGTGACTTTAGACCTATATCGAAAAAGGTGTACACGCTATCTTTTGTGACGTTTGGATTATATCTCTATTCCTGCTGCTTTTACTATAATGAAGGCATGTCCGGCTATATTCGTCGGAATTATGCTCTTCAAATTCGTAAAAACAGCCAGGAGGTGCAACATTGAGAAGACGCGTGATGGGAATGCTCATGACGTCAGCCGCGCTGTTGGCAGCAATTCATGTGGCGCCGGGTCAGGTTGACGCAGCGGCATCGACAGCATCCACAGGACAGAAGGCGGTTATCCAGGCGGCTGTAAAGCTCAGATCTGGCCCTTCCACTACGGGCGATGTAGTCAGCTTTATGAAGCAGGGAGAGGCCGTAACGGTATTGGAGAAAACGAACAACTATTGGTATAAGGTCAAGACTTCTGATGGAGTAACCGGCTACACAAGCAGCTCTGACAAGTACATAAAAGTTGGCGCTACCAGCGTCGCTGCTGCTGCCACGTCGTCTGTCAGCCGTAAAACAGAAGCCTCAGAGTCAGCTAAAACTGTTTCAGCTTCAGTTAAAAATGTTTCAACTAAAGAGGCTTCGGCCTCAGTGAATAGTTCTGCCGGTCAAACGAAAGCTACGATCCAAACGTCCGTTCGTTTGCGGGCGGAGGCATCCACTTCTTCCGAGGTTCTGGGCTACATGAACACAGGGGATGTCGTTACGATTACCGATTCAAGCAACGCGTATTGGTTTAAGGTCACCACTGCTGACGGTTCAGTAGGCTATGTCAGCTCATCTCCACAATATATTCGTATTGGTGAGGGCGTTGTTGTCCAGCAGGCAGTAGCTTCTGCGGCTGCTCCTGCCTCAGATACGACTGCTCTACCTGCGGTAGCGTCTCCTGCATCGACGGTTAGCTTGTTTTCCGGTGATGCGGCGGCCTCAATCGAACAGGTTATTGACACAGGTATGACCTATCTGGGAACACCTTATGAATATGGTTCTGATCGCAACAGTACGGCTACTTTTGATTGCTCGGCATTTACTCGCCAAATCTTCCGTCAGGCTGTAGGGATCCAGCTTCCGGCAGATTCTCGTTCACAAGGTGAGTGGATCAAGCAAAACAGTCAGCCGAAAACGGATATGACGACACTGAAGCGTGGCGATCTGCTCTTTTTTACAAATTATAATGCATCTTCCGGGGCGTACACGTCCTTGGACAATTCCTCCCAAACGATTACTCATGTAGCAGTATACTTGGGAGACAACAAGCTTCTTCATACGTTTTCTGTAGCGGCTGGCGGTGTGAAAGTTACGGATTTCAGCAAGCCTTGGCAGGACCGTTTCCTGTTTGGGGGCAGCGTGATCCAATAAAACGCCGTTCACTCTTAAAATTTGCATCAAAAAAAGGATGTTCCACAGCTCTGTTGACCAGGGTGGGAACATCCTTTTTTCATAAGCATATGATACATATCACTTCTGGGTATAGCTATCACCCAATGTCTATGAAGCTCGTTTTCTTCCGGTAAAGAATGAAATAACGAATAGTACCAAAAATAGCACAAATAACATTTTAGCGATTGTAGCAGCTATGGAGACGACGATACCAAAAAAACCTAAAATCCCGGCGATCATAGCAAAAAATAAGAATAAAGCCGACCATTTCAGCATGTTCTGTATCCTCCTTTGATTGTATATAATGTGGCATACTCGCGTCCCGATTGAGCGTGGTAGTAGATGACAGTGACTTCTACAGATTAAGCGTGGCTGTGCCATCATTATATGTTGTTTTAAACGGTGCGAGGGCCCGTGAATCATAACGTTTGGAGCACAAGAGGATACCAGTCTGGACTTTGTTTCGTGTCCGAATGTAGAGGGTAACTATGCAGTATCATAAACATCATCGTGAAAGACGAAAGAGAGGTTACGCTATGTTAACACAGGTCAGCATTTTTATTATTGCGATCGCATTTGCCGTTCTCGTTATTTACCTTATTAAGACATTGAAAGCAGCCCAAGGCTCTCTGGATAAGGTAACTCAAACCTTGCAGGAAGTACAAAAGACAGTAGATGAACTGAGTTATGAAGTTAAACAAACGGTTCGACATGCAAATGACATCACCGCAGACGTTGATCATAAATTGAAGCAAGTAGAACCGGTGATGGAGTCGGTTAAAAACCTGGGGGAGGTACTCAGTGAAGTGACACTGGCCGCCAAGCAGGCGTCTACGGCGTTAATGACACGGCTTCAGAAGGCACGTAGCGCGGCGAGCAGTACTTCCAGAACGGAGAAGGCAATCAAGTCAACGACATCGAACAGACCCTTGACTGCAACAGAGCGGACGGTTCAGAGCTACAATGCCACTTATGGGGAACCTGCGGGCAAGCCGGCTAAGAATTGGCTGGGATATGTAGACATCGCTGCTGGGGTGTGGCAGAAAATGCGTCAGTAGTGTAGTGCTGAACCGTAAACTACAGGAAATTCATTGAAAGGGTGAGAATTATGATGAAGACATTATTACTAGCCGCTGGTTTGCTCACTCCCTTTTCCGGACAGGATACGGTTCAGCAAACCGTCTCCCCGCAGACAGCGGGGCATATGGTAAGGACTGTTCAGACGATAACCGCTCCACATGCTGCACCAACCGATTTTCATACCTTAAATGGTATATCTCTGGATGATACTCGTGCGGATGTATTGAAAAAACTGGGGAAGCCGCTTCGAATCAAGAAGGATATGCTGCTGCTTTCTACAGAATACCAATATCCGGATGTCACCGTAGGTATGCGTGATGACGTCGTCTCTTATGTGCATGTAGACCCTGCTGCCGGTCGAATCAAGGTTAATGATAAGTGGCTGCCGCTGCAACGGAAAACGCTGGATCAAGCGCTGGGCGGCTCGCAATTCACCGCAGAAGACGGAGAGGTGTATGTGCGCGGGCAGCGTGCGATCAAAGTATTTACCGATAAAACGTCTGATAAGCCAAAGTATGTTGAGTTTTTTGATGAAACAGAGTGGTGATCGATTTTTTCGAGCCGTGACATCATATGGAAGTTTCAAATGGATGTATAAAGTGTAATAGTCAGAGAAGTCAATCCTTAAAGGAGCGTGAGAAACATGAATCAGACCAATCATAAATCTTATGCCAAGGTGGTAGAGAACGGTGTACAAGCCGTTGAAGCTGTGAATGAGTTGCGTAACACGGGCTATCGTTATGAGGATGTGTTCGTGCTCGCTCATGATCAGGATCGGACGGATCGTATTGCAGATACGGTGGCAGCCAAAGAAATCGGGATTAAGGAAGAAGGCGTTTTCGATTCCTTAGCGAATTTGTTCCGTTCCCGTGGTGATGAGCTTCGTGCTAAAATCACTTCCTTGGGCTTTACAGATACGGAAGCAGATTTTTATGAAAAAGAATTGGATCAAGGTAAAGTGCTGGTTATTGCGAAAAAATCGTGATATTGCCAGTTCATCATAGGATCAGATAGATTTGAAAAAGAGGATGTGGCCGCAGCACAGTGTTCCGCGGGTCCTCCAAAAACATAGATAAGGAATGGGGCTTCAGCCTCATTCCTTATCTATGTTTTTGGAATGCCTGCTTACGGAAACGCTATTCCTAATCAAC
The DNA here is from genome assembly GCF_050516475.1 of Paenibacillus ottowii. Taxonomy (NCBI): domain Bacteria; kingdom Bacillati; phylum Bacillota; class Bacilli; order Caryophanales; family Paenibacillaceae; genus Paenibacillus; species Paenibacillus ottowii. Next base: position 4,458,237 of record NZ_CP191577.1, on the reverse strand, counting down.
ATGGGTGTTGCCCCCTAAGCAGGTATAGTATAATACATGGGTTACAGATAAGGAGAGAGCAATGAGAATTCTAATTGTTGACGATAATCCAACGAATGTCATTATTATTCGTGAAATACTAAAAAAAGAAAATTATCGCGATGTAATCTCTGCCAGCTCGGCCGCAGAAATGCTGGAGCATTTGGGAATCGGCGACCGTACCATTAGTCTTCGGCCCCGTCCTTCGGATATTGATTTGGTGCTGCTGGATATGATGATGCCTGAAATGGACGGCATTGAAGCATGCAGCATCGTACAGGAATATGAGCATTTAAAAGATATTCCGATTATTATGGTTACCGCTGTAGGCGATTCCAAAAAGTTGGCCGAAGCCTTGGATGTGGGAGCCGTCGATTATGTCACGAAGCCAATCAACAAGGTAGAGCTGATGGCTCGAATTCGGTCTGCCTTGCGTCTCAAGCAGGAAAAGGACTGGCATAAGGATCGGGATCAACGGATTCAGGATGAATTAAAGCTGGCTGCGATGGTTCAGCAGGCGGTGCTTAGTCCTGCCATTCAGGACCCGATGCTGCATGCGAATGCACTGTACCAGCCTTCCTTTGAACTGGCGGGGGATTTATATTCATGGTATCCGCTAGGAGAAGGGAGATATGCTATCATTTTGCTCGATATGATGGGCCATGGCATTTCTTCTTCTTTGTTTTGCATGTTCATTGCGTCTGTACTCAAGGATACAGTCATCACGTATGTGGAGCCCGAGAAGGTCATACAAGAGCTAAATCGTCGTTTTAATCAACTGGATCTGGGCAAGCAGCTGGTACAGTATTATTTTACGGCGATTTATATGGTGATTGATACTCGTTCACGGCGAATTGACTATGTAAATGCAGGGCACCCTCCCGGCTTGCTGTTCAACCAGGACGGCAGCATAACCAAATTAGACCGTGCGTGTAGCCCGGTCGGATTGTTTGATAAAATTGATGCAGAGATGCACACGATTTATTACGAAGGAACTGGACATATCGCTTTGTATACAGATGGCTTGCTGGAGGCAGTAAAAGGAGAATATGAGGAGCAATTGGAGTATCTGACTGCCTGTCTGCGCAAGTATGAAGAATGGAATGAAGAAGCGATGCTGGATGCGTTTTTTCGTAACGAAGGACCGCAGGATCGCGATGATGATAAGTGCCTGATCTGGATTTCATTGAAAGAGGGAGAGAGCTTGCATGAAAATCAGAAATAAACTGCTGATTGGCTTTGGATCGCTTATGGCGATCCTCCTTGTGCTGACGCTAATCAGCTATGACCGGATGGGGAGCCTGAATGAACAGCTCAACCAGGTGTATCAAGAACGATATGTGAAGGTCCGGAAAACAACGGCTATACGCGGACAGGTGAACGATATGGCTAAAGTCATGGCCAACCTGATCTTGAATCCGGGCTCCTCTGTCGGCGAGGCCAAACGCGAGCTTGATGATATTTCCGCTACTGGAACAAAAATGCTGGCTAGTCTGCAAACGGACTCTGGCACGAGCGAAGAACAACAGCAGATTGACCGGGTGGCTGTCGCCTGGAAGGATTTCCTAAACTACGAAGAGAGACTCATTTCCTTATTGGGGCAAGATCGTATTGAGGAAGCTAATGCTTTCCGTAACAGCACGGGTTTGCCTGCTCAAGAGGAGGCAATGGACAGCATTAACACCCTTGCCGTTTTTCAGGATCGGGAGATTGATAACGATATGAAGCAAGCCAATCTGGCTTATGAGGAATCTGTGCAGATAACCACAATCCTGATGGCTGCTGGCCTGATCATGGGCTTACTGGTTATTTTGTGGGTGCTCCCAAGCATTGCCAAAGGTCTAAATACCGTTAACCTCATGATGAGCGGCTTTGGCAAGGGGAAGTACAGGGCCATCAGCCGGATGAGTGTGGCCTCCAAAGATGAAATCGGAGAGGTCGCTCGTGTATTTCAACAATTGGCTGGAGATCTGGATGAAAAAAGGAAATTCGAGCATTCTGTTCTTCAAACGCAGAAGGACCAAACATGGCTTAATGCCAATACTGCACGGGTGACGGAGCTGTTTCGCGGTGTGAATTCACTGGAGCAGGTTGCTCAGATGTTTATTAGTGAATTTACGCCCATCTTGGGAGGCAGCTATGGAGCCATCTATTTGCAAGGGAAGGATGTAGAAGACCACCGATTCAAGTTATATGGCTCCTATGCAAAGGTGACTGGCGAAGGCTCGATCAGAGATGTTATCCAAGTGGGCGAAGGTTTGCTTGGACAGTGTGTTCTGGATCGTAAGCCGATCTTGATTGCAGAGGCGCCTGAAGGATACTTGTCCATTGGCTCCGCCTTAGGAGAAAGTAAGCCAGTGGGAATTATGATTTTTCCCATTTTGTTCGAGGATGAATGCATTGGTGCCGTAGAAATAGCGTCACTGGATCGCTTCACTGAGCTGGAAACGAAGCTGTTTGCACAGTTAGTGGAGAGCTTGGGGATCATTTTGAACAATATCAAGGGACGGATGCGGGTTGAGCAATTGCTGCGCGAATCGCAGGCACTTACCGAGGAATTGCAATGCCAGTCCGAAGAGCTGCAAACTCAACAAGAAGAGCTCAAACGTTCCAACGAGAATTTGGAGGAGCAAACAGAGGAACTCAAGCGTTCCGAAGAGCTATTACAGCGTCAGCAGGAAGAATTAGAGCATTTTAATACTGAACTGATTGCCAAAACGAGAGCACTGGAAGAACAGGTTCGAGAAGTGAAAGAAAAGAACGACGAGATCGAACGTGCACGGGCCCAGTTGGAGCAGCAGGCGATGCAGCTAGGGATTACAAGCAAATACAAATCTGAGTTTTTGGCCAATATGTCGCATGAATTGCGGACTCCGCTAAATAGCTTGCTCATTCTTTCTCAGCTGCTGTCTGAGAACAAGGAAGGCAATCTCAAGCCCAAACAAGTGGAATATGCACAAACCATTTATATGTCAGGCGCGGACTTGTTGAAAATGATTGATGAGATTCTGGATTTATCCAAAGTGGATGCTGGAAAAATGGATATTAACCATGAAACGGTTCATCTAAAGGAACTAGAGCTATTTGTTGAACAGAACTTTGCTCCAGTTGCAGCCAAACGTGAGCTTCATCTGCATACCGAAATTGAAGAAGACTTGCCAGAAGCTATTATTAGTGATAGTTATCGTCTCAAACAAATTTTACGTAATTTGCTGTCCAATGCGTTCAAGTTCACCACCGAAGGTTCTATTCGTTTCAAGGTATCTCGGGCAAACGGAGAGCAGCTTCCAGATATGCTAGATTCACGAAAATCCTACCTGGCTTTATCTGTACGTGATACAGGCATCGGGATTGCATCAGATAAAACAGATCTGATCTTCGAAGCCTTCCAGCAGGTAGACGGTACGACTAGCCGGAAATACGGGGGAACAGGGCTGGGACTGTCAATCAGCCGTGAGCTTTCCAAATTGTTGGGCGGTGCCATTACAGTCGAATCCGAGCAGGGACAGGGCAGCTGCTTCACACTGTATTTGCCGGAACAAACGCCTACCGAAGAGATTAAGGATTCTCATTCGAGAGAGGCGCGCAGCAGTGCAGAGGTGAACCTGGATTTTGAAGATGTCGCTGCTTCATCAGAAGCAAATCTTTCCATGATCATGCCTGCTGAACGCTTACCCGTGTATCAGATGCCTTTGAAGAGCGGAGCGGAGGACATTAAGCATCCGGGTGACGACCGAAATGAGATTACCCCGCAGGATAAAGTGCTGCTGATTATTGAAGATGATATTAATTTTGCTAATATTTTGTACGACATGGCCCGCAGCCGGGGCTTTAAGGCGCTGATTGCTCTCAAAGGAGACGATGGGCTGAACATGGCTCATTCTTATTTGCCGGACGCTATTATATTAGATATTCAGTTACCAGTGATGGATGGCTGGTCCATTTTGGGCGAGCTGAAAGGAAACTCATCGACACGTCATATTCCAGTACATGTGATTTCGGTCATTGATGATGTGAAGCAGGGCTTAATGATGGGCGCAATTGCCTATCTCAAAAAGCCTTCTTCGAAGGAAAGCCTGGATAAGGCATTTTCACATATAAAATCGTATACAGATCAAATGGTAAAACGCCTGCTTGTGGTGGAGGATGATGATAATCAGCGTAAGTCCATTATTGAGCTCATCGACCATGACGATGTGGCCATTACGGCGGTATCGACAGGTAAAGAAGCACTGAACGAGCTAGCCACCCAGCGGTATGACTGCATGGTACTGGATTTGATGCTGAGTGACATGACAGGCTTTGAATTGCTCGACCGCATTCGGGAAAACGAGCAGCTCACCGATCTACCGATCATTATTTATACAGGCAAAGATCTGGATAGTAAAGAAGAAACACAACTCCGAAAATATGCAGAATCCATTATTATTAAGGATGTCAAATCACCTGAGCGGCTCTTGGATGAGACTACGTTGTTCCTGCATCGGGTAGAGGCGAATCTTCCTGAGGATAAACGTAAAATTTTGCAAAAGCTTTATAATAAGGAAGAGCTGTTTGAAGGCAAAAAAATATTGTTGGTAGACGATGATATTCGTAATGTATTTGCTTTGTCTAGTGTGCTGGAAAGCTATCGTATGGAGGTTACCTTTGCGGAAAATGGAAGGGAAGCTCTGGAAATGCTCGAACAAACGCCTGATTTTGATCTGGTGCTGATGGATATGATGATGCCGGAAATGGATGGATATGAAGCAATGCGACGGATTCGAGTAATGCCGCAATTCGAGAAGTTGCCTATTATTGCCCTGACAGCCAAGGCGATGAAGGATGATCGCTCCAAGTGTATTGAGGCAGGCGCCTCCGATTATGTAAAAAAACCGATTCAAACCGAACAGCTTTTATCATTAATGCGGGTGTGGTTGTATTCGTAATCCAAAAAAATGGGTAATATAAATTGACACTTGATTCAGAGCGGTACAGGCAAAACCTATTTAGGAATTGGAGAGAGATTATGACATCGAAGGATATGGCGGATAATGCTGCTAATGAAGTGAAATCGAATGACAATGAGCGGGAAATGATTGAGATTGAGCTGTTGCTGGAAGGTATTCATCGGCTGTACGGCTACGATTTTCGCAACTACGCTCTGCCATCGATCAAGCGGCGTATTTATTATCAAGCGCAGTCCGAGAACGTAAGCACGATATCAGGGCTTCAGGAGAAGGTGCTGCATGATCGCAGCGCCTTCGATAGACTGGTACAGAGTCTTTCCATTCCGGTGACCGAGATGTTTCGCGACCCGGAGCTGTTTCTAATTTTCAGGCAAAAGATCATTCCTATTTTACGGACGTATCCGTATATCCGAATATGGCATGCAGGTTGCTCCACAGGTGAGGAAGTGTACTCTATGGCAATCATGCTGTATGAGGAAGGCTTATATGACAAGGCCCGTATTTATGCGACGGATATGAATAACCTGTCTTTACAACAAGCGAAGGAAGGCGTATACGGGATTGACCGAATGAAGCTGTATACCAAAAATTATTTGGAATCAGGGGGCACACAATCGTTCTCTGAATATTATACAGCCAAGTATGATTCGGTAATGTTTCATCCCTTTTTACGAAAAAATATCATTTTTGCTGAGCATAATTTAGCGACAGATCGGTCTTTTAACGAGTTCAATGTTATTTTTTGCCGGAATGTTATGATTTATTTTAACGATGAACTTCGCAACCACGTACATGGGTTGTTTTACGATAGCTTGAGTCATTTTGGTGTGTTGGTGCTTGGGGCCAAGGAATCCATACATTTTACCGATTATAGTGATTCCTACGAGCCGCTGGACCGGGTAGAGAAAATATACCGGAAGATTAAATAGAGATGCTTAGGAGGATTCCATGGGGCTTCATGAACCGATTCATATATTGCTGGTAGATGATAGACCTGAGAACCTGCTCGCTCTTGAGGCAGTGCTGGAGAGTGAACAATATAATCTGGTAAAGGCCACATCTGGGGAAGAAGCGTTGCGATGTCTGTTAAAAGATGAATTTGCACTCGTGGTCCTCGATGTGCAAATGCCGGGTATGGATGGAATTGAGACCGCAAAGTTAATCAAGGCCAGAGAGAAGACGAAGGATATTCCGATTATCTTCATTTCAGCTAACAGCAAGGAAGCGGAGCATTTGTTTGCCGGATATTCAGCGGGCGGTATTGATTATATGGTGAAGCCGTTCATCCCTCAAATTCTCAAGTCCAAAATTGAAGGCTTCGTACAAATGTATCTGACAAATAAGCGTTTGAAAACACAGTCCATGCTGCTGCACCAGAAGACGCAGGAGCTGGAAAAGATGAATAGCGAACTGATTGCCGCCAAGGAAGCGGCAGAGATTGCTGCTAATGCCAAAACTGAATTTTTGGCAATGATGAGCCATGAAATTCGTACGCCTATGAACGGTGTCATTGGCATGATTGATCTGCTGATGGAGACAGAGCTGCAAAACGATCAGCAGGAATATGCCGATATCATCCGTCGCAGTGCAGACGCGCTGGTCGCGGTCATCAATGATATTCTGGACTTTACCAAGCTGGAGTCAGGGAAGATGGAGGTTGAGGAATATCCGTTTGATTTGGTTTCCTGTATCAAGGAAGTTTTCAGCCTGTTTACGGTAGAGGTGAACCGCAAAAATTTGGAGCTGGTTTATTTTCTCGATGAACAGATGCCTCCCGTGTTATATGGGGATATGGGTAGAATACGGCAAGTGCTGATTAACCTGGTTTCCAATGCCGTCAAATTTACAGACCAGGGCGGGGTATATGTCTTCGCATCAGTCAAAGAGCGTAGCGACAATGGGCTTACAGTTGAGTTTTCTGTAAAAGATACAGGCATTGGTATCGATCCCGCTAAGGTTGGAAGACTATTTCACCCTTTTTCCCAACTGGATTCTTCTATGACACGCAAATATGGTGGAACGGGTCTGGGACTCGCTATTTGCAAAACCTTAGTGAATATGATGGGCGGAGATATCCGTGTGGATACGAGTGGAGAACAGGGTGTGACGTTTCATTTTACAATGAAACTTGGCATTGCCAAGGAAAATGAACTGGAAGGGGAGTCCAGCCACGTTTGGGAAATTCCACATCAGGAGTCTCCCACCCGTAAACCCGTACTAGTCGTGGATGACCATCCCATCAATCAGAAGCTGATGGTAAATATACTGGATAAGCTCGGTTTGGCTTCAGACGTGGCCGCAGATGGGCAACAGGCGCTTGATATGGTTATTGCGAATCAGGATTACGACTATATCTTTATGGACTTGCAGATGCCTGTAATGGACGGTCTGGAGTGTACGAGTAAAGTACGTGAACAATTGGCGGGAAGATCTCAACCTGCCATTATCGCTATGACAGCTAACGTCATGGAGGGAATTCAGCCCCGATGTATTGAAGCTGGAATGAACGATTATATTAGCAAGCCTGTTAAAATCAGCAGTGTAAAACAGGCGTTGCTCCGGCATTCTCCGGACCATTTTCCAATGCGGCCAGGTAAAGACCGAATCAATGAAGCTTAGCTGGTTGTATTTTACAGGTGTATAAAAAGTGATAACGTGATTCAAACACTCGTATATTGGGTTAGTATGTAGGGAAATCTTTTTTTGGGAGAGTAGGCCAATGAATACTAATAAAAATGAGAAGTTCAATGCGATCACAGAAACAGCAGATGGTGTAAATACCGTTTATCTGAGTGGAGAATTGGATCTTTCGGTAGCACCTGATTTCCGTCTGGTCATGGAGCCTTTAGTGGGGGAATCCAGCCAGGATTTGATTGTTAACTTAAGAGACCTTAAATACATTGACAGCACTGGCATTGGTATTTTGTTATCCATTTTAAAAGCAAGGCATGGGATGGAGTCCCGGTTTACAGTTCAAGAGGTACCGCCTCAGATTCAAAAGCTGTTTGATATGACCGGTATTGCCAAATTCTTTGTCCCCCAGGAGAATTCCCAATAGGAAAGGAAAGAAAAAGAAATGAATGCTCAAATTCAAAAAGTAGTTCTTAATTTGCCGGCCACAGCTGACTTTGTTGATATTGTAAGATTAAATTTATATGGTATTGCCGCGAAAATGGGATTCTCTTATGAGGATATTGAAGACATGAAAGTGGCTGTATCGGAAGCCTGTAATAACTCTGTCCTTTATGCATATGGTCATGAGGGAGGAGTTGTAGAAGTAGCATTCGAATTTGACGAAGCTTCGTTGTCCATTCGTGTCAAAGATGAAGGGGAGAGCTTTGAACGCGTGGAGGACCCGTCCCGTATCGCATCCTTGCATGACAAGGAGTTGAATGATGCACAGATTGGCGGATTAGGTTTTTATCTCATGCAGGCGCTTATGGACGATGTTCAAATCTTGAATGAGACAGGAAAAGGCACCGAAGTAGTGCTGGTAAAGCGTCTAACCAGAAGTGAGGAAACAGTATGAATGAAAAGGTAACTCCCCCAGAGTCGATGGATGAAGCCGTTGGTCTAATCTGGGAGTACCAACAAACCAAAGATAACGAAATTGCTACCGTGCTGATCCGCAAGTATGAGCCTATGGTCAAAATGGCTGCCGGGAAGATATCTCGTAACCGCCCGGACTTATACGAGGATTTATATCAGACCGGTCAGATGGCTTTGATACGTCTGCTCCAGCAATACGATATCAGCTTGGGTATCCCGTTTGAACCATACGCTATGAAAAGTATGCTGGGACATATGAAAAATTATTTGCGCGATAAATCCTGGTACATCCAGGTTCCTCGCCGTATTAAGGAAAAGGGAGCGCTTGTTCAACATGCCATTGATGAGCTGACCGTCAAATTAGAACGCTCACCCAATGTAGACGAGATAGCGGAGTATCTGGATCTTACGGTTGAGGAAACGATCGAGGTGCTTGCTGGTCGCGAGTGCTACCACTATGTTTCACTGGACTCGCCATTATCCCAGGAAGAGAGCGCAGCAACGTTAGGGGAGCTCATTAGCTCGGATGCTAACGATTTTGACACAGTGGAAAAACGGATGGATCTGCAGCATGCTTTAAGCCAACTGAAAGAGCAGGAACAGAAAGTGCTCCTTCTTGCATTTCAGGATGGTCAATCTCAGCGTGCGATTGCGCAGACGTTAGGCGTATCGCAGATGAGTGTTTCCCGTATTCAGAAGCGAGCAACAGAAAAGTTGAAGCAGATTATGTCTAATTCCTCTCTTTCATGAGCACATCGATGAATTCATCGCTTATAATATTTGTCGCTCCATCGTAAGGACACGTTATTCCAATTAGGGAAGCGTGTCCTTTTTATAAAGCGGAAAAAGTAAAGAAAGGATGGAATCTATGACAGCATTTGAACAGATTTCTACCTTTCGTAGAGGTTGGGAATGGTGGGACGTCTGTGCTACGGACTGGCAGGATTCGGTCATACAGCACTTGAAACAGAAGATTCCAGAGGCCGCAGAGTGGCTGGATAAGGTAGAAGACATTCCATCCAGCTTTATTTCTGTGCGCTTTCCAGATGGCCATCAACCGTTGATGTGTGGATCGTTGATCTACTCCGTTCAGGAGGAGATCGACAGTCAGCGCAACTGCAATAAGTTTTATTTCCTCGTCCTAAACCAGAAGTTAGTGACCTTAAATCTGGACCAAAATACCCGTGAAATTATGCATACCGCAGAGCGCCAAACCATGCTGGAACAATGTGAGGACGCAGCTGACGGCATGTTCGTATTGGCGAGAGCTGTGCTTCATTATTTTCATACAGGTATGGACAAGTTTGAGATCAATCTAAGAAGACTGGAGGAGGACATGGAGAAAAGGAATGCACGTACGCTAATGGATTCCATATTGAATGCGCGTTTCGAATTGTTGTATTGGAGCAATATGTTCATTCCTTTTTCAGAGCTGGTCACGGCTTCCCGGGAAGCATACCTGGATAAGCTGGAGGAGAATCGCTTTTTTAAACAGTTACTGTACCGGGTCACTCGGATGGAGGGACTTTTCCGCCATTATGAAAAGGAAATCGATACACTGATCTCTATAGATGACGCTATTTCTGCGTTTAGGGGCAATGAGATTTCAAAGACGCTCACCATTGTGACCGCTGTATTTACACCTGCCACTGTAGTTGGAGCTATTTGGGGTATGAACTTTGAAAATCTACCCTGGATTAAAACAGGCTGGGGCTTCGCCTGCGTGATCATTGTTACTGTGCTAAGTATGGCGGGGATGTACGGCTGGCTGATGATGAAGGGATGGACAGGAGATTTATTACAAACAAACAAGCGCAACAAATTGTAGCGGCCGCTTACAGCATTTAATGATGTATATGTAAAAAACGATCCATCACCATCGGAGGCGTGTTAAGCCTAATACCGATTACGATGGTGATGGATCGTTTTATATGAGATAAAAGACAATTACTTAGTACCCTGGCTCATTTTGATATATCCTAACAATTCGGCGATGAAGTCTCCGATGACCGGAAGATTTAACTGTACCAGGAAGCTGAGCAACCAAGCGAGTAAAGCGAGTATGACCACTGTTCCCAGCGTAAGGCCAAGCCCCCGTGAAATCCCGGCCGTCAGATTGCTGATAATTCTTCTTTTGGTGCTGGAGTAGTTCTCTAAAATATCTTTGAATTCTGCTTTTTCCAATGTGTCTGCAATTTGATCCAGACGTTTGTTAAGCCGTTTGACCTCATGGCGCAGCTCAAAAGGATGTTCATTTACATCAAAATCTCTATCATGATCATGCTTTTTAACAGGAGTAGCAGAGGCGTGCTTGGATGAAACTTCGTCTGGTTGATCTTGTTTCTCAAGAGGATGAAAGGTTCTTTTGTTGTTCCGGGCAAGATCATCTCCATAAGAGTTTGATTTGTTCATGGTCATCCCAGCCTTTCTATCATTTAAAAACAGCCAGCTTGTTGCCTGCTGGCTGTTCAGTGTTTGGAGCTTATTATGGTTGTAATCAGAATGTGTTCCTGTTATGAATTTGCGTTTAATTGTTTCTGAGTGTCCTTGGCGGCCTGAGCGGTTGCATCCATAACTTCTTTATCTGCTTTGGCTGCTTCATTAGCAACATCCGCAGAGGCTTTAGTTACGCTGGCTACGATGTTGTCTTTGCTCTCGGATACCGTTTTGGCTACATCTGCTGTTTTGGTGGACACGGTTTTAGCCAAATCTGTCGCTTTACTGCTGACTACAGATGCAACATCCTTAGTTTTATCGGACACAACAGTCATTTTTTCAGACAGATCGCTACGCAAATCGCGGCCCGGCTTTGGTGCGAACAGCAGGGCTGCCGCAGCACCAATCAAACCTCCGATGAATAAACCCTTTGCAAAACCTGAAGTGCTTGCCATATTTTGATTGTCGATGTTACTCATGATAGATCACTCCTTTTATAGAATAAAAAATATATAAATGTTAGGTAGCCCTTCTTAATAGCCTGGACACAAGTCCGAGCAAGAACACGAACAATGCGGTTCCCAGTATGGCTGGAATGACTGCAAAATCCCCGATGACTGGGCCCCAGTCTCCTAGGATCGTAGCACCGAGCCAAGCTCCTACAAAACCAGCAATCATAGAGCCTGCAATGCCGCCAGGCATTTCATGACCAGCCAGTGCATCGCCAATCAATCCGATAATAATAGCCATTACAATACTTAGGACAATTCCCCACACAAGGATCGCCTCCTTTATCCTGAGTTCACACAACGATAAGGTTTTTGATGAATGCTGAGCTTCAATATTTTTTAGCTTTGCTTACTTCGTATATAAACGTCGTGACCCGGAGTGAAACAAAAAATGCCTTCTTACGAGTGCTCATAGGCGAGGGGGAGACGGTGGAAAGGAACGCTACAAACGCGCTCGCCAATAGACCACGGGAACGGTAAATAGCAGCCAGATCATACCTGCAATATAGCCACCTGCAATGTCCGTGGGAAAATGAACTCCCAAATATACACGGCTGAGCCCAATCAAGAGAATGAGTAATGCACCAAGCACACACGGAAGGAAGAATGTGCGCTGATGAACCTTTCGTTCTATAGCCCAAATGGCAAATATCATTCCGTAAAATCCCATGGAAATCATCGCATGACCGCTGGGAAAACTGTAACCCCCTGCTTCCACCAAGTGTTGAAGAGACGGGCGTTCTCGTTGTAAAAGTTGTTTTATGATCGTATTCAGCACCCACATTGCCGTAAAGCTGCTTAGGATGGCAAAGGAATACGCTTTTGAGCGGAAATAGACTTTGCACAAGATTGCGGTAACGAGGGCTATCAGTAATGATGTGTGGAATGAGCCCAACGATGTAATAAATATAGCGACGGGGAGCAGCTGGTAATGAGCAGCAGTTGTGTCTGGAAAAATAATATCCTGAATGCGCTCATCCCAATATAGAAAAGGAGCTGTGCCAATCCATCTGACTGAATAGGCAATGAGCAGCAAGACAACGATCATGATCATAGATGCGGACAGACTGCGACGCAAATAGTTTGGTAAGAAACGGAATGGTTGAGGTTTATGGGATAGCATATGTAGTAAATCGCCTCCTTATGGCTGTGATACATTCATTTTGTGTACTATTAACTTAACGAATAACGAACTGGAGAGCAAAACCAGACAGAGACAATAGGCTGATTGACGCATATAAGTGCGGGGTAAAGGGATCGTATTACAGCGTTTGTAAATGCAGGGCCGGAAGTGGAATCACGAAGTAAGGGCTGCTTTACGGAACTGAAATCCATGGAGGTGTTAAGGATGATTAAAATCGTGACGTCAGCAGAGAGACATACCTCAAATAAAGGATGGATTCATAGTGAGTTTAGCTTTTCATTTGCCGATTATGAAGATCCAAGCAATGCCCATTTTGGATGTATGCTAGCCCATAATGATAACGAGCTTAAACCGCAGCAAGGTTTCAAAAGACACCCGCATCATGATTTGGAAATTGTCACTTATGTAATTGAGGGTTTTCTCCATCATAGCGACAGCTTGGGACATGAACAGGATTTGAAAAGCGGCTCGGTCCAGGTTATGAGTGCAGGTACCGGGATTGAACACGAGGAACGAAATCCTGGGAATGAAAACCCGGTTCGCTTTTTGCAAATGTGGTTTCTACCCGAGCGTCCTGACCTTCAGCCTTCTTATCAGGTTCAAAGATTCAAGCACAGTGAACGCCTAAACCGACTTCAGCCGGTTGTGTCTGGTTCAGAGGTGGAGGGAGCGTTATCCATTGCACAGGATATCAATCTGTATCTGAGCAGATTGGAAAAGGGACAGCAGCTTGAATATCCGCAGCAAGAAGAGCGCCGCACTCACATTTATATCATTAGTGGTCATGTAGAAGTTACGTGTCAGGATGGCGAATTTCAGTTAAAACCTGGCGATGCCGCGCGAATTCAGAAAAGCTGTGCATTAAAGATACTAGCTACAGGGAATGAGAATATAGCTGAACTGGTATTAGTAGATTTGCCTTGAAGCATCCAAGCGTAAAGGAAGAAGTGTATAAAAAAACTATATATATTGAAAAAATAAAGCTCGTATCCTATGTACGTCTGTTAAGACGACTGGAGGTACGAGCTTTATTTGTGGTGACAATCTTAATATAGCCAAGCTGTCAGTCCTACAAGCTGAGTTAGGAGGGCTTGCGCAATCTGCCCAGTTCGGAGACGATGGCTTCAACCTCAGAAATGCTGAGGTTAGGCTTGTTGATCACCATATCGTAGACATCATGGATGTCTTCGTATTGCTCTAGCGAGAAAGCGGAAGCCTGCATAGCAGCACCACTCGCCATACGGAGCTTGGTTTTAATGCCCTCAATCATATACTCAATGTTGGCATGAGACGGTACAGACAAATCCATCGTTAATGTTCCATCCTTTCATAACAGGGGAAGTTGCCTGTATTGTATCATGTTTTTGTTGTAGAATGTACTGATAGCCAGATTACCGATATACAACTGTAATAAGGAGGATGGACAAAGTTGTCTTTGTATAATCGAGCTTCCGCATCCGGTCGCTCGCCCTTAGAACCTAATGTAGAGAAAACAGATCGCGATGGACTCGCATTGTTTTTCCGAGAAATTCAACATCAGCATGCTATAGATAAGTTGACTTTTGTCTGTATCGGTACAGATCGCTCGTCGGGAGACTCACTTGGGCCACTGGTAGGAACCATGCTCAAGGACCAAGGCTTTCCGCATGTGATTGGCACAATGACGGAGCCCTGTGACGCAGATCATCTGGTCTCATACTTGAAGCGTATTCCCCAAGATCATCACGTGATCGCCATAGATGCTTGTCTTGGACAGCACGGCTCAACGGGAATGTTCCTTGTTGCTCGTCAGCCGCTAACCCCTGCTCGATCGGTCGGGCTGCCTCTGCCATCTGTCGGTCATTATAGCGTGGCAGCGATTGTGAATGAGCGCAGTCCCAAACCCTACTGGACACTCCAGATGACGTCGCTTCACCTGGTCATGACGATGGCTGCATATATTGCTGATGCAGCGGCTTGTGAATTTGGCTTAAAAACAGCTTCGCAGGATTTTCCAGCAGGTTACCGTTTCAGATATTGACGGTCTGCTTAATAATATACATCAGCATGTTCTACTTACTAATATGTTTAGAACCAATAGATTATATACAGAGAAGGAAGGGTTCCACATGGAAAAGGTATTATGCGAAGGAACGACGATCTGCTATGCCGAGCAGGGAAAAGGAGATCCTCTCATTTTATTGCACGGATTTTGCGGAAGCTCCTCCTATTGGGATGAAGTTGTTCCCTTGTTGTCCTCAAGCTATCGTTGTATTGTTCCAGACTTGCGTGGACACGGACGCAGCGATGCTCCACTCGGAGCCTACACGATTGATCAAATGGCAGACGATGTGCTTAAACTTCAAGAACAATTGGACATTCCTAAGGCTGCATGGTTTGGCCACTCTCTAGGAGGCTACTTAGCCCTTTCTGCGGTACAGAGACATGCCGAGCGTCTTACAGCCTTTGGACTGATTCATTCTACGGCTTATGCAGATACGGATGAAGGTAAAGAAAAGCGGAATAAGGCTGTATCCACCATTCAAACGGAAGGGATTACAACTTTTGTAGATGGGCTCATACCAGGGTTGTTTGCTCCTGAACATGTGAAGTCGATGCCGAGCCAACTACTCAAAGTCAAAGAAATTGGCTACAAAACACCTCCACAAGGAGCTGTAGGAGCATCGCTGGCTATGCGCGAACGTCCTGACCGTCGGGATGTGTTGTCAGCTTCTGCATTGCCAGCTATTTTAGTAGCAGGAGAGCAGGATCAGGCTGTACCTCCAGCACGGACGTTTACAACAGATCGGGCCGGAGTCACTCAGGTTACCCTACCGAAGTCTGGACACATGAGCTTGTTTGAAGCACCAGAGTTATTAGCGAATGCCATCTTGTCATTTTTGGACCAGAACGTGAAGAAGTAGAGTAAGGTAAGTCCTATAACCGGAACCTTCTGATGTGGTAACAGAGGGGATCCGGTTTTTTGTACAAATTGTTATTAGATGTGTAGAATGCCTAATTCATATTGTTTTTGTTCAAGGCAAACGCCGTCGGCAAACCGTCGATACTCTCTAAATTTTTCTCGTATGCATACTTTTTAAGTGCTTCTTCGCCCATCTGAATCGCCACGTCCTTCAGCTTTTCCCGTTCACTCTTGTAAGTCATGAAGGGAACTGCAAATCCACATGTATGTTGTACCATATGAACATCAACCACAATGATTTGTCTTGCTCCAGGCAGTGGATTGAAGAGAGGATACAGCTCAAGCCAACGCTTTGTATCAGGCAGTACGACTGCACCCGTACCATAGAGCTTTAATACACAGGGCTCGCCTTCAAATGCACAGAACATGATGGTTACCCGTCCGTTCTCTATAATGTGTGCGCTTGTCTCGTTGCCACTTCCCGCCAAGTCAAGATAGGCTACCTGATGATCTGACAATATACGAAAGGAGTCGTATCCTTTGGGGGAAATATTCACATGCCCCGTCTCAGATACAGGTGCTGATCCTACAAAGAAAATATGCTGCCGCTGTATAAACTCCTTATATTCCGGTAGTATCGAACTAAATTGTTTTCCCATACGTCAACATCCTCCCCGTAAAAATATCAAAGCGTAATTTTGTTTCGGATGAAAATAAATATTTTATTATATTGCGTGAATAAATAACATATAACGATTATTTTTTTGTTTCTCATGAAACAAAATTAACACAAGAGTAGCAGAGGATCAATAGCAAATTTTCGAATAATGGGATTACGCCATGAGGGAGACATTTGGCTTTTAGACAAGGATGTCATACAATCAGAAGGGACAAGGTTCCTGATTCTCTAGGCATCGGGATGAAAGGAAGGGAACAGCTTGCTTAGAAAAGATTATTTGCTAGGTATGATGGAAGAATTGACATCCGCAGTAGCATCGGTGCTTGGTCTAAGGCGTGAAAACAAACACGTCGAAGCGCTAAAACAACTAGATGACCTACTCAACAAGCAGTTTCGCCTTCGTTCAGATTTGCTCAGACGATTGCCGCCGGAACAAATTATTGAGTTTTTCCGAATGGGCCCTGGGATGGAAGCGGATGAGCTTCAGCAAGTGGCTCGCATTTTGGAAGAAGAAGCTGCTATATACTTGGAAACCAGCAAAATAGACGAGGGCATACGAATTTTAATGAAATCTCTTCATTTATATTTGTACAGCGATCTGAATGGCGCGACTCGTGATCTACAGGTCCTGCCTGAACGAATAGCGTGTATTGTAAAGCTGGTTCATGAATATGAGCTTCCACCTGAAACCAGCAAGCTGTTGGCTGTTCATTATGAGCGCGAAAACAGGCTGGACAAAGCCGCCGATGTGTGGTTTGGATTGGCATGGGAGCAGCCAGAGCTGAGATTGGAAGCAGAGACATTTTACAGCCAGCTACTGGATAAGACCAATGCAGAGCTGGAACGGGGTGGGATTTCACGCCAGGAAATCATCGAGGGTTTGTCCGAGATCACCCAATTACATGAAAGAAAGTGAGATGTACCTTTTGGATTCACTGCGCGAACTTGTATACCAATTGACCACGGGAGGCTCCCTCATCACAGCGACGCTGAGTCAGCTGCGCAAACGCGAGGATGCTTCTTTTACTAAAGTACAAATCAAACCTGTAGAATTGAAAAACAAACTGCATTACCAGTTTGCCTTTCATTACAGCAACAAAGTCATTCATGAAAATCTGACTCCTGACGAAGCTAATGAGCGCATGACTGCCTTGTTTGAGGATACATTCCGCCAAGGACTGCTGTGTGCCAAGGATGCAGACTATCAGGTGCTGATCAGTAAAAAATATAAAGTATCCATTCTGACAAAGTCACCGAGCAAAAGCAAAGCCGATCTGTCTCATAATCGCAAAAAGCAATATGTGCTTGAGGAAGGAGAGCGTATTCCTTTCCTGATTGAGCTCGGCATCATGAATGAGGACGGTAAGGTACTAGCTCGGAAGTATGATAAATTCCGTCAAATCAACCGTTTTCTCGAAATGGTGCAAGATGTATTGCCCAGCCTTCCGGTAGGCCGCCCATTGACGATTGTGGATTTTGGCTGCGGCAAGTCGTATTTGACCTTTGCTCTGTATCACTATTTGGCTGTGCAGCAAAAGCGACCTTTGCAGATTGTCGGCTTGGACTTAAAGGCAGATGTCATTGAAACCTGTAATGTTCTGGCTCAAAAGCTGCAATATCGGCAGTTGGAGTTTCTGGTCGGAGATATTGCGGATTACAATGAACTGGAGCAGGTGGACATGGTCGTTACCTTGCATGCATGCGATACAGCAACAGATGCAGCGCTGGAAAAAGCTGTCCGCTGGGGAGCATCCGTCATTTTATCGGTTCCGTGCTGCCAGCACGAGCTGTTTAGTCAACTGGAAAATCCGGTATTGGAGCCTTTGCTCTCCCACGGTATTTTGAAGGAGCGTTTTTCTGCACTGGCAACGGATGGAATCCGGGCCAAGCTGCTGGATATGATGGGGTATCGGACACAGCTACTGGAATTTATCGATATGGAGCATACCCCTAAAAATATTCTGATTCGTGCCGTTAAAGGCCAAGCGGGAGAACGTTCCGTTTTGTGGCGTGAGTACACAGCATTTCGGGATTTTATACATGCTGATCCTTATCTGGAACGTGCTTGTGCGGATTTGCTCCCCGAAGGAGCGGGGCAGAAGCAGTCACACAGCTAAGGAACATAGTAAAAGTGGAGCCACTGCGGGGGGCTCCACTTTTTTTGTGATTTACAATTTATGGTTTCTGTGCGCAAACATCTACCCGCCATAGGCACTTCTAAAAGCAGTGCACAAGACATCACGATCCACCTTCCACAATGCCGCGAGCTCCTCGCTGACATCTTCGTCCCACCAGTCGCAGAGTAGTTTGCGATTGCTATGGTTTTCCGCAATCCAGATGAGGTGTCCGACAACCTTGCGGCAGTACAGCTCTTCACCCTGCTTGACCAGATCAGGAGCAATGTGAACAGGCAGACGCTTGCAGGCTCGGTACAGCTCTTTGCTGCATGCGCGGCGGATACCACGAGCCGTGGGTAAACGGGATTGTGAATTGTCATGTTTGGGGAATTTGCCGGGAGGCATAATGTACCCCCTCCTCTCTCTCACAATTTATGCGGGCACAGGAGGCGGGGTCACTGATCTCCCTAATTGCGTGAAGTGGCGACGTGTTCTGCCGCTGTGATACACTAATGAAAATAGAGAAACAGGCAGGGAGTGGGATGAGAAATGGACCATATATCTAGTATCATTAATTATTTGTTTGAGATCATTCGCAGTATGGGGTATTTTGGTATCATGTTAGGCTTGATGGTAGAGGTAATTCCAAGTGAAATTGTCCTCGCTTATGGCGGCTTTTTAGTGTCCTCAGGACATATTAATTTTTTTGGAGCAGTTATTTTTGGAACGATTGGCGGGGTGCTGGCCCAGCTGTTTATATATTGGATCGGGCGCTATGGCGGCAGACCGGTATTGGATAAGTACGGGAAATACATACTCATCAAAAAAAGCCATGTCGACCACGCTGAAGCCTGGTTTAATAAATACGGTACAGGAGTCATTTTTACAGCTCGCTTCATCCCTGTTGTGCGTCACGCGATCTCAATCCCTGCCGGGTTGGCTCGAATGAACGTATGGCGCTTTATTATTTTGACGACGCTGGCGATTATACCTTGGTCTGTTTTGTTTATATATTTAGGTATGGTGCTGGGAGATAAGTGGGAGCAGATTGATGAAGTGGCGGCACCCTACATCAAACCCATTTTGCTGGTTGCGCTTGCACTCTTGATCATTTACTTTGTAATCAAATGGATTGTAGCCAAAAACAAAAAAGGAAGTGTATAACATGAGTCGTACTAACGTATCGCAATATTTCGGTAAGGGCTTGAGTCCCGAGCGGTTTATGGAAGGTATGGAAAAGAACAAGGAAGCTTTCCGCTCCGGATACGATCAGTTTGTGTGGAGTAGCGAAGAGGATCGGGAGTTTTTTGAAAGCTTGAACCATCGTGACGATCTGCGTGTGCTTATATTGGCTGCCGACTGGTGCGGGGATGTCGTACGCAATGTACCCGTAGTGTTCCGCGCACTGGAAAATAGCGGTATTCCAACCGAAGTGTTGATTCTTGAAAATCATCAGGCGCTGATGGACGACTTCCTGACGATGGGCGGACGTGCTGTGCCGATTGTGATTTTTGCGGATACGGGAGGTCACGTACTTGGTCACTGGGGACCACGCCCTGCACATGTCCAACAAATTATGATCGAATTCAAACGTGAAAATCCAGATCGGGAAGCCGATGATTATCAAGAAAAAATCGCAGTTGCTCGCAAAGAAATGGCTGCAAAATATGGGGAGGGAACCGAGGTTCATCCTGTGATTGTTCAGGAATTACGCGAGCTGATCTCGGGATTTTAACTTATGACCTTATCAATTCGTAGCTTTAACCTTGGACCACTTCAAACGAATGCTTATTTGCTTCAAGGGGATGATCCACAGCGCGCCGTTATTATTGATCCAGGAATGAATCCGGGACCTTTGCTGAGAGCGATTGAATCCCTGACCATTGAAGCTATCCTGCTGACCCATGCCCATTTTGATCATATCGGCGGGGTGGAGGAGATTCGCAATGCGAAAGGATGCCCGGTGTATCTGCACGCCTTGGAGCAAGACTGGCTCACATCTCCTAAGCTGAATGGCTCCTTGATGTGGCCAGAGGCATCTCCACCGATCTCGACAGAACCTGCTGAATATGATTTGGCAGAGGGACAGCAATTAAATCTAATCGGGCATACGTTCAAAGTGTTCCATACACCGGGGCATTCACCCGGCAGCGTCAGCTTCTTGTGCGGCAAAGATCTTTTTTCCGGGGATGTACTGTTCCGTCAGGGTGTTGGACGCACAGATCTAACGGGTGGCCGGGAACGTGATTTGTATGACTCCATCCAGAATAAGTTGTTTCCGCTTGGAGATGACGTTACAGTGTATCCTGGTCACGGACCCAAAACATCCATTGGTTATGAGAAAGCCCACAATCCGTATATTCGATAAATCTGATGAACATAAATTAGTGAGGCAAAATCAAAGAAGTGACAGGTTTTGCCTCAATTCGACAACAAAATATAAATTATATATAGACAAAGGTTATTATTTTTGTTAACATACATGTATTAAAGTTACATACTAAACTCGCGAAGCACGCAAGCTGTGGATGAATCCCGGTTTGCGTTCTTTTTTTTGCCCATAAGAGGATATAGAGGCATGAAGCCGTCAGATCACAAGGGGGAGCAAGAATGAAAAGAAAACATATATATAAGGCACACCGTGAGAACGAAGGCAGTTTACGTATTCCCAAAATAATAGATATTAAAGATGCTGTGGTATGTTCCGAACCGAAGATTATAACTTGGAATAAGGTAAAACGGCGGAACGGAAGTCTTGTACAAAACTGGCATATAAGGCTCAATGAACATAGAAATGGACGTGGAGGCGGTTGATTATGAAGATATATAGATGGTACATAGATGATATAGACAAGCTACCTTTTTTTTAGTAGACTTAGCAGATAAGTTCAGACAAACGGGGGGGCTAACGATGCATCATTTAGGAGCTAGAATTATGATCGTCGCGGATGCTTTTGAGCAGAATCTTCCTGTGGGCGAACATGGTTATATCATTGCTTACGACCGTAATGCGGACAATGCTTTTGACTATGTCATTCGCATACCGAAGGTGAATCGCAATTTTTTCGTACCATCCGGAGACATCGAGCTGGAAGAAAGTATTCTCAAGCTGGAAGCCGAACGGATTGAGCGTGAAGCGCTGATAGATTACGCCCTTGCTACTCATAATGAGAAGCTGTTCAGACATGTGATGAACGGTGGTCATGATTCAGTAGAGACGGAGGAAGAAGAAACCGCGGCAGAATTGTTGTCACAAGCTGATTTTATCAAACAAGTTAATTTACGTGCTTGGATATAGGAGTCGGCTGTTGCCGACTCTTTTTAACAATATATATTGGGCGCGATTTCAGCAGCTATAGTTTTCTCGAAAGAGCACCGAGAGGTGCTTTTTTTATATTCTTTTTAGTAACATTTACCTCATTAATGTACAGTCTGCTTCTGTACCGCGTCAAAGATTGAATTGTATAGGGTTCTATCCTATAATTAAAAACGTTATTTCAAAGTTCGGTGTAACATTTTTGATGCTAGGATTTTGCAAAATCCGATTCCAGTCGCTTATTGGATTTTTGTTTATATATGAGGAGGGATTTGAATGAACATTTCCAAAGAAGATGTTCGTCACGTAGCCAAGCTATCCCGGTTGAATCTGACCGAGGCTGAGGAAGAAACCATGACAGGACAATTAAATGCCATTCTCCATTATGCGGAGAAGCTGAATGAGTTGAATACGGAGCAGGTAAAACCGACCACTCATGTGCTGCATGTCAGCAATGTCATGCGGGACGACGAAGTTCGCGAAAGTTTGACGCACGAGCAAGTGATGCGTAATGCACCTGAAGAAGAAGACGGACAGTTTAAAGTTCCTGCTGTTCTGGAATAGATTTCACATTTGAAAGGAGGATGCAAATTGAGCTTGTTTAACAACACATTGCCGGAAATACATAACAAGCTGCATCAAAAGGAAATTTCAGTGAGTGATCTGGTGGGACACGCTCTGGAGACAATTGATGCGCGGGAAGACAAGATCAGAGCCTATATTACCGTTGACGAGGAACAGGCCCGGGCATCCGCACGTCAGCTGGATGATCAGCTGATTTCAGGAGAAGAACGAGGGTTGTTGTTTGGTTTACCGGTCGGTATTAAGGATAATATCGTGACAGAAGGGCTGCGTACCACTTGTGGCAGTCAGTTTTTGAAAAATTTTGACCCTGTTTACGATGCCACAGTTGTCGGTAAGTTACGCGCAGCGCAAACGGTGACACTTGGTAAAATGAACATGGACGAATTCGCCATGGGCGGTTCTAATGAGAACTCCAGCTTTTTCCCGGCACGTAATCCATGGGATCTAGAACGTGTTCCCGGCGGTTCCAGTGGCGGCTCGGCTGCGGCTGTTGCGGCGGGTGAGGCTTATTTCACACTCGGTTCCGATACAGGCGGCTCTATTCGCCAGCCCGCTTCTTATTGCGGTGTAGTTGGCCTAAAACCAACCTATGGTCTCGTATCCCGTTTTGGACTGGTGGCCTTTGCCTCCTCTTTAGACCAAATCGGACCGATTACCAAAAATGTTCAGGATTCAGCCTATGTCCTGCAAGCCATTGCTGGCTATGACCCGAAGGACTCCACGTCTGCGAAGGTAGACATTCCTGATTATTTGAACGCTTTAACCGGAGATGTAAAAGGACTTCGTATCGCTGTGCCTAAAGAGTATCTTGGTGAAGGCGTAGATCCACAGGTCAAGGAAAAAGTGCTTGATGCACTGAAAACACTGGAAGGATTGGGCGCTGTATGGGAAGAGGTATCTCTTCCACACACGGAATATGCAGTTGCGACATATTACCTGCTGGCTTCATCCGAAGCATCATCCAATCTGGCCCGCTTCGACGGCGTGCGCTATGGTGTACGCTCTGACAATCCGGATAACCTGCTTGATTTGTACCATCAGTCCCGTACGCAAGGGTTTGGTCCTGAGGTGAAGCGTCGGATTATGCTTGGTACCTATGCACTCAGCTCCGGGTACTACGATGCATATTATTTGAAAGCTCAAAAAGTGCGTACACTGATCAAACAGGATTTTGATCGTGTATTTGAACAATATGACGTGATTATCGGACCTACTGCACCGACTACCGCTTTCAAAATCGGTTCTCAAGTGGATGACCCATTGACGATGTATTTGAACGATATTTTGACGATCCCGGTAAGTTTGGCTGGTGTGCCAGCTATCAGTATTCCTTGTGGTCTTGCAGATGGAATGCCAGTCGGACTACAAATTATCGGGAAAGCTTTTGATGAGTCTTCTGTCCTGCGTGTAGCCCATGCTTTTGAACAAAATACTGAATTTCACAAGCAGCGTCCGCAGCTGTAATTTGCCAAAAAGGAGGGAACCTATTCATGTCTACAACTACATCGAAGTATGAGACGGTCATCGGACTTGAAGTCCATGTGGAACTGCATACGAAGTCTAAAATATTTTGCGGATGCTCGACATCCTTTGGAGCGCCGCCAAACTCTCATACATGTCCGGTTTGTCTCGGACATCCGGGGGTATTGCCGGTATTGAATCGTCAAGCCGTTGATTATGCGATGAAAGCGGCAATGGCGCTCAATTGCACCATTGCTGATGTGAGCAAGTTTGATCGCAAAAACTATTTTTACCCCGATTCACCGAAGGCTTACCAAATCTCGCAATATGATCAACCGATTGGCGAGAACGGCTGGATTGATATTGAAGTGAACGGTGAAACCAAGCGTATCGGTATTACCCGGTTGCATCTGGAAGAGGATGCAGGGAAATTAACCCATGTTGATGGTGGCTATGCGTCTTTGGTTGATTTTAACCGGGTCGGCACACCATTGGTGGAGATTGTTTCGGAACCAGATATATCTTCGCCGGAAGAAGCCAAGGCTTATCTGGAAAAAATACGTGCTATTATGCAGTATTGCGACGTATCCGATGTGAAGATGGAGGAAGGATCGCTTCGTTGTGACGCGAATATCAGCCTTCGTCCGCGTGGACAAAAAGAGCTGGGAACCAAAGCGGAACTGAAAAACATGAACTCCTTCCGTGGCGTACAGCGCGGATTGGAATATGAGCAGTTCCGTCAAGAACAGACGCTTGAAGAAGGCGGAACAATCGTACAGGAGACACGGCGCTGGGATGAGGCGCAGGGTAAGACCTTGTCCATGCGTGGTAAGGAGCAGGCGCACGACTACCGTTATTTCCCGGACCCGGATCTCGTTACACTGCATATTGACGAGGAGTGGAAAGAGCGTATCCGTGCTTCAATTCCTGAATTGCCTGACCAACGTAAAGCGCGTTACACTTCGGAATATGGATTACCTGAGTATGATGCACAGGTCATTACGTCCTCCAAGCCACTGGCTGATTTGTTTGAGGATAGCCTCCAGTACACCAAGGATGCCAAAGCAGTATCCAACTGGATTATGGGGGATTTACTCGGTTATTTAAACAGTGCCGGTGTCGAACTGTCACAGGTTAAATTGACAGGTCGAGGCTTGGGTGAAATGATCGGACTACTGGAAAAAGGGACGATCAATAGTAAAATTGCCAAAACAGTCTTCAAGGAAATGCTGGAAAGTGATAAACTGCCACAGCAAATTGTTGAAGAAAAAGGGCTTGTGCAAATCAGTGATGAAGGTGCAATTCTGACAATTGTCGAACAAGTTGTAGCAGCCAACCCGCAATCGGTCGAGGATTACAAAGCTGGCAAGCAAAAGGCCATCGGCTTCTTGGTCGGTCAAGTGATGAAGGAGAGCAAGGGCAAAGCTAACCCTGCCCTCGCTAATAAGTTGCTGACAGAAGTGCTGAATCGTTAATGGCATAGTTATGACAGGGGCTTGTCTTTTAGGGACAGGCCCCTTTTGCATAGGTACAAAGCAATGCATGGACATCAAACAGGTATCAGAAGCGTGTTGACATATGATGAGTTTCCTTAGGAGGGCAAACGGCATGGTTACCCTATGTTCATTGGAAGATGATGATATTGTCAGTCAAATCTGGCGTCTTCAACACGTCGCCTATAGACTGGAAGCTGAGTTGATCGGGTTTAATGAGATTCCTCCGCTGATGGATACATTGGAAACGCTGAGAAGCTGCGGAGAGTCTTTTTACGGGTGGCTGGAGGATGGTGAACTATTAGGGGCGCTGGCTGTGCAGTCTGAGTCGTCCGGATCGCTTACCCTTACACGTATGATGGTTCATCCAGATCATTTTCGCCAAGGAATTGCAGATTCATTAATGAAGCATGTTTTGAATGAGTATCAGAATGTCCCCCTGTTTATTGTCACTACAGGAACTTTAAACATGCCAGCGGTGGCACTTTATCGAAAACATGGTTTTCGTCCCGTTTCTGCGGCAGAGGTGGCCCCAGGCGTGGAATTAACCACTTACCATTTGCATAACGTGGAATAATACTCACAACCGCGTGCCCGGACAGGGAAGCACGACACAACCGGGAGGAGGACTCGAATGAATAATCCGTGGATTATAGACGATTCACATATCATTTTACGGCTATTACTGTCCATGCTTCTCGGTGGGTTCATTGGCTTTGAGCGCGAACGTTCCAATCACGCTGCTGGTTTGCGGACTCACATTATGGTCAGTCTTGGTTCAACGCTGATTATGCTACTGTCCGTTTACGGCTTTGCTGATTTTATTAAAGAAGCTAATGTGCGTATTGATCCAGCTCGCTTGGCTACGGCAGTGATTACTGGCGTAGGCTTTTTGGGGGCAGGTACGATTATGTTCACGGGTAAATCCATTACTGGACTGACGACGGCGGCTTCCATTTGGGTCGTAGCTGCCATTGGCCTTGGGGTCGGAGCAGGCTTCTATTTCCCCTCTATAGCGGCAACTGTGCTCGTATTTTTAAATTTGTGGGTATTTAACAAACTAGAACTTCGGTATATGCGTGGACGCAAACGTCATCTTATTACACTGTACGGATTGTCTTCACACGGATTGCTAGAGCAAATTTCGACTTATTTAGAGCAAGAAAAGATAGAAATACGCAAAATCATGATTAAAGAGCATGAAAATGTTCCGTTTCATGAATTGCATCCGGATCGGCAGAGTATGGAGGTTTCCCTTGAGGTACTGGCCCGACATGACTTTAATCCGGTACGTATTGCAGCTGATTTACGACAATGGGAAGATATAGCTGCAGTCTCCGTTGAGTGATTATATACCTATTTTTTACAGTTACTATCAAATCCGATTGGGGTACTATGTAACCATCAAAGTATTTTTCAGCAGAGCTGCGTATGGAATTCAAAGGGGAGGATGGCATGAACTCGGAACAACCGTTACCGTCTGGACCGTCTAAACAGGCTGAACAGCCCTATAGACAGGAACGGCGGGGGCGTCTGCAATACGCTAAATTTCGCAAAGTAATTGCCATTATCATGGCAGCCATAATACCAGGAATGGGACATCTTTTTTTAGGCCTGTTTATTAGGGGACTTACATTTATTGTATTGCTCCTGCTAGATATTTTTGCGATGTTGTATGTTTCCTCAGATGGACTAAGGATTAACATCCCGCTGCTTATTTTGCTTGGATTGTTCATACCCGTTTTATATTTTTATAATGTATACGATGTCTTACAGTCAGCGGACTACATGGTTCGTTATCGGCGCAAGCCAGATCAATATGCACGAATGGATGCTAGAGGTCAGCAAAGTAGTCCTTTTTATGCATGGGAAAGAGGTTTTGCTTTTGCCGTGCTATTGGTAGCAGGTGGCGGACTTATGATTCTGTTCCGCATGAAACCTCGCTGGTTAAGCATTTTCTTCGAAGATTATGGATTTCTGACGCTGGCCATTATATTAATGATGATCGGTTTATTCCTTTTTCTAAGGGAAGCCTTATTGTCCTTTAGACGTAAAAAGATGAAAGAAAGAGGGTGAAGCAGGCGTGCACCGCAAAATAAGAGTCGGCCGCTACACCGCTTCGCTTTTGTTGATGGCTGTAGGTATTTTGCTGATTGTAGATGTGCTTCAGAACACTGAATATATGCTTCAGCTCCTTGTGTGGTGGCCTGTAATCTTTGTGCTGTGGGGACTGGAGTATCTGATTTTTTTTGGCGTGTACTATCGTAAGGAAGGCAAGCCTGACAACGGACGACGTTTTAGGCCTGACCTAAAGGGAATTCTGTCCGCTTTGGTAGTGACTGCCTCGGTTTTTATCGTAACTCAGCAAAACCATTATATGTATCTGTGGAACCGAGTTAGTCTCAATCTGACATCGGCCTCTATGGATTTTAGCCAGGCTAAAGAGAATCGGTATGATATGGGCGGCGTGCTGATACCTGTAACGATGCAGACGTCCGATATAGTAGTTGATTCGGTGAATGGAGATATAACGCTAATAAGACGGCCTGTTTCGAATATAGAGGTGCGTGGGACTCTATGGGTGGATCAAGCGCCTGCGGCTGAGGCGGACAAGATTGCTGAAGGTTCTTCACTGACTTCTACCGACGGGAAGACCATTCAGATTCGTCCGGAGGTACAGTCATACGGAGCATCAAGTAAACGTCAGCCTCGTATGAACATGCTGATCACTGTGCCGGAGGACCGGCGATTCAATATGCAGATTAGAACCTCCAATGGGAATATTACCTTGAATGGAGTTGACGCTATCGACAGCATCCGGCTTGAGAGCGGTAATGGGAATCTCATAGTTAATGATGCTATTGGCAATGTCAAAGGAGGCACCCTGAATGGTCAGATTAAATTGCATCGGATTACCGGAGATGTGGATGTGCGCACGAACCGTGGTGATATGCAGGCAGGGGATATTGAAGGAGCCGTGTCATTACACACCATGGTAGGTAACATTCAGGTTGCTCGCTCGGAAGGGGATATCACCGCAGATACTCAGAATGGTGACATGAATATACTGAATTCTAAAGCCAAACTGAATGCAAGTTCACTTAACGGCGCAATCAAAGTGCATAGCGAGCAGGTAGGGGGAGACTGGAAAATATACAGTGCTGTTGGTGATATCGTATTGGATCTTCCATCGAATGGAGATTTTCAGCTAGAGGGTTCAAGCAGTTATGGTAATCTCCAGTCCGATTTTCCATTTAAAATAGACAGTAAAAGCATTTCAGGCCAAAACGGGGATGGCAAATATGTGATCAACGTAGAGGGGAACAGCAATTTAACCATCAAAAAGCTACTGATGGCGTCGTTACCTGACTTGAATGATTCGGGGAAATCGTCTGCGCCCAATGAATCTGGAAGCTCTTCAGGTGAGCCAGAAGCTCCTATGACAGATACTCCTATAGGAACATCTGGCGACAATGCGTCGCGTTGACAAGAATCTTGAGTAGACCGTACAATGTGAGTAGCTTTAGAAGTAAATTGTAAATAGATGCGTGGTAATTTTTGATAGGATTGCAAGTAAGGGATAAGGCGGTGGACATATATGGCAGCACGCGTCCAGCATGCTTTGGAACTTCTGAAGAAGACAGGTGTACGCATAACACCCCAGCGTCATGCCATATTAAACTATTTAATGGAATCTATGGGGCATCCGACTGCAGATGAAATATATCGTGCGCTTGAGTCCAAGTTTCCAAGTATGAGTGTGGCTACGGTTTATAATAACTTAAAGATGTTTATAGAAGCGGGTATGGTACATGAGTTGACCTATGGAGATAACGCCAGTCGATATGATGCCAATATTTCGGAGCACTATCACATCATTTGTGAAAAATGCGGAAAGATTGAAGATTTCAGTTATCCGTATTTGGCAGATGTAGAACGCCATGCTGCGTTGGAAACAGGCTTCGAGGTGCACGGACATCGTATGGAGTTACACGGAGTATGCAAAGCTTGTAGTAACAAACAATCGTAACGAAACAAGGAATAGAAGTTTTTTGTGCCGTATGTATATATTGTAATGGATTGGAAACGTGAGGAATTCCCCATAAGTGGGGATTTACCGCGTTTTTTTGTTTAAATCACTTTGTTTTTTTGTTTCAAGTCATCTGCTGAAGTTACAAAATACAGAAATCAAAATTTCTTACAATGGAGGTTCAATATTGGCCAGAATTCATTCCAGACGCCGCCGTAAACGTTCTCGATTCAAAGGAGCAGCAAGCCTGCTATTATTCGCAGCGATTATATGCGCTATTACTGTCGTATGGTATGGTAATCCTCTTCACGAGAAACCGGATTGGCAGGGGAGTGTCCGACCTATTTTTATGAAGGGCAAGTTGACCGGATATGAAGCTCAAAGCTCCGGCAAAAACATGCTAATGCCGCTTAAATTGATACAAGGTCAAATTGACCCTACAATTCGTTATGAGGATGACAGCCAAACCGTCATTATGGCAACGAGACAAAGCTTGCTCCATATGAACGTTTCACAGACACAAGGAGAACTGAATGGTAAAGCATATGCGCTTAGCGTCGCCCCTCAGATTATCGGTGGAGAGGTGTATGTCCCCATAGAGGCAGTAAGTGAAGTATATGGTATATCCATACACGAAGACCCTGTAACAGGTGCCGTTATTTTGATGAAAGCTGGAGAGAAGGTCAGGCTAGGTAGTGTAGAAAAGAAAGATGGGAAACAGGATGACAGAATTGCTTTGCGTAAAGAAGCCTCTAGCCTATCTTTTATTTTGACCGATGTATCTCAACAGACGAAAGTACGTATCTGGTCCCAACAGGGCGATTGGTATTTTGTGCAGTTAGACAATGGCTATGCAGGATACATTAAGTCAGACTGTATCACTGAAGGAGAAGAGCTTGCGATACCTTCGGTTAAGGACGAATTGTCCATCTCGGAGAAGCATTGGGAGGGTAGACCCGTGAATCTCGCTTGGGAAGCTGTCTATAATCGTAAGCCTGATCCTTCCAAATTCGATCCTATGCCTGGCGTAAATGTGGTAAGTCCTACATGGTTTAGCGTCGTTGATGATGAGGGTACTGTAGAAAGCAAGGCGGACCCTGCATATGTCAGCTGGGCACATCGCAAGGGGATGGAGGTATGGGGCTTGTTGAGCAACAGCTTTAACCCTGAAATAACAACCGAGGCATTATCTACCTTTGAACGCCGAAAAGCAATTGTAGATCAGATGATTTCACTTGCCCAAGAAAATGATTTGGACGGTATTAATATTGACTTTGAAAATGTTCATACAAAGGATGGCCCCAATGTCACCCAGTTTTTGCGGGAACTTAAACCGATGGCTCGGGCACATGATTTGATACTGTCCATTGATGTTACACCTAAATCTCAAAGTGAGATGTGGTCTGCCTTCTTGGATCGAAAATCATTGGGCGCGATCACTGATTATCTCATGGTAATGGCGTATGATGAGCATTGGGCAGCTAGTCCAAAGGCCGGTTCCGTCGCCTCATTACCTTGGACAGAAGCGTCGATTAAGCGGATTCTTCAGGAAGACGAAGTGCCGCCTCAAAAAGTGATTTTAGGTATTCCGTTATATACCCGCGTTTGGTCCGAGACTCCCAAAGAAGGGAAGATTAAGGTCACATCCAAATCACTTGGTATGGAGTCAGTAGCGGATATCGTAGCCGAATTTAAGTTGAAGCCTAAATTTAGAGCCTCCGAAGGTCAGAATTATGTCGAGTATACAGAAGACGGTGTGGTCAAAAAGATTTGGCTAGAGGATCAGGTATCCCTGAAGGCAAGAGTGGAACTTGCCAAATCACTAAATCTGGGCGGAATTGGTGTGTGGAGTCGAAGTTTTGCAGATAAAAATGCTTGGATAACACTGAAAGAAATAATTAAATAAGATAAAAATTTATACAATTGAAGAAGGAAGTTTCTTATTTATGTAGAAATGATCACATGTATCCAAAATCCAATTTAGCGGTTATAGCCGCCTTGCAGGTATGGAGGGTGAAGTGCAGCTAACCAAATTAAACCTGATGCATGATGAACTGTTGCAGGAAGATTCAATAGGTGTTATTTCGTACAGAAAGCCGGGAGAGTATTTTCACGGTTCGATGTTGCACGACTTTGATGAACTGATTCTGATTATTGGAGAAGGCCAGAAACCAGGTCGTTCTATTCAACACTTATTTTTTAATGGATTAAAGTGCCAAGTGTTGTACACAACGCTCAGATGTCTGAAGGGTTGGATTATCGCTGGTGAGCAAGCCAACATTATAGATTATGTGCTAGAAGGTCGTATGGTCTGGGAACGGGATGAAAGGGTTCGTCTTTTAAGGCAGGAAATTATTGAATTTAACGATCCACTGCGGGAGCAGAAACGATTTCATGAGTTCTCCCGCTTTCTGGTCAATTACGTTCAGGGTAAGAAAGCAGTGCGAGAAGGGCGGACCATTGACGCTTATCAAAGTGTGCTGAAGGCACTGGATCATTGGGCTTCTATTGAACTCATTGAACGAGGGATTTATCCTAAGGTTCACTTATGGGTTCAGGTACAGTCGCTGGATCGAACGATTGAAAAGCTGTATAACGAGCTCACGTTAAGTACGGAGACTCTGGAGCAACGGGTTGAACTGGTACTGCTTGCTTGTGAATTTTCAGTCATGTCAAAAATGGAGGAGTGCTCTTCTCCGCTATTCCGTATATTAGGCAGCAGGCGGGAACCTTGGTCAATAGATGAACTTATGAATCATCCTGAGCTAGAAAATCTACAATTAGATCTTACTGTCGTGCTTCGTAAGCTGGTTTATCGTTCGCTTATTAGAGAATCAGCCGTCGGGGGATTTCGGGATCGCGGACAAAATCGTGAACTGCGCTACTCCCTTCTTTGACGATGGTCGAAGAGGTTAATTTATCAGGAAGAAAGGTTGATAGACGCGATCCTTTCTTCCTTTTTTCTTACCTGAATTAGAATGTACATGAGATAAAAATAAATAAATTATTACTTTGGCTTGACGAGTATGTAAAATATGTGCTAAGTTATAACTCGCCCCATTGAGCAACACGAATAATTTATAACTGTCTAAAGCAGGATAAAAGGTGTTGCAACAAGCGGAAAAATAAATTTTTAAAAAAAATGCTTGACGAAAAATGAGGTTATGTGTTATATTATTTAAGTCGCCGCTGAGACGCGGTGGTGAAACGAAGTAAGTGATGATACAAGGTTTGATCTTTGAAAACTGAACAACGAGTGAGTAAATTGATTTTGTTTGCAAAATCAAAACATGAGATATTTTATCTCGTCAGTTTCAAATGAGCTAATCGCTCTTTTAATATACCAACTTCGGTTGGTCTTTAATGGAGAGTTTGATCCTGGCTCAGGACGAACGCTGGCGGCGTGCCTAATACATGCAAGTCGAGCGGGGTCATTTAGAAGCTTGCTTCTAAATGACCTAGCGGCGGACGGGTGAGTAACACGTAGGCAACCTGCCCACAAGACAGGGATAACTACCGGAAACGGTAGCTAATACCCGATACATCCTTTTCCTGCATGGGAGAAGGAGGAAAGGCGGAGCAATCTGTCACTTGTGGATGGGCCTGCGGCGCATTAGCTAGTTGGTGGGGTAAAGGCCTACCAAGGCGACGATGCGTAGCCGACCTGAGAGGGTGATCGGCCACACTGGAGTAAGGCAAAATATGCCCCAAACACTTCGTCCGTCATCAGTGACAGACACCAGCCGTCCATCACAATATGGTGGAAGCTCCATACAAAACGGTATGAGCGATCACCCGTACGGAAGACAGCTACGCGCATAAGCGCATCCTTGCTTAAATCAAAGCCTCGAGCTTTGTCCTCGGACACAAATTCAGCTACAGCGTATTCACGCACTCTGACATCCTCATAATGGAAGCTCGGATTTTTATGGAGATAGACGATTTGCAAGGGTTGTCCATGCCAGCCGCTGTAGAAATTCGTCCGTAATATCGCATGTCGACTAACCAGCAGCTTCAAGCTTTCCTCGAATATAGCTGGCGTAAAGTGGCCCTCAAGATCAAAAGTTGCCTGCTCAAAATACACGCCTGTTTCTGCATTCATCAAACTATGGAACAGCATACCCTTTTGCATGGGGGTCAATGGGTACACGTTTTCCAATTCCCCAATCGCCTTTGTCTGCTCTTTAATTGGGAAATCTCATCTTGAGGGGGGCTTCACGCTTAGATGCTTTCAGCGCTTATCCCTTCCGTACATAGCTACCCAGCGGTGCTCCTGGCGGAACAACTGGTACACCAGCGGTACGTCCATCCCGGTCCTCTCGTACTAAGGACAGCTCCTCTCAAATTTCCTACGCCCACGACAGATAGGGACCGAACTGTCTCACGACGTTCTGAACCCAGCTCGCGTACCGCTTTAATGGGCGAACAGCCCAACCCTTGGGACCTACTTCAGCCCCAGGATGCGATGAGCCGACATCGAGGTGCCAAACCTCCCCGTCGATGTGGACTCTTGGGGGAGATAAGCCTGTTATCCCCAGGGTAGCTTTTATCCGTTGAGCGATGGCCCTTCCATGCGGTACCACCGGATCACTAAGCCCGACTTTCGTCCCTGCTCGACTTGTAGGTCTCGCAGTCAAGCTCCCTTCTGCCTTTGCACTCTTCGAATGATTTCCAACCATTCTGAGGGAACCTTGGGGCGCCTCCGTTACTCTTTAGGAGGCGACCGCCCCAGTCAAACTGCCCACCTGACACTGTCCTCGTACCGGATTACGGTACCAAGTTAGAACCTAGATACGATCAGGGTGGTATCCCAAGGATGCCTCCCTTCAAGCTGGCGCTCAAAGTTCTACGGCTCCCACCTATCCTGTACAGATCGTACCCAAATTCAATATCAAGCTGCAGTAAAGCTCCATGGGGTCTTTCCGTCTTGTCGCGGGTAACCTGCATCTTCACAGGTATTAAAATTTCACCGGATCTCTCGTTGAGACAGCGCCCAAGTCGTTACGCCATTCGTGCGGGTCAGAATTTACCTGACAAGGAATTTCGCTACCTTAGGACCGTTATAGTTACGGCCGCCGTTTACTGGGGCTTCGGTTCATAGCTTCGCTCTAAAAGAGCTAACCACTCCCCTTAACCTTCCAGCACCGGGCAGGCGTCAGCCCGTATACTTCGCCTTGCGGCTTCGCACAGACCTGTGTTTTTGCTAAACAGTCGCTTGGGCCTTTTCACTGCGGCCCCCTCGGGCTATTCACCCTACCGAGGCACCCCTTCTCCCGAAGTTACGGGGTCATTTTGCCGAGTTCCTTAACGAGAGTTCTTCCGCGCGCCTTAGAATTCTCTTCTCGCCTACCTGTGTCGGTTTGCGGTACGGGCACCTTCTCCTGGCTAGAGGCTTTTCTTGGCAGTCTGAGATCATGACCTTCGCTACT
>NZ_CP191577.1:4059720-4423599 GCF_050516475.1 Paenibacillus ottowii | reverse complement strand
GACCGGGATGGACGTACCGCTGGTGTACCAGTTGTTCCGCCAGGAGCACCGCTGGGTAGCTATGTACGGAAGGGATAAGCGCTGAAAGCATCTAAGCGTGAAGCCCCCCTCAAGATGAGATTTCCCAGTATGTAAGACCCCTTGAAGACGACGAGGTAGATAGGTTGGGGGTGGAAGTGCAGTAATGCATGGAGCTGACCAATACTAATCGGTCGAGGGCTTATCCTAAGATAAAGCGCAAGGAAGTTTCGGATCCAGTTTTCAGGGTGGAAGCATGGCATCATATAAGTTCGAGTAGCTTATATGAGGCAAGCGAACACACAGCATTTGGCGATGCTGTTCCTGAGTAAAGTATTTGCAAATCAAATACATGTTTGGTGGCGATAGCGGAGGGGTTCCACACGTACCCATCCCGAACACGACCGTTAAGCCCTCCAGCGCCGATGGTACTTGGACCGCAGGGTCCTGGGAGAGTAGGACGCCGCCAAGCATAACCCCCTTATCTGGGGATTTTTTTTCGCCTATAAGGCTAACCTCTACATATTCAAAATTTCAATTCTTATCTTTAAGATGGGGCTATAGCTCAGCTGGGAGAGCGCCTGCCTTGCACGCAGGAGGTCAGGGGTTCGATCCCCCTTGGCTCCACCAATATTCCCTGATAGCTCAGTTGGTAGAGCACTCGACTGTTAATCGAGTTGTCACAGGTTCGAGTCCTGTTCGGGGAGCCATATGGAGAGGTGTCCGAGTTGGCCGAAGGAGCACGATTGGAAATCGTGTAGGCGCCAAAAGCGTCTCGAGGGTTCGAATCCCTCTCTCTCCGCCAGCTCTTATAAAATAAATATGGCCCGTTGGTCAAGGGGTTAAGACACCTCCCTTTCACGGAGGTAACAGGGGTTCGAATCCCCTACGGGTCATAGTAGTATGGAGGCTTAGCTCAGCTGGGAGAGCATCTGCCTTACAAGCAGAGGGTCGGGGGTTCGATCCCCTCAGCCTCCACCATATATAATAACGCGGGGTGGAGCAGTTCGGTAGCTCGTCGGGCTCATAACCCGAAGGTCGTAGGTTCAAATCCTGCCCCCGCAATTAGTTTCCTATTGGAAATGCCTCTGGAACTGTGGTGTAGAGGCCTAACATGCCTGCCTGTCACGCAGGAGATCGCGGGTTCGAATCCCGTCAGTTCCGCCATTTTAACTTAATATGCCGGTGTAGCTCAACTGGTAGAGCAACTGACTTGTAATCAGTAGGTTGGGGGTTCAAGTCCTCTCGCCGGCACCATTTTGGAGGATTAGCGAAGTGGCCAAACGCATCAGACTGTAAATCTGCTCCCTTACGGGTTCGGTGGTTCGAATCCATCATCCTCCACCAGTTTTATAGGGGCATAGTTTAAAGGTAGAACAACGGTCTCCAAAACCGTTGGTGTGGGTTCAATTCCTGCTGCCCCTGCCAATTACTTCTTTTCCTGTGGCGGTCGTGGCGAAGTGGTTAACGCACCGGACTGTGACTCCGGCATTCGTGGGTTCAAGCCCCATCGGCCGCCCTTTCTTATTGGGGATTAGCCAAGCGGTAAGGCAACGGACTTTGACTCCGTCATGCATAGGTTCAAATCCTATATCCCCAGCCATCTTATGCGGACGTGGCTCAGCGGTAGAGCATCGCCTTGCCAAGGCGAGGGTCGCGGGTTCGATTCCCGTCGTCCGCTTTTTATACTCTGGCGCCATAGCCAAGTGGTAAGGCAAAGCTCTGCAAAAGCTTTATTCCCCAGTTCAAATCTGGGTGGCGCCTCCATAATTAAATATGCCGGCGTGGCGGAATGGCAGACGCGCTCGACTCAAAATCGAGTGGGAAACCGTGGAGGTTCGAGTCCTCTCGCCGGTATTAACTAAAAGAGTTCATTAGAGACATTCTCTAATGAGCTTTTTTTATTTGAACTTTAGTACCCCACTCATTGCTTGAGCTGAAGACACCTTTGAGTTGTATTCCAAATGCGAATAAATATTTGCCGTTGTTGCATAATCGCTGTGGCCTAACCATTCCTGAACTTCTTTCATGCTTACCCCTAATACATCTACATAAATATACTCCAGGTATTCAAGACAATAAGAATTGTCAGAAGATAAGCGATTGAAGCATAAAGTCTGCGAACAGACTTTTGCTATTACCGGATGGAGTAGCCGCTTTTACTCTTACAGCATATCTTCGTTTTCAACCGCGAGTGCTTGTCCTTCCATATGATAAATTTCCTGGCTTCCTGAAGCAAGATTTCGGCTCTTTTCTTGGTTTGCCGATGACAATGGCAACAAATTCATGAACAGCGCCTCCAAAATTGCGTCACATTTAACACAATTGATATTGATTATCAATATCAATTGTGTTAATATGATTTTGTTTACTAGTGAACAAAATATAATCTAATGGTGACACTGAACTTGATCTGCAACTATTACAAGAGAGGGGAGATTGGGAAATTGGAGTTTCAAAATCATTTTAAAGGTCATCTTTACGAGCAATATATTAAAATGCTACATCTGAATGAGCTGTATACTGAACAAGAAATTAACTCGTTTCGGCAACAGGCTAGAAAGTACCAGATTGACATGCTCTCCAACAATATTACTAGTGTACACGTTATTGATTGCATTGGTGATTATGAACCGATAAATCATACCGGGATTGTGGAGAAGATGGGGTTGTCCAAAGCTAGCATTACTAAAATTAGTGCAAAGCTGCTGGAAATGGGCTTCATTATGAGAAGTCAACTGAACAGCAATCGTAAGGAGGTTTACTTTAGTTTAACGGATAAGGGAAGACACGTTTATCATTTGCATAAAGAACTGCACAAAGAAAAAGAAGAAAGGTTTTACCAATTCATTGAATCCTATTCAGAGGCTGAGCTGCAGACTATTGCAAAATTTATGAGTGATTTGGTGGCGCGTGCCGAAGAATACACCGAAGGGAAGTTTACGATAAATGACGACATTAAAGATTGAGGAATTAAGATCCAAGATTGAAGGGAAAGAAATTTTAAAAGGGCTCACACTGGAGATTCATGGCGGAGAGATTCATGCGATTATGGGGCCTAATGGGACGGGAAAAAGTACATTGGCTTCAGCTTTAATGGGCCATCCCAAATATGAGGTTACTGGCGGTAAGGTGACATTGGACAATGAAGACCTTCTGGAGATGGAGGTGGATGAGCGTGCTCAGGCAGGCTTGTTCCTCGCTATGCAATACCCAAGTGAAATTGCTGGCGTGACCAACTCGGATTTTCTCAGAACTGCCATCAATGCACGGCGTGAAGAAGGTGATGAGATATCCTTAATCTGTTTTATCCGTGAAATGGAGAGAAAAATGAAGGGGCTGGAGATGAACCCGGAATTTATGCATCGTTATTTGAATGAGGGATTCTCTGGCGGTGAAAAAAAGCGGAATGAGATTTTGCAAATGATGCTGCTTGAACCCAAGTTTGTGATTCTGGATGAAGTGGACTCAGGGCTTGATATTGATGCACTGCGTATTGTGGCCAATGGCGTAAATGAGATGTGCAGCCCGGATAGAGGCTTTTTAATCATCACCCATTATCAACGACTGTTGAATTATATTACCCCGGATTTTGTGCATGTCATGATGCAAGGCCGGATAGTTAAATCTGGCGGTCCGGAGCTTGCCCACCGTTTGGAGGCTGAAGGGTACGATTGGGTGAAGGAGGAACTTGGGATTACGGATGAGACGGTAAGTGAAGCCTAAAAGCCGGAGAGGAGGAACAGCACATGGATATACAAGCTAGAGTTTCAATGAATGTGGACGATTTACGCGCATGGTCAAGGGCTAAGGATGAACCTCGTTGGCTGATTGAACGCCGCGTTCACGCACTCGAACTGGCAGGGACGCTGGAGTTGCCTAAAGTGGAGAAAATCAATCTTGAAAAATGGGATATCTACGAAAGTGGAGATTACAAAGCTGAGAATGCGTGGTCTAGTTTGGAGGAAGCGCCGGAGGTTGTTCGAGGTTTGGTTGCTTCTCCGGTGAAAGGCGGACTAATCGTTCAGTCCAACTCGGATGTAGTGTATACGAAATTGTCCGAGAGCTTAGCCGCCCAGGGAGTCATTTTAACGGATCTGCATACTGCGGCAAAAGAGCATGAGGAGCTGGTTCAACGTTATCTCTTTCAGGCAGTAAAGCCAGAAGAACATCGTTTATCTGCTGCACACAGTGCCTTATGGAGTGGTGGCGTTTTTCTATATGTCCCAGACGGTGTAGAGGTTGAAGCACCTATTCAAGCGATCTTTCTTAACGATACAAGCGGTGTGTGTTTTGCTCCTCATGTCTTAATTGTGGTAGGGAGCAACAGCAAGATCACTTATGTGGATAATTGTGTATCGAGTGGTGATGATGTCAAGGTATTGCATAACGGTGTGACGGAGGTCTTCGCGGGGGCGGGCTCAAAGGTGCAAGTAGCTTCGGTTCATCAGCTTGCTGCAACTACAACAGATTTCACCCAGCGACGGGCGGTCGTTCTTGCTGATGGGGGTGTGGAATGGATTATCGGTGAGATGAACAATGGTTATACCGCCAGCGATACCAAGACTTTGCTACAAGGCAACGGGGCAGTCTCCGACAATAAGGTGATTGCTATTGGCACGGGCAATCAAAAATCGAGCTATACAACTCAAGCTCAGCATTTTGGCAGAAGCTCGGGAAGCCAGATGATTACGCGTGCAGTCATGCTTGAAGAAGCTACGTCCATTATCAACGGCATTACAAAGATTGAAAAAGGTGCAACCCATTGTGATGGTCAGCAAACAGAACGTGTGCTTATGCTAAGTCCTAAAGCTCGCGGTGATGCCAATCCGATCCTGCTGATAGATGAGGATGATGTAACCGCGGGTCATGCTGCATCCGTGGGGCAAGTAAATGCAGAGCAAATCTATTATCTGATGTCGCGCGGGATATCACGAAGTGAAGCCGAACATCTTGTTATTTTCGGATTTCTCGCTCCTGTCATTTCGGAGATCCCGCTGGAAGGTGTTCGCAGTCGCCTAAAAGATTTAGTGGAAAGCAAGCTCGGTAGATCATAGCAAATCAAAATGAATCTTGAAAGGTTAAAAAGGAGTGATACTAATGGCTAAAAAAGCACCAGATATGGGCGAATATAAATATGGGTTTCGCGACAAGCACCAGTCTATTTTTCAATCTGGAAAAGGTCTGACGGAAGAGATTGTCCGGGAAATATCCCGGATCAAGGAAGAGCCGGAGTGGATGCTCAATTTTCGGTTGAAAGCTTTGAAGCAATTCTACAAAATGCCGATGCCTGAATGGGGAGCGGATTTGACTGGGCTAAATCTTGATGACATCCAGTATTACGTTCGCCCTTCTGAAAAACAGGGAAAGACCTGGGAGGAGGTTCCTTCCGAGATCAAAGCAACCTTTGACAAGCTGGGAATCCCTGAAGCGGAGCAAAAGTTCCTGGCGGGCGTATCCGCTCAATATGAGTCGGAAGTAGTTTATCACAGCATGCGGAAAGAACTGGAGGATCAGGGCGTTATTTTCCTTGATACGGATAGTGCATTAAAGCAATACCCCGAAGTGTTTAAGCAACATTTTGGGACGATCATCCCTCCCGCCGACAATAAATTTGCGGCGCTTAATAGTGCGGTTTGGTCAGGCGGTAGCTTTGTATACATTCCGAAGGGTGTTCAGTGCGAGGTTCCTATACAAGGTTATTTCCGTATTAATTCTGAAAATATGGGTCAATTCGAGCGGACATTAATTATTGCCGAAGAGGGCAGCTTTGTCCATTATGTTGAAGGATGTACAGCACCTATTTATAGTTCCAGTTCTCTGCATAGTGGAGTTATTGAAATTATTTGCCGAAAAGATTCCCGTGTCCGTTACACGACCATTCAGAATTGGGCTCCTAATATCTACAACTTGGTAACCCAAAGGGCTGTGGCAGAAGAAAATGCCACAATGGAATGGGTGGACGGCAACATCGGCTCCAAGGTAACAATGAAGTATCCGGCAGTATTATTGAAAGGACGGGGAGCCAAGGGGTCCATCCTGTCTATTGCCGTAGCCGGTAAAGATCAGCATCAAGATGCTGGCGCGAAGGTAATTCACCTTGCTCCCGAGACAACTTCTACGATTATATCCAAATCCATAAGCAAGCAGGGCGGAAAAGTAAACTACCGAGGGTTGTCCAGCTTCAGCCGCGATTCCGCAGGGTCCAAGTCCAATATTAAGTGCGATACGTTGATATTAGACAACATGTCAACATCAGATACGATTCCGTACAATGAAATTAAAAACGATCAGATTACTTTGGAGCACGAGGCAACAGTATCCAAAGTGTCCGAGGAACAATTGTTTTACTTAATGAGCCGCGGGCTTACAGAACAAGATGCTACACAAATGATTGTAATGGGCTTTATTGAACCGTTTACCAAAGAATTGCCAATGGAATATGCCGTTGAAATGAATCGGTTGATTCAATTTGAGATGGAAGGAAGCATCGGTTGATTCATTAATTTAATAGATCGAACCTTTATCATTCTTTAAAGAGGTGCTAGTAATGAAGAAAAATAATTCGGACGATTCAGAACTAGCTCAAATTACTCGAGAGATACGAAAACTTCAGTTCTGCCTTCATATGCTGTCAGGATTGAGCGCAAGTTGTGGTGTGATGATACCTTTAGACTCTATTCATACGCTTATAAGGGAACTTTCGGATCAAGAGGTTACTCTTAGGCAAAAAGCAAAGGATCACTCAGACGATCTAGGATGAAAAAAGGTCTGAATGACGGTTGGTAAAACAATGGGAGGAGTTGACATAATGGATGAAAATGGAGTTTTATTCGATGAAGTATCGGAAGTTCTTCTCAAACTACGTCCTTTCTTACTGCGTGACGGTGGAGATGCTGAACTGGTCGAAGTTGAGAACGGTATAGCAAAATTAAGATTTTTGGGAGCTTGCAATGGTTGCCCAAGTGCTACGATTACGTTAAAGGTTGCTATTGAGCGCGCAATTCTTGAGGAAATTGATGATATTAAAGAAGTTGTACAAGTATTCTAAATTCCTTGATACTGAGCAACTGAGTTAGTCCTGTCGCAGACCATAGCTACGGAAGTTGATCCCGCTGCTCAATACCAAAGTACATCGACAGATTATCTTGCGGGTCGAATTCGACGAGCAGCGCTTTTTTTACTTCATTAAACAAGGCATTATCGAGATTTATTTCGGTATCGAGTGGGAAACCGTGGAGGTTCGAGTCCTCTCGCCGGTATATACAAAAGGATGATAAAGTGCTTTAAAGCATTTTATCATCCTTTTTACTATTTGCATTCTCGATTTTGACAACAAAGCTAATCTGCTGCCAGATTAATGGAAGATAGGAACTTCGTATAGTTTCTTTTCTAAATAGATATTTGACTGAGACTTTGATGTTATTGTAGGATAGTGGTACTAGAAAAACAATTATAGTTTATTAAGTGTAAAAGAAATGAGGAATGCATATGCAAGAAAGAATTTTGGAAGCTTTTGTAGAGGAAGTTCATGAGAATGGCTTGAAATTTACGATGGATGATCTTGCGAAAAGACTGGCTATCAGTAAGCGGACGTTGTATGAGAATTTTTCGTCTAAGACGCTTATTTTGGAGACGCTTATTGAGCGTACCAATGATGATATGATTCGAAAAACGGAGCAAATTATCCAAGATAATGAATTATCTTTGTTAGAAAAAATAAAACAATCGATTAGAGTTATGCCGTTGTACTATAAGTTTTATGATTTGAGAATATTGGATCAGATGAAAAAGTATTATCCTGAGCAATGGAAAAAGGTAAATGCAGATTTAAATGATTGGTCTCCAATTAGAACATTAATTCAGGAAGGTATCCGAGAAGGAATTATCGTGAACAAAAATGAAGCTTTGATCATGAAGCTGATTATTGATTCAGTGAATCTGACGCTTGATCAGCGGTTCTTTCTGGATAACAGTGTGACGGTAGAGGAAGCTACTTATTCCATTGTAGATATATTGTTATTTGGGTTAGTCGAGAAGCAAAAGTAGTCTAATAATATATGCCTATAAAAGGAGGGCTTTTTTTATAAGAAAACTAAAAAAACAATTTAAGTTTTTTTGTTTTTGAAGTTGGGATACTGAAAATTTACAAAGGATAAATAAAATGTTCTTGAAAAGGAAGGGTGGAAACATGTCTATTCTGACAAGGAATCGGGGAGCAATGCTGTTATTGATGCTTAACATTTTTTTAGCATTTATGGGGATTGGATTGGTTGTTCCCGTGTTACCGAAATTTATAAGCGAGCTAGGGATGAACGGTTCTTCAATGGGACTGATGGTTGCAGCTTTTGCGCTGACGCAGCTTTTATTATCACCCTTATCTGGAAAATTGTCTGACCGTTATGGACGTAAAAAGTTGATTGTTTCTGGAATGATCATCTTCATGCTATCAGAGCTTGTTTTTGGACTAGCGAGTTCTGTTCCTACCTTATTTGTTGCGCGAATCTTGGGCGGGGTAGGAGCAGCGTTGCTCACTCCTTCTATAATGGCCTACGTCGCTGATGTGACCTCATTTGAGGAAAGAGGCAAGGGGATGGGGATGATCAATGCAGCAATTAACACAGGCTTCATCATCGGACCAGGAATTGGCGGTTTGCTAGCCGCCTATGGAATACGTATTCCTTTCTTTGCAGCGACAGGAGCTGCAGGAATAGCGGCTATTTTGTCTCTGCTCGTGCTGCCTGAGTCTTTAAGCAAGGAAAAACAACAGTACAATAGAGAACTTCCGCGTCAAAAAGAAAACCTTTTACAGCAATTTGCAAAGTCCTATCAATCTCCGTATTTCATGGGCTTGCTCATTGTATTTGTTGTTGCTTTTGGGTTGGCGAATTTTGAAACGGTATTTGGACTGTTTGTTGATCATAAATATGGTTTTACACCGATGGATATCGCCATCATTATAACGACAGGC
Organism: Paenibacillus ottowii; assembly: GCF_050516475.1. Taxonomy (NCBI): domain Bacteria; kingdom Bacillati; phylum Bacillota; class Bacilli; order Caryophanales; family Paenibacillaceae; genus Paenibacillus; species Paenibacillus ottowii. The sequence continues at coordinate 4,414,610 of NZ_CP191577.1, read as the reverse complement.
TCTATTTTGGGAGCAGTTGTCCAAGCGACTATATTTGGATGGATCATTAACCGTTTTGGTGAGAAAAAAGTAATTCACCTTTGCTTGGCTATCGGAGGACTGTTTATTTTTCTAACTTTATTTGCCGAACAGTACGTGATGATTATGCTGACGACCTTCATCATTTTTCTGGCTATGGATATTCTTCGCCCGGCAGTAAGTACTTCTCTATCGCGGCAGGCCGGAGATGAGCAAGGCTTTGTGGCAGGCATGAACTCATCCTATACCAGCTTGGGTAATGTGATTGGACCATTAATTGCAGGACTGTTGTTCGATGTTCATATTAATCTGCCTTATATGGTTGCAGCTATAGCGTTACTAGCTTGTCTCGTCCTTTCACTACGTTCCAAGCAAGCGGGTGAACAACACTCGATAGCCCATACAGCAGAGCAACGTAGAAGCGGTTAGCCGCAGGTCTATATTCACCCCCGACTTAGGTCTAGGTTTAAAAACCGTCTGGGGTCCGTTTTGCCAAACGCTAGGTCAGCGTACAATAAGAACATAAGCAAGACACAGTGAAAGGCGGTGAGAAATAATGAGAGTTAACAAAGGAAATGGGTTAGCCATTGTACTGATCGTGTTGGGTTCGATTATGCTGCTCGGTAAGTTTACTCCGTTTTTCGGTCACTTTGTAGGACATCTGATTGGTTACTTAATTCCGATAGCCATGATTATGCTGGGGTACTACGGTGTGAAAAGAGGAAATGCACTCTTCGGCTGGATCGTGCTTGTGCTCGGGGTACTAATTTTACTGGGCAAGCTGTCCTGGCTGATTGGACCACTGCTGGCAATCGGGTTAATCATTTTTGGTGTATCCATGCTGAGTGACCGTAGAAGACGCTACTAATTGGGACAGTTTGAGGAAACAGAAAAATGTACGAAAGCAAAGAGTATGAAATGATGAAAATACGAAATTGTGAAAGGAGTAGACGCCAATGAGTGTTTTTCGAAGAATGCGTGATATTACGGTAGCAACCTTCAATGAGCATTTGGAACAAAGTCAAGATCCGGTCCAACTCATTGACCAGTTCCTATATAATACCCGCCAGGAAATCGCCGAGGCGGAAAAGCTTCATCAGCAGTATGCAGTGCATACAAGACAAATGAAGCAGCAGTTGGATCATGCATTGTCCATGCAGGCCAAACGGGAGGAACAAGCGCTTCTGGCCTTGAAAGCAGATGAAGAACACGTTGCAAAGCTAGCCCTTCAGGAAAAAATGCTGTATGCAGAAAAAGAAGAGCAGTATAGAGAACTGTGGGAGCAGAGCCGTGAATCCTTACGTGAATTGGAGCAGCAGCTGGATACATTAAAGACAGAATACGAGACAGTTCACAGTAAGCGTCAATATTATGCTGCACGTGTACAAACGTTGAGACTCCAGCAGCAAATGAACGAACGGGCAGGTACATACGGCGGACGAAATGTTCCCCGAATGTTCAACCGCTTGGAAGACCGGGTAGCTGATATGGAAGCAGAAACAATGAGTCTGCGAGATTTGCGCCGGGGTGAGGAGTATACGAGGGATGCTCACAGCGGTGGATCGCTGCTCGAACAAGAGTGGGCGAGACTGAAGAGTAAGCTGAACAACAACGGGAAGGAGTAAGTTAATTATGACCCGAATTTACCGATCAAGCCGGGATAGAGTATTAACTGGAGTATGTGGCGGTCTTTCTGACGCAACAGGAATGGACTCAACTTGGATACGTATTCTGGTTGTGATCAGTTTCTTTATTACAGCAGGCACCACATTTATGATTTATGTAATTGCTGCGTTAGTTATTTCCAAGGAGCCAAGATCTCCTTACGATGGGGGATTTGGTCCAGATAGCGGTCCCTACACCCATCAAGATCCACGCTATTATGGCGGTAGTAGTACTAGAACACAGTATGGACAAGGAAATGGTTACAATCAAGGCGGCGCATACGGCAACTCGAACGCGTTTGGTCAGGATGCCCGCTATTCATCCAAATTTAATACAGGGCACAACAGTGATCTGGATTCCATGATGGAAGATATCGAGAAAAAAGCAATGAAAAAGGAACTGGAAGAGTTACGTAAAAAAGTAGAGCAATTCGAGAAGGGAGAACGTAAATAATGGGAATCTTTAAAAGAATGAAGAATATGACAAGAGCATCGGTGAATGAAATGTTGGATAAAGTGGAAGATCCGATTATCATGTTAAATCAGTACTTGCGCGATATGGAGGCAGAAATTCACGAAGCTGAGGTAACAGTCGCCAAGCAAATGGCAAATGAGCGTCGCATGAAGCAGCGCTTGGAAGAGGCTGTACGTGTATCCAATGAGCGCGAAAAACAGGCCGAATCTGCATTGCGAAATGGCCAGGAAGAAGTAGCTCGCAAGCTGCTGGGCGAGAAGATTTATTTTGTGCAAAAGCAGGATGAATACCGCGACTTGCACACTCAAGCCGAGCTCCAAGCCAAAGAACTGGTACAGCAGCTTCACGGAATGAAGGATGAATTCTACAAAATGCGCAATAAGCGTAATGAGCTGGTATCCCGTGCTCAAATGGCAAAAGCCAAAAAGCAAATGTCGCAAATCAATAGCTTGCACACGATTGAAAGCGGGTCTGCTTCGCTGGGCTTCCACCGTATGGAGGAAAAAATCATGCAAATGGAGGCAGAAGCTGACGTACTGCGTGCCCCTTATCGTCAAGCACCAGGAGAGACTTATGTTAATCCCGCAGAGGCCGAAAAACAATTTAAAGTGGATGAGCAGCTTCAACAGTTGAAGTCTAAAATTCAGGCAGGTGCAAAACCTGTAGATATTAAGAAGGACTAACTACTCGGAACTCAAACATTATGATATGCTGTATAGATGGACACTGATCAATCATAGTGCTCAATCTGTATGGTTCAGGAAGCCATATGGCGATATATTACGCCACTATGGCTTTTCCTTCCTGTATAAACAAAAAAGGGGGTGCAGCATGGAGAGAAAAAAATCGGCCTTGGCACTGGCAGGGATTGGCATCGGGATTATCATTTTATTCGGTCAGTGGATTGGGTTCCTCTCTGTGGTTGCACTGATCCTAATGTTGGCAGGAATATATAAGATTCGCAATTCCAAAATCAAAAAGGGCTATACGATGCTTGCAATTGGTGCCGGTCTGCTGGTGCTGGATCATTTGTTCTTGTTTGTGGTGATCACCTTGGCTTCGCTGGCTGTGTTCTATTCACGTTCCAGGAAGCTGCATAAAGGTCAAAGCTCCATATTCAAACACAATTTCATATCCAATCATAAATGGGATGAAGTGCCGTGGAGCTTGCGCAGTACAAGCATATGGCATGTGGTTGGTGATGTGGATGCCGACTTGACGCTGGCTCTTCCAGAGGAACGTGAGCCCGTCGTATTTTTACAGGGGATCTTCGGTGACATTGACATCACGCTGCCGGATAATTACGGTGTAGAGGTAGAGATGTTCGTATTGTTCGGGCAAATTCAGTTTGACCGGGATCATGAGGCGGGGATGCTCAATCGACTGGTGTGGAAGTCTCCTCATTTTGAGCAGAGTGAATATAAAGTGAAGTTTGTCGTTTCGTACTTGGCGGGCGATGTCCGCATTCGATTTTATTGAATCAGGAGGAACCGGGATGAATCACAAGAAAACGTCCAACATGGTAACCCGCAGTATGGGTGAAGGTATCCTCCTGTGTGTTGTTGTGGGCGTAGTTGTTTTTTATATGCTGTATACATATGGATATGTGAAGTCGTTCCCAACCTGGGGGATGATACTGAAAGTAGCAGGCGCCGTTATACTGGTGTTGATTGGCACAGGGGCAATGTACGGATTTTATGAAAGCTATCGCTTTAAAACCAGGCTGGAAATGCTGAGAGAGACGTTGCTGATGTGGGAAAAGGGAACTCCTGCCCGTGAGTTGCCACCCTTGGGACATGATGAGCTGGGTAGACTAGGAGAGCAGTTGGAACGGATCGGGCGTAAATGGCAGGAGCAAGTTACGTCTTTACAACGTTTATCTACGGATAATGCTCAGTTGGCAGAACAGGCGAGGATGACTGCGATCGTGGAGGAACGGCAACGGCTGGCCAGAGAGTTGCATGACGCCGTATCGCAGCAATTGTTTGCTATTTCCATGACAGCAACGGCAGTGGGCAGGACACTGGACAAGGATTTTGATAAAGCGCAGCGTCAAGTTGCATTAATTGAAGAAATGTCTTCCGTGGCACAATCCGAAATGCGGGCGTTACTACTTCATTTACGACCTGTCTATTTGGAAGGGAAACGGCTTGAGCAGGGTTTGCGCGATTTGGTACAGGAATTACAGGCAAAGGTACCAATGGAGATTGATTTTGAGATGGAAAGCGGAGTACAGTTGGTTAAAGGCATTGAGAATCACTTGTTTCGCATTGTTCAGGAAGCGATGTCTAATACATTGCGTCATGCCAAAGCAACTCGTATGGAAATTCGTATTGTACAACGCCCGGATTCTATCAGGCTGACCATTCGCGATAATGGTATCGGTTTTGAGATGGATGAGAAAAAGCAGACATCCTATGGATTATCTACAATGCAGGAGCGGGTCAGTGAAATTGGGGGAGCTATTCAGTATATAACGGCTCCAGGAAAAGGGACACGGATCGAGGTGTCTGTGCCAGTTATTTATGATGAAAGCGGAAGGAACGATGATCATGGAAACGGAATTACCGATTAGCGTACTGTTGGTAGACGACCATGAAATGGTACGGATTGGGCTTGCAGCAGTGCTGGGTACGGAAGAAGGGATTGAAGTGGTCGGCGAGGCCGGAAGCGGAGAAGAAGGCATACGATTAGCTTCAGAATACAAGCCTAATGTGATTTTAATGGATTTGGTCATGGATGGCATGGATGGCATCGAGACAACACGTCAAGTGACACGCCTGCTTCCAGAGACGAAGGTGATTGTGCTTACGAGTTATCTGGATGATGAGAAGATGTATCCGGTCATTGAGGCAGGTGCATTCAGCTATTTGCTCAAAACGTCTCGTGCTTCCGAGATCGCGGATGCGATCCGTGCAGCTGCACGCGGGCAGTCCGTATTAGAGTCGCAGGTGGCCTCTAAGATGATGAATCGGTTTCGCCAGCCACAGGCTGAAGCGCCCGCACATACGGAGCTAACAGACCGTGAGATGGAGGTTCTTCGCTTATTGGCACAAGGGAAGTCCAACCAGGATATCGCCGATGAACTGATTATCGGGATTAAGACCGTAAAATTTCACGTCACGAACCTTCTCGCCAAATTAGGAGTGGAAGATCGCACACAGGCGGCAATCTATGCCTATAAAAACGGCTTAGCAGAGTAGACTGTAGAATGACGAATACAAAGAACCGGAGACGATGTATAGTCCTCCGGTTTTTTGTTATTCCGTAACATCATTAGATTAGGAGGAATAAAAAGGCGATTAAAGCCAGATCTAATGCAAGCCCTGCTCCGTATCCATATCCATATCTGCCGCGATAGCCTGCTCTGCCGTTTCCATACCCCCCGTTTCCATAACCTCCATTTCCATATGAGTCAAATGCACCTACGTTATTGGGAAAGTATGGATTTAGAAGTTCGTCCGGTGGTTTATTAAAGGAACTTAGCTTGGCAGAAGAGCGAGCTTTGTTTTTAGAATTCCTTTGTTTCTTTTTAGAGGAGATTTTTTTAGCTTTTTGTTTAGCTTTGTTACTGTAGTTTCCGGCAGCATAGAGACTACCAGGAAAGGAGGAAGGATATCCGTTCAACATCAGCTTGCCTTTGCTACACCCACTTAAGATGCCGATGTGTCGTGTACCATCACGCATAACGGCACAGACCATCCGTCCGCCATGAGGTGCCACACTGGCTTCATTTATTGGATAAATGGGAAACATGATTTCACCTCTTTTGGTGTAAGATGCGTTGTGATCATAGTTTATTCTTACAGTGTCTTCGATGTATGGTCGAACACCCAGTGAGCAGACGAATATTTTTGAAAGGTTGTGCTGACTACCTCTACGTATAAAACCTCTGACAACGGACATACTATTGATAGATTCATAGATTTGAATCGAGCTAAAAAAGAAAGCATTTCAATACAGTATGTGGGGACCTAGTGGTTATGGAGGGGGAGGAATGGCCATGTTAAAAGTAGGGATGATTAAAAAGGGAATGATTGCGATTTTGGTAGTAGGAACGGTGTTGGTACTGGCTGGATGGCGTTATGGAACTCTTCAGACAAACAGCAATGACTCCCGTGAGGCAGAAACAGCTTTAAGCTCGTTGTTAAACATCTCGGATCAAACCCCGGGTACACTGGAGAAGCTGGTTGTAAAATGGCAAGGAGACTGGATTCCTAATCATGAAGATCCGGCAGAGATGGCGGCACAGTTAGCTGATCAGCTAAATCTACCCACAGCAAGCAAACTTGTAGAAAATGGGCACACTCTTTACCGTTCTGTTCGTGATCATGAGGATTTAAAAATTCGTTTAAATATGATGGAACGTCAAGCTGGACAATGGTATGTGGTCGTTCAACTGGAAAGCAGTGATAAAGGACGTGAGCAGTTGGTTCAGCTTCATAAGCTTTGTGCCGAGCAATTACATTCTATAGGGGTTCAAGCACAGTGGAACATTGCCGTTCAGCGTTCGCTGCAAGCTAAGGAAAGCGTGGATCAACTGATGAAACAGACAGAAGCAAGCTTAGCAGGGAAAGTCTCCATACAGGCTAAAGAAAGATACACAGACGCAACCACAGTAGCTGTATCTTATGAAGCTCCAGATCTACCGTTAATGGTTCAAAGCGGTGAGCATCAAGTTCAGATGCAGATGGCTGTACATGAAGATAGAGAGCATCAAGATAAACGTATAACGCTCGGGTTTCCACTCATTACGATTGAATACTGACTTATAAGGTAAATTTATGATTCATCGGATAGCTTATCCATGTGGAATATGTTAAAATGTCATCAAATCTTTAGTTCCATGTTTTTCGAAAATCAAGTATGATCTTGTATAAATATACACAATACTACATGCGGATTTCGAGGATTGTGGATTGCGGAATCTTGACATGGGAAGAATGAGGTACTTCATGGCTGACATACCTGTTAAAGAATCTCTTGTGACACAAGGTACAGTTCTGTTTATTTTTGGTGCTACGGGCGATTTGGCTCGCCGCAAGCTATTTCCTGCTATTTACAGCTTGTATCGCGAAGGCAAGCTTGCTGAAGATTTTGCTGTTATTGGCGTAGCGAGACGTCCTCGCACAGAAGAAGAATTCCGTAATGACCTGTATGCTTCCATACAGGAGTTTAGCCGCTACAAAGCTGAGAATGATCAAGAATGGCAGGCATTTGCCGAGCATTTTGAATATAAATCACTGGATATCAACAATGTCGATGGTTTTCATGAGCTGAGACAGCAGACGGAGGCTATAGAAGGTAAGTTTAACATACCGGGAAATCGGCTGTTTTATTTGGCCTTGGCTCCTGAATTATTCGGAAGTGTGTCGAAGAGCTTGAAAGAGGGCGGTATGTTGGAAGGCAAGGGCTGGAATCGCCTGGTAATAGAGAAGCCTTTCGGTTACAACCTTGAGTCTGCACAAGAGTTAAACATTGAAATACGTGAAGTATTTGCCGAAGAGGAAATTTATCGGATAGATCACTATCTTGGTAAGGAAATGGTACAAAATATCGAGGTGATTCGCTTCGCTAACGCCTTTTTTGAACCACTATGGAATAACAAGCATATTGCCAACGTGCAAATTACGCTTAGTGAAACGGTAGGGGTGGAGGAACGCGGAGGCTACTATGATCATTCTGGTGCATTGCGCGATATGGGACAGAACCATATGCTGCAAATGCTCACGATGATCGCGATGGAACCGCCTAGTCGTTTGTTGCCAGAGGATATCCGTGATGAAAAGGTGAAGGTGTTACGTTCATTACGACCTTTTGAATCGACTGAAGATGTGAGAACCAACGTGGTACGGGGGCAATATACTGAAGGTAGTTATCGCGGCCAGCAGTTGCCAGGGTATCGCCAAGAAGACAAGGTTGATCCACAATCAAATACAGAGACTTATTTTGCTTCACGCGTGTTTGTAGATAATTTTCGTTGGGCTGGCGTACCGTTCTACATTCGTACAGGTAAACGCCTCCCAGTAAAAACTACGGAGATCGTTGTGGAATTTAAGAGTATGCCGACAAATGTATATCTCGGTCAAAAGCATACGTTGGAACCGAACTTGCTCGTCATTCGAGTTAATCCAATGGAGGGCATCTACATTAAAATCAATGCCAAGAAGCCTGGTTCGGAGTCAGATATTGAGCCGCTGGCAATGGATTTTTGCCAAAGCTGTATGGTGGGGATCAACTCACCGGAAGCTTATGAACGCTTGCTAATGGATGCGATCGAGGGTGATTCGACGTACTTCACGCGTTGGGATGAGGTGGCTACAGCGTGGGGATTCGTTGACCGAATTGCCAAAGCATGGCAGCAGACCCCGGATACGCTGGAAACCTATGCTGCAGGCTCGTGGGGACCTGATGGTGCTCACAAGCTATTGGAGCAGGATGGCTTCAAGTGGTGGCCGGTTAGCGGTCAGGATGAGGATAATGTCATCTGGCGGGTAGGCGGCACTCAATAATCCCGATTTGTCCAGCATCCCCCTATGTCCTGTTCAGGATGTAAGGGGATGCTTTGCGTTCGGAGTATGCTATAATAGCTTAGTCTCAGGTTTTCAGTTTGCAACTGATTATACGTTAAAGGCAGGCTAAAACATGTAAATAGATCGTATTGAGCATGAATATGGTAACGGAGTATGCCGAATACTGGAGCTAACGGCAATGAGCCGATGAACTTATGATAATAGGCGTGCATCATAGCCTTTTTATAAATAGCTTGAGCAGAATTGCAATGGATTTGATCATGAAGGGATATGTGAAATGAGTAAAACAACAGATATACTTCAACAGGAAGTCGACAAACGGCGTACGTTTGCGATTATTTCTCACCCGGATGCGGGTAAAACGACACTGACGGAAAAGTTGCTGCTGTTCGGGGGCGCTATTCGTCTTGCAGGTACAGTTAAGGCTCGTAAAGCAAGCAAGCATGCGACGAGTGACTGGATGGAGATTGAAAAACAACGGGGGATTTCGGTAACATCCTCAGTAATGCAATTTGATTATAACGGGCATCGCGTTAATATTCTGGATACTCCGGGTCACCAGGATTTCAGTGAAGACACGTATCGTACATTAACAGCTGCAGATAGTGCGGTCATGCTGATTGACGTAGCGAAAGGTGTGGAAGCGCAAACGATCAAGCTGTTTCAGGTTTGTGCGAAGCGCGGAATACCGATTTTCACCTTCATTAACAAGCTGGATCGTGAAGGACGCAGTCCCTTTGATCTGATGGAGGAATTGGAACAGGTGCTTGGTATCCGTTCGGTACCTATGAACTGGCCGATTGGTACAGGGCGTGATCTGTGTGGTGTTTATGACCGTGTCAAAAATCAGGTCGAGTTGTTTCAGGGAGATGATCATTCCACGATCAAAGTACAAAAGGTGGAAGATTACAATGATCCGATTATTCGCGAGATGGCGGGCGAATATTTGCACGACCAATTGTGCCAGGATTTAGAGTTGCTTGATGTTGCAGGTGACCCTTTTGATATGGAAAAGGTACAGCGTGGAGAATTAACGCCTATATTCTTTGGCAGTGCGATTAATAATTTTGGTGTGCAAACATTTTTGGAAAACTTCCTTCAGCTTGCTCCTAAGCCAGAACCGCGCCGCAGTACAGTGGGGGAAATTCAGCCAACGAACGAGAAATTTACCGGCTATGTATTTAAAATTCAGGCCAATATGAACCCGGCTCATCGTGACCGTATTGCCTTTTTGCGTATCGTGTCCGGTAAGTTCCAACGCGGGATGAGTGTTAAGCATGTTCGGATGGGTAAGGAAATTAAGCTGTCCCAACCACAGCAGTTCTTGGCACAGGACCGTGATATTGTCGAAGAGGCATTTCCTGGGGATATTATTGGTTTGTTTGACCCGGGTATTTTCCGCATTGGTGATTCACTCAGTCAGGGTGGTGAAGTTGTATTTGATGAACTGCCGACCTTCTCGCCTGAGATTTTTGCCAAGGTTACTGTAAAAAATGCCTTGAAGCATAAGCAGTATCTAAAAGGTATTGACCAGTTGACTGAAGAAGGTATGATTCAGGTGTTCCGTACGGTAAGCTTTGATGATACGCTATTGGGTGTTGTCGGCCAACTGCAATTTGAAGTATTTGAATACCGCATGAAGGGTGAATACGGGGTTGATGTACAGCTTCAACGTATGCCGTTCCAGTTTGCACGCTGGATTGTGGATGAGCAGATTGATCCGAGCAAGTTCCGTATTAACTCTACGCTGGTAAAAGATAAGAAAGGCAATTATGTCGCCTTATTTGAAAATGAGTATGCCATGCGTACGGCTATGGAAAAAAATCCGACCGCTAAGTTTTTAGAAATGGCTCCATAAAATGATATGCAAAACAGTCTGATCTCAGTCATTTGATATATACCACGAATAGTCCACTCGCATTCATGTCGAGTGGACTATTCCATTTTTAAATACAGGTAAAAAATAAAGAGCACAATAAAGCTAAACAAGAAGTTGAAAGCTAGAGCTAGGTTAAGGGCACGGGTTTGATTTTATCAATTTCTTCATGTGCCAAATGGACGAAATCCTGCTGCTGGTTTGGACTCATGTGCTTCCATACGATTTCAAGAATTACACCCAATCCAGGCAAAGCGGCTTCGGGTCCATCCACTGACCCAATAATCATATCCGTAAGATCAGCCTCTGATTTGCCGTGAACTTTGTGAACAATCGCTTGACGTAAATCCATTGTAATGGGCATGTGTACCTCCCGGATGTTGTAATAGTGGTCGAATGTATTATGGCTTGGGCTGTGGCCCAGTATACATGGAGAAGCATTTGGAATAAGGATGTCAAAATTTATGTTTGTAGCATGATATGCTATACTATGACGGACAGTATGGTGAGCGGGAGGTAAAAAAGGAATGGCAAAAAAACAGTATGCGGTCATTGGCATGGGACGCTTTGGTTCCAGTGTTGCCAGCGCGCTGAGTGAGATGGGTTTTGATGTGCTGGCTATTGACTCGGACGAGCAGCGTACACAGGAAATGTCGAATATTGTGACGCATGCGGTGTCTGCCGATTCAACGGATGAGGAAGCACTGCGAGCACTGGGTATCCGCAATTTTGACGTAATTGTAGTCGCGATTGGTGAAGATATACAAGCCAGCATTCTAACTACATTGATTCTCAAGGACATGGGTGTGCCTGCTCTTGTGGTCAAAGCACAAAATGAACTCCATGGGAAAGTGCTGCAAAAAATAGGTGCGGATAAAGTGGTTTATCCTGAACGGGATATGGGACTACGGGTAGCTCATCATTTAACATCTCCCAATATTTTGGATTATATTGAGTTGTCCAAGGACTATAGCATTTTGGAGATGCGTGCGGCTGACTCCATGATCGGCAAAAATCTGAAGGAGCTGGACATACGGGCACGCTTTGGCTGCAATGTGATGGCGATTCGCAGAAATCAGGAGATGAATATTTCACCTTATGCCGAGGATCGTCTGGAAGCGGGAGATGTCCTGGTCATTGTGGGGCACAAGGACGATCTGACCAAGCTGGAGCTGGCTTTTGCAGCTTAGTTAAGCTTGATGCTCAAGTACAGGTGATGCATCATTTATTTTTTAAAGAAACGGACCATAGAAACGGAAGGTTAAACCAATGGAAATCATTTCACCGAATAATGCGCGTGTAAAAGAATGGTCGCAATTACTGGAGAAAAAGCATCGCACACGGCAGCATAAATATATTGTCGAGGGGATTCATCTAGTGCAGGAGGCGCTGCGTTCGAAGGCGGCTGTTGAAAGCATCGCCTACGATTTGGACAAGGGGATTCCTGCCGAGCTAAACGGTCTGGATTCAGCCGACCAGCCGGTGGAATGGATTCCCGTGTCGGCGGCGGTCATTGCCAAATGCACCGATACCAAGACGCCGCAACCTGTCTTTGCTATCGTGCGTAAGCAGGAGCGGAGCGCATTCGCAGCATTGCTGGAGCAGCCAGATGCGCTGGTGATGGTGTTGGACGGGGTGCAAGACCCCGGCAATGTAGGCACCATCATCCGTAGCGCGGACGCTGCTGGAGCCGCAGGCGTTATATTGGGTCATGGCTGCGCCGACCTGTATAACCCCAAAACGATCCGCTCCACGATGGGATCGTTGTTTCATCTGCCGGTGATCGAAGGCAGTCTGGAGGAGCTTTTGCCGCAGGCTAAAAGCAAAGGGGCCCGCTTGCTCAGCACCTCGCTGGATGCGAGCTTGTCATGCTATACCGTGGATTTGCGTGTATCCACTTGGCTCGTGATTGGCAATGAAGGACAAGGTATTTCCGATGCTACCGCGCGTATGGTGGATGAATCGGTATTCATTCCAATGCAGGGACAAGCAGAATCACTGAATGCAGCCATGGCTTCCACGGTGTTATTATTCGAGGCGATGAGACAGCGAAGCTAATACCTGAGTGTTTATTATTCACTGATTCGAGTTTTCATGTTTTTATAGTGAAAATGGACAGGGTATTTTATATATGATGTTGTAAGATAAACCTCTTCATAAGAATAACTTAATAGCTTAGCTAACTTGACAGTCCCGATAAATAAAATTATTTTTGGGGCTGTTTTTTAATTTTTAGACAGAAGGAGGACTAATGGGAACAACATAATCAAACTGAATTCTCACAGATCATTGGGGTATCACAAGGAGCATTAATAGAAGCATAGTTTTTTTCAGCGTACAAGTTGATGAGCTTGAGTCCAGATTAATCTCAGACGTAAAAACACCTACAAGGCTATCTCCATATCTTACGACATGGCTTGATTCTCTTGAAGATGTTTTGATGTGTCTCACGTTTTGGGATCAGCTACGTCGTTAAGCAACAGGGGCCTTCACAATTGTAATCATAGTTGGAAACTTAAGCTGCATAGCAGCCAGTGTTGCGTTTTGTTGGCTTCGTCTCTTGCAAATTGGGGGTATTGGTAGCCATATTCAATTTGACCTAACAAATTATTGTCTCTGATTTTAGTAGAAATATAACCTGCTGCATGAAGGCCATTTTTACATCTCCAGACCTTGTTATAATCGTCCGACAGCAGGCCCAATTCTTTGAGCTCACCGTTCAATCTGACGGAAAGAACAAGATGTCTTCCACGCTTTCATGCCACTGCTCGCCTTCCCGCAATCCATAGACTCCCAACCGAGAACATAAAAACCGAACCTTTTTTCCATCGAGCGACAATATAGGGTGTAAGCTGCTTACTTAGGAGGGCCCTCTGAATGCAAAGTGAATCTATGTACCACGTGCTCACAAAAATGATTGAAGGAGATCAGCAGGCGTTTCACACGTTGTATGATGCCACCTATAAGGATGTCTATCGGACCGTCTCTTTTCTGGTGGATCATCCGCAGGATCGCGAAGATATTATGAATGAGATCTACATGCAAATGTGGACCTCGCTTCCCAACTACGATCCGAATCGTCCTTTCCACTTCTGGCTGCACGGCTTGGTCATCCGACAAGTGCAAAGATTCCGGGTGAAAAGCTGGAGGAGATTCCGAATTTTCGAACGCATCCGTGTCTTTTCTCGGGAAGAGCGTCATTGGGATCAGACCACGGTGAGGACGGATGGGACAGACCCTGAAATATCGAAGGCCATGCACAAGCTGACCGATAAACAGCGAACGGTGATCATACTCCGCTTTTACCACGACTATAGGCTGGAGGAGATTGCGACATTACTCGATATTCCGCTGGGTACAGTTAAGTCCAGATATCATGCCGGCCTGCAGTCACTTCGAAAACACTTGGGAAATCTCTCCTTGGAAAGGATGGAAAAGAACAATGCCTATTGAAAGCCAAATCAGCGAGTACCTGCACCAAGAAGCAGAGACCATGGAATGCCCCCCGGCTGTTTCCAAACGAGTCGAACAATCCTATTCTCAATACGTACAACGGCAAAGGAGCAAAAAAACGATGAAAAAACGATTGATCGGCGGCATCATCGCTGCAGTAATTATGATTCCAACCGCGGCATTCGCGGCCCCTCCCCTGATTGAAATGATTACGAGAACACCGATGACAGCCAAACAAGTCAAGATGGATGCGGTTGGCCAAGCAGCGCTTGAAAAGTTGTATCGCTCTTATCCGGAAACCAAGTCGTTTGAATTTATCGACGCCAGCCAGATTGGAGGAGACCCCGCGAATACAAGTCCGGGGAAAGCCATTCAAACAAGCATCGTGCTGCAGGAAAAGGGAGCTCACGGCAAAAAGGTCCGACTTGATTTGAACGGTATCACGGGTGAAATCGAACAAGTGAACCAAGAGAATTGGGAGCCTCAGGAGAAGCCGGTCATCTCCTTAACCGATCAAGAAATCAAATCGAAAGTAGATGACCTCATTAACAAACTGTACGGCAGCTCCAGTAAGTACGAATGTAACATGGAGCCGATGCAGAACCCGGACCAAAAAACATTTATATTGAACTACACCGAAAAGGGATCAACAACGCCGTTTTATCAGGCATTCGTTCAAGGGAATACGATCAGCGTTTCTCTGATCGGAGGCGGCCCTGCTCCATCCGTGGAAGGCTTTTTCATGACTAACGGCAAGCCTGACTATACTGCAGATGCCTTTTTAAACGATGAAGAGCTCTTTTCTTTACTTCACATGAGTCCAGCAGACTTGAAAGAAGAATTGGCAAAGGGGGCATCTGTCGTCGAGATCGCAGCATCTAAAAAGATTTCCAAACAACAAGTCATGGACGTTATCGCAAGTACGCAGGCTAAAAAACAAATCCAAGCGGATCCGCATGGTGGAGCTACTGTTGACGATCGTACGCTGGAACTATTGAAACGGATTCTTGAACCCAAAGTATTGAAAGTGATTGAACACAAAACGGAAACGCCTTGGTAGGGAGAGCAATACAGAGTGTATGGTGTTTGATATAGTTAAGTAAAACGCGATAAACGAAACAAAGAAAGCTTCAGACTGATTCATCCGGTCTGAAGCTTTCTTTTCATTTGTCAGCTCACTATGATTTGTCCCACGTTATGGGGTCAGTCCCAACAGTACACATATCTGAACTTCGATTGAAAGAGGCGAAACATGTATTCAAGTCAACAGAGTGGTCCATGTCTGATATTAGTGAAGAATTGCGATTAGAGAATTCATCGTCGTTTACAGGGTGGTTTGTGAACTGGGAGGGAATATCTCCGCAAAAATATAGAATTCTTAATAAGAGATAATAAGGACACTAAACTTGGTAAAGAAATTTTTTAAAAAGAGTTTATACTATAAGTCTAGCTATTCTTTGACTACAACTATAGCTTCCTTAAGCATGGCATTGTATCAAATGAATACCTTAAGCTTAACTTTTTGGTTTAAGATTGATTTTGTGAAAGTTAAGAAATGAGTGACATTAATAGGAAGGAAGTTGTATCTTTATAACAAAAATTGAGGGCTTTTAACATTCCTTAGCTCCAATTACAAGAAGATATTCTCCGGAACAACTTTGTGGATGTCAGGTAGTATGGGGGGGAATCTTGCTCCATTACGTATCGCAGAGTTTAAATCTGAACTAATTGAAGGAAGAACTTTTGTTGACACTAAACAAACAACTCGCGAACTGGACTGCATAAATATGTGAAGTTTCACAATTTCCATTGAAAGTACGATCCGTGATTTTGAGAGCATTCTTTCTGAGTTGAAGCTAGGTATATCACTAGCGGAACAACAAGGGGATACGACAAACAGAGGTGCAGTTTCTTTATCTAAATAAGTTTGAAGTGTAGATCACTTCAAGAGAGAGGTGCATCAAGTCAAAATTAAGAGGCATAAGCGCGGGACATTCCTATGGGGATTAGTAGAAATACGGAAAATGAGTCGGGTCATAGAACCCGACTCATTTTTTTATAAAGACACACGCTTCTGATGATCTGAATTCTTTATACCTTACAACAAAGTAATGTTTTTGTAAGCTTTGGCTGTTGTTCCTTAGATAGAAGCTAATTAGTATGGAAAATAGCGAGCCGAGGAGAGAAGTGAGCAAAGTATGAAATATTCAAAGCATAAAATTAAAGAGGTATTTAAGTCGAAATTATGTTGTAATGAAACGTTAAAAAACTATAAAGAGATCATGATTACAGTAATAGTTATCGCCATTATAATTATCATGTTAATCACTCTGGTGTTTGGCACCATGCATATCATTCGGGATTCAATTTACACCATGAGACTCTCCTAAGCTACAAATAAAAGGAATTCGGTTGTTGTTATTGCTTAGACAATCAAATAAAGGCATGATATAGAGAAAATTATGTTATTTAAAATTTTAGCACTAAGAAGGTAGAAAACACGATGCATAAAATATTAATCGTAGAAGATGACCCTCAAATTAGCTCCTTACTCCAATCCTATCTTGAGAAATATGGTTATCAGGGAGTTGTCGTTTCAAATTTTGATCAAGTATTGGGTATTTTCCAGGAGGTAAAGCCAGATTTGGTCATACTGGATGTGAATTTACCTCGTTTTGATGGATTTTATTGGTGCAGGCAAATTCGTACTCAATCTACTTGTCCCATCCTGTTTGTATCCGCGCGTGACGATAAAATGGATCAGGTCATTGCTTTGCAAAACGGAGCCGATGATTACATCACCAAACCGTTTCATCCCGAAGTACTGTTAGCCAAAGTAGAAAGCAATCTGCGACGTGCCTATGGTTTATATGCAGTTGCCCAAAAATCACGCTCCATAACAGTGTCAGGCTTGACTTTATACCCTGATACTATGGAACTGGTGTTTCATGACAAGCAGGTAGAAATGAGCCAAAAAGAAGCTGCACTGCTGGAGCTACTGATGACATATCCCAAGCAGGTTGTAGGGAGAGTTCATCTCTTAGAGGCTTTATGGGACGATTACCAATATGTAGGCGAAAACACACTGAACGTTTATGTTACTCGTGTCCGTAAAAAGCTGGCTGAGTTGGGGCTGGAGGATATTATAGAAACGGTTAGAGGAGCTGGATATCGGCTGCACTTGACTGAGGAGGAAGAACAGTGAAGCTGTTTTGGCGTGATCATTTTTCTATGATCCTTTTTAATATTATCCAACTTTTTCTTGTGCTGAGTATTTACTGGATGGATGGTTATCATAACTTGTCGACCGCCCTGTATTCGGTCTTTTTTGGGTTTATCCTATTGCTGGTCTATTTGCTATTCCGGTACGTCATGTATTCTGGTTTATACCAAATATTATCCACTGCTAACATTAGAGATTTAGATGAGCTTATTCAGATGAAGGTACTTAATCCGTTAGCCTCTGCTTTACAGCATTTGCTTTTACAATTTTACCGATTGTACCAGTCTCGAATTCATCAATTAGAGCATCAGCAGCGTGATCACATTACATTTATAAATCAGTGGGTCCATCAAATGAAAACGCCCTTATCTGTAATTCATTTAATTCTCAGAGGAAAAATAGATCCCGAGTCGGATCAGATTCACGATGAGATTGATCGAATGGGCAAAGGACTAGATATGATTTTGTATATGTCACGATTGGAATCTTTTGAACCAGACTTTTATGTGGAGCCTGTTGTATTACGAAAGCTGGTTGGTGAAGTGATTTATGATAACAAAAGATTATTGATCCGCAATGAAATTTATCCTTCCAATGAAGTGGACGAGCAGTTGAATGTGATTACCGATGCCAAATGGCTGAGATTTATCATTAATCAATTGGTGACCAATGCGGTGAAGTACTCTTCAGGTTATGCCCACAGCCTAAAATTGATATCTGACGTAAGAGATCATGTGATTGTGCTGAAAGTGCAGGACGAGGGGATTGGTATCCCTAAAAAAGATATAGAGCGGGTATTTGAGGCTTATTACACAGGTGAAAACGGACGGAAGTATAGTGAATCTACCGGGATGGGGCTCTATTTGGTGGCAGAAATCTGCAAAAGGCTGAATCATGACATTCAACTCCAATCGACGGTTGGTGAAGGAACGACGGTTGAAATTCAATTTCCAATACACCCATAAGAAACCTTACAACACATTTAAGGTTTTTGTAAGGTTAATCGATCGACGCTCTGATTCGGATGGATTATGATCATAACATAGAAAAAAGAAAGGAATGGACGATGGAGATTGTACGAATGGATCAAGTCACCAAAATATACTATGGTAAGGTTCCCCACCGAGCCCTCAACAATATCCATTTAACGATTCAACAAGGTGAGTTTGTTGGCATTATGGGTCCGTCTGGTAGTGGGAAGACAACATTATTAAATATGATTGCGACCATTGATATGCCGACTTCTGGCGAGGTGAGCATTAAAGGGGAAATTCCACATCTGCTCAAGAAGGATAAGCTGGCTTTATTTCGCCGCAAAGAACTGGGGCTTGTATTTCAAGACTATAATTTGCTGGAAACCCTCACTTTGGGAGAGAACATACTGTTTCCTCTGATGCTGAATAAAAAAGGGTTAAAGGAAATGGAGCACAAACTGGAAGAAGTAGCGAAAAAACTGGATATTACAGACGTTTTGGACAAACGGCCTTATGAGGTGTCGGGGGGACAAAAACAACGTGCAGCCATAGGCAGGGCTATGATTCATTCTCCTTCGCTCCTGCTTGCAGATGAACCAACCGGAAACCTCGATTCCAAGTCTTCGCGTGTTGTAATGGAAATGCTGAGCCTTGTCCACCGTGTAGACTATTCTACAATTGTGCTGGTAACACACGGCGCCTTGGAAGCCAGCTATTGCGACCGGGTCATTTTTATTAAAGATGGTGAGTTATATAATGAAATCCGTCGTAGTCATAGTCAGCAAATATTTTTTCAGGAAATCATAGATATGCTCTCCTTTTTGGGGGGAAGTAGACATGCACATGAGCTTTCGTCTGTTAGCATGGAATAATCTCAAACGCAATGCGCGTGCTTACGTTCCTTATTATTTAAGCAGCTCCTTGATGATTACGATTTTTTTTGTATATGCGGTATTTATTTTTCACCCGGATGTCTCGAATGTAATCACAGCAGCTAACGTAAAAAAGGGATTACAGGTTGCGGATTTGTTGATTTTTGTATTTTCCTTTTTTTTCGTATTATACACAAACAATATCTTTGTTGCTGCACGTAAGAAAGAATTTGGTATACTCACCATTTTAGGCGCAAGTCATAGACAAATATATTTTTTAGTAGCTTTTGAAAATCTAATTATCGGCTTTTTATCATTGGTTACTGGTATGATTGGGGGATTTGTTTCAGCAAAGTTTTTTCTGCTTTTGGGCTCCAAAATCACAGGAATATATTTAAGATTTTATTTTCCTTGGAAAGCACTGGTTTTTACAGGAATCGGTTTCATGTTTTTGTTTATATTGATCTCACTTGTGTCTGTTTTTTTCATCCGACGTTTTAAACTACAGCAGCTTTTTAGCAAGGCTCCTCAGCTCAACAAAGAGCCTAAAGCTTCATGGAGTCTGTCCATTCTTGCCATAGTATTAATCGGAGCGGCTGTATATTTAATGAAGCTTGATTTTTCACCCTACATTTATCTGGCACCGTATCGTTTAGGGGCCCTTTCCTTTTATATATTGCACTATTCGGTCGGAGACACCTTTAAATATACAGTTGTAATGGGATCTCTGGGTATTTACTTATTTTATACTCAATCATGTGTACTATTCATTCAATTGCTTAGAGCTAACAGGAAATGGTCTTGGAGCGGATCGCGTTTGTTATGGTTATCTGAGATCACATATAAAATGAGGAAAAATGCCGGGCTCTTTTCATTGATTACCCTCATTTCTATCATTTCCTGTGTAGGAGCAGCGTCAACTTTTGACTCCATGCAGCAGCAAAAAAGATTTCTTAGGGAGCAGTCTTATTCATTTGCATTTACTTCTGATGTTGTAAGTTCTATCGAGCTTGAAAAAGAGATTGACCAAAATCTTTATACGGCTGGAGTGGATTATTCGAAGGGTGAAGTGTTGATCTTTCCCTTTCGGGAACAGATCGCGCCAGTGATGAAACAATCCAACTATGAAGCACTTGCATCCAAGTTTAAGAAGCTGAAGCAGGTACCTGCGCTTCGGGAGAATCAAGGTTTTTTCATTATCAATCCAAACGGGATGTCTCTCGAAGAAAAGAAAACCTTTTTTGAAAAAAAGCTAACTTACAAGCAAGGGAAATCTCATATGATAAATCTTCAGATTCTGGATACTAAGATGATAGATCATAACCTGAAGTTTGATGGAAATATCGTCTCTGAATTAGGAAGGCTACTTGTTGTTTCTGATCGAACTTACGACTATTTAATTGAACATCGGTATTTCAATGATCCGTTGGCCTATAAATCTACTTATTATTTTGTGCCAAAATGGAAGAATGGCCAGCTTTCCTTAGAAACTCTTGAAACTCAACAGGAGGTATGGTTGTATTCCGTGTTGGCCAACAAGGTGAATAAAGGAGTGCTTAACTCCAGGGCCGTAGACTATTTAACATCAGAAATGGATCTGGTTATTAGTGAATTTATTGGCGGATTTATCGCCATTATTATGTTGGCTAGTACGGTAAGCCTGCTGTATTTCAGATTGTATGTAGATCTTCAGCGAGATGAAGAAAATTACCGAGCTTTATCGAAAATCGGACTAAACTCAAAAGAAATGAGACAATCGGCTTCCAGACAAATTGCATTCCTGTTTCTTCTGCCATTAGTCGTATCGTCTATAGGAATGGTGCTTTGTTTAGTGATGTCAGAACCATCTGTAATATATGGAGTACCCGTTCATCTTACGCTGATTCAAATTATGCTGTGCTTCTGGGCCATCCAATTTCTTTCCTTTCTTATTGTACGTTCTCTGTATCTTCGTCAATTAGATTTAAAGATACTATAAGGAACGGTACGTTGTGTGTAAAAAGTTTCAGAAGGGCAGGACGGTGTTCCTCCTTTCTGGAATTTTGCATCGCATAGAAGGTGAGGTCTCAAGTGGGATATAGAAGAAAACATATAATTCATATAACAACATATTAATAAACCAATCTGAGCTCGTTACCATATTTTTAAAGTGGGGATATCTATGAAAAAACGTATGTTCATCTTATTGCTGCTCGTCTTGTCAGCTAGTTCTTTATCAGCGTCCTTTGTTCAAGCAGAGGAGGCGCAGCAGCAGGTTAGCAAAGCAAGTGTGAAATTAACACTGAATCAAGCCCAGCAATGGGCACGATCTAATAGCTTTAACTTGAAGGAAGCCCAGCAAACGATAGATCGTAACCGAATTATGCTGAAAAATGCAGGCAAGAATCTGGATTTCATTCCGGCAGGTCAAGGCAACAGTGAAGAAGATGCGGCTAGTAGTTCAGCATGGAAGGGGTATGCCTCATCGACGGTTTCTTATTTGGAATCCAAAAAGCAAATCGAACTTGCCCAAGATCAGACAGACTACGCTGCCATGAAAAACTATTATGACGTACTTCTGGCTGATAACAAAGTCAAGAGTAGTGAGGATGCACTTTCGCTCGCGCAATTGGAGGAAAAAGCTGCTGAAGCAAAGGCCAATCGTGGAAAAATTTCTCCAGGTGATCGAAGTACGATTATTCAGACTCGTATAGAGGCTCAAAAGAATGTAGACATTGCAAAAGCTGCGCTGCAAAAAGCGCTAGATTCGCTTAATACACAAATGAGGCAGTCCCAAGGAACATTATATGAACTGGTGGACCGACCCGTTTACCGGAAGATGGATAACACGAATCTGGATACGCTGGTGACGCGTGCTATCTCGGCGAGTCCTTCAGTATGGAGACAGGAAGAGGCAGTCAAGCTGGCCAAAATGGAAATTAAATATTACACGTGGAACTCGGGAACGGATGACTATGAAATTAAGCAGATTGATGTAGATTCAGCAGAAGGTGGACTGGAAAATACCAAGGATCAACTAGCAGAATCACTGAGGAGTATGTACTTTAACTTACAGCAAAATGAAGAACAATACGAGCAAATGCGAAGTAATCTACAGAACCTTAATAAAGTGTTGGACATTTCTCGCAAAAGAAAGGAACGTGGATTTGCTACGGGCACGGAGGTCGCTACAAATCAGTTGAAAGTAAAGCAAATTGAACGGAATATGGATGAACTCGTTGTTCAAATGACGCTGCTGCAACATGCTTTAAACAAGCCGTGGAGTGTATAGGATTTAGAAAAAATATAATTTAAGGGGATATAACATTGTCGGAAACAGAAAAGAAAGATAAAGATTCATTACAAGTATTAAGAAAAAAAAGAAGAGTGAAAAGGAGCATAGGTATTCTGGTCTTGCTCATTATAGCGGGAATTGGCGGCACGCTCTACATGAAAAGGGATCAGGGAAAGCCTGTAGAGGCTCCGGCGAATCAGGTGGTACAGGTACAGAAAGCTAACATAACCGAGTCGCTTGCCGTGACCGGAACCGTTCAGGCTTCCAAGGAAGTAAATATTAATTTTACAAATGTCGAGGGTGCCAAGCTCATCGCTGTCAATGTCAAAGCAGGGGATAGCGTTAAAGCAGGTCAGGTTCTAGCACGATTAGATGATTCGGACGCCAGGCTGCAAATTAAGGATGCCGAATCCAATGTCGCGATTGCAAGAGCCAAGCTGGAAGAAGCCAAGCGCGGACCCAAAACGAATGATATCGAGCTCCAGAAAGCCAATGTCTTAAAGGCGCAGATGGCGATTAAAACAGCCAAAAACGATATGGAGTTAGAGGAAGCCACGGCACAAAAGGAGGCAGCCAAGGTGACTTTGGATAAAGCCCAAAAGGATTATGATGACCAGGCTTATCTGGTCCAGAATGATGCGGCTGCAGAAAGTGACCTGGCGACAGCCAAACAAAATCTGGATAAGGCAAAACTGGATATGAGCAATGCGGAGCTGCAGTACAAGAAGGCACAGACCAAGCAAACTGAGGCGATCGAAGAGGCGGAAATGGGCTATAAAACAGCTTTAATACAATTAAAGGCTGCACAGTCCCCGCCTGAAGCTTCCAACATCCAATCTGCACAAGCTTCTTTATTGCAGGCTGAGACGGCACTAGAGCAGAAGAAAAGTGTTTTGAGTAAATTACAGGTTACGGCGCCGTGGGACGGGATCATTTTGAAGGTCAACGGCGATGTGGGCACTAGTCCTACTGCACCTTTTATTGTCATGAATAACTCCAACACAGGGGTTATGAAGGTTCTTGCCAAGGTTAACGAAAGTGATATTGCTAAATTGAAGACTGGACTTCAGGCGACAATGCACTCGAATTCATTCCCAGACAAACAATTTAAAGGCGAAGTACGCTTTGTTTCACCAGAGCCGGTGACGGAAGCCAATGTGACTACATACAAAATTGAATTGTCTTTGGATAGCCAAAACATAAGGCTGCAACCGGGGATGAATATGGATGTATCCCTACTGTTAGCTGAACACAAAAATGCGCTGTCTGTGCCGTTGTTTGCCTTGAGGTCTGAAGGCGGTGTGGATGGAGTATATGTGGCGAAGAACGCGGCGAATCCGGCGGATTATGAGTTTAGACCGGTGAAACTGGGCGTGTATACAGCGGATCAGGCCGAAATCAAGTCCGGTGTCAAACAAGGTGAAACCATTGTGATTCCCCCTCAGAACAGCAGTGCTGACCCGAATGGCAGTGGAGGGGGGCAGGCACAATGAGCGAAACTCAATCCAATAAAACCGTGATTGAAATTAAAGAATTGAAAAAAAGATATGAGGTAGGCGGTCAGGAGATTCAGGCTCTGCGCAGTGTGAACTTATCTATTAACGAAGGTGAGTTTTTGGCTATCATGGGACCCTCTGGCTCAGGCAAGTCTACCATGATGAATGTCATTGGTTGCCTGGATCATCCAGATACAGGTAAATACTACCTGGATGGATATTCCATATTAGATGCTCGTGAAAATGAACTTTCGGAGATTAGAAATGAGAAGCTAGGTTTTGTATTTCAGAAATTTTATCTGCTGCCTCGTACTACAGCTTTAGCAAATGTGGAGCTGCCTATGATGTATGCAGGTGTACCTGCCAAGGAGCGTCGGGAAAGAGCAATAGAGGCGCTTCGGATGGTGGGTCTTGCAGAACGGATGTATAACAAGCCTAATGAGCTTTCTGGCGGTCAGCAGCAGCGGGTTTCCATCGCCCGAGCCTTGGTGAATCATCCGGTCATTCTGCTGGCGGATGAGCCTACAGGCGCACTGGACACGAAGACAAGCATCGAGATTATGGAGCTGTTTCAAGGCTTGAATGAGCAGGGAAAAACCATTGTCCTGGTTACTCATGAACTTGAAATAGCGGAATATGCCAAACGATTGATCAGCTTTCGGGATGGTAACATTGAGCGAGATGAGCCGATTAAGAATAGACGAATTTCATCAAGGGTGGTAAGTCTATGAATTTGATGGAAACGATCCGTGTATCGATGAATAGCTTAACTACCAACAAGATGCGCTCCTTTTTAACGATACTCGGTATTATTATCGGGGTGGCGGCGGTGATTGCCATTATGGCCATCGGGAATGGCTCAAAGGCCAGTATTAAGGAGGAAATCAATAAGTTAGGGAATAACGTGCTTATGGTTGCTCCCGTCATGCCAATGACTGAGGAAGAAATAAATCAGGACACCTTGCCCTCATTTACGTGGACAGATGTCGAGGCATTGGAACAAAAGAGTTCGATTGCAGCAATGATGCCCCGTATTTCAAGCAGTTCAAAAGCTGCATGGGGGCGATATAACTATAATGCAACCATTGTAGGGACATCTGCTTCATTTTATAAGGCCAAAAAGTTTTCCTTTGCCGAGGGCAGAACATTTACCAACGATGAGATGGATAAGCGTAGGAATGTTGCCATTCTGGAAAGCCAAGCGGTTGTACGTCTTTTTGGTGGAGATACCAAAGGCGTATTGGGACGAACGATTCAAATCAAGCAGATCCCTTTCAAAGTGATCGGAGTATTGAATCCTCAGCCTGTTTCGAATTTTAGCTACAGTACAAATGATCAAATTTATATCCCGGCTACAACCATGATAAACCGTCTAGGGGAGAAAAACATTACTGGTCTAGAGGTATCCGTCAAGTCACCGGGCTTGATGAACCAGGCTCAATCAGACATATTGGAAAGCTTGCGTGTGACGCATCAGCTAAAACCTTCGGAACCGGATCAATTTCAAGTGATGAGTCTGTCCGAAGCAGCAGGTGCAGCATCCGGTGTAGATAATATTATGACCAGCTTGCTCGGAGGTGTAGCGGCGATCTCGCTCGTGGTTGGGGGAATTGGAATTATGAATATTATGATGGTATCGGTTATAGAGCGCACGAAAGAAATCGGCATTCGAAAAGCCATCGGTGCCAAGCCGAAAGATATTATGGTTCAATTCCTGTCCGAAGCTGTCATTTTTGGTCTGCTGGGGGGAATGCTCGGGGTTATTATAGGCATAGGCGCCTCCAAAATTATCGAAGCAACGACACACATGACCATTGAATTTACAATCTCGCCGATCCTATACTCGTTTCTTAGCTCCGCAGGCACAGGCATTCTATTTGGGGTATACCCAGCTTATAAAGCAGCAAGATTAAAGCCAATAGATGCATTGAGATACGAATAATTAAATGGGCAGATGGTCGCAATACAAAACGTGAACTGCTTCAAGATTTTGGAGGAACAACGACAAACAAAATAACAAATCCAAAGGGAACGAATCTTCTCTACAAAATGTTTCGGGTGCTGAAGATGCAGCATTTGTTGAAAAGTACTTAAACCAGCAAATGCAAGGGCAGCGACCTGAGGGGATCGACGGTGAAAAAGTAGTCTATTTATCTTTTGATGATGGTCCTTCGGTTACCGTAACGCCTAAAATATTAGATATTCTTAAAAAAGAAAATGTGAAAGCAACGTTTTTTGTAGTAGGAAAAGCAGTAGAGGAAAATGAAGTGACTAAAAAAATAACAAAAAGATTGATTAGGGAAGGACATGCGATCGGAAATCATACCTACTCCCATGACTACGGTTATTTTAAAGCAAGTATTGGGGCAGGACTTTTCGACAAGGGTGATTCGATTTCCGGGCGGTCATATGACATGGCAGAGAAACGATCCCAATGGTATGGAAGTGCTGGACAAAGCTTTACGTAATAAAGATTATCATCAGATTGACTGGAATGTGTTGCCTAAAGATGCAGAAGGTGCACCTAAAAATGCTGAACAATTAATTAGCGAATTCATGAGGAATATGGGGAATAGAGAAAAAGCAGTGGTGCTCATGCATGACACTTATGGGAAGGAAGAAACAGCCAAAGCCTTGCCTAAAATCATAAGCTATTTAAAAAAACAGGGATATGAATTTAAGACGATCAAGTAACGTACCAATCCCAATTAAAACAGAGGGGATAAGCAATAATATGGATATTAAAGATGTAGAGGATCTATATGTGTCTTGCAAATCAGATCTTTTTGGCTATCTATTGAGGATATTGCATAACAAACAGGATGCCGAAGATTTGCTGCATGAGTGCTTTGTTCGGTTTATAAGAGCTTCGCCTGATTTGCCCGAAGACCGTATTCGATTTTATCTTATGAGAATTGCCAAAAATTTAGCTATAGATTTAATGAGAAAACGGAAGAAAATGGATGGATATCTTATGCGTAAAGAGCAGGTCTACTCTCACTGGGATACCCTCGATTTTGAAATTCAGGAGGAGGTTAACCGAATTCTTTTGCTGGCAAGTAACACGGAACAAAGAACGGTACTTAAATTGCGTGTAGTCCAAGGATACTCCATAAAAGAAACGGCTAAAATTTTAAACAAGAGTGAAAATGCAGTGAAGTCTTCGCTTCACAGAGCTTCCCAACGCATTAAATTGAGATATATTTCCTGAACATTAGTTGTATCCAAAGCTTCCTCTCCTAACGATTGCAAAGGCAGAAACGGCGACCGTTTATCCGTCCGCCGCTTCTGCCTTTTTCTATTATAGGATCACGGGATTTGCTGTGGCTTCACTTGCTTGCTTTTCCAATTGCGCTTGCGCTTCGTGTTCCTTCTTCAGGGCCTGCTTGTCCAGCGTTCTAAAGAACGGGTAGTAGATCAACATACTGATCGGGATAAGTACCAGTTGTGCGGCGGCTAGTTTCCAACTGCCCTCGATGAAGCCCAGAGCAAAGATAGGGGTGCCGAAAGGCGGGTAAATCCCGATGGGTGCCGGCAACAAGCCGATGTTGGTGGCAATATAGCCGAGCACCGCACAAATGATGGGAGCGACGATAAACGGAATGGCCAGCAACGGATTCAATACCATTGGAATTCCGAAGATCAACGGCTCGTGAATTGAGAAAAAGGTACCCGGTAGACCAAGCTTGCCGATCGTGCGAAGCTGTTTGCTTTTGGCCAGGAAAACCAATAGCAGGGCAAATCCAAGCATCGGCGCGTAGTTGCAGAAGATGGACCAGAAGGCCAGCCCGATAATGTTGGGAAGTGGAGAGCCTGCCTGGAAAGCGTCAAGGTTGGCTAGATCCAGACTCATCCAGATAGGTTTGACGATAGCGAGTATAACAATTGCCCCATGAATTCCGAACATCCACAGAGCCTGCATAATGATCAGAGCGATAATCAAAGCCCCGAGTGATCCGCCCAACCCTTCCAGTGGTATTTGGAGATAAGTATAGATAAAATCGTGAACTGTGCCAAATGGAGTCTGCATAAACAACCCGGCAACGACAACAAACACAAGGGCTACCAAGATGGCCGGGATCAAGCCTGAGAAGGTTTTGACAACGGTAGGCGGGACCCCGTCGGGCATTTTAATCGTCCAATTACGGTCAACAATCCAAATATACAACCGTGCGGCAATCAAGCCGACGATCATGGCAACGAACAATCCCTGCGCACCGAGCCATTGAAGTGGCAGGGCACGGACTTTATCAAAGGTCTGGATCGGTGTAACGATCAGAAAAGAGAGAAGGGCGGTTGCCGCCGGAACAAGGGGGTCCTTGTCAAAAGCTTGTGCCAGTCTGTAGGCTATAAAAAATACCGCATACAGAGCAATGATGCCGGTGGTCATCGTTGATGCCAACCCGATTATGGCCTTCACGGGCGCGATCAGATTCTGGTAAGGCTCCCAAGCAAGTGCAGAGAAGAGGGTTGCAAATGCCCCGATAATCAGAAAAGGAAGGGTGGACATCAGCCCGTTGGAAATTGCGCTCATGTAACGGTTTTGCTGAATTGTACCCGCCACTTTTTGAAGCTTATAAGAGAATTTTTGTTGGTTAGCCATATTTGTTCAACTCCTACGATAGACTTTCATCCGCCTATATAATAACTAAGACAACGCTTTCATTTGATAAAGCACCATGCAGAATCATCCTTATATCGTTGCCCGATTTAACCAACCTCCTTGTTCAGGGGGAATGAGCATCTGACTCTGAGTCTTACAGCTTAAGCGCGTCTCCTAGCACTTTTTCGCCGTTCATCATACCGTAGTCTACTATATTGATAACACTTACCTTAATGCCCTTAGGTTCATATTTTGCCTTGAAATCATCCTGCAGGTAGCCGACCTGTGGTCCAATCAGCAGTACATCCGTTTTGTCAGCATATTCTTTAAAGGAACCTTCGGAAGTAGCCCTGATTTCCACCTCAAGGCTTTGTGCTTGTGCGGCCTTTTGCATTTTCTGTACCAACATACTTGTAGACATTCCTGCAGCACATACCAGTGTAATTTGTTTCATCGGTTGTTCCCTCCCATGGAAGTATGATTTGAGATTTCTTCATAGCGACTCAGTCTGTTGTAAAGCTCAATCATATGTCCCGCCAGATCTTTAGTGGTGATGGCTGACATAAGATGATCTTGAGCATGTACCATAAGCAGTGTGACTTCGTGGACGATTCCGCCAGCTTCTTGTTGAATCAGCCTTGTTTGTGATTTATGTGCTTTAACCAACTCGGCTTTACTTTCTTCAAGCCGTTCTGCCGCCAACTGGGTGTTACCTTTTTGTGCAAGAGAGATCGCTTCCATCGCTTTACTCTTGGCAACACCTGAATTGGTGATAATACCCATGATGATTTCTTGATACTCCTCCATCTCGTTCACCTCATGCTTTTTTCTCTTTAACTTATAGATCTAGTGTATAGGTTTGCTGCCGAGATCTAAACGCAAGTCTTTTCCGCCAGTAGTGGAAATTCATTCATTGCTACTATTCTTCCATTTCAAAAAGTTCCGAGGCAGCACCTGTTCTGTGACTATCAGCCGGATGTACTGCGGAGCTTGGTTCAATACAGCTTATATTTGACGATAATCCTGGAAAATTCCTCGTACGTTTCGCATCTTAGCATTTGCTGGACGATATCTGAATTGTCGACAAGTTCCATGAGATGGTTATACATTTTAGCTGGTGGCTCTTTACCGTTTCTTTCAATGCTGAGGAGACAGATGAACTGCACTGGTTTGTCGCCCCACTCGATGGGTTGTTGAAGGGTGCAGATCGCCCATATGGTTTGATTGCTTTGCGGAATGATAGGGTGAGGAATGGCTACCAAATTTCCATAAGCCGTGGGTGCCGCCTGTTCTCGCTCTAGGACAAGTCCAATAAAACCTTCGGCAGAGCGGATCAGCCCTTCAGCATATATTTTTTGACCCAGAAATGAGATGACTTCTTCCCTGGTGGTCAAATTTTGTCTCAGAAATACGAGTTCCTCCCGAATGTAGTGAAAATTAAACTCGGCGTCACCAGCCAGCAAGCTTTCAATTCTGCCCATATCGCTGCCGCCAAGAAGTGTCTGCACAACCACGACCGGAACCGATAATGGGAGCTGAATGGGAATGGTGCTCACTACGAAATCAATGTCATGCAGGGGAACCTGCTGAAGCTTGTAATATTCTGTAGTAGCCGCCACTTCAAGCGAGTTGCCAAAAGTGCTTTGCAGCTTGTATTTGAGCAGCCGGGCGCTTCCGACTCCTGAAGTGCAGACGACCAGACAGCGTTTTGGCCGGGTGTTCATACGCTGTCTTTCGATGGCTGCTCCGATGTGAATGGCCAGATAGCCCATCTCCGCTTCCGGGATCGCAATATTCAGCTTGCTCTCGATCAGCTTGGCACCCATGACTCCCGCTTGAAAAGCCAGAGGATAGTTGCCTTTGACATGATCCAGCATGGGGTTTCGGATATTCATCCCGTACTTTACCCGGTTCAGAGCCGGCTTTAGATGAAGGCAGATGCCTATGAGCAGTTCTGTATCACGGCTGATGTTCAGATTCAAATCCCTGTCGATCTCGGCGAGCATTTCCTTGCCCAGTTCATAGATATTCCAGTCTAGCAGCTTCTCGGGTCCCATGTCCTCTATTGGGTGTCCTTCAATCCCGACAAACCATTTGTTTCCGGCAAGATGCATGGCAATGTAGGCAATTTCATTTTCGGGAAAAGATAACTGCAATTCCTTTTCGATCAGCTCGACAATATGCTCGGCAGCTCGAAATTCATCGGTGCCCCGTAGATCTCCTATTTCCGCCGAGAGCATAGCTACCTGGTTACCATCACGAATGCGCTTGCAAGCGATCGCAATATGAATAGATAAATTGCTGAAGGCGATATCGGAGAGTGTCACTTCATATTTCTGAGTCTGTTCCAGAATGATTCCGCAAATCAGCGTCATTTCGCGCGGGGTGACGATGGGCAGCGCTGCATGAAGTGTTCCGCTTTGTTCTTGGGAACGGCTTACAATAAACTCGGACAAGCAAAACCGAAGCTGAACTTCATCCCCCTTCAGCTTGACCCCGTAATTTGGCCGTTTATCAATGGTGATTCCGTAGCTTTGCAGGGTTTGCTTAACCTCTTTGAAATCATTCTGCACCGTAGACTTGCTTATATATAGCTCATCTGCGAGGTGTTCCAGCTTCACATAATGATCAGCGAGCAGGAGACGCTTGATTAAATACAATTGCCGGTAGCCAGGAGAACCCGGATCATCGGGCTCGCTGGACAGGAACAATTGCTGCAGCAGCGCATGAAAGCTACGGCTATCTGTAATCTTCAGTTCATATCCCCTTGAACGAACAGGTTCAATGGCTGCCCCATGCTTGGATAAAAATTTATCCAGCTCCCGGATATCGCTGCGGATGGTGCGTGAAGTAACCTGAATCAATTTGGCGAGATAATCACTTTTGACAGGAGCATCGGCAGCCAGCATGTGCTGAAGAATTGAAACCATGCGTGCATTCATTCAAGGTTTCCCCCTTTCTGTAAAGCGAAATACATGCAGTGTACATAAAAAAACCTCCGATTATCCAAGTGTAACACCTGTGAAATAACCGGAAGCTCGTAGTAAGCTCAAAAGTAATGAGGAAGATTAAATCAATAATGAGCGGAAGAGGAAGGGGTAGACGGTTGTTCTGAACGTATTACCATCTGCACAGCATTCTGCCAACCTGTATAAAGCCGCTGGCGGCTGACTTCATCCATACTAGGAGTGTAGTGCTCATACAGATTCTGATCAGAGGTATTTCCCGTGACGATGCCTTTAGGGTCTGACCAGTATCCGACACCGAGACCGCCCAGATACACAGAGCCCATTGCAGACAGCTCGGCACAGGTAGAGCGGGTAACATGGGTACCCAGAATATCTGCCTGAAACTGCATGAGCCAGCTGTTAGATGAGGCTCCGCCATCTGTACGTAAACTAGTAAGGGGTACACCGGATTGTTCACGTATAAATTCTACCGCATCTCTCACTTGATACCCGATACTCTCCAGTGCTGCGCGTACAATATGTGCTTTGCCGTTTCCACGGGTCATCCCCACAATTGCAGCACGTACAGAGGGATTCCAGTAGGGAGCACCCAAACCGACAAAAGCAGGGACCAAATATACGCCCTCATTGTCCTGCAATTCAGTGATCATGGATTGCATCTCCTCAAATGACGAGAATAATCCCAAATTGTCCCTTGTCCATTTTATACTGTCTCCGGTCGTACGTATAACAGCTTCCAATGCGTAAGTAACCTTTCCTGAAGCCCCCCAGGCAATCGTTGTAACCAACCCTTCACCACCCTGCACGGGTTGCGAACCAATATTCATAAGCACAGATGTTCCAGTCCCATATGTGGCTTTGGCGTCACCAGTCTCGAAGCAACGATGTCCGTATAGTGCACCCTGTGAATCTCCGATTATCCCTGATATCGCTACTTGCTCGTCCCATAATTCCGCTTCCTGTGTATAGCCATACAAGGCATCGGATGCTTTTACCTCAGGGAGCAGGGAGGAAGGAACACCAAATATATTGCACAAATCCATATCCCAAGCCAGCGTGTGGATGTTAAACAGGGAAGTACGGCTGGCGTTACTGTAATCGGTTGCATGTATTTGACCGCCCGTAAGTTTCCATAGCAGCCAGCTGTCAATGGTCCCCGCAAGCAGTTTACCTTCAGCAAGTAATTGGGGCGCATGGGGCACATGTTCCAAAATCCAATTGAACTTGGCGGCAGAGAAATAAGGATCGAGCATTAGACCTGTCTTGGAGCGTATAACCTCTTCATAGCCAGTATTCTTCAACCGTGCGCAGACCTCTGCCGTTCGCTGGCACTGCCATACAATGGCGTTATAGATAGGCAAGCCAGTAGAACGGTCCCAGATTAGAGCCGTTTCTCGCTGATTCGTAATCGTTACTGCGGCCAGTGAGGAAGGAGAAAGCCCGGCTTTCTCCAGTACGCCTTTGGCAGCAATAAGCACATTGTGATATATCTCAAGCGGGTCATGTTCAACCCAGCCTGGCTGTGGGTAATATGGTTTGTGCTCCAAAGAATAACGGGCAATCACTTCGCCCCGCTGATTGACCAGCAGTGTTTTGGTTCCGGAAGTGCTTTGATCGATCGCCAGAATATAGGTCTCGATATTCATTACAGCTACAGCTCCTTACTTGTTCATCAATTCCAGCACAATCTTGCTAATATTGTCAGGGGTAAGTCCATAATGTTCAAAGACCTCAGCTGTTTTGCCGGCAATCGCTGGTTCATCCGGTATGCCTAGCACTTTCATAGGAACGGGTTGATGTTGAACCACCACTTCTGCTACAGCAGCACCCAAGCCGCCGAATACACTATGCTCCTCCACGGTGACAATACCTCCCGTTTCCCGGGCTGCGGCGATGATCGCTTCCTCATCAAGTGGCTTGATGGTGTGCATATTGAGAACACGAGCTTTCACACCCATCTGCTGGAGCAACGCAGCCGCATCCAGAATGATACGGACAGTCTCACCTGCGCCAATCAAGGTAATGTCTGATCCTTCTTGTAAGGTGACAGCTTTTCCAATCTCAAATGGATAATTATCGGACGGATAGACATCCTCAACAGCATTACGTCCGATCCGTACATATGCGCCTCCTTCATGCTGAACCAGTGCTTCGGTCATTTTTTTGGTTTCATGACGATCGGCGGGGAGTAAGACCATCAAACCAGGAATCGCTCTGGCTACAGCAATATCCTGGACAGAGTGATGGGACATCCCCAGTGCGCCGTAGCTAACACCACCGCTTATCCCAATCAGCTTTACATTGGTTCCGGAATAGGCAACATCCACCTTGATTTGCTCAATACTACGCATGCTGAGAAAGCAGGCAGGAGAGGTGACGAACGGTTTTTTACCGCTGTGTGCCAGTCCGGCAGACATACCGACAATATTTTGCTCGGCAATGCCTACTTCTACAAATTGTTCCGGATAGGCATCGGCAAAGGGGGCCATAGCGGCAGAGCCGCGAGAATCGCTAGCCAACACCATAATATCCCGGTCCTCTTTGGCAAGGCTAAGCAGCGTTTCACAGATGACCTGACGATTTGGGATTTTGTTCATTGTTTATCTCACCTGTCCTTCCCCGGATAACTCGTCTATTTTTTGCGTTAGTTCTGCCAGTGCACGTTCAAGTTCATCATCACTTGGAATACGGTGATGCCAGCCTGGGACGCCCTCGGCAAAGGATACACCTTTTCCCTTGATCGTGTTTGCCAGCACCAACGTTGGTTTGCCTTCAATTTCAGGAACATTGCGGAATGTACGAACCAGTTCCTCCATGCTGTTGCCGTCAATGGAGATAACATTCCAGCCGAAGGCAGCCCACTTCTCCTCTAGCGGCTCAAGTCCCATAACCTCCTCGGTTGTACCGCTAATTTGCAGGCCGTTGCGGTCGATGATCCCGATAAGATTATCCAGTTTGTAATGGGCACCTGCCATAGCGGCTTCCCAATTGGAGCCTTCAGCTTGCTCCCCGTCACCCATTAGACAGAATACACGGTAGGATCGTCCGTCACGCTTGGCAGCCAGTGCCATGCCGACGGAGATGGGCAGGCCATGACCCAATGCGCCTGTATTCATCTCTATACCAGGAACTTTATTGTTTGGATGCCCAATCAGACGGGTACCAAATTGGCTATAGGTTTCCAGTTCCTCTTTAGGGAAGAAACCAAGGTCAGCCAGAATACACCATAAGGATTCGACGGAATGTCCTTTGCTGGCAATAAAGCGGTCGCGTTCCTCCCATTTCGGATTAGCGATATCAATATTCATGATTTCGTAGTATAGGGCGGTGAGTATATCCGTATTGCTCAATGAGCCTCCTGTATGCCCTGTTTTGGCACGATGAATAATAGTGAGCAGGTCTTTACGGATTTGTGCGGCTTTGATTTTCAAGTCTAGGATTTCCATAGTGCCCTCCTAAAAATAAAATAGTTAAACCAGAATACCCGACTTGGTGACAGCGAGATCGGAGCCACGCAACCAGCGCTGGATTTCCTGTTCGGTAGGGTCGACCGGGTCTGCCTTGACGCCTGGAAGGTAATTGCAGGCCTCGTACAGAGCTGGGATGACGTTAGCGTGAATGCCCACAGAGTGATGGACGTAAGGACCTTTGACCAGCTTCTCTTCCCATAACGGCCAGTCGTTGACTTCCACCCAGACATACGAGCCGCGAGTATAAGGTCCCTCAATTCCTTTTGCTTTGCCGAGGAAAATGGAATAATCTCCGTGATCACCATCAAAACGAGCGATGGTCATGCCGCCGCCTTTGATTTGTCCTTCATGTGTGCCTGGTGCGTGATCATCGAACAGGAAGTGCTTGCGCAGTTTAGGTTTGTTCTCAATAGACATGGAAACCGGAAAATTTCCGCAGTGGAAAAGAAGCTCTCCATTTTCGTTTTCAGGGTGACGTACCGTAATATCAGCAAAAAAAGTAGGGAGCTCGTTCATCGCAGCCGCTTGTACCATAACCGAAGTAATTGCTCCGTGAATATCAGTTTCACAGGTGACCGGAATCTGTTCATCTGTCAAAATGGCATTTGCCAGACAAGGCATAATTCCCATGGCTTCCTGGAGGGAGGACCAGCATTGGATGGCGATGGCTGTGCTTCCCGTTTCGATAGCGTAGGATTTCATGGCTACTTTAAGGGCTGCGATGCGTCTGATATCTTCTTCGGTGACTTCACTGTAATCCAGCTTTTCTTTGATATAATCCATCGTTTCTGAAAGCTCAGCACTGCTCCCGGATGCAATTTTCTTTGAACGGAGCTGAATATCTACTAGCGTAATTGGATGAATTTCAATACCGAATCGCTCCAACAGTTCTCCTTCATTGCAGATCATGGTCCAAAAGGAAGCAGGACGAGGACCTATTTGGAGAATCCGTAAACTTTTGAACTGTCGTACTACATTGGCAGCCGAGATAAAGTTGTTAAAACCTCGTTCAAATACCGGATCAGCAACACGACTGTTTGTGATATAGGTAAAAGGGACATTAAAGCGGCGAAGCACTTTTCCGCTAGCGAACAATCCACACTGGGTATCCCGCAATCTCATCCCGTCGGCTAGAGGAGCCTCATCACGTGGACCCCACAATAGAACCGGCTTGCCAATCGCCTTGCCCACACGGGCAACCGTATCCTCGGTACCAAAATTGCAGTGGGGGAAGAAAACAGCGTCCACTTCCTCTTCCTTGAAACGTTTAATAATCAAATCAGCATTAATATGATCGTCATACAGCAAACCTTCTTCATTAAGTCCTTCCAAATCCACGATGTCAATGTTCATCCCGAAGCTCTCGATTTGTTGGCGAATGGCAACTTTGTAGCGGAATGCATCCTCAGCACTGAAGGTGAAACGTCGAGTAGGCGCATAACCCAGTTTCAGCTTTTTCATGAATAACTCTCCTCGTACTAGAAGTAAATAAACTGAAATAACGCTAAACAAAACTAAACTAAGAAAGGATGAATTATATGTTGTTTTATTTCCGGAATCATCGTATCACCTCTGTAAACCGCTGTCAATTAGCTTGTTTATAAAAAATAGTTGTATTAGTTTAGTTAATTAACGAAAATAAACTAAAAATATGTATATTGTTTAAATTTGAATAACGTATATATGATTCTCCTTTGCGATCAGATATTCGTATTTATCATATCCATTGAATTTGACAGGTTTCTAAATCTTTGTTAGAGTTTCAATCAAATACGAATAACCTTTTCATGGGATGTTACCGATAGGGCATAACCTGAATCGGCTTGCTTGCACGTATAAGTGTAATCAGGCTGGTTTGGGTTTTTTTATTATTCACCACCCTTATTGGTTCCCTTTTATTACACATTTGGAAGGAGAACGTTTATGTCCAGTTATGTTTTTCCTAAAGACTTTTTATGGGGTGGTGCTCTTGCTGCCAACCAGGCTGAGGGCGCTTATTTGGAAGACGGTAAAGGATTGAGTCTGGTGGATCTGCTGCCTACTGGAGAGAAGAGAAGAGGCATCATGAAAGGGAATGTTCCTTCGCTGACTCCACTTGAAAGCGAATTCTATCCTTCCCACGAAGCCATTGACTTCTATCACCGCTATCGCGAGGATATTGCGCTATTTGCGGAAATGGGTTTCAAGGCACTGCGTGTTTCCATTGCCTGGGCTCGTATTTTTCCAACTGGAGAAGATGCTGTTCCCAATGAAGCGGGGCTGCAATTTTACGATGATTTATTCGACGAATTGCATAAACACGGCATTCAGCCGGTTGTGACCCTTGCTCATTTTGACGTACCAGTAGCCCTGATCGAGAAATATGGAAGCTGGCGCAGCCGAGAATTGGTAGGTTTGTTTGAAACCTATGCCAAAACTGTATTCACTCGTTACAAGGATAAAGTCAAATACTGGATGACATTTAATGAGATTAACATGCTGCTTCATTTGCCGTTTCTTGGTGCCGGGCTTGTATTTCAAGAAGGTGAAAACGTTAAACAAATTCAGTACCAGGCGGCGCATCATCAGCTTGTGGCAAGTGCGCTGGCGGTGAAAGCATGTCACGAGATCATTCCAAATGCGAAAATTGGCTGTATGCTTGCTGCTGGCAGCTTCTATCCGTATACATGTAATCCGGAAGATGTGTATCAGGGGATGGAAAAAGACCGCGAATCCTACTTCTTCATTGATGTACAGTCACGCGGCGAATATCCTGGTTATGCGAAGCGCTTCTTCAAGGATCACGGGTTAAACATCGAGATGGAATCGGGCGACGCAGCCATTTTGAAAAATCACACCGTTGATTACATCGGGTTTAGCTATTATTCAAGCCGGACAACCAGCACAGATCCAGAAATCGTAAAAAATATGACCAGCGGTAATGTATTCGGCTCCGTGGCTAACCCATATTTGGACAAGTCCGAATGGGGCTGGACGATCGATCCAAAAGGATTCCGCATCACAGCCAACCAATTACATGATCGCTACCAAAAGCCTCTTTTCGTAGTGGAAAATGGCTTTGGTGCCAATGACG
Source organism: Paenibacillus ottowii (assembly GCF_050516475.1). NCBI lineage: Bacteria > Bacillati > Bacillota > Bacilli > Caryophanales > Paenibacillaceae > Paenibacillus > Paenibacillus ottowii. The sequence continues at coordinate 4,376,637 of NZ_CP191577.1, read as the reverse complement.
TGGTTTCACCTGAAGGGGAAGTGAATGACGATTACCGAATCGACTATCTCAAGCGGCATATTGCCGAAATGGGTGAGGCTCTTCAGGACGGAGTCGAAATTATCGGTTACACCAGCTGGGGACCGATTGACATTGTCAGCGCTTCCTCCGGAGAGATGAAAAAACGATATGGTTATATTTATGTTGACCGTGACAACGAAGGCAACGGTTCGTTGAAGCGTATTAAAAAGAAAAGCTTTCACTGGTACAAAAACGTAATTCATTCCGACGGCGAAAATCTCGGCGAATAATCATAAGACAAGAAAATAGGATCGGATGTCCCGAACCCATAGGGATTTCCGATCTTCGTTCCTTGATTGAAAGCGTTGACAATCGTTCCTTTTCGGGCTATACTTGACGCAATTCCATCATTTTTTAGGATTGTTACTGCATAGCAGGCAAAACCTAAGCTACGAATAAGCGAGTTTTACACTCTAGTTTATTTGGTGTGCTTCGGTTTTTTTTGTTTGCAATAAAGAAGATGGAGCAATGAGTGGCTCTTGCTGGCATAGGGAACGGGGGATCGAGATGAATATAGCAAAGGTCATCAACAACAATGTAATTAGTGTCTACCAGACGGACGGTACAGAACTTGTGGTCATGGGCCGGGGGATTGCTTTTAAGAAAAAGCCTGGAGACAAAGTAGATGAAACCAGAATTCAGAAGGTATTTGCGCTGAAAAACAAGCAGACATCCGATAATTTCAAAATGCTGCTGCGCGAGGTACCGCTGGATTTGATCGTGATCGTGGAGGAAGTCATTAATGACGCCAAGCATAATCTGAACAGAAAGCTGAACGAAAATATTTATGTATCTCTGACCGATCATATCAATTTTGCTATCGAAAGGTACCGGGAAGGCCTGGAAATTAAAAATGCGTTGTTGTGGGAAATCAAGCAGTTGTACAAAGAAGAATTCGCCATTGGTCTGAGAACGCTGGAACAAATCAAGCAAAAGCTCGACATTGAACTGCCTGTGGATGAAGCAGCTTATATTGCCCTTCACATCGTAAATGCTGAAATGAATGAGGAAGTCATTACGACCATGAGTATTACGAAGTTCATCCAGCAAATCATCAATATCGCCAAGTACCATTTTAAGGTGGATTTTGACGAGGATTCTCTAAGTTATTTCCGCTTTATTACGCATCTGAAATTTTTCGCCCAGCGCGTATTTAAGGGAAATCACTATGAAAATAACTATGACCATTTGTATGACATGATTAAGGAAAAGCACAAGGAAGCAGCCGCTTGTACAGAAAAAATCGGAACCTTTGTAAAAAAAGAATACGGTCACGAATTGACGAACGAAGAAAAGCTGTATTTAACCGTGCATATTGAACGAGTGGTGAATAGATAAGTTGAGCTTTTTTAGCAAAAAAATAAAAGAATATATGTTTAAATGTTTTTGTTGACAAATATGGTAGATTAAATGTATTATGTGAGTAACAGGAATTTAATAAGTTTTAACTGGGATTGTTACTGGTTATGCAGGCAAAACCTAAGTCATGAAAAATCGCGGGACTTCAATGCCCACCATTTTTCAAGGCTTAGGTTTTTTGTGTGCCTAAATATGTAAAAAGCCCCTTAGAACATGGAGGTGTCCATCATGAGTTATGAAAAACTGGCTAAAGAAATTGTGCACCTGGTAGGCGGCGAAAAAAATGTAGTATCGCTTGTACACTGCGCCACGCGCCTGCGTTTTGTGCTAAAAGATGAGGCGAAAGCAGATAAAGCAAAGCTGGAGAAAACCGATGGAATTATTACGGTCAAGCAAAACGGTGGCCAGTTCCAGGTTGTGGTCGGCAACAAAGTACCAGAAGTATATAGTGCCATCGGCCAAGTATCCAGCATTTTAAATGAAACTGGAAAAGAAGAGGGTTCAGCTAAGGGCAAGAAAGGGTTTGGCGCTGTAATTGACGTGATTTCCAGCATTTTTGCACCATTGCTCGGAGTGATGGCGGGTTCTGGTATTTTGAAAGGTCTGCTGCTGATTGCAAGTAACCTTGGCTGGTTGGTGCCCAAAGACACGACCTATATAATTTTATATGCTGCGGCTGACAGCTTGTTTTATTTCCTGCCGCTCTTGTTAGCGGTTACAACGGCACGGAAATTCGGAGGTAATATCTTCGTTGCTCTAACCATTGCTGGAGGGCTGCTTTACCCGACGATTGTCACGCTGAAAACAGAAGGCACGCCTACCGATTTCTTCGGGATTCCCGTTGTGATGATGAGTTATTCGTCTACCGTTATTCCAATTATTTTAGCCGTTATCGTCATGAGTAAGCTGGAAAAATGGTGTAATCGAGTGATTCATGAAAGCGTTAAAAACTTTATTACACCTTTGATTCTACTTGTAATTATACTTCCTCTGACCCTGATGGTTTTTGGTCCTGTCGGGGTGTATGTGGGCAACGCGATCGCTACCGCACTCGTTGCTGCGTTCAGCTTTAGTCCGCTCCTGGCTGGAGCAATCCTTGGTGCTTGCTGGCAGTTGCTCGTTATTTTCGGTGTTCACTGGGGTCTTATACCTGTATTTATTAATAACATTGCTGTTAACGGCCGGGATGGCATTAAGCCCGCTGCTTCGGCTTCCGTCTTTGCTCAAACGGGCGCAGCGTTTGGTGTCATGCTGAAAACGAAAAATAAAAAACTGAAAACACTAGCGGGCTCCGCTACACTTACTGCGTTGTTCGGTATCACAGAGCCAGCGGTCTATGGGGTTACGTTGCCACTGAAACGTCCGTTTATTGCCGGTATTATCGGCGGTGCTGTCGGTGGTGCTATTATCGGTCAAGCAGGAACGCAAGCATTTGCCTCTGGCGCACCTGGCTTGCTGACCTTACCGATCTTTTACGGTCCTGGCGGACAAGGCTTCCCGGGATTGATTTTAGGGATTACCGTTTCATTTTTGGTTTCAGCCATTTTGACTTATATTTTAGGGTTTGAAGATCCAGTTGAAGAGGAAGAAACCACTGACAATTCATCGAAAGAATCAACTTCTACAGTTGTCATTTCTAATGAAGAGGTATTAAGCCCGATTGAAGGAACTGTGGTTGCTCTGTCGGAGGTTCCCGATCCTGCGTTTGCTTCGGAAGCTATGGGTAAAGGTATCGCCATCCAACCGACAACAGGCAGAGTGGTAGCCCCGTTTGATGGAACCATTACGGTGGCGTTCAAGAAAAAGCATGCGCTGGCAGTGGTTTCGCATCATGGCGCAGAAGTTCTAATTCACGTCGGAGTAGATACGGTTAAGCTGGACGGCAAACATTTTACTTCCTATATTAAAGAAGGCGATCAAGTAAAAGCGGGAGATCTGCTGCTCGAATTTGATGTTGAGCAAATCAAAGCAGAGGGTTATCCTACGATTACGCCGGTTATCATCACAAATTCTTCTGAATATACGGAAATTCTCCCAATCGCTCAAGGACAGATAGCGGAGCAGACCCCCCTGTTGAAACTGTCTGGCGCTTCAAATGAGCAAGAAGATATCGTCTGAATTTCTTAAAGACCAAGCTCTGATGATCCACTTTCCTGGATCGTCAGAGCTTTTTTGTCGTCCTTTCAGGTAGCAGATAAGTCGATTTGTAATTGACAATATGTCAATTAAATTAGCTTGTACGGTTGTGAAAACTAATCTATAATTTCTTGTAAATATGCAAATTTTCTGAAAACCTAAACTAAATATGAATTGATGGATCAGGGGGAAATGCAAGGAATGTTAGAGAAGTGGGCAGAGGCAGTAAATGGCGTCATTTGGAGCAATCCTGTGGTATATGTCTGTTTGAGCGTGGGTCTATTATTTTCGATTATGACACGATTTCTGCAAATCAGACATTTCAAAGAGATGATTCGCCTCGTCTTTAAAGGGAAAAGTTCTGAGGCAGGTGTATCCTCTTTTCAGGCCTTTACGATGGCGTTATCGGGACGTGTAGGAACGGGGAATATTGCGGGGATTGCACTGGCAATCGGTATGGGTGGACCTGGAGCAATATTTTGGATGTGGGTCATGGCTTTTATCGGGTCGGCCACTGCGTTTGTTGAATCTACACTAGCCCAAGTGTATAAGGTAAAGCGTGATGGTCAGTACCGAGGCGGCCCGGCCTTTTATATTGAAAAAGGGACAGGCTTAAAATGGTTTGCTGTTATTTTCGCGGTCGTAGTGTTGGTCGCTATGTGTTTACTGATGCCGGGAACGCAATCGAATTCGATTGCGGTAGCTTTTCATAGTTCGTTTGGTATGGATATGAAGGTTTCCGGGATAGTAGTGGTCGTGTTGCTGGCGCTTATCATATTTGGTGGTGTAAAAAGAATTGCCAATGTGGCACAGGTGGTCATACCCTTTATGGCACTTGGCTACATCCTTGTCTCTTTCTATATTATGATGACGAACATTACTGCGCTTCCCGATGTATTTGCCCTGATCTTTCGCAGTGCCTTTGGTATCGATTCAGTGTTCGGCGGTATAGCAGGGACGGCCATTGCCTGGGGAGTAAAACGGGGGATTTATTCAAATGAAGCGGGACAAGGCTCTGGTGCGCATCCGGCAGCCGCCGCAGAAGTGTCTCATCCGGCAAAGCAAGGACTGGTTCAAGCATTTTCTGTATATGTAGATACCTTTTTAGTCTGTACGTCTACGGCTTTCATGGTCTTGTTTACAGGGATGTACAATGTGAAGGGACCAGGTGGGGGCTATATTGTGCAGCATCTTCCGGGTGTTGAAGAAGGAACCCAATATACACAAGCTGCCATCGAATCAGTATTTCCGGGTTTTGGGTCGAGTCTTTTGTCCATTACATTGTTCTTTTTCGCATTTACCACCATTATCGCCTATTATTATATCGCTGAAACGAATATGGCCTACCTGATTGCCGATCGTAAAGCCAAGTGGCCTATGTTCCTGTTAAAGCTGGTCATTCTGGGTTCGACGTTCTATGGAACGGTTGTCAAGGAATCTGCGTTGGCGTGGACACTGGGAGATATGGGTGTTGGTATTATGATGTGGGTGAATCTGATTGCTATAATACTCCTGGCCAAGCCTGCGCTCCTGGTGCTTAAGGATTACGAGCGGCAACGGAGGCAAGGGATAGACCCAGTATTTGATCCGAAGAAGGCAGGGATCTCTAATGCCGATTACTGGTCACGTGAATATCAGTCTCCTTCAGATGAAGCGAAGATCACGGTTGAATCCGGTAAGCTGCAAGCCTAAACAAGATAGAGAACTAAAATCAAAGGTGGCTCCGCGCGGAGTCATCTTTTTTTCGTTATCTTGCCTTTACATTCCAAGAGGGGTACATATGTTCACTAATTAGTTTATAATTTGGATATGAGGAAGGGTACATTGCCCAAGAGAGGGGATTAACATGAGCACATCCGATTTATCCATAACAGACGACAGGTGGAGAGCTATTGTAGAAAACGACAAGTCTTATGACGACGTATTTTTGTATGCTGTGAAAACAACGAGAATATTCTGTCGCCCCTCCTGCAAATCCCGACCTCCTAAAAGAGAGAACATCCGTATATTTACCTCAGCAGAGCAGGCCCTGGCTGCGCACTTTCGTCCATGCAAAAGATGTAAACCGACAGGACAACGGTTGCCTGATCACGACTGGATCGCAGGAGTTGTGGAATACGTAAATTCGAACTACATGAAGGACTTAACATTGCACATTTTGGCAGAGAAAAGTCATGGAAGTCCGTATCATTTACATCGCACCTTCAAACGAATCATGCATGTAACTCCGATGGAATATATACAGCGTACTAGACTGGAACAAGCGAAGAAGCTGCTCACCTGCTCACATCAATCTGTGGCGGAAGTGGGGGAGAGCGTAGGTCTGTCCAATACCCCTTACTTTATTACGTTGTTTAAAAAAAATACAGGCTACACCCCGTTGCAGTATCGTCAACTCGAATCAAAAGAAACTCAAAATGGAGGTACACAACATGGTTAATCCAATGAATAAAACGATCTATTGGTCATTATTGACGCATGAGGATTGGAATTTATATATGGCAGCCACATCGGAAGGATTATGTTATGTTGGCTCACTCAATCAATCTGTAGAAGAGTTGATGGCATGGGCACGAAGTCGATTCCCCGGCAGTCCTCTCGTTGAAGAGGATACCGTTTTACAGCCCTATGCCAAAGAGCTGATTGAGTATTTCCAAGGAGAGCGTACACATTTTACATTGCCTGTTGACTTCCATGGGACTACATTCCAAATGGCTGTATGGAACGCCCTGTGTAATATCCCATATGGGGAAACACAATCTTATTCAGACATTGCCAATGCGATTCAGAAGCCGTCCTCTGTTCGTGCGGTAGGTGCTGCCATCGGGGCTAATCCAATTTTGGTCACGATCCCTTGTCACCGGGTCATTGGTAAGAATGGAGCTTTGACCGGGTATCGTGGGGGACTGGACATGAAGGTGAAGCTGTTGCAGCTAGAAAAAATCGTACACCACAGTCAGTCCGTTTGTAGCCTGGGAGGTTAGGTATGAAAAATGAATATTATAAATCCCCCAACACTCTTTTGAATAAAGGGACCGGCTTCTTGTCAGGCTATACGCACTCGTTGAACCCATATACCGGCTGCACCTTTGGTTGCTCGTATTGCTATGTACGCCAATTGCCAGTCTCTACGTTTCGGAAGGAAGCTTGGGGAACATGGGTTGATATTAAAATGCAGGCGGCAGATATTCTTCGCAAGGAGCTTCGCAGGGCCAACTCCAAAGGGAAAGTCACGATTTTTATGTCGTCAAGCACGGATCCTTATCAGCCGGCCGAGTACAAGGAAGAGGTGACCCGTTCCCTGCTGGAAGTGATGGTGGAAGATCCGCCAGATTTTCTGTTTGTTCAGACACGGAGTCCGCTTGTCCGACGAGATATTGATGTGTTACTTCAATTGAAGGAACGTGTACGTGTGAGTATTACGATAGAAACAGACCGCGAGGATATACGAAAACATTTCACCCCGGAAGCTCCCCCCATCCAGGCTCGTCTCCAAACGCTGCAACTTTTAAAAGAGGCAGGTGTACCGACGCAAGCTACCATTGCTCCGATGCTGCCAAGCAGTGAGCATTTTGCAGACAAGCTCGTGCCTCTGGTCAACCGTGTCTGTATTGATGATTATTTTATGGGAGACGGCAGCGGAGGAAGGCGGACGCGCAGCTTGAACATTGGTGCGCTGTACGAATCATTGGGGCTGGAAGAATGGTATCATCCTGCTGTCTATAAGGCGGTTTATGAGCGTTTTCTTCATGTCTTTCCCGAAGAACAGCTCTATGTGAGCAAAGAAGGCTTTGAACCCTGATTGAAAGCAGTCTATGCCATTTAATGAATAATGAACTATAGAAGCGGGAGCGGGAGAACAAATGGAAACGGTAATGACCAAAAACTTTGACTATGGGGAAAAGGAAATCAATTACCTGAAAACGGTAGACAACGTACTAGGTACCGCTATAACGCAAATGGGCAAGGTGGAACGGGTAATCATCCCCGACCTGTTTGCAGCGCTTGTTCATGCCATTGTGGGACAGCTTATTTCGGCCAAGGCGGTTCAGACTATATGGACAAGGATGCAGGAGAAACTAGGCGTGATTACTCCGCAGAATTTAGCTGTGCAGACGGTTCAGGATATTCAAAGCTGCGGCATCACCATGAAAAAAGCAGCATGTATCCTGAATATAGCCCAAACGATCGAGCAGGGATTGTTGAATTTAAAGGAATTGTATGAGCTTTCCGATACACAGGTGATCCAGAAATTATCCTCGTTGCAAGGGATAGGCCCCTGGACAGCTGAAATGATGCTGATTAATTGCATGGAACGTCCGGACGTCGTCAGTTGGGGCGATATGGCTATTCGGCGGGGAATGATGAAGTTGTACCATTTAGATACACTGACCAAGCAGCAATTTGAGGAGTATCGCCGAGTATATTCGCCTTATGGTTCAGTGGCCTCCATTTATTTGTGGAGTATTTCATTTCGTTAGTAAACAGGGAGTGGGAAATATGGAGAAGACCATCAGAGAACAGATACTGTCCCATGTAGATACGGATTTTCAGAAATTCACGGCTGCATTGCTTCCGACGATTAATAATGTGCTGGGCGTACGTCTGCCGGTGCTGCGTAAGCTGGCTCAGAATATTGCCAAAGGAGATTGGCGCCTCTATCTGGAGACCGCTGAAAGTGAACACTTCGAAGAAGTGATGCTGCAGGGTATGGTGATTGGCTCTGTAAAAACGGATATAGAGGAAGTTTTGAGTTATACCGCCGAGTTTGTCCCTAAAATTGATAATTGGTCGGTATGTGACAGTTTCTGTGCCGGATTGAAAATCACCAAACAACATAAAGAAAGAGTATGGGAGTTTATTCAGCCCTATCTGTTCTCCAAGAAAGAATATGAAATCCGGTTTGGTGTGGTGATACTGCTGAATTTTTATATTGAGGAACAGTATATTAACCAGGTGCTTACTTTGCTAGATCAGACCCACCGCGAAGATTATTATGTACAAATGGCGGTAGCATGGGCGATATCTATCTGTTATATCAAGCTGCCTGAGGTGACCATGGCGTATTTAAGTCATAATACATTGGATGTTTTTACTTTCAACAAGGCTCTGCAAAAAATCACAGAATCATATCGGGTGGATCAGACGACAAAAACGATCATTCGTAGTATGAAGCGAAAAAGTAAATAGGATGGGGTTCCATCAGTAGGTACGCACTTTGCTTTTTTTGGAATCTAATAATAAAATGGAAGTAACTTTCGAAAAGGAGATGACGTGAATTGGCAGAGCAAGTGCGTCTTGGCAAAACAGATCTGTATGTAAGACCCATCGGATTGGGTGCGAATAAGGTAGGAGGTCATAATCTTTTTTCCGGTTTGAACAATGAAACGGGTAAAGAAGTCGTTCGCACAGCTTTGGACAACGGCATCAATTTTTTGGATACGGCTTTTATTTATGGACCTGAGCACTCAGAGCGGTTGATCGGTGAGGTGCTGAAGGAGCGCGGCCAACGTGATGAAGCGGTCATTGCGACCAAGGGAGCACATAAATTTGTGAACGGAGAGGTTGTTTTTGATAACTCGCCTGCTTTTTTGCGTGAATCCGTCGAATCCAGTCTGAAAAGATTGCAAACGGATTATATTGATCTGTTCTATATCCATTTCCCGGATGAAGCTACGCCGAAGGCAGAAGCAGTTGGAGAACTGAAGAAGCTCAAGGATGAAGGAAAAATTAGAGCTATTGGCGTGTCTAATTTTTCCATTGAACAACTTAAGGATGCGAATAGTGACGGCTATGTAGATGTGCTTCAATCCCATTATAATTTGTTGCAACGGGAAGCTGAGAAGGACTTGCTGCCTTATACTAAGGAAAATGGCATTTCGTTTGTGCCCTATTTCCCGCTAGCTTCGGGATTACTAGGTGGTAAGTATACGAAAGACATGACCTTCACGGACATCAGAGCGAAAGATCCATTGTTCCAGGGAGAAGCTTTTGCTCGTAATTTGGACAAAGTAGAGCAGGTACGTGAGATTGCCAATGCGTTGAATGCAGAGGTTGCTCATGTGGTGCTCGCCTGGTATTTGACCCGCAATTCGATTGATGCCCTCATTCCAGGTGCAAAGGGACCAGAGCAGGTTCTGGCGAATCTGAAAACGTTGGAGGTTCAACTGAGTCAGGCTGATATCGAAAAGATTGATCGTATTTTCCAATCATGAGCTTGAGTTAAATTGCAATTGAAATAATATATGTTTCCCCCAAGAGGAGCTGCCGGACGGGCGGCTTCTTTTTCGTTTATTTGTGGCATATCCTTCTAAATGTAAGCTCATCGCTGCGGGGGGATCCGAATGAATAGAAAACCGCAATGGTACAGCAGACCGGGCAGAAGACGACGCGGCAGCGGCAGGCGCAGGATGTGGCTCATTGTGGTGTTGGCGCTGCTGGTAGGAATTGTACAGCTGGCTGCCTATGTGGAACAGCATTTGAAGCCGCCCATGATGCACCTGGCCAAAGTGCGGGTCAAACAAATGGCGACAGAGGCTATTAATTCAGCCATTACTGCGCAGGTAGAGCAGGGGAAGACTGCTGATAACCTCATTGAATGGAGAACGGATACACAAGGGAGAACCTCGGGATTTGTTCTAAATTATGCGGAGCATATGAGAATTACGTCAGACACGCTCAAAGCAGTCAAGGCAACGATGGATAGTATGAGCCATTTTGATGAGAGTGTTCCGATTGGGCAGGCATTGGGAAGTCCGCTGCTGGCAGCATATGGACCCAAGGTTCCCCTAAAGGTGGAGCCGCATGGAGCGATCAAGGTGGATTTAAATACACGTCAGCAGGATGCGGGCATCAACATGATCTTGGTGGAAGTGTACATTCGAATTACGACAGAAGTGTCTGTGGTTATACCGTTTGAGATGCAACCTCAGATTGTGGAGACGGAAATTCCGGTTTCTTATTTGCTGGTGGTGGGCAACGTTCCGATGTACTATTATGACAATCAGGGTAAACCCGTCGGCAAAAATGGAGGAACCGCACCACAGTTGGCATTACCTTCTCATTCTATACAGAGCAGCGGCGCTGTAGATTCCAGTATGGAAAGTGGTTCAGAGATACAGGAAGACCCCAACTCCCTTAACCAATCCTCAACGCCATAAAGAAGAGGGGGAACAGGAGAAACCAAAGTGTCCTACGAGGAGGCTCCTTTGGTTTTTCCTGATTTGAGCGCTTTACGTTCGTTCTGCTCCCACTGTCTTAATAACGGATATGGATCAAAGGACCAATCTGTCCAGCCATTGTCTCGGTATATACCATAGTGCAGATGCGGTGGAAACTTACCTTGGGTACCCGGTTTTCCATAGCCCGAGCTTCCCACCCAGCCAACCGTCTGACCCGGCGTGACGATATCTCCGTTATGAACGTTTTTATCAAAGCCGGAAAGGTGTGCATAGTAGTGATAGCGGTTATTGAGATCACGAATCCCGATTCGCCAGCCTCCGAAGGGATTCCAGCCTTTTATTTCAACAACACCATAGCAAGTGCTGCGAACCGGAACTCCATAGCCGGCAAACAAATCAGTGCCCTCATGTATACGGTAACCGCCCCAGCTGCGGCGGCTTCCCCAAGTGCTGCGGTAGCTATAAATGCTGTCTAGAGGGAGCGGAAAAGCTTGTCTGACCAAATCAAGCTTGCCATACGTCTGATACAGCTTGGCAAACTGCTGGATTCTTTGAACCGCGCGGCTGTTATGGTAATATTCCCACACGGCAATACCAAATTCATCCTCGCTATTTCCATATTTAACGAGATAAGAAGCAATGCTGAACAGCAAATCCTTGTCATTATTGCGGTCGGCGATTCCATCGCCTGAGCCGTCTTGACCCAGCCCGGAAAATAGTTCAATGGAATGCGGATTTTGATCCTCTGAATCAGGGTTCAACAGACCGGACCATACCGGCCCCGTTACAAAAATACCTATGATCCGTTCTGCATGCTTGCGATCTTTGGAATGAGCCACTGTAAGTGTGCGTTCATACTGGTCGATGGCAGCCAATCTATACCAAGGGACTCCTGTCAGGGCTTCGATGGAGTGATATAAAGCAAGTCTGGACGTATATATTGAAGACGAAGCATGTGAAGCCTCCCAATTAGTTGCTGTCAGGTTATTTCCGGCTGATGAGGACCTTGTATGCTCGGCAAAGGCATGAGCAGGAAGCGGACAGACCGTTGTCAGTGTAGCTGCACACAATAGCAGCGATAACAGACGAACAGCGCGGACTGCCTGCGTAGGGTAAGGCACGTAAACCAACCTCCTCTAACAGGGCTTAGCCGCCCGGTAAATGTTTGACCCGTGTTCAATAGGGTAAATAGGGCGCTTTTGATTAGATTGAGCCATCTCCGTCGCTTTTATCCATCTCAAGCGTTTACTTTTTTCGGCATCAATGTCATATCAAAAAGGGAACAATGAATGGAGGTTTTTCCATGGCTTTCATGCTATAATGTATGGCAATGACAGCTTAAGCTTATCAGAAAGAAGGTCTATTCATTGTCTAAAAAAGTGAAGGAAGCAAAGCCCGATTGGATTCGTATTAAACTTACGACAGGCGATAACTATCAGGAAATCAAGAGCATGATGCGTTCCAAGACATTACATACCGTATGTGAGGAGGCACGGTGCCCTAATATATATGAATGCTGGGCCAACAGGACAGCTACATTTATGATTTTGGGTGATATTTGTACGCGTGCGTGTCGTTTTTGCGCAGTAAATACGGGAATGCCTACGGAACTGGACTTGCAGGAGCCTGAACGCGTTGCGGAAGCGGCTGAGAACATGAATTTAAAACACTGTGTCGTAACCAGTGTGGCCCGCGATGATTTGAAAGACGGGGGCGCTACAATATTTGCAGAAACGGTTCGTGCGATTCGCCGCCGATTGCCTTTTTGCAGTGTAGAAGTATTGATTCCCGACTTTATGGGCGACCTTGAGTCGCTGCGAATCGTCATGGATGCCAAGCCAGATATTTTGAATCATAATATTGAAACGGTGGAGCGCATGTCCGACAAGGTTCGGGCTAAAGCAAAATACCACCGCTCTCTGGAACTGCTTCAACGTGCAAAGCAATTAAATCCGGCTATTCCAACGAAATCAAGCATCATGTTAGGTGTCGGAGAAGAGTGGGATGAAATCTTACAAACCATGGATGATCTGCGCAAAGTCGATTGTGACATTATGACAATTGGTCAATATTTGCAGCCGTCCGAGAAACATTTATATGTGCAAAAATATTATCCACCGGAAGACTTTGCGAAGTTAAAGGAAGAGGGATTACAACGAGGATTCAGCCACGTCGAATCCGGTCCAATGGTCCGCAGCTCCTACCAAGCGCATGAGCAGGTGAAGTCGGCCGCTCAGCATAAGGAAGAAAGCGCCCTTTCGCAGGCTTGATCCGGGAAAGGCGGTTAGAATAGCTTGTTTCAAATCGGTGGTAAAAACTATGAAGTATTGCAGGATCACAAGAACGGGTGGAATCCCGAAGCCTTTCGTGATCGATATAGTGAAGTGTTGGATCGCTATGATTATATTATTGGCGACTGGGGATACAATCAGCTGCGTTTGAAGGGGTTTTATCGAGAAGGGCATCCTAAAGCCAATAAAGATACATCCATTGTGGTATTGGACGATTACATTAATGAATACTGTAATTTTGGTTGTGCCTATTTTGTGCTGCAAAAAAGCCGTGAAGTGGAAAATAAGAACGGTACCAATGATGACTTCGTTCCTCCTGATATCCAGCAGTTGGTAGATGCTCAAAGGGAACAAGTGTCAGAAGCCGAAGAGCGCCAAGAAGTACTGCAACCGACAGCTGGACAAACTGAATGGCCGCATCCACAGCATGATTCCATAGCTACAGAGGAGTCACGAGTCGAACGGCCTATAGAAGTCCGCGAATCACGCGAGCTGCAAAGCAGGGAACCGAAGGATGCTCAGGAAGTACGTGAACGACAGCCGTATGAAGCTCGTGACAGTCGTCCATCCAGAGAAGGACGTGAAGGCAACCGGCAGCGTGAAGCACGTGATTCGCGCCAGTCAAGGGAACCGCGTGAAGCAAAGGATGGGCGAATTTCGGGGGAAGGGCAGCAAGCCCGGGAACCACGGAGGCAGCGTAATTCGCAAGGGAATTTCGATAAAAAGGAATCGCGTGGGCCACGCTATGATCGCCAACCAAAGGAAAATCGGGAACGGCAAGTTCGTGTCTCGCGTGAACCTGAGGGCCAGCGTCAGACGCAAACAGCAGCCAAAGCCGAAAAAGCTGAAGGTAGCAAAAAAAATAAAACATTCACATCTCCACAGCAAAACGGTTCCTGAATTTTCAGGAGCCGTTTTCTTTGTAAGTTTCTCTCAAGCCGCCGATCATTTATGACCAACTTTTTGAATGTTTTAAAGTGAGGCTAGTGTCCTCTCCCGGTCAATTAAAAAAAAGAGCCAAGGATCGGCTCTTTTACAGGCTCTAATTGAGAAAAGCGTTGCGTACCCGATCCCAAAAGGGGAAAGGACGGTAACGGGCGAAGCTGATTTTCTGACTTGCTACCTGACATCGAACAGAGATTAAGTCATCCACAGGAAAGTTCAGGTGATCTACTGTCAGTAAAAGCCGCTGATCTTTCCGTGAAAAAATATCACAATGATGATGTTTTGGCAGTAGCAGTGGTGATCCCAGTGTCCGATATACACGGTTATTAATGGAAGCGATCTCAGTCAATTGCAATGCTTCGATGGTAGGGTGAACCATAGCACCGCCAAGTGCTTTATTATAGGCGGTCGTTCCTGAAGGTGTAGAAACACATATCCCATCACCACGGAACATTTCAAAGGTGATATCGTTAATATCTACTTGGGCAACGACTGTGCCGTCTACCCCTTTTAACGTAAACTCATTCAAGGCAATAAAAGAAGCATTGCCTGACTTCTTGTGAATTTCCAACTCAATCAGTGGATACTTAACGATTCTCGGGTTAAGCGGTCTCTCAGACCCGCTTTGGCTCATCAGGTCGATTAGCTCTTCCAGCTCGTCCGCACGCCAATCGGCGTAAAAGCCCAGATGACCGGTATGTACACCAACAAAGGCAATATCCGGAATGCGGTCAATGAAGGTATGAAACGCATGAAGCATTGTACCATCGCCTCCAATAGACACGACGATTTCCGGCGATTCGGCATCCAGCTTGAAATTCTTTTCTTGGGCAAGACGGTGAAATTGCTGACTCAAGTCCATGGAGTGCTGATCCCCGCGATCCAGAACATAATATCTCAAGATGAAAAGCTCCTTTGTCATGGGTATATACCGATCATAATCAATTATGAGCAAGAACACAATCGTTCATTGCCGGTGTGTTCCTTTCCATCGTATGAATAAGCGACTTGTACCCACGCTTAACCAGGAGAGAGCCAGCATTCCAGCCAGTATACAGGCAAGAAACAGCAGACTTTGCAGCAGCATGGCGGACGAGAAACCAGGGGACCATGCGATATCATGTACCGGAGAAAAAACCGGGGAGCTTCCCTGTCCCATTAACGGACGCCATAACACGAGAGCCAGCAGTGCGGAGATGACCCCGTGAGCAGCCCTGGCCAGTAAAAATGGCATGTAGCGGAGGTTCGTCATATTTAAAATGCTTGCAACCTGTGCATGAACTGATAGCCCGCCCCACGATAGAACAAAAGCGGCTGCGGCTACTTTGAACGGTAAAGCCGCTGCGGCTTCACCGGCAGCTTGCGCACCTAAAGTGACTTCAAAAATGCCGCCAACGATGGACTCTGTTAATGCAGGAGGAAGGCCACTTGCAGTCAATAGGCTTGCCGTAAGCAGATGAAGCCCGCTCATTAAGCCAGAGTTCGTCAAGGCTTCTAAAATAACGCAGAAGAATACAACCAGCCCTCCTACGACAATAATAAGGCGTAGGGACGAAGTAATCGCCTGACGAAGCAACTCACCCAATGGACGGCCATCTTCCAAACGTGCTGTATGCATGGCAGATAACGCTTGGCGAAGTGGTCCCGGCTGCTTATTACGAACCGCTGTTATTGTGTTATCAGACTTTGGCCAGGTCTTCTGAGAGGTGTGAGAGCGTTCGCTGCGAGTATCGGATTTTTCTGAACGGGAACCGTGGAAGCGCATGAGCAATCCGATAATGAGTACGCCACCGTAATGAGCCGCTCCGAGGACGAGCGCAATTTCGGGTTGATGAAAGAAACCTACAGAAACTGCACCGATCAAAAATATCGGATCAGAGGAAGTCGTAAACGCGACCAAGCGTTCTCCTTCAATGCGTGTAATCCATTTTTGCTCCCACAGCTTAGCGGTTAATTTGGCCCCTATCGGGTAACCGGATGCACAGCTGACCGCAGCGACAAAACCTCCGCAGCCAGGTACACGAAATAGGGGCTGCATCAGCGGGTCCAGTAGCGCACCGATGAAATGAACAATTCCGAAACCGAGAAGAAGTTCAGAGATAACAAAAAACGGAAATAAAGACGGGAACAGCACATCCCACCAGATGGCAAGACCGCGAAGCCCAGCATTCAGAGAAGATTGCGGATACGCGGCCATCAATATGAATAGGAATAACAGCATAAGGATGAGCAAAGGAAGCGAGTAACGGCGGTACAGCGACATAGAGGCCCCTCCTTTGGAGTTGTACTATTATACCTATGTCGAGGATGGACAAAGAGTACAAGAAAAGTAAAGAAAACGATTACATGGAGTGCTGTTTTTTTGTAAAGAGTATGTTAAAATAAAAAAACAACGATTCCATAACCTTAAGGATGGAGTGATCAGGATGAGTATCGTTGCCGGTCTGTTTGTATGTGCTTTTGTGTATGTAATTCGTGCCTCTCTCGTCCATCCCGGTGAAGAGGATTGGCGGAGTTATTAGTGGGTATTCATGGAATAACAAAGCTATGTGTAGTGAGGCAAATCTCTTCATATGTTAAATTGATAAAATGACGCTTATTTTTAGCGTCATTTTTTGTTTTTTGTTATAATACAAGTGTATATTTATTACCATAGCACAGAAAGTTGGAGGAAAAGTGAATCCTAGCCTGAGCATTTATGACAACCTTGGGGGTGCGGAAGGTATTCGTGCTATTATTGAGGCCTTCTACCCGAAAGTTTATAAAGATCCGTTATTAAGTCCCCTGTTTCCTAAAGACATGGAGCCGGTCAAGGAAAAGCAGTTTATGTTCCTGAGCCAGTTTTTTGGAGGGCCGTCCCTCTTTTCTGATGCATATGGTCATCCGATGTTACGTGCCAGACATATGAAGTTTCCTGTGACGGAGGAGCGAGCAGAAGCGTGGTTGTCTTGTATGGCAGATGCGTTAACGGATACGGGAATTGAAGAGCCGCTTCGTTCAATCATACTTAGTCGTTTGTCCGGTCCTGCGCATCATTTTGTAAATACCCCGTAAGCTTTCGGGGATTGCCGAATTTTGGAGAGGGTTGTAAAAACATTGGAACTTGAACCGTTATATCAGATCAAAATCGTCTGCCCGCAGTGCGAACAAGAATTTCAGACATCCCGTGTCAGACCAAGCCTAAAGAAGGCCATTCGTACCGATTCAGATTTTTGTGCTTATTATAAGAACGAAAATCCCGATTTTTATGTCGTGCGGGTCTGTCCTCATTGTGGATTTACCTCGACAGAGCACTCTACCGTTCAGTTAAGCGATCAGCAAACCAAGCTATTTAAGGATAAAATCGGTAACCGCTGGCAGCCTCGCGAATATGGCGGGCATCGTAGCTGGGAAGAGGCGTTAGAAACGTACAAATTGGGTTTACTTTGTGCGCAGGTCATCGGAGAAAAGGAACGCGTAGTAGCTAGTCTATTGCAGCATATTGCATGGATGTACAGATACCAGGGAAATGAGGAGCAGGAGCTTCGCTTTCTCAAATTTAGTTTGGATTCCTACGTTCGAGTCTATGAGCTGGAGGGCGTCGGTGCGAATAATGCCAAACTGCTTTATCTGATTGGTGAACTGCATCGACGTACAGGCGACTTTAATGAAGCAGTGCGATGGTTTTCGCGTGTCATTAATGACAAGAAAATTATGGATGCGGCGATGATAAGAGCTTCCCGTGAACAGTGGACCGTACTGCGTGAACAAATGTTGGCAAAGAATTTCCAGCTGCCTGAGGAAATGCAAAACGCAAGCTCTTCTTGAAGAAATAAAGGTGTGTACTATGACCGATCTAGGCTCATGGTTCACACCTTGTTTGTAAAGCGAGTTATCTTATCTTGCAACTGTCTCATGAATTAATGATGGCGCAAGGTGGTATCTGACAGCAAATAATCGTCATCACAATCCACCAAAGTAACCTTGTTATGGCAGCATGGAAACACAAGCAGCTTTTTCATACCTTCATGAATAAGCTTAAGTTCTTTGGGCTTCAGGGGCAGCAAGACGTTATCATGATTGCAAAACGGACAGGACTGTACATAAACATCCCCCATGACAATGTCATAAGGCCAGGTTTTATCAAAAGGAATCATGATTTGTCCGATTCCCCGCCGTTCGGGTCAGCGGTTTCTTCTTTAGCCAGTTCGGCCAGCTTTTGCATCAAAATGTGCTGGGGTGTATGCATAAGGTGTTCCAGCGGAATGCCGAGTTTTTCGGATAATTTCACAGCCGTTTCCGGCGAAATTTGTAAGGGTCTCATCTTGTTTTCCTCCTAATTGTAGTGATTGTACCATCACGCTGTAGCTTTATTGTATATGAAACCACATGAATTCGCCAAAAAAGAAAGGTGGAACTATTATGAAAACCCCGTTAAAGCAAACATGGGATCTGGAATCTATTTTTAGCGGAGGCTCCTCCTCCGTCTCATTTCATGCATTTTTGGATGAACTGGAGAGCAAGGTCCAGCAGCTGCAATCCCAGCTTAAGGTAGCCAAAGTGCCTCAAACGGTGCTGGATACTGAGCGTCTGGATAGTGTCTTGAATAGCATACAGGAGCTGTTTAACGGCGCATCGCAGGCGGGTTCCTTTGTATCTTGTTTAACTGCTCAAAATCAGCATGACAAGCTGGCTGTTCAACTTGGAGCGCGTGTCAATTCTTTGTATGCCCAAGGGAAAAGTGCTTTAGTCGCTTTCCAGAACTTGCTGGCGCAAACCAGTGAAGACATTTGGCAGAAATGGATGGAGCGCGAAGCGATCAAGCCGATTGCTTTTGTCCTGACCGAATACCGGAACGAAGCACGTGAAAAAATGGCTCCTGAGCTGGAGAGTCTTGCACTTGATTTGGCAGTGGATGGATACCACGGTTGGGGTGACTTTTATGATACCATTGTCAAAAATATGACGATTCCTGTGCCTGAAAATGGGGAGATTGTACACTTGTCTGTAGGTCAAGCAGCTAATAAGCTGGATGAAGCAGATCGCAGCGTACGTAAAGATGTATTTGCACGTTGGGAAGAGGCATGGACTCAGGTCGAGGACTATTGTGCGGATACACTGAATCATCTGGCAGGCTTCCGTCTTAAGCTATATGAAAACCGAGGCTGGACAGACGTGCTCAAGGAACCGCTGGAAATCAGTCGTATGTCAGCCCAAACGTTGGATACGATGTGGCAGGTGATTAATGAAACCAAGCCGATTGTAGTCAAATATCTGGAGCGGAAAGCCAAACTGCTGGGCTTAGAGAAACTGTCCTGGCATGACATTGAAGCTCCGCTGGGAGCATTGACCACTAAAATCCCTTACGACGATGCAGCCGTAACGATTGTTGAGCAGTTCGGTAAATTTAGCTCAAGAATGGCGGACTTTGCCCAAATGGCTTTTGAGAAAAGCTGGATCGAAGCAGAGGATCGTCCAGGCAAACGTCCTGGTGGATTTTGTACATCTCTGCGTCTAAGCAAAGAAACCCGAATTTTTATGACCTATGCCGGATCACCGTCCAACGTTTCGACACTGGCCCATGAGCTCGGACACGGTTATCATCAGCATGTGATGAATGAATTGCATCCATTAAATCAAAATTATGCTATGAACGTGGCTGAGACAGCATCCACGCTGGCAGAACTTATTGTATCCGATGCTTTGCTGGAAGCTGCTGAGGGCCAGGAAAAGGTAGCTTTGTTGGAGGATAAAATTCAGCGTGGTGTAGCCTTCTTTATGAACATTCATGCCCGTTTCCTGTTTGAAACTCGTTTTTATGAACTGCGGAAAAAAGGTGTGGTAGGAGCACAGCAATTAAGCGAGCTGATGGAACAGGCACAGCGTGAAGCGTTTTGTGGGGTTCTGGATGAGGCTCATCCTCATTTTTGGGCATCCAAGCTGCACTTCTATATTACAGACACTCCTTTCTACAACTTCCCATACACATTTGGGTATATGTTTAGTGCAGGGATTTACGCTTTTGCGAAGGAAAATCCAGATGGATTTGCCGATCAATATGATGCTTTACTGCGTGATACAGGTCGCATGACAGTAGAAGAACTGGCCTCCAAGCACTTGGGTACCGATTTAACACAGGCTGGCTTCTGGCGTAATGCTGCGCAAGTTACTGTTCAGGATATTGAGCAATTTTTGCAGATGACCCAATAATGAAGTTGCATTTTAAAAGGTCTCCCGTAAGGGGGGCCTTTTTGTAATTTTTGCGGAGGATGATGAATAAAGTCACAAAATGTCGAAGTGTAAATGACACTACCTGTTAGCGAAATTTAAAATGATGGATATACTTAGAAAATAGTTATAAATACCCAAATATGTTGATTTTGATTGTAAGCTTAAAAAACTTCGCATATAATTGAGTCGTAAGACCTATTAAATATTTTTATATAAGGCATATAGGAGGGTTTTTTTGATGAATGAAGTAGGTCAATTGTCGTTAGCAAGGCAGATGGATATCGTTTTTAAAGAAATGGATCATGAACTGGCGGGTTTATCATCAGGCATTGTATTTGTACAAATACGAAACAATGTAGTTGGGAAATTTGGGATTCGGCATAATCCAATTGCTGGTAAAGGCGGCAAATTTGCAGAAGTAGAACCAGGCTTATCTGCACAGCATCGGGAAGAGTTTCGACGTATGGCTTTGGAAACGCTAAATCACAAGCGTAGCTGGACTCATGGTGAGATTGCTTTCGATTTTGCCATCAGACAAGGGACGATCTTGGTAGACGCAACCTTAGAATCCAACTACAACATGGCGAATCTCATGATCCGCTATAACAAGCCTACATATCGCGCGGCTAAATCTGAATAATCATTAAAAAGAGCAAAGTAAAGAGCGGTCTTCTTATGAAGACCGCCTTTGTTATATACCCGTTATAACGTATTTTGGTAAATTACGATAACGGAATGCTCATGTGGAATAATGACGCTTATTGACCTGAACGACCGGATAATTGCTGTTCGGCCAGCTGTACTAAGCGTTTAGTGATATAGCCTCCCAGAGAACCAGCTTCACGGGACGGCATATCACCATAGTAACCGTCTGCCGGAATGGTGATGCCTAGTTCTTGTGCAGCTTCATATTTCAATTGTTGCAGTGCGTTGTTGGCTTGAGGAACGACCAGAGTATTGCTGCGACGTCCTCTGCCTTGATTGGATTCATTCATGTGTAGTCACCTCCTTCGGCTGTGATGAGGTTAGTATGCGACAGAGATATGAAAATATGCGCCGAAGGAAGAAAAGTGACTATAGGAAGATTAAGGATGTACGATATGAATCTGAGTTTTGAGGTCGATGGATTGTTGCGGCTCCAGACGAATTAATCCGGCTTCCCCGACAGGATCGGAGAAATGGGGAGCATCGGGCAGCCAAGTATAAGGCTCAATGCAGAAATACTGATCACATTCACCTTTAGTATATAATACCCAATATTTAAAATATTGCTCATCTGCGGTGTAGCGGATTTGATAGCCGTCATCACGAGTCAAAATAGCCTCAGCTGGCCCTTCCGTTGCTCGCAGCAGAGTATCTAAATTGGTCCCTTTCAGAGATAGACCTGAGGGAAGCTGCTCTAAACGATCTAAAGAAGTAATGACACCTGTAGGCAACTGCTCAGCATCCTGCTCGTATACTCCATTCACTGGCAGCTTCAAGCGCCAACGCTCAGGCTCTCCATCCACCATAAACCAAGTGTGGTAGCCCAAGCCGAAGGGTGCTGTTTTTTCACCTAGATTTGTCACACGCAGTGTTTGACTTAATACGGTGCCTTGCAAACGATATGTCATTTCCAGCCGCAAAGGAATGGGGTATTGTTCCATCCAGTGTGGATCGCTTTCAGTCAGAAGCTCGGTTGTTACACTGCAACCTTCTTCATCCTCTTCAATATCGCTGCAGCACCAGGATTGATTGCGGTGCAGACCGTGTATATGATTGTCATTGGCTGTATTACGGTCGAATTGATACGGGACACCGTCAAACTCAAATTGTCCTTTGCGAATTCGTCCTGGAGGAATCAAAATAGGTAAGCCAAAATGATATGGCTTTTGTAAATAAAATGCTAATTCTTCCTCGCCAGGCCGACGTACGATATCCCGGTTCAGCTTCAGATCACGCACGGAGATAATATTATTCCCGAGACGAGGGATCATTGTAACTTCCAATTCACCACTATGTAAAACATACGTGTCGTAACCGTTCCAGTGTTCTTTGGTCACTTGTTCCATATCCATGCTCCTTTGTCCACTATAATCGGTTGAAGCTTCGTGTCATTATGATAACAGATTTTTGACCATATGGCACAATCGTCATTTGACAATAATAGTATGCGGAATTATCATTAATGTAGCTTAGAAAGAAATGACATGGATAACACGATGATGAGGACAAGTAAGCTTTTGCATAAGCTCTTCAGAAAGCCGGTGGTGGATGAGAACCGGTGAGCCTGCACTGCTGAATGGACCTTGGAGTGCCGCACAGAACAGGAGTTTATTTCCCCAGTATGACGGCCGATTGCTCCTCGTTAACGGAGCTTTAAGATTGCAGGCAGCCACGGAATAGCTCCGACGACTAATAGGCTGACGCAATGAATAAGGGTGGTACCACGGTCTCGCGTCCCTTGAGGATGCGGGGCCTTTTTGCGTTTTAAAAATATTGAAAAAACGGAGGAGAAGAAGATGAAAACTGTACTTTCAGGTATTCAGCCTAGTGGACAACTTACATTGGGCAATTACATCGGCGCCATGAAAAACTTTGTCAAATTGCAAGAGGATCACCAATGTTACTTTATGGTTCCAGATCTTCATGCGATTACCGTTCCGCAGGAACCAGCTCATTTACGCGAGCAGTCGGAGGCGGTGGCGGCATTATTTATCGCAGCGGGTATTAACCCAGAGAAGTCCAACGTCTTTTTACAATCCCATGTTCCTCAGCACGCTGAGCTGGGATGGTTGATGACGACACTGACGAATATGGGCGAGCTGGAGCGTATGACTCAGTTTAAAGATAAGGCTGCTGGCAAGGATTCTGTAGGAGCAGGGCTGTTCGTATATCCGTCGTTGATGGCAGCTGACATTTTGCTCTACAATGCAGATCTTGTCCCAGTAGGCGACGACCAGAAACAGCATCTGGAGCTGACACGGGATTTGGCGGGCCGTTTTAATCATCGTTATGGAGATTATTTTACAATTCCCGAGCCATATATCCCTGAAGTAGGGGCAAGAATTATGTCCCTGGATGATGCATCCAAAAAAATGAGCAAGAGCAACCCGAATGCAGGCAGTTTTATTGCGCTGCTGGACGATCCGAAAGTTATACGCAAAAAAATCAGCCGCGCCACTACCGATTCGGGCAGTGAAGTTAAATATGATCCGGCCAATAAACCGGAGATTAGTAATCTAATGAGCATTTACAGCCAGTGTTCCGGTTTGTCGCTCCAAGAAGTACAGGATCGTTATGAAGGCCAAATGTACGGGACATTTAAAAAGGAACTGGCAGAGACGGTTGTAGCTATGCTGGAACCGATTCAGCAACGCTATCGCGAAATCCGGGAATCCGGTGAAATTGGACATATTTTGGCCCAATCCGCAGAGCGTGCTCAAGAAGCTGCTGAAACCACGCTGGCTGCGGTCAAAGAGCGCATGGGCTTTTTGCCACGTGTACGCTAGAGCTTATTGAAGTCAAAACTTACGAATTGACTTAAGAGCGACGTTGACGGGCCTTAACTACGAAGCCCCAGCCGATATTGCCGACAGATAAAAGTCCCAGCAATATAGCAAGCCATGCAGAATAGCTGATGGATATAGCAGCTGCTGTCAGCAGGATAATGGATGAAACGGCGAACCATAGGGATAAACCTTTGCTCATGGTAAAAACCTCCAGCTTTCGAATGTTGAATTTCAGGAATAAGTAGATGTAAGTGAGCCATAATAATCTTGCAAGCTTGCAATGAACCTCACTCACAAAGAACTGAAAGGAGATTCAAATATGAGCAGACGTCGTTCAAACAACCTGCAAGTACCGCAGGCCAACGCCGCTTTACAACAATTAAAATATGAGGCAGCTCAAGAACTTGGCATCACTATTCCTCAAGACGGTTACTTCGGTAATGTCGTTTCCCGCGAAACAGGTTCCCTTGGGGGATACATCACGAAAAAGCTGGTCCAACAAGCAGAACAATCCTTGTCGGGCAGCAGCCGCTTGCAGTAATACACATAAACACTCCCATCCTGGAAGCTGTATTATGAGCAACTGTGATGAAGAAAATCCGGAGCGATCATGCTCCGGATTTTTTTGCGCATGCTTACGACCATTGTGAATCACGCAAGTCTGCTTCGTCAAGAGGGCGCTTTCATAAGACGCCGATTTTGACGGGAATGGTCAAAAAACAGCAAGCTCCAGGCAAAAGGAGACTTGCTGTCTGTAATCTACTCGGCTTATCGGTAGCTTTTAATATTTTTAATTCGTATGCAGGGAAAGACGCTTTTGCATTTTCTCGTCACTGAGCCATCCAATGTAACTGTTGATCAGTCCAAATTGCTTATCCAGCGCAACCACCGCCACGAATGGATATTGCCTCCGGTGTCGATACCTTACGTCCCCCCAGCGCACAATATAGCCCCATTCCAGTTCTTCTACCTCGGCTACGGCAAAGGAGGAAAAATAGCGAAATGCTTGCACATCACGATAGGATTTGGAAGCCTCTACAGCTGGATGTGTGGATGGAGTTGCGTGTTTCGTCCAAAATAAATGCTTGCCATGTAATCCGCCGATGTCATAACTTCCATTCTGATGAGCTTTTACCACATGCCACCGGTTCCATGATACCGTGGGAATGATATAATAGGTGTCGCCTTCCTGGCGCTGGGTGTCCATATCACGCACCGCTTTTTTGGTAATAAAATGACTCCAGGTTCGCCAAATGTAATACAGGCCAATAAGGACGTACAATGTAATAAATAAGGGTGCCGGCGAAACCAACCCGGTGATCCACAGCATTATTGCAGCAACATGGGTACCGAAAATAAAGGGATCGAAAATATGGATGATATTCCAAGATATCCACTTGTTCGTAAACGGCCGAAATGCCTGTGTTCCGTACGTATTGAATAAGTCTGTGAATACGTGCAGACACACTGCAATCGTCACCCATAATGCGATATGACCCGGGGGCACATCCCTGAAGATCAAGCAAATCAGTCCCGTGATGGACAAGATCCATATCAACCAGAAGGGAATGGAATGCGACAGTCCACGGTGATTGCGAATGTAGGCTGCATTGTTCTTTAACCGAAGCAAAGTGTCAAAATCCGGAGCTTGTGATCCTACGACCGTAGCGAGCAGTACGACTGCGGCCAGCTTTGGATCTCCGGCGACGACAGGATCAGTGTAGGCCAGCCCGGCCAATCCGATTCCCATGACAAAGTGTGTGGCTGTATCCATATCTGTCGCTCCTTTGTATTGTTTCCTGTACTTATTACTACCCAAATTTACTGTAAACGATCAGCAGGGGCGATTTGCCATCTGATTTGTGAACGTTTTGTGCGTTTTCTGTCAAACTTTTTAGGGTAGGTATATGATAAAATTTATATCGGAGTTCAACTTACTCCCGAATTCATACATCTCTAAGGGGGAGTTACTCACAATGGATAATATTAGTTATAAGACTTCTTCGGATGCGGCTACCTATTCGGTAAAATCTAAACCACCCGGCAAGGCGGGCACTTGGAAAGATTTTATTACAGTGACTAAGCCAGGCATCCTTCGTACTAATTTGGTTGCAGCCTTCGGTGGTTTTTGGTTAGCATCGCAATGGGACGTTGACTATATAAAGTTAATCCTTACACTCTTAGGTACAATGTTGGTTATGGCGTCTTCTTGTGTCTTTAACAACTACTTTGACCGTGAGTTGGATTTGAAGATGGAGCGGACACGTAATCGCTCACTGCCAACAGGACGTCTGACCCCTACAACGGTGTTGTCCTACGCTATTATTTTGGGCATCGTCGGATTGGCTGTCTTATTCTACTTCTCTGGAGTGAAGGCAGGACTACTGGGCATATTAGGTATGATTGTCTACGTCGGTATTTATACTCTCTGGTTGAAACGTTCGTCTACATGGAGTACATCCATTGGCGGTATTTCAGGGGCTATGCCTCCAGTAATTGGTTATGTGGCCGCATCAGGCCGTATTGATATGGGCGCATGGCTTTTATTCGCATTACTGTTCTTGTGGCAACCGCCTCACTTCTGGGCACTGGCCATTCGCAGAGTCGAGGAATATCGCGCAGCAGGATTCCCATTGTTGCCAGTTGTGAAAGGCATTCATCGGACCAAAATTCAGATGATTCCTTATATTGTGCTGTTGATTCCGGTACCCATCCTTATGTACGCTTATGGGTATGCCGGTATGATTTTTATGATCGTGTCTGTATTGTTGTCTGTGCTTTGGGCGTTTTATGCCTTTAAGGGTTTTACGATTAAGAAAGAAGAAACAGATTCCTGGGCTAAAAAAGTATTTTTCTTTTCCATTAACCATCTGACACTCAGCTTCTTATTGATGATCGTTGATACGGTTCATAAATTCTAATCCCAATTAGTTGCATTGGTGATAATACACCATATTTGCTGTCCAACAGGCGCTTGAATTGGCCTGAGGACAGCTTTTTTGTTATTCGCAGGACTAAAGCACAGGAGGGTATATTATGAATTCCTCTAGCCCTGCTTTTTCCAGCTGGACAATCACATATTCATCCGGAGTCCCTTCAACGCCAGCATAGCCTTTGCGTGTATACATATGAAGTGCATCTGGAAAAGCGTCTGCAAGCACACCTCTTATTTTTTTCCCTGAACTGTCGTTGTCCATAAATAAATATATTTCGTCGTGCTTGGTCCGTTTGCGGAGGGATTCCAGCTTTATAGAGTTTAGTGTGCCGAAGGTACATAAAATGTTGACCTCCGGGTCAAGTAATCGACGAAGTTTACTACGATCATTTTTTCCTTCGACGATCACGGTTATCGCCATTTTGCTCACCCCTTGCTTCATACCTGTGCTCGAAATTCCCCGGGAAATGAAGGAATATGTGTATAGTTTAGCTCTAAACAGGGTTCTCATGCAAAAAACAACAAAACAGCCTGCCAGAAGTGGCAGGCATGGGTTGCAAAGCAGGATTTTAGGGCAAATCAGACATTAAATCCAGCAAGTGCGAAGAATGATGACGAGCAGAATATACAGAACAAGAATGGTACCAGTTGAAGTTCCAATAGGACAAGGATGACAGTGGCCCACAGGCTGCACCTCCCTTTTCTAATAATTCAGTCAAATTAGTCTATGTTGGTAGGGGGAGAAGGTCCTGTGCACACGCCTTTGAGAAGAGTAACTTTGGGCTTAAAGGCAGCATATTAGCATGCCTCCCTCAGGTGTAACTAGGAATGGTAAGGCCCTGAGGCAGGCAGCGGAGGTGTCGGAGATAATCGCTGGACAGGAATAAACAATAGACCAGTCATCAGGATCAGAAAAGCGATAAAGAAAGGAGAAATGTGATCCGGAAGCTGACCCGCCAGTACAGGTCCGGCAAAGGAGCCGATAGATGTTGCAATAGATTGCAGAGCAAACGTTTTACCCAATCGCGCACCTCCAATTTGTATGAAAAGGGAGGCCAGTGCTGGAAAAATAATGCCTTTGGCTGTTCCCAAAATAAACAGGACGATGCCTATGATCGCTTCAGGCGTGGTAGCGAGTGCGAAGAAGCTTAAAGACAACAGAATAATGCCGCAAAGTAGCCGTACCATCGGTGAATATTTGTTCAGAAAAAGTAAACTTAGTGTACAGAGTGCTCCCAGACTGATGATAGAAAAGAGTAATCCGGTGGACATTATGGACGCAGAACCATTATTACGTAAAGGGATCTCGTAAAATAAAATGCCTTGTGCGCACGCCAAAACAAAAGGTAGAAGCAGGTAACGCCAATTGAATGGTAAGCGCGTATGTGCTGGCGATAGCGGAGTGGGTGTTGCGTGACCATCAGATAATTGGGCCTGCGGAGCGGGTGCATTTTTGGGTAAGGTGAAGTAAGCCATAAGCCCCGTGATTACGAGAATGATGCCAAGGGAACTAAATGTCTCGCTAAAGCCAAAACTGGCTACGATAAATGCACCTGCGGCCGGAGACAGAACAGAGGCCAACGTGTGGACGACACCATGCCCCGACATATATTTCCCCTGCGTAACCGGATGGTCAGACAGTTGTGCCAGCATGGCTAGACAGGCTGGGGATAAAAAGGCCAACACATAGCCGCTAATTGCACGTAGAAAAAGTAATTCCCACGGTGTATGGATGTACGATTGAATGATCAGGATGATGCCTGCGGCTGTCAGACTGAACATAATATATCGGCGACTGCCGTGTTTGTCGACTTTCGGGCCTGCCATCAAGTTACCCGGCAGGTGAGTCAGAGAGTAAATCCCCATCATCCAACCGATAAAGGTAGGAGCTGCCCCCAGAGAGATTGCAAATGGTGTCAAAATAGGATATTGTGCATGCAGATCAAAAAAGGCAATGAACAAAAAGAGATACAGCCAGAGGGCTGTTTTCATGTGAATGACCCCCTTTCCCTAATGTAAACTTTTATGTTACTTCGTATTGGCCCTTCCTAAGTTGTACGCTGGATTGGACGAACATAGACCACTTTGTATGGACAAGAATTAAATGACAGGGGATGTAAAAGACCCAAGCTGACAGGACATTGCGTAATCATGTATAATTACAGAGACAATTTGCAATTGAATCACGTAGTTGAAAACGGGAGTGTAGCGAATGGATAAGAACGTCTGGACAGAGTTTTTGGAACACAATTGGCAGATCGTTCAGGATAACTGGCTGTATATATTGATTGGGCTTGTTCTATTATTGGTCATATTGAAGATTGTTAGAACTCTCGTAAAATGGCTGATCATCATCGTTGTGATTGCAGGCTTGCTAGTATACAGTGGGATTTCCTTTGAACAGGTCGGCAAGGTCGTGACTCAGGCAAAAGATGATGCAATTAACAAGGTTCAGAGCGAGGCTTTGAACATGATGATAAAAGAGGGGCAAAATGCCAAATACACCTCCAATGGGGATGGTACATTTACAGTGTCCAGTTCGAATCTGGAAGTAAAAGGTCCGTTTGAGGGTGATAAGGTCAAGGTATGGTATCAGGGAATGTCGCTGGGCGAATGGAGTATGAGCGACACCGTCAAGAAATATATTGATAGTGCGAAAGACTTGGCTGCTGTACAGCAGCCACAGTCGCCGTAGAGACAGGAGGAGCACAATGAACCCATCCTGGCTGGAGTCTGTTCTTCATTGGAATGGCGTGACGGTGTTTCTGATCGCCATCGTCATATTGTCGTTGATACAGGGATGGAGGCGAGGGGCCTCCAGATCTGTGGGTGCGCTGTTTAGTCTCATTGTGGATGGGATACTCACTGTGGCGGGTATTTTGTGCTCGCTCGGGGTATCCATGTGGCTTTCACCGAAAGTACAGCAATGGCTGGCAGCTTACATGGAGCATTTGCCGCAACGCAAACTTAGTGGAATTGAGCAATTTTATTATACGCTCGTGGCGGGGGTAGAGGGTTTTCCGCTGCTGCGGTTCGCCGTATTGTTTATGCTTAGTTATGCTATTGCCCAGTTTTTACTACGTGCCATTTATTTGTTGGTGGTAGGTGGCAAGTCGGAACTCCATGAGCATGAAAAGAAATCTGGCTTCTTCAGTAGGGTGGCAGGAGCTGGAATCGGTACACTTATTGGTGGAGCTCGCGCCATGATGATCATAGCCCTGCTGTTCATAGGCGTAAGTCTGTATCCAGACAGCGGGTTTAGCAGCTACGTACAAGCTTCGCCGATTTATAAGCAAGGTGCGCAATCGGTCATTGAGCCATTGTCCGGTACGCTAATCAAGGATAAGCTCCCTGTATTTACGCAAGCAGTTACCAAGGAATTGAATGGTATCATGCAGCGCAAATACGAAATTATCGACCGGGACATTCCAGATGATATCGGTCAGGCAGCAGCCAAGATTACCGAAGGGGCTAGCGGTGATGAGCAAAAAGCCAGAGCGTTGTATGAATGGGTAGGCACCCGCATTAGTTATGATTACAGTAAGGTGGAAGCCTATGAGCAACGTGGGGATTGGCATGAGCAGACTCCCAAAGATACGTTTGATACCCGTAAAGGAGTGTGCATTGATTATGCCCGCCTGTACGCAATGATGGCTCGTTCGCAGGGACTACAGGTCAAGGTCGTTACAGGCCTTGGATACAACGGACAGGGAGGTTACGGCTCCCATGCCTGGAATGAGGTGTATTTGAGCGGACAGGATCGATGGGTCCCGCTCGACCCGACCTGGGCACAAAGTGGAGACTGGTTTAATCCGCCTGGTTTTGCTCAAACACATATCAAGGATAAAGTGATTTAAGAAGGAGTGGAGAAGGGCGCATGAGAAAGATGGACAACGAGCAAGAAAAAAACAATGAGACATCCGACCGAAAAAGATTTAGCTTCCGGATCAATCTGTTCTTTTTCAGCTCGTTCATTATATTTACAGTCATTATTGTACGATTGGCGATACTTCAATTTGTAGAGGGACCTCAGCTCAAACAGCAGGAGGCCAGTAATGTTACCAAAAACGTACCACTTACCCCGATTCGCGGAACAATTTATGATTCAACCGGGCAGAACAGACTGGCGTATTCTACACCTGTACAATCGCTGTATATCACGCTCTCCAAGAATTATAGTGACAGTTTGGAAGAAAAGCGTAGTCCAGATAAAAAGCTGTTGCCTGAGCTGGAAAAGATGGCACAAAAGCTGGCAAATGGATTTGCTCTATATGGCAATAAAGATGAGCCGAAAATGACGGCAGAGCAAATTATGGACGCTATGGACCGGAACTATCAGCGATTTAGCGGTTTTACGCCGCGTCTGATTAAAACCAATCTTACTCCAGACGAAGTTGCTTATTTTATGGAGCATAAGGGTGAGTTTCCAGGCGTAGATGTCGTTGAAGAAACGGTACGTCATTACGATCCTGACACGGTAGCTGTTCAAACGGTTGGTTATATTAAAAGTTATAAAAGTGCACGTGAAACGTTGGATAAATATAAGAATATTCAAAAATCCATGTCAGCTGAAAATGATCCGGGTCTCATTTATATGGATAACGAATCTGTTGGCTTTGATGGACTGGAATTTCAATATCAGGAACAGTTACGAGGGAAAAATGGCTATAAAACGGTTCCCATTGATCCGCGTAATATGCCTGAGGGTGTAGATTCTGTTACTCCGCCACAA
This sequence comes from Paenibacillus ottowii, assembly GCF_050516475.1. Lineage (NCBI taxonomy): Bacteria > Bacillati > Bacillota > Bacilli > Caryophanales > Paenibacillaceae > Paenibacillus > Paenibacillus ottowii. The sequence goes on along the minus strand of NZ_CP191577.1, from coordinate 4,345,297 downwards.
AAAGGAAATAATATTTATTCTACAATAAACAAAGAGATTCAGGTGAAGACTGAAAATGCCATTATGGATCAGTTGAGATGGCTCCATTCACACGCTGTATCTGGTAGTACACATCCTTATGCCAAAACAGGCTTTGCTGTTGCTATGGAAGTGGATACTGGCAATGTCGTAGCTATGGCTAGTATGCCGGATTATGATGCGAATTATTGGCAAACTGGAAATATATCCAATGATAATTATAAAAAAATTCAGAATGTATATTTAAATGGTACTATTCGCTCCTTCGGATCAGGACAGTCGGGTCAGCATCCAGAGTCAGTTGTCCTGCTCGGTTCCACGATTAAACCACTCTCGGTGTTAATAGGTTTGGAGGAAAATTTATTTAGCACTTCATCGTATTACCAGGATACAGGAGCGGCTTACTTTGGGCGTAATAATTCTTCACGAGTCCGGAATTCTTCAGGTCATGTGTACGGCGGATTGGATCCTGCTTCTGCCATTCGTCATTCCTCCAATGCATTCATGGTCGATATGGTGGGCAAAAGATTGTACAACAAGTACATTAATAATGCTCAGGAAGATCAAGGTGTGAATGTATGGGACCGCTACATGAAGGAATTTGGATTAGGTGTGCCTACAGGGGTAGATCTGCCTACAGAATATCCTGGTTTAAGAGAGTATGGTCCAAAAAGTAAGGAGTCGGCCTTGTCTAAACTAGCATATGCTTCTTTTGGCCAACAAGGTAAATATACAACACTCCAGCTTGCACAATATACAACAGTATTGGCTACTAAGGGCAAAAGGATGGAGCCACATTTGGTCAGCCAAATTAAAGATACCAATGGTAATGTTGTCCAGACTATTAAGCCTAAAGTGTTGAATGAAGTGAACTTCCCGGATGCTTACTGGAATGAGGTCATACGTGGAATGGCTACAGACGTTAGCGCATTTAATGGCTTCCCTTATGACTTTGCCCGCAAAACAGGTACATCGCAGCAAAGCGTAGGCGGCCAGCTGAAAGACAACGGGGTGTTCATTGCTTTTGCTCCACGCCAGCATCCAAAGCTGGCCGTAGCCGTTGTCATTCCTGAAGGAGGCTTCGGAGCCTGGAGCGCAGGACCTGTGGCACGTAAAATATTCGATGCCTATGATGAAGTTTATGGTCTGGACGGTGTTCCTAAGAAAAAGGATACAGCGACAGCCGATTCTAATGCAGCTAAACAGCCATAATTATTCTATACAGATATTTCCTCATGTAAGCTTTCCTTAGCTTTTGGGCTAAGGAAAGCTTTTTTTCTTTATACGTTTTCTTACAAAATTGTCACCTTGAATTTCATCGTTTCTTGCTTTCAATATGGTAGGATCAGGAATAGGAGACCTTATTGGAAGGAGTAATGACCAGCAAATATGGACAGAGGAAGTTTGGACAAAAAGTTTTCATTCAAAAAGAAAAATGATGAAGAGAATGCTGAATCACGAAAAAAGCGGACGGTTCTACGAACCAACCTACTGTTTTTTAGTGTTTTTGTGCTGTTTGCCCTAATCATTACCCGACTAGCTGTATTGCAGTTTGTACAATCAGAGGAGCTAAAGGGGCAGCAGCAATCGATAAATACCAAAAATGTCCCGCTTACCCCAAGTCGCGGTACGATTTATGACTCCACAGGTAAGGTTAGACTGGCATATTCCACCCCGGTGCAGTCCCTGTACGTAACTTTGTCTAAGGATTATAGCAAGCGTACGGAAAATAATCGCAAGCCGGGGGAAAAGCTGCTCCCTGAGCTTAATGCTTTTGCTGACAAGCTTGCTAGCAAATTAAACGAACTGGGGCGTGCCGAAGGAGAGCAACTTGATGCAGAGGAGATTATCAAGCGACTCGACCCTGATTATATTCAATATAGAGGATTTACCCCGCGTTTGGTCAAATCTGATCTGAGTCAGAAGGAAATCGCTTATTTTCTGGAGCATCGAGCAGAGTTTCCAGGTGTGGAGGTTATTGAAGAAAGTGTACGCCACTATGACTCGGATCGGGTAGCAGTCCAAACGATTGGATATATGTACAAATTCAAAGGAGCGCGAGCAAATCGGACCAAATATAAAGAGTTATATGAGGCCAATTCGGAGGTCCTAAGACCGGAGCAGGTATATTCGGAAAGCGAAATTGTCGGATATGATGGCTTGGAGCTTCAGTATCAAGACGAGCTGAGAGGAAAAAACGGCTATAAAACGGTAGAGGTCAACCCGCGCAGCATGCCGGAGGGCATTGAATCCATTACGCCTCCAGTGAAAGGTCATCATCTGTATTCTACCATCAACAAGGAAGTTCAACAAAAAACCGAACAAGCGATTATAGATCAACTCAGCTGGCTTCGTACTCATGCCGTATCAGGTAAGCTTCATCAGGATGCAACCACTGGCTTTGCTGTAGCGATGGAGGTAGAGACCGGACATGTCGTAGCGATGGCCAGTATGCCTGATTATGACTCGAATGTATGGAAAACGGGAAGTGCATCCCCCTCGGTATATAACGATATTCAGCATAAAATGGGAAACGGAACGATAAAATCCGTACCTAGCGGAAAAGCGGGTCCGCACCCGGAATCCTCGGTCCTGCTGGGTTCAACCATCAAGCCGCTAACCGTGCTGATTGGGTTGAAGGAAAATTTATTTTCGCCTGGACAAACTTATCAGGATACGGGGAGTGCGTACTATGGCAAAAATCGTTCCAGCCGGGTCGGGAATTCAGGCGGGCATGTGTATGGTCCTCTGACACCTAGCAAAGCAATTGAATTCTCGTCGAATACATTCATGGTAGATATGGTGGGCAAGCCGCTATATGCTAAATACGGCAGCAATGCAGGGGTACATCAGGGGATTGATATATGGGACAGGTATATGAAGGGATTTGGACTAGGCGTTCCGACGGAAGTCGATCTGCCTGGCGAGTGGGCAGGCAGACTGGAGTACACCAGTAAGCATGAAAGTGCACTGACACGTTTAGTACAGGCATCCTTTGGCCAGCAGGGAAAATATACAGCGATGCAGCTGGCCCAGTATACGACTGTACTGGCAACCAAGGGCAAGCGAATGCAGCCTCGTCTGGTCAGTAAAATTGTAGATGATCAGGGGAATCTCGTACGTGAGTTTAAACCGAAGGTGCTGAATGAGGTCGCTTTTTCAGATACGTACTGGGACACTGTCATTCGCGGCATGGCTACTGATGTTAAAGCATTTAACGGATTTTCTTATGATTATGCCCGTAAAACGGGGACTTCTCAGCAGGTGGTGGGTCGTACGGTTAAAGATAATGGGGTGTTCATTGCTTTTGCTCCGCGCCAAAATCCGAAGCTAGCTGTGGCGGTGATCATCCCTGAAGGAGGCTTTGGTGCGACGAGCGCGGGACCTGTTGCGCGTAAAATATTTGATGCGTATGACGAAGTATACGGGCTCGATGGTATTCATAAAAAGCCTCAGGCAGCGAAATAAGGGTTTGAATTCTTTTGTGGGCATCTCTTTTTCATGGTAAAATGTCGTTGGACATAAGGGACATACAGGAGGAAGAGAGACGATGGGAGAAAACCAATATAAATACAAGTTGCTTGCGCTCGACATGGATGGAACTTTACTGAACGATAATCATGAAATAAGCCTGGAAACGATTAATTGGATTAACAAGGCGATTCAGGAAGGGATTCATGTATGCTTGTCCACCGGACGTGCAGCGATGCATGCTTTGCCTTACGGTCAGCAACTCGGCCTGGAGACGCCTATGGTAACCGTAAACGGCAGTGAAGTGTGGAAATCACCTCACGAATTGTGGCGCCGCTACTTACTTGATAAGGAGCTTATTCGCAAGATGCACCAGATTGCCGTAGAAACAGACTCATGGTTCTGGGCTTACTCAACTGAGGAATTATACAATAGAGATCGTTGGCCGGACACATTGGACACACAGGAGTGGCTTAAATTCGGTTTTAATACGGAAAATGATGAAATTCGCCATCAAATTTTGCTGAAGCTTCAGGAGATGGGAGGACTTGAAATTTCCAATTCCTCGATGACGAATCTGGAAATTAATCCGGCTGGTATATCCAAAGCCAGTGGTATCGCTGAAGTGTGCGATCTGCTTGGCATTACGATGGAGCAGGTGGTTGCTGTTGGCGACAGTTTGAATGATCTGGCTGTGATTCAGGCGGCTGGACTGGGCGTAGCGATGGGGAATGCCCAGGATACTGTAAAAGAAGCCGCTAATGTAGTCGTGGCTTCGAATAATGACGACGGCATTGTAGAAGTGATTCGTGATTATGTGCTTGTGTAATAAAATAAATAAGGCACAAGCAAGATGAATAGACGAGAAGGAGGAGGCCCATGGACGTTGTAGGCTGGATTGTTGTCATTGTACTGTTCATTGTGGGCATGGCGGGAGCGGTATATCCCGTATTGCCGGGGGCACTCGCCATCTATTTTGCATTTTTTGTATACGGCTGGTTTTTCTCGTTTGCTTCATATAATAAGTTATTTTGGATTATACAAACCCTAATTGTCGTGGCTCTTTTTATAGCGGATTATGCTGTGAATGCATGGGGAGTCAAGCGATTTGGCGGCTCACGTCTGTCAGCGATCCTCAGTACTGTGGGGATCATTATTGGCCCCTTCGTTATTCCGGCATTCGGTCTGATTTTGGGACCATTTATCGGTGCTGTGCTGGGTGAACTGATTGGCAAAGCTCCGCTGGATCGAGCGATCAAAGTAGGCTTTGGCTCGGTCTTAGGCCTCTTTACCAGCACCGTGATGAAAGTAATTTTGCAGCTTGCTATGATTATTGTATTCTTGATTTGGGTGTTATAATCAGAGATTCGTTTATTATGATTGCAGAGACAGAATCGACATGCGGCTCCGCACCGGTGATGGCTCAGGCCATGACTATTTGTTGCGGGGCTTTTGCATGCATGTGAACAGCAAGAAAGAAGGGAACGCATTTTGTCCAATAAAGAAACATTCCTTAAAGGTACGCTTATTTTAGCCGCTGCCGCCTTGGTGGCCAGAGTGCTTGGTCTGGTACAGCGCGTTCCATTAGAGCATTTGCTCGGCTCCGTCGGGAACGCCTCGTTTACCATTGCCAACAACGCTTATTTGATGCTGCTTACGGTTGCTACGGCTGGCATTCCCAGCACACTGAGCAAAATGGTTTCGGAACGCTACGCACTGAATCGGCCTGCGGAAGCGCGACGTGTGTATCGTGCGGCTTTGATATTCGCAGCCGTAGCCGGTATTATCATTACTGCGTTGCTGTATTTTGGAGCGCCATATTTTGCCGAGCGTATAGCAGGGGTTCCGCAATCAGCACTGGCTATTCAGGCTTTGGCACCTGCTTTGCTGTTGTTTCCTGCCATTGCCATGATGCGCGGATACTTCCAAGGACGCGGTAATATGACCGCAGGCGGTATTTCGCAAATTGTCGAGCAGGTCGCACGGGTAGCAACCGCAATTCTGCTTGCCTTTATTATTTTGAAGCTTGGTTATGGAGATCGTGAGGTTGCGGCGGGTGCCTCCTTTGGGGGAGTCATGGGAAGTCTTGGCGCTTTGGCGGTCATGTTGTACTACACGGTGAAATTGCGTCGTCAGGATCGCCAGGACCGTCAAGAGCAATTCCAGGAGGAAAGCTCTGCGCTACCGATGATGCGCATTTACAAAGATATTTTCCAGCTTTCTATTCCCATTGTATTGTCGTCCTTGACGGTTCCGGCGGTTAATTTTATTGATACGTCGATTGTGGTTAGACTGCTGTCTGGACAAGTAGGATTGGATCAAGCTACTACTCAGTTGGGTTATCTAGGCTCTAGGGCACAGAGTGTGGCGGGCATTCCGCCGATTTTGGCCATTGCACTCAGCCAATCGCTCATTCCGATCATTTCGGCGGCTTTTGCCCGTAAGGACGAGCAGCATTTACAAAATCAGATGACGCTCGCCTTGCGTATCTCTATTTTGACTGGAATGCCAATTGTGCTGGCTTTATGTGTAACTGCCTATTCTATTAATGGTCTGCTCTTCAGCTCGCTTGGAGGCAGCGGAATTATTGCTGTTCTGACACTCGGAACGATCTTCCAGATTACGATGATGACCTCTAATTCGATATTGATTGGTATGGGCAAGCCGCGTATTTCAATGATCAATGTGATGGTCGGTATCGTCGTGAAGTTAGCAGCGAGCTGGCTGCTGGCTGACTGGCTTGGGATTTACGGGATTATTGCCGCAACCGGATTGTGTTTTCTCGTCATTACGTTGCTGAATTTGCGTGTGCTGAAAGGGATCGTTTCCTTCTCGATTATGGGCCGTCGCTGGGCAAGCTTCCTAATTGCAGTCGTAGTATCAGGAGCAATCGGGTATGGTGTAAATGAAGCCTGCATTATGCTGGTACATCTGATGCCTGCGCGTGTAGCCTTCTTGATCGCGTGCTGCATTGCCGGAGCGGTTGTACTGGTATGCTACTTGGTATTGCTGGTTGCACTGCGTGTATTGCGCAGGGACGAGCTGGGCAACTATCCGCATATATTGCAGAAGGTGTTGCGTCCGTTAATGCGTCTACAGCGTGAGTCCACAGGACATCGAGGTTAAAAGAGCCTTCTTTCAGTGGAAGGGCCGTAAGCTGTTATGGGCATCATGCGCCATTGCTGTTTTTTGAATGCCATGACGGTGTTCATGGCGCATGGCAAATAACAGAGGTCGTCTTGGTTCACTGAGATGTCCAAGCGTAGAACCGTCCTGAAACCAATCATAACGAGGGATCGGATCATAAGCTGTATCTGACCAGACGGCGTTCAACTCCGGGCTATACAGACGTTGACCCGGCGGAAGCCATTCATGCGCTATAAGCGTTGCACTCTCTTTTGGAGAGCGCAGCGCTTTTTGTTCGTTGGGAGTGAACAGGCCAGGCCAATAGTCGCTGCGAGAACCGGTATGCGGCACGCGGGTAGCAAATGCGGTTACCTGATCCAGTACCTGCTGATGGCCAAACAACATAGCGTAGAGGCTTTTGCCAAAGCCGATTCGCTCGTCCAGATGGCCGAAACGCTCCATGACAAGTCCGGCAAGTCCATCATTTAGCCCAAGCGGAAAAATAACCTGATTGAGCTGAAGCCAGTCATGCAAATAGAACCCCGGCTTGTGGGTTACGAATTTTTGGAAGTAGGGATCTTTTACGACCCGTCCTTCAATATAGTTTTGTTCATTAATAATGAGCGCCACCGTCAAAAGAGAACTATCCCGCCAAGCCCAGAAACGTTCCCAAAAGGGCTTCATGAATGGCGAAACGTGAAAATAAGGCAACAAATGAAAGCAGCTCCGTCCCAAATGACGGCTATGCATGTAAAGCTGCAACTGTGGATAAGCGTCCTGGAAAATAAGGGCGTTACAGCGCTCCAGCAGTCGATACAGCCACTCCTTTTCCTGTTCGTCGAACAGGTCGCCAATAAGCTCACTCTTCAAGTCGGTCATATTATAGCCGCCGTTACGGGAAACTAGATGAGCGAGTAATGCCCAGTGCAATTCAGGGTAGCCATGGTAGCAGTCGAGGTAAGCGGCCGTGCGCGTAATATTGCTGCGATTCTCCTTTGCTGTGTCGTTCTTGATCCGCTCCAGCAGCTCACAGTCTGTTTCACATAAAGGCATATTTAGAGAAGAGGGACGCGTAGCGGGACCGTTAACCAGCATTAACGCTTCAGCCTCATTCATAGCGGCCTGTGCCGACTGATAATCCCACGGCAGATCACGTAAGGGATAGCGTAATTTACGGGATTCGGTCCAGGCCGCACGTTTGCCTTCCCATGCTTCCTCCGCAGCACGCGGAACGGAACCCAGTAACTTTAGCCCTCCCTGAAGCTGTCGAGATGCGGCATGGAGCCATTCGGTGAAAGACATGTTTTAACAACCTCCTTTCAAGTGCAAGCATTCCCGTATTTCACCAGGTATGTTGGGGATGCTGTAGGATGTTTGTTACTGATGTGGATTCTTAAGTATAGCTTTAGTATGCCTCAATGAGAGGGCTTCCAATCGGCGTGTGAGCAGAATAGGGAGTGTGCAAAAGCTTTACTTGGCGTTAAAATAGAAAGTACAGAATCTTGTGCACAAAAGAATTTAGAGGAGGAATTATATATGCAAAAAATTGTCTCTCATGAAGACTTTAATAAGGCAATATCCAATTCAGGCGTAACGGTAGCTGTGTTCAAGGCGGATTGGTGCGGGGATTGTCATTTTATTGATCCGTTCATGCCTGATGTGGAGCAACAGTATGCAGACAAGCTTACATTAATTGAGATTGACGTAGAACAGGCCGAAAGTGTAAGTCAAGAGCAAAATGTTCTGGGTATTCCCAGCTTTATCGCTTACAGTGAAGGCCGAGAGTTGGTACGTCTGGTGAACAGACTGCGTAAATCCCGCGAGGAAATCGAGCAGTTTTTGGACCGGGCTGTAGAAGTCCATGCTAATCTGGCAAAATAATTGGATCAGGGTATGTATGATGGGTCCGCAGGGCACCCTTAATTATCAAGACATTCAGAAAGCCGCTTCCTTCGTAGGAGGCGGCTTTCTTACGGACACGTTCACATTTTGTCAACAAAGCTCGTATGTCAAGGGCCGATATATCAGTTATAATTACTTTAAGTGATCATTTCACAACATCTAAAGTGAATAAATATTATATTTGGAAGGATACGGGTGAATTCATTGAATAACAAAATCAGAATATTAAAATGGCTGGCACTCGTAACATGTATTGTCATGTTTTTGGCTACCTTTGGTGGAGGGGTCGTGACGCGAACGGATTCGGGTCTTGGGTGTGGACGAGAATTCCCGCTTTGTAATGGTAAACTGGTTCCGGCGCATACCATCGCATCCCTTATTGAGTTCTCTCATCGCTCCGTCAGTGCCATGGCCGGGATTCTTTCTATCGCCTCGTTTGTTGGCTTTTTGCTGTTTATGAAGCATCGGAAGGATTTACAGCTATTCTCGTTGCTCACACTATTGTTTGTAATCATACAAGGTGCGATGGGGGCGTTGGCTGTCGTCTTCTCTCAATCGGCTGCAGTCATGGGACTGCATTTTGGCTTTGCGCTGATCGCTTTTGCCAGTGCGACCATGATGACGCTGGGGGCCTGGCAGGAGCATGCGGATTCACGCTACACTCCACGTCTGATCCCTGGGCGTGTCAGTCGGGGTTATCGTAACTTTATATGGCTGTCAACGATCTATACCTATATTGCTGTCTATTCAGGAGCGTTGCTTAGTCATTCGGTCATCCAGAAGGTTGTAAATATTGGGGGCATTATTTCTCCACTACTGCTTCATCAAATTTCTGCTGGTCTGCTGTTCGTCATTATTTTGGCTGTGGGTCACTACTCGTACCGTTATCACCCGAATCACCGGGATATTCGTACACTGGGTGTCGTATCAGTCCTATTGATCATTCTTCAAGTGGTGATTGGCATTATTTTGCTGTACGTCAACAGACCTGAAATTTACATGTTTATCGTGCTGGGACATATGCTGGTGATTGCATCATTGTTCTCCATTCTGGCTTATCTGAGCTATCGTGTATGGCAATTATCACCTGACCGCAAGCTGGTTCCGACCCAGGCACAGCGATCCTAAGCATTTCGTATTTCATAGTGAAACGTATTTTTGCCCAAAAGGCGCTTGAACACGTATAATAACATCATAAGAAACAAACCAGGCCCACGAGTTTCTCGAGGGCTTGATTTGCTTAGGAGGAATTATCCAGTTGATCTATCAGAATTTGCGCCAATTTATCGAAGCGCTGCGTAAAGAAAATGATCTTAAAATTATAGAAGCACCAGTTGATCCTTATTTGGAACTGGCCGAGATCCACCGAAGAGTCATACAGGAAGAAGGTCCGGCGTTGCTGTTTACCAATGTCAAAGGAACTCCTTTTCCTGTTGCCAGTAATTTGTTTGGCACGAATCGCCGTGTGGATATGGCTTTTGGTCCTCGCCCAGAGCAACTGATGAATGCAATTGTAGGTGCGACCAAAACGTTGCTGCCACCTACACCCAAAGCATTGTGGAATGAACGTGGGCTCATTAAGGACATGCTAAAAGTAGGACTAAAAACCGTATCTCATAGCGAAGCTCCTGTCTTGGGCGTTCGCCGTACTGATGCTCCGCTGGCTCCACTGCCTAGGGTGACCAGTTGGCACGAGGATGGAGGGCCGTTCATTACGCTTCCGCTGGTGTATACAGAGAAGCCAGGCCAACCCAAGGATCATAATTTGGGAATGTATCGCATCCAGATTTATGATGATCAGACGACTGGAATCCACTGGCAGATCCATAAAGGCGGCGGCTTCCATTATCATGAAGCCGAGCTGCGCAATGAGCCGTTGCCGACGACGATCATCATCGGTGGCCCGCCTGCCCTGATTGCGTCTGCGATTGCCCCGGCCCCGGAAAACTTGCCTGAGCTAATGTTGGCATCCCTTATTATGGGGGGCAAGCTGCCCATGACGGAAGACCCGCTTGGAGGTCACCGTATCCCGGCAGAAGCCGAATTTGCGATCAGCGGCTATGTGCCGCCTCATGAACGCCGCCCTGAAGGGCCGTTTGGCGATCATTTTGGCTATTACTCATTACAACATGACTTCCCTGTATTTCATGTCAAACATATGCATCATCGCAAAGATGCCATTTATCCGGCAACCATTGTAGGTAAGCCACGGCAGGAAGACTACTATCTTGGCGAGTTTTTGCAGCGTCTGTTGTCGCCTGCCTATCCGCTTGTGATGCCTTCCGTCAAGTCGTTGTGGGCATATGCAGAAACAGGCGTACATGCACTGGCAGCGGCAGTCGTACGTGAAAGCTACTCCCGTGAAGCGCTTGTATCGGGCTTTACGATTCTGGGACAAGGCCAATTGTCATTAACTAAATTCCTGATGTTGACGGATCGGGTGATCGATTTATCTGACTTCAACCTGCTGCTCGAAACCATTCTGGAGCGGTTTAATCCAGCAAGAGATTTGTTTATTTTCAACCATACGTCTCACGATACACTCGATTACACGGGCCGTAAGCTGAATCATGGCAGTAAGGCAATTCTGATGGGAGTAGGCGAGCCTGTTCGTGAATTGCCTCGCACTTATGAGGGGGGCGATCTACCGGGAATTCGTGACATCGAACCCTATTGCGGAGGTTGTCTCGTCGTTTCGGGCGACTCCTTTGAACAGGAGCCTGAGCTCGCTGCACGTGTGTTGGAACGGTTAGCTGCTGGTGAGCAAGAGTGGCCGCTTGTCTTTATCGTGGACGATGCCAAAGAAGTCGTGCGCTCCCAAGCCTCGTTCCTGTGGACGGTATTCACACGCTTCAACCCGGCTACAGATATGTACGCCGATAGCGAAGTACGTCTGCATCACCTGAACTATAAGCTGCCGATTGTAGTGGATGCACGCATGAAGCCGGGCTACCCTGATGAGGTACTGCCGCGTGAGGATATTGTTAAACTTGTAGATCAACGGTGGACGAGTTATTTCGCTTGACGCCTATTAAAGCATCGAACAGCCGGATTTTACAGATATGAAGGAGGCGTGAGCATGATACGCAAGCTGTTGGGCGAGCCCCCACGTGTAAACAGTGGTCTCCTGCTGGATGCCATGAATAGCATGTCAGACATGTTACATTTGCTGGAAAGGCAAATTCAGACCAGTGGTGATCCAACGCATGACTTTCGGAAGGCAGAAATTTTGACACGTGGCCTGATGTCGTCTTTGGATGAACTGGAGCAGAGCCATCATGCTGCCGCCTTCTTCCGTATGAAAGTAAAAGCCGGATACGCCGAAGATATGAGCAAGGATGAAAAATCCGATTATGCTTTATATGTTTTCTTTTATAAGGATGGGTTTGTGCGAGTATTTTCCATTTTGGATAAGCTTGGTAACTGGATGAATGACCTGTATGATTTAAAAACAGGGCAGTATAAGGCGCACTATTCTTATTTTACTGTGTTGCGACAGCTCAAGTATCTCAAAATGCATCCTGCATTGACCGATAATCTAAATGACATCAAGGACACATACAACGATGCTATCAATCGGCTACGTAAGCGGCGAAATACGGAGATACACTATATGAATACGGAAATGCAGGATGATCTCTGGCAACGACACCGTGCTTTATATGGCAAAATCCAACTGGAGGACCTCGATCACCATCTGGAAGATTTGCAGTTGGGTTTGGAAATGGTGTGCCGGTCGCTGTCCAACGTTTTTTCTTATACTACGAAACATTGGGAGAACCGGGCAGTACGCCCATAATTATGACAGAAAATATCCTTTGACAAAGCAATGTAAACTAACTATACTGAAACCTAGTTTCAGAAAAATGCTTGAATTATTTCTAACATAAACTAACGGACAGCTAAAGCTGGAGTTTAACATATTTTTCTTATCCAGAGAGGTGGAGGGACTGGCCCGATGAAGCCCGGCAACCCGTTCTTTCCCGGTGTAATGCACCGGGAGGGAACATATGGTGCTAATTCCTACAAAACCGCTAGAGTTATTGCGGTTTTGGCAGATGAGAAAAGGTTCGCAAGGTGGGGCCCTTTTCATTCTGTGAAAGGGGCTTTTTTGTATAAATAAATAGCGAATTTATACAATCCTGAGAGATGACAACTGGTTAAAAGGGTAAGGAAGAAGTGAAGGAGGTCGCAGCACGTTGATAGAACTTAAGCAATTAACCAAGCATTATGGTAAAGGTAACCGACGCGTTGATGCGCTGTCCGGGTTGAACCTTTCTATAAAGCGGGGAGAAATATTCGGGGTGATTGGTCACTCCGGGGCGGGCAAAAGTACATTGATCCGCTGTATTAATTTATTGGAGCGTCCTACTTCAGGTGAAGTATGGGTAGATGGGGTAAACCTTGTGACTGTAAGTCAATCCCAGTTACAGAAGCAACGTCGAAAAATCGGAATGATTTTTCAACATTTTAATTTGTTGTCATCAGCAACGGTCTATGACAACATTGCATTTCCATTGCGTCTGGTAAACACCCCTAAGCAGGAGGTGGACAAGAAAGTTCACGAGCTGCTGGAGCTGGTGGGGCTAAAAGAACACAGTGGAAAGTATCCGTCACAGCTTTCAGGTGGACAGAAGCAGCGGGTAGGAATTGCACGGGCACTGGCTAGTGATCCTCATGTGTTGCTGTGTGACGAAGCGACGTCTGCGCTTGATCCGCAGACGACAGGCTCTATCCTGAAATTGCTGCTGGATATTAATCAGCGCTTTAATTTGACCATCGTATTGATTACCCATGAGATGCATGTCATCCAAAGTATTTGTGATCGGGTTGGCGTCATTCATCAGGGGGATATCGTGGAGCAGGGCCCGGTGGCAGAAGTATTTTTGAAGCCACAGCACCAGGTGACTAAGGACTTTATCCAGCGGGAGGCAGAACATCCCGAGGAGTTGCAAGCAGCAATTGCAGCCGCAGGTAGCGGGGAATCGGCGCAGGTGGTGCGTATCTCCTTCTTGGGTAGCAAAACTTATGATGCGATTCTGTCGCGTACGGCTCGAAGTACAGGGGTTGATTTTGCAATCTTGCAGGGAACCATCTCTACGATTAAGAACGTACCGTATGGACAGCTGATCGTTCGTTTTGAAGGAAACCCTACAGATATAGAGCACACGCTGCGCGAAGTGTCTGGGCAAGGACTTGATGTGGAGGTGATCGGACAATGAGCGAACTTGATTTTTCACAAGTGAGTTGGGAAGAGCTAGGGAATTCTACGCTGGAAACCCTTCAGATGCTCGGAGCATCTGCATTGTTCACCCTCGTTATTGGATTGCCGCTCGGTATATTGTTGTTTTTGGCAAGCCGTTCCTCGTTGACTCTGATGAAGGTGATATACATTATATTATCCTTCATCGTTAATATTTTGCGTTCTGTACCATTTATCATTTTGATCGTTGCACTTATTCCTTTTACACGATCGTTGGTAGGTACCTCCACCGGGGTACTGGGAACCATCCCGCCATTGGTTATCGGGGCTGCCCCATTCTTTGCACGTCTTGTCGAAACGTCTCTGCGTGAAGTGGACAAGGGTGTCATTGAGGCTGCACAAGCGATGGGGGCCTCGACAGGACAAATTATCCGGCGTGTGCTGTTACGCGAAGCACTTCCAGGCCTGCTGGCCGCATTAACCATTACTGTCGTTACCCTCGTATCGTACACGGCAATGTCCGGTATGATCGGGGGCGGTGGACTGGGTACGCTGGCTATCAACTACGGCTATTATCGTTACGAAACGGCTGTAATGATTGTTGCTGTCGTGCTAATGGTCGTATTGGTACAACTGCTGCAAATGGCAGGAGATCGCCTCGTGCGGCATTATACTCGAAAATAGGGAAAACATATATAGATATCCTTATTGGTCAGGACGTCTGATCCTGAATACTACAAATTATTGGAGGGGTAACAACATGAAGAAATGGGTATTGGCGGTATTGAGCTTGACATTAATTGCGGTACTGGCTGCTTGCGGTACAAAAAGCACAACATCAGCTACAAACAATGCGGCTGAAAATACTGGCGGGTCACCACGTGAAGTCGAACTGAAAGTTGGAGCTTCTCCTGTGCCACATGCGGAAATTTTGGAAGCGATCAAGCCTCAATTGGAAAAAGAAGGAGTACGCCTTCAAGTCGTTCAGTTTAACGACTATGTACAGCCGAACGTGCAATTGTTCGACAAGCAACTGGATGCTAACTTTTATCAACATGTACCTTACCTGAATGTGATGAACAAAGAGCGTAAAATGAACCTGGTATCTGTTGGCGCCGTTCATCTGGAGCCATTCGGTATCTACTCTCAAAAATATAAAAAGCTTGATGAACTTCCAGACGGTGCAACGGTAGCGATTCCGAACGATGCAACTAATGGAGGCCGGGCATTGCTGCTGTTGGAGAAACAAGGTCTGATCAAGCTGAAAGACTCAAGTAACATTGAAGCTACTGTAAAAGATATTACTGAAAATAAGAAAAACCTGATATTCAAGGAGTTGGAAGCAGCAATGCTGCCACGTCAGTTGCCTGAAGTGGATATTGCGTTGATCAATACGAACTACGCTCTGGAAGCTAAACTGAATCCGACCAAGGACGCACTGGCGCTGGAAGACAAAGATTCTCCATATGCTAACGTACTGGTAGCACGTCCTGATAATAAAGATTCCGAAGCGATCCAGAAACTGCTTAAAGCTTTGCAATCTCCAGAAACTAAAAAATTCATTGAAGACAAATATCAAGGCGCTATTATCCCTGCATTTTAAGCAGAAAACAAAAATGCGCTTGATCGTAACCCCCAGATTCTCTTGAACAAGAGGACTGGGGGTTCTTTTTGGCTGAGAGTTGTAGGGAATGCTCAAATATTTTATACTTGGGGGTGACCGTTCTCTGTGAAGAGGAGGAAAACTGTTGAGAGACAAAGTCGCACTCATAACGGGCAGTGCCAAAGGTTTAGGTAAAATGACCGCTCTGCGTCTGGCTGATGAAGGCTGTGACATTGCGCTGAATTATGTGCATAGTCAGGCTGAAGCCGAATCGCTTAAGCAGGACATTGAGTCAAAGGGAGTCCGCTGCCTGTCTTTACAAGCAGATATCTCGGTTCAGGAAGATATTACGAGGCTGATCGGTGAGGTGCAGGATCGGCTGGGCGGGGTCGATATTATGGTGAATAATGCCGGGCCCTTCATCCGGGAACGCCGTTTGTTTGCGGATTACAGTGTAGCTGAGATTCACGCCATGATAAAGGGAAATCTAGTGGGTACCATGTTGCTGGATCATTTGGTATTGCCGCACATGCGTAGCCAACAATGGGGACGTATTATTCATTTTGGCTTTGGTCATGCTGGAGAAGCGAGGGCTTGGCCGCATCGAGCCGTCTACGCAGCTGCCAAGGTGGGACTGGTGTCTTTTACGAAGTCACTGGCTGTTGAGGAAGCTCCTTATGGCATCACGGTCAATATGATCTGTCCAGGGGATATCCGAGGAGCGAACAAGGAAAAGTCGATTGCCGATGTCATTGGCATGCAGGATAAAGAGACACCGCGTGGGCGTCCGGGAAGCGGAGAGGACATTGCCCGAGTGATTGCTTATTTGTGTGAGGAGCACTCAGATTTTATAACAGGCAATATTATGGATGTGTCTGGAGGCTTGGACCCCATTCGGCCAACGATATAAGCTTGGCAAAGCTTCAGAGGCTGTAATACAAAAAAGAGTCTTGAGCTTCGTTACCGAACTCAAGACTCTCTGATCATTATGCATCAAGCATTAGAATACTTGTACCACTTCTTGGACGCCTTCAACTTCTTCGAGAAGAGCGCGTTCAATCCCTGCTTTCAGCGTAATTGTAGAACTTGGGCAACTGCCGCAAGCACCTACCAGCTTCAGCTTAACGATGCCGTCTTCAACGTCAACCAGCTCAACGTCACCGCCATCGCGTTGCAGGAACGGACGGAGCTTATCCAGTACGTCTGCTACTTCATCATACATCTGAACGCTTTGTGCTTCGCTCATTAGAATTCAACTCCTTTCCTATACCCTATTTATTATATTACAAAGCGGGCCAAATTAAAATGCCCGTCATCCAAAGCAGGTGAAAAAATGTTAAGACCTATTATTGAATTTTGCACCAGTAACATGCATTTTGGTACCGATGAGATCATGGCAAAACTGGAACAAAATCCAGATTATGATGTGATTGAATACGGCTGCCTAAGTAATTGCGGTCAGTGCAACGCCGAGCCTTATGCGATGGTTAACGGTGAAATTGTATCTGCAGAGTCAGCAGAGCTTCTGTACGAAGTGATTATGAACAAAATTAGAGAGGCCGAAGCATGGGACAATCTGAATTTGGATTAAAAAGAGTCTCCGCAAGCCCGTTTCCTCTGGTAGAATATATCCATCATCTATAGATGGACAAACAAAAAAAGACCTGCTTCCAGAGCAGGTCTTTTTTGCTGATTAAAGATCCAATTAGCCAAAATGGCGTTTGGACTTCCAGAGGACACCACTTTTCAGCAGACGCGGCACTCGTCCACGCAAAGAGGTGCTGCCCATGAAGCCATAACCGAATCCGGCCTTCTTGCCCAGCGCACCTAATGTACCGCGTAGCTTTAGAGGATGCGGGTGAGGTGTTTGACCTTTCCACAGGTCGCGCACAATGTGGGCAATCTGCTCTCCTTGCACCTCTGCCGCCTGAGCGCTTGGAGAGTAAGGAAGACTCGCACAGTCTCCGACGACGTACACTTCAGGATGGTCCGGTATTTGATAATATTCGTTGAGCACGATACGGCCTTGAGGATCTTTAGGAACCGCTAAATCCTGCACTATTTTTACGGGCTGAATCCCAGCCGTCCATACAACTGCATCGGTCGTGATTTGCTCGTCATGGTTGTAAATAGCCCCTGGTTCAATTCGGGAAACCGCAACATGATTCAGCGCATTCACTTGATGCTCCTTAAACCAGGCATGTACATAGGCAGACAAACGTTGCGGAAATGCTGATAGCACCCGCTCGCCCCGATCCATAATCGTAATATTCAAATCCACGCGGCTTTCACGTAACTCCGCAGCAATCTCAACACCACTTAGACCGCCACCTACAATATGGACGTGTCCATAAGGCTTGATTTCATTCAAGCGAAGATAGGTTTGACGGGTATGATTAAAGGACTGGATCGTACAGCTGTATTCCTCTGCCCCTGGTGTATTATGAAAGCGATCGGTACAGCCTAGCGCAATGACAAGCTGGTCATAGGACAAGGGCTCACCGTCTTGAAAATGAACCATTTTATTCTCAAGATCCATCGAAGTGACTTCGCCGTATCTGCGAATAAGGCGTTGTTCATCTGGAAAATGCACTCGCAAATCAAAATCAGATACCGTACCTGCTGCGAGGGCATAGTATTCTGTTTTCAATCCCTGAAAGGGCATTCGATCCACCAAAATAATTTGAATATTGTCGGGAATATGTTTATCCAGCAATTCTTTGGCAATGGTAAGGCCGCCATAGCCGCCTCCCAGAATAACGAAATTTTTCATCAAAATCCGCCGTCCTTTCGTTACCGTGTCCCCGGCAAGTGGTCTGGTGTCTTGTCGATCTAGCACAAGTTTTAATGTGTTGTAAAACCCGGTAAGCGGGTCTGCCTGAGGTAGACAGACCGGCGTGTTCCGAGGCAGCTTGAGGCTGCATAGTGTGAGTATTGGGGAGAAAATGCACGCGGGAAATCTGAATCCGATGTTACACTTATTCGAAAACTTCGATTTCGTTATAGAAGGTGTCCCGTTCTACAGGAATGCGTCCAGCGCCTTTGACCAGCCAGATTAGCTCTTTACGGGTCAATCCAGCAGGGGTTAACGCACCTGCGGCATGGCTGATCTGCTCGCGCACAATCGTACCATGGACATCGGATGCACCAAAGGTAAGAGCGACCTGCGTCAATTGCGGGCCGATGTTAATGAAGTAAGCTTTGACATGGTCGATATTGTCCAGCATCAAGCGGCTGATCGCAATGGTTTTGAGGTCCTCGTAAGCAGAGTTGCGACGCATGATGTTGGCGTTTTTGCTTTTCGGCTGCATGGACAATGGGATAAATACCATAAATCCGTTCGTTTCGTCCTGCAATTCACGAATTTGCAGCATATGCTCAATCCGATCCTGATAGGTTTCGACTGAACCGTACAGCATAGTCGTATGAGTTTTCATACCGAGATTGTGGGCTGTACGATGTACTTCAAGATAGCGGTCCACATTGGCTTTCGTAACACGCATCTTTTTCCGATATTCATCAGATAAGATTTCTGCGCCACCGCCAGTCAGGGATTGAAGTCCTGCCTTTTGCAGTTCTTGAAGAACTTCTTTAATACTCAAGCCGCTTATGCGTGTGAAAAAGTCAATTTCCGCTGCAGTGTAAGCTTTTAGTGTAACGTTGGGATACTTTTCATTCAGCGCCTTCAGTGAATCTACATAGTACTGGAAAGGCACATGATTATTATGACCGCCGACGATATGAAATTCTCTCACACCCGGATGGATATGTTGCTCTACATAATCAATCATTTCCTGCCCGGACAACGTATAAGAGCCTTCCTCCCCCTGATCCTTACGGAAATTGCAGAACGCACAGCGCGCTTCGCATACATTGGTGAAGTACAGGCTCATGTTTTCGATAAAATAAACCTTTTTTCCATTCTTGCGTAAATTAGCTTCGTTAGCCAACTGACCCAGTGTGAGAATATCGTCAGTTTCATACAAATATATACCATCTTCGAGGTTCAAACGAATCCCGTTTTGTACCTTTTCTACAATTTCCGCCATTCTGCGGTCTGTAAAAGGTGTAACTAATGTGGACATGCCTATTCCTCCTTCAAGTTGCTCTGTGCGAGACTGTCCGCCAAATAGCGGCTCAAGCGCTTGATGCGCACAGGATGTCCCGTTCCGTCGGTAGAATCCGGCAGCGCGGATATACGATATGTGAAAAATGTTACAATGCCAGGCTACAATGATGGATGTCTCATAATTTCGCCTTTGAAATGACAAATTTCCGACAGTTTCTTTAACACACTCTTCACCTATTATAAACCTCACACCACCGGTGTTCAATACAAACGAGTAGAAAAAGAGGTGTTTAAGCCTGTAACGGAAGGACATTCCATGACTTGAGCACCTGCAAATAAGAGAGTATACTGAAGGGGAGCATGAAGTAAAAGAGGAGGATGGAGCTATGATTAACATCACCGATTCCGCTGCTGAACGCCTGAAAGAAATGCTGGAGCAGCAGGAAACGCCGAATATGTTTTTACGTCTGGGTGTTACGCCAGGTGGTTGTACCGGATTTTCGTACGCCATGGGCTTTGACGACAACGAGACGGATCAGGATATATATATGAATGTACAGGATATGAAAGTAGTCGTGGAAAAGGAAAGCATCCGCTACCTGGACGGTCTGGAAATCGACTTTGAAGAGTCCGGTATGTCCGGCGGCTTTACCATTCATAATCCAAACGCTGTAGCTACATGCGGCTGTGGTTCAAGCTTCCGTACAGCTACTGATGCAGGAAAACCAAGCGAAGAACCTTGTTAAACCGCGCTATATAACGTTTTGTCTTCCGATGATCTGTTCGGAGGCCGATGCGTTAGCCTACGAAATAAGTGTTCGGGGATGCGGATCACGGCGGGACTTTGAGTGTTGACAATCCCGTATGATGAACGTTAACAACTCCAAAACATGCGATTTAGGGTTGCGAATTACGACCTCTACAGGGTATAGTCACGTACTATACATATGTGGAGGTCTTCTTTATTATGGCGTTAAAGAAACCTGAAAAATGAGTGCCGCTGGCGGAAGGTTAGTGCGCGAGTATCACAATTATCACATGAGCAAGCGATCGACTTCGTTATAAGTGCGAAGAAGTCGGAGGGCTTACATGAACGCTGGCTCAAGGACTACGCTACAGGTATTTTCTCAATCGATTACGTGAGAAACACCCGGAGATTAATAGGTCGAGGAATCACGACGGAAATAATTCGGGATCATGTCGCGTATACGAAGCTCGATAAGGTGCGTTATTCCAGTCTTAAGAAAATACGGCCGGATTCATATGCACGATACTGCATAGGCGGGTCCGTTTTCCCCTACATAGGAAATTTATACTAGATTACAGGCTGATTCCATAGTAAAATATGTCTAGATTTATTGAGGCTAACTTTATAGATATAGAAATATAGCATAGGATGTACTATGAAAATGGAAACGGAGTGTTATAAATGAAACAAATTATCACTATTGCATTAGGGATTGTTCTAGCTGTAGTAATCCTATCGTTCTGCTAGATGCTAGTATTTTTTGATAGAAGGCTAGTTCGTGAAATGTTTGTGATCCTCCTGTGCCTCATTTTATACGGAGCGAACGAAGCCTTATTTAAAGGACTTGAAGGGCCGCTAAGTTGGTTTTTCGCGGGGTACTATAATGATTTACTAGCACCTGCTTTATTAATCTCTTTTGTAAGCATCGTTTACTTCCTAACAATACGACAAATAGCAAGCAACTTCTGGTGGTGTCTACTGCTAGTGATGTTTTCGGGAGTGTTTTGGGAGTACATAACGCCCTTATATAAAGAGTCAGTCAGTGATCCGTTTGATCTGTTTGCGTATCTGGTTGGCTTTTTGGGGTACTGGGTGCTTGCGAGGTTTCCTTTAAAGGAAAAATGGAAAAATACGATTAACGTGATTATACGCTGTAGCGGCGTGTGATTAACAAGTAGTCGTGCGTATTAACAATCCCGTTTAACGCTCAAAAACGTTGATCTGACGCGGTTTTGGCCGAACGTGAGCCTAACGCCAGATTAACCATTCATAATCAAAATGCTGTAGCTACATGCGGTTGTGGTTCAAGCTTCCGTACAGCTACAGATGCAGGGAAACCAAGCGAAGAACCTTGTTAATTTTTCGAGTGGTGGTCTAAATTATGTCTATAGACACGCGTTTAGGCTATAGATTACGGATAACGACCTTTGTAACGAATTTTACTCGTTGCGAAGGTCATTTTTGTGTTGTTGTTTATCTTTTGTTTAGAAATACCGATATAACATTGAGTCGGAAGAACTATTTTATACATAAATTTACCTAAAGGAAGTGGAAAAAGATGTTGAAAAAGAAATGGCTGATTACCCCTGTGGTTGCGGTGACACTGTTGTTCAGTCAATCTGCATTGGCGGCACATACGTTTTCTGATGTGAATGGTACAAAATATGAATGGGCTGCCGAATCCATTCGTTCGATGGTCGACAAAGGAGTTGTCAGCGGCTATACGGATGGGACCTTCAAGCCAGGCAAAACCATAACAAAGGCGGAATTTGTCCATATGTTTCATAAACTTTTTCCAGAAATCAATTATTCAGCTGGTAAATCTTCAGAGTTTGCGGATGCGCGCAAGCACTGGGCGAATCAAGATTTCGCAGCCATATTCAACGGGGATTATGTGTGGCCGTTTGCTGAAAGTGTGGGGGGCAAATATCCAAACTACCAATTCTATGTCAAGCCCGACAAACCGCTGACCCGCTGGGATATGATGATGATTGCTTCTGTTCGAACAGACTATACCAAGCAGACTCTTCACCCTGAAATTGCAGAGGTAATTTCCTCAGCTGCACAGTACAACGATATGAAAGTTCGTCAGGCAAATTACAAAGACAATTTCTCAGCCTACTATCCGGTACTGTACATCGACACAACGGGAGAAGAGTACTCCTATGATGGAGATTCCCAAGATCAAAAGGCAGAAGCATTCTACACCCTTACCAAGATGGGTGTCCTTACCGCTGATAATGGATACCTTCACCCAAAAGCGCAGGTCACACGGGCCGAAGCTGTTATTGTTTTACAGCGTTTGTACAATGCCACAACCAAGTGATTTATAAAGGCTGTAAACAGGAAGCGCTATCCCTATTGCTTCAAATCCGTAAACAGCTCCTGTGCAGTACGCACAAATAACTGAACAGCAAGTGAAGCATTGGGCAGGGACGGTACAGCGATACCGATTTGGCGCGTGATCAGGGGCGTGGTTTCCTTGACGGTCAGATCGTGCGGGAACGTGGACAAGGCGAGTGAAGAGACAATGCCCATACCTAGTCCCTGTCGGACCATGCTGACCAGCGTGCTGATATTGTGAGTAATGAACTGTGCCTGCAATTGACTTTGTTCGCGTTCAAAACCTTCCATAATGGCGACCTCATGTCCGCCTTTACAAAAGATCATATCCTGTTGATTCAAGTCTCGAATGGCGATTTTGTTGTGTGATTGAAAAGGGTGACCGTCTGGCAGCAGAATGACCATGTCATCCTGACATAAGGGGATTACATCCACCTCTGGGTCTGGCAACAGGATAATGCCCGCTTCAATTTCTCTGGAATGCACCCACTCCTTGACTTCATTCGTAGAGCCTTCATGTAAATCGAAAACAAGGTTCGGATAGTGCTGACGAATATGGTGAATAATGGGGGGCAGAAAATAGGCTGAGGCAGAAGGAAAGGCACCAATCGTGATTGTACCTACGTCCAAGCCTTTTTCAGCGGCCACCTGCTGCTGCACTTTTTCCATGTTTTGCAGCACCATGCGGAATTGCAGCAGCACCTTTTGTCCGATTTCTGTCAGGAGCACGCCTTTTTTTCGATCGCGCAGCAATAGCTGGACATCGAGCTCGTTCTCGATACTGGCGATGGCATGGCTGACCGCAGGTTGCGTCATATGCAGCTCGTGGGCCGTTTGGGTAAAGTTTAGCGTTTCAGCTACGCGAACAAAGATCATAATCTGAGTAATAGTCATAAGTGAAAAGTTATCTCCCTTATTGAAAACATTCATTTTATTTATTAGTGACCACAGTATAAGCTAGTAAAGCAAAGCATTGCAAACGGCTATCCAGATGATAGTCGTAAGCAATGTGTAATGAATTTCTAAGGAGAGAGACATCTATGAAAAAATTAACGCCTAAAGCTACGCTGTGGCTTGTCTTGATATTAGTGATGGTATGGGGGATCAACTGGCCGTTGACCAAGCTGGCTTTGCCAGATACGCCGCCGATATTTTTTTCAGGAATCCGTACGCTGCTGGGTGGTGTAATTCTGCTGTTGTTCGCTATACGTAACCGGGAAGGTTTACGCCTTAGACAAAATGCTTGGACTTATCTGGTGTTAGCTATATTTAATATTGCAGGCTACTATGGTTTGCAGACGGTAGGGCTGCGTTATCTGCCTGCTGGGTTGTTTTCCACTTTAGTATTCCTTCAGCCGATTTTGTTGGGGTTATTCTCGTGGATGTGGTTGGGAGAGCGCATGTTTCCCCTGAAGGTCATTGGATTGGTACTGGGTTTTGGCGGAGTAATCGTGATTAGCTCAGGCGGAATGGCAGGTCATTTGTCTGTGCTGGGCATTGTGTTGGGTCTAGCCTCAGGACTGTGCTGGGCAATCGGCACGATTTATATGAAGAAAAAAAGCAAACAACTGGATTCCATTTGGGCGGTGACGATGCAGCTTATTCTGGGAGGAATCATACTCAATGGAATTGGGTTTACGACCGAAAAATGGAGCGACATCCACTGGACGACCTCATTTATTACGATTCTATTGTTTATTTCGATATTTGTAATTGCGATGGGCTGGCTGATTTATTTTAAACTGATCGACAACGGGGACGCAGGAACCGTCGGCTCTTATACCTTTATGATTCCGGTGCTATCTACGATCTTTAGTATGGTCATGCTCAGGGAATCACTCACTTTGACATTTGTCGTGGGGCTGGTGCTGATTGCAGGTAGTGTATATCTGGTAAATACAGCTTCTCCCGGGAAAAGAGCGAACCAAAGCTCGAAAGCTGATAAAACGAATTCCTGTACAAATGCTTAGAAAATATAGAATTAGGAAAAATATACTAGAATATCAGAGGGGAGAATAGTAAAATGTGACTATATAAATAGAGAGGAAGTTTGGTATGGGAGAGTTAAGTGGTCATACTCAGACTATGGAGCCGCAACCACAGTCAATTCGTAAGCTGGCAGTTGTGGCAACGGTCATTTCAGGAGTAGCTGTACTAGGCTGTATAGCCTTGGCAGTATGGAACTATAATCTGAATACGAAGGTCAATTCTTTAACTATAGCGAATTCATCGCTAAAACAGACAACACAAGCATTAACCAAGCAACAAAATGATACAGAAGCGCTGCTGGGAAAAGTTAGGTTAGCAACCAACCTGTCATCCATAACGCATCTGTTAGAGCAGACATCTGTCGTTACCGATGATTTTGTATTGGAAAAAGTGACCTTTGATGTGGCAGAGGATGGCAAGTTAAAGAGTGTGCTCCTGAATGTGAACAATCAACCTGATCTTGGTTTTGGTGGTGCTTATCAAGGTTATGGCAAATATAATATGTCCTCTGCTGCATTGACGAAGAAGGCCGAGGAAGTCATAAATATAGTTATGAAAAAGTACGGTACATCTGACAAGCTTCCGGTATGGGATAAGAATACGAAGGTTGAAATGACAGTTCAAAATTATCCGCTTGGTAAGCGGGAAGGCGGCACGTTTAAGCTCACTGGACAGCAATAGGAGGAACCAAAGGTTATTTCGATGCTGGGCATTACAGTTTTTTTCTAAAGGATTGCAAATTGAGCGGGGGAGCTAAGAAATGAACAGATATACACCTACAGCGAGGGAACGCTGGCAGATGAAACAGAGTGAGCCGCAGCCGCAGGGCTGGGTGCTCGCTCTATTTGGCTGGATTTTTTCAGGTTTGGGGTTCGTATTTAGTTTTTTTGTCATTGGCGGCTTGCTTGGGATTATCGGACTTGTTTTCGGAATTTTGACTAAAAAGATGGAACAAAGAAACACGCAGGGCATCCTCATTATCGTCATCAGTTCCGTTGCCATTGGCATTGGCTTATTGATTTTTATGATTTTTTTCGCGCATGGTTTTGTAGAAGGTCTGAGAGAAGGTTATAATGAGCATTATTAGGTCAGGGAGGTAACACCATTGAGCGTCATTATTTCACAGCAAATCTCGGCAACAGGTGTAAAGGAATATACGAAGGTGATCAAAACATTTGATTCCCCTTTTACACCTTTGGTTGGACAGAAAATCAGGGATACAGCATTTGGTGATATGCAATATTATGATGTCGAGGACGTATTTATTGACTTAGAGGCAAATGAATATTGGGTAATTCTACCTGCTGTTTTGCTGCATACAGATGATATTGAGGATCTACGAGATGCTGTGCGTGAGTATCGTTCACACGGTTGGGAATGTACGAAACCTCTATAAGTGCATACTGCTTAAGCTCTATACGGAAACGTCTTTCTTTTGCGAGATAGGCGTTTTCTTGTGTATTTGTGTATAAACATTTCCTAATGATTGGCATGAAAAGAAAGAAATTATGCTGAAAATGCGCAAAATGTATCATTTTTTATCATAAAACGACAAGTTGAGAAATGAAAACGAACTTAATGTGTTATACTTAGTATATCAAAGGACAAGAGTCTAAAACGACCGGTAAGGCCCTTTCTTTGAAGAGCCTCTGAAGGGTTCAACGTTTATCCAAAATAAATGGTCAAAAGGAAAAGGGGTAATGCTAACGTGAGAGTGAATTTGAAATTTACGAACAAAGGGCAAGTTGCAGTTGAGAAGTTCAACAATGAGGAGCTTATTGAAATCTTTAGCCGCTACATTAAAACGTTATGCAAGAAGTATGATATCTCGGTTACAGTACCTGAGGAGCTGAATGGGCAGATTTTGGAAGAGGGTACTGTGAAGGTCGTGCTGGGTAAGATTAATTGTGATATGGACGCTTTTTTCAAGGAACTGAGTCGGGATATCAAGGTGCCGCTGGTCAAACGATTGGGCACTAAACTGGATAATGTGTTTAAGACTGAGGTCGTAGAGCAAGAACAGAGCTAAGAATAAGGATCAAGCGAGATCTCATGAAGATTTGTATCATCAACTGAAATCATAAAACCTCCCGAATGGGGCGCATGGCTAGGAAATGTGCTCGTTCGGGAGGTTTTATATGTTTAAGCTGCTCTATTCATGAGATAGCATGCATGGCATGTCTGCGTCTTTAACGTGTTGTTGTGGAGGCAAGGCGCAGTTTGGCTAAATCAAACGAAGGCACCAGTCCTTCCTGCGCGGCACGACCGAGCAAGGCTTCGATGGCGGCATACCCGCTATCGCCCAGATTGGCGGTAAAATCATTCACGTACAGATCAATATGCGATTGGGCGACATCGGGTGATAGCTCCTGCGCATGAGACAATACATATTCACGCGAAGCTTCGGGATGCTTCCAGGCATATTCGACAGAGGCGCGTATCCAGTTGGTGATCGCATCTAGATCCAGCGTACGACGGGCAATAATAGCTCCGAGCGGGATCGGCAGCCCTGTATCTTCTTCCCACCAGTTCCCCAGGTCAACTTGCTTGCTCAGTCCATAGGACGGATAGGTAAAGCGTGCTTCATGAATAACCAATCCTGCATCTATCTTTCCGTCACGGACAGCAGGCATAATTTGGTCGAACGGCATCACGACGATCTCGCCGACACCCCCAGGCACATGCTTGGCCGCCCATAGACGGAACAGCAGATAGGCAGTGGAGCGTTCACTTGGAACAGCTACACGCTTGCCGGACAGAGCTTCCGGGCCTTCGACGGCAGAACCTTCCTTGGTCAGCACGAGCGGCCCGCAACCCCGGCCCAGTGCGCCACCGCATGGCAACAACGCGTATTCATCCAGCACCCATGGGAGTGCAGCGTACGAAATTTTCATGATATCAAGTCCATCTGGTGTGATCGCCAGATTGTTGGTGACGTCGATATCGGCGAATGTAATGTCCAGCGCAGGTGCGCCTGGAATCAATCCATGCGCCAAGGCATGGAAAACAAAAGTGTCGTTAGGACATGGTGAAAAAGCAATTTGCATCTATATAACCTCCGTTAATGTAGAAAATGCGGCTTCCAACGCTTGCAAAGCCTCTTTGATTCGCCAGGCTGCACGGTCACGTGGACCAACAGCATTGGAAATCGTGCGAATCTCCATCATCGGCAGCTCCAGCCTGTTGGCCGCCACGGCTACGCCGTAACCCTCCATCGCTTCAGCAGCAGCTCCGGGAACGCGTTTGGCTAGGCGTTCTGCCGTTGCCGCCGTGCCGGTGGCTGTCGATACGGTCAGGATCGGTCCGGCGACCGCCATCTGACCAGCGTCACGCAGCGCCTGAACAAATCGCTGCGTAGCAGCAGCGTTCACGGCAATACGACTGGAGCCAAAGCCCAGCTCGTCCACGCTGCTGAAACCCTCTGCCGTCTCTGCCCCCAGGTCCGCGGCAATAATCGCGTCAGCAACGACGACGCTCTCTAGTGCAGCGACCTCCGCAAAGCCGCCACCAATACCGGCGCTGATGACCAGGCGGTAGCCGCCAGTCGCCAGTGCCTGCGCAGTTGAAGCCGCTGCGGACGGAGCGCCTACACCAGCCAGCTCGACCACAAAGCGAGTGTCGCCCTTCAGGCCGCGCAGCACGGCCTCACGTTCGCCTTCAACCGCGGTCATGACCAGGATGCGCCCATCTGATGTTGTATGCTCCATCGGTTGATTCCCCTTTAAATTTAGGTAATATGCTTTCTTATCATACTGCTTTTCCAAACGATGTTCAAAAAAAGTCGACAAAAAAAGCGCTCCATGGCGCTTTTTCGGGAAACAGTAAGATTCAGTAGATATGAAAATTGGTAGTTTAAACATATAACCATTCTATCTGGAAGAACAGCGGAGACAAGCATATAATAATTATATCGGCTGATCTTTTGTGATTAGCTGAAACATTGTGATGTTGCGGTCATAATGGCTTGGGGTACCATCCTGATTGCGCACGCGAATCATCTCGCTGCTGAACAATTCGATATATCCACAGCCTATCTCACAGTATACGCCTGCAGGGTCTTCTTGCCAGACCGATACGAGGTGTTGAGACAACGCTGCGGTAAAAAATTCGATGTTTTTTTGCAGTACGCGTGGCGTTTTCTTGGGTTCCATAACGTAAATCCTCCCTATATCATGCCATGTGCAAATCAGCAATTGAACGTGGCTATTCGTTGGTTATTACACATCATAATGAACTTAAACAACTGAAAAAGGCATGTTCATCATTCTATTCTATGAAACAGACGTAAACACTGTACCGCTTAATGCTATTTTTGTAAAGCATCCGTTTGACCTTTTCAACATCCATTTTGTGTTTACACACATTTTACATTGCGTTAACACTTCTGTGATGCTAGTGCGTTTCATCTAATAGTACAATAAAGGGTAACTATACTGCATGAAATTGATGGAGGCCATATGTTGATAGAGAGTCAGAAGAAGGATAAAGCCGGGTCAGAACGTTACTTTAATCGGGATTTAAGCTGGATTGAATTTAATCGCCGTGTGCTCCAGGAGGCACAGGATGTCGATACACCATTGCTGGAGAGAGCCAAATTCTTAGCGATTGTGTCCAGCAATTTGGATGAATTTATGGCTGTTCGTGTTGCAGAGACGCGTGAAAAGATCAAGGCTGGTTTTATGCAAAAGGATTTTACGGGATATACCCCATCCGGTTTGTACAAACGGCTGATCAAGCGTACCGTCTCCATGGTATCCGAGCAATACCGGACCTATCGTGATATTTCTCGCCTATTGACGAAAAAAGGTCTTTTATTGCTTGAATATAATGACTTAAATACGACTCAACGCAAGTCGCTGGATGCATATTTTCATGAAATTATATTTCCGGTGCTCACACCGATGGCGGTCGATCAGAGCCGCCCTTTTCCACTGGTTCACAATAAATACGTATATTTGGCAGTTGTTTTGAGCCGCCCGGGAGATACGGAGGAGGATAAGCAGCTTTTTGCCATTGTGCAGGTGCCTTCCAATATTCCACGTGTTGTTTCGGTGCCGTCACGTTCGAATAGCAAGAAGAAATCATTTATTTTAATTGAGGAACTGATTAAGCATCATATACAAACGTTGTTCACCGGATATATTCCCGAGGCGGTTCATGCCTTTCGGGTTACGCGCAACTCTGATTTGTCTATTAATGAGGAAGAGATCGAAGATTTGCTCGAAGAGATTGAAAAAGAACTGCGTCGAAGACGGCGGGGGGCACCGGTCAGACTGGAAGTGGAGAAAGGGATTAACTCCTTTGCCCTGACAGAGCTTCAACGCGAATTCAAGCTGTTCGATCATGTGTTTGAGATCGACGGGCCGTTAGATCTGACATTTTTGTCGTCTTTTGCCGATCATTTGGAAGGGTATTCGCATTTGAAATTTCCGGCAATCAAACCGTTGTATCCGGAAGAACTGCCTCCGCAAGAGGAAATCTTTAACGTACTTCGCAAACGGGACGTGCTCGTGTACCATCCGTATGAATCATTCGATGCGGTAACTGATTTTATCATTGAGGCATCAGAGGACCCGGATGTGATGGCGATCAAGATGACTCTGTACCGGGTCAATGGGGAATCGAAGCTCATTCCGGCACTCGCACGTGCAGCAGAATCAGGCAAGCAGGTGACAGTAGTGGTGGAGCTGAAGGCGCGTTTTGACGAGGAACGTAATATTGCTTGGGCGCGTACGCTTGAAAAAGCTGGCTGTCATGTAGTATACGGGCTGGTCGGGTTGAAGACGCACGCCAAAATCATTCTGGTGATACGCCGTGAGCGTAATGTGCTCAAACGATACGTGCATGTGGGAACTGGCAACTACAATGAAAGCACAGCACGTGTATATACGGATATCGGGTTGTTCACAGCGGATCCGGTGCTAGGTGAGGATGCCTCTGAGCTGTTCAATGAAATCACGGGTTTCTCGGCGCTCAAAACCCTGCAAGCTTTCACCGTAGCGCCGACGGGCATGAAAAATAAGCTGTTTGAGCTGATCCGCAGGGAAGCGGAGCAAGCACTTGCAGGTAAGCCAGCCCGTATTATTGCCAAAATTAATTCCTTATCCAATCAGGAAATGATTGATGAACTATATGCTGCTTCTCAAGCAGGGGTAAAGATTGATTTAATCATTCGTGGGGTCTGCTGTTTACGCCCTGGCGTGGAGGGCTTTAGCGAGAACATTCGGGTTATCAGTATAGTCGACCGTTTCCTGGAGCATTCCAGACTGTTCTACTTTGAAAATGCAGGTCATTCGGAGCTCTTCTTGTCTAGTGCGGATTGGATGACGCGCAATCTGACTCGGCGGATTGAACTGATGTGCCCGATTTATGATGACCGAATCA
This sequence comes from Paenibacillus ottowii, assembly GCF_050516475.1. Lineage (NCBI taxonomy): Bacteria > Bacillati > Bacillota > Bacilli > Caryophanales > Paenibacillaceae > Paenibacillus > Paenibacillus ottowii. The sequence continues at coordinate 4,314,441 of NZ_CP191577.1, read as the reverse complement.
AGGAAATGCTGGTGGATATTTTACGCTTATCCTTGAAAGATAATGTGAAGGCGCGTCAGCTTTTGCCTAATGGCAACTATCAATTTGTAGCAAGAAACAACGAAGAGGCTCCCATCAGGAGCCAATTCGAAGCGATGAAGGTTAAAAACTGGAAGAAGGAAGAATGGACCACGACAACATAAGATTCCAGGCTTTTTGAAAATCTTTTGCGACCGCCACCAGCTCCCGTTGCTCCAGGATCGGTTCACTCTTGCTTTCCAGACGAATATGCAGTGCATCGTCCCCAGTCGTGGGATGGATGCTGGTGATGATGCCAGATTCGCTGCGATCCATGCCGATGGCTAGCTGAAGCAGCGAGCCGAGCCGATGCACACGTTCTTCATCGGAAGGCTCCAAAATATCTGCATGGGTACGGAGCAAGCGGGGGGTCCGGTTTTTAGGATGGTAATCAGCGATCAGCGCGGCTAGCACCGTTTCCCGGTGAGATAAACCGCCAATGCCCGCGTGCAAGATCCAGAACACGGAATGCTGGCGGAAGTGATAGTAATTTAAGGCTGCACCTGTTTTGTAAAGAGTGGCTGCGGTTAGTAACAAACGTTTGTCCATAGCTGTTGAGGTTCCTTCAGCTAGGGTGTCATAGAGCTGGACAGCGTACTCGTTAACCCGCTGGACATGCGTTTCGCTAACCGGGACAGCAAATGCCAGGATATTGCGAATGGACGCGATCAGCGGATTAGCCACCACAGGCTGTTCAGCGTTGACCAGCTCATGAAACAGACCGTCTCGCAGACCCGCTCCACTGACCAAATAGGCGGAGCCTTGAGCAGCTTCAAATATCGTTTTTAATATAATGAGACCTGGTACGATAATGTCGGCTCTGTCTTTGGACAGGCCGGCTGTTTTTTTGCGTTTTTCATAAGGAAGATGGGGCAGACTGCTATAGAAATAGTCGACATCTTCTGTTGTCATTTCGTAATGGTGCGTCACAGGAAGCGAGTAATCCCGCCGTTTCTGATTGATTTTAGCCAAAGTACGGAGGGTTCCACCCAGCCCGATAAATGGTAGACCCGAATTGGAGAAAATCCAGTCATGGTTTTGCAGTGAAGAACGGACAAAGCTCTCCATTTCCTCAATTTGTCCAGGAGACCATTCGCCATTCTTGACCTCGCGTCCAAAGCGCCAATTCATATTGACTGCGCCAAAGGGAAATGAAACCGTATGCAGTCGTGTCCGATCACGGAATAGCGTAATTTCGGTACTGCCGCCTCCGATGTCAATAATGATTCCGTCACTCACATTCATTGTATTCACAACGCCCAGAAAACCCGCATAGCCCTCTTGTTCCCCGCTCAGTATTTCCAGCGTTAAACTTGTCTCTTCTGCAATCCATTGGACGATTTCGTCCGAATTCGCCGCATTGCGGATGGCGGCTGTTGCTGCTGCACGCATTCGGACAACCCCGTGCATACGGCACACCTCCATAAATTGGCGCAGTAATGGAGCGATGCTGCGTATGGCTTCTCGTTCCATACGGCCGTTGGTCCCAACCTTTTCGCTCAGCCGGGCAGCTTCTTTGCACTCCTGCACAATTCGATAAGCTCCTGTATCTGTCATTTCATAGATCACGAGACGAATGGAGTTTGAGCCAATGTCCATGATGCCAATTTTGCTATTCATGAGTTGACCTCCTTGTTGAAAGAAACAATCTGTCAGCAAATTTAACTGCTCCGTTCCAAATGGTATTCAGATTATTGTCATTGTACCAGTGTTGTCTGGTGCATGCTACCGTTCGCGATGATCTTGTCGAAATGGACACATGATCCTGACAATCATCCAAGAATAGCACATGCCTGTTGAGTATGTATAAGTATACCTGACGGCGAAAGGAGAGAATTAGATGAGACAACTCGCAAGCAAATGGCTAAAGACAAAGGCGCTGCTCCATGATCCACATACCGCCGTTTATATACCGGAAACCTGTCTATATAGTGAAGACCAATTGCGCATGATGCTGCGGCGGCATGCTTTTGTATTTATCAAACCCGTAAAAGGCGGCGGCGGAATCGGTGTCATGCGCGTGGCAAAAGAGGGTAGGGGCTACACCTGTACACGTATGGAGCAAACACATCGGTTCAGCCATTTTAGAGCGCTTGTGGCGGGAATCAGTAAGCTCCGAATCCAACGTCCATATCTCATTCAGCAAGGTATTCAGCTGGCCAGTATCCAAGGTAGACCTGTTGACTATCGAGTCAAAGTCGTGAAAGAAGGACCAAAGTGGAATTTTCGTGCGGTAGTAGCGCGTCATGCTCGTCCTGGACTGGTCATTACGAATCTGTGCAGGGGGGGAACCTTGCTGAAAGGAACAGAAGCGCTTCGGATGATATATCCCCGGCGGTTAGCTTCACGAAAGCGGCGAGAGATCATTGATCTTACGCAGCGCTGTATTCCTACACTCGAAAGAAGATTTCCCGGGATCGGACAACTGGGATTTGATTACGGGCTTGATCAGAATGGACGGATATGGATTTTGGAGGTAAACACAAGGCCCCAATAATTTATGTTTTTTCAAATTATTCATTAAAAATCAATTAAAATTTAATATATTTGTATAAACATAAAAAAAATTTTTTTTGCGTTTAATCGCCAAAATTCTGTGTATAAATATTGTCCACATTATCCCCTGTCACATATAAGGGGTAACGACACTTACCAACAATTTATACACAGGATTTCCACAATTGTCTGTGGATAACAGAACGCTTGTTCCGTTTTTGGTATTTTGATAGAATAGATTTTGAAATAAAAGGAAAGGTTGTGTCGAGGATGGCTATGCTGACGGATGAAATGCTTTTGGATTCCTATCAGATGGCAATCGAGCTTAAACTTGAATGTGACTTCATTGCACTGTTGCTGGCTGAAATTCACAAAAGAAAGCTAGAGATGAATACAGCCGTAGTCCTTCATTAGACCGGACAAGCTCTCGTACTGCGACCGTAAAGTCATTCAGGGTTCGGATGACTTTACGGACAATCACTGCAACGAATAGGCACACCGTGAAAAAGGGTATTTCACTCCAGAGATTCAAATCTGGAGTAAAATACCCTTTTTTGTCATAGTCTAAATTAACTACATTTTCATGTTACTGCTGTGACCGGGAGACAACTTGGCGTCTGGATCCACATAGACCTTGGCGTTGTTGACTGCTGTAGGAGCTTCACCAAAGCCAACCGCAATCAGCTTGAGCTTGCCTGGATAGGTAGTGATGTCTCCTGCAGCGAAAATGCCGGGAATATTCGTCTCTTGACGAGAATCGACCACGATGGAGTTGCTTTCGATTTCAATTCCCCATTCAGCAATCGGGCCAAGTGTGGATACAAATCCAAAGTTAACGATAACATCGTCCACTTCAATTTCCTGAGTTTCTTTGGTTTTTACATGAGCAAGAGTGACCTTCGTAATCGTGTCTTCTCCATGCAATTCTGCAATTTCCGTTGGTGTAATCACGTTTACTTTGGAAGCGAGGAGGTTTTCGACACTGTGTTCATGCGCGCGGAATTTGTCACGGCGGTGAATCAATGTAACCTGTTCTGCAATCGGTTCCAGCATAAGGGCCCAGTCTACAGCAGAGTCACCGCCACCACTGATTAGTACCTTCCGGCCTGCAAATTTGCTCAGGTCGCTAACAAAATAATGCAAGTTTGTTTTTTCGAAACGTTCCGCACCTGGAAGCTCCAGTCTGCGCGGCTCGAAAGCACCAACGCCAGCGGTAATAATAACCGCCTTACCATGATACTCGCCACCTTTGTCTGTTTTTACGATGAAGTGGCGTTCTTCCTTCTTCTCTAACGATACGACTTTCTCTTCTAGCTGCACTTCTGGATTAAAGTGGTTCATTTGTTGAACCAGATTGTTCACCAGTTCCTGTGCAGTCACTTTAGGAAAGCCCGCAACGTCATAAATATATTTTTCAGGATAAAGGGCTGCAAGCTGGCCGCCCAGTTGGGGCATACTTTCAATTAAGGTGACGGATGCCTGACGCATTCCTCCGTAAAAAGCGGCAAAAATACCGGCTGGACCGCCTCCGATAATGATCAGATCGCGGATCTCCGCACCTGTGGATTGAGCTGTCACTCTAAAAACACCTCCGAAAGGGATAGTATGAATTGTAGATATTGAATCAGCCGCATAGAGGTTCAGATAGCCGCCGAACGTATGATTCACTGCTTATCATTATAAACTGCTGGGTTCTTCTTGCAAAGTTAAAGCGATTAATATTTGATGAAGACTTTCTGGTGAGTATAAGTTAACCGTGTTGAGAAAAAAGCTGTGAATATTGAATGATTATGGATATTGGAAGGGGTAGACGCATGAGCAGTATTCCCAAAATTGTCATTGTGGGCGCCGGATATGGAGGTATCTTGACGGCTCAGCAATTGCAAAAGGAGCTCAAGCACAATGAGGCAACTGTCACGCTAATCAACCGTCATGATTACCACTATATTACGACTCATCTTCACATGCCCGCGGCAGGCACGGACACGATTGAGCATTCGAGGATTCCAATTGCGGAGCTAATCGATGAGTTCAAGGTGGATTTAGTCAAAGGAACAGTTAAGGAAATCATACCAAAGGAGAAAAAGATTGTGCTGGAGGATGGCTCGCTATCCTACGATTATTTGGTCATCGGATTAGGCGGGGAGCCGGAGACATTCGGTATTCCGGGGATGGATCAATTCGCGCTGACGATTCGCAGTATTAACTCTGTGCGCTTGATTCGTGAGCATATTGAATACCAACTGGCCCTGTATAAAAATGACGGTAAGCCAGGTCGCCTAAATTTCGTCGTAGGAGGCGCTGGTTTTAGTGGTATTGAGTTTGTAGCGGAGTTGGCGGATCGGCTGCCACAGTTGGCTAAAGCTTACGACATCGATTTTAACCGAATTCAAATTATTAACGTCGAGGCAGCTCCAACAGCATTACCAGGGTTTGATCCTGAATTGGTGGAGTATGCGATGGATGTCCTTAAGCGTAAAGGAGTTAACTTCCGTATCGGAGTTCCCGTTAAGGAATGCTTGCAGGATGGTGTAATTGTCGGTGAGGGTGAGAAAATTGAAGCCTGTACGGTCGTCTGGACGGGTGGGATACGGGGCAACAGTCTGATCGAGAAAGCCGGATTTGAAGTGATGCGTGGAAGGGTGAAGATCGACGATTTTCTGCGTGCGCCGGGTCACGATGATATCTTCATTATTGGAGACAGTTCCCTGATGTTTAATCCGGAAGGACGCCCTTATCCACCGACTGCCCAAATTGCTATGCAGCAAGGAGTGCTTTGTGCCAAAAATCTGGCCGCTACGCTCCGTAACAAGGAGCTGCACAAGTTCGTATTCTCCAACAAGGGCACAGTTGCATCACTTGGGAAAGGCGAAGCCGTGGCCGTAGTGGGTAAACGCAAAATCAAAGGCTGGGTGGCCGCACAATTGAAAAAAATTGTGGATCTCCGCTACTTGTTCATCATCGGCGGCATTCCACTGGTATTGAAAAAAGGGCGGTTTTTCTAACGTCAAAAGGTTTCCATGACTCCTTGAAAGGAGCTTGGGGACCTTTTTTATCTAGGTGAACGAAAAAAAGATATTGACTCATAACTATTAGACGACGTATAGTATGATTACTAATTACAGAGGGGGAGCTTCACGTTGAATTCTGATTTTAAAATCAATGCCGATCCCAAGAGAATAAATTTATTGACCGAAAAGTTTCCAAATGTGGACTCCCAAGCGTTGAATACGTTCGTACTTTTCGTGCAGGCAGCACATGAAGTGTACAATGGAGTGTCTTCCAGACTCTCGGAATATGGGTTATCTATAGGCAATCTGAAAATTTTAGTGCCATTGTTTTTACATGAACGTGCATTGACTCCATCAGAACTGGCTGAATATTCAGGGGTTACTCGTTCAACAGTAACCAGCGTAATTGATAAGCTGGAACGAGACGGCATCATCCGCAGAAGTACGCTGACGGATCGACGCATGACCGCGATCTTCTTGACTGATGAGGGAAAACAGTTAATGACGGAAAAAATTCCGATGTTCATCCAGCTTTTTTCGGAGCTAATGAATGAATTTACGCAGGAGGATCATATTCTATTTGCTACGTTATTAAATAAGCTTTCCTCAGGACTTGAGCGGATAAAACGGGAATAATCAATTTTCCTGGCTTAAGTAGTTAGACGTCGTACTATCAGGTTCCTTATTTATTTTTGACTATTATTTTTTAACTACCATTGGTTAAATCATCATGAAGGAGAGTTTGGTTGCAATGAATAAAAAGATCATTGTGTACGTGCTACTTGTTGTCGCATTAGGTACTGGAGGTACGCTGATGGCAATGAGCGGCAAGGATGCTGTGAGTATGGCAGCCCAACAAAAAAACACACTGCTTACGGCAGATACCGTAAATGTTGCTTTTCAGGGTGTAGGAGGAAGAGTAAACACGATTGAGGTTAAAGAAGAACAGCAGGTTAAAAAAGGTGACGTGCTCATGACTCTTGATCCTGTGGACCTGGACCTGCAAATTGAAAAATTAAAAACGGATATTGCGCAAGCTGATGTAAAAATAAAGCAGGCTAAAGACGGGTTGCAAAATCAGACGGAGAAAATCTCAAGTTCTGAAAAACAGGGACAGTTGGATATTCAGGCTGCGCAAGCCGGAGAATCCTTATTGAACCAAGGTGCGCGTGCAGAGGATATTCAAAAACAAAAGCTGGCAATTGAAGCAGCACAGCAATCATTGGATGCTGCTCTGACAGGAGTAGAGACAGCCAAAAGAAATACAGAGATTGCCCAGAAAACAGTAGCATCCAGACAAGAGGCTCTTGACCTTGCGAAAGTGAATTTCGACCGTATCAAGGCGTTGTACAATGCAGGTGCAGTAACCAAAGCAGAACTGGATAATGCCAAAAATCAACTGGATAATGCCCAAATTGCATTAGATACGGCCAAGGATCAGGTTGAGATTGCAAACAATCAGATTACTGCTGCCAGCAAACAATCCGAGATTGCCAGAAACGGTATCGCCCAGCAGCAAACCGCTTTGGACAAAATGGAGGCGGGTGCAACCGCTGAGGAACGTCAGCAGGCCCGTATCAAAACAGAAAAGGCCAGGGAAGCCCTGAGTCAAACCTCGCAAACGCGAAAAGATGTTAAAAACAGTGAATACAATGTAGATCTTCTGGCTCAACAAAAGCAGGCATTAAGCGTTCAACTCAAAACCTTGGAATTGCAGCGTGGACGTATGGTGCTAAAGGCAACCACGGACGGCAAGGTGTCGCGTATTGTACCTAAAATGGGAGAAATCGTTGCTACGGGGGCAACAGGTGTCGTTATTGAAACGAACCAACTATACTACGATATTTATGTGGATGAGGATTCCATGGCACAGTTTAAAGCCGGAGGCAATGTAACTTCGCATGTCGTAGCTTTAAACAAAGATATCCAAGGCAAGGTGAGATACATTACCTCTGCTCCGCAGTATACCAATATGAGAATGAGTCGGGATAAAGGTTTGTCGGATGTAAGCTCCTTTCAGGTCCGGGTTGATGTTCGGCGAACACCTGAATTGTTACCCGGAATGACGGTAGAGGTCGTGACAAAATGAAGGCATTTATAGAAGAATGGAAGCTATTGATCAGCGGCAAGATGGTATTTGTCATGCTGTTCGTCCCGATTGTCGTAGCAGTAGCCTTTGGATTTGTTTTTAAAAATAATCAGCTGAATGATGCCTCTGTCGCTGTAGTCGATTTAGACCATAGCAATTATAGCCGTCAGCTTATTAATAAATTGGATGCATCCCAGTATATCGACGTACGTTATGTGCAAGAGAATGAAACCGATCCGAATTTACTCCTTTATAATGAAAAGTTTTTTGCAGTGATTTATCTTCCGGCAGGTCTGGAGGAAAATAGGCTTAAGGGAGTTCAGAGCAACATCGGCTTTTATGTAGATAACACGGTAGGTCAGGCCACAGGGAATCTGCGCTCGGCGGTCACAGAGATCATTGCCACGGAAAATGCAATTCTGGCTGGTGGTGGGCTAAAGGGCATGGGGATGAGTGAGAGCCAGGTAACGGGACTTACTTCCAATATGCTACTCCAGCAGCGTCTGCTGTATAATCCCACCAATGCTACATTGATGACCTCGGTTATGGGATTCATCAACACGATCATGATTTCTTTGATTGCTGCTAATACACTGACAATTGTCCCACGATTGCGGGAGCAAGGAAGATTAAAAGGAGAGTTGCAGCATTCATACGGTTTAATTCTCAGGGTGCTACCGTATGCGTTAGTAGGATGTGTGTCCTTTTACTTGTCCATTGGTTTGCTCAAGCAGATCGGCGGACTTCGGTTTGAAGCGAATGTATGGCAGATCAGTATTCCGTTTCTACTCTACACGATTAATCTAAGCTTATTTGCAATGGCTTTGGGGTGGAATGCGGCAAATCCGGGAAAAGCTTCCCCGCGTCTCATGCTGATTATATTGCCCTCGTTTTTGCTGAGCGGTGCTCAATTGCCAGTAGCTATGTTGCCTGCATCGCTGCAATATGTTAGTAACATTCTCCCATTGACCTGGCATTTCAAGTTTTTGAGAGGTATGGGCTTCAAAGGTGGGAGCTTAAAATATTTTATTCCCGAGTTGGGAGGCTTTTTGGTCTTACTAAGTGGTTTGCTGCTTATTATCTTTATTTTGATTGCTCTGGAGAAAAGAAAGCTGGCGAAAAGTGAGAATACATCCGTAGTGGTGGAGCCTGTGATGCAATAATCAGTTATACGGTATTGTAAAAAAAGGATTCCGTGCCCGGAAAGCGGGAGTTCACGGAATCCTTGATTGTTGTTGCAATTGGGCTGACGTTTGTACTTTACAGCTTCAGCATGTCTTCAAATGTTTCTTCGTTTAACACGCTGCCAACATAGAAGGAGCCGAATTCACCGTAACGGGCACTCACTTCATCAAAACGCATTTCATAAATTAGCTTCTTGAATTGAAGTGCGTCGTCGGAGAATAATGTTACGCCCCATTCCCAATCGTCAAAGCCAATGGAGCCTGAAATGATTTGCTTTACTTTGCCAGCATAGCTGCGTCCAATTAAACCGTGGCTGCGCATCAAGGTACGACGCTCGTCCATCGAAAGCATGTACCAGTTGTCGTCCAGATCACGTTTCTTGTTCATTGGGTAGAAACAAATATAACGAGCCTTGTTTAATACAGGCTTCAGGCGTGCGACAATTTGTGGATTTTGCATTGGATCTTCTTCTTTGCTCAAATAATTACTCAGTTCTACTACACTTACATAAGAGTAAGTTTTGGTCGTATATTTGGCGAAGGTTGTTTTGTTAAATTCATTTTCCAATTTATTAAGGTCTTCCAGCGTTTCACGCAGGTGCATCATGACAAAATCAGCCTTTTGTCCGACTATAGTATAGACAGCCGAGCTGCCCAGAGCTGCTTCCTCGGTCACGCTCCATTCCTTCATAAACTCTTGAAGCTCGTCCAGTGCTCCCGCGCGCTCTTCATCATCAGCGGTTTTCCATGCCGTCCAGTTGATGGACCGGAAATCGTGAAGCGCATACCATCCTTCCAGTGTGGAAGTTACTTCGTTGGGTATTGCTGGGGTTTGTTGAGATTGATGTTGATTCACGATCTACACTCCTTTACGATCTGTAAATGTAATCGGCTTAGCCGAAATATGTGTACTTCTGTATATGTTCCTGTATCCAATACGTGATGTTTAACCATTATATTGTAGCTCAATTTGGAGCTTTTCACCAATGAAAGAAGTGTGAAGAATATTATTTTTCCATGATGCAGGTCACAAAAGTCATAAAATAGTTAGTATTCTCGAAAAAAGAAGAACTCGGACGAATACGGCTGCCAAAAAGGAGGACAATTGCCCTTATTTTGTTGGTCCCACCCGAGGGCAAGTATGATAGAATAGAAAAACATCTTGGAGAACGTTATGTCAGGAAAGGAAGAATGTCGGAATGCGGATGAAAAACCTGCTGCACTATACTGAGAACCACCGCTACTGCGTTTATCGGGAATTTGGCTTGAGCGCGTTGGATGAATTGATGCTGGGAAGTGTCTATCAGCCGATGGTAGGCGCATTTGCGGTCAGTCTATATCGACTGTTGTTCCAGCATGTGCCAGTCGGACAGATTGGTTATTCGCCGTTGGAACAACAGCGTCGACTTTTTCTGACACTGGGACTGGAGCCAAGTGAGAAGGGACGCAAGTATTTGATTGAGCAGACCTCCAAGCTGGAGGCTGTTGGTCTGTTGCAGACGTCCAGGCTGTATGCACCCGAAACGGACGATTATATGTATGAATATGAGATGCAGCCGCCGCTCGCACCTGCTGAATTTTTCAGAACACAGCACCTCACCCTTTTGTTGAGAGACAAAATCGGTAAGTTTGCAGTGCTTTCTCTGAGAGAATCGTTGTGGAGCAGGGAATCTAGCGAATGGTCGCAATCTTCCTATAATAAAGAGAATATTTCGGTTCCGTTTTATGAACTGTTTGAACTGAACACCCATGTTATCGATTATGAGCTGGAACAGGCGCTGTCCGAGGTGTCCACAAGCCGCCAGACTGGAGCATTAGCGTCCGAATCGGAGGAAGCATTGAATTATGCCGATATTATTCTTCGTTTTCCGCGTGAATCTGCCAATCGCAAGCATGTGGAGCGTCTTCGGTTTGAACACGAGCAATTAGGTATGGTCAATTACGTGGTCCGCAAATTTGACCTCTCTGTACAGGATATCAGCCGCTTGCTGGATGAGGACGGCATTTTTACCGAAGCAGGCGACTTGCTGCTCGACGAGCTTCAGCTTCGGGCTAGCCAGCACTCCAGGCAGGAACGGAAGCGTCAGGAGGAGCAGCAGGTGCAGGCCGCCAAGGTGGTTGCCTTGCGCCAGAGGGAAACTTCCATACCTGAAGAGCCACCTGCAGAGCAGGCTGTGGAGATGGAGTTTTATGTAGAGGTCCCACCACAGTTTACGGCCAAGTGTGACATTCACCAATATAATATGATGCTCCGCAACGAGCCTTATCGCCGTTTGCTGCAAACCTTTTTCCCCGGAACGGTTCCCGGTAACTTGCTGGATATATTTGAGAAGATTGATATCAGCTATAAGCTGCCTGGTGAAGTCATCAATGTGCTGATCCATTATTTAATGTCACTGCTCGTATCGGGGAGCGATCAGCGGATTAACCGCAACTTTGTCGAGGCCGTTGCCTCCAACATGCTGCTAAAGCAGGTAAACACTTACGAAAAAGCCGTTCAATATATAAGGGATCAGGCCAAGGTAAAAGGAAAACAGTCTACTGCTTCTTCCGGGGGCCGATCCCGCACGTATGCCAAAAATAATGGCCCTGCCAAGCCATCTATTCCGATCGTACAAGACCAGCCTTCCGAGGAAACCGTATCCGAGGAAGAGCTGGATGAACTACTTCGCCTAGCCGAACGAATGCAATCCGGTAAACAAAAAAAGGTGTAGTGGATAGCTTTATGTTAAATCTACTTAACTTTATAAAATTATTAAGCGAAGCCAATTCAAATATGTGTCGACTTATGGCGGTCGGCAGCGAAGCGGGCAGAATTGTTCTGTAGAAGCGAAGCGGTTGCCTTTATCCCCGGATTTTAACCTTTAAATTTTTATTTCAATAGGAAAAATCCGGGGATAACAGCAATCGGAAGAACAATCTGCACGCGAAGCGTCTCTCCCCCATAACTCTGCACATTTTAGAAAGGAGGAGCGTTCTTGGAATCACTCGGTGATTTGCTTCAGCAGATGCAGAACCCTTCGTTTCGCCAACGTACTCGCAGTGTAGCCGATCAGGTTCTAAATGATCCGCTGGTGAAGGAATTTTGTGCTGCACACCCTGATGTAGACGAAACGCAATTGCGACTTAATATGAGCATGCTCTTTCAGTATACCCGGGATCGTCGAAATTGCGACAATTGTCCGGGACTGGAACGGTGTCCTAACGATTTTCAGGGTCACTTTTGCAAGCTGGGCGTGGAGTACCCCAATGGAACAGCGGAAATTGTGGACATTCGGACTCCGTGTGCCAAGCTGGTTGCTTCCCAGCATGAACAACGGGTGCGTCAGCGAATTAAAAGCTTTTATGTGGATGAGCGTGCGCTGTTGGAAGGTTATAATGCTGTTGAAATTGCGCGCAAGGATTTGCAACGAGTACCCGCAGTTAATCAGGTATTCCGCTATATTGAAGAAACTAAAAGCCAGGGCTTATTAAAAAAAGGGCTATACCTGGAAGGTACGTTTGGTACGGGTAAAACCTTTTTGATGGGCTATCTGCTACACGAGTTGGCTCTATCGGGTTTTAACGGTGTGATTGTGTACATGCCTGATTTTGTGGAGGACTTAAAGTCCATGATTCAGGATGGGCAGAAGCTTAAGGAAACGACCGAAATGCTTAAAAATTGTGATCTGCTCGTATTTGACGATATTGGTGCTGAAAATTTGAGTCCATGGGTACGGGATCATGTAATGGGCTCCATTTTAAATTACCGAATGAACCGCAAACCGACCTTCTATACTTCCAATTACTCGCTGCAAGGGCTAGAGAAGCATCTTAGCTTTACAAGCAAAGACGGAGAGGAAATGTACAAGGGACAACGCTTGATGGACCGGATTCGTCCTTTTGTAGATGTGATTACCGTTAAGGGGAAAAATCAGCGAGGGTAATCGTTCATCGTCTGCTCTTTTGATATCTTACAATTAAAAAACTATTGTGATATAATTAAAAGGTGTCGAATCAGACATTACAGGTTATAATAATCTTGACTTTTCTATAAAGGAGGAACATACAATGGCAATTGTTAACGTGTCCGATCAATCCTTCAACGCAGAAGTCGAAGGCACAGGAACCGTTTTGGTTGATTTTTGGGCGCCATGGTGCGGTCCTTGCAAAATGATCGCTCCAATTCTGGAGGATCTGTCCACAGAAGTTGGCGATAGTGTCAAAATCGCAAAGGTGAACGTGGATGAAAATCCAGAGTCTGCTTCCCGTTTCGGCGTAATGAGTATTCCTACCCTGATCGTCTTCAAAGACGGACAGCCTGTTGATAAAGTGGTAGGTTTGAACTCCAAAGAAGCATTGAAAAGCATGCTTACCAAACACCAATAATCATGGAATGTAACCCATGCTCCTATGGGGGCTTGGTGGAGCGCCATGAACAGTTAATGCCTCCGGTTATATATACCGGGGGCGTTTTTGTGCATTATTTCTATATAATATAAGTAGTGATTGAGCAGCTATTAAGAATTAAGAATGGAAGGAGGAACCGGGCGAATGAAATCCTATGCGGAGGACTTGCAGAACCAGGAGAAGGCGCTGGAGAATATACGGCACAAATTAGCATTGCTGCCGGATGCATCAGGCTGTTACCTGATGAAAAACAGCGAAGGCACCATCATTTATGTCGGCAAGGCCAAAGTGTTGAAAAACCGGGTCCGTTCCTATTTTACAGGTAGCCATAATGGCAAGACGCAGCGACTAGTTGCCGATATTCGTGATTTTGAATATATCGTTACAGGCAGCAATATGGAGGCGCTCATTCTGGAGTGCAACCTTATTAAAAAGCACCAACCACGTTATAACGTGCTGTTGAAGGATGATAAAACCTTTCCGTACTTGAAAATTACGAACGAGGCACACCCCAAGCTCGAGGTAACCCGTCGCGTTCTGAAAGATAAAGCGAAATATTTTGGACCATACCCCAATTCATATGCGGCACATCAGACGAAAAAGCTGCTGGATCGTATGTATCCGTTACGCAAGTGCGGTGTAATGCCAAAAGAGGTGTGTCTGTATTATCACATGCACCAGTGCTTGGGACCTTGTGTGAAAGAGGTCGAGAAGGAAACCTATGACCAGATCAGTCAGGAGATTGGTTCCTTTTTGAGCGGTGGACATGAGGAAATTAAAAAGGATCTTCAGCGCAAAATGCAGGAGGCCGCGGAAGAATTGTACTTTGAGCGTGCCAAGGAGCTGCGGGATCAGATTATTAGCATCGACGCAATGATGGAAAAGCAGAAAATCACCACATCTGATGCGAAGGACCGGGATGTATTTGGTTTTTCAGTTGATAAGGGCTGGATGTGTGTACAGATCCTATATGTCCGCAAGGGGAAAATGATTGAGCGTCATATGTCGACTTTTCCTTTCTATGGTGAAGCGTACAGCGATTTTATGTCCTATGTGACGCAATATTACAGTGACAACCCAGCGGTGCCGCAGGAGATATTGTTGCCAGATTCTCCAAAGCTGATGAAAGAAAAAGCGGCTGATGTCGATCAACCGATTGCAGCCGAAACTGAACTTTACAGTGCAACTACGGCTGAAACCACAGGGATTACAGATGAGAAAGCATTACAAACGGAGTCTGACCTTTCTGCTGACCCACTGCGGGTAGCCGAAGCACGTGCATCTTATGCAGAAACAGAAACAGAAACTCAACTATCCGGTGGATTGGAGGACCCATCTGCGGCAGCTCTCGCTCTGGCTGAATGGTTGGATGTAAAAGTACTTGTGCCACAGCGTGGGCTGAAAAAGCAAATGACGGGTATGGCTACGGAAAATGCACGTGTTGCATTGGATGAGAAGTTTAAGCTGATCGAGCGTGATGAAGAGCGAACCTCCAAAGCTGCAAGCAATCTGGGACGTGCCATTGGGCTGGATAGTCTGCATCGGGTAGAGGCGTTTGATAATTCCAACATTCAGGGTTCCGATCCAGTCTCGGCCATGATCGTCTTCGTTGATGGCAAGCCTGCGAAGAAGGAGTATCGAAAATACAAGATCCGTTCTGTGCAGGGACCCGATGACTATGAAACGATGCGCGAGGTTATTCGGCGTCGATATGAACGTGTGCTGAAGGAAAATCTGGAGCGTCCCGACTTGATCATTGTCGATGGTGGACGTGGACAAATAAAAGCGGCAACCGATGTATTGGAAAATGAATTAGGATTGTTTATTCCTGTATGTGGTTTGGTGAAAGACGCCAAACACAGAACTTCCCAACTACTGAAGGGGGAAACATTAGAAGCCGTGACACTTGCACGCAATAGCGAGGAATTCTATCTGCTGCAACGGATTCAGGATGAGGTTCACCGTTTTGCCATTACGTTCCACCGCGAGCAGCGCGGCAAATCAATGGTAACTTCCCAGTTGGATTCCATTCCGGGCATCGGAGAGAAACGGCGTAAGTTGTTGCTTAAGCATTTTGGATCGCTCAAAAAAATAAGAGAGGCCAGTGTCGAAGACTTCCGGCCTCTCTCTATTGGGGATAAGCTTGCTCGGCAGATTATAGCTGCCCTTCGGGAGGAGGAGTCGTAGGATACGGCTCCTCTTTTTTCACGGTTTCGAACATGATTCGATTAGGCTTTTTAGGGCTAAACCAATAAATGATGTAACCGACAATAGCCGGAAGTAAGATCCAGAATAGACCGGCGCTCACATTTACAGTGTCTCCCAGACTTATTACGCTGAGCCCCATGAGTATGCTGTCAAAAATAACGTGGCTGAACATAGCGGCGATAAAGCCGTAACGCAGGAACACAAAACTAAACAGCAAACCAAGAAAAGTCAGCTCAATAGGTCTGGAAATTACCGGATAGATCGGATAAAGCGTATGTCCCAGTGCCCAAATAAGCGTAGTGATCAGACAAGCAACAAACGTATTTTTGACTATTTTTTTGACCATCGGAATACCAAACAGACGGTAGACAGTCTCTTCTCCAATCCCTGCCATCCAGGCCATAATCGGTAGTAGCCATGGATAAGCCATATTGTAAGGGGATTGCGTGGCGTCTGTTGTGGAGAACGTATTAAATGTGCGCTCTAGTACAAAGAATAAAATGGATTGTACGCCGAGTAAAATGAAGGCCCACAAGTAGCCAACATACATACTGCGAAGTACATACAGCCCGTAGCCAGGCTCTTTGGCACGTGGCCATGCATTGAGTCCAACCTGACGCATAAGCCCGTCACCACCGACCAAGGAGAAATAGATGGCGACAGCCATGAAAAAGGTTACACCAATCTGGAATATCATAAGAAAGATAAGCATACCCTTACTGCCTGCTTCAGATTGCAGCAAAGGCAGCATGTTCATTGTCCCAGCTACACTAGCAATAAAGTATACAATGGACAGAACAATACCGCGTACAAATGAAGTATGTCGTCGAGTGAGTGACGCATACACAATGGCAAGCACGCCCAGAACAAAGCTAAATAGGGCATAACCCGCATAAGTCATCCAATTTGCCCAGTATGTTTGCTTTTTAACATAGTCGGTGTAGGACGAAGGGGCCGAAAAGCTTTGGGTAAACGAGCGAACATCCCCGTCTTCAAAAGTAAAAGCCAGTGTAAGTACCGAGGCGCCGATTTTCTTTTCGTCCACGGTATACTTCAACCCACCATCCCCCTCAGTGGTCGCGAGCTTTAATTCGGATGGCTTAAAGCCAAAGCGTTTGATCCATATCGCCGCAGCCTGTTCCTTGGCTTCGAGCGTCATGTCGCCCTCAGCTATACGTACAAGCCTGTTTTGTGCTTGTTCATCCGTAGAAACATCAGCCTGTGTGTAATTGGTGCTGGAGGTGATCCGTTTAAAGCTAACGACCTTCCCAGTGGATAAATCCACATGAATTTGCAGCTTGCCCTTCCCTGAGGAATCAGGCAAATCAACCCGAAAGGTTTCATAAGGATAATTTTTTTTCCATGTGCGATCGTACTGTTGAAGCAGTTTTTCTCTGGATAAATAACCGTATAAATCCGTTTCAGCCTGATAGGTCACAACCGGCTTCTCTGGCTGTGATTCCGTATAGCCCAGTTCGGAACGGGCAAAGTCGAGGGCGTGTATGACTGCTTCTTGTTTGCTGATGACCTTTGCATTCGTCAATGATTCCGGACTTGGATTGCTAAGCGAGGGAAGAAGCAATTGAAAGATAAAAAAGCAAATCAGGCCAACCCCGCCCAGCAAGCCTAATTTTTTGAAGTTGGCCGTGAGCACGACCGGTTTCCCGATAGGATTCATGAGTTTCCTCCTTAATCTGTAAATAAGAACATCCATTAAAGATATCATACTGCACAGGTTCCCGCCAACAGACCAGCGATATTCATGAAAATAGAGTGAAAGCACTGTAAAGTTTTAATAAAATTAGATAAGCTGTGATTAAACGATGCCCATTCACAAATTAAAGCTAATTTCACGTTTTTTCGACGAAATCGATTTTGTGATCTGGATAGAGAAGGATTATAATCTTGAGGCAATGCCTATGAAATATGTTAGGTAATGATATACATTTAAGCCGAATTTCTATGAGAAAACGGGGGAACCATGTTACTGGGGTGAATTTTACAGCCGATCCAGATGGAACGGGAGTGTAAATAGGGCATACTGTACTGTCCGAATCCGTCAGCTAACCTCGTAGGCTATGGGCAGGAACCAAGTCAGGGGCACTCGGTTTTCCGGTGTCTTTTTTTGTGTGTATAAAAGTGTTTGGATTGGTTAGGCCGCTGCGGGTTCAGATTATTCTTCCGATTGCTGTTATCCCCGGATTTTTTGATTGTATAAACCCTTTTATGGTTAAAATCCGGAGATAAAGGCAAACGCTCCGCTTCTTCAGAACAATTCTGCCCCCTTCGCTGCTGCCCGCCAATAGCATAGGGGGCCGGGTAGTGTTTAACATGCATTCTTCCTGTTTTCAGGGAATGCTAATTATAGTTATTTAAGGTTTGGAAAATTAAAAAATCAGGGGCAGCGACGATCGGAAGACAAATGGAACGCGTAGCGGGTTTACACCGTATTAAATCACTGTTTTTATAGTTTTTTAGGATTTAGGAGAGAAGTGATAAATAAATGAATCCCAATGCAAGCTGGCTTCGGCTTTCTCCACCGCAGATATTCGTTGCAGGCTTCGCTATTATCATTCTTATAGGTAGTTTATTGTTAATGCTGCCCATTTCCAATACAACGGGGAAGCCACTTGCGTTTATAGACGCCTTGTTTACGGCTGCGTCCGCGACCTGTGTAACCGGGCTTGTTGTTAAGGATACAGGACTTTTTTTTACAACCTTTGGTCAAATTGTTATCGTTGCGCTGATTCAGATCGGCGGTCTTGGCTTTATGACCATGGCTACCTTGATCGGGCTGGTGTTCAAACGTCGCATTTCCTTGCGGGAGCGCCTTATTTTGCAAGAAGCGATGAATCAGACCTCTGTCGAGGGAATTGTCGGATTGATCCGCAAGGTCCTATGGTACTCGTTGATTATTGAGGGCGTATGTGCAGCCATTTTTTCGATTCGCTGGTCGTTTGATATGCCGGTAGGCAGAGCGATTTATTTTGGAATCTGGCATGCGATTTCCATGTTTAATAATGCTGGTTTTGATTTGTTCGGTGAATTTCGCAGCCTGACAGGTTATGTATATGATCCAATTGTTAATTTTACAGCCATGTTCCTCATTATTTCCGGTGGTATTGGTTTTGTCGTGATGTCAGACCTGGTAGAATACCGCAAGCGCAAGAGACTGTCCTTGCATACCAAGGTGGTGCTCAGCATGACAGCCGTTCTGATTGTAGTCGGGACGCTCGTCATTTTTGTATTTGAGTTTACGAATCCGAAGACGCTTGGCTCGCTGGATTGGGGGGGGAAAGTGCTGGGATCTTTATTCCAGTCCGTTACCCCCCGTACCGCAGGCGCCAATACGCTGGACATTGCAGGCTTGCGGCAGGCAACGCAGTTTTTTATCATCATACTCATGTTTATTGGGGCTTCGCCTGGCTCCACTGGAGGCGGGATTAAGACCACTACGTTTGCCCTGCTCATTGGAGCGGTGTTTTCGATGCTGCGGGGACGGGAAGATATTGTGCTGTTCCGGTATCGACTTGCGCAAGCACGAATTTATAAGGCTTTGACCATTACATTGCTGGGGCTGCTGTTCGTGATCGGCGTGACGATGATTCTGTCCGCAACCGAGGATCATCATTTTCTGATGATCTTGTTCGAGACGGTGTCTGCATTTGGTACGGTAGGACTGTCTATGGGGCTTACACCTGATTTGACAGTTGTAGGCAAGCTGGTGATTACTCTGACAATGTTTGCAGGCAGGCTGGGCCCGCTCACGCTGGCTTATGCCCTGGGACCGAAAAAGGGTAAGGAATTGTATCGTCATCCAGAAGGTAAAATAATTATAGGGTAAGGGAGTTTTCGAGTAGATATGAAAACGCAGCAGTTTGTAGTCATTGGCTTGGGGCGGTTTGGCTCAAGCCTGGCTTTGCAATTGGTGGATATGGGGTGCGAGGTGCTAGGCATTGATCGGAATGAGGATGTTGTTGACAGTATGAGTGAGATCCTGACACATACTGTCGTAGCAGACGCCACAGATGAAGATGCGTTGCGATCACTGGGCATCCGTAATTTCGATTGCGGCATTGTTGCGATTGGGGATGATATTCAGGTAAGCATCCTGACCGCCATTTTGCTGAAGGAGCTGGGTGTGAGAAAAGTCGTAGCCAAAGCCATATCTGTGCTACATGGACGTGCGTTAGAGAAGCTTGGTGTGGACCGGGTCATTTATCCGGAACGGGATATGGGTATCCGGGTAGCGCATCAACTGGTCACGCCTAATCTGCTCGATTATTTGGAGCTGTCCAAGGAATACAGCATTGTGGAACTCAATGTGCCTGCATGTTTGAATGGCAAAACGTTAGCAGAATTAAATGCTCGCACCCGCTTTGGCTGCAGTATTGTGGCGCTTCATACGGCGAATGGTATCTTAATCGCACCAACAGCTATGGATCGGCTGAAAGCAGACGATATTATGGTCATTATCGGCTCCAACGATAATATCGGCCGCTTTGAGGATGAGGTTGTTAACATCAATGAAGAGGGTTAGACCCTCTACACCATACGGTGGCCTGCAAACGATGCACGCGTCTCGCTAATCCAGCGTCGTGCTGTCGGGCCGAGATCGGCCGTTTCTGAGTAGATGAGGGAGGTCGTTCGACGTGTCTCCTTCAAATCAGGCAAGTACAATGCAGTAAGTCCATTATCTCGCAGCAGTTCGCTGCGCAAATAGGATTTGGGCAGCAAAGCGGATGCCTTGCAGGTGGGAAGCAGGCGTACAATTGCCTCAAAGGAGTCAATCTCCATACGAATATCCGGCATAATGCCGCTGCGTTGGAACAAGTCATCCGTTAGGCTGCGGTACCAGGTTCCTTTGGAGAAAATAATCATCGGCAATCCTTGCAAATCCTTCATCGAGACTGTTCCTGTCTTGGCTGTTAATTCATGTCCGATGGGAACGACTAGCTCCAAATGATCGTCAAATAACGGAATGCAACGCAGTCCGGCTTCATGAATGGCAGACCCGACTATACCGGCGTCTGCCTTTTTGTCGCGTATAAAGGCGACAATTTCATGCGTTTTGCCGGTGAGTAGCTTCAGCTCAGTCTGAGGATGCTTGCTCATGAAAGCTTCGACAAGGGTCGGCAGCGTCGTTTGGAGTGTCGTGAGACTGGCGCCCAGTGTAAGCATGCTTTGAGCTTCATTTTTGTGCTGGGAGAGCTTTTGTAAGAAACGAAGCTGTCGTTGCCGCTGCTCCAGCGCGAAAGTATATACAAATCGGCCAGTCGATGTAATTTCGAGCCGTTTGCCGCGGCGATCGAAGAGATGGACACCCAGCTCTTCCTCCAGCTTGGCAATTTTACGGGACAGGGCAGGTTGGGACAGATTCAGCAGTTTGGAGGCTTTATTCAGGCTGGACTGCTCGACAACGACGGCAAAAGCGTTCAAATCCTCAAACAAATCATCCACTTCCTCTCTATATGCAAAAAAGGCATAATAATTAATACGTATATTGCAATTCCATTATAAGCCGAAAAGGAGTAACATGAAAGCGACACAAGATGTTCACACTTTTGTTTTTCCTTTTAAGGGACACCTTGTTGGACATTTCCTGTCGGGAACTGTCATTTTATATGTTATATTACTATTGAAAACGCTATTATTGGGAGAAGGGAGCATGACCTAGATGAGAGGATTTTATTCCAGAAAGCTGCATTCGCTTCTTGGCGTCATTCCATTGGCTCTATTTTTTGTTGAGCATTTGGTGACGAACTTCACAGCGGTGGAGGGCGGGAAGGAAGGGTTTAATCGCAGCGTGGCCTTCCTGAATGGTTTGCCACTGGTTATTGTGCTAGAAACATTATTTATCTACTTGCCATTACTGTTCCATGGAATCTATGGCTTGTATATCGCTTATCAGGCTGACCCGAATGTCAAAAGGTTTGGCTATTCGCGCAATTGGCGCTTTTTGTTCCAGCGTATTTCCGGTGTCATTACGTTTGTATTTATTATCTGGCATGTATACGACACACGCATTCAGGTGGCCCTGGGTAATGTAACTCATGAGGAGCTAGGCGGCGTAATGCATGGCATAGTGACGAATCCGGTCTATTTTATTTTGTATTTAATCAGCGTCGTTTCGGCATCCTTTCACTTTGCTAATGGTCTATGGGCGTTTATGGTCAGTTGGGGGATTACCGTGGGACCACGTGCCCAAAAGGTATCTTCCTACATCTGTATGACCCTGTTTGTGGTGGTGTCGATCGGCTTCATCGCCTCTCTGTTTGCATTCCGCAGCGCGGAATTCCAGCAAATGGCCACAGCCTTGGTGCAATACGGTCCTTTTAAACAGCTACTGTAAATGAGTCATTTAATTGATACATCGTGTTGAGATTTTATTTTAGATTGGAAAAGGGGATTTCGTACAAATCCTGAAAAGAAGGAGTGAGCAGAAATGGCAGCATCCAACATTATTGTCGTGGGCGGCGGTCTGGCGGGTCTAATGGCTACGATCAAGGCGGCAGAGGCGGGAGTCCACGTGCATTTATTTTCTTTGGTTCCGGTCAAAAGATCCCACTCCGTTTGTGCTCAAGGGGGCATCAACGGTGCGGTAAATACCAAAGGTGAGGGAGACTCACCCTGGATTCACTTTGATGATTCAGTCTATGGCGGTGACTTTCTGGCTAACCAGCCGCCGGTAAAAGCGATGTGCGAAGCGGCTCCGGGCATCATCCATCTCATGGACCGCATGGGCGTCATGTTTAATCGGACACCAGAAGGACTGCTGGATTTCCGCCGCTTTGGCGGTACCCAGCATCATCGGACAGCCTTTGCAGGTGCGACGACAGGACAGCAGCTCCTGTACGCTCTCGATGAGCAGGTCCGGCGCTGGGAATCTGCAGGTTTGGTGACCAAGTACGAAAACTGGGAGTTTTTACAGGCTGTACTGGATGATGAAGGCATTTGCCGAGGGATTTGCGCGCAGGACTTACGTACGATGGAAGTGAAGACTTTTGCAGCGGATGCAGTTATTCTGGCGTCCGGTGGTCCTGGCATTATTTTCGGCAAAACCACGAATTCTGTCATCAATACGGGTACGGCTGCCGGTGCGGTGTATCAGCAAGGCGTACGCTATGCGAACGGTGAGTTTATTCAGATTCACCCGACGGCTATACCTGGTGACGACAAGCTGCGTCTCATGTCCGAGTCAGCACGGGGAGAGGGCGGTCGTATCTGGACATATAAGGACGGCAAGCCTTGGTACTTTCTCGAAGAAAAGTATCCGGCATACGGAAATCTGGTGCCTCGCGATATTGCGACCCGTGAAATATTCAGTGTATGCGTTGATGAGGGGCTGGGGATTAATGGCGAGAACATGGTTTACCTCGACCTGTCCCACAAGGACCCGAAAGAGCTGGATGTAAAGCTGGGCGGCATTATTGAAATTTATGAAAAATTTGTCGGTGACGATCCGCGTAAAATTCCAATGAAAATATTCCCGGCTGTTCATTATTCAATGGGCGGCATGTGGGTCGATTATAATCAGATGACGAATATACCGGGCCTGTTCGCGGCTGGTGAGTGTGAATTCCAGTATCACGGAGCGAACCGCTTGGGTGCAAACTCATTGCTGTCGGCCATTTATGGCGGGATGGTGGCTGGACCGAAGGCTGTGGAATATATTAAGGGCTTGAAAAAGTCTGCACAGGATGTAGCTTCTTCGGTATTCGATGCGGCAGTCAATCAGCAGACAGAGAAGTATGAACGTATTTTGCATATGGACGGTAAGGAAAATGCCTATGTTCTTCATAAAGAGCTGGGCGAGTGGATGACGAACAATATGACCGTGGTTCGGTATAATGACAAGCTGGAAGCTACGATCCACAAGATCAAGGAGCTGAAGGAGCGTTATTCCAACATTAATATTAATGACGCTTCCCGCTGGAATAATGCAGGTGCAGCGTTTACACGTCAACTGTGGAATATGATGGAGCTGGCCGAGGCCATGACCAAAGGGGCGCTGTTGCGCAACGAAAGCCGCGGGGCTCATTATAAGCCGGATTTCCCGGACCGTAATGATGAGGATTTTCTGAAAACAACGATTGCAGACTGGACACCGGAAGGGCCGCAAATCTCGTATGAGGCTGTGGACGTTTCGCTGATCAAGCCGCGTGTTCGGGATTATTCCAAAAGCAAATAACAGAAGGGAGTGTATCTAGATGTCGGAGCAAGCAGTGAAATCGAACAAAACAGTGAAGTTTGTTGTGACTCGTCAGGATGAGCCTAATGCCAGTTCCTATACGGAAGAATTTGAATTGGCCTATCGACCGGGAATGAACGTGATTAGCGCGCTGATGGAAATTCAGCGTAACCCGGTCGACAGCCACGGGAAAGAGACGACTCCCGTGTGCTGGGAGTCGAACTGCCTGGAGGAAGTATGTGGAGCATGCTCCATGGTGATTAACGGCAAGCCGCGTCAGGCTTGTGCGGCACTCGTCGATAAGCTGGAGCAGCCGATTACGATTGCGCCGATGAGCACATTCCCGGTCGTACGGGATTTGGTCATCGACCGCAGCCGGATGTTTAACGCGCTCAAGAAGGTCAAAGCGTGGATTCCGATTGACGGTACCTACGATCTGGGGCCTGGTCCTAGAATGGCAGAGAAAAAGCGTCAGTGGGCGTATGAGCTATCCAAGTGTATGACCTGTGGGGTCTGTCTGGAGGCATGCCCGAATGTCAATGAGAAGACGACGTTTATCGGACCTGCGGCGATCTCTCAGGTTCGCCTGTTTAACAGCCATCCGACAGGAGAAATGAATCAGGAGGAGCGCCTGGAGGCATTGATGACGGACGACGGGCTGGAGGGCTGCGGGAACTCACAAAATTGCGTGCGCTCTTGTCCGAAAGGCATTCCGTTGACAACTTCTATTGCCGAAATGAACAAGCAAACGACCAAGCATATGTTCAAGCGCTGGCTGACAGTGTAGCACAGTCAGTCCAAGAGGTAACAAACAGGCTTTTTTCCAAACCGGAGAAAGGCCTGTTTTTTGCGCTTAGAAACAATGGAGGGTAACATGGAGAAGGAGTGCGGAATAGCACTTATGGTATAATTATGATATTGTGTATCGTTTTTGGAGAAAAGGAGGCTGGACAGGTGACTGTGCAACCGATAACGAAACGGCCTGTTACGAGGTCGGATGTATTAAAAGGATTAAGGGATCTGGGAGTTCGGAGCGGCATGACATTGCTTGTTCACTCTTCGATGCGAAGTTTTGGACGCTTTGTTCCAGGCGGGACCTCCGCCATTCTTGCTGCATTAACCGAGGCGATTGGCCCGGAAGGGACGTTGGTGATGCCGACACAGTCACACGACTTGTCAGACCCGTCCATCTGGATGAACCCACCTCTGGATGAGTCATGGTGGGAACTGGTGCGCGAGGAAATGCCGGCTTATGATCCAGCCTGGACGGTGACTGGAGGGATGGGCGTCATTGTAGAAACGTTCCGTGGCCTGCCGGGAACAGTGCGCAGCGGGCATCCACACGTTTCTCTGGCGGCGCGTGGACCTGCTGCTTCAGGCTTGCTGGAAGCGCATGAGCTTGATTTTGGGCTGGGAGAGCATTCACCCTTGGCCAAGCTGTATGAAGCTGACGCCTATGTACTGCTGCTGGGCTGCGGACATGACAGCAACACGTCCTTGCATTTGGCAGAATATCGAACAGCCTACAATGGACGTGAAGTCATCACGCATCAAGCTCCTATGATGGTGGATGGGGCCAAAGCGTGGGTGTCTTTTCAAGATTATAATATTACCTCGGATGATTTTGAGCAGCTGGGACTTGATTTTGAACGGGACTGTCCCTCGTCTTTCACACGGGTGAACATCGGAGAGGCTTCATGTTTTTTCGCAAGGCAACGGGATTTGGTTGACTATGCAGAGCAGTGGTTGTCCACTCATCGGTGATGCTTCCGAAATATGAATTTTTTTCAAAAAGTGAATAGATCGCAAGGAGGGAAACGAAATGGGGAAGACGCCGCAAATCCGCCGCGAGAGCCAGGATGGCCCACATCAGCAGGCCGCTAGCCCTCCCGGTTCTTCGCGGCGTTCCTTTTCAAATGAGCCAGCCAATCCTTCCCGTCGTCGTTTTTTGAAAAAGGCGGCTCTGGCTACAGCTGGAACTGCACTCTTGGCTGGAGGATATGCTTCCTTATGGGAGCCTAATCATTTGGAGATTACACGCTTCAGTTTGTCTCTTCCTCGTCTTCCGTCTGCATTTGACGGAATTAGGGTGGTGCATTTCAGCGATGTGCACTTGGGCTTTCATATGGATGAGCAGGATCTGCGCGAGCTTGCGGACCGGATCGCAGGCCTGGAGCCGGATTTGCTCTGTTTTACAGGTGATATTGTAGATGACTATTCCGTATCGATGAAGGCTGCTGTTCCAGTTATGGCTTCCATGCACGCTACCCTTGGTAAGTTTGCTATTCTGGGCAATCATGATTATAGAGGCTTACCCGCTGGAGTTCAGGAGTTGTATCCGAAAACCGGGTTTACGCTGCTGAGAAACGAGCATGCGGTTGTAGAGCGTGCAGGACAGCGTGTAGCCATTGTCGGGTTAGAAGATAACATCATGGGCAAGCCTAATCCGAAGCGTGCTATCCACGGACTGCCTGATGAGATGTGTAAGCTGCTCTTGATGCATGAGCCGGACTATGCAGATGTGGCGGCGCAAATGTCCTTTGATCTTCAATTGTCAGGACATACGCATGGGGGACAAGTACGTTTGCCTGTTATTGGAGCACCGATGCCGCCCCCGGGTGGGCGCAAGTACATTCAGGGATTATTCCATGTGGGGACGGAGAGAATGCCACTGTATGTCAGTCGAGGCATTGGGATGACACATTTGCCGATTCGTGTGCTGTGTAGACCGGAGCTTAGTGTCATCACGTTAAAATCTGGCCAATAGGCCATGATCTTTTTTTCTTCTTCATCTTATATGTTGGAACTACATAATGTTGGCTTGAATGTAGTGTAGAGATGTAGTTGTTTCGGACAAAGGAGTGAGATTCAGATGGATCGTGTTGCTGTCATTTCAGATATTCATGGCAATTGGCCTGCTTGTGAGGCAGTGCTGGAGGATATTGCTTCCCGAGGCATTAGCCGTGTGTTTTGTTTGGGGGATCTGATCGGCAAAGGGCCCAGCCCGTGCGAGGTTCTGGATGCTATCCGCCAACATTGTGAAATCGTCGTTCGGGGCAATTGGGATGAGCTGGTTAGCATAACGGATGATCTCAATTTTAGCTGGCAAGCCGAACGTTTGGGTGCAGAGCGAGTACAGTATTTGGCACAGTTACCGTTTCATTATGATTTCAGAATGAGCGGACGACGCATCCGTTTGGTGCATGCCTCGCCGCAAAGTGTGTACCACCGCGTGCAGCCATGGGATGAGCCAGCCAAAAGGCTTGCCATGTTCGATCCGCTCGCAGAAGAAAGTGGAAAAGTACCTTTTGCTCCAGAGGTTGTAGGATATGGTGATGTGCATAATGCTTTTATCCAGCATTTTCAGGGAAAAACACTTTTTAATGTTGGGAGTGTTGGGAACCCGTTGGATATCACCCAGGCTTCCTACTGCATTTTAGAGGGGCAATGGGGAGAAGAGCAGCTCACGCCTTTTTCTATCCATTTTGTACGTGTACCGTATGATATAGAATTGGCAGTAAAACAAGCAGAAGAGGCGGGTGTGCCTTCTTTGCCATATTATATTCGAGAGCTGCGTACCGGAATTTACCGAGGAATTCAGGACCTGGATTAAGTATAGAAATATGCATTGCTAAGAGCAGAATCCATCCGCAGGAGGGAACATTGTGCTGACCAGAGAAATGCTTCGTCTCGGACTGCCGGAGCTTTACACTCGCCGAGTCCGATTGCGCCAGCTAAAAGCGGAGGATTATCCTGCGCTGGAGCGGATCTTATCCGATCCATTGGTAATCCAATATGTGAATCGAATTCGCAAGCCAGTCTATGCAAGGATGAAGCGCCTGGTTGCGCAAATTAAAATATCTGCTGATTCACTGGATTCCGTGCATTTCGCGGTGGAATGGCATCGGAGAGAGACAGGGGAAAGCAATCTGCATGATGAATTCAACGAACGGACCTTCTCACCGTTGCTCGGTATCGTTTCTTTTCAGCAATGGAATGAAAGAACGGGTGAGGCACAACTGGGCTATATTCTGGATCGGCCTTTTTGGGGGCAGGGACTGGCTACAGAAGTCGTGGGAGAGATGCTGAAATTTGGTTTCGGTTCTTTAAAGCTCAAGCGGATCGAAAGCCGTTGCCAAGAGAATAACCACGCTTCCATGCGCGTGCTTATGAAAAATAAGATGCGCCTGCTGCGCACCATAAGTGCCTACGATCCTTCAGGAGAGGTGCCGAGTGTGTTGGTGTTTTCGATGACCCAAGGGGATTATGCGTAGAAATGTCATTGGAATATTTTGTTACAAAGATGAAATATAACTGCAAAACAACTCTAACACAGGACGGGTACAATACAGACATGACCCCCTTTTGAATAATATATGTTGCTGGACCCGATTATTCGGGTCCTCTTTTTTTTATACTTCATAGGTACGGTTCAGGCTGGTTACCAGCTCTGGCAGCCATTCATTTAGGGAAAGAAAAGAGTATCCCTCTGACTGGGCTTTGGTCGTATCCATATACCACGATTGTGTTATACCGAATGGAGACATATGCTCGTTTGCTGTTTTTTCTTGGATCACAGCTTGTTTTCCGGTTACCTGTTCAATGATTGAAATGATATCTCCTATCCTTATTGTACCGTTGGAACAAGCATTGACTGAACCTTTTAAATGAGCAGACCCAAGCCAAAGCAGAAAATCTGCAGCTTCATCGGAACGAATAAATGAGATATGAGCTGTGGAATTAGGTACTCCGATTTCTTGGCCTGTACGAACATGTTCAATATGAAAATGGAGTCTTTTCGTATAATCATCTGTTCCCAATACAATCGGAAAACGAACAGCCACTACAGGAAACGTAGCTTGCTGCATAAAAACCGCTTCTGCCTGCCGTTTGGCCTCCTGATATGTAAAATCGTCCTTCCCGCCCTGACGAACCGGATAAGTCTGAGGATCAAAGATATTCTCTGTCAGCGCTTCCGGACTTGGATCATAGACGGATAGGCTGGAGGTCATAATATACCTTTTGGCTTTAGCATCAAAAATACGACACGCCTCGCTGGCTTCGTCTGGAGAATAGCAAATATTATCATAAACAACATCCCATACTTGCTCACCTACCGCCTCAGCGAGCGCTTGCGGGTCGGTACGGTCTGTACAGATCCGTTGAACCCGGTCACCGAACGAATCGCTTGTATGGCCTCGCGTGAGGATGGTAACGGAGTGCTCAGAACTTTCCAGCAGACGTTCCACCAATCTTTTGCCAAAAAAACGAGTTCCACCCAATACAAGTACCTTTCTCATACTTACATCACTCCCATTGTGGTTTTCATTTATATTAAGATAGACGGACGAAGGAATATAAAGGATACAGGACGCAAGATTTATTCCCCTAAAAGCTTCAAAAAATTGGCAGGTACCGTAATTTGCTGATTATTAATCATTATCTTTCGGAGCTCTTCCATAGAGTCTTCTTCGCCTCTGGCGTCTTTAATCTCCTTGATTTCACGGTGCAGACGTTCCATTTGGAGATCAAGCGCATTAGCGGAATCCGCTGCGTTCTTTAATTCACGTGTTAGACTCTCGGGAACAGACTGGTTGTATTTATAAAAGATTTTATGCTCCAGGCTTGCCCAAAAATCCATCGCAATAGTTCGAATCTGCACCTCTACGCAGACCAGTTCCTCACAGTCCGACATGAATACAGGAACTTGAACCAGCAAATGCAGACTTTGATAACCGTTCGGCTTGGGGTTCTTGATGTAATCCTTGATTTCCAGCACCTTGAGGTCACTCTGTCTCTGAAGCATGTTACTGACATCATAAATGTCAGATATAAAAGAGCATGTAATACGCAAGCCCGCGATATCCTTGATATGATTTTTGATCGCATCCAGCGATAACTCGCTATTTTTACGAAGCATTTTGTTCATGATGCTCTCAGGAGATTTAAGGCGCGATTTGGTATGCTCAATGGGGCTGTAATCGTGCAATGCTTGAAATTCCTGCTTTAATATTTCAATCTTGGTTTCCATTTCGTCGAGCGCAAACTTATAAATGAGCATAAATCGCGTGATGTCGTGCTTTAGCTTTTTGAGCTTGTCCATCGGATCTTCCAATTGCATATGTAATTCTCCTCACACAAAGTTGTTGTTTATTTAAAAGATTAGGGTTGTACGGTTTAAGGCGATTGGTGACAGAGCGAGGATTTGAAATCTGGAGAAGCGTTAGTGTTCGCCTTTGCAATGGGATTTTTACTCTCTATATAATACCTAAGCATCCCATTGCAACAGCGATTCCCACCCTTAATACATATTAAAGCGCCACAGGAATTTTACGTTTTTCTTTAAAATAAACCCATTCCCGGAAGCCGATCTCCTTCAGCATGGCTTTTACTTCTTCCCAATCATCGCCTACCCGCGAAGGTTTATGGGCATCCGAGCCAAAAGTGACCTCCACACCAAAATGGTGCGCTCTTTCTAAAATAGAAGCAGACGGGTACCATCCGCCACTCAGCTTGGTTTTACCTGAAGTGTTAATCTCAATCGCCACATTGGATTCCGCTATCACCCGTAAGGTTTCGTCAATAGCTTCATCGGCAGGAATGTCTGAAAAGGCAGGGAAATTCCCCTTCATGGCGTCAATATGCCCCAAAATCTGAAACATGCCGCTTCGCGCAGATTGCTGAATGAGCGCATAGTAGGCTTGTTTGACCTCGACTTTACGAGCGTCACTTAATTTTTTCCAACGGTTGCGATTAAAAATGCTGTCCCCTTCGACATTGTGGATCGACCCGATGAGGTAATCAAATGGATAAGGAGCCAAAGTGGAACGATACAATTCAGCATAGTCAGGGAAATAATCCGTTTCCAATCCAAGGAGCACGTCGATACGGCCCTCGTATTCCTTCTTAAGCTCCTGTACCTCTTTTACATATTCAGCAAGCTGTGACTTGGCCATATATATTTTAGGGAAAGCCTGATCCTTTTCACTGCATAAGAAAGGGGAATGGTCGGAAATACCAATAGCTTGTAAGCCTGACTGAATACCTGCTTCGATGTAATCCCGAATGTTGCCGTCTGCATGACCGCAGCGGAAATGATGGGTGTGCAGATCAAATTTCATAGACTGTCTTCCTTTCATAAGCAAGGTTTATATGTGTATGTTGTTCATAGCGAATTACGTTATTCAGAACTGGTGAAATTCGTCTCAGGCATCCCCTTCAGATCGCTTAAAAATTGCTGCATTGCTGAGTTTAGATATCGGCCGGATTTATAAATCACCCCTACCGGATGACTAACCTCCAACTCGGGGATATGGATCATTTTTAATGTACCTGTACGCAGTTCAGAAGTGACTGACAGTCTGGAAATGATGGCAGCACCAAGATTGATTTCGACCATCCGTTTGACTTCCTCGCTACTGGACAACTCGATCACGACATGGGGCACGATTTGGTGCTTTTTAAAAACATCGTCCACGAATTTCCGTCCTACCGTATCGGGAGAGAGCAGAATGAGCGGAATTTCCCGAAGGGCTTCAATGGTAGCGTGTGGTTGCGAGGCCAGCGGATGCGTAGGAGACACGACAAGTTCAAAGGAGTCATAATACAGGACCGAAGTGCTTAGATTAGGATTACGTTCGATCAGATAACCAATACCAACATCAATAAGTCCGTTCTCCACCTGCTGATAGATCATTGAGGAAGCCATGGATTGAATGGAGGTTTTGATGAGGGGGAACTGATCCTGAAAGTAGGAGAGCACACGCGGTAAAATTTGAATGGCGATGGATGTTGTGGTACCCAGCGCAATGTGGCCCTGCGGTGTTTCGTTCAGATCGTACAATCTCTGTCTTAATTCCTCAACAACCTCCAATATGCGCTCGGCGTGTTCCAAAAAAACAACTCCCCGGTCGGTCAGGGTGACGGGCTGGTTGCGGTCAATCAGAATGGTTTTGAACTCATCCTCCAGACTTTTGATTTGGGCGGACACCGCCGGCTGCGTCAAATTGAGAAGTTCTCCGGCTTTACGGAAGCTCATCGTTTTGGAAATCATGATAAGCGTTTCAAGTTGACTGATGTTCATGAAGTTCCTCCTCTCTTTTCTTTAGCTTGTCGCAGCTATATAGACTGAGTTTAGCCAATCTACTTGTTTATATGTAAAACCATCGTTATGCTTTATTTCATTAGATTATAGGTTATTCGAGCAGGAAGGGCAATGAATCGGAGCAATGCACCGTAAAGTGTGGTATATTGGGAAATAAAGACTAAAGTCCTGATATGCTTCAAAAATAACCAATCTAAATTCGGTGTGAAGCAAGGATATAGGACATTACTCACAATTTTTTGTGATTTAGCTATAAAAAATTGCCGGACTGCTGTCGATAAGTGATAGAGAGAGTATTTTATTACAGGTCGAGTCGTTAAACAGCGTTATTTAACTAAAAAACTCAAATTTAAATGGGACTTTTGTTGTGTGTCTAAAAGCCCATCGTAAAGGGGCGCAATGATCGTGAAGGCAGAAGTGATAAATCCTTTTTTGGAGTCGGCGAGACGGGTCATTGAACAGTTGATCCAAGTATCTCCTTTACCCGGAAATCTCGGTGTGAAAAATGTTGAGCTGGTGGACGACCACATTTGGATTATGATCGGGATGACCGGACAGCTTAGCGGAAATATTGTGTTCGGCCTGAATGAACAGGTGGCGCTACGTATGGTATCAGCGATGATGGGCGGATTTGTGTTGACTGAAATTGATGAAATGGGGAAAAGCGCGATTTCGGAATTGGGCAACATGATTAGTGGCAATGCCAGTACCATTTTGTCCAGCCAAGGAATTGTCGTGGATATCACCCCTCCGCAGGTCATGAAATCAGAAAACTTGACCACTTTCGTGCCACAGCGTGCCCTTTGTATTCCGCTTACGGTGGAAGGAATCGGTGAGCTGGATATTCAGGTGATGATCTCTTAATATTAAAGAAGTGAGTTTCTTTAATGTGGAGGGATGACCATGAGTACATTGCAGGATAAGGTAATTGTGATTACAGGTGCATCCAGTGGGATTGGCGCCCTTTGTGCTCAGTTGTTGAGCGCAAAGGGCGCAATCCCTATTTTAACAGCGCGCTCGCAGGAGCGACTGAAGCAAGTATCTGCGGGAATCAGCGGCAGGCATGAGCTGATTCCACTGGACGTTACCCGCCAGGAGCAGGTAGAGGCTGTTGCTGCACGAGTATTGGGAGAGTACGGACGGGTTGATATATTGCTCAACAATGCGGGGTACGGAAAGTTTGAGTATTTTAATGAAACCGCCCTGTCAGAGTTTGAGCAAATGATGGACGTGAACTATATGGGGGTTGTTCGCTGCATCAAGGCGTTTCTGCCGCAAATGACAGAGCGGAACGATGGGCAGATTGTGAATGTAGCATCAATGGCCGGAAAAATCGGAACAGCCAAATCGGCTTCTTATACAGCCACGAAGCATGCGTTGCTCGGTTTCAGCAATGCGCTCCGGCAAGAGCTGCGCGGAAGTGGAGTGACTGTAACGACGATTAACCCCGGACCGATTGATACCCCGTTCTTTGAGCTGGCAGATCCTTCAGGCGGTTATGTGCGGAATATTAGCTGGTTTATGCTGAAACCTGATAAGGTAGCACAGCATATCGTAAGAGCGATGGAGCTTCGCAAGGAGGAGGTTAATCTGCCACAGTGGGTATCTCCTTTTCTCAAGCTGTATCAGCTAGCTCCCAGACTGATCGACAGGCTGGGGCATGGCGTGATGAATAAGAAATAAAAGATGTCCCGTAGCCATTAGGCATGGCGAGGGACATCTTTTATTTTTGTGATTTGGTAACAGGGCTGTTTTCGCATATAATGGAGAGTAACGAATTTACGTATAGGGGTTGGACCTTTTCATGACATTGAATTTTGAAGCGCTCGGCGTTGAACAAGATCTGCTGGACAAACTGACCGAGCATGAAATTACACAGCCTTCGCCAGTTCAGGCAGAGGCTATACCGGAAATAATGAAGGGAAAGCATGTATTAGCGCGCTCACAAACCGGCACAGGCAAAACGCTGGCTTATTTGCTACCCCTGCTGCAAGCGATTGACCCACAGAAAAAGGCCACACAAAAGCTGATACTGGCTCCAAGCCAGGAGTTGGCCATGCAAATTGTACGTGAGGGTCAGCGCTACGGAGAGCATCGTGGAATCCGTGTATTGGGTCTGATCGGTGGGGCGGCTATCAAACGGCAAATTGAAAAGCTAAAGGATCACCCGCAGCTTGTGGTGGGCACACCAGGACGTGTACGGGAACTCATCGCTTCGAAAAAGCTGAAGATGCACAATATTACAACGATTGTCATCGATGAGGTGGATCAGATGTTCCAGCTCGGCGGAGCAGGCGATGTGACCAACATACTGGGCTCCGCCCAGCGTGATCGTCAATTGGTATTCCTGTCCGCAACGCTGAACGATGAAATCCAGGCGCTGGCAAAGCGGGAGATGCCGGATTACGTAGAAATCGGAATTGATCCTGACCAGAAGACGGCCAGTGGATTGGAACACTACTACTTTGTATCCGAAGAACGGGATAAGGTGGATATGCTGCGCCGTTTGGTACGTCATTTTAATCCGAGAAAAGCGCTAGTATTTGTGAATACGACCAATGCCATCGGAGAGATTGAAGCCAAGCTCAAGCACATGGGTCTAACTACGGCATCCTTGTATGGAGATGCGGATAAAGTCACGCGCAGCAACGTGTTGGCCCGATTCCGCGAGGACAAGCTCAAAGTGCTGGTCGCTTCCGATGTGGCAGCCCGTGGTCTGGATATTGAAGGACTTGAAATGGTCATTCATTTTGACCCGGCTACAGATAGTCAAGCTTATGTTCACCGCGCAGGGCGGACAGGACGTATGGGACGCAAAGGATTAGTAGTGTCGGTGGTGACCGACCGCGAAACATTTATCATGCGTAAGTTTTCTCGTGAACTGGGGATTGACATTGCAGAGCGTGCGCTTTATGGAGGTCGAGTTGTGGTGCCGCGTCCGGCCGATGCCAAGCGTGCCCCTGTAAGGCCATCTGAAACCAGATCCATGTCTGATGGAGCGTCGACGGAAAACCGCAAAGCACCTGTTCGGAATGATAGCGGCCGTCCAGGCAGGAATTCTGTGAACGGTTCAGCTCCAGGCAAGAGCAAAGGAGCAGCTTTATCCAAGGCAGGAAAGGCACAGCGTGAGCGTGATCGCAAAAACAAGGGTGCGCCAAGATGGCTGAAGGAAAAAGGATCAAAACCGAACAAATAAGGGAGAAGAGGGGGAGCCATGGAACAACAGCCTGTGTTGCAAATTAACGGACTGACCGGTGGGTACAGTGCCAAGCGTCCAGTGCTGCATCAGATTACGCTTGATGTGAGGCCGGGTGAAATGGTGGGACTGATCGGTCTGAACGGGGCCGGGAAAAGTACGACCATGAAGCATATTTTGGGACTAATGACACCGCAGGCAGGAGAAATTCGCGTGCAGGGGCATAAGCAGGATGAGAATCCCGAAGCGTATCAGGGAGCTATTGCTTTTGTACCCGAAGCTCCAGAACTGTATCCTGAAATGACAGTGATGGAGCATATGGAGTTTACGGCCAGAGCGTACGGGGTCAGCGAGGCAGATTTCCGTACGCGCAGTGATCAAATGCTGGACTTGTTCCGCATGCGGGATAAAAGTGGAAGTATGTCGATGCATCTCTCCAAAGGGATGCGCCAAAAAGTGATGATTATGTGCGCATTTTTAGCAGGACCGCCGCTGTATGTCATCGATGAGCCTTTTTTGGGATTGGACCCGCTTGGCATTCGCTCCTTGCTTGATTTTATGTTGGAGATGAAGCGTTCGGGCTCGTCTATTTTGCTCAGTTCTCATATTTTGTCTACGATTGAAAATTATTGCGATCGCTTCATTGTGCTTCATCAGGGTGCCATCATCGCACAGGGTACGCTGGACGAAGTGACAGCACAAGCGGGTAAGCCGGGCATGCCGCTGGAAGATGCATTTTATGAGCTGGTACAAGGCAGGGAATGAGCATGGATTTGCAACGTTTGCATAAAGAAAGACGTGTAGCGTTCTGGGGACAGGTGCTGCCTTATCTGGGCTATGTCATTCAGAGCGGCCTAGCGGTAGTCTTCGGCTTTGCGCTGATTGCCTTTGCCGCATGGTACACGTCCTTACTGATGCATATTCCGCCGGATTTGCCCATCCGCTGGATTATGCTTATTGTAGCTATTCCAATTGCTCATGCGAGCTTTCGAACGTATTTGGATGCAGCCGATATTGTCTTTCTTCGTCCGCAGGAGCACGCGATGCACCAGTATTTTAAGGCCAGCCGGATTCGGGGCGTGGTGTATAAAATATTCGGTCTGCTGCTGCTGACGATTATCTTGTGGCCGCTGTATATCCGCAGTGATGCTGCGCCTAAGCCGCTGCTACTGACTCTGCTGCTGCTCGTGCTGCTGAAGCTGCTATTCAGCTACGGTGGCTGGCAAGAGCTTCGCATGGTATCGGTTGGCGGCAGTGTAGGCTATCGTCTGCTGCGGTGGGTGCTGGCTGTGCTGACGGTAGCCGCTTGGCTATGGCAGCCTCCGCTACACAGCTTGCCATTTATCCTATTGGTCGGCGTGGTATATGTGCTTGTGCTGCGTTTGCCGGTCAAACTGCTAGTGGCTTGGGAAAAACTGATCCGCACAGAGGGGATGCAGGCTGCTCGCGTGATGCGTACGTTGGGCTGGTTTGTTGATGTACCTGCCCTTACGCAGAGAGTGACGCCACGCCGCTGGCTGTCCTGGCTGGGGGGTAACATACCCTGGAACAGAAGGGGAGCATACCGTTATTTGTTATTCAAAACGTTCTTGCGTACAGAGCCAGCAGGCATTGTCATTCGGCTTGGCATTCTGGGTCTATTAATTATATACATCACCCATGCTGGTTGGATCGGGATTGCCGTATATTTATTTTTCATATTCCTCATAGGTGTTCAGATTACTTCATTAAGACAGTACCACAAGGATTCGTTGTGGCTTCAGCTATATCCGATTCCTGTGCATAGTCGCCGTGCGTCTTTTCTTGACTTTGTTGTTCGGTTGACGCTGCCGGCTGCTGTGGTGCTATGGCTTCCTTTTCTAGCCAAAGGAACGGAAGATCTGCTGACTACATTGCTCACATTGGTTGGGGGAGTTCTGGTTGTGTTGCTGATTCGAGGCACTCAAGCCAAAAAATGGCGTTTGGACGGACAAGATGAGGAAGAAGTGTGATCCAGATCTGGGTGAATAAAGGAAAGGCTAATCCGCCAAGCAGCAAAAGCTGAGCTGTCTGCGAATTAGCCTTTTTTTGTGCATTTGCTGCTATGGTAGTCGTGGGTGCAGATATCGTTTGCTTAGATGAAGATTGTTTTGCTGATGATAACTAACAAAATGAACAGTACCAAAATGGTTCCTGTGCTTGTGAATGCTCCGTAACCACCATAACCGCCTCTTGTTTCTTCTGCTCCCATGCTCATTCTCCTCTCGGTCATTGTGATAAAGGATACATCGTATCTTATGAAGTGGGTTTTCGGATTGCGTGGGCCAATGCTCAGGTGCGTTGCCGAATCGCCCTATATTTTTCATCAGTTCCAGGAGATGAGAGAGGAAAAGGTACGTATTATCGAGAATAGAAGAAGTATGTAATCATTATCACTTAGAAAGTGGGAAGGACGAGATGCTGGTAGATAAGCTGCTCGTAAACATATTTCTTGTGTTTGTACCGTTACTCGTATACAGTGCTTTGTCGGATCATCGGCATAAGAAGCATGCCCCGTTGCTTATGGGAGGGGTGCTGGGTGTTTCTTCAGTGCTTTGCCTTATATTTTCGTACATTTGGTACGGATTATATTGGGATCTTCGGTATGTTCCTTTGATTCTTTCAGTTTTATATTTTGGTCCTAAGGCAGGGCTAATGAATGTGACGCTAATGGTAATGGCTCGTATGTATGTAGGCCCTGAGTCTATGGTGGTGGGGCTTCCGAGCATGATGTTGTGTTATTTGGGACCTCTCTTGGTAAGAAAAAAATTTATGCAGCTCAAAAGTATGTTGCTTCGAGTGGGCATGAATATGGTAATGAGTATATGGATCACTGGGGTCATGCTGATTTTTCTTTTGATACATTCTTGGATCAATGGCAGACTGGATGAGGATGAGATTGAGCTGATTCGCTCAATACTCTGGTTCGGTGTGATTCAATTCTTAAGTATTGGAGCCTCTTCTTTCTGGATGGAGTTTAGTTTGGAGCGGGAAGAAATGAGAAGAAAAATTAAATATGCCGAGCGTCTGAATACGTTGGGTGAACTGGCAGCCTCTATGGCTCATGAAGTACGGAATCCTTTAACAGTGGTAAAAGGGTTCCTGCAAATGGTTCAGTCAGGATTAGAAGGGAAAAATCGCAGATATGTTGCTTTGGCACTGGCAGAGGTGGATCGGGCTGAAAGAATTATTAGCGATTATTTGAACTTGTCCAGACCACAGATCGGGAACACAGAACGGATGGACCTTTCGGGCATGGTTGAACAGATCGTTTTACTTCTGAAACCAATGGCAACCAAGCAAGGCGTAAGGCTGTATACAGAGCTAAGGAATGAAATTTACGTACATACAGATCGTAACCAACTGTTACAGGCGTTAATACATGTGACAAAAAATGCGATTGAAGCTGCGGAAGACGGGGGCAGGGTATACATAAAGCTGGCAATTCAGGAAGAACAGGCATGTCTGAGTATCAGGGATACTGGAAAAGGCATGAGCCAGGAGCATCTCGAACGAGTAGGGACTTTGTTTTTTTCGACCAAAGAGGTAGGGACAGGGCTGGGAACCGTCGTTTCTTTTCGAATCATTGAAGCTATGAACGGGAGTATACGCTATGAAAGTGAACCTGGAGTCGGAACGAAGGTCGTCATTCTGCTGCCACTGGCAGAGGAATCTCTGCTCGCTGCGGAAGGATAAACTGTTTGGATGGATGTGACTATGGTTCAAGCCAGCAAAAAGCGGTATGCCCTGATATCCGGCATACCGCTGATTTATGCTATATATTTAACCTGATACAGCTTAGGCGTTCAACAAATCTTGTGCACCACGATACACAATATCATACAGGTCTTCTAGATACTCTTCTTCGATACAGGAGAATGCGATACGAAGATCGTATTCACCCAGTGCAATTGTCCCTACTCCATATTGTTCCAGCAAATGTGTACGTAGTCGTTCAGCAGACAAGCCGTTCAGCTTGAGACACATAAAATAGCCTGAATTAAAAGGATAGTAGCTCCATACATCTCCGTATTTTCCGCTATCGAGCAACGCTTTGACTTTATTAGCCCGCCCCTTCATAATTTGGAACTTTTCATTTTTTTGCTGTTCAAAATCAGGTGATTTAAGTGCATCCAGTACGAAGGTTTGAGACGGGTGAGGACCGCTCGAAATCGTTGCCCGGATAATCCCTAGTGTTTT
This sequence comes from Paenibacillus ottowii, assembly GCF_050516475.1. Taxonomy (NCBI): domain Bacteria; kingdom Bacillati; phylum Bacillota; class Bacilli; order Caryophanales; family Paenibacillaceae; genus Paenibacillus; species Paenibacillus ottowii. The sequence goes on along the minus strand of NZ_CP191577.1, from coordinate 4,275,298 downwards.
TTGTTCCAGTGCGCTCAGTACATCTTGATGCTCCGAAGCAAAGGTAATAAATCCGACACGGAAGCCCCAAACGAATTCTTCTTTGGTAGCTCCGTCAATTTTGACTGGTAAAATTCTCGGGTGAAGTCCGGCTAGCTGACCGAATAGTGATTCATGCAGGGAGTCCTCAAAGAACAGGCCAAAATAAGCGTCATCTGTCACAACTACGACATTGATGCCTGCTTCAGCCGCTTCCTGAATGGCAGCAACAATTTCTTTACCCTCCTCAATGCCCGGTGTGTAGCCTGTCGGGTTGTTCGGGAAGTTCAGTACAACGATCGCTTTGCCGTATTCTTTCTGCGCCAATAGTGCGTCGCGTAATCCCTCACTATTAAAACGGTAATCCTCTGTGAATAACGTGAAATTCACTAAGCGTCCATGACGGCGAATACCGAAAGTCAGTTCATAGTTTTCCCAGTTTTTATCCGGATAAATGACAGCATCTCCTTCATCCGTAAACAGGTCGGCAACAATGCTCAAACCGTGGGTCAGCGCGTTCGTAACTACAGGGAGGCCGTAACCTTTTCCAGCCAGCGAAGGGTTTTCCTTTAGCATTTTTTCACGCCATACGCTACGAAGTTCAGGCTTGCCCGCCGGAGGAGCGTAAGGATATAAATCCTTGGGGCTATAAGCGGACAGCTTTTCCTGAATAACCTCCAAATGCATAGGGCCATTGCCTTCAGTAGCAATCCCGATCGTAGCATTATATTTTTTGGCAAGTTTCCCTGCTTCGGCAGATTGACTCAAAATCCCTTCCTTTGGAAAATAAATCTCTTTACCTAAAAGAGAAAGCATTTGATATACATGCTCGTTGCCTGTCTGAATGTTTTGATTTAACTGCGCTGCCAGTGGATTCATTCCCGTTTCATCCTTCCAAGTCATTTTGATTACATATTATAGCATTACACACGGTAAGCGTCACGCACAAGCATCAGGGGCCGCAAAAGCGGATTTTTTGCTTAATCGTGGCGCTGCGCTTATATTATAAAATGACGGGATAACAGGACAACCAGAGATGAACAAAAGGAGGTGCAGATTTTGCTGGATACATCTGCGTCATCGTTTATCCTGCTGCCGGCCTTTGCCAAAATCGTGTGCGAGCCGGGCTGGAAATGGCAGGTACGCGAGAAGCCGATGCCAAACTATGATTTATTTTATGTATGGAGCGGAGAAGGAACGGTTGTATTAAATGGGGAAGCCTATCCGGTGAGCAAGGGCAGCTGCTTTCTGTTCAAGCCAGGAGACGATACCCGTGCCACACATAATCCGCAAAAGCCGCTCATACTTACTTATATTCATTTTGATCTCACCGAGCAACCCAAGCAAATTCCAGCGAGCTACCGTATGCTGGAGGAAACGTTCGAGGTGGAGCACATGCTTGCCAGATATGTCCGTCTGCGTCTGGAACGTGCCTATGGAGCTGACGAGGAAGGCAGGCTGATCCTGAAGCAACTGATGATTCATCTGCTGCGTGCAGACCGTAAGGAACCGCAGGAGCAACAGGCCAGTAACCAGCTGACCGAGGTCATTCGAGAAACGGCCAATTATGTGCGCCAGCATCCTGGACTTCCTCATCGCGTTGAGGATTTGGCAGCACGGGCAGGGCTGTCACCGCGTTATTTTTCGATAAAATTCAAGGAGCTGCTGGGTGTTTCCGTGCAATCTCATATTATCAGCATGCGGATTGAGCGCGCGCAGCATTTATTGCTGCATGCCGGAATGAATGTAACCGAGGTGGCAGAGGCTCTGGGGTACCGTGACATCTTTTTCTTCAGCCGCCAATTTAAGCAGTATACAGGAAAAAGTCCGTCTGAAATTCGATAAGGCTATTAACGCATGACGAATGCAAAAGATAATGAAAAAGAACCCGAGCAGTTACGCTGGGTCCTTTTTCATTTTTTTGTTACAATCCGTCATTTAGGCTTTGGAATCGTGCCGAAAGCTACCAAGACGTTGTCCCATTTTCACCACATCCCCCAGCTTCAATGCGGGGTCGGGCTCAAACGTGTCGTTTTCAGTTAGCAAAACGACGGTTGAGCCAAATTCGAAATAGGCGAGGTCGTCGCCTTTTGTCCATGAGACCGCTTTTTCATCTGTATATTTGATGCTGCTCACATTCATTGCGCCAACCTTGACGACCGCGACTTCACCATATTCGTGGGCAATGTACGTAATCTGTCGTTCATTGCGGCTAAGAACTCCCCTCATATGCTGCAAGCCGAAGTCATTCACTGGATATACTTTGCCGCGCAGATGCTCCTTCTCAACCAGTGTACCGGATACCGGTGCATGAATGCGATGGTAATCTGTCGGGCTCAGATAAAGCACAAAAGCATAGCCGTGTGTGTATTTCTCGAGACGTGGAGAGCGATTAAGAAGTTCTTCCAGCGTATAGTCCTGTCCCTTGACATTCAAAAGAGTGCCGGACGTAATTGGGCCGGTAAAAGTAATCCGTGCATCCACCGGACTGGTCATCACCTCGGCGTTCGTATCAATCGGGCGCATGCCCGCTTTTAATTTGCGTGTAAAATAGGCGTTCAGGGAGCGGTATTCTTTCCAATCCTGTTCCGCCTCATGCGTCTGGATCTGGTACGTACGTATAAAGGTGGGGATAAAAAGTCGGCTTGCACCGCTTTGCGCGAAGGAGCCCACAATCCGGCACACCCACTTGCGCGATGATAGCTCCGTCATAAGCCGCAGCCACTGTTTTGCCATTACAGATCCCCCTTGTTCATATCCGAGCCGTCTTGGCCGGAACCTGTCCGGCCGCTCTGAACTATATTGACACAGAATGTGACGTAAATCAATACAGGGGGCGGTCGGGTGAACGTTCGGTACCTGATGAAGACAGTCGTTCGAGAAGCCAGCGGGCGTGAGCCATCGGCTGAGCGTACGTTTCTTTCCAGATATTAATCATACCTGCCTGGTTGAAGCCATAGCGCTGATCACGACCATTGCATTCGATGAAAACAATCTTGCCTTCATGCGTAATGCCCAGATCCAGTCCGACATCGGCGAGACGGGGCAGGTGTTGTGCCAACCGATGGACGATTTGCAAGGAGAGTCTCTCTAGCTCATTCATCAGCCGGGCTATGTTTGAGTTTTGAACTGTCTCTGTTCGTGATAACACCTCGGGGAGGGAACGTGCCGTACCGCCTTGGGCTACATTGGAGACAAAAGTGTGGGATGGTGCAATTTTGGCAAACATGCCTGTCACCCCCCAAATTCCGCCATATCCGCGCTGAACCGTCACACGGATATCGAATGGACGATTGTCGCACAGAGCAAGCGGAATGGTTCGCTGTACGATATGAGGCACATGCATCAGTCGCTTATGCAGAAATAAAGGGAGTTCTCCGACATTTAACCGCAGGGTGGACCAACGTTCAGGTATCGTTGGATGAGCGCATTGCAATGTCCAGCTTCCGCTGGAATGCTTCAGCCGCATAATCCCTCTACCCACGCTGCCGCTGCTAGGTTTAATTACAACATCCCCCGTCTGCTCCATTAAGGTACGGATGGAGGACAGGTTGCCCTGTAATGTTTTGGGGAGGTGGGGGTGCAGCAGAGGGTCTTCCTGTAGAATTGCATGTATATGATCTTTGCGAAAACGATTTTGTTCATTAAAAATATAAAATCCCTTGTGTACCAACTTGTTGATGTCGCGGGCATTTTCATTTTGCCGATAGAGAGTCCGATTGTGGATGACTGGCGGCAACGGGAGAGTCATCTGCCGATACTCGTTGCCGTTTTTAACAAAAGCCCGGCATGTTCCGGTCGATATATGAATATCTTCCAGACGAAGAAAGCAGGGGATTAACTCGTGGCTTAATCCGGCCTCTTCGTAATTGGCGATGGATTCATATCGCGTCTTCATGACGGGAATGCCCCGATAAGTTACCGGGTTGAGCATGACGCCGACATGCAACATGAGTATGTCCGCCCTCCTTATCGTCATTCCAACTGACCATACTATGGTTCTAGTCCATCATATGTATCAAAGGTCGGCCAGGCATGGACGCTAGCCTTGCGGTATGCCCAAAGTAGAAGCCAGGCACCTTTCAGAGCAGGGAACGATATGATACAAGATGAGTGTTGAAGGGTCAAGGAATAAGGTGAGGAAAGTAGGTAAGGTGATGCAGAGACTGAAGGTAGCAGTCATTACACCGGGCTCTTTTGTTATACCTTCGCCTCGCAGCAGTTCAGTGGAGCGGGTAATTGCTCACATGGTACCGCTAGCTAGCCATAAGCTTCAGGCGCAGATCTATGGCATAAAAGGGGCAGAAACACCGGATCACGGCGATATTGACGGAATTCCTTGTATGCGCTATACGCGGGGAGCAAGTTATATTCGCGAGGTAATTGCTGATTTGAAGAGATGGTTACCTGCGGTAATCGATGTACACAACCGCCCCGCATTTGCGTATGCCATTCGCGAGGCATTGCCCGATCGCAAAGTTGTGCTGACTTTGCATTCCACCACGTTCATCCGGGAGCCTCACCTCAAACGAAAGGACATGGGTAGGATACTGCTCGCGATGAATCGCATTATTGTGAACAGTGCGTATTTGGGGGCAACTGTGGCCGCTGACAGTCCCGATGCGGTCAGGGAACGCATCGTCATCAACAAGCTGGGGATTCATCCCGGCGATTTCCTACCACGGTGGACCCCTGCAGCAGAAGCGCTCAGGTCGGCGCGATTGGACGATTTCGGCTGGTCTGGCCGCCGAATCGTGTTATATGCAGGCAGATTGATGCCAGGGAAGGGAGCTCATCGGCTGCTGAACGCCCTCCGCCGTGTCGTCCATACCTGTCCGGACGTGTTGCTGCTCATAGCCGGTAGCGCCTATTATGGTCACGACCGTCTCACGCCGTACACGGCGGCATTGCATCGGCAGATACGTAAACTAAGGCTGGAGAGGCATGTGCGCTTTCTGGGCTATGTGCCGCATCCGGCATTGGCCTCGTTATATCAGTTAGCCGATGTGACGGCTGTTCCTTCAATTGAAGCTGAAGCCTTCGGGCTGGTCAATCTCGAAGCCATGGCGGCAGGAGTGCCTGTGGTAGCATCACGAATCGGTGGTATTCCGGAGGTTATACAGCACGGGAAGACAGGCTGCCTTGTGTACCCCTCACGCGGTGAGCAAGAAATGGCTGACGCCATCATTAGGTTGCTCAAGCAGCCCGGATTACGGCAGCAGATGGGAGAAGCCGGGCTGGACGAGGTGCGGAGACAATTTTTATGGCAGCACTCTGCACAACGCTGGGCTCAAATCATAACAGACTGCGCAACGGAGTGACATGGTCGTGGTTACGTGCATAGGCTACCTCATAGGCATTAGGCCATGATTCCCACCTGGGTGAACGAAGCGGAGCGCCCGCTGTTCACTCTTGTGTCAAAGGAGCGGTCATCATGAACCATCGCACGAACCCTAGCCCTAAGGATAAAAAAATAGCACGGCGTAACCTTTCCAATACAGTTCCCTCTCCCCGTGTAAGCAAGGAGAAGGCGACATCGCCTGCTGGCCGTCACAGAACCACTCATCGTGGAACGACAAGTGCAGCTGTCCCTGTAGAGAAGGATCCACCGATTCAAGCTATAGAGGAAGCAGCATGGAGAAAGCATAAGCTTCCCAAAACGCTGGAAGAAGCGATGCAGATGAATCGAGCCTCTGTGCTGCTGTTGTCTGTGCCTGAGTCAGATACCGAATACGGAACGGATAACGACATGACGTCTATGAAGGCGGAAGATCAGAACGAGCAAGATTCACTACTGGATTGTTCCATAACCAGTATTCATATCGCGGAAGGAAGACAGCGTCCAAAGCAGCGAATGCAATTGCCTGAGCAAGATCTAGCTTTTCACAAAGCGACTTCACCCCAATGTGGCAGCATTTCTTTTTATCTACCTGCACAGGCGGTTACAGGTGAAGTAAACGTTGGATTTGAGAAGCCCTTTATAGACACACAATATGTCATCACCGCTAATGCGAGCGTACCGGGAGTGACGGTGTCTGTTACACAGCGCCAGAGGAATTCAGCAGTGCTTACGGTGGAACGCAGACAATCGGGTCAGATATGTGAGGGATGGATTCTCTGGATTGCGATGGGGACATCATAGATAATAAATATATACAGCTTTTATTTATGATCATGTTAGAACACCTCAGACACTGAAACAGGGATGAAAAAACGCTGTTCTTTCCTATAACTATAAGGAAAGAACAGCGTTTTTTTACTTATGTCTAATAGGCAGAGCTTAATAGCCAAAGGTTAAATCGAGCGGAAGTAAAGGAGCCATCAGAATTAATCTTGGTATCCGGGTCTAACGATTCCTTGAGAGGCAAGTGCCTGAATGGACTGGACCGCTCAGGCATCCTCAGCGTCGAGCAATTTCACCTGAGCGGCTGTACATCTTGATCAATCTTATGATGCATGACATAAAAAAGAGCTTAGTACGGCTTGTTTTTATAGTCATGACCTACAAATATGACACTTTGACACTACCGTATGTGACAGATAACAAGTTAGATTCGAGGGGCAATTTATAACGTATTAGCAAATAAAATAAAGAGTAGGAGAGAATCAAATGACGAAAGAATCAGCTCGCAAAAGGTTGCAAGATTTCTACTTTTTGTTGTTTACCTTCGGGTCTGGACTGTTTTACTTTTGCTTCTATTTGGCCAGTATTACATTTGCGTTGGGGATGACGGTTATCTTCGTGGGTGTTCCCTTGTTGGCGAGTGTGTTGCGAACATCTCACACGTTTATCCAATATGAACGCATTCAGACGAAGGTTTATACGGATATATCGGTAGAGCCGATCCTGACAAGGACAAACAGTGGAAGGGATAAATGGATGAAAGCGAGAGAAGCCATTCTTAATAGTAGCAATTGGAGGGCCGTTTTTTGGCTTATGCAGAAATTTTTTATTGGGGTGATCAGCCTTATATGTGCCGTTATACTGTACATAGCTCCGATCGTATTTATCGTTACACCGATACTTTTTCAACATCTTGATATATACTTATGGGGATTCGCTGTAGATTCATGGGAAAAGGCTATATGTGTCATGCTCGCTGGGTGTATTCTCGTCTGGATCAATACTCGCATTGGAAACAGCTTAGTTCAAATAGTCGGAATGTACACGCATTCCATGTTTAAAGCTATTAAGAGGTGATAATTTGTTTACAACCTGGAAACAATGGCTCTGGTATGACTGGTTATTGCTTTGTATACGTTTTGTCATCTGGTTTTCATTGATGATAACTACTATTCAACACCAAGACCATTTAACTGTGCCCCTTTGGATCATCGTCCTTTGGGAAATTGCCGCATTTTCAATACCTTGGATTTGTTTAATGTTCAGTTATCGCTACTATCTGCTTACTGAGATGGTTTTGTTTGGCGGAGTGTGCTTCTACTTAACCTTATTATTTCCGGCGGCATATCTTGCATTTTTAATGCCAACTTTCATGATCGCGGCAAATAGTGCCCATAAATCATTCCGTTGGTCGGGTTCTATCACAGTTGTTTTGTTTCCATTGCTCGTTGCAATATTTTCCCCAGGAACAGATCTATGGGCGATTATCCCACAAATCGGTCTGGCTTTTGCGATAGGATTTTCCTTCCACTTACTCGTTTCTAATTACCGCCAAAATGAAATTATACGCAATCAGAAGCTTGTGCTGGAACAGTACCTATCTCAGATTGAGCGGATTACTTTGTTGGAGGAGCGCGACAGACTTTCCAAAGATTTGCATGATACGATGGGGCATTCCTATACCTCGATCATTATGGGGTTGGAAATATTGCGTACGGAATTAGCAACAAAAGATGGAGAGCAGAAAATCGACTCATTATTGCAATTAGCCCGTAACAGTATGGAGGAAGTGAGAGCCTATTTGCATCAAATAGATTCACCACAAGAATCGCTTCCCTTGACTGTTACTTTGCAACAATTAGCAGAGGAGTTCCAGAAACATGCAAAAGTAAATGTACGGACTCGAATAATAGGGGAAGAGTACATAGTCTCCAAACAAGCGAAAATGGCGCTTTATCGGTGCTTGCAGGAATCGCTGACTAATGCTGTGCGCCACGGACAATCCACCGAAATCATTGTGTCACTGCATTTTGAGCCACAACAAACAAGATTGGATGTACAGGATAATGGTCGCGGAGTGGACGAGTGGAAGGATGGCTTCGGATTAACTGCAATGAAAGAACGTGCGACACAGTTACAAGGGAGAGTCACTGTATACTCCGAAAAGGGCGAAGGGACGTTCATCTCATGTGTGTTACCTAGACTTGTACAATTGTCCGATGAAAGAATCCGCTTGTGTATCGTCGATGATCATTCGTTTATCCGGGACAGTCTCCATACCATCTTGGACGGACAGGAGGACTTGCAGGTAGTGGGGGTGGCTGAAGATGGGGAACAAGCTGTGGAATTGTGCAGAAGCCTGAATCCGGATTTGATATTAATGGATTTGGAGATGCCCAATCAGGATGGGATTCGTGCGACCCAAATAATCAAGGAAACATGGCCTGACATTCGCGTTCTCATCCTGTCAACGTTTCAGGATACAGAGAGGGCGAAGGAAATCATGCGAAGCGGTGCTGACGGCTATTTGCTGAAATCCATAGAGTCGCGTGAACTGGCTGAAACGATTCGCCTCGTTTATCGGGGAGGCACGGTAATTGACCAAGATTTGTTCCATAAAATGTGGGACGACAATGATGAAGAAGAGTCAGTCGGATCGAGGTCAGATGGAAATGAGTATGGCTTAACGAAACGCGAACTAGAAGTTTTGAATCTTTTGTCTCAAGGAAACCGTTATAAAACAATTTCTTCGAAACTTTACCTATCCAACGGGACAGTAAGAAATTACGCCTCCACTCTCTATGACAAGCTGGGAGTCAACAATCGGGAAGAAGCCGTGCAAAAAGCAAGAGAGACAGGAATACTTTTGTAAGAGCTGTTGAAGTCCGAATTATGTTTAAATGTACAATTTTCTTTTATTGAGAGATAAATGGATAAGAAAAGGACGCCCCTCAAAGGGGCGCCATCATAAGGGGGGAAGGGGTGCAGACTTGTACACTGCACCCCTATTTTCGTCCATCGTATGGGCAGGACCAAGTAACAGTTGCACAACGGCAAAGGTTCAATGGACGAGAATTGTGAAGAGGAAAGGGGATATGATTTAGTTTACGCCTACAGCGTCAAAAGATTTGGCAGCTGCAGTTGCTTCTGCTGAGTTTGCACCGTACAGATCTTTTGCAGCCTGGATCACAGCAGCACGTGCGTTGGAGAAGTCAGAGGAAGAAGTCAGGTAGTTCGTAAAGGCACTGTAGTAAATTTGCACGGCTGCATCGCGGCCAATTCCATTTACAGTTACGCCATGGAAATTACCGCCTTGTGCTAACAAGTAGTAAGCTTTATTGATAATACCGCTGTTTGTATGAACACCGCCGTTATCGGAGCTGCCTTTGTACAGGTTTGAATAGTGATCTGGTTGATCGTACAGGGTAGGATTGGACATTGAGCGAAGGGCATCGCCTGCAATGTTTGGTGTATAAATATCATCGCCCACAAGCCAGTTTTTGCGCTGAATGTCATTACCGATGACGTCCGAGAAGGCCTCATTCAGTGCGCCAGACTCTCCGTAATATTCCAAATTCGAGGTATACTCTGTGACACCATGTGTAAGTTCATGCCCTACTACATCGGGGTCTCCGCTAAAGGCGATAAATGTGCTACCGTCTCCATCTCCATAAGTCATTTGGGAGCCGTTCCAGAAGGCGTTGTTGTAACGGCTGCCGTAATGGACTGTCGAACGGAGCTGCAGACCGCGTCCGTCAATGCTGTTGCGTCCGAATTTGGATTTATAGTAATCATAGGTTTTGGCAGCGTACGCATGGGCATCGACACCGGCTGGATCATTCCATACATTATCAGCATCTGTCAAAATGGTACCTGGGATGCTTTGACGGTTGGAGGCTGTGTAAGTCACGATACCGTTACCGCGTGTTGTATCTTTTAACTGATAGCTACTGCCGGAAGCTGTAGTGGTGAATGATTTGGTATCACCAAGCACACCTTTACCTGTGCCTGTCGCTTCGTTAATGATGTCATACTGGAATACGATACTGCCGTCATTGGCATCAATAATGTAGCGGGTACGCAGTGGGGCAGGTTCTAAAACATTGACTTCTGTTACATAAACCAGCTGCAGGTCATCCCCCTTAGGGTAGTAGTAGAGTTCTGCTTTAGGATCTACTTCAGGCTGCAGATTAGCGATTTTGGCAATGGAACTTTTTTCTGCCTCCACCGCTTCAATTTTGCTATCTTTCAGGGCAGATGCCTTATCGAGACTCAGCTCGTCCTTATCAATGGATATCGTTTTTCCGTTGTTAGCTGCTTCGGAGTAAGTATCTTTGCTTACACTGGTTTGCTCCTCAGCGTCTTTAGAGAGGGTATCGTCGGAGGTAGGGAGGGCTTCAATTCGTGCAGCTGCTTCTTTATATGCGGTGTAGACCGCTTCAGAAGCGCTGATTTTTGGAGTTGTACCTTGCGTAGCTTCAGCCTGCTGATCCTCAGTCACCACGGCTCCTAAGTAAGAGGTGACTTCACCAGATTTGCCCACATGAATAGTCTGTTCAGCTCCATATACGGGAATCCCGTTTACATACTGCTTCAGCCGATAATGGCTCACACCGGACTTGTCGCTTGTGCGATCAACAATTCGGAATTGTTCACGTACACTGGATTTGTCCTCACCCAGCAACGTTTTCTTTTGCCGATTCAAATAGCTCCATACAATGTCGTCCCCTGATACTGAGGAAGGGGCTTTCCATTGCTCGGCGTGAAAGGTTGGTGTAAGCTGAGCTGGCCCCGAAACGGAACTCTCCGCTGATGCACCAGACGCTACAGACCCCAACAACATAGCTCCTCCAAGAAGCGAAACCCATACTTTTTTCATTAAAATTCACTCTCCTCGATTAATGTCAGGATGAATCATCCTGTTTTGAATAAGGTATTGCGCCACTTATGTAGGTCATGTTGTCGTCTGGGATAAAAGAATGGAACATGAAGAGAAATACCGAAGTGTTTTCATGAAGCGTACGTGAAAAGAGGGTACTGCATGTGAAGCATGTAGCCTAAAAAGGTGACAAACTCCTCCCTTCCTGTCGTATGCAAAGATAGTGGAATCATAGCCGATAATGGAAAAAAGTTGCCTTATGCAAAAAAAACAAAAGTTGATTTTTCGAACTCCCATCATCTGGCTCTGATATTATCACAGAGAATGACGGACGAGAAGATCCATGTAACAAATTTATCCAAAATGATTCTTTAGACCCTAAAATCTCATTTATTTAATGGGAATAATAAGTTTTGTAAAATAAAGTCGAAAATTGCTGTGTCGAAAAGTCTCCACGCTTGCCGTTACACACGGCTTTTGGACCGCATAGGTTATGTTGAACTGTCCTAATCATGCTGTTCATCTATACAGCAGCAAGGGAGGTGAGACGGGAGCATGAGGAAGCGTGGAAAAGCTGGATTCAAGATCAATCGGAGGCGGCATTCCGGAGCTTATTATCACTCTAAGATGTGGCTACCGTACCGAATGCCGAACATGGATAAGAAGCCGATAGCCCCCGACAAGAGCGATGTACCCGAAACGGAAAGAGGGGCGCAAAGCGGCATAGCGCGGCCATCTGAACCATCATCAGCGGGAAAGATTCTCGTATCTGTCATTATTCCGGCCATGAATGAGCAAAAGACCATCGGAGCTGTGATTCGCGAAGCGCGCCATGTCCATCCACATACAGAGGTTATCGTCGTTGAGAACGGATCACACGATAGAACGGCGAAGGTGGCAGCGGCGGCGGGAGCTCGTGTACTTTCCTTCCCAGAACCGCTTGGACATGATGTGGGTCGTCGTATTGGAGCGGAGGCGGCATCCGGACAGATCCTGCTTTTTCTGGATGGTGATATTGTCATTCCCTGTGCCAGACTTCGGCCATTTATACAGGCCATATGCGCAGGAGCGGATGTGGTGCTGAATGATTACCATGGACCTGTGAACCGCACGCCCATACATCCTGTAGTTGAGGCAAAGCATGTATTGAATATCTTGTCGAATCGTGCTGATTTAGGGGGAGCGTCGATGACGGGTATTCCACATGCCATAAGTCAAAAGGCTTTAAAAGAGGTGGGTCTAAAGTCCTTGGAAAAACCTCCGCTATTTCAAGTGATGTCCATCGTCTCCGGGTTACGAGTGGTGACTGTATATGGAATAGCTGTCGGTAGAATGAACGCACCACGTAAAAAACAGAATGGCAAGGACCCGCTGGCAAGTGTAATTGTCCAGGATCACCTGGATGCCATTGCCTGGCTTACATCACGTCTGGGAGCACGGGCGGGATATACGGATTTGGAGCGCAAGCGGATCAGAGACGAGGTGAAAACGTGACTAGAGCGTATCGCAGAAGAAAACGTGAAGACCCTGGCTTGGGGTTAAGACGTGTACAGCGAAAACGAGAATCGACGGCTTCGATGCATAGCCGCAGGGTGAGAAAGCCCACACCTCGGGCGAAAGGAATGCCCGAAATCAATCCGCCTGAGGAACGTGAAGCCCCGAGCCCGAGCGATATTGTATTGCAGGGGACTGCAGCAGCCGTGGTTAGCGCCTGTAATGAGGAGGCTACGATTGACCGGGTTCTAGGCGAGCTGGAGAAACTTCCGCTTGCGGATATCATTGTCGTATTAAACGGCTGTACGGATGGTACGCGCTCTGCCGTAACCAAACGCCATCCTGGGGTGACTCTCGTCAACGCACCGGATCGCCTGGGGCATGATGTTGGCCGTGCGGTAGGCGCACGTTTGACGCAGGCTGATATCGTTCTATTCGTGGACGGAGATTTGCCGATCCCGGCGTCTGATTTGCTGCCTTTTCTTCAAGCGGTGGATCAGGGAACGGATGTGGCGCTTAATGATCTGGGCAGACATTTGCCGCCCTATCCCCAGCAGGACAGCGTAACACGGTGCAAAGGGTTCCTAAATCGCGTACTGCGCAGGTCGGACCTTGGAGCAAGCTCATTGACTGCTGTACCCCATGCATTATCACGGCGTGTGCTGGATCAACTGGGGCCGGCTGTGCTTGCAGTACCGCCGAAGGCCCACGCGATGGCGATTCTGCATGGCATGATCGTGGCAGCAGTACATGCTGTCGATGTGATTAAAACCAATCGCAAGCGGTCCTTCAATGTCGGGAAAGGGAACGCTATGGAACAGTTAATCATCGGCGATCATGCAGAGGCGCTGGCGACAGTGTTTCAAGTAGCCGGATATTCTCCGTTCGGACCTGTACCAACACGGGTAGACGTTGCCAAAGGGAGGAATGCACGATGAGTCTGACGAGCATCATTATTCCGACTTATAACGGCCTGGCTTTATTAAAGCCGTGTATCGAGGCGATTCGAACACATACGACAGATGCCCCGTATGAAATTATTGTTGTGGACAACGCTTCGAATGACGGAACGGATGATTTTTGCGCATCCGAACGGCTAATCAGCATACGTCTTCCTGAAAACAGGGGCTTTCCAGCAGCTTGTAATAAAGGAATCCGTCTGGCTTCGGGTGATCAATTCGTCATTTTAAACAATGATGTGACGGTTACACGGGGATGGCTATCGAATATGTTGGCTGCTTTGCACAGTGAAAGCTCGGTGGGATTGGTGGGACCGGTGACGAATTACGTCAGCGGTATTCAGCAGATTCACGGAATAGAAGGAGATATGGTCAGCTGTCTGAGATATGCGGAGCAGAATAATACGAGCAATCCCTCAAGATGGCAAGAGGTCAGGCGCTTGGTCGGGTTTTGCCTGGTATTTCGTCGTGAGTTGATGGAACGGATTGGATTGCTGGATGAACGGTTCAGCCCCGGACATTATGAGGATGACGACTATTGTCTGCGTGCACGCGTGCATGGCTACAAGCTGCTCATGTGCAATGACTGTTTTGTCTATCACCAGGGGAATGCGAGCTTCTCGCGCTCGGACACTTCCTGGCTCGAAGAGCTGATCGAGCGGAATTATCGATTGTTTATAGAAAAATGGAGCATCGATCCCAGAATGTTTATCGAAACGGGAAACACTGCGATTCCATGCACTGAACATGCTGTCGAAGGAGGAAGGAAGATATGAAAGGGGTTATTCTCGCAGGAGGAACCGGATCGCGCCTTCATCCGTTGACTACATTACTCAACAAGCATCTGCTTCCGGTCGGCAAGTACCCTATGATCGTATACGGTATCGAAAGGTTGCGGCAAGCGGGGATTACCGATTTGCTCATTATTATTGGTAAACAATCGGCTGGACTGTACACTGATTTTTTAGGTAGCGGCAGTAATTATGGTATCCAATTGACTTATCGGATTCAAGAAAAAGCGGGCGGGATTGCGGAAGCACTCGAATTGGCAAGAAGCTATATGCAGTCAGAAGAAAAGTTCACTGTTTTGCTGGGTGATAATTTGTTCAAGGAAGATTTGGGACCTGTCATCGAACGGTTCAAACAACAGCCACCAGGGAGCGCCAGAGTCTTGCTGAAAAAAGTGGCAGATGCCCGTCGTTACGGGGTACCCGTGTTTGATCCCGAGCGTCCGGAGAGCATTATGCGGATTGAAGAAAAGCCGCAGCATCCTCAGTCTAAATATTGTGTTACGGGGATCTATATGTATGATACTGCCGTATTCGATAAGATCCGTGAAATAACACCTTCGGCACGTGGTGAGCTTGAGATCACCGATGTTAACAACTGTTATGCTGCTGAAGGCAAGCTGGAATATGATATTTTACGGCGCTACTGGAGCGATGCAGGGACCTTTGATTCCCTTCAGGAAGCTGGAGTGAAAATGAAGGGACTTCTACCTTGATTTCAATGAAACACCATTCAGCCGGGCCAGGCATATAGTATAGGCATAATGCCACCCGGAGGAGTGAACGGCATGAAACGCCTGAGTATGCACAGCAAACGGCTCGGAAAGAAGGGCTATTGGTCAGGCTATAACAGGGGCCAGGAGCAAGGCAGGAAGTTGGGGCAAGCTTCGTTCGGCAAGGTATTTGAAGGCGTCAGTATTATTATTCCGTCCTGCAATCAGCTTCAACAGCTCCGTGCCTGCATTCACCATCTTGAGGAGAATACGACCTATCCTCACGAAATTATTGTGGTGGACTGCGGCTCGACAGACGGGACACCCACCTATTTGCTCCGTAAAAGCATCGGTGTGCGCTATGCTTTGTTAACAAAGGATGTTCAGAGGATCGGCAGTCTGAATCAGGGACTGATGATGGCAAAAGGCACAACTATTGTCGTACTGGACCCACATTCCATAGTGACTCCTGGCTGGTTGGATCGGTTGATGAGCTGTCTAAACAGCGATCCGCGTGTTGGAGTTGTCGGACCTGTAACGAATGGTCCCTTCGGAGAACAGCAAGTTGAGGTTCCTGATATGAACGGGCATGAAGTAAATCCATTTGCTATGGCCAATGATACCCCCAATCCGGAAGCATGGCGGGAGACTAAAAACCTGGCCGCATTTTGTCTGCTACTGCGTAGAGAAACTTTGGTAAAGACAGGGTACTGGGACGAAGGCTGCCACAGTAGTGAGGAAGCCCATGCAGATTGGCTGCTGCGTGTACGCTTATTGGGAATACGTATGGCAATTGCCAGAGATGCTTTTATCCATTTTGCAGAAAGTGATCGGGATACGGTTGATGGTTTTCCTCAAACGACTGAAAGAAGCGGTTCAGTGGAGGAAAGAAGCCGGAACCGATCCTTTTTTGTACAAAAATGGGGGAACGCGGATAAGCTGTTCCACGACCCGCAATTCGGAACAGCAGACCCGGACGGCCAGGGGTTATCAAGTAAGGAAGCACATTTATCAGCAGCAAGCTTTTATCCTATCGGGGCGCTTGTTCAGGGACCATCCGGTGCAGTATTTCGGATAGAGCCGGGAAGTAGGCGGCGGCTGTATGATGCTAGTGCTGTGGGAGGTGAGCACGTGCGTCCTGTTAGAGTGTCTCAGCTTGATTTGTTGGCGCTTCCCTTGGTAGGGGAGCCGGACGCGACGGTCTCTGTCAGCACTGACGCAACCCCTGTGGCTGTAACGCCCAATGAACCCTTGCCTGTACTGGCGGCTCCTGAACTGGGGAACATGTCTATGCTGCCCACACTTCATATCCCGGCTCAACGCAAGCGCTGGATCGAGTTACTGTATGCTGAAGGCGGGCAACTGTACCAAATCGGCAACGGCTGGAAAAGACCGTTCCTTACCCTCTACGCCGTGATGAGCTGGCGGGCTGAGGACTATCCCATTCAGTTTTTGTCCTCCGAAGATTTATCGGCATTGCCGGAGAAGCAGCCTATTATTGCTCCACCAGTGCTGCGAGGGCATTTGTAATGATTAATAGGCTTTTTTTAGGCGAACCGACTACTCGCTGCGGCATACGCTGTAGTAGCGGAAAGCCCGTAGGTATTTCGTGCGTTCCGCAAGGCGGAACACATAAAGGAGGGGCTTATGCATAACGAATTAGATGATTTGCTGATCCATATTTCGCACTCGCAGCAGCAGATGTCGAGGCTGCTGGATGCGGAACGGCAGGTGGTCGTGCGCATGGCACAGATCATCCATGAACTGCCGGATGAGGAGCCGCGTTTTGATGGGATTCCGGGCATTATGGATAGTTCGGGACAGGTAAACAAAAGTATTGTTGCCTATTTGAACGGTATTGCCGACCTTCAGGAAGCCATGGCTGAAATGCTCGTTCGTGTGGTGAAGGAGACGGCATATCCGGAAGAGGAGTAGTGTAACAACCGAGGGTAGGGAGTGAACACATGAGTAGGGAAAAAGCAATGCTTTACATGCTGGATGCGGCCTCCAAGATGCAGCGGAATGTATCTATGATTTTGGAGGCCAAGGCGGTCGAAGCGGAAAAAATGCGTAATTGGACGCTGAACCATCTGGCGCCTTCCGCATTTGAAACCGATGAAGAGCAGTTGGGACGGCCTTTGGAAATTCATGAGCAGATGGTGGAAATGCTGGAGGGATTGACCCGGCTTCAGACTGGACTGTGCAGCAACCTTAAAGCATTGCTGGATCAGGATGAGCAGCAGGGTGGCGGAATGGAAGGAATGATGGGAGGAATGGGCCCGGGGGATATGAGCTAATGAGCATGAGGCGTGAACGTGAGATTAAGCTGGATATGATGGAGTCTATTGCTGCCAGCCAGCACGCCGTTGCCCGGATGCTGACCAGTCTTGCGGACTTGACGCCCCATGTGGATATGTCGGCTTCCCGTCTGGAAGAGACCATTCGTCTACTCAGCAACTATCAGGGGAAAATCACGCAAATGCTGGCGGGTATTCAACTAAGAAGGCAGGTATATGGGAAACCGACGAAGCCATGGCTCCAGGTGCCTGTGCAAAAAAGTGAAACCAAGACGAGAAAGAAAAGGAGGAATGAACATGAGTACAAGGTGGGGACGCATCAGTCGAGCCAAAGCCCGCAAAAGACGTAGAGATGCCCGACGTTCCAGCATTCGCAGATTAAAACGGAGAAGAAGACATCTGCTTGCTCTAAGACGCCGAAAAAGGGGACTTTATCCTGTACGTAGAAGACGTTCTCTTTCGCGGCGACGGAAAAAACCTCAAGCTAACCCGGTCGCAGCTCCTTCAGTCGAGAATCCACAGCCCTCTGTTGTATTAGAGCATGACCCGCAGGCATTCCAGCAGGGATATGATGCTGCTTACAATGAGGGCTTCAATTCAGGCTTTGCCAAAGGATATGAAGATGGCCACCAAGTCGCTTATAAGGCACAGTAAATTATGCCAATGATCTATTGCGGTTAACCCCCGAAGCTGGCAGCTTCGGGGTTATTTGCGTTTTGGTAGTTGGACGGGCAAACGCCAATTTTGTCCGGGCAGTGGCAGTCGTCCATGATGCGTTTGACCCCTCCGCATATAGTTTAGGAGTGACAGAAGTTTATCCTACAACAGGACAGGGTGAAGGATGTGAATGATCAACGAAGCGGAAATGAACGCGAAGCATACCGATGTGGCTATCGGGAAGGACGCAGAATGGGCGGTTGCACGGCTGCTCTGTCACAGGTCGTGGCAATACAACCTGCTGTTCGCCAGTTGAAAGTATTGTATATTCCGCAAGGTTTCGCAGCTATAGACACAGGTGTGCAAGAAGCATTGAGCCAAATATGCAGCTCGTGCGTCATTGGTACCCCTGCTACGATGCTGGCAGACGCTGCGGCTCACCGTCCAGACCTCGTACTGGTTATGAACGGACTGCATGTTTTTCCGGCGGATCATCTGGAGCAGGTACAACAAATACGAGCCTTGGGCATTCGGACGGCCATATGGTTTGTAGATGATCCCTACTTTACGGAGGATACGGCGTTGATCTGTCAATTCTACGATGTCGTTTTTACGCATGAAATTTCCTGTCTGCCGTTTTATCGCGAACAGGGAGTAACGAAGGTTCACTATTTGCCGCTTGCTGTGTCAGCCCGTATCTTTTATCCCCGGCGAGTAGAACGTGAGCATCAGCATGATATTTGCTTCATTGGAAATGCCTTCTGGAACCGTGTGAAGCTGTTCGACTACCTTGCTCCCTTCTTGGCGGACAAAAGAGTGCTGATCGTAGGTGGGCACTGGGATCGGCTGACCCGGCGTGATGTGCTGGAGCGCTTTATCCGACCAGGTTTTATGGAGCCGGAAGAGACCGCTCAATACTACAACGGCTCCAAAATTGTCATCAATATGCACCGCCCGACAGACCCCGGACTGGATAATCGGAACACACACCAGCTGTCAGCGGAATCCATCAATCCTCGGACATATGAAATTTCCGCTTGCGGGACGCTTCAAATGACGGATGTGCGGAAAGATCTGCACCGCTATTATCAACCAGGCTATGACATTGAAACCTTCTCAGGAGCAGAGGAACTGAAGGTGAAGCTGGACTACTATCTCAAGCATGACTGGGAACGCGAACGCATAGCCTGGCGCGCACTGCACACAACCATGCAAAAGCATAGGTACTCAAATCGCATGGAGGAATTGCTGGACAAGGCGATGGCCTAAAGTAAACACCATAAACAGTGAGGAGTGAAAGTGATGACGATATCTACGACAGGACCGTATGACCCAGCTGTTCACCAGACAGCGGCGGCCTCCTGGCAGAAGGGGAGAGCGGCGGGAATCCATGACGGATACGATGAAGGATACCTGCGCGGACGTGCTAACGCGATTGTGTCGCGAACGAAAGCGACATTTCCTTTTCGACAGATCCATGTACTGTATGTCGTCTCGGGTAAAGGCCTTCCGTATTCTCCACTGGATGAGGCGATCATTACCACGTTGCAGAGCATGACGGCTCAGGTTACCGTGACAGACCCGCGCCAGCCGGTAGGAGATATTGCCGCTCAGCTCCGTCCGAATCTGATGCTGGCACTCGACGGGATGGATTTTCCGCTAGAGCAGGTTGCTGCGGTACGCAAGTTGGGCATCCCTACTGCCATCTGGCTGACAGACGATCCCTATTACACTGACACGACGACCAAATTGGTGACGAATTATGATTATGTGTTCACCTTAGAAATGAACTGTATAGAACTGTATCGTCAGCTGGGTTGCACATCGGTGCACTACTTGCCCTTCGGGGCATTTTTGACTCACTATTTTCCGCTCAGCTCGCCTGCTTCAGTACGACGTGAGATTGGATTTACAGGTTCAGCCTACTGGAATCGCATCTACTTCTTTAATCCAATTATGCCGCAGCTTATGGCCCGCAACATTAAAATCAACGGAATCTGGTGGGATCGTCTCCCCGATTATCAGTTGTATGGTGACAAAATTGAGCTGGGCCGCTGGATGTCTCCGGCCGAAACGAATGATTCGTATAACGGCAGCAAAATCGTAATTAACCTTCATCGTTCCCATCAGGATGATTCGGTGAACAATAATGCATTGAAAATTCCAGGGGTTTCGCCAAATCCCCGCACGTTTGAAATTTGCGCCAGCGGCACGCTGCAACTGACGGATACAAGGGACGATTTGGCTCGTTTTTACAAGCCGGGGGAAGAGATTGAAACTTATAGTTCCCAGCAGGAGCTGCTGGAGAAGATTGAATTTTATTTGACACACGAAAAGGAGCGTCGTGAGATTGCTCTGCGTGCTCTCGAACGAACCCTGCGGGAGCACACGTATGGTCACCGGATTGACCAACTGCTGTCGGTCATATTCCCATAAGGCCATCCATACGTCCGCTGGTTGCTATTTTATAAGGAGGTGAACTCCGATCAAGCCGAAAATGATGCTGTTCAGTCATGTCAGCAATGTTCGCAGTATTACAGGGGCGGAGAAGCTGCTGCTGCAATTTTGTCTAGACGTTCGCACGTATTTCGATTGCATATTGGTAACACCTGATGAAGGACGGCTGACCTCAATGGCCCGCAAGCGTGGCATCACAGTTCAGATTCAGAATCTGTTCATGCTGCATGGCATGTATACCCCTTATGAGGGATTGGCGCAAGATGCAGAGAATTTGCGGAACCATGTGGTGTATGCACCGTTACTTCAGATGCTTGGGCAATCCCGGCCTGATGTGGTGCTGGTCAATACCTGTGTGAACGTCATGCCCGCGATAGCTGCTCAAGAGCTTAATATTCCGGTGATCTGGAAAATAACCGAGGTCATTAACCAGAATGCGTATACGCCAGTTTCTGTCTCCATTATTGAGCGTTATAGCCAATGGGTCATCGGCATTTCGCAAGCGGTTATGCGTCCTTTGCATGGCGGGGGACTGACACGTCCGCATACAGTGTTGTCTCCATGCCGGGATATGGATATGCCATCGCCTAGAGAACATGTGCTGGAACGGAGAAGGAAACGTGAAAAGCTAGGACTGCGGGATTTTCATATCTGTATTGGTTATATTTCTTCCTTTATCTACGAAGCCAAAGGGCTGTTGCCTTTTGTCCATATGGCTCTAAAGCTGTGCGAAACCAATTCACGGTGCCGTTTCTGGATTATCGGCAGCTCAGTGGATTCCGAGTATTACGTAAAATGTGTCTCTTTGATTCGCCAGTCTCGTTACAGCCGCCGTTTCCAGTTCAGTTCATTCGAGGAATCCGTCTCAACAGCCTATAGTGCAATGGATATTGTAGTGATCCCTAGCATGGTGGAGGAAGGGTTTGGCATGACGGCTTTGGAAGGTCTGGTGTACGGCAAGCCTGTGGTAGCCTTCGCGCAGGGCGGACTCGTGGAATTAATGGAATCAACTGGGAATTCGGATTTTTTGGTAGAGCCGGGAAACAGCGATATGCTGGCGCAAAAAGTAGGCTATCTGCTCGACCATCCCGAGGAAGCGGAACGAATTGGTGTGCGTAACAATAGTGCGGCTACGCGCATCTACGGACCTGATTCCTACCGAAGCAGTCTGCACGTTATGGTCAGTCAATGGGTATGTCATCATCCGCATTGGTTCCCGTTGATTCAGCAGCCGGGCGGTCCTGTATGGACGAGGGAAGGCGGAGGGCTGCGTCAGGTCACTGCAATACCGGAGGCATATACCAACACCGTTCGGGAATTTCCCGAATCGGTGATTAACCAAATGCCGGTGCTGGGTCTGCCGCCCATCGAATATGCAGCCATTCAGGGTTTGCCACAACCAGCTCTTCCTTTGCCTGAGTCACCCCCTGAATTACCTCGCCGCAAGCGTAGTATTCAGGCAAGATGGCCAAAGAGCCGCAAGCATCCCCGACTGCGAAATCGCAGGTATAAGAGAAGCGCTGGCAGAAGCCGTCTCAAGAAAATTCTCGGCTCCCCATTGTATCGAAGCTCCAAGTCCAGACAGAAACTCAAGCGGAAATTGAGGCTCCTGCCACGGCGATCCAGAGCGCACAAGCAGAAGCGAGTCACATTCAAGGGAAGACAGAATGCCAAACAACGGTCCGGGTGAACATACGCCGGACCGCTTGAGATGAACATTAAGCCGGAGCACAGCCAGTCTGCTGGATGGCTATTATTCATTGAACTTCACAATTCAATGAAACAATGACAGCAAAGGTGGGTTCCAAAACGATGAAAATATTGACCGTGCTCGGCACAAGACCGGAGATTATACGGCTCAGCTTGATTATTCCGAAGCTGGACCACTATGCGGATAAACATGTGCTTGTGCATACGGGCCAAAATTATACAGAAAGCCTGAGCGGACAATTCTTCCGCGAGCTGGGATTGCGCGCCCCGGATTATGTACTTCAGGAGAAAGCGGGAACACTGGGCAAACAGCTGTCTGCCATGTACTCGCAGATGGAGGATATTTTAAACCAGGAACGCCCGGATCATGTACTATTGCTCGGGGATACGAACAGCGCTTTATGTGCCCTGCTTGCGGAACGTATGGGTTACCCCGTTGTGCATATGGAGGCGGGGAATCGCTGTTATGATCTGGATGTGCCAGAGGAGAAGAACCGACGCGTCATTGATGCGATTTCTACCATTAATATGCCTTATACAGAGCAAAGCAAGCAGCACCTCCTACGCGAAGGCTTCCCAAGCCAACGAATTATACGGACTGGAAATCCGATTTATGAAGTGATGCAGCACTATGAGAAAGAGGTATCCGGCAGCGAAATTTTGAAAAAGTTGGGACTGTCGCCGGGGGAATATTTTCTGGTTACTGCCCACAGAGCTGAAAATGTCGACCATCCGCCGCATTTGCTGGCTATTTTGGATGGTCTTAACCGGGTAGCTCGGCGGTTCGGGCAGCGGGTCATTTGCAGTATTCATCCCCGCACCGCCGCCCGGATCGCAAGCCACCCGCCGATCCAGCTTGATCCGCTGGTAGAGTTCCACGAGCCGTTCGGTTTTTTTGACTTCGTTCTGCTGGAGCGGCATGCCCGCTGTGCTTTGACGGACAGTGGCACCGTACAGGAAGAATGCTGTGTCATGGGGGTGCCGACGGTCACGATGCGGCGCACGACCGAACGGCCGGAAACGGTGGATTGCGGCAGCAATATCGTGTCCGGTCTTGATGGCGAGGTTATAGCAAACGCTGTAGCCTTAATGACCGGGATGAACCACAAGTGGCAATGTCCCGCAGGCTATCTGGCGGAAGATGTGTCGGATAAGGTAGTTAAATTTCTGCTTGGAGGGAAACGGCATGTTTGAAAACCAACGTATCTTGGTTACCGGCGGCACCGGCTCATGGGGGCATGAGCTGGTTGCCCAGCTATTGCCGCGTAACCCCAAAGAGGTCATTATCTTTTCACGCGGAGAATCGAGTCAGGTTGCAATGAACAGGCAGTTTGAGGATGAACGGCTCAGCTTCTGTATTGGGGATATTCGAGATAAAGATGCGCTGACTACCGCTTGTCAAGGAGTAGACTATATATTTCATTTGGCAGCCCTCAAGCACGTGCCTGTCTGTGAGGATCAGCCCTATGAGGCACTCAAAACCAATGTCGTAGGCACCCAAAATGTGATCGAGGCCGCTGTCGCCAACCAGGTAAAAAAAGTCATTTATATCTCGACTGACAAGGCCGCCAACCCGTCCAATTTCTACGGCATGACAAAGGCGATTGGAGAAAAGCTGATTGTTTACGCCAATCTGCTGAATAGCGATACACGGTTTGTGACGGTGCGCGGCGGTAATGTTTTGGGGACAAACGGAAGCGTGGTGCATTTGTTCCAAAGCCAGATTCGCCAAAAGGGTAAGGTTTTTATCACAGATATGAACATGACCCGCTTCTTCCTGACCTTGCGTGATGCCATCAGTCTGCTGTTCAAAGCATCCGTAGAAAGCGTCGGCGGCGAAATTTTTATCATGACCATGCCAACCTGCCGTATTGTGGATTTGGCGGAGGTACTCATTGAGGATTCAGGCGTGGAAAATGTAGAAATCATAGAAAAAGGCGTCCGTCCCGGTGAGAAAATTCACGAGATTTTGATGAGCGACTTTGAAAGCCTGACAACGGTAGTATATGACGAGCAATATTTGATCATTCTCCCAACCCTGAATATTCCTCAATTAAAGGACCGTTATAGTCAGTGCCCTCCAGTATCGTTCAGCAGCTTTAGCTCGGAATTTAATTTGATGTCAAAAGAGGAGATCCGAGCCATTCTCCAAAGCGGGGGGTTCATCAAATGAAGCTGCTTATTTTGGGTGGTAACGGCATGGCGGGTCATGTCCTGGTTAAGTATTTTCAAAATCAGAGCGGGTATAACGTGTTCTACACCACCCGTGATTCAGCAAATAAAGGCGGTCTCCTGCTGGATGTAAAGGACGGCTTTATGGTGGAGCAGCTGGTACGGAGTGTACAGCCAGACGTTATTATCAATGCGGTCGGCGTACTCAATCAGCATGCCGGGAAGGAGCTGATTGCAGCATACCAAATCAATGGATTGCTGCCGCATCTCCTCCGGCAGACGGCGGATAGTATCGGTGCCCGATTGATTCATATCAGCACAGACTGCGTATTCGAAGGAAAGCGGGTTCCTGGCTTATATGAAGAGACCGATCAACCGGATGGGACAAGTGCCTATGCTATAACGAAAATACTCGGAGAAGTGAAGGCGCCACGGCATCTGACCATCCGTACCTCTATTATCGGACCGGAGATTCGACCAGGCGGCATTGGTTTACTGCACTGGTTTTTACAACAGAGCGGGGACGTTGACGGATACCGCCGGGTCTTTTGGAACGGGGTCACAACGCTGGAATTAGCAAAAGCAATACAAGTGTTGATGAATGAGCCGCTGGACGGACTTATTCATCTGGTTCACCCTGAACCGATCAGCAAGCATGATTTGCTGCTTCTGTTCAAAGACATCTGGAAGAGAGAGGACATTCGGATCGTGCCGAAGGATGAGCCGGTGCAGGACCGGACGCTTCGTTCTACCCGGGCCGATCTGCTCTACGATGTTCCTCACTACAGCATCATGCTGAAGGAGCTGCTGGAATGGACAGAAGCACAGCGGAACAACGTCGGCCTGTCATAGTTATTACCGGAGCGGCTGGCTATACCGGGATGCATGCCTGCCGCCATTTTGCAAGCCTCGGCTGGGAGGTGGCAGCGCTGACTCGCACTGCCGCTTCTGCTTCAGAATTGACCTTTCGGTCTGGCAATGACGGGAATTCCACGCCGGAGACAGACACACGCAGTTGTATTACCCCTTATGTGTGTGATTTGCTCGACAAGAAACGTCTGGGCGAAGTGATTCGACAAATTGCTCCGGATTATGTGCTTCACCTGGGTGGCAAAAATTCTGTACCTGAATCTTGGCAGAGTCCATTGTTATACATGGAATCCAATGTACTGTCCACCCTGTATCTGCTTGATGTACTGCGACCTTTCCCCCAAGCCAGAATCGTCGTAGCGGGTTCTCGGCTAAAGACGGCTTTGCAGGCACCGTACCATCCAACGCATCCATACAGTCTTAGCAAAAGCATTCAAGAGGCAGTCGCGCTCTCGTGGGGCGCGCTGTTCGAGCAATCGGTCATGCTGGCAGAGCCTTGCAACCTGATTGGTCCAGGTCCATCCACCGGCTTTTGCGCATTACTCGCGGGCTATATCGTTCGGACAGAACGTATGAAAGAGCACTCGGTAACGGAAGCAGCTCCGTTCCGTGTGTCTTCCCGACATGCGCAGCGTGATTTTCTCGACGTTCGTGATGCTGTTCGGGCCTATGGAGTGCTATTGGAAAAGGGAGTACCAGGCCGAATTTACTCGGTTTGCACAGGCCGCATTGTGGAGCTGGGCGATATCGTGGAACGTATGGTTGCGCTAGCGAAAATATCCATTTCCGTACAATGGGGGGATGTGGCCGAGTCGGTGCCAACAAAGGCATATCAGGCGCAGGAGCTGGAGGAGATGGGCTGGAAGCCGACCATACAGCTGGGGCAATCGCTGGAGGATATGATTCAATACTGCCGAGCTGGAAAGGAAGGAACGTTATGAGACCAAAAGTAACGATCGTTATTCCCTTTTATAACTGTGGATATGTGGATCAGGCTTTGCAGAGTGCATTGGAGCAAACCTACGGGCCGCTTGAGATTATTGTCGTCGATGACGGGTCCACCACACATGTTAATTTGCTTCAGCCCTATCTTCCCTATATACATTATTTGGGCAAATCCAACGGTGGAACAGCCAGCGCTTTGAATCATGGTATCCGGCATGCCAGTGGCGAATATATTGCGTGGCTCAGTTCCGACGACACCTACCATAGGGACAAAATTAATAACCAGGTTTCTTTTATGATCGAACAGGGCGCATACATCTCTCATACGAATTTCAATTTCATTAATCAACACAGCCAAGTCACAGCCTATCAGGCAGCGGCTGTATTTCCGTCCCTGACGGAGTTTTACCGTTTTTTCCAGCAGGGAAATCCGGTCAATGGATGTACGGTGATGTTTAAAAAGGAGCTTTTTACACATATCGGTCTGTTTGATGAACTGCTGCCGTACACCCATGACCTGGATATGTGGTACCGAGTGATGCTGGCCGGATATCCATTCCCTTTTCTGAACGAGTCCTTGGTTAATTACCGTTGGCATGATGAGATGGGAACCAAAAAACATTGGCCCGCTGTGGAACAGGAGTACCGCATCACTCAAGCACGTTATCGAGATCGCTTTAGTCAGATGTTGGGTGGCTTATCCTCATGAAGCGAAGGTTTGTCAGGAGGGATTGATATGGTGGATACGGGGATTGTTATGCCGCTGTACAAACAGGATATCGGTTATCTGCAAGCTGCGATCTCATCCGTACTTACCCAGAGCTACAGGGCATTTCGCTTCATCATTGTGATTGACGGAGCGCCGGAAATGATAGAGCCGGTGCTTCACGCAGCTATGGGAGACTCACGCATTCAGTTGGTTACACTCCCTCAGAACCAAGGAGTAGCCCATGCCCTTAACCGGGGATTCGATGAGTTGTTTAAAGATCCAACGATCAAATATGTGACCTGGGTATCCAGCGACAACGTGTATCATTCATCCTTTATCGAACGATTGCGGTGGGAGCTTGAGCAGGGGCCAGATTCGCTCGGACTTGTGTTCTCCACCTTCCGTCAGGTTGACGGTGCAGGTAATCCGTTGTATGACGAGCAGCATCAACAGGCATTGATTCGGTATCAAAGTCAGCCGCCTCACGAATTGTTGAATGCCAGCATTGTCGGGGTATCATTTATGTACAAAAGCCAATTTGCCCGTCTGATCGACGGCTATCGGCTGCAACCTGTGGAGGATTATGATTACTGGCTGCGGCTGACCGAAACATGCAGCATGAAGTTCATCCCGGAAATCCTGATGGATTACCGGGTGGATTCTGCTTTTAGTGTGTCGGCCAGCTTGCGCAGCCAGAAAGAGCATCGTCGCTGGCGGCATGCATTTCAAATTGCCAAGTATGAGGCCAGGGCCCGCCGGGGGATCCCACTTGAAATGACCATTTTGATGCCTATTACAGATATGGCTCAAGCTGAGCCGTTGCTCGATAATCTGCTGGAACAGCATTACAGTAATTGCATGGTGCGGTTGCTTGATCTTACGCCGGAACAAGGCGCCTCTTCCTTTCTGACAATGATGCTTGATCCTCGGCTAGTCGTAACGCCGAGACCCCATTATTCTGTCAGGGAAGCACTGGTTCAGGCGATCGGTGAAACGACAACACGCTTTGTTGTATGCTTTGGTGTCAAACCTTATATTGCCGTGACGGATTTGTTGTATCTGACGGATTTACTGCGCCCTTTGCAGGATACACATGCCTTTTCCTACTATACAGATGACCACTCAACCATCGGCAGTGGCCGCGGGGTTCAGTCCGTACCGCCAGAATGGAATTACGTGTATTATACTCACAGATTGCATCAGGCATTGGAACAGGGGGGCGCTTTTAGCTAACAGGAGACAGCGCAGCGATGGTGGTCAGCTCAGACTGAAGAACACGATGCTCCTGTACAACATTACCAAACTGATCGAGTCCAAAGTTGGAAAGCACAACATTGGCTGGAGCAGCGGAGACTACGTCGTATTGTACCTCATAGGCAAGAACCCCTTGTATAAAGAAAGTACGGCGTGCAATCGAGTTTGCGGGCAAATTAACCGAGGTCACGTACAGTGGCGTCTTGGTATCCGGTACAAGTGAGAAAAAAATCTGGATGGTTACGGTTGCTGCGTTCACCGTGTCCTCATTGACCAAATTTACAACAACATTGGAGCAGGCAGTACCAAAATCCCTCGTGTTGGTCATATAGCCAGTCGTAAAAGCCAAATGAATCATCCTCTCAAAACAGTATGGTAAAATCCCTCGATCGGGATGCTACTATACTATGAATCTATTAAGAGGGAAGCTTGTATAGTTGTCTGTAGGCGATACTGAAAAAAGTACATTTTGATAAACACCTCAGGCATATCGATTTATAGAGACAGAGGAGGTGGAGCTGTTTTGAAAATTTTGTTGGCTACGTACTGGCCGATTCCTCATTTGGGCGGTGTGTGGCCCTTTATGCTGCAAATTAAACGAAGACTCGAACTGCTGGGTCACACGGTAGACTTGTTGGGGAACGGACCCGATACCCCCAAATACCATATTGTTTTTGAAGATAAGGAGTTGCCGAAGGATCAACTGCTGCCCCTGTTGCATACAAAGCTGAATGAATCGGCTGTTCCTGTATTACATTTGGATTCATGGGTGCGAACGGTAGAAAAGGACCGATACTGTATGGAGCTGGCGGCAGCGTATTTCGGGGTCGATCAGTATGATGTGATTCATACGCAAGATGTTATCGCTACGCGTGCTCTAAGTCGGGTCAAACGCAAAGATAGTGCATTGGTGGCGAATATTCATGGTTCGCTAGCTCGTGAAGTTATGATGGCTCTGGAGCGGGATCATGAGGAGGGTTACCGCGAGACATTAATGTGGAAATATTATTGGGCACTGGAGCATTATGGCGCTATTTCTGCTGATGTTACGATTACGTCTACAGAATGGATGAAACAGACCCTTGTACGTGAGTTCGAAGTGCCTGAGCAGCAGATTACCACTTTCCAATATGGCTTAGACACCGAACACTTCTGGGAAGTCCATGCCAAGGGAACAGACATGACACGGCCTGAAGGGAAAAAAGTTATAATTTGCCCTTCTCGGCTGGTCTATATCAAAGGGCTGCATTATTTAATGAGCGCCCTTGGTCTGCTGAAAGCAAGACGTACGGACTGGGTTTGCTGGATTGTCGGGGAAGGAGATAAAAGGGAAGAGCTTCAAGCACAGGCGAAGGAGCTGGGGCTGGAGGAAGACGTGGTTTTTCTGGGACATCGTGAAGATGTACCCGCCCTTTTACAACTGGCGGACCTTTTTGTTCATCCGAGCATACAGGATAATCAGCCATTTTCGGTCATGGAGGCGCAGATTATGGGGCTTCCGGCAGTGGTATCAGATGCGGGTGGACTGCCGGAAATGGTGAAACATGAACACACCGGACTGGTTTCCCCGGTTGGCGATGTGGAGTCGCTTGCAGCTCATTTGCAGCATTTGCTGGCTCAGGATGAAGTACGAATAGCCATGGGGAATCGCGCCAAAGCATGGGGAACCGCGCACTGGTCTCTGGATGTTATGATTGAACGACTTGTAAACATATATGGGCAAGCGCTTAATCAAGTACGTTGATTGAATAGTTAGGAGGGAGAGGATGACTTTTCCTATCGTTGGAGACTTGTACAACCGTATTTTTGAAATCCAGCAGTCACATCCAGACTTGGAGGTTGATTACGCAATATGGAACCGAATTAACACCTCCTTGCCGGAAGATTATAAGCTCCCGGACGCTGACATTTTGGAACGGCTGAAACAATCCGCGCCATGAGCATACAGACCCTATAAAAAGGCAGGTTGGGCTGAACATCCCCACCTGCCTTTAGTTCATTTCAGCTTATTGCACATCCGGGCTGTCATCCATTCGATCTACATAAACCGAGCCTCGAATCATGATTGGCCCCGTAATAACCGCGCGCCTGTCAGCCGATTGTACGGTCAAGCAGTACACATGAGGCTCTGCCTGTGTTCCCGTTTCCTCATAGCTTAACTCGGCATATCCCTCCTGATAGCAGGAGTCCTGCAACCAATCCAGCACAGGTCCCTGCTGATCGTTGCGGCGCAAGCGAATATCCAGTTCCCCGATATCCCAGTTGAGCAGCGGGTTCTCCCAGACCATAGACACTTCGATGGCAATATGTCCTTCTGCTTCACTTGCAGGAATGATCAATGTAGAGAGCACGCTCTCCTGTTCGGTGACCTGAAAAGGCAGTGCATATGTGCCTGCTTCAGCTTTGTTTTGAACGGTATATTTCAACAACATACATTCTCCTCCTCTGCTGTTTATCAGGGTGTAATGATAAAATGACTGGCTGTCCGCTTAGCGACTACGTTCCCGTTTTCCACAAATTCAGCCAGGATAAACAGCGTCTCCGGATTGTAAATATTCGTGACCACTCGCAGATAAAACGGATTTTGAGCCGTCTCCATATCCTTGATTTCCAGTACTGAGCCAGCCTCGGGTGAAGGGCCGAGTCGAAGAAGCTGCCGCCTGAAAACGCCACTGTCATTCCCCATTTCCAGCAGCACATCAACGGATCTTTTTTCACGATTGAAAAAGGTTACATGGCAGCTTTGTATATGGGCGCTGTGGTAAGCGATATGATGATCGACGGTTAAAAGAAACACAGACATATCATGATGCCTCCTTGAATACCGTAAGGTTACCAGCCTTATATGATATGAAAAATGACCGGGGGTGGACTGGATAGTTGTACGCCTCTTTGACAAAAAGCGCGCCAGTGTCCAACCCTTTTTGCCATGCTGTGCATGTAATGTAGAGTGGAACAATCTGCGGTCTGAAGCCCTTTTTCCTTACAGAAGAAGCATAGAGCAAGACTAGAGGTAAGGATCGCATGAACAAAGGAGGCACGGCTATGAAACTCGCACAACTGGCAGGGGAATATGACGCAGTCTTCAGTCTGGGGCAAAACTGTACACCTGCCATTCAATTGGAAAAGAATCGTTTGCGGCCGTTTGCCGGAGTGCTGGATTGGATGATGTCTGACACGCTTTCTGATGTGAACCGCTTGCTCGAAAATCGATTTGCTGGCTTTATGGATTTGCCCAACTTAAGTGTCGTTGGTACGAGCCAACTCAATTATATGGTCAGAGATATTGCTTATAATGTGATCTCAGTGCACGATTTTCCGCAGGAGCGCAATACATCCGCAGACCTGGTAACCTATCCAGAATTCAGGGAAAAGATAGACCGTCGGATCGAGCGTTTTTTTG
Source organism: Paenibacillus ottowii (assembly GCF_050516475.1). Classification (NCBI taxonomy): domain Bacteria; kingdom Bacillati; phylum Bacillota; class Bacilli; order Caryophanales; family Paenibacillaceae; genus Paenibacillus; species Paenibacillus ottowii. The sequence continues at coordinate 4,243,849 of NZ_CP191577.1, read as the reverse complement.
CAAAAACACAGATGGCCAAGCGCAGCTTGTTCGTTCGCATGCTGGGAACCTATGAAGAAGTAGAGGAACTGCAGCGAATCTTGAGGGGGATCGTAGCACATGAATTTCGTTTGTTGGTGGTGAATTGTTCAGGCGTAACGGAGCTGACGGAGGTGGATTGGCAGCTTCCTCATGTATGCGCAGTGGAAATGCCTTTTGCCGATGTATGGAATTACAAGAGTGATCCGCACTGGCGTACCCTTTTTGAGGGAATGTCCTTGTCGAAAAGGGGAGGTCGGCGTGCTTGAGCGATTGCAGGGTGAGTATGACGCAGTGTTTAGCCTGGGAGGGCATTGCTTACCTTCGATTCAGCTGGATAAAAACGGACTTCGTCCGTATGCAGGTCCGCTGGATTGGATGATTTCTGGCAATTTGTCACAGATTAATCGTTTACTAAATGAGCGTTTTGCCCATTTTATGGATGTTGAAAGTCTGCGTATCACGGGGCGTGATTACGGAGGTCATAACTTTTTGGTTGAGGATGCGTCCTACGAGATTACAGCAGCACACCATTTTCCAGTTAGTCAGAATACATCAGAGCATCTGGCTTCCTATCCTGAGTTCAAAACGACACTTGACCGCCGCATCGCACGTCTACTGGAGAAATTCGCGTCGGCCACCCGTCTGCTGCTGGTTCGTGTTGGTGGCAATCGGGAGCAAGCGGTCGAACTGCATGATGTGTTGTCACAGAGGATTACACATGATTTTCGTTTGTTATTCGTGGATTATACAGGGTATGAAGGTGTGACAGAGCTGGATTGGGGACTGGAGCGAATGGTTTCAGTAGCGTTGCCACCCGAGGATATATGGAACGGTCAAGATGAGATGTGGCGTTATATGCTGGACAACGTCAGACTTCATGTCTGAGGCTAGACTATAGGAACACGTATAGAGATTGTCTTCCACCTGTGCTTTCGCCTGCGCCAAGCTGTAGAGCGTCGCATAACATGATGCGAAGGGAAGATACATGCTTCGGTTCAAAAGGAGGGTGCGCTAGTGAAGGCTTTGGTCACCGGAGGAGCCGGATTTATTGGTTCCCAGCTGGTACGTGCGCTTGCTGACTCAGGCATCAAAGTGCTTGTGCTGGATAATCTGACGACCGGGAATGCTGCAAATGTCGACTCGCGGGCGGTTATGCATATTGCAGATATTCGCAGCGCTGAAGCCAGGACGCTGCTGATCCGGGAAAGCCCGGATATTGTGTTTCACTTGGCTGCACAGGCTGATGTGCAGCAATCCATCCATCACCCCGATGAGGATGCGGATGTGAATGTACTGGGGACGATCCATTTGTTGCAGGCTTGTCGTGATGCGGGTGTGTCGAAAATCATATTTGCCTCCACATCCGGTGTATACGGAGAGCTGCAAAAGCAATGTATTCAGGAAGACGACCCGGTAGAGCCTATTTCAGGCTACGGACTGTCCAAGCTGACCGCAGAATCGTATATTCGGCTTTTTTATCGTTTGTACGGCCTAAACTACACGATTTTGCGTTACGGAAATGTGTATGGCCCCGGTCAGGCCGCGAAGGGAGAGGGCGGTGTAGTCGCTATTTTTATAGAGCGGCTGAAAAAAGGCAGCCCCTTGCTCATTCACGGCGATGGGACGCAAACCCGCGACTTTGTGTACGTCAAGGATGTAGTCCGCGCCAATATGGCGGCTATACATGCAGCGGACCAACGCACGGTGCATGTAAGTACGGGACGAACGACGTCGATCAATCGGCTGGCCTATGATTTGCTAAAGCTGCACGGTTCGTCTGTGCGGCCGGTGTATTCTCCTGCACGGGCGGGAGACATTCGCCATAGCTGTCTTAGCAACGCAGTCGCCAGACACTGGCTTCGTTGGGAACCGCTATACGGCATCTCTGCCGGTCTAAAGGAAACGTATGTGAGCAGTATGGGCACAGACAAAGAAGGCAGCCAGGGCTAACAAGCGCGCGGATCAAAAAAGAGACTGAGGAAACTCTCAGCCTCTTTTCGGTTTGAATAGAAATTATAATTTAAACAGAAATTATAGATTCTCGCCAGCCAGCCTGAAGGCTTGATCCAGAACGGCTGCACCGTTTCCTCTACCGTAAGCCAATGTGTCAATAACATCTACAGGGATGCCATAGGGAGCGGCAATTTCGGTTACTGGCTTTTTACGCATCCGTACTTGAGGTCCGAGCAATATAGCAATCACAGGATCAGTCATGCTTTCCAGTTCTTCCTTAATGGTGCTTTCGGGGATGGCTTCAATGTTCAGCTCGATGGATCTCGCTGCGGCTTCTTTCTTCATCTTGGAAACCAGAATGGATGTTGACATCCCCGCAGAGCATGCCAGAATGATTTTTTTCATATCAGAGCGCCTCCAGATATTCATTTGGACTACTTATACTCTTCATCCAGATCAGCAACAAATGAGCGTTCCTTGATAACAGCTTGATACCAGTAGCCGGATTTTTTCAAATGCCGACTTCGATCATTCTCCAGGTTAATTTCTACCAGTCCATAGCGATTTTTAAAAGCATTCATAGGGGAAACGTTGTCTGTGAAGGCCCACAGCATATAACCTGTACAGTTGGAGCCTGCTTCTACAGCTTGTAACGTGTAGTATAAATGCTCAGTTATAAAGTCAATCCGATAGTCGTCCTGAATGATGTGTTCCTCATTTTTGAACGCAGCTTCATTTTCAATGCCCATGCCATTTTCTGCAACAAACCATTCGATATTGTTATATTCGTTCTTGATACGCATTCCCATATCGTAAATGATTTTGGGATAAATTTCCCAGCCCCGCGACTTGTTCATTCTTTTGCCCGGAAGATCGAAATGCTCATAATAGTAAGAGGGGTGAAAAGGAATACTTTCATTCCACGCTTTACTCTGAGCTTTGACCCGGTGGGGATAATAGAGATTGATCCCAACGTAGTCAACGGTATTTTCCTTAATTAAGGCCAGTTCTTCCGCTGTAGCTTCAAATGCAATATCATGCTTGCTCATAAGCTCGAACAATTCTTGCGGGTATTCGCCTTTAATAAGCGGGTCCAGAAATACTCGATTATAAATTAAATCGTACACATGTGCAGCATACTGGTCATGTGGAGCACTGGAGCGGGCATACGTCACTTCGGGATTCAGAATAACCCCTATTTTACCTCCGTTCTGACTGTAATTTTTGGCTTTGAAAAGCTGGACGCACTTCGCGGTAGCCAGTGTTTTATGATAGTTCCATTGCATCCACTTTCGCGTATTTTGTTCATAGGGATAACGAAGGGCGTCCAGATAGACACGAGTCTGTACAACAATGGGCTCATTAAATGTAAACCAGTGCTTGACCCGATCTCCGTACCGTTCAAACACCTTTTCCGCATATTTCACAAACAGCTCTACCACATGCTTGGAAGACCAGCCTTCATATTTGTCCAGCAAATAAGCGGGCACCTCATAGTGTTCCAGACAAATCATCGGCTCGACTCCGCTTGCAATCAACTCGTCAATGACCCTGCCCATGTAATCCGCATAGGTTTCATCCACCACAATATTTTCATAATCCGTTAAAAAGCGGGACCAATTAATAGAGGTGCGATAATGAGTGAGCCCAATCTGCTTCATCAGGGCAATATCCTCGGCATAACGATTATAAAAATCGGTTGCCCCTGCGGGTCCATATCCATTGTGCCAGACATAGCGGTCATTTTTGTACCATACGTCCAGATACGAGTCTTGACCTTCCTGTTTACCGCTCCAGCCCTCTGTCTGCCAGGCGGAAGCCGCTGCTCCCATAATGAAATTCGGCGGAATTTGTACGGTGTGTTTAGCCATGATATGCTTCTCCTTTTTATTCTATAGATTCCCAAGGCGATTCTCTGCGGGTGTATCTTTACAGTACCGCATTATTCAGTCGTTCGCTTGTTGGCAATTTTGACGAATGGGAAATAGATGATAATGGCTACTATGATACAAATAATCTGCGTTACAACGGCGCCAATGCTTCCACCTGTAGACAGGTAGGCATTAATAATAGGCGGTGTAGTCCACGGAACCATAACGACAGCTTTACCTGCGAATCCAAGCAATGTCGAGAAGTAGCCAATTGTTCCTGTGATGAGCGGAGTTATAATGAACGGAATCGCCATCAATGGATTAAGCATAATCGGAAGTCCGAAAATGACAGGCTCATTAATATTAAACAGACCTGGCCCCAGTGAAAGCTTGGTAATTTCCTTCATGTCCTCACGTTTGGAAGCGATCATAATACTGATCAATAGGGCTAGCGTAACTCCTGAACCCCCAATGCTCATGTATACGTCCCAGAAAGGCATCGTAATAATGTTCGGAATGGGGAGTCCCTGGTCATATGCAGTCATGTTAACCGTAATTGCTCCAAGCAGCAGAGGCTCACGAATGGGTTTTACCATTTGGTTTCCGTGAATACCGATCACCCAGAAGATTTGCGCCACCAGCATGAGTATCAGTATACCTGGCAGTCCTTGGACTACAGTCTCCAAAGGTTGTTGCACCACATTATAGACAGCATCGTACAGGTAGAGCCCTGTAAACTTATGAAAAAAGAATCCAAGCATCGAGAAAACAGTTACTGTGATAATGGCAGGGATGAGTGCGGAGAAAGAAACAGCTACATTGCTGGGAACACTTTCAGGCATTTTAATCTTTAATTTATCGGACTTGCCCAGTTTGTTGTATAGCTCAACAGATAGGATACTTATGAAAATACCCAAAAACAAGCTTTTAGTATCTGTAAATTGACGGGCGATGACGTCCGTTACTTTTTGCATGTCTCCGTTAACCATCAGCTCGATCGTGGTTGGTGTCACAGAGATGAAACAGATGAGAGCAAGTAAACCGGGGAAAAGATTTTTCTCTCCATTAATTTTTCCTAGCTCCAGGCCAATCATAAAAATAGCTAGAATGGTAAGGATATTCAGGCTGGCATAGTTAATGCTTGAGAAAATCGGTTTGTACTCTGCCAAAAATGAGAATGGCTTAAAATGGGCCAGACCATTGACCGGGTCCATGACCATATTAGAGATCAGTACTGCAAAGGCACCAACAATAATAACAGGCATTAAAGTGATAAAAGCCGATTTGATTGCTATTATATATTTAAAATTGTTGATTGCATTTGCCACCGATGTGAGACCATCGACCAGTTTGTCTTTGAAAGCCATGGATAGCGCCCTCCCTCTATGATTTTAATCCGAGCTGATCAATGCGTTCATACAGGTCTATAAACTCCAAGGCCATATCGTGAATGGTGATGGCATTCATCAAATGATCTTGCGCATGCACCATCATGACGGACATCTCTGTTTTTTCACCAGCTGCTTCCTTACGAATGATTCTGGTTTGAATTTTGTGGGAAGACACCAGTTCTTTTTTAGCTGAGGCCAATTCTTCTCTGGATTCCTGAAATTTGCCCGCCTTTGCAAGCTCAATCGCTTCCATCGCCGAGCTGCGCGCATTCCCAGCGTATAATATAATTTGGAATACGATCTCTGTATCGTCCATGTCCTCCATGTTCACATCGTGTTCTGCAGATTCATCATTATTCATATATCCTTAACTCCTTTCCTTATTTCCTCGTATTGCCATTATAATTTGGAATCGCTTTCAACATAACGCATATTATTTCCTCTTCTTAACGGAAATCAATCGTTCGTTCTATCTGTTTTTTCTATCAGTAAACATAAAAAGAGAGAAACCCCGCCATGTAGGCTGTAGATTTCTCCTTTGTGTGCATCCTGTTGATCTTCAACTATTTTTATGCAGCACTTCTACGAATTCCGTGTACGTTTTGCAGCGGATAAGCTGCTGGACCAGCTTTTCATGATTTAAAATGTTAAGCAAAATATGATACATATTTTGTAAATCTTCTGATTTGGTGCGCTGTATGCAGAGCATGCAAATGAACTGTACGGGCTTGCCATCCCAGTCGATCGCTCTTTGTAAAGTACAGATGGCCCAAAACGTGGATTCAGCAAAAGGCTCCATCGGATGCGGAATCGCGACAAAGTTGCCGAATGAAGTGGGGGAAACGGCTTCACGCTCTATCACAGACGGCAAGAAAGATCCTTTGACAAGACCTGCTTCTTGTATTTTTTCAGCCATGAATTCAAGTACTTGCCGTTTGTTATCAAACTTCTGCTGGAGAAAGACCAATTTTTTTCGTATATATTGTACAGCAGGAAGCTTTGACTCTGAGATGGCCTGTTCAATTTTGCTAATATCCGCATTGCCCAAAAACGTATTCACATGGATCATGGGGATAGAGAGCGTTTCTGATATGGGGGTCGTGCTAATGATAAAATCCAGGGCATCCAGCGGCATGTGCTTCAGCTTATAAAATTCAGTGGTTCCTACGATATCCAGCCTGGAACCAAAAACAGATTGAAGCTTGTAATACAGCAGCTTTGCGCTGCCGAGTCCGGAAGCACATACGATCATACACCTTTTGGGTGTCCCCTCCATTTTCTTTCTTTCCATCGCGACTCCGATATGAATGGCTAAATACCCAATTTCATTGTCCTCGATGTGGATATGAAGTCGCTGTTTGATAACTTCCGCAGCAATGATACCTGCTTCAAAAGCAAGCGGGTAATGGGCCTTGATTTCATCCAGCATGGGATTACGCAAATTCATTCCGTATTGATAACGATTCATGGCTGGTTTGAGATGAAGGCAAAATGCAATCAGCAATTCTTGATCGTTTTGGATGTTCATGTTCAACTGCTGATCGATTCGGTCCAATATTTCAATTGTCAGTTCATAGATATCTTGATCAATGATTTTTTTAATCTCCATTTTATCCATATGGGCCCTAGCGACAGTCCTTACACCCAGCAAGTGCACAGCAATATACGCCACTTCAACAAGTGGAAAAGGGTGTTTTATGCTCTGTTCCAAAGCAGATACGATCTCAGCCGCGACCCTAAACTCTTTTTGCGCTTCGATCTTTTTCATCTCTTGTGGATAATACGATACATACTTCTCCTCGCGAATACGCTTACATGCTATGGCAATATGAATGACCAGATTGTTTAAGGCAATGTCTGACAACTGAATATCATGATACTCAATCCGCTCCAGAATCACTTCTCTTATGAATTCCATCTCTTCGCTAGAGATCAAAGTAGGGTGAGGCACCTGTTGTCCGCCTATTTCATCTGTGCTATTAAATATATAGTCGGAAATGCAATAACGCAGCTTGGTCTCCTTACCTTTGACTCGAATCCCATAATAGGGTCTATTCTCCAGCGATAGTCCATAAGTGGCCAGTAATTTGCGCACTTCTTTAAGATCATTCTGTAAAGTAGAACGACTAACATACAGCATCTCAGCTAAATCATCAAGTTTCACATAGGCAGGAGTAAGCAGCAGCTTTTTCATTAAAAAACGATGTCTGGCTTCAGAGGAACTCGCTAATAGATGGGGCACATTGCTTTCATAGTCCTTTAATTGCTTCAGCAGATGATGAAATGCTTGTTCGTCTTGAACCTCTAGCTTGTAGCCTGTTCCTTTAAGGGGTTTGACTGTCGCCCCATGCTTTGACAACAGGGCACTCAATTCCTTTACATCTGTTCGTATGGTTCGAGAAGATACCTTCAATGCATTCGCCAAATGTTCTCCCTTTACGATCTGTTCATCAACCAATATACGCAGAATATCAAAAATACGCAAAACAAGCCCCCTTTCTTAGCTGTTCTGAAGAACAGTATACAATGCTTAGAGCGTAACCAAAAGAAGGATTAACCACAGCGCGAATCACCTATGATCTTGACACTCCAGTATATTCAAAGATATTATAGATATAATAAGTCTGTGATTGAGGTGTAGTTATGAAATTTACCAAAGCAACCAATTATGCTCTACATACCATGCTCATGCTTGTTACGGATTCGTCGGTGAAGCCTGTGGGTGTTCAGCAATTGGCCGAAGCGCAACATGTCTCACCCACGTATCTTTCAAAAATTTTGACGAGGCTTGTGAAGGCGGGAATGATCGAATCAGTCTCTGGAGCCAATGGAGGCTATCGCTTATCTCGTAATAAAGACGATATTACCTTTTTGGATATTATCCATGCGATTGAAGGGACCAATTCTTTGTTTGAATGTGATTTTGTCCATGGATCAGAATGTCTGATTCAAGCCGTAATGAGGGAAGCGGAGGAGAAAATGGAGAGCCATCTTAAACATACAAAATTGGTCGATTTGGCGCAAAAGCAAGCGCAAATATAAAGGCAATGGCTAGATATAGAAAGAGGGTGGTTGCAGGAATGTGAAGTTTTTTTGTTTTTATTATAGATATAAAGAGTCTTTAATATCTTTAAAAAGGAGCTGAATGTATGTTGTACGATTGCGCTATTATTGGGGGAGGGCCCGCCGGATTGAATGCTGCCCTTGTGCTTGGCAGGGCAAGGAGAAGTGTGGCTTTGATCGATAATAACCGGCCCAGAAATGCGGTTACGCATGCGTCCCACGGTTTCATTACAAGAGACGGCGTAACGCCGGCCGAGTTCCGCCGCGTAGCTTATGAGGAAGTACTGCGTTATCCGTCTGTCCATCATCTACAAACCGAGGTTATTTCGGTTGCGAAAAATGAATCCGGATTCGAAGTATCTGATTCTTCAGGCCTTCGTGTTCAAGCACGCAAATTGATACTGGCGACGGGCGTAAAGGAGATATTCCCTGAGATCGAAGGTTTTTATGCGTTCTACGGGAAAAGTTTGTTTAATTGCCCTTATTGCGATGGCTGGGAGCTCCGAGATCAACCGCTCGTTCTCGTCTCTAATTCGTCAGCTATATATCATACAGCCAAACTGCTCCTGAACTGGAGCACAGATTTGCTTGTCTGCACGAACGGTCAAACATTCTTGTCGGATGAGCAAAAAGAACGACTTCAAGCTAAAGGAGCCGTGGTCATGGAGCAGCCTGTTGCGGCGTTCATCGGTCACGATGGGCAACTAGAGTATGTGTCCTTTACAGATGGCACTCAAGTTCCGAGGGCCGGCGGCTTTGTGACTCCCCAATTTGTACAAAGTGCATCGTTGGGAGAACGTTTGGGTTGCGAAAGAACAGAATCGGGTGGGCTCCAGACGGATGGAGCGGGAAGAACGTCCATACCTGGTGTATATGCTGCCGGGGATTCTTCGTACTTCATGCCTTCTCAATTGATTTTCGCTGCGGCTGACGGTAGTCGAACCGCTGCGAGTGTAAATCTGGATTTGACAGAGGAAGATTTCCACGAGTGTTGAGCATTTGAAATGTCCAATGTGGAATTCCGCCGATAGAAAAGGCCGCCTATATGGCGGCTTTATTCTATGTCACCTCTTGTATCCTCGATGTACTTCCTTTCGTTCACTTGGCCGAAGGTTACTCTAAGGCTAAACAAGACCTTCTTTCAATAACCTCTGTATTCACGAGAACCTGAGTATGATGCTCCTGATTGTGATTAAGCCTTTCCATCAGCAAGTTGACAGCCGTTCGGGCTAAAATATCCTTTTTCACATGAATGGTTGTGAGCTCCGGGCTAATGACCTTGGCTTCATGAATATTATCAAACCCCATGACAGAAATTTGTTCAGGCACTCGAATGTTCATTTCCTGAAATGTTTTAATAGCACTGATCGCCATATAATCATTTTCACAAAATAGGGCCGAAGGCAGTTCATTCAGTTCATGGATAGCTGTTTTAAATGCGTCCTGTGACATCACAAGCATCGGATGCATATTAAAGGTAAGCCCATGATCTATGGCAAGATTGTGCTCCTCTAAAGCAGCCATGAACCCCTCTTTTCGTTTTGCAAAGTTAAGAATTCTGGTACTGGATTGTACGTATCCTATATTTCTGTGTCCAGACTGGATTAAATATTGGCCTGCCTGGTACCCCCCGAGATAGTTATTAATAGATACAAAGCTGGCATCAACGTGTTCAAAGCAGGTATCCAAAACTACGATGTTGGAATGAATAGATTGTAAGGAATGAATAATCTCGGCAGTTAAATTGGTGCCCAGCAGAAGTATACCTGAAGAAGGCTGGTCCTTTTCCAGAGCAGACAACTCTGCCTCCAGGCTATGGCTATCAAATGACGAAAAAATCAAAGTATTGCCATGTTCTCTCACCTGGTTGGTAATATGGTGAATCAGTTCATTGAAAAATGGAAGTGATTCGTATTGCTCAGTCACGATGCCTGTATTTTTGCATGCAACAAATCGAATGACATGGTGGCTCTTTGTAAATTCCTTATTTGACTTCATGGTACGTGGTCTATATCCATGCTCGTGGGCAATTCTTAAAATATGCTCCTTGGTTTCTTCGCTAACACCGGGTTTATTGTTAAATGCTAAAGAAACGGCTGATTTTGAAACACCGGCGAGCTTTGCAATATCATCTATTTTCAACATGGAACCTCCCATTGGACTAAACTATATAAATTATATCACGATTATATAATAAAGTTTAGTTTATAAATTAAACTAAACAAATGATATGTAAAATGAGTTGACCTTTTCGGATACATAGTGTTAATATTCAATTGTGAACGCTTTATTTAGTTTATTTTATTCAATATCATATAAAATTATACAATAATTTAGTTTTGTTTATGAATGAAAGGGTGATTTATTTGAGTTTAAGCCTGGCTATTAATCAAAGAAATTTCGTGAAAAAGGGCAAGCCTTTCTTTTACTTGGCAGATACCGTCTGGAGCGTATTTACCAACGCGACGATTGAAGAGTGGGGTGATTATCTGGATTATCGAAAGATGCAGGGATTCAATGTTTTGCAAATCAACATGCTCCGTCAATGGGATGCCAGTGAAGCGGATTTGAATCTACAGCCGTTTGCATTACTGGAAAATGGAGATTTCGACTATCACACATTAAACGAAGCCTATTTTGACCGGGCAGAAATCATGATCCAGATGGCTGTAGAGCGCGGATTTATTCCAGCCTTGGTACTTCTGTGGTGTAACTATGTACCGGATACATGGGCTGAAATGTTCCAGAAGGGCAATAAAATGCCACTGGATTGCGTTGAAAGCTATGTAACTTATGTTGTAAACCGCTATTCCCGGTTCGAGCCTGTTTATTTGATCAGCGGGGATACTGATTTTCCTACAGAACGTGCTAATGCGTACTATTTGAAGGCGCTGGAAACGGTACAGCAATTAAGCCCGGCAAGTCTCACTGCACTGCATATTCAAGGGAGACTGAGGGAAATTCCTGAAGTCTTTGAGCAACACAAGGGTCTTGGATTTTATATGTATCAATCAGGGCATAATTCTCAGTTTCAGCATTTTGCCTACGAGATTGCTCAGCATTTTTATCACAAGCCGGAGATACGTCCAGTTATCAATGGAGAACCTTGCTATGAACAGATCAGTTACAGCCGCAAAGTGTATGGTAGATATACTGCACTGGATGCCAGAAAAGCAGCATGGCAAAGCCTACTGGCAGGCGGGGGAGCGGGAATCACCTATGGAGCGCACGGCATTTGGAGCTGGCATAAAAAAGGCAAGAAGTTCGGAATCGTAGAAGGGGAGGGCTTTGATAGTCCCTATGATTGGAGAGCGGCACTGCGTTTTGAGGGCGCATGGGATTATTCCTTTATCAAATATTTGTTTGAAATGTACAACCTGATCGGCATCAAGCCGCTGGATATTGTTTTAAACAAGACAGAGGAGATCAGGGCTGCGGGGAACGAGAATACGCTCGTCTTGTATATCCCGGTCAACACGAAGGTGCGGCTAAGCATCAATGTGCAGGACTACAAGTTTACAACCATTGATTTAGCAGAGAGACGATTTGCCCAAACGGAGGTGAATGTCCAGGCTGATCAATCTGTCATTGATATGCATGGTTTTGAAAGTGATGTTGTGATCATCGGAACGAAATAATAAAACAAGAGATAAATATGAGCAAGCTAACAGGTGGAGTAGCAGAGAAATAGAAAACGCATCCAGGAGTGATCATGATGGATTACCAAAAGACAGCCAGAGAAGTGCTTAGATCGGTGGGGGGAAACGAAAATGTGAACAGTGTCATTCACTGTGTCACTCGTCTGAGATTTAAGCTGAAGGATAATCAATTGCCAGATAAAGAAAAAATCAAGCAGATTGACGGTGTCATTACCGTCGTGGAAAGTGGCGGCCAATTCCAGGTGGTCATCGGGAATGAAGTTCCCAAAGTATACGAGGCTCTTTTGGATACGATGGGAGTAAAGCATGGAGACCAGGCAGTTGAGGGCGACCCCAAAAATGAAAAAGGGAGCCTGTTCAGCCGGTTTGTCGATGTAATCTCAGGCGTGTTCATGCCCGTTGTTGGTGTGCTCGCCGCTGTCGGGATTCTAAAAGGGCTGTTGGCCTTATGCACATCTCTGGGCTGGATGACTGATCAGATGGGCACGTACAAAATTTTGTATGCCACAGCAGACGCTATGTTTTACTTTTTTCCAGTTATTCTAGGGTTTTCAGCAGGTAAAAAATTCGGAGGAAACCCCTATCTGTCTGCTGTATTGGGGGCCGCCTTGGTGTATCCGACCATCACTTCCGCCTTTACGGATAAAACGGCACTGTCCTTTTTGACTATACCGGTCGTTCTGATTAATTATACTTCTTCTGTTATACCTATCATTATTGGAGCGTTCTTGGCAGCTAAGGTCGAGAAAATGATAAGTAAGTATGCACCTGCTTCTATTAAAATGTTCATTGTGCCTTTTCTGACCTTGGTCATTATCTCACCGATTGTTTTTCTGGTTGTAGGGCCGATAGCAACTGTAATCAGCGATGGGTTAGCCAAAGGCTCCATGTGGATTTACCAGTTAAGTCCCGCTATAGCTGGGCTCGTTCTAGCCGGATTCTGGCAGGGCATTATTATCTTTGGCTTGCATTGGGCGTTCATACCAATTCTCCTCAATAATGTAGTTACGAACGGGTTTGATCCGATTAACGGTATGCTGTTCTGCACTACGTTTGCACAAACAGGTGCAGCTTTCGCCATTGCTTTAAAATCACGTGACCCTAAATTGAAACCCATTGCCACTTCTGCCACCATCGCGGGTTTGATGGGGGTTACTGAGCCAGCTATTTATGGGGTTACGTTACCCACCAAAAAACCGTTTATTTTAGCCTCGATCGCTGGGGGAATAGGTGGAGCGGCAGCGGGCTTACTTGGCTCAACAGCATATGGATTTGCCTCAGGTGGGATTTTTGGTATCCCTTTATTCATTAATCCAAAGGGGATAGATGCAGGCTTTATCGGTTTTATCGTATCTTTGGTTGTCGCTTTTGTAGTCGGATTTATACTGACCTATCTTTTTGGCTATAAAAATGCGAAACCTACACCTGAGATTAAGGTTGCAGATGAAAGCAAAGAGGAAGAAAAAACCGTATTTAGTCCTTTAAATGGTGAATTGGTCCCTTTGACTACAGTGAAAGACGAGGCTTTCTCCAGTGGTGCGATGGGTCAGGGAGCCGCGATTATCCCACGAGAAGGAGTAGCTTACGCCCCTTTTGATGGAACTGTTGTTACCGTTTTCAAAACTAAACATGCGATTGGACTTATTTCTGAGGATGGAGTTGAACTGCTCATTCACATTGGAATTAATACGGTCAGCTTGAAAGGAAAACATTTCACTTCTTATGTGTCTGAAGGAGATACGATTCAAAAAGGGGACAAGCTGGTTGAATTTGATCCAAAAGCTATAGTGGATGAAGGATATGATCTCACCACCTCAGTTATAGTAACCAATACTGCGGTGTATACGGATATTTTAGCGGAAGACTCGAATGAGATTCAGGTTGGAGATCGCTTATTGAAGATTAGATAGTTCTTAATACAGTTTTGAAAGATAACTCATCAAGCTGACGATGACCCTGTATAAAAATAGGGTGGCCGTCAGCTTGTTTGGATATGGAAACAGATTTTGCAGCATGTACTACAATAGCAGGTCACCATACCCCCAATGAGTTCATCATCTGCCTGAAGGAGCGTACATATTTATCTGGCGCCAACAGGTTCACGATTCGTGTCCGCCCCTTCTCGCGAATAGATTCCCGATGAGGGACGTTGTTCATCAGCTCTAATCCTTGCAATACCGCCTGTAAAATGTCTCCCTGCTGATAAAACTTACCGGTTTCGTTGTGATCAATGAATGCTCGTACTCCATCTGAATCAGAGCTTAACACCGGGCAGCGACAGGCCATCGCCTCAGCTACCGCGTAGCCGAATCCCTCCACCAGCGAAGTCGAGAGCAGGTACCCACCTGAGTCGCCAATCATGGAATAATACAAAGGCATTTTAGCATGAGGCACGCTTTTAAAACGCTCGATAATCGTGGACATGCCAAGCTGAACAAGCATGTTCTCGAATTGTATTCTATCCTCCGGCTGGGACAAGGTGTCATCATAGAACATCCAAATCCGAAGATCGGCACGATTTTGCAGCATCCAGTAAGAAATGTCGACAAAATGCCTCCAATTTTTATTGGGCTCCAATCGCCCAACCCATGCAATGACCGGATGAGCCGGGGGAGTGTTAGGTACATAATTAAATACGGTAGTATCCAGTACATTAGGAAACACAAAACGATTAAGCCATGGACACAGGCTGGAAAATAGCTGTATGAGGTGAGTTGTCTCCGGTAGAAGCACCGCATTGGCATGGCTTTGAAGATACGGAACGGCTTCTGCGACAATCTTTGCAGCTTCTTCGTGAGTGCCAAAGCCCTGTGATTCATAGATTAATATCCCCTGGTAGCCCAACATTCGCAGTCTGGGGAGCATAGGAAAGTCCGAAGAGACGATAATTGCATCGTAGCGATAAGATTCCACCAGTTTTCGAAGTTCTTCTTCAGAGGAAGTCATGAACACCGGAATATCGCCATGCAGGTTTTGCATCCCGGTACCCTGCTGATAATAGAGAAGATGGCATTCAATCCCGTCTTGAATGAGCGCTTTACAGCGTTGACGGTTCAAGGTTTCCACGCCACCGCTCGGTATATAAAAAGTAAATAGAACTTTGATCTCGATAACCTCCTTTGCCAACCACAAGCTCTTATACCAAGTTATTCAACCTGCAGGGCGGGGTGTGGGTTTCTATGGAAGCTTGGATTGAATTAGCGCATAATTATGGCGAAGGCGAGAATCTTCCGGAGAGCGTTCTGTTGCTTCTTTTGCAAATTCACAAGCTTTGTGCATTAGACCCAACTCGTAGCAAGCGAGGGCTCCAAGATCATATAGTGTGGCATCCCAGCAAAACTCCTCTTGCATATACGTATCGGGTCGTGTTGAAATTTGCAGCGCTTCTTCGACCATATGATAGACAGCCGGCCAGTTCTTAGTATGATAGGCAAGCTGCGCCATTTCCGTGTAAGGTTCACGTAAGTATGGCGCTTCCGCAATAGCTCGGTATAACCAACGTGCAGCCTCATGTAATTGTTCAGTTGCCTTATACGCTCTAGCGATAAAGCGCATCGAAGCACTGCGTTCATCGGCCCAGCGCGCCTGCGGCATGGCAAGATGCTGTTGCAGTGTAGCGATGCACTCGTCCCAACGGGCGTGATACATATATTCCCGTCCCAAGTAATGCATATTGCGATCGTCTTCAGGAAATTCACGCACAGACTGCTCTAGCAGCGGAAGGTATTGACTGCGGGACTTGTGCAGATCTGGATCATGATACAAGCGGAGCTGGTCTGATCGGATGCTGCGTTCTTCACCTTCCCCAATGTATTCAAGCACCTCATGAACCGGACGTACCCAGCGGTAGCCGTGACGAGTGTGTATTTTTTCTTTCCAGAACCATGTATAAGCGGTATCCTTCCCGGGCTGTCCATGGGTAAAAGCGTACAGCATCCGGGTAGTTCCTTCCTTCCAGCTATTTTCCAAACGCGACCGCCATCCCTCTTCCCAAACTTCATCCAGATCCGTACAGACACAAATATCTACATCGCCCGGGACTAGCCGCAGGGACTCATTGCGAGCCTTATCAAAGCGCCAAGGGGTTATCTGAATTTGATGCACTTGTGCACCTGCTTCGCGCAGCAGAGCAACGGTGTCGTCTGTAGAGCCAGTGTCGGCTACAATGACAACATCAGCTTCCCGCATGGAGCGCATCCAGCGCTTGGCGAATCGGGCTTCATTTTTACTGATGGCATAGACGGCTATCTTGTAACGATTCTGTTGTTGCATTTGCTTGCTCCCCCTTTCATTGAATTAAAGAATGATGTCTGCTGTGGGAAGTGCTTTATTGGGAAGGATTCAGGATTGAGCTGAAATATTGTCGATTATGCAGGACATGCGGGTCATTGGGAACGTACTTGGCTGCTTGCTCATTGTGCCAGTTCGCGCGTGTATAGTCTTTTAGCCGAAAATGACAAATGCATAGCTGGATATGAGGAAACCACGTTTGGTACGCGTCTTGTACCGGGCCCAACGTATCAGGAGGATTCAGAGTGGTAGCCATGTCATACCAATAAACGGCTTTGGGAATCTCATTTTTATGCAAAAAATAATGACCCATTCGACAGCAGAGGTCAGCCCTTGGGGTATCGAAGGTCAGACTACGAAGAGCCGCAGTAATACTTTCCTCCAGCTTGCCAAGTTGCTGCAGACAGTCAGCCATTTTGCCGCATGCACTAATTGCATCCTCTACCCAGCCTTGTTCGGTGTTTAGAAAATCCCGGTAAGCCTGTACGGCCTGTTCATACATTCCATTGTCTTTAAGCTCATTAGCGTAATAGTAGCGGTCACGGGGAGAGAAGACATGACCTTGAGCGAGCAGCTTCTCATAAATTCGCAGATTTCGGCCAGGGGAGAGTGTATGTGTTCTGGTGTGAGTTATGGCAATATCCGCATGCTGAATGCTTCCGTCTACGGCGAGGTACTCATGCACGGCTCCATGCCAACGGAACCCGGCCGACCGTCTGACCAAGCGATTCCGACGAAAATGGAGGGTGACATTGCCATGATCATCAAAGGCATAATGATATTTCATGGACACTGCATCTACGATTGGTGGAGCTGAGGAATTAAGAGTGTGCTTTAGCTCAAGCAGCTTGACAGCATCCTGTTCCTTCAAAATGTCATCGGCATCCAGCCAGAGGATGTACTCCTGTGTAGCTTGCTCAAAAGAATAGTTACGTGCAAGGGCAAAATGATCCTGCCATTCAAACGAAAAAATCCGATCTGTAAAGTTGCGGCAGATGTCAATGGTCCGGTCCTGTGAACCTGTGTCCACAATATTAATTTCATCTACAATATGATGGACCGATTCAAGGCAAGCACCAATGGTATTTTGGTCATTTTTGACGATCATGCACAGGCTGATACTGATCAATTGAGTATCACTCCTTTGGGAAGCGTTTGAAAATTCAGGTCAAACCTGAGGTTGAATCTAAAAGGGGTCTGAGTTATAGAAGCCCTGCCGCAATGGCGGCAGGGCAAGGATGGCAAAGCCATAACATGTTGTCGATAGGATATGATGCATCGTTTAAGTTCACGATGTGTTAATACTAGAAGGTTAGAGTCCAGTCGGTCCGGTCGGTCCCGTAGGTCCAGTTGGCCCTGTAGGTCCAATCGGTCCTGTAGGTCCAGTCGGTCCAATTGGACCTGTAAAACCAAGACCAAATGGTCCGGTCGGTCCGGTCGGCCCCGTGTCGCCAACAGGCCCGATAGGTCCGATAGGTCCGGCAGGTCCAGTGTCGCCTGTGGCGCCGGTAGGTCCGACCGGTCCAGTAGCGCCAGTGTCACCTGTGGCGCCGGTAGGTCCAGTCGGTCCGGTAGCGCCAGTGTCGCCAGTGGCACCCGTAGGTCCGGCAGGTCCAGTAGCGCCAGTGTCACCTGTGGCACCCGTAGGTCCAGCCGGTCCAGTAGCGCCAGTGTCACCTGTGGCGCCCGTAGGTCCGACCGGTCCAGTAGCGCCGGTGTCACCTGTGGCGCCCGTAGGTCCGACCGGTCCAGTAGCGCCGGTGTCACCTGTGGCGCCCGTAGGTCCGACCGGTCCAGTAGCGCCGGTGTCACCTGTGGCGCCTGTAGGTCCAGCCGGTCCGGCAGGTCCAGTGTCGCCCGTGGCACCCGTAGGTCCAGCCGGTCCGGCAGGTCCAGTGTCGCCCGTGGCGCCTGTAGGTCCAGCCGGTCCAGTAGCGCCAGTGTCGCCAGTGGCACCCGTAGGTCCGGCCGGTCCGGTAGCGCCAGTGTCGCCCGTGGCGCCCGTAGGTCCAGCCGGTCCGGTAGCGCCGGTGTCACCCGTGGCGCCCGTAGGTCCAGCCGGTCCGGTGGCACCGGTGTCGCCAGTGGCACCCGTAGGTCCAGCCGGTCCGGTAGCGCCAGTGTCGCCCGTGGCGCCCGTAGGTCCAGCCGGTCCGGTGGCACCGGTGTCGCCAGTGGCACCCGTAGGTCCAGCCGGTCCGGTAGCGCCGGTGTCACCCGTGGCGCCCGTAGGTCCAGCCGGTCCAGTAGCGCCAGTGGCACCTGCAGGCCCCGTAGCACCTGTATTGCCACTGGCGCCTGTAGCACCAGTTGGTCCAGCCGGTCCGGTTGGGCCCACAGCTCCAGTTGCACTTGCTTTAACAAGGGCAACGGAATCAATGGCTACATCAGCAGTGTTAGCTAAGGCATTTTTGCTAATAACCAAAAAGGCAAAGGCTGCGTTAGCTGGAACAGGGGCTGTTACTTGATACAGGGTTTGCCATGTCCCATTCACAGCATCGGGTAATGTGCCTGCGCTCAAATAGGTAGTTAGCCCAGTACCAAGGAAGCTAAAAGTTGCGTCATAGTAATAGAGAAAAATGTTGAGTTGAGGATTGATCAGGCTTCCTATTTTCGCAGCTGACAGGCTTAACGTATAACTTTCGCCTGGGGTGGCAAAAACGACCTGGGAAAGGGAGGCATCTACCGCGCCTCCTGCCAGGATCGCACTATAAAAGTTTGTCTTTTTTACGGATAAGTTAGTGACGGTCACATTTGCAGCGTTCCAAAAAAGGGTAGATCCAGTCTCGAAGTCGCCGTTATTAACTAGATTGGTAAATAATACGGTCATCGCTTTTTATACACTCCCTTCACACGTTGTAATGATAGTAGATGCGAATCCACGCCTTGGAGAACCGTACAAGTTTACGAGGGCAGATGTGTATTTTTCTGTTCACATTTTAGACACATTGTTTTAAGCTTCTATTTAAGTAACGTTAAGCTGAAGCTATATGTGGGGGATTATCATTAGAATTTAAAAGTGTAGCATGAAGTGCAAGGAGACCGCTTCGCGAAGGCTTTGAGCTTCCGATCGCTGTTGCTGTAGGATTCTTCTTGGATTAGATAAGACAATTAAAGGTAAGAATCCTACAGCAAAGGCGAACGCTATCGCTTCTCCAGCTTCAAATCCTCTGCTTCGCTACTGCCTGCTTCCCATGCACCATTTTGGGGGAGGGGAGCAGGAGGAAGGAGACCGCTTCGCGAAGGGTTTGAGCTTCCGATCGCTGTTGCTGTAGGATTCTTCTTGGATTAGATAAGATAATTAAAGGTAAGAATCCTACAGCAAAGGCGAACGCTATCGCTTCTCCAGCTTCAAATCCTCCGCTTCGCTACTGCCTTGCTTCCCATGCAACATTTTGGAAGGGAGAGCAGCAGGGAAAAAGATCACGAATAAAGAAAGGGTGGAACATGTGCTCAAAGTGCAGCAGGTGAGTAAATGGTACGAGGGCAACCGGGGCGTACATAAGTTGGATTTTGAGATGCAGCGCGGTGAAATTGTGGGTTTTTTGGGGCCCAATGGTGCGGGTAAAACGACGACGATGCGCATGATTACAGGGTATCTTCAGCCAAACGAGGGAGTAATTACGATTGACGGTATCCCGATTCAGGATAAAGGCAGACAAGCCCGCTCCAAAATTGGTTATCTGCCGGAAACGCCCCCATTGTATGGGGATATGTCTGTAAGATCCTACTTAAAGTTTGTAGCCAGCATTCGGGATGTGCCTGCGAGAGAACAGAAGCTGCGTATTTCAGAGATGATTTCCCGACTGGGTCTGAATGGACGTGAAAAACAATTGGTCCGTAGTTTATCCAAAGGGTACAAACAGCGCTTGGGATTGGCAGGTGCAATTGTTCATAACCCGGATTTGCTAGTGCTGGATGAACCGACCTCGGGCTTGGACCCCAATCAGATTTTGGAGATTCGTCAGCTCATTCAGGAGATTGGTGAAAATCACACGGTATTGCTCAGCACGCATATTTTGCCCGAGGTGGATGCTTTGTGCAATCGGGTTCTGATCATCCATGAGGGGAAACTGGTTATGGATGGGCGTCCTGACGCGCTCGGCGGTTCGATGGAAGATGGATTTAAGGTGAAGGTGGAGGTCAAAGGCAAACCGGAGCAGGTAATGGATGTCCTACGAGCTTGGGGAAAAGTAGAGGTTGAATCTTTAACGCCTAATCTGCCTTCAGCCAATACGAAGCTGACTGCCACAGAGCAGGATTTAACCGGATGGTTGCTTACAGGGGCTTCCGGTGAGGATTTTCGCGAAGAGCTGTTTTTTGTGCTATCGGATGCGAAGCTTCCGATTTTGGAAATGAAAAAAGAAAATCTGAGCTTGGAAAATATCTTTCAGCAGTTAACCACTCGGGAAACGGAAGAAGGGCAGAGTGGTGATCCAGCGATTCATGATCGACATAACTCTAACAATGAAGTAATGGTTAACACGATGGATCATGAAGAAGTGTCGGTCAGCGATAACAAGATCGAAGAAGACAAGGATACAGGAGGTAATCGGTCATGAGGCGTTTGTTCGCAGTCTGTCAAAAGGAGCTGCAAGCCTATCTATGGACCCCAACGACGTATTTTGCGCTTGCGGTGTACATGCTGCTGACGGGGTTACTATTTTATACGAACTTTGTAATGTATCAGCCTAGTATTCTGGACTATCGACTGGTACTCGGTGACACATTGTCCATGCTGGTGTTTGTCGTTCCATTACTCACGATGCGGCTGGTTGCAGAGGAATTCAGGCAGGGTACGGATGAATTGCTGCTTACTTCACCTGTGAGTGTAACGGAAATCATGATTGGTAAATTTTTGGCATCGCTGGGTATGTTGCTCATACTGGTACTGTGCAGTCTGGCATATCCGGTCGTGATGTCCTTTTACGGGTCGCTGGATTGGACACTGGTATTTACTTCCGTGATCGGCCTGTTTATGCTTGGCGCAGCCATGATGGCGATTGGCTTATTCGCTTCGACGCTTTCACAGCATCAAATGATGTCGGCGGTCGTCAGTTTTATTCTCTTACTCGTGTTCTGGATGCTGGATTCGTTTGGTGGACAAACCGGCGCATCTGCGGCGCTGCAGCAGTGGCTAGAACCATTTTCACTAACCGCGCGGTTTGACAGTTTCACCAAAGGATTGCTGAATGGAGCCGATGTGATGTACTACGTGACGGTGGCGGCGCTCTTTTTGCTATTTAGCATCCAAGTGGTTGAACGGAAACGGTGGAGGTAATGAAGATGAAAAAATGGCTGGGTCACACCAATAGTGTGGTACTATCAATTGCTGCTGTAGGTATTTTTATTTTATTGACGTTATTTCTGCGTTCGCTGGGAGGTTTTCAGCTGGATCTGACGGCAGGCAAGCAGTATACGCTGTCTGATCAGACGTTGACGACTATTCAGGGTGTAAAGGAAAACGTACGATTGATTGCCTTTACTGTATCCACTTCACAGAATCAGAAGCTGAACCGGGATGTTACGGATATGCTGCATGAATATGCCAAGCGTAACAGCAAGCTCAAAGTCGAGCAATATGATTTGAATCAGGAGCCGATAATGGCCAAGCAGTATGGTGTTACTGAAGCCTCCATCGTGCTGGTGCAGGGAGAGAAGAAGCGGGTTATAGATATTGGAAGTCTTTTTACGCAAGCCCAGGGGAGTAGTGAAGGAGCGTACCAATTTACCGGGGAAGAAAAGCTGACTAGTGGACTACTGGCATTATCGTCTACACGTCAAGGAAAAGTGGTTTTTCTGACAGGACATGAGGAAATTCCTTTGTCCCAAATGACCGGATTAAGCAGCTCGTTGGCGCAAGATAATGTGAAAACAGAGGAAGTTCAGCTCAATCAAGCGGGTAGTGTACCCAAAGATGCGTCTGTACTGGCTATTGTCGGTCCAGAGCGGGATATTAGTGCAACGGAACTGAAGAGTATTCGTACGTATCTAAATGATGGTGGAAAGCTTTTTATGGCGTTAGGATTTCACCCGAACATGGGAACCAGCTGGAAAAACCTTGACGCATTAGCGGCTGATTATGGGGTGAAAGATACTCATGCTATTGTGGTGGATCAGGCACAGACGAATACGCTGGGTCCTCTATGGACGGTTCCTACCTTTGGCAGTCATGCGATCACCGATAAATTGGCGGCCTCTAATCTGTATCCTGTTCTTTCGCTGTCTATTGCTTTGCAGGCAGAAGAGCAGAAGAATTGGAAGACGACGCTATTGCTGAAATCTTCTGCAGCCAGCTATGGTGAAACGAATATTCAGGGACTGTTGAACAACGAAACGCAGAAAGATGCCAACGACCCACAAGGACCGCTTGATCTCGGCTACGCGGTAGAAGGGAAAGACGGCAAGCCCAAAGCAGTTATTCTCGGAACGTCAGCCCTCCTAAGCGATACTGAGATCAGCACAGGAGGGAATCGAGACTTTGTGCTGAATAGTCTGAATTATGTACAGGAACACTCGGATGGACTCACTATTCGTCCTCGTCAGGAGCAGGATTTTAAGGTAGCGTATTTGACCGCAGCTCAAGCGAAAACGGTATTAGCCATATCAGTTATCGGATTGCCGCTGCTGTTTGCGGTGATCGGAATCTTATTATGGTGGAGGCGAAGAAGTGCATGAGAAAATGGATACCCACAGTGCTGCTGCTAGTCGTATTGGGAGCGGGTATAATCTATGCTAAGAGTCAAAACTTCTTTCGTGAACAAACCCCGGCGACTCGTCAGCTCGTTCAGCTTACACAAGGAGATATTACGTCTTTTGCAATCACTGGAAAGGACGGCAAGTCGGTGGAGCTTACTCAGCGTGATGGCAAATGGAGCATGACTAAGCCACGAGCTTACCCGTTAAATCAATATACAATAGACAATTGGTTAAGCGCGATTCAAAATGTAAAGCTGGGTGATGTCGTGGAATCGTCTCCCACAGACGTAGCCAAATATGGAATTAGCGCTACCCATGACCAGATTGAGATTAAGACGAAAAATGGCGGTGTTCGCACCTTTGCCTTCGGTGAGGCGCTGCCTTCCGGAGATGCTGTCTATGTACTATCAGACCAAAAGGAGATAGCTTCCGTACCTATAGATACACTTTCGGGTTTGCTGCTGGGTGTTGATGATTTTACAGATACAACGCCGTTTGATTGGGACGATACCAAGCTGAGCGGAATAGAGTGGGAAGGACAGAATGCCTCATGGATGCTCCGATCCTCCGGTAACAGTGGGACTGGGGATACTACTTCCTCATCTTGGACGCTTAACGGCAAGGCAGTAGCTGGTGACACGGCGACTTCCCTCTCACAGCAAATCAAAAACCTGGCCAGCAATCAGGCCTTGCGCAAAGCCTCCGAGCTAAACAAGCCTGTTCACCGCTTTACGCTGAGCGTATCGCTGGGTAAGGATGACTCCCAGCAGGTCTATCAGGGCTGGACACTTACCGATGATCCAAATACGGTATGGGTTGTGCCGCCACAAAGCAATTGGGCTTATGGTCTGGCAGCATCTGATGTGGACCATGCAGAACAGAGTGGTCATGACCAGGCTAAGGCTAGCAAATAATTATTACATTTATAATAGCGAACAAAGAGGCTCCAACGGCGAATAATCGTCGCGTGGAGCTTCTTTGTGTTCGTTATTCATCAGGCTTGCTGCTTTTGGAAGAAGGGCTGTTATTATCGTTTAAATCCTGGATAACCCGAATCAGCTCATGAAGTGAGAGATCCAGCTTATCCAACTTTTCCTCCATCGTATGCAGGATGTGCCGCAATAAAATAAAACAAAGTCCAGCCGGAAAGCCTACGTTCGTAACCAGAGAAAGAGCGTCATCCATGTGCAATCTATTTCCCTCCTTTTTAGCCATATATAAAGGAAGGTAAATTAAAAGAACCATATACAACTGATTGTAAAAATAGTATAATAAATAAGAACAAGTGTTCTGTTTTGGTTGTTAAATTGGATTACAAATTACCCTATAATATGAGGATTTAGAAAAAGTCAAATCCAAAGAGAAGGGTGATTTATATTGGAAAAATATCAGCTAACATTGGTAGAACAATACCGTAAGAAGTTGTATCGCATTGCCTGGAGAATCCAGTATCGTGCTCGGGTACAAACCAACCATGAATTTGTAATGGAAAAAAACGAAGCTATCAGCGCTCCATCTTTTACAGAATCTGCAAACTCTAATATGTACACACTACAGCTTATCAACTCTCTATCTTCTGAGATCGGAAAAATGATCATCTTTGACCTTTACATACTAGACAAAACCGAAGCACAGATTGCAAAAGAGTTAAAGCTATCCCAACAGGCGGTGAATAAATGGAAAAAGAAAATGCTCAAAGAGTTATTTCGGATGCTGAGTTCGTCCAATGGCTCAAATTAGCGCAAAGTGGGGATCAGGAGGCCATGAGCAGGATACTTTATTTGTTCGAGGAAGACATTCAGAAGACGAGCCGGTATATACGTATGTCCCGTGAAGATGCTGTTCAAAGTATTGTAGTTGATTTTATTGAGGAGCTACGGCAAGAGCTAAAGACAGAAATCTAGAGAAAAAGTGGACATTGGAAATAGCCTTGTCTATCCTTATTCGGTAATTTTAACTGATGTAACGGAGGGCCTATAGGTGTATGAATGATGTGTATGAGTGATAGCAGGGCTTGCGAAGAGTTGATTCTATTAACAATGTTGGGAATAGTAAATAAGCCTGCAAACGTCCATACTATGATGGTGTTTGCAGGCTGTTGAGGTTGTAGGTTTATTTAGTCGACATACTTGTTGCCGTCAGCATCAATATAAATGGATTGAACGGCTGTACGACGGTAAGGATATCCTGCTGCTGTGGTACCGTTAATTTCATAAGTTACAGAATAAATGCCAGGCTTGTCCGCTTTGGAAAGCTCAATTTGCCCGGTAGGGTTAACAGTTTTCTGTTGCAATGTCAGGCCCTTGGACGCTGTAGTGACTCCTTGTTGCGGATCACCATAGTATTGAACTTGGTAAGTAACTTGTGTGACGCTAGCCGAGGAATCCTGGGATTTCATATTTAGTTTCGGGCCCACTGCATTTAAATTGTATTTGAGTTCAGGTACTTGAACGGCATGATAGCGTGCAATCAGAAGATACGCACCACGATCAGCAATTACGGCGTTCAGCTTATAAATACCTGGTTGAGGATTGGAAATTACTGCACTATGATGCCAAGCACCGGCAAAGATTTCTTCATCACGACCTGCTTTCACATTAAGCAATTCGGTAGTTCCGTCAGGTTTGGTCAATTCGAGTTTACTCACACGCTGATCGCTGATCCAGTCCAGATCAATGGATTGGACACCATTTTCAACCGTGAGGGTTTCGGAGGCTTTTCCATCATAATCGCCGCCTCGGATAAAATATGAATTATCAATCTCACTATAAGTGGCTTGTACAGCAGAAGCAGTCAGGGAAGATGCTGCTGAAAAGGCCTCAGTTTCCTGATTCAATGCTGGAGTGTTCGCTTGGAGGTAAGGTAGGATCAGGGAGAAGACGTAAGAGCCGGTACGAACCTTGGCATGATCCCAGGAACCGACTTTAACTACACGTCCGCCGGGAAGTTTAGCATTGTCGACTGTGACCACGCCGTCATTTTTGCCAAAGGAGGAGAGGTAAAGTCCACCCAGTATGTAAGAGGCGGTGCCGCTAGACCAGTTATCACCAGCAAATGTGAAGAACGGAATTGTAGTTGCATTGCTGAGTGCATCGGTCTTGGTTCGGAAATATTTCATATAAGATGTTTGTAATGTAGAGGTGCCGGGATTCTGTGAGCCGACGATATCTGCCAGCCATCCGGCCCAGCTGCTGTAGGCGAGATCTGCGAGTTGAGAGCCATGATGAGGACTGCTGAGGGTAATGACACGTTGTACGTAAGGAGCTGCTCCGTTGTATACGAGAGCGGTTTGAGTATCCACTCCACCTTTGCTGTGGGCGATGATGATGAGTTTTTTTCCAAAATGATTACTAATGACTTTGATTTTGTCGGCTAAAAGCTTGCCATTTTCCCACATATCCTGGGATGTGCCATTCGCGTCGTACAGATTAATGGTGGCCGTCTGGTATCCGGCATCACGTGCGCGCTGAAGCATATCGTTATTATTCTTGGTCCACACTTCAGCGCTACTGTTCAAGCCATGCACAAACAATAAGGCGGGCTTGGCAGGATCAACTTGAGTAGGGGGCGGACCTTCGAACCAGCTTCCAGCGGGATCTTTCGGGGCTTCAGGTGTAGTGGAGCCTGCAAAAGCACCGACGGGAACAAGAGTGACGGACAACAAAAAAATGAGCATCAAAACAGTGAGCTTCTTCAAACTGTAAATCCTCCTTTTTGTAAAATAAAGTATTTCGAACTTATTATACATGCCATCTTGTGGTAAATCATCAATTGAATTTCATATTTACATTAAAATTTTATTTTTCAGTCATTTTTTAGTCAGGATATCCCTAAGATTGATGGCGCATGCTAACCTCGTCACACATTATATATGTATGGAGGATGAGTTCATGCCAGGAACTAAGAAGGTCATCAGTTTGACGATTTCTGCTGCTTTACTTGCCAGCATGGCTACATTGACAGGATGTGGGACTGCCAATCATAACGTCCGCACGAACGCTACTCGCTATAACACGCAAAGCACGCACCATTTGGACGGTGTGAATCGTTATGGTTTAGATGGGGTAAACCGTTTAGATGGTACGAACCGTTTGGATGGTGTAAACCGCATGGATGGTGTGAATCGTTATGGGGTGAAATCCAATGGCATAAACGGAGTGCCATTGAATGAAAATGCCAACAGAACTGGACATCCTGTCCGTAATCTGCAAGTCGATCGCAACTTGTCCAAACGTATATCCGAAATGCCGGATGTAAAGTCTGCGACAGTATTGGTCGGTGAACGTCATGCATATGTAGCTGTCTCCCTTAAAGACCAAGGCAATGGCACAGGTGTCGGTACACCGGGCCATAACGGTACTCCAAGTACTAATATTGGGCGTAACGGGAATGTACCGAGTGTGAATGGCGTCACTGGCACTAGAGGGGACCGTACAACGGGTACTACAACGCCTGGAATGACAGACAATGGACTTACCGGAACGGGAACACCTGCGCGTCGTGATGACGGTTTGTACGGTACAATGGGTACAGGCTCGTACGGTATGATTCGCGGTTTGGCCGATGGCACCCGCACGGACGGTGCTCGTACGGATGGCACCCGTACAGATGGCACCACAGTGGAAGGTGCAAGAACTGCATATGAGCCTAGCGCATTGACCGAAGATGTAAAAAGTAGAATTGCTAACAAGGTTAAGCAATTTGCACCGTCGATTGAACAAGTATATGTTTCAGCAAACCCTGAATTTATAAAGCATACCACCGACTTATCACGCAATGTTCAAAATGGTCACCCGGTCAGAGGATTGAGCAACCAATTGGTGGATGTCCTTGAACGCGTATTCCCTACCCATGCGGCGGGTACGAATCATCCAACGCTAAATACACCAACACGTCCACAAAATCATACGCCTGCACCGATGAATCATCGCTAATTTCAAACTTTATGCAATGCCAAAGAAAGAGCTATCCATCTCAGCGAATATGCTGAAGGATAGCTTTTTGGTTTTGGGGAATGATATCACCATGACAACATTATTTGCGTATTCCTTTTATCCACACACCTTGCAAATTTAAGTCGGCATCCAGCAACAAGATGTCTGCTTGTTTACCTGCTTCAAGTGAACCTGTTCGATCAGTTATGTTCAGGGATCGAGCCGGATTCAGGCTGGCCACTTGTGATGCCTCGGGAATACTCAAGCCTACCTGTTGAACCAGATAGCGGAAGCCTTCAATCATCGTTAGTGTGCTTCCTGCCAAAGTAACGCCATCTTCCAGTCGTGCGACACCGTCCTGTACGATCACTGGCAGATCGCCGAGTGTATAGTGACCATCTTCCAGCCCGGTGGCCGACATGGCATCGGTGATGAGGATAAGATTATGATCCTGCTTTAATTTGGCAAGCAGGGAAATGGCGGCAGGATGCACATGGATGCCGTCTGCGATGATTTCTGCTTCAATACGCGGATCAGTGAGTACGGCTCCTACGGCTCCCGGTTTGCGGTGATGCAGCGGAGTCATGGCGTTAAAGGTATGCACGGCATGGTTTAAACCTGCCGCCGCTGCCTGTTCAACCTCTTCATACGTAGCATCCGTATGACCGAGAGCCGCGGTAATGCCGTGACTACGCAGCCATGGGATGAGTTCAAGGGCACCTTTTTGTTCAGGCGCAAGTGTGACCTGGCGAACAAGGCCCGGATAGCGCTGCTCCCATTCTGCTACCCAAGCGAGGCTTGGAGGCACGATATGTTCCGGGTTTTGTGCTCCTGCCCAGTTTGGACTGATGAATGGCCCTTCCAGATGCACACCCTCCAATTGCGCATGCGGCATGGGAAGTGCCATATAGGCGTGAACTTCTCTTAATACCTGGTCAATTTGTTCCTTCGGCGCAGTCATCGTGGTAGCCAGCATAGCCGTCGTTCCTTGCAAACTGTGAAAGGAGGTGATGGTATCCAGCACCCTCGAATCAGAGTCCATAAAGTCCTCGCCGTTACCGCCGTGAACATGAATATCAATAAAGCCTGGCAACAGGTACCCTCCCTCGTGGCGAACAATATTCGCCGCTTGTGTGACACCTTCTTCCGGATGGCCTAAGACCACTGAGGTCCAATCCACGGGCACATCCTCTTTTGAACCAGCGTATACAATGGATTGTCCCTCAATGATGACAACTCCATTGGGAATGAGGTCATTCCCAACGACGACTTGACCATACAACAGCTGCGGTAAGCTACCACTCATCTCATCTGAATTCATTTAAGCCATCCTCCTGCTTCCTGATCCAATAAAATAAGCACGTTGGGGTGACATTGCAGCAGAGAAGCTGGACACTCTGTTGTGACGGGTCCAGTTAAAGCCTGCTTTAAAATGTCGGCCTTCTCTGCGCCAAAGGCCACCAGTATAATTTGCTTGGCCTTAAGAATGGTGCCAACTCCCATCGTCACTGCTTGTCTGGGCACTGCATCTATATCGCCAAAAAATCGGGCGTTGGCCAAGCGCGTTCTTTCTTTCAAATCTACAACATGTGTAGCTCCAGTCAAGCTGTGACCGGGTTCGTTAAAGCCGATATGGCCGTTATGACCAATGCCAAGCAATTGGAGATCCACAGGTCCATGATCCAGAATGGCCTGCTCGTGCGCTGCACATTCTGCAGTGAGATCTAGGGCATTCCCGTTAGGGACGCGTGTATGAGAGAGGGGAATGTCGATATGCTGAAACAAATGCTCATTCATAAAGCTTCGATAGCTCTGCGGATGTTCTGGGGAGAGACCAACGTATTCATCAAGATTCACAGAATAGGCGCGTGCAAAGCTCACCTGTCCCCTGCGGTACATATCTGCAAGATGTCGGTAAATGCCAATTGGCGTACTACCGGTGGCCAAGCCCAGCATCGCTTGTGGTTTGGATAGTAGCAAGCTGGCGATCACAGTGGCAACAGTAGCGTTCAGGTCTTCACGGCTGTTCAAAATGCGTACATTCATCTTTAGTGCCCCCCTGGTTGTTTTTTGAGCTTACTCACTTGTTGATATGAACCTTCCAGTCTCGGAATATATTTGTCAAAATTTGCGCTCACCATACCTGTAAACAGGATATCGATCATATGAAGCTGGGCAATGCGGGAGGCCATGTCTCCACGGCGCATTCCTTCCTCCAATGAGGAGGAAAATAGCGCAATATCCGCAAGGCTTGCCAGCGTATTGTTTCCAAAGGAGGTCAGGGATAATGTTTTGGCACCCTGTTCTTTTGCACAACGTAGAGCAGCGATTGTCTCCTGGG
Organism: Paenibacillus ottowii; assembly: GCF_050516475.1. Lineage (NCBI taxonomy): Bacteria > Bacillati > Bacillota > Bacilli > Caryophanales > Paenibacillaceae > Paenibacillus > Paenibacillus ottowii. Next base: position 4,213,627 of record NZ_CP191577.1, on the reverse strand, counting down.
TTTCCCCTGAATAAGAGACGGCAAAGGCTACATCCCCGGCTCCAAGCGAGGAGGCAGAGGTAATCTGCATGTGAGAATCCGCGAAGGCAGTGCTGTTCTTGCCAATACGGATTAGCTTCTGGTAAAAATCCTGCGCCACAATCGAGGATGTCGCCATCCCATAGAGATCTATGCGGTTTGTAGCTGACAGCCATGCAATGGTCTGTTCCAGTTTGTCGAAATCCAGCAGCCGGGTTGTGTCCGCAATGGAAGCTGTATGGTTTGCCTGAATTGCCTGCACGATACGTGAAAGTGAATTTCCAGCCACAATGTCCTGATAGGATTCTTCACCTGTATGGTTGGAATGGGACAACTCGGTGGCCAGCTTCATTTTGAAATCAGGATACCCTTTAAAATGTAGTGACTTGCAAAACCGTGTAGCAGTTGCGGCACTCACACCACAACGCTCTGACAACTCCCGAATACCCAGATGCAGTACATCCTCCGGGGCTTTCAGGATAGATTCCGCCAGTTTACGCTCTTGTACAGGCAACTGCTCCAGTCTTTGGGATAAGGTGTGAAGGATAGGGGACATGAGCTGTGCTCCTTTAGCTATATAATACTTGTTTGAAAAAAAGTATCATTAAATTCAATGGAATGAAGAAAAATATTTTCGAGTATATTGTAAAATAATTACACTCTTCATACAAGAGGGGGGAAGCAAGATTTAACTTTCAAGTTCAGCTTCAACAGAATAGTGAATAAAAAATGTAGAGAAATTTGTAGAATTTAACACACATTAATTTACAAATTACGATTTTTACTTACAAAACAACCTATTGACTTGTCTCTTCAAGGAAGGAGTATAATTGAATATAGTTCCAATCAAGGAATTTTTCTAGGAGCTTTTCAGAGGGCATCGTTGGACGGAAGAGTAGGATCTCATTCACAAGGAGGAGTTTGCTATGCAAAGCCAAGTGATTGAAATGATCAGCGCGGTCAAGGAAGATCCTGAATTGGTCGCCAAGCTGAATGGACATTCGGACATTATTCATGATGCAGGACTGGATTCGTTGCAATTAGTTCATTTCATGCTGCAAGTGGAGGATGCATTTGATGTAGAGATTGATTTTGATTCCTTTGAGTTGGAACATCTCTGTTCAGTAGATGCGTTTTGCAGTTACATTCAAGGAATTAACAATGCGGAGCAAATGCCGCACCCGGAAGGTATGGAGACAGTCTGAACGCAGGATAGATTTTGCCTGAAAATCCATTAAACGAGGTGTTAGCATGCAGCCCAAAAGCAATGTGCTGATTGATGAGAAGGCTTTCAAGCTCATCAAGCGTAATCTGAAAAACGCTTCCGTGTCTTATCGTAACGCAACACAGGATCCGGCTTTTAAAACGGACATGCCCCAGACGATCGGTATTAAGCTGACTAACCGTTGCAACTTAAGATGTACGCACTGCTTTGAATGGAACGAGGAAGGCTATCATCACCAGATGGATAAAGAAGAACAGAATATGGATCTTGCTCCGGACATGCTCCGGCAGATTTTGAGCGAAACAAAGGAAGTGAAGTCCCGGCTGTACATGTGGGGTGGCGAACCGATGTTTCATCGGCGCTTTGATGAAATTTTGGACGTGCTGGCGGAAGATCGGCGTGAAATGACCTTCTGTACAAATGGGCTACTCATTGATAAATATTTGGACCGGATTTTGGACTTGTCCGAAAATCTGGAATTGTTAATAGCGATTGAAGGTTTTGAAAAAGAACACGATTTAATACGCGGTAAAGGCACCTTTCAAAAAACAATGCGGCAGATGGATAAGCTGATTGAACTTCGCGATCAGGGATTGTACAAGGGACGGGTAACTGTCCATGCGGTCATTAACGATAACATGATCGGACGGATGTACGAATTTCTGCAAATGCTGGAGGACAAGAGGCTGGATCTGGTGCTGCTGACGTTCCCCTGGTACATTTCCAAAGAAACCTCCTTAAAAATGGATGAATATTTTACACGTAACTTCTCCTGGCTCCGACAACTTGAAGAAAATAATATTAGTAGCTGGCATGCTTTCAAATATAAGATCAACCCGGCTAACATTGACCCTCTGATGCAGGAATTACAGCGGATTAATGAGCGGGTATGGAACATTCGCGTGCGTTATCAGCCCGGCTTGGATTATGAGGAAATTGATAAATTTATACATGGCGAGGAAATGGTCAGCCGTTGTTCCAATCATTGCTTGGCGCTCACCTCCAGAACAGATATTTTACCAGACGGAAAGGTCATGCCCTGCAAATTTTTTAGTGAGTTCACGATTGGAAGTTTGCGTGAGCACAGTCTGAAAGAGATATGGAATTCGGATGCGTATGAGAAAACTCGGCAAACGATTAACCATGAAGGATTGACGCCAGTGTGCTCCAAATGCAGTGTACTGTATCTGCACGGAGCAGGCTCTCTGAAATACATTTAGTTTCCTATGAATCTCTTATGGATGTTGTTTGCTATTGGATGGAAGAGAGAGGGATGAGGACAAGACGTGACGACTAAAACGATTAACCTTGTAGAAGCACTTGCTCATGAACGGGATCATGGTGTCCTGATTTGGCTGTTTAATATTGGCGCAGAGCAAGTGTGGCATCCATCCCCCCGGAAGGGGGGCATGGTAGACCGGGATGAACAGCAGGTCGTAAACCGGATGGAGGAAATGAATCTCCTGCTTTGTCGAAGTCAGGATGTCATTATACTCCGTGAACAGCCGGATGAGGCATTTCTGGACATGCTTCAGCGGTTAGGCTTCAGCCTGCCGCGCATTGAGGTGCCAGAGCCCTCGGACCCGCTAACGCCGATTTCAGAGCTGGTGCTGGCGGATGACGCGCTTTTGGCACGACTGCGCACGGTTGCGGATGCAGGTCATAGCAGCCGCGGTGCCAAAGCATGGCTCGTTCCCTATGCGGTCACACCGCAGGAGGAAGCGATTGCGGAGCGTTGCGGACTGGAGCTGATCGGCGCTCCATCCGCGGTCTGTGCCCAGGTGAATGATAAAATATTTAGCCGTTTGACCGCACAAAAGCTTGGTTTTGCTGTCAGCGAAGGCGCTGTATGTGCAGACGAAGCGGCAATTCGCAGAGAATGTGAGAGACTGGCTGGCTTATCGGACGGGCCTGTGAAGCTGATTATCAAGCAGCCACACGGTGCCTCTGGACAAGGCATGTATATGCTGGACGAGCTGTCCAAGCTGGACACGCTGCTGAGTGTGATGAGACGCTTCGGCGGCTCGTCATCGTCTTCTGGCGGCTGGCTGGTGGAGCGCTGGCACAATAAGCAAATGGATCTGAACTACCAGCTCTGTATTGACGAGGGCGGTGGTGTGACGATGTTTTCGCTAAAAAGGCAAAACGTAGACGGAACAGTATATATCGGCTCCCAGGTTCCTGCTGATATTGGCGAGACGCTGGAGGAAGAAGTCAGACGATGTGCCTATCAGTTGGGAACATATCTCTATTCCATCGGGTATACGGGAATGGCCTCCATTGACGGTTTTGTTGATGAAGATGGTTTGCTGGTTCCGGTAATCGAGATTAACGGTAGATTTACCCTGTCTACTTACATCTCATTCTTGTCCTCTGTGCTGGGGGAGCAGCATAAAACCTTGTCCCGCTACTACCGCAACGTGACCGCTACACCTCTCACCTACAGCCGTTTGTGCGGGCTGCTGGCGGAGGAAGGCTTGCTCTATACACCCGAACGGCCTGAAGGAGTGTTTGTTTATACAGCGGGTACCTTGTCAGGCATTCCTGTAAAGCGGGGCTATGTGAACCGGATTTTCACACTTATTTTGGCAGACAGCTGGCAGGAAGCGGATGCTTATGCGCACAAATTGGAAGGTATCATTGCTGGATTAGGATGTTCATAAATGGGAGGGAATCGAGAATGAAGACAGATGTATACCATGTAGTGCCTTTGCTGGAAAAGGTTTTGAAGCTGGCTCCCGGCGAGCTGGAACAGTTGACTCCGGATCAGGACCTGCGAACCTTGGGGCTGAATTCCTTATCTGCCGTTGAATTAATTGTGGAATTGGAAAATGAGCTTGATATTACGATGGAGGACGACGATTTGGTGCTAGAGCATCTGTCTACGTTGCAAGGCATTGAACGTCTGCTGGGCAAATATGCATAAGGGCGCTGAACGGACAAGAACTATGTTGCAATCCGATATGGGGACTCGGCATGAATCCATAGTTGACCATGGTGCAGAAGAAATCGCAAATGCTCTCCCAGGGAAGCATTGTGTATATTCTTCACTGCGTACTTCATTGCAGAGGTATGGGGTGAACATGGCCGAAGCCGAGCTGTTCATGCTGTGTGGGAGTATGTGTGCGGAGTATGGTGGCAATTTGAAGCGCTTCGGACCGGAGAAATATCCGGAGCAGCTTCAAGAAATGGCCGCGAGTGGCGGACCGGTTATTCGGGTAGAACCGTGGGTCGAAGGAATCAGCAATGAGACTGACCTGCTGCGGGTGCTCACATCCGGTTATGGTACGATGCTGCATACGTCGAGCACTGCTTTGACCTATCACGATGTATATGTGAAAAATTACCCAAGGGGCCACGTGATTGAGTTGTGCGGATTGGACTTGCAAGAACGGACGGCACAGGTAAATGATAGCTTTCTGCTTGATTCCTCGGGACATGCGATGACTTATGTGGGCTCAGCACGGCTCGACGACCTCATGCAGGGCATTATTGAGTATGCATGGCTGGTGGAGCAGCCTGTCCCGCTGTCGCCAAGGGAGCTGCATGCTGCGTGTGCATACCATATTCGTCAGTATGTGACAGGTGAAAAGGTTGCAACAGACCAGCATGTCAAGCGGGGAGATGCCGGTTACCGGGCATTTGTCGGTGACTTCCATCTGCTGGAAGACATGGAAGATCAGGAGTTTCGGACGTACTGCCATGAAATCTATTACAATCTGCGATTGGGCAGCGCTCTTCATTTAACGGATTATACAGCTGATTATTGCCGGCTGCATCAAGCTACGCTGGGGCCGCAAGCACAGCATGTCATTGAATTGGCACAGGCGTTATACGCGGATTGGCACAAGCTTAATCTGCATATTTACAAAACAGGACTCCAATTGCGCAAGCATCGGATGCCAGAGATTACAGAACGGGCGCTGCATTTGATTGAAAGACAGCGGGAGATGCTGGAGGAACTGATGATTTTGGCAGAGCAAGCTTCCGAGTAGTCCAAGCATTTGGCTAGGTCAGGCACATTCATCTTAGGTATCATGCACAGAGGAAAGAGGAGGGGAATTCATTGCCGTCCATTACATTAAACCAATTGTCGAAAACGTTTACGTACTACAAAAAAGAGCCGGGCGTGCGCAAATCGTTGCAAAATTTGTTTAAGCGTGAACAGCTGACCAAGAAGGCTGTGCAAAACGTTAGCTTTAGCATTGAGGAAGGAGAAATTGTCGGATTTCTTGGTCCCAACGGGGCGGGCAAAACAACGACGCTCAAAATGCTGTCCGGTATTCTCCATCCGACGGACGGGGAGGCATCGGTACTCGGCTTTACCCCGTGGAAGCGACAAAAGGAGTTTAAACGTCAGTTTTCCATCGTGATGGGACAGAAAAACCAGCTCTGGTGGGATTTGCCCGCAAGCGAGTCGTTCGAGCTGAACAAGCTGATTTACGAAATCGATAATAACCGTTATAAAGAGGCGCTGGATGAGCTGGTCACGCTGCTTGGGGTGGAGGAGCAGCTTCATGTGCAGGTTCGACGGCTATCGCTCGGCGAGCGTATGAAAATGGAACTGATCGCCGCGCTGCTGCATCGCCCACGGGTCATTTTACTGGATGAGCCGACTATCGGACTGGACCTTGTTTCTCAGCGGCGAATTCGGGAGTTTTTCAAAGCCTATAACCGTACACACCGGACGACCATTTTGCTGACAAGCCACTACATGAAGGATATTGAGGATTTATGCACCAGATCCATCATTATCAGTGGGGGCAGTTTGGTGTATGACGGAGACTTGCACAAGGTGAACGAGGTCATTGGTGCTCGTAAATTGCTCAAGGTTCGATTGGAGACACCTGTATCCAGTCTGGCGTTGGCGGGGCTCGGCAAGCTTCGCTCCAACTCGGAGCTGGAGGCGGTATTTGAGCTGGATGCAGACGATACGTTAACTTGGTCCAAAAAGATTTTAGATGCACTGCCTGTCGTTGATTTTACGATTGAGGACGTCCCGCTGGAAGAGGGGATAGCCAATTTGTACGATGGGGGCAGGCTGGCCGATGCGAAATAACAAATATGTGAAGGTACTCCAGCTTGGCATGCAAAACGAAATGGAGTATCGGGCCAATTATTGGCTTCAAATGGCTGGATTTATGTTGCCGATCATGACACAAATATTTCTCTGGCTTGCGGTATTCGGTTCTTCGGGACAAGCAAGTGTGCTGGGTTACTCTCTGTCGGAAATGCTGGTGTATGTAGTTATGGCAGGGGTAACTGGAAAACTGATTGCCACGGGCTTTGAATACGAAATTGCTACAGACATCAAGGAAGGCGGACTGGCAAAATTCATGGTACAGCCTGTGTATTATTTTGCTTACCGTTTTTGCCGGTTTATCGGAGGCAAAGTCATACAGTCTGCAGTCGTGCTGCTGGCGGCTGCTATTTTGTTGTTATGTCTTAGCCTGGAAGGACAAATCAGCTTCGGGCTGTCGCATATCCTGCTTTACATATTGGCGTTGCCGGGAGCGCTTGTGCTTAATTTTGTGGTCTATTACGCGCTCAGCGGCATAGCCTTTTGGGTGACGGAATCGGCAGGACTATTTTACACGCTGTCGCTGGTTATTTATGTAGCTAGCGGTACCGTGTTTCCGCTGACGATTTTTGGAGATGCGTTGGCCCGTCTGTTCAGCTTGCTGCCGTTCAGCTACACCGTATTTTTTCCGGTGAATGCGTTGACAGGCAAGCTGACTGTACTGGAAGCCGCCGAAGGCATTGGCGTGCAATGGATCTGGATTGCAGTGCTGGCGGCCGTATCACGCTGGGTGTGGCAAGCCGGAGTCAAACGCTTTGTCTCGGTGGGAGGTTAACATGAAACATGTTTTTCGAAACGTTGGACGTTACCTCAGATTGTACTGGAAGTTCGTCCAGTTTTCCGTCATGTCGCAGATGGAATATCGCATTAATTTTATAACAGCCTTTCTAGTTGAAACGGCTTATTTGTTGATCAAACTGCTGTACGCCTCGGTTCCATACCGGGCAGGGACGGACATTAACGGCTGGTCTCCTGACGCCATACTTTTATATATTGGCGTGTTTACGATGATGAGCGGATTTTACAGTGGATTATTTTACAGTAATTTTACAAGCCTGCCTGACAAAATCCGGACTGGCTCACTGGACGTGCTCATGACGAAGCCGGTATCGCTGCAATTTATGGTGACACTGCGTCAATTTGAGCTGGGTTATACTGTGCCGAATGTCGTGGGTGGTGGAATCATGACAGGCATTGGCTGGTATCGTCTTGGACTGCCATTTGATGTGGAAACCGTAGGAGGCTTCGCTGTGCTGCTCGCATGCGGAGTGCTTACGGCATACTCTGTGTTTCTGCTGCCCCAATTGCTGGCCTTTTGGATTATCCGCACGAACGGTGTTACAGAGCTATCCAACAGCATTTTCGAGACAAACTATGTGCCGATGGCTGTGTACAGTAACCTGATTCAGCGTATTGGCTTGTTTGTGCTTCCGGTGTTTGTCATCTGCAATTTTCCTCCAATGTTCATTCTCGGCAAAATGCAACCCGGTTTGATGCTATGGGCATTTCTTGCACCTCTCTGGCTGCTGGCGATTATCCGCCTGATATGGCAGTTTGCACTACGTGATTATACGAGTGCGAGCCAGTAGCGCTACCGTGTAGTAGTTTCATAATGAAGCAGGAAAGGAAGCGAGTCATATGAATGCGATACCGAACCAGCGTCATTTATATATGGGAACGTTCGAAGCGGAGGCTTATTGGCGAGATGCCGAGCTGGCTTCTCTGCCCGCCCTGCCTGACCGGGCTTCTTCTGCCATTGTAGCAGCTATGGATGAATTGCTATTTAGCTTTTGCCAGCCTGGAGACGCTCTATTGACACGTTATGCCATTTCGCCCGTACATCGTCAGTATATCGCGCAGTTGGGCTTTCATCCGGCTGTAAACGAACGGGATTTGACTGACGGAATGGAACAGGCGGGCAATGTGTCGGCCGCATCCGTTTTTGAGCTGTTGAGCAGTCGCAAGACAGATGCCGGGGAAGGGTTTCCTCAACTGGAAGGCTGTGTGCTTAGCCCGTTTGCGGGGTTGCCGCATGTGGAGGAGGCCGCACGTGCTTGGGGAATTACATTGCATCAGCCGCCGCTGGAAACCATTCGCAGGGTAAATGCCAAAACCTACTCCTCTGAGCTGAAACGCAGTCTTGGTCTGCGCAATCCCGGTCATATTGTGACTTCGTTTGCAGATGTCGCTGAAGCGGGGCGTAAACTGCTGCGGGATGGAAGCTTTTTAATCAAGGATGATTTTGGCGTATCGGGCAAAGGCAATCTACACATTACCTCGACACAAATGCTGGACCGGGTCGTATCGTATTTGCGTGGACAGGAGCGCAAAGGCAAACGGGTATTGTTTCTGCTGGAGCCTTTTCTGGAGAAAGAGCAGGATTTTTCATGCCAATTTACGATTGGCGATGATGGATGTGTTGACATCCTATCTGTGCAATGGCTGGCTAATACTCAATTCGCTTATCGGGAATCCCTATCGCCAGACAAGGCCTTTATGGAACGTTTGGAGCGCGAGGGTTATTTTAGCTTGATGCAGGACGTGGGACAGCAATTGTATCGGGATGGATATTACGGCGATGTATGCATAGACTCCATGACACTTCGTGGTGGAAAGCTGGAGCCCATTATCGAAATAAATGCCAGAAAGTCGATGAGTTTGATCAAGCATCAGCTCGATACCTATCTGGCCGGGAAAAATATGCGTGGCACGCTGACGAATTATTCTCTGTCCCATGACGGCAGTCTATCCTATGAGGAACTGCTGGAAGGACTGGAAGGCGCGGGATTGCTGTTTACAGGTGAACGTGAGGAAGGTGTCATGCCCCTGGGAGCCAATACATTATATGTAAACACAGGTGGACGAGACGGTGAGAACAGGATTGTAGGTCATACAACTGTACCAAGCAGAAATGCAACCGGGCGCGGAGGCAGATCATCTGCCAAGCAGGTTCGTATAAGTGGGATTGGAGCCGGCGATGGCGGACCAGAGGGGAACGGCATGAGTCAGCCTGACTTGAGTGGTACAAAAGAAGCTGCTGGAAGCGAACGGGCGCGAGGTAAAGGCCGGCTTTATTTGGAATTGGTGACTGCGAGCGATGAAGAAAAAATGCGATTGACTACCAAGCTGGAGCGTTTTTTGGCAGAGCGACATTTTACAGTGCTGAATTAAACGGGAGGCGTATAAGCATGCGTAAGAGTACGGAGAAGCTTAGGAAGGTAACGATTTTGTGTTCCGGTTTCGGATTGGGCTTTTATACCCCTGGCTTGTTGCTGCAGGCGGGTCTTCGCAGGCTGGGCATGGATACGGCGATCCATGTATTTGAAAATGTACTGCCGGAATCAGCACGTCTCAAGGTCGACAAAAGCCGGAAAGCTTACCATGACAACTTTGCCGTGGCCTTAATGTCGCAGAAGGTTCCGCAAGACATGCGTAATTCACTGGACCCTGCAGCGATGGAAGTACTGCTGAACCAATGGACAGAGGAGGATCGTCGGTATTTTATATGCTTATCCGGTCATTGGATGTACGTACTGGAGGAGTATCGCAAGCGCAGAGAGCCGGAGTCCGTGCATGTGGATATCGTGTATATGGATTCGACCCCTTCCCCTTCCTGGAAAAATCTAGCCAAGCATAATCCGCATTTTGCTAATGGTTGTGGAGAAACGATCCTGTTTGAAAATGATAAAAATAGAGTCAGCCACTATATTGACATCCCGGCCGTAGAGCATATCCCTTTTGAAGCACGGCAATCTCGCTTATTCGTACATGGCGGCGGTTGGGGGATGGGTACCTACCGTGAGAAGGTTGGACGGTTGGAAGTAGCGGGCTGGGAGCTGGATTTGCTGCTGTATGATCAGGATCAACCGGATGAACAGCGGGACAGTATACGCTATTTTCGAATGGACCCACAGTGGAGAACATGGCAGCGAAATGAAGCTGGGGAGCATACCTTTCCACCTTTCGGTGAGGTAAAAATGGGTGAGGAAACGGTGTTTCAGGTCGGACCGGATTACCATAGCATGCTGGACCGGGCATGTCATGCCCAGGCCATTGTCAGCAAGCCCGGCGGCGGCAGCCTGACTGATTCGTTTGCTACAGCTACTCCGCTGATTATGCTGGAGCCGTTTGGTGTGCATGAGAAGCATAATGCGGATTTATGGGAACGTCTTGGATTAGGTATGCGCTACGAGACGTGGATTGAGATCTATGGCGGTAGTGCCCAAATTCTGGAGGAAATGCATCAGAGGATCGTAGAGCTGCGCAGTCGGACGCCGCGTTATATCGAGTGTTATGTGAATAGCATCCACGCATCAGCAGGCTCACCGGGAATGGAGCAGGGATCATGAACCCTGCCGCGGCTGCGCAAGAACCTGCGATGCAAGATATTCGCTTTGGGATCATTGGCTGTTCGGCTATAGCCCCGCGTGCGTTGCTGGAACCGATCCGACATGTTGCAGGAGCCCGCGTGACTGCGTTAGCGAATCGTACAGTTGCGAAGGCGGAAGAAATGGCAGAGCGTTTTGGAGTCAAGGTCGTTTATCGTCATGCTGAGGATATGCTTAAAGACCCAGATATCGACGCTGTATATATAGCGCTCAGCAACGATTTACATGCTGAGTGGATTGGCAGAGCTTTACAAGCTCATAAGCACGTGCTGGTGGAAAAACCGTTATGCCTGAATACGGCTGATCTGGCTCCCCTGGCAGCTATCGTTGAACAGGGCAACACCTATCTGCTGGAGGGAGTCATGGTGCAGCATCATCCCTGGCAGCGTGAGCTGCGCAGAATCGTAGAATCAGGTCGTTATGGTCGCTTAGGCTCCATAGAGACGAGTCTATGCATTCCGGCAAAAGAAGGGCATACGGACAATTACCGATCCCGTCCAGAGCAGGGTGGAGGGTGCTTTTGGGATTTGGGTGTGTACTGGATCCAATTTCTTCAGGCTGTCGTTGGACTGGAGCAGGCGGAATTTCACAGTCAATCGGATTTCGCTGGTCCTCATGGCTGTGATTGGACATTTCATGCCCAAGCCCGTTACCCGAGTGGACTAAAGGCATCTGCCCTCTTCTCATTTGAGCGCCCTTATCGCTGTGCTCATGTACTGACCTTTGATTCGGCAGTAGTCACCTTAAAGGATTGCTTTCGGGCGAATTTGGGCTTTTATAAGATGACCCTCAAGACGGAAATGAAGAACGATATCGCCGTGAATATAACGGATGCCACGGCACTGTCCATGTCATCACAGACATCTTCGCATAGCAAAACAGTTTTTGAGCCCATGAACTATTATGTCAATCAGTTGAATGCCTTCTGCAGCATCATCCGTGGTGAAACGGAGCCCATTCCATTTCATGAGGCTGCTGAACGCGTCAGACTGCTGGCAGCTATTCATAAAGCAGCACGCTCGGGTGAGACAATCTATGCTGTATGAGCATGATCGTGATCGTGGTTTTCAAACGGCGAAATTCGAATAATGAAAAAATACGGAGTATCCAAGCAAAGAGAGGAGGCGATTCAGCAGATGTATCAAAAAGACGAAATTTTACTGGAGCGATTCGGCGAGCATCCGACACCCTTTTATTATTATGATGGAGACGCGCTGCATGCACATGTCAGCTCATTGCTGGCCCGATTACATCCAGCCGTGCGTGTACATTACGCGCTCAAGGCTAATGGTAACGTAGCCTTGGCCGGGTTGCTGCGCTCGTTAGGTTGCGGTGTCGAGATTGCTTCGGCTGGAGAACTGTTCGTCGCTATGGAGGCGGGGTATGCTGCGGAGGACGTGCTGTACGCCGGACCGGGGAAAACAGTAGCCGAGCTGCGCGAGGCGATAGCCTGTGGGATCGGCTGCATTCATGTCGAATCGGTGAGAGAACTGCGTCTACTAGAGGACATTGCCGCCCAAGCGGGCGTGTTGGTCAAGGCCGCGGTTCGAATCAATCCTGATAACGACCTGTCGGGGGCAACCATTAAAATGGGCGGAGTTCCGCGCCCTTTTGGGGTCGATGAAGGGCAGCTGGATGACTTTTTTAAGGTGCTGGAAGATTGCCCACACGTATATTTTCAAGGCATTCAAATATATACAGGTACGCAAATGCTGAAGGCAGATCAGATTTTGGCTTCATTTGCGAATACCTTGCAGCTGGCAGAACGGGTGCAGGCTCAGTATGGTGTGGCGATGCATACGATCAATTTGGGCGGCGGGTTTGGTGTACCTTATTTTGCTCATGAACAGCCGCTGGATATGGATCATGTCATTGACGGACTCAACGAACTCGCGGAACAGACCCAATCCCGTATACCGGGAGTTAGGCTGATCATCGAAAGCGGCAGATATCTGGTCGCTCAATCAGGCATGTATGTCTGCCGGGCGTTGTATACCAAAGAATCCAAGGGAGAGAAGTTTGTCGTGGCTGATGGCGGCATGAACCACTATGCCGCTGCTACCTTTCGAGGACGCCGCATAAGGGACAATTACCCAGTGCGAATTATGCGCAGGCAATCAGCAGAGGTTCTTACAGAACTTGAGACAGTTAGCATTGTCGGTCCGTTATGTACACCTGAGGATTGTATTGTGAAAAAAGCGGAGCTGCCGCCGATTCACGAGGGCGATTATATTGCTTTTCCGAATGCAGGAGCCTATGGATTGAGCTATAGCCCATTATATTTTTTGGGACATGCTACTCCGGCAGAACTGCTCGATTATCGCGGGGAGGTGCATGTCATTCGCGAACACGGCGACCGCACAGACCTGCTGCACCATCAGCGCATGATTGCGTTGCCTGAGGATGTAAGGTAAATATGTAAAAACGCCAAAGTCATGGGAGTCGATATCAATCGAACCAGTGACTTGGCGTTTTTTTACATTTTAGTATTGTAGTATCGACTTAACGTGAGTTGGAGCTGCGTATTTCCTGCCGAACCAGCTGCCACACCATAAAGATCAGTACAAGGGCTTGTGGGATAAAGGTTTCCCAAGTTGGATACATCCCCAACCAGCTAATGGATGGAAGCGAGGACGCCGTATGCCCTGGAAGCTTGCCGGCCACCTGAAGCGAATGAATGCTTTCGCCCAAAAATCGGAAGACGAGATAGTAAATCAGTACAGTCGCGGTCAGGAAAAAGGCGCGAATCGGCAACCGTACACTGAATTTGATGATCGCAAAAGCAAGGACGACCAATATCCCCATTGCCGAGCCAATACCAAGCAGCAATTGCGAGGGGTCGATGGCTGGAGCCATACCGATATAAAAAATAGCTGTCTCGGCTCCTTCACGTAGAATCGCAAGTGCAGAAACCGCAAATAACGACCACAGACTGCCCCGTGCCAGCGCATTGCCTACGCTGCTTTCCACAAAGCGGTTCCACGCGGCAGCATTGGACTTGCTATGCAGCCAGTTCCCGACGGTTAGCATTAGCACAACCGCCACCAGCCCGGTGACACCTTCCAGCAGCTCACGCATGCTGCCCGATGCCGCAGCTGCTACCAGCGAGGTGAACAGCACCGCCAGAATTCCGCTTAGCACCAGCCCCGTGCCAGCCCCTGCCCATATCCATCGTCCAGCCACAGCTTCGCCGCTTTTTTTGGCATATGCCAGCAAAGCTGCGAGCACGAGAATGGCCTCCAGGCCCTCACGCAGCAAAATCAGTGCGGCATCCCAGGCAGTATAAGAACGTTGCTCTGTTAACGGACGGAGCCTGTCCAGCATCTGATCCAGCGTCTGCAAGGCTTTATCCGTATTCGGTGGAGAAGACAGCAGATATCCCGAAGTTTCGGTCATTTGATTTTCGATCGCAGTGTAAGACGCCGGATCGGAAATTTGTACATGTCCTTCGACGGAAGGCCATAGAGCGATAAACTGCCCCACCTTGTCTGCGGCCTGCTCTGGCTGATTAGCTACAGTCTCTTGACGGGCGGATTCAAGAAGGGTGACTGCATCGCCCAGAGAGGCTGTTGAACCATTCGCCGCTCCGGCAGCAGCATTGCCTGCATTTGCTCCTTGCCCTGTGTTCACAAGTTTGCCCTGGCTATAATCAGCCAGCAGCGTCGTTAACGCCTGCATTTCCTTGAGAGCCTGTGCTTGACGTATAGGCTCCGCTTGCATGGAAATGCGAATGAGGCTGATTTTCGTTTCAAGCGAGCTATATACCGAAAAATGGTCCGAACGAATCGGTGCCTCTACCTGGTACCAGGCTTTAACGATTCGATCGTAATCCGCCCGCGCAGCAGCCCAATCGCCTTTTTGCATGGCAACCAGACTGCCCTTTGCCATAGGAAGCAGTTTTTCCGCTGCTTTGGCTCCGGCCTGAGCTGGTTTATCTCCCTCGGCAGCAGTCACGTACTCATTGACCGAGCGGGCCAGCACAGATAAGGCAGCTTTCGCTGAATCCCCGCCGCCATGGGCAAGAGCCTCTTCTGCATCAGTCAAAGCTTGATCTATCGCTGCAATATGAGCTGAATCCCCGCCATTGGTTTTGACGATTTCCCATAAACCGCGAAATTCCTTTAAATCCTTGGAGGCTTCCGCCCATTGGGCTTGTCCCGCCTCCACCAGAGCTCCCCCGACCACAGGCATCAGCTGCTCACTAGAGACAGCTTTAGCATTTGGCTGTGCGAAGGCGGCCGACCCGGAGCCAGATATGAAGGGAGTTGCTGTCAGCAGCGCTGCCGCCAGCACAAACACCCACCTCAAGCTTTTATTGCGCCGATTCATATAAATCCCCTTCCTTGCCTACTCCTAAAATAACGTATCCCCGATGTATCCGCCTTGCGATACACCTGGGAAGCAGGCGAACACCGCACTGCCTTTGTGTATAATGTATTCGTTCAGCTTGTCGCTGCGTGCAAGCTTCTCCTGAATGTGGACGAACTGCTTGAACAGATCACGCTGATAGCTGATGAACAGCAGCCCGGCATCGAGCTGTCCTGTTTGCTTGTCTAATCCGCTTGAATACGAATAAGACCTCCGCAAAATATTAATACTCCCGTCCCCATGAGCCAATGCCACATGAGAGGTGGGAGGCGTAAGCGGCTTGCCTTCCGGATTTGTAGCTGCCAGATCCAGCTTGTCGAATTCTTTGGTCTTGCCCAGTGGAGCACCGCTGCTGCGATGGCGTCCAAAGGTATTCTCCTGGTCGCCTAAAGTTGAACGGTCCCATACCTCTACCCGCATACGAATACGGCGTACAGCCATATAGCTGCCGTCGCCCATCCATGCTGGTCCGTCATTGGCCTGTGTCCACACCAGCCGATTCATTTCGTCTGCCTTGGACGTGTCCGGGTTACCCGTGCCGTCTTTGAAGCCAAGCAAATTGCGCGGGGTGCTGCCCGCAGGATCAGCTTGTGCTGTCCGCTGAAAGCCTTCCTGCGTCCAGCGAAGGACCGCCGTGCCTCTGGCGATACGCGCCAAATTACGGAGGGCATGGAAAGCGACCTGCAAGTCATTGGCACATACCTGTACACCGATGTCACCGCCGCACCATTGCTCCTCCAGGGCATCTCCCTGAAAACGAGGCAGTTCGCGGAACCCGGCAGGCTTGAGCCCTGCCAGACCGTATCGTCCATCAAAAAAGGATGGACCCACACCAAAAGTGATCGTCGTCCGGGACGGAGACAATCCCGCTGCCTCGCCTGTATCGGAAGGAGGGAGATTGAGATTTTCATTATCAGTACCAAGCAGCACACCAGAAGTCATTGTCGCGCTTGCTTCCGTCCAGGCCTTGAAGAGATTTCGCACCTGTTCCTTGTCGCGGGTCATTAGATCGAAAGCGGCGAAACAGATAAAATCTTGTGCCGGAGTCACAATGCCAGCCTGATGTTTGCCATAAAAAGGGATCACATCTTTAGTATCTGCCGCTGTCATCATGCTTTCGAGGCGCTGACTGGCTGACAGCACAGCGCCCACGCCACCGCCGCCAAGCAGGAGACCTAATCCGCCTACTCCTGCCAGCTTCAATAAATCACGGCGTGATACGGATTTACCTTTTCCAGATTGTTCATCATCCGCAGGCTGAGCATCCTTTTTTGCCAGATCAGCCTGTTCATTACGGGATTCCGCATACTGCGGCTTTTCTTGTCCTTTTTGCCGCTTAAAGCCCTTCATATCATTACACTCCTAACAATTTCCCCATTTGGGACAACGGTTCTGCCAAGGCATCGAGATTCTGACTCAGTTTTTTTATTTCTTCCGGTTTCAGTTTTGTATACGATACATAGCCCTCGCCGTCTTTGAAAGGAGCTAGCTCCTGCTGTAAGGCTGTGAAGCGTTCACCGATTTGCTTTTCCAACGCCGCATCTTTTTGGTTCAGATCTGGTTTCAAAATGTCATAGATCTTTTGAGCACCCTCTACATTGGCCGCAAAGTCGTACAAGTCTGTATGAGAATAACGTTCCTCTTCACCAGTTACCTTCGAGGTAGATACTTCATTCAGCAGTTCAACTGCACCTGTTACCATCAGGCTGGCATCAATGTTAACTGTTTCTACTTTGGCGCGCAGCAGCTTGGCATCACTCAGCAGGCGGTCGGAATACTCGTTTAACCCTTTGGTAGTGTTTTCTTCCCATAATGTTTTTTCAATACGGTGAAAGCCGCGCCAATCTGCTGCATCCACATCACCGTCACGGGCGTCAATATTCGGGTCCAGATCGCCTAGTGCTTCCGCAATGGGTTCGATCCGTTCATAGTACATACGTGCCGGAGCGTACAAAGCCTTAGCTTTGTCCAGCTCGCCAGCTTTGACTGCGTTCGTGAATTCTTCCGTCTTTTTCACAAACGTATCGCATTGCTCGGTTGCATAGGTACGGTAAGCCGCAACCGCTTGATCAAAATTGGGAGCAGTCGCCGCCGCAGTCGTGGTTTGTGTTGCTGCCCCTGTATCTTTGGATGTCGCAGCGGGCTGCTGATCCGCAGTTCCAGTTTGTCCGCAACCTGCAAACAGAATAGAAGAGACCAGCACTCCGGCCGGCACGGCATAACGTAGTTTCATAATCAATGAACACCCTTTCTGGCCAAACAGGCCCTGAACCATAGTCTATTGCGCGATCTCTATATCGAATTACCTTTTTTTTGATAATGATTATCAGTCGCATTTTTTCTTATCATAAGGCTGGTCTATATGCCTGTCAATACATAATTTAGACACAAAGTTCAATTCATCGTTAAAGCTGTAAGTAAGGTGCCTATGCCCATTTTTATCCGCACATCGAACCATACCTGAGCACATGACATAAAATGTGTTGACTGTATCCCTTAACCTTGTTACACCACATAAAACCCGAGCAAGGAGGGGTGAAATTGACGAAGGGTAACGACCAGAAAAACAAGTTTTTGTTAACTCACCGTGAACGTGAAGTATTTGAACTGCTCGTGCAGGACAAAACAACGCGTGACATCGCCGGACAACTATTTATTAGTGAGAAGACGGTGCGTAACCATATTTCTAATGTGATGCAAAAATTGAACGTAAAAGGTCGTTCACAGGCGGTCGTAGAATTAATCAGGCTTGGCGAATTAAAAATCTGACCTCTCGTTCCTTGCGGGGTACAAAGTCTTCTCAATGATCCTTCAACAATGAAGGATGGTCGGGAAGGCTTTTGTTTTATGATAAGTTAGGGGATCAAACATAATCAGATTTATCATATTTTAAATTAGGAAAGTAGCTGAAAAGTGGGCTGTAAACGTAAAACAAGCGAGTGTCTCTACAATAGACAATCGCTTGTTTTGATCATTTTTTTAGTTTAGAAACGATAATCCTGAAGCTGCTCCTGACAGCTAGCAATTCTTGCTTGCTCTGATTTGGGATAGCCCAGTCGTTTTGTTTTTTGACTGCACATC
The DNA here is from genome assembly GCF_050516475.1 of Paenibacillus ottowii. NCBI lineage: Bacteria > Bacillati > Bacillota > Bacilli > Caryophanales > Paenibacillaceae > Paenibacillus > Paenibacillus ottowii. Next base: position 4,195,467 of record NZ_CP191577.1, on the reverse strand, counting down.
CAGCAAGAACAATGGATCTTTCCTTTAGAGAAGGTACCATCGAATTTGACGACCCATCCCCAATGAGCTGAAAGCCGTTTTTTACGGTGAATAACCCGCTTTCTGTGGTGTCTAAAATAAGCTTGATTTCGATTTTTTTGATAAGGTTTCATTACCATCACGCTCCCTTGGGCAAAGGCTCAGCCCGCAGAAATTCCAAGGGGTAAAGCTTCTACAGGCCGAGCGTGATGGTAATCCAGTTTATATGATTCGGCATGGGTCACCTGCTTGGAGTTATTTAATAGGTGAAAATAGAAAAGATTATATATCCAATGATACCATAAAGCTTTATCAACAGAAAATATTGAAAAACCACTAGTAATTGTAATCAGCAAAGGTGAATATATGACGAAAAAAACGATTAAACCGCTGAAATATGTGGGAAATTGTGTGCAAGTGGTGTACTATATAGATTAGGAAGAAAATACCATGTGCTTTGCAGCTAGTTCATATAAATAATTGAAAATGAAAGCTGTACCACAAAGTTGTATTTAAATAGAAATGCATCTGGTGATAGTCTAAGGATGAACTAAACATCAGTATGACGACAGGATGGAAGATGAATCGGGGGTTGCACGCAAGGTGTATAAGCTCGTTGCTCAGGTAGTGGGAATTAGTTTTTGCCTAGGACTACCTGTGGTATATTCTTGATCGGAGGTGAACGATAAGACGTATGATACCCAACCAACACTTGATGACTTATACGTTGAACAGTGGCATAAAGGGAACCGTCGACCTATCCAGTAAACAGGTGCAGGAATGGATTAAGGCATATCGAATTGGCAGCAAATTTGTAACAGTTGTGGGCAAACAATATTTTGGTTTAAACCCTGAGTTGGTAGCAGATTTCAAGGTACATAATGAATACTCGGAGCAGAGAGAACACATATCCATGATACAGCCTGTAATGGAACGCAAAGCTGTAGATCTGGACCCACTGGTAGAAGCGTATAGCCAGTATAAAACATTTATTCAGGTAGAATGTAAATGTGGTGCTTCCTATATAGAAGAGTCACCACACAAAAGAACCAAGTGGTCATGCAAGGAATGCAACAATATTGTATTCCTGGATCGCAAAAAGGGCATGGTGGACACGAATGCAGGCAAGGCCTGGTACATGACCAACAAATATTATGTAGAAAGACAAAGCAACTGACAGATTGTTAGTTGCTTTTCTAACAGACTTGCACGTGTCTTTATGTGCTTTTCACAATATATTAAATCTACACCTGGAAATGCTACTATATCTTTTGCCAAATAATAAAATTGATGTTTTGAACGCTTTGTAGTACATTATCAAGTGTATTATAAGGAGGCTTCTCATGTACGGACATAGACAAGATGATACTTTATACATCATGACTTACACATTAAATAGTGGTATCAAGGGCACAGTGCCTTTGTCTAATCAACAGATACAGGAATGGCTTGAGTGTTACAGAATTGGCAAGAAATTTGTAACCGAGATTGGCAAAGAGTACTTTGGACTGCATGCGGAACTGGTGGCTGACTTTAAAGTGCACAATCAGTATTCAAGCTATCAGGAGGTCATTATCCCGATTCAACAGCCGGATACTGGCTTAAGAGAGCTGTCCCAAGCTTACAAATCAACAGAAACCTTAATTAAAGTAGATTGCAAATGTGGTACATCGTATGTAACAGAATCTCCCTTCAAGCGGACCAAATGGTACTGCACCAAATGCCGGGAGATTGTTTTTCTCGACAACAAAAAGGGAATGGTTGATACTTCCAGAGGCAAGGCTCATTATATGACCAATAAGTACTTTGTGGAACGGGAAACAACTGGCGTATAAGCCGGTTGTTTTTTTGTTCATAAGGCTTGTATACGCCCTGACATTTCAAAGCCGATTGCGCTATAGTGAAATAGGGAGGGATGGAAGTGTGGATTGTTTTGCTGAATCATATTTTGTTGATAGGATTTCTGACTGTTTTGATTCAACGGATTTACAAGCATCGCTTTCGTCAGCAAAATGGTAGCAATTTACTGCTATGTTTGTGGGCTATCTTGTTTAATCGATCCAATAGCTTTTTTGAACTGACAGCGTTATATACGGTGTACACCGTTTTTTTTGCTATAGGAGCATTATTGTTTGGAGGTTGCTGGCTTATGCAGCTATTGGAAATGGAGAAAGATCAATCTTAAAATAAATGATAGTCAGGTGGTGAATGTCATCCGGGAAAATCATACGAATGGTGCAAGAAACCGCATAAGCACGAGCAATGTGTACATAAACGAAACACTTCATTTAGAACAAATTATAAGTGACCTGCGTGTGATGGGCTATGTGGCTTTTCATCATCATCCGCAAATTGCAGCTGAGCCTCATGAGCTGGTGGAGTTAAAAAAGCAATTACTGTCGTTTTTTCAAGAGCATCATGTATTGTGGCTTGAGCTTGATCCACTAACGCAATATGTGGTGGTGAATAACATGGGGAAGGCCACGGTGCTCAAACTCATTGGTCGAAAAATAAACCCGCTACGTGATCGGAGAGTGAACGCTGCTTTGGCCGGACAGCCGCTGCATGAGCTGGACCGGGAGATAGAACGGCTGAATCGGCTGGTTCACCTGTTGCGCTACACTCGTTTTTCTTAAAGGATGGTATTTAATAAAAAAAGCATTCACGAAGCATGTGTAATCACACGGCGTGAATGCTTTTTGGTATGTTACTTTTTACCACATAAGATGAGCAAATCTACTGTGACATACGGTAAATCTATTTTCTCTATTCGCTGCCAGTCGGCTTCTGTAGCTCCCCACGATAAGGGAGTCATATGGAGCAAAGGCTCCACAAGGTCTGCATTTAGCATAAAGCGATAGGTTACTCGTTCGGCGGATAGAAGATTAAAGTTATCTTTAAATCGGCTTAATATATTGTCATTTGAATATGCTGGCTTTTTCTGTTCATACAAGCATCTCAATTCCTGAAGGTAATGCTGTTCGGGAATGACCTTTAGGATGCGGCCGTCCTCTGCAAGAATCCTTTTAAATTCAGCATAATTAGAAGGGCACAGAATATTGAGTACAGCGTCAAATTGTTGATTTGCAAATGGACAATGAGCTAGATCGGCGACACACCAGAGGGTATGAGGATATGCTTTGGCTGCGGCCACAATACCTTCTTTAGACAGGTCCATACCTACGTTTGTAAGCTCGGTGATTCCCTTCCCGGTAAGCTTGTCCTGAATGTGGGTCGAATGAGAGCCTTCCCCGCAACCTGCATCCAGCAAGTACAGGTGTGATTTATGATCGAACAGTGGCTTCATAAATTTCATCATCGTGTAGCTTATGGCTTTATTTAAAGGATCGAAAAATCCGCTATTGCACATCATTCTTCTGGAGGCAAATAGCTGTTTATCATATTTGGTCTTATGGGATCGGGCGGATAAATGTAAATACCCGTGTTTTGAAAGATCATAACAATGCTGATTCGTACATAGAAGGCTTTTGCCTTCCACCATACGCATGGGCTGAGAGCATACAGGACAACTAAAAAGATGTTGATGCTTGCCAATCAGGCTGGCCTTCATTTCGTGTTTATTCCATTTGGACATAGGAAAAGCACCTCGTTCATTCGTATTTGGTGAATGAAAAAAGGCACAGTCAAATAAACCCAACCCACTTTTGAAAAAAATGGTTGAGCTTTCATGAACTGTACCTCACATTACCGTAAACGAATGAACTGAATAATCATATTGTGCAGCGCTCCTCTAAAAAAAATAGAAAGGGCTTTCGCCCTCTCTATATTACCTTAGCTATTAGAAGTTGTCATGTGCTCACACAGATTTCAAAAACTCAACAATCGTCAGCAGACCCTTGTCGAAATTCTCCAAATTAAAATGCTCGTTTGGCGCATGCAGGTTCTCATCCGGCAAGCCGAAGCCCATTAATACAACTGGAGCACTCAGTACACGGGAGAAGGTTTCCACAATCGGAATGGAGCCTCCATCCTTGGTAAACAGGGCCCGAACACCGTATACCTTTTCAAAGGCATCCGCTGCTGCTTGCAAAAACGCATGTGACGGATCGATGTTAAAGGCATTTGCTTTCTCACCTTGTTGAATATCCAGGGTAGCTCCTGCCTGAACGTGGGCGCGCAAATGGCGCTCGATTTTGTCCAGAATATCTTGTGGATTCTGGTTAGCTACCAGGCGACAGGTGATCTTAGCATGAGCTTCCTTCGGAATGACGGTTTTCGTACCTTCACCCTGGAAGCCGCCATATACGCCGTTCAGCTCCAATGTAGGACGCGCCCCAACACGCTCAACGAAGCTGAATCCTTCTTCGCCATAGAGGGAATCGAGTCCGAGATCCTGTTGCAGCTTGCTTTCATTGAAGCCTTGCTTCGCAAATTCTGCTTTCATTTCTGCTGATAATGGAGCAACATCGTCATAGAATCCTTCGACGCTAACGCGGCCTTTGTCGTCATGCAGGGTTGCCAGCAGGGACACCAAAGCATGCAGAGCATTCGGCACACCGCCACCGAAGGAGCCGGAATGCAGATCCGTGTTCGCTGTGTGGATGGCGACCTCCAGTGAGCATAATCCGCGCAAACCTGTGCAAATCGCAGGCTTTCCTTTTTCGATCAAAGAGGTGTCAGACACCAGTACAGCATCGGCTGCCAGACGTTCAGCGCCGGTGTGCAAAAACTCAAGCAGGCTTGGGCTGGACACTTCTTCCTCGCCTTCAATGCAAAATTTGATGTTTAGCGGCAATTTGCCTTCTTTCTTCAAAATGGCCTCAACTGCCTTGATGTGCAAGAAAACTTGCCCCTTATCGTCTGTCGCTCCGCGTGCATACAGTTTTCCATCGCGAATGGATGGCTCAAACGGTGGCGTTTCCCACAGATGAAGCGGGTCCACAGGTTGTACATCATAGTGTCCATACACGAGGATGGTTGGCTTGCCAGGTGCATGCAAATGGTCTGCGTACACCAGTGGGTGGCCTTTAGTTGGAATGATTTCAACGTTTTCCAAGCCTGCAGCAGTCAGTTTGGCTGCCAGCCATTCGGCTGCTTGGTTAATGTCTTTTTTGTGCTCGGATAATGCGGAGATACTCGGAATGGACAGCCATTCCTGGAGCTCGCCCAGTTGTTGTTCTCTGGCTTTTTCAAAATATTCAGTATAACTCATAGACTATGTATCCTCCTTTAAATGTAAATCGTGTTTAAAATGCGCTATCCTCCGAACCGAGGTCGTGGACGATATGTCTAGTTTACTACGTTTTATGCTGAACGAAAAATAGGGGGATAAAAAAGCGATTCTACTCAGGTCTGTACAGACCTGAGTAGAATCGCTTTTAAACATGAATAAGATGTACTTATGCGCGGATGTCCAGTTGACCTCCAAGGTGTGGTTGTACGCTTTTTTCCATCATCTGTACCAAAGCTTGTCCTTGTTCATTGGCTTGATCCTTAGCCATACCCATTACCTTCACACTTACGGCTTGGGCCAAGCTGGCCTGACTCATACCTGTGGATAATGCTGCGATATCCATGTTCCATCCTCCTTTATTTTGGCAATTGGCTTTCTCTGTATTTATCGGTAGGAATGGTTATTTTGTTTCATCCAATTGGAATTGTGTCAGTAAATTCTGAAGCTGCTCTGCCAGACGGGTCAAATCTGCGGCAGACGAACCGATCTCTTCCATGGAGGCGAGCTGTTCCTCTGCGGCTGCAGACACAGTCTCGGTATGAGATGCTGCTTCTTCAGCGATGCGAGTAATTTCCTCTATGCTGCTAACGACTGCACTCGTTCCATTAGCGACTCCAGCAGTAGAAGCGGCCACGTTATCGAGCTGTTTCGCCGATTTGGCCACCGCTCTACGGATGCGCGAGAAGGAGCGACCGGATAGATCAATGGAATTGATGCCTTCAGTTACACGTTCCTTGGCAGATTCCATAGCGATCAGGGCTTCAGATACACCGCCCTGTATCCCTTGAATCTGTTCGCGAATTTGCTGTGCGGAATAAGCTGAGTTTTCAGCCAGCTTGCGGACCTCTGTGGCTACGACAGCAAAACCTTTGCCATGCTCCCCTGCACGTGCTGCTTCGATAGAAGCGTTCAGTGCGAGCAGATTCGTCTGGCTAGCGATTTCCGTAATGACGGTGACAATCGTTCCGATTCGTCCGGATCGGTCACTCAAAGCACTGATAATCGTATCGAGCTCCTCTACGGTAGTGCGAATACCATCGATGGAGACGACGCTGTTGCCGATATGCTCACTGCCTGCATCCGACGCTTGGATAGCTTGTGTGGAGTAAGTGGTCATTTCAGCCATAGTTTCGGTCATAGCTGTAATGTCAGCAGACATGCCGCTAACCCGTTCCTGATTATCTTTAGCGCTGTCCAACTGGCGTTCGCTGCCTGCGGCCACATCTTGAATAGCTATAGTTACATGCTCGATGGCACGGGTCGTTTGTTCTGCGCCTGCGGCAAGCTCTTGCGAGGATGCTGACAAATTACCTGTCATTGCTTGAATTTCTCTAATCATGTTACGCAGGTTATCCACCATTTGTTGGAAATATCTTGATAGTTCACCAATTTCATCTTTATTGGTCGTAGCCACATTAATCGTCAGATTACCTTGGCTGATGGCATCCATAGAATTGCGCAATCTATGGATCGGCTTAAGTATACTGTTGATTAGCCACATTGCGAGCACACCAATAACGATGGCTGAAATTATCAACACTACGATCGTCGTGAGAAGAATCGGTTGAGCTGAGGCACGGGTTTCGGATTTGTCCATCGTTCCGGCAATTTTCCAACCTGTCAGCGCATTGGTTTTGAAAATCAGATGTTTAGCTACACCAGCAACATTGTAATCGAAGTTGCCCTCGTTGGAGGCAAACAATTTTGGTACTTTTTCTCCTATTTTGGTACTTCCGCTGACTTCTGTCGGGTGGGTAACAATACGTTTGGTGCTATCAAATATCACAATATAGCCGTTTTGTCCGATTTTCAACTTTGTAATCTCTTTTAAATTATTCAGGTTCAGGGAAAGACCGAGAACACCACTGTTGTCGGGAAGTGTACGTGAAATATACACAACGGGGACCTTAGCCGTATTGAGTCCGACCGGGCTGATCACGGTTTGTCCAGGTTTCTCCATAGCCTGTTTGTACCACGGACGCTCACGAGGATCGTTTGTGGAGCCTACGGCTTTGCCAATAATGAGCTTACCTTCGGGAGTTCCTACAAACATATCAACAGCTTCCGCATGCATTTTCAAATATACTTGTAACCTTTTTAGAATGGCATCATCTGCTTCAGCACTGTTATCACTAGCGGTCAACGTTGTAGAGTAATATTCGAGATCGGCGATTTTGGCTTGAATCGTTTGAGTAACAGCGCGATCAGCTGCAGTCACGCTAGACGTCGCACTGTCCAGTAATTGGCGGTCTGTCTGGTTATACGCTGCCCGATATGAGAAAGAGCCCACGATAATACTAGGAACAAGCATGACCAGCAAGAAAGCTGCTGTCAATTTCTTGCGTAGTGTTAATGTTTTCAGTCGTTTCAGTTGTTTCATCTAACCCCTACTTTCTATCTATATATTCATTTCAAAAGCTTACACCATATGTATTTACTATCGGTTTTTTGGAGCTGGATTAATAGATTTATTGCTAATTTGTCCAATACGTCTAAGAAATTGCTTGCATAACATGCAGTATCTTGCAATTTGGAGGGATAAGGTATGGGTTTTTTTCTGGATATGAGAAGCTCCACCAATTCATCAAAAACAGGTGAGGGCCCCGATATTCAACTGGGTTCTGTACCTGAGCGATTCGGTTTGATTACGCTGCGGACTTTTCTTGTGCCAAGTCCGGTTGTGACTTTTAGTGGTTCGATTGGCCTAATCGGTGAGCTTGGTGATACGTATGCGGTGGAAATCGTGCGTGGAGCCGACTATGATCCGAACGAGGTAGTTTACCGCGCCGAGGGGGTACTGGGCGTGAATGGAGCTAATGAAACACAAGCTTTTAATGCACAGGACTTGTCCGCTCCTTGGGCAATGCAAACGGTATATTCTTCTTATATTTCGGGCGTATCGACCACTGTCCGTAATGGTCCGGAAGTGTTCACGGGCATTGCCTCAACTCCGTTTTTATAAATATATCAGACAAGGATTCCTATCAGAAGTTCGCTGCCTGTTCATAGTCTTCTATGGTCATGTCGACGGACTCCAAGCTTAGCAGCCACGAGTCTGGGGCAGACATTTGCCACAGGCTCGTGGCTAGATGTTTAACCACAACACCCAGAGCACAAATAATCTGGTTATTGTAAATTTAGTTATTGAAATTTCCCTCATAAGCGTATTCAACAAAGTTGCTTGTGCTTCCCGGCTTCTAATTTTTTAAGATTTCTCGCAAATACCTAGTCAACTCATCTGCTGCTTTAGTATGGGCAGAGAGTCCGGGGTGGCTGCGAGATCCTATTGTTTCTTCTGTCGTGTTCGGCAGTTGGAACACCGACACCTTCCGATCCTTTGTTTTTTTCTTATACGCGTCTACCGCCCGGTAGATCGCTGGCATCATGGGAGTACCAAGCATCCCATAGGCCCACACAATATGGGCAGCAGGATTACAGGTCCGAAGCTTGACCAGAAAATGTTCGGCAGCGTTTTCAAAAGCTTGTACATCCTCTTCATTGAACGTGCCGTCCTCATTCAAGCGTTGCTTGTAGACTTTTCCACTGACCGGGTCTGTCCATGCTGGAGAATAAAAGGCCCCACCGTCATTGGTCCCCAAATTCACTACAACCACATCCGGCTGCCAGGAGGTAAAATCATGATCGGCAAAGGCCCCTAATGCTTCATTTCTTTCGCCGGTGAGTACACCACATATCTGCTCATAATATGTCGGTATGTTCCCATGGGGGTTGTTATCCCAGCTTGTTAGCACACCCCATCCGCTTTGTGAGAACACTCGGTAATCCGCATTTAGTGCTTCGGCTGTTATGGCTGTATAATTGCGTAGGGCCGTGAACAGCATAGGAACCCAGTCGGTCTCTTCCTTTGCTCCAATTGATCCCTCTCCCGAAGTAATGCTATCACCGATAAATTCTATCTTAAGGGGCTTATCAGGGACGGGCAGCAATTCTCCGTCAACCTTCAGGGCATGAATTTGCAACAAGCAGCGTGGGTCCGAGCTCATAGGCTGGACATCCTTGACTACACGAACATTTTTGACCGTGTCAGAGTTCAAACCTCTTAGAAGACAGATCCAATGCCGTCCAGTGGTCACCATCAGGCGACTCATCGGGACACCATTGACAACAATGCTAATCCAGGACTCATACATCTGATAATCAGCTTCTATTTCAATCCATAGCTCTGAGCCTTTCATATTTAATTCTATGCCGCTGCCTGTCCAAAACAGAGTAAGAGGGGTGAGGGTTGGCGTAGTTCGGCCATGAACCTTTACATGCTTTGCTTTTGCAAGCGGGTATGTCTTCAATCTCTTGTTATGCGACATATTCAACATCCTCCTCGTAATCTCGAATGAATGCTAGTTTCTGTAATATTGTAAAAGAAGTGACAGAGAATCTCAAATTCTATTTGTAAGTAAGTTTAGGACAGTATTTGATAGCAAAAGCACCCGCAAAATTTAATTTGTGGGTGCTTTTTTGGATACACGGAGCACAGAAAATGAAGTTGTTTTTTTAGACTAGCACTTTTATTCTTTAATTCGCTTTGCCGAACATGACGATGTTTATCGCCTTGCCGAAGTCAATACCTACTTTGCCGGTTAATTCTGCTGTTTGTTGCGCCAATACCACCGCATTGACACCACAAGAGAACAGCGCAATATCAAAGTCATCTTTGTGTGCTGCGATCCACCCGAGTGTTTCAGGCATCTGTTCATATTGATGAAATGCGATCGTGTGCGCGATATGCAGCCTGTACGGCTCGGTTTCAAGAACAGGTTTGACTTCAGCGGCCGTCCGGGTCACCAGCAGAATGCGTCGATTTTTCAGAATATCCCAGAATGCGGTCGTCTGCGCCATATATCGATTCAGGCAGGCATGGCAAGTCAGCGCAGGAGCAAGACCATAGTGAGCAAAAACCTGATCCGTCAGCTCCCGTTTCATATAGGATGGTGCTTTAATAGATTCGTCATCATAGGGCAAAATGCCAGTAATACTGGCTTTGCTCACTGCTACAGCCACCGCATCTCGTAGTTTCGTATTCGGCAGAAACAGTCCCTTTTGACCGAGATTAGCTTTGACCGCCCAACGTTCCTGTAACACCTTTTCCATCGGCCAGACGGTGTCCTGCGCCAACACTAAATTTTCACCATCCCCAATACGGATAAGCGAAAAGGGTTGGTGCTGATCGAGTGCCTGCTTCAAACGTCTCAGTACCTCGTCTATCTCCAGATACTTTGGATTCGTCATATCATGGTTCCTCCCTGTCAGTCCTGCTTGTTTCATTTTTCAGATGGACCAAAAAACTTTGTATTCTATCATATGTCGAAAGCAAAAATATTTTTGTATGAACGGCTATTCTTTTTAGATTTTACCTATTTTTGCGAGAGTTGTTGTATCTGTACGTGCCGTTTCAGGAGCGGTTTCATAACTTGAGAGGAGACGGATGAAAGGGAGGAAGTTCAATGAATCGCAAGATTGTGATTGAAATTAATTTTAATAACTATGGAATGAATCCTAACCGCCTGACACGTGAGTGGATTAGCGAGCGGCTGGATATTTTCAGAACCTTTACGCTGCGCAGTCTACTCAACCAGACGAATGCGGATTTCTTATCTGTCGTCAAGCTGGCGGGCGGATGCAGCGACATTGTGGAAGATGAATTGGCCCAACGTGAGCCCATTCCCGACCACATCCGTTTTGGTACGAGCATTGAAAGTAAACGTCGTATCAATGCATATATCGAAGGTGCGGACGAACTACTCATTGCTAGAATTGATTCCGACGATTTGTACCACCAGTCCTTTGTACAGCAATTGCATGATTACAAGTTTCAACCGGATACGGTTGCGCTGGTAAACCAAATGGGGTACTTGTGGGATGCGGTTGAGGGCCAAATGGCACCTGTGTTTCACCGTTCGCCTTCCTTTTATGTGTTCCGCTATCAAGTAGAGGATTTTCTGAATGGTTACCGTGTCGTTATTCCTGGAAAAGGCACGCACGGATATGTAACGGAGCTGCCGCATGAGGTGATTCCGCTTCGCAACTATGTGAATGTCATTCATGCTGCCAATACTTCGGTGAAAAAGGTGCCAGCCAAGGATCGACTCTCAGAACATGAGATGAACGCGGTGCTGGCTGAATTTTTGGGCACAAGCATGGCCAATTCGTAACGGTCAGGAGGAGATTATATTGTTCAGAGGAAAAAAACTGCTGGTGACCGGAGGAACAGGATCTTGGGGGCAACGCCTAGCAGCTGAATTGCTGAAGGAGGAACCAGCGGAAATTCGCATTTTCTCACGTGGTGAATTTGCACAGATTGCCATGCAGCGGCAATTTCAGTCTGATCCCCGGCTGAATTTCATAATTGGAGATATTCGGGACCTTCAGGCATTGCAGGAGGCTTGTCGCGGGGTAGACTATGTGTTCCATTTGGCGGCCTTAAAGCATGTCCCTGTGTGTGAAAAACAACCGGAAGAGGCTTTCAAGACGAACGTTCATGGTACGGAAAATGTGATTCGGGCCAGCATCGAACAGGGCGTCGCCAAGGTCATTGATGTCTCTACAGACAAGGCGGTAGACCCGGTGAATGTATATGGCATGACCAAGGCCATTGGCGAAAGATTGATGATTCGCGCCAACGCATTAAGTGAACGTACGCGCTTTGTGTGTATTCGTGGCGGCAACGTGCTCGGGACGAGTGGGAGTGTCGTGCCCCTGTTCAAACGCCAGATCGCGGAAGGACAGGATTTAACGCTGACGAGCCCACATATGACACGATTCTTCCTCACGCTTGGGGAAGCAATTGGTCTGCTGCTGAAGGCTTCTGTCACAGCGATTGGTGGAGAGACACTCGTGATGAAAATGAAGGGCTGCAATATCGCAGATTTGGCAGAAGTAATGAAAGAACAGGCGGGAAAGCCTGAGTTAAAAGTGCAGGAAATCGGTATACGTGGTGGGGAAAAGCTGCATGAGGTGCTGATTTCACCCTATGAGGTGCCGTACACGTACCGTTATGATGATCGTTATTTTGTTATTCTTCCCCAGCAAGCAGACAAGCGCTTGCTGAGTCAATATGGTGGATTGGAGCGGGTGAAATTCGAACAATATCGCTCCGATGATGAGTTAATGGATCGCGCTGGAATTGCGGAGTTACTGCAAGGTATGGAGTAACGATGAAAGAGGTGGGTATTTTGCAGCTTATGGAAAAAATCACAAAAGGAACGGTAAAGGTGGCTGTGATCGGCCTCGGTTATGTAGGGCTGCCCATGGCAGTAGAAATGGCAAAGGCTGGTTATGATGTATATGGTGTGGATTCCGATCCTGTCAAAGTAGCCAAGCTGCTTCAAGAAAAGTCGTACATCATAGACATTGGCGATGATGCATTGGAAGGTCTGATTGGGCAGCAATTGCATCCAGTTACGGATATCAAGGTGCTGGAGCATGCGGATATCGTCGTGATTTGTGTGCCTACGCCACTGACGGACGGACATCAGCCGGATACGTCCTATATTGAGACGGCAATTGATCAGGCCATACCTCATTTGCGCAAACAAACGTTGTTGATTCTGGAAAGCACCACCTATCCGGGAACGACCGAGGAATTGATCCGGTCAGTGATAGAGCAGCGCAGGAGCTGGACGGTGGGTAAGGATTTTTATGTGTGCTTTTCGCCGGAACGTGTCGATCCGGGCAGCGTCCGTTTTAACATTCGCAACACTCCCAAGGTGATCGGCGGTTGCACACCGGATTGTCTGGCAGCGGGAGCAGGTTTTTACGGGACCTTTTTGGAGCAGATTGTTCCGGTTAGCTCGACAACCGTGGCGGAAGCCGCCAAGCTGTTTGAGAATACGTTCCGCAGTGTCAACATTGGGATGGTCAATGAGCTGACAGCGGCCTGTGAGAAAATTGGCATCAATATATGGGAGGTACTGGATGCAGCAGCAACCAAGCCGTTCGGCTATATGCCTTTTTATCCGGGACCCGGCATTGGGGGACACTGTATTCCGGTTGATCCGCTTTATCTGTCGTGGAAATCGGAGCAGCACGGTTTTCCGCTGGAATTCGTAGAGCTGGCAGACCGCATGAATCGGCGTATGCCGCTGTATATCGCAGAGCGAATCGAATCCATGCTCGCTCAGGAAGGGAAAGCCATAAACAAGGCCAACATCATTCTGGCAGGTGTGGCTTATAAAAAAGACATTGATGATGTTCGGGAATCTCCGGCTCTTGTCCTGTTTGAGCATCTAAAAAAATTGGGCGCTTCCGTTAGCTTCACTGACCCGTATGTATCGAGTTTTAAACTGAACGGTGAAGAAATCCCATCTCGTACGGCTAATGCCCAGCTGTGGGAAAGTGCGGATATCGTAGTCATTACGACAGACCATTCGGTGGTGAACTACCAACAGCTGGTTGACCATGCTCCGCTGGTCTTCGATACACGTAATGCGACTGCACATTGCACAGGTGGACATGTCGTGATTTTGGGGCATCCTGGTAACGGAGGGGGCGCCGCTATTGGCTAACCGTGATCAGGTAAACGAACGTTATTACGGGCAGATTAATTCGGAGGAATCTCATGAAGCCACCCGTAATCGAATCCACTGGATTTGTCGCCATGTACAGGGGCGTACCGTGCTGGATGTCGGGTGCAGCCAGGGGATTACGTCCATTTTGCTCGCGCGGGAAGGCTTTGAGGTAACGGCTATTGATTTGGAAGAGGACAGCATTTTTTATGCAAAAAAAGAACTTCGTCAGGAATCTGCACCTGTCAGAAAACGTGTCCACTTCCAATTAAAAGACATTTCACAGTTTGAGCGTCCTCCCGGTGGATTTGACACGATTATTTTAGGAGAGATTTTGGAACATTTTGCACACCCCGACACTCTGCTGGCTCATGCTTACCGCCTGTTGAATAAAAAAGGCACGCTCGTCCTGTCTGTTCCTTATGGATACCATCCATTTCACGATCATAAACGAACTTACTATGGCGGAAGTCTCTCCCGAGTGCTGTATCCTTACTTTACAGAACAAGCGCTCGAGGTGCAGCATAAATATTTGTGCTTTGCAGGCCGCAAGAAGCCGAAAGAGCTGCGAGAGGCTAAGCCAGGGGCAGAGCATCTGAATAAGTGGATGCAACTGGACGAGGAGCAGTTCCAACAGGTTGAGCAGCAGCATGTTCGCAAAATGAATCAGCGAAAGGCTGCACTAGACAAGGCGGTACAACGAATCCGGCAACTGGAGCAACAACTATTGCCGTTGGAAAGGTATGCGCGTGTCGAACAGATAGACAAGAGGCAGGCTGAGAGGAGAGATGCATATACTGATGGCAAGTCTACCGGAACAACAACGGAAGAGTCAGCCAACAGTAAAGGGGATGACGTGAAGTCATGACTGAGCATCCAATGACCATCAGCTTGTGCATGATCGTAAAAAATGAGGAGCAGGCACTGGCTCGGTGTCTGGATTCGGTCGCAGACCTGGTGGACGAAATCATCATCGTGGACACAGGATCGACAGATCAGACAAAGACGATAGCAGCCCGCTATACGGATCGGATCTACACGTTTGAATGGAAGGATGATTTTGCCGCCGCTCGTAATGAATCGTTTGACAAGGCAACGTGTTCCTATATCATGTGGCTGGATGCGGATGATGTGCTGCTCGAACCTGATCGTGAACGTCTGCGTTCCTTAAAGCAGCGTTTGCCTAAGCATATCGACGCAGTGGTGATGCCACTTCATTTGGCGGAGGGTGAGCAGGGGGAGCCGTTGTTCAGCTCGCGTCGAACTCGCCTTGTGAAACGAGAACGACAATACCGCTGGGAAGGGCGCCTGCATGAAGATCTGGTGATACCTCAGGGGCAAATCGTGCATGCGGATGTGGCAGTAACACATCGCCGAATGCACGACCATACGCTCCGTAACCAACGTATTCTCGCCCGATGGATCAGCGAAAGCGGCAAGCTGGAAGGGCGTCTGCTGTATTTTCACGCTAATGAATGCTTTGACCGTGGAGCATACGCCGAGGCAGCAGAGGCCTTCGATCAGCTGCTGGAGGAGCCGAGCGGCTACCGGGAGGATCGGATTACTGCTTGTGCGAGAGCGGCTGAATGCTATCTCCATCTCGGGAAGCCTGAGCGACAGCTGGATCGTCTGTTACACTCTTTTCGATACGGTGTCCCGCAAGCAGATTTGTGCTGCATGATCGGGGACTGGTTTTTCACAAGAGACGAATGGAGCACTGCTGCATACTGGTATGACAAAGCATTGGAGCAACAGCATCACCTTCCTGGTCTGCGACCTGTCCCGTTACCATGCTACTCCTGGCTACCTCATGTGCGGCTCAGTCATTGCTACGCCCATATAGGTAAGCTGGAAGCTTCGTATGAGCACAACCAAGCCGCTTTACGTTATTTGCCTGACGATCCTCATCTATTGGATAACGAACGCAAGCTCAGGAAGGTAATTCCCAATCATTTATCCACAGCCCGGTCCTCAAAATAATTCAAGCTGTTCTGGCCCTTGATCCGCATCAGGTGGGTTGCGAGGTGGAAAAGGCTTAGGCTCCATGCCCAGCATGGTCATGAGCTGCTTGGCGTTGGCAGCGGCGTCTCCACCTGAATTGTTGTTGAATATCACGCATACCTCACGGCTTTGCTGTTCCAGCTCCAGCAATCTGTCTTTCCATTCGGCCAATTCTTGTTCATTGTACCGATACAGATAACGAACCTCCCGCCAATTAGGCGCAGAGCTTTGATTCCAACCTGATACGTTTCGTCCATGGAGACGTACGATGGTCAGGTTGCTGTCTGTAGCCTGTGGCACAATGGGAACCGACCCGGGTCCTGCCTGCGGCTCGTCGCATACGCTATGTATCCAGCCTTCCTCATGCATAAATGCCAGCGTTTGCTTCCGAAAATCTGGTGTGAACCAGCTTTGATGTCTGAATTCAAGTACGGATGGGACCTCTCCCATCCTATTTTTCGTGTCTCGCAGGATGGCGACATTTTCACGTGTACAGTCAAACCAGGGCGGATACTGAAACAGCACAGCTTTGAGCTTGCCCGCTTCGCGAAGAGGCAGTATGGACGCATGTAGTGCCTCATACATCGCATCAATGGTTTTGAAGTAAGGCTGTTTGCCGCGGGTATGGCCAGTCATGCCTTGATAGGCCTTGACGAGAAATGAGAAGGAGTCAGGAGTTTCCGCTGCCCAGCGTGCCATACGATCCGTTGGCTGTACCGCATAAAAAGAACTATCCATCTCGACTACTGGAAAATGGCTTCCATAGACCCTTAGTTTTTGGTTAGCTTTAGTCCCTACTGGATACAAGTCATCGTGATCGCCCCAACCCGTCAGTCCAATTTGAATCATACCTTTGCCCTCCTTTCCTGCATGAAACCTCTTTAAAGGCATTCCCATGATTCATTTTAATGGTAAAATGGGGTAAATCACATGAAGTGGGTATGAAGTTCCTATGATTATTTAAGCTCAAATACGATTATTGTAACATGCTCTCATGATGGAAAGCTTTTTTGACTTTGCAAAATACTTATTCGTAATGTTTTTGAGTTTCCAGTTTGAAAAAGCTAATATAGTATGTAATAGAGCGAAATGAGTTCATGGAGGAGAAACGATATGGCAGAATGGTACGAGCAAAGCTTTGGGGAAGATTATTTATTAGTATACAAGCATCGCGACTTTCAGGGAGCCTATCAGGAAGTGCAAAAAATGATCTCCTGGCTCAAATTACCGCAAGGCTCCAGCGTACTGGATTTATGCTGCGGGATGGGACGGCATTCTCTTGCACTCGCTGATGCAGGTTATAACGTGACAGGTGTGGATCTTTCCAATGTACTGCTGAGAGAGGCCCGTGCAGCGGATACCGAAGGGCGGGTAAGCTGGTATCAAGGAGATATGCGAGCAGTGCCGCTGGAAGAAAGCTTTGATGCGGTGGTCAATTTGTTTACCTCCTTCGGTTATTTTGAGAAGGATGAGGAGCAGCTTAAAGTATTAAAGGAAATTCATCGGCTGTTGAAACCGGGAGGCCGCTTTATTATAGATTATTTGAACCCTTCCTACGTAGCTGCTCATTTGGTGCCGCATTCGTCTCGGGAGGATGAAGGGAATTGGATTGAGGAGCACCGGGTCATTGAAGATGGATTTGTGAAAAAGCAAATTGCCATTCGGTCAGCCGCATCTGTGACGACCACAGAATCAGTCTCTGATCTGGGTACCACCCAGGTTGATGCAGAACCCGAGCGTGTGTACTATGAACGAGTAAAGCTATATCCGTATGAAAAGTTCCGTGAATTGCTCGAACAAGCGGGGCTATCCGTAGAGCAAGTGCACGGAAGTTATGATGAAGATCAATATATGGAAGATGCTTCGCCCCGAATGATTTTTGTCGGTATGCGGGCTTGAAACAGAAGGGCGGAGGGGAAACCATGAAATTGCCAGAGCTTACGCCGTGTGAGCGAATAGACGGAGGCTTTCAGGTCAAAATATCCATGTCCTTTCCGCTGCGCTGGGTGAATAGCTATGTGCTCAAGGGACAGTATGGTTTTACAATTGTAGACCCAGGTCCGCGCAATCTGGATACAGAGGCGGAATGGGCATATGTCTTCCAACAGCTGGGAATGTCCTTTGAGGATATTTCGGACATTGTGGTGACTCATCATCACCCCGATCATTACGGATTGGCGGGGTGGATGCAGCAGCAAGGTCAGGCTCGCGTACATATGTCAGCTCGCAGCCATAAGGAAGCGATGATGATGTGGGCTGACCCAGAATCGACGACCGCCATGGAGAAGCGGCTGCCCAGCTTTTTTGTCCAGCATGGTTTTCCTTTGGAGCAGGTATCAGCCCTGGAAGTACATATGCAGCAGGCTTATTTGCAAGTGAATCCGCAGCCTGAGATTACCTTCATTCCTGTCGGAATCAACACTCGTCTGGAATGGGCTGGACGCAGCTGGATGCCCGTAGAGACTGGAGGGCATGCACCTGGACATGTGTCCTTATATGAGCCGAATAGCGGCGTTATTCTGTGCGGTGACGCGGTATTGCCACAGATTTCTCCTAATATCAGTCTGCTGCCAGGCAGTGATGCCCAGCCGCTGAAGTCTTATATAGACGGCTTGCAGTGCCTAGGTGAGCTGGAGGTCGCATGGGCATACCCCGGACACCGCAATCCGTTTGGGTATTTTCGCGAACGCACGCAAGCATTGCTGGCGCATCATGAAGAACGGCTGGAGAAATTCCAGCAGCTCATCCAACCGGGAGGCAGTACAGCCTATGAGCTGTGCATTGCCGTGTTCGGAGAAAAGCTGGGTATTCACCAGCTAAGGTTTGCCATGTCTGAGACGCTGGCCCACCTAGTAGAGCTGGTGCGCCGTGAGCGAGCCTTTATGAGCGAGGAGAGTCCTATCACGCGCTTTTATCCCCATGCCTCGTAAATAATGGAGGAAAAAATATGAGTGACATGACTCAACATCATGGAAACGCAACATGACAGAACAACATGAGCGGCATGTATGCCGGAAAAGAGGCTTTTATGAATTTGCTGCTGCTGGGAGCTACTGGAAGAGTGGGCCGTTTTATATTAGATTATGCGCTAACGGATGGTCATACCGTAACTGCCCTAGTTCGTTCACCGAATAAGTTGAAGGATTTCGCATCTCGATACGGGACACAGCTGCAAATCGTACAAGGTGATGCCACCAACGCCGAGGATATAGCGCAAGCGCTGAAGGGTGGGCCAACAGTTGTGATTAGTGCGCTGAATACAGATGGAACCACCACGCTATCTGTAAGTATAGGCCTGTTGATCCAGCTGATGCAGGAGCAGTCCATTCGTCGCCTCATTACAGTAGGAACGGCAGGGATTTTGCAAAGCCGGACCGAACCGAGCCTGTATCGATACGAATCCGCAGATACCCGGCGACGCAGCACCCGAGCAGCCGAGGAGCATCGGCGGGTGTATGAATTGCTGCGTGATTCGGCACTAGACTGGACAATCGTATGTCCGACCTATCTGCCGGATGGCGGACGTACAGGTGTATATCGCGTGGAGAAAGACTTTTTGCCCGAAGACGGTTCACAAATTACCACTGCGGATACAGCTGATTTTACCTATCGTCAATCGAAGAGTTGTGATTTTATTCGTACCAGGGTGGGCATTGCCTATTGATCGTGGTACGCAAAACATAGCTTTATCTTTAAATATCCGACCAGAGCGCAGTAAGTGTATCTACTTATGTGGCGCTCTTTTTTATTTGACAAACATACAAGGATGAAATACTATGATTCTGTGTAGAAACAGTGTTACCGAAATGAAAAAAGGAAGTGCATTGAACGATGTCCGAGTCCTCACAACCCTATAAAACCTATTCTGAGGTGAAGTTACAGCAGCAGCAATTGCTCCGCAAGAATGTGATTGATGCCGCATGCATTCTTCTTGTAGAAGAAGGGCCTGAGGCTGTGACTGTACGGCGAGTTGCACAGAAGTTAAGCTGTTCCACCAAGATCATTTACAGTATTTTTGGCAGTAAGGATGGTCTTGCCAATGAGATGTATCTGGATGGATGCCGGCTATTGGCTGAAACCTTTCAACAAGTACCTGTTACCCTAAACGTACTCGCTGATCTGGAAGCTTTATGCTGGGCATACTGGGAATTTGGGCGGCTTCACTCAGCCTTTTACAAAATGATGTTTGGCGGGGCATTATCTGATTTTAAGCCGGATGAACAGAGCTTGGAGGGCACCACCACGGCGCTATCGCGAATCCTGCAAACCGTTATACACGCTATGGAGCAAGGAGCACTGAAAGAGCAGGACCCGCTGCTGGTTGTTCGAATGCTGTGGTCAGCTTTACACGGAGTAATACATCTACAATTTGCAGGTCATTTTTTGAATGTGGACATGGCGCAAGAGGTGTATGCATTTACACTGAAGAATACGCTCGATGCATGCAAACCCTCGTCATCTCCAGCGTAAATATGAAGTGTACTGAGGTCGTCATTGGGGTGACTTCAGTTCATTATAAAGTAATGGTAACAGTGTTTCTGGGATAAAACAACGATACTATGGAGGTCATCATCATGTTTATGTAT
This sequence comes from Paenibacillus ottowii, assembly GCF_050516475.1. NCBI lineage: Bacteria > Bacillati > Bacillota > Bacilli > Caryophanales > Paenibacillaceae > Paenibacillus > Paenibacillus ottowii. The sequence goes on along the minus strand of NZ_CP191577.1, from coordinate 4,175,146 downwards.
GCAAACAAGACAGCACTTATTACAGGGGCATCATCCGGGATTGGCGAGGCATTTGCCTTTTCGCTCGCGGTCAGGAACTGTAATCTCATTTTGGTAGCGCGCAATGAAACCAAATTAAAAGAACTGGCAAAAGAGCTCTCCGCTAAATATAACGTAAAAGCTACGGTGATTGTGCTCGATCTATCCTCACCCGGAGCTCCCCAAACACTGCATTTGGAGGTTCAAAAGCAACAACTCAAGGTAGATCTTCTGATTAACAACGCGGGTTTTGCCACCTATGGGTACTTTGAGCAGATTTCAGGAGAGCGACAGCATGAGGAAGTGATGCTCAATGTGGCTGCTTTAGTCGACATCACACATGCATTTATGCCTGATTTGTTGCGGAACAGAGATGGGGGACTCATCAATGTTTCATCCACCGCTGCATTTCAGCCCGATCCCTATATGGCTGTATATGGAGCAACCAAAGCATTCGTGCTTTCGTTTAGCGAAGCGCTGTGGGCGGAAAATCGAAAACGGGGACTCAAAGTGCTCGCCCTCTGTCCTGGTGCAACCGAAACCTCGTTTTTTGATGTGGTAGGCTCGAGTGAAGCCTCTGTAGGTTCCAGAGAAACGCCGCAGACTGTCGTCAAGAATGCCTTGAAAGCATTTGAAAAAGGGCGCAGTCATATGATATCGGGTCGACAAAACTATTGGGTAGCTCAAGTATCCCGATTTTTCTCTCGTCAAACCACACTTAATATTGTAGAACGTACACTACGACCTCAAAATTGATTGCAATTCAAGAATCAAGATTACCTATTCTTTAGTCACCCGGACTGCTATTAAAAATACTGTGATTTTTTATGCACCGGGTCTGATCGTTTCTGGCTCAATTAAATCAGACCCGGCATTTCTATTTAGATAGATCAAGTTATATAGATCAAGCGTTCATGTTACTATCGCAGACCTCGCGAATACAATAAAATCCCATCTCGCTTCTCCCAGCCGTTAGCTGACCAGAAACGTTGCCCCCCTGCATTATGCTCCATCACAAACAGATGACATTTATCTATGCCTTCTGTGAGCAAAGCAGATAAGGCTCTATCCACCAGTCTGGGCGCAATCCCATGACCACGATGTTCTGCGGCTACACCCAGATGATACAGAAACCCTCTGCGACTATCATGACCTGCTAAAATCGTGCCTATGATGTTTCCAGCGTATTCACAGATAAAGCTAAGTCCTTCATTCCGCTGCAAAAAGCGTGCAATCCGTTCCGGTGAGTCGGCCTCGCTTAATCCCAATCCGTCTAAGCCATTCCACAGCTCAATAGCCTGATCATAATCATCAGCCCTCATCGTACGGATTGTATATCCATCAGTTACATTTGCCATGTCTAGTTCTCCTCTTACCCTATATATATGTTGCATCCATCGCGTATTTTGAGTTGGTATATCGTATTTAGCGTGTTGTATTCGGTGCGCTTTCTTCCCCAAGCTCCTGCTCGCGCTCGGCCTGCTTGCGATGCGCGATACGACTGCTAGCCGAAGCTGCGATCGCACCCACAATATCGTCTAGAAACGTATGAATCGGTCCAAGGCTTTTATCGTTCAGGCGTTCGAGCACACCTGGTTTGAGCTTATCCACATAACCGTAATTGGTAAATCCAATGCTGCCGTACACATTGACGATGGAGAAAGCTAGAATTTCATCCACCCCATATAATCCCTCATCATTTTCAATCATATCCTGCAATGGGGGGAGAAGCGCGCCCTGTTCCGCAAGAATATCGAGCTGGATGCCTGTAAGCACGGCATTTTGAACCTCACGCTTCATCAGCACCTTGTCCACATTTTCAATACATTCTTCCATCGTTAGGTTCGGGTAATACTTTTTCTGTAAAAGCATAACCAGTTCAGCGATTTCAGTCATACTTACACCACGTTTGTGCAGCCACTCGCGGGTGGCATCGGCTACCTTTTTACTATTCAGGCTGTAAGGTGCTTTTTTCTTGTCCATAAAGTTGAAGTTACCCTCCTCGTGTAGTTCCTAATTTCTACTGTAATTATGACCAGTGTGTCCAGTCTGCTGAAAAAGTAGTTATTTTTTACGCGGGGCTCGTATACATATTAGTACAATCTGTACAAAATTGTTAGGGAGGAACTTCATTTATGAACATAAAACACCCATGGCGTATGACCTCTGTAGCCGGGCTGCTATCCCTGCCCCTGTTGTTGTCTGGATGCAGTCTTTTCAGCAACGAAGCCGCGTCCATTGACCCTCCGCCGTCCACGACAGAGCAGTCCATGATTAAGGCTGTAACCGGAAATGCACCTGCCACGACCGGGCAGTTGAGGGCTGTTTTTTTGCAAGATCATAACGGCTTGCTGGCCCCTATATCTTTACCGATTGCTACAGGTGATGTACAGACAGATGCCAAGTCTGCGCTGGAAACGCTGGTTGAGGGCGGGCCGTATGCTGGCTTATTACCAGAGGGATTTAAGGGTGTACTGCCCCAAGGTACGGAAGTGAAAAGTGTGACGGTGGACAAGAGCAACAAGCTGGCTGTTGTTGAATTCAATAAATCTTTCGCCAACTATAAGCCAGAGGAAGAACGCAAATTAATGGAAAGCTTGACCTGGACACTAACTGACCGTCCTGATATTAAGAGCGTACAGATTTGGGTGGATGGCAAAAAGCTAAACGAAATGCCTGTTGGTGGCACACCGCTGGATCAGCCGTTGACGCGTGCTGTAGGGATTAATTTGGAGGTCGGTCATGGTGTGACCCCTCTGGATTCCAGTCCTGTCACTGTGTATTTCTCTTCATCTTCTCCTGCTGGAGTTCAATATTATGTACCTGTAACACGACTGGTCAGTCCGGAAAAAGATCGTGTCCAGTCAGCGCTGCATCAATTAATTCAAGGGCCACAGACCAAGGATGGATTGCAGGAAGTAATGACAGGGGAGACGGCGCTGAAATCGGTAGAACGCTCCAAGGATAACGTCATCACGGTATCACTCTCGGATGATATGTTTGCCAAGGGGGAAGCCGTGCCTGCTGAATTTTTGGAATCAGTCGTACTGACGGCGACGGACAATTCGGATGATGCACTCAAAACGAAAGTTCGCATTGAACTGAATGGTGAGAAAAGCGTGATGGGTCAAAATAATCAAAATTATGGAGAGCCTGTGTCCAAGCCGCAGCACATTAACGAAATTCCTCTTTAAGGACAGAGAATCGTTCTTGGGGTGCTTTTGCCTGCACACTTTGGTAAAATAAACATATAAGAACAGGTTGCATACGACGTAGGAGGAAAAAGCATGAGTAGATCTAACGGACGAAACGGTGATGAGCTGCGCCCGATGAAATTGACAGCAGGAGTAAATAAATACGCAGAGGGCTCTGTTTTTATAGAGGTTGGCGAGACGAAAGTCATCTGTACGGCTACGGTGGAAGAGCGCGTGCCACCCTTTATGAAAGGTCAAGGAAAAGGCTGGGTGACCGCAGAATATTCCATGCTTCCACGGGCGACACATAGCCGTAATCAGCGTGAAGCTGCACGCGGCAAGTTGACAGGCCGTACTATGGAAATTCAGCGTCTGATCGGAAGAGCGTTGCGTTCGGTTGTCAATTTGCAGGCGCTTGGTGAACGGACGATTACATTGGACTGTGACGTCATTCAGGCGGATGGCGGAACACGTACCACCTCCATTACCGGTTCTTTCGTAGCGTTGGCGATTGCCGTAAATAAAATTGCGACCCAGCACAAATTGCCTGTGTTCCCTATTACGGATTTTCTGGCTTCGGTCAGCGTAGGGGTTGTTGGCGAGAAGGCGTTGCTGGATCTGAATTATGAAGAGGATTCCAAAGCCAAGGTGGACATGAATCTCGTCATGACTGGCAGTGGCAAATACGTTGAACTGCAAGGTACAGGAGAAGAAAGCCCATTCGACCGTCAGGAATTGGATCAGCTGCTCAGCTTGGGCGAACAAGGGATTCTGCAAATGATCGAGCGTCAGAAAGAAGTGCTCGGACCGATTGCTGATAAGATCGGTGCTGGACGTACAGGAGCTGGAGCCTGATGCGTCTGGATGGTCCAGTCGTCATTGTCGCTACGAAGAATAAAGGGAAGGTACGGGAGTTTGCACATGCTTTTGCCCCGTTTGGCAAGGAAGTCAGAAGTATGTATGATTATCCCGACATTCCTGATGTCGTTGAGGATGGCACAACCTTTGCCGAAAATGCACTGAAAAAAGCCAAAGCGGTGGGAGATGCGCTCGGATTGCCAGTGCTGGCTGATGATTCCGGCCTGTGCGTGGACTTGCTGGACGGTGCGCCGGGGGTATATTCAGCCCGTTATGCTGGAGAAGGTGCCAGCGATCACGAAAATAATATTAAGCTGCTTGATGTTCTGGAATCCAAGCAGCTTGGTGATGATACTGGACAGCCTTTGCTGAGCCCAGCACAATTTGTCTGTACCCTCATTCTGTATAATCCACAGACTGGGGAGACGTTGGAATCGACGGGCTCCGTCGAGGGCTGGATTACGACTGAAACCGCGGGTAGCGGTGGGTTTGGATATGATCCGCTGTTCTACTTGCCAGAGTTTGAAAAGACAATGGCCGAGCTAACATTGGAACAAAAGCAGGCTATCAGTCATCGAGGCATAGCCCTGCGTAATTTGGTAACAAAGCTGGGCAGTCCACAGGCATAGTTGGATAACAGGACGAATTATAAGCCTGTCATATACCCAAAAAGGCTATCCGTCAGTCATAAGCTGCGGATAGCCTTTTTGGTTATTTTCCTGTTTTTATCGAATAGCCACCTTGTAAGTGCGCAGCCAGTTATCCACTTGGGTCAAGTAGGCAAATAACTGGGGACCCGACATCAGCTGGCCAAACCACGGCAGATTGGTGGATGCCTCCGGTGAAGCAGCAATATCCCGTACCTTTTGCACATCAATCAGCTTGAGCAGTGGGGAAGAGGAATCATCCAGCAGTTGCAGTGCCTGCTTTTTCACAGCGGCAAGATAGGAGGGGTTATGCGTTTTGGGATACGGGCTTTTTTTACGATACAGCACATCATCCGGTAATACGCCCTCCAGCGCTTTGCGCAAGATACCTTTTTCACGTCCGCCGGTCATCTTAATGCTCCACGGAATGTTCCATACATATTGCACCAGCCGATGATCGCAATACGGCACCCGGACTTCGAGTCCAACCCCCATACTCATCCGATCCTTGCGATCCAGCAGGGTAGGCATAAAGCGGGTGATGTTCAAATAGGACATGACACGCATTTGCGCAGCTTTTCCTGTTTCTCCCGGTAGCTTCGGTACTTCTCCGATTGCTTCTGAATAGCGGTCGTTCAAATACTCCAGCGGCTTGATCCAGTCCCGCACCTCAGGAGATAGCAGACTCGCCCTCATATCGGGAGCAACCGCCCACGGGAATGTGCCCGAATTCAGCATTTCCTCTCGATGGAACCATGGATATCCGCCAAACACTTCATCCGCAGCTTCACCAGAAATGGCAACAGTCGCACCCTTTTTGATCTCCCGGCAAAAGAGATACAGTGATGAATCCACATCGGCCATTCCTGGTAAATCCCGCGTTAGCGTGGAGTTATTCAAAGCTGCTACAACTTCTGGTGTATCGAATTCAATCCAATGATGATTTGTCCCTAATTCATCGACCATCCGCTGTATCCAGGGTGCATCGGCTCCGGGCTGGAACGCATGGGCTTTAAAATGCTTGTCGTTATCCACATAATCGACTGAATACGTATGAACTTGTCCCTGCCCGGTACGTTTGTAATAATCGACAGCTAATGCGGACAAGGCGCTTGAATCCAGTCCGCCAGATAATAGGGTACATACCGGTACATCCGAAATAAGCTGTCGCTCCACAGTATCCATTAACAACTCTCGTACCTTGAGTGCCGTTTCTTCGGTGTTATCTTCATGCGCAATGCTTTCCAGCTTCCAGTAAGCTTGAATGCGTACGCCGTCGCGGCTGTAGGTAAGGGTATGTCCGGGACGCAGCTCCTTCATCGAGGAATAGACGCCATGTCCGGGGGTGCGGGCAGGACCAATGATAAAGATTTCTGCCAAGCCCTCGGCATCTACGGCTGCCTCTACCGCTGGATGCTGGAGCAGCGATTTGGGTTCGGAGCCAAATACGAATACATCTTCAGTTTGGCTATAAAATAACGGCTTTACTCCCAGTCGATCCCGTGCCAGAAATACCTGTTCCCGCTCACTATCCCAGACTGCAAATGCAAAAATCCCGTTCAACCGATCTACACAATCCGGGCCCCATTCGATATAGGATTCGAGCAGTACCTCTGTGTCGCATTGTGTACGGAAAAAATGTCCGCGCTGTTGCAGCTCTTTTTTCAGTTCAGGCGCGTTATATATTTCCCCGTTATATACAATCGTATAAGTGATATCCTCAAGCTGCCGGATCATGGGCTGAGCCCCATTTTCCGGGTCCATTACGCTTAGTCTTCGGTGTCCGAAAGCACACGGGTTGGATATCCAGGTACCGGCAGCATCCGGTCCGCGATCGGAGAGCGTTTGCGTCATTTTCAGCAGTAGCTCAGATTGATGCATCAAGTCTCCGTTCCACTGTATGAAACCTGTAATTCCGCACATGTCTATTCATCCTCTCTTTGTCGTGTTCATCCAGTGTTGGAATGAATCAAAAACTAAATCCCCAGTTCATCAGTATATATGCCGAAAAGAAGCATAAAATGTCTGTCCGTTCCGAAAACTACAGATGGGGCAACCCGTCTACTTGCAAGGAAGGAGGGAGATAATGTACTACATCAAGGATGCCAAAATCCGCCGTTTCACTGAACTTGACGGAGTGCGCTGCGCTGAAGTAGAAGTACGTCCTGGTGCCGCAGATGACCCGGAGCTGCTGGTTTATATCACAGCCACGAATCAGAAGGATGGTCAGCCTGACTATGACATGGTACGGATCATCCGCAATGATGCCGACCTGGAGCTGGATTGGTACGACAATAATCTGCACTCGGCCTTTGAGGAAGTGACAGACAAGGCTTTTACGGACTCTACGCACATTACCGCTGGTGAGGAACGGGATAAGTTCAAACGGGAATTGCTCTCCTATGGAGAGCTTAGTACAGAGTTTGCCAAGGAGTTTGGGGCATGAGAATATGGTGTGCTATACCTCGGCTGTTGTTGATTTGGACACCAGCGCCATCGCTGGATCAGCGTGAAAGGAGGGGGAAATCATAGACGGCAAAGCGAAGTATAAGAAAAACAAAGGCAGCAGTTATATTCATAACAATGAGTTTGCAGAAGAAGTGATGGAGAAAAATGTAAGACACGAGGTGCGGAGAAGTCCTAGACGCTTTGGTAATAAATAAACAGTCATAAAATCGACAATTGCTCATTCACAAATGATCCTGAAGAAGCCCCCTTTTCCGTAACTTTGCGGAATGCGGGAGGCTTCTTTTTTTAGGCTGCTTCACGCAGCGTCATGATCCCTTTGTAAATGTTATAGACAAAAACTCCGAGATAGACCACTACGAACAGCAGTACAAACCCAATAACCGAACCTGCATGATTGGCCGTTATAATAAAATACACTAGTGGAATCGCCGCGATAATGGGGAAAATATGCGATAAGATGGCTTTCTTAGCATGTCCCTGAACATAATCATCCCGGACTGCAATCCACACAATAAGCGGCACCAGAAAAGGTGCAAAAAAAATGCTGAAATAACAAAGTGACGACAAAAGACCTCTCACGATCAATCCCTCCTTTTTAACCAAGCTCTTTGTACATAATACCCCGTTAGCGTCCAAATGATTCCTTTTGCAGCCTGCTTTCCGATATAATGAAAAAATGCTTTTGACAGTTGCTCAAAATGTGATATAATCATTAATGCACTGAATACATAAGGTTTTATTGATTGTCATTTTGTCCCAGTAGCTCAGCTGGATAGAGCAACGGCCTTCTAAGCCGTCGGTCGGGGGTTCGAATCCCTCCTGGGACGTATAGCAAAATCTTCCTAATTCAATATTAGGAAGATTTTTTGTGTTCCAGTGGGATGAGAACCCCTTGGGGGGACGTCGGAGCTAAGCATCGTTAGCATAAACTTCGCAGTCTCGACCGTAGGGAGAGTATCCCTCCTGGGACGTATAGCAAAAGCTTCCTACATGTAGGAAGCTTTTTTGTATCTCTACCAGCCACATTAAGGCTGGTTTTATACTGTCACCTTTTCCTTATGAGCAAAAAATTGCGGCAAATGCTCTTTGTGTGCTTCCAGCATTTCATCCAGCACAGTTTGGGCAATATCCCCGCTTGGAACGAGCGGATTCAGGGTGAAGGCTTGCAGTGCTGTTGCATAGTCACCGGTGACCGCTGCCTCAATGGTTAGCTCTTCCATCGCCTTCATGACTTGCAGCAGACCCCGCTGTGCTGGCGGGAATTTGCCGAAGTTTACAGGCTCCGCACCATGTGCGCGAATGACACTGGTTACTTCGATGGCGCTATCATAAGGGACGTCATCAATTGCACCATTATTGCGCGTACTGACCACCATCAACGTGCCTTTGTTGTTATAAATGGAATTGATGATCTCACAGGCAGCATCGCTGTAATGCGCACCACCACGTTTGGATAATTCCTCTGGCTTGTAATCCAAATTCGGATCTTTGTACAGTTCAAACAGACTTTCTTCCAGACGTTTGACCACTTGTCCCCGAGTTCCTTCGTTTTTGGCCTCCTCTAATTCTTCCTTAAGCATGTTATCGGTCATGTAGTAATACCGATGGTAAGGACAAGGCAGCATTTTCAAGTGACGAACCTGATCATACAGGAAGCGCATGTTTTTAATATTTTCAACGACTTTCTCTGGTTTTGCGCCAGGCGAGTACAGTCCTTCGATGACTTGCTCTGTTAATTCTTCTCCGGTTTTGTCATAAACTTTGTGCCAATGCAGGTGGTTAATCCCTGCAAACTTAAAGAACAGTTCTTCTTCCGGTTTGTCCAGCACCGCTGATGCACTCTTGATCGCGCCGATGGGAACATTACATAATCCGATAACTTTATCCCACTGACCATAACGAAGCACCGCTTCAGTAACCATACCCGCAGGGTTGGTGAAATTAATCAACCATGCATTGGGACACAGTTCTTTCATATCTTCAACGATGCTGAGGATAACGGGGATGGTGCGAAAAGCTTTAAACATGCCCCCGGCCCCATTGGTTTCCTGACCGATCATGCCGTGTTTTAAAGGGATGCTTTCATCTTTAATCCGGGCTTCTAGCAAGCCTACCCGAAATTGAGTCGTGACAAAATCGGCATCCTTCAACGCTTCCCGGCGATCCAGCGTCAAATGTACCTCACAATCAATGCCAGCGGCCTTCACCATCCGTTGAGCCATGGCTCCCACGATCTCCAGCTTTTCACGTCCTGCCTCAATATCTACCAGCCATAATTCTCGAATGGGAAGCTCTGCATAGCGTTTGATGAAGCCTTCTACTAATTCAGGTGTATAGCTGGAGCCTCCACCAATGGTTGCAATTTTTATGCCTTTTTTCATAGTTAGTGCCTCCTAAGTATGTTTTTTAAACCGTTTTCTTAAGCACAATTTCACTGTAATCCCTGTAATGCATTACAGGTCAAGCGCTTTTAAAAAACTTATTTAGGGAAGGTGACAACTATAGGACGAGACCATGAACATACTTAACCCGAACATGCTAAAATAGAAAGAACGAGGTGAGAAATGTGGCGAATATTCATGAAATTGCAAAGCTGGCGGGCGTATCCTCGGCAACGGTGTCCCGTGTCATTAATAACCATCCATACGTAAGTGAACCGACAAGGCAGCGTGTGCAGGAGGTCATAGACCAGCTGGATTATGTCCCTAATTTGAATGCGGTTTCATTAAAAAAGGGCATGACCAAGCTCATAGGAATTATTTCGATTTCTTTTAATGATTCTTTGGGGTTATTTGTGCGTGGATTTACAACCTATGCTCAGGAGCATGGTTTTAATATAACGTTGTTTATTACGAATGGGGAAAAGGAACGGGAGCTTGAAGCATTGGAAATGTTGCGGAGAAAGCAACTGGACGCCTTGGTCTGTATGATTCGCGTCAATGAGTGGAGTGTGATTGAACATTACACCAAATATGGTCCAATTGTGACGTGGCAGCGTGTGAAGATCGAGACGATTCCATCTGTATTTATGGACCAGTATCAGGGGTATATGCTTGCGCTGGAGCATCTGTATGCCAGAGGCTATCGCAGCATTGTGAATGTATATGGGAATATGAGGGGACTGAATACGAAAGAACGCATACGGGCTTATCATGATTTTTGCCAAAAATATGATTTGGACGCCGATGCTTTCACTCATTTTTATGGTTTAAATTCAATCGAAGCGGGTGAACAAATTGCTCACTGGTGGGGTGAACAGCCTAACAAGCCTGATGCTTTCGCTTGTTCTACCGATTATTTGGCTGCAGGACTTTTGACGGAAGCACGTAGGCTCGGTGTTTCTGTACCGAGTGAGGTTGCAGTGGTGGGCTTTGATAACACCGAAATTTCGCATTTGCTTGATTTAACTACCATCCATTACCCGATTGATAAGCAAGCGGAAAATGCATTCATCATGATTCGAAATGCCCTAGAGGGGCTTCATGAAGAATTACATCCTTTGGAATTCAAATTAGTAGAGCGAGCGACTACTTGATCTCCTGACTGTTCCATTTTATTCGGTGCTGTGCTATTCAAGACACATAATTGAGGTGTTATTTTATCTAAAGTTCTTTGCTTTGCCCGTCCACTTCTTTTTTGAAGAGTTCCTTAATCCAGTACTAAAATTAATAAATGAAAATAAGAAAATAAAAAAGGACTCCATAATAACATAAATTACAGAGGAGTCCTTCTTTGCACATACTCTAATTCAAAAGCCCTCTCGTAATTCCATTACGAAAATTAACGTCAAAAAACATGTATAGATCGTAAGTAGAATTAATGATTTAAAATAGGTATTTCTCCAAGCAGATTCTTTAAATTAATAGCATCCCATGGCATATGTTCTGTTATACCTAATCCAACTACATCGGTTTCTTCAGACAGTTCTTTAATCAGATGAAGTAGTTGAGGCATTTGCATTGTTCCCGCAGGAGAAAGGTTATAGGGGGCTTCAGGATTGGCAAATAATAAAGAACGGAAAGCCTTTGGGTCAAGTACGTCCAAATCAAGGTGAATAGCCAGGTACTTAATGCCGCTTTCTTTAATCCATTCTTTTATAGATACAGTACTGTTCGTTAACTCTTTGGTTCCAGCAGTTCGAATCCCTAATCTTTGAATAACTTCAGCATCTGTTTCTATAGTAGTAACACCTAGTTTTCGAAATGTTTCTGAAAATCCTTTTGTCTCTTCTTCTGTAGGAGCTGCTAATCCAGCGATAAAGACATTTTCAGGCTTAATAGGAATTTTTACATGTTTTGCGAACTCCTCATCTCCTTCTCCCAACAGATTTCCGAGCGGTAATGTATGTCCATTATCATAGCCCACGTATCTAACTAAATCACTATGAGCATCAATCCAAATTAACCCTAATTCTCCACCGTATCGTTCGTTTAAATAGGCGAATGGGGCTTGTTCCACCAAGCAGTCACCACCAAACATTACAATGCGATCTGGCTTATGAGCGTCAATGATATGTTGAGCAGCCTCTAATTGTTCAAGTAGCTGTCTTCTCCCATTTATACCGTTCTCGTTGCCAAGTGGAGTTCCATCATACGCTTGAACCGGAACATGAATAAGGGGTTGATTATTTTCCGGAGCTAGCCAAGCCAGCAGTTCGGCTCCAAAAGAGTAGTTAGGATTGTTCCCTCCTTGCCATTGCGGCATTAACAGGCGTATTGTTTTAGTCATGTTTTCTCTCCTTTACTTCAAATTACGGTTAGTATAAACTGAACGCAAATAAAAACGTAGTACGCACTAATTTGATAGGTACTACCCGAAAGGATAGTGTAAATATGAGTATGGCTGAATATAAAGGTAAAGTTAAAAATATTGAGGATACACCTTTTGGTTATACAGTGTCAGTCATTGGGGGGAAATGGAAAATGGTTATTATTTATCTTCTGGCCGAAAACCAAGTGGTACGTTTTAATGATCTGAAAAGACAAATCGGAGCTATTACTTATAAAACATTGAGTTCACAGCTAAAAGAATTGGAAGCGGATGGTCTGGTGAACCGGAAAGAGTATCCCCAAGTTCCGCCTAAAGTCGAGTACAGTCTCACAGAAAAAGCGGAAACACTATTGCCTGTTTTGGAAGGGTTATGTGAATGGGGAACCAAAAATCAATATAATTAAATATCATTTTCTAATTGCTTTCGAATGCTATACGAATATTAGAAAAGACGATTGACATATATTTATAGTTAATCAGATATTCAACGAGCACGAGTGCACTAAGGATAGAAACGCTTAAAAATCAGTATCTTTGGGGGATGTGATATTTTTGACTATGGCGATTATTTTATTTGTGGCGAATATTCTACTTATTCTTGTTTCAATCGTTGGTACTGTTCTGCTTATAGGAATATTGTACAGGGTCTATACTTTTCTAGGACTACTTATTGCTGAGAAAAAGAATACAAGAAATCAAGCTGTAAAAGATTAATTTTACGACAACACTGAGCCTCATTTCTACTTTATTAGTGAAAATGAGGCTCTTGCTTGAGCAATAAAAGTGACATAATAGGGTGAAGGAAGGGCCCTAGCATTTTATAGCTTTTGAGACATCCCTGAATGCTCAATGCTTAGCAACACCTTTTGTTTTAATTCCTCCGCCGCAGCTCGAACCTGTTCTGCCTGCGTCACGGCCGAAATCACCGCTATACCATCGGCACCTGCACCTACCACTTCCTCCACACGCTCTACTGTAATGCCCCCGATCCCAACGATCGGTACAACAATTCCCGCCTTACGGATCTCATGCAAAATGGCCGGACCCTGCACGGCATGAGCATCATCCTTCGAGATGGTGGGATAGATGGGTCCGACGCCGAGATAGTCTGCACCTTGCAGGATGGCTCTACGTGCTTCCTCAATGGTATGGGCGGAGACGCCAAGAATTCGGTTTCCGATTCGCGCGCGCACAGAATCAGCCGATTCATCGTCCTGACCGATGTGAACACCGTCGGCGCCGAGCTCAAGAGCCAGCTCCACATCGTCATTGACGATAAAGGGGATACCAGCGTGGTAACATAGATTTTGTAGCTGGCGCGCAAGTTCAAACATAGGAACCCCTGTTAATGCGCCGCTGCCCTTTTCCCGGAACTGGATCATCGTTGTGCCGCCAGCCAGAGCCTCCTGCACGACCCGACTTGGTTCCGCAAGGCAGTTTACGCTTCCAACAACCAGATACATCTGTAGATGCCGACGCATGATCTCAGGTAATATTCGGCTGCTCATTGAAGTATCTCCTGACGACGACGGTAGGCCCAATGATTAGTTGGACCGTGTCCCTGTCCCAGATACAACGTATCCTCAATCGCCGCCTGAATGAAGGCTCTTCCATTCAAAATAGCTTCGGGTACAGACACCCCTTTCCCTAATTCAGCAGTAATCGCTGCTGAGAACGTACATCCTGTTCCGTGTGTATGAACCGTCCGCACCCGTTTGCCGCCCAGCTCTGTAAAGGCTGTTCCGTCAAAGAGCAGATCGATGACCTGGTCGCTGTTTTCGCTCTCCTCATCGTGGCCGCCCTTGATCACAACGAACTTGGGGCCCAGGCTGCTTATATGTCTCGCAGCTTCGCGGCGATCATCCATCGTACGAATGCTTATCCCGGTTAAGGCCTCTGCTTCCGGGATATTTGGTGTGACGACCAGAGCCAAGGGGAGCAGGTCGTCGTTCAAAGCCTGCACCGCCTCCGGTTGCAGCAGCTTTGCGCCCCCCTTGGCAATCATTACAGGATCGACGACAACCTTTTCCCAGCTGAATTTTCGAATCTGCTCGGCTACAAGGCGGATGATGCCCGCATCAAACAGCATGCCAGTCTTCAAGGCATCGACCCCAAGATCTGATCCTACAGCTTCGATCTGCTGCGCTGTTGCTTCCTGTGGCAACGGATATACACCGTGAACTCCCAAGGTATTTTGTACCGTTATGGCCGTAATAGCTGACATGCCGTATACGCCAAGCTCCTGAAAGGTTTTAAGATCAGCTTGAATTCCGGCCCCGCCGCCGCTATCCGAACCGGCAATTGTCAGCGCTCTCGGTATGTGCACGTTTCTCATCGCGTACCACCTGTTGTGGTTGTGCCGGCTTCACGGATCGTGACATGACTCTGCAATGAACCAGTATGTAGTTTGGCAAGCTCGTCGAGAAAGGCAATCTGGAAGCTGCCTGGCCCCAGTTTTGCAGTATGCGCTGCGGCTCGGGAAGCAGCTGCACTGTAAAATGCCAAGCCCGCTGTACCTGCGAGTAGTAGATTGGGCTCAACAGCTGCAAACGCACCTAATACAGAGGTCAGTAGGCAGCCTGTGCCGGTTACCTTCGTAAGCAGCGCGTCTCCGCCGCTAATCAAGCGTACTTCGACTCCATCGGTGATAACGTCTTCTTTTCCAGTGATGGCAACCATGGTATGAAGTGTCTGCGCAGCCCGAACTGCCAGATCGACATTACCGCTGTCAGCACTGTCGCCTGCATCCACCCCTTTAATCTCTCGGGCTTCCCCGATAAGATGGGCGACTTCGGCAGCATTGCCTCGCACTAGGGAGATGTTAACCTCCTTTAGGATGCGCAGTGCTGACTTGGTTCTAAAACTGGTTGCTCCTGCACCGACTGGATCTAGCAGGACCGGAATACCATGAGCATTTGCCGATTGTCCGGCAATAATCATGGCATCCACCAGCTCGCGGTTCAGCGTACCGATATTTAGTATGAGGGCGCCCGCTATTTTTGCCATATCCGCTACTTCCTCAGGTGCATAAGCCATCACCGGGGAAGCCCCCAGGGCGTATAGACCATTGGCTGTAAAGTTGGTGACCACCACATTGGTTATATTATGAACAAGAGGCTTGCTGTTTTGTACCTTTGTCAGGAGCTCCGAATAACTCTGTTCCCACATACTCATCATGTTTCTCCTCTCTCATCTATGCTGATTATTCCAAGACCATAGCGTGCATCTGGACGGGCCATTGTTCCTGTGTATAAGCCATGTCCCAGAACATATATTCCAGCTGACAGCTTAGCATAAAATGCTCAATCATTCGCTCTCGCTCGGCAGTCGAGGCGACTTCGGCCCAAGCATCCACGCGCTCTCGATACTTGGAAGTTACATCTTCAATCTGGTTTCCATAAAAGGAAATCCATTCATAGAACGGATGAGACTCATCCGGCCTGACCTCATCCATTAGCCTGCGTCCAATCTCAAGGTATGTCCATGGACAAGGCAGCAGCACGGCCATGATTTCCCCAAGGCTACCCTCATGCGCGACGGTCAGCATGTGGCGGATATAATGATGAGCGGACGGAGCGAGTGGATATCCCTGCATCTCTTCGTAGGTGACACCTGCGACAGTACAAAAATTTTGATGCGGATGAACCTCGCTGTTAAGAATAAAAGAGATCTGTTCGTTAAATACAGCCATATCCTCCCGGCTCGTGCTTTTGGAGATCGCGATGCCGTAAATCCGCATATAGGCGTTCAAATATTCAAAATCTTGTTTTACATAGTGAATCAGCTGTTCTCTTGTTAAACTTCCCTCAGCAATACCTCTCACAAAGGGATGCTCATAAATGGCTTGAAAAATGCCATCCGCCTGCCGACGGAGCTCTTGCGAAAAACTCATTTTCCCCACCTCCAACAAAAATGGAGAACAAGAAGTCCCGTAAGATACAATTCCCGGAACAACGCCAAAAAGCCGCCCCGAAAACTGGAGCGGCTTCAACATAGGTTCAATGCGCAAAAACGCCTGAAACCTTATATACGAAGGCTCCACTTTCCTACGCTAGTACGAACTAGATCAGGTTCAAAGGGTCCAAGATTCATTCTTGTCTCAGCCATAATGGCTCCCCTAGTGGACTTTCCTATTCTTTTGACTAATACTGTACAATCGTTCCTATGTTATGTCAAACCGCTCTGGATTCCTGGTGAAATTAGTGAGGGTGATGGATTACATTTTCCACGGCTTTGACCTTTACATATTCCGGTTTCCACATCGCACTCCGAATGGCTTGTTCAATATCTGAAATGTGTGCCTGAGCTACCTGATCCTGAATTGCGGCCTTCGCTACCGCAACCGCAACTGCGTACGAAACATCACGCAATTTTCGGATATGGGGCAGCAGCGCACCACCCATTTCATTCGAATCTACGGCGTTGGCAACGGCATCAGCTGCTGCGGTAAACATGGAAGGGGTGATTCTTTTAGCTCTGACTACAATCGCGCCCAGACCCAGTCCTGGGAAAACAAAGGCATTGTTCGCCTGACCAATTTCAAATTTCGTACCGTTATAGGTGACAGGCTCAAAGGGACTTCCAGTAGCAATCAAGGCTTTGCCATCAGTCCACCGTATCAAATCCTCAGGTACCGCTTCAGCAAGGTTGGTAGGATTAGACATGGGCATAATGATCGGTCGTTCTACATGCTTTGCCATTTCCTTGATAATCTCTTCAGAAAAGGCACCAGCTACACCGGAAGTTCCAATCAAGATGGTGGGGTTAACCTGACGGATGACCTCCAGCAACGGTATTTTGCCGTCTTCCGATCGGGACCACGAGCTGACTTCTTCCTTTTTGCGCACATAGGGTTTCTGATAATCCAGTATATCGTTCATATCGTCCGTTAACAGTCCACGATAATCATAGGCCCAAAACGACTTAAATGAATCTTCCTCAGAAAGCCCTTCCTTGATCATAGCGCTCCGTATTTGGTCGGCGTTACCGATTCCAGCTGCCCCCGGGCCAAAGACAAGTATTTTTTGTTCACGCAGCGGGGTTTTGGTGACACCTACCGCTGAAATAATCGCAGCCAGGGTTACTGCTCCCGTGCCCTGGATGTCATCATTAAAGGTGAGAATATTTTGACCGTATTTCCCTATAATATGGCGTGCATTCACGCTGCCTACATCCTCCCAATGCAAAAGCGCCTTCGGGAATTGTGTTAATGCTTTGCTGATAAAGGTATCAATAAATTGATTATAGGCTTCTCCGCGCACTCGTTTGTGGCGGTTTCCGATATACAGCGGATCATTTAGCAGCTTTTCATTATTCGTGCCGACATCCAGTACAATGGGCAGTACCCGCCCGGGGTGAATGCCTGCCGCAGCTGTATATACAGCGAGTTTGCCAATAGCAATGTTAATTCCTCCGACACCCCAGTCACCAATTCCCAAAATACTTTCCGAATCCGTCACGACGATCAGGTCAACATCCTCACTACTCAAGCCGGAATTAGAGAGCGCCTGTCCGATACCATTCGGATGATCTATCGATAAATATACGCCCCCCGGACGGTTGTACTCATGGCTATATTCTTGAATGGCAGTTCCTACAGTTGGTGTGTAGACTACGGGCAGCATCTCACTCAAATGGTCGGTCAGCAGTCGATAATAGAGTACGACATTCCGATTGTGAAGGTCGTTAAGCGAGGCATTTTTACGCAGCATGGTGGGTTGTGCCAGAAATTGCTGATATGCCCGAACACTCTGTTTCTCCAATGAAAGGACAGTGGGAGGAAGAATTCCTTCCAAGCCCAGTTCTTTGCGTTCTTCTTCTGTAAATGCCACACCTTTGTTCAAAAGAGGGTTTGCCAGCACATCCTTCCCTCGCAAGGGAGTAGATAATGACCCATCACGATTGACATAAAATGCTTCCATAGAAGGACCTTCTTTCTCATATTTTGATAATTATTCATGTGAAAAATGACATGTTATCCATAGTATGGACGTGCCAATTGGTTTTATTCATCTATTATGTCTATGACAAAATGACCATATTTGTATCTTTTTATTGATCCCATAGCACCAATTTTGAATTTAAATTCACCTTGTAATCTGTATGTTTTTAGTCCTAATGAATCAGGTCTTAATGCTCTGTTTTTATCAAATATGAAAATTAGTCTTTCTTCTCTTATATGCTTATATATCAAGGGATGTTAGCTATTTTGTTAAAAAAATATGAAGTATTTGGACATTAATTTAATCTTTCTAAGCAAACATTTTTAAATCTTTTTCAACAAAATAGAACTATTCGGAGGAAAAGGAGAGGTTTGTGTGCAGGGACCTATAGCCATTTTTAGTGATAATAACAGGGCTATTGATTATCCCAATGTGATTTGTTTTTACCAATATATACAGTGCGAGGACACGGAGACCGCTTCAGTCTACGAGGATGCATGTTGCTGCTTGATTGATTATAGGGAGCCGGGGCAAGCTGTGTGGAAAGCCAATCAAATCCGTAGCGAATTTCCGCAAATGCCATTGCTATTGGTCACGGATGTAACCGATCCGTTCAGTGATCAGCATATGGTGCAAATTATCGGAGTGGGCCGATTGCGTCTGCTATTTTGGCAAGCCAATGATACCGAAGAAATCCTTTCTGAAATACAAAGCTTGCTCTATCCCGAGTATTCGACCAGAAGCCAGCATGTTGCATTCATCTTGTCTGTATATAACGAAGAGAAGCGTTTTGTTCATGTCAAAACCTTTGCTGAGCGACTGCAAGCCTTTATCCGCAGCCATATTATAGAGGGTTCAATTTATCTCATTGATGATGGTAGCCACGATGGCACGAATGCCTTGATTAAAGCGCTGGGGGCCGCAACGGATTTGTCTGTAAACCGGATTAACCAGAATTTGAGTCCGCTGCTTCAAACAAGGGAATTGGGACGCAATACACGCAAGGCAGGGACGTATCTGGAAGGGATGCGGACCATCGGCGCGGATTACTACGTATTTGTGGATGCGGACGATTCCTTTTTCATAGAGGATATTGCCAGAATGATTAATGTTGTTCAGCAGGGCTACTATGACGTTGTGATTGGAACCAAAGATATGACCGCCGAGAATCGTTCTTTATTGCGATCTATCGTCAGCTTTGGCAAACGAGTCGTTTCCCGTCCCTTTCTACCAACAGGTGTGGTGGATTCCCAGACGGGGCTTAAAGTGATGAGTTCGGTTGCTGTGAAGCGGATGTTTCCACATTTGAAGGAACAACTCGGACTGGCGTTAGATCTGGAGATGATGTTTATTGCCAAGCGACTCCAACTCCGTGTGCTGCAATTACCCGTCAAATGCATTGACCGAGATGGCTCGCACATTCATGTCTGGAAGGATTCCATTCGTTTTTTACGCTCGATCATTGAAATTTGGCGACTGGATCGGCGGGTGAGATAACCACGTGAACAACCGATTGCGTTCGTTGATGTTTCCCCTCTTTAATGTGCTGCTTAACGGATTTAATTTTTTTTTCCACATTGCAGCGAGCTGGTATCTGACCGGACAGGCCTATGGTCAGGCGAACGCGCTGTTGGCCCTTTTTGCACTGTTGTCCGTTTTGGGCTTATCCATCCAGCTATTAACCGCCAAACTGGTATCCAAGGGTGACAAGAACCTTCCACTACGCAGCTTACCGCTCGGTTCTCTATTACTAAAAGCACCTTTGGTGCTAACTGTGCTTGCCATGATCCTTTTACTCTTCCTTCATCCGTTGCTGCGCTCGCTATTGGGCGTCGAATCCAGCCCGCTGTTCATGCTGTATGGCTTGATCGGACTGCATATTCTCGTGAGTTCATGCCGCGGAGATTTACAGGGTAGGGAACGCATGCTAGCGCTCAATGTGAATTATTACATTGAGGTCATAGGGAAACTGAGCCTGTTTTTTGTTCTGGCCGCACTAGGTTTTAAGCTGGAAGCTCTACTGTTGGCAAGTTGCGGAGGAATGCTGCTGTCGCTGCTTCACGGCTGGATCATTTCGGCTCGTGGCTTATCCATAACTACACACAGTGGAGAACGTATCCCTGCTGGGCTATGGAAGTCACTCGGTCAGGATTTTACCGATAGCCTTATGACGAATTTATTCATTCTATTTTGTATCTCCATCGACATGTTGTATGTACAGCATTATTTTCCCGAGCAAGCCAGCAGCTATGCCATTGCACTGAAGTACAGCCAATTGGTCTATTACGTTTCCTATAGCCTGATCGCGGCCTTTATTCCCAAGATCGGTGCGCAGGGGCATGACCGCCAGGCTTTGGGCAAGTTAATTGCCATCTATGCTGGGTTAATGGCTGTAGCTGCGGTGTGTGTATATGTGGGCACGACCTATATTTTCCCATCGTCTATTCCCATATTATTCGGAGCTTCTTACCAGTCAGCTGAGGTCTATATTCCATGGGGAGGCTGGGTGTACTGGTTATTTTCCATCGTGATGTTTTTTGTGCATGTGCACGTATTGGTGGGCAGACGCAAATTTATATTTAGTCTGGTAGCAGGAGTAGCTGTTTTAGTAGCAGCCTTTCATATGGCTCACACAGACCCAGTTGATTTTTTGCTGTCAGAGTTCATTGTTTACGGGGCAATGTCTCTCTATTTTGTGATAGATGCCTATATATATTTATTCAAAATAAAGATAAGGGGGGAGTCACCCCATGAATACCATACTTGAACCAAACGGTAAAACCGTCGTTCTATTGCTTTCCTGGCGAGACATTTGTTCTCCGAAAAGCGGAGGAGCAGAAGTTTTTACCCATGAAATGCTAAAACGCACACAGCAAGATCGTTTTCAGTTCATTCATTTCTCGCCCCATTTTGAGGGGATGCCCGAGCATGAAGTGATTGACGGTATTACGTATATTCGCAAAGGAAACATATACAGTGTTATTTATTATGCGATGCGCTACTACCGTCGTCATCGAAAGCAGATTGACTACGTGATCAATCAGGCGAATACGCATCAGTTTTTTACCCGATTTTGGGTGGAGGCATCCAAACGGATTTTTTTCATACATCAGCTAACAAGGGAAATATGGTATGAAAATGCTCGTTTTCCGCTAAATATGATTGGATTTCATATGGAGCCCCTGATGCTTAAGCTGGCTCGGAAGGATCGGACGCTCACCGTATCCCCGTCTACCCGGTATGATCTGCTTAAGCTGGGCTTTCATCCAGATCGTGTTCACCTTTTACCAGAAGGCATTGAGTTTGATCATTGGCCACGTGAACAATTTTTAACGAAGGAGTCTAATCCGACCTTTATGTATGCAGGACGGTTCGTTAAATATAAAGGCATTGATCTAGTCGTTGAAGCCTTTGGGCAGCTCAAGGAAAAGTTCCCCCAGGCTATGTTATGGATTGCCGGAAAAACCGATAAAACCTATGTGGCAGAGCAATTATTGCCGATTATAGAGCGGTATGGATTGACATATGGAGAACCGGATGAACAGGGGCATTCGCAAGCTGATATTACCTTTTACGGATTTGTTTCAGCAGAGCATAAGCTGGAACTGATGAGTCGTGCCCATGCGCTCGTATTTCCTTCCCTGCGTGAAGGCTGGGGCTTGACGATTACCGAAGCGGCAGCTGTTGGAACACCCAGCATTGTCAGCAACTCCCCCGGTTTGGTGGATGCGACGGATTTCGGGAAAAGCGGCTATTTATGCTTTCACGGGGATATTCGGGGATTATCTGAACAAATGGAAAGAGCGGCAAAGGGTGGCGAAGATTATATGGCCATCCGTGAGCGAGCATATCAATATGCGTTAAGATTCCATTTTGACCATACGGCTGCTGCGTTTGAGCAGTTGATGAAGGATTGGATAGAGGAGGCGGAACAGAGTGGACAAAGTGGTCATTCTCTTCTCCACGTACAACAATGAATGTACGATAGAGCCATGTTTGCGAAGCTGTATGGGGCAAAATTACAAGGATCTGCATATTGTAATTGCTGATGATGGCTCCAATGACCGGACGGTTGAGACGATTCGTATGCTGTCAGCAGGAAATTCGGTGCCCGTAACGGTATTAGAGCTTCCTCATGGAGAGCGGGGAGTTGCGAGGGTCAAGGCCGTTGAGGAAGCAAAACGCTTGGGGGCTGAATACATATTGGTATTGGATTCCGATATGATTTTAGCCGAGCATCTGATCCAGCAGAGCATCGACTTTTTTGACGATCATCAGGATATCGGCGCCTTGGTTGTACCGGAGGAGGCATATTCGGAAGCAAATAATTTTTTTTCCAAAGTGAAGGTTTTCGAGCGGAATGTCATTAATAACGCGGGAGAGACCTTGGGAAAACGTTCGATTGAAGCAGCACGCTTCTGGCGAATGAGCGCTTACGAATCCACAGGCGGCTTCAATGCGGAGCAGATTGCCTTTGAAGAAATACAGCCAACCTTGCGCTATATCGAATCTGGCGGAGTCATTCGCCGGGCGGTATTTACACGGGTATATCATGATGAAAAACAGGTATATCTGCAGGATGTATTACGTAAAAAAGCCTACTACTTTTCGGTGATGGATCGTACGATGTCATCTGAAGAGGGCGGATTGCGGAAGGCGCTGGAACGTTGGTACTTCTTCCGTCCGGTGTTGTATACATGGGGGAATGTGAAAAATTATATCCGCCATCCGTTACTGACGGCGGGGATGCTGTGGATGTATATCTGCCTGACTGTGATTGGGGTAGCCGCCGTGTTAAAAGGCGGCACCCGTCACTCAGGCGATCTCGCTAAGGCGGATAAGGCGTAAGGATGAATGCCCAAGAGTCAGCGTATCCAGCGAGTACAGGTCGGGATCGGAAGATTCCGACTCTGCATACGGTATATACAATGAATGCGGGGTTAACTGAATACCTCTACCGTCAGGATGACGTAGTGAGCAGCCGACAGGATACAGCTCATCAAGTGCAATGTGTACGGCAGTTACGATATCTTGATCATTCAGCAGTACATACGGTCGGTACGGAGCATTCAAAATGCTGTCTATAAATACCGATAGGTCAGAGGCTACGTTCTGATCTGCATGCAGGCTGTTTCGATTGAGCTTAGCCTGATCAAGCGCCTCATACAGTATCTTTTTTAGCGTGTCATCATCCAGTTCCAGCGGTTTCGTCAAAAAACGGAATACGCCGACTTGATTAATGGCCGATAAAATGGACTGCGTATGCAGGTGACCAGATAAAATGATGCGTACGATATGCGGATAATCCTTCTTAATCATACGAAGGAACGTAATTCCGTCCAAACCAGGCATAAGCAGATCAGAAACGACCACATCAATCGGGTGCTGTTCCAGCACTTGCAGGGCTTCTTTAGGCGTGTGAGCGGTATGTAAGGTGAAGCTTTCTTGCGTCAATGTCCGTTCAAGCAGGGACAGCACCATAGGACTGTCGTCAACAAATAGAATGTTTTGGGGTGTCATAAGAACTGCGCAACTCCAATCAGGAAGTAAGAAATGAGGAACTACATGTATAATATCAGCGTTTTGGCATTTTTAAAAGATGTCAATACAGAACGGGCGTTGCGTCTTTTTTGTGAACGATTTGATTCGGCTGAGCATGCGCTTTGGGAAAAAGGGATGCGTCTTTTTCACCAGTATCATGCTGCGCGGCATACAGGGGTGACTCTGGCTGTCTCCCGCGCACTCCAGCATATGGACGACCGACATGATATTTACGTTGTTGATCTGCGAGCATATGGCGAGGAAGAGTTGGATCGCTTATACATCGCTAAAACATGCGAGTTGATCCTGCTGACGGACGGGGCAACGGAGACCGCTACGAGGTTTGCCGCCCTTCAGCGCCGCACCCCCCGGTTGCTGTGCGCGCGTCTACCGCTGGTCAGCTACGAACTGGAATGCCTGATGCAAGCGATCTTGAGTCGTCTTGAACAAAATGGAGGGGACAGGGCATGAAGCAATGGGCATTGCTGAAACCAAGTTGGCAAAAGCTGATCCTGTACCTGATCGTTTTATGTGTGACCGTGTTCTTGGCCGCAGTGCTACAATGGTTTGTCATGCGGCAATTCAGCGGTCACTTGGCGGAAATTCGGAACGAGCAGCTCCAGTATGAGGTCCAGGAACTGTCTGGCAGCATAACAGAGCGTTATGCCGCATGGCAGGCTGAACTGAAGGAGCTGTCGTCCAATCTGGGCAGAGAGATGCTGAATCAGAGAACACGTCAATATGCTGAGGGATTTAAGCGTGAGAGCGGGTCTTTTTATGTACTGGATGAACAGTATCATGTGCTGGTCGGACGTGACAATCGTGAGATGAGGAGTGCAGTCCAACAGATTAAATGGCTGCAAAATGGTTGTGCAGTAAGCTCTTTTGTGACTAAGGACCATCAGCCAGCCCAGTACATAGCGTGCAGGATTCAAGGAGCGCAAACGGGCGGTTTTATGGTGCGCACGGTTGACGCTGAAATGCTCAGCGGAATTATTAAAAGTAAGCCGGTGAATCCGCACGAGATTTTATTTTATAACGATCAATTCAAAATTGTAGCTTCCCGCAATACTCCCGATATCAACCGGACGGACATCACAGGTGTAACCCGGAGGCTGCTGGAGGGCAATACAGGCATCGTTGAAGATCGTGGAGAGAAATACGGAATAGGATTCAGCCGCATTGGAGATGAGGCCCTTTACATATCGGTTAAGGATGTCAGTCAGGACACTGCCCAGCGAATTAGCTCCTTTCGCAAGCAGTTGTGGATGGTGATGGCTTTAATACTTATGATTCTGTGGGTCATGCTCATCCAGTTCCGCAAACGGATTGTGAAAGATGCCATTGTGAACAATCAAGTGCGTGACCAGCGGCGGGATGAAGATATGCGGCAGCAACAGGACACATATTATTTGCCTTTAATGCAGACGATTGAGCAACAGCTACGAGAGCTGCAAGAACAGACTAGCCGACTCACCGGTGGCGATGATTTAAAGCTGTTGGGATTTTATCAAGATCTGGCCAACCGCTTTGAAGTGGCTTCCAGTCAGGGAAAAGGAGCATCCCATGAGGAATTGGAGTATTTCCGCGAGCTGAATGAAAATTTCATCAAGGGTCGTCTCAGACAGGAATCGTCACTAGGAGAGTTGCTGACTGGCGTACGTAGCTTGCGTGATGATTTGGAAGAGAAAATGCATGATAATAGCGGAATCAGCTTCACGGATATGAATGAGGTATTGTCCGAATCGCTGAAATGGGCGAACCGTTCGCTGAATATGAAGCACATTCAAGTGACCTTGCGGCAAGAGCCAGTTCCATCGATTGCAGCACAAGCGCCCATGCTGTACAAGACGATTCAGGGGCTGCTGGAAAATGCTGTGCAGGCCATGAACCAAGACGGAGAGCAATCGGAGGATCAGGTCCGGGGTCGGACAGGGCTGCGGTCCAAGCGGCAATCGCATATGCTTAAGATTAGCTCACGACTGGAAGAAGCTGAAATTATGGTTATCATTGAAGACACAGGCGGCGGGATTGATGATAAGATGCGTTGGAGCTATTTCCAGCCGGACTATTCTCAAAACTCACAGGAGCATACGTTCAGCCTATATCACATGGACGCATATCTGAAGACTATAGGTGGTCGCTTAAAGCTGCGTAATACCGATCAGGGCTTGCAGGCCATCGTTCATTTGAGAAGATAGACCCACAAGATAACCAACAGATAGACAAGAAGCTCAAGAGAGGGGGACAAGCATGAAAAAATGGATATTTCGCTACCGCTACGATATGGCGGCAATCCTATTGATGCTGGTTGCGATTGTTGCATATCTTGCCCCCATCTATGGACCCGGACAAATCGTGTTCAGCGACATTGCCTTTGGATCCACCTCTCATCGCTATCTGGAGGAAATAACCGGGGTATGGAACGAACGATGGTCTACCTCGACCCTGTTCAATGCCCCACGGATTCTGTACATCTTGCCCTTCTATGGACTTTCACTATTATTTGATGAGAGCGGCCCGGTCTTGCTCAAGTCGTTTATCACAGGCTTGTTATTTGTTTCGGCATTTTCGATGTATGCCTTTGCCAAGCGACTGGTCAGCGTGTATTATTCACCAAGCTTTACGAAAACCCGTATTTTTGCCATTATGGTGGGTTCGTTGTTTTATGCACTGAATCCGTGGGTTATTTTTCGCATCCAGCATATTTATTTGCTTTGTGGCTATAGTTTGTTTCCGTTAATGCTGCGATTTTTTTTCAGTGCGGTGGACCCCAAGTTTCAAATTCAACAAATTAAAAACTATCATCCCCATAAATTGTATCAGCGGAACTGGATTGACCTGTTCCTGCTGGCTGCGGTATTTACCGTTAGTGCTGCGGCCATTCATTATTTTTTCTTCGGGATGATTTATTTGGGATTGTTCACCATGTTGCTCCTGCTCAAACTGACCTGGACCCATCGTAAAGCTGGGCGCGCCTATTTACAGCTCTTATACGGTAATTTTTTGCGTAAAGGCATGATTTTTGGTGTGTTTTTCGGTCTGCTCAGTTTTTATTGGTTGTCCTTGTATGTAGGCAGCATGTTGATGGACGCCCAAGCGTCTCAGCATAATATCAACGTCGTGGATACGTTGTCTCTGTTTAGCCGTAACAGCAGTTTGTATAATGTGGGTTATTTACTGAGCTATTGGTGGCCCATGTTCTCTTTTTCCTCACTGCCTGCAATGTTTTATGTAGGTGGGGGATTCTTATTGCTATTGATCGGGTACGCGATGGTGACACGTTCACATAAAAATCCGATTATTTTGATTTTCTCGCTCCTTACGCTGTTGTTTATGGTTGCGGCTACAGGAACGACGTTTCCGTCCATTGCCAAGTGGTTTGTTATTCTGGTTACGAAAACCCCTGTGATTGGCTCAGTTTTCCGTGATCCTAACAAATTTATTGGGCTGCTTTCCCTTAATTTCGGCGTGCTGCTGACCTTTGGCGTTATTCAATGTATGGAATGGTTTGGATCATCGCCACTTCAGCGTGTGTATAAAAAGCTGGCGGTTGTTATCGTCGTCTTGTGTCTGGGCGTGTATTTGGCTCCCTTGCGCACCCAATTCATTGAGGGCTACTACAAGCCGGTACAAGTGCCGGAGGCTTATAGTCAAATGGCTGAAAAGCTGACTGATCCGGATCGTTTTGACAGCAAGGCACTGTATTTTCCGATTGCTGACAATATGATTCAAAGCTATAACGGAGTAGCGACACCCAAATGGAATAAAGGAAAAACGGCCACTGAGAAGGCGACTGGAGATTTTCAGGTGTACTCTTCTCCGAAAAATACGATCTTTCATCATGAAGGCAACGATCCCGGTATTACATACTATATGAATTTTCTGCAGTATGTCATGGACAACGGATTAAGCTCACGATTAGGCTGGCTATTCTCTACCTTTGGGGTTAACCAGTTGGTCTACCATGATGAATATGAGGGACAGGAGCAGCGGCAGGATTTTCACCTGTCTCAGCTGGAAGGTCAGACCGGGCTGAAACGTACGTACGAGAACGACTTATTTTCCATATTCAATCTTGACCAGGCACCGCCCTATATGAATATTCTTGCAAGTAAAATTGTGACTCCTTACGGATTTAGCCGATTGGAGAGCTACAGTCATTTGCCTGGTTTTGATTTTAGCCGCTTTGGCGTGTTGTTCAGCGCGTTGAAGCCTGAGTTAAACACCATTCAGACGGTCAACAAAGGGGATTATGTGGAAGCAGCCTCCTTTAATGACTTGCTGTTGTCACAGCTTCCAGCAGAGGATTACTTGCGTCCTTTTGATGCCATTGAGGATGGCAATGCTTTTCTGAAATGGTCCAAAACCTTTGCTTCAACCAACGATTGGTTATGGTATTTATCTTCTCAGAATATAAGAAACTTCCCGTTTGATATGGAGATGGATGCAGGGATTGCAGTCACTTTTGCCAGTAGGAAGCTGGATGTGGCGCCCTATCAGATGAGCAGTATTGAAGGGAAAACGGTGCTGGATTTTGACTCGATGCTGAGAACTGAAACCTTTTTCAAGCCGGATAATCCGCAGTTGTTCAGTGTGCAGGCTAACCCTCGTGAGGAATCCAACGATGTGCCTACACTGCACGGCGAGATTATGAAAGGAGATCCGAGTAATATATGGCAGGTTGCCAGATCGGGATTACTGGAAGCCAAGGAAAATAACCCGTATCAGTTCCACATCACCGTTTCTGGTCGCGGGACGAACAAAATGCATGTAAAAATGAGGTTTTATGATAAGCAAATGCGTGAGCTGGGGGTTAGCTATGTCGTGGCACCTTCAGAGGGCTATAACTTTGACAGTGTAAAATTTTACGGGGAATACGTCTCACCTCCTGGAAGCTATTGGATGCGGATGGATTTGTTAACCCTCCAGCGTCCACAGCAAAAAAATTACTGGTGGATTCATGATATCCAGCTGCGTGATTTGGGGCAGTATAGCAAGCCCAACACGTTTACGATGCACAAAAAATTGGATCAGTCTCAAACCTCACATGTATATGCTAGAGTGTTCATGAATAAGGCAGGCGGGAAATTGCAAGTCACACTGCCGGATGGAGCGGTTAACATCAAGACCCATGATGAGGGATTAAATCAATTCCAATGGGTCGATCTGGGAGAGCATGTTTTTCCCAAAGGAGATTCTCCGGTCACAGTGAATAACCTGCAAGGCTTTAATGCGGTTAATCAATTTGCGATTGTCCCTGTGGATCAGCTGGATCAATTATCATTTCCGGTGGAACAGGCACTGAAGCGGGGCAAGCTCTTTTTCACCTTGGAGGCAGAGAGCGATTTTAACGCCCAAGGGAACGTGCAGACAGAACGTGCGCTACCAAGACTTAGTATGGGGCGGGGGATCAGCTACCAAAAAGGGACATTAAGCAGAGAAGTGGAAGTCGCCAAAACAGGAACCTATAGCACAGCAATTTTGGCTAATCTGCCTGCCGGATACAAGGGATCATTAACAATGAAATGGACGAATGAAGAAACTGGAAAACTACTGACCAGAACGATTCGTACGGGTGAGACGTATAAGCAGTTACCCGCTACCTCAATATCCGAAAAGCAAGTTATTGAAACGGTGCCTAATCAGGATGGTTTTGCCAAGAAAATCATACAAATTCCCGGTCTGCTGAATGATTATGGCCGGATCGAATTTAGAAATCTGTTCTTAACCAAGGGAAAATATCGCTTAACCCTTATCCTGGACAGTCAGGTACCGTCATTGAGTGGTTTTGAAGATATTCATCGAATGAACGGGCAGGAAGTGACCGTGATGCCTGGGCAGGACACGAAGGAATCATTGAGTACGGATGTTGGATGTGTAGCAGATATTCGACCTGGCCAGACGAATCTGTCCGTCAAGGATCAAGAACTGTCTATCCGTTACGCACCTAGCTATTCCTGTGACTGGAATATTTATGCGTCCAAAAAAATGAAGGCAGAGCCATTGCAAGAGTATGCCGTGCAGTTGGATGCGCGATCAGAAGAAATTGGAAGTCGGCACATGAAGGTCATTTTTTTAAATAAAATGTCCCAAGTTCTTCAAACCTCTTATATTGATGAGGTAGAGGAGAGAGATAAGGAGCAATGGAATCATTATGATCAAATAGTGAAGGCTCCGGCAGGAACTGCCTTGATGCAGTTTCAGATATTGGCGCATGCGCACAAGAAACAGTCAGGCTTGTTTCAAATGAAGCAATATTCCATCATTCCTTATCAAGCGATGATTACAGTGGATCAATTTACGCTGTTTGAGGGAACGGATATGGATACCTTTTTTATGGCACCACATGCTGCGGAAAACATTCAGGCTACTCGTGAAAATTCCATGGAACGCAGCTTTACGCTGTATAATCCAATGCATCAGCAGGTGCTCATCCGGGAGACAGAATCACCTAATCCACTCTGGGAGTTCAGGCTGGGTAGCGAGAATCAACGAGCGCGTCTATCTGTGAATGGAGTAACGACCGGATTTATAACGAATGGAAGCGGAAACGGTAAGGTTATCATTATTTTAGCTTCTGCTTACCGTTTCGGCTGGGTACTGTTTGTCATAGGAATATTGGGTGGAGCAGCTTGTTTTCTTCCTTATGGGCGATGGAGAAGGCGGAAGCTTCCATAAAGAAGTAAGCTGCCCAGAGAGGCCAGACAGCTACGATACAGCTACATCTCGTATTTGTAGCCTCTACCCCAAACGGTACGGATATGCTGAGGATTTTTAGGATCACGTTCAATCTTTTTGCGGAGGCTGGAGATATGTACGTCGATGGTACGATCCAGATAAGCGCAGTCTCCGCCTTTAACTCGATCCATCAGCTCGCTGCGGGTAAAAACTTTCCCTGGGTTGCTGGACATCTCTTTTATAATGGAAAATTCAATGTGAGTAACTTCGATTTCCTGGTCATCGACCAACAGGCTATGGCGGTAATCATTCACCCAGACTCTTACCTTCTTAAGCCTTTGAGTGCTCGTTTGTGATTCAGTGAGCATATTGCTGCCACTGCGGCGCAGCAAGGCTTTGATGCGGGCGTTTAACTCTCTCAGACTGAAGGGTTTGCATAAAAAGTCATCTGCTCCGTCGTCTAGTGCCTTTATTCTTGTATTTAGCAGGGTGTTATTAGAGATGACGAGCACGGGAACCGTGGTAAATTGACGGATGTGATTGATCAGCTCACATTCGACTTTACCGGAAAACATTAGAGCGGTCACAATAATATCCGGTTTAAAGTGCATTAATGTAGGAATTGCGAGCTTACAATCATAGATTAGTTCGGTCTGATAGCCTTCCTCTTGAAGATGAAGAGCTATCATATCAGCCAAACTTTTTTGGCCTTCAATGATGAGTATTTTTGTAGACATGACTGACATCTCCTGTACGGACAAAGATACAAATAACATGGCATAACGATGTATGTTCTACGATGTTACATACTTATGTATTCGGCAAAAGCACGAAAAGCAAACAGCTTTATAATGTAAGAAAAATATTAACTTAAAGGAAGAAGGTTGCATCTTTGCGAATGATTTTATTATCCGGAGGGTCGGGTAAACGTCTATGGCCCTTATCCAATGTGAACCGCCCTAAGCAGTTTCTTTCCATCCTACGTCATGACGAGCGACCAGAAAGCATGCTGCAACGGATATGGAGACAGTTAGATGAGGCGGATTTGGCAGATCAAGCTTATTTTTCTACGAGTGGAACTCAGGTCGAACTGATTCAGGGGCAAATTGGCGGAGACGCTGTGGTCATTGAAGAGCCGACTCAGCGGGATACCTTCCCGGCCATTTCCCTGGCTACGGCTTACTTGCATGATGTTGTGGGCGCATCACGCGACGAAATCGTAGGGGTCATGCCGGTAGATGGCTATGCGGGGGATGAATTTTTCGAACATCTGCGCAGGCTTCCTTCGATATTAGAGCAATCCGGAAGCCATATTGCATTGATGGGGGCTGTCCCAACGGAGCCCTCGGACAAATATGGATACATTGTGCCTTCAGCACCTTTGCTTGACCAGGAATACTATAGAGTGAGTTCATTTGTAGAAAAGCCCGAGCTGATCCGATCTGAAGCATTAATCCGTGAAGGAGCTTTATGGAATTGCGGAGTGTTTGCTTTTAGACTTGGCTTTTTATTGGATGTGCTGGCGCAAATGGGTTTACCCGCCGATTACGAGTCACTTTCGACAAATTATGCGGATTTGCCTAAGACCAGCTTTGATATTGCGGTAGTGGAGCACACTCGTAAACTCTCCGTGCTCCCCTATCATGGAGAGTGGAGGGATTTGGGGACATGGGATTCGTTAGTGCGGGAAGTGAGTTCAAAGCTGAATGGCCCCGGGTATATTTCAGAAGCATCACATGACTCGCATATCATCAATGAACTGGAGATTCCGGTCAGCATCTGGAATGTCCCCAACATTATTGTCGTTGCTGGGCCAGATGGTGTGTTGGTTACGGATCGACAATCATCCACAGGAATTAAGGATATGGTAGCTGAAATCGAAATTGGACCGCGTTTTGAGGAGCGCTTTTGGGGGAAGCAAACGGTCTTATCCCATCAACAAGCAGCCAGCGGGTTACAAACGGTCACCAAACGTGTTGTCATTTCGAACGGGAGATTTATCAGTTATCATGAACATCAGTTCCGAAAAGAAGTGTGGACCATCGTTTCAGGAACCGGAAGCGTCTGTATCGATGGGATGACACAGACTGTCAGCCCTGGTATGGTCATCGTTGTAGAACCGGGTACCAAGCATTTTATAGGAGCCGTAGAGGGAGATTTGGAATTCATTGAGTCACAGATCGGACATATCGTATCCGAAACAGATATTATCCGATATGAATTTCCCGATTCGGTGGATGCTCGTATTGTATAAGGGGCTCAGAATGTAGGAACGAATGGGTAAAAACGAGGTACATACGAAGCCTACGAGGAGAGCTAGGAACTATTTTTTAACCAAGCTTTGACGACTAGGAATTCTCAATAAAAAGGTATTCATGCGTTGTTCGCTTGAATACCTTTTTTGCATGGACAGCTCGTATTGTTCTTAATGAAATGAATAGGAAAGAGGCTTATAAAATGAGCTTTTTGGAGGTTAGCCACTCTTTGACGGCATCTGTACTGAGATCTCTTTTCGGTGTCCATTCTATTTTATCCACCAGCTTGCCGTTTCTGAATTCTGCAATCGTGGGAGTATATTTTACGTTGTAATCGGCTTTAAATTTATCCCATTGGGATTTGTCCTTATGAATCTTGTGAACGTTCAAAAAAGTAATTTTGGAGCCTAGATTATACTGTTCGATCATCTTGTTAAAGTTAGGCTCAAACCGATTGCAGTCGCCACAACTGGGTCTGCCAATATAGACAAAAACACTTTGATCCTGCTGAATTAATTGTTTAAAACCATTGATTGTAACCGCATTCAAGTGGTCATATATTTCGGGGTAATTGCTTTTGCTCGCTTGGATCTCTTTATTTTTCTGCTGAACTACCTGCTCTAGGTCTTGAAATTTGACTACAGCTGAAATAGCAATACCAATGATAAGCAATACAATGACACTTAACCCGGCGATATATCCTTTTTTCACAGAAATCCTCCTTTTTTTACAATCTCAAACTCACAATATATGATATTTCCATTTTTAGCTGTAACACTTGTCTCATAATGCATAAAAAAGAAGCCTTCCATTTTGGAAAGCTTCTTTTAGTCGCAACGTTACATGTTAGACCACAACAGTCAACAAGTAATCTTCACGTTTCACTTCAGGTTCTATTGTGCTCAGTACATCCAGGTATTGAGCAGAATTGGTTATGATGATTGGCGTAGTCGTTGTATAGCCTGCCGCTTTAATTTGTTCGATATCAAATTCAAGCAACAATTGCCCTTGCTTTACCACATCACCCTCTTTGACGCGTTTGTCAAAGAACTGTCCTTTCAGCTTCACCGTATTAACACCAACGTGAATCAGAATTTCTGCTCCGTCATTGGAAGTAATACCGATGGCATGTCCGGTCGGGAATACGGTCGTAATTGTTCCGTTAACAGGGGATGTCAGCACACCCTCTGTAGGATCGATCAGGATACCTTTTCCCATAGCGCCTGAAGCAAAGGCAACATCAGAGGATTGTTCCAATGGCAGCACTTTACCTTGCAGCGGACTTACGAGAATTTCTTTTTCAATAGCTGCTTCTTTCTTTGCGGGTGCAGCTTCTGTTTTTGCAGTTTCTTCTTTCGGATCATCAAAGCCCAAAATCATAACCAACACAACTGCAAGTACAAAGGCAACGAGTAAGCCGATGACAACCCACAAGAATCCAGCTCCAAAATAAGTTGGCAATGCTAGCAAACTAGGCAGGGAGAAGGACTTTGCAGTTGCTCCGCCGGAAGCGATAATAGCGCCCCCGATACCACCAGAAATACAAGCGTAAATGAAAGGCTTTTTCAATTTCAAAGTTACGCCATAAATCGTAGGCTCAGTAATCCCGAATACAGCTGCCAGTGTGGAGGAACCAGCCAATGCTTTCATTTGAGTATTTCGTGATTTCAGGAATACCCCCAGTGTTGCACCTGCTTGAGAAAGTACGGCTGCTGTAAGCATTGGAAGCATCGTGTCATAACCCAATGTTGAAATATTGGACAGCATGATTGGAACGAAGCCCCAGTGTACACCGAAAATAACAAATACTTGCCAGAATGCCCCGGCAACAGCTCCAGCAATCAATGGGCTTAAATTGTATACCCATGTAAAACCATTCGCCAAGCCTTGACTGATCAGGTTACCGACTGGACCAAAGGCCAAAAACGTCAATGGAACAACGACCAGCAGTGATAGCATAGGTACGATAATGTTTTTTACCGATTGATGAACAAAGGAATTAAACCAACGTTCTACATAGGATTGTACCCATACCGCAAGAATAATGGGGATTACGCTGGAACTGTATTTAATTAAAATGATTGGAATCCCGAGAAAAGCCAGTTTTGCCGGATTGTCCACCGCTGCAATCACATCCGGGTAGACGAGTGCTCCAGCAACTGCAACGGATACAAAGGCATTGGTCTTAAATTTACGGGATGATGTAATAGCCAGGAATATAGGCAAGAAATAAAATACACTGTCTGAAGCGGCGTTCAGAATGAGATACGTACCGCTTGCAGTATCAATCCAATGGAGCGACGAAATTAAGGCCATAATCCCTTTGAGCAAACCTGCTCCGGCAAGAGCGCCCAAGAGAGGAGAGAAAATGCTCGAAATGATATCGACTGCTTTGCCAAGAACATTCGTTTTTTCGGAAGAATCTTCTTTTTTCGCATTTGGATTGTCCGCATCCTGCAGATTTGTTTCTGCCATCATATGCTCAAACACTTGACCTACATTGTTACCGATGACCACTTGGAACTGGCCGCTGCTTTCCACAACTGTAATGACACCAGGCGTTGCTTCCAGTGCAGCTTTGTCTGCTTTTGTACGATCTTTTAATTTAAATCTCAAGCGTGTAGCGCAATGGAATACCGAATTGACATTCTCTTCGCCGCCAACGAGAGTTACTATTTTTTTAGATAGCTCTTTATCACTCATGTTCAGAACTCCTTAAGTGTTATTCTTGCTACTGATAGGATTTATCGTTTACTTTTGTTGCTAAGATGCGCCGGCGTGCATCTTTTTAACCTTGTAAACAAGAAAAACC
Source organism: Paenibacillus ottowii (assembly GCF_050516475.1). NCBI lineage: Bacteria > Bacillati > Bacillota > Bacilli > Caryophanales > Paenibacillaceae > Paenibacillus > Paenibacillus ottowii. Next base: position 4,139,959 of record NZ_CP191577.1, on the reverse strand, counting down.
TAAACTCGTGGTGAAAACGACGCACTCCTCCTACAAGGGTATGTCGATTTCACCATCAGTTTAGGTTTTGCCTGCCTTACCAGTCACAATCCATGAACGATGAGGATATGAAGTTTTTTAGCCTGAAATGTTATTACGTTCAGTTACCCGATGAATGTGAATCGTCAGATATACATATTCATCCTTGCTTAGATATTGATCATATGTTTTTTCCAGGTATTCATTAATTTTTTGGGCACAGGCAAAAGCTTCGGTATAGGTTTGCTTTACCTGGTTATACAAAAATTCTTCACCACTGTGAATGACCTCTTTGCGAATCACTCGCATTGCAAAATATTGCAAATGGGTCAAAAATCTCGAATAGCTGAAAGAAGTTTCATCCAGCACAATCCCGTAATGGTACGTAATAATGTTCAATATATGTTGGACAATTTCGGTCATTTTAAGCGTGGCCTGCATCTCGTTACCGTCGATCCGGGCATTCACCATATGCAATGCAATAAATCCAGCTTCGTCTTCGCCCAATTTTACACCAAGCGTATTTTCAATCTTTTGCAGAGCATCCAGTCCAACTGCAAATTCTTTTTTGTAAAAACGTTTAATTTCATACAGCATCGCATTTTTGAGTGCCAATCCTTTTTCTTCCCGCTGTATGGCAAAATGAATATGGTCGGTCAAAGTTAAATAAATATTATCACTTAACTCCGTATCGAGCACTTCTGCTGCATGGGTGACAATTTCATTCACGACTTCCAGATGAGACACGGGAATATCGTTCAGCAGCTCGGTTAGTTTGGCTGTGAACTCGTTTTCATTTAACATGAAAATCTTATCTATTTTATGATCATCGACTTGGTCGCCAGCCACCTTTTTGAAGGAAATACCTCTTCCCATGACGATGACCTCTTTACCTTTATCGTTTTTAGTCAACAGGACGTTGTTATTGAGCACCTTCTCAATAATCATTGAAGTTCCCCCTCCCATCCTTTACCAATAAAAAATGCCCAAGCACAATTCAACACTATTGTTAGCAATAGCACTCAATTGAACTCAGGCATTGCCCGCATCACCGGTCACAATCCTTCGATATAGTGCTATTGTAGCACAAAAAAAAGCGATTTCAACATTTTTTATTCTCTTTCGACAAAAATATTTCATATCAAGGCCCAATTGCCTAGTTTGACAGCCAACTGCACCCTTAAGTGGTCGTACGCTCAATGAGGCTATATTCCAGCGTATGAAGCTTCATCTGGCGTCCAATCAGCTCAGGGGAAAGCATGAAAAAGGCATTTTGCGCCTGAGCCATTATGGGATTTTGAACCGTTGTAATTCCCATGGTGTGCGCAAGCTCCGTGTTATCAAACCCAACAATCGCCAGATCCTCCGGTACTCTCAGCTTTTGTCTGCGCGCTTCGCAGAGAATGCCCACGGCTACATAATCGTTAGCACACAGAATAGCCTCCGGAAATGCCTCCCGATGCTGTAACAAATTACGCACGACCTGTTCGCCGTCACGAATGTTATAAATAGAAGAATAGTTCCAATGCGGCAGCACTGGCAGATTGTGCTCATTCATGATCTGCTTATAAGCTCGTTGTCTACTGTGGGTATTAATGCTGCTTGGACGACCAAAGGCATTGGCTATACGAGTATAGCCTTTTTGTATCAAATGCTTTAGTGCTAGCATGTATCCTTCATACTGATCCATAGCGACGGAGCGAATATCAGTATGCTCCATTCGTTGCCAGGCCACAATGGGGCCATATTTGCAATAGGTACTCAAAAAATCAGTGTCATTCACGCAGGAAATGATGACCAGCGCATCGACTCTTTTTCTTTTTAAATCCTCGAAAGCTTGAAGCTCCTTCTTTTTGTCTTCTCCCGAAGTATAAATAATGGTTTGGAATTCATATTGTCCGGCGATTTCCACAAAGCTGTCCAGAAAGGCCAGAACAATTTCATTAATAGTTGAAGTAATGATGCCAATCTGGAGCGTCTGACCCTTGGATAAAGAAATCGCATTCCGATTAGGAACGTAATCCAGCTCCTGCATGATTTTTAATATTTTAGCTCTAGTTTCTTGGCTTACATGGGGGGACTGATTTAACACTCTGGATACCGTAGCCTTGGAAAAGCCCGACAGTTTTGCAATTTGATCAAGATTCGACATGATGCTTCTCCTCACATAAGAAAAAAATACTTGACATGAAACGCGTTACAACAATTAGGATGCTCATGAGGGCATTAGGTCTATTTTAAAGCATCTATTAATGCATTTCAAAGGAGAACGGTTGCCGGGAGATATTGATTCGCACTGCAGCACTTGATGGTTATTGACCAAAGTGAAAACATTAAATTAAGAAAAGAGGTTTTCATACCATGACGAAGACGCAAAAAGGATTTCCGAAAAACTTCCTCTGGGGCGGGGCAACTGCAGCCAACCAACTGGAGGGTGCTTTTGACATAGATGGAAAGGGATTGTCGAGTGCAGACATGATTGCCTATGTACCCAGAGCGGAACGTAAGAACGATCATGCTATAGAAATTTCGTCCGAGCGACTTGAGGACATCTTGGCTGGCAAGGTAAACGCTCGTTTTCCAAAGCGTGAAGGTGTGGATTTCTACCACCATTACAAAGAAGATATTGCCTTGTTTGCAGAAATGGGCTTTAAAGTATTCCGCATGTCTATCCACTGGTCGCGGATTTTCCCGAATGGGTATGATGCCGAGCCGAATGAAGCAGGATTGCAATTCTACGACAATGTATTTGATGAGCTGCGTAAGTATGGCATTGAGCCCTTGGTGACATTGTCTCATTATGAAACACCGCTAGGTCTAACCCAGAAGTATAATGGCTGGCTGGGGCGCGAAGTCGTAGATCATTACGTACATTATGCCGAAACGGTATTTACACGCTACAAAGACAAAGTAAAATACTGGCTAACCTTTAACGAAATCAATGTCATGACCATGAGTCCGTTTACAGGTGGCGGTGTGGTTATTGATCGTGTAGAAAACAAACAACAAGCGATATATCAAGCATTGCATCATCAATTTGTAGCAAGTGCACTGGCAACCAAACGGGGACATGAGATCATTCCGGGTGCTCAGATCGGCTGTATGCTGGCCCGTATAGAAAGTTATCCACATACGTGTAATCCAGAGGATATACTGAAGGCCCAGCATGAAAATCAGCTGAACCTGTTCTTTACGGATGTGCAGGCTCGTGGGGAATATCCCAACTATATGAACCGCTATTTTGAAGAACATAATATTGTGATCCAGACAGAACCCGGCGATGCCGAAATTTTGAAACATAATACGGTCGATTTTATCTCATTCAGCTACTATATGACCTTGACCGTATCGGCAGGGCCAGAGGGCGAGAAAGCAGCAGGGAACTTGATTGGCGGTGTGAAAAATCCGTATTTGCAGTCCTCCGACTGGGGATGGCAGATTGATCCGATCGGCCTTCGTGTTACACTGAATACATTTTATGACCGTTACCAAAAGCCGCTATTCATCGTGGAAAATGGCTTGGGTGCGTATGATAAGGTAGAAGAAGACGGCTCTGTGCATGACACATATCGAATTGATTACTTGCGTCAGCATATTACTCAAATGAAGGAAGCGATTGCTGACGGTGTTGATCTGATGGGTTACACCAGCTGGGGTCCGATCGACCTTGTGAGCATGTCTACTTCCGAAATGTCCAAGCGCTATGGATTTATCTACGTTGATCTGGATGATGACGGTAACGGAACGCTCAAACGCTCCAAAAAGGACTCCTTTCACTGGTATAAAAATGTGATAGCAACCAATGGTGAAGAATTGTAATTCCATATCATTTGGCGGGTACAGCAGAGAAAATCCGAAGGATTCAATCTGCTGTACTCGCTTTTTGTATAGATACCCTATCGATTTGTCAAAAGGCTTCACAAATTTTTCACTTGTAATAAGCTGAAAGTTTTCTGTATAATAAATAAAAATTTCATATGTCTGGTTGATGTTTGCGGGAGATGGAACGAAAGTTCCGACCGAAGGGGCAAAACTCTCAGGTGCTAAGGCTGGTTACAGCAATAAGCGGGGACCGTAAACGGACAGAACTCTGGAGAGACCCTTAATTGGGCGCCGAAGGTGCACCGCAGAATAACATCTGCTTAAACTCTCAGGCAAAAGGACAGAGACGCGAATAACCTGTGACAGGGAATACTCTAGGCTTTTATGAGCTTTTTAGAGATAGGATCCTGCACAAATTGGTTTATTTTTTCGTGCCTTTAACCTCTCCAGGAGTCGAATCAACGGATTTGACTCTTTTTTGTTTTTTAATATGCTGGAGGAGCGGGTTGAAATGAACTTGGTACATGTGTTAGAAACGATTAGCAGTTGGATATGGGGGGCGCCCCTCATCATTCTTGTCATGGGAACGGGCTTATGGCTGACCATACGACTAAAAATGTTGCAGGTATTCCGGCTGCCCTTGGCGATCAAGCTCATCGGTAAGGCCCCAAATGAAGGCAGCGGGGATGTAAGCAGCTTTGCGGCTTTGAGTACGGCGCTGGCGGCTACAGTGGGCACAGGAAGTATTGTTGGTGTAGCGACAGCCATTAAGCTGGGCGGGCCGGGTGCCTTGTTCTGGATGGTTGTAGCAGCCTTCTTTGGGATGGCGACGAAATACGCGGAAGGTGTACTTGCGGTTAAATACCGGGTGAAGGATCGGAATGGACAATTCTCCGGCGGCCCGATGTATTATATTGAAAAAGGCCTGGGACGTCGTTTCAAACCGTTGGCGATGCTGTTTGCTTTTTCAGGGATGCTGGTAGCGTTGTTCGGGATCGGAACATTTCCTCAGGTCAAGGCGATTGTATCTTCTACTGAAAACAGTTTTGGCGTTCCGCCGATTGTAACGGCACTGACAATTGCTGTCCTTACAGCTCTGGTCACCATTGGAGGACTCAAAAGTATTGCCAAGGTATCGACGAAGGTCGTTCCTTTTAAAACAGGACTATATGTACTGATTTGTATCATTGTACTGATTCGGTTTGCTGACCAGCTTCCTGCTGCAATCGCGCTTGTGCTCCATTCGGCATTTTCAACAACATCGGCAACGGGTGGATTTGCAGGAGCTACGATTATGCTGGCTATGCGCAGCGGGGTAGCTAGAGGTATATTTGCCAATGAGGCTGGATTGGGGAGCGCACCGATTGCAGCTGCAGCTGCCAAAACCAAATGGCCTGCGGAACAAGGACTGATTTCCATGACGGGCGTGTTTATCGATACGATGGTTATTTGTGTGATGACCGGGTTGACGCTGCTGGTTAGCGGGGTGTGGAGCGGACCTACCGATGCAGGCTTGATGACTCAGCAAGCCTTCTCCAGTGCATTTCCGCTGGGAGCAGAACTGCTCACCATCATCCTGATTATGTTCGCATTCACAACCATGCTCGGCTGGAACTATTACGGAGAGCGCTGTGTTGAGTACTTGCTTGGGGTCAAGTGGATCAAGCCTTATCGTTATTTGTTCATTGTACTGGTTGGTGGGGGCGCGTTCATTAAACTGGATGCGATATGGCTGCTGGCAGATATTTTTAACGCAATGATGGCTTTTCCGAACCTGATTGCATTGCTCGGCTTGTCGGGAATTGTCGTTGCAGAAACCCGAACCTATATGAATACTTTGTATCCTAATAAGAAAAAGGGGATTCTTGCAGGTGCCAATGTAGGGGCTGCTATCCAAGTAGAAGAAAAAGGACAAACAGTTAATTCATAAATACTAAAAGGGAGTGCTCTCAGCCATCACAGGCTTGAGAGCACTCCCTTTTGAATGTTATAACGATGCACGCAAAATAGCTAAAATATCTTCCTGATTGAGCTTCTGATAATTACCAAAACCTCCGTGTTCCATTTCACGGGCGGCAATGTTTGCGATTTTTTCCAATTGTTCATCATTAATGTTGTAGTCGGCCAAGGTGGAAGGGGCGCCGAGACTTGTCCAAAACGCACTTAGACGGTCAATTCCTTCTAGAGCAATCTCTCTGTCTGTTTTACCTACAGTGTCCAAGTCAAACATACTGAGCATCAGCCGCTTCATGCGTGCAGCATCCTGATCTACTGTATGTCTCATCCAGTTGGGAAAAAGAATCGCCAGACCGCCAGCATGAGGAATATCATATACAGCAGATAATGCATGTTCAATGGTATGCGAAGCCCAATCCCCGAAGTAACCCATTTGCAGTGTACCGTTCAGAGCAATCGTCCCAGCATATAATATCGTTTCGCGATGCTCGTAGTTGTGCAAATCCTCCAGCAGCTTGGGTGCTGTTTCGATCACCGTTTGCAACACAGAAAAGCACATACGATCTTGCAAGGGTGTATTTTTGACATTGTGAAAGTATTGTTCAAACACGTGGCTCATCATATCTACCATGCCATAAACCGTCTGATCACGTGGCACAGAAAAGGTGTTTTTCGGGTCCAAAATGGAGAATTTCGGATGCGTCACCTCGCTGCCCCACACGTATTTTTCGTTTGTTTCCCAGTTGGTAATGACAGAGTCTGGATTCATTTCCGAACCAGTCGCGGCGAGTGTAAGGATGGTACCGAAGGGCAAAGCCTGGGTCGGCATATGCTTTTTGTTGATAATATCCCACACATCTCCGTCATACTCGGCTCCTGCTGCAATGGCTTTGGTGCAATCAATAACGCTTCCGCCGCCCACTGCAAGCAGGAAGTCTATCTTTTCATTTCGGCAAATCTCGATGCCCCTCTTAACGGTGGACAAGCGCGGATTGGGCTCAACGCCCGACAATTCATGAATGTTGAGATGAAGAGATTCTAGCGCGTTTAATACCTGGTCATACAAGCCATTTCGCTTGACACTTCCGCCTCCATATACCAGTAAAATATTGTTACCGTAATTCAACAGTTCTTGCTGCAACTCTTTAATTTGATGGTCGCCAAAAATTAATTTGGTGGGATTATAATATGTGAATTTGTTCATCTGGAAGGTTCCCCTCAGTACGTAGTTCATGTTCAAATCGTAATCACTTATCTTGACTAGCTCGTTAATATCTGACTTAGCCATGTAAGCTATTTGAAATGACGATTAACAATTATACATGAAGAGAATAAGGGGAATCAAGTGAAGCTAATCTTTGATCGCTCCGGCGGCAAGATCAGAAATAAACTGGCGGCTGATAAAAAGAAACAAAATAATAAGAGGGAGTACAGCCAGCAGGGTGCCGGCAATGACCATTGCATAATCCGTATTGTAAATTCCGTTCAACTGGGACAAGGCAATCTGAAGCGTGAATTTGCGTTCATCTGTTAAAACGATTAATGGCCATAAGTAATCATTCCAAGCTCCTATAAAGGTAAATGCGCCGAGAAAAGCGAACGCAGGACGTAAAATCGGCAGTGCTACATTCCAGTACAGTCGAAAAAAGCTGCAACCATCCATACGTCCCGCATCCAGCAGTTCCTTGGGAATGGATTCTTCTGCATACTGGCGAATCCAGAAAATGCCGAAGGCATTTACCATACCTGGGATGATGAGCGCTTTGAACGTACCCACCCATCCAAAGGAAGCCATCATGACAAAGGAGGGGACGAGCGAAAGTTGTGAAGGAACCATCATTGTAGCTAGCAGGATGACGAATAGCACCTTTTTACCCGGAAAATTAAACTTGGCGAATGCAAAACCAGCTAGTGAATCAAAAAACAGCACCAATAGGGTAACAGAACTGGCTACAAAAAGGGTATTCACAAAGGCTCCGGCAAAATCAATCTGCTGCAATACTCTCGTTATGTTATCCAGGAAGTGGCTGCCGAACCACAACTGTGGCGGAAAACGATAGATGTCTGAGGTTGTACGGGTCGCCATGACAATCAGCCAATAAAATGGAAACATGGACAGGATGATTCCCACCAGCAGCCCGACATACAGAACAATGGATTTACTACGTGTCTGCATCATGTTGTGACGCTCCTTCCATCGTTATTTATTACCTTGAACGAGTTTCCAATTGATGATGGAAAATACAGCAATGATGAGAAACATGCCCCATCCGACGGCAGCACCGTATCCAAAATAGTTGTTGATGAACGACTCGCGGTACAGGTATAAAACGATGGTCATGCCACTTGCCCCCGAACCGCCGTCATTACCGACCAGAACCTGTGGCTCGGTGAAGAGCTGCATGCCGCCGATGGTAGATGTAATGACCGTAAACAAAATAACTGGGCGCAGCATGGGAATGGTGATGCGGAAAAAAGCCTGTGCTCCCGTTGCTCCATCTATTTTAGCTGCCTCATACAGCACATGTGGGATACTCTGAAGTCCGGCCAGATAGATGATGGCATTGTAGCCCATCCATCTCCATACGACCATGGAAGAAATGGCGATTTGGATACCCCACGGTACATTTAGCCATTGGATCATAGGTAGACCTAAGAGCTGCAGAAGGTAGTTGAGAAAGCCAAAATTGTTGGCAAACAAGGCGCCAAAGATGATGGCCACAGCAACAATAGACGTCACATTGGGCAGGAAGAACCCAACTCGCCATAAGGTGCGCATTTTCACAAAAGGAGCATACAGCATAAAGGCAACAATAAGGGCTAGAAATAGCATTGGAATCGTGGCGTACACCCAGATTACAAATGTATTGCCTACAGCCTGCCAAAATTCGTTGTCTGTCACAAGGTAACGAAAGTTACCCCAGCCGTTGTAGGTCATGTCTCCGATCCCGTCCCATTTGTGAAACGCCAGGTACAATGAAAATCCAATCGGAAACAAGCCAAAGATGCCAAACAGCAGATAAAATGGCGAGATCGCAGCATAAACGGTCCGGTGCTTCCAGATTTCTCTCAGCATATTATCCACACGCCTTTTTTGAATTTTTGTTTTCAACGCTGTAATTCCCGTTCAATTCGTTGCATCGTTTCCGACCATAATGCATCGGGGTTGGCATCTTGTTTGGCCACATTAGCAAGGCGACGGGTCACTATGCCGTGGATGACAGGATAGCGCTCGCCAGAATAGCTGCTTTTTACATGACGTGCGGAGGCGGCAAAAATGAGGCCAGTGGCCTGACCACCAAAGAAAGGCTCGGGTGTCTCCATGACTGGATCGTCATAGACACCGGGAGTGGATGGGAACAGCCCAATTTTATGGTAGGCTTCTAGTTGGTGTTTCGGGTTTTGCAGCCAGGTCAGGATTTCAAAAGCTTCTTTGGGGTGCTTGCTGGATTTGAGGATAGAGATGAAAGACCCTCCCAGATTACCGTCTCCTCCAGGAGCCCGGGCGACTCTCCATTTGCCCACAGTATCTGGCGCGGCTTCAGTGAGCACTTGCTTCATCCAGATTGCCCCTACGAACGAGGCGATTTTGCCGTTATTGACCGAAGCATTCCATTCAGGAGTCCAGCCATCCGCATTGGCGAGCAGCTGCTTGCTGTGGAAATTCACAGCGGTTTTCCAGCCCAGCCGGATGTCAGGAGATTGATTGCCGACATAACTTCCGTCCGGCTTGAAGTACAGGTTTGTATGCTGAGCGAGCACTTGATTGTAAACGTTTACAATATTATCGGTCAAAAACGAACGATTTCCGAATTTCTGGCGAAGTTGTTCTCCGGCTGCCATGTAATCATCCCATGTACGGATAGAGGAACTGACCTGTTCAGGCTCACTAGGCAAGCCTGCCTGTTCAAACAGATCGCTGCGATAGAAGAGGGCGGTAGGCCCAGTATCCATGGGAAATGCAATCATTTTACCATCTGGAGTGATCCCTTGATTCCATTTCCATTCCAAATATTGATCCTTTAGGCGGTCTGCTCCAAGTTCCCTTAAATCATAAAAACGATCCGCACTGGGAAACAGCTCCACCATCCAGTCGTTCAGAGCTACCATGTCCGGTTCACCGGAACGGGCTGCGAGCGTTGTCTTCAGTTTGGCCTTAAAGTCACCGCCTATTTTTTGAGTTTTTAATTCAACGTGGGGAAACTGCTTTTCCGCCTGAGCGAGCAATTCATCATCAATAGAACGGTTCCAGTACCACAATGTAAGCGTTATCTTTTTCCCGTTTGACAAATTAGTATCAGATAATTGACTGTCAGAGGATGAGGGTCCACTACAAGCACAGAACATCGTGAGAAAAGCAAGACATAATGCCAGCCATCGGACTGTCTTCACATCATTTTCCTCCTTGCTGTCTGAGATCATCTGCCTGCTGAACAAGTTATAAATGGTTTAGCTCCATCATATGAAGCTGTTACCCCTTTATGTGCATTGCCCTAACCCAATAAATCGTCAATGCTGAGCAATATCTTGGAAAAATCCAATGATGAATTCGAAGAACGATTTCTCTATATCGGTGTGCAGTTCCCCAGTAGGATAGGACAGATAGATTGTCCGCATACATCGGGGCTCCCTGATTGAAAGCAGCTTGATGTCTTCGGTTACGACGTTCCTCCACAGGATAGAAGGAATAAAGGAGATGCCAAGCCCGGTTTGGATCAACCCTCTTACCGTAGCTGGATCATCACTTTCAAAGACGATGTTCGGTTCAAAAGGGGTATAAGCAAAAAAGCGGTCCGTTGTTTTTCTAAGCGAATGACCAGGTGTAAGGCTGATAAACTTCTCTTGCTCCAGATCTTTCAGGAATACGGTGTCCTGAGCGCTCAGAGGGTGAGATTTTGGTACGCCAAGCAAAATTTCCTCCTCCAGCAGGATGGCATGCTCGTTGTCTGCCAACTGTTCGGATGTAATCGCAAAATCGTACGCCAGTCCTTTCTTCGTCATCGCAGGGTGCTGGGTCAGGTTGAATCTAATTTGCGGGTAGAGATCGCGAAACTTACCGACAAGGCTTGGCAATAGCATAGAGCCGACGGCGACGTATAACGTGATAATCTCTACCTTTTCGTTCTTCATTTCTTTGACTTCGGAGATGCCTTGCTCTAGCGCTGAGAGCGACTGGTTCACTCTTTTTAGGAATTTCTTTCCATATTCATTCAGTACGATATGTTTTCCTTCGCGGTCAAATAACTGCACACCCAATTCTGTCTCTAAGTTTCTAATCATTTTACTTAAGGCAGGCTGAGAGATAAACAACTCGTTCGCGGCACGTGTGACATGCTCATACTTCGAGGTCACTTGAAAATACTTAAGCTGCAAATAATCCATAGTGAAGTAATCCCCTTTATAACCTTTAGGTTATCGATCATATGTGAATATATATATTTTACAGGTATTTGTTTACTTCTTACAATTGACAATGTAGAGAAGATGAATCCGCTAAAGGTGGTGAGCTTCTGAATATCGTTTTTACATTTCCCGGCCAGGGGTCACAGGTTCCTGGAATGCTCCAGGATGTACCCGATTATGTGAAAAAGGCAACAAACATCATCGGAACTGAACTGCGTGACGATGAAGCGGCTATGGGCTCAACCGTCTGGATTCAGACGGCTCTCTTCGTTAAGGAGACTGCAATAGCCTGCCAGTTGATCGAACAGGGTATCCGGCCTCAATTCGTGGCAGGGCATTCCATTGGCGCATTCCCTGCGGCGGTCATCGCCGGAGTTCTCTCATTCGAGGATGCGCTTCGGATCGTATGGCTCCGTGCCCGGTTGATGGAAGCAGCTTTCCCTGAAGGCTATGGAATGGGTGTGATTATCGGGCTTACGAAGGCAGAGGTTCAACAAGCCGTGATTCTCTCCCATAGCGAGGCGGCGCCGGTCTACCTCTCGAATATGAACGCAGAGCAGCAAATCGCCATATCTGGTTCATTGGAAGGGATGAATAAAGCTTTTATGCATGCGAAGGAGTTTGGGGCCGCTAAGACAGTGCTTCTGAAGGTTCCGATTCCTTCACACTCTCCGCTGATGTCAGAGGTAGCCAATAAGCTATTGCTGAAAATACACACTTTTTCTTTGCGGGACGCTCAAATACCATATTTGGTGAATCATACGGGCAGAAAGACGACAGCCAAGGAAAAAATCGCGGAGGACCTTGCCCTAAACGTAGCATATCCCGTCCGGTGGGGGGATATGGCGGCTATCTGCGTCGAATCGGGAGCTGACTGTTTCATCGAGATGCCGCCGGGTCATACTCTTTCCAGGCTTGTCAAGCAATCCCACAAGGATACTCGGCAAATGGCTGTGCACGAGATCGGTCTGGAAGCGACTCAGTATCTGATTAGAAAATGGAAGGAGCAAGAAGAATGAATAAAGTACTGCGATCCTGGTCACAAAAACGTGATAAAAAGCAGGAAAAGTTAGGAAGGGTAGAAAAGTGGCTGGACGGAAAATACATCGACTCCTCCCGAATCGTCGACCTGATGGAGGCGCTAATCGAGCCAGGCGCGAAGGTCGTCCTGGAAGGAGATAACCAAAAGCAAGCGTCCTTCCTTTCCCAAAAGTTGCTGGAAGTCGATCCTGGCAAGGTACATGATCTGCATATGATTATGTCCAGCATTTCAAGACCCGAACATCTGGATATTTTCGAGAAAGGCATCGCCGGGAAGCTGGACTTCTCCTACAGTGGCTCCCAAAGCCTGCGTGTTGCGCAAATGATTGATGACGGGACGCTTCAGCTCGGTGACATCCATACGTATTTGGAATTGTTCGGACGTCTCTTCATTGACCTTATTCCAGATGTGGTGCTGGTAGCGGCAGACAAATCAGATCGCGAGGGCAATCTATACACCGGAAACAATACGGAAGAAACGCCGACGATCGTGGAAGCGGCCGCTTTCAAGGATGGGATCGTGATCGTGCAGGTCAATGAAATCGTGGACGAGCTGCCGAGAACCGATATTCCGGCCTCCTGGGTCGACGTCATTGTACAAGCTGACAAACCATACGCACTGGAAGCACTGTTTACCCGTGATCCGCAAAATATTACTGAGCTGCAAATCCTGATGGGCATGATGGCGATCAAGGGCATTTATGGAAAACATCAGGTGCAGTCGCTTAATCACGGCATCGGCTTTAATACTGCAGCGATTGAGCTGCTGCTGCCGACCTATGGTGAGCAGCTCGGCCTGAAAGGGAAGATTGCCAAGCACTGGGCCCTGAATCCGCATCCGACTTTGATTCCGGCGATTGAATCCGGCTGGGTCGAAAGCATCCACAGCTTTGGAGGCGAGGTCGGTATGGAGAAATACATTGCGGCCCGTTCCGATGTGTTCTTCGTCGGCAAGGACGGATCTATGCGCTCCAACCGCGCGATGTGTCAGGTTGCAGGCCAATTCGCTGTAGATATGTTTATTGGATCAACGTTGCAAATGGACTGCGCGGGCAATTCGTCGACCGTTACTTCCGGCAGACTGTCCGGTTTTGGAGGAGCACCGAATATGGGGCATGATCCTCGGGGGCGGCGACATGCGACTCCTGCCTGGCTTGACATGATCGAGCGCCCGACGGAACTCTCCAAAGGCCGGAAATTGGTCGTCCAGATGGTTGAAACATACGGTGCCAACAAAAAGCCAGTATTTGTGGATTCGCTGGATGCCATCAAGGTGAAGGATGAATCTGGCCTCGCCATTACGCCGGTTATGATTTACGGGGATGATGTCACCCACGTCCTCACCGAGGAAGGCATCGCATACCTCTACAAGACGGACAGCATAGAGGAGAGAAAGAAGGCACTCGCGGCAATCGCGGGCGTAACGCCTTTAGGGATTGAAAGTAATGAGAGCGATGTAAGCCTGCTGCGTGACAGAGGGATCGTGGCCTATCCGGAGGATCTTGGGATCATGCGCAGACAAGCCAAGCGCTCGCTGCTGGCAGCACAAACGATCAATGACCTCGTAGATTGGTCAGACGGATTGTATGACCCGCCGGCTAAATTCCGGAGCTGGTCTTAAAGCCGTGCTCACGATGAAGCATTCAGCTTTCGCGGCTTCTCTGGCTGCCAAAGCTGTAAAGGCACTGATGGAAGAGGCTCTTCTTTCGCCCAAGCCTGGACTTGTCGATGCCAGAGACAATGGCTCTCATACAGATATGTCCATCGAGCTGATGCTTGCATCCGCAAGAGTATTGGAGGATACGTTTCGGGAAATAGCCATTGTGTCATACCTTCACCCGGTGGACCAGGCTTTGCGCGAGCAAATAGCTCTAATCGGGAGGGAAGGCGAGAAGGTAATGCTCAGTGCAACGAATGGTGTCAATACACATAAGGGTGCCATTTGGGCCCTTGGCCTTTTAACCAGTGCACGGGCAGCCTTTCCAAGGGAACGGGACCCACATCAGATTATGAGCATTGCAGGAAGAATTGCATCGTTCCATGACCGGTATCGCCCGGTGCAGCAGACGAATGGACAATCGGTAAAGAAGAAATACGTGGTAGTGGGGGCAGAGGAAGAAGCAAAGCTAGGCTTTCCGCATATCCGGGACGAAGCTTTGCCTGCTTTGCTGCGCGCCAGGGCTTGTGGGAAGACAGAGGTGGAAGCACGCATAGAGGCTTTATTGGCCTTGATGGCAAGTGTGGATGATACCTGCATCCTGCACCGCGGTCAGTTGACGGATCTGATGGCGATTCAGAGAATGTCGGCAGCGTTCCTTGCAGCAGATGGATTCAGAACCCAGTCGGGGAGAAAGCAGCTCTATCGCTTGTCCGAGTATTGCAATGTTAGACAACTCTCACCCGGAGGAAGTGCCGACCTGCTAGCTGCCACATTGTTTCTTATTGATTGATATTTTTAATTGGAGGTGTCTCTGAAGGATGGAAAAATTACAGTTTCAATACCAGACTAAGAAGCCCATTCGTAAGCCGGCACATATCGGTGTTGTCGGTTCGGGGGATTTGGAGATTATTGTAGAGCCTGTGGAAGGCCAGACCACCAGCGTTAGCATTTTAACAGGCAGTGATGGATTTGGACAAGTATGGGAGAATGTGCTGACCCGTTTTTTTAACCGTTATCCGATTACTGCCAATATTACAGTTCATGACTTCGGAGCTACTCCGGGTGTAGTCATGCTTAGATTTACGCAAGTGCTGGAGGTGCTAGACTATGCAGAATAGTTTTGTGGAGCTGAATGGACGCGAGAGAGCCAGAGCGTTGCTGGACGAGGGGACTTTCCGGGAGTTGCTTGGGCCGTTGGACAAAATCCAATCCCCGCACCTTGAGCCGCAAGGCATTGTTCCTCAGAGTGATGATGGAATCATTCTGGCTCTTGGCGAAATACGAAAGCAGAAAGTCTTGATCATTTCGATGGAAGGCGCTTTTCAAGGAGGGGGCATTGGAGAAGTCAGCGGTGCCAAAATCTCCGGAGCGCTCGAACTGGCACTGGAAGCGAATAAGGACGGGAACAAACTATATCCCATCATGATTTTCGATACAGGAGGCGTTCGTCTACAAGAAGCGAACTACGGGTTGTTGTCGATTTCGGAGATTGCCACCCAGATCGTTGCTCTGCGTAAATACGTTCCTGTTATCGGACTGATCCCGGGCCGCGTAGGGGCATTTGGGGGAATGTCCATTACTGCAGAATTGTTTACCACTCTGATTGCTACGAAGAAAGCGCGCCTCGGTCTGAACGGGCCGGAGGTCATTGAGCAGGAAGCAGGGGTTATGGAGTTCGATTCAAGCGATAAAGCCTTGATTTGGAACACCATCGGAGCCAACCAGCGCTTCCAAACCGGATTGATTGACAAAATGGTGGAAGATAAGACGGATGCAGTGATCGAAGCGATTGATACTGCGCTCAAGGCACCGATGAAGCCTGCCAAAACAGAGCGAATCGATTTCTATCTAACCCTGTTAAGCAATCTTGATCCTGCAGAACCTTGGACACCTGAGCGTTATCGCGAATTTTACAAGCAGATACAGCCTGTGCAGCAGCCTGTCCCGCTGGCAGAAGAGGGCGTAGCCAACAGTTCGGACAGTAGAGGTTATCGCTGGTTCTCCCGCTTGACGGGTATTGCTCATCCAGTTAGCGATGTTCCTTCAGTACTTGCGGCCGACGTGGAAAAGAACGGGCAATTGTGCAGATATGTCGCCATTGTTCCGGATGCCTCCAACCGATTCCCGCGTGTCAGAAACGGCGAGGTCGGTATGCTTGAAGGCTGGACGGTGGCTCAAATCATCAGGGACGCAATCCGTCAAGATGAGAAAAAAGAAACCAAACGTCCGATCATTGCCATCATCGATGTACCGAGTCAAGCCTATGGCTATAAGGAAGAAATGGTCGGTATCAGCCTTGCCCTTGCTGCAAGTGCAGATGCTTACGCAACCGCTAGATTAGAAGGCCATCCGGTCATCGGTGTGATCGTCGGTAACGCGATTTCCGGAGGCTTCCTCGCGCATGGGCTGCAATCGAATCGTTTGATCGCGCTGGATGACAGCAAGGTCAATATTCAGGCCATGTCCAAGGCTTCTGCTGCTCGAATTACCAAACGGACGATTGCCGAACTTGATGAAGCTACCAAGAAAGTTCCAGCTATGGCCTACGACGTTCGTAGCTACAGTACTCTGGGGGCATTATATCAGATGCTGAGCGGTATCCATGCAGATGATCCACAGAGCAGTGATGTAGCCATCGTGGAAAGGACCATTTCCGAGGCTATCGAGAGTACGAAAGGAGCGCCTCACGATCTTAGCTTCCGCTTGCAGACCAAAGAAGCTCTGGCAGGTGGACGGACGGCAACTAATAACGTTCGAAAAGCGCTTTTGGAGCAATGGTGATTCGGCCACATGATCTGATTGAAGTGTCCAATTTGAAATATCTCTCCTTAAATGAAGACAAGGAGTGGGTAACCGCCTCGCTGAGGCGGACCCCCTTTGTGGTCGTTCGTAGGGCTGAACTATTAGAAAATGGTTGCATTCCTGTTGGAATACGTGGAATGGAACGAAATCAACGGGAAGCGGCCTTGCTTGACCCGGAGGGCGTGTGCCAACTCGTGTCTCCTTATGCGATAGCGGAGCGTCAGATGTGGAACTTTTTATCTGCAACGAGACGGCAACAGCCTGTCCTGCAGGTGCTGGATTTATTAGCAGAAATCATGCTGGATTGGCGCTGGGGACCAGTGGGAAGTGCGGGGTTCGAAATAGTGACACAATACCCCACTGTGAGGGAAACAAGTGATCTTGACCTTGTTATAGATGGTTCTGAGGCTATTGATTATGCGGCAGCTGAAAGACTTGTGCACAAGTTGGCGCATCTGGATGTTCGAATTGATATTCAATTGGAGGTGAAGGGCGGCGCCTACGTCCTGCGCGAAATCCTTGAGAGACGGACCAGCACTGTGGTGCTGCGAACTTCTTCAGGTCCTAAGCTCGTCCGCAATCC
This sequence comes from Paenibacillus ottowii, assembly GCF_050516475.1. Lineage (NCBI taxonomy): Bacteria > Bacillati > Bacillota > Bacilli > Caryophanales > Paenibacillaceae > Paenibacillus > Paenibacillus ottowii. Next base: position 4,122,674 of record NZ_CP191577.1, on the reverse strand, counting down.
TTGGCAATGATGAATGTACTATACCAACGGCAAAAGGGAGGAATGCACGACCATTTGGGGTATGCAAACATAAGCTCTCAAAGGGGAAGTGCGTATTATGGAAAACACTACAGGCCAAAAAGTTAATATCAATGAAGGCGACATCTTAAAGGTGTTTGCCGTCAGCGGAGCGATCTTGCAAAGCGTTCTCGGAATGTTTCTGAAGTATGCACACACTAATGATGACCTAGCCTTATTAGGCGTTATTTTCAATATAGTAAAGTATACTGCACCAGTCTTTATTTTTGCTATCGTATATGGGATGGTGAAAAATAATCAGCATACTAAGGTATCCCATTTTTACAAGGAAAAATTCGGTGAGCTCGTGATTCCTTATTTTCTGTGGGCAGCGGCTGGCTTAATTTTCTTCCCGGAAATTCAGGTTAATCAGCACGTTGCATCATTATGGACGCTCATCGAGTCATTGGTGCTCGGTAATGCATCATCACAGTTTTGGTACACGGTGATGATGTTGCAATTTCAATTGCTGATGCCTGTCCTTATTTTCATCTGCTACAAATATCTGGCTAAGCCTTCGCGGGTCATTCCGCTGCTTATTGTAAGCTTCGTGATTTTTGGAGCGTGGCTATGGATGTACGATGCCTTCGTATTCCAAGGAGCATATGCGACTAGTCTGCGTTATCTTGACCGCTTTTTCGTCAGTTATTTTATTTATGCTCTAGTAGGTGGAATCGCTTGGGTATATAAGGAACGGTTCGACGGAGTGCTTCGCCGGATTCAGTTCATACTCCTTCCGGTAGTCCTGCTTATTCTCATTTGGACAAATCGTGAATTTTTCAGCTTTGGATTCGAGGATATGTCATTTGGTAATCTGATTTATCTGAAGCCGTCCATGACCTTGTACAGTCTGGTCGTGATTTTCCTGATTTACATGCTGGCCAGACATCTGATCAGCCTGGATTCCCGTTCACTTCCCTATTACAAATGGTTCTCTACTTACGCGTACCGGGCCTTTACAGCGAACGTATTCATTCTGGTCATCGTGCTGCGCTTGTTCGGTGACTTGATAGGCCAGCTTCCTTTCTTTATGGCGCTGCTTTTGGTTTATCTGACGACTGTAGCCTGCTCCTTCGGCGTCGTCTATGCCTTTGCGCAGATAAAGGTGTGGGCTGAGGGGGTATTCCTAAAACAAAAAAGAGCGCACAGCATCAATCACTGAGATAAGTGCTTAAAAGCAAATAATACATGTAACATCATGTATATGACACTATAATTTAGGTTTATTCAAGTTGTTGGCAGATTGACGGCAATCATAAAGGGTATCTCGATGATTGGAGAGATACCCTTTTGTGAACCTGAACTTACTTACATCAACCGCTGTATTTCATCTTTCAGAATTTCGGACCGAGTACCGAAAATAATCTGCAGCGTACCGTTGCCAAGCCTGATGATTCCCGAAGCTCCGAGCTGCTTGAGAGCTTGATCGTTAACCGCTTTGTCGTCTTTGACAACCAGTCGCAGCCGTGTAATACATGCATCGATGCTTTGAATATTGTCCGAACCGCCAAGATAAGCCAGTATTTTCACTGCATCGTTCGCTTGACTGTCAGATCGCGCTTCTGGCTTTTCATTAGATATGGATTGGCTCGTATCGGAAAGGAGGCTGTTTTCTACGTCGTCTTCGCGTCCGGGTGTTTTGAGGTTGAATTTGACGATGATAAACCGAAACAGGAAATAATATACGACGGCAAAAGCCAGACCGACTGCAATCATTCGCAATGGGTGGGTGGAGAGCTTCATATTGACCAGATAGTCAATGAGTCCTGCTGAAAAAGAAAAGCCGAGTTTGACATCCAGCAGGTACATGATCAGGCCGCTCAGACCTGTAAGCAGAGCATGTATGCCATAAAGCAATGGTGCAACGAACATAAAGGAAAATTCGAGGGGCTCGGTAATTCCGGTTAGAAACGACGCGAGTGCAGAACCGATGAAAATAGAAGCGACGGCTTTGCGTTTTTCAGGTTTGGCCGTATGGATGAATGCGAGGGCGGCTGCCGGGAGCGCGAACATCATAATGGGGAAGAAGCCGGACATGAATAGACCCGCCGATTTATCCCCTGCAAAGAAACGGGTCAGATCACCATGGACAACCTCGCCAGCTGCATTCGTATAGTCACCAATCTGAAACCACGCGATAGAGTTCAGTACATGGTGTAGACCGAGCGGGATTAGCAGCCGATTGGCGATCATGAACACCATCGATCCTATTCCGCCGAAGCCGACTATCCAGTTGCCGAAGGTTGCAATCGCATCTTGTACCGGGCTCCAGATCATACCGAGCAAAACGGCCAAAATCATGGTGGTGAAGGCGGTAATCATGGGGACGAAACGTTTGCCGGAGAAGAAGCCGAGCCAATCCGGAAGCTGGATATTGTGATATTTTTTGAACAGATAAGCGGACCAGCCACCGATAAAAATGCCACCCAGCACCCCCATATCCAGCTTAACGTCATCAGGGATATACACGAAAATGCCCGGTACTGCCGCCAAAATACGGGTCAGCACCATATAGGCGATGACCGCAGATAGTGCGGCAACCGCATCTCCTGCCAAGCCGATCGCAACACCGATGGCAAAAATTAATGCCAGGTTGCCGAAGATTGCACCCGCCCCTTCGTTCAGAAAAGGAGTGACATAATGATTCAGAAATCCACCAACTCCAGGACCAAGCGGAATGTCTGTTTCATAATTAATGAGAGCTAGCCCTTGCAAAATCCCTGCGGCGGGTAAGGTAGCCACTGGAAGCATTAACGACTTGCCGATTTTTTGCAGAAATTTCAGCATAACATTCTTCCCTTCTTCATCAAGTTTGGGAGTGTCGTATTCATCCTAAAATCTTTACATCCAGCCATTTTTTCACATCATAAATCGGGCAGTCTAACATGGTCAACGATTATTTTTAGATATAAGAAGACGTAAATCCGTAGTTGACATCGCTTACATGCTTATATAATATCAAATTTAAGTTAATAATCGTGACGGAGACAAGAGAGCCACGCAGACATCCCATGGTACAGCACAGGGTTGGTTTGTGATGGCTTTCCTTTTTTGCGCGATGAAAACGATCAAAATCGGATGATCTATTGAGGAGGTTGGTTGTATGTCGCCATACGCAGCCGAATTCATAGGGACAATGATTCTTATTGCCCTAGGTGGCGGAGTGTGCGCAGGGGTGTCCCTGAAAAAGTCATTTGCTCACGCTTCCGGCTGGATTGTAATTGGAATGGGGTGGGGACTCGCGGTAGCTATTGCAGTGTATGCGGTCGGTCAAATCAGCGGAGCACATTTGAATCCGGCAGTTACACTCGCGTTGGCATTTCAGGGTAGTTTTCCATGGCAGGATGTTCCCGGCTATATTGTGGCCCAGCTTCTTGGAGCCATGGCAGGTGCAGTGATCGTCGTTTTACATTATTGGCCCCACTGGAAAGAGACAGAGGACACGGCAACCAAACTCGGTGTATTTGCGACAGGACCAGCTATTGATCATCCGTTTGCCAACGTGCTTAGTGAAATGATAGCTACTTTTATCTTTGTTCTTGCTTTACTGTCGTTTGGTGCCAATTCATTTACAGACGGTCTGAAACCGCTGATTGTTGGTTTTTTGGTTGTCAGTATCGGGTTATCTCTTGGAGGCACAACGGGCTATGCCATCAATCCAGTGAGAGATTTTGGACCGCGCCTGATGCATTATTTGCTACCGATTCCCGGGAAGGGAGCTTCCAACTGGGGATATGCATGGGTGCCCATTGTAGGACCGTTATTGGGGGGATCTTTCGCAGGGCCATTTTATCAGGCCGTTTTTAAGGGGAGTGTGACTCCGGCTTTCTGGATTTTATTGGGGGTCATCGTAGTGGTACTTTTGATTGCCTCCCGTATCAGTCGTACTTATAAAAATCATAAAATCGATCACAAGCTTACAGCGTAAAAACGATGGATTTACACGGGGAGAGATGAAGATGGAAAAATATATTTTGTCACTAGACCAGGGAACGACAAGTTCAAGAGCGATTTTGTTCAATAGCGAAGGAGATGTGGTGTACTCAGCCCAGCGGGAATTTCCGCAATATTTTCCTCACCCCGGCTGGGTAGAGCAGAATGCGAATGAAATCTGGAGTTCTATTCTGGGCGTTATTGCCTCCTGTCTTTCCGAATCCGGTGTAAAAGCAAATCAAATTGCTGCCATCGGCATTACTAATCAGCGGGAATCGGTGGCCGTGTGGGACAAAAATACAGGATTACCCGTGTATAACGTACTCGTATGGCAATCACGTCAAACCTCGGATATTTGCGATGAATTGAAGCGACAAGGGCATGAAGAGTTGTTTCACAGCAAAACAGGGCTATTGATCGACCCGTATTTTTCAGGCACTAAAGTAAAGTGGATCCTGGATCATGTAGAAGGCGCGCGGGAAAAGGCGGAACGAGGTGACTTGTTATTCGGTACGATTGACTCGTGGCTAATCTGGAAGCTATCCGGCGGAAAGGCTCATGTAACGGACTACTCCAATGCAGCGAGAACACTGATGTACAACATTTATGAGCTCAAGTGGGATGAAGAGCTGCTGGACATTCTGGGGGTTCCGAAAATCATGCTGCCAGAGGTAAGGCCTTCTTCCGAGATATATGCGCACACCGTGGATTATCACTTTTTTGGTCAGAATGTACCGATCGCGGGTGCAGCAGGCGACCAGCAGGCAGCCTTGTTCGGTCAGGCTTGTTACGAAAAAGGAATGATCAAAAACACTTATGGAACAGGCTGCTTTATGCTCATGAATACAGGGGATCAGCCTGTTGAATCCAAACACGGTCTGATCACGACCATCGCTTGGGGACTGGAGGAAGGCAAAGTACAATACGCGCTCGAGGGGAGTGTGTTTGTTGCGGGGTCCGCGATCCAGTGGCTGCGAGACGGGCTGCGCATGTTCCGTGAGGCGAAGGACAGTGAGCCTTATGCCGCCCGTGTTTCCTCTACAGAAGGGGTGTATCTTGTACCCGCTTTTGTCGGCCTGGGCAGCCCCTACTGGGATAGCGAGGTGCGTGGAGCAATGTTCGGTCTGACGCGGGGGACGACAAAGGAACATTTTATTCGTGCCACCTTGGAGTCACTCGCTTATCAGACCAAGGATGTGCTTACCGCCATGGAGATTGATTCAGGCATTACGGTGAAGACGTTGCGGGTAGATGGGGGAGCTGTGTTGAACAATTTCCTGATGCAATTCCAAAGTGATATTCTGGATGCGACGGTGGAACGACCAGTTATCCATGAGACAACAGCATTGGGTGCTGCATGCCTAGCAGGTTTGGCTGTTGGATATTGGAAGAGTATGGATGAACTTCGTAAGCGGGTGAGGGTGGAAACCTCCTTTACCCCTACGATGGATGAAGCAGAACGTGAAAGCCTGTACGAAGGCTGGAAAAAGGCTGTGAAGGCAACGATGGCCTACAAGTAATAGCTTAAACGAAAGGGCTTTATATAGATATTTAAACTGCAGAAAAGGTGACTTCTGAACTCGACAGGAGTCACCTTTTTTTAGGTATGTGCTATCCCTCGACCCTTGTATGGTTCCAATTTTGCCGAGCTCCGCAGGAGGTACGAATGACTAGCTCGGGCTCTACTTTAATACATTTTGTGTCCATTTGTTTATTCATCAGGTCAAACAGCACCATAGCGGCTAGACGGCCTATTTTTTGCTTGTCTTGTTTTACAGTCGTCAGTGGAGGATCGGTATAACGACAGGCTTCAATATCATCACATCCTACTACGGCGATATCCTCGGGTACCCTCAAGCCGCTTTCCTTGAAAGCACGGATGGCGCCAAAGGCAAGCAGGTCAGTAGCCGCAAAAATAGCTCTTGGTAAATCACCTTGCTGTATCCACGCCTTTGCGATCTGGTACCCATCCTCTGCCGCATAGTCCTTACCATATACGATCCATTCTGGTCTTACATCAAGACTAAACCGCTTTAGTGAAGCGATAAACGCTTCCTCTCTCTCTTTGATAACCAAGGAGGGGCGTTCAATGCCTATAAAACCCATCTCGCGGTATCCATTCATGTAAAAGTGCTCAACAACCTTCATGGAGATCTTCTGATTGTCGGACATGATGTAGCAGGAGCTGGTCCCAGTTAGCTCAATATCAACACCGATGCAGGGGATGGGGCTGGCGTCAAGATCAAAAACACTTTTTTCCACTTCGTCTCCTGCAATAATAATGCACCCGTCCACCGAAAAATATTTCGAGCGAGCCAAATAGTCCTCTCCATTATCGAGAAACTTCTCATTTGAAAAAAACAGCAGATCGTAACCGAGCAAGCCAATCTGCTTTTTAAAAACATTAATGATGTCCACAAAAAAAGGATGACTAAAATCGACATTCAGCTTGCCAGCGAATATAACGCCTACCAGATTGGATTTTTTGGTAGCAAGCGTTTTAGCCGAGGAGGAGGGTCTATAGCCTGTTTCCTCCATAATTTTAAGTACGCGCTGCCTAGTTTCCTCACTGATATCTGTGTAATTGTTTATGATTTTCGAAACCGTTGCTACTGAAACGCCTGCCATACTAGCTATAGTTTTTATATTCATGGAATCCTCCGCAACTAAACTGATTTAGTTAAATTGACTTTGTATTTCAAACTTAATGATTACTCGTATTCTATGCTACCTCATAGAAAAGAGTCAACAGAGCTATTCAAGGATCTATTCAAATATTTTAAGGAGTAAGAAAGATAATTTAACGGAGATTTATGTTTTTTATAATAATTTATAAAACGCTATTTACAAATACAGGCTATTCGATACATAATAGTAGCTGTAATTAACTAAACCGCTTTCGTAAAGGTGAATGCATTTATTCTAAGATTACAGGGGGATTTTGCAATGCTGAAAAAGTGTCTTTCTTTACTTGTTGTAACCGCTTTAATAGTGGTATTAGCCGCTTGCGGCAAAGGCAGCGACGCTGGACAGAACGGGAATAAAAAGGTCACGTTGAAGATTATTCATTGGCAACAGGAGAACATTAATAACTATATCAAGGAATTTAATAAAAAGTTTGAAGAGAAGTATCCGGATGTTCAGGTGGAATATACAACGGTTCCTGCGGATTCCACTTATGATCAACTGATGCAAACGCGTATGAATGCGGGTTCAACTGGTGATGCAGACATTATTCCCCTCAAGTTCAGCTTTGTAGGCGCGCCGCAGGAATGGTCTAAGGGAGCTGCTGATCCAATGTGGAAGCAGTGGATTGACGGAGGACTCATTGCAGATCTGTCAGACCAGGCTTTTATCAAAAACTACAACCCTACAGATGTTAAAAATGCCATGACTTACAACGACAAAGTATACGGAGTAAATATGGGTAAGGTGGCACTGACAGGTCTGTTTTACAACAAAGAGATTTTTGAAAAGTATAAGCTTGCTGTGCCTACAACCTGGGACGAACTGGTGAAAGTTATGAAGGTGCTCAAGGATAACGGTGTGGAACCGATTGGTTTTGGCGGTAAAGATGTGTGGCCTATTAATCTTGCTGTCCAAGGGCTTCAAGCCTCTATCCATGATGATCAGTTGGAATACATCAAAGGGCTGTGGACAGGCAAGACCAAACTGACTGATCCCGTCCAGCTTGAGGTGTTGGAAAAAACACAAGTTTTGATGAACAACGCCATTGGTGGATTTATGGGGATCGACTATGGGACCTTGCCAAGTTTGTTTGCTTCCGGGCGTGTAGCGATGATTGCGGATGGTACGTGGGATGCAACTACGATCCAGACAGCCAATCCAGAGCTGAAATTTGGTTATTTCCCGATCCCAGGCAGTAACGATCCAGCTAAAAATAAAAACCTGGCAGGCAAGTATGATATGACCTGGATGGTATTGGAGAAATCACCAAACAAGGAGTATGCGATCAAATGGCTTGAAATGCTTTCCGAGAAGCAGAACTACACGGATTTTGTGAACGCTGCCGGATTTTTACCAACACAGTCTGATGTGAAGATAAGCAGCGATTTTATTAGAGAAATCCAGCCTTCCCTGGAAAACTTCAAGCTCTCTTGGGATCAGCTGTTTATCAATCGTAAAAATGTTGGACAGTACATTAAGGAAGCCAGCGTACATGCGGAGTTTTTGGCGCCTGCCGGTCCGTTAAAGACGCCTTTGGAGCTTGCACAGAAATCTCAAGCAGACTGGGATGCGGCAGCCCCCAAATAAATCCGTAGATTTTAAGGAACACAAATGGTAACTGTGAAGCTTCTATAAAAAATGTAAAAAGGTGTGAGACCCATGTATCCCTTTGGAAAGGGTGCTGCCCGGATAATGCCATATCTTTTACTGAGTATTCCGGTGCTGCTCTATTTGCTGCTTGGTTTTGGACCCTCTATGGTAACCGTACTTTTTTCCTTTACAGACGCTACCGGGGTTCCTGGCCAGACGTGGAATTTTATTGGATTCGAGAATTACACGACCTTTTTTACCTCCTCCGATTCTGGAGATCGCATTGCTTCCATTGGACGTTCCTTATATTTCGCAGTAGCAGTGGTTGTGATTCAAAACGCAGTTGGGCTGTTCATGGCTATTCTTATTAATAAAAAGCTCAAAGGCGATATGTTATATCGCTCTGTATTTTTCCTGCCTGTTGTGCTCGGGGTGACGGTATCCGGTCTGATCTGGCAGCTGCTAGCCAATCCGCTTGGAGGGCCTGCACAAGCATTGTTGAACTTTTTCGGAACCAGCTCCAACTTCTTCGGAGATTACAATATTGCATTTGAATTAATTATTTTTGTGCAAATTTGGATGTATATGGGCTACTCGATGACTATTTTCTTAGCTGGACTCCAATCCATTCCCAGTGATTTATATGAGGCAGGATATATGGACGGCGCTTCCGGATGGAAAGCGTTCAAAAATATTACTTTTCCGATGATAGCACCATCCTTTACCGTCAATATGCTTTTGTCCATTATCGGCGCATTGCAAACCTTCGACATTATTTATGTGCTGACAGGTGGTAAATTCAACACGACGACGCTTGCGTTTGATGTATATGCCACAGCTTTTGGCACCGGAACGTCAGATTACGGTCTTGCTTCCGCAGTTGCTATGGTCCAGTTTGTGTTCGTGTTTACGGTGTCGATGGTTGCTCTCTATTACTTGCGTAGAAGAGAGGTGGAGATGTAATGAGCAGCAGCAAAGGAACTAAAATACTAAGCTATACCATCGTATTGCTCATGCTATCATTATATGTTTTCCCGCTTTTCTACCTTTTTAATGTATCGGTGAAGACTCAAAGCGAGTATTTGATGGATCCTGTAGCGCTAGCCAAGAGTCTGCACTTGGAGAATTTCATGGATGCTTGGGAGAAGGGGAATTTCTCTCAATACATGTGGAACAGCATCTTGTATACAGGCGTATCTACGTTATTAACACTGATTATATCCGTGTTTGCAGCCTTTCCATTGGCGCGAGGATACGTAAAGTTTAGCACCTTCTTTTATGTATTTTTTCTGATATCCATGTATCTCCCCAATCCGCTGATTCCGCAATTTGCCCTTATTAATAGCCTGGGACTATACAATACACAGCTTGGTTTTATTTTGCTGAAAACAACGGGTACCGGCATCGCTTTCCTGATGTTTGTGGGGTATATCAAGTCTGTCTCCCGAGAGCTGGATGAAGCGGCAGCAATGGACGGATGCGGGTATTCACGTTATTTGTTTACGATTCTTGTACCGCTGATGAAGCCGGTGTTGGCGACAGGCATCATTTTGACGGCCATTGGGGCATGGAACGATATTATCGGTCCTACCATTTATTTGTCTGATCCTGCGTATCAGCCAGTGACCAAGGGACTCTTCTCCTTCTACGGACAATACATGAACAACTGGCCGCTGCTTGCTTGCGGTATCCTGATTGTTACTCTACCGCTGGTTATTTTGTATATTTTCCTCCAGCGCTTTATTGTCGGCGGTGCAATGGCCGGAGCTGTGAAGTCTTGATTTCTGAAAGGAAGGTACCGATTATGAGCGAAAATACCTTTGTATTTCCTACCACTTTTATGTGGGGAACTTCAACCTCTTCTTATCAAATTGAAGGTGCCACAAATGAGGGCGGCAGAACGCCCTCCATTTGGGATACTTTCTGTCAAATACCCGGGAAGGTAATCGAAGGGGATTGCGGAGATGTGGCTTGTGACCATTTTCACCGCTTTAAAGAAGACGTGCAATTAATGAAACAGCTTGGCTTTTTACATTATCGCTTTTCTGTGGCTTGGCCGCGCATTATGCCCGCGCCCGGCGTGGTTAACGAACAAGGGCTGCTCTTCTATGAGCATCTGCTGGATGAGCTTGAATCGGCCGGATTAATTCCGATGCTGACACTGTATCACTGGGATTTACCGCAGTGGATTGAGGACGAGGGTGGATGGACGCAGCGAGAGATTATCCAACATTTTAAAACGTATGCCTCTGTAATCATGGACCGATTTGGCGAGCGAATAAAATGGTGGAATACGATAAACGAGCCTTTTTGCGCCTCTATTTTGGGATATGGTACAGGAGAGCATGCCCCTGGTCATGAGAACTGGAGGGAAGCCTTTACTGCCGCCCATCATATTTTGATGTGTCATGGGATTGCCATCAATTTGCATAAGGAAAAAGGATTAACAGGTAAAATTGGCATTACGCTAAACATGGAACATGTGGATGCGGCTTCCGAGCGACCCGAGGATGTAGCCGCTGCCGTCAGAAGAGATGGCTTTATTAATCGTTGGTTTGCTGAGCCATTGTTTAACGGAAAGTACCCTGAAGATATGGTGGAATGGTACGGAACATATCTGAATGGATTGGATTTTGTACAGCCTGGTGATCTAGAGCTGATTCAGCAGCCGGGAGATTTTGTGGGCATTAACTATTATACCCGCAGCATCATTCGAGCAACTAACGACGCCTCATTGCTGCAAGTAGAGCAGGTTCACATGGAGGAGCCAGTAACAGACATGGGATGGGAGATTCACCCTGAATCCTTTTATAAGCTGCTGATGCGGATTGAGAAGGATTTTAGCAAGGGCTTACCCATTCTGATCACGGAAAATGGAGCAGCGATGAAGGATGAACTGGTGAATGGACAGATTGAGGATACCGGGCGTCAGCGCTATATTGAAGAGCATTTAAAGGCATGTCACCGCTTTATCCGGGAGGGAGGTCAGCTCAAGGGCTATTTTGTCTGGTCTTTCTTTGATAACTTTGAATGGGCCTGGGGATACAGCAAGCGTTTTGGTATTGTACATATCAATTACGAGACGCAGGAACGGACCCCCAAACAAAGTGCGCTGTGGTTCAAGCAAATGATGGCGAAGAACGGGTTTTAAACAGAAAACCAGATGCAAGTTAGCAATAGCTTCAAATTATGTAGGCCGTCATGCTGTAAAGCAGAGCATGACGGCTTTTTTTGTTTTATAAATCTTTGCGTCAGGTAGGGGATCTATGCAGAAAAATCTTGTAATTCCAATATGACAGGGCAGTGGTCACTGCCTGTAATATGGCAATCGATACTTGCATCTATTAATTGCGGACGAAGCCGCTCCGAGACGAGGAAGTAATCAATCCGCCAGCCGATATTCCGTTCCCTTACCTTTGGCATATAGGACCACCAGGAATAAACATCCGTCCGATCAGGATAAAAATATCTGAAGGTATCTATGAATCCGGCGGCGAGCAGCTGTGACATACGGTCTCGTTCCTCGGGCGTGAAGCCGGCATTTCCGTAGTTGGCTTTGGCATTCTTGAGATCGATCTCCTGATGAGCCACGTTCAGGTCTCCGCAAATGATGACAGGCTTCAGAGTGTCTAGTTGTTGCAGATAGTTGCGAAAACGGTCTTCCCATTCCAGCCTGTATGGCAATCGGGATAAGTCCCGTTTCGTATTCGGTGTGTATACATTGACAAGATAAAATTTTTCGAATTCCAGTGTAATCGTTCGACCCTCTGGCTCTTCATTTTCTTCAAGTCCATAATGCACAGAGAGCGGCTTGTTTTTGGTGAAAACAGCCGTACCGGAATATCCTTTTTTCTCAGCGTAATTCCAGTACTGCGAATATTCCTCCATGTTCTCCATAAGGATTTGTCCTTCTTGAAGCTTCGTTTCCTGTACGCAGAAAATATCAGCATTCGTTTCTTTTAGATAAGTATAAAATCCTTTGTTTACACAGGCTCTTAAACCATTTACATTCCAAGATATTAATTTCATTTGATTAAACTCCTTACTACTCCACGCGATCAAGCGGTGTAATGGTATATCTTCGATTAAAAGGCTGTCCCAGATAAGTGCTCGAACAGCACGACGGAAACAGCCTTTTCTACATAAAAATAGGTTGTAATACGATGATAGGTTTCAATGTTATAGGGGGCTTATTTTGCTAGAAAATAAAAAAAGCTTCCTAAATAGGAAGCTTCGGCTATACGTCCCAGGAGGGATTCGAACCCCCGACCGACGGCTTAGAAGGCCGTTGCTCTATCCAGCTGAGCTACTGGGACATAAAATTCAAGCGAAGATTAATATAACATATGGATGGAAAAGATTCAAGCCTTATTTTGCATATTTCGCTTACTCAGGCTCTACACTACATAAATTCAGGCTACACATCGTTTTTTTTGCCTTATATAAGGGTATGTTAGAATACAGGTGAATATGTTGAAGACGAGTAGTTGAACTTCGGCTGCTGTTTCCCATATAATCTACAAATACTTTAGCTTGCGGAGGAGAGGGGGTGCCTTGAAATAAAGGACTCCAAGGTGACGACAAAAGAAAATAATATCGTATTGTTTCCGAAGACCCTGGACTACTATCAAATCCAGCTCACGGTGATGCTTGAAAACGAACGTTATGGAGAAGCGATGGCAATGCTGCGTTTTTTGATGCAGTGTCAAGGGCAGGAGCAGAAACAATACGATGAATGGAATGCTCTATTACAATGGTTGGAAGCTGCTTTTCCACAGTACGCTGAGAGCGGGGCGGTAACGGACACTGTGGAAGAAGACGAAGTCAGTGAAGTTGAGCTGGCTCGCCGTCATGCGCGCTTTAAGCAGGAACAGGATGCAGGCTACGGTAACAAGCTCTTGCAGATGGCTATGGATCAACCGTTATCCGAACAGACGATACTAGCTTTGGAACAGCTATCCTATTTGGAACTGCCAGAGATCGACGATGCCTTGCTTCGCTGGATTACGGAACGGGAAATCCATCCTCTTCTCCAATTCCGTGTTCTGCAGACATTGAGACGTCGCGGAATGGAAGGAACGATAGAAATCAGACGTGGGGATGAAAAAGCGGAAATCGATATTGAAACGGTTCCGTTACAGCCGGGTGATTTTCCAGAGGCGATTATGCGTATTTTGGAACGGGTAGCCGATCAGACGGAAGTGCATGAGCCTACACTATTCTATTTTGCACAAGAGCTATGGTCACAGTTTGTGATGGCCGTGTACGGTACGAAAGATTACAGATCGATGTTGATCGAAGAGGACGGAATGCCGGATATTTGGGCAGCAGCTCTCCATCAGACAGTTTCGGAAAGTTTGAACGGGAATAATAGTGAAGAAGAAACTCGTGCTATATATGGCATTACAGATGCACTGCGCTTCCGTTTTGAGCAGGCGTATCGGTCAATGCGATTATTCGTAGCAGCGGGAATGAACACACCTTAATGACCGGAAACGTTTACCTGCTAAAGCATTCAAGGGCCGCTCTTGAAAAAGACAGTAATGTTAGATATACTATAATGGTTATTTTGTGTGCGTTGATTGTATTGAAAACTAAGTGAAGATTTTGTTGGAGGGGAAAGCATAAAATGAAAGCAACTTGGGAGAAAATAGAGAAGAACCTTGGGGTTCTTGAAGTTGAGGTAGACGCGGATCGTGTAGCCGCTGCACTCGACAAAGCTTTTAATAAAGTGGTTAAACAAGTAAGCGTACCAGGATTCCGTAAAGGTAAAGTGCCACGTCCTATCTTTGAAAAACGTTATGGCATTGAAAGTCTGTACCAGGATGCGATTGACTTCCTGTTGCCTGAAGCTTACAGCCAAGCTGTAGAGCAAACAGACATCTTCCCGGTGGATAGCCCTGATGTTGAAATTGATCAATTTGCTAAAGGCGAATCTTTCAAATTCAAAGCAAAAGTTACAGTTAAACCTGAAGTAACTTTGGGCGACTACAAAGGTGTAGAAGTGCCTGTAAGCAAAATCGAAGTAAGCGACGAAGAACTGGCTCAAGAGCTGGAGCGCCTGCAACAACGTCATGCTGAATTGGTTGTCGTTGATGAAGATGCTGCTCAATCCGGTGATACAGCTATCATTGACTTCGACGGTTCCGTAGACGGCGTACAGTTTGAAGGTGGACAAGCTGAGAAGTATTCTCTGGAGCTGGGTTCCAACACTTTCATTCCTGGCTTTGAAGATCAAGTGATTGGTTTGCACACAGGTGATTCCAAGGATGTTGAAGTAACGTTCCCTGAGAACTACCATTCTGCTGACCTTGCTGGTAAACAAGCTGTATTTAAAGTGAAAGTTCATGAACTGAAACGCAAAGTTCTTCCTGAATTGGACGATGAATTTGCTAAAGATGTAAGTGAATTTGACACGCTTGCTGAATTCAAGGAAGACTTGAAAAAGCAATTGCTGGAGCGCAAAGAAAACGAAGCGAAAGCAGCTCGTGAAGGCGCTGTAGTGGAGAAAGTTGCTGAAAATGCAACTATCGACATTCCTGAAGCAATGGTTAAGAGTGAAGTGCAAAACATGGTTCGCGATTTCGACAACCGTCTGCGCAGCCAAGGCATGAACCTTGAAATGTTCCTTGGCTTCTCCGGTCAAAGCAAGGAAGACCTGGAAGAGCAAATGAAAGCTGATGCTGAGAAGCGCGTACGCAACAACCTCGTGTTGGAGCAAGTGGCTAAAGCAGAAAACATCGAAGTTTCCGAAGCTGAAATCAATGAAGAGCTGCAAAACATGGCTGATACTTACAAACGCTCTGTTGAAGAGATCCGCAGCATTCTGGAAAGTAACGGATCGTTCGCTAACTTGAAAGAAGAGATCTCACTGCGCAAAACAATCGCTTTGCTGGTGGAAAACAGCAAAGAAGTTGAAGCGCCAGCTGCAGCTGCTGAGTAGTTCAAACGATAAAATATACGTGCAGGCTGTAACAGGCTGCAACGTAGTAAATTAGATAAAGATAAGGCACGTAGTGAAAGTTACGTGCCTTATTTTTACCTTAGACAACCCAAATTTTAGTCGTTTATGGAAAGCGCTGAGAATGGTGTTTTCATGTTTTACATAAGTCACTACCGTATATTTGCACATACATACGAAACATGGTTAAATATGAGAAGGTCTCGGCAGGGCGTCTGTAAATAGCCTGCACTTCATATATGGGCAGGCAAATATGACACGAGACTCTGAACATGTTAAAATATTTTGTAAGGTGTTCACGTTTCATGATTGCCGCTTTCGTTTTAATGGGACATAAGGAAGCGGATGAATACAGGTGTTCATTTTAATAAAGAAAAGAGGTTGGTCGTGATGAGTCTCGTCCCTATGGTTGTGGAACAAACGAATCGAGGAGAACGATCTTACGATATTTACTCGCGGTTGCTTAAGGATCGCATCATTTTCCTAAGTGGCCCAATTGATGACGATGTCGCCAATCTCGTCATTGCACAGCTATTGTTCCTTTCTGCGGAAGACCCGGAGAAGGATATTAATTTGTACATTAACTCGCCAGGCGGTTCTGTAACTGCGGGCATGGGTATATATGATACAATGCAATTCATTAAGCCGGACGTATCGACGATTTGTGTAGGCATGGCTGCTAGTATGGGTTCTTTATTGCTCACAGCCGGTGCGCCAGGCAAGAGATATGCGCTTACCAATAGTGAAGTCATGATTCACCAGCCGCTCGGTGGCGTTCAGGGGCAAGCCTCTGACATGCTGATTCATGCGGACTGGATTATCAAAACACGTGCTAAGCTGAATCAAATCTATGTGGAGCGTACAGGTCAGCCCCTCGAAAAAATCGAACGTGATACTGACCGGGATTTCTTCATGGAAGCGGAAGAGGCGAAAGCATACGGTATCATTGACCAGGTGCTGTCTAAACCGATTAATCTGTAAAGGGGTGGCTCTATGTTTAAATTTAATGATGAAAAAGGACAATTAAAATGTTCTTTCTGCGGTAAATCTCAGGATCAGGTTCGCAAGCTTGTTGCCGGACCGGGCGTATATATATGTGACGAATGCATCGAGCTGTGCACGGAGATTGTGGAGGAAGAATTGGGTCATGAGGAAGAAGTAGACCTGAAAGACATTCCAAAACCAATGCAAATCCGTGAAATTCTGGACCAATACGTTATTGGTCAGGATCAAGCGAAAAAATCATTGTCTGTAGCGGTATATAATCACTACAAACGTATTAACACACAAAACAAAATTGATGATGTGGAACTGCAAAAAAGTAACATTTTGATGCTTGGACCTACAGGTTCGGGTAAAACGTTGCTTGCGCAAACGATGGCTAAAATTTTGAACGTCCCATTTGCTATCGCAGATGCTACTTCCCTTACGGAAGCAGGCTATGTGGGTGAAGACGTTGAAAACATTTTGCTGAAACTGATTCAGGCTGCCGATTATGATGTAGAAAAAGCAGAACGCGGCATTATTTACATTGACGAAATTGATAAAGTAGCCCGCAAATCCGAAAACCCGTCCATTACCCGTGATGTATCAGGTGAAGGTGTACAGCAGGCGTTGCTTAAAATTTTGGAAGGTACGGTTGCTTCTGTACCACCGCAAGGCGGTCGCAAGCATCCGCATCAAGAATTCATTCAAATTGATACCACGAATATCCTGTTCATTTGCGGCGGTGCCTTTGATGGCCTGGAGCAAATGATCAAACGTCGTATCGGTAAGAAGGTCATCGGCTTTAACGCTACTAGCGAACAAAAAGATCTGAAACCAGGCGAATATACCTCCATGGTATTGCCTGAGGATCTGTTGAAATTCGGTCTGATTCCGGAATTCGTAGGACGTTTGCCAGTTATTTCTACACTGGAGCCGCTTGATGAGAAGACGTTGGTTCGTATTCTGTCTGAACCGAAAAATGCGTTGACCAAGCAATACCAGAAGATGCTGGAACTGGACAATGTGCAGCTGGAGTTCAAGCAAGATGCTCTGGAAGCCATTGCTCGTGAGGCGATCAAGCGTAACACGGGTGCCCGTGGCCTTCGTGCAATCATTGAAGGTATTATGCTCGACGTTATGTACGAAGTTCCTTCCCGTGACGATGTGACGACTTGCGTCATCAACGAGCAGGTAGTAAAAGACAAAATCGCACCGGAACTCGGTGGTACAGATAAGGATAAAAAACAAGAAGAGAGCGCCTAAGGATTGATACTTCGCGATCTCTACAATATGAGAAGCCAGATCTCCACTTCACTAAACCTGTATGAGGTTTTATGGGGTGGAGGTTTGGCGTTAATGGGAGAGAAAAGTACATGTTCTTAAGACAAGACACACGTCCCGTTAAAGTCGGGAATCTGACGATTGGCGGCAGCAATGAAGTCATCATCCAAAGCATGTGTACAACCAAGACAGCAGATGTGGAAGCTACGGTAGCTGAGATTCTTCGTCTGGAAGAAGCAGGATGTCAAATAGTGCGGGTTACCGTCAACAATGAGGAAGCTGCCGCTGCCATTAAGGAAATTAAGAAGCGGATTCATATTCCGCTGGTTGCAGATATTCACTTTAATCATAAGCTGGCTCTACTGGCCATTGAAAATGGGATTGACAAGGTTCGCATAAATCCAGGCAACATTGGACGACGTGAAAAAGTGGAGGCTGTCGTTAAGGCGTGTAAGGAAAAGGGGATTCCGATTCGAATTGGTGTGAATGCCGGATCATTGGAACAGCATTTACTGGATAAGTACGGCTACCCTACGCCAGAAGCAATGGTAGAAAGTGCACTGTACCACATCGGGATACTTGAAGAACTTGATTTCCATGATATTATCGTATCCCTGAAGGCTTCTGACGTTCCGATGGCCATTGCTGCTTACACAAAGGCAGCTGAAATTATTAAGTATCCACTTCATCTGGGCATCACCGAAGCCGGTACACTCTTTACTGGAACGGTTAAAAGCGCAGCGGGCATGGGAGCCTTGCTATCAGCAGGTATCGGGTCTACAATGCGTATTTCGCTAAGTGCCGATCCGGTAGAAGAAGTGAAGGTAGCACGGGAGCTGCTCAAAACATTCGGGCTGATCACGAACGCAGCTACATTGATTTCTTGTCCGACCTGCGGGCGTTTGGATATTGATTTGTTCTCTATTGCGAACGAGGTAGAGGATTACATTGCAAAACTCAAGGTGCCGATTAAAGTATCCGTACTGGGATGCGCAGTTAACGGCCCGGGTGAAGCGAAGGAAGCTGATATCGGAATTGCCGGAGCACGTGGAGAAGGCCTGTTGTTCCGTTACGGAAAGATGATTCGTAAAGTCCCTGAGGCTGAAATGGTTGACGAATTGAAAAAAGAAATTGATATCATCGTTAAGGCTTATGAAGAAACAGGTAAAATACCTGGACGTGAAGAGCGTCACACTGCCGAAAAGGTGTAGGCAAAGGTTATTTAAAACAGGTATAATCATAAGCTATTGTCATGATGTAAACGCCGTGAAGGGCAGCTCTGCTACAGAACTGTTTTTCACGGTGTTTTTGTATTTCTCTCTGATCTTTTGAAGGACTGCCGTTTAGCTCTCGTGGAAAAGGAAATACTGTTTTTCATAGAACAGCTTTTTTTAAATTGCTGAGATGAGAAACGGAGGAAATACGATGGACTTGACTATGATATTGTTATTGGTACAAATGTTTTTCGGGATTGTCATTGGTCTGTATTTTTGGAACCTCCTGCGGAGCCAGAAAACGAACCGTAGTGCGGTGGATCGGGAATCCCGGAAGGAATTGGATAAGTTGCGTAAATTGCGTTCTATTTCACTTACCAAACCGCTGGCTGAACGCACACGACCTGCTACGTTACAGGATATCGTTGGTCAGAAGGACGGGCTGCGTGCACTTAAGGCGGCTTTATGCAGTGCGAATCCGCAGCACGTCATTATTTATGGTCCCCCTGGTGTAGGGAAAACGGCTGCTGCACGTGTGGTGCTGGAAGAGGCTAAGAAAAATCAGTCCTCCCCGTTCAAGGGAGATGCTAAATTTACGGAGATTGATGCTACAACCGCCCGTTTTGACGAGCGTGGTATCGCGGACCCATTAATTGGTTCCGTGCATGATCCAATCTATCAAGGGGCAGGAGCGATGGGTGTAGCCGGTATTCCCCAACCTAAACCAGGAGCTGTAACGAAGGCACATGGAGGAATGTTGTTCATTGATGAGATTGGTGAGCTGCATCCAACACAGATGAATAAGCTGCTGAAAGTGCTGGAGGACCGAAAGGTATTTTTGGAAAGTGCGTATTACAATTCGGAAGATTCACATACTCCTGCTTATATTCACGATATTTTCCAAAATGGTTTGCCGGCAGATTTCCGGTTGGTAGGTGCGACGACTCGTTCGCCGCATGAGCTGCCACCAGCTATTCGTTCCCGGTGTATGGAAATTTATTTCCGCGCCCTGCAACCGCAGGAGATTGCTCGTATTGCTGAAGATGCTGTTCACAAGCTGGGTTTTGGTCCTTGTCCAGAGGCAGTGGAGGTTGTACAGCGATACGCAACTAACGGCCGCGAGGCAGTCAATATGATTCAGCTTGCTGCTGGTTTGGCACTTACCGAGAAAAGAGAACGACTCGATGCTTCGGACGTAGAATGGGTAGCGGGTAGCAGCCAAATTCAGCCCCGTCCTGATCGAAAAATACCAGGCTTGCCGCAAATCGGATTCGTTAATGGATTAGCTGTATACGGTCCGAACATGGGCATGCTTCTGGAAATTGAGGTTACCGCAGTTCCCGTTTCCGAAGGAAAGGGAAGCTATAATATTACGGGTGTTGTGGATGAGGAAGAGATTGGAGGCAACTCTCGAACACTGCGTCGTAAGAGCATGGCTAAAGGCTCTGTGGAAAATGTGCTGACGGTTTTGCGTACGCTCGGTTTATCTCCGTCTAATTACGATCTGCATATCAATTTTCCCGGGGGGACGCCGGTTGACGGTCCGTCGGCAGGGATTGCGATGGCAACAGCTATTGCTTCGGCCATGCGGGGAATTCCGGTGGATCATGAAATCGCCATGACTGGCGAGGTCAGCATCCATGGTCGTGTCAAGCCAATTGGCGGCGTATTAGCCAAGGTGGAAGCTGCTTTTCAAGCCGGGGCCAAAAAAGTGATCATTCCACAGGACAACTGGCAAGCTCTTTTTGATAGCATTGAGGGGCTAAAAGTCATTCCTGTACAGTCGGTGACGGAAGTGTTCCGTCATGTGTTTGGGGAAGAGATGACGACAGATGCGCCTGTACATGCGCCAATTGAGACTTTTCGTCCATCCCAATCCTCCTTGTTACAGGCGGATGGTACGCATAATGGGACTATTTCAGAGACAGGATCTTGCTAATGAACTAGTCTTTCATTGGTTTTTTTATAAAACATTTGATAAAATATGAAAGATAGCAACGTGAGGATTGTAAAATCCGGAACCTGAGAATCACTGGAGGTGCGAAAGCGATGGGACCCACCAAGACAAAAGGTCGTCGTTTTCCTTTGCTGCCTTTAAGAGGACTTCTGGTTTACCCGAGTATGGTTCTGCATCTCGATGTGGGCCGGGAAAAATCGGTCAAGGCTTTGGAAAAAGCGATGGTTGAAGACAATTTGATTCTCCTGTGTTCTCAATCAGAAGTTAATATTGAAGAACCCACACAAGAGGATATTTTTCGAGTCGGCACGGTAGCCAAAGTACGCCAAATGCTCAAGCTTCCCAACGGAACCATTCGAGTATTGGTGGAAGGGCTGGAACGCGCTGAGATTATTCAATATACGGACAATGAAGAGTATTACGAGGTAATGGCGAAAGAGCTGCACGAGGCAGAAATCGTACAGCCTGAAACGGATGCGCTTATGCGCACTGTATTAACTCAGTTCGAGCATTATATCAATTTGTCCAAAAAGGTAACGCCGGAGACTCTCGCTGCGGTATCTGATATCGAGGAGCCAGGACGGCTGGCAGATGTGATCACAAGTCATTTGACGCTCAAAATTAAAGAAAAGCAGGATATATTGGAGACAATCGACGTTACTCAGCGTCTGGAGAAGCTCCTAGATATTTTGAACAATGAGCGTGAAGTGCTGGAGCTGGAACGTAAAATCAACCAGCGTGTGAAGAAGCAGATGGAAAAGACGCAGAAGGAGTATTATCTGCGTGAACAAATGAAGGCCATTCAGAAGGAACTTGGCGAGAAGGAAGGTCGCGCAGGAGAAGTTGAAGAACTACGCAACCAGCTAAGTGAACGGGAGCTGCCTGTTCCGGTGAAGGAGAAGGTCGAAAAGGAAATTGACCGTCTGGAAAAGATGCCAGCAAGCTCTGCCGAGGGTGGTGTCATCCGCAATTACGTCGATTGGCTGTTAAGCTTGCCGTGGAATAAGTTTACCGATGATGATCTCGATATCGCCAAAGCGGAGGAGATACTCAATCATGACCACTATGGGCTGGATAAGCCTAAGGAGCGGGTGTTGGAGTATTTGGCTGTACGCAAACTGGTGAAGACCATCAAGGGACCTATTCTGTGCCTCGTAGGTCCGCCAGGAGTCGGCAAGACCTCGCTGGCTCGCTCGATCGCCAAATCCATGGGCCGGGAATTTGTCCGCATCTCTCTCGGAGGTGTACGGGATGAAGCGGAAATCCGTGGTCACCGCCGGACTTATGTTGGCGCAATGCCGGGCCGGATCATTCAAGGAATGAAGACAGCTGGAACCTCTAATCCAGTCTTTTTGTTGGATGAGATTGATAAAATGGCCTCCGATTTCCGCGGCGATCCATCGGCGGCATTGCTCGAAGTGCTTGATCCTGAACAAAACAACACGTTCAGCGATCATTTTGTTGAGTTGCCGTTTGATCTATCCAACGTGATGTTTGTAACGACAGCCAATGCTGCACACAATATCCCGCGTCCGCTGATGGATCGCATGGAGACGCTATATATTCCCGGCTACACCGAACTGGAGAAGCTGGAAATCGCCAACCGGTACTTATTACCCAAGCAGAAGAGAGAGCATGGCTTGGGAGAGGAACAGTTGGTCATTGGGGAGGATACGCTACTGCGTGTCATTCGTGAATATACTCGTGAATCCGGTGTGCGGAATCTTGAGCAGCAAATGGCTTCTCTATGCCGCAAGGCCGCGAAGTCAGTTGTATCCGGTGGCGAAGGACCGATTGAAATCACACCGGATAATTTGAAAGATTATTTGGGTATTGCCAAATTCCGCTACGGTGTAGCAGAACTGGAAGATCAGATCGGTACGGTTACAGGCTTGGCATGGACAGAGGTCGGTGGTGAAACACTGATGATTGAAGTGACGGTCGTGCCTGGCAGCGGCAAACTGATTCTTACAGGTAAACTTGGAGATGTTATGAAGGAATCCGCACAGGCGGCATTCAGCTACACTCGTTCCAAAGCTGCCGAGCTGGGCATTGAATTGGACTTCTATGAGAAAAATGACATCCACATTCATATTCCTGAGGGAGCGATTCCAAAGGATGGCCCATCTGCCGGAATTACGATTGCTACCGCATTAATTTCGGCTCTGACCAACCGTCATGTATCCAAGGATGTAGCTATGACGGGCGAAATTACACTGCGCGGTCGCGTACTGCCGATCGGTGGTTTGAAAGAGAAGTCGCTGGCTGCCCATCGGGCAGGCTACAAAAAAATTCTGCTTCCCAAAGATAATGAACGGGATTTGAAGGATATTCCCGACAGTATCCGGCAGGATGTTGAATTTGTTCCCGTTGCCCATATGGATCAGGTGTTAAAGCATGCTTTGGTTGAGCAGGCAAGGGTACATTAGAGAGGAATTAAGGACACAATGAAAGTAACAAAAGCAGAATTTATAATAAGTGCGGTTGGCCCGAGTCAGTTTCCTGTGGACGCTTTGCCAGAGATTGCTCTGGCAGGGCGCTCCAATGTTGGGAAATCATCGCTGATTAATCGGATGATTAACCGTAAAAATTTGGCGCGTACCAGTTCTACGCCGGGTAAAACCCAGCAACTTAATTATTACCGGATTAATGATGAACTCTATTTTGTCGATTTTCCCGGTTATGGTTATGCTAAGGTATCCAAAACGTCCCGCAAGGCTTGGGGGCAGATGATTGAGTCTTATTTGCTGGAACGTGAGCCGCTTAAGCTGGTGCTGCAAATGGTAGATTTGCGCCACCCGCCGTCCAAGGATGATATCATGATGTACGACTGGCTGCGCCATAACGGGCTTCCGGTCTGTGTTGTAGGCACAAAAGCAGATAAAATCCCTAAAACTCGGCGAGAAAAGCACTATAAAGTAATCAAGCAGGAACTCGGCATACTTCCCGGGGGTTTGTTTATCCCCTTTTCATCCGAAGAAGGTATGGGCAAGGAAGAGCTGTGGTCGGTCATCTCCAGTTATATAGAGAATGACGACGAAGAGCAGACGGAATTGTAAGGCTAGGGACGTCCTTTAGGGCGTCCTTTTTTCGTAGAATTGGTTCAAAAAACAATTAAACCCACTAAGTTGGTGGGAATAATACATAATTACTAAAGGAAACCGCGGGATTTCAGTGTAAAAGTGAGCCTAGCGAGGATAATACAGCCGTAGCTCCGTTATTTTCCGTTTATTTCCGAGGAATGGCGGATATTTATGATTTGGTGCGCAAGAAAAGCGCTGCAGGTCTGATGTATAATAAAGCACAAAGCTTACACTAAAGGTACAGGATAGAATTGAGGAGATTGGTATGGCACAGCGGTTAGCCACAGAGTATGTAAAAACGACTTTGACCTTGTCAGAAAACCAAATGGACGAATTTTTGCAGGCAGTGGATGATCCCCAGGTGCATTATCATATTAAAGTTCTGGATCACGGGAGACAGGAAATCGTTCTGGAGCATATTGCAGGTGAGGAAGTTCATTTGTTTTTTGAAGCCAAAGAGGGAGCGTTTGTCTGTGAATTGACTTGCCGCTTAGTTCATCCCCAGTTGACCCTGTTTATACGCCAACTATTTGTTCGCTTTAAGGGTGAAGGTATTGTTTATCGAATGTATCAAGGATTCACTATGGTGTATTTTTATAATGAAGGTGCAGTTCGTAAAATTATGGAAAAGAATGCGGAAGGCTCCAGGCTGGTGTTTGAATATAGAAATACAGTGCAAGAACTGCAACATCTTTTTCAACATCAGGATGTCGAAAATGAAATATCAGATGTATACAATCTCATTAATTCGTTACTTGACGAGCGGAATTTGGCGCGTACTTTCTCTGAGCTAGAACAGATTGACCACAAGCTTCGGGAGAGTTGCTCCAAATTATTTGCACTGGAAGCTTAAAAAGGCTTTGAATATATGAAGTGAATTGTTATGCAGTGTAGTTCCTTTCCTTACCGAAAGGGGCTTTTTTATTCGAAAAAATGATTGCATTTGCTGCATATAGATGTTATTTTTAATCTCGTTGAAATTGAATATGAATATAGGAACCAGGATTCACTCAGGACATTGAATGTTGCGAGAGGTTATCCCTCGGGAAGTGAATGACGTAGGTCCTAGCGGATGAAATTTTATCAAACATTTTATTCCTAGGAAGGGGGAACCGAAAGATGGAATTGGAATACTCTACTTTCGGAAGACACGTTGCCGTAGATACTTGGGGTGTAGAGTTTGAATTACTGAATGATGCACAGTTTCTGGAGGCTCAATTAGTAGAAGCTGCTGAAGCTTGCGGAGCAACGGTGATGTCCGTTCAATCCAAGCAATTCGAACCACAGGGAGCTACCGTGCTTGTACTGTTGTCGGAGAGTCACCTCTCTATTCATACGTATCCTGAGAAAGGGTTTGCCGCTATTGATTGCTATACTTGTGGTGAAACTGTTGATCCGCAGCTGGCAATTAATTACCTGGTATCCGTTCTAAAACCGAAAAAAACATATGCGAAGAAGCTGATTCGCGGCTTGGGAGAACTTCAAGTGGAATCTCCGGAGTGCAAGCTGGCTGAGTTAGTGTAAAATTTCTTTTTTATGGAGTCGTATGTGCTTCCTATATCAATAACCATGGAACATTTCCATGGTTATTTGTTTTAAAAGTGGTCTACACTAAACCAAGTCATACAGAATAGGCTAACGTTCATGAAAGTCATTCAATTTTCATAAACAATTCATAAAACAGCCGAAGGGGATTCGGACTTCTGTGATATAATTAACATAGTTTATGAGAACAGTGATTATTCTTATTATAGTTTAGGCAGGTGAATTTACAATGCACATCGTCGTTGTTGGGTTGAATTATCGTACGGCGCCTGTGGAAGTCAGGGAACGTTTTACATTTGCAGAACAGGATTTGCCCAAAGCGCTGGAACAACTCAAACTTACCAAAAGTGTGTTGGAGGGCGTAGTTGTCGCAACCTGCAATCGGACTGAAATATATGTTGTGGTGGACCGCCTTCACATGTGCGGTTATTTTATACGCAGTTTTATGGAGCAATGGTTTGGCATTCCTCGTGATCAGTTTACACAACATTTATATATATATGAGGACGAACAGGCAATTCGGCATTTGTTCCGTGTGACTTGTGGTCTGGATTCTATGGTCATCGGAGAAACACAAATTTTGGGACAAGTAAAGAATGCTTTTCTTCAGGCTCAATCCCAGAAAATTACGGCAACGTGGTTTAATATGTTGTTTAAGCAGGCCGTCACATTGGGCAAGCGTGCCCATTCGGAGACGTCTATTGGAGAAAGCGCCGTGTCCGTTAGCTATGCAGCCGTTGAACTGGGCAAACGGATTTTCGGGATGTTTACGGATAAAAAGGTACTGATCCTCGGTGCTGGTAAAATGAGCGAGCTCACCGTTAAGCATTTGTATAGCGGCGGAGCTGCTGAGGTGATTGTAGCAAATCGAACTTTGTCCCGCGCGGAAGACCTAGCCTCCAAGTTTAACGGAACGCCAGTTACGATGGAGGAAGGCATAAATCGGTTGGCGGATGTGGATATTGTGATTAGCTCGACGGGTGCTCAGGGATATATTCTGGATCGCAGCCGCGTTGAAGCTAGTATGAAACGTCGTCAGTCCCGTCCTTTGTTTATGATTGATATCGCGGTTCCGCGCGATCTGGATCCGGCGATTGGCGATTTGCAGAATGTTTTCCTATATGATATTGACGATCTTGAAGGGATCGTTGAGAGCAATCTGGAAATGCGTCGTACTGAGGCTGCTAAAATCGAGCATATGATTGAAGATGAGCTTAGCGAGTTTTATCAATGGTTGAAAACGATGGGAGTGCGTCCGGTGATTCGTGCACTACAAGAAAAAGCGGAGTCTATACATCAGGATACGCTGGAAAGCTTGTTCAACAAGCTTCCCGAGCTCGATGAACGGCAGCGTAAGGTCATAAGCCGTTTGACGAAAAGTATGCTGAATCAGATGATGCATGATCCGATCAATCGCGTCAAAGAAATGGCTGTCCAAAAGCAGGGAAGTGAGGCGCTGGACATGTTTAGCCACATTTTTGCTCTGGAGGATCGTTTGGAGGACGCCGCTCAGAAAGTAGATAAAAGCGATGCATCTGCATTAATAAAGCCGGAGGCTGGGGTTCATGGAAAAACCGGTCAGGATCAGTCTTTGCCAGCGTCGTTTGCGCCGGCCAGCCTGTAAGGTGGGTGAACAGACGTGTCCTCAGGCATACTTATATATGATTCAATGATTTATGTTTTTGCCCTGAGCCTTCTGTTTGTATTTTCGGATGGAATTCGTCGCAATGCGAATGCAAAACGGACAGGTACAGGGCTTCTTGTTGTCGTTGTAGTGCTCCAGCTTGTTTATATGGGAATGAGAACCTGGAATGAAGGTCATCTTCCTATTTTTGTGCCCTACGATTTTCTGTTTCTATTCTCATTTATTTTGGTACTGATTTCTTTAATTCTGTCACGTTATCAAAGATCCGAATTCGCAGTATTGTTGCTTAATATCATTAGCTTTGCTGTTCTTGTGCTCAACAATATATGGATGGTGCCGATCGACAACCCGCTTGGCAATTGGCACACCGTGCATGGGCTGCTTCTGATTCATATTGCACTAGCTAATCTTGGCTTTGTCGCAATGACGGTAGCCGCTGTGTTTTCGGGGTTATATCTGTTTTTGCATCGTAAATTGAAAGTAAAGAAATGGAATGACACGATTAGGCGCCTGCCAAGCCTGGAAATGATGGATCGGTATACGCATATGGCGCTGTTAATTGGTACTCCTCTGCTGGGAGTTTCTATTGTCGTCGCTGTTATTTCTATTATTGCCGAGGAACGCTGGCGTCTTTTACTAGATACCAAAGTGCTGATGACAGCAATTGCTTTATGTGTGTATATTGTATTTTTAGTGAGCAAAAGATTGAACCAGCGTTCAGGTCTTATTATGGCAAAGTGGTCTTTGGTCGGCTACACGCTATTGATTCTTAATTTTTTGCTGAATTCCTGGTCTGTATTTCATCAGTGGACGGGAGAGTGAAAAGCCAGTTGCAGCATTTTGTCCCGATTTCGTTGAATTGTAAGAATAAGGTCTGTTGTGTTGTAGGCGGCGGCAGGATTGCGGAACGAAAGGTTAAGGGGATGATGGAAAGTGGGGCGTTCATCACCGTCATTAGCCCGAATATAACGCCGGATTTAAAGATCCTGGCCGATCACAAGCAGCTCCACTGGGTAAATCGCGTATATCGCGAGGGTGACCTCCAGGGAGCCTTTCTTGTATTTGCGGCGACGAACCAGAGAGAAGTGAATAATGAGGTTGCGCATGAGGCCCGGCAAAGGGGTATACTGGTAAATGTGACGGATCGCTCGGAAGAGGGAGATTTTATAACGCCGGGTATCATTCGACGAGGGAGACTGACGATTAGTATTTCCACAGAAGGGGCAGGTCCCGCTGTGACCGCTGATATTACATCAGCCTTGGATACGTTGTTCGGCAGCGAATACGAGCCTTATCTGGATTTTATGCACGATATGCGACAGATCATCAAACGCAAGGTAAGTTCCCCACAGCAGAGGACCAAACTACTAAGACGCATGGCGAATAGCGGAATTTTGGATCAAATACGACGTCATGAATTTACGGCTTGGACTGAACAAGAAATAGATCTATGGATTGCGCAAAATCAGGAGGAATAACATGCGAACAATTGTGGTAGGCAGCAGACAGAGCGCTTTGGCGTTAACTCAGACCGGGCATGTCATTAAGGATTTGAATGCACTGTGCGCGGAGCATGGATTGGATTTAGAATTTGTCGTCAAGAAGATCCTGACCAAGGGTGATCGGATATTGGATGTAACCCTATCCAAAGTGGGTGGCAAAGGACTTTTTGTCAAAGAGATTGAACAGGCCATGCTGGCCGGTGAAATTGATATGGCAGTACATAGTATGAAGGATATGCCGTCCGAATTGCCGGAAGGTCTTGTCAACGGCGCTGTACCGCGCCGTGAGGACCCGCGTGATTGCCTGATCACATTGGGAGCCAAGAGTCTGGAGGATTTGCCTTCAGGAGCCAAGGTGGGCACCAGTAGCTTACGCAGAGCAAGTCAAATCAAGTCCATGCGACCTGATCTACAATTGGAACCCGTACGCGGTAATATTGATTCCCGTCTGAAAAAGCTGGAGACGGAAGGTTTTGATGCCATCATTCTGGCGGCAGCAGGCTTGCACCGCATGGGCTGGAAAGACCGAATTACGTCCTATATACCGGTGGAAGCATGTTTGCCGGCAGTGGGGCAGGGAGCGCTTGGCATTGAATGTCGCGCGAGCGATGAAGAGCTATTGGCATTGCTGAACCTCTACAGCGACCGAGATACCTCGGCCACGGTTGCAGCAGAACGAACCTTTTTGGGTGTGTTAAATGGGGGATGCCAAGTGCCGATCGGGGCTCATGCGGTCTGGGCTGGTCAAGAAATCAGTCTTACAGGGATGGTAGGCTCGCCAGATGGCGAGGTTATTTTGAAGGAAACGCTCCAGGGGAAAGATCCGCAGAAGTTGGGAGAAGCGGTGGCGGCCAGTTTGATTGCCAAAGGAGCGGAACAGATTCTGGCGCAGGTGAGGGGATAATGGAATGGTGGGAAAGGTATATTTAGTAGGTGCAGGACCCGGAGATGCGAGATTAATTACGGTCAAAGGTTGGGAATGCATTCAACTGGGCGATGTCATTGTATATGACAGACTGGCAAGCCCTCGTCTCTTGGGACTGATGAAGCCAGGGGCCCAAAAAATATATGTCGGCAAGCTGCCAGATCGTCACACCATGAAGCAAGAGGATATTAATCAGCTGCTGGTGGATTTAGCCTTGGAAGGAAAAACAGTCGTCCGGCTCAAAGGGGGAGACCCTACGATTTTTGGACGAGTCGGCGAGGAAGCTGGGCTGCTGCGTAAACACGGTATTTCCTATGAAATCATACCTGGCATTACATCAGCTATCAGCGTGCCTGCCTATGCAGGCATTCCTGTTACGCATCGGGATATGGCCTCGTCGCTGTCGATCATTACAGGTCATGAAAGTCCAGATAAACTCGATAAAAGTATTCATTGGGATAAAGTTACGAACGCAACGGGTACACTGATTTTTATGATGGGTGTAGCGAAGATCGGCTATATCAGTGATCAGCTGATAAAGCACGGTAAGCCGTCCGATACTCCAGTTGCTTTGATCCGTTGGGGGACCCGCGCCGAGCAAGATACGCTAGTGGGTACGCTGGCGGATATTGAAGCCAAGGTGAAGGCAGCCAATTTTCAACCGCCCGCCGTCATCGTTGTCGGAGAAGTGGTCAATCAGCGTGAACAGTTAAAATGGGCAGAGGATATGCCTTTGTTTGGAAAGCGAATTTTGGTTACCCGCGCACGCGCACAGGCCAGCAGTCTGGTTCACCGGATTGAGGAGCTTGGCGGTGAACCTTATGAATTCCCAGTTATCCAGACGGTTGTCCCTTCGGACGAGCCAACAAAACAGAAAATTAAAGAGGCATTTACGCGACTTCCTGAATATGACTGGGTGTTTTTTACCAGCGTTAACGGAGTGGAATACTTTTTCACTCACTTAAAGGAACAGGGGAAGGATGTGCGTTCTTTATACAAAGCTCGTATTGCCGCTGTTGGACCGGCTACGGCCGATGCGCTTCGGAAGCGTGGAATTGTAGCAGAACAGATCGAAGGACCTTTTCAGGCAGAGGGATTGCTTGAGGCGTTTGAGCAGGATTTGCAGGCAGGGCAAAGCGTATTTCTTCCAAGAGGTGATCTTGCTCGCTCCTGGTTGCCGGATCAGCTGAGGGAGAGGGGACTTCATGTGACCGAGGCTGACTTGTATCAAACGGTGCTGGCGGCCAATACACAGGATGACGAGCTCCTCAAACTGCTTGAGGAACGTGCCATTCATGCGATTACGTTTACCAGTTCCTCAACCGTAACCTTTTTCTTGAAAGCCCTCAAACAAATGGGGATCAGTGATCCAGTGTCGCTGCTGAAGGGAGTTACGATCGCTGTGATCGGCCCCTTGACGGGTGAGACAGCAACCCAAGCCGGCCTGACTGTCAGTTTGATGTCAGAGAAGGCAACCATTGAAAGCCTCATTCAATCGTTATGTGACTGGAAACAATCAAGTACTGTTATGACATTATAAATTTTTAATTTTGACAAATGAATGTATAAAAAATGAATGTATAAAAAAATGGAGGTTTATAGATATGAGCATTCCTTTTACCAGACATCGTCGTTTGCGCCAGTCGACTGCTATCCGTAGCATGGTGCGTGAGACGGTATTGAATCCGGCTGATTTTATTCAACCGATCTACGTAACATTTGGCACTGGAGTGAAACAGG
This sequence comes from Paenibacillus ottowii, assembly GCF_050516475.1. Lineage (NCBI taxonomy): Bacteria > Bacillati > Bacillota > Bacilli > Caryophanales > Paenibacillaceae > Paenibacillus > Paenibacillus ottowii. The sequence goes on along the minus strand of NZ_CP191577.1, from coordinate 4,091,566 downwards.
AGATTAGTTCCATGCCAGGTGTATATCGTTTTTCTCTGGATCGGCTGGAGGAAGAGCTGAAAGAAATTAGTGAGCTTGGCATTCCTGCTGTGCTCCTGTTTGGCATACCAGAAACCAAGGACAGTGTAGGGACTTCAGCTTTTGTGGACAATGGTATTGTGCAGGAGGCTACTCGTTTGATTAAGTCCCGTTATCCCGAATTGCTGGTCGTGGCAGACACTTGCTTGTGTGAGTTTACGGACCATGGACACTGCGGTATGGTGCACATGCATGAGCATGATGGTGAGGTATGCGGTGAAGTATTGAATGATGAATCGCTGGAGGTGCTGGTACGTACAGCCGTTTCACAGGCCAGAGCTGGTGCAGATATTATCGCTCCCTCTAATATGATGGACGGTTTTGTACAGGCGATTCGCCAGGGACTCGACCTGGAAGGATTTTCACATATTCCGATTATGTCGTATTCCGTCAAATATGCGTCTGCTTTTTATGGCCCTTTCCGAGAAGCGGCTGATTCTGCACCGCAGTTTGGTGACCGCAAATCCTATCAAATGGACCCTGCCAATGCTCGTGAGGCGTTGCGTGAAGCGGAGTCCGATGTGCTTGAGGGTGCGGACATGCTGATGGTGAAGCCTTCTCTTTCTTATCTGGATGTAATGCGCACCATCAAAGATCAATTTGATCTGCCTTTGGTGGCTTACAACGTCAGCGGTGAGTATGCGATGGTCAAGGCGGCAGCTCTTCAAGGCTGGATTGATGAAAAAGCAATGGTGATGGAGATTCTGACAAGCATGAAGCGTGCGGGTGCGGATATGATTATTACCTATTCTGCCAAGGATGCGGCCAGATGGTTGAAGCAATAAGGTATTTTTCAGAAGACAGGAGTGATTATAATGATCGACGAACAACGAACGGTACGCAAGGATACGCGTTCCAAAGCAGCCTTTGATGAGGCAAAACAATATATTCCGGGTGGCGTAAACAGTCCGGTTCGTGCATTTAAATCCGTGGGTATAACACCGGTATATATTGATCGTGGGGAAGGATCGCGTGTATATGATATCGACGGTCAATCCTATATCGACTATGTATGTTCATGGGGACCGCTTATCATGGGCCATGCGCACCCCGAAGTGGTTAAAGCCTTACAGGCTGCTGTTGTAAAAGGAACCAGCTTCGGAGCCCCAACGCTGGCAGAAACGGAAATGGCCAAGCTCGTATGTGAGCGTGTTCCTTCCATGGACATTGTTCGAATGGTCAACTCGGGAACCGAGGCAACCATGAGTGCGATACGACTTGCACGTGGATTTACAAAACGTAGCAAAATCCTTAAGTTTGAAGGCTCTTATCACGGTCATGCGGACAGCTTGCTAATTAAAGCAGGCTCTGGTGTTGCGACATTAGGTCTGCCCGATAGTCCGGGTGTACCTGAAGTCGTGGCCACCCATACCATCACCGTCCCTTATAATGATTTGGCGTCGGTGAAGCTAGCTTTTGAAAAATTTGGTGAAGAGATTGCTGCAATTATTGTCGAGCCGGTAGCTGGCAATATGGGGGTTGTACCGCCACAGCCTGGATTTTTGGAGGGTTTGCGTGAGGTAACCCAGCAGTACGGAAGTCTGTTGATTTTTGATGAAGTGATGACTGGATTCCGAGTGGGGCTTCATTCCGCTCAGGGACGCTTTGGTGTGACGCCGGATCTTACGTGTCTGGGCAAAGTCATTGGTGGTGGCCTGCCTGTAGGTGCTTATGGCGGACGTCGCGACATTCTAGAGCAAATCGCGCCAGCTGGACCCATCTATCAGGCGGGTACGCTAAGCGGAAATCCGCTGGCGATGGCAGCAGGCTATTCGACGCTTAAATTGCTGACACCGGAAGTATATGATCGTCTGGAAGAGCGGGCAGCACGGCTTCAAGCCGGATTCGAACGTAACGCGCGTGAACTGGGTATTCCTGTCACGATCAACCGTGTCGGTTCCATGGTATGTCCGTTTTTCACAGACGAGAAGGTTGTCAATTTTGATACTGCTAAAACGAGTAATCAAGACCACTTCCGCCGTTACTTTACTGAATTGGTGAATGAGGGCGTTAGTGTGGCTCCATCTCAATTTGAGGGCATGTTCGTATCAGGTGTGCATACGGTTGAGGATATTGATGCGACCATTGAAGCGAACTATCGCGCACTCAAACGTCTATGAGCTGGAAAGGCAGCTGGAAAAGAAGAGGACCGTGGCTGGAAATCACACCAGGGCGAGAAATTGCAGCCGCTGAAAATCGCGTTGAGCTTGTAGATCGCGCTGAAGCTGTGGATCGCTGGTTACTGAACCGTCTGGGATTACCAGACAAGCTGTGGCGCAGGCTACGGCATAAAAAAGGGATTGAACTTACAGGGGACCGGCTGCGGCTGGCCCTTTTTCCTGTAGTGGACCTTGGCGTCATTCCACGGTGGTATGATTTGATGGTATTGTATGAGGATGATTTTTGCCTGGTCGTACACAAACCAGCGGGTATGGCAGTCCATCCAGACGGCGGTGTAAAGGATGGCCCGCTGACGCTGGATCATGCTGTCGCCTCCTATTATGAAATCAACGACATTCATACAGCAGTACGACATGTGCACCGTCTGGATGTGGATACGACAGGCCCGGTGTTATATGCCAAAAATGAATTTGCGTTGCTCAAGCTGGACGAACAAATGAGAGCTAAGGACATCGGCCGTCGCTATGTAGCTTTGGTACGAGGGAAAGTGCCTCGATCGCTGCGCACGTTGGATTGGCCGATTGGCAAGGACAGGCATCATAAACAGCGCCGCCGCGTATCTCCAACTGGACAGAAGGCGGTTACCCATGTAGAAGTTGGCGAAGTATGGGGAAGTGGGCCGAGTGCGGTCAGTCTCGTGTATCTGACGCTGGAGACAGGTCGGACGCACCAGATCCGCGTACATCTTAGTCATGCTGGCTACCCTTTGCTTGGGGACGTATTGTATGGGGGGCGTGCTGCTGATTTTGACAGGCAGGCTCTTCACGGAGAGCGGCTCACCTTCTGTCATCCGCTGAGCGGCGAAACGATAAACGTGGAGGATGCTTGGCCCGATGATTTTCAAAAGCTGTATAAACAGCTATAAAAGATGGCATGCCTTCTATTTTGGCGCATATACTTGAACCTAGAAACGGTTTGCAATATGGAGTTTCCGTGCGCCTGACACGAGTCAGAGGATGTGCGGAGGCTGCCCAAAGGAGGATGCCATCCTTGAATAAACAACAGAATGATCAGCCGCAAGGCTTGCGTTTTGATATTTATGAACGCATTCATTTGACGGAGGAAGCTGCCGGGATTGCCGAATTGGAGGAAATTGAGCTTCTGCCACGCATTCAGGTTGTAACCCACGGCGACCATGCCGCTTTGCGAGGGCATTTGCTGCTGGAGGGCGTGTACCGCACACCTGAACAGATTACGAGTGAGCTTCATCATTTGATCCCTGTGGAAATTACCATTCCACTGAACCGGGTAGGGAGATTGGAAGATATATCCGTAGAGATTGAAAATTTCGATGTGGACCTGCTCTCTTTACGCAGTCTAAACATTACAGGCGTTCTTTCTTTGCATGGGGTGGAAAGCTCGCATGCAGAGGAGACAGCGGTTTGGCTGGATGATGAATTTACTGTAGTGCATTCGCCTGAGCATCCGGCTCCATCTCTTTCCGGCGATGGAGAGTATCGTCATGAAGAGACCTATCCTAGCCAAGACTCGGTAATCAACAACATTACAGACCCGGAAACTTCATACACAGTAGTAGCACAACAGGAGACAGCCTACTGGGGACAATCACCAGAAGAGGTTCAAGGGGAACAAAAGTCATCATTGGAGCAGCAAGCTTATGATCCGATAGTAGACCCGAACCGATTTTATGAGCCGTGGACGGGAAAAGAAGTGGAAGACAGTTCCTCCGAAGTTAAGCATCAGCAGGAGACGCCGGAAGTGTGGGCATTTCAGCAAGAGGAAGCAGGGTCGGAAGAGAACAAGCCCAAAGTATCCTCTGCATCTCCCAATGTAGCAAACGATCCTTTACTGTCTGAGTCGCATTCTGCCACAGAGTCGGAGATTTATCTGGAGCCGCAGTTGGAAGTAAGTCAGGGGAATGACTCCGATTTCAGGCCTGAAGCGTCAGAACAGGTAAACCATGAAGTTCATGATACCTTTACTGAGGAAAAGCCAGAGATGCGTGTGGCGCTTAACAGTAAAAAGGATGAAGGAGCAGACGAGCCAGACCCGGTTGTCTACTCATCATTGCTTCAATCCAGCCGTTCGGTGAAGGAAGCGGAACACCAGCAGCAGCTGGAACATGAAACGCAAGAACAGGATCAGAAAGCCGACGAAGAGCGTGAGGATGCCAAATGGAAAAACCTTTTTTTCCATACAAAGGATGAAACGCCTTTCTGCAAGGTGCGGTTATGCATTGTACAGCGCGAGGATACACTGGAAACGATAGCAGACCGTTATCAGCTTAGCCCCCGGGAGCTACAATTGTATAACAGATTGGCAGAGCATCATGTGGAAGAAGGGCAGGTATTGTACATCCCTTGATCCGGCTACTGAAACATGCAGCGGAGTGTTGACATCGTCAATGAGAAAAGGGTGTTGACTATAGTCAATGGGAAATGTATGATGTGGTATAGTTATTGAAAGACTGAGATCGGGAAGAGTAGGCAGCAAGCCCTTCAGAGAGTGGAATTGCAGCGCTGTGAGGTTCCGCAGGAAGCTACTGGCCGAAGTCACCCGGGAGTCGCCTGTTTGAACGGTTCCTCATTTCATTCCTTCGGAAGGGTAGAGGTTCACGGTAGAATAAGGCCGGTCCGCAACCGTTATCTGCATAAAGTGTCACACCATGTGTAATGGATCCGTGGATACATACACTAGGGGTGAAACAAAGGTGGTACCGCGAGAGAACAGCCTTTCGTCCTTTGAGGATGAAGGGCTTTTTTTATTTGCCAATTGAAAAATCATGGAGGTATCCTGATATGTCAGAACAAGACTACAAGACAACCTTGGAAATGCCAACAACGTATGATCCCAAATCAGCAGAACAAAAATGGTACAAAACCTGGATGGAGAAGGGCTATTTCCGTGCCGGACAACATCCAGAGGCAGAGCCTTTTACAATCGTTATTCCACCACCAAATGTTACAGGTATGTTGCATATTGGGCATGCGCTTGACTTTACTTTGCAGGATATTATTATCCGCGCCAAACGGATGCAGGGTTATGATGCCTTGTGGTTGCCGGGTGCAGACCATGCAGGGATTGCGACGCAAACAAAGGTAGAGCAGAAGCTGCGTGAAGAAGGCCTGACTCGTTATGATTTGGGCCGCGAGAAGTTTTTGGAGAAAGTGTGGGAATGGAAGGATCTTTATCTGGACAACATCCACAATCAATGGGAGAAAATGGGTTTTTCCCTCGATTATTCTCGTGAACGTTTTACATTGGATGAGGGACTGTCCAAAGCGGTACGCGAAGTATTCGTAAAACTATACAAAAAGGGCCTGATTTATCGCGGTAAACGCATCATTAACTGGGACCCTGCTGCACGTACTGCACTGTCGGATATTGAAGTGGAATACAAAGAGGTGAACGGAAATCTGTATCACCTGCAATATCCTTTGAAAGACGGTAGCGGATTTATTACGGTGGCTACTACACGTCCTGAAACGATGTTGGGCGATACAGCTGTTGCTGTACATCCGGAAGATGACCGCTACAAGCACATGATCGGTAAAATGCTTGTGCTTCCAATCATCGGACGGGAAATTCCGATCATTGCAGATGACTACGTGGATAAAGATTTCGGTAGTGGCGCGGTTAAAATCACACCAGCTCACGATCCAAATGACTTTGAAATGGGACAACGTCACCAATTGCCGCAAATTACGGTGATGGACGAGACGGGAACGATGAATGCCGAAGCAGGCAAATATCAGGGACTGGATCGCAGCGATTGCCGTAAGCAAATTGTTGCTGATTTGAAGGAACAGGGCGTACTGATTCACATTGAAGAGCATGTGCACCAGGTAGGTCACAGTGAGCGTACAGGGGTAGTTGTAGAACCTTATCTGTCCACGCAATGGTTCGTAGAAATGAAGCCTCTGGCAGCTAAAGCGATTGAAGCACAGAAGGCGGGCAAGGGTGTAAACTTTGTGCCGGATCGCTTTGAGCGTACTTATCTGCATTGGATTGAAAATGTACGTGATTGGTGTATTTCCCGTCAATTATGGTGGGGACACCGGATTCCGGCTTGGTACGACGAGGAGACCGGAGAAGTGATTGTATCGGCGGAGGACCCTACAACTTTGCCGGAATATGCCGGCAGAAAGCTCATACAGGATGAAGATGTGCTCGATACTTGGTTCAGCTCAGCTTTGTGGCCGTTTTCGACCCTGGGTTGGCCTGAGCAAACAGAGGATCTCAAACGCTATTATCCGACGAATGTTCTAGTTACAGGCTACGACATTATTTATTTCTGGGTATCGCGTATGATCTTTACCGCGCTGGAGTTTACGGAAGAGATTCCATTCAAGGACGTACTTATGCACGGCTTGGTTCGTGATGCAGATGGAAGAAAAATGTCCAAATCTCTGGGCAATGGTGTTGATCCGCTCGACGTCATCGACCAATATGGTACGGATGCAATGCGTTATATGATCTCCACCAGCAGCACGCCTGGACAAGACCTTCGTTTCCGCTGGGAACGTGTGGAGCAGGCGCGTAACTTTGCCAATAAAATCTGGAATGCATCACGTTTTGCACTAATGAATTTGGAAGGTGTCACTGCGGCAGATATAGACATTACTGGTGACTTGAGCACCGTTGATCGTTGGATTCTGCACCGTCTAAACGAAACTTCACGTGACATCACGCGTCTAATAGATGCTTATGAATTTGGCGAGACAGGCCGCCTTCTGTATAACTTTATTTGGGATGATTTGTGCGACTGGTACATTGAGTTTGCGAAGCTTTCCCTGTATGGCGAAAATGCAGAGGCGAAAAAGAAAACACAATCCGTACTTGCATATGTATTGGATCGGACATTGCGCATGATTCATCCGTTCATGCCGTTTATCTCCGAAGAAATATGGCAGCATCTTCCGCATGAGGGAGAAACGATCACACTGGCCGCTTGGCCTGTTTATGATCCTGCTTTCGAGGATAAAGATGCGGTCGCTGAAATGAATTTGCTGATCGACGTTATTCGCGCTGTACGCAATATCCGCGCTGAAGTCAACGTGCCGATGAGTAAAAAAGTTGAATTGCTCATAAAACCCGGCGATCAAGCCGTTCTTGATATCATTAACCGCAATGGGGAGTATGTGCGCCGATTCTGTAATACGTCTGAATTCGACGCGGGATTAGAGTTCACCGCTCCAGATAAAGCCATGACATCTATCGTTAGCGGCGCAGAGCTATACCTGCCGTTAGCCGGACTGCTAGATATTGCCCAGGAAATTAGCAGACTGGAAAAAGAACTTCAGCATTTGAACAGTGAAGTGGAGCGCGTGGAGAAAAAGCTGTCTAACCAAGGCTTCGTGGCGAAGGCACCAGCCAAAGTCATCGAGGAAGAAAAGGCCAAACAAGCCGATTACTCAGATAAGCGCGCTAAAGTTATCGCACGTATTGAAGAACTCAAAGCATAATTTCACTCACAATAAAATGACCTGAAGGTGAAGAGGATGTCAGATACGATCAGGGGCGGCGACATAGCTCCTTTACAAAGTTATGATGAAGCAGTGGAATGGATTAACGGGTTAATCCCGTTTGGCATTAGACCCGGACTGGAACGAATCGAACAGCTGATGAGTAGGCTGGGTGATCCGCAACGGCATCTGAAATTTATTCATATTGCGGGGACTAACGGCAAGGGCTCGACATGTGCCTTTCTAACCTCTGTGCTAATGAAGTGTGGATACGATGTAGGAACCTTTACTTCTCCTTACATCACTCGATTTACAAACCGTTTTCAATTCAACGGGACCGATATTCCAGATGAAACGCTGGTTTCGCTGGCCAATCGCTTATATCCGTTGGTGAAAGAAATCGCAGATAGTGAGTTGGGCTCACCTACGATGTTTGAGGTATCCACAGCGTTAGCTATTTTGTACTATGCTACGGTATCTTTTCCAGATGTTGTGGTATGGGAAACGGGTCTCGGGGGAAGGATGGATGTAACTAATATCGTGAACCCTATCGTCTCGGTCATTACGAATGTCGGCTATGACCATACGGATATTTTGGGAGATACACTGGAACAGATTGCAAGGGAAAAGGCCGGGATCATCAAGCCAGGTGTCCCTGTCGTCAGTTGTGTTTCCCAGCCCGAGGCGATTCAAGTCATACGTGAAACGGCGGCCAAGCAAGGAGCTACCTTGTACCTGGCAGGAGAACAATTTACGTATGAACGGCTAAACGGGGATGAAACAGGTCAGACCTTTTCATTCGCGGGACCCTTCCGACATATGGAAATTGACATCACGTTGTTAGGCGAGCATCAATGTTCTAATGCGGCAGGAGCCATGATGGCACTTGAAGTCTTACGTCAGTATATGGCTTTTGTATTGGATGATGAGGAATTGCTGGAGGGCTTTAGGCAAGCTGCGTGGGCAGGACGTCTCGAACAAGTCAGTACCTCGCCGAGGATTGTGCTTGATGGGGCTCATAATCCAGAAGGGGCACAGACGCTGGCCAAGAGCCTTCCTCAAGTGTACTCGTACAAAAAATTGGTTTTAATGATGGGAATGCTGTCAAACAAGCATCATGAAGCATACTTGCAGCATATACTGCCACTAGTGGATACGCTTATCCTGACCGAGCCCAATTTTCGCCGCAAAATGAATGCCGCTGATTTGGCTCATCTCGTGGAGAAGCTGCGGCCGTCTTATGCCAAAACACACTTAAAAATTATTGTAGAAGGTGACTGGAAAAAGGCTCTGGGTCTGCTCCAGTCACATACGGAAGCGGAAGATCTGGGGGTGGTGTCCGGCACGCTGTACCTTATTGCGGATGTACGGGCTACCCTTATGTATCAAACCGATTCGGAAAAAGGTTGGTGAAATTTGTTGATTACTTCGGAACATGTTCATTTTATCGGTATCGGCGGCTACGGGATGAGCGCGATTGCTCGGGTCATGCTGGAGATGGGGTATACCGTGACTGGCTCAGATGTGGCATCACAAGAGCTGACAGAAAAATTAGCGGCAAAAGGCGCAAAAATATACATTGGACACACGCCTGAACATATTGCGGGCGCGGATATTGTTGTCTATTCAACAGCATTGTCACGTGACAATGTAGAGCGGGTGGCAGCGGAAGAATTGAATATTCCAACACTGCACCGTTCTCAGATGCTGGCTCGCTTGCTTAACGAACGTAAGGGAATTGCGGTTGCGGGTGCGCATGGTAAAACGACGACCTCTTCTATGATCGCTCTGGTTATGGAGAGATGTAACGTTGATCCAACGTATATTATTGGCGGCGAAATCACGAATTTGGGGACGAACGCCAAAGCGGGTAAAAGCGAGTTTGTCGTAGCCGAGGCGGATGAGAGTGATGGCTCTTTTCTGCAATATCATCCTTGGCAGGGCATCGCAACCAATATTGAAGCAGACCATTTGGAAAATTATGATGGGGACTTCAATCGCCTGAAAAGTGCCTACGTGCAATTTTTGAGCCAAATTCGACCGGATGGAGCAGCTATTGTATGCGCCGATGATCAGAACATCCGGGAGATGCTGCCTAAGCTTCAAACTCGGGTCATTACTTATGGGGTAGAGCATGAAGCGGATTATATGGCGACAGATATCCAATTAGGCGATCGCCGATTAAGCTTTACTATGAACCGTAAGGGAACAGCTCTCGGAACGATTGAATTATCTGTACCGGGTAAACATAACATGTATAATGCGATGGCTACTGTGATTTCATGTTTGGAAGCAGGGATTCCATTTGAACAAATTGCTGCAACTATTGTGGAATTTCACGGAGCGAAACGCCGGTTCCAGGTGCTGGGTGAAGGCAATGACATTTTGATTATTGATGACTATGCGCATCATCCAACGGAGATTGAAGCTACGATCAGTGCAGCCAGAGCAACTGGCAAGCGTATAATTGCCGTGTTCCAGCCACAACGCTACAGTCGTACCTTTTTCCTACTGGATGCGTTCAGCCGTGCGTTTAGCGAGGCTAGTGAAGTGATCATTACCGATATTTATTCACCAGCGGGAGAAAAACAGATTGAAGGTGTGCATTCTTCCAAGCTCGTGGATTTAATCGTCCAAAACAGCAATGCGAATGCAATCTATTTACCGACCAAAGAAGCCGTGATCGAAGAGCTGAAAGATCGGTTACAGCCGGGTGATCTCGTGTTGACGATGGGAGCAGGAGACATTTGGAAAGCTGGCGATGCGTTAGCACGCCATCTTCGCGGACAACAAGTGTAATACGTATTAACAGTGGCTATTACACAATGAATTTTAGATATTTTGAGGGTATTCCGAACACGAAAGTGGCGGGATACCTTTTTTTGTAATGTAGAGACATAATTCCTTGCTTTAACTCATACAACAAACTATGAGGAAGTATGGGACAAGGAGGGAGTGCATCCATGAACAAGGCCAAGATGACATTCCGGTTCGATCAACAGTTGCCAGAGACAAGCCAGGAGGATAAGCAACAGGTGCTTCCGTACAAAAGTGAGATGTTTACGAACGGACAGCGTGACACGATTAATGATACGAAGTTATACCACGATGATGAGCTTTTTCAAACGGATAACCAGCGTAAAGAAATGGAGCGGACTAGCAGGATAGAGAACCATAATCGAATTACACAACATTCAGAGACCAGTAAACCTATGGAGACAAATAAAAAGAGTGCAAGTAGGCGCTTTACTCCAGCATTGAGGGTACAGGAGGGGTGGGACGACCCTTTTGGTCGTTCGGCCGCATCCTGGTCAGATGCGGATCTTATACCGGAAAATCTGGAAGAGGATGAGGCTGAGGAGGCTTATTATTCCGGTCAAAAGTATAGAAAGCGTCCACCTCACCCTTCTAGATGGAGATTAATCGGTTCTGTGGCCAGTGCGTTGGTGACTGGAGGGATGTTTGGATATATTATGTTGTTACTGTTTAACGGAGGGGGTATGGTTCCGGGGGCTAATACTTCTGCTGATGAAGCTGTACCCGTTTTTAAAGAATCTGTGGATGTCGATACAATGTCTGTGAAAGAGAATTCTACCCCTGTCACCGTTGTAGCGGCTCAAGTGCCGCCACAGACCTATTACTTGCTGCAATATGGGGTTTTCAGCACCCCAGAGCGGGCTTTACAGGCAAAGGAAGAACTGTCGAAGGCAGGCATTGCAGCAGGAGGGGATAGCGAGGATCAAAACCGGGTATATGCAGGAATATCGCCGGATAGGGAGCAAGCCAAGTTGCTCAGCAATCAATTGAAGACACAAGGGGTGGAGTTATATGTCCGCGAACTCGAATTACCTGGATTCGAAAAAGCGGCTTATGGAGGCAATGCTGATAAACTCACTACCTTTTTTCAGTTAAGCAGCTCATTAGTAGGTAAACTGAGCGGACTTTCCTCAACTTTGCTCAGAGAAGAAGGTTCAAATACGGTGCCAGCCTCCGACATGAACGAGTTGAACGACCTGCATCAGCAGTGGACACAAAATATCGCTGCACTTCCCACCGGTCTGCCCAAGGAAGCGACCGCCTCCGCAAGCTCACTTGAAAAGGCGATGAACAGCGCAGTCTCTGCACTTGGGGAATATAACAAAAATACAGCCAAGGAACACATTTGGGAGATTCAGTCCTCCATGATGGAATATGTTTTGCGTGAGAAGGAATTTATCCAGTTCATAAAACAATAGATTAGCCATCCTTTCCGGCAAGGAACTGGAAATAGTTCCCCATGCCGGATTTCTGTTTGTATTGCAGTACAAATCACCGTATAATAATGAAGGTGTCAAAAAATGGCGAGGGAAGATCAGGATGAAAAAAAATGTAGGAATGCTTATACTGTTTTTGTTGCTCGGTTGGCTTTTGGGTGCCTGGATTGCTAAGGCCCTTCAATCGTTCAAAGTCCTTTCCTTTCTGACCCACCCCACTACGATATCTTGGTCGCCGAGAGCGGATCTGGATATTATCAGCTACAACATAACGATAAATTTTGAATTGAGCCTGCTTAGTCTGATCGGCATCATCGCCGCATTCTGGCTGTACCGCAGGCTCTAACTGATGAAAAGGAGCTTCCCTTATGGACGGGAAAATTACGCCCCGCATTATTCTGGCATCGACTTCACCAAGAAGGAAGGAATTACTCTCATATTTGAGACTCCCCTTTGAGGTGGTGCCGAGTCATGCGGATGAAAGCACGCCTGAGAGCTGGACGCCTCAGCAAATCGTAGAGACCCTTGCGGCTCGTAAAGCCGAAGCAGTCGTGCGCACCGCCGCACCGTCCGAGGAAGCTGGCTTGGTGATTGGCAGTGACACGATTGTTGTGCTGGAGGATTCGGTATTGGGCAAGCCTGTTGATCATGCGGATGCGGTTCGCATGTTGACTGCATTGCAGGGAAGAACACACCGTGTGTACACCGGGGTAGCCTGCATACATACCGGAACCGGCAAGATGCTTGTTAGACATCGCCAAACGGAGGTTACAATGAAGCCTCTGAGCCAAGAGCAAATTGTGGCATACGTAAATACTGGTGAACCGTCTGACAAAGCAGGATCGTATGGCATTCAAGGCATGGGTGCTACGTTGGTGGAATCTATTCAGGGTTGTTATTTTAACGTCGTAGGATTGCCGCTTTCCTTGCTGTCGGACATGCTGTCCGATTTTGGAGTGAATGTGTTGCGTCCATAAAAGGGGATAAACATATGCTGGAGTCGCAAATACTGATGCTTCGCGACCTCCCCCATGAAGAACGACCAAGAGAGCGCATGATGACATATGGGGCGGAAGCCTTGAGCAACGCGGAGTTGCTGGCGATACTACTGCGTACAGGAACACAAAATGAATCATCTGTGCATTTAGCGCAGCGTATTTTGCAGCAGGCAGGGAGTTTGCGTCAGCTGGTGGATATGAGTCTGAGCGAGTTGACCCGGATTAAGGGCATTGGAAATGCTAAAGCGATACAGCTAAAGGCGGGTATCGAACTGGGTCGACGATTAGCATTGTCGCGCCATTTGGAGACCCCGGTAATTAGTTGCCCGCGGGATGTGGCAGATCTATTGTTTGAGCAGCTTCGCTATTTGCAGAAAGAGCATTTTGTATGCCTGTTTCTAAATACCAAAAACCATGTCATTGCTCAGGAAACACTATCTATGGGTAGCCTGAATTCCGCCATCGTGCACCCTCGGGAAGTATTTCGGGCTGCAATTAAATGCAGCAGTGCTTCGATTATTTGCGCTCATAACCATCCGAGCGGTGATCCGAAGCCAAGCCCGGAAGATGTCCAGTTGACTCGCCGCCTGATGGAAGCGGGCAACATCGTAGGCATCGACGTGCTTGATCATATTGTGATCGGGGACGGGACCTTTGTAAGTTTGAAGGAACAAGGTCTGATATAATATAATATTTAAATCAAACATTTAAAACACGACCGGTAAACCGGCCTGAATAAACCGTTTATACAGGGATAACAGATTTCAGGGAAGAGAAAAGGAGATTAACATCATGCTGGGTGGCTTTACAAAAGATTTGGGAATTGACTTGGGGACGGCAAACACGCTTGTATACGTAAGAGGGAAGGGAATTGTGGTTCGTGAACCATCTGTTGTCGCTTTGCGTACAGATACAAAAACCATTGAGGCTGTTGGGGAATCTGCAAAAAAAATGATCGGTCGCACACCGGGAAATATCCGTGCGATTCGTCCAATGAAGGATGGAGTCATTGCTGATTTTGATACGACTGCAACGATGATTAAATATTTTATCCGTCAGGCGCAAACACAACGTTCTTTGTTTCCACGTCATCCGAACGTGATGGTTTGCGTGCCTTCGGGCATTACTGCTGTGGAGCAGCGCGCTGTTGAAGATGCGACCAAGCAAGCAGGCGCAAGAGAGGCGTACACGATTGAAGAGCCGTTTGCAGCGGCAATTGGTGCTGATTTGCCGGTATGGGAGCCTACAGGCAGTATGGTTGTCGATATCGGTGGAGGTACAACCGAAGTTGCGGTTATTTCCCTGGGGGGGATCGTAACTAGTCGTTCTGTACGTGTAGCTGGCGACGAAATGGACGAGTCCATCATCCAATACGTGAAACGTCAATACAACCTGATGATTGGAGAACGGACTTCTGAGCAGTTGAAAATGGAAGTTGGTTCAGCTATGCCGTTAGAGCAAGTGGAAACATCAGAAATTCGCGGACGCGATCTGGTAACAGGCTTGCCGAAGACCATTACGATTACCTCCGATGAAATTAGCGAAGCATTATCAGATACAGTTAATGCGATCGTGGATGCGGTCAAAGTAACATTGGAAAAATGCCCTCCCGAGCTGGCGGCGGACATCATGGATAGAGGAATTGTCCTGACGGGTGGCGGAGCACTACTGCGCAACCTGGATAAGCTGCTGGCAGGTGAGACTGGAATGCCAGTGATCGTGGCAGAAAATCCTCTGGATTGTGTGGCAATCGGTACCGGTAGAGCGCTGGAAAATATTCATTTGTTCAAATCGCGCAGCAGTTCTGCCGTCCGTTCCAAACGTTGAATCGGGGGTGTAGGAACTGTTTAAGTTGTTTGGCAATAAAAGACTATTTATTCTATTAATTGGGATCGTTCTGTTTATTGCCCTTATGGGGATTACACTTGGACAGAGAAATTCCTTAACCTGGCCCGAGAAGTTCGCCAGAGATTCAATTGGCTTTGTGCAAGGTATCTTTTACAGGCCCGCTTCAGCAATAGCGGGCTTCTTTAAAGATATTGGTAATATGCGTAGTGTTTACGAAGAAAATGAACGGTTAAAAATAGCCGTAGCAAAGCTGACTCGGGACCAGATTCAGACTCATAATTATGTTGAAACAAATGCCAGATTACAGAATGAACTGAAGTTCACCCAAACGCAAAAGGCGAAAAATAATTATGATTATCGTGTTGCTCAAGTGAACAGCGTTAGCAATGATTCCAAAACACTCGTGATTGATATTGGCGAGAAGGACGGAGCCAGAGTTGGTCAGGAAGTCAGTTCACTTGAAGGATTCGTTGGAGTCATTAGCCGTACGGGAAATTTTACGTCCACCGTTACGCTGTTGACTACATTGGATCCTAAAAATCCGAATTCTTATGCCATTGCCGCGACAGTCTTGGGTAAGGAAAATCAATCGTTTGGTATGATTGAAAGCTATGATCCGGGTACGAACAGATTTCAAATGACTCGCATTGAAGAGAAAGATCCAATCGCAAAGGGCGATCAAATTATTACGTCTGGTGCGGGCGGGAAGTTCCGCAAAAACCTAATCATTGGAACAGTGGAGAAAATTCAGGTTGGAGAATTCGGCCAAACACGGACAGCGATTATTAAGCCTGCAGCCAGCTTTGTGGATTGGAAGGAACTGCTCGTCCTTTACACTCCTGAGGTACCGGAATAATGAAGATGCGCGGTCAGGTTCTAATACTGCTGCTGTTTGTACTGTTTATAGCCGAAGGAACGATTCTTCCATGGCTTCTCCCGGATAGCTGGCATCCAAGAATGGTCCCAAATTTTGTGTATATCGTAATTCTGTTTGTATCTGTGTACTACAGTCGTCATACAGCATTGGTACTAGGTATTGTTTTCGGACTTATTCATGACGTAGTGTACTACGGGTTTATTATCGGCCCTTATTCTTTTGCGATGGGATTGTCTGCATACTTATTGGGGCTTGTGTTTACAGCTAGACGTGCACCGATGCCGATTATGATGGCGGCCGTGTTGATTGGTAGTTTTCTGCTGGATTCTATGCTTTTTGCTATTGATCAGCTGTTCCAGCTGAATCATCAGACTTTTAATTGGGCACTTGCCCAGTATATGATTCCTGATTTATTTATCCATTTTCTGTTCGCCCTCATCATCTATGTCCCAGTTCGCAAGCAATTACAGCGGTTGGGCACTCGTGTGAAAAAGGAAGAGGCTGTCTAGGCCTTTTTACACACATTTTGTCCGGGTTAGCAGGGATTTGACGTCCCGGGGACGAAATGATTGAAATGGGAGGGACAGGCTAATGGCGGTGAAATCGAATCATGTCACGATTAAAGGCATCAAAGATGGCCTGGTATTCCTGCTTGACGATCAATGCGAGTTTGAGGATTTGCTGGGTGAACTGCGTTTTAAGCTGGAGCACAGTCATCAAAATATTCTAACAGGTCCGATCATTCATGTGGATATTAAGCTGGGAAGTCGGGAAGTAACTGAGGAACAGAAGGAAAGTATTCTGGAGATTTTGAAGCAGAAGGGGAATCTGCTTATCAGGTCTGTAGAATCACCCGGATTGTCTGCGGTAGTGCAGGGCAAGCCCCCCATTCACACGGTGACAGGAATTATCCGTTCAGGACAAGTGCTTCATCACAATGGAAACTTACTCTTTTTGGGAGATGTTAATCCGGGTGGAATTATAACTTGTACCGGTGATATTTATGTCCTCGGCGCTCTGCGGGGTATGGCGCATGCAGGGATGGAGGGAAATAGTGAAGCGATTATCGCGGCCTCCTATTTTGCACCAACACAGCTGCGAATTTTCGAAATGATCAGCCGTCCACCAGATGAATGGGAGACGCGTGAATTCGGCATGGAATTTGCGTATCTCAAGGATGGCGCTATGCAAATAGATAAAATGAGCAATATTGTGCGTCTGGGCCGCGATTTTAACGTGTTCAAAGGGGTGTAGCACATGGGAGAGGCTATCGTCGTCACTTCAGGAAAAGGCGGCGTCGGCAAAACGACGACGTCAGCCAATATAGGAACAGCGCTTGCACTGCTCGGCAAAAAGGTGTGTTTGGTGGATACGGATATCGGTTTACGTAATCTAGACGTTGTGATGGGTCTGGAAAACCGTATTATTTATGACCTAGTTGATGTAGCGGAAGGTCGTTGCCGTCTGAATCAGGCACTGGTTAAGGACAAGCGTTTTGAGGAGCTGTATATGCTGCCGGCTGCTCAAACCAAGGACAAGAGTGCGGTTACGCCGGAGCAGGTTAAGGATATTATTTTGGAGCTTAAGAAGGATTTTGAATATATATTGATCGACTGTCCTGCGGGTATTGAGCAAGGCTTTAAAAATGCCGTTGCCGGTGCGGATCAGGCTATTGTGGTGACCACTCCAGAAAATGCTGCGGTACGCGATGCGGATCGGGTAATTGGTTTACTGGAAAGTTCACATGTGATATCACCTAAATTGGTGGTTAACCGCATACGCAATAGTATGGTTAAATCCGGAGATATGCTAGATATTGATGGGATTTTACAAGTACTTAGCATAGATCTTATTGGGATTGTCCCGGATGATGAAATGGTAATTAAAGCAGCTAATACTGGAGAGCCTACGGTTATGAATCCTGATGCACAGGCTGCGATTGCCTACCGGAACATTGCGAGGCGCATCTTGGGCGATACGGTGCCTCTTATGCAGCTGGACCAGAAGAAGAGCGTGATGACACGCTTTAAGAAGTTTTTTGGTATGGGCGGATAAGAAAGCAGGAAATTGCTGATGGTAGTTGCTTAGCTCTTTCTGGTGCGAATTTTTCACAGACTTTCTAGGTAAGTGTTACAGAAAGCGTTCATTTGTAATACTAGACACTTAAATAAGTAACAACTTATTTAAGTGTTTTTGGTTTACTTTTTTAAATTTCTATGATTCTGGTTTGTAAATTTAGGGTCATTACATAAATATCATATATACAAACCAAAACATATCCGGTGCGCTAGCACCGGTTTTTTTGGTTTTTAGGGTATGTAATCCCTCGCCGGACAACATAAGTTGAAGCCCGTCCTCATAAGATGTAATAAACTTACCTCGCTGAGGGGGCGGAACAGTATGGATAAAAACTCCGGAATCAAGCAGCGCAGAAAAGAACGTATACAGCAGCTAATCGAGGGAAACAAAGCGGAGGCGTATTCCTTAGGCATAGATCAGAATCGGTATGAGTACAGAGAAATGAAATCGATGCCTGTAGTCAGTGCCGACTCACTTAGAGACCCGGAAACCGAGTGGAAAAATGATCGACAACGATGGCAGCAATCTTTTGGGGCAAATCGTGGTCCGTCTTTTTGGAGTTCCTTTTGGCGTAGGACTGTCATAGCATCATTGTTATTCGGAGTGGTATGGGGCTTATTTCGCTGGGATATTCCCTATGCAGTTAATGTGAGAATGTTTATCGCGGATGCCTTGAATAAGGACATGGATTTTGCAGCCGCCGGACAATGGTATAAAACTTATTTTGACGGAGCCCCTTCCTTTTTGCCGATTTTTGGCGAGCAGCATGAAACGAATCAGGTAAACGCAAGTCGAAAGGGTTCCCCACCGATTGAAGGCAATATAACACAGCCATTTGTACTAAGCCTTAAAGGGGTAGAGATTACGCCGAATGTTACCGATAACGGGGCAATCGCTGTTAAAAGTATAGATGCAGGACGTGTATTAGACGTAATAAATCATCCCAAAAGTGGGATTTCAGTTACCATTCGTCACACTGGTGGTATCACAGCAACTTACGGAAGACTTTCTCGCTCTACCTTAAAAGTGAACGATTGGGTTCAGGAGGGAGAAGAGATCGGTGTATTGCCAGCAAGCCACGGCGGTAGTGAGGCGGCAACTTTATTTTTGGCAATTCAAAGAGGGGATCAATACATTGACCCGTCGGAAGTGGTAGCCCTTGATTAATGTCCGGGGGGTAACCTTATCACTGCATCCACTGTTTGTACTAGTTATGCTGACCTCTGTATTAACTGGACATTTTATCGAGATCATGACCTTATTTACACTGGTGTTTATACATGAGCTAGGTCATGCGACAGCCGCATCATTATTAGGGGCGCGGTTGCTTTCCATACAGATGTTACCCTTTGGAGGAGTGGCTGTCATTGAGGATCAGGGTAAGCTTAATGCGTGGAAGGAGATTATCATTGCCCTAGCCGGCCCCTTGCAAAACGGAATCATGATCATTATCCTATTGTGGCTTAGGAATGTGAACGGGGTGGAGCATGCTTATGTAAATTACATTATTCAGGGAAATGCTGTTATTGCATTGTTTAATTTGTTGCCTATTTTACCACTTGATGGTGGTAAAATATTGCAGTCGTTGATTAGCATATTCTTTTCCTATCATCGCACATTAATATGGACTTTTAGAGCCAGTATCGTAACAAGTCTGTTATTTTGCCTGTATGGCATTTCGCCATTATTAAGGCAAGGTGAACCTTTACATTTAAATCTGCTGGCGGTAGGGTTTTTTTTGCTTTATTCTAATATTGTGGATTATCGAAATATCCCTTACCGTTTTATACGTTTTTTGTTGGGGAGGGACGAGCTTTTTTACCGCGAAGCGGCTAAGGGAAGCGTTGCTATACCTATAGTATCCCTGCCCATGAAACATTTAGAGCCTGTTTTGCGTCTTTTCAGAAGAGATCGATATCATATGGTTTACGTTATGAATGAACAGGGACGGATTGTAGCTGTATTGCCGGAGCAACGACTAATACGCTCTTATTTTGCGGCACGCCCGCCAAATGGTGGAGAACCCAAGCCAAAATAATGTTTTATGAATTGAGGAAGAGGCTGTATTTAGAGAGGTTGAAAAACCATGAAGCAAATGATAGTACAATGCCAACCGCAGATGACCCAAATGGCACTGTTGGAAGAGGGACGATTGGTTGAATATGCGGCTGAACTACCGCGAAAACGTGGAATCCTAGGTTCTTTTTTTAAAGCGAGAGTGGTCAATGTGCTACCTGGTATGCAAGCCGCCTTTGTTGACATTGGACAGCGAAAGAATGCTTTTTTGTATGTAGATGATGTACTTCATGCCCATTTGGAAAAGCAGCCAGAGGTAAAGCCGTCCATTTCTGAACTGTTAAAGGTGGGGCAGGAAATTGTAGTACAGGTATTAAAAGAGGCAGTTGGCAGCAAAGGAGCCAGAGTGACCACTCATTTTTCACTTCCGGGCCGCTGGATTGTATACATGCCCCGTGCTGATTATGTGGCTGTATCCAAGAAAATTGAGCGTGAGGGAGAACGTGCCCGTTTGAAAGCAATGGGAGAGCAGCTACGCACGGGTGAGGAAGGGCTCATAATTCGTACGGTTTCAGAGGAAATGAGTATAGAGGCGATTGAAAATGATCTGAATCAACTACGCAAGCAATGGGCGGCTATTCAGCGTAAATCGGGTGAACATTCTGCGCCATGTGAATTGCACCGGGATTTGAGTATCGTTCAACGTTTAATTCGCGATGTGTTTACACCGGAGCAGGATGAACTGGTCATTGACAGTGAGGAGCAGGCAAAAGATGCAGAAGTAATGCTGCACCAGATTGGTTCTGCGAAAGCGCATGTCAAGATATTTCGTAATAATGCAGAAGAAACCATTTTCAAAGCTTATGGCATTCATGAACAGCTGGAACGCGATTTTGCGCGAAAGGTATGGCTACAGGGTGGCGGATACATTGTCATTGATCATACGGAGGCATTGACTGTTATTGATGTGAATACTGGGAAGTTTACTGGAGGAAGTAATCTGGAAGAGACGGTGACCCAGACGAACATTGAAGCGGCAGAAGAGATTGCCCGCCTCGTACGTGTGCGTGATATTGGAGGTATTATCATCATTGATTTTATCGATATGGAACAAGAGGAGAATCGTAGGGAAGTATCATCTGTGCTGGAGGCAAGATTGAAAAAGGACCGGACCAAATCATATGTTGTCGGTTGGACGCGGCTGGGTTTACTGGAAATGACCCGTAAAAAAGTGCGTGAAGAAAAGACGCTCGTATAAAATGATGCTTAATCAAAAATTATTTCTAAACTAAAGGTTGAATGTGTACGAACCTTGTGCTACAATCATTTAGTATGTGTGATGCGTAAGATTGGCTGCACATGCTGTAACCGCTCCAATCAGGTACTGAAGCGCAGTATCCTAAGGAAACTGCCACCTGCTATTAGGCGAGTCTGAGACATAAGGAGGTGCAAGCAAATGTACGCAATTATTGAAACAGGTGGTAAGCAATACAAAGTTCAAGAGGGCGATGTATTGTTCATCGAGAAGTTGGAAGCTAATGATGGTGAAACTGTAACGTTCGATCGTGTTCTGGCAGTGTCCGGCGACAATGGCTTGACAGCAGGTACACCGCTTCTTTCCGGAGCTTCTGTAACGGCTAAAGTTGAGAAGCATGGTCAAGGTCAAAAGGTAGTCGTATACAAATACAAACCTAAAAAGAACTACCATGTGAAGCAAGGTCATCGTCAACCGTACACGAAAGTGACGATTGAAAAAATCCAAGCGTAAGAGGGTGCGATAAGTGATTATCGTGCGTATTACACGACTGGAGGATGGCAGCATACAGGGGTTTTCTGTTAAAGGCCATGCGAATTTTGCTAAATCTGGCGAAGATATCGTATGTGCTGGTGTTTCAGCGGTAACAGTAGGAACTGTCAATTCGATTGGAGCTCTTACAGACGTTGAAATGGAAACAGAAATGGAAAACGGCTTTTTAAGCGCGTATCTTTCTCCTGAAAGTTATCATGATGCGAACGCACAGGTTCAACTGTTGTTGGAGTCCATGGTGATTATGCTGACAAGCATTGCTGAATCATACGGTAAGTATATTCAAATAGAAAATAAACAAAGAAGGAGGTAGACATCATGTTGAAATTGACATTGGATCTTCAGTTATTCGCATCGAAAAAAGGTGTAGGTTCCACGAAAAACGGACGTGACAGCAGATCGAAACGTCTTGGAGTGAAACGTGCTGACGGTCAAGCAGTTACCGGCGGTAGCATCTTGGTTCGTCAACGCGGAACGAAAATTCACCCAGGCACGAACGTGGGCATCGGTAAGGACGACACTCTGTTCGCGAAAGTGGACGGCGTTGTGAAGTTCGAACGTTGGGGCCGTGATCGCAAAAAGGTGAGCATCTACCCGATCGACGTTGCTCCAGTAGCAGCTACTGTAGAAGCTTAATAGCGGCTTAGACACGCTGAAAAGCCTCCGGCACTTTTGTCGGAGGCTTTTTTGCATGATGGTAATGAACTGGAAAGTTAGTCTGTGCTATACTGGGTTAAGGTTGTTGATTAATCCATTTAATTATCGCAGAACGGAGAGAAGCTATGTTCCAGCGGATAAGAGCGCCTTATCTGGCGTTGGGTTCCATTCTGATTCCTTTGGTTTTTTCACTGCTCTATCCCAAAGCATTAACGATTATCATACTAGCTGTGTGGGCTGTAGCTGCTGCTTGTTTTGGTATGTGGTATACACAAAAACAGGTTGAACATGAGCGAAAAGCTGCTTTGCGTTCTTTAGAGCGTACAGCGATAGCGACGCTTAACCATCATCGGCATGATTGGATGAATGATTTGCAGGTGCTTTATGGCTATATTCGTATGAATAAGCATGATAAATCAGCTGCTTATGTGGAAACAATAAAAGGGCGGGTGTCGGAAGACAGTAAAATATCTAAGCTAGGGATTCCCTCGCTGGTGTTTTACTTGCAGTCTTTTCGCGTGAACGCCGGAAATTTACAGTTGTTGGTACAGGTTGAGGAGGAGTTAAAGTTAGACGCTGTCATGTCTCCCGAAGACGGCGAGTCGCTTGCCTCGGCCGTCATACAAACGGTGCGTGCGTATCAATATGGCGGGGGCCGGTCGTCCTGGGGAGAAGTGCGCAGATTGACACTTTATTTTGGTATGGATCAGAATGATGTTATCGTCCGTTTTGAAGGAAGTGATATACCTGCTGATTTAAATATACTAAAGCAGGTCAAATCCGTACTCGGAAGTGAGCGCCTTCGAACAGAGAAGCTTCCTACAGGGAATATGCTTCAAATTCGAATGCAGTGCCAGACATAAGGAAGGTGTAACCATGTTTGTAGATAAAGCGAAGATTTTTGTTAAAGGCGGTGACGGTGGAGACGGATTAATTGCGTTTCGCCGTGAGAAATACGTTCCTAATGGCGGTCCAGCTGGTGGTGACGGAGGGAACGGTGGAGATGTGATTTTCCGTGTAGATGAGGGTTTGCGTACCTTGATGGATTTTCGGTATCAACGGCATTTTAAAGCCCCGCGCGGAGTAAAAGGACGTAACAAAAGCCAACACGGAGCCAACGCAGAGCACATGATCGTTCGTATACCACCGGGAACAGTTATCATTGATGATGATACTGGTGAGGTATTGGCAGATATGACGCGTCATGGTCAACAGGTTGTGGTAGCTAAAGGAGGACGCGGAGGACGTGGCAATATTCGTTTTGCTACGCCAAACAATCCAGCGCCTGAACTGGCTGAAAACGGTGCAGAGGGCCAAGAACGTTACATTACACTTGAGTTAAAAGTGATGGCTGACGTAGGCCTCGTCGGATTCCCTAGTGTAGGAAAGTCTACCTTGTTGTCGGTTGTATCTTCGGCAAAACCCAAAATTGGCGCATACCACTTTACAACGATTACCCCAAATCTGGGAGTTGTGGATGTGGGCGATCAGCGGAACTTTGTAATGGCCGATTTACCTGGTTTGATTGAAGGAGCCCATGAAGGCACTGGACTGGGGCATGAATTTCTGCGTCACATTGAGCGCACGCGTATTATTATCCATGTCGTGGATATGGCTGGCTCCGAAGGGCGTGACCCATTTGAAGACTGGACGAAAATAAACGACGAATTAAAGCAATATAATGCAGGACTAGCTGAGCGTCCACAAATTGTGGCGGCTAATAAAATGGATATGCCTGAAGCTGAAGAAAACCTTGTTCACTTCAAAGAGCAGGTTGCTGCGATACGTCCTGACCTTGAAATTATGCCTATTTCCTCTCTGACACGTCAAGGTGTAAAGGAACTGCTCTATCGGGCTGCTGATCTCTTGGATCAAATACCGGACGAGCCAGTTGTTGAGGAAGTGGCAGAAGTTAGCGAACGTAAGGTATTCAAGTTGGATACAGCTGAAGACGAGGGCTTTACGATTGTACGTGAAAACGACACATTCGTGGTGCACAGCCCCAAAATTGAGCGCATGATGAAGCGCATGCAGATGAATTCGCATGATGCCATATTAAAATTAGCAAGAACGTTGCGTCACATGGGTGTGGATGCTGAGCTGCGTAAGCGTGGGGCCACAGATGGTACATCTGTCCGTATTGCTGATTTCGAGTTCGAATTCGTAGAAGGCAGCAGCTACTACTAAAATTTAAATAAAGCTTTAAAACCTGAACGGTTACTGCACTATAGAGAATTCTATAGAAGACAGTAGCCGTTTTTTGTATTGTTAGCTTGCCGATTTTCATGAGTTTCGATATAATGTCCTCTATACAAAAACATAAGTCTTTGAGGAGAGGACGTTCTTGAAA
The DNA here is from genome assembly GCF_050516475.1 of Paenibacillus ottowii. Taxonomy (NCBI): domain Bacteria; kingdom Bacillati; phylum Bacillota; class Bacilli; order Caryophanales; family Paenibacillaceae; genus Paenibacillus; species Paenibacillus ottowii. The sequence continues at coordinate 4,066,996 of NZ_CP191577.1, read as the reverse complement.
GAGCGCTATTACTTGGTACGGGAAGATATTTTGCCTGAAGCTATTGTTAAGACCATACAGGTAAAACAGCTGCTGGCTTCGGGAGATGTTAAAACCGTACATGATGCCGTGGAGCAAGTTGGGCTAAGCCGAAGCGCCTTTTACAAATATAAAGATGGCATACATCTGGTTAACCAGTTGGAGCGTGAGCGAATTGTCAATATCTCTATTGATTTGGACCATCAATCCGGCATGCTGTCCAGAGTACTCGGCAGAGTGGCAGATTATGGAGGTAATGTGCTGACGATCCAGCAAAGTATTCCACTGCAGGGCAGAGCCAACGTAGTCATCTCAGTCGAAATGTCAAGACTTAGTGATGAGTTGGGTGTTTTGCTGGAGGGCTTGGAAAGCATTCCTGGGGTCAAGCGGGTCCGCCTGATTGGGCAAGGCTGAAACGATATAATTGATTAGATAAAAAGTTTGCAGGAGGGGAATGGATGAAACCGGTCAAAGTAGGATTGTTAGGCTTGGGGACGGTAGGTACGGGAGTTGTTCGAATCGTAGAGGGCAATCAGGAAGACTTGAGCAGACAAGTAGGTTCACCGATCATCATTGAAAAAATAGCTGTAAAAAACGTAGATAAGTATCGTTCCATAGAAGTGGACAACGCCAAACTTACTGAGGATCCATGGGAAGTCATTCGAGACCCTGAAATTGATGTGATTATCGAAGTCATGGGTGGGATTGATCAGACGAAGGAGTACATTCTCGAAGCGCTGGAGAGAGGCAAACACATTGTAACGGCCAATAAGGACTTAATGGCATTGCACGGTTCTGAAGTGTTGGCAAAAGCACAGGAAAAACAATGTGATATTTTTTATGAGGCTAGTGTGGCAGGTGGTATCCCGATCATTCGTACACTCATTGAAGGGTTCTCCTCTGACCGTATTACCCGCATTATGGGGATTGTGAACGGTACGACAAACTTTATTTTAACTAAAATGAGTCAGGAAGGAGCCTCGTACGAGGAGGTTCTTAAGGAAGCGCAAGAGCTTGGATATGCAGAGTCTGACCCGACCTCAGATGTCGAAGGATTGGATGCGGCTCGCAAGATGGCAATACTGGGAACCCTCGGTTTCCGCTCTAATGTAGAGCTCAAGGATGTAAGCGTGAGCGGCATTTCAAAGGTAACCAGTGAAGATATTGCGTTTGCTAAAAAACTAGGATATGAAATGAAATTGCTCGGTATTGCAGAGCGCCAAGGTGATGAGTTTACGATTAATGTTCAGCCGACGATGGTGCGCAAGCAGCATCCATTGGCTTCGGTGAACGGGGTATTCAACGCCGTTTATGTGCATGGTGAAGCAGTGGGAGAAACCATGTTTTATGGGGCAGGCGCAGGCGAAATGCCAACAGCTACATCAGTTGTGGCTGATCTGGTAGCTGTAGTGAAAAACCTCAAACTCGGCGTAAATGGGCTTAAAGCAATCGTACCCTACAATCCTAAAAAAATTTGCAATGACGAAGATGTATATTTCAAAAATTTCGTGCTTTTACACGTAGATGATAAAGCAGGGGTGTTGGCACGGATTACGCAGGTATTTGCTGAATTCAATGTTAGTTTGGCATCTGTCGTGCAGCAGCCCAATGAGACTAACCCCGATGCTGAGATTATTATCGTGACTCATTTAGCTAGTAAAGCAAGCATGAAAAAGGTTTTGGAACATTTTGAAACTTTGGACGTGATTCGCCGCATCAAGAGTGTATACCGAGTAGAGGGATAGTCAATAAAAGCAGGAGGAATCATCTGTATGACCGTTTTGAAAACAGCAAGAGTGCGCGTGCCTGCAAGTACGGCCAACCTAGGCCCCGGCTTTGATACATTAGGCATGGCATTGTCTCTATACGCATGGATTGAATTGAAAGAGGCCGAGCAGACAGTTTTTCATCTATACGGAGATCAAATGAATGGCGTTCCCCAAGATAAAACCAATTTGATTTACAAGGTAGCACAAACGGTTTTTCGTGAAGCAGGTGTATCTGTTCCTGAGCTGGAAATTTCGATGTATTCGGACATTCCGCTTACCCGTGGTTTGGGCAGCAGCGCTTCCGCCATTATAGGTGCGCTGGTGGCAGCTAATACGCTGATTGGCTCGCCTTTATCGGATTCCGAGCTATTTGACATGGCAAGCGCTATTGAAAAACATCCGGACAATGTAGGGGCCTCTTTGTTTGGCGGTATTATTACTGCTGTATGGGACGGCAAGCATGCCAAGCACTTACGGATTGAACCAGATGCTAATTTGGAAGTTATGGTAGTTATCCCAGATTTTCAACTGTCCACGTCGAAGGCCAGAGAGGTCCTACCCGCCCATGTATCCTTGAAGGATGCTGTATATAATATAAGCCATGCTTCAATGTTGGTAGCGGCACTGGCTTCGGGTCGAACAGATCTAATCGCCGAAGCGATGCGTGATCAGCTTCACCAGCCTTATCGTGCGGCACTTGTGCCGGGTATGGCAGAGATCTTACAGGATGCGCACCAATATGGTGCATTGGGAGTGGCTCTTAGCGGTGCTGGGCCGACGTTGCTGGCATTGACGGATCAACGGGAAAATCGTAAAGCGGAGCTTGAGCAATATTTAACAGAGACAATGAAAAAAGAGGGAATCACTGCGTCTGTTTTAAAATTGCGCCCGGAGAGTGAAGGGGTTAAAGTATATACGGAAGGGAATACACACCCTTTTATGGATATGATTAAAGGGGAACTTACGATATGATACGAATTGCACTTCTTCCTGAGGGAACTGTCTCTCATGAAGCGATTAAATATTTGTTAGGAGATACACCCTGTGAACTACTGTTTTACAAGCATATAGCAGACGTATTTCAGGCAATAGACAAGGGACAGGCGGACTATAGTGTAATTCCTATAGAAAATACGATTGATGGCTCTGTAAGTTTGCATATGGACTGGCTTGTACATGAGGTAGACATTCCAATGCAGGCGGAATGGGTATATCCTTCAATTCAAAATCTTATTGGACATCGTAGTGAATTTCTCGGGGATCAGGACAAGCTTGATTTGAGCAAAGTGGTCAAAATTATGTCCCATCCTGTAGCACTTCCCCAATGTAAAGAATTCATACAAGCTTTCGCACCTCAAGCCGAGCTGGAGAGTGCAGGAAGTACGGCAGAAGCCGTCGAAATTGTTAAGCATAACCCAGGTAAAGGTTGGACTGCTCTTGGGACCAAGCTTGCGGCTGCCAAACACGGATTGGACATTTTGGCCAGTAAAGTGACGGATCACGATAACAACTTTACCCGCTTTGTTTTGATCGGACATCAACCTGTAAAGTTCTCGCGTACGCCAGAAGGCCAGCGAACCAGTATTCTGGTCACGCCGCCACAGGATTTCCCGGGAGCGCTGCATCAGGTTTTATCTGCCTTTGCATGGCGCAGGTTAAATCTGTCTCGTATTGAATCGCGTCCGACCAAAAAGCAATTGGGGAATTATTATTTCTACATTGAAGTTCTGGAATCACTGCAATCCGTTTTGCTTCCGGCAGCCTTTGCAGAGATCGAAGCTTTGGGGTGTCATGTACGCATTCTGGGCTCTTATCCAAGCTACAAGTATATTGAGGCAGCGATCGAACCTATTTTGAAGGAACACTAATCGGAGGTGTGGTTGTAATGGCAGAACAATGGATCTATCTGGATGGACAGCATGTGACTAAGGAGAACGCAAAGGTTTCCGTATATGATCATGGATTCTTGTATGGAGACGGTATATTTGAGGGTATTCGTATTTATAACGGCAATATTTTTAAATGTAAGGAGCACTTAGAGCGTCTGTATGATTCTGCGAAATCTATTCAGTTGAACATTCCATTGTCTCCTGACGAAATGTTGGAAGCAATGGCTGAAACGATTCGTCTTAACGACATGCGTAATGGATATATCCGGCTGGTTGTATCCCGTGGTGCCGGAAATCTAGGTTTAGATCCTCTTCGTTGTGCGAAGGCAAGTGTCATCATTATCGTCGAGCAGCTCGCTATTTATCCAGAAGAAGCTTACTTGACTGGCTTAAAGACAATCTCTGTCTCTCAGCGTCGCAACATCCCGGATGCTTTGAATCCGAAGATTAAATCATTGAACTACCTCAACAATATCCTGGTGAAAATCCAGTCTAACTATGCTGGTGTAGGCGAGGCTATTATGCTCAATTCTCAAGGATATGTGACGGAAGGTTCTGCTGACAACATTTTTATTGTCAAAAATGGAGTGTTGTATACACCACCTTGCTATTTGGGAGCGCTTGAGGGGATTACTCGTAATGCAATCATTGATTTGTGCGCCAAGCTTGGATATTCGCTTAAGGAGCAACCATTTACATTGCATGATGTATATGTTGCGGATGAGGTGTTTTTTACAGGAACCGCGGCAGAAGTGATTGCAGCTTATGAAGTGGATGGTCGTACGATCGGCTCCGGCGTTGCTGGCCCAGTGACTTTGCAGCTGCTGGCTGAGTTCCGAAAGATTGTAGATCAGGATGGCTATAAAGTGTGGCAGGACTAAAATAATACAAGATCCTTTTGACTGAATGCTTGTTAGAGTATTCGGTTGAGAGGATTTTTTTGTTTGTATGGGGTCATTCGCCCGGGAGGTGCATAGGATGTAATAACAGAAGCCGGGCGTTTATCCCGCCCGAACGAAAGTCTAGGAGGTTTGTGGCCTGTGAAAATACACATCGTCAAAAAAGGTGACACTCTGTACTTACTGGCACAGAAGTATAATGTGACACTGGAGAAAGTTATTGCCGCCAATCCCCAATTGGCAGATCCTAATCAGTTGAGCATCGGCGAGAAAATTAAAATTCCGACAGAACCTGTTACGATGGAAACACAGCCGTCAACGGTCTATCAACACAAGGTTAAACAAGGAGATACGTTGTGGAAGTTATCTAAGGCGTGGAATGTACCGCTGAAGATAATCATTGATGCCAATTCCCAGCTTAAAAACCCCAACGCACTTCTGGTTGGTGAAACAGTAAATATTCCACACTACAAAGAAAGCATATCTGATCCTTCTGTGAACAAAAAAAATACTGAAGTCAAGGAAGAAATGACTCAGCCTAATTCGGAGAATATACCTAACCCTAAAGAAGAGATGACACAGCCTAAACCTGAATCCCCAATCAAAGAGGAACTTACCCAGCCCAAGGCGGAATTAACGCAGCCTAAACCGGAGAATATGCCTATCCCTAAAGAAGAGATGACGCAACCGAAAGAAACGGCGAATCCCCCTAAACTTCCTGAATTAAAACTGCCTGAAGTTCCTATGGCACCTGTGAATATGGCACCCGTGAATATGGCGCCTGTGAATATAGCGCCCGCAAATCCTGCTCCACCTCAATTGCAGCCTATAATTACTCAACCTGCCCCACCTCAACAAATGCAACCGATAGTTACCCAACCGATTGTGCCTAAACCGCAGCTTCCAGTTCATATCGAGAAGCAACCCGTAACTGAAAAATTCTGTGGCTGCACAAGCTCGAAGCCGATGGAAAATTCCTCATGGCCATTACAGCAACCAGCATTTGATTACAGTCTGCCAACAAATGCAATGCCAAACACGTGGTATCCGGGTATTGGGTCTCCTCAGAATTGGGGGAATGCTCCTGTAAATACCTCCTTTGCAGAGCATGCTTCTCCCACTGCAGTTGCTGATCAGGGTTATCATCATGACTGTGAGCATCCATGGTGCTGGGGATCAATGCAAACAGCACCCATACATGCTCATCCTACACCTTATCCCGCATATTCAGATTGCTGCTGCACCCCGGGGCTTTATCCAGGTCATGAAGCGTCTGAAAATACATCCTATCCTGTCTATCCTCCATTTATCCATCAAGGGGGCCCGCAGCAGCAACCAGAGAGTGCAGTCCAGGGTACCCAGTGGGGCCACGCGTGGGGAGGATCACAATATAGTTTGCCTGCAAATGGTTATGTGTCGGACTATAGCCAACCAGTAGGCCAACACACCGCAAATCAGCCATACCATCCGTTCGCACATGGAAATGCACCTATGTATCCATTAGAGGGATATACAACACCCTATATGTTTATGCCAGACTGTGGGTGCCGGGAAGGGGATACCGAGTCGGTCCCAGCCTCTACGGGAACGCAAGAGGTAGGTAACAATTTGACTGTTTCATCTCAAAATGAAGTAACTTCTTCTACAAAAAAAGACGATAGCGCTTCTAAAGGTAAATCAAAAGACACCTCTAGTAATACTTCAAAAGAAGAAACATCTAAAGCCAAGGTTGCAAGCGAACATGCTGCGGTTAAGAAGCATAAATCCCGCAAATCGACAGGAGGAAGATCTCGTTCTTCATCCTATAGTGCTCGTGCCCGTCAAAATCCATGGATTAATGACTGACGTAAAATAAATAAAAGGAGATAAGCATTAGGAGTGTCCTGATTTGTTAGTCGTAAGGCGAAGGGATGAGTCTAAAAGAGGCTGTTATTCTGCTAGTTGGGAATGATAGTCTCTTTGTTTAAAGGAAGTAACTGCAAAAAAAATAAAACTGAAAAAATGTTGCTAATTAGCATAGTAATGTGATATGCTATTATAGTTGTCTTTTACAAGATAATTAGTGACGCGAAAATAAAGTAGAATTGATCAAAAAAATCTTCTGAAAAAAAGTGTTGCAAAGATGATAGAATTATGATATATTATTTAAGTCGCCGCTGAGACGCGGTGAAGAAGAGAAATAAAATATTATGTAAGTTTGATCTTTGAAAACTGAACAACGAGTGAGTACGGATTTTGTTTACAAAATCCAACGCTGAAATTTTGGTACATGCCGTCTGGCTGTATAAAATGAAAGCAAACAAGAGATATTTTATCTCGTCAGTTTCAAAATGAGCTAATCGCTCTTTCGATAAACCAGCTTCGGTTGGTCTTTAATGGAGAGTTTGATCCTGGCTCAGGACGAACGCTGGCGGCGTGCCTAATACATGCAAGTCGAGCGGGGTTAATTAGAAGCTTGCTTCTAATTAACCTAGCGGCGGACGGGTGAGTAACACGTAGGCAACCTGCCCACAAGACAGGGATAACTACCGGAAACGGTAGCTAATACCCGATACATCCTTTTCCTGCATGGGTGAAGGAGGAAAGGCGGAGCAATCTGTCACTTGTGGATGGGCCTGCGGCGCATTAGCTAGTTGGTGGGGTAAAGGCCTACCAAGGCGACGATGCGTAGCCGACCTGAGAGGGTGATCGGCCACACTGG
>NZ_CP191577.1:4057903-4059705 GCF_050516475.1 Paenibacillus ottowii | reverse complement strand
CGGGCTACGCCGACACCGCCGATGCACAGCTCCCCTGCAACCCCAATCGGCTGCAATTGCTCCGTGCCTTCCTTCACGATGTACAGACGGATATTCTGAATCGGTTTCCCGATCGGGATCACCGCATATTCCTCATCCGGCTCGCAATCGAAGTACGAGACGTCCACCGTCGCTTCGGTTGGACCATACAGGTTGACCAGCTTCGCTCCGGCAAGGCTCGACACGAGCCGCTGGAACCGCGCCACATGCTGTGGCGGCAATGCTTCGCCGCTGGCAAAAACATGGCGCAGCGTTGCCAGCTTCGCTTGCATCACTTCCCGTGGCTGCTGCTCCACATACTCCAGGAATGCATGCAGCATGGCTGGCACGAAGTGCATCGTGGTCACACCGTCGCGGGCAATCGTATCCACGATGTCTTCCGGGTTCTTTTCCTCGCCCACGGACAACAGGCTTACCTTCGAGCCGACCATCGACCACCAGAACAGCTCCCACACCGACACGTCGAAGGTGAAGGCGGTCTTTTGCAGGATCGTATCTTCCGCGCTCAAGCCGTAGCGATCATGCATCCACAAAATCCGGTTCAGCACGGAATGGTGCTCTACCATCACGCCCTTCGGTTTTCCCGTGGAACCGGACGTGTAGATGACGTACGCGACATGGTGCGGTCCGGCCAGTGGCTCCAGATTCGAGCCATCTTCGTGATAAATGTCCTTGCCATCCTGCTCCTGACGGTCCAGCACCAGCACCTGGCCATCGAAACTCAGCGATGCTTGCTCCGCCAGATGTGATTGTGTCAGCACCAGCTTCGCGCCTGAGTCCTCCAGCATGAAGCGGATGCGATCAGCCGGATATTCCGGATCGATCGGCACATAGGCTCCGCCGGCCTTGAGGATCGCATAGATACCTACGATCATGTCCAGTGAGCGGTGGACCAGAATGCCCACAGGCTGATCCGGTTCAACCCCTTCCGCACGCAAGGTGCGTGCGAGACGGTTGGCTCGCTCGTTCAGCTCACGGTAGGTCAACGACTCTTCACCACACAGTACCGCGACTTGCTCTGGCGTGTTCGCGGCCTGCTGCTCAAACAGACTGCTTAGCGTTTGATCCTGCGGATAGGCTGCTGCCGTATCTCCCCATACCTGTACGATTTGCGCTTGCTCTTCCGCTGTCACTAGTTCCAGCTCATTCACACGGATATGTGGATTGTCAATAATCTGCTCGATCACATGCAGTACATGTCCCTGCATCCGCTCGATCGTAGCTCGGTCGTACACATTTGCGTTATATCTGAACATGATGCGGAAGCTTTCATCTGGCATCACAATCAAGTCCAGATCATAGTTCGTCTGCTCAACCACCTCTACATTCGTAATTTCAAATGCAGACGGACGAACTTCGCCTAGCTGCTCGACTTGCTCCTCTACCGGATAATTTTCAAATACCATAATGTGGTTGATCAGATGCTGCTTCTGCTCGGTCAGCGCCTGAATTTCATACAGCGGGAAGCTGTCGTATGCTCCCGAGGCCAATGCCTGCTCCTGTGTTTTCCGCATAACTTCCACAAAAGTGGCATTCCGTTCACTTTGAATCCGCACCGGGATCGTATTAATGAACAGACCGATCATATGCTCTACACCCGCAATATCCGTCGGACGTCCAGATACCACACTACCGAATACAACATCCTCATTGTTATTATATTTCTGCAAAATAACGCCCCACACGCTCTGCATCAGCGTATTGATCGTGACCTGCTGCTGCTTGGCAATCCGGTACATGGCTTCGCTCCACGTTGGATCCAG
>NZ_CP191577.1:4054560-4057803 GCF_050516475.1 Paenibacillus ottowii | reverse complement strand
AGCTTGATCCTCCTGCTTCAACGCCTGGATATACGCCTGTTGCTCTGCTTTCGGCATTTTGCGTATATCTTTGAAGGAAAGGTCGCTATCTTTGTGACGGAATACCATCTGCAATGGCTCCTGACCGTGTCCGGTCTCAAACTGATAGAAATTCGTCCGCAGCGCTTCATGACGCTGTGTCAGCAGATCCAGGCTCTTGCGGAAAATAGCAACATCAAAGCTGCCATGCTGATCAAACGACGCTTGCTGAAAGTATGCGCCTGAGTCCGGTTCCATCAGGTTATGGAACAGCATCCCCTTTTGCATCGGAGAAAGAGCATACACATTTTCCAGCTCGCCCACAGAAGCCGTTTGCTTCGTCAATTGTTCCAGCTGTTCCAACGATAAGCCTTTGAACAAGATATCGCTTGGCGTTAGCTCACTTCGCTCTTGAGACGCGCAATGCTTGATTACTTCCTGCAAGCTTTCCTGCAGCAGCCGGGCAAACTTCTCTACGTTTTGCTGATGATATACTTGGCTGTCATAGCGAATTTCCAAGGTCAGCACGCCTGCTGTAATCATACCGTTCACATTCAGCGGCTGCTCCAGCACGGTGCGGTCACTCAGCGGCTCTCCACCTGGATGTGAAGACAGCGTGATTTCCCCATGTTCTAAGTCCTGATCAAATTGTCCCAAATAGTTAAAGCTGATCTCAGGCTGTAGGCTCAAGCAAGAATTAGCATCATCCTGAGACATATATTTCAAGATACCGTAGCCAATGCCCTTATGCGGCACATGGCGCAGGTCCTCTTTTACCCGCTTGATGCGCTGTCCTACTTCTAATGTTCCATCCACATCCAGCAGCACCGGATACTGGCTTGTAAACCAGCCCACCGTACGTGTGATGTCGATATCTGAAACAATGGCTTCCCGGCCATGACCCTCCAGATGGACCAGCACACGCTTCTGCCCACTCCAGTTGTACAATGCGGTGCCGAGTGCGGTTAACAGCAGATCATTGACCTCGGTGTTGTACGCCCGATGCGATTCCTGAAGCAGCAGTCGGGTTTCCTGTTCGCTCCAAGCTACAGTCACCGTCTCACTGTCTCTGACCAGCAAAGGCTGTCCTGCCGCTCTTTCGTGATCCTTAGGTAGTGATGCGACTTCGATGTGGCCAAGGCGCTGCCAGTATTCGCGTTCATTTTCGACGGCTGGACTGTTCGCATATTGAGACAATCGCTCTGCCCAAGCAGAGAACGAATCCGTTTTATATGGCAAGCGAATCGCTTCTCCCCGAACGGCCTGCTCATATCCAGTCGCAAAATCCTCAAACACAATCCGCCATGAAATGCCGTCTACGACCAAATGGTGGATCGCGATCAGTAAATGATCTCCATCCATGCAGCGGAAAAGTCCCAGCTTCACCAGTGGCCCTTCATCCAGACGAATAGAGCTTTGGATGGCATTAGCTTGCGTTTCAATCGCCATTACCACATCCGCCGTGTCTTCAACGCCTGTCAAATCGACAACGTCCAAATGATACAGTTCGCCTTCCTTTACACCGCGATTCCACGCTTCATAGCCCTGTTCGGTCTGACGGAAGACCATACGCAGCGCATCATGATGCTCCGTCAGCTTGGTCACCGTGTGATGCAATGCATCTAGATCGAAGCCTTCTGCTCGATGCAGCATCACCGACTGGTTGAAATAATGCGGCTCTGCCGACGATAGTCCAAAGAACCACTGCTGGATCGGAGTCAGCTCGACGCTGCCCGAAACTTCGCCCTGATCGGCTGTACGGCTAACGTTGTGTACATGACCGCTTAGCAGCGAAATGGACGGATATTGGAACAAATCCTTCATATCCAGCTTGTAGCCCGCTTGCAGCAAACGGGAGGATACCTGGATCGCTTTGATCGAATCGCCGCCCAGATCAAAGAAATTATCCAGAATGCCGACGCTCTTCGCTCCTAATACCCCCTGCCAAATGGAAGCTAACGTCTGCTCCAGCGCTGTGCGCGGCGCTACATAATCCGCTCCGCTTTGCAGGCTGCCTTCCGGTGCAGGCAGGGCCTTGCGGTCGATTTTACCGTTCGGTGTCAGTGGCATCTGCTCCAGCTGAATAAAGTACGAAGGCACCATGTAGTTGGGTAATTCTTCACCCAGCAAGCTGCGTAGTTCACCCGCGCTTACTTCTCTTTCGGCGACATAGTACGCCACCAGTTGGTTTTGCCCCTGCTCGTCCGCTTGCGCCAGTACAATGACCTCTTGCACGTCTTCCACTTTCAGAATCTGTGCCTCGACCTCGCCCAGCTCGATCCGGTAGCCCCGGATTTTCACCTGATGGTCGATCCGGCCCAAATATTCGATGTTGCCGTCTGGCATCCATCTTGCCAAGTCCCCCGTCCGGTACATTCGCTCATAGCCGGCTTCACCCACCGCAAACGGGTTTGTTACAAATTTCTCAGCCGTCAGCTCTGGTCGATCTAGATAACCCCGCGCCAGACCCGGACCGGATACGCACAGTTCACCCGCTACACCTACCGGCGCCAAATGTCCATGCACATCCACCATGTATACCCGATGATTCGGCACAGGGCGTCCAATGGAAATGAGTTGTCCTGCCCTCGCATCCTCGGATACCGGCCAGATCGACGTCGCCACTGAGTTTTCAGTTGGACCGTAGCCGTTATAGTACGCCACCTGATCCTTCCATTTGTATACCAGTTCGGTGGAAGAGGCTGAACCCGCAGTAAACAGAATACGCAGGTGCGGCATCCGTCCCGGCTCCAGATACACTGCATAAGTCGGCGGCAAAGCGGCCACGGTAATCCGGTGATCCGCCATATATTGCTCAAACCGCTCGTAGTTCAAAATCGTCTCTGTCGTTGGCACGTACAACGTGGCTCCGCAGAACAGCGCCTGGAAGATTTCCCAGCAAGCCGCATCAAACGAGTAGCTGGCAAATAGCAGCGCATGATCCGACGCACGAATCTGAAGTGTCTGATCAAAATACGTTTTCAGATTGCACAGTCCGTGGTGCTCCAGCATCACGCCCTTCGGCTGCCCGGTTGTCCCCGACGTATAAATGACATATGCCAGATCATTTGGACCAGATAGCGGCTCCAGATTGGAACCATCCTCGTGGTACACACTTTGTGCTCCATCCAGCACCAGCACGTGACCGTCAAACGCGACTTTGTCCACCAGATGACTTTGTGTCAACAGCAGCTCTGCTCCCGAATCGTCCAGCATGTAGCGAAT
>NZ_CP191577.1:4053600-4054553 GCF_050516475.1 Paenibacillus ottowii | reverse complement strand
GCACTGACCCCGATGCAAAAGGGGATGCTCTTTTACAATCTGATGGATTCGCAATCGGGAGCTTATTTTGAGCAGGCCTCCTTTGATCTGCGAGGACATTTTAATATCGCTGCCTTTGCGGCCAGCCTGGATATATTGGTGCAGCGGCATACGGCACTGCGCACGAACTTTTACAGCGGCTGGAAAGATGAACCGCTTCAGGTCGTGTACCGGAATAAACGCAGTGAATTGTATGCTGAGGATCTGCGGGACATGGAGGACGAGCAGCAAAACGAGTACATCCGCGAATTTACGCGCCAAGACAAGCAAAGAGGCTTTGACCTGGCGCAGGATGCCTTGATGCGTGTCGCTGTGTTGCGCACAGGTGAGGAGACGTACCGTTTTGTATGGAGTTTCCATCATATTGTGATGGACGGCTGGTGCTTGTCGCTGGTGACAAGTGAAGTGTTTGCGAGCTATTTTGCGATACTGGCTCATAAACAACCTGAGCTGGCCCCTGTCACGCCGTACAGTCAATATATCGAATGGCTGGAACAGCAGGATCGTCAGGCCGCATCCAGCTATTGGAGCAAGGTTCTGGAAGGATACGAGGAGCAGTCCCGCTTGCCACAGGCAAAAATCCAGGGTAAGGCGGGATATCAGGCGGAGCGTCTGGACTTTGATTTGGGAGCGGAGCTCACGGCTGGTATTCAGCGCATAGCCAAGCGTTATCAGGTGACCATCAATACGTTGATGCAGACTGTTTGGGGGCTTTTGCTGCAAAAGTATAACGGCACCGATGATGTCGTGTTTGGCAGCGTGGTATCTGGGCGCCCGGCAGACATTCCAAATGTGGAGCACATCATAGGTCTGTTTATCAATACGATTCCGGTGCGTATCCACAGTCATAAGGACAGTTTATTCTCGGACGTGATGAAGCAAACCCAGGAGCAATCAATCGATTCCCATGTCTA
>NZ_CP191577.1:4051560-4052709 GCF_050516475.1 Paenibacillus ottowii | reverse complement strand
TATATTCACTACTACAACTATCGAAGAACCAAACAAAAGCTCAGAGGACTGTCGCCGGTAGAATACCGCATTCAGTCCTCTGTAGCAGCCTAAGTCTGTCTGTGTCTAACTTTTTGGGGTCAATTCAAATTGGTCTGCGGGGATTTATACATTGAAGGGATTTCTACACAATCCATCGAATAGCTACTTGAGGTGATCAGCATGAACCATACATATAAAGTGTTAAAGTCAGATATCAAACAATTTGCAGCTGCTTTAAGCCAGGTAAAGGTATACGTTGTTCAGTCGTTGGGAGAAGGTTTGATATCGATTATAGACTATGGTGGCACTATAGAAAAGTTTTCGCCTTATTCGGTCAAGATTGCTGGAGCGTATTATATGCGGAATCAGTTTGAATTGAGGGTAGATATGAAAGAACCTACCGGGTTGTAGTCGGTAGTCTCTTTAAGATAGACTATTTCAAAAAAATAGAAGGGGAAAATGATGAAGAAAAGAATTTTTCTATTCTCGGTTTTGTCGTTAAGTATGGCGATTACGGTAGGGGCTACTTCAGCTTCAACAAGTAAAACTAGCGAAAACATCATAATTAATCAAAGATCGAGCGGAGGCGCAACTGTAGGGGAATCCTTTGTTGTCCCTAAGGGATGGGGGCATGTTAAACTTCGTATGAAGAATCACTCTGATCATCCAGTAAAGGTCAGTTTAACGCACGACAGATCAAACAAGCTATATATTGATGCATTAGTAATCGCTCCTCACGACACAGTTATCTGGAAAAGCACTGATAAAGGCTTCTCAGACGGTATGCGTTCTGGAGACTACACACTTCAGTGGAGAGGCAGTGATTATAAAGTTAACGGGGAAACGTGGGGAGTAGCTGACTCACAGCCTGGAGACATCTAACTTGTCCTAGCTATACAGCTTGAAAACCCCCTACTCATTGGGTGGGGAGGGTTAATTATGCGTTGTTCAAGACAGCAAGTGAGTTAATCTCCTTAATTGGTCGGGAGAGCTTTTTTTCTTTGATCAGTTTAAATTTAGAGTAGATGTGAAGGTCTCAACCGGGTAACTGGTATGAGTCGTCCTTTTTAATACCCAATAAAAAATAAATATGCAAATATTTAGATTATATTTATAGATAAGCAAGTT
>NZ_CP191577.1:4047660-4051541 GCF_050516475.1 Paenibacillus ottowii | reverse complement strand
TAAATATGCAAATATTTAGATTATATTTATAGATAAGCAAGTTTATGTTTAGACATATTTTTAGGAATATATTACCTTAGTATCTGTTCAATAGATCACTGGGGGGATTATAAAATGAAATGGATTTCTTTTAAAAAAATCGGTGTTGTTGCAGGTATATTTTTCTTTACATCAATTCTCTTTTCTAACATGAGCGTCTTTGCAGCAAAAGTTGGGGAACGCTTGGATACACCTGAACCTGGATGGACCCGGTATGACGATCGATCACCAGAATTAATTTATGGGAATGACATGGTTAAAATAGCGGATGCAGAAGACTACAACAAGACAGTGTTAGGAGCTGCTCATAATAAGCCAAGTACTATTAATTTTAAATTCGATGGAACAAAAATTAGACTGATTATCAATATGTCAGATTCATATACTAAAAAAGTAGGGATTAGCATAGATGGTAATGTAGAATACTTTACTGCGTATAGAGAGTCTTGGTCGCATCAACGCTTAGCTTATGAGAAAACAGGTCTAAAAAAAGGTGTACACATCGTTAAAATTTGGACTGAGACTCCGTCAGAAAACTATGTAGTTTACGATTACCGATTTGATGCTATAGATATAGACTCTGATGGAAAGCTCATTGATTACAATGCTTCACAAATTAATCTAAATGCTGAGGCAGGGAATAGTCAGGTTACACTGAAGTGGAATCAGGTTAAAGACTCAGAAAGCTATACTATAAAATACGGAACAGAATCAGGTAAATACACTGAAACGGTAACAGCAACAAAAGATGCATATGGAAACTTTGTTATTCCCGGTCTGACCAACGGAACAAAGTACTACTTTGTTGTAAGTGCTAAAGTGAACGGTGCCGATTCTGAATATTCCAATGAAGCATCTGCAATTCCACAAGGGGGAGACAGTCAAACTGACCCTGAGCAGCCAACGGGTAATCGTGCTATTCTGGTAGTCACTATGACAACTGGCTTAGAGAAGGAATTCGACCTAAGCATGAAAGAGGTCAATGACTTTATTGCATGGTACAACGGCAAACAGGCTGGTTCTGGATCGGCTTCATACGCCGTTAATAAACATGATAACAATAAAGGGCCGTTCAGCAGCCGAAAGGATTATATGCTGTATGATCGTATTCTAACGTTTGAAGTAAGTGAATACTCTAAATAAATTTAAAGGCTCTGCCAGCCTTAATTGGTCTGCAGAGCCTCTTTTCGCTAATCGATTTGAATTTAGAAGAGAGGCGAAAGAGGACTCCAATGGTTTAGCCGATAGAGTCCTTTTCTTTGTTATGTAAGTCGGATGTATATGAATCCACTTAGTAATTGCTGCACATTAATTAGAATTGTCTCGCGCTTACCTGGAGGTCCATACTAGAACCGTCCTTGTTATAAATGTATAACTTATATGAATTTGTTTTTTGGGTGTAAACCTGAATGTTCTTTTGTTTCCCAGGTTCGAGTGATAATTCTAAAGGATCTTTTCCGTCTATACCAAACTTGATATAGACTGTTGAACTTCCATTATTTTTAATGAAAACATTGGCGTCTTGTCCATTCCTAGGGTCCATGGTAAAGGTTTTTTCCAATGCTCCTTTTCCAATGTGATGTATCGGATTAATCAATTGAACATCAAAAGGAGTAATAACATGCCCGTCCTGATTCTCAGTATTTTCAATCACTTTAACGTAACCAATATCAGTTTGATTTGCTGAAATTGAATCCTGTGCAAAAGCGGCGGAGCTTAGTGATAGAAGCAATGATGTGGCGATACCAAAACACATTAATCTTTTCAAATTAAATCCATTCTTTCTATAATTTAACTGAAAAAATAATTATATATAATCTGTATATCTGTGTACATAGTCACTAAGTACCATATAATCTAGTTGTTAAGAGAATTGAGAAAAGGCAGTCTTATTTGCGTTATATAATAGAAAGCTCTGCCGACAATTAAGGTTAGCAGAGCTTTTTGTTTATTAGACTTTAAACTCTGTAAAAACTGGACTTCGTAATAACCCCGCCTTAGTCCAGTTACGCATCTTTACGCGAGCCCTTATACGTGGTTCCACATAAACATACTCGCGATCCTTCCCAATTATCAATGATTTAGACACTCCATAAAACGCCTTCTTATGTGTCGGCGTTGCACCCAGCTCAATGATACCAGACGGACGAATTTTACTACTCTCATTCGGTACGCCTGCAAGCCACACGAATTCCTTTTTACGATAACCTGTTATAAATACGTCAGCATAGGACCAGTTAATGACCTTCTGCCAAGACGCTGATCGACGGCTGATATACGTTCTCTCTTTACGCTTGGCGACCACGCCTTCCATACCGCGCGCTTCTATCTGCTCAAACAACGCCTCACCGGCGCCTTCAATATACGGAACAACCCCGAAACTCGGGCTAGAAAGAGTTAGACTAGCGAGTATGGACTTACGTTCCGTAAGCGGTAGGCTCCGCAAATTCTCGCCTTTAAAGCTCAAGACATTGAAGACAACGAAAGTAGCCGGTAATTCAGCTACGAGCTTAGTAATCTTGTCCGCCTTCTTTGCCTGAAAGCGTGACATAACGGATTCAAAATCCGATACACCCGTTATCGGATCAACGCACGCAATCTCACCGTTCAACACGATGTCATACGGGAATGTAGCGCTACTATCTCCGGGTATTGGTGTGTGCAGTCGTTATTATGGCGCGTGAATAAGCGTACAATGCCGTTCTGTTGCGAATATATTAAGCGGTGGCCGTCTATTTCCGGTTCGAAGATATAGCGCGAATCCGAAAAGGGGGCAGCTGCTGTTGCAAGTAACATTGGAGAAATGAACAATAGACCACCTCAAGTTAATTATAACGCTCATTTGTACTGTAGTGAGGCGGTAAGTATTGGTGTCAGCAGAAAATAAAGTATTAGACTGAGCCTAGAAATTGAAACAGCGACAGCCAAGGACGAGAAAATAAAGTCCTAAACTGCCGCTGTTTTATTGAACTAAAGTATCTCGTTAGCTCAATGTATTAAGCCATTTTTAGTTTATATGTAGGATGCTCAAGGCCTGTTGCATCATAATATTCATTATGGGTGTATTCAAAACCAAGCTTTCCAAGCAATTTTGCGGATGCTGCATTTTCCGGATGATGTCCCGCCACAATGTACTCTGTTTTAAGGTTATTACGGGCGTGTTCTAACACTGCAGACGCTGCTTCAAAGGCATACCCTTTACCCCAGTATTCGTTTTTAAGATGAAAACCTAATTCAAACATTTGTGTTCCTTTGTTGTATGGCCTTAACCCACAACAACCTATCATTCCACCCCTTTCTAATTCAAATAAAGGCCAATACTGGACTTGAAAATTAAGGTTATTTTGAATTTCTTTTAATAGTTTATTATTAATCTCTTCTATAGAAAATTGACCATTTCCATTAATAAATCGTGATACTAGCGGGTTTCCCCATAATTCAATAGCCAAATCTAAATCACTCAAATCCCACTCTGAAAACCCCAATCGGTTTGTCTGGAAAATGAAATTTCTCATTAAAAAATCACACCTTTAATCTTTCATTTATTAGTTTTACTTAGTAATCTTTATTTTATCACTAAACTCCAGAGAAACAAAACATTAGATCTACACTATCCTGTGCTCGTTAGCTTAATGAAGCAACGTTAGTCTAATACTTTATTTTCTCAGTCTACAACTTTATTTTCTTTGGATAAATTAGAGACTAAAAGTTCTGCTAACCTTATTTGGTCGGCAGAGCTTTTATCGTTTCTAACAGTTCTGTGTTAGCTGGTATATATTTCGTTTTAGCTTCTTCATATAATTTGCCGAGGTACTCAATTGTCGTCCTATACCATGTTGAAA
>NZ_CP191577.1:4035840-4047624 GCF_050516475.1 Paenibacillus ottowii | reverse complement strand
GTATAATTTTAAACAAATGTTTACTGGGAACAACAAACTCGGTTGGGCTGCAGCAAACCTAACAAATTTAATGGAATCATGGGGAACATTAAATGAGTATACGTCTTATGTAACAGTAACTGATACGAGAAAAGCCTGGAAGTGAGGTGTGAATTGTAGATGAAGCGTAGATATATCTTTATTTTGATCTTGATCTCTCTACTAGTTATAATTACTACTCTAATTTTCTTGGTGAATTCTGGGGATGATACGAAGTATAAATACCCATCAGGCAAAGATACCGTAGAATATTTTGGTGACGGGACTTTTCAAATTTTTAGAGGGGGGCCGGACGACCCTTTAATACTTTATAATCATCTTGCTGCTCCAACGGAAAATACTGTTGATAATATTGTGTCATATAAGATAAAAAACAATATCGTATATGTGGTTGGTGAAAATAGCTTCATTAAGCTGGATTCAAGTACCAACACATACAAGCAAAAGAAACGGATTTCCGACTTTACTTCCGAAGATAGAGAAATATTTAATGAATTAATGGAAAAATAAAAATAAAGCCTCCAGACTTACCTAGAGCCTTTTTGTGGTGTAATCTGGATTGTACGACAAAACGGCTATAAAGGGCGAGTGATGCATAGATGCATATTGAATTTATTACATTTGATTCTATTGATAAATTACGAGCCACTTGTTATGAGTATAATTATAAAAAATATGAAAGTGTGCAGCGTGACAGGCGTATATGTAAGAATTTCAACGGAAGATCAGACGTGCAAGATCATCTGGAAAGATCATCGTTTGAAATTGCTGACCAATGATGATGTTACAAAATACTTGATAATGATTTTTAGGCAATTTCTTAGAGACATTCTTAGTAAAACAATAATGGCTACTGGAGTATGAAAACAGCTTATTTCTAGAGTCAGGTGATCAATATTGAAAGGAGGTTATTTTAACCGCCCCTATGGCTTCGGAAAGTAATTTGCGTAAATACATAGTAGAAATGACTAAAGGCCAACGAGCTGCTTTGGATCTGGATGGGAAAAGAAAGGGTGAATGTTAATCGTCAAAAAACACTATATATAATAGTAGAAAAAATTAAGCTTTCAGTAAAATGTGATACCACGCATGATACCGAAAGCTTTTTAGTTTAATGAGAATCGTTTAAATAACTGTGAGTAGAGATGCTTAAACCACGTAATCAAACGGTTAACCGCTCCGCTTGCGCTTAATCCAAATCGAAATGGAAGGTAGTATCGGTTAAAACGCGGTAACTCTTGGTGAGACAAGATACTTGCGATAATTAAAGCTGTTAAATCGGAGTCATGCTGATTCTGTGCCGACTCGGATTTCCTTTTAGGGTAGAAGGTGAACTTTTTAAGTTCGTCTTCTTTTATTTTTTCTGTGACCGCAGATAGTTGCCTAGCACTTATGTATGTTTGCTTAATAGGATGTTGTGAGACACAAACATAAGGAGGCATACCAACAGATGCAGAAGAATAAAACTGGAGTGAAAAAGAAAACCCTCTCTTCTAAACAGACACAGAGGCATGTACACGAATTTGAAGGGAGTACGAAACTGGCTGAAGAAGGCGCAGACCGACATAACCACCGCTTTGCAGGTGTTACTGGGCAAGCGATTCGAGTTGGAAGAAGTCATATCCATGAAATTGATCTTACAAAAACTGATTTTCTGAACCACTTTCATAATCTGAAAAAAATTAGAACTGGACCAGCTATTCCAGTCGGAAATGGAAAACACGTACATTTTGTTACAGGTCAAACTACATTAAATGATGGTCATGTGCACCAGTTTAATTTCGCAACACTGATTCAGGCACCTCTTGTTTAATGAGTGGTGGTTGGATTAAACCAAAAAGCTCTGCTAACCATAATGGGTCGGCAGGGCTTTTTGCTCTTACATTGATATTGTAACTTCTTGATTTATGACTAGCTATGATTTAATGCCTTATGATAAGCCGCCTGGTTCCGATTGTAAGTATATATTTGTGTTTCATCTTTTTTGAGTTAGTGTCACCAATAAGCAAGCTTTAATGTTGGAAATACTCGTCTGTCACTTTTTTACTTATCTGAAGTTTTATGGTCTAAGTCATGATGCAACTCGGTTGCCGGTGTTTTAGCACTATAAATTTGACCTTTAGCAACGGGGTTAGAGATGTATACATAGTTTCCGGTTCCATCCGGTGCACTTCCTGTTGCCCACAGGCCTTCACTGGATTCTTCGCCTTCAGACAAGTTCCAAAACTCGTATGCTTCAGGCTGAGATTCCTGCTCAGCTTCAGGCGGAAAAGAAGCCGGTACTACAACACCATTTTTTTCTTCTAATTCTTGGATGGCTGCCATCCATTGATACTGATGGTAACGGTCACGTGCTAGCATTTTCCGTAGTGTAGCCCTAACGCTTTCATCTTGCGTCATATGATATAGTCTTGCTACCTGCAATCGACCTTGACTCTCTGCATGCAAATTGGACCGCATATCTGCCAAAAGATTGCCGCTTGCAACAATGTAGGAACCGTTCCATGGAACTCCAGTTGAACTAGTAGGCAATCCGCCAAGACCGCTCACCAGTAAATGCTGCGGGTTAATTCCTCCCATAATGGCCGCTGTAACAGGGTCTTTCGCAGCTTGTTCCTGATCTTCTGGTTTAGCTCCATCAAGCAATTGACTAATTAAAGCACACAGCATCTCCACATGTCCTATTTCCTCTGTTCCAATATCCATTAACATATCTTTATATTTTTCATCACCACGACAGTTAAACCCTTGAAACAAATATTGCATCATCACGGTCATTTCTCCAAATTGGCCCCCCAAAACTTCTTGTACCTGTCGTGCAAATAGAGGGTCAGGTCGCTCTACTTTCACTTCGAACTGCAACTCTTTTTGATGTCTAAACATAATTAGCCCTCCTATAGGTTAAAAGCAGTTTAGTGAATCCAAACTATATTAACCTGTTCAAGATGCTATAAAACGAGGATCTGCCGCACAACAAATACACTAATACTAGACTGACGAGAGCCTTCATATTTAATCTTCCGTTTCTTCGGTTCGTATAAAAATAAAAGAGGGGAGCATATGGTTCTCTTCAAAATAAAGGAGGCTTAAGCATTGTATTGTTTGGAGGAATATTCAATGGGCAAACTCCAAGCAGAAACGGTGGGGATTTGAGTGTTACTGACCCTCCGGAATATTGATCGTAATTAGGCTAATGTCCGTAACACAAAAAAGGCTGTCCTTTGTAGGAAAAACCTACGGATTAAGGACAGCCTCTTTACATTTGTGTAGCCTGTGCTTCGATAAAACATTTCGCACAAACAAAGTAACGCCGGGTGGCAGTGTTAGTGGCAGATTAGGATTCCAGATAAATTTCATCAATGGATACATGACGTTCCTTGGCCAAATCGATATATTCATGATCGTTAATTCTTACTAAGGGTCTGAAGTAATCCACAGGATTATTCAGAATAATTGTTCCTGTCTGGCCTGTATTCAATAGAACCTGCTTATTAATGAAATTCGGAAGCATATGTCTGATGAATACTTGGGTAGTTTCTGGATTCAGATGTCCAAAGCTCATGCTGTGCAGTTCACGTAATACGGTGAGTAACTCCTGTTTTGTCTGATACACACGATTGGAAATCATCGCACTGTATACGTCGGCAACAGCCGTTATGCTGGCAAAAGGATGAATCTCTTCCTTGAACAGTCCATGGGGGTATCCGCTTCCGTCTTCGCGTTCGTGATGCTGCAAGGCGACAATTGCTGAAATTTCATCGCTGGTTGAATTGCGAATAATATCATAGCCAAACTGAGAATGTTTCTTCATCTCATGAAATTCTTCGGGTGTCAGTTTATCCGGTTTGTTCAAAATTTCATCCGGGATCATGGACTTGCCTATATCGTGTAAATATCCAGCTTTACCAGCAGCATATGCCTCTTCCTCTGTATATCCAAGCCATGTGGCAATGTAATATGACAGTATACCTACTTGGAGAGAATGATTATAGGTATAGTGATCTCCCCGTTCCATAATTAACAGCAGAGATACGACATCTTTTTGGCGAGCCAGCTCTGAAACGAGAGGGCCGAACAGCTCATCAACCCGATGTTCATCAAATTTTCCAGTTGAGGAAGCATTGAGGAACATGTTTTCAAAGCCACTGATCGTTTGCTCCATGAGGGGAACGGCGCGTTTGAGGGACTCGGGGGAAGCTGGAACATCGGGGGCAAAGCCAACCGGAATGCTTGCAGAACCAGCATCAATGTCAATATAATCAACACCGTGCATAATGAGCTTGGAAATATCGTCTTGCTGAAGCTCGGTACCCTGTATCATGACAGGTACACCGTGCCCATTATATGTATCGGATTTGAGGCGATCTCCCGGCTTGGCATCGGTAACGTGAACTCTCATGCGCTAACCTCCTTATTGTCGTAAATTTGTCGAAAATACGAAACAAACCTAATATATCAAGAATTATATGGGATGACAACGACTAATTTACTATTATTCCAAGCTGTAAAATAGGTCCCAAGGACCCGTCTCTTCTGAGTTACATATTGAAGGCAAATGTCTATGATTTCACTATCTATGTCCACCTCATAAGTACCATATTGCTAAATAACATGGTATGCTTAAACATTAGAAGCTCCAAAGTCGATATATAAAATATAGAGGAGGGCGGTTATGGAGATGACGACACGGCAAACGTTGACCATTTTGCATACCAATGATATCCATAGTCATTTTGGCAGTATGCCTTCGATAGCCGCGATGATCAATGAACGAAGAGCTGCATTAGGGGATGCTCTACTTGTGCTGGACATAGGAGACCACATGGATCGGATGGCCCCCGAGACGGAAGGAACGCTTGGCGGGGCAAATGTGGATGTGATAAATCTGACAGGATACGATGCAATTACGATCGGTAACAACGAGGGACTGACTTTTACCCCGGATATGATTGAGCAGGCTTATGCGGGGATCCATTGTCCAGTCGTATGTGGCAATATTACAGAGCGTGCTACGGGAATGATTCCTTCGTGGATGAAGGAATCCCTTATTTTGAACAAAGCAGGGATCAAGATCGGTTTACTCGGTGTGACAGCACCTTTTGCAGAGTTTTACCAATTGTTGGGCTGGGATGTGCTTGATCCATTCGAGGTACTGGGGAAGCAGATCGCAGCACTCAAAAAGCAGGTGGATGTAGTAGTCGTGATGTCTCACCTGGGGTTACCCTCTGATAAGCAACTAGCGTCTCAGTTTCCTGAAATTGACGTGATCCTTGGCGGTCACACCCACCATGTGCTGGAGGAACCGCTGCGGATCGGGAACAGTGTTTTGTGTGGGGCGGGTAAGTTCGGAACGTTGCTTGGAGAAGTGACACTAACTCGTAACGATAGTCTTGAACCGTTTCGAGTTACCTCAGGCGGGGTAGTTCCTGTGGATCAGACGCTGCTGGACGAAAAAGTGGCATCGGCCATTATGTTGCATCGAAAACATGCAGAACGGGCCATGGAGAGCACAGTGGCAGTAACGGATCGGGAACTGGCGATCGCCTATAATCAGGAGTCCCCTTTCGGGAATTTGCTGGCACAATCGGTGTCCCATTTTACAGGAACCAAAATTGCGCTCGTCAATGCAGGCCAACTGCTCGGACCATTGCCTCAAGGAGATATCAGCAAAGGAATACTGCATGCCTTATGCCCATCGCCGATTAATCCCTGTGTGATGAAGTTGCGGGGAAGAGACATTCGGTTGGCACTGGAGCAGTCCCTGCTGCCTGAATTTACAGACAAGCCCATGACAGGCTTTGGCTTCAGGGGTAAAGTGCTTGGTACGATGTGTGTGGAAGGATTGACCATTCAGTATGATCCGGATCGTGCTCCTTATGCAAAAGTGATGGACATTCGTGTAGCAGGTCAATCCTTGGAAGATGATGAGGAATACACAGTGGGCACGTTGGATATGTTCACTTTCAAAGCAGGCTATAAGGTGCTGGCGAACGGAACAGATCTCCGATTTATGCTTCCAGAATTTTTACGGGATTTGGTTGAAATGGAGTTGAAGCGTCCGGGCGCGACGGAAGAATGTTTTGCAGCTAGGTGGCTTCAGGTATCAAAACAATCGGGAGAGGATTAAGCTGCGACTGGTACCTGTTACATTATTGAGAGCCGGCATGAAGCTGGGCAAAAAAATATACAATGAAAATGGAATGGTGCTGCTCTCGGAAGGTGTTGAGCTTACTTCACGATTGATTGAACGTCTAGGCCAAGTCGGAATTGGATATGTATACATTGAGGATGCTGTGACAGAAGATATTGTCATTCCTGAGATGATCCATGAACAGACAAGGGCCATGGCGCTACAAGAAATCAAAAAGCAGTTCCAGGGTTTGTCATCCTACTCCGTAGAGCATAAGCACAAATATTTTGGCAAGTCATTTTATAAGGTAATGGAATCCATTCTGGACGATATTGGAGGCCGTCAGGATGCCGTCATTATGTTAATGGATATTGGGGCCGCGGATCAGGATCTGTATCATCATTCTTTGAACGTATGCTTGTATTCACTAGTCCTGGGGATATCCAATGGCTACGATAATAACCAGCTCATGGAGTTAGGAATAGGTTCATTACTGCACGATATCGGTAAAATGAAGATTTCACCTCAAGTGCTCTATAAGCCGGGCAAATTGACGGACGAGGAATATGAGCATATGAAAACACACACAGTGATTGGTTATAAGCTCCTTAAAGACGAACCTGGGATTCCCTTGTTGTCGGCTCATTGTGCATTACAGCATCATGAACGTATTGACGGCAGTGGATATCCGCACGGTTGGAAAAAGGATCAAATTCACGAATATGCAAAATGGATCGGTCTGGCGGACTCGTATGATGCCATGACAGCGAGTCGGATTTACAAGCAGGCTTTGTTACCTTATGAAGCGATGGAGGTGCTATACGCAGGGGCAGGAACGTTGTATGAGCAACGGATGCTGGAAGCCTTTCGTGACTGTGTAGCTATTTACCCTCTAGGGCTGTCTGTGGTGCTCAACACGGGAGAAGAGGGAGTCGTAGTGCGTATACATCCCAAAATCCCGCAAAGGCCTGTCATTCGTATTGTTAGAGACCGGGATGGGCAGGAACTGAAGGCTCCTTATGATGTGGATTTGTCTGTATCCCTTTCCGTAATGATTACAAACACATTGGGCGCTGCTACCGGTCCTTTCGGTGGAGTACACGTAGATTAGCAGATGATGCGGAAGAAAGCATGCAGACACTTTACTCATCATGATATGATAATTATATGTCTTTTAAGGTTAATAACAGAAATAAGGTGAAAACATAATGACAGTTCTGCAAAATAACACGCTGCCCCAAATATCGCCAACGTATGATCCGTGGGACCCGATTGTCTCACTGCGTACACATGGCCGTCATTTGCTTACCAGTGTGGAAATGACCGTAACACATTTATGTAATATGCGCTGTGAGCATTGCGCTGTCGGCGACATGCTGGTTATGAAGGAGGCTCCTTTCCTTCCTTTAGACCTAATGCTGAAGCGGCTGGATGAAGTTGAGCATCTGGAGACCATTAGTATTACAGGCGGAGAGCCTGCTTTGCTGGATAAAACAGTGGACGAAGTGATCGTTCCGCTGTTGAAATATGCCAAGGAGCGCGGTATTCGTTCGCAAATCAACTCCAACCTGACATTGGATATCCGTCGATATGAGAAGATGCTTCCGTATCTGGATGTCATGCATATTTCGTTTAATTATTTGAATGCGGACGATTTTTATGAAGTTGGATTTGCCAATACCAGACGTCCGACCCCACGCGCGGGTGCTGTTCGCTTGTATGAAACAATGATCGAGAATGCACGCAGATTGAGCGAAATGGGCATGTTCATTTCAGCCGAGTCCATGATTAATTATCGGACACACACGAAGCTGGAGGGCATTCATCAGTTGATTAACGAAATGGGATGCCGACGGCATGAGGTTCATCCAATGTACGCATCGAATTTTGCCTCTGCGTTGCCTGTACTTTCTCTTGATGATATGCGGAAATCGATTGATAAGCTGCTGGATGTACGAAATCAGGACATGTGGATGTTGTTTGGTACATTGCCATTCTTTGCTTGTTCGGAGCGTGAGGAAGATCGCAAATTGCTTCGCCGTTTGAGACAGGAGCCGAATATTACGGTGCGTAACGATCCGGACGGAAGAAACCGCGTAAATGTGAATATGTTCACGGGGAGTGTATATGTAACGGATTTTGCAGACATTCCAGCTTTCGGAAACATTCAGGAAAACAGTCTGGAGAATATCTTCGGTGAATGGCTGAATGAGCATCCGTTGAATCAGACCGTGAACTGTCATTGTGATGCGGCTGCGTGTTGCGGACCAAATCTACTCGTAGCAGATATGTATTACAAGGGTGTAGATTTTAAATCAAGAAAAGCATTACAATTATAAGCATTTTTACATGATTCCAATTACAGTTTCCAATCATAAATACAGAATTGAAAAGCTTGCAAGTCGAATGATGCAAAATGCTAACTAAAGAAATGGGGAGTTCGTATTGGATGGTCATACCGAGTTTCATTGGGGATTGCTAGGGGTGAATCTCTTTTTGGTACTGCTGCTTGTCTTTCTAAACGGTGTTTTTGTGGCCGCAGAGTTTTCGCTGGTCAAAATGCGCCAATCCCGATTGACGCAGCTCCAAAGTGAGGGTCATCGCCTGGCAGGCTATGCGTTGAAGGTGAACCAAAAGTTGGATGCTTATCTGTCTGCCACCCAATTGGGCATTACGCTGGCTTCATTGGGGTTAGGTTGGATTGGTGAGCCAGCAGTATCCGGCTACCTGATAGAGCCACTCATGCACAAACTCGGTGTAACTGACGGTACACTGATTACAACGGTATCCGTTGTCGTCGGATTTTGCGTCATTACTTTTTTGCATATTGTATTGGGTGAGCTGGCTCCCAAGTCTTTGGCGATTCAAAAGACAGAAGGTGTGGCGTTAGTTTTATCGGCGCCCTTGCTGCTGTTTTATAAGGTCTTTCTGCCTGTAATCTGGGTGTTGAATGCTGCCGCAAACATGCTGTTACGGGCATTCGGCATTCAGCCGGCGAGTGAAGCTGAAGCGGCACATTCGGAGGAAGAAATCCGGATATTGATGAATCAGAGCGCCAAAAGCGGTGTAATCGATAAGGATGAAATCAAGCTGATGGATAATATCTTTGATTTTTCCGACTTGCTTGCCCGTGAGATCATGTTGCCGCGTACGGATATGGATTGCTTGTACACGAATTTGTCGTTTAAGGAAAATCTGAAGATTATCAGTGACACCAAGCATTCCCGTTATCCGGTAGCGGTGGAGGATAAAGATCAGATCATCGGTTTTGTTCATATTACAGATCTTCTGTTAGCCGAGCAGGGCGAGCAACTGGATCTGGCCTCGGTGGTGCGTCCTATTCTGAATGTGCCGGAGTCGATGGAAGTAAGCCATGTGCTGCGTCTTATGCAGAAAAAACATTCCCAAATGACTCTCGTGGTGGATGAATACGGCGGGACAGCCGGTCTGCTAACAGCGGAGGAAATTCTGGAGGAAATCGTCGGGGATCTCTATGATGAGTTTGAGGATGAACGTCCAAGCGTGGAAATGAAGGAAGATTTCATCTCTGTGGACGGTCGTATGCTCATTGAGGATGTGAATGATTTGACTGGAGTGAACATTGAGGACGACGAGGTGGATTCCATCGGAGGTTGGCTGTTCAAGGAATTGGAAGGCAGTCCGGTGAAAGGGAAGAAAATAGAGTTCTATAATCTGACCTTTGAAGTGGAGGAAGCAACAAGGCTTCGCATTATGAGAGTGAAAATTCACCGCAAACCTGAGCTGGTCAATGAAGATGAGCTTTCTAGCGATGAGGAATTCTGATCCACAGAGAACAACATGATCAGTTCAGATATGTAATTATATAGAGTGCTGAAGAAAGAGCCTTTAAATCCACGTTACCGTGGTTTTGAAGGCTCTTTTTGAGTTTTATTTCTTTGAACAAATTTTTCTGTTCGAGACTTGGGCGATGCGGCATATGTTGAATAGTAAAGCAGATGGATCAATTAAAGGAGGTCCCGGCCCGTGAAATTTCCACAGCAAGGTGAGTATGCCCCGTTTGTCGGCCCGTTCGATCCGTGTCCGCCCATTCTATGCAAGACTTATGTGCTTCCGCCAAACTTGTTTATACAATTTCAGCCCCCTGGTCTACCGCAATTCAGCCCAGAAGAGGCGCTGACGAAAGGAACGCTATGGCCATTGCTTTATAGTCCTTATGAGCCTAGGAGAAACCAGGGGGGAGGCGAATAACATGGAGAATCCAAATCAAGGTCAGTCCCCAAATCAATTTCAACAGCAAATTCAGTATGAGAGTGGACATCAACAGCCTAGTCAACCTCAAAGCCCCTATTCAAATTCGTATCAATACCAGAACCAGAACGAGTATCAATATCAAAACCAGTATCAAAACCAGTATCAAAGTCAAGCTCAGGACTATAGTCAGCCCAGAATCCCGGTCCAAGGCTATACTTCTCAAACCAAGCCAGTTGATGCCCAGTTTTATGCGCTATTGGAGAAGCTCCAAGCGGTGGATTTTGTGTTGGTAGAGCTGAATTTGTATTTGAATACTCACCCGGATGATTTGCAGGCTATCGAACAGTTCAACAAGCTGACACAGGAAAGAACGGCAATTGCTAATGAGTACCAACTCCTATATGGACCTTTGCAAAATTTTGGCCGTGCCTATTCTAAGTATCCTTGGGAGTGGAGCCAAGCGCCTTGGCCGTGGCAGGTATAAGCAGGTACAACCATTAATAAAGGAGGAACATGAATGTGGGTATATGAGAAAAAGCTGCAATATCCTGTACGTGTCAGCAAATGCGACCCTCACATGGCCAAGTTGCTTATGGAGCAGTACGGGGGAGCGGATGGAGAGCTCGCAGCAGCTTTGCGTTACCTGAATCAGCGGTATACCATCCCGGATAAAGTGATCGGTGTACTAAATGACATCGGGACGGAAGAATTTGCCCACCTCGAGATGATTGCAACGATGATTTACAAGCTGACGAAGGATGCGAGTGTGGAGCAATTAAAAGCAGCTGGTCTGGGTGAGCATTATGCGGCACATGATCGTGCGTTATTTTATGAAAACGCGGCGGGGGTTCCTTTTACCGCGACCTATATTCAAGCCAAAGGCGATCCCATCGCGGATTTATATGAGGATATTGCGGCAGAGGAAAAGGCGCGAGCTACATACCAGTGGCTGATTGATTTGACAGATGATGTGGATTTGCAGGATAGTTTAAAGTTTCTGCGTGAACGTGAGATCATTCATTCGCTGCGTTTCCGTGAGTCAGTAGAAATTTTGAAGGGGGAAAGAGACCGGAAGAAAGTATTTTAAGGGAATTTAGCAGGGAGGGCCATCTGCAAATGCAGGTGGCCTTTCTGTTCGTAATCTTAAACAATCAACTCGAACCTATCCCCTAATATCAACTGCTTGGAACGATGGATTTTTTGGCCGTCTGGATTACAAACGGTGCTTTTAATACACAGCAGAGGATAGCCTTCCTCAATATTTAAATAGGTGGCTACATCAAAAGAGGCAAATTCCATAACTATATATTTTCTTGATATTCCAAATGTAATCTTATGTTTATTTTTTAAAATATCATAAAGAGATTTATTATTTAAATCCT
>NZ_CP191577.1:3212880-4035797 GCF_050516475.1 Paenibacillus ottowii | reverse complement strand
AAATATCATAAAGAGATATATTATTTAAATCCTCTTGTAACAAAAAAGAAAAAGAAGAAGGGAAACGTGAATACTCTACAGATACCGGCACATTGTCAGCATACCTGATTCTTTCTATATTGATAACTTTATCCCCTGGCATTAAACCTAAATGTTCTTGATCCGATGCTGTAGCATCTTCAATCACGCATTTTATTACTTTTGCACCAGGCACTTTATTTTGTAATTTACAAGTATCGCTAAATCCAATGGTCTCTACGACATTTTTTTTGATTTTATCTTTTGTAATAAATGTTCCTTTTCCCGGAATCCGTACCAAATAACCTTCAGAGGTAAGGAAATCAAGTGCCGCACGGACAGTTACACGGCTCACATTATTGGCTTCACTTAATTCTAATTCTGTAGGGAGTTTGTCTCCTGGTTTTAGGGTACCGTTGTGGATGGAATCTAAAATTTTTTCTTGCAGCTGTCTATATAACGGTGAAGATTCTGAATGATCAATCATGCAGTTCAACCTCCAAATCAAGTTTTTATAAATGTATTATATTGTTTTATATCAGCATGCTTATATTATAACAGCATATACAATTTATGAATAGCTTGTAAGCCCTTGCAATAAGGGGTTTATCCTTTAAAAATCGGGGGAATTGAAGCAGTACTCTAGAAAAAGTAGTAAAGTGTTATTGCCTCATGTATTGTTTTGTGTTATTGTTTGTTTATAACATTCCAATACATACACCGGTGTGGAATGGAAAACAAGGAAATGTATCATACAAGGAGGAAATGATAATGGAAATCAAAAAAATTATTGAAGAAATTGTAGCAAATAAACAAGAGGCTGGCGGTATTAAGCAGGTATATTATGTAGCTTGCGGCGGCTCTTATGGTGCTTTTTATCCTGCAAAAACATTTCTTGAAAAAGAAGCAAAGGAAGTTAAGGTAGGACTTTATACCAGTAATGAGTTTGTGCATAACACACCTAGAGCATTTGGAGAAAATTCAGTACTGGTAGTGGCATCACATAAAGGGAATACACCAGAGACTGTGAAGGCCGCAGAATTAGGTAAAACAGCAGGAGTTCCAGTTATTGCATTAACATGGGTTGAAGATTCTCCTATTACAGAACAAGCAGACTATGTGGTGAAGTACACATTTGGGGATGGCAAAGATATTGCCCGCGAGAAAACCATGAAAGCACTAATGACGGCGGTAGAGGTATTAAATCAGACCGAGGGATATGAGCATTATAAAAAATTCCTGGACGGAGTAGGAAAAATAGATCGAATTGTTAAAAATGCATGCAAACACGTGGAAAAACGTGCTCTGGCTTTTGCGAAAAATCATAAAGATGATTCCGTAATCTACACCATGGCAAGCGGAGCTGGTTACGGGGCTGCCTATATGCAAAGCATCTGCATTTTTATGGAGATGCAATGGATCAACTCTTCCAGCATACATTCA
Source organism: Paenibacillus ottowii (assembly GCF_050516475.1). Taxonomy (NCBI): domain Bacteria; kingdom Bacillati; phylum Bacillota; class Bacilli; order Caryophanales; family Paenibacillaceae; genus Paenibacillus; species Paenibacillus ottowii. The sequence goes on along the minus strand of NZ_CP191577.1, from coordinate 4,034,336 downwards.
GGTGAATATTTCCATGGGCCATTTGAGATTACTGATGCTGAAATACCATTTGTCATTCAGGTCTCTGAAGGAAGTACCCGACCTTTAGATGAAAGAGCGTTAAAGTTCCTTAACCGTTATACCCAGAGGGTAGAGGTGTTAGACGCAAAGGATTTGGGACTGTCTACCATTGACAGCTCTGTGGTTGATTACTTCAATCATTCCTTATTTAATAATGTTTACCCCGTTTATAATCAAGCTTTGGCCGTTGAAAGAGCGCATCCGCTTACAACTCGTAGATATATGTGGAAGGTTGAATATTAATCTTTTAGCAACCTTTAGAGGGGATATTCTTATGGAACAATATAAGGTTATTGGCATCGGTGACAATGTAGTAGATAAATATGTCCACCAGGGTATGATGTACCCTGGTGGAAATGCCTTGAACTTTTGTGCATATGCCAGAATGTGTGGGATGGAGGCATCTTATTTAGGGAAGTTTGGTAATGATCCTATAGCTCAGTATATTCAAAAGGTTATAGACGATTTAGAGATAGAACATAACCATTGCCGGATTTTTGTAGGGGAAAATGGGTATGCACGGGTTACATTGGAAGACGGTGATCGTGTATTTCTGGGCTCCAATAAAGGCGGTATTGCAAAGGAAAAGGCATGGGATTTTACGGAAAATGACTTGAACTACATTGAAAACTTCTCCGTAATTCATACTAGTCTAAATAGCTATATAGAGCAGGATCTCGCAACATTAAAAAAAACGAATGTGCCTATCTCCTATGATTTCTCGGTACGCTGGAATGATGAATATTTGGAACAAATATGCCGGTATGCGGACATTTCATTCCTTTCATGCAGTCAATTAACGGAAGGTGAAAGAAAAAGAGAAATGCTAAAAGCACAGAAATTTGGTTCTAAAATAGTGATTGGTACTGTGGGGGAAAATGGATCATTTGCTCTCTATAAAGATCAATGGATGCACCAGCCGGCAGTATTGACGGATACCGTGGATACGATGGGAGCGGGGGACTCTTATATAACCGCTTTTATTGTAGAGATGATTAGAAGCTCTAAAGCCGGTAAGATTTTCTACGGTGAAGATGAGGATATGCTTCGGAGTATCAAAGCAAGCATGGAAAAAGGAGCAGTTTTTGCGGCTAAAATATGCCAGATAAACGGAGCTTTTGGCCACGGCACACCCATTTGTTGTTCTGACTCGGAAGACTAGGCATGATAAGAATTTTGTAAGCGTATTCAACAAAGGGCGGCTACGCCCTTGTAGATAATGAAGATCGGTAAAGTTCGTAAAATCAAAAAAAGGGAGAATTCTTATGTTTTGGTTTGAGCTATTGATCATCTTTTTACTCATTTTCTTCGGCGCTAGAGTTGGCGATGTTTTTATGGGCTTGCTCGGTGGAGTGGGCGTAGCGATTTTTGTATTTATCTTTCATGTCCAACCAGCGGCTCCTCCCATTGATGTAATGCTGATTATTTTAGCGGTTGTATTGGCCGCCTCTGCGCTGCAGTCTTCAGGCGGACTTAACTTACTCGTCCAGATTGCAGAGAAAATGCTTAGTAAGTCACCTAAGAATATTACAATCATAGCTCCAATCATATCCTGGTTATTTACCTTCTTATCAGGAACCGGGCATGTTGTATACAGTTTATTGCCTATTATCAATAAGCTTGCCATTGATAATGATATCAGGCCGGAAAGACCCATTTCAAATAGTATCATTGCTTCTCAGCAGGCAGTAACTTGCTCACCGGTTTCAGCAGCTACTGCTGCTATGATTGGATTTATGTCACCCCTTGGAGTAAGTTTGGGAACTATCTTGGCCATTTCCATACCTGCTACACTCTTAGGTGTCATTACAAGTGCGGTGTGTACGTTGCGTAAAGGGAAAGAATTATCTGAAGATTCGGAATATTTGCATAGATTGGCAGAAGGTTTAATTGAAAAATCAGAAAAGAAGGCTGAGAAAAAAGAAACTTCAAAAGGAGCGAAAGCCGCTGTTATTCTCTTTTTGATGGGGGTTTTAGCCATTGTTATTATGGGCATGTTTACTCAGCTGCGTCCATCCTGGGTGCTGAATGGCGAGGTTACTAGTCTATCAATGCCGCATACCATTGAAATGATTATGCTAGTCTGCGCTACTATGATTATTATCGTATGCCGTCCTGCGATTGAAACAATTCTTAACGGACCCATATTCAGGGCAGGGGCGCTGGCTATGGTTTGTGCCTTTGGGTTAGCCTGGATGAGCAGTACCTTTATTAACGGACAAACCGCTTTTATTCAAGATCATGTTGCTACGATTGTAAATAGCCATCCGTGGATGCTGGCCGTTATCATGTTTATCGTTGCTGCTTTAACTACGAGCCAAGGTGTCACAACATTAATTATGATACCTATTGCCATTGCACTTGATTTGCCTACCTACATCATCATTGGAGCGTGGATGGCTGTAAATGCAAACTTCTTTTTACCAGTATCTGCTCAGTGCCTTGCTGCCATATCTTTTGATACAGCGGGTACGACTAAAATTGGTAAATATGTATTGAACCACAGTTTTATGATACCTGGAATGATTAATATTATTATATCTGTAATATTAGCTACTTTACTTGGAAGCGTTTTAATATAGCGTCGTGTAAAAAGGAGGTATCTAATTATTATGATACAGATATCACAAGTGGCGGCTGCAAACTATCATTATAAAAGATATTCTTTGGAGTATTTTTTAGATTCTGTTGCAAGGCTTGGATTCCAAAATATTGAATTGTGGGCTTCAGGTCCACATCTTCATTTAGACTATTTTACGTATCAGGATATAAAAAAATTAAATAAAAAAGTAAAAGAAAGAGGGTTAAAGACGATCTGCTTTACCCCTGAGCAGTATGTCTACCCGGTAAGCATCAGTCATCCTGATCCGGAGTATAGAAAAAGAAGTATTGAGTTTTTTTGTCGGCATATCGAAGTTGCATCTTTGCTGGAATGTGACAAAGTGTTGGTGACCACAGGCATCGCCTACTTGGATGTTGATGAGACAGAAATGTGGAAATGGTGCAGAGAATCTTTAGGCGAAATATGTAAAACAGCAGAAAAAGAGGGGATTTACCTTCCTATGGAGGCATTTACCTCTTTTACTACACAGGTGTTTAATACAGCCAAGCACATTTCCAAGATGATAAAAGAAGTGGGGAGTCCTTATTTAAAAGGTTTAGGGGATACAGATGTGATGGAAACTACAGGAAAGGATACCATTCATGATTTTATAAGGGAACTGGGAAATAATTTAATGCATGTACATTTCGTGGATGGTAATCCTGGAGGACATCTGGTGCCCGGGGAAGGCAAATTAGCAATGACGGAAGTACTAAGGGAACTTAACGGTATAGATTATAAGGGATATCTAGGTCTGGAATTATTGGATAGAAGGTATGTGATGAAATCCGGAAAAAGCCCTGAAAGATTCGCTCACGTGGTTTGAAAAACACCTGGAATGATATAAAGAGGGGCGACTTTTTACTATTTTATATCACGAATTTTAAATCAGGAAAGTCGATTCCCTATAAGAGGAATCGACTTTTTTAAATACGCCCAGCACAGTATGAATGTTAACTTCAGAGCGGGAAATCCCGGACGGCAACTGGCAAGTACCTGCTTTTAGCCAATGTTCGTCTTCCTTATTTCTGTTGCTCTAGTTGTGCAAAATACTGCTCGTTGTATAAGACGCTTGGATGAGTGGGATGGTGCAACTGAGCTATGCGATGATGCGATTTTGCCTGTTCGATGTCGCCGATTCGGTCGTAACACAGGCATAATTGCAAGTGTGGAAACCAGGTATAGTACGACGAATTGGTTAAGGCCATTACATCTTCCGAGGGCTTGATCAGCGTCGCTTGACGAAACCAATAAATAGCTTGAGCATACTGCTCATCTTCAATGAACAAATTGCCGAAAACACAGCAGAATTGGGCGCGTGGTACATCAAGGGTAAGTGTGCGAAGTAGAGCCATACGTTGCTTCTGTTTTTGTTCTTGGCGACCGTAGCAATCCGCTAGCTTAAAGCAGGCAGCAATCCGATCTTCTGTCCACCCTCGATTCAGCTCCAGATAGTGTTCGTACTGCTGAATGGCTTCTAGTATACGCCCGTTATCATATAACTCATTGGCGAAGTAGTAGTGATCTCGTTCCGAAAAAACGGTGCCTCTTTCCCGCTGCTTGAGATATATGTTCAAATTACGGTCGGAGTGAGGGCGCGTTTTTTTATGGGTCACAGCCATATCACTGTGAAAGGTGCTGCCTGTGACATTCAGAAATTCGTGAACAAATCCGATCCATCTGAATCTGCGATCACGCCGTACAATGCGGTTTCTTTTGAGCTTATACAACGGCTGTCCTTGTTCATCTACGGAAAGTACATAATCCATGGTAATACTGTCATAGGAGAGGGTGGCTTGTTTTTTCCAGTTGAGAAAGGATAATCGATCTTTTTCTTCCAGTATGTCATCGGCATCCAGCCAAAATTGATATTCTTGCGTTGCCTGATCAAACGCATAATTGCGGGCAACGGAGAAATCATCGCACCACTCAAAATGGTATATACGAGCGTTAAATGATGCAGCGACCTCTTGGGTTCTGTCGGTAGAGCCAGTATCCACGATGATCATCTCATCCACCAGATCATGAACTGATTTCAGGCAGGTATGAAGGGCTTCTTCTTCGTTTTTGACAATCATGCATAAGCTGACAGTTACCATGCTCTTTGTCCCTCCCAAAAAACTTGGTATAATCCCCATTTTATTAGGATAGCTTGCTCATTATGTAGTAATTTCGACGGTGCGAGTAGAGGCGATGTGATGATCATAAATTCAGTTCTGCTCTAATAAATTAGAAAATCAAAGTTGGATGTTTGGGGGGAGAGTATGGATTGAGCGATGTGCGTGACATTCCAGGTAGGACGTGCGACAGGATTTATGGTTGAATGGGAAGATTGTATTTGGTATTCATGTCGTTTTCATTGATATTTTCGGGCGTAAGTCCATTTATACCAGGCTCACTCCCATATCGCTTGGTCGAACTTAGGGTATGCGTTAGGACATGGAGGGGGAACGGTTATGAGGCTTCCGCCTGATGGAGGCGTTGACACATGCGTATACTAATCGGCAGCCCTGTGCACCAGAAGCCGGAAATTTTATCTTTGTTTCTTCAAGCCTTGGAGCGCCTGGAGGCACCTGAGGTGCTGCCAGATTATTTGTTTGTCGATGATAATGACAATCCGATTTCAAGCCAGTGGCTAGTTGACTTTGCCAATCGGCTTCCGGGTCGGGTTCTGCCCTTGCTAACAGGCTCACAGCAAGTAGAGCACCGTAGTGATGAGCACACACATTACTGGCCGCCTGCTCTCGTCTGGAAAGTGGCTGGCTTTAAAAATCGTCTTATTGAATATGCGCTTCAGCACAATTATGACGCGTTGTTTCTGGTCGATTCAGACCTGGTTCTTCATTCTCGTACCTTGCGCAGGCTGGTGGAGACGGAGAAGGATATCGTATCAGAGATTTTCTGGACACGTTGGCAACCGGAAGGACCGCTATTGCCTCAAGTGTGGGTCAGTGATGAATATAATTTGTTCCACCGCGAAGATGGCGAGGTATTGTCGGCAGAGGAGCGAGCGCAACGTGAGTTGCATTTTATACACCAGTTGCACGTTCCGGGTTTGTATGAGGTGGGTGGGCTAGGCGCGTGTACCTTAATCCGCAGACGGGCGTTGGAAGCAGGAATTCATTTTGGCAAAATCAAAAACGTTTCTTATTGGGGAGAAGATCGACATTTTTGTATTCGGGCGGCTGCATTTGGATTTCCACTTTTTGTGGACACACACTATCCGGCAATGCATCTATATCGGGAAGCCGATCGAATGAAGGCAGAACAGTTATTATCCGCCCTAAAGTATTTTACATCGAACCATTCAGAGCATTTAACACATACGGAACATTCCAATACTTCTCCAAACGCTTCAGTCTTCAATCATCCAGCAGATTCAAGAGCCCCTGAGTTCCTTGACCCTCCAGTTATACCCGATCATCTCCGTGAAACTGCTATCTTTGCAAAATACACGGCGGATTCGTTTGTAGTACCACCCACGTTCACGGGTCCACGACAAAGCGAGCTTTATACACCGCCTGTCTCTAACCCTAAATTGACGCTGACCATGACGGTATACAATGAGGCAAATCGCAAGCTTACAGACGTGCTGCTGAGTCACCGGGAATACATTGATGAAGCAGTCATTATTGATGATGGTAGTCATGACAATAGCGCAGAGTTGTGCCGGGAGATCTTGCAAGGAATCCCACTGCGTCTGATCCGCAATGAAACACCCTCTTTTACCAATGAAGTCGAACTGCGAAAGCAGCAGTGGAGAGAGACATTGGCTTCCTCTCCCGAATGGATATTAAGCATGGATGCTGACGAAATGTTCGAATCCCGTTTTGCCCAAGGGGTACATTCTTTGTTAGCGGGAACGAAAGCGGATACGATTTGTTTCAGGTTGTTTGATATGTGGTCTTCCACGCATTATCGTGATGATGATTATTGGCAGGCCCATCGATATTACCGTCCTTTTTTAATTCGATATAAAGAAGGGTTCCCGTATAAATGGAAGGAGCAGTCCTTGCATTGTGGGAGATTACCCGAAAATGTACTTGATCTTCCCACTGAGATCAGCAACTATCGTATTCAACATTGGGGATGGTATACCCCTGCTATTCGTATGGCCAAATTTGAGCGGTACCAGCTGCTTGACCCAAGTGCTCGTTATGGATGGAAAGAGCAGTATGAATCCATTTTGGACCCGAACCCACGGCTCACGCTCTGGGTGGACCAGGACAGCAACAAAAATGCAGAAAAAGAACCTGCATCAGAATATGAACCTGTCGAGCAGGTAAACGCATCGGATGTCGCCAAGGTGGCGAGTGTGCAGGTCATTGACAAACCTGACCTACAAATTAAAAGTGAAACCAAGGACACATCTTATAGCAAGGAGAAGGTGAAGGGGGCAGAGCAGAGTGTAAAATGCAAACTGTGTGGCTCATCTGACACGATAGTATTTCATGATTATCAACGCTTTACCTTGATGGGCTGCGGCTCCTGTGGATTGGTTTTTCGTAAGGATGTGGATCATATTCAGACTGAGGAAATGATAGCAGAGATTTATAATGCCAATTGGGTTGCTATGCGGGATAGAGCAGCGGCGTCCACCTATGGGGATCATGCCCTTTTTGGACTCATGTTGCTCGATATGTTCAGTCCCGCAAAAGGGAAGCTGCTTGAGATTGGCTCAGGCACCGGAGAATTTATCCATGCTGCCCTCCAAGCTGGCTGGAATGCAGTGGGCATTGAGCCTTCCAGTGAATCGCGTGCCTATGCCAAATGCAATTATGAGGTAGAGCTATTACCCGGCTATTGGAACGGTGAAACACAATTAGATGCCCAAACACAACAATCCGTGGAAATTCACCGAGATCACGAAGATCAGGAAGGGATTGGGGCCGAAAGTTTAGAGGAAGAACTGGACTTATCGCTGGAGCACCCATACGAAGCCATAGCGTGCTGGCATGTGCTGGAGCATATCGCGGACCCGGTCGCATTTTTAACAGATTTGCGCGAACAGCTTCAACCTGACGGAACATTATATATTACGGTGCCCAATAAAAACTCGTTTACCAATGAGGCTTATGGTGTTAATTCGCCTTTATATACGGAGGAAGATCATTTGTATCATTATTCGGATCATACGCTGACGCTCTTGCTGGAAAAGTCCGGCCTGCGTCCAGTGTCTTTGTTCACCCGCCAGCTGCCCTCTGATCTGGATGCTTTGCTGCAAGCACACCCTTTGTACGGTGAGCTTACTTTTACAGAGCAAATGGGATTGTTGGCTAAGCTTCAGGGCGAGAAACGGGGTCATGAATTATGCTGTGTAGCAAGGGTAATCTAAATATCCCCGAAGGAGGCTACATTTATGGATATGGCTGACCCGTATCTATCTCGCTTTTTTGTATATTCTGATCCCAACTCGTCCAACATGATTTACAGACTCCCTCAAAGCTGGTGGAGTCGTCCCTATGAGTATGAATGGTGTCTCCAATTTATGTCCGGGCAAGATACAGTATTGGACGCGGCATGTGGAATCCCTCATCCCTTTAAATTTGAGCTGGCCCGCCGTTGCGCTCAGGTCTATGCCTGCGATCTGGATATACGAATCGTTTCTGTAGATGCCATCTTGGCTGAGGTGCGGCGCGATATTGGAGAGGAGGCCGCCGAGCGCATTCAGGAGATTTTACCGGTTCGGCTCCACACCGCACATGCCAATCTGACCGCCCTGCCCTATGAGAATGCCAGTTTTGACAAAATTGTATGTATTTCCGTGTTGGAGCACTTAACGCCTGATGAATCTTTGGCAGCCTTGTGTGAATTTCACCGAACTTTAAGGGATGACGGAATGCTGCTGTTGACGTTTGATTACCCTACAGTGGATCTTTCGGCGATGGAACAATGGATAGAAAAGGCGGGATTTTCGTATTGGAGTGGTGTAGATCTCCAGCTTCCACGGGGAGCTCTGCACACAGATATGTGGGGTGGCTTACATTGTTTTAGGACTGTTCTAAAAAAATATAAGAGTTAATGGTATGCGCAATGAGGTTTACACGGGCCTCTCTTATTGCTTATCATGAGAGGGGTCGGAGTGTAAACTTACATAGGAAAGGAATGACTGATAACTACATGAACAATGCACCTGTGTTGAAGAAACCTGAGGCTATGGTATTTGATATGGACGGAACACTTTTTCAGACGGAGACGCTGCTGCTTCCTGCGTACCACAAGCTGTTTGATACGCTGCGCGCCGAAGGACTTTATGAAGGAGAGACTCCTCCCGAGGAGCTTATTTTGAATAGTTTGGGTATGCTGCTGGATGAAATCTGGAGAAGGGTAATGCCGGAAGCCAGTGAAGCAGCTCATAGAAGAGCGGACGAGTTGTTGCTTCAGCTGGAGCTGGAGGGGTTGAAGAATGGAAGTCATGCCCTGTATCCACATGTAAAAGAAACACTCCAGGCACTTCATGAGCAAGGTGTCCGTTTATTCGTAGCTAGTAACGGGCTGGAGGATTATGTAAAGGGGATCGCTGCTGCGTATGAAATGGTTCCTATTTTTGAAGGCCTGTACAGCGCTGGGGAATACAGTACGCTTTCCAAGGTGAATTTGCTAGAAATTCTATTAAGCAAGCACGATATTTCGAATGTATGGATGGTAGGAGATCGTTCCTCAGACGTGGAGGCTGGCAAAAAGAACGGGCAGACGGTGATCGGTTGCGCTTATGCTGGATTTGGTGTGAATGATGAGTTGGAAGGGTCCGATGCGATTATTACGGACTTTACGCAGCTGCTTACACTTTATAAAAACGCCGAGTAACTGTGAAAACACAGATAAGGGTTATAAATAGCTTTGACGTACCATATAAATGAATATATGCAGACAATGTCGGGCGGATGACAAAACAAAGGAAGGCACCACTTACGCGGAGCCTTCCTTTGTTTTACTCTCAGTCTTATCCTCTGTTTGATCTTCTGTTTTTTGTTCTGCCTGCGGCTTGGGATTAATCTGAGTATGGTAGACCCACAAGGCGTACTCCATGGGCCTGGTGATGGCGCGACGGTAGGTTTCTTTTTCGCCAATGCGTGAAAATACTTCGCGGGCCGGCTTCGGGTTGACCTCGAGCACGTAGATATGACCGTCCTTATTGATTGCCAAATCGAGCGCAAGCTCACATAATGCCCCATAGCTTTCTTCCAGATATGCAGCGATGTTCAGTCCGAGCTTTTCCCCTTGCTTAATGATGTTCTCTCTCTGGTCTTCATCCCGAATCCATTGCGTTAGTAATTCCTTCATCGGTACGGCCTTGCCTCCACCATGCAGGTTGGAAGTGACACTCCGATGTGCTCCGATCCGCCCGGCACATCCCGTTAGCTCCCATACGCCTTGGCTATTTTTCTGTACCAGCATACGGTAATCATGGACCCTACCGTTCGGCAACTGCACAGGGATGCCTTCCTGAACAATGTAGTTATCCATGTTCCAGCTGCTCAGACGCGGCTCCAGACGATCCAGACGTACCCGCTGCTGGGGAATAATATGACGCTTGCGATTGCGCCCCTCAATCAGATACAGGCCGCTCTGCTTGTTAACAGGTTCAATGCGTAAAATGCCGCGGCCACCCGTACCATTAATTGGCTTGAGGTATACTAGTGAATTCTGTTTGAGCATTCGCTTCACACTATGAAATCCGTCGAACAGCTCTGTTGCAGGCAGATGGGGGCGAAAGGCAGCCTTTCTCGCAAGCTGCTGGTGAATGGCCCATTTGTTGCTCAGCGGTCGGTTTAGATACACAAGGTCTGTATACTGCAAGCGAAATTTCTTTAACTGGCGATACCGCTCACTGCGCTGCACTCGGCAACGGTCAAAAATCATATCGGGAAATTGTCGCCATTTACGTGTCCATTTACCACTGTGCGGATCATAAATTTGGGCAAGGAGCAGTCTGCGATCCTTATGGACATCCGCAGGAGTGAATACATACACATCCAGTCCCAGCCTTTTCCCTTCCGCAATCATGCGTTCATATATATCGCGTTCCTCCAGTTGCTTCTTACTGTTCAAATACAAAGTCATGATGCCTAGGACAGGTTTTGGCACAGCATTCCACCTTCCTCTGCCGTCTGCTCATCTTCGGATAATTCCCCACAAAATATCAGCGTGGGCTTCCCAGTCGGTCCAGTCGTCATTTCATGTGCAATAAGTCCAGCACGGAAACAGGTTTTGAGACTGGCCATATTGTCGGTGGCTACGCTGCACGTCAGACGGCGCAGCTGTTGGAGCTGGGCGGACAGCAGTCTAGCGCCCAGTCTGCGGCCCCGGTAAAGCGGACGAACAATCACGATGCAAGCATCCTTCCCATAGTTGAGAGCGAGGGAAAATCCCGCAATCCGCAGCCCCTTCTCCGTGCGCACATATGCGCACAGGAGAGAGGAGCCAGGAGCGTTCAATTGCTCTGGCGTTAAAACAGCCAACTGCCGCAGAGCATTGCGAGTAATGCGCATGCCGCCTGAACTGCGAGCCAGAAACAGCAACTGTCGTCGTCTCAGTACCCAACTGCGGGTAGGCAAATGTTGAACATTGCTAATTTGCGGCATGATTCCACTTCCTTGGTATTAATTCATTCGTTCGGCCAAAAAGGAGCTGTACTGAAAAATACGCCTAAGTGATTTTTGGCGGATATCCGGCTCGTCGAATTTCATCGGTTTGGCATTGGCTTCAAAAAACCAGAGGGTTCCGAGTGTATCCACACCCAGATCCATGGACATTTCACCGTGAGAAAGACCGGATGCGCGTTCAATTTGACGTGCAATCTGAATGGCGGTACTTTTAACCTTATTCAGCAAATCTGTGCTTTCCTCAGGTCCAAAGAGTGAGGATAGAAGCTTGAACGGGTCCTCTACACTTCCCCCACGCGGAACATGTGTTGTAATACTTCCCTTACCCGCTAATCTTGCACCGACTCCGGTAATGCTCCATGCGCCACGGGCATTTTTTTGCACCAGAATGCGCAAATCGAACGGCTTTTTCTGATAGGTAGCCAGATCAATCCCCTGCTGAATGATATAGGGCGATTTGCCTGCCTCTCGGCGAATACGTCCCCATAGCCGAGACAACGATACAGATCGGTAGGTGATGCTTTTTTTATCATGTTGGATGGTCAACCTGTATGCCATCAGGTGCTCTGGGTTGAATCGGAGGATCATAATTCCCTTCCCTGCTTTTCCGTTTTCTGGCTTAAGATACAGGTATGGATACGCAGACAGCATTTTTCCTAAGGAAGACAGATCACTTAACCGCTTGGTGATCGGAACAAGTTGACGCGTGGATTCCGAGGTACGGAGCCATTTGAACAGTTCCCACTTGTTAAAAAAGCCTGGATTGTACAGTTCAACGCCTGGGGCGTGCGAAATTTCATCCAACTTTGCGCGCACAGAGGTTTTAAGCTCATAGCTACGATTGGGGATACGATTGTAAATGACCTGTGGGGTCGGAAAATTTTGTTCCTCCCACGTCTGTGAGTTTTTGTTATAGATGTAGCCCTTCACCGTTTCATCGGTCAGCTTCAAGTCCCTGACAGTAACAATGTACACCTGATACCCCATGCGTGTTCCGGTTTCCAGAATATCCCTGAAGTTTCGCTGATTCCCCTTGAAAAGTTGTACCTCGTCGTGCACTGTCAATACGGCAACGACTGGTTTTTGCTCCACCTGGGTATTCATATTTCCTCTTTTCTGCGGAATTTACTGAGGTAAAGACAGTGGTCCAAAATATGCTCCACGGATGCTTTACCTTCCGCACGCAACGAAGGATGCTGAAAAATGGATCGACCTGGCTTAGAATTGGCTTCAAACATCCACACCTTTTCATCCTGATCGATGCCCAGGTCAAATCCGATTTCACCCAGTAGATGCTGATGATGGTATTCTATTGCTTCTGCTAGCGTAACTGCTACATTCTTGGCACGTTGAAGCACTTCACCCGCCCGGTCACCGAATACACGACCGAGCGCTTGCTCGGGTGTCATAAGGGAACCGCCGTTTTTGATATGGGTTGTGACACTACCACGTCCGGCTTTTTTGGCTCCAATGCCAACGACGACCCATTGGTTATTGCCGTCTTTGTGCATATGGAACCGGAAGTCAATTGGGCAATTATCAATTTCGATCAGCTGAATGCCCTGCTGAATGACGTAACCTTTTAGTGTCTGCCCCTTATTGGAGTGGAGCATCCGCAGCATGGAATTAAAAGAGGTGAATCGCAGCAATACATTGCTATTTTTCTTCCGGTACCTTACAAAATATCCTTGTTTTGGTACATACGATAGACGATAGATTCCTTTACCGAGACTGCCGCTGCTTGGCTTGTAATAAGCAAATTGATGCCGCTCCAGCATACCTCGGATACGTTCAGAGCTGGGATTCATATAGGATTCAGGGACATAGCGGTTAACCTCTGGATTATTTTCCAGCAGATGATAGATATCGGATTTATTGAAAAAGCTCCAGTTAAAGAAAGGAATTCGCTTGCGCGAAAAGCGTTCGCGTAGTTGATTGATCGCTGGGGAAAAATCAGAGCGACGGCTTGGCAAACGATTGTAGATCACGTCCGGCAGAGGTACGAGTTTACGTGTAAACTCCCCGCTGGATGACAAAAAATAACCGTTAATCGTATCTGTTTGCCAGTTGATATCCCTTGGAGTAAAGGCAAAAATATAAGATTTTTTGCTGCCTTCCTTCAGCAGTTGCTTAATAAAACCTGTGCGTGATCCGAAAGGACGGGTGGTAGAGTTAGTAGCATCAGATAGTACTCCAATCAATGGTCCAAGCTGCACATCTCCATCCTGATTCCGCAAATAGATAGCCCCGCTTTTGGGAACACGGATAGCATTGCGTAAGCCGGAGGTCAAGTATAGATGGCGTCCCGCTTTCTGAATGGGTTTTACGGTTGCGGGAATCTGATCCTTGCCAAGCCGCAGACGAATGGACTTGGCTCCGGATAACTTAAGGCTTTTCAACAAGGCAGTGGATATATACGCCACCTTGTCGGGCTGCTGTGAGAAATGCACATTGCAATGCGTTAAACTCATCTGTTTATCCTCCTATACCGTATGTTCAAGGGAGGCGCCCGCGCCCTTTGGCCCTGTCGCTTTGGAATGGGTCATTAAATATCGAGCATATTCGAGCGGGCGGTTGACCGATCGAAAAGCGGACTTTGGCTGACGAGTCTGAAAAAAGGAGGCCCGACCAGGACGGGAATTAACCTCCAACAGCCAGATATTCCCGCTCCGATCAATACCATAATCGATTCCCAACTCGCCAAGGCGGCCATAGCGTCTCTCCAACGCTCCGGTAATGGTCAAGGACAACTCCATCATCTGCTCGATGATGCGACGGGTGCTGTCCACGCCAAATTGTTCACGAAGGTATGGCTCTGCCGGGTGGGCTTCCCCCCCACCGTGCAGATTGGAAGTCAGAGTTCCTTTTCTGCCTTCTCTCACGGCAAAGCCCGTCAGGCGCCAACAACCGTTGCCGTCCTTTTGCATGAGTGCACGAACATCAAAGGGATGATTGCTTTGGCTTGTTAATTTTAAATAAGGCTGCACGATATAAGCGCGTTTGTGTGCAATACCGTCGATCCATGACAAACCTGCATTCAATTCAGAAAACAAGCGGCGGAACAGGCGGTTTTGAGAGTTCCTGCCTTGTACGTACAGTCCTTGGCCTCCTTCCGTCAGCCGGAGATACAGCGTGCCCTTGCCATGTGTTCCAGACTGTGGTTTCATAAATAGCTCCGAATGGCGTTCCAGCCACTCCACAAGCTGGGTCGTATCCCGATATGGGGCCGTAGGCGGTACAAAGGGCCGCACTTTATCTACCGTATGCAGAGCACGATACACCTGCCATTTGCCAGGCAAGTTACGCGACCAGTAGATGAGCTTGTGTGATTTTCGCTCCGCCATGTCTTCCAGTGTGCGCTTGACATTCAGGCTCTCATGTACATGGAGACAGCGGTTATAAACAATATCCGGCAAGGCAAAGCGGCCGAATGTCCATCCTCCAGCACGATAAACATAACCCTGTATCGATTGATCTTCAGGTGAAACTCCTTCGGCGGTAAACGCCATTACGCTAATACCAGAGCGTCTGCCCAACAAACTTAGCCTGCGGCAGTAATCAGCTTCTGTAATAGGGGGAATAGCGTCCTGCTTTCGGCTAACAAGCACGCCGAGCATGCCTGGCATAACAAGAGACACCGACAACAGCTCCTTTGGCAGTCGGACTCTGGAAAAGATAACTTCATTTGAATCCGGCTGAATAACGGCAATATTCAATCATTTTTTTTACGGACGGGCGGGTTTTCTGATCGTTCAATGGCGTATTGTCATTTTTGGATGGTTTGGAATTGACCTCCAGCAACCAGATACGCCCCGTGCTATCAATCGCCAAATCAATACCAAATTCCGCGAAATGGGCGGGAATCGCTTTTTCTACTCCGCTTGCGATCTCCAGTGCTGCTGTTTTGAGAGAGGTAAGACCACTCGATTTAACAGCTGCGGGCAGCGTGGTTTTGGCTAGTGCTTCTTTGACTGTACTGAGCGTACCACCTCTTGCCAGATTGGATACAAAGTGGCTGCCTCCGGCGATCCGAGCGACAATGGAGGTTACGGTCCAGTTTCCAGACGCATTTTTTTGTACAAGCGCGCGAAAATCGACCGGACGCTTACCGTGATCAATCAAGGTAAGACCCTGTTGCAGCTGAAAACGTGTTGATTTCATTTTCCCCGCCAAGCTTTTGTACAATTTATCGACGTTGGCGTACGTTTGCTTACGGGGAGTGCCCGCTGTCGTGGATAGCACCGTAAAGGTACCATCGGTTTGCTTGTTAATGCGCATAATGCCTTTACCAAGGCTCCCACGCACGGGTTTGATAAAAACAGAGGGATACTGGTTGCACATTTTTTTGAAAACAGCAAGGGTTTGCAGCAAGTGAGACTCGGGTAAATACTTGCGCAGGGAAGAATTAGATTTGAGCGCATCAAACACTTCGTTTTTATCCAAAAACTTTTCATTAAAAATGGTCGTGCCGTACTGCGATTTTACTTCTTTCATGAAATGCTGTACGCTAGTTTTGTTCTCGAGTTTACGGGAGGTAAGCCGGTTATTGACGACATCGCCAGCAGGCATGACCGTCTTTTTCCAGTCTCCGTCATATACCCATCCCTGAACTCGCCCGGGCTGACTTCCGATATGCTCCGGGGTAAAGAAATACACATATGCTCCTTGTCTGCGGCATTCCCCGACTAGTTCACGGCAGAACAGGGTGATCGACCCGAAAGGCTTGTCGGGCTGTTCGGGATAGTCCCGACTAACCAGCACGCTAATAAGTGGGCCCACGCGAAGTGTCCGGCGGCCTCGGCTGTAGGTTACTCGCAGATCACAACTGGCATGGTTGGCATGAAGCCCCATTTTTCGGGCCAGCACGCTTCCCACGCGTAGACCGCTGTATCGGGGTACCGATATGACGGTAACCTCTTGGCGGAACGAACCGAAGGCGAGCTGAACGGGGTGGCCTGCGGATATCTTCCATTTGCGAAGCAGGGACTCGCCGACCATGAGTACGTCATCCTGCAAGATGCCCGATCCGATGATTTGAATCGTTGTTTTTTTGATGGACATCGTGGATCTCCTTCCGGGCAGCAACTTGATGTCTTGAAAGTAACGGGAAACGTGAATGGGCTGTAATAGCACTGATTCATCATATGAGGACATATATACCTTGGTGATTGACGGACAATGTGAAATGTTGACACAAAACTTGTAATGGAGGAATGAACAATCATGAATATCTATGACAAAGCCCATGATTTAGCGAAAGCATTGAAGGAAAGCGAAGAGGTGGAGGAAATTACGTCAGCAATGAAGCTGATTGAAACGGATCCGGAAGCCAAGAAAATGCTCGACGATTTCCGTGAACGCCAAATGGAAGTACAACAGCGAATGATGAGCGGCGATATGCCGGCACAGGAAGAAATGGAAAAGATGGAAAAGATGTTCGAGGTACTTAGCTTGAACCTTAACATCCGTCGTCT
Organism: Paenibacillus ottowii; assembly: GCF_050516475.1. Taxonomy (NCBI): domain Bacteria; kingdom Bacillati; phylum Bacillota; class Bacilli; order Caryophanales; family Paenibacillaceae; genus Paenibacillus; species Paenibacillus ottowii. The sequence goes on along the minus strand of NZ_CP191577.1, from coordinate 4,017,594 downwards.
GTTCGACGCTGAACGCCGCCTGAGTGTGATTATTGAGGACGTGAATAAGATTATTGCAGACAGTCTTCAACATTTGTACGGTTCATCTCTGTAAGTTTGTCTCATATTCCTTCCTGTCCTCTCATAGACTAGATACATAGAGTCACAGGGAGAGGAAGGGATACGATTGGGTTCTTTTAAGAAATGGAAACACGGTTTGTACACACTGATTGCATTAGCTATGGTATTGGTCGCGTTACCGCGCATCTCGCTGGCAGGTGGATTGAACTGGGTCAACGGCTTTGGGGTGGTCTGGGTACTTTTTGCATTGCTAGTCATCGGAGCGAACCTGCATTTTTTGCTGGGTGTGGATGAGGAAAAGCGCAAAACGCTGGAGCGTGTGCGACGGGCCAAAATGCAGCAGTGGCAGATGAAATGGGATAATAAAGCTGACAAAGGCAATACGCTGTAAGATATTTTTCCAGTTAGCCTGAAGCTTATGCTTCTTAAATTTCAAATCAACCTAGTTATGAAGCGGCCCCTTGTAACAAGAGGGGTCGCTTTTTTGCTATTTCCAAGCAAAAGATATCTTAATGACGAGGGTCTAAAACAAAGGGATTTTGTGGTATAATAGATACAGAATGATACAGATTGAACGTTGGGGGTGTAACAGAGTTGGACGGGCTAGATGAAACAGTTACGAAGCATGAGCAGCTATTGCGTCATATCGAGCAGTTGAAAATAGGCTCCAAAATTTCTGTACGCAGGTTGGCTAAAGAAATGAGCGTGAGCGAAGGCACGGCCTATCGGGCTGTGAAGGAAGCAGAAAATTTGGGAATTGTCATAACCAAGGAACGGATCGGAACAGTACGCGTGGAGAAGCGTCCACGCGGCTTGTCTGAGCAACTGACCTTTGCGGATGTAGTGAATATTGTAGAGGGACATGTGCTGGGCGGAAGCGAGGGACTGGAGAAACCGTTGCACAAGTATGTGATCGGGGCGATGCGTGAAGAAGCGATGGCGCGTTATATTGACGCAGGCAGTTTGCTGATCGTAGGTAACCGGGAGGATGCACATTCGCTTGCACTGGAGCAGGGGGCAGGTGTACTGATTACCGGGGGGTTCGGTACAAGTCGGGAGGTTAAGCAGCTTGCAGACCAGATTAGTCTGCCGATTATTTCTTCGCGCCATGATACTTTTACGGTGGCTTCTATGATTAATAGAGCGATATTTGATCGCCTGATCAAAAAGAAGATTATGTTGGTTGAAGACATTGCGGCAAGCAAACCGAAGACGCTGACCTTGAAAATCAACAGCACGCTTACCGAATTTGAGGAGCTATCGGCGACTACAGGACATCATCATTTTGCCATAGTGGATGAATGGAATCGTTTGATAGGGATCGTCAGCCGTAAAGACGTGGAAGGGCTTCAACCTGAACATACGATGGATAAATGTATGATCCGTAACCCAATCACGGTCACTTACCAGACCTCGCTGGCTTCTGCCGCTCAAATGATGGCGTGGGAAGGTGTAGATTACTTGCCGGTCGTGGACCGCAACCGTAAGCTGCTTGGATCTGTTACACGGCGTGAGGTACTGGAAGCACTGCGTAACGCGCAAAAGCAACCGCAACTGGGCGAAACATTCGACCAGTTGATCTGGAACGGATTTGCTGAGGAGCGCAATGAGGACGGATCATTATTCTTTCGCGGTTTTATCATTCCACAGATGGCTACTAATTTAGGGACGATCTCGGAAGGCGTACTGGTCAACGTGATGACACAAGCGGGTTACCGGGCAGCTAGAGATATGAGCGGCAAGGATTATGTGCTGGATAATTTGACGACTTATTTTATTCGGCCGGTACAGATTGAGGATGCTGTCGTTCTTCGTCCATTGCTGCTTGAGATGAGTCGCCGAACCTGCAAGCTGGAAATTGCGATTTCTCGGGAAAATCATTTGGTGTGCAAAGCTGTGATGACGCTTCAATCTATTGAACACGGTTAATCTACCTCTGGTTGAAGCAGGAAGTGAAGCTAAGTAAGATCGACTTAGTGGCTTTGAGGCAGTCTTTCTTTGGCCTCAAGCCAAATTTGCAGCACGCCTTCCATGACAAGCATCGTTTTGACCTGGATTGTATACTCCTTGTCACGAACGGTGTATTTTTTTTGGTTCAGCAGCATGCGTACCAGCTTGCTGTCAGAGTCAATCTCGAACATATCTCTGCCCCGCAGCACCTCCAGATCACGACTAACGCGGCGAAGAAGCTCTTTCAGGTTAATCGCATCAATTTTTTCAGCCGAAGCTTCCTCCGCGATCAGTTTAATCTCTTTGACAACCGTTTGACGCTTGCTGTATTTACGCAATGTTTTGTTGTCCTCTTCGGCTTGTTGAAGCTTAAATTGAAGGTCCTGGTTGTTCGTCCACAGCTGGTTAAAGCTGGCATGCCAGATCGCATTATAGATCATTCCTCCCGTAACCATACCGAGTACAAAAACGGAGGATAATTGCATAAAAGGGCGCAGGCGCTCAAAGGGGGGAACTCTCATAGTCGTTTCACCTCACGGCCGTCCATTGCCGCATACCCACTTGACCAGCTCTGCACCCATATGAGCGCCTAAAAAAGCGAAAATCAAATACAATATCTGCTTGATGGCAGGTGACAAATTACCATCCAACATATTGCTCTCAATGACCCGGATCGGGTCCATCGTTCCCCCTACAGCGGCGGCAAGCGCCCATATTTTAATCCTGCTGGCAACCTCCAGCATCGTCTGGGTAGGTGGCTGAAGCGATACGACAGCTCCCATTCCGCCGAGCATGGCTCCTCCGAGCACGATGCCGAAGGCAATGAAGAAGTCGAGAATCGCTTTGGATATAAAAGTGCTCATGCTCTTTTCCTCCTTAAGTATACGAATCAGGACCGCGCTTGTCCGCCCGGGTCTGTACTTTTATTCTATGGGCGCTACTAACGCGGATATGATAAAATAGTTTGAAGAAAATCAAGCGGTGAAGGGAAGAGAAGCGCATGAGTTCATTTGTGCATTTGCATGTTCACAGCGAGTACAGCCTGCTGGACGGCGCGGCTCGTACCGCGGAATTGGTCAAACAGGCATCAGCTTACGGAATGAAGGCGCTGGCCCTTACAGATCATGGGGTCATGTACGGTGCCATTCCTTTTTATAGAGCATGTGTAGAGAACGGCATTAAGCCGATTATCGGGTGTGAGGCTTATATGACGGCAGGGTCGCGCAAGGAGCGTGGCAGCCGGAAGGATCAGCCCATATATCATTTAATTTTGCTCGCCAAAAATAAAACAGGCTATCAAAATCTGATGAAGCTGTGCTCCATTGGTCATTTGGAGGGCTTTCACTATAAGCCGCGCATCGACATGGACGCTTTGGCTGCCCATCATGAAGGCATCATATGCCTGAGCGCATGCTTGGGCGGTGAAGTACCGCAGCATTTGCTGCACGGACGGGAAGCCGAGGCACGACGTGCAGCGGAACGATACCGTAACATTTTTGGCGATGATTTTTATCTGGAGCTTCAGGATCATGGTCTGTCGGAGCAAAAACGCGTAAATCCTCAATTGATCGCATTGGCGAAGGAACTGGACATTCCGCTAGTGGCGACGAATGACGTACATTACTTAACCGAGCCGGATGCTGACGTCCAAGACGTTCTGATCTGTATCGGGACAGGAAAGACCGTTGACGATGAGGAGCGCTTGCGGATACCAACACGCCAGTTGTATCTGAAAAGTCAGGAGGAAATGGCTCGTTTATTTCCACATGTAGCAGAAGCCATCGCCAATACGGTGCGTATTGCTGAGAAATGCGAGCTGGAGCTGGAATTCGGTCAATCTATTTTGCCTGAATATCGCCCTCTGCCCGAAGGCATGACATCTTCGTCTTATTTGCGCAGTCTGTGCGTGCAAGGGCTGGAACGTCGCTACGGAAGCGATCCTGCATGGGAGCAGCAGGAGGAGCGGGAAAGACTGGACCAGCGGCTGAGCTACGAATTGAATACGATTGACAGCATGGGCTTCAGCGATTACTTCCTGATTGTATGGGATTTTATTGCTTTTGCTCATAAGCATAAGATTGCAACAGGACCGGGGCGGGGGTCCTCAGCAGGGAGTTTGGTTGCCTATGTGCTTAATATCACGAATGTTGATCCGATGAAATACAATCTCCTGTTTGAACGGTTCCTCAACCCTGAACGGATCAGTATGCCAGATATAGATATTGATTTTAGTGATGAACGCCGCGATGAGGTTATCGACTATGTAGTACAGAAGTACGGAAATGAGCATGTAGCGCAAATTATTACCTTTGGTACATTAGCGGCTAGAGCCGCAGTCCGGGATGTGGGCCGAGCATTGAATGTACCGTATGGAGAGGTGGACAAAGCGGCCAAGTTGATTCCAGCACAGCTTGGCATTAATATCCGGCATGCGTTGGAGATCACCCCCGAGTTGAAGGCGCTGTATGACACGAAGCCCAAGACACGTGAATTACTGGATATGGCGATCAAAGTAGAAGGAATGCCACGTCATGCCTCGACACATGCGGCGGGTGTTGTCATTTCGCGGACTCCATTGACTGATGCGGTTCCGCTGCAAGAGGGGAGTGAAGGGGTTCCTCTGACGCAATACTCGATGGAAAATCTGGAGCGCATTGGGTTGCTGAAAATGGATTTTCTTGGACTGCGTACACTCTCCATTATAGAACGGTGTATGCGCTGGATTGCGGAACAGCATGGAGAAACACCTGATTTTGACCGTGTTCCCGATAATGACCCGCATACCTATGAATTGCTGGGTAAAGGGGATACAGGAGGTGTGTTTCAGCTGGAGTCGGCTGGTATACGCCGGGTGCTCAAGGATTTGAAGCCAAATGTTTTCGAAGATATCATTTCTGTCGTGGCTTTGTATCGTCCGGGTCCGATGGGCTTTATTCCTAACTTTATACAGGCGAAGCACGGACAGATTGAGATTTCTTATCCGCATCCTAATCTTGAACCGATCTTAAAGGACACCTACGGTATTATTGTGTACCAGGAGCAAATCATGCAGATTGCTTCGCGTATGGCTGGCTTTTCCCTGGGAGAAGCCGACTTGCTGCGTCGCGCGGTGTCCAAGAAAAAGCGTGAGGTACTGGATCGGGAGCGTGGCCATTTTGTCGATGGCAGCATCAAGCAGGGCTACACGGAGGAGGAAGCTGGAAGGGTTTACGATATGATCGTCCGTTTTGCCGACTACGGTTTTCCGCGTGCCCATGCCGCCGCTTATGGTGTACTAGCATTCCAGACAGCTTATCTTAAGGCTCACTATCCGGTACAATTCATGGCTTCCATGTTGACGGCCGTAATGGGAAGTCACCGAAAAGTGGCTGAATATGTTGTCGAATGCCGTCGCATGGATATTGCAGTGTTGCCGCCTGATGTGAATGAGAGTGGAGTGCTGTTTACCCCATTACAGCAGGGGGATATCCGCTTTGGACTAGCTGCAATAAAAAATGTCGGCACACAGGCAATGGAAAGCATTCTTACTGTTCGCAAAGAGCGCCCTTTTGACAGTCTGCTCGATTTTTGTCGACGCGTCGATTTGAGAGTATGCAATAAGAGAGTAATTGAATCGCTTATTCAGGCAGGGGCATTCGATTCATTGACAGGTCATCGGGCACAGCTGCTTGCTATGTTGGATGAGACGGTAGATGCAGCTGCCAAATGGCGTAAGGAACGTGACGATTTGCAAATTGATATGTTTGGGTTTGTAGAAATGCCCAATTGGGACATCGAATATCCGAATGTACCTCCATTTAGTGCCAACCAGCAATTAGAGATGGAACGTGAATTACTGGGACTTTATTTATCCGGGCATCCGTTAGATGCTTTTGAGTCGTTGCTGGAGAGCAGCCAAGCAGATCGTCTGATGGAGCTGAGCGATGTCCCAGATGAAACGGTTATTGTGACTGCAGGCATGGTGGTCTCGCTCAAGACGATTACGACCAAGCAGGGAAAGGCCATGGCCTTCATTGAACTGGAGGATCAGATTGAGCGCTGTGAGGTTGTGCTGTTCCCTGAGGTTTGGAAGCGAAGCCAGCAGTGGATTGAAAAGGGCGCTTTGCTTGCACTTCGTGCCAAGATGCAGCAGCAGGACGAGCACTTCAAGCTGCTGGCAGATGAGGCAGCTCCGCTAGCGGAAGATACGCTGGCACGGCTTCTCCAGCGCCGGCGTGCCAGTGCGCGTTCATCCGCAGCCACTGGAGCGTCCGTGCCCGCTGCTGGCAGTCCGGGCGGCAGAGCACCGCGCGTGTCCCCCTCGGCTTCGGCAGCCGCTACATCAGTGTCGCCGCAGCAGAAGGCGGCTCGCCCCGTGCCCGCTGCTTCTCAACGCGGAGATGAAGCGGCCCGCGGTCAGCAGATGCCGTCCACGCGCGGCTTGGAATCGCCCGCCCGTCAGCGGGTGTTTGTCAAAATCACCCGCCAGGCCGAGGAGGACGCCAGCTTGCTGGTCAGCCTCAAGGCGCTGCTGCAGGAGCACCCCGGTGCTGTGCCAACCGTGCTCTTTTACGAGAGCAGCCAGCGACTGCTGGCGTTGAGTGATGCCTACAGCATTAAGCCCTCACCTCAGCTGTTTGACCAAATGGAGTCGATGCTGGGTGTAGGCACGGTGAAAGTCAAATGATCGGGCCACAGCGATTGGCCCTTGTTGTAACGGTTTTATGAACATTTCCCTCCCCTTTCGCATACACTTGGAAAACTGGCGGAACAGGGGACTCAACATGTACCCTGCACCATAAGGTCCCGCACGGTGGAAGAATAGAACTGTACGGTGAAAGCGGGGGGATATGATGTCCTATGAATATGCAGAAGCCTTGTTAAATCGCAGAGGCATCCGTATCGAGTCCATTGCGGACATTGTTTATCAGCTTCAGTTAAAATATTATCCTCGTTTGACTATGGAAGAATGTGTAGATAGTGTCAAAGCGGTTTTGCAAAAGCGTGAGGTTCAATATACGCTGCTCACAGGTATTGCGCTTGATGAACTGGCCGAAAAGAAACTTCTCCCCCAGCCCCTACAAGCCATTATGGAGGCAGACGAACCGCTGTATGGAGTGGACGAGACGATGGCACTTGGCATTACGAGTGTGTACGGCATGATCGGCTTAACCAGTTTTGGTTATCTGGACAAGGAAAAGATTGGGATCATAGAAAAGTTGAACCAAAAAGGCAGTGGCATTCATGTGTTTTTAGATGATCTTGTCGCTGGACTGGCTGCCGCTGCTTCTTCGCGTATTGCTCATCGGAGCCTTCATGCCAAGCATTATCCTGCGTCATTGGATGCTTAATTGACCTGTGGACAGAGTTGAAGATTGTCTAGGCCCTCCGACGGAACTTGAATGATCAGGAGGGCTTTTGTTGCGGGAAAAAAGTAAGGTATGTTATCATGAGTCTATTATATGGGCTCAAAAACTTGAGGCTTAGGGGGTAGAAACAAGGCATGTGGACGGTGATATATATTGCACCGACGGCCAGACTGGCTGACATGATTAAGCTCAAACTGTCTGAAGAAGGTTTTATGGTGCAGACCCGGGCCATCAGTGCATCCAAGCAACAGTTTGAGATACTTGTGCCTTCGGGTGAAGTCGAAGAAATACAGGAAGTGCTTAATTCGATTTTGCGCCCTTGAGTCCGGAACGGCGGAAGTGATACAGCAGCATGAATGGAACAAAGGATGCACGATCGGCGGTAATGTTGTACAAACAGGCGTTGACGTGTGTATGAACATAATGCTTAGAGGTGCCGCATCGACGGCAGAGGACCTTGTATCGGTTACGGCTGACAAATAAACGGCTGGAGAGGTGTAGTTGTGTTTAAAGATTTATTCCAAAAGAAGCGTAAATACGCGACCATCCCTTCGGAACGGGCGCTGAGCGGCGATCAAGCGGACATGCCGGATCGTCCCAAACGGGAAATTCCCGAAGGTCTTATGACCAAATGTGGCAAGTGCGGAAGCATTCAATACAGCAAAGAGTTGGAGAAAAATTTGAAAGTGTGTCCGGTGTGCGGATACCATATGCGTTTGAATGCGATGGATCGCATTCGCATGGTGCTCGACGAAGACACGTTTACGGAATATGATGCCGATATGATTTCGGTGGATCCGCTGGATTTTCCGGGATATGCAAGTAAGTTAGAGCAACAGACCCTGAAATCTGGCCTGCGCGAGGCTGTCGTTACGGGCGACGGCCTTATTCATGGGATTCCTGTTGTCGTAGCGGTGATGAGCTTTGACTTTTTTACAGGCAGCATGGGCTCGGTCGTAGGAGAGAAAATTACTCGCGCCATCGAGCAGGCGATTGAGAAGCGCTTGCCGCTTATTATCTTCTCTACATCCGGTGGAGCACGTATGCAGGAGAGTATTCTGAGCCTGATGCAGATGGCCAAAACAAGTGCTGCTCTCGCTCGTTTGGACGAGCAGGGATTACTTTATATTTCTGTGATCACTGATCCGACTACAGGTGGAGTCTCCGCCAGCTTTGCTATGCTTGGAGATATTATTATTGCAGAGCCAGGTGCTGTGTTTGGTTTTGCAGGGCGTATTGTAATTGAGCAGACCATCAGACAGAAGCTGCCGGATGATTTCCAAACTTCCGAATTTAATTTGCAGCACGGACAATTGGATATGGTTGTACACCGCAAGGAGCTGCGTGATACCCTTGGGCAATTGCTAGATCTGCACAGTGTGAAAGGGGAGGAATAAATGGCTGGCGAATTGCCTTATGAAAAGCCCCTGGTCGAGATGCGACAGAAGATCGAAGAACTCAAGCAATTCGGACAGGATAAGCAAATTGATTTTACAGATGAAATTAACCGCCTGGAAGAACGTTATCTCCAGATGGAAGAAGAAATATACACGAACATTACAGCATCGCAAAAGATGCATCTGGCCCGCCATCATCAAAGGCCAACGTCCCTTGATTTGATCGAGCAGGTGTTTACAGACTTTATTGAATTGCATGGCGACCGCTTGTTCGGAGACGACCTGGCGGTTGTAGGCGGGATTGCCAAGCTAAATGGTATTCCGGTGACCGTCATTGGCCAGCAGCGTGGTAAGGATACGAAAGATAATATTGCTCGTTTTTTTGGTAGTGCACATCCGGAAGGATTCCGTAAAGGCTTGCGTCTGATGCAGCAGGCTGAAAAATTTAAGCGTCCTATTATTACATTTATTGATACGAAGGGCGCTTATCCGGGTAATACAGCAGAGGAGAGAGGTCAATCGGAAGCGATTGCCCGCAATTTGCGGGAAATGGCAAAGCTTTCGGTGCCTGTTATTTGTGTGGTCATCGGCGAGGGTGGAAGCGGCGGTGCGCTTGCGTTTGCAGTGGGTAACCGTGTGCTGATGCTGGAACATGCCATTTATTCGGCCATTTCTCCAAACGGCGCAGCCTCAATTCTATGGAAAGATGCTTCCAAGGCGGATCAGGCGGCTGAAGCGATGAAGATCACCGCTAATGATCTCCTGCGCATGGAGATTATCGAGGATATTGTGCCAGAGCCGAAAGGGGGCGCACATCGTAACTATGAAGTGACCGCTGCCGCAATCAAGGAGTTACTGGAACGTCATTTGGCAGACCTGGCGAATATGAGCTGCGATGAATTGAGAGAAGACAGATATCAAAAATTCCGGAAAATAGGCCAATACACCTTTTTAAAGCCCTCGGAATCTGAGCCTATGTTGTAATACGCTGGAAACGGGTAACAATAAATATGACGAACTTCCTATACAAATAGGAAAAAGTGTAGTAGATTTAATTGTTGGAAAAAGATATAAAGAGTAGCACCTTTGAAAACGGAGGAAAAACCCAAATGCGCAAAACTAAGATTGTATGTACCATCGGTCCTTCCAGTGAATCATTGGAAAATGTGAAGAAACTGATTATGGCTGGTATGAACGTAGCCCGCCTGAATTTCTCTCACGGTGATTTCGAGGAGCATGGCAACCGGATTAAAAACATCCGTCAAGCTTGTAAGGAGCTTAACAAAAATGTTGCTATTTTGCTCGATACGAAGGGGCCGGAAATCCGGACAGGAAAGCTCGAAGTTGAACCTATCGAGCTTGTTCAGGACGAGTTCATTACGCTGACAACGGAAGAAATTCTCGGTACGAAAGATCGTATCTCCATTACGTACAAGGATCTTCCCTCGGACGTGGAGCCCGGCTCCACCATTCTGATCGACGATGGTCTGATCGGACTCACCGTTATTGAAGTATCAGGCACTGAAATCAAATGCCGCATTGTCAATGGCGGAACGATCAAAAGTAAGAAGGGCGTTAACGTTCCAGGCGTTGCTATCTCATTGCCTGGTATTACGGAGAAAGATGCGAATGATATCATTTTTGGTATTGAGCAGGATATTGATTTCATCGCAGCTTCTTTTGTTCGTAAAGCAAGTGATGTACTGGAAATCCGTGAATTGTTGGCGAAGCACAATGCAAGTCACATTCAAATCATTTCCAAAATTGAAAATCAGCAAGGTGTTGACAACCTGGATGAGATTTTGGAGGCTTCCGATGGCCTGATGGTTGCCCGTGGTGACCTCGGTGTGGAAATTCCTGCTGAAGAAGTGCCTCTGGCGCAAAAATTGATGATTAACAAATGTAATGTAGCTGGCAAGCCTGTTATTACGGCTACACAAATGCTGGATTCCATGCAACGTAACCCGCGTCCGACTCGTGCGGAAGCAAGTGACGTAGCCAATGCTATTTTCGACGGCACAGATGCAATTATGCTGTCCGGCGAAACCGCTGCGGGTAAATACCCGGTAGAATCTGTATTGACGATGTCCCGTATTGCAGAGAAAGCTGAATCTTCTCTGAACTACCGCGATTTGTTCAAAAAACAAAGAACGGCTCAAGAGATTAGTATTACAGAAGCAATCAGCCAATCCGTTTCTATTTCGGCACTTGATTTGCATGCCAAAGCAATCCTGACGTCCACTCAAAGCGGTACAACGGCGCGTATGATTTCTAAATATCGTCCGGAAGCTCCGATTATCGCTGTGACAACACAGGAAAGAACAGTTCGCCGTTTGGCTTTGAGCTGGGGCGTACATGCAGTGCAAGGCAGACCAATCGTTGATACAACAGACAGTCTGTTTGACAATGCGCTGGAAGGCGGTCGCAAATCTGGCCTCGTTAAAGAGGGCGATTTGGTTGTAATCACAGCAGGCGTACCTCTTGGTGATTCCGGTTCCACGAACCTGATCAAAATCAGTTGCGTTCCAGCACAAGCGTAATTGTAGCCCCCCGAAGTAATACAGGGTCGGTATCTACTCGTTGCAATAAGTAAAAGAGCATCCAGGTCTATAGGACTTGGATGCTCTTTTTTTTGTTAGCTAATTCTCATTTCTCCTCGCCGTATAAAATCAAGGAATGCCTGTTGCATCTTGCTCATGTGCATATCTTGTGGGTACACCATGTTTATTTGATAGTGGCTCTTAGTGCTGTCAGCTTCGGGATAAGGAAGCCATTCCACTGAGAGGGCAGTATGATCCTCGCTACGAACTCCGCAGGCAGGAAAGAAGGCAAGCGCTTCTCCGCCACCGACCACTTGCTTTACTACTTCCCAAGAGTTGATTTCCAGATGGGATCTAACTAGCGAGGAATAGGAATCTACCACAGATGCTCCGCTATATTTTACCCACATGTGCTTGTCCAACGTATCGGTCCCATTGATATCCAGCGACTTGGAAGTCTTTGCTGATGCTGCTCGGATAATCCCCACCTGATCTGAAGCCACTGGTTCTGCCACCGTATTCTCCAGAAGAGATCCTCGATCATCGAGAAAAGCAAAATCAATATCTCCCTCTTTCAGTAGCTGCTTGATTACATCCGGAGATTGGATCTCTAGCTGAATACGACATTCTGGATACTGCTGCGCAAATTCAGCCACGATGGCCGGGAGAAGATACATGCCCGAAATCGACTCTGCACCCAGATGTAGTTGGCCCTGTGATTGTTCTGTCAGTTCATCAACAGCTTGTCTGGCGTCTTGCTCTAGAGAGAGAATTTGCTTTGCGTATGGGAGCATTTTTTTACCAGCCTCGGTCAGCATAATTCTACCTTGTTGAAAAGAGAACAAAGTTGCACCCATTTCCTTTTCCAGACTTTTCATATGAAAGCTGACGGTGGGCTGTTTGATCTGCAAAGTTTCAGCTACCTCCGTCGCTTTATGGAACTTGTCGATCAGCACTAAAATGCGCAATTTTAATATATTCATGGAATTGAACAGCTCTCCTTACTTGATATTCATTCGTGAATTTACACTATAGAATAATTATATACCGAAAAATAATTTATCTATCAATATTTTATATTTGTTTTACAAAACCAAGTCGTTCGTCTAACATTCCAAGCCTACAATGTAAAAGTGTTGATGGTCATAAATAAAAAACCGTCACTTAAATAAGGGGAGGACAATAAAAAATGTTGAAAAAATGGCCGTTCATTCTGATGACTCTCACCATGGTATTTGCACTTGCAGCTTGCGGATCAGGTAACAATGCTGCACCACAAGGAGATGCTGCTGCAGGAACAGACAATAAAGCAGCTGCTGAACTGACAGGTAACATTCTGGCTGTTGGCTCCACTGCGCTTCAACCATTGGTAGAGCAAGCGGGACAAAAATTTATGGCTGTCGATAAATATAAAGGCATTGCAGTTCAAGTGCAGGGCGGCGGTAGCGGTACTGGCTTGACTCAGGTTTCCGGCGGACAAGCGGATATCGGTAACTCTGACGTGTTTGCAAAAGAAAAACTGGAGAGCGGCGCAGAAGAACTGGTAGATCACCAGGTAGCTGTTGTAGCTATGTCAGCGGTAGCGAATCCTAAAGTAGGCGTTACAGACCTGAAGAAAGATCAACTGGTACAAATCTTCACAGGTAAAATTACGAACTGGAAAGAAGTTGGCGGTGCGGATCAAAAGATCGTAATTGTGAACCGTCCAAGCAGCTCCGGTACTCGTGCTACCTTTGAAAAATACGCACTGGGACAAAAAACAGAAGATCTGCCAGGCTCCATTCAAGAAGATTCCTCTGGTACTGTGAAAAAGCTGATTGCTGAAACACCTGGTGCGATTGGTTACCTGGCTCTGTCCTACATCGACAACACAGTTACTGCTTTGAAATACGACGGCGTGGAAGCTAACGTTGAAAATGTAGAACAAGGCAAATATCCTGTGTGGGCATATGAGCATATGTACACCAAGGGTGAGCCAAAAGAGCATGTAAAAGCTTTCCTGGACTACATTCTGTCTGATGAAATCCAAAAAACAGACGTTGTAGACTTGGGATACATTCCAGTAGCAGGTATGCAAGTGAAACGTGATGCTGACGGCAATATCACGAAATAAGGAGAGGTTAGCTCCTGTTCGGATGAACACAGCTAACGCGAGTATATTCACGAAGAAGAGGCGGACTAGCGTCCGGCCTCTATTCTTCGGTTAAAGGAGTTACAGTATGGAACCAATTGAAGGGAAGGCATACATGGAACAGAATAAACGATCCCGAGTTATGAAAGAAAGACATTACTGGGAAGAATGGACCGGCCGCATCTATACGTCGGTTTGTGTCGTTTTTTTAGTTGCAGTCATTGTCTCCATTGTATATTTTGTTGCCTCCAAAGGTGTAGCTACATTTGCGGTGAATGGAGTCAGTCTGCAAGAATTTTTCTTTGGTACCAAATGGAGCCCGGATGGCGAGCCCAATTCCTTCGGCGCGCTGCCGTTCATTACGGGTTCTTTTGCCGTAACCATATTAGCGGCCTTAATTGCCAGTCCGCTTAGCTTGTGCGCAGCTTTGTTTATGACGGAAATCGTGCCGAAATCGGGTAAACGAATCCTTCAGCCTGCCATTGAATTATTATCCGGCATTCCGTCGGTTGTTTATGGCTTTGTCGGTCTGACTGTAATCGTTCCGTTGCTGCGAGACGTGTTCGGGGGACAAGGCATTGGCATTCTCGCAGGTTGCCTTGTGTTGTCGGTTATGATTTTGCCGACGATTACGAGTATTATGGCAGATGCGTTGTCTTCCTTGCCAGGAGGTCTGCGTGAATCCTCTTATGCGTTGGGTGCTACCCGCTGGCAGACAATTGCCCGTGTTATTATTCCGACGCTGTTGCCTGCTCTTTTAACAGGAGTTATTCTCGGTATGGCTCGTGCCTTCGGAGAAGCGTTGGCTGTACAGATGGTTATCGGGAATGCACCACACATACCGCATTCCTTGCTGGAATCTGCTTCGACCTTGACCAGCGTCATTACACTTAGCATGGGCAATACAGCGATGGGCTCCGTTCATAACAATGCACTCTGGAGCATGGCGCTTGTTCTTTTGCTTATGACATTTATTTTCGTGCTGCTGGTAAGGCTGCTTGAAAGGAGAAACCGGGTTTGATAAAAGCTAAAACGACCGATAAGATCGCTACATTTGTAATCTGTTTCTTCGCCTTGTTTATTGTTGCACTTTTGGTAGGATTACTGGGTTTCATTTTGGCCCGCGGAGTCAGTCATATTTCTTTTGATTTTCTAACCAGTGCTCCTCAAACGTTACGTGCAGGTGGCGGGATTGGCCCGCAATTATTTAATTCTGTATTTTTGCTAATTTTAACTTTGATTATCACCATTCCAATCGGCTGGGGCGCTGGCATTTACATGGCTCAATATGCAAAGCCGGGGAAAGTTACGGACTTCATCCGACTTGTCGTCGAGGTATTGTCCTCGTTCCCGTCGATCGTGATTGGATTGTTTGGACTATTACTTATCGTCAATACGTTTGATTTTGGCTTTTCCCTTTTGTCTGGGGCTCTGGCTTTGGCCGTATTCAATCTGCCGCTGATGGTTCGCACAACGGAACAGGCTTTCCGTGCTGTGCCAAAAGAGCAAAAGGAAGCGGGACTTGCGCTTGGGTTGTCCAAATGGAAAATCATTACCTCCATTTTGTTGCCAGCTGCGCTACCGAGCTTGATTACGGGGACCATCTTGGCCGCAGGCCGCATTTTCGGGGAAGCCGCTGCATTGCTGTTTACAGCAGGGATGAGTACGCCGCCGCTTGATTTTACCGATTGGAATCCATTGCATGCCAGATCGCCTATTAATCCGATGCGGCCTGCTGAAACATTGGCTGTTCATATTTGGAAGGTCAACAGTGAAGGTATTGCTCCTGACTCCAAGGATATCGCCGCAGGCGCTTCCGCAGTATTGGTACTGCTCGTACTGGTCTTTAACCTGAGTGCAAGATGGTTCGGAAGAATCGTCTATCGCCGTCTGACAGCAGCCAAACGTATGGATTAGAGAGGGGATGGAGAACAATGGAACATGTGATTACACGAACAGCAAAAACAGCCTCACCAGCAACATCCGTTCAGTCTACGCATTCTAAACAACTTGCGGGGCAGCATCCACACCCGTTTAGTACCGAGGATTTGAGTATTTATTACGGAAGCTTTGAGGCTGTGAAAAAAGTAAACTTAGCCTTTCCAGAGCAGACCGTGACCGCCTTGATTGGACCCTCCGGCTGCGGTAAATCGACCTTTTTGCGTTCCCTTAACCGAATGAATGATGAGATTGCATCTTCATCAACAACGGGACATATTTGGATGGATGGACAGGATTTGACTGCACCGGAGACGGACGTGATCAAGCTGCGTCAGCAAATTGGCATGGTATGGCAGCGGCCCAACCCTTTTTACAAGTCGATTTATAATAACATTGCCTTCGGTCCCAAGTATCGGGGGGTGCGTAAAAAGAAGCAGCTTGATGAAATCGTCGAAAGCAGTCTGCGTAAGGCAGCATTATGGGACGAGGTCAAGGATCGCCTTCACGATTCCGCCCTGGCCCTGTCTGGTGGGCAACAGCAGCGGCTATGTATTGCACGTGCCCTTTCCGTAGAGCCGAAAATTCTGTTGCTTGACGAGCCAGCTTCCGCGCTGGACCCTGTGTCTACAGGAAAAGTGGAAGAGCTTATTACCGAATTGAAAAAAGAACTGCGAATTGTGATTGTAACGCACAATATGCAGCAGGCTGCACGGATTTCCGATTATACTGCTTATTTTTATGTCGGAAGCTTGGTTGAACATGGGAAAACAAACGATATATTTACGAATCCTGAAAACGAGCTGACTCAAGAGTACATCATGGGTCGCTTTGGATAAGCCGCGCGGTTTGACGACTTGTTATAAATATAAAGCAGGATAAAACATCTTACTAATCTAGTATTAGTAAGATGTTTTTTTATTAGTTTAGTAAACTCTTATATTTGTATATAATAAAATATATTGATTATTTGGCTATATTTTCATATAATACATGTGTTTAATAGTTTTGAATCACCACAATCCAATTAAAGGAGAGGTTTGGAATGAGGTTTAACGTTAAAAAATCTGTCAAATGGATCGCCTTTTCTGGCATGGCTATTACCTTAACAACGGGACTTATTAGCCCTTCATGGGCGGCAGCAGAGCAGGATGTGACTGATGCGGGCACTAGTGTTACCCAAGCCGTATATAACGATGCAAACGTTTACAAAAATGCTATTGTACCAATGGCCACTGTGAATGTGAGTAGTTTGCTGGACAAGTATCGTGATTTTAGTAAATTTTCCACTGGGAATACATCCAAGGACACTACGCTTGCCTTGAATATTGTATCGTGGCAATTGCCGCATGGCGGATTTTTCAAAGCGATGGAAAAGAATTAAAAATCCAAATGGGATGGCAAGGCAGAGCGCTCTACATGGAAGAGTAAGGATGGTGTTGAACTTGGAACGTTTGATAACGAGGCTACGACAACTGAAATTCGCTTTTTAGCGGATGTATACAAAAAAACTAAAAATAAAGACATTAAGAATAGTGTTCAAAAAGCAATTGACTTCGTACTAACCTCTCAATATTCCTCGGGTGCTTGGCCACAGGTATACCCTAAACGCGGTAATTATTCTGATGCTGCAACCTACAACGATGATGCAATGGTTAGAGTGATGGTACTGGCAGATGATATTGTGAACAAAAGGCAGCCGTTTGATAGCGATATTCTTGATAATACATATCGCTCCAGACTCCAGCAGGCTCTGAATAAAGGTGTACAATATACACTTAAAGCACAAATTGTAAACAATGGCACGCCAACGATTTGGGGGGCACAACATGATCCGGTTACTTATGAATCTGTACCCGCGCGAGCATTCGAGCTGGCTTCCAAAACAACTACGGAATCGGTAGGTATTACGGCCTTCTTGATGTCTCAACCGCAGACGGCTGAGGTGAAAAAAGCAGCTCAGAGCGCCTTGAAATGGTTTGACACGAATCGGATCGACGGTATGAAATACAATCGTCAAGGTCCGGAGTTTTTCCAAAAGGATGCATCAAGCGTGATGTGGTATCGTTTCTACAATGTGGAGGACAATAAGTATTTCTTCTCAGATCGAGATGGCAAGAAGTATACGGACATTATGAAAATAAGTGAAGAGAGACGACTTGGTTACGCTTGGGCGGGAAGTCAGGCGAAGAGCTTGCTGAAACTGGCTTCGGAAAGTGGATATTACAAACTATCCAAGCCGTTGCCGCAATAATAAAGTCATTATTAGTCAATGCTTGAGAGGGAGGACCGCATGGTTCGGCCCTCTTTTTGTTCCCAGGCGGTAAATATGGTTTAATGGAGAGAGGGCAAAATAGAGATAAAGATGCACAAAGATAGGAGAGCTTGTATGACTCAAGAGGAGAAACAAACGCAATTACGATGGTATGGAGCGCCTCTACGTGTCCGTTATCAGGAAAGCGACCAGATGGGGGTCGTGTATCATGCGAATTACTTAAACTGGTTTGAGATCGGGCGTACGGAAATGATCCGACAGGCGGGCTTTAACTATCGGAGCATGGAAGATCGAGGCGTTATGCTGCCAGTTATTGAAATCAATGCGAAATATGCGAGTCCTGCTCGATATGATGATTTAATTACGGTTTATACCGCTATTACGGACTTCTCCAGACTACGTTTGAACTACACCTATGAGGTTCGACGGGTAACGGATGAGGAGCACCAAAGGAATGTGGGAAAGGTATGGACAGAGGGTGATACATTACCGGGAGAGCTGCTGGTCACAGGAACGACACGACACGTGTGGCTGAACACCGACTGGAAGCCCGTTCGGCTCGATCAGGCACTGCCTGAGCTGTACACTGCGTTAAGGTCTGCTTTTACAGGCGGGGAGGGACAGAAGCTATGATGATGCGAAAACGTCTGTGGCTGTTGCTGCTGCTCATTCCGTTGGCGGAGCTGTACGGGTTTATCTGGGTAAGTCACTGGATCGGAGCGGGCAAGACCATTCTGCTCATTATTCTGACGACTTTGATTGGCGCTGCCATGATGCAATTTGAAGGGCGCAAGGTGATTGCCGATGCCAAAAATGAAATGAACCGGGGGCAAATGCCTGGCCGTAAAATGCTGGATGGATTATGTGTGTTTTTCGGTGGAAGCTTGCTGCTTATCCCCGGCTTTTTAACAGATATTATTGGTTTTACATTGGTGTTTCCTTTAACACGAGTATTGTACCGTCGTTTCTTATTGAAATGGCTGGAAAAGAAAATGAAAAACGGCAGTATTACGTTTCGACGCTTTTAACTAAAGCTGCCGCTCCCCTATCCTTGACTTAACGGACTCTTCCGGCAAGAATATAGTTGCGCAAGTCCTGAATGACATTCGCACGATTCAGTGCATCAAGAACGATGAGTGACACAGGTCCAATAATGAGTCCTAAAACGCCAAACAACTTGAGCCCGATGAACATCCCGATGAGGGTGGGAAGCGGGTTCAATCCCACGCTGCTGGCCAGCACCTTAGGCTCCACGATCTGCCGTCCAATCAATAGGATGGCGTATAGGATTGACAATCCAACCCCTAGTGCCAAATTACCTGACATATATGCATACAGTGTCCACGGAATCATCACAATGCCAACCCCTAAATAAGGTAACAAGTCCACCAGCCCGATCATCAAACCGATGGTAAAGGCTGATTCCACACGCAAGATGAACAACCCAATGATGACCGTTAATGCCGTTATGGAAATGATAATAAACTGTGCACGCAAATAACCGTATAATGCTTTACGCAGATCGTGCCAAATATCTGACAACGGTTTGCGAATCGTATCAGGAACCGCATTCGAGAGTAATCGACTATGTCGGTCCCAATCCTTACTGATAAAAAAGGCCGCTAATACAATAACCATTAGCACCGCTCCCATATTAGGCAGAGAGGTTAGCAAATTCAAAACCCCATTAAAAAATTGACCGACTAGTGTAGTAACAGCCGAACTGACGGTTTGAGTCGTTTTATCAATATTGCTGTTAATGGTGTGTTGGTAATCCGGATTATCCCGAATAAAATGGTTGATTTCAATAATTATATTTTGGATCAAATCGCTTTGAGTCCAATCTATAAACAGGCTTTTGAAACGCTCGATATGCCCGTCAAAAGTCATGGCCAGCTTAATCACTTCTCGAACCATACGGGTGATTGCAGCAGACAGGATGATCGCGATTCCGCCTAAATATACAAATAATGAGACCGTGACAGCCGCCCAACGTGGCATCCGAGCCTTGTTGCGCAAAAAAACGACCAGTGGATTCATAGCATAGGCCACAAGCCAGGCGAATAGAAAAGGATAAACGAGAGGGAATAGCACATATATGCCCAGCAACAGAGCTACAATCACGATTACGACCCATAGAGCACGAAAAATGCGATTTAGGATTAATCGGCTCAAGCTCCTACGCCTCCTTTCTTTTCGATGGTATCCCTTAAGATCAGTGCTCTACTATACTTATGCGGGAAGAGGGTAAGACAAGACCTGTGTAAAAAAGTGCAAATGAACTCATTTATTTTGTAAGGGGTTTCAAAAATTTCTTTATTGACGCGATAAAACATTTGAATGTGTTGGAATAGCCCTCAATGTTCACATAAACGACAAAATCCAGTATAGTGAAAGAAGGTTTAAATATTGACATATGGCGTTAACATTACTCAGCTATTTAAAAGACATATCTTACTTTTGAAAATGTTTACATTGCAAGTCCGTTCACAATGTTTTTACAAAGGAGAGATGTAACGATGACAGCGACTAAAGGTCTGGAAGGGATCGTAGCGACCACTTCCTCCATAAGCTCTATCGTAGATGGCGTTCTCACGTACCGGGGTTATAACATTGATGATTTGGCTGTTAACGCCGATTTTGAAGAGGTAGCTTATTTGTTGTGGTTTGGGAAGTTACCTGACCAAGAGCAATTGCAGGAGCTTCGCAGCCAGTTAAGCGAATATGCTGCTATTCCGGATGAAATTATTACTCAGTTAAAGTTATACCCGAAAGAATTGAGCACGATGGCTGCCTTGAGGTCAGCTGTATCGTCTCTAGCTTTGTATGACCCAGAGGCGGATGATATGTCAAGGGAGTCCAATGTGACAAAAACCGTCAAGCTTCAGGCGCAATTGCCCACAATTGTGGCAGCCATAGCACGTATACGTGAAGGCTTGGAACCAATTGCGCCTAAAAAAGATGTTTCCATTGCTGAAAACTTTTTGTATCAGCTGACTGGCAAGGATCCGGAGGAGACGGCTATTAAAGCGTTCAATCAAGCTCTCGTGCTGCATGCCGATCATGAATTGAATGCTTCGACCTTTGCTGCGCGTGTAACGGTAGCCACTTTATCAGATATTTATTCCGGGATCACGTCTGCCATCGGAGCTTTAAAAGGACCGTTGCATGGTGGAGCCAATGAGGCTGTAGCCAAAACATTGGAAGATATTGGTAGTTTTGATCAGGTGGACTCCTATATTCAGGCTAAACTGGATAACCGCGAAAAAATCATGGGCTTCGGACATCGTGTCTATAAAAACGGTGATCCGCGTGCCAAGCATTTGCACAAAATGTCCCGCGAGTTGGGAGAAATGAACGGCGACACTACGTTGTTTGATATGTCAGTTCGAATTGAAAGTATTGTAACAGGGCAAAAAGGCTTGAAACCGAATGTGGATTTTTATTCTGCTTCCGTGTATACCCAGCTGGGTATTAAGAGAGATCTGTTTACTCCTATCTTTGCTATGAGCCGTGTATCGGGGTGGACTGCACACATTTTGGAGCAGTATGAAAATAACCGTTTGATTCGTCCGCGTGCCGAATACACAGGTCCAATAGATCAAAAATATGTGTCACCAGAGCTGCGCTAACCTTTGGAGGAAGATTGAGGTTGTATACCCTGAATTTAAAAAATAAGGTACAATAGAAGGGTCGGCGAGAGATGTACGTTTTTGTCTATGATGAAGATCATGTCTTTCGCCCTGTACCCATTCATATCTGAGGAGGAAAAGGAACTTATGGCGAAATTTGAAAAGTTTGAGCTCCCAACTGAAGGCGAAAAAATTACGATTGATAACGGTCAACTGCAGGTTCCGAACCATCCGGTCATTCCGTTTATCGAAGGTGACGGCACAGGTCGCGATATCTGGAAAGCTTCCAAGCGCGTACTGGACGCGGCTGTAGAAAAAGCATATAACGGCACGAAAAAGATTGCCTGGTATGAAGTATTCGCTGGTGAGAAAGCTTTCAATACATACGGCGAGTGGCTCCCTAACGATACGTTGGAAGCCATCCGTGAGTATATCGTAGCCATTAAAGGTCCACTTACGACACCTATTGGCGGTGGTATCCGTTCATTGAATGTGGCATTGCGCCAGGAACTGGATTTATACGTGTGCCTGCGTCCTGTTCGTTACTTTAACGGTGTCCCATCTCCAGTAAAACGTCCTGAGCTGGTTGACATGGTTATTTTCCGTGAGAACACAGAAGATATCTATGCAGGGATCGAATATGCCGAAGGATCCGAAGACGTGAAAAAGGTGATTCAGTTCCTTCAGCAAGAGCTGGGCGTGAATAAAATCCGTTTCCCTGAAACTTCAGGAATTGGGATTAAGCCAGTGTCTTCCGAGGGTTCAAAGCGTCTGGTACGGGCAGCTATTCAGTATGCTGTTGACCACGGACGCAAGAGTGTAACGCTTGTACACAAAGGTAACATTATGAAATTTACCGAGGGTGCCTTCAAAAACTGGGGTTATGAAGTAGCCGAGCAGGAGTTTGCAGATAAAGTATTTACTTGGGCCCAGTATGATGTTATCAAGGAAAAAGAAGGTGAAGATGCGGCAAATGCAGCTCAAAAAGCAGCTGAAGATGCAGGCAAAATCATTATCAAGGATGCGATTGCTGATATTGCACTTCAGCAGGTGCTGACTCGTCCTTCTGAATTTGATGTCATTGCAACGCTGAACCTGAACGGGGATTATCTGTCCGATGCTCTTGCTGCTCAAGTTGGTGGAATTGGGATCGCGCCAGGTGCAAACATTAACTATGTAACCGGGCATGCTATCTTTGAAGCTACACATGGTACAGCTCCAAAATATGCAGACAAAGACGTGGTGAACCCTGGTTCCGTAATTCTGTCCGGCGTCATGCTGCTTGAACACTTGGGTTGGAAAGAAGCATCTGACCTGATTTACAAAGGACTGGAGACGTCCATTAATAACAAGATCGTAACTTATGACTTTGCCCGTCTGATGGATGGCGCTACACAGGTGAAATGCTCCGAGTTTGCGGACACCATTATTAGTAACCTGTAAGGAAGGGGAATACTACTTGACCATTCAACGCAAAAAAATATCCATTGTTGGCGCCGGTTTTACCGGTGCCACTACCGCATTGCTGCTGGCTCAAAAGGAGTTAGGCGATATCGTACTCATCGATATCCCGCAACTAGAGAATCCGACTAAAGGCAAAGCGCTTGATATTTTGGAAGCTGGTCCAGTGCAGGGTTTTGACACCCAGATCATGGGCACTTCTAATTATGAAGATGCAGCCAATTCGGATATCGTAATTATTACAGCCGGGATTGCGCGCAAGCCGGGGATGAGCCGTGATGATTTGGTCAACACGAACGCAGGAATTGTAAAATCCGTATGTGAGAATGTGAAGAAGTATGCGCCCGATTCAATCGTCATTATTCTGAGTAATCCGGTCGATGCTATGACCTATACTGCATACCAAACGCTTGATTTCCCGAAAAATCGGGTTATTGGTCAATCCGGTGTGCTGGATACGGCTCGCTATTGTACCTTTATTGCACAGGAACTGAATGTTTCGGTTGAAGACGTGCGCGGCTTCGTTATGGGAGGTCACGGTGATGATATGGTACCGCTCGTACGCTATTCCAGCGTAGGAGGCATACCTATCGAAAACCTGATTTCTCAGGAGCGTATTGAAGCGATTGTACAACGTACACGGGTGGGTGGCGGAGAGATCGTTAACCTACTGGGTAATGGCAGCGCATATTATGCTCCGGCAGCCTCGCTTGCGCAAATGACAGAAGCGATTGTAAAAGATAAAAAACGGATTATTCCAGTCATTGCTTATCTGGAAGGGGAGTATGGCTATCAGGACCTGTTCCTCGGTGTACCTACACTTCTTGGCGGTAATGGCATCGAAAAAGTGTTTGAGCTGGAATTAACAGCCGAGGAAAAAGCGGCGCTCGATCAATCCGCTGAAGCGGTTCGCAATGTGACTAAAATAGTCAACGTATAGATACGATTTTCTATCAAAACGCTATACTTTTACTTGAAGAGGTGTCCTCAAGCCGTCGTTATGGCTACGGGCCACCTCTTTTATTTACAGCGATGGTAGCAACGTTCTGTTCGCGAAGTCTCTCCCCAGCACCACCCAAGCTGAAACTTTCACCGTCGTTTTCCTTTGCTTTGCCCCAATTCCCCGGTATAATAGAGTTCATATGCATTACTAGTTACATAGAAAAGCATGTCCCGAAACCTTGCAAAGATGCTAGTCATTCATTGGAATATGATCGTTCTATGAAAAAAACATTTTTGTTTGAAAATGTAAGAAGACAAAGAATGGGAGGTTGTAAAGAATGTTTTTTATTCACATTATTGGGTCACTGGCGATGGGCTTTTATCTATTGCTTCCCTTCGTCGTAGGCAAAATCGACAAATTGGCTCCAAGCGCGCAGGAAGGGACAATATCAGCTGTGCAGCTATTGAACCGTCTGGCTCAATTTGCACTGATTCTTGTGCTTGTTAGCGGCGTCTATATGATCTTTGCTTGGAATTCTTATTCGGTAGCATGGATCGTTGTCGTGTTGGTGTTGTTTCTTGCCATTTCCGGTATCGCTGGGGCTATGGGTAAGCCATTACGGTTGTCCCTGGAAGCGGTTCGCAACCAACAGCCGATTACGCAATACGCTGGGAAAATGCGGATGTTCAGTACGCTGCTGGCTGTCTTCATGATTTTAATTACGATTTTAATGGTATACAGCCATATTATTTAACGAACCATTTGAGTTAGCTGCGAATGAAATAATGATAAACGCTAAGGTTGAAAAAAGCGGTCTGTGCAGAAAAAGCACAGGCCGCTTTTTTGTATGCTCACATAGCTGGATTTTCCTTTTTTTCGTTTAACGGGTAAGTTTGTGTGGTAATCAGGAGTAGAGTGGATGCAAATGTTGCATCCTAAAAAATATCTGATTTTGAAGGGAGAATATATAATGGCTAAAAGCAACCAACCTCAGCAAACCTTACCCCCACAGCATCAGGAACAGCAACCTGGAATTGAGTCCAAAATGACACCTGCACCGCAATTTGAAAAACCAACTTACAAAGCGGCTGGCAAGCTCACAGGTAAAGTTGCACTGATTACCGGTGGAGACAGCGGAATTGGACGGGCTGTAGCTGTCACATACGCCAAAGAAGGTGCGGATGTAGCCATCGTCTACTTGAATGAGCATAAGGATGCGGAAGAAACCAAACGTCAAGTCGAACAGGAAGGACGCAAATGCGTGTTGATTCCTGGCGATATCGGTGATGACCAATTTGCCAAAAAAGCGGTGCAACAGACGGTGAACGAATTGGGCAAGCTCGACATTCTCGTGAACAATGCGGCCGAGCAGCATCCACAGCAAAAGCTGGAGGATATCACGAAAGAACAGTTGGAGCGCACGTTCCGTACGAATATCTTCGGAATGTTCTTCCTGACACAAGCGGCATTGCCGCATTTGAAGAAAGGCAGCGCGATCGTCAACACAACGTCGATTACCGCGTACGCTGGAAATAAGACACTCATTGATTATTCCTCCACCAAAGGGGCAATCACATCATTCACACGCTCCCTTTCGCTCAATTTGGCGGAACAAGGGATTCGCGTGAACGCTGTAGCCCCAGGGCCGATCTGGACACCATTAATCCCGTCTACATTTGATGCCAAGACAGTCAGCGAATTTGGTGGAACACAGCCTATGAAGCGCCCGGGTCAGCCGGAAGAATTAGCGCCAGCTTATGTATACCTTGCTTCAGACGATTCGTCTTATGTAAGCGGGCAGGTTATTCATATCAATGGCGGTGAAGTTGTAAACGGATAAGAGGCTGGAAAAGGCTGGGGCATCTTACGCTCCAGCCTTTTTTCTTTTCACAGTGGAACATAATGCTGGTAGCCTGTAGAATGAATTTAACTTACATATAAGGATGGGCTTATTTTATGAAATCATTTCGTTTCAGGCTTACCCTGATCATGCTGATTTTGATTGGCGTATCTGTCCTGGCTGCCGGAATCACGATGGGACAAATTTTTAAAAATTCAAATATGAAGGTGCTAGAGGAGAACATGGGCCGAGAGATCGATCTGCTGCGCGCTACCTTCCCGTTTGTGAATGCTGATGCCCTATCCAGTACGGATTACGTCTCCTATTATTCTCAGAAGGCGAAGGAAATTGCCCGTTTGACCGATTCGCGAGTGACCTTTATTCGTAAGGACGGTACGGTGGTAGGGGATTCGTTAAGCGATCCACGCAAGATGGAAAACCATGCATCACGTGAAGAAATACGGCAAGCTGCGTCGGAGGGAATCGGTCGGACGATACGTTACAGCGAAACGTTGCAACGAAACATGCTATACGTCGCTGAGCCTGTCGTATCGGACAAGGGCTTTGACGGATATATCCGTTTGTCCATGAGTCTGAAAGCGGTGGAGGAAGGAATGCAGAGAGGCTGGACGGCGATCGGGATGGGTCTTGTGTTGCTGTTTATCGCGGCTGGTCTGGTGAGCTATCGTGTTGCTCGCAGCCTTACCTCGCCCATTGAACATATCACAGGGGTAGCCAACCGCATTTCAGGACTGGATTATGACGCAAGGGTCGGTATACAGCGCCGGGATGAGGTGGGGCAGCTGGGTGAAGCCATTAATCGCATGGCCGACAGTCTCCAAAACCAAATGAAAACGATACGTGACAATGAGGATCTCCTTCAGAGTGTCATGAGTAATATGACAGGCGGGATTCTGATGATCGATGCTCGTGAGTGTATTGCGCTCGTAAACCGTGAGTCTGAACGAATGCTCGGCGTTGTAAGTAAGCGGGTGACTGACAAGCCGTACCATGAGCTGAAAAAGCACTATGAGCTCACAAAGCTAATTGAGGGCAGTATACAAAGCCGAGAAAGACTGCATGGTGAGGTGCACTTGTACAATCCTGAGGAACGACTCGTGTTGCTGGATGGTGTCCCTATGTATGAGGATGAAGGGGGATACCGGGGAATGTTGTTCCTTTTGCAGGATATTACAGCGATTCGGCGGTTGGAAAATATGCGAAGCGAATTTGTGGCAAACGTTTCTCATGAGCTAAAAACGCCTATTGCCGCAGTCAAGGGTTTTGCCGAGACCTTGCTTGGTGGCGGGGTTAAAGATGAGGAAACAGCCCGTTCCTTTTTGCAAATTATATATGATGAAAGCGAACGATTGAATCGACTGATCGGCGATATTTTGGAGCTTTCCAAAATCGAGTCCAAGCGGTCCCCGCTGGATTGCTCTCCGATTCATATCTCGTCTTTCATAGAATCGCTGCTGGAAAAACTGAACAATGTAGCTGCCAAAAAAAGAATTACCCTGCACATGGATATCCCGGATGAACTGTTTATGGAGGCAGATGAAGATAAGCTTCAGCAGATTTTCCTGAACCTTTTGTCGAATGGCATTAACTATACTCTTGATGGCGGTAAAGTAAAGATCAAGGTTATAACGTTGCAGCGGGACAATGAGACGGAAAAGGTCGTATTTACAGTCAGTGATACGGGCATTGGAATACCGAAGAAGGATCTGCCACGTATCTTTGAGCGCTTTTACCGGGTGGATAAAGGACGCTCTCGCAACTCGGGCGGAACGGGGTTGGGATTATCCATCGTCAAGCACTTGGTCGATTTGCATCATGGGACACTCTCGGTGGAAAGCGAGCTTGGTCTAGGCACTACGTTTACAGTTGAATTACCGTTATTGCAACAGGAAGAATGAACTATAACATTTTTTACATTGTGTTAACAATGCCGTGATAAAATAAACGGGTGTCGCATGAGTATGGAAAAGATTTGAGAATTTTGACCAATGCGCCTTTAACAGGTAAACAGGAGATGAAGTTATTAATGGGACAACGTTTGCTGGTTATTGAGGATGAACCCACGCTTGCTAGATTGCTATCTTACAATTTAATACAAGAAGGTTTCGAAGTGGATACCGAGGATCACGGCACTGCTGGATTTGAAAGAGCCTCCAGAGAATCCTACGATTTGATCCTGCTGGATCTGATGCTGCCGGGGATGAACGGACTGGACATTCTAAGCAGACTTCGCCATCAGGGTCTGACAACACCTATCATTATTCTAACCGCTAAAAACGGAGAGGCTGAGGTTGTCCAAGGCTTGAAGTCAGGCGCTGATGACTACATCACCAAGCCTTTTGGCGTTTCTGAGCTGCTGGCCCGCGTAACGGCTGTGCTGCGAAGAACATCCGGAGGGGACGAGGGAGTGTTGACTGAACAGAAGGATGGCTCCAAAATTCAACTGGGCGAGCTGGAAATCTACCCTGAGAAATATGAAGTTATTCTTGGAGGTCAATCCATTAGCTTAAGACCGAAGGAATTTGAGGTGTTACTTTATTTGTCCCGCAAGCCGGGTGTGGTCCTGACTCGGGATGATCTAATGAATGCCGTGTGGGGCTTTGACTACATTGGCGGTCAACGGACAGTGGATGTACACGTCAGTTCCTTACGCAAAAAGCTGGAGCTTGATCCCGACTCGGTTCATATTGATTCGATCCGCGGAGTGGGATACAAGCTGGTTGTAAATAAAAAAAGAAGCGCTTCTCATTTGTTATAAATGAGGAGCGTTTTTCTTTTTCCCAGCAGTATCAGCGACTTTTATGTCCATTTTGTGATTTTACATTCTGTTAACGAAAATAACCGTTAAAATCAACAAATGACCGATATGATGTTCCCGTCACTTCAAGTAGTTAAAAAAAGGGGACTTCAGAACGATGATAACGGAACCAAAGACCCAGATGAGTTCCACTGCCGTGATTGAACGTGAAACGTTCAAACCGATTACCACCTATGTGCCATATCGGGAGGTTCCGATCATTGGCACGGATATGTCTTGCAAAGAGCTGCTAGCGCTCATGAAAGCACAGGAAGATATCCCCTGTGTCATTGTCGTGGATAAAAATGATTTTCCTTTGGGCATTATCATGAGAGATGCATATAACCGTCATTTTACAGGCAGGTTTGCGGCGGCGTTGTTTTATGACAAGTCGGCTTCCCTATTTGCCGATCCCAATACATTAATTGTGGATCTGAAAAGTCCGGCGGCGGAAATTGTGGAACAGGCGATGATGCGTGAAGATCAGCGTTTTTATGATTGTTTATTGATCAAGGAAGGGACAAGATTACTCGGTGTACTCACCATCCGGGATGTCCTGTCTGTCGTTCAGCGAATGCAAAGAGAAGCAGACGAAGACCGAAGCGATGTGATTCGGCATAGCTATGACGGAGTCCAGCGTATTCGGACGACTGTTCTGGATGCAGCTAAAGAAGCCGATGACAGTATGCAGCTAACCCGCTCAATGAGTGAATTATCCCGCCGTGGTAAAGGGGAGCTGGAGAATGTTCTGCTTTCTTATCATGCTGTGACGGAGCAAATGAAGCGCCAGCATGAGCAGATGACGGCGCTAACCCAATCGCTGAATGATATAGCGGGGATGGCTTCATCCATTCGCGCACTGGCGGATCACAGTGGACTACTGGCGATTAACGCCTCCATTGAAGCGGCCCATGCTGGCGAACACGGGCGTGGCTTTCAGATTGTATCTCAAGAAGTTCGGAATATGTCACTCCAGACGAAAGCTTTTTCTGTACAGATTACAGGCTTACTCACTCATATCGAGCAAATGCTGCGTGACACCGCTGAACTGACGGATACGAGTTTGCAGCAGATTCACACAGGCTCTAAATATATATCTGACGGAACTCAAACATTTTCCAAGTTATTACAGGCAGTTGGCGAAATAGAGGCTAAAAACAACGAAATGTCCCGTTCCGCAGCAGAAGCGGCCTTGAATGCAGCCGGAATTGCACAGGAGCTTGAACTCATGCTGAGTTCCTGATCATTTTACATACCGTTAACAAATCCACCACACTGAATTTACACACAGCTTATATAATCTTCATATTGTGCAAATCAGGTGCAATGCTTGAGGACCATAACTGCAACACGAAGGAGATCATAAATCCATGAATGATTCCGTAATCCGGATTGATAAGCTGAATTTGTATTATGAAAAATTCCACGCGCTGAAACAGATAAACCTGGATATTCCTGAAAAAACAGTAACAGCCTTCATCGGCCCCTCCGGTTGCGGCAAATCAACTTTGCTGCGTACGCTGAACCGGATGAATGACATGATACCGGGAACGCGTATTGAAGGCACTGTGAGCATCGCAGGTCAGGATATATATGGCGATACCATGGAAGTAGAGATGCTGCGTAAACAGGTGGGCATGGTCTTTCAACAGCCTAACCCGTTTCCCAAATCCATTTATGATAACGTGGCCTACGGCCCGCGTCTGCATGGAATTCGGCAAAAGGACAAGTTAGATGAGCTGGTGGAGCAAAGTCTGCGGCAGGCAGCACTGTGGGAAGAGGTTAAAAATTTCCTAAAGCGTTCTGCTTTGAGCTTGTCCGGCGGACAACAACAACGACTATGCATTGCCCGGGCGCTTGCTGTACAGCCTGACATTTTACTTATGGACGAGGCGACATCTGCGCTGGACCCGATCTCAACAATGAAAATTGAAGAACTGGTTCAAGAATTAAGAGACACGTATACCATCGTTATGGTGACGCATAACATGCATCAGGCAGCGCGTGTGTCCGGTCGAACTGCGTTCTTTTTGAATGGGGTTGTAGTGGAAGCGGCGGATACAGAGACGATGTTTTCCACGCCACAAGACTCACGAACGGAAGATTATATTTCCGGCCGTTTTGGCTAAAGCCAACCTGATGATTATAGGAGAAGGGGTGACTTCGAAATGATTCGTAGAAAAGGTTTTGATGAAGGATTAGAAGAACTGAGAGCCGTACTGCGCGAAATGGGTGCACACGTTTCGAAGGCGCTCGATCAGGCTATTGAATGCTTGCAGACCAAAAATACAGAAATGGCCCAGCAGGTGGTCAAAAATGATGCATCCCTTAATACAATGGAAGAAAATATTCTGGATATGGGCTCCAAGCTCATTATTACCCAGCAGCCAGTAGCGAAGGATTTACGCCGGATCATTGTTGCATTTAAAATTTCCAGTGATTTGGAACGTATGGGCGATCTGGCACTCGATATTGCCAAGGTCACACTTCGCCTGGAAGGACAGCAGATGATCAAGCCGTTGGTCGATATTCCACACATGGCTTCCATTGTTAAAGAAATGATTGACGATGCGATCAAATCCTATTTGGATGAAAATACGGATCTGGCTTACAAAATGGCCAAAGAGGATGATCGGGTGGATTCCATGTATAGCCATATGATCAGTGATCTATACGCTTTTATGGTAGAAAAGCCAGCAGAGGCTTCACAGGCCATGCTGCAATTGCTTGTAGGACGATACATTGAACGTATTGGCGACCATGCTACGAATATCGGTGAAAGCACTGTATATCTCGTGACCGGAGAGAGACCAGATTTAAACCAGTAGAGCTATGGGTATATAGCGGTTGTTTCCAACCCAGACTTGTCTTTGAGCAAAGGCAAATTGGGCCAGGAAACAGCCGTTTTTTTCTGAAAAAGAGTCTTGTATGTTAAGATAGGAAGAGGAATGCGTAAAACGTAAGAACGTTACGAATGCATTGATGAACTTGCGAGGTGCGAAATGGATAAACTCATGCTTATAGATGGTAACAGTATTATATACCGGGCGTTTTTTGCTATGCCGCCGTTGACGAATTCAAGCGGACAACAGACGAACGCGGTGTATGGATTTACGACGATGTTATTACGGCTATTGGAGGAGCACAAACCAACTCATATTTTGGTTGCCTTTGATGCTGGTAAAATTACGTTTCGCCATAAAGGATACGAGGATTACAAAGGTGGACGGGAGAAAACACCGCCGGAGCTGTCCCAGCAATTTCCACTGCTGAAAGAGCTATTGACCGCCTTTGGTATTGCCCAATTTGAACTGGATGGCTATGAGGCAGACGATATTATAGGCACCCTGTCCAAAACAGCGGACGAAGCGGGTTTCAATGTGCTGGTTGTGACCGGCGACAAGGATATGCTGCAATTGGCTTCAGACCATGTCACGGTCGGCTTGACCCGCAAAGGAGTTACCGAGGTGGAAACGTATGGACCTGAGCAAATTCAGGAACGTTACGGGTTGAAGCCGCTGCAAATCATCGACCTTAAGGGTCTGATGGGCGATACGTCGGATAACATTCCCGGCATTCCGGGCGTGGGTGAGAAAACGGCGCTCAAGCTGCTGCATCAATATGGTTCAGTCGAAGAGGTGCTGGCGCACACGGATGAGCTGAAGGGTAAAATGAAAGAACGCGTGGAGACACATGCTGACGATGCGCGAATGAGCAAGGAATTGGCGACAATTTATCGGGATGTAACGTTGGACAAGCAGCTGGAAGATGTGGTCTTCGGCGGACTGCAGGCAGAGACGGCGGGACCTGCTCTGGCGAAGCTGGAGTTCAAGTCCCTGCTGGATCGTTTATCCTTATCGGGCGAAGTCGGCAGTGCTGGAGCCGGCGTAGAGGAAGCTGCAGCAGACGTGACTGTGCTGGATGAAGAGCGGATTAACGAATTGGTAGAAGTGCTGAATAACGTAGATGTGCTGCATGTGGAGACGCATGGTGATAACCCGCATCATGCTGAAATTGTAGGCCTAGTATTTGCTGCAACGGGACGACAGTTTTTTATGACACTGGATGTTCTACAAAGCGATGCAGCTACCCCGATTCGCGCATGGCTTGCCGACCCTGAACGCAAAAAACGCGGTCATGATCTGCATCGTACGGACTTGGCTTTACACTGGCATGGAATTGAGTTTGCCGGCGCTGAATTTGATGTACAGTTGGCTGGATACTTACTCGACCCGACAGATGCGAATCAGACGTTAAGTGGGCTGGCAGCCAAGTATGGCTTGTCTTCAATTCGTCCAGACGACGAAGTGTTCGGCAAAGGAGCTAAATATAAAGTTCCTGATGTGGATGTACTATCCGATCATGTAGCGCGTAAGGCAGCGGTGATCGAAGCATTGGTACCTGTGCAGCAGGCGGAGCTGGAAAAGACAGAAATGCACAAGCTGTTCCATGAGCTGGAGATGCCTTTATCCCGCATTCTGGCGGATATGGAAAAGCAGGGTATTTTGGTGAATGTAGAGGAACTGCGCGCTTTGGGCAAAGAATTCGAAGCCCAGATTGCAACGTTGGTGGGTGAGATTTACAGTATTGCAGGGGTAGAGTTCAATCTTAATTCGCCTAAGCAGTTGGGTGAGATTTTGTTCGATAAACTGGGTTTGCCTGTTATTAAAAAGACAAAAACCGGTTACTCGACTGATGCAGAGGTGCTGGAAAAGCTTGCTCCATATCATGATATTGTGCAGAACATTTTGCAGTACCGCACCATTGCCAAACTCCAATCGACGTATGTCGAAGGATTGCTTAAAGAAATCTCGGAGAAGACAGGCAAGGTGCATACGTATTTCCGGCAGACGGTTGCGGCCACTGGACGCTTGAGCAGCCAATTTCCAAATTTGCAGAATATCCCGATTCGCCTTGAAGAAGGACGCAAAATCCGTAAAGTATTTGTGCCATCGGAACCAGGCTGGTCGATTTTGGCGGCAGACTATTCACAAATCGAGCTGCGTGTGCTGGCTGATATTTCGGATGATGAGCGTTTGAAAGAGGCTTTTGTCCATGACATGGACATCCATACCAAGACCGCATCCGATGTGTTTGGTGTACCGGCTGAAGAGGTAGACTCCAATATGCGACGCTCTGCCAAGGCGGTCAACTTTGGGATTGTTTACGGGATTAGCGACTATGGTCTATCGCAAAATTTGAATATTACGCGGAAGGAAGCAGCTCGCTTTATCGATCAGTACTTCGACGTGTTCCAAGGTGTGCGTCGTTACATGGATGATATTGTGAAGGATGCGAAAAGAGATGGATACGTAAAAACGCTGCTGGAACGCAGACGATATTTGCCAGAGATTAACGCTAGCAATTTCAACCAGCGCTCGTTCGCCGAGCGTACAGCGATGAATACGCCGATTCAAGGAACCGCAGCCGATATTATCAAGCTGGCAATGGTTCAGATGGATGCAGCGCTGCGTGAACGCAATCTTCGCAGCCGTATGCTGCTGCAAGTGCATGATGAGCTTGTATTCGAGGTTCCGCCAGAGGAAATGGAAATCATGAAAGAACTTGTCCCGGCTACCATGGAGGCTGCATTAAAGCTGGCTGTACCGCTTAAAGCGGAGGTAAGCTATGGCAGCAATTGGTATGAGGCCAAGTAAGATATTTCAATAAGCAGATAGTCCCAATTTGACGTTGCTTCCGTTATAATATAGGGTGAGGTGAAGACATCATGCCGGAATTACCGGAAGTAGAAACTATTAAACGAACACTAAACGAGCTTATCGTAGATAAACATATAGATCATGTAACCGTAAATTTGCCGCGTATTATCCAACGTCCTGATGATATCAACGCTTTTGCAATGGAATTGGCTGGCCACCGGATTACGGGGGTGGAAAGACGCGGTAAGTTTCTGCGGATTTTGCTGGACGGGCTGGTGCTTGTCTCCCATCTCCGGATGGAAGGACGCTATGGATTGTATTCACAAGATGATCCTGTGGAAAAGCATACCCATGTCATCTTTCATTTTAAAGATGGTACAGAACTGCGCTATCAAGATGTACGCCAGTTTGGCACGATGCACTTATTTCCGGCAGGCCAGGATTTGCTGGAAAAGCCACTGAACAAGCTCGGTTTGGAACCCATGGACGAGGCCTTTACACCTGAAATGTTGCGTGCTGCTGTTGGCACTCGTTCGACTTCGATCAAGGCAGCGCTGTTAAACCAGTCATATGTGGTAGGCATCGGGAATATTTATGTAGATGAATCGTTATTTAAGGCAGGAATTCATCCTGCACAGCCAGCCAAAAGCCTAACGGATAGTCAATTTAATGTACTGCATGAAGCTATTGTCTCCACGCTGGGCGCGTCGATTCAGGTTGGCGGCTCGTCTATCAAATCATTCGTTAATGGACAAGGTAAAACAGGCGACTTCCAGCACCAATTGCAAATCTATGGACGTAACGCGAAGCCTTGTATTAACTGTGGTACATTGATCGAAAAATCCGTCGTAGCCGGACGTGGCACACATCATTGCCCGATCTGCCAGCCTTTGCGCTAAATAGGCATAGTCACCCCAAGCCCATCCCTCTCATATATTGTACCAAGTACCAATACTGCGATGAGAGTCGGTTGCTGTAAGGCTCAGCCTTCGCATTGGGAGGGAATTGGAGTGGCTAATCATTGGGGAGCCCTGCTGTTATTGGCATTTGCGCTAAGTTTGGACAGTTTCGGAGTCGGTGTTACATATGGTCTGCGCAAAATGAAAATTCCATTGTTGTCGATTGCGATCATCTCCGTATGTTCAGGTTTGGTGATCGGCATATCCATGCAGCTCGGCGAATTACTATCCCGTGTCCTGTCTCCTGTATATACGACTGTTTTCGGTGCTGTTATTCTGATCTGCATCGGCTGCTACTCTTTAATTCAGGCTCTGTACCGCAAGGAAGATTTGACGGAGGAAGCAGCGGAACTCCCTGGGAATCTGCGCCTTACGGAACAGGCTGATCCAGGGAATATATCTGCTCTTGCGGGGAAAAAAAGTGCTGAGGATGCCGATACAGAGACTATATTCAGCTCTGGAAAAGGCCTATCGACAGAAACTTCTCTAGAGCTACAGCAGGAGGAGCAAACGTTATTTTCGCTGGAGTTCCGCAAATGGGGGCTTGTGATTCGGATTCTTCGAAGCCCGTCTGCTGCGGATATGGACCGTTCCGGCAGTATATCTGCAACTGAAGCGGTTTGGCTAGGCATTGCATTATCGGTCGATGCGTTCGGAGCGGGACTAGGTGCAGCCATGCTTGGTTTTCACCCTCTATATACTGCGCTGGCAATTACGTTGTTCAGTGGTGTATTTTTGATTGCTGGTATGAAGGCAGGGTTTTTCCTGTCAGCATTTCGATTTATGAAGGCGCTCGGTGTATTGCCGGCATTATTATTAATTATGATGGGCATATTGAAGCTGTTATGAGGTGAAAAGCATGAATATCGGATTAACCGGAGGGATCGCTACCGGAAAAAGCACCGTATCGGCTCTTTTGGTCGCCAAGGGTGCGCTGCTGATCGACGCAGATGCCATTGCCCGGGAAGTCATGCTTCCGGGGCATCCGGTGCTAGCGGCGGTCATACAGCATTTTGGACAAGCAATAGTGAATAATGACGGAACCCTGCACCGTAAAAAACTGGGAGAGATTGTATTCGGAGACCCTGGACAGCGACAGGCACTTAACGATATTACACATCCTGCGATTCGTGAGGAAATGCGTCTGCGCATGGAAGCTTATGAACGGGAGCAGCCGCACAAGCTTGTTTTGGCCGATATCCCGTTAATGTATGAATCTGGGCTGGAGAACTTGTACGAGGAAATTATGGTTGTATATGTACCGCGTGATGTTCAGCTCCGGCGCCTGATGCTCAGAGACGGTCTAACAGAAGAGCAAGCCGAACTTCGCTTGTCGGCACAAATGGATATCGAGCAGAAAAAAAAATTGGCTGATATTGTTATTGATAATAGCGGAACACAGGCTGAGACAAAGCGGCAAATTGATCAGTTTTGGCAACGAAAGGGACTTGCATGAACATTTTACGTAAGAAAAGAGTCCTGCTGACTTTGTTTGTCGGATTTGTCCTGATTCTGTTCCTCAACTCCAATTGGATGTCATGGTTTTACCCGATTCAATATAAGGATGAGATTCGGCAGTATTCTCAGACATATGAAGTGGACCCGTTTTTGGTGGCGTCTATTATCCGCGTAGAAACAAACTTTAAAACCAGTAAACAGTCACACAAGGGTGCGCTCGGGCTTATGCAGATTATGCCAAATACCGCAAATTGGATTATGGACAGTGCCCAGATTCAAAAGGTGCCGCTGGAAAGTGTCAAGCACGAGCCTGGCACCAACATTGAGCTGGGAACCTGGTATCTGCATAGCCTGTCTATGAAGTTTCAGGATAATCCTGTGGCCATCATAGCTGCTTATAATGCCGGGCCAGGTAAAGTTCAGGAATGGCTGGATCAGGGGGTGTGGGATGGCAAAGAAGAGTCCATCAAGCAAATCCCTTTTGGTGAGACGCGGCATTATGTACAGCGAGTCATCTATTACTACAGGCAATATACCAAAATTTATGGCCAGTTTTAGGTGACAAGTTAATGACAATATGAGCCTTTTCGCTTTAAAATGAAAAAAAGCGCAGGACAGGCTGTTTTTAGCAGCCTATCCCTACACTTTTTCGTATTACTTCTGATTATTACCGAGATTATTGATATTGACCTGCCAATTGTTGTTCGGCGATCGTTACGAGGCGTTTGGTGATGTAGCCCCCGATCGAACCGTTCTCATAGGAAGTCATGTTACCTTGGTATCCATCTTGAGGAATGCTGATACCCAGCTCTTGAGCGATTTCATATTTCATTTGCTCCAGAGCACCGGAGGATCTGCTGACTACCAGGTTGTTGGAGTTGCCATTGTTTCCTTGTGCCATTGTTGTTCACCTCCTCGCGACGTGGTAAACATATTATGATCCGTTTCGACAAAATTATTACTTAAAAGCTTCGGGAATTTATTGGAAAAAGGAAGTGATGAGATTATGAAATGCCCGTATTGTGCTTACAATGGCACGAAAGTGTTGGATTCGCGTCCAGCAAATGATAATAAGTCCATCCGCCGCCGTCGTGAATGCGAACAGTGTGCCAGGCGCTTTACCACCTTCGAGATGGTGGAAGAGACTCCCCTAATGGTCATCAAAAAAGATGGCAGCCGTGAAGAGTTTAGCCGTGATAAAATGCTGCGTGGACTCATTCGAGCCTGTGAGAAGCGCCCAGTGTCTGTTGAGCAGCTCGATCTGATCGTATCCCAGGTGGAAAACGCCATCCGCAACACAGCGGCCACAGAGGTGGATAGCCAGCAGATTGGTGAGCTGGTCATGGAACAACTCTATCCTGTGGATGAAGTCGCCTACGTTCGCTTTGCGTCCGTCTATCGGCAATTCAAAGACATCAATATGTTTATGAAGGAGCTGAAAACACTGTTATCCAAAGATACAGACAGCGACTGATCGCTGACTGTATCTTTTAGGGCCGTGGTGAGAAAAATTTTATAATTTTTTTATAAAACTATTGACACAGGGTCAAATATTTTATATGATATAGAAGTCGCTTGAAACGTTAAATAAATTGCTTGTGACGGGGCCTTAGCTCAGCTGGGAGAGCGCATCGCTGGCAGCGATGAGGTCAGGGGTTCGATCCCCCTAGGCTCCACCAAATTTTATTATGGACTCTTAGCTCAGTTGGTAGAGCAGTTGACTCTTAATCAATTGGTCCAGGGTTCGAGTCCCTGAGAGTCCATCCTTTAGAAAAAACGGCAGAGATGCCGTTTTTTGTTGTTTATATATCTATTTTTGGTCTAACCAAGGACAGATATGGGTGGAATGAGCGTTTATGGAAAAAAAGAATATCATCATTTAACGCTGACTAACAAAATCGCCGAGAATTTGTAGATAATCACTATTTACCAATTGCCTGGGGACCAATACGGCGGTTAAGAAGGTTAGGGACTTGGAATGCGCGATTTGCTCATTCATCATAGAATGGTCAGCTTTCGGGATATGAATGACAGACAGCAGCTCTGAAGGGATCTTTTTGCGATATACTTGCTCGGTGT
This sequence comes from Paenibacillus ottowii, assembly GCF_050516475.1. Classification (NCBI taxonomy): domain Bacteria; kingdom Bacillati; phylum Bacillota; class Bacilli; order Caryophanales; family Paenibacillaceae; genus Paenibacillus; species Paenibacillus ottowii. The sequence continues at coordinate 3,979,105 of NZ_CP191577.1, read as the reverse complement.
CTTTTACATCTACGTTAATATCTTTTTCCGCTAAAACTAAAAGTACAGGTGAATTAAAGTAGCTTAATTCTTCAGTAGAATCAGAACGGAAATTTATGCCTATAAAGCTCCATCTTTCTTTGGGAATGATATCGTCAGGATCGGCTATGCTTAGGTATTCTTCATAGGAAGCCTGATTTTCATCTGCGTATAACGGATACAGGATACCTTTTTCTTCAAAATATCGCAGCTGATGTACAGATACATTCATGAGCTCAGCAAGCTGGCTGATCGTAATGTGTTTTTTCAATAACAGGTCTCCTTACTAATAATTAAAATTGGAACTTCACTATAAACCTTAGGTCAGACCTAAGGTCAATAGAAAATATCCGCAGAGTTTACCTCTCGTTCATAACCCGTTATAATCATTAGATTAGTGAGCATAAACCAAATGTTCAGGATGAAGTTAGAATGGGGAAATCATGTTGAAAACATTTAAGAAGGTATACATTGAGATCACAAGCATTTGCAATCTCGCCTGCAGTTTTTGCCCTCAGACACAACGTGTCAAAAAATTTATTGATCCGGAAGTCTTTCGGAATGTGCTTGATCAGGTCAAGCCGCATACGGGTTACATTTATCTGCATGTCAAAGGTGAGCCTTTGCTCCATCCCAAAATTGACCTTTTGCTGGAGAGTGCGCATGAGAAAGGTTTAAAGGTCAACATTACCACTAACGGTACCTTGCTGCCGAAAACTGGGCATAAGCTGCTTGACCAGCCGGCGTTACGGCAGATGAATTTTTCTCTTCATAGTTTTGATGGACATGAAGGTTCTGTGGATCGAGAAGGTTATTTGGGTCATATTTTCACGTTTGTCAGAGAAGCTGTGAAGCACAATGTCATTATTTCATTCCGTCTCTGGAACCTGACTCAAGATAATTTGACTAATGTGCAGCGTCAGCGCAACCGGGAGACACTGGAACAATTGGAGCAAGAGTTTGGACTGGACTATCGGATTGAAGAAAAAGTAATTCCGGGCAGTGGAGTTAAAATTGCTCCCAATGTATATTTGAATCAGGATTACGAATTTGAATGGCCTAGTCTGAGTGCTCCGGAAGATGACGGAAAAGGTTTTTGCCATGCGCTTCGCAGTCAGGCGGCGGTATTGGTGGACGGAACAGTGGTCCCTTGCTGTCTGGATGGAGAAGGCGTCATTAATTTAGGTAATGTACATGAGCAATCATTTTCCGAGATCGTGGAAGGTGAGCGTGCAAATCGTTTGTACTTTGGATTCTCCAAAAGAGAAGCAGTGGAAGAGTTGTGTCGAAAATGCGGGTATCGCAAACGGTTTGGAACCTAATCATAGAGGTGGGACTTCAAGCGACAACAGAATAGATTTTAAGAGAAAAAGCCCTAGCTCTTTTATAGGGCTTTTTCTTATGTTTGGATACGGACATAATCGGTGGATTTGAAGATCAGGAGGAAGCTATAGTAGGCCTTTACATCAGTCGCTTATTAGTAGTTGTCATGTTGTCATGAGCAACTGCGCTGGAGCATGGCCTTTTTACAAAAAACAGCGACAATTCTCACATAAAACGACATATTTCGACACTGGAATGCCATATTATATGTAAGTGTCGATAGGCTATAATCGTAGCAGTGAAAATGGATTGTTACAAAAATTTACTAGAGTCAGGACTGGTGGTTCAAATAATGAAGCTGGCAACAAAACTAACTTGGATGATGCTTATCATGTTCTTCCTCGTAGGCTCTTCCATTGGATACTTTGGATATCGTACCGCTTATCATCAAGTGGATGAAGCAGCAGGGATCGAGCTGGTGGGCTGCGCCAATATTACGACAGGTCTTATAGACCCTGCAGATATATCGGCTCTGGTCAGTGGAGATAACAGCAAACTTACTGCCATTGAAGACCGGATCGGCTGGATCGTAGCACATAAACCTATTTTTAAAGAAGCTTTCATTATCTCTTTAGATGGGAAAATTCTTGCTGCCGACGCTAACCTCAAGCAAAGAGGCTATAAAGCTGGCGATTCCTTCTATTTTACGGACGAAGACAAAGAGATGATCACTACGATGAAGCATTCAGCATATTCCAAGGTTTATACATATGAAGGAACCACACTCAAAACTGGCTATGGCCCCATTTACCAGGATCATGATCCCACCAAGCCCATTGTAGCTCTGATGGCTATCAATTTTGACGGCTCACTAATTCAGGAACGAACGCAGGATATTATTGTTCGACCCTTTATAATTGGCGGATCTATTTTCATGGTAGCTATTCTTATTGTTTACCTGTTGATTCGCCATATGGTAAGTCCGCTTACCAAGCTGTCAGCCTCGGTCAATACCATTGCCAATGGCGATCTGACCCATGAACCCCTTCTCTTCAAAAGCAAGGATGAAATCGGGACTTTGGCCCGCGACTTCAACGACATGACAATGAACTTACGCAGCCTGATCACTCAGGTCAATGACACCTCTATACTGGTCGCTTCTTCCTCTCAGGAGCTGTCAGCCAGTGCACAGGCAACGAACCGTGCTGGGGCACATAGTGTGAATGTAACAATTGAGCTGGCAGATGGGGCACATACCCAACTACAGAATCTAGAGGGAAGCTACAAAGCGGTTCAGGATATATCACGCTTCATCAGCGATATTGCGGGTAATGCAGACATCGCAAGGAACAAGGCAGTGGATAATGTCCAGAAAGCACGTCTTGGCCGGGAATCGATGGATTCTACCACCTCCCAAATGGCGGTTGTGAGTGAAAGTATCGGCGATCTCTCAAGCGTTATTAATACGCTTGGCAGCCATTCCAAGGAGATTGAGAATATTGTCGGCACCATCGCTAGTATTGCCGAGGAGACTAATCTGCTGTCTCTAAATGCAGCGATAGAAGCTGCCCGTGCCGGAAAGGAAGGCAGAGGATTTGTTGTCGTCGCCAACGCTGTCCGCAAATTGGCCGAACGTTCTGCCACATCCGCCACACAAATCAGTGAGCTGATCAGTCTAATTATTGCTCAAATGGGCAAGGCGGGACAAACTATGAAGCGTTCCACGGACGAAATGCTGCAAGGGAAAAAGTTGATCATATCTGCTGGGCGGTCCTTCTCCGAGATCGAAGCTTCCGTCTCTGATATGTCTTTCCAAAACGAGCAAATATCAGCTACAGTACGGGAGTTGGCCCTGATCTCTGGAGGGCTCGTTGAAGCTATTCAGAATACCGTACTCGTCTCTAATCATACAGCTGAAGGGGCGAAATCCCTAACTGCTTCTTCAGCACAACAGCTTGCTGCTATGCAAGAAGTGGAATCCTCAGCAGAGCTCCTCTCATCACTGGCCGAGAAGCTTCAGGTGCTTGTAGAGAACTTCAAGATTTAAATGTTTGTTCTACAATAAACTCTACGAATCAATGGGTTCATAGCAAAAAACCGCTAAAGACAAGGGCAAGCCCTGTTTTTAGCGGTTTATTTATTAGGAGATTTATGATATTTTTCCTCAGTCACTTATGGTAGTCGTCTGAATCGTATCGGGATACTGTTCAGGCAGCCCTCCACAGATTGCCGAATCTACTTCGATATCCAATAGCCGCTATAAAGCATCACAGCTACAGCAATTCAGATCGTGGGGAGCAAAGGATACGATGGTTTTGTTATTGAAATCGTTAAGAATTGAGCGTTAGTGGCGTTAAGGTGTCACAAAGAGCTAAACACTGAGGATGAAGTCCCGGTGATTAGCTCTTTTTTGATTAAATAAGGCTGGGACGAATGGCACATAGAATGGTAAAATAGTGCAGATTGAAGTGTCAGAATGTTTTTGAACGTTTACTGCTGAATTTCCATGTAAGAAGAATGAATTTACATAAAAGCAGATGAAATTTCTTTAAAATGTAAACGCAATCATGCTGATTAGAGCAGGAATTCACCATTTTGTAAAAAAATGAAGTCGGAATGAATTTTTTTGAATCTTTTTGAAGAAAAATGATTGTTTTTTACTAGGTTTGTGGTACGATAAGAACAGTTGGGGGAATGAAGATGCTGACGGAAGAAAGATACAAGTTAATAATACAGCGCTTACAAGAGCGTGGTGTTGTAAAGTTGCAGGAATTGGCTGATCTCTTGGGAGCTTCTGAGTCAACGATTCGGCGTGATTTGATAGATCTTGAAGGCCGTCAGTTGTTAAAGCGGATTCATGGAGGGGCAACCTTGCTGAATCAGAAAAGTCAGGAACCCGGCATGGAAGAAAAAACGTTCAAAAACGTTCAACAAAAAAACGCAGTCGCCCGTATGGCAGCTAAAGAAATTTTAGATGGTGAATGTATCTATCTGGATGCGGGAACAACAACGATGGCGATGATTCCTTACATTGAGGCTAAAGACGTGACGGTCGTGACAAACGGTCTCTCCCACGTAGAAGCACTGGTAAGCAAACGAATTAGAAGCTATCTACTGGGAGGGATGATGAAAATTCATACCAAAGCCGTAATCGGGAGTATTGCCCTACAGAATCTGGACAATTTTCGATTCGACAAGTGCTTTCTGGGAACGAACGGGGTAGATGTGGAGATGGGGTATACGACTCCTGATCCAGAGGAGGCGCTGATCAAGCGGCGTGCCCATCAGCTGTCCGGCAAAACATATGTGTTGGCCGATTCCAGCAAAATTGGAGAAGTCACGTTCGCCAAACTATTCGATCTCAAGGAAGCTATCCTTATTACTGAATCGGTGCCAGAACGCTCACGCCGATCCATAGCTCAGAAAACTAAGATAATCGAGGGATAACAATGATATATACAGTAACACTGAACCCTTCCATTGATTATATCGTGGAAGTTGACGATTTGAAGCTCGGTGATTTGAACCGGATGAAACGTGATCTAAAACTGCCAGGGGGCAAGGGAATTAACGTATCACGTATATTGAACCAACTGGGAGCAGACAGCACGGCGATTGGTTTTCTCGGAGGCTTCACAGGCAGGTTTATCGACGATACATTGCGGGAAGAATCCATTAAAACCGATTTTGTAATGATCGAAGATGATACACGGATCAACATTAAGCTCAAGCATGGTGATGAAACAGAAATTAACGGTTTGGGACCTGCGATTCGTGAGCAAGAGGCTGATGCATTGGTGCACAAGCTGGCGGGTCTCCAAAAGAATGACATTGTCGTCCTGTCGGGAAGTATCCCGCCATCCCTTGGAGGAGACTTCTACGAACGATTGATTCGCGTGTGTCAGGACACCGGGGCTGAATTCGTCATCGACACTACAGGTGAAGCGCTGATGAAGGCTTTGGTTCATAAGCCGCTGCTCATTAAGCCCAATCATCATGAGCTGGCTGAGTTGTTTGGCGTAACTATTCATTCAGAGGAGGAGATCGTCACTTACGGTCGTAAACTGCTGGAAGCAGGTGCAAAAAATGTACTCATTTCCATGGCAGGAGAAGGAGCTCTGTTCATTACGGCTGATGAAGTGTATCACGCAAATGTACCAGCAGGATCGGTGAAAAATTCTGTAGGCGCAGGTGACTCTATGATTGCTGGGTTTGTAGGAACGCTGGCTCTTCATGGCGATCCGATCGAGGCCTTCCGTGCAGGAGTGGCATCCGGAAGCGCAACTGCGTTCTCTGACGATCTGGCTACGAGAGAGAAAATTGAACAATTACGGCCGCAAGTTACGATTTCAAAACGGTAATCCGGTACATCATGAGCTTATTATGCGTGTGTCTACACGCTGATCGAACTTAGGAGAGTGTGAACAATGAGAATAACAGACCTGATGATTAAAGAAACGATGATCATGGACCTGCAGGCGACGACAAAGGACGGAGCGATTGAGGAACTTATCGCCAGTCTCGAAGCAAGCGGACGTATTAATGACCGGGCCTTGTTCAAAGAAATGATTTACAAACGCGAAGCCGAATCCAGCACTGGAATCGGCGGCGGTATTGCGATGCCGCATGCCAAGACCAAAGCTGTGAATGAAGCGACCGTTGTATTTGCCAAAAGCAGTAAAGGCGTAGAATTCGATTCGTTGGACGGCGAGCCAGCGAAAGTATTCTTTATGATTGCAGCTCCAGAGGGAGCAGCGAATACGCATCTTCGCACACTAGCTGCTCTTTCGCGGTTGCTCATTGATACTGATTTCATCGACAAACTGATGAACACGCAAACACCAGATGAAGTAACAGAGTTATTTGATACCAAGCAGGCGGAAGAAGAAGCTGCCAAGAAAGCCAAAGAGGCCAAGAAAGAGGCAGCCAAAGCACAGCAAACACCGGAGGTAATCGTTGGCAACCCGGATTCTGACGAGTTTGTGGTTGCGGTGACCGCTTGTCCTACTGGAATTGCGCACACGTTTATGGCTGAAGACGCTCTCATTAAGAAAGCGAAAGAGATGGGTGTCAATATCCGGGTAGAAACAAACGGCTCGGAAGGCGCACAAAACGTGCTGACAGCGGATGAAATTCGCCGTGCCAAAGGTGTCATTGTTGCAGCTGACAAGAAGGTTGAAATGGCCAGATTTGACGGTAAGCCTGTATTGCAAAGACCGGTAAGTGACGGTATCCGTAAATCTGAAGAATTGATTCGCAAAGCGCTGAACGGTGATGCGCCTATTTACCGTAGTGAAGGAAAAGGCAGCGCTGAAGACTCGAAAGCCGAGAAGACCAGCGTGGGCAGTAAAATTTATAAGGATTTAATGAACGGGATTTCTCATATGTTGCCATTCGTTGTCGGTGGGGGGATTTTGTTAGCGATTTCCTTCTTGATTGAACAAGTGGCAGGAGAAGATAATGTATTCTTCCAACTGCTGCAAACGATTGGCGGAGGAACAGGTGCATTCCACTTCCTGATTCCAATACTGGCCGGATTTATCGCAATGAGCATTGGAGACCGCCCGGCACTGATGCCAGGTATGGTCGGTGGTCTGATGGCTGTAAACTCCAATGCAGGCTTCCTTGGCGGTCTGGCAGCTGGTTTCATGGCCGGTTATGTAGTTATCTTCCTGCGTAAAGCTTTGGCGGGTCTGCCGAAAGCTCTGGACGGTTTAAAACCAATCTTGTTATACCCTGTATTTGGACTCCTAATTTCAGGCGCCGTTATGTTCTACCTGTTTGATCCGATTTTCGGTGGTATTAATACGTGGCTTGTCAATGTTTTGAACAATTTGGGAACAGGTAATGCGGTTATTTTGGGTCTGATTCTGGGCGGAATGATGTCGATCGACATGGGTGGACCTTTCAACAAAGCAGCTTACGCATTTTCGATCGGTGTCTTTACTTCCAGCGGTAACACAAACGGGGCTATGATGGCAGCTGTTATGGCTGGCGGTATGGTACCTCCACTGGCGATTGCACTGGCTTCGACGTTCTTCAAAAATAAATTTACCGAGCAAGAGCGCAAGTCTGGCTTAACAAACTATGTACTCGGATTGTCCTTCATTACGGAAGGAGCCATTCCATTCGCGGCAGCTGACCCTCTGCGTGTCCTGACCTCTTGTATTGTGGGTTCAGCGATAGCTGGTGGTCTGACGCAATTCTGGAAAATCAATCTTCCAGCTCCACATGGCGGGATTTTTGTAGCAGCTCTAGCCAATCACGCTTTGCTATTCTTGCTTGCAGTGGCGATTGGCGCCGTGATTTCTGCGCTCATTTTGGGACTGTGGAAAAAACCAGTCGAAGCGAAATAACGAGCATCACCATAGCATCACCAGAGTATAAAAATAAAAAGAGGAGCACATCTCCTTGGCCTTTCAAATACTAAAGCCGCTAAACACAGGTTTCTGAGTGTTTAGCGGCTTTTTCTTTATGGTAAGGCGACGCCTCTGCCCATATAAGTTTATTAGTAGTTATGGCATTGCTATAACCTACAAAGCTCCTTAACTAACTCCATAAACAGCCTTCGGGCTGAAGTCAGGTATTGGGGTTGCTGATTGTTTTGTAACAGTCCAATGGGGATATTCGGGTCTGTTAACTGGAGGGGGATGGTGACCAGTTCCTCCGGCAAAGGCATTGACGACAGAACCACTCCAACCGAAGGGATCGTATTTACGAATGAGGGGATGGACGAGATTTGACTGACGGCATAAAAAAACGGCATCGACCGGAAGCGGGAAAGCTCTTTCTCCAGCCGTATATGGTACAAGCAGTTTTTACCTCCGACGATAAGCGGGTACTCATACAAATCTTCGAGCTGAAGCTCATTTTTTGCCGCGAAGGGATGACTGCGGGACACGATAAAACCAATCTGTTCGTGATATATAGGTTCGAAATGTAAGGATGGTACCGAGTGAGGTTCCCCGGAAATTGCAAAATCGAGTGTGCCGTCGACCAAAGCTTTTGAGAGCGTATCCGTGTTTCCCACTGTAAAATGGCACGTAATATTCGGTTTATGCTCCCGAAATTGACGTAGAATCAAAGGCAGTACGGCAGCAGCTACAGTTTCAATCACGCCGATATGGAGCGTACCAATCTCCTCTTTTTTCAGCGACTTCGCCTGGTCCATTACAAAATTCCAATGCTGAATAAGTCCGTCAACCTCTTCGGCATATATTTTTCCTGAGGAGGTTAATTCCGCATCCCAGCCTCTTTTAAAAAGCTGAAATCCCAGCTCTTTCTCTAGCCTTTGGATTTGGTTCGTGACTGTAGATTGTGCGTAGTTTAATTTGGTGGCAGCTTTCGAGAAGGTTCCTTCTTCAATAATGGTACGAAACGTAGTTAACTCTTTCAGATCCATGCGAACTCATCTCCATCGATAAAGTGGAATATATTTATGATTATTTTCAATTATACAGATGAAGATAAGGGGAGTACAATCATCTTATCCCAACGGATAGGAGAGAATGAATATGCCCTTTGTAAGAGTAGGCTACATGGAGCAGCAATACACCGAGCAAGAGCTGCCTGGCATTAGCCGCTGTATCATGAATGCTTTGATCGAACATTTTCAGGTCCCACCCAAGGATTACTTTCAGGTTTTTCATGCCCATAGACGGAGCGAGTTTTATTATAGTCCCGATTATTTGAATGTACCCAGAACAGACAAGCTGCTGTACATCCAAATTACGCTGGGATCAGGTAGAACTACGGAACAAAAAAAGAGTTTTTATCAGAGGTTAGCCGAGCTCATCTCTATTGAATGTAAAGTTAGACCGGAAGATGTATTTGTGACACTGGTAGAAACTGAATTAGAGGATTGGTCCTTTGGCAACGGACTTGCCCAAATGATCTTATGAAGCATAAATTAATCAAATCGAGTGTTCGGGAAACGATCGGTGATTTTGCACCTGCTTTTGTAAGCTATACGGAGGATGTCCTTTTTGGCGATGTATGGAGGAGAAGTGAGCTATCTCTCAGAGAACGGAGCCTCATTACAGTTGCCTCTCTGGTAGCGGGTGAGCATGTGAATCAACTTCCTTATCATCTGAACCTGGCCAAGGAAAACGGGATTTCGGAGGAAGAACTGATTGAGGTCATTACGCAGCTAGCTTTTTACGTAGGATGGCCACGGGCAGCCTCAGCAATTCAGGTGGCTAAAGATGTATTTTGTAGAGAAAAAGAGCGTTAAGTATGATTCTAAAAAATCGCCGAGCACTAGAAAATCCGAGTGTTTGGCGTTTTTTTGGCATGATTGTATTGTTATTCTGCTGTGAAAGCGGTATAGTAATAGTAATTGAATGAGGGGTGAAGTGCCTCTCGGGATTGTTACTGGTAAGCAGGCGATACCCAAATAATGACTAATGGACTTAGTCGTTATTTGGTTTTTTTTGTTATTACAAACTTTGTCAATACATCAATGAGGTGAGCAGCTAGATGATCATCCGGCAAATATTCAACAACAATGTCATTCGGGCCGAAAATCAGGTAGGTCATGAGTTTGTTGTCATAGGGAACGGCCTGGGTTTTAAAAAGAAAAACGGTCAAAGGGTCGATGAAGAAAAAATAGAAAAAACCTTTGTTTTAAAGTCCGATAAAATTCCACAAAAATTAATTGATCTCATTGGAGAAACCTCTGTAGAGTATTTAAAGGTGGCGGATGAAATTGTAGGCAGCGCTAAAAAAGAAATGGGAGATATTTTTAGTGATAATATCTATATTTCGTTGATTGACCATATTCAATTTGCCATCTCCCGCTACAGAAAATCCGTGGGACTTAAAAATTCACTGTTATGGCAGATCAAAAAATTTTACAAAAAAGAATTCATGATAGGTATGAATGCACTGGATATCATTCATGCTCAATTTGGCATTCAAATGGACGAGCACGAAGCAAGCTTTATTGCCATGCATTTTGTCAATGCAAGACAAGACGGTCAGGGAATGAAGCAAACGGTTGAGATTACGGAGGTCATTGACGACATTTTCAATATTGTAACCGATTACTATCAGATTAATCTGGATGAAACCTCATTTAATTATTCGCGGTTTATTACTCATTTGCAGTACTTTGCCCAGCGCTTGCTGAGCAATGAACAAGAGCAATTAGCTTCAGGGGATAACTTCTTGTATGAGCAAGTCAAAGAAAAGTACGAGAAGGCTTTTCAGTGCACCCAATTAATTAATCAATACCTGGAATTAAAGCATGAAAGTGCGATGTCGATTGACGAAAAAGTGTATTTGACGATTCATATACAGCGTGTAACCTCCAGAAACGATATGGCTGATTCTTAGAAAAAAAGCTTGCAAACGATTTCGGAGTGTTTTATAGTAGGCTCACAACTTAAATCTAAGGATTGTTACTGATAAGCAGGCGATACCTAAATGAATGGCAGTGATCATTTTTTATGATCATGCATGCCTTTCGTTTAGGTATTTTTTTGTTTTCAGGCAATCTGCCCAAGAGGAGAATGAACATGGACCATAAGAAAATGGGCGAGGATATCGTACGTCTCGTTGGAGGAGAAGAAAATATCAATGGGCTTGTCCATTGTGCTACACGGCTCCGATTTGACCTGAAGGATTCACGAAAAGCCGAACGAGAAGCGCTTGAGAAACACGAGGGGGTCATAACCGTTGTTGAAAGCGGAGGGCAATTTCAAGTCGTGATTGGCAGCCATGTTGCCTATGTATATGCGGAAATCATGAAAAATAGGGATTTTGGATCAGACACCTCTGCGGCTAACGAATCCAGCGGAAAGAAGGCATCAGTCATCTCTACAATCTTCGAGGTTATTTCCGGCAGCTTCTCCCCGTTGATTCCGGCGATGGCAGGCTCGGGGATGCTGAAAGCACTCTTGACGGTTTTAACCTTACTGGGCTGGATGTCTGAAACAAGTGATACCTATCTGATCCTGTCTGCTGCCGGGAATGCTGTATTTTACTTCTTGCCGATTTTACTGGGGATTACGCTTGGTATAAAGCTGAAAGCGAATCCTTATGTAGCTGGTGTGATTGGTGCGGCTCTCCTGGAACCCAACTTTACGGGGCTGATGGACAAAGGCTCTGATGTATCGTTTTTAGGAATACCGGTGGTCATGATGAGCTACTCAGCAAGTGTTTTCCCGATTTTCATATCTATCAGCATCTATGCGTTGGTCGACAAGTTTTTGAAGAAAATCATACTTAAGGACTTGCAGCTATTTTTAGTTCCGATGTTGGCTTTAATGATTATGGTTCCTCTATCTGCAATCGCATTTGGACCGTTCGGTACAACGGTAGGGGATTGGATTTCTTCGGGGGTGACATGGTTAATCGGTGTAAGCGGCATCCTGTCAGGGATTGTGCTTGGCGGTTTTATGACCTTTATGGTCGTCTTCGGACTCCACTGGGGCTTTACCCCGATCACGATTCAAAACATCGGTGTTGGCGGTGATCCGATTGAGGCGATGGCGGCAGCGGCTGTATTTGCTCAAATTGGGGTCGCATTCGGTATCTTCCTCAAGGCCAAAAAAGATAAAACACTCAGAACCCTTGCCGGTTCCACGAGTATTACAGGCTTGCTGGCGGGTGTGACTGAACCGATTGTGTATGGTCTGGTGCTTCGTTTTAAACGAGTGATTCCGATTGTCATTATTGCAGGGGCGATAGGCGGTGCCATCAATGGACATTTTGGGGTGAAAATGACGGCTTATGTGTTTCACAACATTTTTGCGATTCCGGTATATACGCCGACCCTGGTTTACGTGATTGCCATCGCATGTTCGTTCACAGCAGCTACGGTACTAACTCTTATTTTTGGTTATGAAAGCAAGGTAAAGGGGGAGAGCGCAGCAACAGTTGAGACTGTTAAGACGGAAGAACCCCTGCCCGTTGCTACAGCAACCAAGGCTGTTGACATCAAGAAAGAAACGATCTACAGCCCGATCACAGGCAAGACGACACCCCTGAGCCAAGTGAACGATTCAGCATTTTCTACAGGGGCGATGGGACAAGGGTTAGCCATTGAACCGTCTGTCGGTGAGGTCGTAGCGCCCATAGACGGAGTTGTAACGTCGCTATTCCCCACAGGACACGCCATAGGCTTGACTTCCAAGGCAGGTACAGAGATATTAATTCACATTGGAATTAATACTGTTGCGCTAAAAGGAAAGCATTTTACACCCATGGTCAAAGAGGGCGATATCGTTAAACAAGGGGACTTGTTAATTCAATTTGACAGGGAGCAGATCATAGAAGCAGGGTATGAAATTGTAACGCCTGTTATCGTCACACTCACGAAACATAAAGTGGATGTATTTGCGACCAATCAGGAGCAGATTCAAAAAAATGAAGTATTGTTAACTTTGGTTGTGTGATACAGGCAAGCGTTATCATTACATTACGAATTATGAATTGCGAATATCAGAAGGATATACCTATAACTGGAGGGACTAGATCATGAAACATAATCAACTGAAAGCATTTCCTGAAAATTTTTTCTGGGGAGGTTCCACTTCCGCTTATCAAGTAGAGGGTGCATGGGACGAAGATGGAAAAGGACCCTCTGTCATTGACATGGCTAACCACGTCGAAGGAGTTACTGATTTTAAGGTAACCAGTGATCATTACCATATGTTCAAAGAAGATGTGGCCCTGATGGCTGAAATGGGCTTTAAGGCGTACCGCTTCTCGATCGCTTGGACACGCATCTATCCGCAAGGTGCCGGTGAAGTTAATCCGAAGGGAATTGCGTTTTACAGCTCATTAATTGATGAACTCATTAAGTATGGTATTGAACCGATTGTTACCATGTATCACTTTGATCTGCCCTATGCACTTGAACTACAAGGCGGATGGTCCAAGAGGGAAACGATTGATGCCTTCGAACAATATGCCAAAACACTGTTTGAGAACTTTGGGGACAGGGTGAAATACTGGCTAACCATTAACGAACAAAACATGCTGATTCTCCATCCAGGTTCGATTGGCACATTAGATACAAGCCTAGAAAATCCGCAAAAGGTACTGTATCAACAAAACCACCATATGCTAGTCGCGCAGGCGAAGGCGATGGTATTGTGCCATAAGATGCTGCCCGACGCGAAAATTGGGCCAGCACCGAATATTGGGGTTATTTATCCAGCCAGTTCCAAGCCGGAAGATACGCTGGCGGCTGATAACTATGCAGCCATTCGCAACTGGCTCTACCTGGATATGGCTGTATTCGGCCGCTACAATCACATTGCCTGGAGCTATTTGGTCGAGAAGGGCTATGAGCCTGTTATTGAAGAAGGGGATATGGATATATTAGCGCAAGGAAATCCGGATTTTATCGCCTTTAATTATTATACCTCTCAAACTGTAGGGGAAAGTTTGGATGACGGAAATGACTTTTCACATACAGGCGATCAGCATGAAATTGTGGGTGAACCCGGAGCATATCGAGGCTCTGTGAACCCCAACCTGCAAAAGACAGAGTTTGGTTGGGAGATTGATCCGGTCGGTTTTAGAACCACATTACGGCAAATATATTCTCGCTACCACTTGCCTTTAATCGTGACAGAGAACGGCTTGGGTGCTTTTGACAAGCTGGAAGAAGGGGATGTCGTGAAGGATCCTTATCGTATTGATTTTTTCAAGAAACATATCGAGCAGATTCAATTGGCAATTACAGACGGCGTAGACGTATTCGGCTTCTGTCCGTGGTCTGCAATAGATCTGGTGAGTACCCACCAGGGCTCTAGTAAGCGCTACGGGTTTATCTATGTGGATCGTGACGAATTTGATCTCAAGGATTTGCGTCGTATTCGCAAACAAAGCTTCTACTGGTATCAAAAGCTGATCGCCACAAACGGCGAAGTCCGTTAATTAAAGAACTAAAGCAGCAATGAAAAAGCACCTTCTTGAAATGGATATTACCATTTTGAGGGGGTGTTTCTATAACCCTTTTTCCAGGAGTGAGATCATGTATTATATAATAGAAGAAACACAAACGGAAAGGACATCAAGCATTGACCTTACAACAATTAAAATATGTCATCGAGGTTGCCAATCGTGGCTCCATGAATGAGGCGGCGAAGCGGTTGTTCATTTCCCAGCCCAGTCTGTCCAACGCGATTCGCGATCTGGAGGAAGAAATTCATATTACCATTTTTGAGCGTACCAATAAAGGTATCTCTTTATCCAAGGAAGGTGTGGAATTCCTCGGTTATGCGCGTCAGGTCGTTGAACAGGCGGAACTGCTGGAAAGTCGCTACCTGGATGCCAAGCCCTCACCACAGCATTTTGCTGTGTCCACGCAGCATTATGCTTTTGCCGTAAATGCATTCGTAAATCTGGTGAATCAATATGGACAGGATGAATATGAGCTGGCTTTGCGGGAGACCAAAACCCATGAAATCATACGGGATGTCAAAAGTCTACGTAGTGAGATCGGAATCCTGTATCTGAACGAATTTAATGCCAAGGTCATCAACAAGCTGCTAAAAGATGCAAATCTGCAATTCAACAGCCTGTTTACGGCCAAGCCGCATATTTTTATCAGTGCCAATAATCCGCTATCCCGGCAGTCTATCGTGACCATCGACCAGCTTCATCCTTATCCATATCTGTCCTTTGAACAAGGGGAGTACAATTCCTTTCACTTTTCCGAGGAAATTCTGAGCACGTTGTCGCACCCCAAAAGCATTCGCGTTAATGACCGGGCAACCCTTTTTAATCTGCTTATTGGCTTGAATGGCTATACCATTTCTACTGGGGTGATCAGTGCGGATCTGAACGGTAACGAAATTATTTCCGTCCCTCTGGAATGTGATGAGTCTATTAATGTGGGCTGGATTTGCCATAAAAATGTTGCGCTCTCCAAGCTGGCTACGGTATATGTAGAAGCCCTGCATGAGGCGATAGGAGAACAATAAATTTGATATAGCCTTAGGCTATAACTAGCTATAGTTTATTGGAGTTACCTTATAGCTGAAAATGTATGTTATCTTTCTTACAACAACTTCACTACTGAAGCGAAAAAGGAGATAACCCTAATGAGCAGCATCCTTGACAATGCATCCCAACGTAAAGTGACCCCTTTTAGACATGATATGGTCGGCAGCTTTTTGCGCCCGCAAGCGATCAAAGACGCTAGAATTCAATTTCAAAATAATGAAATCTCTGCGGACGAGCTGAGAAAGATCGAAGATGAAGAAATTATCAAGCTGGTAGAAAAGCAAAAATCCGTGGGACTTCAAGCCGTAACGGACGGAGAATTTAGACGCTCTTGGTGGCATCTTGATTTTATGTGGGGACTGGACGGTGTGGAAAAGGTACAGCTTGCAAATGGCTACCAATTCCAAGGGGTGGAAACAAGAGCGGAAACCGCACGTTTGTCTGGTAAAATTGGACATTCCCGTCACCCTTTCATTGAAGATTTCAAATTTTTGAAACAAGTCGCAGGTGAGGATGCTATCGCCCGCCAAACCATTCCCGCACCTGCGCAGTTCCTGGCTGAGCTGTTGCGTGGAGAAAATAAAGAAACAACCGATACGTATTACAGCAATCTAGATGAACTAGTGACGGACATCGCCAAAGCCTACAAATCCGTGATCCAAGCGCTGTATAATGAAGGCTGCCGCAGCTTGCAACTGGATGATTGCACATGGGGCATGCTCTGTGATAAAAACTACTGGGAAGCCAGACAGCATGCAGGTGAAAATGTGGAAGATACCAAAAAGCTGTTCGCTCGCGTGAATCAGGAAACTGTCAAGGATCTTCCAGCTGATTTGGTTGTTACAACCCACGTATGCCGTGGTAACTACCATTCGACCTGGGCATCTTCTGGCGGTTATGAGCCTGTAGCCGAAACCCTGTTTGGCATCGACAACATCGACGGCTACTATCTCGAATTCGATACCGACCGTGCAGGTGATTTCACCCCACTTAAGCATCTGAAAGATGAAAAGCAGGTTGTATTGGGCCTCGTTTCCTCCAAAACGGGTGAGCTGGAAGATAAGCAGACGGTCATCAACCGTATTAAGGAAGCAACTCAATTCGTGGACATCAACCATATCTGCCTCAGCCCACAATGCGGCTTTGCTTCCACAGAAGAAGGCAATATTCTGACCGAAGAGCAGCAGTGGAAAAAGCTTGCATTCATTAAAGAGATTGCGGACGAGATTTGGAAATAAGGGTTTAGGGGAATTAAATTGGAGAGACTTAAAACACGCCTTTTTGTGGGCGTGTTTTAGTTTGAGAATCCGCTAAAATTGGCCAAATTATACTACACGAACAAACAAGTTCAATGCAGATGATATCGAAGGGCACTATGATCATCTGGAAAAGTTGAAGAAAGAGGGACTTCTTGAAAAGTATGGTTCTTTTTTTATTTCCCAAGAGATTGCTCTCACAATTTTTGAGAATCTTCTTAGTTGATAATCTCCCGTATCACATTCCTCGCCAAACGTACCTTCTCAGGACTCGACTTTTGAAGCATATTTACGATTTCTTGTATACCGTCTTCATGTTTTGTAACTTTAATATCTTCATTTACATAAGCGAAAAGCTGAATCAAATTAACATCTAGTGCATCAGCAATTTTAGCTATGTTTATTAAAGATACGTTTTTTTCTCCACGTTCAATCTGCCCTATGTATGAAAAATGGAATCCGCCTTTTTCTCCAAGCGACTCCTGAGACAATCCTTTTTCTTTTCGTAAAGCACGTATTCTGGCACCCACTAATTTGAGAACTTCTTTGTCTTCCATCGTCTACACCTCACTATTCTAAAAGTGTAGACAAGAAATCTAAATGAAAACATTGAATATTAGATACAATAAATATTTTAGATATCTATAGGTATCATTTTGGGGTATAATAGGACTATTCTTGAAATTCTCTGGAGGAATAGATATGAAAGAAGCTCTTTCTACCTGTATTCCAAGTCCCACTCAACCATCCAGACCTGTGCAACACCTAGATCATTCAATAACCGATTTTCACACTTTAGCCCAATACCATATGAAACTAGCTCAAATTCTTTACAAGCATAACCAACTCCAATGCTGCATTATCCTCTGCGACAGGGCGTTAACCTCCATGGTAAAAGCTCTATATATGAAAGAAACTAATAGTATTTTCCCTCCGGGACTCTTGTCCATGGCGGATTTGTTGCACTTATTACATATTGACACCACCCCAGGATTGGATATTGTTGTATTTATAGGCACCACTCAATTTCTTTCATCCCAGCTAGAAACCTCGCTCCTTCAAAAGATGAAGAACAAAGATGTGAGCAGGCTGCTGCGCAGAACCGACGACATTCTCTGCCAGTTGTCATCCCGAGTCATGACTGATTCATCCGAAACGTATCAGTCCATTTTCTAAGAAGCTCCTCCATGGCAAATAAACTTGCCAATTCGCCCGGTCGTTATCCGCTTTTCTACATACGATAAGAGTAAGCTTTAACGCAAGGAGGGATTTAGATATGGGTCAAGTAGGTTATGGTGGAGGATGGACATCCACAGGTGCGATTTTGGTATTGTTCATTTTGCTGGTGATTATTACCAAGTCTTTTCTGATCTAACGTTAGGTTAGTATCGCTCAAACTTACAAAGCAGCCCTCTTTCACAACAGCGTGAAGGAGGGCTTTTTTAATGCAGATGGATGGTAGCTCCAGTATGTTGTCTGGCCCTACAAGCATTGTTATACTTTACATACAGGGATAATTTCCCTCAAATCTATAGCAATACGGATAGCGGAAGATGTAGGAAAACGGAAATTCGCTGACCATGATCAGGAGGATCGCATGATGAACACGGCAAACAGTCCATTTCAATTTACGACAGACACGGCGACTCTTTGCCTATTTGATACGCAAGCTCTAAAGCATCGCTTGAACGATGAGCCGGATTGGTGGTCCATTGAAGCGGACGAGCTGGGGGAGTTGAATGCCGGAAATGCTGCTTTTTTGAATCTGGGAGCGGACGGGACGTATGAGGTTGTGATAACAGATCATATCGAGCAGCCCACGGTGCAACTGTTTTTGAAGGTTCCCTCAGGGAATATATTTATTGGCGCTGGAGAAGAAGCCACAGGCGGTGAGTTGGAACCTGATTGTGTATGGGGAGGGTCATTCCTGTCTGTGCAACCCGGACTTTATGAATGCTTGGCAAGCAGAGGAGAAAGCAACCGCATTTACCTTTCTTTTAAAAAAGGAAGCGAAGGCAGCAACAGCTTTACCAGTCTAATTCGATTGTAGATTGAAGGATTAAACCGTAACGGATCGGACAAGACGGTCGAACAGAGGAAAGTTGGAATTATTAAGATTAGGAAAAAAGAAAAGCTATCCCCACGGCTTGCATAGCCGTGAAGACAGCCCTCATTCGTCTATTGATACTTTACAATAATGGCGTTGCTGATTTGACGGCCGGGTGTAGTGAGGTAAGAGCCGTTATAGTACAGTCCGCTGGAAGCACCGCCATCCAGATTCATGGCCTGATAAGCGCCAGCCTGCTTCATCATCTGGGCGAGCTGCGGAATAGTCGCTCCGCTTGTAGTTAGGAGGATCAGCTTATGATCCCTCGTAATTCCAAGTGCGCTGCGGGCGCCGCCGCCTGTTAATATTTTAGGGTCCTTGAAGCCTTCAGCTTTGACATTAAGGGAAACCTGACCGTTCGTGACCAGACGAGGTCCAGCTTGAAGAGCACCTTCGACACTGCCTTGACTTAGCTGTTGTTCAAAGACAGAACCCGACACAAGCTTAGCTAAATGGTTAGCATCGTAGATGAAGACAGTACGTTGATCGCCGGAGCTTTTTTTCAACATCTTGCCATGACTGACCAGATAGCCGTAAGGCGTTTTGTAGGAGCTTTTGGTATAGGCGTCAAAGAATGTGCCATTAATGGCTACAACCGCTTGATTACGTTTGGCGAGACTGCTTAAGTCCTCCACTTTACCAATGGTATTGCCTGCCAGTGCTACGTCCAAACTCACCTTGGGATGGAGCATGGAGATGGTGACCACCTTAGCGGAAAAGGTACGAGATCCAATCTTGAAGCTCTTATGAGCTGCCGTGATCGGGAGAGTATTTCCGGATAGCTTGCCGGTGAGTACCGGAAGTGTAACAGATGTCGTACCCTGCGTGATATGCACGGCCGAGGTTTCTTTTTGCCACAAGACTTGTAGGTTTAGATGTTGGCTGATGAACTGCAAGGGTACATAGGTAGCGCCGTTATCGGTAAAAGGTGCATTTTGCATACGAACTGTTTGATCATTCACTTTAGCAGTAGCTTGTCCCATAAATAATGTAAGTCGGGTATTGCCTTGCGCTATTTCTATTTTTTTGTCAGCCGGGTTTATGTTGAGTGTGATCCCTTCATAGCTGTTCAGGAGGCGAAGCGGGATGAAGGAATGGTTACTCTGATCCACATAAACCAGCATAGGTGCTGGTGCAGCAGCGTAAATCGGGGTTACAAGTAATAGCATGGACAGAATAATAAGTGCGGTGATTCTTTTCATAAATAGATCAATCTCCTTAGGTAGTCTTAACTATTGACAAGGTGCTTGTACTTATATCGGGTTTTATCAGTTACAAATGTATGTTAAGCGAATTTTGAAGGTTCAGCTGAATTAGAAACGGGGTGGCTCGAGATGAGCAGGTACGAGACGAGACTTAAGGATTACCTTCGCAGGGAGCGCCCGTCTTATCGTATATTTGAAGGATTACAGGAATTGGTGCGCAGCGTGGGCCAACTGCATAATAACTGGTTATATGTGAATGTGGATCAATGGGATCAGGACCCTGTTCACACACCGATTTATTATTTGGATGAGCATTGGCTGGAGGAATGTGCAGAGGACGGTACAGCCGCAACGAACGAGCAGGACGAGTATATTCCCGTATGGATATCGGATCGTCAGGTTCAAACTTGGTTTGAGCTAGCGACTTTTGAGAGTATTGTAGAAGTCCTTAAGGATGCTGGGGAGACCGTGACACTTCAGATGGTGATTATGGCGGTCAAATATTATGAAAAGCATGATACCTATCTGGACTATGAGGAGGTAAAAGCAGTGACAGACCTGTGGTCTGTGTTGACGAAGGTGAGAAACCACCTAACAGAATAAATAAAACCTGTAGAACAAATAAGACATACATACACTGGATGGGGGAAGCAGGATGAACGTCCCAAGCTGGCCAAAGATATTTTTCGAATGATTCAGGAGGCGAATCAGGCTGGGGAATTAGAGAAGTTACGTCAGGAGATTCTGGCTGCATCCTGGCCGCTTACACCGGCGTTTGAGGAGGCTTTGCAAGCCGTGAGGCCGATGGCTTTTATGAATAGAGGCAATGAAGTCGTTCTACATGCAGGCAATCCTCGGGAACGCGGAAAGATCTATGTAACGGGAAAAGATGAAATCAGGTTAATTCCCGGATTGCATCGAGTAGGTTGTTCGCCGGACGGGATTTATTTTGCGTTGGTGGATGGGCAAGGGATTCGGGTTGTTCGCCAACCGGATCGGAATCTGCAAGGGGAAGAGACAGCTTATTTTCCGTGGAAGGATATACAAGCCCGTTTAAAAGCATCTATTCCTGACTTGGAATGCTTGGCGGATGAGGAGCATCCTGAGGATATATTAGATGAAGTAATTCCGTTTGGCGATGGACAGCGCCTTCTGCTGGTGTGCGGTTATGGCGTTTATTTGCTGACTGCTGATCAGGTAGATTTGGTCCACCCCCAAGCGTCTGAACGTAGAGAACTAGAGCTGGAAGACACGATTGTGGATATGGCGCATGGTGCTGTGTCGAAGGATGGACGCTGGATCGCTTATGGCAGCCAGATGAGTGAGCATTTGCTCATGGACTTAACCGATAAGACGGTGCATACATTGGGGCCAGGCTCCAGCTATCCGCATTATGCCCTATTTTCCAAAGATGGTCTGGATGTCTGCTTCAATGCCTGTCATTTCTACAACGGTGCCACCATTCAGGTGTCGATTGCCGAAGTGGACAGGGTCTTGCTCAGAATAAGGAAGAATGGCCGATAATAAATGAAGAAATGCGAGTATATGGTGCTGTAGCGCTGACACAAGGATCTATTCTAGGCGATGCTTACGGATATCTTCGTCTTATTGATAGAGAGGGGCGTGAGCTTTGGCGCTATTTTGTCGGCAGTACGATATCCGGGCTGGCAGTTACACCCGATGAAGGCATCCTGGCGGTTGGAACGTATGGCGGTATGCTTCATTTAATTGATTTGCAGAGTGGCACCAAGGATGAATACAGCATTGGCACTGCTCCCATTCACGAGATAGGGCGTTGGTTGCTCTGGCGTAACTATGAGCCATTGCGCTGGTAATACTAATATTCTGCGAATGGTGAAAAAAGCAAGTTCTGATAAGCTGAACATATAAAGGGTAGTGGCATATAATTGCAATGATATTTTCATATAAATTCGCATTAGCATAAACCTATAATGGAAAATGCGAATAAGACGGAAAGAGGTGTGAGGACATGGACAAGAAAGCCGATATTCGTTCATCCATGAAGGAGTTATTTGCACAGATGGATGAAGCCTTTTTTATGGATGTGGAAGAAAATGTACCGCTCGAAATGCGTGATGGGAACGTCGATGAGGAGGGATGGATCAAGTGGAAGCCCCTTCCTTCACAGATTACAGAACAGGAAGTTCGGGAGCTGGAGGAAAAATACCATTTTGAATTGCCGCCTCTGTTGAGGAATTTTATCATGTCCTACCATTATGTATCTTTACAATTCGATAATGAATCTATTCCGGGAGTATACTGGAGCGATTGCACGTTTGTAGAATTTCCACGTCTGCCAGTGGGTCAAGGCTTAAAGGCATTTTATGATTTGATCGATCAATGGTCACCTCTATTGTCAGCAGGTTATATTCCATTTGCGATTGCAGAAGATGATCAAGGTCCCGTATGTTTAAATGCAGGCAGCAGACATAAGGACGGGGATTATCCTATTGTCTGGTTTTATCATGAAGATCTAAGGCATTTGGATGGGGATGAGCTGCGGATCAGGAGTAATCTGCTTCCCCATGTTCAAGGGCTGTTTCCGTCCTCTGCCGAACTGTTTAACGTGATGTTTAAGCAGATCAGACACTAACAGTTTCCTAAAATGGAATTTTGCTGTGTAAGTTAACCAAGATATTGACATAAAAAATGAGGAATGTTATAAAAAAGGTAGGCTAGCACTCGAATGGTGGGAGTGCTAACAAGGCTGAATCGTTTGCATAGCTCTTATCTGCTGGCCTTACATAGGTGTATATTTGAAAGGAGATATTCGAATGGAGAAAAAACAGTTTCAGGCTGAGTCCAAGCGTCTGCTCGAAATGATGATTAACTCGATTTACACGCAAAAGGAAATTTTCCTAAGAGAGCTCATCTCCAACGCAAGTGATGCGATTGACAAAATCTATTACAAAGCACTGACAGACGATCAATTGGTTTTTGACAAAGAAAACTATTATATTAAAGTAACTCCCGATAAAGACAACAGAACGCTGACTTTGAGGGATACCGGAATTGGGATGACCAAGGAAGAGCTGGAAAATAACCTGGGCGTCATTGCTAAAAGCGGCTCACTGGCGTTCAAAAATGAAAATGAATCCAAGGATGGACATGACATCATTGGTCAATTCGGCGTCGGCTTCTATTCAGCTTTCATGGTAGCGGATCTGGTTACAGTAACGACCAAGGCTTTGGGAAGCGATACTGCTTATAAATGGGAATCCACAGGCGCTGATGGGTATACCATTGAGGCGGCTGAGAAAGACGAGGTTGGAACCGAGATTGTGCTGAAAATCAAGGCCAACACCGAGGATGAGTCCTACGACGAATATTTGGACGAGTACCGTTTAAAAGCACTTATTAAAAAGTACTCCGACTTTATTCGCTATCCGATTAAAATGGACATTTCAGGCAAGCGTCTCAAAGAGGGAAGCGACAACGAGTTCGAGGATTACAAAGAAGAACAACGTATTAACAGCATGGTGCCCATCTGGAGAAAAAATAAAAGCGAGCTGACCGACGAGGATTATCAAAATTTCTACGCGGAAAAACGCTATGGTTACGACAAGCCGCTTCAGCATATCCATATCAGCGCAGACGGTGCGGTAGTGTACCAAGCGATTTTGTTTATTCCTGAAAATATTCCGTTTGATTTCTACTCCAAGGAATATGAAAAAGGGCTTGAGCTGTATGCCAACGGTGTGCTGATCATGGAAAAATCTCCTGACCTGCTGCCGGATTATTTTAGCTTCGTGAAAGGTATGGTTGACTCTGAAAGTCTGTCCCTCAACATTTCGAGAGAAATGCTGCAGCATGACCGTCAGTTGAAACTGATTGCCAAAAATATCGAAAGCAAAATTAAAGGCCAGCTGTTGACTCTGCTCAAAAATGATCGGGAGAAATATGATCAATTCTACAAATCATTTGGCAGACAATTGAAATTTGGTGTCTACAATGATTACGGCAGACATAAGGAAACGCTCCAGGATCTGCTTATGTTCTACTCTTCGACAGAGAAGAAGCAGGTTACTTTGGACGAATATGTATCTCGTATGCCAGAGGACCAAAAGTATATTTATTATGCTTCCGGGGAGTCCAATGAGCGTATTGAAAAGCTACCGCAAACTGAATTGGTGGCCGACAAAGGCTACGAAATTTTGTACTTCACGGATGATATTGATGAGTTCGCTATTAAAATGCTTATAAGCTATAAAGAGAAAGAATTCAAATCCGTATCGAGTGGCGATCTCGGCATTGAGTCTGACGAAAATGAGAAAGAAACAGAAGCGGAACAAAACGACAACAAGGAGTTGTTTGAGTACATGAAGGGCTTGCTGGAAGGCAAAGTATCCAGTGTAAAAGCCTCCAAGCGCTTGAAGACACACCCGGTATGTCTGTCTGCTGACGGCGAAGTAACCATTGAGATGGAGAAAATTTTGAACGCCATGCCGAATAACGCCGATGTCAAAGCGAATAAAGTGCTGGAAATTAACGTAAACCATGCGGTGTTCAACTCTTTGAAAGAAGCTTTTGCTAAGGACAAGGAGAAGGTAAATCTCTATACGGCCTTACTATATAATCAGGCTTTGCTGATCGAGGGCTTGCCGCTTCAAGATCCGGTTGAATTCACGAACGATATTTGCAAAATCATGGTTTAATATACTTTATTACGATATAGAGCCGTTCCCGTACCGGGAGCGGCTTTATTTATTATGATACTTCTCAAGGCTCCATAATAGGCCGTATAGCGCTTACAGTAGAAGTGCAAGGCTCCACTATGTCGACTATAATTCATCCTAGGAGGGCGATTGTATGAGTCTGGACCGAGATCCATTGAAACGTCAAAAGTTAAACCGAAGTGAGCTTATACAGTTAGTGGAAAAAATCATCAGATGCGAGGGAACAGAAGAGGAGCTCGACAATATGCTGAATGTAGTCATGCAAAATACACCTCATCCGGAGATTAGTAATTTGATCTACTGGGATGACCGCGGTTTGAGTGCGGCAGAGATTGTAGATGAAGCTTTACGCTATCAGCCCATTATTTTACCACCCCATCAATCTTCGTCATAGACGTGGAGGGGTGGTCTTTTGTTCAAAAATAAGATAATATGATCTCTTTAAGGCATGAACATTATATTCAAGAAAACGTCCGTTAAAGATGCGCTGGCTTCCCTGTAATGGGTGGGGAAGGGCTTAATTTCTGCTCGCTTTCGGAGAATTTATGCCTAATTTTGGGGTTTGTAAAATTTTTGTGACATGCTCCTGTGAATTTTGACACAGCAAATTATCGTTTTTCTTGATTATTTGGTGGGATGTCTTTATAATCATTTTGTTTGCAAGAATGATTAGCGATTAGCGTATGGAATAAGGAGGTTATTTATTTTGGGAAAAGCATTGATTATTGGCGCCGGTGGCGTGGCCAGCGTTGTGGTGCATAAATGTTGCCAAAACCCAGATGTATTTGAAGAAATTTGTATCGCAAGCAGAACTGTTGAGAAATGCGATGCGCTTAAAGAGAAGCTGGGTGGAGGTCGTACGAAGATCCAAACGGCTCAGCTTGATGCTGACAACACCGACATGGTCATTGACTTGATTCGAAGCTTTCAACCGGATGTAGTTATCAATGTGGCTCTCCCTTATCAGGATTTGACGATAATGGATGCTTGCCTTGAGACAGGTGTTCATTACGTTGATACGGCGAACTATGAACCGCCGGATACGCCGAAGTTTGAATACAGCTGGCAATGGGCCTACAAAGAAAGATTCGAAAAAGCAGGAATTACAGCTCTGCTGGGCAGCGGTTTTGATCCAGGTGTAACTGGAGTATTTACGGCCTATGCTCAAAAGCACTATTTTGATGAAATTCATACGATTGATATTGTGGATGCGAATGCAGGGGACCACGGATATCCTTTTGCGACTAACTTTAATCCGGAAATCAATATTCGTGAAATTACGGCGAAAGGCCGTTACTTTGAAAACGGAGAATGGATTGAAACTGAGCCACTTTCTGAGAAAAAGGTATACGACCTTCCTGAAATTGGACCGAAAAATATATATCTTTTGTACCATGAAGAACTGGAATCTCTTGCAGTGAATATTAAAGGCGTGAAAAAAATCCGTTTCTGGATGACATTCTCGGACAATTATCTGAATCATTTGAACGTACTTCAAAACGTAGGTATGACCTCGATCGAGCCTATTGATTATGAAGGCCAACAGATCATTCCACTGCAATTCCTGAAAGCTATTTTGCCGGACCCGGCTTCTCTGGGACCAAGAACAAAGGGCAAAACAAACATTGGCTGCATTATTCAAGGCGTCAAAGATGGAAAGCCAAAAACCTATTATGTTTACAACGTTTGCGATCATGAGGAATGTTATGCAGAGGTTGGCTCCCAAGCCATTTCTTACACAACAGGTGTTCCAGCTATGATCGGTGCAATGCTTATCATCAAAGGCCTCTGGAAAAAACCGGGCGTTTACAACGTTGAGGAATTTGATCCAGATCCATTCATGGAAGCACTAAATAAACACGGATTGCCATGGCAAGAGAACTTTGCGCCAACGTTGCTTGATTGAGGTCTGCGATGAATATTGATATTACCGGACTCCCATCACCTTGTTATCTTGTTGACGAAAGACTCCTTGTCAAAAACCTTGAGGTTTTGAATTCCGTTCAAGAGCGGACAGGTTGCAATATTCTGCTCGCTCTTAAGGGATTTTCGATGTTTTCGACCTTTCCTCTGGTTGGCAAATATTTAAAAGGCGTAACCTCCAGTTCGTTGTTCGAGGCAAGACTCGGTCGCGAAAAAATGAACAAGGAGGTTCACGTCTACGCACCTGCTTATGTTGACAGTGAATTTGATGAGCTATTGGAGTATGTTGACCATATTGTTTTCAACTCCTTTGACCAACTGAAACGCTTCAAAAGCAGGGTGCAAGGCGTAACTTCCAAAAAAATCGACATCGGCATTCGAGTAAATCCGGAGTATTCGGAAATCGAAACGCCGTTGTACGATCCTTGCTACAACAACTCCAGAATGGGTGTGACTCTGGCTAACTTTAGACCTGAGGATCTGGACGGCGTGGATGGTATTCATTTTCATACAATGTGTGAACAGAATTCAGATACGTTGGAGCGCACCATTAAAGTCGTGGACGAGAAATTCGGACCATACATTAAGCAAATGAAATGGCTCAATTTCGGCGGCGGTCACCATATTACCAGAGAAGACTACGATCTGGACACCCTGGTACGTTGTATTCAATACTTTCAGGATAAATACGGTGTGCAAGTTTATCTCGAACCAGGCGAAGCCATCGCTCTAAACACCGGATATCTGGTTGCAACCGTATTGGATACGATGAAAAATGGAATGGATATTGCCATTCTGGATACTTCAGCTGAATGTCATATGCCTGATGTGCTGGCTATGCCTTACCGCCCGAATATCATTGGTGCAGGTAAGCCTGGCGAGTATGAACATACTTACAGACTCGGTGGACTTACTTGCTTGGCTGGAGATATCATTGGTGACTATTCCTTTAAAGAGCCATTGAAGCCAGGAGACAAGCTTGTGTTCTGCGACATGGCCCATTACACCATGGTCAAAAATCACATGTTTAACGGTGTCAACTTGCCAGCCATTGCCAGCTACAACGACGAAGAAGGCATCAAGGTAATCCGTCAGTTCTCCTACGAGGACTTTAGCTCGCGTTTGTCGTAAGAAAAGGTTACTAAGTATACAGCAATCCAAAAAGCCTCGCCCCTAAAATTAGGAGTGAGGCTTTATTGTATAGGAAACTGGATTAGTATCTTTATCTTTATTCCTCAATTTTGGCGGAAATCTTGTACCAGAACAATTGACCGATTTCGTAGCCTGGCACTCCCACTTCTAAGTAGTACTCTTTGCCAGCCTCAAGTTTTTTACCTAAAGTATTCTGTCCTTCTTCTGTTGTTTTAATCAAATGACCATCGCTATCTGTTAGAGTCAATTTTAACCATGCATTAGGATACTTATCCCCTTCAATTTTAAAATCAACCCATTTGGTCTGAAAAGCCTTAAATTTATACATATCGTAAGTATCATAGTCTCTTCCTTCAATGCGTTCCCCTATGGTTCCGTATATATCACTACCTAGCCAAACTTCGCTGGCCTTATCATACCAATTGTTAGGCTCCCTGTCAGTCCCATTTCCAAAGAGCTGGATAGATTCCTTCTGTAATGCGGGTGTTGCTTCTTGAGCTTCTTGAGCAGATGCAACAGCGGTGGATGTGCTTAATAGAAGTGCAAGACCTAGTGTGGAAAAAACTGCCTTTTTCATTTAATCATCTCTTCCCTTCTTTTATTTTGGGATTTATATAATATATTTCACTAATCACATCCATTATTATATAGTGTATTCCAATAAATTGGAATAAAAATGTAACAATAAACAAAAATATATATATTTTTGTCACAATTAAGCGTTTTTACAAATTTATTCAGTAAACATCAATTAAGAGTTAGCCAACTTAGTGTATACTATAAAATCCCGTCTTAATATGCTTTCGGGAAAAGGGGCATCCTATTTTAGGAGTAACACAAGCTGTGTTATACTCAACAACTGGGGGTGAGAAAAATGTTCGACCCGACCGTTTTTGATAACTTAAAAGTAGCAATGGAAAATGCGGTTTACGATCTGGATAATCTGGACTCACGTATTAACATTACGCAACGAATCGATAGATTGGAAATGTCGGTAATGTCGCGTGAATTTGGTATACAGTTCAGTCTGAGAGAACAGACGGGTGTGACGGCAGAGCTTCGACTAAAGATGGATTTAAACAACCTGGCCGCAGAAATTTTGGAAATAGAAGATCAAACTCCGGGGTGTAGCTTGTTGTTGTATTTTCATATGAAGATTCGAGAGATTGATACACAATGCAGCCAAATTGAAAATATACTGACTGAGATTTGGAAGCCCGATCTTCGCCCAGTACAGATGTTAAGTCAGATTTACGGTGAGAAGACATCTACATACCAAAACAGGATCGAACTCCGATTTTCCAGGCAAATTAACGAAGATCAGATGGAGGATATTCCAGAGTTGTTGGAACATATGTTGCTGACGCTTACGGAATTAAACAAGGTCTAACTAAAGTCTAAACAGCTCTCTTTCTCTTCATGAAAGACAGCCTGTCATTGGGGGAATTAGAGGTAAAGGAGCTAGGAATATATGATAAATGAACATGAATTTGCTGAAATATATGCGATTATGGAGTCTTCTTTTCCCGCATCAGAATGCAGGACGTTTGAGGGTCAAAAGGCTTTATTGAAGCATCCTAGCTATCGCATCATCACTGAAAAGAATGAGCAGGGCAACATAGTGGCCTTTTTGGCGGGCTGGGAATTCGAGCATTTTCGGTTTGTAGAGCACATTGCAGTAGATTCACGTATACGAGGTGGCGGATTAGGCAAAAAGCTCATAAGTAGATTTATCTCACGGTCTGATCAGCCAGTAGTGCTGGAGGTTGAGCCGCCAGTGGATGAATGGTCACAGAGAAGAATCGGTTTTTACGAACGTCTGGGGTTCCATTTGAACCATTTTGAATATGTACAGCCCCCTTTAAGAGAAGGACAGGCTGATCTGCCACTCCAGATTATGAGCCATCCAGATGCGTTGACTGAATCGGCGTTTACTCCGTTTAAAGAGATTTTATATGCCGAGGTATATGGGCTTAAGTAAGAGAATGTTTTGTCCATCCCATCACAAATTCCTTCTCATCCGTTTCGGTATCCACAGCTTCTGCTTGAATGGTAAATCCGTTTTTAGTATAAAAGTTAAATGCTTTCGTGTTGGACTGGTACACCTTTAATTGAATTTCCTCATGCTGTTGCTTAACCCAATCTAATAGTAATTTGCCATATCCTTTTCTTTGAGAATCAACACGTATAAACAGAGCAGCCAAGTATCCATCCAACATGGAAACAAAGCCGCCAATCGTATGATCATCTTGTATGATAACGTAGTTTTGAGCGAGGGGAAGGTACTTGTTCTCCATCTCGGCAGCTTGAGATTTCCAATACTGCGGAGCAATAAAATGGTGGGCTTCTATAGAAGCATCCAGCCAGATGGCTACCAGTTCCTTTAATTCTTCTACTTTCGCAGGTCTAATCGACATTGTAACGCCTCTTTTCACATTATGTAATCTTAATAAAGCTATGATGTTGAAATAAAAAAGGCCGTCCGTAGACGGCCTTTCTACCCGTGGCGCTTAATTAAAGCCTTGATCCGTATCCCGCGCCTCCGTCAACTCTGTAAATTAGAGAATAACGGACCGGGTAAGGGATACGCTCAACATATGATTATTGATGTTGACGCACCTCCTTTCCTGATACATTCATCCTACCATATCTGGTTGGTAATATCCAGTGATTGTCTTATATTTACTAGCATTATTCATAAAAAAAATAATATAAAATGCCTTGCTTTTAAGCTCTATTCAAGATATAATCTTAATTACGGTAATTAAAGACATTGCCATCATTACATAGTATGCGGTCGTGGCGGAATTGGCAGACGCGCACGGTTCAGGTCCGTGTGGGCTAACCCCCCGTGGAGGTTCGAGTCCTCTCGACCGCATTATACCTAACATTTACAGGTTCTTGGATTGGCCGAATGCCACCAAGAGCCTGTTTTTATATGCTTAAAATACTACGTGTTAAATAGCCATTTTATTTATACTGGAATATATACTTAATATAGTCCTTCGCACTCTGGTTAATGTCTTCATCACTTGCTTGAAACGAGGCTCCAAAGACAGCGAAATAGGGTAATGTCGTGGCGCCAACATGTACTGCGCTTGCTTTAAAAGGTGCTATAACTTCATCTACCGTAAATGTAACGGAACCAGTAGATAAGTAGTTTTCTTTTTTATCACCAATCGACATGGCGATCCCTAGCTTCTTTCCTTCTAACTTATCACCTTTTGAACCATAAGCCCATCCATGCGTAAAAACATCATCAAACCACTTTTTTAATAAAGGAGGGTAACTATACCAATATAAAGGGAATTGAAATATGATATTGTTATGTGCTTCAAGTAACTTTTGTTCTTTCAAAACATCAATGTTCCAGTTTGGATACTCTTTATAAATTTCATGAATTGTAATTTCATTGGTATATTGAAGTAATTCTTGTTTCCATCTTTGATTTACTCTGGAATCTTCAATATTCGGATGTGCTAAAATCACGAGAGTCTTCATCATAAATCACCTTTCTTACATAGCATCTTTTGCATTTTGGGGATACGTCTTATTATTCTGTACGCTATAAAAAAAGTAAATACACACAATAAAGTAATATAGTTACTTGAAAGTGTGCATGGTACATAGAATAAAGATATGGGATTATAGAATTAATTAGATCAACTTAGTTATTTTAGCGTTGAAGAGGTGGTCGTATGAAACAATATAATTTAGGCATAGAAGCAACACTTGAGATCATCGGGGGTAAGTGGAAATCTTTAATCATATGCTTACTAATGTCTGGTAGAAAGAGGACAAGTGAATTACAGCGTAGTATTCCAGGCGTTTCTCAAAAGGTTCTTATACAGCAGCTCCGTGAACTTGAGAAGGATGGCATCGTTGGCAGACATGTGTATAATCAAATGCCTCCAAAAGTGGAATATTATATAACGGAATATGGTATAACAGCAAATGAAATAATTGATTTAATGTGTACCTGGGGAAGAACGAATATCAAAAAAAGACAACAGCAAGGAGAAGATGTGACGTTGCTAGAAAGTGAGTCAAAATGAATAGTGGAGTGAAAGAGCGCTGTAGACTATGATGTTTACGGCGATTTTCTTTTTTTTCATAGATCGGTAGTTCGGAGATGTCTGTTGTCGTAGTATTATGAACGGTTACCTTCAAGACTATGTTATATGTTGAGCCGCAAGCTGATTTGTAATATAGTTATGACTGGACAACCATTCCATCAATATTAAATGAACGCCAAAGTAGGGGGACCCTTGCAATGATTATTAAACCGAAAATTCGTGGTTTTATATGTACGACTGCGCATCCTGCAGGATGTGCGGCTCATGTTAATCGCCAAATCGACTACATCAAAGACAGCACGTCACTACAAGGAGCTAAAAAGGTACTCGTGATCGGAGCATCCACAGGTTATGGACTGGCTTCCCGCATCGCTGCGAGCTTCGGTATGGGAGCTGACACTATAGGAGTATCCTTTGAACGTCCTGCTTCAGAGGGACGTACGGCTTCGGCAGGCTGGTACAATACAGTGGCCTTCGAAAAAGCGGCCAGAGCGGCTGGTTACATAGCGGAAAGCATTAATGGAGATGCTTTTTCCCATGAAATTAAGCAGGAGACGCTGAAGCTGGTCAAGGAAAAACTGGGCAAGGTAGACCTGATCGTGTATAGTGTCGCTTCACCACGGCGGACCCACCCAGATACAGGTGAAACCTTTAATTCCGTTCTCAAGCCGATCGGACAGCCGTTTACGAATAAAACGGTGAATACGAATACGGGTGTTGTATCGGAAATCACACTGGAACCAGCTACGCAGGAAGAGATTGAGAACACCATCACAGTCATGGGTGGCGAAGATTGGTCCTTATGGCTTAAAGCGTTGGAAGAAGCTGACCTGCTGGCTGAAGGAGTAACCACACTGGCTTACTCGTATATTGGTCCTGAAATTACGGAGGCTATCTATCGTAAAGGAACGATTGGCCAAGCTAAAAATGATTTGGAAGCCACGGCGCATACTTTAACAAAGCAACTCGAGCCTTATCTTGGGAAGGCCTACGTTTCAGTGAATAAAGCTTTGGTTACACAATCCAGTTCGGCTATCCCTGTAGTGCCTCTGTATATTTCCTTACTGTTTAAGGTCATGAAAGAAAAAGGACTGCATGAGGGATGTATTGAGCAGGCGCAACGTCTGTTTGAGACATTATACAGTGGGTCCACTGTGGAAACGGACGAAGAAGGACGTATTCGTCTGGACAACTGGGAAATGAGAGAGGATGTACAGCAAGCTGTTAAATCGGCTTGGTCCGAGATCACTACCGAAAACGTATCCGAACTGGGTGATCTTGAACAATACCGTCTGGATTTCCTTCAATTGTTTGGATTCGGATTTGATGAAATTGATTATGAATTGGACATTGATCCAGAAGTTTAAATAAATAGGTTCCAAATTAAAAACGGGTACTCACAAGCTGCAATGGCTTATGAGACCCGTTTTTTATGTATGCAATCCAATTTAAATGTCTGGTTTTCAACAAAATTCATCGAGAATTGGATGTAGAAAGCGATCTACGGTGCAGTAAGTGAAAAACGGCAATGGTAATGAGAATCCCTGCAATGCCAAAAACCGTGACAGAAGTCAGTGCGCGATAAGCTTGCCAGCCGAACAAAAAAGCAATGCCACTGCCAAACGTTGTGCCTGCCAGTAACCCGAGTGCACAGGCAATATCTGTTCCAAATTTCATCATCATGTTCCTTTCGAATGGTTGGATTGAATAGTAACTTGTACGTTTTTTCTGGACTTGCACCTACACTTGTGCGTACAATTAATTAGTAATCGTTTTCAATCTGACTCTATTGATTAGTATGGATTTTTTTTGTACAAATTATTCCTTTTTCAGGAGGCTGATGAAATGAATATGAATGAGCAAATCAAGCTGTGGAACGAAGAGGCCCAGGCTAGTAACGCTGATCATCCTCACCGAAAGGTTGAATTGTTTATCGAGGTACGGGATGGAGCACTTGAATCCATTACTCCTTATCTAAATCAACAAAATTATCGGTATGTCACTCTGGTAGAAGATGAGCATACATCAGCGGCAGCAGGGAAAAAAGTAGCTGAATTCATCAGTGATGCAGGTTTGACAGTTGATGTCGTTCGGCTGCCTCCGAATGCTGTAGGGGATGTTATTGCTGATGAAGCTTATATTATGAAGGTTTTACTGGGGGTAGCGGATCAGAGTCAGGCTGTGCTTGCTGTTGGGTCCGGTACCATTCATGATCTGGTTCGCTTTGTGTGCTATAAAATGAATCGTCCGTTCTTGTCAGTCCCAACGGCTGCCTCCGTAGACGGTTTTACCTCCGGTGGTGCCCCGTTAATTGTGGGCGGCAGCAAGCAGACGTTCCAAGCTGTTCCGCCGGAAGCGATCTTCGCTGACTTGTCTGTACTGGCGAGTGCCCCACAAGCGATGACTGCTGCAGGTTTTGGCGATATGCTCGGTAAGTTCACCTCATTAGCAGACTGGCATGTGTCCAGAGATTTGGGAAACGAGCCGTATTCACCTGTGGCTAACCGAATTACCGAGGAGGCTTTACGTGCCTGTGTAGAGCATGTGGATGAGATTGCGGCAGGCAGCAAGGCAGGGGTCGAGGTGTTGATGAATGCGCTGATTGCATCCGGTATTTCGATGTTGATGATTGATCATTCCCGTCCGGCCTCAGGGGGAGAACATCATATTTCTCACCGAATTGAAATGGATTTTATTGCAGAAGGACGCAAGCAAGTTTTGCATGGTGCCAAAGTGGGTGTTGCCTCTGCTTTGCTGTCTGACATGTATAGAGAATTGGCTGCCAATCAGGATGTGGAGGCTTTTAAAGTATATCGGACTTTGCCTACATCAGAACAGATGCGTGCATGGCTAGCTAAGGTTGGAGGGCCGTCTACCATTGCCGAGCTGGGGGTTACACAGGAACAGCTTGATCGCGCTTTGCGTACGGCACATACTTTGCGTGATCGCTATACCGGACTCAAGTATATGAATGAACACCAGTTGCTTCGTTCGTAAGGGTACGTCTAAACCAGCTTTTTTAGCCCCTCAGTCTAAGCATAAGGAAGGGACTTGCGAGTAGTACGCCTTTGGCATCCATACAACGATATCCTGCTCCTGTAACATTTGTATGTACAAATGGACGATATGCTATAATCGGAATAATACGAATAGGTACATGATATGGCAAGTACGGAGGAAATTATGGCGCCCAAATATATACAAGTAAAACAGGAAATTTTATCATGGATTCATTCATCCAAACTGGAGCCGCAAAGCCAGCTGCCATCTGAACACGAAATATCTGAACAATTTGCAGTTAGTCGGCAAACGGTGCGACAGGCGCTGGGTGAACTGGTACAGGAAGGTTGGCTGTTTCGCATACAGGGCAAGGGAACCTTTGTCGCAGCCCGGGCTCATAAGCAGACCGAAGATCCACGGACGATTGGAGTCGTTACGACCTATATATCGGATTATATTTTTCCATCCATTGTACAGGGAATTGAATCCAAGCTAAGCCGCCAAGGCTACAAGCTGCTGCTATCCAGCACAGGCAATGACCCTGAGCAAGAACGTCAGTGCCTGGAAATGCTGCTGAGTCAACCACTGAGCGGAATTATTATTGAGCCGACCAAAAGCGGAGAACGTAATCCCAATTTGAACTATTATCTAACTGTAGAAAATCGCCAAATCCCTTATTTAATGATCAATGCGCGTTATGAGGAGATGGATGCACCTTGTCTGCGTTTGGATGATGAAAAGGGTGGTTTTTTGGCGGCAGAGCATTTGATCAAGCTGGGGCACCGGCGATTGGCCGGATTTTTCAAAACCGATGATATGCAAGGAATTCTGCGGATGAAGGGATTTGTAGCTGCTCACCGTAAATATGGAGTGACGTTACATCCGAATGCAGTAACGACGTACCGGACTGAAGAAAAAAAATGAGCTTCCGTTACAACGCGCATCGCAGCTGCTGGCGATGGAGGCGGGAGAACGTCCGACTGGATGGGTGACCTACAATGATGAACTGGCGGTGCGTCTGCTGGATATTGTACGTTCGGCAGACCTGCGTATCCCCCACGATTTATCATTAGTTGGCTTTGATGATTCATTTTTGGCGACAGCGACGGAAATCAAACTCACAACTATTCGGCATCCCAAGGAAGAATTAGGGTTGCGTGCCGCTGATACGATGCTATCGATGATTGAAGAAAAAGGGTATCGTGAAGAAGGTTGTCAGTGGATTATACCGCCAGAGTTAATTGTACGTGAATCCACGGGGCCGGCTCAGGGAATATCCGGAGGATTTTGAGATGGGACTCTCAATCACTTGGTCTTGCTTGATGCTGGATTGTTGATGGCATGCTACTTTCCATACCGAATAGCCTGTTTTCTGGGTTGCAGAAAATGGGCTGTTTTGTTATACATTTCTGAAATTATGTACATAGATCTATGGGAAACAGACACGAAAAGGTTGACTGAGTTGTACGTACAAGTGTAATATGAGCATGGTACTAGAAATGAAAGTCAGAAAGTGACCCATGAGGTTATAATTTATAAGCAAGAAGTATTTAAATTATTGTTATCTAAAAAGCACAGTGCGCCGAGAAACCGGCAGACTGTGCTTTTTTAATTTATATTTCTGTGAATCACATGATGTGAAAGCCTTATGGATGAAAGATGGTAATGCATTCCTTTCAAAGACTTTCATGAAAATTTCAATCGTTTCGTTTTAAAGGACATTGTTACTTTTTCAGCATGGCATCAGCAAACAAAATGGATTTTGGAATACGGAAAAACTGTTCCGCCTGATCCTGGAAGGTTTGTGAAGGAACGGTACCCTGATGCAACCATTTCCGAAATGTACCCGGGTGAACGCCAATCCAATGACTGACATCGGTCACCGAAATATCATGTACCATGCACAAACCCGCCAAAATCCGGTTTTTAACCGGAGAACGGGTTACAGTCCGTTTCATAAAACGGGACGGTGATGGTTGACAAATGAGCGGTGAACGCCGGATAACCTCTTCATTAAATAGAATATGGTGCGGATAACCAAGTGTGTTACACGTCTTTTCCAGATTAGTGTTGCCGGGAATACGACCTTCATATACCCACGCGCTGACGCTGCGAGAGGAGATGGAAAGCTCCTCGGCAAGTTGGGACAGTTTAATGTCATTAGCCATCAAAACGGCAAGTAGAACGCGATTGCGTACTTGACAGCGTGTTGGTTTGCGAAAACGTTTGACACGCACGCCTTTTCCCAAATATTTGCGATTGATCAGAGACCACGCCTGAATGGAATGTTTGTCTTGTTGTTTAGGCATATATCCTCCGATTTTTTTTAAACACATACTACTATACCCGAAGGGGGCTTTGCAAGTGACTCCTCTCCTGATTTTCTTTTAATCCCATGGGCTTAACCGGATTATGGAAAATTGGGTCCATTCGACCTATAAAAATGGAAGTTTAAGGTGCCGATATATTAAAATGTGACATTTTTTATGGAAATGGAGGTAATATGTTCTTCTCTTACGATTGTGAGGATGTACAGAGAGAAAAGTGGGTTTTTGTAGCCCAGCATGCAATTTTTTTGACGAGAAAAAGGGAGGTTATACAGCTAGATGATTTGTAAAAAGGTAATGGTATGGTTTCTGACGGCACTTTTGGCAACGAACACTTTGCTGTGCTTGCCTAGTGTGGCAGGAGCGGAAAAACAAGATTTAGAGGACGGAATGCAACTGGATCAAGGAGATTTGGTACAGAAGGAACAGGGGCTCACGAATGAAACAGTTTCTTTTGAGCCGCCAACTTCTGCGACAAACAGCGTTTATAATGCACTCATGATGAGTTTGGCAGCGGTAGAGTATACGTCAATCGTTATCGACCCTGGAGAAAGTTATGAATTTCAGAATACAGATACAGTTAGTAAATCTATATACAGCAACGCTTCTCAATCTAAAGGCATTCTGTACGATAGTGTAAGTTACAAAGAGGATGGAGACATCAGCACTATCCATATGGACTATGGCACAAGCCCCATTGGTGTTCCTGGGGGAGGCACAGCCTTTATTACGAATACAGGAACAGCAGCATTAACCGTAAAAGTAACAGACGTCTTCACCTACAATACATCGGAGGACCCAGCCTTAGAGCGAGTTACGCTCTCTAAGAATGAAAGCTACCGGATCGTGAATGAAGGATGGACAGCCCGTTCCATTCAGCATGATGGGTCAAATACAGACAATCGCCGTTTTGATTACGCAAAATACAAGGCAGACGGAACCTTATCCGCTTCCGCCCTTAATAGTATTGCTCACCCTACTTTGGCAGATGGCGAGGAACTGATTATTACGGGCTCCACTGCAAATGCGGTGACCTTCGGATTTCCATACGGTAAATACAGTATAGAAAGCACCGGTGAGCCGGCTTATGCGCGGGTTACCTTAAATCAGGGGGAAAGCTACCAATTTATCAATGTGGGAACACGATTGGATACGGTGGAAAGTGACGGTACATCTAAAGATAAACTTGACTATGTTGTTTATCTGGCAAACGGAACAGAGGCTTCACGCGGTAGCAGCACTACGGCGAAGCCACAGATTGCTGTGGACAGATATGCGGTAATTACCCAGGTCACTGCAAATCCGGTTACATACGGTGCTCCTTATCGCAATTTCATTGCTCGCCCTGTGGGTGGTAATGCCATCAGCCGTGTGGAGCTTGAGGTGGGCAAAAGCTACATTTTCCACAACAATGGTACGCTAATGAATCCGATCTACAACAACTCCAAAAAGGTAGGAAGCTTGTTTGACTATGCGATTTACAAGCCGGATGGAACGGTAAATTCCTCTGGTTTTAACAGCCAGTCTGGTCCCATGATCCCGCCTTCGGGATATGCCATTGTGACTGTAATCGGTCCGAGTCCTATTATCTTTGACTATACAGATGATTTTTCCTGGGAAACGAGTAGCCATCCTGCTTTCTTGCGGGTAACACTTTCGAAAGGTGAAAGTTATGCTTTTACCAATGTTAGTGATCATTTGAGGAATCTGCACAGCACAGCCAAAACCGTTAAAGGAAAATTTGATGTGGTCCTGTATAAAGCAGATGATACAGAGCAATCCAGGCGCAATACTGGGAACTCAACATTTTTGGTTGGCGCAGGTAAAAAGGCCAGTGTGACGGTAACCAGTGACACGCCAATCACGTTTGGTGGTATCTATCGGAGCTTTAAGGCCAGCGAAGATGATAATGGTATCGGGCAAACGACGCTGCAGCCGGGGGATTCGTATGAGTTCCGTAATCATGATAGTCAATCGAATTCATTGCGGCATGACAAAAGCAGTGGCAATGCACACTTTGATGCTGCAAGTTATAAAGTACTTCGATTACTGACATCAGATCATTTCAACAATACAGTGGACCCAGAGATTGTCGCTGGCGGTAAAGCCATTGTCACCAATGTATCAGATCGGCCAATTACCTTTACCTATAGCAATAAGGTGGAGGCTTTGCTTAGTGGGCAGGCAGCCTTCCATCGAATTACATTGAAACGCGGTGAAAGCCGGAAATTTATAAATGTAAGCACTCTAGACAAGGCCCTAGACGTCATTTCAGTCAGCGGTATGAAATGGGATTACATTAATTATAAGGCAGATGGGACAGTGTACAGCCAGGCTAAGGGTACGACTCAATTACCGTTGGTACAGGCCGGAGGTTATGCCATTGTAACGACGGTTTCAGATGTGCCAGTGACTTATGGAGCTGTATTAGGAATATTCGACGTTGAAGATGCTCAAGTGCCAACAGGCAATCAAGTCACTGTCAAGCAGGGAGAAAGCTATGTATTCCATAATATTGGCTCGCAGGCTTCCTCATTAACCACAGATGCTTTAGACACAAGCCGTCTCTATGACTATGCCGTGTATGGAGAAGGTAGCGGTGTGAATTCCAAGGTGGATAGAGCAGGTATGAGTGTTTCTTTACCTGAAATCTCACTCGGAGCAGGAGGTACGCTTGTTGTAACCGTCACTTCGCCGCAAGCCGTGACCTTTCATTTCAAAAATGAAATTAAGGCGGAGCCAAGCACAGAACCAGCGTTGTTAAAAACAACTCTATTCAGTGGCAAGCAGGAGATATGGATCAATCGCGGAAGTCAGGAGGCCCCTATCGTGACGAATGCGAAGGCGGCTGGTGGAACGTATCAATATATCGTTACGGATCAGGCTGGAAAAGTGATTAGAGAACATAAAGAGGCGACAGACACTCAACAGCAAGTGCCAGCTAACGGAAATATTCATCTTGCCGTAGCAGCCGCTACTCCTGCTGTTAACTTTGGAGCACCTTATCGTGTATTTGCTGTAAAAAATAACGATGACAGCAAGCTGGACGAGCTCATTGAACTCATAGAGAAGGAAGCTGATTTTACGGCAGGTCAGCAAGGAAAATATCGTTTTACACCCAAAGAAGACGGAATTTACCGTTTTGCGGTGAAGGAGAAATCCAACTTTGCTGCACAGCAACCGATTGTAAGTTTGTTTACCGACCCTGATTTTAGTAATCAGTTAGCTTCTTCAACAGAACAAGCGCAAATATATGGTTGGGATTACACGGTCTTAGAGTATGAGATGAAGGCAGGTCAAACGGTTTATGTGAAGCTGTCAGAAATTAATAGCGGTGCATTACAAACCGTAATTAAGGCAGCCCATATGGCGCTTGGCAAAGATACTTCATATGAATACGGCAAAGGAAACCGACTGAATAAAGTTATTTTATTCACCGGTGACCAAATTCAATTGGATTATGATTTAAACGGAAACGTCATTAAACGGACCAAAAAGGTATTTCCTTTTACAGATTAAAAGGATGTCTTGGCTTTGAAAAAACATAACAGATCATTAGATGTATAGGCATTATTATAGGGGTGAGCGAGTGTTTAAACGTTATATTTGTAGTCTACTATGTGTGCTGATGTTGCTGGGTCCATGGAGCACATGGGCATACGGAGAAGAAGGGCAGGGGGAGGCAGCAGCTTCTCAGTCTTCTACGTCTTCTACTCCACAGATTATTACCAGAGCATGGCTTGCACAGCAAACAGGTAAGGATCAGGCGTGGGTCAATGCACAGTTATCCAAAGGCTATACTTTATATGATATTTATAAAGCATGGCAAAAAGGTGGTGGAGAAAATTCATTGCCAGAACAAAGTCCAAGCTTGTGGGTACAGCAGAATGGACTGACATTGAGTACAAATGCAAAGGTGGAGCCGTCCGATGAGTCGGCTGCGCTGAAGGAGGGTGAAAAGCCCGCTCAGGTCACCCAGGATGAAAAGCTAACTCAACATCCACTAGATAAGGAAGAGGGTAAAGCGCCGGCTCCAGACATGACTGAGATGGATATCCCATCTATACCCCGAGTAAATGATTCCGTATATGCTCCGACTCCAGGAGAAAACGGACTAATCGGGCAGGATTTACTTAAACAGAGTTTGTTGCAGGTATCTGCTACAACAGATGTGTATGCTCCTTTTGATCAGGCGGCGCTTGCACAAAGCAGGCTAAGTGATGATACGTCGCGTTATGGAATGGATTATGGTGACAACAGTGTGTCCACCGTTTCAGGACAGCTCGTTGTTCAAAATACGGACTTGGTGCTGCCGGGGTCATTGCCCTTTGCATTGACTCGTGTGTATAACAGTTCATTGGCAAATAACCAGATTGGTGTGCAGCAAAATGAAGGGTTGTATACAAACATAAGTCCCATCCGCGAGGAAGAAGCAGCTTCTGGCCTGGGGAGAGGCTGGAAATGGGATCTTCCTCATATACAGAAACAGGATGGTAAACGGTATTTGTATATTCCGGGAACAGGCTCCTATGAACTGAGAGATGATTTGCAGCTTGAAGGCTATGCATACAAAGATCTGAAGATCAGTACAGATCAAAGCGCAAGTGTGCAGGGAGTAAGCAGTGCATACAAAATAGCAGTGCTGAATGGAAATGACTATTATATCGATCAGGACGGTTATTTGATTTTAATCCAGGATGCGTATAAGAATCGGGTGGAGTTTAATTATACAAGTTCTGGTGGAGCAAAGCTCATTCATTCGATTCGAAACAGTGATGGTAGAGAGCTTGACTTCACTTACAATGCTGGACAGCTTGTTGTTAAAGAGCAGGGCACGGACCATCAGTACACTTATCGACAAAGTAGTGAGGGAAGCAGCAAGGTACTGTCAGAAGTATTGGATTCTCTTTCCCGAAGCACAAGCTATGCGTATACATTCATGAATGCTCCTTTTAATGTGGTCGTAGATGGTGAAGGAAAGACTGGGGCCCTGCAGCCCAATGAAACCGCGCTCCTTACACGAATTGTACGACCTACTTCATCGATCACAG
Source organism: Paenibacillus ottowii (assembly GCF_050516475.1). Lineage (NCBI taxonomy): Bacteria > Bacillati > Bacillota > Bacilli > Caryophanales > Paenibacillaceae > Paenibacillus > Paenibacillus ottowii. The sequence continues at coordinate 3,937,008 of NZ_CP191577.1, read as the reverse complement.
ACATTCGTTACGAAGCATTTAACAAGCAAATTGGCGTGTATGGAACACAAGGCGTGTTCAAGGTAGCTTCACGCGCCGACATGTACAGTACAACTGCAGGAAATCGGTATCTAAATAAAATGGACTTCACCTATTCTGGTGAAGATCTAGCCAGTTATGGAAAAAATGCTGAGTGGACGGTGGTTGCCAAAGGGACACGTACAACAGAAACCTTCCATTTTGGTAAAGTCTTTAGAGGAGATAACACACCAGACAAGCTTGTTCTTAAACGCTATGATCAAGAGGGTGATTCTACCGGCTATCATATAAATTACACATATAATGATGCCATGGACTGGAATTTGCCTGTGCAAATGCAAGAGTCGTATACGGAGGGAGGTTCTTCGTCAGAACCTGTAACCACCTCCTATGACTACAATGAATATGGTCTTCCACTAAAAGTATCCCAAAGTACCGGATTGGAGACTGTTCATACGTATAAAACCTCTAGTGAGCCTTTTTTCTGGGTTCAACCTACCCAGACGGTTACTAAAATAAGTGAAGGACAAACTGGAACGACAGTTCGAACTTATAAAGCAGAGGGTACATTGTATGAACTGAAAAACTATGAAGGTACAGAGCAAGGGAAGCTTTTATCACATACTTATACTTTTTACAATGCAAAAGGGAATGTAAGTGGTCAGAAAGTTCTTATTGATGACAGAAACTATACGGATGTTTCTATTGATTATAAATCTCCCTATGGTTCTCAGCTCCCAACAAGACAGCTTTTGCCTAAAGGTGTTGAGTATACGTATGATTACTATCCGACTGGAGAAATCAAGTCCCAAACCGATGCCAAGCGCAAAACAGAGTCCTACGTATATGACGCTTTGGGGCGTGTAACGAAGGTTACTTATCCAGATGGAACTCAAACCCTCGTGGTGTACAAGGATGATACGAATGATGTCACTGTTACCGGACCCGACGGTGTCAGCGCCGAAAGATTGTATAATCCGTTCGGGCAGATGCTTCAGCAGCAAGTGGGTGTTGCAATCTATGGTTATGATTATGATGAGCATGGAGATTTGGTAGAAAGCACGGATGCCGAACAAGCAACCACTCGCTATGCCTATGATGCCTTTGGACGACCTGTGAAGACGACCTATGCGGATGGAACAACAGATACCGTGACGTATAACGCGGTGGATCGTACTGTCACTCAGACGGATGCGTCCGGTTATCGTGTGCGTGAAGTATCAGATGCTTTAGGTCGTGTGACTTCCACACAAGAAGCTAAAAATGGATCATTTCAGCCGCTGGAATCGTTAGCTTATAATTATGCGGGTATGGTCACTAGCCGGACAGACGGTAATGGTCAACGCACGCTCTATGATTACGATGCTTTGGGACAAATGACCTCGGTCACTGATCCATCCGGACAGCAGGTCAGCTATATGTATGATCTGGCCGGAAATTTGAAGACCGTTCAGTTCCCTGATGGGCAAAAGAATGTGTATTCATACGATGAGCTGGGCAGACGTACGTTACTTGAGAAATCAAGCGGAGGAACTACGTTAAATATTTACGATACAGATGGAAACATCACCCGTATGTTGACAGGAAAATCGGAGGCCATTACCTTTCAATATAACGCTGACGGATTAGTTACCGAAGCGGCGGGTCCCGATTTTAAAACCAATTACACCTATGACAGCGCAGGACGAAGAAAAAGCATGACTGACGGTCAGGGAACCACCACCTATGCCTATGATCCATCAGATGGAGCCTTGACTGGGCTGAAGTACCCTGATGGTACGCACATCAGCTATGAATACAACAAGCAGGCTCGTACAGGCTATGTGCTAACAGATGCTGCTGGCACGTCTATACACGTTCAATCCAAGCTGGACAGTGTGGGCCGAGTTACCCAAATGGACATTAGCGCTGGGGCCGGTGCGGCAAATATACAGAGTTTGGGAGAAGCGAGTGCTGCTGCGGGCGGATCATTGGATCGTATGACGTTTGACTATGCTCCTAATGGTTTACTGAAAAGCCAGGCTTCGAGCAGAGGGCTGAGTACGCGATTCAGCTATAACGGACTGGATTTATCAGGGGTTACGGTGGAGCAAGGTGGTACGTCGCTACACCAATTTGGGTATGAACGGGATGGAAATAAAAACATCATCGGACGTACACAAAACGGAACAACAGACCAATTTGGATATGACCCGTCCAGCCGAATCGCCAGCGAAGCCGCTGGTGAAAAGAATAAGACCTATGTCTACGATCCGAATGGAAACCGAAGTGCTGAAGGCAGTGGCAAAGTGTTCGGCATGAAAAATGCTGAATATACGTATGATTCTGCCAGCCGTCTGACAAAGGTGACCGGTGAAGACAAAGAGGTAGGGTACAGCTATAACGGAGACGGTCTACTGTACGAGCGTACAGAGGGCGGCAAAACGACTCGGTATTACTATGACGAAGAAGCGAAGCTGATTGCGGAAGCTGAGGTCCAAGGTGAAACAGCCAAGATCACTTACGCTTACGTGTATGACTTGTCCGGTCAACTGTGGGCCAGACAGGACAAGGCAAGCGGGCAGTTGCAATATTATCAGCTCAACGGTCATGGTGATGTGGTAGGTCTAAGTGATAGTTCGGGCAAGGAACTGAATAGCTACAGCTACGATATCTGGGGCGGCCCGGAGAAGGTCAAAGAGACCGTTCCGAATGTGCTGCGTTATGCTGGTGAGTATTGGGATGATACGACGGGGCTACAGTACCTACGGGCTCGCTGGTATGATCCGGGTACAGCCCGTTTTATGGGCGAGGATACGTATCAGGGAGAGATAAACGAGCCGTTGAGTTTGAATGGATATACGTATGTGCATAATAATCCATTGACAAACAGTGACCCAACCGGGAACTGGTGCACAGCAACGGTTAGGGGGAAATATTATTCTCACCCTGGATATTGTAGTGGTTCAGGTAAAAATGCAGACTATATTCCAGATTCCATTTCCATTAATTTTGGTCGGTCTATTTACGCAGCTGGAGTGAAACAAGGTACATGGTATCCTAAAGGCGCGGCTCGTATTAAATGGGATAAATCAGGTATATCTGATGCAGTAATGGGTTGCTACTATGATGTACAGTGTGCAAGTTTTGTAAGTGGTTCCCTTGTAGAAGGACCTGCAATAGCTAAAGTAACTAAAGGCAAAAGTGCCAGTACGGGCAAAACAGTAAAAGATGTTATAAGTAAATGTAATTGCTTTACAGCAGGTACGGAGGTTCAAACAGACGAAGGCGAGAAACCGATTGAGGATATTAAAGTCGGGGATAAGGTCCTTGCCAAAAATGATGAGACAGGTGAGGTGGCTTACAAAGAAGTCGAATGGCTCTTCCAACGTGATGTTGAAAAAACTTATAATATTACTGTTGGCGGAGAAGTCATTAAGACCACTGATGAGCATCCGTTTTGGATTGTTGGTAAAGGTTGGGTTAAATCCAAAGATGTACTGGTAGGCGATATTCTTACAACTTCGAATAGTAAGGAATTAGCTATTGAGAAAATAGAAGTTAAGAAGAAGCATGCAACAGTATACAACTTTATGGTAAAGGATTACCATACGTACTTTGTATCGAATCTCGGAATTTGGACGCATAACTCATGTCTTCCCGATTCTCGTTGGATTCAACGAGACACCTATAAAGAGTTAAAAAGACTAGGGCTAAATGAACAATTTGACCGAGCAATGAAAAAGGGATTAGCTCTTACCCGTTCAAATGATAATGGTATAATTTTCTTATCAAAAAGTGAACAATTAATACAAAAAGGAAACTTATACACATTTAAGTTAAAGGTGGCGAAGGCCTCCAATCATGTGAGGGTATATGGCAGAATTGATGATAAAGGTAATTTATTGTTTGACTACATTACAAGTGGTAAGTAGGAGGTAAAATGAATTTATTAAATATTGAGAAAATTTTTAATGAAGCATATCTTTTTGAAGATATAAAAATTAAGTCGGTCAAATTACTAGAAAAAAAAATATTAAATAGTGATTCGAATTTTTTAAAAGAAGAAGAATGATGTTGAATATACAATTGACGGTGAGCTTTCGGATGAGTACTTTGGTATGTATAAATAAACATTTCTTATATCTTGATATTAGGCCTTGGGGCTATGTCCCTAAGGCCTTTCTTTTACCCACATCCTAGCTAAGTGAAAATGGAACTTTTAAAAAAAGACCCTCTTGTAGATCATTTATTTTTTAATCAACGGCATTCAGCTCCCTAAATAAAACTAAGTATGAAACCCGAATTTTCACGTAGTTTCTAATTCTCTTTGTATTCTTCTAAACTCAGTCGATTTATTCACAACTTTGTAACTTATTTGGTAAGATGGATTGCGAGATTGTTTTCAAATTGTTCTACTATATTTACCTACTAGAGTCTGGTAATCTATTAATATGTATAGGGGGCCTAAAAGACGTCCGGTTCAGACGGTTGAGATGCGTTTATGTTCTATATGTTGAGTGAATGTCTATATTGCCATGTCTATATCGTCATGTCTGTATAACTTCATAGACAAGCTAGAAATAGCTCCCGCACATTATAAAATACAGCACAGGATGGTGTAATGGATGAAGCTTTTACAAGTAAAATGGATGGCTGTATGCTTGATGTCAATCTGTTGTTTGGGTTTGCTGGGTATACATACGAATACAGCGAGTGCACAAGCGAAGGCTCCTTTGCTGGGGGTCAATGATGTGTTGCTAGATTCGAATACGATTAAACCTGTAATGGAAAATGATAAGTTGTATGTTCCGATCGTTACATTGGGGCAAAAGATGGGCATCTCTACTTCGGCCAATGGAAACACATTGGTGCTGACTGGTCATAATCGCAGCTTTACGCTGGAACTGAACAAAGGTGATGTGTTTGAGCGTGGAGGACGTACGATGGTGCCGATTCGCACGTTGACCGATGCGTTTGGTTTCACTATTACGATTCCTTCGAGTAATGTGTATCGAATTCAGAATGCAAATGCTAGTTTGTCAGATGCTCAGTTCTTGAATACATTTGCAGCAGAAATTAAACAGTACGTAGCCGCCAAGCCAGACAAAGCTAGCAATACAGACAATACGGGAAATGCCAAGCCTTCCAGCCGCACCATTTATTTGAGCTTTGACGATGGTCCTACAGCGCATACGTCGCAGCTGCTGGATATTCTGGACAAATATAATGCCAAGGCTACGTTCTTCATGCTAGGGCCTGAAATTCGCCAACATAGCGCAGTGATGAAGAGGATGGTAGACGCAGGGCATGGCTTGGGCCTCCATGGGATGACACACCAGGTGAAAAAGATCTATGCATCCCCAGCAGCAGCACTGGCAGAGATGAATCAGGATAATGAGATTTTGTTTAAAGCCACAGGAAAACGCACTTCTTTGATTCGTACACCTTATGGCAGCAAACCGTATTTGAAGAAAGCATATCGTGATCAACTGACGGGTGCAGGTTATCATATTTGGGACTGGAACATAGATTCCAATGATTGGCGTTATACTAAAAATCCGCAGCATTTTGTACAGACGGTCCTCAGTGATATTAAGAGACTGAAAAAGCAAGGCAGAACACCAGTTGTTCTGATGCATGATAAGCCATCTACAATCAAGGTGCTTCCACAAATTATGGCGGCTTTGCAGAAAGAAGGATATTCGTTCGAGCCGTTGAATGATAATCTGACTCCGCTTAATTTTTGGAACGACCACCGTTAATTGAATAAACTTGAAAGAAAAGCAGGCTACCCTACTTCAATTTTTTTGAGAGAGGGTGGCCTGTTTCTTTATTTTGCAGCTTGTTTTATATGAATCTATGAATTCATATCTACGCACAGGTCATATGACTTTACGGGTAACCACGTCGCTGCATATATTATAATATCCGCCCCGAGAGGAGGAGCAGGTATGAATATTAATCCAAGTATGTTTAGTATGATTTGTGCCACTGCAGGAGCCATTATTACGTTTGCCTTTGGCGGCTGGAATCAGCTTATGGTGCTATTCACGGTTGCAATGGCTGTTGATTATGTAACAGGAGTCGCCGCCGCTGTGAAGACTGGGCAAGGGTTAAGCAGTAAAGCCGGCTTTTGGGGGTTGGCGAGAAAGGCTTTAATGCTTATGGTGATTTCTTTGGCGCATCATGTGGACCTCCTGATGGGTACGGAAATCATGAAAGGGGCGGCAACGTATTTTTATCTGTCCAACGAATTGATCTCGATTACGGAAAATTGTTCACGAATGGGTCTACCGCTTCCGCCGAAGCTTAAGAAATTTTTTGCCCTACTAAAGGACAAGGAGTCTGATGGTAAAAATGGTGGAAAAGATCGCTAAGATCACAAAGTTTCTTTCCGTATGTGGGGCGTTATGATAAAATTTTCAAGAGAACATTTTTAAGATAAGGAGCCTATACGCATGATTAAACATATTGTTTTGTTCAAATTGAAAGATCGCTCCCCTGAAAGCATTGAACATACGGCATCTATTTTGCGCAGCATGAATGGCAAGATCAAAGAGCTGCTGTCGCTAGAAGTAGGCACAGATGTGATTCGTTCGGAACGTTCTTATGATATTTCCCTTACCGCTGTGGTCGAAACACTGGAAGACTTGCAGACGTATCAGGTACACCCCGTGCATCAGGAAATTATTGTACACATGAATGAAGTGAAGGATGTATCTATCGCAGTTGATTATGAAATCTAAAGCGGTTACTGGAGGTGCAGAACTTTGTATTATGTCAACCGGGAACAAATTGAGCTTCGACTAGGGGCCGTTCCCGACATTGTCGCCGGACTTCGCGAGGCATCCGCTGCCTGGAACGGCGATCTGTTGCAGGGACTCGTGCAGGAACGTTGCCTTCATCTGGCCATTGAGACGATCACAGACGTAGGAAGCTATATCATCGACGGTTTTATTATGCGTGACGCCAGTAGCTATGAGGATATTATCGGTATCATTCATGAGGAAGGTGTATTGGATGATACCGTGTTTCATTCACTATTAGAGCTGGTAGCCTTGCGCAAACCCTTAGTACAGGAGTATTTCCATTGGGACCGGACAAGTCTTCACCCACTTACACCTAAGCTGCCTGGGTTGCTGGAGCTTTTTGTATCCAACGTGCACGATTATTTAAATAAGGAATTGGGTCCTCAGCCCGAGGGAGTGTAAAGGCAAAAGTGACGGATAAGTATATCGTACCCGAAATGCCCACTAGGCGCATGATCTTGACACTGTTGAAAACCCAGGGACCTGTGGGCGTCGGAAGCTTGGCAGCTCAATTGGGCATTACTGAAATGGGGGTGCGCAGGCATCTCAAATTAATGGAGCAGGATGGTCTGATTGTGGCTACGATCCTGAGACAGGCGATGGGACGCCCGACGTTTTTGTACAGCCTGAGCGATCAGGGAAGCGAGCAGTTTCCTCGTAATTATGATCATCTATTACTGGAATTGTTAGAGGAGCTGGATGAAGAGCAGGGAATGGAAGCTGTTCACTCGTTGTTTGATGGGAGAAAACGTAAAATGCTGAAGCGCTATACCTCTCATATGGAGAGTGTGTCTACACTGGCTTCACGTGTGGAAAAGCTTTCGGGCATCCAGAACGCTTCGGGTTATATGGCAGAATGGCGCGAGGAAGAGGACGGCAGTTACTCTATTATGGAGTACAATTGTCCGATCTCTCAGATCGCCAATCGTTACCGCAAGGCCTGTGAATGCGAACAGCAAATGTTTGAAGAGCTGCTGGATGCCGAGGTTGTCCGTGAGGATTGCTTGGCGGATGGAGGCCGTTGCTGCTTGTATCGTATCCGCTCCAAAAATAAGTAGAAATTTTCTGGCTTGTTCTCTGTATCATGACAGGCTCTCCATGCTTATAATGCATTAACAGATGGGCATTCGCCCGGGCATAAGGGAGAGATGAATATGAAAGAGAACTGCAAAAGCTTTATCCGTGGCGCGTTGGTAGGCAGCATTGCTGGCTCGGTTGCTGCGTTGTTATTTGCTCCTAAGTCAGGTCGCGAGCTGCGTCAGGATATTACAGACCAGGCGCGTCACGTGAGTGATAAGGGACAGGAGCTTGTGGGGAAAATTTCGGATACCTCCATCGAGTATACTGACAAAATTAAGGAGACAGCTTCAGCCGTCATTCATGAATTAGGTCAATGGGGTAAAAAGAGTGATCTTGCTTCAAAGGTTGGCATTTCATCCGTGCCTGTTCAAGAGAATACGGAAGAAGATGCTCTGTAACTGTCTATATATTGTAGGTAAACAACCGACTATAGCTTGAGTTTGTGGCTTCCCCCGTTAGGGTGAAGCCTTTTTGTTGATTGCTTCCTCGTTTTAGGGTAATCTTTTGGGGTACCTTTTACGCCAATACGACATAAGGTATGTAGCAACGGATAGATTTTCCGAGATGAAACAACTCATATTTAACAAAAAAGGAAGCGGTGTGTACGTGCAGCAAGCGATTGCAATATTGGATTCCGGTGTAGGAGGTTTGACGGTTGTTAAAGAAGTCATGCGTCAGCTTCCGCGGGAAAAAATTATTTATTTTGGAGACACTGCGCGCACCCCGTATGGTCCCCGGCCATCGGAAGAGGTTAAAAAATTTACAGAGCAGATGGTTGATTTTCTGATTCAATTTAATCCGAAAGTCATTATTATTGCTTGTAACACAGCAACAGCTGCGGCATTGGAGTATATAAGCCAAAAGGTATCCATTCCGGTGATCGGAGTTATCCACCCTGGGGCTCGTGCTGCGATCAGCGCGACCGCTACCGGGTATGTCGGGGTGATTGGAACTGTCGGTACGATTCGAAGCGGAGCATATACAACTGCGCTCAAGCAGTTGTCTCCCTATGTAGACGTGGTCAGCCACGCCTGCCCTGCGCTTGTGCCTTTGGTGGAACAAGGATTGTTCCGCTCCAAGACAACATCGCAGGTTGTGGAGGATTCATTGAGACCTATTCAAACGTATCCGATTGATTGTCTGATTCTTGGTTGTACGCATTATCCTTTTTTGAAGGAAACGATTCAGGAAGTCATGGGTCCTGCGGTGAAGCTTATTAGCTCGGCAGATGAAACAGCACGGGAAACAAGTACCATTTTGTATAACAAGGGCAAGCTGGAGGCCGGGGACGAAACGCCAGTGCATCAGCTTTTTTGTTCCGGCGATCCAGAGTTATTCCAGCGCATTGCCGCCCAGTGGCTTGGAGAGCAGATTCGGCAGACGCCTGTTGTCTGGCAGGTCACCCATCTGGATTAACAGGACAACCAACTTTTTTTGTCATGGGACAAAAGAAGTTGGTTGTTTTGCTTTTCGCTCATCAAGACACGCAGCGTCTGCATAACATGCAGTAAGGCAGATGGAAGGGGCGTAGTAAGATGAAGGAATATATCGTTCAAAAAGGAGATACATTGCACCGGGTCGCCTCGGCTTTTAAATTATCGGCGGATACTTTGATCGCAGATAATCCGTGGACCGCCACGCAACCCTATCTGATTTGTGGTCAATTGCTATATATTCGTCCGTCTATGGATCGTAAATACGTTATTCAGCCTGGGGAGAATGCACGACAGATTGCCAAACAGTTCGGTGTAGAGCTTGATGAGCTGCGGCTCGCCAATTCAAGGCTTGCGGAGTATGATTTTGTGGAAGGAAAGACAATTATCATTCCTGAAGATCATCGGGATCAGATTGTACGGTTACGTGGAGAGTATAGTTACGAAGATTTAAAGGAAGATCTGGAGGCATTGGCCCGCAGATATCCATTTATTGAAGTTGGCAGCATTGGCACCAGTGTCATGGGGAAGGATATCCCTTATATACGGATGGGGCAGGGAACGCGGAAAATTCATGCCAACGCTTCTGTACATGCTAACGAATGGCTGACCACACCTTGTTTGCTGCGTTTTATAGAACAATATGCACGAGGGATTGATGGGACTAGAGAACAAGACGCTGGGCAGCTTCAGGGTGAGCGGGGGAAACCGACGGAGAATCCTCAATGGGTATATGGGGGCTCCCCGCAGGATTTCATGGAGCATACATCCTTATGGGTGGTACCGATGGTCAATCCGGATGGTGTAGAGCTGGTGCAACAGGGTGTACTCCCAACGCATCCCCTGTATCATGAACTTAGCAAATGGAATGAAGGACGTGCTGATTATCGTGGCTGGAAGGCCAACATTCGTGGTGTCGACCTCAACGACCAATTTCCGGCGTATTGGGAAGAGGAGGTGCGCAGGCGCGGTAAGACAGGGCCGTCTCGGCGAGACTATGCAGGACCTGCACCTTTGTCTGAGCCAGAGTCCAGGGCCCTTGCTGATCTAACGGAGCGCGAACAGTTCGACATGGTGCTATCCATACACAGCCAGGGACAGGAAATTTATTGGAATTATCGGGATCTGGAGCCTAAGGAGAGTCGAGATTGGGCGCTACAGCTGGCTGCCGCAACAGGCTATCGGGCGGTAAAGCTGGGGGGAAGCGATGCAGGATATAAGGATTGGTTTATACAACGGTTTGGTAAACCGGGATTTACTATTGAGGTTGGTCTAGGCGTAAATCCACTGCCTATGCGTGATTATGACGATATTGCAGCAGAAGTTGGCATGTTAATGGCGACGGTGCTGTCATGGTAACAGATCGAGTCAGCTGAAACGTATTGCATCATTTGCGCGTATTAGGAGGAGCACGTTTTTACAAGTGTTCCTCTTTATATGTCCCTTCAATAGGGTATATATACTTAGGAGCATTGGAAATGGAGTGAACAACCTATGAAGTGGAAAAGACTACTATCTCTCCGTCGGTGGTCACATGTATTTCGTCGTATCCCCCGATTGATTACCTCTTCGAGGATTCCTTTGGGTGAAAAATTACTTTTTGCAGTGCCTGTATTGCTCTATTGGATACTGCCTGATGTCATGCCATTTATGCCCATCGACGACATTGGTGTGACATTATTGCTTATGAATTGGTTCGTCACCCGTGCTGAACGAAAATATCCCGATTTGCTTGAAAAACAGCACCCACGTGTCCGGTAAATATAAACTTGTGAATTTCGTGATTGCGATTTTTTACGATTTTCTTTACAATAGGAATATTGCCTTGTGCTATGCTGCACAACTTCTTTTTATCAAGGAGAGAGGCGAATTATTGGAATTGTTGATTTTACCCGCTAGGTTGTGTGGTGTGGATAGATATCCATTGGACCACATTTCATTAATGAATATGAAGGAGATGAAGCTTAATGAACTGCAAAATTACTCGTAACGCAGCTAAAGTATTGAAGCTTGAACTGGATAAGGAAGAAAACCAAGGGAAGAGCTTGCGCGTTGTTATTACCCATGCTCATGGAGATCATGCTCATTACGGGCTGGATTTGGACACGCCTAAAGAAACAGATACGGTTGTATCTACAGATAAAGGCATTGATGTAATTTTGGAAAGCGGTCAGCCGTTACTGGATGGTGTAAAAATCGATTACTTGTATTTCCCCGAAGAAGGATTTGTCATTACTAACCCTTCCCAAGGTAATCACGGCGACCACTAAGCCGGAGCTCGGAGGGATGACAGATGGCTAATGATATTCGCGTATGTGATGAGTGCAATCATATCCGCTTAAAAACGATCTTGCCTAAGTTGAAAAAGATGGCGCCCGATGCCGAGATCAAAATCGGTTGCAAATCATATTGTGGTCCTTGTGGCAAACGGGCGTTTGTGTATGTGAACGGACGTTATGTGAGTGCAGCCACAGAGGATGAAGTATTAGAGAAGGCTGCACGCTTTATAAAATAGTTTGAGTGTGCATCGTTGGCACTTCTTGAATAGTTCTCCTCCTTCTGATCCATGCTAATAAATGTAGACCATGCCCAGAAGGAGGAGTGACCCATGGCCCAATATGATTCTAATCTCGACAATCACAGTGTCGAGGCTCAAACACAAAACTCAGTGGACAAGCTCCACAATGCCGTCTCTCAGGCATTGTCACATCCGGCTGAGCAGCTGATTGAGCAGGCGGAGCAATCTCGCACTCATGCAGAGCATGCTATACTGCAGGCAAAGGATAGCCTTGGTGACGATGCAGTAGAAGTTGCTGAGGAAATGCTTGGTGAAGAGGTGCAACGTCTTGAGCAGGCTAAAAAAACGTTGCGTTCCTGAGTCTGGTTAATCGCGACGAGCGCAGTCCAATGACTGTCAATAACAAAAATCCCGATCCACAGCTCTAAAAAGCTTCTGGATCGGGATTTTTGTTATATATCAGTTAGTTATGAAATCGACATCCTTGTTACTTCTTTGCTTGAGTCTCCCATTCGCGAATAAGATCGTAAGTGATGACCTGATCGGATATGTTCAATCGATTGAGAGCTTCAGTATAGCCTGGCCCGCAGGCGTTCACATCTGTAGGTTGCCCTGTACTCAGATTGTAGCAAGTCCCTTTGGAGAATGTACCATCCTCAGATGGAATGTAGTACACTCGACCGTCCGTGAAAGCACCCGTACGGAGCACAACCATACGCGGCTTTCCACTAAACAGATCGTTCCCCATAAAATGATAGGGCTTCGTAGAGATGCCGAGCAAATGCATCACAGAAGGAGTCAAATCCAGCTGCCCTGCCGGTTCTGTATATGTGCCTGCTTGGCTTCCGTCGGGAAGATGCACAAGTAATGGCACTTGATTCATGATTTTCTGCATGTCTAAATCTGTCAGTGGCTTGCCTAAAAACTTTTCATACAGTGCTTTGTCTTTAATGGAATTGTCATGATCCCCGTAGAACATCAGGATCGTATTATCCCACAGTCCGTCTTTCTTCATCTGATCTACCAATTCACCCAAAGCCTCATCCACATAATGGACGGATTTCAGATAGTCTCCGAACATCGTGCCTTCAAACTCGCCAACATCCAAATCTACAGCGTCAGGTGACAGGTTGTATGGATGATGGCTCGAAATACCGACCATATAGGCGTAGAACGGCTGCTTCACTTCGGTTGTGAGGTCGTTGAGCGTTTGTCTGAAAAAGGATTTGTCTCCCAGGGACCAGCCGAGGGGCTCATCTATTTTAAAATCCTTTTTACTATAGAACTTGTCGTAGTTCATCGCCTTATACATCGTGTAACGGTTCCAGAAGCTGCTGTCGTACACGTGAAACGCATTAGGACTATAACCTGTATCCTTCAAAATGGAAGGCAGCGTGTCGAATTTATGGTCCGCATAACGGATAAATACCGAACCCGTAGGGAGCGGATGCAGCGAAGCGTGGGTAGAGAAGTCCGCGTCCGAAGTACGTCCCTGCGCAGTTTGATGGAAATAATTATTAAAATACATGCTTTCCTTCATCAATTTATCAAAGTTAGGCGTAATTGCTTGACCGTTGATCTGTTTGCCGATAAAAAAGTTCATGAACGCTTCAGCTTGAATGACCATTACATTTTTACCCTTATACTTGCCGTAGAGGTCATTTTTCACCTGAAGTAACTTCTGGTGTTGATTGAACCATTCTTTATCCTTATCAGATTCCGCCTGAGCCAATGTAGGCTGGGGTCCTAGATGATCCTGGCTGTAGCGATAGATATCGTACCCATGAAATCCGATCAGTCCAGTTACGTTGTACAAGGCCATCGACCACCAGTTGCCGACAAATATGCCAGTTGCCCAAGTAGAGGTATATATTTTGATCGGTCCAAAGGTCAAAACATAGCCAATCAGGAAAGCCAATGCCCCCTTGGAGAAGCGAAGCAGAAATCTTTTCGTGAGAGAACTACGGGACCCTTCAAAATAATTATCACTTGTTGTAAACCGACGTCTCAAGGAAGACACGAATATGACATATGGAATGAATAAAATCCAGTCTGCAAAAAAGAAAATATCCCACCAGTACATCAGAGATGCGATACTTCCACCCAGAGAATCAACTTGTCCAGCTTGAAGCAAAACGGGAATCGTAATGAAATCCTGGAAATACCGATAATAAACCATGTCGGAATAAATGAGCGCGGTGAGCAATATATCGAGCACCACAAGAGCAATCAAACGTCCGCGACGTGGCAGCCACAAGGTCCAGAAGCTTACAAGCAACAAGGAACCAATAGCAATGACATAATCCAGCGGATTCATGTCAATATTTTGGGCATGCAGGTTATAATGAATCAGTACGAGCTTGCCAATCATGAGTACAAAAAACAAAGCTAATCCGAAATATTGAGACAGCAGTAGCCTGCTGAACATGTTACCAGTGCGTCCTGCACTGGTCGTGCGAATAACCAACACTTTACCCCCTCTGGCAGAAATGTTCGGCTAGTATAAACTATACATTAACGTAATGTTAAAACCGAAATGCCTTTAATTATTATAGCGCTCATCCTGCGCATTTCAATGATTAAGTAAAGGAAATGCAGCACAAATCAGGCCAGGAAACGAACAAAGGGTTCGTTTCCTGGCCTATATATAGCTCGATCATTTAGGACTGCAACGGCGAAGAATCTTTGCGACGCGGAGGCAGGGGGCCCAGATACTGATAGTATTGGCATTCGATTCGGCCGTTAAACAGCTTGCGGCGTTTGTCGGCTTTACGGCCCCAATAATGCTCAAATTGCTTGGTGGAACTAATGGCAAAGAAGGACCATGTCTTCATTTCGGCTGCCGTACGTGCGAGTGTACGAATCAGCTTTTCCACCTCGGCTTGCTCGCTGAGTCTTTCGCCGTAAGGTGGATTAGTAATCATCACACCATACTGGCCCTCAAGTCTGACCTTGCCGGCAGGCAGTACCTTCAGTGAAATATCTTTAGCAAAGCCGGCTGCTTTTACAGCTGCTTCTGCAACTTCTATGGCATTAGGATCGATATCACTACCTGCAATCTCAAAAGGAATATCATCACGGGTCAGATCCATCGCCTCGTCGCGAGCCTGATTCCATAATTCTCTGCCAATGACAGGCCAGTCTTCCGAATTAAAGGTCCGTCTCAGGCCTGGCGCAATGTTCCAGGCTTGCATAGCTGCTTCGACTAATAAAGTACCCGAACCGCAGCATGGGTCATAGAAGGGTCGATCCGGGCTCCAGCGACTAAGCTGAATAAGAGCGGAAGCCATTGTTTCTTTGAGTGGCGCCTCTGTTACGAGCTTGCGATAGCCTCGTTTGTGCAGTCCTGGGCCGGTTGTGTCCAGGGTTATCAGTGCACGGTCATTTAATAGAATGACCTCAATGACGTAGCGAGGACCATCTTCAGCAAACCAGTCTGTATGGTAGGTTTCCTTGAGTTTTTCTACAATCGCCTTCTTGACGATTCCCTGACAGGCTGGTACGCTACTAAGCTGTGATTTGTGTGAACGTCCCTCTACGGGAAATTCACCATCTACAGGAATCCAATCCTGCCAAGGCAATGCTTTGGTACCCTCAAATAGCTCGTCGAAGGTAGTTGCAGCAAACTCGCCCATTTTAATAAGAACGCGGTCTGATGTGCGAAGCCACAGGTTGCATCGGCATATATCCTTATAATCTCCGGAAAAAACGACGCGACCATTCTCGACGGTCAGATCCTTGTATCCTAGTTCTCTGAGTTCCCGGGCCACGACGGCTTCAAGCCCCATCGGCGCAGTTGCAATTAGTTGCAGTTGAGTCATTAAACGTATTCACTCCGTCTCATAATCATGTAAGCTTGGTTCAATCTTTATAGTATAGGTCATTGTACTCGAAGAGACAAATCGTTAAGGTAAATAATTTACGAAGGACATCGCGTCCGACCTGCGTTATGATAGAGGAAGAAGGAGAGATGAAACGTGGAAATTACACCCAATATGACGCCTGAACAATATGTAGCCCAACTGGTACAAGAGGATGAGGCGCTGCGCGGCATTAGGGAGGCTATTGTTGAAAAAGGTATGCCGGAGGTCTCGGTTGCCCATCCCTATGGGAAGCTATTGACCTTTCTGATCGAAGTTTCTGGGGCACAGCAGGTACTGGAGATCGGAGCATTGGGCGGATACAGTGGAGTATGTCTGGCCCGTGGGCTGGGAGAGAAAGGGCGCATTGTGTCCCTGGAGCTGAAAGAGGCCTACGCAGCGCTGGCACATCAACATATGACAAACAACGGCTATGGTGATTGTGTCGAGTATCGTATCGGACCTGCAGCAGACAGCCTGAAGAAGCTTCAGGAGGAAGGAAGGACTTTTGATTTTTTCTTTATTGATGCGGATAAGGAAAATTACCCGGTGTATCTGGAATATGCGATTGCATTGGCCAATCCAGGCGCTATTATTGCCGGAGATAATTGTTTTCTGCGGGGACGGACACTGAACACAGACAAGAATGGACCTGCCGTACAAGCCGTGAGACGTTTTAACGAAACGATAGCAACGGACCCGCGGCTGGTCAGCACGCTTTTGCCAGCTTATGATGGTTTGGCGTTGGCGCGAGTGAAGTAACGAGAGTCTCTAAGTGTTTCTATACCAAAAGAACCTCCTTATCCACAGTAGCGTGGAGCGGAGGTTCTTGTGTGTTAAGGCAGGCTATCCTACCCAAAGGTTGTCTTACCTGAAATGAGGCGTAGCCTTACGATCGTAAAGCTTCATACGTACCCAGATTATGTTGACGATCAGCAGAACACCCGACATGATGAACAGTCCTTCGATCCCGATAAATCCAGAAAGCACTCCACCAATGACCGCACCCAGCATATTCCCGAGCGCCAGCGAACTCGTATTGAATCCGAAAGAGCGGCTTTCCATTCCTTCCGGTGTATACGTGCGAATCAGCGCATTTACGCTGGGTAGCAAACCGCCCATAAATACACCCATAAAAAAACGAATAATGACAAGCTGCCATACTTCATTGACAAAAGCTTGCGGAATAAGCATAACCGCCGTTCCGAGCAGTGAGATGGTCAAGATTTTGTGTGCCCCTATTTTGTCACTTAATCGTCCGAGAAGTGGTGCGGCTACCATATTGGATACGCCTGTAATAGCGGTAACGAACCCTGCAACCAGTGCGATTCCTTCTGCGGAGCCGTATAGCTTTTGCACGTACAAAGGTAGCAAAGAAACTGTACTGATCATGGCAAATTGGAGTAAGAACGTCACGGTGAACAAAGCCGGAAGCTGCGGCGTATGGCTTAGCTCCTTTAATCCGGCAAGAACCGAAATTTGTGGAGTCCGTGCGGCTTCGGCTTTGCTGAAATTCTCCTTAACCAAAAACATTGCCATGAGAGAGGCTAGAAAAATAAGAGCTCCTGTAATGTAAAAGATCGGTCTGAATCCGACCCAGTCAGCCAAAAATCCGCCTAGCAGTGGGCCGAGAATCGTGCCAGCCATTTGACCGGATTGCATAATTCCCATAGCAAATCCGGTTCGCTCTTTAGGAGTGGTGCCCGAAACTAGGGAAATAGATGCCGGATTGAAACCCGAAATTGTACCGTTTAGCAGGCGAAGCGCCAGCAATTGCCATGGATGGGTGACCAAACCCATACACCCGATGACCAGAGCCATGCCGAAGCCTGAGCGAAGCAGCATGACTTTGCGTCCATATCGGTCGGCCAGTTTGCCCCATAATGGCTGGAATATAAACGAGGTCAAAAAGTTAGCAGCAAAAATAACTCCTGCCCACATACCTATATCGTGCTCGCCCTTCACATGAAGGTCCTGAGCCAGATACAGAGCAAGGAACGGAGTAATCATTGTAATACCCGCATTGACCAGAAACTGACCAAACCAAAGCACAATGAGATTGATTTTCCACGTCTCCCACGTTTTCAATGTGCTTTCACTTCCTTTCTGCCATTCTCATCCTGTTGTAAAGGTACTTATTCATGTATAACTTTCCCGGAGCTTTAAAAAAGCCATTTCTCTAGTATAGCACACTTCATCGAAACTTTATCCAAATGTCATGGGTTTGTCATGGTTTGTTTGAGAGCGGCGGTTGTTACGACTCTTGAAAAAGGGCATAATTAAAATATAGCATTTATGATTCGAACTGGAGGCTGAAGTCATGACCTACAATGATACTTTTATCCGCGCTTGCCGCAAGCAAGCTGTGGATCATATTCCCGTATGGTACATGCGGCAGGCCGGAAGGTATGACCCTGAGTATCGCAAAATTAAAGAAAAATACACGCTGCTTGAAATTTGTCGTCAGCCCGAGTTGGCCGCAGAAGTGACGTTGATGCCCGTGCGCAAGCTGGGGGTGGACGCTGCAATTTTATATTCTGACATTATGAATCCGGTAGCCTCGCTAGGGGTTGATTTTGATATTGTCAAAAATATCGGCCCGGTTATTGATAATCCGATCCGTTCAGCGGCAGACGTAGACAACTTGCGTCCGATTGATGTGGAACGTGATTTGGGTCATATTTTGGAAACGATCCGTATTTTAGACCGTGAGCTGAACGTGCCATTGATCACATTTGCTGGAGCGCCTTTTACTATTGCCAGCTATTTAATAGAAGGAAGACCCTCCAAGGGATATATTCGCACCAAAGCAATGATGTATGGAGAGCCTGAACTGTGGCACCGTCTGATGGGTAAATTGGGAGATATGGTTATTACATATGTACGGGCCCATATTGCTAACGGTGGCAAAGCTTTTCAATTGTTTGATAGCTGGGTAGGTGCACTTTCACCTTATGATTTTCAAACTTTTGTATTGCCGACCATTGTACGTATTTTCCATGAGTTATCTGATCTGAATGTGCCTAAAATTTATTTTCCGGGCGTAAGCTCCGGTGAATTGCTTCCGCATTTGAGCGGGGTAAAAGCCGATGTGATCGGACTGGACTGGCGGGTAAGTATACCTGAAGGCCGTCGTCGCTTGGGGAACCGTTTTGGTGTGCAGGGGAACCTGGACCCGTATGTGCTTACTGCGCCGATGGATGTGATTAAGCAGTATGCAAAAACTATCGTAGATGAAGGCATTCTGGAGCCTGGCTACATTTTTAATCTCGGTCACGGTTTATTTCCTGAAGCCTCGCTAGATAAGCTAAGAGAGCTTACCCATTATGTACACGAGTATTCTCGTTCTGTTTTGTCAAAAAATTAATACAACTAGAAAAGATAAGAGGGATATGCTAATGAAAACCAAAGTGGGTGTACTGGTCATGTCCTACGGGACGCCGGAGAGTCTGGATCAGGTTGAAGCGTATTATACACATATTCGCCGTGGTCATGCTCCCTCACCGGAGCAGTTAAAGGAACTAAAAGATCGCTACGAAGCCATTGTGGGCGGCGTGTTTCCATTGCGTCAGAATACAGATCGACAGGTTCACAACCTGCAGGAAACCTTGAATCGGGAAAATCGCAACCCGGACATAGAATTTGTGTGTTATCAGGGGCTCAAACACGCCAAACCGTTTATTGAGGACGGTGTCGCAGCAATGGTACAAGACGGCATTCGTACGGCAGTGGGTGTTGTGCTGGCTCCGCATTATTCCGTTATGAGTGTAGGTACTTATATCAAGCGTGCGCAGGCTAAGGCACAGGAATTGGGTCTGGCGATATCATTTGTGGAGAGCTATCATCTCCATCCAAAGCTGATCAAGACGCTGACTGAGCGTGTGAACGCAAAACTGGCGCTTTTCGAAGAAGCAGGAGCCAAGCGGGACGAGGTTCGTGTTCTGTTCAGCGCGCACAGCTTGCCTGAGCGGATTTTGGCTATGGGCGATCCTTATGTGGAGCAATTAATGGCTACTTCGCAGGCTGTTGCAGATAAGGCGGGAATTACCAACTGGCAGTTTACGTGGCAAAGTGCCGGTCGTACAGCAGAGCCTTGGCTGGGACCAGATATTTTGGATACCATGCATAGTCTTAAGGAAGAGCAAGTGGAGTATGTGCTGGCTGCGCCAGTCGGCTTTGTTTCTGATCACTTAGAGGTGTTATACGATCTGGATATTGAAGCACAGGCTTTGGCAAACGAATTGGATATGCGTTTTCAGCGTATTGATTCACTTAACAGTGACCCACTTTATATGGAGACGCTTAGTGATGTCATCATAGACCAATTGAAAAAGGGATGAGGACATAATGGAGCAAAAGGTACGAAATATTGTAATTGTAGGCGGAGGCTTGACCGGGCTTAGTACTGCTTTTTATACACGGAAAATGTATAAAGAAGCTGGCTACACACCTCGAATTACGCTGGTGGAGAAAGCCCCTGTACTGGGCGGAAAAATTGAAACATTGCACAAAGATGGCTTTGTCATTGAAAAGGGGCCAGATTCCTTTCTGGCCCGTAAAACGGCCATGATTGACCTGGCCAAAGAGCTGGAGCTGGATCATGAGTTGGTAAGCACGAACCCTCAGGCTAAAAAGACATATATTTTGCATGAAGGTCAGCTTCATCCGATGCCTCCTGGGCTGGTGCTGGGCATCCCAACAGAGCTGAAACCATTTTTACGTAGTGGTTTGATTTCTTTAGGTGGAAAAATGCGGGCTATGATGGATTTTGTTATTCCGCCTCGACGTGAACCTGGAGATGAGGCGCTGGGTGATTTTATTGAACGCCGACTGGGCAAAGAAGTGCTGGAAAATGTAACTGAGCCACTGCTGGCGGGAATCTATGCTGCCAACATGAAGACGCTAAGTTTGCAGGCTACTTTTCCACAGTTTGCTGAGGTGGAGCAGCAATACGGAAGCCTCATTCACGGGATGAGGACAGGGCGGAAACCAACTGAAACGCATACAGGTACGAAGAAAAGCGCCTTTTTGACTTTCCGTCAAGGCTTGCAAAGTTTGGTGCATGCATTACTGAATGACTTGTATGACTGTGATTTACGCACCGGAATTGCTGTTACACAATTCACAAAGACGGCGGAACGTGAAGAAAGTCCCTATCGTGTGATGTTGGACAACGGAGAGACGCTGGAGGCGGACGATATTTTTATAACGACTCCTAACTTCGCTGCAGCCCCGCTATTGCGAGAGCATGTAAATGTGGCTGCACTGGAAGCTGTAAAATATGTATCCGTAGCGAACGTGGTCATGGCCTTTAATAAAACAGATATTGAGAACGTTTTTGACGGCTCCGGTTTTCTGGTTCCTCGCAAGGAAGGTCGCAGCGTGACCGCATGTACGTGGACGTCTGCCAAGTGGCTACATACCAGCCCGGACGATAAGGTACTGTTGCGTTGTTATGTAGGGCGTGCAGGAGCTGAGGAAACAGTAGAATTACTGGATAATGAGCTGATTACGGTGGTGCGTAAGGATTTGAAAGAGATGATGGGAGTTACAGCAACTCCGCTGTTCACGGAAATTACGCGTCTTCGTAATTCTATGCCACAATATCCGGTGGGGCACCCACAGGCGATCGCTGATCTGCGGGAAGAGCTACGCAGAGCGATGCCAGGGGTGTACGTTTTAGGTGCTGGCTATGATGCGATCGGGTTGCCGGACTGCATTCGTCAGGCCAAGGAGTGGGCCTCCAATGCTGTTCAAGTGGCACAGCAGGAAGCCGTTAAGGTACAGGTGTAAATCTTCAATGATGAACCCTTCGCGATCCAGGCGAGGGGTTCTATTTATATTGAAATCTGATATATAATGGAGAAGGTGTAAAATTCGCCAGCTAATAAGGAATGCATGCATATGGAAAAGCATAGAAGGAGTGAAGAATGTACCCTCCCAGGTCACAGAGAAATGAAGGTCGGAAGAGAACGAGAAAACCAAAAATAGGCAAGGCATGGATCATTACAAATCTGGTCCTGCTGTTCATGATTGTAGGTCTTTTCGGTTATTATTACATATTTGAACGCGATAGTAGTGGTTCTCTTGCCGACAATGCCGAGTATTCGCAAGCTAAAAAGAACACCCATACGGAATCTGCTAATGATGATAAGAACTCTATTCCCTTAGTTAGTGAAAATGTGAATGAAACGAAGCAGTCGACTATTCCAGACACAAACAGTCGTCCTGTGACTACGCCCGACACGAATGCCTCTGAAGGCAGCTCTTTAGAAACAAACTCATCACCGGAAAAAGAGGGGCACGCACAGGAGGAATCGTCAAAGAAGGATGTAAACAACGATGATGATACACCCGCCGAGAAGAGAGGAGCGGAGGACGTCAAACCATCGAACACGGACGATGCAAATTCCCAAGCAGTTACACTTCACTTCATAGGTGATGTGCAGTTTTCAGGTAAGGTTGAGCAGAGGCTTGAGCAGAAGGGATATGATTTTCCATACCAATATCTCGGGAGCTTGTTCCATAAAGACGATCTGACGATTGCCAATTTGGAAACACCGGTGACTACTAATGGCGTCGGTGCGTTAAATAAAACGTATGTGTATAAATCTTCGCCTAAAGCGCTAACTGCAATGGCAGCGGCAGGGATCGATGCTGTAAATTTGGCCAACAATCATATTTTGGATCAGGGGACAAGCGGATTACTGGATACCCTGAAATATTTGGATGAAAAGGGTATAGCTCATGCTGGAGCCGGACGCAATGCACAAGAAGCGTATGCACCACATTATTTTGAACGTAACGGGATTAAAATTGCATTGTTGGGGGCTACACGTGTTATGCCTGAAGCCAACTGGAATGCGGGTGCCAAACAGCCTGGTGTAGCAGGGGCCTATGATTCGACCGCTATCGTAAATTCCATTCGAGAGGCACGAAATCAGGCTGATTTGGTAATAGTGGTTGCCCATTGGGGCAAGGAGCGAGCTACGGCGCTTGAACCTCATCAAACTGAGTTATCGCACGCTTTTATTGACGCCGGGGCCGATCTTGTCGTTGGCGGGCATCCTCATGTGCTGCAAGGGATGGAGCAATATAAAGGTAAATGGATTGCATACAGCACAGGCAATTTCATTTTTTCTAAATCAACGATACCAGCCACTTGGGATACAGCGATATTTCAAGCCACCTGCACCCGTAACGGGGTTTGTAAGATGAAGCTAACCCCTTACCGAGCGGAGCTGGGTCAACCGATCCCATTGAAAGATGCAGAGGCCAGCAAAATCTTGCAGAAAGTAGCGGCACTGTCACCAAAAAATATTTCGGTAGGTGTGGATGGGACGGTAAGCGCTCAGTAGAAGTAAGCAAGAAGTGGTTAATATGAGTATGGACGAAACGATGGTATAAGATACTCCTTTGTAGATGGAGGTCATAGCGGGATGGATCATTTGTGCGTTGCACACCGTGGTTTCTCAGGGATTGCTCCTGAAAACACGATAGCAGCCTTTAAGCTTGCGCTGGAGCAGCCTTTTGTGCACTGGATTGAACTGGATGTACAGCTATCAAAGGACGGTGTTCCGGTGGTCATTCATGACTTTACCTTGGAGCGAACGACGAATGGTATGGGACGAGTAAAGGATACAGATTGGAAAGACTTGCAACGACTTGACGCAGGTAGCTGGAAAAATGAACAATATCACGGGGAACCTATTCCTTCCCTCGCCCAAGTGCTTGATTTGTGCCGGGGGCGTGTATCGCTCAATATCGAGCTTAAAACTGCTGGTGATATATATCCGGGACTAGAAAAAGCCGTCCTTCGTGAAATTGTGATGAGAGGGATGGAGGGCGAGGTGGTCTTAACCTCTTTTGAGCGTACGGCACTGCGCCGAGCAAAAGAACTGGCACCTGACATCCGTACCGGACTCATTATTGATGCGCGTCCGAACGATTTGGCAAAGCAATTAGAAAATCTGCGATGTTCTTTTTTATCTATGGGCTATCCACGGTTGGACCGAAAGCTCTTGAAAGATCTAACCTCACGCGGTATTACAGTCATGGCGTGGACGGTGGATGACCGGCGTATCATGCGGAGATTGTCCACATTGCATCCTGAATTGATGATTTGTACCAACTGGCCGGATCGCTGGGAGCAGGTATTTTTGCTTCCCAAGCCCCGGATATGGCACTATATACGTAAACTTATTCGTTAATCAATTGGACTACATACGCGGAAGGGGGACGGATCGTAATGAACGTGGAAATTCGTAATGTTTATTGTGTCGGACGCAATTATAAGCTGCATGCAGAGGAACTGGGGAATGATGTTCCCACAGAACCTATGATTTTCTTGAAGCCATCTCATGCAGTTGTGCCGCTGGATGGTGCTACGCTGGAGCTTCCTCAAGGTAAGGGAGATATTCATTTTGAAACTGAACTGGTTGTGGCTGTAGGACGTAACTACGAACCAGGCATGACCGCTGATGCGTGTCTGAACGCTTTTGCATTGGGGATTGATTTTACCCTGCGAGATGTACAAAGTATGCTTAAGAAAAAGGGTCATCCATGGACTGCTGCCAAAGGCTTCAAATCGTCTGCACCTGTGACACCGTTCTTGCCCTTAGAGAGCTTGAACATACTGGGGCAGCAGGATTTTTCTTTGTTCAAAAATGGACAAGAGGTGCAGCGTGGGCATGTCAAAGATATGATCTTCTCCATCCAGCATATCGTTGAATATATAGCGACTCAATATGGACTGGGTGAGGGGGATATTATTTTTACAGGTACTCCGGCGGGTGTAGGGCCTACTGCGAGCGGGGACCACTTTGAGCTTTATTGGGGGAGTGACCGTCAGGGAAGCTTTACCATCGGCTAAATCTACAGCCGCATAAATAAGATGATTTAAAAAAGCATGTTCTTGGTGGTGGTTGGGAGGTATAAGTAACTCCCATAGGCAAGCCTTGTGAAGGCCGTGTTCTGTGCGAAAGCATGGGACACGGCTTTTATATAAGCGTACAGCATTGTACAATGTTATACAGAAGGATAAGCGCAAAACAGAGATTCATCTCAAAGCGGGGGTATATCATGGACTGGATCATCGGATTGCTTTCCGCTGCTGTGGTGGCAGGGGCTGCATTTTATAAAAAATCCTTAACCTTATCCGGCTTTGCTGCGGCTGTACTGATGGGAACGGTGTATTATGGGGCGGGCAACCTGTTTTGGTTTGGCACATTGCTCTTATTTTTTATCACGTCCACCCTGTTATCGAAGTTCAAAAAGGAGCGCAAGGCTGAGCTCGAAAAATCGTATGCCAAAACAGGCAATCGGGATGCAGGGCAAGTGTGGGCCAATGGAGGATTAGGCATGCTGCTATGCCTGGGTTATGCGATTTGGCCTCATGTTGCCTGGCAACTGGCATTTGTTGGTGTCATGGCTACAGTCACATCCGATACGTGGGCAACGGAATTTGGAAGCCTGAGTCGTAAGCCGCCCCGTTCGGTGCTTACTGGGAAGGTACTGACACCAGGAACCTCAGGAGGAGTATCTGTATTGGGAACGGCTGCGGCCCTGGCCGGTGGCATACTGATCGGAATAGGCGCCTGGGGCTTTGGACACGCCGTAGGAATGCAGGCATTGCCGTTATGGCTGTGGGCACTGATTGGAGGAATATCCGGCGTTGCTGGTGCCTTTGCCGATTCCTATCTTGGTGCTACGGTGCAATTGATGCGTTCCTGCCCAGTTTGCAAGCGGGAAGTTGAAGTAGACTCGCATTGTGGACAAACGACAGTCTATCTGCGAGGCTGGCATTGGATGAGCAATGATCGGGTGAATAGCATTAGCTCTATTTTCGGAGGATTGGTCGCTCTTGTAGGCATTTTCTTTATACTCTGAACATGAGCTTGAAGATCGTTTTAGGGAATACCTGCATGCTTCAATCATGGTTTCAGGAGGTGCAAAGATGGGGGATATGCACAGAGATAAATATGAAGCTATTTTAGACGCCGCTTACACTGTCTTCGGCACCAAAGGTTTTTATGAAAGCAAAATTTCCGAAATTGCAGAACAAGCGGGTGTGGCTAAAGGCACGGTATATTTGTACTTTAAAAGTAAAGAGCAGCTATTTACAGCAGTTACTCGTAGAGATTGCGAACAATATCTAACCGAAATGCAAGGCGCATTGGTCAATCGTACTTTGGGAGAGGGACTGCTGCGGATGGCCAATTTGCATCTTCACTATTATTACCAACGCAAGCAGCATACTAAATTATTTTTTATGACTCCTAATAGTGACCCTGATCTCATAGAGTTCATGCGGGGATTTATTCAAGATTATACCGATCTGGTCAAAAATAAACTGGCGTCAGAGGGGGTGCCGCAGCCTGAATTTCATGCAAAGGCATTCATTGGTATGCTTGAACGCTTAAAAATGGATATTTTGTTGAATCAAGATTTCCGTGAAGGTGACGTCGATCAGACGGCTGCATTGGCATCTAACTTATTTATGCATGGCTGTGAACCCGGAATCCAAAAATCCTGACATGTTGTTCCTAAAAACCGTACTGGCTTGTTCAGCTAACGGTTTTTTTAATCATTGGCTGTGTCTGTGTTAAAATAAACAAGATGCATCACAAATTTGGGGAAGAGTAGGGAATCTGTAATGAATATTATGACCGTTGAACATATAACAAAAAGCTACGGCGAGAAAATGTTGTTCGAGGATGTTTCCTTTGGCATGGATGAGCGTGACAAAATAGGGGTTGTTGGAGTAAATGGCACCGGAAAATCGACGTTTTTACGTGTAATCTCCGGCTTGGAGCCACCAGATGATGGCAATATTGCAGTAAACAACGATGTGCGAATTCAGTATCTGGCACAAAATCCGGAGTTTGATCCCGAGATGAAGGTCCTCCAGCATATTTTCCATGGCAACCAGCCTGAAATGAAAGCAGTGAGAGAATATACGGAAACCATGGAATTACTGGAATTGAATCCGGGGAGAGAGGAGCTCCAAAGTCGCCTGTTGCGAGCAAGTCAGCAGATGGATACGTTCCAAGCGTGGCAGCTGGAGAGTGAGGCTAAAAATATACTTACCCGCCTGGGGATCACCCAGTTTGAGTCTCGTATGGGCGTTCTCTCCGGGGGACAACGTAAACGGGTTGCTTTGGCTGCGGCTCTGATCCAGCCCTGTGAGCTGCTCATTCTGGACGAGCCTACCAACCATATTGATAATGAGTCCGTTGCATGGTTGGAGCAATATTTGCAAAAAAGACGCGGTGCGTTGTTAATGATCACGCATGATCGCTATTTTCTAGATAGAGTTGCTAATGTTATGTTAGAGCTGGATCATGGTCGCCTGTTCCGTTATGAAGCTAACTATACTCGGTTTCTGGAGCTAAAGGCAGAACGCGAGGAACGAGAAGCGTCTTCGGAGCAGAAAAGGAAGAACCTGCTGCGTAATGAGCTGGCCTGGATTCGCCGAGGAGCAAAGGCTCGTTCGACCAAGCAGAAGGCGCGTATTGATCGATATGAGCAGCTTAAGGATCAGCAACCGGAAGCTCGTTCTGGATCTGTAGATATGTCTGTCGCCTCCACACGTCTGGGTAAAAAGATATTGGAGATCGAGCATCTGTCCAAATCGGTAGATACCCGTCAGCTGATTCAGGATTTGAGTTACATTGCGGTTCCTGGTGATCGAGTGGGTATTCTGGGGCCTAATGGTAGTGGAAAATCCACTCTGCTTCAAATGATTGCCCAGCGTGTAGAACCCGATTCCGGGAGTGTTGTACTGGGACCGACGGTGAAGCTTGGTTATTTTACCCAAGAGCATCAGGAAATGAACGAATCATTGCGTGTCATTGAATATATTAAGGAAGAAGCCGAAGTGATCCGTACGGCCGACGGTTCGACGATTACAGCTGCGCAGATGCTGGAGCGTTTTCTGTTTGCTCCAAGCGCGCAATGGACGGTTATTTCTCGGCTGTCCGGGGGCGAAAAACGCCGCTTGTATCTGCTACGTGTCTTAATGTCCGCACCGAACGTACTCTTGCTGGATGAACCGACAAATGATCTTGATATTCAGACCCTATCTGTTTTGGAAGATTATCTGGATGAATTCCCAGGCGTAGTTTTTATCGTCTCTCATGATCGTTATTTCCTGGATCGGACCGTGGACAAAATACTCGCATTCGAAGGGAATGGGCAGGTACGTGTACATGTGGGCGACTATAGCGAGTATTCAGAATGGATCAGTAAAAATGCTCCATCTTCTGCGAATGCGTCTGACTCGACGGGTACGACTTCCTCGAATCGTTCTTCTACATCTAAGTCGGCGGGTTCTTCCGAATCAGTCAAGGGGACAGGTAAAACCAAGCTTAAATTTACCTTTAAGGAACAGCGGGAATATGAGCAGATTGATGAGCTGATTGAACAAGCCGAACAGAAATTGGCTGACATTCAGCGACAGATGGAGGAATCTTTTAGCGATTCGGCACGGTTGCAGGAGCTTATGGCTGAGCAAGCGCAGGCCGAACAGCATCTGGAGCACCAAATGGAACGCTGGACTTATTTGAATGAGCTAGCCGAGCAAATTGAACAAAGTAAATCTTAACAATACAAAAGCAAGTCTCCATTTAGAATGGAGGCTTGCTTTTTTGTAGAAGTATGTGTACCTGTTCTCCATGCAGCGTAAAGTGATTAGGCTGTTACATAAGCCGCGAGCAGACGGGCAGTGTTCACTACGGCCAGCTTATGCGTGCGCTCCATTGCGTGAGAGGCGTGTACGCCAGGTCCAATCAGAGCAGCACGAATGTTATTGCCTGCTTTAAGCGCAGCTGAAGCGTCCGAACCATAATGCGGATAAATATCTACCGCATACGGAATATTCAGCTCCTTGGCCAGCTCAATCAGACGGGTCGTCATATTATAGTCATAAGGACCAGAGGAATCTTTGGCGCAGATAGAAACATCAGTTTCCTTGCAGCTCAGATCCTCACCTATGCAGCCCATGTCGACAGCTATCATCTCACTGATTCCTTCCGGTATGTATGCCGCTCCGTGCCCCACTTCCTCATAGTTGGAAATGAGCAATTTAACGGTATGTCGAGGCTTCCAGCCCCCATGTACAGCCGATTCCAATAAACCAAACAGTGCCGCTACGCTAGCTTTATCATCCAAGTGCCGCGACTTGATAAATCCACTAGGCGTTACGACCGGCCGCGCATCGAAGGAAATAAAATCGCCCACTGCAATACCGAGCTCAAGCACGTCTTCCTTTGACTCGACAAGCTCGTCAATCCGTACTTCCATATGGCTCTCCTTGCGTTCATAGCTCCGTGCATCATCATAGACATGCACGGATGGATGGCTGGACAGAATCGTGCCTGTATACGTTTGTCCGCTTCGGGTATGAATAAGGCAGTATTCGTTCTCGATACTATTCATCATGAAACCGCCCACAGATGTCAGGCGTAAGGTTCCTTGCGTTGTAATCGACCGTACCATTGCGCCCAAGGTGTCCACATGCGCACTGAGCGCCACGGTACGGTCCGTTTCTTGACCTTCCAATGTCAGGATAGCACCGCCTTTTGCATTCCATTCGATGGGTACCCCTAGGTTTTCGGTTTCCTTACGAATTAGCTCCATCACATGATGTGTGTATCCGCTAGGACTAGGCGTGTTCAGCAGCTGATTCAAAAAGCTCATGATATAGTGTTCATTTAATTGAATGGTCATTTGTTGCTCCTCCTCATTTGGACAACCGATCGGGGTTAGAGGACGGTTGCTCTATACCTGGGTCGGATGTAGACAGCATGCCAGTCGTGTCATCGGACACATTTGCATATGCTTCCACTGCGGTTGTGTGCTCTTCTTGTAGGGTATGCAGCTGATTAGTTAAACGTTTGATCTCTCTCTGAAGTCTATATTGGCGGAAAATACCGAAAGAACCGACAATAAGTCCACCCAGAAGAGTGCAACCGAGAATAAGCAGAATCAAAGGAATGCTAACCCTGCTAAACAGAAGGTTCACTTGAACCGAATTGACATTAATAACAGCAAAAACAGCTGTTAACAAAGCTATAACAAGTGCAGCGATCAAAGACCATTGTGTTTTCAAAATGCCACCTCCTCCCGTTACATTATAAAATCCCTTGTCCGCCATGGACAAGGGATTTATCCGTGCATCTTTTTCATGCGGGATTCTAAGTGTGCACGGTTTTACTTTCCTTCAGTTAGCTTTTCCATTTCCGTAATGACTTCCTCAAATACACTCATCGCTTCGCGAATCGGCTGTGGAGAGGACATGTCAACGCCAGCCTTCTTCAAAATATTAATTGAATAATCACTGCCGCCGCTCTTTAGGAAGCCCAAGTAACGGTCAACAGCGGGCTGGCCTTCTTCCAGAATCTGTTTTGAAAAACTGGTTGCGGCCGAGAAGCCAGTAGCATATTTGTAGACATAAAAACTGTTATAAAAATGAGGGATTCGTGCCCATTCCATTTCTATGTCTTTGTCTACTTTCATGCCAGACCCGTGATATTTTACATTCAGATCATAATAAATCTCCGATAAAAGCTGCGGTGTAAGGGATTCTCCCTGTTCAGCACGCTCATGTACAATCTTCTCGAATTCTGCAAACATCGTTTGACGGAATACCGTTGTCCGGAATTGGTCCGCATAGTAGGTGAGGAGGTACATTTTCTCTTTTGGATCGGTAGATTTGTTCAGCAAGTAATCCATCAGCAAAGCTTCGTTAGTAGTGGAAGCCACTTCAGCCAGGAAAATGGTATACTGTGCATCCCGGTACTTCAATGCGTTGTCTGAATAGTACGAATGCAGCGCATGCCCCATTTCATGCGCAAGCGTGAACATGCTGTTCAGGTTATTTTTATGATTTAGAAGCACATAAGGGTGGGTGCCATAAGCTCCCCAGCTATAGGCGCCTGTACGCTTATTTTCATTTTCGTATACATCAATCCAGCGCTCGTCATAGCCTTTTTGCAATGAAGCCAGATAGTCTGCGCCCAGAGGCTTAAGGCCTTCTTTGGTTTGTTTTTTGGCGTCCTCATACGTAATGTCCATTTTGTATTCGTCCACAAGCGGAGCGAATAAATCATACATATGAAGCTCATCCACACCTAACAACTTTTTACGCAGCTTAATATAACGGTGAAGCAGGGGCAAGCTTTCGTGAATGGTGTCAATAAGGTTCGTATACACTTCCTTCGGAATATTATCACCATATAGTGACATCTCCAATACGGAAGGGTATTTGCGAACACGAGAATAAAAAATATTTTTGTTCACATTGGCACTCAATGTAGAAGCAATCGTATTTTTATTTTTGGCATACGTGTCATATACCGCTTTAAAAGCACGTTCACGTACTTCGCGGTGTGGACTTTCGAGAAATTGAATGTAGCTGCCGTGAGTCAGCT
This sequence comes from Paenibacillus ottowii, assembly GCF_050516475.1. Lineage (NCBI taxonomy): Bacteria > Bacillati > Bacillota > Bacilli > Caryophanales > Paenibacillaceae > Paenibacillus > Paenibacillus ottowii. The sequence continues at coordinate 3,905,877 of NZ_CP191577.1, read as the reverse complement.
CGACCTCTTTGCCATGCTCATCCTTGATTTTTGGAAACTTCAAATCCGCGTTGTTGAGCATTCCGAAAATTGTTTGCGGGGCTTGAGCCAGATTGCCCACCTGAGCGAGCAGGGCTTCTTCTGCTTTGCCTAAAACATGTGCTTTTTCCCGCTTCATCTCTTGAAGCGTAAATTTATAATCGGAAAGCTTCGGATCTGCAATAAAGGCATCAAGCTGATCATCCGGCAGTGCCAAAATTTCAGGTGTGACGAACGAAAGAGACTCGCTGACTTCTACGCCTAGCTTTTTGGCCTTTTGCGAAAGCCCCTGATATGTAGGTTCAGCCGTATCTTCATCATGATGAAGATGTGCGTACACATATACACGCTCAGTTTTGAGCGATAGCTCATCTTCGAGTTTAAAGCAGTCGCCAATCGCTTCAGCTGAATTGAGCTTGCCCTGAAATTGGGCAGCCTTTTTGGCTAATTGTTTGACTTCTTCGTATTCTTGATCCCATGCCTTGCGACTGGGAAACAGGTCTTCCAGTTTCCATGTATTTTCCACTGGCGCATCAGCGCGTTTTACAATTTCACTCATGGAGAGCCTCCTCTGATCGAACGTAATGTGGGATAGGGCTGCGTTGGTAAGGGACGGATGCCAAAACGAAGAAACCGCCACGCTTGCCGTAAGCAGCAGGGCAAGAGGTTTTACAGGATGCATGTAACGGCATATCCTCCTTATACCATGGCTTGTTATGCCATAGTATGACCTTTTGCCCCTGAAAGTATAATTTTCCTACTGTGGGTTGGAACCTATATTTAATAAGCTGTATACAATAAGATAAAAGGCAAGGCAAATCATGATTACGGCAGTGAGGGCCATCCACTTCTTGAGAGGAGTCGGTATCGTTTCACGCTTCATGATCAGCACTCCGCCCAGCGTAAAGGCCAGAATAATGAAGATGAGATAGCTGTTGGACACCATGAATAGGCTACACCTGTTTGAAAGCGTTCATGATCCGCTGCCATTCTTCCTCATTATCTTGAAAGGACTGCTTGGGAAAACGATTTTCGGCCCAATGCATCAGCGCTGGACGGCTCAAAAATGTGTGGGCTTCCTCGCCCCAATCATCGGATATTTCCCGTAGAACGATGTAACGGCCCTGCACCTCGACAGTCATCATATTCCACTTGTCTTTTTTGTATATTTCGTGTTTTTTCATCATATGCATGTCTCCGATTTTAATAGATGTTTTGGTTCATGATACCGCAGTTTCTGCCGCAAAAGCAAATCATTCCAGACCCTAAAATCCGGAAAAAGACCAATTGCAATGTGAAAAAGCATGAAGTATAATATGGATATTCGCCATAGATGGCGGTATTTTTAGGAGGTTGTTCACTTGAAAGGTACAGTTAAATGGTTTAACGCAGAAAAAGGTTATGGCTTCATTCAAGTTGAGGGTGGCGAGGATGTATTTGTACATTTCTCCGCAATCCAAGGCGAAGGTTTCAAAACTTTGGAAGAAGGTCAAGAGGTTGAATTCGAAATTACTGAAGGTAACCGTGGACCACAAGCAGCTAACGTAAACAAACTGTAAGTGTAACTGAATTGTAAGAAATGTTCCGTTTTTACGGATGTCTTATATATTACGGTTAAACGATGAATTGAGAGCGCAGTTCCTTAAATTTAAGGAACTGCGCTTTTTTGCGTAAAAACGTTTATCATTTGAGAAGGTTGAACTGGAATAGGGTATTATACGTAATAAAACGAAGTATGACTTATTTTTAATTTGAAGGAGTTGAGAAAATGAGTGCAGCAGAGGCTAATCGTAAGCCTTCCCTGATTGAAGGTCCCATTGCCAAAACGCTGTTTATGTTCTCTTTGCCGATGCTGTTCGGAAACATTTTGCAATCCTTGAATGGAACGATTAATTCAATCTGGGTTGGAAAGTTTCTGGGAGAAGCTGCGTTGACTGCCGCTTCGAATGGAAACATTATAATGTTTTTTCTGATCAGCTCGATTTTTGGGGTCACCATGGCGGCTACGATTCTGATCGGACAAAATATCGGAGCGGGTGACATAGCAGAAACGAAGCGTGTAGTAGGTACAAGCGCTGTCTTTTTCCTGGTGCTCGCTGTTGCTATAGGTATTATTGGGTTTGTAGGCTCACCTTGGATTCTTCATGTGCTCAATACCCCTGCCGAATCGGTGGATATGGCGATCACGTATACGCGCATTATTTTCGCAGGCATGCCCTTTTTGTACGGTTATAACTACATCATGACCGTAATGAGGGGAGCTGGAGATTCCAAAACACCGTTTTATTTCCTGCTCGTTTCCGTCGTGCTGGATGTGTTACTCAACCCGCTATTTATATTCGGATGGGGACCGATTCCTGCTATGGGTATCGGAGGCTCTGCTGCAGCTACCCTGATTGCCCAAGGGATCAGCTTTGTGTTGATTCTCATTTACCTATATCGTGTAAAATATTTTTTGCGCATTACATCTTCAGAGCTTTACTTGCTTACATTTGATTGGAAGATTATTTGGACCCTTATTCGTAAGGGAGTTCCAATGGGACTGCAAATGATTGCTGTTTCCACCAGTGCGATTGCTTTAATGAATCTGATCAACGGCTACGGGACAGTCGCAGCGGCAGCCTACACAGCGGCCAACAATTTATCCAGCTATGTGCAGATGCCGGCTATGGCGTTAGGTGCAGCCGTATCTTCCTTCGCCGCTCAAAATATCGGTGCCGGTCGCTGGGATCGAGTGCGCAGGACAACCTGGATTGGGATTGTGTATAATTTTGTATTGACTGGTGGGGCAGTTATATTTATTTACGTATTTAACCGTCAAGCCTTGCTGATGTTTCTTCCTTCAACAGGAGGGGCATTGGAACTGGGAATGCATATTAATCTGATCACTTTGTGGTCTTTTGTAATATTCGGTATTACCAATGTCATTACAGGCGTTGTGCGATCTACGGGTTCTGTAATGATACCGCTTTTAATTACCATTATTTCATTATGGGGTATTCGTATACCTTTGGCCTATGCATTTGTCGATGAGTATGGTCTGGATGCGGTATGGTGGAGTTTCCCAGTTGGATTTATAATTTCAGCCGTAGCAGTTATTTTTTATTACGTTTTCGGAAAATGGAAGCAGGCTAGCATGGGAGAGGGGAAGCAAGATGTGAAGCTGGCAGATGATAAGGGATAGATAGGACATTTCTACTACAATATCTCATTTTTCTTGAATATTAAAAGAAAAAAAGTGAGGTTGTTCATTTGTGCTAAAAGGTCGATCATATTATAATGAATATGGTTTGGATAGGTATAATTACGTAGACAACAATGTGGAGGCACCGTCATTTGAGTTATGTTGAGCAAGGACGTTATCAAGTACCGAGAGGCCCCATAGGTCTAATGAGCCGAATGTACAAGCACATTCTCCCTGAAACGAAACGAGAATTGAGTAACTGGAAGAGCAAGGCCGAGCAAATTCCGGACCCTGAGCTGAGAAGCCAGGCGCTTGCGAGCATAGCAGAGAAGACGTTTCACTGCGTGGGGGGAGCGGTTTATGCCGCAGCCAATATGTCTGACCGGCAGATACTCATTCCGCTGATTGTGGCGTACCAGACGATTAGCGACTATCTGGACAACCTGTGTGATCGCAGTACGTCGATGGACCCGGATGATTTTAGGTTGCTGCATCAGTCTATGCTGGATGCGGTTAATCCGGCGGCTAGGCCAGTGAATTATTATGAGTTGCGTCGTGAGCAGGAGGATGGCGGTTATTTGACTGGGCTGGTGACAACCTGTCAGTCTTGTGTAAGCAGGCTTCCGGGCTATGAGGCGGCAATGCCTTACGTTCAGGACTTGGCGCGATTATACACGGATTTGCAAGTATACAAGCATATTAAACCCGAGCTGCGGGAACAAGCGCTTTTGGACTGGTGGTCGATTCATAAAGACCGTACGCCCGAGCTGCGCTGGAACGAGTTTGCTGCGGCTACTGGCTCAACCCTGGGGGTCTTTATGCTGTTTCTTGCTGCCAGCGACCGGCATCTCACAGATGCGGGGGCTGCCTCAATACATGCATCGTATTTTCCACATGTGTGCAGTCTTCATATTTTGCTGGATTATCTAATCGATCAAGACGAAGACCGGAAGGGCGGAGATCTTAACTTTTGCAATTATTATGAAGATACCGACATGATGCTGGACCGGATCGCCTACGTAGTGAATCGGGCGCGGGCTGATATTGCAGATGTCCCTGCCAGCTCCTTTCACCGGATGATTATCGAGGGATTGCTGGCTTTATATTTATCCGACCCCAAAGTTAATGAGCAGCAGGATGTTCGCGCTGTTTCGAGACGTTTAATGAAAAATAGTCCGCTCATGCGTCTGTTTTTCTTATTAAACAGTCGATGGATAAGAAGGCTTATATGATTATTTTGAGGAGGTCATAATTCATGACAGCAGTTAAGAAAATTGCAGTATTAACAAGTGGTGGAGATTCACAAGGGATGAACGCAGCAGTCCGCGCCGTTGTGCGCAGCGGTTTGTATTTCGGATTGGAAGTTTTCGGGATTCAACGCGGCTATCAAGGCCTTCTGAACGATGATATTTTCCCGATGGACCTGAGAAGCGTCGGAGATATTATCCAACGTGGGGGTACTGTACTTCAATCTGCAAGATGCCTAGAATTTACGACAGAAGAAGGACAGAAGCGTGGCGCTGAAATTTTGCGTAATCGTGGAATTGACGGCGTAGTCGTCATCGGTGGCGACGGTTCTTACCAAGGGGCTAACAAACTGACCAAGCAAGGCATCAAAACCATGTGTCTTCCAGGGACAATTGACAATGACATTTCCTTCACAGACTATACTATTGGTTTTGACACAGCAGTTAGTATTGTAGTAGACGCAATCAACAAGCTGCGTGATACGATGTCTTCCCATGAACGTTCTTCCATCGTGGAAGTTATGGGACGTCATTGTGGCGATATTGCGCTCCATGCGGGTCTGGCTTCCGGTGCAGAAACGATCTTGGTACCTGAGGTAGAATTCGACCTGAATGAAGTATCTGAGCGGATGAAACAAAATTTTAAACATGGCAAACGCCACAGTATCATTATCGTTGCTGAAGGTGTAGGCAGAGGCGAAACAGTAGCCAAAGTAATCCAAGAAAACTGTCCAGATTATGAGCCTCGTGTTACAGTGCTTGGACACATTCAACGTGGAGGTACACCAACTGCATTTGACCGTAACCTGGCAAGCCGTTTGGGTGATTTTGCAGTTCGTCAATTGATTGAGGGTGTATCTGACAAAGCTTGCGGAACGATTGATGGTAAGCTGGTAGCTACAGATATTGGCAAGGTTGTAAGTACTAAAAAAGATTTCAACATGGAGCTTTATGAGCTGGCCTTGCGTTTGTCCCAATAATAAGAACTTTTTTACATTTATAATTTCAATAGTTCAGTTCTGATATGGGAAAAGATTGAGATTATGCGGATGACCTGAGTCATCCGCTATTTTTATAGTTTTGATAGGATCAGGAGGTATTCACCATGTATTTATTCAAAATAGAAGTGGACAGTTCGGAAGGAGCGCTGACCGTTATTCTTGCTGCTGAGAATGAAGAACAGGCTTTTGAAGAAATTGAACAGCATGTGGAGAGACACTTTTTATATCCCCCCGAGCTAAAAGAAGTGGCGATTGTAGAGAAAAAACGAATAACTACGGGTGCAGCATATGTAATCGAGACACGCAAAGACTAAGGAGTCTTTGCGTGTTGTTTTTGTTCGGCAAAACGATGTTGCACTCTAACCAAACGCCAGAGAAGTAAAATAGCACCTACGGCCAGACCTGTAATCAGGCCAATCCAGTAGCCGTAAGGCCCCCATGTAGTCCAACGTGCGAGTATATAGCCTACAGGAAGTCCTATAACCCAATAGGAGAGGAAGGTAAGCAAAAAAGCCGGATTGACATCTTTATATCCACGTAGTGCTCCTTGGGTTGGTGTAGCGACAGCATCGGATATCTGAAAGAAAATTGCATAGATTAAAAAATGCTGGGCTAATTGAATGACCTGCGGGTCGGTAGAGTAAAGCCGAGCGACTTGTTCACCCCAGATAAGCAGCACAATAGCTGTAATCAAGGATAAGCCCACTGCGCTGCTTATGCCCATTACACTATAAGCTTTGGCATCTCGTGGACGAGCAGCTCCTGTTTCATAGCCGACCAGAATCGTAAGTGCCATGCAAATACTGAGTGGAATCATATACAGAGTAGAAGCAAAGTTCATCGCTGTCTGATGAGCGGCTATGGTAGCCGTGTTATAGCTGCTCATCAAGAGAGTAACGGCTGAAAAAACGGCAGTCTCAAAAAATATAGCAAATCCAATAGGTACCCCGATTTTGATAAGCTCTTTCAAAGCACTAGCCGCGATCCCGTATATTTTGCTGAAGATTTGGTATTTGGCAAATATGTTTCCCCGATGCACAGTAATACCAGCAACCAGCATAATAATCCAGTAGGTAGTAGCCGTTGCTACCCCGGAGCCTACACCTCCCAAACGGGGAAAACCCCAATTACCATAAATAAGTAGATAGTTCAATAAAACATTGATGGGCAACGACATGAGCGTAATTAACATGGTGAAACGGGTTTGCCCCAATGCATCCATAAAGCTGCGAAGGACGGTGTAGGCAAATAGAGGAACAACACCGAAGGCCATCGCACAAAGATAGTACAAAGCCACATTATGAACTCTCAATTCCAGATTCATCCCGTTCAATATCGGTTTTACCAGAATGATGCCAGCGATCAATACGACGATGGAGAGGGCGAGAGATAGCCAAAGAGCCTGAATGACATAGTAGGAGACTTTATCTTTGCGCTGTGCTCCGACCAATTGGGATACAATGGGGGTAATAGCCATAAGGATTCCATTCAGGCCTGTTTGTACAGGAACCCACAGGCTTACTCCGATAGCTACTCCAGCCAGATCGGCAGGGGAAAAGTGCCCCGACATATTCGTATCAAAAAAAGTCATGGCAGATAGTGCAAGCTGGGTAATCAGAATAGGGAGCAAAATGTAAAAAAGCTGCTTCCATTTCTGTCCCATGGTTAGAGTCAATTGCATTTTTATTGTCCTCATTTACTAGGGTTTTTATTTATATATATCATAACATGTAAATTTTATTGTAAGGGATACTACAACAATTGAACAGCAATAAAAAGACTGCGTCCGTTCACCAAACAACGGGGCAGCCTTTGATATAATGATATAAGTCCCTAAATTTCGTATAAAATTAAGAGAAGTCCAGAGAGATGATTATTTGTAACTTACCCCGCTTGTATAGCGGTTAGTGGCATTCCAGAGTAAATATTCGTCCACCTTCATGTCCTTAAGTGCTCGAATTTGATCCTCGACTTGTGTTTTCCCATACTTAGCATAATGCCCGCTTCCCAACCAACTTGCGGTAAAGTCTTGAATCCACGGGCGAATAATTGGCTTGAGCTTGCCTGTAGGATCAAGTTTTTTGTGTGTATCGACCATGGAGCCTTTGATCGTCTGGTATGGATTTTTGTCTGGGTCTTTTACACCGAACCAGCCTGTCGTGTAGTGACTTGGATAAACCATCGGTGAAATGACATCTACATTTTCGGAGATTTTAGTGAAATCCTGTCCGATCCCCTCGGCCGCAGGAACGGATGCGGCATAACCGAAAATATCTACTGATACCCTCACACCAAGCGGGGCAAGCTCTTTGCGAGCATATTGTACGAACTCAGCGATCGTATCCGAGCGGGATTGGTCTGATTTGGTATATTTCAGTTTGTCTGCTCTTTTTTCAAACCCTTCGGGGAAACGTACATAGTCAAATTGGATTTCCTTAAACCCGAGTTTTGCTGCTTCCTTGGCAATGGCGACATTATAATCCCATACTTCTTTATTATAGGGATTAACGAATCCATCTCCCTTACCGTTTTTCCAGACAGATCCATCAGCATTGCGGAAGGACATCTCAGGATTTTTATTAGCCAGTACCGTATCTTTAAATACGACAATACGAGCAATCGGATAAACATTATGTTTTTTCAATCGGTCCATCAAGCCGGAAATATCCTTGATGAACTTTTGCGGCTTGCCCAATTTCAGAAGCTCGGGGTTGGTCGTTGGATAAGTAATGTAGCCTGCATCGTCCTTAATATCGATCACCATGGAATTGAGATCTGTCTTGTCCAGCAGTTCCAACAGTTGGGTCATACGTGAACCGCCTGCGCTATAGGCTGTGACATAGATGCCTTTAATAGACGGTGTGGTCGGTTGGGGGTCAATTTTATCCGGCGGATGGGAGGCATCTACCTTTATGTTACTGTGTTGTGCTTGAATCATCGCGCTGCTGATTGTCGTTGCCACCGTATCTTTTACATTTGGAGCGTTGACTGACTGGTCGCCATTCCCACTTATCCCCATGGCTAATAGCATAATTGCCCAAATCATATTCATTTCTTAACTCTCTCCCTTATGTATGGCGCTTACCTGATTATACGTAAAGTTATGGACTGAAAAACAACACACTTGTAACTAATACTGGCATCATCAGGCATAGTCTTACATGATTAACCTAACTATCGCCCGATGAATCTGTAAATAGGCATAAATAATGCCGCTCTCTTCACGGTTGTGGATGCAACCGGAAGAAGCGGCATTTGGCGAAAAAAATTTATTGAAGATAGTTGTTGTCTTGGTGCTCACAAATACTGTACTGAATAATTTCTAGCGCATCCGTTGGCTTGAGTATGGACAACCCGTCCCGAAGCACAATCATCGAGTTTAGCTCATTCTTTTTGAGAGAAGGAAGCATTTCCGGGTACCATCTTAAGACAATGTCGGACAGTTTTACCGTTTCCATTTCCACAAAAATCACCCTTTCCTGCTCGGAATCATTCCAAAAGAATCATTCAATACGATTCGGAAAAGCAAAGTGCCTGTGAAATAGCAGGTAAAGCTGGTCTTTATATACTATGGGAACAGCGCACATATAGTGTACCACAAAAACGATATTTTGACACTTGGGTTTGTGCTTATCTTCGTCGGAATGAACCCATAACTCCAACTGTTTCCACAATATTCACAAAAGCAGCAGGGTCCACTTCCTTAATGATACGTTTTAATTCTACAAGCTCGTAGCGTGTCGTAACAGTCATCAGCATGTCCTTTTCGGTATGTGAAAATGCACCTTCAATTTTTATTTTGCTGACACCCCGTGGCGTGGTCAACATTCGGCTGAGCAACTTGTCAGTATGCTCTGTAATGATGTAGACGGTGATCTTCGTATGACTTACATAGATTTGATCCAATACTTTACCCGTTACAAAAATGGATAGCATGGAAGCCAGTGCAATATTCCAATCATTGTTCAAATACCCTGCTGCGAGAATGACCAGTCCATTTAGGCCCACAAGTACAGTTCCGACGGGAAAGTCACGATAGGTGGTGACGATGGAGCCGATAATGTCAAAACCGCCTGTAGAACCTCCTACCCGAAAGGAAATTCCAGCTCCAACGCCGACCAATACCCCGCCAAAGACAGAGGCCAGCAAAGGATCAGACACGACAGATTGTACGGGGACCAAGGCCAAAATCCATGTTGTAACGACAACCGATAAAATGCTCAGGCTAATAAAACGCTTGCCTAAAATAAACCAGCCTGCAATAAGCATCGGGATATTGATAATAAAATACATGGTGCTGATATTAAATTTGGTGAAATAGCCGATTAGCATGGAAAGCCCGGCTACGCCACCGCTCAGCAAGTGATGTGGGACGAGAAACAGATTAAAACCGCATGCTATGGCAGCGGCTCCAAGTATGACGGTTAAGCAGTTTAACACTATTTTTAACAACTTTTTTTCACCTCATTTAAATTATACAGAAAGCAACTTACTGGTATTCATGAATTGTTCTGTGCTATAATGCGATGTGGATATTCTTGAGTAGGGACCTATGTCCAGAGAAACACTTAAAATTTAAACTGTTTTAAAAAGGGTAAATTCGTTTAAGATGTATCGGATAGGGTTCCCCGAATTCATTACAGAAACATGCAGTTGTAGATCTAAATAAACTGACACTGTATTGGGGAAAACTTATACAATAATATCGCTACTTAAGAATACAGACAACATTGTGGATTGTCCACCACATCCACCATTATGAAGGAGTTTGAATAAATTTGACGACATTTGCAGAATTTGATCTTGAACCGAAAGTAATTCAGGCGATTACTGAGTTGGGCTTTGAAGAAGCCACACCAATCCAATCCCAATCCATCCCAATTGCACTGCAAGGCAAAGACATGATTGGCCAAGCCCAAACAGGTACCGGTAAAACCGCAGCCTTTGGTATTCCGCTGATCAACAAAATTTCTAGAAACGATGAAAAAATCAGAGCTCTGATTATGGCTCCAACACGTGAGCTTGCTATTCAGGTGGCTGAAGAAATCGAAAAACTCTCCCGCTTCAAAGGTCTTCGCACTTTGCCGATCTATGGTGGACAAGACATCGTACGCCAGATTCGCGCTTTGAAAAAGAAACCTCAAATTATTATCGGTACACCAGGACGTTTGCTTGATCATATTAACCGTAAAACCATTAAGCTAGAAGATGTAAACACTGTTGTTCTGGATGAAGCAGATGAAATGCTCGATATGGGCTTCATGGAAGATATTCAGTCCATTCTGAAGCAGGTTCCGGACGAGCGTCAAACAATGCTGTTCTCAGCAACAATGCCTCCTAATATCAAAAGATTGGCTGAGCAATTCCTTAAAGATCCTGAGCACGTATCCGTTATTCCTAAACAAGTTAGCGCCCCACTGATTGATCAGGCCTACATTGAAGTTCCTGAACGTCAAAAATTCGAAGCATTGAGCCGTTTGATCGACATGGAATCCCCAGAACTTGCTATCGTATTCGGTCGCACTAAGCGTCGGGTAGACGAGCTGGCTGAAGCTCTGCAAAAACGTGGTTATTCCGCAGACGGTTTGCATGGTGACTTGTCTCAAAACCAGCGTGACGCTGTTATGCGTAAATTCCGTGACGGAAGTATTGACGTGCTCGTAGCGACTGACGTTGCTGCCCGTGGTTTGGACGTTTCCGGCGTAACTCACGTTGTGAACTTTGACCTTCCGCAAGATCCGGAAAGCTATGTTCACCGTATTGGACGTACTGGACGTGCAGGTAAAGAAGGGGAGGCTTGGTCTTTCGTAACCCCTCGTGAAATTGACCATTTGCATTTCATTGAACGTGTAACTCGTCACCGCATTCCGCGCAAGCCTCTTCCAACATTGGCAGAAGCACTGGAAGGCAAACAACGTATTATCGCTGAACGCCTCCTAGAGGTTGTAGAAAAAGGCGAGCTGAACGAGTATAAAGGTTTGGCTATTCAAATGCTGGAGCAATATGATTCTGTACAACTTCTCTCCGCAGCTCTGAAGCTGATGACTGGTGAGAAGAGAGAGGCATCCATTGAGCTGACTCCAGAAGATCCAATCCGTGCAAAACGTCGTAAACCAGACGTGCGTTCTGGCGGACGCAAGCCTTCTAACTATGGACGCAGCAACGGTGGTTACAATTCCAACCGTGGCGGTAGTGGTAGTAAAGGTGGATACGGCGGTTACAACCGTGGTAAAGAAGGCGGTGGCTACAACCGTGATTCCGGAAGCCGCTATAGCGGGGATCGCAAACCACGCCCGAGCAGCAATGGAGAAACTCGCCGTCCTGCACGACGTGAAGATTCCTCTTCTGAATAATAAGAAATTAAATTAATGAAAAGTCGAAGCTGAATGTTAGCTTCGGCTTTTTTGTTATGAGATCGAAATGTACGAAATTTAAGCGAGCTGCTTTAATGGAACACATATGGATTTCACTGGCGCTTTAGGGCTGAAATACGGTATGATATAGTCAGAAGCCGGAATTAACAGGCATAGCAACATGAGTCTTGGAACTGCCAAGGCTTGCGGAGGGAGAGACTGACATTGGAATTTAAAGGAGCTATGGGGGGGATTTACCGCCTAACCGAGTGGATTACCCGGCTGGCGGCTAGCAATTTGTTATGGGTGTTATGTTCGTCGCCTTTTGTATTCTGCCTCATACTGAAATTACTTGTTATGAATCAGAATCTGACGAATGAATCGTTACAAATGAACTGGGCGATGGCTATTTTGGCACCGCTTACTTTATTTCCAGCAACATCAGCTTTGTTCACGGTAGTTCGCAAATGGGTGATGGGCGATACTGATTCAGGCGTGTTTCGTACCTTCTTTAAAGGATATAAAGAGAACTACAAGCAGAGTCTGATTGGGGGGATCTTTTACACGTTATTGTTTGTCGTCATGTACGTAGATTACACAGTATATATGACACAGCTCAGCAACTTGCAAATCGTGGGCGTTATCATGCTGATCCTCATCATTATTTTGCTTGTGTCTATGTTTAACTTCTTTTCGATGGTGGCTCATTATCATATGTCTACCGGACAAATTATTAAAAATGCGGTGTTATTGACGCTGATTCGACCATTCCGTGTATTTTCCACCATGCTCGGCAGCGCCGTTGTGATATACATTGGAGTTAAATATCCCGTGCTTTTCTTATTCTTCATCGGCAGTGTAGTTGCCTGGTTCGCCTTTTTTAATTTTTACGGAACCTTCCTCAAAATGCAGGATCAAATGGAGAAGATGAAACAGAAAGACGAGGAACAGGCAAGCATTGAAGACAAGAATAGTGATAACCTCTAAAAATAAAACATATTTCTCCTAGCATTTACTTTCTGAGTGAGAAGCGCTATAATAAGGTCACATCCTGCGATGCACGTTACGGTCATTTGTTGTTTTGAACCAATGACAATGTCTAGGGAGATCTATACGGATGAATAGCTGAAAAGCCCTGTCAATTGCTGACAAGGGGACTTCAAAAATTTATTCTGCGGTCACCCACCTGCTAAAGCAGGTTCAGAAGACGCTATGGTCGAACGGCATCGGCGGGTACTCTATAATGTAATGAACACACTCTGATACTGCTCTTGCAGAAACAGGGTGTTTTTTGTATGCAACAATGTTAAACTAAGACTTGAGGTACTAAGGTCGCATACCACAGGCATAATCGGACTTACGATCGGTTGCTTATCATATTTAATTAAGCGCTTGCAGTAGAAGGAACCGATATGTCGTATTAATGGGTAGCGATTATCGTGAAGGAGGAAATGTCTTGTCGTTAAAGAGGACTCTGGTAGGGATTGTGCGCAGCCAAGAAGGTACAAGCGACCGGGTCAAGGACCCCCAAATGAAGACACGCTATTATAACTTATCGAGAGACAAGGCTTGGGAAGAAGTATCATCTATCATGAAAAAAATTCCTGGCTACAAGGTACTCCATGAGGTAGCATCCGTAGGTGAGATTACGTTGGAGAAGCGAACGGCGTTCGGTCGAACCATCGACATTACCGTTTCGATTTTATCTGTATCGCCAGTTCGAAGTGCGGTGGATATTTATTCTGCTTCACGCGGATCATTAGGGGACTTGGGTGCGAATTACCGCATTATTTTGCAACTGTTCGCTATGATTGACAAGAAGCTGTCTGCTTATAAGGTCGTACAGTAATAGCAGGTTATGGAGCAATGATGTGGTAGACAAACATCAAAAAAAGCGAGGAAGGCAATCCTTCACTCGCTTTTTTAATATTCGGTCTTGATTTAGACGAGTTTTTTTACGGCTGCGATCGCCTGGTCATAGTCAGGATGCTCAGCCATTTCACTCAAGTATTCTACGTAAGCGATTTTGTCATTTTGATCAATGACAAAAATAGCTCTATGATCCAGGTGGAATTCCTTGATGAATACACCATAAGCTTCACCAAAGGAATGATCCTTATAGTCAGACAGCGTCAATACGCGGTCGATACCAGCCGCACCGCACCAACGAGCTTGAGCGAAAGGCAGATCCACGCTGACCGTCAGGACTACGACTTGATCCCCTAGGGAATCTGCTTCTTGGTTGAAACGTCGAGTCTGTGCGTCGCACACGCCTGTATCTAGAGAAGGGACAACGCTAATCAGTTTGACTTTGCCTGCAAAGTCTTGAAGCGTAGCTGTTTCCAATAAGTCTTTCTGTAATTTGAAATCAGGCGCCTGATCTCCAACTTTCAGTTCAGGACCTATGAGAGTCAAAGGATTGCCTTTAAAAGTAGCAGCTCCTGTACGTTCTTGTGCCATATGTAATAGCCTCCTTTGGTTTTTGGCATTGGTTATCGTTGCCGAAATCTATTATAATCTTTTATAAAAGACATTGTCCAATTTGAATAAGGTGGAGACACCCATGAAGGAAGGATTGCCTTGATTTTTTTACGTTATGAGAACTGGAAAAGTTATTTGCGGTTTTACCCGGTAACCTGTCTGATTTTGCTTATCAATATTGTGATGTTTATTGTACTGACCGTGCAGGGTGGATCGGAAAATAGTTTGACGCTGATCCGGTATGGGGCTTTGATTAATGAGGCGCCATTCACTGATCAGCTATGGCGGTATGTGTCAGCTATGTTTTTACATGCAGGGTTTGATCATCTTTTGTTTAATTCCTTTGCAATACTTGTATTCGCTCCTCCGCTGGAGCGTTTGCTCGGGTCCTTGCGATATGTGTTATTGTATCTGGTCACGGGCATTGTTGGAAATATTCTGTCCATTGCGCATTATAACATGCTGGCGGAGACGACAGTGTCTGTAGGGGCTTCAGGAGCGATTTATGGCATCTATGGGGCGTTTCTGTATGTTGCCTTGTTCCAACGTTCCTTGATGGATGATGCTTCGCGCAAAACGCTGTACACGCTGCTTGGGTTTGGTATTCTGTTTTCTTTTGCGGTTGCAAACATTAACTGGACCGCTCACTTTGGGGGCTTGCTCAGTGGGTTCTTCATGTATGGATTATTGATTAGATTGACTGGTCAGCGCAAACGTCACTAAAGACAGCTTTATCGTAAGTTATCTGGGTAAGAAAGAGGATGGTGTTCGATGAACATCTTCTTTCGTATGTTGAAAAACAGATTGGAGCGAATATCGGAGTGGAATTACGACAGTTGCAATACTTCATGAAAGTAGCGCAAAAAGAACATGTCACTCAGGCAGCCGAGGAGTTGCATGTGGCGCAATCTGCGGTAAGTCGGCAAATTCATCAGCTTGAAGAGGAACTGGGAGTTAACCTTTTTATGCAAAAGGGTCGTAATCTGCAGCTTACGCCAGTAGGACAGCTATTTTGCAAACGGGTGGAAACGATCATAAAAGATCTGGAGCGGGCAGTTTTGGAAGTGCATGAGTTTTTGGACCCTGAGGGGGGCGAAATTCGTATTGGCTTTCCGCACAGTTTGGGAATTCATCTTATTCCTACGGTGGTGGCTGAATTCCGCAAGAAGTATCCCAATGTTAAATTCAGATTTAAACAAGGGATGTATCCGAGTTTAATTCGTGATGTGTTAGCGGGTGAGGTGGATTTGGCTTTTGTATCTCCTTTTCCAGACCGACATGATCATGTCGAGGGGGATGTGGTGTTAACCGAGGAGTTATTTGCAGTTCTCCCGCCTAATCATCCTTTGGCTTCAGCCGAACACATCACATTGAGCCAGCTTAAAGGAGAAAAATTCATCTTGTTCAGAGATGGGTATTCGTTACGTCCGATTGTCTGGCAGGCCTGTCTGGAGGCTGGCTTTACACCGGATATTGCTTTTGAAGGCGAAGAGACAGATACGATACGCGGATTAGTAGCTGCAGGTATGGGGGTTAGTCTTCTGCCTGAAATGGCACTGTTTCAGACCAACCCGCTTCAACCTGCAAGGGTGTCGATTGTTGATCCAGAGGTCACAAGAACGATTGGCTTGATTCATCGCAGAGATGACAAACTTCCATTGGTCGCCAAATCTTTTCGGACTTTTCTGTTGCAATATTTTGGGCTTCAAGGTAATGCTGCTGCTTCGAACAAAACTGTAAAAGCAGATTGAGGGTATCAAGTATAAATGGGTTTTTGGTTTGAGATCAAGAAAAAAAGGTTGTTCCTCTACCATCGTTGGTGGAGGAACAACCTTTTTTTCAATACAAGTGCTTAATCTCGGCTGTTAAAGATGCCGATTAGGCGGATCAGTTCCAGCAAGGAGACGAGAGCTGCGGCCACATACGTCAATGCAGCAGCGTTTAGAACTTTGGCTACACCGCGTTCTTCATCACTACGGATAAACCCTTCAGAAACCATGATTTCCCGTGCGCGATTAGAAGCATTAAATTCCACTGGCAATGTAATTAATTGAAAAGCAACAGTAGCCGAGAAGAAGATAATACCCAGGCCGATCAGGTTCGTAAAGCTAAATAAGAAACCGGCAATCAGCAGAAACGGTGCAATCCCAGAAGCAAAGTTTACGATCGGAAAAATCCGGTGGCGAAGCGCCAGCATAGGATAATGCTCTTTATGTTGGATGGCATGACCGACTTCATGGCAGGCCACTGCAACTGCAGAAATGGATTTTTCATAATAAACGGGCTCGGACAGGCGTACTACTCGTTGTATTGGATCATAATGGTCAGACAGTGCGCCGGGTACTGGCTCAATAGGCACATCATGCAAGCCGTTGCGATCCAGCATATGCCGAGCTGCATCATAACCAGTCAACCCATTTTCATTGGGAACATCAGACCATTTGTTAAATGTGCCTTTTACACGAAATTGCGCCCATAAGGATAATCCGAACGCAAGAATAATCAAAATATACATACCCATCATAAAGCAACCCTCCATTATTGTTCATCTATTAGCCTGGGTATCTACATCATAGAACTATGCTCCAACAGATACTTCAAAGCCTCAATACAAGCGGCGCTTTGTGGCAATAGACCCGTAAGCAGCTTGCGAGCTTGAACGGGCTTGAGCTGTCCGAGAAGAGGCTGTAGTTCATTGACTTCACGCTCTAGACGCTGCATGTGCATTTCTAGACTCGTTAGTTTGTCAGTGACGTGCTCTTCTCCTGCGACTGAGTTCCATTTGATCAGTGTTTGTTTGATTTCCTCGAGGCTATATTTCTCTTGTTTCATTTGGTTAATACGTTCAAGCCTGTTTAAGGTTTCATCATTATAAAGTCGATAATTTTTCAATGATCGTTCTTCAGGTTTGATCAAACCGAGTTTTGTGTAATAATCAATCGTTCGTTCGCTGACACCAGCCGCTTTGGCTAGCTCACCAATTCGATATAGCTTCATATCCCCATCTGTCTTCACCTCGCGCTCTTGTTCAACCTTCGATATTAGCATCTTAAACCGAGTGTTTATAAAGGATATTTTACATGATCCTCAACCATACAGTCAAACGTCATGCTTTTGTTGAGCTTAAACAAACTACCTTTTTGGTCAGTAAATATGACATGTAAGGTTTGTAAGATCGTTTTTTTAACATTATAAAAAAAATCTTGTCAACTTTCATGTATTCTGATTATAATGACAATAAGAATTTCACGATGTGTAAAGAAACTTAACATTCGAGGAGTGGTCTTCATGAGAAAAAAGTGGTTAGTTGTATTATTGTCCATGCTGGCGGTTCTGGCTTTCCCGGTAGGTGCGTTTGCTGCTGACGGGCCAACAAATATTCAACTTCAAGCTGGACTAAACACGGCCTTTACATTCTTGGCGTTTATACTTGTGTTTTTCATGCAAGCGGGGTTTGCGTTGCTGGAGGCAGGCTCAACTCGAATGAAGAATGCGGGTCATGTCGCTGGTAAAACGATTCTCACGACAGGTGTTGCGGCTTTGTCCTTCTGGGCCCTCGGATTTGGATTCGGCTTTGGCAATGATAGCGGCAACGGATTTATGGGGCTGACAGGTTTCTTTATGAGCGGGACAGATGCTGCTGCATCATTTGATACTCTTTCAGGTTTGGATGTTCCAATTACGATTATGTTTTTGTTTCACTTTGCTTTTGCTGCGGTTTCGCTTTCGATCGCATGCGGGGGGATGGCAGAGCGTGCAAAATTAAGTGTATACATTATTTTCGGTATTTTGTTCTCCATCGTGATTTATCCAGTTGTTGCTCATTGGGTATGGGGCGGCGGTTGGCTTGGCAAATTGGGAATGCAGGATTACGCTGGTTCAACCGTGGTCCATTTGACGGGTGCTACGGCGGCACTTGTCGCTACACTGCTGCTCAAACCGCGTCTGGGCAAATTTAATAAAGATGGCAAGCCGAACATCATCCCTGGTCATAATCAGGTGTACTCTATCCTGGGTGTTATTATTCTCTGGTTTGGCTGGTTTGGATTTAACCCAGGTAGTGCGGTTTCTGCTATGAATGACGGATTCTTTGGATATGTAGCTCTGACTACAAATATTGCTGCTGCGGCAGGTGGGGTTTTCGCTTTGCTCGTATCCTGGATGGTATACGGAAAAGCAGACATTCCGGCTATGCTAAACGGTGTGCTGGCAGCTTTGGTTGCTATTACGGGTTCTTGTGCCTTTGTAGCACCTTGGGCCGCACTGGTCATTGGCGCAGTTGCAGGGATCGTCACTTTCTTCACAGCGCAATGGTTTGAGCGTGCGAGAGTGGATGACCCGGTATATGCTTTCTCCGTGCATGGTGTTGCAGGAATGTGGGGCGCAGTATCCACAGGGTTGTTCGCTACTCCTGAGCTTGTAAAAATAACAGGTGTAGGTCAAGCGGGTCTGTTCTATGGTGGCGGTTTTACGCAATTAGGAGTGCAGCTGCTCGGACTGGTTGGGACTTTGGCTTTCGTATTCGTTATTTCCTTCATTATTCTGGGTGCGATGAAAGCCATTATGGGTATTCGCGTTACGGAAGAGGAAGAAACGATGGGACTCGATATCAGTGAACACGGTACGTACGGTTATCCAGAACAAATGAAGTTAGTTACCGAAGCGGAAAAGCGTTCTGGAATTGTCAGCTAATATGTAAAATATAAAGAGCCAGTATGGATGAGCGGAGGAGATGGAAGTATGGAACTGCAAAATATGGCCCCTTGGGTGAGTTCCACTGAAGCGATTGATCATGCAGATACACCTGAGTCGTTAAGGCAGGCCAGGGTCGATTCTCAGAGATGGCTGCTGGCTTCCCAAGCCTCCGCTCCGTTATCAGACTGGTTACGAACGGCGAACGAAATGCATGACCGCATCGCGGCCAGAGCTGTACAAATGTGTGAAAAAGGGATGGTTGAGGATGGCTTCGGCCCTCCTCCCGTCCCTTACGCATTTATAGCCTTCGGAAGTATGGGGCGCTCGGAATCGACGCTGTGGAGTGACCAGGATAACGGTATGATTATCAGTGACCTAGTGTCTGCTGATAAAGAATTGTATTTTAGCGAGTTTGGCCGCAGAGTATCTGCGATGCTAGAGCATTTGGGATACCCCAAATGCGAGGGGAAAGTGATGTGCTCGGAGCCGTTGTGGCGCCTTACATTGTCTGGGTGGCAACAACAGCTGTCGAAATGGTCAGAGGATTTTGCCTGGGAACCGATTCGTTATCTCATTATCTCGTCTGACATGAGACATATCGCAGGCGACGAGCAATTGTCTGTGGAATGGAAGCAAGGCTTTTATAAGTTGTTTCGTAAACATCCCGATTTGCCTTCAGCGGTACTTAGGAACACGGTAAGACATAAAGCAACCCTTAATATTTTAGGTCAGATCGTTACCGAGCGATTCGGTGAGCATGCAGGCGATTTTGATGTGAAATACGGGTTATATATTCCGTTGGTGAACGCCATCCGTTTTTTGGCATTGCAACATGGTGTGGAGGAAACTTCTACCTTGAAAAGGCTCAGGCGTCTCGCATCACTTGAAGCGGCACCGTTGCCCTTGCTTGATGCTTGCGAGCGAGCCTTTCGGATTGCACTTCAGCTTCGAATGGCTACACCAGCGAGGGAGAAGGATGGGTTGCTGATCAGTAATGGCTATCTGGCTGTCAAACCGTTGAAGCAAGGTAAGGGCTGGCATGAGCTGCGAGAGGCTCTTTCAACAGTACGACGGCTGCATCGTGCGTTGCAAAGGCAGCTGCGGTTTATGGAAGGGAGAAGGTCATGAAGGAACCGGCGCAGGGAGGTGGCTTCTGGAGTGCCCTCCGTAGAGGAGGAGTGCCGTCGGCAATCGCATCTGTAATGGGGGCTCCTACGGCCCAGCAGATGGCGTTTATTCGGTCCTTAACGCGTGAACAACGGCGTTCAGAAGTATTGCGTACCCCGCTGGAGCGTTTGGAGACAGTAGTTTTTGATCTGGAAACGACAGGATTTTCTGCACAGCATGGAGATGAGATTTTATCATTCGGAGCGATTCGGGTTGTCGGGGATATGATTATGGAGAAAGAGCAGTTTTATACGCTTGTCAATCCACGGACGGAGATTCCTGAACACATTACTGAGCTTACTGGGATTACCCGGGAAATGACGGATGAAGCTCCGCCGCTTATGAATGGTCTGCATGATTTTATGTCCTTTGTAGGTGGGCGGGTGCTTGTAGCGCATGCCAGTGCTCATGATAAGGCCTTTTTAAATGCTGCGTTATGGAAAACATCTAAAGTTCAGTTAACTCATCGTGTACTAGATACCATGATGCTTGCCAAATGGCTGGAGCCACAGCAACACCAAACCTATAGTTTGGATGAATTGCTGGCCTTTCAATCCATTCCGATTGAAGGGCGTCATCATGCGTTAGAAGATGCGAAGATGACTGCTAAGCTATGGGTGGCATATGTTCAGGAAATGCTGAAGCGTGATGTAACGAATTTGGCGGATGTCTACGCACACCTGAGCCATGCCTGATTCTGTACAAGGTATAAATCTCTCACTACATCATTACAGCAAGTTCGCGATTTTCGTGAGTTTGCTGTTTTTTTTGCGACCTGTTCGGATTTAGAAGATTAGAGATGAGGAGGGTGTGGGCATCCTATGGGAAGGATAAGGTCATTTAGACAAAAGGCAGGTGATAAGACTGTGAAAAGATTTCTTTTCATCAAAGCGATAATTGTGCTGCTTATGGTTAGCTCTTCATGGGGAATTATTGCAAACACAGCCTGTGCAGCAAGCCTGCCCAAGAAAAATATATCCTTGGCAGAGAAATATAAAGGTGAGAAAGAGCTTGATGTTGAGAAGGATGTTGGGACTGAATCAGCTACAGCAGAGGTAATAAAAAGAATCAAACCTGGGCAACAGCTTCCTTCTATGATTTTAAAGGAGTTAAACGGCAAGTCCTACGATATAGGGGCTACGCGGAATAAAGCGATGATCCTTAGCTTTTGGGCTTCATGGTGCGATCCGTGCCGATTAGAAGCGCCTATGCTGAATGAATTGTATAGTAAACATAAACATGAGGTAGATGTGTATGGCGTCAATGTAACCCGCTATGACCGGTTGGAGGATGTGCAGAAGTTTTCCCGTTCTTTGAACCTCAAATTTCCCATTTTACTGGATGAACAAGGAGCGTTGTTTGAACAATTTGGAGGAGCGGCTTTTCCGACTCATGTAACGGTTGATGACCATGGGCGGGTACGAGAAATTATAATCGGCATGCTCAGTGAACGAGAGTTGGAGGATAAAATAGAAGCACTTTCAAAAAAATAAGGTGACTTTGGGGGCCGAGTAAACCTCCAACGTCACCTTATTGTCTCATTGTAGTAGTTGATTAGTGGTTAACTAATCCATGATGAGTAAGCTCTGTTTGTGCATTTTTTGGAGTTGGGGCTTCCAGCAATGCGTAACGGAAGCTGTCCAAGAGTGCTTCCCAGCTAGCTTCAATTACATTTTCGGATACGCCTACGTTACTCCAGACATCCTCATAATTTTTGGACTCAATGAGCACGCGTACCTTGGCGGCGGTGGCGTCTTTTTCGTCGAGCACGCGTACCTTGTAGTCAGCCAAGTGCATGTCCCGCAAGGCCGGGAAATATTGGGAAAGGGCTTTGCGGAGTGCGTTATCAAGCGCGTTGACAGGACCATTTCCTTCAGCTGCAGTATAGACACTTGTCCCTGCAACATTCAGCTTTAAGAATGCCTCGGAGACGACCGGTCTGCCCGCTGTTTTTTCTACCAGCACCTTAAAGGATTCGAAAGAGAACATTTCCTTCACTTCACCGCCGGCTTCACGAATAAGCAATTCCAGCGAAGCATCCGCGCCTTCAAACTGATAGCCCTGATGCTCAAGCTCCTTAATACGACTAATGACACCGCGCGCCTCATCACTGGATGGATCAAGGGAGATGCCCAGTTCTTGCGCCTTGGATACAACATTGCTTTGTCCAGCCAATTCGGAGACCAGGACCCGCTGCTTGTTCCCCACCAGTTCAGGAGCGATGTGCTCATAAGTTCGTGAATCGCGCAGAATAGCTGACACGTGGATGCCTCCCTTGTGGGCAAAAGCAGCATTGCCTACATATGGCTGGTTCACAGGCAGATTGACGTTGGCGACTTCGCTCACAAAACGGGCTGTATTGTGGAGTTGTTTGAGCTTCTCCGGATTTAGACAATCGTAGCCTAGTTTGAGCTGCAAGTTCGGGATGACCGAGCACAGGTTGGCATTTCCACAACGTTCACCGTAGCCGTTTATGGTGCCTTGCACCTGCCTAGCACCTGCTTGAACAGCACTTAGTGAGTTGGCTACGGCCAATTCGCAGTCATTGTGAGTATGAATGCCCAACTGTGACTTCGTTATCTGATTTTGCAGCGTAGTAACAATTTCCTGTATCTCATGCGGTAGAGTGCCGCCGTTGGTATCACACATCACGAGCCAATCCGCGCCGGCTTCCTCCGCTTTTTTCATGACGGCAAGTGCATACTCGGGGTTGTTTTTATATCCGTCAAAAAAATGCTCGGCATCAAAAATTACCTCCATGCCCCCTTGCTTTAAAAAGGCGATGGAGTCATAAATCATAGCCAGGTTTTCCTCCAGTGTTGTCTGTAAGGCGGTGTGTACATGAAAATCCCATGATTTACCGACCAGGGTAGCAGCCTGAGCGCCAGATTCCAGAATCCGTTGCAGATTCACATCCTGCGCTGCGATGCTGTCTTTGCGACGTGTGCTGCCGAAGGCAACAATCTTGGCCTGAAGGCCAAGTTCCTGTACCCGTTTGAAAAATTCAATATCCTTACTGTTGCTCCCGGGAATCCCGCCTTCAATATAGTGAACACCGAGATCATCGAGTTTTTTTGCGATTTTCAATTTGTCATCAGCAGACAAGCTAATTCCTTCTCCTTGAGTGCCGTCTCGCAGCGTTGTGTCAAAGATAGAAATAGCGGTGGACATGAGGGACTCCTCCTTTGCGGGTTGCTCAGATTGGTGATGCTCTGCTTTTTTAAGCATGATTTAGTTTAATTGATTAACGCTTAAAAACACGAAAGCGTTAGTTTGTCGTGTTCGTATGATAGTCGATTATAACAACTAATGACTTCAAATGTAATATATATTTATCATTTTTCAACGCAAAACCTATATTTTTTATGTAAAATAGAAATAGTATGCAAGGGAAACCCAAGTATAAAATCAAAGAACATATTTCTGATATGACGGTTGAATTTTACAGTTAAAAAGAAGGGTTGAGCATGAAAGATGTCAGTGCTTATTATCCAGTTGGTGGACGAGTTATTCTGCATGTGGATATGAACGCATTTTATTGTTCCGTTCATGCAGCGGAGGAGCCGGAAAAATATAAAGGATTGCCTACTGCAGTGGCTGGCAGCAGTGAGCTGCGCAAAGGTGTAATTGTAACCTGCTCTTATGAAGCACGACGATTGGGTATTTCAACAGGGATGGTTGTACAGCAGGCTCGCCGGATCTGCCCACAGCTTATCGTGATACAGCCTGACTTTCATTTGTACCGTCGTTATTCCAAAGCATTTATGAGTATTGCTTACTCGTATACACCTATGCTGGAAGCCACTTCAATTGATGAGTGTTACCTGGATATTTCCGGTTCCAAGCAGTTTGGAACACCTTTGGAAATTGCTGAGGAAATTCAGCGTAGGGTAGAGGAAGAGCTAGGCTTGCCCTGCTCGATTGGAGTAGCGCCCAACAAACTGCTGGCCAAAATGGCCTCTGATCTAAAAAAGCCGCGCGGGATTTCTGTTCTACGTTTACGTGATGTGCCCAACATTTTGTGGAATCTTCCATGTGGCCAATTGTTTGGTGTGGGGCGCAAAACGGCAGACAAGCTTCTACAACTAAATATTCGCACCATTGGGCAATTGGCCAAGGCAGATGAGCACATGCTGGTTAGTGTATTTGGTGTAAATGGTTCTTGGTTGAAATTGGCGGCGAATGGAATTAATCATTCTCCGGTCAGCACTGAACGGGAGCCAAACAAATCCATCGGTCACACAACCACACTGCCTATGGATGTAGTAAAGTTGGAAGAAGCTCAAAGGGTACTGCTTAACATTAGCGACCAGGTAGCCCGGCGGCTTCGACGACACGGTATGTTGGCAGGTGGTATTCAACTGACGATTCGGACCCCGGATATGAAGACCTTTACGCGTTCTCAAGTTAGGAGTACGCCTACGGAAAGTGCAGAAGACATATATAAGGAAGCTTGTGCATTGTATCGTCGCCACTGGGGAGAGGATAAGCCGGTGCGTTTGTTAGGGATTACGCTGCAGCAGCTCATTCCTAAGGAGGAAGCGGCTGTACAATTAGATCTATTTGAATACCAGGACCAGCCTAAAAAAGAAAGCTTACTGAAAACGATGGATGCGCTGCGCGATAAGTTTGGTGAAAATGCAATTTTGACTGCGGGGATGCTGGGAGATGATCCTTC
Organism: Paenibacillus ottowii; assembly: GCF_050516475.1. NCBI lineage: Bacteria > Bacillati > Bacillota > Bacilli > Caryophanales > Paenibacillaceae > Paenibacillus > Paenibacillus ottowii. The sequence continues at coordinate 3,881,053 of NZ_CP191577.1, read as the reverse complement.
GGTACTGCTTCGTAATTCCAAGTTGCGCGGAACTTCGCTGCAAAAAGACAATTTACCTACTCCGGAGTGAACATCGGTGAGGGTTAACGTTAGTATTAGTAATACATGTTATAAGCATTTTTTGCATGAAGGATAAAGGAAAATAATTTGTAATAATATTGGGTTTGTATTAATATGTGAATAGAATGCAAAAGCTGGTTTGTTTGATTGTATAGGAGGAAGAGAAAAGTTATGGCTAAGTACACTTGGGTAGAAAAAGATACATGCATTGCTTGTGGAGCTTGCGGCGCTACGGCACCAGACATCTATGATTATGATGATGAAGGTTTGGCTGAAGTAATCTTTGAAGGGGATGCAAACCAAGGCATCAAGGCGATCCCAGAAGATCTGTTTGATGATATGCAGGATGCTTGCGACGGTTGCCCTACAGATTCTATCAAAGTTGCAGACGAACCGTTCAATAAAGAAGGCTAAGTGTAGACTTCTTGGACAGGCACAGCACCGCCAGTACCCTTCGCCGTATAACGGTGAAAGTATGCTGGCGGTGCTGTTTTTTTATGTGCTGTCCATTAAGCTCATTTTGACCGATATACATAATAGTAAATAAGCAAGATTACCCGATTAGGAGGATCCGATGGACCATTCGCCTCATCTTAAATCGTATGTAAAAAAGCACCCTGATAATAAAATGGCCTGGTATTTACTCGGTAAAGAGTATGAAAGCAGCGGTCAGGAGGGGAAAGCAAATTATTGCTTCAATCGTGCAGGGGAAGTGTTCGAAGCCTTTGAGCATAAACAGATTCCGGCAGACGTATGGATGGAATATCAGGATAAACTGGTTCAGATGTCCAAGGAGAAAGAACGGAGAACTGCTCGAACACGCCACCTTTTAACTGTGTTAATGGTACTACTACTCATCTGGGTTCCTTCAGCCAACTCACCGAGCATTTCACCTAAGAGCGCATCCGTTCCATCCGGAACGGAGCATGCAGCGGTTGATCATGTCGAAGGTGCGAAAGCGGCTACTGCAGATCCAAAGGAGAAGGCACAGAACGGTGAGCCTTATGCTGGTGGTGTGTTTACGGCTCAAGCTCGGCAAGGAAGCGGAGCTGGAACGGCGTTTACGGAACTGTTGGCAAAGACGAGTCAAATGCCTTCCAAGATTACGGTGCTGGGCATGGAGCAGAGGGGGACATGGCTGATCTGGAGAGAAGGTATGAAGCCGTTACTAAGTGTACAGAACAAGGGAAACGGCGGATTAGCAGTTCAGTCTTACGACGCCGCTGCATGTGCTTGCAAGCCGTCAGATAGTGAAACCCTCCGCATAACAGGTCTAAAATGGGCTGCGGGACAAGAAGAGCTGGCTGTGCTGAATAGCGCCATGCGTGCTTTTCGCTCACAGCATCAACGTCTTCCCCAAAGTCTTGAGGAACTGACCCGAGACTTTCCCAGTAACACGATGTACGGTACGACTGACGGGATGAAGAAGGCTTTTACACCTTTGCGCAATGTACTTGCTTCTTCAGGGCAGGGAACAGGGAAGACAGAAGAACAGAACACAGGCTCAGCGGCTGAAAATAGTCTATTGCTGGCATCGTCACTGCATGGACGGCCTTTTCTGGGGCAACCGCTCCGAATTGTGATAGATAAATCCAGGCACAGGCTAGCATTGGTGAGTGGCAATATACTTATTCGCAATTATCCCATCGGTTTGGGCGGGGATAGAACACCGGAAGGAAAATTTGTGATTACCGATAAAGTCGTAAATCCGAACGGCAAATCCAACGGTGAGTTTGGCAGCCGTGGTATGCAACTGTCTGCAACCAATTATGCTATCCATGGTACGAACGAGCCAGACAGTATCGGCAAAAATGAATCGCTGGGTTGTGTCCGCATGGGGAAGGAAGACGTGGAGGAGTTGTTTGCACTCGTGCCTTCAGGTACAGAGGTGGTCATTGGTAACGGAGGACTGCCTGATCAAGTGCTTGTACCCGGTTCCCGATTTACGAGTGAGCCGCAGCACGACCAGACGAATCCCCGTAAAACCTATCACTGGCTAAATTAACATTGTGATGCCACTGCTACTTGTTGATTAACGGTTTCCTGCTTGTGCTAAAACAATGACCAGAACAATTACGATGATGAGTAGAACAAAGCTGACAGCGGTCCATACGATCGCTTTCTTGTTCACCTCATCCTTTTTCTTTTGCAGACTGGGTGGTTTGCGTTTGGTCTTCATTACAGCAATCCCTCTTTTCTTGCGGGCTAAAGTCCTGTCTTACTATGTCCATTGTAAATGGTTTGATTATACATTTTCAATGACATCTCCATGACAACTGAGTTGTTCTGATGCTGGACCTCGCAAATTACTTTCTTTTTGGTATGGAAAAAGCTAAACTATTTTGTAGAGATGTTTTTAGGATTGTGCAAGGGTATAGAACGGAGTGGATGAATGGTGTTGTATCGAAGGATTGCAAAACCTGTTTTTTTCAAAATGAGTCCAGAGAGGGCCCATCATGTAGTCATCGACTGCTTAAAACATGCGGGTTCACTTCCCGGTGGAGCAGCGACGTTGCGAGGGATGTATGGAGTCAAGGAAACGGAAGATCTTGCCGTTGATCTGTTTGGTATTCATTTTCCCAACCCGATTGGACTGGCTGCGGGACTGGATAAAAATGCTGAAGCTGTTGCCGGTTTTTCTTCCATCGGGTTTGGATTTATGGAAGTAGGCACGGTGACACCTGTCGGACAGCCCGGCAATGATCAACCCCGTTTGTTTCGACTGCCTCCTGACGAGGCATTAGTGAATCGGATGGGCTTTAACAATCTGGGTGCTGAGAGCATGGCCAAACGTTTGGCTGCCCTAAAACATCGACCTGTACCGGTTGCTGTTAATATCGGCAAAAATAAAGTCACGCCAAATGAGGATGCCCATAAAGACTATGAGAAGTGTATTTCCGCACTGTATCCGTATGCGGACTTCTTTGTAGTGAACATTAGTTCGCCCAATACTCCGGATTTGCGAAAACTCCAGCATGGCAGTGAACTAAAGTCGTTACTGGAAGCGGTTCGGGCAGAGATGGGAGTTCAGGCGAAAAAGTATGGTAAAGCCAAGTCTGTATTGGTTAAAATTGCGCCGGATGTATCGGACGAGGAACTGGAATATATGACCGATGCGATTGCAGCCAGCGGAGTGGATGGCATTATTGCGACGAACACGACAATATCGAGGACCGGTCTGACGCATCGAAATGCAAGTGAAACCGGAGGGTTGAGTGGCAAGCCGCTACGTGACCGTTCTACAGAGGTCATAGGACGGGTGTATCGTCAGACGGAAGGGAAGCTGCCTATTATTGGATCAGGTGGTGTTTTTACCAGTCGTGATGCCTATGACAAAATTAAAGCAGGCGCTAGCCTGATTGAAATTTATACAGCATTGATCTACGAAGGGCCAGAAGTAAACCGGGCTATACATGCCGGTCTGCGTGAGCTGCTTCGAAAGGACGGCTTTAGACACATTACCGAGGCTGTTGGTGCAACTCACAGATAAAAAAGTGTTGTCGGAAGAGACAGGAGGTACGGGGATGGACGGAAGAGACTGGGGAACATTTTTGCTGCCATACGATCAGGCGGTGGAAGAGCTTAAGGTCAAGTTCAAAACAATGCGTGCGGAGCTGAAAAAGCGCGAGGAATACGCTCCTATCGAATTCGTAACCGGGCGGGTTAAAAAAATATCCAGTATCCTCGATAAGGCGAAGAGATTACAGGTTTCACTTGATCAGCTGGAGACGGGGATCGAGGATATTGCTGGCATTCGCATTATGTGTCAATTCGTAGAAGATATTCGGCGGGTAGCTGAATATATTCGAAGACGTAAGGATTTGACGGTACTATTCGAAAAGGACTATATCACCAATTATAAAGATAGCGGCTATCGCAGCTTTCATATGATTGTGGAATACCCGGTTCAGACAGCAGTGGGGTTAAAGATCGTGCTGGCCGAAATTCAAATCCGTACGTTGGCTATGAATTTTTGGGCAACCATAGAGCATTCTCTGAGCTATAAATATCGAGAGAGTTTGCCAGATGATATGCGGGCCCGATTGAAAAAGGCGGCTGAGGCAGCCTTTGTGTTGGATAATGAAATGTCTTCCATCCGTCTTGAAATATTGGAAGCCCAGAAAAAGTTTGAGGATGAAGCCAATATTGTATCCAAAGTGCTAACAGGCATGCACCGTCTGTATTTCTACCATAAGATCAGTGAAACGATTGAGGCGCAGCGCAAGTTTAATGAACTGTGGGAGCGGCACGACATGGAAGGAATCAAGCAGTTGCATGATGAGGTCAAGGAGATGCTGGAAGCTTCAACTAAGGAAGAAGACAGGGATGAATATTAAATGGTGAATCCTTCCTATGAACCGTTGTACGTGACTTATTTGGTATACTTCAATCGGGATCGGGATTACTTTGAATGTCATGAGGTACTGGAAGAGCTGTGGCTTAAGCTGGACCGAGACCCTGTATATAAAGGTTTGCTGCAAATTGCTGTAGGACTGTATCATTTTCGCAATGGTAACTATCGTGGTGGGTACATGATGCTGGACAGTGCGGTGCACAGGCTGGAACATGCTTCTTCGCAAGCGCTGGGCATTAATCTGGCGAAGCTGGTAGACGAGGCGCGCGCTTGCGCCCGGCAGCTTGCTGAAGCTGTTATGGACGGTTCGAAAGAGCTCCAACGTCAACCACCGGTTTATCGGGATTTGACGATTGAAATTGTCGAGCCCGGGCTGCGTCAGGCCGTGGAAATGGCATCCTCGTCCGTTCCGGTCAATATCCCTCAGCAGAGAGGTCCTCGGCGTGGGGAAAAGCATGCGCAGCGTCAGCAGGCGCTGGCAGCTTCGATTAGGCGCAGACAGGCTGCCAGCAGCTTACGCTCAGCTACGGTGGAAACGAAGGATGCGCCATGATGTTGTAGCGCATAATAAACGAGCAGCCCGATCCGTTTCATAGGTCGGGCTGCTTTATCGTTGTCAGGCGAGTGATTACTTGTCTAAGAGGTCACGTTCTTTTTATATTTCTCAAAGAAGGCTTTGAAATCGTCGAGTGTGTATCCGTTGTCCGAAGGGTTTTCCTTCAACCCACCCACCATGCGATCCTTTTCTACGCCTTTTTCGTAATAAACAAGTGTAGGAGTATACTCAATCTTGTATTTGTCCCAGCCGGCCTCATACTCACGCAGGTTAAATTCATGCATCGTGATGCTCTCTTGCTTGCTCAGAGGCATAAGCTTGGGAGTAGTGGCACGGCAGTGAACACAGTCAGACGCGAAATGATAGACGAAAAAGCTTTCCTTTTTGTCAATTTTACTTTGTAGATCTTCAGGCTTAATAATCTGCTGATAGTTCGGATCATTTAGCAATTCCTGAGTAGCAGGATTTAACGAGGCTGTGGAAACGCCGTACAGCTTGTTTTTAGTGCCTGAGTTTAGAGCGAGCAGCACTCCAAGCAAAATGACAAGCACAACAAAAAAGCCAATGACAGGTATGAGCTTTTTTTTGTTGGATTTTTGTGCGTTCAATGGAATCTCTCCTATCAAAAACTAAAATATGTAACTATGAACCTCATTATTATACAACATTACAGACTGTAGTGAAAGTTTGTAAATCACACAGATATTGTCGGATAACAGGTTGATTATGGTACAATAAAATTTATTTTAACAGGACAGGATGATTACGATTATGGGTGTACAGCTCCCGACAGCATTTGTAAAGCGCATGGAGCAATTGCTCGGCGATGAATTCGAGGCTTTTATGGCTGCCTATGACCATACGCCCCATGCCGGGATTCGCGTGAATACGTTAAAAATTCCGGTAGAGGACTTTAAGGAACGTTCTCCGTTCGAACTGCGGCCGATTCCGTGGTGCCCCACAGGCTTTTACATTCCACACGGTACCAAGCCTGGATTACACCCTTACTATCATGCTGGGTTGTACTATATACAGGAACCGAGTGCGATGTCTCCGGTTGAACTGCTCAATGTAGCTCAGGATGAGGCGGTTTTGGACCTGTGTGCTGCACCGGGAGGAAAATCAACCCAAATCGCAGCCAAGCTGCAAGGAAGCGGCATACTGGTGACCAATGATATTAGCGCTGACCGAACGAAGGCGTTGGCTAAAAATGTGGAATTGTACGGTGTGCGTAATGCCGTGGTACTGAATGAAAGCCCGGATCGCATCGCAGATACCTTTCCTCATTTTTTTGATAAAATTTTAATTGACGCACCTTGTTCGGGAGAAGGCATGTTCCGTAAGGATGAGGATATGGCCAAACAATGGGAAACGCATTCGGTGGAAAAATGTGTGGTCATGCAACGGGACATTTTGCGTGTAGCGGCCTCGATGCTGAGCGATGGGGGAAGAATTGTCTATTCGACCTGTACCTTTGCCCCGGAAGAAAATGAAGGAATGATTGCGGAATTTCTGGAGGCTCATCCCGATTTTAATGTAATCCCTGTTCCTTCGGAAGTGGGGTTTGCACCAGGCCACCCGGAATGGGTGAGTGAAGAGATTGCAGCGGCGCATCCTGAACTGCGGGGTACAGCACGCCTCTGGCCGCATCTTGTAGAGGGAGAAGGTCATTTTATCGCTGTATTGCAGCATCAGGGTGGGGTTCGTGTTGATTCGGCAGCAGATCTTACTGAATCAGGGGATCTAGCTCCATCGAAGCAGCATTTGCCCGTCAGGGAAGCGCTGCTCCCCATTGGCCAAGGAAGGCGTACTGAAGAGTCTGTACGAACCGGAAAAGGAATGAGCGGAAAGTCAGGCAAAGGTAAGAATATGCGCGGCTTTGATAGCAATAAGTCTCGTATAGGGAAAGAACATGTAAAATCTGCTGCATGCTCCCCGCATGATGTGCTGGCATCTTATCGCCAATTTGTTCAGGAGCAGTTGGAGGTTTCACTTGAAGGCCATACGGTGGTGTATGGAGACCGCATTTATCAGTCCCCGCTGGCATCACATCGTTTGGACGGGCTTAAGGTGGTGCGTCCGGGCTGGTTTATGGGAACTGATAAGAATGGTCGTTTTATACCTTCACATCCGCTGGCGGTGGCTTTACGTCCTTCTGAGGCGATTAGAAGTATCAACCTTTCCAGTTCGGATGCTGAAGCCATCCGGTATTTAAAAGGTGAAACCTTGTCCGTCCCTGTGGAGAGAATGGAGCTTCGGGATGGAGCCCAACCTAAAGGCTATACTCTCGTGTGTATTGATGGTTATTCGGCCGGTTGGGGGAAGTGGCAGGACGGCATGCTTAAAAATGAATATCCTACGGGCTGGAGGTGGACATCGGTATGAGTGGAAAAGGGAGACAAACTCAGCGTTTAGACAAAATTTTAACCCATATGGGGTATGGTTCCCGTAGTGATATCAAGAGACAGGTAAAGCAGGGTATGATCACGGTAAACGGACGGGTTATCAAAGATAGCGGCTTACAGGTTCATCCTTACCAAGACCAAATTGAAGTGAACGGCGAACGGGTTGTATTTCGGGAGTTTATTTACATCATGCTGCACAAACCACCAGGGGTCATATCTGCAACCGAAGATACGAGAGAACAGACGGTGCTGGATTTGCTGAGTGCAGAGGAACGACATTTTGAGCCTTTTCCAGTGGGGCGGCTAGATAAGGATACAGAAGGCTTATTGTTATTGACCAACGACGGCAAGCTCGCCCACGAACTACTGTCTCCACGGCGTCATGTTCCCAAAACGTATGAGGCTACGGTGTCGGGACAAGTCACGGAGGAGGATATTCATCACTTTGCAGCAGGCGTGGAACTGGATGATGGGTATGTCACCCTTCCCGCGCAGTTGACGATTCTTCGGCATGAACAGTCGCGTCAGGCTGACGGGGAGGTCCTTTCCTATATTTCGCTTGTGATCCTTGAGGGTAAGTTTCACCAAGTGAAGCGCATGTTCGAGGCGGTTGGCAAAAAGGTAACCTATTTGAAAAGAACAGCCATGGGACCACTGAAGCTGGATGAACAGCTTCCACTGGGCAGCTATCGAGAGCTGACCAGCGAAGAACTGGCATCAATCGGCCGAGATATAGCACCTGCGACATCAGAAATTTAATGATGAGTTTAAATACAAATGACGCACAGGCTCTTACGAGAGCCTGTGCGTCATTTTATGATATAGACAACCAGACAGAGAAATGTTCACAGGCAAGCTTCGTCAACAAATCGTAGTGTGTGAATTATTGTGCACGTGCTGCCCGACTTTTTTTCACTTCCGCTGCCTTATAAGCTGTGACCTTGTTTTTACCCGTCGTTTTGGATATGTACATGGCTTGATCGGCCTGTTTGACGAGTTCATCCGGGTTTATTTCCTTCTTAACTGTACTGTGTCCGACACTGATGGTGACGATACTTTCCTCGGCCACTCGTTCGCGGATTCGTTCCGCAACATGCCCAACCTTGGCCCGCCGATCCACAACCATTGCGACCAGTTCCTCGCCGCCGTATCGCCCAGTCAGCCCAATTTCATCCAATTCCTCCTCCATAATTTGGGCGACCTGCTTGAGAACTTCATCCGCACGAGCATGACCCTGCGTATCATTCAGCTTTTTGAAATTGTCAATATCGCAAAAAATGACCGACACGCGGATTCCCTGATCCATATATCGCCGCAGCCTTCCCGAAAAATATTTACGGTTATATAGCCCGGTCAGACCATCGGTGATGGAAGAACGATAAATCCTTTGGAGCAGCTCTACAATTCGTTCAAACAGAATGATAAATAGCGTTGTGTAGTACAGCAATGGTAGAAATAACATCCACAGGAACGTGCTTGATCCGCCTGCTTCTTCAGGGATGTCATTTCGCAGCCAGAGAAAACCAAGCCAGAGCAAATATACAAATAAACCCGCTATAAATTTCTTTGGCTGTCCGATTCGTGGGGTGATGAATAGAAGGCTTAGTATAAGCACCAACACTCGATAAAACAGAGTGAATCCAACCAACTTCACTGCGCTGATCCAAGCGGGCAATAAATTTAAAGTCCAGGCCATGACCGGCAGTATTAATAACGCAGCCAGTAATAGCAAGGCCCATCTCTCCACAAGCTTTAGCTTTTGGTAAAGCTGAAATACGGCGGCATTGATAAGCACGAAGGCAAATGCCTCCAAAGCGTTCTTCCACACGATTCCCTGCAGTTGCATTTGGCCACCGCCTGCCGAATAGAGATTCATCGCTTCGTATGTCATAATAAGAATAGCGGCAACCGAAAAAAGGATATAGGCTTTTTTTCGTTGTCTGCTATATATGATCACGCACATTAGCGCCATCATGAGTATAATATACAAACCGCAGGCTGCACTTATGGCCCCGGTCAGAGATGGGGAGCCCAAAGTTCCCAATAAGGACAACAACGTCAACATCACCGACTCCATTTGCAAAATTAATCAATCTATTGAACGGATGATATCGTTCCGATACAATAGACAGGATTTATTCCAGTTAAAATGTTATAATTTTCTTTTGTGCCTAACATTTATTCTCAATATATCATCTTTCAGAAAATCCGGAAACCTATACATATATCCTGTATTCCGGGCAGTTTGATGCTTGAAAGGGGAAGCACTCATGAAATTGCTACAGGCTCTCTTTTTCCCACCCGAGCAACCGGGAGGCGTTTCATCCATGATTCCATATTTGCAAGAGCGGTTTACGTCCCCACGTTGGGAAATGGAGCTATTTTCAATCCCTAAACGGATTCGCAACAAGGGTAGGGACGAAGTAACCTTTGATACCTTTGACTGGACGAGATATGAGCAATATCCAATCGTTCAAAAATATATTCAGACGTACCGTGATTATTTGTGGTGGACTCGGCTTCGCATTCAGAAACCTTTTGACCTTATTCATGCTCATCATCCGATTGCCGGGCTTGCTATGAAAAACGTATTTCCTGATATTCCACTCGTACAGACAATTCACTCTTCCTATGAGAAGGAATTAATTCTAAACGGGAAAATAGAGGAGAACGGGCCGGAACACCAATTCTTAGTATCACTGTACCGAGAAATGGAGCAGAAGGCGGATCGCCTGATAGCAGTATCGCAGTCTTTTCAGCATTACTTAACACCTTATGTGCAGCATCCGCAAGATATTGTGGTTATTCCAAATGGATATGATGAAAAGCGATTTAAGCCCGTTCCTCACGAAAATGAAGTGACACAGCTCATAACCGTTTGCCGGCTTGTTCCCGCAAAAGGACTGGATATTCTATTACAGGCTTGCGCTGAGCTAAAAAAAAGAAATCAGGAATTTGTGCTCCATATTATTGGAGATGGTCCAATTCGGCCTGAGCTGGAAGAGATGGCGCAGCAGCTAGATATATATCATGAGACGATCTTTTATGGATATACTCTTCACCCGGAAGAGTTTATGCCTTTCTTTGATGTGTTCGTATTGCCTTCGCGGGCAGAGGCCTTTGGCTCCGTATTTGCAGAAGCGGCGTTGAGCTGTCTGGCATTGGTAGGTACAGAAGTAGGGGGAATACCGGAGCAGATTGAGGATGGTGTCAATGGTCTGCTCGTGCCACCCGATAATCCGAAGGCACTGGCAGACGCATTAGAAAAAGTCATCGCAGACCCTGCCTATCGTTATGAACTGGCTAGATCTGCCTGTGACAAGGCTAAATCAAGCTACTCTTTAAGTCGTGCCGTTAACGAACTGAAGAAAATGTATTTGAAATTTCCACACTAACCATGCCGGGTATCACCTGATTTGGAATCAGAATGCCGAAAGCTGGAGCGGGGACGTGAGGAGCGGAAAGGTCTCCCGCGTCCTGCCATGATCAGTTTACTAACCCACATCAGACTAAGCATTCCGAAAATAGGATAGAGAACAGATAACAGTGAACTGAAGCCGAACTGACTGATTAAGAAACAGGTGAGCATAATGAATAATGTAATGAGCTTGGGCGAAATTTGCACATGCTGACGAATTTGTAGACTGACTCCATAAATGTCGGCCACAAAGGTACTAAAGATCTCCATAAAAATGAGTAGAATGTATATGATTTCAACAAGCGCTCCCAGACGATAAGCAATGCTTCCCATAGGGATTTCAAATTGCTGAATGCCTGGCATTTGCGCTGACATGACAAAATGGGCAGCCATCAGCATAAAGCCAACACCAATTCCACCCAATACACCGCCCCAGCGGATGGTTTTACGTGAGAATGTTTGGCTGCCTAGAGGGACAAGCACGGCCTGAGCCATAGTCAGATTGAAGGATGTGTACAGCAGTGGAGAGATCCATGCTCTTAGTACACTGTGATCTGTCGTATTCGTAATAAAGCTTTGCGGATTAGGCATGGAAAGGGTGCTATGAACGAGTAAAAGAGATATGGTGATCATCAGCGGGACCACAATAGTGTTCATATGCAGGATCGCTTTAATACCTTTATTCAGCAGTATGTAAGTTCCGATCAGTGTAATGAGCAGTCCAGTTTGGTAGTGAAGATGAAGATGCTCCACAAAAACAGAGCCAGCTCCTGCCAGCATGACGCTATTCACGCAAATCAGCACAATTAGCGTGAATATGCTGATCCATTTTCCGGCATGGGCACCAAAAAGGTGTTTGTTCAGATCCTCGTAGGAGCGGGCTGAAATATCATGGGCGATCAGCATTATTTTCGTACCCAACCATACAAATATGAGTGTGGACAGCATAATAGTGATTGTAGCCCAACGTCCATATTGCGTAAAAAATTGCAAAATTTCTTGTCCGGTAGCGAAGCCGGCACCGACGATTGTACCAATGTATGTAAAAGCAATCTGAAAAACTTGAATATTACGTTTCATTCTCAGTCCCCCCTTGCCTGCTTGAATAACGCTGCAGTGAGCATATAATACAAACTATGTTCAACTGAAATAGGACATGACTGGATGAGACTGAAAATAATTATTATTGAATTTAACGAATAGCTTGACAGGAGCGTAATTTATGGGTCAAATCCTTGCATGGATACTGGAATACGGATATTTGGCAATGTTCGGCTTGCTTGCCCTTGGAGTAGCTGGTATGCCGATACCCGACGAAGTGCTGATGATCGCCTTCGGCGGGCTCGTGTCTCAAGGACACTACAACTTTATTGCCGCGCTGGCAGTCACATTTTTCGGCAGTATGACAGGCATGATGCTTAGTTACACATTGGGGCGTCTGCTGGGCAAGCCACTATTGCACCGATACGGTAAATGGGTAAGGCTTACGCCTTCTAGGATTGCCTCTTCCGAAAATTGGTTCGGACGCTATGGCACCTGGGGAATTTTGTTCGGATATTTTGTCCCTGGCTTGAGGCATGTATCCTCATATCTGGCAGGTACAACCCGTCTAGGTGTTTTTCGCTATATCAGCTATGCATCGGCAGGAGCGTTGCTGTGGTGCGGTACATTTTTGGGAATCGGACATGCAGTGGGCATGCACTGGGAACAGGTGGCCAAGCTGATGGAGAAGGTGACGCACCGGATAGGTTTAATCGTTATTCTTTTAATCGTTTTGGGAGGAATCATCGCTTGGTTCTGGAACAAACGTAAAAAAAATGTCACATGACCGTATGGAAAGCAGGTTATAGCTTGAAAGCGGCGGGTGATGTATGGTACTTTTACCGCATAGGAATGCCGTGGGAGGTCATGGAATGGAAGTATTAAAGAAACGAATTTTAGATGAAGGTGTGATTGCGTCAGATCAGGTGCTAAAGCTGGATGGATTGCTTAATCACCAGGTTGATCCAGAGCTGACTATGGAAATGGGACGAGAGTTCGCAGCCCGTTTCCGGGAAGAGAAAATCACCAGAGTAGTGACCGTGGAATCCTCAGGCATTGCCATCGGGTTTGCGACAGCGTTGGAGTTGGGTGTACCGTTGGTATTTGCTCGTCGTAAAAAGACTTTATTAGCTGATCCAGATGCGCTGTGTGAGCGTGTACCTTCGTTTACGAAAGGTATTGTTACAGATATTATGTTGTCTCGTCAATTTATTCATGAACATGATCGTGTTTTGTTCATTGATGATATTATTGCTAACGGCGATGCAGCTCGAGGTATGGTTAAAATTATTCAACGCTCTGGGGCGGAGTTGGTTGGATTCGGAGTTGCGGTTGAAAAAATGTTTCAGGCAGGAGCGAGAACCATCCGTGAGCAGGGCATCCGTGTAGAATCATTGGTTAAAATTTCGTCCTTGGTTGATGGTAAAATAGAGTTTGCTGAATAGTAACATTTCGAGACTCCAGATCCTTATTTCTAATAATAACCTTTGCATGAGCATCAATTTCGCTTATAATATAGATAAGGTTTGGGAGAGGAGGCAGCAACATGGGGAATGAACAATTGACCGAACAGTTTTTTCTGGAAAAACTGGCAGCGGCTAAAGTGCATTTTGAACGCGCCTTGGATTGTAAACATACGGAATTCGACGATTTGTATCCCTATATGATTGAACATCCTCAGTTTTTTTGGTATAAACGCTATGTGGCCTGGTCTGAGTTGTTGACATTGGTTAACCTATGCGAAGAATTGTCCTTCTCTTGGAAAGAAGAATTTACTGCTCACCAAGTGGAGTATGTAGAACAGCGAGTGTTGTCTGCACAAGTGCTGGACTTCTGGTACGAGAAGAACGATACAAAAGAACATGACCACAGTGTAAATCAGTCGGGATAATTTGTTGCTCTGTTGGCAATCCATATAAGTAGTAAGAGGAAAGAGACCTAAATGATTTGTTTAGGTCTCTTTTTAAACTTTTTGTATGCTACAAATTATGGTCGTTGGTTGAAAAAGTGGATAAGGAGGGAACGTGGATGATAATGGACGAAGAATTGGATGCTTATCGACTCTCCGGTGAAAAGGTACGCGTCGTACGCGATGGGTTGGAGTCCAACGATGTGGTTGGCATTGTATTGGCCTGGGATGATGAACAGGTGCTTATTCGACGCCAGAATCGACGTGTGGTCAAGTTGGATCGCAGCTATACATACCAGCCGTTCAGCGAGCCGCGTCACAATCCGGTAGATCTGGATTAAAACGAGATCGACATGGGGATTGGATAAAAAACGGGGCGTTCATTAGGCATATAGGAACTCTAAACCGGACACAGTAATAAAGGAAAACTCAACAGAGAGGGCGTGCTGTGTCAATGACGGTTATGGACGAAAAAGTACACGCATACAAGGATCAAATCAGCCATTTGGAAGATAAGTTGCCCGAGGTAGTTCATGCTTATCATCGTTTTACTGGAGAATGCTTTCAAGCCGGCAGTCTAGATGAAAAAACCAAGCAACTGATTGCGCTGGGTATTGGCTTATTTGCCAATAATGAGGTGTGCACGTTTTATCATGTGAATGAGGCACGCTCTAAAGGAGCCAGTGATCAGGACATTATGGAGGCCGTTGCTGTAGCTGCTGCAGTTGGTGGAGGACATGCTTTAAGCCAAGGTGTCACGCGTGTACAGAAGGCGCTGCATTAAAGCGAATTATTCAAACAGATATATTCTTACTCGTAATAACGAACATAGACTGGCCTGAACATGATGGTTAGTGAAAGAAGCTTCCGAGCACTGTTGGTGCCTGCGGAAGCTTCTTTTTGCGTGTAGTGCGGGGATTATGCTCTTTTGCTTGCAGCAAAAGCAGTAGGGCGAGAGGATTTATGCTTATAGGCAGAAGAGGATGTAACCCAGCTTCGCCCAACAACGCGTAGGGGTTTAGGGGTTGAGTTATTTGGTTCGGGGCGATATTTCTCTGGTAAAGGAAGGGCAGCCGTATGAGGCATGGAGGTAGGGAGCCCAAGATAAGCTCGCATTCGTTCATACATTTCTTTACGGAATGCGGGCATAGGCATACTGAACTGCTCTTTAGCGCTTTTATATATATAGGTGGCGTGAACGCCGGAGTGGTTTTGTTGTATGTCTAAAACACGAATCTGATACTTCTTAAATTCATGTTTAATTTCAGATAGCAGGATTCCGGTACGATCTATTCCTGCGTTAACCATTTCGACATAAAGATCAGGGGTTTTCAGCACGCCGCTTTCTTCAAGAATGAGACTGTCCCGCTCAAATACTTTTTGAATAAAGGTAAGAAGTAGATAACTTTTTACAAGAGAGCATTGATGCTGGGTAGTATCTGAAGAGATCATTACCATTCACCGCCTTAGGAAAATGTGATGATAATTCATAGTCATCGAAGTGAAGGAACCTATGTTCTCAAGAACTTATGTTCTTATATTAATATATTATTCCTTTATTATCAAGGATATAAAAGGTTTGACATCTTTATATGATCATGGTATGATCTATCTTGTCGCTAAGAAATTAATTTTTCGAGGTAGACACCAAATATATGCGGTCGTGGCGGAATTGGCAGACGCGCACGGTTCAGGTCCGTGTGGGCTAACCCCCCGTGGAGGTTCGAGTCCTCTCGACCGCATCCATTAGAAAAAGGTTTATAGAATTGCTCTTGTAGCATTTCTATAAACCTTTTCTTATATTTCGCGAAATTGCCAATTTACCAGCAAGGATTCCAATATAAGAACTTGAACTTTATTCAAGTATATAAACAATTCTTTTATAAGATTATCTTTTAAGATATGATGAATAATAATGCAATTCATGATGAAGCTATTGAAAGGTTGGATGACAGATGGAGAAAGCAACTTTTGCCGGTGGGTGCTTTTGGTGTATGGTGACTCCGTTCGAGGAGCAACCGGGCATTCATAGTATTGTCTCAGGTTACACTGGAGGGACGATTCCCGATCCGACCTATGAACAGGTTAAAACAGGAACGACAGGTCATTACGAAGTGGTGCAGATTACATTTGAGCCTGAGCTGTTTCCTTATGAGAAGCTGCTTGAATTGTATTGGCCACAAACAGACCCTACTGATGGAGAAGGACAATTCCAGGACCGGGGCACACAGTATAAACCCGCTATTTTTTATCATACGGAGCAGCAACGGGAGCTGGCGCAACAGTCCAAGGAACAGTTGGCGCAAAGCGGACGCTTTGATAAGCCGATTGTAACGGAAATTCTTCCGGCTACGATTTTTTATCCGGCAGAGGATTATCATCAAGATTATCATAAGAAGAATGTAAAGCATTATAAGGAAGATCGAGCACAATCTGGTCGTGATGAATTTATCGACAAGAATTGGTAATCTGCTTGAATATCCGTTATTAACCACGACAAAGGCAGATCGGGGATCACCCCTGAGTCTGCCTTATACATATTTAGACGAGGTTACTCACACAATGAAGGGACAGAGAAGGAGGCTGACCCGCAAATGAGTACACGACGGAAGTTACAGATTAGAAATCTAATAAAAAAGGCCTTAAAGGCGTCACGCAGACAGAAGGAGCCATCTTGTGCGCTTATACGCTCTGGGTGCTCTAGAATCCAAAAAGTTGTAGTACTTTGTATTTCAGTTTGTATGCTATTTATGGTCTGTAGAACTGCTGTTGCTGAAGCAATTGACCAACAAAACGAGCCGCAAAAGAGGGTTGCTGTCATTATTGACGACCTAGGAAACAATATGAAAGGGACAAAGGAGATTTTAAATTTACCCGTTAAAATCACCGTTGCTGTAATGCCTTTTTTGCCTACAACCAAGCAGGACGCTATGGAAGCGCATAAGCGTGGTCATGATGTTATCGTTCATCTGCCGATGGAACCAAAGCAGGGCAGACCTGAATGGCTTGGACCTGGAGCGATCAAGGCTAATATGACGGATGAAGAAGTACGTGCCAAGGTGACGGAAGCTATTAAGGATGTTCCTTATGCCATAGGAATGAACAATCACATGGGCTCCAAGGTCACCTCTGACAAGCGCATTATGTCTGTTGTGCTTGATGTGTGTAAGGAACACGGACTATTTTTTGTGGATAGCCGTACCAATTATTGGTCAGTTGTGCCTGAACTTGCAGCTAAAAAGGGAATGCCGCCAGTGCGAAATGATATTTTTTTGGACGATGTTCATACCATCGCCCATGTGCAGCGACAACTTACTAAAGTAGTTGAATGGTTGGCTGAGCACGACACCTGTGTAACGATTGGTCATGTTGGCGGAGCAGGCTTGAAAACCTCTTCAGGACTTCATTTATCGGTTCCCAAATTAAAGGAGCATGCTCAGTTTGTTGGCATTAGCGATCTGGTGCGTGATGTATGGGGATGGACAGGTGATCCAGCCACCAATACTACCATACCGTCAGATGCGCAATAATGCCTTCGGCAATAGCTTCAGCAATGTTTTTTTGACCAGGATCACCGGAAAGCATAGCTCTGTCCTGTTCGTTGCTGATAAATCCGGTTTCCACAATGACAGCAGGATGTTGGATTTTATTCAGGAGATAAAAGGGTTTTCCGTACATTGTTCCTCTATTCATGCAAAACAAGCGGTTTAGTGAATGCTGAATCCGTTCTGCCAACAGGTAGCTGCTGCCCTCATCCTGATAAAGCACAATGGGACCGCGTTTTTTAGATTGTTTGGCCCAATTGACATGCAAGCTTACAACCAAAGCTGTGGGAAGTTGCTCCGTTAAGCTTTTGCGTTGGGCGAGGTCTTTAAGATGCCGGGATTTAGACTTCAACCAACGGTTATCATCACTTAATGCGTAGTCCTTATCCCGATTGAGAACAGCAGGGTAACCCTGGGAACGTAGAATCAAGTATAGCTTTTGAGCAATAGCAAGATTAATATCTTTTTCCAGAAGCCCTTTATGACTTGTTCCACCATCCACACCGCCATGACCTACATCAATCAGGACCACGGGCTTGGCAAAAGCGTGATAGGAATGGTTAAAAGGGCTTTCTGTATGCTTTTTTGATTGGGTACCTTTTTCGTCAGGATGCGTAGTTGCATAAGCGATAGGGACAAGTACAGAGCTACAAAGAATGCAAAGACTTAACCCTAGTGCGGTCAGCCATATTCTGTTTAACTTTTTATTGAACATATTGTATTCCTCCGGTGGACGAATTAACTGCGTAGTGCCTTTAAACATAATTAGCCTTGAGCTAGCAGAAATATTTAAAAATAGTATGTTCCATTTAAGGGAAACCATACGTAGTTCTTTCCACAAGGGTTAGAGCCGCTGGAAAATGTACAAGCTAATTTTATCTGCACCTAACGTGTTATCGGATATTTCCAAGCACGGTAATCGGAAAGGATAGGTGCAGATGGAGGAGGTTATGGAGGATGGCGAAGGGTGACGAGCTGGTGACGTATATAACACAGCGGATTGTGCGTTATATGGAAACGCCGCGTGATGTTCGACGCAGCCAAAAGCAAGCCAAGGAGCCGTGGGTGAGCAAATGGTTTGGCATGTTGCCTCTCGCTCTCAAAATGTGGATAAAATCCAGGCGCAGAGAGCGAAGAGAGTAACGTAAACACGCCAAAGAGACCACAAGAGGCATGGGAGAATGCCATTTGAGGTCTCTTTTTAATTTGTTATAAAGATAAATTCAAATACCTTTTATTGTTACTGAAATAACTGAAATAACTGAAATAACTAAGATTATAAACGGAGAAATTCGCCATGGGACAACAACCTTTGTAGTGGCACAAATCGAGAAAGACCATTGTGGTAGGTCAATGCATATAAAATGGGTTCGGACGGATGAGCTGAAGATATCCAAGCTTGATACCCGCTAATGGATAAGGGTCCTCCAAAGGCAAAATTGATACTTGTGGCAGAAAAAATCATACGCCGTGAATTATTGAGTACGTCCATAAATTGGCTTGTGTTGTGGATGGAAAGTTTATGCTTAGGTTGAAGCCAACCCAGATCATCATAGGGATCGAAAGGTTCAGACGACACATTAACTGCTTGTGCCTGAGTTCTCAAAGAGGGTATAGATAAAGAAATCGCATTGTTCTGGAGCTTATTCTTCCAGCTCCCATCTGCTACTTCTACAGGTAGTGGATCGCCAGTAACAGCATCAATACTTATTTGGCTACCCGTTGAGGAACGTACCAGCCAGTAGGCTAACAGAGGTTCCTCATACATAGGTGTAATTTGCAGCTTGTCGGTAGGAGAAAATTCGGTTTCTGTGAGGGACTTAAGGGATTGACGAAGTACATCCATACTGTAAGGTCCGCCAGGTCCATTCCCGTATTCGTTGAGTTGATAAGCACCGTTCGAGTCAGAGCCGATAATTAGGTAGCCGATGTATTCTCCAGCATGGTTTACCTGAACAAGCCAGCTATGGGTTCCGGGTCCGAGCGGATGGTAGCTAAGCTCAGCATCTTTCCAAGAAGCAAAAGGGGGCTGCGACGATAGAGATTGCACGGTGTCGGCCGCTGTTTGTTTTACCTCGTCAGGCACTCCTTGCTGCTGAGTAGGAGGTTTTGATGAAACGTCACCCGGGGAAGCGGGAGGAACAACAGGACTCATGGATTCCGTTGATGGAACCTGGAAGCTTTCGTTGTGGTTGGGTGCTGAACTTAAATTGTTTTCTTGAACGGCTGAGGGGGCCGCATGAATGGAAGCGAATGGACAGACTGCGGACAGGCTGATCAGGACAGCTGCGATCATACCTACGCTATAGTGCCCGGAATGATTTTTGTTCAATGGAATCCACCTTTCTGTCGGATGGCTTGCCGACGGAGGCATTCTTTTTTTATTAGCATACAGCCTGTCCGATGAAAAGACTGCTGCACTCTGTCGGCGCAACTGTCGTATCCAGGTTCGCTTTTTGCTGTCGATACATAGGGGACAGGCTTGACCATACTTGTGGTTTCAGCAGCGGAAACTGGTGTAGGCTGAAGCAAGATGTTACAACTTGACGACATGTCTGCAGCCCTCCTGCGAAGGAGCGTGAGATATCAGTTACTGCAGATGAAATATCCCGCAGTTAATGGCGGATACGAGTACCTTTGGCTCATATTGCCATACCATTTCTTTACGGCGAGCTTGATGCTGTTCCATAACGGATTCTTTTTTATCCTCGTCCTCTTTTTCTTCCTTGATTAGATCATCGTAGTAGTGGTCAATAACCTCTAGTTCCTCGCGTAATCGTTCCTTTGCCTGCTCAGCCCAACTATAGTCTTGCTGTCGGAGCTGTTCGGTGAGATAGCTTTCAAGCGAGGTGGAAGCCTCAGGCACAGATAGCTGCGCTGGCTGCACGTGCATATTGCCTGCCAGCAGCGGGCTAAGTTGCCGGGTTTCGAGCATAGTGCCAAAATCTGCTACAATAGTGCCACTTTTGAGTGAGATACCTAGCCATTGAAGTTCCTCACGCTTCAAATCGCAGGCAAATTCGATCTTGTAGCAGACACTGAGCCAAGCTTCATAAACTACGGGAGAACGGGCAGACAACTGACGGGCATCAGGCTGCTCGAACAAATAAACATATTTACCTCCGTCCCGAGCAGCTTCAAAAATTTGATGCAGCCGGCGACTTCCGTATCGAAGCTCCTCCTGCATAATGCGGCCAGGCCCTAATTGCGGCAACGTTGGTACATGACCAAAGTACCGTCCCATGACCTGATCTTGTGCCGCCTTGCCGGGTTCAGACGCTGGCGGGGCCTGAGCCGCTAAACGTTCCTGTTCCGTACGATAGGCTTCTCCATCAAAGATGAATGTGAAGGACATTGTCTGCGCTGGAACGCCAGTACGCTCTACGTACCCCCAATAGTAGGGGCGGTTTGTTAAGGCTTTATCCGCTTCTGGAGATAGCTTGACAGTTACATGGTGAGAAGACCTTTCAATGATACTGCACCCGGTAGCTTCCAGATAGGTGCGAACAAAGCGCTGGACTTGCTGTGCATTCATAGTCAAGGCTAGCGGCCTCCTTTCACACTGCGTCGAGCTTTGGTGGAGGGAGCTACATCGCCTGTTAAGCCTAATAAATCCTCGGTGTTATTTGAGCTACCTCCTGTTAATTGTCCTTTGCGCTGCTTTGTTCCAGATAACTTATCCGTTGCTACGTTTGGAGTGACTGACGGGTCTGTGCGCAGTTGCTCCATTTCTTGTTTGATAGAATCCAGCGAGTGACCCAACTGTTGCATTTTTCTGCGAATTTCATCATCACTGCTGGATTCAAGCATGATTTTATATAAGCTTTTTTCAATGGATTCTTTTTTCTCAAACTTCTCCAGAATAATGTCTAATCCGCCGATGACCATCTCAAACATATTAATTTTTTCATGCAGCAGATGCAGGATGTGCTCCTCAATCGTTCCGGTAGTGGACAGGTTGAAGATATTCACATCATGCGTCTGTCCAAGTCGATGCACCCGTCCGATCCGCTGTTCCACACGCATGGGATTCCATGGCAAATCGAAGTTAATCATGTGGTGACAAAATTGCAAGTTAATACCTTCCCCACCTGCTTCCGTGGCAATCATGACCTGAATGCGTCCACGGAACAGGTCCATCATCCAATCCTTGCGGCCCCGGTTCATACCGCCTCGGTATGGAACAGCAGACAGCCCGCGATCACGGAAATAGTTTAGCAAATACTCCTGTGTAGCTCGATATTCTGTAAAAATGATCACTTTTTCGTTCATCTTCCGGATGAGCTCAAGTGCCTTTTCCGCTTTGGAATTAGCCTTGATCGCTTTTATATGTGCGACCAAGTCCCAAACACGATCGCGTAGCGGGGAGTCTGGAGCCATCTTTTTGGACAAGTTGACCAGCGTGACAAACACAGCATCCCGGCTGCTGCACACTTCCCGCTGAAGGGTAACGAGAGACAGCATGCTGCTTAAATTTCCGCCATTCGCCTGATATTGCTCTTTGACAAAAGAGGTCACCCCATCATACAGCGCCTTCTCTTCCGGGGAGAGCTCCAAATGAATGTTGGAAACATTTCGTTTAGTGAACTGAACCGGACCTTCGCCACGACGATTGCGGATCATGACTTTAGACAGCTCATCTTTGAGCTGATCTTCATTTTTAGGCAGACGTTTATCTACAACAAAGTTAGCTGAAAAATCACCTTGTCTTCCCAACTGACCGGGTTTGAGTAACGTGATCAGATTAAACAGCTCAGATAGATCGTTTTGTACAGGTGTTGCTGTCAGGAGCAAACAATATTTTTTACGCAGCTTCATAATGAACTGGTAGTTGGAGGTCTTTTTATTTTTCAGCTTATGAGCCTCGTCAATAATGAGCAGGTCATAATCGGTATCTAGCAGGATGTTACTATGTGGCTCCCGTTTGGCCGTATCCATAGAGGCGACGACGACCTCGGAAGACCAAGAATACGCCTTTTTCTGGGCAACTGCAGGAATGCCGAATTTGCTATTCAGTTCCCGCACCCATTGCAGGACCAGAGAAGCGGGTACAAGAATAAGCACTTTGGAAGCCAGCCCGCGAACCAGATATTCCTTCAGGATCATTCCAGCTTCAATCGTTTTGCCTAGGCCGACTTCATCGGCAAGAATGGCACGTCCGGACATCTCAAACAGTACCTTTCGCGCGGTATCGAGCTGATGGGGCAAGGGAGTGAGGTCTTGCAAATGCTGAAGACATTGAAGCTCATCAAAGCTCGGCACCAGCTTGGCCTTTTCCGCCTCGATGGCCAGCTGGTACAGATCCCAATTTCCCCAAGGGCCTCCCTTGTGCAGTCGTTGGTCCAGCTCGTCCTGCCAGCTGCGGTCAAATTGTACCGGAACAGGCAGTGGTGCTTGGTTTTGTGTGTGCTGGGAACTTGTCGGTTTGGCTTTCATGAGGATTCCCTCCCTCCTAGTAGTAGCACCGTTGAAGCTCTTGGCTCTGTCACATATATGGCATCTATTTTGCACAGATCGTAGATGTAGTATGGACGGAAAAAGATATCTTCATAACAGGAGGGATGAAATCCTTTAGTTGCCTTCCATTAACTTTTGAAGTTTACTTTCCGTGGAAGTTTGCGCATTGGGGGTATAAATGCTGCAACGAAGATCGACACTGCCTTGTACCTGGAGGGAAGTCAGGTCAAATAACATTTTGCCAGCCTTGGCATGGCGAAATTCAATGAGCACTTCCGGGGCGGAGCTTACCTCACTCTGATTCCAAAGTTCGTTAAACTCTCCGTAGGTCTGACTCATATTTTGTATAAACTGTGCATACCAAGGATCGGTTACGTATTGCCCGTAATAAGCGCGAAAAATGGCAAGAAATCCTTTTACAAAGTGTTCCCAATTCACAGCCAGACTTTTAAACTCCTTTTTGGTGAATAGCAGTTCGATCATATTGCGCTGCTCATGTGGCAGCTCGGCAAAATCCATAAACACATGAGCAGCAGCTTCGTTCCAGCCGACAATATGGCAACGCCGATCTGAAATAATAGCAGGACAATAGTGCAGCTCTTGTACGATCTTTTGCAGAGATGGAGAAATAATAGCCTGTTCCGCAGGAACAGGCAGGTGATGAGAGCCGGCTTCCAGCGCTAAATCATACAAATATTTACGCTCATCTGCGTTCAACTGCAAGGCAGCGGCAATAGCATCCAACACGGAGGCGGATACCTTAATATCCCGGCCCTGCTCCAGCCAGGTATACCAGGTTGTACTGACACCTGCCAGCTGGGCGACTTCTTCTCTGCGTAAACCTGGTGTTCTGCGCCGTGACCCTGGGGGCAGACCAACCATATGCGGATGTAGGCGGGCTCTTTTGGTTTTTAAAAAAACAGATAATGCTTCCAGACGTGCTTCCGTTTTCATAAGTATTCTCTCCATTCGACGAGTGTATGTGAAGTGAGGATATCAGGCGCTTACTATAGTAGTGTTCATTATACCAGGATAAACAAACACTTGTAATAGGATAAGACGAGCGTAAAATGAGGTTTATAAGTAAGCCATTGAGCAGGAGGAATGAATAGCTTATGCAAAGAGTAGTGATAACAGGTATGGGTGTTGTTTCGCCATTGGGCAATGAAGTAGGCACACTGTGGAATAATTTGGTGGAGGGCCATTCAGGTATACGAAAAATTGATTCATTTGATGTGTCTGATTTAAAAGCACAAATTGCTGGCCTGGTACAGGATTTTGATGCAGAAAAGCAGTGGGGGCGTAAGGATGCCAGACGAATGGATCGATTTACTCAGTTTGCATTGTATGCGGCAGAGCAAGCGCTCAAGGATTCTGGTCTGGAACTGGATCGCACGGATCTGGAACGTGTAGGTGTATATGTGGGATCAGGAGTCGGCGGTTTGGATACATTGGTCAATAATGTGGACGTGCTGCTACAGCGGGGGCCGGGCAGAGTTAGCCCGACGCTGGTACCTATGATGATCTCAAATATGGCGGCTGCCCAAATTAGTATCGCGTTCGGAGCGATGGGCCCTACGCTTTCACCTGTGACGGCTTGCTCTATTGGGAACACTGCAATTGGAGAGGCATTTCGGACTATTCGTACAGGAGATGCGGATGTCATTTTTGCTGGTGGAGCTGAAGCAGCGGTGTCCCGATTGGCCTTGGCAAGCTTCGCTAATGCAACAGCCTTGTCCACACGTAACGAGGAACCTTCGAAAGCAAGCCGGCCGTTTGATCAAGATCGTGATGGCTTTGTCATGAGCGAAGGAGCAGGCATCCTAGTACTGGAGTCGCTGGAGCACGCTACCCGGCGGGGAGCGGAAATCTATGGCGAGGTCATCGGTTATGGAGCGAGTTCGGATGCCTATCATATGGTTGCACCACATCCCGAAGGAACGGGAGCTTATCTAGCAATGAAAGCGGCCCTTCATTCAGCCCGCATCTCCCCGGAAGAAGTGGACGTGCTCAGTGCCCACGCAACGAGTACGCTGCCAGGGGATGTGGGGGAGACGCTAGCGATCCGCAAGTTATTTGGCGACTATGCCTATCAAATCCCAGTTACCGCTAATAAGTCCATGCTGGGTCATATGCTGGGAGCTGCGGGCGGCGTCGAAGCGATTGCACTGGTACAAAGCCTGCGAGAAGGCATCATCCCGCCAACGATAAACCTGCACAACCCGGACCCTGCTTGCGATCTGGATTATGTGCCTCACAAAGCGCGCAAGGCTTCACTAAATATTGGGTTATCTAATTCGTTTGGCTTCGGTGGTCATAATGCAGTCATTGTGCTGAAACGCTACGAGTCATAATATGTAATGAGTTATTTGGAGCCTCAGATGCTAGATCCAGCTGGATCTAGCATCTGAGGCTATTTTCATTTAGGCATTATAGATTTAATTTAAATAAGAGATAGAGTAAGATGGAGGAAAACATTTGGAGGGACGAGAAGCCATGATTATCATCAGAAATATAGAGCCGGCAGACGCTGAAGCGTATTGGAATTTAAGGCAGGAGGCCCTAAAAATGAACCCCGAAGCTTTCGGAACCTCCTATGAGGAAGCTGTAAAAGTTTCATTATTGGATGTAGTGAAGCAAATACAAAATCCGAGAGATCATTACATACTTGGTGCATTTACTAAGGATCATCAGCTGGCTGGCATGACTGGTTTTAGAAGAGAAAACAAAATAAAGACACAGCATAAAGGAACGATTTGGGGAGTTTATGTATCATCGACTTACCGGAGCCAGGGAATCGCTAAGAAACTTTTAATGGAAGTGATCAGCCGAGGTAGAAAAGTGGAAGGCTTGAAACAAATCAATTTGAGTGTGGTAGCTACCAATCAATCAGCAGTTGAGCTTTATAGTAAATGGGGATTTACAACCTATGGTATAGAAAAGAACGCCTTAGAATATCAAGGTCAGGGATATGATGAGGAACTCATGGCATATTTTTATTAAGAGTGGAAGGTTTGAGAAAATGAAAATTGATCGATTGCTTTCTATCGTCATCTTGCTGTTAAAAAGAAATAGAATACAAGCAAAGGAGCTCGCTGATTTGTATGAGGTTTCGATCCGGACGATTTATAGAGATATTGAAGCGATTAGTTTAGCTGGTATCCCCGTAGTAACTTATCAGGGAGCAGGTGGGGGAATCGGCTTGATGGAAGGCTATCGTCTGGATCGCAGCATGCTGACGGAACACGATATTAAGGACATTGTAATGGGCTTGCAGAGTTTGTCCTCGTCGTTGGGCGGTCCCAATGTATCCCGGTTGCTTCATAAATTTGAAAGCATTATCCCAGAGTCTGAGAAAGAGCAATTTAGTGTACGTACCACACAGTTCATTGTCGATCATTCGGGATGGGGAAATCAGGCTGTACAGGAAGCTAAACTAAAAAAGGTAAAAGAGGCAATGAGTCAAGCATGCACGCTTGCTTTTACCTATCGAAATGCCGAAGGAACCAGAACGGAACGGAATGTAGAACCGCATACGCTTGTGCTGAAAGGGCAACAGTGGTTTTTATATGCGTATTGCCCCGACAGGGAGCAGTTTCGCTTGTTCAAGCTATCTCGTATGAGTGAGCCTGTAGTTACAGAGACGTCTTTCACCCGCAGGGACCTTTCCTATGAAGTGCTGCCGTGGAATGAGGGACGAATGACCCCATCCAGGGATGTACAACCGTTTACGCTACAGTTTAACCGCAACTCCAGACATCTGGCGGAGGACTGGTTTGGGGTGGAAGCATTGACCGAGCAAGAGGAAGGGATCTATACGGTTTCGGTACCGTTTCCCGAGGATACGTGGTTGTACGGATTTATTTTAAGCTTGGGACCAGATGTGATTGTCAAGGAACCAGCCCATTTGCGAGACAAGATTCATCAGATGGCATTGCGTATTGCGTCTAATTATGAAGAGGGTCAGTAATTATTAGAATAAACCTTAGATTAAAAGTAAAACAAACCTGACCCATAGTTGTCAGGTTTGTTTCGTTATACTGGTGGCATACCTAATACGAATTGGCGAAAGGGGATTTAGGAGAATGGATAAAGCTTGTCAAAGTTGCGGGATGCCGCTGGAGCATGAGGATCAATACGGAACGGATGCACAACATCATAAAACAGATGAGTATTGCAAGTATTGTTACCAGGAGGGTGCATATGTACAGCCAGACTTGACAATGGAGGGAATGATTCAGCAGTGTGTGCCTATTATGGTAGAGGAGGGGATGCAGAAAGAAGAAGCGACTTCGATGCTGCATAATTACCTGCCCTATTTAAAGCGGTGGCGGTCTTCAGAAGATGCGACGCATACAATGAATGGACCCATTCGGGAGGAATATCGAGGCAGTATCCGTTTGGTTGGGATGAAAGCACGTACCCATAATCAGAAGGAACAAACATCTCAAGGAATCATTCCAGGCATGTGGGAACGTTTCTGGAGTGAGGACGTGTCTGGTCGTATTCGAAACGACGAGGGATCTGCTGCTGTCTATGGTTGTTATACTGACTATGAAAATGGGGCTTTGGGCGAGTATACATTTTTTATCGGAAAGGAAGCGGCTGGGGATTTCCAGACTCCTGACGATCTTGAAGAACTCGTAATTCCGGCTGCACGCTACGCTATTTTTCAGGCAACCCATGAACCTTCTTCTGTCTTCCGTGTATGGCAGACAATTTGGGCATGGGCTGCGACAAAACAAGTGGAGAGGACCTACACAGGTGATTTTGAAGTGTATGGCAATCCAGATGAGCCCGTTTTGATTTATATTGCAATCAAGTGATGATTCACAGTGCTAGAAGAGAACCGCCTAGGCCGTTGTTGAGGTCTAGGTGGTTTTTCGTTGATCCAATCCGGGTTTTACGATTAAGCTGAACGTCGAGTCACTACCCAGAAAATGAGAGCCAGAGCACTGACGCCAGCCCCCAATAGACAGACTCCGCTCCACCCAGCATAGGTATACATGTGAGTCGAGGCAATGGCTCCAGTGGCGCTGCCGATGGAATAAAATATCATGTAGCCTGCGGTAAGTCGGCTTCGTGCCTCAGGGCGAACGTTGAAAATCAAGCTCTGGTTAGTGACATGTACAGCCTGTACGGCCAAATCCAGAAGAATGACGCCAAGAGCTAAAGCAAATAGAGAATGCTCGGTGTAGCGTATAGGCAGCCAGGATAGCAGCAATACAACTAGTGCGGTACCTGTCGTTCGTTGTCCCAAGCCTTGATCAACAAGCCGTCCTGCTTGTGCAGCTGCAAATGCTCCGGCGACCCCAGCCAGGCCGAAGGCCCCAATAGCAGTATGTGAAAGAGACAATGGGGGAGCACTGAGAGGCAATACAAGTGAAGTCCACAATATGCTGAACGCTGTGAAAATGAGCAGTGCAAGGACAGCACGAATACGCAAAATTCGTTCTTGGACGAACAGTGCGATAACCGAGCGAAGCAGCTGAGCGTAGGAAAGTGTGGCGCGTGAGGGTTCGTTCTTTGGGAGCACTCGCAACAGAGCTACAGCCATAAACAGTGTTAGTGTAGCAGAAACAAGGTAAACTGAACGCCAGCCTGCCAGATCGGTTAATACACCAGCAACGATTCGTGCCAGCAAAATGCCGATAACGACTCCGCTGGTTACCAGCCCTACGACCTGCCCGCGTTCTGTCGGATGAGCCAAGGTCGAGGCGAAAGCCACGAGTGTTTGAGTCACCACAGCCAGCAGTCCGACCATCGCCATTCCGATAAGCAGTATGGTACGGGTAGGAGCAAAGCTAACCACAATTAATGCCAGTACGGATAGCAGCATTTGGCCTGTAATTAATCGTCGCCGATTCAAAAGATCGCCAAGCGGGACGAGCAGCAGAAGTCCCAGCGCATAGCAAATTTGTGTGACGGTAATAACGAAACCAACCGATGAGTGTGTAATGCCAAACTCGTGCGCCAGCGCATCCAGTAAGGGCTGTGCATAGTAAATGTTAGCGACAGCCAGCCCGCAGGCTATAGCAAACAAAAGTGCCACAGATCGAGACAGGACACGAACAGGGGCTGTTTCCGCAGTGTTGGCTATCGCTTGGTTGGGAAGGAGGAGCGCTTTTTCTTTTGACGTCTTCATTTTCACATACCACGTCGCTTTCTGTAATTTATGTACCGATCAATATAATATACTGATCGGTACATAATGATTTTAGGTCAATATAACTTTCATTAATACGATATGTCAAGAGTTTAACCTACAAATATTTGACATCTTCCTCGGGCAAACGTACAATTTTAATATACTGATCGATACGAAAAAAGGGGGTAAAATATGGCTCGTTCACGGGAATTTGATGAAGATCAAGCATTGAATGCAGCGATGCAAGTTTTTTGGGAAAAGGGATTCGAGGCCACATCTTTAAGCGATTTAACTTCCCGTATGGGAATACAGCGCCCCAGCATGTATGCAGCCTTTGGGGATAAAAAGCAATTATTTGAAGCTGCGCTGCGTAAATATACGCAATCTCATGCTGCACATGTAAGGGCGGAAATGCAAAGCAGCTCGTCTGTAAAACAGGCATTTTCCAATTTTTTTAAAGGCATTGTGGCAGAGGAGTACGAGAATGGAATTAATAGAGGATGCTTTTGTATTAATACGATGGTAGAATTAGCTCCCCATGATGAGAAATTTGAAATTTTAACCAGAGAACATCAAATGTATCTATCTGCCGTCTTTCAGGAGACCCTCGAACGAGGTATTCAATCTGGGGAGCTTGGGGTAACTATAGATGCACGAGCTTTGGCGCATACGTTGGTCTCTTTGTTAATCGGAATTACCGTGATGATGAAGTCACGCCCAGCGCGTTCTTTTGTGGATCATACGGTTGCGACAGCACTTATGTTGCTGGATGGAAAGTAACTTAGGAAGGGAGAGCACCTAGATGTCGCAGATAAAAGCTATTCAAACGCCGCTTGGTGAGTTGCATGGACGGGATGCAGTCTATTTGGATCATGTGTATATGAATTATGCGAAGAAAGAGCTGGTTTTAAAGGGAGAAATTAATGGCGGGTTGGCGCCTGAGGCAGTAGACGATTTTGTCCCCTATGAGCTTATATTTACAGAAGTTTACTACTTTAATATGATTGAACTGGATGTGGCTTTAAGTATGTCTGAGCAAAAGTATACGCAAGGTAGCTGTTTTGATGAGCTTACTGATACGCCTTTATTGGCTGCAATAGCTAGTGCACGGGGGAAAGATCTAAAACACTTTCTGCTGAAAACCTATGACGATATATTCGAAATCGCTTGTAGAGACTATAAGATGACTATATAAATAAAGCTGACTTTTAGAAGAGGAGGGGGATCGATGGATATCGAAATTGAACTATTTAACGTGAAAATACGGGTGGTGCAAGGGGATATTACCCGTTGTAAGACGGATATTATTGTCAATGCGGCAAATACAAGCTTGCTGGGTGGCGGTGGTGTAGATGGTGCGATTCATAGAGCTGGCGGTCCGACTATTTTGGAAGATTGTGTCCGCATTAGAAACAAGCAAGGAGGATGTCCGGTAGGAGGCGCGGTTTATACAACAGCTGGCATGCTCGATGCCCAATATGTTATTCATACCGTCGGCCCTGTATGGAATGGTGGCGACCATCATGAAGAAGAGCTATTGGCGACATGCTACCGTCATACACTGCAATTAGCTTTAGAGCTGAATGCACGCAGCATTGCTTTTCCCAATATCAGCACAGGCATCTACCGATTTCCGAAAGAAAAGGCCGCCGAGATTGCTATACAGGAAGTGACACGTTTTGTACAGGAGCATACTGGTTTGAATGAGATTATTTTTGTTTGTTTTGATATAGAAAATGCTCAGTTATACAGCCGCAAGTTACAGTCATCTAAAGATTAATTTATTATTATACATACTTAAGCTCCTCATTTAACTTGCTCATACGCATTGATTAATTTGATGTAAAGAAATGCTCAACTGGAGGTGTGCGATGCTGGCTAAGCTGGTAAATAAAATCCCGCGGGATTGGCTTGTATTTATGTATAAGCATACACCGTTCACTCGATTAAAAAATGCATTGGTGTACCAGGCACAACATAAATTTTTAGTTGCTGTGTTGGGCATTTTTACGAATAATGCCGGGGAAGTGCTGCTATTAAAGCACGTATATCGGAAGCAGCCGTGGGGGATTCCCGGCGGCTGGATGGAGCTAGAGCAGCCGGGAACTGCCTTACGGCGCGAAGTCCAGGAAGAAACTGGGCTGGAGGTAGAGATCACCTCATTAGTGCAAGCCCAGTTTGGACAGATGCCGAACCGTGTAGATCTTATTTTTACAGGCCGGGTGATCCCGGGGACCTTTCGACCAAGCGCTGAAATCTCCGACATTTGTTACTGCCGTGTGGGGGAATGGCCGGAAGGTTTGCCAGCACACCAGAAAAAGCTTATTCAGAAGCTGGTGAAATAGTGTTCATTCCCTACTCATATTTATTTCATGGTAGGGAAAATGGATTTACAGGCGTTTCAAAAATACGCTGATGCGTTCCAGAGCCATTTCCAACTGTTCACGCGATGATGCATATGAACAGCGGATAAAGCCTTCGCCGCCTGGGCCAAATGCGGAACCGGGAACCGTTATAACTCCTTGTTCTTCCAACAATCGCTTGGCAAACTGCTCTGAGCTTAACCCTGTGTGTGTAATGGAGGGAAAAGCATAGAAGGCACCGTTTGGTTCATGGCATGGAAGTCCTGTCTGACAGAGGCTGGCAACGAACCATTTTCTACGTTGATTGTAGGATTCCATCATACGATCTTTCTCCTCCAGCCCGTAGCGCAGGGATTCAATTGCAGCAATTTGTCCGATAATAGGGGCACACATAGCTGTATATTGATGGATTTTCAGCATGGCTGAAATCAACTCTTTTGGACCGCATACATAGCCGACCCTCCAGCCCGTCATGGCAAATGCCTTGGAAAAGCCGCTGATCAGCAGGGTGCGTTCTTTCATTCCTGGCAGAGCAGCGAAGCTTACATGCTGCTGCTCATAGGTCAATTCAGCATAAATTTCGTCCGATATGACGATCAGGTTATGCTCCTCAACCAGACGGGCAATGGGCAGCCAATCCTCATAGGTCATCACTCCTCCAGTCGGGTTGTTCGGATAACAGAGAATCAGCACTTTGGATCGTGGAGTCAGCTTGGATTTCAGCGCCTCAGCTGTCAGCTTAAACTGCTGGTCAGCAGATGTTTCAACCGTTACGGTATGTCCTCCGTTCAAAAACGTGATAGGCGAATACGAAATATAACAAGGAGCCGGTATAAGTATTTCATCGTGTGCTGTGATGAGGGCGCGTAGCGCCAGATCCAAAGCTTCACTGCTGCCAACAGTGACCATAATTTCATCTGCCGGGTTGTAGGATGTGCTGAAGCTGCTCTCCAGATATCCGGCAATTTCCTCGCGAAGCTCAGGAAGACCAGCATTGGGTGTGTATGAGGTTTTGCCATTTTCCAGTGCTGTGATACAGGCCTTTCTCACATGTTGAGGGGTTACAAAGTCTGGTTCACCGACACCAAGCGATACGACATCTGTTCTGCCTGTACTATATTCAAAAAACTTACGGATGCCTGAAGGCGGCATTTCCCGTACAGCCGGAGTCAAGAAATCAGTTATAGATACTGCTGTCGATACATTAATCATGTTGCTTCCTCCTTTTTGAAAAACAAAAAAACCCGCCCCTGTAAAAGGGACGAGTTTATACCCGTGTTACCACCCTAGTTTCATTCCATAGGAAATGACACTCTGTTCACGTATCCATCAATACGTGTTCCGGTTAACGCTGGAAAGGCGGCAGAGCTTACTTCAGGTTCAGCCCGCTTCTCAGAGATGGCGTTCAGCTACCCTCGGAATGTTGGCTTTCACCTGCCCCAACTCTCTGCAAATCCGCTGTATAGCTTACTCGTTCTCGTCATTGAAATTTGTTCCGTATCAATTTAGGTGTAATTATAAGCACAACATTTCAGAATGGCAAGAATTTTTTTTAAATCTAAAAGACAGGGACATCATCATTGACGACTGGAAGATAACGTATATAGTGGTATCAAGGGGGATTTCACCCCAAAATCCGCTGTGTTAAGACTATATTGGCTAGAGAGGGATGGTGTCCATATGAACGTATTTGAAGGCTTTAACGGCAAGGTTTTGCCTGAAGGGTGGGGGTGGATCAACGAACCAACCGTATGGAGCTTCGATGAATCCAAGGCTTTACAAGTTTCTGCACCTTCACAGGCAGATTTTTTTAGAGATCCGTCCGGGGCAGTTATCCAATCGTCCGCTCCTTTTTTACATACCACCCTTCAAGGAGATTTTACAATCTGGACGAGGGTTCGTGTCGATATGAAGCAGCCTTATGATTCAGGATGCTTGATGGTGATGGCTGATGATACTCATTGGGCTAAGGTATGCTTTGAATATTTTGAAAATACTCCCTCGATCCTGAGTGTGGTCACACGGGATACATCCGATGATTGTATATCGGGGGCCATGGATGCTTCTAATCCTTATTTGCGAGTAACACGGGCTGGAAATTGCTTTGCTTTTCATTATTCACTGGATGGTCAGCATTGGAAACTGGCGAGATATTTTGGGATGAATGTTCCCAGCCAGCTCAAAGTTGGGGTTGTCGCACAATCTCCGGTAGGGGAAGGTTGTAATGTTACCTTTGAAGCTTTGACGATAACAAACCATGTGCCCGAGGATATTCGAAACGTGGAATAACAAAAGCCCCCTCTCTAAATGTGAAAGCGCTATAAGAAAAAGTTAGGAACACGTAAATACGTGTTATTGGGCAGGAGGTAGATGGAAGCTTGCTGTTAAGAAGGAAGGGCTACAAGCTGCCCGGTTTGCTGGGAGTGTTGCTTGTAGCTACGTTGGGCTGTTTCGGACTCATTATGTATTTACAGTCCACAAGCGGGACGAGGATGTATCAATTTCTATACTGGGACATTTTTCTGGCATGGGTTCCAGTGTTTATTTCTTTGCTAATGGTGGCATTAACCAAATTGCGCAATGCAAAAGCGAAAAATATTCTTTTGTTTTTTGCCGCATGGGTATGGTTGTTTTTTCTGCCGAATGCTCTTTATTTAGTGACCGAGTTACTCCATGCATTCCGTTTTTACGATGTGAATCCTGATACGCGTTTTTGGTTGAACACACAATTCTGGTTAATCGTATTTACGTCCTTTTCAGCTGCTGGGATTGGTCTTTTTCTTACATCTCTATGTGTATTGGTGATCCACCGTATGTTGAGGAAGATTTGTTCAGGCTGGCTTGCATGGGGAATAGCCTTGGTCATGTTGTTGCTGACCAGCATAGGCGTATATATAGGCAGATTTGCACGCTTGAATAGTTGGGATGTGTTGTTACAGCCGCTGGTGCTCCTGGCGGATATTTGGAGATGGGTAATATATGCCGGGGATAAACTACATTTGTTGTCCTTTAGCTGGCTCGTGTTTGGGATGGCGCTCATTTTTTATCTATTTATTTATATCTCCCTAAATGAAGACTAGGATTTTTGGCCGAAGACATGTATTCAATGAATACAGGCTTCGGCCTTTTGACCTGTGACAAGTTCAGGAGTTGGAGTCATCCTCTCCATGTACATCGTAAAGCACGCGCACAAGCAGATCCTGACTGAAATTTCCGAACCTTTTACCAAAAATAGTGAGCCCCCCTTTGTTCTGCGATTGGTCGGATACGGATAAACGCAGCGTAATATCGCTTTTGTAATCAAGTCCGATATCGTCTATGGTGACCTCTGATATACGGCACCCGTCAATGAAGCTTCCTTGCTGATTGATGCGAATTAACTTTAGCATGCCGTATTGGTTCAAGTGTGGAGGCCACCAATCGGGATTAAGGACCCCGGGAACGGCCCCAAAATCGCCTGGGCTTGTCCAATGACCGATGGCAATACCATTTATATGAAAACAAATATCAGACGGATAGTCCTCACAATAACACGGTGCTTCTGATCCAAGCTCTGCGGAAAATTGAATCTCGCTAAAGGATTGATTTACTTTCAAGTAGTTAGGAATGCGGTATTCCAAAAAGCCGTCTGCCATCCAAATCATTTCAGAATCCAATCGCGCGGGATCTGCAAAATAGCGTGGATCATCAAAATCACCGATAATGCTGTCTTTGGTCACTAATCCACAAGTAGGAACTGCCTGGTAGTTACTATAATGACCGATACGAATTTCCACCTCATATACATTTTTTTGTTCTCTGCTGCGCAGATCTACCATTAGTTTTTCCTTATTCAAATAACACATCTTTCGAGTCCCATGTTTACCGCTCACAGTATTGATTTCCACAAGTCCGCATTCTTCCAGCTTGCGAATATGCATCGTAATGGTACCGTTGCTTAAATGAAGCTTGCTTGCAATATCATTCATACTTTGTCCCTGAACAGCAAGTAGCTCAAGAATTTGAATGCGGATTTCCGAGCCCAATGCTTTGAAAATATCTAACCCCGACATTAAGTTCTTAATATAAATCATATCTATAGCCCTTCCTTATCCATAATAATGTAATGTAAGCGCTTATATTTTTACTTTGATTTATGTTAAAATAAATTCATAAAGAAGTAAACTGCTTTCTGTAAATTTTTTTTACTAAAAAAGTGGAGAGGATAATTGAATCTACAATAAGATCCTTTTTCGTAAACATACATCGTAAATAAGTCAAATTTATTGGTTTTTAAAGCGGTTGTAAACTTAAATACGACTTAATTTTGCTTTTTAGGTTACCCCAATCTATGTTTTATAATTATTTAAAAAGATTGAAAAATGCATTGACGAACCGCAGAATGGCATGCTATATTCTATTTGTAAACGAATTCATTATTGATAAAGGTAAATGTTAATTATATGGTGCATGAGAGGGATGATAATCACAGCGGCAATCAACAACGGGTTGTGTACCGCACAGTTAAAGATTAGGCCGAGTGGCATGAAGTTATTTTAACATTTAATGTGTATGCGGTTTCATTTAATTTTAGGAGGGGTCGCGTTGACAAAGAAAAAAGGTTTTGCACTAACAATGGTTGTTCTGTTGTTGATGGTTGCTGCACTGGCAGGCTGTAGTGGAGGAAGTTCCAGTAGCGATGGAAGCAAGGAATTGACTTTCATGTTCCGTGGAGGAACGGATGAGCAGAAGGCTTATAAGGATGTTATCAAAAAATTTGAAGAAGAACATCCTGGTGTAAAGGTTAAAATGGTCGTGACAGCAGCAGATCAATATGCTACAAAGCTTAGAGCTGCAATTACAGGTAACAATCTTCCAGATATCTTCTATTTTGCCCCTGGAGATTTGAAAGCTTATGTCAACAGTGGGGTGTTGAAGGATCTGACACCTTATATTGAGAAGAGCAAGGATATAAATCTGGATAACATTTGGAAATACGGTGTGGATTTGTATCGCTATGACGGTAAAATGGCCGGTCAAGGAAATATTTACGGTATGCCGAAGGACTTGGGTCCATTCGCCCTGGGTTATAACAAAACCATGTTTGAAAAGGCAGGCGTTCCATTGCCTGACAAAGACAAGCCGTATACATGGGATGAATTCATCAAGGTTAACCAAGAGTTGACCAAAGATACTAATG
Source organism: Paenibacillus ottowii (assembly GCF_050516475.1). Lineage (NCBI taxonomy): Bacteria > Bacillati > Bacillota > Bacilli > Caryophanales > Paenibacillaceae > Paenibacillus > Paenibacillus ottowii. The sequence goes on along the minus strand of NZ_CP191577.1, from coordinate 3,844,618 downwards.
GCGACGGCAAGCCAGATCAATACGGTACAGGCTTTAACGTTCAATGGGCATTGCAAGCCTTTGTATGGAGTAATGGCGCTGATTGGCTGGATGAGAGCAAAACCAAAGTAACGATTGATGATCCGAAATTTGCGGAAGCGCTTCAGTTCTTTGCTGATATGCAAAACAAATATAAAATCACACCTGGTATTGAACAATCACAAACATTGGACACATATCAACGCTGGATGAAGGGCGAAATGGCCTTCTTCCCGGTAGGACCTTGGGATATGAGTACATTTGAAAAGCTGCCATTCGAATATGATTTGTTGCCTTTCCCAACAGGATCGACTGGCAAACCGGCAACATGGATTGGTTCTCTGGGTATCGGTGTTTCCTCTAAAACAAAATATCCGGATGAAGCTGTAGAACTGGTTAACTATCTGACTACTTCCAAGGAAGGCATGAAGCAGCTCGTAGATGCCAAGGTACAGATTCCGAATCTGCTGGATATGGCTGATGAATGGGCTAAAGATACAAAAACAAAGCCTAACAACAAACAGGAATTTATTGATATCGTAAATGACTATGGACGTTCTTTACCAGGAAACTATACGTATAACGCAGAATGGTACGATATTTTCTTCACAGATATTCAACCTGTGCTGGATGGCAAAATTACGGCAGCAGATTATGTGAAACAAGAACAACCAAAGATGCAGAAACTGCTGGATAAAGCGGTGGAGCAAGAGAAAAAATCACAGAAATAATGCGTAAATAGAGGAAAAAAGGATGATGTTAGTGGCTGAATATCATGCTGCTAACATCATCTTCATTCCAAATCAGAAACAGAGGTGAGCCCTGTGATAACCAAATCTAATCTCTACCGCAAAGAGAAGATATATGGATACTTATTTATTCTTCCGCCTATTCTCGGTCTGCTAATCTTCACGTTGTTCCCGTTTGTCTATTCGTTATACGGCTCTTTTACAGACTGGGACGGATTGGGACAAATGAACTTTATTGGATTTGATAATTTTAAAGATTTATTTAGCGATGAACTCTTTTACAAGTCGATGTACAATACTCTTTTCTTAATGTTGGGTATTCCAATCGGTCTTGTACTAGCTTTGTTGCTGGCACTGGGGCTGAATCGCAAAATTCCAGGTACAACGACATTTCGAGTGATTTATTATATCCCGGTCATTTCTTCGTTGGCTGCCGTTTCTATTATGTGGAACTGGGCTTACAACGGAGATTATGGTTTGGTGAACCAATTCCTTGAGCTGTTCGGTATTAAGGGACCTAACTGGCTGATGGATAAGGATACAGTCAAACCAGCCCTGATTCTCATGACCGTATGGAAAGGTCTCGGTTATACAATGTTGCTATATCTGGCTGCACTGCAAAGTGTCTCTCGCTCTTATTATGAAGCAGCAGAGCTGGACGGAGCTAGCGGATTCCAAATGTTCCGCAATATTACATGGCCAATGGTGAAACCTGTAACCTTCTTTCTGGTCGTTACCAACATTATTGGTGGTTCGCAAATCTTTACTGAAATGAACATTATGACACCTACAGGGGGTCCGGAATATTCATCCGCCTCGATTGTCTTCTATATTTGGGATAAGGCATTCAAAAACCTGCAAATGGGGTATGCCTCCGCGATGGCTATGATTCTCGGCATCTTCATTTTTATCGTAACTTTGATTCAATTTAAAATGAATGAAAAATCATCCTTTGATGGGGATTGATTTTCGCGGAAAGGAGTGAGGCTGATTATGTCCCATAGTCAAAAAACGAAAGTTACCAATATCATTATTTTTATTGTACTGGCGATTGGAGCGATTGCGATGATCGCGCCGTTGCTTTGGATGTTGTCCACTTCGGTAAAAGAAAAGCAGGATGTCTTTGCACTTCCACCCGTATGGATACCTGAGGTGTTTCAGTTTGGTAAGTACAAGGAAATTTGGGAAGCGGGACCTCTGTTAAGCGGGATCAAGAACAGTGTGATTGTGGCTGTAAGTGTTACGGTTGTAGGTACTTTTACATCTAGTGTGGCCGCTTTTGCATTCGCGAAGCTGAGATTCCCTCATAAAAATAAACTGTTTTTAGCACTTATCGCATCCATGATGATTCCTTACCCAACCGTTATGATTCCACAGTTTATGATGTTCTCCAAACTTGGCTGGGTAGATACGCTGTTGCCTTTGATCGTTCCTGGCTTGTTCGGTAATGTGGTTATGATCTTTTTCCTGCGGCAGTATCTGCTCAGTGTACCGGATGCTATTATCGAAGCTGCTAAAATTGACGGAAGCTCTTATTTCCGACTTTATTCGTCGATTACGTTTCCGCTCATTAAGCCGGCAGTTGCGGCACAGCTTATTTTATGGTTTATGGGTATTTGGAACGATTATTTGGCACCGATTATTTACTTGAACTCGCCAGAAACGCAGACATTGCAGCTGGTGATTGCGAACTTTAATGCGACTTACGCCATTCAGACGGACTATCCGCTTATTATGGCAGCTTCCATTATAGCCTTGTTACCTGTATTGATTATATTCCTAATCTTCCAGAAACAAATTATTGAGTCGGTTGCCATTTCAGGGGTCAAGGGTTAATTGACACTTGCACTTGGACGATTCGGATGAAGGATGTAACACAGTCACCCTATGTATTGAGTAAAGGAAGGAGGAGAATAACAGTTATGGTTATGCTGCTAATGCTGGGTCTATCCGGCTGTGGGGATAACACTCCGGACCCTGTATATCCGCAGGCTCCGCCTCCTGATCGCTTGTATGATCAAAGTACGATAGACGATGAACAGCGCTGGACTATTAACAATGCGCATGACCCGGCGATAATCAAAACAGATCAGGGATATTATGTCTATTCGACGGATGTAAAGACAGGTGGAGAGCTGAGGCCGGGTGTCATGGTGCGCAAATCGACCGACCTGATTCACTGGAGCTGGGTTCAGTATGCTTTGCCTGGCATCCCCAAGGAAGCGGGAGCATGGTCATCAGCTACCAATCTGTGGGCTCCAGATGTCATAAAGATGGGCGATACCTATCGAATGTATTATTCTGCCTCCACATTTGGCAGTACACGATCAGCCATTGGATTGCAGACATCCCATTCCCCGGAAGGCCCTTGGAAGGACGAGGGGCTGGTTGTTAAAACAGATGAGCATGACAAGCTAAATGCAATTGATGCTAATCCGGTATTGGATGCCGAAGGAAACCCGTGGATGGTGTATGGATCATTTTTTGGCGGGATTTATATTACACCACTCGATCCCCAGACTGGAAAGCTCAAAGAATCGGGCTATGGTAAAAATATCGCTGCCAGAGATCGGGCTACCGAAGACGGAGCTGTGGAAGGACCGTACATTGTGTACAATCCAAAGTTCCGTAAATACTACTTGTTCGTCTCGTATGATTCTTTGTTCGAAGACTACAATGTTCGCGTTGCCCGGTCCGATTCTATCACAGGTCCGTACGTGGATATGAATGGACATGATATGGCGGATACCACTTATTTGCCTCAATATGAAATTGGAAACAAGGTGCTGGGTGGTTATCGTTTCAGTGAAGGAGAAGGCTGGGTTGCGCCAGGTCATAACTCCGTACTGAAGGACGGAGACGATTACTATATTGTACATCATGCGCGGGGAGAAACGGATAAGAGTTGGCCTTACTTGCATGTGCGCAAAATCTTGTGGACGGCTGATGGCTGGCCTGTCGTATCTCCGGAACGGTATGCGGGCGAAAGGGAGCAGGATATACCCCAAAGACTATTATCCGGCAACTGGGAGCGCATCGTGATCAGACAGGAAATAGACGGTCAGGTGGAAGCTGAACCGCTCCGTCTGGAAGATGGAGGACGGGCAACCAGCGGTTCTCTGGAAGGTCATTGGAGTTTTGATGATAGACGTACGCTAACAATGAATTGGAATGATTCATCTGAAGGAGCAAAAGAAGAATTGCTATTGCTTCCTTCATGGGACTGGGAGCTTGGTCGTCATACTCTAATTTTTACGGGTATGAACGAAAAGGGAATTTCCATCTGGGGAAAACGTATCAGCGATTAATCTTATGAACTACATACTACACATAGAGGAGAGAAAAACCATGAATCAAACTGTATCTTTTAATAATCCGGTCATTGAGCAACGCGCAGACCCTTGGATTTACAAGCATAGTGATGGATATTATTATTTTACTGGGTCTGTGCCAGAGTATGATCGCATTGAGGTACGACGGGCACGTACTATTCAGGGCTTGAATACAGCAGAGCCAGTCGCAGTGTGGCATAAATATGAAACAGGCCCGTTAAGCGCGAACATTTGGGCACCGGAAATTCATTATATTAACGACAAATGGTACATCTACTTTGCAGCAGCTCGTACCACAGAAACGAAGGAAGGTCTGTTCGACCATCGGATGTTCGTACTGGAGAATGCTTCAGCTAATCCTTTGGAAGGCGAATGGGTGGAAAAGGGACAGATCAAAACACGTTGGGAGTCGTTTGCTCTCGATGCGACAACCTTCCAGCATAACGGAGTTCTATATTATGTATGGGCTCAGAAAGACCCGGATATTGTAGGCAATTCCAATTTGTATATTTCTGAAATGAGCAATCCGTGGACGCTGCGCGGTGAGCAAGTCATGATCTCTACACCAGAATATGACTGGGAAGTCATCGGTTTTAAGGTTAATGAAGGAGCTGCGGTTCTGAAACGGAACGGCCGGATTTTTATCAGCTATTCAGCTAGTGCAACAGACCACAATTATTGCATGGGTCTGCTAACGGCGGACGAGAATGCGAATTTGCTTGACCCGAAATCGTGGACTAAGTCTCCTGTGCCGGTATTCTGCACGAATGAGGAGACAGGTCAATTCGGACCTGGTCACAATAGCTTTACAGTTGCTGAGGATGGTAGTGACGTTATCGTATATCACGCCCGGAATTACAAGGAAATTACAGGTGACCCGCTGTATGATCCGAATCGTCATACACGTGTTCAGCGTTTGAATTGGAATGAGGATGGAACACCTGACTTTGGTATTCCGGTGCCAGATGGCGTTTCTGTTGGATAACAGAGTCGGAATATGAATAGATGGTTGACGATGTGCCACACAGCGGCGCTATAATTTTATAAACATCGCAGGAAAATGTTTTTTCTGCGTATAACAACAGTAATAAGATATCTTCGGCCTTAGGGCTGGAAGGTATCTTTTTGCTTTTGCGAGACGAAACGAAGTTACGGGTACTTTAATTAGGGGATGCGAAACACAGAGAAATGTCAACAGAATAATTGAAACAAATGTTTAATATTTTCCACGAGGTGGAAGCTACAAATGTATGGTAAAGTGTAGGGTATACAAGATATTTTCCAAAGTCTCCTGTGCATACCGAATCCGAATCACACGAGGTGAGAAAAATGTTGCAATCGTTAAAAGCCATTGCTAATTACAGGAAAGAAAGTGATCTGGCCTGGGATACACCGACTTGGCTAAAGCTGCTTGTTTCGGCTGAGGAGCGTATTGTAAATTTGGAGCGCATTCGATCCATAGGCGAGTTAAAGGATGCTAATCCTGTGCTGGACTACGTGGAGCGTACGTTGCTTATTTTGGACGGACTTCCATTGTCATTCTGGGTTAAAGAGCTATTGGAGGATGTGTTGGTATGGTCTGAGACAGCCAAAGGAGGAACAGTCCGCGAACGGCTACGCTGGCAGCATGAGGGCATCAATTTATTTGTACATAATATTGGCTCCTCCCAACTGTATGTCAGACAGGCTCAAGCAGAATCCCCTGCTTACCCGCGCAACAGCATGACCCGGATTCTAATTGAGACGCATGGATTAATCGGACAATATATACGGGGAGAAATACCCTTTGCGGAAAATCGACTGCTGCTCGAAATCACTCGCAAGGGCTGGCTAAGCCCGGAGGAATTGGAGCTTGTGTTACGAGCACTGAACGAATGTATAATTGCCGGTGTTGACCCTGCATTATGGGAGCAAGTACGAGGGGAAGTAGAGGAGCTAATCGGCTGGATTGCCTGGGACAACGCACCTGTGGTCTGGAGTGTAAAGGAGCGATTGAAGAGATTGCGGTCGGTTTCGATACATGCAGGGGAGCCGTTTGAGCAGGCTTACGCCGAGCTGGAGCGGGAGCTGAATGTAGAGAAGGCGCTGGCTCCGTTGGAGAATCGGACACTGTGGTATGTAGAATCCGCTTTGCAGGATTTTTCACTTCAAGAACTGGTCAAGGTATTCTTACTCACGTTGAGGGATGGCACAGGACAGGAACAGCCGGCAACGGTACGGCATATCAGTTTTGAATCGCTTATGAATACGATGTATTATGACTATCGTGGTGTTAAGAAAATTAACGTATACAAAAAACGAATGATAGAAAAATACTTAAGCTCACTTTCCTGGCAGGACATTTCAAAGGGAAAACGGAAGCATAATCCTCATTTGAGTGTAACTGTAGAGCATAAAGAGGAGCTGCCAAGTACCGTATTTTTTAATTTTGTATTTTCATCAGCTGCTGAAAAACTGATCGACTTTTGTATTGAGGCAGAAAAGACGCCTCTGTATGACAAAGCAGTTCTGCTGCTGTTTGATCTGTTCGGCTTACGGCGCGATGCTTATGATCGCTTCCACAATGAGGAGACGTACCTTACAGATATGAACCAGACCGTAGATTTCAAAAGGGTCATTCTGGATTATGTGACTGGAACCCGTATACTGGATATCGGACCTGGCGGGGGCGTACTGCTGGACCTGATCGAGCAGGAAAGACCAGACTCGAAGCCGTTGGGGCTTGATATTTCTGTGAATGTGATTGAGGCGCTTAAGCGTAAAAAGCAATTGGAGCACCGCCGTTGGGATGTTATCAAAGGTGATGCGCTTCATCTGGAAGAGTATGTGGAAACGGAGAGCATGGACACGGTTATTTTCTCTTCGATTCTTCACGAGCTGTATTCCTACATCGAACGAGATGGAAAAAGGTTCAATCCACAAACAGTGGAGGCTGCTTTGCAGAGCGCCTATCGTGTACTTGCACCCAGCGGGCGCATTATCATTCGTGACGGTATTATGACCGAACCCGTAGAGCAGCGTAGACGAATTCGATTTTTGGAGCCGGACGGAATGGAATGGCTGCTGCGCTATGCGCAGGATTTTGCAGGTCGCCCCATTGAAATAGAGCGCATAGGTGAGCATGAGGCTGTTTTGCCGGTAAATGATGCAATGGAATTTCTATATACCTATACATGGGGGGCGGAAGCCTATGTGCACGAGGTGCAGGAGCAGTTTGGTTATTTTACTCCGTCACAGTATGAAGAGTGCATTCGTAACACACTTGGATCACAAGCGATTATCCGGGTGAGTCGCCACTATTTGCAGGAGGGCTATGCTGAAGCGTTGTCCAGACGCATTGAGTTCATGGATGAGCAGGGTCAGCCGGTTCCTTTGCCAGACAGCACCTGTCTAATCGTGATTGAGAAGCCAAATGATAGGGATGAAGTAACTGAATGATTTTTAATTTGAACAAGAGAATGCCTTCTGAGCTGTGTCACGCGCACTGGGAAGGCATTTTTTTTGGAAAACGATTGGAGGTGCGTTCATGTCGGCACAGGTAGTGATATCCGAATATAATCCGCAGTGGGTAGCAGAGTATACCCAAGAACGAGCAAAAATAACTGAGGCTCTCGGGGACGTGTGTCTCGGCGTAGAGCATATCGGGAGTACATCCGTTCCTGGTCTGGGAGCCAAGGCCATTATCGATATTATGGTTGGAGTAGAAGATTTGACGTTTATTCAATCCGAGCAGCGAGAGCGTTTACTCGGTATTCAATATGAATATGTACATAAGCCTGATTTTCCAGAACGAGCTTTCTTTCGCCGTGGAGAATGGGGGGCTGGGACTCATCATTTGCATATTTACAACTATCAAGATGAGCATTGGGATAACCATCTGTTGTTCAGAGATTACTTGAAAACACATCCTGAAAGCCTACGAGCGTATGAGACCTTAAAAAAAGATTTGGCGCACCAATTCCAATATGACCGTGCAGCCTATACCGAGGCCAAGGGACCATTCATACGGCAGATCGTTGAGCAAGCGAAGCTTGAAAGACAAAAGCAGAGACAGATGAAATTATAGTATGGCACGGTGTTCAGGTGGATGAAGGCTAAAAAGATATTCTGTTTTTTATTTAAATTTTTTTGTATATAATACAAGAGAAATAGCTGACTAAACTCATCAAAAGAAGGAGCTGTGTGAAAGATGTCCAAACGTTTGATTCCTTACATCACTATGGATGGAAATGCCAAGGAAGCCATCGAATTTTATGAAAAGGCGTTGGATGCCCAACTGCTTTTTGTTCAAACCTTTGGAGAAATGCCGGAAAACCCCGATTTTCCCATTCCCGCTGAGGTCAAGGAACGTGTTGGACATGCTACTCTTAAGGTTGGTGAAACAGAGCTTATGTTTTCGGATACCTTTCCAGGATCGCCGTTTAGCAGCGGGAACCAGGTGAGCATTTGTATTACAACTGACAGTGTGGAGCAATCCCAAAAAATGTTTGATGCTCTACAGCAAGGAGGACAGGTGGGGATGCCTTTGCAAGAAACCCATTTTAGTCCGGCTTATGGGAATGTAACAGACAAATTTGGTGTCACCTTTCAAATTTTCACAGAGGTTCGATCTTAACAAATAGAAAACGGCCCGATCCGCTGCTTTAGCGATCTGGCCGTTTTTTTTATATATTACCTCACTTATACGCCAAAGTTAAAATCATCATCTGTCAGCGGCTCTACATTCATCGCCCGTACATAGCCGTTTCCTTTTTTAGAAAAGAAATCGTGCTGTTTGGTGTGTGTGCTGATACCGTTGAATACGATGGGATTGACTTCTTCTTCTTCAAAAAGTGGATCAAAGCCCAGGTTCATCATGGCCTTGTTGGCGTTGTAACGCAAGAAGACTTTAACATCGTCTACAAGTCCAATAGGGGCATAAATTTGCTCGGTATACTGTTCTTCGTTATTGTGCAAGTAGCGCAGCAAACCTACCAGCGTCTGGTAGAGATCACGTTGTTCTTCCTCGTCCAGTTCTGCATAAATCTCTTGTGCCAGTACACCTACGTAGACGCCGTGAATACTTTCATCCCGCAGGATCAGATCGATGATTTCCCCACTGCATGTCAACTTGCCCTGACCTGCGAGATAGAGAGGGTAGAAGAAGCCGCTATAAAACAAATAGCTTTCTAACAGCACCGACGCAGCCATCGCGAGATACAGGTCTTTCGGTGTATGAATGTTCATATAATACTGACGAATGGTTTCTGCTTTGGTCTGTAGATACGGATTTTCTTCCACCCAGCGGAATACACCGTCAATTTCTTCTGTGGAGGCCAGGGTTGTAAAGATGCTGCTGTACGACTTGGCATGAATTTGCTCCATCATCGCCATAAAGCTTAATACGGCTTTGCGTTGCAGTCCGTCTACATGCTCCATAATTTGCGGCATACCCACACCGCCTTGAATGGTGTCCAGCAGAGTCAATCCGCCCAGCACCTTCATGTAGGCTTCTTTTTCAATATCACTGAGGGTTACCCAGGACATTTTATCGTCAGACAGCGGAATTTCATCATCCGTCCAAAATTGCATAATATTCTGGTTCCAGAACATCAGGGTGAAATCATCGTCCGAACGGTTCCAGTTTACGGCTTGTATACCTGTCATTGTTAGCATTCTCCCTTCAGCTTGCGAGATTCCTGGAAACCCTCATATAAGAGGCTACCAAAGAGTCATCGTATGCTTGACATACGGAAGCTGTATCCGCGAGGGCCTTGTCCAAACCTGTAAAGGTATGAACCACACGCTGGATACAGCTTCTAATACCAAGCATCCATATCTATTCAAAATTTAATTTATTGTATAGCTTGTTACCATTTATTCATTAGATGGAGCAAGTGAGGCACTCTTCCACAGACAGTTTTTTGGTACGTGTGTAGTATAACGATTTAAGTCCTTTGTGAGCAGCGTACAGATAGCAACGTGCTAACTGACGCGTAGTCACATCGCTGTTTACATGAAGCACAGTCGAAATTCCTTGATCCACATGAGGCTGGATTTCAGCAATCAGATCAAGTACTTTGAATTGGTCCATTTGATAAGCGGATTTGTAGAAGAATACATTATCCTTTTGCAAATACGGCATTGGGTAATAAGTCGTCGAATTCGCATAGGTGCGAGTTTCAATCTGCTCAACAATTGGCATAACGCTGGACGTTGCATTTTGAATGTACGAAATGCTGGCAGTGGGAGCAATCGCCATACGGTAGGCGTGGTACAGACCGTTCTGCATGACGTCTGCTTTCAGTTTGTCCCAGTCCGCTGGAGTCGGAATATAAATATCCTTGAACAGCTCTTGCACGCGTGCCGTTGTTGGACGATAATCGGTGTTCAGATATCGGTCAAAATATACACCTGTCGCATAATCCGATTCCTCAAATCCATAAAAGCTTTGTCCGGCTGCTTTTGCGATTTCCATACTCTTTTCGATGGAATGATAGTTCATCGTCATGAAGAAGGTACGGACAAAATCCTTCGCTTCATTGCTTTCATATGCAATTTTATTCTTGGCAAGGTAGCCGTGCAGATTCATGACACCTAGACCAACGGAATGCATTTCACGGTTCGCTTTCGCAACACCTGGTGCATTAGCCACTTGGGTCATATCGCTGACCGAAGTGAGAGCAATCATACCTTCGTGAACGGACTCGCGGATTTTGCCGTGCTCCATCACATTTACAATGTTCAGGGAAGCCAGGTTACAGCTTACATCCCGGCGAATAATATCCTGTTGTCCATAATCGGCAATCTCAGAAGTTTCCTGTAGCTGGAAGATTTCCGTGCACAGGTTTGACATTTTGATTTGGCCCACGTTTTTAAGAGCATGCGCCTGATTGGCGTTACTCTTATTCATAATATATGGATATCCAGATTCCAACTGAATCATGGCAATTTTCGTCAGCATATCACGTGCGCTCATCGCTACTTTTTTCTTCACTCGATCGTCGGCGAGCAGCGTGTCATACATTACATCCAAGTCCATGTCGTCCAAATGCGTTCCATAAGCTTTGAACACACTATAAGGAGCAAATACATGCAGCGGTTCGTTATCCTGAGCCAGCTTGTAAAAGCGGTTCGGCACCAGCAATCCGATCGACAGTGTCTTGAGACGTACTCTTTCGTCAGCATTGATTTTTTTACTATCCAGGAACTCCAGCACGTCCCATCCAAAAATATTGTAATAGGCTGCGCCGGAGCCTTTGCGTTGCCCCATTTGGTCCGCGTAGGAGAAGCCGTCTTCCATCAGCTTGAGCACAGGCATAATGCCTTTGGCTGCACCTTCTACACCTTTAATCGCTTCGCCGCGTGACCGCAGCTTCGACAGGTTAACCGCCACACCGCCGCCGATTTTGGATAATTGCATGCAAGTGTTCAGTACATAGTTGATCGAGTTCAGAGAGTCGTCCATTTCAAGCAGGAAGCAGGATACCAATTCTCCCCGGCGGCTTTTGCCTGCGTTCAGGAAGGTAGGTGTTGCTGGCTGAAGACGTTGTTCCATCATCGAGCGGGCCAACAGGCGTGCCGTATCAGCGTTGCCGCGTCCCAAATGCAGGGCGACAGCAGCCACCCGGTCAGGATAGTGCTCCAGATAGACTTTACGGTCATTACTCTTCAGTGCATAGTCAGTATAGAACTTGGATGCTGCCATATAGGAAGGAAATTTAAAATCGTAGCTATGAGTGATATGGAAAATATCATTAATTTCATCAGCCGTATAGCTGTTATAGAAATTTTCGTAATAATCATTCTCAATCATATACAGCACTTGAGCAGCTGTGTCAGCAAACTTCAAGCTCCGTTCTTGAACTTCCTTCATAAATTCTGCCACAGCCTCTTGGTCCTTTTCCAATTGGAAAAAGCCGTCAGTATCGCGTTTCATCAACATGTTGTTCAATTCAATATGCCGCAACTCGGCTCACCTCCTGCTTAAAACGCTCTACATCTCCGAACGTTCCAGATAATTCAAATTTGCTAATCACCGGGACATTATAATGGTCGGCAATCAAATCTGCACTTTTGGCAAATTTCTCACCCCAGTTGCGGTTGCCGCTTGCAGCTACACCAACAAGGTTTTGTGCATTTTTTTTCAAAAAGGAAGATACCTTCTCAGGTATCTGCCCAAACCCGGTAGTATATGTAATGAGTACGTAAGGTTCTTCTATAGTCATTTGCTCCTCAATCTGAACCGCCGGAAGCTTGAGCTTGTTTATAAATCTTTTTACATTGCCAGTCTTGGAATCATAAGCAATCAGCATGGTGTGCAACCTCCTTAACAATTAACGAAAAAAAGAAAACGGCATTGCCAAGAGACTCATCATACCTGTAATCCCTTGCTGGCTGCGCCATTTAAAATTTTTGACTCTATATTTACATGTATTTTCATACCTGTATCTTCAAGATATCGGGCATAAATACGTTTTTTACACTATATTTAGAGTACATTCTCTATTTTATATCTATATATAGTTTTGTCAATCGGTCTAGAGAGGCCCAGAGGACCCATATCGGGTGTAAGTCCAAGCAGGGTGCGGAAAAGAGCGAAAGAACTTTTTTTTCGTAAGTATGTTAAAAAAGTATTGGAGTTTTTGAGGCTTAGGATGTACCATTTGTCAATGGGTAATAGATTGGAAAATTTACATTTTACTGTAGAAAGGATGAAGTAGATGGGAAGTAGTTTTTTTATGGAATTTCAATCGTTTAATATGATCTTTTTTATCGTGCTTGGACTTATTGCTATTGTAATCATTACGGGGATTGTGAAAACGATCGGAGCAGGCCTTTCCAATCAAGAAGCCGAACAGGTCCAACGTTCATGCAAGGTTGTGGATAAGCGAACGAGAGTGCGTGGGGGATCAGGCGATTTTTCAGCTTCGACCGACTACTATATCACCTTTGAGTTTGAAGGAGGTGAACGTAAGGAGCTGAAGGTAAAGGGTACGGACTTCGGAATGATTGTGATCGGGGATCGCGGGGAGGTTCATTATAAAGGGACACGATTTTTGGAGTTTGTTAGAGTAGTGGAAGCGTAAGGTTGACCGGAAAGCTAGTGTACTACTTGAAAATACATATTAGGGAGGAAGCTGACGATGCCACATATCATTGGAGCACGAATTGTATTAAGAGAGTACCGCCAGGAGGATATACCTGATATCCGAAGATGGGTTAATGACCCAGCAATCACACATGGTTTAAGCGACGTATTTATCTATCCGCATTCACAGGCTAATAGTGAATCGTTTGTACAGATGATGATTGACGGCAACTCTGAAATCAAGGGCTTTGTCATTGCACATAAAGACACATTGGACTATATTGGACAACTTGATTTATTCAAAATCAACTGGGTGAATCGGCACGCCACGCTTGGGATTGTGATCGGGCGCGACAGTGACCTGGGCAAGGGCTATGGGCGGGAAGCGATCCGGCTGATACAAAAATTTGCGTTTCATGCGCTGAACCTGCATCGGCTGGAACTGGAGGTGTATGCGTTCAATGAACGTGCACATCGTTGCTATCTGGCATGTGGCTTCAAGGAGGAAGGGCGGCTACGGAAAAAGCTATTCAGGGAAGGACAGTACTATGACATCATTCAGATGGGGATGTTGCGAAGTGAATATGAGGCTGTAGAGCAAGCGAAGGAATCCTGAAAGTGAGGCCACATAAGCTATTTTACTCTGTCAGCTTTCTTCAATTTTTTATGAGTGAAATCACGGGGACTATGCTCATCCTATTCCTTTTAGCTAAAGGACTTTCTCTGCAAAGTGCAATTTCTTGCTAGTTGTATTTTTTGTAAGTATTTTTCTGTTTGAAATACCGACAGGAGCTATTGCAGACAAGTATGGAAGAAAAATTTCTGTTGTTCTGGGGCTTGTTGTTTTCTAGTCTACAGTGTTTTGTTCGTTTGGACAGATCACATATGGCTACTTATGTTCGCGCAAGTCTTTGGGGGGCTGGCAATATGCTTGTAATCAGGTTCCTTGGAATCCTGGGTTGTGGAAAACAGCGATAAGCCGATGGAAGTTCTTTTTACAACCTCTAATAGTATACAGTACATTTCGGGATTTATTTGCGGTCTGTTTGGGGCCTTTCTCGCAACTTTTAACTAGTCACTTCCCTGGGTGGCCAGCATTGTATCTATTATCCTGTGTATTTTTCTATGCTGCTTTTATATGAAAGAGAAAAATATTACCCATCGAAAAACATCTGCGACTCGTATTAAAACGATTAATGATTGGGATATAACTCATCTTAGCGGGTGCTTTCAACACCTTTTATCCTATACTGCTTACCTTTTTAATTTATGAAATTGGGCGAGGGATGTACCCGGTTGCCAAACAAATATTTCTGAACAAAAGAATATCTAATGAGTATCGTTCAACTCTGCTATCTCTGGATTCTGCCATTTCGCAACTAGGCATGTGCGCAGGTTTAATCGTGACAGGCATCGTAAGCCGTAATTTTACCAATCTAACTTCGGATCAAGCACCTATTCAGATATCTTGGGTGCTGTGTGGCGGGATTGCATTGATTCCAATCTTTTTATTGCTTTATGTCCACCGGGTGTCCAGGAAAAATAATAGCTGGAAGGAAAAAGCAACAAGGCAGAATATTTAATAGAAAAAGGGCTGAGACAGGATCTGGCTGTCAGCCCTTTTCTATTTTTAGTAGCAATCGATTTCTACTTCTCCCCGTACCATAGCTTCAGCCGATTTTGAATCAAACCGGTGAAGATTTCTTCAGCCTTCGGTACACCCGCCTGATCCAGCTCTTGGAGCATGCGGTCATACACGGTATCGAATTGATCTGGTTTGGCGAGTACGGCCTCAGGAATCCGTTTGCGCACAATGTCCTGTGACTTCTGATAAATCACATTGTAGTTTGTAGTGGTCGGAACAGGCATGTTGTAGGCAGCTCCCCACTCTTTTACTGGAAAATCCTTTTCATTCGGGAACAGGTCTTTCCATGTCCGAGCTTTATATGCCTGAAGGGACTCTTTTTCCGCTTTGCTATAATTTTCGGTAATCATCTCTGGATAATTAGTTGTATAATAGTTGCCAGTTGGGTCCTTCACGCTATCACCGTAATGTGGTCCCCATATCCAATACAAACCGATACCGGATTCTCTGCTAAAAGAAGCATTATCGTTATTTTTACGTTCTTGCACAGCCGCAGGAATGACTCGTTTGCCGTTCTCTACATTGTAATGCTGGCCTTCAATTCCCCAATTACGTAAAATTTGTCCTTCGTCCGAGGCCAGAAAGTCTAGAAACTTGATAGCTCGCACCGGATTTTTGCATGAAGTTGTAATGCCAATCCCGGACGCAGTATCAAAACCAATAGGCTGGAGGGAATGATCCTCGTATTGCTCATTTAAAGTGACCGGAAAGTGAGCGTAAGTGTATTCATCCTTGCCTGCTGCCTTGAGCGCATTTTCGGCATCCTGGTAGTTCCATTCCTGATCAATCAATCCGATGACACGTCCTGCGGCGATTTTGGATTTGTACTGATCACTTTTTTGTACAAAAGTGTCCTTATCCAAGAGCCCTTCATTGTACATATGGTTTAACCAACGGAAATACTCCCGTTCTTCCGGACGTTTGTAGTGAAGAATGGCTTTGTGTGTTTTAGGATCAATATAATATTCGCCATCGTCTGGTCCGCCTGTAGCCGTAACTGCCGGGTTTGTCACAGTAATTTGCATTTTCCAGTCCTCGGCGTCGAGTGATAAGGGTATGGTAGGCTGACCATTGGTAGTAGGATATTTGGCCACATAGTCTTTAAGTGCTTTTTCAAAATCTTGAACGGTGCGAATTTTGGGGTAACCGAGCTTCTTAAGGGCCTGATGCTGAATTTCGAAGCCGGCCTGTGCATCAAACGCGATGTGATCTACGCCCAAATTGGTCGGGATGGTATAAATGGCGGGATCTTCATTACTATATTTAATACGGTTAAAATAATCTCCATACACTTTCTTAATATTAGGACCGTATTTATCAATCAGGTCGGTTAAGTCAATGAGTGCGCCGGCATCGACCAGCTTTCCAATGTCTCCTTTGGGGTACACGAGATCAGGGTACTCTCCGCTAGCAGCCATTAAAGCAAACTTTTCCTCGCCTCGACCATTGACAGCATGCTCGGCATTGAGGGTAACACCCGTTTTCTTGGTAATTTCCTGCCCGACAGCGTCCTTCATGTTGTTCCAGTTGGAGCTTGCGTCACCGCCAAAGAACGTAAATGTAATGGGAGTGGTGTCGTTGGGGTCTTCCTTTTCTGCCGTACCACCTGTTCCATTCGCGCAGCCCGTTGTAACGAGCAGCAACAAAGCCAGGAGCAGAATGGAGCTTTGTCGTACCGACCTGTTCGTGAACATCTGCAAATCCCCCTTAATAAGTATGATTTACACAATGTAAGTGCTTTCAATAGTAAATTGTAGGAAATAAATAACCTTACGTCAAGTCATTTATGCTGGTTTGTTATGTGTTTTGTTTTCTATTAAGCAAACATATTTAAATAAAAGGTGTGGATTTGTGCAAATCCATCGTTTGATGATCTAAAACAAAGTATGCTACGATGGTACCAGTTTATAGGCATACCTGATTATTTAGAAGACTAAGGTAGAAAAAGATTTCGTATAGGGTTGGGTGAGGAGATGCGTGGAAAAGTAACATTGCAGGAAATTGCGGATGCGGCGGGTGTTTCAAAGTTCGCTGTTTCGCGTGCATTGTCAGGCAAACCCGGTGTAAGTGAAGAGACGAGGGCATTGCTGGTTAAGCTGGCCGCCCAGATGGGTTATTTTCGCAGTCATCCCAAAATGACTGGGGTAGAGCCTCGGGACACGGATGCCAGAGAATGGTCGGGTACTGTGTTGGTGTTATTTCCGAATATCCGGCACCAGAACCGGGAGTCCAGGTACTGGGGACCTGTATTTGAAGGGATCTCCGAGCGTCTGAACCGTAAAGGATTAGATATGATTACGTTAACAGAGCCTTCAACGGACGATACGTTTTCTTTGCTGAATCCGGAGGCCATTAAAGGGATTATCACTGTAGGGACGATTTCAACTACATTATTACTGAACATTTATCGAATGGGTATTCCGGTCGTTATGGTGGATCATTGGGACTCTGCATTTTTAAGTGATGCAGTGTTTACGGATAATCGTACATGCATGAATGAATTAATGAAGGATTTGCTATGCAAGGGGTATGTCCACTTTCAATTTGTGGGTCATGTTGACGACGCTCACAGTTTCTATGAACGTTGGGAAGCTTTTCGGTCCGCACTGGAAATGAGCGGAATAGAATTACGGCAAAACAAAGCTCTTATTAATGGGGGAGCGCAGGCGCTTGCTGAGGAAATGGACAAGTTGCCTGAGGATGAGCTGCCAGAGGTTTTTGTTTGTGCTAACGATGTGACTGCTTCGCAAGTCGTGGAAGTACTGAAAGCAAAAGGGATTGACGTTCCAAAGCGGTGCGGGGTGACCGGGTTTGACGATACGAATGATCAAATGCCGATTTATGCCACGGTAAGAGTGGATAAGGAACTGTTGGGGATGCGAGCGGTGGACCAGTTATTATGGCGCATCATGAATCCAAGCTCGCCTGTCGAAAAAAAGCTGCTGCACGCGGATCTACTCGTACGGGAAGTTCACGCGCCACGGATCAGCCGGGAAAATGATGATCGTGATCGTTCCTTTAGCACAATTAAATATAGTTGATGTCTGGATGCGTGGGATGAATTCGATCCACAGTGAAGATGAAAGAAGTCGCTTTTAGCCTGTTCAGGGGTAGAGGGCGACTTTTATTTTGTGTTTTAACCATTGTCCAAAAAAACAATTGACTAATTTGTTAGCTTAATGTTATTTTTGTTATGTTAATGAGTGATCCAGATGTTCCCAATCATCCTTATAGGAGGCTTGCGACGATGATTAATGTGATAGGATTGGATGGCTGGAGGTTTAGGGCAGCGCAAAGTGATGAGTGGCTCAGTGCGAAAGTACCGGGCTGTGTGCATACTGATCTTTTACGACATGGCAAAATTCCTGATCCTTTTATCGGTATGAACGAGATGGAGGTACAGTGGATTGACAAACAGGATTGGATATACGAAGGCTATTTTGAAATAGATGCCAGCCAGTTCCAATGTCAGTGTGTTGAATTGGTGCTGGAAGGTCTCGACACATACGCAGATGTGAATGTGAATGATCATGCTGTCTTGTCGGCCGATAATATGTTTCGGGTATGGAGACAGGATGTGAAGGCATTTGTTCAGCAAGGGAAAAATCGACTTGAAATCCGTTTTCGTTCTCCGATTACTGAAGATGTGCCCAAGCTGGAAAGGTTGGGCTATGGATTTCCCGCACCGAATGATCAGTCCGAAATAGGTGGTTTGTCTGATAAAAAGGTAAGCGTTTTCGCTCGTAAGGCTCCCTATCACTATGGTTGGGATTGGGGACCACGGCTGGTGACGAGCGGTATATGGAGAGAAGTTCGGATTGAAGCTTGGTCTGGTCTGACCGTGAGAGATTTATTTATTCGACAGGACGAAGTGAGTACCGAGAGGGCTGAACTCACGGCAGTGGTAGAGATTGAAAATGCAGCTGAGGTTAGAGATGCCGAGTTGTGTATTTCTGCTGACGGAAGGGTGTGGTCCAAACCCGTTCGCCTGCGGAAGGGAAAGCAAACAGTGGAGCTGGGGCTAGTGATGAAGGAGCCGAAGCTGTGGTGGTGCCGAGGTCTGGGGGACCCGCATCAGTATACGTTTGCAGCTGAATTGAAGGAGCAAGCACAGGGAGCTGTAATTGCGGAAAAATCAGTGAAAACGGGGTTGCGATCGATTCGCCTAATACGTGAGCGGGATACGGCAGGGGAGAGCTTCTATTTTGAGTTGAATGGAATCCCTGTATTTGCAAAGGGAGCGAACCATATTCCGAATGACAGCTTTGCTGCCGAAGTTACGTTGGAGCGATATCGGCATGAAATTGCCAGTGCGGCCGCCTCACATATGAATATGTTGCGGGTGTGGGGTGGCGGTATTTATGAAGAAGACGTATTTTATGACCTTTGTGATGAATACGGCTTGCTCGTGTGGCAAGATTTTATGTTCGCATGCAGCATGTATCCGGGGGACCAGGCTTTTTTGGACAATGTAGCCCAGGAAGCCGAAGATAACATCAAGCGATTGCGCCGTCATCCTTGCATTGCATTATGGTGCGGTAATAATGAGATTGATTCCGCATGGGCGCATTATGAAGAGAATGCGGGCTGGGGCTGGAAAAAGGCCTACACGCCTGAGCAACGGGAGCGCCTATGGGAAGATTATGAAACGCTCTTCCACCGGATCTTACCGGAGGCGGTAAATGCCTGGGCTCCGCAGACGGCATATTGGCCCTCCTCACCGCTAATTGATCTGACCGGAGATCGCAATCAGCATGCTCATCCGTCATCCACAGCCGGAGACATCCATTATTGGGGAGTATGGCATGCGTCTGAGCCGTTTGAAAATTATCACGTACATGTGGGCCGTTTTATGAGTGAGTATGGCTTTCAGTCCTTTCCTGAATACAAGTCTGTTCGCGCTTATGCGGAAGAGAAGGATTTGGAACTGGAGTCTGCGGTGATGCTGGCACATCAGAAGAATGGTTCGGGCAATCGCCTGATTCAAGAATACATGGAACGGTACATGCGGCACCCCAAGGATTTTTCATGTTTTCTGCTCATGAGCCAGGTTTTACAGGCAGAGGCGATGAAAATGGCCATTGAGGCCCATCGTCGCAACAAGCCCTATTGCATGGGGACATTATACTGGCAAATGAATGACTGCTGGCCCGTTGCCTCCTGGTCGAGCATGGACTATTTTGGTCGTTGGAAGGCACTTCAATATACGGCTAAACGTAGTTTTGCTGATGTGCTGTTGAGTGCAGTAGATACAGAACAGGGGAGTAAGGAGCTGCATCTGGTTAACGATACGCTAGAGCCGATAGCAGGTACGCTGCGTCTGACGCTTTTGCATATTCGTAGCAGTCAGGCTATCCGTGAAGAAAATGTTAAGGTAGAACAGCAAGCGGGCGGCGCGGGGATCGTACATGTACTGTCTGCCGATAAATGGCTGAATGGTCTGGACCGTACGGAGCATATGCTGGTCGCACGTCTGATACAGAACGGTGAACAGGTGGCCGCCAGCGAAATTTATTTTGCAGCCACGAAAGAGATGGATTTACCACAGGCGAAAATTGAAGTGACAGAGATACAGGGAAGTGGGGGCAGCAGGTTTACACTTTGTTCGGATGTACTTGCCAGACATGTGTGGCTGAGCGCAGAGCAGGAAGGAATTTTCAGTGACAACCATCTGGACCTGGCCCCTGGTGTTCCCAAAACCGTGGAGTTTCTGGCCTTGCGTAACGGCACCACCACATTTGAGGCAGCTGCGCCAGGTTCATTGACAGTACAATCATTGGTCAATTGGGTACAAGGTTAGAGAACAGTAGAACCTTATCCTTGACAATGAAGGTCCTTTTCAACTGGCTAGAATGTTCAAAAACATACGATCGGTAGAAAGCTTGTAGGAGAATCGGCGAGTAGGGTTTTAGCAGGGTGAAGCTGGATTGCGACATTACCCGGGAAATGCTGCCTACGATTTAGTCTAATGGATGGTTCTGTTTGATCAGACAGTCCACATTCGTATGTTGCCTACCTGTGAGTGAAGTCTGAAATATAGTAAGCATCTGTCTTCCGGGGAGACGAGGTCAATTCCGGGAGAACAGATGCTTTTTTATCGCCATGTTATGCAGAGTGGAGCGCTTCCATTGAGCTTGAGGCCATTGTGGTGTACACTGTCCAGAACAGGTGTAAATTGGAACGTCAGGAAGGCTGAACAGTTACAAGGAGGAAAAGAAACAGATGTATGCCCGTTTAAGATCGCTAAATTACCCCGTTAAACTTTACATTTTTTTGGCACTGGCCGTGTGCTCCGTAATCAGTACTTTGTGGATCGTTAACGTGAGACTGCCCTCAGGGGACCGCCCTTATTTTTTTATTTGGTGGAATATGATGCTGGCCTGGATCCCTATGCTGCTGACGCTTCTGCTTGATGTCATTCATTGCTCTTGGAGACGGGGAACGAGGACATTTTTGCTCTGGGTCATAGGGGCAGGTTGGCTTTTCTTTTATCCCAATACGCCTTATTTGATCACAGATTTGTTGCATGTATTTTCCAGATATCCATTTCTAGGTGAGCATCATTTTTGGGGCAATCCGTACTTTTGGAATCATGCATTAGGAATGCTGCTGGTAGCTGTCCTTGGTCTTACAATGGGGTTTGTATCGCTCGAATCCGTACGACAGTTGGTACAGTGTGCACGGGGCGGGATTGTCAGCTGGTTGTTTATGCTGGCGGTGCTCCTGCTAAGTAGCCTGGGGATTTATATTGGCCGTTTCTTTCGAGGAAACACATGGGATATTGTTTCTGCACCGTCCCAGTTGTACATACAAGTATCCTCCATATGGGCGGATTCCTTGCAACGCACTCATTTTGTGGAGTTTAGCGGGATGGTATTCGTTATTTTACTCGTTAGCTATATATCCACGATGTGCGTGATTTGGATGGGGAACAGCCGCCGGGACGACCGATATTACTGGTGATTACGATGGGGCTGAGTGGTTGAATATCATCATAAGATAATAATGTAAAAACGAAGGAGGAATAGCCACAATGAACGGACAGAATCGATCTGATATTCGCGCTGGTCTTCAGGTGGATATTGTGCTTAAAAAGGATCAGCCTACGGGTAAGCTGACGCGAGGAACGGTAAAGGATATTTTGACCAACTCCCCGCGTCATCCGCATGGAATCAAAGTGCGTTTGGCAGACGGACAGGTTGGGCGTGTCAAACATATTGTATTGGATAAAGGATAGAGCTTTGGGCTCAGGAGGAGTGATGTATGAACCAGACAACGGCATGGTCTAAAAATGATCGCTATCCGCTTGTTTTACTGGTACTGATGGTGCTTGCCCTCGTTTGGTCCTTAATTCGCCCAGCGGATTATTTTACATGGGTACTGGAAGTTCTCCCGGCGGTATTGGGAGCTGTACTGCTGACGACTTTTTACCGACGATTTCGTTTTACCAATCTGGTATACACCCTGATCTGGCTACATGCACTGATCCTGATTGTCGGTGGGCACTATACCTATGCCGAAATGCCGCTGTTCAACTGGATTCGGGATACGTTTGGGCTGGAGCGCAATTATTATGATCGACTTGGGCATTTTGCCCAAGGTTTTGTGCCTGCACTCATCGTTAGGGAAGTACTGCTGCGTAAGACAGCTCTGGGGAGCGGGAGCTGGCTCACTTTTCTAACGGTTAGTGTATGTCTTGCGATCAGTGCTGGATACGAACTGATCGAGTTTGCTGTAGCCAAAGCAACCGGTACGGCAGCAGAAGCCTTTTTGGGGACACAGGGAGATGTTTGGGATACTCAATGGGATATGCTCCTTGCGTTCATCGGTGCCTTGACAGCGGTGATTTTGTTAAGCGGGGTACATAACAAGCTGCTCAAACAGCTAAAAGTGTAGCAGGGATTCTTTTTTAGACGCTTTTTATTCCTGTAGTTTTGAATTTTGTTGAGGATTATATTCGCGTCACCGGTCGGCTGTCGAGATGCAGGGTCGCTGCCTCCATGTAGCTGTCCAGCAGCCGCTCAAAAATACGGTCCCACGTCTGCTCCAGGCAGTATGCTCTACCGGTTCTGGACAGAAAGTTGCGAAGTGAGGCATCCTCGTACAAAAGGTGTACAGCTTTGGCAAAGGCAGCGGCGTCCGCAGCTGGACACAGTAACCCCGTTTTCCCATGGATGACATTATCTTTCACCCCGCCTTCATTTGCGCCGATCACGGGTGTGCCGCTGGCCATTGCCTCCAAAACGACATTACCAAAGGTTTCCGTAGTGGAGGGAAATAGAAATACATCGGCTGCAGCGTACAATTCAGCTAATTCCGATCCTCTCACAAAACCAAGCCAGTGGACGGCGTGCTCTGGCACCCCGATGTCTGCTGCAGTTTTGAACTCAAATAATGGGCCGTCTCCTGCAATGACCAGCACAGCGCCTGCGCGGACGTCATCGGGTAACTGGAGATAGGAGTCCAGCAACGTGTCGATCCCCTTTTCCGGTGCAAGTCTGCCAACATACAAAATAACAAATGCGTCTGCGCGAACGCCCCATTTTTCCCATATCGCTTCGCGATTCACTGTGGGCTGGAAGCGGTCGGTATCAATGCCTCTACCCCAGATTTCGAGCTGTCCCATTCCTTTATTGCGCAACAATTCCAGGGTTGACCGAGAGGGGACATATATCCTTTCGCAATGTCTATGAAACCAGAGCATGTATTTCCATAACGCGGGTTCAAGCCAGCGAAGCTTGTAATATTCGAGGTACTTATCAAAGTGGGTGTGATAGGAGGCGACGAGTGGAATATGGTGTTTGGCAGCGTAGCTTGTTCCGTACAGGCCCAGGTTAAACGGAGTAGCAACATGAATTAGATGCGGGGAAAAGGCTGACAGGCGCTCGTTAATTTGTTTGGCATTAGGGATCGCAAGTCTGCATTCCCGGTACAATAAAAAGGGAATACTTCGAAATCGCTCCACGCCCGGTCCAGAAGACAGATGATGGTCTGCCTCCGGGGCAAAGACAAGTGTAGATACCCCATGGGTCTCCAAATAGCCAATCCATCGTTCCAGTGTCAGAGCAGCGCCATTGACATCAGGCGTATACGTGTCTGTAAATAATGCCACTCGAAGCATGCCTTCATTCCTCCTCCGCCATTCTCATTTATCCTATGACGTTCCAGGGGAGTCCGCTTGGAGGCTCCGGCTTTTATTGTGTCATGATTTTGTTTACGGGCTTGCCGGGTTTTGTAAAAATTGACCTTGGGACGGGCTCTTTCGGGTCTCTTCTAAGAATTTACTAATCCATGGCATGATCAGTTCTTCCTGTGATGCTGATGCATATAGGGGAATTCTGTTGATATGTATTCTAGCAGGCCTATACATTTCATAATTATTCCTGATCTTTGATGGTTTGGGGTAATAATAAAACATGGACTTTGTCTTGAAATTTCATTATAGTAATTCGGTATGAATAAATTTGAAGGGTAAGCAGGAGGGATGGCTTTGGCTTTTGGAGCACGGGTGTTAAAAACGGGAATCGCAGTGACGCTCGCCCTTTTTCTGAGCACGCTTTTGAACACCCATTCGCCTGTGGGGGCAGCGATAGCCGCTATTTTTGCCATGCAACCGTCGATATATAGGTCGTGGCGTTATTTTCTGGATCAACTCCAAACAAGCACATTAGGTGCGATTATGGCGTTGCTGGGCGGAATGGTATTTTCGAATGAGCCGATTGCGGTCGGACTGGTATGTGTGTTGGTACTTATGATATGTCTGAAAATAAACATGGCGGATACTGTGGGATTGACACTTGTGACTGTGGTTTCTGTCATGGAAGCTTCAGGAGACTGGAAATTTGCGGTTACCCGCTTTGCGCTGACTCTGATCGGGATTGTGTCTGCTTTTGTCATCAACATTACCGTTTTTCCTCCCAAACCGAAAAGGCAGTTTAACAATCAGATTCAAAATGTATTTAACAGCATGTCGTTGCTGCTGCGAACTGCCATTTCCGACGAGATTAAGGAGTCTGTCTTTAAAGAGGAAAAAGGAAACTTGGAGGGAGCTATTAAATCACTGTCGGACAAATATCATTTGTTCGAAGAGGAACAAAAAAAGCTCAAGCGCAACAAGTTTAGCCAGACGAGACAAATGGTCGTATACAAACAAATGCTCGAAAGTTTGCATAAAGGATACGAGGTGTTGGATGCGGTCGAAAGACACTACTTCCAGTCATTGCGTCCAAAGGGAACAGATGCGTTTTTTGACGACCATCTGGAGCGGCTGATTCGTTTCCACGAGCACGCTCTGCTGAAGTTCGAAAATAAGCTCAAACCCAATGAGGATGAAAGTGAATTGTTTGAGCAGGCCAACGGTGAATTTATGAAGCAGGCCATTACACGTTTTGACCATTGTCAGGAGGGAATGCTGCGGCTTTCCATTGTAGCTGCGACGATGTACGACTATGGTCATCAGCTGGAGCGATTGAGCAGACTGGCCGATCATATTCATCCTGTGGAAGAGAGTCGATAGGTCAATTTCGAAAAAAGAAAAGGCGACCGCATTCATCAATCCGATGGGCGGTCGCTTTTTTATGTAATGAATTTAAGGATGTAGGAACAGGCTAATGGAAGGTTGCCAGAAAACACAAAAAAAGCCCACTGGTTGCGAACAGGGACTGAACTTGCTACAATAGAGGATGCTATGTTTTACATTGTAAAGCCGTATTGCATAAGTTGTTAACACACTTCTTGTTACATTATAGCATGCTTCAAAGGAATAGTCAATTTTCCCGGATCAGAGGGATGTGAAGAGTATGCCCGGGTCCATAATAGAGCATAGTTTGTACGCAAGGGAGCCCTGCACGGAGCAGGAGGAAACGGAACAGGAGCGATGTCAGTGACTACTGAACAGCAATGGAATGAGGAACAACGAAGAGTAGAAGATGTGACTACAGTCATTAGCGGCCGTATTCGGAAGCTGGAGACAGAGGTTGGTTCTGTGCGCGGCGATGTCGTCGATATGCGTAAAGACTTCTGGGATGAGGTAACGATCAATTTCAGTGAGGCGGATGATGTGGGCGAGACGTCCACCAGTTTGCGGCAACAGTCTGAGATTTTGTCTGAACGGGAACGAAGACACAAGCATTCCACTGAGGCGCTAGGCCGTTTGAAAAAGTTGCTGGACTCACCCTATTTTGCACGCATTGATTTTGCAGAGGAAGGGCAGGCTGCGGAGCGTATTTATCTGGGGATTGCCTCCCTGCTGGATAATCAGGATGAGGAATTTCTAATTTACGACTGGCGCGCCCCTATTTCGAATCTGTATTACGATAATATGCCAGGCCCCGCTTCTTATAAGACCCCAGCAGGGGAGATGGAAGGAGAACTGACGCTCAAACGCCAATTCTCGATCCGTGATGGACAGATCCGCTTTATGTTCGATACAGGGGTGACTATTGGAGACGAACTCCTTCAAGCCGTATTAAGCCGGAGCTCGGATGCTCAAATGAAAAGCATTGTCGCTACCATTCAAAAGGAGCAGAATCGCATCATCCGTGATGATCGAAGCCGTATGCTTATTGTTCAGGGAGCGGCGGGAAGCGGTAAAACCTCTGCTGCGCTTCAGAGAGTAGCGTATTTGCTATATAAGTATCGGGATCGCTTGCGAGCGGATCAGGTCGTGTTATTTTCGCCCAACCCCATGTTCAATAGTTATGTTTCGACAGTATTGCCTGAATTGGGTGAGGAAAATATGCTTCAGGCCACGTTTCAGGAATATTTGGAGCGGCGTTTGGGCCGGGAGTTTCAGCTAGAAGATCCTTTTGAGCAGCTGGAGTATGTGCTATCTGCATCGTCCCAGACTGGATATGAAGCTAGGATGGAAGGTATTCGGTTTAAGTCATCCAAGACGTTCTTGCATGTGATTACAGGCTATAAGGCGCACCTAGAACAGGAGGGGATGCGTTTTAAACCTGTTCGTTTTCAGGGGCGTGAGGTGATTTCAGTCGAGCAAATGGCAGGCAAGTTTTATGAATTTGACTCGGCTGTACGGCTGGCAAACCGATTGGAACTGCTGCGTGATTGGATGCTCAAAGAGCTGGCCCGCTTTGGCAAGGAAGAATGCGCCGCTCCTTGGGTGGACCAGCAGATGGATCTGATGGAGCCGGAGGATTATCAGCGGGCATATAACCGCATGCGCCGTAAATCCAAGAATAAAGGCGATACCTTCGATGATTTTAAGCGTGAAAGAGAAATATTGGCACGTATGGTAGTCAGTGACCGCTTAAAGCCCCTGCGCAAGTGGATTAAGGCACTTCGCTTCGTAGATACAACCAGCCTATACAGCGAGCTGTTTATGAACGAGACCCTATTAAGCCAACTATCGAATCATGCAGAGCTACCTGTCCACTGGAGTGAGATTAGTCGGCAAACTCTGAAACGCATTCAAGCTGGAGAATTAGCGTATGAGGATGTGACGCCCTTTTTATATTTGCGTGAGTTGATGCTAGGCTTCCGTTCCAATAGCAACATTCGTCATGTGTTTATTGATGAGGCACAGGATTATTCACCATTTCAGCTGGCTTTCTTCAAACGATTATTTCCTCAGGCTAAAATGACAGCACTGGGCGATTTTAATCAGGCTATCTACGCCCATGCTTCGGTGCTTCAGGATGCAGAACCATTGTATGACCTGTATGGCGCAGAACAGACCGAGATGATTTCCCTGACACGCAGCTATCGTTCCACACAGGAGATTGTAGAGTTTACCCGGGGGATGGTAGCAGGAGGGGAGCATATTGTTCCGTTTAACCGTAAGGGGGAGAAGCCGCTTGTCACCGAGGTGAACTCGCGTGAGAAGCTGCATCAACTGATTGCTGGGAAGGTTACCAAATTGCTGGCAGAGGGCTATGAATCCATTGCGGTGATCTGTAAAAATGCTGATGAAAGCGCAGCGACCTACGAAGCACTGGATGGACAACTGCCAGTAAAGCCAAAATTAATTAAGAAAACAACTCCTGCTTTTGAAAAGGGCATTCACATCATCCCGGCCTATCTGGCGAAGGGTGTGGAGTTTGATGCAGTCCTCATTTATGACGGATCGGCCCAAGAATATCAGCGTGAAAGTGAGCGTAAATTGTTCTACACGGCCTGTACGCGAGCGATGCATTTGCTGCACATATATAGCATAGGGGAGATTACGCCATTTATAAGCTCACAGAAATCGGACACGTATATCCGTAAAGTGGAATAAAGTGACCGTGTTCTTTAACGGCGGCTGGCATTATTGAGCGTATTCCAGTAACATAAGCAAATAAGCCAAACAGGTTAGAAGCATAAACGGAGGTTACAAACGTAATGGACATGAAGAGAGTATTTCAACGCCCGCCACTGGCGGACTGTGTACCCGAGTTGATAGCTACAGCTAGAGGGGAGCGCAAGGCATCGCTGGTGATCCGCGGAGGAACGCTGGTCAATGTGGTATCGGGCGAATTGTTACCGGGCATGTCTATTGCTGTGCAAGGTTCTCGTATTGCCTACGTCGGTAGAGACGTTAGCCATACGATTGGAGAAGACACCGTAATTATTGAAGCGGAAGGTCGTTATATGGCACCGGGTCTGCTGGATGGACATTGTCATATTGAAAGTACACAGCTCACCGTGACTGAATTCGCGAAGGCTGTACTGCCGCTGGGTGTGACGGGCGGTTTTTTTGACCCGCATGAAATTTCCAATGTGCTGGGTCTAAAAGGGCTTCGCCTGATGCTGGACGAAGCACGCACGACACCGCTGGCTGCTTACATGCAGGTAGCTTCCTGCGTGCCTTCCACAGGCCCGGAGCTGGAAACGACAGGTGCCTCTTTTGGTCCGGCGGAAGTGGCAGAGGCTCTAAGCTGGGGCCCGGATATGATCGGGCTGGGCGAAGTTATGAATTTCCCTGGCGTCGTCTATGGGGACGACGTGATGATCGGGGAAATTCAGGCTACGCTGCGCGCCGGCAAGGTGGCGGATGGCCATTTTACATGGGCCTCCGATGATTGGCGGCTGCCGGTCTATGCAGCCGCGGGAATTACGGGCGATCACGAATGTGTCACGCCCGAGGATGTAGCCGAGCGTATCCGGCTCGGTATGTATGCCAAGATGCGGCAAGGCTCCGCATGGCATGATGTGGCCGAGACGATCCGTGCCAGCACGGAAATGGGACTCGACACGCGCCGCATGATGCTGGTGACGGATGATCGCAGCGCGGAATCCCTGCTCCATGAAGGGCAGATGGACTTCGTGGTGCGTCATGCGATTGCGCAGGGTGTTAAGCCTGTAACGGCCTTTCAGATGGCAACGCTGAATACGGCAGAGCGCTTTGGCGTGGCACGGGACATTGGCTCGATTATTCCCGGTGCGATTGCCGATATTATCTTGCTGGATGGCCGCTTGGCCGAAGTGAATGTGACGGCTACCATCGCGGCGGGCCAACTGGTGGCCGAGTACGGACAAATGGTCGCTGATTGGGAAGGCTTTGTTTATCCTGCGGAAGTGATGGACACGGTCCATTTGGGTCGAGAGCTGAGTACCGCTGATTTTCGTATTGCGGCTCCAGTACAGGAGGGGAATGTACCTGTACGAGTAATTCGTGTCACGGAAAATCATGTGGATACGAAGGAAGTACGGATGACCGTTCCGGTGCGTCATGGCGAAGTTGCATCAGATCCTGCACAGGATTTGTGCAAAATTGCCGTTTTTGAGCGACATCATGCCAGTGGCAGCCACGCGGTGGCACTTGTGACAGGCGTAGGCTTCACTGAGCCGGCCGCAATTGCTATGACCGTAGCGCATGATAGCCACAACCTGCTCGTCATCGGCAATGATGACGAGCTCATGACTCAGGCGGCAAAGCAGGCCGTTGCTCTGCGTGGTGGCGTGGTGGTCGTATCCGCCTCGGGTGAGACGCGCTTCCCGCTCCCGATTGCCGGATTGATGTCCCCAGCTCCGTTTGCAGAGGTGGCTGCGCAGTCCGAAAGCATCAGCCGGGCACTTCAGCAATCCGGCTGTATGCTGAACAACGCGCTGATGACACTGTCGCTGCTCGCACTGGTTGTTATCCCTGAAATCCGTTTGTCAGATCAGGGACTTGTCGTGATCGGAGCCGACGGTATACGGAAGGTGTCTCTTTTCGTGGAAGAGGATGCTACGGAAGTTTGATAGAGCACGTTGCTGGGGGTTATCCTGCAGGTCTATTCAGACCTGAGGGATAGCCCCTGTTTTCTTATATAGTCCAGAAGATATCTTTGATTTTCTTAAACAGCGTTTTGTGGGAGGATGAGATGCAATTATATTATCGCTCATTAAAAAGAATGGCTCATCAAGTCTCAATTATAGATCAGGATTGGAACAGGTTTGTAGAGCAAACCCGTGTGAGGCATGTTCAGCAAGGAACATATCTTATTGAAACAGGGGAACCTGTGAAACATGCTTATTTTTGTTCGGAGGGATTATTCCGTTTGTTTTATACTTTGGCAGATGGCAGAGAATATAATGTTGGTTTTTCACCAGAAGATGATTATGTAACCTCTTATGGCGCTATGGTTCAAGGTAAACCATCCACCTTTACGATTGAGGCCATGGAAGATTCGGTTGTTATTGAAATTCCATATCATGTCCTGAAGGAGCTTATGGATACAAGCCATATGTGGGAAAGATTCGTGCGTAAAAGCGTAGAAAGACTGTACATTCGCAAAGAGGAACGGGAACGCGAATTGTTATATCTTTCTGCCAGGGAGCGTTATGATGCCTTTCTTCTTAAGTACCCCGGGTTGGACAAACGAGTTGCACAATACCATATAGCTTCGTACATAGGTATATCTCCTGTTTCACTTAGTCGTTTGCTGCGCAGCGATTTGCATTAACCTATGTTAATGTGGCTTAGCGACAAGCAGCGTACAATAGCGATAAATCCATTCAAGTTTCACTAAAAAGGAGATAGGCATATGCGTTATATGATGATTGTATTACTGGAATTCTACCCTTCCTGGTTGGCTCTTCCTCGGGAAGAACGCCGTAAACATGCGGGGGCCTTGCAGGCTCGTATTCAGAAGTACAGCGAACATGTTCAGGTTCGTTTTTTCGATGCAGAAGCACTGCCCGGAAAGGACTATACGGATTTCGTCGTATGTGAAACGGAGGATATGAAGCAATATCACTATATGTGGGAAGAAATTCGTGATTCGGAGCCGTATACCAAAGGATATATGAAGATTAAAGATGTAGTAATGGGGATGGAAAATGCATTTCAGTCCTATGAGTCCGAAATGCTACAGATGGACAAATAACTCCCCGTATCTCTTATTATGTAAAAGTAGGAGTTGAGCTTGTACAGGTTTTAAACAAGGCGAGTTCCCATGCTGTTTTATTCAGCTGGGAATTCGCCTTTTATCTTTTGAAAATGATAATCAGAAAAACCACTTTATGCAACTGTATTACTTATAACCTTCAGAAATCCATTATTTGTTGCATTATTAATTAACTGATCAACAGATTTTGCTGCGCTATCGCTAAACAAGTACCACTCATCTTTGGATACGTCATGAATCAAAAACTTGGGATACCCGACTAAAAGTTCGGAAGGAAAGGACTGGATTAGAGAATACACATCAAAACGAGCTAAGCTTTTCCCCTTTTGATCTAAAAAATCGTATTGTGCATTTTTATAATAAGACCCAGGTGTGTCAATAGTGAAGCTCCAAGAATAGTTTTCAGGTGCTTCGACCTTTTCACCTTTGTTTTTTGTGAAAATATTATAAATGGTTTCATGATATGCATTGCCATGAATTTGCTGAACTACGCCGCCCAATATCATATGGTATTCCTGTTGAAGTGCTTTTACTTGTACACCGTTGATGAGCAATGGTTTAGTATCCACAGTTACTGTAAAGTTGCTGTAATTGACATTGCAGCCAAGTGCCTCTGCAATAAAACGAAGTGGAACATATGTGCGATTATTTTTTGTATATGGTTTTACATCAAGCAGTATCTTCTTACCGTTTTTCTCCGCTGTGCTTTTGTTTATTGCTAATTTTACTTTCATCTCGCTTTTAACGAGGCTAACCTCGGAATCGGACCATTCGACGTTAGCCCCCAAGCTTTCGCTAATAACACGTAGAGGTACCATGGCGCGCTTATTTTTCATTTCGGGCTTCACATCGGTTGTAACCGTTACACCGTCAACTTTGATTTGATTTTGTGCTGCATAAGCAGTGGACGATGAAATACATAAAAAGATAGCAAGAAAAGCCCCAAAGAATGCCTTGTTCATAAAAGATTGCTCCTTTTTTGATAAATTTGTTACCTAGTAACTTTCCACCATATTAAGACGCGAATGGATAAAGTTTTGTTGCGCTTGCCTGTTCATCAACTTGACGTAACAACCAGTTTGTACTATTTAATTGAATTCCGACATTTACCAACCAAAAAATTCTAATCTTCCTGGGGAATTATGTCGATAACATTGAATATTGTTCATAAAATTTACAAAGTACATCCTTAGGGGGAAAGTTAATGAGAAAACAGCTAAAAGTTGCGATTTCTCTAGTATGTTTAATGATGTTTATAGGTTGTTCGGCTTCACCAGTATCACAGCAGACGACCAAGATTACACTTTTGAATTCCAAATCTGAAATAAAAACCCAACTAGAAGAATTAGCAAAACAATACAACCAAGAGCATCCTGAAGCATCTTTAGAGATTATAACTGCTCCTGAGGGGACATCTGCATATCAAAAGTTGATGTCGATGTACGGTTCAGGAAGCCCAGCTACCATGTCAATGCTTGATCCGGGCGACACGCAGACATTTCTGGATAAAGCTGTTGATTTAAGTAAAGAAAAGTGGGTAGCCGATACGATAGAACATGGACTCGATACTGTCAAGAAAAATGATACTGTGCTGGGGTTCCCATTTGCAGTTGAAGGCTACGGATTAATTTACAATAAGAAAGTGTTGGACAAAGCAGCAGGGGGGACTTTTGATGCTTCCTCGGTCAACAGTAGAAGCAGCCTGAATTCATTAATGGCTAAAATTCAGAAGTCGGGAGTAGCACCGGTCATGCTTTCACCAATGGACTGGTCTCTTGGCTCTCATCTTCTGGCTCTGGCTTATTCTGTTCAACCTGGGGGTTTTCCAGAGTTTATTAAAGGCATGCAGAACAACTCCATCGATTTGTCCCAAAACAATATAATGTCTGGATGGGTACAAACTTTAGATCTGCTCAAGGATAACAACATCAATAAGCACGCGCCTTTGGACAGTACGTATGAGGATGGATCCAAAGCTTTGGGAGAGGGCAAGGTAGGGCTTTGGTTTATGGGCAACTGGGCTTGGAATGGAATAAAGAGCAATGATACGGCAAATGAGGAATACGGTTTCTTGCCTTTTCCGCTAAATGATAATACAGATGATCCTATCAATTCCAAGATCACAGTCGGTGTGACAAAATATATATTCATCGACTCCACAACTACCACACCTCAGCAGCAAGAGGAAGCAAAGAAGTTTTTAAACTGGCTAGTATACGAAAAGTCCGGACAGGAACTTTTGGTGAACAAGGCCAATGTTATACCGGCGTTCAAGAATATTGACCTAGTGCCTTCCGATCCTTTGAGTAAATCGATCAAGTCATATATGTCGAGCGGAAAGACGCTGCCGTTTATGGCAACCCTTCCACCTGATCATGGGGGCATCACAGGAGCATCTATCCAAAGCTATATCAGTGGAAAGATAGATAAGGCAGAGTTGTTGCGCCAAATACGCATATACTGGAAAGCTCAGCAGGGATGATACGAGACAGTCACGGGAGGAAGATAAGGGTGTTTAAATTAACGTTAAAGAAAAAAATAATTAGTGCAGCGCTCATACTGGTGATCGTACTGTCCCTTTCAAGTGTAATAGGCGTCATTAAGATGTCGGAAATGGGGGAGGCTTCTGATAAGGTAAATAACAGGTCTTTACCTGCGGTCATTCTTCTTCAAGGTATGGATAAGCAGATTACAGAAATCGATAGACTGACCGTTCGCATGATAATCGAAGAGGATGCAGCCGTTCGCAGCACTTATCAAGAAGAACTAACCAAAGCTACAGCTTCAATGGATAAGAGTGTAAATAAATATCAAAGTTTAGCCTCGACGGCAGCGGAAAAAGAATTGTTCACCGACTTTTATGGTCAGTGGGCAATGTATCTTCGCCATCTGAAGGTGGTTTCTGCGGCCATGGAAGAAAACGACAAGGTGATGGCCTACATGATCATCCATGGAAATTCCTCTGTTTATAAGGCAGCTTTAGATGATGTAAATAAACTGAAGCTACTTAATGAGCAGTATGCTACGGATGCCGCTAATCAATCGAGCCAATCTTACCATTCAGGCAGACTTTTGATGATTTCCTTGACTATCATATGTACGATCCTTGGAATTATCGGTTCTTTTTTACTGGCTCAATCGTTTACTAAGCCCATATTAAAAATAGCAGAACAGATCAAGTTGGTAACGAGAGGGAACCTGCAAGTGGAACCTCTTAAGGTCCGATCAAAGGATGAGGTCGGGGAGCTGGCATCCGATTTTAATGAAATGTGTGATTCGCTGCGCAACCTTTTAAAGGAAGTTGTGGATAATTCCTTACTGGTTGCCTCTACGGCAGAACAGTTAACGGCCAGCGCGGAACAGACAAGCATTGCTACTGAGCAGATAGCTATAAGTGCCACTCAAGTCGCAGAGGGATCTCAAACACAGCTTGCAGATATTGCTGAAACGCTGAATTATTCGGTAGGCGTTTCTAAAAGTGTAGAGAACATCACCAATCGCTTTGTGAATGTGGCGAATCTTACAACCCAAGCACAAGAAAAAGCAACCAATGGGAAAACCCAAATGTCTTCCACTGTCTCTCAAATAAGAGATGTGCATACCAAGGTAACTCAATCCGCTGAAGTCGTAAATATTCTAGGCGAGAAATCTGCGGAGATTAGACAGATCACAGCTATGATCAGTGATATAGCAGCCCGCACCAACTTGCTCTCACTTAATGCGAGTATAGAAGCTGCAAGAGCGGGAGAACATGGCAAAGGATTTGCAGTTGTCGCTAATGAAGTACGCAATTTGTCGGCACAAGCAAGTGAAGCAACGGGTAAGATCTCTTCTCTGGTCAACGAAATCGCATTAAGAACAGACGAAGTTGTGGTTTCAATGAATGAAGGTGTCCAGTCTCTAAATGAAGGCATGATGCTTGTTGAAGGTGTCGGTAACGTCTTTTCTGAAATTGTCGGTGCCGTTGAAGAAGTGAGCGGTGAGGTGGACACTGCGGCCGTAGAAGCAAGATCCGTAAATGAAGGAACCGTTTCTATGGTGGAATCGATGAAGAAGATTGCTGAAATCTCCGAACAGGCTGCAGATGCTACTCAAACTGTCGCAAGTGTAGTCGAGGAAACTACCGCTTCCATGGAGGAAGTGTCTGCAGGTGCTAATATGCTTGCCAAGCGGGCGGAAGAGATGAATCAAACGGTGTCTGTATTCAAAATTTAAAATAATTAGCGGTAGCCCTGGACGAGAAAGACAAGTCCTAGACTACCGCTATTGTTGCCATAAAATTATGAGTGAACGGCTTCAGCTTTTTTAGCAGCTCTTTTCAGATCCTGTTTACGGCGTTCTTCTAAATACCGCTCTCCATTCTTCTTGTCAGCTGTCAGTGTGAAGCAGGAGATGATGGTGAATAGACCTGCAATAGAACCCAAAATAACATAAGTCATCGGGAAATTCAGAACCTCATACATATGTCCGACAATAGGTGAGAAAATGGATACCACCAGTGAGCCCATAAACAAATACAGCAGATACATGGTGGACGATAACCGCTGGTCAAAATTAACGGTAATGTATTTGAAGATGGCTACCAGAATAAGCGGTTTCTCCAGGGAGTGAATCATTTTCATCGCAGCCACCCATATGGAACCGAATGGCAGTGAAGAACCAATTATACGTAACGACATGATCGCCCCGGCAATAACCAATGCCCACTTGGCAGTCGTTTTGTTTACAAACCATGGGGTAACAAACAGGAACACAAATTCCAGAAATACCTGCACAGCGCTCAAATCACCAAGGAATTGATTGCCCTCTGCTTTGGAACTGAACTGAGATACGAAATAGGTGGCAAATTGCTGGTCATAAACCTCATAAATTTGGGTCACGCCAACCATGAATAGCATCAAAAACCAGAACTTAGTGGTACGTACGAGATGCAGTACATCAATGAGCTTCAACGATTCTGTTTTCTGCTGCTCCTGTCCGGAAATTTCGACTTTAGTTAGAAAAATGCAAATCATGGCAACAATGGCAGATACGGAGGCAATCCAGAAGGTCAGATTTACATTGATATTGATGACCCGTCCGGCAACAAAAGTAGCGGCCGCCCACCCGAGTGAGCCCCACATACGGACCCGTCCGTATTCAAAACCGTATTTGCGCGATACCTTGTCCATATAAGAATCGACAACACCGTTACCGGCATTAAATACCAGGCCGATAAATAGTGCACCGACAATGGCACCAATGACGAACTGTGTTTGAAGCAATGGACCGTACACATAGATAAAAAAGGGCCCGACGAGTAAAAGGATCGTAAAGAGTATGTACAGCAAATGTTTTCTCAAGCCCAGCTTGTCGGATAAGTAACCAAACAGGGGCTGCATGATCAAGGCGACGATGGAGTTCGCCGCATATAGAAATCCTGTGTAGGTTTCTGAAATCCCTAGGCTTTGTCCCAGCCAAATGACAAAAAAAGACATGGCGGCAGACCATGTAAACAGATAAGCGAAATTAAAAACACTTAGAGACCAGTAGTTACGTTTTGCTAAATTCATGTTTAAGCACCCCTTCAAATTGTAGCCGCTCAATGTATTGCATACGTCTTTAAACATTGTCTGTACTATTCATTGTAAGGATGACTCCATTGAATCCATAGGGTATTTTCCCAAGATTTCCTGTGCTTATTGCAATCAATTGCTAGATGGGGTATACAGAGCTTTTATTATCTTGTAAGAATTAAGTCCTACGTGTAAAATTATTCATAGTTCATTGGGCTCATTTAGTAGGAGGAGAAACATGATAAGAAGTAGAGTGGTTCCTTCGCAAGTACAAAGTTACTTGAAATCGTGAACGTATATAGAGTATTGTTACTACACAAAATAAAATGAAAATGAATGATAACAAAATGTTGTGATTTCATGGTTGGAGGATTTATTATGTCAAAAAGTGTTTCTTCGTCCTTTATTATTATTATAGGGTCGATGCTATTTGCCTTATTTTTTGGTGCAGGAAATCTAATCTTTCCACCTATGCTGGGTCAAATGGCTGGCCAGAATGTATGGATAGCCAATGCGGGTTTTTTGGTTACCGGAGTTGGTTTACCGTTACTAGCCGTTACAGCCTTTGTCTTTTCGGGCAAAAGCAACTTGCAAACTTTAGCGAGTCGTGTACATCCCGTATTCGGTATTGTTTTTACAACGGTTCTTTATCTAGCCATTGGCCCTTTGTATGCAATTCCGAGAACCGGTAGCGTGTCTTTTGAAATTGGAGTAAAACCTTTTTTTTCTAACCATACAGATCATCCTGTCGCACTTTTTGTATTTACTATTGTCTTTTTTGGAATTGCATGCTTGTTATCACTTAACCCTACAAAAATTATCGATGTCATCGGGAAATTTTTAACACCTATTAAATTGACATTCATTGGAATACTTGTGGTTGTAGCTCTTATTCACCCCATAGGAGCATTCCAAGCACCTGCCGAAGGTTATACTTCGCACGTCTTTTTCAAAGGCTTTCAAGAAGGGTATTTAACATTGGATGCTCTTGTAGCCTTTATTTTTGGAATTATCATTGTGAATGCCATTAAGGAAAGAGGAGTTACTAGCAAAAAAGAGCTGATGATTATTTGTGCCAAATCGATAACCATTGCGGTTATTCTCTTAGCCTTTATCTATACGTCTCTTGCCTATATGGGAGCTTCTAGCGTTGAAAAACTGGGTGTTTTAGAAAATGGTGCTGAAGTGTTAGCCAAGGTTTCCTCCTATTATTTTGGATCTTACGGTTCAATTCTATTAGGCTTAATGATTACAGTAGCGTGTTTAACGACAAGTGTAGGGCTTATTACGTCCTGTTCTTCCTTTTTTCATACATTTTTTCCTAATATTTCTTATAAAAGAATTGCACTCCTGCTATCTATATTTAGTATCATTGTAGCCAATATAGGTTTAACACAGCTCATTAAGGTTTCAACGCCAGTGTTAATTGCGATATATCCAATTGCTATTTCTCTAATATTTTTAACATTTTTACATCCCGTATTTAAAGGAAAGTCAGAAGTATATCAAGGCAGTTTGATTTTAACCTTCATTATTAGTTTATTTGATGGCTTGAATGCTGCGGGAATAAAAATCAAAGTAATTAATGACTTTTTCACTGAGATTCTTCCATTATATGATGTGGGATTAGGCTGGTTAATTCCCTCTGTTGTAGGTGGAATAGCAGGCTATATACTTTACTATATTAAGCGTAGAAAAATTGTCCTCATACTTATGAAGCCAAAAAAATAAAACAAAAAGAACGAATGGAGAACTTGATTTTCCGTTCGTTCTTTTTTTTGTAACTTCTTTACTGACTGTTATACTAATCAGAATCTTATATTTCAGTCTGTTATATAAGGGACAGAAAGCGCCTGATCTGCTTCATGCTGCTTGCGGTATTGTGAAGGCGTCAGGCTGTTCCATTTTTTAAAGGTTGCAATAAAATAGCTTAGATTCTCAAAGCCAACATCCAACGCAATATCAACTACTTTGCGGTCACTTTGCTCCAGCAGCCTGCAAGCCTTCTGAATCCGCTGATAATTGATATATTCAATGGGACTCTTCTGCACCATTTGCTTGAAAAAACGGCAAAAATGCCCCTCACTCATCCCAATCTCATCTGAGATTTCCCGCAAACGAATGGGTTCATGCGCATGACTGTTGATGTACGCCAGTGCTTTTTTGATCCGTTCGACCTTGTTGCGTTGACTGGCCATAATCACGTCCTCTCCGTTAGCCGGAGTCATGTGCGGGAATAGGCAGGCGATTATGTTATAAAGCTGCGCTTTGGTCGCTAGTTCACGGGCAGGCGCATTCTGTTCATGACTGGTGATAATGTATTTCAACGCCTTCAGTAGCTCCTGCTCCCAAGGCTGCGCACCGCCAATGTGAGGGGGAGGGATGAGCTTTTTATTGATAAATGGTTCAATGAACTGTGTCTGCACTGTATCTTGCGTGCGGCTATGCAGCATATCGGGGTGAAATACCACCGCAGAAAATACACAGCGCGGACTTTTTTGTAAATAACCGGCGTGGAGCTCGCCGCTGTTTACAAAAAGGGCTTCACCTTCGCTAACCTCTGTATAGACCATATCCGTCTGAAATATGGCGCTCCCCTGTTCCACGACAATAAACTCCATTTCTTCATGCCAATGGGACTCTAATATACTATTTCCGTTCAACTGCTCTACGCTCGGATATACGCTGACCGGATACATGGGATTGCCGTGAATACGGTTTTCTCGTAACATTTCCCTTTGCATTTCAATGATTCCTCTCTACAAACTGATTTATATAGAAAACATCAAAATATTGATACAAATCATCAAAATAAAAGAAGTAAACCCTTACATAAATCAATATTATTATAGTAAGAATTTCGAAAAAATCCAATAAGCATTATGGGATCAAGAAATATAAAAGTCGAGATGGAGGAAGAGACAGATGAAATTTACTGATGGCTATTGGTTGGTTCGCAAAGGCTATGAAATACAAAATCCTGCAGATGTCCGTGATATTGTGACGGACGATGCTTCCATGACGGTATATGCAGCAACCCACCGGATCGAGCACAAAGGGGATACGCTGAACGGAGCGTTACTGAAAGCGACCTACAGCTCTCCCATGCCGAATGTTATTCGGGTGCGTCTGAACCATCACAAAGGACGGGTGCAGCATGGGCCGGATTTTGAAATTCACACCTTGCCGACAGAGGTGGATATTACGGTAGGCGAGGACGTAGCGGTGCTGAAAAGCGGCGATCTAAGTGTACGAGTAGGTCGTGGAAAGGGCTGGGACGTAGGTTTTTATGTCAAGGATCGTAAAGTTACCGGTAGTGGACATCGGGGACCTGGCTACATTACAGACCCACAGGAACAGCCTTTTTTCCGGGAACAGCTGGAGCTGGGTATCGGGGAGTATGTATACGGTCTCGGAGAGCGTTTCACTCCGTTCGTGAAAAATGGTCAGGTCGTTGATATCTGGAATGAAGATGGCGGGACTAGCAGCGAACAGGCCTACAAAAACATTCCATTTTATTTATCCAATAAAGGGTATGGTGTATTCGTCAATCATCCGGAAAAGGTGTCCTATGAGATTGCCTCGGAAAATGTTTCAAAGGTACAGTTTAGCGTTGCTGGTGAATCGTTGGAGTATTTTATTATCGGGGGAGCCAATCCTAAGGAGGTATTGGACAATTACACCAAGCTGACAGGCAAGCCGGCATTGCCACCAGCCTGGACCTTTGGTTTGTGGCTGACTACTTCGTTCACGACCGATTATGATGAAGCGACAGTAAATCATTTTGTGGACGGGATGGCTGAGCGGGATCTGCCACTCTCGGTATTCCATTTTGACTGCTTCTGGATGAAGGAATACCAATGGTGCGATTTCCAGTGGGATCAAGATATGTTCCCAGATCCAGAGGGCATGTTGCAGAGATTGAAGGCTAAGGGGCTCAAAATTTGTGCATGGATTAATCCGTATA
Source organism: Paenibacillus ottowii (assembly GCF_050516475.1). Taxonomy (NCBI): domain Bacteria; kingdom Bacillati; phylum Bacillota; class Bacilli; order Caryophanales; family Paenibacillaceae; genus Paenibacillus; species Paenibacillus ottowii. The sequence goes on along the minus strand of NZ_CP191577.1, from coordinate 3,803,951 downwards.
TTGCAGAAAAGTCCATATTGTTCGATGAAGGCATGGAGAATGGCTATCTGGTCAAGACAGCCGATGGCAGTGTGTGGCAATGGGACATGTGGCAGGCGGGAATGGGATTGGTTGACTTCACGAATCCAGCAGCTGTCGCGTGGTATCAGGATAAGCTAAAGGTGCTGATTGATCAAGGCGTGGATTGCTTCAAAACTGACTTTGGTGAGCGTATTCCAACAGATGTAGTTTATTATGATGGCTCTGATCCCATGAAAATGCATAATTACTATACGCATCTGTACAACAAAGCTGTGTTTGATGTGCTGGAGGAAAAGCTGGGCAAAAATGAAGCCGCATTATTTGCACGTTCTGCTACAGCTGGGGGACAACAGTTCCCAGTTCACTGGGGCGGAGACTGCTCGTCCACATATGAATCGATGGCAGAATCATTGCGGGGTGGATTATCGCTTGGTTTGAGCGGTTTTGGCTTTTGGAGCCATGATATTAGCGGCTTTGAACTAACGGCTGCGCCGGACCTGTACAAACGGTGGGTACAATTTGGACTGTTATCCTCCCATAGCCGGCTACACGGAAATGTGTCGTACCGTGTTCCGTGGCTGTTTGACGAGGAGTCAGTTGATGTAGTGCGCAGCTTTACCAAACTCAAATGCTCGCTGATGCCACACCTGTATGCTTCCGCTGTGGAATCCTCAGTGAAGGGACTGCCAATGATGCGGGCTATGGTACTGGAATTTCCGCAGGACCCTACCTGTGCAACGCTGGATTTACAATATATGCTGGGAGATTCCATTTTGGTAGCTCCGATCTTTAATAAAGAAGGCAATGCACAGTATTATGTACCAGAGGGTCAGTGGACGAATTTGTTAACGAATGAAACTGTTGCTGGTGGTCGTTGGGTCAACGAGCATCATGATTTTACAACCTTGCCTGTGCTCGTAAAGCCAAACACATTGCTGGCAATCGGTCATGAGGATCGTCGTCCGGATTATGATTATGCTGATCAAGTGGCGTTTCATTTGTTTGAGCTAGGTGAGGGACAGCAGGCTCGTACGGTTATCGTGAATACGTCAGGCGAAAAAGAACTGACGGTTACTGCCAGCCGCAAGGATTCTGTCATAACGGTGAAAGCAGAAGGTGCTGCCAAACCGTGGTCGTTAGTATTGCGTGGTATCCACGAGGCTGTTCAGGTGGAGGAAGGCAGCAGTTTGGCCGGAGAACAGGGTGTAATCATTACACCAGCCTCCAGCGGACAGCGAGTGCTTACTATTCATTTGAGCTAGGCTAGACGTTCATCTGTGAATGGATAGATTATAATGTGGTAATTATATTGCGAAAAAAAGGGCTTGCCTGATACAAAACAGGCTAGCCCTTTTTGATTTGCCTCTGTAGAGAATGTCTTCAACTTTGGCTTGAGGTCATACCCTATGCATTCTCTTGAAGTAATAGTGGTACAAGGTACTGCCGAAAAATATCCACAGGAGTTCGTTTCTTTTTAAATTTATCAGCTGTGAGAACAACGACCATGTCATAAGCCGGAACGACAATAATATATTGCCCACCAAAGCCGAGTGCATAAAAATAGTCTATTTTCGTTCCTGCTTTTCTCTCATCAGAAAAGGAAGAAGCCCACCAGTGACAACCGTAATATGCTTTTTGGGGCTTGAAGGCCGGAAGGAATGGGCGGGTCGAATATCGGACCGTCTCTGTCTGGATGATCTGCTGTCCTTCCCAGCTTCCTTGGTTCAGATAAAGTCGTCCGAATTTGAGCATATCCAGCGGTCTGAGATGCAGTCCAAATCCTCCGGTATGTGTATCTTGCGGATCGGTTTCCCAATGATAGTTATCGATCCCGAGTGGTTGGAATAAGTGCTCCTCGGCAAATTCAGCAACTGCTTGTCCAGAGGCAGAGCGCAGCAAGGTGGCCAAAAGCTGAGAACAGCCAGAGCTATACTCCATTCGCGTACCTGGTATATCCGACAAGGGCTGTGAAAGCACAAATTGTACCCAATCGGACGTTTTGCTCATGGTAGGAAATGAATTTTGCCCCCCGAATTCTGTCCAGTTAAAGCCAGCAGACATCGTCAATAGGTGTTCGATCGTAATATCACGCTTTCGAGCGTCACTGTCTTTACCCAATTGGGGGAAAAATTCAAAGATCGGTGTCTCGGGTTGGGGTACCAGTTGTTGATCCATAGCAATACTGATTAATGCGGAAATCACGCTTTTAGTACAGGAATTTATTTTATAGAGTTCATTGGCCATTTGAGGCTCACGGTAGTAATCCATGATCCTATGCCCTTGCTGCTCAATAAGACAGCTACGAGTTTCCAACTCGTTAAGCACGTGAATAAGTGATTTGAGCTCCAGACTTTTCATGCAGATCCTCCTTGAGGCTTATAGCATACCATTTATAGTATATCATTTTTAACCATCCGAATCCGATATGTACAAACAGAGCTTAGTTCTTATCATTTCCCTAATTTGAATTTTTTTGTTTTTTGATATTAAACAACATATATATGTTCACGAAATAGACATAAATATATTTAAAAATCTATACACTTTTTTCAGTTTCATTTAACAAAACAGAATAATAAAACGATATATAGTAAGTTGAACATTTTATTTTGAGACAACTGGGGGACCAATTCATGAACTTAACAATTAAGGCCAAAATGATTCTCAGCGCGATACTGATCCCAAGTGTGATTGCCGCCATGCTGCTGACCAATTACATTTTAAGTGTACATAGTGAGAATGAGTACAAAGATATTATGAATCGTGAAGAGACGATTGCGTATAACTCCAAGTCACTTCAATTTTTGTTAAATGGGATATCCAATGATGAGCGGGCATATTTGCTGACTCGTGACGAGCAGTATGGGAACGAGATTGGGAACAAGCAAAGTGAAGTTGCAAAGCTGTTACAGGAGACAGAAGCTCTGCTCAATACGGGTAATGAGGATACGAAAAAGAAGATGACTGAGCTCAAAACAGGTATTAGTACCTATATGAATCAAGTTCATAGTCTACTAACTACAGCAGGGTATAAGAGCACGAGAGATGATGGCTTCCCGCCATTTTCTGAATTGCTCGATGATTTTGAAAACGAAAGGGTTTTGCGTAAGCAACTGGATACCAAGGTCATCGCATTTGTCAAAGCTCAAGAAGATATGGTAACGGTAAAAGTACAGCAGGCGCACCAAACGATGACGAATACGACCTTGGTTACGAGCATAGTGGGACTTTTAGTAATTATGTACAGTATTGCTCAATCTATCGTTTTGATCCGTTCCATTCGTCCATTACACCATATGAATGAGCAGTTGTTGCAAATGTCTCAAGGTGGAGGAGATTTGCGTAGTAGACTGGATATTACGTCCAAAGACGAAATCGGTATGATTGCGAGCTCCTACAACAAGCTTATCGAAGGGTTCCGCCGTATCATTGTCGATGCTCAGGATACGGCTCGTACATTAACTGTAACCGCAGAGCGTGTTAACGTCAGTACTGAGGAAATGAATCAGGCCAATCGTCATACCTCCGGTGTCATGGAAGAGCTTGCGACGGGTATGGAGCATCAGGTCGATGATATTACCCAAACAACAGCTACCATAAAAGAACTTGCCAACGAGCTTGAACGGATTGCTACCACAAGTGAGCAGGTATATGAATTGTCTGATACAGCCGCTAAAGATGCAGCAGCAGGGGAACAATCTATAGGTCAAGCTATGCGCCAGATGGAAAAGGTAAGCGAAAGTGTAGACAGCTCTGCACGTGCTGTGCGTTCACTTAGTGAACAGGCAGAGCAGATTGGCATGATCGGATCTGTGATTACCGGAATTGCCAAACAGACTGGAATGCTGGCGCTTAACGCGTCCATTGAAGCGGCAAGAGCGGGAGAACAGGGCAAAGGATTTGCTGTTGTGGCCTCTGAGGTAAGAAGATTGGCCGAGCAAGTATCAGTTTCAGCAGCAGAAATCACACAGTTTGTGCAAAATATTCAAGAGCATGTTGGAAATGTTGCTTCCACTATGCAGTCTGGGACCGTTGAGGTGCAATCTGGCGTAAAGATCATGCAATCCGCTGAAACTGCATTTCGTCAGATTGGAAGTTCCATTCAACAAGTCAGCGAGCAGATTCACAGCGTAAACCAGTCTGTAGAACAAATGTCCGATGGATCTGATCGTATGGTCAAGGCGGCGGAACGCATACGCGAAGTAGCGGAGCAGACGGCTGGAGGAACCCAAAGCGTCAGTGCGGCGGCTGAAGAGCAACTGGCTTCTATGGAGGAAATTGCATCGTCCATACATACTGTGGCGGATATGTCGCAATTGCTGAATGCAAGGGTCGGTGGATTTAAAGTATAGCCGTATAAATTCCCACCATTGTAAACACAATAACATCTGTTGAACCAATCTGAACAGCTGTGTTATTACTTTTGCAAAGGTGGTAACGGGATGCAACAAAATAAAGGGAATCTGGTTGCATTAGGTTCCATCCCACTGATGATGACGCTGGGTAATTCCATGCTGATTCCTGTTTTACCGGAAATCGGACGGAAGCTACATGTAAGCTCATTTCAGATAAGCATGTTGATTACAGTCTATGCGGTCGTGGCCATTTTACTGATACCGATTGCGGGCTATCTTTCCGACCGATTTGGACGTAAAGCGGTGATTGTTCCCTGTCTAATTCTGACTGTGATTGGAGGGGGGATTTCTGCGGTGGGAGCATGGCTGCTTCATGACCTGGCAGCATATTGGACCATTATTGCAGGTCGTTTACTTCAGGGTGCAGGAGCCGCGGGGGCTTTTCCTATCGTCATTCCGCTTGTGGGTGATCTGTATGAGAACGAGGATGAAGCCAGCAAAAACCTGGGAGTAGTCGAAACCTATAATACATTTGGTAAAGTATTAAGTCCGATTCTCGGTGCTGCGTTGGGAGCAGTATTATGGTTTTTGCCGTTGGCAGTGATTCCAGGTCTCTGTTTGATTTCACTTATTTTAGTCATTTGGCTCATCCATGTGCCCAAGCGTAATAACCAACCGATTATGTTCCGAGAATTTGTGGGAAATGTAAAGCAAGTGCTTGCCGAAAAAGGACGCTGGCTCTATGCTATTTTTGCTATGGGCGGTATTTGCATGTTTGTCATTTTTGGCGTCTTGTTCTACTTATCTGACATACTGGAAAGTCGATACCACCTTCATGGCGTCTGGAAAGGCTTTGTGCTTGCCATACCGCTTATTTCCCTCTGTCTGTGTTCTTATTTAGGTGGCAAGGTTATTGGCAAGCATAAAAAGCGCATGAAATGGATCGGTTTTGCCGGTTTGGTTATTTTGACGATGAGCTTTGCCATTCTCGGATTTTTTCAACATATTTATGCAGTGGTTGGTCTGTTTACGCTAGGAGGCGGCGGTATTGGGCTCGCACTCCCTTGTTTGGATGCCCTGATTACCAAAGGGATTGAAAAAGAGGAGCGCGGAACCATCACATCCTTGTATAGCAGCATGCGCTTTGTCGGAGTATCTTTAGGTCCTCCAGTAGTATCCTTGCTGATTGGCCGCAGTGGGCATAGTTTGCTTTTTGGTGTCATGGCCGCAGTGGGGGGAATTGCGGCTCTACTGATGCTGTTTGCGGTTAAGCCTAAGCAGGATGAACCAGCAGGGGACAAATCCAGTGATCGTAGCAACAAGAGTGAGAAAATGACATATATGTCGCAAGACAAGCCTCTTTCTTCTAAGCTAAGACACAAAAATCCTGCGAAATAAATAAACTTGCAATTGAAAAATGTTCTAAAATCAAAAGCACCCATTGTCCATGAAACCAACCATGGTAATGGGTGCTTTTAATATTTGAACAAGTTAGATGCATGCTCATTTTAAGGGAAGCGTCTTACCCCTCCAAAGGGACCTGTGTTTTTGGCTTGCGGCTTGCGACGATCTGAATGACATAAATCAGCAAGAATACCACAATAAACAGCGACGAAAGGCGGTACATCCACGCATAATCACTGGCTTTGGCGATAATGCCAAGGATAAGTGCTCCGGCTGCGACCCCAAAATCAAGGGAATTGAGAAACATACCGTTTGCCATGCCCCTCTGTTTAGGTGACACGACCTGAATCATCCAGGTTTGCAACGTTGGCTGCATAACACCAAATCCGATACCGTAGCAAAGAGCAGACAGATACATAAAGACGTCACTGTGTGCGTAGGAAAGCAGGATCAGACCACCAATGAGAAACAGGGAACCGGGGATAAGCAATGCCTTCGCCCCTTTTTTATCATATATACGACCTGAGAAGGGACGCACGATCAGTACAGATACCGCATTAAACAGGAAAAAGTAAGCCGGATGGGCAAGATTAGCCTCATCCCCGTAAAGCGCCATAAAACCGAGCAACCCGCCATATGTGATAGACATCAACATGTTCAGCAAGGCGGGAATCCACAATTTACGGTTAAATGCCGGTTTGCGCCCTTCTTCCAAAGGAACCATAGGTGGTTCGATGTGCCCCTTAGGGAGTGTACGAATGAGCCAATAAGCTAAAGGGAAAATGACAACGATGACAGCGGATGTCGAATAAGCAAGCAGATTAAAACTGCCGTATTGCAGCATCGAAATACCAATGGTTGGCCCAATAGACATCGCTAAACTAGTGGACAGACTAAAAAATCCCATTCCTTCACCGAGACGTTTGGGCGGGATGACGTCAGTGACCATCGTTGGAAAGGCGGTGCTGCTCATGCCAAAGCCAATCCCGAACAGCATACGCATGAGCAGGAGCACCGCAATCGTCGGTGAAACACTGTATCCCAACGTTCCTGCTAATGCAAACAGCAGTCCAACGAAGATCAAGGCGCTACGATGTCCTTTTTCCAGCATACGGGCAGAAAAAAGCCTTGCTACAATTGCGCTTAGCGCGAACAAAGTCGTAACGAGACTGACCTGGACGGAGGTGGCATGAAATGCATTTTTCACATAGGATGGAATAGAAGATACAATCATTTGTAGTTCCAGAAACAAAAATAAATTGGAAACCGTAAGAACGATAAATTCCTTGGTCCAAAGAGGTTGCTTGCCTTGTTGCATATTAATCGTTCTCTCCTTGTTTTTCTGATTCAGTCATGTTGGTATGAATTTGTAAAAGAATGTGGCGGAATTGCTTCAGATCGGAAGAGGAAATTCCTTTTACAAAATCGTGGTTTGCATCCCGTTCGACGGGGAGGGTCTCCTCCACAAGCTGTCGGCCTGCTGCAGTCAAATGCAGCAAATAGGCCCGGCGATCCTGCGGACTATTCACACGCCGTACCCAGCCCTTCTTGTCCAACAAATCAATAATACGAGTCGTGGTGGGCTGATCCTTTACGGCTTTAGCGGCAATTTCTTTCTGATTTAAGCCCTCGGCCTGATAGATTTGATACAGAACCGACCATTGCTCTGGGGAAATATCATAAGGTTTAAGACGATGCAAGAGCTGTTGACTCATTTTGCGATGAGTAATCCCGAGTAACATCCCAATAGAACAATCGGGAGGCAAATTGTTCATAAGGCACTCCTTTCTATTTTCCGTACATAGTTACTTTGAATTTAATTAGTTGTTATAACAATTATATGGGTAACAAGTTGTTTTGTCAAAAGAAGTTGTTCAGTATGTTGCAAACAGACATTTCTTATTCCATTTCACGCGCATACGCAGGAAAATAAACAAAAAAACAGCCCGAAAACGGGCTGTTGGGGTTTAGTACAATATAGTTTGCCATGACTGGCGGATTAAGCTTTAGGTACGGTTTCCCAATCCTTAAGGAAGCGTTCGATACCGCTATCTGTCAGCGGATGTTTCCACAGGGAAGGAAGCAAAGAACCTGGGATGGTGGCGATATGTGCACCAGACAGGGCAGCATCTTCTACATGCTTAATGTTGCGGATGGAAGCAGCGATGATTTCGGATTTCAGACCATGAATGTCCAAAATTTGTCTCAGATCACGGATCAGCTTCATACCGTCAACAGCGATATCATCCAGACGTCCTACGAACGGGCTGATAAAAGTAGCGCCAGCTTTGGCTGCCATCAAACCTTGAGCTGCGGAGAAAATCAGTGTTACATTCGTTTTGATTCCGTTCTTGGTCAGCTCGTTACAAGCGTACAAACCGTCCTCAGTCATAGGAAGCTTGATCACCACGTTAGGTGCCCACTTTGCGATGTCATAAGCTTCTGTAAGCATATCTTCAGCCTTGAGGCCGATTACTTCCGCACTTACGGGACCTTCAACGATACTGCAAATCTCCTGAATGACTTCCTTGAACACTCGACCTTCCTTAGCGATCAGGGAAGGGTTCGTTGTTACACCATCAACCAGACCCAAACGTTCAATACGTTTGATTTCTTCAATGTTACCAGTATCCAAGAAAAATTTCATTTGATTTTCCTCCTCAGGTTTATATAGTACATAATACATATCATATGGTGTACATTATGTTCATTTAAATGTAGCATATTGCACACGTTAAACTTATAATTAGTATGTATTACATCCTTAATTGTGACACATTTTAAATTTGAAAACAAGCGGTCTTTGATTAAAATTTGATGAATTGTCGAAGCATGCTGAAATTTACTGATCTCTGCTCCTTTATAATTTATACTACCCCATTCCATAAGGAGGTAATCATTATTCAACTGTCAGATAGACAGCGGGAAATTGTGGATATTGTTCAGCGTCTGGCACCTGTTACAGGGGAAAAAATTGCTGAAGAGTTGGGACTATCGCGGCCGACTTTGCGTTCTGACCTTGCGTTGCTGGTTATGCTCGGGCTAGTAGATGCCAAACCAAAGGTGGGCTACTTGCCAGGACGGGGTCCAAAACATGATAGTCATATCGGCAGTATGCTTAAAAAGCTGACGGTAGCAGATATACTTAGTGAGCCGATTTTGATTTCAAGTAGTGCTACAGCTTATGATGCGGTATTAATGCTGTTTCAGCAAAATACAGGCACGCTGATGGTCACAGGGGAGGATCAGGAGCTCATCGGTATTGTTACCCGCAAGGATTTGCTAAAGGTCATGCTGGGACATACCGATCTTCACACTGTCCCGGTGACCATGGCCATGACTCGCCGGGCCCAAATGACGACACTAGCCCCAGGAGATTCTTTACTGGAAGCAATATCGAGACTGGTTCGACATCAGGTGAATTGTCTTCCAGTTTTGGACGAGCAATGCACTTCCTTGGCTCCAATTCAAGGGTTAGTAGGGCGGGTTACCAAAACGGATATTATGAACGCCATTCTGAGTTTGACAGAAGAAAAGACGTAAAACATGAACAAAGGGGGCCTTACATTGTACTGGTTGGCCATGCTGACGATGCTGATTGACCATGTCGGACTGGTGTTTTTTCCGACAGATCCGGCTTGGAGAATTGCCGGCAGGCTTGCTTTTCCAATCTACGCGTACGCTCTCTATATGGGATATACCCGTACCCGAAATATGCGGAGCTACATGCTTCGCCTGCTCGGACTAGCCTTGATCTCCCAGGTGCCTTATATGCTGGCCTTTGATGTACACAGACCCAATGTGATCTGGACGCTACTGACGTCGTTGCTCGCGCTGGCTGCTGCATCTCGCATGAAGCATTGGGCGGCTATAACGGGTCTGTACGCCCTCATAGCTCTGTTCATGGAGCTCAGCCAGATGGATTACGGAGCCTATGGTCTGCTGCTTGTTCTCATTTATCGATACACCCGTTCCTATATGATAATTGCTGCTCATTTTGTTTTAAATGTTGTGTATGATATGGTACACCATGCGAATATTCAGCACTTTAGTCTGCTGTCCAGTGTTCTGATCGTATATTTTGCCATAGGGGAGGATGGATTTTATAGTCGCAGTCGGGTACCGCGTTGGTTGTGGCGCAGCTTTTATCCGGTACATCTGGCTGTTATTGCGCTAATTCGCATCTGGTCCTAAACTCGAATCCATACAATAAAAGAACCTTTACAATCCCAAAATGATTGTAAAGGTTCTTTTTGACCTTAAATTAATTATTGTGTTCAAGATGCCTCATTAGGACCTTGGGCAAAAGGAAGTGGGCGAAGGGGAGCCCCTTCTTTCATATATTGCACCAATACTTCTGGAATATTGTGTATTCCACCCGCATTGACGCGATAGCCGTTCGTTTGCCCTGGCGAGTTAATTCCTCGTTTCACCGTGAACGTAACGTCAATTCCCAAGGAACGGCAAATTTCCAACGTCTCCTTGGTATAGCCCCCATAAGGAAAGGCCAGTACATTTTGATCATTGTGCAGATGTTTGAATAGCTTTTTATTAGCCATGTCCAAATCGCTATAAATCCGCTGTTTGAACTCATCCTCGGTTTCCATTCGCCCCAGCTTTTTCGAATATACCGGACCCATCAGAAGCGGTTTTTGTTTGGTGCGCGTGGTGTTGGAGTATCCGTACGAATGCTCGTCATTGGTATGATTGTAAAAATCAATGCCCTCTGCATGCATCTGATGAATTTGATCCCATGTCAGCTTGGGTATACCAATATGTTTAGGATTGCTGATTGTGGACGTAATGAGAAAATTGGTAGCCGGAACATGATACTTCTTCAACACGGGAAAAGTGTCCGTATAAAAGGATTCATAGCCATCGTCAAATGTCATAAGAACCGCATTATCAGGAACCTTGGCTTTATGTAAAATAAAGTCCGTATACTCCTTCATTGTGATCCAATGGAAGCCATTTGCTTTCATTTCGTCCAACTGTCTCGTTAAATTACTAAGCTTGAGAGCACCGGGATCAGGTGGAATCTTGGTCACTTCATGATACATCAGGACAATTACTTTGTTTTGGTAATATACCTTATCTGGTGTAGGCGTCAGTGAGAATAAGTGACGTACCAGTCGATCTGCATTAGCAGTGCGTGTACGATGAGTTCCTTTGACTATAGGTGTGTGATATATGGTACGTGCTTCATACACCAAAATCCCTAAGATAGCTAGCAAGCTCATGATTAACAGTGTTCTTTTTAAAAAAATGTGTTTCATTGAATGACATCCCCCGCATGCAAAAAATTCTGAAAGTATAGAGGCTTATACGAAATATGAAACTAGCAAAATCTAGTTTATCATACCGAAAACACGCGGGGGAAATATCACAACTTTGTTACCTCTGTGTCGCTGGTGCAGATACCGAAGATGAGGCCGGGAAGTAACCGATCTCGACGGCATGCTGGATCATATTGCGAATAAACTCCAGGTCGGTTACCGGACACTGGACGCCAGCTTGTTCCAGCAGAGCTTTGGTTACAGAGCAGCCGTAACGGTAAGCCGAATCCTTGGCACCATCACCTTCGAGTTGTCCCATCGCAAGGTGGAGTGCATCTTCCTGAATGCCAGAAGACGGATTCAGCAGCCAAGCACTGTAATCGTCAAAAGGCAGGGTTTCTACTGCGTAACCGAGCTGGTTTACCATAGCGATCAGTTCATCATATGGCAGTGGGTTCGGATTACAGATGTGGAAAATGCGGTTCGCACTTTTTTGCTTGACGGACAGTTCTACGATAGCACGGCTAGCGTAATCAATCGGTGTGAAGTCCGTATGCCAATCGGCTTGTGGCGCTTTGCCCAGCAGCAGCATCGCCTTCATCATACGATAATAAGCATTGCTGTCGATATTACGCTGGAAGCGTCCGTTGGCCGAATGGGCTGTCAAATTGCCCGCACGGTAGATCGAGACAGGCGTACCTGCTTGAGCTGCCTGGAACAATAGCTTCTCCGCTGCGAGTTTACTGTTCGTGTACAGATTGTCCACGTTCAGTTCTTCTGGGAAGGCAGAGAGTTCCAATGTCGATTCCCATTTTCCTTCGTTTGCAAGATCCTCCGGTATCCCCATAGTGGAAACATGGTGGAAGGAGACTCCTGGCTTGGCTTGAGCGATTTTTAGCAGTTCCAATGTTCCGGTCACATTCGTGCGATCGAAGGTTGCCGAATCACCAAAATGGCGAACGTCAGCAGCGCTATGAATGATACCATCGATATGTTGTTCCAGCATATGGCGATCGACAGAAGAGAGACCCAGATCTGCTTGTTCCAGATCTCCATAGACAGCCTTTACCCGTCCTTCCATCAAGCTGGAGATATCTTGACCAAAATATCCTGTCAATACGGATTGAATACGCTCTAAGCCAGACGGACCGCTCTGAGAAGGACGTACCATGGCGTATACTTTGGCTTCTGTCCGGTGGAGCAGGTCATACAGGATGTGTGAACCCAGATATCCTGTGGCTCCGGTCAACAAAATCACGCGCAAGTCGCGGATTTCAGCTAAATCTGAAGCACCAGGCAACTCAATAGGATGTTCATTCAAATCCGTTTTTTCCTTAGAAAACGCGAGTGACTTGCGCTGCGGCGCTTGTTCTGTTCCTAATTGCTCGACATATTCAGCAAGCTCACGAACGGTCTTGTAACGGAAGAAGTCTCCAATACGCAGCGCGCCATAACGCGGCTTCAGAATAGCTAGTACATGAATGACACGAAGCGAATCGCCTCCGATCAGGAAGAAATCATCGGTGGCGCCAATGTTATGTTTACCAAGCACTTGTGTCCATGCTTCGGCAATGAGTGTTTCAGTTCCTTCGCTGAGAGGTTCTCCGCCGGACGTAAGATCAGACACTTCAGGAAGTGGCCGCAGGGCCAACTTTTTACGATCGATCTTGCCCGTTGGTGAAATAGGCATAGCTTCCAGATGAATGACATGGGTCGGTACAAAATAGGAAGGCAGCTTGCCTCCAATATAAGACTGAATAACGTCCTGTGGAATGGACTGTCCATCCGAAGTGGTGAAATAGCCAACTAACATGTTCTGATCTGTGTGATCCTTGACGGCGACAACTGCTACGTCTTGAACACCTGGATGTTTGGAGAAATGATCTTCAATTTCTCCTATTTCAATCCGATTTCCCCGAATTTTGAGCTGCGAATCCTTCCGGCTTACGTATTCAATCGTACCATCTGGCAGCAGCTTGGCAATATCACCTGAACGGTACATTTTCTCACCTGGGACAAAAGGATTGTCCACAAATGATTGGGCTGTACGCTCCGGCTGATGAAGATAGCCGTGGGCCAACGCAGGCGTAGCAATGCATACTTCGCCTGGAATATTGACAGGACAGAGCTTGTTATCGTCGTTAACGATATACACTTTATAGTTGTAAATCGGCTTGCCGATCGGGATATTAACGACATGCTCAGGTACGGCACCACGGACTCGATGGGTCGTTGTAGCTACGGTGCATTCGGTTGGTCCGTATACGTTTACGATGTCTGTATCTGTACCGAATTTGCTTTGGAACGCCCGAACTTGCGAGCCATACAGCGCTTCGCCTGCCACAGTCACAATTCGAACATTTGCGAGTTTGCGATAACCTTCGTCTGATAAGTACGTAGATAACTGATTAAAGAATACGGTTGGCAAAATGGTAATAATCGTCGTGCCCGTACGTTCGATGGCTTCGGCGAATTCTTCGACAGATACGCGCTCTTCGGAAGACAGCAAGTACAATTTTGCACCATAAAACAAGGCTCCAATCGTATCCCACACCGAAGCATCGAAGCTATAGGTGGCGAATTGGGTCAATACATCCTGAGGTGTAATGTCACAATCGCGTTGCACGACAGCTCCTAGGTTAACAACACCGCGGTGAGCGATCAGGGCACCTTTTGGTTTGCCTGTAGAACCGGACGTATAGATGACATAAGCTAGATCATCCGGACTTACATCAACGTTTGGATTGCTGGCTGCATAACCTGCCAGTGGCCCGTCAATAGCTAATATTTCTTTTACGGTTTCAATGGACCCGCATAGTTCAGCCGCTTGTTGGGTGAGTGCGGAAGTTGTTAAGACAAAAGGAGAACGCGTGTCTTCGACAATATAGCTGCTCCGGTCAGCGGGGTGAGCGGGATCAACAGGAACGTACACGCCTCCGGCTTTCAGGATGCCGAGCAGCGAAATAACGGTCTCCAAGCTTCGTTCCATGAAGATGGTTACGAATTCGCCTTTGGCAAGACCTTTGGATAACAAAACACGTGCGACTTGGTTAGCACGCTCGTTCAATTCACGGTACGTATACTCCCCAGCATGGGAGGCAATAGCTGGACGATCAGGATATTGAGAAGCTACTTCTTCAAACATTCCATGAATCGTCTGATGCTCAGGATATTCTACAGCTGTATTATTTAAAGCTTCGTGAGCAGCGCGGTCTGCATCCGATAATATGTCAATGGAATTGACAAGTGCATGGCTGTTGTTTAGCGCACCACGCAGAAGGGTTACAAAGTATTCTGTGTATCGAACAACCGTTGTTTCCAGTAAGAGTGATTGGTCATATCGAATCTGGATTTGAAAAGTGCCATTGCTTTCATTAACAGCCCAGTCCATAATACGGGATTCTACACCATTGTCTGTAGGTAGTGTTGATGAAAATGATGTATCAGCTTGCGGTTCTGCCAGGAACGCATTAGGCTCACGCAGCATCCCCTGAAATAAGCTTGCCAGATCATGAAAAGTTGTTTCTTTTTCAACTGTCAGCGATGCTGTAAGCAGGCCCGATCGAGGCACAAAAGTAGAGAAAGAAACTTCTTCCTCAGCAGATAGACGATATAACCATGCAGTATACGCCGATAAGAGCACGGCTTGTCTGTTCTCCGCAGATTCTTGTTGATTCAATTGTTCCGAGATGGACGCTTCTAACTCTACCTGATAAGTAGAGAATGTATGCTTGCGCTGTATACGTGCAAAATCCAAGGGAACTAGGAATGGGGATGGAGCTGTTTGTGTGCTGTTTTGAAGTAATGATGCCATTACGCTAACCTCCTGAATGTTTGGGTATCTAAATTACATGGGAATTTAGTAAATGCCTCCGATCCCTTCAAATGGATGAACAGGAGGGAGGCATTACCGAACAACTTATAAAATAAGCATTAAAATCGATAAATGGATATTATGATTTGGTACGGTTTGTGTCTGCAATTTTGAAATAAGAAGTAATCTCTTGAAGCTCTTCAGACATGGTTGTCAGCTTATGCGATGATTCAATAATAGAATCCAAAGAAGCTTTTTGTTCCTCTACTGTTTGCATAATGTGAACACTATTGTTGGCTGTTTTGGTTACAGTGGAGGAAAGATCGTCTGCTGTCGCAGTCATTTCCTGTGTCCCTGCAGAAATTTCCTCCGTAGCACTGGATACTTCTTGGATTTGCCATGCTACATTTTTAGTGGCTTGGAGAATATCATTGAACAACGCGCCTGCTTGTCCAGCAACGACGATCCCGTTTTGAACTTCAACGTTTCCTTGCTCCATCGACTTCACTGCTTGTCCGATTTCACTTTGAATTTCTTCAATCAAAGACGTAATTTGTTTCGTTGCCTCCGCAGATTGTTCTGCCAGCTTGCGTACTTCACTGGCTACAACGGCAAAGCCTTTACCTTCTTCACCGACACGCGCAGCTTCAATAGAAGCGTTCAGAGCGAGCAGGTTCGTCTGACTGGAAATACCTGAAATAGTGCTAATGATATTGCCAATTTCCTGTGAACGGCTGTCGAGCAACTTGATGATACGGGAAGTATTCGTTACTGAATCGGTAATCAAATGCATTTGGGACGATACCTTGCTTACGATCTCGTTACCTTCATTAGAACGCTTCTCTACCGAATTGGCTTCTTCAGCCACATTGGAAGAACTGGCTGCAATATTTTGGATGACCGATGCCATTTCAGCCATAGCTCGTGCACTATCGCCTGTGGCTTTTTCCTGTGAACGGATATTATCCGTAATTTCATTGATATTCTGGTTGATGATGTTGGAATTGATTCCGTTTTGCTCGCAGATTGCGAGTAATTCCTTCGCAGATTCATTGACTTCGTCCGTTGTCTGCTTCACTTTGGTCATGATGCTGTTAACATGGCTTACCATATCGTTGAAGTTCTGATTTACGCGCCCCAAATCATCCTGGCCAGCATGAATTTGCACATCCAGATTCCCTCTGCTGACTTCACTGATACCGTACATCAGTTGCTTAATCGGAGACAGCGTGCGTTTCACTACCCAATATTGAAGTGCCAGGCAGATCAGTAGGAAAATCACCAAAATAGTAGCCCCGCTAATAAGCAGCTTGGTCAATCCGGCAGGAACAGCACCAGCATCAGCATCGACAGCAAAATAAGCAAAGATTTTGCCGCTAGGATCTTTAATCGGTGTCATCAAAGTTGTCCATGTGCCAAAAGTGTCATCATAGAAGCTGGTGAATGTAGGTTTGCCGGAGTCCAGCATACTTGTTACACCTACAGCCACAACATTGGGTTGCTCGTACATAGCGCCGACACCCATCTTGTCTTTTTCAAAGGATTCTCTCAGGTCTGTTGGCATGGCAATAATGGATGTCTGATTGCCATTTTCCAGCTCTGTTCCGAAAATATAGGCGTGAGAGATATTCGGGTTTGTCGCCATGATGTTATCAAGATAGGTACGGAGCTTGGTTTGAATGGGTCCATCATAATTTTTTTCTTGAACTGCCTGTGATACTTCATCGGAATTAATGCCTTGTGCCCACTTCAATGTGATTTTTTCCACTTGCCCATGCAATTGGTCAATCAAAATCGTACGTTGGATCAAATAGCTAGACACAATTAGGACTAGCCCGATCAGTACGATATTGAAGAAGGATAATAATAAGTTTTTGGTGAAGAATGATAAGCCACTCCACTTTTTCAAAATGTTCCACTCCCTGGTAGTATTTTTGTATATGGTGTTGAACCGCTTATCGAATGAGATAATCAAGTCCCCCTTACAAACACAATAAATAGAGATAATTGACCCTTGATTTTTTTGTAATAGGTCTTAAGTCTTTTGCGGACAAGTAATATATCCCTATATATATGTCGTACGAAAAGCTCTTGAAATGAATACCTAGCACAATAAAAAATTAATTTTTAATAGATAAACGCTGTGTGTATTTCAGTATTTTCCAGTTTATACTCACGCTTGAAATTCGAGTTCATTTCAGTCCATAAGCAACTATTCAACAGAAACCATCATACTTTATAATAGAGTCAAATGCACTTATGAATTTGGGACATTTTTCATATTTGATGCTGCAAATGCTTGATTTATCGCGGTTTTCGGGAATTGTTCGCGAATTGAGTCCATGTATCTATGTATAGAGAAGAGGGATGAGAAAAGTGTCCAAGCTTACAATTTTAAAGGTTGAGAGCGATCATGCGGATCTGCATGATTTGATTCATAGGCTGGATGAAGACCTGCTGGAAAGGTATCCTGCCGACCAAATTTACTTGGTGGATTTTTCCAATCCAAAAGTTAAAAATATGGTTTTCGCTGTTGTGTATGTAGATGAAAAGCCGGTTGCTTGCGGAGGGCTTAGGCCTATAGATGCGGAAGAGATGGAGCTTAAGCGATTTTATGTCGATTCCTCTTATCGCCGACAAGGAATTGCAGTTAGCTTATTATCTTTCCTGGAGGAGGAAGCCAGTAAACGGGGGATTATAAGGATTAAACTAGAGACCGGAGCGGCTCAACCTGAAGCGATTGCTTTGTATACCAAGCAGGGATACGAACCTATCGAACGCTTTGGGGAGTATGAACATGATGAAAATAGTCTTTGTTATGGTAAAAAGCTGTCTCTGTCTTTATAAAGCGTTCTCATATAAAATAGATGATGATCAACACTAGCCTATATAGCGGGAGAGATGATAATGAATTTGAAGCAAAAAGCGGCTGAGAAAGCAGTGGAAGCGATTCAGGATGGCATGAAAGTAGGACTTGGTACAGGCTCGACAGCCTATTGGGCTATTCAAAAAATCGGAGAGCGTGTGGCACAAGGATTACATATACAGGCTGTAGCTACATCCCAAGCCTCGGAGGATCAGGCCAGGGAGCTAGGGATTCCCATCATACCATTTGATCAGATTGGAAGGCTTGACGTTACCATTGACGGTGCGGACGAGGTGAATGAGCAGCTGGTATTGGTGAAAGGTGGAGGCGGGGCTCTGCTGAGAGAGAAAATTGTGGAAAGCAATACCGACCGATTAATTATTATTGTGGATGAGTCCAAGGATGTGAAGGTGCTAGGAGCATTCCCTTTGCCAGTCGAGGTGGTGCCTTTTGCCAGTGAATGGACGTTGGAGGCTTTGCGGCAGACAGGCTGTAAAGCGGATTGGCGTATGAAAGACGGCGAGCGCTATCTTACGGATAACGGTAATTATATTGCCGATTGTCGCTACGGTACGATCGAGAACCCGCACGAGCTGGAAATTCGCTTGAACCACATTCCGGGTGTAGTCGATAATGGACTGTTCATTAACATGGCGGACCAAGTCATTATCGCGCGAGCGAATGGACAAATTGACATCCGGAACAAATAATGTCAGGTAACCGTTTGTTTTATAATGTGGCATTCGTGTTATTGATATTGTATACAGGGCTTCTATTATATTGGATGTTTCTCGGTTTTGGTCGTACGTTACGGCCAGGACCTCCGTATTCATATAATATGGTTCCATTGGAGACGATCGGCCGATACTGGCGGGCAATGCATTTTTCCCCTTTTCGGGTATGGGGTGTTAATTTGCTTGGGAATATTGGTGTGTTCATTCCCTTCGGTATTCTTCTGCCCATCATTTGGGTGCCTATGCGCAGGGTAGGCAGAATGCTATTAGTAGTGCTGATCGCACTGGTCATTCTCGAAGTAACCCAGATGCTGCTGGGTGCAGGTACAGCGGATGTGGATGACATCATACTGAATGTACTGGGAGTATTATGCGGACGTGTTGCCTACGTATTTTTACGTAAGAAATGAGGGAATGCATCATAATCGCCTTGCTCTCGCAATCAGTGCTTAATAACTGGTTGAGAGCAGGCCTTTTTTACATAATCAACTACAACTTTTGCATACTAGATGGTAATTCCTTCAACACCGACCGTAAGAGCGGGAAAAAAGTGCTCAAACTTGACAAAAGCATGCAATTAAGATATCTTTGAATAAAGATATGAGTAACGGAGGCTGTTAATATGTCTGTAAAACCAGATGATCAGGACTTAGCGCTGAACTTGTTTGTTGTCCTGGCTCGTGCGTATAATTCGGTCACGTCTCGCACGAATCGGGACATTCATAGTCATGGATTAAATACAACTGAATTTGGTGTGCTGGACTTGCTGTATTATCGCGGACCCCAGCCTTTGCAGAAAATTGGAGAAAAGGTACTGATCTCCAGTGGGAATATTACGTATGTGGTAGATAAGCTCCAGAAAAAAAACTTGCTTACCCGCCGTGCGTCACAAGATGATCGGCGTGTAATTTATGCAGAATTGACTGACGAAGGACGTCATTTCTTTGAACAAATATTCCCGCAGCATCATCGTGTTATTATGGAGACTGTGGATGGCTTATCTGTGGAAGAGAAGGAGCAGGCTATTCATCTGCTAAAAAAGCTTGGGCTAACAGCTGAGGGACAGAAGAGTAACGGATCATAAGGGTTGCATATCTGATTAAATCAGCTTTGAGATAAAATACCGACTTTTCGGTATTTTATTTTTTTGTCTTATTTTGGGCAGTAGGGACGCAAATCAGGTATAATTGTCTAATAGTCTCGATCTGAGGCATCCCCCTAGAAGCTGTTCGAATACAAATACCTTGCCGGGGAAGGAGCTGTACATGAGTATACAGCAATACACCGCAGGTGAGTCGCTATTGATGCAAGCCGGAAATTTGGCTGAATTAGTTACCCATAAACAATACGAATTACAGCCGGATCTTTTGGAGCGCTTTGGGGACAACGGTAAAATAAAAACAAAACAGGACTCTATATATAGTTTGAACTATTTAGCTGAAAGTGTAATTATGAACAGTCCTATTTTATTTACGTATTATGTTGCCTGGTTAAAGAGACTTCTAGAAGGGTTCGGCATAACCCGAGAAGATTTAATCATCAATTTCCAATTAATTCGGGAGACCGTGGTAGAGCACTTCCATCACTCGGATAAAACGACAGTGCTGATGCATCTGGAATTGGGGATACAACAAATTGGGAAGAAAGAGGAGTATGCCTCTTTTATTAAAGATGATAATCCCTATGCTGCAGATGTGACTCAGTATTTGGAATATCTACTCTCAGGTAATCGCAGGCAAGCTTTGGAAGGAATCGTCCGATTGCTTGATGAAGGTACATCTATTCAACATACTTACAAATATATTTTTCAAATCTCGCAATACGAAATAGGCCGTTTGTGGCATGAAGGCAAAATCACGGTTGGTCAGGAACATTTTTGTACTGCCGCGACTCAGTTTATTATTTCCAGCTTGTATCCCAGATGGATAGGTACTGGAAATAAGGGGCGCAGTCTCGTAGCAGCGTGTGTAGGCAGCGAGCAGCACGAAATAGGTCTGCGTATGTTAGCTGATATATTCGAGATGGATGGATGGGATACGTACTATTTAGGGGCTAATGTACCTGACAGGAGTCTGCTTCAAGCTATTGTGAGTTACAAAGCAGATGTGGTGGCTATCTCAGCCACCATGGCTTACCATGTCCATCTGGTGAAAAAGTTGATTGCTGTTATCCGCCAAGATACAACTACTAGGCATGTGAAAATTATGGTCGGTGGTCTGCCTTTTAATCTCGATCCACAATTATGGCAGGAAGTGGGAGCGGACGGATACGCACCGGGTGCAGAGGAAGCGCTGGAGGTAACAGAGGACCTACTTTTCACTTAAGAGATAATGTTAGTGTTGGCAACCCGTAAGTCATTTTGTAAAGGGGGCCTTTTAATATGAAGGAACCGGCAGCAGAAATGGCTGTCCTGCGGAGAACGGTCGAACAATTAACGGACGAGGTTGTGAAAAGCAAAGCTGAGGAAGAAAAGCTGCTGAATGAATTTTCAGCGATGAACAACGAGCTGGTCAATCTGCAGCGTCAGCTTGCCAAAAGCAATGCGGAATTAAAGCGGACAAAGGAAGAAGCGATACGGGCTAATGATCTGAAGAGTACTTTTCTAGCCGTGGTTAGTCATGAATTCAGAACGCCAATGAACGGAATCCTGGGGATGATCGAAGTGTTAGGTTCATCCAAACTGTCTCCAGAGCAACGGCAGGCCATCAATGTAATACGTGAGTCTGCTTGTCTGCTCTTAAACATGATTAATAATTTGCTCGATATATCCAAAGTAGAAGCAGGACAGATGGAACTGGAGATCGGAAATGTCAGAGTCCAGGCGATTATGAGCCACGTTGCTCAGCTGTTGGAGCCGCAAATCTATCAGATGGGCAATCGTTTGAGTATAGAGACTGATCCTGGCGTGGCAGAGCATCTCGAAGGAGATTCGGCAAGGATCATGCAGATCTTGCTTAATCTGTTGAACAATGCGAATAAGTTTACGAGCGAAGGGAACCTTGTTGTTCGAACAAAATTGGTTGAGGAAACAGCAGATGCTCAACGTGTTCGTTTTGAAGTACAGGATTCGGGCATCGGGATTTCACCGGAGGATCAGGACAAGCTGTTTCAGCCTTATGTGCAAGCCGGTGAAAGCAGCGCTTCCCAATATGGAGGAACGGGACTGGGCCTGTGGATATGCAGCTCATTTGTGAAACTTATGCAGGGAGAGATTGGGGTCGTCAGCGAAGAAGGCCAAGGCTCCACGTTCTGGTTTGAAATTCCCTTCAGGAAGGCTTCAGGACAGGCAGACGAAATAGAGGAACATGAAAATGGTGAATTGACGGCACACAGCGAGTTGCTTCGTGAGCATAGTCATTCTCAAGCTATTTTGGTGGCTGAGGATAATCGGGTGAATCGTCAAGTGGTGCAATCACAGCTCAACCATCTTGGGTTCCAGCGTATTGACTTTGTGGAGGATGGACAAGCCGCAGTTAGAGCGGCTGCGGAACGATCCTACGCCTGTATTCTAATGGATCATCACATGCCTCTGCTAAATGGTCACGATGCGGCGAAGGCAATTCGTCAGTGGGAAGCAGAAAATCAGCAGCCGCCCGTGCCGATCATTTCGTTGACCGGAAATGGGTCTGGAGAAGACCAGGCCCGTGGGCGGGAAGCTGGAGTGAACGATTACTTGATAAAGCCAGTGACGATTGAAAATCTCACAGAAAAGCTGGTTAAATGGCTCCCCACGCCGGAGTCTGAGCCTATTTTGAATGAGGATGTTATTCGTGAAATTATGCTGCTGGACGAGGATGGCAGCACGGGATTACTAGAGTCATTGGTCGAAATGTATACCAGTGATACACCTGCCAAAATCAACAAGTTAATAGAACTGGTTGCTGCAGGCGAAACCATAAAAGTAGTAGAGGCTGCTCATGAGCTGAAATCAGGCAGCGTGAGTCTGGGGGTCGGACGTTTGTCCAAGTTGCTGTCTGATATTGAACAGCTTGCACGGGAGAACCGACTTGGGAATGCACATGTGAAGTTGTCTGCGCTCCAGTCCGTCTATCAGGCAACGTGTGTAGAACTGGAACGTTATATTCACCAGTGCTAGACTGATGCTTCCCCTTTGTTAGACTTGCACTTGCACCTAGAAGGAGGATCTAAGTTAAATATATGAAAGAACAGCTGCGTTCCATTCACCCGCTGGCCTGGACAATTATAGCGGGTACCATTTTTGGTCGGATGGCGACCTCTATGAGTATTCCGTTTTTATCTATTTACCTGACCACTCATCTAGGGGTGTCCCCCTTTCATACAGGGGTGATCGTGTCGGTCAGCTCGCTGGTTGGCATTTTTGCCAGTTTTTACGGTGGATATATTTCAGACCGGATCGGACGGCGTAAGGTGATGCTGGTATCCATCGCGAGTTGGGCGCTTGTATTCGTCGCTTTTGCGTTGGCAGAAGTGGCTTGGGCCTTTTTTGTCATTAATGCTCTGAATGGACTGTGCAGATCTTTATTTGAGCCAACTTCGCGGGCGCTATTATCAGATGTAACCCCCAAGGAGAAAAGATTGCTCGTCTACAACATGAGATATGCGGCGATTAATGTTGGTGTGGTAGCAGGGCCACTGCTTGGTTTGATGTTAGGATCGGCGTCTACAGGTACGCCGTTCATGGTAGCCGCTGGTGTCTATGCTCTATACGGGGTACTGCTGTTGATCCAGTTTACTCGGTATGCATCGGATCTGCATATCGGCACAACAGCGGGAGAGGCTCCGCTGCGGATGGGCGAAGCGTTCCGAACCGCTAGTCGAGATCCCATATTTATGCCGATTCTGCTGGGAACCGTATTCTGCGTAATGGGCTATGCCCATTCCAATTCGACGATGCCTCAATTTTTATCATTGTCCTTTGAGGAAGGTACCCGGTGGTTTACATATATGCTAACGGTCAACGCGGTTTGCGTCTTGGCTTTTCAGTATCCGCTGGTGCGGTTGGCAAGCCGCTTTTCTCCAGTGAATTCCTTAATAGCAGGGAATATATGTATTGCAGTCAGCCTGCTGCTGTGCGGTATGTTAAATTCAGGCTGGATGTTTATACTGGATATGGTGCTGTTTACAGTAGGTGAAGTGTTATTATTCACGATGCTAGACGTACTGATTGATCAAATTGCTGATGCTCAATATAAAGGGACCTACTTTGGTACGATCGGCTTTAATAATTTGGGCAGTGTACTGGCTCCTTTATTTGGTGGCTGGTTGCTGGATATTTACGGTCAAACGGCACCGCTTGCCGTTTTTGGTCCGGTTTCACTGTCGGTTGTGATTGGGATTCCGTTCCTGCTAGTCGCACGCCGCCGTCTGGCGCAACGTACAACTCGGTTTGCGGCCCAGGAAGGAGATTCCGTGCAGCAGCTGTCATCATAAAAAAGGGGCTGAGTACAGGATGCAGTCGGAAGAAGATGTGCTACGAATTATACAGTATATGAATGATCCACAGGTCTTGGAAGACTTGAGCTATGTGCGCGAGTTGAAGCTTCCGCAAGGCTGTATAGCCGCAGGCTATGTACGCAATCGTGTGTGGGACAAGCTTCATGGCTATACAACGGCCACGCCTCTAAACGATATCGATGTAATTTATTTTGACCCCAAAAATACGCTAGAGGAACGAGATGAGTTTCTGGAGCACTCCTTGAATCGTAAACAGGCAGGAAGCAACTGGTCTGTCAAAAATCAAGCGCGGATGCATATTCACAACGGGGAAGCTCCGTATTCTTCGATAGAGGATGCGATGAGCCGCTGGCCAGAGACGGCCACAGCTGTAGCCATTCGATTGAATGCCAAGGATCAAGTGGAGGTCATTTGTCCGTATGGATTGAAAGATTTGCTGGATATGCGGGTACGTCAAAGCCCCTTGTTCCGTCACACTACGGCTTTTCGCCAGCGTGTATTTGAGAAACAATGGTTAGATAACTGGCCATTGCTTATTATGGAGAATTAAAGTATAACCTCATTTTAGATGATAGGGAGAGACGACTAACGATGTTTAAAAATATAAAACCAGATTCAGATCGTGAGGAGGTGCTTGAGCTGCTTACCTACGCCGTGCTAGATCATCCTGAACGCGGGGAGGCTGCTTTGCGTGCTTATCAATCCTCGGATGAATGGAATTTGTTCGGTGTGGAAGATGAAGGACTTATTGTAGGTGTTGTCGGTTTTGAGGAGCGTGAGGATGAAACGATCGTGCTCCATCACCTGGCTGTATTACCTGAAAATCGTCATAGAGGCTATGGCAGAGGGATGTTGCTCACGCTTATTAAGGAACGTAGCCCGAAGCGCCTTACGGTGGATACGGATGCAGAGGGGGCAGATTTTTTCCGCAACGTGGGCTTTGCTGTCTATGGATCGGAGGATTTGCCAGATGGTGGGCAATTCCATTGTGTATATGAAATAGACGAAGAATAAGCGAATCTCCGGGTCCCGCTTCCTTTTTTCTACATAATATATGTTATGTCGGAGGGAGGTGGGTTTCATTGGCGTATCACTACACAGCGATAGGAGATTCTTTAACGACAGGTGCAGGGACGTTGCTGGGTGGCGGCTTTGTACCTGTCTATCAGCGAATGGCGGAAAGATATCTCCGCGCACCAGTCAGTTACGAGAATTTGGGAATCAACGGATTGACGTCGCAGGAGCTGCTGTCCATGGTTCGCAACAATTCGTTTTTTCGGTCGGCGATCAGCCGGGCTGAACTCATAACGGTGACGATCGGCGGGAATGATCTGCGTCCATATATCAGTTCACTTGCTGGAAGCCGAGGCTTGTCGGGTTCTTCCATTCCACAAGCGCTGAATCACACCAAAGAACATGTGCGCCAAATTGTACATGCCCTGTATCAAATCAAGCTCGGTCAGCGTGAGCCATTTATCATCCGAATGGTAGGATTGTATAATCCTTTTCCAGGGGTGAGAGAGGCGGGAGTATACGTGCGTCAATACAACTCGTTTCTCTATACATTGGGCGGACCCAATTACCGGGTAGCAAATATTTACCCCGCATTTGAAGGCAATGAACGGGCACTGCTTTCGCTGGACCGGATACATCCGAACAGCCGTGGTTATCGTGTAATTGCGGAAGAGCTGAATCGGCTTGGTTATGCGCCGTTACGGTGAGCGAAAGAGGATGCTCTGGACCAGAAAAAAGTATAATAAAAGAAGAGGTTCATCATGGCAAATTAACTGTTCATGTTGAACCTCTTTTTGCGTTTCAGCATGCGGTTTAGCTGATTATTTTACGGAATAAACTGCGTGCAGCCCACTTGCGCTCACTTCGTTTGCGATATTTCGGCAGAGAACGATAGACAGCAATGGATTGGTTAAATGCAGCGATGGCCTCATCCTTGCGTCCCAGCATACGGTACATCAGGCCTGTCAGATAATAGCCTTCGCTGGAGGAAGACTGAATCTCCTGAAATTGCTGTAGATAGTGTAGTGACTTATTTACGTCCCGTTCCTTGAAAGCTGCAGCTAAATGCAAATAGGGTTCACCGTATTGTACTCGCGGGTTAATGTTCAGTGCTTTGAGTAAATGTCGTTCTCCATCCTCCAGATGGTTTGTGTGTACTTCAGCCGTACCCCGCGCATTCCAATAGTCTGCTGAATCTTCATATCGGGATTGTATTTCCGATAGCAGTTCCAAAGCCTGATGATATTTCTTGCTTTCGATCCAAATACGAGCCAACTCGAACTTGGCAGCCACATCGTTGGTGTTTAATACAATCTGCTGATGCAATCGCGCTGCATTGCGTCTTCTTTGCCATGGTTTGCTGATGCTGGGCAATACACCAACAAAGCTGCGATCCAATATATAGATCACGATTAGGAGTACGAGCATTGCTAAAAACGGGTTGCCGAGCAAACTCCATAATAGAGAGAAAATCAAAAACTTCCCAATCATTCTGCTCCAATCCTCCTGTATATGTATCTATCCATACTTTCCACATTATAGCATAGGGGTAGGAGTAACAGCCAAATGATGTTTGCTACGCTAAAACCTCTTTCATTCGCGTTTAATGTTGCGGGTTATCATTATGCGCTAAATATTCTGCAAAAGTTTCCATGTTGTTCCCTCTTAAAATCAAAATTGTATCGTTTTATATTCCTCAGCAAGAATAGAGTACAAATATGAATCATGAAACTCGCCTTTGTAGTACCAGTGTTCTCGCATTATTCCTTCACGTTGCATTCCAATCTGTTGCATAACCTTCTCAGAAGCTTTATTTTCTGGACGACATGTTGCATAAATACGATGGACATGAAGTGTGTTAAATCCAAATCCAAGCAGAGCTCGTGCCGCTTCTGTTGCATAACCATTCCTCCTATTTATAATTGGCATAGAGATTCATGTTTTCTGCACAATCTATTAAACCTATTGAAGCAGATTTGATGGGAAAGATGCAAGATTTTGAGTGAAGGTGTTAACGAAGAGGATCGGATTACGTATTGAACAATGGGAACGAATCAAAACCTTTTGCCGCCTAGACGCAAACCGCAAGGGAGCGTCTGGCAAAAGGCAATCAGAAAATATTGGTTGTGGTAATGAGACAGCCTGTATTTATAGGTTATCCGGCTTGTCCTAAAACATCCTGCGCGCGGTTACAAAACGTTTCTTCCATTTATCGTCAAACGTGTCAAAATGAACGCCACGTTCTTTGGAAAAAGTATGCAGCAATTTGTTGTCCCCTGCATAGATCGCCACATGGCCGATCTCCAGCCCACGCGCACTGAAGAACAGCAGGTCGCCTTTGCGCAGCTCGTTCAGCCCGACCTCCCGGCCTTCTTTAGCCTGATCGTAAGAGGCACGAGGGAGGTCGATGGAGAGGGTATGCCGGAACACTTCCCCGACAAAAGAGGAACAATCAAAGGTCGATGTCTGTCCGGTTGCTGCGCCGAATTCATAAGGGGTGCCGAGAAATTTCTCCCCATAGGCGATCAGTTCATCTCCCTGCTGTTCCGCCAAGGCTGGGCTGGAATAGTCGCTGTATTTTGGTTTTGCCGATATGTATCCGGTCAGGTTGTCTTTCGTGCGCACTTCCAGCCAGAGAGCATTGACCTCGCGGATGACCTGAACCTTTTCACCAGTTGGAATAAGCCGTAGCGAAGGGGAGGCTTCTGATGAATCCGGTTTGCTGCGCAGGTTGACCCCGGAAAGAATCGTTGTGGAAAAATCCTCTTTTTTGGAGCTGATTCGGATCGTCCGGGTTAGGGCATCCCACTTCACTGTGCTTCCAAGTGCTTCACTTACAAAACGCAATGGAATCATTGTGTTGCCCTCAACAATCTTTCCGGGAACGCTCAGGGATATCATTTTACCGTTTAAGTTGGCGGTGACTTCCCCGATACGATAGGTCAGCGTCGTGCTGCTTTTAGTTGCTGTTACGGTTTTGCTGGGTCTGTTCCAGGAAAGCACAGCTCCTTGCGCCTCAAACAACTGCCGCATGGGAACGAGTGTTGTCCCGTTTAGCATGAGTGGTGGCGCAGCAAGCTGGAGCAGGTGGTCATCCACATAAACGCTTGTCACTGGAGTGAGCGGCACCGACTTGGCGTAAGACGGAGTTGTCTGGAGCAGTGTTCCTGCCAGCAGAGCCAGCAATATTTTCTTATTCATTGTCATGCTGTCATCACCTCGTTGTAAATGTGTTCATCTAAGTTGTACGAAGCTGCCTCCGATTAGTTGTGTACCAAATACTGGACTAATCGACAAACCAATATAAACAAAAATAAAACAAAGTTATATCTGTGTTTTTATATTGACATCAAAATTAAATAAAGATAAAATTACAAATGTGAAATATTTCACTTTGGAATAGTTCTGTATTTAGCGAGGGATCAAAAGTGAATCCTTAGGAGGCAGATTTTTATGAGCGCACATGTATTTTTTGTACCATCTATCAATCTGATGGGAAAAGGCTGTTTGCATGAAGTTGGACCCTATATAAAAGAACTACATTTAAACAAAGCGCTGGTTGTGACGGATAAGTTTCTGATGAAGAGCGGTATTGCAGGCAAGGTTACCTCCTTGCTGGATGATATAGGTATGGACTATGTGGTATACGATGAGGTCAAGCCTAATCCAACCTGTAAAAATGTGCATGATGGCGTTCAATTTCTACAAGAAAATGGCTGTGACTTTTTAATTTCCATTGGCGGAGGGTCTCCACAGGATACGGCCAAGGGAATCGGCATTATTGCTACCAACGGGGGACATATAACGGAATATGAGGGCGTTCATAAATCCAAGCATAAATCACTGCCGATTGTAGCTATTAATACAACGGCAGGAACTTCCGCTGAAATTACGATTAATTATGTCATTACGGATGAAGAGCGTAAGATCAAAATGGTTATGGTTGACAAGAATAGTGTAGCTACGATTTCGGTCAACGATCCTGAATTAATGGTAGACAAACCCGCCGCATTAACGGCAGCTACAGGACTAGATGCTTTGACTCATGCCATTGAAGCTTTGGTTACTCCAGGTGCCTATCCTGTAACGGATGCAACTGCGCTAGCAGCAGTAGAGCTTATTTTTAGCAATTTGGCCCGTACGGTGAGCGACGGTCATGATATAGAAGCACGAGAACAGATGGTTTATGCTATTTTCTTGGGAGGACTTGCATTTAATAATGCCGGATTGGGTTATGTTCATGCTATGGCGCATCAGCTCGGCGGGGTATACGATTTGCCTCATGGTGTTTGTAATGCCATGCTACTGCCCATTGTGGAGGAGGAGAATGCCAAGCATGTTCCAGAGAAGTTTCGTGCCATCGCTAAGGTGATCGGGTTTGAGGATAAGGGGAAAACGGATAAGGAATGTGCAGACTATGTAATTCAAAGGATCAGGAACCTGTCCAAGGAAGTAGGGATTCCTGCCAAACTTTCTGAACTGGGTGTAAAAGAGGTGGATTTGGATCTGCTTGCCGAGAATTCTATGAAGGATGCTTGCGCTCCAGGCAATCCGTTCATACCTAGTAAAGAACAAGTTATCGAGATGTTTAAGAAAATTCTTTAAATAATAGTGCAATTATTCGTTACATGCTAATAGGGCTGTCCCGGAAATGAGCGAAGAACAATGGGAACAGCCCTTTCTTCGAATTTTCTGCTAAGAGATAGTTAGACCAGAGATAGGACAACCCCATAGACGTAGCAAGGGTAATGGTGGCCTTTTGGCTTAAGTCATTACAGATTCCCATTTGTCCACTTTTTTGCTTAAGAACTGCTGAAGCTCTTCTTCGTCGCTGCTTAGCTTATAAAATAAAGAAAGAGCGACCAGAATCACGTCTGCACATTCCTCTCTGACATCGGAAATATTCAATTGCTTGTATTCGCTTCCGTTTGCATTCATATAAGACAGCATGGCTTGAGAAGTTTCTCCTACTTCTTCGGATAATTTAAGAACCATCTGCTCTAACGTCTTCTTTTCTTGGGTGCTCAAGTATTGGATTTTCTTCAAAATTTGATCCATTTAACAAGCTCCTAACCTATTTTTAATCTTATTATAACAGACTAAAATCTAGTTCTTTGAAGTATTTCATACGTTAAAATCAGATCAGACTAAATAAACACCTTGATATATATAGATGTCTATGTAATAATGCTTGTATGTTAAAAAATAATGCAGCTGCCCTTATAGGAACCATTAGAGACTCGATTAATAAATTGATTGTATCTGAGCTCGAATCCTATGGAGTCGAAGGGATTGTACCTACTCATGGTGGAATACTGATGTTCCTGTATCAAACGGATGGACTTTCGATTAAGGAATTGACGCAAAAAATTGCTCGTCAGCAGCCCACTGTCACTGTTTTGATCGACAAGCTAGTAAAGTTGGGGTATGTAGAAAGAAAAAAAGAAAGGGAGGATAGCCGAGTTACTCTGATCTATCTTACCGAGAAGGGGAAAGAACTGGAGCCTGTATTTAAGACGATCTCTAATAAATTAAAAGAAACCATCTATGGTGGTCTTAAAGACGAGGAACAAAAACAATTGGAATATCTGCTGGAGCATGTAAAAAACAGGTTTTAAATTTTTTTAAGTAAATGTATAGATATCTATACAAATGTCAAAATAACTATAAAACATCTGGAGGTTATTAAAATGAAACATCTCATTATCTACGCTCACTCTAACGCTGAAAGCTTTAATCACGCGATACTGGAAACGGTTGTATCTACCTTGAAGGAAAAAGGTGACGAAGTCGTTGTACGTGATCTATACGCTCTTGATTTTCAACCGGTATTAAAACCTGAGGATACTGCTGCAATGAGAGCTGGACAAACACCGGCTGATATCAAAGTAGAGCAGGAGTATATCACGCAGTCCGATACGATTACGTTTATTTCGCCCGTTTGGTGGACAGGTCTTCCTGCGATCCTGAAAGGATACGTTGATCGTGTATTTGCATACGGCTTTGCATATACGGCTGGTGCAGAAGGGATTAATAAGCTGTTAACAGGTAAAAAGGGGTTTATCGTGAACACACATGGTACGCCCAACGCAATCTACGATGAAATCGGTATGACCGCAGGATTGAAGCTCACATCAGATACAGGGATTTTTGATTTTGTTGGAATTGAATCGGTCGGTCACCTGCTGCTTGGAAGTATCGGCTACCTTGATGAAGATGGTTACAAAGGATTGTTGAAGCAAGTACGGGACACCGTTCAAACAGTGCTGTGAAGTTAGTTCATACTCGTTCAGAAGCGTAGAAGGTTCTTTAAACGATCAGGCCAACCAGTATTTACGGGTTGGCCTTTCTTATACATGCTAATACAGAGATTAGCATAGTTCCAGCCGAGCATAATAATTCACAAATAATTCATTGTTATTATCATTGGCAATTCATTATAGTACATAGTATCATATTTAGCTCAACGTCGAGATAATGAAATTAACCTTTCCTTGAATATGATGAATGCGGATTCTAATGAAAAATAACATAATGTGAGGGTGTACTGGGTGAGATATAAAATCATAGCAGATAGTTGCTGCGACTTAACGACAGAGCTTAAAGAAGAGATGCAAGTAACTACGATTCCATTAAACATGACATTGGGTGAAAAATGCTTTATAGATGATGACACATTGGACTTGCCTCAGTTTATGGAAGAGATGAAGGCCTGTACAACCAAGATTGGTTCCGCTTCCCCATCACCTATGCTATATAAGGAAGCTTTTCAAGGTGTGCATACTTCATTTGCTATTACATTATCCAGCAACCTGTCCAGTTCGTATTCCTGTGCATTGGTAGCAAAGGATATGGCGGAGGAAGAGGGGGCGGATGTTCATGTATTCGATTCAAAAAGCGCGTCAGCCGGACAACTCCTGCTAGTTCTAAAACTACGCAAGCTGATCGACGAAGGATATCATAAAAGCGAGATTATCTCCTCACTTGAGAGCTTTATTAGCAAGATGAAAACCTATTTTGTTTTAGATAACCTGGATAATTTAGTCAAGAACGGACGGATGAATAAAATCACTGGTAAGATACTCTCACTCTTGCATATCAGACCCATTTTAGGTTCGGATGGTGACGGAAACATCGCATTATTTACTCAAGCCCGTGGTCAGAATCAAATCATTGAAAAGTTGGCAGATACTATTGAAAAAAGTGGTCGGAGTACCGAAGGAGAAAGCATCGTTATTACTCACTGCAATAATCCAGGACTGGCACAAAAATTAATGAATACCTTAAAGAATCGCTATCAATTTAAAGATATTCATATTGTGCCCACCAGGGGAATTAGTTCAATGTATGCCAATGACAAAGGAATCATTATCGCCTTTTAAAAGTAATTTGGGTTTATCCTCGTACGATGGATAAACCCTTTTTTAGTATACGAGATCTTTGCAGGAGCATAAGCCTATCCCAATTTTCGAATGAGGACAGAGGCGTTTACGCTGGTGTGAGTTCCTCCTGCCTGTGTTTGCAGGGTAACAGCAGCAGTAGAGCTATGGTTACGCAGAGTAAGAACATCACCGCAAGCCAGGGCGAGAATGGCTTGCCCGGTGTTCTGCTGTGTCCCGGCTCCTGAGCCGTACACAGTTCCCTCGGCCAGTGCACCATTAATAAAGATGGCGAATTGATTAGGTTCTACACCCGACACTGAAAAGTGAATTTCATACTTCCCCGCATCGGCTACAGCAATCTGTGCAGTCCCTGGAAGGTGAGCAATACCGGGCGTAAGTATGCCGTTCGTATCGAAAATGACCTCCCCTTCAATCGGAACGACTTGGGGTCTCACATTATAAATATACCCGAACTGCGCTAAATCACCTGTAGTTCCAGAATCACCTTCAGCGGCATGGTTAATATTCACATGAACCACTTGCTTTTTGACAATAATGTCTTTGTCTTTACCCAATGATTTCCGTTTCGGGCGGACTCTTTTTTTGGGGGGCGTTTCCTCAAATTTCTTTTCTAGCTTATCAAACCAGGCACGGACAAAAACATCTTTTTTACGGCCTTTTTTTCGCTTCAACTCAGGACGACCCAATACAAACACCTCCAGATGGTTTGTTGTATAGTACTCCATTCATCTAGGGGAGGCATGGATGTCTGTCCTGTGTTTCATAGGAAACCAACTATTTTGACCAAAAACAGGCTTCTGTACAAGGTACTTTCGTCTAGTATGTAAAAAAGCACCTTCAAATGTATCCTTGGTTGTCATCTAAGGATACATTTGGGATGCCAATAGTGGGCTTATATCATGATGAAATGGTTTGAAGCCGCTTTTTGCGCACATATAGGGCGTATAGAATGCCGCCAAGCAGGCACAGGATACAAGCGAAGCCCGCCAGTAACCATGCTGAAGCGACAGCTCCTCCACGATCCATACTGTTTCCAAGCCATAAGGGAAGCAGAGCTCCTCCGACTC
The DNA here is from genome assembly GCF_050516475.1 of Paenibacillus ottowii. Lineage (NCBI taxonomy): Bacteria > Bacillati > Bacillota > Bacilli > Caryophanales > Paenibacillaceae > Paenibacillus > Paenibacillus ottowii. The sequence continues at coordinate 3,770,561 of NZ_CP191577.1, read as the reverse complement.
CGCCTGCACCGATAAGCAAGCTGGTGGTCGATTCTTCTGTACCTGGCATCATTTTACTGGCAAAAACGAGCGCGATAGAAAAGATGCCGGACATGCCGAGTCCCAGCAGTGCTATAAGGACAAAGGCGCCAGCAGTGCCTTGGATCAGCGGGAACACGCACAGTAGCAGAGTGGCTGCCAGTGAGCTCAGAGCGACAAAGATACCGTAGCCGTATCGATCGGCAATGTAGCCTGTAAATAACCGCCCGAAGGCCATTGCCAACCAAAAGCAGGTAACACTGAGTGCTGCTTCGGCTTGCGTGAGACCGAGTCGCTCGATGAACATGGAGGGCAGGAAGTTGGCCAGGCTCATCTCTGTTCCTACGTAGATAAAGAAAAAAACAATAAATAGTATAAGAAGCTTCCAATTGCCTACAGGACTGCTTTTAGAAGCCTTTACTGTAGGAGAATTCAGTGTATTAGTGGAACGCTTATGGTTGTCACCACGGTGTTCTTGTTCGTCCAAGAGAACGTTTAGTGTGCCGAAGGACCCGCGCAGCCAGGCAATAGTGGCTATGGCTGCAAACAAGGAGATGATGGGAAATGCCAGCCGCCACCAACCGAGCGCAATAAACTGGCTGGCGATAGCCGGCATAGCCAAGGCGCCGATTCCGAAAAAAACTTCCAGACGGCTCATGGCTGCGCCCGTTCCTTGGGTAATACCCCCAATCACAATAGTACCTATGTCTGCTTCAACCATGCCGAAGCCAAATCCGGCTGCTGCCCCGACGGCATATAGCCAACCCCAAGGCGGAAGTATGGAATACAGCACTTCAGCCGCACACAGCAGGAGCAGGGCAAATACCAGACTTCGGCGTTTGCCGAAAGTCCGGGCAAGCCACGGTGACAGTAGGACTCCAGCCAGAAAACCGGAAAATTGAGCGAAAATCAGGCTTCCGCCATCTGTATAGCTTCTACCATAATGCTCTAGCAACACGGGCAGTAGAGATCCTACAACCACATGTGCCAGACCAATTAAAAAATAAGACAAGCTGCCGATCCATAGCAGTCGTTTCATGATTAACTCCTTTGGTACCAAATTACCTTTATGCAGTAAAGTAAATGATATAAGTTAGATTTGATGAATTATGCAAGCTCCAGCACCTGGAAGCCATAACCTTCGATAGAAATATCTCCTTCCAGGAACTTGCCAGTGATCAGCTCTTTTCCTTTTTGGTCATCCAGATGATATTGCTGCGTCTGGGCATTATGATTCAGAACGAATAGATATGACTTTCCATCTTTGGACCGTACAGTGGCTTCTATGCCCGCAGGTGCCCGCAACAGGGATGAAATCCCTTTTTGCTCACAAATGTAGGCCAGCAGACCATCGAGGAAAGATTCCTCCGGGTCAGAAGCAACGTACCACGCTTCACCTTGGCCAAAACGATTGCGTGTCAGCGCTGGCATGCCCTGATAGAAATCATCGCCGTATTCTGCCAGCACCTCAGCTCCCTCACTATGCAGCAAGTCGCAGAGCAACCCACATTTATATTCACCTTGTAATACGCCCACTTGTTCTTTCAATAGAATACGATTGATTGAATCCGGCAGAAGTGCATCAATTTCTTCTACCCAGATTCCGAGCAGATTACGCAGCTTACCAGGATATCCTCCGGTTGTGACCAGATCGTTTTCATTTACAATGCCGCTGAAAAAGGTCGTTAGGAAGGTGCCGCCGCGCTCTGTGAATTGTTCCAGCTTCTCTGCAGTCCCCGGCTTGACCATGTAAAGAACAGGCGCGATAATGAGATCATATTTTTGGAAATCTGTGTCCACTGAAATCAGATCTACCTGTACGTTACGCCGGAAGAGGGTGGCATAATATTTATGCACCTGATCTAGGTAATTCAAGGCGACGGAAGGGCCACTTGATTTTTCCAAAGCCCACCAATTATCCCAATCGAATAAAATAGCTACTTTGGCATTAACAGTGGCATCAAGCAGTGTGTTGCCTAAAGCGCCAAGCTCATTGCCAAGCTGCGCCACCTCGCGAAATACGCGTGTGTTCTCATGCCCCGCATGTTCAATTACGGCCCCGTGGAATTTCTCACACGCACCGATCGAGCGGCGAAGCTGGAAAAACATGACTGTGTCCGCGCCATGCGCTACGGCCTGATAACTCCATAACCGCATAACCCCGGGCCGTTTAAGCGAATTATAGGGCTGCCAGTTCTGCTGGCTCGGTGTTTGCTCCATCAGCATAAAGGGCTGCCCATCCTTCAAGCCGCGCATCAGATCGTGCGCCATCGCCGTATAGCTGATCGGGGTATTAGCTCCGGGATAGCTGTCCCAGGATACAATATCCATGTGCTTAGCCCATTTAAAATAATCCAGCTGTTTAAAAAAGCCCATCAGATTGGTTGTTATCACAGCATCGGGTATATGCCTTTTAATCGCATTATATTCCAGCAGGTAGCAATCCAGCATACTGTCTGAATTAAAGCGTGCATAGTCGAGGGATATGCCCTGGAATGTGGAGTGATTCTCTCCCCAATGTTCGCTCAGATTATTTGGAGGTACAATTTCATCCCAATCATAGAAGGTGTGACCCCAGAAGGACGTATTCCAAACTCGGTTTAGCTCTTCCAGTGATCCGTATTTTTGTTTGAGCCACACCCGGAACGCTCCGGCACAGTTGTCACAATAGCAGTCCCCGCCATATTCGTTGGACACGTGCCACACGAGGATCGCGGGATGATCTTTGTAGCGCTCTGCAAGTCGGTCAGCTATCTGCTCCGCGTATTTTCGATAGGTTGGACTGTTCGGACAAGAGTTATGGCGTCCACCGAATTTTCGCTTGCGTCCATCAGCATCGACCCGAAGAATGTCGGGATAACGGGTAGCCATCCAAGCCGGATGCGCCGCCGTACTAGTTGCTAGACAAACAAAGATATCGCTTTCATAAAGGTTATCAATCAACTGATCCAGCCACTCAAAACGATATGTGATTTCGTCAGGCTGATTTTTAGCCCATGAGAACACGTTGACCGTGGCGATATCAATCCCTGCCTGCCTGAACATCCGTAAATCCTCCTGATGCGTGGCCTCATCCCATTGCTCAGGATTATAATCCCCACCATAAAATACTTTAGGAAGTTTGCTGCTTATCACGCTAATCACCTCTGTATATAAGAATAATCCTATCTTATAATACAAATAACTGCTTTTAAATATAATAAAATGAACATGTATATAATAATAGGGAACTACATGAGAAATAAATAACGCATACGCCGGAGGTGCTTTTTATGATTTTGACTCCCCATCATTTGCGATTTTTCCTGACTACTCGTGAGCACTCTTTACCCCTTTTTATTGAAAGCATCGGATTCAATAGCAGGCAAGAGGATGTATCCCGTCCAGAGGGATATCCGTGTTTTCACTGGATTCAGACGGTCTCAGGTGAAGGGATGTTTACATATAAAGGGGGAACCTTTCGTTTGGGTGAGCATTCCGGGGTGCTACTGCTGCCGGGTGAAGCCCATGCATATAGACGGGCGACCAAGGTATGGCGAACCTTATACATCACATTCGACGGACCCATCGCCGCTGCTGTATTGGCTGCACTCGGATTGAAGCATACGCGAGGGTATCATTGGGACCCGGATAGCGATCTGCACAGCTTTGGGGAAAACATGCTGCACTCCATGGTTAGTGAACGTGATTTGTCCGGATTAGATGCCTCAGCCAATATGTATCGTTTTCTGACTCTGCTGCGTAAATATGGACAACATAGCTCGATGCCTTCCCTATCTCATAATGTGGAACGTTTAACCCCTGTACTGACCTTTATGGAGCAAAATTATGCCAGCCCAGATGTGGGTTTAAGGGATATGGCCGTTATGATGAATGTCAGCGCTCGTCATTTAAACACATTGTTTAAGCAGGCGTTCGGTGTGACTTCCTATGCCTATCTGATTGTAATTCGATTGCGGAAGGCAAAGGAAATGATGACAGAGTATCCGCAATTAACAGTGAAGGAGATTTCGGAGCGCGTAGGCTTCCGAGATGTCAGTCATTTTGTGGCAACTTTCCGCCGTGCGGAAGGAATTACGCCAGAAAGGTTCAAAATATTGTATACATAAGGGTATTTTATCGAAATACTCTTTCTTACTCGAGATTTCTCTTTTTAGGGGGCATTCCTTATTGTTTTTTTCTGGATGAGGGAGTATAAAATAATAGTTCATTTGTTTCATCAATCTGATGTGCAGGTGACATAATAAATATACGATTTATAGTTCTTTTGCAAAACCCTCATCCAAAGAAGGAGTCAACGAAATGCTAAGTAAAGTCAAAAGGTTATTAATCGGTCGTCCGCGAAAGTCGACGGCCCTTGAAGATGAGAAACTGAATAAGCTAAAGGCACTGGCCATTCTGTCCTCAGATGCATTGTCCTCTGTAGCTTACGGAACGGAGCAAATTTTGCTGGTTTTAATTACAGCAGGCTTCGCTGCCTTATGGTATTCGATCCCTATATCCATTGCGGTATTGGGTTTGCTGATCATTCTGATCCTGTCGTATAGACAGACCATTTTTTCCTACCCTGGAGGTGGGGGAGCTTATATTGTCGCACAGGACAATTTAGGTAAGAGCCCGAGTCTGATTGCAGGCGGCTCTCTGCTGGTCGATTATATTCTAACGGTAGCTGTAAGCTCATCGGCAGGAACAGATGCCATCACATCGGCGTTCCCATCGTTACATGATCACCGGATCGCCATTGCTTTGGTGATGATTATCTTTTTGACTATTATGAACTTACGAGGGGTAACGGAATCTGCCTCGGTGTTGGCCATACCGATCTACTTATTTGTTGTTGCCATTTTTGTTTTAATTATTAGTGGTATTATTCATTACGTGGCAGGAGGAGCCCATGCGGCAGCGCCGCAATTCGGAGCCACGGTATCCAATGTTAGTCTGTTTCTTTTACTTAAAGCTTTCAGCTCGGGCTGTTCGGCGCTAACCGGTGTAGAAGCTGTTTCGAATGCCATCCCGAACTTCCGTAAGCCTGCTGCCAAAAATGCGGCAACTACATTGATGATGATGGGCTTGATTCTCGGCTGCATGTTTATCGGAATTAGTTTGCTGGCTTATTGGTATGGTGTTCGTCCTAATCCGCAAGAAACCGTAATTTCGCAAATTGCGAATGCCACTTTTGGGCGCGGTGTGATCTATTACATCATTCAAGGTGTGACGGCGCTTATCTTGTTCTTGGCGGCCAACACAGCTTATTCTGCCTTTCCGTTGCTTGCTTTTATGCTCGCGAAAGACAAATACATGCCGCATATGTTCATGGTTCGTGGAGATCGACTTGGCTATTCTAACGGCATCCTGTTTCTGAGTATCTTCTCAGCATTGCTGGTCATCGTTTTTGGTGGCAACACAGAAAATTTGATCCCGCTTTATGCCGTAGGGGTATTTATCCCATTCACCTTGTCACAGCTTGGTATGATGATCCGATGGATTCGGCTCAAACCTGCTGGCTGGGTCGTCAAATTGGCTATTAATACGGTTGGGATGCTCACTACACTGTCAATTACGCTTATCTTTATCTTTACTAAGTTTAGCCAGGTGTGGGTAGTCTTTATCTTCCTGCCTTTGGTACTGTATTTCTTTATGAAGATTAATAAGCATTACAAAAATACGGCTGAACAACTGCGCATTGATATCACGAAGGACAAACCTATGGTCAAAGGCAACACGATTATTATTCCGGTGGCAGGCATTACGCGTGTCGTCATGAATACCATCAGTTATGCCAAAACCCTGTCGGACAATGTGGTTGCCGTATATGTTGGTGTGGATGATGAAGCGATTCAAAAAATGGAGCAGAAGTGGGAAGAGTGGGATGTGGGTATACGTTTAGTAGTGCTGAGATCCCGTTATCGCAGCATCATCAATCCGCTCCGCAAGTTCATTGATACAGTAGAGTGGAAAAAAGCAGATGAGGATCATATTACAGTTCTCATCCCACAATTTATCACTAAACACTGGTGGGAAAATATATTGCATAATCAGACTAGTTTGCTGATGAGAGCTTATTTAATTAATTACAAAGACGTCATCGTAACGACTGTGCCTTTTCACTTAAACAAATAAAGTCAAATGCATACTACTGGCATCATCTCTAGTTCGTTTTTGTATTAAGGGAATTAGGAACAGGCTGAATGATAGTATGACAAATTCAACACTCTCCGATCGCATCTCTGTGCGGTCAGAGGGTGTTTTTTTGCATCAGGGAGAGTTTACTTGGGTGATACATTTTGTGTATTATAGATACAAAATGTATCATAGAGAATTATCTTGGAGGGATACGATGCCTGAAGACAAGGGGAATAGGGAACAAGACAAGTTGCAATTTGTAGATACGTTAAGGGCGTTGGCGATTCTCGGAGTATTGCTTGTTCATGTCAGCCAGCATGTGGACGGTTTAAACGGTTGGTTGCAAAAAGGCTTAGGTCTGGGAGCTAAAGGAGTCGCCTTATTTTATATGGCGAGCGCTTTTACGCTGTTTCTATCCCTGAGCAGGCGTTCGAGTGACAAGGGAGAAGGAATGACGGCCTACCTGTTGCGTCGGTTTTTCCGGATTGCACCTGTGTATTACGTGATGTTAGGAATCTATTTAATGGTGAATGGGACAGGTCCGCGATTTTGGCTTGGAGATCAGGAGGGAGTTACTGCCACTAATATTGCCGCTCATGTTCTATTTTTGAATGGTCTCAATCCGTATTGGATCAACAGCATTATCGGTGTGGAATGGTCCATTGCGGTGGAATGTATGTTTTATCTATTTATCCCCCTCTTATTTAAGCTGATTCGATCGGTGCGCCATGCGACTTGGTTCATCGTAATGATGCTTGTGGCAAGCTTCGGGCTCAATACAGTGTTTGCTCAATATTCATTGATTAGCGATCACTCTTTATGGGGGCATTATTTATATTTATGGTTTCCGAATCAGCTGCCTATTTTTGGTCTAGGGATATTGTTGTTCTTCATTTGGAAAGACGAGCGTCATTGGAAAAGCGTAGACCCGCTCAGTGGAGGTTTGTTGCTTGTTGCTGTGCTGTTTGCATTTGTTGAAGGTATAACGGATTATCTCATAGGTGTCGGGCTGCTGCTGGGTGCGTATGGTTTGTATCATTGGCAGCCAATGTGGCTGCTTAATCAGGTATGGTCATGGATCGGTCGCCTCAGCTACAGCATGTATTTGACGCATATGTTGGTCCTATGGCTAATCGCACAGATTAAATTACCGTTTGCTCCCCTAGTCAGCCTCACCCTTATGTTCATTATAACGCTGCTATGCACCGTGGGACTTTCCTGGTTAACCTATACATGGATTGAACAGCCCGGCATCCGATGGGGCAAAAAGCTTATATCACGTATAAAATCAGTACGCGAGCAGGAAGATTCGGTCAAAGAAAGTGTAGCCTAGTTGCAACTTGAAGCAGCATCAGATAACATTTGATTGAAGTGCTTGAATAAATCTACGAAATTATTGAAAAGACCTCTTGAAAAGTAGCTCCCAGCCCTTTATATTCGATGTACATCCAAGTTTTTGAATACACCGATGAGGTTTGTTGGAATTGTAAAGGAGATGCACGTATGCTTTTGGAGCCGCTTGGCTTTTTACTTTTCTCTACACTGGAAGGAGTAGCTGTTTTTGCGCTGATTTTAAGTATTTTTAAAGTTAGAATGACTCCTTATCTATGGCAGGCTATTTTTGTAAACCTGATTATGAATATGCAAAGCTATTTGCTCCGAGAGGAATTTTCACTCTCCTATTTGGTACCTGTCATTAATATGCTGTTTTTTATTTTTTTACTTGCTACGGTGGTGAAGATTCCGATTGTTTGGTCAGGTATTATGACGGTTACAGGTTATTTTGCCTATGCTGTTGTTCAGTCGGTACTTCTGAAAGCTATGTTTGGTAACCTGCCAGTATCTGAGCTGCAGGACGGTTCCTTGAAGGGGTATCTGTTACAAGTAGTTAGTGCAGCCACAGGGCTACTTATTTCATTTATATTGTATCGAAAAGGGATCGGCTTTTCCCCAAATTTCAAAAAGCTCAAGTTCAAAGAGGAATATGGCATTGTCATCACGCTGATCATTTTGTCTCTCATTTCAACATCTATTGTGCTTTACTATAATGAAATATGGTTGAGTATGATATTTTTTGCACTGGTATCGGGCTTTTTTATCTACTATGCAGTCGGAAAGGAATACCGGGATGATTGAAACGATGGCTTTGAAACTTGCTAATCAGATTAAACGTACTGTGCCTGATCATCCGGCCTCCGTCCCAGTACTTAAATATGCACTTGCTCTCATCCTGAATGCGACCATGATCATCGTGTTGACACTATTCGCTTCATTCTTCACGGGGCGGACGGTAGAGGCTGTAACGATTCTCGTTGCTTTTGCCTTACTGCGCCAAGTCTCTGGTGGCATTCACTTGAAAACGGGTATGGCATGTGTGCTGGTCACCTCTGTAGCTTTTACATACATATCTTGCATTTCCTTAAATAATGGGTGGACAAACCTGTTTACCGGAATCGCTCTCATTCTTGTTTTGTGCTTTGCCCCTTCCAGAATTGAAAAGCAGTCGCGCATTCCAGTCCGGTTTTATCCCCTCTTGCGATTGTTATCTTCCTTGCTTGTATGTACTAATTTTGTAATTGGTTCTTCTGTAGTAGCTGTTGCTTTCTTGGTTCAAAGCCTAACATTGATTCGAGGAAGGAGGTGAATGGAATGATGAAAAAAATCGTATACGGGTTAGCCACATCGTTGTCTATGTTTGCGACCTTTGCTGTATCAGTGGCAAGTTATGTGTATGTTTATCAAGGGGATACACCCGAGGAACTGCTGAAATAAGAAAAATGCAGAGTAAAAAATAATACATATGAGCTGCTATTGCTATAAAGCAGCTCCTTTTTATGCAAAAAAACAGGCGCTCCACGAAAGAGCGCCCGAATGGGAGAGGAGAAACCGGACGAAGAGCTTATGGGGAAACGTAAGTCTTCTCCGCGGTTGTCTACGACATTGGTTGAATGCCGATATCTTAAGGATGCCCAGGAGATGGTTTTTTATACCTGCTTTATCACTAAGTTTTTCAAACGGCGATGCATGTGGTACGATAACGTCATAATCTTTATATGGTTATGAACACATATAGAAAATAGGTGAGTTTCAGCGTGAGAGTGGTATCGGGTAGTGCCAAAGGAAGGCCGTTAAAGGCAGTTCCCGGCACCGGGACGCGACCGACCACGGATAAGGTCAAGGAAGCGCTATTTAGCATGATAGGTCCTTATTTTGATGGAGGAGTCGCGCTTGATTTGTTTGCTGGCAGTGGCGGCCTCGGTATAGAGGCGCTTAGTCGGGGAATGGACAAGGCAGTTTTTATTGATATGGAATCCAAAAGCATTGATGTCATTAAAGAAAATTTGCGAAAAACTGGATTGGAAGAAAAGGCAGAAGTGTTCCGCAATGATGCCGGACGAGCGCTCAAGGCGCTGGCAAAACGTGGAGCTCTTTTTGATGCTGTTTTTCTGGACCCGCCTTATCGTCTCAAGCACGGAGATGAGTTAATGAGTCGCATGGCTGAGTTGGACTTGCTTCGTTCAGGTGCAATCATCGTACTGGAGTATGAATCGGGACATGAGTATCCGGTAAGTTTCGGGCCGTTTGAACAGGTTAGAAAAGCGGTCTATGGTGAAACGGCGTTATCCATTTATCACTTTGCAAATGATGCTTTGTCGGATGCCGAAGAAGATACAGAAGCCGAAGAGGTCAAATTCGGTATCACCGAATCAGACGGGGAGGACCATCATGATTGAGCACAAACCACGTATTGCCGTTTATCCGGGAACCTTTGATCCCGTGACGATGGGGCATCAGGATATTATTCAAAGAGCGGCTCGACAGTTTGATCTACTGATTGTCGCGGTTCTTAACAATATTAGTAAAAATCCACTGTTTTCACTTGAGGAGCGAATGGAGCTGCTGCGGACGGTAACTCGCGATATTCCGAACGTGGAAGTGGACAGCTTCCGTGATCTGACAGCCAATTATGTACGCCAAAAAGGGGCTCAGGTTATTGTCAGAGGAATTCGGTCAGTGACCGATTTTGAATATGAGCTGCAATTAGCCTCCACCAATCATAAGCTGAACCCCGATGCGGAAACGATCTTTATGATGACCAATCCAGCTTATTCATACCTGAGTTCCAGTATGGTGAAGGAAATTGCGCATTTTGATGGCAAGGTCGTAGATCTGGTGTCACCAGAGGTGGAAGACGCACTGCGTGCCAAGGTCAACGCGATTCGCGGTGGCTCCACCATGAAGTCATAAAGGAAACGGCGAGCAGAGCAAGTATAATTGTGCTCAGGAGTGCAACGGACAGTACGGTTAGTTGCCAGGGATACATGGATGTTCCTTCTATTTGTGTTAGTAAACTGCTAGCTCCAGCCATAACAGATTGCGAGTTGGAATCATCTACACTTTCCGCAAAAGAAGATACAGAACTGCGACTGATGTAAGCAGGGATTGTATTACTGACAATGCGGGTAAGCGGAGTCCATGCCGCTAAGGTAAGACCAAAAGCAATGATCCCATGGAGCACGCGTGATAAGGTAAAGGTGATGCCCTTGTCGGAAGGTCTGGTGACGGCGGTGATTTGAAGCCAGCCGCACAGGCCCCCCCAGCCCAATACAGCACTGATCAATGCTGCTTGTGTACGGAGATCGCTGGGCATCCGGCTGATTTCATGGGAACCCAGATGGATTTCCATCCAGGCGGGCCACACCAGTGAAAGAGTCCCTTGGCCTGAGTATAGGGTTAGCAGCCGAATCAGGACGGAAAAGAAAATAATGAATCCACCTGTCACCATCAGCGTCTGTACAGCATGGGATACGGTTTCGCCTAACAGTTTTCCAAAACTGCGGCCATCCCGTTCTCTGGCAGAGCGGGTAGCTTCCCATGCAGATCGGATCAGGGAGGTGGTAGTGCGGGAATCAGTAGCGCGCCGAATGGCAGCTGGCGTTTCCCGTTTTTTTGATTTTCCGGACGATTCAGGGAGTCTAGCTGTGATCCAGCCTGCTAGCAGCCCGGAAATCCAGTGAACGGCAAGTAACATCCCGCCTGCGGCAGCGTTATGCAGCAGTCCTGTTCCAATGACGAGCAGGATCGTAATCGGATTGCAGAAATGAGCGATAGCAGTCAGACGTCGAAGCTGAAGCGCGGTCATGTCTTCTTGCTGTGCCCATTGGCGTACCGCTTCGGCAGCAGCCGGAAATCCTGCAGTCAGGCCGAGGGCGAGCACCCAGCCGCTTCGTCCGGGTAGTCGGAACCAGGATCGCATGAACGGCTCCAGCAGTACACCTAGACCATGTACCAGACCAAAGGCAATAAGCATTTCGGACAGCATCAAAAAAGGCAGCATGGCCGGGAAAATAATGCTCCACCATAACTTAAGCCCCTGGGTAGAGGCTTGAAATACTTCTTCTGGTGAGGCGACGATAGCCGCTACAAGCAAAATGGCTCCAAGGCCAAGCAGCAAGGTTGTCCAATAAGGAGCAGGGCGGGCTTCCTTTTGCATCAAAGTGTTCACCTCTCATAAATATACTAAGGAGAGTCGGTGCTGTTTCCAGCGTTTATTCACGTTCATTATCTTAGTATAGGTTGCTCGTACGCGTTGTCGTAAACAATGTATGCTTTTTTCGAAGGCTTGAGAACAGATGGTGCAGAGGCACTTGGGTAAGATAGGAGAAGTTAGGCTGCAAGGGGGAGAAGCAATGAAGCGAATAAACCGGAAAAGAGCGTTTTTTACAACCGGTTATGTTTTAATGCTGGCTGTAATGGCCTATGTGCTGGTCTATATGCCAACCCCTTATCTGATCTATGGACCAGGTGGGGCAAACGAGATCAAACCGATGGTTAAAGTACAGGAAGGGGATAGCAGCGAACGAGGGAGCTTTATGATGACGACGGTATCGGCGCGTTATGCCAATCTCATTATGTTGGCGCTGTCCAAGCTGGACAGCAACTCGGAGGTTCAGCGCAAAGAAGATCGTCTGCATGGCAGAAGTGAAGATGAATATGCGGCAGAGCAGGTATGGTATATGGGGGATTCCCAATCTTCTGCGATGGAGGCTGCATACACACGTGCTCATGTCCCTTATCGTATTGTGCCAGATTATGTGTATGTATTTAAGGTTCCGAGATCCAGCAGCGTGTTTGAGCCCGGAGATGAAATATTAGAGCTAAACGGTACGAGGGTAACTGATAATCGCTCCATTCGAAATGCCTTGGGAAATGAGAAACCGGGAACGACGGTGAAAGTGAAGCTAAAGCGGGATGGAAAGTTGCTGGCTGTGCAAGCTCCATTAACGACCATCACGGACAGTGAGACGGGAAAACAACGTTCCGGGTTTGGTGTCAGTATCGCCACAGTACAGAAAGTGGAGCCGAAGGATGGACGTAAAACAATTCATTTTACATCCACAGATGTCGGAGGCCCTTCGGCGGGTTTGATGTTTACTATGGAAATCTACAACCAGTTGACACCAGGTGATTTAAGTAAGGGATATCGTGTAGCTGGTACGGGTACCATTGATAAAGACGGTCAGGTTGGAGCAATTGGTGGCGCCAAGTATAAAATTGTTGCTGCTGACCGTCAGGGCGCGGAATTGTTTTTCGTCCCGGCAGATAATTATAAAGAGGCAAAAGCCAAAGCAGAGCAAATCGGGAGCCAGATGAAGCTTGTTCCGGTTCGCAAGCTTGGCGATGCACTGAATTATATGGAAAAGCTGCCTATTAAACCATAAGGGGCGGTCGCAAGTAATCAGCATACATGGCATGGATGGCAGGACGCGGCATCCCGGCTGCATGTATTGCCGCTGCGGCAGTATCCCAGTCCAGATGTGAATGTGATCCGGCAGACGGCTTGACCCATACTGGCAGGAGGGCTGTGTCTTTCATTTGCGCCAGCAGCTCGCGTCCAGTTCTGTTAAAGCCGAGCACGCGGATATAGCCGGGACCTTTCGCTAGCTCAGCGGGAGTCATATCGACTTTGGCATGATTCAGCAAAATATGTGTACACATTCGCTGAAGCTTCGTACGAGTATAGCGTTTTGTTTTGACAGCGGCAAACAGGGCCTCCACAGAGGGCTGGGGCAGCGTGTACAGCGATTGCTGCAGACGATGCTCCAGCCCTTCGGTAACCTCGTGCAGCTCCGCCAGCTGCTGCGGGCTGCGCGTGATCAGGGCGTTCAGCAGCGGCTGGCAGAACGCTTCCCAATGCAGCGGTGCGCGTCCGGCTTGCCACTCGCGCTGCAAAATCTCCAGGGTCGCCGCAGGTACGTACGGCGATGCGGCCTCCGGCCCGCCGTCCAGCAGCAGCCGGCGGATGGCCGTGGCGCTGGCGATGACTCCGTCCGCAGGCGCCGCGGCTTCGTGGTAGCCCGATCCCGTACGGGCTACCGTAAAGGGCTTGATTGTGCTGTCCAGCCGCTCCAGCGCAATCAAGTAATGCAGCCCGAGCGTATTGTTGGGCTGCTGCATAAGAGCGGCGAGCGCAGCGCCATCCGCTCCTTCGGCCGCCAGCTCGGCTGCGGCTCCTGCGTAGGCGGCGGGATAACTCGCGCCCTTGCTCAGGCGCTGGGCGATGCCGGCTTTGAGTTCAGCCGGCTCTGCCGCCAGCACGCGGGCCAGTGAGTGCAGTGGGGCGATATCCCCGCTCTCGCTGCCAAAGCAGAGCGCATCGACGATGCCCGTCGCGCAGAGCAGGGTCACCGCGCCGCGGGCAAACCATTCTGCGGGCTGGACAGCATAAGCCACAGGCAGCTCCAAAACCAGGTCTACGCCCATAGCGAGTGCCATTTCGGTGCGTGACCATTTGTCTGTAATCGCGGGTTCGCCCCGCTGAAGGAAGGGACCACTCATCACAGCCACCGTGTGCTGTGCACCAGTGATACGGAGAGATTCCTTCCAGTGATGAACATGTCCGTTATGCAGGGGATTATACTCTACAATTATACCGAGTGTTTTCAAAACTGTATGTCGGCTCCTTTCTTTTGGTAGCTTATTACTATCAGTAAATGATGTTTTTGGGTCAGCTATCTGATATTTCATCATGCACATGAACAAGACCATTGAGACCTAGGCCAAAAAGCTTTATACTCGCATTATTGTACACGAAGAGTGGCGGGGGTACGAATACTCATAGGTACATGATGAACACAACACTTTTTCACTCTGCATAGATCTTAATGAACCATTAGAAAACTGACGGATTTGCAAGTGGTGTAAAGTGAAAGGTGTTGACAAACGACTCAATCAGTCGGTATAATAATTTTTGTTTGTTTGGAGTGATAGTGATGCAACTATTTTTTCGCAAAGTAGCAACAAGTGATGGTCCCGTTCCAATTCGTGAATCTCTTAATGTGAGTGAATTGGTAGCGGATCGTGCTGATGTTACAGCCGTTTCCCCGCTGGAGACCGACTTGGTCGCTGTTAGTCTGGGTCAAGGCTCGATGAGCGTGGAAGGCACGTTGACCGCAGGTCTGGACATGCTTTGCTCACGCTGCTTGAGCCCAATGCACGAGGATTTGAAGATTGAATTTCGTGAACGGTTCAAGCAAACCTCATCTTCAAGTGTTGAAGAAGAGGATGAAGATGGCGATTTTATCGCAGTGACGGAGGATTCCTTCGACATTGCACCGTATTGTGAAGAACTGTTTGTATTGCATGTGCCGTTTGCGCCGATATGCAGTGAGGATTGTCAGGGGATCGCACCAGCGGCCGGACAAAACTGGAGCATTGGCTCCGACGACAGTAACGGTGATACGGAAAAGATTGATCCGCGTCTGGCAGGGCTTAAGGATTTTTTTAAATGAGAATTAAGTTCAATTTTGAAAAAAATCATCATCCGCTTGTGCCGGGAAGTTATTGAACCGATACGTGGATGTTGCAGACTTGATTCACCGGCTGTAAGATTATTGTCTTTTGGCATTTTCTTTCAGTCTTGAATGAGATAAGAAGTCATACCCGTCATGCGGGGTTGATCTGTTTAAGGAGGTGGGAATAATGGCAGTACCTCAACGGAGAACATCCAAAACTCGTCGCGACAAACGTCGTACTCACTTTAAACTGGAAGTACCAGGTATGGTGAAATGCTCCGAATGCGGCGAATTGAAACTTGCTCACCATGTGTGCAAAGTTTGCGGAACGTACAAAGCTAGAGAGATCATCTCTCAATAATATCCGATAAGCGGATTCTTTGGAATATTCGCAGAGAAAGTAGCGCTTCACTTCCGTGAGGCGCTACTTTTTTTATCAGCATGCTTTCTTTTTGCGTCAGCATGCTATATACTGTTTTAGTACCAGGTTCTAAGAAAGAAGGGCCTAAGGGGTTCCTTTATACATACAAGAAGACAAACTGGCTTGAAGCTTAGCCGTTAGAATGTAAAATAACTTGAACTGTCGGCTGAACGGCAGTTTACTGTAGGGAAAGGAGGCGTCACTGATATCGAACGTTTGCCGAAGAGACAGAGGCAGCAACGGCTGACTCAATTAATTGATGATAATCCGTTCGTGACGGATCAGGAATTGACAAGACAATTGAAGGTAAGCATTCAGACTATTCGGCTGGACCGAATGGAGCTGGGAATTCCGGAATTGCGGGAGCGGCTAAAGTTGATGGCTGAGCGCTCCTACGATCAGGTTCGTTCCTTGCCTTTACATGAAGTAATTGGGGACATTGTTGATCTCCAGTTGGATCGAAGCGGTATTTCGATTTTCGAGATCAAAGAGGAACATACCTTTTCACGGACAGGCATTGCGCGAGGACATTATGTGTTTGCGCAGGCCAATTCATTGGCCGTTGCCGTAATTAACGATGAGATAGCATTGACCGCTTCAGCGGATATCCGCTTTGTTCGTCCAGTTCACTTGGGTGAAAAATGCATTGCCAAGGCATATGTGCGTTCAAATCCAGAACAAAAAGGGAAGGCCAAGGTGGAAGTGTTTGCCTACGTAGGAGAAGAGATGGTATTCCAAGGTAACTTTGTTATTTATCGCTCCACGGAGGAAGAGTATAGCGAAGGAGGAAGTCAGCATGCGGATCGCCATTGATGCCATGGGGGGAGATAATGCTCCTGAGGCGACAGTAGAGGGCGCGTTATCTGCGGCAGCGGAATGGAAAGATACAGACATTACGCTGGTTGGTGACCAGGAACGGATTGAATTGGTTCTGAACGGCAGGACGCTGCCTACGAATCTCAGTATTCGCCATGCGTCTGAAACGATAGATGCGCAAGACGAGCCTGTAAAGGCCGTGCGGCGTAAAAAGGATGCCTCGATGGTCGTAGCTGGTCGAATGGTTAAGGAAGGCGAAGCGGATGCCATGATATCCGCAGGTAATACAGGCGCTCTAATGACTACAGGATTACTGGTGGTTGGTAGAATGGAGGGCATTGAGCGTCCGGCTCTCGCGCCGATGATACCGACGATTGACGATCAAGGTATTTTGGCGCTGGACTTGGGGGCCAATATGGATGCCAAGCCTGAGCATCTTGCTCAGTATGCACTGATGGGGAGCTTGTACCGTCAGAAAGTTCACGGTGTGGCTTCTCCAAGGGTAGGGCTGCTGAATGTTGGAACTGAAGCTGGAAAGGGCAATGAACTGACAAAGTTGGCATTTCCTCTTATTGAGCAGCTACCTGTCAATTTTGTGGGAAATGTCGAATCCAGAGATGTGTTAACAGGGAATTGTGATGTACTGGTGTGCGACGGATTTGCCGGAAATATTATGCTAAAATCGCTGGAGGGAACAGCTGGAGCGATATTTTCTCTCCTTAAAGAGCAGTTCACCAAATCCTTAAAGACCAAGCTTGCGGCAGCCTTGATTATGCCAGAACTTCGAGGTCTGAAAGGGAAAATGGATTATAAAGAGCACGGCGGGGCCCCTTTGTTGGGGTTGAGCGGACTCGTCTTAAAAAGTCACGGTTCGTCTGATGGCATTGCCGTCAAAAATGCGGTTAGACAGGCTCGCACGGCCTTACAAAACCGGTTGGTGGAAAGTATATCTAAGGAAATCAGCAGGAAGTGAGTGACGATATGAATAAATTACGGCCGGTTGGTGTTATCGGAACAGGGAAATACGTACCTGAGAAAATTCTGACCAATAAAGATCTGGAAGAAATCGTTGAAACAAGTGATGAGTGGATTGTCAGCCGTACAGGGATTCAGGAGCGCCATATTGCTGCTCCAGAGCAGGCTACATCTGATTTGGCATATGAAGCAGCAGTTAAGGCATTGGAATCCGCGGGTATGACGGCACAAGATTTGGACCTGATTATTGTAGCTACGGTTACACCGGATATGGCATTTCCGTCAACTGCTTGTATTCTTCAAGATAAGTTGGGTGCCAAAGGTGCAGCGGCCTTTGATTTGTCAGCTGCCTGCTCAGGTTTTGTGTACGGGCTGGCTACGGCAACGAGCTTCATTAAGACAGGAATTTATAATAATGCGTTAATCATTGGTGCAGACTGCCTTTCCCGGATTACAGATTATACGGACCGCAATACCTGTGTTCTTTTCGGAGATGGAGCAGGAGCTGTAGTGATTGGTGAAGTACCTGAAGGTAGAGGATTCCAATCCTTTGATCTTGGAGCTGAAGGCGCTGGAGGCACCTTGCTCAAGTTGGAAGCTGGAGGCTCACGTTTGCCTGCGAGTACGGACACACTGGAGAATAAACAGCACTATATTTACATGAACGGGCGCGAAGTGTTCAAGTTCGCAGTTCGCGTTATGGGAACTGCAACGGTGGATGTGTTGGAGAAAGCTGGGATGTCCAAAGACGACATTGATCTGTTTGTCCCGCATCAAGCCAATATTCGTATCATCCAATCAGCAATGCAACGCCTGGATCTGCCTGAGGAAAAGGTAGTTATTAATGTTAATAAATATGCAAATACATCCGCAGCATCTATTCCTCTCGCTCTTGTGGAAGCAGCTGAGGAAGGCCGCATGAAGGAAGGCGACCGTATACTCATGGTGGGCTTTGGCGGCGGTTTGACTTGGGGTGCGTCGGTTCTTATCTGGTAATTAAGTGCAATTTTTGATATAATATTGAATTTGACTGGTGTTTTACAGTAGAAGTATGGGAAACAGAGAGGTGCATGCACGATGGGCAAAACGGCATTTATATTTCCTGGTCAGGGTTCACAAGCTGTAGGTATGGCTAAAGATGCTTATGAAGCAGTTCCAGCTGCAACAGAAGTATTTCGTAAAGCAGACGAACGTTTGGGTTTCGCGCTAAGCACACTGATATTTGAAGGGCCGGACACAGCCTTGAAGCAAACATCCAATACGCAGCCTGCACTGTTAACGGCGAGCATTGCGTTGTATGAAGCGTTCAAGGACAAGGGCATCCGTCCTGATTATGTGGCTGGGCACAGTCTAGGAGAGTATAGCGCGCTAGTGGCTTCTGGTGTCCTCACATTCGAGGATGCGGTTGAGACTGTTCGTGCACGTGGTCAGTTTATGGAACAGGCCATACCTGATGGACAAGGTGGGATGGCTGCTGTGCTGGGGGCTGATCGTGAAGCATTGGCCGCATTGTGCCGTGATATCACAGAATCTGGTCAACTGGTTGAGCTGGCTAACATCAACTGTCCCGGACAAATTGTTGTATCGGGTACAAAGGCGGGCGTAGCTGCCGTCGCTGAGCGTGTGAAGGAAGCAGGCGGCAAGCGTGCTATCACCTTGGAGGTTAGCGGTCCTTTTCACTCCTCCTTGATGAAGGAGGCAGCGGACAAGCTCTCTACTAAATTGGAGACTGTGAAATTTGCCGAAGCTCAGGTTCCGGTGGTGACCAATGTAACAGCAAAACCTGTACGTGAGGGAAGTGAAATTCGCCAACTATTGGTGGAACAGGTCTATTCCCCGGTGCAATGGGAAGACAGTGTAGCATGGCTACTGGAACAAGGTGTGGACACCTTTGTGGAGTTTGGACCAGGAAGTGTCTTGACCGGACTGGTTAAAAAGATTGACAAAACGGTAAAGCTGTATAATATTAGTAGCCTGGAGTCGTTCGCTTCTGTAACAGAAGCCTTGGAAGCCCGCTAAAAGTATTAATGATTGCCTTTACGGGTTAAATACTTGCAAGGGAGGACTATGATGTCTAAGCCATTAAGTGGAAAAACAGCGCTGGTTACGGGAGCATCGCGTGGAATTGGTCGTAGTATCGCACTGGCGCTGGCTGAAGCAGGCGCTAATGTTGCGGTAAACTATGCTGGTAGCGAAGCGGCTGCGACTGAGGTAGCAGAATTGATTCGTGCCAAAGGCGTGGAAGCTATTACAGTCCAGGCTAATGTCGGGCGTGCTGAAGAAGCTGATCAGCTAATCAAGGATGTGATTGAGGCTTGGGGCAAGATTGACATCCTGGTGAATAATGCTGGCATAACAAGAGATAATTTAATCATGCGCATGAAAGAAGAGGAATTCGATCAGGTGATCGAAACAAATCTTAAGGGTGTGTTTAATTGTCTCAAGGCGGCCACACGCCCGATGATGAAGCAGCGTTCCGGCCGAATCATCAATATCTCTTCCGTTGTCGGTGTACTTGGCAACGCAGGACAAGCCAACTATGTTGCTGCTAAAGCGGGAGTGATTGGGCTTACCAAATCCTCCGCTAGAGAGCTTGCCTCAAGAGGGATTACAGTGAACTGTGTAGCTCCTGGATTCATTGATACTGAAATGACGCAGGTGCTGGCTGATGATTTGCGTGACAGTATGCTTAGCGGTATTCCGCTGGCCCGTCTTGGACGGCCTGAGGAAATTGCTGATGTGGTGCTCTTTTTGGCCTCGGATGCTTCCTCATATATGACGGGCCAGACCTTGCATGTGGATGGCGGCATGTATATGTAGTTCATGCTGCCATCCACATGCCCCGATGGAGAGTAGTTGATGAAAACTCTCTTCTATGGCATTTTAATTGTAATTTTCGTATAATACCATAAGGAGGAGGTGAGCCGGATGTCCGATGTATTGGAGCGCGTAAAACGCATTGTCGTTGACCGTTTGGGAGCCGACGAAGCCGAAGTTACACTTGAAGCATCTTTTAAAGATGATTTAGGCGCTGATTCTCTCGATGTAGTTGAATTGGTTATGGAATTGGAAGATGAGTTTGATATGGAAATCTCTGATGAAGATGCAGAGAAAATTACAACTGTAGGTGAAGTTGTAAAGTACATACAATCTCATACCTAATTCATGTCATCAAAAGTCCCGTTCTGTTACAGGCGGGACTTTCTCCTAATTATACAGATTGAACTAAAGACGGAATTGCCGCATGTTTTTGAGTTTGGCTCAGCTTCACTTTGTCGAAGGCTGAGTATAATGCGGCATTACTAACTTTAGTTGATTCTATATTATTTTTGTACACAAGCGTGCGCGATCTAAAAATACAATTTGCAGTAGACATAGAGGTGATTATCTTTGAAACAACGAGTTGTCATAACAGGAATGGGTGTAATCACTTCGCTGGGACAGGATTTGAGTACATTATGGGATAATCTGATGGCTGGAAAATCTGGTATCAGTAAAATCGAAGCTTTCGATACAAGTGATTACACTACGAAAATAGCCGCTTCCATTAAAGATTTTAATCCAGAGGATTATATCGATCGCAAGGATGCGCGTAAAATGGACCGCTTTGTGCAGTTCGCGGTTGCTGCTAGTAAAATGGCGCTTGAGGATAGCAAACTCGTAATCGGAGAAAATGTTGATGCCGAGCGCGTGGGTGTATCTGTTGGTTCTGGTATTGGTGGATTGGGTACTTGGGAAGATCAACACAATGCATTGATCGAAAAGGGACCTAAACGCGTAAGCCCTTTCTTTATCCCGATGATGATTGCTAATATGGGTTCCGGCCAAGTTTCGATTTCACTCGGTGCTAAGGGTCCTAATACATCGCCGGTTACGGCTTGTGCCACAGGCAGTCATGCCATTGGTGACTCCTTCCGCATGATTCAGCGCGGTGACGCTGACGCTATGATTTGCGGAGGTGCCGAAGCAACGATTCGACCGATTGGTATTGCTGGATTTTGCTCCATGCGAGCGATGTCCACGCGTAACGATGAGCCGGAAAAGGCTAGTCGTCCATTTGATACTGAACGAGACGGATTTGTTATGGGTGAAGGCTCCGGTGTTCTGATTTTGGAATCGTTGGATCATGCTTTGAAGCGTGGTGCACATATTTACGGTGAAGTAATTGGCTATGGCCTTTCTGGCGATGCCCATCATATGACAGAGCCTGATCCAGAAGGAGCAGCACGCTGCATTAGAATGGCGATCCGTGATGCTGGATTGAATCCTGAAGATATCGATTATATCAATGCACACGGTACATCTACACCGGTTGGTGACAAATCGGAAACAGAAGCAGTCAAGAAAACGCTTGGAGAGCATGCCTATAAGGTAGCGATTAGCTCAACCAAGTCGATGACAGGACATTTGCTAGGTGCAGCGGGTGGCGTTGAAGCTGTAATCTGTGGTCTTGCGCTTCAACATCAGACGATCCCGCCAACGATTAATTTGGATAATCAAGACCCGGCTTGCGATCTTGATTATGTACCTAATAAGCCAAGAAAAGCGGATCTGAATGTGGTAATGTCCAATTCCTTTGGTTTTGGCGGTCACAATGCTACGGTTATTTTAAAAAAATATGAAGCGTAAGGGGTCAGTTCGTTGAGTGGAGACTTGAAGCAATTACAGCAGAAACTTCATATTCAATTCAACAATCGGCAGCTTCTGAAGCAGGCCTTTACGCACGCTTCCTACGTAAACGAACATCGGTTCAGTCAGCATGCAGATAATGAGCGTTTGGAATTTTTGGGTGACGCTGTTCTGGAACTGACGGTGTCTGAGCAATTGTACAATCAGTACCCTAACCGGCCCGAAGGCGAACTAACCAAGCTGCGTGCAGCTATTGTCTGTGAGCCTTCTTTGGTGAAGTTTGCTGTCGGGCTTGAGTTCGGGCAGTATGTACTGCTTGGAAAAGGTGAAGAGCTGACAGGCGGACGTACTCGTCCGGCTCTGTTGGCTGATGTGTTCGAGGCGTTCGTAGGCGCGCTTTATTTGGATCAGGGTCTGGAAGTCGTCCGGTCGTTTCTGGAACGTTATATTTTTCCTCAAATTGTATTAAACGGTAAGCTTCAGATGAGTGATTTCAAAACAGAGCTTCAGGAACTGACGCAGCATCATAACATGGGGATGCTTGAATACAAGATTGTCGAGGAACGCGGACCTGCCCATGAGCGCGAGTTTGTAGCCGAGGTATACATGGACAGCGAACGGCTGGGGGCAGGTACAGGACGCTCCAAAAAAGAAGCTGAGCAGCAAGCGGCGGCAGTTGCTTTAAACCGTTTGAAGCTGGCGGAATCGTAATCGGTACCTGAGCGGCCCGAACGGGTGATGCAAGCAGAGGACACAAAGTAAGAGCAAAGGGCAGTCCGCGGGGAGTCCCGGCCCATATTGGCGAATGGACTGCGTTTTGCTCTTTTTTCGTGGCTTTACTGCTGTAACGTGAGCGTCGATACTGTGCTTTTTTCAAATTAGTCTTATGCTACAATAGGGATAATTCAATCAATCAGATTAATGGAGTTGTACAAGCACATTTGAATGTTAGAGGTGAGATTGAGCATGTTTTTAAAGCGCATTGAGCTGGCGGGCTTCAAATCGTTTGCAGATAAAACGGAAATGGAATTTGTCCGCGGCATTACGGCTGTCGTCGGACCCAATGGAAGCGGGAAAAGTAATATTTCTGACGGAATTCGTTGGGTGCTGGGCGAACAGAGTGCCAAATCACTGCGTGGCGGCAAGATGGAGGACATTATTTTTGCAGGTAGTGATGCTCGTAAGGCTGTTAATTACGGTGAAGTATCGCTCACGCTGGATAATGAAGATCAGGCGTTGCCTCTGGATTTTGGTGAAGTGACGGTAACGCGACGTGTGCATCGGAGTGGGGATAGTGAATATTTCATTAATCGGCAATCATGCAGACTTCGGGATATTACAGAGCTGTTTATGGATACAGGCATTGGTAAAGAAGCTTATTCAATTATTGGACAAGGACGTATTGAAGAAATTTTAAGTACCCGATCTGAGGATCGACGGGGTATTTTTGAGGAAGCCTCGGGTATCGTAAAATATAAATCACGTAAAAAAGATGCAGTTCGCAAGCTGGACGAAACAGAGCAAAATCTGCTGCGTATTCACGATTTGGTCAGTGAACTGGAGGATCAGATTGGACCTCTTAAGGAGCAGTCTGAAAAAGCGATTCATTTTAAAGAGCTGCGCAGTGAATTAAAATCAAAAGAAATTTCGATGTACGTCCACCGAATTGAACAGATTCATACTTCATGGAGCGATGCAACTTCCAAACTAGCTTTGTTGCAGCAAGAGCAGCTTCAATTATCTACAGTGGTGTCCCGCCATGATGCAATGCTGGAAAATGACCGTAATGAATTACGGCAACTGGAAGAGCAAGTAGAACGTCTGCAAAGAGATCTGCTGCAATACAGTGAAGCTACGGAAAAAAGTGAAGGCTATGGTGAATTGCTCAAAGAGCGTACACGTAATTTGGAGGCCAATCGGGAACAATTGATTTTATCCCTCAGCACAAGCGAATCACGGCATTCCGAACGCAAAAGTGAACTGGATCAACTGAATGAGAAGCTGTCAGCGCTGAATGTTGAGCTGGACGAGTTGCGTGCGCGACTGTCTGACGAAGAGGCCAAACTGATTGGCGTCACAGGTGGAATCAGCCAGGAGCAGGAAGAAAGCCTAAAGGGTGGCCTGCTGGAGCTGATGAACCAGATGGCGCAGGCGCGTAACGAAATTCGTTATACCGACCAACAGAAGGAAGCGTTGGAACGCCGAGTGAATCGCGTGAGTGATGAATCTGGCAAATGGGAAGTGCAAAAAGCCGAACTTGAACAGCGCAAAAAAGGATTGGAAGCGGCGATTCAGAAGCTTGGACAGGAAATTAGCAGTTTGCGCAGTGGCTATATCCAGGGAAGTGAACAGTACCAGGCCTTGCAAAAACTACTGGAAGAAAACCAGGGCACAGTTCGTAAATGGGAACAAAAACGAGAGGCCCAAATTTCACGGCGAGATACGATGAAAGAAATGCAGGATGACTTTGACGGCTTCATGCTCGGAGTTAAAGAAGTGTTAAAGGCTTCACGCAAAGGAACTTTGCATGGTGTGCATGGAGCAGTAGCAGAGCTGATTCGGGTACCTGAGCAATTAGAACAGGCGATGGAAACTGCTTTGGGCGCTTCAGTTCAGCATATTGTGATGGAAAATGAATCGGTATCCAGACAGGCGATCAGTTTTCTAAAGCAACGTCAACTGGGCAGAGCGACATTCTTGCCAATGGATGTTATCCGCCCGCGTCAGATCGGTGCGGGGGAACGCCAAATTGTAGAAAGCGCTGAAGGCTTTGTCGGAATCGCTGCAGATCTTATTCAGTACGATGATCGATATGCCGGAATTATAGGCAGCCTCTTGGGGAATGTGGTCATCGCTCGTACGTTGGAAGATGCCAATCGTATTGCGGCCCGCTGTCAGTATAGATATCGCGTTGTCACGCTGGAAGGCGATGTAGTCAATGCAGGCGGTTCTATGACTGGGGGGAGCCAGTTCAAGAAAAATGCTAATTTGCTAGGTCGTAAACGTCAGCTGGATCAGTTGGATCAAGACATTCTGGATACGGAACAGCAAATTGCCAGGTTGCGTCAGAGTGCAATAGATACCAAACGACAGCTAGAGGAGACTCAGACCCGTCTGGACGAACTGCGCCAGGGCGGCGATGTGAAGCGGACCGAAGAGCAGCAAATGGCAATGGAACTCAAACAACTTGAGCATGAACTTCGTCATGTTCTGGAGCAGGTAGCTGCGTCTGGTCAGGAGAAAAAAGGCTTTGATCAGGAAATCAAGGAACTGGAAGCTTCCCGTGCAGAAGCGCTGGTCAAGTTGGCTGCGCTGGAGGAAGAAGAGAAGAAAACGCATCAGGCTATTCACGCTGCCGAATTTGCGCGTAAAGCGAATGAATCAGCTAAAGAGCAACTCCAGGGAGAACTCACGAATCTCAAGGTAAGAGAAGGCAAGCTGGACCAAGAGCGCTTTTCGCTGGAAGAGCAGATTCGCAGATTGCGTGGAGATTATGATACCCTTGGTAAAGATTCAAGACAAAATAAGACCTTGCTTGCTTCCATCGAAGCAGATCTGCTCACTAATGAGCAGGAGACCGTTAAGCAGATTGAGAATCTCAATCAATATCGGTTGAAAAAGGAAGAAGCTGCACAGCAATTGGACCTCAAACGGGCTGCACGCAGTAGCTTGTCCAAAAAACTGGAAGTAGCTGAGAATGATACGAAAGAACAGCGAATCCAGCTTAAGTCGGTGGAGGAACAACTCCGTCAAACGGAAATTGGAGTAAACCGACTTGATGTGGAACTGGAAAATGTTTTGAAAAAATTGAGTGATGATTATGAACTCAGCTATGAGCTGGCCAAACAGCGTTACCCTATACCGGAAGATATTGAAGGTACGCAGAGTGAGGTGGAAAGACTCAAACGCGGGATTTCTGCGCTAGGTGAGGTCAATCTGGGTGCCATAGAAGAATACCAGCGTGTACATGAGCGTTATACGTTTCTCGATGAGCAAAAGTCCGATTTGGTAGAGGCTAAGACAACGCTCTATCAGGTAATTCGTGAAATGGATGATGAAATGTCCAAGCGCTTCAAGACCACGTTCGATGCGATCCGTCGCGAATTTGGAACGGTTTTCTCCAAGCTGTTCGGAGGTGGACGTGCAGACCTTGTGTTGCTTGATCCGGAGCGATTGCTGGAGACGGGAATTGACATTGTAGCTCAGCCGCCAGGCAAGAAACTTCAGAACTTGCAGTTGTTGTCAGGTGGTGAACGGGCTTTAACAGCCATGGCATTGTTGTTTGCCATTTTACATGTTAAACCTGTCCCATTCTGTGTACTTGATGAAGTAGAAGCAGCATTAGACGAAGCAAATGTGGTGCGTTTTGCTCAGTATTTACGTGAATTCTCAGAGCAGACACAGTTTATCGTAGTTACACACCGTAAGGGCACCATGGAAGAATCTGATGTGCTATACGGGGTTACGATGGAAGAAGGCGGGGTTTCCAAACTCGTATCTGTCAAGCTGGACAACGATGAAGCTGAGATTGCCTGACATCAAATAACATACTTTCAGATCAACGGAGGGAATCTATGAGTTTCTTTAGAAAATTGAAGGAAAGCATTGCGAGCAAAACGGAATCAGTCACCAAGCAGTTCAAAGATGGCTTGGAAAAAACACGTAAAGGTTTTGTTGAAAAAGTAACGGACCTAATGATTCGCCGTAAAAAAATTGATGAAGAATTTTATGAAGAACTGGAAGAAATTCTGATCGGAGCAGACGTAGGCGTCAACACGGTTATGAACCTCATTGAAGACTTGCGGGTAGAAGTGAAAAAACGCAAAATCGAGGATGCATCCGAGTTACAGCCTGTATTGTCGGAAAAGCTGTCCGAGTTGCTGCGGGGCAATGACAATAGTCAACTCAAAATGAACCCTGACGGGATTAC
This sequence comes from Paenibacillus ottowii, assembly GCF_050516475.1. Classification (NCBI taxonomy): domain Bacteria; kingdom Bacillati; phylum Bacillota; class Bacilli; order Caryophanales; family Paenibacillaceae; genus Paenibacillus; species Paenibacillus ottowii. Next base: position 3,743,854 of record NZ_CP191577.1, on the reverse strand, counting down.
AGTCATCCTATTCGTAGGCGTCAATGGAGTCGGCAAAACAACGACCATTGGTAAGCTGGCGCACCGTTTTAAACAAGAGGGCAAAAAAGTATTGTTGGCTGCTGGAGATACGTTCCGCGCGGGCGCGATTGAACAGTTGGAGGTTTGGGGTGAGCGGGCAGGTGTAGAGGTTATTAAACAGCAATCTGGTTCTGATCCAGCTGCGGTTATGTTTGATGCTGTACAGGCTGCCAAGCAGCGTCAAGTAGATGTTTTGTTATGCGATACAGCAGGACGTCTTCAGAACAAAAGTAATCTGATGGAAGAATTGAACAAAATATTCCGCGTTATCCAGCGTGAAATTCCAGATGCTCCTCATGAAGTGTTGTTGGTACTTGATGCGACGACTGGACAAAATGCACTTAACCAAGCCAAACTGTTTGGTGAGAAGAGCGGCGTAACCGGTCTGGTACTGACGAAATTGGATGGTACAGCAAAGGGCGGGATTGTCGTGGCCATCCGTCAGGAATTGAATTTACCTGTTAAGCTGGTGGGTTTAGGTGAGAAAGTAAATGATCTTCAACCGTTCGATTCAGAACAATTCGTTCATGCGTTGTTCGCTGGTTTGATCCAAGAAGAGGCTGCCGAAGCAACTGCTGCTGGCGAGGAAGAGCAGAACTAATCCTGCTTGTTTAGGCTTGCTTATAAGTCCGGAACTAAGCAGTGCTCCTGTTGCTGCTTAAGTCCGCCCGGCTGTATAATGAAAGCAAGAGGTTTGACAATGCCGGATAAGTTTTTTGTATGAAAAATATTACACAGGAAGCCGGGTGAAAAAACGATGGCAAACACCTATACTTATTCCCGACGGGAAGAAGTAGCCAACGCGATTACACATGGTATTGGAGCCGTTTTAAGTGTGGCGGCACTTGTGCTGCTCATTGTTTTTGCTAGCATGAAAGGAACTGCTTGGCATGTCGTAAGTTTTACAATTTACGGGATTACGATGCTGTTGCTGTATACCAATTCCACGTTGCTCCATAGCCTGCGTGAAGGGAAATTGAAGGATTTGTTCGAAATATTCGACCATTCTTGTATTTACCTGTTCATTGCGGGGAGCTATACCCCTTTTATGCTCGTTGCATTGCGAGGTACGCTGGGATGGACGCTGTTTGGAGTGATTTGGGGGATCGCTCTGTTTGGTGTATTGTTCAAGGCGTTCTTCACTAAACGCTTCCTGTTTATGTCTACAGCGTTTTACATTATAATGGGCTGGCTCATTACTATTGCCTGGAATCCCCTGACGGCTATTGTTCCCGCCGGAGGGATGACGTTATTGTTTGTAGGTGGTCTCATGTATACGTTGGGCACCATTTTTTATGTGTGGCGAGCATTTCCGTATCACCATGCAATCTGGCATCTGTTTGTTTTAGCAGGCAGCATACTTCATTTTTTGGCTATTCTGCTGTATCTTACTCCTGTAAGGGTGTAAGTGAGAGAGGGGAAAAAGCCGATCCGTACTCCCATTTAGGGGCAGTGGGTCGGCTTTTTTTTGTATGACAAGGGATAACGCTTGACATCTTCTTTTCTTTTATGTATGATAAGGAACGTTGAAAAGAACTGTAAAGTGTTTTTCCTTGACGATGGAGGTATATACGATGAGTCAGGAGAATCGGCTGGAAAAGACAAACCGGATTAACCGACTGTTTGACTTCTATGAACCTCTACTTACAGAGAAGCAACAGATGTTTTTAAAATATTACTTCCATGATGATTTTTCTTTAGGGGAAATTGCATCGGAATTCCAGATTAGCCGTCAGGCAGTCTATGAACATATTAAACGTGCTGAACAGGTATTGGAAATGTATGAGGACAAGCTCGGATTGCTAAGTAAGCATGAGCGGAGAATCCAAGATTTAGAAGAACTCAATGCGACATTATATGATGCGTTCGGTAAAGTTGGTAAGCCCGATGAGGGCACTCTGCAACATGTCCAACAGATTGTAAATCGCCTGCAGGAATTGTAGGTTATATAAAGAAGAACTAACGACCCTGGTAGACAAGGAGGTGCGAAAGTATGGCATTTGAAGGATTATCGACTCGCTTACAAAATGTATTCAGTAAACTGCGCGGCAAAGGAAAAGTGTCTGAGGATGATGTGGCTCAGGCGATGCGTGAAGTGCGCTTGGCTTTGCTAGAAGCGGACGTTAACTTCAAGGTTGTAAAAGACTTTATTGCCAAGGTAAAGGAGAAATCCGTTGGTAAGGAAGTGATGGACAGCTTTACGCCAGGTATGGTCATCATCGACATCGTGAACAAGGAATTGACTGAGTTGATGGGTGGCAGTCAGGCCAAGCTTGCCAAAGCCAACAAACCGCCTACAGTCATTATGATGGTGGGTCTCCAGGGCGCAGGTAAGACGACGACTTCCGGTAAACTGGCGAAGTTGTTGCAAAAGCAAAACCATCGTCCATTGCTTGTAGCGGGTGACATTTACAGACCTGCCGCGATCAAGCAGCTTCAGATTCTCGGCGAGCAGATTAATGCACCTGTATTTACGATGGGAGACCAGACAAGCCCGGTGGAAATCGCAAAACAGGGTTTGCAGCATGCTAAGGATAACGGCAATGACTACGTTATTATAGATACTGCCGGTCGTCTTCATGTTGATGAAGAACTCATGGAAGAGTTGCGCCAGATTCATACTAACGTCAAGCCTGATGAAGTTCTGCTAGTAGTAGATAGCATGACAGGACAGGACGCAGTGAACGTTGCAGAGCACTTTAACAATAGCCTTGAGTTAACAGGTGTTGTACTGACAAAGCTGGACGGCGACACTCGTGGGGGCGCTGCCTTGTCAGTTAAAGCTGTGACAGGATGCCCGATCAAGTTTGCTACATTAGGTGAAAAGCTGGATGCAATGGAGCCGTTTCACCCCGAACGGATGGCTTCACGGATTTTAGGCATGGGTGATATGTTGTCCCTGATTGAAAAGGCGCAGTCCAATATCGACGCCGATAAGGCGAAGGAAATGGAACGGAAAATGCGTAATGCCGAGTTTACGTTCGAGGATTTTCTGGAGCAAATGGATCAGGTTAAGAAGCTTGGCCCAATTGACCAGATTCTCGACATGATTCCCGGTATGGGCAACATGAAGCAAATGAAAGACATCAAAGTGGATGACAAACAGATGGGCCGGATTGAGGCTATCGTTCATTCGATGACTACACAGGAAAAGCAAAACCCGGATATGATTAATCATAGTCGCCGCAAGCGGATTGCTGTAGGTAGTGGAACATCACTGGCTGAGGTAAATCGTCTGATAAAGCAATTTGACGAAATGCGTCGCATGATGAAGCAGTTCTCAGATATGATGGGACCTAAGGGTGGTAAAAACAAGGCTCTGAAGCAGCTGAAGAGCATGGGCAAAGGTATGAAGTTTCCTTTCCGTTAAAAGGTCAGTAGGCCTTTGGAGTATGGGATAGCAATATACAGTCTACTTTTTGAAGGAGGTGAATTTTCGTGGCAGTTCGTATTCGTCTGAAACGTATGGGTGCACATAAAGCTCCTTTCTATCGCGTCGTGGTATCTGATTCCCGTTCCCCGCGTGACGGTCGTTTTATCGAAGAAATCGGTTACTACAACCCTATTACAGTACCAGCGGTTGTAAAAATTGATGAAGATAAAGCGCTGAAATGGTTGCAAGATGGTGCACAAGCATCCGACACTGTTCGCAACTTGCTTAGCAAAGCGGGCGTGTTGAAAAAGTTTCATGAACTTAAAACACAGAAATAAGGTGCTGATACGGAGGGTCAACCATGGAAGAATTAGTGATAATCATTGCTAAGGCTTTAGTCGATCATCCGGAAGATGTGACCGTGAAGACCTTGGAGAAGGATCGGCTTGTAGTGTATGAGCTTAGTGTACATCCTGAGGATGTAGGCAAAATCATTGGCAAGCAGGGTCGTATCGCCAAGGCGCTTCGCACTGTGGTTGCATCAGCAGCCGTTAAGATGGATAAACGGGTTACCGTAGACATCATATCTTAAAGATATACGAAAGTGGGTTAGGATGTATGTCCTAACCCTTTTTCGTACATGATGAAGATGATATGGAGCGGAACCGATTACGTGCAGGAGGAACACGATGCAGCAAATGTTTAATGTCGGAAAAATTGTGAATACACATGGAATTCGCGGCGAGCTAAAAATATTAACGACAACTGATTTTCTTGAGGATCGTTTTGCCAAGGGCAGTGAGCTGTTGATTGTTCCGGCAGATGGTAAAGCACCGGTTCCCGTAACTGTCGAAACAGCGCGTTTTCAAAAAAATATGGTTATCGTTAAATTTAAGGAATATCACAATATCAATGATGTTGAAAAATATAAAGGTACTTTGTTGAAGGTCTCTGCTGAACGGCTAGGCGAATTGGAGGAAAACGAATTCTATTTTCATGAAGTAATCGGTATGGAAGTAGTAACGGAAGACGGAACTGAGCTCGGTGTGGTAAAAGAAATTTTGACACCGGGAGCGAATGATGTATGGGTCGTCCAAATGCCTAAAGGCAAGGAATTGTTGCTGCCGTATATCGAAGATGTTATTTTGGATGTAAACGTGCGTGAAAAACAGGTTACGGTACGGCTAATGGAAGGTTTGCTGTAATGCGAGTGGATGTGCTAACCCTGTTTCCAGAGATGTTTGACGGAGTTTTTAATGCAAGCATTTTGGGAAAAGCAAGGGATAAGGGGATTGTATCACTGCAAGCGGTTAATTTTCGCCAGTATGCCGGCAACAAACATGGGCAAGTGGATGATACGCCCTATGGTGGTGGGGGCGGCATGGTTTTGAAGCCTGAACCTATTTTTGCTGCGGTGGAAGCGCTGCTGGATAAATCAGAGCGACCAACATCTGAAACTCCCGATGAAGCTGTCCGAGATGAAGATGTCGAACATTACGCAGGCATAAAGGCTCCGCGTATTATTTTGATGTGTCCACAAGGCGAGACTTTTACGCAAAAGAAGGCGGAAGAGCTGGCCAAAGAGGACCATCTTATTTTTGTATGTGGGCATTATGAGGGGTATGATGAGCGTATTCGGGAGCATCTGGTGACAGACGAGCTTTCGATTGGCGATTATGTTTTGACTGGTGGGGAATTGCCGGCTATGGTAGTCATTGATAGTGTGACACGGTTGTTACCAGGGGTGTTGGGGAATGAAACGAGTGCAGTAACAGATTCGTTTAGTACAGGGCTGCTGGAATACCCCCATTATACCCGGCCTGCTGAGTTTCGGGGCTGGAAAGTGCCTGATGTACTCTTGTCAGGCCATCATATCAATATTGACTCTTGGAGACGACAAGAAGCGTTACGTCGCACGATGGAACGTCGACCGGACCTGCTGGAACAGGTTGAGCTGACAGGTAAGGAACGCGCGTGGATTGAAGAGCAGCGCCAATCGGACAAGTCCGGAGACTAGCGATAAAGCGCGATATACATGAGTGGATTTGAAAGCAGGCGGTGACCTGTTTTATAATAAAGTCAATTAAATAATGTTTGGTCAAATCCCTTTTTGTTGTTGCAATGCGGTAACCTCCATGATACAATACATCTGTTGTGTGTAATACGGTGGTCCTCTGTGGATGATGAAGGAAACGAATGTGTTTCCAGAAGAAACATGAACACCTGTACGGAAGGAGGGAGTCATAGATGAATATCGTCCAAGCGATTACTGAAGAACAACTTCGTAAGGATCTGCCTAACTTTCGTCCTGGTGACACTTTAAAAGTGCACGTGAAGGTTATCGAGGGAACTCGTGAGCGTATCCAGTTGTTTGAAGGTGTAGTAATTAAACGCCGTGGTGGTGGAATCAGTGAGACTTTTACAGTTCGTAAAATTTCTTACGGTGTAGGTGTGGAAAGAACTTTCCCACTTCATTCCCCAAAAATCGATAAAATCGAAGTGGCTCGCCGTGGTAAAGTGCGTCGTGCGAAGCTTTATTATCTTCGTGAACTGCGCGGTAAAGCAGCGAGAATTAAAGAAATTCGTCGTTAATACAACGAATAACGAAAGGGGCTTGTTTACAAGCTCCTTTCGTTTTTTCTACGTACATAGGGAACTGTGGATAATTGACCGTAAAGAGAGGACAGTGAGCTATGGAGCAAGAAGTAGGACAAGGAGCTGTACAACAGCCAACTGATCAGGATGGTACGTCCAAGCGTAAACCAAAAAATGAGATTTTTGAGTGGCTCAAGGCCATCATTATTGCGTTAGTGCTTGTCTTTTTAATCCGCTGGCTTCTCTTTAAGCCTTTTATTGTGGATGGCCCGTCGATGCAGCCTAACTTTCATACCGGAGAACGCGTCATTGTAAATGAGATACTGTATGATTTTCGTGCTCCTAAACCGGGTGAAGTGATTGTATTCCATGTCCCGGAAGAAAAAAGAGATTTCATCAAGCGCGTCATTGCTGTAGCGGGCGATACGGTCAAGGTAGAAGGCGACACGATTACAGTAAATGGTAAGCCGATTCAAGAACCTTATCTCAAGGCTCCTTTGGAAGAAGCACATCAAAATGGCGAACTTTACAATAAGTTTACCAATTTTCCAAATGAGAAATTTAAGGATGGAAAAGTGCCAGAAGGGCATATTTTTGTTATGGGCGATAACCGTTCAAATAGTACAGACAGCCGGATGATTGGATATATTGATTTGAAGGAAGTCGTGGGTCGGGCTGATGTGATTTTCTGGCCAGCGAAGGATATGCAGTGGATTAACCACTAGAACTAACAAATAAGCAGCATAGCTGCCGTAATTCTAACGATAAGCCTGAGGGTGAAAGTAGGAGTTACGCTCAACGGGGTGATGACGGTGACGATTCAATGGTTTCCTGGTCATATGACCAGAGCGCGCCGCCAAATTGAAGCAAAATTAAAGCTGATTGATTTGGTTATTGAGCTGATTGATGCTCGATTGCCGCTTTCCAGCCGAAATCCAATGATTGATGATATTTTGCAAGGCAAGCCGCGAATGATTATTTTGAACAAGGCAGATTTGGCGGATCCTGTAGTATCACAGCAATGGATTGCTTATTTTAAGGAACAGGGGCATGTAGCCTTTCCGGTGGATGCCACAACAGGGACGGGGCTCAAGGAAATCCCGATTCAGGCTAAGCTGTTGCTTAAGGAAAAAATAGACCGGCAGATTTCAAAGGGAATGAACCCTCGTCCTATACGTGCCTTGATTGTTGGTATTCCGAATGTAGGCAAATCGACATTGATCAACCGAATGGCAGGACGTAATATTGCAGCTACAGGTGATCGCCCAGGAGTAACGAAGGCACAACAGTGGATCAAGACCGGTGAAATTGAGTTGCTGGATACACCAGGTATTTTATGGCCTAAATTTGAGGATCAGAACGTCGGTTATCGTCTGGCAGTTACAGGAGCGATCAAGGAAGAAATTCTGAATGTAGAGGACATTGCCTTTTTCGCGACAAAGTATTTTATCCAATATTATTGGGATGCCATGGCAGAGCGTTTTGAGCTTACTGAACGTCCTGAGGATACAGAAAATCCAGATGATGTTGTAAGTGTTATGGAGGCTATCGGACGTAAACGTGGCTGTATCGTTAGTGGCGGACGTGTAGATCTCGAAAAGGCCTCAAAGATTATTTTGCGTGAGCTACGTGCAGGAAAGCTGGGGCGGTTCAGTCTAGAGGCTCCATACTGATCGTATTAGTAACCAATATAGAACATTGCATTTTGTGGCAAGGAAGAACCTTCCCCATCTCTCCGGAGAGGAGGAAGGTTTTTTGGTATGTAAAGGTAAATAGAAAAGGGTTTTGAACGGTAGAGGTCTGTGGTAAGCTGAATTCAATCATTAGAGCTACGGCAAGAATGAAGCTTAAACTACGTAAAGATAGGTAGGTTTTGAATATGGAAGCTAAAGAGAACACAGTAAAGGACATGCTACATTATGAAAAAAAATGCTGGGAACAATCTTGTGAGCGGATTGCAGGTATTGACGAGGTAGGTCGTGGATGTCTGTTTGGGGATGTTGTGGCAGCAGCAGTCATTTTACCAGTAGGTGAGTTATTGGAGGGGGTAGATGATTCCAAAAAATTGACGGACAAGAAAAGAGAAGCCTACTACGAACTGATTATGGAGAAGGCGATTGCTGTAGGAGTTGGTTATGTAGACGCGCGGACGATTGATGAAATCAATATTAAACAAGCGGCTCGTTTAGCTATGAAAAAGGCTGTAGAGGCTTTACATATATCTCCTGATTATTTACTTGTTGATGCAGAAAAGGTAGATGTGCCTATTCCTCAGCTATCCATCATTAAGGGAGATGCGAACAGTCAGTCTATTGCGGCGGCTTCTATCATCGCTAAGGTGACCCGTGATCGGCTGTGCAAAGGCGAATGGGATGCGAGATATCCGGAATATGGGATCGGTATACATAAAGGTTACGCTACCAAGTTGCATAGAGAACAAATTTTGGCGCTAGGGCCTACAGAAATGCATAGACGCAGCTTTCTAGGCAATTTGTTGACAGAGCAACCAACGTTGTTTGATCTGTAGACTACTTATTATGAATCGTCACAATACCGATATAAAGTATATCTAATATTACAGGCCCCTTTGAAATAGGGGGAGAGTGAGAGGAGGGGCGATATGAACATCGGATCTGTATTCCGTGGATTACTTGGAGATGTGAAGGCAGGAGAGGCTAAAAAACTTGATATGCAGCCAGGCCAGATCGTAAGAGGAGTCGTATTAAAGGTGTCCGAGGACGGTGATGAGGCTGTGTTGCAAATACAGGGTTCTCAGGTCAGGGCAAAGCTGGAGACCCCTCTTCAACCTGGACAGACTGCAACGTTTCAGGTACAACCGGCTTCTCCCAGCGGAATGACTGTGCTTAAGCCTCTGAACGACGCTGCCAATATGCCACAGCAAACCGTAGCGCTGGCAGACGTATTGGAATCGGTGGGACTGCCGGATACAAATCAGAACAGGGAGCTTATCCAGGCGATGCAAAAGAATGGTGTGCCGTTGACATCGGAAAATGCAGCTTCTTTACGAGACGCATTGTCGAAGCAAGGGGGCAATGTACAATTAGGAACGTTTGTGCAGGCAGCGGCCGTCGCCTTTCAGCGTGGACTCCCATTAACGGCTGAAAGCATAAACGGTTTGCGTCAAACGATGTTTGGGCCCCCTTTAAACGATCTGTTGTCATCGCTGGAGCAAGAACTTGAAACGGTGCTAAAGCAGCAAGGACAGGGAACGCCCACTGACCATTCAATAGGGGAAGCAACCGCGATAAAAAGCGCTGACCGAACGTTAGCTAGTCCAACTGGCACTTCTTCTGTGGTGATTGCAGATGGACAGGAAGGCCAGGCTCTTACATTGTCCAAAGATGTTTCTGCCTCTGCAGCTACAAAGCAGGCAGAAACAGGACAACAAGCCACAGGCGGCAAGGAATTGTTTAAAGGGACTCAAGCAGCCAATCTTGCAGCTACAGTAAGTGAAGCGAGTGTCTTGACTACAGATTCAGATACTCCGGCAGGGTCCACAGTATCTGTAGCCAACGGGACTGCTCAAGGAGAACCGGAGGTAGTTAGTGGGCGTGGAGCGACAGTGGTATTAGATGCTGGCGCAAATACGCCTGAATCGGGCGCTGCTGATGCATTAAACGGCTCGCGCGCTAAAGTGGAGCAATCACAGCAAGCTACTGCGGCAGGTACGCAGCTTAAGGATGCTGATGGTGCTCCGGCATCGGCCTCGGCAGAGCCAACGGGGACGAAGCCTGCCTTAAGCGCAGTCACGGCAGACCGTCCCTCTGCACAGCCAGCGACTGGCTCTGCGCCGCCATCTGCGGCGGGCAACGCTGCTGCGCCAGAGGCGCCGCTCCAGCGGCTGCGCCTCCTGCTGCAAGAGCTGCGTGCAGCAGTGCCGCCTGAGCTAAGCACGGCTGCGCCAGAGCAGCCCGCCGCAGAGATAGCGCAGCCAGCGGCTGGTGCTTCGCGCACGGCAGACGTTGCGGCCTCACAGTCTGCGGCGCCAAGCATGCAGCTTACCCCCACGGAGGACCCGTGGGTGGGCCGTGTGCTGAAGCTGCTCGGTGCAGAGCACGAGCAGCAGGTACTCCGCTCGACTGCGCAGCCCGCGCATGGGGCGGCGGCACGTACGGAGCCGCCCGAGGGAGTACCGCAACCGCTGCCGGGGTTAGCGGCTGCGGCTGACGATTCGGTGTCAACGGCCGCAGACACCGTAAAGGGGGCGCTGCTCCAGCTACTGAGCAGCGACGACCTGCCACCCGCTTTGAAAGAAGCGGCTCAGCAGGTTGTACAGCATCTGACAGGTCAGCAGCTGCTGTTAAATACAGACCGAACGGCGCCTTTTGCACAAGTGCACATGTTTATACCATTCATCGGACCGGATGGTCGTGAAACAGCTACAATCCAGATTCAGTCCCGCCGCGGCAAACGGGGAGAACTGGATGCCTCCAACTGTCGTCTTTGGTTTGATTTGGACATGAAGGGGCTTGGTCCTACGCTAGTGGATGTACAGGTTGTAGATCGGATTGTAAGCCTCAAGCTTCATAATGATCAGGAATGGGCGGCTTCGCTGTTAACCAGTGGACGTGAGTCCATTCGTACCTCGCTGGAGTCGCTAGGCTACCAACTGCTAACACTGCGAACCGAGCCTATGCCCATAAGGACTGAACAGAGCAGCTCCGTCTCTTCAGAGGTACAAAGCTATGTACCTCAGCCATATAAAGGAGTCGATCTTAAAATATGAAAGAGCCCTTGGACCCTCCCTCTCCTTCCATGAAGAAGGCGGTCGCCCTTAAATATACGCCCGGTGAGAGCGAAGCGCCGATTGTTGTTGCCAAGGGAAGCGGCCGCATTGCGGACAGTATTTTAGAAAAAGCCAAAGAGCATGGTGTTCCTGTTCAGGAGGATGCCGCGCTGGTTGAAGTACTATCCAAACTTGATTTGGACGAACAAATCCCGGCTGAGCTCTATCAGTTGGTAGCAGAGGTGTTAACCTATATATACCAAATGGATCGGCTTGCTCCAAGGGACGACTGGTGATGGAGGATGAAATGAAGACTAGAAGCAAGGATCAGCGGAAAGCCAAAGGAGCGATGGGTGAAGAAGCCGCGGCCTTGTTTTTAGAAAACCTGGGTTATCGTATCTTGGAGCGCAATTGGCGATGCCGTAGTGGAGAAATAGATCTGATTGCCAAGCAGGAGCACATACTCGTGTTTATTGAAGTACGTAGCCGGAGCAGTTCCAGATATGGGACTCCAGCCGAATCAGTTACTGCACGTAAAATAACCCAGGTTCGCCAAACAGCCGCAGTATACTTGCATATGAACAGAATGGGAGAAGCTCCGATCCGTTTTGATATGATTTCTGTACGATTATCTGCTGAAACGTCTGTTGTTACAGACCATTTTATAAATGCCTTTTAAAAGAGTAAGAACTTTTTTAGGAGGTTGAAGCACAGGACTGAATTCATATGTACAGGTTGACAGAAAGGAAAGCTGCAGGTATATTTTATTGAGAATAGTTATCATTTTCATTTTATAATGAATATCTAGTCATTGTACCTGCGAAGGAGGATTTACGTGACAAAGCATACCTTTAGTGAACATGTCATAGATGTAATTCAGGAACGCCGGACGATTAAAAAATTCAAACCTGACTCTATCCCGGTAGATACGATTAAAGAACTGCTGGACGTCGCTGTATGGGCTCCTAATCATAAAATGCGTGAGCCGTGGCGTTTTCTGTTGTTTACTGGTGAGGGACGGAAAAAGCTTGCAAAAGCAATTGCAGCCGATATCGGTAAAGACAACAAGTTTGAGAGTGGAATTTTGCATAATCCGATTCAGCTTTTAGTGGTGATGGAAGAAGATCCGCGCCAAGCGGTTTGGGATGAGGATTTTGCAGCAGTCAGCACGCTTGTACAAAACTTTATGCTTGCGGCATGGAGCAAAGGGATCGGAACATTCTGGGTGACAAAACCATTTCTGTATTCGCCTAAGTTCCGTGATTGCTTGGGTATTAAACCAGGTGAGAAGGTAATTGGAATGATATATGCAGGCTATCCAGATGTTATCCCGGAACCAAGACCACGTACTCCAGCGGCCGACAAGCTAACCTTGATTGACAATTGATCTTTTGTCAGATACCTTTGGTAAAGGATTTGAAAACAGGGTTGAGTAGTTAAAATTTAGATCATATATTTGCAGTAAATGAAAATTTGGAAGCACCTTTTTTCATATAGTCAATGATTCCCGGGTGGGACATTTCATATGAGGAGAGGTGCATTTTTGATATGTATGGAAAATTACATGGGGCTTGTCTGTATGGGATAGACGGCGTACTGATCGAAGTTGAGACTGATCTGTCTAATGGTTTGCCTCAAACCGCGATTATCGGATTGCCGGATTCAGCGATTCGAGAGGCAGTAGAGCGTGTGAGAGCAGCAATCAAAAACTGTGGTTTCAAATATCCATCTCAGCGTGTCACGATTAATTTAGCTCCTGCTGATTTGCGTAAGGAAGGCTCATCTTTTGATCTTGCGATCGCTTTAGGCTTGCTGACAACCAGTGAGCAGATTGTATTACCAGTGAAGGAACGAACCCTGTTTATTGGCGAGCTGGCGCTGGATGGCAGCATTCGTTCTGTAAATGGAGTGTTATCTATGGTAGATCTGGCCAAGCGAGAAGGATTCGATTCTGTGCTGCTTCCTCAGGAAAACGCAAGCGAAGCCCATCTAATTACAGATATACGCATTTACGCTATACGTCATCTGACAGATCTTATCCCTGTTAATGATCATGCACAAGATATCACAAATGGTCAAATGACCAATGAGAATTGTACTGCCAGTAAACAAGTGATGATCCATTCGTATGACCATTTACCTCAAGCAGAGCATATACCGTTGTGCGAGCATGAAGCACTAGCCAGTAGTATGGAGGATTACAGCGATGTGCTGGGTCAGCTACACGCCAAACGTGCGTTAGTCATCGCTGCAGCGGGGATGCATAATATCCTTCTTATGGGGCCACCGGGCGCTGGAAAAACGATGCTCATCCGCAGGTTACCGTCTATTTTGCCGCCTTTGACGGAAAAGGAGTCGCTAGAAGTGACCAAGGTCTACAGCGCAGCGGGGAAGTGGAAGGAGTCCTCGCCGCATCTCATGCATGTTCGTCCCTTCCGTGCGCCTCATCATACGATCTCTGCTGCTGGTTTGGTGGGTGGAGGAGGTATACCTAAACCAGGAGAAATCAGTCTTGCACACCGAGGAATTTTGTTTCTGGATGAGTTGCCTGAGTTTAGTCGTCATGTGCTAGAAGTGTTGCGGCAGCCTCTGGAAGACCATCAGGTTACAATCAGTCGTTCACGTGCAGTGTTTAAGTATCCAGCGCATTTTTTACTTGCAGCTTCTTTGAATCCGTGTCACTGTGGATTTTTCGGGACTGACACCGAACATCAGCGCTGTACCTGTTCACCTGCAGCCGTAGCTCGATACCGTTCACGTATTTCTGGTCCATTGCTGGACCGAATTGATCTTCAGCTAGAAGTATCACAACCAAAGGATTGGCGGGAGGAAAAAGAATCCCTATCGTCTGCTGACATGAGAAAGCAGGTGTTGGCTGCTCGAGCAATACAAATCCACAGATACAGCAAGCTTCCTTTTTCATGGAATAGTGAGCTGTCCGGTCAGATGCTGCGTAAATATGCGGTATTGGAACAAAATGCAGCAGAGCTGCTTGACCAGACGATGGATGCACTTGGTTTAAGCATGCGTGCGTATGATCGAATTCTTAAGCTGTCCCGCACTATTGCAGACTTACATGAGTCAGAGAAAATTACGACTTCACATGTGGCTGAAGCAATCCAATACCGTCATATGGACAGAGCGAATGCCAATTTTCCCGAAATGTAGAATATGGTAATAATATATTGAGCATAAGTTGTCTAGGTAAACAAGGGTATCATCTTTTATGTAAAGGAGAGGAGTATAGCTATGGTTAATAAAGAAATAAGGGGCATGATTGAAAATTATCTTGAAGCATACAATTCATTTGAAATTGAAAGAATGGTTGAACTATTGCATAAGGACATCATATTCAGGAATATTTCCAATGGAGAAACCACAACGGAGACCAGAGGAATACAAGCATTTAGGGAGCTGGCCGAACAGTCGTCAATGATGTTCTCCAGCCGTTGCCAGACAATTACCGATTATAGGATTATAAATGACAAAGTAGAGGTCGGAATTGATTATGAAGGTATTCTTGCCGTGGATTTTCCTAATGGATTAAAGAGTGGAGATAAGCTGCAATTAAAAGGAAAGTCCACATTCGAGATTAAGGAAGGAAAAATCTCATTGATTGAAGATTACAGTTGAGTACACCACGCGTATTTTAGCTAACGGAGAACGTTAGTTCATTAAACAGCGACAGTCTAGGACTTGATTTTCTCGTCCTTGGCTGTCGCTGTTTCAATTTTGTAGGTTCAGTTTAATACGTTATTTTCTAATGTCATTTCTAAGAAAAATATGCAAGAGAAAATGGAAAAACAGAAAAAAGGGCAAAAAAAAAGCTCCAGGCAAAAAGACCTGGAGAAGAAAAAAAGATTATGACAATATTGATTATACTATGAGTATATCACTTTCGTATATACGATTATGCATCATCTCCCATGTTACTTGATGGAAAAACAACAAGCCCCTCGACCAATACGGTTTAGGGGCTTCTCATGAAATTCATTCTAATGTTAAGTTACAAAACATTCAGTTTCACTTCAATATTACCGCGGGTAGCGCGGGAGTATGGACATTGCTCATGTGCGCCTTCCACCAGTTTTACCGCCGTTTCATGATCAACGCCTTTAACCAGCACGTCGAGGTTAACTCCGATACCGAAGCCGCCGTCTTCGACTTTGCCAAAATGAACGGTAGCTGTGACTTCTGTACCTTCATGTTTGACACGCTGCATGCGAGCAACCATATTTAGAGCACTGTCAAAGCAAGCAGAATAACCTGCTGCGAACAGTTGCTCTGGGTTTGTACCTGCACCGCCGGCGCCACCCATTTCTTTTGGAGTATCAATATCTAAACGAAGTTCAGGAGAAGAAGACTCGATATATCCGTTACGTCCGCCAACCGCTTTTACTGTTGTTTCATACATTTTTTGTTGAATGGTCATCATAATTAAATCACTGCCTCTCACTCATATTATATTTTACACAATTTAATTTAACAAAATAATTATCGGTTGTAAAGTATTTTAGGCAATTAGAATGTACTTTGTTATATAATATGCTAAAATAATGATGAAAGTAGGTGACTAGACAGCATGGAAAACAACTCTGATAAAGATGCAGCGTTGAAACTTGATAATCAGTTATGCTTTGCCATATATGCATGCTCCAGAGAGATTACAAAGTTGTACCAGCCCCATCTGGAAAAGCTTGGCGTAACGTACTCGCAGTATTTGGTGCTTATCGTGCTCTGGGAGCGTGAAGAATGTACAGTGAAGGAATTGGGTGAGGCGCTATATTTGGATTCCGGTACACTAACTCCCCTATTAAAGAGATTGCAGAATGCCGGGCTGATTGATCGAAAGAGATCTACTCAAGATGAGCGTAAGGTGTTGATTTCTTTGACGACAGAGGGGAGAGCGTTGCGAGATAAAGCCCTGCCTGTTCCAGGATGTATAAAGGAAAAAACAAGTATGACTCATGATCAATTTGGGTCACTTTTGCATCAGTTCAATGATCTGCTCGATCGTGTCCATCAAGCGAATGTACAAATTGAAAAATCATAGTGTGTACTTTCAGCTGCTCTTGCGAATTATCGCACGAAGTTGTTGTTCACTGAAAGAAAAAATTTGAAGTCTAATAAAATAAAGTGCCTCTCGTTGCGGATTAGGTAATCCCATTTTGCAGAGGTGCTTTTTTGTGTGAATTTGTATTAAAAATAAATACCCAGTAATATCCAAGTATTCGATTTTGGGAATGATAATGATATCAAAATACTGTAATTCATGAGGTTAAATTATAAGGAAAGCGTTTTAAAAACATGTTACAATGATGTAGGTTTAGTATAGATTTCCTTGTGAACCGCCCTTGTTGCAGTCATGTTGATAGGAGGATTCCAGAATGAATATCCATGAATATCAGGGTAAAGAAGTATTAAAGCAGTACGGAGTGGCTGTACCGAACGGTAAGGTTGCCTATACGGTGGAAGAAGCCGTTGCGGCGGCAGAATCGCTTGGAAGCGCTGTTACGGTCGTAAAAGCACAAATTCATGCGGGTGGACGCGGTAAAGCGGGTGGCGTAAAAGTGGCCAAAGGCTTGGATGAGGTGCGGACTTTTGCTTCAGAGATTTTGGGTAAGGGGCTAGTGACACATCAGACCGGACCTGAAGGTAAAGAGGTCAAACGCCTTTTGATTGAGGAAGGCTGTGATATTCGCAAAGAATATTACGTAGGCGTTGTCGTAGATCGTGCGACTGGACGTATCGTAATGATGGCCTCCGAAGAAGGCGGTACAGA
The DNA here is from genome assembly GCF_050516475.1 of Paenibacillus ottowii. Lineage (NCBI taxonomy): Bacteria > Bacillati > Bacillota > Bacilli > Caryophanales > Paenibacillaceae > Paenibacillus > Paenibacillus ottowii. Next base: position 3,727,297 of record NZ_CP191577.1, on the reverse strand, counting down.
AATCGAAGAAGTGGCTGCAGCTACTCCGGAGAAGATTTTTAAAGCAGTTGTTGATCCAGCAATTGGGCTGCAGGTGTATCAAGCTCGTAAGCTGGCGTATGAGATTAATATTCCCAATGAGCTGGTAAATAAAGCGGTCAAGTTTATGCTGGCGCTTTACGAAGCTTTTGTGGACAAGGACTGTTCAATTGCAGAAATTAATCCCCTAGTCGTTACGGGTGATGGGAATGTACTGGCGCTGGATGCCAAATTGAATTTTGATTCGAATGCGTTGTTCCGTCACAAGGATATTTTGGAACTGCGTGATTTGGATGAAGAGGATGAGAAGGAAATTGAGGCATCTAAATACGATTTAAGCTACATCGCTCTGGACGGCAATATTGGCTGTATGGTCAATGGTGCTGGGTTGGCGATGGCGACGATGGATATTATCAAATATTATGGTGGAGATCCGGCCAATTTCCTGGACGTTGGTGGCGGTGCAACGACGGAAAAGGTAACCGAAGCGTTCAAAATCATTTTGTCCGATCCGAAGGTAGAAGGTATCTTCGTCAACATTTTCGGCGGAATTATGCAGTGTGATATCATTGCGAACGGCGTCGTGGAGGCTGCCAAGCAGTTGGGGCTGACTCGCCCGCTGGTTGTCCGTCTTGAAGGAACGAATGTTGAGCTCGGCAAGCAGATTTTAGCGGAATCCGGTTTGAATATTGTGGCAGCTGATTCCATGGCGGATGGTGCCCAAAAAATCGTTGAACTTGTTCAATAGCTTGTTTGCATTCCGATATGCCGAATAAACGATAGGGGATGTGAAGATCGTGAGTATTTTGGTCGATAAGCATACAAAGGTGATTACACAGGGGATTACGGGAAAAACGGCGTTATTCCATGCCAAAGGTGCACTTGATTACGGTACACAGATGGTAGGTGGAACCTCTCCAGGTAAGGGAGGAACCGAGGTAGAAATTACACTGGAGAACGGACAACAGGTCAAGCTGCCAGTGTTTAACACAGTAAGCGAAGCCAAGGAAGCTACGGGCGCAACTGCTAGCGTCATTTATGTACCGCCAGCTTTCGCAGCGGATTCTATTTTGGAAGCTGTGGACGCGGAACTGGACCTCGTGATTTGTATCACAGAAGGGATTCCGGTTCTTGATATGATCAAGGTCAAACGTTTTATGGAAGGTAAAAAGACCGTTCTGATTGGCCCTAACTGTCCGGGTGTTATTACGCCAGGAGAGTGTAAAATTGGTATCATGCCAGGTTACATTCATCTCCCAGGTCATGTAGGCGTTGTGTCACGTAGTGGTACTTTGACCTATGAGGCAGTACATCAGCTAACCACTCGAGGTATCGGGCAATCTTCCGCGGTGGGTATTGGTGGTGACCCCGTTAAAGGCTCAGAATTCATTGATATTTTACATCGCTTCAATGAGGACCCCAATACTCATGCTGTCATTATGATTGGAGAAATCGGTGGCACAGCCGAGGAAGAGGCGGCCGAGTGGATCAGAGACAATATGACGAAGCCGGTCGTTGGCTTTATCGGGGGTGTGACTGCGCCTCCAGGCAAACGGATGGGGCATGCAGGAGCCATTATTTCTGGCGGAAAAGGGACGGCAAAAGAGAAGATTGCTACGCTTGAAGCATGTGGAATCAAGGTAGCACCTACTCCTTCCGAAATGGGCTCGACGCTGGTAAGTGTGTTGGAGGAACGTGGTATTTTGAATTTATGTACGACACATTAATTCGTGTTTCTTCATTAATATACATGCTGTAAAACAGCATCGAAATTTGCTGCAGGCTAGTGTATAATAAAGGAAAGGTAAGCAACCTTTTTATCTTCTGAAACAGGGGATGAAAAGGTTGCTTTTTTTGCGTTATGACAGGCTTATCAGGGAAACGCTTGCAAAATGATTCGTTGTGCCACAAAATAAGGAAGGGTTCACTCTTCCATGAATGGGGGAACCACAGTTTGGAAGAAAGATGGCTTTTATTAGGTCTACATGAGTTAGAGGGAATCGGAAGGAGAACAATTCAGCGTATTTGGTCGAGTGATTATCGATTGCATGAGCTACTGCATTTTAGCGAACGAAAGTGGATTGAGATAGGCTTAAGCCCTACTCAGGCACGCATTGCGGCACAGTGTTACGATGAAGAATGGGTACATGAACGATATCAGCGAATTCAATCCAGTGAGATTGACATGGTAACTTATGTGGACGAAGATTACCCCTTATTAATGAAGGAAACAGTTGACCCACCTTGGGTAATGTATACAAAAGGGGATAAATTACTTTTGCACACATGTTCTGTAGCTATGGTAGGAACTCGCGTTCCTACTGCGTATGGTCGTAGAGCAGCGGAGATACTAACTGAAGAATTGTGTAGTGCAGGGATAACAGTGGTTAGTGGATTGGCGAAAGGGATTGATAGTATTTGTCACGAAACGGCCCTGCGCCGGGGAGGCAACACGATTGGTGTACTTGGAACAGCGATTGATCAAATTTACCCTCCCCAAAATGCCTCTTTATTTACAGAGATGGTTAGTAAAGGTCTGATCGTATCGGAGTATCCTCCAGGTACGAAGTCCCATCCAGGGATGTTTCCACAACGTAATCGCATTATTGCCGGTTTGACGAAGGGGACGCTCGTCGTCGAAGCAGATGCTAGAAGTGGTTCCTTGATTACAGCTGATGCTGCTTTGGAGGCAAATCGAGATGTATTTGCTGTTCCTGGACCCATTACGTCACCGAAGAGTAAAGGCACGCTGAACTTAATTAAGCAAGGGGCCAAAACGGTCACCGAAGCTTCGGATATTATTGAGGAGTATGAAGCAGATTTGCGTTCAAGGCAGGTTTCTTCATACAATAGAGAACAGAGTCTTAATCTTAAGAAGGTCTCCAATACATCAGAAAGCGAGACTTCTGAGGAAAAACATGTGGTGCTATTGCTGGAACAAGGAACCATGACACTGGATGAACTGCTGAATGCTACGGCATGGGATTTTGGACTTTTACACGCAGTTCTGTTATCGTTAATCATAAAAAAAGGATCGCTCAGCTAGCGGGCACAAAATACAAGCTTATATAGTAGTTGTTTTTGCCAAGTCCTTAGTTAGTCATTGCGCAAAATTCAATTTTAAACATAGGTGGAGGGAAATATGGCGTTTGTCCGCATCGCGGATTCCTACTCCTTCCCCACTTCCTGAAATGTGTTGAATTTATAGCTCGTACTAACGAACTAAGCTCACCACATTTCAGGAAGACTATCATATTCATGTGTGTAATTGAGAGGAGGAAGAGCCTATGGCGGACTCACTCGTCATCGTGGAATCGCCTTCCAAGGCGAAGACGATCGGCAAATACTTAGGCAGCAAATATATCGTCAAGGCTTCCATGGGTCATATCAGGGATTTACCTAAGAGTCAGATTGGCGTAGAGGTCGAAAATGATTTTAATCCCAAATACATTACCATTCGAGGTAAAGGCTCAATTCTAAAAGAGTTAAAGGATGCCCGAAAAAAAGTAAAAAAAGTATATCTGGCGGCTGACCCGGATCGCGAAGGTGAGGCTATTGCTTGGCATCTGGCGCATGCGCTGGAACTGGACGATACGGCGGATTGTCGTGTTGTGTTTAATGAAATTACGAAGCAGGCTGTCAAAGATGCTTTTAAAACACCGCGCAAGATCAATATGGATTTGGTTAATGCCCAGCAGGCACGCCGGATATTGGATCGACTTGTCGGTTACAAAATTAGCCCGTTGCTCTGGAAAAAGGTGAAGAAGGGTCTGTCAGCTGGGCGTGTGCAGTCGGTTGCAGTGAAAATTATTCTAGACCGGGAAAACGAGATTAATGAGTTTGTACCGGAAGAATACTGGACGATCACAGCTAAGCTAGCCATTAAAGACAGCACCTTTGAAGCGAAATTCCATAAGCTGCGCGGCGAAAAGAAAGAGCTTTCCAGCGAAGCGGATGTACAAGAAGTGCTGGAAGCTATCGGAAAATCGTCTTACAAAGTGCGCGATGTGAAAGAGAAGGAGCGTTTACGCAATCCGTCTCCTCCATTCACAACAAGTTCCTTGCAGCAAGAGGCGGCTCGAAAGCTCAACTTCCGGGCATCTAAAACGATGTCGGTAGCACAGCAGCTGTATGAGGGTGTGGATTTAGGTAAAGAAGGGACTGTGGGTCTGATCACTTATATGCGTACGGATTCCACACGGGTCGCCACTTCGGCTCAAGAGGAAGCGAAAGAGGTCATCATTCAAAAATATGGCGAAGATTTTGTACCTGAAAGTCCTCGTCAGTATTCAAAAAAAGCGGCCAATGCTCAGGATGCGCATGAAGCGATTCGTCCAACCTCCGCCTTGCGTGATCCGGAAACCGTTAAGCCATTTATGAGTAGAGACCAGTTCCGGTTGTACAAACTGATATGGGAACGTTTTATGGCGAGTCAGATGGCTTCCGCTATTATGGATACTATGTCCGTAGATATTGAAGCAGGCGAGACGATATTCCGGGCAGCTGGTTCGAAGGTTCGCTTTCCAGGCTTCATGAAAGTGTATGTGGAGGGGAATGACGACGGTAAAACCGAAGAAGATAAGCTGTTGCCGCCACTTCAACCAGGCGATAAGCTGAAAAAGGAAGCGGTTGAACCCAAGCAGCATTTTACACAACCGCCTCCTCGCTATACGGAAGCACGTCTGGTAAAGACACTGGAGGAATTGGGTATAGGACGTCCGAGTACGTATGCACCGACTCTGGAAACCATTCAAAAGCGTGGATACGTTGCTATTGAGGAGAAGAAATTCTTCCCTACAGAGCTGGGAGAGTTGGTCATCGAGCAGATGGAGGAATTTTTTCCAGAGATTCTAAATGTAGAATTTACAGCCAATATGGAAGATGATCTTGACCACGTCGAAGAGGGCGAAGGTGATTGGGTTAAGGTGTTGAGTGACTTTTACGAGTCATTCGAGAAGCGTCTGGAAGTGGCTGAGGAAGAAATGAAAGAAATTGAAATCAAGGATGAAGTATCCGACGTTATCTGTGATAAGTGTGGTAGTCCAATGGTGTATAAGCTGGGCCGTTTTGGTAAATTCCTTGCTTGTTCTGCCTTCCCGGATTGCCGCAACACTAAGCCAATTGTCAAGGATATCGGGATGAATTGTCCTACATGCGGTGAGGGACATGTCGTCGAACGACGAAGTAAAAAAGGACGTGTCTTTTACGGATGTGACCGCTATCCGGAATGTGATTTTGTATCCTGGGATAAACCGTCCATCAAGCCTTGTCCAAGTTGCAGTGGCCTAATGGTCGAGAAACGTACTAAACAGGGAACGAAGCTCAACTGTACCGTTTGCGATCACAGTGAAATGCTGGAAGAGAGCGATGAGAGTGTGGAGACTTCTTAAGAACAAAGATAGCAGGGGGATTTAAAAAGTGAGTGAACTACAAAAGGTAACGGTCATCGGAGCAGGTTTGGCGGGTAGCGAAGCTGCCTGGCAAATTGCAAGCCGTGGAGTGCCAGTTAAGTTATATGAAATGAGACCGGTTGTAAAAACACCCGCACATCATACAGATAAATTTGCCGAATTAGTATGTAGTAATTCCTTACGAGCGAACGGTCTGACAAATGCAGTAGGCGTACTGAAGGAAGAGATGAGAATGCTAAACTCTTTGGTTCTGAGTGCGGCAGATCGTCATGCTGTTCCGGCGGGTGGAGCATTGGCAGTGGATCGTGATGGATTTTCCGGTCATATTACAGATACGCTTCATCAACATCCTTTGATCGAGGTCGTTAATGAAGAACTGCAGGAACTCCCGCAGGATGGTATCGTGGTCGTTGCAACGGGACCCTTAACTTCTCCAGCTTTGTCAGAACAGATCAAAACGCTGATGGGAGAGGAGTATTTTTATTTCTACGACGCGGCTGCTCCGATTGTAGAAAAGGACTCCATCGATATGAGCAAGGTTTATCTGGCTTCCCGTTATGATAAAGGAGAAGCAGCTTACTTGAATTGTCCGATGAGCGAAGCAGAATTTGATGCTTTTTATGAGGCTTTGATTACTGCTGAGGTGGCACAAGTCAAGGAGTTCGAAAAAGAAATTTACTTTGAAGGATGTATGCCGATCGAAGTGATGATGCAGCGTGGGAAACAAACGGCATTGTTCGGACCGATGAAACCTGTAGGTCTGGTAAATCCGCATACAGGAGAACTACCCTATGCAGTTGTTCAGCTTCGACAAGACAATGCTGCAGGTACGCTGTACAATCTGGTGGGTTTCCAGACTCACCTCAAATGGGGAGAGCAAAAGCGTGTGTTTTCAATGATTCCGGGTCTCGAAGAGGCAGAGTTTGTACGTTACGGCGTGATGCATCGCAATACCTTTATTAATTCTCCACAGCAGCTTCATCCAACTTATCAGTTCAAGGGAAGAAGTAATCTGTTCTTTGCCGGACAAATGACTGGTGTAGAGGGTTATGTAGAGTCTGCGGCTTCGGGACTGCTGGCTGGTATAAATGCGGCACGAGCAGCACGTGATCAGGAAATGTTTGTGTTTCCTGCGGAAACGACACTAGGTAGTATGGCACGATATATTACAACTGCTGATTTCAAACATTTCCAACCGATGAATGCAAACTTTGGTCTGCTTCCAAAGCTGGAGATACGCATCCGTAACAAAAAGGAAAAGAATGAAGCTCTTGCTAATCGTGCGTTGGAAAGTTTGCGTGCTTATATCAACCAAACGGGAGTTATGTCAGCAGAAGTACAGGCATAAGGATGAAGGAAAAGGAGGAGCGCGTTATGGATATGTCCTTTCATGCTACCACCATCTGTGCTGTACGCCATAATGGCAAAGGAGCTATTGCGGGTGATGGGCAGGTAACGTTCGGCAACAGTGTTGTGATGAAGCAGACGGCTAAAAAAGTACGTAGATTGTATCGTGGTCAGGTCGTGGCGGGATTTGCGGGTTCAGTGGCTGATGCTATCACATTGTTTGAAAAGTTTGAAAATAAGCTGGAGGAACATCATGGCAATCTTCAACGGGCTGCTGTAGAACTCGCCAAAGACTGGCGGCAGGATCGTGTCTTACGCAAGCTGGAAGCGCTGATGATTGTGATGGATACAACCGGGATGCTGCTCATTTCTGGAGGCGGAGAAATTATTGAACCAGACGATGATGTGCTGGCCATTGGCTCAGGTGGTAATTTTGCATTGGCAGCTGCCCGTGCTTTCAAACGTCATGGCGATGGTATGGAAGCAAAGGACATGGCACGGGAAGCGTTAGAGGTTGCTTCAGAAATATGTGTGTATACAAACAGTCAGATTATCGTGGAAGAATTGTAAGTCGGCTCTGAGTATTCAAGGGTGGAGGAATGCAAAATGAATAATCAATCGTTGACGCCCAGACAAGTGGTATCCGAGCTGGATAAGTATATTGTCGGACAAAAGGAAGCTAAAAAATCTGTGGCTGTTGCCTTACGCAACCGTTATCGTCGTAGTAAGCTACCGGATGATATTCGGGACGAAATTGTGCCTAAAAATATTTTGATGATCGGACCGACAGGTGTGGGTAAAACTGAAATTGCCCGCAGACTTGCGCGGCTTGTAGGGGCTCCTTTTGTCAAGGTGGAGGCGACCAAATTTACAGAAGTGGGTTACGTCGGTCGTGATGTGGAATCCATGGTGCGTGATCTGATGGAAACCTCTATCCGTATCGTCAAGTCGGAACGAACAGAGAATGTGAAAGACAAAGCGGAGGATATGGCCAATGAACGGATTGTCAATATCCTTGTACCTGCAGAAAAGTCGAATAAATCACAACGCAATCCCTTTGAAATGCTGTTTGGCAATAACACAGGCCCTTCGGTAGAAGAAGAACCAACACAACACGACGGAACCCTGGCAGAGAAGCGACGTAAGGTTAAATTTGATCTGTTGTCCGGTAAGCTTGAAGATGATGTTATAGAGATTGATGTGGAGGATACCGCACCCAATATGCTCGATATGTTTGCCGGGCAAGGGAATGAACAAATGGGTATGAATATGCAGGAGATGTTCGGAAGTTTTCTGCCCAAGCGGACGAAGAAGCGCAAGCTACCCATCAAGGAGGCTCGCAAGGTACTGATTCAAGATGAAGCAGCCAAGTTGATCGATATGGATGATGTGATTCAGGAGTCTGTAAAGCGTGCTGAGCAATCCGGTATTATTTTTATTGATGAAATAGATAAGATTGCCAGTCAAGGCAAGGGAAGTGGGCCAGATGTGTCGAGAGAAGGAGTCCAGCGCGATATTTTACCTATTGTCGAGGGCTCTACCATTATGACTAAATACGGCCCAGTAAGAACAGACTACATTCTGTTTATTGCTGCAGGGGCTTTTCATGTAGCTAAACCATCAGATCTGATCCCTGAGCTTCAAGGCCGTTTCCCAATCCGGGTGGAACTAAGTAGTTTGACCTTGGATGAATTTGTGTCGATATTGACGGAGCCTAAAAATGCGCTGACCAAGCAATACACCGAATTGCTCCGTACCGAGGAAATAGAAGTCGAATTTTCTGCGGAAGCGATCCGTGAGATTGCTAGTATAGCCGAGTCTGTTAACCGCAACACCGAAAATATTGGCGCCCGGCGTTTGCATACCATCTTAGAGAAGCTGCTGGAGGACCTGTCATTTGAGGCCCCGGAGCTTACATTGGACCGTATGATCATTACACCGGAGTATGTGCGTGAGAAGCTGGGAGATATTGCCCAAAACAGGGACCTTAGTCAGTATATTTTATGAACTGAGTGTCTAAAAATAGGGTGTGAGGTCCAGAATAACACTATCTTGCACCGTCATTTAGTCCTAGACGCAGGTTAAGTTGATGATTTTTCTGTCTATTCCAAAAGTAGGACGTATAATCTTTTACAGGTGTAAAGTGCTAAGAAAACATTCATTTCCTTGAAAAAAACCTGAAAAATTTAACAATTTATGCATCTAAAGCCCTCTTTTTTAAAAAAGATAGGGCTTTTTTCTTATTGTAATTAGGTCCCAACTCTACGAAACTTAGAATATATGACAGAAAGTTAAGATTTTCTACTTAAGACCTAAAAGAAATGTATAATTATGAAATTTTATTGTCGAAAAAAAGTGAAAAATCTTGTTTTATTGAATCTTACTTTGTAGTAGACGCTGGAGGGAGGAGCTAAATGAATCTGCTGGGTGATCTAAGCTTTCAAAAGCTTCAAGCAGGTGTACAAGCGGCCAATACGAGACAACGTGTGATGGCTGATAATATTTCCAATGCGGACACTCCGTATTTTAAGCGTTCGGAGGTTTCATTTGAAGAACTGCTTCAGCAGCAAATGGACGGTGATGTCACACCACTGCGTGGAAAGGTAACCAATTCAAGACATTTTCAAATAGGACCTATGAACTCCATTCCTGATGCCACGGTCATCAAAGATGGGTACTCAGTCATGAATAACAACATGAATAACGTAGATATAGACAGAGAAATGAGTCTTATGGCTGAAAATCAACTAAGATATAATACCTACATCCAAGAAATTAATGATCGAATCAAAATGATGAGAACAGCGGTAGAAGGGAGATAGGACCAGGTGAAGATCAACAACGGTTTTGATATAAGTGCGTCTGCTCTTACGGCCCAACGGTTGCGGATGGACGTTATATCGAGCAACATCGCCAACGCAGAGACAACTCGGGCGAAGGTGGAGAACGGACAAGCAATTCCATATCGAAGAAAAACGGTTGTTCTGGAGCCGAACCAATCTGGCTTTGCCGATGTTTTGAAGGCTCAAATGGAAGGAAGCAGTACAAGCGCTGCTGGCGTTAAGATTGCTCAAATTCAGGAAGATCAGTCACCTTTGAAGCCAGTGTACAATCCGGGTCACCCGGACGCTGATAAAGATGGCTATGTATATATGCCTAATGTAGACATTATGAAAGAAATGGTCGACATGATTTCCGCAACACGCTCATACGAAGCCAATGTAACAGCCCTGAATGCTTCAAAGGCGATGGTTTCCAAAGCGCTTGAAATTGGTCGCTAAGTTTTAGGACTACCAACTACTTAATAGGGAGAGTAAAACATGATTCAGAACGCCATGTTTAATGTACAGACACCGGTAATACAGCAGATTCAATCGCCTAACAATGAGTTGACGAAAGCGACGCCTTCCGAATCCTTGAAGGATTTTGGCTCCTTCCTAAAGGATGCTCTCAATGAAGTAGGGCAGCAGGAAGCCGCTACACACCAGATGTCCGACCAATTCATGGCAGGCAAAGTTGATGTGGATCAGGTCATGATCACTTCACAACAAGCGCTGCTTTCCCTGCAGCTTACTACACAGGTCCGAAACAAAGCGATCGAAGCCTATCAGGAGATCATGCGTACACAGATGTAAAGTGGGGGTTTAGCAAAGTTTCGGATGGGGTGACGGAGTGAACGAGAGAATCGCCCAATATCGGGATAAGATTTCCGGTTATTGGAATAATTTCAGCAAAAAACAGAAGATATTACTTGTTTCGACATTAGCATTCATCATAATCGCAATTGTAGTGCTAACGATGCAGTTTACCAAAACAGAGTATGAAGTGGCCTTCCGGGATTTAAATGCAAATGATGCTGCCGGAGTCATTAAATATCTCGATTCTGCGGGTATACCGTATCAGCTTAACGCTGGTGGAACACAAATTTCAGTCCCAACTGCAAACGCGGATAAGGCGAAAGTAGATGTTGGGTCTCAAGGCCTGATTCAGAAGGGGTCAATCGGCATGAGTGCCTTTGATCAGTCCTCATCGGCCATTGGCATGACGGAGAACGAGTTCAATGTGAAGTACAACAACGCATTGAACGGCGAAGTACAGCAACTGTTGGAACGGATGGATGGTGTCCAAAGCTCCAAAGTTGTCATTAATATGCCGAAGGAAAACATTTTTGCCGGACTTGAAGAAAAGGACAAAGCCTCTGCTTCGATTCAAATGGAATTCGAACCTGGTTTTACTCCCAATCAACAGGCAATCGACGGATATTTTAATCTGGTTAAAACGGCTGTACCGAACTTGCCAGTAGAAAACATTACGATCACCAATAAGGAATATGAGTTGATTCCAACGGCCAAGGGCGGCCAAGGTGGACTCACGAGTGATGTTCAGGAAAACATGGCTCTACAGAAGAAGTTTGAGAGCGATGTAAGGAACAATGTTCAACAATTTTTGTCGAAAATTGTTGGAGACGACAAGGTAAACGTGCTGGTTATGTCCCAACTGAATTTCGACAAAGTAACATCCAAGGAACAAATGGTCACGCCTGTTGACCAAACGAAAATGAAGGGTATTGAAATCAGTGCCCAACAAATTCAGGAAAGTTATACGGGTAGTAGTGGACAAACCGGAGGAGTTGCAGGGACAGGAACGCAGGATGTCCCGGGTTACCCTGGGGGAGCCAATTCCGGCAATACCAGCTCGGATAAGAGCTCAAGTACGATTAACTACGAAGTTAACCGCATTGCAAGGGATATAATCCAAAGTCCGTACACTGTAAAAGATTTAACCATTAATGTAGCAGTTGAACCACCAACAGGTCAGCAAACGTTGGATACTGCAACTCAGACAGCAATTCAAAATATTTTGGTTAATATTGTAAGAGCATCGCTGGCGAATTCCGGTACTACTTTTACAGACGCAGATTTGGCTAAAAAGGTTTCAGTATTCTCGCAAGTTGCTCCGGCGCCTACGAGTACCAATACATTCTTCTCAGCTTCCAACCCGTGGATGTGGGGCATCGGAGCTGCAGTTCTGGCACTGTTGGCGGGTGTAATCTTCTTCATCGTACGCAGTCGTCGTAAGCAGGAAGAAGAGTTGGATGAAGAATTGCAACTGATGCCAACGCCGACGGAATTCCCGTCCATTACGATGGAAAGTGTGACAAATGAAAGTCAAGTGCGTAAACAGCTTGAAAGTCTGGCGAAAAAGAAACCCGACGAATTCGTCAATCTGCTTCGTACATGGCTGGCTGACGAATAGAGGTGAGTTCATTGGCAAAGGCAAGCAGTCAAGGTTTAACGGGAAGACAGAAAGCAGCTATTCTTTTGATCACAATGGGGCCAGAAGTATCTGCTCAAATATTCAAGCATTTGCGTGATGAAGAGATCGAGCAACTTACATTGGAAATTGCTAATGTACGGAAGGTCGATGCCATTGAAAAAGACTCCATTATGGCCGAGTTTCATCAAATTTGTCTGGCTCAGGAGTACATTTCCCAAGGCGGTATTAATTACGCCAAAGAAATATTGGAAAAAGCGCTCGGATCGCAAAAAGCAGTTGAGGTCATTAACCGTTTGACAGCGACATTACAGGTGAGACCTTTCGATTTTGCTCGTAAGGCTGATCCGAACCAAATATTGAATTTTATACAGAATGAGAATCCGCAAACTATTGCTCTCGTGCTTTCATACTTGCAGTTTGAGCAAGCAGCGGCAATTCTATCGTCCCTGCCACAGGAAAAGCAGGCGGATGTGGCCCGGCGCGTTGCTGTCATGGACAGTACATCTCCGGAAGTCATCTCTCAAGTGGAACGAGTATTGGAGCAAAAGCTCTCGGCAACTGCGACGCAAGATTACACGAATGCAGGCGGTATCGAGTCTATCGTTCAGATTTTGAACGGTGTAGACCGTGGAACCGAGCGTACAATTCTCGACTCGCTTGAAATTCAAGATCCTGAACTGGCTGAGGAAATCAAGAAAAGAATGTTCGTATTCGAGGATATCGTCAATGTGGACAACCGGTCCATTCAACGCATTATCCGCGACATCGACAATGCAGACTTGCAATTGGCGCTTAAAGTGTCCAGTGAAGAAGTTCGCGATGTAATTTTCCGAAATATGTCGAAACGTATGGCAGAAACCTTCAAAGAGGAAATGGAGTACATGGGACCGGTGCGGCTGCGTGATGTGGAAGAAGCACAAACACGTATCGTATCAACGATCCGCAGATTGGAAGAGGCCGGTGAGATTATAATCGCACGCGGCGGAGGAGATGACATCATTGTCTAACTTGATTAAATCTTTCCAATATGTGCCTGTAGAGGCTTTGAAAACGATTGATGTGGCACATACGTATGTGCCAGAAACGACAGATGAAGAAATTTCAACCGAATATACGGAGCCAGAACCCAAGCGAGATTATGAGGCAGAACGGCTCCGAGATGAAATGCTGAATGATGCTAAGGACTTTGCCGAACGTCAGGTGCGCGAGGCGGCTGAAGAAGCGGAACGAATGCTTCAGGAAGCACAACAGCAGATTGAAGATTGGTGGCAGGAACGACGCGAGCATGACGATCAGTTGATTCAGTCGATAAAAGCAGATGGATTTCAACAAGGATATGAAGAAGGCCAGAAGCTGGCCGAAGCCGAGCTTCAGACGAAATCGGAGCAGATGATGGAAGAAGCACAAGATATTCTGCGTCAGGCCTATGAGATTAAGGAACAGCTGATTCAGGAAGCCGAGCCCTTTCTGGTTGAACTGAGCAGTGCAATTGCCGAGAAGGTTATTGAAAAACAGCTCAGTCTTGAGCCGGAATATACGATTGAGTTAATTCGAAAAAATTTGGCTCGTAAGCGAGAAAAAGGAATCATTACACTGTGTGTATCGCCTCAGCATTTCGCATTTGTGCAAGGTGCACGGGAAGAATTGTCATTATCTGTCGATTCGCAGGCAGAACTGCAAATTATTCCGGATGGTACCGTAAAAGATCGCGGTTGCGTCATCCGTTCTTCCTTTGGAAGCGTGGATGCGCGAATCGATACGCAATTAGCTGAGATTAAAAAAGAACTGCTTCGTCTAGCACATGAAAATGAGGAGCGAAGACATGAAGGGGCTTAATGCGCAGCGCTACATGGATCATTTGCGACAGCTGGACCCGGTTCGGGTGAATGGCAAGGTTACACAGGTTATCGGCTTGATGGTTGAATCGGAAGGTCCTGACGCCAGTATCGGGGATGTTTGTTATATTTATCCCGGCAAAGCGGCCAAGCCATTGCAGGCAGAGGTTGTTGGCTTCAGAGACAATAAAGTGCTTCTGATGCCACTTGGGGAACTACAATCCATTGGTCCTGGTTGTGATGTTGTAGGAACAGGGAAGCCGCTGAATGTACAGGTTGGATCGGAGCTGCTAGGCAAAGTGCTGGATGGTTTGGGTCAGCCTTTGGACGGTTCACTGATTCCCTCGCGAATGGCGAGATATTCAACTTTCAATATCCCGTCCAATCCGCTGAATCGTCCACGTGTGCAGGAACCCATTAGTATCGGAGTACGTGCAATTGACGGATTGCTTACGATTGGTAAAGGACAACGGGTTGGTATTTTTGCAGGTTCGGGTGTAGGTAAGAGTACTTTGATGGGTATGATTGCCCGTAATACGGAAGCAGATGTGAACGTAATTGCCTTAATCGGAGAACGTGGACGCGAGGTGCTGGACTTTATAGAACGGGATTTGGGTCCAGAGGGACTAGAACGCTCTGTAGTTATTGTGGCCACTTCCGACCAACCGGCGTTGATCCGCATTAAGGGCGCACTTATTGCAACGACGATAGCGGAATATTTCCGGGATCGCGGGTTGAATGTCATGCTGATGATGGATTCAGTTACCCGGTATGCGATGGCCCAGCGTGAAGTCGGTTTAGCGGTAGGGGAGCCGCCAGCAATGAGAGGATACACACCTTCAGTGTTTGCTAGTCTGCCTAAGCTTCTGGAACGTGCAGGAACAGGTCCTACTGGCTCCATAACCGCATTTTATACAGTGCTGGTTGATGGTGACGACATGAACGAGCCGATCGCGGATGCGGTGCGTGGGATATTGGATGGACACATTGTCTTGAACCGTGGGATTGCAAACAAAGGACATTTTCCTGCGATTGATGTGTTAGCAAGTATTAGTCGGGTCATGAAGGACATTGCACCAAGAGATCAGATAGAAGCGGCCGAAAATATTAAGCGCTTGATGGCCATTTACAAAGATTCAGAGGACCTCATTAATATTGGGGCTTATCAACAGGGCTCGAATGCAGAAATTGACGAATCTATGGAGCGCATACGGGATATATGGGATTTTACAAGACAAAGAACAGATGAAAAGGCCGAACTGGACGAAGTACGGGAACGTTTGATTTCTGAATTTACGAGGAGATGAAGGTTGAACGATGAGATTTCAGTATTCCTTTCAAAAAGTTGTAGACTTGAAAACGAACGAAAAGTCACAGGCTGAATGGATGCTTTCCAGTGCAGTTGGACAATTGCAGGCTGAGGAGCAGACATTAACACAGCTTATAGGCGAAAGGAATCGGGTCATATCAGCCATTCAAAAGGCTGCCGAAGATTGCGCGCCACTCTCTAGCATTCAGGAATTACAGGCTTATGTCAATCATCTGGACCAATGTATTACACGCAAGCATAGGGATGTTCAATATGCGCAGCAAAATGTGCAAAGCAAACAAACCGTTTTGACCGATAAAATGCTGGATGAACAAGTTTGGCTGAAAGCAAGAGAGAAGGCCAACGTGAAATTCCAACAGGAAATGCTCCTGCGCGAGCAGAATGAGCTGGATGAAATGGCTTCCGTGCGATTTGCCATGAAAGCCCGGTAAGCGGAACGTCATAGGATACGCATATCAGCTGCCTGAGGAGGAAGACGATGGCACAGAAGTTAGCAGATAATGAACTGGATATGGATTTAGAAAAAGAATCAGGCGGTGGATTTGAACGGTTTTTGTTTTTCCTGATTCCGATTGTTTTCACAATTGTTCTGGTCGGGGTCCTGCTTACATTGTTCAATATGGACTTCAGAAGTGAAATGATTTCGTTAGGGAGTAAAATTCCAGTTGTTAAAAATTGGATACCTGAACCAAAGGACAAAGCGACCCAAACAAAAGAGGCTGATCAGAAGGCACAGTCTGAAAGTTCTGAAGCAACCATTCAGCAGTTAAAAGCAGATTTGGCCAAGCAGACGGAAGAACTCAAAAAGGCGACTGCGGCTAAGACGACACAGGATAAGAAGGTTACTGAACTTCAGAATCAGGTTAACACGCTTCAAACGCAACAGGGACAACAGTCGCAGACGGGTCAACAGGGACAGGTCAGCCAGCAAGCGCAAGTAGGTATGCAAACTACAGATGGAACAACAAATGAAGATCCTTATGTAAAACAGACCAGAGAACTTGCCAGCATGTATGAAGGAATGACGGCAAGTAAAGCGGCACCGATCATGGAGAACCTGACTACGGAAGAGACTGTGCAGCTATTAAGCTACATGGACCCTGCGAACAGTGCGAAGATTTTGCAAAAGATGGATGCTAAAAAAGCAGCGGATATTACGATGGCTCTGAAAAACGTAACGCCATCTACGGATTTATCGGTAGCTGCGTTGCAGTCCCGTCTGAAAAAGGATCAAGGAACTACAGCCGGAACGACGGGTAAAAGTCTGCAAAGCACTCAAATCAGCAGTACATTTGCGTCGATGGACAAGAAAAGTGGTGCCGAACTTATTTTACAAACTTACAAAATCAGTCCGGATAAGGCATTACACATATTAAATACAGTAGATGATTCGACGCGTGCTTCTTTACTGCAATATATGTCTGCCAAGGATGCAGGCCAGACCGCGAAGATTTTGAATAAACTGATGGGCAATAAGTAGTTTGAATTGAAGGGAGGTGAAAAAAATATGACTCTGATTTCTCAAAGTGTATCTCTTAGCTCTAGTCAAACAGCTAGCGGTACGACAGCATCAACAGCGAGTGCAACCACGGCTGCTGGAGCAACCACGGGTGCCTTTAATCAAACACTGACACAAATGATGACAGGCGGGCAAACGGGCTCAGCAGGAACAGATTCAAATGGTTCTCCATTAGTTATGGTGCTACCACTTATTGCAAACGGAGAATCTGCGGAAGCTCCAACTGAGCCGCTGGTTGAAACATTGGCTCCTCTGCTGCAAAATCTCGAAAAGTTGGATGATCAGGTAGTGGCTGATCCTGCTCTGCTTGCAACTTTGCAATCGTGGATTCAGCAAGTGCAGCAGTTTTTGCAAGGCAGTGGAATAAATCAACAAGCAGACGGCGTGGAAACAACAGAGGCTACAGGCTTGACAGCCTTGGCAGCTAATCCTGCAACTCTTCGGTTTGCACTACAGGACGCTTTATCACAACTTGCAAATGTAGCAGAGCAGGCTTCGGGCGATCAAAAGTCTAAGGTGACACAGTTACTACAATCGCTTCAAAGCGCAACGGCTGGGACGGGGGCTATTCCCGATGAACAGTGGAATGGGGTAATGAAAGCTGTGGAACTTGCTGATCGTGGGGATTCACAAGCGGTTCAGCCTTCTGCACAACGGGCAAATGGTGCTCAGACATTAACTGCAACTCCTACAAATAAACAGGTTGCTCCTCAGCAGCAAGCAAGTCAAGGTGAAACGAATCAGCAAGGCGCAGAAGGACAACGTTCATCAACGAATCTTCTCGTTCAGTCCGCAGTTAAAACGACTGCAGCAGATGAAGCAGGTACATTCGTAGATGCAGCTGAGCAAGCGGATCCGGCGACAACTGATAATCAGACTCCGGTGATCACGACTGCAGGGCAGCTTTCAGTGCAAACACAAGGAACCACACCTTCGGCTCCAGCTCAACCCGTCGTACATGTAAGGCAATTTGCCAAGGAAATGACTGAGTTTGTGGTGCAGAAACTTGATATTGTAAAGCACACGGGTTTGACAGAAGCGACTATCATGCTTCGTCCAGATCATCTGGGCCAGCTGGAGGTTAAGCTGACAATGCAAAACGGACATTTGGTTGCACAGTTCATGACTGAGCACAGTGGGGCGAAGGACTTGCTGGAACAGCAAATGTCGCAGTTGCGTGCAAGCCTTCAAAACCAAGGCATCCAGGTAGATAAAGTAGAAGTAACACACAATGAGTCGCTATCCTCTCATATGTATCAGGATGGCCGCGGTTCTGGAGCTAATCAGCAGCAGCAATCTAACCAACGTTCAAAAGCTCGAGGCAGAGAAGAGAGCGAGGATGCTCTGAAGGTAGCTGAAATGACAGAAGAGCTTCGTAACTGGACAGCAGAACAACGTGCAGATGACATGAATCGGACAGGCTCCTTTACAGCACAAGCGTAATGATGGAGGTGAGAACACAATGACGACTACAGACAACAATGTATCCACCAGTAACGTCTGGCCGAATTACAATGTAAATAATGTTAAAACAGCAAGTGCCAAGGATACGAAAACGATGGGTAAAGATCAATTTCTAAAAATTTTGATCACTCAGCTACAAAATCAGGATCCCATGCAGCCTTTGGAGGATAAAGAATTTGTCGCCCAAATGGCACAGTTTTCCTCGGTGGAACAACTGATGAACATTTCTACGCAGTTGACTGCTTTGGGACAGTCTTTGGGTACAGCTTCCGGTTTGATCGGAAAAGAAGTCAGCTGGATTGAGCCAGGTAAAAAGGATCCTCTTACAGGTGAAGCAGGCGCAGGTACTGTAAAAAGTGGAATCGTAGATTCCATCGTTGTTCGCGACGGTGTGCAGTATGCCAAAATGGGGGCGGCTGAGGTGGCATTAAAAGATGTAACATCGGTAAGCCAGGCCAACACAACGGCTCCTGCTACAGAGACGTCAGGTACTTCAGATACTTCATCTTCTTCCTCCACTGGAAGCGGTGAGAATTCATGAATGACAGGATAACGGTCGGACGCCTTTTTCCTACCAACGTTCCTCCGGCAGCGGTCACTCAAAACCGAGTAAATTCGGTAACAAAGGATACCAAACCGTTCGGTCAGGTATTGCAGGAACAGGTGCTCAAGCTCAGCAATCATGCTGCCAAGCGGCTGGAACAGCGGGGAATAGAGTTAAAAAGTGACCAAATGGAAAAAATCAACTCTGCTGTGGATAAGGCTGCTGCCAAAGGTGCCAAAGAATCTTTGATTTTAATGCAAGATATGGCTTTGATTGTTAGTGTGCCTAATCGAACAGTTGTTACTGCGATGGACAAGCAGTCCATGGAGGATAACGTATTTACGCAGATAGATAGTGCTGTAATTATTTCATAAAAATATACGAAATGGCTGGCCCGAATTAGGAAAGCCATCATAAAAGCCGCGGATCGACTGATGCGGTCAACTAAGCAACCAATCAGAGGAGGATTTATACTCAATGTTGAGATCAATGTATTCAGGTGTATCGGGCATGAAGGGCTTTCAAACAAAGCTGGACGTTATCGGTAACAACATTGCAAACGTAAATACTACAGGCTTCAAGTCCAGCCGAGTGATGTTCAAGGATATTTTGAGCCAAACCAGCTCGGGCGCAAGTGCACCTGATGCTACGACAACCGCAGGTCAAAATGCCAAGCAAGTTGGTCTAGGGGTGTCCGTCAGCTCAATTGATACGATGCATCTTCCAGGTAGTGCAATGACTACGAACAATCCAACGGATTTACGGATTAACGGTGACGGCTTCTTCCTGGTGAAAATGAGTGATGCACAGGATGTCCCTTATCTGACTCGTGCGGGTGATTTCCACGTAGACGCTAACCGGAATCTGGTTACTTCCGATGGATTTTTCGTAACAGGTTTAGGTGGCGATCCAATCACACTTGCTGACAATGTGACATCGTTCTCCATTCAACAGAATGGCACAATTGTACAACAATTGGATGACGGAACAGTTGACAACGGCACGCAAATTGCATTAGCAAAAGTCACAAACCCAGAGGGATTGGAAAAAATCGGTGGAAGCTTGTACCGTACTACGGTCAACTCAAATATCGATGCAATTGAGCCAGGAGTAGCGAATGAAAATGGCCTTGGTGCTATCATCTCTGGTCAGCTGGAAATGTCCAACGTTGATCTGACTGGGGAATTTACCGAAATGATCGTAGCTCAGCGCGGATTCCAAGCGAACTCACGTATCATTACGACTTCGGATGAAGTGCTTCAGGAAGTTGTAAACTTGAAACGATAATCTCATTTAAACGCGGAGGAGTAGAGGCTCCTCCGCACCTATCAGGAGGTTGGTGTTACGATGATCCCGTTAACGCGGCTGAACGGCTCGCCTATGTGGCTTAATGCGCTGCTCATTGAGACTGTGGAGGAAACACCGGATACATACGTCACTTTGGTGACGGGGAAACGGTTGATTGTATTGGAAAAAGCGGCAGATGTCGTCTCCTTGATCAAGGATTACAGCCGTGAAATCGGCATCCATGCCGCCACGATAAAAGTGCAACAAATGGAGGAAGACGAATGAAGAAGATGCTGCCATGGCTCATTACAATTTTACTCGCGATTACTTTGATTGCAGGCGCGGCCTTTGTACTTATACCAGCGCTTAGCGGGAAGAAGTCGGAAGTCATACCAAATGCGCAAGCCGCTCAAGCAGAACAACTTCCAAGATTGTCAGCAGATGAATTGGTGGAAGTAAGCTCTGAAATTACCGGTATCAAAACAAATTTGGCAGATGCAGATTACATTGTGCAGATGAATCTTGCTTTTCAATTGAACGACGCCAAAGCAAAAGAAGCGTTTGAAAAAATCAAGGACATTAGTATTAAACCGATCGTTATTCAATTACTTGCAGACACCAAACCTGATGAGCTCAGAACGGCTAAAGGCCGGGATCAGTTCAGTGACAAGCTGACGGATCTCATCAACAAGTCGCTCCCTGAAGGTCACCTGGGGAACGCCAAAATTACAGACTTTTTGCTGGCAGCCATTTGATTCCAGGTGATTTTGTCAGGAACACGTAAGGGGGTGAATAACATTGGTGGATGTACTGTCACAAGGGGAAATTGATGCCCTTTTAGCAGCTCTCTCGTCCGGTGAAATGGATGCGGAAGAACTCAAAAAGGAAGAGACCCAAAAGAAAGTTCGCGCTTATGATTTTAAAAGAGCGCTTAGGTTTTCCAAGGACCATATACGAAGTCTGACACGGATACACGAGAACTTTGCACGGTATCTGACCACTTATTTTTCAGCACAACTTCGTACTTTTGTCCAGATTAATGTCGTTCAGGTGGAGCAGCTTCCATATGATGAATTCATTCGCTCCATTCCGAAAATGACCATACTAAACATTTTTGAAGCTGAACCACTGGAAGGCCGAATGGTGCTTGAGGTTCACCCGAATGTAGCTTATGCCATGCTGGACAGGCTTCTCGGAGGAACAGGTTCGGCACCAACCAAGGTTACCGCATTGACCGAAATCGAGACGACGATCATGGAGCGAATTTTCAGCCGTACCTTTGATAGCCTGCAAGAGGCTTGGAAAACGGTACTGGACATTGAACCACGCCTAGAGGCTATGGAAACGAATCCGCAGTTCATGCAGATTGTTTCGCCGAATGAGACGATTGCTCTGATTTCGCTTAGCACCAAAATTGGTGATACCACAGGGATGATTAACCTCTGTATCCCGCACGTGGTATTGGAACCTATTATGGCCAGACTGTCCACGCACCAGTGGTTTACATCCGAAAAGAAATCAAGGGCGCCTGAAGAGATCGACGCCTTGAGATTACGGGTCACCAAAGCAGAGCTCCCTATTATTGCGGAGTTGGGTGAATCCCGGATAAATGTAGCCGAGTTTTTGGGCCTTTCGGTAGGAGATGTCATTTCATTGAACAAGCCTGTCAAAGAAGGACTATCCATCCGGGTAGGCGAGAAATTGAAGTTTATGGGAAGTCCCGGCATGGTAAGAGATCGTGTTGCCGTACAAATTGATGAAATTGTCAACGAAGGAGTTGAAGAAATTGACGAGTAAAGACTATTTGTCCCAGGAGGAAATTGATGCCTTGCTGAAACAGTCTGAAGCGGGGACGGATTCTACTCCCGCAGGCAAGACCGTTGACGATTTTCTGACTTCTCTAGAGCAGGATGCTCTCGGGGAAATCGGTAATATAACGTTCGGCAGCGCAGCTACGGCTCTTTCCACACTGCTCGGTCAAAAGGTGGATATTACGACACCTAAGGTTTCAATTATTACACGTTCTGAATTTGAAACTGCATTTCCAAAGCCGCATGTAGCCGTACATGTGAATTATGTCGATGGATTTGAAGGCATTAACTCGCTCGTAATTAAAAAGCGTGATGCGCAGGTTATAGCAGATTTAATGCTTGGCGGTGGAGGAAACCCGGCAGATGAAGAATTGAATGAAATTCACATCAGTGCTGTGCAGGAAGCGATGAACCAGATGATGGGATCATCTGCGACCTCCATGTCTACTATGTTTAATCGTTTTGTTAATATCTCACCACCAGGGATAGATATATTGGACCCTCTGCACGGCGATGGAGTATCCAGCCTGCCAGATGAAGAGACGTTGATTACCGTATCCTTCCGGTTATTGATTGGAGATTTGATTGACTCCACGTTGATGCAACTGTTACCTGTTAATTTCGCCAAAAAGATGGTGAGCATCTTAATGAATGGCGGAGAGGATGATGAGCAACCGCAAGCGTCCGCACAGCAGGCAGCTGCAACGGCTGCTCCCGAAGCGCCGAAACAAGCTAGCACTCCGCAGCCGCCGTCTGCACCAGCCTACCAACAGCCGCCTGCAGCCGCGCAGGCGCCGCAAGATGCAGGCTATGGACAACAACCGCCAATGTATCCTCAAGACCCGGGATACGGGCAGCAGGGCGCTCCAGGGTATGGAACGCCGGGTTATGGAATGCCAGCAGGTGTACCGCCGCAAGCGCCTTATGGAACGCCTCATCATTACGGAGCCGTACCGCCGGGACGTAATGTAAATGTGCAGCCTGTGCAATTCTCTAACTTGCAGTCCGGTGGATTTCCGCAGGTGGATGAAAACAATTTAAATTTATTGATGGACATTCCCCTTAGAGTCACCGTAGAATTAGGAAGGACCCAAAAGCAAATTAAAGATATTCTGGAGCTCTCACAAGGTTCAATTATTGAATTGGACAAGCTTGCCGGGGAGCCGGTAGACATTATGGTTAACAACAAACTGATTGCCAAGGGCGAGGTTGTCGTAATTGACGAGAACTTTGGCGTGCGTGTAACGGATATTGTAAGCCAATGGGACCGAATTCAAAAAATACAATAAAAGGATAATTTAGGGAGGATTTATTTCAGATGGCAAACCGTATTTTGATCGTGGACGATGCTGCATTTATGAGAATGATGATTCGGGACATCCTGTCCAAAAATGGATTTGAAGTAGTAGGAGAGGCCCAGGATGGATCACAGGCCATTGAAAAATTCAAGGAGCTTCGTCCGGACCTGATTACGATGGATATCACGATGCCTGAAATGGACGGCATTGCCGCTCTGAAGGAAATCAAACAAATTGACCCGAATGCCAAGGTTATCATGTGTTCCGCGATGGGTCAGCAAGCTATGGTTATTGATGCCATTCAAGCTGGAGCAAAAGATTTTATCGTTAAGCCATTCCAATCGGATCGGGTTATCGAAGCCATCAACAAAACACTGGGTGTGTAAGGCGCATTCAGTATGGATACACAACAGGGTGCCTCTGACGCTTTGAGTACATCCAGCAATATAGGAAACATTGCCTGGGTCCTTTTCGTGCTAATCTTTATCATCGTACTGATCGTGTACTTGATACGGTTTTTGAGTAAAAGAAATCAGAGCTGGTTCAGCAACCGCTCCGTTCGCATACTGGGAGGCGTGGGGCTTGGCCCCAATAAATCCCTTCAGCTTGTTGAAGTTGGTAGCAGTGTGTACCTCATTGGTGTGGGAGAAGATATCCGGCTTGTTGACAAAGTGTCCGATCCTGAAGAAGTGGAGCAAATTTTGGCCGCACTGGAGCAGGAAGCTTCCCTGCAGCGCGGCCCGATTGCCCCGCTATTCGCTAAAATTGCGGATAAGCTTCGCCGGAACAACGCGGCACAGCAGCAGCAACCTGAAGAGGAGACGTCTTTTCATGAGATGTTTGAATCCAAGCTTCGGCAGATGCCGAACCGCAAGGACAAACTTGAAAAGCTGCGCAATGAGGAGAATACTACAGATCGGTCGGGAGATTCATGAGAAAAAAGATTATACTAGCATGTTTGCTGCTTGTCTTGTTCAGCTTCATTTCGGTGACGGCGGCCTCTGCGGAACCGATTCCGAACATTGATATTCAAGTCGGCAATTCGGACAAAGGACAGCCCGGTGCCACCTCGCTGTCTATTATTTTACTTATTACTGTCATTAGTGTAGCGCCCGCATTGCTGGTACTGATGACAAGTTTTACGCGTATCGTGATTGTGCTTGGCTTTGTGCGAACTTCACTGGGAACTCAGCAGATGCCGCCCAATCAGGTGCTTGTTGGACTGGCCTTGTTTCTCACCTTATTTATTATGGCACCGACCTTCTCAGCTATGAACGAAACTGCGCTCCAGCCGTATCTCAAGGGGGATATAACACAGTCTCAGGCACTGGATAAGGCATCGGTACCAATGAAGACTTTTATGTTCTCTCATACACGTGAGAAGGATCTACTACTTTTTATGAAATACACCAAGATGGAAAAGCCAAAGAATTATCAAGATATTCCCTTAACGGTGATGGTTCCGGCTTATGCAATCAGTGAGTTGAAAACGGCATTTCAGATGGGCTTTATGGTTTTCATACCCTTTTTAGTTATAGACATAGTAGTGTCCAGTACACTTATGGCTATGGGGATGATGATGCTACCGCCGGTAATGATTTCGCTTCCTTTCAAAATACTGCTTTTTGTACTTGTAGACGGTTGGTATTTGGTCGTCAAATCATTACTTCTAAGTTTTAATACATGAATACTTTCTGCAAGGACAGCAATCAAGGAGGACGGCAATGACTTCGGAGTTTATTATTTCCCTGGCTGGGCAAGCGGTGTACACTGTACTCAAGGTGAGTGCTCCGATGCTGATTTTGGGACTAGTCGTGGGTTTGATCATCAGTATTTTTCAAGCGACAACTCAGATTCAGGAGCAGACACTAGCCTTTGTTCCGAAGATTGTCGCCGTATTGCTGGCATTGCTTTTGTTTGGGCCCTGGATATTGACCACATTAGTAGACTTTACGTATAACATTCTGGACAATTTGTACAAATATATAGGTTAGGCTGAAAGTTATGAACATATTGTTGCAGAGTTTTCCTGTTTTTTTGTTGATTTTTTGTCGGATTACCTCGTTTTTTGTAGTAGCGCCTATTTTTTCAACCCGAGGGGTACCTAATATCTTTAAGGTCGGAATTTCAGGTTTTCTGGCTTTGGTCGTGTACCTTACTTATGGTACGCATCAACAGGTGCCGACAGATGAAGCGTATGTGCTGTTAGTAGGCCGTGAGGTGCTGATTGGGTTGTTGCTAGGGTTTACTGCATATCTGTTCATGACAGCGATCCAAACCGCAGGTTCATTTATTGACCTACAGGTGGGGTTCGGAATGGCCAGTGTATTTGATCCGATGACAGGGGCCTCAACGCCTCTAACGGGTAATTTCAAATTCGCTATAGCTGTTTTGTTCTTTTTGAGCATCAACGGGCACCATCATCTGCTAAATGCTATCTTATACAGTTATGATTGGATACCACTGACAAATGATTTTTTTATAAAGCTGTATGGTGGCAGTGTAACTGAATTCCTGGTACGTTCCTTTGCGGAATCTTTTATGCTGGCCTTTCAAATTGCTGCTCCTATTGTAGTAGCTACCTTTTTAACGGATGTGGGACTTGGATTTTTAGCTAAAACAGCACCGCAATTTAATATTTTTGTCATTGGTGTGCCGCTTAAAATTATTGTGGGATTGTTCATGTTAATGCTTCTCATGCCAGGTTTTGCTTTTATATTCGAAAGATTGTTTTCTGTGATGTTCGAATCCATGCGCAACTTGTTGGATATTATGGGTAATCGTCCTTAATGTCTGGTCTGGAGGAACGTAGTTTGTCATTTAAATATGCTATGAACCTGCAGTTGTTCTCAGGGGAAAAAACGGAAAAAGCTACACCCAAAAAGAAACAGGATGCAAGACAAAAAGGGCAGGTTGCCAAGAGCATGGAGTTGCCCGCTGCTGGTGTCCTGCTGGTTACGTTTTTTTGCCTCATGATTTTCGGCGGGTATTTTAAGGATCATGCGGTCCGCTTGTTTCGGGATATTTTCATGAATCGCCTTTCTATGGAAGTAACACCGAACACAACGCTACTGATGATGGGTGAATATGGCGTGCAAATCTTGATTATGCTGGCTCCCATTTTTGTTGGTGCCATTGTCATTGGGATCGCAGCGAATTACATGCAAATCGGTTTTTTATTAACCGGTGAGGGCATTACACCCAAGTTTAGCAAGATTGACCCGATTAAAGGCTTTAAAAACATTTTTTCCATGAGGTCATTGGTTGAATTCCTAAAATCTGTTTTAAAAATGACCGTAATTGGTTATCTGGTGTACAGCGTACTTTGGAAAACAAAGGCCGACCTCCCCAAACTAGCTGAGATGTCCGGCGATCAGATGTTGAGTTTTACAGCTTCATTAACAATGGAACTAGGGCTCAAAATTGGTGTGGTGCTGTTCATTTTAGCGATATTGGATTATATGTATCAACGTTTTGAGCACGAGAAAAATCTGAAAATGTCCAAACAGGACATTAAGGATGAGTACAAAAAAATGGAGGGTGACCCGCTGATCAAAGGGAAAATCCGCGAGCGCCAGCGCCGTATGGCTATGCAGCGCATGATGCAGGAGGTTCCTAATGCAGATGTCATCATCACCAACCCTACGCACTTTGCTGTGGCTTTGAAATATGATGGTTCGGAGATGGAAGCGCCGCAGATTATTGCAAAAGGACAAGACTATGTCGCGCTCCGAATTAAGGAAATTGCCAAGCAAAACGGCGTTATTACGATGGAAAACAAGCCGCTGGCGCGGGCGCTGTTTCAAAGAGCCGAAATCGGGGATGCGATACCAGCTGATCTTTTTCAGGCCGTTGCCGAAGTGCTGGCGTATGTATATAAATTAAAAGGTAAAGTGAAATAAAGGGATCGGAGGCCAAGAGACCCGTGAAAATAAAAGAAATAACCGTCCTTGCAGGCGTCATCGGTATCGTTCTTATGATGATTCTCCCGATCCCTTCATGGCTGCTGGATGTTCTACTCGTCATTAATATTTCTATTGCTTTAATGATTTTGCTCGTATCAATGAACACGAAGGAAGCTTTGCAATTCTCTATCTTTCCTTCATTACTGCTCATTACAACGTTATTTCGTTTGGCGCTCAACATATCTACGACCAAACTTATTTTAGGTGAAGGCCATGCCGGCGAAGTAGTTGCCACGTTTGGTAGCTGGATTGCAGGCGGTCAAATTGCCGTCGGCTTTGTTGTCTTTCTCATTCTAGTGGTCGTACAGTTCATTGTGATCACCAAGGGATCTGAGCGGGTAGCTGAGGTGGGCGCCCGGTTTACATTGGATGCGATGCCAGGTAAACAAATGAGTATTGATGCTGATTTGAATGCAGGTCTGATTAATGAGCAGCAAGCCCGTGAGCGACGCAGTAAAATCGAACGAGAAGCGGATTTTTACGGAGCTATGGATGGTGCGAGTAAATTCGTTAAAGGTGATGCGATTGCCAGTATTATCATTTTGGTCATTAACCTGGTGGGCGGATTTATTATTGGTATGGCCGTTCAGGGAAAAGGATTTCAAGAAGCACTGTCTACGTATTCTGTTCTCACGATCGGTGATGGATTGGTCAGCCAGATTCCTGCGTTGCTCATATCCACGGCGTCAGGTTTGATTGTTACGCGGGCTACGTCGGATGGCAACTTGGCAGAGGATTTAACCGGACAGCTCTTTTCTTATCCAAAATTGATATACATTGTAGCTGCCACCATTGCATTATTGGGCCTTTTCACGCCTATTCATATTATTACAACTCTTCCACTGGCAATTCTATTGTTTTTCGCAGCCCGAAGAATGCAGGGCAATATGGAACGCAAGCAAATAGCTGAAGAGCAGTTGGAGGAGGAGCAACAAATCGAAGAGGTGCGCAGTCCGGAAAGTGTTATTAATTTGCTTCAAGTAGATCCGATTGAATTTGAGTTTGGGTACGGTTTGATTCCGTTAGCGGATACACAGCAAGGCGGTGATCTATTGGATCGGATCATTATGATTCGCCGTCAATGTGCTTTGGAGCTCGGGTTGGTTGTGCCAGTCATTCGTATTCGGGACAACATTCAGCTCAAGCCAAACGAATATGTAATTAAAATTAAAGGCAATACGGTAGGCGGCGGAGAGCTGTTGTTGAATCATTATCTGGCTATGAGTCCGGGATACGACGACGATTCTATTACAGGGATTGAAACGACAGAACCTGCCTTCGGCTTGCCTGCGCTCTGGATAGACGAGAACACCAAGGATGTTGCTGAACTGTCAGGTTATACGGTAGTTGACCCACCTTCAGTTGTAGCTACTCATCTAACAGAGACGATTAAGAAACATGCCCATGAGTTGCTTGGCAGACAGGAAACACGGTCACTGGTTGATAATCTCAAGGAGAATTATCCAGTGCTGGTGGACGACCTTATTCCTTCTGTACTGGCGATTGGCGATGTACAAAAAGTGCTGGCCAAGCTGTTGAAAGAAAAAATTTCTATTCGCGATATGGTGACTATATTCGAGACACTGGCTGACTATGGTACTTATACAAAAGATCCAGACGTGCTGACAGAATATGTTCGTCAAGCGTTATCACGCCAGATTACGCAGCAATTTGCACAGCAAGGAGAAACGTTGCGTGTTATTACCGTGGGACCAGGATTGGAGAAGAAAATTGCTGAGAGCGTGCAGCAGTCGGAGCAAGGCAGCTATTTGGCTCTTGATCCGGTGTCAACGCAAACGGTGTATCAAAAAATGATGGAACAAATCAACCGTCTTATTCAATCTGGACAACAGCCTATTGTGTTAACGTCACCGACAATACGTATGTATTTGCGGCAAGTGATGGAGCGGACGATGCAGGATGTCCCGGTGCTGTCGTACAGTGAGCTGGAGCCGAACGTTGAAATTCAAAGTGTCGGGGTGGTGAACTTATGAGAGTGAAACGATATGTAGTGGATACCATGCCAGAGGCCATGCTGCAAATCAGGGGTGACTTAGGAACAGATGCCGTCATTTTGAGTACAAAGGAAGTAAAGGTCGGCGGTTTTATGGGGATGTTTAGTAAAAAGAAAATTGAAGTGGTTGCTGCAGTTGAGGAGCAGCAACCACCAAAGCCTCGGCGGGCTGAACGATCGTCACAGCAGCTTGCCCAAGCTGCTTTTCCTCTAATGGACGTCCCTGAGCAACCGGAAAAGTCATTAGTCCCTGTAGTCCCAAGACAGGTAGCTCCAGAAGCCTATCGACGGGTTACACAACAGATAACTGGCAATTCCAAAGAAGGACAAGCTGAATTAACGGTTAATACAGAACAAGCTGCATCAGGGACTGAGCCTTTGTCGCTTAAGCCTGCTAATAACCTGGAGACTACATCTCAGACACTTGATCACGAAGTAGTGACTTCGAACATGAAATCATCCAGTGAACTTTATAAACGGCCAACCGAAGCAAGTGTTCCAGACAAGAGCGGAGCAGAGGAAAATCAGGCATTACTTAATGAATTGCGGGAAATGAAGGCGATGATGACTCGATTTTCCAGAAACGCTTCAATGGAAAGTACTTGGCCGGAGGCGCTGCAAGAGATTTGTGAGCATGTGTTGGAACAGGAAGTAGAACGTGATTTACTGGAATATTGGATCGAACAGGTATATGTGCGTCGAAGTGAGCACCCTCTTGCGCCTGAAACTTTTGATTGGGAACAAGCCTTTCGCGAGGAAGTCACCGGTTTTATACAGACAAGACTGGATAAAGGGATCTCCCAAGATACCAAAATTGTGTATGTTGCAGGTCCGACCGGGGTGGGAAAAACGACAACCATTGCTAAATTGGCAGCGGAACAATTGTTCAAGCACCATCGCAAAGTTGGATTTATTACTTCAGACACGTACCGGATTTCAGCCGTCGAGCAACTGCGTACATATGCTACGATTTTGAATGTACCGCTTGAAGTTGTGCAATCTCCCGGCGACGTCCAAAGAGCTATTCAACGCTTGGAGCATTGTGACTTGATCCTCATGGATACTGCGGGGCGGAATTATCGTAATGAACTGCTTGTATCAGAACTGCAAAGTCTGCTTTCACCTGTTAATGAAAGTGAGACGTATCTGGTACTCAGCCTGACATCCAAAAGCAGAGATATGCTCAATATAACTGGACATTTTAGTAAGTTTGGTCTTAGTAAGGTTGTATTTACCAAGATGGATGAGACAGGCAGTTGTGGCGGGATGTTTAATCTTTTGCACCAGTTTCCGATGCAGCTGGCCTATATTACCAATGGGCAAAATGTTCCTGACGACCTGCTTCATCCCGATGCAGAAATGGTGACGAGTATGCTGCTTGGAGCCAAAGGATCGCCGGGAGTTAATGGAGATTCCATATGAGTGATCAAGCCCAATCACTTAGACAAATGGCTTCATCCTTGGATAAGTATCGATTGCCTCCACGTAATCGTCACGCAAAAATTATAACGATTACCAGTGGCAAAGGCGGGGTAGGCAAATCTAATTTTACGCTGAACTTTGCTTTGGCCCTGCAATCTCTTGGCCGAAAGGTACTTGTGTTTGATGCAGATATCGGTATGGCCAATATTGATGTATTGATGGGGGCCCATTCCCAATACAATCTTCTTCACCTATTAAAACGTGAAAAGTCAATTGATGAGATTATTCAAATGGGTATAGGTGGTTTGCCTTATATTGCCGGAGGATCAGGCTTGAGCGAACTGTTTGCGTTATCGGATGAGAATCTGAATTATTTTGCCGAAGAAGTAGAAAAAATGGCAGCAGACATGGATTATATTCTTTTTGATACAGGTGCAGGTTTATCCAAGGAAAACCTTAAGTTCATCACTTCAGCTGACGAATGTATGGTAGTAACCACCCCAGAACCGACGTCCTTAACAGATGCATATGCACTAATTAAAGTCGTCAACGGGTTGCAGAAGGATACGGTATTCAAAATTATAGTCAATCGTGCCGATAACGATAATGAGGCCCGTCAAGTTGCCGATAAAATCGCACTTGTTGCGAAACGATTTTTGGAGATCGAAATCCCGCTGCTTGGACATATCAGTGATGATACTCATGTCATGCAGGCAGTCAAAAGACAAGTACCTTTTATGGTTGCTTTTCCGGGATGTGCGGCTTCAAGAGATGTACTAAATCTGGCACACCGTTTTGCAGCAACGCCACAGGTTCCACAATCAGGTGCACTGAGTGGAATTAAAGGATTTATGCAAAAATGGTTGCGGCGTTCTATGCATTGATTTTTGATGAGAGGAAACAGGGGTGTTAAACATGTGTGCTTACCGGGTGCTGGTTGTAGATGATTCAGCCTTTATGCGCAAAATTATTACAGACTTAATTGTAAGGGATGAGTCGTTCAACATCGTAGGTACAGCCGCCAACGGCAGAGAGGCTGTAGAGAAAGTGAAAGAGTTGCAGCCTGATTTGGTCACCATGGATGTCGAAATGCCTGAAATGAATGGTCTTGAAGCGTTGCCACTGATTATGGCAGCCCATCCACTACCTGTCATTATGTTGTCAGGCATTAATGAACAAGGCATGAAGGAGACCATTATGGCTCTGGAGGCAGGGGCTTTCGATTTTATAAGAAAGCCTTCCATTGCTCATGCACAAGATATTGAGCAGGTGAGCAAGGCGTTGCTTGAACAGATGCATACTGCTATGCAAGCAGTACGTAGCCGCTTGGAGCGCAAAGAAGCTAATGAGCGCAAAGCTGCATTGGAACAAGCGAAAAAAACGCCAATGGAAAAGCCGCCTGGACAGGCTATGACTGAGAAACGAGCTGGAAGTCAAGCTTCGCTAGACAAGCCTCCTGTTGTTCCGCTTGCTCCTCCACCAGCTGCATCAGCTCAGCCAAAGCGAGATACTGGAAAGTCCGTCGCGCCAGCTGCTAAACAGGAAAGCAAAAAACAGCTGTCTGGCACATCTGCCACGGGTAGCCGCGTTGACCAGCCAGCAGTTCAGCCAAGGAAACCAGTGCAAGCGCCGAATGCCCAGAAGAAGGAGAACTTATCCTTGGGTACGGGAAGAACGCCAGGACAAGCGAAAAGTTCCGATCCGGCCGCTGGAAAAGCGATGCAGAGTAAGGACAAAGCAGGACTGGTTAAGCCGGAGTCACGCAAGACGGTAACTTCATCAGCTTCTTCCACTCCTGCGGCTACAACGCCTCCAGTAACGGCACCTACAGCGCCAGCAGCACCAAATGGATTTTCACTTAAAAAAGGTGTGCATTCGTCCAGCTTTCGAAAACTGGTGGCGGTCGGATGTTCTACAGGCGGACCGCGCGCGCTCAAGACGCTGTTGGAGCGCATTCCTGGAGATTTTCCAGCTCCCATCGTTATTGTTCAGCATATGCCGCCAAACTTCACTCGTTCGCTAGCACAACGTTTGAATACGTTGAGTCCATTACGAGTTGTGGAGGCTGAGCAGGGAATGACACTGGAGACAGGAACAGCCTACATTGCTCCAGGGGGATATCAGCTCAGAATTGTGTCTGGAGCTGGTGGTAAATACACGGTGTCACTGAAGATGGAGGAGGCACGCAATGGTCACCGACCTTCCGTAGATACGATGTTCGAATCGCTGCTCTCTCTAACCTCGCTGGAAAGACATCTAGTATTGCTTACTGGAATGGGGAGCGACGGGGCTAAAATGATGAAAAAGCTTTATGATGCTGGGGTTCAATCCACATTTGCTGAAAATGAGGAGACTTGTGTAGTGTACGGAATGCCCCGCTCAGCAGTTGAATTAAAATGTGTGCGTCACCTTCTGCCTATGCAGGAGATCGCCCCTAAGCTTGTACAAGTTGTGAAATAATCGGAGTGTAACTCATGGAGGAGGTGTCTCACAATGGACATGAACCAATATTTAAACATGTTTATTGATGAGTCGAATGATCATCTGCAATCTCTTAACGAAAATATGCTTCAACTGGAAAGCAACCCAACCGATCTAGGCATCGTTCAGGTGATTTTCCGTTCTGCCCATACCCTCAAGGGAATGGCTGCTACAATGGGGTTTGAAGACCTGGCATCGCTCACTCACCAAATGGAAAACGTTCTTGATCTGGTACGTAACAACAAGCTGGCGATGCATGAATTTATATTCGATACCTTATTTAAGGGATTGGATGCGCTGGAGTCCATGGTGCAGCACATTACAGAGGGAGGCGATGGAAAAGCGGATGTCTCCTCTATTGTATCCTCACTGCAATCCATCGTAAGCGGGGATTTCCTAAAGTCCGGCTCAAACGCCGCCACCCAAGAGTCTCCTGCTACAAAAGCGGGCACTAACGATAGTGCTGGACTTGTCTTGGACCAGTTCCAATATTCTGTACTGGAGCAGTCGATTTCAGAAGGACATCGTGTTCACTATATACAGGTAACAATCAGTTCAGAGAGCCAGCTGAAGGCTGCGCGTGCCTTTATGGTATTCAACACACTGGAAAACTCCGGTGAAATCGTCAAGGCCTATCCGTCCGTACAGGATATCGAGCAGGAAAAATTCGAACAAAGCTTCTCGTTATATTACATAACGCAGAAAGAAGTTGCGGAGCTGGAAAAGGAAATCGCGGGTATCTCTGAAATCGACACGGTCTCAGTGGTACAACTGGATCAGGAATCGCTTAAACAAATGAGCGAAGTTACTGCTGGGCTCGCTGAGACAGCGGCGGTACAGGAAGCACCTGTTGCCGTGCAGCCACTCGCTCCATCCCAGCCGCAGTCTCCAGCTGCAGCCTCTGTCGCCAAGCCAGCCGCTGGTAAAGCACCAGCAGCCAAGGCGGCTGCCCCTACACACAATCGTACGATTCGTGTAGATATTGAACGTCTGGACGTACTTATGAATTTATTCAGCGAGTTGCTCATTGACCGTGTGCGGTTAGAACAATTAGCCAGTGAGGCTTCTAATCCAGCACTGACAGAAACGGTTGAACATATGAGTCGTGTGAGCAGTGATTTGCAAAACGTTGTTCTTAAATTGCGGATGGTACCTGTAGATACTGTTTTCAACCGTTTCCCGCGTATGGTTCGTGATCTGGCCAAGTCACTGGATAAAAAACTGGAATTGGTGATTACTGGAGCAGAGACTGAAATGGATCGGACTGTGATCGACGAGATTGGCGATCCTTTGGTGCATTTGCTTCGTAACTCTGTGGATCATGGCATCGAGTCGGTAGCTGACCGAATTGCAGCTGGCAAACCAGAGACAGGAACGGTTCAACTGCGTGCTTTTCATAGCGGTAATAACGTATTTATCGAAATTGAGGATGATGGGAACGGAATTAACCGTGAGAAAGTACTGAACAGTGCTATTTCCAAAGGAATTTTGACAGCAGAACAAGCCGCTTCCATGACTGACGAAGAAGCCTATCAGGTATTGTTTGCTCCGGGCTTTAGTACAGCTGCGGTCATCTCAGACGTATCGGGACGCGGTGTCGGTCTGGATGTTGTTAAATCCAAAATTACCGCTTTAGGTGGTAATGTTACGGTTCACTCCACATTGGGACAGGGCACGAATTTCTCAGTACAATTGCCGCTGACCCTATCCATTATTGCAGCCATGATGATACAGATCGGTTCTGAAAAATATGCGATTCCTTTGTCTTCGATTGTGGAAACTGCGATCGTCAAACGTACGCAAATCCGTTCTGTGCATGGCAATAAAATGATTGCTTTCCGCGATTCTCATATCCCGCTTATCTCCTTGAGTCAGCTGTTTGAGGTACCGGACTTCAACGAAGATGAAGAAGAAGAGACAGAGGTTGTGGTCATCCGTAAGGGAGACCGTCTGGCAGCCCTTTCTGTACAGGACTTTTTGGGACAAAGTGAAATCGTCCTTAAAAATCTGGGCAAGTATCTTCCAAACATCCAAGGGATTTCGGGTGCCACGATTCTGGGTGACGGTCAGGTTGCCTTGATCATTGACCCAAATGTTTTCATTAAATAATGTCTCTATTAAAAATGAAAGAAATGTGAGATTGCTGACATCAATAAGGAGGGTTTTTAGACATGGGAGAAGAAATTAAAGTTATCGTATTTAAGCTAGGTGAAGAGGAATACGGTGTTGAAGTAGAAAAAGTCCAATCTATTGAACGCATGGTGCCGATTACACGAGTTCCGAGAACTTACGATTTTGTAAAAGGCGTATTCAACATGAGAGGCGTGGTTATTCCGGTTATTGATCTTCGTGGCCGTTTTGGATTACCTGAAGCTGAATATACCGATCAAACCCGCATTATTATCGTTGCTGTGGGCGAGATGCAAGTCGGCTTTATCGTGGATTCAGCGAATGACGTGATTGACCTGAATACTGACAACATTGAGACACCACCGGAAGTAGTTGGCGGAGTTAAGGCTAAATACCTTCGCGGAGTTGCTAAAATTGGTGAAGAACGTCTGCTGATTATGCTCAACTTGTCCGAAGTTTTGAACCGTAGCGAGATGAACCAACTGGAAGGCTTAGAGGATTAACATATGGAAAATCTGGGAAATCTTGAAGACTTCAAGTTGGATGTATTGAAAGAAGTCGGCAACATTGGCTCGGGAAACGCTGCTACAGCGCTCTCCCGGCTTCTCAATAAACCGATCGATATGGGTGTGCCCAAAGTGCAAATGCTGCCCTTTGAGGAAATTGCGGACAAAGTCGGCGGAAATGAACAGCTTGTTGTTGCAATATTTTTTAGGGTCGAAGGGGAAGCACCTGGTAATCTATTCTTCATATTGCAACCTCAGGCGGCAAAAAGCTTACTATCCCGTTTGGCGAATATTCCTTCGGATGACGAAGATAGCTTTAACGAAATGGAGCATTCAGCCCTGTCGGAGATCGGTAATATTTTAGCCGGCTCTTATCTTTCTTCGTTGGCGGATTTCACACGTTTATCCATGTACCCGACAGTCCCTGCGCTCGCACTGGATATGGCAGGAGCTATTCTCAGCTACGGACTGCTGCAGTTTGGGCAGATGGGAGATGCTGCTTTATTGATTGACACATCGTTTCTGGAAGGGCAGAATCAGATTGAGGGTCAATTTTTCCTGATTCCTGATCCAGAATCGTTCGGGAAAATCTTTAGGTCGTTAGGAGTCCCGATGAACGATGATTGAGGATAAAAGCATCATTAAAGTCGGCATGGCAGATTTAAATGTTACTAGCAACCCGAACTCGATTCGCACGACAGGACTTGGCTCCTGCGTCGGATTGACCCTCTATGATCCTCATTTGAAGCTGGCAGGCATGGCACATGTGATGTTACCGTCCTCGGATATTGCCCGTGAAGGGCAGCTGAATATTGCCAAATATGCGGATACCGCGTTGCCAGAGTTGTTGGAGCGAATGTTGAAACTGGGTGCTGAGCGGCGCAGACTGATTGCCAAAATGGCAGGAGGAGCGCAGATGTTTGCCTTTGCCGGTAGTGGAGACACCATGCGGATTGGCCCGCGCAATGTAGAATCCTGTAAGGAAATGCTTGTAGATCTGGGCATTCCTTTGATTGCGGAAGATACAGGTGGCAATTATGGACGAACGATTGAGTTGGACTCTGAAACTGGCGTTTTGAATATTCGAAGCGTACAAAAAGGTGTAAAGGAATTATAAACATGTTATTTGGTAGCTTACGCATTAATCTTTGGTCTGGAGTAGTCGGATTTATTCTGACTTTTGTGTTGTCCGTTGGCAGCAATCTGCTGACCACGAGCTTAATTCGTGGCTTAATCGCCTTCGTTTTTTGGTTCCTACTTGCATTTGTGCTGCGCTGGACACTGGGTGTAGTGGCGCGGCCAGATCTGGGGAATGCCCAAGACCGGGCAAGCTCTCAGGTAGACGGCGTAGGGGGAAATCTGGACCTGACGACACCAGACGAAAATGAAAACCTGAATGAATTGCTAAAACCGAAACCAGAGCAGACGGACGAGGGAAATAATGGTTTCGCACCTTTAAACCCACCTAAACTGGTTTCCAACAAGGACCCTGAAGAATTGGCCAAGGCCGTTCGTCACCTGACAGACAAATAAGGAGGGTGAAGCCGATGAACGAGCGAAAAGCCGCTCATTTGAACCATTCCGAGCTGTGGGAGCAATGGAAAGAACACGGTGACAAGGAAGCGAAAAAGCAGTTAATTGAGAAGTATCTCCATATTGTGGAATATGTGTCGGGTCGTCTTGCAGTAGGCCTACCTAAAAATGTATCCAAGGATGATCTGGCGAGCAACGGCGTTATGGGTTTGATTGATGCTTTAGAGAAATTTGATTATGAGCGTGGTTTGCAGTTTGAGACTTATGCTTCTTGGCGTGTTCGTGGAGCAATTTTGGATGGTCTTCGTCAAGGAGATTGGGTTCCTCGTTCAGTCAGGGAAAAAGCGAAAAAAATCGAAGACGCCTACCAGCATTTAGAACAGAGATATTTACGCACAGTAAGCGATGAAGAGATGAGTCATTATTTGGACGTATCCGAAAAAGAATTTCAAAGTATGATCCAGGAGGTCGCCGTGATGTCGATTGTCTCACTGGAAGACCCGATCCGTGAAGAAGAGTCGGAAACAAGGCTTTCCCTGTTGGTGGACGAAAAGGCGAAAAATCCGGATCATAAGGTTAATGAATTCACACTTCGTGACGCCTTGGCACAAGGCATTGATAAGTTAACTGAAAAAGAGCGTATCGTTGTTTCTTTATTGTATTACGAGGATTTGTCACTCAGCGAAATTGCTGAGGTCATGTCACTTTCTCCTTCGCGAATTTCTCAGTTGCATTCCAAAGCAATATTACGTCTGAGAGCGACACTGGACAAACAACGGGATTTGCTAATGCGTAAAGATTAACGTACGGGAGGTTACAGTAACAGTTAGACGGAAGGAGCACCCATGTGGAGAAGCAGTATGCTTTGGATCAGTTTTTAAAAGTGGTTGTCTCACCTGACAAACAATCCGCCTACTTGGAGTTTGCCAAACGTGAAGAAGGCTTTGCCTGTTCTGTAGAAGAAATAGAACGTTTTCTAAGCAACCAAAAAATAACCTACGGTCTAATTACCGATGCAATTCACACATTTGCGGCAAATCCGGAAGATCATTTCTTCGGGAAATTACTGATTGCTCAGGGAAAGCCGCCGATCCACGGTACAGACGGAAAAATTAATCTGGCCGATATTGTGACCGGTGAAGATGCACATAAGCCACTTGAAACGGTCGATGGACGGGTGGATTATAAGGAATTAACTCGTTTAAGAAATGTGAAACGTGGACAACTGATTGCCGAACGGGTGGACCCTCTGCCAGGTGTACCGGGAATTGCTGTAACCGGAGAGGAAA
The DNA here is from genome assembly GCF_050516475.1 of Paenibacillus ottowii. NCBI lineage: Bacteria > Bacillati > Bacillota > Bacilli > Caryophanales > Paenibacillaceae > Paenibacillus > Paenibacillus ottowii. Next base: position 3,688,816 of record NZ_CP191577.1, on the reverse strand, counting down.
TCCCTTTTCTTCCAGGCAAAGAGGCGCGTTTTAAAGTTGGAAAAAATGTAGTGATCCATCCGGAAGGCGTTGCGATGTACGCAGCTATTGATGGCTTAGTGACTACAACTGAAAAAGGCAAGCTTAATGTGTTCCCGGTGTATGAAGTGAACGGAGACATTGATTACAGCGTCGGTAACATTGATTTTGTTGGAACCGTCGTCATTCGTGGCAATGTTTTGACAGGTTTTCGTGTTCGGGCGGCTGGCGATATTCGTGTCATTGGCGGTGTAGAAGGCGCTGAAATAGAGGCGGATGGTTCAGTGGAAATTAGCGGTGGTATTATCGGATACCATAAAGGATTCGTAAAAGCTGCACAAAATGTGAAATGCTCGTTTATACAAGATGGTAACGTAATTGCGGGAGGCGATGTACTTGTATCCCAAAGCATCATGCATTCCCAGATCAAAGCGAGTAATAATGTAATCTGCGAAGGGACAAAAGGACTTATCGTAGGTGGCAGTGTACAAGCTGGTAAAAAGGTAGTGGCACGTACCATCGGTAATACGATGTCTACAGCTACTAATATCGAAGTGGGCGTGCTTCCCGAACTGCGTGATGAACTGACAGAACTCCGTGCACGGTTGAAGCAGCAGACAGACAGCCAGGATAAAACGAACAAGGCTCTTACAATATTGGATCAGCTCGCGGCTGCCGGACAACTCGCACCTGATAGAATGGCTATGCGAATCAAGCTGACATCTACGAAAAAATCAAATGAACAAGAACTATTGGAAACAAAGTCCAGAATGCTTGAAATTGAACGAACATTAGAAGATACGAGCCGCGCCCGGGTAGAAGTAAAAAATGTGATTTACGGTGGCTCTAAAATAGTTATCGGCAGATATACAAAATTTATTAAAGATTCTTTGGAAAGAATGGCGTTTTATTATCATGAGGGAGATATCAGCATGTCCTCCTACATGTAATTCAATATACTGATAATAATACAATTTATTATATTTCTCGGTAGTCTGATACGGATGCCCAATCGGAAAGGGTGTGGTCCAATGAGCTTGAAGGCTGTTGAATTGCAAATTGCTGTACCTCGTACCAGTGAAGTGGGGAAATACCATAGCGAGTCCCAGCAGCGGCCGATGAATGACCAGGCATTACTTGGACAAAAGGCTGCGCTGGAGACGGAGAACATGCGTCAGCGAAGCAGTGCCATAGATCAATCTGCGGAAACATTTGTTGGTGAGAGGCAAACAGGTGAGCAGAGTAGAGATTCTTCCCAGCAGAGCCGCTCCCGCTCAGATGAGGCTGAGCTGCCTAAGGAGCATCCGGCAGAGCATCCGTATAAGGGACATCATATTGATTTTTCGCTCTGATCCGATGGGCAGAGAAGCGTAATTAAAGGAGACGATGGGCAGTGGATCAACCATGGATTTATATTGTTCTGCTGGGAGCCGCAGCTGTTGTCTACGCCTGGCTTCTGCCAAAGCGCCAGCCAAGCCGGGGAACAGAAGAGGCCGTCGTTCAAAAGGTTGAGGCTACATTGGAGCAATACATGGCCGATATTGAAAATGACAATGACGAGCTGATTGAGCTTGTATCTGGTATGAAGCAGGAGCATGCGGTTAAGCAGGCAGCGTTACAGGAGCAAGTAGCTGAGCTTCGGAGCCGTATTGTGGAGCTGGAGCGTCAGGCAATGCTTGCCGCCGTATCTGTGCCAGTTTTAGATTCAGAAGAAGCTCCTTTTGTGACTATGGAGGAGCAGACCGCATTGCAGGAGCCTCAAACTGAGCAGGAACCAGAGTCCATCCGGGATCGTTATCAAGAGTTGTTCGCAATGCATGAGCAAGGCAAGTCGGTGGATTATATAGCCAAGCAATCAGGCATCCAGCGGGGCGAAGTGCAGCTCATATTACAACTCGCAGAACGGGAGGATGTGACGTGATCAAAAATCGCTCATTTATGTTAGGCATGGGTACGGGTCTTATCATGGGGGCATTGCTGTTGCAGCTGGCGATAATTGGGCAAGGGCAGTCGCGCCAGTCTTCAGTAGACCCGAAAGACATGACGCGAGAACAACTAGAAAAGGCAGCAGCGGAGTTAAATCTTCAGATCAGTGACAGTTCTGATCCAAAAATGACAGAAGAGGAATGGCGGAATAAGCTGATCAAAGAAGGCAACAAAACTCCTGTTGCACCTCAAAAGGCTAAGCCAGCCCAAACACCATCAACACCAAAGGTACCTGCAAACAGTACATCCTCGGCTGCTTCTAAGCCTTCGATCAGCATGTCGGTACCACAAAGTCCAAACAAGCCGCAAACTCAAAGGGCTGAGACTACAACCACTCCCAATATTCCCAAGCAGCCAGCCACCCCACAAGTGCAATATAGCATTGCATCGGGTAGCAATTTGAGGAGTGTAGCGTCAGGATTGGAACGGGCAGGAGTTGTATCGGATGCCAATGCGTTTGAGGCGGCCGCTAAGGCTCAAAAAATCAATACTAAAATTCGTACAGGCACCTATCAGTTTGCTAAAGGTGAGGATTTCAGTTCTATTATTACTAAAATAACGAAGAAGCCGTCCAACTGACCTAATCGGGCAGAGGACGGCTTTTATTTTACGTACAGGGTGAATAAGTGTCTTGTTAAAACTTTCTCAATCCATATCAGTGTTCAGTACTACCAAAGGACAATAAAAAATAAATTGAACGCAAAACGCCGCTATGATAAAATCGATAGCGGTATTGACAAATTAAATCATTAGATATATTCAATATTATTCCTAGTATAATTGTACATCTGGAGATTTGATTTGTCAATGCTCTTTTTTACGCCCCAAAAAAACGGAAAAAGGAGTGTGTTCAAAAAACATGGAAGCGAAAGATTGGCGACAAGAACAGGAGCGGTTGGAACGAGTCAGGCACAAGCTGCAGGAGAGAATCGCCGAACTGGAGCCGAAGGTTACCGGACTGTGGGAGCAAGCTACGGACATCCGTAAGCGATTTTGGGAAGAAGTTACGGTTAACACAAGCACATACGAAGATTTCGAAGAAACCTTCTATACGATAAACCAGCAGTCTGCGGTATTGGCCGAACGGGAGCGTGGTCACAAGCTGTTGATACAGCAATGGAAAAGTATGAATCGTCTACTCCCGTCTCCTTATTTCGGGCGTCTCGACTTTCAAGAGGATGGTCTGGGTTTCAACGAGCAGATCTATATCGGTGTATCTTCCTTCGTCGACGAAGATGGATTGAGCTTTCTGATCTATGACTGGCGTACGCCAATCGCGAGCCTGTACTACGATTGCACCCCAGGCCTGGCGTCTTATGTCGCGCCGGTCGGACGAATCGAAGGGACGATGGAGCTCAAACGACAATTCCAGATTCAAAACGGGCAAATCCGCAACATGTTTGACGCCAGTGAAACGATCGGAGACAAAGTCCTGCAGCAAGTGCTTGGCAAAGGTGCGGACTCGCAAATGAAGAGTATCGTGGCCACGATCCAGAAGGAACAAAACGCCATTATCCGCAATGACAAGAGCCGGATGCTTATCGTGCAGGGGGCGGCTGGCAGCGGTAAGACTTCCGTGGCATTGCAGCGGGTGGCGTATTTGCTATACAAACACCGACAGACGATCAAGGCCGATCAGGTCGTTCTTTTCTCACCGAATCCGATGTTTTCCAGCTATATCTCCACCGTGCTTCCGGAGCTCGGTGAAGAGAATATGCAGCAGACGACTTTTCAGGAATATCTCGACTATTGGTTAGGTTCCTCGTTACAGTCCGAGGGCCCCTTTGATCAGATCGAATATGTACTAACCGCACAAGGAGCGCCGGGATATGAGGCCCGCCTTCAGGGGATCGAGTATAAAGCTTCCGATGCTTTCCTGCAAGCTCTGCAGAACTATGGAATATGGTTGGGACAGGAAGGCATGCAATTCAACGATATTCGGTTTCGGAACCGTGATTTAATTACCGCTGAGCGAATGAGAGCAAAGTTTTACGATTATGACCGCTCATTGCCATTGTACAATCGTGTCGTCCTTTTGCAAGAATGGCTGCTGAATGAACTGGCCTCGCTGGAACACATGGAACGTGATGCGCTTTGGGTTGAGGAAGAGTTGAATTATCTCGACGCTGAGCAGTATGCCGAAGTTTTCAGAATGCTGCATAAAGAGAGGGGAGTATTCGACGTTGCGGAACAATACGCTGCAGTTCGTGAGAAAATGAAAAGCAAGCGTCGGGAAGATGAAGGCGACTTTGACTTCGCCCGGAGGGAGGAAGAATTGCTCCGTCGTAGGATCGTGAAAGAAAGCTTTAAACCACTAAGGAAAATCGTGAAAAAACTTTTGTTTGTAGATATCAAAGGCATATATAGCCAATTGTTTGTTGACGAAGCCACTTATTTGGAGAGAACAAATGGGATCGGTATCCCTTCACTATGGCCTGAAATATGCAGGCAAACCATGGAAATGCTGCACCGGAACGAGTTGTTCAACGAGGATGCGACTCCATATTTGTACGTAAAAGAACTGATCGAAGGTGTGCGGACGAACACGGAAATACGGTATGTTTTCGTTGATGAGGGACAGGATTATTCGCCGTTTCAATATGAATATCTAAAAAAGCTGTTCCCTCGTGCCCGAATGACGGTGCTCGGCGATTTTGGGCAAGCAATCTTTATGCAGGCCACCAGTCTGGATGCATCTGATTCGCCGCTTGTTCGCCTTTTCGGCGAAGCTGAAACAACCCTTTTCCGCTTGGTACGAAGTTATCGTTCAACGAAAGAAATCGTTGAATTTACGAGATTGATGCTTCCAGGCGGAGAAGAAATTGCACCGTTTGAAAGAGGAGGCCTAAAACCACTTCTCACGAGACTAGGCGGTAGGGAGAAACGTAATGTGCAGATCCTGGCAGACATTGCAGCACTCAAAGCCGAGGGCTTCGATTCCATTGCTGTCATTACGAAGACCGGAGTCGAAAGTCGCGAGGCCTATGAATCGTTACGGATTCATGGAGGTGAAGCTCTGCAGCTCATTACAAAGGAGACGTTAGAATTTGAAAAAGGAGTAATGGTTATTCCGGTGTATCTTGCCAAAGGTGTCGAGTTCGATGCAGTTTTGGTCTACGATGCATCGTCCGAAGCTTACAGCCGGGTCAACGAACGCAAGCTTCTTTATACAGCATGTACGCGAGCCATGCATCGACTTCATCTTTACACGACGGGGAATTGGACGCCGTTCGTGCAGGCGTTGCCTGCGCATTTGTACGAGGAAGCGACATATTGAACGAGTCGGAGGTGATGTGGATCGCGATAAGCTACAGCTTATGACTCAGCAAGTCTTCGATATCATCCTGTGGTCCCTCACTAAGACCGATTGTGAGCAATAATCCTGCGTGACTCTCAAATTCCCAATGTCCGGAGTTAGATAGATGAAAGTGTACAGGACCTTTTTACACGGTTTCAACTATTGTCGAAAAGCTGGTTGCAACGCTGCAAGTGTTATGGTATATTAATTGACGGTGTTAAAAACGCACGTCGGTTAATTTTATAAAGGGTGCTTTCAATTAGAGAGTCTTTATAAAAAATGATATCGGCGGAGGACACACAAAAAACCAAACTTAGGAGGTGCGTGAAGATGGCAGTAATCTCCATGAAACAGCTTTTGGAAGCTGGGGTTCACTTTGGTCACCAAACACGTCGCTGGAACCCGAAAATGGATCGTTATATCTTCACTGAAAGAAACGGTATTTACATCATTGACTTGCAAAAGACAGTGAAAAAGGTTGAGGAAGCTTACAACTTCGTAAAAAGCATTGCAGCTGAGAATGGTACAATTCTATTCGTAGGCACGAAGAAACAAGCACAAGATTCCGTTAAAGAAGAAGCAGCACGCGCTGGTCAATTCTACATCAACCAACGTTGGTTGGGTGGTACACTGACTAACTTCCAAACTATTCAAAAACGTATTGATCGTTTGAAGCAATTGGAAGCTTGGGAAGAAGACGGTACATTTGCTGTTCTTCCTAAAAAAGAAGTTATCATTCTTCGCAAAGAAAAAGATCGTCTTGAAAAATTCTTGGGCGGTATCAAAAACATGAAGGGCCTTCCAAGTGCTCTGTTCATCATTGATCCACGCAAAGAACGTATCGCGGTTGCTGAAGCTCGCAAATTGGGTATCCCAATCGTGGGTATCGTTGATACAAACTGCGATCCAGACGAAATCGACTATGTTATCCCAGGTAATGATGACGCGATCCGCGCTGTTAAATTGCTGACAGGTAAAATGGCTGATGCAGTTATGGAAGCTAACCAAGGCGAAGAAACTACAGCATAATATTTCCAATTGGAAATACCTATACGAATTAAATGAAAAGGGTGGTTGGTAGGTGGAAAACCTCTCACTACCCTTTTTTTAAGGAATAAATCTCGTATATACCACTGAAAATCAAATTTGGAGGGAAATAATATGGCAGTTAATGCTAGCGCAGTAAAAGAGCTTCGTGAAAAAACAGGCGCAGGAATGCTGGATTGCAAAAAAGCGCTTGAAGAAGCAAATGGTGATTTGACAAAAGCGGTTGAAGTTCTGCGAGAAAAAGGACTTGCAGCTGCAGCCAACAAAGCAGGCCGTATCGCTACTGAAGGCGTTGTTGAATCTTACATCCATGCTGGCGGCCGTATCGGCGTACTGGTAGAAGTAAACTGCGAAACAGACTTCGTGGCGAAAACTGACCAGTTCAAAGATTTTGTTCGTGACATTGCAATGCACATCGCTGCATCGAACCCTCGTTATGTTCGTCGTGAAGAAGTGCCACAGGAAGAGATCGAAAAAGAAAAAGAAATCCTGAAAGCACAAGCTCTCAACGAAGGCAAACCAGAAAAAATCGTTGAAAAAATGGTTGAAGGCCGCATCGGTAAATTCTACGAAGAATTCTGTTTGCTGGAGCAATCTTTCATTAAAGATCCAGACAAAACAATCTCCACATTGATTAACGAGAAAATCAGTACAATTGGTGAAAACATCTCCGTACGTCGCTTTGTTCGTTTCGAACTGGGTGAAGGTCTGGAGAAAAAAGAAGACAACTTCTACGAAGAAGTTATGTCTCAAGTGAAACAATAATTACCAGCGATCGGTAATTGCATATGAAAAAACAGAAATGGAACACATCAGTGTTCCTTTTCTTGCAACAGGACACCTATCCTGTTACATAAAAAATATATGAAATTGGAGGGTGATCATTTGGAAAAACCTGTGTTTAAGCGTGTTGTTCTGAAAGTTAGTGGGGAATCGCTGTCAGGTCCTAACGGTTATGGTATTGATGCGGATACAATTGCGTCGATTGCCCAGCAAGTCAAAGACGTGGTGGAACTGGGAGTAGAAGTTGCTATTGTGTGCGGAGGCGGTAATATCTGGCGTGGTATTGCCGGAAGTGCCAATGGGATCGACCGGGCAACAGCAGACTACATGGGTATGCTTGCAACCGTGATGAACTCACTGGCCTTACAGGATGCTTTGGAACAAATTGAAGTGCCTACGCGTGTACAAACATCTATCGCGATGCAACAGATTGCTGAGCCTTATATCCGCCGTAGAGCCATCCGTCATCTAGAAAAAGGTCGGGTCGTTATTTTTGCTGCAGGCACGGGCAATCCGTTCTTTTCGACTGATACTACAGCTGCTTTGCGTGCCGCTGAGATTGAAGCTGAAGTCATTCTAATGGCTAAAAATAAAGTGGATGGTGTATACTCCGCCGATCCGTTTAAAGATAGCACAGCTGAAAAATATGAGCAGCTTACGTATTTGGATGTGCTTAACAAAAATCTCGGTGTCATGGATTCTACAGCTTCCTCGCTGTGCATGGATAACAATATTCCGTTGATTGTCTTTGCTATTACAGAGCAAGGTAACATTAAACGTGTCGTACTGGGTGAAAAAATTGGTACGATCGTCAAAGGGAGTGTAAATTAATGCCACAATCTGTGAAAAAGAGCGCTGAAGAGCGCATGCAAAAAGCCATCCAGGCATTGCAACGTGATCTTGCATCTTTGCGTGCAGGACGGGCAACACCAGCATTACTGGACCGTGTGCAGGTTGAATATTACGGCGCAATGACTCCAGTTAATCAGCTGGCGAATATCAATACACCTGATAGTCGGACTCTGATGATTCAGCCTTGGGACAAATCTTCTTTGGCTGATATCGAACGCGCTATCCAAAAATCCGATCTAGGTTTGACACCTTCAAATGACGGTAACACCATTCGTCTGAGTATTCCTGCTTTAACGGAAGAGCGTAGAACTGACTTGGTGAAGCTGACGAAAAAAAGCGGTGAAGAAGCAAAAATCGCTATCCGTAACATTCGTCGTGATGCAAATGATGATATCAAAAAAATGGAAAAAAGTGATATTTCCGAGGACGAATCTCGTAAACATCAGGAAGATATCCAGAAGACGACGGATAAGTTTATCGCTGAAGTAGATAAAGTTTTAGCTGCAAAAGAAAAAGAAATCATGGAAGTTTAAAAAGATTGGCAGCCCCTCCCTTACGGTGGGGTTTGTCTCTTTTCAAGCCTGAGGCACATTTTCAGAGAATGCTGGAGGAACTGGAATGATCAAACGGGTTCGGTCTTGGTGGAACGGGGAACAAAAACAGCAAACACCGGCCATTTCAAAGGACAATATTCCGCAGCATGTTGCTGTCATCATGGATGGGAACGGCAGATGGGCCAAACGGATTGGAATGCCGCGGATTGTAGGGCATCAAAATGGAATGAAGGCAGTGAAGCGCACAGCAATTGCAGCGGATGAACTGGGTATCAAATATTTAACAATGTTTGCTTTTTCAACTGAGAATTGGACGCGTCCCAAGGACGAAGTTGATTTTCTAATGAAACTACCTCAAGAATTTTTGGCAATTGAGTTGGATGAGCTAATCGAAAAAAATGTGCAAGTACGTATGATGGGAAACAAGGAACATTTACCTTCCCATACCGTTGAAGCGTTGACTGAAGCGACTCGACGTACTGAAAATAATACTGGACTTGTACTTAATTTTGCATTAAATTATGGCAGTCGGCTGGAAATCACAGAATGCATGCAAGCATTGGGTCGCCAAATTGAAACTGGGGAGCTTAAGCCGGAAGATATAACATCTGATCTAATCGGCAACACATTGCTCTCTACGGGTATGCCGGATCCTGATTTGTTAATTCGAACGAGCGGGGAACTTAGACTTAGTAACTTTATGCTTTGGCAGCTTGCATATAGTGAGTTGTGGTTTACTGATATTTATTGGCCCGAGTTTAAGAAAGAGCACTTATACGAAGCAGTGATTGAATATCAGAAAAGATCACGGCGGTATGGCGGACTGAAGTAAATGGAGGATGAAAGCCGTTGAGACAGAGATTAATTACCGGTATTCTGGCAGGCATATTCTTTTTGGCAATGGTCCTGTGGGGCGGCTTGGCCTACCATTTGCTTATATTGCTGATGGCCCTAATCGGATTTTATGAGTTCGCACGAATGACGCAGGTATCTCCTTTTGGAGGTACAGCAATGTTTGGCTATGTAAGCATATTAGCATTTGTATTCCCGTATCAACCTCTGGGGTTGCACTCACCATTATCCCTTGCCAGTTTGCTATGGCTGGTAATGATCGTATTTATGATGATTACGGTAGGAACGAAAAATAAAATCCCGATTCAAACGGTAGCTATTTTATTTTTGGGTACTGTATATATAGGTTTTGGATTTTCGTATATTGCGGAATCACGTCATATGGAACATGGCCTATTATGGACTTTTTTGCTATTGGCTTGTATTTGGGCAAGTGATGCAGGAGCATATTTTGTAGGCAAAATGGCAGGGAAAACGAAGCTATGGCCTGCAATTAGTCCAAACAAAACGGTTGAAGGGTCCATTGGCGGAGTTATTTTAGCGCTGGTTATAGCTCTGGTATTCGCTGGATTATCAGGTGGGCTGCTGCCATGGGGTAAAGCCTTAGGCATCGGCTTGTCATGCGCTGTTGTGGGACAACTGGGTGATTTGGTACAATCTGCATACAAACGAGTGTACGGCATTAAAGATTCGGGTAATCTGTTGCCTGGACACGGTGGTATACTAGACCGCTGCGACAGCTGGATTGTTGTTTTTCCATTTGTACATATGCTGATGCTGCTTCCATGAGCCTGGTGATTATAACTTATGCTCAGGATCAATCTCTATGCTGTTCACCCTGCGCTATTAGTAGGATGGAACCAGTTGCATAGTTGCCTGGATAACTAACAATGAGCTCCTGATAAGCGTGATTTTCTGGATAGGAAGGTGCATCATGAAAAGAATTACGGTACTTGGTTCAACCGGATCTATTGGAACTCAAACGCTGGATGTGGTGTCTATGCACCCAGATCAGTTCACTGTTGAGGCTTTAGCGGGCGGCTCGAATATCAAGTTGCTTGCTGAGCAAGCACATCTCTATCATCCTAAAAAGGTGTCTGTCGGTACTCGGCAGTTAGCGGATGAAATCCGTCCTTTACTGCCTTCTGGAATCGAACTACACTATGGAAATGAAGGGCTCGTTGAGCTGGCTGCAAACACAGAGGCAGATATGGTTGTGACGGCTGTAATGGGCAGTGTCGGATTGCACTCCACGCTGGCCGCGATTGAGGCTGGAAAACAGATCGGTTTGGCCAATAAGGAAACACTGGTTACGGCTGGTCATCTGGTCACAGCGCGGGCTCGGGCGAAAGGAGTGCCGTTGCTGCCGATTGACAGTGAGCATTCAGCTATTTTCCAATGCTTGAATGGTGAGCATATGAAAGATGTGGCACATATTACCCTCACAGCATCAGGCGGTTCTTTTCGAGATTTGACAAGAGAACAACTTCGTGAAGTCACCGTGGAAGATGCACTTAAGCATCCTAATTGGTCAATGGGGGCCAAAATTACAATTGATTCAGCAACGATGGTGAACAAAGGGCTGGAAGTTATTGAGGCACATTGGCTGTTCGGGCTTAGCTATGAGCAGATTCATGTGCTGCTTCATCCGGAAAGCATTATTCACTCCTACGTCGAGTTTCAGGATACAAGCATTGTTGCTCAACTTGGGAACCCGGACATGAGAGTACCCATTCAATATGCTTTAACTTACCCTGAGCGGATGAAGTCTCCGGCGAAACCTCTGTCACTGGCTGAAGTGGGAAAACTCCATTTTAAGGAAATGGATTTTAATCGTTTTCCATGTTTAAGGCTTGCCTTCGAATGTGGTAAAATGGGTGGTACAGCACCAACCGCATTTAATGCTGCTAATGAGATTGCTGTTGCCCGTTTCTTGCGTGGAGAAATTTCTTTTCTGCATATCGAAGCTATTATTGAACAGGTGCTCGAACAACATGTCAATATAGCGAATCCTGATTTGTCTACGATTGAAACATGTGACCGCGAGGCTCGTATCATAGCTGCGAAATTGTAGGCTAATGTTGGGGTTAAGAAAGGAATTGTGATTCTCTTGTGCGAGTTCGGAGAATAATGATAATCTAGGAAGACAAACTCGATCTCATTGAAAGGGGAACGGAAACGATTGGAAACGATTCAAATAGTGTTGATGACGGTGCTCATGTTTTTCGTCATAGTGACGGTGCATGAATGGGGGCATTATTATTTCGCCAAACGCGCCGGGATTCTGGTACGGGAGTTTGCGATCGGTTTCGGTCCGAAACTGTTCTCTTATAAAAGAAACGAGACACGATTTACGTTGCGACTGCTGCCGTTTGGTGGTTTTGCCCGCATGGCGGGAGAGGATCCGGAGGTCAACGAAATTGAAACTGGACAAACGATTGCTGTACGCGTAACAGATGGCGTCGTTAAGACCATTTATTTGGATCAATTGGATAACCGCAAAAATGTAGTACGTGGTGAAGTGTTGGATATTGATCTGGAACAAGCGCTAACGATAAAATTGGATGTAGATGGCGAAGATCAGCAATATACTGTACACCCGCAAGCCATGATGGTAACCAAAGGGCAATCCATCCAAATCGCACCGAAGGATAGACAGTATGGGAGCAAAACAGTAGGACAGCGTGCGATGGCTATATTTGCTGGACCACTAATGAATTTTATTCTTGCCTTTATTCTGTTTGGTCTGCATATCCAGATGGTTGGCATACAGGTGGACAACCCGACGTATGTCCAAATTAGTGAAATTACAGCAGGTATGCCTGCTGCGGAAGCTGATTTGCATAAGGGAGATATCATTGAATCGGTGAACGGAATTGCAATTGGTGCGAATGTTGAAAACATGATCAAGCTGATTGCGGATTCTCAAGACAAGCCGATGACGTGGACAGTTCGTCGTGGTGATAAGACTTTTGATCTTACTATCACTCCTCGTGCAATGGAAGGACAAAAGGGTGGCAAGGTGGGCATTGTGCCTGAGCTTCCAAAACGCCAAGCAGGTGTTGGGGAAACGTTCAAATTTGCCGGACAATCCATGGTGAGAACGACAGACCTTATTTTCCAAGGGTTTAGCCAGCTTATTCAACGTTTTTCTATCAATGACCTGGGAGGCCCCGTACGTACTTTTGAAGTGACGGGACAAATTGCTAAGCAAGGCATTGAGCAGTTGACATATTGGACTGCGATTATGAGTCTTTATCTGGGGATATTCAATCTGTTGCCTATCCCGGCGTTGGATGGAAGTAGACTTGTTTTCCTTGGTGTTGAGGCGGTAAGAGGACGTCCTGTTGATCCGAGCAGGGAAGGAATGGTTCATTTCGTTGGTTTTGCTATGCTATTCCTGCTTATGATTGCGGTCACGTATAATGATATTTTACGCTTAATTAATGGTTAATTAGAGACGGACATTATAAAAATGGTCTGTATGGGAGGACATGCATTTCTATGTCGAACGATAAACAGTTTGTCGAGGAAATCACGCCACAAAGCGAAGATTTTTCCCGATGGTATATTGATGTTATTAAAAAAGCAGAACTGATGGATTACTCGCCGGTTCGCGGATGTATTGTATTCCGTCCCGATGGTTTTGAGATTTGGGAGCATATTAAGGAAGCTATGGATGTGCGTTTCAGAGAAACAGGGCACCGCAATGCGTATTTTCCAATGTTTATCCCAGAGAGCTTTTTCCAAAAAGAAAAAGAGCATGTAGAGGGATTTAATCCTGAACTGCCATGGGTGACTGAGGCTGGTGGAGAAAAGCTGGAAGAACGCCTTGCAATCCGTCCAACATCAGAAACCATGATCGGTCATATGTACTCGAAATGGATTCAATCCTATCGTGATCTGCCTGTGCTTATTAACCAATGGGCTAACGTGGTGCGTTGGGAAAAACGTACGCTGCCTTTCTTGCGGACAAGTGAGTTTTTGTGGCAAGAGGGTCACACAGCCCATGAAACAGAAGAAGAAGCACGGGAAGAAACGATGAAAATGCTGGAAGTTTATCGCGAGGTCATCGAGGAAGTTCTAGCTATTCCGGTTATTACTGGACAGAAGACGCCTTCTGAAAAGTTCGCAGGTGCGAAGGATACATTTTCACTGGAAGCGATGATGAGAGATGGACGTGCGGTACAAGCTGGAACATCCCACTATATGGGGACTAACTTTGCCGTAGCATTTGACATTAAATATTTGAGTCGTGAAAACAACCTGGAATTCGCGCATACGACATCTTGGGGAACAAGTACACGTTTGATCGGTGCATTGATTATGGTCCATGGAGATGACCGTGGTCTCGCACTGCCTCCTAAAGTGGCACCTACACAGGTGATTATGGTTCCTATTGGACCACCTAAGAAACGTGATGCAGTTATCGCACGTGCAGATGAATTGTTCGCCGAGTTGAAACAAGCAGATGTCCGTGTTAAAATGGACGACCGCAGCGATGTAAGTCCAGGCTGGAAATTTAATGAATACGAAATGCGCGGTGTACCGGTTCGTCTGGAAATAGGACCTCGTGATATGGAAAACGGTGTCTGTGTGCTCGTATCTCGTATCAGTGGTGAGAAAAAAATTGTACAACAGGATAATCTGGTTGAAGAAGTACACGCGATGCTCGCACAGGTACAGCAGGAGATGTATGACCGTGCGAAAAATTTCATGGAAGAAAACTTCTATTCTGTCGACACGTTGGATGAAATGAAGACTCTCATGGAAGAAAAACGTGGCTTTACTTTGGCTGGATGGTGCGGATCTGAAGAATGTGAAGACAAAGTTAAAGAAGTGACAGGCGCTACAAGCCGTAACATACCGTTTAAAACAACTGAGCAAAAAACCACATGTTTGTGCTGTGGCAAACCAGCCAAGCATACAGTAGTGTTCGCACGGGCGTACTAATAAAGAAGGGCAATACCCTATACTCACTTCATTCTCTTCGCCAACAGGATAGCTGTTCCGGGATAATGTTCAGGACTATCTATGTTGTTGTGATGAGATTGAAGAAGGCTACGAAAAGCTTTTGCGGTCGGAGATGTTTTAGACGCAGAAGCTTTTCATGTTTTCAGAATGGTAAATGGAAATTGGGGGGAGAGCCATGGGCGGAGCTGAAGAAAAGAGAAAGCGGCTAGAGCTGCTAATGAAGCAGGTTGTAATGCCGGCGGGAGTGGTTGATCCTTATTTTTTGGACGGTTGGATCGATCAGGTTGAGATAAGCCGTGCTAATAAGGATTGGAAGATCACCATTGCCAAGGAGACGCTGGTCCCCGCTCAGGTATATCGTACGTTCTGTATTCAAGTACAGGAAAAAATGAGTCATATCGCTAAAATTACATTCCGCTTTCAGTACGGTGAGCAGGTTCAACCTAGTGATATTATCGGTGAATACTGGAAGCTTTTTTTAGAGTGGGTGCATCGTGAAATTCCATCTGTTAACGGTTGGATGAACCGGGCTGTGCATGAATGGGAAGACGGTCTATTACTACTAACCATGAGCGATAGTATGTCATTAGAGCTGGCACGTAAAAAGCAGATAGATCAAGCTATTATTAAATTTTATGATAAATATTTTGGGCTCTCTATGCGTATTAAGGTCCAGGTGGGTGAAAGTAACCAAGAGGCACTACAGGAATTCCAGGAAAAGAAGATGCAGGAAGAACGCGAAGTTATCCAGCAGATGATGGAAAGTATGGAAGCTGAAATGCCGCCTTTGGAAGAAGAAGAAGGAGATGTACGGCTTCAATTTGGCTATGACATCAAAGAACCAGCTATTCCAATGCAAGAGATTCAAGATGAAGAGAAGAAAGTCACCCTACAAGGAACAATCTTCGGTCTGGACAGTAAAGAATTGCGCAATGGCAGTACGTTATTTACGTATTATTTGACAGACTTTAGTGATTCACTACAAATGAAAATGTTTGCTAAAACGAAAGAAGATCTAAAAATTCTCAGCTTGTTGGCTAACGGTAAATGGGTTAAAGTGCGGGGACGAGTTGAATACGACCGTTTTATGCAAATTCCCGAGCTGGTAATGATTCCTTCCGATCTAGTTGAAGTACAAGCTCCACCTGGACGCAAGGATAATGCAGAGGAAAAACGGGTTGAGTTCCACCTGCACACAAAGATGAGTGCAATGGATGCTGTGACCTCGATTGATCAATATGTCAAAACAGCCGCCAAATGGGGACACAAAGCGATTGCGGTCACCGATCATGGTGGGGTTCAATGCTACCCTGATGCTGCTAAGGCTGCAAAGAAAAACGGTATTAAAATGATCTACGGCATTGAGGCCAATGTGGTTAATGATGCAGTTGAGGTTGTAATGCAGGCGCAGCCTTTAAATCTGAAAACAGCGACTTATGTCGTTTTTGATATTGAAACCACCGGTTTGTCGGTTACACAGAATAAAATTATTGAGATTGCCGCTGTGAAAATGCATGAGGGCAAGGAAATTGATCGTTATGCAACCTTTGTCAATCCGCATGAACGCATACCTTACAACATTCAGCAACTGACCAACATTAACGATGAAATGGTCAAGGATGCGCCGGATGTCGAACCTGTTATGAAGGAGTTCGTAGCTTTTGCTGGCGATGCTGTATTAGTTGCACATAATGCGCGGTTTGATGTCGGCTTTATCCAGGCCACTCTTCGAAAGATGGGCTTGCCTGAAATGACCAATCCGGTGCTGGATACGCTGGAACTGGCTCGTTTGCTGTTTCCTACGTTGAAAAATCATCGTCTGAATACACTGACCGCTAAATATAAAGTTGCATTGGAAAGCCATCACCGCGCTATTGATGATACAGTTGCATTGGCAGAAGTATTGAACGGACTCCTCCATGATGCAGAACAAATTAAGGGTTTTAAAATGCTCGACCGTTTAAATGATTATGTTGGAAAAGACTTATCGACGGTTCGTCCTTTCCATTGCTGCATTTATGCTCTTAATCCGGTTGGTAAGAAAAATCTGTATAAACTGGTTTCTATGTCTCATACCGAATATTTCAAGCGTGTGCCATGTATTCCTAAATCGAAATTGTCCGCGATGAGAGACGGATTGCTTATTATCTCTGGTTGTGAAAAAGGTGAATTCTTTGAGGCTGTGTTGAACAAGTCAGAGGAAGAAGCCGAGGAGATTGCACAGTTTTATGATGTGCTAGAAATTCAACCTTTGACGATGTATATGCATCTGGTGGAAAAGCAATTGGTAAGCGGGCCTGATGCTATAAAAACGGCCATTCGCAAAGTATGCGAAATAGGAAAGCGACTTGATAAGCCTGTAATTGCTACTGGCAATGTTCACTATTTGGAAACTCGTGATAAGCTATACCGCGATATTACCATTCACGGCATTACTGGATTTAGCCCGCTAAAGGATATTCGAAAGCCAGATGCCCATTTGCGGACAACGGATGAAATGCTGGCAGAGTTCGAGTTTTTGGGTGAAGAAAAAGCATATGAAGTCGTTGTGACAAACACTAGCGAGCTGGCGGACCGTTTTGAAGAATTGGAACTGTTCCCCGATAAGCTTTTTACACCATTGCTGGATGGAGCAGACGAGGAAATTCGTAATACATGCTATGAGACGGCTCAATCCATTTATGGCGAACCCTTGCCTGAGGTCGTAGTAGCGCGTCTTGAAAAAGAATTGGAACCAATTATTAAATATGGATTCTCGGCTAACTATCTCATTTCTGAGCGTCTAGTTAAAAAGTCTAACCAGGATGGATACTTGGTAGGTTCACGGGGATCTGTTGGTTCTTCTGTAGTAGCTACGTTTCTCGGTATTTCTGAGGTAAATCCGCTGCCTGCCCATTATATTTGCGGTAATCCTGAATGCAGACACAGCGAATGGTTTCTGGACGGTAGTGTGCCGAGTGGTTTTGACTTGCCAGATAAAAACTGTCCGAATTGCGGTGGCAAGCTTAAGGGAGAGGGACAGGATATACCTTTTGAAACGTTCCTCGGCTTTAAGGGAGATAAAGTTCCCGATATTGACTTGAACTTCTCTGGTGAATATCAACCTGTTGCCCATAACTATACGAAAGTCCTGTTTGGTGAAAAAAGTGTTTTCCGTGCAGGAACCATTGGTACAGTTGCTGAAAAAACGGCGTTTGGTTTTGCCAAAAAATATGAAGAAGCACATCATAAAAAATGGCGCGGAGCTGAGCTGAACAGGCTGGCTTCTGGTTGTACGGGTGTAAAACGCAGCACCGGACAGCATCCGGGCGGGATCGTGGTTGTTCCCGATTATATTGAGGTCGAGGACATTACACCGGTGCAGTACCCGGCTGATGATACGAGCTCGGAATGGAAAACGACACATTTTGATTATCACGCCTTTGATGCGAACTTACTCAAGCTCGATATTCTGGGCCATGATGATCCGACCATGATGAGAATGCTCCAGGATTTGACCGGGGTCGATCCTACGACCATTCCAATGAATGATCCCAAGGTGATGAGTATGTTCAATTCCACGGAGGCGCTCGGTGTAACACCGCAGCAAATCCGCACGCCTGTCGCCACCTATGGTGTGCCAGAGATGGGGACAAAATTTGTACGTCAGATGCTGGTAGAATCGCAGCCGAGTTCTTTTGCCGATTTACTGCAAATTTCCGGTTTGTCTCACGGTACGGGGGTATGGCTGGGGAACGCACAAGAGTTGATTAAAAATAATACATGCAACATCAAGACCGTAATTGGTTGTCGGGATGATATCATGCTGTTTTTGATTTATAAGGCAGGGATGGATGCAGGTCTGGCCTTTAAAATTACGGAGAGCGTGCGTAAAGGTAAAGGGCTTAGTGCCGAATGGATTGAAGAGATGAAAAAATGCAAGGTACCGCAGTGGTACATTGATTCTTGTCTAAAAATCCAATACATGTTCCCGAAGGCGCATGCTGCAGCCTATGTTATTTCAGCGGTGCGTACGGCGTATTTCAAGCTGTATCATCCGATTGAGTACTATGCAACTTACTTCTCAGTACGTGCAGCCGATTTTGATATTGACCTGTGCTGTCAGGGGTATGATGCGATCGCACGGAAGATTGTCGAAATTGAGCAACTTGGTTTCCAGGCTCCACCGAAAGAAAAAGGAATGCTTCCAATCCTGGAGATGGCTCTGGAAATGACGGCTCGCGGGTTTAGTTTTAAATCCATTGACTTGTACCGTTCCGAAGCGACTCGTTTCAAAGTGGACGGGGACTCGCTCATTCCTCCATTCGGAGCCCTGCAGGGTATTGGAGAGAATGCGGCACGTAACATCGCAGCTGCCCGTGAGCAGGGTGAATTTTTGTCTGTTGAGGATTTTCAACAGAAATCGAAGGCTAGTAAAACGATTGTCGAAATGCTGTCGCAAATGGGTTGCTTTCGAGGTCTGCCAGAGAGTAATCAACTGTCTCTCTTTTAAGCAGAACTACAGTAGTCAAGCTCTGGCACTTGTCACATAACTACGGTTATGTTATAATTTTTTTGGTAATCATGGAGATAAAACCGTTGCTAAAAGAGTGGGGAAACCCACTCTTTACTGTTTGATATACAGTTACAACGTGAAAAAAAGGGTATTTTTGGGCAGGCAACCGGTACGCCGGTTTATTTGCAGTGAGCCCAAAATGAACATTACATCAAATGAAAATGAAAATGCCGGTGATGGAGAAGCATTGCCCAAGGCAATAGGGTATCTCTTTTTCACCACAGGAAAGTTCACTTTTGGAGGTTATAATCTTTGAGCACACCAAAGATCAAATCAGTAGTAGAAGAAATGGCCCAACCTTACCTCGATGAGCATGGTTTTGAACTGGTCGATGTCGAGTATGTCAAAGAGGGCAGCAATTGGTTTCTTCGCGTTTTTGTAGATAAAGACGGAGGAATTGATCTGGACGACTGTAGTATGATCAGTGAATATTTGGGTCAAAAGCTGGATGAAAATGACCCTGTTTCTACAGCATATTTTCTTGAGGTGTCTTCACCAGGCGCCGAGAGACCGCTGAAAAAAGCGGAGGATGTTACTAAAGCGGTAGGCAAAAACGTATTCGTTACTACATACGAGCCGATTAACGGTCTGAAAGAATTTGAAGGCCGTTTGCTTTCTTTTGAAGATGGGGAACTCACCGTCAAAAGCGGACAAAAGAAGCATACCATTCCTTATGACAAGGTAGCTGGTGCAAGGCTCGCGATCATATTTTAATTCAGATTTGATTGTTGTTGTTTGACATGTACTACATGTTTTTTTGCCTCGTGTGCCGACCAGTACGCAGGTGTCATCATTTGAAAGGGGGAGCAGTAATCCATGAGTATGGATTTTATTGAAGCAATGAACGAGTTGGAAAGAGAAAAGGGGATCAGTAAGGATGTGCTGTTTGAGGCCATTGAAGCAGCCCTGATTTCCAGCTACAAACGGAATTTCAATACTGCACAAAACGTGCGTGTTGATATGAACCGCAACTCGGGAGTCATTAAGGTATATGCCCGCAAGCTGATTGTTGAGGAGGTATTGGATCCTCGTACCGAGATTTCGTTGCCGGCTGCCCGTGAGATTAACCCACATTTTCAGTTGGAGGATATCGCTGAAATTGAAGTCACACCACGTGATTTTGGACGGATTGCTGCACAAACAGCGAAGCAGGTCGTGACCCAACGCATCCGCGAAGCGGAACGGGGACTGATCTACAACAAGTTTGTGGACAAGGAAGAGGATATTGTAACAGGAACTGTACAGCGTCAAGACCCACGTAATATTTATATCGATCTTGGCAAGGTGGAAGCGGTTCTCCCGTTGAGTGAGCTGATGCCTAATGAGAAGTTTAACCATCTGGATCGGATTAAGGCTTATATTACCAAGGTGGAGAACACAACTAAAGGACCGCAAATTATGCTGTCCCGATCACATCCGGGTCTGCTTAAGCGTTTGTTCGAACTCGAAGTGCCTGAAATTTTTGACGGTGTTGTAGAGATTCGTTCCGTAGCGCGTGAAGCAGGCTTCCGTTCTAAAATCGCAGTTCATTCTCGTAACGCCGAGGTTGATCCGGTAGGTTCTTGTGTGGGACCAAGAGGAACGCGCGTACAGACCATTGTAAACGAGCTGCGTGGCGAAAAAATCGATATTGTACGCTATTCTGATAATGTTGATGAATACGTGGCTAATGCTTTGAGTCCGTCCAAGGTGCTTGAAGTACAGGTATTTGAAGAAGAGAAAATGGCGCGCGTCATAGTGCCTGATTATCAGCTTTCGCTGGCGATTGGTATCAAAGGGCAAAATGCTCGCCTTGCTGCCAAGCTAACTGGCTGGAAAATTGATATTAAGAGTGAAACACAGGCGGAGGAAGAGTTCGGCAGACCGAGAACATCCACCGATGAAATGCATCAGGATTCCGTTTCTGTAGATTAAGCGGAGTGTAGGGGGGTTAATGCATGAAACAGAGAAAGATACCTTTGCGTAAATGTGTCGCCTGTCATGAAATGATGCCAAAGAAGCAGTTAATCCGTGTCGTCAAAACCCCTGAGGACGAAGTGTTGATTGACTTGACTGGCAAAAAGTCGGGACGCGGCGCTTACTTGTGCGGCAAAGCCGCCTGCTTCAAGCTGGCTCAAAAGAGCAAGGCACTGGATCGAGCATTGAAGCACTCGGTCCATCCTGATATTTATGAGCAGCTAAGTCGTGATTTTGCTGCCGTCGAGGAAGAATTCCTGGCGGCACAAGGCAGCGTGCAGGATGAATAAGGCGCTGTCTGGATTGGGGCTTGCCATGAGAGCCGGCAAGCTGCTAACAGGTGATGAGATCGTTTATAAAGCGATCAGGTCTTCAGAAGCCAAGCTGGTCATTCTTGCTAAAGATGCTTCAATGAATACTCAAAAGAAATTCCGCGACAAATGCGGAACGTACAAAATCCCCTTATTGATAGGATTTGACCGGGAAAGCTTGGGAAGCAGCATCGGCAAACCTGAACGGGTCGTGCTAGCTGTGACGGATCAAGGATTCGCGAAATTGATCATGAAACATGCGGGGATAATGTCGGAGGTGGAGTATATTGAGTAAACAAGAAAGCAAAGACAAAGTGCGGGTATACGAATACGCCAAATCGTTAAACATGAGCAGCAAAGAAATTATCACCATTCTTAAACGGCTGGATATTCCCGTAAACAACCATATGAGCGTCATAGAACATGATGCCGTAGGTAAAGTGGAAAATTTTTTTAAGAATATTAAATCCAATGCTGCGGTCAAGCAAGGCGAAGCAGGCACGGCGCAAGTAAGCTCGAATCAGACCGGTTCAAGCCAGAATAGTAATCAGTCAACGGAGCAAACCAAAAATCAACAGGAAAAGCAGGTAAGTATGAATAGGACAAACAACAACCAAAACAGTAACCGAAGTAGCGCTCCAAAAGCGCAAAGCAGTCAGCAGGGCGGTCAAAACCGCAGTCAACAAAGTTCTAGTAGACCAGGCGGCCAGCAAGGCGCTCAGAACCGTAGCAACGGTCAACAGCAGGGAGGACAACAGCGTACTGGTAGCAATAACACAGGTTCACGTCCTCAGGGAAGCAGCCAGGGTGGTGCGGCAGTAAGAACTTCCTCTTCTGCAGGAAGCAACAATTCGAACCGCAGTGGTGGCAACCGTACAGGTGGCAATTCCAACAACAGCGGTAACCGTTCCGGCCAAGGACGTTTTGACGATAATCGTCAAGGCGGAGGACGCGGTGGTAACGGTGGCCGTGGAGGCAACAACCGCGGGGGCAGCAATCGTGGTGGTAAATTCAACAACCGTGGTAAAGGTCAACAACAGGAGCGCCGCGAGAAAATCGACAACACGCCTAAGAAAATTATTGTGCGTGGTGAGATGACTGTTGGTGAAACAGCCAAGCTTCTTCACAAGGATGCTTCAGAAGTCATCAAAAAGCTGATTATGCTCGGAACAATGGCGACCATCAACCAAGAACTAGATATGGACACTATTCTCTTGCTTGCTGGTGATTTTGGCGTTGAGGTAGAAGTGAAAATCCCAGTCGAAGAAGATCGTTTTGAAACTGTGGAAGAAAATGACGATCCAGCGGATTTGAGAACACGTCCACCCGTTGTAACGATTATGGGGCACGTCGATCATGGTAAAACAACTTTGCTGGATGCCATTCGTTCAACAAATGTAACCGGTGGCGAAGCTGGTGGTATTACACAGCATATTGGTGCCTACCAAGTTGAAATTAACGGCAAAAAAATCACTTTCTTGGATACACCGGGTCACGAAGCCTTTACTGCTATGCGTGCACGTGGTGCGCAAGTAACAGATATGACGATTATTGTGGTTGCAGCTGATGACGGTGTTATGCCACAAACCGTTGAAGCTATTAGCCATGCTAAAGCAGCGGGTCTACCAATCATCGTAGCTGTAAACAAGATCGACAAACCGGATGCCAACCCGGACAAAGTAAAGCAAGAACTCACAGAATATGAATTGGTACCTGAAGAGTGGGGCGGCGATACAATTTTCGTCAACGTTTCCGCTAAACAAAGAATGGGTCTGGAAGATCTGCTTGAAATGATTCTGCTCGTAGCTGAAGTGAATGAGTACAAAGCGAATCCAGATAAACGGGCACGTGGTACCATTATTGAGGCTGAGCTGGATAAAGGTCGCGGTTCTGTAGCTCGTATTCTTGTTCAAAACGGTACACTGAAAGTCGGCGATGCTTTCGTAGCAGGTAACTGCTTCGGACGTGTACGTGCCATGGTCAACGATAAAGGCCGTCGTCTTAAGGAAGCAGGTCCTTCCACTCCAGTTGAAATTACTGGTTTGACAGAAGTTCCACTTGCTGGCGATCCGTTCATGGTGTTTGAGGATGAGCGCAAAGCTCGTGCTATTGCTGACAAGCGTGCGATTACACAACGTCAATCTGATCTGGGCAGCAATACCCGCGTAACGCTGGATGACCTGTTCCAACACATCAAGGATGGCGAGATGAAGGATCTGAACGTCATTATTAAGGGTGACGTACAAGGTTCTGTCGAAGCGCTGAAGGGCTCCTTGAACAAGATTGAAGTTGAAGGTGTACGCGTTAAAATTCTTCACAGTGGTGCAGGTGCAATCACCGAATCCGATATTATTTTGGCTGCGGCATCCAATGCCATTGTCATTGGCTTTAACGTTCGCCCTGATAATCAGGCGAAATCTACAGCGGAAGCTGAAAAAGTAGACATTCGTCTGCATCGCGTTATTTATAATGTTATTGAAGAGATCGAGCAGGCTATGAAAGGCATGCTGGACCCTGAATATAAGGAAAATGTGATCGGTCACGCTGAAGTTCGTAACGTGTTTAAAGTTACTAAAGTCGGAACGATTGCTGGTTGTATGGTAACGTCCGGTAAAATTACGCGTACAGCAGAAGCACGTCTGATCCGTGACGGTATCGTGATTTTTGAAGGTAAAATAGACTCACTGAAACGCTTCAAGGACGACGCAAAAGAAGTTGCCCAAGGTTACGAATGTGGTATTACCCTTGATGGTTATAATGATGTTAAGGAATCCGACATTATTGAAGCGTTCGTCATGGAAACAGTGGAGCGCTAACGGCAGAGAGGTGAGCATCCATGGCTAAAATACGTACAGGTCGAGTTGGCGAGCAGATTAAGAAGGAGCTAAGCCTACTTATACAGACCGAATTAAAAGATCCACGTATCGGTTTTATTACGGTAACGGGTGTCGATGTGACAAACGATTTGTCCCAAGCGAAAGTATACTTGAGCGTACTTGGAGATGAAGAACAAAAAACTTCCTCCCTGAAGGCACTGGACAAAGCAAACGGTTATCTTCGTTCTGAACTTGGCAAACGGATACGACTTCGTCATATTCCTGAGCTGATTTTCAAAATTGACGAATCTATTGCTTACGGCAGCCGCATTGAAAAGCTGTTGAGTGATATCGACAAGGACGAGAAATGAGATAAAATTTCTGTCAGTATGAAGAACCATGAACTGAATGTAAAGGAGACGGCAATGCATACCTATGAACAGGCACTTCAACAAGCGAAGGAATTTATTCTGGAGCATGATGATTACCTGATCGTATCGCATGTACAGCCGGACGGAGACGCAGTCAGCTCCACCGTAACGGTGGGCTGGCTTCTCTCATGTCTGGGGAAGAAATTCACCATGTTGAATGAGGGACCTATTCCTAAACGCATGGATTTTTTATGGCATGCCGATGAGATTATGGATATGAATCAACAACCGCCAGAACGGAAATACAACCGGATCATTTGTGTAGATTGTGCTGATTACCGTCGTGTTGGCTTGACAGAGCAGTTTTTTACGGAAGATGCCATTATTCTGAATATTGATCACCATCCAACAAATGATGCTTATGGTGCGGTTAATGTAATTAAGTCGGACGCTGCGGCAACAGCGGAGATTTTGTTTGATTTATTGGAAAAGTTTGCAGTAGCCTGGGACGTTGAAGTGGCAACGGCTGTATATACCGGATTGCTGACGGATACAGGAGGTTTCCGCTACTCCAACACTTCACCGAAAGTGATGTCTACGGTATCACAGCTTCTTGCTTACGGAGTGGATGGTCCGTTTTTGTCCGAGAAACTACTTGAGGAAATGACATTTCCCCAAATGAAAGTGCTGACCAAGGCATTGCAAACGCTCACGATGTCGGAGGATGGGAAAGTTGCCTGGGTCGTTGTAACACCTGATGATATGGTAGAATGTGGTGCTGTAAATGAGGATTTGGAAGGCATCGTGAATTATCCAAGAAATATCCGTGGGGTTGAAGTAGGCATTTTCTTTAAAGTTATTAATGATCAAGCGGCCAAGGCAAGTTTGAGATCGGCAGGGAATGTTGATGTAGCTGCGCTGGCTCAATCCTTCGGGGGTGGTGGACATGTACGCGCGGCCGGCTGTCGGGTAGAGGGGAAGCTGGAAGATATCATCGAGACCGTTGTAGGGCGGGTGAAGTCTGAGCTATGAATCCAATAAATAAGGGGCAGGCAGTATGGGAAGGTGTTCTTCCTGTCTATAAGCCTGCTGGATTTACCTCTCATGATGTCGTGGCCAAGGCTCGCCGTTTGTTGGGGATGAAGCGAATTGGACATACCGGAACGCTAGATCCACAGGTAACCGGTGTACTGCCGTTGTGTCTGGGACGCGCTACCCGAGTGGTGGAATATATGCAAGAGCGGCCCAAGGAGTACCAGGCTACACTGCGCTTAGGTATTGCTACGGATACCGAAGACCTGACTGGGACAATTACAGAAGAGAGCGAACGTTCGGTTGAGGTGACCGAAATGGAAGCCAAAGCGGTTTTGGAACGTTTTGTTGGTACGATTTCCCAGGTTCCACCAATGTACTCTGCACTCAAAGTAGATGGAAAACGTTTATACGAGCTGGCTCGAGAAGGCAAAACTGTGGAGCGTAAAAGTCGTGAAGTGAGTATTTATGAGCTCGAAATGACAGGTTTTGCGAAGATGGGACCGCATGTGGATATTTCTTTTCGTGCTTTATGCTCCAAAGGGACTTATATCCGTACGCTATGTGTTGATATTGGCCGTGAATTAGGATATCCTTCAACGATGGTTAAGCTGGAGCGAACTATGTCTGCGGGAATTACTGCAGAACATTGTTTAACATTCGAAGAAATTGAACGCTATGTAGCGGATGGCAGCCTGAGTGAGCGGCTTATTGCCACTGATAAAGCAATTGATTATATGCCCGAGCATACAGTGGCTGAAGCCAAGGCAGCTGCGGCTCTGCAAGGTCAACGCTTGTCGCTGAGTATGATTTCACCACCGGTAACGGACAGCCAGCCGTTCCGGCTCTATAAAGAGGATAAAACATTTTTAGGCATATATGGACGGGATGAATCAGGCGCGATCGCCCCAATTAAAGTTTTTTTAAGCGTATAGAATTTACAAATTCTCAGCGGAGCTGAACCATTCTATAATCGTCAGAAAACTTCCCCTAGGCACGGTTAGGCTTCCGTGAAATTATGCCTAAAGACGTTTTTCACCATGAATTGTGCTATAATTTTTGACGAAGTTAGTCAAATGATGTGAAATGCAGGTGAATGAATATGATTACCGTATCGTTATCTTATCCATTGAGTGATGAGCTATTGCAGCAATGGGGACGTCCACAAGTCACGGCGATCGGCCAGTTCGACGGCCTTCATCTGGGACATGCAAGCGTGATACGCAAGGCCGTCGCGCTCGCTCGTGAACAGAAAGTGCCAGTATCTGTCATGACATTTCACCCTCATCCGAAGGAAGTCATGAAAAAAGGCGATTATGAAGGTTATTTAACACCGCTTGCAGACAAGCAGACCATTTTGGCCGATATGGGCGTGGATGTACTTTATATTTTAAGTTTTAACGAACAATTTTCCAAGGTCAGCCCAGAGGATTTTATAACTGATGTGTTGCTTCCATTACAAATTCGAACGGCTGTAGTAGGTTTTGATTTTAGGTTTGGCCACCGGGGAGCCGGGCACGAGGATACGCTTCGGAAGCTGGGAGGAGACCTGATGTCTGTCTACACTGTACCACCATTTGAGCTGGATGGGGATAAGGTAAGCAGCTCAGGCATTCGCCGTGCTTTACAGACGGGGGATTTGGCACATGCTTCGCGCTGGTTGGGACGCCCTTATCGTATCCAGGGTACTGTGATGGATGGTGAGAAACGCGGACGCACAATCGGTTTTCCGACAGCTAATCTTAAGCTGGATGATTCTTATGTCATTCCGGTTAAGGGTGTATACGCTGTACGGGCGCTCGTAGGTGATCATTGGATAAATGGTGTAATGAATGTAGGGGTTAAGCCTACTTTTCATGAAGGTGTGCTGAATCCGTCGTTTGAGGTACATCTTTTTGATTTTAATCAACAAATTTATGGGGAGCCTGTGCTCGTTGAACTTCATCATTACATCCGCCCTGAACGCAAATTCTCGTCGGTGGATGAGTTGATTAATCAAATTGGCAATGACGCACAAACGGCTAAAAAGCTGCTGGGCTAATTTATTTACATAAGACAGGCGCTATGGTATACTGACTTATGTTGTGTAAACAACGATGAACCTTAGCTTGGTTGTCCGCTTTCACCGGCGGTTACGAGGCTAATGGCGATTATAATGAAGGAGGTGAACAGGATGGCATTGACTCAAGAGCGTAAACAGCAATTGATCGAGGAGTACAAAACTCATGAATCCGATACAGGATCACCTGAGGTACAAATCGCTATCCTTACTGAAAACATCGTCAACTTGCAAAGTCACTTTCGTTCGCACAAGAAAGACCATCACTCCCGCCGCGGGTTGTTGAAAATGGTCGGTCAGCGTCGTAAACTTTTGGCTTACCTGAAGAAGACTGATGTTAAACGTTACAGTGCGTTGATCGAGCGTCTCGGACTGCGTCGTTAATTTTCAGACATGTAATGAGAAAAGAAGCCTGGTTGTTCACCGCTTGTCCCTGCTAAGGCGACGGCGGACAGCAGCCGGGTTCTTTTTTGAAATGAGGAATCTTTTTTTGAATTACATTTCCTAATTTGTCTGTTGGGCTTCTTATGAATAAGACCTGCGCAGGAAATACTGGATATGTATAGAACTTTTACGATGAAATGAAATGGAGGGATACCATGGAGCAACGCGTAGAAATGCAACTCGGCGGAAGAAAGCTGGTGCTTGAAACAGGACGTCTTGCAAAACAAGCCAATGCGGCAGTTAAAGTAAGTTACGGAGAAACAGTTGTGCTATGTACTGTGACCGCTTCCCGTGAACCCAAAGATTTGGACTTTTTTCCGCTGACCGTGAACTATGAGGAAAGATTGTATGCTGTAGGGAAAATTCCTGGCGGATTTATTAAGCGTGAAGGACGCCCGAGTCAAAAGGCGATTTTATCCAGTCGCTTGACAGACCGTCCAATTCGCCCATTGTTCCCTGAAGGTTTCCGAAATGATGTACAGGTGTTGAACCTAGTTATGAGTGTTGATCAGGATTGCGAACCTGAAATTGCAGCCATGATTGGAACCTCGGCAGCACTCAGTATTTCGGATGTACCTTTTAATGGACCAATAGGCGGTGTTGCTGTAGGTCGTGTAGACGGGCAATTTGTAATTAATCCAGATATTGCACAGCAGAATGCAAGCGATCTGTACCTCGTTGTAGCCGGAACGAAAGATGCCATTATGATGGTAGAAGCAGAAGGCGATGAAATTCCAGAGGAAGTTATGCTCGAAGCTATTATGTTCGGACATGATGAGATTAAGAACATTGTGGCAGTTATTGAACAATTGGTGCAAGTAGCAGGTAAAGAGAAAATGCAGGTTAAGCTGCATGCTGTTGATGAAAAAGTGAACAGTGAAGTACGTGCTTATGCAGCTGAGCGTTTGGTGGAAGCTGTTAAAATTGCAGAAAAACATGCCCGTCAAGAGGCGATTGATGCAGTTAACAAAGAGACCGTTGCTCATTTTGAAGCACAATACATAGAGACACCTGAGCTGTTAAGCGATGTGAGCGAAGTTCTCTATGATATCGTTAAGGAAGAAGTCCGTCGTCTGATTACGCATGATAAAGTGCGTCCTGATGGTCGTAAGCTTGACGAAATTCGTCCGATTGAAAGTGATACTAGCATTTTGCCGCGTACGCACGGTTCAGGCTTATTTACACGTGGGCAAACACAGGCGCTTAGTGTTTGTACTCTTGGTGCATTAGGAGACGTACAAATTCTGGACGGTATTGATCTGGAAGAAACTAAACGCTTCATGCATCATTACAATTTCCCTCCATTCAGCGTAGGTGAGGCTCGTCCTTTGCGTGCGCCGGGTCGTCGTGAAATCGGACATGGTGCTCTGGGTGAGCGTGCACTTTCCAAAGTAATTCCTTCTGAAACTGAATTTCCGTACACGATCCGTCTAGTTTCCGAAGTGCTGGAATCGAATGGATCGACCTCACAAGCTAGTATTTGTGCAAGCACACTGGCTATGATGGATGCAGGTGTACCGATTAAAGCTCCAGTTGCAGGTGTGGCTATGGGATTGATCAAGGATGGAGATCATGTTTCCGTATTGACGGATATCCAAGGCATGGAAGATCATCTGGGCGATATGGACTTTAAAGTTGCTGGTACAGCGGAAGGCGTAACTGCCATTCAAATGGATATTAAAATTGACGGCATTGACCGCAAAATTTTACAGGATGCGCTTAAGCAAGCTAGAGAAGGACGTTTGTTCATTCTTAGCAAAATGATGGAAGCGATCCAGAAACCACGTGAACAGTTGTCTCCGTATGCTCCGAAAATTATGACAATGAACATTAACCCGGACAAAATCCGTGATGTTATTGGAGCTGGTGGTAAAATCATCAACAAGATCATCGAAGAAACCGGCGTGAAGATCGATATTGAACAAGATGGTCGTGTGTTCATCGCCTCTACGAATCAAGAGATGAATGAGAAGGCGCGTTCCATTATTGAAGGTATCGTAAAAGAAGTCGTGGTCGGCGAGATTTACATCGGTACAGTCAAACGGATTGAAAAATTTGGCGCATTTGTTGAAATTTTACCGGGTAAAGATGGTCTGGTTCATATTTCTCAACTGTCTACTGAGCGTGTAGCCAAAGTTGAAGATGTCATTGCTATTGGCGATACGATAACGGTGAAAGTAACTGAGATCGATCAGCAAGGTCGTGTCAATTTGTCGCGTAAGGCAGTATTGACAGCTGAAGCTCCTGCAAAGTCCTAGGTTATGCTTTGCGAGCCACAGTAATGGCTGTCAATACGTTTATGTTGGATAGGGATTTGAATAGCATTAATTAAGCTTTTGGAAAGAGGCAGAGCTACGTTTCTGGCTCTTTTTTCATACATATGCATATGCTGTGTCTAAACGAGCTTCTATAGTTTGCTACGTCATAGATCTTGTCCTCCTCGCATACAATGTGGACAAACGAGCGGGAGGATGAAGGAATGATGAGTAGGGTGAAACGTGCAGTGTGGGTGGTAGCCAGTTTAGCCATCACACTGGTAATTGGGCAGTTTAGCGGGGTTCGTGACTATGCTAGTCAATTACGCAATGGAGATGTTACAGGAACTGAAGAGCCTGAAGCTGTGCCCACGATGGCGGTAGCACCTTTACCTGATAATGCGCTTATGCAGCGATTAAAGACAGAAGCAGCGCGTCAGCGAAGGGAACCAGTTGATGCCAAGGTCGACAGGGTATGGAAGGCTATCCCAGGTTATAACGGACTGGAGGTCGATGTGGATGCTACCTATCGCAAAGCCATTGCAGCACCAGATCGGCCTATTCAATATGTATATCGCCAACTGGCACCCAAAATACATTTAAATCAACTGGGCAATGTCCCAATTTACAGGGGCAATCCTGAAAAACCAATGGTCTCCTTCATGATCAATGTAGCATGGGGTAATGAGTTTATCGAGCCTATATTGAATACATTGGATCAGGAGAAGGTGAAGGCCACTTTTTTTCTTGATGGAAGCTGGCTGAAAAAAAATCCTGAACTCGCCAAGGAAATTCAAAAAAGAGGACATGAGCTTTCTAATCATGCCTACTCTCATCCGGATATGAGCCGTCTGAGCCGGGCTAGAGCCGTACAAGAAATCGAAAAGACGGAAGAGCTTCTGCAACAAACTTTAGGTGTCAAAAATATTTGGTTTGCCCCTCCATCGGGCGATTTTAATCAACAAACGGTGGATATAGCGGCAGAGCATGGGCTCAAAACAGTACTGTGGACTTTAGACACCGTAGACTGGAGACATCCATCGCCGGAATCGGTGATTCATAAAATCAGCAGTAAGGTGGAGTCCGGCTCCCTGATATTGATGCACCCAACAGATTCCTCCGCTGCTGCTCTCAAGGGTATGATCCATGCCATTCGTAGTAAAGGACTTGTGCCTGGAACAGTCAGTCAGACGCTTTCCCCTGATCGGCAGCTACCAGCTCCGGTTGAGTGAACGTCTTTTTTCTGTTAGGATTGAACATTATGGCTAAGTATGCAATTCAGTTTAGGAGGGCCAAGCGTGGAAAGAATTCAACTCAAAAACGGCCTAAGAGTGGTCATTGAAAAAATTCCAACCGTGCGTTCTGTTTCTTTCGGCATCTGGGTTAAAACCGGTTCCCGAAATGAGACACCGGACAATAGCGGTATTTCTCATTTTATTGAACACATGCTTTTCAAAGGAACCGAGCGTTTTAGTGCTAAGGAAATCGCTGAGCAATTTGACGCCATCGGAGGAAATGTTAATGCTTTCACTTCGAAGGAATATACGTGCTATTATGCGAAAGTGCTAGATGAGCATCTACCGATCGCGGTCGATGTACTGTCTGATATGTTCTTTCATTCCAAATTGGATGGGGAAGAGCTGGCAAGAGAGAAAAATGTGATTTTGGAGGAAATCTCCATGTACGAGGACACACCGGATGATATGGTGCATGATCTTGTATCTCTGGCGGCCTATGGTGAACATCCACTGGCTTATCCGATTCTTGGAACCGAAAATCATCTGCTAGCTATGGACAGCTCACATCTCAGCCAATATATGAAGGAGCACTATACAATCGACAATACAGTTATCAGTGTGGCTGGTAATGTTGACGATCGGCTTGTAGAATTGCTGGAGCAACATTTTGGACATTTCGATAATCACGGAATCGTTTCGCCGCTGACAGTACCTGCGTTTAACGGCAAGCTGTTGTATCACGAGAAAGCAACAGAGCAGAATCATATTTGTCTGTCCCTGCCTGGATTTGCAATAGGCGACGATCTTCAGTATGCTATGGTTTTGCTGAATAACGCGATCGGCGGGGGCATGAGCTCACGTTTATTCCAAGAAATTCGTGAAAAACGTGGACTGGCTTATTCGGTTTATTCCTATCATAGCTCCCATGCAGATAGTGGAATGTTCACGATTTATGCAGGTACGGCTCCTAAGCAAACAAAGGACGTGCTCGATTTGACGCTGGAGCTGTTGCGAGATGTGGCTGTCAACGGCTTGGACGCTACTGAGCTTCGTAAAGGCAAGGAGCAGCTAAAAGGAAGTCTGATCTTAAGCCTTGAGAGTACAGGTAGTCGAATGAATCGTCTTGGAAAGAATGAGTTAATGTTAGGTCAGCATTATACGCTGGATCAAATGATCGAACACATCGATCAAGTGACGGCTGATGATGTGAACAAAGTGCTGGATCGGATGTTTTCGGAGCCGTTTGCTCTGTCCATGGTCGGAGCAAGTGATTCAGCGGTTAAGGATATGAGGAGGGACTATTTTGTTAACTTACGTTGAAATTAACAGACTCGGGGGCAATGAAGATATAGAGCTACCCCGTAAAATGTCAGAGCTTGCATCCGGGTTTGACTTGTATGCAGCAGTACAGGAGGATTTGGTTCTGGAACCCGGCAAACGTTGTCTCGTTCCAACTGGATTTGCAATAGCTATGCCAGCAGGATTAGAAGCACAAATCCGTCCTCGTAGTGGACTGGCTCTCAAGCATGGTATCACTTGTCTTAACACACCTGGAACGATTGATGCAGATTATCGTGGGGAAATTAAGGTGCTTCTTATCAATTTAGGCGAAGAACCGTTCACCATTACGCGCAATGAGCGAATTGCACAAATGGTATTTCAGATTGTGCCTGAGGTCGAGCTGAAGCAAGTAGAGCATTTGTCTGAAACCGTGCGTGGGGCTGGAGGCTTTGGTCATACAGGGCGCTGAATCTGCGGCTCACTTGCAAAACTTGCAATGTAATGTAATGCAATTGTCCATTTTATAAAAGTCTCAATATTACTTGCTTTAGAGTAAGCATACACATAAAAGTCGTTCCGTAGAGGGGCGGCTTTTTTTTGTGTTTTTTCACCCCTTCCCGGGCATCTGCATAGACTAAAAGCATATCGTGTCTCGGAAAGGAGTGATCCGGATGCTAACAGGAATGCGCATCGTTGTTTTGGGTGGGGATGCGAGGCAGCTTGAGGTAATCCGCAAATGTGTGGACATGGATGCTACCGTCACTGTGATTGGCTTTGACAAGCTCGAAGTACCACTCAAAGGAGTCACATTAGAGTCAATGTCTGTCAAGCTGCTGGAATCGTCAGACGCACTGATTCTGCCGGTGGTGGGATGTGATGAGGAAGGCAACGTGAGTGCACTCTTCGGAACACAAAAGCTTCAGTTTCTGAATGAGCATGCTGCTGCTCTTCCATCGCATTGCGTTGTATATACAGGGATGGCACGAACGTACTTAAAAGAAATTTGTACCAGACATGAATTGAAGCTGGTTGAGCTGCTGGACAGAGATGATGTGGCCATATACAATTCTATACCTACGGCTGAAGGCGCACTGATGATGGCAATTCAGCATACTGATTTTACGATTCATGGTGCAGAGTGTATGGTTCTAGGCATGGGACGGACTGGATTTACCATGGCAAGGGCACTACAGGGGTTGGGAGCCAAAGTGAGAGTTGGAGTACGGCGGGCAGAGGATGCAGCGAGAGCCGTGGAGATGGGTTGGAAGCCTTTTATGACAAGGGATTTAGCGAATGAGACAAAGGGGGTTGACTTGATTTTTAATACGATACCCTCTATGATTATCACAGCGCAAATCCTGTCTAAATTGCCACTGAGCACCGTGATTATAGATCTTGCTTCCGCCCCAGGCGGTTGTGATTTCCGATATGCGGAAAAGCGTGGAATTACGGCTATGCTTGCCCCCGGTCTTCCTGGTATTGTTGCTCCCAAAACTGCTGGTACTATTATAGCGAATACGCTGGTGCAGTTGTTAATGGAAGATAATCCTGATCGGGGGGATGCACAATGAGTTGGCAAGGGAAAACGGTAGGTTATGCAATTACAGGCTCACATTGCACATTTGAAGAGGTAATGCCTGTTATACAGCGCTTTGTTGATGAGGGTGCGAAGGTCGTTCCGATTATATCCAATAC
The DNA here is from genome assembly GCF_050516475.1 of Paenibacillus ottowii. NCBI lineage: Bacteria > Bacillati > Bacillota > Bacilli > Caryophanales > Paenibacillaceae > Paenibacillus > Paenibacillus ottowii. Next base: position 3,654,439 of record NZ_CP191577.1, on the reverse strand, counting down.
CGTACTAACAACGGATACTCGCTTTGGTACTTCGCAAAGTTGGCAAAAACAGTTGAAAGATATAACAGGGAATGATATCATTTCTACAATTGTGGAGGCAGAACCACTGGGGCCCTCCCAAATGCTCGATGTGCTGGTGATTGCACCTTTGACGGGGAATTCGATGAGCAAGTTAGCGAATGCGATGACAGACAGTCCGGTTTTAATGGCTGCCAAGGCGCATTTACGCAATGGTCGTCCACTTCTTTTAGCCATATCTACTAATGATGGACTTGGTCTAAATGCTGCCAATATCGCCAAGTTACTAGTAGCCAAGAACATCTTTTTTGTGCCGTTCGGACAGGATAATCCAGTCAAAAAGCCGAACTCGCTTGTAGCCAATATGGAGTTGATTCCAGAGGCTGCCTATGAAGCATTGCAGGGCAGACAGATTCAGCCGATGATTGTGGAACGCAAGACCCCATGAAGTACTATAGTTAACTGCTGAGCATCCCTCGCCTAGAAGACGATTCGATAATTCATCGGGTCTAATTTCTTGTTGGCGGTGGATGCTTTCAGAATAAAAAATGGTTTTTTAGTCGAGAAGGGGAGATACACCAGATGAGCAATAGAAAGTTTAATGTAGCTGTCGTTGGAGCGACAGGCGCTGTAGGGGAACAGATCGTAAATCTGCTGGAAAAACGAGATTTTCCGGTGGACAAAATCAAATTTCTTTCTTCGCCTCGTTCTGCCGGCACGTTAATTAGCTTTAAAGGTCAGCAGATTCCAGTAGAAATTGCTACCCCCGACAGCTTTGAAGGAATCGACATTGCTTTGTTTAGTGCAGGCGGAGATGTAAGTAAGGAACTGGCGCCGCATGCTGTTCGTCATGGAGCGGTTTGCATTGACAATACCAACGCATTTCGAATGGAACCGACAGCTCCTCTTGTAGTACCTGAGGTGAACAGCGACAAGATTGCCGAGCATCAGGGAATTATCGCTAATCCGAACTGCTCCACCATTCAGATGGTAGCTGCTTTGAAACCATTATATGATCAGTATGGCATTTCTCGTATCATAGTATCCACCTACCAGGCCGTATCCGGCGCTGGAAGCCGTGCTATTGATGAATTGAATCGTCAAAGCGCAGCAATTCTTAACGGTGATGACGTTCAGCCAGATCTGCTGCCGGTAGGTTCGTTACCAGTAAAGCATCAGATTGCTTTCAATGCTATTCCGCAAATCGATAAATTCCAGGATAATGGTTATACACTGGAAGAAATGAAAATGGTGCGCGAAACGAAAAAAATACTGGGTGACGATTCTGTAGACGTAACAGCTACGTGTGTGCGTATTCCTGTTGTATGCGGTCACTCGGAATCTGTCTATGTAGAGCTTAAAAAAGATTATGATCTAGAAGAAGTCCGTAATCTGCTGGCTTCCGCACCCGGAGTAACGCTGGTAGATGATCCTGCTGCCCAGCTTTATCCGCTGGCATCCGAAGCTGCAGGGAAACCTGACGTGTTCGTAGGGCGTGTACGTCGTGATTTGGGCAATAGCCGTGGTTTGAATCTGTGGGTCGTATCCGACAATCTGCTCAAGGGAGCGGCATGGAACGCGGTGCAAATCGCGGAAATTATTGCTGCAAATGCGGAGTAACGTTCCTAAAGCAGGGAGTAACATGGGGGAAGAATAATGGGTATTTTGGTGCAAAAATTTGGGGGAACCTCGCTATCCACGCCTGAAGCGCGTCAACTTGTGCTGGCACATGTGAAGCGGGAACTGAAGCAAAATTTTCAATTGGTTGTTGTTGTGTCGGCCATGGGGAGGAAAGGGGAGCCTTATGCCACAGATACGCTGCTGGATTGGGCGGCGTCAAACGGCGACAGTCTTCCAAAGCGCGAACGCGATTTACTGCTGTGCTGTGGTGAAATCATTTCTGCCGCTACATTATGTAGCCTGATGGAGAAGGAAGGTATCCCTGCTACGGTGCTGACTGGAGCACAGGCAGGTTTTGTTACGGATGATCAATATGGCAATGCTCGTATTTTAGATATAAAGCCAGACCGCATTGTGGAAGAGTTGAACCAAGGCAGAGTTGTCATTGTGACAGGTTTTCAGGGACAAACTGCGGACGGTGATATGACAACCCTTGGTCGGGGAGGCAGCGATACATCAGCTACTGCGCTTGGTGCTGCCCTGCATGCGGATATGGTTGATATTTATACGGATGTGAACGGTATATTAACCGCGGACCCACGTATTGTGGAAAATGCGAAGCCGCTTGCACATGTTAGCTATACGGAAATTTGTAATATGGCTCATCAGGGAGCAAAAGTGATCCATCCTCGTGCTGTTGAAATCGCCATGCAGGCTAATATTCCGGTCCGGGTTCGCTCTACCTTCTCCGAAGGAGAGGGGACGCTGGTTACCCACCCGGAGGGCTTTAAGGACGTGCAGGCAGATATCGTAGACCGTTTCGTGACCGGTATTGCGTATGTCGGCAATGTTACTCAAATTACTGTTGAATTAAAGCCGGGTTTTGAGCACTTGCAATTACAAGTATTCAAATCTATGGCTGAACATGGAATCAGCGTCGATTTCATTAATGTAACTCCATCAGGCGCGGTTTACACCGTATTTGACAATGATGGAAGCAAAGCAGTTGAAGTACTTAACGGTTTAGGCCTAGAGCCTAAGATACTGGCCGGGTGTGCTAAAGTTTCGGTCATAGGCGGTGGTATCAACGGGGTACCAGGTATTATGGCGACAATTGTGGAGGCATTGACAGAATCAGACGTACAGATCCTTCAATCGGCAGATTCCAACACCACGATCTGGGTACTTGTTAAAAAAGAAGATATGGTGCAGGCTGTACGCGCATTGCATAATAAATTTGAACTCCATCAATAGGCGCATTGTTCGTGCTCGGACTTGCAAAAAAAGGAGGCAGCATGGTGAACTTCGGCAGATTGATTACCGCAATGGTGACACCTTTTGATCAGCAAGGAGAGATTGACTGGACTGCATTGTCCTCGTTGATTGATTACTTAATAGAAGAACAACATTCAGAGTCACTTGTTGTATCTGGAACAACAGGGGAGTCTCCTACCCTGAGCGATGATGAAAAAATAAAGTTGTTTGCATTTGTTGTAGAAAAAGCAGCTGGGCGATGTAAAATTATTGCCGGAACGGGAAGCAATAATACACGTCATTCCATCCATCTCACCCGTGCTGCGGAGCAGGCGGGAGCAGACGGTGTACTGCTGGTAGTGCCATATTATAATAAACCGAATCAGGAAGGGATGTATCAACATTTCCAAAGTATTGCAAACTCCACATCCCTTCCAGCTATACTGTATAATGTTCCGAGCCGTACCGGTGCGAGCCTAACAGTGGAAACGACACTGCGACTTGCACAAATTCCGAACATTGTAGGAACTAAAGAATGTGCATCACTTGCACAGGTTACACAGATTGCAGCGGCAGCACCAGAAGGTTTTCTGGTTTACTCCGGGGATGATGCATCCGGACTGCCTGCCATGGCTGTAGGTGCTTATGGCATTATCAGCGTAGCGAGTCACGTGATAGGTGCAGAAATGAAGCAGATGATGGATTCATTTGTGGGGGGACACGCACAAGAGGCAGCAAAACTGCATCAGCAGTTGTTCCCGATTTTTAAGGGCTTGTTCAACTGTCCGCATCCTTTACCTAATCCGGTGGCTGTTAAGTATGCACTAGAACTACGGGGGATTAAGGTAGGTTCTGTTCGGTTGCCGCTTATTCCTCCTACCGAGGATGAAGCGAAGTTTATTAATAATTTATTTATCCGCTAAAATGAAATAGAGGTAACATGTTAATGAATATAAGGAGTACCTTGGTAAAGGCAACTGGTGGTATAACACCGACTGGGTTATCGTCTGACAAGGTCCTCCGTCATGAAGGGCGTTCTTATAGAACGTCCTTTTTGCTGTGCTGTTAACCAGGCATGTAGATAAAATGTCATATACTTATGGTTTGAGAAGGCAATGGGAAACCTAGCGTAACGAACAGGATGACTTGTTTTTTCGTATTTTAATCATGTATAATGGGGTCAAGTGACTGGGTGCGGTATTTTTTTGAAAATTAAATAACAAATCAAGGTACGACGTCCAACTACCATAGGAGGTTTAGATTCATTTGTCTAAAAAAACAAACAACGATAAATTGATGATTTTCGCTTTGGGCGGCGTCGGTGAAATCGGGAAAAATATGTATGTCGTTCAATACGGCAATGACATTGTCGTGGTGGATTCCGGTTTGAAATTTCCGGAAGAGGACATGCTTGGCATTGATATCGTTATTCCTGATATTTCCTACCTTACAGAGAACCGCGACAAAGTAAGAGGCATTGTGCTGACACATGGTCACGAGGACCATATCGGCGGTTTGCCTTACGTGCTGAAACATTTGAATGTACCTGTATATGGTACCAAATTGACGCTGGGATTGGTGGAAAACAAGCTGAAGGAAGCGAATTTGCTTGGTGAAACCAAACGTATTTTGATCAATGCTGATTCCGAAATCAAGCTGGGCTCCACATTGAAAGTAACTTTCTTCAAAACCAACCATAGTATTCCTGATTCCGTAGGTGTTTGCATTGATACTCCTGAAGGAGCTGTTGTTCATACAGGAGACTTCAAATTTGATCATACTCCGGTGAACGGACAATATGCAGATTTGCAGCGTATGGCTGAAATTGGCACACGTGGCGTACTGGCTCTTTTGTCAGACAGTACCAATGCCGAAAAACCGGGCTTTACACCTTCGGAAAAGAGCGTTGGCATTGTGCTGGAAGATATTTTCCGCAAGTCAAGACAGCGTGTGGTCGTAGCCACTTTTGCTTCGAACGTACATCGCATTCAGCAAGTCATTAATGCTGCTGAAGCAACAGGACGTAAAGTAACAGTTATTGGTCGCAGCATGGTTAATGTCGTAGGTATTGCTTCTGATTTGGGCTATTTGGAAATTCCAGATGGAATGCTGATTGAGCCTGAAGAAGTTGGCAAAATGTCAGCGGATCGCGTAGTTATTCTCTGCACAGGTAGTCAAGGTGAACCAATGTCGGCTTTGACAAGAATGGCTCGTTCGACACATCGTAAGGTAGACATTCTTCCAGGGGACTCCGTAATCATCGCAGCTACTCCGGTTCCAGGTAATGAAAAATATGTTGGACGTACTATCGATGAGCTGTTCCGTCTGGGTGCTAATGTCTACTACAGCGCAGCTAATCCTGGTATCCACGTTTCTGGACACGGCAGCCAGGAAGAACTCAAGCTGATGCTGAATCTGATGAAACCAAAATTCTTCTTGCCAATTCACGGTGAGTTCAGAATGCAGCGTCGTCACGCTCTTCTTGCTGAAGGAGTAGGTATCGAGCCTGAAAATATCTTTATCACGGATATCGGTGAAGTTATTGAGATTCAGAATGGCGGAGCACGCAGGGCTGGTAAGGTTACAGCAGGTAACGTACTGATCGATGGACTAGGCGTAGGCGATGTAGGAAATATCGTATTGCGCGACCGCAAATTGTTGTCACAGGACGGTATTTTGGTAGTGGTTGTCACACTGAGCAAGCAAGATGGCACCATTAAGTCGGGTCCAGATATCATTTCCCGTGGTTTCGTGTATGTTCGTGAATCAGAAGGTTTGCTGGATGAAGCAAATCGTATTGTTTCAAGTACACTGCATAAGCTCATGAGTGAAAATGTAAATGAATGGGCTTCCCTCAAGACAAATGTTAAGGATGCACTGGGTCGCTTCTTGTATGAGCAAACCCGTCGCAGACCGATGATTCTGCCAATTATAATGGAAGTGTGATTCAATTGAAATATGTTCGAAAACTTGAATTAAAAACTTAAGTCACAGGCACACAGTCGCCTCTCTCCCCGCAGGAAATATTGGACGGTTTCCGCGGGGAGAGAGGCTTTTTTTGATTTTCCGGTTGAGGAAAGGCATGGGGGGAGTATAAAATATTCCATTTCCATCCCATACTATAGGGTGAATACGGGACACATAGATGCGTAAACCGAAAGGAAGATCACCCACATGGAACATTACAGCAATATATTTTCTAGCAACGAGGAAACGGAAGCGCCAGAACAACCAGAAGTTGGACAAAGACCCGCCTTACCTGCGATGGAGGCTTTACAGCAGCTGGGTCAAACCTCGATGCCCGGAAGCGAGTCCAATATTTTTTGCATGACGATTATCGGTCAGATTGAAGGACATCTCATCTTACCGCCTCAAAACAAAACAACAAAATATGAACACATTATTCCACAGTTGGTAGCGGCCGAGCAAAACCCACGTATCGAAGGATTAATGATTTTGCTGAATACAGTTGGTGGTGATGTAGAGGCAGGACTGGCTATTGCTGAGATGATCGCATCCATGAGTAAACCAACAGTGACCATTGTCATAGGTGGAGGACATAGCATCGGTGTGCCGATTGCCGTATCATCTACTTATTCTTACATTGCCGAAAGTGCGACGATGACCATTCATCCGATTCGTATGAGCGGCCTGGTCATTGGAGTCCCACAAACTTTTGAATATATGGAAAAAATGCAGGAGCGTGTCGTACGATTTGTCGTTTCTCATTCCCGTATTACAGAAGAGCGGTTCAAGGAGCTGATGTTCAAAACCGGAGAGTTAAATCGTGATATTGGTACAGCAGTTGGGGGAGCTGATGCTGTAAAATACGGTTTGATGGATGCGGTTGGTGGTATAGGAGAGGCGCTAAAACAGTTGAATACCATCATTGAAGCGCGCCGTCAGCAAAACGGGATGACAGGGACTCCGCAGCAGACTCCATATGCCTCTTTTCCACCCAATCCAACTGGCAATCCTACAGGAACTCCTTCAAGTGAGCACAGCAAGGAGCTGCCCCAATGACGTTGTATACTGTAATGCCGATGGAATTGGTATGGGAGGGAATGTGGAAGGAGGCTGAGGAACTTGTAGAGGTTCGAGTAAACGGTCTGCTTATGCAGGTACAGCCGCTTGAAAGTCGGCGAGGGATCATTGTAAGGCTGTTGGACTGTCCATTGGAAGCCTACCTCGATCCTCGTTATGGACCAGGTCAGGTTATCGAGTGGTCATAGAAGCTGTCGAATCGTACAGGAATAGGTCATTTACTGCTGAAAAAGAACATATGTGCGGATAGCGAGTGACGTGGTATAATATTCTTCTGGGGGGTGACCTTGTATGTCCAGAAGAAGAAAAAGAAAAAAGAAAGCCATATTTGGTGGAGTTTTAAAATATGAAATTTACGGCATTGTGCTGATTACATTGGCGGTCATTGCGTTGTCGGGTGAAGCGGCAGTCGGTCGGTCGCTATCCAAGATGTTTGGGCTTGTATTGGGGAAATTCTATTTTGTGATCCCCCTGATTGGCATTTATTATGGTCTGATGGTGATGATTCACCGCAAGTGGCCGAACCAGTGGAACTCGCGAAAGACGGGTTTGCTGTTGTTGGTATTTGCCTTTACACTTATGAGTTCTATTTCATCCATGGAGCAGCGTTTAGGTCCGATCAACGCGCTTCAGCCGGGCGGAGTGATGAGCCAGATACATATAGATATGCGTGAGCAATTACTGTCGCCTGATCAGCAAGGACATACCTCTATGCTGAATAAGGATATTAGCGGGGGCTACGTTGGCGCCTTGCAGCTTACCGTTCTGTTATGGCTGTTTGGTCTAACAGGAGCTAAGCTGATCATGATTGTCATGTTCGTCATTTGTTTTATGCTAATGACCCAACTGTCCTATGTGGAATTAGTGCGGATTGTAAAGACCAAGCTGCTGACAGCCGGGGGAAGTGTGCGAAAAAAATGGGCTGGAAAAGCAACTCCACTTTCTGCATCTAGCAAAGGCAGTGGAAGTAGAAAACCCAAAGCAGAGCCTATTCCTGCCTATGAGGAAGATATGGATGATGACTTTGATGAGATGCAGCCTCCAGCACGCAAACAGCCAATTTTCTTCCAGTTGTTTGGTCTTAAAAATACAGATAAGGCGGACAAGGAAGAACAACCTGCCCATGCGGATGAGGATGAACAAGATCTTTTATATCAAGCTGGCGACGTGCAGCCCAAGTGGAGAAATGGCAACGAGGATGAAGAGATGTCTGGCTTGGTCGAGCACGCTGAGCAGGAAGCTTCAATGCCAGTAAAAAGATCACCCATTATTAGGGACTTCTTTGAGCAAGTGAAAAATGAAGAAAAAAGATCAGGGGCTGAACCTGGAGAGTCCCTGACAGCGGGAGAACTGAACGACTCCATTATTGATGAACCACTGGATCGTAATTTTGAGAATGCCGATGCGGATAAGGATATGAACGATTCGGCAACAATCCAGGGGGTATCAGAAGAAGCCCAGGAACAGGCACAGACGATTGCTAGCGGGGGAACAGACGGGGAAGCCGAAGGCAACAATGTAGCTATTCCGGCTCCACCGCCGCCTAAGCCTTACAAGCTCCCATCGTTCCGTTTGCTTGCCAAACCACAAAATGCAGGCAAAGGTATGGGGCAAAAGGATTACATGCAGACAGCACGCAAGCTGGAAGCGACGCTGGAAAGCTTTGGGGTTCGGGCGAAAGTGCTGGAGGTTGTCCGTGGTCCAGCCGTCACACGCTATGAAATACAGCCAGACATTGGTGTGAAGGTCAGCCGGATTGTGAGTCTAACGGATGACATTGCGCTTGCGCTTGCTGCAAAGGATATCCGTATGGAGGCACCTATTCCAGGTAAATCCGCTATAGGGATAGAAGTTCCGAATAATGAAGTTTCTATTGTAACTATGCGTGAGGTCATGGAGACGGCTGTTTTCCAGGAATCGGTTTCCAATTTGTCAATTGCATTCGGGCGTGATATTGCAGGACAAACGATTGTTGGTAATTTAGCCAAGATGCCCCATCTGCTTGTAGCTGGAGCTACGGGTTCAGGTAAATCGGTGTGTATTAATGGCATCATCACGAGTATTTTGTACAAAGCAAAGCCGGATGAGGTAAAATTTCTGATGGTCGATCCCAAAATGGTGGAGTTGAACGTGTATAATGGAATCCCCCATTTATTGGCTCCAGTCGTGACTGATCCAAAGCGTGCCTCACTGGCATTGAAGAAAATTGTAGTGGAAATGGAAAAAAGGTACGAGTTGTTTTCCAAATCAGGCACCCGTAATATTGAGGGCTACAACAATCTGATGAAAGATAACCCGGTTGCATTTCTACCTTACATCGTCGTTATTGTGGACGAGCTGGCAGATTTGATGATGGTTGCTGCAGGAGATGTGGAGGATGCGATTGCGCGACTGGCCCAAATGGCGCGTGCAGCAGGCATCCATCTGATTATTGCAACACAAAGACCTTCGGTTGACGTAATTACAGGGGTTATTAAGGCTAATATTCCTTCACGCATTGCCTTCGGCGTTTCCTCGCAGGTGGATTCCCGTACCATACTGGATATGGGCGGAGCTGAGAAGCTGCTAGGACGTGGTGACATGCTGTTCATGCCGATGGGAGCCTCCAAGCCAGTTCGTGTTCAGGGAGCGTTTATGAGTGATCAGGAAGTAGAGAACATCGTTAACTATGTACGTGAACAGGGTGAAGCGCAGTATGATGAAACGCTAGTGCCGGAGGTGGAAGAGGTATCCACTGATGCGGATGAAATGTTGGATGAGTTGTATGATCAAGCTGTCAACATCATTTTAGAGGCCAAACAAGCATCCGTTTCACTCCTCCAGCGTCGAATGCGGATCGGTTATACACGTGCTGCCCGACTGATTGACTCCATGGAAGCTCGCGGAGTCATCGGTCCTTACGAGGGAAGTAAGCCTCGTGAGGTACTTATCTCAATGGAGCAATATCAGCAGAATAAGGTTAGCTCCTGAGCATTATCTTTATCAGCATTTCATTTAAACGCTGTTTGTACGCATGATGGGTTGTTTAAATTTGACAACTCCATGTACGCAAATAGCGTTTTTTTCTGTTGTTTTTTTGAGGTGCGGGCCTGCCTGCTGAAAGAAGATTAAAAGGGTGAATAGCTTCTAGCGGAGCTTGTCATAATAAACGTAGCCATCCTGTTAATCCCACAAAAGAAAGGTAGAGCACAGCATATGAAAAAGACAATGGTCTGGATTTGCACGGGTATCCTCGCAGCTTCGGCTATTACGTACACAGGACTTTTTAAACATGACTCTGTACAGCAACAAGCAGAGTCGCTGAGCACACAGCAAAAAGTACAAGCAGCACAGCCTGTTCAGCCGACATTCAGTTCAGAAGCGGTTGATTTTGGCTCTTATGGACAGGATGTATATGAGCTGCAATCACGATTGAAGTTGCTGGGTTTTTTTGGCGGGACAGTGGACAGCAATTTTGGCAGCAGTACACTAACGGCTGTCAAGGGTTTTCAAAAGGAATTTGGTATCAAACCCGATGGAGTAGTTGGTGCGAAAACCAAATTAAAGCTGGTGAACGCTACTCCTCACTGGAAGCCAACAGAAACGCCGATGCATCGTAAAAACCAAGGTTCTGATCAGGGTCAGGCAGCCAATAATAATAATGATGAAACGATGGGATCGGCCAATACCATGGGACTATCCGAAAACGATCTTAAAATCATGGCCAATGCGGTCTATGGTGAATCGCGCGGCGAGCCGTTTGAAGGACAAGTGGCCGTAGCGGCTGTAATTTTGAACAGAGTCAAGTCGCCCAGTTTTCCAAATACACCGTCTGGAGTGATTTTTCAGCCGGGTGCTTTCACTGCTGTAGCAGACGGCCAAATTTGGCTCACGCCGAATGAGACTGCGCAAAAGGCAGTGCGCCAAGCTCTGAACGGCTGGGACCCAAGCGGAGGATGCCTCTATTATTTTAACCCTAAAACAGCCACCTCCAAATGGATTTGGAGCCGTCCGCAGGTAAAAACCATTGGGGAACATATTTTCTGCATGTAAAAACGCCGAAGCAGCCGGGAGCTTGTCTCCGGTTGCTTCTTGGCTTTTGCATGGTTAGAATAAAGATTGGTACACTTTACCTCTTTACAGGAAAAGGATGTACAGCAGCTAATGCTAATCAAAGGCTAGACGCAAATTGACGTCACAAAGGAGTTTTGGACTTGAACAAAACAGGTTTCGAGCGTGGCACACGCAGACAACTGAGAATTCATGTACTGCCGACCAAGCGCTTTAAGACGTTCGCTATATCGTTGTATGTAGGTACTCCGCTACGTGAGGAAACTGTAACTCGTGTGGGATTAGTACCTTTCGTTCTGCGACGGGGTACAGCATCGTATCCGCAGACTACACAATTCAGAGAACAGCTAGAGCAATTGTATGGTGCGGGTTTTGGATTCGATGTATACAAACGTGGGGATTATCAGATCGTACAATTTCGCATGGATACGATTAATGACAGTTTTGTAAGCAGCTCAGATAGTTTACTGGATCGTTCTTTTGCTTTCCTGGGAGAAGTTCTGACGAAGCCTGCAATGGAAAACGGTGCGTTTCAGACAGGATATGTACAGCAGGAGCGAGAAAATGTTCGTAAGAAGCTGGAATCTATAGTTAACGATAAAATACGTTATGCTGGGGAGCGTTGTTTGGAGGAGATGTGCAAGGATGAGCCTTATCGTCTGCATCCTCTTGGTCAACGATCTGATCTGGACAGCATAAATGCACAAAATCTGTACGAGGCTTATGGAGAATGGCTGAATAATGCCAGTATGGATTTATACGTTGTGGGAGATACCACGCTGGAAGAAGTTGAAAAGTTTGTGGATCGCTATTTTGAATTAAATCGCTCGAGGGAAACGGGATATGTACCTGAACAGCCCAAATCAGTAGAACGTGATATTCAAACCATAGTAGAGCGTCTTGATGTGAACCAAGGCAAGCTCAACATGGGACTGCGCACTCCGATTACGTATGGCGATGAACGTTATGCTTCTGCCCTGATGTACAATGGCATTCTGGGTGGGTATCCGCATTCAAAGCTGTTTGTCAATGTAAGGGAGAAGGAGAGTTTGGCGTATTACGCTTCGTCGCGGTATGACGGGCATAAAGGCATTGGCACAATACAATCTGGTATCGAAATTCCTAATTATGAAAAGGCGGTAACTATCATCCGCAAGCAACTGGAAGATACGCAAAATGGAGCGATTACCGAGCTGGAAATGACCCAAACGCAGGCGATGATACGCAACTTGCTAAAGGAAATGCAGGACTCCGCTTTTGAAATGATTGCCTATGATTTTAACAGACAGCTTTCCGGCAAAGAGCGGACGGTAGAGGAGCTGCTGAGCCAGGTGGAGGCTGTCAAGGTGCACGATGTTCAGGATGCCGCCCGGACGTTCCGACTGGATACTATATATTTCTTGAGAGACCAGAAGGGGGAATAACGTTGGAGCATATATCGTATGAGCACTTGCAGGAGACGCTGTACTATGAAGTAATGGATAATGGCTTACACGTTTATGTGTTGCCCAAACCGGGCTTTCAGAAGACGTATGCCACATTTGCGACCAAATATGGCTCGGTTGATAATCATTTCCGGGTGGAAGGTCAACAGCCCGTTAAAGTGCCGGATGGCATAGCCCATTTCTTGGAGCATAAAATGTTTGAAGAGCCTGAAGGCGATATTTTTGCCACCTTTTCCTCTAATGGAGCATCGGCAAATGCATTTACAAGCTTTGATCAGACCGTATATCTGTTTTCAGCGACCGAACGAATTCAAGAAAATTTGACGACACTAGTCAATTTTGTTCAGCATCCTTACTTTACAGATGAAAATGTGGAGAAGGAAAAAGGCATTATCGGTCAGGAAATCAATATGTATGAAGATAACCCCGACTGGCGGAGTTACTTTGGTCTGATTGAGGCATTGTACAAGGTTCATCCGGTGCATATTGATATCGCAGGTACTGTTCAATCCATCAGTACGATTACGAAGGAAACACTGTATAGTTGCTATGAAGCTTTTTACCATCCGAGTAATATGATTCTTTTTGTAGTGGGTGGAGTGGACCCAGCCGAAGTCATCGAATTGGTGCGTAATAATCAGGCGAAAAAGGACTATAAGCCGCAGGGAGAGATCGAGCGGATTTTCGATGATGAACCCACGACAGTTGCAGAACCGCGTCGTGAGGTAAAGCTGGCTGTTTCTTTGCCAAAGTTGCTTTTTGGATTCAAGGAGGCTGAATTAGGTTTAACTGGAGAAGCATTGCTCCGTCATGATCTGGAAACCAAGCTGATGCTTGATCTCTTGTTTGGTTCCAGTACACAGCTATATCAGAAGCTCTACGATGAGGATCTGATTTCAGATAGTTTTGGCCACGAGTACAACAGCACGCAGCAGTATGCATTTTCTGCGATCGGCGGGGATACTAAAGATCCTGATCGGCTGTTGGCTAGGATACGAGAAGAGGTAGAATCTATTCAGAAACAGGGTTTTACAGCAGAACATTTTGAACGAGCACGTAAAAAGAAGATCGGCGGTTATTTACGCACCCTCAATTCTCCTGAAAATATTGCGCATGAGTTTACAAGACATCGCTTCCGGGGCAGTGACTTTTTCCAACTGCTTCCGGTTTATGAAAGTATCACGCTTGAGGATGTAAACCGCCGTCTGAGAGATCATATACAGTGGAATCAAATGGCAATATCGCTGGTGGTGAGTCCGTAATGTCTAGGGAGAGGAAACCGATGACCACCGAGGGCGGAGAATTAAAGGCTATTGGCGATACGACTGTGCTGATTACAGGAGCAAGTGGTGGAATTGGTGCGGCTATTGCCGAGCGTTTTGCAGCAGTAGGGATGAATGTAGTCATTCACTACATGAAGTCCCATGAAAAAGCAAATGAAGTTGCCCGTCGTTGCATGGCTTATTCAGGCAAGGTAATGACTGTGTCTGCCGATCTGCGGAGTAAGGAACAGATTGAACGCATGCGAGAAAAACTGGAAAACCACGGAATGAAGCCAGATATACTTGTGAATAATGCTGGAGTGTCCCATTATGGGCTACTTACAGATGTTTCGGAAGAGGAATGGGACGAAGTAATGGCCGTGAATGTTAAGGGGACTTTTTTGTGTACACAGGTCTTTATGCCGCATATGATTTCCCAACGCTATGGTCGTATTGTAAATGTTTCATCCGTATGGGGCATATGTGGAGCTTCGTGCGAGGTATTGTACTCCACGACCAAGGGAGGCATTAACGCTTTCACGAAGGCGCTGGCTCAAGAGGTCGCTCCTTCTGGCGTAACAGTGAATGCTGTGGCTCCAGGGGCGGTAGACACGTCGATGTTAGATCATTTGGATGCAGGCGAAATTAACAGTTTGGAAGAAGACATCCCTGCCGGACGATTGGCACGACCTGATGAAATATCATCTCTGGTTTATTTTCTTGCGCTTCCTGAGTCAGGTTATATTAATGGGCAGGTCATAAGTCCTAATGGAGGATGGGTGACTTAAGAGAGGTAGCGTTTGGAGGAATTCACCAGTATAGTAAGCGTCTGTGAAGAGCATATTACAACTGTTGATTTTAAATCTGAATCATCTAAGGAGGATTTAAGCATGTCAACAGTTGTTCAGAATTTTGATGTTTGGAAAAAGTTCCTTGGTCAGCGTGTAGAGCAAGCAGAGAAGCTGGGAATCAGTCAAGATACCATTGCAGAGCTTGCTTACGAAATCGGTGATTTTCTGGATGAGAAGGTTGATCCAGCCAACCACTCCAACCGCGCACTGAAAGAACTGTGGGGAGTTGCCGATGAGGAAGAGCGTCACACCATCGCCCGGCTAATGGTTAAATTAGCCAAGAGCAACGCATAAGTAGGAACCAACATGAAAAGCTCCCTTTTTGGGGGCTTTTCTGTAATGGTTACAGAGCTGTTCTTGTAATTCCATTCTAATTTATATATCATAAACGTGATTGAGACTTACAACACAATGCAGCCTATCAAATTTCAATATTTGGTTTTGTCGAATGATGCTATCTTATGATACAATAATGCTTTGATTTGGCATTGTTGACGGTTTGAATGTGAATGAGGTGCTAAGGTGACGGAAGAGATGAAACAGTGGTACATGGAATACAAGATACATAAAAATCGACCCGGACTGCTGGGGGACATTGCTTCCATGCTTGGTATTCTGGGGGTTAATATACTGACGATTAACGGTGTTGAAGGCGAGAGACGTGGGATGCTCCTCGAAACAGACGATGACGAGAAAATACGCATTCTTGGCGATACGTTAAAAAAAGCCAGCAACATTACAGTCACGGCCTTACGTGCTCCGAGACTGGTCGATATATTGGCAGTAAGACACGGCCGTTATATCGATCGCGATTCGGATGATCGTAAAACTTTTCGCTTTACACGCGATGAGCTTGGGTTGCTGGTCGATTTTTTGGGTGAAGTATTAAAGAGGGATGGCAATCAAGTCATTGGTCTTCGCGGAATGCCGCGCGTCGGTAAAACGGAATCCATTATTGCCAGTAGCGTATGTGCAATGAAGCGATGGACTTTTGTGTCGTCGACGTTATTACGACAGACGGTACGCAGTCAGCTTTCTGAAGAAGAAATGAATCCCAATAATGTGTTTATTATTGACGGCATTGTGAGTACAATTCGCTCAAATGAAAGACATTATCACCTGCTTCAGGAAATTATGAGCATGCCAAGTACCAAAGTGATTGAGCATCCTGATGTATTTGTGCGTGAATCAGGATACAGCTTTGACGACTTCAATATCATTATTGAACTTCGCAATAATCCGGCTGAGGAAATTATTTATGATACCTTTACAGCCAGTTATACAGAAGATCTTTAAATAAGTGTAATTACACAAGGAGATGATGACATGTCAGAACTGGGTCAGCAATTAAAGGAGGCCCGGCTGCAAAAAGGATTGAGCCTTGACGATGTTCAGGAAATGACGAAGATACGCAAACGTTATCTGGAAGCCATTGAGACGGGCGATTACAAAGTGCTGCCGGGAAGCTTTTATGTCAGAGCTTTTATTAAAACATACGCCGAAACGGTCGGGTTGAATCCCGATGAGATTCTGGAAGGGCATCAAAGCAATGTGCCTGAACCTGAACCGGAAGCAGTCATGGAGCCTGTTACACAGAAACGCTCCAGTCGTCCCGCGACGATTGGTAATCTTAAATGGTTGCCTACAGCGTTAATGTGGCTTTTTCTAGTTCTCATTGTTGGGGTTATTTATGCTTATTGGGTGAGTAACAACCATTCCACTCCAAAAACAGCAGAAAACACAACGCCGATTACAACACCAAGTACAACACCAAACACAACGCCAAGTACGACACCAAATACATCTACTCCAAATACAACTACGACACAGCCGAATAATGGCCAGACGACGGCCCCGAATGGTGCTGGCGGGCAGACCCCTGGTACGGGGCAACCTGGGGAAACCCAGCCAAGTGGTACGGGAACTACGGATGCTACGACCCCAAATTCTGGTCAGCAGCCGGATACAACTACGCCAGCGCAGGGAGTAACTGTGACCCAGGATGGTAAGCAAGGCAAAACGACGATCTTTAAAGTCTCCAGCGCAACGGGGGGCACGGTCAAGGTTGATATTAAAGCAACGGGCGAAAGCTGGCTTGAGGTGTATAAGGGACAAAATTCTCGTGGAGAAAAGCTGAGCTACGGTATGACCAAAAGCGGAGATGCCATGTCTTTCGATATTGGCCCGGAAGGTTTATATATCAAATCAGGGCGGTCTTCTGCCACGGATATTTCCGTTGCTGGTCAACCGATAACAGATAATAAATCGACGACTCGCGTGTTGATCCAGCAAGGAGAAGCTTCTTCGACTGGAGCGAGTGCCGGAGTGACAGGGTCATCGACGGATTCTACAACAAATAGTAATACGGGTACTACACAAAGTGAGACAAATTCTAGTACAACTACTGTTGGGGAATAAATGCCTTAGTGCGAGGAGATACTAATGACTGTAATTCTTGGAAAGTCAGTCATTTCATTTTCCGCAAAGTGAGGTGTATACGTTATGACCGTCAGCTGGATTGTGACCGGGCTCGGGATAATTGTCAGTTTACTGGGCTATTATCTAACACCGAATGCTTGGGGCTATGGCATATTGGGCTTTGGTCTTGCTCACATTGTGCTTGGAATTTTAGATATGTTTAGAAATCCAACGCGAAGTCACTATTAGAAATGTTAAACTGCAATTGTATGAAAGGCGTTTTTGTCGGGGAACTGGCAAGGACGCCTTTTTAGTGAACGGATTATTGGATTTTTGTAAATGACTAGCCTATAATTAGATATTGAACTTTGTTGCGGAAAGGAAAGTGAAACGATGGCTTCAGAAAATTCATTTGATATCGTCTCCAAAATGGATATGCAGGAGTTAACAAATGCGGTTCATCAGACGGAGCGTGAAATTGAAACGCGATTTGATTTCAAGGGGAGCAAAAGCAGCCTCAAGCTTGAGAAAGATGCCCTGACTATTGCATCGGAAGATGAATACAAGCTGAATGCGGTGATTGATATTTTGCAATCAAAGATGGTCAAACGAGGTCTATCCCTTAAAAATGTGGAATTTGGAAAATTGGAACCAGCTTCTTTAGGTTCAGTGCGTCAGCGTCTTTCGCTTAAGCAGGGGATTGATCAGGATAACGCCAAAAAAATTAATATCCTTATTCGGGATTCCAAGCTAAAAGTAAAAAGTCAGATTCAAGGTGATCAAATTCGAGTGACTGGAAAAAACAGGGATGATTTACAGGCCATTATTCAATTACTGCGGAAAGCTGATCTGCCGTTGGAGCTTCAATTTACAAACATGAAATAAAGCTGTTTTTCTCTCATAGATTTTGTAGAAATAAACGTTGCTTGATGTGCAGCAGGTTATTTTGACATGCGTTTTGCACCATATTATACTTGTAACGAAAATGCAGACACTTTAGGTGTATAACGCTCGTCGAAAGCGATTTACATAGGATTGAATTCAATCCGAAAGCTGCCATTTGAATCAAGTACGATAATCAGGGGAGAGTGTGTTGTGAATTTACCCAACAGAATTACAATAACGCGGATTTGCCTTATCCCGGTGATGATGCTGGCTTTGCTGGTGGACTTTGATTTTTATCCGCCGCCGATTGAGATCGGCGCTTTCAAGCTGCCGTATAATCAGCTGATTGCGGCTATCATTTTCCTTGTAGCGGCCAGCACAGATGGCCTTGACGGATATTTGGCTCGTAAAAATAATATGGTCACCAATTTGGGCAAGCTATTGGACCCCCTTGCTGATAAGCTGTTGGTAACTGCTATTTTGGTTTCTTTGGTAGAAATGGGAAAAGTTGATTCCTGGGTTGTCGTTGTGATTGTCAGTCGTGAGTTTGCAGTTACGGGCCTAAGACAGATCGCCTTATTGGATGGCTCTGTGGTTGCTGCAAGCAATTGGGGGAAATTAAAGACGATCATCCAGATTGTTGCTATTGTAGCACTGCTCATTAATAATTTCCCGTTTGTTTTTCTGGGTATTCCGTTTGATTTAATAGCGATATGGGCAGCCGTGTTAATCACCATTTATTCGGGTATTGATTACTTTGTAAAGAATATCCATTTGCTGAGCTCCTCTAAAGTTTAACAGGATAAATCTTATGGAAACAGCAATAGGGGCTTAACTTATTGCTGTTTCTTTGTATCATTCCCACATCATAGGAGGACGAATTGATGAAAGCTGAAATCATTGCAGTAGGAACAGAGTTATTACTTGGACAAATAGTAAATACAAATGCCCAATATTTATCACAAGAGCTGGCTGCCATCGGAATTGATGTATATTTTCAGACTGTAGTTGGCGATAACATGGATCGACTTCAGGAAGCGGTACGACTTGCTCAAAAGCGTGCGGATATTATTTTGTTTTCTGGTGGGTTGGGACCAACTCAGGACGATTTGACAAAAGATGCGATAGCGGCTGTACTAGGCCGAAAATTGCAAATAGATCGTCTTGCCATGGACAAGTTGGATCAGTTTTTCCGTAACCGCGGGGTAGAAATGACTGAGAATAACCGTCGGCAGGCGCTTTCTATTGAAGGAGCCACTCCGCTTGAAAATGAGACAGGTTTGGCAATTGGGGATGCTATTGCACAGGACGGTAAATTTTATGTAGTTTTGCCCGGACCGCCTAAGGAACTTAAACCTATGTTTGCAAATCATGCTAAACCATGGTTGCTTCAGCAGGCATTGAGCGGTGAGGAGATGCCGATTTATTCGAAAATGCTAAAATTCGCTGGGATCGGTGAGTCAGCTCTTGAAACGCGCTTGCTAGATCTGATTCAATCCCAGACGGACCCCACGATTGCTCCTTATGCCAAGGAAGGGGAAGTCACAATCCGTATATCCACCAAGGCGGCCAGTGAAAGTGAAGCTTTAATTAAGCTTACGGCCACAGAAGTACAAATTCAGCAGCGTCTTTCCGAATATATGTATGCAAGTGAGGATGTTACCCTAGAGAAGGTTATTGTGGATTTAATGGCCAAACGCGGACTCACTGTGAGTGCGGCGGAAAGCTGTACAGGCGGTATGCTGATGGAACACATCACCTCTATACCTGGCAGTGCTGTTATGTTTAAAGGCGGAATCGTGTGTTATTCCAATGAAATAAAGATGAAGTTGCTTAATGTGCCTTATGATTATTTGGAAGGGGATCATGCGCCAGGCGCAGTGAGCAAGGAAGTTGCCCTTGTGCTTGCAGAGCAGGCAAGAATGATCATGGACAGCGATTTTGGACTTTCAGTTACTGGTGTAGCTGGACCTGGATATTCCGAGCGGAAGCCAGTCGGCCTCGTGTATATTGGTATTGCTGAGCGCGACAAGGAAACAGAGGTATATGAGCTGAATTTGAGCGGTAACCGTGAGACCATCCGTTTGCGATCCGTCAAAGCGATCCTGTATAGATTGTGGCGCCGATTGATAGAGAACGAGAAACTCTCTTAATTATCGATGAGTTGTTTTAGAGAGATATTCATGATATAATCTTCTTATCGGAAGAACCGTTGCAAAGCCTTTTGCCAGCGGTTCTTTTTTCGTTTTAAGAGACAGGTGCAATTATAGAAGAGAGTTACAGGAAATAAAAAAAACGAATGTATGTTCGAAAAAATGCTTGGCAAGCGTGTCAAAACAAGGTATTATTAAAGTACAAACAATGAAGGATGTGAGTTTATTGTCAGATCGTCGTGCTGCGCTGGATATGGCGCTCCGTCAAATAGAAAAGCAATTTGGTAAAGGTTCCATTATGAAGTTGGGTGAGTCTACTCACATGCAAGTGGAAACAATCCCCAGTGGTTCGATTGCTTTGGATATTGCGTTAGGAACGGGCGGCTTTCCAAGAGGCCGGATTATTGAAGTATATGGACCGGAATCTTCCGGTAAAACGACAGTAGCTCTTCATGCTATCGCAGAGGTGCAAAAAACAGGCGGACAAGCCGCCTTTATCGATGCCGAGCATGCGCTTGATCCGTCGTATGCGAGCAAGCTGGGCGTCAATATTGATGAGTTGTTACTATCGCAACCAGATACAGGTGAGCAGGCGCTGGAGATTGCCGAAGCTCTTGTGCGTAGTGGGGCAGTGGACATTATCGTTGTTGACTCTGTAGCGGCACTTGTGCCGAAGGCAGAGATTGAAGGCGAAATGGGAGATTCCCATGTCGGTCTTCAAGCGCGCTTGATGTCACAGGCATTACGTAAGCTGTCTGGAGCTATTAATAAATCGAAAACTATTGCTATCTTTATCAATCAGCTCCGTGAAAAAGTAGGTGTTATGTTTGGTAACCCTGAGACAACACCGGGTGGACGTGCCTTGAAGTTTTACTCTACGGTGCGTCTGGATGTTCGTCGTATCGAGAGCCTGAAAATGGGCAACGACATCGTGGGTAACCGTACACGTATTAAAGTTGTGAAGAACAAAGTTGCGCCACCTTTCCGTCAAGCTGAGGTGGATATTATGTACGGTGAGGGCATTTCCAAAGAAGGAAGCTTGATCGATATCGGTACGGAGCATGACATTGTTGACAAGAGTGGAGCTTGGTATTCCTACGAAGGCGAGCGCCTGGGTCAGGGACGTGAGAATGCAAAGCAATTTTTGAAGGAAAATCCGAACATTGCTAGTACGATCGAGCAAAAAATCCGCGTAGCTAGTAATTTGATTACAACCATTGCTCCACCGACAGAGGAAGAGTTGGCGCAGGAAGCCAAGGAAGAACAGGAATTGCTGGAGCTTGAATAAGCTTGCCTGAGACTTCATTTCTAATCTGTCATGTGAACTGTAGCCTAGGGATTATGGTACAGTCCGTTTGAATAGCATGATTCTGATGCCCTGCACAGTTGTGCAGGGTATTTTTGCATCAAATAAAGTCTTGTTTTGCCAGCAAAATTTAACTTTTGCGTAGCAGGTGATTGCAGGCTGCTTTCGTGAATTTCAAAGTGAGGGAAAACATATTGCAGTTGAACGATAAGGATGTATACACTTCCGAAGAAAACAAAGAGCAAGGGATTTCTCTTTTTCCGGATCATGAGGAATTGATGATTACTAGAGTGGAGCAGGGACAGGGGTGCAAGCGTGGAAGATACGTCATCCATTTTGGTCCATACTCACTGTCTGTGCTGGAAGACGTAATGATCAAGTACAACATGTTCAAGGGGACGTCATTCGCCAAAAAAGAACTAGAAGATATCGTTCTGGCAGATGAAAAACAACAGGCTTATGTACATGCGTTGCGCTATTTGGGACAAAAGCCTCGTACACGTCAGGAAATTGCCCAGCGTTTAGCACAAAAGGAAGTGGCTCAGACTGTTATTGATGAAATACTGGTCCGCCTGCAAAGGGAGAAGCTTGTTGATGATGATTTATACGCCCGTCAGTGGGCAAGACAGCGGATAATGAGCCAACGTAAGGGTAAGATGTGGATCAGGCAGGAACTTCGTCAGAAAGGCATCTCTAAAGCCTCTATCGGGGAAGCGTTAGGTGAAATCACCGACAATGAGGAGTGGGAGAGTGCCTTGACGGTCGGACGTAAGAAATGGAACCAGGTACGTGGTGATATAATGGATAAAAAAAGGAAGACATTCCCGTTTCTCATGAGACGCGGATATTCGGGAGATATAACACGCCGCGTAATCAATCATCTCTCTGTGGACGAGCAAGACGAAGCTTACGATGACGGGGAGTTAATGCATTGGGAGGAATAGTTGCAAAACGGTAGCTGAAGCTTTGGTTAGATGAGCCAGTTATTATATGAACAGTTGCACGGAGTCTACTAATGTTTGCATTCCCTTGACAATGCCATTTGTCAAATAATAAAATATATATGAAACGATATTTGTGGAGTGCCCTTTTTCCTTCCAAAAAAGCGGAGTCCACGGTAAAGTTCTCATCGCCAAATAACAAGTGATGCCGCTATGCCAGGCGGAATTGTACGTGTGAAAGCATGTGCATATGAAATGAAGCGACCTTGTGTCGTTATCTTAGTTTGACGATCAAAGTAAATGTGACAATTGCAAAAAGTCCCAAGGAATGCCTTGGAGGAACCAACGGGGAGGTGAACAGTATGATGACTGCGATCTGGTTCGTTCTCGTTGCTGTAGCCGCGTTATTCTTTGGGTTCGGGATTGGTTATTTTATTCGCAAATCTATTGCAGAAGCTAAGATCTCCAGTGCGGAAGAAGCTGCCGCGCAAATCGTGGAGAACGCGAAAAAAGAGGCAGAAGCGCTGAAGAAGGAAACGGTACTGGAAGCGAAAGATGAAATCCACCGCATCCGTGCCGAAGCTGAAAAAGAAACTCGTGAACGTCGTAATGAAATTCAACGACAGGAACGAAGATTGCTGCAAAAAGAAGAATCGCTGGATAAAAAATTGGAATCGCTGGAACGTAAAGAAGAACAAGTGGCCAACAAAGAGAAACGAATCGATGAAACCCAGCAGCAAATTGATTTGATTTACAAGAGCCAGGTAACTGAGCTGGAGCGTATTTCCAATCTTACGATGGAGGATGCAAGAAGTATTATTCTGACCAACGTAGAGCAGGAAGTTCGTCATGAAACAGCTCAGATGATTAAGGAAATTGAACAGCAGGCCAAAGAAGAAGCGGACAAAAAGTCTCGTGAAATCATCACACTGGCCATCCAACGTTGTGCGGCAGATCATGTAGCAGAAACGACGGTTTCTGTTGTAACATTGCCGAACGAAGAAATGAAAGGCCGGATTATAGGGCGCGAAGGCCGTAACATCCGTGCACTTGAAACCCTTACAGGGATCGACCTCATTATTGATGATACGCCGGAAGCTGTTATATTGTCCGGATTTGATCCGATTCGTAGAGAGATTGCACGTACAGCTCTTGAGAAGCTCGTAGCGGACGGACGGATACATCCGGCTCGTATTGAAGAGATGGTGGAAAAATCCCGTAAAGAGGTGGACGAACGAATTCGAGAGTATGGTGAGCAGGCCACTTTTGAAGTGGGTGTGCATAGTCTGCATCCGGATTTGATCAAGATCTTGGGACGCCTCAAGTTCCGTACGAGCTACGGACAGAACGTATTGAAGCACTCGATGGAAGTTGCATACTTGACAGGTCTGATGGCCGGGGAACTGGGCGAGGACGTTGTACTGGCAAGACGGGCAGGTTTGCTGCATGACATCGGGAAGGCGCTGGATCACGAAGTGGAAGGATCACACGTTGAAATTGGCGTGGAACTGGCGAAGAAGTACAAGGAACACCCGGTCGTTATCAACAGCATTGCTTCCCATCACGGCGACTGCGAAGCGACTTCAGTAATCGCCATGCTGGTCGGAGCAGCAGATGCTCTGTCAGCTGCAAGACCGGGAGCGCGTCGTGAAACGCTAGAGACGTATATCCGTCGTCTTGAGAAGCTGGAACGCATCTCCGAGTCTTTTGAAGGCGTTGAAAAATCATACGCAATTCAAGCCGGACGCGAAGTTCGTGTTATGGTACAGCCAGAGAAAATTGATGATGCAGAAGCATTCCGACTGGCCCGCGATATTACGAAAACGATTGAGAATGAACTGGATTATCCAGGACATATCAAGGTTACCGTTATTCGTGAGACCCGTGCGGTAGAATACGCAAAATAAAAGCATTTCAATGAAAAGTGGCCGCTGCTCGTAGGGCCACTTTTCATTATGTAAGGCAGACTAGGGAGGGTTTTCTATCAACGTATTATTTATTGGAGACATCGTCGGCAGTGTAGGCAGAAAAGCACTGAGGGAGAATCTGCCTTCGCTTAAATCAAAATACAACCCGCATGTTATTATCGTGAACGGAGAAAATGCAGCCTCGGGAAGAGGGATTACTCAAGCCATCGCCAGAGAGTTCTTTGATTGGGGCGTTCATGGGATAACGATGGGGAATCATACCTGGGACAATAAGGAAATATTTGATTTTATAGATGATGAGCCGCGGATTATCCGTCCCGCTAACTTTCCACCAGGGACACCAGGCCGGGGTTATACTGTGGTAAAAGGTGGGGGGAAGGAACTAGCCATTGTTAATCTGCAAGGTAGAACCTTCTTGCCGGCTATTGACTGTCCATTCCGTGCAGCGGATGACATTGTAGACGAGCTCCGCAAAAAGCATAAACATATTCTAGTAGACTTTCACGCTGAAGCCACCTCCGAAAAAATTGCTATGGGTTGGCATTTGGATGGACGTGCATCCATCGTGGTAGGGACACATACACACGTACAGAGTAATGACGATACGATTTTGCCACAAGGAACTGCGTATCAGACAGATGCGGGGATGGTAGGCCCTTATGAGGGTGTGCTCGGTATGCAGAAAGAGGCTGTGTTACAAAAATTCCAGACCCAGCTTCCAGTACGCTTCCAAGTGGACATGGGCAAATGGCACTTTCATGCCATTAGCGTAGAACTCAATGATCACGATGGAAAAGCTCGCAAAATTGAGAAAATCAGACTTAAAGAAGATGAATGGCGGATGGATTAAGTTTTTAGTGAGCTGCTTAAGGAAAGAATAAGGAAAACTGTCACCAAAAAGCAGGAATTTTTTGCTGACCCTCGAATAACATCTAATAGTGGAATCAAACCATCATCATTCCCAGGGGAGGTACTTACTATGGATGTATTAAAAGTATCAGCAAAATCCAATCCCAATTCAGTTGCAGGCGCACTCGCAGGAGTACTGCGTGAACGCGGAAATGCAGAATTACAGGCGATTGGAGCGGGTGCACTAAACCAAGCCATTAAAGCGGTAGCCATTGCCCGGGGATTTGTCGCACCAAGCGGAGTGGATTTGATTTGTATTCCTGCTTTTACAGACATTGTTATTGATGGAGAAGACCGGACTGCGATCAAGTTGATTGTAGAGCCAAGATAATAAATGGAAGTTACCTGAGCCTGTTTACGTTTTGTAAACGGGCTTTTTTGCTTTGTGGTCTAGTTGTTACGGTTTTCAAAATAAATTTATGGACTTTAATCTAATGGAGGTAGGGTGCATGTATGATAAGCATGAAGCGAATTGGCCAGTAGTAGACTTACACTGTGATGTGTTATGTAAAATGCAGCTTGATTCACAGGTGGATTTTAGTCATTCATCGCTTGATGTCACAAAAGAGCGTTTGCTAGAAGGCAACGTAAGGTTGCAAACGTTCGCTATATATATTTCGCAGGTATTGGGCACACCCAAATTTGAGCATGTGGTTCGTCAAATTGAGCTGTTCAGACAGCACGTAACTCCTACCTTAGGCGGATTAAAACCTTTGCTGTGGAGAGAAGACTTGGCAGCATTTAAAAATACGTCCGCTGTACGTCAAGTAGAGCAAGCACAGCAGACAGGAGTAGAGAAGCAAGCGGGAAAGATAACGAATGGGCATGGAAGTGGGACGAATCACATAGGGTCACCTTGGGCGTTGCTCTCGCTTGAAGGGGTAGATGCACTGGAAGGCAATCCATTTTATGCGGATGTATGTTATGCCATGGGTATACGTTTGATCGGACTGACATGGAATTATGCAAATTGGGCTGCTGACGGCATTATGGAGCTAAGAGGTGGCGGACTGACCCGCAAGGGTCACGATCTGGTTAATCGCTGCAATAGTCTGGGACTACTGCTAGATGTATCACACTTGTCCGTACAAGGGTTCTGGGAAGTGATGGAGGAGGCGTCCTTACCGCCTATCGCCTCGCATTCCAACGCCTTTGCGAAATGCGCTCATCCCCGTAACTTGCGAGATGAACAGATTCGGGCACTGATCGCCCGTAACGGACGCATTGGATTGACCTTTGTCACGATGTTTCTGAAGGAGCAGGGTCCAGTGCACGCTGAGGACCTGCTACCGCACATTGAGCACATCTGTTCATTAGGTGGCGAGAGACATTTGATGTTTGGCTCTGATTTTGACGGTATTGAGACCCATGTACGAGGATTGGAGCACTCGGGGAAATATCCGATTTTTGCAGAACTATTGTTGAAATATTACCCTGAGGAACTGGTCAAGGGATGGTTGGGAGAACATGCGCTGGACTATTTGCAAACGAATCTGCCGTCTAAAATATCTTCTTAATTAGCTGATATAGCAGTTGTTTTCGTCTGTGCAATTCCTTGACAAAGCGAGAACGATTACGAAATAATTGGAGCATCCGCGGACTGCATGGTGCTAAATAACGCTTGCCGAAATTTTACATAGGTAGAAGCGAGCCTAACAGTCACCATGCTGTCCGCCATACTAGAGGGGAGCTCCGTTACATCATGTTGATAAAAAAGGTTACCTGGCTTGAACTTTTCTATGATTTATTGTTTGTAGCAGCTGTCTCCAAGGCGACCCATGTGTTGGTTCATGTAGAGCATGGTAGTATCAATTGGCATAATTTGGGGAAGTTTATTTTGATTTTTATTCCAATCTGGTGGGCATGGGTGGGGCAAACTGTCTATAACAATCGTTTTGGTCAGGACAGTATAACGCATAGGATTTTTATGATTCTGCAATTGTTTTTTGTGTTAATCATGACTGCTAGCCTTAATGTAGATTTTGATGCGTATTATGTATCTTTTTTTGTTGGCTATATTGGCTTAAGAGGTTTGACTGTCGTTCAATATTTGCTTTCGGCCTCCAAAGAAAAAGCTCATAAACAGGAAACCGCTCGTTTTTTTGGAACCTATCTTTGGGTCGGGATAGTCATCTCTAGCTGCTCCCTTTTCTTCGACTCGTGGGTTCGATATTTGATTTTATATACTGGCATTGCTGTTGATATCCTCGTTCCTTTGATCGGTCGTAAGAAGCTGGTGATCACACCTATCCATACAGAGCATCTTTTGGAGCGGTTTGCACAGTTTACCTTAATCCTGCTTGGAGAATCAGTGATAAGTATACTTTCTGTTTTACAATCCGATCATTTCACAGTCTCCTCCATTGTATTTGCTGCTTTGACATTTGTACTGGTCATCGCAATCTGGTGGCAATATTTTGAGAATATAGAGAAGCGCATAGACAAATCAAAACAAACAGCAGGTCAGACTATTATTTATGGTCATTTGTTTATTTATCTTTCTCTTAGCATGCTTGCGGCTTCCATACAGCTCTTATTTTTGGGGCAAGTAGCCTATACTTTTGTACTTTGCTTTACTTTTGCTTCTGTTTTTATTTATTTTATGTCAGTTTTGTTGGTATTCCATCAGTACAGATTAAGCCATCTTAGACCTCGTCTCAGAGTCATTTTTTTCTTAACTGGAATCCTCGGTGTCCTGTTTATTCTGAATATATTTATTATTGCTCCTCATCTCATCGTTGCGGAGATCATGCTGTTCTTTCTTCTGTTTGCAAAAATGACGGTTTGATCCAAGTTTTATATGGACAATATGTATGCGGGTTAGGGCGAAAAAGGGAACTTTATGCGCTATCCTTTTCTTTCTTGTCGAAATAGGAGTATAATAGCATAGATGTGTAAAGTATTGTATAGAGAAAAAGGAGTGACCACACGATGACTAAAATCGTACCTGTCGGCGTTTCCGCCCGTCATATTCACCTGACTCAAGAGCATATTGAAATTTTGTTCGGAGCAGGCTATCAATTGACTGAATTTAAACCTTTGTCCCAACCAGGACAATTTGCCGCAAATGAAACGGTAGCTGTAATTGGTCCTAAAGGCCAATTTGATAAGGTTCGTATTTTGGGACCTGCTCGTCCTGCTTCCCAACTGGAAATCTCTCGCACAGATTCCTTTGCGATTGGTGTAAAGGCACCTGTACGCGAATCTGGTAGCATTGATGGTACACCAGGAATTACAGTAAAAGGTCCAGCTGGAGAAGTGGAACTGCAAGAAGGCGTTATTGTAGCAGCCCGCCATATTCATTTCCATACATCCGATGCAGCTAAATGGGACATTAAGGATAAGCAGCTGCTGAAAGTACGTGTTGGCGGCGAACGTGGCCTTGTATTTGAAAATGTTATTGCACGTGTGTCCGATTCTTTTGCGTTGGATATGCATATTGACACGGATGAAGCAAACGGAGCCGGCGTGAAAAACGGTGACAACGCTGAAATCGTTGACTAATATACGTATTTGATCTGGAAGGTGTAAAAGTCCGACTCTTGCAAAAGAGTTGGGCTATTTTTATATGCACTAGAATAAACAAATATTTACCTATATACATAAAAACCTCAGCATCACATGGCATCCGATTGGTATCCAAGGATGATCTATGGCTATGACCTATAAATCATGCTATAATTTAGTGTAATGCCTTTTTCAAAGGTTTTTGGAGCTTAAATAAAATAAGCAATGTCTAAAGATACAGTAAAATCATAAATGAGCTCGTGAAATAGATGGTGTAAGGAGTGACCAAGGAATGGCTAAGGAGACAAAAGACTACTCCAAATATTTTGATTTTTCGGATGCGAAGATTATTTCTGAAGATGAGCATAGCAAAAAGATTCGTATTCGCGGACGCGAAATCAACATAATGGCGGAGCCGAACCATAGAAAAGAGAAGCAGCGCGGTAAAGAGGACGTGCAGGTATTATATGATAACGCAGTTCCAGATGAGCTAAAGCATATCGGTGAGGGTAAGCATTATATCGTATATACATTCGGTTGTCAGATGAATGAGCATGATTCTGAAACAATCAAAGGCTTGCTGGAGCAAATGGGCTATCAGGCAACCGAGGATCGGAAGCAAGCAGATATCATTTTACTGAACACTTGCGCTATCCGTGAAAATGCAGAAGATAAAGTGTTTGGGGAGCTGGGTCACCTCAAGCATCTCAAAACAGAAAAGCCGGGACTGCTGCTCGGTGTGTGTGGCTGTATGTCGCAGGAAGAGAACGTCGTGAACCGGATTATGCAAAAGCACGGTTTTGTCGATATGATTTTTGGAACCCATAATATTCACCGTTTGCCTCAGCTCGTCAAGGAAGCACTCTTTAGCAAAGAAATGGTGGTCGAAGTGTGGTCCAAGGAGGGCGACATTATCGAAAACCTGCCGAAGAAGCGCGAGGGTATGCGGGCTTGGGTAAACATCATGTACGGCTGCGATAAGTTTTGCACCTATTGCATCGTTCCCTTCACACGTGGTAAGGAAAGAAGCCGTCGGCCAGAGGATGTGATTGCTGAGGTACGGGACTTAGCCCGTCAAGGATTTAAAGAGATTACTCTGTTGGGTCAAAATGTCAATGCCTATGGCAAGGACTTGAAGGATATGAATTACAGATTTGGGGATCTGATGGATGATATGCGCAAAATCAATATTCCGCGTGTACGTTTTACGACCTCACATCCGCGTGATTTTGACGACCATTTGATTGAAGTGCTTGGTAAGGGCGGCAATCTGGTGGAGCATATTCATCTGCCTGTACAATCCGGTAATACGGATATATTGAAAAAAATGAACCGAAAATATACTCGTGAGCGAGTTTTGGAACTGGCAGCGAAGATAAAAGCAGCTGTTCCACATGCCTCTCTCACAACAGATATTATCGTAGGTTTCCCGGGTGAAACAGACGAGCAATTTGAAGATACTCTATCTTTGGTGCGTGAAGTGGGCTATGATTTTGCCTACACATTTATTTATTCACCACGTGAAGGTACGCCAGCGGCTTCGATGGAAGATAATGTGCCTATGTCGGTCAAAAAAGAGCGTCTCCGGCGTCTGAATATTGCTGTGAATCAAAACAGCCTTCGCTTCAACAGTCGATTGCGTGGCGAAGTGGTGGAAGTACTGGTGGAAGGCGAGAGCAAAAATGACAGCAAAGTGCTTGCTGGTCGGACTCGTTCCAATAAGCTGGTTCATTTTGAAGGATCTAAGGACCTGATTGGTTCTTTTGTCCAAGTAAAAATTACAGAGCCTATGACTTTCTACATTAAAGGTGACTTGGTTCAAACGCCAGTAGCGGTTAACGAATAAGAAGAATAATCTAACGAGCGGTCTGCATGCGGTTTGAATAAAGGGTTGCGTGCAAGACCATTTAAGTGAGAAAAGGAGCGATGGACAATGACAGAGGAGCGGTTGCAACATACAGAACTTCAATCGGCGGCGCGCCAGCATGATCATTTGGTCAATCGCGATATGATATTGGCAAAGACCAAAGAGTTGGCGGGAATTCTGGGCAACAGTGAGGAAGTACAGGTATTCCGAAAAGCAGAAGAAAAGATTCAGGATCATGAGCGCATCCAGCAGCTAATTGCAACGATGAAGAAGAAGCAAAAGGAAATTGTAGCATTTGAATCTTTAAAGAACCAAAAAATGATTGCCAAAATCGAGGCTGAACTTCAGGAGCTACAGGAAGAGCTTGACGGTATTCCAATTGTAACGGAGTTTCAGCAGAGCCAGGTGGAAATTAATGAGCTGCTGCAAATGGTCATTACGGCCATCCGTGATACGGTTGCTGAAAAGGTGAACGTAGAAGAGGGAAAGATTACTTCTTCCTCGAATTGCAGTGACTAGAATAAGATTTATGGTGTGGAGGCTTAGCTTCCACGCCTTTTTTTCGGAAGCAATTACTCATTGTAAATGTTCATGAGGCACTAAGAGAATTGCGACATCATAAAGGGATGGAAGCGAGGAATGGATAGGTTGCGTAAGATGTTAGAAGGTGAAGAAAATACTTTTTGGGAGTATTTAGGATGTGAGCTGATTGCAGCTGATGCTAACGAGGCGCATATCGCTTTGGAGGCCAAACAACACCATACCAATGTAATGGGGATTGTACATGGGGGTGTGCTCACATCATTGATGGATCAAGCGATGGGGATGGTCAGTATGGCTTCACGAAATATGGATTCATGTGTAACAACGAATCTGAACGTTCATTTCTTGTCAGCCATGAGACAAGGACGGCTGGAGGTTAAGGCACGGATTGTTCATCAGGCAGGCCGCACCATAACCACTCAGGCAGAAGTGAGGGATAGTGAAGGTATACTTGGTTGTACAGCTACAGCAACCTTCCGAGTATTGCGTCAACAAGCAAGCGATTCAGGCAAGGCCTGACGCTTGACAAAAATTTTTATTATGTCATAATGAATTTATCAAAACGATATAATATGGTGATGCCAATGGATAGCAATCGTATAAACGAAGAGGCGCAGAAGGCGTCGTACAACATTAAGAAATACCGTACCCCGGATGGTGCTCCGGCAGATATCGTAATGTTTACTTTAACGAAGCGTGAGCGCAAGACGGTAACAAAAACATTGCCGATTCGTGAGCTGAAAGTAATGCTCATCAAGCGCCGTAGTTGGCCGTTTGCGGGACGCTGGGCGTTGCCTGGAGGGTTTTGTCAAGAAGATGAATCCATATATGGAGCGGCCAAGCGGGAACTGTTAGAAGAAACCGGTGTAGACGGCGGGCATCTGGAGTATTTGGGCGTATATAGTGGACCAGGCCGTGATCCGCGCGGGTGGATCATATCGCATGCGTTTTTTGCGCTGGTAGAGGAATGGATGCTGGAGCAACGTCAGGCAGCTGATGATGCTTCGGAGGTCGGGTTATTTACGATCCGAGAAGCGTTGGAGGAATTGGAGCTGGCGTTTGATCACCGGGATATCATAGTTGATGCTTATCGCAAAATTCAGCTGCAGATGCTTCAGACAACGATAGCCAAGCAATTTTTACCGCTGCATTTTACACTGGGTGAATTGTATCAGGTAATTCAGAGCGTCGTACCGGATTTCGAAGAGCCGAATTTTATTCGCAAAATAACATCGACTCGAAGCAGACAGGGAATACTGGAAGAGGTTCGGGATGAGAATGGCAAACCGCTCAGTTCCAATCAGTATTCACAAAGACCGGCCCAGTTGTACCGCTTTAGTGATAGAGTACCGCGTTTATCTATTTATACGTAACTTTTAATGGAATAGATTACGCATAGAGTGTACAATCTCACTTTGAGGATAAGGAGCTGACTGTACGATGAAGGCACTGATTGTTATTGATTACACGAATGATTTTGTGGACGGTAGTCTGCCTGTGGGGCAACCTGCGATTGAGCTGGATGAACGGATCACAGCAATTACGCAGGCCTACTTGGATCAAGGGGACTTTGTTGTCATGGCTGTCGATTTACATGAGGAGAACGACCTTTACCACCCGGAGAGTAATCTGTTTCCTCCACATAATATACGTGGAACCGATGGACGACAATTGTATGGTAAGCTTCATAGCTTATATGAGCAGCAAAGTGATCATATCTACTGGTTGGATAAAACACGGTACAGTGCTTTTGCTGGTACAGACCTAGAACTCAGGCTGCGCGAGCGCGGGATCTTGGAAGTTCATCTGATTGGTGTGTGTACAGATATATGTGTGCTGCATACGGCTGTAGATGCCTATAACAAAGGATTTGCTATTACTGTCTACAAGGACGCTGTGGCAAGCTTTAATCAGGCGGGGCATGATTGGGCTTTAGGTCATTTTGAGGGAAGTCTTGGAGCCACGGTACAGTCGGCTGAAAATACGATTTTATGCCAGAAGAAGTAAAATAACTGAACGATTGTACACCAATGTCCGATAACAAATTAGAGCCGGATATTGCTGAATCTGGGCAGATGAACGGTACGCCGTTACCAAGCCAGGGACAGTCAGAGAGGATGATACGATGAAGTCAACGAGCCTCGCATTACATACAGATAAATATCAGATAAATATGATGTACGCCCATTGGGTGAACGGAAGTCACCAACGTAAAGCTGTGTTCGAGGCGTATTTTCGTAAGCTCCCTTTTGGCAATGGATATGCCGTGTTTGCTGGTCTGGAACGCATTGTGAATTACATTTCAAACTTGCGGTTTACAGAAGAGGACATTCGCTATCTGTCAGAGCAGGAGGAAAAGTACGATCCGATGTTTATGGAGGCATTGCGCCAGTTTAAGTTTGGCGGAACGATCCATTCGATGAAGGAAGGAGCGCTTGTTTTTCCAAATGAGCCTCTGGTACGGGTTGAAGGGACAATTATGGAAACGCAGCTTGTCGAGACGGCGTTGTTAAATTTTATGAATTACCAGACCCTTATTGCGACAAAAGCATCGCGGATCAAGCAGGTGGCTAGCGACGATACACTGCTCGAATTTGGCACACGGCGCGCGCAGGAGGCAGATGCAGCGATTTGGGGAGCGCGTGCAGCTTATGTGGCAGGTTTCGATGCGACTTCTAATATGCTGGCAGGCGAACACTTCGGGATACCGACAAAAGGGACACATGCCCATTCCTGGGTGCAGACTTTTATGACGGAGCAAGAGGCATTTGACGTGTATGCGAAGGTTTTGCCAGATCAGGTCACGCTGCTGGTAGATACGTTCGACACGCTGGAAAGCGGCGTCCCCCATGCGATTCGGACAGCAAAGATGCTGGAGAGTCAAGGCAAGCGCATGAATGCCATCCGTTTGGATAGCGGTGATTTGGCTTATCTATCTATTCAGGCACGGGAAATGCTAGATGCTGAAGGTTTGGATTACGTACAAATTGTAGCTTCCAACGATTTGGATGAAAATACGATCTTCAATCTAAAAGCCCAAGGGGCACGTATTGATGTATGGGGTGTAGGAACACAGCTGATTACGGCTTCAGATCAACCTTCACTGGGTGGAGTGTACAAGCTGGTAGAGCGGGAAGTAGACGGCGAAATGCTGCCGACGATTAAGATCTCGGGTAACCCGGAAAAAGTATCTACACCAGGCAAAAAGGATGTATACCGCATTGTGGATAAAAAGAAGGGGAGAGCTGTGGCTGATTATATTTCTTTCCCGGATGAAGAACGCCCGCGTAATGGTAAGCGCCTGAAGCTGTTTAACCCTTTGCATCCATATATGAAGAAGTATGTTGAAAATTACGAAGCTGTGCCGATGCTTGAACCTATTTTTATAAATGGACAGAAGGTATACGAGCTTCCTGAGCTGGACGAAATTCGTGCCTATCATGCTTCACAGCTGAAACTGTTTTGGCCAGAATATTTGCGGAAGCTGAACCCTGAAATTTATCGTGTAAATCTTAGCGAGAAGGTGTGGGAGCTGAAGCAAAAGCTGATTGACAGCTACATGCAGCCCGAAGTTGAAGAAAAGGAATAATGTAAAAGGCACCTCATCCACGTATGGGGTGCCTTTTTTGTGTCGGCGTGTGTGTGAAATAAGAGCTTATTTATATATTTCTCTCATCACATGTCGCAGCTCAGGGACAATAATACGTTCCATTGCCAAACGAACGGCTCCGCGGGAGCCAGGCATAGAAAACACAGCTGTTTGGCCCACAGTGCCCGCTACAGCCCGGCTTAATATAGCTGCTGATCCAATGTCCTCAGCAAAGCTTAAATAGCGGAAGATTTCACCAAAGCCAGGTAGTTCCTTATCCAGTAGAGAGGAGACAGCTTCATATGTAGTATCACGCGGAGAAATGCCAGTACCACCTGTTAAAAGTACAGCCTCGATCTCCTCATATGCCGCAGCTTCGGTTATCAACTGTCGGATACCTTCATATTCGTCCTTGACGATAACGTATCGAACAACCTTGTATCCATTCGTTTCTAGTAGTTCCTTGAGCAGTCGTCCCCCAGTATCTGTCTCCATGGTGCGTGTATCAGAGACGGTCACGACCATGCAGTTAACCTGCTGCGGAGATTCCCGCCGGTGCTCCTCTACCGATGTTATATTCATTACAATGTTCACTCCTTGATCAGTGGTTAGCATGCTCTTTTTTTACAATAGAGGAATGATTGACTGTATGCAAGTCAGAAACGATAGCAAAGAGTTATGTGATTAATATCCTT
The DNA here is from genome assembly GCF_050516475.1 of Paenibacillus ottowii. NCBI lineage: Bacteria > Bacillati > Bacillota > Bacilli > Caryophanales > Paenibacillaceae > Paenibacillus > Paenibacillus ottowii. The sequence goes on along the minus strand of NZ_CP191577.1, from coordinate 3,619,154 downwards.
GCGCTTGCACCTTGGAATATAGTACACTTCCTTACATAAGTCGGGATTTTTTGGGTTTATTTTGTTGGAAGCGCGAACATCGAATGATTAATTTCAAGGTGTAGCGGGTAATAGTACAGCAGGATCAACAACTGGGAGGTAATCTAATATGAATCATTCATATCAAAAATGCGTGGATGCTTGCCTGGAATGTATGAACGCTTGCAATGTATGTTATGTAGCAAGTTTGAAGGAATATGATCTAGCTATGCTGCGTGAATGTATTCGAGTGAGCAGGGAATGCGCAGAGATATGTGGGTTTGCTGCTCAAATGTTGCAGCGTGGAACGGATTTTGCTGAGCAGATCTGTGAGCTATGCGCTAAAGCCTGTGAGGTATGTGTTGCTGAATGCAGTAAGCATTCCCATAATCATTGCAAACATTGTGCAGAAGCCTGCCGTCAGTGTGTTGAGGCTTGTCGCCAATTGGTGGCAGTGTAATTACATATACAGAACTAGTACCTGAAGAGGAAATAAAGGGTTGCTTTCTGCTAAATAGGTTTGTATAATGGTGGGAATTAACGTCAGGGAACGGGAGAGTAGCAACGGAACCGTGTCATTACAGCGAGCCGGAAGAGGTGGAAGCCGGTATGAGATCCGATGTGAAGCGCACCCAGGAGATGGTTGATCCAACGATAAAAAATTCTAGTAGGTCAGCCCGGCAGACACCGTTATTCGTCATTGGAGTGAAATCGCGATTGGTGTAAGCTAATTTTAACTACACCACCGATTTACGAAGAGTGGTACCGCGGGGATATCGAAGTTCTCGTCTCTTGATTATATCAAGAGACGAGGACTTTTTTTGTTAGATCCTATAAAAAGAAGGAGAGAGAAACATGTTGTTGATGATTGCTGCCCAAGCTATATTGGCTCATACGGGCTTGGAGGAGAAAGAAGTTTTATCTTTATTCGAGGTGCCTCCGCAGCCTGAATGGGGAGATGTGGCGTTTCCCTGTTTTGTGCTGGCTAAAAAGTTCCGAAAGTCTCCACAGCAAATTGCAATGGAATTAGCAGAGCTTGTAAGCCATGAAGCAGGTCTAACCGCTTCAGCTTCGGGTGCCTATGTAAATATTATATTGGATCGATCTGTTCATATTCCGACGGTGCTTGCTGAATTGAGCAAGACTGAATTTCTCAAGCCCAATATCGGAAATGGACAACGAGTCGTGATTGATATGTCCTCGCCCAATATTGCCAAACCCTTTGGTATCGGTCACCTTCGTTCTACTGTGATCGGTGCTGCCTTGTATCGCATACTTGGTGAAACCGGATATGTGCCGATTAGTGTCAATCATCTGGGAGATTGGGGAACACAATTTGGCAAGCAAATCGCAGCCTATAAAAGATGGGGAAATGAGGAGCAGCTACAACATGATCCGATTGGGGAATCGTTGAAGCTATATGTGCGTTTTCATCAGGAGGTCGAGAATGACCCGTCATTAGAGGATGAAGGCCGCGAGTGGTTCCGACGCTTGGAGCATGGGGATACTGAGGCTCAACAGCTATGGGAGTTTTTTGTTGAAGTCAGTCTAGGTGAATTTGACCGTATGTATCAACGTTTGAACATTTCGTTTGATCATGTATTGGGGGAAAGTTTTTACAATGATAAGATGCAGGCAGTTGTTGCCCGATTAAGGGCCAAAGGCTTGCTGGAGGAAAGCGATGGGGCGCTTGTAGTTCGTCTGGATGACGAACAGCTGCCGCCGTGTCTTATTTTGAAAAAGGACGGGACTACCATCTATCCCACCCGGGATCTAGCGACAGCGATTTATCGTCATGAAGTGATGAAGGCTGGTCGGCTGTTATATGTCGTTGGCGGAGAACAGAAGTTACATTTCCAACAGGTATTTGCGGTGCTAAAGCAGGCGGGAGAGACATGGGCCGAGCAATGTGAGCATGTACCGTTTGGTTTAATGCGGTTTGCGGGTAAAAAAATGTCCACAAGACGTGGCAAGGTGGTAAAACTGGAGGAAGTGCTGGATGAAGCTGTAACGCGTGCTCAAGCCATCATTGCAGAGAAGAATCCCAATTTGCTGGAACAAGAGGCAATAGCTGAAGACGTTGGTATCGGAGCGATTATTTTTGGTGATTTAAAAAATAACCGTCTGAATGAAGTGGATTTTTCATTGGAAGAGGCACTGACCTTTGAAGGTGAGACTGGACCTTATGTGCAGTATACCCATGCGCGCATACGCAGCCTTCTGGAGAAAGCTCGCGCTCGCGCGGATGTCGATTCTAATTCTAGTCACAACACCCTTGCCCAAGACGGTCATTCTCCTGATTTGCATATCGTTTCGGATGAAATGCTGGGTGACGCAGGCTGGGCACTGCTTAAACAGTTGGATCGCTATCACGGACAGCTGATACGTGCTGTTCAGCAACTGGAACCTTCGGTTATTGCAAGATTTGCAATAGATACGGCACAGGCGTTTAACCGTTTTTACGCTAAGGAAAGAATTGTCGATGGCGGACAATGGCGCCTTCAGTTGGCGGAGCAGACTGCGGATATGCTGGCAAGTACACTGCGACTTCTTGGGCTGAAAGCCCCTAACCGGATGTAAGCAGAAAGAAGCTGAACGGGTTACACTAATCGTAGGTTATTCCGTTGTTTTGCAACCAATTTGTGCATATTTGAAACATTTGATGGTTTTATGGCGTCCGTAAGTATAGAAGCATAGTAAACATGGAGGTGTTTCTCATGATCAAAAATAAAAGCGTGGCAGCTGCGCTGCTTGTCGTCTGCTCCTTGGCTGTGGCTACGTCGGCTTCTGCTTTTCGTGATATAAAGGGAGCTGAGCAGGAGAAGATCGTAAGTTCACTTCAGGACAAAGGAATCATTCAAGGGATAACCAAGGATAAGTTTGCACCAGATCAAACACTCACGTATGCACAAGGGGTACACATGGTTGTTCGTGCGATGGATCTTCAGGTTATGCCTGATTTCACCACAGGCTCCTTTGCAAACATTCCAGCTTCTGCATGGTATGCCGATTCTTACCGGATTGCAGTCCAGCACCAAATCCCTCTGTCACCGGATATTGATCCGAGCACTCGTATGACAAGGGAACAATTTGCGAATATTTTGTACAAAGCTGTGAGTGCAACGGGTGAATATCCAACGGTCCGCATGTTAATTAATGTAGCAGATGGCAAAAAATTAGACCAAGAGTCAAACGAAGCAATTCAATTTCTCCTGTTGACCAAAATTGCAAAATTGGACGAAAAAAGCAACTTTAACCCGGATCGTAAAGTAACCCGGATGGAGGCAGCAGAGATGGTCTATCATGCATCCGAGTTTGTACAAAGTCATAAACCGGTGCAAACTATCCCTGAAAATCCAGCTGAGTCTGTCAATCCGGATCAACAAACTAATATTAGTATGAGCATAGAGAAGGCGAATGACCAGCAGAATAAAGTGACCATTACACGCCTACAGGCACCTAATCCAGGTTACGGCATTGAAGTGGATCATATTGACTACGTAGATGATACGAATGCTGTCATTTACTACAAGCTGACAAGTCCAAAACCGGGGGAAATGAATATTCAGGTTATTACGGATACCCACACCAGTACATTGGTAGACAGTAAGTATAAGGTTACGCTCAAAGCAGTCGATGGAACAGTGCTTCCGCCCACTGGAACAGGCACGTCTGTAGCAAAATAAAGCGACAAGCTATATGTCATTTAGAAAATAAAGCCAGCGAGTCCCCAAATGAATGGAGACCGCTGGCTTTTTCATGCTAAATGTTTATTTGTAGGCCCAAGCTCAAGCTCTAGTATCATTTAAGCTTTAAATGCGACTTTGCCTGTAAGCAAGTCGTTTTGCTTAGCAGATGCAGCTGAGGAAGACGAAGCTTCTGCTGCAACCGTGCCTGACTGGAGCTGGTACATTTGGAAGTAACGTCCACCTTGGGCCATAAGCTCGTCATGGCTACCCCGTTCAACAATTTCACCCCGATGCAGCACCAAAATTTGGTCTGCACTACGAATAGTGGATAGACGGTGGGCAATGATAAAGGTCGTACGTCCCTTCTTGAGCACCTCAAGAGCAGATTGGATGAGCGCTTCCGTTTCGGTATCAATGTTGGCAGTGGCTTCATCCAGAATCAAAATGGCGGGATCAAAGGCTAACGCGCGAGCGAACGAAATAAGCTGGCGTTGTCCGGCAGATAAGGTGCTGCCTTTTTCAATAACAGGCTCGTCAAATCCTTGGGGCAGATGGGCTAACAGTTTGTCGGCTCCAACATCATGCAGAGCTTTATTCACCTGTTCTCTCGTGATTCTGCTGTCTCCGAGACTGACATTAGAGGCTACCGTACCTGTGAACAAATATGGATCTTGAAGAACAATACCCATATGATGGCGAAGCCATTGCTTAGGAATGTTTTTGACAGGTGTTCCGTCAATGGTGATCGTTCCTTTTTGCGGATCATAAAATCGGAATAGCAGGTTGATAATCGAACTCTTACCAGATCCAGTATGCCCGACAAGGGCAACGGTTTGGCCAGGCTGTGCTGTAAAGGAAATATGCTTAAGCACATCATCCTTTTTGTAGGCAAAGGAAACGTCGTTAAATTCTACCTGACCTTTGTAACGCGGCATCGTACCGTCTGTCACGGGCTCTCCTGTTTCGTCCATCAATTCAAATACGCGTCCTGAGGATACGATGGAAGTATCCAGTACGGCGAGCTGGTTGACCATACCTGTCATAGGTTGGAATAATCGGCCCAATACATCGACGAAGGCATACAATACGCCTAATGATATTGCACTACCTGTAGTGCCAAGCGCCGCAGAGCCAAAATACCACAACACAACAGCGAAGGCGAGGTTTCTTAACACGTTGACCAAATTGTGCGATGTAAAAGCGTTCAAATTCAGCATTTTATTCTGATGCTTCATATAGTCATCATTCAGTTCTTCAAACTCTTGCTGTGTTTGTTTCTGATGCCGAAATACACGAATAATGGACATTCCCTGAATGGATTCATTAATAATCGCATTAATCTCACTGAGTCTGGACCGAATGATCGTATTATAGCGGGTCGCGACCTTGCGGTACAATATAATCCATAAGATCAGCAACGGTACAATAAATAGAGAGATAAGACCGAGTCTGAAGTCCAGAAAAAAGAGTGCGACATATACCCCTGTCATCGTTACAATCCCTGAGGTGAAGTTGGAGAGTACAGCCACAAACAAATCTTTGACTGCCTCGGTGTCATTCGTAACACGGGATACGACCTTGCCTGCAGGCAAGTTATCAAAAAAGTAAACTGGCAGGCGCTGAATGTGTGCGTAGAGATCAAGCCGAAGCTTTTGAATGACCTTGTTCGCCGAGGATTGCAGCCAGTATGTTTTGCCGAACTCGGCAAAAATCGAAACAACTAAAAAGAAGCAATACCACCCAATCAGCTGAAAGATGCCAGGCATTTCCGGTTTGTAAAAGCTATACAGCTCATCAGCGGTCAGAGCCTTGGCTTTGTAATGAAAAGTGTCGGAGCCGCGTGTCACGGTCAGCATACCGTTCGTAAAGGATCGGTTACCATCTGCTACTTGGACAGAGCCATCGACAAATACAAAAGATTTGCCAACTTGTAAGATCCTCGCTTCGCGTCCTTTGGTCTCCCCGGCTTCAAAGCGGTCTTCACGTTTAAAATGGGTACCAGCATAACTTACAGTCCCGTCCGTGCTAGTCGTCTCATAAAAAGGTTTTTCAATAGCGAGCATATGGTCGTCAATCATCGTTTTGGCGATGAAGGGACCGGCCAACTCCGCGGCTACTCCAATAGCCAAGGCGATGAGAGCGGCAATAAAACCCGCTTTGCTCGTCAGTGCGTACTGGAACAGCCTTTTGCCGATATTAGGTTTCATTAGGATACCTCCCCTGAGGTCAGATCAGATTCCACTTGCTGCCGTTCATATTGTCGTCGATACCATCCGTCAGTCTGAAGCAGCTCATTGTGGGTTCCTTCCTCAATAATGCGTCCTTGCTCCAGTACGACGATCCGGTCGGCATGCTCTACAGCCGATAGACGGTGGGTGGAGATCAAGGTTGTTTTGCCCGAGCGCTTACGCCGGATATTGTCAATAATACGTGCTTCCGTCCGGGCATCTACTGCTGACAGTGCATCGTCGAGCACTAGAATATCCGGATCACCGATAAAGGCGCGCGCAAGCGATACACGCTGCTTCTGACCGCCGGACAGAGCAATGCCTTTTTCCCCGACCAGTGTATCCAGCCCATCGGACAGGGTTCCCAAATCCTGGTCAAAGGCAGCTGTACGGATCGCTTCCATGATGTCGCCATCATCTGCCCCAGGCTTCCCGAACTGAATGTTCTCACGCACCGATTTGGAGAACAAAATTTGTTCTTGCGGCACGTAGCCAATCCAGCTGTGTAATTGTTCCACTGCAATGTCCTCCAGCCGCGTGCCGGAGATTAAAATATCACCACTGCCAGTCGGATATTCATGCAATAGCTGTTTGAGTAAAGTAGATTTCCCACTGCCTGTTCGACCAACCACACCTAGTGTTTCTCCGCGTTTGAGCTCTAAGTTCACATGTGACAGATTGTCAACTGTGGACGTAGGATAACGGAAAGTCACGTCTTTCATGGTGATGGATTCGGGATGATCTACTGGAACAGGTTGAGCTACATCCTGAACATCCGGCGGGACATCAAGAGTCTCATTGACCCGGTCCAGGGAAGCGCTACCGCGCTGCATAATGTTAATCAACTCGCCAATGGCAAACATCGGCCAAATCATCATTCCTAAATACATGTTAAAGGATACCAGTTCGCCTAGCGTGATATCGTTATGAAATACCAGATAAATACCATACCCGAGCCCGATCACGTAGCTAAGTCCTACACATAAACGGATCGTCGGTTCAAAGAGCGCATCCATCCGGGCCACTGCCAAGTTTTTACGAAACACATCCTCAGTAATATCGGCAAAACGTTTTTCGTCCATTCGTTCTTGCACATAAGCCCGAATGACACGGATACCAGCTACCGACTCCAACACCTGGTCGTTCATATCGCCAAATGCATCTTGTGCCAGTGTGTAACGTTCATGTACGGCTTTACCGTAAATACTCATGGCCAGTGCAATAAAGGGAAGGGGAAGAATGGCCGCCAATGTTAGCTTCCAGCTAATCAGGGTGCCCATGGCAACCAATACAACGGTCAGGTAGACAGTGGAGTCCGTTAATGTCAACATACCGAAGCCTGCTGTACTTGCGACAGAGCGAAGATCGTTCGTAGCACGAGCCATCAGATCGCCTGTGCGATTGCGTTCAAAAAATGGAGGGGTCATCCGCAGCAGATGATTCATAAAACGTGTGCGCAATAAACGCTCAACCAGATTAGCACCACCGAACAGCTTGTGCATCCATATGTACGTAATGTAGTAGATGACGGCAAGAATGCCTATGATGTACAAAATATAACGCCAAAGCGAGGACCAGGAAATCGAACCTCGTACAATCTCATCAATGGCGCTGCCCAGCAGTCGAGGTGGAGCAAGCTCCAACACGCCAACGGCAATCAGCAAAAACAATCCAATCGAGTATCGGCTTCGTTCTCTTTTAAAAAACCAGCCTAAATTTTTGAGTACTGAAAACAAGAGGAATCCCATCCTTTCATGTCAAGTTCATTCGAGAGTTGTGTACCATTTTGAAGAAACAACAGCGGCTTGCTGCCACAAGTACAATTCGGCAACAGGCGCAAAAAAGGCATACCGTCCGCAGACGATATGCCTTAAATCTCAATATCATATGGCGCGCAGGTATTCTCAGCACACTCACCACTGAAAAACTGCTCAAACGCAGGCAGCCACTCGTATTAAACCATACAATCGGAATGGTCCAATTTTGAAGGATGCGACAGGGGAGATGCTCCGGTATGAAGTTGTTGTATTTGTAGATATGGGTGAAATACAATCATAAATTTTAGCACCGGGAACACTCCTTTCTTCCTCAAAATGGATTCATTCTTACATGAGTTATCGTTCAAATTGGTAATAAATTTCAAAATGGATCTCGTATGGTTGAATCTTAACACCCTTTTTTGCGTATTGTCAAACCTTTTTCAAAAAAATGTATATGACTTGTCCAAGACGCCACAGGAGGAAAGACGGTTGGTGGCTATTTCAAAAGATGCTATGATATAGTTGGCAGGACGTCATTGTACAAGGAGATGAGCATAACGCATGAGCATACAGGTAACTGAACCTGCAGCACAGTGGTACATTAAGGAGCTTGGTTTGAATCGTGGAGATTCCATCCGTTTTTTTGTTCGCTATAGTTCCGGCGGTGGGTTGCATCCAGGCTTTTCTCTGGGAATTGCCGTAGAGCCTCCGCAGCACCCCGCATTACAGCATGAAGCGGCTGGCATTACGTTTTATATGGAGGATCAGGATTATTGGTATCTGAAAGGGCATCATCTGGAAGTGAAGTATTTGGAGGAACATGACGACATTATTTACACTTACGTTAAGGATGAACAAGCTTAATGCCTCCACGTTCAAAATAGCATGCCAGTATAATGGTTTGTGAACATGAAAAGCGGCGGAGTATCGTGTGACAGGAGATAAACCTGCACATGGTACTCCGCCGCTTTATTGTGGTTAGGGCAGGATGCCGTATGCTAAGGGTTGTTAAACATCGGACCATCAACTGCAAAATCAAAATCATCAATATCGTACACATGTACAGGTACGGAAGCTTCGATAATGCGGTGGATCCAGTCCAATTGATCAGTCAGGATGGGTAATGCCTCACGCTGAGCTGTCAGCACCAGTTCGGTTTCAATCGGATCAAAATATTCTCCGTAATGCGCCGTATCAACAGCATTAATGACAATGAGTGATGTATTGGCGTCGAATAGGATAGGCAAGCTTTTCGCCCAAGGCATCTGAAGGGCGCGCCGAATTTTTTTCTGATTCAACGGCTCTTCAAAATAACTGATCAACGCACTTACTTTCCGCTTCACATGTTGATCGTCCATAGGGTTATCCATGAGAGGCTCTGTGCTGTCCTGAAATTCGTACAGCTCTAGCAGTGATGTGTAAGGCACTATATATTCCACAGGGGCGGGAGATGTAAGCAGCTGGCCGTAGATAGCCACCATTACAGCTTCCGTTACAAATTGTCGAGACATCAGTCAAGCCTCCTGCATTTACCAAATTATGCGATAAGAGTATAACACAAAGCGGGGCTGAATTCAGCCAGATATGCAGATTGCTATCATTGCTGGCGTACCCAAAGAGCAACCCAGAAATTTAGGAGCGGCCGATTAATAAGGAGAGCAGTCCGGCAGCAATCAGAGGACCAACAGGAACTCCTTTAAAGAAGGCAACGCCAATGACAGTCCCGATCAGTAAACCTGTCACTATCATGGGCTGTCCGGACATCAGCGTTACTCCGCGGCCGCCAAGGTAGGCTACCAGAATTCCGATGCCAATCGCAAGCAGGGATTTCCAGTGCAGGAAGGACTCTGTCACCTGATTGATGCTGATTTTACCGCTGGCTAGCGGGGTCATGACCCCGATCGTCAAAATAATAATCCCGATTGTCAGGCCATACTTCTCAAGCCAGGGAAAAGCAGTATGAAAGCTGGTTACCCGCAGCAGCAGTAGTACAACCATAGCAATCGTCACGGTTGAGTTGCCGCTGATAATTCCAAGACCAGCCAGTACCAGTAAGATAAGGGAGCTGTAATCCATTCAGTTCTTCTCCTTCGGTCGTTTAACTTTGGATATGTTCGGCGATCTGACGTCCGTGCCAGCGACCTGTTTCAATAAACACTTCATTGGCATTGCTGCCTGAAGCGATGACCCCGGCGACATATATGCCTGGGATATTAGTCTCCATCGTGGCAGGATTATATTCAGGTTTGTCCAGATCCTCAGCCATGTGGACACCGACAGACTCCAATAATTTTCGTTCCGGGTGGAATCCGGTCAGTGCCAGTACAAAATCGTTTTCGAGCTGGAACGCTTCCGCGTTCAGCGGAGTAACGATGACGTGGTCTGGATGAATTTCGGTAATGCGTGCGCCTAAATGCAGCGTGATTTTTCCTTTTTGGACCATACTGTCGAACAAAGGACGAACCCACGGTTTGATGTATGGAGACAACTCGTTTCGGCGGTAAACCATATCAATTGTGGCACCAACCCGCACCAATTCCATCGCAGCGTCTACCGCAGAGTTGCTGCCGCCGATGACTGCGACCCGGGTTCCTGTATAGGGATGGGCTTCGCTGAAATAGTGAGTAACTTTATCCAATTGTTCCCCAGGGATGCCTAAATAGTTCGGATGATCAAAATATCCCGTAGCCACTACGACATAGCGTGCTGAATAGCTCTTGGCTATTTCACGTTTGCTTAGGGTATGTACAGTAAATGTACCGTCTTCTTGGCGCTGAATGGATTGAGCCTCCTCATAATGCTGAATGTCCAGGTTATAATGGGAGGCTACTTTGCGATAATAAGCTAGTGCTTCATGTCGGAAAGGCTTGTCATTGGGAGTGCTGAACGGAATATCACCGATTTCCAATAGTTCGGCGGTGCTAAAAAACTGCATATTTGTCGGATACAGAAAAATGGAGTGGACGATATTGCTTTTTTCAATAATGATCGTTCGCAAACCTCTGCGGCTGCATTCGATTGCAGCGGATAGTCCGCAAGGACCGCCACCGATAATGATTACGTCGTGCATTTGGATGAACCTCCAGTGTATTGGTTTATTTCGTCAGTTTTGTAGGGTTAGATTAGTTTGACGATTAAAAACAAATCTCAGGAATTGATGCAAATAGCTCAGTATGTGAGAAGTTTTCAAATAATAATCCTACCGCAATGTGTGCACAATATCCAGCCGTTTTCAGAAAGAGATGATGAGAGGGGAGAATTGACAGACAATTTTAACAAACATATAATTAGATAATCATCTATTTAGATAAGGTGAATTTGTTTGCATAGCAAATCTGTAGTAGTGAAGAGAGGTGCAGTCACGATGCAACTAGATAAAATGGTCAATTATCATAAAGCACTTGCTGACCCAACGCGTATGCGAATATTACTTCTTCTATCCCGTGGGGAGATGCATGGCCAAGCTTTGGCGAAAAAGCTGAATCTGTCGCAGCCTACAGTTACGCATCATGCTTCCAAACTCCGTGAGGTTGGGTTGATTAAGGAACGACGTGATAAAAATACAGTGTATTTTACATTGAACCCAGAGCTGATTCGGCAGCATGCCGAGGCGACGGTGCGTTTTATTTTTGAAAAAGGAGAGGAAGAGGAAGAGATGTCGGAACTGAATGAAACGCTGGAAGCAACGGTCTTACGCAATTTTTTTGCCAAGGACGGTAAGTTGCGTCAAATCCCTGCCCAGTATAAGAAAAAATTGATCGTACTTCAGATGCTCGCGGAAAAGCTGGAGCCAGGCCGCATCTATCCTGAACGTGAACTAAACGAGTGGATCAAGCAATACCATGAGGATTTTGCGACAATTCGGCGTGAACTGATCATGCATCAGTTTATGTACAGAGAGCGGGAAATGTACGAATTAAACCCGCGTGAAATGTGGACACGATGGGATCAAGTCCGTTAAACGAAACTCAAAATAGTTTAAAATGTTTGGAATTAGCCTTGACAGACAATTCATGGACTTGTATGATAAAGGAAATTTTAGGAGGAGGCGATGTTATATGCGTACGAACATGAGTGAATGGGTTCAGCAGCAGAATGACTTGTCTCCCGCACGGACGATGCACAGCTAAAGACTGTTTAGATCTATAGTCTTAGCGTAGCAGTTGGTTGGACAGTAGAACCAACGAAATCCGCAGGGAGTGATTCCCTGCGGATTTTTTTATGGTCAAGTGTTTTGTTATCCGGTTGTTGCTATTGAGAGTAGTCCGAGTAAGACTGCTTGCATAAGTGAACGAACGGATCACATTGCCTGAGCTGTATACCCTCCGCAGGGGTTTCCCTGCGGATTTTTTGCGTTGTTTGCTTGCGGAGAGAAAATGTACACCTATTGAGTAACGCTACATCAAAAAATCAAACATGATTTCAGGAGGAAAACAATGAGTATACATGAATACGGTTGGTCTGATTACTGGAACGGTTTTTGGGATCAATGGAAGCAAAGCAATGAGGAGCGTGCAGGAGACACACAGCTACGTCCTGCCCGTTTGATTGCCGATTATGGACAAAAGGTGAAGCTTATCACGATGGATGGGGAACGTTGGGGAGCCGCTTCAGGTAAGCTGCGACATGCTATGGTTGACCCAGCGGAAATGCCGGCGGTAGGAGATTGGGTGGTCATCACTACATCGGATGAAGTATCAGATGCAGTAATTCATGCTGTCCTGCCACGCAAAAGTCAAATATCTAGACAGGCTGCGGGTTATGAGACAAAAGAACAACTGATCGCGACTAATGTGGATACGCTTTTCCTTGTAAATGCGCTGAATCATGATTTTAATATGCGCAGATTAGAACGATATTTAATTATGGCCTGGAATAGTGGCGTAAACCCGGTTGTCGTGTTGAGTAAGAGCGATCTTTGCGATGATGTCGAACAGCGGGTTGCAGAGGCAGAGGGGGTTGCTCCTGGAGTACCTGTTATCGTGATTTCTGCTTTGCAGAACGAAGGCAGAGGGCAGTTGGAGGCGTTTCTTCAACCAGGCTCTACGGTTGCTTTGACCGGCTCTTCCGGTAGTGGCAAATCCACAATCGTGAACTGGCTCTCTGGGGCTGATGTGCAACTGACACAGGATGTGAGGGAGGAAGACAGCCGGGGCAGGCATACAACCACGCACCGACAGCTTTTTCCCATTGCAAAGCAAGCGGTCCTGTTGGATACCCCCGGTATGCGTGAGCTTAATCTATGGGATGATTCCACAGGCGTAGCTCATACCTTTGCCGATATTATAGAGATAGCGCAGCAATGTCGTTTTGCCGACTGCAAGCATAAGGGAGAAGCAGGCTGTGCGGTGGAGGAAGCGATCCAAAGAGGAGAATTGTCGGAGTCCAGAGTGAACAATTATCGCAAGATGCAGCGGGAATTGGAATATCAGGCGCGCAAGGAAGCAGATCGACGAAGAAAGGATAGCCGTTCAAGTACAACCTCAGGCCGAAGGGATCAGCGAAGCGGTTGGCGACGTGATGTAGAGTGGTAAGCTGAGCTGTTATGAAACATCGTTTGTAGAATGATAAGAAAATTTATGTTGTAGTCGGCATATGGTGTAAAGGGGTGAATATATGCCGAACTACAGCATTGTGGTGGATTTATCGGATCGTCGTCTATATTTAAAAGATGGAAACCAGACCGTTCTTAGTTATCCAGTCGGTATTGGAAAGATGGCTACACAGACACCAAATGGGCAATTTACGATTATTAACAAACAGCCCAATCCGGGCGGTCCTTTCGGAGCATTTTGGATGGGGCTGTCCAAGCCGCATTATGGCATTCATGGTACCAATGAGCCATGGTCCATTGGCAAGTTGGTGTCACATGGCTGTATTCGAATGCACAATAAGGATGTGCTGGAGCTTCAGGAGAAGGTAAGCATAGGTACGCCGGTCACGATACAGTCATAGCAGCTAGACATTATAGACCCTTTTCGTCTGCTGTAAACGTTGGCATCCTTTCATATGGCTGTATCTGATACGTGCATTTCATGGCGACCGACCATAACTTAAACTTAGATACTGTCTAGTTACGATTTGGGTTGGATTTGGACACGGGCTTCAATCCGTTTGGAGCCCTTTTTGTCATCTGCGGATTTAACTAATGATCCTGCCAGATGTTCTCCTTGTGTACCGTAAGCCTGTTTGGCGTTGCTCCACATGTCTTCATTCGGCTCGAAAGTTATGACCAATGCGTAGCGGTTGGCCAGGCTCGGTTTTTTGACCCTCATACTGAAGGAACCGTCAGGCATGACTTTGGTTTGATCATCGTAGCCAAACTGCCATCGTCCCGGAAAATCAATGGTCAGCTTAACGTCCGACCCTTCCAGCAAATTGCTGCGCACATATACATGGTAATAATTACCCTTTTGTTTTACATCAGGCTTAATCCACACCTGAGGACTACCATAGTCCTTTGGTTTGTTCCAGACAGGCTTAATTAGAGAGACATGTCGGTCTTGCTCAGGATCAAACTCAGCACCTATCCGAATTTCTTGCAAAATTTGTTCGTTTTCTTCGTATTGATATACATAAGGACCTTCCAATTTGCTGCCACCATCGCCATACAGATTTCGTATTTCTTGGTCTTGGTCATCTGGACGGAACAGAACAGTCAGATCCATACTGCCCTGAATACCAGGCCGGTGTACTTGGAGTACAAAACTTCCGTCCTTTTGAATAGTTGTCTCGTCCATGTATCCAGTTAACAGAGTGTTTTTGACCGCAAGATTCCCTTTGATTCGTGCTCCAGCTGGCAGGTTGGAATGTCCTGTAACCTTCACGGTATTTTTATCTATACTTACGTCACCTGATATTTCGACATAGCTGCTGCCCTGCTGATGTACAATCGTTTCGTTGGCAGCTCGTTCATCAAGAGTTGATGCAGCTTGGCTTGGATTACCCGTTACGGTGTAGGCACGTGCTTCCGCTTCATGTTGGGCTATACTCCGGGTTGAGGCTTTTTCCCTGCTGCATGCAGCCAGCATGATTAGAATTAAGGATGTACATAAAAGCTTCCAGCCTATTTTCATCATTTTGTACTTACTCATGATTTTTGCTCGCTCCTTGTCCGTAGCTTTCAGGCTTAATTAAAAAAAATTCGAAACTTTATGTATTTACCCTATTTAAAGGGTTTGTAATCCCGTTTGCTTTATCTACTAAAAGTGTACGTGTTTAAACAACAGGTGGAATGGTTAAAAATGGATAGCCTGATCATCCCCTTGAAAAGCAGGGGTAGCTTGCTGTAAAGGAGCCTGAGTCATATGTCCATTGACCGTTTTATCTTAAAAAAGTTGGACAACTGCCGGGAAGAGCATACACGCGCTAATTTACTAGAGCTGTTTAGAATACGAATCGAGAAGGCGCAGAATAAAGAACGAGGCGGTAAAAAAGGTTATCGCAGAATACTATAAAATAGAGTTTGATCAAATGATAGGCTGCGGTAAGTCACATGTAGTATGTTTTAAAACCGTTGATTTGGAGAGGGTGCTGAAATGCCCCTCTCTTTTTTATGTTATTACAAACAAAAAAAGTCCCTCTTAATAGAGGGACAATGCTAGTGAATCATTTTCACTTACGCTATGCAGGATGGCTTCACAACCGACAATCTCTATACTGATCAAAGAGTTAAGACATTTTTGAAGGGCGCGCTTGCCGCTAGAGATTTTATTCTCCAAAGTGTTACTTAGAAGTTTTAAGGTTTTTTGTACCGGTTGCTTATTTTCTTGATTGAAGTATACGGGAATACGTTTGTTTTGAAATGTAATTAATGTTCTCACAAAAATCACCTCACCTGAGTTATTTCATGGCTTTATTGTAGTGCCCGTTTCTTAAAATTACCTTAAAAACACCTTATAAAAACATAAAGGTCTGAAAAATTTACAAAGTGTTCACAACAATTTGGGTAACAATCGAATTTAGTTCTAACTAATCGACAAAATGACGTAAGTATTCAAATTAAACTTTGTAAATACAAATTTTTAATCCATATGACTCTACCATTACTTTTTAACATGACTAAAGTCACTGTTTTATTTTGAGTGTGGGTATTTTGTAACAAATTGACAGTCTAATAGGTGGATGCTACAGTTACGATAGCCATATTTCCGTAGAAATAGGCTTTTTGCGTGAATATTGTTATATAGATTAAGGATCGGGAGGGATGACTGATGATCCTGACCGTGCTTTCAGGACGACAGGAAACAGAGTGGTTTGATATTGAGGTAGCTGATGAATACTCGGTGGAACATTTAAAATTGATGCTGGGTGTGCGCATTTTTGGTGAGCCTCCGGCTGAAGGCATGCAATATATTATGGAAGCAAAGTTTCCAGAAGGGCTTTGGTTCAGAGTGGAGGATAACCAGCTTCTCACAGGAGCAGGCTTGCGAGAAGGCTGTACTGTGCGCATTCAGCGAGCTTTTTCGACAACTCAGGACGAAGCGCCTGTATACGGAAGGCGTTCCTTGTTTCAAACTGAAAAAAATGGGTAAATACACACATGAAATAATATGAAACCTTGGTAAAATGAAATAGTAAGCGAAAAGGGGGACTTTTGTCTTGAATGTATTATACCAGCGATCCCCGAGATTAAGACCAGCCCTCCGCGAGGAAAAACTGGAGATTTTACGGCCTCCGGCTGAGCCGAGCAAGCCATCTTTTTCTATTATATCTATACTTATTCCGTTAATGATGACGTTGGTGACTATAGGCTTTTACGTATATATGAGCAGAACAGGCAAGATGGGCAACAGTAACTATTTGATGTTCCAGATGGTTACGGTGGTCATGATGCTTACATCTTATACGATTCCTTTTTTCGTCTATTTAAATAATAAGAAGGAATACAAACGTAAGTTGGAGGAGCGGGACCGTATGTATCGGGAACAGCTCCAAAAGCATCGTGAAGAACTTGAAATGAAACGCGAAGAACAAATTCGCACACTATATGAAATTCACGGTGATCCGCAAATATGTACGCAAATCGTAAAAAATCGCAACAGTTCTCTTTGGGAACGATCCCCGGAGGATGAAGATTTTTTGCAGGTACGTATCGGGACTGGACAAGTTCCCTTTCATATTAAATTGCAAATCCCACGGCCTGACGGTTATGACCGAGATCCCTTGCTGGGGGCTGCTGATGAACTGGAGGAAGAATTTCGTTTGGTGGATGATGCTTCCATCACATTACCTCTGTTTCAATCCAAAGTGGTTGGATTGGTTGGCGAGCGAGAGCACATCCTTGCTGCGTTAAGAGTGATCTTGGCACAAGTGACGGTTCGTCACTCGCCAGATGAAGTGAAAATTGCCTCCTTCTATGATGAACGAGAGGAAAGTGAATGGACTTGGATGCGCTGGCTCCCGCATGTGTGGGACGATGACCGAATCCAGAGAATGATGTCAGACCGCAGTAGCAGCGCCCATCAATTAGCTGACTTTCTGTTTGCCAGATTGAACCGCCGAAAAAATAATCGCAATGAACGTCAGGGCAAAGGTATGGAAGTTCCGTGTTATGTAGTTGTTTTATCTGACACCCAACTGATTGAGGAAGAGCCTTTGCTGCCGTTGTTGCTGGAAGACGGCCGAGCGATTGATGCATGTACGATTGTGCTGGCTTCTCGTAAAGAGGCTTTGCCGATGCAGTGTCAGCTGATTGTGGAGGCTTCCAAGGAGCAAGGGGTATATGCTCTTAAATCAGAATCGGCGGAGGTTGAACAGCAAAGTTTCAAACCGGACCGTTTGTCAAAGGAGGAAGCCGATGCACTGGCGCGGTACATGGCACCTATTCGCTTGAAGCGTTCCTCGGCTTCAGATATTCCCGCTGTTCTGTCTCTTTTTGATATGATGAGTGTAGAAAGTGTGGAAGAACTGGATGTGGCAGAGCGGTGGCGACGTAACCGCCATCCTGATACTTTACCTGTGCCAATGGGTGTGCGGGCAGGCGGTAAAAAGATTATGATTAACCTGCATGATAAAATAGAGCGTCAAGGGCATGGTCCCCATGGCTTGATCGCTGGTACGACCGGTTCGGGCAAGAGTGAAGTTATTCAGTCCATTGTAGCCTCGCTCGCTGCCGAGTTTCATCCGCATGATCTTGCTTTTATGCTGATCGATTACAAGGGTGGAGGCATGTCCAATACGTTCGTTAACTTGCCGCATGTGGTGGGTACAATCACGAACTTGGACAACAATTTGATTGAACGTGCTAAAATATCTCTTAAAGCAGAACTGGTTCGTCGACAAAAGATATTGAACGATGCAGGCAATTTACAGCATATTGATGAATATTACAGACTACTCCGGCAGCGGCAGGAACAACCGCTGCCTCATCTGGTTATTATTATTGATGAATTTGCACAATTAAAGCGGGATCAGCCAGAGTTTATGGACGAGCTAATCAGTATTGCCGCGATTGGGCGGACATTAGGTGTCCATCTGATTTTGGCGACTCAAAAGCCGGCAGGTGTTGTCGATGACAAGATTTGGAGTAACTCCAGGTTCCGCATCTGCTTGCGGGTGCAAAGCGAAGGTGATAGCCGTGATATGTTGAAAATACCAAATGCCGCGTGGATAACGAAGCCGGGACGAGGGTATTTTCAAGTGGGTAGCGACGAAGTGTTTGAAGAAATGCAATTTGCTTGGAGCGGTGCGCCGTATATAGGCAACAGAGACGTTTCTTCTGCCTTACCTGTTCATGAAGTAAGACTGAATGGGAAACGTGAAGCGCTATTAACTGGTGGCGAACGGGCAAGCTCAGGCTTAAAAGGAGAAGAAGCTCCCAAACAGCTTCAAGTATTTATTGATTATATTGCAAAAGAAGCAGCTAAGGCAGGAATCGAACGTCTTCAGGGACCATGGCTTCCGCCACTGCCAGAAATGCTGGACTTAACTAATTTGCCGCAATGTACCGAAATAGATAGTACAGCCTCATCTTTGGAGCTGAAAGCCCTGATCGGGTTGGTCGATGATTTACCGAACCAACGACAGGAGCCGATATATGCGTCGCTGGATCATGGTCACTGGGCGGTGTATGGTATGCCAGGCATGGGAAAAACGACCTTTTTGCATACATTGCTGATGTCCACAGCCCAGCGTTTTGCTGCGAATCATTGGAACGGTTATATCATTGACATGGGGCGAACCATGCGCGACTTTGGAGAGCTTCCACAAATCGGTGCTGTTATGATGGCCGAGGAGGATGACCGGATTAAACGCTTGTTCCGCTATCTGTTCAAGATGGTGACTGTACGCAAGGAAATACTTTCTGAGGCTGGCGTCAAAACAATAAGCTCTTTTCGGCGTTCTGTCGTCGAGGATGTACCGCAAATTGTCGTCGTTATTGATGGATATCTTAATTTTCGTAATGCGTATCCGGATGAAAATGAACTGCTGGAATCACTTTTACGTGAAGGCGGTAGTCTAGGTATCACCTTCATCATTACAGCGAACCGGATTACCGATGTGTTTGAGAAGTTCCGCAGTAACATACCTAATGCTGTTTCTTTCGAATTGGCCGATCCTAGTGACTACTATTATGCGGTAGGACGACCAGCCAAAACACCAGGACCATTAATTCCGGGTCGGGCTCTGGTTAAAGGGCATGTTCCACCGCTGGAGTTCCAGACGGCACTGCCTTCACCAGGAGAAGATGAGGCGGAACGCTCAGCGCAACTACGTCGCAATATCGCTGGCATTGTGCAGAGGTGGAAGGGCAAGCACGCACCGGCCATTCTCCCATTACCTGAGCGGATTCCATTGCTGGAACTGCTTCAGCAGTGGGATCGGACGAGTGGGCCATCGAGCGCGCTTCCGTATGAAGTACCTGTAGGCTTACAGAGTGACGATCTTGAGCCTTTTCTCCTGAATTTGAAAGAAGGGCCTAATTTTATCGTAGGTAGTCCGATGGAGGGTGGAAAAACCTCCTTTTTAATGAGTTGGATTATATCACTTGCTTATTACACGTCACCGGATCAAATGCAAGTCTATACGATTGATACACGCTATGGAGGCGGAGGACTATCCCGGTTACGGCATCTTCCCCATGTTAAGGCTGCTGCCGAAAGCGAGGAAGAAATGGGACCTCTGGTACAACAGGTGCATGATATCGTTCAACAACGGAGCAAGGATGGGGATGATCCTGAACTGCTCCTTGTCATTGATGATGCGGATATGTTAAGCAAGCAACTGAACGATTTTATGATAAAGGATCAGCTTTCCGCCATTGTACGGTTGGGACGTGATCGCAATGTGCATGTCGTGCTGTCGGGTGTGCCATCTGATTTCCCTACCTTTGGTGTGGACTGGTTTAATGATGTCAAGGCAAGTCAAAGCGGTATGCTTTTTGGAACACTGGATTCGAATGATTTATCGTTCTTTCGTATCCCTTATTCGGAAGCAAATGCTGCTGCTGGTGGCCTAAAAGTCCTGCCTCCCGGGCAGGGATACTACGTACGACGCAAATTTACCAGGATAAAAGCGGCGATTCCCTTCTCAGAGCAAATGAGCTGTGAGGATTGGATAACGAAAATTCGCGACCGATGGCATGTTGTAGTTTGAAGGGAGGTGGCTCATAATGTTAACGTTTCAAGCTTCCAAGCAGAAGTTAATAACCCTCAAGGCAAAGGAACTGTTTTTTCTGGCAGGCGTATTGGGTTCTGACAGACTGCTTGGGGTGGAAGATCCGTTTAAGGGCTATCTAGCAGAGGAATTGGCGGAAGAGTGGGAGCAGGTCAAAGCTGCTCTTCTGGAAAAGGGTTATCTAAAGCAGGCCGATAAGGGTAAAGAGCTGGCTATGCCTCCTACCGTTTTTTCAAGAGTTGCTATCGCGGGATTATCCAACAGGGCCTGCCGTATACGCTATGTAAGGGGAGGTAAGCAGTTTGAAGGCTATCTCCATTGCACGAATGAGCGTGTGGTGGAGCTTGTAAAATCTGCTGATGAACCCGATGAATATCGTCTGTACGATCTCGGTAATGTGGAAAAGGCTTGCGAAACATTGGTTGACAAAATGGGCTGGGTTGATCGGCTTGTACCTGAATCTCCTGCGCTTATGTTTTCCAAGCAGGCTTTTAATAAAATTTACGAGCAATCTGCTGGAGAAAGTATGTCTCAAATCAGCAGTAGGCTGACCGAGGCTAGCGGCGATGAAGAAGGGGCAATGAGACTGGCTCAGTCTTTGAGTTCCCGTGTAGCCGAGGGAGAATTGCAATTACTGGTCTGGAACGGCAGGGAGTGGGAATCACAACGGGCAGCTTTTGTCCTGTGTCCTGCAATGAACTGGATATTTCGGATGAGCTCTGCTGGTAACGGAGATTGGTTGATTGCAGCCATGGCTTCAAGAGATCAGTTTGTAGACTTATTATTGAATTGGTTGAAACAGTCGGCAGTGACTGAAGAAGTGACAGAAGAAGGGTGATGGATATGCGCATTCGAGTTGAACCGGATGTGCTTCGGGGGCTTAGCGGGCAGCTACAGCATGCGGCGGAGCAAATTCAACAGTTAACATCAAGTTTGGAGCAGGCGTTACAATCGCTGGATTGGGATGTATCTGCACGTGAGGCGATCTTGAATCATTGGATGCAAGCCAAGCGGATGTCAGAGCAGATTCATGCTTACCTCCATACATCAGGTACACAACTGAACCGAAAGGCAGAGCAGTTTCAGTCTGTTGACCACAACTATCAAACGATTCTGCCATTTGCCAGCCAACCATTGGGACGACCTGTCACGATGCTCGACTGGTCGAATCAACAATCACCGTCTATTCTGCCTGGGCAAGCCTCGGAAGGAAGCAGTCTAATTTCCAACCCGCAGTCTGTCGTACATGCCATTGCAGGTGTTCAGTCTTTGGATGCAGACACGCAGCATCAGGATATTCTGAAGCAGGCGTCTTCTAGCAGTCCACAAGATTGGTATTTTACTGATCCGTCTATAGCAAGAGATCAGCCTGTTGCTTAGTTCGGATCGTTCCGGGATGATCAGGAACAGCTTGTAATTCCATATGAATTCATTATACTATTCCCGGTTTTATAGGACTTATATGGGACTTATTAGGTGGTTATTTATTAAGATTGTACTGTTAGATGCTGTTTTATAGTTAAAAAGTGGGATTGTTGCAATTAGGTCCTTTGCCTTTTGTAGGGAATTAAATAGCCATAGTACAATTTGAACCAGCTAAACAAAAACATTTTTTATCATCAAGGAGGACGCAAAAAATGGCAGGACGCATTTTAATTACCCCAGAACAGGTTGATCAGGTAGCTAACCAATTTAAACAAAGTGGTGAGCAAAGTCAGCAGATCGTTTCCAGCTTGACTCAATCCATTTCCGGTATGGAAGGTCAATGGGAAGGTATGACTAAACAACGCTTTTTCCAAGAGTTTCAGGAAGCTAGCAAACAAATGCAAGCTTTCGTTACGACTTTGAACAGTATTAGCCAAGAATTGACAGCTATCGCTAACAAATTCCGTACAGTTGACCAAGCGAAATAAGTTGTCTTGCCTGATCGGCATTAACTTATCATATATCACTCTATAAAGAAGCAATATGTGAACCCATTCCTCACGGATTGGCACAGATTTACAGGAAAAACCGGGCGATCTTCGGATACCCGGTTTTCTTGCCATCCATAGATGTATATAATAAGGTGAGGAAAACTAGCATACTGAACGATATAAGGAGAGGGATGTTTCATGTCTTTTCAACCGAATCCGGGAGACGAATTGATCATAAACGGCACAGCTTATGTGGTTGGGCGACATCCCGCTGCACCCGGTTTAGCTTATGCTCAAGCAGGGAGGCAGGGAATCGTATACCAGCTGAATGCCAAAAACGGAGCGCCACATGAGGCAAAAGCCCTCAAAGTGTTTTTTCCGAAGTTCCGCATCCCGGCTATGGTTTATCAATCGGAGCATATGGAAACATACGGGGACATTCCCGGTTTGCAGGTATGCAAGCGTGATGTGCTCACTCCAGAAAGAAACGGAAGTCTGATCGCCGAGCAGCCTGATTTGCTGTATGCGGTGCTGATGCCATGGGTTCATGGTATGACATGGTTCGATTGTCTCACAGATCAGCGTCAGCTTGAGGCTTCCGATAGTCTGGCTTTAGCCAGAGCACTGGCAGGGATCGGTTCAGCGATGGAGCAAAAAGGATTGGCACACTGTGATTTATCGGCGCCCAATGTGATGCTTCCGTTTTTTTCTGAAGTGGAACTGCCTGAAGGCACGTCAGCTGTCGAATTGGTAGACGTGGAGCAAATGTATAGTACCAAAATGGATCGTCCAGATGCACTATTGGCAGGATCGCCAGGGTATGCTGCACATCGTACTGTTCATAGCGGGTTATGGAGTGCGTATGCAGACCGTTTTGCGGGGGCTATCATTATTGGAGAAATGCTAGGCTGGTCTGACCGTGTGGTAGTCGATAAAGCGTGGGGCGAAAGTTATTTTGATCAGCATGAAATGCAGACGCCTTGCGAACGTTATTTTATTTTACGAAAATCGCTTGAAGCCCGTTGGGGCAGCAAGGTGGTAGAGTTGTTCAGCCGTGCTTGGGATAGTCAGGATCTAAGCAGTTGTCCTACCTTTGGCGAATGGCTGGTTGTACTTAATGCGGTTACTGAGCAGAAAATTCCTGTTGAGACTATAGAATCTGAGCCAGCTGTGACAGAAACAAAAGGACCGGCTGCGACGAGTGGGCCCTCCAGTGAATTAGTATCCCCTTTAGCAAGCCCTGCACCATTCAAAGCTGAACAAGCTGCATTGCTAAATCAGGATGTCCTAGAGCAGGGAGAGCGAGGAGTAACAGACAAGCTGTTTCGACAGGCGCGCGATCTGGAACAGCAGAACAAGCCGGCTGCGGCGTTGGAAGTATATCGTTCGCTGTATCATTTTGTAGAGGACGGTAGTCCGTTGCATGTGGAGGTGTCGGCTGCGATAACAGGGCTGGAGGAGCAGCTGAATCCCAAGATACCAGAGCAGCCTGAAAAATCGAAAGCTTGGTATCGCTCCAAAATGTTTATCGTGACAGCATCAGCCGCAGTCGTTCTATTGGCAGCTGGAATCCCTACTGTGAGTATTCTTGCGGATCAGTCTAATCAGCGACAAATCGAGGCTGCTAAGCAAGAAGAGGCGTTGAAGGCTGCAAAAGCGGCCGAGGAAAAGTTGGCAGCCGAGCAGGAGGCCGCTCAAAAATTGCTGACAGAAAAACAACAGCAGGAAGCTGAACAGCAGGCCAAACAACAGGCTCTTACTGCTCAAAAGCAACAGGAAGAGCAGAAGAAACAACAAGCCCTAATCGATCAACAGGTTAAATACGAGGCTTATCTAGCCCAAAAGGAGAAAAACAAACAGGCAGCTGCCAAGTTGGCAAAGCAAAAAGCATATGATCAACAGGCAAAGTATGAGAAATACCTGGCCTTGAAAAAAGAGCAGGAAGCTCGTGCCGCCAAGGAAGAGACAGCTCGTAAAGCAGCAGTGGAGGCGGAACAAAAGCGAAAAGATGCTATAAAGGCACGTAACAAGGAGAATGTTCTTCAGCTTATTTCCTTGTATAACAAGGCTTATGCTTCTCAGGAAGGTGGAAGCACGGCGAAGGCAAAGAGCTTTGCCAAACGTTTTAGGGCACTATATGACAGTAATCCTTCTTATTATCGTTCAGTAGGGGAAGTGGGCTATCGGGCTTCCTCTATTTATAACTTTTTAGGAGATACGAATTTTAGACTGCCTAAAATTTGATGTTTCATATGTTTTTATATGGAAGAATGATAGATTAGGAAACAGATATAGATATAAGGTAACTGAGGGGAGCATGTACCAACTATGAATTATACAATACAGGCTTCACAACGTACTCCCGCCCTGATCATTTACCTGATTGACATCAGCGCGTCGATGAACATGCTGATGGAAGGGCGGCGGCGTATTGACGTTGTGTATGAAGCTATATCATTGGCGATTCGACAGATGGTTTTCCGATCAACTAAGGGAAATCGGTTGACTGCGCGGTATCGGATTGCAATATTAGCTTATAGTGACGACGTATATGATCTGCTGAATGGTGTCAAGGGAATTGATGAAATCGCAGCTATTGGTTCGTTGCCTGATTTGACACCCAAACGATTCTCAGATTCAGCAAAAGCCTTCTTGCAAGCTGAACGTATTTTGCAGGCGGAATTACCAGGGATGCAGGATTGTCCTGCACCGTTGGTCTGCCACATGACAGATGGTGTTTCTACAGGCGACGATCCGGAACCGATTGCGAAACGCATTATGAACATGAGTGTGCCAGACGGCAATGTACTGGTGGAAAATATATTTTTATCCGACAGGTTGCTGGAAACGCCTATTCAGGACCCTCGTCGCTGGAAAGGTCTGACTCATAATACGCCGTTGCAGGATGAACATGCTGTGAAATTGCGTAATATGTCTTCTGTACTTCCTGAAAGCTATCGGGAAATGCTGTTTGAGGCAGATTATCAGTTAGGTGAAGGAGCCATCATGATGCTGCCTGGAACCTGTGCGGAACTGGTGTCGATTGGTTTTCAAATGTCAGCCGCGACACCTGTACGGTAAGGTAAGGAGGTAAAAGCATGAATCCACTGCTGTCCCTGCTCCCCACGAGCAAGAAAAAGGGATTGAATGCAAGGCTGACTCAGCAATTTGCTTACATAAGCTCTCAGACAGGCGATCAGCCTTTATCATCTCATCACAATCGTTTTATGTGTCGTTATGGCTATGGAAGGTCTGCTGAATCTGCTAGTATGGGGGAAAGCGGACAGGATTTTGCCGCCGTACGTATTCATAAATCTGTCTGCTGTTTTGTCTTGTGTGATGGTGTCGGGCTCAGTTACCGAGGAGATTTTGCAGCCCGCTATCTGGGTTCTTCTTTACTGAATTGGATGGAACAGAGACAGGATCTGTCTGCTGATCAATTGAAGAAATATCTTGAACGTCTGGCAGGTGCAGCTACGGAGGAGCTGGATCGGCAGCCTCTGGATCACGAATCAGGCTTAATGCGTTCAGTATTGGAAGATAAACGTCGTCAGGGAAGCCAATCCATGTATATTTGCGGTAAAATCGAACTACCGAAACGAGGTACCCGAGGGCGTCTCCGACTTGCCTGGCAAGGGGATTCGCGTTTGCGGTTGTGGAACGGTGCGGAAGAAATCAGTGAACTGTTCGATCATACCTTTTCTACCGCGGAGCGCTGGTCTACCAGCCGTGGGCCGATCGGAGGGAAGCCGCATTGGTACGAAAGAAGCATACCCGCCGATATGCCGATGAGATTACAAGTCTATACGGACGGTTTGTCCGATTTAGATCCTATTCGCGAGCCTGTCCCTGATGAGCAGATACAGGTATTGCTGGATGCGTCTCATACCGGAGGACTTGATGATGATGCTGCATTTATTGAACTGCAGTGGTAAATGAATAAGCAAAAGGACGTATGCATCCATATTGATGGTTGTAGGACGTCCTTTTTTGATGAATACACATAAGACTACGAATAGGTAAGATATTACGGAATGTAATGAGAAGAGAAGAAAAGATGCACGAATCCATAAAATATTCGATCTTTTCCTGAATTTCGTAAAAGAATAACAAAAAATGCGCAAAAATGGTGATTATAAAGTATACCCTTTTGGGTAATCTTGTGATTATACAGATTATTGAAAGGGAGCGATACATATGAGCTACACATATGCAGGAGGCGCGCGCTTTGAAGGCAAAACTGCTCTAATTACGGGGGCTGGTTCTGGCATTGGCAAGGCAACGGCTATTCAAATGGCTAGAGAAGGAGCAAATGTCGCTCTTTTTGACGTAAGTAATGATCGTATTTTGGAGACAGAAAGAGAAATTAATGCTATACGTGAAGGGGCAGCCCGGGCTTTTGACGTGGACATTGCCGATCCGGTACGTGTGGAAAAAGCAGTTCTGGAAGCGGTTGAATTGTTTGGCGGGCTGCATATCATTTTTGCCAATGCGGGGATTAACGGGGTTGTCGCACCGATCGAGGAGCTGAGCATTGAGGATTGGCGGCAAACTTTGTCAACGAATCTGGAGGGCACCTTTCTGACGGTGAAGTATACAATACCGCATTTGAAAAAGAACGGTGGCGGCAGCATTATCATTACCAGCTCGATTAATGGAAATCAGCGCTTTACCAGCTTTGGGATGTCCGCCTACAGCACATCAAAGGCAGGTCAAACCGGTTTTGCTAAAATGGCAGCCCTAGAGCTGGCTAAGTTCCGTATTCGTGTCAATGTCATTTATCCAGGGGCCATTTCGACGAATATTGATGAAACCACAGAGAAATCGGAAGGGTTAAAGCGGATCACCATCCCTGTGCAATTTCCCGAAGGCGATCAGCCGTTGGCAGATGGACCGGGACAACCCGAGCAAGTGGCTGATTTGGTGACATTTTTGGCGTCTGATCATTCGCGTCACATCACTGGCGCACAAATTGTGATTGACGGGGCTGAGTCATTATTGTTCTAAAAAATAGAGCATTATCTGGGATAGAGAAAGGTTTTGTGGTATCTTAAGTGTATTCTTACTTACGGTGCGAATGGGAAGCTCACATAAAAACCCCAGATCCTTCGCACCTCGAAATTTGTCGAAATACATTTATATTCACTTTATCGTTAGTTGTCAATAGTCGATTCAAGCTTTTTAAGCATCGTTTTTTTCGAAAATATATGGAATTAATACCGTTAGGGTATTAGTTCCTTCATTTTCGCTGTCGCACTCTATGCGAGTGCGTGGATTGAAATCATTGATTGTCGAATTTCGTCGTTTGACAATCTATGTCGTCGCACTCTATGCGAGTGCGTGGATTGAAATCCCTCTCAGTTGTTTTATTTATAGAAAACGAACGTCGCACTCTATGCGAGTGCGTGGATTGAAATCTACAGAAGATAATGAGACACTCACAACATCAGAAGTCGCACTCTATGCGAGTGCGTGGATTGAAATTTAACGGGCCTGTGGATAAGAAATGGACGAGGGCAAGAGTCGCACTCTATGCGAGTGCGTGGATTGAAATCCCTTCTGTTCAAAATCGCCGTACGCAGCAATTTGTCGCACTCTATGCGAGTGCGTGGATTGAAATTGACATTTTCAAACCCGATACAACAAACGATGTTGTGGTCGCACTCTATGCGAGTGCGTGGATTGAAATTTGATCCATAACACCACCCCAAATTCCGAACATTACTGTCGCACTCTATGCGAGTGCGTGGATTGAAATGTTACCGCTGGTGCTGGTGCTTCCGGCATGATAAGTCGCACTCTATGCGAGTGCGTGGATTGAAATTGGAGCGCCAAGGAAAAAGTAATTTGATTTTTGTGTCGCACTCTATGCGAGTGCGTGGATTGAAATTATTGATTGGGTGCTAAAAGAGCCGTATGCAGCGTCGCACTCTATGCGAGTGCGTGGATTGAAATATGTGTTGCCCTCCTTTATTGCTCGGCTAGATAAGTCGCACTCTATGCGAGTGCGTGGATTGAAATGGGGCACCTGGCGGACGATAGATAACCTTAATAGTCGCACTCTATGCGAGTGCGTGGATTGAAATCTTTAAGTAAGTGGTACAAGCTGTTCGCGCAACGTCAGTCGCACTCTATGCGAGTGCGTGGATTGAAATATATCCGCTTTGGAATGGGTTATCTTGCGCTTGCTGTCGCACTCTATGCGAGTGCGTGGATTGAAATCTTACAAAATCCATTATCTGCATCATTTCATTTTCGGTCGCACTCTATGCGAGTGCGTGGATTGAAATAACACCCGTAAATGACTTATTGGCAGGTGTACCCGGTCGCACTCTATGCGAGTGCGTGGATTGAAATATGTGCTGGATGCTATGGGCAGCTGGCACAAGTTTGGTCGCACTCTATGCGAGTGCGTGGATTGAAATACATGCGTGTGGAAGGATGGCGGACAGATCATGGTCGCACTCTATGCGAGTGCGTGGATTGAAATCGGCAGGTGGAGGGGCGCAGCCGGAGGCTCGGCCTGGTCGCACTCTATATGAGTGCCTGAACCAAGACTGAGTAGCTGCACTTGGTTGCACAAGTGGTGAGTGCTTCTTGTTATCTCTACCATTGAGCAAATCTGTGAATTGATGAAACTGGGTATTTTACCCGGTTTGAAGGGGACGTGGTGGCTCAGTATAAATCTGTATGGGATGATCTGATCTTACAGCAAAAAAAGATAATTTTTATTTCCATGGATGTCATAAGCGCTTGCCGTTAGATAATGTGAATGCCTTATTATCTTTTGCCTATGCACTGTCGTCCAATAATATGAAATTGGCTGTCTGGACGCTTATGTAGCTCCTCTATATAGACATCGTCCTGGGGGAGCCTTATTGACACTAGTTGTGATGGAAGAACTTCGAGAAGTATATGCCGACCGTTTTCTCCAAAAAAATAATTAATGGCAAGTGATTTACAAGAAAGAAAACGCACTTTTGCTTCTACAACTAGGAGATGACTAAAAAAAGAAAGTAGAGCATGTAGGAACTAAGAAAGCCTTATGATATGAAAGGCCCACTGATTTTGTAAGGTGCGAATGTGAAGTTCACATAAAAATCCCGGTTCTTTCGCACCTCGAAATTTGTCGAAAAGCAATTGGATCAGTGATCTTCAGTAAAAGTCAGTGGTTGATACAAGCCTTTTGGCATCGTTTTTTTGCAACAATGTGTGGAATTGATATCATTAGGGTGTGAATTCCTGCACTTTTGCTGTCGCACTCCATGTGAGTGCGTGGATTGAAATATCTGACTGAAAGACATTATCTTATCCATGAGACGTCGCACTCCATGTGAGTGCGTGGATTGAAATATCATATCAAATGATACAAAAAATTAGCATTTATGTCGCACTCCATGTGAGTGCGTGGATTGAAATTGTAACATATGCCGCCTGCGAGCAGATAACTGAAGTCGCACTCCATGTGAGTGCGTGGATTGAAATAACATAAATACGGTGTTTTGGGAAGCGGCTTATCAGTCGCTCTCCATGTGAGTGCGTGGATTGAAATCCCAAAAGAGGGTCCAAGGTAATATGATAACCAAAGTCGCACTCCATGTGAGTGCGCGAATTAAAATTATCTATATTATTTAACTTTCGTAATAGCTCCCAGCAGATTCTTCATGATTGTAGCCAAGATATATTGATAACTTCAGGAATATCAGTATCGTTTTCTTGAAAATATTATTTCCATATGACTATAAAAATATTTGTTTACATAACGAGAATAAATCTAATATGATTAAGAAGTCGCAGATAATCTAGTATTTTTAGGCGAAATGCAAACCTCTTCACATTAAACAACCATAAGTTCCTAAAATGAATCCTTAGACAGGATGCGAAACCGAGAGCCTTGAATTAAGTAGATAAAAGATGAGGGTGGAGCATATAACGCTGCGAGAATATATGAAGATTATCTAATAGTTCACTTAACAACGTAAAATGTTTAAGTTGCTTATTCTGGGCTTTGTCGATATTACCTTATGCATGGTCACACATTTAAATTATTTGTTTGTTCAATGGAGGTAAAAAGATGAATTTATTAGCTATTCCTGGTCTGTATTTTTATATCTATTTAGGCATAGGCCTTATCGTGGGATATCGGTTTGTGTCTCAAGAATTAACTGAACGTGCACAGGAATTGCGGCAAGACAACGAAGAGGAAAACGATGAGGAACTGTCTGCAGCACGAGAGGGGCTATATCAATCTCTACATGATCTTCATCGTTTAATAGGTCAGAAAGGTGTTATTGCCACGATATATATTTTATTTATGCTTTTTTGGCTTCCGTCATGGTTAGTAATTACTTGGAAAAGGTTATTTACAAAGAAAACTGAAGGAGACTGAAAAAATGCAATATATCGCCCACATACGGGAAAGCGACCAAGAGATTCAAACCGTTGCTGAACATCTATACGAAACCCGACAATTGGCAGAAGTCTATGGTGACAAAATAGGTATACGACATATTACCGGATTAGCTGGTATGCTGCATGACTTGGGGAAGTACACAGAAAAATTCCAAAATTACATACGTTTAGCGGTACAAAATCCTGATAATCCGCCAAAGCGAGGAAGTGTAGATCATTCCAGTGCAGGTGGGAAATTATTATATACTCTCTTTCACATCCAACCTCAGGGTACATTTGATAAGCAGGATGTATTTATTAAATATGTATTGACCGAAGTTGTAGCAAATGCTATTATTTCACACCATTCTTATTTACAGGATTTTTTAAATCCACAGCTGGAATCTAGATTTTTGTATCGGGTGCGTGACCTAGATATAGAGGGTTTTGAAGATGCAGTAGTGCTTTTTTATAAGCAGGTCATAGACAAATCTGCATTTTTTGATTATGTGAACCAAGCAACGGCTGAGTTGGATCAATATATGAAACGAGAAGGTGAAGTAGATTTTGAACTTAAATTAATGTATTTATCCAAGTTTGTTTTTAGTGCTTTGATAGATGCGGATCGAACTAATACCCGCTGCTTTGAAGAAAATAAGAGTGCAGGTGATAAAACCAAAGTTGGATCAATGCATCACCAAAAGCTATTTCATGAGTATTACGAAAAATTAATGATGCACGTCAAATCCCTGCAGGCAGGCAGTGATGCCAATACACCTATTAATTTACTTAGAAAAGAAATGTCCGAACAATGTGAGCAATTTGCAAAAAGACCTTCTGGAATACATACGCTCTCTATCCCTACAGGCGGTGGTAAAACACTCGCCAGTTTTCGTTATGCCTTAAAACATGCTTCAACATTTGAAAAAAAACATATCATTTATGTTATTCCATTTACAACTATTATTGAACAAAATGTACGAGAGGTTCGCAGAATAATATTGGACGATGCAAATATTTTGGAGCATCACTCTAATGTGGTCGTGGACGATCATGAAGAGGAAGAGAGCAGTGAGTTCGAAGATGTAGTTGTGAGTACGCGTCAAAAATTAAAGCTGGCTAAGGATAATTGGGATTCACCGATCATTTTCACCACAATGGTGCAATTTTTAAATGTCTTTTATGCTGGCGGAAGCAGAAATATTCGTAGACTTCACAATTTAAGCGAGTCCGTCATTATTTTTGATGAAGTACAAAAAGTCCCTACTCATTGTATTTCATTATTTAATCAAGCAGTGAACTTTTTGAAAACCTATGCTTACTCAAGTATTGTTCTTTGTACGGCTACGCAACCAGAATTAGATTTTGTACATAACAAGCTGGCAATCGAACCAGATGCTGAAATGGTACACGATCTGGATCATGTCATAGAATCGTTTAAGCGGGTTGAAATTGTAGATAAAGCAACAGATATGAAGTTTAATACGGAGAAACTTGGCGATTTTGTTGAACAAAAACTTGCTGATGAACAAAGTGTACTCGTTATCTTAAATACAAAAACGGTAGTGAGAAATCTATATCAGAGATTAAAGGAAGGAAACGGTACAGTCCCGATCTACCACTTAAGTACATCCATGTGTCCGGCCCACCGTAATTCTATATTGGAGGATGTTAAAAATCACCTGAAACATAAAGAACCTGTCATTTGTATTAGCACACAATTAATCGAGGCTGGAGTAGATATCAGTTTTAAGTGTGTCATTCGATCATTGGCTGGTCTGGATTCCATTGCTCAAGCGGCGGGGAGATGTAATCGTCACGGAGAGTATAAAAAGAAACAAGTGTATGTCATTGACCATGAGGAAGAGGATCTCAAGAGACTAAAAGAAATCAAAATCGGTAAAGAAATAACTAGAAAAATGTTCATTGACTTAAAAGATGATAAAACTCGCTTTGGTGGAAATATATTATCTGCTCAAGCCATGGAAATATATTTTCAAAAATATTATTCCGAGTTAAAGACTGACATGAATTATTTTATTCCTAAACTGAGAAAAAACATGACTGAATTATTATATGCCAATCGCATAGAAAATACTTACTATCAATCTTATTGCAAAGAAAATGAGACGATTCTACCCTTACTCTTAGCGAATAGCTATAAGACTGCTGCAGACCATTTTCAAGTCATTGAGGATCATACGACCGCTGTCATTGTTCCTTATGGAGATGGAGAAAAAGAAGGAAAGGAGATCATCGCGGATCTAAACGGGCAGAAAAGCATAGAAGACCTTACGGATCTGTTGCGCAGGGCACAACAATTCACTATTAATATATTTAACTATGAGAAAGACCGATTAGATCAAAATAAGGGGTTAGTCTCTTTTTTGGATGGGAAAATATATGCACTAACTGACGGGGCTTATGATGATTGTTATGGGCTTAACCTTGAAAATGACAGTCTGCATCATGGATTTATCCTTTAAAAAACAACTCAATTGGGACTCTGGACTTATATTCTGCATTGACTACCCCTGTCAAAAGTAATATTCTGGAACTATGTTTAGAAAATATAGGCATAGAAAGGAGGTATATGCTAGTTGAGAAATGCAATCGAATTTAAAGTTTATGGCGACTATGCCCTGTTCACAGATCCACTAACCAAACTTGGTGGTGAGAAATTAACTTATAGTGTTCCAACATATCAGGCATTAAAGGGAATTGTCGAAAGTATTTATTGGAAACCCACAATAATCATGGTTGTAGACAAAGTTCGTGTTCTACATGCCATCCGGATGGAATCCAAAGGTGTTCGTCCCATCGAGTATGGCGGCGGTAATACGCTTGCTAATTATACTTATCTGAAAGATCCCTGTTACGAGGTTCAGGCTCATTTTGAATTTAATCCGCATCGTCCTGAGATGGAATATGATCGTAATGAGAATAAGCATCATAATATTCTCAAGCGCTCATTACTTGCTGGAGGGCGCAGAGATATTTTTTTGGGTACACGAGAATGTCAAGCATATGTAGAGCCTTGTGAATTTGGTATAGAAGCTGGTTTCTACGATAACTATGGTGACATTCATTTAGGCAATATGGTGCATGGGATTAACTATCCAGATGAGACAGGCAGGGACCAAATGGAAGTCCGCTTGTGGAATCCAGTAATGAAGGATGGAGTCATTGAATTTATTCGGCCGGAGGAATGCACACAGGTTCGGACAATAGCAAATATGCAATCCAAACAGTTTGATAAAGATAACGTTCAGTCTGCGGATGAGTTGCTTGCCCAATGGGAGGAGTGGGGGAATTAAATGAGCTGGTTGTTAAATTTATATGAAACGTATGAATCTAATCTTGATCGTGTGGGCGTGATTGAGAAGAAACATAATGATCGTGAATATACACTGTTGCCTATCTCCCACACGACCCAAAATGCGCAGATCGAAGTTGAAGTTACAGAACAAGGTGATTTTCATTCAGCCAGGATATTGGATAAAACTGAGTTTAGTACATTGATTCCCTCTACAGAAAAATCCGCCAGTCGGGCTGGTTCTGTCATATCCCCCTATCCGCTCCATGATAAATTAAGTTATGTTGCCGGAGATTTTGTAGCATATGGTGGAAAAATAAAAAAAGAAGAGCCGTTTGCTGCTTATATTCAGCAGTTAGAAGGTTGGGCTACCTCAGATTATGCCACTTCTAAGGTGAAAAGCATATATCGATACTTAAGCAAGCGACGCCTGATTAAAGACTTGGTAGACAAGTCTATTTTATATCTTGATGAGGATCAGAAATTAATAAGGACATGGGACAAGAAGTACGAACCTTTACATGGAGAAAAACCACCTATATTTACAGCGGTCCCAGGTGAACAGGAGAGCGTATTCATTCGTTTTAATGTGTACTCTCCAGATAAAGCTTTAGATAAAGTTTGGGAAGATAAAGAGATGTATGATTCATTTGTGGGTTACTATAGTCAGTTGCTGGGAGAAGAAGACATTTGCTATGTGACTGGAAAGCAGCTCCCTAGCACAGACAAGCATGCTAATAAAATCAGAAATTCCGGGGATAAAGCGAAGCTGATTTCTGCTAATGATACGAGTGGATTCACATTCAGAGGACGATTTGCCCACAGTCATGAAGCTGCAAGTATCAGTTATGAAGTATCGCAAAAGGCTCATAATGCCTTAAAATGGCTCATTAACCGTCAAGGTAAAGTCATAGAGCAACGTGTTTTTCTAGTGTGGGGAAATGATGAACCGAGCATTCTGAATTTTACTGAAAATGATAGCATCTTTGCAATGGGCTTGCCAGCCAAGGCTAAAGAATTAAAGAGTCATACGAACGAAGAGTTTGCTTTTGAATTTGCCAAAGCCTTGACGGGTTATGCCAATACACTTGTTGTCAAATCTGGTTCCAAGGCAAAAGTTAATATTCTTGTGCTTGACTCAGCAACAACGGGCCGGATGGCTGTAATCTATTATCGGAATTTGGATAAAAAATTGTATTTTGAAAAGCTTATTCATTGGCATTCCACCTGTGTGTGGCTTCATCGCTATCAGAAGGATGAGCAGGGTGAATATCTACAATTTTGGGGTGCTCCAGCAACGAAAGATATTGCTTTTGCAGCATATGGGTCAAAGGCTAATGATAAGCTCGTTAAGGGTTTGATGGAACGAATGCTCCCCTGTATAGTAGATGGTCAAAACATTCCTCAGGATATTGTGAGGAGTGCGATTAACCGTGCTTCTAATCCGGTATCCATGGACAAGTGGGAATGGGAGAAAACACTAAGCGTGACCTGTGCTTTGGTTAACCAACGGGAGGGATACAATGTGGCATTAGATACAGAAAATATGGATCGCAGTTATTTATTTGGCAGATTGTTGGCGATCGCTGATGTGATGGAACGAAGTGCATTAGACAAGGATGAGAAGCGATCTACGAATGCCATCCGATATATGAACGCATTTTCACAACATCCAGAAAGAACCTGGAGGACCATTCAGAATGCCTTGCAGCCATATCAGGCCAGACTTGGGAAACGCTTAAACTATTATTCTAACATGATAGATGAAGTTGCCTCGAAAATTACATTTGATCAATTTGATAACAAACCATTATCCGGCAAGTATTTGCTTGGATTCTATAGCCAACGCTATGAAATCTATCATAATACTCATAAAAAAGCTCTTGAGCATAATAACGACAACAAAGAGAACAACACCTTAGACATGATTGAACACCAGGAATCCTAAGTACTTTAAAAATATGTAGGTATATTAAAGGAGAGTAATCATATGTCCGTGTTGGATCATAAAATTGATTTTGCAGTTGTATTGTCGGTTACTAAAGCAAATCCCAATGGCGATCCCCTAAATGGAAATCGTCCACGGCAAAATTACGATGGATATGGCGAAATCTCAGATGTGGCTCTAAAACGCAAAATAAGAAACCGTCTGCAAGATATGGGAGAATCTATTTTTGTCCAATCTAACGATCGGAAATCGGATGATTTTAATAGTCTGAGAGAACGTGCAGATGCCAATCCGGAATTGGAAAAATTTTTTAAGGGTAAGGAATCCTCAAGTGAAGAATTTGCTAGAATTGCTTGCCGTGAATGGATTGATGTCCGTAGCTTTGGTCAGGTGTTCGCATTCAAAGCTGCGGGTAAAGGAGCCGGAGTTTCTGTAGGGGTAAGAGGTCCTGTATCCATACATACAGCAACCAGTATTGATCCTATTGATATTACAAGTATGCAAATCACAAAAAGTGTGAACTCCGAACCGGGGAAAGAAAGAGGGTCCGACACGATGGGGATGAAGCATCGAGTGGATTTCGGCGTATACCTTTTCAAGGGAAGCATCAATACACAGCTAGCTGAAAAAACAGGGTTTACCAGCGAAGATGCGGGTAAGATCAAGGACGCGCTGATTTCGTTATTTGAAAATGATGTCTCATCCGCTCGTCCCGACGGGAGTATGGAAGTTCATAAAGTATATTGGTGGGAGCATAGTTCAAAACTTGGACAATACTCATCCGCTAAAGTGCACCGTTCTTTGCAGGTGATATCAAAAGAAAGCGTAGACGAATCCGACAAATCTTTTGACACCCATTATGAATGTATTCTCACACCGCTCGAAGGTTTAAAGGTTCAAGAGTATGCAGGGCTATAACGAAGAAGATTATTTGCTGCTATCCGGTTTACAGCATTTTAATTTTTGTAGAAGACAGTGGGCGCTTATTCACATTGAGCAGCAATGGGAAGAAAACGTGCGCACGATTGAAGGGAATCATTTGCACAGGAAAGCCGATCAGCCCATGATTCGTGAAAAAAGAGGGGATAAGCTCATCGTACGCGCATTACCTATACATTCCAGAGAGCTTGGGATTACAGGTATCTGTGACGTAGTAGAGTTTATAAGTGATCCACATGGCGTTCCACTTGCAGGGGAGGAAGGAACATACCTCCCTTTTCCTGTTGAATACAAGCGCGGCAAACCGAAACGAAATGACTCGGATCATTCACAATTGGTTGCACAAGTGATGTGTCTTGAAGAAATGCTCGTGTGTGAGATTTCCAAAGGCTACTTTTATTACGATGAGATCAAACACCGTGTAGAGGTCATCATCACGACCGCTGACCGAGAGCGTGTGCGCGCAAGTTTGCAGGAGATGCGACATTATTTTGAGCAAAATCATACACCCAAAGCCAAAGCGGGACCACACTGCCTGAGCTGCTCACTACATAACATATGTGTTCCCGAAATACTGAGTAAAAAATCAGTTTCGAGCTTTATTGAAAGCAGGCTGGCTGAATGAAAAAATTACTGAACACGTTGTTTGTGACCATGCCGGATACGTACTTGTCACTGGATGGGGAGAATATCGTGGTCAATCAAGAAGAGTCCATTCTCGCACGGTATCCCTTGCACAATTTGGAGGCGGTCTGCACTTTTGGCTACGCAGGTGTTAGTCCAGGCCTCATGGGAGCTTGTGCCACACGCAACATAGATCTAACCTTTATGACGCGAAGCGGTCGTTTCCTGGCACGAGTTACCGGGGAAAGTAGGGGAAATGTAGTGCTGAGAAAAGAACAGTACCGCATTTCCGATGATGATAGAAGAAGCGCTCTTGTCGCTAGAAATATGATTATAGGCAAAATATATAACCATAAATGGATTTTGGAACGGGCAACGAGAGACTATCCACTTCGTATTGATACGGAACGCATGAAGAAGGTGACTGCGTCTTTAACCGAAATTATGAAGCAAGTCCGCGAAGTGGAGGAGTTGGACATTTTACGCGGTTTGGAAGGAACGGCGGCGGTACAGTACAATTCCGTGTGGGATGATCTGATCTTACAGCAAAAAGATGACTTTTACTTCCATGGACGTCATAAGCGCCCGCCGTTAGATAATGTGAATGCCTTATTATCTTTTGCCTATACACTGTTGTCCAACGATATGAAATCGGCATTGGAAACTGTCGGTCTGGATGCCTATGTAGGTTTTCTGCATAGAGATCGCCCAGGGCGAGCCTCATTGGCACTAGATGTGATGGAAGAACTTCGAGGAGTATATGCCGACCGTTTTGTTCTTACACTGATTAACAAAAAATTGATTCATGGCAAAGGATTTTACAAAAAAGAAAACGGGGCTGTCATGATGGACGATGATACGAGGAAAATCGTATTGAAGGCATGGCAAGAACGGAAGCAGGAAAAAATAATTCATCCTTATTTGAATGAGAAAATATCCTGGGGACTGGTTCCCTACTCACAGGCTTTGCTCTTGGCTAGATATATTCGGGGGGATCTGGACGAGTATCCTCCATTTTTGTGGAAGTAGGTGTGAACACTTGCTCATTTTGATTACGTATGATGTAAGCACGGTAGATAGAGAAGGTAGAAAAAGACTGGCAAAAGTTGCGAAAAAGTGTGTAGATCACGGACAAAGGGTGCAAAATTCTGTGTTTGAATGTATCTTAGACTCGACCCAGTTCCGCCGTTTAAAATATGAACTCGAAGAACTGATAGACAAAACAGAAGACAGCTTGCGCTTCTACAACTTAGGAGATAACTATAAAAAGAAAGTAGAGCATATAGGGGCTAAGGAAGCTTACGATATGGAAAGTCCTTTGATTTTATAAGGTGCGAATGTGAAGCTCACATAAAAACCCCGGGTCCTTCGCACCTCGGAATTTGTCGAAAAGCAATTGAATCAGTTACTATCAGTAAAAGTCAATGGTTGATACAAGCCTTTTTGGCATCAGTTTTTGCGACAATGTGTGGAATTGATATCATTAGGGTATCAATTACTGCATTTTCGCTGTCGCACTCTGTATGGAGTGCGTGGATTGAAATTTCGCATTGGAGATGAGGCGCAATATACACTACCGTCGCACTCTGTATGGAGTGCGTGGATTGAAATACAACGCTATGTAATCGTAGCGGTATGGGGGTAGAGTCGCACTCTGTATGGAGTGCGTGGATTGAAATTATCTCCTTGTCTGATTAAAAAATTTAGCTAGCAACGGTCGCACTCTGTATGGAGTGCGTGGATTGAAATTAATTGGGCCAACAATCAGGATAAAATGTCTGCTGGTCGCACTCTGTATGGAGTGCGTGGATTGAAATATGTACACATAAATTTTCTGGGCTTGAGCACACGTCGCACTCTGTATGGAGTGCGTGGATTGAAATTGGAATCGCTGGAGGTGCTGGCTGGCTTGGGCTTCATGTCGCACTCTGTATGGAGTGCGTGGATTGAAATTGTACCACCTGTAGAGCCTCCAAATACATAAATAGTCGCACTCTGTATGGAGTGCGTGGATTGAAATAACTCATGGTGTATAGCCGCCATCAAATGGCTTTTCCCGTCGCACTCTGTATGGAGTGCGTGGATTGAAATCGTTGCCAGTTCTGCGGTGTATCCCATGTGCCTTAGTCGCACTCTGTATGGAGTGCGTGGATTGAAATATCTTTCCCGATTTCAGCAACGGTTTCAGAAGCGTGTCGCACTCTGTATGGAGTGCGTGGATTGAAATAGCGGCGGCGCAGGATTAACAGTGACTATGAATTAAGTCGCACTCTGTATGGAGTGCGTGGATTGAAATATTAAAAAGGATGTTCCTTCCGGTGGCGCGGGGCGCGGTCGCACTCTGTATGGAGTGCGTGGATTGAAATCTGTACGCGAATTGAGGGGGCCAGCGGTGCCAGAAAGTCGCACTCTGTATGGAGTGCGTGGATTGAAATAATCTACTCGCCCAAGGTAAGCAAAAGGGGCTGGAGTCGCACTCTGTATGGAGTGCGTAGATCATGACGAAGCAGCTGCCACTTGGTTGTACGAGTGGAGAGTGCTTCTTTTTTCGAAATTACGAAGCAAGTCCGAGAAGTGGGGGCTGGACATTTTGCACGGTTTGGAAGGAATGTCGGCAGTACATTACAAAAAGAAAGTAGAGCATATAGGTCTAAGGAAGCTTACGATATGGAAAGCCCACTGATTTTGAAAGGTGCGAATGTGAAGCTCACATAAAAAACCCGGGTCCTTCGCACCTCGGAATTTGTCGAAAAGCAATTGAATCAGTTACCACAGTAAAAGTCAATGGTTGATACAAGCCTTTTTGGCATCAGTTTTTGCAATAATATGTGGAATTGATATCATTAGAGCATCAATTACTGCATTTTCGCTGTCGCACTCTATATGAGTGCGTGGATTGAAATACTGGGGGATGAACGAACACGGGATTATTAACTTTGTCGCACTCTATATGAGTGCGTGGATTGAAATTTCCTGCAACTTCACGCGCATGTCTCCCGGCTGATAGTCGCACTCTATATGAGTGCGTGGATTGAAATTTCAAGGATGCGGTCAATGGCTGTGTTCAGGTCTGGTCGCACTCTATATGAGTGCGTGGATTGAAATACGGCATTGGTTCCAATGGCCCCGATGATGGCAACGTCGCACTCTATATGAGTGCGTGGATTGAAATACATTTCCCCGTGTGACCCCGTTCGGTGTCAATTGTCGCACTCTATATGAGTGCGTGGATTGAAATTTGCTCAAAACTATCGGCAAAAGTCCGGGTGTACAGTCGCACTCTATATGAGTGCGTGGATTGAAATGCTGTGGCGTTTGGTATTAAAAAGTTGGTGATTGAGTCGCACTCTATATGAGTGCGTGGATTGAAATAGGAACACCGCCAACGTAATTCCGAAGGTGGTTGATAGTCGCACTCTATATGAGTGCGTGGATTGAAATATAACAAATAAAAAGGCCACGTTTCACGGCGGCTTGGTCGCACTCTATATGAGTGCGTGGATTGAAATTGTACGATGCATTCTAACAGCAACGCCCTCAACAAGTAGTCGCACTCTATATGAGTGCGTGGATTGAAATAAATCCTGCTTTGGTAAGGTACTCAACGCAAGGGTCGCACTCTATATGAGTGCGTGGATTGAAATAAAAATGGAAACGAACGCTGGTTATGTAGTTGGTATAGTCGCACTCTATATGAGTGCGTGGATTGAAATCACCAAACTGTATCAATAATCATCATTGTCATTCACGTCGCACTCTATATGAGTGCGTGGATTGAAATGTATCAATCAGATCGGCAACGTTATTATCGACATCGTCGCACTCTATATGAGTGCGTGGATTGAAATCAAATTCAGTTGCGTTTAACCGGATATCTACCAACGTCGCACTCTATATGAGTGCGTGGATTGAAATTTTCGTGTAGGGCTAAAAATAAAATTGCATTTGTCGTCGCACTCTATATGAGTGCGTGGATTGAAATCATTTATCATTTTCCTTGTGGAATAATTGGGTGAAGGTCGCACTCTATATGAGTGCGTGGATTGAAATGGCAACGGACAGCAGTTTATTACGTGTATAGTACAGGTCGCACTCTATATGAGTGCGTGGATTGAAATCTTACATATTGCTGGCTGTGGTGTGGCTACTGTTGTCGCACTCTATATGAGTGCGTGGATTGAAATCTCCCCTTGGAGCTGTAGCAGCTCCGGGTTATCGTCGCACTCTATATGAGTGCATGGATGATATGAAAAGAAGTCTCGTTTCGTGCCCCGCCCAGCAGTAAATAGTGCAAATTTTTTTTAATGGATTCCTTATTCGACAAATTCCCCCTTACTTTTATGCAATAATTAACTAACATTACTATGTTGAAGTATAAAATTAACTGGGGAGTTGCTTATGAGAATTTCCATGAGTAAGTTTCTAAAACGTTATGCAACGATTTTATTGAGCTACGCCATAATCATAGGAATATTTTACGCATGGGGATATAAGGTGAGCGCTATAGGGATCTATGCAATTTTGACAGGAATTGTGATTGGAGAAATAATCAACTTCGCATTATCAAAGCGCGAGAAATGAACTTATGTATCCCTTGATTGCATCAATATCAGGGGATTTTTCATGTAATTAAAAGGTCCCGTGATTTTCTGCATGTGACCTCTATATCATTTGCTGGTGGGAATGCACAAAGGGAAATGAGTTAGTCATGTCAACCTTGTAAAACCTTTTACTTGTATCAATCCAATCATTTCAGGATGTCGCTCGTCTCACATGTCTCAATATGTGTAAGATATGCTGAATTTTCGTTATAAACCTTAGTTGCATGATATATTGACAGATGGTTAATTTTGAAGAAGAATAGAGGGTGTTTTTAAAATTATGGAATTTTTATGTGAAGGGTGGTTATGACTTGAAGCATGCACCTACGATTTCAGCGGAGTTTGAGGATTATCTAAAACAAAATGATATGACGTTGAGTCAATTTGCCGAATATTCAGGGGTTCATCAAAGAACGCTTAGTAATTGGATTACTCAGCATCGTCCTGTTTCTGTACAGCAGCTAGACCGGATTACTGCGGCTATGGATTTGCCAGAAGGCTATTTTTACGATGTATACATAGAAAATTATATCATTGAACTTTCTCCGAATTTTAGGCGAATCGAGCCATTATTGTATCGTTGTGCGGAGCTGGACAAGCTGGATGCAATCCGTCGAATGGTTGGTCATATTATGGACAATCCGCTGTATGCATCCAGACTATTTGATATTGCAGAAGCATTATTTGAACAGAGAAGACATGCTACTGCGCTGCTGCTTTATGAG
Organism: Paenibacillus ottowii; assembly: GCF_050516475.1. Lineage (NCBI taxonomy): Bacteria > Bacillati > Bacillota > Bacilli > Caryophanales > Paenibacillaceae > Paenibacillus > Paenibacillus ottowii. The sequence goes on along the minus strand of NZ_CP191577.1, from coordinate 3,576,381 downwards.
AATGTCGCAGAAGTGGAGAAATATCAGCATTCTGAACGCTTGGCCATCTGTCAATATCGTATATTTACGATTCAAGTTGGAGACGATCAGGGCCTTAATCTCAAGGCAGCCACATTATTTGAACCCTTCGTGGAACGACTGGATGAAATAGATCAGCTTGATGCCTTAAAGGATTTGGCGAATGTGTATCGTTCTTTGCGCTTATGGGACAGGCTTGATGTGATTGCTCACAAAATGAGAGATAAAGCTGAAATCCAATACACATTGGAGCATCAGCAGAAGAAGCGAAACCATGCGCAACTTGAAAAAAAGCTGACTCGTCCCCTGTTTGTGTATATTACCTATGCCGATTTATTGTGGGCCAGTGTATATGAGGCCAAAGGCGATTATGAGCAGGCATTAGAATATACATACGCCTACGCTAATTTAGATTGGGTCAAAGAGACGGACGAGAATACTCTGCATTGGATTAAACAGTTTCAAGATTGGGCAGAAGGTAATATTTACACTTATAAACTATTATCTGGAGATATAAGTGTACTAAACAATTATGCTGAATATATTGCTGCCTCGCCAGATGCTTCTGAAAAAGAAATGATTACAAAGCTGTTGAATGTTATGATGGCAGCAAACCGATATCAAGTTGATGTAGATGACATACTTAAACAGTTCGAAACGGAGATTGATTCGATTACCCAACAGCAATTATCTGCTGATATGTACACTCATCAAGTGGTTCCAGAACAATCAACACGATTTAAATATGAGCTGGCTAAATACTACTTAAATAAAGGTAATTACGATTTAAATACTTACTAGACGTGTTATCTAAATCATTAGTCATTAACAAAGAAGCTTTTTTCATTAGCTGCATAAAATTATTTGAGCAGTTCAAACCATTTGCAGACTTTAGATTGTGTACGAAGTATGAGAGTTTAGTTAGAGAAGGGCGGAAAGAAAGATTATTTTATTATTAGTAGTAATCAATCATTTCTCAATGTTGATTCCAAGCTGAAAAAATAAATGTATATGGAAAATGGAGAAAAGAATATTACTGTGCAAGTAAAGCGATCACTTTTGCCACAGATTTTAACCCACGCCTGACTTTATTCAGGAAATACGGAGGGGGTGGCAAAGGGATTAATATCCGACTGTATAGTGAATAATAGTTGGGTTTTAAGTTCAGCTTGTAGGAGTCAGTTGCATTTTAAATAAACATAAAACGTCAAAAAGTGCCTCTGGAATACTCCAGAAGCAGTTTTTCGTCGAGCAAATTTTCAAAAAATCCAAAAGTTTACGTTTTACATTAGAATATGACACAGAAGGGGGAATCAAGCTGATGAATCCAGTGTGACTTTACTTCGTGTCGAACGGGCCTGAAAAAGACTGTACCAAGTGCAGAAAAAGTACGGCTTTTTAACGCATCCTAAAGTAATTGAACAATCCATGAAACTGGATGAACTATTGAATCAATACCAAACCTGCAAAATGAAATCTTAGCTAATGTGTGTGCATAATGCACTTTAAAGGAAGACGAACTCCAAACTCTAATAAAAATCCTAAATTCTATACTATGAAGAGATGGTAAGGCTGTTGAACAAACGAAATCCTGTAACCCCTTTCGGCTGGAAAATCAAACAAAAGCTAGTTGAAATTCAAATGGACCAGAGAACTTTTTGTGACACCTATCATATTCCTGCTAGCCGCCTGTCCAATCTCATTCATGGAACACGCAAGGCCAAAAAATATAGAGAACAAGTATGTCTGTTGCTTGGGATCGAAGAATAACCATCACTCTCCTACAGGAATACAGGACAACCTCATAATATGTAAGCTAGAGTGGCAAAGGACTCCAGGTTTATTTAATATAGATTGTACATAGGATGCTTAATACAAGGAGTGGACGAGAATGTTCTCTAGAATGGCAGAGCAGAAGATTGCCGAAGCGATGGCCAAAGGTGAGTTTGATCATTTGCCGGGAGAGGGCAAGCCACTGGTAATTGAGGATTTGTCACATGTTCCAGAGGAGCTTCGGATGTCGTACAAGCTGCTGAAAAATGCAAGCATTTTACCAGAAGAGCTACAGTTGCAAAAGGAATGTGTCCAGCTACGTGATTTGCTTCACGCTTGCCATGAGGCAGGGGAACAACAGCGGATCAGTCGCAGACTGACTGAAAAATCACTTCGTCTTCGGATGCTGCTGGAGGAAAGAGGGCTGAATACGTCGTCCGTTTTTTATGAATATGAGTCGGCTGTGCGTCAGCGACTGGAGAAATAGAAGCGAGAGGAGCCAAGGGCGCAATGCCCTTGCCCGTACATTTTGCTTTCCGTGCTCTGTCCCATTACCGTTGTAGTGCAGATAATTTCATGAGGCATTGTTTCGTTAGGATGACGGGTTCTTTGGGCAGTTTGTCCAAATGAAAGCCAGCGATTAAATCCACAGCCTTCACAGGCTCGGGAGTATCCAGCAGCCCGGAAAAGTAGGCGAGCCAGCCAATGACGGCTTCCGGTGTAATTCCTTGCCGCCGCATGGCTCGGAGTGCTACGCCGCCATGTCGCTTGGCCAGTCTTCGTCCATCCGGGCCCAGGACAAGGGGAACGTGTGCAAAACGCGGCGGCTGCAAGCCCAGAGCTTGGTATAACAATAGCTGGCGGGGAGTCGAATCAAGAAGATCGTAGCCGCGCAGCACATCAGTCATATGCATATCCGCATCATCGACGACGACGGCAAGCTGATAGGAAAACATGCCATCTGCCCGTTTGATGATAAAATCGCCCCCCTCCGCCGCAGCGAAGGATACATGACCAGCTACCTGATCATGAAAAGAAATAATAGCATCTGAATGCTGCGGTACTTTAAAACGAAGTGAAGGGAGTTTATGCTGTGCTTTAGCCAGAGCTTCTGAAGAGCTAAGGTTACGACATGCCCCTGAATATGCAGGTCCTTCACCAGACAGTCCGTGCGGAGCATGGGCGGCAGCCATAATGTCTGCCCGACTGCAAAAACAAGGATACAGTAAATCTTGCCCCTGAAGTTTCTCCAATGCAGATTGGAAGCGTTCCAGCCGCTGGCTCTGAGTGTAAGGACCGTAGGGACCGTCAATGTCGGGTCCTTCGTCCCAATCCAGCCCGATCCAGCGCAAATCCTCCATTATTCCTTGCGCTAGTGCGCTGCGAGCTCGCGTTCTATCAATATCTTCCATACGCAAAATATAGGTTCCGCCCAGGGAACGAACATGCAGCCAGGATAATAAGGCGGTGCGAGCGTTTCCTAAGTGTATCCATCCCGATGGTGTTGGGGCGAATCGTCCTCTGATGGGTTGGGTTTGTAATTCCATACGAAAGTTACCTCGATTCTGTATTCCGTATTTCTATATTCCGTCCTTTAGCAATCCACAACAATATTATAAAACGATCTTGGCGCGAGTGCATCTCGACAGGTATAGAAGCCAGCAACAGAAAGGTGTATACCTGTGATGACCAGACGGGAAATTTAAATATCTGTATAATAGGTTTAGAAGAATTAGGCACGATAGGTGAGGCGAAATCCCGGTACCGGGACCAACGTAACATTTTTTGTTCTTTTTTTAATAATTACAGGTAGTGAAAAATTCACAATAACAAAAGAATTCAACCTTAGATTCTACGCCACAAGCGTATCATTGGAGAGATTTCATTGACAGATAAACAATTGCCTATTATGCAAGTCATCCCCGACCTTAAACATGCATTACTATTCCATTCGGCGGCGGTCCTGATTGCACAGCCAGGAGCGGGAAAAACAACAGTAACCCCACTAGAACTGCTGCATGAGCCGTGGTTGGCGGGACAAAAGATAATTATGCTGGAGCCGCGACGTTTGGCAGCACGTGCGGCAGCAGCACAAATGGCGAAAGCGCTGGGTGAGCCCACCGGGAAGACCGTGGGTTACCGCGTTCGTATGGATACCAAGGTAGGACCCAGCACGCGAATTGAAGTGGTTACGGAGGGTGTGCTGACCCGGATGCTGCAACATGATCAGGCTTTGGAGGGAGTCGGTCTGATTATTTTTGATGAATATCACGAGCGCAGCCTGCATGCAGATCTGGGATTGGCACTTGCTCTGCAAAGCCAGGCACTGCTGCGACCGGATTTGAAGATATTAATCATGTCTGCCACCCTGGAGGCAGAGCCTGTATGCAGACTGTTAGGAGATGCACCTTTGCTGGAATGTCCAGGCACCGTATTTCCAGTAGAGACTTTGCATATGTCCAAGCCTTCGTCAGCTTCATTAGAGTCTTTTACGGCTGAGACGGTAGAAAAGGCACTTTATGCTCATGAAGGCGATCTGCTGGTGTTTTTACCAGGGGCTAGAGAAATTCATAGAACGGAACGAGAGCTGATGTCCAGAAAGTTACCGGCCTGCGTTAAAATCATTCCGCTGTACGGCAGCATGAAGCTGGAGCAGCAGGACGAGGCAATACGTCCGTCGGTTCCGGGCAGCCGAAAGGTTGTGCTGGCCACCTCAATTGCCGAGTCCAGCTTGACCATCGCGGGGATCACGGTGGTAATTGATAGCGGACTGTCACGGGAATCGGTATTTTCCGCGCGAACCGGCATGAGCCGTTTGACCACCGTCAGGGTGTCCAAGGCCTCCGCCGACCAGCGGCGCGGGCGGGCGGGACGTCTCCAGCCGGGCGTGTGCTACAGGCTGTGGAGCGCGCAGGAGCATGCCGCGCTCTCTGATGCCAGCCGCCCGGAAATCGCGGTGGCGGATCTGGCCCCGCTCGCGCTGGAGCTGGCGGCCTGGGGCGTGCGCGAGCCTGCCGAGCTGGCCTGGCTGGATGCCCCGCCTGAGGCGGCGTACCGCCAGGCCACAGGCCTGCTGCGTCAGCTCGGCTGCCTGGAGGCCGCAGCCGATGGCACAGCAGGCGGCATCACCGCGCATGGGCGCGAGGTATCCGCCCTGGGCACGCACCCGCGCCTCGGGCACATGCTGCTGCGCGCGGCAGCCCTTGGCCTGGCTCCGACGGCCAGCCGTCTGGCGGCGCTGCTGCAAGAGCGGGACCCGTTCCGTGCTCAGGGCGGAACGGATTTGCGCCCGCGGCTGGATGCCCTGCGCGAGGCGGCCTACGCCCGCAGCGCGCATAGCCTGCTGGGGGCGGCAGATGATACGGTGATTCGCCGTATCGTGCAGGAAAGCCGGCAACTGCTAGCCACGCTGCCGACCACAGCCGCAGCTCAGGATGAGCCTGACGGCTCCGCGGCTTGCGGTCTGCTGCTGGCCTTTGCGTATCCGGATCGGATCGCGCAGGGCCGAGGGGATGGCCGCTTTTTGCTTAGCGGCGGCCGGGGAGCGCGACTCCGACAAGTGGAGTGGATGTCGCGTTCGTCCTATCTCGTCGCCGCCGAAGTGGACGACGAGGGAGCAGATGGCGCCATTCAGTTGGCGGCGCCGCTTGAACTGCAAGAGCTGATCCAGCATTGCAGCGATTTGCTGCTGGAACAAGCCAACGTATACTGGGACAGCTCTGCTTCAGCCGTGAGAGCCCGCAAAGTAATTCGGCTGGGCTCGCTTATCCTAAAGGAAACATCCTATGAGCGACCTCCAGCTGAGGAAATCGCTGCTGCCTTAATGCAGGGTATCCGGGAACGTGGTCTCAAACTGCTGTCCTGGAATCGGCAAACCCTCCAGTTGCAGGCACGTTTGATTTTTATGCACTTCTCAGCACCTGAGGAATGGCCAGACAGCTCAGAATCCGCGCTGTTGGATTCACTGGAGTCGTGGCTGCTGCCTTTTGCGCTTGGAGCCAAAAATATAGCTGATCTGCAACGGCTGGATGGTAGCGAATTGCTACTGGGCAGGTTGAATTGGGAACAGCGGCAGCAGCTCGAACAGGAAGCACCGACGCATATACGTGTACCCAGTGGTTCCCGTATTCCTGTTGATTATTCAAAACCTGAGACTCCTGCACTGGCCGTAAGACTTCAAGAACTGTTCGGCATGAAGGATACCCCCCGTATTGGACGTGGACGTGTGCCGATTGTGCTGCATTTATTGTCACCTGCCCAGCGACCTGTGCAAGTGACTTCTGACTTGTCCAGCTTCTGGAGCAAGGCTTATTTTGAAGTTAAAAAGGATCTGAAAGGCAGATACCCCAAGCATTATTGGCCAGATGATCCATTGGAAGCGGTGGCCACCAACAGAGCAAAGCCTAAGCGTTGATTGACAGACGAACTTAAAAAAGATTTAATATGATTTTGTAAAATCGTTTAAACGTCAGGATAGTAGGGTAATGAAAAAACGAACCACTCACCATACAACATATTGGGAGGTAACTATCATGGCTAATAACTTAAACGATTATAACGAAAAGAAAATTGTTGGTGTTTTTGATACCGAACAAGAAGCATCTCGTGCAATTGGACAATTGCAGAGCAAAGGAATCCCGAGCAGTGAGATTTCTGTGATCACACGTGACCGTGAGGACCTGAGGACGATTAGTGAGGAGACGGGGACTAAAGCACCGGAAGGTGTGGCTACAGGTGCGGCTACAGGTGGAGTTGTAGGCGGTGTTGCTGGCTTGCTGGCAGGCATCGGAGCATTGGCTATTCCAGGTATTGGACCTATTCTTGCTGCTGGACCTATCGCCGCTACCCTTACCGGGGCAGCTGTCGGGGCGGGAGCAGGTGGCTTGGTCGGTGGACTAGTCGGACTTGGCATTCCAGAAGATGACGCCCGCCAATATGAGACATATGTTGATCAAGGCAAGATTTTAGTGCTAGTGGATTCCGCTGATCATCACAGAGATGTATATGATATTTTCCGCACCAACCGTTCCTTGAATGCAGATCGTTACAGAACATATGATGATACGGTGGCAGATACGCGGACAGATGCGTACACAGATACTAGAAGGAATTTGTAATCGTCGCCACGACTGGTGGAAAACGTAATTTACAGCAGTCTGGCTCCTTCTAAATATATAGGCTTTCTACAGCAGCAGTCTCCCCATGAGGAGATTGCTGCTTTTATGTGTTGGCTATTTATTGAATATACCTAAGAAAGATGACGCATGGCTTGGCATTTGCACCTTTATCCCTCTATATATTTTTACAGAATTGTCGTTATAATAGATTTATAAATTGCTAGATGTAACAGGAGAGGGACATGAGTCAAAAAGAGAGAATTTCCGAAGTCGCTTTGCTGAGAGGGCTGGCTTTTGCAGCCGTTGTTCTTCAGCATTCCGTCGCACACTTTGCGGTTGAGCAGGGGGCGCGCATCCAGGACGGAGTTGTAATGACACTATTACTGCTGTGTTCCAAATTTGCAGTACCTGTGTTTGTGTTCATCACTGGGATGGTGCTATTTTACAATTATGATGGGACGTTAAAGTATGGGACTTTTTTACGTAAACGATTCATGGACATCATCGTTCCTTATATCATATGGTCTCTTTTATACGAGTTGGGGAATCAGCTTGTCCAAAGTGGAGGATTTATTCACCCGTTAGATTTTTTACAAAAGCTGTTGAATGGGAAAAGCAGCTATCATCTGTGGTACATCGTTATGATTATTCAATGTTATGTGTTGTTTCCTGTGTTTCGTTATGTTGTACGTCGTTTGTCTGCACTGCTGCCATCAACATGGCGACCCGCCACATTGGCAGGATTCGGCATCCTCTATATTTTGCTCATGTTTGCAGTGGGACCCGTATATCAAATGATGGATCAGTTCCAGCTTCCCGTTATTTCTTCTTGGTTTACCACATACGCTGACCGGAATGTGATCTACTTTTTCTTTTATTTTGTATTAGGGGCGGCAGCCGGAATGAACGTCAAACGTTGGAATGCTTGGGTCATGAAGGCGCAGATGGTATATTGGCCTTTGTTTATCGTGATTACAGGGTACTTACTTTATGAGATGATCGGTCACTTCCAGACGCCGCGAGGTACAGTTTTTTCCTTTAACTATTTGTCTCTGCTGCGTCCGGTCATGGCAATATATTGCGTCACGTCTATTTTTGCAGCTTATCGGGTAGCAACGTGGATTGCTCACAAGGGAGGACGTGCGGCGCGGATGCTGACCATCATGGGGACGTTGTCCTATGGGGCCTATCTGATGCATGCCTTTATGCTGCGCGTAACCTACTACTTTGATGGAACGTTATTTGCTGACTGGAGTCATGTTCTTCGTACACTGGCTTCATTCGTTCTCTGTGTAATCTTTTCTCTTGTGGGAACATGGTTGCTGGCACATCTGCCTTTGGGCAAATGGATCGTAGGGCTGCGGATTCGTTCCCGCCCTGCTGAAGGTCCGCCAGCCTTGCAAAAGCAAGCGTGATCTGCAAATCGAGTAGATCGATCCGAAATTTCAAAAAAATAATGCAGTTATATTCTATTTGTTTATGATATACACTTCATAGAACGCTTCGAACGGACAGATACCATGCCTTCCAAATACAACAAACATAAACTGCATTAGCGGATGCGGAGCGTGAAATATTTCAGCGAATAAACAAAATGTGATTGAAAGCTTTTTTGCAGAGATGACGAAACAATTGCTTCGTCATCTTTGATTGAAGTCCAAGGAAGAATGGAAACAACGTTATTGAATTGTGCTTACAGGAATTCAACGCCAATCCTGTTCCTAAAACGACGCATTCACGTGCGTTCCCTCTGTTCTTACTGGGCCGTTAAAATCAGTGGTCCGTCTGCCGTAATTGCGATCGTATGCTCAAATTGGGCCGACAACTTGCCGTCGGCCGTTCTCGCCGTCCACTGATCGTCGTCGATCGTGATACGGAACGTACCTTCGTTGATCATCGGTTCAATCGTAAACACCATGCCTTCCTTTAATCGAATGCCCTTGCCGGCTATGCCGATATGCTCGTAGCTCGGCTCCTCATGCAGGCTCCGCCCGATCCCGTGCGCCAGCAGATCGCGTACGACTGAAAACCCGTTCGCTTCCGCATGCTGTTGAATCGCCGATGTTATGTCGCCGAGCCGACCTCCGGGGAGTGCCCGGGCGATCCCCAGATCCAAGCATTCCTTTGCCACCTTCATTAATTTTTGCGCCTCCGGTCGGATATTGCCCACCGCATAGCACCAGCACGCATCGCCGAACCATCCGCCATACTCCACGACGATGTCGAGCTTCAGCAAGTCACCGTCCATAAGCTTCTGGTTCGAAGGAATGCCGTGGGCCACCACATCGTTGATCGAAATGCAGGTTTCAGCGGGGAAACCGTTGTACCCTTTCGTAAACTGCTTGCCGCCCAGCTTGGTGATATGTCTGGCAACAAAGTCATTTATTTCCCGGGTAGTAATCCCAGGCTCGATTAGCTTGCCTACCTCTCGGTAGCAGTCTGCAACGATTTGGCTCGCTGGCTTCATCTCTTCGATTTCCCTAGGTGATTTTAAAATGATCATCTTTGTTTGTTCGCTCCTTATCCATTCTATAATTTTAAAAACTGGACGATATCCCTGGCCTCCTCGTGCAGCTTTCCGCGGCGAAGCGAAAGCGAGGCGCAGCCGACCAAGGCAGCCAGAAGCATCTCCGCGCGTTGTAGCTGATGCGGTGAATTCGCCGCGTTTCCGCCAGAAGCGGCAACCCCGTCGACCGCACGCTCGGTTTCCAGCAGCACGGCCAGCGGCGCGAGCACTTCCCGGCGATAAGCGGCCGAGAGCGGGGCCGAGCGCCCTTCAGGCAGCACGGCAAAGCCCTCGCCGGCCAGCTTGTGCAGCAGGTACAGGGCGTGGTCCTCTGCCCAAAGCTGCAACAGCCGGACGCCGGCGGCGGCGACAGGGCCGAGCTCTGCGGCAGCAGTTGTTTCGCGGCTTTCGCTTTGGAAATCCGCGGCAGCCGAGTTCCGGCTGTCCGCCGCCGCAGCCAATCCGAAATGCCCGCCTGCCAGCGCCTCTCCCGAAGCTGAAGCGCCAGGGACCTCCAGCCCGGTCTCAGGCCATCCCCCGGCACGCTCCAACGCGTCCCATAGCAGATCGTTGAGCAAATCGCCTTTATTGCTGTAATAATGGTAAACCGTGCCATAGCCGAGTCCCGCCTGCACAGCCACATCGCGGATTTCAAGTAGAGGACCTTTATTCAAAAACACATCGGCAGCGGCTTTTCGGATTTGCGCCAGACGCCGCAGCCGGATCTCTTCGTTTTGTTCTTTCGTGCGTGGAGACATCTTGTCCGTTCACCTCTTTTATTTTTGACCTACTCTTATGTCAATATAAAACATCGGGTTGCGAATAACAAGGGATTAGCTAAAAAGATTTCCGGCCAGCCTAGAAGGCCGGAAAATACTTTTTTAAGTATGAATTATGTTATTTCAACATGTGAAAAATTCATAACAGAAAACCCAAAAATCACTCCTCAGCGTTCTACATACTACCCTAGAACACTTCACTCCACGGCTCTCGTCACCTTAAAACAGTCACAAGGGACGAAAAATTCTCGTAAGCTCTCCTATTTATGAAAGGAAATAGTCTATGGACCCAGAGTGGTTTATAATGGAAGGTAAGCTGCTTAAATAAGGTTTAAATAAGGTGTAGAGGAGGTTGTGAAATGGCGTTTATGATATCCCAGCGGGCTTTTATCAAAATTTATCTAATCACAATGGTAGAGAGGCATCGCGGATATGGATATCAGATGCTCGAATCGATGAAAGATGAGTTCAGTAGTTTCGGCTATGTTCCGCCTCAAAGCGAGGTATACCGGGCACTGCATGAACTGGTTCAGGAAGGTGTTTTTTACCGTACCAAGAAATTAAAAGGAACAGACCCGCGTGTGGATTTTCAGGAGATTGTGCTCTATCATTTTACAGACGATGGGGAGGAGAAAGCACGGCTGTACAAAAAGCAGGTCAAAGCCGATCTGGACCGTTGCTTAGGTATGCTGCATAAAGCGGAACAAGACAACTATTCCTAACGACGAAAGGATGAGAATGATGGGTAGAAAGCTGAAATGGGGCATTTTAGGCACGGCGGAGATCGCTAGAATTGCTGTAATTCCGGCGATTCAGCAGTCCGAACGTGGAGAAGTGCTAGGCATTGCCAGTCGTGATGCGGATAAAGCCGCCGAGGCTGCCCGGGAGTTCGATATTCCGAGAAGTTATGGAAGCTATGATGAGCTGTTGGCTGATCCCGACATCGGAGCGGTATATATCCCGTTACCGAACCATTTGCATGAAGAGTGGACCATTAGGGCCGCGGAGGCCGGGAAGCATGTTTTGTGTGAAAAACCGTCTTCACTCAGCTCTGTCGGAACAAGCCGCATGATTGAAGCGTGTCGCCGGGCAGGAGTAACTTTTGCAGAGGCTTTTATGTATCGCTATCATCCCAAACATCGAAGAATTAAGGAAATCATCAATAGTGGGGAAATTGGTGACATTCGCGGCATTCATTGTACGTTTACATTTAACAATACCGATCAGGCAGACAATGTACGCTTTAATAAAAGCATGGGCGGCGGCTCGTTATATGATGTGGGCGTGTATCCGATCTCAGCCGCTCGTATGTATTTGGATCGGGAGCCGGAGGCAGTGACGGTACATGCTTTATTTTCCCCCGATCATGACAACGTCGATATGATGGCTTCCGGCCTGCTGGAATTTCCGGGTGGAGTCAACCTTACCTTCGATTGTGGTATGTGGGCAGCCAACCGTTCCAATATGGAAATTCTCGGTAGCAAGGGTACGATTGCGATGCCCAAAATGTTCGGTTGGGAAAGAACGTCTGTCGTACCGCAAATTTTCGTTCACGTCGGCTCGGTTACGCGTGAGGAACGTTTGAAAGGTTTTAATTCTTTTGAACTGCAAGCAGATGCTTTTGCCGAAGCGGTGCTTGACGGTATTCCGTTGCCATATGAGCCAGAAGATGCGGTGAGCAATATGAAGGTAATCGACGCTTGTATTGAGTCAGCTCGCAGTCGAAAGCGGATAGAAATTGGGTAAGCGAGATCATCGTATTTCCGAAAGACATAGAAAAGCAGCCTGTCTATGGACAAGCTGCTTTTTTAGATGAACCAATACATAGGGATTTTCAATGAACTTTTGCACTTTCTAGCATTACATATTTTCATCATAATCTGTAACATCACGCTTGGCGGCTGTCGCAGGCGAGTTTGATGTGCCGTATTTTTCCACCGCGTCCCATGCGCCCGCATCGTCAAATCGCCCTGCATTCCGTTGGCGAACCTCACCTGCACCTTTGGGTGGCGGAGTCATAACCTGTTCCTCAATTGGGCGGTCATTCGATAATTCTCGATTTGGAGTGTGCTCGACGGTATAGGCGGTATATGGAATGGCCTGCAACCGTTCAAAAGGAATTTCTTCGCCGCTCTCCACACATATTCCATACGTTCCATCCTGCATCCGTTGCAAGGCTGCATTGACCTGCTCCAGCTCGTTCTCCAGCGACTCATTAATCGCCAGATCACGGGATCGTTCAAAGGTTTCGGTCCCTATATCAGCGGGGTGGTTATCGTAGGATGAGAGCTCACCTGTGGAATCTGTCAGTGTTTCTCCCAATTGCGTATTTTCCTGACCGTTTTGCTTAAAATGCTTTTCTAAATCCTTTTTCTGCTCCAGCAACATATGTTTCAGCTCTGCAAGCTGCGAATCGTTCAAATGTTTCATGATCATCTCTCTCCTTCATGGTCTGTATGAGTGACGCGTATGCTTTTTTATACCCGTTCATAGGGCAGCGCAATCAGCAGAGACTTTTATTTCCAGCCTAGAATGTGATATAAAAAGAATAGTGTGTTAAGGAGGGAAAACCGATGGATGAACATATGAAGCGTCGTCTGGATAAGCAAAAGCAGTTGTTTAAACAACTGGGCATTCAGCTGGACGCGCTCTCCATTCATGAGAAACAGTTTAAAAATAAAATGCGCGGCTATGATCCAGATGAGGTGGATGCCTTTCTGGATGAAGTGATCAAGGATTATGAACGCTTTTATGCGAACATAGCCGACCTGATGGACAAGTGGCAGGAGCAGCAGGCAACCATACGTGATTTGAAAAATGCACCCAAGCCTGCCGCCGACTTTAATGCACTTGACCGTCGTCAACTGGAGGATATCATTAAGCAGTTGGAATATAGTGTGCGCCAATTAAAAGTGCGAGTACGCCCTGAAAATGACTATTTTCCCGAGTAAGGAGTAGTAAGCACTGTGTCGCTGACCCTAATGTGGTATGATGTAAACATGCATTTTACCAAACATTTAAAGAGGCACACATATAAAGGTGGTTAACATGAGTACCCATTTTTCCGTTAGTATCCATTGTCTGCTTCTTCTGGCTGAAGGAGCACCCGAGCGAATGACTTCGTCACTTATTGCTTCCAGCATTAATACCAATCCGGTAGTTGTGAGAAGAATTATGAGCCGGCTCAAGCAAGCGGGTCTGGTTGATTCGTCGCCAGGAGCGCGTGGCTTTCGTCTAAGCATGTCAAGTTCCAACATCAATCTAAAAATGATCTATGAAGCGACCAAGGATGAAGGTCCGCTGTTCGCCATTCATACCGACAGCAACTGTAATTGCGAGGTTGGCAGGAACATAGACGCTTTGTTGGATGGTTTATACACCGTGGCAGAGCAGAAAATACATGCGTTTTTCGAGACCGTTACGTTGCGTGATCTGGAGCAGGCTCTCAAGCAGCGGGTTGGGCAACAAAGTTCATCCGTGTAATGACGCCGGTAAGGAGAAATTGATATGAAAATCATCGTACTTTCAGACACTCATATGCCGCACAGAAGCAAAACGCTGCCTAGTCGGCTTGTACAGGAGCTAAAAGGCAGTGACCTTATTCTCCACGCCGGAGATTGGACGGATTGGTTCGTCTATGAACGTCTAGCTGAATTTGCGCCTGTGCAAGGCATTGCTGGAAACAATGATGGAACCGACATTGTGGAGCGTCTAGGCTATCAACGAATCGTTGAAGCCCAAGGCAAGCGAATCGGCATGGTTCATGGTCATGGCTGGCGCGGCTCGACAGAAAATATCGCTTTAAACACGTTTAAGGGAGAAACGCTGGATTGCCTGATTTATGGACATTCACATATTCCTGTGGTCAAAAAAATAGATAATCTGCTTGTCCTTAATCCCGGGTCTCCGACGGATAAACGCGGTGAAGACGAATATTCATTTATCGTGCTGACGATTGAAGGCGGGCGGATGGAAGCACAGCTTGTTCTTTATCCAGATAAACATTAATTCAAAAACCAACAACTGTTGATTAAAGGGGAAGCTATGGCTATTTTTGATTTAGAACCGATGAAGCATCATGTATTGATCTGCAATGGAGGCACATGTCTGCGACATGAGGGTGAAGAAGTTACCCAAGCAATTCGGGATGAAATTCGTAAACAACATGCTGAAGCATATATTCACACAACCAGAACTCGTTGTAATGGGCGCTGTCATGATGCGGCCGTTGTAATCGTATATCCGCAAGGGGACTGGTATGGTCAAATGACTCCGGCCTCAGGTACAGAGCTGGTGCAGAAGCTCGTAGCGGGAGAGAAGCTGAAGCCTCATCTTTTTCATGAGTGTACACGTAAATCCAGCTCGGAATAATCCAGTCAACGATTAATAAGAACATGAGTAGAGAAAATCTTTCGGAGATTTTCTCTTTTTTGCGTTTAATCCCCAATTTGAAAGGTAAAAGTATACTGTGAACACAATCCGATAGGGAGGGAAGAAAGATGACCCCATTTGAAGATAATTTACACAGTAAGAATGAGCAAAAAGACCAGACGGGGAGAGAAACGACGGAGTCTAAACATCAGAATCAGCCGATTAATCGTGATCATGCGGAGCAGTATCCGACAGATCAGGAAAGCTTATTCGACAGGTTTGAAATGGAGCAGACAGTAGATGCCATTCCTGTAGAGGATTTAAAGATGGAAAGACAGGAGGAGAGAGACAAAGATGTAACCAAGCACACCTCTTCCAGTGAGAAAAAATATAATGGCAACGTATAATTTTCAACTAACTGGTAATATTTAAAAAGGAATCTCTTGACTTTAAGATATGTACGATGTATATTAAGTTACGAAAAGTAATTAATTTTTCTCAGGAGGTAACAAAATGACTAAAGACTTCTTCACAGCGCTGAAAGACAGACGCTCCTATTATGGCATTAGCAAAGAACAAGTAATTTCTGACCAACGAATTCAAGAGATCGTAGAGGAAGCTGTGAAGTATACACCTACTTCTTTCAACTCCCAAACTTCACGCGCTGTAGTGTTGCTCGGAGAGCATCATGACAAACTGTGGAATATTACAGAAGATATTTTGCGGGAAGTGGTAGGTAATGAAGAACAATTCCAATCTACTGCTGAGAAAATGAACGGTTTCCGCAGCGGTTACGGAACAGTGTTGTTTTTTGAAGACAACAACGTGATCGCTGGTCTGCAACAACAATTTGAAGCGTATGCGGACAATTTCCCAATCTGGGCCAATCAATCTAACGGCATGCTGCAATTGGTTGTATGGACGGCTCTGGAGCAAGAAGGACTCGGTGCGTCCCTTCAGCATTACAACCCACTGATCGATGAAAAAGTGAAAAACGAATGGAACATTCCTGAGCATTGGAAACTGATTGCTGAAATGCCATTTGGTAAACCGACCTTCCAACCAGGCGACAAGGAATTCCAACCTATTGAAGAACGCGTAAAAACCTTTAAATAATGACTACAATAGTATAATGATTCAGATTCGATCTGAGAACAGCACTGCGGATAATCCACAGTGCTGTTTGCCATTCCATTTTTTTAAGGAATGTGACCTTTTTGAACATGGGGAACAAGGTTAAATCATCTGTAAATGGGTGATATTATGTTTGAAATTGGGTGAGAAGTTTACATAAGTGTGATTGCTTTTTTTGCAGATGTTTAGCAATTTGAGCGCATTTGAAGGAGGAGTTATGGCATGAACTACGATTGCATTATTGTCGGTGGGGGAATCGCCGGATTGCAGGCAGCCATTCAATTAGGGAGATACAGCAGTCATCGGGTACTTGTGATAGATTCGGGCTATGGTCGATCAACGCTGTGCCAGCAGTATCATAATATTTTGGGCTTTCCTGACGGGATTTCTGGTGACGAGCTGCGACGACTTGGACGTAGTGAAGCCACGAAGCTAGGCACTGAATTTGTTGATGGCAAGGCGGTAAAAGCGATCAAGCGAGATGAGCTTTTTGACATTGAAGTGGAGACAGGCTCAGTATATACGTCAAAAACGCTATTATTAGCCACAGGGCTAACGGACCGTTTTCCAAAACTGGAAGGGATACAAGCCTGCTTGGGCAACAGTGTGTATGTATGCCCGGACTGTGACGGATATGAGGTCCAGGATCGCAGGACGGTCGTGATGGGGGCGGGCAAAGTGGGAGCTTCCATGGCCTTAATTTTGTCAGCACAGACTGACCACCTGATCTATGTCAATCATGAGCGTTCAGAGGTACCGGACGAGCTGATCGTTAAGCTGCGGGAAAAAGGGATCGAATATAAGGAGTCAGCCATTACTGAGATTATCACCGGACAACCAGGCTGTTTTGAGGGAGTGCAGTTGGCTGATGGACAAGTCGTTCGAGCAGAACGGGGCTTCTTAGCTTTTGGAAGCAACCATGTTCATTCAGAGCTGGCGGAGCAACTGGGTGTCCATCTGCTGCACAACAAGCATATTGAGACTCATCCCCGCAGCAAAATGACCAACGTGGAGAATGTATGGGTTGCCGGAGACTTAGGAGCCCATGCCGAGCAAGCGACTGTAGCGATGGGAGAAGGAGCGATGTCAGCAATCTGGATACACAAGGTATTATCCGGGATGAAAACAAAAGTACCGCAACTCTGAGAGCTGCGGTTTAGAACGATGGGCGTGTACTTGGTTGAAGATGAGGTTCGAAGCGTCTTAACTGATCGCTCATGCTATACTTGCGTAAAATTTCCGTCTGTTTGGTACCGATGAGATCAAAATGAGGATAGGGCTGACGCTGATGTATATATTGAGGGTCCAATCCGTTATGGTTGCACCATAAGCGCAGCTTATCCAAGTCAGAACAGCCCACCTTGGTGACCGTTGTAATGCCTGGAAAACGGTCATCCAGCCAGTAATGCGTTAGAAAAGCAATCTCGCCACGGCTGACCTCTCTTTTCCAGCTCATCAGTTCCTGCCGGGTAATGCCAAATGCCATCGATCTCATCCTTTCCTGGCTCATTCCTGAAATCATGAGCTATTGCTGCGATTGTCCCATTATTTACGTTCTACTGCTTGTATTATGATCCACATGGAGTAACACAATAACAGGAGAGCGAGTGGCGATCTCCTGTTAGCGGTTTAGAGCCATCTTTCGGCCCAGCTCTCCACACCATTCAATGCATCACCTAGCTCTTTTCCTTTACGTGTCAGCGAATATTCGGTACGCACAGGCCGCTCTGTGATGACATTGCGAAGGATTAGGCCCGAAAGCTCTAGTTCCTTGATGCGCTCGTTCAGCATGCGTTTGCTAAGATCAGGTATGGAAACTTGAATTTCACTAAATCGTTTGGGATGTTCCATCAAAGTATGAATGATGAGAGCGGTCCATTTTTTGCTGATGATCTGAAAGGACTGTTCTACCTTACCGCACAAAAGCTTAGGCTGCCTGTCGTCGCTCATCTGAATCCCCTCAATTTCATTGTTGTTTTAAACAGTATACTAAAAGTAACCCTGTATACCAATAGTAACTATAATGCTTTGTATCAACTGTGACAATTTTAACAGTTTTTGCTCTTTCATACTGTCAATCATACCATAGAAAACGTTGTCATTACAGGATATATCGAATGTTCACGATTTCGCTAAAATTTGATTGACTTGCCCCTTATTTTGGGTGTATTATGGGTTACGTTAATTCCTCAGGTAACTTTTAATAACCTCATCTTTTATAATGGGAAGAAGGAATATTTCATGGATTCAATGACATTTGTCTTATTTGGAGCGACAGGGGATTTGGCCAAACGCAAAATTTACCCTGCCTTGTATAATTTGTTTGTAGAAGGTAAAATTCCGGCTTCCTTTTCTGTAATTGGGATGGGGCGTCGTGAAGTGGCAAACGAGCAATTTCAAAGTAATGTAGAGCAATCCATTAAAGATTTTTCCAGACATGTGAACGATGACCGTGCACAGATGGATCAGTTCTTAAGTGCTTTCCGTTACTGTGCATTGAACGTTAACCACCCGGAAGATTATAAAAAGCTGCTACAGCTTGCTGAGCAACGTGAAAATGACTTGGGAATTCCGGGGAACCGCATGTTTTACTTATCGGTGGCACCGGAATTTTTTGATGTGATTGCCCACAACATTCGCGAAAGCGGTTTGGCTGAAACGAAGGGTTGGAAACGACTCATTATTGAAAAACCATTTGGGCATGATTTGGAATCGGCTCGTGAGCTGAATGATCGCCTGAGCAGAACCTTTGCTGAGGATGAGATTTATCGTATTGACCATTACTTAGGTAAGCCGATGGTTCAGAACCTCGAAGCCTTGAAATTTGCTAATCCATTGCTTCAAGGGGTATGGAACAATCAATACATTGCCAATGTACAAATTACTGCTTCTGAGACTGTAGGCGTAGAGGAGCGAGCAGGGTACTACGATCACTCCGGCGCTATTCGTGATATGGTACAAAATCACATGCTGCAGGTGCTGATGATGACGGCTATGAACAAGCCGGGACATATCACAGCAGATCAAGTGCGGGACGAAAAAAGTAAGGTGATGGACGCGCTTCGTGCCCTTGATCCTTCCGATATTGCTTCCAACGTAGTTAGAGGACAATATACCGCAGGTGAGATTAACGGGAAAGCAGTTCCTTCCTATAAAGAAGAGCCGGACATCGGACCTGATTCGCAAAATGATACGTTCATTTCAGCCCGCCTTTGGATTGACAATGAACAATGGTCGGGTGTGCCGTTCTATATTCGTACTGGTAAACGCATGAAAGAAAAATCCACTCGTATCGTCGTGGAATTCAAAAAGGATATTACAGACCCTTATGCTGCTCAAGGGCAACCGACAGACCCGAACTTGCTGATCATTCATGTTAACCCGGATGAAAAGGTAACGCTTCGTCTAAACAGTAGAGATCCGCTGAACAACGGCCAGTTAGAGACGGTTCTGATGAATTATCATTCCGAGGCCAAGGATGTACCAGAAGCCTATGAACGTCTTATCTTTGATGCGCTGCGCGGCGATTCGACCTTTTTTGCTCACTGGAATGAAGTGGAACTTTCATGGGTGTGGGTTCAACCCGTACTCGAAGCCTTTGCCCGTGGCGAAGTTCCGCTTCACACGTATGCGGCAGGCTCTTACGGTCCAGCAGCTTCTGATGAATTGTTGGAAGAGCAAGGCTTTACATGGTGGTTGGACGAAAAGTCCGAAAGTGCTGAAAAAGCAGTCGTTCGTTCTTAATCCAACCAAAAAGTAGGTACAAAAATATATTTTGCTACGGCAGGAGGCCTTTATAATGCAAGTAGGATTAATTGGTTTGGGAAAAATGGGTTTGAATCTTGGTAAAAACTTGATCGATCATAAGCATGAAGTTGTGGCTTACGACGTCAATGCAGCTGCAATCCAAGAAATGAAGGAGTATGGAGCTGCAGGTGCTTCTACTTTGGAAGAGCTTGTGCAAGCAACTCAATCCCCTAGAGTACTGTGGATCATGGTTCCTCACCAAATCGTGGATTCTGTGCTGGATCAGCTTCAACCCATGTTGTCCAAAGGGGACATTATTATTGAAGGCGGAAATTCTCATTACAAAGAATCCATTGCTCGCCATGCTCGTCTGAAAGAATACGGTATCAACTTCATGGATGCTGGAACTTCCGGTGGGATGGAAGGTGCACGCAATGGTGCTTGTTACATGATCGGTGGCGATCCAGAAGCTTGGGCAGTTGTTGAGCCGATTTTCCGCGATACAGCGGTGGAAAATGGTTATTTGTATGCAGGTAAATCCGGTAGCGGACATTTTCTGAAAATGGTTCACAATGGTGTGGAATACGGTATGATGGCTTCCATTGGTGAAGGCTTTGAAGTACTGGAGAAAAGCAACTTTGACTTTGATTATGAACAAGTAGCGCGTGTGTGGAACAATGGTTCCGTTATCCGCTCTTGGCTGATGGGCTTGACTGAACGCGCATTTTCCAAAGATGCCAACCTGGACGAAATCCGTGGGGTTATGCACTCTTCCGGTGAAGGTAAATGGACGGTTGAGGAAGCGCTAGACCTTCAGGCAGCAACTCCAGTCATTGCCTTGTCCTTGCTGATGCGCTACCGTTCGCTGGATGCCGATACATTCAACGGAAAAGTAGTTGCAGCGCTGCGTAATGAATTTGGCGGCCATGCTGTAGAAAAAAAGTAATAACGTTATAAGTTAGTATCTATCCCCGTAGCTTCATGACTGCGGGGATATTGCTATATATTTTGATCATCAGGTTTTTGTAAAATCCTCGCTTATGCATATTTTTCCTTGTATATCCGCACAATAGGTAAAAAAAGGCGGAAGGATGGCTTGCATATGTGCAAAAGATTTTCGTTATCGGCTGATTTGGATGAGGTAAGGGACCATTTTGGTATACAACGGGTGATGTATTATTATAAAACGCGTTATAACATGAGTCCCACTCAGCATGTTCCAATTGTGCAGCATCAGGATGGAGAACGGGTGCTTGATGAATTTCGCTGGGGATTTATTCCCTATTGGGGCAAGGACTGTGTCAATGCAGACCTGAATACCGTTCGGGTAAATCCTAGCTATCGCAAGATGGCGGAAACCCGTCGCTGCATTATTCCTTGCAATGGATTTTATTATTGGCGGAAATTAGGCAAACGCATGTGTGCTGTCAGAGTGGTATTGCCGGACCAGAAAATGTTTGCGGTCGCGGGACTGTATGAAATATGGCAGGATAGTCGAAAGGAGCCTTTGCGTACCTGTACGATGATGACGGTTCAGGCCAATACGGATATACGTGAATTTGACAGTCGTATGCCAGCTATTTTGGAAGCAGATCAAATAGATTCATGGCTAGATCCGTCGATCCAGAACATCGATGAGCTGGTGCCTTTATTGCGCACGTATGAGCAGGGTGATATGAGCATCTATCCGGTGACCCCGCTGGTGGCTAATGACGAACTTGATAGCCGTGAATGCATTCAGGAAATGGATTTGCAGTGGTCCTGGATTAAACCTTAAACGTATGAAGATTTGTATGCATTATTGATCATAAGCTTCCCGTCGCCTGCATAGGTATGTATTGGGGAACAAGCGTCATAATCCGGGGAGAGGGGAAACGGCCGAAGGAGTATCTCATATGGGATGGAGGCGATTGGAATGAGTAACGATACACTCATCCAGCTGCTGGTGCTCATGGTGACGATCATCGGTCTGGTCCAAAACCGGTAACTGACAGTTCCAGAAGGCGGGAGAATTGCCGTAGGCAATCTTCCGTTTTTTTACGTAAAAAAGCTCGCAGATTCAGGAAGCTTGCGGTACAATAAATGCTGGACTACAGGTGACAAGACACCTGAATATACGTCTACATACGATGTATTGTTAAGGGAGAGCGAATCATGAGCGAATTAACTTCATTACCCCCAGCTAAAAAAAGGAAGTTGCTGTTCAGCGCAGGGCTTAGCTGGCTGTTTGATGCTATGGATGTCGGGCTGCTTTCATTTATAGTGGCAGCGTTGGCTAAGGAGTGGCACCTTGGATCAGAGCAGATTGGTTTGCTGACTGCAATGAATTCAATAGGAATGGTGTTTGGAGCTGCCTTGGCGGGGATTTTGGCAGATCGTTACGGCAGACGCGCTATATTAGTGTGGACCCTGTTGATCTTTTCCATTGCCAGTGGATTGTCTGCTTTGGCTACAGGCCTCGGTATGCTGCTGGTGCTGCGCTTTATTGCCGGTGCAGGCTTAGGTGGAGAATTGCCTGTTGCTTCGACACTGGTGTCAGAGTCAGTGCCTGTGAAAGAACGGGGGAGAGCAGTGGTGCTGCTGGAAAGCTTCTGGGCGGCAGGTTGGATTCTTTCGGCTCTTATTGCCTATTTTGTTATTCCGAAATATGGTTGGCAGCTTGCTTTTATTCTCGGCGCAGTACCTGCCCTGTACGCTCTTTATTTGCGCAGAGCTATCGAGGATTCACCCCGGTATAAGCAGCAGAGTGTCAAACTTCCGTTACGTGCACGGTTGGCTGCGATTTGGTCAGGACCTCATCGCAAATCTACGCTAATGTTGTGGATTTTATGGTTTACAGTTGTATTTTCATACTATGGCATGTTCCTGTGGCTACCGAGCATAATGTTTATGAAAGGGTTTGAGCTGGTTAAAAGCTTTGAGTATGTCCTGATCATGACACTTGCACAATTGCCTGGTTATTTTACCGCTGCCTATCTGATTGAAAAGCTGGGCCGCAAATTTGTACTGATTATCTACTTGCTGCTCACGGCAGTGTCCGCAATTTGGTTTGGCAGCTCAGAAACGGCAGGGATGCTGCTGGCTGCCGGTATCTGCTTGTCCTTTTTTAATCTCGGTGCATGGGGAGCCATGTATGCTTATACTCCGGAACTGTACCCGACCGCTGCCCGTTCTACCGGTGTGGGTATGGCAGCTGCATTTGGCCGAATCGGGGGCGTGATTGGACCTTTTGTGGTCGGAATACTCGTAGGACAAGGCATAACGTTACCAACCATCTTTGCGATTTTCTTCATAGCCATCCTGATCGGCGCAGCTGCTGTATGGCTGCTGGGTACTGAGACGAAAAATCAGGAGATTGCCTAACCTTTACATTCACCTGTGTAAAGATTCATAATACAAGAGAGAGGATGACTTGAAATGGAGCATACCTTTCTGCTCAAGGCAGACTGGAACGGGGGACGCAACAGCGACGGGCGTATTGAGGCCGGGCAGTTGCGGACTGCGATTTCAATTCCGGCTGAGATGGGGGGCCCTGGTGTGGGCACCAATCCGGATGAAATGCTGCTCGGCGCAGCTGCTACTTGCTATCTGATTACTTTGGCGGCGATGATGGAGCGTGCCAGCCTCCCGGTTGTATCACTGGCACTCGAATCCGAAGGGATTGTCGATGTAACGAACAATATTTTTACATATCGCCGAATTGTGCATCGTCCGCAAGTTCTATTGTCCGTTGATGCAACAGACGGGCAAATCGAACAAGCATTGCGCCTTGCAGAGCAAGCTGAGTCCTCATGCATGATCTCGCGTGCCGTAGCAGGAAATGTAGCATTGTCTACAGAACCTGCGGTGGAGCGCGCCTCTTAAAGCAACAATATTTGTACCAGGAGCAATCATTCCAATTGCCCATCATTTTCTTAATCCAAGGAGGACACAACCATGACAGCACAACAAAAATTGCTCGTATTCGCAGGCTCTTACGCCGAATTGGAAGGTAACGGAGTTTATTCGTACACTTTTAATGAAGAGACAGGAGCCCTGACTTTACAGGATGAGTTCTCCGGCTTGAAAAATCCTACATTCCTGAATGTGGATGTTAAAAATCGGAAGCTGTATTCCATAGGAGAGACGACTTCCGCCGCAGGAGCGAAGGTGGGCGAAGCTTCCGCTTTTGAAATCGACCCAGTTAAAGGCACATTTACATTGCTGAATCGTGCGGAAAACGTAGGGTCCACAACTTGCCACATTCAGCGTGATCCATCCGATCGTTACCTGATTGTAGTCAGCTACCACGGAGGTATGGTCGGATTGGTGTCTCTGACTGAGGACGGACGTATCGGTGAGTTACTGGATGTTAAACAACATGAGGGCAAAGGAGCGCATCCTGAACGTCAGGATCGTCCGCATCCACATTCCAGTTTCTTTAGCCCGGACGGCCGCTTCCTGTTCGTACAAGATCTCGGTCTGGATCTGATCCGTGTTTATACCATTGACGATAGCAAAGGACAACTGGTGCTGCACGGGGAAACGAAAACCCACGCAGGTGCAGGCCCACGTCACTTGACGTTCCACCCGAATGGTAAGTTTGCTTTTGTTATTAACGAAGTGGACTCTACCATTACTTCTTTTGCATATGATGCAGAAGCTGGTAAGCTCACTGAGCTGGAGAGCGTACCGACATTGCCAGCTGACTTTACTGGCGAAAACACAACTGCAGAAATTGCGATTTCCCAGGATGGCGCTTATCTGTACGGTTCCAATCGCGGACATGATAGCATCGTGGTGTACGCTGTAGACGCAGCGACTGGCAAGCTGAGTCTGGTAGAGCATGTATCTGCTGAAGGCGAGCATCCGCGTCATTTTGCTTTGACACCTAATGGTGACTATATGCTCGTGGCTAACCGCGACACCAACAATATTGTTACTTTCAAAGTGGATAAGGCAAGCGGTCGCTTGACCTACACCGGACAACAAGTAACTGTGTCCAAGCCAGTATGCGTACAGCCTTTCTACTTTTCCGTGTAAAATAGGACAACATCTATATCATGCGACTTGATGAAGTAACGGTATGCGGCTTGTGACCGCTACGAGAACGGATTATTCTTCCGATTGCTTCGCTTGTTCAGAATAATTCCGTTCTCTCCGCTGCTTTATTTCTTTTGGTATCCATTGTTTCAGAAAACGGTTCGTAGATTAGTCTGCGACCGTTTTTATTTTATACCTAGTCGTTCTAAATAGGTCATTATCCAAGAAAGTAATATAAAGTTTTAAGATCACAAATCAGATACGAATAATCTCGGTAAGAAAAGGGTACATATGTTATAAGCAGTACAGTTATCCGTTTTGCAAATTATAGGACAAGCACTATGACCCCATATAAAAGTTGGAGATTTTATATGAGGATGACAAGGATAAACTCTAAAAAGAGGGAGGGATTCGCATGAAAATAATCATTACACAAAAGGAAGCCGTCGACAAAGGAATTTGGACAGATATTATGGGGATGTTTGCTGTAACCAAAGAGGACGAGGTATGGCAAAATGAAGAGTTTATTCTCACCGAGGAACAGGCCCGACAGGTGGGATTACTAAAATAACAAGGATAAAATAGGACATGTCATCAAGTTTTAAGACCAAGTCTTAAAAAATCGTAACTTATTTTTTATGTATCTGATACACTTTTTAACCGTTCAAAGTTTATGATAGGTACACAAGGGTAATGAAGCTTACAGACAACGTGTACATACCCAAACGGTAAGGAGAGATCAGACATGATGAAATTAGCTTCGAAATGGACCGTATTGACTTTGATGATGATGCTGATTACGACGGCAGGGGCAACAGCGCAAGGCTACACACCTATAGCAGCTGCTGAAAATCAGGAGACCGTATATATAAACCAAATGGACATTCGCAACGGACAAATGTATTTGTCAGCAGATCCGATTGAATGGTACGAAGGCGCAGCAGCGGACAAGGCATTTTTGGAGCATGAAGGAAATACAGGATTGGATGGAGCGCCGGATGGCTACTACATCGTAAACAATACCGTACAAAATGACGTGTATCAGATTGCGCCAGATGCTTCGGTAGAGGTGCAGATTTATGATCACACGGGGAATATAGAAGACACAGACGTGCATTGGAACGAATCCATTCCGTTAGCACAGTTTGAGAAGGATTTTGCAAAAAAGGATGTGCTGGACCTCAGTCAATTTCCATACCATATTACGCTTCGTGACGGCAAGGTTGTAAAAATCGTGCAGCAGTTCATTCCTTAAACAGATATAAGCTCATATAGACACGTGCATCTTACTTGATCACAGATCAGGGAAGCACGTGTTTTTTATATTTCGTAACAAAAAAAGGAGGATATCCACTCCCTAAAGGGTGCGGACATCCTCTTCTCTTCATATATATGATTAGAACGATTTTGCTGCGTCTACTGCACGTTGTACGGCAGAAGCAACGATTTCTTGTGCTTGGTCTGGAGCTTGGTTATGTCCTTCCAGTACAACTTTCACGATGTCTTTTACGCCGAAGAAGGTTAAGATGTTGCTCATGAAGTTCAAAGACATTTCAGCAGCAGCAGCAGGTCCTTCGGAATAAACGCCGCCTCTTGCATTCAACAGGGCTACTTTAGTGTCAGTTACGAGTCCTACCGGACCTTCTGGAGTGTATTTGAATGTTTTACCAGCTTGGTTCAAGTAGTCAATGTATGTGTGCAGTACAGCTGGAATGGTCATGTTCCACAGCGGGAAAGCAAATACAACTTTGTCTGCTGCCAGGAATTGATCCAGGTAACCATTGGCAATGTTTGCCAGGCGAGCTTCTTCCGCGTTCAATTCCATACCTCTAGCGGATTTGAACGTGCCGTTGATCATGTTAGCGTTCAGATAAGGCAGCTCAACGGAGAACAGGTCCAGCTCAGTGATTTCATCAGATGGGTGGGAAGCCTTGTAGCTTTCCACGAATGCGTTATACAATTTAACTGTTGCAGATTCTTCAGCTGTACGATCATTAGCTTTGACAAATAATACTTTAGACATGATTTATTTCCCCCTAAGTAAGTTGAATAAATAAGTTTAGTTAGTAAGTTACCACGTAATATTACAATATAAAGATAATATCTGTCAACACTTCTATATTAAATTTACTTTGAACAGCTACTTTATTTTTTACACTGTAAAATTTGCGTGTTTCTTTTGCAAAATATCATTTTTGCGGTAAAATTTAAATGTAAAGTCTAATGAAGAGAATGAATTGAATAGGCGAAGAATGAAATAACATGGTGCTGGGAAGATTCAACACCATAGTTGAACGAAAAAAGGTGAGTAGCTTGAAGATAGGTTTTTTTGATTCGGGATTGGGTGGAATTACAGTATTATCTGAGGCGCTAAGACGTTTGCCAAATGAAAATTTTGTTTACATGGCGGATACGCTGCATGTTCCTTACGGGACGAAAACACCCCAAGAGGTGCTTGGTTATGTCAAGGCTTCGGTACAAATGATCCTCAAAGAGGATATAAAAGCATTGGTAATTGCCTGCAATACGGCTACAAGTATCGCGGCGACGGAGCTAAGGAAGGAATATAAATTTCCGATTATCGGCATGGAGCCAGCTGTGAAGCCAGCGGTCGAAATGAATCGAACCAATGGTAAAAGAGTGCTGGTGCTGGCGACACCATTGACATTAAAACAATCCGGTTATGCAGCGCTGGTATCGAGAGTTGATGATCACGGGAGTGTGGACTCACTGCCTTTACCAGAGTTAGTACAATATTGCGAACAGTTGAATTTTGACCGTAAAGAATTGTGCAACTATTTTAGCCATAAGCTGTCTTCGTTTAACCTAGACATTTATGGTACGGTCGTGTTGGGATGTACACATTATCCATTCTATAAGGAGATTTTGAGAGAACTGCTGCCTTCTCATATTCAGTTGATTGACGGGAGCCAGGGAACGGTTAGACGCTTGAAACAGGTGCTGTCTGAGCGTAATTTGCTGGCATCTCCGATAAAAACAGGCCAACCGCAGGAGGGACACGTCACGTTTCGATGTACCAGTCAGGATAAGGCCTATGTCCATAAGATGGAGCGGGCGCTTGAAATCTATGCGGAGCATGAAAAAATATATTTTTAAGAAAAGAACGGCTGGCGAACAGGTGGGCTACATTAACAATCCGAAGCGCCAGCCTCATTATTTATAGCTTAGATGTAAAGGGAGGTTTTACATGGACATTCAATTCATCTTGAATGAGCTTTATGAAGCAGGCGTGCTTGAAAGCGATATGAAAAATCTCAAACCGCTGACAGGCGGAACTTCGAGTGAAGTGGTTGTTGTCATGGACGGTACCAGGCCGCGATATGTGATCAAGCAAAATGATCCTGCGATTGTAAAAGCAGAGGCGGAGTTTCTGTATACCTATGCACAGATTGAGAAATTATCTCGTTTGGTCTATGTAGATCCTCTTCATCGTTATTTGGTCTACACGTTCAAACCAGGGGTCGCAGGGCAATATTGTGAAGGGAACAAAGGGGAGTTGCTGCTTAGTCTGGCGACCGAGGTTATTGCACAGTACAAATCTCTTGGAGAAGAACGTGACTATGGTTATTCGGATCATCCGTTTGTGGAATGGAGAGATTTTCTGCTGCACAGAACGAAAGAATCCGAAAAGATTATACAAGACGTTTTACCTTTAGAGGATCATCGGTTCGTCCATACCCTTGTGGCCGGAACGCCGCAACGCAATCTTAAATATTTGCTTCATGGCGATTTCGGAGTACATAATTTTGTGTTTGCCGAAAATGGTACATTAACAGGTATTATTGATCCTGACCCAGTCGTGGGAGAACCTCTGTATGATTTGATATATGCCTTTTGTTCATCACCCGATGAGCTGATCGTCGAAACCATTTTGCCTGCGGTTGAAAAACTTGGACCCGAGATGACAGGGGAATATGTGCTGAACAGGGAAGTGTTACAGGGATTATATTTTCGTATCGCTACCTGCATTCGACATCACCCAGAAGATTTAGAACAATATACAAAAGCATGGAATTACTGGCTGAACAGGGTTCAATGAAAGGAATAGGAAGCATGAGCATACAAGGATGGAATCATATTTGTTTTTCGGTGTCTAATTTGGAAAAGTCTATACAGTTCTATCAGAATGTACTAGACGGAAAACTGCTGGTTAAAGGACGTAAGCTGGCTTATCTGGATTGCCTGGGAATGTGGTTGGCTCTTAATGTCGCCATTTTACCCGGACGAGAGCGGAATGAACAGGATAAAAGATCGGTCTATTTTACAGATCCAGACGGACATAAGTTCGAATTCCACACAGGACAATTACAGGACCGCTTGGAATATTATAAAAAGGATAAAAAGCATATGATTTTTTACGAATGAGTAAGCGTTATCACAAAAAGTATGGGCATGTTTTGGATTTACATACGGAAGCGGGAGGAATACAGAAGGATGTCATTGTCGCAGGAAAGTGGCTCTAAGCAAGCGCAGGCCGTTAAAACGATGACGGTTTTCGCGATTACTTGGCCGATCTTCATAGAAATGCTGTTTCATATTTTGATGGGCAGCGTGGATACGTTCATGCTCAGCCATCTCTCTGATGAGGTTGTATCGGCTGTTGGTGTATCGAGACAGTTAATTGAATTTACGGTTATACTCTTCAATTTGCTCGGCCTTGGAGTAGGTGTGATCATTGCTCAGCTTTTGGGTGCGCATAGGCATGTGGACGCAAGTCGTGTTACCGCATCGGCACTAACCTTTAATCTGGTATTTGGGCTGGCGCTGAGTTTGATGTTTATCGTGAGCCGGGATTTTTTACTATCTTTCTACCATATTACACCGACAATTAAGGAAAATGCAGAAATCTATATGATGCTGGCAGGGGGTTCGCTGTTTCTGGAAGCCCTTATGCTAACCGCAGGGCCGGTGATTCGCTCGCATGGTTTTACCAAAGATACGATGATCGTAGGCATCGGCATGAATATTTTGCATATTGTGGGGAATGCATTGCTCATATACGGCTGGTTTGGTCTGCCGCAAATGGGGGTAGCGGGAGCAGCGATTTCAACGGTGATTAGCCGCGTTGTAGCATGTGTGTGGATTTTTATACTGTTGTACAAACGTGTAAGTGCGCCGATTCGCATCCAATATTATGTGCAGCTTCAGTGGAGCAAGCTGGTGGCGATCCTGAAGATTGGTATTCCTGCCGGGCTGGAATGGCTGTCTTATCAGCTTAGCCAAATGATGGTGACCCGATTTGTCAGCTTTATGGGTACAACGGCGATTGCCACTCATTTTTATACGAATACGATTGTGTACTTTTTTATGGTATTTGGAATGGCCGTAGGTGAGGGAACCGAAATTATTGTGGCTCGCCTGATTGGAGCTGGAGACAAGGAAAAAGCATATCATCAACTATTACGGAGCCTGAAATGGTCTCTAGTTATTACGATTGCTGTGATCGTGGTAGTATCCTTTTTCCGATATGAAGTGATGGCAATCTTCACGGATGAGCCAGCGATCATTCAATTAGGGGCAGCGATTTTGTTGTTCTGTATATTGCTGGAGCCAGGCCGTGTGTTCAACCACGTGGTCATTAACTCCTTGCGAGCAGCAGGCGATGTTCAGTTCCCGTTAATGATGGCCATAATTTCAATGTGGGGAATTAAAATCCCACTGGCATATGTGCTGGGTATTCATATGGGTTATGGTGTGCTGGGTGTGTGGATTGCACATGCATGCGATGAATGGGTGCGAGGTATTTTCCACTATTTACGCTGGAAAGGCCGGAAATGGCAGCACAAATCGCTGTTATCTAAGGCTGAGCTACAAGCGGAATCAATGTAAGATTCATAGAGATACTGGAGCAGACATTTCCAATTGGATTGGTTGATGTCTGTCTTTTTTTGCAAAAATAAGCAAAATGGGATGTTCAAACTTTTCAAAAATTGCTAGAATATAGTAACCTCAGATGCTGTAGAGGTTTTTCAAAGTTTCAAAGACGGATGGTTTCCGATTGAATCCATGAAGGAGGGAATAGGATGGAACGTAAAGTGCATATCATTCCTTACCAAGTGATCAAGCAGGAGCAACAAGTGAATGAAATGCCGCGAGGTGTGGAGCTGATCCAGGCTCCTGCGGTATGGAACCAGACTCGAGGCCGAGGCATAAAGGTGGCGGTGCTGGACACGGGCTGTGATTCGGACCATCCAGATCTGAAGGCACGCATTATTGGCGGCCGCAATTTTACGGATGATGATGAAGGTGATCCGGAAATTTTCAAGGATTACAACGGCCACGGTACACATGTAGCAGGAACCATTGCGGCAGCTGAAAATGAAGCAGGTGTCGTAGGTGTCGCCCCGGAGGCTGATCTGCTTATCATCAAAGTGCTAAACAAGCAGGGCTCCGGTCAATATGACTGGATTATCCAAGGTATCTATTATGCAATTGAGCAAAAAGCAGATATTATCTCGATGTCGCTGGGCGGTCCCGAGGATGTGCCTGAGCTTCATGAAGCAGTAAAAAAGGCTGTCGCCAGTCAAATCCTGGTCGTCTGTGCAGCTGGAAATGAGGGAGACGGTGACGACAGAACGGACGAGCTCGGCTACCCTGGCTGCTATAATGAAGTGATCGGCGTAGGTGCTGTCAACTTTGACAGACATGCCTCAGAATTCAGTAATTCTAATAATGAGGTGGATTTGGTCGCACCAGGAGAAGATATTTTGTCCACGGTTCCAGACGGTAAATATGCGACCTTTAGCGGAACTTCGATGGCTACTCCGCACGTCGCAGGTGCATTGGCGTTGATTAAGCAGCTGGCCAATGCGAGCTTTGAGCGTGATCTCACCGAAGCAGAATTATACGCCCAACTCATCAAACGCACGATTCCACTCGGCAATTCTCCTAAGCTGGAGGGCAACGGCCTGCTGTACTTGACGGCAGTGGAGGAGCTATCCCGTATTTTTGACACGCAACGTGTAGCGGGCATTCTAAGCACAGGATCGTTGAAGGTTAAATAACTTGTGACAACTAAGCTATAGCGGCTCTTCTAAACGGAGAGTCGCTTTTTAGTTTCATATTTTAGAAACTTCCATTTACATCGTATTCAAATGTCAGGTAACATGTATCTCAAGGAAATCATCGAGAATAAAAAGTGGGGGATTAGCATGGATCATTTGATTGCAAAAGCCAGTGAGCTAAGACGTACAGGTCAAGCAAAGGAAGCGCGTAAGCTTCTGTTAGAGGCACTGAAGCAGGAGCCAAAAGATGCGGAGTTATGGTATCAAACAGCCTGGACGCATGACGTATTGGGCTTAGAGAAGGATGCGGTTCCCTTTTATGAAAAAAGCCTGGGTATGGCACTATCCGCAGAATCAAGGAGAGGAGCCATCCTGGGATTAAGCAGTACATATCGTGTATTGGGAGATTACGTCAAGGCGAAAGCATGGTTGGACACAGGAATAAACGAATTTCCAGATTACAGACCGTTTCGGGTATTCTACGCTATGGTGTTATACAATCTGGGGGAATACGGGAAAGCCATGCAAGGGCTGCTTATGGAAATTGCTGAGACAGGCTCGGATGTATCTACACAGGAATACTCACGTGCCATTCAATATTATGCAGATAAACTGGATCAGGTTGAGGTATAGGTGGAACCGAGTGAGATCATAAGCAGTATCATGTATATACATTCGTATATAAAAAGATCACAGTCAGAAAAAGAGGCTTACTGCTCTCTGACTGTGATCTTTGCTTTTTTTGTCTAGCTATTGGGAGCGTACCTTAATGAGCTATATGCCGTGATTATTGCGCACCCTCAGTAACGGCGATTTCTTTTTCCAGATTTTCTCTGGACAAGTTAGCCTTCAAGTAATCTGGTGTTTCGGGCAGCACAAGATGCAGATTAGATTTTTGACAAATACGAATTGTGCACTTGTCGACAACCAAATCAAAAACATGTCCGCCACCAGTGCGTTCATCATTGATAAAATGGAGGTGAAATCCGGCTACTCCAATGCCTTGGGCATAGGCAGGTGTCCAAAAGCCTGTGATGACGCCGGAAGTTTCATTAAAAGTAAAGGTAGGCTGCGTTTTGGTCGCTTCAATAAAAGGTCTGTAAGGCTTCACCTGGTGAGGCACGGTACGTGTCTTTACTTCACGAAAAGTGCCGTCCATACGGAAGGCATAGAACAGATTACGGCTTGGAAACAGCTTTAGCAGCAGAGCTTCCAGCTCTTCACGATGCATGGGATGGTCAATCGTATATGTGAAATCTTCACGAAAAAAGGTGACGGTGGAAAACGGAGTAGTTTCTTCTGGTTTTACGCGATGGGCCGTACCGTCTGGAAGCAAGTGATAAAATTCACCATCGAACGCGATCATCTCGCCATTCAGTTGATCAAAGGTACCGAGTCCAAAATCTCCGTGCTTTTGCAGCTCCTCAAAGGCAACAACGCCGTCATAAAGACCATCTAATAAAGCAAGCATGGTGGACGTCTGGTAAATATCATGATCAGTTTCTTGCTTGGTTTCCAGTTCTGCAACGGTCATGGCAATACACTTCCTTTTGTAATTGTATACAATTATTTTCGCTCTGTTTCAATAATAAACGTAAAATTTCAGTAAATAACATAAACAACTTAAAAAAATCATTGAAAAAATGACAAACTCCCTAAATTGTCACAAAGCTGTCACGAGTGAGCTCTAGTTAAGATTAGTTTAATTGGTTTGGCAGCAGTTTGCGTCCCAATTGAATATTATCCTGGTAGTCAATTGGAATATCAACGACCACAGGACCATCTGTATGAAGCGCCTGCTGCAATACGCTTTCCAGTTCTTCAGGGGAGTGCACGCGTAACCCGGTGGCCCCGAAACTTTCCGCATATTTTACGACATCGACATCTCCAAATTTCACGCCAGACGTTCTGCCGTATTTAATCTGTTGTTGGAAAGCGACCATGTCATAGGAACCATCTCTCCATACGATATGCACAAGCGGAGAGTTAAGGCGTACAGCGGTTTCCAGCTCCATGGATGAAAAAAGAAATCCTCCGTCTCCAGAAATAGAAACGACTTTTTGACCTGGATTGACGAGTGTGGCAGCAATCCCCCAAGGCAGCGCTACGCCCAGCGTCTGCATTCCGTTGCTGAATAGAAGGCGCCGCGGTTCATACGAACGGAAATAACGTGCCATCCAAATGTAGTGTGAACCGACATCACAGGTGACTGTGACGCTATCATCAATCAGGCTGCGCAGTGTGCGAATAAATTGCAATGGATGAATCAGAAAATCATGCTTGTGTGCTGGAACAGCTGCTTGCTCATTCAGATCGTGGCGCAGACGATCCAATTGGTCGCAGGAGGATTTAGGTAGCTTTAAGGTAGGCAATTCTTCTGCAAGGCCACTTACAATCAGGCCTATATTCCCGATTAACTCGTAGTCCGGTTGATAATCATGATCAATATCTGCTTGACGGTCATCCAGATGAATGAGTGTTCGGTTTGCTGGAACGTTCCAGTTTTTTGGATCGTATTCGATAGGATCATAGCCAATCGTCAGTACCAAATCTGCGGCTCCAAGAAGCATATCACCCGGTTGATTTTGGAACAGCCCCACTCTTCCAAAATAGTGGTCTTCCAGTTCACGGGAGATGGCTCCAGCGGCCTGGAAGGTTTCGACAACAGGCAGATCTGTGTCTCGAATGAGAGCCCGGATAGCTGCGGTGGCTTCAGGCGTGCTGGCTTTCATACCGAGAAGAAGTACGGGCAGCTTGGCTTTTCTGATTTGACCTGCGACTTGTTTGATAAGTCCGGCGGGTGCGGTTCCAAGTTGGGGAAGAGAAACCTTCTCAATGGCTGTTACTTCGGATGACGAAGTCAACACGTCCTGCGGCAGGCTGACGAATGTGGCTCCAGGCTGGGCTGAGGTCGCAATCCGAAATGCATTAGCAATGGCTTCCGGTACATTATCGGGGTGTTCTACCTCTACACTGTATTTGGTGATAGGTTCGAATAGTCCGGCATTATCCATAGATTGATGTGTGCGCTTCAAGCGTTCGGATCTTGGGACTGCACCTGCAATGGCGACGACAGGATCACTTTCTGCATTCGCGGTGACAAGTCCTGTCGCCAAGTTAGACGCGCCTGGGCCTGAGGTAACAATGCATACGCCCGGTTTACCGGTTAAGCGACCGACCGCCGCTGCCATAAAGGCGGCATTTTGTTCATGACGGCATACGATCAATTCCGGCCCCCGATCTTGAAGAATATCAAAAACAGAATCGATCTTGGCACCTGGAATGCCAAAAATATGGGTAACCCCTTGCTTGATCAAGCAATCGACAACAAGGTCGGCTCCTTTTGTATCGGATTTGGTTTTAGTTTCAACAGCTTGCACTTTTGTACTCAATGCTACCACCTCTTCTTCTTCGTGTGTGAAATAAACTAATGAAATACTTTCAATGTAAATCAATGGATGTATATTGCAATTATAATACAATAACTGGTATTTTCAAGAAAGAAATTTTCAGAAAAAAAGAGAAAATCGTATAAAACGTTTTCAAAGTTTGATTTATCGCGGAAATTAAAATTTGTGGAATTTTCTTTTGGTATCAGTCATCGAGAGGGTTTAGAACAGATCTCCTCAAATGAGGTCAGATCATTTTTATCCGCTCACATGATAAAAATCACTTTCCTCCACAAAGGATAGCGGTTACAATGTAATTGTTGTTAACGTAAACATTAAATTTAAGGTGAAGCGAATTAGTATGGCTTGATGTACAGGTATCATATTATTGCTGTATATTCCTGTAAAATCATAGGGATTATTACGTTATGGAGAATGTAATTGTTAAAAGGAAAGTAGTGTCTCGGACATTTTTGTTAACGTTAACAAATTGCTAGGGAACACGATTACAGAAGGGATGAGAAAGTAATGACCAAAACGTTTTTAGACGAAAACTTTTTGTTGAGCAATCCAACGGCTGAAACCTTATATCATCAGTATGCCAAGGATATGCCGATTATCGACTATCATTGCCATTTAAGTCCGCAAGAAATTTATGAAAATAAAAAGTTCAAGAATATTACGGAAGCCTGGTTGTACGGGGATCATTACAAGTGGAGACTTATGCGGGCCAATGGGGTCGAGGAGCGTTTGATCACAGGTGATGGTGAAGATTATGACAAGTTCCTGGCCTGGGCCAAAACTGTACCTACGCTGATCGGCAACCCGCTATACCATTGGACGCATTTGGAGCTTCAACGCTTTTTTGGTGTTTATGAGCTGCTAAATGAACAGAATGCACCTGTAATCTGGGAAAAGGTAAACCAAAAGCTGCAAGGACCCGGCTTTGGGGCGCGTGATCTGATTGTGAACTCGAAGGTAACTGTCGTGTGCACCACGGACGATCCAACCGACCATCTTGAGTATCACAAGCAAATCAGCAGGCTGACTGATTTCCCAGTAGCTGTGCTGCCAAGCTTTCGCCCTGACAAAGCTTTGGAAATTAATCGTGAAACCTTCCAGCCTTGGGTGGCTCGATTGGGAGAAGTCAGTGGATTGGATGTTTCCGGGCTTGAAGGATTTTTGAACGCGCTGGCAAGTCGGGTGCGCCATTTTCATGCTGCTGGGGGCCGGGTATCTGATCATGCGCTGGATACTGTGGTCTATGAAGAAGCAACACTTGAGGAAGCGGCAGCCATCTTTAGCAAGGCGCTGAAGGAAGGCTATGTGACTCCTTTGGAAGAGGCGAAATATAAGTCGTACGTGCTGGTCTTCCTCGGTAAACAGTATGCAGAACACGGTTGGGCGATGCAATACCATATTCACGCGCTGCGTAACAACAATACGGCGATGTTCCGTCGTTTGGGACCAGATACAGGCTACGACGCTGTTAATGATGGTTCGATCGCTCGTTCACTGGCAGCATTGCTGGACGCACAGGAACTGGCAGGTGGGCTGCCGAGAACCATTTTGTATTCGCTTAATTCGGTCGACTATCCAGTACTGGCGAGTCTCGCAGGCAGTTTCCAATCTGGCGGTACAGTGGGGAAAATCCAGTTTGGTACTGCATGGTGGTTTAACGACCATATCGAAGGCATGCAGGAGCAGATGAAGCTGCTGGCTAATTACGGAGTGCTGTCCCGCTTTATTGGCATGCTGACAGATTCCCGCAGTTTTCTATCCTACACGCGCCATGAATATTTCCGTCGTATCCTATGCGATTTAATCGGAACATGGGTTCAGGAAGGCAAGGCTCCTGAGGATCTGGAACTGCTCGGAGCCATGGTACAAAATATTTGCTACAATAACGCCGAGCAATATTTTAACTTCCCAACGGTTGTTCATAGTCAATGATGTCGCTCTCTAAACTGAGAACTTATTAATTTTAGTAAAAAAGAGCTCTTGCTAGGAGCTTGTACCAAACTCCCGGCAAGAGCAATCTGTAAGCAAAATAGATTTCAATAAGTATGTGAAAATAATTACGATAATAGAGGAGTGTGTAGGTATGGGAGTGCCTATCGTACAGGAGAGCGTCCAAACTGACAACAAGACAGGTGAGCATATTAGCCTGAAAGAAAAGATTTCGTATGGTATGGGCGACTTTGGAAACGGATTCATGTTTGATTTGGGGCAGTTGTATTTGCTGAAGTTTTTTACGGATGTTGCGGGAGTTTCTGCAGGAGCCGCTGCAGGCATTTTCTTGGTCAGCAAGCTATTTGCCGCCGTCTGTGATCCCGTTGTTGGGTCCTTTGTTGATTATCGCAAACATATCGGTACACGTGGGAAATTTAGACCTTTTCTTGTCTTTGGAAGCGTTATCCTTGCAATTCTTACGATTCTTACTTTTATTTCGCCGAATATTTCACCCACAGGCAAGCTCATTTACGCCTATGCATCCTACATGATCTGGGGAATCGGTTACTCGATTGTAAACATTCCTTACGGTTCGCTGGGTGCAGCCATTACACAGGATACTCATCAACGTGCTTCTTTGTCATCTTTCCGTCAGGCGGGATCACTGGGCGCATTATTCGTAACCAGTGTCGTGGTTATGCCGCTTATTTTATTGTTTCCTAACCATCATGTTGGCTATCCTGTGGTCATGGGGATCATGTCGTTCATTGGTGTGATCGCTTTCATCATATGTTACCGAGGAACGAAAGAACGTATTATTAGCCAGTCTGGGCCAAAAGAGAAGCTATCTTTAGGTGTGATCGTGCATACTTTTACGAATAACAAACCCTTGCTGGTACTCGTTTTAATGACGATTTTCACCATTTCCGCGTACAATATCAAGTCCGCACTGCTGATCTATTTTGCCGAATATAATTTGGGGCATGTAGAATTAATGGCGTATATGAATTTTATTATTATTGGTTCGTCGCTGCTGGGTGTATTGTTCCTACCCAAGCTGGTACGGCGTTTTGGTAAACGAAAAACAGCCATTCTGGGGATGCTGGTTAGTGTCATTGCCGATTCCGTCAACTTTTTGGTGCCTTCCAATGTATATATTTTCACCGTTTTGGCCAGTATTTCGTTCATCGGCATTAGTATTCCCAACGGGGTTACCTGGGCATTTGTATCCGATATCATTGATTATGGCGAATGGTCATCCGGGGAGCGCAAGGAAGGGATTACTTACTCCTTATTTAACTTTTCACGTAAATTGGCTCAATCCTTGTCTGGTTTTCTATCGGGTATTGGACTGGCGCTCGTCGGTTATGTTCCGAATGTGGTTCAATCCTCTGGAACGCTGCTTGGAATCAAAGCTTTGCTTTGTCTTTATCCGGCTGTTGCCCTGGCTTTGGCCATGCTGGTGATCGGTAAAATGTATAAGCTGACAGACAGCAGACATGCAGAAATGGTTCAAGAATTACAGCGTCGACATGCGGACAATCGCGTATAATTTGTGAAAGTCTTCTTTTCCGGGCGGCTCCTGTGGTATGGTGGGTATATAATTTTTTTAGAGCCTCACTAAGGAAAGGATACGTATATGGCAGCTACCATCAAAGACATTGCCAAACTGGCTAATGTTTCCCATACAACCGTCTCCCGGGCGCTCAATAACAGCCCGCTGATTAAAGAAGATACGAAACGCAAAATTATGGAGTTGGCAGAGCAACTCAATTATATTCCAAATTACAATGCCAAAAGCCTGGTTCTCCAGCGCTCGCATACAATTGGTTTATTTTTCACCAGTATTTCAGAAGGCACCAGCTCCAGTTTTTTTGCGGATACCATCCGTGGAGTTAATAACGTCATTGGTGTGGATTACAATCTGTTTGTTCGAGGAATTGACGATTACGCTGATTTTTCTGCTATTCATCGCAAGCGTTTTGACGGCATCATTCTGATGAGCCAGAGTGAGGCGGACAACCCTTTTATTTATCATGTGCTTGGTCAAGGCATTCCGCTTGTTGTACTGAACCGGCAGGTGCCTGGGGCTGGAATTGTAAATGTGATTTCTAATGATAAGGAAGGCTCCTATGAAGCGGTTTCCTTTCTCATTGAAAGCGGGCATGAACGCATTGCGATCATTGAAGGGGTGGAAGGCTTCAAATCTACCCAGCAGCGCCGTGAGGGTTTCATGAATGCATTGATAGATCATGGTAAGCCGATCCGACATGAATATATCGTGCAGGGCCACTATGACACAGAAAGCGGAAGTCTGGCAATGAAGCAGCTGCTTGCCTTGGAAGAGCCGCCGACAGCGGTATTTTGCTCTAACGATGATATGGCTATTGGTGCGATGAATGCGGTATTTGAAAACGGCTTGAGGGTACCAGAGGATATCTCTGTCATTGGCTTTGACGATATCGGTTTCTCGATGTATACGACTCCACCGTTGACGACGGTCAAAAGACCGATTGAGCAGATTAGTGAGCGCGGCGCCGCTTGCATTCTGGAACGAATTCAGTCACCGTCCACTGAGGGCGAGCTTATATTTATGGAAACCGTGCTGATGAAGCGAAAATCGACGGCCCAGAGACTACGCTGAGTTTTGTTATGTAATAGAGGCAGGCCCCAAAGGGGCAGGTACAATGCTCAAGCACTGTTCCTGCCCCTTTTTTGGTTGAAATGAGCACTGCTTCATCATGGATTTAACGAAAGAGATTGGTTTTAGCCAGTTCAACAATCTCGTCTCCGCGTCCGTTGAGCACGGCTTTCATCATCCATAGGGTAAAACCTTCTGCTTGCTTAAGGTTAATTTTAGGTGGCATGGATAGCTCCTGACGGTTCACCACCACATCTACCACAACAGGGCCGTCATGAGCCAATGCTTGCTGAATGGCATCTTCCAGCATGGTCGGGTCTTCAACCCGGATGCCCTTGAGCCCCATGGCTTGTGCTACAGCACCAAAATCGGGGTTAACCAGTTCAGTTCCGCTTTCCAGGAATCCGGCCGCTTTCATTTCCAACTCGACAAAACCGAGCGCACCGTTGTTGAAAACAATAACTTTTACAGGCAGTTGATGCTGCTTTAGGGTGAGCAGGTCGCCCATCAGCATCGTAAGTCCGCCATCGCCTGAGAGGGCAATCACTTGGCGATCAGGTTCGGTGGCCTGCGCACCGATTGCCTGTGGCAGTGCATTTGCCATTGAACCATGATTGAAGGAACCGAGAAGCCGGCGCTGACCGTTCATTTGCAAATAACGCGCCGCCCATACAGTGGGAGTACCGACATCGCAAGTGAAAATAGCATTTTCCTGGGCAGTATCACTGATGATCTTGGCGAGATATTGCGGATGGATCGGCATATGGCCTGGTTTACCAATCGCCAGACCGTCCAGCTCCTGGCGTACTTTGGCATAATGGGAGACGGTTTTTTCCAGATGCCTGGAATCATGCTCCGATGTTAAATGAGGAAGCAGCATTTCCAACGTTGCCCTTACATCTCCGCATACACCATATGTCAATGGAGTGCGTCTGCCGAGATGGGACGGCTCTATGTCGACCTGTAGGACAATTGCATCTGCAGGATAGAATTGTCTATAAGGAAAGTCTGTTCCGAGCATGAGCAGAACGTCACAATCCATCATTGCATGGTACCCGGAGGAATACCCGATCAATCCCGTCAATCCAGCATAATAGGGGTTGTCATATTCCAGATATTCCTTGCCTCGCAGAGCGGATACCATGGGAGACTTTAGCTTGTCACACAGCTGCATAAGCAAGTCGTGAGATTGAGCACAGCCTGCACCGCATAGCAGCGTAATTCGTTTACCGTTATTCAAATATTCAGCCAACCGGGAAATTTCAGAAGCGGACGGATAGACGACTGGCGCTGTAGGGTGATAGACATGTTCAGGGGTGGGAACCTTTTCTGCTTCTAAAGCAGCCACATCCCCGGGAAGCACAATGACGGAGACACCTGAACGTGAAATGGCCTCCTGAATAGCCATAGTCACCATTCTTGGAATTTGACGTGGTGTCGTAATCATCTCGCAAAAGTGACTGCATTCTCCAAAAAGATGCTCGGGGTGCGTAGCCTGAAAATACTCACTTCCGATTTCAGCACTTGGAATATGAGCCGCAATCGCAAGTACAGGCACCCGATTGCGGTGGCAATCATATAAACCGTTAATCAAATGCAGATTCCCGGGACCGCTACTACCGGCACATACGGCAATGCTGCCGCTAAGGTCAGCATCTGCTCCGGCTGCAAAGGCAGCCACTTCTTCGTGCCTTACATGAATCCATTCAATTTGACCATTGCTGCGAATGGAATCCACCATATTATTTAACGAATCCCCAACGATGCCGTAGATACGCTTGACCCCTGCATTGACCAAAACTTGTACAATTGTATCTGCGATTGTCTTCATAGATGCTCCTCCTGCTTAGTAAGTAGTTTTATCCTGCCCGTGCTATCTTGCGTCTATTCTCCTGAAATGTATATATAAACAAGATCTCGGGACAGGGTGATAGTTAGCCTTAACCGTCTTGGCTCAGATGCGAAACAACAGAAAAAAGATGAGATACTTGCAGTTTTTTATATAAATACATATGTTAACGTGTTCATATTATTGTCATTATTATTTTTTAAAACTAAAAATATTAATAAAACTATTTTGTTAACGTGTGCATTATGATAAAATAACGGTGAAATCATTATGGTACTAGTGGGAGGTTACTCCGGATGAAACAAGTAGATGAATTAGACCAATTAAACAGAAAAAGCTTTATTGTTGCAGAACCGTTTCCTGAAAGGGTGTTGCAATTCGGGGAAGGGAACTTCCTGCGTGCTTTTGTAGACTGGCAATTTGACAAAATGAATAAGCTGACAGAATGGAATACAGGGGTTGTGATTGTACAACCGCAACCAGGAGGCCTGGTGGAGAAGCTTAACGTGCAGGATGGTCTCTATACGGTTATCCTTGAAGGAATTAAAGAAGGGCGGGCCATGAAGGAGCATACCGTTGTCGAGTGTGTTACTCGTGGAATTAATCCTTACGGCCCGGAATTTTTGGAGTATGAAGCATTATCGCAAAAGCCAGAGCTGCGTTTTGTTGTTTCGAACACGACGGAGGCAGGGATCGCTTATGCGCCTGAGGATCAATTGGAAGATCGTCCGCAAAAGAGCTTTCCGGGCAAACTGACTGCCTTTCTGTACAAGCGCTTTCAATTTTTTAAGGGCGATTCAACCAAGGGACTGGTGATCATTCCGTGCGAACTCATCGACCGTAATGGAGACGCTCTCAAGGAAATCGTGCTGAAATATGCGAACCAATGGGAGCTTGGGGATGAGTTTATTGTATGGTTGGAGGAATCAAATACGTTCTGCAACAGTTTGGTGGATCGAATTGTACCTGGCTATCCCAAAGACCGAATTCATGAGATTCAAGCAGAATTAGGTTACAAGGACGATTTGGTCGTTGTGGGTGAACAATATCATTTATGGGTTATTGAAGGGCCACAATGGCTCAAAGAGGAATTACCTGCTCATTTGGCCGGATTGAATGTACTGATTGTCGACGATATGGCTCCCTATCGTACACGGAAGGTGCGCATTTTGAATGGGGCACATACGGCGCTTACACCTGTAGCCTACTTATATGGCTTGGATACGGTAGGGCAAGCGGTCGAGCATGATATTATGGGCGAATTTATCCAGTCGTTGATTCGAGAAGAAATTATTCCGACACTGGACTCGCCAGAAGCGGAATTGAATGTGTATGCGGACGATGTGATGGAACGGTTCCGTAATCCCTATGTAAGTCATTATGTCATGAGCATCTCCTTAAATTCAGTGTCCAAGTTCAAGACGCGGAACTTGCCATCCTTGCTCCAGTATGTGGCACAGCATAAGGCGCTGCCTGCCAAAATCGTATTTTCACTGGCATCCCTACTCGTATTTTACCGGGGAGACAGAGACGGCGAGCCGATTGCATTGGCAGACGAAGCGGAAGTGTTAAGCACGTTTGGCGAACTGTGGAGCACGTATGACGGAACTCTCGCTGGAGCGAAGCAATTAACTGAGCAGGTACTCGGCAAGCAAACATGGTGGGGTCAAGACCTGAATCAGATCGAAGGGTTGGCTGAACAAACGGCGCAGCACGTGTATGAAATTACAAGTAGAGGAATGAAGGAGACGCTCGATTCTCTAACCGGGAACAGCGTGCCCGGAGCATAAGCAAGGAGGAGACTGGAATGCTGGAATTCATTCAAATTCATGATCAAGATAATGTGGCTGTCGCTTTGCGTGATTACAAGCAGGGAGAGACGCTGGCATGGGGAGCACAACAAGAACAACGCGTGGAGCTGGCCGAGGATGTAGCGCGCGGGCACAAAATTGCGCTACAGGACATACCTGAAGGCGGGCATGTCCTGAAATACGGCTATCCCATCGGTCATGCCATTCAGCCCATTCAGGCAGGACAGCATGTGCATACGCATAATACGAAAACAAATCTGACCGGTGTGGAGGAATACACTTACAATCCTAAGCCAGCTCCGCGTATTTATGAACAGGAAAATCGGACATTTCAAGGATTTCGACGGAAGGATGGTCGTGTAGGGATTCGCAATGAGTTGTGGATTGTGCCGACAGTTGGCTGTGTGAATGGAATTGCCGAACTCATTTTAAATCGCTTCAAGCAGGAAGTGGGAGATCTCTCCCCTTTTGAAAACGCACTTGTGCTCAAGCATAACTATGGATGTTCTCAGTTGG
The DNA here is from genome assembly GCF_050516475.1 of Paenibacillus ottowii. Lineage (NCBI taxonomy): Bacteria > Bacillati > Bacillota > Bacilli > Caryophanales > Paenibacillaceae > Paenibacillus > Paenibacillus ottowii. The sequence continues at coordinate 3,532,730 of NZ_CP191577.1, read as the reverse complement.
GCGACGACCATGCACATACACGCACGATTTTGATTGATGCTGTGAAACATGCGAATGCAGGTGGCGTACTAGTACTTGGTTTGGGCTGTGAGAACAATGAAATGAAAGAATTCAAAGAAGCCATCGGTGAATACGACTCGGAGCGGGTAAAGTTTTTGCTTTCCCAGGAGGTGTCGGATGAAGTGGAGGAAGGGGTAAAGCTGCTTCATGAAATTTTTACGGCCGTGCAAGAAGATCGGCGGGAGTCTGTACCTTTGTCTGAGCTGAACATCGGCTTAAAATGCGGCGGGTCTGACGGCCTCTCAGGCATTACAGCCAATCCACTGCTTGGACGTCTGTCGGATTATATGGCAGCACAGGGTGGAACGACCGTACTGACAGAGGTGCCCGAGATGTTCGGCGCGGAGACAATTTTAATGGAGCGCGCTGCCGATGAGCAAGTATTTGATAAGATCGTACATTTGATCAACGATTTCAAACAATATTTTCTGGATTATAAGCAGCCAGTGTACGAGAATCCGTCACCGGGCAATAAAGCAGGGGGCATTACGACACTGGAGGATAAATCACTAGGCTGTACGCAAAAATCCGGGTCTTCTACGGTCACTGATGTCATTCAGTATGGTGAGCGTCTCAAGACTAAGGGGCTTAATTTGCTTAGTGCGCCTGGGAACGATCTGGTTGCTTCTTCAGCTCTTGCTGCGGCGGGCTGTCAGCTCGTCATATTCACAACCGGACGCGGCACGCCTTTTGGCTCCTTCGTTCCGACGATGAAGGTATCGACCAACTCGCCGCTATATAAGGCCAAACCTCACTGGATCGACTATAACGCCGGTTCACTGGTGGAGGATGTAAGTATGGAAGATGCGCTCCGCCACTTTGTCGATTATATTATCGATGTAGCCAGCGGAACCTGGGTAAATAATGAGAAAAACAATTTCAGGGAGCTTGCTATTTTCAAAAATGGTGTAACGTTGTAAAGGGCTTTAATCTCAAGGAGGCGGATAGATCCGCTTCCTTTTTTGTGTTTGAATGCCTCTAGATATGCTGTTAAACTTACTGCAATACATGCTAATGGATATTCGAATAAGGGGGAACTACAGTGCAACATAAAATTATTGCTTATCGGGAAGAAAATCATGATCAACTCGTAGATATTTGGCATCGGGCAGTACGCCAAACGCACACATTTTTGTCTGAAAAGGACATTCAATTTTACCATCATATCGTACGCAACGGCGCTTTAAGAGAAATTGAAATTTGGATGGAATGTACTGAACTTCAAGAGCCGACAGGTTTTATCGGGCTGGACGGTCAGAAAATAGAAATGCTATTTGTCGACCCCAAACGGCATGGACAGGGCACAGGCAGCCGACTCATCCAGCACGCTGAAAAAATAAAAGGGTCCCACCTCAAAGTGGATGTGAATGAGCAAAACGAGAAGGCGCATGCTTTCTATAGACATTATGGCTTTAAACAAACAGGACGATCTGCGCTGGATGGATCAGGCCGGGCATTTCCGTTGCTTCATATGGAACTGAACCAATGAATACTCTATAGGCATCTACATTTTGAAAACTGGAATATATTATAAATTCCTTGCCACCTGTTTGATTTTATGATATAACTTAATTACGTAATAAATACTTAATTAAGTTATTTTTTTAGATAGGATATAGATATTTTTGTTGATGAGTACAAAAGTCGGACAAGGAGGTGGGGAGGGTGAATGATATTGTTCACTCTGACATCACAGATCTAGACACACTTGTTAACATGATTAAGCTGTCCTTTTCATTTATGGATGGTACCCATATGATCGCTTTATGCGACCAGCTGTATACCCATGTCAGTCAGAAGTATCAGGAATTGCAGCTTTGCAAAGCGTGCAAGAAACCTATACAACCCATACATACCAAACGGCCGTTAGTCTATTACTACGGCTACAGTCATCTTATGAGAGGCATGGCCTTCCAAAAACAGGGCAAATATGAGGCCGCCCGGGATTGCATCGAAAAATATGCAGAGCTGGGCTGGTTCAATGGTCTTGATCCATCTGGAGAAGCAGAGGTGGAATATTATCGCCATGCTGCGAGAGCCAATTTATATGCTCTTGATATTTTGTCGGGTCGTTCCGAAGTACTGCGGGAATATATTCAATTTCTTCGTGACAATCCAGAAGAGTTGTTACCAGGACTTCTTTCCATTGTGGAGGGAGCGACCAGACACGACTATCCTTTAGAGCGTGTGCTTGAATCATTTGCCGAACAAATTGAAGATTTCAAATATTTTGAAGAGCCTGTGAATGTGTCCTATTATTTTCGCTTCTGTTATCAGCTGGCTCTTTATTATATAAAGCTGCGACAGTATACGGTTGCGTTGGGCTATATTCTGCAATCTCTCAAGCTGTCCGATACCCTGGGTATGGAACATGAGCATGAGTTTAGAAAATGTACCGCCATATTTGAGATTTTTAGATCCCAAGCTACGGCAACACAGCAAGACCAATATATAACTATTCTAAAAGGAGTGCTGAAGGATGAAAAAATTGATTTCACGGTCGCTGTCGCTCAGTCTGTTTAGTTTGCTGGTGTTTGTTACTAGTCATGATCTCATCAACGTGTTTTATCACGGAGCCAATCATTAATAAGTCGAAGTGGTAAAAAGTAGGATGCTTTAATTAACCAATAGCAAGTAAGCTCATTAAGATCAGGGCTTGCTTGCTATTTGGCGTTTTTATGAGGAATATTTAAGCGGTTGTAGGCTTGTGCAACAAACCTTGTTCTAATGGGTGCAATGAAATTCTTGTCTGTTGGTAAGCGGGGACTGTTTCTTCCGTACGGTATGATCCAATTTTTAAAGCTGCGTCCAGTGCCCGTAGCAAGGAGCCCACGAATTGCTCTGGAGAAAAGTAAATGCTTTTCCCGACCATGTGAATGTGAAGCTCGTTATGGTCACGGTTGCTTACAGACAGCAATAAACCTTGGCCCTGAAAACCGGTACCGATTGCACGTATTTTATTTATACTTGATAGCAGCATTTCCGTTTTCAGCGCACGCCCTTGTTCCTCTACAAACACAGATATTAGCCGTTTATCTGTAACGATAACAATTTGGTTACCCTGAAACGTATGGCTAAGGTGCAGGAAATCTTTATACACTCCAATAGTCTGCTCACCCGGAGAAACAATCCCCATCCGTATAAACTCATCCAACTCCGCAACATCGGGATCCTGATGATTTTTGATTCGTTTTTTGATGCTGAACTGAATGGTCAAGATTCCTAGGATAGCTATTAGAAAAGCACTAAGACGGACGTGATATATAAAGAACATCAGAACGATAAAGCCGCCCAGTAACCATTGTCCCCAAGTCAAATAACGCAGCTTTTGCTGAGCCGTACGGCGATAATAACCGTAGCTCTTTCCCGGTTGATACTCTTTACTAAACTTCGTCATACCACGCATCATGGTTAATCCATAGATCGATAAGACTGTCATCCCGAGCCCCAGGAGCGTCATAAACCATTCCTCAGCCGCAACGCCAACTAAAGTACACAGGCCAAACATGATGAGCCCTGCCCAGCAGGCAAACCTTTTTATCCGAACCTGCTTCTGAATCGAACGAACCAATTCTTCCATTCTTAATCCTCCTGATCTAGTACATAGGTAATGATTGGAATTTCATGTAGTCCTATCGTACCATCTGATAGCCTTTTTCGTAAATTGATAGATATAAAAATTCAAAGGCAGGAAGAAATTTGCGCATGGATTATACCTCCACCTGAACTTTAGACACCAAAATCAAAAAATCCGGGTCTACTCATGAGTAGCAGAAGCCTCTAAAATAACAACTGTAAGTGCTTACACAAAAAAGAAGGGAGGTCTTCTGTATGAGTACAGGATGGAAAAATCTACAGTCACAGCCGCCCATCCGATCGGGGAGATGGACATCACTAGCCCGCAGATGGGGGGGGCAAAAACATTTGCAGACCATGGCACTGCTTGGAGTGGTATGGATGATTATTTTCCATTACGTTCCGATGTACGGCATTTTGATTGCTTTCAAACATTTTGACATTATTGGTACTATATCAAGCGCGCCATGGGCGGGGTTAGAACATTTTCGCGCCTTCTTGGAGGATGATAACTTCTGGTATATTGTCAAAAATACTCTGGGCATTAGCTTGCTCAAGCTGGCGATCGGGTTCCCGTTACCTATTGTATTTGCTCTGTTTCTGAATGAGATTCGGTCTACACGGTTCAAAAAATCCATTCAGACTATTTCGTACCTTCCTCACTTTTTATCATGGGTCATTCTTGGCGGGATTTTAACGACATGGCTGGCGGATACAGGGATGATTAATCAATTGTTGCTGGCTTGGGGCTGGATCGACCAACCGATTAGTTATCTTGCAGAGCCGGGCTATTTTTGGGCTATCGTCGTTAGCTCGGACATTTGGAAGGAGCTTGGATGGTCAGCCATTATCTATTTGGCGGCAATGGCGGGCGTATCTACGGACATGTACGAGGCGGCCACCATTGATGGTGCAGGACGGTTTCAGAAAATGTGGTATGTCACACTTCCCGCCATCAAGGGTACAATTTCCATTTTGTTTATTTTAGCGGTCAGCGGCATATTGAACTCCAACTTTGATCAAATTCTTGTCCTGCGTAACTCGTTGAATGAAAGTGCAAGTAATGTAGTTGATATTTATGTATATCAGGTGGGCATTCAGCAGGGACGTTTTTCATATTCTACTGCGGTCGGATTACTGAAATCGGTTCTTGCTCTCATATTGCTGCTGATAGCCAATTCTGTAACCAAACGAATGAATAACACCTCTCTATTTTAGAAGGAGGACGGATGCATGCAGCTATTGCGACGCAGAACAGCAGGCGAAGCGATATTCGATTTTTTTAACAACGTTTTTATGTTGGTCATTTGTTTTGTGACGTTATATCCCGTGTGGTATGTGCTGGTGAACTCCTTTAACGAAGGAGCAGACGCAATGCGAGGCGGCATTTACTGGTGGCCGAGACTCTTTAGTCTCAGCAGCTATCAGGCTGTATTTGCCAACAGCGGCATTATGACTGCGATGGGAGTGACGGTCGCCAAGACGCTAATCGGTACGATTGTACATGTGTTTTTTACCGCCATGATTGCATATGCATATTCCCGTAGAGAGCTGATCGGGCGCAAGCTGTATATGCTGATCGGCACCATTACCCTGTTTTTCGGCGGGGGTTTGATTCCAACGTATTTGCTGATTCGTGATCTCGGGCTGCTGGACAGCTTTTGGGTGTACATTATTCCTGCGATGTTCAGCTTTTTTGACCTTATTATTTTTATGGCTTTTTTTCGGGAGCTGCCGGATGCACTGGAGGAAGCGGCGAAAATAGATGGAGCGAACGACTTCAGCATCTTTTGCCGGATTGTGCTTCCTGTATCCATGCCAGTAGTAGCGACAATTGCCTTGTTTCATGGGGTGTACCAGTGGAACGATTATTTTACTGGAATGATCTATATTAATAATACAGATCTTCAGCCGATTCAGACGTATTTGTACCGGGTTGTTGCCCAATCCAGCTCAAATCAAATGATGTCTGCCGCTCCCGGGATTGTCGCCCAGTCCGTTACTTCGCAGTCTATTAAACTGGCAACGATGGTTATAACGACTTTGCCGATTGTACTTGTATATCCATTTCTGCAAAAATATTTTGTCAAAGGGCTAATGATCGGCTCGATCAAGGGGTAGCACATCATTCAAAGGGGAGATTCATGATGAACATTCGCAAATGGCAGAAGGGGCTGTTGGCCGTCGTGCTGCTGATAGGACCGCTCGCGGGGTGTACGTCTGGTGGAAGTGGCACTGCCACGGAATTGAAGGACGAGAAAACCAAGGCTACGGCAGATGCGCCCGGCTGGAAGGCGGATACAGAGCCGATTACGTTTGACTGGTATTTGAATTTTTCCTGGTTCCCGAATAAGTGGGGGACGGATATGACTTCAAAGTATGTGACGCAAAAGACTGGAGTCAGTGTTAATTTTATCGTACCTGCAGGGAATGAAAATGAAAAGCTGAATACCATGCTGGCCTCCGGCAAGCTGCCTGATTTTGTCACGCTCAGTTGGGGGGAAGATGCGGTCAAGAAAATGATTGAGGGCAAGATGGTCCTTCCACTTAATAAGCTGGCTGAGAAATACGATCCGTATCTGCTTAAAGTGGCTGATCCTGCAAAAATGTCTTGGTATCGTCAAACAGACGGAAATGTATATGGGTATCCTAACGCGTCCTCTTCACCGCAGGATTACCAAAAATACGGCCAAAATTTTGTCTCCAATCAAACGTTTATGGTTCGTAAGGATATGTACGAGGCGATTGGCAAGCCGGATATGAGAACACCGGAAGGATTTTTGAAAGCGCTTCAAAAGGCGAAAGAGAAATTTCCGGAGGTGAACGGTCAGCCGCTGATCCCGATAGGATTTCACGAATTTACGGATAACGGAAATTATTCTTTTGAAGACTATTTACTCAATTTTCTAGCCATTCCTCATGAGAAGGACGGAAAGCTGTATGACCGTCGGTCGGACGAAGAGTACATTCGCTGGCTTAAAACATTCCGCCAAGCCAATGAGCAGGGCCTGATCGCCAAGGATGTATTTATCGACAAACGTCCGCAAATGGAAGAAAAGGTGGCACAGGGACGTTATTTTGCCATGCTATATCAGCGGTCTGATTTTGCTACACAACAGGTGACATTGCATGCGAAAGATCCCAACTCCGTCTACATTGCAGTGGATGGACCTTCCAACAGTAAGCTGGAGCCGCCAACACTGGCTGGGCCGGGCATTTCCGGATGGACAGTGACACTTATTTCGAAGGATGTGAAAGACAAGGAGCGGGCAATTGAATTTCTGACTTATCTGATTAGTGAGGAAGGGAACCGTGATCTGTATCTGGGGGAGCAGGGAAAGCTGTGGGACACAGTTAACGGTAAGCCTGCCTTCAAGCCAGAGGTACTGGAGCTGCTGAACAAGGATCGCTCTGCTTTTGACAAAAAATATGGCGCCTCCTCCACCTTCTGGATGCTGATGGATACAAATATGAGTTTGCAGTGGGCGCCGCCCAGCGTCGAACCGTATAAGCAGCCGGAAGATTGGACGAAAGGCAAGACTCACAGCTTCTCCCAATATGAAAATATCAAACCGACCGGAACTTCAGCAGAAGGCATTGCGTCAGGCCAAATAGACAAAATTTGGGGTAAGGCATTACCGAAGCTGTTGCTGGCTTCCTCGGATGAGGAATTTGACCAGTTGTTTGCTCGTTTTTTGGAAGACCGTAGAAAAGCAGGCTATGACAAGGTATGGGCTTATCAGCAAAAAGCTTATGAGGAAAACCTTAAGAAAATAGAAGAGTTCACGAAATGATTTTGTTCAATACTTTATTATATTGAATGCTGAGGATGTGATTTCATGTCAGGCCGTGGACGTTTTCAGATGAAGAGCCTGCTGCGCCGTCACATATGGCAGTGGCTGACGGATACGGCCGATCAGCTAGGCGGTTGCTCTCTTCAAGTCAAGCTCATTGTCGCTTATATCGGAGTCATTTTAATCCCGGTTGTAGTGTTCTCGTTTTATACCTTTCATCAATTGTACGAGAACACCATGCACGACATTACCGTACAAAATCAGTATGTACTCGATACAGAACTGGCCCAGATTCACAGTAATATGGAAATTATGGAGCGGACCGCCCAGCTTGCGATTTCAGATCGCAACGTACTTCATTATCTAACCGAGGAACGTGAAATCAGCAGCGATGAGCTGGTTCAATTTAACTTAAATGTGTTTCCCAATTTACAGCACTTGCTCTACAGCAATCCCAACATTGAGAATATCCGGCTGTATACGAGTAATCCCCAGGCACATGAAATATGGCCTATGATTTTCAATGAATCACGCCTGCCTAAAACTTCCTGGCTGACAACGGCTCAACATCAGCAAGGAAGAATATGGTGGGATATATATAAGGGACCTAAGAGCTTATTGCAGGGGCAAGCAGGGCAGGAAAGTGAAGCGGTACGGTATATGGCATTGCTGCGTGAAATTCAGGCTAGCGGGGGAAAACACGCAGGCTTGGTAGAAACAAGCATGAGGCTGGAGCTCTTTTCACCTAAAGTATTCGGTACCCCGCAACGTGAATATGCATGGCAAATGTTCATTCTGAACGGCAAGAATTCTATCTCAAACGGTGGAAAATCAGTGTCTTCTACTAACATTGCTGCCGATTCCTTTCAATCCGGTCCCATTCCAATCCCTCTGTCCGATGTGCACCATCTGTTACAGTCCCGCGTTCAGGGACAGGGTGGTGTTTTTGACTTTACCTATGGGAATAAGCCTTATCTTGGTTTGTACCGTTATATAGAAGGGCTGGATGCGTATCTGCTAAATGTAGTGGCGCTGGACGGTCCGCTGGGTGATCTCCGTCAAAAGCGCAATGCCATGCTGCTCATTATTAGTATGTTGATTTTGTTGATGTCCGTCATTTCGTATACCTTGCACGCTCTTATTCTCAAACAACTGCATACACTGCGTGAATCTATGAAAAAAGTTCAGCAGGAGGGCGACTTCCAGCTTAAAATTCCAGTATATGGGCGGGGAGAAGTCGCCGAGCTGGCACTATATTTTCGCAGTTTGCTAGGTCGGATTAACGTGCTGATTGCTGAGGCTGTACACAAGCAGGCTGCTGCTCAGGAGGCAGAGCTACAAGGGCTCAAGCATCAGATTGATTCCCATTTTCTCTATAATACATTGGAAAATCTGAAAATGATGGCGGAGATCGAACGGCAGTATCCACTGTCAGATGCTCTCACTTCCTTAGGTTCAATGATGCGCTATAATCTCCAATGGTCCGGGCCGTGTGTCGCGTTGCGGGATGAAATCCGTCACATTCAGCATTATGTGGCCATTATGAACATTCGCCATGACAATCAGATTGAGTTGGACATTCGCCTGTCGTCGACGTTTGTGGAATTGGAAATGCTGAAAATGTCGCTGCAGCCTGTAGTCGAAAACGCGATCAAACACGGTTGGAGTGCTTTACAAGGCCCATTCCGCATCACCATTGAAGCATACGCCAAGGAGGATATCGTGGAGCTGCGTATACAGGATAACGGAGTGGGAATATCCGAAGAAAGAAAAAACGCCATCATGGCGGGGCTGGTGCAGACGGAAATGGATTCCCGCGAGCATGGGATGAGTGGAGGGATTGGCTTGTTTAATGTGCATCGCCGTCTGAGTATGCAGTATGGCGTAGGTTATGGCATAAAACTGGACAGCATCCCTGGACAATCGACGACAGTAACCCTGATTTTGCCTAGACGTCATATCACGAGGGGGACGAACCATGACAACCAAGCTGCTGATTGCGGATGACGAAAAGAACATTCGAATGGGGCTTCAAGCCATGATCGAACGGGAATATTCCGGTCTATATGAATGCATGCTGGTCAAGGACGGAAAAGAAGCCTGGCAGCATGTAACACAGTTTTTACCCGAGTTGGTGATAACGGATATCCGTATGCCGATAATGGATGGAATTATGCTGATGCAGCATATTCGCAAGCTGGAGCCGCGACGCAGGCCTTTGGTTATCATTCTCAGTGGATATGACGAATTTCAATACGCGCGCGAAGCGATTCGTTGCGGAGCACGGGAATATTTGCTGAAGCCAATTGTGAGAGAGGAGCTGTTCGGTGCTCTAGCAGTTTTGAACGAAGAATTGCAGCAAAGGAACGCTCTATTAAACGATCGTATTGATAACGGGCAGATAGATAGAGTGACTGGGAGAACGGGCGTTGCTAGTGCGATTACTGATAGAAGCGGTAGCATGACGCGAGCAATCCAGTACATCCATGCTCATTACAGCGAGGATTTGAATATGGCGGTAGTATCCAATTCAGTATCCTTGAATTATACGTATTTTAGTCAGGCGTTCAAAGCCTATACAGGTCTTAGCTTTGTCCAATATTTAAAAAAGCTGCGCATTGCAGAAGCCAAAAAGCTGCTGGAGTGTCGAGAGGGCAGGATTTATGAAATTGCGGCTACCGTGGGGTTTGACAATACCAAGCATTTTAACAAGGTGTTCCGTGAGCTAGAGGGGATGACTCCGCAGCAGTTTCGACTGAAGAGTTTAAAGGGTAATTGAGGATAAGGCAGGAGAAAACTTCACTGCCTTTTTACCCTTATCCTGATATAATAGATGAAGATACACATAACCATGGCCTTCGATCAGAAAGTTTGTACACATATCAGGTAGACGCCAAACGGAAGGGGATAGCATATGGTTATTTATGAAACGGATCAAGCTTATATCATGACGACCCAGCATGACCATGCCCGCATTTCAGGTGAGTTGGCATCACACTGGGAAGACAGTGCCTTTAAAAATAGACGGCATAAACAGGATTTTATATATGCAGCAAGGGAGCATGACCGGGGATGGATTAGGCTCGACGCTGCTCCTTTTTGGAATGATTATGTGTCTGCCCCTTATACGTTTATTGATTTTCCGCTCAGTCCACGTTTTGTTTTCTATCACCTCGGGATTGATGAAGTCGAGCAAGAGAATACGTATGCGGCGTTGCTGTGCAGCTTGATGTACAAGGAGCTCGTCGGGCGGACCGAGCATGAAAAGGCTCAGGACAAGCAGGTTACGCATGCTTATCAAGAAGCGGAGGAACAGCGCCGCCAAAGGCTCAGACAGGAGCTGACATGCGGTGTAACCTTCGACCATCAAGTGCGGACAGATGTACGGAGAATGTTGTTTTGCGACGAATTAAGTCTGTTTCTATGCAGCCGAGAGCCGGGTACCCCTACAGCAGATTATGAGTGGTTTGCTGAAGGTCTGAGCTTCCCGGCTGTTCGTCATGAAAGCGGGCGGGTTCGGGCTGAGTGGCTATCGGACCAGACCGTAGGTCTCTCCTATTTTCCATTCAAGGGCAAGGTAGAGATTACTCATACTTTCAAGAAGGTGAATAAAGATAGCATTCGCTCCTCGGGTCTTCTGGAAGCATACCGTGCCTCCGAATGCACGCATCGAACCTTTACCATTGAACATAACATGGAAGTAGGAGAACAGAAGGAGAATGCCTGAATGTCTAATGATACAGCCTTGAACCGATATCTTATGTGTTGTTCGGATGTAGAGTGGCGTCAGAGTAAAGCCTCCCTGAACTATAATTCAGAGAGGCTCGCTTGTTTCTTATTTTAAAATTGTACAATTACGATTTGGCAGATGTTTTTGTACGGTTGACCATCGTCTGTACTTTATCCAATAGCTTATCGCGTGCTCCTTTATTTTTCATCAGATACGTAACACCCATTCCCAATGCCGCTACTACCCATTTTTTATTCTTCATCAATAACGCCTCCTTATGATCATGCTGTCATATACTAATGCCTAAAAAGCAACCAAAATGTGAAATGATGAACAGGATTTTACGATTTAGTGATTCCTTGCACTCGTTCCGCATAACTATCATTTACCCTTTCCATCACATCTTACCCGTTCCCTCGGTAATGAAACGATTACGACTGTCTTTTCACGTTTAATGGATATTATTAAATATCCTGCCACAATGGCTTCAGACGCACATGACAGGGAGGTCTTTGTTATGAGAAAGAAGGAAGTGGTTGCCATGCTGCTGGCCGGCGGACAAGGCAAAAGACTCAAAGGACTGACCCGTACATTAGCCAAACCGGCAGTGTTTTTTGGAGGAACTTACCGTATTATTGATTTTCCTCTCAGTAACTGTTCTCATTCAGGAATAGACACCGTTGGGGTGTTGACCCAATATGAACCGTTGGTGCTTCATTCCTATATCGGCGTAGGCAGCGATTGGGATTTGGACCGTCTGGATGGAGGAGTTTTCGTTTTACCACCACACGAGAAAGAAAATGGAAACAACTGGTACCGAGGTACAGCGGATGCGATTTATCGGAACCTGCATTTCTTGGACCAGTATGACCCGGAGCATGTGCTCATTCTGTCAGGGGATCACATTTATAAAATGGACTATAGTCGAATGCTCGACTACCACAAGGAAAAGGGAGCTGATTGCACCATTTCGGTCATCAATGTCCCCATTCAAGAGGCCCAACGGTTTGGGATACTGAACGCAGATGAGGACCTGAGAATATACGACTTTGAGGAAAAGCCTGAACAGCCGAAAAGCACATTGGCCTCTATGGGTATTTATTTATTCAAATGGGATGTATTGCGTCATTACTTACTGGAAAGCGCAAGCGATTCTGAATCTTCACATGATTTTGGCAAGGATATCATTCCGCTACTTCTTCAGCATGGCCGGTCGCTGCATGCGTATCCGTTTGCCGGGTACTGGAAGGATGTGGGCACCGTTCAGAGCTTGTGGGAGTCAAATATGGATCTGCTGGTTCAGGACCCGCCGCTAGATCTGAATGACCCGTTCTGGCGCATCTATACCCGCAGTCCCAATCAACCTGCCCAGTATATAACCCAACGGGCAATCCTGAAAAACAGCATTGTAAATGAAGGCTGCATGGTGGATGGAGAGGTGAGGCACTCTGTACTGTTTTATGGGGTTGAAGTCGGTGAAGGGAGTGTTATTACCGATTCTGTCATTATGCCGAATGTAAAAATCGGACGCAATGTACGTATTCACCGGGCGATCGTGAATGAGAACATGGTTATTGAGGACAACGCAGTCATTGGACCTGAAGATCATCTGGATGAAATTATTTTGTTTGATCAGGAAAGCCAGCTTCATGCACGAATATAACTCGGATAAGGACGGTGTCCGCTATGAGCCGACTCATTGGAGTGATCAACCTGGATCACGAATTGGATCAATTGAAGGAGTTGACTTATTTCCGGTGCGGAGCTGCAGTGCCCTTTGCTAGTCGATATCGGCTCATTGATTTTACCTTATCCAATATGATGCATGCAGGGGTGCATGATATTGCACTGTTTATCCGTCGCAAATACCGTTCACTGCTGGATCATTTGGGTGAAGGTCGACCATGGGATCTAGACCGCAGAAGAGGTGGGTTGTTTATTTTACCACCGGACTGGAACGATCCGACGGATGTATCACGTGGGGATTTGCAGCATGTGCACAACAATCTGGACTTTTTCCATCGCTCATCAGGGCAAACCATTGTTCATGCAGGAACTCAGCATGTCAACAAGGTTGATATAGAGGATGTATATCGGTATCATCTGGAAAAGAAAGCAGATGTCACCCTAGTTTATAAACCTATCCACCAGCTCGAAACAGAGCATGCCCCTTGTGTACGGCTGGAGATTGATGAGAGCGGACGAGTGACTGGTATCCATCAAGAGCAGGATCATCATAATATTTATCTGGAAATGTTTGTGATGGACAAAAGCTTGTACCTGGATCAGGTGAAGCATTGCATTGCCCATCAGGATAATCATTTCTTTCGCGATGCGATTCAGAAAAATCCAAGTGGACTGCGCATCTATGCGTATCGCTATGATGGTTATCATGCAGTTATAAATTCAATTGAGAGCTACTATAAAAACAGCATGAAACTGCTGGATCAGGAGCAATATCAAGCCCTGTTCCAGAACCAACCGGTGCATACCAAAATCAAGTATGAAGCCCCGACTCGCTATACGTATAGCGCCGAGGTAGATCATTCTCTTGTTGCCAACGGCTGCACCATTGGGGGAAAGGTCGAGAACAGCATTCTTTTTCGTGGCGTGCGGGTAGAAGAGGGTGCGCGCGTAAGCAACTCGATTATTATGCAAAAATGTGTGATCCGCAAAGGTGCAGTTGTGCAGAATGTGGTTCTTGATAAAGACGTGCAGCTTTCGGCAGATCGAACTCTGATTGGAGACAGTAGAGTTCCCTATGTGATTGCTAAGAATAGCGTGATTTAAAAGATCATACTTAGCCATAAAAACGGGATTAACAGGAGGTACAACTTTGTTCAGCAATAAAGAAGCATTTAAGCAGGCTTTTCGAGAGCAACTGGTCGGAAGGCTGGGGAAACCGATGCAGGAGGCTCAGTCGGAAGACGTATATAAGGTATTAGGTGGCATGATTCGTGAACAAGTTGGCAAGAATTGGGCCGAAACAAACCAAGCCTACAAAGAAGGTCAAGAGAAGCAGGTTTATTATTTTTCACTGGAATTTTTAATAGGTCGTCTATTGGGCAATAATCTGCTGAATTTGGGCGTATTGGATATGGTTCGAGAGGCATTAGGGGAATTGGGCTGGGATCTGGAGGAAATCGAAGCACAGGAAGCGGATGCTGGGCTAGGCAATGGTGGTCTTGGCCGTCTGGCGGCTTGTTTCATGGACTCATTAGCATCCCTTGGCTATGCAGGACATGGCTGCGGGATTCGATATAAATATGGTCTGTTTGAGCAGCGTATTGTGGACGGAAATCAGGTTGAACTGCCGGATTACTGGCTACAAAAAGGGAATGTATGGGAGGAACGCCGTCCTGACAAGAAGGTCGAGGTTCATTTTTGGGGACGCGTGGAAACCCGTGAACAAGATGGACGCCTTGTGTTCGAGACACGGGATGCCGAAACGGTCTGGGCTGTCCCTTACGATATTCCGCTGGTCGGCTATGGTCATGCGCAGGTAAATACGCTGCGGATTTGGAGTGCTGAATCGGCACTTGATCCCGTGCGGGGACCGATTCGAGGCGAGGGCGGTTATTACCGCTTTCTCGACTACAATCGATCAGTAGAATCCATCTCGGCCTTTCTCTATCCGGATGATTCCAATTATGAGGGCAAGCTGCTTCGCTTGAAGCAGCAGTATTTCCTCTGCTCGGCTGGATTACAGAGTATTTTGCGTACGTTTGAGAAGCTTCGTTTACCTTACAGCCAGCTGCCCGATAAAATAGCACTGCACATTAACGATACCCATCCGACGCTGGTTATACCAGAGCTGATGCGTATTTTGATAGACGTGAAGGGCTTGGGCTGGGATGAAGCGTGGGATATTACGACACGGACCGTTTCATATACAAATCACACGATATTAAGTGAGGCGCTGGAACAATGGCCTGTCAACATGGTGAGGGAACTGCTGCCTCGAATTTACTTGATCATTGAAGAAATGAACAAACGTTATTGCGCTATGTTATTAGAGCGTTATCCGGGTCAGGATATCAAAATTGGTGAAATGGCGATTATTCATAATGAACAAATTCGCATGGCTCATTTGGCTATCGTCGGCAGTTATAGCGTTAACGGAGTGGCTGCATTGCATACGAAAATTTTGAAGGAACGAGAAATGAAATCATTTCATGAACTGTATCCTGACCGGTTTAATAATAAAACAAACGGGATTGCCCATCGCCGCTGGCTGATGCACGCCAACCCGGAGCTGGCAAGCTTGTATGATGAGACGCTCGGTGTACGCTGGAGAACCCATCCACGTGAGCTCATCGACCTGCTTCGTTACAGTGAGGATGAGGCGTTCCAAAAACGAATTCAGGCGATTAAGCAAAATAATAAGATCAGGCTTGCTGAGCATGTGTTTGCAAAACAGGGTGTACGACTGGATACATCCTCCATTTTTGATGTGCAGGTCAAACGGTTGCACGGATATAAGCGACAATTGCTCAATATTTTGCATGTGATGCATCTATACAACCAGCTCAAAACTAATCCTGCACTGGATGTGACGCCACGCACGTTTATTTTTGGTGCGAAAGCAGCCCCCGGTTATTTTCTTGCCAAACAGACGATTAAGCTCATTAACAATGTGGCGGACACCATCAACCGGGATGTAGATGTCAAGGACAAGCTGAAAGTCGTTTTCCTTGAAAATTATTCGGTCTCGTTGGCGGAGCTGATTATTCCTGCGGCGGATGTCAGTGAACAGATTTCTACAGCAGGCAAGGAAGCATCTGGTACAGGCAACATGAAATTTATGATGAACGGCGCGCTGACTCTGGGCACATTGGACGGTGCTAATGTTGAAATGCACGAAATGGTAGGTGATGCCAACATGTTCATTTTTGGATTGAAGGTCGATCAGATTGAGGAATATTACCGGAACGGCCAGTATTCGGCACGCAAAACAGCCAACAGTGATGAAAGGCTGCGTGAAGTGCTGGATCAACTGGTAAATGATGCTCCTTTTACACGGCATGAACGGGAATTTGAGGCCATTTATCAATCTCTGATTGATCATAATGATGAATACTTTGTGCTTAAAGACTTCGCAGCCTATGTAGATACACAGGCTCATATTGAGCAGGTGTATCGCAATCCCTCGGAGTGGACACGACGTGCTATTGTAAATATGGCCCATTCCGGAAAATTCTCCAGTGATTGCACAATTCAGCAATACGCGGCTGAGATTTGGGACCTTGTACCTTTATCCAGCGATGTCAATAAGCAAATTGTGTTTTAAAATAGCGAAACAGGCGGAATAGCATTGCTTTTCGAACGCTGAGGGTTATAATGACAGTATAGACTAAGTAAGGATGGGGGTTGCTTGACCTCATTTCGAACTTGAATTTGTACTGTTGAAGGAGTCCTCCTATTGATAAAGTTCAATCCGAAAAGGCTCAAATCTCATAAATCAAAGAAGAAATACAACGTGTTTCAAAATATATGGCGGGCAATTCGTCTGAATTTTATCAAGCTGTTGCGTGCCCCTGGAGGAGTTAAAAAGATCTCTTTGGGCTTCGCCATTGGCTTTGGCCTAGAAATGATCGTGATTTCCACGGCCTCTCTGGTATACTTGGTGTTTTATCCGATTGTTCGGTTGTCTGGTGGTTCGCTGCCTGCAGCCATTGTAGGTAACGTTGTAGGCAAGCTGACCTTTTTACCGATTGTACTGATGCCATTCGCCAAGCAACTGGGGGCATGGATTTATCCATCACATTATCCGGTACATGTCAGGGGCGGTCGGCTTCACGAGCATTCTTTTATGGAGCTTTTTCACGGCAACTGGTCTGTATTCAGAGACTTGCTGCACGGAGGTCTCCACATTCTGATCGGCATGTCCATTTTCGGTATTGTGCTGGGTATAATCTCGTATTTTGTCATTCAGGTTTTGTATAACCGTTCGCTCCATAAACGGTTGGAAAAGCGGAAGCTGCGTCACGGCGCAGGATTTTCGCCTACCCGATTGCTGAAGAATGGATAATTTAATGCAAAAGAAGAAGCTCCTTAAGCCTATCTTGTAGGTCTAAGGAGCTTCTTTTGGATTTAAGCAACTTTTTACTTTTGTGTCACGTCTAAGGATTATGTGTACTTTATCCTATGAGAATTTATATAGACACAGGAGGAATTGACGAAATGAAAAAATGGAATTCTATCACAACAGCAGCTGCAGCACTATCAATCCTGTTGGGAACGGCTCCAGTGGCCATGGCACAGCAGCCCGCTGCTGCTACAACTACAGTTCAAAACGCGCAAACTTCTGTTAACCTGGATCCAACAGCTACTAAGCGTCTAACAGATGTCCTGAACACATTGGCAGGGAAACAAACGATAGAGTTTACAAGTGCGGACACTGCTTTTGACGCCTGGACGGTTAACGGTACCTTGAAAGGGACAGCCAATGCAGATTTTATCCAAAATTATGATTCCAAGAAAGGAATCGTGCAGTCGACCAGCATCATTTATAATGCCGCTGATATGGATAAGGTGATGGCCCCTAATTTGCGCAGTAAGGTTGCGTCATTCTTGAAAACATTCGATACTGATAAAGTTTTCAAAACGGAGGCCATCTGGCGTGTATATTCCCCGATTGACGAAGGAGGATTAAAAAATTACTGGGTGCTATGGGGGCAAAACCAAAGCCTGTATATTCACCTTGATCAAGGAAATAAAATAACGGCCAGCTTTTTGTACCCACTCAAAGACGTTAAGGCTGAACTGATCAACAAAGCGAGCCGTTCGCTAAAGACACTGGGCATTCCAACAACGAAACCGTTTGAATATACGCTTCGTCAGCAGGAGAACAACGATACCGTCTGGCACTTCAGGGATGAGAACGACACAAACAGTGTACAGATTGGCATCAAAACCGGTAAAGTATGGGCTGTAAAAAATGAGCATGGTATGGACTGGGACGGAGATAAGGATTTTGCCAAAGCATTTGCTAAGCCCAAGCTCAGTAAAAATCAGGCGCTTTCAGCTGCCAAGTCGAAAGTACAATCTCTTTTTGGAATTAATCTGAAGGGATATACCGTGCAAATAAAGAAAAACGAATATACATTCTTGAAAAAAGGTGCAGCTACCGTTGTAGGAAAAATCAATAAAAAGGGCGTATTCTACTCACTGGAAGCTACACCTGCAAATGGAATTCGAAATTAAGTGAACAGGATTTCATAAAAAGCGTATGATCTGTAAAAGAGCCGTACGCTTTTTAGCAATCATTTTTATAATATTCGCTTCTGCCGCTCAAATCGTTTACAATACGTGTGCATACAACACTGGACGAAAGGTTAATGTACATATGAGGAGTGGTGAAGTTGCGGAAGATATGGCAAATCTACTTAACAGACTGGAGAAATGTATTCAAAGTATCGACCGGGACTTTATTAGTCATTGGCATCATTCTTTTGCCTTCCGTCTATGCATGGGTGAATTTGAAAGCAATGTGGGACCCATATGCAAATACATCTGGTATTAAAATTGCAGTAACCAGCCAAGATCAGGGTGCTGAGGTGAATGGTAAAAAGATTAATATCGGTGACGAGGTTATACATAGCCTTCAAAATAACAAGAAGCTGGGTTGGACTTTTGTCAATGAAGCAGAAGCACGAAAAGGGGTGCTGAACGGTGATTATTATGCCAGCCTGCTGATCCCAAAGGATTTTTCAGAGAAAATTACGAGTGTGTTAACGGAAAATCCGCAAAAGCCGGAAATTGATTATGCTGTGAATGAAAAAATCAATGCAGTAGCTCCGAAAATTACATCCTCAGGGGCAACCTCTCTGACAAACCAAATTAGTCAAAACTTTATTGAAACGGCCAGTCAGGCGGTTTTGACGAAATTAAAGGAAGCCGGAGTCAAGCTGGAAGAGGAGCTTCCGACGATTCGCAACATTGAAAATCGGGTGCTGGAGCTGAATAATCGATTGCCTGATATCGATCGATTGGGTAAGCAGGCATTAGAGCTGGAGCAGAATTTACCCAAAATTAAGGCCCAAGGACAAAAGATCATTGCATTGAAGGAAAAAATACCTGAAATTAACCGCGCTGGCGACTTGGTGCTTAAAATAGATAAAAACCTGCCTGAGCTGGATAAGGTGGCCGCAGTTATTTTGGATATTCAAAAAAGACTGCCTGATATTCAAAAAGCCGGTGATCGTATTGTTGAACTGGACCAGAATTTCAGTAAGGTAGAAAGCGCACTGGCCACCGCCTTGGAGGACACGCAAACAGCCCTTAAGGTCATTAATGCTGCCCAGACAGCCCTGCCGGAAGTACAAAAAATAGCCAGTACAGGCAAGGATTTTACAACCGGTATAATCGACTTTTTGGATAAAAACGAGGGTGCGCTTGATTCGATCGGGACTGTAGTTAAAGAAGACTTACAGCTGGTGCAACAAATTGCGAATGAAGTTTCACAGATTACAGGTATCATTCGTGGTGTGGATTTTGATCCTAAAGCCGCACAAGCCGCGGCGAATCGGATTAGCGGCAGGCTAACGACTGCCATAGGTGTACTGGATCATATTTCTCAATTGCTGAACCGTGTAAACGGATATTTGCCTAGCCAGCCTCTGAATTCACTTATTTCCCGGGTAAACTCGGTAGAGGACCGTTTTCGCCGTTTGAACAGCACGGTCACTAGTATCAGGGATGCTATTCAGCGTGGCGAGAAACCTGCCCAAAATCTGCTGGATGACGCTGATCGTCTTGCAGGCGAAATCAGTAGCGGAATTGACGGCATTTTGAACAATTATGATACGGAATATGCACCTGCCATTCAAAAGGCGCTGGATCAAATCAAATCCGTCGCCCGCAATTCTGCCAATGTGCTGGCCACAGCTCAAGAGCAGCTCCCGAATATTGAAAAGCTATTAAATGACGCACAAGCGGCAGCTGAATTCGGGCAGCAAGAGCTAACACGTCTCCAGCAGGACTTGCCACAATATCGTCAAAAGCTGCATGAAGCAGCGACGACGATACAGGGACGCATGGGCGAGTTTACGAATGCTGTGAACAAAGCGGCAGACTTTGTGAAGCGCGATTTGCCCACAGTCAAAAGTAAAATTCATCAGGCGGCAGACTTTGTCCGCAATGATTTGCCGAAGGCGGAACAACAGTTTGTTAAAATGGCAGACTTAATTGAAAACAAGTTTCCCGAGGCTGAAAAAGCGGTACACCAGGTAGCCAATTTTGTCAGAACTGATCTTCCGGCTGCCGAGGATTCCATACGTCAGGCTGCAGACACCATCCGCAAGCTTAAGGGCGAAAATGCGCTTGGAAGAGCGATCGCGTTGCTTAAAGGGGATGTAAAAAAAGAAAGTGATTTTCTCGGCAGTCCAGTATCGCTGAAGCAGGAGCGAATATACCCGATTCCTAACTACGGGTCTGCGATGTCGCCTTTTTACACTACATTGTCGATTTGGGTAGGCGCGATGCTCTTGGTCTCCATGTTCAGGGTAGATGTGGATGACCCGGAAGGACAATATAAAAGCTACCAAGTGTATTTCGGACGGCTAATGACGTTTTCCACAATTGGTATTTTTCAGGCGCTGAGCGTATCTCTTGGTGATTTGTTCCTGCTGGGAACATACGTGGATGCCAAAGTAGCATTTGTACTGTCCTCTATGCTGATCAGTCTTGTGTTTACGGCCATGACCTATACCTTGGTTTCGGTGTTCGGCAATATCGGGAAGGGGCTGGCAGTCATCCTGCTGGTGCTTCAATTCTCCAGTTCAGGAGGGACCTTTCCCATTGCGACGAGTACAACATTTTTTCAGACCTTGAATCCGATCGTACCGTTTACTTATGCGGTTAGTCTGCTGCGGGAAACGGTAGGAGGGATGTTGCCATCAACGGTCACACGAGATGTAGTGATGCTATTTGTGTTTATCGGAATTTGCTTCCTGTTTGGATTGGTGCTCAAGAAGCCGCTCAGCAAAACTACGAAGAAAATGGCCGAGCGAGCGAAAGAAACCAAATTGATTCCTTGATGGTAAAAAAGAGTGAGTTACGGTGGCTGAGGTGAGCGGCTCCGCGAAGGATTTGATCTTACGATCGCTGTTGCCACGGGATTCTTTGGGTTGAATAAGACATGAAGTGGCTAGAATCCCGTGGCAAAGGCGAACGCTCCACTTCTCCAGATTCAAATCCTCCACTCCGCTGGCATCCGCCGTAAAGTCACTTTTTTAACATTCGGCGGGTAGTATGGGGATTTGGCCTTCGCATGGAATGCTTCGGCATGGTGCGGAGGCTTTTTTTTTCGCCGTCCAACCCTAAAAATGCATTTTTGGGTGTTTCAAAGGGGAATGTTTTGGTGAATGAATTGGGTATGGTCTTTTTTTATGCAATTTTTGCGGCATTAAAAAAATCCTTAAGCAAAGGCGGGAAACGGTATGGAGTATTCATACTTAGGAAAGTCGGGCTTGAAGGTTAGTCGGTTATGTCTCGGCACAATGAATTTCGGACCGGAAACTGAAGAAAAGGATGCTTTCAAAATTATGGATGCCGCGCTGGATGCGGGCATTAACTTCTTTGATACGGCTAATGTATATGGCCATGACCGTAAAGGCTGGACAGAAGAAATTATCGGACGGTGGTTCCAGCAGGGCGGCGGAAGACGCGAGAAGGTCGTATTGGCGACCAAGGTATATGGGGACATGAAAAATGAAAATGACGGTCCCAATGCAGGATCAGGCTTGTCTGCTTACAAAATTCGCCGTCATTTGGATGCATCGCTGAAACGTCTGCAAACAGACCATGTAGAGCTATATCAAATGCATCACATTGACCGCAATGTGTCATGGGATGAGCTGTGGGGCGTATTCGAGTCCGTAGTGGATCGAGGACAAGTTGGTTATATCGGTTCCAGTAATTTTGCAGGCTGGCATATTGCGGTGGCTCAGGCTGAAGCGAAGGCACGGCGTTTTCTGGGACTGGTATCGGAGCAGCATTTGTACAATCTGAACGAACGTTCCGCTGAACTTGAAGTATTACCAGCAGCTCAAGGGTTGGGTCTGGGTGTAATTCCATGGAGCCCGTTGGCGGGCGGACTGCTGGGACGCAATGCGTTAGCGGGTACAGGTTCCCGCAGCGCACGTGCCAAGGAAAAGGTAGAGCAGAATCGTGCGAAGCTGGAGCAATTTGCAGCGTTGTGCCGCGAACTGGGCGAAAAGGAAGATGTGATTGCCCTGGCTTGGGTGCTATCCCATCCAGCCGTAACGGCTCCAATTATTGGACCACGGACATTAGAACAGCTAGAGGATGCTCTGCGGGTACCTGAGGTTAAATTAAGTGAAGATGTGCTTGCCAAACTGGATGAGATTTTCCCGGGTCCGGGAAAACCTGCGCCAGAAGCCTACGCCTGGTAATCATAATAAATCGGTAAAAAGCAGCAAATCAGAAGCATCTTTTTGATTTGCTGCTTTTTTGATGTTTTTATCCAAGCTCAATCAGAACAAGAAGATATAGGCGCATAGCATTCTCCTAAATCTTGAAGGATCGTTATTTCTCATATTAATAACTTTAGATCATTGATTCCAAGAGTTTCTTACAGTTGACAAGGCAAAAGGAATGCTGTATATTTCTGAATGCCGATTTAATAGTAATTATTACGATTAAAATTATAAGCCAATATTAAGGAGAGTGCACCAGCGATGAATAAGAAACCAATCCCAGTAACCGTGTTAAGTGGATATTTGGGTGCAGGAAAAACGACGATCTTGAATCATGTATTAAACAATCGAGACAAAATGAAAGTAGCAGTCATCGTCAATGATATGAGTGAAGTGAATATAGATGCCGAACTGGTTAAAAAAGAGGGCTGCTTGTCCAGAATAGAAGAAAAACTGGTCGAGTTGTCTAATGGCTGTATTTGTTGCACATTGCGCGAAGATTTGTTGCTTGAGGTCAAGAAGCTGGCGGAACAAGGCGAGTTTGATTATATATTAATCGAATCTACAGGCATCAGTGAACCCGTACCCGTTGCTCAAACCTTTACATACGCCGATGAAGGAACTGGCATTGATCTAGCTTCGCTGGCAAAACTGGATTGTTTGGTGACTGTAGTCGATGCGAACCGTTTCTGGCATGACTTCGAATCAGGAGAAACGCTGCTGGATCGCAAGCAGGCTACTGGAGAAGATGACACACGTGATATCTCGGACTTGCTGATTGACCAGATTGAAACATGTGATGTACTGATTTTGAATAAATGCGATCTGGTTCAGTCCGCAGAGCTGGACAAGCTGGAGGGTGTGCTGCGGAGATTGCAGCCTGAAGCCCGAATTATTCGCACTTCCAAGGGAAAGGTAGCACCTTCGGACATTTTAAATACAGGGTTGTTCAATTTTGACAAAGCTAGCCAATCCGCTGGCTGGATTCGCGAGCTGGAGCTGGAAAGCCACACACCGGAGACGGACGAATATGGAATCGACTCCTTTGTTTATCGCCGCAGAAGACCGTTTCATCCTGCAAGACTGGCAGCATTTATGAGTTACTGGCCAGAGGAAGTCGTTCGTGCCAAAGGGTTGGTCTGGATCGCAACCCCGCAGGATTGGGCAGCGAGTATCAGCCAGGCAGGACCATCTATTCAATTTGGTCCAGCGGGAAGCTGGCTTGCGGCGTTGTCAGCAGAAGAACGGCAGGAAATCGTCGCAGCCAACCCCGAGGTTTTGAATCATTGGGATGAGCAATGGGGCGATCGCATGAACGAAATTGTAATGATCGGTATCGGAATGAATCGGCTGAACCTGGAAGAAGAGCTAAATGAATGTCTGTTGAACGATCGTGAAATGGATATGGACTGGTCCAGCTTTGAGAATCCGCTGCCTTGGCCAACAGGAAGAACCTAATTGATCCATTCAATAATAAAGTCCATACACTTCTTTGCGGCTGGAGCCATGTTCTTTAAAGAGGTCGTAGCAATACCAACGGAATGGAAATATGGTCCATCCAAAGGCCGAATACAAATTTCATAAGGGTTTTGAACTAATTCATATTTGATTTTCGGAACAAGTTTGTGTTGGGAAAATGTTTCCGTCGAGCAATTTCAGTTCAATAAGTGGGAACTTCTCGTTATAAATTCATTTTTTTATCTCAGTTATGTGGTTATAATCGAACTTGAGAAAAAAGCTGATTAACCATTCATTTCTAGGAGGTACCTATGAGTTCAATTGCAAAAACACCACAGCCCCCTTATTATGCAGCTATTTTCACTTCTGAACGTACGGAAGGGGATGGCGGATACGGAGAGATGGGGGACAAAATGGTAGAACTGGCTGCCAAGCAGCCTGGCTTTTTAGGTGTGGAAAGTGTTCGTGACCAAAATGGAGTAGGCATCACCGTGTCTTATTGGGAGTCCTTGGACGCTATAAAACATTGGAAGCATAACGAGCTGCACAAGGTAGCACAGGAGAAGGGGAAATCCGAGTGGTATAAAGCATTCGGTTTAAGAGTGAGTAAGGTAGAACGAGATTATTTTTTTACAGTGTAAATTATTAAGTAAATGGTCCTGTTCATATTCAGTTCATAAAAGTGGATTATTCTCTCTATAGAAATCGTTGTAGGGAGGAAATGAAAGTGGATTATACAGACAAAAAAGAAACCCTGGCCATTGAAGCAAGGGGACTCGTTAAAACTTTTGGTGATAAGTATGCGGTACATGGTGTCGATCTGAATGTGCATGCCGGCACGATCTATGGAGTGCTTGGTCCCAATGGGGCAGGTAAGACGACGACCATCCGAATGCTGTCAACGTTATTGCGACCTGATGGGGGATCGGCGCGCATTTTTGGACACGACGCAGTAAAGGAACCGCAGGTTGTTCGTCAATTAATTGGCGTAACCGGTCAATACGCATCAGTCGATGAGTCGCTTAGTGGTACCGAGAATCTGATTATTTTCTCCAGGCTGCTCGGACTGGGACGTGCCGAGGCACGTCACAAGGCAGCGGAGCTGCTAGAGGAATTTGGCTTGTCTGAAGCAGCCAAGCGACCGTTAAAGCATTTCTCTGGAGGCATGCGCCGCCGACTGGATTTGGCCGCAAGTCTTATTGCCAAGCCGCCATTAATCTTTTTGGATGAGCCGACTACCGGTCTGGACCCGCGCACGCGTGTTCAGATGTGGGACACGATCCGGCGTCTGGTCAAGTCGGGTTCTACCGTGCTGCTTACGACCCAGTATCTCGATGAGGCGGATCAGCTTGCTGACCGAATCGCGGTGATTGACCATGGGCGGGTAGTCGCTGAGGGGACGGTAGATGAACTGAAAGCGGCTGTGGGGGCGTCAACTCTGCAACTCAGAGTGCAAAATCAACAGGATATTGAGCGGGCTGTTCGAATTATAGAACAAGTGCTTTCAGTCAAGTCCAGCGTGTCGGTAGAGGCTGGAAAAATTATTTCTCCGATGGCTAATGCCGATCGGGTGACGGACCTGCTGATTGCTCTCCGTACCGGAGAAATTCAGCTGGCAGAGATGAGTGTGCAAAAGCCAACGCTTGACGAGGTGTTCCTGTCCATCACTGGCCAAGGCGTGCAAGTAAATGAGCAGCAGACGGCCCATGAAGCACCTACCGTAGAGGGGGTGAGAGCATGAAGAACGCTACTGCTATGACAGCTTCTGATCGCACATTGAAAAAGTCTGTGAGTTTCAAACAGGCGTTCGCCAACTCTATGACGATGGCCTACCGGGGCATTCTGAAGATCAGGCATACTCCTGAGCAGTTGTTTGATGTCACGCTCCAGCCGATTATTTTTACTCTTATGTTTACCTATATCTTTGGCGGGGCTATCTCAGGAGATGTACAGCATTATCTACCGGTCATCATTCCAGGCATCCTCGTACAAACTGTCATCTCGACCTCTGTCGTGACCGGTGTGCAACTGCGTGAGGATATGGACAAGGGAGTGTTCGACAGGTTCAAGTCACTCCCGATCGCACGTATTGCCCCTTTGGCTGGAGCTCTGCTGGCCGACAGTCTTCGTTATACTATTGCGACTGTACTTACCTTTGCTATGGGATATATTTTGGGATATCAACCAGGGGGAGGATTGCTGAGTGTTGCGATCGCCGCACTTCTGGTTATCGTGTGTTCCTGGGCAGTCAGCTGGATATTCGCCTTCTTTGGCGTGATTGCTCGCACGGCTTCAAGTGTACAAGGTATTTCCATGATTGTTCTGTTTCCGCTTACCTTTATTTCCAACGCATTTGTGCCTGTGGACACCATGCCTGGCTGGTTGCAGTGGTTTGTGAATATCAACCCGATTACACATCTTGTGAACGCGGTTAGAGAGCTTGCGAATACAGGAATGATAGGCGGGGAACTGGCGATCTCCCTGCTTGGGGCTGCAGTGATTGTGGCGATCTTCGCACCGCTTACGGTGCGTGCTTATATGCGTAAAGCATAGGAGGGCGACCTCTTGACGAGGATAAGAAATTTAAGACAGAGTTAGCTTGTAGTTATTAGGGGGTTAAAAATGACACGTGTATTGGTCGTTGATGATGACCCGCATATTCGTGAACTGGTCGGACACTTTCTGAGACTGGAAGGTCTGGAGGTCGTCGAGGCGGTGGATGGTTTGGACGCGATACGCTTGTTTGATGAAATTAAGGTCGATTTGCTAGTCCTCGATATCATGATGCCAGGAATGGATGGCTGGGAGCTGTGCCGTAAGCTGCGTGAGCAGACCGACCTGCCGCTGCTGATGCTTACAGCCAAAGGCGAGACGTCACAGATTGTAAAAGGCTTTGCGCTCGGAACGGACGACTATCTTGTTAAGCCCTTCGATCCTCTGGTGCTTGTTGCACGCGTAAAGGCTTTACTAAAACGCTATCGGATCATGGCTTCAAATTCGGTGACTGTCGGAGAGCTTGTCCTGCGCAGCGATACATTTGAGTGTCGGGCTGGAGAGCAGGAAATTACCCTGCCACGCAAGGAATTTGAGCTGCTCTTCAAGCTGGCCAGCTATCCTGGCAAAACCTTTACCCGCGACCATCTGATTGAGCAGATCTGGGGTTATGATTACGAGGGAGACGAAAGAACGGTTGATGTCCATATCAAGCGCCTTCGGGAACGATTTCCGGAGGCTGCCCATTCCTTTGCGATCCGTACGATCCGGGGATTGGGGTATCGGCTGGAGGTAAGGCAATGAAGCGGGAACCGGGGTTCCTCCGTATCCTGGCAAGATTCATGCTCGTGTTATTGGTGCTGTATCTTAGCTGGACTGCTGCGTACTTTATTACGGCGGTGATCTATTCACGCTTGTCATGGACTCCGCATGAATTGTTCGTCTATTTGGTTAATGCGACACTTGGCTTTTTCTTCTTCGGTATCATAAGTATGACTGTGAGGCGCTTTATCCAGCCTAGAGAACAGCATTTTTTTACCGAAATGATCGATGCTTTAAAACGAATTTCAGAAGGGGATTTTCACATCAATCTGGGATGGAACTTTGGCACGAGAAACGGAAACCATGATAGGACACATCCTTATGTACAGCTGGTGGACAGCATTAATGATATGGCGGCAAATCTGAAGGCCATGGAAGAACTGCGGGAGGCGTTTATTTCAAATGTATCCCATGAAATTGGCTCGCCCCTGACCTCGATCATTGGTTTTGCTAAGGCGCTCAAGGACGATAATCTGGATCGGGAGCAGCGGGACCGATATTTGACGATTATTGAGACAGAGTGTATTCGTCTATCCAAGCTAAGCGATAATCTGATGAAGCTGGCGGTGCTGGATTCGGAGCGGCATCCGTTTCATCCGTCCTCTTATCGGCTGGACAAGCAACTGATATCGCTTATCCTCGCCTGCGAACCGCAATGGGAGGCTAAACAAATTGACATGATTGTGGACACCGATATCGTTGAGATCAACGCGGACGAGGACCTAATGGGCCAGGTGTGGGTGAATCTCCTTCACAATGCCATTAAATTCACCCCACAGGGTGGAAGCATATCTGTTTCTCTTTCAACTAACAGTGATCAGGCAGTTGTCTGCATTACTGATACAGGGCCGGGTATCAACGAACAGGATCAGCAGCGTATTTTCGAACGATTTTATAAAGCAGACAAGTCACGGAACCGAACCGCAGGAGGCAGCGGCTTGGGACTTTCAATCGCCCATAAAATAACAGAGATGCATAGCGGTTCTATCTCTGTGTCCAGCAAGGTAGGAGAAGGAACGGCGTTTACCGTGTTGCTGCCACTACAAGAGGAAGCAATAAAGGGGAACAGCAATCAGGAAAGGGGACAGCAACCATGAAATGAGCGGCTCTGTCATCAAAAAAGGAGCGTCTTCCAAGCCATAATCGGCTGGCAGGACGCTCCTTTTAGTTCTCATGATTTTCTCTCACGGGCTATACCTATGTGGTCAGGAATTGGATGTATTTACCGGTTCCATCTCTTGTATAGCTTCCTTCAAGCTTTGAGAGCATTGTTCATATAGCTGTTTTTTTTGCTGTTCACTAGAACCAGTTGCGAGCTTTTGCAGTTCTGTAGTGCATTGCTGCAATAGAGTTAGTAAGGCTTGATTAGAGTCTTGTACCTTGGATTGTTGTACATTATCGCTATATTGGTCAATATATAGTTCTCCTTGCGTATCCACCTGGGCAAAAAATACATCTTTGACCGTTAGATTCTTTTCCTTTAGCTTGGCATCCAGCCATTGCTGAGTAATCCCCATATATGCCATTTGTTGCTCCATGAGTTGTCCATCCATTATGACTACTGTGGGTTCCTTCTCCGGTAATTGCAGCATATTCAGATCCTTGAGCGTCACAGGCTGCTTGTCTTTGGTTAACAGCACATTGACTTCGCCGCTAGTTTCCATCAGAGCAAATTCCACGTCAGATACTTTAAATACATTCTTGCTTCGAAGCTGCTCCATGAGTTCATCCAGGGTGAGCCGTTCTTTTCTCAGATTATCCTCTAAAATTTTGCCGTCTTTGATCAGGATTGTTGTTCTTCCATCTGATATATCTCTGATTTTCTTGCTTTTAATTTGCAAATATTCAATGCCAAGTGTTGTCAATACCCATACTGACAAGGCTATAAAGCCCAAATACCAAGTGGCTTCACGCTCCATAGGAATGGTAGCGGCCAGGTTACCTATCGTAATTCCTGTTATATATTCGAACAAGGAAAGCTGGGATACCTGACGTTTTCCGAGAATTTTGGTGATTAAAAATAATATAGCGACAGCCATTAATGTGCGTACAGCAACCTCTACCCAATCCTGCATTTGCTCAACCTCATTTCATTTCGCCACAAGGGCGCTACTATTCCAAGGATATCCGCGTCAAGGCACATTTAAACTCCAATTCCCCTAAATTTTTAGTAACCACGTTGCCAATAAGCGATGAAAAACAATCTACATTAAAATTTTCTATCGATAAATTATCCTTATCTATTGCACAAGCGATTGACGGAAAGGAGGGGGGAGGATACATTATACATATAATTCTCATTTAATTAATCGGGATTATAAACATTAAACTCACGGAGGTATGTATATGTCGTCCAAACCTAAAGTTGTAGTGTGGAGCAAAACCGGCTGTCATTTTTGTGGAGAGATCAAGTCTTACCTGGAATCCCAAAATCAGCCGTATGAAAATATTCAGGTGGACGGAAATGATGCACTGCGTGATGTATTAGAGACCAAATATGGCATTCGTTACGTTCCTGTCGTAGAGATAGGTGGAGATAACAAATATGAAGCACTCCTTAACCCGGATTTGGAAGAGCTGGGTAAAGTGCTGGAAAATTATAATCAAGCGGTATAAAAGTTAGTAATTAGCTGCAAAAACGATCATTAGCCGTAGAATAACAATTATTTTCATGAGAGGTGGAAGAGTCATGGCTAAGAAGAGACAAATTAAATTGGGTGCAATTATCCACGGTGTGGGGGGAAGCATGACGACTTGGCGTCATCCTGATGTACCTGCGGATGCCAGTGTTAACTTTGAATTTTATAAAACGCAGGCGCAAAAGGCAGAGGAAGGAAAGTTTGATCTCGTATTTATCGCAGACGGTCTGTTTATTAACGAAAAATCTATTCCTCACTTTTTAAACCGTTTTGAACCCATTACGATTTTGTCTGCTTTAGCTGGGGTGACAAAGCAGATCGGACTGGTTGGCACATTGTCGACTTCCTATAGCGAGCCGTTCACAGTAGCACGCCAATTTTCTTCCATTGATCATATTAGCGGAGGTCGTGCAGGCTGGAATGTGGTGACTTCCCCGCTGGAAGGCTCTGCCCTCAACTTTAACAAAGGGGAGCATCCATCGCATCCACAGCGCTATAAAATTGCCGATGAATATTTGCAGGTCACCAAAGGACTGTGGGACTCATGGGAAGAGGATGCGTTCATTCGTGATAAAGAAACCGGCGTCTTCTTTGATCCTGAGAAGCTGCATACGCTAAACCACAAAGGTGAGTTTTTCTCTGTGCAGGGACCGCTGAATATTGGACGATCCAAGCAGGGACAGCCGGTTATTTTCCAGGCAGGTTCCTCAGAAGATGGCAAAAATCTGGCTGCCAAGGAAGCGGATGCTGTATTTACTGGACATGAAACCTTGGAGGAAGCACAGCAGTTTTACCGTGATGTCAAGGAACGTGCGGTGCGCTATGGCAGATCGGAAGAGGATATTGTCATTTTGCCGGGTATTTCGCCGATTATTGGCAGCACGCCAGAGGAAGCAGAACGCAAGTATGAGGAGATTACCAATCTAGTGACGATCGAGGCTGCATTAAAATATTTGGGACGTTTCTTCGATCATCACGATTTCTCACAATATCCGCTGGATGAGCCATTCCCTGAGCTTGACGGCATTGGCAGTAATTCATTCCGCAGTGGTACAGATAAAATCAAACGAACAGCCAAAGAGCAGAATTTGACCTTGCGTGAGGTTGCATTGCGTTCAGCAACGCCGAGGACCTCTTTTATTGGAACTGCGGAGCAGGTGGCCAATCGAGTGCAAGAGTGGTTTGAAGGAAAAGGTGCAGACGGATTCATTATCGGTTCCGATGTGCCAACGGGTCTGCATGATTTCGTAAATCTGGTTGTGCCTATTTTGCAGGAGCGCGGTATTTACCGTCAGGATTATGAATTTAGCACACTGCGTGAAAACCTGGGTGTACCTATTCCAGAGAACCGCTATACAGCAGCCAGATCCAAAGTAAAGGTTGACGCATAACAGAAGGAGGGAATGAGATGTCCAAGGTTGTCATCCTATCAGGCAGTCCGTCTACACAATCCCGTTTGTACGGCTTGATTCAGTATACAACCGAACAGTTACAGAAGGCCGGAGCAGAGGTCACATTGCTGAATGTGGTTGACCTGCCAGCTGAGGATTTAATCAAAGCCAACTTTAATAGTCCCGAGGTTACAGCATCGCTTGCTTTGATTGCAGCAGCGGATGCCATCATTGTGGCTTCGCCAGTATATAAAGCGGCCTATTCAGGGCTATTGAAAATATTTCTGGATTTGCTTCCGCAGGAGGGACTGAGAGGGAAGCCTGTCTTGCCTTTATTTATTGGCGGTACACTAGCCCATCTGTTGGTCATTGACTATGCCCTAAAGCCGGTTCTGAACGCACTGGGGGGAAGACATATTCTTGGAGGTGTGTATGCGGTAGACCAATGGGTCGAGCGCCTGCCGGGTGAAGCATATGGATTGTCCGAAGAGTTGGTTGCACGATTAGAACGCTCGGTTAAAGAGCTAAATGAGTTATTGAAGTTATAAATATTTTCAATATTTCCATTGACAGGTCATTCAGTGAGTTTTATGATACAAAAAAACCAAGTTAACTCATTGGATAAATGTATATAAAACTTACTGGGGGACTTGCGTATGAATATCGAGAATATGGAAGCTTTTGTATACGTGAATCATTATGGAAGTTTTAATAAGGCAGCAGAAGCGTTGTTCTTATCACAACCCTCTGTCACAGCCCGGATTCAGACGCTGGAACGCGAGCTTGAGTGCAAGTTATTCGACCGCCAGAGCAAACAAACGATTCTGACCGAGGATGGACGGAAGTTCCTTCCTTATGCGGAGCAGATGCTTCAAGTGCTGCAAAAAGGGAAGCAAAAACTTCAACAGCGCAAGAAAGCCCCTCAGCAAATTCGAATTGGCTGCACGATATCGGTGTCGAACTATATCATTCCTGAAATATTAAAGCAGCTTCGTGCTCGTTATCCGGAGGTCAACTACAAAATTGTGACCGCTACGACGGATCAACTGCTACAGAAGCTGTTGAACCGTGAGGTAGATATTAGTTTTGTCCGTAAAGTGATGCATCCGGCTATTCGTACGCTTGCCTTTTATGAAGATCCGATTTCCCTGTATGTATATGACGGTCATCCGTTTATGAAAACAGGAAAGGCCAGCATACAGGATATCCAGCGTGAAACACTGGTATTCTTTGAATGCGGGTCATTAGATTGGATGAGGATTCATCGATCTTTTGAGTCACTGGAGCAGCCACCAGACATTGCTTTTCAGGTAGACAATGTGGTCACGGCCAAAAAGCTGGTATTGCAAGAAGCGGGCATTGCCTTTTTACCGGATGTCTGTGTGAACCGTGAAGTGAAGGATCAGAAACTGTTCCGTATTCATGTTCCGGAGGTGGCTGGGGTATCTATGCAGATTAGCATAATCGCGACCAAGGAAGACTGCGCAGTGACCTCCGATTTAGCAGATGCACTGACTGAAGGCTTCCGGGGAGCTGTTATGTTATAGAAAAGATCGTTATAAAATTTTAAATGTTATAGGTACCATGTATGTCGCAAACTGCTGATATGCAAAGAGATAAGGGGGAATTCACATGAAAAAGTGGTTTGCAATATTGTCTGTGATGGCAATCATTCTGGTGTTGGCAGGCTGCGGTTCCTCAGATGACACGTCTAGTGCGTCAGGTTCAAGCAGAGATGTGAAGAAAATTATTGTAGGCACAGGCACTCAATTTAAAAATGTATGCTTTATTGACGAAAACGGAAATTTAACAGGCTTTGATGTGGAGCTGATTAAGGAGCTGGACAAGCGCCTACCTCAATATGAGTTTGAATTCAAAACGATGGATTTTGGAAATTTGCTGCTCAGTCTCGATGCCGGCAAGATTGATATGGTATCGCATCAAATGGAAAAAAACCCGGAACGCGAAGCCAAGTATCTGTTCAACAAAAATCCATACAGTATTTTTCTGAACAGAGTGGCTGTAGCGAAGGATAATAATAGCATTCATTCCATTGATGATTTGAAAGGGAAAAAGGTACTCACCAGTCCAACCAGTAACGCGGCGTATGTGCTGAAAGAGTATAACAAAACCCACGGAAATGCTCTGAATATCGTATACACGAGTGGTGCAGCCAATGATACGGTGCAACAAATTACGAGCGGCCGTATAGATGCGACTATTACAACAGACTTTGCGAACCGTTTTAACACCGATGAAAAAGGAGAAGTAGCTCTGAAAACCGTGGGTGATCCTTTGACTCAATCGGATGTACTGTATGTACTGAACAAAAATGAGCAAGGATTGGCGGATGATCTGGACAAAGCCATTCAGGAAGTGAAGGACGACGGTACACTGTCAAAACTGAGCATCAAATGGCTTGGAGAGGATTTCACAAAGTCCCTGGAGGATGTGAAAAAAGAGGGCTCCAGCAGTAAGAAGTAAGGATAGACTTGGACATTTCAGCGGTCAGGGTACTTCATGTATTCTGACCGCTGATGTATAGAAAGGAGGCAGGCATATGAGCAGAGAGTTCAATATTGACTATGTTTTTAGCTTTATCCCGAAAATGCTGTCCTATTTGCACATCACTTTGTTTATTGTGGCAAGCTCGCTTGTGTTGGGACTGATCATTGGTCTGTTGGTTGCGCTGCCTCGCATGTATAACATTCCATTTCTCAAACGTGTTTCTCAGGTGTATGTCTCCTTTTTCCGTGGAACCCCTATTTTAATTCAATTGTTTCTGGTGTATTACGGCCTGCCAGAGCTACTAAAGCTGGTAAATATCAATTCCTCCAGATGGGATGTGCTGTGGTTTGCTATAGCGACCTATGCGCTCAATAGTGGAGCCTTTATTTCTGAAATCATTAGGTCTGGCGTAGGAGCTGTAGATCGGGGGCAAATCGAGGCTGCACAGTCCGTCGGCATGTCAGGCTATCAGACTTTTACACGTATCATCTTGCCGCAAGGGTTGGCTGTGGTGGTTCCGGTATTTTCCAACCTGGTCATTGGCAATCTGAAGGATACTTCGCTGGCGTTTACAATCGGTGCGATGGAGATGACAGGAAAATCGCAAACTTTAGGTTCGGCTACCCAGCATTTTGTGGAAACGTATATCGCGTTGTCTTTTATCTACCTGGTGATCAGTCTGATTGTACAAAGATTATTCAAGGTGCTGGAAAATGCACTTCTCCGGCATGAGCATAGAGATTCAGTACAGAAGGAACCCGCAAAACGAAAAGGTTTTGTGGTGCGTTACCTGAGAAGCCCTCGTCTGAGCAAAGGAGGTAAAGGCATATGAGTCTGGACTTTGGATTTGTATACACCGCCTTTTTAGGATTATTCTCTGCGTTGCCCAACACTTTAATCATTACTGTGGTTTCCGTACTGGCAGGGCTGGTCATCGGGGTTATAACGGCGTTGGCACGAATATACAACGTTCCTGTGTTGGCGCAGATTTCTCACGGTTACGTTACGTTCATCCGAGGTACACCGATGCTGATGCATCTGCTGCTTATTTATTTCAGCTTGCCTTTGTTGATTGATGCAGGAGCAAAGCATTTCGGCTGGTCGCTGCATTCCAAAGATATACCTTACATGGTATTTGCACTCATTTCATTTTCTATTACCAGTGGCGCGTATATGTCTGAGGTGGTTCGTTCCGGAATTCTGTCGGTCAATAAGGGGCAGATTGAGGCGGCTTATGCGGTTGGTATGACGACATGGCAAGTATTGAGACGCATCGTATTTCCGCAGGCATTCGTGGTGTGTTTGCCGAACCTGACCAATTCTGTTATTGGGATGCTGCATGGTTCCACCTTGGCCTTCACAGTTTCGGTCACAGAAATCCAGGCACAGGCTGAAATTCTAGCATCCACTAACTGGAAATATTTAGAGGTCTATATTGCAGCAGCACTGTTGTTTTGGGGCTTGACGGTATTGATTGAGCGAATATCCGGCTTGGTGGAGAAAAAAATCAATGTGTTTAATGGAGGTCGAGCATCATGATCCGTCTGCAAAATATTACAAAGTCGTTTGGTAAACATGAAGTGCTCAAAGGCATTGATTTGACCGTAAACAAAGGCGAGGTCGTCGTTATTTTAGGGCCAAGCGGTTCAGGAAAAACGACTTTGCTACGCTGCATTAATTATCTGGAAAAGCCAAATGACGGAGAAGTCAGCATCGGAGATTTTACAGTGAACTGCAAGCGGCCTGCGAAAAAGGATGTTTTGGCCTTGCGTAAAAAGACGGCGATGGTGTTCCAGCAATATCATTTGTTCAAGCATAAAACCGCGCTGGAAAATGTCATGGAGGGGCTTGTCGTTGTCCGCAAGGTTAAGCAGGAGGAAGCCAAAAAAATCAGTATTGAAGTACTGGAAAAGGTTGGCCTCGGCGAAAAACTGAATCATTATCCGAGCCAGCTATCCGGTGGGCAGCAGCAGCGTGTCGGGATCGCGCGCGCTTTGGCACTGAACCCGGAGGTCATTTTATTCGATGAGCCGACTTCGGCACTGGACCCTGAACTGGTGGGTGAGGTGCTGTCGGTGATCCGCAAGATAGCGAAGGAAGGCATAACTATGATTGTCGTGACACATGAGATGGGCTTTGCGCGCGATGTTTCTAATCATGTGGTATTCATGGATGGCGGTCATATTATCGAGGAAGGCACACCGGACGCCATTTTTAACCACCCCAAAGAAGAGCGTACCCAGCAATTCCTGAAACGAATTACACCAGAATATAACTATTCAATTTAGATGGGAGAGGGAGACATGAGCATTAAAATCGGAGTATTGGATCAAAGCCCTATACACGAGGGTGAAACGGCGGCACAGGCCCTTCGCAACACGATTAAGCTGGCGCAGCGTGTAGAAGAACTGGGATTCACACGTTTTTGGGTATCAGAGCATCATGATTCCGAGCAGGTTGCAGGCTCCTCGCCAGAGGTGCTCATTTCCCATCTATTGGCACGCACCGAGCGAATTACTATCGGGTCTGGCGGGGTTATGCTTCAGCATTACAGCCCGTATAAAGTGGCTGAAAACTTCAATGTGCTAGCTTCTCTTGCACCAGGTCGTGTAGATTTGGGCATCGGACGTGCGCCGGGCGGGTTGCCGAAATCCACACAGGCGTTACAACGCAACGTGCATGATGCGCCTTCTCTTGAAGAGAAAATTGATGAAGTAAGCCGCTATATTCATAATATCCCACCTGAAGAAGGGCCGCTCGCCGGATTACAGGCGAATCCGATTCCAGAAACACCAGCCGAGATTTATGTTTTGGGTACAAGTATTGACAGTGCTGGGATTGCCGCACGTTTGGGTTTACCCTACGTTTTCTCGCAATTTATAAATAGTAGTGAGCAGGTTGCCCTGGATTCATTCCGTACGTATCGGGAGTCTTTTGATTACAGTTATGGACGTGAGCCGAAGGCATTTTTTGCACTATCGGTCATTGTGGCAGACACTTCCGAGGAAGCAGCGGAGTTGGCAGGTGAGCAGAAGCTATACAAGATTCACCTGGCCAGTGGCAAAACGGCTACGGTGGGCACGCTGGAAAGTGCAGAGGAATTCGGTAAGCAATCGGGTGAAGAATATACAATTGAAGTTACACAAGCACAAATCAACAAAGGGAATAAAGATGAAATCTATGCTGCGCTAACGGAAATTCAAACGAAGTATCAGGCAGATGAGCTGATCGTAACGACAGGGATACGGGATATTGGAAAGCGCGTGCGTTCGTTCGAATTGTTGCACGAAGCTTTTGCCGAGTTGCCTGTGCAGTCCTAGATACTATGGATATAAGAGAAAGTTGTAACCAAAATGGGGTTCGCGAAGGAGGAATAGGGATGAGTGGATCAACCGGGACGAAGGAACAGGTTTTGGAGCAGAAGTTGGTGGAGATTCGCCGTCATCTGCACCGTTATCCCGAGCTGTCTAACGAGGAGGTTGAAACGACCGCCTATATTCGTCGCCTGCTCGAAGAACAGAATATAACGATTTTGGATGTGCCGCTGCGTACTGGATTAGTAGCGGAAATCGGCGGACAGCAGGAAGGTCCGACTATCGCGCTTCGTGCAGACATTGATGCACTTCCCATCCAGGAGGAAACGGGACTCCCTTATGCCTCGGTACATCCTGGCAAGATGCATGCCTGTGGGCATGATTTTCATACAGCATCCCTGCTAGGTGCAGCTGTATTGCTGAAGCAGCGGGAGCAGAAGCTGAAGGGGACGGTTCGGCTGGTGTTCCAGCCAGCCGAGGAGAAAGCCAAGGGCGCTGCTCAAGTACTGGACAGCGGTGCATTGGCAGGGGTGCAGGCCATTTTCGGCCTGCACAACAAGCCAGACCTGCCCGTAGGCACAGTCGGTATCAAAGAAGGTCCGCTAATGGCAGCGGCAGACGGATTTTATATCGAGGTGGAGGGCCTGAGCACGCATGCGGCCGTTCCGCATGCAGGGATTGACCCCATCGTGGTATCGTCACATATCATTACAGCGCTGCAAACGATTGTGAGTCGGAGCGTTAACCCGCTCGATAGTGCAGTCATCAGTGTCACGAAGCTGCACAGCGGCAATGCCTGGAACATCATTCCAGATCGCGCTCATTTGGACGGAACCATTCGTACCTTTGACGGGAACGTCCGAGCCCAGGTGGCAGAACGCTTCGAGCAAGTCGTCAAGGGCGTAGCTGATGCTTTCGGCACGAAAGCGAATATTCGCTGGATCGAGGGTCCGCCACCTGTGCTAAACGATGGTAAGCTGGCTGCCGTCGCGGAGCAGGCGGCCGAAGCGGTCGGTCTGGAGGTCGTTCGCCCTATACCTTCCTCGGCAAGCGAAGACTTTGGGTTTTATCAGAAGAACATCCCCGGTGTGTTTATCTTTGTCGGTACTGCGGGAAGCCAGGAATGGCATCATCCTGCCTTTGATCTGGACGAACGCGCACTGCCGGGAACAGCGAAGCTGCTGGCTACACTGGCCGAATCGGCATTGGAATCCATAGAGTAGGAATGGTGTTCCTACTCTATGATGCTGATCCTCTCTTGATCAAGAGGGGATCTTTTTGTTTGACGGTATATTATTCCAATGATAATATAAAATTGTTATTTAATTCAAAAATGAAAGTAGGTGTAGGTGAGGGGATAAACGTTGTCATTTTAAATGTGCTCTTAAAAATAACAGGTATGGAGGTTGAAAAAATGCCGAAGAAAAAAAGAATGCTGATGGCTTCTTTTTCATTGATAGTGGCTACTTCTTTATGGGTTGGCGGGGCTAATGTCAGTTTGGCAGCTTCGGATTTGGAAAGCAATTCGAATATAGAATCAGCGAGTAATAGCTTGGCTGCTGCTGAGATACCTGCCAAATTTAAGCCTTCGATAGAATGGGTTTGGAAGAATAGGATGGTCAAAGAAGGCTCAACCAACCGTAAAAATTTGATTTTTGATCAAATTTTTGCGGGCAAAGGAACGATCAATTATGTTGTGCGTTGGCAATCCTCTAAAAATATCACGCTTCAGCAGCGTAAAGATATGGCTTCTATGCTGAGTCGCCAAATGAATAACTGGAATAAGCAGTTAAAAGGGTATGACGGCTGGCCATATGATTATATTACCGTAAAAATAGTAGGCTGGGCCGTTGCAAACCCGTCGCAAATTCTTAACAAACAATCTAATGAAATCGTTTACACGGATACAATTATTGATGACTTAAGTAAAACAGACCCGAATATTCCAGCTAAGCTTCCAGTTGCTCCTAATGCATTGTCGAGATTTGAACATTTTATGGACCCTAACTATACTTATCCGGGCGGACTGGACAAGCGGTTTGATATGTACTTATGGGGAACGTCTAATTTTCAAGGGGGAGCCGGTGGTGACTGGGGACAACGTATGCCTGATGATTATATCCTGAGCACCTTGAATTCGGATGAAGTTCAGATAATAGAGCATGAGATGGGACATGGATTTGGTTTGCCTGATTTCTATGAAGAGTACGAGCGTCCACCTGGCGGGTTCCCTGTGCCTACGATTATGTGGGCCGGAAATTCTCCTAAGATAACAGAGTGGGATACCTGGATGTTGCGTTATACCTGGAGCCAGGTCAAGAAGGACAGCTCTCGTTTTCCTACCCGATGAAAGAGACGTAGAATAGAAATATATGTATTCAAAGGTTGTTTCCTGCGATTTTGGTGGGTAATAACCTTTTTTAGGATATTCGGATTTTATAATGGAGAAGGGCTTATAGCTGATCCTTCTCCAATTTCTCGATTAAGGAGTCAAGATCGATTCCCAGCAAGATTATTTCTTCTGGCTGACGAACAAATCCAACAGGTGGCATGTTAAACATCGGGAAGTTTTTCTCCCGTAGATCGTAGCTATCAAACTGCCTCTGGTACTTAGGCATACACTGCTTTTTAAGTCCCTCTGTAAAGAGTATCTTGGCTCGTAGGGCTTCAAAAGAGTATCCCCTGCCTAAACGGTTAATGACTCGAACAAGGCTGTTTAGAGATTCCGTATAAGCGTTTGTAATGCGATGGTCGAAGTAGGCGAATATTTCCTCTTCCCAGTTCTTCATAGCCTTTGTAAGTTCTTCAAAAGCGGATTGCAGTTCAGTTGGTATTTTAACTTTCCATTCGTTGTATTTAAGGAGTGCCGTTTGTCTGCTATCACATTCCCAAATATCGAAATATGATTCCTTTAAGTCATAAGCAGTACGGAGAGAAGAATGATTCTTTGTCCAAAGGTCAAGCGTAATTTTATCCATCTCTGTAAGCTCTATACGGCGTTTTAGGAAGATATCACGGTCATGCACCAGCCCGCGGCGTTCTTTTGGCGATAATCCTTCTCGGAGCTGCTTACGAATGGTTTCTAACGCTTGGTTTGCCATACGGAGAACATGAAACTTATCGACGATGATAAGAGCTTTTGGCAAGATAGCCCTCACGGCGTCCTTATATGGTTGCCACATATCCATTGTGACGTATCGTATTTGTCCTCTATTTGGAAGACGTGAGAGGTAGTCTATAACGGTTTCCTTGTTACGATTGGGCAAAACGTCTACCAAAGTATGTTCCTCAATATTGGTTAAAACGCATCTTGGCTTAATAATGTGTATTTCGTCAATCCCAAGCCAATTCGGAGTTTCAAAACGAAGCGTTTCTTTAAGACGATTGAGGTAATCACGAAAGATGTTACGTATCGTTTTTTCATGCAATCCAACATCCTCGGATATGCTGACAAACGTGCGTTTAAGGCTTTGCTTCTCTATATAAGACAATAATCGTTTGGTACAGTTTCGCTTTTCGTCTATGGTGTGATCTAAGTGTTCCCAAAAGGTTCGATTGCAATCTCTACAGCGATACCTCTGACGCTTTATAAGAAGGCCTGCACGCTTGCCATGAATGGGCAAGTCCATATAAACTTGTTCCCTGCTGTCGTGTTTGTAAAGATTGGCTATGCATCCGCAATGAGGGCAAACCAAAGGTGGAGAGTTCGTCACCACTTGTATTAGAAAATCAAATTCATTTTCACTAATACTTAATATGTTGAAGTTTGGAAGATTTAAAATATCCATATGAATTTCTTCTATGCATTTATGATGCAAGTTCCTTTTTTGTTTTTGCGTGACTGGTCAAAATACCGCTGAATATAAAAGATAACAACGAACCGGCAAAGCATATTGCCGCAAACATGCCTACGGCGGAAAAACCGTTAAAAGTCGCGTAAATCAGGCCTGCGATCCAAGAACCGAGCGTTGTCGCAGCGTACATGATTGAATTGGCCAAGCTGGAGATCGTGCCGCGGATGGTTGGATTTAGTGAATTCAGCATTCCCAATATTAGGGGAAAAGCGATCCCCATGTTAACGAATATGAAAAAGTAAACACTTTCGAAGGCCGCAACCGACGTCAAGAGAGGCAACACAATAAAACATATGATAGAGACAAGAAAACCAACCACCAGCGTATTGAAACGGTTTAACGTTTTAATCACATAGGCACCGCCAAAGCTCCCGACTATATTCCCAAGACCTAGAAAAAACATTACGTATCCCGCTTGATCAATTGAAAGGTGAAAGCGATCCGTCACCCATTTTCCAATGAAAGAAAAGGCAGCAAAGAATCCACATTGAAATAAGAAATGAGCGAGGAAAGCCCTTCTTGCCATTCGGCTATTCAATAGTGGGATGTATCTACTGAAAATCGGAGTCTTGGTTTTTTGACCTTGATTTGGTTTCATTTCGGGCAAAGCATAGAAGATGAATACC
Source organism: Paenibacillus ottowii (assembly GCF_050516475.1). Taxonomy (NCBI): domain Bacteria; kingdom Bacillati; phylum Bacillota; class Bacilli; order Caryophanales; family Paenibacillaceae; genus Paenibacillus; species Paenibacillus ottowii. Next base: position 3,491,024 of record NZ_CP191577.1, on the reverse strand, counting down.
GCTACTAATAATGCACATGCACCGATTGTAAAAAAAGGATAATACCAATGGGTTGAGGCAAGCAGACTTCCAATAGGGATGCCGAACGCTTGGGAAGCAGCCAAGCCTGCCATGACGATTCCGGATACTTTGGCAATTTTTGACGTTGGAAAAAGAGCAGGGATCGAGGCCCAGACTTGAGGCGCCGTAAATGCTGCGCTGACCCCGGCTAAAAAACGGAATAAGAACATCGACCAAAAACCTGTGGCAAAGCCGCATAGCATGGTTGAAACCGAGAAGCAGACCATGCCGGTAAGCATTACTTTTTTGCGATCCCATCCATCGGAAAGCGGTCCAGCAATCAATGCAAAAATGGCATAACCTAAAGCATAAGACCCCACCATCCAACCGGAATATTCAGTCGGGATATGAAACAAGCTCTGAAGAGTGGGGATGAGCGGAGATATCAAAAACGTATCCGTACCGATAACAAACATGATGAGGAAAAATAAAGCAGTTAATTTGATCATTCTATTCACCCTTTTTAGTTAGTTCTATAGTTCAAAGATTATTGAACTAGTGAATAAAAAAAGAATTTCTTTCTACAACGTATCCAGAAATCCAGGTAAGTAAGTTTGAAATGTCTCCAAATCGATGCTCATATACTTCGTTTGAGCTTCTTTTCGTACCTTGATCAATTTCGCCTCCTTTAAAGCACGCAAGTGATACGAAGTATTCGATTTCGTAGTATCGCGAATGTGTCCTACTTCTCCACAATTCATTTCCTTCTTGCTGGCGTATAGAGCTCGTATGATGTCCAATCTTGTTTCATCGGCTAACGCCTTAAATATTTTGACTCTGAGCTCGTCATTTATTATTTTTTGAGTAGTCATAAAACCATTGTACTAAGATATCGTTACAAATCAAGTCTTTAGAAAAATACCACCATATTTTCCGATTTTCAAGGCAAATGTTTTGATGATGAGATCCTGCTTTGGCTTGGCATCAGTATTGTACGTTCATTTTCGCATGAATGAATCACCAAGAATGAACGGATGTACGATAGTATGTATAATGGACATCAGATATGAAGGAAAAGAGGACAGAAAGCGATGAGCCACGACGTGAATGCTCCTTATGATGTACATGTTGCATATGGACCGGTGTTTGAACTGCTCAGCAGCTTACACACTTTTATTTGCCGCAAGGCTTACAAAAAAACTGATTTATCATCCGGGTGGGCGAACCAAGTGCGTGGAACACTATCTCCGAGCCTGTCTTCGTTACTGGAGTCCATGGAAATCAATGCAGACTGGAAGGTTATTTATGGACTTGTCTGTATGCTTTCTGATCAGGGGGGCGTTGAAGAGGTTGCAGACTGCTTGGAAAGCCAGAATTTACAGGAATTAAAACAACAGGCATCAGCCTATGGGATTCCGCTACCTGACGACATGGAGAACCTCCGTAAACTTGCTTTGCGATTGCTATCCGGCTGGAACGAGGAGTATTTTCGTCACGTGGATACAAGGATTCTCAGCGGCCTGAAACTGGAAGCTGAACGCAGAAAACGGGAAAAGAACGTATATAGCTCCATGGAGTGGGTGGATCGTATAACTAATGGCTTCCGATTCGAGCCTTCCGCTGGACTAACGCAGGTGTTGCTGGTACCGCAATATCATTTTCAGCCGATAAATATTATTTATCGATTTGGGTCACTTCTGTTATGTCATTATTCCGCAGGTGTATATGTTCAGGAGGACGATTTTTTATCACCACAGGAATACCGAATGATTCGAAGCTTGGGGGAGAAGAGCAGGCTCAAGATATTAAAATATTTGTACCAAAGCCAGTCTCCGCGAACTTTTATTGAGATTGTCCGCCATCTCAAATTATCTAAAGGAATCACGCATGATCATATATTTAAGCTCCGTGCCGCTGGCTTCATTCATGCACATTTTGATGGCGAAACATTGCTTGGCTATAGTGCACGGCTTGCGGCTGTGGATGAGATGCATGGGAGTATCCTTGGCTATATGGAGCGAAGGTAAATCATAAAATCAAACATTGACAAAATTATTTATTTGTGCTATAATTTACATTTAATGTCCTGGCCAGGGGAATCTTATTTTTGTTTTTATAGGAGGATAAATGTATGAAGCCAAATGAGTCCAGTTTAACTTCCTTAGTAGCTGCTTTTGGCCGAGCATATCATAGTCAACATGACACACCCAAAATTTTTGATGATTTTATGGTTAAAGAGTTAATTTCCCAAAAAGAATTTTCAGATATTAGAAAGAATATGATTGAAGGGATAACGTTTTTCAATGCAGAGATTGCGCAAAGGTTCAGAGATGATCCAGATGAAATTTTAAAATGGATCACGCAAGTTCAACTTTCTCCAACACCCCTAGCACGTGCTGCGTATTGTGAAAAAGTATTACTTAATGAACTTAGGTTAGGATTACAGCAGTATGTCATACTTGGAGCCGGGTTAGATACTTTTTGTTTTCGACATCCAGAATTAAAAAACAGCTTAGAAATATTTGAAATAGATCATCCAGCAACACAGGAATCTAAGAAGAAAAGGTTAGCTCATGCAAATTTAAAAATACCGAGCCATCTTCATCTGGTTTCTATGGACTTTACCCATCCGTTTTCGTATTCCAATCTATTGGATGAAGGGTTTGCTCACAAAAAGACATTCTTTAGCCTTCTGGGTGTTTCTTATTATTTAACTAAAGAGGAAATTTCAACATTAATGAATCATTTGTTTACCAAGGTCCCATCGGGGAGTTCGATCGTTTTTGATTTTGCAGATGAAAATCTTTTTAAAGAGAAAGGCATGTTTAATAGAGTTGAAAATATGGTAAAAATGGCTTCAGTAAGTGGAGAACCCATGAAATCATGTTTTGCTTATGATGAAATCGAGGAAATGTTAGAAGCTTCAGATTTACTAATTTATGAACATCTATCCCCGGATACAATAAATAGTCTTTTCTTTGATGAGAGAACAGATTATTTGTCTGCGTTCGAAACGATTCATTATATCCATGCTGTAAAAAAATAGTATAGCAAATGAGTAAGAGACAGCCACTTAATCTACTACTAGGGATTAAGTGGCTTTATTTATATTTGTACAAAAATTCGGATAGTTGTTGATAAGCAGAGCTTACACATAAAATAATGCAGTTCTCCCTTTACAGAACCCCAATAAATTCCTATAATGAGGTTTATCATCTTAATCACAACTTGTTCTATCGGAATTTAATCATTTAATTCGGGGGGATTATGTTGAAAAAGAGTATTATTTTACTTAGCAGTCTACTTCTGGCGAGTTCTACCTTGCTAGCGGCTTGCTCCACTGGATCGGATAGCACGAACAATTCTGCTGCTCAAAGCAATGGAGACACACAGACGGCCACTACAGCGCAGCCATTAACAAGTCTGGTGAAGGCTTCTGATATATCCAAATTGCCGGAAGTATCCAAAAAAAGAAACGACACCATTATTGTTGGTCTGACTGACCCGGCCGGGGTATTCACCCCGTATTTTAACCAAAGCGGCTATGACGGGAACGTCATTTCTCAGTTATGGACTCCGCTGGTTACGGTAGACGAGAAAGGGCTTCCGCTGCCCAATCTGGCGAAGAGCTGGGATATTTCCAAGGATAATCTGACGTATACGTTTCACCTGGTTCCCGGTACCCAATTCAGCGATGGCTCGCCTTTGACAGCAGAGGACGTCGCTTTTACCTGGACGTTGATCTATGACAAAGCCTATCCTGGCGACAGCCAAATTCGGAAGCTGAACATTAAAGGTGGCAAAGCTTATACGGAAGGCAAGGCAAAGCAAATTGATGGAATTAAGGTAATTGATCCACAGACGATTTCTGTGACATTGGAAAAACCAAATGCGCTGGCTCTGACCATTCTAGGTGAATATGTGCTGTCCAAAGCTTACTACGGCAAGGATTATAAGTTCGGACAGCTGGATTATTTTAAAAATCTGCATGGTAGCCCATTGGGGAATGGGGCGTATAAGCTGGAAAAATTCATTCCGGGGCAAGAAGTTCGTCTGGAGGCGAATGATCACTTTTTTAAAGGCAAGCCGAAAACGAAACACTTCATTTATAAGACAGCGGAAGGCGATGCATGGCAGTTCATTGAAACAGGTGATACCGATTTTGCTTCCTTTACTGCAACGCAGGAAAATATCGATAAGCTGAAAGGGCTTGGCTTTTTGAATATTCTGCCATATACCCCGAGCACCTACGGATATTTACAAGTCAATCTGGAAAATGAAAAGCTGAAGGATAAAAAGGTACGTCAAGCATTGACCTATGGATTGGATCGCAAAAGCATTTATGTTGACGCAGCCCAGGGAGCAGGGGCGGTCGCCAATATTCCGGCTTCTCCTATATTCTGGTCATACACGACCGATGGGATCAATCCATACAACTACGACCCCGAGCAAGCGAAAAAGCTGCTGGGTGAAGCAGGCTGGATAGAAGGCAGTGACGGCATCCGTGAGAAAAACGGTCAAAAGCTGACCATTCACTTGCTGACCTCCAAACGTCCGGAAACAGATACCTTTATTGCGCTTGCGGCTGAGAACTATAAAGCGATTGGTGTTGACCTGCAACCGGAAATCTTTGCAGATTTTAATGCAATGGTCGCTAAAGTAGAAGGGAAAGATTATGATCTTGCCGCCTTCTCGACCGCCATGCTGACAGACCCATCGGATGGAATTGAGCCATTTGTCAATGGTGAAATCAAGGGATATAACAATCCGAAGCTTAAAGAGCTCTATGAAAAAGGTTTGGCTACGACGAATATGGAAGAACGCAAGAAAATATATAAGGAATTATATGTACTGCTAAATGATGAACTCCCCGTTATTTTCACCAACTACAAGAAGACAGTATATGCTTACAATGGTCGAATGGAACATGTAAAGGTCAGCCCATTCATTGGCTTGTCTGGTAATCTGTTTGAATGGTCCCTTATTAAATAAGCTGCCTTTGCAGGCCCCTTGTGAAGAACGTCAGGTTCGGATCAAGGGGTCTGCCAAATGGAGGATGCGTCATGAGTAGCCCGACCATGAATTGAAAGGAGTCTGTCATGAGCTCGTTTTTAACGAAAAGACTGTCGTATATGATTATTATTTTGTTGGCGGCTTCGATGATGATTTTTTTCCTGTATGCCATGACACCGGGAGATTTCATTAGCGGTAATCTGAAACTGTCGCCAGAGAGAAAGGCAGAGCTGAGGGAAATTTACGGGTTGAATAAGCCTATTCTTGAACGCTACGGAAACTGGCTAGGCAATGCGCTGCATGGTAATTTCGGCTACTCGCTCGCCCAACAGAAACCGGTGCTGACCTTATTTAATGAATATATCTGGAACTCGTTCTTGTTGGCTATTGTCTCCACCTTTCTGACCTGGCTGATTGCAGTCATTATTGGTGTGATTGCTGCATACAAGCAGTACTCATGGTTCGATACGCTGGTCATGGTGGTGATTTTTGCCGCGATGTCTGTACCCTCTTTTTTTATCGGGCTGTATCTGATCAAAATTGCGGCGGTCGATCTGAAGTGGCTGCCACCGGGCGGTATGCTCAATACGGGCAGTAACGCTACAGGCATAGAGTATGTGAGGGAGGTTCTCCAGCACATGACTTTGCCGGTAATCGTAATGACACTGCTGGGATTGGGTTCGCTGACCCGTTACTTCCGCAGCAATATGATCGATGTGATCCAGCAGGATTATATTCGCACAGCCCGTGCAAAGGGCTTAAAGGAAAGAAAGGTGCTTTTTACACATGCATTGAGAAATGCACTATTGCCTGCCATTACGCTTGTTGGCTTTGAATTGCCTGCGCTGTTTGGCGGATCTCTGATTATTGAAAAGATTTTTAACTGGCCCGGGATCGGTCAATTGTACATGCAGTCCTTTTCGCTTCGGGATTATCCGCTGTTGATGGGCTTCACGATGCTGATTGCCATATTGAGCGTGATCGGGACGCTGTTATCCGATATTTTATATCGCATTGCTGACCCGCGTGTGAAAGTGTAAGAAGGGGGCTAAGGAATGTCATCCGTGAGCAGTAATTTGAGCAAGAGCAACGGCAGACTGCGAATAAGTACCAAATCTTCAATGTGGAAGCAAGCGCTCCGGCAGCTGTTCAGAAATAAGCTTGCTATGACTGGACTGCTTGTTGTGGTATTTATGTTTTTGCTCTGTTTTATCGGCCCGTTATTTTCTCCTTATTCCGATAACAAAACGAACATATTATTAATGAACAAGGCGCCGAATATCCATCACTGGCTAGGAACAGACAAGCTGGGACGGGATGTGCTGACACGTGTGATGCAGGCTGGTCAAATATCTCTTACGGTGGGTTTGGCTTCTATGGTGTTGTCTGTCGTTTTAGGTGCGACGCTGGGAGTTATATCCGCTTATTTTCGTGGAATTGTGGATCAAATCATTATGCGCATTGCCGATTTGTTGCTGACGATACCCAGTTTGCCGTTGCTATTTATTATGGGGGCGCTGCTGTCTGACTGGAAGGTTCCGCCTGATCAACGGATGTATATCGTCATGTTGATGCTGAGTCTGGTCAACTGGCCGGGGATTGCCCGGATGGTGAGAGGTCAGATGCTTAGTTTGCGGGAACGGGAATTTATGCAAGCTGCGATGGTGTTGGGACTATCGAATCGCCGCAAGCTTTTTAAGCACCTGCTGCCGAATATTTTGCCGTTGCTGATCGTTATCGCTACATTGAACATTGGCGGGGCCATCCTGAGTGAATCTGTACTTAGCTTCTTTGGTCTTGGCGTGCTGCCCACGACACCGACTTGGGGCAATATGATTGATGCTGCCAACAATGTATTGGATTTTCAGCAACGACCTTGGTTGTGGATACCGCCAGGCCTGTCTATTTTTGCTACAGTCATCGCTATTAATATTTTGGGTGACGGGCTGCGGGATGTACTCGACCCGAAACATAAGAGGTAGGTGATCATGCACCATGGACAATTTACTTTCCATTGAACATTTAAGTACTCATTTTTATACAGAAGAAGGAACGGTCAAAGCGGTGGATGATATCAGCTTTCGTGTGAAGCCAGGGGAGACGGTATGCATTGTCGGTGAATCGGGCTGTGGCAAAAGTATTACTGCCATGTCGATCATGGGGCTGATTCAGAGTCCCGGTGGTAAAGTGGCAGGTGGAAGTATTCGTTTTGAGGAAACCGATCTGCTGGAGCTAACTAGAAACGAGATGCGCACCATTCGCGGGCATGAAATATCCATGATTTTTCAGGAGCCGATGTCTTCATTGAATCCGGTGATGACCATTGGAGAACAACTGTCGGAGCCGCTGCTGGAGCACTTAAAGATGAGCCGAAAGGAAGCACGTAAGCGGGCGCTGGAGCTGATCGAGCAGGTCGGTATATCCCGACCGGAGCAGATTTTAAAAAGCTATCCGCATGAGCTGAGCGGGGGGATGCTGCAGCGCATTATGATTGCCATTGCCGTTTCTTGCGGTCCTAAGCTGCTCATTGCGGATGAGCCGACCACGGCGCTGGATGTTACGATCCAGGCACAGATTCTCGACATGTTGCGTGAATTTAAAGCCCAATCCAATATGTCGCTCATGCTCATCACACATGATTTAGGCGTGGTCGCAGAGATGGCTGATTACGTCATTGTGATGTATGCGGGCAAGATCGTCGAGGAAGGCGAAGTGGTGCAGCTATTTAATCACCCCAAGCATCCCTATACTCAGGGGTTGCTCAAGTCCAAACCGGTGCTTAATCAGCGTCAACAGGAGCTGTATTCCATCCCTGGGCAGGTGCCTAATCCGCTAGAGCTGACGACGTCCTGTTATTTTCATGACCGCTGCGGGCATTGCATGGACATTTGTCGTATACAGGAGCCTACATTAAAAGAAGTTGCAGCTCAGCAGAAAGCATCCTGCTGGTTGTATGAGGAGGCGGTTGTTCATGGCTGAGCCGTTGCTGGAAATAGACCGTTTAAAAACGTACTTCCCGGTGAAGTCCGGTTTTATGAATCGTACTACAGGAAACGTGCGCGCAGTAGACGATATTAGCTTTACGATCCGTCAGGGTGAAACCTTCGGCCTGGTGGGAGAATCGGGGAGCGGTAAAAGCACGGTGGGCCGCACGATTGTGAGATTGACGGATAAAACGGAGGGTACCGTAAAATACAAAGGGGTGGATCTCCACAGCTTGTCAGCCAAAGGGATACAGGAACTTCGTCCCAAAATTCAGCTCATCTTTCAAGACCCGTACAGCTCGCTGAATCCGCGTGTGCGGATCGGAGATGCCATTGGTGAGGCGCTGCTCGACCACGGTATAGCTACCAAAGAGGAGATCCGGCAAATCGTGCTGGATGTGCTCAAGCTGTGCGGATTGTCGGAATATCATATCGACCGTTTCCCCCATGAATTTTCAGGAGGCCAACGTCAGCGGATTGGCATTGCCCGCGCGCTAGCGCTTCAACCGGATCTGATCATCGCCGATGAGCCGGTGTCAGCGCTGGATGTGTCCATACAGGCGCAGATTATTAACCTCTTTGCCAAATTGCAGGCCGAGCGAGGTCTGACATATTTGTTCATCTCCCACGATTTGAGTGTAGTGGAGCATTTATGTTCCCGTATTGGCGTCATGTACCTAGGCTCTATGGTCGAAACAGCTTCGCGTGACGAACTATTTGGGGATCCGTTGCATCCGTATACGAAGGCGTTGCTGTCGGCTGTGCCTATTCCGGTGCCGAAGCTGAAAAGGGAACGCATTTTGCTAAAGGGGGATATTCCAAGTCCGGTTAATCCGCCTTCGGGCTGCAAGTTTCATACTCGCTGCCCTTTTGCAATCGAGCGCTGTTCCCAAGAGATCCCGCTTTATCGTGAAGCTCGTCCAGATCACTGGGTGGCTTGCCATTTGGCTGAATGAACAGAGTTAAGTCAGTCAGTTTTGCAGCCGTTGACACGGCAGACCGTTCACCGCAATGAAACGGTTCTGCTAGATCAACGGCTTTTTGATGTGCTAGAGAAATTTGAATATGTCTTGAAATATCATCTTTTTTTGGGTTTTCGTGTAATTCGCGCAATTTCTACATAGTTTCTACACACTTTCTTTTTACAATAACTCAGATTAAAGCACTCATATAAGGAAGGAAGAGATGAATGAAAAGATGTGGAATCATCGTTGTGCTTATTGGACTCCTTTCGTTTGTCAGCACAGCGTTGGCAGATGAGGTTACAAAACACGATGAGCATGGACGAGCAGGGCACGAGACGGTACAAGAGCTACAGAACCCGGCAAAAGAAGAAATGACTTCTGATATGCAGATGGATGGGACTAATTCCCACATTATGACTATGGAGGAACACCAAAACATGAACATGGATATGGACATGGGCACCAGTAAAGATTCAGTTGGCCCTAATACATCTGCGGAAAGTGGTGGACACGGCGGGCATGGCGGACACGGTGAGGAAATAGTAGTAGAAACACCTCCAAATATTCCGGTGTTAAGCACATTTGCAGGCATTATGTTGGCATTTATCCTCTATGGAGCCTGTCGTAAATGGTTACTGAAGAAGGGGCGTGCTCAAGCATGATCAACCCGGCCAATAAAACGCAGCAGGTGAGCATCCCTCCTGAAAAAAAGAAATATAATTTGTTGGATATTCCGTTTGTAAAAGCCTTTATTAAGAGCCGATGGTATCCCGGAATATTCCAGTGGGCGGCTATGATCGTATTTTCTGTTATTGTATATGAACTGGTTGCCGGAACGGTCAATCCCAGTCGAAATTTTGGAACTTCATTGACGTGGGTGCTGTGGTGGCCAGCCATTCCTATTATTTTTCTGGTATTGGGTCGTTTCTGGTGCGCAGTCTGTCCTTTTGGTAAAATCAGTGACATTGTTCGCAAGCTGGTCGGGAGCGAAAGGCCGATGCCGAAGTTTTTAAAGAAATATGGAATATGGATGATTGATATTTTTTTCATCATGATTACATGGTCCGATCACATTTGGGGGATCATTGAATCGCCGCGCGGTTCCGGATATCTGCTTCTTGTTCTGACGACGATGGTTGTCGGTACTTCCGTATTTTTCGAAAGAAGAACCTTTTGTAAAACACTTTGCTTTCTCGGAGGATTAGCGGGCAACTATTCCCGTTCAGGTATGCTGGAGCTTCGGGGAACACCTGACGTTTGCAAAACCTGCAAGACACAATCCTGTTTTAAAGGTGACGGCAAGACAGAAGGATGTCCCATGTTTCAATTTGTCCGTACAATGGATGACAGTGCGGATTGCAACCTTTGCGGAAACTGCGTGAAGTCATGCCCCAACAATTCCATCCGTATTACCCCGAGAACGCCGACTGCAGAACTGTGGGGAATCAAAAAACCAAAAGCCGAGCATGCATTTTTGGCAGCGGTTATTATGGGAATCGTTTTTGTACAAAATCTTACGATGTTAGGAATTTGGCAAGATATTTTAGAAGTCATTAGCAAGATCACGCAAACTACCTACTACCCGGTGAATTTTACGGTTGCTTTTGTGGTTTCCATGATGATTCCAATCGCCATGCTGTGGGGGACAGCGAAATTAACTGCCAGCAAAGGAACATCTGAGAAAGTAAAAGAGAATTTCGTGCGTTTTGGTTACGCCGTTATTCCGCTTGACTTGGCTGGTCACTTGGCGCATAATCTTTTCCACATGTTCACGGAAGGAAAAGCCATTTGGTTCAATACGGGTAATTTGTTTGGCTATACATTAACCGGAGACCTGGCATTGGCTTCTGTGGGTACTGTACAGCTTATGCAGTATCTTGTTATTCTGTTGGGTCTTGTCGGTTCAGCCTATACCGTGTATCGCATAGGGAATAGGGCTTCCTGGAAAAAGTTGCTGCCTTATTATGCGCTAATGATTTTGCTCGCAGTAATCAATATATATCTGTTCTCTTTACCGATGGACCACCGGGTATAGCTCCTGATAACACAACAGCCAGCCTTCCTCGTACTACGGGTCGGCTGGCTGCTTTGTTTGCCAAAGCATAATTGCCTGGAGTTACAGCTCTTGACGAAACATTTCATCCAATGCTGGCTGGACACTTGTTGGATCTTGGAGCGATAATGTCGCTGCAACGGATTGAAAAAGAGAATCTGGCAGGATGTTTCTTGCACTGTTCAAGTTAGGGTAAACGATCAAGTCTATCCTTTTAATCATGGCCTGTTCCTGAATAATCTGACCGTCTTTAAATTGAACCTGGTTATTAACTGATTTTTGTACCAGGATGTTTGTTTTGGGTGTCATAAAGATTTCGAAAAGAATAGAGGGGTAGACAACTCCGTTAAAATTCGGATTGATCACATAATCGTAAGGATCGTTCTTCGCTTCGTAGTTTGCGAGCCGTTTGACAAACAATTTCTTTACCTCTTGGTTATTAGGAAATTCAAAAACGATTTCTGTGTAGCCATGCGAATCCAGCACCGATCTGTTAACATTGCCTTGTAAGGCCTGATTCATTATTTCTTGGGTCACACTTTTACCTCCCTAAAACAGTATGTTGAAGCTTGTTATTAAAGTAACGAAAAATTATAGAGAATCCATGTGTTTTTTGTGGTCAATTTGTGAATGCAGGATAAGGAGGATCGCATGAAATGGAATAAGGTTTATTTAAAACTCAGTCTCACCATGTTTAGTTTGTTTCTTGTGATTTTGGTCTTGCTTAGTGTGGTTATCAACCAGCTATTCAGTAACTTTTATACGAAAAAAGCACATGAGGAAGCAAATGAGCTGGCTTTGCACTTATCCGTTATGCTTCGTGATCGAATCTATGCTGTGGAAACGATGGCCGAGTTCTCCGAAGCTAACATTTATCTAGTGAATGGGCAGGGTCAATTTCTTGACATGTCTTCTACAAAGCAGAAAAAGATTCAGGAATGGCCGAATGTGTGGGAAAATACACGATTGCTTCAGGGGAAGCAAATTGAAAAAGAGTTTACTGCAGGTGATCAGTTGTATTTATTGCATGGTATCCCGGTTAACCGTTCGGAAAATCCTGCTATCAAGGGGATTTATGTCGTGAGTTCATTAGAACATATGATAGAATCGATCCGCTCTGTTCGTTACCTTATTGGCTTTGCAGGTTTTGGTACACTGCTGCTGGCGCTCGGCTGTATTTTTATCCTTGCCAAAAAGCTGTCTGCTCCCTTAGTAGAGATGGAAGCGGCTACTCGTAACATAGCAAAAGGAGAATTGGAAGTACGTCTTCCCGTCCGTTCCCATGACGAAGTAGGCTCATTGTCAGGCGCGATTAATGACTTGGCTATGGAACTCAAACGATATCGTGACTCGCGCTCAGAATTTTTTGCGAATGTCTCTCACGAGCTTCGAACTCCTGTCACTTATATCAAGGGGTATGCGAATGTCCTGGCCAATGGACTCGTGGATCATGAAGAAGAAAAACAACAATATTTACACATTATAGCTGATGAAGCTCATCGATTAACGGTGATCATTAACGATTTGTTTGAGCTTGCCAAAATGGAGGAAGGGAAAATTACATTCCATTTGGAATCCGTTGATGTAAGGCGAGCTATTGAAAAGTCGGTAGATAAGGTAAGAATAAAAGCGGAGCAAAAGGGATTACAATTGGTATCCGCTCTGGAAATGATACCACGATGTCTTGTCGACCCTGTCCGCTTGGAACAGGTGTTTTTAAACTTGCTTGATAATGCCATACGTTATACCAGAGAGGGGACGATCAAACTTACTTTACAGCAAGAGAATGGATTCGGGGTTATTATGATCTCCGATTCAGGGTCAGGAATTCCTCCAGATGAGCTTCCTTACATTTTTGAACGGTTCTACAGGGTGGAAAAGTCCCGTTCGCGGGAGCTTGGAGGTACGGGACTTGGCCTTGCCATTGTCCAAAAATTAGTGCAGTTGCAAGGAGGGACGATTGAGGTAGAGAGTGCAATGGGACAAGGGACCGTCTTTCGTTTGTCCTTTCCTTTGGCATAAACAGGAATGATATAGAAAAAAGCTGCTTGAATGTAAAGCCAGATTTCCTGGATAAGGAAGTCTGGCTTTTGTACTGGGCAAAAATTTGCTTTATTCAGGAACTATTCAGGAGTGTTGTTCAAGTTCGGATCAGGTTGGAACGTTTTTTGAAAATCATTATATTTCAGGTCCGTTACCATACCAGCAGAGGCATGATGTAAGTCGTGACAGTGAAACATCCAATCACCGGGATTATTGGCTGTAAACGCTACGATATATTCTTCTCCAGGTTTAACATTTAAAGTGTCCTTATATACGGGGGAACCTTTAAGCGGAATTCCGTTTTTGCTTAGGATTTGAAACGTGTGACCGTGCAGATGCATAGGATGGTCATCGTTGGCAGATGTATTTACAAAACGGACTTTCACCTTATTTCCAGTTTGTACAGAAAGCGGCTCCGTGTCAGGATACACCTTGTTATTGATCGTATATTCCTGTTTTCCCTGCTGTTCACGGGTTCCCAGATTCATGGTGTAGCTTACATCATACACATCATTCAACGAAAACCGTCCTGCTTGCGATTTTCCGTAGCTTGTCAGATCTACTGCAGGCAGTTTCGTTAATGGATCGGGTTGATCATTTGTTCCCTGCTCATTGGTGTATTGAATACGCTGCTTCATGTTCGAAATCCTTGGGCTGGAACCGTGCTCCTCCAGGTACCACGTTCCCGGGTTATCGGCCTGAAATTCAATATCCACCCGTTCACCGGGGGCAATCGAAAGAAGCTTGTCCTTTACCCACTTCGGATCAGAGACAGGATTGCCATCGGTAGCAATGATACGGTAACGATGTCCATGCAAATGAAGCGAATGACTCAAATATCCGGCGTTAATCAAGCGCAGACGAACGGTGTCTCCTTGGGTGACTTGCAGCGGCTGCAAGCTATTATAAGTTTGGCCGTTTATCGTATAGAGATCATACATGCTCATATCATGTCCCGGCTGAGTAGAGGTAGGTTGTTCATTTTGGCCGCTTGAGTCGGTTTTGGTTGAGGAATGATCCATGCCGTGCATGCTCATGTCCATATTTTTCATGCCTTCATGATCACCCTCCGAGCTTGAACTCATCCATTCATCCAACATTAACGTATAATCCCGATCCGCTTTCACCAGTTCATCTTCCACAACAAAGGAACCATAAAGTCCCTTATCGACCTGATTGACGCTGTCCTGATGGGAATGATACCAGTACGTGCCGGGAACCGTTGCTTTAAAGGTATAAGTAAAGCTCTTGCCTGGAGCAATCGCATTCTGCGTGATCCCCGGAACACCATCCATTTTAAAAGGTACAGGATATCCATGGATATGCAAGGAGATGGGCACTGTTAACTGATTTTTCACGGTAATGTTTACGGTTTTTCCTTTTTTAATTCGGATTTGGGGGCCTGGCACTGAGTTATTGAACGTCCAAACCGGAAGGGACGTTCCTTTTTCTACTTCCAGGTTACTGGCCTCAGCCGTTAAGGTTGCCTGTTCACCATTTAATTCAGTGGGCTTAATCGTTTGTTTTAATGATACTGCTGTGGACGCGGTTTCTTTAGATACTGATGTAGATTTAGCGTCTTTAGCTGTTGAACAACCAGCCAAGATGCTACTGAGCACAAATATACCCAGGATTGTCTTTCCAAGTAAAGCTTTATTCATGACGTATTTCCTCCTTCTATTATTAATAAGACGCATTATAGGTCACAATCTTGTGGAAAGTATGAAGTTGCCACAAATTTTAATTATAAGAATTTCCTCATAAAAACCACACAATTAAGGGCTATACTCAAGACGCCCAGAGAGGAGGGATTAGCATGGATTGGAGTTGGCTGCTTGTGCTTGCATGCCCTATCATGATGATTTTTATGATGTTTGGCATGAAAGGACATCATGGTCATGGTAATGGTAAAAGAAAGGAAGAACAAGATGCGGTAAGCCGATCAGAGTATGAGGCTCTTGTTAAGGAAAACCAGGCAATACAGAAGCAATTAAATCAGATACATGAGAAGGTTCATGGATGATAGCTTTTAGATAAATGAAAAAATGAGACGAAACGGAGCGAATAACTGATGAAAAAGAAATACTGGTTGCTTGCGGCAATGATCGTATTGCCAATAATTGGATTTAATCTGGTGAGTCAATGGAACATCGGTCAAGCTAAAGGTAGTGAACAGTCGCTTAAGTCTGATCAAGCAGCCGACCATGCGCATATGTCAAACGTTACGATGAGTATGATGAATGAAAATGGAGGTATGCACGTATCTATGAGTAAAGATATGGACATGGAGGGGATGATGGATCATCAGAAGAATATGCAAAAAATGATGGTAGGTAAGGAAGGCTCGGAAATGTTGAAGCAGTGTCAAGAAGCTTTAAAGTCATCTAAAAATGCAAAATCAGGAATATAACCTCAAATGGATACTTGTTCTCATGTTTGTTATGCTGATGTAGGGACAACGACTTCATTAAGGTAGGGGAATAGGCGTGAGTCAGTTAAGAGTGCTTGTGATCGATGACGAATGGAATATGCGAAATCTTCTTCGCATTTATTTAAGTAACGAAGGGTTTCACGTAACCGAATCATCTAACGGAAGTGAAGGTTTGAAGGCTTTTAGGAGCCAAACGCATGACGTTGTATTATTAGACGTTATGATGCCGGATATGGACGGATGGCAGGTTTGCAAGAAAATGCGAGAAATTGCGCCTGTTCCAATACTCATGTTAACCGCTCGAGGTGAGGTTAAGGACAAGGTACTGGGACTTGGCATAGGGGCGGATGATTATGTCGTGAAGCCTGTCGACCCGGAAGAACTTATTGCCCGAATTTATGCATTGTTGCGACGCTCCAGCCATCAAGCCCATGCTGTGGTCAGGGAGCAGAAGCTTACCTTCCTAGATTTAACCATCTATCCGGAACGGCGGCAGGTAGTGGTGCTGAACGAAAATATCGACTTAACACAAAAGGAGTATGATATTTTAGAATTATTAGCCCAGCATCCACAACGAACGTTCGAACGGGACGCTATCGTTGAACGCTTATGGGGAAACGATTTTTTGGGAGAAAATCGAGTGATTGATACTCATATCAAAAACATTCGAGAAAAATTGCAGTTTGCTGAACTGTCTTATAACCCTATAAAAACGGTTTGGGGAATAGGCTACAAATGGGATGATTCGTCTTATTAGCTCGCTTTAAAACATAGAGGTGAATGATGAATAAATCGGATTGGACAATTGCTGTCTCCATAATCTTCGTCGGCTTGTCTTGCATGATCATGTCAGCAACCGCGTATGCACCAAATCCGATGTTATCCTACTTTGGAATCATACTGAAATTATCAGTGGTCGCCGGTATATTGACATCTTTGTTTTGGCTCACATACTTATGGTTGAATAATAGAAAAAAATAATACTAGAGAAAAAAAGCATGCTCCAGATTCTAAGGAGCATGTTTTTAGCTTTTTTTTATGGGATGCATATCATTGTTTATGTTGCTTCTCTTCTAATGGTTAGGTAAAATATGGACGGGTTAAAAATAATACATAACAAGCGATTACATCATGTGAATATGTCAGATTATGTATACCTCAGGAGGAGCTGCAAGATGGAAGTGAAACAGAGAGAGGACTCCTTTTGGAGTATGGTCAAAAAAGGAAATAAATCTTCGGGCTCGGCAGCGTTGGGTAATACCGGCATTGCCCTGATTAAGGGGATTGCTTTTGCCTTGACAGGTAGCGGCTCTATGTTTGCTACGATGATGCATTCTATTGCGGATGCAGTGAACCAAATGTTTGTATTTGCGGGTAGTGTATTGGCAGAGAAAAAACCTACGAAACGTTTTCCTACCGGCTTCGGACGGGTAATTAATCTTTTTTGTATGGTTGCTGTTATTGTCGTAACGATTATGGCCTATGAAACTGTATTGGAAGGAATTCATTTATTGCAGCATCCGGCCGAATCCGCGCAAGGATTTTGGATTAATGTAGTGGTCTTGGTTTTGTCATTGGCGGTTGACGGATTTGTATGGAGCAAAGCGATGAAAGAAGTGCTCCATGAATCCAGAGTGGAAGCCAAGGGACTCGGTATTTTTACGTCTGCGTTCCGTCATGTGGGACGCGCTGCGCCGCCAACTCGTCTGGTGTTTTATGAGGATTTGGTAGCAACGACAGGCGGGGTGCTTGCCTTGCTAGCTGTAGTGGTCACATCGCTGACAGATTTTAAACTGCTGGACGGGATTTCAAGTATTCTCATCGGTTGTCTAATGGTTGGTGTTGCTTTTCGGGTCGGTTATGACAATATGGTGGGCTTGATTGGTGTATCGGCACCTCCTGATATCGAAGAACGTGTGGCTTCCATTATTCTGGCAGATACACATGTGACTGATATATCTCAAATGCGTATTTTGCAGGAGGGACGTTACTATCACGTTGAAGGGGTGATCGAGCTTACTCCGGGCATGACGTTGGCAGATGCTGATGATATTAAATTTAGAGTCGAGGATGCTCTGTTACGTGATCCTAATATTTCAGATGCCGCATTGGGGATTCTGGAGGATGACGGGATTAGAAACTGGAAACAAGAGAAACCTAAAGCTTAGAATAACGGATCAAGCGAACCTGTATAGAACGCAAGAACATAAAATAAGAACCTTCATGACCCCATAACGTGGTCATGAAGGTTTTTTTATATTTTTCAAATGTATTCCTACCCCTTTGAATTTAGGCTGATTGTTAGATACAATGAAAGCGTTAACAAAAAAAGACGGAACGAATGCTTCTCACGGGGAGGAAATGCGAATGAGTCTTCTGAAGGAGACTTGGCCTGCTTCGCGGCTCGTCAACGCGCTGGCTGGCAAAGTGCAAGATTCAGCAAGACAACGGTTAAGGAGCAATTGGACCCAAAGGCTGCGGGCAACGGTCGAGGAACCAGCATACGCCGAGCTTTGGAAGGACATTGGACGTATCTGTAATGATGCTCGGGAAGCACCATGGCCTGAACTATCATTGTCTCTGTTCCGACAATTTGCTAATACAGGAGAGCGCAAGCCGTATGAGGATGTGTACTTTGAACGGCGCGGACGTCTGGTTGCTATCGTGCTGGCAGCTGTTGCTGATCCAGTGCCTCGAAATATGAAAGAGGTGGAAAACGGATTGCTGGACATATGCAGCGAGTACACTTGGGCGCTTCCTGCACATGTCAATGAAGAGGACACTGCAACACCGCCTGGGCAGCAGGTGGATTTATTTGCTTCCGAAACAGCGCAAATGCTGGTGGAAATTTTATTGCTGCTCGGGGAAAGACTGGCTGACCGCGTAGTCGTTCAGGTACACAAAGAGGTCGAGCGCCGTGTACTGGAACCAGTTTTTTGGCAGCCTCGTCATTTTGGCTGGGAAACGGCAGAGCATAACTGGTCGGCAGTATGTGCCTCCGGTTGCGGGATTGCTGCATTGCTGCTGGAAAAAGACGACCTTTCCAAAGCGGTAGCCATCGAGCACATGCTGGGCGCGCTGGATTGTTTTTTGGCAGGCTACAGTGAGGACGGCGGATGTCCTGAAGGCGTAGGTTACTGGGTGTATGGCTTTGGTTATTTTATGTATTTTGCCGATGTGCTGCGTGAGTTTACCGAGGGGGCAGTAGATATTATGAACTTGGAAAAGGTAAGGCAAATCGCAGCCTTCGCAGAACGGGTCCACCTGTCAGACGGTATTTTCGCTAATTATTCAGACAGTAGTGAAACGGAACGATTGCCTTCCGGACTCATCTCCCAGGTGAATTTTTTGCGAGGGAGCCCATCTACACTCCCTTTCCGCGTCCCTGGCCTGTTGGAAGATCCGTGTCGCCGCTGGGCTCATGTATTGCGCAACCTGGTCTGGACGAATCCTGTGGCTTATGGATACGGTGAAGGCGTAGTCGATTATTTGCCGCAGCTCGGGTGGTTGATGTGCCGCAGCCGGAGATCCAGTCATGGTGGACCTGGGAGACAGCAGGATGAATCAGGTGCCGTACTAGCATTTTCAGCCAAGGCTGGGCATAACAATGAGCCACACAATCATAATGATCTTGGGCATTTCATCCTTCATGGCGGTGGCGAAAATGTACTCTGTGATCTGGGAGCAGGCTTGTACACGAAAGCTTATTTTTCACCGGGACGGGAGTCGATTATCAATATTTCCTCCAGCGGTCATTCCGTGCCCATCATCAATGGCACCACGCAGCAATCTGGAGCAAAGGCAAGGGCGGTTGTGTTGGATGCTGATATGGATGAGCATGAGGGAGCACAGACAGTTACAAGGTTTAAGCTTGATTTGACATCTGCGTATCCTGTAGATGAATTGGCTACTTTCACCCGCTCCTTTGCCTGGAGTGTACCGGAGGGAAACGAGGGAGCAAGGCTTACTGTTACAGATCATTTTGGGTTTGAGAAGTCTGGCATGAACGTAAGGCCGTGGGATGTGGAAGAGCTTTTGATCAGCCGTATTCAGCCTAGCGCAGGAGCAGGCTTCGTGGAATGGAGGGGAACAAATGCCGTGGTTAGGCTAGATTATGATGCTGGCGTACTGAGGCAGAGGTTGGAGGCTGTAAAGCATATAGATCATGACGGGGTCCCCTTTGTGTTTTATAAAACGTCGCTGCAACTGGACTCCAATCGCTGGGATGGTTCAGCAAGTATCGATTGCAATCTGTTTTTTACCATACATCAATCTTCATGTTTAATGGGAGGCATACAGAATGAATAAGCTTCATACAGGCAGCGTATACCCTTGGCAGACGGAACTGGAGAGATTTATAGAACAGGTGGAAAGCGCACCAAATCGAGAAAATGACGAATGGACACACGAACGTAAGCTGGCTGTGCTGGAAAAGCTGGTTCGTGCATATGCCTCGTATCAAGATGACAACGGAGCTATCATTGACCCTCATTCTGAAAGTGAACGGTATTACTCCACTCCCTCCTATGCGTTGGCTGCGGCTGTGCTGGTCAAAAAAGGCCGGCATGATTTACTCGAATCTGCTGCTGCAGCCTTGACGCATAGCATAGTCTGTGTAGTGGAGGAAAAAGCACCGGATCATCACCCGGACTTTTTTCCAATTATGGTGATGGGTGCGTATCGTATCCTTAAAAATCTACTGCCAGAGCAAGCCATGGCTTGGAAGCAGCAATTGAGCAGAATTCAGCCTGAACAAGCTTACATTTTTACGATGAACAAAATGAAGAATCCGAACCGGATGATCAACTGGAACGCAATCATGATTTCCGGCGAGTTTTTGCGTGCCGAAGAAGGGATTGCAGCTGATTCTGAGTGGATGGAGACGTATATCCGCAACTACCATTTGCCTCGCTTTACTGGTTTGGGACTGTACCAAGATGGTCCACTGGATCGGCCTAATAGCCCATTTGCTTACGATATTGTCACACGATTTCATCTGGGCGTGATGCTGGAGAGCGGATATAATGGCGGCTGTGCTTCTGAAGTGCGTGACTACCTTCGCAGGGGCGCACTCAGCTCATTGCTGACTTTATCCCCGCATGGGGAAATTCCTCCGCGTGGAAGAAGCGCACAGCACCAATGGAATGAAGCTGCTGCAGCCTTTGTTTTTACAACACATGCGCAGCAGGCGTATACATCAGGCGAGTATGGCCTTGCAGGTGCATTTCGGCGGGCAGCAGATCTTTGCTGGCAATCCATTGACCGTTGGCAGAACGATGATGGCAAGCTGCATATCGTCCGCAACTATTATTCGTCAGAGGCACGGCATGGATTTGAGGTGTACTCGAATCATACCTGCTACAGTCTGTGGACGGCAGCTGCACTGGCCTATACCCTTCTACACGGGAAGGAGATTGATCGTATTCCGCCAACTTTTATCCCGGCAGAGATTGGCAGTCGGGTATTGGCAACGGACGGCTGGTTTCAGACCGTCATTGCAGCTGTAGATGGACAGCAAATGCTTGTACAAACCTCAATCAACGATCCATACAATATTCCGGGGATCGTACGTATCCAACGTTCTGCACTGCCGTCTCTGATCGGCCCGTCCTCGGCAGGACACGCAGATCGCGGCTTTACGGGATTCGCAGAGGGAGATATTTTCCCGCTGAGCTATACACCAGCCTGGCAAACCGAGGATGGAAAGTGGCACAGCTTGTCAGAAGGAATCCCCGGTACATTGGAGTTTGACCGGGATGGAGGAATTGATCCGCAGGATGGCGGAGGAAACGTACAGTTGGAGCACAGCTCAGCGTCTGCTGGAGAGACAGATTTTACTCTGCTGTGGGAAGGTCCATTCCCGGGAGTGAGGGAAATCCGAACGCATTACCGTCAGGTGCCTGGCAAAATTGAAGTGTCGTATGAGCTTCAAGGCAATATTCAGCATGTGGGGGCCCTTATTCCATTAATGGCGTATGACGGTCAGGAACGAAGCGTGATTCATCATGTAATGGCAGCTGGGGAGGAAACTGAAAGCATTCGAGTAGAATATGCGGGTGCAAGCCTTGAAGTTATCCCCACGACGGAAGGAACAAATGTCGTATGGCCTGAAGAATTAACCTCCGTAGCCTGCCGAAATGGATTGCTTAAGGGAGCGCGTTTGGAGTGTGGCGGCAGTAGCATTTCCTTTATCATTCGGTTAGCTGACTAGTTTAGGTCGGGAGTTGTAGTTATCTTCAAACATGTGGAAGTGGAGGGAAAAAAGAATGATAAAATCAGAAGCATGGCTGGAGCAATCATGGGAGCTGGCATTGGATAAAACGCATGCCTTGGCGGCAAGACTGGGGGATGCCTTTCCACATGTTGCCAAGGGTGGACGTTATGATAATTGTGAGGAAGCGTGGTGGACAGCAGGCTTTTATCCGGGACTGCTATGGCTGGTCCATCGGACACGTCCTGACTGGGAGACCGCCAAAATTGCACAACGCTGCGAGGCCCGATTGGAAAAAATACTCTACAATAGCGAAGCAGTAGATCATGATCTTGGGTTTATTTGGCTGCTCAGCGGTGTGGCCGCCCATCGGTTGACTGGAGATTCAGAGTCCAGAAGACGGGGATTGTTGGCTGCTAATTTGCTGGCGGCCCGTTTTAACGTGAATGGCCGCTTTATTCGCGCATGGAACTTCCATTCGAAGGACATGGATACACGAGGTGTTGCGATTATAGACAGTATGATGAATTTACCCTTGCTCTATTGGGCTTCGGAGGAAAGCAGAGATCCACGCTTTGCTGCTCTTGCTGTTCAGCATGCAGATACCGTGGCACGTGAGTTCATTCGTTCAGACGGCTCCATCGCGCATGTGATTGAGTTCGATCCGGCGATTGGAAAAAAGGTCGCTGAGCATGGCGGGCAGGGATTTGCTCCCGGTTCCGCCTGGGCACGCGGCACGTCTTGGGCCCTGTACGGTTTTGCGCTGTCATACGGGTACACGCGCGATTCGCGTTATTTAAAGGTGGCCGAGAACACGGCTGACTTTTTCCTATCCCAGTTGGGCGACGCTTGCCTGCCTGTGTGGGATTTTAGAGCCGAGGAAGGGCACCGCGAAGCATGGGATTCGTCAGCTGCGGCCATTGCCGCCAGTGGTTTGCTGGAACTGGCAAAATATTCGGCACGTGCAGAGAAATTTACAAAAGCTGCAGAATCCATCCTCAAGGGCTTGCATCATACCTGTACGGCATGGGGCGAAGAACATGAGGGATTGCTGATGAACGGAACCGTACATTATCCTGAGCAAAGACACATCAATGTGCCCATTATCTACGGCGATTACTTCTTTGTCGAAGCATTGGCAAAGCTGCGTGGTGAGGAAGGTTTGTTTAGTGTTGAAAAGCGAGAAGCATAGTGAGTCAGATGGGCAGGAACAACCCCATTTCCAATCGGGCTGTTACTTGTCAAATGCACAGAATGAATAGTAAGCAGCGTATGTGTAATCTCGTTTACGCATACGCTGTGTTTTTTTAGCGTGTGAAAAAGACTGAATTTAATTCGATGCCAAAGTACTACATATAGGTAGATAAGAGCCCAGCGGTATTAATTTCTTGTCCAAACAGATGAATAGCATAGTATATGAGCTCTTTATTCCTATTAAAATTTTCATTTTGATGCATGAAAATAGGTCCTTCTACTTGTTTATGAGTGTTTATTCGTAAATTGACAATTTAGGGAAGTGAGCCTATGATATCTCCTTGGGTAAAGGAATAAAATGGATTTTAACGAATGTAAAGGAGTTACATCATTATGACTGCAACAAGTGATAGCGTAAGAAAGATTTACGGAGGATTTTGGGTAAGAACGGCAGCGTTTATCATTGATCTGATTATTGTCTTTGCGATAGTTCTTTTGATTGGGGGGACATTTTCCATAATTCCAGTTCTTCTGGATATAGAGGAGACGGGTTTCATACTAGAATTTTTAATATGGATGCCGCTGGCTCTTTGGCTTGTGCTACCATGGCTATATTGTAGTTTCTTGGAATCATCGAAAGTACAGGCTACCCCGGGGAAACTTGTGTTTTCTCTAGTTGTAGTCAACAGCAAAGGAAACCGCCTAGGATTCTTACACGCGTCCGGACGGTACTGGATTAAAGTCATTTCTTTTATTCTTATTCATATTATTTACATTGTGGTCGCTTTTACGGCGAAAAAACAGGGAGTGCACGATCTATGTGCCAATACATTGGTTGTAAATAAAAAAGAGTTGCGACGATATGAGCAAGAATCGCCCTTGCCTTCAGTAGCTTCTAATCAGTAGCTTCTAATATGATAAATTAAAGAAATTGCCTGTTACAGAAGAGGGAATATTATTTAATATAAAGTGAATAATAAAAGACGATTGCTGGAACAAATTCCAGATTTGATGCAGCAAAAGTGAAAAAGAAGCCAGCCAGTGCTGAAAGCATTCGCTGGTTTCTTTGTTTTCTCATTATGTCATGAAAAAATTCCATTGTGACAAAATAAAAAATGTAAGTTATTCTTACAGTTTACATGTTCTTTTTAGCTTGTTTTGCGTTATAATGAAAGGATGCACATTATGAACGAATTGGAGGCACAGCCCGATTGACTACTTATCCTTTTGCCTTTGATCCGTCCAAGCCGTTTATTGAGCAGGCAAGTGACTGGATTGCAGATGTTTTTTATGAAGTTTTGCCTGAAGTCGGCTTCGAGGTTCGGGATGAACAAATTTATATGGCATTCCAGCTGGAACGTGCCTATAAGGAAAAAAAGACTATTTTTGCGGAAGCGGGTGTAGGTACTGGAAAAACGCTGGTATACCTGCTGTACGCTATTGCATATGCCCGATACACAAGAAAACCGGCGATTATCGCCTGTGCGGATGAATCATTGATTGAACAGCTGGTGAAGCCAGAAGGAGATATTGCCAAGCTGGCACAGCACTTAAGCTTGACGATTGATGCCCGATTGGGGAAGTCGCCGGATCAATATATTTGCCTGAACAAGCTGGATGAGGTGCGAAGCGGGTTGGACGAGGACGCGGATGTTTTCCGCGATATTTACCAGGGTCTGCCTGATTTTGTTCATTTTCCAGATACGCTACAGTCTTTCACTCCATATGGGAACCGGAAAGAGTATCCCGAGCTAACCGATGGACAGTGGAGCAGGCTTGGATGGGATGTATTCCAAGACTGTCTCGTTTGTCATCAGCGGCATCGTTGTGGACAAACATTGTCTCGCGATCATTACCGCAAAGCGGCAGATTTGGTCATCTGCTCTCATGACTTTTATATGGAGCATGTATGGACCTACGAAGCGAGAAAGCGCGAGGGTCAGCTGCCGTTGCTACCGGAGCACAGCTCTGTTGTGTTTGATGAAGGGCATTTGCTGGAGACAGCGGCACAAAATGCGCTTACTTACAAGCTTAAGCACACTCAATTTGAGTCTATTATTACCCGGCTGTTGGAGGGGGAAGTGCGGGAATCGCTGGCGATGACGATCGAAGATGCAATCTCCCAAAGCGAGGTTTTGTTTGCTGCGCTCGATAAGAACAGTCAGCCAGTACAGGGGTCTAATCGCAAGGAATTTATCCTGAATGAGTCGTTGATTCGGGAGGTGAACCGTTTTGGTGAACTGATCGGCACGATCGAGGAAGAGCTTGTGTTTGAAAGTGGGTTATTCTCGCTGGATGAGTATCAAGTCAAAATTGTAGAAGAGCATTTGGAAATGATTCAAACTGCTTTGGCCTTGTTTAAGCGTCCTGAACTTCTTATTTCATGGGTGACGGAGGATCAGGATGGATTAACGCTTGTGGTTATGCCGAAGATGGTAAAAGAGATTCTCAAAGAACGAGTATTTGCGCAGCGTATGCCAATCGTATTCTCTTCGGCAACACTTTCCGTGGAGGGCTCATTTGACTATATGGCGCAAAGCCTGGGCGTTGAAAACCCGCTCACGTTTTCCGTTGCTTCACCTTATGACTACAGCGATCAGATGCAAGTGGCACTGTACCCGCTGCAAGCAGGATATACTCCAATCCCGAGAGTGCTGACACTGCTGGAGAAATCACAGGGAAGAGCACTCATTCTGTTTCCTTCTCAGGAGGAACTGACAGCATTCCAAACGGGTCTCGCTGCTTACCCTGAGGCATCCGCCTATCGTTTTCTGTATGAAGGCTCGGCTGAAATCAGCCATTTGATCTCAGCTTTTCTGAATGATGAGGAAAGTGTATTGTGTGCTGTGACATTATGGGAAGGATTAGACATTCCAGGACCGTCCCTGTCGCATGTCATCATCTGGTCGCTGCCATTTCCTCCAAATGATCCAGTTTTTACAGCTCTGCGCAAGGATGCAGCAGATCCATTTGCTGAGATAGACATGCCCCACATGGCACTTAGGCTCAGACAGGGCATAGGGCGTCTAATCCGCTCGCGTAGTGATAAGGGCTGGATCTCGATCATGGGTCAGGACTTGACTCGTCCAGAGGTACGCACACAAGTTGAACAACTACTGCCTACAGGCGTAGAATGCACCGTAATTGAAGGGAATCCGGAGGGAATAAAGACATGTTGAATTTTACAGCCTATACAGTAGATCAAATTAAAGATGCTTTTGGTATTTTGAGTGGACAGCGTTATGAATTTATCATTGAGGTTGAGGTAGAGGAAGACGACGAGCTATACACTGAGAACGGGATATATATCCGCGCTCTTTATTTAGTTGACGAAGAAAGGACAGGACTGCTGAAGTATGAATTGTTAGAAAAAGTATCGGATCGTTACATCGAGCTTGAACTTGAAGATGATGAGCTGCAAGCAGTTGAAAACTTCTGTAAAGAACATGTACAGGATGAAGCAGTAAGTTAACAATAACGACACTTAACTAGTACACTAGATATTGTAACCTATAATGAGGATATCAAGGAGCCTTGGCATGATCGGGCTCCTTTTTTCTATGTCCAGTGAAGAATGTTAGCTGCTCTAGCGCAGTCTGTCCCATACATTCACCATAAATAGCATAACACCCGTCGCTAGTAATACCCACCCTATATCGACCCACATTCCAGCCTCTGCAATCGCGTAATTTTTACCTATAATCGCCAATATTAACATTGGCAGACTGATATTATGTATCCAAAAGTGGATACGTGCCAGAATCGTAACTGAAAGTGCGGGAAAGGCCACATAGATTAGACCTATGAGACCAAGAGTCGTCCAACCCAGCAAATGGATATGGGACTGAATAGGAGACAGGCTAGAATCACCCGACACGCCAATGATTACACTAAGCAGCACACCGAGGGCAAAATATACGGTAGCTATCTTTAAACATTGCTTACCCATAGATGACATCCTCCTATGTTAGAAATGGGCATTTTAAGAGATTATTCTCCATCATATCGAGGCAGGATATCTAGGGTGTGGGTGTTGTGGCGGGTCCATTTGACAAAAGCTTCAAATACACATAAAATCTTATTGCATCAATACTTACCGCATTACTATGTTTTTTGGAGAAGACAGCGAATTTCTCCGACAATGGGCGCTAATTTTTGACCGTTGGTTTATTTTGGATTCGCCATTAAAAGGAGCTTGAAATTATGAATGTATATCGCAATACCCTTGAACTCATCGGGCGTACGCCATTAGTGGAGCTGAATAGCTATTCTCTACCCAGAGGAATTCGCTTGTTCGCCAAGCTGGAGTTTATGAACCCCGGCGGTAGTGTAAAGGACCGCGTGGGAAAGGCACTCATTGAAAAAGCGTTAAAGACAGGTCAGTTGAAGCCGGGCGGGACTTTGATAGAAGCAACAGCAGGCAATGCAGGTATTGGTCTAGCGATGGCCGCGCTTCATTATAATATCTCGGTTATTTTTGCTGTGCCTGAGAAGTTCAGCCAAGAGAAACAGGATTTAATGAAGGCATTGGGAGCACGTATCGTTCATACCCCGACAAGTGAGGGGATGAAGGGAGCCATTGAAAAAACAAAGCAGTTGGCTGCTGAAATCAAAGATGCATACTTGCCGCAGCAATTTAGCAATCCTGATAATCCAGAGGCTTATTATACGACAATGGGACCTGAAATTTGGAACGATCTGGACGGTAAAGTCGACGTATTCGTGGCAGGAGCAGGCTCGGGAGGCACATTTATGGGCACCTCGCGTTATCTTAAGGAGCAAAATGCTGCCATTAAAACGGTCATCGTAGAGCCTGAAGGGTCCATTTTGAATGGTGGCGAGTCAGGTCCACATAAAACAGAAGGAATTGGCATGGAATTGATCCCTGAGTTTGTGGATAAAGGGTATTTTAATGCCATTCATACCATCAGCGATGTGGACGCATTCAATCGCGTCAAGGAATTGGCCGAACGTGAGGGAATTCTCGTGGGCAGTTCCTCCGGTTCAGCTCTGCATGCTGCTTTACTGGAAGTAGAGAGCGCACCGGATGGTGCCCATATTGTTACTATTTTCCCAGATAGCAGTGAACGTTATTTGAGCAAAAAAATATATGAAGGCGGGATATAAAAATGAAACGCAAAACAAAACTGATTCACGGTGGACTCCCTACCGATCCTCATACTGGCGCGGTTAACGTTCCTATTTATCAGGTAAGCACTTATGAGCAAGAGGAAATCGGGGTTCATAAAGGATACGAATATTCGCGTACAGGCAATCCGACCCGGTTTGCGCTGGAGGAGCTGATCAAGGAACTGGAGGAGGGCAAACGTGGTTTTGCTTTCGGTTCGGGGATGGCAGCAATTCATGCGGTATTTTCCTTGTTTAAAGCAGGGGATCATATTCTGCTGACTGACGATGTGTACGGTGGTACTTATCGTATTGTAAGCAAAGTGCTTAGTCGGATCGGGATTGAGTCCACATTTGTGGATACGACGGATTTGGAGGCTATCTCCAAAGCCATTCGTCCAAATACGAAGGCGTTGTATGTTGAAACACCAACGAACCCGCTGTTGAAAGTTACTGATATCCGTGCAGTTTCAGAGCTGGTGAAAAAGCATGAGCTTTTGTTGATTGTGGACAATACATTTGCGACTCCTTACTGGCAGACACCAATAACACTCGGGGCTGATATCGTCGTTCACTCTGCTACCAAATATCTGGGTGGACACAGTGATGTTGTAGCCGGTCTGGCTGTAGTCAACAGTGAAGAGCTGGGCGAGCAGCTTCATTTTCTGCAAAACGCCATTGGCGGTATTCTCGGTCCGCAGGATTCATGGTTATTGATCCGCGGTATCAAAACGTTAGGCCTGCGTATGGAAGCGATCGAGAAAAATGCAAACGAAATTGCAGCCTTTTTGGAAAAGCATCCGAAGGTTAGTAAGGTGTACTACCCTGGTTTGGAGAGCCATGCACAGCACGAGCTGTCCAAAACTCAAGCTGAAGGCTTTGGCGGCATCATCTCGTTTGATGTAGGTAGCGATGCCAACGCAGTTGCACTTCTAAAAAAAGTGAAGTATTTTACACTGGCTGAGAGCCTGGGAGCAGTTGAAAGTCTGATTAGCGTTCCGGCACGTATGACGCACGCCTCCATTCCGGCAGAACGTCGTGCAGAGCTTGGAATTACCGAAGGCTTGGTACGGATTTCAGTTGGAATTGAAGATCTGGAAGATTTGATCGAAGACTTGCAGTCAGCATTGTAAGAAAATAAGCATAATGATCAAGAGAGGTGGCAGAAGCTACCTCTTTTTTTGTTGTGTGAATTAGCTTCTTTTTT
Source organism: Paenibacillus ottowii (assembly GCF_050516475.1). Classification (NCBI taxonomy): domain Bacteria; kingdom Bacillati; phylum Bacillota; class Bacilli; order Caryophanales; family Paenibacillaceae; genus Paenibacillus; species Paenibacillus ottowii. The sequence continues at coordinate 3,461,796 of NZ_CP191577.1, read as the reverse complement.
GGAAAGCACAGAGGAGTACGCTGAGGCAGTAACGAATAGTTTTATATAGTTCAATTGAATGTTAAACGGAATATAACGCAGCTACGTCTCTGAGGAAACAAAAACCTGGAGGGGGAATGTTATGAGGTTCACACATCTGGAAAAAGCAACTACTGTGCTGGCGGATCATCCGGTACGTCTGGCGTCTGCTTATGCAGTCGGTCCAGTCGAGCTTCCGGAAAATTGTGGTGTGGGCAGAGATTGGTCGAGTCATTTTACGCATGAGGAATGGAATTTGGAAAAGGCTTGTGGTGAAGATGGAATCGAGCTTTCAGCAGGAGGAAGGGCAGCGTGTCGATTATTGACCGAACTTGATCCTCGAACCTCCGAACTGAATCTAGGCGTTTTTCCGCCTTTGGCTGAACAAGAGAGACTTTTACTGGTTTCAAATCTACGTTGTATGACAGCACAGGAAGTGATTTTCAGACCGTTTGAAGGAACTGGGCAAATTTGGATAGATGGCATACTGGTATATGCAGAATCCGGTCCGTTTCGCTTGTATCTGGAGGAAGGTGATCACACAGTAGTTGTCATTGCTGCGTTTATTCCTGATGAGGCCCGCTCTATTCGTATCAGTGGAAATCAGGTATGCGATGAACCAGATTTGGTAGAACTGCATCGTGAATTTGTAGAGCGTAATATACGTAATCATATGTTTTGGTTAGAGGTTGAGAAAAGTGCTGGCAGAAAAGGGGAAGACAGCCCGATTTTATTTTATTTGCTGCGTAAGGATCGGATCCTTCTTCCCTCAGATCAAACGTTGTGGGTCGAAGTAACGAATGATGAGGGCATGAGGCTGGATCAGTTTCCAGCCAGTTGGGAGCAGGAACAAAGCTACGCTTGGGATGAGGAGAAGATCGGGAATACGGGAATGTTGCATTTCACCGTTACCTATCGGGATCATGAGGCCGTAGAGCATCATTTTGTGTATTCGGTACTTGTGCGGCCTTTGGCAGTCGTCGTGGAGGACTTGCAGGAAGAGTATGACCAATACATTCAAGCCTGCGCAAAAGATGTCCTTCATTCTGCGCAGAAAATACAAATAGAGGGTCTGCTTGAGGAATTAAACAGGTTAACGGATTTGCCGGAAGATCCTTTTGAAATCTGGGATTCCCGGGGTGTGCGTGAATATATCAAGCTATTAAAACAAATTTTTATACATGGACAGACCAAACATTCACAGCACCCCTCGTTACTTCAGAAAGAACACATTTTTTTGACGGCTGACGGCATTGGCGAAGGATTTTTTGTCTCCCGTTTGGACAATAGTTTACAACGGTATACAATCCAGCTTCCCAGCAACTACACGGCTGAGCGACGGTATCCTCTGATCGTTCTGATGCCTGGCAAGCGATATGAGCTGGGGCTGCCGGATTTTCAGAATAGAGGTTTTGGGCGCGGCTGGGAAGAGGAAGCTATATTTGTTACTTTTTCGTGTCGTGGCGTTACGTTGGGCAGTTATATTGGAGAAGCTGCTTTTTTAGAGGGGCTAGATGTCATACTGCAGGCGTATCAAGTGGATGAAGAACGCATCTATCTGACGGGTTACTCGAACGGTGCATATGCTGCCTGGGCGATGGCACAGGCTTATCCTTCTCGGTTTGCTGCTATTGCGGTTATCTCAGGGGCGCCACATCCCAAGCATCTGATAAATCTGTTGAATATGCCGATAATGGATGTGTGTGGGGATCAGGATTACTTGTTTGCCCAAGCTTACACAGCTCCTGTAACCGAGCTTTCATCGAACCATTTTAAAGGTGTGGTGGAGCGGCAGTCTAATCATTGGGATACGCATGAGTTAAGACTTTTGGACGGCATACTGGGTTGGCTCATGCAATGGAAAAGAGTTGCCGTACCTCAGCGTATTGCTTACCGGACAGAACGGGCCAGACATAATCGAGCTTACTGGCTGGAATTGATGCGAATAGATGAAAACGAGGAATATGCGGAATTGCACGGCGAAATGAGTTCCACAGGTGAATTGGATATCGAAGCTGTACACGCCGAAGAATTTGTGGTTCATCTCTCACAAGAGGACATGTCTCAAGAACTGGCCCAAGTTCGTATCGGAGCTCGCATTTTCATGTTGGATTTACGAGAATACAACCGCTTTCGCTTTGTTAAAACACAATCGCACAAACGCCCTTCACCTGAATACCGTTTGATCGCTGAACGGAAGGGAGAGAGCAACGAGAGCGCTACCAAAGAAGCGAATGCAGCTAAGGAAATTGGCGGTTTACAAAGCACAGGAAGAAATGATGTAAATCATGGTATGGGTGTGCTTGGTGTGTATATGGATCGACTTCATATCGTTCTGCCATCCAGCTATGCTACACCAGAGGAAGAACAGGCGATGAAACGAACGGCGAACGCCTTGGCTAGCCCGCGGACAGCGACCTGGAACCCGTACATCGGTGTTCATTATCCGGTAGTGTCTTCTAATGATATTTCGGAGAAAGCACTTGCTGATAGCAACGTGATTTGTATTACTTCAGGCTTGTCCAGACATGAGCTGCTTCAGAAGTATCAAGCTCATCTTCAAATTACATGTACCGAGGACGGGTATGCATGGGGTGATGATTTTACGGCAGGCGAGTACTGTTTGTCATATATTCAGTCTAGCCCATGGTCTGCAAACCAGCAAATGCTTGTGGTAGCGACCAATTCACCACGTATGCTGGGCAAAAATCTTTTTATGCGCAGACTGATTATGCCCGGATATTTTAATGGTCTGCATCCTTATCTGAATAAAGAGATTATTGTGTATGATAGCAAGGGAGTGCGTGCTTTTAACTTTACTTCCATTAGACATGCGCAGCAAAAACTGCAAGGTCAATGAAAGATGCAAGGGGTGTTATCATAATCCATATTAAAAAACCGTCCGGAGGCACATTGGCTGATCCTGACGGTTTTTTTGCTGGTTCATTGCAGTGATTTATTGACTGGCATACGTCATATATAAAAGGGCATTGTGACGGCTCAGCTTTTATACTGCTCCATCAGGTACATGATCTTCACTTCATCGGCCAAATCTCCAAAGGGTTCTAACGGATTCTCCTGGATGATATGATATAAACGTTGGATTCGTTCCTTTGGCAGCTTTCGAACATATCTGGAAATGAAAGCGGCATGGGTGATTACGTAGCGTTTTTTACGTACGGCGGCACTGGCTACGCGAACGAGAATATCTTCGCCCCCTGCCATCTCCAAAATACGGCGCTCATAAAAAACCACATATCGGAATGTCCGGTCCTTGATCAGCTCTCGATTGAGTCGGGCAACCTCTCCAATATATCTGACCATAAGAGGTTCAAAGCTTTTGATCAGAAGAGGATCGAGCGTTAATTCCATGTCCTTGCGGAGAACAAAAGATTGCAGCAAAGCGACCTGCTGCAGCCTTATCCGATCATTGTGAATGAGTACAGCAATCTCGCGTAGCATTTCATAACAGACACGCTCACTAAGCTGCCGCAGGGCAACCGCGTTTTTAAGATTTACGTTTAATCCCTCCTGGATCTGTTCGATACGGCCTCTGAATAGGCGGATAAGCTGCCTACGCTGTTCATAAGGAACAATGCGCTGTTGTAGAAGGATCAAGGGCAGTAGGAGAAGCGCACCGACGACACCGCACAGGAGCATTTGCTGTGGCGAGTGACCGAAAAAGACAGAAGTAGCCAGCAACGCGATGCCGACGGTAAGGTCTTTATGAAAATAACGTTTGGTTCTGAGTCTGGCATATTGCTCAACAGGAACCAGTGTATCCCGACCACATGATGTACATTTCTCTTCCCAAAGGGCGGTGAATTGTCCGCAGCGCTTGCAGACTCTCAGCTTTTGAAAGGCATGTTCTGTACGGGTAAAGGGGCGAAATTGCACAGCCTGCTTGGAACTATTCATTGTGCTCACTTCTCCGGTTCAGCAGTGCGAGAAGCTCGGTGTCGATTTGTGTAATCGACGGGGCGCGTTTTTTATGTATATAGTAAATTAGTGATTTAATGGCGACAAAAAGAAACATAATCGCCAGACATCCGTATGAGATCATAGCGTACTTCCTCTTTCTGTTTAGATTTTTTATGTTACTGATTTACATGAGCGGGTTTCGCTAGGGTTATTTTTGTCGTATAAAGGAGAAGGCTGGTGCCCGATTGCCCTTGTTGGGGTATAATTATATCATTACTGCAGGATATTGGTAAAATCTCGCGGTATGATAGGCTTTTTAGTCGCATTTAGGCCGCTCGGGCAGGATTTTCAGCTGGCGCTCATGTAAAACTCATTATAATTTAATAGTAGTGGAGTACAACTGTAATTTAGAATGAGAATTAATCGGCAAAGGGGTACAAGCGATGTTTAGTAGAGACAGAAAATGGTTTTTGGTCATCGGAATCATATGTACAATGATCATGGCCTCGATTTCGGCCTGGCAGCCACAGACGGCGAATGCCGCTTCACCCTCTGCTTCTAAAGTGGATGCGGTGCTGGTAGTCGATGTAAGTAATTCGATGAATACCAGTGATCCTGGGAAAATTGGCAACGAAGCCATGAAAATGTTTATTGATATGTTGTCAACGCAAAATGACAAGGTGGGGATTGTAGCCTATACGGATGTCGTACAGCGCGAGAAAGCCTTGCTTAATATTTCATCCGAAGCGGATAAGCAGGAACTGAAGACATTTATTGACGGGCTGAACCGGGGGGCGTATACTGACACCTCCGTAGGTGTTAAGGAAGCGATCCGCATTTTGCAGGATGGCAAAACAGCCGGACATGCGCCTATGATCGTTATGTTAGCTGACGGCAACAACGATTTTAACAAGACGACAGGCCGAACTGAAAGCCAATCCGCTCAGGATATGGCTCAGGCTGTAGCCGAGGCTAAAAAAAGCGGAGTGCCGATCTATACCATCGGTTTGAATGCAGATGGAAAGCTGAACAAAAATAAACTCGCCGACATCGCACAGCAAACGGGCGGCAAGTCCTTTATTACGAGCTCGGCGGACGACCTGCCGAACATTTTGAGTGAAATTTTCGCCAGCAATCTAAAATTGAAAGTGGTACCTTTGCAATCCATTACGGCTAACGGCGACTATCAGGACGTTACAGTAACCGTACCAAACGATAGCGTGCTGGAAGCTAACATTTCGATCATGTCCTCGAAACCGGTGGACGCGAGACTAATAGACCCATCGGGCAACACGAAGTCGATTCCTTCAAGCGATGTACTGCTGTCCAAGTCCAAAAGCTACTCGCTGATTAAATTGCTCAAGCCTGTGGCTGGCGACTGGAAGCTTCAAGTCAAGGGAGTGCAGCAGGATAAGATTGATATTAATCTGGTATTTAACTATGATTTGGAATTGAAGCTGGACGCCCTGCCTGCTCAATCATATAAAAAAGGTGACACGGTTCAAATTCGTTCCTATCTGACGAGCAATAACCAGCCGTATCAGGACCAGGAACTGTATGCGAATATGAATGCGGTTCTGAAGGTCAAGGACCTTGATACCGGTGCAACGAATGAAGTGCCCTTAGCTAACGCAGGCGATGCTTTTACCGGCTCCTATAAGGTTCCGGATGAGCATGACTATGAACTAACCGTCAGAGCGGAGGAGAAAAGCTTTTACCGTGAAACGCAGCCTGTAACCATCAGTGCCAAAGCGGGGGCGACGAGCGGTACGAATACTGGGACAACTCAGCCTACGACATCTGCTGAGAAGTCTAAGCTGCTGCCACTCATTCTTTTAGGGGTGGGACTGCTCGTTTTGCTGGTGGCGGCATATTTCATCTGGAAGGCTGTCAAAAAAGCCAATCGTGGCTTTGTCGGCCAGATCGTACTGGAAATCCGGGATGAAAATACCGGCGAAAAGACATACCCGCAGTATAAGAGGTTGAACACCTTCCGGGGCAAATTCAATTTACACCAGTTGCTGCAACTGGCGCCAGAATTTGCTGGAACCGATAAGGTCGTGTTCACGCCAGCGAATCAGGATCGTATTGTGGTGCGCAGTACCCCAGAGATTACGATTGAAAAATCCGGACGTGCTGTAGACACAGGCAACGGTCTTGAACTGAAAAATGGTGATCGTCTCACGATCCCGCTGGCAAGTGTGGACAAAACCATTTTACTGGAATTTATTTCAGTAAACAGCTAAACGAACCCTTAGGAGGTCATATCTATGAAACCAGTAGTTAGAGAGCATATCCAACAATTAGACGTATCACTCGGCGGAGGGATCGTAAGCGATAAGATCAGAGTAGACACCATCGATAATCCTATTTTAATTATCGGACTTGGAGGAACGGGGATTGATGCCCTTCTCCGCTTGAAATATCAAATCAATCGCAGATTTAAGCTGCCTGCAGATCCGATTTCCAAGAAAAAAAGCGAGAAGCCGGATAATGTGGAATTTCTCGCTTTTGAAACGAATGAACAAGACCGCAACAAAAAATACAAAGGGATTGGCTTGGACCCCATCAATGAGTTTGTGTTGCTGTCCAACGCGGAAATCGGTGGATTGCTGCAAAACCGCAGCATTTTAGAGCCGTATATCACTGACTGGTTGTCTCCCGAACTAAGCATTACCGATGGTATGAACGGGGCGGCAGGGGTACGTCAGGCAGGACGTTTGCTATTATTCACCAAAATCAATCAGGTCGTACAAAGTATTGACAAAAAAATCAAAACTCTATCTGAAGGCACCAACAAGAAGCTCATGGTGTTTTTGCTGTCTGGTTTGTCCGGCGGTACAGGAAGCGGTACTTTCCTCGATATCTCCTATATCGTCCGAGGTATTATAGAGCGCGACTACGGTTCCGCAGGTGTAGACCGTGTAAATACACTGGGCTATCTGTTTACGCCGGATATTAATCTGGCGAATAAAAGCCTGAGCGAGCATACGCGTGAATATATTAAAAAGAATGGCTATGCTGCACTGAAAGAGCTCGACTACTGGATGAATGTGGACAGTCGTGGTGAACGCTTTAAGCAACAGTACGGCAACATTTTGACTGTTAACTCGCCGTTGCCGCCGTTTAATCTGTGTCACCTTATTTCGGCTACGAATACGGAAGGCAAGTTGCTGGAAAATGCTTATGATTACTGCATGAATGTCACCGCCGAGAACATCACCAACTTTATGGCGAGTGAGGAAAAACAGTCGGGCGAAGAGTTCGCCATTCACGACTATATCAGCAACATTCGTACCAATATCGCGCAAATGAATAAGGCGTATCCAGCAAACTACGATTACAATATTATCGGAGCTTCCTCGGCAGTGCTGCCGATGGAGGAAATGACGACATATCTGGCATACCGGATGTTTGGTAAAATGTCCAAAATGTTTGAGCAAGCGCCAAATCAGGAGGATGTAGAGAAGTTTGCCCGCAAGCTGGGCGTGGATCTGGATAGCATGATCAAAAACTTTGAATCCCGTGTACCTGAGCCGCTTCCGGGCTTTGAAAACAGTGAACGATTAAGTTATAACAATGTGGTTAAGATGCAAGTAGTCAATATGGATACCGAACTGGAGCAAACATTCCTGACCCGTGCCCGTGAAGAGTATATTAAAGCGAAGAAACAGCTTCCTGGCGAAATTGTAGGACAGTTTACGGATCAAATCCGCCGTATGTTCCTGCATCCTGAGCAAGGGCCGTTTTATGTATCCCGCATGATTTATACTGAAAAAGGGTTTAGCTTGCTGAAAATGCTGCTTTCCTATGTTGAAACGCTGCGAGAATCACTGCACCGTATTCCAACAGATATTGAATGGGCGCGTGAGCAGGCGAACGAGAAGCTGGGTGATGCCAAGAGCGCATTTGTATCCAAGGATAAAAAGAAAAATGCTTATATTGAAGCGAAAATCAACGAATATTGGCTGCGAGCTGATGTGGAACGTACAGAGCAGCTTATTGAATTTTATGAAGACCTGTATGACCTGCTAAACAAAGAAAATAACCGCATTTATAATGTATTTACTGAAATTTTGAATGCATTGAGTGCCATTTTTGAGAAGAATGGTGATCTGCTGATTAACGGCGAGGAACAGTCCGATCACAAAGGCAACAAAACGTATTATTGGAATTTGGTAAGTGTTCCGGATATTTCAGAAGTTGTAACCAAGCTGCTGGATAACCGCAATGGTGACGATTTGATTCGTGATTTTGCCCAAGAATTGCTGGAAAATTCAGATCAATGGGTAAAAGATCAGGATATGGACATCATCAGCTCGATCTCCAATTTCTTGACTGAAAAATTCGGGGATCTCATTACCCGTTCCATGGAGGATTTCCTGGTCATGAAGTACGGGCAGGACGAAGCGATCGAAAAATTTGTGGAGCGCTACATTGCAAGCAAGCTGGATGAGGAGGCTGTACCTGTCTTCCATCTGAGTAACAGTTCTGGAAATTTGTACTTCCCTTCATGGGGATTCGTATCGGTACCTGTACAGTCGCCTAATATCCTGAAAGGTGTTCGCAATTATCAAAATAATGCCATTGGCAAATCGCACTTTACTATTAAAGAAAGTGAAGTCCGTAACCGGATTTTCTGGCTCAATACGCGTAATGGTGTTCCTCTGTTTGTATATACGCCGCTCAAAGTGTATGAAGAGAGCTATGAGAAAACCATTCTTGACCGTGAAGGTATTGGCCGACATCTGGTGCAGACAGGTCAGAACAACTGGACGAATCTGCCGTCGCCGATTCCTGAAAAGTCATGGGGAGAAACTTACGTCAATTCGCGTGTGCAAGCCCACAATGCACGTATCCGTAAGGATTTCGACCAGGCCAAGGCACTCGGCGTGATCCGGGAGAAGGATGTCGATCAGAATACAAGCAGCCGCTTTACAGTTATTCGCTCACAAGCACTAGATTTGAATGCGCTGCTGGCAGGCTACGATATGCGCCTGCAGGAATCCAAGCCAAATTTAGGTGAGGTGAAAAGAGCATGGTCTGAGCTGAAGCGTCTACTGGCTGAAGGGCTGGAGCAGACCGGAAGCAAGGACATCTTTGGCAGCATTAATGAAGAGATGGCGAAGGAAAACCTGATCCGTTCACCGGAGTTAACGCAGGTGGTTCGTGATGAACTGGCGAAATATATACAAATCGAAGCCAAAGCCGCTGAACTGGAAGCATTGCTGAGCAAATATCAGGATGAAGAAAAATGGTTGGATCAGTTCATTCAGGCTCTTTATACAGACACAATTACGAAAAAAGGTGCTTTATACGTCTATGATCGTGACGAAGAGGAAGAGGCTTGGGAGCCGTTTGCCAACGTCATGAAGAGCCGCAATTATGTGGAGTTTGAAGTATTCACAAACTTCCGTGGTTTGGAAGAAAAGAAATTTGCAGCTCTAATGCGCAAAGCGGATCGCCGTGATGCTGTATTGACTTCATCTGAGGACATTACACCACTGCTGGCAAAGTTGGATGAACTGGCTGCCACTTACACAGAGGCCCGTAATCAATTGGAATATGAAAAGGTGGAGCTGGCTAATGGAGCGGAGCTTTATGCATTTTACGCTCAAATGGCTGGAAAATTAAACGACATCCGCAGAAAGTTGAAGTAAAGTATGAGAGAGCAGCTGTTACGTTATGCGGCTGACTATGCAGCCGCAGAGGACCAATTAATCGGAAGCGGGGATGGACGCAGCAGCATCCATTTCCCGTCCGTGTTTCTTTTTATCGGCGATCACATGAGCCCGGTGATGAACACAATTGCAGATATCAACCGGACGAAGTGGGATAACAGCACGGGAGTAACCTATATTCAGATTTGCTCGCAGGAAGAGCATGCGGCTGTAGACCGTTCGGTAGATGCCATTGTTCATACGGTAGCTGTACCGGAAGAAAGTAGCCACCAAACGTTGCGCCGTGACCTGCATCAGGCTTTTTATACACATGAATCGAAGCTAATTGAACTTAACACCGCGTTGCGCCGGGCTAGTGGGCATCTAGCGGATTACGGACGGTTGTATTCCTCGTTTGAGCGTGTACATTTGTCGATCTTGACAACAGCGGATGATCCCATGAACGTATTAATTCCTGAAATTACGCTGCTGGCAGAGTATATTTTTGCCCAATCTTTTAAATCAGTACAAATGGATCTGTATGTGTTGATGAGCGAAAGCGATCAGGCTGCCCAATTCGGCTACCGGAGTGCAACGTCTGTTGCTTTTATGCGGGAGTTGGACTATATCCAAAGCCCATCCTATACGTTTACAGCACCGCTTCATATGACCGAGGACAAATTGACCATCCCGGTATCTCATGCTCCATCTCCGTTATTTGATCTTGTCTATGTGCTGTCCGACAAGAATGAGCGAGGCGTAACGGTGCCGAATAGTCTGCGCGAGAGTTGTGATATTATTTGTCACATTCAACTTCTTAAAAATCGTTATCAAGCAGGGGATTCCTATCGGTCACAGGATGGGGGCTACAATAATACATCGTTTAAGAACAACATCATGACGGAATCCGGGCGGCAGGGTTATGTGTCGGCCGGATTTTCCCGGGTTAACCGCCCTAATCAGTCGATTGCGCTTACGGTGTTGTATCACTTTTATGTGAAGCTGCTAGAGCGTATGAGAACAGAGCAGGATTGGGACATACGCGATAAGCTGAATTATTTTGGTTTAGATGCTGCTGAACGCGGCCGTACGCGAAATGATCTAGTACCTAGCAATGAAGCGATCATGGACATGAGCGCACTAATGACGAGCGGAGCCAGCTACGGCTCGGTGAAACGAATGTCATTACGTGAGGCAGAGGAAGCCTTGTTTGGTCAGGGGTGCGAAGCCTTTTTCCGCGATAACTGTGAACGGATCGTACATAAGCGCTTGGGAGATTTTCAGGCGGATTTGCGTTTGCAGATGGCTGTGAACGCAGCTGCTAAGGAACATCCTCATATCGGCTTTTTCGAGCTGACAGATTGGACGGATGAAAATCAAACAGGGAATGTGCTTACGGCGGTTCGGGGAATGATTCGTGATACGTCCAATGATTTGCAGATCAGTGCGGCCGAACTGGATACGCTGTATAGCGGGCGAGTAGAGGATCAGCCTTTTCAACGACTGCCACTCATGGATAAGCATAATGTGCGCAGCTTGATCCGTTACCTGACTGAGACAGTCTACGGGCATAAAATGCACATGCTGCGGATTCAAGTGGACTTGGAGCTACTTCGCCGTTATGAAAGGGCACTGGAAAAATGGCATGCACAGGCGAAGCATATTACAGTACAGCTTGCCAACCTGGAGCGTGAATTGCATCAAGCTGCAACGGACAGTATTCGGCAGGCTGACAGTTACACAGGTCAAAACTTGTTTGAGTATTATGAGCGTGTGACGGAGGATGTCATGCGTGAGTTGGAAAGCAAGCGGGGAAAATCTATATTCTTTGACGATCGGCATATGGGACCTGTATCTGGGTTGCTGGATGGAGGTCTGTCCGTGCTAGTAGATAGACTTACACAGACCTGTCGTACCCTGATTCTCAGCTCACAGCCATTTAATCAGACATTCGAAGAAGAATTATTACGTCGTGCGAATGTAGCTGCTGCATATGAAAATCGACTGGTTGTTCCCAAGGAAGAGCTGTTTAAAAAACTGTATCAAACGTTAGAAGAGCATGGCGGAATTAATGTACGTTTGCTCGACTATACCCATGAGCATCGGTATGAAGAAAAGTATTTCTTTGGTGACTACGAAGGCGAATTTCTTCCTTATGCGATGGACGTGGACATTACTTCGCGAATTTACAAGCTGGGTTTTGTACATGAGCGTCGCAGCAGCGGGGTGGAAAAACTGCATTTGATGGGCGGCTTCCATCTGGAGGATCTGATGGTTTACCGCAACGGCAAAACGTATTATGAGACATATACTGCGAACGGTTTCGTGTTTCATGGAATCGACGTGGAACGGTTGCCGGAATTGCGGTAGCCACGTATTTATATCCTACTTTAATGATGGAAGGAAGCAACGAATCTTATGAAGCAACGTAAATTTAACGTTCTCCTATTGGTGTTCGGCTTGCTGGGCGCTGTAGTAGGCTTCATCTTGGGAGAACTTATTCTTCACAAATTGATAGGCCACTGGCCGCATATCATCGTGGTCGGGCTGTATTTTGGTATCATGGCGCTGTGCATAGGTCTAGGCTGCCTTATTGGCGAATTGATTTCGCCACAGCTAAATGGACATTCATGGCGACAACGATACTCCGGATTGTCCTGGAAATTACTAGTGCCTGCTACACTCGTCATGTTGTTCGTGGCAGGTCTGCTATTGGAACTGGGTTATCAAGTTAACCCTGAAGGGCGCAAGAGTGTACAGGACCTCGTGCTTGTGATTGATAATTCCGGGAGTATGCAGCAAACAGATCCTGATAATGAACGCCTAACGGCTGCCAAGAGTCTAATCGGACAAATGGATGGAGACAAGCGCGTAGCCATAGTTTCATTTGAATCTACTGCGCAGTTGGTGCAGCCATTTACTCCCGTTGGCACAGATGCAGAGAAACAAGCGGTTTATTCGAAAATCGATAGTATGCAGACTATAATGTCAGCCGGTACAGACATTGGGCTTGCTTTGGACGAGACGATCAAGGAGATTGAAACCCAAGGCAATGCGGAAAAAGGTTCGCTCGTTATTATGCTCTCTGACGGTTTTAGCGAACTCGATACGCAGACCGCATTGGCTCCGTACATTGCCCGCCAGATTCCGATCAATACAATCGGGCTGAAACTGGCAGAATCGGATGGTATAGCCTTATTACAAAATATTGCGAACCTAACGGGCGGAACTTATTCTAATGTAGCCAATGCCCAAGGACTTACGCAGGCGTTTGGTAAAATATATGACAAAATCGGGGATCGCACGCTGGTAACAGAGCGAACAGGTGAGTATGCCGACAGTCTGTATTTTGCCATTTATCGAGTAACGGCTTTGGTTATTATCGGAGTTCTATTGGGATTGGCACTTGGGCTGATGTTCGATAATCGTTTTCTCGCGCGGAATTTCGCAATTGGTGGAGTTCCAGCCGGCCTGCTTGCTGGTTTGATTTTGGAAAAGGGGTTGTCAGGCTCCCCTATAGGTGACTTGATGATTCGTTTGTTAGCAGCGCTCGTACTGGCAGCTCTTATTGCTGTCTTTTCACTTGTTCTGCCGATTGCGGAAAATACTCGCCGATCTTCAGGTGGTGGGTGCCAAGGTGGGCCATCAGGCCAACGGAGAGGAGCACCGGAAGGACCGACGCGCAATCGACGAAGCAGTGGATTTTAGAACGGGAGGCTGGAAATTATGCAGTATAGGGATGCACAGCCCGGTGATCCTGTTATTTCGGAGCTGAGCTACAAAATTGACGACAACCGGGTTGTGTTACGCTGGCAGTGGCCTGAAGGCGTAGCCGTGGTGTATATTGCCAAACAATCAGCCGATGCAGGCGTGAACGAGCATAGTGAAGCGTCGATTTCTGACCTAAAGCTTTTTACACGCGAGGAATACAAGGCTGCTGGTAGCTATCGTGACCGGATTGAAGGTATTGGACGTGTGCGGTATACCGTGTATCCGGCTGTTCGGGAGGATGGTGACACCTTTGTAATCCGTCAGCAAGACGGAGCCAACCAGCTGGAGTTAAGTACGGGGAGGGCTAAAATCAAATATGCGGTTCACCATAAAAAGAGCTGGTTTCGCAGCCGCAAAACAGTCCAGATTCAGGTGACAGCCGAAGTCCCTGTTCCGCAGGAGGCGCTCTGCTACGTGAAGAAGCGAGGTGGCTATCCGGTAGACCGAGACGATGGAACCTTGTATCCGTTCACCGCACCCTTTGCCGCAGGACGGAATGTTTTACCCGCTATTGAAGTGGGGGGAGATGAATATGTGCGGCTGTTTTTTACGGACGGTCAGAAGTATGGCACGATTTATGAATTAGTCCCTGAATGAAAGGAGGCCACAACCGATGAGTTTTCTTAGCAATTTATTTAGAAGAAAGCCACAGGGCGAACCACGGCCCTTATTCTACGATATTGTATGCCCTTATTGCTTTAGTAAATTTTCCCCGGAGGAAGTGGTATTCCGTGCTTCTCATCACCGTGAAGATGATGAGGATTACGCTTTGGGTGAAGATGAGCTGTTGAACAAATATCGGGAGCGTTTTGGCTTGGACAGTGTACATGATATGGAGGCAATTCTTCATCCCCATGATGTACCTGAGGAACATCGTTTGTATTCAGATCACGTGCTGACAGGTCTGACGGACCGTTATGGTGAGCTGACACGTCACCGACTGTGTCCACACTGCCATAACGAGCTGCCTGTGACTGCTGGCAAGGTACCGAGCAATATCATTTCGATTATTGGAGCTTCGCAAGCAGGGAAATCTGTCTATATGACCTCGCTGATTCACACGCTTCAGCATGTGACGGCCGATCATTTTGACGCAGCTTGCATGCCGCTCAATGCAGAGATCAGCCGCAAGTTCCGCACTATGTATGAGGAACCACTTTTTGAACGAGGCGATCTGCTTACATCGACGCAAAAAGAAAAGATGCAGGAGCCTTTTATTTTCCAGTTTGTATTTAAGGATGAGGAAAAGCCACCGTTGACACTGGTATTTTTTGATGTGGCCGGTGAGGGGATGGTCGATCAGGACTATCTGGGACTGCACGGGCAGCATATTAAGAATTCTGCGGGTATTCTGTTCATGGTCGATCCCCTGCAAATTCGTTCTATCCGGGAACGGATCAAGATTAATCTTGGCGATAAGCCTGGTGAATTTGTCTCGCAATATGATGAACCGCGTGATGTCGTACTTACGATGTTCGGTGACTTTATTGCATACCAGGAGAAAGGCAAGACGGACATTCCAACCGCTGTGGTCCTGACCAAAAGCGATATGCTTACAGCGTTGGCAGATGAAGAAGGCACATATATCAAGACAAACAGCAATATTTTTAATCCAATGGAACATCGCAAATACATGGATTTGGATGAGTTCGCCAACATCGATGGCGAAGTTCGGCGCTTTATCGAGAAGGTGGATAAGCCGTTCAAGGGCACGATGGATGTATATTTTACAGATACGGCCTATTTCGCGGTTTCCGCTTTGGGCAGCAATCCGGTGGACCAAAAGCTGCAAGGGTTGGTGAGTCCGATTCGTGTAGATGAGCCATTCATCTGGCTACTCTATAAGTTGAAGTACATTGAGGGGAGAGAATCACAGTGAGTTTATCTACCTCTCATATGATACAGCAGCAGATGTACACACGGGAACGGCGCGGTATTTTTCGTTCTACGGAAGGCTTCGATACAGTAGCTAATTCCAAAGGACTGGATGCATCGTTTATTAAAAAGGTGCTGCATCCTTTATGTGTGTATGATGCGCCTGCTGCTCTGACGGCACGTGGCGAGAAGCAGGAGAGTGTCTATCCGGAAGCTTTACATCTGGTACGGACGGAGTCCGGGGATGTAGTGCTTGGGCGCAGTATTTATAAAGCAGCGGATTTCACTGGATTGCGGAGTGCCTTTTTTACGCACAACTATGTGATTCCGGCCGGACATGGTGAGTCTCCATCTGATTATAAGCAGTGGTTGAACACCTCGTTTGTCGATACCTACGATATTGAGCAGGGAACCGAATTACCGGAATTAGAGCGTCTACCAGGTGGAAGTGTATTTCCAGCTGTTGATCCGTCTGCAGTGCTGGCTCAATTGCAGTTGAGCGAAGACGTATTCAAGCAGCTTTTATACGCAGTCATGATGTCAGCCACGGGGCGCAAAAAGGTATATGTAGCGCTGAATGTTCCAGCAGAAGCGGTAGGATCGTCAGCCAAGCAGCTGCTGGGTGTGTTGTATGCGGCACTGCCTTATGCATTTCGCAACAGGCTCGGATTTCTTACATATGCGCAGGAACCGAACAGCAGAAAAGGTATTCACTTAATGTTCGTGGAGCCTTTCAGTCTACGTCCCGGTGATCGGAATGTGGAAAAGGACTTTGTATTTGACCTGTCTAATCATAGTCGAATACTTAATGTGGATGCAGAGCAGGTGAAACAGCCGTATTTTGACTGGATTGTTCATACACTGCTGAATGGCGGGTCACCGGACGATTTTCTTAAATTTGCCGAGCAAATGCTGACAGGCATGGAGGCAGGGCGTGAACTCATGCCTTCCAGCTATCATGAACTCATTACGCTGTATAGAATTGAGCAGGGAGAGCGCTCATTATACAACGAGCAACGGATCGCTGTGTTACGAAGCTTGACTGATTATTTATCACCATCCGATGCGCTGCCACGAAAAATGCGGCTCAATGATCTGTTCCTGTCCTTTTTTGACCATGAGTTTGATCGGGTGAAGGATGGACACATTCCAGAGGTAGGACTGGTTGATTGCTTCAAAGACTATTACAAAGTTCATGCACGCAGCAGCGAAAATCGGTTAGTGGAGTATTTAATCCGTTCACTAAACAACGCTTATTCCGCCAGGAATACGGAAGCAGTCACGTATATTTATCATACGATTGAAGAGAATCCGTCATTAGGTAAGGCCTATTTTACGAAAGTACTGGGCAATCCGGCACTTACCAAAATGCTGTTCATTCCCTATATGGACAGTCAGATGAAAAGAACGACTGATGTCAAGGGCTTGCTGGCCGTGGTGCATGAATGGGGCAGTCGGTATATCGAAGTGTCGTCGAATGCCGATTTTCAGCTTTTAGCCGAATCTGCGCTGATGGGCAAGCTGCGTGCTGAGAGAAAGCCGGTAGAGGCTGTAGCTGCCATTCACCAGCGCATGCGTCAATGGGACAGTAGTTCTGTCGTAGGCACATTGTCTCCGCTAGAGCAATCCGGATTGACAGAGCGCTTGAAGGAAGCATCGGATCGGTATTTGCTCACAGAAGTAGAGCTAAAAGAAATATCACCCGATCAGGTCGTACAGATTCCGTTTTTTACACGGTCCGATTTGGTACAGTGGGTTGGGAAGTTGCCTGCTCCTCTCAAGGGACAAGCAGTGCGGTTGATTGCGGCTTATGATTGGTTTAACACAGAAGACCCGGAACCATCGGTGCTGGACGGTCTGGAGCCAGGCGAAGTCGAAAAAGTACAGGATTGGGCTTACAGTTGGCTGCCCCAGCAGCTTGCAGAAGGCCATTTTGCCCGTCTGTTGCCAGCTTTCTATCGTTTTGATGAATCAGGAGAAGGAATAATGGATTTTGCCCGCCTGGTCAGTTCGATTCGCAAATGGGCGAAGGATAACGATACGATGTACCGCTTTATCCGCTGGTCGGAGGAGCACCCTGAGTTTTCTACTCCACGTGGCGGTTTTGAACCAGCCTATCGGCGTGCGTTGCTCTTATTCTTCCAAAAGGAAGGGCGAGAGGGGCTGCATAAAAAAACGCTGTGGCGCCAATATTTTGAACCAGCTAAGCCTGTTTTTAAAAATTTCTATCAGGCAGTAAAGCGTGAGACAGACACGCCATTGGTCAAAACGCTTCGTCGTTTTCGCAAGGGCGGGGTCATTTCTGGAATTGTACTGATTGTTATTGCAGGTACGCTAGGCGGCCTGAAAGCTACTGGGGTCATTGGATCTGTTGACACGCCTACGCCTGCCGCTGCTCCAAAACCTGTGCAACAGCCTGTAGCGCCTACAGTGCCCGTAAAAGAGGAGCCTACGGCGATCGTGACCCATATACCTAACACCAAGTCTACTACAAAAATGGTCAAGCTGTTGTTTGCGTTTCAAACACCGGCAGAGCAGGCAGAATTTAAACCCAAAAAACTCGTCATTATCGGCGCGGATCAACAGGAGCACTCATACGAAAATTTTACGCTTGCTGAGCAGAACGATAAGGAAGCAGCAAGTAAAGCTAACAATGGTTCGTCCGGTAACGTTAACACTGAGGGCGCTACCACCAAAAGCAAGACAGCAGACAAAGAGTCCACAGACGGTGGTTCCACAACTCAGAGTATTACAGCCAGTGGAAAAAGCACGGATCAGACTGGGGCGGTGACGGACAATACGGATCAAGGCACAACGGAATATGACCTCGACAAGTATCCTTATCGTACGCTGTTGACCATTTGGCAACGGCTGGAGCTGAATGATGCTAGCACGGTTACTGTAGATGGAAAAGATTATCCGCTGGTTCAAGTCAAGGCTGCGAACTAAGCAACTATAAAACGGCAAAAGACGAGTTCCTTCCCGGGCTCGTCTTTTGTTATATATTCATTTCTATATAGAATGTATTTGTAAATTTAAAATTCACTGGACATCAGTAGATGATCATTTTATGAAAGTATTGACACCAAATAGACAACTGATTAAAATTAGTTGGAATTCAAACTATTAAAATTCGGTAGAAATGGAGGTTAGCAGTGAAATGGGAAGTGAAGTGTATCCCGTTTGTCTTCCTTGGGAGGAAGAAAGCACGATGTATTTAATTAAATGGATTTTTACCACCGTCCGGCGTGAGATTGAAACCGCACTCCGTCCTTTGGGGCTTACCTCCCCGCAATCGCAGACGCTCTACATACTGGCGATGTCGCCCGGAATCACCAATACGGATTTGGAAAAGCTGTTGCTCATTGATAAATCAAGCGTTACCAGCCTAATTAACGGGATTGTCAAGAAAAACTGGGCAGTACGCCAATGTCACCCGGAAGACGCGCGAATGAAGCAAATCTATTTGACCAAGGAAGGCTTGGAGATTCACAAGGTAGCTGAACGTACCATTGAGCAAATCAAAAGCTCTGTAGGTAAAACATTAACTGCCCAAGAATCAGAAGCTCTGCGCGGTTTGCTCAAAAAAATTCTTCATGATTACCATGCTGCAAATGCTTACGTTGAAGCAGATAAATAGAAAAATTTTGTTCGGATAGGGGTATCCATAGACTATAAAATGTCACCTAGATAAGATATGTAGGAGAGGGAGAAACCATATGATAAAAGAACAAACTTATCCCAATGCGGATAAGCTTATGCGTGTGTTGGCTTTCACACTTGTTTTTTCAGTGATGAATGCTTTTATGTTTAATGTAGTGATGCCTGTGATTCGCGAGGAATTTCATATCAGTGCCTCCGATGTAAGCTGGCTGCTGACCGGCTATATGATTGTGTATGCAGTGGGCTCTGTAACCTACGGCAAGCTGGCAGATAAGTATCGTCTCAAGGATTTGCTGACATTTGGGATTATCTTTTTTGCACTTGGTTCGCTTATTGGGCTGTTAGCCAATCAATTTTGGATGTTAATTGTAGCTCGTTTGCTTCAGGCCACAGGGGCTGCTGTTATTCCGGCAACCGCTATGATCGTTCCTGTTCGCTATTTTTCGGCTGAAAAAAGAGGGAGAGCTCTGGGCGTCACCGCAATCGGCTTGGCATTAGGCACTGCACTGGCTCCCATTATTTCCGGTTTGATTACAGGCTTTGCGAGCTGGCGTTTTTTGTTTGTCATTTCCATGCTGCCATTGATCGCTTTGCCATTCTTTCGTAAATACTTGGATGATCAGCGGGGAGAGGATCAGAAGTTCGATTTTCTTGGTGGACTATTGCTGGGTGGAACAGTGGCCTGCTTGCTACTTTCCATTTCACAAGCCAATATGATGTTTTTTCTGATCGGCATAGTGTTATTTGCACTGTTTATTTGGCGCATTCATACTGCCCACGATCCGTTCATCCAGCCGAAGCTGTTCCGTAACAAGCAATATTCATACGGGCTTCTCATCGCTTTTTTAGGGACGGGGATTAGCTTTGGATTGCCGTACTTGGCACCACAGTTTCTAAACAGTCTCAACCAGCTTACACCGGCAACGATTGGACTGATTATGTTTCCCGCTGCTATCGCATCAGCACTATTAGGAAAAAAAGGGGGGCGTTTGGCCGATAGCAAAGGAAATTCGGTGCTGGTATATACAGCCGTATCGCTATTATTTATCTGCTTTATCAGCTTGTCTACGTTTGTAGGCGCGTCTCCGTATCTGATTTTGTTTTTACTTGTTTTCGGAAATGTAGGTCAGACCTTTATGCAAATTGCCATGTCCAACACGATTTCTCGGACGTTGTCGAAAGACCAGATTGGTGTTGGAATGGGGCTGTTATCCCTGTTGAATTTTATTGCCGGGGCGATGACAACTAGTATTTTGGGCAAAACGTTGGATAGCTCTTCATCTTTTCATTTGAATCCTGTCGTATCTAATGTCGAGGTATTCAACTTTAGTAATATATTTACGGTGCTTGCGCTGATTGCACTTGTGACGATGGGGCTTTACGCGTTGCAGTTCCGGCGGGGGGCACGAGGTAATACATCTGCTGTCGAATAAGATAAACATTTTATGTAAGCTCATGCCATAACAAGGGTATAATAATAGAAGGAAAAGTTTATCTTGGAAGGACGGAGTGCCTAGTATGACAAGAAACCTTCAATATGTACCCTATGGTTATGAGCCGCCGATCGAGACGCATAAAGGGACTATCATTTACTATGATACATTTGAGCAGATTACAACCAGTGAGCTGGAGCTTTTTGCTGAAACGGGAGCTGCACTATCTTTTACAAAGCTAGTACTGTATCCATTACATGAAGAAACGGTCAGAAGAATGTGGAAGCAGCCGGTACGCTCGTATTATAAGCGAGTCGACGAACTGGGAGAGTGGCAACGAGAACAGGCTTTGAGCGCTGTAGTGATTGAGAACTGGGAAGGTAAGCGAAAAAAATATACACCGATTGAAGCAGCCATTCGTTTTTTGGCAGAAAAGTATGCAGCTCCGCTTTTTTTGTACATGCGTCCTGAAACTGCAAATTTGTGTGCTTCCTATGCATCCTTTGGAGAATGGATTAGAACCGTCAGGTTGGTGCTTTCGAGTGAACCATTGGAGCTTCACCCGAAGCTTGCACAGTACCGTAATCGCTGGAACACGGTAGAAGAAGCAACAAACCGAGCCTCTAAGGTTGACAAAGCGGAACATGAATTATAGAATAGAACTAATCGTAAAAATTACTATTGTAATTGTATACCATGTATTCCAATTAAGGAGGAAGAATAATGCGCGTTATTGTTACCTTGGCATGCACCGAATCCGGTGATCGCAACTATACAACAACCAAGAACAAAAGAAACCATCCAGAGCGTCTTGAAATGAAAAAATACTCTCCGCGTTTGAAAAAGTACACGATTCATCGTGAAACTAGATAATTTATGATTTGCTGCATAGCAACCTGAATGATTCTGCTTCCTGAGCCGAGCCTGTTAAGTTTGCAAAAAGCCTGCGTTATGGAACCGGCGAAAACTTGAATTAGTCCAGTGGACAGAGCGTCCAAAGTTAAAGCTAGCACCTAAGAGATCGGCTTCTTTTCATGGTTGTAGTGATAGATGCTGAGCTGCATGGCACGCTTTGCCTTTTGAATCGAAAGCACGTGGTAGCCGAGTTCTCCCAAGCTGAGGTCAGCATTCGGGACGAGCTGGAGGACCATTCACTATATGCTTATATAACGATGAAGGCTGACGAAAGATACGGAGCGTTCGTGCAATGGGCGATGCGATATAACGGCATCGTTTGCTTGTCGTTTACGAGACTTGAGCACAACCGTTGGGATCTGTCGTCTTTTTTTCTGAGACATAACCGTTCCTTTTGCCAACTGATGGAGCATTGCGCCAGTACGTTTGAATTAGAAACTAAAACTATATGAAAGATTAGGTGAGACAAGTGAAAAAAGATATTCATCCAACATTGAATAAAGTTATCTTTTTGGACCCTAGCTGTGGATTCTCTTTCCTGAGTGCTTCTACTAAACATTCGCAAGAAACAATGGAATGGGAAGATGGCAACACATACCCGGTTATCCGTGTAGATACTAGTTCCGCTTCTCATCCGTTCTTCACTGGTAAACAAAGAAACGTGGATATTGGTGGACGTGTGGATCGCTTCAACAAAAAATATAACCTTAAGTAAGACTCGTCATGAGCTAGGTTTACGGATTATGCCCATAATTCGTGAACCTAGCTTTTTTATTATCTACGGATTGTTAAGTCCTAAACTAACGCGATAACAATTGTATTTTCTGACTCTGGCAAGTGCCAAAGTGTAATCAGAACATGAAAGCAGTAGCTTTTCCGGAACGATCCGTGAAGCTGCTGCTTTTTTATGCTAAATGAAGCTGTACAATAGTCGACGATGTTAATCTTGGCAAACTAATCATTTTAAAACGTCATTCCACACCTCACACAGGCTGTCCTAATTTAAAAATAATCGCAGGAATCTAGCCTGTGATTATTTTTTTTATAGAACAAGGGTCACGGTTAAGGAAAGATTCTGATAAATCACTTGCGGAAATAAGTTATTTGAAGAATATAGGCGAGGACTTAATACAACTAGGCATTATTACATATAAGCTTTGTTCAGAATTGGTTCAGTGGTCTCGTGTATATTGATTTAAAACGACATAAATCACTTATTTTCGACAAATATATGAATAAAAGATTAATATAAACACATTTTATTCGACAAATATAGTGACCTAGTTCTCTTAGATTATGCAAAAATATTTCGAAGATCGAATAGGGACGTTTTACTCAAAAAGTAAATTAGGAGGTAAATCGATTGAAGGTTTATTCATTTAAATGGGCAGCTGCGCTTGTTGCTCTTCAGGCGACGTTCGGTACTTCTGCTTACGCTGCAACACCTGCCAATAATTTATTTTCAGATATATCCTATGTGACAAGTGATAAAATGGCGGCCATCCAAGAAGCTGTAAGCCAGGGGCTTTTGTCGGGAGACCCTCAAGGAACTTTTCGCCCTGCAGCAACATTAACTCGTCAGGAACTCGCAGTATTATTAGTCAGAGCTTTAAAATTGGACCCTATTTCGAGTTCTTCTACTTTTAAAGATGTGCAAAGTAGACAATTTGCTGCCCCATATATAGAAGCCGCACAAAAAGCTGGGTTTCTGTCCGGGGATGGATTAGGAAACTTCCGTCCGAACGATCCTATTACACGTGAAGAACTGGCAGCTGTGTTTGTTCGTGCAGTCGGAGGGGTTAATGCAGAGGGCGGATCAAGCATTTTGCCTAAAGATCAGTCCTCGGTAAGCCAATGGGCGGCTGGATCGGTAGATACGGCACTTCGTCTGGGGTTAATTGATATTCATGACAGCAAGCTCAATCCCAGAGGTGAAGTAAAAAGGGAGGATATTGCTCCTTTCCTGCTGGATATTTTCAAAACTCAAGAGCAAACAGCTACGATCAATAACATTGATGGAGACATTGTAACGATTGATAATGTTCCCTATTTAATAGAAGGAAAGTTGAAAGATTTAATCGGAAACTCCAATAAAGATGCGTTAAAAGGAGCTACATTAAAGTTTAATTCGCGCAATCGTAATGTGGACGGGCTGCAACAATTGGAAATCGTACAAAAAGATGTTGTCTTAAACACCAATGGGCTACCGGAAAGCAGCCTGCTTCGAGTTTCAGGTGATGGTGTTCAGATTAAAGGGGATATCAAAGGAATAATCGAGCTTAATAACGGTGTTTCTAATATCCAGCTGAATGGCAATGTAAACCATCTTACTCTGAATTCTGGTAATGGTATTTCTATTAAAGGAACCGGAACAATTGGGGAGCTTCAAGTTGCCAACGCGAACGCTAAAGTGACATTGAACCCGAATTTTAAAGTTGAAACGATTAAGCTGCCTAAAGATGCATCCGTTTCACAAGTTATTCAAAATTACAACGAATTACAAAAGCAGATTGGACAAATTCAGTCCGCTGACGGAACGGTTCAAGAATCGAATACAGTTACGTCGAGCAGCGTGACATTTTCCTCTGGAGGTGGAAGTTCAACAAAATCAGTGACTAACCATGCGCCAAGCGTTACTGCCGGGTTTGCTGATATTACGTTAAATACAGCAAATGAGCCTAAAAAGATTAATCTGGCAAATAGTTTTACTGATGCTGATGGAGACACTCTGACCTACACAGCAGAAACTTCAGCCACGAACGTAGCGACGGTATCAGTGAATGGAAGTCAGCTGACCCTCGCACCGGTGAGTGCAGGAACAACCAAGATCACAGTTACGGCGAACGACGGCAAGGGCGGGACCATAAACAGCCAGTTCAGCGTAACAATCACGCCGGTGATCCCCGAAGCCGTGAACCATGCACCGACGGTGGAAACGTCGATCAGTAATGTAACGACGGGAGCTGCGGACGGAGTTAAGACGGTGAGCCTTGCAGGTGTGTTTGCAGATGA
Organism: Paenibacillus ottowii; assembly: GCF_050516475.1. Classification (NCBI taxonomy): domain Bacteria; kingdom Bacillati; phylum Bacillota; class Bacilli; order Caryophanales; family Paenibacillaceae; genus Paenibacillus; species Paenibacillus ottowii. Next base: position 3,437,528 of record NZ_CP191577.1, on the reverse strand, counting down.
AGACAGCGACGCCCTGGCGTACACGGCAACCTCAACGGATGCGGACGTGGCAACAGTATCGGTAACCGGAAGCGACCTGAAAATAACGCCAGTGAATGCGGGCACCGCCACGATTACCGTAACAGCAAACGACGGCAACGGTGGCACGGTGGATACGCAGTTCAGCGTAACGATCACGCCGGTGATCCCGGAAGCTGTGAACCATGCACCGACGGTGAACACGTCGATCAGCAATTTCACGACGGGAGCTGCGGACGGAGTTAAGACGGTGAGCCTTGCAGGTGTGTTTACAGATGAAGACAGTGACGCCCTGACATACACCGTAACCTCGACGGATGCGGGCGTAGCGACAGTATCGGTAACCGGAAGTGACCTGAAAATTACGCCAGTGAATGCGGGCGCCGCCACGATTACCGTAACAGCAAACGACGGCAACGGTGGCACGGTGGATACACAATTCAACGTGACAATCACGCCGGTGATCCCGGAAGCTGTGAACCATGCACCGACGGTGAACACGTCGATCAGCAATTTCACGACGGGAGCTGCGGACGGAGTTAAGACGGTGAGCCTTGCAGGTGTGTTTGCAGATGAAGACAGCGACGCACTGACATACACGGCAACCTCGACGGATGCGGGCGTGGCGACAGTATCGGTAACCGGAAGCGACCTGAAAATTACCCCAGTGAATGCGGGCACCGCCATGATTACCGTAACAACAAACGACGGCAACGGTGGCACGGTGGATACGCAGTTCAACGTAACGATCACGCCGGTGATCCCAGAAGCTGTGAACCATGCACCGACGGTGGAAACGTCGATCAGTAATGTGACGACAGGAGCTGCGGACGGAGTTAAGACGATGAGCCTTGCAGGTGTGTTTACAGATGAAGACAGTGACGCCCTGACATACACCGCAACCTCGACGGATGCGGGCGTAGCGACAGTATCGGTAACCGGAAGTGACCTGAAAATTACGCCAGTGAATGCGGGCGCCGCCACGATTACCGTAACAGCAAACGACGGCAACGGTGGCACGGTGGATACGAATTTTACTATAACGGTGACTCCTTTGCCTGCGGTTAATCACGCTCCTGTTGTTCAAAGCACGATTAATGATATTTCTACAGAAGCGGGTGCTATGGACACAACGATTGGACTTGCTTCAACTTTTGCAGATGAAGATTTGGATTCCCTAGCGTATTCCGCTGGTTCATCGGACCCTGGCGTAGCAACGGTTTCCGTCACAGGTGACCAACTGAGTATTACCCCGCTTGCAGTGGGAAGTGCTACAGTTACAGTCACCGCAGATGATGGGGAGGGTGGAACCGTTCAAACGACCTTCCAAGTCATTGTTGGAGAAAAGAAGGGACTTTTCTTCTCCGAGTTGGCATGGGGGGAGAGCGACCCTATGATGCAGATTATTGAGCTTTATAATGCGGGTTCTGAGGAGTTAGATGCTTCAAAAATTAGAATTGAACGTAGTAGCGGTGGAGATTCGATCGTAATAAGTCAAGAGGCTGGTGCCATTATTCCAAGTAAAGCTACTTTTGTGATAGGAGAAACTATGTATTTTGGTGATGCGCATGTAGATTATTTCATGGATATGGGATTTTACAACGATGATTCAGCACCTGTCACTTTATCGCTCTATTACGATAATCAGTTGGTTGATACTGCAGTGTTTCAGCCTCATACTACTTTAGCTAGACAATCCGGTATTACTCATGGAAATGCAGGCCACTACGAGGCAAGTGAATGGATTGATGAAGGAATCGATTATACGGATAATATCGGTACCTTTAGCAGTGAGGCACCGTAATGAATAAAAAGAATAGAGGGAACATCATGAGTTCTAAACCCAATAAATGGCTGATTACATTAGCCTTGGCTGCACTTGTTGCTCCAACTGCTTTGCAGACAATTGCATCTGCGGCCAGTGATGCGTCAAACGGAGTAGCTCTGGCTAGCCTGCCTTTTAAAGACATCAATAATATTACTTCAGAGCAAAAGACAAGCATCCTGCAAGCCATTGAAGCTGGACTTCTGCATGGCGACCCATCCGGATTTTATCGGCCAACGGATTTGTTGACTCGTCAAGAAATGGCGGTTCTATTGACTCAAGCTCTGCAACTCTCTATTTCTAAAGTTCCAAGCAGCAGCTTCTCGGATGTAGACGCGAAAAGTTGGTCGAGTCCTTATATTGAGGCTGTACACCGTGCAGGACTCATGAATGGAGACGATGGCTCCGAATTCAGACCTAAAGCGGTAGTAACCAGGGAGGAGGCTGCGGTTCTGCTTATGCGGGCCGCCGGGCTTCCTATTACAGCTGACGCCACGGAGTCTGCTAAACTTACTGATTGGAATCGGGTCAGCCCATGGGCACGGCCATACGTTAATACGGCTTTACAGTCGGGCTCCATGAAGTCGGTGCAGTCCGGTTTCAAACCTAAATCGTCTGTTCAGCGTCAAGACATAGCCCAGTATATGATGTCTACCTTTTTCCCTAAGGACCATGTAGTCCAACTCCAAAAAGTAGAGGACGGAAAGGCCTGGATTAACGGGATTGAATATAAACTCTCGGATTCAGTTAAAGGAATCCTGCAAACCTCTAACCAGGAAATTCTCAAAGGAGCCGATATTCAATTTGTAGCATCACAGCGGACTATTGAATCGATCACTAAACTGGTCATCCATGCGAGCGGACAAGCCCCGATCGGGCAAGCTTCCGAATTCAGCGGCAATCTTGTATTAGATGGTCATAACTCCTCGATTGACGGAGATCTATCTATTGACGGCGATTACATTTCGGTTACGAATTTGAATGTCAAAAATAGTTTTACAGTAAAATCAAGCCTTGAACATGATTTCTATGCCTCTAAATTTACGGTAAAGGGAAAAACATATATTCAGGGTGGTGACCAAAACACCGTATTGTTTGACGCATCTGAGCTGCAGGATATCGAGGTCTCCAAACAGGATGTCCACGTTGTCATTCAAGGAAATTCGACGGTGGATCAAATGACGTTGACTTCCAATGCAACGCTCGAAAATGATGCATCCACATCGATACAGCAGTTGAATGTTCTTACTGGTGCCAAGCAAGTAAACTTGCAGGGTACTATTCAGCAATTGTCAGTCAACAGTGATCAGCCCGTAGCTCTGACAGGCCAGGCCTCCATTAATACATTGGTTGTGAACAATTCCTCTCCGGTCAGTCTGGAGGTAGCCGGAACCATTTCAAATTTACAAGTAAATAACTCTGGAGCAAATATTAGTGTAAGCTCCTCCAGCCAAGTCGCGAATACTTCATTTGCAGCAGGGGTGTCCTCTTCAACAGTATCAGGAGTGACTGCAACTTCTTCCGGCAGCTCTTCCAGTAGCTCGCGTTCTGCGGTTGTGACCAATACAGCACCGAAGTTAGTGACCAAATATGACGATCAAGCCGTAACGGTGGGCGATTCTGAACTTCAAATTGACTTGCTTGGGCATTTTACGGATGAGGAGCAGTCTGAGCTCAAATATACGGCTGTGTCGTCTAGTACAAAAATCAGTACAGTCCGAGTAGAGGGAACCAACCTGTTTATCAAGGCCGTTGGCAAAGGGACTGCGACTATTACGATCGCCGCAGATGACCAGGCCGGGAAAAAAGCGGGAACGAGTTTCAAGGTCCGTGTTAATGAGTCTCCTGTTTCATTGGGTATCCCTGACCAAAGCGAACAGCTGGGAAGCGGCGACGTAACCTTATCTTTAGGATCGTATTTTACGGATTCTGAAAATGATCCCCTGACCTATGAGGTTGCGATCGATGATCCTTCCATTGCCACCTTTACCCTGACGGGTGATCAATTGGTATTAACTCCGGCAGCTGTAGGACATGCCCAAGTTACTATCAAGGCATCTGATGGTCGGGGAGGCAGTGCAAGCCAGTCGTTTCAATTAGCGGTAACTGCTGGACCTAATCAAAATCCGGTTGTAAATCAGAAGCCAGGCAACCAAACGCTCACTGTGGGCGACGCGGACTATATCCTGGATTTATCCCCGGTATTCCTTGAACCGGACAGCAAACCACTGACCATTTCGGCAGAATCCTCGGATCCTTCCATTGCGACGGTCTCCGTTAACGGAAATCAGGCCATGGTTCATGCGGTTTCCTCAGGGATAGCAAACATCCAGCTAAAAGCGGCAAATGGCCGTGGAGGCGAGGTTAAAACTAATTTTGATATTACCGTTAATGAAGCTCCGGCATCCTTACGAATTCCGGATCAGACGAAACAAATCAATTCAGGCGACATACAATTATCTTTAAAAGACTTCTTTACTGACCGTGAGCAGAATTCGTTGTCATACAGCATTGATAATATTGCTGATTCTTCCATTGCGACTGCAGTGTTAAACGGGGACATGCTCACTATTACACCATTAAAAATTGGCAAAACATCAGTGTCTGTTAAGGCATCTGATGGCCATGGGGGCAGCACAATCCAGTCGTTTCAAATGGAAGTAACCGCTGTACCTAACCAAAATCCAGTTATAGACCAGAAGCCGGGTCATCAGACACTTATTTTAGGCAAAGCAGACTTTATCGTGGATTTATCCTCAGTATTCCACGATCCTGATGGCGACCCTGTGGACGTTTTGGCAGAATCTTCAGATTTGTCAGTTGCTGCTGTATCCGTTAACGGAAACATAGCCACGGTCCATGCTGCTTCCTCAGGAACGGCAACGATTCAGCTTACAGCAAAAGATGGCCGCGGGGGCGAGGTTATTACTGATTTTGATGTTACTGTTAATGAATCCCCGATTTCCACAAGGATTCCGGATCAGATAAAAGAAATAAATACAGGTGATATTCAATTGTCCTTAAATAATTTCTTCTCCAGTCCTGATAACGATGTTTTAACCTACGATGTTCATAGCGTTTCTGAGCCGACTGTTGTGACTGCTGCCGTTTATGGGGATGTGCTCACTCTTACACCATTAACGATTGGTAGCACATTAGTATCGATCAAAGCAACAGATGGCCGGGGAGGGGAAGTAAACGAAACTTTCAAAACCACCGTCACGGCTGGACCTCCACAGAATCAAAATCCAGTAGAAACTAAACCTGCCGACCAGTCGCTTACTGTAGGTGATGCGGCTTACTCACTCGATTTAGGTACTGTTTTTACAGATCCTGATGGAGATACGTTGACCTTTAAGGCAACCTCTTCTGTTCCGTCTGTTGCTTCGGCGGAAATCACTGGAGATCAATTGAAAATTCAGGCACTAAGTGCAGGGACGACAAGCATAGAAATCAAGGCTACGGATGGTCGCGGGGGGGAAACTTCAACTACCTTCCAGGTCAATGTCCAGTCATCCGGTTCGTCTAACCCATCTTTAAATCAGCGCCCTCAAGTAGAAGCTGCCATTTATGAACAAGTGTTGACTGCAGGAGTTACCAATGCAAGAAGCTACGACCTATCTCAATTGTTCAGTGATGCTGACGGGGATGCCCTGACGTTTACTTCTACTGTTGAATCGAGCGGTATGGCAAATGCAGAGGTTAACGGATCAATGCTGACTCTTACTCCGGGTAATCAGGCAGGAAGCACCAAGGTAACGATTACTGCGGATGACGGGCATGGCGGAACAGCCACCTATAATTTTCAGGTAACAAATGCTCCTCTTGCGACGAACGGAATGGTTCAAATCCGAACCAAACAAGGGGTCAAAGATCCGATTACTTATGACATGTCAACAGTGTTCCCGGGTGAAACTTCATTTAAAGTCTATTCGGGTACGCCAGATTCTACCTTTACTGGTCCAATCCCTCTTAATGGGACGGTTTGGACATGGAACGGGGATATTTCTCAATACTACTGGGTGATCGGGGCGAGCGGATCTGCCGCTGTATTCCAAGTGATAGCAAATCCTCAAGGGCCAGAGGATCTATATTTTTCCCAGTATCTATCCTTGGATAAAACCCGTACTGCTATTGAGTTGTTTTACAATCCAGTAGGGGATACTTCTAAACCTATAGAAAATGCAGGATACTCACTTGAGATTCATCAGTACAATCTAGCTACAAATACTCCCAAGGTGTGGAGCCAGCCTATTAATTCGTTTTGGAAAGGCATGCCTTATATATTTATCGATTCCATCTTTTATGACTATTTCGATATCATTTCTGCGGCCTACTATAATGATGAAATGATGTTATCAGAATCAGATAAAAATGTAACGACAGGCTATGTCCTGAAAAAGAACGGTGTAACGATCGACGTGTTAGGTGATCCTGACGGCAAAACACAATTTATGCCGAATAATGGGACTATTATCCGAAAATCGGGGATTAAGTCTGGTTCCTCCTCTTATAACCTTCCGGGAGAGTGGAACTCTTATCCAACAGGAACGCTTCAATATTTTAGCCATCATACTCCATAACATAATATTTTGTTGATCAACAGGAAGCCGGCGATAAACTCGCTGGCTTTTCCTTATATTTTTCAGATTGAAGTCCTCTTGATTTGTGGTTCCTTAAAAGGCAGCTGTAGTGTACGATCATCGGTTTTTGGGTTTGTTTTAATTTTAAATTAATCCCAAATTATTTTAGAAAAAATGCTTGCTAAATGATTTGGATATGTGGTATAATCTTATTCCGGCCCATTAAATAATATGTTTCGCCGGTCAGCCAATTAGCAGAACAAATTTAGAAGGAAAAAGCTCCTCGAAAAAAGTTATTGCGAAATCGGTTGGAATGTGATATTATATAAGAGTTGCTGTTGAGAGTGAGAATGGCAACGAAATAAAAAAAAGTTTGATCTTTGAAAACTGAACAACGAGTGAGTAGGGATTTTGTTTACAAAATCCAACGCTGAAATTTTGGTACATGCTATCTGGCTGTATGAAATGGAAGCAAATCATGAGATATTTTATCTCGTCAGTTTCAAATGAGCTAATCGCTCTTTCGATAAACCAGCTTCGGTTGGTCTTTAATGGAGAGTTTGATCCTGGCTCAGGACGAACGCTGGCGGCGTGCCTAATACATGCAAGTCGAGCGGGGTTACTTAGAAGCTTGCTTCTAAATAACCTAGCGGCGGACGGGTGAGTACGTGGACGTAGACCCGAAACCGGGTGATCTACCCCTGTCCAGGGTGAAGGTGCGGTAACACGCACTGGAGGCCCGAACCCACGCATGTTGAAAAATGCGGGGATGAGGTGGGGGTAGCGGAGAAATTCCAATCGAACCCGGAGATAGCTGGTTCTCCCCGAAATAGCTTTAGGGCTAGCCTCGGAAAAAAGAATCGTGGAGGTAGAGCACTGATTGGGTGCGGGGCCCGCAAGGGTTACCAAGCTCAGTCAAACTCCGAATGCCATAGATTTAGTTCCGGGAGTCAGACAGTGAGTGCTAAGATCCATTGTCGAAAGGGAAACAGCCCAGACCATCAGCTAAGGTCCCCAAGTGTGTGTTAAGTGGGAAAGGATGTGGAGTTGCACAGACAACCAGGATGTTGGCTTAGAAGCAGCCACCATTGAAAGAGTGCGTAATAGCTCACTGGTCGAGTGACTCTGCGCCGAAAATGTAACGGGGCTAAACACACCACCGAAGCTATGGCTTGATGCTTTGCATCAGGGGTAGGGGAGCGTTGAATGCGGGTTGAAGGTGTACCGGAAGGAGCGCTGGACTGCATTCAAGTGAGAATGCCGGTATGAGTAACGAAAAGATCTGTGAGAATCAGATCCGCCGAAAGCCTAAGGGTTCCTGAGGAAGGTTCGTCCGCTCAGGGTAAGTCGGGACCTAAGGCGAGGCCGATAGGCGTAGTCGACGAGCGTGGGCACAAGTATTTGTGCGGATACCTCACGGGAGCAACCGAGCTGCGGATTGAGGAAGTACAGGCCGCACTGGAAGCCGGACTGCCCGCGCACATGGTGCCTGCACGTCTGATGCGTCTGGAGACGATCCCGCTGACCAGCAACGGCAAAATCGACCGTAAGGCCTTGCCGGAGCCAGAAGGCAGCATCCATACGGGAGCAGCCTATATGGCCCCGCGTACGAAGGTGGAGCAGGTACTGGCTGCGGTATGGGCCGGAGTACTGGGCGTGGAAGCCGTAGGCACGCAGGATAACTTCTTTGAGCTGGGCGGCGATTCGATCAAAGCGCTGCAAGTCTCGTCCCGCTTGCTGCAAGCCGGCTATCGACTGGAGATGAAAGACCTGTTCAGCCACCCAACAGTGTCTACATTGGCGCTGAAAGTCCAATCCGTTACCCGATTGGCGGATCAGAGCGAAGTGGTGGGCGCGGTGAAACTGACACCTGTTCAACATTGGTTCTTTGAGCAGAACCTGACGGATGCGCATCATCATAACCAGTCGATTATGCTGCATAGCCAGGACGGTTTTGATGAAGTGGCACTGCGCACAGCGATGGACCACATCGTTAGCCATCACGATGCGCTGCGAATCGTTTTCCGCCCTACCGAGCACGGATATGAAGCTTGGAACCGCGCCATTGGCGAGGGTGAGCTGTATACCCTGGAACGTGTAGATTTCAGCCATGAGCCAGAGGTGTCCGCGGCGATCGAGGCCAAAGCGAATGAAATTCAGGCAGGCATTCATTTAAGCGAAGGACCGCTGGTGAAACTGGGGCTGTTCCATTGCTCCGATGGAGACCATTTGCTGATGGCTATTCATCACTTAGTGGTGGATACCGTATCCTGGCGCATTTTGTTCGAGGACCTTACGACAGCCTATGAACAGGCATTGAATGGAGAAACGGCTCGTCTTCCGCACAAAACGGATTCGTTCCGCACCTGGGCAGAGGGCCAGTCTCACTATGCGAACGGTCCAGACATGGCAGCAGAACTTGCATTCTGGCAAGAAGTGGAACAGGGAATGTATGAGCCGCTTCCAAAAGACGAATCACCTTCTCATTCCTTAAATAAAGACAGCGAGCTCATGACGGTCACGTGGACAGCTCAGGAAACGGAGCAGTTATTAAAACAGGCACATCGTGCCTACAACACGGATATGAATGATTTGCTGCTGACTGCACTTGGCCTAGCTATTCATCGCTGGGCGGGTATCGAACGCGTGCTCGTCAACCTGGAAGGCCATGGCCGGGAATCCATTTTGCCAGAGCTGGATATTACACGCACGGTGGGCTGGTTTACGACTCAATTCCCGGTTGTGCTGGATATGAGCGCAGGGCAAGATCTTTCACAGCGCATCAAACAGGTGAAAGAAGGGCTGCGCCGGATTCCGCAAAAGGGTATTGGCTACGGGATGCTGAGATACTTGTCCGCAGCATGTGAGCAGGAGCATTTTGGAACCGAACCTGAAATTAGCTTTAACTACTTGGGACAATTTGACCAGGATATGCAAAATCAATCCATTGGCGTGTCTCCTTACGCTAGCGGTGCAGACCTGAGCGAACATGCAGCTAGATCGCACACACTGGATCTGAACGGACTGATTTCAGAAGGCCAATTGCAATTGACGATCAGCTACAGCCATCAGGAATATCGCAGGGAAACGATGGAGCAGCTAGCGGAAGCGCTCAGAGCAAGCTTGCTGGAAATCATTACGCATTGCGCAGGCCGCAAACAGCAAGAGCTGACGCCAAGCGATGTCATGCTTAAACATGTAACCCTGGCTGAGCTGGATCAGTTGGTAGAGCGGACTCGTGACATCGGGGAAGTGGAAAATGTATATGCACTGACCCCGATGCAAAAAGGCATGTTGTTCCATAGTCTGATGGATGCAGAGTCCGGGGCTTATTTTGAACAAACGACCTTTGATCTACATGGACGCTTTCAAGCGGATATTTTCCAAGATAGCTTAAATCAATTGGCACAGCGGCATGAGATCTTTAGAGCCAATTTCATCAGCGGCTGGCAGGATGAGCCCGTGCAGGTGATTTTCCGCCGCAAGGAAGTTGGTTTCAGATATGAAGATGTGCGTCATTTGGACGATCAGGAACGTGACGCGTATGTGCAGGAATTTATTCGCCAGGACAAGGCAGCCGGATTCGATTTGTCCCGGGATGCATTGATGCGCGTGGCGATTTTACGGACCGGTGATGAGGATTATTATTTTGTATGGAGCTCTCACCACATTTTGATGGATGGCTGGTGTGTGGCGCTGGTAACAGATGAGGTGTTTGAGGCTTATTTTGCAGCCGTGGAGCATCGAGCACCAAAGCTCGCGCCCGTGACTCCATACAGTCAGTATATTGCGTGGCTGGAAGCCCAGGATGTAGAAGAAGCAGCCTCATACTGGAAGGAATATTTGCTCGGCTATGATCAGCAAACGTCAATTCCAACCGGAAAAGCAGGTGCGAAAGCAGACGGTGAACAATTTGAGCATGTACTATGCGATCTGGGCAAAGACTTGACGGGACGTATGGAAATGGTGGCCAAGCAGTACCACGTGACCGCCAATACGTTACTGCAAACCGCCTGGGGCCTACTACTTCAAAAGTACAACGGTAGTGACGATGCCGTCTTTGGCGGTGTCGTATCGGGTCGCCCGGCTGAGATTTCGGGGATCGAAAATATGGTGGGCTTGTTCATTAACACCATCCCAATTCGTATCCGCAGCCAGGCTGAGGACACCTTTGCCGACCTGATTAGAGCGAATCAGCAGCAGGCGCTGGCTTCTCAGGATTATGAAACGTATCCGCTGTATGAAATTCAAGCCTTGACCGAGCAGAAGCAAGACCTCATTAACCACATTATCGTGTTTGAAAACTATCCGGTGGAAGAGCAGGTCGAGCAGCTTGGTGAAGGTGCAGCGTCGGATTTTGTAATCAGCAATGCAGGCATGATCGAACAAACGAACTATGATTTCAATCTGGTCGTGATGCCGCAGGAAGCGATGAAAATCCGATTCGAATACAATGCGAAGTTATATGATCGGGAAGCGGTGGAACGGACTCAGGGCCATTTGATACAGCTGCTGGAGCAAGTAGTAGCGAATCCGAACATTCGAGTGCAGGAGCTGGATGTACTAAGCGAGCAGGAACGCGAGCAAATTCTCAGTATATGGGGAGATACAGCTGCCGAGTATCCAAGCGAGCAAACGATCCATGGCTTATTCGAAGCACAAGCAGTGCAGACACCGGAACAGCCAGCGTTGTACTTTGAAGGAGAGCGGCTGACTTATCGCGAGCTGAATGAACGTGCGAATCGTCTGGCTCGTACCTTGCGCAGTCAAGGCGTGATGAAGGATCGGCTGGTAGGTCTGATGACCGAGCGTTCGGTAGATATGATTGTGGGGATGTTAGGCATTTTGAAAGCCGGAGGTGCATATGTCCCCATCGATCCGACGTATCCGGAGGAGCGTATCCGCTACATGCTGGACGACTCGGGAGCAGAGCTGTTGTTAACGCAAAGCCACCTAGTGGACAAAGTCGCTTTTGATGGTCACGAGCAGCTACTCAAACAAGCTCATCGCGCGTACAACACGGAAATGAATGACCTGTTGCTGGCTGCGCTCGGAAAAGCCGTCTATGACTGGTCTGGTTCCGAACGGGTGCTGATCAACCTGGAGGGCCATGGACGGGAAGCCATTGTACCGGATGTGGATATTACGCGCACAGTCGGCTGGTTTACGAGCCAGTTCCCGGTTGTACTGGATGGAAGTCTGGGAGAAGGGGGACATACCGCTCGCCTGATCAAGCGGACCAAGGAAGGGCTGCGTCATATTCCGCAAAAAGGCATCGGCTATGGGATTTTACGCTATCTGTCCGATATGAATGTACTGGAGAAAGCAGGCGTGCAGTTACAGGCTCAGCCTGAGATCAGTTTTAACTATTTGGGCCAATTCGATCAGGATTATAAAGGCAATGATCTACAGCCTTCCGCCTATTCCATTGGTGTGCCTGTCAGCACGAACGCGGCTATGGATTTTGCACTGGATATCAATGGAGTCATTGAGGATGGCGAGTTGATGTTCACGATTCGCTATGGCACAACGCAATTCCGTCATGAAACGGTTGCACGGCTTGGAGAACTGCTGGCATCCGGCTTGCGAGAAATCATTCATCATTGTGTCACCCAAGAGAGAACGGTGCTGACCCCAAGTGATGTCCTGTTAAACCATGTCACGCTGGACGAGCTGGAGCAATTGGTGGAAGATACGCGCGATCTGGGCGAGCTGGAAAATGTGTATGCTTTGACGCCGATGCAAAAGGGGATGCTCTTCTATAGTTTGCTGGATGAGAATTCGGCGGCTTATTTTGAGCAGGCTACCTTTGAGTTGCACGGGCGTTTTGATGTGGTTACGTTCGGCAAGAGCTTGGATCTGCTCGTACAGCGTCATGAGGCATTGCGGACGAACGTTATCAACACCTGGAAGGATGAGCCTGTGCAGGTCGTTTTCCGTCATCGTAGCGGAGAGTTGTACTATGAAGACCTGCGCGGACTAGAAAAAGAGGAACGACAAGCTCGGGTGGAAGCTTTTGTCCTCGAGGATAAAGCGAAAGGATTCCGCCTCGCAGAGGATGCGCTCATTCGTGTCTCGATTTTGCAAACCGGGGATGAAACATACCACTTTGTTTGGAGCTTCCATCACATTTTGATGGATGGCTGGTGCCTGTCCTTTATGACCCAGGAGGTATTCGGCAGCTATCTGGCATTGCGCGCGGGCCATGAGCCAGCACTGGAGCCTGTCACGCCGTTCAGTCGCTTTATCGAATGGCTGGAACGTCAGGACCGTGAGGCGGCCCTGCAATACTGGCGTGGGTATCTGGCGGACTACGAGCAGCAAATTACACTTCCGCAGCAAAAAGCCCTGCCGAAATCGATGCAAGTCGGGGAATATGTCGCTGAAGATCTGGAACGTGACTTCCAGCCAGAGCTGGTGGCTCAGATCGAACGGGTGGCGAAGCAAAACCAGGTGACGATCAATACGCTGATTCAGACCGTATGGGGCGTTTTATTGCAGAAGTATAACAACAGTTCGGATGTCGTGTTCGGCAGCGTTGTGTCCGGTCGTCCAGGGGATATTCCAGGTGTGGAGTACATGATCGGGCTATTCATTAATACGATTCCAGTGCGTGTGCAGTCTGAACAAGGTGAGACCTTTGCCGAGCTGATGAAACGGACACAGCGGCAGGCCCTGGCTTCCAATGCCTATGATGCGTTCCCGCTGTATGAAATCCAGGCACTGACCGAGCAGAAGCAGGATTTAATCAACCATATTATGATATTTGAAAATTACCCGGTGGAGCAGCAGGTAGAGCAGTTGGGCAGCGAGGGACAGGATAAATTTACGATTTCGAATGTGGTGGCTACAGAAGAAACCAACTATGATCTGAATGTCGTCGTTATGCCAGGTGAAGGCATCAAGATTCGTTTTATGTATAATACGCTCAGCTTTGATCAAGCAGGTATTGAGCGTCTGTATGGACATTTTGCGCGTCTCTTGGAGCAAATTTCGCTCAACCCGCATGTTCGGGTTGAAGAGCTGGAACTACTCACAGGAGCCGAAAAACAACAGATCACAGCCGGATTTAATGACACGGCTATTGCATTTCCGTCTCATCAGACGATCCATCAGCTGTTCGAGGCTCAGGTGGAGTGTACACCAGATCAGGTGGCATTGGTGTTTGGACATCAGAGTCTGACTTATCAGGAGCTAAATGAACGGGCGAATTCGCTGGCACGAGTGCTTCAAGCACAGGGAGTAGGACCTGACAAACTGGTCGGTCTGCTGGTGGAGCGCTCCGTGGAAATGATCGTAGGTCTGCTAGCCGTTTTAAAAGCAGGTGGTGCTTATGTGCCGATTGATCCCGAATTTCCGTCCTCCCGTATTGCATACATGCTGGAAGACAGCGAGGCGGCAGTGCTTCTGACCCGTCGTGATTTGGCAGAAGAACACCAATGCCATGCCAATATCCTATTTCTTGAGGATGCAGCATTGTATCAGGGAGAGAGTGGCAACCTGGAGGCGATTACCCGCCCAGAGCATTTGGCTTACGTCATCTATACCTCTGGCTCGACGGGTAATCCGAAAGGAGTTATGCTTCAGCATCGCTCGGTCCTCAACTTTATTACAGGGATGCGCGAAGTCATTGATTTTAATGCGAGCCAAACCATTTTGTCACTGACGACCATTTCATTCGATATTTTTGTCTTGGAGACCATCCTGCCCCTGCTGGGTGGAATGACGGTGGTGCTTGGCGATAGCCAGCATCAGGTGAATCCACAGGCGCTGGGTGAATTGATTGCTCATCATCATATTGAAATGCTGCAAATGACACCATCCCGTTTGCAAATGCTGCTGGGTCATGAAGCAGGCTCCCGCGCGTTGCAAGACGTGAAGGCCATTATGGTCGGGGGTGAAGCCCTTCCGTCCAGGCTGCTAATCTTAGACACATGATATAATCCTCTAAGAAGAAAGGGTGCGGATTTTACTTTATGGTCAAATACAGCGAAGAAATACGAATAAAAGTTGCTATAGATGTACTTGAGGGAGGGCTGTCCGAGAACGAAGCAGCTCGTAAGTATGGAATGAACCATGTAACGGTTAATGAATGGGTAGCTGCATACTCCAAGCATGGAGCTGCGGGGTTGATCAATAAGGGAACACACAGGACTTTTACTGGAGAACAAAAGCAGTACATATTAGAAGATATGCATGAGAACCATTTGAGTTATAAAGCTGCTGCGAAGAAGCATGACGTACAAGATAGATCCATTCGGACTTGGGAACGCATTTATCGAAATGAAGGCCCTGAAGGACTCTATATGGAGCGACGAGGACGGACAGCTAATAAAGAGCCACAGAAAGAACTGGAGGCAAATGAAAGTGTTATAGATGAGCTGATTAAGGAAAACCAACGCCTTCGTATGGAGGTAACGTACTTAAAAAAATTGAATGCCTTAGTTCAAGAAAAAAACTCATTACAAACGACGACAAAGCTCTTGTGATTTACGAGCTAAGGCATGAATTTAACGTCAAAGAGCTTGTCAACATTGCAGGCATTCCTCGAAGCACTTACTATTATCACGTGAAAAAGTGGAACAAGCCTGATAAGTACGCCGATGTGAAAACAGAAATGCAGCGTGTATTTAATGATGAATTAAAGTGTCGAGCAGGATACCGAACCATGACCAGGGAGATTCGCAAAATGACTCCAATCAATCATAAGACAGTTCAGCGCTTAATGAAGGAGTTAGGGCTTCATTGTATGGTTCGTAGGAAGAAATACCGTTCATACAAAGGAGCCGAAGGAAAAATAGCTCCAAATGTCTTGAAGAGAGATTTTAATGCGATGGTACCTAATGAGAAATGGGTTACTGATGTGACGGAATTCCACTTGTTTGGACAAAAGATATATCTGTCTCCAATTATGGATCTATATAACCGTGAAATCATCAGCTATACCATTTTTAGAAGACCGACTCTCTCTATGGTCACAGAGATGCTCGAAAAGGCCTTAGAGAAGCTACCAGAGCAACACAATCTCATCCTGCACTCTGATCAAGGGTGGCAATATCAACAAAAGCGCTACCAGTATATGCTCTCTGAGAGAGGAGTCACACAAAGTATGTCACGCCGAGGGAACTGCCTGGATAACTCCGTGGTAGAGAATTTCTTTGGAATCTTAAAGACGGAACTTCTGTATATTCAAGAATTTGAATCCATTGAACATTTCATTCAAGAACTACATCAATATATTCACTACTACAACTATCGAAGAACCAAACAAAAGCTCAGAGGACTGTCGCCGGTAGAATACCGCATTCAGTCCTCTGTAGCAGCCTAAGTCTGTCTGTGTCTAACTTTTTGGGGTCAATTCAGCGTTCGTCCTGAGCCAGGATCAAACTCTCCATTAAAGACCAACCGAAGCTGGTTTATCGAAAGAGCGATTAGCTCATTTTGAAACTGACGAGATAAAATATCTCATGTTTGATTTTGCGAACAAAATCAGTTTACTCACTCGTTGTTCAGTTTTCAAAGATCAAACATTTTTGCTTGCTTCGGAGTTTTCATTGTTCCCCTCAGCAACTTTTATAGTTTATCATGTTTTCTAGTTCTGTGTCAACACTTTTTTTCGAAAGTGTTTTTCGCTCTCTTTTTTACAACTTGAAGCGACAAGAAATAATATATCATATATTCACTATATTGTGCAACTGTTTTTTAAAAAAACTTAGTTAAGTAACAATACACTCGATATAAAGCTCTCTTTGAAGCATCAAGTTAATGATCTCCCCATCTACTTGAATCAACGGACGAGTCGGGTGATCCCGATCAGCGAATATAATTTCCCCTGTTCGGTTATCACTAAGACGTACCTTGGTCCCATTATTGAACTGGGTTAACTTTTGAATGAAGACTTGCACGACACTTGGGTCCAGCTTTCCAAATGATTCTGATTTGATTTGCTCTAAAACCAAATATGGTGATTGGGCAGGTCGATATGTTTTCTCCAAAGTCATGGCATGAAATACATCAGCCACCCCGACAATTTTAGCGTATATGTGGATTTGCTCCCCTTTAAGACGCAATGGGTATCCAGTACCGTCCACTTTCTCATGATGCTGAAGAGCTGCCAAACGCACACCTTCGTTAATAGCCTTCACATTTCTAAGCATTTGGTATCCTAGTGATGTATGAAGACGTATCTCTTCTTGCTCTTCCCGCGTTAGTTGGGAGGGCTTGTACAGAATGGACGGGTCCATCTTAGCGTTCCCTATATCATGCAGCAATCCAGCAAAAGCTACCTGCATCCAATCCTTTTGAGGCAACCCAATCCATTGTGCAATGGAGTAAGAGGTAAGGGAGGTTAGCACAGCATTATGAAAAATATAGTCCACTTCGATCATAGCTGGCGGAGTATAGGTCATTACATTATAACGTTGAATATGGGACAGCAAGGACTCCAGTTGTCCCCGCAACTCATATATAGATAAATTAGAGACGAGCACTGACTGAAACGCACTTTTAACGAGCATCACCATTTTGTCATACTCAACCTGGAATTGTTCAGATCCATCTCGCCCATCCAAGGAAGCTTCCTGCGATTCATCTGTTTCAGATCGACCAGCGGTAGGCTCGCTATTGGACTTTACGAGATCGTCAACCCCTACCTCTACTTGTTGAATCAGGAACGCCTCTAAAATCTCCAAGTCACGTGGTAGCAGGATGCGCCCCTTCGGTAGCAGCAAGCTGCCCATTTCAGTAAATACGTCGCTTTGTAATTTAAGTCCTGCTTTTAGTTCCGATACGGGTACAGTTGTCATGGTCAACCTCTCTGTTCTCACAACAGCTGCTCCAGCTGCCAGTTATGATGTCATTATATTACTTGGGAATGATCCTGTACATTCATTTTATGCCATTTAAATTTGAATTCGTCAGCCTGAACAAGAAAAAAGACTCTCTTGACCAAATAGTCAGAGAGTCCCTTCCCCTAAATTTTAAACCAACAATGTCGTTTCCATATTCAAGGCTTATTCGTCCTCAGAAGATGCTGGATCGTAACCTTCCGTATCTTCTGTATTACCTCCAAGAGTTGGTTCAGCAGATGACAGAGTTGGCTCTTCACCAGCTCCTCCGTCCTCTAATAAATCCTCAAGCAGTTCATCTTGCTCCTCATTCTTGTTCGCCCGACAAACCGTTGCAACCGCATCATCATCACGAATATTAATCAGCCTTACCCCTTGTGTATTCCGTCCCATCGTGGAGATTTCCCCCATGCTAGTCCGGATCAAGGTGCCGCTAGCTGTAATAATCATCAGATCCTCTTCGGCTTTTACAACCTTGAGCCCAACAACCGGACCGTTTTTGTCGGTAACGTTAATCGTCTTGATCCCTTTGCCTCCACGGCTCTGGATACGATAATCCACAGCAGGGGTACGCTTGCCGTAACCCTTGGCTGTTACAATCAAAATATCCAGGTTGGTATCAACGATATCCATGCCGATTACAGCATCACTTTCATCAAGGCTAATCCCTTTAACTCCTGTAGCGCTACGCCCCATAGATCGTACATCACTTTCAGGGAAACGGATAGACATGCCTTGTGCTGTACCAATGATCATTTCCTGCTGTCCGTCAGTCAGCTTCACTTCGATCAGGGCGTCATCTTCACGCAAGTTAATGGCAATCAAGCCACCCTTGCGGATATTCGCATAGTCATCAAGAGGTGTCTTTTTAATAATCCCTTGTCGGGTCGCAAAGAACAGATAACTGTCCTCCACAAATTCCTCAATTGGAATTACTGCATTGATCGACTCACCCTGTTCAATCTGAATCAGGTTAATAATCGGTGTCCCCCGAGCTGTCCGGCTTAAATCCGGAATCTCGTAGGCTTTAATCCGGTACACCTTACCTTTATCAGTAAAGAATAACAAATGGTGATGTGAATTCGTAATGAACAGATGCTCTACGAAGTCCTCATCTTTGGTATCCA
Source organism: Paenibacillus ottowii (assembly GCF_050516475.1). NCBI lineage: Bacteria > Bacillati > Bacillota > Bacilli > Caryophanales > Paenibacillaceae > Paenibacillus > Paenibacillus ottowii. The sequence continues at coordinate 3,419,128 of NZ_CP191577.1, read as the reverse complement.
TGCCTACTACACCACGACCACCGCGTTTTTGACTGCGGTACGTAGTAACAGGTAGGCGTTTGATATATCCAGTATGGGTTACAGTAATAATAACGTCTTCACGTGGAATGAGATCCTCATCCAGAATACTTTCTTCACCCACTGTAATTTCAGTGCGACGTTCATCGGCAAAGCGTCCTTTCAGCTCATTCAGCTCTTCGCTGATGATATTGAGCACCAAATGCTCATTCGCCAAAATTTCGCGATATTCCATAATCTTTTGAATTAGCTCGTTGTATTCATTCTCGATCTTCTCACGTTCCAAACCGGTTAAGCGTTGCAGACGCATATCGAGAATAGCCTGAGCCTGCTCAAGAGTCAGCGAGAAACGCTCAATCAGTCCTTCACGGGCTGCTTCTGCAGTTTGGGAAGAACGAATCAAAGAAATAACTTCGTCCAGATGGTCAAGAGCAATACGCAAGCCTTCCAGGATGTGTGCTCTAGCTTCGGCTTTTTTCAGATCGAATTCTGTCCGGCGACGAATAACCTCAACCTGGTGCTTGAGATAATAATACAAGACATCTTTCAGGTTCAAAATCTTCGGTTCATTGTTTACAATGGCAAGCATATTGATCCCGAAATTGGACTGCATGGCCGTATGTTTAAACAAATTGTTCAGAACGACGTTCGGGTTCACATCTCTACGCAGCTCGATAACGATACGCATACCCGTACGGTCGGATTCGTCTCGAAGATCTGTAATGCCTTCTATACGCTTGTCACGTACTAATTCAGCGATTTTCTCGACTAGACGTGCCTTATTCACTTGGTAAGGCAACTCATGCACGATAATCCGTGCTTTATTGCCAATCTCCTCTATGGTGGTCTTCGCACGCATGGTCACAGATCCGCGGCCAGTCTGGTACGCTTGACGAATGCCAGAGCGACCTAAGATATAACCTGCTGTCGGAAAGTCGGGACCTTGAATGTAATCCATAAGTTCCATCGGCGTAATGTCAGGGTTTTCGATCAGAGCTTGTACACCATCGATAACTTCTCCCAAGTTATGCGGAGGAATATTGGTTGCCATACCAACTGCAATCCCGCCGACACCGTTAACCAGCAAGTTAGGATAACGTGCAGGCAATACGACAGGCTCGCTCTCTTCACCATCGTAGTTCGGCATAAAATCAACGGTCTCTTTGTTCAAATCACGGAGCATCTCCATGGCAATCTTGGACAGCCGTGCTTCAGTGTAACGCATGGCTGCTGCCATATCTCCATCCACGGAGCCAAAGTTACCGTGTCCATCCACCAACATATAACGCAAGGAGAAATCCTGCGCCATCCGTACCATCGTGTCATATACAGCCGTATCACCATGAGGGTGATACTTACCGATTACTTCACCGACGATTCTTGCCGATTTTTTATAAGGCTTATCTGGCGACATGCCTAGCTCGGACATCGCGTACAGAATACGACGGTGTACCGGCTTCAGTCCGTCCCGCACATCAGGCAAGGCACGGCTAACAATAATACTCATGGCATAATCCATAAAGGATTCGCGCATTTCCACTCCGATATCCCTATTGATGATTTGCGAGTTATTTTGATCCGCCATGCTGGTCCTCCTTCTCATCCTTCAATACAGCGCTCTCTATGTGAAAATCCCAACAAGACACTGCCTATATACTCCGCTCCTTGCGCAGGATTTTGGCTGAAATCCTCATCTGTATAATTATATTACTTTCACAAAAAGAGCACAATTAAACGCATTTGCCCTCTTTACAGCGTAAAACCCTCGTCATTCCCCTTCTGCCTTATAGGCAGATTGCTATTTTCTTGTAGATCTTACAAGCCCTGATTATAACAAATTCCCCTGAACTGGGGGTTAGCCCCCACCCAAAGGGCCTTTTCCACATACAATACGTATACGGTCAGGGCTCTACTTAGCAAAATTCCGAAAAACGCCGTATTTCTCTATTATATCATTGTTTTACGCGCTTGTCCTTTAGTTTCCCTTGTTTTGTTAAAGGATGTGAATTCCAGCTACATGACTCATATTTCGAAAAGAAAGGGATGAGAATACTTGTCTATTCAGCGAGTATCCAGTAAGTGGGCCAAAACAAATGCCATTCTCCCCAATCCGACATTGGCCGCATATATACCGGAAACACGGTTGTACACATTTGATCACTTGAACGAAATGTTGGCCGTGTATGGTACTGTCTATATAAAGCCGGATAAAGGTACTTATGGAAAAGGGGTTATGCGGGCAGAGAGGCTGACAGAGCCGCTTCCACCGACAGAAGAAGGAATCATCGAAGAGAGAACTTGGTATGTGCTTCGCTATGAAGTAGATACCTTCACCTCCGAAAGTCTAGAAGATCTGCATAGAGTAGTTTCTTCCCGCATACGAAAACGTCCATATCTGATTCAGCGTGGAATTCCACTTCTTCAGCATGAAGCACTCCCCTTCGATCTGAGGGTATTAACCCAGATGAATTTGAGACACCAATGGGAAACAACGCTTATTATAGGACGCGTAGCTGCTCCTGACAAAGTCGTCACCAATCACCACAGTGGTGGTACAGTACGCTTTTTCAATGAACTTGTAGCACCCTATCTAGACGTAAAGGAAGCAGTACACCTAGAGCAAAAACTATCAAAATTAGGCGAGCGAGTAGCCTGGCAGCTGCAAAAAAAATACCCTCGGCTAAAGGAAATTGGATTGGATGTGGGATTGGATCAGCAGATCTATCCGTGGATTCTGGAGGTCAACACTAGACCAGCCATCAAAGTGTTCGCTTCCCTCCCAAACAAAAGCCTCTATCACAAAATATTCAGATATGCAGTAGGCTACGGCCGGTATACGGCATCTACAGGTAAGGCTGTACGCTCTAAGAAAAAGGCCTGAAACCTTTGAATTTAAATATTATTCAAATCCATCCAGCCTGGTTAATGACAAGAAAAGGGACGCCCATTAGGCGCCCCTTGTGAACTCTTACTTCACGGAATGGCATATATTAGAAATCTAGGTTTTTCACGTACTTTGCATGTTCCTGGATAAAATCACGACGAGGTTCTACGTTGTCACCCATTAAGGTATTGAACAGCGTATCTGCCAGCATCGCATCGCTGACCGTTACCTGTAGCATTGTACGGCTTTCAGGGTCCATCGTGGTTTCCCAAAGTTGGGTCGCATTCATCTCACCCAAACCTTTATAGCGCTGTACATTGTATTTGGCATTTTCTCCAAATTCCTTGATGATCTCGTCACGTTCCGCCTCAGAGTTCGCATAACGCACAACTTTGTTACGCTCAATTTTAAATAGTGGCGGCTGAGCAATGTATATATAGCCCGCATCAATGATTTTACGCATGTAACGATAGAAGAACGTCAGCAACAATGTACGAATATGGGCACCATCGACATCAGCATCGGTCATGATAATGACCTTGTGATAACGAGCTTTGGCGATGTCAAAATCATCCCCGATCCCTGTCCCCATTGCTGTAACCATCGAGCGTATTTCATCACTGGATAGAATACGGTCCAAGCGTGCTTTTTCAACATTCAAAATCTTACCGCGAATTGGCAAAATCGCTTGAAAGTGACGATCACGCCCTTGCTTGGCCGATCCACCTGCCGAGTCACCTTCGACGATGTACAATTCACTGATCGAAGCGTCCTTGGAGGAACAATCCGCCAGCTTACCTGGGAGCGAACTGATTTCCAGCGCACTTTTACGACGTGTAAGCTCACGTGCTTTGCGCGCTGCTTCCCGGGCACGGGCTGCTTGTAATGATTTATCGACTACACGGCGGGAGACAGCCGGATTTTCCTCTAGGAATTCCTGAAGTTTCTCTGCAAACAGAGACTCGACAATTCCTCGCACTTCACTGTTGCCGAGCTTTGTTTTCGTCTGACCCTCAAACTGTGGTTCTGGGATCTTGACGGAAATAATCGCTGTCAAACCTTCGCGTACATCATCACCGGTTAAATTGGCGTTGTTATCCTTAATCAAGCCATTTTTGCGTGCATAATCGTTAATAATCCGGGTTAATGCACTCTTGAAACCTGATTCGTGCGTTCCGCCCTCATGGGTGTTGATATTGTTGGCGAAAGAATAAATATTTTCGGTATAGCTGTCGTTATATTGCAAAGCAACTTCAACCTGAATCATATCACGTGAACCTTCGACATAAATCGGTTGTTCATGCAGGGCTTCCCTTTTTTGATTCAGAAACTGCACATATTCACTGATTCCGCCCTCATAGTGGAATGAATCGCTGGCGCCTGTCCGTTCATCAGTCAAGCTGATTGCAATGCCTTTGTTCAGGAAGGCTAGCTCACGAATCCGCGTCTGAAGCGTATCATAGTCATATACGGTCGTTTCGGTAAAAATCTGTTCATCCGGATAGAAGGTCGTTTGGGTACCTGTCTCTTCTGTGTCACCGATGACTCTGACATCATATTGTGGAACACCACGATGATATTCCTGCTCATATACATGTCCATCCCGTTTAACACGGACGATCATTTTGCTGGAGAGAGCGTTCACCACGGATACACCAACCCCGTGCAGACCACCGGATACCTTGTACCCTCCGCCTCCAAATTTACCACCTGCGTGAAGCACGGTCATTACGACTTCCAGCGCCGATTTTTTCATTTTGGCGTGTTCACTTACCGGAATACCGCGGCCGTTATCTGTAACGGTAATGCTGTTATCTTCGTGAACGACAACTTGAATGCTGTTACAATAACCCGCCAGCGCTTCGTCAATGCTGTTGTCCACAACTTCCCAGACCAGATGATGGAGCCCCTTGACACTCGTGGAGCCAATATACATACCAGGACGTTTCCGAACCGCCTCCAGGCCTTCAAGGACCTGAATCTCGCCCGCATCATAAGACGGTTGATTCATAGACATGCCTTTCACCTACTTCTATAGATTTCTATGGTTAAGCATTGGCAAAAAACTGGTTTGCCCGCTTTTTGAGTGTTGTTGAGGAGATGGGGGAATAATACACCGTATTCTGAGTTACTACGATGGACTTGGCTTCCTCTTCGCCAATCATCTCGACATGCTTTTGCTGTTGGGCGTGGTTCACGTATTGTTTGGAGATTTTAGAGGATTTTTCAATCGAGATATCGAAAATAGCCACAAGCTCTGACGAGCGGATGATCTTTTCTCCACCCAGATGAATATACATAGCGGTCGCTCACTCCTTAGTGTTCCACATGCCCGTCGTGGACGTGATAAATATGGGCACCCTTAAGTCGTTCTGCGTTCAACGTCTCAATCCCGGTTGCCGTGATAAAGGTCTGTACCTTGCTTTGGAAAGTCTCAATCAGCTGAGTCTGACGATAGGGGTCCAGCTCGGACAACACATCATCCAGCAGCAGGATAGGATACTCCCCAATTTCCTCATGAATTAATTCGATTTCGGCCAGCTTCAAAGACAGGGCCGTCGTCCGCTGCTGCCCTTGAGAACCATACGTATGCACTTCTCTGCCGTTAATGGCAAAGGCTAAATCATCACGATGGGGTCCCGCCAAAGTCATGCCACGGCGGATTTCCTGTTCCCTCATTTGGGATAACTTTATCATAAATCGCTCCAATAAGACAGCTTCATCTTCTTCCTCTGACTCACCGAAGGAGGGAACATAGGTTAATTTTAACTCTTCTGTCCCACCTGCAATCCCTTCATGAATAGCCTGAGCCCACTTTTGTAGCTTTGTTATAAATTGTTTCCGCTTTTTTACAATTTTAACACCATGCTCAACAAGTTGCTCATTCCATACCTCCAGCATCAGCTGCACCGACGTCATATCTTTACCCCAAGCTTGCTTGAGCAGGTTGTTTCGCTGAACCAGCACTTTCTGATACTGCTGCAAATGATACAAATATCCTGGCGCAACCTGTCCGATTTCCATGTCAAGAAACCGGCGGCGAACCCCCGGTGTTCCTTTGACGATTTCCAGATCCTCGGGCGCAAACATAACCACGTTTAACGAACCGATAAAATCGCTCAGCTTTCGCTGCTCTAGCCCGTTGATCTTTGCTTTTTTGCCTTGTGTGGATAACGAGAGATCCAATCTGATTTTTCCGTATTTTTTATCCACATCGGCGGCTAGATGAGTGGACGTCGCCCCGAAAGAAATTAATTCCTTATCGCGAGACGTTCGGTGACTTTTCGTTAAAGCCAATACAAAAATTGCCTCAACCAAATTCGTTTTGCCTTGCGCATTTTGTCCGATCAGCAAATTAACGGGTCCGAAATCATTCAGCTCCAACTGTTCATAGTTCCGATACTGCTGCAAAACAATGTTGTTCACAAACACATAGGGTCCCCCTCATTATTCCGCACCTAAAAGGAGTCCTTGCCGTTCAGGCGATCATGCTCCTGCCGTAACCTCGAAGCGTCCAATGTCCTCTACTTCTACGGTATCACCTGGGTACAATTTTCTTCCACGGCGTTCTTCCGGTTCACCATTAACACGGACTTGTCCTTCCTGCAGCAGCGCTTTAGCCATGCCTCCTGTGGATACACAATCGGCTAGTTTCAAAAATTGATCGAGCTTGATGTATTCAGTCTGTATAGATATCGGTTTCAAGGCCTGTTCATCCTTTCGCTTGTTCTCGGTTAGGTAACACTAGTTGGTTGTGCGATACGGCAGGATGATGTACAGCGCATTGCTGGAGTCTGCCGGTTTTAAAATAATGGGGCTCATTATGCCGGTAAAAGCAATCGTCAGCTGCTCGCTGTCAATTACCTTCAGCACGTCGAGCATATATTTGGAGTTGAACGAAATTTTGAGCGGCTCTCCCTCAAATTTAGACACATTTACTTCCTCACGCACCTTGCCAAGCTCAGATGAGCTGGAGGAAATCTCGAGATCGCCATTTTCCAACGATTGCATTTTTACAATATTCGTTTTTTCCTCACGGGACAGCAAATAAGCGCGGTCAATAGACTCGCTCAAACTTTTTGTGTCCACAACCAGTTCTGTTTTGTAGGAGGTCGGAATAATTCTAGAAGTATCAGGATATGTGCCATCCAAAATACGGGAATAAAATAATACGCGATCCACCTTAAATAATACCTGGTTGTCCGCTACGACGATATCCACAAGCATATTTTGATCTGGAATAATTCTGCTCAGCTCATTGAGCGTTTTGCCTGCAATTACAACGTTGCTAAAACGCAAGCCTTCAGTTCCCTCCAAATGAGCGCTGCGGGTGGCAAGACGGTGGCGGTCCGTTGCGACAAATTTCAATTCACCCTCAGCCAGATTCCACAATACACCAGTCAAAATCGGTGTCGTTTCATGGGTAGAGATGGAGAATACCGTTTGTTTAATCATATTTTTAAGCAAATCACCTGGAACAGAGATCACTTGGTTTTCTTCAATGTTGGGAAGCACCGGGAATTCCTCAGGGTCCAAGCCAACGATCTGAATTTCAGTAGCACCTGATGAGATAAAGGTTTGGAATTGGTCCTTGACCTCCATACGGATCTCCTGCGATGGCAACTTTTTGATAATTTCGACAAAGAATTTAGCTGGCAGCACTACACTACCGGGTTGTTCGACCTGAACGACCGTTTGGTCACCATCCTCCATGGGAATAAAGGATTGAATGGAGATGTCTGTATCGCTGGCGGTCAATGTGACGCCCTGATGATTCACATCCAGCTTAATGCCACTCAGAATTGGAATGGTAGTCCGACTGGATATCGCTTTGGATACATGTTGTATAGCCTCGTTCAAAACGTTTTTCAGAATGCTAATCTTCATAAGTTCCTCCTACGGGTTTTAATCCTTCAAGCACGCGTTGACGCGGGCCTTATATAGGTGATGTATATCTTTAAAATATATTAGTAATAGTAATAGGCGCACTGAATATGTGGATAACTATCTGTAACTCTAATAAAATCAAGCCTATCCACATGTGTATAAATTGTGTATAGGCTCTGAACTTGTTCAGGTTGGATTTTTGATTTTCTCTATGAGGTTGTTGATAACTTTAAATAGATCCTGATCCACTTGAATGGATTTGGAGATTTTTTCATGCGCATGAATAACAGTCGTATGGTCACGTCCACCGAAAGCTTCACCGATTTTCGGCAAAGAATAGTCGGTTAACTCACGGGAAAGATACATGGCAATCTGCCTTGGGAAAGCCACAGCCTTCGTTCGTTTACGCGCCTTGAAATCTTCCAGCCGTAGATTATAAAATTCCCCGACTTGATGCTGTATATCCTGAATCGTGATCATTTTTGGACGACTGGACGGGATAATATCCTTTAATGCCTCAGCCGCGAGATGGCTTGATACATCCTGATTCGTTAAGGAAGAATAAGCAACAACACGAATCAGTGCCCCTTCGAGCTCACGGATGTTTGTATCAATTTGATTCGCGATATACATCATAGCTTCATTAGGAATATCCAGGTTTTCTGCCCGCGCCTTTTTTCGAAGAATAGCAATTCTCGTCTCCAAATCCGGCGGTTGAATATCTGTAATAAGTCCCCACTCGAAGCGAGAGCGCAGCCGTTCTTCTAGCGTTGGGATTTCTTTAGGTGGCCGATCGCTTGAGATTATAATCTGCTTGCGCTCCTCATGCAGCGCGTTGAACGTATGGAAAAATTCCTCTTGCGTCGATTCCTTGCCCGCGATGAATTGAATATCATCAATGAGCAAAATATCAATATTGCGATATTTATTCCGGAAACTCTCCCCACGATTGTCCCGGATGGCATTAATGAATTCGTTCGTGAACTTCTCTGATGATAAATAAACGACCTTGCTGGTCGGATTGTGCTCCAAAATATAGTGTCCGATAGCATGCATTAGATGCGTTTTACCCAGACCTACACCACCGTAAAGGAACAGCGGATTGTAAGCCTTGGCCGGCGCCTCGGCGACGGCCAGCGATGCCGCATGGGCAAAACGGTTCCCCGATCCAATGACAAATGTATCGAATGTATATTTGGGATTCAGCATATGAGACACAGCTTCTTCTTGAACGATCGGCTGCTGCTGAGGTTGTTGCTGAAGATCGACCTCGGCCGGCTTGTTCTCTTCAATAACGAACTTGACCTCTAAATGTTTGCCCAGAATCTCGTAAACCGTTGCCCCGACTAGCTTGGTATAGCGGCTTTCAAGCCATTCCACGGCAAAAGTTGTCGGTGCAGAAATCACAATGGAGTGGTCATTTAGTTTCGCTGCCTTGGTAGCCTTAAACCAAGTGTCGTAACTCGGCTTACTCAGCTTGGTTTGTATAATCGATAGAATTTGCTGCCATAGTTCAGAGGTATGGCTGTCCACAGACGTCACTCCTTTTAAATCCTGACATTTTGCCGAATTAAGCTGCAGAGAGCTGCTCTCGGCGCTTCGGCAAAACGCCTAAAATCCCCAAAATATTGTTGAAGGCCATAAAAAGACATACCGCCGCCTAAATCACGCGGCAGTGTAGTGAGAGAACGCAGCACAAAATGCCCTGAAAAATAATAATGGAAATTCCACTGCTGATCAGCAGAAGAAAGGCGATATCTCTCAGGAGGGAATGTGCGGCACGATCCGTTCTCTTGGTCCCGCAGGCCAAAACGAGACTGCAATATGTCGAAATCAAATGAAAAATGTAGAATATATCCCCAGAATCCCGAATCCGCACAAAAATAAAAAGATGGATAAATTGAACTTGTTCACAACTTTATCCACAGGGTGTTGATAATATGGAGGGTAAAACAACATATTCACATTCAAAAGTAATATCATCATAGCAAAAGAAGCCTTGTATTTCAATGACTCGTGGTTATTTATCCACAAATTCAATCTGTTGTGTACAATTTTTATTCACAACACAAGATATTGTTTATAATTTGTTCAGTTTTCGACAATAACTCTTTTTCACTCTAAAATGTTATGCACAGGTTATGACCATTTAAATCACAATTCCATTCTTTTTGTGGATCTGTGTATAACACCTGTTGCCTTTTGGTCACAGCGCCTTGTTTTTGTGTTGAAAATTTCCGGTAACGTTTCCGACATTATTTTTGGCCAATCGGATGGTGGGGGATCTGAAACGACGTAGATTTAAATACAGAAATAAATAATGAAAAAAGAGCAGTTAAAAGAGCGGTTATATGTGAGGAACGAAAGCTACAGTAAATGTTGATGAGTATTGTTCATGGAGGAGAGGCAAAAAAACGGGAATAAAGGGGGAGAAAAAAGTGGAGTGAGTGATGGGGGAAGACGGCGAAGCTTTTTGAAGGTGAAAAAGAGGGAGAGGATTCAGAAGTACATTGACTTTGACCGCTATTTGTGGTTAAATGTACAAAGGTGTTTTTTGTGGAGATTGCTATGTTAGGTATATTCCATATAAAACGTATTCCTTGTAAGGAGGTGCAGCACAATGAGACCGACTTTCAGACCGAATGTCAGCAAACGTAAAAAAGTTCACGGCTTCCGTAAAAGAATGAGCACGAAGAATGGCCGTAAAGTTTTGGCAGCTCGTCGCCAAAAAGGTAGAAAAGTATTGAGTGCGTAATGCGTGCATAAAGACCACTACGGTGGTCTTTTTTTTCATAATTAAAGTATTTATGGATCGGTTTGCTTCCTTTAATTGTAGAAATGCAGTGTGAAAAGAGGGAGAAGCCCTGCATCCTGTTCTATATTAGATGAAGTTTTTGAAAACGGATATAAAATAAGCGAGATTACCATGTTGGAATGTTGTCCATACTTCTTACTATATAAGAGGTAAGGGGGGCCTTACCGATATGTGTAAAAGAGATGAGCAAGGAGAAGCGCCGTGCAAAAAAAATTGCGTCTACGAAACCGGGCGGACTTTGGGCGCGTATACCGCCATGGCAAATCTTTTGCCAACCATCAGTTTGTGGTGTACTGGTTCCGCCGCAGAGAGGTAGAGCAGTTCCGCGTCGGAATTTCGGCTAGCAAGAAGATCGGCAACGCAGTTGTCCGCAATCGGATGCGCAGGATCGTTAAGGAAATCGTGCGCCATCATGAGCAGGAATTGGTGGAGCAGATTGACCTTATTTTTATCGTTCGTAAGGGTGCGGTTACCCTGTCGTATCAAGAGCTGGAGAAAAGCGTGCTGCACGTTTTGCGCAAAGCCTCGCTGCTCAAGTCTACGCGCCGATAATCAGTATCTTTGTCCTACGGGATATGGTATGATTTACGTTGGAATGGATTGGTTAAGAAAGGGGTTATGAAGTGTCGCGTTTGAAGACTCAACGGGGAAAATGGTTCCTCCTGATTGCCTTATTGGCACTTGTTGCTGTGCTGTCCGGATGTGCCCAGACGGCTCACAATTCTTACACGACGGCAGACTTGGCCAATGGATCTTGGTGGCAAAGATATGTCGTTTACTGGTTTTCGTATGCGCTGGATACATTTGCCCAATGGTTCTCTGGAGAATATGGCCTGGCCGTACTGATTCTGGTGATCATCGTGCGTACCATTATTTTGCCGCTTACACTCAAGCAAGTACGCAGTTCCAGAGCAATGCAGGCTATTCAGCCACAATTAAAAGAAATTCAAGCGAAATACAAGGATACACCTGAGCGAGTTCAGCAAGAAACAATGAAATTGTTTCAAGAAAACAAGGTTAACCCGATGGCAGGTTGTCTGCCTTTGCTTGTGCAGATGCCTATTTTTATCGCGCTTTATAATGCCATTTATTATAACTCGGCATTGCGGGATCATGACTTTTTGTGGCTCCAGTTAGGCAAACCGGATCACTTCTTTATTCTGCCGATTTTAGCAGCGATTACGACCTTTGTCCAAACCTGGATGATGATGAAACTGAATCCGACGCCTCAGCAGGGACCTATGCAATTTTTGCTGTATGTCTATCCGGTGTTGATTCTATTTATGTCGTATAACTTCCCATCTGCATTGCCGTTATATTGGTTCTTCAGTAATATTTACACGATTGTTCAAAACTATTTTCTTTATCGGAATAATGATAAGGAAGCAGCATTGGCCAATGTAAAAACAGCCAGTCTCACGAAAACAGGTTCCTCCAATAGTAAGAAAAAAGGTGGCAAAAACTCGAAGGGGGCTAAAAAGTCGAGATGACCAAAGTCGTGACATCAGGAAAAACCATTGAAGATGCTGTAAGACAAGGACTCTCCCAGCTGGGAGTAAGCCGTGAACGGGTAACCGTAAACGTGTTGGAACAGCCGTCAAAAGGATTCCTGGGGTGGCTAGGGGTCAAAAAGGCGAAGGTGGAGCTTACGCTGCTTTCTGAGCCGTCTCCCGAAACCACACACACGGCTGAACCTCATGTATCGGCTCAAGCACCTTCTGGCATGGGACAGGCTGTATCAGAGGCTGGACCTCCTGCACAGGAAGCACAGATGAACACGGAAGCACTCGGGAGGCATGTAGATCCTTATGAAGAGGCGGTGCGTTTCATCCGTGAAACAGCTGCGGGAATGGGGCTGAACGTTGAAGTCGATGTCCGTCATCGCAAGGATGAAAGTACACTCGATATCTCCGGTCCATCGCTCGGTATGCTGATTGGCCGCAGAGGACAGACATTAGATGCGTTGCAGTACCTGACGAATATTGTTGCCAACCGTCATTCTGATAAGTTTATTCGAATCGTACTGGATGCCGAGCAATTTCGTGCACGTCGGCGGAAAACGCTGGAGGATTTGGCGGAACGATTAGCGAACCAGGCTGTTCGTTATGGCAAGGAAGTGGTACTGGAGCCAATGCCGTCCCAGGAGCGAAAGCTGATTCACGCCAAGCTCCAGCAGCATGCGCTGGTTAGAACATACAGCAAAGGGGACGAGCCTAATCGGCGCGTTGTCATTGCCAAGAAATAATCCGACGCAATGGCTCTCTGCAAGCTGCAGAAGCCATTGCTTTTTTTCTTATATTTCACATTGAAACGGTGCCGTCCTTGATGAAGGACGGCAATGCCGTTTGTACTTGATAGGAGGTTGAAACGAAATGCTGAGCGATACCATAGCTGCCATTGCAACGGCTGTCGGCGAGGGCGGCATCGCCGTTGTGCGGGTCAGCGGTCCAGAAGCAGTCACGGAAGTGGAGGCTTTGTTCCGTAGCAAAACGCCCTTAAGTAAGGCTCTAACGCACACGGTACACTATGGACATATTATAGATCCTCAAAGCCAAGAGAAGGTGGAGGAAGTTTTAGTTACAGTGATGCGGGCACCACGCTCTTTTACAACAGAAGATGTGGTAGAGATCAGCACTCATGGCGGGGTGGTAGCCGTTAAACGGGTGATGGATTTGTTACTGCAGCAAAAAATCCGTCTGGCCGAGCCAGGTGAATTTACAAAACGCGCTTTTTTGAATGGGCGTATTGACCTGAGTCAGGCGGAGGGCGTTATTGACTTAATTCGTTCCAAATCGGATAAGGCTTTTTCAATGGCTCTGAAACAGGTCGATGGGCAGCTGTCCCAGAATATTCGTCGTTTGCGTCAGATTTTGGTGGAGACACTTGCACACATTGAAGTAAATATTGATTACCCTGAGCATGATGTTGAATCCTTTACGTCTGAGTTAATCAAGAATAAAAGTAGTCAGGTCATGGCGGAAATTGATCGGCTGCTGCATACAGCGGAGCAGGGGAAAATTTTGCGTGAAGGGCTGACTACAGCGATTGTCGGAAGGCCGAATGTAGGCAAATCGTCACTGTTAAATACATTGGCTCAGGGCGAACGGGCGATTGTGACCGATATTCCGGGGACGACCCGTGACGTTATTGAGGAGTATGTGACGATTAATAATATTCCGCTTAAGTTGCTGGACACAGCCGGAATTCGCGAAACGATGGATGTCGTGGAAAGAATCGGGGTAGAGCGCTCAAGGACGGCAGTGAGTGAAGCAGATCTACTGCTCATCGTCATTAATGCTAACGAACCACTGCACGAGGATGAAATGGCATTAATGGAACAAATCCGCGGTAGACAAGCGATTGTCATTATGAATAAAATGGACTTACCGGCCCAAATAGACCGGGATTTGTTGCTGCGCTATGTTCCTGAAGAGCTTATTGTGCCGATGTCTGTGAAGGAAAATGAGGGTGCAGATCGGTTGGAGCAGGCTATATCCAATTTATTCTTTAGCGGCAAGCTGGAATCAGCGGATATGACGTATGTCAGCAATGTCCGGCATATTGCTCTGCTAAAGAAAGCGCGCCAATCGCTGGTAGATGCTTATGAAGCGGCTGATCAATTTGTTCCGATTGATATGATCCAGATTGATGTAAGGCTAGCATGGGAGCATTTGGGCGAAATTGTAGGCGATACTGCGCATGATGCCTTAATAGATCAAATATTTTCACAGTTCTGTCTGGGCAAGTAGCAAGTAGAATATTCAAGCATGGCTGGTTAAAGCCCTGCTATCGTTATAGATTACACAAGAGCAATTCGGGGTGAAGACTCGAATGTATAAGGAGGTAAGAGAGGTATGGGATATCATGGAGGCGACTATGATGTGATTGTCGTCGGTGCGGGCCATGCGGGCGTGGAATCTGCCTTGGCAGCAGCGCGGATGGGCTGTCGTACATTGATGATCACAATTAACCTGGATATGATTGCATTCATGCCCTGCAACCCGTCTATTGGCGGTCCTGCAAAGGGCCATGTAGTACGGGAAATTGATGCATTGGGCGGCGAAATGGGTCGGAATATCGACAAGACATTTATCCAAATGAGAATGTTAAATACGGGTAAAGGTCCTGCCGTGCATGCCTTGCGTGCACAAGCTGACAAGTTCTCTTATCAGCATGCGATGAAGGAAACGATGGAAAAGGAACCGAATCTGACCTTACGTCAAGGTATGGTTGAAGAGCTGATTATAGAAGACGGTCAATGCGTGGGTGTGATTACGAAGACAGGCACAGAGTATCGCAGTAAAGCAGTTGTCTTGACTACCGGCACCTATCTGCGTGGGAAAATCATCATGGGTGAGCTGATGTATGAGAGTGGTCCGAATAATCAGCAGCCTTCGTTGAGACTTTCTGAACATTTGAGAGAGCTAGGTTTTGACCTGGTTCGGTTTAAAACAGGAACGCCACCACGTGTGCATAAGGATACGATTGATTTTAGCAAAACAGAAATACAGCCAGGTGACGATCAGCCGAAGTTCTTCTCCTATGAAACGAAGTCCTCGGATAATGAACAGCTGCCTTGCTGGTTGACGTATACGTCAGTGGAAACACATCAGATCATTAATGATAATTTACATCGTGCACCGATGTTCTCTGGTCTGATCGAAGGAACGGGACCACGTTATTGTCCTTCTATTGAAGATAAGGTGGTGCGTTTCAGTGATAAGCCGAAGCATCAAATCTTTTTGGAGCCTGAGGGTAAAAACACATCCGAATACTATGTTCAAGGCTTGTCGACAAGCCTGCCAGAGGATGTGCAATTAGCAGTACTACGCACCATTCCAGGGATGGAAAAGGTAGAAATGATGCGTAATGGTTACGCTATTGAATATGACGCCATGGTTCCTACTCAGTTGTGGCCTACTTTGGAAACGAAAAAAGTACCTGGCTTGTTCACAGCGGGTCAGATTAACGGGACATCTGGTTATGAAGAAGCTGCGGGTCAAGGAATTATGGCGGGTATTAATGCAGCTCGCAAGGTGCAGGGAAAAGAACCCGTCGTACTGGATCGTTCCCAGGGTTATATTGGGGTTCTGATCGACGATCTGGTGACGAAGGGGACAAATGAGCCATATCGCTTGCTGACATCCCGTGCAGAATACCGTCTATTGTTGCGGCATGATAACGCGGATCTGCGATTGACTCCGATTGGACATGAAATTGGTCTGATTACAGATGAACGATACGAACGCTTTTTGGATAAAAAACAGAAGGTAGAGCAAGAGATTGAGCGTTTGCGTTTAGCTAAGGTTCGTCCGGTTGATGTAAATGAGATGCTGGAGCAAGGTGGATCTGCACCGATACAGGACGGCAGTAATCTGTTAACAGTGCTGCGTCGACCTGAGATCAGCTATGCACAAGTGGCACAAATTTCACCTTCACCTGTAGCCCTTACTGAGGAAGAGCAAGAACAGGTGGAAATCCAAATTAAGTATGCGGGCTATATTGAAAAGCAACTGATGCATGTAGAACGTCTGCAAAAGATGGAGAAGAAGAAGCTACCTGAGGATATTGCATACAATGAAGTTCAAGGCTTGGCCATTGAAGCCAAGCAGAAGCTTGAAAAGATCCGTCCGATGTCTATTGGTCAGGCATCTCGTATCTCCGGTGTAACTCCTGCGGACATTTCCATTTTGCTCGTTTATCTGGAGCACTATAACCGTGTGACGGCAGCGAGGGGATCATAATGGACGCGATACAACAGCAGTTCAAGCAGCGGCTCGCAGAGCATAGTGTTGTGATTAATGATAGTCAATTGGAGCAGTTTGAAACGTATTACCGTGTGCTGGTTGAATGGAATGAAAAAATGAATCTGACGGGTATTACTGAGCGAGACGCAGTGTACACCAAGCATTTTTACGATTCTCTTTCACTTGCCTTTTATGTTCCGTTAAATGATGTGGGGAGCCTGGCTGACATTGGGTCAGGTGCAGGTTTTCCTGGTATCCCCTTGAAAATATGCTTTCCACATATTCAATTGACCATTGTAGACTCGTTGAACAAACGCATCCAATTCCTAGCACATGTTGTAGAGCAGTTAGGACTGGAAAATGTCGAACTGATTCACAGCAGGGCAGAGGAATTGGGACGTAAAGCAGGATATCGCGATAGCTATGATCTGGTCACAGCCCGAGCCGTTGCACGTCTCGCGGTATTGAATGAGTTTTGCCTGCCTTTTGTCCGTGAGGGGGGCCACTTTGCAGCGATGAAGGGTAGCGATCCAACGGAAGAAATCAGGGAAGCATCCTACAGCTTGAAAGAGCTGAAGGGGAAAATCAAGCATGTTCAGGCCTTCCAGCTACCTGTTGAGGATGCAGCCAGACATATGATTATTATTGAAAAAAGAGCAGCTACACCAAGGAAATACCCGCGTAAGCCAGGTACTCCTTTGAAGGCACCGCTAGTGTAAATGTTTGAAAGAAAGTGAATGTTTCACGTGAAACATTCACTTTTTTATGGTTTATGGTCTCTTTGCTTAAGAAGATACTTGCCGAATACCCTCCACATAATTTATTCTTTTATCGTTCTGAAAAGCTCATAGAGAAGATAGGATTATGACTGGAAAAGTGATAGAATAGAGATAATCGTTTTAGTGTAAGTTGGCTGCTTCCCGTACCCATGATTTCAGATATACATATAGGGAAGTGGGACAACAAATGTCAGGGGAGTACGTGGAGTGTACCCGCTTATGGCGCTATTTTATATAGAAGTGTCTACAATCCCCCGTAAGGAACTGTTTTTCACGAGGCGCTGTTTGTATGGTGCTATTATGAAATTAGGTGGTATTATACGGAATGAAAGAACAATTTTCCAAGCTATTTGGTTTGACGGAGCGATCAAATGGGGACGAAATAAAACAAATTCCGGTTCGGGATATTGTCAGCAGTCCTTATCAGCCCCGTACCATATTTGACGACGAGAAGATTGATGAGCTATGCCAGACTATTAAGACGCATGGTGTAATTCAACCGATTGTCGTTCGTTTCCGTAATGGACAATATGAAATTATAGCAGGGGAACGTCGTTGGAGGGCTGTCACCAAGCTGGGTATGGAGACGATTCCAGCCATTGTTCGTGAGTTTAATGATTCACAAGCTGCATCCATCGCGTTGATTGAGAACCTCCAGCGGGAGGGACTAACAGCGATTGAAGAGGCTGTAGCTTATCAAAAACTGATTGACCTGCATCAACTTACTCAGGAAAGTCTCGCTCAGCGACTTGGCAAAAGCCAATCCACTATTGCTAATAAAATACGGCTGCTTCATTTGCCGGAGAGAGTGAAAGAGGCTCTAATGGAACGAAAGGTGTCTGAACGTCATGCTCGTGCATTATTGTCGTTAGAGACCGAAGAACTACAGTACAAGGTTTTAGATGAAGTGATTGCTAAGGAACTTAATGTAAAGCAGACAGAGGCACGAGTTGCCTTTTATAAACAAGTATCCACGATTAAGAAATCAAAGCGGATTTCCTTTACCAAGGATGTCCGGCTTGCGCTGAATACGATTCGTCAATCCATTGATATGGTGTCTGGCTCAGGGTTGGATATCAAAACAAAGGAATCTGATCATGAGGATCACTATGAGATTGTCATTCAAATCCCCAAACGTAAGTAAGGGATGAAGCGTACAGGCGGCAGCAATTGCCGCTTTTTCTGTCTAACGCCAACATAAAACCGCAGCATACTCGTATTCTATTTGAATTGCCCTAATCCCTAAGTTAAGGACTAGTAACGTCTTCATAGAGCTTTTGCAATCATGGAACGTAGCAGGATTCCGATTAAATTATGAGGTGAATGAAGTGTCAAAAATAATAGCCGTGGCCAATCAAAAGGGCGGGGTAGGCAAAACGACTACCTCCGTGAATTTGGGCGCCGGACTTGCTTCCCTCGGCAAAAGGGTATTGCTCGTGGATATCGACCCGCAAGGTAATACAACCAGTGGTGTCGGTATCAATAAGGCGGATGTGGCAAATTGCATTTATGATGTACTCATTAATGAGGTTGATCCTAGCGAAGCGATTGTCAGTACACAGGTCGAGGGATTGGATATTATCCCGGCAACCATTCAATTAGCAGGTGCTGAAATCGAGCTGGTACCAACTATATCTCGCGAATTGAGATTAAAAAGATCGCTTCAACTCGTTAAGCATAACTACGATTATATATTAATAGATTGCCCTCCATCGCTGGGTATTTTGACGCTCAATTCCTTGACGGCTTCCGATTCGGTTATTATTCCAATTCAATGTGAATATTACGCACTGGAAGGATTAAGTCAGTTGTTGAATACCGTGCGATTGGTACAAAAACATCTAAACACCTCATTGCAAATTGAAGGTGTGTTGCTAACTATGTTTGACGCCCGCACGAACTTGGGTATTCAGGTCATTGAAGAAGTGAAAAAGTACTTTCAAAGCAAAGTTTATCAGACGATTATTCCACGCAACGTGAGACTCAGCGAAGCACCATCACATGGCCAGTCCATTATTACGTATGATCCCCGATCCCGTGGGGCAGAGGTATATATTGAGTTGGCAAAGGAAGTGGTATCTTATGAGTAAACGGTTGGGAAAGGGATTGGATGCACTTATTCCCTCCCTTACAGTCAGTGAAGAGGATAAGGTTGTTGACATTCCGCTCAGCCAGTTGCGGGCGAACCCATATCAACCTCGAAAAACGTTTGATGAGGAGTCCATTAAGGAACTAGCGGAATCTATTCGTCAGCACGGTGTGATCCAACCTATTATTGCGCGTAGTGTCTTAAGAGGATATGAGATTATAGCCGGGGAAAGGCGGTTTCGGGCATCTCAATTTTGCGGGAATCCGACCATACCTGTGGTTGTTCGCAATTTTACAGATCAGCAGGTAATGGAGATTGCCCTGATTGAGAATTTGCAGCGTGAAAACTTAAATGCAATGGAAGTGGCTGTAGCTTATCAGGGGTTAATGGATCAATTTTCATTAACTCAGGAAGAGTTGTCCATGAAGGTGGGAAAATCCCGTTCGCATATTGCCAATTTCCTTCGCTTGCTTGCATTGCCTGAGGAAGTTAAAGAGCATGTTTCACGTGGAACATTGTCTATGGGACACGCTAGAGCAATTGTTGGACTCAAAGACCCGGACATGGTGAAACAGCTGGCCATGCAATGCATTGAGCAACAGTGGAGTGTTCGCGAACTTGAGGAAGCCGTACAGCAATTGGATCATAAGCCTGGAGAAGCAAAAGCTAAAACGAAGGTGCGAAAAAAGGACCCCTATATTGACCATATGGAAGAGTCCTTGCGTGAGCGGTTTAAAACAACGGTGAAGATCAAGCACAATAAAGATAAAGGCAAAATCGAATTGAATTATTACAGCCAGCAGGATTTGGAAAGATTATTGGAGCTATTACAGTAGTCTGTAAAAATATGGGCATGTCTCCTTGGGTAAAATAGAAAGTGAGATATGTCTTTGCTCTGTCTGGAATTGCAGGAATTAGAATGGTTTTGATGGATAAACTAATAGCCTTGTGTTATTTGTCTCGCTGTTCTCAAACGTTTAAAATAAAAGGTAAGCAAAGCAGTAACATGATTTTTGAGGTAGAGGGGTAGAAACAAACATATGGCTGAATTGAATGGACTAATCATGGAGCAGCTTGCTGGAATTGTTGCAGGGATCGTGCTTATTTTACTCATCCTGTTAATCGTTATTATTGTACAGGGCTCAAAGCTGAAGAAGATGCGGCGAAAGTATGATACCATGATGGCGGGCAGCGGAGTCGAGAATTTGGAAACGCTGCTGATTGATTTAAAGGTTCAAATGGATACGATTGAAGATGAGCAGGAAGCTCACCGTGCAAGTATGAAATCACTACGCAGCAAACTGACTGGCCTGAAGGGACATATAGGCATCAAACGCTATAATGCCTTTGGTGAAAGAGGGAGCGATTTAAGCTTCTCTCTGGCTATTGTAGACGATAATCAGGACGGAATAGTATTGACCGGCATTTATAACCGGGATGGCTCTTATGTGTATGCCAAGCCTCTGGAAGCGGGACAATCCTCTTATTCCTTATCACCTGAAGAGAAAGAAGCTATTACTCTTGCGCAGCAAGCAGGACAGAACGGTAATGCCACTCCCTGATTGCCGAGTATAAGCTACTAGCTATGATATCTGATAATTTCATGACCAAATTTAGCCTCGTATTTTGCAACACAAAGTATTCCATGAAGCCGCCGACGTTAACGATACCAGTCAAATGGATATCGCCGACCGGCGGTAATTCTTTATTTACACCTGCTCCAGGCTTGAGGGGACCCTCTGCAACCTGAATGCATCCAACACTTGAAGTTTGTCCAAGACATGCGTCTATACCAATGATATAGGGCTGTTCGTACCGGTTATAGATGCCGTTCAGCGTCGTTTGCAGGTTCATAGCATGTACAGGCTCATCTAATGTTCCATACAGGTTGAACAGAGGGCTTTTGTAGCGTGACAATTGGGTACCGACGAGTGGACCAAGGCAATCTCCAGTAGAACGATCGGTGCCGATGCAAATGATGACGATATTTTGCAGACTCCGTGCTTGATGCAGATGGAACAACAAACGATGGATGATGGCTGATTGGATCCCGGGGTCAGTGTGTGATATTTTTAAGCTTAGGGGTTCTTGCCCTGGAATGAAGTCAGATGGATGAGTCATGGAATCTTCCTTTCGTTCTGTAATGGAGAGTGTGCAGGTTGTGCTCGCCTACCTTAGGAATACACTTGGCCTGCGGGTAACAATTATTCTCAAGATAGTAGCTAGTATATGGATAAACTTGTGCTTTTATACTCGGGAAAGGTAGATTGTTCATAGCCGTATGTTTAAAGTCGGGAGATAAGCTTATATAGATAGGAAATAGAATGTGGGAAACAAAAAAGAGTAGTTCCCTGGTTTAAGGAGGAGTACAGCATGACCTTTATACATTGGTTGACCGATAAATTAGACACGGATGACGTAGTACAAGGTGCGATTCATTGGAAGGATGCTGTATGGAAATGGCTTACGGATAGTGCGATGTGGTCGGCTTTTTTGTTTGTGATTTTGAAAATCGTAATTATTTTCATCATTACACGTATCTTTATTCGAGTTATTAATAAAATTATAGATAAGTCGATGGAGCAAAAGGGAGATAACGGCAGATTCCGATTGAATACCAGACGGTTAACGACTGTGGGGGAACTGCTAAAAAATGTAACAAATATTGTATTTAATTTTATTTTGATTATGCTGGTGTTATCGCAAATGGGTATAAATTTGGGCCCTCTGATTGCTGGAGCTGGAGTGCTTGGATTAGCTGTAGGTTTTGGGGCACAGAGCTTGGTTAAAGATGTAATCACCGGGTTTTTTATTATATTTGAGGATCAATTTGCCGTAGGAGACGTCATTCAGACGGGAACTTTCAAGGGGACGGTAGAAATGATTGGGCTGCGTACAACCAGGCTGGTGAGCTGGAAAGGCGAGGTGTATATTTTACCGAACGGCTCCATAACAACGGTAACGAACTTCTCCATGTCCAATGCGTTGGCGGTGGTAGATGTGCCGATGAAGGTGGAACGTAGTCTGGAGGAAGCTGTCAGCTTGGTCAAACAGGCGATCCAAGGCATTGAGGAATCCAATGCACAGATACTTAATATGCCGGATGTGTTAGGCGTTCAGTCCATGACTACATCAGAGTATATCGTACGTGTTGTGGCGGAGTGTATGCCGAATACCGGGGCTATCGTAGAGCGTGATATTCAGAATAATATCAAGAAGGCTCTGGAGAACGAGGAACATCGTCAGGCCGCACTGGAGACGGCGATCACCTTTGAAAAGGACGAAGAGCAAGGAAGAAAAGGGGGAGAGAAGGGTGGAGCGTAAGTCGTTTGAACTAGGGGATATTGTGCAGATGAAGAAGCCTCATCCATGTGGAACGAACGAGATGGAAATTATCCGGATGGGGATGGATATTCGAATCAAATGTGTCGGATGCCAGCATAGTGTGCTGATTCCGCGTGCCAAGTTCGAAAAGAACATGAAGAAGGTGCTACGCTCAAAGTCTGGTGCTGACGAGCGAAATTCGGAAACCCTTTGAGCGGAGAAGGTGAGTCATGATGGACAAGAATGAGCTTGCGTCATGATAGCGATGATGATATAATTATCCTTGCTGCGGAAAGGTACCCAAGAGGTCCAAGGGGGCTGACTCGAAATCAGTTAGGCGTCGCAAGGCGTGCGTGGGTTCGAATCCCACTCTTTCCGCCACTAACTCATAAAATAATCGATCTCTTACATCTTCTGATGTAGGGGATTTTTTGGTTTATGGAAATAAACAATCATAACACTCCGAAGAATGAATTGGGCGATATTGAATTTAAATGATGATGAGCCTAATGATGTGCCTATTGAGGGATGGAAAAGTCGTTAGAGCAAAAGAATGCTCCTGACAGCAAGAAATCATTCACCGTCAGGAGCATTCTTTATTTGTTATAGCTGGTTAGGTGGATAATGATAGCGTTTTGTTTTCTTTGAGCCAGAGATCATCAAAAGGATGGCTGCAATCAAATGGAGAGCCCAGCCAACAAAAGGGATCCAGGCTAGCAAGGAGGTAAGTACTCCCCAGACTGAACCGTAGATCGCTTCCTGATTGCGTAACGACAGGATCAGTGTTACTGCATGCAGGATAAGCATAAACCCCAGAGCTGAGTAGCCAGTCCCCATGACAATAGCTCCTCCCACAATCGGTACAGCAAGCACCAATTCGAATATACCTGATATCCACTTCAAAATTCGAGAATAGCTCATGTTTAAACCTCCATAAATAGTAGGTCTTTTGTACTTGGATATATTCTAGCAGAAGGAGCTGAATTAATCTGCATTTTACCAGTATATGCAAAAAGTCCGATAATGCAACAAAGGAGGACCACAAAGGTCCTCCATCGTAGGCGATACTTTTTTAACAGGATACGATCTGTCCAATCACATCTGAAACTCGGTGTACTGACCAGCAATACCGTGTTGAAAAGACAGTGTCCTTCTACACAAACCTAACGCTTCTAATGCCCGGAATGGATCTCCTAACAGTTTGTCCGGCTACGTTGTCCAACGGAACCACACCTCTCTGTTGTATCGCCTAATCATAATATGGCCAGAATTCCGAGGAAATATACATTAGTGGACGCGAGCTTTCGTTTTTTTCTTCCACTTGCGATTATGATTGGTGGTTTCCGGAAAAGAATCGCCTCTTTCCAGCGTTATTTGCTGCGGGTTTTGGATTTCAGTATGAAAGCTTTTTTCTCCAACCTCCATATATACGCCATCGTTTGGGACCTTATCCCCGGGTACAAACTCAGTCTTTTCACCCATACGTTTGTGCCTCCTTAGATCATGAATTTGGACTGCAACGGTTATTGTGCGCTGTCTTCAGCAGAAAGATGCGAAAACAGGCACGCAGATAGTAGTTAATCAAAAATGATTTCCTTTATATGCGGTAAATTTTGGGTGTAATGTAAAAATGTTTAAAAACAATGGTATCAAGTGTGTGAAACAGTTTTTAGCTTTGTGTTCGAAATTGCAGGTTGCATTCAGTTGCTCAATTTGGTAAACTGTTTTAGTGCGAGTTTAGGCTCGTTCCTTGCTCTCAACTGAGATTGAGGGCCTTATGTCCATAAGGAGGTGTAAAGAATGCGCAAATATGAAGTGATGTACATTATTCGTCCTGACATTGAACAAGAAGCTGTTCAAGCAACAGTCGACAAATTCCAAGGTATCATCTCTAACGGCGGTGGCGAAATTACGAATCACGATGTAACTAAACGCCGTCTTGCGTATGAGATCAAGAAATTCCGTGATGGTTCTTTCGTTCTGGTAAACTTCACAGCAGAACCTGCTGTTGTTGCTGAGCTTGAGCGTATCATGAAAATTTCTGACGAAGTAATTCGTTATCTCATTACGAACGACGTAGCTTAATTATTGTACGTGATTATGTAATGAACAACGCTCAAAGGAGGGGATTGGATTGTTGAACCGTGTCATTCTGATCGGTCGTTTGACCAAAGATCCGGAGCTGCGCTATACACCGTCTGGTGTAGCAGTAACCCAGTTCACCCTGGCTGTAGACCGTCCGTTTACAAGTCAAGGCGGCGAACGGGAAGCGGATTTCTTGCCGATCGTAACCTGGCGTCAGCTTGCTGAAACATGCGCTAACTATCTTCGCAAAGGTCGTTTGACGGCTGTTGAAGGCCGTGTACAGGTCCGTAATTATGAGAACAATGAAGGTAAACGTGTATACGTGACTGAAATTGTTGCTGATAATGTACGTTTCTTGGAATCTAACCGCGATAGCGGCAACGGTGGCGGCAATAGCGGTGGAGGTATGCGTGAGGAGTCTCCTTTCGGAGGCGGTAACAGCAATAGTGGACACGGGAATAATAACTCGCGAAACAATCAGGATCCTTTTTCCGATGACGGAAAACCGATCGATATTTCGGATGATGATCTACCATTTTAATTGGGAAAGGACTGACAAAGAATGGGCTTCAGACAAAGAGAAGGCGGAGACGATAACAAAAGACCAGCTCGTCGTGGTGGTCGCAACAAACGTCGTAAAGTATGTTTCTTCACTGTGAACAAAATTACTCACATTGACTATAAAGATACAGACCTGCTTAAAAAATTCATCAGCGAACGTGGAAAAATTCTTCCTCGTCGTGTGACTGGAACAAGCGCGAAATATCAACGTATGTTGACAATCGCTATTAAACGTTCCCGTCAAATCGCATTGCTTCCTTATACTACTGAATAGTAGTGAGTGGAAAGAAAAGATGCTCCCAATCCTGGGGGCATCTTTTTTTATGATATTATATATTGACAACAAGTACCATCTATTGTAACTTACTAATAATACAATCCATGTATACCCATTAAGTATACTTCACCATTTAGTGGCATAGAAATTCCTAGCTCCCCGACTCGCCAGAGTAAACATTTCTGCATGCAGGAATGTTATTTTATATCACATGAAATCCAGTTTTATGTCATTTCCTACAAGAAAAATTCATAAAGTTTACATATATAGATATTTTGCATTTTTACATTACACAAAAAAAGATATTGACGTGATATTATTTTACACTTAAGATAAATCTTAATAAAAATGCAATGGTTGTCGGTGCACAAAATTTGACCAAGGGTCTAAAACATGTGTTTACGCTATCATTCGAAACAGTAAGGAGGATGTGTCCACTTCATTTTCAAACCTCAAGCTTTAACGAATTACCGCAGGAATGAGACAGGCTGTTAAATAAAGACCGACTAAGGGGGAGTAACAGGATGGTGCAAACGAAGAAATGGTTTTCTTTGCTTATGGTGCTTACGATCGTTGGTGTTCTGTTTGCAGGATGTAGTGGAGGTGCTAATGAGGCACAGCCGCAGCAAGGCAACGCGGATAATAAAACAGAGGGAAATGAAGGCAGCGCACCAGTTACAGAGGGGGTTATTAAAGCGACGGATATGTCGCAAAATCCTCCAGGAGCAACAAATCGGAAAGATAACATTGTAGTAGGTATGACGTCACCTAAAGGGGTATTTAACCCATTTTTCTGGCAAACAACTTATGATTTATATGTGGTCAGATCAGTATTTGATTCCTTTTTACAGGTGAAGGCAGATGGTACATATGAAAATAGTTTGGCTGAGAAGGTTGACGTATCGCCGGATGGTTTGAAGTACACATTCCATCTGAAACCAGGTGTGAAGTATAGTGACGGCACCCCAGTAACCGTAAAAGATTATGCTTTTGTTCTCAAAGTATTGCATGATCCGAATTATGACGGAGAAAGCGATATATTATCTTTTAAGATTAAAGGTGGTAAGGAATATCACGATGGCAAAGCGAATGATATCTCGGGGATCAAGGTCATTGATGATAACACAGTAGAGGTAACCGTTACAGAAGCAACTGCTTATACGAAGGACTATCTGGGTGAGCTATACTTCATGCCAGAAGCTTATTACGGAAAAGGATACAAAAAAGGTAGCCTGGACAGTATCAAGGCGCTTAATAATAAACCAATCGGCTCCGGGCAGTATGTGCTGAAGAGCTTCTCTCCAGGCCAGCAAGTCGTTCTTGAAGCAAATCCAAACTACTTCAAGGGCGCACCAAAAGTGAAATCAGTTATTTTTAAAACAACAACAGAAGAAACGAACCTGTCTATGTTGCAAACAGGCGAGACGGATATGGATAACATCACAGTTACGGAAGACAATGTAGAGGAATTAAAGGCTTTGGGCTTCTTGAACGTGAATATTATGCCAACGAACGGCTATGGATATATTGCGTTTAATCACAAGGAAAAGAAATTTCAGGACCCTAAAGTACGTCAGGCTTTAACTATTGGCTTAAACCGCAAGGAGATTGTACAGGGTGTGTATGGTCCATATGCGAATGTTATTAACATTCCACAATCTACAGAATCGTGGTCTTATACAGATGAAGGCATCAACAAATATGAATTTGATACAGCGAAGGCGAAGGCCTTGTTGGATGAAGCAGGCTGGAAGGTTGGTGCTGACGGAATTCGTGAAAAAGATGGAGAAAAGCTGACCATTAACTTCTCTGCGACTGCCGATAATCCAGTAGTAGAGGCCTTGCTACCGATCATGTCCAATAACTATAAGGAGCTAGGCATCAAGCTGAGTTCTGAAACTTTAGACTTCAATGCCATCATGGATAAAAAGAATACAGGCAAATTTGATATGTTCTTTGCAGCTTGGGGCTTAACTCCAGACCCTGATACAACGACTTTTATTACGAATGGTGCACAAAATGATATCGGCTACTCCAATAAAAAGGTCGATGAGTTAACGCTTGCTGGTAAGCATGAACTGGATCAAGAGAAACGCAAACTGATTTACAAACAGCTCTATCAAGAGCTGAACAAAGATTTGCCGACGATCTTTTTATACCAACGCAGAGATATGTGGCCAGTTAATGGACGTATATCTGGCTTAGAAATCACGCCATACAAAGATTTTGAGTTCACTCTGCATAACGCTCAAATCGCTCAATAAGGGTTGCCAATCGTATGCTCAGCTCTCACGAGCTGGGCATATCACTTTATTCGTCTGGAGGAATGAATATGAAGCAGTACATTATTCGAAGACTGCTGCAACTCATCCCCACACTTATTGGCATATCCATTATCGTTTTTGCGATTTCAGCCATGGTGCCGGGTGATTATATTACAGCCAAGCAGAACCCGAATATGACCGCCGAGAAGGCGCAGCAGCTACGACATATCTACGGGCTGGATAAGCCGGAATACCAGCGTTATTTTATATGGGCCGGTAATATGTTAAAGGGAAATATGGGGGATTCATTACAGCATAAGCAGCCGGTAACGAAGGTCATCAGCAATTATGTATGGAACTCTTTTATTATCGCTTTCTTTAGTCTTATTTTTAGCTGGCTCATTGCCATCGTTGCAGGGGTATTTTCAGCTAAGTTCCAATATTCCTTATTCGATAAGTTTGTTACGTTATTTATTTTCTTATGTATGTCGCTGCCTTCATTTTTTATTGGTCTATTGGTCATCAAAATATTTGCTCTTGAATGGGGAATTCTTCCCGTCGGTGGCATGACCACAGCAGGGGAGGAAGCAGGCTCGTGGGCTTACATGGTCGATGTGCTCAAACATATGTTCTTGCCGACTCTCGTACTTACGATGCTGAGTACAGGAAGCCTGACTCGTTATTTCCGTACAGGCATGTTGGAGGTCATCCGTCAGGATTATATCCGTACCGCACGCGCCAAGGGCTTGAAGGAGCGGACGGTTATTTTCAAGCATGCACTGCGCAACGCTCTGATTCCAGCAATCACACTGCTCGGATTTGAGCTTCCAGCCTTATTTGGTGGGGCAATGATTCTGGAAAAGGTATTTGTATGGCCGGGTGTGGGGCAGGTTTATCTGGAGTCTATTAGTATGCGGGATTATCCGTTTATGCTGGGCTTCACGATTTTTCTGGCCATTCTTACGCTCCTCGGTAATTTACTTTCTGATGTATTGTATGGCATGGCCGATCCAAGAATTCGCTTAAAATAGGAGGGATACT
Source organism: Paenibacillus ottowii (assembly GCF_050516475.1). Classification (NCBI taxonomy): domain Bacteria; kingdom Bacillati; phylum Bacillota; class Bacilli; order Caryophanales; family Paenibacillaceae; genus Paenibacillus; species Paenibacillus ottowii. Next base: position 3,390,357 of record NZ_CP191577.1, on the reverse strand, counting down.
ATTGTCCGCGGAAACAGTCACGATTGAAACGAATCAAAAGGCGGCGATCCGTCCTGAAGCGTCTCCATGGAGAATCGCCGTTCGCCGTTTTAGCCAAAATCGTCTTGCTTTAGCAGGTCTCGTTATATTAATTCTGATGGTCATCATTTGTGCATTTGGACCTGTGATTTCACCTTATCATTTAGATGATTACAAGCTATCTGACAAAAACTTATCCCCTAATGCGAAGTACTGGCTTGGTACGGATAAGTTTGGTAGAGATATTTTACTGCGTACGATGCTGGCTGGTCGTATTTCTTTGACAGTCGGGCTGGTCGCTACCTTTATTTCGGTCATGATCGGGGCGACATTGGGTGCACTGGCAGGGTTTTATCGAAAAGGCGTGGATACGGTCATTATGCGGATCGCCGATATTTTTATGGCGCTGCCTACATTGCCGTTGCTTATTATTTTAGGTGCTGTTCTGTCGGATTTGAAAGTTGATCCATCGAACCGTATCTATTTTCTAATGCTAATTATCGGAGTCCTGAGTTGGACGAGCTTGTCCCGTTTGGTCAGGGGGCAGATTCTTACGCTGCGTGAACAGGAGTTCATGCAGGCGACAGAAGCGCTGGGCTTGAGAGACCGCCGCAAAATATTCCGACATCTGCTGCCAAACACGATTCCTACTATTATTGTAACGGCTACGCTTGGAGTGGCTGGTGCGATTATTACAGAGTCTGCGCTCAGTTACTTGGGGATTGGCGTTGTACCGCCCACACCTTCGTGGGGGAATATGATATCAGCTGCGAATAACCTGATTGACTTCCGCAAACGGCCCTGGATATGGGTACCACCGGGAATGTGTATTCTGATTACCGTTGTAGCGATCAATCTGATTGGCGACGGTTTGCGTGACGCGCTGGACCCTAAAATGAAGAAGTAGGAGACGAACGTTTATGGAAAATGCTTTGATTGAATTTCGTAACCTGAAAACCCACTTTCATACCTCTAACGGAACTGTCAAAGCGGTCAATGACGTCAGTTTTAAAATTCGTGAGGGTGAAACGCTCTGTGTGGTAGGAGAATCTGGTTGTGGTAAGAGTGTAACTGCGATGACGATGATGCGGTTGATTGATTCTCCCCACACCTCAGACGGACAAATCTGGTTTGAGGGCAAAGACCTCTTGAAACTTAATAAAGGTCAAATGCAGCAAATTCGCGGCAATGACATTTCAATTATTTTCCAGGAGCCGATGTCCTCATTGAATCCAGTGCTTACGATCGGGGAACAGATTACGGAGCCATTGCTGATGCATACATTAATGAGTAAAAAAGAAGCACGCGCCCGGGCAATTGAACTGATTAATTTGGTGGGCATTTCGCGATCGGAGGAAATATTCCATTCCTATCCTCATGAGCTGAGTGGCGGTATGCGCCAACGGATTATGATTGCTATTGCCTTAAGTTGTAATCCGAAGCTGTTGATTGCGGATGAACCGACAACGGCTCTGGATGTGACAATTCAGGCACAGATTCTCGATTTGATGCGGGATTTAAAGGATAAGCTTAAAACGTCCATTATGCTGATTACACACGATCTCGGTGTCGTGGCAGAAATGGCGGATTATGTGGTCGTTATGTATGCGGGGAACGTCATTGAAGAGGCACCTGTCATTGAGCTGTTCAAAAATCCGCAGCATCCGTATACTCAGGGGCTATTAAAAGCTAAGCCTGTTATTAATCAGAAAATGGATCGGCTGTATTCCATTCCAGGACAGGTGCCCAACCCCATTGAGCTGGGTGAAAATTGCCATTTTCATGACCGGTGCGCACATTGTATGCAAATATGCAAGGATCAGGCTCCTCCCTTGAATGAAAAGGAGAATGGTCATAAGGTTGCCTGCTGGCTATATGAGAAAGAAGGAGGGCAACGGATATGAGTGAGCCTTTGATTCAAGTGGAAGGGCTGAAAAAGTATTTCCCAATCACAGGCGGGGTTTTTCAGCGTACGGTTGGACATGTAAAGGCAGTTGATGATGTATCCTTTCATATTCATAAAGGTGAGTCCTTTGGTCTGGTAGGAGAATCGGGCTGCGGTAAAAGTACGATTGGACGCACGATTCTCAGATTGATGGATAAGACAGAGGGATCGGTACGATACAAGGGCGAAGATTTGCATGCTTTAAACAAGGAGCAGATTCGTGCGCTTCGTCCGAAGCTGCAAATCGTCTTTCAGGACCCCTTTAGCTCACTAAACCCGAGAATTAAGGTGGGTGAAGCGATCGGAGAGGCCTTGCTGGACCACGGATTGATTGAACGTAGTGAGCTGCGGCAGAAGGTCAACGAGACGCTGAACATTTGCGGGCTGTCCTCGTATCATTATGATCGTTATCCGCATGAGTTCTCTGGCGGTCAGCGGCAGCGGATCGGGATTGCGCGGGCTTTGATTTTGAATCCTGATTTTATTGTAGCTGATGAGCCGGTATCTGCGCTGGATGTGTCGATTCAGGCTCAGATCATTAACCTGTTAAGCGATTTGCAGCAGGAACGCCAACTAACATATCTGTTCATCTCGCATGATCTGAGTGTAGTCGAGCATCTGTGTAGCCGGATTGGTGTGATGTATCTAGGCTCAATGGTAGAGTTGGCCTCCAAGGAAGAGCTGTTCAGCAATCCGCTTCACCCATACACCAAGGCATTGCTATCCGCAGTGCCCATTCCAGATCCGACAATCAAAAGACAGCGGATTGTGTTAAAAGGGGACATCCCATCTCCAGCTAATCCGCCATCAGGCTGCAAGTTTCATACACGCTGTCCTATGGCGGAAGCGCGCTGTAAAACAGAGGCTCCGTTATATCGGGATGCGGGCGATCAGCATTTTGTAGCCTGTCATTTTGCCTAATACAGCATACTTAAGAAGCAAAATATCCGTCATCCGGTACAGGGTTTGGCGGATATTTTGTCGTGAAATAAAAAAAGGTAAAAAAATTGTATCTTTTTTTCGAAAAGTTGCAGACAAAATGGATTTTTCATCGTCTAATAAGATATGGAGGTTATTACGATGATGAAAAAACATTGGTTACGTTGGGCTATTGTCGTCCCGGTACTTATCATATTGATTTTTATTACACTTGGGCCTCGCTTGTTGAATGGAAAGCCGAATGTCGATGCAGAGGCTGCAGTGCTAATGGACATGCACACCGGAGAGTTACTGATGGATGTGAATGGCGATAAGCCCATGCCCTCCGCAAATATGTCCAAGCTTATGACCGAGCTATTGGTACTGGAAGATATCCGGGCCGGACGGTTAGGCTGGAATGATGAGGTACGAATTAGTCGTTATGCCAGTACGGTGGGTGGCGTTAATCTGTCCCTCCGGTATGGCGAAAGAATGACTGTATCTGAACTGTTCCAAAGTATGGTTGTGTATTCGGCGAATGACGCCGCTGTGGCGCTGGCAGAGCGTTCATCAGGGAGTGAATCTGCTTTTGTGAAGCGTATGAATGAAAAAGCTGCTCAAATTGGATTATCACCTGATAGTCGCTTTAGTAATGCCTCTGGGGCAGGTCAGAGTGAGCTGGGACCGAACCATCCCAAGGATATTCGTGGAGAAACGAAAATGACGGCAAGCGACACTGCAAAGCTGGCTTCTTACTTGATTACGTCACATCCTGAGATTCTCAGAACGTCCAGCCGTACGCAGATGGAATTGAAGGATAAGGGAATTTACATCAGTAATACGAACTGGATGCTGCCTTCCTTGGCTGGACCCTACTCTTATGCGGGAACGGATGGATTGAAAGCAGGGTATACAAGCGATGCTGGGTACTGTTTCACTGGTACAGCTGAGCAGCATGGTAAACGATTAGTTGCTGTAGTGCTGGGTGCACCGAGCAAGGAAGAGCGTTTTGCACAGACGCGGAAGCTATTCGATTATGGTTTTTCTCTGTCTACCTCTTTCCCGATGCGATTGCAAAATTTGGTGAAACTGGCTTCACATTAAACTAAAAATAACTTTGAAAGAAAGCTACATAGAATACTTATATATATTAATGAAGGCTTTGACCGTAAGGGCGAGGCCTTTTTTGTTATGAATTTGGGGAACTGACGACGCCATGGCACTTTTGACAACAAGGTAGCAGACCTTTTATGCTTTGAGAGGAAGTTTCCGCTTCATGAGGGACCATTCCGGTTTAATGAAGAGATGGGATTTGTGGAGGAAAGAAGGAAGGAAGCTATGATGGAGAGAAGACATAAGAGAAGGACCCGTGGAAAGCCCCAAAAGAAAAAAAGGTTTACCGCTCTATATATTTCATGTATTGTTTTGTTTTTGGTTGCAATGGGGGGCTATCTATTCCGCAAACAGCTGACGCTCGTGGCTTTCGACTGGTTTGTTTCACCGACGCTGGAAAGCAAGCTGGAAAAATCCTACCAGCCTCGTCAATCCATGGAACAACAGCCACAAGAGACCGTGGCTTACCAGAAGGAGCCTTTTTCAGTGTTGTTACTGGGAACGGATCAAAGGCCAAATGAAAAGGCACGTGGTCGGTCCGATACGGTGATATATGCTGCTGTACGGCCGGCAGAATCGCGTGTACTTTTGGTGTCCATTCCAAGGGATACGTATGTACAGATTGCCGGACATGATTCCAATCGAGATGGCGAGGATGATTTTGATAAGTTGGGGCATGCTTATGCGTTCGGAGGAGAAGAAATGTCCATGGCTACCGTAGAGAAGCTGATGCAGCATAAGGTCGATTATTATGCTACGGTCAATTTCCAGGGTATTCAGGATGCCGTGAATGCAGTGGGCGGAGTCGTACTTCCTATCGATCAGCCCATCGAAAATAAAAACCCGCTGCATATCAAGTTCCGTATTGAGCCGGGCAAGCCGCTTTATAATGGTGAAGAAGCCATGTATTATGTTAGGTATCGGGAAGATAGCGACTTCAACCGTACAAAACGTCAGCAATTTTTTTTGAACGCTATGGCGGATAGGCTGCTGAATATCGACGGAATCACCAAGATTCCAGAGCTGCTCGATATTATGGGGGCCAATTTTACAACGGATATGGAACCTGCCTTTATTACTGGGCTTGGCAAGCAAGCTATTTCACAAGGGAATCCACAAATTTCAAGTTTTACGATTACGGGGGAAGGGTTCAAGAAGAAGGGCCTGTACTATGACCGGGCTAATGAACAGGAACTTGAATATGCCAGACTTATGATTGCAAACTGGCTGGACTCTGATACAACCCCGCAGACGCTGAGGTTACCCGACAAGCAGGACATTCAGTGAATAATCAATGGGTATATATTTGATTTTGAGGGGGATTCGTTTCTCATGAACATCGCTTTTTTCTTGCTTCCCAAACAGGAGGTTGCTTGTGTAACGGCAGATGCTACCTTACGGCAAACCTTGGAACGAATGGAGTATCATCGTTTTACTGCGGTTCCTATTTTAGATAAAGAAGGTAGATATACGGGTACAGTTACAGAGGGCGACCTCTTATGGCATATGAAGGAGTCTGAGGGGAAAATCACCTTTGAAAACGCTTCTAAGTTTATGCTCAAGGACGTTCCACTGCGGGTTTCGATGAAACCCGTATCCATTGATGCAAATATGGAGGATCTGATTAATTTGGCGAAGGTGCAAAACTTTGTGCCTGTTGTGGATGATATGGAACGGTTTATCGGTATTGTGCGTCGCAGCCAAATCATTGAGTATTGTGAAAAGTTTGTGTCCAAGGAATCGCTTAATACTTCATCTTAAGATCGGCGTATGGCTGCGAATAGCGTGGCTTGCAGGAGCAGAATGCAGCAGCGAAGCTGCACTGAAGCCTGCTGTTATTCTATGGGGTAACGATGTCGGTAGAGGCTTATAATAAGCAGCAGAGCAGCTCTGAAAATAACTATTTACCCTATGGGGTAACAGTTATTTTCAGAATAGGATATGCTATAATGGAGAATAAAGCTTTTTCAGAGGGGTGTGACTCTTCATCATATGCCTAAAGAAATGGATGTAGTTAAACGAGCCAAGGTTATTGAATGGCTTAAAACAGAGGTGCTTGACCAAGTCTCCCGTCTGTTTAAGGCGATGTGGGAAGGCAGTACAGTCCGTATTGGTGATTGTTTGGCCAGCCTGGTGATGAGCAGTTATATTCTGGGAAGGCGTCTTGGAGTGTCTTACCGTGAATTGGATGATCTACTCATCGACAAGCTAAGAAAGCACAGAAAAGAAGGACACCAGCTGGAGGATTGGTATCAGGACATATCCGCACTGGAAGAACATATGCGTAAGAGGTGAAAACGTTGAAATTCCGCTTGGCCACTGTAGCATGGAGCGTTATTTATTTGCTGCTGCTGCTGACTCTATTGACACCATTTAGAATCATTGCTGTATTTTTTCTGATTGTGCCTGGCGCTGTATTGTTTTCATCACTGCCTTTCAAAGGATTTCTAGCTCACGTCATACCGGTGCTTTTAATTATAGCGCTACTCGATGTGTATTCGCTGCTTCCTGCGATTTACTTTCTAGTTCCCTCTATATTAATGGGACGGGTATATAAAAAGGGAGGGTCTGCTTTTCAGGCGTTGATGACCGGAACGGGCGTTATTTTAGCCGAGTTGTTGTTTGTACTGTTTATCGCTACGTATTCCTTCGGGTTTGACCTGTCCCAGTCGCTTCGTGATCAGGCTGAGCTATCGGCCAGTATTGTACAGCAGATTTTGGGGGCCAATCCGATGTTTGCGAATATGAACTGGACTGCGGGAGATACGCAGAAACTCGGTACAATGCTGATTGGCAAGGTTCCATATGTGATGATCGTTAGCTCGTTCATACTGGCAGTGATCACACATGCTTTGGCACGTCCGGCTTTGAGTAGTCTCGATGTGCCGGTACGTAAAATGAAGCCTGCTCGCGAGTGGATGCTACCGCGCACGCTAATCTGGTATTATTTGCTGGCAATTGTAATTGGATGGATAGCGGATTCTTCCGATAGCAGCTGGATTCAAACGGTTTCCATTAGTATGCTGCCGCTGATCCATGCATGTTTTATTATCCAGACAATTGGTTTTGTATACTTCTGGACGCATAGCCGTAAAAAGAGCCCGGTGATTGCGTTGCTGCTGTCGCTCGTTGTTCTGGTGTTCCAGCCGCTCCGCATTATAGGTATTATTGATTTGGCCTTTCCGCTGCGCGAAGCTATTACAAGATCAAAGAAATAGGGTGAATAGTCATGCCTAAATTTCTACAAAAACGCTGGCACGGCTATCAGACGGTCTGGGCGTTTTTACTGCTGCTGGTGCTTGTCATATGTATTTCCATGTACAACTGGGAACTGGGTGTGATAGGACTGCTGCTGTCATTCTTGCTCGGCGGACTGATGCTGAAGACGGAGCTGGATTTCCGTCGGGAACTGAATCAATATATCAGTGGCCTTTCCTTCCGGATCAAGCGGGTGGAAGGGGAAGCGATTAGTACACTACCGTTCGGTATCATTTTATACAGTGAAAATCGAACGGTAGAATGGCACAATCGCTTTGCCAGTGAGATGTTCGAGGAGCAATCGTTGATTGGTGAGCCCCTTCAAGATTTGTTTCCTCAACTCGCCAATGCTCTAAGCACTAAGAAGGAAACGAAAGAGTCTGCTCGTGAACTAAAGGTGGAATTACAGCATGATGAGCGTTATTATCAGTTTCTAATCGTGCCTGATGAGCGACTGATATATTTGTATGAAGTGACAGAGCTGGCGGTACTGCGCAAGCAGTATGAGAACGAGCGCTTGGCGCTTGGCATCGTCATGCTCGATAATATGGACGAGGCTGCTCAGGGAATGGACGATCAGCAGCGCACTGCGCTCATAGCGAAGGTTTCCAGCGAGATTACGTCCTGGGCCAATCAGTACAATATTTATTTGCGCCGGTTGTCATCCGAGCGTTATCTTATTATGCTGAATCATAAAGCACTCCAAGAGCTGGAGCAGAGCCGATTTGTCATTCTGGATACGGTAAGGGAAATGACGGCGGATTTGAAAGTACCCATGACATTGAGCATTGGTTTGTCTTTCGGCGCAGAGAGTATCAAGGAGCTGGGCGAGCTGGCCCAATCCAGTCTGGATATGGCGCTTGGACGTGGGGGAGATCAGGCGGCAGTGAAGGCGGGACAGCGCCTGTCCTTTTACGGAGGCAAGTCCAATGCTGTCGAGAAGCGTACCAGGGTGCGGGCCCGAGTCATTGCACATGCGCTGCGTGATCTGATGCAGGAGAGCGACCGCGTGCTGATCATGGGACACAAAATACCGGACATGGACGCATTAGGAGCGGCTATCGGCGTGTGGAAGGCAGCGGCGCTTTACAATGTAGAAGCACATATCGTACTGGACAAATCCAATCCGTCTATTGACCGAATGATGGAGCAGGTAAACAAGGATGAGAAGCTGTCGCAAGCACTCCTGACACCAGAGCAGTCGCTTCAGATGATGACCGAGCACAGCCTGCTGGTTGTGGTGGATACGCACAAGGCCTCAATGACGATTGAGCCGCGTCTGGTGCAGACGGCCAGCCGGGTGGTGGTTGTGGATCATCATCGTCGGGGTGAAGAGTTTATTAATGACTCTGTTCTGATCTATTTGGAACCATATGCGTCATCGGCCTGCGAACTGGTGACCGAGCTGTTGCAGTATATTCATGAGAAGGTCCAGCTGACACCGCTGGAGGCAACATCACTGCTGGCCGGGATTACGGTCGATACCAAGCATTTCTCCCTGCATACAGGCTCCCGTACGTTCGAGGCCGCTGGCTTCTTAAGACGTAGCGGAGCAGATACAGTCATGATCCAGCGCATGTTAAAAGAGGACCTGGATGAATATATTGCTAAGGCGGAAATTATTAAGCATGCTAAAATGATATATGGGCATATCGCCCTAGCGGTGACCGAGCCCGGACAGAAAATACCGCAGCTCCTGATTGCTCAGGTGGCGGATTCATTGCTCAATATGACGGACGTAATGGCCTCCTTTGTGGTCAGTGAACGTCCTGACGGCCTGGTGGGGATCAGTGCTCGTTCACTCGGGCGCATGAACGTACAGGTCGTCATGGAACGGCTAGGCGGCGGAGGACATCTGACGAATGCGGCGGTTCAGCTGGATTGCTCGCTGGAGGAAGCGAGGCGCAGAGTGGTCGACGTACTGGCCGAAATTGATGGGGAAGAGGGGTTATTTGAATGAAGGTAATATTCATTAAAGATATGAAGGGCCAAGGTAAAAAGGGGCAGGTTAAGGAAGTATCCGACGGTTATGCAGCGAATTTTCTGTTGCCGCGTGGTATTGCCCGTCCAGCAACGGAAGGGAATATGAAGACGCTGGAAAACCAAAATGCTGCTGAGGAAAAACGCAAGCAAGAGGAAAAGGAAGAGGCGCAAGTACTCGGCAAAAAGCTGGAAGAGACTACAATTCAGCTCAAAGCAAAAGCTGGAGAAGGCGGACGGCTGTTCGGCGCGATTACAAGCAAGCAAATCGCAGAGGCTGTTGCTAAAACGGGTATCAAACTGGATAAACGCAAAATCGAGCTGGAAGAACCGATCCGTACGCTCGGCGTGACTCAAATGACCGTCAAGCTTCATCCTGAGGTCAAGGCTACGCTGAAAGTACAGGTGACTGAAGAATAATTATGGGCGGCGAATTTTTTGATCGGATTCCTCCGCAAAATCTGGAGGCTGAACAGGCGGTTATCGGGTCTATTTTGCTCCAGTCTGAAGCACTGATTACCGCAATGGAGCGCGTGCAGACCGAGGACTTTTACGATAAAGCTCATCAGATGATTTACGAAGCAATGATTGAGCTGGGTGAATCCGGGCAGCCGATTGACTTGGTTACGCTGACCTCGAAAATTCAAGACAAAGGTCAGTTGGAGGATATCGGCGGTGTCAGTTATCTGGCGAAGCTAGCTCATGGGGTGCCGACAGCGGCTAACGTGGATTACTATGCCCAGATTATTGAGGAAAAAGCGATGCTTCGTCGCTTGATTCGCACAGCTACACAAATTGTAAGTGAAGGCTATAGCAACGGTGAAGATGTGGCCGGTATGCTGAGCGATGCCGAGCGCAAGATCATGGAAATCTCCAATGGTCGCTCCGGCAGTGGTTTTATCGCCATCCGCGATGTCGTGATGGAAGTGTTCGACCGTGTCGAAATGCTGCATCAGAACAAGGGCAACACCACTGGGATTCCATCCGGATTCGTTGACCTGGACAAGATGACAGCAGGTTTCCAGCGCAATGACCTGATCATTGTGGCTGCCCGTCCATCTGTAGGTAAAACGGCATTCGCCCTGAATATCGCACAAAACGTTGCAGTACGGGCTAAAGAGACCGTTGCCATCTTCAGTCTGGAGATGTCGGCGGCTCAGCTCGTGCAGCGGATGATCTGTGCCGAGGCGAACCTGGACGCGAACGTTATGCGGACAGGTGAATTCAAAGGCGACGAAGATTGGGCGAAACTAACCATGGGCATTGCAGCCTTGTCGGAGGCGGAAATCTATATCGATGATACGCCCGGTGTCACCGTGGCTGATATCCGTGCCAAGTGCCGCCGTCTCAAGGCGGAAAAGGGACTGGGCATGATCGTGATCGACTACTTGCAGCTCATTCACGGACGCGGTAAAGCGGGCGAGAACCGGCAGCAGGAGGTATCCGAAATTTCGCGGACATTGAAGCAAATCGCCCGTGAGCTTGAAGTGCCTGTAATAGCCCTTTCTCAGCTGAGCCGGGGTGTAGAGCAGCGTCAAGATAAGCGGCCGATGATGAGTGACTTGCGGGAATCGGGTTCCATCGAGCAGGATGCTGACATCGTTGCGTTTCTGTACCGGGATGATTACTATAATCAGGAAACGGAAAAGAAAAATATTATTGAAATTATCATTGCCAAGCAGCGTAATGGCCCGGTCGGTACGGTAGAATTGGTATTTCTCAAAAATTATAATAAATTCGCTAATTACGAGCGTGCCCATTCGGATGCGTTCGCCGGTTAATATATTATTACAATTAGAAAAGGCTCTTTCGACGCGGATATTGCGATTTCGAGAGAGCCTTTTTTATAGGATTCATATATTTTCAAAGCTCGATTGAAAACTCTCAATTACGAACAATACTATTTTCATGTAATATAATGTTCGCTTTTTATTTGACTTTAAAAAATGGTACTGGTACACTTATAGTGCTGCTTCAACGCAGTGGGAGATCATTACGCCCGGGACTTTCCGAACTTGCGGAATGTCTGCGACGGACGTTTTTTCCTGCTGTCCGAGAACGCTCCATATCTGTCCGCTCAGGCGGTTGAAGCCAGATATGCGTTAGCGCGTCAGCTCAAAATCAGAGTGTCTGTGGGCACTCCACGGAGGAATGAAATATGTCAACTGTAGTCGTTGTGGGGACACAATGGGGAGACGAAGGCAAAGGTAAAATCACGGACTATCTGGCGGAAAGCGCTGAAGTGGTGGCCCGTTACCAAGGCGGAAACAATGCTGGTCATACGATTCTCATTGACGGTAAAAAGTATAAGCTGAGCCTGATTCCATCCGGCGTTTTTTATGAAGATAAAAAGTGTGTTATTGGCAACGGCATGGTAGTGAATCCAGCCGCTCTTATTGAAGAAATTACTTATATTCATGATAATGGTTTTTCCACAAAAAATCTGGTCATTAGTGACCGCGCACATGTCATTATGCCTTACCATATGACGCTGGACGTGTTGGAAGAAGACCGCAAAGGTCCTAACAAAATTGGTACGACTCGCAAAGGGATCGGCCCTGCTTATATGGATAAAGCAGCACGTAACGGTATCCGGATTGCTGATTTGCTGGATGCGGAGGAGTTTGAGAAAAAGCTGCGCCATCTGATGAAGGAAAAGAATCAAGTGATTGAACAAGTATACGGTGGCGAGCCGCTGGATGTTGAAGAAATATTGAAACAGTATCTGGAGTATGCTGAGTTTATCCGTCCTTATGTAGCAGATACATCTGTTGTGCTGAACGATGCAATCGACGCGAATCGTAAGGTATTGTTTGAGGGTGCACAAGGCGTTATGCTCGATATCGACCAAGGTACGTATCCATACGTTACATCCTCTAACCCGTCGGCTGGCGGCGTATGTATCGGTTCCGGTGTGGGACCATCCAAGATTCAACAAGTGATCGGTGTAGCTAAATCGTACACAACCCGTGTCGGTGATGGACCCTTCCCAACTGAGCTGCACGATGAAATCGGCGATTACATTCGTGAAACAGGTCATGAGTACGGTACAGTTACAGGCCGTCCACGCCGCGTAGGCTGGTTTGACAGCGTTGTTGTGCGCCATGCCCGCCGTGTTAGCGGATTAACTGGTCTGTCCCTGAACTCGCTGGATGTATTGACAGGCTTGAAAACAGTCAAAATCTGCACAGGCTACAAATACCGTGGCGAGATCATTACGCATTACCCAGCAAGCTTGAAAATGCTGGCAGAGTGCGAGGCGGTATATGAAGAAATGCCAGGCTGGAGCGAGGACATTACTGGCGTGAAAACATTGGAGGAGCTACCGGAGACTACTCGCCATTATGTACAACGTGTATCTGAGTTGACGGGCATCCCAATTGCTATCTTCTCGGTTGGCCGTAATCGCGATCAAACGAACCAAGTGCTTCCGATTTATTTGTAAAATAGAATTATTCATATACGTTCAAGGAGAGAGGGTCTTTAAAGCCCTCTCTCTTTTTTTATTATTGAAGTATAAACCGCATTTTCACACTTTACATAATCTTATCTTCCCTGTCGATTTGTGATAACAAACCCTCTCTATAATCCAAATTGAAAAGAGATTCGGACGTCTAGACGTCTTGAGAGGGATGAATTATGAACTGGTATCTTCGCTCACTCGGCACACGCAAAATTGTGGAATTCATCGTGCTTGTCATTTTCGTCATTTTTTTCTTGGGACCTCTGACCAATTTGCTCTTGTTGGCGGTCTCCGGTAAATGGCAGTATCCTGCACCGCTTCCCCAGAGTTTGTCACTGGAATGGTGGAAGTTTGTCCTTACCCAGGATGATGTACTCAGCTCGATTTCCCTATCCTTCCTGATTGCTATCACCGTTACAGTCTGCTCGATTATTGTATGTGTTCCTGCTGCCTATGCCTTTGCACGGATTTCCTTTCCGCTCAGTAAGTGGTTTCTATTTTCTTTCCTGCTTACACATGCCTTTCCGAAAATGGGTTTGTATGTGTCCATCGCCGTACTGTTTTATCAATTTGGGTTGATGAACACCTTTGCAGGCATCGTACTCATCCACATGGTGAACACGCTCATGTATATGACCTGGATTCCCTCCTCTGCATTCCGCAGTGTCCATCGTGCCCAGGAAGAGTCCGCCAGAGATGCTGGAGCCGGCCCCTTCCGGGTGTTCTGGAAAATCACCTTTCCTATGGCACTGCCCGGCATTGTGGTTGCTTCCATCTTTACCTTTCTGGCTTCACTGGACGAGGCACAGGGGACGCTGCTGGTTGGCACACCAGATTATAAAACGATGCCAGTCATCATGTATTCCATCATTGCCGATTATCCGAGCACGACAGGTGCAGTATTCTCGGTCATTCTTACGCTGCCAACGATTATTCTGCTTTTGGCCGCCAAGCGGTTTGTAAGTGCAGATGTACTGGCAGGCGGATTCCAGGTGAAATAATGCAATTGGTCAAAAGGAGCCTAAGCTAATGTCCATTCAACTATCCATTCAAGAGCTAACCAAACGTTTTAAGACAGGAGACGGAGTCAAAGGCATTTCACTTGACGTGATGAAGGGAGAGCTGGTGACCCTGCTCGGGCCATCTGGCTGCGGCAAAACAACCGTGCTTCGCTCGATTGGCGGTTTTCTGGACCCGGATGGCGGCGATATTCGCATTCAAGACAAAAGCGTACTGAAGCTGCCTCCCGAAAAGCGCCCGACAGCTATGGTGTTCCAAAGCTATAATCTGTGGCCGCATATGACGGTGTATGACAATCTGGCCTTCGGTTTGAAAATCCGCAAGGTGAAAAGGGCAGAGATCGACCGCCAGGTCAAGGAAGCGTTGGCACTTGTGCGACTGGAGACGGCGGAACGAAAAACACCCGGCCAGCTCTCAGGCGGCCAACAGCAGCGAGTAGCGCTCGCCCGAGCCTTGCTGCTAAAGCCGGATGTATTGCTGCTCGACGAGCCGTTCTCCGCCCTTGATGCCAAACTGCGGATGGAGATGCGGGAGGAGCTACGCGACATCCAGATGCGGACGGGGATGACCATGGTGTTTGTCACCCACGATCAGGAAGAGGCGCTGTCGATTTCCGACCGGATTGTGGTCATGAATGCAGGTCGGATTGAGCAGCTTTCGACGCCACAGGAGATTTATGACAATCCGCAATCGCTGTTTGTAGCCGGATTTATTGGGCGTATCAACTTATTAAGGGGGGTGAGCAAAGATCGCAGTGTTTCCGTGAATGGAGTATCTTTTCCGCAAGAGCATGAATATACAGGTGAATCCATGGTAGGCGTAAGACCGGAGGATATTGTTCTGACGAATGAAGATGTCTCTTCTCTTTCTGGAACAATCCGACAGGTGATGGTACTTGGGCATTATGCCGAGGTGTCGCTGGACAGCGGGACGGATCATTTGAAAATGTTTGTGCCGCGTGACCGGGCTGCAGAGCTGCGTAGTGGAGAGCAAATTAGATTCAGCTTCAATAAAGTTGTTACTTTTCCAGCAGCACAGTGAATGTGTACCTTCAACCTTCTACATCGTTTCAATGTCAATCCATCATGAACACATCATCTAGCGGTATTGCGAACTTGGGCAAACATCTAAAGGAGGAAACAACGTGTTTGGGAAAAAGAAGATGAGTCTGATTTTGGCTGGGGTACTCAGTTTGTCGTTATTGGCCGGATGTGGGAACAGCGGCAAGGCTGCAACCACGACAGAAGAGGCCAAGGGCACGAAAGCAGAGGCAGCTGCGGGCACGACGGAGATCTCTTTGTACACTGGCGGATCTTTGAACGTCAAAGAATTGTGGGAAACGTTAATTCAAGATTTTGAAGCTAAAAATGATCACATCAAGGTCAAACTGGTATATTTGCCAGCTGGAACGGGGGGAGCATCTACGCTGGATCGTCTGATTGCAGCCAAAAAGAGCGGTCAAACCGATGTAGATATCGATCTGTATGAGGGCAGTCTGGATGACATCACCAGAGGCGTAGGTGAACAACTATGGGACACGATGGACGCCAAGAAGGTTCCGAACCTAGCCAATGTGGATGAAACCTATCTAAAGCAGGTAAATAACCAGGCTATTCCATACCGGGCATCCTCGGTAGTGCTCGCCTACAATAGCGCAAAGGTGGCTACGCCTCCAAAAACAGCGGATGAGCTGTATACGTGGATTCGTCAGCATCCCGGCAAATTTGCTTATAATGATCCGTCCACGGGTGGGTCAGGTAGTTCATTTGTAAATACCGTCATCTATAACTTTCTACCGCCAGAGGCCATGAACAGCAATGACCCGGCTAACATGAAAAAATGGGATCAAGGTTTCTCACTACTCAAGGAACTAGGACCGTCGATGTATCAGAAGGGTGTGTACCCAAAGAAGAATCAGGGCACGCTTGATATTCTGGCAAGCGGAGAGGTGGATATGATTCCAGCTTGGTCCGACATGGCTTTGGAGCAATTGGCGAAAGGACTGCTGCCTGACACGATCAAGTTGACACAAATTGATCCTGCTTTTACAGGCGGCCCGTCCTATCTGATGGTTCCTTCTCTTTCCTCCAAGAAGGAAGCGACACAAGAGTTCCTGAATTATGTGCTGACACCGGAGGCGCAGAAGGTTGTTATCAATAAAATGTATGGCTATCCGGGGATCAAGTGGAGTCTGATGCCAAAAGAACTGCAAGAGAAATTCAATAGCGTGTCTTCAGGCTACCGCAGCTTCAATAGCGGAGAGCTCCAGCAGGAGATCTATAAACGCTGGCAAAGTGAAGTCGCAGGCGGTTAATCATGAGTTCATCTACTAGAAGAGGGATGTTGGGGCTTGCCCTAGTCATCCCGTCTTTTCTCATTTTGCTGGTGGTCGTCATTATTCCTATTCTCTATGCCGTGAAGGAGAGCTTGATTGATCAGCGTGGAACCGGCTACGGCCTGGCGAACTATATTCGGCTGTTTACGGAGCCTGCCATGCGCAAAAATATCATATATACGATCAATGTGACGCTAGTCTCGACCGCCCTTACACTGGTTATCAGCTATGCTTTGGCGATTTACTTGAGATTTGGCAAAGGGGTCGTTGTGAAATGGATAGGTCGATTGTATTTTATTCCAATGTTTGTTCCGGGCGTAATTGCAACGTATGCGATTATTACAATGTATGGCAATCACGGCTGGGCTGCACGTCTTTTGCTGCCGTTCGGCATTGAAACAATTCCAAGAATTATTTATGACTACAAAGGGCTGGTGCTGGCTAATTTGTGGTTTAATATCCCGTTTGCAACCATGCTGCTCAGTTCGGCACTTGCCAGCATTCCGAACGCTGTGATTGAAAGTGCCAAAGATGCAGGAGCCAGCTTGCTGCAGCTGTTTGGGCGCTTTATTTTACCCCTTTCCTACAAAACGATGTGGGTTGCGGTGACCTTTATCTTTATGGGGATCATGGGTAGCTTCACAGCTCCGTTCCTGATCGGTGCCAACTCGCCACAGGTATTGGGTGTAGCGATGCAGCAGGTATTTTCTAGCTTTCAGGAAACACATACGGCGAGCGCGATGGCGGTGTTTATGTTCTTACTGTGTTCTTTCATGGGCTACTTTTATATTCGAACCATGGTAAAAGATGCGGATGTGGGCTAGGGTGCCGCTATATACTAAGGAGGTTACAAGGATGAACAGCCAAGCAGAAGTGCAGATGACCGGGTTCCGCGGGGAATTACAGGGAAAAGATCTGCTGGATTGCGGATATCGGATTGCCTTACACAAGGCTGAGGTCGAGCTTAGCACGGGAAACGGGTTCCGATTTACGTTTTCCATGCCGGAGGACGGATTCGCAGAGCTTGAATTGCTGGCACGATCGGAGAGCGACTGGGCTGCGACCGATCGGGAATCAGCCTTCGTGCGCCTCTATTTGAACGATGCCTATAACCAGGACATTATTTTGTATTATGGCAGTAGCCTGGGTGTATACACTCGTTTGTTGGGGTATCTGAAGGAAGGCGATTATGAGGTGTATGCAGAATTCCGCGAGCTGGAGTCTGCTCCGCTGGTGTCCAGAGCATGGATCGATGGGGTTGAGCTGCGCTGTGTGGCTGATTCATCGGAGAGATCGCTTATCTATCGCCACACCCCTCTTTTGTATGGTCGCAATCTGTCCCATCCTTATGAAAATCGTTTCACGGATACGCCGCTGGTGTTGTTTTATTCGGTGGCAGAGGAGAAGGAACGGACAATCATCGAATATCAGATGATGTTCAGCCATGAAGATGAAGGAACACCGGCACCCCTGTTAATGAGCAAGTGGGGAAGGACAACGGATATTGAATGGATGTATCGCGTTGAGTTGGATGCAGACGGAAGTGTGTTGAGTGCTGCTTTCCAAGGCCCTCATCATATAACGACTGCCTTTCAGGGAGGGTATGATCTGGGTGGGCATCCCGTTCTTCAATCGGCGACGACCAATGGAAACTTTACCGATCACATTACGTCAGGCTACCGTTTTATGCTGACACCAGCCTTCCAATGGAAGCCAGAGGAAGAGCCGCGTGAGGCGGTCATGAGCCGTTTCCCTTTTGCCTATCAGGTCACACAGTGGGAGATGGAACGCCAACAGGAGCTGGAAATGCCAGCGCTTGCGTCTTCCATAGCGCTTGCTCCTCAGCGGAGCTATGTTTTTGTCCAGACTTCCAAGTACCCTGTGCTTGGTACCGAAGGCGCACACACTTTGGCATCCAGACCTGGCTTTAATCGACGTGAAGAGGATGCTTGTATCGATATTCAGCTTCGCCTGCGTAGCTCCGATCAATGGTATTCATCATGCCATTATGATCGGAGATTCGGGGATTTCAGAGCCGCCTATGAGGGGGCAGAATCACACTTTTCCACAACGATCAAGCTATCGGGAGAGCCTGCACTGGATGATATAGCAGAAATTAGAGCAGTGCTGCTGGAAGGTGGTGCTGATCGTATGAAGGTGGCAGGATTGTATGCTTTTATGTTGAACGAGAATTATTTGCCGCAACATCCGGGGATTCGTACAGATCGGGTGCTTGAGTTAACGAGAGATACCCCAACAGGTATTCTATGGGTGGCAGCAGATGAGGCGGAATCTGTAGCTTATGCTGATGATTCCCAGGCGGGCAAGGATGAACAGATATGAGCAAGCTGCTGCATGTGGAAGGAACGGTTGATCGTTCCTGTACCCAGAGCCATATTACGTATTCCTTTCATATTTCACAGCCGCCAGAGATTATTCGCATTCAGTTTTCGTACACCCCCAAGCTGCTGGAGGATCAGGAGCTGGCTCGAACAATAATTGAGGAAAGCATGAGCCGATACGGATACGATGAACCGGGACATACAGAGAACGCGTGGAGGAAGTATACACCATTGCAAAATTTATTAACGTTGTCGGTCGATGATCCTGTTCGCCATCGGGGTAATGCGCATCGTCCCGAGATGCAACAGGAGCATCGATTGGGTTGTTCTGCGGCTTCACCGGGATTTGTCGCCGGAGACAACCCCGCAGGAATGTGGAAGATAACCGTCAGTCTGCATGCGGTTGTAACAGAGGCGCTGGCATACAGCATTCAGGTATGGGGGGAGGATGCTGTATATGGTTAAATGGATTCCGGCGGAGCTTCATACTCATACGTTTCACAGTGACGGCAAGCAGACACTGGAGGAGCTGGCCCAAAGCGCAGCCAATCTCGGGCTTGAATGCATCGCCATGACCGATCACAATACCCAGTCTGCACTTGTAGACCAGGAGCGGGTGCAACAGCAGTTTGGCGTCCCGATCATTCCAGGGATGGAGTGGACAACCTTTTATGGACATATGCTGACGCTCGGGGTAGACCGTTTTATCGACTGGCGTGTTTTGGGACCGGATGATATTCACGAGGGGATTCGAAAGGTGCATGAGCAGGGAGGAATTGCAGGAATTGCCCATCCGTTCAGGATTGGAAGTCCGATCTGTACAGGATGTTATTGGGAATACACCATTCAGGACTGGCATGAGATTGATTATATTGAGGTATGGTCAACACTCATGCCGTCGATTAAGCGTGACAGCCAGCGGGCATTTGCGATGTGGACCGATCTACTGAACCAGGGATATCGCATCACGGCGGTAAGTGGTCGTGACTGGCACGTATCCAAACCAGACGATGTTCTGCCAGCTGTCACCTATCTGGGTGTGCAGGAGGAAGCAGACGAGCTAGATACCTTGGCAATTCGGGCTGTTGAGGCTATCCGCAGCGGCTCTGTATCGGTTACATTGGGACCGTTACTGACTATACAGGCACAGGTGAAAGGGAAAGACAGACGCTATAAGATTGGAGAAGCTATAGAGTCGATGGTGGAAGAAGATTCATTGTCGGTGACGATACAGCTGGATGTACAGACCAGAGCAGCCTACTACCGTCTGGAGTCGCAGAGCCTTCGATTGTTGCTGACCAGCCATCAGGGCACATGCTCTGAAATCCACATTCCTGCTCAATCAGAGGAATATACCATAACGCTACAAGGCCTGGCAGAACAGGGTTGGATACGAGCCGAGTTGTATGGCTGCATGGAAGACTGCGTGACCATGATTGCTTTTACGAATCCGATATATATTGTTTGAACTTTTAGGTCATTATGATAGAAAGGCTGGGCTTGGACGGTGTCAACCAAACAAGAGAGCGTAAAGTTGCTCATAGAAGAATATATTCAGGTTAACCAGATTGGTCCTGGCGACAAGCTGCCTTCGGAAGCTGCGCTTTCTCAATCGTTCCGAGTGTCGCGCACGACGCTGCGTGGAGCTATCCGCCAGTTGGAATCGGAAGGAAAGCTGCTGGTGAAGCACGGGAGCGGTACGTTCGCCACCCGTCCGCTTCCTAGCATCCCTAGTTCACTGGATCGCTTATACAGCATTGGGGATATGATTCGTTCAGCAGGGCTTCGGGAGGATGAGCAGTTAAAATCCATCCAAAGAATCTCGGCGTGCCCATCGGATATTGCGGAGCGAATGGAGCTTTCCGAGCATGAGCCGATGATTGTGCTAGAGCGTACGCGTACCGCAGACGGAGAGGCGGTGGCACACTCTATTAACTGGATGCCGGAGAGATTAGCGAGTCCTATTTTGGAGGAAGGGTCCTTTTCGGGTTCCTTATTTCAGAGTCTGGAGCTTCAGGCCGGGGTACGAATTGTAGGAGCATACTCAGAGCTGACCGTTCCAAACGCTCATGATGCTCACGCCATACGTCTGCTTCAGCAATCACAGGCTACAGTGTTACTGCTCAAGCAGCTTCATTATGATGAGCTGAACCGACAGGTGCTCTATTCACTGGATTATGTCCGCAATGACATTTTTCGTTTTTGGGTACGCCGTACTCGCTGATCCATTACCAGAATACATCTACTATTCAATCGTGCTAGTTTTACATATTCCAAGGGTTAAAAATCGTCATATCTCGTCAATACTGGTCTATATGCACTTCATGAGATACAACATGGCAAGATGCGTATTAAGGAGGTAACGGGATATGAGGTGGCTTGGATGGCTGCTCAAAAAAGGGATGACCGTGGTGCTGGTCAGCGCGCTGACACTGGCAGTGACCGGTGTAGTCGTGAATGCTTATGTTCAATCGCTGTTGCGGCAATTCAACATTCAGCTGGATCAACAGCCGATATGGGGACTTGGTTGGCTAAAAGGTAGCACTGGTACTGATCAAAGTACAGGTACAGGGAAGAGCAAGACGACAGGGAGCGACTCTGGAAGTGTAACGCCGCCTGATAATGCTTTGCCTGTCATGGGACAGGGCTTAGAAGAAAGCGGAAGTGAGACAGGTAGCGCATCCCATGACAAGGGCTCTCAGAAGGGGGCCGCGTCGGGGGGAACACCAAGCGGCGAGTCGCGTCAGCAGGCAGAAGGAACAGCTACACCTGAAACGAGTATCGAGGGTCATGATTTGGTCATTACGCCCGACCATCTGATGGAGAAGAAGAACAATTTGCCGGCGGACCAGAAGCAGGAGATTTTTACAATTCTCATGAATAAACTGCCACCGGAAGAGATGCAAAAAATATCAGCCGCGATGGAAGGCGGTCTCACCGAGCAGGAGCTGCAAGATATTCAGCAGGTGCTTGCGAAGTATTTGACCAAAGAGGAATATAACAAGCTGATGGGTATGCTTAAATAATGCATGAATAAAACACAAGAATGTATGGGCAGTGTTAATGCTCAAAACAGGACTGTAGAATCCGCGCCAGGCGCGGATTTTTTTGCGTTCAAGGAAGTAATTGGGGTGTAGTTGAATTCTTTGTAAAAGCTATGTTAAAGTAAACTGTGTTGTGAAAAGGTTAAATTTTTGAAACCTTTTACGTAACTATGCAATGTTAGATAGCGACTATTATCATAGATAAGCCTGCAAAATGGCTGCTTATATCGTGTAAACCGACAAAAATGAACGCATTTTATAGAGATAGGATATGCTGAGAAGGAGAGAACCATGGAGGTTTCTAAGGGAAAGTTATCACCAGATCACAGGAATGAAAATCCAAGTGTTGAAAGCAATTCTGCTGGCAAAGCAGGCAAAATAGCAACATGGTGGAACGGACGGAAAAGATGGTTGAATTGGACGGCAGGCGGCATTGTAATTGTTGGCGGTCTTATTTTTGCTAGTAATCAGTATGTTGGTGCCAATACAGTTCCTTATTATAAAGTGTATGTTAAAGGCGTTGAGGTCGGCAGTATCCTGAATGAACAGCAGCTTAAGCAGTTATATACAACGAAGAGCAAACAGTATAAAGACAAGTATCCTGGCGTGGAAATGGTGCTCAATACGAGTGCGGTAACGACGAGCACGGAAAAAGCATATAAGGCGGATGTCGACAGCGCAGCCACGCTGAAGAAGCTGGATGGTATGCTGACTGCTTATGCCAAAGGAGTAGAAGTGAAGGTCAACGGACAGACGGTTGGCATTGTAAAGGATAAAGCGACTGCACAAGCTGCTTTAAAGAAGGTGCAGAAGAAATACATACCTGCGGGTGAAGGTACGGCTACAGGCATCAAGGGGCTGGTTCGCAAAACATCCGTGGGTAGTAGTCATGCTAGCGCAAGTACTAAGGCGCCTAAGGCATGGCTGGAGTCTGCCAGTATCCGTGAAAAAATTGCGTATGAGCCAGTAAAAGCAGATCCCAACAAGGTGCTGACGGAGGAAGAAGCGGTTAAGGTACTGACCGAAGGGCGTGAAGCCCCTACAACCTATACGGTGCAGGAAGGCGATTCATTGTCGTCGATTGCTACCAAGTTTGATACGACGGCTTGGGAGATTAAGCAGAACAATCCCGGTCTGCGTGAGTTGTATTTGCAAATTGGGGACGAGTTAAAGGTTACGGCTCCGAAGGTACCTGTCACGGTACGAACGGTAGAAAAGGTCGTCGAGCAGATTGCCATCGAGCCTGAGGTGGAGATTCGCCAGAGCGATGAATTGAAGGCAGGGGTTACAAAAGTCGTTAGACCGGGACAAGCAGGTCTTAAAGAGATGGACTATCGTTTGACCAAAGAGAACGGTGAAGTTATACAAGAGGAATGGCTCGGTCATAAGGTGTTACAACCGTCTGTTACCGAGGTGGTTCTGAGAGGAACGAAAGTTGAGGGAGAAGGCTCGGGTCAGTTTGCCTGGCCAGTGTCCGGTGCTACAATGTCGAGCAGCTTTGGCGCACGTTGGGGACGTATGCACGAAGGGGTCGACTTGGTCGGCAGTCCTGACATTCACGCATCTGATGAAGGTGTGGTGTCATTTGCAGGGCAGCAGAATGGATACGGCAATGTCATTATGATCGATCATGGCAACGGCTACCAGACGGTGTACGGGCATTTGAGCAGCATTGGCGTTCATGTAGGTCAGGTCGTTCAACAGGGCGAGTCAATCGGGGTCATGGGGAGTACAGGACGCTCGACAGGAACGCATCTGCATTTTGAAATTCGCAAGGATAATACAGCACGCAACCCAATGACGTATTTAAGATAGATTTGATGCTTATATCGTTCATTACACAGGATTGGCGAAGACCAAGGAGAAAGACCATGTTTTCTGCATGCTTAACAGCCAGGTGCAGACATGGTTTTTTCTGCGTAAAGAAAAGAAAAGGGTCTGGAAAAGTAATGGAATAGCGTACGGGTATGATAGAATAGAATAAGCATCTTACGTGCGCTAACAAACGAAAGTTAATGATAGATGATGATCCGTGAGAAGAGGTGAACGCTGTATGCAGGGGACGATTCTAGTAGTGGATGATGAACAGCCTATCGCTGATATTTTGAAATTTAATTTGGAAAAAGAGGGCTACCAGGTGATTTGTGCCTTCGATGGAATCAGCGCGGTGGATATCGCGGTTAAGCAACAGCCAGACCTGATTTTGCTGGACCTGATGTTGCCGGGGATGGACGGTATGGACGTATGCCGAGAGGTGCGAGGACATCAGCTTCAGACGCCAATTATTATGCTGACTGCCAAGGACGGGGAAATCGATAAAGTGCTAGGGCTGGAGCTGGGGGCAGACGATTACGTAACGAAGCCATTCAGCACACGTGAATTGCTGGCACGGGTGAAGGCACAAATGCGTAGACAGCAACGTGGTGTGACAGGCACACCAGAAAGCCGCCCACAGGAGGATAAGCAGGGGCTACGCGTAGGCGATCTCTTTTTTGATACGGATATGTATACAGCTTATAAAAACGGAACACCACTTGATCTGACGCACCGCGAGTATGAGCTTCTATATTATATGGCGAAAAATGCAGGCAAGGTCATGACACGCGAGCATTTGCTTCAAGCGGTATGGGGGTTTGAATACTACGGGGATGTGCGGACGGTAGACGTGACGATCCGGCGGTTGCGCGAGAAGATTGAGGAAAATCCGAGCAAGCCGGAGACCATCCTGACACGACGTGGCCTCGGGTATATCGTGAGCGGGGGCAAAGGTGGCCTGCGGGCATGAGATGGCTGTCCTTTTTTCGCACCATTCATGCCAAGCTGATTATTATCTATGTGTTACTGATTTTGGTGGCTATGCAATTGATTGGAGTCTATTTTGTCAGCTCGATGAAGAACTCTTTGACGAGTAATTTTACGCAGGATTTGCAAGCACGGGCAGAGATGCTGTCCGTGCTTGCGGAGCAGGATCTGAGCGGTAGTGACGGTAAAATGGAAGAAGACAGCGTTGAAAGTCTACGTGCACGCGTAAATAATTTGTTTGATTTCAGCGGCGCGGAAATTCAGGTACTGGATGCCAGTGGCAAAGTACTAATTACTTCTCAAGGCTCTCATGCTGACTATGTCGGACGTAAAAATACGCAGACCGTGGTTAGTCGCGCACTCCAAGGAATCCGCGATAACGAGGAATATATGGTGGACGAGGATAACGTCCGCAAGAAAGTCGTCGCCAAGCCTGTCATCAGCCAAGGCAAAATCGTCGGCGCAGTGTACATCGCTGCTTCCATGGCTGAGCTGTACGATACGATGAAACGCATTAACAATGTGTTTCTCTCGGGTATGCTGATTGCACTCGCGCTGACGGCTGTGCTGGGCGTGGTACTGGCCCACACGATTACGCATCCGATCAAAGTGATGACACGGCATGCAACGGAGGTCGCAGAGGGCAAATTTGACCAGCAGATGCCAGTGTTTGGCGAAGATGAGATCGGCAGGCTGAGCGTGGCCTTTAACTATATGACAGGACGCCTGCGGGAGGCACTGTCGCAGAATGAGGAGGAGAAGGAGAAGCTCTCCTCCATCTTGACCAATATGAGCGACGGTGTGGTCGCTACCGACGATCATGGCCGGGTCATTCTGGTCAATCGCCGGGCCAGCGCTATGCTGGGCGTGAACGAGAATGAAATGACCGGTAGACATATCGCGGTGCTGCTAGGGATCGATCCCGAGGAAACCGAGGCTCTGTACAGCGGCTCGTCGGCTTCTACACTCTTGCAGCTGGAGCCGGCTGGTCAGGATGAACCCATCGTCATCCGCGTGACCTTTACGCCGATTCATCGGCGCGAATTTGGCATTACGGGCACGATTGCCGTGCTCCAGGACGTGACAGAGCAGGAAGAGATGGAGACGACGCGGCGTGAATTTGTCGCTAATGTATCCCATGAGCTGCGCACACCGCTGACGACGATCCGCAGCTATGCGGAAGCGCTGGATGAAGGCGCGATGACTGAGCCGCAGCTTGCAGAGCGCTTTGTGGGTGTGATCCGCAACGAGACGGAGCGTATGATCCGGCTGGTTACGGATTTGCTGCATCTGTCGCGGCTCGATTCCAATGAAGCACCTTTGCGGATGCAGCCTGCCGATGTGATGGAGATGCTGGACGAGGTTGCGGATCGGTTTTCTTTTCAAATGAAAGAAAAGCACATTCGCTCAGGCATGTTCGTAGAGCGGGGGATTGGCAAGGTCGTGATCGACCGCGATCAGATTGATCAGGTGCTGGACAATCTGATGTCCAATGCATTGAAATATACACCAGAAGGTGGAAGTATTCGGATTGAAGCTCGCCGCAACAATGAGGGCATGCTGGCTATTTCGGTACAGGATACCGGAATTGGCATTCCGAAAAAAGATCTGGACCGGATTTTTGAACGGTTTTATCGTGTAGACAAGGCGAGATCGCGCAATATGGGTGGCACGGGGCTGGGCCTGTCGATTGCCCGGGAAATTGTAAAGGCCCATGGAGGTCAGATTTTCCTGGAATCGGAATATGGCCAGGGAACGTGTACGACCTTTACGCTGCCTATGCCGGGTGAAGGGAGGGAAGCACAGTGAAGGAACGTTTGAAGTCCTGGACGCTTGTTTTGCTGGTAGCTTCCAGCCTGGTTCAGACTTATTTTCTGATCTATCGTCTTCCGGGCAGTGATTCTGTACTCACTTCAGAAACGAACTATGTTAAAACTGAAAGCATGGGGCAGGAGAAAAAGATTGAAAACCTTGTATTCCCTGATAGGATGCTAATTCATCAAGGTGAGAAGAAACATACCGTTTTTTATCCGGGGGTTACTTTTTACGATTTAATCTATAGACGGCTGGAAAGCCGGAGTTTTAACAATTTCCAACGTCGGAGTATCCAGTCAGCGGACTGGACACGGATTCGCAGCGAGAATGAGGGGATTGAACTATCATTTTCAGGCGGGGTTCCGGTTTCGTTATTGGAACGGGTCATGCGTCTGACGCCGGATTCGGTATTTCAGGGAGAGACCATTAACCGCATCTGGATCTATATCGACGAAAAAAATGCCAAGCCGCATGCGCTCTTTTTCAGTGCCAGGGGCGATGTGGTGTATGAGGCGAACCAGTTCGATATGACGGTAGAAGACATTCGGCAGCACGTGAATTTTGGGGAAAATGCTCCGTTGTACAAGCTGGTGAATAATCAGTACTATATTCCCGTGAATGACCTGGAGACTGTACAGCCTGTGGTATATGCCGGATTGTTTACGACAGAACAGATGCAGCGGAATTTATTTTTTGATCCAGGCATTACGCGTAATATTCAGGAAAAAGACGGTTCCCAGATTTATACAGATAGCAAGCGCAGCCTACAGATCAAGCAGGATCAACGTTGGATGAGCTATACCGATCCCAGTGCACCGGGTGCGGATGGAAGCAGTCCGATTAGGGACGTGCTGGCCGCAGTGGATTTTGTGAATCAGCATGGCGGCTGGGATGCTTCATATCAGATGAAATTGAGAAGCAGCGATGAAAATCGCACGAGTGTGATGTTCCAGCAGTATTATGGTGCTTATCCGGTGCTGGACACGCCATCGTTCCGGTTTGGTACGATTTCATTGCAAATCCAGCAGGAAACGGCATCTGTCTATGATCGTTCGCTGCTGTACCTCAAGGGCGGAGAGCAATCGTCGAAGAAGGTATTGCTACCTGGTGGTGAGGCCTTGGAGAAGCAACTGCAAACGGTGGGCAAAGGCAAGACGATTAGAGATCTGGCTCCTGTATATCAACCGGAGCTGATTAATGACGGGTTGAAGCTTGTCCCTGAGTGGCGTGTTGCGTTCAGCGATGGTTCTGTAGCAGAGATTCATGCTGTTCCTGTAACGACAGCATCCAATACAACATCAACGAAGTCAGACCAAGAGACAAAGAGGTGACAGGAAGGGGGAACGGGAATGGATTGGAGCCGCGCTAAAAACGTACTGATCTGTACATTTTTGCTGCTCAATGTGGTATTGGGTTATCAACTGTGGCATGATGCGCAGGAAACGGCCGGACCGAATCTGGATTTTACCTCACTGGATGAAAACACGCAGCGTTTAATGGAAGAGAAAAGCATTCAGGTGCTGGCTCCGATTCCCGGAGATACCCCGCAGCTGCCCAAGCTTTCTTACACCTACGTCCATAGTGGAGAGAAAGACGGACTTGTGCAGCTGCTGAGACCGGTGGACAGTAAGCTGGTATTCACGCATGATGCACTAGTGGAGGCACTGGAGCTGCAAATCAAGGATATCGATAACTATCAGTATGATCCGCTGGATGTTCAGGAGGAGCTGGTGCCTGGACAGGCGGATGCTTTTGTACTGCATCCGTTGGTACAGGGCAAATGGCCGCTCTTTAATGTGAAGCTGGCCCTGTTTTACAGCAATCAGAAAATTACAGGATATCGCAAAATTGAGGTGGAGCTTCAGCCTTCGGATGAAGCAAAGAAAATGCTGCCTGCGTCCAAAGCCTTGGCCAGGCTGATCGACGGCTATTTGCCGCGTGACTCTGTAGTGAAGGATATTCGGCTTGGATATTACGGACAAACCTTTAACTCTGATAGTCAGGTGGCTGCTCCGGTGTGGCGGTTTATGCTGGACAATGGAAAAGGTGTGTATTATGTGCAGATGAACGGAGATGTCATCAGTCCAAAGACAGAACATACAGAAGGGTCTTGAACAGATATGGGGATTTCTTTTACCGTGCTGTCGAGCGGTTCGACCGGCAACGCTACCGTTGTGCGGAACGAAGACACGACATTGCTCATCGACGCAGGTCTCAGCGCAAAGCGTATTGACGAGTTGCTGAAAGAACGCGATCTGAGCGGAGAAGAATTGGATGGTATTTTGGTAACGCATGAGCATTCCGATCATGTTAAAGGACTAGGCGCCATGGCGCGTAAATATAATTTACCTATATATGCTAACGAGAAGACATGGTCTGCCATCAGCAATGCTGTTGGACAAATTGCGGATGATAACCGCAGAATATTGGAGACAGGTGCCACACGGGAATTCGAGTCATTGCGTGTAGAGTCATTTGGCATCTCCCATGATGCGGCTGAGCCTGTAGGATACAGCTTTTATGATGGGTCAGAGAAACTTAGCGTAGCGACTGATCTCGGCTATGTCAGCGATAAGGTAAAACAGGCGATATCAGACGCAGATGTATTGGTGCTGGAGGCTAATCATGATGTAGAAATGCTGCGGATGGGCAGGTATCCTTGGAACATCAAACGTCGTATTCTCAGCGATATCGGTCACTTATCCAATGAGATGGCAGGTGCAATTCTTAGCGAGCTGTTGACCGGACGGACAAAGCGAACGTACCTGGCGCATTTGAGCCGCGACCACAATATGATGGAACTTGCGAAGATGACCGTACGTGGTGCGATGGAAGACCGCGGCTGTTTTTACAAGGATAGTGAGTTTCGATTGTGTGATACGTATTATGATCGTCCTACACCTTGGGATAAGGTAAGTGAGCCATAAAGCTGTCCAGTTCGGCGGCCTTGCGCTCAACCTCTTCACGGGTCACTATGCCTTTATCCACCAGTAGTTCAATCAAGGTACTTAGCGCCAGTGTATTACGGTAGTGCTCGTCTTTCAAATCCGCAAGCTTGGCTGCCATGCGCACTTCATCCATAGCGGAACGATGGGAATTCATCATATATTCCTCCTGTAAAAATATTTTTAAAATGGCCTGCAATAAGCTTGGTTCTGTCTGTGGTTTTGCCGGGTGCTGTGATACAATAAAGCTAACAACAGAAAGCTTTCTGTAGGAAGGCTCTCATCGAAAGTATAGGCTGCTTTAAGCGGACGGGAACAAGCCAGAACGTCTCTATGAGACGGTCATTTTGTAATAGAATAGAAGACTTGTTACTATTGTAGTCCATTGGTTTGGAAATCATTCCTCTTTTTCCCTCTATTCGGGGTCAAATTCGGCGTGTATGCTAATTTATGAGATTTGGTTGCTTAGGAAAGTGCCATTTGTGGTGATTAATAAGTAGGCCGAAACGATGAGTAGCTGGATTCCGATGGTAGGGGATATTCAATCCATTTGTGATGTTCAACGGAGCAGGTTCTCTGTAGCATAGGTTGGCGCAAGCCCGAATAGCCCTAATTTTTTAGTGAGTGTCGGTGCATGACAACGAAGGGGAGAGGATTAGCATGGGCTTGTTTGAAGATGATTTTTATTCAACGAAGGTCTCCACGCGTGCGGCTAAAAAAACAGCATTTAAAGCACGTCGCGGAGGACGGGGACGTTGGCCGCACAGGAATCGCCGGGTAAGCCCGGTGCAGGCTGCTGTCATTAGCGGTGCGGTTAGTGCAGTGGTTGCCGTGCTGCTATTCAGCTTTATTACAGGTCTGCCCTCCACTACAGCAGTAACCGGAGCAAGTCATTATCCCTTGCGACAAGCAGCGGGCGATCCGTATGACCGGATTGTGCAAGCGGCAGCCAAGGTACGCCCAGCTGTCGTCAGCATCGTAAACCTGAAAGGGGAAGACGGTCACAGTACGGAACAATCAGCGCTTGGATCGGGCGTCATTTTCCGGGTGAGCTCAGGCAAAGCCTTTATTATGACGAACAACCATGTCATCGAAGGATCGGATGATCTGGATATTGTAACCGTAGACGGTGTCAGAAAAGAGGCGAAGCTGGTCGGAAAGGATCGCATTAGTGATATCGCCGTACTGGCCGTTGATGATAAAGGCATTAGCACAGTAGCAGATATCGGGGACTCCAGCAAGCTTCGTCTGGGCGAGACGGTCATTGCGATTGGCAACCCGCTCGGATTGGGAGACACGCTGACCTCCGGCATTGTGAGCTATACGAATCGGATCATTCCGATTTCCATCAATCAGGACGGCGTATATGACTGGGAGCAGCATGTGATTCAAACCGATGCGGCGATTAATGAAGGAAACAGCGGCGGCGCGCTGGTCGATCTGGACGGACGTGTGATTGGCATCAATACGATGAAAATCGCCGATACAGGTGTGGAAGGATTGGGCTTCGCCATTCCTGCCAATGAGGTAATGAAGACGGTGAATGAACTGGTTGAGGACGGCAAGATCACCCGCCCTTATCTAGGGGTGTACACGGTGGACCTCAATAATGAATATGCACCGCTGGATGAAACTCAGCGCAAGGAACTCAAGCTGCCTGACAGTGTAAAAAATGGCGCCGTTGTTCTGGAGGCTCATGGTCCTGCCAAGGAGAGCGGCTTGAAGCTGAACGATGTGATTACAGCGTTTGACGGTGAACCGATTAACTCTACGCTTGATTTGCGTCGCTATCTGTACGATAACAAGAAGATTGGCGATGAGTTGAAAGTGACCTTTTACCGGGCCGGCAAGGAAGAGTCGGTGACGTTAAAATTAACAGATAAGCCGGAAGGCTAAAGTTGAATGGTATACTTAACTATAAAGAAGGCGCTCTCCGGCTTATTTCCGGGAACGCCTTTTTTTGATTTCTGCTATGTCTTAGATCAAGATGCTGTTCCCGTCACACGGGTTCCGCTCTTGGTAATCTTGTATGTCACTACATCTCCGCTCCAGAAGTGGAACTTCAACGTGACCTCACCATCCTTTACACTGTTGAAGAATTCAGGCAGCAGCTTGATGCCATGGGTATCATAGGCGGGGGCAAACGTATTACCAAACTCTTTATAAGGTGTCCAATCCTGTGGACCAGCATTGCCACCATTCGTATACACGGCTTCCATCGTCGCAAGCTGGCTACCACGGAAGTCTGTTGGAATGGTAAAGGTTTGCGTAGTCCCTTCGACAGCACTTAACTTTGGTGTATCATACACGACGACTCTAAAATTCCAATCTGCCCCCTTATTAAACTTGGCGGTCATTACAGCATTCTCGCCATATTTACTAGAGGTAATTAGGCTGGTGAGCAAGCTGGCTTTGAAGGTTAAAGTGTCTCCATTCAGCGTGTAGTCGGTGTCCTGTTTCAGTTGCTTACTGCTAGTATGAATTGATTTCAACTGATTGCCGTTCAGGTTTAAAGTAACTTTGGTATCCTGAACAGGAGAGCCTTTCTTCAAGTGAATGAGATCACTAGCTGCATTGGAGGAACGTCCTTTCAGGCTGGCCTTAATGACATTAAAGAGTTCAGGATCAGACCACTGGTACGTGCTCCGGTTTAAGTGCTGGCCGTTATCCCAGAGCATACCTGTTACTTTCTTCTCTTTCATGTAATGGGTTAAAAACTCGAAGAATTTCATCTTTTCGCCCTGTTCAATAACACCTGTATGTTTATCGAAACCGAGCAGGCCATATTCACCGACAATAACCGGGATTCCCTTGGCTACAAAGGTGTTATAGACATTATCAAAGGTTTGAATAATATCGTCTCGGGCAGCTTTATCAAAGGTTGTATTCCCGGCAATGTTCACACTGAAAGGCCAGAAGCCATAATAGTGAACGGTCGCAATCAGATTGGGATCGTTCAGCCCAGTGATTGTGTTGTAAAGCTGGCTGATCTTGGCTTGGGCAGGTGCAGCATCCAGACCGGATAGGACAAGGGGACGAGTGGCATTTTTACCACCGGAGGCGCGAACGATTTTGTGGAAGGATACATTTAGCTCATGAAGCATCTGATTCATTTTCGCTTCATCCGTGGTTCCCCCTTCAGAAAAGCGGGGCTCGTTAATACTTTCAAACATCAGCTTGTTGGGCTGGTTTTTAAAGCGGTCAGCAATTTGTGTCCATAATGCGTTATAGCGGGCTAACACTTCATCATGTTTGGGCTCCATACTGCTTACCCACGTCCATGAATCATGATGGACATTAATCATGACATACAGATTGGCATCCAGTGCCCAGCGAACGACCTCTTCTACACGATTCATGTAGGCAGGCTCAACGGTATAATTGGGTGCGGCTCCAATGTGCTTATCCCAGGTGACGGGAATTCGAATACTTTTGTACCCTTGGGCAGCAATTTGCTGGATCAAAGCTTGGGTAATGCGCGGATTGCCCCAGGCTGTCTCATCTGCCCCGACAGCATCCAGCGAATTTCCTAAATTCCATCCGGGCTGCATGGCTTCTACATATGACTGCATATTGCTTGTGGCAGCAGCTGGTTGTGCTTGTTCGTCCGTTTCAGCAGCAGTGGCCACGGATGCGAACGAGATTAACAATAGGGTGATGGCAAGCGTCAATGACAGCAATGAAATGGGTCTTCGTTTAATCATAACAGGCCCCTTTACAAAGTTATTTTATCTGAAAGCGCTTTCTGATAAAACACTATCATACTATTTTAATATGGAATACCTGTATAATTGATGTAAAAATCATGTGTGAATTAGATATTTTCGTGAAGATTTGAACGTCAGTAATTTTCTCATTTTTAAGCCCAACGTCAGGGATAGCGGGCAAGCCCTTTCCTTTCTGCGTCAAGTGTGGTAGAACAAAAGAAGGCAGTTTTGACACACCTACAACAGGAAGAGCTTCAAACGGAAAGGGATGCAACGGAATGTACGTGGTATGTAAAGAGCATGTGGAACTGGCAATTGATATGTTCGTCGATGAATACGAGGATGCACCGGATGTCGTCGATCTCAAAGAAACGAAATTTTCGGATTGGGACCCTCCAGTGAAGTGTAAGGAATGTGAGAATAAAGCAGAATTTTTGGTCGTCTAAACAACAAGCACGGGCGTTTCGAGGAGAAACGTCCTTTTTGTATCTATTCCCACCACGTACTGAGACAGGAGTGAGCGATGGATGGACCCTTTACTGCATTCACTGTTTCGTCCCCTTCAAGTCAATGGAAGTGACCCCTCTACATATTATATCGAACATAACCCGTCTGCTGCGCTAAAAGCTTACGTAGCCTGTTATTGGGAGTCTGGCCCGGCTACTAGAGAAGTCCCTGAAGGGAATATGACAGTATCGGGTAGAGACACAGCTTCATTTGGCTGGCTGGAGGAAGTAGAGGCAGTGGACCGGGTATTACCTGATGGTTGTACGGATATTCTATTAGAATACGACCCGGTGAGTAAGCGTCACGAACTCTCATACTGCGGGACGTTTACACATCCGTTCGTGTCTACCAGACAAGCAGGGTCCGAGACACGTATTTTTGCAGTGCGATTTTTCCCCGGTGGAGCACATTATTTTCATGGGATGCCGACTCATTTGTTTACAGGTGGTAATTATCGCTTGGAAGAGATATGGCCTAAAAATGTTGAGATCATAGGTGAGCGTATTTTGGAGGCACGAGACTTTAATGAACGGGTGCGCATAATGGATCAGTATCTCAACCAGCTTCTACTGAGTCGTCGGACAAGCGATTGTGACCTGATGAAAAACCTGCTGCATCGCATCTTTGTGAGCGGCGGAAGTGTGGGGGTTAAGGAGCTTGCCGAGCGTGAGGCGATCAGTGAAAGACAGCTCAACCGCAAATTTGGGCAATGGATCGGGATCAGCCCCAAGAAGTTCAGTGAAGTCGTCCGCTTTCAGAGCGTTCTGCACAGTATTCAGAGTGGCAGTTCCGTCGATTCGATGGAGCTGGCATTGAAGCACAGCTTTTTTGACCAAGCGCATCTGATCCGTGATTTTCGCAGATTTTATGGAGCTTCCCCGCTTACAGCAGCTAAGGACTTTCGGAGATTGTCCGATTTTTACAATACACGTTCGGAGCCCACGGCTATACTCAAAATATGAGGAAATAGGCAAAGGAGAGATAAGAATATGAGTGGAACACTGCAAGTTCGCGATCATCTGCTGAATGAGCTGGAAACTGGGGTACGGACGGGGGAAGCCTTAATTCGTAAAATACGTCCAGAGGATTGGGGCTTTCGCCCACAGGACAATTTCCGCTCGTTGCTGGAGTTAGTGCACCATTTTGTGCTTATTCCGGCTTCGGATCTTGTGATTATGCAGGAAAAGTCCGAGGCAGAAGTGGGGAGCATTGAAAATAGCCTGTCCGGGGTGGAAGATCCTGAGCGCTTGGCTGAGACTTTCAGGCAGAATTTTGAGGCTTATAAGGCTTACATTCTTTCGCTAAGCGAAGACGATTATCTGAATCGTTCGACGAAGGCCTTTTATATGGAGCATGGGCATCTACAGGTTCAATGGCAGATTGAGACCGTGACCCATGTGTTCCATCACCGCTCGCAGATCTATAATTATCTGAAGCAACTGGGGCATGAAGTGAGCTTTTTTATGTTGTATGCGTGAGTTTTTATATAAAAGGTTTGGAGGGCACCTGTTGGGTGCTCTTTTTGGTTTTATTTAAGATTTTTCAGGGTGGATGACTTAGTCGAACGCGCGTGAAACTTCTTTACTAACACGTCTAAGAATCCCGATTTGCTCTTCATTCAATCTGCTGGTCAACGCAACAAACTCATCTATGGCCTCTTGCCGAATCATTTCGTCTGTAGTCATATGTTCTTCAGAAAACATCAACTCACTGATAGACACGTTTAAGGCGGTTAACACCTTCTCCAAGGTATCAATCGAAAAGTTTCTTTCGCCACGCTCTAGTGATCCGATATATGCATCATCTAATCCTGAAAGCTCCGCAAGTTGTTGCTGTGTTAATCCCTTAGCCTTCCGAATTGCTCTAATTCTTTCCCCAACTGAATTCCGTAATTTTGTCATATTAACCACCTCTCCTAAAGGTTAGGAGAGTATCGATGTAATTAGCAGAGACTTAAAGGCGGTAAAATGTATTGAAAAAGCTGCTATTAAGTACTATATTTAATTTATTGTACTACTTATTTGGAGTTTCAAAAAGAAATATATTAAGAGTGAGTGTTTTTTTACTTTAATCATTTTAAAGGAGGAACCCTCTTTGCGAACGTCCATCCTGAAATCACTCAAACCGGACATCATTGTTGAAATGTTGGAGATGGCTGTGGCTTTTGAAAGTTGGAATAAGGTGATGGAGACGGCGGATATCTTGTATCAATGTGTCCAGCGTATCTACGAAGAACGGCAGTATCATAAAGCAATGAAATTACCCATCCCGCATGTCAATTTAGAACGTCCGTTGGTATATTATTTTGGGCTCAGTCACCTGATGTGCGGAATGGCTCACCAGCACCAGGGTGCGTATGAGCAGGCAAGGGAGTACATTTATAAGTATGCTGAGCTAGGGTGGATGGAGGATTTAGAGGAAGAAGACAATCAGGTTGTCGAGGAGTTCAGGTTTTTAGCCAAAACTAATTTATATGCAGTGGATATTTTGTCTGGAAATATAGAGCTAATTGAGGAATACGTAGACTTTTTACAAGATAATCTAGAGGAAATATTACCGGGGCTCAATACCATATTACAGGCAGCGCTTAGGTATCATTTGGATGTGGCAGATATTTTACATACGTTTGCAGAGCAAATTAATGAATTTGAGAGTTATGAAGACGCAGAGAACATATCTTACTATTATAGGTACTGCTATCATTTGGCTTTGTACTATCGGAAGTGTGGCAGATTACAGGATGCAGTGGGACTTACTGTACGGGCGATGCAACTAGCTGATCAGTCGGGTAATGATCGTAATCTCAAGAAATGTACAGCATTGTTCGAATCATTACGGGAATCAGCGACAGCGGAGCAAATTAGCGAGTATCGACAGATGCTAATACAGTGTCTTGAGGAATACGGAACTGAGAGCATTCCATTGTAAAGAGTGTAAATGAATGATCCGCTATAACCTGAACGGGGGATAGGCTCGTAACGGAGAGGAAATAGATAGGTAAGAGACGTTTCAGGTGCTAAAATAACTATGTTACAGGTATGTTTTTTAGTTCGGATCGTAAATACGATTTTACATTATCATTCGACATAGATAGGGGTATGGAATTTGTTTATTCAACTTATAAGTGTGGGGAAATTAAAAGAGAAGTATTTGGTCATGGGTATTCAGGAATACGCTAAACGGCTGGGACCATACATCAAGTTTCAAATGATCGAGGTAGCGGACGAAAAGGCTCCTGACACACTGAGCGAGGCGGAGGTTCGGCAGGTCAAGGAGCGAGAGGGCGAGCGTATTTTAGCCCATGTGAAAAGTGAAGCACACGTGATTGTACTTGCCATTGACGGCAAACTGTGGAGTTCGGAAGAACTCGCGGAGGAATTGGACAAGCTCGGCACCTACGGTACAAGCCATGTTGTCTTCGTCATTGGCGGCAGCCATGGTCTCTCTGACGAAGTCCTCCGTCGAGCCCAGCAAAAGCTGAGCTTCGGAAGAATGACTTTGCCTCATCAGCTGATGCGACTGGTACTGGTGGAACAGATTTATCGGGCAGTGAAGATTAATCGAGGGGAACCGTATCATAAGTAGGGCGAAGTTCAGGTGCATTTTGAGATCGGAGCAGAACATAAGGCTAGAGTCGATGTTATTCGTACTCTTGTATAACCGGTCTGCCTGGTTGCGGTTATAAGTGACATTCGGCTCTCAATTCAATACGCTCAAGCGAACCGCTATAAAGCTATGCAATTTGGTTTTCGCAACAGACGGGAAGTCGTTTGCTCTACAAAGCGTCCATTGGATGGAGGAAGTGGAAATGGGAAATAGAAAACAAGAACAAGCAGCGACATACCGCTGCTTGTTCTTGTAATCTTACGCATGGTTTCATTCTTTGCTTGTGACGGATTGTATGCTATTCGCAGACTGACTTCGCATCGAGAACGATAATATAGCCGGAAGGAGTGCGATTGCAACACCAATTGCGCCAGCCACGCCGATTGACTGTAAGGAGAAGCTTTCCACCACAATACCGCCAATGGCAGCTCCGACAGCAATTCCCAACTGGATGAAGGATGTATTCAAGCTCAGAAGGATTCCCGCTGCGCTTGGTGCCAAGCTAATCATATAAACTTGTTGAATGGGACCCGTAGACCAAGCAAAAAACGACCATAACAGCAGCAACGGAAAGACAGCTATTGATGTATGGGCAAAGAGGGACATAAGGATCAAAATAGCAGCGTGGATCATTAAGCTTCCATTCAGCGTACGCGGAATACCTAATTTATCCGCACCATAACCTCCAGCCTGGGCGCCCAGCAAACTTGCTATACCGAATGAAAATAGCGCGATGCTCACCATCCCATTGCTCATACCCGTAATGTTCATCAGAAATGGTGTAATAAACGTGTAAATGATCGTATAACCGACCATCCAAAAGAAGCTAATCGACAAGGTTAATAATAGCTGCGGCCTTTTCAACAGGGCGAGTTGTTCTTTAAGAGGCACATTTGCCTCTCCTTGCGACTTTGGCAACGCCATTAAAATGACCAGCATCGCGATAAAACTAAGAAGGCCGATTCCATAAAAAATCATTTTCCAGTCGTAGGTGCTGGCAATGACTCTTCCCACAGGAACGCCTAAAATAAGCGATAGATTAAATCCCATCATGATAGTTGCTATGGCGGTGCCTTGTTTTCCAGGTCCGGCAATTTGAGCAGAAACAGTTAAGGCAACCACGGTAAAGACACCTGTACTAAGAGCTAAGATCACTCTCGCACCAACAAGCATTGGATAGCCCGTCGAGACCACCGTAATTAAATTCCCTATAAAAAAGAGCGCCAAAGCAGCCAGCATAAGTGTTCTCCGGCTTAGCTTAGAGGTAGCCGCAATGAGAATCGGAGTACCCACCGCGTAAGATATGGAATAAACCGAAATGAGTTGGCCAGCAGCAGCAATGGTTACGCCTACATCTTTGGAAACTAGATCCAGTATCCCGGCAATTACAAATTCCGAAGTTCCCACTAAAAAACTTATAATCGCTAAAATATAAACTTTCCACGATTTAATCATTTGATTATTCTCCTTTATAATTCTATATATCTAAAAATATAGAAATGATAACAATGAAGGATTGCAATTTCTTAACATCTTACTTTCTTTAATGCCTAGCTAGCTCCTTGCGGACAAGGGGGGCGACATCCGTTCCAAATCGTTCGATCGTTCTTAACAAATCACGATGTGGAAGCGTACTAAAGTCAACGTACAAAAGAAAACGAGTCAAGCCCAGTTGTTTGATTACACGTACGATCTTTTCTGCTACATATTCTGAATCTCCAACATAAAGAGCGCCGCGAGGGCTCAGTGCTTCCTCATATACACTTCGTGTATAAGTCGTCCAACCGCGTTCCCTTCCAATTTGATTCATTTGTTCGGCCATAATGGGATAATACTTTTCTTTGGCTGCTGCAAACGAGTTGGCAATAAAACCATGCGAATGACAGGCGATTTGCAATTGATTAGGATCGTGCCCTGCTTGTTGGGCTGCTTTAAGATATAACTGCACTAAGGGAGCGAAACGCTCCGGCATACCGCCTATAATGGAGAAAATGACAGGAAGACCAAGCTGACCGGCACGAATGGCCGACCCCGGACTGCCGCCAGTAGCAATCCATACTGGAAGCGGGATTTGTTGCGCTCGCGGGTACACGCCCATATTGTGCAGCGGTGCGCGGTGCTTGCCGCTCCATGTTACGTTCTCTGAAGATCGTATTTTGAGTAAAAGCTCCAATTTCTCATCGAATAATTCCTCATAATTTTGCAGGTTATATCCGAAGAGCGGAAAAGATTCGACAAAAGAACCGCGTCCGGCCATGATCTCGGCCCGCCCATTTGTTAAATTATCCAGAGTGGCGAAATCCTGATAAACACGGACTGGATCCGACGAAGATAATACCGTAACGGCACTGGACAGCCGAATATGGTTTGTAGTAGCTGCAGCCGAAGCTAAAATAATTGCCGGCGATGAGCTTGTGTAGTCCATGCGATGATGTTCACCGATCGCATAGACATCAAGACCGACCTGATCAGCCAGCTGAATTTCTTCCATCGCTTGTCGCAGTCGTTCGCCTGGCAGAACGCCCCCTCTTTTGGGGTTGGTGTGAAGAAATGTAGAGATTCCAAGTTCCAATGGCACGCGATTTTCCAAAATGGTTTCCCTCCCTTATCTCTTCTATAATTCTAAAGATATAGAAATGATGCTTAAAAAATTTACGCCAGTAAATATGGCGCAAACTTCATTGCCACTTCTTGATCAACGCTGTAGTGAATAAACGAACCGTTCTTTTGCGACTGGATTAAACCCGATTCCGTCAGCTGCTTGAGATGATGGGATAACGTTGAACCGGCTACGTGTCCAAGCTGTTCACCGATCGCGGTAACGCATTGATTCTTTTGCTTTATTAGCATTAAGGCAATTTTTAGTCGTGTAGGCTCACCTAGAGCCTTGTATACTTTGACAGCTTGCATTAGATCGTGATCGACATCAGCCATTAAATTCTCCTTTCAACCATCATTTCTATATTTATGGAACTATAGAAATGATGTTACCACCTAATGACTGCGGTGTAAAGTGAAAATTTGCTGTTTGTCAATCGTCTGTGAAACCTTAACTCGTCCGAGAATATGCCACTTTCAAATTTTGCCCGAAGCGCTCACCAAAGCGACGAGGTCAGAGGGATTTTACAGCTAAATATGGACCTGACCGTGGCCAACCAGATTATGGCTTAACCATCAAGCAATAAGCTTAAGAAGACTTAAAGTACACTTTACACCGGTATTAATTGAATGAGTCTGCCAAAGTGAGTAGGCATAGCGAAGTCTGGCTCCACAGGGCCGCCATTGTTTTCGCCGATAGACCCGTTAAGGTGAACCGTATCATAAGTAGGGCGAAGTTCAGGTGTATTTACATTTTCCATTTCAAATGCTATCATGCAAACATGACGTTAACGTCATATTATATCTTGAAAGGAGTGATACATCATGAACCGCATGCGCATTGGAGATTTGACAGAACGAGCAGGGGTAACCCAGCGCACGGTTCGCTATTACGAGAGCATCGGATTGCTTCCTTCAGGCGAGCGCGAAGGCAATGGTCATCATTACTATACGGAAGAAACGGTTGCTCGTCTGCGTAAGATCGATCAGTTGAAGAAGATTGGCCTAAGTTTGGAGGAAATTCGGGACGTAATTGAGCTTTACTTTACGGATACGAGCGGGGTGCTACCGAAGCGGAAAGTCCTCGGCATACTGCGCCAACATCTGGACGACACGGATCAAAGGCTTGAAGCGCTCGGGCAGTTCCGCAGCGATTTGCAGTCACATATAGAACGTTTCGAGCGATGGCTCGAGGCCAATGATAGCGATTAATTTTTTTGCTCTAAACATGACGTTAACGTCATGTTTAGCATCCTAAGGAGGTTAAATTCATGAGAGAAAACATTGGATTTATCGGACTCGGACTGCTCGGTGTTCCAGTCGCTTCCAATCTGCTCCAAGCAGGATATGCATTGACCGTATACAACCGCACCCCAGAAAAAGCGGAGCCGCTCGTGGCCCAAGGTGCGCTGCAGGCGGTTCGTCCAGCTGACACCGTGACAACCGGTGGCATCGTCGTCACCTTGGTTTGGGACGATGAAGCATTGGAAGACGTCGTCAAAAGCGAAGATTTCCTAGAACGCCTGGGCATAGGCGGTATTCATGTATCAATGAGTACAGTGTCGCCGGATACGGGTAAGAAGCTGGCGGATCTGCACGCGCGGCACGGTTCCGTCTATGTTGAGGCGCCTATCTTTGGACGGCCGGAGGCAGCCGCTGCCAGGCAATTGTGGATTCCAATAGCGGGTCGGCAGGAAGCAAAGGAGCGGGTGTGGCCGCTGCTGGAAGCGATGGGAGCTAAAGGGATTTTTGACTTTGGCGAGGAAGCCGGTTCGGCTGTACTCGTCAAACTGATCGGTAACTTCCTAATCGTCTCCGCCGCACGCTCACTGGAAGAAGCACTAGGAATAGCTGAGCGCGGCGGGGTTGATCCCACTGCGGCGGTTAATATGCTTACGAGCACACTGTTTACCGCCCCAATCTATCAAAGCTACGGCAAAATGATTGCCGAAAAGTCAGCATCCGTATCCGAAAGCAAAATTCCGCAGAAGGATGTCGGTCTCTTTCTGTCGGCGGCGCAAAGCGCACAATTCCCGGCTCCGCT
Source organism: Paenibacillus ottowii (assembly GCF_050516475.1). Lineage (NCBI taxonomy): Bacteria > Bacillati > Bacillota > Bacilli > Caryophanales > Paenibacillaceae > Paenibacillus > Paenibacillus ottowii. Next base: position 3,348,897 of record NZ_CP191577.1, on the reverse strand, counting down.
TGCCAGCCTGCTGCTTGATATGCTAGAGAACGGAGATCGGAGCAGACTCTAAGGCTGCTGTCGATGTTATTCGTACTCTTGTATAACCGGCCTGCTCTCAATCTATGACGCTGAAAGTAGTATTCAAAAAGCAAATGAAAAAGGTTCACTAAGCGGGCTCCAATTACTGAGGGGGCCCGCTTAAGTTTTGGACGATTTTAGTCGAGGCTTGGGCTACGTTTATAGGGAGGATAAGGTACAGATGGCCTTGATGCGCCGTTGTTTATCTGCATTGATTTAAGTCAAGAGTCGAGAGATACAAAAAAAGTATCCTCTCAGGTGTCTTTTTTAAATAACTTGCTGTTATGGACAGCGCGGTGAACCGTACCACAAATAGGGCGAATCATATTATTGCGATTACACTACTGGGTTTGGATCTGCCAAACCTAAAATATCCACAACAGTAGCTCCATCTCTTCTGTACAATGAGGAAGTTAATCTGAAAGAAAAATGCTCAGTACCTGTTTTGGCTACAGGGATAATGGTCACAGACGTACGACCTTCGCCATGGACATACGCATATAGCACTGCTATAATGGACGTATGAACACATATGACAAAATATTGGCAGCTGCTCTTAAGGTACTCGAAGAGGAGGGGGGAGCCCAATTTTCGACGCGAGCCGTAACTGCGATCGCCCAGGTTACGGCTCCTACACTCTACCACCATTTTGGAAATGCCGATGGACTCCTAAGTGCAGCTATAGTGGAAGCGTTCAAACAGTTACTTGAAAGTAAGATTGCCGCAGTGGAGTCCACCATTCCAGAGATGGCTCTTCGTCAAGGATGGGATGACTATGTCCGCTTCGCGGCAGCCCGTCCTCGGATTTATGCGGTGATGATGGGGCGGTTGCTCGAGGGCGCCCATATCGAAGCGGCAGATCATTCGTATCAAGCACTAGTGCAAAATATTCAGAGAGTCGCCGCTGAAGGCAAACTGGCTGTATCAGCCCAGGCTGCGGCAGATCTGGTCTGGGCTTCCGCCAATACGGCCTCTTGGCTCTATGTGACGGCCCAAATTCGTAACGCACCCCCCCCCCAACCCGACGTAGTTGATCTCATTCGGGAAAGCGTAATGCAGATCATTTTGATCCAAAGGCCGGACGCCGATTCAAAATGAGGGATTCAATGACAGAGCCTGGAGACTCCAGGCAAAGCCCCAATTTAGAAGACGCATAAGAAAGATCGCCTATCCTACCTGGACCTCCAGAGGATGGCGATCTTTTTATGTTTGGAGGAGCGAGCATTAGTTCTCTTGGATTTGTGTTGTGTGATAAGTGAAATGTGGTAAGCCGAGAGCATCACGCAACACCCGCTAAAACGATGTTCAGACCGCAGGGCAACATTTTAGAAAATATATAGCACCGCTATATACAATTTTGTATAGCGGTGCTATAATACCGATATAGCGGTGCTATATCGTGATCCAAATCTTATCAAACCTGGGAGGGATACTATGTCATTCAAAACTCAAGAACTGGTCGTCGTCACAGGTACGTCCAGCGGTATCGGCAGGGCTACCGCGGAACAGCTTGCCGCTGAAGGATTTCACGTTTTGGCGGGGGTTCGTCGTCAGGAAGACGCCAACAAAATCAAACGCAAAAATATCGAGCCGGTGATCGTCGATGTTACCAATATCGACACATTAAAGGCGCTGGCCGAACGGGTGGAGCAAGATCCGCTTGGTCGACCTTTGCGGGCAGTGGTCAACAATGCTGGCATCGCCGTTAATGCACCTCTTGAGATGGTTCCGCTCGATGAATTTCGCCGCCAGATCGAAGTCAGCGTGATCGGACAGGTCGCGGTTATTCAGGCGCTCACACCGGCCTTGCTGAACAGCGGCGGACGCGTGGTCAATATCGGCTCCGTTGGCGGCAAGGTCTCCATGCCCGGATTCGGAATTTACTCGGCTGCGAAGTATGCGATGGAAGCAATCAATGACAGTCTTCGCAGGGAGATGTCCTCGTTTGGCCTCAAGGTAATCATGATCACTCCGGGTGGCGTCAGCACGGGCCTGTCTGAGCAAGGGATTACGACAGCGGAGCGGCTGGCCAAATTGATGACGCCGGACCAACACCGACGCCATGATCGTCTTTTTGATGCCGTGAAGGCTCAGGCTGAAACGTGGGCAACGGACGGTATCCGCCCCGAGAAAGTGGCAGCAGTGGTTTCACGAGCAATCCACGTAAGTAAGCCGCGCACCCGCTATACGGTCGGTCGCGATTCCGCGCTGCTGACCCGACTGGTCCGTATTCTCCCGGACAAACTCCTCGATCGGATGCTCCGCAGCCAGATGAAGCTGCAGTAACGGGCAGATTCACGAATCCTCTTGGACAGAAAGCTAAAATGGGGGAATGAAATATGCCACAAAACAAGTTTGAAAATGCCATTATTGTAGGTGGATCTTTAGGTGGTCTAATGATGGGGCTTGCGTTATCTCGTTCTGGTTATACAGTTACCATTCTTGAACGTGCAGATTCATCATTAAGAAATGGTGCTTTTATTCGTTTGCAAACAAAGCCTTATAGTAATAGTGAAATTGAACGAGAATTAAGACACTTGGCATCCAATGGTAACAACAATGTTGAAGCCTGGTCAGCCATTCAAGAACGTTTGCGCAATGCGGTTGCTAAAGAACCTGGTATTACCCTTCAGCACAATACACGAATTGTTAGTGTTGGGCAAAATGAATCATCTGCTTGGGCTACCAGTTGAAGAGGAGCAGACTTTTAAAGGTGACTTTTTGATTGGCGCAGATGGATATCGCAGTATGGTCCGCCGCTATTTAAACCCTGACAAACCATTTGCAGATTATGCTGGCTATCTGGTTTGGGTAGGGAAGGTGGACGAAGAATTGCTGCCAAAGAAAGACTGGAAAAAACGGCAACTTTCGAGTGCTTATTTCAACAATAGTGCTGCCGGTACATTGACAACTGCGGTGATGCCAGGTTTAAAAGGGGGAATCAATCCTGGCCAGCGATGGATTGGCTTTTGCTGGTTTGATAATTCGCGTAATCATTTGCTGTCTGAATTAGGTGTATTAAAGGGCGGGATTGCCCAGAATTCCTTATACGGTGAAGCTATTCCGGATTCGCTACTAGAAGAACTATCACAAACCAGCCAAGCAAATTGGAATAAAGAAGATGATGCAATTTTGCAAATCGCGATTAAGGACCGCAGTTTAATCGGGGCACCTGTTAATGAATACATCCCTAATATATTGTCAAAAGGAAGAATAGCCATGATCGGCGATGCAGCTCATACCATGTCACCAATGACTGGCGCAGGCTTTAATGACTCACTTGATGATACGGTTGCCATTATGGGCTCCATTAAACAGTATCCGAATTCGATAACAAAAGCTTTGGGTGAATACCAATCACGTCGTTTATATGTGGTTCGTCAAGATGTTCTTGGGGGCCAAGGCTTTAATCGTTCTTTTGGACGATTATAACAGCATTTAACTATGCCATTGATACACTGGAATTTCAAGCATACACGGGGAATTCCCCCATCTGAGAAAACGGTAAAGCAAAAAATACGAAGTATTTATAAATTAGGAGGAATTAGTATGAACGATACAAAGAACCCTTACGTTACTGTACTCTGGGAGGCGAGAGCTAAGGCAGGGAGAGAAGCCGAGATGAAGGCATTCATGACTGCTGCTGTCACCCCCTCGCGCAACGACCCGGGCAACATTGACTACGAGGCTCACGAGGTAGAAGGTCAGCCTGGCACATTCATCATCTACGAGCGCTGGGAAAACCGGGATGCCCTTGATCGGCACCTGAGCGCCCCCCGGATGCAGGAACTGGTGCCCCAGCTCTTAGAAATGATGGAGGGATCCATTGAGGAAGGGATTCGACTCCTGCAGCCGTTCCGCCCAGCGCAGTAAAACGCAACACCGAGCGGAACTCATTAAGTTCTGCCGGAAAGCGTGAGAGATATTTTCGTGAGCGGTTAAAGGCTTTAGTGGAGGAGGCAAAACGTTGGCAACGATCGATGATTTCGCAGCACTAGATATTCGTGTCGGAACGATTAAGGAAGCGGAGTTTTTTGAAAAAGCAAAGATCCCTGCGATAAAGCTTAAGATTGATTTGGACCGGAGATCGGGATGAAATCCTCAAGTGCACAAATAACTAAGCGTTACAAGGTTGAGGAAATTGTAGGGAAGCAAATTATAGGAATCGTCAATTTCTCTCCTCGGCGCATTGCGGGATTCAAATCGGAGGTATTAGTTTTGGGAGGAGTCCCGGAAAAAGGAGATGTTATTCTATTGAAGCCGGACACTGAAATACCTAATGGTACTCCTATTGCGTAAAAATAAGGCTCTAAAAGCGGCTCAACCTTAAAATCAGTGCTTGGCGAGTAGAGCAACAGGCGGGCCGATTGCATTTCCAGAAGAATGCCGTTTTTGTAGCGGTTACGATTGTAGCCAACAAGGTGCCCAGACGTTTTCTGCTCTCACCATTTAGTGCATCCGCTGGAGGATTTAGCAAAAGATGTTGCGATTTCAAACGAGCTTTCGCCCATGATGATAACGTATGATGAACGTTTTTCGCACTGCCTGCAGGCATTCGATCACATACCCGTTGCCCTTTCTTGATGGCGAAGTCATCTACTCCGAGCACCGGCTCGGTCACGGCTTTGGCCTTTCCCCAGCTTTTGTTTGGACTTGTTCGCTCATCTCCAGCATAGGATTTCCTTTCAAAGGCAGGGAGATGGCGTACGGTTCACATCCGATTTCCTTTGCGATTAACGTGCGCAGCGGATGGGCAAATCGGGGAACTTTGCCGATAAGCGACCGGAATGGCTGCTGTATTCTCTTTATTTGTGAAAAAGTCGAATGAGTGCCGAGATTTCTTCCAAGGGTTATCATTATAGTGGAAAAACTCCCGAAGCGTAAAAACCGGGGATGTAGGGCAACGTTATAGGGAAAACATTTTTGAAGCCAACCGTTACGAATTTTATAGTCAAGCGGAATGACTGCAGCATAAACGATACGAACGAGCACTTCGTTCGCTTGCGGTTGAGGGCGTTCAACGATGGCTCCCTTCAAAACGTTTGGGCCACCATATTCGTTGACGAGAACAGCTTGCATCAATTTTTTGGACATACTTATCTCTCCTCCAATATCACTCATGATTTGTTTGTTATACTTCCATTTACTTTTCTAGTGTAGCGGCTATTTTTTTGGCTAAGGCTACAAACTGTACTTTTTCTTCATCATTAAGATGTTCCGTTGTAATCTCTTCCAGCTTGCTCCAGGCCTGATTGACTCTGGATTCAATTTCACGCCCTGTTTGGGTGAGTGATACGAGGGTTACTCGTTTATCTTCCTCAAGCGGCTGCAGGTAACAAGCCCCGCATCATCCAAACGACGAACAGATTTCGCTATGGTCGAGTGATCCAGGCGCAGCGATTTTGAGAGACTATTCTGAGATTGGCTATCCCGGTGCCATAGCTGCATTAATACGAGTTCCTGCCCGGGGTATAAGCCCGCTTCCCGAAGCAGTTGTCCCGCAATTCGATGATGAGAACGGGCAAGACTGAAGATCGAGAAGCTTAGGGGAAATTGGGTGACCGCTTTGATCTCATTTTCAATGACTTCGCTGTTGTCGCTGTTCTTCAATGCTATCATCCTCTCTCTATTTATATGGTCGTCAACATAAATTAAAAATCTCGGTAGAAGTTCAATACTAAACGGCGTTTCTCTGTGTACTCTCTCGGCTTAAAACCCCAAATTCCCGATATTTCGGAAATCGGCATAATCCCATGGCTCCGTAACGATCGCCAATGAATTCAATATCGACCGGAATATAACGATGGGAGCTTCTACTGTAATCAGGAAATGAGTAGAGAACAGGATTTTTCGCTGATCACCTTGTTAAACTGAACCGTACCACAAATAGAGGCATGTACCCCATGAGTCGCCTCTAGGTTCGCATAGCAGGCAAACTCCTTGCCACGTAACTATCCCATTTTTCTCTGTAGACATAGAGTGAGTCATATTCCTTATATGGAAGCACGGTTAGAAGAGGGGGAGCCATGCGAGTGATTCATCTAATCTACTTGATTTGTTGCCGAAGCAACCAATGAGGTGAACCGTACCCTAAATAAGGGCAAGTTTTTGTGGAGGTATTAAGAACGGTTTGTAATCCAAAAAAAAAATTAGCTGTTAACGAAAGAAAAAACGCGCTATGGCGCGTTTCCTTACTTAAACAGTCTCCAAAATGGTCTAAACTGATTTTTTATATACATCTGCAAAAACCTTTGCAAAGTCTCCAATCTTGACTTTGCCGAGGTGGTAGTCGGTGGCACGGAGGCTGGCGTAGAATTCGTCGGCGTTTTCACCCGCGCGGTACAATTGGGCGAAGCCGTTGGCGGTATTTTCATGGAAGCCGATTTTCTTCATATTTTCAGCGAGAGCTTCGACGGGAATTTGTTGGAATTTGGCTTCGACATCATTTTCAGCAAGAGCATTTAGCCAGTCGTTGCTTGTGGCCCAATCGCTTACTACGAATTTCGTGCTTTTTCCCGCTGGGGTGTGAGAAATGAGAGCGTAAGCGACGTCCGCGATATCAACTGGGCTGACCCACCCTTGCGGGATGTCGGCTGAAATTGGACTGAAGAGGATTCGCTGGGCTTTGAGGCTTTGCATGTCGGCAAAAAGATTGCTGTAAAAGCCGACAGGGCGGATATGAACAACGTTCACGCCTTCGAGCGAGTTGAGTGCGTCTTCTGCAAAATGATAGCTGTAAAGGATGCCGGCGTTGGGGTTGTCAGCGCCGACTGAGCTGAGGTTGATGACGTTTTTCACGCCTGAGTTTAGAACGGCAGTCTTGTAATCTTCAGAAAGCTCGATGGCGGTCTGCCACATATCCGTGCCAGTGGCAAAATTGATGCCAGAAATCATGAGGTAAACGACGTCGCTGCCTGTGAAAGCCTTGGTGAGGAAGTCGACGTCACGGTTTGAGCCGACAGCAGCCTTGGCGCCGAGCGCTTCGATGCCGGCGATCCGATCTTTGGAGCTTGTGATGACGGTGACATCGTGACCGTCTGCGATGAGGCGTGGAAGGTAGACACGATTGATATTGCCGAGTGAGCCGAGAACTGTGATTTTCATTGTGTTCTCTCCTTCTTTTTGATAAAGTGATGTCAGTGACTGACATTCGAGATCATTATGCGCTTGCTGGATACTGTTGTCAAGAAAAAATGTCAGTCACTGACCTTTTTGATAAATTGTAAAAAACTACAAAAATAGGAATGGTAAAATGAATAGTAAAGAGAAACTGCAGGCGGCGGCCACGAAATTATTTATGGAAAAAGGCTATGAAAATACGACGGTGCAAGAGATTGCAAGCCTTGTAGGTGTGACGGAGAGAACCTTTTTCCGGCAATTCAAGGACAAGTCTGACGTGCTTTTTGACACAAGAAATGAGATGGGGCAGCAAGTCGCGGCTTTTATCACGGACCATTTTGACGTCGAGCAAAAGCCGCTGAAGCTTGCGGTTGATGGCTTTGCCTCGGTTTTTAGTTTTTTTGATGGCGAGCGGGAGAGGGTGCTGGCGCGGAATCAAATTATTCAAAGTAACCCTGATTTGCAGGAGCGTGAGCTGCTAAAAAGCCAGGCGCTGATTGAGTCTGTCACAAACGTCTTGTCTGTCAAATATGATAGCGAGCTGTCAGAGCTTGCCGCACGATTTGCGGTTGAAATTTTTCACATGGCTTTTATCAAATGGATTGAAAGTGCCGAGAAAGGCTTTGTGGAGCAGGTGCTCGCAGTTTATGAGGTGTATCAAAAACTCTGTCAGTACTGACAGAGTTTTTGATTATTGCGGTGCCGAAAGTCAGGTGACAAGAACATTGCCCAAATGAAGTCCTCATATCGAAGGCTTTTTTAATTGTCAGATCAAATTCTTGTCATGTCCGCCGTGCAGCTCGATAACCCCGAGGAATAAGAGAGACAAAAAAACTTGCCGTTACAGAAAGTGCGGAGAACCTTATCACAAATGATGCAATTTCGCTTCACACTCGACCTCATACTGTGACGGAGTAGGTTGGTGTGAACTTGGTGAATAAATGGCAGAAAATATGGCTAGCCACAGCCAACCATATTTTTAAAAGCATTTTTTGATTTTAGACACAATCAGGTTTCCCTTTAAAGCGAACCTAAATCCCTTCTAGGATCTCTTCCGTTGTGCGAATCCGGCCAATCCTCGGAAAAATAACGTCCCGTACATGCTCATGTTCGGCCTTGGTGAACCCGGTCATGGCGTCAATTGCAAAAATAAGTTGATAGCCGTGCTGAAATGCCTCTCTTGCGGTTGTATCGACTCCGATACCTGAGGATATACCGCATAAAACGATCGTATCAATATTTCGGCGGCGTAGCTGCAGATCAAGGTCTGTTCCATGGAAAGCCCCCCATTGTTTTTTGGAGATGATATGGTCTGTCTCGGTCACTCCGAGCTCGGGAACAAATTCATCCCAGCCCTCTATCAGGTTCAGTCTAGGTGCCGTGATATCGAGCTTGGGAGAAGGTATATCCTTGAAGTCTTTACTGGATACGTGTACAAGATTCACAAAAGCTCCCTTGTTACGAAAAAGATTGGCCAGCTTAGCTGAATTTGCAATGACCATCTCGGCAGAATAAGGAGCATACTGACTGCTAATCCAGTTTTGAAGGTCAATGACGACCAGAGAAGTCTTGTTCCAATCCAATAACGGTGCTCGTTCCCCACCCTTCAAATGATTGCCACTTAGTTGATTCATATAGAACCTCCTCCTAACCTTATCTTGTAATAAAATGATGACTACATCAGTATATAATCGATGATATAGAACAACGAGAGAGGGAATTAACCTAGGAGCGTTACTCCCAGAATACAAAGAAATACTGGAGGGATGAGATGAAATGCAGGAGGAACGCGAAAAGACCGGAGAACTAGCTGAATTTCTCCGTACCCGACGGGCCCGTCTGACTCCGGAGCAGGTAGGTTTACCTTCCGGTGAAAGACGGCGGACACCTGGTCTTAGAAGGGCAGAGGTTGCCATACTCGCTGGTATCAGTGTGGATTGGTATACATGGCTGGAGCAGGGTAGAGACATTCAGGTATCCATCCAGGTGCTTGATAGCTTGTCCCGTGCGCTGCGAATGAACGACATTGAGCGAAAACATCTCTTCTTGCTCGCTGCAGGACACTTACCCCCGAGTAACCAAGCGCCACAGAACAAGGTAAGCCGGCTACTGCAGGATTTTTTGGACAGACAGGGGGAAAGCCCTGCCTTTGTGGTAAATTCAAGGTGGGATGTCGTAGCCTGGAACCAGGCCGCGATTCTTGTTTTTGGAGATTACGAAGCAATGTCGGCAAGAGACAGAAATTCGATATGGCGCCTATTCACTACGAATAATGCGAAGCGGATGCTGGGTGACAGTTGGGAAGCGAACGCCAAACATCGGTTAGCCCAGTTTCGGGCCAACTATGCAAATACAGTCGGGGATCCTTGGTGGGGAGAGTTTATTGAGGACCTCCACCAGCAAAGTAAGGAGTTTCGGGAATGGTGGCCGTTGCATCAAGTTATAAATGTGCCGGAAGGTGAAAAGCTGCTTAATCATCCTGTTGTCGGTTCCCTTCGTTTTGGTCATCTTTCCTTCCAGGCTATGGACTCCGTTGACCTCCAGGTTACAGTTAATATTCCTTTGGATACCCCAACAATTGAAAGAATGAGAAAACTTCTTTCTGCGGTTAATCGATAATTCAGCATTTGCCATGTCCGTTGAAGTTATTCCATTTTGGCAGGTGACCTTTCTTTAGCGGGATGGAATAATGAATGAACATCGTGATGTTAGTATGATTCCAATTTGTAAAAAAATGCAAGTGGGTGAGTTGGGGATATGGCTAAAATCGTCAGCGCATGGACCTAGCCAAACGTAACGGGTCGTCTCATCGTTCGGATTAATGACTCACAGGATTGCTCTAAAGCGGTTGTTTAAGCGAGACACTGTAAAGAGACCCTTTTTATTTGCCATTAGACCCGATACGGTGAACCGTATCATAGGTAGCGGCAAGTTTCTTTGGGCTTCGATAAAGGCTTTTATATTTGAGAATTTACAAACTTGCCGTTTACAGCAAAGCTGAGAACCATATCACATATTTCGGGGGAAATTTTACCACTGGCACTCAACTAATGGGCTGAGGTTCAGTGAAATGGCTGTTTAATATCGTTTTCTATTTATTTAGCCAGAGTAACACATCCGCTTAACCTAAAATATGATGAGTCTAGAAATCAAATGAGGTGAGCAAATGGCAGTCGTAAAATCCAGGAAACAGGATATCGATATGTTGGCAAGGTTGCTTCGAGCTGAGGCTGAGGCCGAAGGCGAAATGGGTATGCTCCTTGTTGGAGCTGTTGGCATTAACCGAATAAGAGCGAATTGTTCCGATTTTAAAGGAATCCGGACAATTCCCCAAATGATTAACCAGCCGCATGCGTTCGAAGCGCTACAACATGGTATGTACTATCAAAGAGCAAGAGATAGAGAACGCCGTCTGGCACAACGGGTTGTGAATGGGGAACGGAATTGGCCAGCCAAATACTCGCTATGGTATTTCCGCCCAGGATCGTATGAAAACCCCGGACCATGTCCACCAACTTGGTATAATCAGCCGTTTGTAGGTCGATGGAAGAAACATTGTTTTTATGAACCGACTGCGATTGAATGCGAAAATGTATATAGTACGTTTTAAAATCTGCATGATTGCATCAGATCAAGTTTTATTTCGGCGGGACTCGTGCATGACTTTGTAGGTAAGAAATACCTAAATCACAACGCATTTTTGCCGATGATCCCATTACGCTGAACCGTATCACAAATAATGCGAAACTTGGGACCTAGTCTTCGGACAGGGGGGCGACTCCCCACGCCTCTGCCAACCTTACTAAAAACGAACATAACATACTTAGTTGGTGGATTTTCAGTAACAGTTTGGTTTAGTTAGAAAAAAGACAGTTAGGGCACATTGAGTAGCCTTAACTGTCACTTTTATTCATGACTCCAAACAGATTGCAGAAATCGTTAGAAATGACGCCAGTCGCTGTTGACAGCGCCTTGCAAAGAGCTTCGAAAATAATGTTATGCAATGGTTTGAAGGTAAAAAAATATAAAAATACCGTAATCAGCTCTTGCGTAGCCTGAAATTTCAAATCTCAATGTTTGTCTCCAAAAACTCAAGATATTTTGGGTCGTCTTCCATAAAAATATCAATACCGGCGCCCATGTAAGCCCGGGTTAACTCGTCAGCCGCCTTTTCAAAGTTTTCCTGTTCATAATATAACTGCCCCAGCCGAAGGTGAATATACGGATTACCCAACCCCTTCGGACACTGTACGGCATTAAAAAAGCACTTGAAGGCCTTATCGTAATTCTTCATACGATAGTGGACATCCCCAATAGCTACATATATCCAGGTAGCGGCCTCCCATTCTTGATGATTTTCAGGCAATAAACGGAGGGCGGCAATATAATTTTGCTTGGCGGCATCAAGATCGTCTGCCTTCACTAAGTCATCGCCTTGTTTACATAGAGCCCTAATTGTGGAATAAGTGGAATCTGAGAGCTGCAAAGCGATCTCTCCTGTTCTATTCGATTGGATTAGATTAAGGAATTTTAGCCAATGATCGTTTGTTGGTTTTCATCAAAAATAGTGGCGTCTGGTATTGCCGATTAAATAGCCTATCGCCCAAATGATATGATCTGTAAATTCATCTCCATGATCAGACGGGAATATGAAGCGAATGCGCTCGGCACTGTCTTTGACTTCAGGCATTCATATGAAGAGTCTACCAAATTTTTAAGCCTATTCATAGATTGAAAGCGCGTTCTAGTTTATGTGAGTACTATTTTTAAAGGGGCCATGCGTGGCATGTAGTATTTTAAATGGCTTGATATGGTTTAGGAGAAAGGATGATAGAAATGCCAAATGATAATCAACAGCTTCACAAGGAATCGATTAAGTACCTAACGACTGCCTCTCTTCGCGAAAATGATCCTAAGTTTATCTGTGCAATAAGTGATGTAGCCTATGAGTTTTTAAGATCTGCCTTTGGATTGCCTCTACTAATTAAAAAATACGGATATCCCTGTTTTGAAAAAACACTTCAACAAGTCGAGAAACAGTATCAGGATATGCCAGAAGCATTTAGGAGGCATTTTACCCTTGATGAAAATGGAAAGGCAGTTCAATTGAGAACTCCAAGCGAAACGAAACAAATGATTGAACGCTTTTTCGCATCACAGAACGGTTACTAGTAGCCAGACAAAGAGGTAATTCGGTATCACTCATCACAGTCAGATAAGCCCCCAATCTTCTCCGATTTTAATTGGAGTGTTCCTACCCACTCTTCCGATTTCTATGCTTTAATAAAATGAGCAGTATCAACAAGAAGCGTTGAAAGTGGGATTCTATGAAGCGACTAACGATTGGCCTGTTCGCCCATGTGGATGCAGGTAAAACAACTTTTGCGGAACAGCTGCTGTACCATACGAACAGTATCCGGTCCCGGGGGCGGGTGGATCATCAGGATGCGTTTCTGGACAGCCACGACATCGAGCGGGCAAGAGGTATTACGGTGTTCGCAGATCAGGCGGTAATAGAATATAAAGGAGACCGTCATTATTTAATAGACACGCCCGGACACGTCGATTTCTCTCCGGAGATGGAGCGGGCGATTCAGGTCATTGATTATGCCATCCTGATTGTAAGCGCAGTCGAAGGTGTCCAGGGTCATACGGAGACGGTCTGGCAGCTGCTGCGCAAGCATCGGATTCCGACGTTCTTCTTTATCAACAAGACGGATCGGATCGGTGCAGATACAGACAGAACCGAGGCAGATATCCGTCAGCAGTTGACGGGGGAAGTATGCTGCATTACACAGAGCTTTGCTGACGGCATAGTCGGTGAGCCACTGCGGGAGGCCATGGCGGAGCGAGACGAAGCCTTGCTGGAAGCATTCCTGGAGGGGAGAGAGGACGCCGGCTTCTGGCTGGAGGCCTTGCAGAGGATGATAGCGGCGGGTCTTCTCTTCCCTTATGCTTACGGCTCTGCGCTTCAGGATACGGGCGTCATTGAATTTCTGGATCAGCTGCATCTGCTGACGACATCCACTTATGACGAGAATGCTTCGTTCCAGGGGCGGGTTTATAAAATTCGGCATGATGCAGATGGAGCGAGACTCACGTTCATTAAGGCGCTCGGTGGTCGGCTAAAGGTGAGAGAACAGCTTAGTTACGAGAGTGGCGGCGTTCAATACGACGAAAAAGTTACGCGGCTTTTCATGTTTAACGGTCTTAAATCGCAGCCGGTGGAACAAGTGGAAGCCGGGGATTTGTTTGCCGTTGCCGGCTTGTCCGCCGCCGAGGCTGGACAAGGCCTGGGGGCAATATCAGACAAGTTAGCTTACGATTCGGAGCCGACGTTACAATCGAAAGTATTATTCGACAATGCGATACATGTACAGAAGGTGCTCAGTGCTTTTCGCACGCTGGAGGCGGAGGAGCCTTCTCTGAACGTCGTTTGGGATGAGAAATTGCAGGAAATTTCTATCCGCGTCATGGGATTGATTCAGCTGGAAGTGCTGGAGCAGCTTGTTAGAGACCGGTTTGGCTTTGCTATCTCTTTTGGACAACCGGAAATCTTGTATAAGGAAACAATTCAATCGGCTGTAAAAGGGTACGGCCACTTTGAACCGCTCAGGCATTATGCGGAAGTGCATTTGCTGATTGAACCGGGAGAAAGGGGTAGCGGCATCATGTTCGATAGCAGATGTCATGCCGATGAACTGAATGTCAGCTATCAGAATCTGATTCGGAACCATCTCTATGAACGGGAGCATCACGGATTGCTGACCGGCATGTCGGTCACCGACGTGAACATTACGCTGCTGAGGGGCCGCGCGCATAAAGAACATACCCATGGCGGTGATTTTCGTGAGGCTGCCTTTCGAGCACTACGGCAGGGTCTGGAGAAGGCGGACAACGTGCTGCTGGAGCCCTATTACGATTTCAAAATCAAGGTCGCTATCGATGAAATGGGCAGAGTACTGTCCGATATTCAGCGTGCTTCAGGTATTTTTAATCCGCCGCAGACAATCGGAACGCAAGCGGTGGTTACTGGCAGGGTGCCGGTATCGACCTTCATGAACTACAGTGCCGAATTCGCATCCTTTACGCATGGACGAGGCAGTATTCGCTGCGTGTTCAGTGGCTACGACCGCTGCCATAATACGGAGGAAGTCATAGAACGGATGGGCTACCGCAAAGAGGCAGACCCACTGTATACCTCCTCCTCCATCTTTTGCGCCAAGGGGGCGGGTTACTCGGTGCCATGGGCTGAGGCGGAAGCCAAGATGCACCTTGAATTAGAACCTTGAATGATCTATTAGGTAACTAAGCAGCTAAGAAATTATCGTGAGTAGTAAGCCTAATAATGTGCTGCTTTTACGATTTAAACTGGGCAGTTGCCGTTACTAGGACAGGTGTCCCTACATAGAAATAAGCTGATGAGAAAGGCTTATGTCATGAGCGGGGATGGTGTAAAGTAGATGGCGCAAAAGTTGCAAGAGAAAAGTACACGATTAACCGGAAGGATCGTACTTCCGGGCAATCCGTCATACAATACGGCCAGAATGGAGTTCAATAGGCGCTTTTCCAAATTTCCAAGGGTCATTGTTTTTTGCCAACGAACTCAGGATGTGATCAACGCAGTCAAATGGGCTCGTGAGCGGGGCATAAGGCTGCGAGTGCGCAGTGGACGGCATAGCTATGAAGGCTTCTCAACTGTAAATGGTGGCATTATTATCGATGTGAGCGAGATGAATAAGGTTACAGTTGATCGAAAAAATGGAGTGGCCATTGTCCAAACAGGAAATCCCCTTGCCCGTGTGTACAAAAAGCTGTGGGATAAGCGTGTGGCAATCCCGGCGGGGACTGCGCCCGACGTAGGCGTAGCTGGGCTTACCCTGGGAGGCGGCATTGGATTACTTTCCCGCAAATATGGACTTACGTGCGATAACTTGAAACAAGTGAAGATGGTCGTAGCTTCGGGGCGGTATGGGGCAAAGACGATTGTGGCAAACAGCAAAAAACATTCCGATCTGTTGTGGGCATCACGAGGCGGAGGGGGAGGGAACTTTGGTGTTGCAACCGAATATACATTTCGGGTTAGACCGATTTCATCGGTTTCTATATACAGTATTACGTGGAAATGGAGTGACCTTGAGAAGGTGTTGCCGGCTTGGCAACGCTGGGCCCCATCTGTCACGAACCGCTTAACCTCAACCATCGAGGTCGCTGCCAAGCAGGTGGGAACCATTGTATCTACCGGACAATTGCTTGGCGGTGCAGAGGAGCTGCGGCGATTGATTAGACCGCTCTTGCGAGCAGGCACTCCGGTGAAGATGATGGTGAAGACAGTACCTTTTATTGAAGCAACCCATTTTTTTGCCGAATCGGACCTGAATTTAGAACCAAAGTTTAAAATAACCGGGGCCTACGGATTCCAACCTTTGCCGCCTGAAGGAGTACGAATTATACGCGACTTTTTAGCCAAAGCACCCAACAAGCATTCTAGCGTGTGGAGTCAGAGCTTAGGTGGTACAGGAAGCGCGGTAAGGCGGGTATCGCCTACTGCAACGGCCTATCCTCATCGGAAGGCGGAGACAATTTACGAACTATCAGCCCGCTGGAGAAACAACGGGGAGCAGGAGCGGAATATTTAGTGGGTGGAAAGGTTCCGAAGAGCGTTGCGTCCCTTTGTTAAAGGGGATTATGTGAATTTTCCCGATCTGCAGATTAAGAACTGGCCCAAGGCGTATTATGGCGAGAACTTTGGTAGATTGAAGCAGGTGAAACGAAAGTACGATCCTCATAATGTGTTTCGTTTTGCTCAGAGTATTCCAGTAGGTAAACAGGTCGGAAAATGACAATACACACACCATATCAAAATTAAAACAGGGAGCTGCCGGCGGCAGCTCCTTTGCAATTCCGCTGATAGCGACGATAAGTTGAACCGTATCATAAGTAAGGACAAGTTTTTGCTTGAGGTGGGCATAATAGATTCATTGTGTGTAAAAGGAAGGAGCTACACGACAAGGAAATGGATCATCCCTATGTAATTTTACCTGAAGAACAAGCGCCCAATGGTATAGAGCATTGTGAAATTTGCGAGCTATCCAAGCAGCGGAATCGTGTCATCTGGGGTGAAGGAAATCCGAAAGCTCCACTTATGATGATTCTGGATAATCCCGGAGCCCGGGAGGATCGGGAAGGAAATTCGTTTTTATGCGGTACCCGAGAAACACTCCAATACGGCATGAGAGAGGCCGGGATAGATGTAGATGATGTTTATGTCACCTATTTGCTAAAATGCCGACCGATGCGTGCCTATAATAAACCCGAAGCTAGAGCGGCTTGTCTCCCTCATCTACAGATGCAGCTTTTTCAGAAGCTGCCGCTTGTATTATTTGGATTTGGCAATGTCGTAGCAGAAGCCATATTCACAAATAAGGAAGGTGCCAGTGTCAAGGAGTTACGAGGCAACTGGTATGAGTTACAGGGTACGCCCATCAGCTTCACCTATCACCCGCTTGCAGTAAGAAGACGACCCAATTTACTTAGGTTCTTCGTAGAAGATTTGAAAGCTTTGAAGGATAAGTGGAAGGAGATTCAACTCAAGCAGGATATAGATTGACGAGAATATTATAGGAAAGGGGCTGGTTGTGCCAGCCCCTCTTTCATTCCTTTTTCTCCAGCTCTGCCTTTAATCTTGCATTCTCTTCCAACAGCTTTTGAACATCCGGGACATCCTTGCCGGAAACCCAGCCATACAAATCTTCTCTTGCTGCATACTCCGGCAATTGATCACGAAGTACCATTTTAATGTGCCGTACATCTTCAACATAATAGATAGGGATTTGTTCCATGACTGATTGCTTAAACTCTTGAAACTTCTGATAGTATTCAATTGCTGCGAAGTCGTATGGCTTTTGTCTTAATGCTTCATCTGTGACAACAAAAGCAAATCTAGGTTTGCCCGCTTCTCCGGCATACTCATACTCCCAATGGATATAGCTCTTGGATTCATCAGGAAGTGTTAAACCATAGAATCCTCCGAGAATCAGGACATATATATCGGACTCGTCGATCCATCTCTTTCTAATTTTCATTGGACTTTCCTTGAAAAATTGCTCGATTCCCGCAGGGATATGACCGGCTTGAAGTACGGCTTCAACAGCGGTATGTCTTTCCTCAATAAGATCATAGTAAGTAGACGATATGTAAATCTGTAATTTTCTCCTCATAGGCCCACCCAAATTAAAGAATTAGTTTAAAAAGAATCTACCACTCTCTCACTTTATTTGTCAAAATTGATTGGGGTCCTCAACAGCCCAAGTTGAATGCTGAATAGATCCCTCAGATCAAAAATAAGTGGTTGACAGTTTAAAAACATTTTGTATAATTAAATTGTGCACAATATTAATTAGGGGTTGACCTCACATGCTGCAACTTAACGAACACCTTTGCTTTTCCTTATATGCTTGCTCCCGAGCCATTTCTCGGTTGTATCGACCGCTATTGGAACAGATGGGAA
This sequence comes from Paenibacillus ottowii, assembly GCF_050516475.1. Lineage (NCBI taxonomy): Bacteria > Bacillati > Bacillota > Bacilli > Caryophanales > Paenibacillaceae > Paenibacillus > Paenibacillus ottowii. The sequence continues at coordinate 3,331,208 of NZ_CP191577.1, read as the reverse complement.
TTACTTATCCTCAGTATCTTGTGTTGCTATCCCTCTGGGAAAGTGACGGGCGGACGGTCAAAGAACTAGGAGAACAGTTAGACCTTGATTCAGGCACCTTGACGCCGCTGCTGAAACGGCTGGAAGCGAACGAACTGATCCGGAGAGTACGATCGACGGAAGATGAGAGGGTCGTCTTGGTCTTGCTCACAGAGAAAGGGTTGGCCCTTAAGGGAGAAGCCGATTGTATTCCATCCGCGCTCTTATCAGCCAGTGGCATGTCCACCCAGGAAGTGTCGGAACTAAACAAATCCATCAAAGTATTAGCGGACAAAGTCATTCAGACCAGCGGCAAATAATTCATTGGAGGTGTGACCATGCCAACAACGACCTTAACTTCAGCGTTAGAGAAGGTCACTGCAGCAAACCCGTTTGAAGTGCAGGCTATACACCAACGTGTCATCCAGCAACTTCAAGAGGAAGGCAAGGCGACAGGACTACCAGTCGGGGCAAAAGCCAAGGACTTTGAATTGCCAGATTCACTTGGAAACCAAATCAATTTGGCCGACGAATTGGCGAAAGGTCCTGTTGTCCTTACCTTTTACAGAGGAGGCTGGTGCCCTTACTGCAATCGACAACTAAGAGCTTACCAGGAGATTCTCCCCGAAATTCAGGCGCTAGGCGCTCAGCTTATCGCAGTCAGTCCGCAATTGCCGGATTATACGCTGTCTGATCAAGAGAAAGCAGAACTGTCCTTTAAGGTTCTTAGCGACCCTAAGGGAATCGTTGCCACCAAATATAACGTGTTGTATGAAGTGCCCGACTATCTGAAGAGCATGTATTTAAGCCATAGTATTGATCTTCACGAGTACAATGGGACGGATCATTGGCTGCTTCCGGTGACGGGAACGTTCATGATTGACGAATACTCCTTTATCCGCTCTACATACGTGAATCCTGACTTTACAAAGAGGATGGAGCCAGAGGATATTCTCTGGGAGCTGCGCAAATTGTAATTTTTTTACCCAAAATGGTTTTGCAAAATTTAATTTTATAAAATATATATAACGATAGAGGAGAATGATACACATGACTAAAAAGATTATTCTTGAGCCTGCTGCACAACAATTCGTTGAGGATACTGCGAATCCGCCCTACTTATTCCATCTTGGGCCAGAGAAGGGAAGAGTTACGGTAGACGAAGTCCAATCGGGAGATGTCAAGAAACCGGATGTAGATATAGAGGAGCTCAACATCCCAGGCGGACCAAGCGGTCAAGTGTCCGTTCGGATCCTGCGTCCGAAGAACACGGCCGGACAATTGCTTAAAACGGTTTTGTACATTCACGGCGCGGGATGGGTGTTCGGTAATGCCCATACCCACGACCGGTTGATTCGCGAGCTAGCGGTCAGAAGCGGATCCGCCATCGTATTTCCCAATTATAGCTTGTCTCCCGAAGCCAAATATCCGACAGCCCTTGAAGAGATCTATGCTGCACTGCAATGGATCGCTTCCTCCGGCAAGGATTATGGCCTGAATTCAGATCACATCTCCATCGGGGGTGATAGCGTCGGAGGCAATATGACAGCGGCCATTACGTTGATCGCTAAGGAAAGAAAAGGCCCCGAGATCCAACGACAGCTGCTGTTCTACCCGGTTACAGATGCCGGGATGGATACGGACTCGTATCATGAATTCGCTGAAGGATACTTCCTGCGCCGTGACGGGATGGCTTGGTTCTGGGAACAGTATATCAACAAACCGGAAGAGCTGAATGAAATCTATACCTCTCCTCTGAAAGCCTCCAACGACCAGCTTCGCGATCTCCCTCCAGCACTCATCATCACGGCTGAAGCCGATGTTCTTCGAGATGAAGGCGAGGCCTATGGGAATAAGCTTCGGGAGGCTGGTGTGGACGTCACGACGGTGCGTTATCAAGGAATCATTCATGATTTCGTCATGCTGAATGCTTTGGCGGATACGTTAGCTGCCCGCGGTGCAATTGCATTAGCCAGCACTTGGCTGATGGACGGATTTCAATAATAGTAGGGGAAAAACAACCCATACGTACACTTCTCTGATGTCTCCCAACACTGAGCAAAGATGCAAATCCTCACTATGGGCGTGACTCGGTGCAAAATGAAACGGACTAGCGTAATGTCGAACGCTAGTCCGTTTCTGTTTGTTCATTTTCCTTCTTTATGAGCTGCTTTCGCTCAATATGGGCCACTCCCCATTGATGTAAGGTTTCTAAAATCGGAGACAGGCTTATGCCGTATTCCGTGATGAAGTATTCGACTTTCGGCGGGATTTGCGGATAGACTCGTTTAATGATCTCTTCCTCCTCCAATTCACGCAGATGGAGTGTGAGCATCCGTTGAGTGATATCGGGCAGCAATCTTCTAAGCTCATTGAACCGCAATGGTTTACCTTGAAGCAGATGATAAAGGTTGGCACTGTTCTCGAACTCCCAAAATAGTAATGCTTCGAAGCTGATTTTACGAGATAACATGCATGTGGTACCTAGAGAAGGGGTTTATGGTTGCAGTGTAAAAGCCCCTCCTTTTTTTGATTGGATGGGGACACCTTTAAGGTTGTTGAAGGTTGGGTTGAACTCAGGTAGTTGATACCGGATATCCTTTTATGGGGTCGAATCCTGGTATTTGTCGATATACAGCGTCCCGTCCAATTGGAGCTCTGCGTAGAATACTTGGTCTAAAGAATGAATGCTGGCTTTCTTTAATTGTTGGTTAAGCCAGGCGACGGAGACATCCATTTTTATAAGATTTTTTTCTACGATTTTTCCATCAACAATAAGCTCCGTCGGGATTCTTTGCATAGGCGTAAGGGTTGCTTTTATATCTTTTTTCGTTGCAGGCAGTAGTTCTTCTTTTCTTAACACACTGAGTTTGCCGTCAGGTTCCAGAATTGCAAATTCCACTTCTTCGGGTGAAAAGATATCCTTGTTCCGAAGTAACATGCTTAAATCATCGATGTTGAGGTGCTGTTTAGCCAACGCCTTTTCCATTATTCTTCCTTTCTTGATGAGAATCGTAGGCTGGCCGTCGAGAATCTCACGAGCTTTGACGGAGCGCAATCCGATCAATGCGATGATGAACGCCAAAAATGACCATAAGACCAAGCTAGATATTCCTTGCAGCAGCGTGATGTGTCTGTTGACGATAATCTCGGCAGTGGTGGAGCCGAAGGTAATCCCTGTTACATAATTGAAAAACGTTAGATGTCCAACTTGTTTTTTACCGAGCAGACGCGTTAAAACGAGTAGAGCAACAAAGGACGTTGCTGTACGAAGTAGAATTTCTCCATACGTCATGTGCTAAGCTCCTTGCATAACAGATAGTTTTAGATTGGCCTTCGTCCCTATCTCCTATACTTGTAAAGGAAAAAGAATCTAATGAATATGAACGGCTGGAAGGTCGTCTTTTGCAGTATAACGAGGCAGTGAATCACGCAAATTTCCAGGGTTCAGGAGGTAAGGAGTAGGTGGATTTAGGATGGACATTCTTTATAATGGGAGTAAGATGTATATTTTATAGGGCTAGGGGGCGATAGTCATGAAATGGACGCAAGAGATAGAGGCGTTGGCGGCAGAGATTGCCGATGTGGCTAGGACGTCCTTTCGCGCTCTTTTTGAGAATGGCGAACGTTACTATTACTGCACGCTATTTACTACTGGAGAGGGACATGCGCCAAGCATCTCCGCCTGGTCATGGGAGGCCTTGGAGAGGGAAGCCGCCAGGCAAGGAGACGAAAGCGACACGTCGGGATCAACGATTGCGGAACTCATCAAATGGTCCTATGCCGATTCACCCTATTGTTGTTTTAGAGATGAGGACTTCGATAATGTTAAACAACTGTTTATGGAACGCCCTTCCATTGCGGAGCTTGAGGTAGACGAATGGAATCGTGAATATGATTTGAGGCTGAAGGCCATGGAACTGGCGATGAAATTACTCGATGATGAAGGCGTGTTTGCCTTGAATCAACCACGAGAGTCTATATGCGTCCTAGTCGAGGTCATGCCGCCAGATGAGACCAACACCCAAATCGCCCTGCGTTTGAATCGGGCAGAGTCTCCGGCTATGCAAGCATGGCTGGCGGAAGCAGCGGAGTAGGGGTATTCGCATTTAAGAAATCCGAAGAAAAAGGCCTGATAGGCGGTTATGACGTGGAGCACCAGGTCTATGCGGATTCATGCAACTTTACAGAGTTCCTAGCGTAGCCTTGAAATGCACCTCATTAAGTTTCTCGAGGGGAGTTGTAAGATGCTGTTTGGATTCCTGTTAAGAGAAAGGCATAAGTTATCTCTTTCAAGAAAAATGCTGAGCTATATTAGTTCGCTGTATTCCTGCAAAATAGATACGCAAAAAAGCTGGACAGAAAACTCACGTTTTTTGTCCAGCTTTCATTTTAGGGACTTATTGTACAATCCCATGGGCTTAATGCTACGTAAGAAACGCGCAATCGCTATAGTTTTATTTACTTAAAGATACGTTGCGAAAATTGATACAGCCCGCTGCTCCAAACTTTCCCTTCATGTCCGCCCACATCCAGATACCACATGTGAGGGATATTCATGGTGTTCAAGCTATTATGGAAATTTTGACTGACCCCCAGTAAATTGTCCGAAGAGCCGCATGACAGCCACAGCAGTTTCAGTTGGCTGGCAACCTGAGACGGATTGGTGATGAGCTGCGATGCCGACTTCGTATTAGGAGCGGATGAGAACGCACCAATCCAAGAGAATTTATCCAGATGGGTTAATCCGAAGTTCAGCGTTTGTCCGCCTCCCATCGATAAGCCTGCCAGCGCGCGATGCTGCCGATCTTTATACACCGGATAATGGGAATCGATGTAAGGAATAAGGTCATTGATCAGATCGAACTCAAACCTTTCGAAGGCGGCTACCTTGTCCGGAGCATAAATATCGCCTATCGGACGATCATCTTTCATTGCGCGGCCGTTCGGGAATACCACAATCATTGGCTCCAGTTTGTTCTCGGAGTAGAGGTTGTCGAGGATATTTCTCGCATTCATACCATTGAGCCATTCATTCTGATCCCCACCAATACCATGCAGCAAGTAGAGGACGTTATAGGTATTCGAAGGTGTATAGCCCGGAGGCGTATACACCATCGCGTTCCTAGACTTGCCTACTGTTGTGGAATAGTAGGAAATCTGCTGCACGTTTCCGTGCGGGATATTTTGGCGGTAAGCATCATATCCCCGCGGAGCCGGAATTACGGATCCGCTGGCGGCTGCGACAGCAGAATTGCTCTGATCTTGATCTTGTGTTTCGGATGCAGCATAGGACATTGTCGGCACCAGCAACGTAGTCACCAAAGCCAGACTTAAAATGCGAGTTAAGGCTTTCTTCATTGTACTTTTCCTCCTTGATTTGTGAATTCTATTGGCCTTGCTAGTTTGGAGTGAACGCTGATTCACTCTGTTCTGTTACTCTCTCAGAAGCTATTCTCCTTGCTACTATCAATTTGTAACCGCTTTCTAAACTGAGTGACCTTCCCCTCCCCCTACCCGCAGCACCCATGCTCAAGAATCAAAGCAATGCTCAGCTATTAATATAATCGTATACAAATATAGGTTACCGAAATTTTCATATTATGTAAATCGTAATTTGTGGATTGAATAGTCAGCTATCTACATCTGAGAGTAGAAAGCAGTTAGCTTGGCAACTAGTGATTATGTCAACGGTTCGAACATCAGCGTATCCATAGTACACTGGGATACCTCGTGCCGGTGTAGGCCACAAAGATTCCCTCATAATAGTTGTCCAGTTTTCTGTTGACAATTCAATATTGCATTGTATGTCTGGATAAGGTGCTGTTATCAGGTAAAGCCCCGATGACGACGAGCCCATCAAGCGATTTTCGACGTACGTATGCCCCATTCGCACAAGCAGGCAGCCCGCCCCTGGCGTAAACTGAATTATAATCAGTGAGCGAGGTGAACTTCAATGCCACAATCGAAAAAGATGCGTGCACGGGCTAAGAAGTTTCAAGGCCGCCCGGTCTGTGTCACCCTGCACAGCGGAGAGACTTACGTTGGCTACATCACCGACGTTAATCGCGGCGGGCTGGTACTTGCCAATGCTGGAGTTCCCCCACGTGCTCCTTCCAGGAAGCAAGACTCCCGATCTCTCAAACGCAGAGCCAGTTCGCATGCCCCGAGCGCCCGTCTGGACAATCGGAAAAGCGGTGCACGTAAACCGTCTAGTCGTTCGCGCTCTCGCAAGCCGGACGCCAAAATATCTGCATTCCTGCCGATGATGGGCTCGTTGTTCGGCGGCCTGGGCGGGCTTGGCGGTGCCACTGCGGGAGCAGGAGGGCTTGGCGGTATGCTCAGCGGCGGCCTGCGGCTGTTCGGCATGATCCAGAAAGTTGTCCCCGTTGTGAGGATGGGCTACGGTATGATCAAGTCCATTCGCCCGTTTATCGGCGCCGTTAAAGGCTTGATGCCCCAGGCCAGTCCGGCCACGCCGAATAACGAATAATCGTATACCTGCGGATTTTAAGCCCCTTTTGAGTAGTCGAAGGGGGCTAGCCCACAAACCATTATGACTACCACTGTCTAATCCAAATTGGATTGAACTTGGAATAGCCCATTTCTTTTAGTAATTCCCAAGCATAATCCAGAACTTGAGGTTTTCCCTGGACCCAAAGCTTTGGTCGATTTGCCATCAAGTAAGAGATGATTTCAGCGATATGCTTGGGTTTACCCAGATGGATGACAGTGTCCATTCCATTATTTTGTGCTGAAATGTCATAAAAGGACCAAAGAGTGTGAGGCTCTTCTTCAGGAGGGTCTGCCTTGAAAATTAACGTGATTTTGATGTTTTTATTCTCTTTCGGAGATAAGTTTAAGATGAAGCGGGACCCGCCTGTATACCAATAAACGAATGCATAACCGTCGACCGTGATATTTCTTAAGTGACTTTTCAATATTTTCCCCCTCACTATATGTTGGTTAAAAGATGATCTATCGTTTTAGGAGTTTAGTTAATGGAATTAGCACGAGTGTACCATATACAATAATAAGAGAGCATAGTTTCTAGCAGAATTGGAGTTCTATTGCCTCGATGGAAACGATAGAAGTCTTAATTCAAACCTTTGGTAATATAATTACGTCGTTGATTTGGAATGAAATAAGTGGTGAATTAAATGAATAACAAGGTAATGGGCGAAACTACCGCCGACAAATCAATCCTACTAATATGATATTTAATCGACATGCTCATTTAAAACAGTGTTATAAAAGCAGAAAGTGTAAAGGAATTGCCTGACAGAGGCTTTCAGGCGCAGAAAAAAACCACCCCTTCGAACCGGTGGTTTTGATTTCTAATATATGCAATACATATTAGTTAGGTCTGTCCTGGTCTGAATCACCTTTAGTAAAATATATATTGTTATTTAAAAGGTTTAAGTTTTTTATTCTCTTTCCGTGGAAAGATATGAGTGCGTTTAAATTGACAACGGATAAGTCCACAGGTTGAAATCTGGATGGTAAGACGATCTTATCATCATCTGAAGTGAATTCCTTCTTAAAACCAACCGATTCCAGCCCAAAATTAAACATATCAGTCGTGCAATAAAAATCAGCAAAAAGAACAGCTGCTTCAGTTCCGATTTCTACAAGTTTATTAGCAAGTGCAATGGAAGCATCTTGATTTTTGGAAATAAATTCAACAATGCGTAGGATTTTGGCAGTGTTATTGACTATGTTCTCAACCCGTGCGACTAATAATCCTTCATAATTCCCCATTTTATCCTGGACGGTATACACTAAATAGTTAAAGATTGGATGAGTTAAATATCTCCAATTAAGGAACTCGTAGTTGCGCGAGACACTAATCGTCTTAGTAGCGATATCTGTGTAGTAGAATCTGTTCCATTTATTTTCATCCAACTCCCGATTAACGGTCTTCTCTCCATATTGTGGGGCCTTGCAAACCATATTGTAATTTCTCAAATAGTTCTCATTGTCTTCTAGCAGAACCTCAGCTGTTCTTTTCTTGTTAAAAATACCAACTATCCGGTTTAGTTTATGTATAGGTTGGGTTACAATACCTTTTGAGATAGTAGGTGGCGAAAGACGCATTGAGAAGTTACTTAGACCTATTCCAAAACTACAGAAAAAAGGATATAGATCAAATGGTTTTTCAAATAATAGTAAACCCGCCAAGGAATTCCTATATTCCTCTAATACAATAGAATTGGTTACGTTACATGCTAACTCTGTTGTCCCGTTAAAGTTAAATTCATATAGCATTAGACCCCCTAACCCAATAATTTTATCATTTTCCCAAACCCCTATTGCCCCATAATTTTCCTTCCCAATATACTTTTCATGCATAGGATTGTTATAGAACATGAAATCAACTAGAGCCTTATCTCGACTAAGAATGTGACCCTTCTTCCATATTTCATCAATTGACTTCATGTATAGATCAGTCTCATCTTTTCTAAATAGCCGTATCTCCATAATCCAATTACATCCCTTGCGTAAATTTTAAGTAGTTCTACTTTTAGGCGGAAAATCATTCGTATGCTGCTTCTGGCTTAGTTATAAAATAATAAAGAGTGGATCTTCCATTAAAAGAAAATCCACCTATAATCAACATCTATTAACTGCTTAAGTTCTCAAGGGTTAATTGCTCTTATTCCATGATATTTATAATATCCTGTACCGTTTTAAATTCCTTAATCATAGCTCCAGTTATTCTTTTATCAAAGTGTTCATCAACAAGAGCAATTAGAGAAATAGCTGCAACTGAATCCCAGTCCGGTAATGTATCTAGCGATGTTGTTATCTCCAATGAACCTTGGTCAGCTTCTAACATGTCCTCTAAAAGTTCTAATTTTGTTTTCAAATCCATAATAATTTCCTCCTAAGTACTTTAGGCTTTTTCTACATACTTCTTTATCGGCAACTATAATAAATAATATAATACTTATCTGTGCCTTCATATTAACAATTTTAAGGGCTCATATCGATATATATTATATATATTATTTACTTGATATGATTTTTTTTGACTGTACATTATTTTTCTGTAGTCTATTGGATTTCCTGAATAATGATAAAAAAGACAGTACACATAGAATTATCAGACTAATGGAAGTGCTGGTTGGGAAGAACGGGTCCGTGTATACTGAGGCATGAGCCAGTATTGGAAATTAGAAGTGATTTAAATAGTATTTGGAGGTTAGTGAAATGAATGAGAAGATAAGAAAAAGGAATTTAAAAGTGTTCCACACAACCCATCATGTTTGGAAAAAGCAATTATGTTAAATCCGATTGATTTCTCTAACCAAAAAATTCTTGTTACCGGAGCATCTTCTGGAATTGGAAAGACAACAGCAATGTATCTTTCCAATTTGGGTGCATCTCTTGTTTTGCATGGTAGAAATAGGGAAGGGCTATACCAAACAAAAGAACTTCTGAATGGAACGAATCACACTCTGATTTCTTCTGATTTGACTGAACTTGACGATGTTAGCAATATTTTTGAGCAGGCTGTATCTGATGGTGTCAAACTGAATGGATTAGTTTATAGTGCAGGTGTAATGCCTATAATACCTTTACCACAATTAACCCGTGAAAAAATACGGGCAATCATGGATATTAATTTTTATTCTTATATAGAGATGATACGACAGTTTGCAAAAAAGAAATATTCGAATGATGGAAATATCGTTGCAGTATCCTCAATCGCCAGTCTTCAACCTGAAGCATGTCAGACTATATATTCTGCATCCAAATCAGCTATGAATGCTGCAACACAATCCTTATCTTTTGAGCTAGTTAAAAAAAACATCAGAATAAATACCATTTTTCCTGGTGTGGTTAGGCCGGAGAACGTCATGGCAGACGATGATTTGAATCAGTTGGCAGGCCCACAAATACTTGGTTTGATTCGTTCGGATGATGTGGCTGGGGCAATAGCATTTTTGCTAAGTGATATGGCTAAATTTATTACAGGAAGAAGCCTTTATTTTGATGCAGGTCGACTTGGGTAGAACCCCACTATATGGTGAAAAGGAGAAAAGTCTACAATGCCAAGCGCAATGTTTAATAATATCTTAGTAAGTGGAATTGCTTGTGCTGTTCCAACTAAAATGATGGATAATAACAATTATGCAGAAGTATTAGGTGAAGAGGAAGTTAAAAAGTTTATTAAAAATACTGGAGTTGTACAAAAGTATGTAGCTCACGAGAGACAAACCACTTCAGATTTATGCTATGAGGCTGCAAAAAATCTTTTAGCACACAAGGGATATTCTGCAGATAGTATAGATGCGATTATTTTTATATCACAAACTCCAGACTATATCCAACCTGCTACTTCCCATATTTTGCATAAACGCCTTGGATTGTCTCAAAATTGTTTGTCCTTTGATGTCAACTTAGGCTGCTCTGGATACGTATATGGAATGTTTTTGTCTTCAAGCCTTATACAAAGCGGCGCTGCAAATCGTGTTCTTTTACTCACAGGTGATATTTTAAGAAAAAACAAGGAAACCAATATCAAGGATGAGATGTTGTTTGGAGATGCAGGGTCTGCCACTCTTCTTGAAAGAGGTAACACAACTGTCCGCTCCCTATTAAAGTCAAATGGTGAAGGATACACATCTTTAATCATACCAGGAGGAAATACTAGAAGGCCGCTTAAGGATAATGAATCATATTGGGAAATAACAAAGCCTGAAATGGATGGGGCAGCAGTTTTTGAATTTACAATTACAGAAGTGCCCAAGGCATTTAAGGAGTTTTTCAAGACATTTGACGGGTCTTTGGATGATTATGATTACTGTGTTTTACATCAAGCCAATTTATTTATGGTGAACCATATTCGAAAAAAATTAAAGGTCGATCAATCGAAGTTGCCAATTTCAATTGACAGATATGGTAATACAAATGGTGCAAGTATTCCGATGACTATTGTTGATTTATGCAGCAGAGAGGCTGTTGCTGATGAGCTGAAATTAATAGCATCCGGATTCGGGATTGGGCTTTCTTGGGGTGTGGTGTCTTTTGAAATTAAAACCAAGGACATACTCCCTATGATTTATACTGATCAATATTTTGAGGAGGCCTATTGTGGAGAACAGTAATTTTAATCCTCTTGATTTTCGGGAGAGGAAGATACTTGTTACCGGTGCATCATCAGGGATTGGAAAAGCAACGGCAATTTACTTATCGAAGCTGGGTGCTCAAATCATTTTGAATGGCCGCAATGAAGAACGATTAAATGAAACAATGTTGCAACTAACTGGGGAAAATCATCAGATTCTTGCTGCAGACTTAGCAAAAGAAGAAGAATTGAGCCACATTTTCGACCAAGTGGTTCAAGATGGAATAAAGCTGAATGGAATGGTGCACTGTGCAGGGATTCCGTATGTAATGCCTTTACAAAGTCTAAGTAAAAAACGCCTATCTGAAGTAATGGAAGCTAACTTTTTCCCTTTTATAGAGCTCGTTAGACAATATGCAAAAAAGAAATATTCAAGTGGAGGCAGCATAGTCTGTATATCTTCAATATTATCTGTACAACCGCGTGCATATGAGACGGGATATATTGCTTCAAAGGCAGCAATGAATGTTGCTGTAACAAGCTTGGCATTTGAGTTGGTTAAAAAGGGAATTCGAATCAATGGAATTCTTGCAGGCAATATTATGACGGAAATGGTACAAGAAACACTTAAAGAATATGCTAATGAGGAACACTTAAATAATGTTATAGAAAAATCCTTGCTTGGTGTGGGCGAGCCTGATGATATTGCAAGCGTATGCGCATTTTTACTGAGCGATATGGCTAGATTCATTACAGGAAGAAATATGTATGCGGATGGAGGATTTCTGTGAAGAATATAAAACTTTTTAAAGACCATAACGAAGTGTGGTATACCGGGGAGGATATACTAAACAAGTTGAAAGAAGTAGGAGCTCATGAATGTGATGTTTTATTTGTACATACAGACGTTGCATTTGGCATTATAAATCCGGGGTTGAAGAGAAAGCAATATTTGGGATGTTTATACGAAATATTGCAAGAATTAAACGTTGGAACATTGGTATTTCCTGCGTTTACTTTTAGTTTCTGCAACAAAGAGATATATGATGTGAAAAATAGCCGAACATTTATGGGAGCATTAAATGAATATATCAGGAATCAGCCGGGTGTTGTCCGATCTATAGATCCTATTCTATCTATGATTTCTGCTGGGGATAAGGCAAATCTGTTTGACCATATCGGTAAAAATTCACTCGGAATAAACAGTGCTTATGATATTTTACATCAACAGGAGAATGTGAAGTTTCTCTTTTTTGGTGCGGAAATAGGTGAATGCTTTACTTACATTCATTATGTAGAAGATATAATGAGAGTTCCTTATCGTTTTGATATGTCTTTTAGTGGAGCAATAATAGATGAAGAAGGAAACAGATTTGAGGATGAATACAAGTTATATGCGGGGTGTGCCGGTGTTAAGCCAGCATGTTCGTATTATTTTGAGGATTATTTATTAGAAAATGGCTTGTTGCAAAAGACTCACATGGGTAACAAGCCTATTACTTGTATTTCTGAAAAGGACGCTTATCGAGAGATTAGAAAAAAAATAGAAAATGATATCCATTACTTTTTAGAGCAACCTTTTACAGCAGAAGATCTAGTGCATGAATACACAAAAGGTAAAAATGGGGAAAGAATTATTTCTTGCTAGTAATACGCCTCTCCCTAATGAAGAGTATTTACCTTTTTAAAGAAAGGAGCCCATATTTTGCGTACGAACTTATTAGATTACCTAAAGATCACATCCGAAAGGGTTCCGGATAGAACTGCTGTTATTGATGGGGGCCGAAGTATTTCCTTTCTTGATTTAACAGAGGATGCGAAAAAATTAAGTAGTATCATAAACCGGAAGATCAACGGAATTATTCGCAAACCGGTTGCCGTATTATTGGACAAGCAGATTGAATCAGTTGTAGCGGATATAGCTATTATATTTTGCGGAAATGCATATATGAACCTAGATTCAAAAACACCAGTTCAAAGAATCAGCAATATTATTGAATTAATTGAACCGGAATTGATTATAACCAATCACAAGTTTATGCCTAAGCTCGAGGGGATTTGTCCCAGCGAAAAGATACTGAATTTGGACGAGCTTGACCTTAGAAACGAAGCTTATTCTCAGGAAATGCTTGATCATATATCGGGGAAAATCATTGATACCGATCCGCTGTGCATTATTAATACTTCCGGATCAACGGGCGTGCCGAAGGGCGTGATATTGAATCACAGAAGCTTTATCGACTTTACGGAGTGGGCGACCCATACAACCGGAATTAGCGATGGCGAGGTCATCGGCAGTTTGTCTCCAAGTGTTTTTGATATTTACAGTTTTGAATTATGCATGCTAATGGCACTTGGAAGTACAATCCTGATTTTGCCTGACGGATTATCGGCATTCCCGGCTCGCCTGCTACAATTACTACAGGAAAATAAGGCAACGTATATTTTTTGGGTACCCACAATCATGGTTAATATTGCAAACATGGATCTTTTGTCCAGAATTTCATTGCCATCTTTAAAATCTATATGGTTTGCAGGTGAAGTATTTCCTACAAAACAATTCAATTATTGGCGGAGGCATTTAAAACAAGCAAGATTCATCAACTTGTACGGGCCTATAGAGATCACACTGGATTGCACTTATTATATTGTGGATAGAGAATTATCCGATGATGAACCGATTCCCATTGGGGTTGCTTGTAAGAATACCGATGTTTTTATTCTAAATGAAGAAGATAAGCTGTGCGGTGTGAATGAAGAAGGAGAATTGTGTGTTAGAGGGTCATCCTTAGCTATGGGTTACTACAATAATCCGGAAAAAACGGCAGCGGCTTTCGTTCAAAATCCGTTAAATCATTCTTATCCTGAAATCATCTATCGAACTGGGGATATCGCTTTAGTAAATGATAGAGGCGAATTCATTTTTAAGGGACGAAAGGACTCTATTATTAAGCATTCCGGATATCGAATTGAACTTGGTGAAATTGAACATGTGATTATTAACATATTGAAATTAGTGGAAAACGGATGTGTGGTATATAGCCCTGACAAAAAAGAGCTTACGTTCTACTATGAATCCGATCAAGAGATAACGGTTGCCGATTTCAGAAGCCATATAGGAACTGTACTACCGAAATACATGATACCGCATGTTTATAAAAGGTTTGAGCAACTTCCGAGAAACACTAATGGGAAGATTGATCGTCAGAAATTGAAAGAATTAATGTCATCAGTTGAGTTTTAAAAAGATAAAAGGGAATTGGTATCGGTTATGCATCTTGAAACATTGCTTAAAAAAATGAGTGAAATCCGTAAGTGCAGAGGTTTTTTAACTAATTGTTTTTTTACGGTGCCGCAACTCAGTGCTATGCTGGAAATGGATCATGTCGCTGTAAGGTTGATAGAGAATGCAATCGTTATTTTAGTGGAAGAGGATCAACTAGTTCGATTATATTTTTATGCTACTGACCTCGCATCCCTTCAACAAATCAAAAATACATTGCTTAATTTCAAAGGAAAGCCAATTATTGCAGATATTATCGGAAGAGATAAGCAGTCAGAGATTATAATAAATCAATTGGAACTCTATAATTTTCACAAGTATTCCACACTGATTAGAATGAAACGCTCCGGACTAGAGAACCGAAATAAAGAAGTGTCTCATGTTACGTTAGCTACAGAAGATAGAGTGAATGAAATCATGCGCCTTCTTTATTTGGAATTTGATATATATATTTCTCATCTTCCGAATAGAAAAAAGCTGTTAAAAGCAATACAAAATAATGAGGTTACACTGGTAATTCAAAAAAATGAGATAGCAGGACTCGCCTATTTTGAAAAATTAGGAGAGAAGCTAATTTACCTGTATCAGCTCGTAGTGGACAAGCGTTTTAGAGGACAAGGGATAGCGGATCGCCTACTAACGCATCAGCTCAATCAGCTGTCTGAAGATATGACATGCCAGTTATGGGTGGAGTCGAATAATCTTTTTGCTATCAATAAATATGAGAAATATCATTTTGCGTCAGACGGACTGTTTGATTCTATCATGATGTTCAAAGGAGAAGACCATGGATAAAATTTATGGGATTTTAAATGAATTGCATCCGGAATTTGAATATAAACAGAGCAATGATTTTATAGCCGATGGCTTATTGGATTCATTTGATATTGTTTCTTTGGTAGTTGAACTGGAAGAGAAATTTAATGTAACAATTGATGCGCTCGATATTGTTCCAGAAAATTTTGACAGTATTGAAGCCATCGCTAGAGTGATACAAAAAAATGGGGGGACTGTATGAAAACCGTTTTTCGGAAAAAGAAAATAACGGGGATTCTAGGTGTACTGCCAGAAACTGAAATCAAATTTGAGGACGAAGTTTCCAATTATAACTTCCCCGAAAAACAGACAATGCGTCTAAAGAAGATCATGGGGTTTGAAAAACATCGTGTGGTGAAGGGCACTACGGCAAGCTCAGATTTATGCGTCTTTGGTTTGAATTACTTGTTAGAAAAAAAGTTGATCAATAAGAATGAAATAGGTGCAATTATAGTAGTTACGACTACTCCTGACCATTATATTCCCCATGTCAGTAATATAATCCACGGAGAGTGCAATTTAAATCATGATGTTATTTGCATAGATATCAGTCAAGGATGTGCAGGTTTTCTACATGGATTGATGCAATCCTTTATGTTATTGGAGCATCTTGATGATAAAAAAGTCGTATTGTTTAATGCAGATACGTTAAGCAAAAAGGTGTCAAGAAAGGACAGAAATAGTTACCCCTTGATAGGTGATGCTGCAGCAGTTACGGTTGTGGAGAATGACGCGAATGCGAAAGATATCTATTTTAATATGTATAATGATGGGAGTCGAGGAGAAGCTCTAATCATCCCGGCAGGAGGCTCACGATTGCCTAGTTCATCTGAAACTTCTATTGTAAGGGATTCAGATCAGGATGGGAATTTGCGTAGTCTGGATAACTTGAAGATGGATGGATCGGAAGTTTTTACATTTGTCCAAACGGAAGTACCACCCTTAATCGAGGAGACCCTAAAGTTCGCTGATCAAGATAAAGATCAGATCGACTGGTTTTTATTTCACCAGCCCAATAAATTTATGCTAAAAAAGCTTGCAGAGAAACTAGAGGTACCCTACGAGAAAGTCCCGATGAATATTGTTGAAAGCTTTGGAAATCCAAGTGGTGCTTCTATTCCCATAGGTATTGTACATAACCTCGGGCCACTAGTGGTGGACAACAAGTATAAATGTTGTTTTTCTGCATTTGGGTCTGGTTTAACCTGGGGAGCAATGACTATTGAGCTAGGGGAGATGAGTTTTTGTGAAATGCTTATATCAGATTACTAATAGTGATCTGTATAGTTTCTCATTTGAACCTTTAGACTCAAGAATGTATCTAATAATTTGTAATAATAAGGCCCTTATGATAGACCCTTGCGTGAATACTGTTGCATTACGATTATTGAAGGATAGAAACATTAAAGACGTAATCATATTACTCACACACGAACACTATGATCATATATCCGGGGTTAACTGGATGAGGGAGAATTTCAACTGCAGGCTAATTGCTATAGATCAATGTGCACAAAATTTGCCGGACCCAAAACGTAATGCTTCAGCCTATTTCGATACACTCTTATTTTTCCACTCACCCGAGACTAGGGCATCAGGGGGAGATATTGAGCCATATAGTTGTAAAGCGGATGAGACTTTCACTGATTATAAGTGTTTTAACTGGGAAAACCACAAAATTGAGATCATGCATTCGCCGGGTCACTCTGAAGGAAGTGTATGTATTTTAATAAATGATAGGTTTGTATTTACTGGCGATAGCCTAATCAAAGGAAAACCAACGATTACAAGGTTACCTGGAGGAAGCAAAAGTAAATATTTGGGGATTACATTGCCGTTTTTAAAATCTTTACCTAACGATTCTATAATATATCCAGGGCATGGGCCAGCGGGCTATATTCATGAATTCTCAATCTAGTAATTATAAATATAGAAATACAACTTTCCAAAGGGATGAATGGAAATGAATAACATTGCAGTAATGTATCACTATGTTCGAGAACAGGAATGCTGGAAGGGTATTGTTCCTATGCGGCCTGTTGAATTTGCCCAACAAATTGATGAGTTGAGTAGAACCCATGAGATTATATCGTTAGACCAAATTCATGAAGTAAGAACAAAACCGTGGTGCATCCTTACTTTTGATGATGGAACAAAGGACCAATACACTCATGCATTTGATATATTAAAACAAAAAGGGCTGCCCGCTTATTTTACAATCATGTCAGGTCCGCTTCTTTCGGGCAATATTCCTATAATGCATCTTGTCCACACAGTATTATCGTTCAAATCGGATGAGGAAATTTGGGAGTTGCTGAAACGCAATTATGATACTGACGGGATAGAAGAACAAAGTTCAGTTTATGCATACGAGCAAAAAAAGCTTCGCAGGTATAATAAATACATGCTTAATTTTCGGCTATCTACTACTGAGGCCAGACATTTTCTTGAGAGTCTTTTCCTCTCGTTATTCCCGGATAAATCCAAGTTTATAACAGACTTTTATTTAACCAGAGACGAAATACGTAAGATGAGCCACGAAGGCATGACCATTGGAGTCCATTGTCATAAGCATTCTCCTTATACTGGTGATCCTCAGCTTTTTTATGATACAGAAATTGAACCCTGTAAAATACTATTGAATGAACTCATCGGAAATAATCCTAAATGGTATACACCTGCCTTTGGCGGAGGTAATCATTTTGAATTAATGAAAGAAGAATTAACCCCAACACTTCTTAACAATGGCTTTAAAGGAGCTTTTTCTACAATCCCAGGGAATATCAAGAGTGAACCAGGATTTTGGATGGATAGAATAGATTGTAACAAACTCCCACCCTTAGGGAATATGAATATCCTATAAACTAAAGTTCAGAGAAAGGGCCATCCGTTCAAGCTGGTCCTTAAACTTACCATTATAGCGCGTGGAACTCTATCAGAAGTTAAGGGAGTGCGCCTTCACCATGAAGTATCTTCAGCACGAATATATGATCTCCAATGCAAACCACTGTATGCTGCACGCAGTTGCGAAACAAGCTGGGGAGCTGGCAGATTATTGAACAGATATTGATGGGGGGCGAACCGCAGGTTCCGAAAAACTCAATTCTATACTGGGGTATTATCCAAATGGGAAGTTGCTCCCTTACTATAAGGCGGTATGGCCGAAATATAAAATTGGTCTGAAATTTAGAGGAAAACTTATTGGTTGTTTAGGAAACTACATTTTCTAGATGATTACTTTAACAAAAATAAATCGTAATGAAAGTGTACATGAGCCATCAGTGTGATCATGTTGCCATCCTGATTTAACTCAATTTACCCATAACCATCATAAAATGTAACATATAAGGTAAGGTTTAGAGTATTATTCTTCGGATGATCGGCACCTGCGAGCTCACCTTTGATTTAATTATGGCGTGGCAGAGCCTGAACATTCCGAAATCGGATTTACAAGGAGCCCGAAAAAATGTAAAACGCTACTGACGTTCCGTTGTCGGTAGCGTTTTTGTATATGAGGAGTATTATTTTACTTTTTCTATTTAATCTTGTGAATTAGTGATTGATTGGCAACGTATAGTAATTAAATGCTTGATCCAACAAGGCACTGGCTTCTTGACGCTTCAAAAGCTGTTTGGAGCGGAAGTCTATGGAGCCATCTAAATTGATCTTGGTATTCGGGTCCATGATACCTTGGGAAACAAGAGCTGTGACTGCTTTAACTGCCCAAGCATCCGTTTCGCCACTCAATTTAACCTTAATTCCAGGCTCAACCTGTTTCAGGTTCTGGATCATTACCGCCGCCATTTGTCTAGTGATAGGAGAATTAGGCTGATAATTACGTAGTCCGGCCATCATCTGCTTTTTATTCGGTTCAATCATGAAAGGTTGTTTATACCACCCATGGGCGCGCAGCAGCACTTCTGAGAATTCTCCCTGAGTCATCGTTCCTTTTGGATCGAAGAGGTTGGCTGACTTTCCACTCATGACTTTCAAAGCATTAAGGTCGTTTATATATGAAATATATTTACTATCCGCAGGTACATCAGAAAATGGTGAATCAATGTTTATTTTTTGCGCATAAGCAACGAGGTCTGGGAGTTGCATGTAATACAAATATGCAATATGGCCTGCTTGATTTTTATTAAACGTTAATTTATTACCTGATTCATCTTCAAATAATAAAGGGTGGATCATTTTTAGTATATGTTTGCCTGATGTTCCTGTCTCCATTATTAATTTCCCGTCCGAATACGAAACCTTCGTCCTTAAGGCAGCAAAACGCGTATTTTGGTATAATCCCACGTAGCCTTGGGCCTGCTGCTCACTTATTGTCACGTAGGTTGACTTTGGAACTTCTGATTTTCTCGGATAATAATGATTCATAAATGCTTCATACACTTCAAGACTCATCATGGAGTCGTTGTTGTAGGACATGTACAGTGCTGTATTCTTCTCAGGCAGAATAACAATCAAGGAAGAATGGCCTGTAACATTTCCACCTTTTAGAATCACATGCTGATTATTCATCTTCTCTTTGAAGTAGCCTTCGAATCCAATTGTTGTAACCGGGAACTCCTTGTCAGGGAATAATTGGTATGTGTGCATTTGCTCTATACTCTTTGGACTCACCAATTCTTTACCTTTGTACTTGCCTTTGTTCAGATGCATAATGAGATACTTCGCCATGTCATCTGCTGTTGAAACGATACCGCCTTCAGGTTTTTCCGTTGGTTTAAACCCGTCCAAGGCTATCAGTTCGCCTGTTGGTCCATAGTGAGCCGCCATTCTGCTTAACAATTGGGGGGTAAACCGCACACTCGTCGAATTCATGCCTAACGGTTTGAAAATATTATTTTCCATATATTTGGAATACGACATGCCCGTTACGTTTGCTACAGCATATCCCGCTAGCATGAAACCAAAATTGTCATAAGTGTACGCTTCTCCTGGAGGTCTGACAACAGTTGGCATATTTGATGCAATGAACTTTTTCATTGGAAAATATTTGTCCGCGTATTCTGGACGCATTTCCATGGAAATATCGGGCTCGTCAAATCCACTTGAATATGTAAGCAGATCAAACATCGTCAGTTTTTTTCCTGTTTTATTCGGAACCTTTATTCCTCCTAAATACTCTTGGATATCGTGTTTTAAATCCATTTTCCCCTTATCGACCAACTGCATAGCTGCCAATGCAGTGAATGACTTTGTAACAGAGCCGATTTGAAAAACGGTATTTTTATCAACCGGAATTTTTTTCTCCTTGTCGGCGTAACCGTAACCTTTGCTTAGCATCACTTTCCCACCTGCGACGACCACAAAATTAGAACCAACGGTATTAAACTTCTTCATCTTGTCCGCAAAAACACCATCTGCAAAAGCTTCTAGTTCCTTGGCATCTCGCGGCCTCTCCAAGCTAGCCCTTTCAGATGCAACTGGTACGTTAACGGGTGCGGCAACTGACGCGCCGTTTGGTACCATACATGCGGTAGTTATCGTAGTAGACAATAGTAGAACCGCGAGAATGGTGTAAATCATTTTTTCCATGAATGATTTCTCCTTGAAATGTATTTTGCCTTATAGCGTCCGGCAAAACCGAGTATGGCAAAGGACTTGTCATACCAACAAGTTACATTTCGTCACCCACCACACCAAATCACTCCAAAGTGTCATATGACAATTAGGCACTAGGTTTAAAGGGGCTATGAACCCCTTCAATTCAGTTTCTTCTTTACCGTCTCTCCCTCAATTAACACGGGCTGATAATAGGTTTGGTTGTTCAGATCCTTCTTCCCTTGCAGTTTCTTAATAACCCAATCGGCGGCATCGCGGCCCATTTGCTCCTGTGGATGTGTCAATGTCGTGAGTTTGATGTTCGCATTTTTGGATATATAGGAATTGTCTTGGCCAATAATAGACAAATCTTCGGGAACCGATATATCAAGCTGCCTGCATACATGTACAACTTCTAATCCGACCTCGTCGTTATAGCAGACAATTGCCGTTAACTCGTCTCTTTGTTCGGTCAGGAATTTCTTCAAGTTGGTGGACAGGTCCTGCTTTGTCTCTGTATAGAATGACAGCACTTGTTCTGGGTGAAAACGTAATTTGGCTTCTCCGAGTGCTTTGATATAGCCTTTCATCCGATACTTTCCTTGTAAATCGTCCATTTTGGCAATAATGCCAATCTGTGTGTGTCCATTAGCGATCAATTCTTTGGTTGCCAGATAGCTGGATTGTACGTCATCGAGGCAGAAGTAAGGAACTTCCAACTCTTCGTAATAAGCATTAATCATAATGAATGGAACATCCTGTTCCTTAAATGTCAGGTAGTAAGCGATATTGGGATTATATAGATTGCTTTTTGTAGGCTCGATGATCAAACCATCGACACCAAAGGACAGCATCATCTCCAAGGCTTTCTTTTCCTGTGCGACATCATTATTGGTACTCGCTAATAGTAATGAATAATTATCTTCATTTAATCTGGCTTCAATCCCGCGAATAATCGAGGGGAAGATGTAATCAGAGATGTAGGTCGTGATGACTCCAATGGTTTTATTACTGGAATTCCCACCGGTTTTTGATCGAAATTGGTTGCTGACATAGGTGCCAGATCCTTTTTCACTCCTTAAAAAACCCTCGTTCGATAGTTCCAAAATAGCCTTTCGAACCGTCTGGCGACTAACTTTATACTTATCCTGCAAAGCGAATTCCGTTGGAATTTGTTCTCCTACGCTGTATGCCCCTGAGAGAATGTTGCTTTTTATATCCTCAAGGATGACCTGATACTTTGGTTTCACTTTAATCCTTCTTTCCAAGTTGTTCTAATACTAATTAACGAATCCACAATATTTGTATGTACATATTTTAGCATAAATATGAGCTTATTATAATCTATTGTCCTGTATGTATAAATACTAAAAAGAAAATAGAAGAATACCTGGTTTTCTGAAGTATTTGTAAGTATAACTATGGTTTTTTGTTGACAAATGTACGCACAAAAAATATACTAAGGCTGTAAATAAAAGAAAGCGCCTTCTTTCATTATTGCGGTTATAACAGTTGTTCAGAGAGAGGAGTAACGTGAGCATGGATCAAGACATTAAACAAGCGATTACTAAGGGAGAAACCTCACTTGGTATCGAATTTGGATCCACACGTATCAAGGCAGTGCTGATTGATCATCGTTTTGAAACAATCGCATCTGGAAGCTATGAGTGGGAAAACCTCTTGGTAGATGGCTATTGGACGTACAACTTAGAGAGTATTATTACGGGTCTGCAAGAGGCTTATCGTGAAATGAAGCAAGAGGTTGAGCGAAAATATGGAGTCACCCTTCATACGGTTGGTTCTATAGGGTTCTCTGCAATGATGCACGGCTATATGGCTTTTGACAGCAAAGGTGAGTTGCTTGTTCCGTTCCGGACTTGGCGGAATGCGACAACCGGTGCTGCGGCAAAGGCTTTAACTGATAAATTCCAATTCAACATTCCTGAGCGATGGAGTATTGCTCACCTGTATCAAGCAATATTGAACGAAGAACAACATGTTCCTCATATTGATTTTATGACGACGTTGGCTGGATATATTCACTGGCTGCTGACTGGCGATAAGGCGATTGGTATTGGAGATGCTTCGGGTATCTTCCCAATTGACGAGACTACGCATGATTATAACGAGTCGATGGTTAAGCAGTTTGACGAACTCATTGCAGCCAAAGGCTACGATTGGAAGCTACAAGACATTATTCCTAAAGTCTATCTCTCAGGTGAGCAGGCAGGTGTATTAACCGCAGCGGGAGCCAAAATCTTAGATAAATCAGGGGATTTACAACCTGGCATTCCACTTTGCCCTCCAGAAGGTGATGCGGGAACAGGGATGGTCGCTACGAATAGTGTGAGAAAACGTACTGGCAACGTCTCTGTGGGTACCTCGGTTTTTGCCATGATTGTATTAGAGAAGGATCTTTCGGCGGTATATCCGGAAATTGATCTGGTGACTACACCGAACGGCAATCCGGTCGGAATGGTTCATGCCAATAACTGCTCAAGTGATCTCAATGCTTGGCTGGGCTTGTTCCGTGAATTCTATGAGGCCATGGGGCAAAAGGCAGACCCGAACCAATTATTCAGTGTGTTGCTGAACAAGGCTTTGGAGGCAGATCCAGATGGCGGCGGCTTACTTAGCTACGGCTATTTGTCAGGAGAGAATATCACCGGCATAGAGAAAGGTCGGCCATTGTTTGTTCGCTCCCCTGAAAGCCGTTTCAATTTGGCCAATTTTATGCGCACTCATCTGTTCACAGCATTTGCTGCTTTGAAAATAGGGATGGATATTTTGACGAAGAAGGAAAATGTCGCAATTGACAGCATTCTGGCTCACGGTGGTTTATTTAAAACTCCTATCGTCGGACAAAAAATTGTTGCGGCAGCCATGGATGTTCCGGTATCTGTGATGGCAACAGCCGGAGAAGGCGGAGCGTGGGGGATGGCTATTTTGGCTTCTTACATGATGAACAAGGATCAACAAGAAAGTCTGGAAGACTTCCTCGATCAAAAAGTATTCAGAGATGTTGAGGGACAAGAAATTCATCCTGACGGTTCCGATGTTAAGGGATTCGAAACATTCTTAGAACGCTACACACAAGGCCTGGCGATTGAGCAGACTGCTGTAGATAATCTAGTGGAAAACTGGAGGAATTGACGTGTTAGAGCAGCTGAAAGAAGAAGTATTTCAAGCCAATCTGGATTTGCCTAAACATGGACTCGTGAAATACACCTGGGGTAACGTCAGCGCGGTTGATCGTGAACGCAGCTTATTCGTTATTAAACCGAGTGGTGTTAGCTATGACACGATGAAACCTAGCGATATGGTAGTTGTTGATTTTGACGGCAATGTTGTTGAAGGAGAGATGAGACCTTCCTCGGATACACCGACTCATGCCGTACTATACAAGCACTACGCAGAGATCGGCGGTATCGTGCACACGCATTCGACCTGGGCGACCGTCTGGGCTCAAGCAGGCCTGGATGTTCCTGTAATGGGGACGACTCATGCAGACACCTTCTATGGCTCTGTTCCCTGCGCTCGTTTCCTGACACAAGAGGAGATTGATCGTGGTTACGAAGCCGAAACGGGCCGTGTCATCATCGAAACTTTTGAGCAGCGCGGACTGGATATTTTAGCAGTGCCGGGTGTCCTGCTTAAGGGTCATGCTCCCTTCACCTGGGGCAAGGATGCGAAATCCGCAGTTATGAATAGCGTTGTGTTGGAAGAAGTTTCAAAAATGAATTTATTCGCACGGGAATTAAATCATTTTGCCGAAGAATTGCCGCAGCGTATTCTAGATAAACACTATTTACGCAAACATGGGAAAGACGCTTACTACGGCCAAAAATAAGACCAACGAAACTAACAAACGAAGAAAAGAGGATGAATGTTATGTCAACAGTAGGTACAAAACAGTTCTGGTTTGTCGTAGGTTCACAACATCTGTATGGAGAAGAAGCATTAGCAGAAGTCAAAGCACACGCACAAGAAATGACCGATGCCCTAAATAAGAGCGGCGTTCTGCCTTATCCGCTCGTATTGCAGGATCTGGCAGTTAGTGCAGACAAAATTACCAGCCTTATGAAAGAAGTCAACTATCGCGACGAGGTTGCCGGTGTCATCACGTGGATGCATACCTTCTCACCTGCAAAAATGTGGATTCGTGGTACTAAATTGCTGCAAAAGCCGCTGCTTCATCTGGCTACACAGTATAATGAAAGCATTCCTTGGGCTACGATTGATATGGACTTCATGAACCTCAATCAGGCAGCTCATGGTGACCGTGAATATGGATTTATCAATGCTCGCCTGAAGAAACAGAATAAAGTGGTTGTAGGTTACTGGGAACGTGCAGAAGTGCAAAAGCAAATCGCAGAGTGGATGGATGTAGCGGTTGCTTATAACGAAAGCTTCAATATCAAAGTTGCCCGTTTTGGCGACAACATGCGTAACGTTGGTGTTACGGAAGGCGATAAGGTTGAAGCCCAAATCCAATTTGGATGGACTGTTGACTACTTCGGAATTGGCGACCTTGTTCAGTATGTCAATGCTGTGAAGGAAGAAGAAATTGATGCTTTGTTCGCGGAATACGCCGAACTCTATGAATTTGATTATGGTACTTACAGCAAGGAAGCTTGGGAATCGAGCGTAAAAGTGCAAGCAAGCTATGAAATTGCCCTTAAGCGGTTCTTGGATAACGGCGGATACACTGCCTTCACTACGAACTTTGAAGATCTTTATGGTATGAAACAGCTTCCTGGTCTTGCCGTTCAACGTTTGATGGCACAAGGATACGGCTTCGCGGGTGAAGGAGACTGGAAGACTGCAGCGCTGGATCGTCTGCTTAAAGTCATGAGCCATAACCAATCCACTGGCTTTATGGAAGACTACACCTATGAATTAGCAGCGGGCCAGGAGTCGATCCTTCAATCCCATATGCTTGAAGTTGACCCGACGTTGGCAAGCAACAAGCCTAAAATCATTGTTTCTCCGTTAGGTATCGGCGATCGTGAAGATCCAGCCCGTCTGGTGTTTGACGGTAAGGCAGGGGACGGCGTAGTTGTTTCTATGGCTGACTTTGGCACTCATTATAAACTGCTGATCAATGAGGTTACTGCATTTGAACCGACAGTTCCTGCTCCTAAACTTCCAGTGGCCCGTGTACTATGGAACGTGAAGCCCAACTTTCAAGACGGAGTTAAAGCATGGGTTGAGAACGGTGGCGGTCACCATACCGTAGTTTCCTTGAATCTAACCACAGACCAAATTGTTAGTTATGCAAAACTGGTTAACCTGGAATACGTAATTATTAAATAATTATAGTTTATCTATAAAAGCATTGGGTCAGTCCTCAAGACCCAATGCTTTTTATTGTTTATCAGAGGATTTTAATTTATAAGGATGTGATACTATGGCGAATTTACCGTCTACGAAAACGAAATTGGTTATCGTTGAAGGAATACCTGGCTCTGGCAAATCCACATTATCTAGATACATACATGACATGTTAAACACACATCAAATAGAATCGGAATTATTTTTAGAAGGGAACTTACAACACCCTGCTAATTATGAATCGGTTGCATGTGTGCCGAACGAAGAACTTGATAGACTCCGGACTAGCTATTCCGATGTGTTTCATTACATTGACCCGTTTGTATCTTTGAACGGGAACGACTCATTAATCGCATATGCACTTGCGCAGCAATCAGCTCAAAATGCCATTCCCTTTAGTCTGTATGAGAAAATCCGGCGTTATGAAATTTACGATGGAATACCTGTACAAAAATACTGCGAGTTGATGGTTCAGCGTTGGAGTTCTTTTGCTAAAGATCAGCGAGAAAAGGAAAAGCTAATCATACTCGAATGCTGTTTTTTACAGAATCCGGGGTGCGCATTACTCGCTCGACACGATGCAGGAAATGACCGATTTGTTCAGCATGTATTACAGATAGCGGAGCAAATTCGGGACCTAAATCCAATTTTGTTTTATTTGAAGCAACCTAACATCCGTGAGACGATTGAGCGAGTCAAAACGATGAGGTCTCAAGAATGGCTGGATTTTGTGATTTGGTACCATACGGAGCAGGATTACGGAAAGAATAAGGGGCTGCACGGGTACGAAGGATATATTCAGTTCCTTGAGCATCGGCGAGAGCTGGAATTGCATATTATTGAGCAACTTCCTTTTCAATCTTTTATAATGGATAACTCCGATTATGATTGGGAGAATCAACAACGGACTGTTTCGAGCATCATGATGAAGTATCTATAATCCTGGGAAATGATCGTTTAATTTTAGAGGGCCATCCTGTAAGGGATGGCTCTAAACTGAAGTGCAAGAGGTGCAGCATTGGATTGAAGAAGCTCAGCTAGGCGATCAAAATGCATGGGAGCAGATCGTGCAGCATTTCAGTGGGATGGCTTTTTCGGTAGCATATACGAGGCTAGGGGACTGGAGTCTGGTAGAGGATACGGTTCAGGAGGCGTTCGCTGAGACTTTTTCCAACCTCCATAAATTACAGGAAGCAGAGGCGTTCCCTGGATGGTTCAAGACCATTGTTGAACGTCAATGTCATCGTCTTCTGCGCCGCAAGAAGCCCATGATGATGCCGTTGGACGAAACTATAGTCATGGATGTAGAGAAGTTTGATGTGGAGCTTATCGCTGAAAGAAGGGAATGGCACCAAAAGCCCAGTCACATCCTGATACCCATATTAAGTCGCTCCTTAATATTTAAAGGCATCTCCATATATATTCATCGCTTTATGTCTTGCTAGTCCTTGGGAGGAAGTCCTCCTTTCATATCCCTTCTTTTACTTGATTTCTACGCTTGTACGGTTGACATACAGGACCTAGATGAATCATATGTTTATTCTTGAAATCCTACATAACCATTTCAATTTATTCATATATATAAACTGTTGATTTAATTATTGGAAAGCGGTATTTCCACGAGAGTAACAAAATCAGCTATGTTTCTTATAAAAAACGGAGTTCAATTCTTATTTCCGCAAAGAAAAATCTCACTTTTTAGCAGAAATGATTTATAATTATCAGATAAAAGTAGATATAATTTTTAAATGATTATATTTAAGTTATAATGAAGATAGAAAAGGTATGTTCCTGAGTGGAGCCTTGCTTCTTGAATCAGTTAAGCAGGAGGGCCTGCTCTTTTTTGCAAATATAAGAGATAAGGAAGGTTTTTATGAATAGTATTCAGAAAAATACAGACGTTATCTTAATTGGTGCCGGGGTCATGAGCGCGACTCTGGGATCATTGCTGAAAGAGTTAGCACCGGAATGGGAAATTAAAGTGTTTGAGAAACTGGCAAGTGCAGGAGAAGAAAGCTCTAACGAATGGAATAATGCAGGCACGGGTCATGCTGCACTATGCGAGCTGAACTATACATCCGAAAAAGCGGACGGATCTGTAGATATTCGTAAAGCGGTTAATATCAACGAACAGTTTCAGCTCTCAAGACAGTTTTGGTCTTTTCTTGTCAACAGTAATTTGATTCGTAATCCACAGGACTTTATCAGGCCAATACCTCATATGAGTTTGGTAATGGGTGAAAAAAACGTATCTTTTTTAAAAAAGCGCTTTAAAGCGCTTTCAAGTGTTTCTCTTTTTCAAGGCATGGAATTTTCCGATGACCCTGAAAAGCTGAAGGAATGGATTCCGCTAATTATGGAAGGCCGTACATTGAACGAACCGATCGCGGCCACTAAAATCGACTCTGGAACAGATGTTAACTTTGGTGCTTTAACACGCATGTTGTTTGACCATTTAAAAAGCAAAAATGTAGAGATTAGATACAAGCATAGTGTAAAGGATATTAGACGTGCGAGCGATGGCTCGTGGAAAGTCAAAGTGCATAATCTGGATAACGGTAAAATTGAATATCATCATGCCAAGTTTGTCTTTATTGGTGGTGGGGGTGGAAGTCTGCCTTTACTGCAAAAAACAGGCATTCCTGAGTCCAAATATATCGGGGGCTTCCCGGTAAGTGGGCTATTTATGGTATGTAACAATCCTAAATTGGTTGCCCAGCATCATGCGAAAGTATATGGTAAAGCTAAGGTTGGTGCTCCTCCCATGTCTGTCCCGCATCTGGATACAAGATATATCGGTAACCAAAAAGCACTGCTGTTTGGGCCTTTTGCCGGCTTTTCGCCAAAGTTCTTGAAAACGGGTTCAAACCTGGATCTGATTGGTTCTGTAAAACCTAATAACCTGATCACGATGTTGGCGGCAGGGGCCAAAGAAATGGCATTGACCAAATACCTGATCCAGCAAGTGATGTTATCGAATGAAAAACGTCTGGAAGAATTACGCGAGTTTATTCCAAACGCCAAAATCGAGGACTGGGAGATCGTGGTGGCGGGCCAACGTGTGCAAGTGATCAAAGATACGGAGGGCGGTAAAGGAACCCTTCAATTTGGTACGGAAGTGGTGAGTTCGGCTGACGGCTCGGTAGCTGCATTGCTCGGTGCTTCTCCGGGTGCTTCCACTGCTGTGCACGTTATGCTGGAAGTATTAGAAAAATGCTTCCCACAGCATATGGACGAGTGGGAACCGAAAATAAAAGAGATGATCCCTTCTTATGGGATGTCACTTGCTGAAAATCCAGAGCTTTACCAAGAAATTTATAATACCACTACAGAGGTGCTGGGTCTGGGCGAAAAAGAACCGCTGCACCATTAATTTTACATGGCTAGTAACTCGATCATCCAAATTATTATAATAAATTGCACAGTAATCTTACGATACGTATTCAAGTCGCATAAGTAACAATCTGAAGCGGTGGGGATCTCCCCACCGCTAATATGCTTGCCTTCGAATGCAAATCCTATGATAATGCTTCGGTGTTTATTAGTGTGTGCGATGGTGATTACAGTAACTATGGACAGGCAATAAAGAGAAAAAATAATTCTTTACCGATCGTTCCCAATATGTTAGGATAAAGCCAGACAGAGAAGAAAAACATATGTGGTGACCAATATAGAACGATCGTTTCCAAAAGGGCGATCCATTTAATCCAGACAAATTCTAAATGGTCAGGGGGTAGATAGAATGGCCAGGAGCAAAGAATTTGAAGAAAACGTAGTTCTGGAAAAGGCCATGAAGCTGTTCTGGGAGCAGGGGTATGAAAAAACCTCGATGAATGATCTTGTCGAACATATGGGGATCCATCGAAGAAGTATCTATGATACCTTTACCGACAAGCACACCTTGTTCCTCAAAGTGATGGACCGATTTGGAGAGCGCATTAACGGTAGGTGGGCGGCAGGCATTAAGCAATCCCGGACGGCTAAGCAGGCACTTCAGTTTATTTTTGACTCCATCATTAACGGTGAAGAGGACGTACCGCCCGGCTGCATGTTCGTGAATTCGGCTGTTGAATTAGCGATTCGGGATGAGGACATTGACGAGGTAGCGACGAAGGCCTTTGCAAAATCGGAGAAAATGCTTGCAGAAATCGTAACGTGGGGACAGCAAAACGGCGAATTTACACAGCAGTACGAAGTGAAGGAGTTGGCTGAGTATTTGCAAAATGCCTTAGCGGGGCTCAGGGTTATGGTGCGGACTTCCGTTCCGAAAGAAAAGCTGCAACGGATAGCTGAGTTAAATCTACGCATTTTAGAGACATAGACGATAACCGAAAACAAATTTTTTTCATATTTTTAGAACGATCGTTCTCATAAACTATTGAAATAACAAAGGAGAGTTAGTATGAAAACATTAATCATCGTTGCCCACCCGGATTTGCAAAGTTCCCGAGTTAATCGAGCCTGGACGGAAACCATGAGGCAGCAGCCTGAAACGACCGTACATGTGTTGTATGAAGCCTATCCTGATCATCAGATTAATATTACCCATGAACAGGCTCTGCTGGACAGCCATGATCGAATCATTTTCCAGTACCCGCTCTATTGGTATAGTACGCCGCCTTTGTTGAAGCAGTGGTTCGATGAAGTGTTGGCATTCGGCTGGGCGTTTGGTCCCGACGGAGAGCATTTGAAAGGGAAGGAAATCGGCATCGCCATCTCGACGGCAGGAACTGCTGCCTCGTATCAGCCCGGCGGCTACAACCTGTTCACGATTCGGGATATCGCGAAGCCGATGGAGGCACTGGCCAACTATGTGAGTGCCCACTATCTGCCGCCTTTTGCTATCCATAATGCAAACCATGTGACGGATGAGCAGATTACCGCGAGCCAGGCTGCATATGTTCAGCATCTGGCGACCGTGCGTCATGTCCAAACATCTGATTTGATCACTATCAATAAATAAAAATCGAGGAGGAAATGAATCATGACAAATAAAATCGCATTAATTACCGGGGCAAGCAAAGGAATCGGACTGGAGGTTGCTAGACAACTGGGGCAGCAAGGTATAACGGTATTGGTCGCTGCACGCACGAAAACAGCAGCAGATGAAGCAGCTGCCGGGTTGTTGCAAGAAGGCATTCAGGCTGTCGGCGTGAAGCTCGAGGTAACGAATTCTGCACATATCGCAGAATTGGCCCAATTCATCGAAGATACTTACGGACGGCTGGACATATTGGTCAACAATGCAGGCATTTTGGCAGAAAAAGCGGGTTATGACGGGGATGCTTTCAGAGATACTTTTGAGGTGAACACGTTCGCCCCCTATTTGATTACAGAAGCACTGTTGCCGTTACTGTTAAAGAGCAAAGCAGGCAGAATCGTCAACCAAAGCAGCGCTATAGGCTCGATTCAGTTTCAGTTGACCAATGAACGGGTGCAGCGGCTTGCTACCCCGGCTTATGCGGCATCTAAAGCAGCTTTAAATATGCTGACAGCCTACTGGGCGCAAAAAAACAGCGGGACGCATCTGAAGGTCAATTCCGTACACCCCGGCTTAGTCAAAACGCAGATGGGCGGGGAAAAGGCGGAGCTGTCGATTGAGGATGGAGCAAAAACGGCGGTCCGGCTGGCGACCCTGCCAGAAGATGGCCCAACAGGCGGATTCTACTATATGGATGATCAGCTTCCGTGGTAATGACCATTCATTCGACTTGAAGTGATGGTACAGAACCCCACTAAAAATTGCTGTTACGGTCAGTGCAGTGAAAATTATAAAGTAATGAGTTATAGGGGCCGGTTTGCTCAATTGCGAATCAGGCTGGGTTGGTCATGCAGAATGATTTGCTCTAAAATTGTATCCAGTGAGCGGTTTAAGGAGCTGCAAACAATACTCTATTCTTTAAGGAGGCAATTTTGGAAACTTTCATTTACATGATGAGACATGGCGAATCGCCGAAGACGGAAGGAAATGAAAGAACAAGAGGTTTAACGGATAGAGGTAAATTGGATGCTTATCGAATAACTGAATTATTGAAAGGAGAGGGGATCGAGGTTTTCGTTTCGAGTCCATATCAGCGAGCAATCCTGACCATTCAAGAGTTAGCTCGACGTTCAGGACAAGAAGTTTTGGTATTCGAGGATCTTAAAGAAAGGATCTTTTTGAATGAAGACCACCGAATGCCCGATGCGGAATTATTTCCTTTGTTAGATAAGTCTTTTTCTGATCCAAACTTTGCCTTAGATGGGGGAGAGTCTAATACGGCTTGTCAGAACCGAAGTATAGCAGTTCTAAAAGAATTGTTAAAAACCTATCAAGGACGAAAAGTTGCATTAGGCACTCATGGAGCTGTTATGACTTTGATGATGGGATATTATGACAAGCAATATGACTTGAATTTTCTACTACACACATCCAAACCAGATGTATACAGAATGAAGTTCAACGGTCAAGAATTAGTTGAGGTAAAAAGATTGTGGTATACCCAGTGATGCTACGGGACAAATAGGTACGAAAACGATTGTTCAAAGAGAGACCGTCCTTAGTACAGGATAGTCTCTCTTCAAAACCTTTCTATGACATCTATTACGATGAAGCATTAAGCAGATCTTCAGCTATTCTAACTAAATCTTCCCTAGTCAGTGGGCTGTTCTGGTTATCGGATATGTTGTAGTGTACATGTCTTTTTTCATCGAGCCAGCCTATCCGATTTTTTCCTACTTCCAAGGGCTTGCTTGCTTCACTTGCCCTGATGTAATAGGCCTTGGTTCCTTTGATCGTCAGTTCCTCAGCCGAATCCTGTTCATTTTGCATGATGGTTGTCTTCGTGACTTCTGGGGTGTATTTGCTGACGGTAATGTTTACATAGTCGTTGCCTCTCGCATAGCGGGCAAAAGAGAAGTCTGACTTGTCCCAGCTCAGCTTTTGAATAAACAGATTTTCACCCTCCGGTGCAGCTTTGGCCTGTTGCATCAGTTTATCCGTTAAAGCCTGATATTCCTTTTTATCCATCATCCCAGGGTATGCAGCGACTGGATAGACGTATCCAAAATCAAACTTGTAGCCATCTGGTAGATGGGTGGGGTTGCTGAGTAATGGAGCCTCAGTCCGCTTGATTTCAGCTTGTAAGCTGTTGAAGCTTGAAAGCTCAGCTGGTTTGTACGCAAACAGGACCGGATTAGACAGGTTGTTTTGATTCATAGAATCGTCCTTGATGTAATAGGCGGCATACTCCCCTGGTTGCAAACGGTCCCTCACCTTTTCGTTCCACCGTGCGTAGGTGGAGGTATACGTTTTGGAGGCGTCTGTTTCGGTAGGTGTTTTGGCGGTGTTTAATACAACGTCGCCCTTACTGTTGCGAAATTCGAGATATTGGGAAGCCGCGTATCCAGTCACAGAGGCCCCTACTACAAAAAGAAAAATCATGATGGGGACGGTGATGCGAGGCTGAAAATGATTTCTCCTAACATTTCCTGTTTTGGACGCCGCCTTTTGGTAGACCTGTTCCATTACTTTGTCAGAGACGTCAAAAGCCTGGATTTTTAAGGCGTTTTCTGGCTCGGTTAGCTTTTCCATCTTTTTGAATTCCCTGTCCTGCAGATCGGTGTATTTCAGGCCTTGTTTTTGAATTCTGTCGTGTAATTCACGCATTTGTGGTCCTCCTTTAGGGGTTCCATAATTGTTTTGAGCTTTGTTTTAGTCCTGCCATATTTTTTCTTGATAGCTTCCTCGCTTTTGTTCATGATGTCTGCGATTTCCCCAAACGTTTTTTCTTCAAAAACACGCAGCACTAGCAGGTTACGCTCCTCCGCGTTCAGTTGGTCTAACGCTCGACTCAGCGGTTCACTAAAAAGCCGACGTTCCATAACCTGCGCAGCACTGTCTGAAGTCATGTTAGTTGAGGTGAACAGGGTAAGTTTAAATTTGCGCTGTAGATTCTTCCTGTGAATCAGGTTCAGGCAGTGATGATAGGCCATTTTGTATAGCCAGGAGGAAAAGCCCACTGTCAGCTTGTACCTGCTGATTTTCTCAAAGGCATTGACGAAAATATCCTGTACAGCCTCTTCCGCCTCTTGCTCATTTCCTAATAGCCTCCAGCAGTACACAAAAATCTGTCGCTGATACTCCTTTACAATGTAGGCGTAATCCTGGATCTCGCCGGCTTGAACTCGTTTGATTCTGTATTCGATTTCCTCATTCAAAGATGTAGGCACCCCCTCTGATCAAAAAGAAAACTATATCTGTATAACAAATGAAGATGACCGAAAGGGACACCTTGTCTAAAATTTTTTTAAAAATATTCTATCAAGTCTCTAAGAGAATACGCTAAAGCAGAACAATTATCACCCACCTTGTTAGTCTAAAGGTATATTGTGGGAATAAATAGAATGATAAAATACAATGAAGTTGATGATGATACAACACAGATAATGCCAACAGAGGATTAATAAAAAAACCGGTGGTTTCACAGTAGAGAAAATTCTTGTCTGAGGAAGAACAGATGCAGTAATAGTGCTTAGTGAAACCAGGGTTACTCATCGAGAGATAGAAGTTATCGGGGGTTATTTCAGTCAGAGTAAGGCCATCTCGTAATTAAAAGTGAGAGGATACAATTTCTTATGAGTGAGAGTACTAGGAAATATAATTTTGATAATCTGATGCTTCATCTTAAGGATCGAATGAAGCTGCTGCCTAACTTGGAATCGAAATACATGGGATTAACGTTGCCGTTTCCTCAAGAAAAAGTGCTACTAAATATGATTATTGAAAGTATTAAAAGATTAATAGAACATGATGAGGACGTTTGTATTGCTGTTCATTTTAATCAGTCTGATGATGGAGCTATTCAATATAAGAGAATCATTAATTTTATGAATAGGCAACACATTAAACTGGATATCAAAGACACCTGTATACTCTATAGAGAATGTACTGCTGATTTGAATATAAATTTAAAAGGCAATCATTCCAGAATAACAAGTTTAAATGACTTATTTGCAGGAGTTGAAATTCATATTGATCATTTAGAGGCTGGAATGGGATATCAATATGAAAATAAACAAGTGAAAGAAGATATTATTCATTATTGCTGTCATAAAGACGATGAGGAAGGTAAGGAACTTGGATACCAATTATTTGTAAAATCGTTGGATTACTTCTCCAAGAAATTATTAGCTGAAGGATTTGTATTAGGGTATCCTGCTGTAGATTCAAAAATTAAAATAATGAGGGCCTCTTGTTCAATGTGTTTTTATCGAGATTATTATTACATCAGTGGAACACATATATCGCTCAAAATCGCTATGCAGGAAGTAGATTGGCAAATATGCGAACCATTGATGCAGGTCCATATGACCTGTAACAAGCTATATTTTGAAGGGAACTCCTTTTTTAGAGGGGTAGAAAATCTATGTATCCTCCAGGAGGAAGGTTTTTATAAATTATCATTTAGATCTAGACTTTCCACAATCATTGATATTCTAGAAGAAATGTATAACCATGAAGAAGATGTTTCGGACTTCCATATGAAATTGGACAGCTATGTGCCAGTTGAAGATGTTACTCAGTTAAAAGAGAAATTCAAAATGATTAATAATATCGATAAATGGAAAGATGAATTAGAGGAGCAAGAAATGAACTCGGCCATCCCGCCTGTATAGCCTACGAAAACCATCGGCCGTACTGAACGGGATTGCCTCACTCTTTTTTATACAGCGTACCTTCTACTTATGCCCTTTTCGTACCTTTAACAGCTTGCCCTTTACGGTTGTATTCTTCATAATCTCAAGCACCAGTGGGCCCTTGCCATTCAGAATCTCAACATCTGTCACATTATCCAGAATCGTAATGATCCCGATATCATCTGCTGTTACCCCGTCAAGCTTAGCGATGGTACCCACAAAGTCGACAGCTCTAAGTTTCTTTTTCTTACCGCCGTTAAAATTGAGCTTCATAATCTGTTGGTTTAATTGCTCGCGTTTGTCGTTTTTGAGTACAGTTTTCACATGTAGTTTCCGCTCAAAGTCTTTTCTGCGTAGATCAACAGCCTCTTCTGAGGGAGCCTTTACTTGCGGAATTGCAAATCCGATATATGCTTCGATATCAGCTAATCGTTTACTATCTTTAGGAGTGATTAGAGTAATGGCTTTCCCTGTTTTGCCAGCACGTCCTGTGCGTCCTGTACGATGAACATAGCTCTCCTTTTCAAGGGGAATATCGTAGTTGATGACATGGGTGATATTCGTGATATCAATACCTCTAGCAGCTACATCAGTTGCGATCAAGTAACGGAATTGTCCCCTTCTGAATGCGTTCATTACCTCAAATCGCTCATCCTGCTCCATGCCGCCATGAATGCGATCACATGGATATTCGAGGTCAGCCAATGCTCTGAATAGTGTATCTACATGCTCCTGCGTACGGCAGAAAATGATGCAGCTGTCAGGGTTCTCAACAACGAGCAGATCCTGTAGCAGAGCCAGCTTGTCCGCCTCCCGCACCTGAATAAGAGAGTGATCAATCGTGGCTGTGGTTACACCTGTCGCCTTAATCTCAATTTCCACAGGATCGTTTATATATTTACGTGACAGTTTGGCTACATCTTCGGGAAAAGTAGCGGAAAACAACATCGTAACCCGGTCACTAGGCAGCGCCTGAATAATCGACTGAACCTGCTCGATAAAGCCCATATTCAGCATCTCGTCAGCTTCATCAATCACGAGATAGGCAATTCGATTTAAGGAGAGTGTGCCTCGTTCAATATGATCTAGTACACGTCCGGGCGTACCTACAGCCACATGTGTCCTTTGTTTTAGCTCGGCCTTTTGTATATGAAAGGGATGTTTCCCATAAAGAGGCGTTGCTTTTATCCGCTTAAAGCGTCCAATATTCGTGATGTCCTCAGTAACCTGTAATGCGAGTTCACGGGTTGGTGTGAGGATTAAAGCTTGGGGTTTATTCTCATTCCAATCTACTAGCTCACAAAGTGGAATACCATATGCTGCTGTTTTGCCGCTGCCTGTTTGCGATTTAGCCACAAGATCCTTCTTCTCAAGGGCAACGGGAATAACCTCCGTTTGAATTTCTGTTGGCTTCTCATAGCCCAAGCTATTCAGAGCCCTCACAATTTCTTCACTTAATGGGTAATCTGCAAAATGCTTCTGACTCATTCTCAACCTCTTCTGCGCTGTATTTAAGTGCCATTACATATATCATGTCATCGTGTATCGAACTTATACTCACCCAGTATACTCTATATCCAGCTACACTCTAATACATATCAGCGATTAACTTGCTGTTTTCCAGTAAGGCAACTATACTTTTCCTGGGACGAAAAAGCACAGTCTGGTTGGTAGTCCAGGCGCATGGACGACTCTATAATTGCAAGAGTGCCGTGTCAGTGACCTTCCCCCCTCGGGATGTCCATCGTTTCGATTTAAAATGAGGGGGATTCAAATGAAGCTTACGGTTTATCATGATGGACAGTATTGGATTGGAGTCGTGGAGGAGCAGGACCAAGGGAAATTGAAGGCAGCCAGGTACATTTTTGGTACAGAGCCTAAGGACGAGGAAATTCTCCAGTTTATC
The DNA here is from genome assembly GCF_050516475.1 of Paenibacillus ottowii. Taxonomy (NCBI): domain Bacteria; kingdom Bacillati; phylum Bacillota; class Bacilli; order Caryophanales; family Paenibacillaceae; genus Paenibacillus; species Paenibacillus ottowii. The sequence continues at coordinate 3,293,546 of NZ_CP191577.1, read as the reverse complement.
CGTGAGGAGATGGGGGAACTTGTTAGTCGGCTTTCACAAGAGGTGGCTATAAAATGGTCTGAAACAAAGAAGGCCAACCCGAAACGGCTAGCAAGGCAGGCAGCTTGTGAATTAAGAAGGAAGGGCGTTTCCTCCTACGCACAAGAGGCTCTAAAGTTAGAGTATGAAAAGCGAAAGCTGGAGAAGCAGGCCTACACTAAACAGCAAAAGGAATCCACGAAGGCACGAATCAGGGAATTGAAGGAGAAAAAAGCGAAAGAAAAACATCGCGGACATTAATAAAACCTCCCTCCCTATCCGCAACTGTAACGCATGTTTTATACCACCATATGTGAAAACATGTATTACGCACAAAGGGCACCCGCTTGGGTGCCCTTTAAACTGTCGAGAAGGAAAGGATTGGTTATCCTGCAATGATGTAAGATTTTTCGGGTAAAATCTATACTTTCACATGTAGCAGAAAACAACTATTCATTCTTATAATTGGAAATGTAAGCGCTTAAATTATTGAGGAAGAGTATTATCAAATTATACGTGTGAGGAGGAGATTTTATGTTAAGAACTAAAGTGGGCAAGCTGGTGAGCAGTTTGGCGTTGGCGGGTGTGTTGTTATCATCTGTTCTGGTCAACCAGGCTGATGCTGGCCTGGCAAATGGAAGCAAATTTCTGGGGAATATCATTGCGGGCAGTGTCCCTCCTAGTTACGGGACATACTGGAATCAAGTGACGCCGGAGAACTCGACTAAGTGGGAATCGGTTGAAGGCAGTCGTAACAACATGAACTGGTCGCAGGCGGATACCGCCTACAATTATGCACGTAGCAATGGTTTCCCGTTCAAGTTCCATACGTTGGTATGGGGTGCCCAGGAGCCAGGATGGGTTAAAGGACTGTCGGCTGCTGATCAGAAAGCGGAAGTGACTCAGTGGATTAAAGCAGCAGGTCAGCGCTATCCGAATGCGGCGTTTGTAGATGTGGTGAATGAGCCGTTGCATCAGAAGCCGTCCTACCGCAATGCCATTGGTGGTGACGGGTCGACCGGATGGGATTGGGTCATATGGTCGTTTCAACAGGCTAGACAAGCTTTCCCGAATGCCAAACTGCATATAAATGATTATGGTATTATCAACGACCCTTCTTTAGCCGACCAATATGTCAATATTATTAATCAGCTCAAGAGTAGAGGCCTGATTGACGGTATTGGCATTCAATGCCACCATTTCAGTATGGACAACGTCTCAGTCAACACGATGAATATTGTACTAAATAAGCTGTCGGCGACCGGGTTACCGATCTATGTGTCGGAACTGGATATAACTGGGGATGATAATACTCAACTTGCCAGATACAAAGAGAAGTTTCCAGTCCTTTGGCAAAACCCCTCAGTGAAGGGAGTTACGCTTTGGGGGTATATCCAAGGACAAACTTGGAAAGACGGTACACATCTGCTGAACTCTAACGGCACGGAACGTCCTGCGCTCCAATGGCTGAGACAGTATCTGAAGAGATAAGCTATAGGTGGCACTTAAAACCCAACAGATGCGGACTTTTGCTAAATATCCGGGCTGGGTAGTTGTTTATTTGAAGAAGTCTTGGCTGAAATGTTACACGCCCAAGGCTTCTTTTTATTTAGCTTAAACGTATCAAAATCTAATCCAAGCAATTAGGCTTATATACCTAACCCATAACTTTAAAGTTACTTGAAATAAAACCGTCTGGACGGTTAATACAGGAAGTATCGTAGGGATTGTTTTAATTGTTATTGGTGTGGTGGTATTAAACCTATTTGGTGCAGGACATGGTGAGGCCAAAGGAGCAGCAGAAGCAACCAGTACGATCGTCCAAAAATGAAATAATTTAATATCACTCTAGTTCGTAAATAAACGGTAGCTCCTCACTTACAGACTTAGAGGTTCCTAAGAAAGATAAGTAGGGGAGTTACCGCCCAGAAATCATGGTTTATACGAATAAACTTAGTACTAAGATGAATCCTAATCCGGCTACAGAAATGATGGTCTCAAGCAAAGTCCAGGTGGCAAAGGTTTCTTTCATGCTTAGACCAAAGTACTCTTTAAACATCCAGAACCCGGCATCGTTAACATGTGAAGCTATTAAGCTACCCGCTCCCGTAGCAAGCACAACCAAAGCAAGATTAACGTCAGATTGTCCTAGCATCGGAATCACTAAACCAGAGGTTGTTAAAGCTGCCACAGTTGCAGAACCTAAAGAAATACGTAAGATTGCAGCGATGATCCAGGCCAGCAGAATTGGTGATAATGTGGTTCCGTTGAATAAATGGGCTACATAGTCACCTACACCGCCATTAATCAGTACTTGTTTGAAGGCCCCGCCTCCCCCAATGATCAAGAGCATCATCCCAATATGAGTAATAGCAGTTGTGCAGGATGCCATTACATCTTTGATTGGAATTTTTCTTGCTAGTCCCATGGTGTAAACGGCAACCAGTAAGGAAATCAGCATGGAAGTGGATGCATCCCCGATAAAGCGGATTGCTGTGAGTAGACTATTATCCGCAAATCCTAATGTTTTTTGAAGCAAAGTAATAATCGTAGCAATCGACATTAAAATGACGGGAAGCATTGCTGTAAATACACTGATTCCAAATCCAGGGGTTTCCTCGGCCTTAAACACTTTTTGCTCACCTAAAGAGGCAATATTACCGGTTTTCGTAAATGAAGCAGGCACGAGCTTTTTGGCAAGCTTCGTAAATACAGGTCCTGCTAAAATAACGGTTGGAACGGAAATAATAAAGCCATAAAGCAAAACCTCACCAAGGTTTGCGCCATACTCACCAGCAATCACGGTCGGTCCAGGATGTGGAGGTAAGAAGCCGTGTGTGACGGACAAAGCTGCAACCATCGGAATACCGAGATATAAGATAGAAACCTTTAGTTCTTTTGAAATGGCAAACACAATTGGAATCAACAATACTAATCCTACTTCAAAAAATAACGCTATCCCAATTATGAATGAAGCCGCTACGACCGCCCATTGAATATTTTTTTCACCAAATTTGTCAACGAGGGTCATGGCAATTTTTTGGGCACCTCCAGAATCCGCGATCAACTTCCCTAACATCGCTCCAAGTCCAAAAATTAACGCTAAGTGACCCAGTGTTCCGCCTAATCCGGCTTCAATGGTTTTGACAATTTCCTCTAATGGCATTCCAAGTGCTAAGGCCACACCGAACGATACAATGATTAAGGAGATAAAGGTGTTTAATTTGAAGCCCATGATTAAAATGAGTAATGCTAAAATTCCAATCGCTACAACGACTAACGGCATTGTAATTACCTCCTGTATTTATCCTTTTAGTGTTTAATTAAGCTTCTTTGATAATTGGAAATTCGTGTATAATCCTCTTCTAATACTCTGGACAGGTTAATGAAAATCGGCAGCAGCTTCTTGTACTCCTTGGTTGCTTCTTCTTTCGGTGCATGTTTGTTGGTACTGCCAATCATTTCAGAGACGACTTCAAATGACTGGATTTGCCCGGTGGCATACAAGCCCAGAATACATGCTCCTAGACAAGAACTTTCATAGCTTTCTGGAACGACGACCTCAGATGAGAAGATATCCGACATCATTTGCCGCCAAACAGCTGACCTTGCGAAGCCTCCTGTAGCCTGAATTCGGGTCACGGGACCGTCCATGCATTCGGTTAAGGCCAAAAATACGGTGTACAAATTGTAAATGACTCCTTCTAGAGCTGCGCGGATCATATGTTCCTTTTTATGTGACATCGTTAAACCGAAGAATGAGCCACGTACGTCTGGATTCCACAATGGCGCACGTTCACCAGCAAGGTAGGGATGAAATAACAGCCCATCAGATCCTGGTCTTACACGTTCGGCAATCTTGGTCAGCACATCATAGGGATCAATGCCTAGTCGTTTCGCTGTTTCTACTTCAGATGAGGCAAGCTCATCACGAATCCAGCGAAGAACCATCCCGCCATTGTTTACCGGTCCGCCTATGACCCAGTTCTTTTCCGTTAAGGCATAACAAAATATTCTTCCTTTTTCGTCCGTTCGCGGCTTGTCTATAATGGTTCGTATGGCGCCGCTTGTCCCAATGGTGACGGCAACTTCGCCTTTTTGTATCGCGTTTACACCAAGATTAGAAAGGACTCCATCGCTGGCCCCAATGACAAAGGGTGTTTGTGGATCGATCCCCATCTCTTTTGCTAAATCTGAGTTACAGTCGGTAAATATTTTGGTTGTGGGCACGAGCTCAGACAATTGAGAAGGGGTTATACCCGCAATTTTTAAGGCTTCTTCATCCCAATCCAGCTTTTCGAGATTCATCATGCCCATCGCTGAAGCCAGGGAATGGTCAACAACATATAGATCAAAGAGCTTTTTGAAAATATATTCTTTAATCCCGATATACTTTTTAGCCTTGATAGCGATTTCAGGAAGATCATTCACAATCCAGGCTATTTTCGTTAAAGGTGACATGGGGTGAATGGGTGTTCCTGTTCGTCTATAGACTTCTTGACCATTCAACTCATCCTTTATGTGATGTGCCCACGCTTCACTGCGATTATCTGCCCAAGTGATACAAGGCGTAAGTGGCTGATCATGTTCATCCATGGCAATGACACTATGCATGGCACTGCTAAATGAAACAAACGATAGCTTTTTTTGTGAGTGATGTTTCATGATATTCGAAGTCGCTTGTAGGACTGCCTGAAAGATCTCCTCGGGATTTTGTTCAGCTGTAGCTATATCTGGTGTATAAAGCGGGTACCCGATATTCTCCTGTTGGATAACTTCGCCTTTTTCACTAAATAAAACAGCTTTTGTACTGGTGGTTCCGATATCTATACCTAACATGTAGTTAGTCATTTTGTGGCACGACTCCTTTGGACAGCAGTTGTTGGGACATCCATAAGTCTTCTACTTTACCTTGAACATCATCAAAGTTTTCATGTAAAGACTTAATCATAAGGTCTCTATCTTTTGCCTGGATTGCTTCAATATAAAGCGCATGATTTTTTACAATCCGCGAAAAGTCTTCATACTTTTCTTTGAAACGCATACGCATCGACAACAGAATAAGGCTTTCCATCACGGGCTTTAAATTATTCCAGATCATCAGGATGTATGAATGATTAACTGCACGAATAATCGTTTCATGAAACAAGACATCTTGATATGAAAATTCATCGGCATCGCTATATTTGACTGCGACCTTCATCATTTCAAGTATTTTACTAAGTTCCTTTGCTAAATCATTCGTGTCCATCTTTATAAGACGTTCAAATACGAAGGATTCTATGAGTAGACGTACATCATAAATTTCTTCTATTTCTTTTTCGGATAGGCCCATAACAACGGCGCCCATTCTTTCTAAGCGGATGATATTCTCGGATGCCAGTATTTTTAACGCTTCACGAATGGGTGAGCGACTTACTGCAAAATCAGCAGCTAATTTATTTTCAGATAGTATGGTACCGCTTTCAATAGTGCTAGAAATAATGCGCATTCTAAGCTCAGATGCTACACGATCACCAGTAGAGGCTTTTAAAAGCCATTTGGAGGGATATAGGAAATCACTGGATTGATCCATCAATTCACCTTCTCATTAGTCAAGTATACTTGTATACAAGTATTATAATCTAAAATTTTAGATTTGCAAGCGTATTCATTAAATTGTTTTTGTAAGCTAGTTTCGGGCTTTTTTGTGCAAATGCACAATCAATTTCGTCTGTTCTTCAATATAATTCACACGCTGCAGTCGATATAATGAAAGCGTAATCAAAAATTGCCCGGGGGGTTAGACAGATGGAAGGGTTAACGATCAGTTGGATAGGAGCTCTGGCAGGGCTGGCTATTGCAATTATTTTGATATTGAGAAAGCTGAATCCGGTTTACGCTCTGTTTTTGGGAGCAATTGTAGGCGCTTTATTGGGTGGAGCTAATCTGGAGCAGACGATCAGCGTATTGATTAGTGGTACGCAAAGCGTGATGGGGACGGTCATTCGTGTGCTCGCGGCAGGTGTGTTGGCAGGCGTGATGATGGAGTCTGGGGCAGCGGAGACGATTGCGCAGGCTATCGTAAAGAAGTTTGGTGGCAGTAAAGCGATCCTTGCACTGGCGTTAGCAACGATGATTATTACAGCGGTAGGCGTCTTTATTCCCGTGGCAGTGCTAATTGTGGCACCTATTGCCTTGTCGGTTGGGAACAAAATGGGGATTTCCAAGCTGGCTCTCCTGCTGGCTTTGTCTGGTGGCGGAAAGGCGGGGAACATTATCTCCCCAAATCCCAATGCGATTGCGGCGGCACGCGGGTTTAATCTGGATTTAAGCCACGTGATGTTGGCGGGTGTGGTGCCTGCGATATGCGGATTAATCATGACCGTTCTGGTGGCGTCTATGTTGAAAAACAAAGGTGTGAAGGTGTCCGACCAGGATACGATGGACAGTGATGTCGATACGTCGAAGTATCCGGCATTGGGACGAGCAATTGTAGCTCCAGTGGTAGCTGTTATTTTGCTGATGATTAACCCGATTGGCTCTATCTCTGGCATTGATGCTTTGTCGAATTTCAAGGTCGACGCGATGTACATTTTGCCAATCGCCGGGATTGTCGGTATGCTGGCCATGGGACAAGGACGCAACATTCTGAAGTATTCAGCTTCCGGTTTGAATAAAATGACGGCAACCGTGCTCATCTTGATCGGTGCAGGCGGGATTGCGGGTCTGATCTCTACCTCCAATTTATCTGCTCAGGTAGTTGGCTTGATTGAAGCTTCGGGGGTTTCTGGCACATTTTTGGCACCGCTTGCAGGCATTCTGATGGCGGCTGCCACAGCATCGACCTCGACGGGCGTTATATTGGCGACTGGCTCGTTTGGAGAAGCCATTTTGAACATGGGGACAGCCCCGTTAGCCGCAGCTGTAATGGTGCATACAGGAGCTACCGTCATTGATTCCTTACCACAGGGCAACTATTTTCACGTTACGGCAGACAGTATGAAAATGAGCATTAAACAGCGGATGGGACTGATCCCTTATGAAGCTATTGTGGGCGGAACCATGGCGATTGTAGCCACAATATTGTATGGATTCTTACTTTAATATTTACGATGGGGTGACACAATGAGAGAGAAAACATTTGTACTGGCACCGGATTCTTTTAAAGAGAGCATGACGGCTAAAGAAGTGTGTATTGCAATGGAAAAGGGACTGCGCAAGGTCTATCCAACAGCCCATTATGTCCACGTTCCGATGGCAGACGGCGGCGAGGGAACAGTACAGTCACTGGTGGATGCAACAGGCGGACAGCTTCGTTACATGGAGGTGACCGGACCGCTTGGAGAACCTGTAACTGCTGCATATGGCTTGCTGGGAGACGGCACCACTGCGGCAATTGAGATGGCATCTGCCAGCGGAATCCATCTGGTCAATCAGGACAATAAAAACCCGTTAAAGACAACAACCTACGGCACGGGAGAGTTAATCCGTGAGTGTCTGAACCAGGGAATTCGGAAAATTATCATCGGCATTGGCGGAAGTGCGACGAATGATGGCGGTACAGGTATGGCGGAAGCGCTGGGCGCTAGATTTCTGGATGCAGCAGGGAATACTCTTCCACGTGGCGGCGGCGGCCTGGGCGAGCTGGCTAGTATTGATATTTCATCCCTAGACGACCGCTTGCAGCAGGTGCAATTGATTGTAGCCTGTGATGTGACAAATCCGCTGTGCGGAGAGCATGGGGCTTCCCGTGTATTTGGCCCACAAAAAGGCGCAACGCCGGAAATGGTGCAGCAATTGGATGCCAATCTTGCCCATTATGCGGATGTAGTGAAGCAGCAGTTAGGCAAGGATGTGCGTGATCTCCCAGGCGCGGGTGCAGCAGGCGGATTGGGTGCAGGCCTATTGATTTTTACTCAGGCGACGCTGCAAAAGGGCATTGAAATTGTGATTGAATACACGGGCTTAAAGCAGAAGCTAGCCACGGCCGACATTGTTTTGACGGGAGAAGGCGGTATTGATTTTCAGACCAAATTCGGTAAAACTCCATATGGAGTAGCTCAGGCAGCCAAACAATCCGGAAAAAAGGTCATTGCGGTTGCAGGTTATATCGGGGAAGGGATCGACACGCTATACAAGGAAGGAATAGATGCGGTGTTTGGCATCGTACCTGGAGCCTCGGAGCTGGGTAAACTGCTGGCCGAAGGGCCGCAAAACGTAGAGCGTACGTGCGAGAATATCGCAAGAGTACTTCAATTCAATGAAAAATGAAGGGATTGATTCGCGAGAATTATAAGTGGCATCATACAAATCATGTATAATACGAGCGCTCGCCTGTAATCCCGGTTTTCTTTAGCTAATGGATATTGCCTATGAGAAATTCGGAAGTGAAGGCGAGCGAAAAGTATCCCAGCATATTCTGGTGTGATCCGGAAGTTCATTGATACAGCGCCAATAAACCGTGCGTAAGCTCAAAAAGCTGAAGGAGATTGCGAGGATCTTTGCCAGTTAAGGTATGGATGCGCTTCAGGCGATATTGCAGTGTATTTCGATGAATGTTTAATTCATCTGCGGTAAAGGAGACGCTGCCGTTATGGTTAATAAAGCTTCGCAGCGTATCCAGCAAATCCACGGTATCTTCCAGCTTGCTGACCAGATGGATCGTGTTGGTCAGGTTGGTTTGGCTTAATTTGACCAGAAATTCAACTTCTGCAAAAGAAACGATCTGCACAGGTAGGCGCAGTGCCAGTACAATATTCATAGCGGACTTGGCTTGCATATAAACATCCGCAATGCTGTGCTCTTGTCTGCTGATGGCAATCAGCACATCGGGATGGCGGCGTACAAGGGGTTCCAGCAGCTTGGCGGTCGGTTCCTGATTTTGCATCAGGATGAGATAGCTGTCTTCCTCCATACGAAAGGATGGATGCTGCATGAATATGTTGGACAACTCGGCTAAATGAGCAGAATCAGAAGGAAGATGCTTTATATATACGGCCGAAGTTTTGAGAAGCAAATCAATGTGATATTGAGCAGCTTCTTTTTTTATTTTTTGGGTGTAGGCTCCCTGATGATTTAACAGCATTTCCAGTACAGATTTTTTGCGGTTGGCCTCGTGGGCGAGATGCTCCAGGGAAATGCGCTGTTCAATCAGGAGAGACACCGTAGTTTTAACAATGTTGCAAAAAGGACGCACTTCGTCGGGATTGCCTGAAATACCAATGACACCGACTAGCTCATGATGGATAACAATCGGTTCATTGGTTCCCTTTTTCTCATAGTGTCCATCCTGCCACACTTCAATCATTTTCCCAGTTTCGAGCGCCTGAACAGCTCCTTGGTGAATGGTTCCGACTCGTTCACGCTCGCCGCTGCCAATAATGATGCCTTGTTCATTCATAATATTAATATTGTACGGAATATCCTTCATCATTTTGTCTACGATGTCTTGGGCTTGTCTTTCGGAGAGCGGAAACAAATCAGGATCCCTCCTTTATCTCATGATGTAAGATGTTTTACTGCATTTCATACTTGAAAGGGCTTCCAATTTATTGTGCATCTGAACAACATAATAAAGCAGTACGCTGAACATGTCAGCCTATTTTATCATAGTTGTGAAAAATAGTTGTACGCAAAAAACAGGGCTCCCAGGAGCACCTGTCTTTTGTGTCTCATTGTTTCATCATCCGTCACGCTGTCTAAGGGCGAACCTTACGGAAGCTATAGGTAATATCATGAAGTTCTTTCTTCAAACGGCTATATTTTGATGCAGGTGTATACGCGATGATCTTGTAGAAATTATTTTCAGTCTCAATAATGGCTACATGGGTGACATAATGGTTTACATCTTTCTGTCCTTTAATTGTGAACTCAATGGCCGGATATCCTTGAATCGTGGTGTTGGATGAAGGCCCTACTGTAGAGAGATTAAACATTTTAGTCATGTTGTTTTGAACTTTCTCTGTGTAGTACTGGAGCGTCACATTACCTAATTTCTCTTTTGAACTGGAGAGTACGATAACAGATTTCTGAATGTATGGATTGAATATCGCAATATCTGCTTGTTCTTCCTGGTCCGGGTTTGTTGACCAATCTAACGGGGCTGAGATCTGAAATCGCCCATCTTTACTTACATAGCTTTGCTCCTGCTTGGTTGCTGGAGCTTCAGGGAGACCGTAATGGTTCGCCAGGATAAAAGTGGCATTTACAAACGAAGCTCCCAAGATCACCATGGCGGTAAAAAATATGAAGAGCGACCATCTCATTGCCTTTTTGCTAATCGGCTCTAAATCCCGTACCTTTACGACATATGTACCTGCAGCTAAATCACCAATTCGCTGTCTTGATGCAGTCACTAACACGCTGATACCAGCAGGTAGTGAACCCATTAGCAACGGATTGGTGTCTATGAGCCTGATCAGCGTGCGAATGAGTGATTTAAGAAAACCAGGAGGTTTTCCTTCTCCGTTAACCACCTTAATACGAAAAACGAATTTGCCAAGCGTATAGCCTGTGAAACCTTCCAAAAGCAAATAATAGCAGAAGAAAGCTATAATCAGGATGCAACGGGTGGCAATTGCTAAGGGCAACAGCCATCTGTCTGTTATTTGAATGACGGAGGTAAAGAAACCAATATACCCGATTACAAAAAATATGAAATCAAAAAGGGTTGCTCCCCAACGTCTAAACAAAATAGACGAACCGTAGGTCTTTGATATTTCGGCCATTCTGTTTGTTTCTCCATAATTTTGCCTATGCCGAATGTACCTCTCTCTTGCTGTTGCCTGTGAAATCTGTGGTAAGTGCTGGTCTTCCAAATCGTACACCTCATTTTAATAATCCATAATTTAAAAACATCCTCCTTATATAACGGTCATTTCACCATCCATGTTTAGGAAAAGATTCTATAAACAAATAATATATTATAAATATCCCTTTCATCCTAAGCCAAACCAGAGTGTATGCATTGTGTGGTGAACTAGTATGGAAGAAGCTGCATACACATTTCATATTGCTCAACGGGGTCTTTCAAGAGACCTATTTTCTGGCTAAAGCCTTGCCGAGAAAAACTTCCCGTGTGCTGCTGGCGTAATAAGGTGTATCACTTTGCCAATGGATGTGACAGTCGGTGAGGGTTTTACGAAAATCTGCGACATCGTCGAACATAAGCTCTTTAACAATGTACGAGGATGAGGGAGCGGGAGAGACCGATGGGACAGTATCGTTGTAGTATTTTAGCGTATAGCGTGCCACAACGCATGGTCTTGTACCCGTCAAACTGCCGAGTACCGCCGAGAATTAAGCCGGTCGGCTGATCTTCATCCATGGCAAGGAAAGAATGTTTTCGTGAATTGCCCTCTGGACCGAAAAAACACGCCGCAAAATCGTCCTGTTCCATGCTGGCTTCATTGCATCTCAAATAGGTGATCACTATTCTTCCTCCTGAAAATCCAGTATATTGGGATTGTCTTATTATACACTCCGTATGTTGCTGTAGGGTTATAATTAGTATATCGATAAGCTAATATAAAGCTAACAAAATATAACCTGATATGCCGAACATTCTTTATTTTGGAAGATAGGAGATTGGAATGAACCAAAGGCAAGTAGAAATTTTCCGCAAGTTGTTAACTGAATCGAGCCGGCTCTGGTTAGTGCAGGATTTGGCTGATCAAACGGATTGCTCTGAAAAGACGATCCGAAACGATCTAAAAGTAATTGAAGAATATCTAGTCAAGCACTCTAATGCCAATCTGGTGAGAAGACCGGGGCGCGGCATTTATTTGGAGATTAGTGAAGCGGAGCAGGCTGATTTATTCCACCGACTGTATGCAGGCGATCGTACAGCCCAGCATGAATCGGATGAGGAGAGGATGCTGCATCTCGCCTATAGACTCTTAATGGATGCCAAGCCTGTAACTATACAAGATTTGGCCTCCCAGTATTATGTGAACAAAACGGTGATCCGGAGAGATATGGAAAGGATTGATGACTGGCTGCACAGCTTTGATCTTGCCCTGGTTACCAAGCAGCGCGTAGGCTTGACCATTCAAGGCACAGAGAAAAACAAGCGGATCGCTTTGGCACGGATGAACCAGCTGATTGATAGTCCTGAGTTAACGGGACAGATGATGCGCAAGCAGTTTGAACCGCACGAGATTGCGACCATTAGTCATGAATTAAAAGCATTTCAAAAACATCACGAACTCAGCTTTACGGACGAAACTTTTGAGGGTCTAATGCTCCATATTCTCTTAATGGTCAAACGAACCAAGCTGGGGCAGCCTATCTCTCTCCCCGAGCAAGACATTGCCTTTTTGCAGGAGAAAGTTGAATTTACATGGGCTACTTCGTTTTTACAGCAGCTGCAAAAGCTGTTTTCTGTACCTTTTTCCAAGGAAGAAACAGCCTATCTAACCCTGCATTTGCTGGGCGGAAAGTTCCGTTATCAGCAAGAGGATAGAAAGGGGAAATATAGTGATCTGGCCGATAGTCACCCGCTTTTGTCTGAAATGATTGAGCAGCTAATCCGGCGGATGTCGGAGCTGAATATGATTGACTTTTCCAAGGATAAGATGTTGCTCAAAGGGTTGCAAGTCCATTTATATACGACCCTGAATCGGCTTCAGTATGGGTTGACGGTATCCAATCCTATGCTGGCTGAGATCAAGAAGATGTACCCTTACATGTTCGACCGGGTTATTATTACGCTGGAAGAGGTAGGGAAGTTGATCCGGTTATCGTTCCCCGAGGAGGAAGCTGCTTATTTAACGCTACATTTTCAGGCTTCTGTGGAGCGGCTTCACCAGAAGGAGAGCCATCCTCAGCGGGCCATCATCGTGTGTCACATGGGCATCGGTATGTCCCAGCTGCTGCGCACAAAGGTGGAACGTAAGTTTCCGGCTGTACATGTGGAGACAACCCTTTCGAAGGCAGAAGTCAAGGACTATCTGGCAACCCAGGAGGTGGATCTCATCATTACAACCGTAGCTCTCCCAGAGCTGAGCGTTCCCCACATTCTGGTCTCTCCATTACTGGAGGCCAAGGATGAGCGCCAACTGGAGCAAGTGATCAGACGACTGGATGAGCCGGAATCTAGAGCGGCAGAAGAATCTGTATTTTTTAAGTACACAACACCTTTTTTAGTCTATCCCCAGCAAGAAGTGCAGCATCCGGAACAATTGATTTCCAAGCTGGCGCAAATACTGGAGGACAAGGGATATGTGGAGACAGGTTATGTGGACAGTGTATTGGCGCGAGAGAAAATGTCAGCTACGACGATTGGAGGAGGCATAGCCATCCCGCATGGCGGCTCTGAGTGGATAAGACAATCTTCCATTGTAATTGCTACTTTAAAGAAACCACTTATTTGGGGAACCGAGAAGGTGGAGCTTGTGTTCTTGCTTGCGGTAAAACAGGATGGGCGGGAAGAAATGCGCCAGTTATTTAAGGAATTGTCCCTAATCAGTGAGCAGCCAGCTCTAGTTCATGCCTTATCTAAGGAGACCGATGCAATGAGACTATTAGGAAAGCTAAAGGGATAAACTAAATTTAAAGCATTATTTTGGAACAGGGCTTATAGATAAGTCCTGTTTTTTTGCCGTTATTATTCTGTTTTTCCGAAAGTTCCGGTAAAAAGTTCGCCCGATAACAGCCAAAAAGGCGATTATACTATTAATGTAAGCGGAAACATCAGAGAGAAGGGGAATGACTATGAAGATATTAGCGATTACCTCATGTCCTAACGGAATTGCACATACGTATATGGCAGCTGAGAATCTGCAAAAGGCAGCAGCAAAGCTGGGGATCGAGATGAAGGTCGAGACACAAGGCTCCATTGGAGTGGAGAATCAACTAACTGAGCAGGAGATCCGTGAAGCGGATGGCATTATTATTGCAGCGGATAAGACGGTGGTCAAAGATCGCTTCGTCGGCAAGAAACTGCTGGTCGTCGGAGTACAGGATGGGATTCGTCGTCCGGAAGAATTGATCCAGCGGGTGATGAAGGGGAATGTGCCTGTGTACCAGGCAGAGTCACGTGCCTCCGATGCTAGCTCACAAGAGAACAAACCAAAGCAAAATCCTATCTACCGCCACTTAATGAATGGTGTATCCTATATGGTACCTTTCATCGTCATCGGGGGCTTGCTTATTGCCATTGCGTTGACGATTGGTGGTGAGAAGACACCAGGCGGTCTAGTGATACCGGACGGTTCATTTTGGAAGATCGTTCAGAATATCGGTTCGGCTTCGTTTACCTTTATGATACCCATCCTCGCTGGATTCATTGCGATGAGTATTGCGGATAGACCGGGGCTTGCACCTGGTATGGTTGGCGGATTCATTGCTGCGAACGGCAGTTTTTATGGAAGTGAAGCGGGGGCCGGATTTATTGGCGGAATTATCGCTGGTTTCCTGGCGGGTTATGTTGCACTGGGTATTCGGAAATTGAAGGTTGGGCGAGCGTTACAGCCGATCATGCCTATTATCATTATCCCTGTGTTGTCATCTTTAATTGTAGGATTAATCTTTGTCTTTATAATCGGTTCTCCAGTCGCACATTTGTTTGAAGCTTTAACAGGTTGGCTTGCAGGTATGCAAGGTACAAGTTCAATTCTATTGGCACTGATTTTAGGAGCGATGATCTCCTTCGATATGGGGGGGCCGGTCAATAAAGTAGCATTTTTATTCGGCTCGGCTATGATTGGTGAAGGAAATTACGAAATTATGGGACCGATCGCCGTTGCCATTTGTATTCCACCGATTAGCATGGGGCTTGCAGCAATGATCAACAAACGTAAATTTGCACCAGCGGAACGTGAAGCTGGGAAGGCGACATTTACGATGGGGCTATTCGGTATTACTGAAGGGGCGATTCCTTTCGCAGCACAAGATCCATTGCGGGTTATTCCCAGCATCATGGCAGGGTCCATGGTCGGTTCGGTCATTGCGATGCTTGGGAATGTAGGAGATAAGGTAGCACATGGTGGACCGATTGTAGCCGTCCTTGGTGCAGTAGACCATGTGTTGATGTTCTTCATCGCCGTTATTGTCGGCGCAGCTGTCTCGGTTCTTCTGGTGAGCCTGCTGAAAAGAGATATTACAACGGCCAATCCGGTTGTTGCTGGAGAGGCGATATCTGAAAATTCTGCGGCAGTAACGGAACAATCTACGATGACTACAACTGCCGCCGCCCCATCAGTTTCACCAACTGTAAATAACGAGCAGGAAGTATCTTCGCAAGCGATTCACATTGAGAAGTTGACAGATATTGTAACGATGGATCTAATTAATCTGGACCTGGAAGGAACGACCCAGGATGCCGTGATTGATGAAATGATCGGAGCCCTTGAGAGAACTGGAGCCGTAAGCTCTGTCGGTGATTTTAAACAGGCCATATTGGATCGAGAGAAGGAAAGCTCCACAGGCATTGGAATGAATATTGCCATCCCTCACGGCAAATCAGAAGCTGTTCTGAAGCCAAGCGTGGTCTTTGGAGTGAAGCGGAGCGGAGTAGACTGGAAAAGCCTGGACGGAAGTGAAGCGAAACTGATCTTCATGATTGCTGTTCCGCGTAATAGCAAGGATAATGCACATCTCAAGGTGCTGCAAATGCTGTCCCGTAAGCTGATGGACGATCATTTTAGAGAGGCGCTTCTGGCAGTTACTACAAAGGAAGATGCATATGAATTGTTGGGTCAGGTACATTAATTCCCTGTGTGAAGAACTCTTATCCAAGAAAAGAGGTTCCCGAAAGTGATAGCAAGAACAGAACTTAGTTAGTGCTAACACTAGCGGAACGCGCTCTAACGGTCATTAACGAAAGAGCAGTCTACCCTCATCTGAGGATAGACTGCTCTTTTATGGTAAGATATTATTTTTCATACATTATCTATTCCTATGAGGATCGAGCCACGCGTACTAGCATATGAGCAAGCGCGTGCTGCTGCTCTTTGTCCCCTACCTTCCATAATTCCTGAAGAAGCTTCTCTTCGCTGTTTCGCGGTTCTTCCTTGGCTGCCAGATATCCCGCGATCTTCTCCGCTGCTTTTGCCATTACTTCTTCATTCAATCCGATTTTTTGAGCCATTTCAATTTTGTCGCTCAAATAATTTTTGAATGAATCAAAGCTGCCCAAAATGTCATCCTTTTTGCTGTCATCTATCCGATTTAGTGCGTCATCTACCTTGTTCAAGGCCACTTCGCCTTCCTTATTTACAACATGATTGTGCTCTGCCATTTCTAACGCCTCCTCAAGATTGTTTTCTAGGAATAAGGGCTGCTTACGGTACAGTAGTACTTACCCCAGCTAACCAAGACGAAAAGGGTGAGAAGCAGAATGCAGGTCAACTATGTACAACTTACCTATTTAATCTATGAGGAAAATGGAGCGAATGTAAGCCTCAAGGTCTGAGGACGGGCACTGTACTACTTAGGTCTTCTCAGGCACAATCACCTCGATATGACGCGGTAAAATACCCAGCTCGATAGGCAAAGATGGTCCTTCCTCACCATCTACATTCGTACTGACCGATGCTGTGGAACGGACACTTACATGCTTTGCGGTAAAGTAAACGACATCTTTATGATCCTTCAGGTTGCCTAAAAATAAGGATATGCCGGCTGTCATCGTGTTCAATATATTGAGGTTTTTGAAAATAAAGCAGTGAAGCAGGCCATCGTCAACAGCAGCCCCGGGCGCCAGTTTCTCGAATCCGCCAACTGAGTTGGTTAGAGCGGCAAGAAAGAGTGGAGATGGGCCTTCCCAGATCTTATCATCGTAGCGGACGATAAGCGGATGGGCAGGATGGTTGATCAGTTCTTTCATGCCTTCTTTAAAATAGGCCAATGTGCCAAGTGTGGATTTATCGTCTGACGATACAGCGGATAGCGATTCGGCAAGCGAACCAGTGGCAACAACATTGGCAAACATTCGTCCGTTTAAGAGCCCCATATCCACGGCTTTCACGCGAGTAGAAGTGAGTGCACGGATCGCCAGTTCGGGACTTAGTGGAATTTGTAGGGCACGGGCAAAATCATTGACGGTCCCAAGAGGGATGACCCCCAGTTTTGGACGGTGATCTTGACCCATGAAACCGTTAATGGTTTCGTGAAGCGTGCCATCTCCACCGAGGGAAACGACAAGATCATAAGCCTCCTGACATGCAGTGATGCAAAAACGGGTGGCATCGAGTTCTTGTGCCGTCTCTTTGACTGTAACGATGTATCCTTGCTCATATAGAATGTCTTCTACGTTTCTGACATGTTGGAGCGATTCTTCTTTGCCGGAAGAGGGATTTACAATGACCATAGCATTCTTCATATACATATTCCTCTCTTTAGGAAGGGGTTGGGTTACCAAGGTTACCAACCCTTACCCGAAAAGCATACCTTTAGACTCTAAATTAGACATGTATCATATTTTTAGTTACTATATAAAAGTAAATAAAATACTGAATGGAGGATTTCGTATGAAAATCGCATTAACAGGAGCAACAGGGCAACTGGGTTCCATTGTGGTAGATACGTTGCTTGCATCTATCCCGGTAAAAGATCTTATTGTTAGCGTAAGAAATCCGGAAAAGGCAGAAGGGTTACGTAATCGTGGTGTTGACGTTCGTCATGGCGATTTTGATAAGCCAGAAACACTCGATCAAGCATTTGCCGGTGTAGATCGGCTGTTGATTATATCTGCAGACGGGGATAATGATACTAGAATTCGTCAGCATAAAGCAGCTGTAGATGCTGCTGTGCGTGCGGGAGTAGGCTTCATCGTGTATACCAGTGCGGCCAATGCCGCTGACAGCACTCTATTCCTTGCACCCGTACATCGTATTACGGAGGAGTTCATTCGCGAGTCGGGTATTCCTTACTCCTTCTTGCGTAATAATTGGTATCTTGAGAATGAAGCAGGCACGATCCAATCTGTACTTGCGGGAGCTCCATGGCTAACTTCAGCAGGGTCCGGCAAAGTGGGTTGGGCTGCCCGCGCCGATTATGCGAAAGCCGCTGCAGCTGTGTTGTCTGGCGAAGGGCATGAGAATACAATCTACGAGCTTTCTGGTAAGCCGATAACTCAAGAAGAGTTTGCAGCGATACTTGCTGAGGTCCTGGGTAAAGATGTCCCTGTACAGCAGGTGGACGATGCTGCGTATGCCGAGATTATGCTCGGTGCGGGAGTCCCGGAAGGTGCCATCCCTATTGTGGTCGGCATTCAACAAGCGATTCGCGAAGGAGCCTTGGATGTCGTAAGCAATGACTTCGAGAAGCTGTTGAAGCGTCCGCTGACGCCGCTTAAGCAAGGAATTAGTGAACTGGTTAAGCAAATCCAAGCATAATAAACGTATCTTAAAAACGGATGCTGCCTAGAAAGGTTGGCATCCTTTTAGTTATATTCATGAGTGGAATCATTGTTGATTATCCAATATACTTGTAGGGAACTGAAACTCCAAGGTAGGCTTGGAGACAAGCTTGATCTATTTAAAAGAAGATGAGAGCACAGCAGTAGAATTTGAAAATGAATGGGGTACATAATACGATGTCTAATTTACCAAATTGTCCTGAGTGTAATTCAGAGTACACTTATGAGGACCGCAGTCTGTTCATTTGCCCGGAATGCGCTCATGAGTGGTCTGCCGAGTCAGACGCTAATAGCAGCGAAGATGTCAAAGTCGTCAAAGATGCGAATGGTAACATTCTGAAGGATGGCGACTCTGTTACCGTCATTAAAGACCTTAAAGTGAAGGGAAGCTCTTCCGTTTTGAAAATTGGCACCAAAGTGAAAAACATCCGTCTGGTGGAAGGTGACCACGATATTGATTGCAAAATTGATGGTTTTGGAGCAATGAAGCTAAAATCGGAGTTTGTCAAAAAGAATTAAAGTGTATAGCAGAGAAACTGTTCAGTTCCAACTGTTCAGCTCCATGAGGATAAAAAAGGAGAAGCCCTCGGCTTCTCCTTTTTTATTAGCATTTGGCGTTATTGGATTTCCAACGCTCAGACCCACAGAGGTGTCACAATGGTGCTAGCCATACGGTTCCTGTTCCCCTGTATACATTAACCAGTCCCTCGCCGGAAGCAGCCGAGCCCAGTTTGGTTTTTCCCGATTTTTCGACGGTGAACTGTAGGGTGTTGGACCACATAAGGGCAAAGTTTCCATCCACCTTTAGCACATCATTTTGCAATTCGATAACGACCGCCTCCTCGGAAGGAATCGGCGCTTGAAGTGCCAGCACTCCTTTTCCGCGGGCGCTTAAATTAAATAACCCTTCTCCGCCCAGTGCAGCAGAGGAAAGATTACTGCGTGCAACAACGGATATGTCGAGCGTGGTGTCACAAGCTAAAAACAATCCATCTTCGATGGCAATGTCATCATGATCGACATCAATAAGCCAAATATATTGATAGGTAGGCTCCAACATAATGGTCCCTGTACCTTTATAGTGCGGTTTAACGGCACCTGTCCCTGTTACAGCACCGGACACCAAGTTTCGCATTAGGCCCCCAACGCCTTTTATACCCGTAGTCATTTCCATGTCGCCCACAGTATATTGCATCGCTCCCGCTCTCATCATAATCTCACTATTATTGATTTCGATCATGAGCTGCTTGCGGCGCATGTTACTTTTGCTCATATAGTAATTGTCTTTCGCAGCCGCAACCGAGGTGCAGCTTAAATCTGCTATGTATTCCAGTACCGTGAATCCGCCTAATTGGTCAGTGATGGCAACATTGTTGTTATCCTTTAAATTATTAATAACAAAAGCCATAGTGTAAGTGCCTCCTTGTTGTTTTCGTGGTGTGGGGATAGCCATCTTCTTTATTCCATACCATATTCGACAGAGAGAATTCTTTTCCTGCGGCGGATCTTGGCACTTCTCTCGCCTGATTTTCAGACTTGGAAAAGGAAAGCTTGAAAAAGATGCAAAAAAGGTTCAATATAAAGATATCGGTTTTTAAAATGATTTGCTTCAACGACGACCGAATGAGAACGAAACATATACAATAGGGGGTAGGATAAGTGGAAATAGGTATAAGCACATTTGTAGAAACAACGCCGGATCCCCAAACCGGTGAGGTCATCAGTCACGCACAACGGATACGTGAAGTGGTCGAGGAAATTGTGCTCGCTGATCAGGTAGGGCTGGATGTTTACGGCGTGGGGGAGCATCATCGTAAAGATTATGCCGCATCTGCTCCGGCGGTTATACTGGCTGCGGCGGCGGCACAGACCCAACGAATTCGCCTAACCAGTGCGGTGACGGTGCTTTCATCGGATGACCCGGTGCGTGTGTTTCAGGACTTTGCTACACTGGATGGTATTTCGAATGGACGAGCTGAGATTATGGCAGGCCGAGGTTCTTTTATCGAATCGTTCCCGTTGTTTGGATATGACCTCGATAACTACGATGAGTTGTTTGATGAAAAGCTGGAACTTTTATTGAAAATACGGGAATCTGAGAAAGTCACCTGGAAAGGCGGGCATCGGCCCGCAATCAACAATTTAGGCGTGTATCCGCGCCCGGTGCAAAATTCTTTGCCTGTATGGATCGGAAGTGGAGGTAATCAGGAATCTGTGGTTCGTGCGGGCTTGCTTGGATTGCCGCTGGTGCTTGCTATTATTGGAGGCAGCCCGATGCAGTTTGCACCCTTGGTGGAGCTGTACAAAAAGGCAGCTAAGCACGCAGGTCATGATGCATCGCTGCTTCCGGTTGCGTCCCACTCCCATGGTTTTATCGCGGAAACGACCGAGCTTGCAGCGGAAAAGTTTTTCCCCTCCACGCAGCAGAGCATGAATGTGCTTGGGCGTGAACGCGGGTGGGGTCCTTACACTCGTTCCAGCTTCGATGCTGCGCGCAGCTTTGAGGGGGCATTGTATGTAGGCGATCCCGATACGGTTGCTAATAAAATCATTCACCTCCGCAAGCAGGTAGGCGTTACACGTTTTCTGTTGCACGTTCCTGTCGGCACGATGCCGCATGATGATGTCATGAGAGCTATTGAGCTATTGGGAACCGAGGTAGCGCCACGGGTTCGTGAGGAGATATCCAAGTGGGAATCTGATAGCAAATAAACGTGGATTGCCTCAGCATAGACGAAAGAGAAAGGAGCAGACCATAAGCGATAAGGTCGCTCCTTTTAATATAAAAAATAGTTCTGCTTTAGATCTCCTGCAATATTGCCTTTTAGGAAATCTACATCATTTCTTTCTCAGCTTTGTGGGTACGGCAATACGTTTGGATGATAAAGGTTTTCCTTGTTTTAGTTTTTTAGCCTTTCTAGGTATTCTAACGATTAAGGAGTCCTTTGTGCTTTGTTTGGAAGGCAAGGCTAAACGGGTATTCCCAGCTTGAGGTGCGCTTTGGCTAGTGCTGGTAATCAGGTTAATGGTGTAATTTGCGTAGATTGAACTTATAGGAATCCGCCGCATACCCAAATTTCTACAGGTTGTACATCCTACGTTCCAACACCAATGGAAGGCCTGGCTAGGGAGCTGGGTAAAATAGGAACCCGACCATGTGCGTCCAAAGCTACTTTCGGCATAGTAATAGAACGTGTTGCCTCCGGCATATCCACTCCAAACCTCTATTGTCTGCCCAGGATCTACACGATACCAGCCAATCTTGGCATAGTTAACAGGACTACAGCTGGAGTTTGGATAAGCGTAAGCAATATAGATAGCGGCATTGGTACTGTTACGAAAATTAAGACCCATTGTCGTCACTTCTTTCCTCATATAGTAATCTTACAGTGTATCCTATGAGGATTTTGAGAGAAGGGAACGGTCAGAAGTCTTTTAACCGCTAAAACTAAACCATTTGCCGATGTCTATTTTGTTATGTTCATTCATAGATTGCCATTCGTTTGATTGCGGTTGATAGGTATAATCTTTTTGCCAGACCCTAATGTTTTCCACGATAGCCCGTATGGCGGAGACCATATAGGAGACTTCCTGATTCGTCATCATGGGATGGAGCGATAGACGCACCCAGCCTGGTTTCCGTGATAAGTCTCCCACGTGGATTAGGTCTGTCATTTGCTTAGATGATTGCTGGTCGATGCCGAGTAAATAATGTCCATAGGGGCCGGCACATGAACAGCCGCCTCGGACCTGAATGCCAAACCGGTCATTTAGCAGTTTTACAATCAGGTTATAGTGAATATGGCCGACAACGAAAGAAACGATTCCCAGCCGATCTTGGCTGCTTCCCCCCAAAATGTGCAGACCGGGTATGGTGCTCATGCCTTTTAGCAATAATGAGGTCAGCTCCTTTTTACGCTCCGATATGCGGTTGTATCCCATTTGTTCCTTCAACTGAATACAGAGTGCGGTTCGAACAGCCTGTAAAAAAGGGGGTGTCCCTCCATCCTCACGGGCTTCAATACTATTTTTATACTCGTATCCACCCCAGGGGTTGGTCCAACTAACGGTGCCACCTCCAGGCTGATCGGGAGCATAATTGAGACACAGCCGCGAATCCATGATGAGAACGCCGCTTGTGCCGGGGCCACCAAGAAACTTGTGAGGAGAAAATACAATCCCGTCCAGTTTCTCAAGGGGATCTGTAGGATGCATGTCGATTTCCGTATAAGGTGCGCTTGCTGAAAAATCAACAAAGCATACGCCGCCATGTTCATGCATTTTGCGGGATAGCTGGTGAATCGGCACTTCGAAGCCTGTAACATTGGAGCAGGCGGTAAAAGCACCAATCTTGATCGGGCGATGCCTAAATTGAAGCAGCAGTCGTTCAAGATGAGCTGGATCGACCATTCCATCAGCACCCGGAGGGATACACACCACCTCTCCCATGGTTTCTGCCCAGGAAATATGATTGGAATGATGTTCCATGTGAGTAACGAAAATAACGGGGCGTTCTTTTTCGGCGATGGGGTAGAGGGGGGTTAATTTTTCATGTATTTTCAATCCTAATAGTCGTTGAAGCTTGTTCACCGCACCTGTCATCCCCGACCCGGCGAATAGGATGATATCATGTTCGTTGGCATGAACGTGGTTCTTAATGATTTGTTTCGCCTTTTCATAGGCTTGGGTCATCAAAGTGCCTGTCAAATTAGACTCCGTATGCGTGTTCGCCACGAATGGACCTAATTCATAAGCTATTTTCGACTCGATGGGTCCATACAGACGACCGCTGGCTGCCCAATCCGCATAAATCAGCTGTTTAAGCCCATATGGAGTTTCAAAGGTCTGGTGATAACCGATTGTATTTTCACGATACTTTTGGAAATGAGCCTCGTTAGAAGGCTGATACCTACAGTTATTACTTCCGATTCGAGCCATGAGCATACGGCGCCTCCCAAGTCGTTCTGTCTTCTTAGGGTACGTAGGTAGGCCAGAATAGGTTAAAAAAAATGGGCGAATGTCATCATTTAGTCAAAATGAAAAGCCTTATCCAACAGCAGGATAAGGCATGAGTATATATTAGATAAAAAGCTGCATATCTGATTCGAGCGCATCCTTCAGATACGTTTTGGCCTCGATAATTTCCAGTTCAGGTATGAATTCCTCCGGTTTAAAGCCCATAATATCCACCGATAGCTTGCAGGCATAAAATTTGACGTTTTTCTTCCGGGCTCCTTTCAGGAAATGAATCAGCTTCGGTGCCTCATTGTCTTCCAGCATTTCCGTCAGCATCAGCTTGCCCAGACCGCTAAAATTCATATGGGACAACGGCATGGATTCAGGCCCTTTGGGAGTCATCAAATCCATCAGTTTCTCGTAAAGGGTCTTGTCCTCAAGCGTCATTTTATCGGGATCACGAACCAATGATAATCCCCAGAACGCAAAAAACATCGTAACCTCGACATCCAGCTCCCGAGCTGTATTGGCCAAAATCAGTCCAGCCATTGCTTTATCATAATCGCCGCTGAACATCAGCAGATTCATTCTTTTGTTCATAATCTTCCGCCTCCATTACCAACAGATATACTCAGTATGGATTTGGAAATGAGAACTATGCCCAGTTCACATATTGATCACAATTGTGGAGGGGATTGTGTGCTAGAAGTAATGCCTAATCAAAAGTTAAATTATCCTTTGACTTATCTGTATTTAATTCTACTAGCCACAGGCCATCTGTATTTTTGGATAGAAAGACCATATCGTATTCTTCACCTTTTTGTATTACATGAGTAAGGACTTTATAGGTATCATTAGACATTTTTTTACTGTCAACAATGGTGAAAGAAGATACTGAGCTTGCTTTAACCGATTGACGGAATTCTTCTAGAGGAATTGACGATTTGTTAGAGAGTAGACTAAGGGCTTTGTCGCTATCTTTCTTTTTTATGGCTTCCAAATAATCTTTAACAGGTTGGAAAACCTCCACATTTTTGGGGTCCTCTTTTTTTATTTGCTTGTCAGTAGCAGGTACTTGATTATCAACAGACTGGGGGTGACCACATCCAGAGAGTAATCCTACAGGTAGTATAGCAGCAACAAGATAGAATATAACTTTTTTTACCATATTGCACCTTCCTTTTTGGTATATTCTATGATATTATAACATATTTGATCAAAAAAATTTAAAGGAGGATATTATGTTAGTGAATAGAGCTTTGAAAAAGGTACTGGTAGCAACTCTTTTAGGGAGTGTGCTCATTCCGTCAGTAGCCTTTGCTGAGTCGGACTATGAAAAGCAACTAGATCAGCAATACGGGCCTGAAAATGGCTATTCCACTTTTTATAATGCTCCACTCCATGATGAAAAAACTTTACAGTCTGTGCAACCTTCAAGTACAGGGTTCAAATGGTCCGCAAATTATGAAGTAACTACTCATTATCAAATTCCACGTAATATTCCAGTGAGCAATGGCGAGAGTATTCAGGTTATTTCAACAAGCTCTAGGAATACTGGTAGTAATTCAACTTATGATTTAGGAATGGAGTATTATGACTCTTGGGCTGGAGGATGGTATGGAAGCAATAGTATGACTAAAACAGCTGATGTGGGTAGTACCTCTTATCTACATTGGGAGCATATGGACGGTAAAGATTATCGAGTGCGGGTAAAAGGGAATGTAAAAGGATCAATGACTGTGAATGTTTATTAATTAGTTTAAGAAGCCTAGGATCAAAGACACAATATTAACCTACATAAATTATATGATCTTGAACTTCGAAAATTCATATCAAATTATCTGGAATTATAAAATAATCCGTTTATCTAATAAAGGTCGTCCTTTGCACATAAATGTGAAGGATGACCTTTATTATGATGGTTTAGGTCATTTTCTGCTCTTATACTCCTACCGTTACCAATGTCATATCTACAAGTCGCTCCCATTTTGTATAATCTCAAGGGAAATCAAGACACAAGCCTGAGATCGGGAGGACAATAAGAAAGTGAGTATAGAGAATAAATATAAAGCACTTGAACTGGAGAAGCCGGGTATCTATGAACTGGAGGGGCTGGAAGTCGGGGTCACCTCTAATTGCAACTTCAAGTGTGATTACTGCTGTGCATATCAGCGGAACGATGGACAATGTATCAGCAGCAAAGAGGTCATAGGTATTATTGATGACATTCCAACGTTAAAACGTGTGCGACTGTCCGGGGGTGAAGTAACCCTGAAGTATGAGGATTGTCTGGACATCGTGGCTCACTGTACGAGCAAGGGAATCGCTACCCAGCTCAATACCAATGCGAGTTTGCTCAGCCCTGAACGAATTGAGAAGTTACGTGACGCGGGACTTTCCAATATTCATATCTCCTTCAACTTCACGGATGCCGATAAATACGCAGCCTATTATCATGTTAATCCTCGTATGTATGAGAAAATCGTGCAAAATATTCGGTTGTGTACCGAAGCCAAGCTGGAAACAGTGCTGGAGACTTTGCTATTTGAAGAGACGCAGAATAACATGCCAGCGATCAGTGAAAAGGTATACGAACTCGGTGTGCGCATCCATGAAATCCAAAACAGCATCGTGATGGATCATACGAATTGGAACGCTATCTCCACCAAGGAGGCACTCATCCGTTCTGTGCATGACCTGATCGCACATAAAAAGGACGATACCGTGCTGTATTTCACCTGTATGGACCGTTTTGCTGAGGCGCTGGGGTTCAAGGAGCAGCCAGGTGTTTATTTTTCCAACTGTGTTGACGGTAAGAAGCAGCTTCATCTTCACGGGAACGGTGATATTCTAATCTGTGAACTATGTCATCCAGTGGTCATCGGTAATGTTTATAATGGAACGTCCTTAAAGGATATTTACAAAAATAAGCCGAAGCAGCTTCAGGAGTTTCTCGATAAACTGCCTTGTCCTGCATATGATGCACTTTTCCCTGAAGGAAGCATGGAGTAGGTATGATTTGAAATGATGAGGTGACAAGCATCTACTACCCTATAAGTAGGGTGGTAGATGTCTTTCATGTAACTCCATCAGTCTTTTATCATTTGTTTTAATGAAAGGGTTTACATGTTAAAATATATCAATGAAAACTTCTTATGAAAGAAGGAGTAGATATGAGATATAGAAATGTCGGCAACAGCGGTCTTAAAATTAGTGAGATTGGGCTGGGAAGTTGGCTAACGTACGGTACAGCCGCCGAACAGGAAGCCGCTCATACCTGTATTGCCAAAGCTTTTGAACTTGGAATCAATTTCTTTGATACCGCAAACGCGTATAACCGTGGAGAAGGCGAGAAGGCTATGGGAGCGGCATTGAAGCCTTATCGCAGAGAGAGCTATGTGCTTTCTACCAAGGTGTACTTTCCTATGGATTCCGGTCCTAATGACAGGGGACTGTCACGCAAGCACATTATGGAGCAATGTGAGGCGAGTCTAAAGCGCCTCGGCACGGATTATATCGACGTTTACTTCTGCCATCGTTATGATCCAGAAACTCCGTTGGAAGAGACACTGCGAGCGCTAGACGATCTTCAGGCTCAAGGTAAGATCTTGTATGCTGCGGTCAGTGAATGGAGTGCCGCTCAGCTCACGGATGCCTATGGCATTGGGAAAAGGCTGAATCTGCGCCCGCTGATTGCCAATCAGCCGATCTATAATATGTTCGAGCGTTATATCGAACATGAGGTACTTTCCGTATCCGAGCAGGTAGGCATCGGCCAGATTGTATTTTCGCCTCTGGCCCAAGGCATCCTCACGGGTAAATACAAGCCGGGACAGCCTATGCCGACGGGCAGCCGCGGAGCTGATGCGTCTGTCAATAACGTCATCAGCAGTTACATGAACGACACCGTCCTGAACTGTGTTCAGGAACTGGATCAGTTGGCAAAGGACTTGGGTGTCACCCTGTCACAACTTGCGCTTGCCTGGATTTTGAGAGAACCGGGGATCAGCGCTGCACTAATTGGGGCCACTAAACCAGCACAGATCGAGGAAAATGTGAAAGCAGTCGAGGTGACGCTGCAATCGGAGACTTGCACAAAAATTGAGCAGATTCTGAAGCAAGTAGAGGGATTTGCGCCTTTGCGTTAGCTTGCTTCAAGCATGGCATAGATCCCTGAAAACACACTAAATGCAATCCCGCTCACTAAAACGAGGATTTGCTTCTTACTGAGACCCAGCGGATCAAAAAAGAAGGGCAACAGCCATTTTAGACTAATGACAGCCCATAGACCTTCTACCAATCCCAGCATCAATACCTTTTGCCCCCAGTGAAGTTTCATCTGCGGTGTTAGCGGACCTTCAAGAATTAGGTCACCTGAAGTATGAATATTCCAAGAAACGATAACTACGAATATCACAAGCGTTAATAGTGTTGACATAATATAAGTGATGTCTTTTTTAGCCTTGTTCGTGAGCTTTGGCGATTTTTTAAACTCAGGAAAGCCGATTAGGAAAAAGACGATTCCTACGATTATAGCCACCCCTACAGAGGAACCGAGTATAATATTCGCTACCATGCCGATGCCATTGATGATGAATAATAATATAAGCTCTCCCCCTTTGGGGTTACGATGATAGTTATTTTATTGTACACGCAGGAACGAAAATGCTCAAATATTTGGAAAAACCCCTGGCACTTTTGCCAGGGGACTTTTTGGATTTTGGCCGATTATAATGCGGATTTAATGACCTTTTTATAATACAGAATGGATAGCACCCCGAAAATGGAGTATAAGGCAGTGTAAAGTACCATTACGATGATCATAGGCATCCAAACTTCGGTTCCAAACATGAACCAGCCAGATTGGACGGCAAAATAGCTGTGGGATAGACCGATCACTAACGGAATGCCGAAGTTAAAGAGTTGTTTGATTTTAATGCCTCGCAGCAGGTCGCTCTGGGTGAACCCCAACTTTCTCAACACAGTATAATTGGACTTTTCGTCTTCGCTCTCATCCATTTGCTTAAAATAAAGGATGCAGCCTGATGTAATGAGAAAAGTGAGTCCCAAAAAGCCAACGACAAACATGATCACTCCCATATTGCTTTTCTGATTGCTGCTCATTTCAAGCTGTGATGTTTGTTGATCGTTAAAATTCGCAGCTGCAAACAGGCGATCAGCCTCTTTAATCTGTGCTGCATTTAGTATATCAATTCCAATATATAAGGATGACTTCTTCTGAATCTTAGGATTTACGTCTTTCTTTAACCGCTCAAAGATGGTTTCATCTACAATGGCAGTGGGTAGCCCCCCGGCTGTAAAATAGTAAGGAATGACATAATCCCTTTTTAGACCCACATATTGTTGATGTATGACTTCTGTTTTTCCCTTCAAATCCAGGGGGCCAAAGTTTTTTAAGGACATGAATTTCTGTAAAAAATCATTATAGCCTGTTAAAATCGTCTGTCCTGGAGATACATCCGTATCCTCCACAGATTGATCGCTTACGACAGATAGTGTCATGGAATCCGGACCGACATTTAGATCTTCCACAGGGGTCTCCATAATTTGCGCTGTGTTCACACTGACTTGAATCACTTCAATTTTCTTTTCTCGATACTTTATATCATGCTCATAAAGTAAAGTCTTGAATTTCTCCGCATTCGGTACATTCGTCATCGCAAAATGGGAAGGTACATTTTCCTCAGCTGCTTGATCGGCAGAATAATAGGCGATATAGCTTAAGGATAGCAACCCAATGGCCAGTGCCGATACGGTTGTAATAATGGTCAACAACAAAGCATTGGATTTCATGCGGAACATGATAGATGAGAGGGACAGTACCTCATGAATGTTTAAGTAGCCGCCTTTGCTTTTTCTGATCATATTGGAAATAAAGCGGATGGACCCTTTATAAAAAAGAAGTGTTCCGATGATGACAGAACCTAAAATAAATACCATCGCCATAAATAGTTCATTTAAGGATGTAAAATCGCCACCAAATAATCTGGAGGAAACATAATATCCTAAAGCGATAAGTGAGATGCCCATGATCCCGATGATCATCTCAAAAATCGTTATTTTCTTGATTTTCCCTTCAGTGGTTGAGGTCACTCGGAACAAAGATAAAATACTTTGTCTTTTGATAAAAGAGTAATTCATGACCATGATCAGCAAGTAGATGGCAACAAAAACGATGAGTGTTTGAGTCAGTGCTTGGATAGAGAAATATAGAGTGGCAATGGCTTCAACACCCGTCGTCTTAAATAAGATCATGATCACTAATTTGGAAAAGGAAAATCCAACCCCAATTCCAACGAAAAGAGAACCAAAGTATAAAATTAAGTTTTCAGCACTTAAAATGCGAAAGATTTTGCTTTTTGTCATCCCGATCAATTGAAACAAGCCAATTTCTTTGCTTCGTCTCTTTATAAAAATATTATTGGCATACATCAGGAAAATGCAGACAATAGCAACCAGTAAAACGTTGGCTGCCCGTATGGAAGCTGCACCTTTAATAGAGCCCTTCACTTCGTCCATGGAGGGATCGTACTGTATTGTGACGAAAGCGAAATAGAGCGCAACACTGAAAATGAGAGCAAAGACGTAGAGATAATAATTGCTCAGGTTTTTTTTCAGATTTTTTAGAATGAGTACATTAATGTTCATGTTGAACCCCACCTAAGACCGCTTGAGTTTTCATGATATCCTGGAAGAAGCTTTGTCTTTCCTGCATGCCTTTGTGAAGCTGCGTATATACTTGCCCATCCTTAATAAATATGACGCGGCTGCAATGGCTGGCTGCGACAGGATCATGCGTGACCATAATAATCGTGGCCTTGCGCTTTTGGTTCAGCTGACCTAGCTTGTTTAATAGATCGGAAGCCGATTTCGAATCCAGCGCACCCGTGGGTTCATCGGCAAAAATAATCGTAGGCTCATGGATAAACGCTCTAGCCGCAGATGTACGCTGTTTCTGTCCGCCCGAGATTTCATTGGGATATTTGTCCTTGAGCTCATAAATCCCCAGTTCTGTAGCTACTTCCTGAAATCTTCGATTAGCCTCTTTTTTAGGCGTTTTAGTGATAGATAGGGGCAAAAGGATATTCTCCTTCACGGTAAGCGTATCCAGCAGATTATACTCTTGAAAAATAAAGCCTAGATGCTTTTTGCGGAATTCAGCCAGTTGCTTTTCTTTCATTTTCGTCATTTCGATGTCATTGATTTTAATGGAACCGTGGCTTACTTTATCAATGGAGGAAAGGACATTTAGCAGTGTGGTTTTACCTGAACCGGAGGCTCCCATAATACTGACAAATTCCCCTTCTTCAATAACGATATCTATTCCCTTCAAAACCTCCTGCATATTTAGCTTATTACCATAGGTTTTATGAATTTTGTGGGCTTCTAAAATATTCACTTCATGCACTCCTTATTGTTCTTGTAGCCTAATTATAAAAATCGTGCTGATGTTTTTCCTTTGAATCGGCGAACAATACATAAAAGCATGTGACATCTCTGTCACATGCTCATCATACTTACAAAATCATTTCGTTTGGGGAAAATTAAAGTGAAGGTAGTACCCGTGTTCGGTTTGGAGTGCACATCTATATGTATGAGCAAGGATTGTGCTGCCTTTTTCGCTAAATATAACCCCATGCCTGTTGAGGTATGATCAGAGTGTTGGGTTGTGGATGTAAAGCCTTTCTCGAAAATACGAGGTATATCCTTCGGATCAATTCCGCGTCCAAAGTCTTGAACCTCAAGCTGTATTCGGTCTCCCTGTTGATAGCTGTGAATGATAATATCACTGGCATCGCTATATTTGATGGCATTGGTTAAGAGCTGCCTGATGATAAAAGCCAACCATTTGGCATCACTCAGCACTTCCATTTGCTCAAGCTGGATGTCAAAACCGATCCCCTTTTGGATGCACCATGACTGTAATGCTTTGATTTCTTTAAAAACGAGAGATTTAAGATCTATTTGCTCAATATACAAATCGTTTTCAATAAAAGATATGCGCTTCTGATGCAACTGTTGGTCCAGCAATAAATGAATTCGCAGCCATTCATAGGTTAGCTGAGCCTTAAGAGATTTGTCGTCTAGTCGCTCAATCATCAAATGCATGGCGGTTAAAGGTGTTTTTACCTCATGAATCCAGGATAACAGCTCATCTTTTTCATGTTCGAGGGTCAATTGATTTTGCGAGATGATCTGTTGTAATCGTTCGGTCTGATGGATTATTTTGTGTTCAATAATTCGCTCAAACGGACTCTCAGGCTCGCCCATGCCGGTTAATTCGAGGGGACCCTCCCATTCCTCCAGGGCCCGATAGAACTTGGTTTCCTTGGGATAGCGGACGATTAGAAAAACCAAAAAAACCAACATAGATAAGAAAACGACATACAGGATCGGCATCAACGGGATTGCCAAATCTACATAAGCGATGAGAAGGATCAGTATTTGTTGGCATACAAATAGTACAATCCAGCTCCGCCTTTCTTTCAAGTATGCTCTAATCATAGGCAGGTGCCTCTTCGATGGCCATGTAGCCTTGTCCCACCTTCGTTTCAATGAAACGGCCCAAATCCAGCTCATCCAGCTTTTTTCGCAGGCGATTCAAGTTGACGGTCAGGGTGTTGTCGCTGACAAAACGTTCATCATCCCATAGGCTTTTAATTAACTCCTCCCGGGAGACAATTTTGTTCTTTTGCTCAATCAGCAGCTTTAGTATATAAATTTCATTCTTGGTTAATTCGATGGAACCCGCCTCATGGGTCACGATATTCTTTTCGTAATCGACTGTGGCACCACACCAGGTTTTGAGGGAAGTGGGCTCTGTATTGTAATTGTATACGCGGCGAAGTGTCGCCTGTAATTTGGCAATCAGTACATCAAAATGGAAGGGCTTTTGGATAAAATCATCCGCCCCAAGCTGCATTGACATCACTATGTCCGTAGGATGATCGCGCGATGATAAGAAGATAATCGGGACGTTAGAGTGAGATCGAATCATTCGACACCAATGGAAACCATCAAATTTCGGCAACTGAATATCAATCACAACCAGATCAGGTTTTATCATTGTGAATTCTTGAATGACTTTACTAAAATCCTGGATGCCATACACATCATAGGCCCATTGAGTTAACCTGTCCTTGATTTCATGGAACAAAGTTTGATCATCTTCAATCAGCAAGATTTTGAACAATGATTTCACCACTTTTTACATTTTTATATAAAGTGTATAGCAAAATTTGTGTATGTGCTATATGTGATCGAATCAACTTGATGTTGCGATAATCTGCTGTTAATAGTTGAGGTTTATAGTTGGTGTGTATCTGCAATCTCATAACGTTTAAAGGATGGATGTATGGATGGGGATTCACACCTATTTTCGATCGCTTAATGAGTTGGAAAGAATTATTCGTTGTCCGGGCAAGTTTAAATTCGAGGAACATAGTGTATCGGCTCATTCCTGGAAAGTAGTACAATATGCCAAAACGCTGGCTGATATTGAAGAGAGAAACGGTGTACGCATTGACTGGAAAAAGCTATACGAGATTACCAGCAGTCACGATTACGGGGAGATTTTTATTGGAGACATCAAAACG
Organism: Paenibacillus ottowii; assembly: GCF_050516475.1. Taxonomy (NCBI): domain Bacteria; kingdom Bacillati; phylum Bacillota; class Bacilli; order Caryophanales; family Paenibacillaceae; genus Paenibacillus; species Paenibacillus ottowii. Next base: position 3,260,612 of record NZ_CP191577.1, on the reverse strand, counting down.
CCTGTGAAGCATTCCTCCAAGGAACTGCGGCTATTAATCCAGCAGGTGGAAGAAGGCATGATTGAGTATTTTATTGAAGAAAATATTCCAGAGGATTTTAAAGCAATTTTCCGCAAACAGCTAAGAGAAGGTAAAGATGATTCGGTTGAAGGCTTAATTCTAGAGGTTGCGGATAAAATGGATCAGGTGTATGAAGCGTTTGCCGAGCTTCAGCGAGGGAATACCGAAAAGGAATTTATCGTAATGTATCGTAATGCACTTGTAAAAATCAAAAATATTAAATTGAAATGCGTTGAATATTTTTTGGAACATATCCTGCCAGATATGGTCAAGGAAGAAACGCCTTCATCCATTGATATCAAAAAGATTACAGAAGAGGCTTTAGCACTGTAAATGAATTTCCTTACCATCTTTCAGAAGCTATGAAGCGCTTCTGTTCATACATAATAATTGTTTGAATTGTAATAAACAGATCAATCTCATAAATGTGAACATAAAAAGCAACAAGTAGCAGCTCCATTAACTGCTACTTGTTGCTCGTTTGGATTCGATCATCACGAGAGAGACTATACGTAACCCCTGAATAAGGTATTATAGATAAAGATATTATTTACTTTGAAAAAGGATTTGGGAAGTTGGTTTTAGTGGCTGCATTTTGTTGTTTGGTATTGCCAATTCCCAGTTCACCATTTCTATTAAATCCCCAGGACCAGACCGTCCCATCGGCTGTCAAAGCGTGGGAGTGGGTTCCTGCTGCACTGAATGCGACTACATCGGTTAGTGGCGTGTTCATCTCATCTACAACCTGAGTCGGGACCTTAATCGAAAACACATCAGTCCCGTCACCTACTTGTCCTTCATTATTGGTTCCCCAACCCCAAAGCGTTCCGTCATTTTTCAGAGCGAAAGTTTGAGTTTTGCCTGCTTTCAGTCTATTTACATCGGAGATATTGATCAATACGGGTGATCTTCTAAAGGTAGAGGTTCCATCCCCCAGCTTACCAGAAGTATTGCTACCAGAAGCGTATACTTCTCCGCTATTCGTTAATACATAAATGCGATCTGCACCAGCGGTAAAGGTTTTGATATCATCAATTCGGTATTGAACAGGGGTGAGCTGATTTTCTTTATCATCCTGTCCCAGAGCGCCATCATAACCACGTCCCCATACCCATAACTGATTATTTTTGTCTAGAGCTGCGCCAAAGCTATCACCAGCGTCAATGGCTATAATATCCTCCAACCCTTGTACCTGGACAGGCTTAACGGAAAAGGCGGAAACTCCTTTGGTGCCAATGCCCAGTTGTCCAAAGTTGTTTTCTCCATAAGCCCACACCGTACCGTCATTTTTGAGGGCAAGTGTAAATTGACCTCCTGCTCTCACTTCCTTAACATTATCAATATATTTGTTTTTAACAGGGACTCGTGCCGTATCCCGCTTATTCCCTGTCCCAAGCTCGCCGTAGCTTGCAAAGCCCCAAGACCAAATCGTTCCGTCCTTTTTGAGCAAGGTTGAGTGCGAATCACCAGCATCGATCATAGCGATATCGGATACATCTGCTTGCATTGGGCTTGTTTTATTATTTCCACCACCATCGCCTACACCAAGCTTGCCATTGGCGTTACTTCCCGTTGCGTAAAATGAAGATCCATCTTCCATAGCCAGGTAAGCGTTATTGGTCCCTGCTGAAAGCAAATGGTCGTAATTCACGTCAGAATCGGCACTTGCCGTAATGGAGCTCCCCACTAGAAGTGTTGATGCGGCAAGAGCTGTTAGAGTGAGTTTTTTTAACATATAATTGCACACCTTTCAAAATGTAATAGTTAAACACAAACTAAAGCAACCAAAATGTTCCTGTCCACGTCTTAATAGTAAACATATTCTATAAACCAGATTAGGGAGGATCACTGATGAAAAAAGGAGTTTCTGTCCTTGTCTTGCTTGTGGCAGCATTATTGTCGGCATGTTCTAAAACAGAACCGGCCCCGCCAATTAAACAACTTCGTGAAAATGAAGCGGTGGTTCAATCCATCTTTGATCTAGAACGCCTAGAAAGCATAACGGTATATACGGGGCGCGCTAAAATTAAAAGCATCGAAAAAATGGAAAAGGAGATTGAGCAACCATTGGCAGCCCCCAGCATGAACTATTTGCTCCAATTTGAACAGCCAGTTCAATTTGCCCAACAACTACCCCAAAGTGACGATCCAACGGAGAAGCCGATCCAATCGGTCTATATATCCGTTCCGGATACACATATTTATAAGCAGATGGATGGTCAGCGGAAGCAATTAATCCGTCCGGTAGAATTACAGGCGGGGCAATCCATTGAAATTTCATATGTGTACCCTGCGACACCTGTTTTCCTAGCATTGGAAATTACCGTACTGGATGATTTATAGAGGAGGCCGGTAAGGCCTCCTTACTCTTATGAGAGCACGTCATAAGGCTTAGGTGATGTTAATAAGTTTTACCATGTTGTAGATATAACGTGTCTGCTCATATTTGACCATAGTGCCTGCAGAATTTTTGACCTGAATGCCGGATGAGCCTCCACCATCCAGAAGAATGGCTTCGAAGCAATCCTGCTTGATAAAATAGTTGCGAAGTTGTTTCAGCGTCGCATTTTCATGAACAACCAGGTAGACTTGCCAAATATTATTGACGACTTTGAAGCCCAAGCCTGTCCGTCCGATGGATTCGGTGTATCGCAAGGTCCCGTTCAAATCGAAGTTTTCGAGGTTTTTCAAATCTTCAATCCATTCTTCTTCCTTCTTCTTCAGCGACAGACTGCCGCCGCTAATAATAGATTTATACGTAATCGAGGTTCCCATTTGTTTCTTGAGATCCGTCACACTTGAAGCACGGGTGATTCCTATTTTTGTTTTGTTACTCTCCGTAAAAATAAATGCAGTACCCCGACTGTTCTCATTCGCATTTGCCTTGACATCATGAGTGTTATTAGGTGTTACCGCAATAGATAAACCTTGAGTCGGTGGTTTTGTAGTGCTGATAGGGTAAAAGAAGCCCCCATTAATCCCGTAATCGGTTTGCTGTGTGATCCGGCTTCGAATGTTTTTATTTTGAATATTCGAAGCTGGCGTGATGATCACATGGAAACCATCAGACGTTTTGGTGTAAGAGTAGTTTGCTGGCATGGGAAACCTCCAATTAGATAATTTTGAAACTGAATCTCGCGCGATAATTCGTTTCTCATATATATAGGAAATTTACAGCGGTCTCTTACAACCCTGAAATCAAATTTTCTAAAAAAAATTGAAATAGCGTAGACGATATACCACTTGACTTGAAGTTAACTTTAAGTAGTAACATACGGGATGTAACGTGGCGATTAGGAAATACGTAACTATTCTTACAATTTAGGAGTGATAGAATTGAAAAAGAAACAATTGGGTAACAGCAACCTTCAAGTATCTGCTCTAGGGCTGGGCTGCATGGGAATGTCCGAGTTTTATGGTGAGTTGGATGATCGGGAATCGATCAAAACGCTTCATCGTGCGTTGGAGCTGGGGATCAACTTTTGGGATACTGCTGACACCTACGGTGTGGGAAAAAATGAAGAACTGATTAGCCAAGTTCTGCGCAGTCGGCGTGATGAGGTGGTGTTAGCTACCAAGTTTTCGATTATGCGCGGGGAAGATGGCGCATTTATGGGGGTAAGCGGGCGTCCGGAATATGTAAAACAGGCATGTGATCGCAGCCTACAAAGATTGGGCGTAGATGTGATTGATTTATACTATCAACACCGTGTCGACCCCAATGTACCTATCGAAGAAACGGTAGGGGCGATGAGTGATCTGGTCCAAGCGGGAAAAGTCCGCTATCTGGGGTTATCTGAAGCGTCTCCTGCACTGATCAGACGCGCTCACAAGGTACATCCGATTACAGCACTGCAAACGGAATACTCCTTATGGAGCCGGGAAGCAGAAGATGAGGTTATACCGACATGTAAGGAACTGGGCATTGAATTTGTGGCGTACAGTCCACTTGGCCGCGGCTTTTTGAGCGGTCAAATTCAGAAGTTGGATGATTTCGCAGAAGATGATTACCGTCGCACGGCGCCACGTTTTCAGCCTGAAAATTTCCGAAAGAATCTGGATCTCGTGCAGCATGTTAAGGACCTTGCTGCTCAAAAAGGAGTCCAACCTTCTCAGCTGGCTTTGGCCTGGCTGCTTGCGCAAGAGGGAATTGTACCGATTCCCGGCACCAAACGGGTCAAGTATTTAGAGGAAAATGCAGGAGCAGTGGATGTGGACTTGTCCGCAGAAGAAATGGAGACAATTAACGCCATCATTCCCAAAGGAATGGCCGCGGGCCTTCGTTACCCGGCAGAGCGGATGCCAAACTGGCAAGCGGAATAATAGGATCACGATATAACTCACAAAGCCGTCTTTACACCAATTGGCGTGAAGGACGGCTTTGTCGTTTTCATAGATAAGCAAAGACGTGCTTCGTATAATGCCCACGGCATCCTGTTACAAAACTGGAGCTTGTAATGCAGTGTTGATATTTTGCAGATCCATCGACAGCTGCTTGTTTACGTTCCAGGGGTGATACCAGCCGCGTTCGATCATGTACGTTGAAATTTGCTCATGCATATCAATGGCTTTAATTTGGACTTGGCTTTTCATAGGATCACCTTTCTTTTACGACTCTGAAAGGTATGTTGTCCAGCGAAACTAGGTTTATTCAGAAAGGATCGTGCTATTCGTCTTCAACTTTGCCCAGTGCCTTTTTAGCCGGCCCTTCAATGACTTCACCTTGATATGAATAGCGTGAGCCATGACAAGGGCAATCCCATGTTCTTTCCGCCTCGTTCCATTCGACTTCGCAGCCCATGTGGGTGCACGTAGTGTCCACCAGGTGTAATGTTCCTTGTGGGTCTCGATATGCACCCGCCCTTTTGCCGTTTACCCGGATGACTGCCCCTTCGTCTTGCTGGAGTTCTTCGGCTTTTTTATAGCTGATTTCCAGCTTCCCGGCAATCAAGTGTTTCGCCACATTCGCATTCTGGGTTACAAATGTTTTAATGTCAGGGTCTGCATGAAATCTTGAAGGGGTGAAAAGATCCTGGTATGGGCTTTCCTTTCTGGTTATCAGATTCGTATTTAATAAAGCAGCCGCGACACTTGTCGTCATCCCCCATTTTTTATAACCCGTAGCAACAAGGATGTTGGAAACATCGGATAGTTCCTGCCCAATATAAGGGAGCTTGTCTAGCGTATACAAGTCTTGGGCCGACCAGCGATAGGCGATTTCCTTTAACCCAAATGTTTGCTCTGCGAACTTTTCCAAAGCTTCATAGTACTGAAATGTGCAGATTCCCTGGCCCGTTTTGTGGCCTTCGCCACCGATGATGACCATCGGTTCACCCTTTATTAGGACGGAGCGAAGCGAACGTTTTGGAGTTTCTGCACTTAGGTACATACCGCCCGGATAAGTTCTGTCGGTCTTGACCGCTAATACATAAGAGCGCTCGGCATGCAATCGCGCAAAATAAAGAGCGTTTGGATCATTGAATGGAAAATGAGAGGAGGAAACGACATGGTTGCAGGTTATTTTATATCCGTCGCTGGTATTAAGGGTGGCCGGTTTTCCTTGCTCCACACCAGCAACGGTGGTCTGCTCATAAATTTTTCCGCCTTGCTGAATGACTTGATTAGCCAGATACCTTAAGAAAGGAACAGGATTAAACTGAGCTTGGTTTTCCATCATAACAGCTGCTTTAGTTGAAAAGGGCAGAGGCGTTTGCTCCACATACCTTCCTGGTATGCCAAGTTCCTTGTATGCTTTATATTCGTCGGCGATTTTTTCTACATGCGAATCTGCACATGTATAAACGTAGGCGTCTTCTTCTGTAAATTGACAATCGATATGATACTCTTCTACCGTCTGTCTGATAAATTGAAGAGCATCGCGGTTAGCTTCGTAATAGAGCCTGGTTTTCTCCTTACCAAAATGGGAGAGAAACTCGCTATAGATCAAATCATGTTGTGCGGTAATTTTGGCGGTTGTATGGCCCGTTGTTCCATGAAGTATCCGTCCTGCATCGACGACCGCGACGTTTAGCCCTTTTTTTGAAAGTAAATAAGCAGTGGTGATACCAGTGATCCCCGCACCTACAATGGCAACATCCACCTGAATATCTTCACTGAGCTTGGGAAAACTGGGGATGTCCGTTGAAGCTAACCAATATGATTCTGGAAATTGCGGAAAGGCGACATGATTTTCATCCTGTTTCATTTCACAGCACCCCTTTGATTACAATTTATGTATACATTGTTATCATTGTATGATTTTATATACCCCAAAAAGGGATACTTTCAGCGAGCTTTAATCTTGTTTTCAGATTGACCGGGTACAATCAAGGCAATTTTCCCGGGGAGGATGCATAATTAATGAAAACGAAAATGAAAAAGAAAGTTTGGATTCCGGCAATCATCGCAGTTACGGTAGCAGCTCTACTCGTAATCTACTATTACTACATGTCCTCGGTTTCCGGTGGCAAGCCTGGCATGCGACCTCCGGGAGGTGGCAATCTACCAGAGCATATGGGCGGACGTCCCGGCGGAAAAGGGGGTGGGGGCAATGGAGAAATATTTAATACCTTGGGTACGATTTCTGTATACCTTGGGGCGGCCTCTTTCTGTTGGTTCTGGTTTAAGAAGAAACTGAGATCACCGTCAATGTTGGTTCGAAAGGCCGGGAAGTTGTTTCATTCCCTGCATAAACTGCTGGGTTGGGCGACCTTGATTCTTATTGCCGTTCACGGTGTCTATTTTCTGATTACCAAATTTCAAGATCACAAAACCTTTTCTGGCCTGGCGGCTTTTGCCATTATACTGGCTATCTCCGGGTACGGCTTCTATATTAATAAGGTACGTAACAAGTGGATGCGAACCATCCATCGTATACTTGGACTGCTGTGGGTTCCCGTACTGCTGCTGCATGTCGGTGGAACAGTAATTATAGCGGTCGTCTCCACCCTTGCTGTGGGGGGACTTGTCTGGGCGCTCGAAGGAATGGCGGGAAGAACGACGAAACCTGTCCCGGGGGACACTCTATAATATTATGGAATGGTGTTACCTTCATCTTTGTGGTAATATTTACACCTATATAGAATGAGGAAGTGACACAGTGATTAATATAACGATCCCAACTCCGGATATCACAATTACCAAACAGGTTAACCCTGAGCTTAGCCACATTTATGGCTTTACAGATTTCCATCTGATCCCTAGAGATAAGGCGGGTATCTTTATGTTCTACAACGCACAGGAGGAATTGCTGTTCGTTGGTAAAGCAAGAAAGCTAAGACCCAGAATCAAAAAGCATTTTGAAGATAACGTATCTCCGATCAAGGCTTATCGGAACGAAGTAGCAATTATTGAGGTCTGTATTGTGGAAGATGCGGTAGATCGTGAAATTTATGAAACCTACATCATCAATTCGCAAAAGGCTAAATATAACGTTGAAAAAGTGTATTATAAGTAAAGAAGAAGCAACTACGTTTTACGAAAAAAGAGCAATAAGCCGCAGTGGTGCACTGCCCTTATTGCTTTTTTATATTCGTACATTTTAGATCCTATTAAAGACGGAGCGATGTAGTATGAATAAAACCGACCGGTTGCTTGCCATCTTGCTAGAGTTGCAGCGTAAGGATATTTTAAGGGCCGAGGATTTAGCGGCGATCTTCGAAACGAGTGTAAGAACGATCTATCGGGATATTCAGGCGCTAAGTGAATCGGGCGTACCGATTGTAGGAGCACCGGGCATTGGATATTCCTTGATGGAGGGGTACTTCCTTCCACCTGTAAGCTTTACTGCAGAAGAAGCTGTGGCACTGCTAATCGGGACAGATTTCGTCGAACAAAAATTTGATACAGACTATGGCATGAAGGCGCAAGCCTCACGCAGGAAAATTGAAGCTATTTTACCAGAGAGCGTTCGCAGGGAAGTTACTCAGGTGCGGACGACCATCAGATTGCTGGCGGTGGGTAAAGGGACAAACCATACAGAGAAAGCCTATTTGGAGATGCTGCGTATCGCTGTATTGGATAAACGGAAGGTTCGGTTTGGCTACTCCAAAAAAATGCCAGAGGCTGACGGGAATCGCCAAAGTGTGCGTGTGGTTGCCCCTTATGGTCTGGTCCTGCTTCATGGTTCGTGGGTTTTGATTGGACAATGCGAATTGCGGCAGCAGCTGCGCCATTTCCGTTTGTCGCGTATGAACGATCTGATCATGCTAGAGGACAGTTATCAGTTGCCTGTTGATTTTAATTTGCAGGATTATAAGCAAGACGATGACCGCCACATCAATGTTCACATAAAGGCCTGTTCGGATATTATAGATAAATTGAAGGAAGCGAACCATTTTTACATGGAGTCCATAGAGGAGCGTGAGGATGGAATTCATGTATTTTTCCGTGTTAGGCACCCAGAGGAACTACTATCATGGATACTTGGTTGGGGCGCAGATGTGGTGGTGCTGGAGCCTGAATCGCTTCGCGAGCGTGTACGGACAGAAGTGGAAAAAATGTTGAAATGCTACTGACATAATGCTGTCAGTAGCGTTCTTGTATAGTAAAGCTACTTTGATAGAGAGGGGCATTTACTATATGAATACAAGCGAAACATTACAGCGTTTTGAAGAAACGGCACAGCACTATCTTCTTGAATTGGACAGCTTTACTCTGGAGCAGTTGCAGTACACACCACAGGAGGGACAATGGTCGCTTGGACAAATGTATCTTCATTTGGTGAACTCTGCTCTTTATATGCATCTTAGGAACATAGAGCTTTGTCTACAGTCTAATGGGGAAAAAGGGACTAAAACGGAGGCGGGCACAACCGCATTTAACTTGGGAAGCTATCCACCCATACGTATTCAAGTTCCACCATCTCCGCAGTATACTCCCCCCCAACCGACGAGCAAAGAAGAGATTGCAGAAGGATTGAACGTAGTGATCCGTAAAATGAGAGAGATTGAGCCAACCGTTGAGAAGTCAACAGGGTCGTCTACTTCTCCTCATCCCGGATTTGGCGCGTTGAATGCGGGAGAGTGGTTTAGACTCATCGAGATGCATTATCGTCACCATCTTTCGCAGATGGAGCGCCTGAAGCACGCAATAGTCGGTTAATCGTCTCCCGGCGTAGCCCGATGAACTGCCCGATTTCCTCCTGCGTCAGCACGTCTGTTAACGTCGCGGGTGCGATGTAGGAGTGGAACCAGCGTTGAAGCTTCCGAAGCTTCTCGGCAGGCGATACCTCCGTGAGCTGGTCAATTCGTTGCTGCATCATGCGCAGCTTATCTTGTAGCTGCAAAGCGATGGCTCGGCATTGAGCCGGGTCTTGCTCCAGCTTCAGGTACCATTCCTTTTGCGACAGAACCTCAATCTCTGAGGTGACCAGCGCCATCGCGGTACCATAATAGGGATTGGGACTGATGAGGGAGTGGTGCGGGATGATTTCATCGGGCACAATTACATTAACTAAAATTTGTGAGCCGTCTTCATGGACGCGGATAATTTTTAACAAGCCGCTCTTTAAATGATATAAAGGGCCAGTTTCCCCTTGTCGAAATAAGGTCTCGCCTTTGTGTAATATCATGAACGTGTATAGCCTCCATTTCATGTATTCCAGCTTTTAGATGAATCCGCCATTGACGCGGATGGTCTGTCCGGTGACCCACTGCGATTTAGCGCTAACCAGAAACTCAATCACATCAGCGATATCCTCCGGTTCACCAAGACGACCCATAGCATTCATTTTCTTCATGCCTTCGATTTGCTGCTCTGTTTTTCCTGCTTGAAAAAGCTCTGTGTTGACAGGACCGGGAGCCACGGCGTTGATCGTAATTTGTCTGCTTCCGAACTCCTTGGCTAGCTGACGGGTAAATTGCTCCACCGCGCCTTTCGTACCCGCATACACGCTATAGGCCGGAAACATTTGTCCGATCACGGACGTGGACAGGTTCACGATTCTTCCGTAGTTCTCCATGTATTTCATCGCTTGCTGACAGGCAAAGAAGGTACCCTTTACATTCAGTGCAAACTGCTGGTCAAAATCAGCCTCGGTCACCTCAGCCAGAGGTTTGGTAATCATCAGCCCAGCGTTGTTAACCAGAATATCCACTTTGCCAAATTCGGCAATCGTATTTGTAAATAAGGCTTCAATATCGTCCATCTTGCTCAGATCAGCGTGGAGAGCTATAGCCTTTCCGCCTTTTTGAATAATGCCCGCCACTACTTCTTTAGCGCTGTCCGCACTGCTGGCATAATTGACGACTACACTAGCACCCAAATCAGCCAGCTGCTCGGCAATGGCACGTCCAATTCCTCTGGAGGAGCCGGTGATCATGGCTACTTTCCCATCCAAATGCTTCATATGTGTTTGGCCTTCTTTCTATAAAGTTTAAGATATCCCTTTTTCTAAAAGCATCCACACTTCCAAAAACTCCCGCTCAATCGCCGCACTTTTCCATTCGTAAGCATGTGCGGGATGGTGAAAACGGGCTGTGGCATAGAAAAGCGTACGTGCCAGTTGGGCCGGCTGATCCGTTGTAATGCCCCCACGCACAATAATGTCAGCGAGCTGGCCCACAATGTGGGAGATATGCTGGTCGATTAAATCCGCTGCTTGCTCGGTGACCCGGGTATACATCTCGAACATTTCCTCGTCATCGCGGGCATAATACTGCTTGAGTTCGATCAGGGTCTGTATATATTGTTTTAAATGCGGTATTCCCAGCACAGATGAATCCTGACATATCTTCATTAATGGATCGATAATCTTTTCATTTAGCCATTTTTCGGTCACACCTTCAAGAAGCTCAGCTTTGCTTTTAAAGTGTCGGTAAATGGTGCCATGACTTACTCCCAATATTTTAGCAACATCGGTCACGGAGCTTTTGGCTACACCAAATCGCCTAAGTGTGTCTTCTGTAGCATTGAGAATCTGTTCCTTGGTCAGAATATCTGAGGATTTTTCCATAGAGACACGGTTGGCTTACCGTGTAAGTCACCTCCTTGAAGTCAGGATAACACAAAGAGTATCAAATGACAAATATCCGTTTTTGTCATTTGATACTCTTTTTTAAAATGAAATTAAGAGACTGCTAGAGTAGTAGATTTGCCTCTTCATAGCAAACTGTGGCATTCGCCGTTACCAAGATAGAATATAGATGCATATTCATGTAGTGTGTGCAAAAACCCAACAGAATCGAGGGATATTCGTGCCCATTGGAAAGATGATTCAATACAAGGAAATGCGACAACATCCCATTTTATGCTCGCACTTGCCCGAAACCCGCTGGATTACGAATGCAAGGACTTTACGGATGCTGGATACCTACCGTACGGTCTTCATCAAGCCTAATTATGGGAGTGGAGGAACCGGCATCATACGCGCAAAAAAGATAGGGAGGAGATATGAGGTTCGTTGTGGCTCCAGTCGCAGAATCGTTAGGTCCCACGCTGTAAGAAGAGCCATTAGAAGCTACCGGAAACCTCATCGTCGTTATTTGGTACAGCAAGGACTCAAGTTAGCCAAGTACAAAGGTTCCATTTTTGATGCCAGAGTGTATATGCAGAAGCCGGAATCGGAATGGGTCATCTCAGGGATAACCGGCCGTGTCGCTGCACCTCAGAAAGTCGTTACTAATTATAGGAAGGGGGGGCATGCGGCGCCGTTGTCCAAAGTGCTTTTAAGGGTTTTCAAAAACGACAGAGCGAAAATGAAAGAGATTTTGGACCAGGTCATCGAGCTTTCCAGAATCATTGCTGACACGATTGACAAAAATCATCCGGTTCGCGAGCTGGGCATCGATCTTGCTATTGAGAAGAGCGGTCAAATCTGGATTATCGAGGCCAATCCGCATCCCGGGCATATGTTATTCAGGCAGCTCCCGAATCATAAGATGATTCGCACCATTTTGAGAAATAAACGCCGTATTCATCATCATCATTAAGATAAAGTGTTTTAAACCATTAATGGATAAGAAAATAAGGAGAACGCCCAAGCAAAGATGCGAGGAGCGTTCTTCGTTTTTGCTGTATGACTAACCGATCCTAGACGAAGCTTTTAGGTTAAGATATGTCCGCCATCCACATGGAGGACTGTCCCGGTCACAAACTGATTTTCAATCAAATAAAGCACGCCTCGTGCCACATCCCCCGCAAGTCCGACTCGTTTTACAGGGAGCTTATTCGCCACTGTATCATAGAATTGATTGCGCGTATTTTCAGGCATTTTGCTGCGGGAAGGTGTATCAATAATGCCAGGGGAGACGACATTCACGCGAATAGGGGCAAGCTCTAACGCCAAAGTCTGACCAAGATTCGAAACCGCTGCATTCACAGCCCCGAGCGCTGAGGAGCCGATCATCAGTTTGTATGCCACCACTCCTGAAAATAAGGTAATGGAACCTTGGTTTGAGAGTTGGGCAGCCCCATATTTAGCTGCATAGTACTGGCCCCAGAATTTATTTTCGAAGAGCTTGCGGGCTGCAGTCGTTTCTGATTGAAGGAATGACCCGCCGGATGTTTCTGCCGCGCTAACAATAAGATGGTCATAGGGGCCCACTTTTTCGAAGAAAGACTTTACCTGTTGCTCATCTGTTGTGTCCAGTACATATATTGTTGCACGAGGGCCCAGCATTTCCTTCGCCGTGTGCAATTTATCTTCGGAGCGGCTGGCGATAACCACTTCTGCTCCTAGAGAAATGACTTGCTTAGCTGTCTCTAAACCAATACCTGAACTTCCACCTATAATCACAATTTTTTGGTTTTGCAATTGGAATCCCTCCTAGGTTTAGCTGGATTTGTTACTCATGAAATACGGTTTTCAGATGAGCAGCCAGATCAGTCATAAATTGGGGTATATTTGGGTTTTTAATGACGTCGTAACATGCGAAGCTTTTTAAAGGCTCCATACCGAGAAATGCATGTGCAGAATGCAAATGATAGAGTGCAGCCTCTAGGCTATTGCCCTTAAAAAATTGAGTTGGATCATTAAAAGCTTTTTCTGGAGCATTCCAGGTCGTGGAGAACATATATTTCTTGTTGGTTAATAAACCTCCGCCCCCATATTTTCGAGAACCTGTAAAGAATACACCGTAAGCATAGACCTCATCCATATAAGTCTTTAATAATCCAGGAACACTGAACCAATAAATAGGTGTTTGGTAAATGACCACATCTGCCCAGACAAATTTTTCCTGTTCCTCGCTGATGGTATAACCATTTTGAACAGATGTTGTCTTGACTTTGTTCTCTTCACTTAAGAGACGCACCATATGGTCCATCAATGTTTGGTTCAGCTTCCCTTCAGAAGAGTCATACTTTTGGTGACCATTAATGATTAATATATTTTTCAACTCTTCACCTCCTTGTAGTAGAGAAAATATTATTGACTACGTCGATATTGTATATGTAGTAAGTTCATTTAGGGAAGTAGTGATATTTAATTCATATAGTTTCCTAAAAGGAACTATTGTGATATCATTGAGTTTAGAAGATTTTTTTGTGGGGGGAGTTCCTTTGCATGTCCCAGAACCTATTGAATTGACAAAAGGAATACCAGGCCAGCCATGCCCTATTGCCCAAACGCTCGATTTGATCGGAACCAAATGGACTTTTTTAATTATTCGTGACCTTCTGATCGAAGGAACACTGAGATTTAGCCAGCTTCAGAAATCGATGCAAGGAATTAGTCCCAAGACGCTTTCTCTACGCCTAAAGGAGCTTGAAGACAACGGTCTGTTAGAAAGAAAGGTTTATCCCGAAGTTCCCCCGCGTGTTGAATATTCGTTAACAGAGAAAGGGAAGCGACTGGAAGGTGTTTTTATTGAGTTGAAGAGGTTTGGCTTAGATTTAAAAGCAGATCATTGAGGAATATGATTGCAAACCTTCAAGGTATCGTTGAGATAAACGATACCTGTCTTTGTCCAGAAGCTTAATATTCTTATAGCGTCTGTCCACTGTCTACCGTAATGATCTGGCCTGTCATGGCTTCCTGTTCCAAGGCAGAGCAGACCATGCTGGCAATATCCTCAGGCGTGGAAATGCGCTGCAACAGCAGATGGGGAGCCAATTGTTTCATTTGTTCTTCTCTACCTGCCCACCATCTGGTCGCCACCGCGCCTGGCACGATGCAATTGACTCGAATATCAGGTGCCAGTGATCGTGCTAACGATTTGGTCAGCCCGTGGACGGCTGCTTTGGATACTGCATAGGGGAGCGAGGAACCTAGTCCTGTTTGTCCAGCTATACTTCCCAGATTGACGATAGCTCCTTGTTGACCATGCTTCATATAAGGAGCTACGGCTCTGGCACAGTAAAACATACCTTTCACATTGACAGCCAAGAGATCATTCCACACCTCTTCCGTAACAGCCTCTAGATCGTCCATTGGAATATGATGTGTAATGCTGGCGTTATTCACCAGTACATCAACCGTGCCGTATTGCTGAACCATCTGCTTGACCATAGCCCGAACTTCCTTATCTTGTGAAACATCTGCCTGTAATGCAATTGCACGTCCTCCCTGTTCAAGTATCATACGGACAGTTTCCTCTGCATCGTCTTTAGAACGCGAATAGTTGACGACGACTATAGCCTTTCGACTCGCCAACCGCATGCATATCGCTCTTCCAATTCCTGTACCGCCACCTGTAACCAAGGCTACTTTTTGATATAAATCCATGTATACCGCTCCTTATCCAACTCGTTAGTTTTATATGAGAAAAATAATGTGGTCTAATATGGATCATTGTAGAGGGTGTATTATATTTTGTATAATTGAATTAAATGAACTTATAGTTCAATAAACTTGAACTAAGCAAGTGACATGGGAGTAGAGAATGGATATTAAAGCACTCAAAACATTTCAGATGATTGTGAATTACGGAAGTTTTATGCGTGCAGCGGAAGCGTTGAATTATGCACAATCCACTGTGACGATGCAAATACAGAAGCTGGAATCCGATCTGGGAGTTCAACTGATTGAACGGGGCAAGAAAGTAAAGTTAACTGAAGCGGGCAGGATGTTGTACGAACAAAGTCTGCATATTGTAAAGGACATGGAGCAATTGCAGGAAAATATGGAGAACTTGCAAAGGGGAACCGCAGGGGACATTCGAATAGGAGTGACCGAACCGACCGCCAGTTACCGACTCCCCGAAATTTTAAAACGATTCTTAACCCATTATCCTCACATTCGGGTTTCTGTGGAGTTCGGGAATACCCCTGCATTAAGCGAGCGTATTCTCCAAGGGGAACGTGGATATCGCGTTATGCTCCGCTCCCGATTTAGGCTCAGAGCTATATTTTGAACCTTTATTTAAGGAGAATTTTGTAGTCTTAATGCCTGTTCATCACCCTCTTGCAGACAAGGAGTGCATTGGACCCGCAGATTTGCAAGGGCATCGCCTGCTTATTACGTCGTCCATCTGTCCTTATCGACGCAAACTTGAAATGGTCATGAAGGAATATGGAATAACCACGTTAGATACGATGGAAATTGGCAGCATGACGGCTCTAAAATCCTATGTGGAATGTGAATTGGGGATTGCTCTTGTGCCACAAATTCTAGTCGATCCTGTCCCGGCAGGAACAGCAGTGAGGCAATTAAGCGGCAGCTTGATTGATATGACCTTTGGTCTTCTGTATAAAGCAACCGAGGCACCACTGAAGCTGGCAAGCTCAAGGCTATATTCCGTATTAAAGCAGGAACTTGGGCAATTGTCCTGAGCATACAATATCAAACCGATTGCAATAGGCAGCCGGTTCGTTTGTTTATTTTTTCGTAACTGGAATCCATACTTCACTTCGGTAGTCCTCAGTATGAGCATCCCCCATGGTATATACCTCCAGCTCGGGACCACCTGAATGCTCATAGTTGCTTGCAGGGAACCATTCCTGGAAAATTCTTTGCCAAACCTTCTGGATCGTTTGAGGCATAGGACCGATGGATGTGAACACAGCCCAGGTTGCAGCCGGAATGGTTCTGGCTTCTAATCCGTTCGAGGCTGCCACATCTTCACTGCCCTCTGCGGCGATGAAGTAGCTAAACGTTTCCTCACCATGCTTCATGTCCAGACAGATACCGAGTATATCGTCGCCTGTACCCAAGGCATGAATGCGATCTGAGGTGCCATCTCCGTTAAGCTGATCCCAGAATTTTGGGATATTCCGAAGATTTTCACCGTTCTTCGTGGTGACTTGAATGGATTTGCCAATGACCGTAAAAGCCGCCTTTGCAATTTCATCAATATCGAGGGGTTGCGCATTCTCTCTTCCATGAGGTCGAGTGCGTTCTTGATCCGAAGCAACCATTCCAACCACATCACCTTCCTTGGTTGTAATCATACCATTCACGGAGTCCGTCATCCTGTCTTTGCGTGCTATTGTTGAACAGGATCGTCAGCCTGCCCCCTTGTGTTCATAATTAAAATTTGGGACAATACAAGAAGTGTTTGAATAGCGCAGAGCGCTCAAACATGCTATGATGCAATGATAGTTGAGACGAGTCGTGATAGCTAGGTTTTATATATAGAAATACGAATTTTAACGTTTGTGAAAAGAGGATCGAACATGAAAAAGGAATCCATTTATGGATTAACGTTAGACCAATTAACAGCATGGCTCATGGAGCATGGACATAAAAAATCTCGGGCATTACAGGTATGGGACGCATTGTACCGGAAACGGATTACTGATTTTGCGTCAATGACAGAGGTCCATGAGAATTGTACTGGCCTGTTGGCAGAGCACTTCTCTATTGAAACCCTGGAAGAACACGTGAAGCAACAGTCAGCAGACGGGACGGTCAAGTTTTTGTTCCGCTTGCAGGATGGTAATTTGATTGAAACGGTATTAATGCGACATAAATTTGGATTATCTGTATGTGTGACGACGCAGGTGGGCTGCAACATTGGATGCAGCTTCTGTGCGAGCGGATTGTTAAAGAAGAGCCGTGACCTTTCCAGCGGTGAAATCGTAGAGCAAATTATGAAGGTGCAGCTGTATCTGGACAAGGAACGTCCGGGCGACCAAGTCAGTCACGTTGTAGTCATGGGCATCGGCGAACCGTTTGATAACTTTGTGAACCTGTCCGATTTCATTCGGGTCATTAAGGATCACAAAGGGCTGGCGATTGGGCCGCGGCATATTACCGTTTCCACTAGTGGTCTTGCCGATAAAATCATTGAATTTGCAGATTCCGATCTGCACGTTAATTTGGCAATATCGCTCCATGCTCCAAATAATGAGATTCGTACCCGCATTATGAAGATCAACCGGGCGATTCCGATTGAGAAGCTCATGCAGGCGATTGATTATTATTTGGACAAAACGAATCGCCGGATTACGCTGGAATACATCTTGCTGAAGGATGTTAATGACAGTAAGGAGCATGCGCTTGAACTGGCTGAGCTGGTGGGCCATCGTCGTAATCTGGCCAATGTAAACCTGATTCCGTACAATCCGGTGGATGAGCATAGCCAATATCAGCGGAGCGAGTCGGAATCCATCACTGGCTTCTATGATGTGCTGAAAAAACAAGGCATTAGCTGTAGTGTTCGACTGGAGCATGGAGTTGACATTGATGCCGCCTGCGGACAGCTGCGCAGCAAGCAAATTCGCAAGGATGCGGGCGGTAGCCGCAATGCGGAGCGCGAAGCGATTAGTTGAACACACAAGCGTACTCTCTAACAGGAGTACGCTTTTTTTATGTACAAGCCACAGAATGAAACGCCGTCTGGAAATGTGAAAATAGTCACGTAATAGTTGCTGCTTTTGCGTTATAGTGAGTGGTTAGTGGAGGGGTTATATGGCGAACATAATTTCAAATGAGGCACTCGTTCCGGGCATCTATGTAATGAAAATAGAAGGCAAATTTAAAGGGGAGATGGGGCAGTTTTACATGCTGCGCAGCGGGACAGGTTATCCACTGCTGCCCAGACCCATCAGCATTTATGATATCGGGGAAGAGAGTATTTCCTTTTTATACCGGGTCGTTGGAGAGGGAACCAAGCTATTCTCCCAGTTACAGCCTGGTCAGGAGATTCAGTTGGAAGGACCATTCGGAAATGGATTTCCGCAGGTTGAGGGCAGTTTGGCTTTGATCGGCGGTGGCATGGGTACAGCTCCTTTGTTATTGGCTGCAAAATATTACCCGCAAGCACACGTGTATCTGGGATTTGCGCAGCATGCCTTCGGGGTTGAAGCGTTCGAGGCTGCGGCGGCATCTGTGCAGGTCAAGATAGGGGGAAGCATCGTCGAAGGGGTCGATCCGGCTCTCTATGCGAATATGTTCTCCTGCGGGCCAACTCCGATGTTGCAAGCACTCGCACTCAAAACGGCGGGTACATCGTCCCGTTTATATATTTCAACAGAAAGACACATGGCCTGTGGTATTGGCGCATGTTTGGGCTGCACCATGCGTACCCGCAGAGGCAATCGGAGGGTATGTAAGGAAGGGCCTGTATTCCCGGTGGAGGAGGTGGAGTTCGATGATCTCCATGGCGTGTAATATTGCGGGTGTACCGTTCAAAAATCCTATTATCATGGCATCGGGTACGTTTGGATTTGGGCGTGAGTTTGCGGAGTTCTATTCTCCCGAACTACTCGGCGGCATTGTCGGCAAGGGACTAACCCTTCATCCGAAGGCAGGTAATTCGGGATCACGAATACATGAGACAGCGTCCGGTATGCTGAATAGTGTAGGGTTGGAAAATCCGGGTGTGGCGGCCTTTTTGAAGGATGAGCTGGATGACATGACTCGCTGGAACACGGCTATTATTGCCAATGTGGGCGGCTCCAATCTGGAGGAATACGTCCAAGCCGTAGCTATGATTACGGAAAACGCACAAAAACGGCGTACAATAAACCGCAGAGGCGTTGATATGCTGGAATTAAACATTTCCTGTCCCAATGTGAAGCAGGGTGGAATGCAATTTGGTATCCAGACAGAGGTAGCGCGGGAGGTTGTGCGTCAGGTCCGCAATGTGACGGCGCTTCCGCTGATCGTCAAGCTGTCGCCGAATGCGGAGAACATCACGCAAATGGCGGTGATGTGCGAGGAAGAAGGTGCTGACGGCGTTTCACTGATCAATACCTTTTCTGCAATGAAAATAGATATACGTCGGCGGCGCAGTGTTTTCGCCAACACGTATGCAGGTCTTTCTGGCCCGGCAATCAAGCCGATTGCCTTGCGTATGGTTCACCAGGTAGCGCAGGCGGTATCGATTCCCGTGATCGGCATGGGCGGGATCAGCTCAGTGGAGGACATTATTGAATTCACGATGGCAGGGGCCGCCGCCATTCAGGTGGGTACGTATAATTTTGTCCATTTACATGCAGGGGCAGAGTTGGTATATGGGCTTGAACAATGGATGCAGCAGGAAAAGGTACAGTCGTTGGATGAGATACGAGGAATTTTGTGAAGTTTGTACTTATTTGTGCATAAACTTGAGCATACAAAACCGGCTTGTCTTTAAAGGCAAGCCGGTTTTGTTTTTTTATTTGACCAAACAGCAAACGCAACTAGTGGTTAATATCGCATTTGTTTAGTATGAACGAAATTTGATTTTCCAGCCGATGAATGGCTTCCTTGGATGCCTGGTCGTTGGCCCCTTGTGCCTGGAGTGCGGCAAGCTCCTGTTTGAGCTGATGAAGGTCTTGTCCTGCGTGAGCGCAGTCGTAATTGCTTTCGAGATTGTCGATCATCCGTGATCCTCCCTTTCGTTAGGTATACGTCCTTATTATGGAGATTTGCTCTTTCCTTATTCAGCATAAAGTTTTATTTCAGGTAAAGGCTGTATGGAGAGCTTGATATAGAAATTGGGTGATAGGGTGCGGTTAAAAGGTAAGTTGAAACCGAGACGACAATTCAAAGTTTCGCTACAATTTATGATTATTATTTTGGTTTTTTTAGTTATTGTTATTTCCTTGATTATATCCTTGCTTCTCATTCGTAATTTTATGATTAACAAGCACTTTGATAATACGACATGTTATAATATAAAAAAAATAATTCCAACCTAGACAGTGGGTAAAATGAGAAGAGATAAGCAGGAGGGTCTGCATGAATCCGATACAACGTATACTGGACGAATTTCCGCTGATCGTGCTGGACGGCGCAATGGCGACTGAACTGGAACGTCATGGGCATGATCTGAACGATAGCTTATGGTCCGCCAAAATACTTCACGAACATCCGGAGTCGATCAAGCGTGTCCATCGAGACTACTTTGAGGCTGGGGCAGACTGTGCGATTACGGCGAGCTATCAGGCCACCGTGGAAGGCTATGTTGAGCGCGGATTGAGCGAAAATGAGGCGTTGAAGCTGATTCAGTCATCGGTGCAGATTGCTGTACAGGCACGAGATGAGTTTTGGTCCGATGTGACGGCTACTGCAAGTCAGCAGCATCGTCCCAAGCCGCTGGTTGCGGCCTCTGTCGGACCCTATGGGGCGTTTCTCGCTGATGGGTCAGAGTATCGAGGCGATTATAAACTGAGCGAGGAGCAGCTTATGGAGTTTCACAGGCCGCGTATGAAAGCTCTGATTGAGGCTGGGGCAGACATTTTAGCTTGTGAAACGATACCTTGTCTGGTGGAAGCCAAGGCAATTGCCCGCTTGCTGAAGGAATTCCCCGGCACGTATGCCTGGATCAGCTTTAGTGCAAAGGATGAGCAGCACATCAGTAATGGCGAGTCTGCCGCCGCATGTGCAAAGTGGCTGAATCAGCATGAGCAGGTGGCTGCGATAGGGATCAATTGCACGTTGCCCAAATTTATTCCATCCCTTATTCACGAATTACACAGCCATACGGATAAGCCGGTGGTGGTATATCCCAATCTCGGGGAGGAATATGACCCGGTCACCAAGACATGGCATGGCCATACTTGTACAGAAACGTTCGGACAGAGTGCCCGTCAATGGTATGAAGCAGGGGCACGTATGATTGGTGGCTGTTGCCGGACTCAGCCACAGGATATTAAAGAAATCGTGGCATGGTCGAGAGGGGTATAAACGAGGATAAACTTTTAGAGAAGATTATCCATAAGAAGTTTCCCTCTATTGTTACAAAAGAAAAAGCAGGCTGAACCGAGTTGTGCTCCAGCGATGGAGCGGCCTAGTTCAGCCTGCTTTTTGTACGAGTAGATTTTTAAAGCCCCGCTTCGTTCACTACCTCTACCTCTCTACCCCTTTTGCTAATCCAGATCAGCTTTCTGCCAAACGTTCCAGCAATGCATCTCCATTGCGGCTAACCCGAATATAGGCGTAACGAGCGTTCTGTTCAACAGTACGTCCGGTTCCTTCAGGAATGAAATAATTCTCAATACCGTACAGAATACGAGAACCATTCCATTGCCCATTGAGAACAAGCTCATGAGGGGCAAGTTTCTCACCATCTTGATACAGACGATCAGCAATATATACCCCTTGACGATCTGGGGTGAGAACGACTTTAACCTTGCCTCGGTTCCAATCCTCCTGAAGAGTATTCTTGGAAGGAGGGGTAGAGATATCGTAATTCAGTGCTACATAATCGCCTTGCAACAGGGATCGCGGGTCTATAGGAGCCAGTTTGAGCTTAACGGAGGCACCTGTGGCGAGCAGGGTTTCACTCCTCGCCGTCTGATAGCCGATAATCCCCAGCTGTAGCACGATGACGATGGCAATGAGTAACGGGCTTAAGCGAATGAAGCTAAAGCTGCGGTGGTCGGCATCGAATGCTGCTTTTCCGCTATGGGCCGTTCGTCGATCGAACCACCAGGTAATTCCGAGCACAATGATGCCCAGCAGCGCCAGTGTAAAAGATTTATACAGCAACGTCCACAATAAATCATAGTATTTGAAGCCGATAAAAATAAACCAGAATATGATGCTCGTAATGGCCTCCGATTTTTGTTTGTGACGGATAAAGGCAAAGACCATCCAGGTAACGATAACAAAATAAAAAATATTAATGAACATATAAGAGTGTGGAATGACATCCTCGAAGAACGTCGCCCACAACAGGAACAATAAGCTAAAAAATAATGAGCTATCCCGAAGATGCCCTTTTAACTCTGTCTTGGGTTTAAAGTAGCTTATTCCATATAACACGGCATTGAGAACGAACAGGGTGAAGATGATGAACTTATAGGTCCAGTTCCAACCATCCCATTCTTGATACTGTTTAAATAAAACAGTTGCTATATTCAGGTTCACAAAAGTATAAGCAAAAAATCGCTGTCTTTTCCCCTTGGAGCGAAGCCATCCGGCGATGGAAACGACCAGAAATAATACCGAAAGCAGCGTCTGATCCGACCATATAATGGCCGCAAGGCCTGTAATATAGCTGATGGTTAGCAGTGTATAACGGACTACAGAATCCAATTTGGATTCCGGTATGGCAATCATCGTAATCATCAGCAACAAGGACACGCTCAGCAGTACATATTCGGTATGGTTTACGTTCGTACTAATCATAATCAGTCCGATGAGAGATATACTTCCAATCAATACTCCAACCACTTTGATGACACGGGATACCGTTTTGCTGATCCATTCACTACTGCGGTCTTCGGAGACAGTTGTCTGCGCATCGGATTTCGCGATATCTTCTTTGTTCTCATTGGGTATTTCTCCAGCCTCCGGAGACGGTTTTCCCAAGCGATTTAAATAACGGAAAAACCATACGTTACCCGTCAGTAGCAATGCCACAAAAATTAAACCGAAAACAAAGAACAGAGATGAAGAGTACGCTTCTGCCAGCTCTATAAATTTAAAGACAGCAAAAGCGGAGAGCGCCAATGCATTTAAGGTCAGGAGCGTTTTATTCAGCCGCACCTTGATAAATATATAGAATCCTAAAGCAATCACAGCGATATGCGGTATATTCATGATCAGGCCATATCCATCGAATGCAAAGGAGTTGGTCATCGCCAACATAGCTATATGGAGAACCGTAAAACTCATATATTGTAATGGAGCAGAACGTATACGATGAAGGAATGTCAATAGAAATAGCACCAGATTGACCATTGCGAACAGTCCAGCGATGGACAACGATTCCAGTTGGGTATAAGTTGTACTTTGCATCGTTGGATAAAAATAAAGCCATACACCCAGATGAATCAGCACATAAGATAGCATATAAAAAGGATTGTAGCGGGTGATGGCGCTAAGCAGTAAAGCCGGCACCGACCAAATGACAAACAACCCGTAGCTGTCCGCATGGGAATTGTAGGTTTGACCGAGTAGTGCGACGGAAACACCGAAGGCCACACAGCCTGCTAAAAGGAATATATTGGACAGAAAAGCTTGTTGCCCGGGAACAGCACGTATACGTGCAAATACAAAAGACAAGCCATAAAACAAAACAATAAGCGCAACAGCTAGCACAATTTTGACTGTCCGATCTAGTCCACCCCAATTAGAGGCGAAGAAATAGATAATTGCAGCCAGTATCAGTGAGATGCCCAGCAGATAACCTGTACGTATGGCGTTGAATCGCAGCATGGATTTCACGTACCTTTCCTGTTGGTTTGATGCTTATTATATCGTTGAAAGGGCTCAGAACCAAGTGAAAATTAGGATCAGGTCATAAAAAAGAGAGCCGCCGTATAGGGGGTTCTCTTATATCATTGCTGGGATTTCAACTAAGCGTTGGCAGTGCGGATTTCTTGCCGGGACTGATGAAGGAAGCGATACTCTCGGGGTGGGATTCCTGCTGTTTTCTTAAATGCCTTGGAAAAGGTGGATATATCGGTATAACCGATGGACTGGGCAATGATCGACAAATTATATGTGGTCTGTTCCAGCAATCTTTTGGCTTCGTTAATCTTGAGGGTTTGCAAATACTTGGCGGGGGAGATGAGGAAAGTAGAATGAAATTTACGTGAAAAATGCGCACGATCCACACCTACATGCTCGGCAATTTGCTCAATCGTAACACGTTCACAATAATGCATTTCGATGTAATCCTTCCCCTGCTGGAGCCAATAATCAGAGCACACAAAGTTGCGCAGCACGCTAGATTTGTTACGGGACAACTCCTCGAAAATCTGGTGCAGTGTAATTAAGCGGGCAAGATCGCTGCCCTCTTTGCTGTGGTCGTTGACGATGGAAAATAGGTTGGAGATCAGTTCGAGGATTTCCTCGCTTATTGCGTTAGCTATAAATGGCTTAGAGAGGTCAATCCCGATCCGCTCCAGCAGCGCCAGAGATTTGGGTCCCTCAAAGGCGATCCATACCTTCTGCAACGGGTGCTCTTGGTCAGTGTAGTATTCATGAACAAGATGCGGAAAAAAACAGAATAAATCGGACTTTTGGACACGATAACTCTTTTCCTTATAAATGAACTCAGCCTGACCTTCGAGTACAAAAATAAAATAAAAATAAGGGACAGCCTTAGGGCCGACATGACAGCTTGTTTTCGAAATATCCATACCCAGTCTGACCGGCCAAATGGCGCTGGATTTTTCCAGTTCGGTTGTTGTGAAATAATGGTCTTCCACGATGTCGAAGTGATCCTCGTTCTTGGTTCTTCTCATCATTGTCACCTCTCCTTTGGTGGAGATAAGGGGATTTTGATTTTATTGTATATAAAGGAAGGTATAATTACAAGTTAATTCATTGGAATTTGGGGTTATAAATTTAAAATAGTCTCTAGAGGAGGTTGCTTAAACCTGCTGTCAGATCAAGCCATCGATGAAATAATCGAATCCAGCAACATTCTGATATGTATAATAAAGGCTCCATGGCTGGTTTGGGACGAGCCGTGAAGCCTTATAGAATCCTGAGCTACACGATTAGCCGATGTCTATACGTTCAGGATTCCTTCTTTTGGAGTAACATTAAAGGCTTTAGCCAGATCGGCCAATTCCTGATCTGTAATCCGTTGCTTGATATCGTGCTGAGCAATCAGCATATAAATTTGTGCTGCTTTTTCAATCGTTTCAATCAGACCAAAGGCTTCATCAATGGAGCTGCCTGTTCCAAAAATGCCGTGATGAGGCCATAATACCGCATGATGATCCTTCATTTTTTTTGCTGTTTGGCGGCCGATTTCGCTGGAGCCTGGCACCATCCAAGGGATTACACCGATACCGTCTGGAAAGACTACGATACATTCAGTACACATTTTCCACAGCGTTTTGGTGAATTGGTTTTCGTCTAGACTATGAATAAAGGTCATGGCAATGACATGGGTGGCATGATTATGGATCACAACCCGATGATTAGGATCGATCTTCAAGCGCTCAATGTGGCTCATAAAATGAGATGGCAATTCGCTGGTAGGAACCGCGTCATGCTTGAGGCCCCACAGGAGCTCCAATTGTTCACCATCCTGAGAGACACGCAGAACACCCAGATTAGCTTCCGGATCGGCAATGACGTTCTTAAAGTATTTTCCTGATCCAGTAACGATAAAATATTTGCCTGCCAGTTCATTCACTGGGAAAGCAGGTTTAATGGTACGGATAACATGATCGATATCTATATATTTGGCAACCTCGGCTTCGTCCAGAATATAACTTACATTGCCTCCATTGCGTTCATCCCAGCCGAATTTCCACATGTTTTGCGTAATTTCCGCCATCTCGCGAACAAATGGGATATCCAGCCCTGATCTTCGTTCTTTTTGGTTTTCCAGCACAGTAGTCATGGATGATCTCTCCCTTAGGATAATATGAATATAAGCTGATCAGTGCAGTAGTTACCGTTTCAGCAGGACCTGTTGTTCGTAGTTCTTAGCTTCGGTTAGCCATTCCTCACGAACGGGAACGCCATTTTGAGCGCAATAGTAATCCCATACAGCCCCAAACGGATAGGATTTAAACTCTTCGACCAAGGCAAGGCGTGTCGTGAAGTCTCTTTCCTCTTCGGCCTTCTTTAGTTCTTCAATCGGTTCTAACATGGCGCGAAGCAACGCTTTAATGGTGTTGCGTGTGCCGATGACCCAAGCAGCTACGTGGTTAATACTGCCATCAAAGAAATCAAGACCAATATGAGTGCGAGAAAGCAGCTCGCCGCGAACCAGCTCACGGGCAATGTCCAGCAATTCGTCGTCCATCGTCACGACATGATCGCTATCCCAACGAACAGGTCTGCTGACATGGAGCAATAATTGATTGGTGAACATCAGCACAGAAGACAGTTTGTTCGAAATGACCTCCGTCGGGTGGAAGTGGCCGGAATCGAGACAGATAGATTTACCCCGTGTCAGGGCGTAACCCATATAAAACTCATGAGAGCCGACGACATAGCTTTCCGAACCGATGCCGAACAGTTTACTCTCAACCGCATCGATGTTGTAATCTTCACTAATTTCCTCGCTGAAAATCTCGTCAAGGGCGTCCCGCAGGCGTTCTCTTGGAGCCAGGCGGTCCACGGGAGTATCCTTATAACCATCTGGCATCCAGTGGTTTGTGACACACGGCTGACCGAGTTCTTTACCGAAGTGTTCTGCAATCCTGCGCGATTTTTTACAGTGTGTGATCCAGAAATTGCGAATATCCGAGTCCTTGTGGCTCAGTGTGAAGCCATCTTCCGCTTTGGGGTGGGAGAACAGGGTTGGATTAAAATCAAGTCCAAGCCCATGCTGTTTGGCCCAGTCTACCCAGTTCTGAAAATGACGTGGCTCCAGTTGATCCAGATCTACTTGTTCTGTGGTATCGGCATAGATCGCGTGCAGATTGACCTTGTGTTTGCCAGGGATGAGCGATAGGGCTTTTTCTAAATCCTGACGCAGCTCAGCAGGCGTGCTTGCTCTACCCGGGTAGCTGCCTGTCACGGCAATGCCCCCGCTAAGCTGTTTATCTTTGAACAGGAAGCCTTGCACATCGTCTCCCTGCCAGCAGTGTAGTGATATTTTGATTTGTGAAAGCTTCTGTAAAACGTCATCCACCTGAATACTGTGGCGGGCATACAGCTTTTTCGCTTCGTTATAACTCGCTTCAATGGCTTCGTTCATGGCTTTACTCCTTTTTTGAAATATGAAATGGTGATGTTGCTTGTATCTTGAGGTGTTCCCATCGATCCAGAAGCTCTCCCATTTGCATTGGACGCGGCTCAAATAGCCGGGTTGGGAAGGAGTTGGCTATGGTTCGGCCAGCAGCTTTCAGATTTTCAAGAGCACCAGAGCTGATTAATTGCACGGCAATATTGCCGATAGCCGTCGATTCGGAAGGTCCTGCCAGAACCTCAATTTCTAAAAGGTCGGCTGTTAGCTGGCATAATAGTTCGTTGTTGGCTCCTCCGCCGACAATGTGCAGTCTGGTAATCGTATCGTCTGTTAAACGTTGTAGCTCATGTAAGGCATCCCGGTAGCTTAAGGCCAGACTGTCAAAAATACAGCGGGCGAGCGCGCCAGGTGTGTACGGGACCGGCTGCCCGGTTTCTTCACAGAATCTTTGAATCTCAAGGGTCATACTGTCTGGATTTAAGAATGAGGACTGGTTGCAGAGGACAAGACTGACAAACGGTGTCTCTGCTGAAGCCAGTTGGGCCAATTCGGCAAAGCTATGTGCAGAGCCGCCCTCTCTTCGAACCTCCTGAATCATCCATAAGCCCATAATGTTTTTCAAAAAACGGTACGTGCCGTAAGCGCCCCACTCATTGGTGTAGTTCGTCTGCATGGCTGTCTTGGTATTCAAGGGGTGGGATCGTTCCATACCCAGTAGCGACCATGTTCCGCTACTAATATAAGCCCAGGATTCCTCCCGCGGTGATGGAACACCAGCAACTGCCGAGGCAGTATCGTGCGTAGGCACAAGGATGAGTTGGCAGTCTGGAAGATCGTATTTCTGAATAAGCTCCGGCAGGATGGGGCCCAGAAGGCGTCCAGGTTCAGCCAGTTCCGAAAATTGATCGCGCCGAAGCTGAAGCAGGGAGAGCAGATCCTCATCAAATTCTCGGGTATTTACGTTGAGAAGCTGCATTGTGGAAGCATTGGTCATTTCATTGACCATGATGCCTGTCAGGCGATAATACAAATAATCAGGAACCATCAATATTTTATCTGCCTGGGCGAGTTGTTCCCGATCATGAACGAACAATTGGTACAGAGTATTAAAATTTAGTTCCTGGATGCCTGTTTTCTCATATACGTCTTGTCGGCTCATGAGCTGATGCAGCTTGTTGGGGGCATGCAGTGTGCGGGCATCGCGGTAAGCGTACACCTCATGGATGCGGCGGCCTTCCTTATTAAGTAGGACGTAATCTACAGCCCATGTATCAATCCCGAGCGTACAGGAGTCAATCCCGTTTTGCTTAGCCTTTCGCAGTCCTTGGATGATCTCATCAAAAAGATTATCGATATTCCAGTAAGCGTGTCCGTTCCTTTCAGTAAAGGAGTTGTTGAACCGATGAAGCTCTTGCAAGTGAATTTGTTCACCTTCTAGAGTGGCACTTACGAGTCTTCCGCTTGAAGCTCCAATATCAACAGCAAGATAGTTGCTCATATCCAACCTCCTTGCATGGATGAAGTCCTGGCAGCCTGAAAGTCTGCCTTTTATGTTTTAACTAACTTCATACTACTTCCGTTTGTCTGTGTAGTCAACATAAACGGAAATACTATTTTGGTTTTATTTTTGAATTTAAAAATAAAAGTAAAATTAGATGTTGTTTTATATTGTTTTTTGTATTTTGGTATTTGCTTTCTATTATATATATACCTCGAACAGGAATTGGTGTGCTGCTGCGATATTCAAATTGTGGAAGGTTCTCCAAATGCCGCTGTTTGTATGAAAAATAGTCTTGAAACCGCCCGCCAGAGGGTGTAGTATACAAGATATCAATTTCATATGACTCGTATAATATTGGGGATATGGCCCAAAAGTTTCTACCGGATGACCACTGTAATCATCCGACTATGAGTGATAGCGCATCAGCTTCGGATGAATGCGGGCATTTTATTTGTGCGCCAATCCGTCAGGGATTACGACCCCAAGGACAGGCTTCACTTGAGAAACAACTCAAGGGAGCTTGTCCTTTTTTGGTTTTGGCAGGTTTTATTCTTTTATTCTATTTTAAAGTACAGAGGAGCGATATTCGCATAATGAAAGCTTTGGAAGAACGTATTCGTCAAGAAGGACAGATATTATCCGACACGGTGCTAAAGGTAGATTCTTTTCTGAATCATCAGGTGGATACAGCGTTAGCACTGGAAATTGGCAAGGAGTTTGCACGCCTGTTCGGCAGTGCCCCGATTACCAAGGTGCTTACCATTGAAGCTAGCGGTATTCAATTTGCGATGGCTACGGCTATTGCCTTGGGGGTACCGTTCATTTATGCGAAGAAAAAGAAGGCAATCACGCTGAATGAACAGGTATACTTCGCAGAGGTTCACTCATTTACTCGTCAGGAAACCTATCAGGTGAGCATTTCCCAAAAGTATCTTGATGCTAGCGATCATGTGCTGATCGTGGATGACTTCTTGGCTACTGGTGCAGCATTGGTCGGACTTACGGATATTGTGAAGGAAGCTGGAGCAGAACTGGCCGGAGTTGGCTGTGTAATTGAAAAGAGCTTTCAGGAAGGTCGTGGATTGTTGGAGCAAAGAGGCATTGCTGTACGTTCTCTAGCGCGTATCGGTTCCATGGCACCGGGCGAGGTTCATTTTATAGAGGAAGCTGGCACGGTGATTCCCCCTGTTAAGGAGAATGCCGGATGCTAAGTAAACAAAAATTATTTGCGCTGGGCTTCCAGCATGTCATGGCAATGTACGCTGGAGCCATTGCTGTTCCTCTGATTGTAGGGGGAGCGCTGCACCTGACGCCAGCACAGATGGCCTATCTAGTGGCGGCTGATCTATTCACTTGCGGGATTGCTACGTTACTACAGATTATGGGTACACGCTTTTTCGGTAGCAGACTTCCTGTCATTTTAGGCTGTACGTTTACGGCCGTAGGACCCATTATCGCGATTGCCTCAACCTCAAATCTAGCGACAGCGTACGGTGCCATCATTTTGTCCGGTATATTTGTGGTGCTTGCGGCACCGCTGTATGGCAAGCTGTTACGCTTTTTTCCAACGGTAGTTACTGGCTCGGTCGTTACGATTATCGGTCTATCCCTTATTCCCGTGGCGATGAACAATGTAGCGGGTGGCCAGGGCAGTGCAGATTTTGGACAGCCGCGTAATTTGCTGCTGGCGCTGGTCACACTACTGGTGATTCTGCTTGTCAATCGAGTAGCCAAGGGCTTTTTACGCTCAATATCCGTACTTATTGGTCTGTTCGCGGGTACTGTAGTTGCCTATGCGATGGGAATGGTGCATTTTGCTGCCGTAGCAGACGCTTCATGGGTTAGTGTTGCGCAGCCGTTTTATTTTGGCAAACCGGAGTTTAGCATTATGGCAGTATGTACGATGATTATCGTGAATATTGTCAGCATGGTCGAATCAACGGGGGTTTATCTGGCAGTGGGTAAGGCGATTGACCAAAAGGTAGAGCAAAAGCAAATCGTCAATGGACTTCGTTCGGAAGGGCTTGCGATTATGCTGGGCGGTATTTTTAATGCGTTCCCTTACACAGCCTTCTCGCAAAATGTGGGTCTGATCTCGTTGACTCGCGTTAAATCGCGTAACGTTATTTTTGCTGCGGGTGGTATCATGGTCGTCCTTGGTTTGCTGCCTAAGCTGGCTGCCTTGACGACAGTGATTCCTAACGCTGTGCTGGGCGGGGCGATGATCGTCATGTTTGGCTCAGTTGCTGCATCAGGCATGTCCATTTTGTCAGAAGTAGATCTGCGGAAGGAAAGCAACCTGTTGATCGCAGCATGCAGTATTGCTGTAGGTCTAGGCTCTGCCGTTCTGCCGCAAATGTTCGACCAACTGCCGAGCTTTGCCAAAATGCTGCTGCAAAACGGCATCGTATCGGGCTCGATTACGGCAATTGTCTTGAACATCGTTTTGACAAGAGAACAAAGAGAGTCAGCCCAAGGTGTAAATGTTTCGGAGGTTCCACAGAAGGTTTGACGAATAGGAAATAGATAAAAACAGCCGGAGAGAGGACGCAGCCTCTGTTCCGGCTGTTTGGCATGGAGTCGCCTAGAACGGGTTATTTATTAAGCAGCATAAAGTTATTGATAAAACCCTCTTTCTGTATGAAAATCGGGGTTTGAGTCTTCGAAGTGAAGTCATAATAGTACACGCCGCGTCCTTCCTCCTGATTTTTCAGGGAGGTGCTGCCTAAATAATAGACTCCCTTGCCGTCCGGGGACATATAGATGAAGCTGCGGGACGAAATGGGTAGTTCTAGTTTGGTACGTTTTCCGGTTGCAATATCGACAAGGCTATACTCAGGGTTGCCGTGATTAATGAAACGTGCAGTCACTAGGAGTAGTTGATCATTACTGCTGGATATTGATGATACTTCTTCATTTTTCAGTGTAATAACAGAACGTTCTTGCTTGGTGACGCTATTGATTTCTGTAACTTTGTTGTCCGGCGGGACCATAATAGTCTGTGTTCGGTTTGAGATTTCTCTTTGTTCATTTTGTTCCTTAGCTGAATAATTTGAACTGTAAATTGCTTTTTTAGCTGGATTATAGGTTATAGACCAAGTTTGTTCATCATGGTTTTCATCATGCATAAATTTCATGATACGCGTTGATTTATTGTAGAAAATAGTTTTAAGTGTCCGCTCTCCTTTTTTTACCGCAACCAGAACGAGGGAGCCATCCGGAGTAGTTGGTACGATATCATTGATGGCAAACAAATTATCGGTAAGCTGTTCGGTTTTTTTTGTATTCAAGTCGTACGAAAATAATTGGTCTCCCTTATCATCCACATCAGCAGAGTAATAAATTTTGTGATCAAGTAAGTACACCACAGAAAGTGGGTACTGGGAGGTATAGGGGACGTCGGCCAGCTTGGTCATTTTCTTACTGCTCAAATCGTACGTCATCACACGCATAACCATGCCTTGATCTGCATTTTTCCCATTCACATATTCTGTATAGGTCATGGATAGATATTGACCTTGTCCGACTGGAGTTGTCTTTTCGCCTGACTGGATTTGTTTGGGTGAAGTTGGTTCTGCTGATGGAGTAGAAGCTGGAGAGCAGGAAGATAACAGAGCTGGAACGAGCAAGGAAAGTATTAAAATGCGGTAGTTACTTGTTTTCAAAAGGAAACATCCTTTCTAACGATGAGAGATTTACTGTTATCTGACTAAGCAGTATTGCTGAAGTTAACTCTTAGGTTAGTTTATCTACTAGAAGAATTTGTTAGAGTGGTAGGAAGAGGCATGGTATAATCTAAACTATGGATTTTGAATAGTGGTGGATGTTTTCGGACCACGGTGCAGCTTCCCGAAAGGGGGTGAAGCCGATGGTCACACTTGTGTCGTGCTACGATGTGCTGCGTTGGGTGGTTACGTTACTAAGCCTGGTGTTTAGTATTCGTAAACTTTATCGATGGCTGCGTCGAAAATTTCGGAACAAGCGAAAACCCACCGCTTGATTAGGTTGGGGCCTAACGGTGGGTTTAGCTAAGCATTTAGCGCGCCGTGGTGATCCACAGCCTTTCAAATCCTAAGAGTCTTTGCCGTTGGCGCGGCGAAGACTCTTTTTTATTATATGGATACGGTGGATATCTCTATACCTAATTTTAGCACGTGAATTGCGTGCACGCAATGAATAGCCATGACTCAGATACTCACTATATCATTCAAATTTAAATTATTACGCTGCATTTGTTGACAAGCCAGAAGCAACAAAATAAGATAATCCTAAATCGTAATAAAAAGGAATAAAGGAAGAAAACAGGTGCGAGCCGGACAACTCTATGTACGGGGTTTCGTTGAGACGATGTAGATGGTTGTTGAACGTGTTCACTTAAAAGGGAAGTTCGGTAGATTCCGACACGGACCCGCCACTGTATACAGGCATCAGCAGGGTACTGCTGGAGCTTTCAGAACAGCCACTGGAACTGTGAAGAACCGGGAAGGCCTGAAAGATGAGCCTGAAGTCAGGAGACCTGCCTGTTTTGACATCACTGTTAGACCCACGGGATGCTGGGGAGGTGGTTAGACGTGCTACATACGGAATGTCTGGAACCGATCCGATCCCTTCTATGTTTTTGGAGTTGGCTTAGAGGTGAGTTTTGACATTTTATAATGAAAGCATTTCTGACTGCTGCTCATGTGGTCGGGAATGCTTTTTTTTTCGTTTTACGTAGGTTCATACGATTTAACCAGATAGAGGGGGAAATGTGGAATGATAAGCAATCGTAATAGGCGTTCGTGGTTTATATGTACAGGATTGGTGCTGCTGCTGACAGTTATGGCTCTATCGGGATGTGGCACAGCCACCAAGACGGAGGATCGGTCGGGCAAGGGTGAGAACTCTTCTGCACAACAGACTAAAGCAGATAAAAAGTTGGTGATGGCGTATACGTGGAAACCATCAGGGGTTGATCCGCATGGGGACAATAGCTGGGACGTGATGCGTTCTGGTGCTGGTGAGACACTGATTCGGTTGAATGAAAAGCTGGAGCCTGTGGCTTGGCTAGCCAAGGAATGGAAGCAGGAAAGTCCTACGGTCTGGACGTTCAGCTTGCAGGATAAGGTCACGTTTCATGACGGAAAAAGGATGGATGCAGCAAGTGTAAAAGCATCTTTGCTGCGCTCTATTGAGAAAAGCCATCTAGCAAAGGATTTACTTGATGTGAAGTCCATTGAGGCCAGCGGGCCGCTGACGCTAAAAATTACAACAAACCAGCCGAATGCAGCGCTGGCATCCAATCTGGCTGATCCCTCAACGATCGTGCTGGACGTGGCATCCATGAAAGATGAGCAGAGCTACCCTGCGATGACAGGTGCCTTTAAAATCAAAGCCTTCAACAAGGATCAGTCCCTGGTCGTCGAGCGTTATGACGGATATTGGGGTGAAAAGGCGCGATTGGCTGAAGCGACGATGAAATTCATTACAGACGGTAATTCGCGCCTGATGGCGCTGCAATCCGGTGAGGTGGATGTAGCGACGGATATTCCGGTAGATAACGCGGAGGTACTGAAAAAGGACGATAAGCTACAAGTGCTGTCGGCTCCGTCCTTGCGTACCCATATGATTGTATATAACATGGAATCGCCTATATTCAAGGATGTGACCAACCGTAAGGTGGTGGACAGTCTGATTCCGCGCGCATCCATTGTGAGCGCTGTTATGAGGGGTTTCGGTACGGAAGCAAGCAGTCCGTTTCCGAGTATTCTTTCTTTCGGAAAAGTTGAGCGTAAAGCGCTAGACGGAACGGCGGAGCAGCTGTTGACCAAGGATGGCTGGCAGAAAGATGCCCAAGGCACATGGTCCAAGCAGGGCAAGCCATTCGAGGTTACACTGCTGACTTTCCCTCAGCGTCCGGAGCTATCTGTTATGGCTGAAGTGATCCAGAGCCAATTGCTGAATGAGGGATTCCAGGTCAAGATTCGCAAGGTGGAAAATATCGATGAGGCATTGACCAAAAACGATTGGGATTTTGCTATGTACAGCATGCTCACGGCCCATACAGGGGAGCCGCAGTATTTTATGGACATGTTCTATTCCTCTACAAGTAAATCTAATGTAAGCCGCTATGTTTCCAAACCGCTGGAGAATATTCTTCACAGCCTGAAGCTGGCAAAGGATACCGCACAGCGAGATGCGGTAACACTGCAAGCGCTGAATATCATCAATACAGATTTGCCGCAGTCGTTTATTGTGCACCCTGACAATGTGTTTGGCGTGAAAAAAGGGGTAGAGGGCTTTACGCCGCATCCGATCGAGTATTACTACATTACAGCGCAATCCGATATTGCGGAATAACGAGCTACGTATCCTATGATCCGTTTTATACTGGAACGTGTGGCGCAGCTGCCCATCATTGTATTCATTGTATCCACGCTGACTTTTGTGTTGATGAGGCTGGCCCCTGGTGACCCTGCTACCATTTTGCTCACCGCGCATAATGTTCCTGCTTCAGAGGAGGCGTTAACGGCGCTGCGGGAAGAACTGGGCTTGAATGAGCCGCTTCATATTCAATATATGAACTGGCTGCGGGATGTGTTTACGGGACAATGGGGAACCTCGTATGTATCCAAGGAGTCGGTGCTCAACGAACTGTGGAGCAGACTGCCTGCTACGGTGGAGCTAGCTTTGGCTGGCTTTACCGTCATGACGGTGCTTACGCTTGGGATGGGGCTGGCCGCCTCGTTAAAGGTGAGCGGTCCACTGGACCGTCTGGGCAGGCTGTTCGCCTTGCTGGGATCGTCGATCCCTTCTTTTTGGCTTGGTTTTCTATTAATCTACCTATTTTCCGTTCACCTGGGCTGGCTCCCATCGATGGGAAGGGAGGACTGGACACATTTAATACTCCCGGCGCTGACGCTGGGTGCAGGATTGGGAACGGTGCAAGCTCGTGTATTGCGTGCTCAAATGCTGGAGCTGGGTGATCGGAACTTTGTGAAAGCAGCGAGGGCTCGGGGTTTTTCACGTATGCATATTCTCTTTTTTGAGCTATTTAAACATGCCGTGCTGCCCATGATTACGCTGTTGGGTACGAATCTATCATTTATGCTGGCAGGTAACGTCATCGTAGAGACTATTTTTTCATGGCCAGGGTTGGGCAAGTATTTTATAGATGCGATTACGCAGCGGGATTACCCAGTCATTCAGGGATATGTTATGTTTGCCGCATTTTTAATTGTAGGTGTTCAGTGCTTGGTGGATGTGGTCCAGACAATGATAGATCCGAGGCTGCGTTTGCGTTAAGGGGGAAGCTGAAAATGAAAAAGATACGGCTTTCCTGTAGAGGAAGCTTGCTGGCAGGGGGCGCGCTGTTTGGCTTGATCGTGCTGCTCGGAGTGCTGGCTCCATGGGCTGCTCCTCATGATCCTCTGCATGTGGACCTTCTGAACCGTTTGGCACCACCGAGCCGGAAATATCCTTTTGGTACGGACCATCTGGGTCGGGATGTGCTGTCACGGCTCATTTACGGGATTCGAACGAGCGTGCTAATCGCATGTGCGATTACGGTAGCTACTCTGTTCATCAGTCTGCCCATAGGCTTGCTCATAGGTTATGTGCGCGGACGCGTGGATCAGGTGATTATGCGGGGGATCGACGGCGTACTGGCTTTTCCCGATATTATTGTAAGTGTGGCGATTGTGGGTATTTTGGGACCAGGTTTCGTCAACATGACCTTAGCGATTATTGCAGTCCGATGGGCGGGATATGTCCGATTTATCCGTAGTTTGGTTCAAAAAGCCTGCCAGGAGGACTATGTACGATATGCACGTTTGTCCGGCAATTCACATGTGCGCATACTGAGACGTTATGTATTGCCACAAGTATGGCCGCAAATGTTGGTTTATGCGGTATGGGATATCGGACGCGTGGTGTTAATGATCGCCGGGCTCTCTTTTCTCGGACTGGGCGTACAGCCGCCCAAGCCAGAGTGGGGTGTGATGCTGCATGATGCAACTTCGTATTTTCAGGTGGCTCCGCATGTTATGATTTTCCCGGGCTTGGCGATTATGCTGTTTGTACTTGCCTGCCAGCTTCTGGGTGACCATTTTTCGGAAAAGGAGGCAGCGAAATAGTGGAGAAGCGACCAGCGACGGGGCGGAAGGACACGATAGAGCAAGCGTACATGCAAAAACCGTTGTTACACGTGGAACATTTGGAAATTTGCCAGACAGGTGTAAGAACAAGTGAAAGCAAGCCGCTACTAAGAGATGTGAACTTTTCCGTGTACCCAAGGGAAATTGTAGCCCTGACTGGACCAAGTGGATGCGGTAAGAGCCTGACCGCACACGCAATCGCGGGTATGTTGGACCCAGGGGTTGGTGTTACGCAAGGATGTATCTACTATAACGGGGAGGACATCATCCCGTTCCATGAACAGCGCTGGCAAAGACTGCGCCGTGAGGATATTGCTCTGCTCATTCAGCAATCGCTGAGCGGGCTGAATCCGATCCGTACCGTCCGCGCGCAGCTGACGGATACGCTTAGACTGCACGGGCGGCGCCAAGTGCACGCCCAGAGGGAGCGTGGGCAAGCTGATGCTGCCTCGTCCCACATTGTCTCACAGCAGCCCCAATCACAGGGCGTAATGTCACGGATGCGGCAGGTGCTAAACCGTGCCACGGAGCTGGCTGGAGGCCGCCCTACTCTAGAGCAGGAAGCTTATTTGCATTCTCTGCTCCGCAAGGTCGGTTTTGCCGATCCCGAGCATATTCTGTCATCCTATCCTTTTGAACTAAGCGGAGGTATGTGCCAAAGGGTCCTGCTGGCTGCCATGTTAAGCTCTGGTCCGCGTCTCTTTATTGCCGACGAGCCTACTACAGCGCTGGATGTAATCAACCGCGACAAAATTCTGACATTGCTGTTACAGTTGAGAGCGGATTTCGATCTCACGATTTTGTTAATTTCGCATGATCGCCAAGGGATAAGCCGTATAGCAGATCGGGTGCTGGAGATGACCCCGGAAGGAAGGGTGCAACCGTAATGCTGGAATTGAAAAACGTCACCAAAGCTTATCCTGTCCGCAGACGAAGAAAAGGCTGGTTCCACGCGGGGCAGGATGAGCAGCAGGCTATAAAGAAATTAAGTCTGGAGTTACGACAGGGAGAATGCCTGGGATTGGTTGGAGAAAGTGGAAGTGGCAAAAGCACGCTAGCGCAGTGTATCCTGGGGCTGGAGTCGTTGACCTCGGGGGAGATCTGGCTTGATCATCAGCCCATACATACCAGAAGGATGAAAGATATTCATCTGTACAAACGAATCCAGTTGGTTGCGCAGGACTCGGCCTCCTCACTGCATCCCCGTATGACCATTCAAGATATTTTAATGGAACCCATCCGTAACTATTTCCCTGAGCGAAAAGCAAGGGCACTGGATATCTGCCTTTCCCTGCTGGAATCGGTAGGGTTGGAGGCTGACAACCTGGGGAAATATCCCACACAGCTAAGTGGTGGGCAAAAACAGCGGGTATGCATTGCCCGGGCGCTGGCGGTTGAACCTGAAATCATCCTGTTCGATGAATCCGTGGCCAATCTGGATGCGACCACCCAGTCCTCTGTGCTGGACATGCTCAAAAGAATGCAGCTCGAACGTCAGCTGTCCTATCTTTTTATCACCCATGATCTTCAATCTACCCGCACGTTCTGTGATCGTGTGGCCGTTATGGTTCAGGGAGAGATCGTGGAAATATTCAAAGAATGGGATGAAGACTGTTTGCAGCATGAATACACGCGAATGCTGTTTCAAACGTTGGCACATCCAGCAGACCGTCTTCCGCTTCATGGATAACAATTGTCCCGGAAGGGGCTCTTTTTGTACAGCGTCTGGTTAGATATTCGAAATGAAATTAGCTGTTGTATTATTTAAATAACTCGTTATAATATAAAATCATAGTAAATTACTTGGATTTTAAAAGGGGATGTCACTTATGAAGAAATCTGCTTGGGTAGCAGCGATTGGCCTATCTCTTGTGTTATTAACAGGTGCCTTGAGTGGATGCTCCTCGAAGGAAGCGGCATCGGGGGATAAGGTACTCTATGTAGGGACACAAAATGACTACCCGCCGTTTGCCTTTACGAATGATAAAAATGAGCTGACCGGATACGATGTGGAAGTTATTAAGGAAATTGACAAGAAGCTGGACGGCTATAAGATTGAATTTGTACCTTCGGGCTGGGATGCAATATTCCTTGCACTGGATGCGAATAAAGTTCAGATCATCGCAGATGAAGTTGCCAAAAACCCTGAACGTGAGAAGAAGTATCTGTTCTCGGATGAGTCCTATTTCTCCGCTCAGTCGGTTATTATTGTGAAAAAGGGTAGAACGGATATCCACTCCCTCAAGGATTTGGAAGGTAAGAAGGTAGCCGCCTCGGTGGGCGATTCCTATACGCAGTTGCTGGAACAGTATAATGCGAAGCACGGGAACAAAATTATTTTGAAATATAATGATACAGGCACTTCATCCGATAACCTTCAAGACGTGCAAAATGGCCGAGTGGATGCTTATGTGAATGACCCAGTGATGACGGCAGCAACGATCAAGAAGGAAGGCTTGCAGGTGGAAGCTGTCGGCGAGCCGGTACAAAGCGATAACATTAACCTGGTGTTCAAAAAGGATAAGCAGGGTGAGGAGCTAAAAGCTAAAATCGACCCGATTATTAAAGAGCTTAAAACCGACGGAACACTGAAAAAATTGTCTGAGCAGTGGACGGGCGGGGAATTTATTCCTCAGTAATCACAATGTAAAGGGTAAAGTGGGGTTCCTATGGAAAAGCTGTTTGATTTAGATTATATGCTGAAAAGCCTTCCCCAGATCGTGGAGTATCTCCCCGTTACATTATGGATTGCATTTGTCTCCATGCTGCTGGGTGCGATCATTGGATTAGCTACGGCCTTAATTCGGATATACAAGGTGCCTGTCTTGGCACCATTGTCTACGTTGTATGTCTCGTATATCCGGGGAACACCGCTCATTGTGCAGTTGTTTCTCGTATATTACGGAATACCGAAGTTTTTGTATTATTTTCAGAACGAGTATGGATTCTTGCAGCAATTCAATGTCTACGTCATTCCGCCCGAGCTGTTTGCATTGCTTTCATTTTCGTTGAACCTGGGAGGATATTTGTCGGAGACGTTCCGGTCAGCGATTCATTCGGTCGATCGGGGGCAATTTGAGGCTGCCAATTCCATTGGCATGAGCCAAACACAGATTATGCTCAAAATTGTATTGCCGCAGGCGCTAACGGTGGCTTTGCCCAATTTGGGGAACACGCTGATCAGCACAGTGAAGGACACGTCCTTTATTTTTATGATTGGTGTCGTCGATATGATGGGACAGGCTAAAATTATGGGCGCGCGAGCGCTGGCTTTTTTCGAGGTCTATGTTGCGGTGTCTTTGATCTACTGGCTGGTGTGCATCATTATTGAGCGCGGGCTTGTTGTGCTGGAAAAGCGTATTCGAATATACGAAAGAAGTGAGTAAGGGTATGATTCAACTTCATCAAATTCATAAGCATTTTGGGCAGCATCATGTATTAAAGGGCATAGACCTGACGGTAGGCAAGGGAGAAGTTGTGGTCATCCTGGGGCCAAGCGGATCGGGGAAGTCTACACTGCTGCGCAGCATTAATTTTTTGGAACAGCCGACCAGCGGTATCATTGAAATTGACGGTCTGAAGGTAGACGCGGCCAAGGCTGGAAAAAAGGACATTCTCGGACTGCGGATGGCAACGGCAATGGTATTTCAGCAATATCAGCTGTTTAAAAATTTGAACGCACTCCACAATGTGATGATTGGTCTGACTAGCGTGAAAAAGATGGATCGCAAGCAGGCGAGGGAGATCAGTGAAGGCATTTTGGAAAAGGTCGGGTTAAAGGATCGTATGACCTATTATCCTGCCCAGCTTTCGGGCGGACAGCAGCAACGTGTGGCGATTGCCCGGGCTTTAGCGCTGAATCCACAGGTGTTATTGTTCGATGAGCCGACATCCTCTCTTGATCCTGAGCTGGTGGATGAAGTGCTGTCCGTGATTCAAAAGGTGGCGAGTGAAGGCAATACGATGATTATTGTCACGCATGAGCTTGGTTTTGCGAGGGATGTAGCCGATCGGGTCGTGCTGATGGAGCATGGTACGATCGTAGAACAGGGGCCAGTGGAGCAGTTTTTTAATCATCCGAAGGAAGAACGGACACGGCAATTCCTGGGCAAAGCTTTGGGGCAAAGAACGTTACAGGAGCAACCAGCATCGTCATAAAGTACGTGAATGGGTTTAAAGGTATGTACAGTGCTGTAGATTCATTGCAGCTATCGTAAAAAGCACGCTAGACAAGTCGCGGGAGGTGGGAAAGCCGGCGCTTGTTTGTCGTGCTTTTTTAGCCTTGCATTCAAAATCCTTTTCTTTAGCAAAGTAGCTAATCACCCTTATTCATGATAAATTCTAAGAACAATAAAGTGAAGTTGTAATCGGGAAGGAACATTGGCATATGAAAAAGGTTCTGTTCATTAATACCGGAGGAACAATCTCCTCTTCCTATCAGGAAAACGGCCTGACTCCGACCCAATCGGCTGAAAATATTTTGGCTGAAATTCCGGAGCTTCAGGAAATTTGCGAGATTGATGCCTGCAATCTGATGAGTATTGATAGCACCAATACACAACCAGAGGATTGGGCTTCCATCGCCCGGATGGTACATCGCTCGCTCGATCAATACGACGGTATTGTTATTGCCCATGGCACGGATACGATGGCTTATACGGCTTCAGCCCTGAGCTTCATGTTGGGCACTGTAGACAAACCCGTCGTTGTGACAGGTTCGCAGGTTTCTATTTTGGCGGAGCACAGTGATTCCAAAAAAAATGTAATCGACTCATTCCTGACTGCATGTGGCGAGGTGGCAGGGGTTTTTGTCGTGTTTAATGGCAAAATTATCAATGGCAGCCGCAGCTCGAAAATCAGAACACGCAGCTATAACGCTTTTGAGAGTATTAACTATCCGTATATCGGCCTCGTGGAGAACGGCAAGGTGGTCTATACGGAGGGCGTATTTGCAAATCGTGGTACTGTTCGTCACCCCTACAATGACGGGTATGCTTCTGAGGTATTTCTGCTCAGGCTGATTCCGGGTACGAATCCGGCGATTTTCGATGCTATTCAGAGCTTGGGCTATAAAGGTATCGTTATTGAGGGCTTTGGCATGGGGGGCGTGCCTTTTAAAGAAAGAAGCCTGATTAGTAAAATCGAAGAGCTGATGAAGGACGGTATGAGTATTGTCGTCACCACTCAATGTCCTTATGAGGGCGGGGATTTGACGATTTATGAGGTGGGGCAGAAGGTACTGGAGAAGGGTGTTATTCCAGGGTATGACATGACAACAGAAGCGCTGGTGACGAAGATGATGTGGGCGTTGGGTCAGACGACTGACCCGGCCGTGGTAGCCAAGATTATGGCAACGAACTACGCGGACGAAGTGTCCCTGCCTGCGGATACAGCTTCCTTATAGGAAGCTGACTTCCGTAGATACCAGCTACATACCGGCTAACGCCGAGTCTGCTCTAACCTATTTTTAATCTCAATGGCCATTTCCAGTGCTTGTACGGCCGACTCCAATGGAATCAGACATTCTGCTACGTTTAGCTCCTCTTTCAATTTTTGCAGCTTAGTTTCGTTCCTTCCAAATATAATGAGTCTGTTTACCTTGGGATGGTTGTTTAACAATGAGGCATGATACGCGCCGAATCCGGTCCCCAAAATTCCAATATTCATCATCCATTACACCCCTTTACTTCTATGATACACACCTAATACTGCCAACAGGGTGTCAACAATCTTTGCATCATCTTTTCATTTCAGGTTAACCATCTATTGT
Source organism: Paenibacillus ottowii (assembly GCF_050516475.1). Taxonomy (NCBI): domain Bacteria; kingdom Bacillati; phylum Bacillota; class Bacilli; order Caryophanales; family Paenibacillaceae; genus Paenibacillus; species Paenibacillus ottowii. Next base: position 3,218,225 of record NZ_CP191577.1, on the reverse strand, counting down.
GGAGGTATGATTGTGAGACTGCATCGTTTAATCGCGATTTTATTATGTATCGAATCTAGAGGGAGAATGAAGGCCAAGGAATTGGCGTTGGCACTGGAAACCTCTGTACGCTCCATTTACAGAGATATCGACCTTCTGGCTGAGGCCGGAGTTCCGATTGTTACCGCATCCGGCCCGAAGGGCGGAATTTATTTAATGGAGGGTTATACGGCGAACCTGAAAAATTTGAATGGCGGGGATGTCATTCAGTTGTATTTAACGGGGATGGGCATATATACAGGCGGGTCCACGGAATCGGGTTTGAAGTTAAAAAATACGCTGCTCAAACTGGAACAGACAATGCCGGCCCCCTATCAGTCTGATATTCAAAAAGCCAAAGCGCGGTTTTATTTTGATGATACACCGTGGTGGACGGAACGTGTCGGGATTCCTTGCCTAGAAGCCGTGAGGGCCGCAGTGTGGGGGTCTTATAAGGTAACAATTCAATATGAGAAGCCTGACGGCTCTTGCACTTCTCGCCATGTTCATCCCTATGGGCTTGTGGTGAAAAAAGGAGATTGGTATCTGATTGCCTTTTGTGAAGTCGGACAGGAGATTCGGACCTTTAAGTGTGAGCGAATTACGGAGGTTCAGCCGTCTGCCGAAGTCTTTGAGGTTCCTGAGGACTTTTCACTGGAATATTATTGGACCAGTCAAGAAAGCGCTTTTAAGCAGCTTTGTAGAGAGAAAGAATACTATCCTGTTCTGATCCGGACAACTAGGAAGCAAGCTGGAATTCTAGCGAAAAGAATGGAAATTATCCAGTCTGTACAGGAAGGCGGTCACTTCATTTTGACTGTCAACATGTATAGCTATGAAGCGGCCTGCCGCGATGCTATGGAATGGATCGGCCGGGGTGAAATCGTGGAGCCTGCAACACTCCGACAGTTTGTGAAGGAGGAAATTAGCCGACTCCAGAAGCTGTATGTATGAATTTAGACAGGATAGATTCACACTTTCTTTAGAATCAGACTTCTTCGGTATTACTTGTATCTTTGAATTCTGGAGTTGTTATTTTTAAGAATATTTGTTCAAGTGTTTTGTTGGAATTAAATTTCTGTCTCAATTCCTTTATAGTTCCTGAGAATAATAGCTCCCCCTTGTCTAAAACTGCTATCAGGTCGCACAAATTCTCAGCAACGTCCAGAACATGCGTAGAGAAAAACACGGAATTTCCTTGCTGTACGTGTTTTTTCATGAGTTTTTTTAATTCATACATTGCTTGAGGATCAAGGCCTGTCATGGGCTCGTCTAAAATTAACACTTTTGGGCTATGAATAAGTGCTCCGATAATTAATATTTTTTGTTTCATTCCGTGTGAGTACGACTTAATAGGCTGTTGCAAATACTGATTCATTCCAAATCTAACAGACAGATCTTGAATGATAGCACGCCTTGCTACACTGGAAACTTCATAGATATCGGCCATGAAGTTTAAGTATGATATTCCTTTTACTTGTAAAAAGATATCATGGTTATCGGGGACGTATCCGAATTGTTTCTTAGCTTCAAGAGGGTGAGTACTTATGTTATGACCGTTAATAAGGATTTTTCCTTGGTCAGGTTTTGCAATACCTGTAAGCATTTTTAGGGTAGTTGTCTTACCTGCACCATTAGGACCCAGCAAGCCCAACAGCTCACCCGGATTTATTTTTAAATTTAGATCCCTTATTGCATACTTTTGCTTGCCATAGCTCTTGGACACATCATTAAATTCGATCATGTAATCTCCACCTTTTGGATTTGGTTTATCTACTAGATGATCATGAATCCAGCATCGCTTCAAATTTTTGTTGCCCCACAGTTCTAATATGAGTGTATAGTCCAAAGTTTATAGCAAGCGTCCCTCCCATACATAGAAGGATTGCTGTGATCCATGAAGTATTTTCAATAAAAGAAAAGGACATTACTAGAATGAACATGCACACAGCATATAAATTGGTGATGAGAAGATTCCAATTGTTTTTAACTAGCAGAGCCTCGCTATCCCAATACAGCTTTGGATGATTTAAATCCGTAATTATACCCAACATAGCACCGGATAATGAGCAGAGAATAAGTATAGAAACTGCAAAAAAAGAGATTACTAACGATAGTTTGAATACCAGTATGACAATCACTAATAGGAGTATCGACGGCACGGCCAGCAATATAGCGCTGGCATATACACGATACATGATCTGATCAATAAATCGAATAGGAATAAATTTGCAATTCATCAAACGAAGCCCATCTTTAGAAAAAGAAATCGCGGCCGGATAGTTTTGACCAACTTGCAGGTAAATAACGGCGGCTACCACATATACTGCCCTTGCGGTATAAGTATCTTCCACTCCCTGAAGTACTGGCACTAATTCCACGAAGGGAGGGAATTGGGACCCGAGAATAGCTAAGATGATTGCAGGCCATAATGAATTTTTAATAATACAATTGATTAGGAGAACAGGAGTTTTTATGTAAGACCTAATTTCATTTATGATGTAGGCGTGTGCAGGTTTAAGGGTTTTTGGATTACGAAGAACAGTATGCTTTTTTTTTATGGTACTCTCAGATATCCCGACTATTCCTTTGAAATACAATGTTTCTCCTGCAATAATAAACAATAAAACAAAAATAAAACAAATTCCTATAATAGAAAAGGAATAGATGGGGTTTTGGTATCGGAAGAAGCTATTCCTAATTAAATACAAGGCATCACTTGAAAATGGATGCTTCTCCATAAGAGCATGAGAGTTAAGTAATTTTCTTACTAGAACAGGCGAGATTAACATCATTACGGAAGCTGTAATGTGTACCAACCCTTTGTATTTGCTCATATTGACAAATCTCATTATAAAGAAGCAAAAGAGGGAAATAAGGACAAGAGGAGGTATCGGCAAGATAAGGAACAATAGCAACCCATTCAAATAGAATAAAAAGTCAGGCTGGTGCTTTACTCCATATAAAATCATAGAGGCACTCATTCCGATAAGATAAAAAACATATTGACCTGCAAGTATGATAAGCATTCTGGAACTTAGAATGTGTATAGGTTTTAGTGGTAACGGTAAGAGTATTTCTATATCTTTTGAAAAGTAAAATAGAGTGAAGATGTGAGCAGACCCAAAGATTAGCGAAAAACTAATCATAATCATGAAGACTTGACTCAAAAGCTGCTCTTCAAGTCCAAGTTTAATTGCATGATTATAAATTTCCATAATATGATCTCCAGCAGCAAACAGTACTAGTAATAAGCTAGCGAAAATCAGAAGAAGAATCATAAAAGCAACATTCTTTTTGCTGAAACGTTCAAAAAAAACACTATTTTTAATTTGTATTTTCACTAAGTATATAATTTTATTCATAATTACTCCCTAATCATACGGTATTATGGATCAGAGAACTACTCAGAGAACTACTTTAGTAAGGTTTAAATATTGATAAAGATTAGAACTATATCAGTAATTAAAGCGACAACGTTCAGTAAGATTAGAGTGACGGTGGTTTTCCCTGTCAGCTTAGTTAAAACAGATCCTATAATTTGGATACTAGGTAATACAACTAGAAAACCTAGTTTGGATATGTAATTATCGAAATTTCCCGATCGTTGATGTATGCCAACTTGATCAGGTAAATAAGGGTAAGCAATAATATTAATTAGTAATGTAATTACAATCAGACCTAGGACGATATAAACCTCAGTATTTTTTTTCATTTTAGCCAATCTCCTGCACTTTTATTTGATCCAAATCAATGAAACGATCTGCAAAATTGGTTATTCCGATATCGTGAGTTATGATAATAACTGTGGAGTGCTGCTTTAAATCATTCATAAAATCATTAAATAATGCTCTTCCGGCTGCATCAATAAATGAAGTTGGTTCGTCCAAAATAACTATTTTGGGCTTTTTATAAATTAAACGAGCAAGAGCAATACGCTGAGCTTGTCCTCCAGAAACACTGCTGGTAATTTCGCCTATATATGTGTGTACTCCGTTAGGAAGGGCTTGAATAAATGTGGCTATCTTTGCTTTAGAGATTGCATTATTTATTTGGTCCATATAGACCTTCTCATCGCCACAAGAGATATTATCGAGTATCGACCCGCTTATTAAAAATTGATCTTGAGGTTGATAAATAATTTTTTCTCTTAATTCGTCTCTATTAAATTTACTTATAGGTTGTCCATCAATTAAAATACTGCCTGTGCCCGGCTCTAGGAAGCCAGCCATTAATTTACATAGTGTTGTTTTACCCACCCCGTTTCTCCCCACTATGACTGTGATGCAATTGGGTTGAATGTTAAAGGATAAATCTTTAATTATTAGCTCATTACTATATCCAAAACTAATTTTATCAACTTGGAGACTACCATCTTGAATAACTAATTGTTTATTTTCTAATTCAGTATTTACCTCATTTTCATAATTATAATATTCCAAAACTCTATTGAAACTTGTCTTAATATCCTGTAGTTTGATAAGGCTTGTTACGATAGACTCAATTCGGGGATATAACATCCCTGTGATCATTAAAAAGGCCATTAATGTGCCGATTGTCATTGTCTTATCAATTACCGCCTGGCCCCCAAACCATAATATTAAATATACCCATCCATTATTAATGAACATGGAAGTTGAACTCATGATATTGGAAACTACAGATGTTCTAACATTTAGTTTTTCTAATTCATCTAGCTTGGAATTTGCTCTGCGGGTCATGTTCTCTTGCATGTTTATACCTTTTAGCAGATTGATGCTTCTAAAAAATTCAATTAAGTATCCAGAAAAATCTTGATACTTTTCTTTCTGAAGTTTGTAGTATTTAATTACAATGACTCTAATTCTAGTTACAATAAATAACTGTAATAATAATAATCCATAGACAATTACACTCAATAACATACTCCACTTTAATAGAACACCGCCTAAACCCAATAAAATAAGTATATCTGAGGGCATTGAAATAAATACGATACTATAGAAACTAACTACTGAATCTACATCATTTAAAATCCTGTAATTGATGTCACCGCTTTTATTGAATAAAAAGAAGGTTTCATTGTAGTTTTGTATTTTGTTAATCAGTCTTAACTTGATTTTTTTATTGATATTATTCGTAGCCTTTGACATCAAGTAGTTAGAAAATATACTCGATATACAAAGAGTTACCAAGGCAAGAACTGATATAATTATAAAAGTTACTAACCTGTCTGAGTTATTGCTGCTAAGTGCATTGTCAATGAGATACCTTGTTAGGAAGGGGGATATTGAATTTGTTAAGAAAAATATCATATATATCAAAAAACTAATGACAAGGAAGCTAAT
>NZ_CP191577.1:3167220-3212861 GCF_050516475.1 Paenibacillus ottowii | reverse complement strand
AATATTACCTTTGGCAATTCCAATTAATGTGTTTTTATTCACAATAATATTAATCCTTCCTATGTATAGTGTTTTATAAGGAATAGGGCAGTTATCTATCTTCCATTAAGCTTATGTAACACTGCCCTAAATAAAATAACTTAAATTAAGGCGTAACATCTATTTGGGTAAGAACTACTGTAATTACTGCATAAGCCAAACCTGCAACAACTTGTTCGGTCCATAACCAAGTTCCCGCAGGCTCTACATCGTTTCCTAAAGCAGAAACGCTTGGACGTGAATATTCCATTTTTCTCACCTCCTTTTTAAAGTGGTTTTAGATGCACTAAAGATGTTTTAATGAAACTGGTAATATAGCTAATTAATTTGATCATTTTATTTGAGATTACTTATATCATTCAAATCTTTGTCAATCATATCAATATAGATATCCTTATCCCGCCAGACAGTTGGAATGCCATCATTTCTTTTGTTCATATCTTCAATGCATACTATAGTTTTTGCTATGACAGAAGGAATCTTATTTTCCCATACTTTACCTAAACCTGAGTTCCAGTATTCACTAAAGCTGTGATTTCTTAAATTACCAACAACTAAAGGCAAATATGCTGAAACTACAATATCTCCGTTAGCTCTTACATTACAATGATTTACACATTGACTGCTGGATGTGGTTCGAAATCTTATTAAATGATCTATAGGATCTCCCCATTTGATTTCTAGTGAAGTGTTTTGATTATTAATCCGGTTAATTTCTTTTACAAGTTGACGATATTGCATTTTACTTACATTAATAGACGATTCATTTCCATCAGCTCTACCTAGTAACATTAGTGGCTGAACTCGAAGTTCTCCATCTATACCGATTTTACTTAAAATGGAATGAACCTCTTCGATTTCATCGACATTAAAGCAAGTAGGAGTAAAAGCGACAGAGCATTTTACATCCAACTTTTTCAAAAGATTTATAGCCAAAATAGCTTTATCAAAAACCCCCTTTTTATTTCTCAAACGGTCGTGGGAATCTGCCTTAGAACCATCGAGACTAACTTGTATACGGTTAACGCCATTTTCTTTTAGTTGCATTATAGTTCTCTCATTTAGAAGTAGTGCATTTGTTACCATCGAGATATTTGCTACTCCCAATGATTTTAACCGAGAAGACGCTTTGCATATTAAATCTTTTCTTAGCAAAGTTTCTCCACCACAAAAGCAAAAGTTGAACAACTCCATTTTTCCCACGTCTTCAATAAAATCCATGACCTCACTATCTGACAGCTCATTGGTAGAAACTATATTATCCCCGCTATTATTGTAGCAGTGCAGACAACGTAGATTGCATTTATTTGTAATATCAAAAGCTATTTGGTGAGGGCCTTTTAAAATATTAGCTGGATCAAGCAAAATATCAGTTGTACTCATTGTGCATTCCCCCTTTCAGTATATATAACTGAATATTTCAAGACTTTTTTCGTCAATTTCGTTTATTAAAAGACCCTCTTTAGTAAAATTAAGTTTTGTTAATTTTCGAGAAATTTCTTCATGATTTTTATTGTTCATTATGCTCTGATATTTTATTTTCGTTATGTTTTTTACAGCAATATCTTGTAAAGTTTCTTTTATCATAGAAATTATCTCATCAAAAAATCGCGCATTAATTTTAATGACGCCAAGAACAGATGTTGTTGAATTTTTCTGAGTAGGCAAGAAAACCGAGACTACTCCTTCCAATCTCCCACTAGGATTTTTAAGGAGAAAAAATTCCTCGGCATATGTAAACAGTTTTGATCTGTAGGATAATTCATCAGTATACTCTTTTACATCTCTAACTGGATTTAAATATTCTAGTATCGATGTATCAGCTATTACACTCTCTTTTTTGAAGAAATCTTTTAGCTGTTGTAAATTTCCTTCCTCCGCTAAACTTAATGTGTAGCCATCTTTCAATGTTCTTATCTTCGTCTGCATAAAAGGATTCCCCATTTCTCCCCAGTTAAGTAGGCCAAACCTGGAATAATCAAATAACACATTTTTTAAATCCTTAACAACTTGTTCCTTATCTGCGTTATTGAAAAATAATAAGATTTCTTCCATGACTTCATTAGTGGTCTTCTTACCATCACAAAAATCTAAAATTTTCAGCGCTGTCGGGTTAATTAAAATCTCTCTTAGCTGTGGCACAATGTTTGAATGGCAACTTACGAAGCCATTCTTTTCTTTTCTCATAAAGGAAATTGCCTTTTCGTTAAAAATGGGTTTAGAGTGTTGATATCTAGTATTGTCAACAGCGCTCGCTTCTTTTAGGTACATGAAACCTCCTCCTTCTAATCAAGTAATACTAGGAAAATCATAAATCAGAGAATTGAACGAATTTAGCTTTAATGTAAGAATTTATCTATGTCTTAAATAGTAATCTACGTATATTGTATTCCTACTCATAATTATGTCAATATTTTTAATTTTATATTTAAAATGGGAAATTTCTTTCTGGATTTGGATACACGAAATTGGTAGTGTGCTGAATTTTTTGATATAAATGTACTTGGGCGGTTGGCTAAGTGGGCTTTCTTTTGTATAATTAAGGGAATATTCACGGGAATTTTCTTTTTTTGAATTGAAAACATGCAAGTTATCCCTGGGGGTGCCTGATTTGAAGGAAACAACCACTATTCGCGCAGAGCTGGAGCAGTATATCAGACGAGAAGGAATTACGATTAGTAAGTTTGGGGAGAACACAGGTATTAATGCAGGTACGATCAGTGCCATTATTAACGGGAACCGGCCGATTGCGATGCTGCTGCTGGACCGAATTGCTGCCGGCATGGGGCTTGAAGAGGGGAGCCTCTATGAGCTCTATATTGATGAATTTATACGAAATACGGCGCCGAATTGGCGAAGGGTTCGTCCCTTTTTGCATCGCTGTGCAGAGCTGAACAAACTGGATTGTATTAAGCAAGTCGTGGAGTTTATGATGGACTATCTCATATACGCCCCGGCTTTGTTTGAGACAGCGGAGGAATTATTCAGCGAAGGCAGGTTCGAGGCGGCGGCCATTATTTATAAAAATGTGGCGGAAAGCGAGAAGTATCAACATTCGGAGCGGCTGGCGCTTTGCCAATACCGTTTATTTACGATTGCCATTGGCGATGACCAGGATGAAAATTTATGGGCAGCCACACATTTTGAAAGCTTTGTGGAGCGGTTGGGTGAGGCAGACCAATTGGATGCCCTAAGAGACTTGGCTAATACGTATGCCTCCTTGCGACGTTGGGATAAAGTAGAATGGTTTGCTGAAAAAATGGCTCAAAAAGCCAAAGTACAATACGAGCAAAAATACGGAAACACCAAGAAATCAGAGCGTGGCAAGGAACCTAAGGGTCCTTTGTTTATGTATATCGTATATTCTTACGTGCTGCGTGCCGGGGTGTGGGATGAGCGCGGGGATTACCAGAAGGCGTTGGAATATGTATCGCTATATTCTGATTTGAGCTGGGTGCAAGAGGATACAGAAGAAGCCCGGCATTTGAAGGCTCTTTGTAGCAACTGGGCTGAGGCCAATAGGTATTTGTATCAGTTGATGTCTGGCAGCCTGGATGTGATTCCACAGTATGTAGATTATTTGGAAAAAAACGAGGGCGAAATTCTGGTCGGGTTACATAAGATAATGGTAGCAGCCAACCGGTATGATTTTAATGTAGATCATGTACTGCAACACTTTGAAAAACAAATTGAGGCATTTGCAGATCAGCATACCAAGGTAGGCACTTATACAGAGCAAATGTCAGCAGATCTTTATGCACGATTTTTGGCAGAGATGGCTTGTTATGATCTCAACAAACATCGGTATTCCAAGGGTATGAAATTTTTACTCGAAAGCCTTTCCTATTCCGTTGTGCTCAATGGTAATCCTGTCACCATCAAATGTGTAGGACTATTTGAAAAGTATCGGCATACTGCCACTTCTGAGGACAAAGAGGAGTATAAAAACTTACTTGGAGAGGTAGAGTACATCCATGATAAAAAAGATCGTTTTTTCTCTGCTCGCATTTAATGTTTTTATCCTATTGAATTTTCCACCCGTTTCCCCTCCTACGGAGGACCCTAGTGATGTCCAAAGTCATGGTTTGGGGGGATGGGCATCGTCATCCTTTGAAACATCGACTTAGAGGGTCCAGATAACGTTAAAAAAGGTATTCTCTTATGAAAAAGGGGATACCTTTTTTGATGTGGAAATGCATTTGAAGGGGACTCTTGCCGTTAAGAGTGCGGAGCCGGAGGTTGGGTAGGTGGAAACCAGACATGACGCAAATCGACCCAGCCTTGGCTGTTAAAAGATACGCCGCGCACAGAAGGAAGATAGGCCGTCTGAACGGGCTTTTCATATAAGATGTGCAATTGGTGCTCATCCATGAGCCGAGTTTCGATATGCTCAAATTGCTGTGCCCTCACGGTATGATCGGCTTCCCGTGCAATTTCGCGCAGCAGTCTTTCGATATCCACGCGGCTATGCGGCTCCACATGCCCGGATACATTGAGATACAGATCAAACAGGCGCAATTGCTCATCACGATCCCGAAACAGAGAAAAGATGATCAAGTCTGATTCCATCCGAATAGATGAGCTTTTAAATTCATTCATGGGTGCGGCCACGATGCTACAGGTATATCCACAGGATTCGAGCTGAGCCGCGACCCGCTCTGCATCTGCTCTATACTCGGGAATGGTGGCAATTTGCAGCGTCGCCAGTGGTTCGCATGAGTCGTTGGCGTTAGATGAATCCCCTACTGAAGGAAGGGGGCGATGATCGAGACATGCTACAATGCGAGCACGTATTTCCGGGTTGCGCAGCGGCCCGTCCTTGTATGTGTTACAGGTGATAAATTTGCGTACCGAGGCCGCCGAGTGAATCTGACTCCATGCGGTATCTGTGTCTCTTGCCAGTATAGGATTATGGATAATGTGAAAAGAAGAAGCGGTGTCCTCCATATCTGGCGATTCCAGCTTAGTCGCCCACGGGAGCTGGACGATTTCTACCCGATCTAGATGAGCACGGCCTTGAAAATAAGGCGCAAAAGCCTCCAGTATGCATAGGCTTTCGTTCATTTCCGTGACCTTGAAAGCCCCCGTACCGATAGGACGGACGCCAAAGGCGGCTTCACCCACCTGATTAAGCTCACGTGGCACAATCGCAGCCCGGCTGGTACACAGGAAGGACAGAAATAGCTCGTTCGGCTCCTTTAGTATGAAACGTACCATTGTCGGACTTAACGCCTGAACGTGCTGAATTTTCCGCACAATAAAATGGTACAGTCTCCTTCCCGGCGCCCGACTCAGTCGCTCAAAGGTATAGACGACGTCTTCTGCGGTCAGTATTTTGCCGTTATGAAACAGCACTTCTTTACGCAGGAAAAAGGTCCACTGCGTACGAGTGGTATCCACCTCCCAAGCGTGCGCCAGTCCCGGCAAAATTTCACCGCTCTCGTTCGCCCGGCGGGCCAGCCCGTCAAAAACATGGCTGGATACGAAGGACTCGGCCAGCCAGTTCAAATACAACGGGTCCAGCGTATAGAGCTGCTGACGGATAGGCAGACGCAGCGTGTCAATCTGCTGCTGATCACTGCGCACCTCCGCATGATGCCCGAAATAATTCAGCAGCCAGCCTTGTAAATGCTCCTGCATGGTGGAGGACCGCGAGTGAACTCGAATTTCATCCAGCGCGCGTTTGATATCATGGCGGTCTATGGCTTGCATCATGGATTGCACGGCAATGTCTTCCGGCTGAATGAGGAAGCGCAGACTGGAACGTCGGCCTCTGCCTCGGCGGGGAGTCCACTGGATCCAGTCGTGCTGCTCCATTTTCTGAACGATCATTAAGGCATTGCGGTGGGTGCAGTCAAAAATAGCTGCCAGTTCATCCAGCGTAGTCTCTATGGTATGGTTCTCATCCCTGTCGTCAGCTGCATGGGAGTGAAGTCGTAAAAATTGGGCGTGAAGTTTCATTCAGGCATGCTCCCTTTCTCCTATGCTTGATTAAAAGCGCACCTGCTTTTATAAAATAGGAAATTTTATTTCGATTAATTTCTCTTTATCTTCTTATTTTATCATCTACAATAAGGGTTATAAAGCATAGTTGTGGAGGTATTTACCATGCATGACAAGATGAGTGGAACGTCTTTGCCAAAACCGTCGTTGTTGTCCGCCTTTGCTGGCGCCATTGTGTTGGCACTGGTTCATCAATATCTGTTCTACGGACATGGGCTGGGCGTGTCTATGCCTATTTTTGTTGCTGTATTTTATGCTTATATGTATACCTTTAATCGAGATCGTTTCCAGCCCAGTTCATGGATAAATCTTTTGCTATTTGTGATCATTTTCATGCTGGCATTGACATACGTGCTGTTCAATAACCTAGTCTTTTATGTGCTAAATGCCCTGGCTATACCTGCTCTGATTAGCGTACATATGGTGCTGCTGTTTGGGGAGAACAGGCATGGATGGTCAGAACCGGGTATTATCGGTCAGGCGCTAAGCCATTGGTTTTATCAAAACTTTCGTCATATCGTGACTCCGTTTCGGATGGCCAAAACGGCAGCCTTTCGGAATGTAAAAGATGAGCGTAAACGTGTGTTAGGTAAAGTGACGATCGGTTTGCTTATCGCCTTGCCACTATTGTTCATTATTATATCTTTACTGGCTTCGGCAGATGGGATGTTCAAAAATTTGTTATCCGGCATACCTGAGTGGATCGGTACGCTGTCCTTTGGAAGTGGCATGCTGCGGCTAATCTGGACCTGCTTTTTCACCTTCTGCTTCTTCTGTTACTTGTGGGGATTCGTACAGCCTGCTCCGCGGAAAACGGAGAGAGAGGTTCAGCCATCATCCACAGTACCTTACCACGAGCCAGTCGCGATCAGGTTTGATCCTGTCATTACGGCTACAGTGCTGATTGCTATGAACCTGGTGTATGTTGTGTTCGTTGTGCTGCAGTTTGGATATCTGTTTGGCGCATGGGAAGGTGCTTTGCCAGAAGGAACCTCGTATGCCGAATATGCGAGAAGAGGGTTCGGAGAGCTGGTAATGGTCACAGGTATCAACTTTGTGCTGATGATCAGTGTATTGAAGTGGACTGAATTCGGCTCAGGGATAGCACAAACATTGAACAGCGGCCTGCTGTACCTACTCGTAGGTTGTTCGGGTGTGATGCTGTACTCAGGATATACCCGACTGGTCATGTACGAAGAAGCATACGGATATACGTATACCCGCTATCTGGTACACGCGTTTATGATTTTTCTAGGCTTGCTGCTGCTCATTGCAGCTGTGCGTATTCATGTCCGTCAGCTTCCACTGGCGAAATATTATATTGTACTTGCTCTGATCGCTTATGTCGTCGTGAACTATGTGGGCATGGATGTACGGATAGCTGAAAATAATCTCGAACGGTATCGCACAACATCGGTGATAGACAAGGAATATTTGAGTGAGCTATCAGCGGATGCGATTCCGCTACTGATTGATTTTAGCCGCAAGGAACATGGAACGCTGGATGAGTTTTTACAAGCCCGCTTGACGAGCATGACGAGAGAAGAATCAGATTGGCCAGAATTCAATTGGGCTACGTATCGAGCGCAACGAGAATTGCACGACTATATTTTGAAATGAGAGGTGTTTGGGGATGATTGGAACAGATACGTTACAAGGTATGGCACTAGAGCTACAGGATGAAATGTCACACTACCAGCATCAATTTGGTGTAAGACGGAACGATTTTCTCGTGGAGGCTATGTCCTACGGAATGAGTGAGGAGGAAGCCCGTGCTAGTGCTATCCAGCGTATTGGACCAGTCGTTCCCGTCACCAGTATGCCTACGCTGGCTCTAGGTAAATCCAGACCGCTCAGTCCAATGTTAGCAGCGCGGTACCAATATGCCGGGGATTGGAAGGACATCCATGAGCACTTGCTTCTTCCTGATGAAGTGCTGCGGATCGCAGCTACTGAGCAGTTCCGCAGCTGGATCAGCGATATGCGAAATTACTGGGTGGAATCGGCCCCTTACCGATTCGGTGATGATCGTCTTTCGCTGCTATCGGTTGCAAGCGAGGAAGAAGGTCACTTTTCCATGCTCGTCTGGAAGGAACCGGGTGAAGAGCCGGAGGTATGGACGTATGCCTCCCAGCATGAATACCGATTTAGACATTTGCTCCACTGGTTCAAGTGGCTGAATGGGCGCAGTGAAGAATGAGAGGTTATAGATGATGAAAAAGAATCATAAATGGCTTGTGTTGTTTATCGGCATTGCTTTAATGGTGGGGTTTACAGACTATTTTGCACAGGCTAAGCCTGCGGCTACTCCTGAGCTTATCGTTCCAACCATAATCAGTGATGAAAGCCTTCAGCTAGGTGCTGATTAAACAATAAGGGGTATACATTATAAAAATATAGTTTATTTTCTGTCGTAATACGTTGTTAAAGTAAGCCGAAAATCACCCTAATAGTTGAGAGGGAATTGAAGCCAACATCAATTGAATGTGGAAAGCCATTCAGATGTTCAAGCGACTCCGTCATTTCCTCTACAACTTATAATCAGGGGGAATTTTCAATGGCTAGAAGTGCAAGCACATACGCATCTGTAATCGACGGTTTTAAGGTGGAAACGAACAAAAAGTATTCGCCGGTAGGTGGAACGAAATGCAATATTTTCGCCCAAGATGTCATGTCTGCGATGTCGGCACCCTTGCCGAGTGGCTTAGCCAACCAAATGGCTGATGATTTATTGAATAAAAAGGCACCGGGCTGGTCCTCCGTAACCTTTCAGGATGCTCAAAAAAGAGCAAATCTCGGGTATCCTACGATCGGGATCAAAAAAGCAGATGGGCACGGTCATGTCGTCGTCGTCAGACCGAAGGGTTCATCCATCACGATCTTGAAGGAAGTACAGATTGCTCAGGCGGGGACCAAAAATTACAACAGTAATACTATCAATTATTCTTGGGTGGCAGCTGATCTGCCAGGAGTGAAATTCTACACACACGACTAAGAGGATTTGAGATATTGGCAATCTAAAAGACCCTGGAAGCAGATGGAGTGGATCTGCTTCCAGGGTCTTTTTTTATTTTGAAACAGAATGCTTAGATACAATGAAAGCTTTGCCTGGCTTGATAAAAGCAACTGCATAGCCATTAGAGAAGGAAGAAGATTCAGATCTGTATTCAAGTTTAGTTAGCAATTGGCCTTGGCGATTGATGTAACCGAATTTTCCGTCTGAGACAGATGAGTTTGTTTGTTTACCGACTAAAGCAATGCCTTCCTTGAATGGAGATGCAACATCATATTTTTGTTGATATTTAATGACCAATGCTCCGGTTTTATCAATAAATCCAACCTCGTTTTTTGCATTTTTCACACTGGCCAAGCCTTCACTAAAATTCTGTGCATCCGTAAATTTAAAGGGAATCACGACTTTTCCCTGTTTATTGATGAATCCCCATTTCCCCTTGGCATTTTGGACTGGAGCCAATCCTTCCGAGAAGTCCCCACCGGATTTGTATTGAGGTGGAATGACTTCTTTCCCTGCCGTATTGATATAACCGTACAGACCCTTGCTATTCTGAACAATAGCCAAGCCATTCGAGAAACTACGGCTGTATTTGTATTGATAAGGAATTGTTAGTTGACCGGAAGTATTCACAAAACCAATCTTCCCGGTGTTAGGGGCATAGGCAAGAGCCAGGCCGTCTGTAAATACATATTCCGAATCGCCATTTACTTTAAAATGAGAAAGGATTTTTCCTGTTCGATCTATAATGGCATTTTCCTTAGTGTCCGCTATGGTGACCTTGGCTTTGCCTTCGCTAAACGAATGAGCTTCGGCATATTGGCAAGGAATAACCAGTATTCCTTTGGTATTAATGTATCCATAGAGATTGGTTTTTGTATTTTTAACTACAGCGCGCTGCTCATGGAAATCCTCACCAACAGGCTTGATTTCGGCAGGAAGAGAGAAAGCCTTTGCTCCTTTGGTATTGTAATACACAAGGCTTCCAGCAGATGTTTCGGCGGCCAATAAGCCATCATGAAAAGCACCATCGCTGAGCGGGCGAGCAATGTTGTAGTCCAGTGGACTTTTGGAAACCTCAATGGTTGTTGCACTGGATGCGGCCCAGCCTGTTCCCGTAATGGAGAGGCTAGTCACCAGAATTAATGCAGCTAATCCTAACTTTTTTAACATGCATAAGCTCCTTTGTGAGTTGATTTTTAACTTCGGGCTTTCGAAAATTCTGCCCTCATACGTAAGGTCTTCCATAATATAGACGAAAAGAATGTAGGAATGTTTCTTGATATTCTAAATTTTTCTAATTTCTAGTGTGTGAAAGCTCTAAACCTGTCCTATATCTTTCGGATGCGCAATAGCGAGTTGCCGTTACGCATAAACTCGTACGGGACCTTAATCTCCGTCACTCGTAAGCCTTCCGCTTCCAGCTCAAAAATCAATCGATCTAGCAGATCGTAACGAGTACCCGTTAAGTCGGTCAGTGGAAAAATACGGACTTCCTCCGAGGCCACTCGCAGCAGCTCGTGTATCGTATTTTTATGAAACTCATAGTCGAGTCGATCACTATACATGAACAGAAAATGGGCAGACAGCACGAGATCAAACTGTTCATCCCCAAAGGGAAGCTCCGGAAGCACCGCAGAAACGTAGCGTTCTGGATGCTTCCTCATATCCTGTGTGCAATCCTGGAGTGCTTGACGGCGCTGCTCGCTAAGCTCTTGCACATCTCCATAATAGCTCCAAACATAATTATCTTTTGCACGTTCTAGTGTTTCCATTGCATGCGTAATATCCAGTTGACCTTTTTGTTGTAGATCGTCAACCTTGTGATCGTAGGCAATATCGCTTGCGGTGACATCCAGCGAGGCGTTGCAGCCTAGAGCAGTGAACGAACATGCGCCTGCGGGACAATCCAAAATTTTTTTACCTACAAGTTCAGGAATGCGCAAATTGAACATCTGTACGTACTCTTCAAACGTGCGACCGATGAACACGATCCGGTCCAACTCTTGCTTGGTTTTACTTTGCCTCTTCTCATCTCTACTCATCTCTACTCACCTCAGCTATTCTTTTGGGTACGGAGGGCTCTCAAGGTTGCTCCGTTAAGTTCATGTTAACATTTTTTAGATTCCATAACATATCATCAGGCACACCCTCTCATTGTGAAAATGATTATTATTGAGAGACTAAAGATAATAGATCGCGCTCATGTTCAAGAAAAAATGTCATTTTAAAAAAAGTCTATACATATAAATTAAATGTATAGACAAATCGAAAGTATGGATTTATAATTACGCTGTAAACGTTTTCTAGTACTTAATATCCAATAAGATCTTGAAGGGAAGGAATAATCATGAAGAAAATTTTACTGGCGTGCAGCTCAGGTATGTCTACAAGTTTGCTGGTTACTAAGATGCAGGAATATGCTAAGTCCATTGGAGACGAGGCTGAAATTTGGGCAGTAGGTCAAGATCAGGCGGCAGAAGACATGGCTAAGGCTGACGCAGTATTGATTGGCCCGCAAATGAGTTTTCTTAAAGGACAACTGGAAAAGGAAGCAGCTCCATATGGTATTCATGTGGAAGTGATCGACATGATGGCCTACGGAATGGTTGACGGTAAGAAAGCCTACGAACAGGCCGTGAAGCTGGTGGAACGCAAAAATGGATAAAGTTAATATAGCTGAATTGACGGAAGAGCAAATTAGTTTCCAACTTATTCTTCATAGTGGAAGCGCTCGCAGTAAAGTAATTCAAGCACTGACTGAATACCGAAATGAAAATGTAGAAGGCGCGGACGAACTGCTCAAAGAAGCCAAGCAGGATTTACGTGCTGCACATGATATCCATTTTCAAATGGTTAAGAAGGAAGCGGGAGGTACTCAAACTCCCTTCTCGCTCCTTTTGATGCATGCCGAGGATCATCTGATGTCCACGGTTACCATGAAGGATCTGGTGAAAGAACTGCTGGAGCTGTTCAAATCCAGAAGTTTATAGCTGGACCTGTAAATTTGTGAATTTTGAGACATGAAATGCTTGCAACCCTATTGATGCAAGTCACTTCGCGGGGAGGAATAGGCTTTGTTTGAAAAATTAAGCCGGATACTGATACCTATTGCCGGTAAACTGAACAACAACCGCTATCTTAGTGTACTGCGTGATGCATTCATGCTGTCATTTCCATTAACAGTTTTTGGCTCCATCATCGTCGTTATTATCAATCTGCCGTTTCTAAAAGGGTGGATGGGCGACGGAAATTATGCGACTTTTAGCAGTCTGCTGAACATTGCGCCTAATGCCACACTGAATATC
The DNA here is from genome assembly GCF_050516475.1 of Paenibacillus ottowii. Taxonomy (NCBI): domain Bacteria; kingdom Bacillati; phylum Bacillota; class Bacilli; order Caryophanales; family Paenibacillaceae; genus Paenibacillus; species Paenibacillus ottowii. Next base: position 3,200,498 of record NZ_CP191577.1, on the reverse strand, counting down.
ATGACCTTATTTGTCATCGTCGGCATTGGTTATTATCTATCTCGAAGTTACAAGGTCGAGCCCATATTCGGTGGCATGATCGCGCTAGCCAGCTTCTTGATGCTCACCCCTTTTGTACTGACACAAGAAAGCGGTGCCACGATTGCTGGTGTTATTCCGGTGGATCGGATCGGGGCCAAAGGCATGTTCCTTGGTATGATCGTCGCCTTTATCGCGGCTGAGATATACCGGAGGGTGACACAGCGGAATTTTGTCATCAAAATGCCGCCAGGCGTTCCGCCAGCAGTAGCCAAATCGTTTGCCGCTTTGCTTCCGGCATGTATTACATTGGGCGTATTTTTGATCATTAATGTTGTCGTTACACTGACTCTTCATAATAACCTGCATGATCTGATTTATCATGCTGTACAGGCACCTTTGGTGCATTTGGGCAGTGGTATTATACCTACATTAATTGCTATTTTCTTTGTTCAGCTTTTATGGTTCTTTGGGCTTCATGGTCAAATTATTATCAACTCGGTTATGGACCCAATCTGGAATACGCTGGCACTTGAAAACTATGAAGCGTACTCCAAAGGAGCAGAACTGCCGCATATCATCACCAAGCAGTTTGTGGATATTTACACCGTAGGTATCGGTGGTACAGGTATGACACTGGCTGTCGTGCTTACGATTCTGATCTTCCTGAAGAGCAAGCAATTGAAGCAGGTCAGTAAGCTGGCCCTTGGTCCGGGCCTGTTCAATGTCAATGAACCCGTCATTTTCGGTTTGCCGATTGTGATGAATCCGCTTATTTTTGTCCCATGGGTCATTGCTCCAATGATCGTTACGCTGATTACTTACTTTGCCATGACTACGGGGATTGTACCGCCGCCAAACGGGATACAGGTTCCTTGGACGATGCCGTTGTTCTTTAGTGGAATGATGGCTACGGGATCTCTAATGGGAGGCATACTGCAGTTGTTTAATATGGCTGTCGTCTTTGTCATCTGGTTCCCATTCCTGAAAATTATTGATCGGATGAACGTTCGGAAAGAGCAGGAAGAGGAGCTTAACCAAGCAGCTATTGTAGGTAAGGATCAAACTGTTGGAATGTAGTGTGAATGAGCTGCTAGTTTAGCAGACTTGTTCATTGCAAAAGAGAGAGGAGTAGAGCTGTGAATCATACCGAAATGAAAGATATAGAGCAGCAAGCCATTCAATACCGTTTTCCATCCGACTTCTGGTGGGGCTCATCAGCCTCGGCTACCCAGACAGAGGGAACCGTGGAGGGAGACGGCAAAGGACCGAACATTTGGGATTATTGGTTTGAGCAGGAGCCAAACCGTTTTTATGACGGGGTAGGACCTGGCGATACATCCCGATTCTATACTCGTTACAAAGAAGATATTGCACTCATGAAAGAGCTTGGTCATAACTCCTTCCGGTTCTCTATTTCCTGGTCACGCCTGTTTCCGGCAGGAAGAGGGGAATTGAACCAAAAGGCGGTTCAATTCTATAATGCCGTCATTGCAGAGTTGCATCAGGCGGGGATTGAGCCGTTTGTGAATCTGTATCATTTTGATTTGCCGATGGCTTTACAGGAAAAAGGAGGCTGGGTGAACCGGGAGACGGTCGAAGCTTATGTAGATTACGCTAACACTTGCTTTGAGCTATTCGGGGATCGTGTAGCCAAATGGTTTACGCATAACGAGCCGATTGTCCCGGTGGAAGGCGGCTATCTGTACGATTTCCACTATCCAAATGAAGTGGATTTCGGGAAAGCTGTACAGGTGGGATATCATACCCTGTTATCGAGCGCGAGTGCCATTAAGGCATACAGAGAGGGAGGCTATAAGGGCAAAATCGGTATTATTTTGAACCTGACGCCAAGCTATCCGCGTAGTCAGCATCCAGCAGACGTGCGGGCTGCTGAAATATGCGACGCGTTCTTTAACCGTTCCTTTTTAGACCCATCTGTGACGGGAGAATTCAATCCTTTGCTCGTGGAGTTGTTACGCCAAGAGGGTTTTTTACCAAGCATGGAAGACGGAGATCGGGAGATTATACGTCAGGGCACTGTGGACCTGCTGGGGATTAACTATTATCAGCCACGCAGAGTCAAGGCCCGCGAGAGTCTGCCGAATCCAGATGCACCTTTTGTGCCGGAACGATTCTTCGATTATTACGCCATGCCTGGTCGTAAGATGAATGAGATGCGAGGCTGGGAGATTTATGAGAAGGGCATTTACGACATTCTGACCAATGTCAGAGAAAATTATGGCAACATTGAATGCTTCATTTCAGAAAACGGAATGGGCGTTCAAGGTGAAGAAAAATTCAGGGATGAAAACGGCATGATCCATGATGACTATCGCATTGATTTTATCCGTGAGCATCTCAAATGGGTCCAACGGGCCATCTCAGAAGGCTCCAATGTGAAAGGCTATCACTTATGGACATTTATGGACAACTGGTCCTGGACGAACGCTTATAAAAATCGTTATGGCTTCGTATCTGTCGATCTTCAGAACGAAGGCAAAAGATCCGTTAAACAAAGTGGGCACTGGTTCAAGCAGGTGATTGAGAACAACGGATTCTAAGAAGACAGGTGGTCCTCTGGGCCGCCTTTTTTCTTCAATTATTGAAAATGAGTTATGCTGTATACCGCTGGTGAGAAAGTATAATGTTCGGTATACTTATTTATATACCGTAATACCTTAACGTCCCGCCTGCAGAATAAAAAAACAGCGCTACCGATCTTTTTGGTAAAATGCTGACATAAAACAATTTTTAGTACAGGTGGTAGACAAATGAACAAATACGAACAGATTGCACGCGAGGTCAAAGAGCGCATTCTGAATAAGAGCTACAGTATTGATGACCCGATCCCCGACGAGATCTCACTGGCTAAGGAGTTTCGTGTCAGTCGAATGACGATTAAGAGGGCATTGGACACATTAGTGATGGACGGGCTACTGAATCGTAAAAGAGGACACGGAACCTTTATCGTCAAATCGGTTCATAATGGACCTGTTAATGTCGTTGTGAATGAAATGCTGGGGCTAACCAACGTGCTGCGCGGGAAAGAAATTAAAAATAAAATAATCGCCTTTGATGTTCAATTTCCATCCGAAGAGGTGGCGACCCATTTATTTATTGATGCCAATTCTCCCGTATATCATGTGGTCCGTCTGCGTGTGGTGGAGGGCGAGCCCTATGTTATCGAACGCACGTATATGCCCACCAAGCTAATCAGCGGTATTACCGAGGAGGTGCTGTACGGCTCGGTATACAAACATATTAAGGAGGAGTTGGGCCTTAATATTGTGGGTTCGCATCGTACAATCCGAGCATCCAAGTCGACAGAACTGGATCGGGAACACTTGGATTGTGCTGCGGATGACCCAATTTTGGAAATTGAGCAAGTAGGCTATCTAGATACGGGTATACCGTTTGAATACTCATTCTCACGACATCGTTACGATAAATTTGTGTTTACCACAGTGAATCGGATGCGTTGAGCGAATGAGTACGAGACAGGTGGTAAAGCAAACATGGCAGAAGAAGCCTATTAAGTATGGGATTCTCCTGCCATGTTCCTTTTTAATGAAGCAAGTTAATTGCCAAGCAACCTGACTTCATGCACCGTTGGGGTGTACCAGTTGTTTGGATTATTAAATAACACCGCATTTACAAGATTGATGCGCACGTAACGGGCTTGGAAGTTAACTTTGTCGCTGGTAAAGCCATATGCGGTATTGCTTGTGCGGTCAATGGTGGAATAATGAACACCATCCGTACTATATTCGATTTTATACTTATAATATGCTTCAGATCCTTTGTACATAAACCATGAAATATCCACTTCGTTAATCGTCTTGGTGCTGCCCAAATCAACCTGCCACCAAGCAGGCCAGGATGCAGATGTAGCCTTCCATGAGGTTTGGGGATTGCCATCGTTCGCCAGTGAAGCTGGAGAAGCGGATGCGGCAGAGCTGGCAGTTGCTGTTTTGCCTAGCGCGTGATTCACAAGAGATGGCAGGGTGACTTTGCCTGTGGCAGCATCCAGATCCCAACTACTGTACCAATTGAGGGTTGCTGTTTTATTAGCATCATTCAAGGTCAGTGGCAACCAAATAAATTTGTGGTCGCTCAGATTGAGCGGGTTCCAGCGGTCACCCATATAGATGTAGCTAATTCCTGCGCTGCCTGTAATCGTGGCAATGGAGTGGATTTGCGATCCATAAGCCGCTGGATCACCGAAGGGCGACAAAGCAGACCAGCTCCCAGTCATAGAGCTGGCGGTTGCATAGGCGCCCTGATTGGGATACCAGCCGGATGCTTGCGAGGTGAACAGGTAGTAGGTGTCGTTCTTTTTCACAACAGCAGGCGCTTCACGATAACCATTCTCAAAAATCCAGCCAACGAACGACTGCACGCCCGTATAGTCGGCTGTCAGCTTGAAGATCGCCATCGTATCGTTGGCGCCGCCATTTTTACGGGAAGCTGTAATGAGGTAGCCGCTACCGTCGGTATCTGTGAACACTGTCATATCACGGGACTCGTAATTGAGTGGACGGAAGCTGCCTTGGTAGATAAAATTCCCGTCGGGTGTATCGCTGGTAGCGACAGCTACGCGACCGAGTGAGTAATCCGTGCCATTTTCATAGTGTGCCCATAATACATATTTACCGGTGGATTTGTTGTAGATGACTTTGGGACGCTCGATCTTGCTTGAATTCAGCTCAGGGGCGGAATTTTTGGTGAGAATGCTGTTGCGGAAGGACCAATTTTTTAAATCGGTCGAGGTATATACGTTCACTTTTTCAAATTTCCAATTTTCGGCATGCTCGCCATACCAATAATAAGTGGCGCCTACTTTCAGGATATTGCCGCTATTCGCCTGAATCGGGTTGCCTGCGGTATCTTTCCAATCCGTTCCGTTCGTAATGGCTGTGCTTGCTGTTGTGCTCAAGGACAGTTCAGCAGGGGGTGCGCCCAAACCACCATCCAGTGCCTGGTTCGTCTCTGCCCCGTAGGTTGCTTGGGTCACATCTGTCGAACTGGCCTGTGCAGCATTAGGTTGAAGCCCTGTACTTACGAATACGAGTATTAGGCAAACCCATATGCCTAGCCATTTGCTATACATCCACTTCACGATATCATCTGCCTCCCATATAAATAGGATGGACCCGAACAGCTTGTCCGGTACCTCATCTACGATTCTATCTTAATTGGAAACGTTTACAAGTGGAATAAATTGAAGTTTTTCAAATCAGAAATTGGATTCGATACTGAATGAAAAAGAGGATGGGGTCAGCTGAGTTTAAAAGGAGCATCCCTTCTTTTCTTACTTGTAAATGTGCTATTATCTATACTTAAAATGTATATGATTGTGCGTTTTGTCACTGACATGTTCACATTATTTCAAATTTAAAGTGACTGGAATCACATAAAGGGTTACTTTATGTGGGTATACTTGCTTTTATTGAGGGTTAACAAAAGGGAGCTATGTTGTAACACTTTTTGTTCATCATTATTTTGGAGAGAAGAGGGATACAACAATGCTAAGTGAGCAAACCATTGCAACGATCAAATCGACCGTACCTGTTTTGGAGGTACATGGAACTACAATTACCAAGCGGTTTTACCAGTTAATGTTTGAGGCTCATCCTGAGCTTCTCAATATATTCAATCACGCCAATCAAAAGCAAGGACGTCAACAGGGTGCGCTGGCCAATGCTGTATATGCGGCTGCACAGCACATTGACCGTCTGGAGGAAATCCTTCCAGTGGTTCGTCAGATTGCACATAAACATCGCAGTTTGGGAATTAAGCCAGAGCATTATCCGATCGTCGGAAAATATCTGCTCGCCGCGATCAAGGATGTGCTGGGGGATGCGGCAACAGATGAGATCATCAACGCATGGGCCGAGGCCTATGGTGTGATCGCGAGTGTGTTTATAGATGTGGAAGCTGAAATGTACAAGAATGCTGAACAGCAGCAGGGAGGTTGGTCAGACTTTAAGAACTTTGTTGTACAGAAAAAGGTTAAGGAAAGCAACCAAATTACGTCCTTTTACCTGGTTCCGCAAGATGGACAGGTGCTGCCTGCATTCGAGCCTGGGCAATATATCAGCTTGAAGATGGAGATTCCGGGTGAACATAATACCCATATCCGTCAATATAGCCTTTCTAGTGCACCAGGAAAACCTTACTATCGGATATCGGTAAAACGAGAAGATGCTGTAGGGTCTCGTCCAGCGGGCAAAGTATCTGTGTATCTGCATAAGCACGTGCAGGAGGACGATGTAATACTAGTATCTGCACCGGCGGGTGATTTTACGCTGGATCGGACAGATCGCAGACCTGTTGTATTGATCAGCGGTGGAGTTGGGCTTACCCCGATGGTCAGCATGCTGGCTTCCCTGGTAGAGACTGCTCCGGATCGGCCCGTCACTTTTGTCCACGCAGCAGTCAGCGGAGATAACCATGCTCTGCGTAATGAGGTTGAGGAGCTAGTCGCTACACATGCACAGGCCGCAGTTCGGTGGTGCTACAGCAGACCAACGGAGCAGGATCGACTAGCTCAGGCCTTTCATAAGGAAGGACATCTGGATCTGGCCTGGCTGCAATCCGTGATACCGGAACGTAACGCTCAGTATTACTTCTGCGGTCCTCAGGGATTCATGCAGTCCGTATACGGGCTGTTGAAGGAGTGGAATATCCCTGCATCGGATATCCACTATGAGTTTTTTGGCCCTGCAACCGCGTGGGAAGCAGACGCACAATAAAATATTTAAAAAGACGAAGGATAGCTATCCTTCGTCTTTCTTTTTGCAATGATTACAATGGGAAATCCTATTCATTGGGCACTACCCACTGGTTACTAATTCTTCTTAGTATGCTCATGTTTTCATAAAGTAGATGGACACAAAAATTCTATATGCTGCGGCATATACCGACGTAAAGCCTCCGGAATTCTGATCGAGCCGTCTTCCTGCTGATGATGCTCCAGCAACGGGATCAAAATGCGGGGCGAAGCGACCGCTGTATTGTTTAGCGTATAACAATATTGTAGTTTGCCATCCGCATTACGATACCGGATGTTGGAACGACGCGCCTGAAAATCAAGCAGCTGAGACGATGAGTGTGTTTCGCCGTAAGCCTGTCGACTAGGCATCCAGGTCTCAATGTCCACCTGCTTGTAGGTTTTTTGCGACATATCGCCTGTACAGACAGCCATCTTGCGGTAAGGCAGCTCCAGCAGTTGAAGCAGATCTTCCGCATTACGCGTAATCTCTTGAAACATCTGCTCTGAAGCGTCCAGGCTTGCTTCGCAGATGATGACCTGCTCCACCTTGGCAAACTGGTGTACACGATACAGTCCGTGTACGTCCCTTCCGGCCGAGCCGACCTCGTTGCGGAAGCATACGGATACGGCTGCGAGCCGAATCGGGTCCGTAACGTCCACAATCTCGCCGCTGTAATACGAGACCAGCGGAACTTCCGAGGTGCCTACAAGCCATTGATCCTCTCCTGCGATGCGGTATGTCTGATCCAGCCCGAGCGGGAAAAAGCCCGTGCTGCGCATGGCCTCCGAGCGTACCATTAATGGAACGTCCAACAGCTGAAATCCTCGTTCGCTTAGCAGATCAACAGCAAGCTGCTGCACGGCCCGGTGCAAAGCGACCCCAGCTCCCGTCAGATAGTAGTTACGGGTACCGGCTGTTTTGACACCGCGAGGCACGTCGATCAGGTTGTGAAGCTGACCGAGCGTCATATGATCCTTGGGCTCAAATCCGAAGTCGGGTATCGTCCCGACCCGTTCCAGTTCTACATTATCTTGATCTGATTGGCCTCGCGGCGTATCTGGCGATACGATATTAGGAATCAGAAGCAAGAGCTGTTGAAACTGTTGCTCTACTTCCTGTTGCGGTGCCTCAAGAAGATCTAGCCGTCCGTTAATTTCCTTGACCTGACGCTTGGCCTCAACCGCCTGTTCATTTTTCCCGGTCTGAATTAGCGCCCCAATATCCTGACTACACTGATTGCGCGTCTGACGAAGCTGTTCCACTTCCTGAAGCAGCTGTTTTCTCCGATCATCCAGGGTCAACAGTTCTGCGACCGATACCTGTATTCCTTTGTCGTCCGCTGCTCTCTGAACCTGTTCTTGGTGCTCTCTAATCCATTTGATATCTAACATGACACCGCACTCCCTTTCGGATAAAAATACAAAAAGCGCCCTCATCCACATGGGACGAGGAGCGCTTTGATCTCGCGGTGCCACCCAAATTGACCGGACAGCATGACAGATGTCATGGCTCTCCAATCCACTTTGCTCCGCTTTAACGGGCGGGTCCGGTTTACTTAGGAACATATCGCCATATCGTACACTAACGTATAATCCTTGGCGTAAACGCCTCCGAGTTGGATGCTCTTCATAGGCATAATGTCGTTTGCTTTTTTGTTAGTATACGGATTTTTGGCAAGTTAATCAAGAGCGTAAGTCTGTACACTGGATTACTTCCGCTTTTCAACACGATCCTTTTCAATAAAAATAAATACACAGTGTAAATAATGCGGGTTTCATGTTTGCGAAGGGAAAGGTAGGCTTTATTTCTTATGTATTTCCATTCTACTTCATCTGCGATGATAAAACTGGAAGAATATATAAGTATTAGCCCTAATTCAGCATCCAAAATGGGCTATAGTCTCTATAATGCTTTTTTAATTTCATGTAAAATGTAATGATTACCACAACGAACAGCGATGGAGGAGAACATGGAGGATTTTAAAGATCGTTTACATACGATCCGCCAAGAACAGAACAAGCTGCTCAAGGAGTATCAAACATTAATTGCAGACTATGAAGCTTCAGATATCATTCTGGAGAATGAGGTGCTGCGAAAAAAGTTCGAGGATTATCAGGCTCGCTGCGTTCAGCTGGAAGAGCGGGTACGACATATTGAGCAGGAAAATAGTAAGCTGCGCACTGCGCTGACGGAGCAAATGCTGAGCGAAAAGGCGAATATGATTCGCATTTCGCGGGAAAAGCTGGAGACCTATTTTGCTTCCAGAACGACAGAAGGGGAAAATCGGCTGACATCCATTGAATATGGGGCTAAAAACCGGGTGGACCAGCTTATTCAGCAAACCACTCATGAGCTTAAAGAAGATCAGGACGAGATTGTCGCTAGACTGCGACTATTTTCGGAGGAGATTCGTGACCGGATCATGGAGCAGCGCAGGCGGTTTCAGGAAGCAGAGCGCAATTTGCTCCATCAAACGGCAAACGATTTTCAGCAGCTCGAAGAAGAAGAGATTAGCGAAGAAACAATGCAGAAGCGTATGAAGCAGAACCAGTTTGAAATGATGCTGGGATTGAACTGGATCAACAAGCTGGGGATTTTGCTCATTATCTTGGGTGTGGGAGCTGCCTTTAAATACTCATACTCGAACTGGTTTACCGGAAATATGAAGGGCGTTGCCTTCTTTTTACTAGGAGCGCTGATGCTGGGCGGCGGCGAGTGGTTGTATCGCAAGCAGAAACAGACCTTTGCGCTCGGGATTTTGGGCGGTGGTATTTCTGTACTATACGGGTCCATTTTTTATAGCTACTTTTTGTTAGAGATCATAGGAATTTATACAGGCATAGGCTTGTCCGTTCTCGTTACGGTCACTGCTGTGCTGTTGTCATTAAGATATGAATCTCGCACAATATGTTCTTTTGGTTTAGTAGGGGGCTATCTCCCGTTATTCTCTTATATGGCAGCAAACGGGCTGGAAGGAAACGCCGTGTACATCTCGATGGGCTATCTATTCCTGCTGAACTTGCTGATCCTGCTCGTATCCTTCCGCAAACGGTGGGTCATCGTGCAATATATCAGCTTTCTGCTTAATACCCCATTAATGGTTGTACTCGCGTGGTTATCAGACAGCACCATAGCCAGCATGCTATATGCAATCATTACATTTGCAATGTATCTTGGGATGACACTGTGGGTGCCGTTCCGATTCAAAACAAAACTATCCTGGCTGGATTTCTCCCTATTGGCTTTAAATACAGTCGTGAGCTGTTCCGTTCTGTATTCTCTATTCGGCGATGCAGGTCTGGATGATTACAAAGGCTTGCTGGCACTCGTATTTTGCTTGGTGTATGGGGGGTTGGGTCAATGGGTTCGTCGATATATTCCAGAGGAGAAACAAACCAAAGTACTGTTTTATGCGACATCATTGACCTTTGCCATTCTCATGATTCCATTCCAGTTTGGAGTCAGATGGTTGTCCATGGGCTGGTTAATCGAGGCAGTACTTCTCACACTATATGGACATCGTTATCGCTTAAAAGAATTGGAACGTGCAGGCTGGGGCATTCTAGCACTGTGTCTGGGCGCATTCTTTTTCATCGATTTCCCTATATATCTCTTATCAGGCTTTGAGACGGATTATTTTGGGCTTAAATATACGCTTATTACATTGGGAATGTTAATCGTTACTGTCTTCTATGCGATTGAATTTAGCCGTCCGAATGCTTTCAAAAACAATCGGTTGTACGAAATGCATATCATGCAAGGTTTTAAGTATGCAGCTTTGGTGAATGTGTACTTTTACCTTTTGTATGAAGCTGGGCATTGGTATAACATCGTCGTATCTGATGAGTTTGCACATTACACCTTGTATAAGGTATTGTTGTTCACCTGCGTATCGCTGGTATTGGCTTATTTCCTGCCTAAAGTGAAGCTACTCTACGATCGGGTGATTAAATACTATAGTCTGGCGTTGTATGTGATAGGCTACGTGCTGGCACTGGTGGTTACCGTAACGATTCCTACCTTGCATGAGGACTATGCGCAAAATACGGCTGCGGATTATGTAGCATTGGTTGTACTAACAGCCTTTAATGTACTGGTGTTCTTCAGCAGCAGGGATTTCCTAAACGCGCTGACGACCCGACATTATAGAAGTAATGAGCTGTATCCGGTCATTATGGGTGTATATTTGCTGGGGATCATTACTGCCTTTCTCGGGGTTCAGTTCCATCTGGGAGACGCGGGTCTTGCGTTCAGTCTGGTGTATCTGCTGCTGGCTATTTTGTATATTGTATACGGCTTCCTCAAACGAGTGGTCTACATCCGCCGGTTTGGGTTGGGCTTAACCCTGCTATCGACAGGTAAGCTGCTTTTGTACGATCTACACCTGTTAACGTCGGGAAGCACGATTGTAGCCTATTTCTCCTTTGGAGTTGTATTACTAGCCATTTCGTATATTTATCAAAAAGTATCCAATCGTATGGGAGAGACCATTACAAAGAAGGATACGGAAGAAAAAATGTAGTTTTTTGTAGTATTGTGTAGATACCAAGCATTATGAAAATAAATCCGGAAATAGTGAAAAATTATGCATGACCTTGCATCCTACTTACGCTATAATGAGAAAAAATTATTTATGTACGCATGCTCAAGTTTATGCGTAAGTAGAGAGAATGAGGGGGATACAATGAATTTGGGCAAGGGGCAGAATAACCTGTCTGATAAAAATGAACGCTTCTCGTCGGCTGGATTCATACTGGCAGCGATCGGGAGCGCGGCAGGGTTAGGTAACATCTGGAAGTTCCCTTATATTACCGGACAATATGGCGGAGCTGCGTTTTTCTTGTTGTTTATTGTCTGCCTGTTGCTTGTTGGTTTGCCTGTACTTTTAGCAGAGCTTGCGCTTGGACGTGCAGGTCGAGGAAGTGCTGCCTCTGCAATGGTGAAAGTAGGCGGACATCCAATTTGGGGCAAGATGAGCATTATGTTTGTTATCGTGCCGTTTGTTATTTTGTCGTTTTATGCCATTGTAGGGGGATGGACACTGCATTATGCTGTAGAAGCATTTAGTGGAAGTCTGTTTTCAAATAATGATTTTGCTGGACAGTTCGCTTCTTTTTCCTCCGGCTATGCGCCGTTGGTATGGTTGTTAATTGTTTTTGCATTTACAGCAGTCGTGGTTACCCTTGGGGTATCGAACGGAATTGAGAAGTTCAATAAAATTCTGATTCCTGCTAAAGTTATCCTGTTGCTCGTGTTGATGATTAACGCTCTCATGCTTCCAGGTTCTGGTGCGGGTGTATCCTTCTTTTTGAACCCCGACTTTTCTAAGCTGAGTATTGAGTCTGCATTGGTTGCTTTGGGACATGCTTTCTTCTCCCTCTCACTGGGGATGGGGATTATGGTCACATATGGTGCTTATGTGGATCGTCGACAATCGCTGGGTGGAGCTATGCTGGCAGTTGGTGGCGGGGATTTAATCTATGCGTTTATCGCAGGTATGATCATTTTCCCTACAACCTTCTCCTTTGGTATTAACCCTGCCCAAGGGCCGTCTTTGGTCTTTATTGCTTTACCGGCTGCGTTTTCTGCCATGCCTTTCGGAGCTTTCTTCGGTGGTCTGTTCTTCGTATTGCTGGCAGTTGCAGCATTAGGCTCTATGGTATCCCTGCTGGAGGTACCTGTAGCTTATGTTATGGAACGGTTCCGTTGGAGCCGGATTCGCTCGGTTCTTATCGTGTCGATCCTGTGTCTGTTGCTGGGCGTTCCTTCTGCGTTGTCCATGGGGTTGGTTCCAGAGTTAAAGGTGGGCGATAAATCCTTCTTTGACTTTGTTGACTTCACAGCCTCCAACATCTTCTTGCCGCTCGGTGGCTTGCTGATTGTTATATTCACAGGGTACTATTGGAAAACGGCTGGCGAACATGCCAATCTCAAACCTCTCTGGTTCCGTGTATGGTTGTTCGGTCTTCGGTATGTTGCACCAATCCTGATGTTGTTGGTCTTCCTTCATACTTCAGGGATCATCAAATTTTAATAGATACGAACTTGAAAAGAGGTATTTTCTTCCTAAGGGAAGAGATACCTTTTTTTGTATATCTATCAGTGGTTACCTAAGTGTGGAAAGGAATGATATAATAAAAACATTGTCATTAATTTTAACTTCAATGAAATCATTGCGATTATGAAGTTTTATATAATGAATGAAAAGGCTATAGGGCATCGACAGACGATGTGCAGGAGAGGGAAAGGGCAGAAGAGCATTGAAACAGACAGGAAGCTGGAATTTGCAAGAAGGACGGCGGCTGAAATGAAGTCTAATCGGTTGTCGCCACAACGTCGTTATATGCCAGGTTTGGATGGGTTAAGAGCACTGGCGGTCATCGCAGTCATTGTGTATCATTTGAATCCGGATTGGTTGCCGGGTGGGTTGCTGGGTGTAGGCATATTTTTTACTTTGTCAGGGTATCTGATTACAGATATTTTGGTCAGTCAGTGGGATACATATCATAGTTTTAAAATGAAAGATTTCTGGGTGCGTCGTGCCAGAAGGTTGTTGCCTGCCATGCTGACAGTTGTGGCTGTCATTGTCCTGTGCTCGTTGCTTTTCGATCCATCACGGCTTACGGCCTTGCGCGGAGATGTACCTGCCGCATTGATGTATATGAGCAATTGGTGGTTTATTTTCCATCAGGTTTCGTATTTTGAAAGTTTCGGACCTCCTTCTCCACTTGGACATCTGTGGTCGCTGGCAGTGGAGGAGCAGTTTTATATCCTGTGGCCATTACTGCTGGCGCTTGGGCTGAAGTACATGCCCAAGCGTATTGTACTGGCCGGATGGGTGACTTGTCTGGCGTTAATCTCGGCGCTCCTGATGGCCGTGATTTACGTACCGGGAAGTGATCCGAGCCGGGTATATTATGGCACCGATACACGCGGCTTCGCTCTGCTGATTGGTGCGGCGCTGGCCTTGGTATGGCCAAGCGGCAAGTTAAAAGAGCATGCTTCTGCCAAGGCGCGCTTGCTTCTCGATGGCGTCGGTGCAGTTAGCCTGCTGCTGCTTTGCCACTGGGCGTGGGCCTCGAATGAATACGACCCGTCTATGTACCGCGGCGGCTTGCTGGGGATTGCAGTGGTCACTGCTATTGTGATCGCAGCATTGGCACACCCGGTGAGCCATCTCGGTCGTCTGCTTGGACGCAAGCCGCTGCGCTGGATCGGGGCCCGTTCCTACGGACTGTATCTATGGCATGTTCCGGTTATCACGCTAACGACACCTCAGGTGGATACCGATGGTGTGCATGTGATGCGTATCTTTTTACAATTGCTAGCTACCGTACTGCTGGCGTCTCTTTCGTTTAAATATATAGAGGAACCGATTCGGCATGAAGGATTCCGGCACTGGCTGGCAGGAATTCGCTCAGCGGTTCGTCGACAAGCGCGGTGGAGATGGCTGCCTACAACGGCAACAGCAATGCTTTGTATAGGCATTGGTATAGGTACCGTTCACCTGTACGCGGCATCTCCTGATGCAACATTGCAGGCAGCAGCCAGTGATGAGAAGCCAATTGCCAAGGCAAAGGCGATGCCGCCGCTTCACGGAACGGTGTCCGTTGCTTCCAAAGAGCCTATAGCCACTAAGCCTCAAGGAGCCAAGGATAATAAGCCTCCGTCCCAAGCCGAGACGCCTAAAAACACGGCAGTCAAGGCGGGTAGTACGGATACTGCTACGACACAGTCTGGGGAGTCTTCGACTGAGTCCAAACAAGCTAAGCCTGTAACAGGGGATGGCTCAAGCGTGACCGCCATTGGAGACTCTGTCATGCTCGATGTACAGTCGTACATTCAGGAATACTTCCCGGGGGCTGTTGTGGATGGACGGATCGGCCGTCAAATGACGGAAGCGCCTGCTGTACTGGAGCAATTGAGACAGAACAGACAACTGGGCAAGACGGTGATTATCGAACTGGGCACGAACGGTGCTTTTACCAAGGACCAGTTATCTGATCTGCTCGCCAGCCTGAAGGATGCAAAGCGTATTATACTTGTGAATACCCGTGTACCTAGGCCCTGGGAGAGCATTGTAAACAAGCATCTTGCCGAGGCTGCATCCCAAGATCCGCGAATTACAATGATTGACTGGTATGCAGCAAGTTCCGGTAAAGACTCATATTTTGAGCATGATGGAGTACATTTAAAACCTAAGGGTGCTAAAGCCTATGCATCTTTGCTGGCTCAAGCCCTAACGAAGCAATCTTGATAAAACCGAAATGATATTTATAAATTATGCAAATGCAAGATAAGAAACCACCGGGAGTAGGTTGTTCATCCCCTGGTTGAAGTGCATCCTTAAACTTTCATCGGCTAAACTTCAGAGTTTTCCAATGCTCGTTCTAAGGTGCGCTTTCACCCTGCTCTGGTGGTTTTTCTTATTTTAGTGTGGAGGTACATAATCTAATGGAAAAGGGTTATTCACATAGCAGAACAAGAGAGCATCGCTTGAAGAGGAACAGAAGAAGGCTGATGCTGATTGCTATTGTATTATTTGTGGCAGGTTGTATTACTTTTATTGCGATAAAGGTTACGGATAGCAAATCACACGCGCCGACACAGGAGCTTGCTAAAAAAACAGATGCTGCATCCAAGGACTCATCTAATGCCAAAGCTGGCGCAGGGGCAAAGGATAAAGTGGTCCCTCCAAAAAATGATCCCGATGTAGAAGATGGTGCCTTCGTCGAGAAATATTTAAAACAGCAAATGCTAGGACAGATGCCTGATGGAGCCGATGGTAAAAAAGTGGCCTACTTATCCTTCGATGACGGTCCATCCGTGACGGTCACACCTCAAATATTGGACATTCTGAAAAAGCAGAAGGTCAAGGCAACCTTTTTTATTGTAGGTAAAGAAGCCAATGAAAATGAGCATACCAGGAACCTTATCAAAAGAATTGTCAAAGAGGGTCATGCGATAGGAAACCATACGTACTCACATAATTACAAGTATTTATATCCGAACAGACGAGTAAACACGGATCATGTTATGCAGGAGATCGAGAGGAACAATCAGGTTCTAAAAAAAATACTAGGACCCGAATTCTCCACCAGAATGATCCGATTCCCCGGGGGACACATGACATGGAACAGAAGAGATCCACAGGGAATGGCTGCTCTGGATAAGGTTTTGCTTGAAAAGGATTATCATCAAGTAGATTGGAATGTATTAACGAAGGATGCAGAGGGAAGATCCAAGAAGGCACCCGCACTAATCAACCAGTTTATGAGGTCAGTCAAAGGCCGTGAAAAAGCTATTATACTCATGCATGACACTTATGGTAAAGAAGAAACAGCCAAAGCATTGCCGCAAATTATAGAATATCTGAAGAAACAGGGATATGAATTTAAGGTTATGAAGTAGAATATATATGAGCAAAGGACGGGGGCACATCGCCACCGTCCTTTGCGCTATCTAAAGTATATAGTCCGCATCATTTAGATGCGCTCTGCTTCACCCATAGCCTGAATGAAGGCGCCAATCCCTTTGGGGTCATTAGTTATAATCGGCTCACTAATATAATAAGCGAAGGTACCATCCCGGCGATCCTTACCACCCAAACCGCTTACTTGCACTGTTTTGTTCAGATTCACGAGTCCTTCTTCGGTAATCGTGATAAACTCATCAATAATGCCTTTACGGATGATTTCTGCTTCTTGGCGATAATGCTCAGGCAGATAACCTTTGCGAACACCTTTGGCCATAGCGTACAGAATCATGCAGGAAGCAGAGGCTTCCAGATAGTTGCCTTTCACATGGCCCAGATTGAGCACCTGATAGAAGACGCCGCTTTCTTTATCACGCACCTTCAGCAAGGCCTCCAGTGTTTCGTTCAGCATATCAATCAAGACGGGACGATCTGCATGATCTTCCGGGATGTAGTCCAGCACGTCGACGAGTGCCATGACAAACCAGCCCATTGAGCGGCCCCAGAAATTTTTGGAACAGCCTGTTTCCGGGTTGCACCAATGCTGTTCCCGCTTCTCATCCCAAGCATGATAGAGCAGACCCGTTTCAGGATCACGTGTATGCTTGTAGCATAGCTTGAATTGCAGGGTCACATCGTCAAATTCTGACGGGTCTCCGAATTCGAGGATAAATTCAGCATAGAACGGGGCACCCATGTACAAGCCGTCAAGCCAAATTTGATACGGATAGATTTGTTTATGCCAGAACGCGCCCTCGCTGGTGCGAGGATGTTTTTCCAGCTGACTGCGTAATTGGAAGGCTGCCTTTTTATAGCGTTCATCCCCTGTGGCACGATACAGAGAGAAGAGCAGCTTGCCGTTATTCACGTGATCAATATTGTATTCATCTACTTTATAGCGCTGAATCACGCCATTTTCATCAACAAAGTGATCCATATGTTTTTTAATATATTCCATATACTTGGGATCGCCTGTCAGTTCGCCAACCCACTCCAGACCCCTGTAAATCACACCATGGTCATATTCCCATTTTTCATAAAATTCCGGACTCCGCTTAAGCACGGACTCGCTCATACGTACAGCCCAGGAACCTGTTTTTGTAGGATTGGTTGTTGGTTGCGATGTTGAATTTGCCATGATACAGTCACCTCTTCAGTAAAGTTTAATCTGTAATTGTTATTGCTGTTTACATAGACGGAGTATGTGTCTTGGGATCAACGGGTTTGTTCTTGAAGCCCACATTATTGTTGCCCCAGCACCGGTCGTAACTGAAACCTGTCAGCTGTTCGAACACTTTGCGAGCTTCCGGCTTCGCTGATTTCATGGAGCCACCGTTTTTGAGGCGGTCAATCTCCGCGATTAGCTTCTTGTGGCTGTCAATATCCAGCTTCATCACGACAGAAGCCATCATACCGATGATCGCGAGGGCGATCGTACCCACCACGAGTACATAAAAGATAGCGTGCTGAGCAGAGAGTGGCTGACTTTCAGCTCCCGATACAAAGCCAAAGTGCTGCAACACCCAGCCGAGAATGAAGACGACTACGGCTCGCACCATTTTTCCGGCAAAAGTCATCATCCCTGCATAAATACCTTCCCGGCGACGACCAGTCAACGCTTCATCCACATCGGCAAGGAACGTGTATTGATTCCAAGGGATGTAGTAGACGCCACCCGTACCAAGCCCCATGAACAGGGTGATGACATATAGCCATATCATTGTATTAGAGGCTCCTGTGAGATAGAGCAGACCATAACCGGCTACGCTAAAGCAAACGACGACAAGTGCGGCGATGAAAGGCATACGAAACCCTTTACGCACACAGAATTGGATAAAGAAATAGGTAGAGATCAATTGAATGACAGAGTTAAAGCTATTCAGATTGGATACCATTTCAGAGCTTTGGAACAAGGAGAATACAATAAAGTACGTAAACGCTGAAGTAAACAGCCACTCCGCCGAAAAGCCGCCCAGATACATCCCGAGATGATGACGAAATGTCTTGACCCGAAAAGTAGAAGAGATGTCGACAAACAACTTTTTCATGGAATCTATAAAAGAAAGCGGAGCTTCACCTTCCAGTTCCTTTTGCAGTTCCTCACTTGGTCGTTCCCAGGAGTTTTTGTATAAGAATGCCATGGCGATTAGCAGGATTGCTGCAAAAACGAGACCCGTATACAAGAACGGCAATGGTGAGTCTTTGCCGTAAGCAGCAATAAAGCGACCAGGGATAAAAGCGGCGGCGAAATTGGCAATTTTACCGAACATGGCCTTCCATCCAGTCAATCTGGAGCGTGCGCCG
The DNA here is from genome assembly GCF_050516475.1 of Paenibacillus ottowii. NCBI lineage: Bacteria > Bacillati > Bacillota > Bacilli > Caryophanales > Paenibacillaceae > Paenibacillus > Paenibacillus ottowii. The sequence continues at coordinate 3,181,922 of NZ_CP191577.1, read as the reverse complement.
AAGTCTCGGGTCATCTCGGAGGCTAGCGCTTCATAAGGCACCATGACAGAGGTGTACACCAGTTCAAACAGCACATACGTACTCAGGTAATACCAGAAGCCCAACCCATCTATCCAAAGCAGCGGATACACGAGCATTAGCGGGATTCCCAACATGATGAAAAAACGGCGTCTGCCGAATTTACGGCCTAAGCGGGTTCGGTGAAAGTTATCGCTGATAAAGCCCATGATCGGATTGCTGACCGCATCTATGATGCTGGCAACAGAGAAGATGGCTGCGGCCTGAACAGGAGACAGTCCGCAGAAGGTTGTATAAAAGTACATTAACCATGCACCACTAATAGCAAGTGCACCACTTCCCAGCATGTTACCGCTTCCATAGGCAAGTGTATGTTTCAGTGTGATTTTTCGTTCCATGATCCGTTCACCTCATATTTTGTCTGGTTATGAGGACAATCACCGGTCGCTATATTATGCAGTATGGTCTAGGTTGGTAGATGGGCCAGGCGTCCTGATGAGTTGGAGCTATTACCGCGCCCCTATATTTCCGCTCGGAGTACCCGAGCCAATCAGATCGCTTCCTTTGGCCAGCTTAAGGAAATCCCCCAGCTGGATGGAAACGTCTGCACTTCGAGTGATGGAAGGTACGAGACTAACAAAGTCATCTGCACTGGCTGCGAGACCTTTGGCATTCGTCGATTTTTTGTTTTTCCACCAGACGTTGGAGTTATCCTGGTCTGTACCACTTGTTTTATCACTCGCTGTTCCCTCGAAAGAAAGATTGTTAATGAACACGTGTTCACCCTTATCAAAGGCGAAATTGCTTTGCCCATTGTCCCATGACGTATTGTTGGTCAACGTGATTGTGCCAGGGTTACTGTTGTAGGTGAATCCATGCTTTTTGTTTTGGAAAGCAATACTGTTTTTCACAATGTGGTTGACTTTGATTTTGTCTCCACCCAGCTTAAAGCCGTTGCCGTCACTGTTCGCAGTAGACGTTCCATCAGAGGTTTGCCCATTGTGATGAGCCACACTGTTCAAAATGGTTACGGCACCGATAGGGCCTGTTTCCGTTTTGCTGTACAGATCCCAACCATCGTCTACGTTGTACGCTGCCAAGCAGTTATCAAACACGTTGCCTGGCCCTACAGTCAGTTTGGCTGCAAAGCCATCGGCATCCTCGCCATTATCAGGATCGGCGTTGTCGTGAGAGTAGGAATTCAAAATCAAATTGTTTGACGGCCACTCATTGTTGGAAGCGTTAGGAGAATAACGTCCGAGCTGGAGCCCGGTATCCCGATTGTGGTGGGTCTCGACGTTTTCAATCCGGTTATTGCTGCCGCCGATATAGATACCGTTATCTCCGGCACCTTTAACCTCAAGACCTTTGACCAGCCAGAAGTCTCCGTTAAGCTGAAGTCCCCGATTGGCTGAACCAAAGGCCTGAGCAGAGAAATCAAGTACGGGCTTTTCACTGCCGTAAGCGACTAACCCTTTGAGTGAGCCGTTACTGCCGTTATTTCCACGCTGAATTGTAATTGTTGAGGAGTAGGCGTAGTTACCACCACGCAGGTAGATCGTTTTGCCAGGGGCAATTTGTGTCAGTGCTGCTTCGAGGGTGGTAGGACTAGAAATGGTGCCTGGATTGGACACGTTACCATTTGGAGCCACATACAAATCACCTGCCGCTAACGTAGTGGAAACAGCTGCTGGATTGGTTGCACTGACTGCCTCCTCTGTGAGTGTGGAAGAGGGAAGGCTGTTGGATGGAACATCCGCGTAAGCGGTTCCAAGAAGGCAAGAAGAAGCAAAAACAAAAGAAATACCGAGTCTTAGAGCGTTAAATCCGTTTTTTGGACGATCATTCCGTTTAAACATGTAAATTCCTCCTTATCTGAGCTCATATTTTAAAAGAAGATAGCACATATAAAAGCGGCTCATGCTGCCATTCCATTAAAAGGCAGGACACCTCCCGGGGGAACAGATTGACCTATCATAAGTCCAAAACGCTCTAAGAAGTATATGCACAGTGTAATATATGTTAACGTTTGCATCAATAGTTTTTTATTGCTTTTTTGATAATGTGAAAAAAAGTTCACACTTTTGTTTCAACTAAAAATATGGCTTTGCTAGACTAGGAAAATTTGATTATGCTTATACATTATACATATAATAGAAATAAAACCGTGAGAAAGGGCGGATTTAGTGCATGGAGAATGGGAAGCATTTGACGAATTCAGTTTCCGAAGCATTGCACGAAAAGCAACCGCGAGTGAAACATGAGATGATGGATTGGCTCAAAGCAATTGTTGTAGCTATTGTGCTCGTGTTCATTATACGTTGGTTATTGTTTGCGCCGTTTATTGTCGAGGGAGCATCCATGGAACCGAACTTCAAGACAGATGAGCGAGTGGTCGTGAATAAGATGATTTACGATTTTCGTGATCCCAAGCCAAGCGAGGTTGTTGTATTCCATGTGAGGAAGGAACAAAAAGATTTTATTAAGCGTGTTATTGGAGTGGCTGGAGATACCATTCAGTATCAAGGTGATCAACTTTATGTAAACGGTAAGAAAGTAGAGGAGCCATACATTCAAAGAGCTATCCAGGATGCTCATGCCAAGGGAGAATTATACAATAATGTGGACTTTCCCAATGGGACCATTACCGAATCCAAGGTTCCTGAGGGGTATATCTTTGTGATGGGTGACCACCGCAATAATAGTAGGGATAGCCGTGCTATTGGTTTTGTTTCCATCAAGGATATTGTTGGACGTGCGGATGTGGTTTTTTGGCCGATCGATAACGCCCAATGGGTTAAGCATAAATAAGGCCAGAGTACAGGCATGGACATCACGAAGACAAGAGGACTTGCGTAAGCTTTACGCAAGTCCTCTTTGGATTGTCTATAAGGGTGTAGTAGTCTCAGCCTTTGACGGCCCCGGCCACTACGCCCTTAACAATGTATTTTTGTAGAAAGATAAATACGATAATGGAGGGCAGCACAGCCATTACCATCGCGGTCATGGCATATTGCCAGTCGGATGTATACTGCCCGACGAAGGTATAGGCGGCCAGGGTAAGCGTTTTGGTGCTAGGTGAGCCGTTGACCATGAGCAGCGGAAGCAGGAAATCGTTCCATATCCACATCACGTCGATAATAACAATGGTGGCGGTGACCGATTTCAGCAACGGAAAGATGACGGAAAAGAAAAGCCGAAAGCCTGAGGCTCCGTCGATCTTGGCGCTTTCGTCAATCTCGACCGGAATGCCTTTCACGAAGCCATGATAGATAAACACTGCCAGCGGGGCTCCGAAACCCCAGTACAGCAGGCCAAGTCCCCAAGTGCTGTCTGCCAAATTCAAGTCTTTCGCCAGTCGCAGAACGGTCAGCATAATAGATTGGAATGGAATCAGCATCGGCATGATGCACAGCATGTAAATGGCGGAGCTCCACTTGCTTTTCGTCCGTGCCAGCTTATAGGCAGCAATGGAGGATATTAGCACGATGCCTGCAAGCCCGAGCAAGGTAATGATCGTGTTATTCAGAAATAAGCGAGGATAGTCAATGAACTTCCATACGTATACATAGTTATCCAGCGAAAGCTGCTTGGGCAGTGCAATGACGTCGGTCATGACCTCAGCGAAGCTTTTGAACGAATTGTTAATGGCGAGAAACAGCGGGTACAAAAATAACAGTGATAATACAATCATGCCCGCTTCCAGCAAAATACGTACCGTACGGCTGCGTTGCATCAGGCTTCAACCTCCCTGCGTTTGAAAATAGACAATTGAATAATCGTAATGACCAGCACTGCAACGAATAAAATCAGGGCTTTGGCTGTTCCGTAGCCATACAGATTGTTCTGGAATGTATCTCGGTAAATATCATACGCAATACTGTATGTCGTACCTCCCGGCCCACCGCCAGTCAGAGATAGAATAACATCGAACACCTTGATCGAGTTGGTCAGTGCCATGAAGACCGAGATCGTAATCGAAGGTGCGAGCATCGGTAAAATAATACTGAAAAATCTCCGAATCGGCCCTGCTCCGTCCACGATGGCAGCCTCTTTTAGATCCTCAGGCACCGATTGCAAGCCTGCGATATAAATGACCATGTAAAAGCCAATAGATTGCCAAATGGATACCGCCAGAATGGAAATAAACGCGAGCCCTTCCTCGCCTAGCCAACTGAGCTGGAAGATACCCCAGCCTGTACTGTGTCCCAGTGACTCGAAGCCTTGCATAAAGATGAATTTCCATATAAAGCCGACAATGACGAGGCTGAGGATATAAGGAATAAAGAAAGCCGCGCGCAGCCAGGCCGAGCTTTTGAGCTTCATGTCGAGGACGAGCGCCAGCAAAATAGCCAGCACGTTTACCAATACAATGTACAGAATGGCATATTTGACCGTAAACCAGGCTGCATGTGCAAAGTTAGCGTCTCCGAGCAAGATTTGCTTGAAGTTATCCAGACCTACGAATTTCGGATGTTTGGATATGCCGTTCCACTTGGTCAGGGAATAGCGTATCGTCATCAAAAACGGAATATAAAATGCAATTGTAATACACAAGATTACGGGCAGGGTGAATAGACCAAATTCTAGCTTACTCCCCTTGTCGCCTTGTGTTCCCCTTTTTCTCAGCATAACGCACCTCTTTTTCTCAGCATTTTCCGGTCTTTCGCTCCAGGCTGTTTAAGATATAATGAAAGTATAGGATAGCCCCTAGGGCCGGACCAATGGATTTAAGAAAACAGTTGAGGGTAAAAATGTGTACGCTTTCAAAAGGGGCGATTATCATGATGTCAGGGCATGTAGGAACATTTCTTCAATCCATGTGGAGGCGGATGACACAAAAATTAGTGAACAAGCTCATTCTGCTGTTTACCTCGGTGATTATCCTGGTGGTGGGCTCACTCACGATTATTTCCTATCAGATGATTGAAAAGGAGTCGGTTAATCATAGCATCGCCAGCACAACAAATAATCTGCTGCTGGTCAATCAGAATTTGGAGGATTACCTGGAGGGGATGCAGCAGCTGGCTCTTCCGCAGCTTCGCTATAACGATATTATGAACGCGATTGCCAATGAGAATCAGGACTATGCTGCACGAATGGTCATTGAGAATTACCTGCGCAACATATTCTATTCCCGCAATGACCTGGAAGCGATCTATTTGTATGTGGCGGACCGGCATCAATACTACGTGGTGACTAGGGAAACGTACAATATTACAGTACGCAAAGGAATAAACACGGATATTCCCAAGCTTCCCTGGTATAAAGAAGCGATGGCCAGTACCGCTAACGAATCTTTTCAATCCTTTGTCGGGTCCCGCTCCAATATGGGCTATGTGGCGCCACAAGCCAGCTTTATGGCTTACCATCGAGTGTTGAGATCGATTGCATCCCGTCACCCGCAGGCAGTGTTGTCCTTCTATTACAATACAAGCGCTATTGATGAAATCATGCAGAATGTCCCGCTGGGTGAGGGAGACCAACTGATGCTGCTCAGCCCTAAACGGGTTCCCTTTTATGTGAATAGCCTTCCGTTGTATGAACGAATGCGTGATTCTGGAGTATTGGCTCAGATTGGAGAGGAAGGAAACGGGCGAGTAACGTGGTCAGATCGCAGTGGCAATCAGGAGTATTTGGTCATTTATGATGCTGGTGAAAAGAACGGATGGCAGCTCATCAAGCCCATTCCGTACCGCCAAATTTATGAAGCAGCTACGACCACGCGGAATTGGAGCTATGTCATCGGAGCTTTATTTTTAGGTGTGTCTATTATTTTAGTGACATTGACCTCGAACGCCATTACCCGACCTTTACATAAGCTATCTACCCAGATGAAACGGTTTAGTACCGGGGATTTTGGGGCAAGGGCTCCTGTGAAGGGGAATGATGAGATTGCATATTTGTCGCTGCATTTTAACGAAATGGTCCAAAGAACCGAAGAACTTATTAATGAGCGCTACCGCATGAAGCTGGTCGAAAAGAATGCCATACTCAAGGCACTGGAGGCAGAAATTAACCCCCATTTTCTGTACAATGCCTTACAAGCCATATCCACACAGGCATTAAAACGGAAGATGTTTGACATGGCAGATATGGTGGATGCTTTGGCCCAAACCCTGCGGTATTCCATCAATGGCAAGGATATCGTAGCTGCCCGCGAAGAGCTCAAGCATATCGAACGGTATATAGGCCTGCAAAAGGCAAGATTCGGGACGAGACTCCAGGTCGAGGTGGTATGGGAGGATACGTTGATGGAGCTGCCGATTCCGAGACTATCCGTGCAAACATTGGTAGAGAACTCTATTAAACATGCGCTGGAGAAAGTATCAAGTGACATTCTGATCGTCATTTCAGCCGAATCGGATTCTACAGACGCTACAATTGCAGTCAGGGACAACGGACCTGGGATTTCAGAGGACAAGCTGAAGATGGTGCTCGATTCGTTCCATGAAAAATGGGAGGAGCGGGAGAGCGAGCATATTGGCTTAAAAAATCTGAACACACGGTTGAAGCTTTTGTATGGAGATCAGGCGGGATTATTCATACTCACAGATGAAACGGGAACGGAAATGAGAATGCAAATTCCCCGGGGAGGAGTCAGCCATGTATAACGTACTAATTATTGATGATGAAGAGCCGTTACGTGAAGCCATTCGTATTGTTGGAGACTGGGATCATCTGGGTATCGAACATATTTATGAGGCGACGAATGGAAGGTTGGGAATGGAGCTGCTCGGTCAGCACCCTATTGATATCGTGATGGTGGATATGAAAATGCCGGAGATGAACGGCATTGAGTTTCTTCGTGTGATCGAAAAGGCGTATCCTCATTTGCTGACCATTGTCATTAGTGGCTACAACGACTTTGAATTTACGCGACAAGCAATTCAATCGCGGGTGGTAGATTATCTGCTCAAACCTATCAACCGCCAAGATCTGAATCAGGCACTGCGCAAGGCGGTGGACATTCTGGAAAGCCGCAAGCAAAGCAAGGACGAGTTCATTAGCCAGAGCATTACGCTAAATATGTCACTGCCAAAGCTGAAAGAGAAGCTGTATGTATCCATTTTGGATGGTAGCTTCAAAAGGCAGGCCGATACCGCGTTGCTCCCTTTAATTGGAGCGGATCGGCCGGAAAACCGCTTCGGAGTCATCGTGCTGAAGCTGCTGAACAGGAATGAGATCCGCAGGACACGCTTTCATGGCGATGTTGAACTGATGGATTTTGCTATAACTAATGTATTAGCGCAGACATCAGATGAACGATTGCGTTGTTTTAGCTTCCCCCATCCGCGACGGGAGCGCGAGGTCGTTTCGGTCTGTACCCTGGCGCCAGGACAGGAAGAGCATATGCCTCTCCTATTGGCACAAGTGGCCCAGAAGGCAGTTGTGAATCTGCACGGGCTGTTCAGTATGGTGGTAGCGGCCGGATTGGGCAAGCTCTGTACAGACGTAGTGGAACTGGCTTCTGCTTATAGGGATGCCAAGATGCTCATTCACAGCACGGATGTGTTGAAGCTGGAGGGGGAATCTATACTCCATACGGTGCCCCGGCAAATGGGTTCATCAGAGGAAATAACATGGACGGATCGGCTGTTGTCGATTCAAAAGGACGCTCAGACGGGTCAGGCCAATCGGGCAAAAGTGCTGCTGGGCGATCTGTTGAAACAATTGGCATCAGGCCCTGTTTTCCGCTTACAAGATGCAGATCGATTGATGCGGGAGTTCCATTTTTTACTAAGAGAAGCAGCGATTGAGCTGAGTACGCCTGTGTCCGCGTCTAATCAGGAGGGAACTTTCGGGGAACTGGGGCGCGTGGTTGAAGGCGATTTGTCTGCTGATTTTACGAGCTTTGCCGACTACAGTCAGAGATTACACCGGATGCTTGAGCTTTACATTGCTGGGGTTCAACATGTTCAAGCGGGAAACCAGCCCTTTGATATTACAGAGATCAAAAGGTACATTGACCGCTACTATTTTGAAGATATCAAAATCTCGTTTTTTGCTGAAACCTACTTTTTGAGCCGGGAATATTTGATGAAGTTGTTCAAGCAGCAATTTGGTTACGGCATTCACGAATATGTACAGAAGGTCAGAATGGACAAGGCGAAGGAGCTGTTAGGTGATTCCAGCCTGAAAATTCAGGAAATCTCCGATATGCTCGGGTACAAGGATAAGAACTATTTCAGTAAGGCTTTTCGCAATTATTATCAGGTGTCACCGTCGGAGTATCGCGTGAGCCTGCAATAAACCACTTTTTTACCCTTAACGCTTCACTAATCTGCCTTTTTAATTGAGGCTATATTTTTTAGAATGAGCGCATGGACGTTGATCACAAACAGATGGGGGAGTATCCATGTTAAAGAAGATGATGGCGTTATCCGGCAGTTTGCTTTTGACGGTCGGTTTGTTGAGCGGATGCGGAAGCAGCGGCGGCACAGATGCGGCTAAAGAAAGCACTGGCGGCAAAGAAGATTTGAAAACGGTTACAATAAACATGTTTACAGCCTCACCGGAGTATACTGATGCTTTTAACGCGTATATTGAGGAGTATAAAAAGGTCAAGCCTAATGTGAAGATCAATCTGGAGATCATGCAGGCAGACTACAACACCATTCTTAAGTCAAAAATAGCTTCAGGCAGTACACCGGATGTGTTCCAGACCACGGCTGGAGGCGATATCGACACTTATGCTGATTATAGCGCGGATCTGACCAATGAGCCGCTGGCAGCAGCCATGACGGATGCCGTCCGGGCGAATATGAGTTCCAGTGACGGCAAAGTGTTGGGATTACCGGTCAAGGGGAACCTGTTTGCGTTGATCTACAACAAAGATTTGCTTACCAAGGCTGGAATAACCTCCCCGCCGAAGACGGTTGCAGAGATGCAGGATGCCGTTACCAAGCTAGAGGCGAAGGGAATTACTCCATTTGCTAATGCCTATAAGGAGTGGTGGGTATGGAAGCACATTTTCCAACACTATGTAGATGCTGCAGCGCAGGATGCCGGGGTAGAGCCGAAGCAGCTTGTTAATGATTTTATTGCAGGCAAAGCGAAAATCAAGGACTACCCATTGCTGTACAACAACTTCTTTAGTTTCATTGATCTGACGGTGAAACATGGTACAGATAAGCCGCTGGAACGGGATAGCAATGCTGAAGTGAGCGATTTTGCCTCTGGTAAAGCCGCATTTATGACGGGCAAAGGTGCATGGGATGAGGAAGCGATTAAGAAAATTAATCCGGATCTCAAGATTGGCATCATGGGATATCCGGTAAGTGACAAAGCGGATCAATCGGTCATCATTACGGGGGCCGATCAGGCACTGCGTATTAACAAGGATTCCGAGGTATCCAAGGAAACGATTGAATTCTTCAACTGGCTGTACACCTCAGAATACGGTAAGAACTGGTTCTCCCAAGTAGCGAAGGTAATTCCTCCAATTAAGGATGCTCCGCTTCCTGATCTGGAAATGCCTAAGGAAATGGAAAGCATTTTGAAAACATCCAAATCCGGTGATTTGTCTGTGAACTACTCGCTGGATACATTCCACCAAAAATTTGGTGAACTGATGCAGGCTTATATCAGTGGTAACATGAACAAGGATCAGGCGGTTGCAGAGATTGAGAAGGCATGGACGCAGTTAGGTTCAGCGCAATAAGATTGGTTTTCGCAGAGGCGCCCTTACGGGCGCCTTTTTGTGTTATGGATAGAGCCAGTAAAAATGCAGACAAAAAAATATTTAATAATATTTAAATATTTACTTGCAAAAAGTTATTGAGTTATGGATAATAGATTGTGTGCAATATATCTACACCATTATGATATACATAATGACTGCACGGTGCAAATACGAGGGATGCCCCAGTTGGGGAATCTCTTTGTTTCGGTTGGACTGTGCCGATTGTGCTTATAATAGATCGTGTAATTTGGAGTGTATTTCTAGTTATGTGTTAGCGATAAAAAAGGAGATGAGCGTTTTGAAGACTTCGTTGTTTACACCGTATTCAATCAAAGATTTGGAGTTAAAAAATCGTGTGGTCATGGCCCCAATGTGCCAATACTCGGTGACGGCCAAAGATGGAATTCCGAATGATTGGCATCATGTTCACTACCTGAGCAGAGCTATCGGAGGCACGGGTCTAATTATTATAGAAATGACGGACGTAGAACCGGACGGACGGATTACAGATTATGACTTGGGACTGTGGTCAGACGAGCATGTCCCAGCTTATAAGAAGCTGGTTGACGGTATTCATGCGCACGGAGCCAAGGTAGGCATTCAGATTGCTCATGCAGGCCGTAAAGCTGAGGATGCAGCAGAGCCGGTGGCTCCTTCGGCCATCGCCTACCCGGATGCAAATTATAAGCAGCCGCGCGCACTGACCACGGAGGAAGTGCATGGCATGGTGCAAAAATTCGCAGACGCCGCCCGGCGGGCGGTTCAAGCGGGCGTGGATACGATTGAGCTTCACGGTGCGCATGGTTATCTAATTCACCAGTTCCATTCACCAGTTACGAACAAGCGGGATGACGAGTATGGTAAGGATTTATCCCGTTTCGGCGTTGAGGTTATTCAGGCTGTACGCAAGGAAATGCCTGCGGGTATGCCGTTAATCTTCCGTATCAGCGCGGTGGAATACGTAGATGGTGGATACGATGTGGATCATGCCATTGAGCTGGGGCGCGCATATCAGGCGGCAGGCGTGGATGTGATCCATGTTAGCTCGGGCGGAGAAGGCCCGGCTGGAGCTAGAAAGCCAGGCAACTATCCGGGCTACCAAGTGCCGTTTGCTCGTCAAATCCGCGAGGCGCTGAACATCCCAGTAATCGCCGTTGGCGTACTGGATGACCCAGCCTTGGCGCAGTCTGTAATCGGCAATGAGGATGCCGATCTGGTCGCTGTGGGACGCGGACTGCTGCGCGATCCGTATTGGGCGATTCATGCAGCGGTTGCGCTGCGCGGCGAAAAGCCCTCCGTACCTGAACAATATCAACGTGGCTACTGAGGCCTAAGTAATCCCACGTTGTTTATATATAAACAGGCACCTGTAACGAAGTGTATGCTTCGTCGGGTGCCTGTTTTGTTTTATGGGCTGTCTTTATTTGTAGGATGGCTCCGGCACTTCATTTTGTAGGAAATCTATTTGTTTCATATAAGAGTTAGAATAAGTGCTGCTATAAGACATTAGATCCGCATGGCTGCCCTGTTCTACAATTTGACCATTTTGAACAACTAATATATGATCCGCATGAATGACTGTTTGGAATTTATGAGCAATAATAATGATAGTTCGTTTACCCTTAAGCTCATTTAGAAGGTCCAAGATTAGAGATTCAGTTTCAGCGTCAAGGGCAGAGGTTAGCTCATCCAAAATGAGCACAGGTGCATTGTGAAGCAGTGCCCTGGCTATAGCCAGACGTTGTTTCTGGCCTACCGATAAATCATATTTTCCAGAAATAATATTAGTATTATATTTTTCAGGAAGGGATGAGATATAGTCATGTAACCCCACCTTCTTTGAAATATTAACAACTTCATCTAAAGTAGCATTTTTATTGCCAAAGGCAATATTATCGAATATGGTTCCTGTTGTTAATAATTCTTCTTGTGTGACTACCGCTATATTTTTATAGAAGTAATTTTTATTCAAATCGTGTAATCTTTTATCCCCATAGTAGATCTCGCCCTTAGTCGGAATGACTTCTCCGGTCAGGAGCTTCACAATAGTCGTTTTACCAGATCCACTTTCACCTACGATACCTAACATTTGATTTTTTTTGATTTCAAACGAGATGTCATCAAGAATAGGAGTAAGATTGTTATAGGAAAAAGAAACATTTTTTACGTATATTCCATTTTCCATAAATCCCTCAATATTTGTGCCGTTCCAAACATCATTTAAATTGAAAAAGTTAAGAATCCTTTCAGCTGAAGCTATCGCTGATTGCACACCTACGTTTAATTGCGACAAGCGTGATACAGGTTGTAGCAACTTGACTATATATGTACTGAAAGCAACCAGTGTCCCTAAAGTAATCTCTCCATAAATCAGTAAAAAACCTCCAATAACTAGTAAAAGTAAAGGGAAAAATCCGCTTAAAAAGTTACTGATTATACCTAGTAGCAGTTCTCGCGCAAAAAGTTTTTTCAAAATACGAACCAAAAGGATTTGTTCTCTGCAAAATAGGGCACTACTATATTTTTGACGGTTGAATCTGATTGCAGTCCATTTTTGTTTCAAACCTAACTGAAGGGTTTCTGTCATATTTTCATATTGTTTTTTGTAGGCAACATTTAATTGGTAGACTTTCTTTTTTGAATTGTAGTATAAGAAAAAGTAAATAGGGATAAAGATCAGGGAGACCGTTGCCAGCTTCCAATTCATAAAATAGAGAACAACAGCGGTTGCGACAATTGTCAGACAGTCCGTAAACATAGCTATAAATGCTTGATTTAACAATCCAGTAAGAGCTTCAACATCATTATAGAGTAAGGAAATAATTTTTCCGGTGGGCTGATAGCTTCGTAAATTTAGATTTTGTTGATGTATATCATTCCTCAACCGGAACTGTAATAAATTTTTGATTTTAAAAATAACTGAATCTCTCAGTGCTCCTGTCAATCCTCCACCAATTAGTAGCAATAAAAAAAGGCTACCTAAATAGCTGATTTCTTTAGCTGAGAGTGTTTCTGTGTTATAGGAGTCTATCAGCCGTTGCATTAAAATAGGCTGGTAGACCGTGAATAATATATTTATAACAATGATACAAAGTGCAATAATTTGTAGTGATAGTAAAGGCTTAATGTATTTTTTGATTAGTTGGAACATAAAATAGGCCCTCCATATTTGGGGATAAAGCCAGATAGAATTAGAGTAGCTAGATCGGCATTGTTAATAAATAATACGTAGTGATATAGAGGCACAATGCCGAGTAGTTATTACTAACCCAAAAGGGTGCTTCTTTGTTCCTGGGTAAGTTGGAGGTACAAATTCATTGTAGCATTAATAAAGTTCTTAGTTACTTTGCAAAGTTTGGCGACAGGTTGACTGACATTTCCATTCTCTGCAAAGTTCTCTTGATGGCATCCACCACCACAAAGATTTTTGGCCCAACACTTTGAACAGGTAGTTCTATTTCTTACTGTTGAATTCTCAATGAAATCATACTGTTTGCTCAACGGATCTTCCTCAAACAGATTGCCTATGGAGCATTCATCCTCGCCTACAAAACGATGGCAAGGGAACAGATTTCCCCTAACATCAACAGCAGCCGCATTCGTACCCGCTCCACAAAAGTGAATTCTAGGACCGCCGGAATGAATTTTATTAAGCATACCAAGGACATTGGACATTCTTTTGGCTGTAGCATAGTCTTCCCGCTCCAGCAACTCTCGGAAATGCTCTACGAGTTTAATCATTTCTTTTGATAAAGTATCGTAGTGTTCGTCCGATAGGGAATAAAGTGCGGGAGATAGATATATATTTCTAAACCCCAGTTTCACTAAATGGTCAAAAGATTTAGAAAGGTCAAGCTCTGCAGGGGTTACAGTACCTCGTGCGCCAATTTTATGATCATTTCTCATTTCTTCTGTGCGTTTCAAAAGTAAATCGTAAGACCCTTGCCCACCTTTGAAAAAACGATTGAAATTATGTGTTTTCTCATCACCATCTATGCTGGTCTGCACAGAAAAATGATGTTTGTAAAAAAAGTTTTTGATTTTAGGAGTAATAAGTGTACCATTCGTAGTTATTGAAAAAGTAAATTTCTTATTATGAATTTCAGATTGCTCATGAACATACTGCACCGTCTCTTGTATGAGAGGGAAATTTATCAGGGGTTCCCCACCAAAAAAAGTGATATTTAACTGTTCAATTTCTCCCGATTGTTGGATCAGAAAGTCTACAGCAGATCTAGCAATCTCTGATGTCATTTTCCCTTTTTGATTATATTCTCCCTCCTCCCCGTAACAGTAAGTGCATCTAAGGTTACATTCTTGGACCATAAACAACGTCAGAGAGGATAACCTAAACACTTTATGCGATTTATCAAGCACCCCCATTTTTTCAACATCTGATATGTTGGTATCTGTGGTAATAATATATGCTTCCTTCATATTTTGGATGGCTTCTTTTACTTGTGATAATTCATAACGCTCGGCCAAATCCTTAACAACATGTTCCTCGTTTTTGCCTTTACTATGTAGAATATCGATAATTAATGAGTCAATCTCAAATATGGCATTCGTCACCACGTTATAAAAGAAGGTTTTTGAGCCGACTTCAAACAATTTATAAGGGTGAAAATGAATGAGTTCATCTTTTTTATCCTGAATCAGATTAGCCATTCCAAAGACCTCACTTTTATTATTGGGATAAGTTAAGAAAGGAAAACGGGATTAATTTTAATTAATCCCGTTTGGAAAGTATCAAATCAAATAGATAAGGAAGTCCTACGTATCACTGAAAATGCAAAAGTCAGCTTTGTCACATTTGCGACAGTAATCACCAGTATCACAGAAGTAACAAGTATCGCTTGTCGTACAACCTCTGGCAAGCACAGGCTCTTTAACCCCTGCTATAACGTTGATTTGTTTTAGCATTTTCCCACCTCCTTATACAAAGCTATACGGTGTTTAGGTATGTAAAGCACATATAAATCATACATCCATAAAGGGA
>NZ_CP191577.1:2983020-3167206 GCF_050516475.1 Paenibacillus ottowii | reverse complement strand
ATAATACAATCTTTTTTTATTATTTTTAGTGCCTTTTTGGTGTTTTTTATCATATATTAACTTCATTTAAAGATGTAAAATACGATTTGTTATTTATAGGGAAAAAGAATTAAAATACAATAAAAACCATTTATAGTTGATTGTATACTCTAATAAATGTATGATATTTGGTGATTATTGTAATTAGGAGGTTGAGAAGAGTGAGCTTTATTATTGAAACCAATAAGCTTCAAAAAAATTTCGGGATGTCGATAGCTGTAGACGATATTTCCTTACATGTAGAACGCGGCAGTATCTACGGTTTTCTAGGTGAAAATGGAGCTGGTAAAACAACTACCATCCGCATGCTGATGAGGCTGATTGAGCCTACAAGTGGGGAGGTTTTTTTATTTGGTGAGCGGCTGGAGAAAAACTATCCGTCTATCTTTTCTAAGATTGGCACGATCATCGAAACGCCTGGTTTATACGAAAACCTGAGTGCTCGCGATAATCTGAGAATCTGCTGTACGTATATGGGGGTGAAGGATGATGGGAGAATTGAACGAACCTTAACTACGGTGGGATTAGAGCACACCGGAAAAAAGAAGTTCAAAGATTTTTCTCTGGGAATGAAGCAACGATTAGGGATTGCAAGAGCGCTTGTTCATGACCCTGAGTTGCTTATATTGGATGAGCCGACAAACGGACTGGACCCATCTGGAATTAAGGAAATTCGTCAGCTATTGAAGCGATTGTGCGAGGAAGAAGGAAAAACCATTCTTATTTCCAGTCACATTTTGAGCGAGATTCAGCAGTTAGCTACACACATCGGGATTATACATAATGGAAAACTGTTAGCGGAAGATCGACTGAGTCAGTTAGAGGAAGGTTTTGAGCAATATACAGATCTAAAGGTAGACGATGCAGATGCAGCACAAACATTTCTACAAAAACATATAGAGCAGCTACAATCTCAGGTGTTATCCTCACAACAACTAAGAATTCATAGTCCGATTGAAAATACATCTGCGTTAAATAAACAGTTAATAGATCATCAGTTTTCAGTTTATGAGATACACACCACAAAGCAGACGCTAGAGGAGTACTTTTTGACTCTCATTTCAGGAGAGGGTGGGCGACGTGATTAGAGCAGAGCTCATTAAGCTTAAAGGCTCTAAAGCCTTCTTGTTGAGTTTTATAATATTGCTGGCTGTTGTGTTGCTGGAATTCGTTTTAAGCGCTATTTTTTATAGATATTCAATTGATAGGCTGGGTTGGGTGTACTATTTTACAAATATTACCTTTTTGGTCAATATTGCAGCCGGATTTATTAGCTACTACATACTAACCGGTCATATTTTTGCAAGAGAGTATCAGGAAAACACACATCTATTTATGTTTACTACGCCTGTTATTAGAGTTAAATTTTATTTTAGTAAATTGGCCGTTATTTATGGATTTATTATCATCTCCTTATTTATCGTTCTGTTTATATCTGCATTACTAGGCCTGTCCATTACAGATCGACCTTTAACGATGACTATCTTGGTATACCAAATCCAAGTGTTTGCCAAAATGTGTGTGATGCATGCATTGTTGATCCCGATTGCCTCTTTTTTTGCAATACGTTGGAAAAGCATTATGGTGGTTGTACTCGTAGTTTGTACTGTTATATTTTTGAGTTTTTTGTGCAAAAGTGAATGGTATCCATGGATTGTGCCCTATCTCTTATCACCCAATGAAGGAAGCGCAATCATATACGTCAATACTCCTGTAGCGTGGTTGAGTTTATCCATAACTTTCCTTCTTGGATTGTTTTTATCTATATGGACATATCGGAGAAGAACCTAAATGAAGATTTTTTGAAAGGAGGGCTACTATGTTTGACCTGTTTAAAGCAGAGTGCTTGAAGCTGAATGGAACTAAAATTCTTTTTCTAAGTGTGTTTATTTTAATAGCAACCGTATTATTGGCTTTTAGTACTTACGCCATAAATCCTAAACTTTCCTTAGATCGTGATGGTTGGAATGACTATTTTATGAGTATTGCTACTCTTATTAATTTTCTGACTGGGTATATGAGCTATTATATTTTGACCTGCTATATCTATGCGAGAGAATATCAAGAGAGGACCCATATGGCCCTGTTTACAAGCCCGGTTCGCCGGAGTCGTCTTTACTTCAGCAAGCTGCTTGTTATTTATATGTACATCGCTGTTAGCCTTTTGTTGGCATTTGGGCTATCTGCGCTATTGGGTATGTTAATTACGGACAGACCGCTAACCTTTGAAATCGTTATATATCAGCTTGGAATCTTCACTAAAATGATTATTATGCACGCTATGCTCGTCCCGATCATCACGTTCTTCGCCATTCGCTGGAGAAAATTTGTGCCCGCCATTATGGGGATGTGTACGGTTATGTGTTTAAATTTTGTTTTGGTTAATACACCTGGAAATACCTTTTATCCCTGGACCGTGCCGTTATTGTTTTCTCCGCACGGAACACTGGGTAGAACATTTACGAATGTTCCTGGAGGAATCATCAGTATTTGCTTCATTTTTGTGCTGGGGCTTTTATTGGCGTTAAGAAGCTATACCAATATAGAGACACAGTAGAATGTGTAAGCAGCAAAGGACGATGAGTGTCCATATAAGATTGGCTGGATGAAGCTGTAAAATGTTGTCGCTTAAGGACGGAATTACGTGCTATAATTCTAGTAACAACAGAATGGCTTAGGTGGGCGGTCGGCTAAGTCTCCCGGAAGGGAGGTGATGCCTGTGGAGGTTAAGGATGCTCTGACATTAATGATGATGTTCGGCACGCTACTAGTAGCGTTGATCGGATTAATCGTTACCATTGTTATTGCGCTGAACCAAAACAAAAAGAAATAGACCGCCCTGCTCAAGGGGAAAACGGTCTATTTCTGTAGGTCGCCTTTGAACAGCCGACCGCTCTTCAAAGCGGCTGTTGCCAAGAGTAGGGATGTTACCAGCATCCTTGCTCTTTTTTTAGTATATCCTTCTATCATTTATTTTAGCACATCTGAATAACCAATGTAACTGAATAACGCTGTTTACTTGGTGAAAATTTTAACTTCCTTTGGAGCAAGAGTTACAGTGATCGAACCGTTGTTAATCTGAACGGAGTCGTTGCTTAGCTGGTTGGTCAGGCGAGTTCCGTTGGACAGATTATCGAAGTTGCCAATCGTGCGGGTTTGACTATTCCAGGAGTTGTTGATAAATACGATGGCCTCGTCACCGTTTTTAGAGCGCTGAAAACTGTAAAAGGAGTCGTCCACCCATTTTTCCTTTTGGTTGCCGTTTTGCAGAGCAGGGTGGTTATTGCGCACATTGTTCAGCTTAGCGATGTACTGATACAGGTCATGGTTGGAGTTGAAAACCATATTCTCCCGATTGCCGGGATCATCTCCGCCATTAAAGCCTTGCTCCGTGCCTTGATAGATGATTGGAATTCCGCGTGATGTCAGAGTAAAGCCCAAAGCGGCTTTGAGCTGTGGCCATTTGTCATAGTTAGCACCCGGCTTACCGGAGGCGTCATTCAGGAAACGTTTTACATCATGATTGTCGATAAATACACCGTTGGTCTGGGCATCGCGATAGTAACGATCATCAGAGTAGCGGTCCTTGATTTTTCTCATGGATTGATCGTGTCCGAACACGTCCTTGATTGTATAATACATTGGAAAATCCAGCGCGGCATCGAGATACCGGGTGTAATCCCCTACATAAGCAGGGTCGCCATGGAAAACTTCACCCATGGTAAAGGTATTGGCAGCTTGGTCAAAATCCTTTAGAAAACCCTTCGGTACATGCTTGGCGGTATCCAACCGCAGTCCGTCGATGCCTGTCTCATTAAGCAGCCATTTGATCCAGTTTTTAAGCTCGTTGGCGGTAGCGGGGTTTTCATGATTTAGGTCATCCAGTCCAGCCACATCACCGTTTTCGATTTTCCATTGGTTGTTGGAATCGTAGTCCCCCCCTGTAATGTCACCATTGTGATGATACCAGTCGGCTTTGTCAAAAGGAGCTTTGGCAAAGCCGTTCCCCGGCTGGAAATCACCTGTGTGATTCACGACTACGTCCAGCATCACGGCGATATTTTTGTCATGCGCCTTGCGAACCAGCTCTTGGAGCTTGTCCATGGTTCCAAGATGCCCGTCAACCGCATAAAAATCATACGTATGATAACCATGGTAAGCGTATTCACTCTTTTGCATTGTTACTGGGGTAATCCAGATCGCGGTAAATCCCATATTTTTAATGTAGTCGAGTTTGTTAATAATACCTTGAAAATCGCCACCATGCCACTTGCGTTGATCGTTGTTGTTGGAATTGAAGCCATCATAGTTATCGTTGGATGTATCTCCGTTGCTGAAACGGTCTGTCATGATAAAATAAATGCTTTGTTTGCTCCAGTCTGTGCCAAGGGGAGTGGGCTTGGAGAGGGTACCCGGATCTATAGAGGTGAAGGCGCTCGAAAGCGCCTCTGTTTTAGTAGTTACTTCAACTCCGTTAACGTTGGGTGTGTAGGTAGAAGTGCTTACGTTTAAGGATACACCCGAAAGTTTTTCGGTTTGGATAGATCCTGCCACTTCGTTGAGGTCGGTTGCATAGGTGGAAGTCACTACGCTGATGGTACTTCCTGAAGGTGCCCCCGTTCGGATAGCTCCTGCAGCTCCGTTCAAGCCGGGTGTGTAGGTAGAAGTTCCAGTGCTGAAAAAGTAGTTTTTAGTGTTATTGCTGTCCCAGTTGTTATTGCCGTCATTAAAAGCAGCTTCCAATTGGGAGGCAGTGCCGATATCGATGGTAATTTTAGCGTAACCGCTAATCTCGGCGTCTTGCATCTTCACGCCAGGCACAGCAGTCCAGTTACCTCCAGTCGGACGGTAGTGAATGTAAGGCGAGTTGAAGCCTTTTTTGTAGTATACTGTTACTTTGTTAGTCGTACCGCCGCCATCCCCGGGATTCGCGCCCGATGGGGCGCCTGAAGTGATCGTTCCTGCATTGCCGCTATTACCGGGCGTGTAGGTAGAAGTGCCTGTGCTGAAAAAGTAGTTTTTGGTGTTGTTGCTGTCCCAGTTGTTATTGCCGTCATTAAAGGCGGCTTCCAATTGGGAAGCAGAACCGATGTCGACGGTAATTTTAGCATAGCCGCTAATTTCGGCATCCTGCATTTTCACACCAGGTGCAGCAGTCCAGTTACCGCCAGCCGGACGATAGTGAATGTAGGGCGAGTTGAAGCCTTTTTTATAGTATATCGTTACTTTGTTGCCTGTACCGCCATTGTTGTCAGGCTTGGCTTTGCTGACGATATATTGTTTGAATCCACTCAACTCACCGGTTGGTGAGCCATCATTGTTGACGAGATTGTTGATGCGTAATAACGTAAACCCGTGATAACCGAACTTCGTGATTTTCTCCTCGATTTTTTGGAAGCCGCTTCCACCTGTCGGGAGTGCATTTTCACCATTCAGGCGAACACCCTTGGCATTCGCGATGGAGGAGACGGTATCCACCAGGGTGGACGGCAACGAATAATTCGGTGCTGTGCCACTGTCACTCATCTCCAGGCAAGTAAATGTCAAGTCTAGGTCGGCATCCTTGAATTTCTGAATGAGACGGTTGTAATCATAATATCCACCCGCTTGTTCTGTGCTGTGCGGCATGGCAGGATTGTTCATTTGCCAGTGCAGACCGGAAATTTTGGCCCCGATCCGGACACCGAACACAGAATCGAAGTTTTTGTGGGCAGCTGCCCCGATGACACCTAGATGCTTCTCAAGTACGCTTTGGTACCACGACAGAAAATCTTTTCCATACGCGGAATTATACCCGCCATTCGTGTAAAATCCATCCCCGTCTGTCGGTGGATTGATTTGGCTAAGGCTGGTAAGTTTGGTGCCCCAAGCAGCATTAATCTTGTCTAATGATCCGTACTTGTCATTCATAGCTGTGCGGAATGCATTTTTGGCTGTTTCAGTATAAGCTTGGAACTTGCCTCGTCCCGGGTAGCTCCATCCTGCTGCTGGATAATAGGACGGATAGCGCAATTCCCCGGAAGGACCACCGCTCAAATAAATTTTGGGAATGATACTTTTATACCCGGCAAAGTTTTCAGCGAATGAAGCATACAGCTCGTCATATTGTTTACCGGTTCCGCTCCACAATGGGGAAAGGGCTTCGCTATTGGAATAGCCGCTTTCGTCCTTGAACTGCATTTCATCTGCACTGCCCTTGCTCGACAGCCAGCTTGGCAGTGGGATGTTGCAGTCATCTCCCACATTTCCTCCACACTTATGCGTTGAGATGATAGGAACCCACTTCAGTCCCGCTTCTTTCACGGCATTTGCATAGGTCTTGTAGTAGCTCCAATCGAACTGGTTATCTCCTGCGCTTTCTACATAGCCCCACCAGACGTCGGTAGTGATGGCATACACGCCATTGTTTTTCAACGTTTGTAGCTGCTTTTTAAAGGAACCCCAGTCATTGATTTTCGCCAGCGGTCCCATGACGGAAGCTTGAAAATCATCTGCAACCGCAGCGCTCGCCGTATTAGAGGGTGAGCCAATGAAGGCGGTCAGAGACAGCACAAGGCTTAGTAGAAGCATACACCCTTTTTTCCATAGACTTCGATACAAGGTCAAACCGATCATCCTCCCCAAAAGCATAGTCTAATTCGACAACATTTTGTAAACGTCTACAAAAATAGTATAAAGCAATCGGTTGCATAAAAGAGAAGAATTTATTGCACACTAAAGGTGGACAAATATGACATTTCTCGTTAGCAACCGTGTGCATAAATTAGGCCATGCAAAAAAAGACACAGGTCTGAGTAGGACGTGTGTCTTTTATGGATATTCCCGTATTAAGGAAGGCAAATCCCAGTGTGTATACAAGCAAACATGAACTACCTGCTTAATAGATAGGGCGATTTTTTTCGTCAGGAATACCACTTTTGCGATAAAAATACGTATTGATTCGATCCCGCCATTCCTTGGCGTGCTCAGCCTGATGTTCTAGCCGCGTCAGCACCTGTTCGTAAATTGTCTCATGTAGTAGCTCTCGCAGACCAATCCATGTTGCTTGAAGATGTGCCGCTCGTTCGGCACCTTCAAAGTGGGTATCATAGATGTGCTGTATGACCGTTTGGCCGGAGTGGAGTACGTGTGTATAAGGGACATGGTGAAAAAATAAGAGCAGCTCGTCTGGGCAGGTGTCTATAGATTCGTAGATCTCGGCAACGGGAGGAAAATATTGTCCTGCATAGCCTGTTCCCGTCGCAGTCGTGCGATCTACCCCGATCCCCCAGCAATCGGCAAAATGGTAGGTGCCCCACATTGAATATTCATATCCATCTACATCTGGCCCATAGTGGTGATTGGGACTAACCATCCAGCCGACCCCGAGAGGAGCAGTGTAGGACTCGTAGATATTCCATGAATCGAGCAGCATTTGCTTAATGGTAGGAATCAACTCGGTATCATCGGCATCCTTACCTTGGCCGCTGAATGTCAGCCGAACCCATTCATCCGCGATTTCATCTGCGGATAGATCCGGGTCCCAAGCCAATCGGCCGTAGCCATAAAGGTTGGATTGGGCGAGCAAATGTCCGGTCCAATTGGTGTCTGCACCAATATTAGAAACAGCGGCTAATCCAAAGTTCGTGGGTTTAGGAATATGATTGGTTGACTCTTCCTGGAGGCTACCGCTGTTTGCATGGACAATAGCCTTCCCACGATGGGAGTTGGAATTGCTGCTGTTATGCAAAGCGCCACTTACGATGCGTTTAATGGTAGAGCCTTTTCCCTGTGCATAGGTGTCAAAATCGAGCACTTCTTTCCATTGCGGAACCAGGTAGCATAGATGCTTTTGTTGTCCGGTATACTCCTGCGCAATTTGAAATTCCAGCAGTACCTGAGTGGCTCCCAGCGCGCCGAACAGGGGGGAGACAGGCTCGCGAACTTGAAAATCCATAGGGCCATTTTTAATCTGTAAAATGACATTATCCCGGAACAATCCATCCAGCGGTTTGAAATGGTCGAAGGCTGCGCGAGCCCGATCCGTCTTGCGGTCACGCCAGTCCTGTTTGCAGTCGTAGACAAAGCAACGCCAAATCACACGTCCGCCATAGGGCCGTAGTGCATCCGCCAGCATATTGGCTCCATCGGCGTGATGGCGTCCATAGCTGAAGGGCCCGGGCCGATTTTCAGAGTCGGCCTTGACCACAAAACCACCCAGATCGGGAACGGCTGCGTAAATCTCCCGGGCCTTGGCCTGCCACCATTCAGCGACATCGGGGTCTAGAGGATCGGCTGTGGTTAACCCGCCAAGCTGAATGGGGCTAGCATAGTTAATGCTCAAGTAGATTTGGATACCATAGGCGCGCAAGACGGCAGCTACCTTGGCCACATCGGGTAAAAACCGATCCGTAATCAGCTCGGTTTCCACCTGATGGACATTCACATTATTAATGGATAGCGCCTGAATGCCTACAGAAGCGAGTAGACGGGCATAGTCTCGGAGGCGCTCCATATTTGTAGTAAAGGCATTGTTGTTGTAGAAAATAGATGCCCCGGCATATCCACGTTCAACACTCCCATCCATGTTATCCCAGTGATTGATCATACGAATGGGATTAGCTGGATTGGATAGCAGGTCTAAAATGGGAGCATGCAATGATTGTCTGGCAGTGGACTTCAGCTTGCCGTCTAGTCCTCCTTGCAGGTAGCGCAGCAAATGAAAGACTCCATACAATACCCCTTTGGAGGTTTGAGCCGCGACTGTAACGCACGGTCCTTTGATAGCATCGTGATCGTGTTTAGTTGAGTCTCCCGGTTCCGGCACCTCTCCCCCGCGGATTCGGTAGCCTTCTGCGCCCACTTCTGCCTGTTCCTCTACACTAAAACGTTCTGCTACGCATGGGTGATCCTGGAACGTACCTAGCGCAACAAAGGGTTCATGGACAGGAACGGTACTCATCTTCGGTTGCTGTCCGAACATGGAGGCCAATCCTTGCTGAAGCTCACTCGCAGCCGTCTGAAGCACTTCATCATCTGTTTCATGAACCACGATGATTCTGCACCAAGCCGGGATCTGTTCTACATGACGATCGCGGCGGTAGTGCAGCCAAGCGCCATAGCCGCTCTCTTTTGGCCTATCCATCCGCTTGCTCATATTTGACTTGGACCTCCTTTACACAAGTGAGGGTTCGTTCGTTTCAGGCATGCTGCTTCTCATCTTGACTCATATGCTGGGGGAGAGCCAGTCGATTCCCTTTGCCTTCATACAGCCACAAAATAGCAGTGACTCCGCGTGGGTAATATTTGCTGCCGTGGGCAATACCGGAGAGCATTTGGTCGCTCCAGCACCAATAGGATTCTTCAGGATGCAGGAGCCATGAGACATGGGCTGCGTCAGCTGCTTGCCCCGTTTCCTCCCAAGGCAGCTCCAGCAGCTCACGAGCAATAAACTGTGACAGATAAATTTTGCTTAACCAGGAGTTGTTACTGGTCGAGGATAGTTTCCAGCCTCCGTCTTCAAATAGACAAACTCCTGGTACGAGTACGGTTTGCAAATGACGCCGAAGTGCCTGGATATATCCACTGAACCGCCCATCAGGTTTAAGCGCATCTTCACATCCTGTAAAATAAGGGAAGATCAATCCCTCAATGGCAGGAATAATCTGTGAGTCGTTGCCTTCCTTAATGACTGCAGGAATATAGCCTTTGTCTGTCATGTGAGCGGTGATCGACGCTGCGCATTTGTCTGCCTGTGAGCCAGCTTCCTGTGAAAGGGAGTTAAGCCCCTTTGAGGCAAATATCTTTTCCAGCGCAACATATACCGCCCAGCATTTGCTGCCTAAATAAATGTTATTGCGAGACTGACCCAAGGATACATCTAGACTATCGTAAGTCGTAATTTCTGCACCTCCCTGGGTTCTTGAGCTGTCCAGGCCCATTAAGCCGTTTCGTTGGGCCGGATCTGGATGATCCCGCCGCAGCATGCTTTCGAAGCAGTCGCACAAGACAGGCAGCATACGTGCCGTAAATGACTGATCCTGTGTCTGCTCGATATATACCGTGGCGCAGCAAAGCCAGTTAACCAATTCCTCGTGGCTCATGTAAGAGAAACAGTCGTCAATCCCTGCCAGCTCATAGCAGGAGTACCCCTGCCGGGAGAATACATTAGCCACGCCCATATCATGGGTAAACGTGATCCCCCCCGGATAGGTCTGTCCCTCTCCCGGGAAGCGTACCTCATCCCGATAGCTGTACCGTCGAACAAACCATTCCAGTTCGTTGCGTACCGTCCATGGGTTCAAAATCAATTCATAATAAAGCTGATCTGCCGTCAGATCGAGTGTATTCATCATCCGGTACTCACCTTCATTCACGATCCAGATCGGTTCGCCATCCTCTTGCTGACTAAGCAATTGGGTGCTGCCGTAATAGCTGTGGATCGCCTGAGCGAGCATAAACTCCTGGTCTGGACTCAGGCTGGCTGATTCGATCCAGTCATTCCCCTGAACACAGGCTGCGGTCAGGTCGTTAAAATGCTTTAACGCATAGCTTCCCACGTCTTCAATATCCTTGAACAGCCGGGTATAGTAATACGATGCTTCGATGCCTGTTGTCACAATGCCGCCGCGATAAAAGCATATGGCGAAGGTATACGTGCGTTTCTCTCCTGCGGGAACGTCCATCAGGAGCGCACCTGTTGTGCCCAGGCCAAAGGATAAGTTATCGGCCATGGTCTCCCCAAGCAGCTTCTCCATTGCAAATCCGCTGGCAGGTACCGCCTCGCTGCTGTTGGTCACAATAGCGGTGCTTCGTCCTTGACCGATGCCTGTGAGTCTTTCCTCCAATGGAGGAGAATCCATAGAGTCTCTGCGTGGGTCTTCCCCTATAATACGTATGCCACTATACGGATCACTGCCCTGATAGCCGAAAAAGGCTCTCCGTGCAGCAGCACCCTGTGTGTTATCGATCGTTAGCTCGGCAAATACAGCCGGAACCAATGCTGCCCGCAGTTCATCTATGCCCGCAATACCCGGTTCGGGCACCGGGCGAACGGGAGAGTACAGCCGGAACGTCAAATCACCTGCCTGCCATGTATCTGTTCCTGCTTTTAGCTCACGGGTGATGTCCTGATCGGCAAAGGCAACGAGCAGAGGCTCTGTTTTTTTATCCTTTTTCTCCACATCGTAACGGGTACTTTCGTCCTGTATGGATGCGAAAAAAGGAAGCGCCTCATACGATCCGCCATCCCTGGATTGCAGTCCGATGTATACATTTTCATCGGCAGGCTTGCCCAGCTCCAGGCCAAGTCCGCCGCGATTCCCCTTAAACCCCAGTGTAAAGCTGGAAAATGAACCGATAGGTGCATGCTGCGTGTTATAAAATATGTTTTTCGACATATTTTGAAACCCCTTTCATGATAAAATATAACGTTGACTAGCTTCAATTAGAGCCTAGCATGACATGTGCCGAGGAACCATTGTCAAATCGCTCAACTATTTATCCAAATCGCGCTGAAAGCGATATACTGGAGATATCGATGTAAATAAGCCAGGAGGGAAAACATGTCGTCACCACGTTTACCGAAGCGTCCCCATGATCCAGATCTTACGGTCGCCAGAGAGGAATTCTTTTTTCCCGATGTGCGGACTACGGTCAATCTATTTGCCATCCATACACGAAGTGTCGGAAGAGACTGGAGTTATCCGCCACATGAACATCCGCAATATGAAATTAATATCGTGCTTGCGGGAGAACAGATCATGGTTGTGGATGGTCACAGCTTTATTCAGCGACAGGGTGATCTGATGCTTTTGCGCCCGGGAATGGTCCACTCCAGCCGCAGTAGCGGGGAGGGGTTTACGTATTTTTGCATGCATTTCGACATTGATGATAAATTGTTTCTTTCACTCCTGAGTCGTTTGGAGCAAGTGCTTTTTCCGGCCGATGGCGCGGTGGCGAAACAGATGGGTCCGGCGCTGAGTAAGCTGCTTGACCTTTCCGCGCTTGAAGACATGGGGATAAATAGTGATTCGGTGGCAAAGCGTATGCGGATTCAATCTGCTGTATTTGAACTGTTCGCAACGCTGTGGGAGGCGGTATCCAGTGAAGCTGCTCATCTACCAGGGCGTGGATATGTGCAGGCAGAGCTTGCCCATCAGATTGCCAGTCGACTTCAGGGCAGGGTCAATCAGCCTTATAGGCAGGCAGGCTCGGCGGAAAAACAGGATGGGATTGAAGGAATATCATCCGAACTTGGTATTAGCGTGTCCCATTGCAATCGTGTATTCCGTAGTGTTTTTGGCGTATCTCCGCGAGTGTATCTCTCCGAGCTTGTCTTACATGAGGCCAAGCTGCTGCTGGCTGATCCGCAATGGTCCGTGCAGCAAATTGCTGAACTGCTCGGCTATGGAGATATTGCACATTTTAGCAGGCAATTCAAACGCTGGTCCGGTCAGTCGCCGACATCCTACCGTAAGAGCGTAGCTCCTGAAAGCTCATCCGAATAAAAATATATATGATTATAAAATAGTTATGATACGGCGAGTGGGGTATAATGAGGAAATCGCACATACTGTGTTGTACCTGAGGACTAACAAGTTCACCACCGGAAGCGAGATGGCTCAGGTGGGCTATAACATTCTACAGATACTGCAAAATCGGTGTAGTACCAGCGTCGCTGGTACTACACGCAAAGCAAATGGTTATATATGTTGAGAATTTAAAAAGGTAACCGTCCCAAGGTTAGGAGGTTTACCCTTTTTGGTGTCTTCTATTTCAAGAGCTGGCGTATCGTATGCCGGTTCTTTTTTTATGGTGCTGCCTTTATGCATAGCTGCTTGATGGGAGTGCAACAACGCAGAGCGGACATGATGCCTCCATGCCTTCCCTGATCTACCTAGATACGACTTTGACCTTGCCCTATTAATGATAAAACACAGGAACACTTGTTCTTAATTATGGGAATTGGTTGTAAAAACACGATTTCATTTCTCTTTATTAAGTAGGAGCAATCTCTTCATAAAGAAGGAGGGTGGCTTATATTGAATAAGGATGATGAGGTAAATCGTCGTTTTATCAAGTATATGGCCAATCTTATTCACTATAACTCTATCAATTATGACAAAAAGAGACGAATGAAGGACAGCCGATTCCCGCTGGCTTTAGACAACGATGAAAACCTAGAATCTGTCTTACTTACTGTTCATGATTCAGAATCTGTGCCACCAAATTTAAAAGATCACATTACGGATCACTCACTTTATCAAGCTTATGAATCCCTCTCAGCACAACAACAACAGATTTTATCTTTTGCTTACGTACAAGCACTAAATGACAAGGAAATAGCCAGAATATTGGGAGTATCCCAACAAAATGTCTCGAAACACCGCTTAAAAGCTCTAACTAAATTGCGCAGCTTAATAACGGAAGGGGGATGAATTATGGCGGAGGGTGACATTGCTGCTTATATTGCTAATTTAGGCTTCCCGATTGCAATTACTTTGTATCTACTTATTCGTTTTGAAAAAAAAATATCTGATCTAAGCGATGCCATTAATGGCTTGAAGAATGAAATACAAAAAAACGTAAAGCGGTGATTTTATGTTGGCCGAACTTTTAGTACAAGCACAGCAACACCACGATCAGGAGGCAACATTACATATCCTAGAATCTTTCACACCAAAGATCAAAGCCTCCTTGCGACAAGTACCTGCCGATCATCGAGATGATTTAAAGCAGGAACTCTATATCAAAATGATTGAGGTTATACAAACTTTTGATATTAGTGAATTGAAATAAAATTTGGAGAGTGGTTGTAAAAAAAGAGACTCATTTCTCTTTATATATATGTGAAGGCAATACGGCATTGCAGAAAACTTGGGAATGGTGCTCTGTCTATGATTCCTCCCTATTGTTCTTCTACTAATATTAATTTCAGGAGTGATTATTATGGCGAATTTTTCCTTGGGCACAGATGGCGCAAATCTTATCAAAAAACATGAGGGATTTTCCTTGAAATTTTATGGAGATCCTTATGGGTATCCAACAGTTGGATGGGGACATTTGATAACAAAGTCTAAAGTATATACTAAGAATACAACAGGTAATCCAAATGATTCTCTTCTCTCTCAAGCACAAGCTGATGCTCTATCAAAATCTTTGAATCTAGGTTATACTTCACCAATTTCTCAGTCTAAAGCAAATACCTTTTTTGCTGATGATACTGCAAGTGCTGTAGCGGCAGTAAATAACTTGGTACTTCCTAGTGGTCATAAATTTTCACAATCTCAGTTTGATGCACTTGTTTCGCTCACTTTTAATGCAGGTCCTGGGGTGCTAAAAACCAATGATGTAAAGGCTATGCTTGCCAATGCGCATATATATCCAACTTTTGTTGATCCACTTTCACAAAGTCAAATTGACACTTGTTCAAAATTAGTCAGTAAAGCATTTTCATATGATAGAAATTTACAAAAAAGAAGAAATGAAGAAGCAACTTTATTTTGTAAAGGCATGAAGTATACTCACAAGTATCCAGTATATACACCATTTTCAGAATTGCTTATAGGATATACTTACCTTCCTGGATATTTTCAGTTCTATTATCACAGAACTTATTACATAACCTAAATTCATTTAATCAGTCATTTTTTTAAGCTCAAAAATAGTTGCCTCTGATAACAAGATAAGCCTATCGTTATTAACAACAAAAAAACTTACACTTACAGGTATGCTAAGTTTTGTAGAAGGGTCACTTATATCTATTGCTTTTACTACATCATTTATATTTAAGTCTGGGATATCTATTTTATATAATCTATAAAAAGAGTCAGAGTTATGGCATGTCGCTGTAATCTGATATAATGGATTTTTTAGTTCATATTGATATTTCTTATAGTTTTTTAGTCCTTTTGATGAAAAAAAGTCTCTTTTGATTATAATTTCGTCTCCAATAAATTTTTGCCCTGTTGGATATTCAGAAGCATCATTATATGAATTTGCAAATCCTAAAAGCTTCTCAACTTTCCAAGTTCCATAGAAATATTTTTCAGTTTCACTATCCAAACTTATACGTTCTACATCACAATATTCGGATGTGTTTTTTGGAATAATAGACTCTTCCGTTCCAGGTTTAGGCTTACTAGAAGTATTTGGATTTGATGTCGTTTCAACATTACCACAAGCCGATGCTAGCATCAACATTATCAAAATACATGCCAATAATGTTTTTTTCATGTCTCACACTCCTACTATAAAGTTATGTTTTCACATGTTTACTCGCTTGCTAACTGAATTAATCCCTGTATGGATTAAAAATCCTGTTCCATCGTTCTTTTTATCTAAAAGCTACTTCCATTACAGAGAGTAATCTTCACTGCTGTATAACAAAGGGGGCGGTACTTTTTCTTTATTTTCCGATGCCTTTATCAGTTTTGCCTCAGTATTTTGTTCCGGTTAAGTTGTTACTTGTTTACTGGGAGGCTCGCTCGCACCTCGCGTAACCGTTGCAGGCTTATCTGATCCACATCCTGAAAGCAAAACTCATGTACCTAGCAGAAATTATATCAGAGCAATTGAAGCGATGAATGACATAAAATTAACATTATTTATGAATAAGGTTAACTTTATGTTATCTAAATCACAAACAACAATACGCCCAAATTGAACCTGCATAAGTCATAAATACGGCATTTTATTCAACATGGCTCAGAAAGGTGTATTCAAAGCTCGCCATTACCGAAGCACAAAACGAGTACAACGAGGGTTGTTGATTAATTTCCAGTCTAACCCATACGCTTGCACTTGGTGACAATGACGCTGGTATTACCCCAAATCAGACTGCATGTCCATGACTAGACTTGGCAGGACCTGGGGGGGGGTAGCATTTTAGTGAGGTATACATTCTTTTGATACGCAAGAATTTCAAGTTTCAATGAGTTTTATAAATTTGTTTTTACTTAAAAAGGAGATATCATACGTTGAAGAAAGCAGTTCATACCATATGCTTTGCTGTGATTTTCTTTGTAATCATAGATCGAGCAAATGCTGCACTTCCTAAATATTTGTACAATCTTGTCCTCACAGTAAACAATGTTGAAGTCACATCTGATGCAAACCCTTATATCGAACGAGCAACCAATACAACATATGTTCCTATTCGATTTGTATCCGAGAGTTTGGGCGAAAGTGTAAGCTGGAATAGAGAAAAGCAGGAGGTTACAATCCTTTCAGATCATGGTGAAATCGTACGTCTAACTATCGGAAGTAAAGTAGCTTATGTAAATGATATAGAAAAAATATTGCCTAATGCGCCTGTTATGCCAGTCTCACCTAATCGTGTGATGGTGCCTCTCAGATGGGTTTCAGAGGCTATGGGTGCGACCGTAGATAGTACTTTAAGAAACGAGACTATACATATAAACATTACCAACACACATCTAAGCAATTTAGAAGCCCAAGGTACACCGATTGATTATCGTATCCTGTCTGTGGATGATTCTGATTCTTCCAAGATTGTTGTTTCTTCGATAACGAAGTATGAGGATATGGAGTTACCTCCTTTAAGCATATTCTTGCTTTTGAAGAAGGAAAGTACAAGCAACAAATGAGGAATGTTGTGGTCAATATGATTCCTTCTTCACCTGACTATAAAACAGTCGAGTATGAGCCTGAGAAGGTAGATGATGATTTAGAAGATCATTTCAAGTAATTATTTTTTCAATTTTCTAATCAAACGATCGATAATATATCCTATGAGATACCAGAAACTTATTGTAGTGAAGTAAACCAGGACTATGGGGATATGTGTTTTGCGCACAAATTGAAAAGATTCATGCATCCAAACCAATGGGCTAATCATAGCCAAAAGTATATTATAGTCGTCATATCCCGCAATATTTACAGCAATAACTATACATGAGACTAGGAACAACCAAAAGCGAAAGGACTTCATGGTCTACACCTCCATTCCTTTTAAAAAGAAGCCGCGAGACGATTACCAGCATCCTGAGATCGTGGCGGCTTCTAGGGATTTTTTTATTACACTTTTTTCACAGGACGTAACACAGCGTAGCCGTATCCCTCAGGGAAATGCCGTTGATAATCCTGCTTCTTTTCCTCATCCCATTCATACCCCATACTGCGTGGGTCAAAGTTCCAGGCTTTTTCCTCCACCACTCTCATAACATCTCCATTGTTTTTTATATAGTTAAAGGGTGGGTGGAAAAACACCAGATAATCTGATTCGGGGATGTTTCGGCACTCCATACCTGCTGGAATCTCTCCAGTGTAGTCAGCAGCAACCGGTATTCCATACAGATAGCCCCTCTGACCATTCTGATAGAACCAGCCTGCGGTTTGACCCAATTGCCGGGAAGCTTAAGGTGAGACATGCTTTCCAGAGTTCCGCAAATTTCATCACAATTATGACCGTTTCTCCAGAAATCACCGTAGCTTCGAGAAGAGATATCCCAGATCCCAATAAATTTGTGTGCTGGTATATGCTCGATTTTGACTTCAGCTTCTTGTAAATGCTCCTTAACCATCTTATCCGGCTCCTTCAAATGGTAATGGTAAGGAGAGAACACCTCAGCGCGAATGGCTAATGGAATAGGCCGAGGGTTCTTCCGGTATACAGCCGGGGATACCTCGAACGCTTTTACAAATGCTCGTGTAAAAGCTTCATGTGAAGAAAACCCATACTTTACGGCAATATCGAGGATGCGGACATTGCTGTCCTGGAGTTCAAGGGCTGCCCGGCTAATCCTGCGCATCCATACATAATCCCTTAACGTCATTCCCGTCAGAGAATGAAATTGCTTTGTACAGTAGTAAGGGGAGTAGCCTAGCTGGTCGGACATTCTCAACAACGATGGTGCTGAGGTAAGATTATTATCAATCCAATCAATCATAAGCTGGACCATTTCGTTCCATTTCGTACACGGGCGGTTCCCTCTTTTCGACTCCATCTTAACAGCCGGAGTGCAGGAAACATTTGACTTGAGTTGCATACACACTTTTGTTTTTTGTCTGTTTACTCTTCTACATAACGGATATATGGGTGTTGAAAGAACCGTTGATCAGACACGAAATCATTAAAATAGATGCAGCTATTTTATTCTTTGTAATCAACATTCGAGCACCTCCATAATTCATGTATAAGTCAGGAGACATAAGAAAAAGAATCTATTCCATTCTTTCATCCGCAATAAAATATGTATGATTGGTTATTTATCCTGTATATGTATATTGTAAGATGTATGGTCGGATGATGAAAGTAATTTTCACACAAAAAGCCTACCTGCCGGAACACCGGCAGATAGGCTTTTATAACATAAACATTCACTATACTTCATAACCGTATGCAGTCTGTACCTTATATTGCAATCGCACCGACACATATCTTTGGTCTATCGTTAGTTATTTTTACGCTGACGGGCGCGAGCTTCGCCGCCTTTACGGCCTGCTTCTTCCCTGCTCATTTTCCCGTCGCTATCACTTTGGTCTGAATTGCCACGGGCTTCACCGCCCTTGCGACCGATTTCCTGATAGAACTCCTTGCCATGGTTTTTGGAAGTGGCTTCGCCGCCTTTTTCACCAATCTCCTGATAGAAGTCTTTGCCATGACTTTTAGCAGTGGCCTCGCCACCTTTTTCGCCGATCTCTTGGTAAAATTCTTTGTCGTGATTTTTAGCAGTAGCTTCTCCACCTAAACGTCCTGCCTCTTCGCGACTCATTTTGCCATTTTGGTTGTTGTTAGCCATGTTCAATCACTCCTCATCGAATTTTAGTAAAGCGTCTACGTGTATCTATTAACCCTCGTGTCAGGAATTAAACATGTCTATTTTATTTTGATAAATGGAAAATGGTTGGTAAATAACTGGGTATACCCGTCTCTATCAGACTTCCCATGACTCTGTGCGCAGTTGTTGCTGACGGGTAAATAATGTCGGGTAAATGAACAGGCTGAGCAGCACGCTGGTCAAAATGGCAGAGGTCATGGTCGTGAATACGATGAGCAGTTGCAAACGCACGGCGACAATCGGATTGGCACCTGCGATGATTTGTCCGGTCATCATGCCGGGAAGCTGAACAAGCCCGAGTGTTTTCTGACCCTCAATGGTGGGAATCATACTGGAACGTATGCAATTCTTCAGTATAGGGAAGATGGCTTGTCGCGGTGTTCCCCCCAGAGCGAGAATGAGCATGATTTCAGGCTTGCGCAGCAGGACTTCCGACTTGAGCCGTGATACCAGCAGGCTGGACAAAATCATGGAGCTGCCGATGATCATGCCGCTAATCGTAATCATATATCGGGCTGTCGCCGGAATGATGTGCAGGCCAATCAGGAATGCCTGTGTTACGATTTCCACACATAGCAACGTCAGAAATGACTTCCACATGAGACGGGGGATAAAACGTCCTTTGCGTGCAACATTTTGAGAAGCTACAGTGATCATCAGCAGAATGAATAATACGATAAATCCGTAGCTTTGCATCCCAAAAATCAAATGCAACACATATCCAATCGCCAGTAGCTGAACGGATGCTCTGATCGTAGCAATAATAATGTCTCGGTCCAGACCGAGTTTGAAGGACTTGGACATGACGATGGCGATAAATACAAAACCCAGAGAAAGAATCAAAGCAACAATCGTCATAGCCATTCTCCTGCTACAAACTTGCGGGTTTCACTATGCTGTGGAGCGTTAAAAAACGCCTCTGTATCCGTTTGTTCAACCAGTCTTCCGTCGATCATCAGCCATGTCTCGTGACCTACCCTGCGGGCTTGCTCCATATGGTGCGTAATCCAGATCATCGTTGTTCCCTCTTCTTTGTTCATTTGAAGCAGCAGTTCCTCAACCTCTTTGACTGAGGCGGGGTCCAGTGCGGAAGTAATCTCATCCAGTAGTAAAATATCCGGGCGATTCGCGAGTGTCCGCGCCAGGGCTAGGCGCTGTCTTTGTCCGCCGGACAGCTCTTGCGCCTTCTGCTCCAGCAGGTCACGGGTAAGTCCTACACGCTCTAGCAGGCCAACTGGATCTTTCAGTACTGTACCATGTAGCCGCTCTACGGTCTGGAGATTGTAGAGGACCGTGCCCTGAAGCATGGGGGCATCTTGAAAAACCAATGCTACCTTTCGTCTCAGTTCAGGGATCTCCCACTCGGTTATAGGCTTGCCAAGGACACTGATTTCTCCTTCATCCGATGTTAGCAAAAGATTGCACAGTGAAAGCAGTGTGCTTTTGCCAGACCCTGACGGACCGACCAGGGTCGTGATTTTTCCGCGAGAGACTTTTGCCGTAATTCCGTTCAGGACAGCACGTTGTTGTCCCGACCCGGTGAAATATTTGGTGACATGATTAAACTCAATAGCTGGAAATGGCTTGGACTCCATAGTATAGCTAGCTCCTTTGCAGGGAATCGGAAAAGATATCAGATCCGCTTTATAATCTCTTTGTATTATACCAGTAATATCCTACGGGCTCTCCTTCTAAAAAAGGGCTGGGATATGAAGCTGTTTGCAAACGGTACTTTCTTTGTATAAACTAACATGATTAGTTAAGATGAAATAAGAATTTAGTTTGTATATGATACAAAAATGACCTTACATAGGAATTCAACGAAAGGGGACAGGATGATGTCACCTAGAAACGGACTAAAGCTACAAGATATCCTGAAGGCAGCTGAGGACATTGCCAATGAACGGGGGATGGGAGATGTCACGCTCACTACGTTGGCGCAAAAGCTGCATATTCGCCCTCCATCCTTGTACAATCACGTAGATGGGTTGAACGGATTACGTCAAGTGCTGGCATTACATAGCCTCGAAAAATTAGAGGAAGCATTGATGAGCGCAGCCATAGGCCGAGCAGGCGAAGATGCGCTGACTGCTATGGGGAGAGCGTATATGCAGTATGCACGCGAGCGGCCTGGTTTGTATGAAGCGATGCTGTATGCAACCGACCGAAATGATACTGAGCTGAGACAAGCTGCAGATCGCGTAGCGGAGCTCGTCATTACCGTGCTATCCAGTGGCTACGGCTTCAACGAAGCGGATTGCATTCATGCTGCTAGGGGATTCCGCAGTCTTCTTCATGGTTTTGCCTCGCTTGAACAAAAGGGCGGTTTTGGTTTACCTGTAGATGTGGATCAGAGTATTGAAGCGATGATGGACACCTTTTGCGCAGGTCTTCGCGTTTTGCAGCAAAAGTGAGAGGGAGAGCCTTCAGTTAAAAACTGAGTTCCTGATTTGGCCATATGATTGTGCCCTAGACTCAAAGGGTAAAATATATCAGTATACTGTAGACGAAAGACCGTAAATACAGGAGGGATTTGAGTGAACGTACTGGTGATTGGTGCCAATGGAAAAGTAGGCAAACATCTTATTCGCCTACTGGGGCAACATGGAGCACATCGTGTAAAGGCGTTGATCCGCAAACCGGATCAGGCGGAACCGCTTGAACGTTTGGGAGCAGAAACGGTAGTAGCTGACCTTGAAGGGACGGTAGGTGAAATTGCCGCAGCTATACAAGGCAGCGATGCTGTCGTGTTCACGGCAGGCTCCGGCGGCAACACAGGAGCGGATAAAACGCTGCTCATCGATCTTGACGGAGCAGTCAAGGCGATGGAAGCCGCTGAGCAAGCGGGTATCCGGCGCTTCATTATGGTCAGCGCTCTACATGCAGAGAACAGGGAGCAATGGCCTGAGTCGATTAAGCCATATTACGTGGCAAAGCATTATGCAGACCGCTTGCTGGAAGCGAGCAATCTGGATTACACGATTCTTCGTCCAGGCGGGCTGACAGATGATGCTGGTACTGGCAAGGTTGCTACCGGTGAGGATCTCACTAGCCGTACCATCTCACGTGAAGATGTGGCGGAAACGGTGGTAGCGACGCTGGAGGAAAAGCAAACGTATCGTCGTGCGATTGATTTGGTGTCCGGCAGTACGCCTATCGCTGAGGCCATTCGGTAAAGCTGATGACTGAACGGCATATGCATAATATGAATAAAGGCAGACCCAGAGGTAGGATTCCGGGTCTGCCTTTTGCTTTTTGTATAACGTTTCCATGGGTATATACGAAAAAAGTTTGATTTAAACTAACTATATTATTTATAATACTAATATAATTAGTTTAAATGAAAACAAGGAGATGAGACAAAATGCGTATCGTTCAGGTGCAGCACCTGTATCAATTGACGTTTATGCCTCGGCTATTCCCGGTGAACTGTTATTTGGTGGAGGAAAAGGAGGGGCTTACTCTGATTGATGCCGGATTGCCATACAGTGCTAAGGGTATTGAACAGGCTGCGGAGCGGATTGGGCAGCCGATTATACGAATTGTACTTACCCATGCGCATGGAGATCATGTAGGTGCTTTGGATAAATTGAAGGCAAGATATCCTGAGGCGAAAGTATTCATCTCAAGGCGGGATGCTCGGCTACTGAAGGGGGATGTATCGTTGGAGGCAGGCGAACCGGATAGTCCTATTCGGGGCAGCGTGCCGAAAAATATCCTTACCCAGCTTGACGTTTTACTGGAGGTTGGGGATAACGTGGGTTCGCTGCTGGCGATCAGCGCACCGGGACATACGCCGGGCTCGATGGCATTTTTGGATACCCGCACCCGTGCGTTAATTGCAGGCGATGCCTTCCAGATTCGGGGTGGTGTCGCGGTGGCGGGGAAGCTCAAGCCACTGTTTCCTTTTCCGGCACTGGCTACCTGGGACAAGGATGTTTCGCTGAAAAGCGCTAAAAAGCTGGCGTCTTTCAACCCTTCTTTATTAGCAGTCGGCCATGGCAACATGCTGAAGCATCCACAATCTCAGCTAGAAAGAGCGATTATGGAGATGGAGCAGCAGTGTTCAGTGTAATAATTCTGTATTCAGCCAACATTCAGCCAGAACTCACAAAGTCCTAAGCTAAGGCAGATACAATATGAGGAAAATAGAAACAAAGAGAGGTGCATCGGATTTGAACGTTTGGAAAGTGAACGGTCTGAAATACATACTTCTATTTAGTCTCATATTGTGTGTTGTCGTTAGTATCGTATCGTTATGGAGTTATTCAGGTAGTTCCGCATCTCAGTCTGCGGTAGTTAGGCAAGGTCCATCCGGCGGGTTCGGTGGAGGACTAGGCGGAGGTATGGAAGGGCCGAGGCAACGTCCCTCTGATGGTCAGACTGCGGGGAGCCGTAGAACAGGAAGTGTAGGACAAGGTCAACAAAATTCGTCCCCAGCATCTACGGATGCGGCGAACAGCTCTGGCAGCAAGAACCAGGGGGCGACAGGTCAGACGACCAACTCCACTACTGAGAACCCATCAATATCGGGTGACCAAGGTACAGAGGCCGCGAATGATGCGTCTGCAACGGGCGGCAATGGTGCTGCTAGAGACGGACGGCACAGAGGCCCCGGTAGCATGTCTGGTAACGGAGCTGGAATGGGCATGGGAGGTCCTGGCGGTGGTATGGGTGGTGGAAGAAATGGAAATTCTTCGTCTGCTTATGCTACTCCGCTGGCGATTTTCGCCGCTTTGTTCTTCGGTGTGTTCGTGTTTGTTGCTTATCGTTTTCGGGCTCAAGAATGGAAGCTCGGGGAACGTAATCGAGGACTGATGCTGTGGACTGTGCTGGGTGCGGGGTTCTTTTTAAGAATGGCAATCGCCCCATGGATCTCGGGTCACATGGACTTAATGCTATTCCGAAACTGGGCTACGACCGCAGCGGATAGCTTGTCAGGTTTTTACACGAATGGTTCCAGTGATTATCCACCGTTCTATATTTATATTTTATATGTGATCGGTAAAATCGGTACTACTGATGCTTTTAGCCCTTATATGCCAGTGTTGCTGCGGCTTCCGAATATATTAGCCGATATCGTGACAGCGTACATGCTGTACCGGTTGGCAAGCAAACGGGTCGGCTATGGAGTGAGCCTCGGATTGGCTATATTCTACGTGTTTAACCCGGCTGTATTTATCAATTCGACCTTCTGGGGGCAGGTAGATTCTTTCTTTACCATGCTGATTGTGGGCATGATTGTGCTGTTGGTGGAAAATCGAATCGGCTGGTCCGCTGTGCTGTTTACGATAGCGGTATTGATGAAGCCACAGGGCATTATTTATGGACCGGTTCTGTTCTTCGAGCTGCTGAGACAGCGCAAAATACAGCCTTGGCTGTTATCCATTGGCGGCGCCGTTGTGACAACTATTCTGGTCATATTGCCATTTTCATGGGGGCAGGAGCCGTTATGGCTGCTTGATTTATACAAGGGAACAGTTGGAGAGTATCCATATGCTTCGGTGAACGCGTATAATTTCTTTGCACTAATTGGTGGCAATTATACGCAGGACACTACAACGCTGTTCGTGTTCAGTTACCATACGTGGGGCATGATCTGCATTGTGCTGGTGACTCTGTTTACAGGGTGGCTGTATTTCCGTAGTCGAAAACCACAATTTGCAGCTGCCGCCGCACTGGTACTCATTGCAGGTGTATTTACCTTCGCCTCCAGCATGCATGAACGATACTTGTTCCCTGCGGCCGCGTTAGCTGTACTGGCGTACCTGTATTTGCGGGATCGCAGATTTTTGTGGCTCGCGGGTGGATTCAGTCTTACGATTTTTCTGAACACCTTTGATATTTTCTATAGCTCCAATTCTCAGGATCATTACGGTATTATTTTGTGTGTGACATCATTGCTAAACGTGCTGTTGTTTGGGTATTTGGTCAAAGTGGTGTGGGATTGCTCCAGGCCGGCTACAGTTCAGGCTCCGCTTCCCAAGGCCACAAATATAGCTCCTTTATCCGTAGAATGAGTGACGGGCGGTCACGAGATAGGTGATCGCCCATTTTCCAGCGCTCGGTACAGTTTCTATCTTCATTTGAGGTAACCGCATGAGCTCTTCATTCACATTCATTTTCCGTTGGGCGCAAGAAGTGGCACATAGCCACCGGGCTTCCACAACATTCTCAAAAAATATCCTTGCCGGTTTGGTGAGCCGTCATATTTATTCCTCTCCATTTGCTTATTTAATAAAGAGCATGAAAACACAGAAATGTTGGCTTGTTTTCAGGTTCATAAACTTTGTATTACTACGCAAAAGCAGGCCTACGGTTTCTATTATTGTTTTGCAGGGCATGGCAGGCAAATGGGAAGTGGTCAAAGTGCTACAAGCAATAAGAGCTTAAGGAAGCGGCTTTTTGTTCTCATGCCAGAGCGGCCTGGTATACATATCAATCCATATATTCGTTCAGTTTCTGTACATCGCAGATGGTAAGCTCTCGTGTACCCTTGGTATGAATAATCCCCAACTGTTCAAATCTGCCGAATTTGCGGCTGATGGTTTCACGTGTGACACCCACATAGTTAGCCATCTCCTCGCGTGAAAGGGGGAGGTTTATTTTAATATAGGAGCCATCCGGCTTGCCGTATTTATGTCCGAGTTCGAGAATCATGTAGGCGATACGGATTTCCGGGTCTTTGGTAGCCAGGCTTTGAGCCAGGTTTTCAGTATGTGCCAAGCGTTTGGTAATCGTTTTAAGCAGCCTTAAGGAGATATCGGGATTGTTGCGGATCAACTCCTCCATATCATCCTTGGTGAGCATACAAATATCCGTATCTTTTAGGGCATACGCACTAAAATTGCTCAACTCGTCGTTATTAAATATGTTCAACTCACCAAAAAAATCGCCAGTTGTCAGAATGTGCAGAATTTGCTCTTTTCCCTGAGGCGTCATTTTCAAAAGCTTGACGTGTCCGCTTTTAATAATGTACAACGTATCGGAAGCCTGTTCCTCGAGAATCAAGGCCTCGCCTTTCTGATATTTGCGGTGCCGGATCATGGAGCTAACCTTGCACAAATCTTCGCAGGACAAAGAGGAAAAGATAGGCACTTTGCGGGCGCAGGGCTCTTGTTCGCACTGGCAGGGGCAGGACATCTCATTCACATTCATTCACTCCATTCGTCAACCGGAAACTAAAAAAGTATAGCGTACTCTTATTATTCTGTATCATCTATAAGGGCAAAATGGCTCTGATCCTCACCGCAGACTGGACAAACCCAGTCCTCCGGAAGCTCTTCGAACGCTGTACCTGGCATAACGTCTTCATCTGGGTCACCTATAGCGGGATCATAAACGTATCCACAGGGCTGACATACATATTTTTTCATCTTGAGTTCTCCTTGTCATGCAAAATTTTTGTAAGCTCCGGTGCGTCTGGACTGAGTCCTTGGACAATGGCTGCTTTAAATGGAAGTGAAGCAAGAGCATCTCCGAAGCCAATCACGCCGCAGATAGAGCCGTTTTGTATGAACATGCGCGTATAAGAAACTTGATTTTCACGGGTCAGGCTGGTGTCGCATTCCTGCTCATCTACCAAACCGATGGAAAACAGGGGGCATTCATAGCTGTTGGACAGGGTGACAGAGATGGGACGCTGGTAAGCTGCGGAAACGCCCACCATATTCATACCAGCTATTTTCCCTTGCTCCATAGCACTTTCCCACAATCCATCCACTTTATTGTGGAACTCGGCTACATCACCTGCCGCATATATATTGGCGGAGCTGGTCTCCATCTGTGCGTTCACCAAGATACCGTGTCCAATATCAAGGCCGGTTTGGTGCGCAAGCTCCGTATTAGGCACAATACCGATAGAATACACAACATGCTCGCAAGGAATAACAGCGCCGTCTTGTAGCTCAACGCCCTCTACATGCTCCGTGCCTATAATACGCTTTACGCCTTGGCCAAGGCATACCTGGGTGCCTTGTTCGATGACTCGGCGGGTCAAAATAGCGGAGGCCTTTTCATCTAGCTGGCGGGGCATAAGCCGTTGCGAAGCTTCCAGAATGGTTACGGCATATCCTGCTTGCTGGACGGACCAGGCGGTTTCCACGCCTTGAATACCGCCTCCGATGATACATATCCGGTCATCCTTTTGCAGTTTCGCCTTAAGGCTGTCGGCATCTTGTCTAAAACGAATATTGTGAACGTTCCTTAGTGAAGCCCCATCCAGCACAAGCTTGCGATTATGGGCACCTGTACACAGCAGCAGCTTGTCATAAGCAACGATTTGACCGTTAACTGTTTCGATGGTGAATTCGGCTGCATGTATCGCGGTAACCTTGATGCCGGAATAGACCTGAATTCGTTGACTGGCAAACCATTTTTCCTTTTTGATCAGGATTTTGTCACTGTGCAAGTCAGTGAATAGTGCCTTGGAAAGCTTGACCCTGTTGTACGGAAGGGAGGATTCTTCCCCGTAGATCGAAATTTCGGCTAGCTCATCATGATCTCTAATCGCTTTTGCCGCGTTGACAGCGGCTACGCCGCCTCCGATAATAACGTAATGTTGGTTATCCATTCGGCATCTCTCCTATTTTTCACTAAACTTTCTGTGCTCAAATAGCACTAAGCAGCAGATCTGAGACAAATTCAGCGGCATTTGTTATTTTTTTCACTTTTTCATCTTCTGTAGGAGAGAAGCGAATGCGTACCGGGAATTCCACATGGGTCATACCCGTTGATTTGATTACATCTGAAGTGCTCTGAACTTTCATATTAGTACCGTTCAAGTAATCCTGCACGACTTCAATGGCTTCACCACTCCAGCCGTAGGAACCAAAGGCGGCAGCAAGCTTGCCTTCCAGATTCATCTTTTGCATTTGTTGCAGCAGATCCTCCAATTTACCTGTCATGTCGGCATATTTGGTTGAGCTACCGACGAAAACAGCATCCGCTGAGGCAATACTAATTAATATTTCGGTTTCATCCGCCTTATCTACATCCCATAGCTCCACTTTGATTTGATTTTCCAAAAAGCAGTCTTTCAGAATGTTTGCCATTTTTTTAGTATTATTTTTTAAGGTGGCATAAACAATTGCTACTTTCTTATCCTCCTTGCTTTCGGTGCTCATGGATGCATACAAATCAATAAATTTGGCAATATCATGTCGGATGGCGAAGCCGTGGGAAGGAGCGATCATTTTAATATCCAAATCAGATATAGCTTCGATCAATGTACGCACATATCTGCGATGTGGATGAATAATAGCCTGATAGTATCCGATAAAGTCCTCGGTGATATCAAAACCGGCCTCATCGGCAAATAGATGCTCTACAGCCACGTGCGTGCTGAAAATATCGCAAGGGAACAAGATTTTATCTTCCACGCAATACGTAATCATGGTTTCCTCCGTATGGAGGTAAGGCGTTTCCTTGAACAGCAGTGTCTTGCCTCCAATATCCAGTTGGTCCCCGTCCTTGATGATGAGGAAGTTCCGATGCTGGAGCTTGTACATCTGCTGAATTTCCGGAACGGCAATCTCAGTGCAGACAATGGTGGCGTTTGTTGCCTTGGAAGCAAGTGCTGCTAATCCGCCGGAGTGATCTGGTTCTGTGTGATTGATGACTATATATTCAATATCCAATGGAGCGATCAATTCGGCTACAGCTTCGGCAAATTCTCTACCAAACGCCATATCTACGGTATCCACGATGGTTGGTTTTCCAGTTTTTAATAAGTATGCGTTATAGGTTGTACCCTTAGATAATGTAAGACGATGAAAGGGTACCTCACGATTATCGATTTTCCCTACCCAATAAATATCCTTTGCCAGCTTGAATCCTGGTTTCATAGGAATAACCTCCTGTTGTTTTGGTTTGTCTAACACAATTTGATTCTAGTTGGTTGTGATGATAAAAAAGATGATTGAAATCAAATTTTTGAATATTTCAAAATATTTATGCCTTAAATTTCGTTTTGTGATTGCAATCACAAGAAGGGAGATCGTTCTATTGTTCAATAATAGACACAGTCTGATTTTCAAATAGGAGAGTGAACTGCAATGGAAAAAGTAAACCTCGTTCAATTTCAGGAATATAAAGAAGCTGCATTTACCAAACGAATTGTGCATAAGGAAGCCGACAATGTCATTTTTATTCTCAACTTTACTCCTCATGCTGAACTGCCAACACATAATCATCCAGGAGCAAATGTATATTTGCTCGTTCTTGAAGGCACCGGTGTTGTCACTGTGAATGGGGAAGAAACAGCAGTTGTCCAAGGGGATATGATCCATATTACCGGCGATGAGCACTTTTCCTATCGCAGTGGTGGGGAGATAAACTCTAGCCTACATGTGGTATTGACCAAAACGCCAAGTGAAAGTTATGCAAAAAATATATAAAAAATGCAAGTAGAGAAATCGTAGTCTAAACTCCAAACTCCAAACATACAAAAGCCGCTTGGTTTAAATGACCAGGCGGCTTTTGTATTGGAGAATCACACCCGGAAATAGGCTACACATCCCCGTCTATCAGGATTACTGTACCTGTGACAAAGCCGGATGCTTGTTCATCTACAAGCCACACCAGGCTACGGCATTCACGCTTTTCAACAATCTTATGATAAAATCCCGTCTGTACAAACGGCTTCCGAAGTGCCACAATACGTTTTAAAGGCCATATT
Organism: Paenibacillus ottowii; assembly: GCF_050516475.1. Lineage (NCBI taxonomy): Bacteria > Bacillati > Bacillota > Bacilli > Caryophanales > Paenibacillaceae > Paenibacillus > Paenibacillus ottowii. The sequence continues at coordinate 3,137,707 of NZ_CP191577.1, read as the reverse complement.
TCTCCAGCTGGGATATCGTACAAGGCTCGCGAAGTAGTCAACTCAAATAAATTGGTGTTTCATCGAAGGGAGGAGGCAGATTATGAAGCTGCATCGTGCCATTGTGGTGGATGATGAAATATTCACCCGCAAAGGGCTGGTTCAACTTGTCGATTGGGAAACCTGTGGCTTTGAAATCGTGGGAGAAGCTGATAACGGTGAGGATGCACTGGAGCTAATCAGTCGTCTTCAGCCGGATCTGATCATCACCGATATTCGTATGCCAGTGCTGGATGGATTAGAGCTGATTCGATCTGTACTCGAACGGAGTACCCAACATCCTGCTTTTATTATTATGAGCGGCTACAGTGATTTTACTTATGCGCAGCAGGCACTCCGCTATGGAGTTCATGACTTTATACTCAAGCCGGTTGATGATGGGCAGTTTTCGGCTACACTACGCAAGCTGAGTGAAAGATTGCAACGTGAACAACAGAACGCGCAGCAATATCAGAACCACCGTACAGGCGGGCTGTTAGAGATGATGTTGATGAATCAAGTGGATGATGCAGTGGTGACACAGTGGGAGCAGCAGCTGCGGCTTGGAGAAGCCACATATCTGTACTATGTACTCGTCGAGCTAAATGATCAGCATCCTTGGCGCTCTGGTGACGATGGTGTCATGCTATCACTTTTCCAATTCAGGGAGCTTATAGAGCAAGCGCTTCATCGTTTAATGGACGGCAAGTACCCTCTCTATGTTCATGAGCATCGTAACAGGGTTGGACTTATCGTGCCTGACTTTTTTTTAGCGTGTTCTGAAGCCAAGCTAGAAAATTTTATGAAAGCGCTACAACAAGAGATAGAAGGGATGGAGCCACTGAAAGACCAGTTGGGAAGTCGGGTGTTCGTGTATGTGGGAAGTCCTGTGAATCAGTTGCGGGATATCCAGCAGTCCTATGCCAGTGCGAAGGAAGCAGTACTCCATAAATACATTCATGATGCTAGTGGTATTGTTGTCTATTTGCAGGATGAAATGCCGCCCCTTCACTATAAAACCATTCATCCGGACATACTGGATAGCTTGACAGAGCAGGTCGAGGAATTCCAATTAGAAGAGCTTCGTGCGACTGTAGGTCATTTATTTAGCAGCTTTCGGGAAGAATATTATGCTCCTGAGGCTATGAAAATGAGTCTGCATCAATGCGTTATTAGTATTGTGCGGGTTATTCAAAACATGCAGGGAAATGAGCGTTCACTTCAGTCGCTGGAACCGATGATCAACTGGCAGGATATGAATCTATCGTTGGGTGAATTGCAGCGATTGTTTACAGCCTTTGCCGAGGAAAGTGGAAAATATATTGGAACTCTGCGCAAGGAATGTCAGCAGGGAGGAATCCAGCACATCCGTGCTTACATTGAGCAGCATGCTGCCGAGAATATAAGTCTGAAAAGCATTGCGGCTCGCTTTTACATGAATCCGGTATACCTCGGTCAATTGTTCAGAAAAACATACGGTGTGTACTTTAACGAATTCCTGCTGAAACTGCGTATTCAGGAGGCGAAACGCCTGCTGCGGCAGACGGATCTGCGTATTTATGAAATTGCGGAGCGCGTGGGCTTCGGCAGTTCAGATTATTTTGTGACTCAGTTTGAAAAGACGGCGCACGTCACGCCAAGTGAATACCGCAATAGCCTGAATGCTGGGCACGATCCAGAGAGGAACGACGAATGAAGAGGCTGATAACTATCCTGGATCATATACGGCTGCGGGATAAAATGCTACTGCTTTATTTCCTCTGTGTTTTTACACCTATAGTGCTGACTAACCTGATCTTTTACCATGTTACCTCGCAAAATGTGAAGGAACAGCGTATTCAGGATATTACGCGCGCGCTGGAACAAACAAAAATTGAATTTTATCGGGAATTTGAAGATGCGATGGAAATCTCGTCTATCTTTTATACCGATTATCGACTCAATGAGGTGTTGGAAGAAACATATCCCCACCCTGCTGACTATATTGCTGTTTATGACACTTATTTACGTCGCATCTTAAACAGTACTTACAGCCCTGTGTACCATTCCGTAGGTGGAATTACGATCTACACTGATAATTCAACGCTGCTGAATTCCGGGGGAATTAGCTTTATAGATGAGAGGGTCAAAAGCTTCCCATGGTATACCAAAATCCCGCCTGGACGCCAGTCCAAGCCTATATTTGTCCGTACCGATGACAGTGCCGATGAAAGTACTGACGAGCAGATACATCCCTTCAGCCTGATTCGACGGATGAACTACTTTTATTCCCCAAGTGGTCGTGAAAAAATACTAAAAATAGAGCTGCGAATGTCGTCCATTCGGGAGATTTTCAATAACCTGAATTTACAGGGAAGTCTCTTCCTGCTCAACGAACGGGGAGAAATCGAATACACAAATGATCCCAAGGTTGATATAAACCATAAAAGCGTGGCCTATAGTACTCTCAAGCTGCCAGAGAACATCATGGAGTTCAAGACCAGTTATGTGCTTACGAATAATCTGAACGGCTGGAGCATTGTGGCCGCAGTATCAAGAGATGAGGTGCTGTATGAAATGCAGGAACCTCGCAATTTTGCACTCTTGTTAACCTGCGTGAATATGCTGCTGCCCACCTTGATTATTATCTGGATTACACGTTCGCTGAACGTGCGGCTTCGTCGCATTCTGAAACATGTGAAAAAGGTGAAAAATCAACATTTTGAACTTATTCCCGGTACGGAGTCGAGTGATGAAATTGGACAGCTTACAGGTGAATTTAATCGGATGACACTGAGAATCAAACGACTGATTAACGATGTCTATGTGGCCGATATTCAGCGAAAAAATCTGGAGATTCAGCGTAGACATGCCCAGTTGAACGCACTTCACAGCCAGATCAATCCACATTTTCTGTTCAATGCACTGGAGACGATCCGCATGCGAAGCCTGATAAAGCATGAGGATGAGACAGCTCGCATTATCCACAATATGGCGCGAATTTTTCGCAATTCGCTGGTATGGAACAAAGATCGGGTTACTTTGCGGGAAGAGCTGGAGTTGATCCGATGTTTTCTGGAAATCCAACAATATCGATTTGGTGAGCGAATACAGTACGATGTGCAGGCACGCTCTGAAGACTTGGACCATCTGATTCCCAAGATAGTAGTGCTGACGCTAGTTGAAAATGCCAGCATCCACGGCATTGAGCCGCTAAAGCATGGGGGACGCATTGAGATCCTTTTCGAGCATGAGGAGGGGCAACTGATTCTAACGGTTCGGGATAATGGGGTGGGCATGTCAGCGGAACAGGTGCAGCGTTTATATGGTTACATGCAAAGGCAGGAGGAGATGGGTGAGCGTATAGGTCTGCAAAATGTCATCTATCGTCTAAAACTTTACTACAGGAGCCGCTTTAAGCTTGTCATTCGCAGTGCACCCGGCGAGGGGACGGAGATTCGTATCATGATTCCTGCGGATCGGGACCTATAGTTTCCTAAGTAACACCTTTAGATTGACAGGTGAACAGAACTAACGGCATTTTATAAAATGAAAGTGCTTACAATTTAAGGTGTACGAGAAACCCGCTGCTCAAGGGACGTCCGTACGATATTCACACACCATCCACAAAAGAGGCCGAAAGGGGAAGGTCTGGCATGACAAGCAAAAGGTTTGGAATCATCAGTCTGGTAATGGTTATGATGGCATCTATGATCGCTGCTTGCTCAGGGAGCTCGGGTAAGGAACCTGCGTCGGGAGATAGCAAGGAGAAGGTCACATTCACGTATTTTAATGCTACGGCGGGAAGGGACATTAATACCAATGAAACGCGGATCGGAAAAATATTGGAAGATCAGACCGGCGTGAACTGGAAGCTGGAGCATTTGGTAGGGGATTCGAATACGAAGATTGGCACGTTTATTGCCAGTAATGATTACCCAGACGTGATTGTACCAGATGGCACGATTGATAAACTGCTGGATGCCGGGGCTTTTATTCCCTTGAATGATTTGATCGATAAATATGGACCCAATATCAAGCGTGTATACGGACCGTACTACAACCTGATGAAAGCGGAGGATGGGAATATTTATTTCCTGCCGTTCAGTGCGGTGGTCGGTGATTATTTGTCTGCTCCTAATATAGAGCAGGGAGCCTTTTGGATACAGCGCAGAGTGTTGAAGGAGGCAGGATATCCAAAAATAAAAACGTTAGATGAGTACTTGGCTCTGATTCGGAACTATGCGAAAAAGCATGCAGACGAGGGATTAACCGGGTACTTGGCGTTAACCACGCAGGATAGGTTTTATGCGCTTACGAATGCGCCGATGCATCTGGCGGGCTATCCCAACGATGGCGGCACAATTATTGATATGAAAACACACCAGGCAACGGATTATGGAGATAAGGATATCACTAAACGGTATTTAAAAGAGCTAAATCAGCTTAACGCAGAGGGCCTGTTCGATAAATCCTCCTTTGTGGACAATTACGATCAATATTTGGCGAAGCTGACCTCGGGCAAGGTGCTGGGCTTTTTCGATTATCGCTGGCAGGCAGGGCAGGCTCTAAATAACCTGCAGGAGGCTTCCAAGCGATCGGGTAATGATGATCTGGAATATGTAGGGCTGCCTGTTGTATACGACCGGAATATAAAGGATCAGTATCTTGATCCGTCGTCATTTGTTAATAACCGAGGCATTGGAATTACGGTCAGTGCCAAGGACCCAGTACGTATCATCAAATTTTTCAACAATCTGCTGACCGACGAAAACCAGATATTATCCAACTGGGGAATCAAAGGTGAAACCTATGATGTAGATAAAAAAGGGCGCTTTTATCGGACCAAGGAGCAAATTAAGAAGACGGGTGAGGATGCGTTCCGTGACTCATTTGGGTTCAAATATTTTGAATACAGCTGGCCGCGGTACGGTAACGGTTCTTCCTTGCCCGACGGCAACTCGGCTAGCCCCGGACGGCAGCCTGAGGTTGCGCGGATGTCATATACCGAAGGTGATAAAAGTCTGCTTAAAGCAAACGGTGTAGAGTCCTTCTCGCAGATGTTTTCTGCACCTGACGAGCGTCCATGGTTCCCGGCCTGGAGCATTCAGGTTGCCCAAGGCTCGCCTGCGCAGATCTTCCAGCAAAAGAAAGGAGACCTGCAGCGCAAATATTTTCCGCGCTTGGTGCTGTCTGCACCGGCACAATTTGATGCCATTTGGAATGAATACACCACCGAGTTTAACAAGCTGGATGTGAAGGCCTTTGAGGAGCTGATCACGAAGGAGGTTGCCAAAAAAATCAAGACGGTCGGGAAAAAATAAAGGAGGAAGCAGCTATGAGCTACACGTCACCGCCACCCGTTACGACTTCCTCGGGCCATTTGCAGCCCTCACGGCGAACCGGCTTTAGGGGATTTATACACAAGCTGTACCAGCAGCGTGCACTCGTATGGATGTCCGTCCCTTTTTTAATCTGGCTGTTTATTTTTAAATATTTACCTCTTTGGGGCTGGACGATTGCCTTCCAGGATTTTAAGCCTGCCCGCAAGCTGCTTGATCAGCAATGGGTTGGATTGAAGCATTTCCGTTTTCTATTTCAGGATGAGCACTTTCTGCGGGTGATGCGCAATACGCTGGCGATGAGCTTTATTAATCTGGTGCTGGGCTTTGTCACCGCTATAACACTAGCCATTTTGCTGAATGAGCTTCGTCAGATTGTGTTCAAGCGAGTGGTGCAGACGATCAGCTACTTGCCGCATTTTATTTCGTGGGTAGTTGCGGCCAGCATTATTAGTACGGCGTTATCAGCGGACGGCGGCATTGTCAATGAGGTGTTGATGTGGCTTGGACTCATTAAGGAACCTATTCTCTGGTTGGGTGAGGGAAGCTACTTTTGGGGCATTCTCGGTGCGTCGGAGGTATGGAAAAATGTCGGCTGGAATACCATCATTTATTTGGCCGCGATGACCACGATTGATCCCTCGCAGTATGAAGCAGCCGAGATGGACGGAGCAGGGCGGTTTCAGCGGATTTGGCATGTGACCTTGCCGGGATTAAAGCCGGTATTTATTATCCTGCTTATTATGAACATTGGTAATCTGCTGGAATCAGGCTTTGAACCACAATATTTGCTGGGCAATGGCATGAACGTGGATTACTCGGAAAATTTAGATATCTTCGTACTGAAATATGGCATTCAGATGGGCAATTTCTCACTTTCCATTGCTGCTGGAATGTTCAAAACGGTAGTTAGCTTTATTTTGTTGTTTAGTGCCAATCATATTGCGAAGCGGTTAGGGGAGGAGAGGTTGTTCTGAAAAAGGAGTGACTTTTTTTGGGAGGGGGGCGTCGTCGCTTCGCGTGCGGATTATTCTTCCGATCGCTGTTATCCCCGGATTCCTTTTTATCATAAACATTAGAGGTTGGAATCCGGGGATAGCTTATGCTTACGATGCGAGCTTTCCTCTGGAAAGCTTTTAGCCGAACGCTCCGCTTCTCCAGAACAATTCCGCCCGCTCCGCTGCTCCTCTCCGTAAAGTCACTTTTTTAAGAACTGAGGGTAGTGGCAAGGGAAGAGCTTAAGAAAGGCGCGTGACTCGCGCCTCCTTGTAATAACTGCGTCATGATGGTGGCTCAGCTTCGCTATCACCGTTAGAGGATATCTTTGGGGATGAGCTATTCGACGCGATAGCAAGGGGGACGTGCCCATGCATTCTACAGGGAAGGTCGGTGGATTTTTAGCAGGCCGCTTCGCGGACCTCATCAAGACCTTAAGTGCTGTGCTAGGCAATGTTTTAGAAAGGAGAGGAAGTCATGGGCAAAGGGAAGTCCGTACATGGGCGATTTCGGGCGCCCTCGGATCGGATTTTTGATGCGTGTAATGTCGTGTTTATGCTGTGTCTGATGGTGTTCACGCTGTATCCATTTTTAAATACGCTGGCGGTTTCGTTAAATGAAGCGAATGACTCGATTCGGGGTGGGATTTACTTGTGGCCGCGGGAATTCACGTGGAGCAATTATGAATTTGTATTCAAGGAAGCGACGATTTTCCATGCTACGTTGATTTCTGTATTACGTACGGTCGTCGGTACAGTGACCTCGGTGTTTTGCTGTGCAATGGTGGCGTATACGATCAGTCGGCCGGAATATGTGCTGCGTAAATTTGTTTCGATTGCTTTTATTTTGACGATGTATTTTAGCGGTGGCTTGATCCCCAATTTTCTCTTGATTCGTGAGCTTGGGATGCTGGGAACCTTCTGGGTGTACATCGTACCGGGGTTAATCGGGGTGTTTAATGTTATAGTCATTCGCTCCTTTATTGAGGGCCTGCCAGAGGGGATTTTAGAGTCGGCGCGTATTGACGGGGCCGGGGAATTTGCTACTTTTATGCGTATCGTTTTGCCACTGTGCGTGCCAGTGCTGGCAACAGTGTCGTTGTTCACGGCGGTCTCGCAATGGAATTCCTGGTTCGATGTATTTTTGTACAATTCGTCGTATGAGCAGTGGAGCACGCTCCAATATGAGCTGATGAAAATTCTGCAAAATTCCAATACTTCCGTTAACGCTCAGGATTATGCCAGCCAGTTTTCAGGGTCAGAAAATCTGGCGAAGGCGGTTACGCCTACCTCTATTCGTGCCACAATGACGATTGTTGCCTCAGTGCCTATTATTTTAGTCTATCCATTTTTACAAAAATACTTTGTGAAGGGTATGACCCTGGGAGGCGTGAAAGGATAGTAGATATTTTACATTCATCTTAAGAGCTATTTTTAGCCTGCAAATAAGCGAAATCCAAGGGTGCCAAATATGAATTTGAAAATTGGAGTGCAGGAGGGATTGCTTTGCGGTCAGGTTGGTATACGCCTTTTTGTCTGGTGCTGGCTGGAGTGCTGTTGTTATCGCCTATCGGATGGTGGGGGGTATCTGTAGCGAAGGCGGCTCCGTCTATGGAGCCTTTCCCGTCTTTTTCGGACACGGTGCGATCGGCGGGGAAGATTGTTAAAACGTGTGGATTTGAGCAAGGAAACAGCGACGGCTGGAAGCCACGGGGAGCTTATACCCAAATTGCATCCGTCACGGAAGCGGCATATGGCGGCACGCACAGTCTGAAGGCAACCGCTCGTACGGCGGCCTGGAACGGAGCAGAACTGGATGTGAAGCCGCTGCTGCTGCCGGATGTGGAATATGAAATTAGCGGATATGTGAAACTGGATGGAAATGCCCCGATTCCAAGCGTGATTACGCTTACGATGGAGCAGCAGCCGACAGGCGGCAATACAGCATGGAAGACCGTAGCTCAGGCAAAGACAGCAGGTACATCGTGGATCAAACTCCAGGGGAGGTATACTTTTACCGGGGAGATGAATGCATTGAAGCTGTATGTGGAGAATTCGAATCCCGCTCAGGCCTACTATGTGGATGAGGTGGAAATTAGGCAGGTATCAGTAACACCGACGAATCCTACAAGTGGGATCGTATCCGGGTTTGAGGACGGCACAGCTCAAGGATGGGTATCCCGTTTGGGAGCCGAGACTGTGCAGGTCTCAAATGCCGATGCACGGACTGGCTCGTACAGTCTGCTGACAACGGGTAGACAAAAGGCATATGCCGGACCCAAGCTGGACGTGACGGCCACGATGCAAAAGGGCAGCCGATATACGGTCAGTGCCTGGGTGAAGCTGGCGCCGGGAGAGCAGCCTGCCAAGGTGAGGCTCAGCGTACAGCGTGATCATCAAGGACAAAGTGCATATGAAACGGTTGTAGGTGATACGACGATCACGACAGGAGGATGGATGCATTTGTCTGGTACGTATACATTCGCACATGATGCAGATGCCGTTTCTATGTACCTGGAATCGCCAGAAGGAACGTCTTCCTTTTATATGGATGATTTCGAATTATCCCTGGTGCCGCCGCTGGCGATTGAAAAGGACATTCCTTCTTTACACGGATTATATCAGGGACAGTTCAGCATCGGCACAGCGATTGAGGCTTTTCAGACCGAGGGGGTTTACGGAGAACTGGTACAGAAGCATTTTAACAGCGTCGTAGCAGGGAATGCGATGAAGCCTGCCTCCTTGCAACCATCCGAGGGGCAGTTCCATTGGGAGGAAGCAGACCAAATTGTGCAATTTGCCAGACAACATGGTCTAGAAATTCGTTTCCATACCTTGGTGTGGCATAACCAGACCGGGGATTGGATGTTTAAGGACAAAAATGGACAGCCGATGACACCAACTGCTGAGAATAAAAAGCTTTTGCTGGACCGCCTGGAGACACATATTCGTGCTGTTGCCGCTCGGTATAAAAATGTCGTTACCGATTGGGATGTGGTCAATGAGGTCATTGATCCTGACCAGCCGGACGGGATGCGCCGCAGCAAGTGGTATCAGATAACAGGTACCGAATATATTGAAAAAGCGTTCCGTGTCACAAGGGAAGTGGCGGGTCCGAATGCGCGGTTGTTCATCAACGATTACAATACCCATGAACCGAAGAAACGGGATTTTCTGTATAATCTGGTGCGTGACTTGCTGGCCAAAGGCGTCCCGATTGACGGCGTAGGTCACCAAACGCATATCCGCCTGGAGTTTCCTACTATTGCAGAAATCGAGCAATCCATCGAAAAGTTTGCTTCACTTGGGCTGGATAATCAGATTACGGAGCTGGATATGGGCCTCTACTCCAATGATACGGATCGCTACGAAACGATCCCTGAAGCCATGCTGATTCGTCAGGCTCATCGTTATCAAGCACTGTTTGATATGTTTACAAGACAGCAGGAGCATATCAGCAATGTGACGATTTGGGGAACGGATGATGGCAATACGTGGCTCAGTACGTTCCCAATTGCCCGGCTGGATAAGCCGCTGCTGTTTGATGAACGTTTAAAGGCCAAATATGCATATTGGGCGCTGGTTGACCCATCTAAAGTGCCGCCGTTGCCGGTAGGGAGTAACGAATAAATGATGTGAGACAGAGAAGCAGGAAGCTAAGCTTTTACTTCATAAGATACAAAAAAGCAGGCTGTACATACATACTCGGACATGTATGTACAGCCTGCTTTGATATCGTAAAGATAAGAGCAGTTTTATTCCAAGTTAGCGTGTTGACTAAACATGGATTCGGAGGTCAGCTTGCGCAGCTTCATCGTTCTGAGCACCAATGCATCACCATACAGCAGCAGGGTTTGCTCAAATAGCGAGCCCATAGGCTGAATCGTCTGGTAATCCTTGTTGGATGGGTCTTTAGGTGCGCCAGGCAGCTTGACCATGATATCGGCCAGTTTGCCGATGGTGGACTCGGGCGAAGTGGTAAGCAGCGCCAGTGTGGCCCCGAGCTTCTTTGCTTTGTCTGCCATGGAGACTAGGCTTTTGGTTTCACCAGAGCCTGAACCGATAATCAGCAAATCGCCCTCAACCAAACCAGGGGTTACGGTTTCCCCAACTACGTAAGCTCGCATCCCCATATGCATGAGCCGCATGGCCAGCGAGCGCATCATGAACCCTGATCGCCCCGCCCCTGCTACGAATACCTTATTCGCAGCAGCGATGGAGTGGATCAGCTGTTCTGATTCGTTATCGCTAATTAGCTGCGGAACGAATTGCAGTTCCTTGATAACCTCGGATAAATATTGAGAGGTTTCCATGGGGATTAACCTTGTTTAATGAGCTGTTGCATTTGTGAAGCTACAGCCTTTTTGTCGTCTTCGCCAGTAATTCCGCCGCCTACGATAACCAGATCTGGTTGAGCTTGTACTACTTCAGCCAATGTACTCAGCTTGATACCGCCGGCTACGGCTGTTTTGGAGTTTTTTACGACTTTTTTGACGGTTTGCAATGCTTCGAATGGACTTTGTCCTTCCGCTTGCAGATCGTAGCCAGTATGCACACAGATGTAGTCAACACCTAAAGCGTCGATTTCTTTCGCACGTTGCTCCAGATTTTTAACACCGATCATGTCCACCAGGATTTTTTTACCGCCTTGTTTTTTAGCTTCTTCTACAGCACCTTTAATCGTTGCATCTTCAGCTACAGCCAAAATCGTAACGATATCTGCACCAGCCTCGGAAGCTTTCAACACTTCATAGCCCCCTGCGTCCATAACCTTCAGGTCAGCCAGCACTTTTAGATTGGGAAATGCTTCTTTCATTGCTTTTACAGCATGAAGTCCTTCATTGATGACAATCGGCGTACCGATTTCTACGATATCAATATACGATTCTACTTCTTTTACTAATGCAATACCTTGCGGGATATCTACCAAGTCTAAAGCCAATTGAAGTTCCATGTTATTAACTTCACTCCTTAAGTGAATTGTATTTGGATGAACAGGTACATGCTTTTGTTGGGCTGTACTCTATACTTTGCTTTCGTGCACAGGTTTGATTGTAAGGCCCTAGTATTCGGTTGAAAAGTACGCACTAATTCGTAACGTAGTTACCCTGACGATACTATAGATCATAAAAACCACTCATAAGAGAGCCGACAATTGGTCTTCTTTAACATTATTCCGATAATACAATTTATCTATTCGTGACCAGTAAGTGTACATATCCATGTCAGGTTGCAAAAGTATCAATGTATGGATAATTAAATTGACTTCAAGTTAGGTTTTGACTATATTTGCAATATACTGGTATGTAAAAAGGGAAGCTAACTGCATAACTACCCTGAAGAATAGCCACTAGGCTAGGGGTGACCGTAATTTTCAGGATAGGGAGGCGGAGTCTAGTGGAAGAGGTCCTGAATCAAAGGGGAGCTATTTATTTGTTGTCGGACAACCACGAACTCGATAAAGCTTGTGAGTTGTTTAGAATCAGCTACACACATAATGATTGGGATGAAGCGAACAAGGTTGCAGATTATATGCATTCGTTGGCTGAAAGCCTGTATCACACCCAACTGAGAAATGCTGCGGACGGCAAGTACGAAACATTGGACACCAAACACCCGCTGGTATTTTATTATGCTTACAGCTATCTGGCGAAATCGATTTATTATCAGAATATAGGCCAGTATGAGAAAGCCAGAGATTATATTATGAAGTATAGCGAAATGGGCTGGTTTATGGGGCTGGATCAAAGCGGTCACGAAGAAGTAGAAAGATTCCGTTTTCTCGCCAAGGCCAATTTATATTCGATTGATTTACTTTTGGGGAAGAAGGAGCTTTTATCGGAATATGTTCAGTTTCTTCACGACAATGACGAGGAGCTATTACCAGGAATGGTGGGTATTGCCGAAGCCGCTAACTTGAATAATTGGGATATTGACGACCTGTTGAACGAGTTTGCCGATGATATTAAGATATTTGAAGGTTATGAAGATAGAGCAAACCGCGTATATTATTTAAAACTGGTCAGCCAATTAGCTATTTACCATCTAAAAAAGAAGCAGCACATCGTTGCTTTGAATTATATTCTTGCTTCTCTGAAGTTCTCTGTTGGTGTAGAAACGGATGCTGATTTCAGGACACTGGTTGCACTGTTCGAGACTTTTCGAGATGTGGCAACACCGTTACAGCAAGAGCAATATCAAGCCATTTTACTAAAGGCGCTTCATAATGAAAAAGGCATCAACCTCGATAACTATGGTCTGAGCGTTTCTTAGTATTGCTTGAGTTTCAGTTTCGATCGTCAGACCCAGTAGGAATTTTGTAAATAAGGGGAGCACACTTTTACGCAATTTGCGAATCAGTGGGCTCCCCTTTCTCATGCTAATACATCATTGATTTATTTTACATTATAGGAAGTGAGGTTATCGGCCAGATACTGCATCGTTTCGCTCGCCTTTTGCATACGCTCCATGACCTCGGTAAAAGTGCTTACCAGAGTCGCCTGCTCTTGAGAGGAAGCAACAATTTGCTCTATTTCCTGCTCCATTTGACGAATGGAGTTCTGTACATCCTTTAGAGCTCCCTCAATATCGACCGTCGCTTTTTTGGACTCTACAGATAGCTTGCGTACTTCTTGAGCAACGACACCGAAGCCGGCTCCTGCTTCTCCGACACGCGCGGCTTCAATCGCGGCATTGAGTCCAAGCAGGTTGGTTTGATCAGAAATTTCCTTGATGAATACAGCAACCTGATTAATTTTACCCGAGTTTTGTACGGCAAATTGGGTATTCTTCAAAATGTGTTCACTGGTAGCTTGTAGCTCCTGCGAATGCGCTGTTACTTGCTGCACCATCTCAATGAGCTGCTCGGTAACGGAGCGGTTTTCAGATACGATTTGGTCCAGCTGATTTTTATTGGTCAAATTATAGGAGGCGGCAAACGCTGCAATGACTTCTCCTTTATCGTCAAACACAGGAATACTGATCATATCAAGAGGATATCCCAGCACTTCAGCCGGAATGTGAGTCAAGCTGGCCTCATGTCCATTTTTAAGCATGGCGAAATTTTTGTAGCCCTCGAGCAGCTCTGAGCCTGTTTCAAAGCCAAGGTCCATACCCTCCGATTGGCTATAAGCCAGAACGTGAGTGCGGTCGAAGAGGGCAAGGGTAACCTTCTCCCGCATAATCTGTTGTATATAGGGGAGGGCTACAATTAATGCATCTATTGTATTCAAGTGGATAGCCTACCTTTCTTTACTAAATATATTTTTTATAGTCCTATATCATTGTCGGTCTAAAGACGGATAAAAATTATAAAGGCATTAAATGTTTAAAGAAAAATGAGCATTTTCAGAAAAAAAGGCATATCGTTTCGTAATGGAAACGATATGCCTTCGTATTTAATCTGAACGTGTCAGTGCTGTGTGTATAAGCGGTTTACTTTCCGCGCTGCTCGAACAATTGTGCAATCTCTACAATCACCTTGGTTGCAAGCACCATGTTGTCCACCGACACATACTCGTACTTACCATGATAGTTCTCCCCACCTGTGAAAATATTCGGTGTAGGCAGCCCCATATAGGACAGCTGTGAACCGTCAGTGCCTCCACGAATGGGCTTGATAATGGGTTCAATATTCAGCCTCGTCATGGCTTCATGAGCGATATCAACGATATGCTTGACAGGCTCGATTTTCTCTTTCATGTTGTAGTACTGGTCTCTCAGCTCCAGCGTAATCCGGTTTTCTCCATAGGCAGCCTGCAGCTCTTTTACGATATTTGTCAAATAAGCTTTCCGGTTCTCGAAGCTCTTACGATCAAAATCACGGATGATATAGTACAGTTTGGTTTGTTCTGCTGTGCCTGTAAACTCCGACAGATGATAGAAGCCATCGTACCCGTCTGTATATTCCGGCGCTTCATTCGCAGGTAATCTGCTGTGCAGCTCCATAGCGATTTTGGCAGCGTGGATCATTTTGTTTTTTGCCGTACCGGGGTGCACGTTCACACCGTGAATGGTAACATGAGCAGCTGCAGCATTGAAGCTCTCATATTCCAGCTCTCCAAGTGGTCCGCCGTCTACTGTATAAGCATATTCAGCGCCAAAAGCGGCTACATCAAAGCGTTCTGGTCCTCTTCCAATCTCCTCGTCCGGTGTAAAAGCAACGCGAATTTTGCCATGTTTAATTTCTGGATGATCTATCAGATAGTGGATCGCTGTCATGATTTCTGCGATGCCAGCTTTATTGTCTGCACCAAGTAGGGTGGTACCATCTGTTGTGATCAGGGTATGGCCTTTATATTGAGTCAATTCGGGAAACTCACGTGGGGAAAGGACTACACCAAGCGAGGCATTCAGTGTGATATCGCCCCCGTCATAGTTTTCCGTCAACTGTGGTTTCACCCCTGCGCCAGTGAGCTCGGTGGCTGTATCGAGGTGGGCCAGAAAACCAATGACGGGAACCTCCTTATCCGTATTGGAGGGGAGAGTTGCCATCACATAACCATGTTCATCAATGGATACGTCTGTCATGCCGATGGCTTTTAGTTCGTCCACCAGAAGGTTGCCCAATGTGAGCTGTCCGGGTGTGGTGGGGCAAGTGTGACTGCTTTCGTCGGATTGGGTATCTACCTGAACATAGGTAGTCAGGCGGTCAATCAGTTCCTGTTTCATGCGGTTATCCTCCTTGGACCTTTTCTATTATGGTATGTATTTTATCATGATTAGGCTTAAAATATGATATACCATCTGAGACTTCCATGATCTAAAAAGGAGTTGTCCAACAGATTCCTTTTAACATATATAGGATACTTTAATCTATGAATCTTTTAAATTGTGTTTTATTACTGAGTCACTTAACGTTACGTTCATAGATTTGAAGCATAGAATACACTATCAAATGCAAGGGAGGTGAGTTCTATGGCGATCCTTTTACCTTCGCAAATTTACAATCTTGCTGCTGGTGTAGGTAAGTCCTTTTTTGAAAACCTGAAAGGCGGTAATAATGCTACAATTACCGTGAATAATACAGGTGCCAACCCGGTAGATCTTGTGGTTACCCGTGTCAATGCTCCTGTGATCACTTATACTATTCCGGCGGCTAGCAGTCTGACGCTAGAAGTTGCCTTGCTGCTGGTAGCTGCTCTGCAGGCTACTCCAGCTGGAGCAGTAACAGGTACCATCCAAATTGCCACTGCTGATTTTTAAACTGTAACGACTTGACCCTCTAACTCTAGCTTTGCCGGAAGGCAAGGTTAGGTTTTTTTTATTGTTTGGAAATTTTCTGAAACTTTTTTCAGGTTGTACCGATATATACATATGGCATCGTAAATAACACATCGAAAAGGAGTACCCTGTATGAGCTTTAGCAACCCGGTTTTACGTGATGACATCTTTTTGCGTGAAGATGAAAGAGAAGCTAGCGAACAACGTATGACTATCGGAGGAACGGTGAATAAAACGTTGCTTCTGCTAGTCCTGCTCATCGTCTCTGCCAGTATTACCTGGTATTTGACCTATCAAGGAACCGTAGAGGTACTATCGTTGATGACGGCAGGCCTTTTTGGGATGGCAGGCATAGCACTTGCGATATCCTTTTTTCCAAAAACGGCTCCATTACTTGCACCTGTATATGCGATTCTAAGTGGCTTTGCTTTAGGTGGCGTTTCTGCTTTTATGGAATATGAGTACCCTGGAATTGTAGTTAATGCCATTTTGCTGACTGTGGGTATCTTGTTCTTGATGCTCTTTATGTATACACAACGAATCATCAAGGTGACACGTGGCTTTATCTCATTTGTTGTTCTATGTACGATGGCGATTTTTCTGGTGACGTTGGTTGACTTTATTTTGAATTTCTTCGGTATGAATGTTCCGTACATCCATGAAACGGGCTGGGTGGGTATTGGCATTAGTTTATTTGTCGTCATCATTGCCGCTTTGAATCTGCTCGTAGATTTTAATTACATTGAGGAACAAGCTGATCAAGGCGCACCCAAATATATGGAATGGTATGGCTCTTTTGCATTACTAGTAACTTTAGTGTGGTTATATGTACGAATATTGGACTTATTATCCAAATTTAGCGAGAGAGACTAAGGTTTGCGATGACTTCATATAGTTAAATAGGCAAGAACAGAAGGACGGCTGAATGTCGTCCTTTTTTGTATAAAAGAAGCGGTTTAAAAAATGCATTTTACGTTAAATACATAGAAGTTGGGTAAACATAGAGGATAGACAGGGGAGGAGTGAAATAAATGTATCAAGTGGTGCTGGTGAGGCATGGAGAAAGTGTGTATAACCAACAAAATCTGTTTACAGGCTGGACGGATGTCGATCTGACTGAAAAGGGAACTCATGAAGCCATCGAGGCAGGACGTATCCTCAAGGAGGCTGGGTATACGTTCGATTTGGCATTTGCTTCTGTGCTAAAACGTTCAATCCGCACGTTGTATCATATCTTGGATGAGCTGGATCATCTGTGGATACCCGTGCAGAAGTCATGGAAGCTGAATGAACGCCACTACGGTGCTCTTCAGGGACTTAGCAAGCTGGATTCAGCCGTCCAATATGGCGAGGAACAGGTTTATATTTGGCGGCGTAGCCTGACCGTGCGACCTCCTATGTTGGACGCGCAGGATGAACGGAGTCCACATCGGGAAGAGCGTTATCGCCATATTAAGCCGGAGGAGCTGCCGCTCGGGGAGAGTCTGGAAGATACTGTGCATCGGGTCGGTGAGTTTTGGAAGCAACGGATTGTGCCGTTGATTCTTAAAAAGGACCGGGTTATCATTTCCGCACACGGCAATACCTTAAGAGCCCTGATCAAGTATATGGAAAATCTGGATGAGGCTGCGCTGCTGGATTTGAACATTCCGACAGGCATTCCACTGGTGTATGAGCTGGATGATCATATCGATCCTATCCGGCGCTTCTATCTTGGTGATCCGAGTCATGTAGAGGCAAAGAAACAGGCTGTGGCCAACCAAAGCAAGGTGACGGAATGACTTTTCATACAACAAAGAGGACAGGGCGCTTGCTTGCATCCTGTCCTCTTTGTTGTTGATACACATTAAGTGTTCGCAGTATCCTCTGCATCCAGGCTGTCTTCCTCAGTAGGAAGTGCCCATACCGATACACTGCCGGCACGAACGGGAAATGTGCCGTAGCCATCTTGTTCGATTTTTACGGTATGATCGTGATGCCCGGTCAAATCGATCCATTTTTCCCCGGCACGTTTTTTACCCACAAACATCCGCTTTTCCCCGTCATCTGCGTTGGTAATCACTACGGCACATCCGGAGCCGTGCAGTTCAGGGACACCCTGACGAACCCATCCAATCGTATGGGGATCATCAAAATAATCTTTTTGCTCACCATAGGCTTTGTGGTACCGCGCATATAGGAGCGGGTCGAGCTCAGCCTGCTTGCCTTTCACAGGCGTTTGTCCCCGGATACCGTAGTAATCCCCGTAGAATACGCAAGGATAACCATCTTTGCGCAGTAGGATGAGTGCATAGGCACTGGGCTTGAACCAGTCCTCCACCCAAGATTCGAGCGCTTCGTGCGGCTGGGAATCATGATTATCGACAAAAGTAACCGAGTTCAGGGGATGGGTATGAACCAGCGTATCCTCGAAAATGGTGCTTAAATCGAAATCCTTGCCACCCAAGGAAGCGCTATGTAGTTTGTAGTGGAGGGATACGTCGAACAGATCAATTTTATAATCAATGGTATCTAGAAACTTTTGACACGACTCCAGATCCGGTTTCCAAAACTCGCCTACCATATAAAAATCCTGCCCACGCTTTTTAATCATTTCTGTGGCAAACTCCCGTACAAATTCATGATTGATATGCTTGATGGCATCCAGACGGAATCCATTACATTGTAGGGTATCCACCAGCCATTTGCCCCAGCGAATCATTTCCTTGCGCACATCCTGATGATTATAGTCAATATTGGCGAACATTAAATAATCATAATTGCCGAATTCATCATCTACATGATCGCTCCAGTTTTTATTTTTGCCTAAAATGCGATAGATTCCTGTCCGGTCCTGACTTGCGTCGTAATCGGTTCCGTTAAAATGTTCGAAATTCCATTGAAATGTGGAATACTGACCTTGCCGGCCGGGAAATGTAAATTTAGTCCAGCCTTCGATATCAAAGGGCTCAGAAATGACCTCATTGCGGTTATCCGGGTTGACCTCGACAACCTTGAATATTTCAGTCTCATCCGCACCAGCCTTATGGTTCATGACCAGATCGACATAAACGGCAACACCGTGGCGAACACAGGCCGCTACAGCTTCCAGCAGGTCTTCCTTGGTGCCGTATTTGGTGCGTACTGCACCTTTTTGGTCAAATTCGCCCAGATCGTAAAGGTCATAGACGCCGTAACCCGTATCCTCGGGCGATTGGCCTTTGGTGACAGGTGGAATCCATATCGCGTCAATTCCTTTGGCCTTCAGTTCCGGTGCCAGGCGAGCAAGCTTTTTCCAGTGAGAACCGTCAGCTTCGACATTCCACTCGAAAAATTGCATCATCGTATGGTTCCTTTTCATATGCGTCCCTCCTTCATATATTACAAGTTACCCACCAAGTGAGGGGGGCTAAACGTCTGATGGCCAATATGATGTGGATGCAGAACATGGATCGTTGTATAACGTATGCTAAATCATTAAAATTTGTTATACCTGAAGTGCTCATACCGCCTCAATGTCTAGAAAAGGAAACGTGAAAACGTTAAAATGAATGTAACTTAGCAATAGATCGGATTTCAGGCAAACCATGAAACTCAAACAAGAGAGGGAAGGAGAGATAGACGTGAAAAATCCACAGCAGAATAAGGATGAAGCAAAAGAACCGCTGATGAAAAAATGTACGTATTGTCAGGAGATAAAGCCATTAACGGATTTTCAGCGTAGAACCGGTCGCCGGGCGGGTCCTTATTCCCGGCGTGGTCCTTGCCGTTCCTGCCGGGGGTTAGCCCCGCAAGAACGAGCGGTTACGTCCGCTCCTTCCCAAGAGGGCACGAAGCCCCCGGTTGCTCCCGCGGGACGGCGCAGCCTCGAAGCAGATACATCTGCGCATCATTTGGAGGCATCCGGGCTGGTTTCTATGGAGTCTGAGCGGCCTCGCAGAAAGCCCGTCACGGACAAAGCACGCGAGCGCCATCGGCAGCGAGTTCGTCACTTGCTTAGCAGACTGAAGCCTGCGGATACCCGTGTATTGCGGCTTAATCGCAACGGCCTGATTCGGCTAAGAGGCAAAACGGACCAAGGGAGACGCTGGCATCAGGAGATCGAGCTTGATTTGGCGATGACTTTGGTCAGAGAACGTATGGCGGTGATTGTAAATCCGTACACGATCCGTAGGCTGTATAGCAACAAGGAATTCCGCCAATATGTGCTTAAACGTGATCGCTATACCTGCTTTTTTTGCGGGGGCTATGGCGACACAATTGATCATTTACTTCCTCGAGCTAAAGGTGGGCACACCACGCCTGTAAATTGTGTATGCGCCTGCAACGAGTGCAATCAAGTTAAAGCTGCCCGTGATGTAGAGGAATTCATCGAGTCTGGCCTACCGCTACCGACTCCTGATGATTTCGAGCCTCCCGCTGCTCTCGAGAACCCCGAGGCTTCTGAGGACACCTTGCACACCTAGACTGATTCTTAGGAAATCGACCAAACTCACTCTCTCTATTATCCATTTCTAGTACAAAATACCCTCTTTATTAAGGAAAACTTAGACAAAAATCGTGCTTATTCTAATTTTTATCTAAAATAACAATAAAAAATTTGCAGAAATTTGTGCAAATTTAAAATTTCTTCGACGATTGGGTTGTGAAAGGTGTAATATAGAGGTATAGGGTTCCGTTTCGTCCTGTTGTAGTCACGAGGGAGCGCTTCGTGAGATATTCCGCAGCAGTAACAACAACAGAATAACGTCCAGGCAATATACAATTGGCATCTGCGATCACCAGTCTTGCCCTTTAGGGTATAGACCAGTTTAAGCTGTGCTTCTTGCATGTTTAAGGGCGAATTCATTAACGTTTTATTGCTAGAGTTTATGATACAGGTTACGAGAAAGGAATGGACTTCTATTTTCACAGTAAAGGAGGACGTTCACGCATGTCTGAAAACCAACAAGAGGTGGCCGTAACACAAGAAGCTACCAAAGAGTCTCGGGATGTATTGGACCAATTGATGAAACCGGAGGTTCAGCAATCGCTGACCGTATTGGTAGAGAATCTGCCAAAGTTGACTGAAATGGTTACTTTTATGACCGATGCTTATGATGTAGCACGCAGTCTGGCAACTGACCCTGTCTTTATCGGAGATATGAAAAACTCCATGGGTGAGTTTGTGAAGCCTGTTACAGATTCAGCTAAAGGATTGGCTTCTGCTGCAATTGAAGCAAATGACCGTGTACAAACTACGGACGGCAGTGTAGGTCTGTTTGGCCTGCTCAAAATGCTTAAAGATCCTAATGTACAAAAAACGCTGCGTTTCAGCCAGGCTTTCCTGGATATTCTGAATGAGCGCCAACGCGAAAGCAAATAATTACCTGATCGAGAACGGAGGATGGACATGTCGAAGCAAATTTTGATCTTGGGCGGCGGATACGGCGGCTTGCTGGCCGCTCTTACAGCACGCCAGCATATGGACGCTAGCCAAGCAACCATTACAGTGGTAAACCGCTTTGCGTCGCACCAAATTATTACGGAACTGCACCGTTTGGCGGCAGGTACGATTGCCGAAAAAGCTGTGGCGCTTCCTTTGGAAAAACTGCTGCGTAATAAGGATATTATCCTGAAAGTGGATACGGTTTCCGAAATCAAACCGGACGATAAGAAAGTAACCCTGGCCAGTGGTGCTACATTGAGCTATGACGCTCTCGTTATTTCCCTGGGCAGTGAAACGGCATACTTCGGTATTCCGGGGCTGCAAGAGCATAGCTTCACACTGAAATCAGTGGCAGAAGCCAATCGCATCCGTGCACATGTGGAAGCTCGTCTGGATGCTTACAAGCAATCCGGTAACAAAGCGGACGCTACCATCGTTATCGGTGGCGGCGGTCTGACAGGCGTTGAGCTGGTGGGCGAATATGCCGACAAACTGCCTGCAGTGTGCCGTGAAAAAGGCATCAACTACGAAGATATCAGCTTGTACTGCGTAGAAGCTGGACCATCTATTTTGGCAGGCTTCCCTCAACCACTGGTTGATCGTGCAGTAACAAGCCTTGAAAAACGTGGTGTTCAAATCGTAGCGGGTGTTCCGATTACAGAGATGAAAGCTGACGAAGTTCTCCTGAAAGACGGACGTTCGATCAAAACGAACACACTGATCTGGACAGGCGGCGTACAAGGTAACGCACTGGTTGGCGCATCCGGTATCGAAGTAAACCGCGGTCGCGCAACTGTGAATGGCGCATTGCAATCGACTTCTCACGAAGACATCTTCCTCGCTGGCGACAGCGCAGTAGTGTTCCCAAGTGAAGGCGAGCGTCCATATCCTCCAACTGCACAGTTGGCTTGGCAAATGGGCGAAACCGTGGGTTACAACCTTTTTGCTTACTTTAACGGAGCGAAAATGGAACAATTCACACCAGTATTCTCCGGTACACTGGGCAGCTTGGGAAGAACAGACGCGATCGGTACTGTAGGCGCGAATGGCACCCAACTGAAAGGCGCTGTAGCTACTTTGATGAAAGAAGGCAGTAACATCCGTTACTTGTCCCACATCAAAGGACTTTTTGCTTTGGCCTATTAATATTCATTACATTTTATATGAATTATTGAAAGAGAGCGCTGTTCAGCGCTCTCTTTTTTTATTCTTTGACACTAGCGATGCTTATGCATTCATAGATAATCTTAAATGATAAATCTCCGTAAAGAGTATTCCCAGGTGTTGTATAACCGTTTGCAAAAGAGGTCCAATGTGTGAGATCTTTGGACTTTGCTGCGGCGATATGCGACCCAAACACATAATAAGTGTCACCGTCTTTGACGATGGAAGGATCATGAACCGATACATTAGAGAAGGGGGGCACATCCTGCTTATCGTTCTGGTTCGGCACCGCTGCCGCGGCATCCATTGTGCCTGATGGTACGCCTGCGATTGCTAATAATAAAGTGAATGCTAGTGCAATGCTCGACCTGACTCTACGCTTAACAAAACTTCTCATCGTATACATCTTCCCCTTTCTAAATTGGAATATAGTGATGTATTCTGCTTTCAGCGTAAAAATACCTTTATATTTATAAATATCATTAATGTATTTGTGAATTAGATGACTGTAGAGAAGGTATCGTATTCTATAATTAGGTAGAGGTTATAAATTATGGTTGACTATATGTATTGGTGGAGGTACGTTAGTTATAAACAAAACAGTTGTATTTTGAGCTGTTTATGACCAAAGGAGGATATTATGAAAATCAGGTTGTTCGTATGCCTTATGGTTTTATTTAGTATTGCTACTGTACACTCGAATTCAACATCGGCTCAGGCTCAGACC
The DNA here is from genome assembly GCF_050516475.1 of Paenibacillus ottowii. Classification (NCBI taxonomy): domain Bacteria; kingdom Bacillati; phylum Bacillota; class Bacilli; order Caryophanales; family Paenibacillaceae; genus Paenibacillus; species Paenibacillus ottowii. Next base: position 3,114,853 of record NZ_CP191577.1, on the reverse strand, counting down.
CCCATACACCTGAAGGTCAATGATCATTACGTTTTATACACATATCCTGCCTCGCCTTTTGTGGATACAAAGGGCAGACTGCTTATACCACTCCAAGCGGTTGAAGATATACTGGGCGGCAAAGTAACTTACAATGCAGCGAACAAAACAGCTTCTATTGATTTGTTGGGGCGTAATGTAACGGTTACGATTGGATCACCCGAAATATCAGTTAACGGTGAGCCGGTAACAATGGACACAGTTCCCATCATGAAAAGCAACGCGATGTTTTTACCAGTATCCATTTTGTTGAAAGATACGGATGCCAAGACGGAGTGGGATTCCAAGCGTGGCTTATTGAAGCTAAGGCATGATAGCTTTACGGAAAGTCCAGTTCTTATGAGGTTTAAGGGACAAGACTTAGCTCAAGTCATTGATGCGAATGCATTTGATCTTACTTCGTTTGACTGGGATCAAAAGCAGGGCGTACTGAATATTCAGGCTACGTATAAGACCGATTTATCGCCCGCTTTCAAACAAATTGACTTTAATCCTATGATTGTGTATGGCAAAGGGACTTATAGTGTAGACCCTTATTCTAAACCCGGTTCGTTTCACAAAGTCAAAATAACTAGCGCAGGTCAATTGCTTTATACAAAAAATATCGGTACAACTAATGCGGATAGTGATTATATAAAATATATCACTTCTGTAGGCAGGCTGATTCAATAATGAATACATGATGGTAGTGAATCATCAAAAAAGCGACAAGGGCTATAGAGCCTTTGTCGCTTTTTTCGAAAGACTAATCTTAGAAAGTAATGATTTGACTATTGTTTCCTTTATTACGTACATATCCAACGACTTTGGATACAGACTGTTTATCTTTAAGATAATCAGTAACGCCATCTGTCAGGTTGTTTTTTTGATTGTTCGAAAGTTTATTCCAGTCATCCGAATTTACATAAACCTCGACGATAGCTTCATTGCTGTCGCCTCTTACGGTGAAATCAAAGCCGACTCCATTATAGGTGCCATATCTATCGGACAAGTTACGTTGGATCGTACTTGCATCCAGAGAAGAAGCTACATCCTTCAAAGAAACCTTGCCTCTGCTGTTGATTGTAAAGGTCGCCATTTTATCCCTATTGCTGGAGTTTTTAACCGTACCCTCTATATCGGCATCTTTATACTCTTTCAAAATATCTTCACCGATGTCTTCAAGGAAGGTTTCCTTTCTGCTGCTGGTTAGGTCAGTCCATCTGGATTTTGTCATTTCAATGGTCACCGTAATATCGTTTTTGTTACCATCCAGAGTGATATCCGAGTTGGTGTTGTAGTCATCTCTGTGATCATCGTTCAGCTTACGTTGAAGATCTTTCAAGGAGCTTGAACTATTTTTGCTCGCTTCATCTTTCAGCGTTTGATTGTCTTTTTGCAATTGAGCAATGGTAGCGTCTTTCGTTGTGTTCGCTGCTTTCGCTGTGTTCAGTTCCTGCGTCAGCGTTGAAATTTGGTTGTTCAATGCTGTAATTGTAGATTGATCAATAGGAACACCGTTATCAGCAATGACCACGCGTTTGTTGGTGCCATCCCATGTTACTTTTTTATCCAGCGCTGTACCTGCCAGCTTCAACGGGATATACGTCACGCCATCCAGCAAAAATGGTTCTGTTTTAGCATCAGCAGGGACCTCGGTTCCGTTATAGATAATTTTAATATTGTTATATACTGCTTGGATCGGCTTAGTTACTTGTGCAGCATATGTAGATTGGCTGAACAGAGCCCCGGAGATGGCCAAGGCCGATACGGCAGTGATGATGACTGGTTTCTTCATGGACTTCAATGATTTCATTCGTCGGTCTACCCCTTTATTTAAGAATTATAGCGTGATACATAGACTAGAGTAACATTAATACATGCAAAATCCAACAGGTTGGAAGAGTTGTTATTGGTTATGCCTATACTAGTTAGACGCAAAAGCGACTGCAAAAGTTGCCCTGTTTGCGTAAATATTTTTCCAAAAGTATCCGAACAAAATAAAACAAGTTCGCTGCACAAGACAGCGAAACTTGTTGTAGGAAAGTCCGTTAAAGTCTCAAAAGTTGATTATTTATGGTCCTTCAGCTTGCCTGCTGTTTCCTGGAGATGGCCTTTGGCTTTATCCAATTTACCTTCGGCTTGCAGGGACTTATTATCCGTAGCGTTCCCGATTTGATCCTTGATTTCACCTTTAGCTTGATTGACATTACCTTTAATTTTATCGCTGATTCCGTTATCCTTCATGGTCTAGCCCTCCTTTATATAATCAAACTCTCATTCAGCATGCTGTAGTTAGTCATTACCCGAGCGAGGGTAATACGAAACGTAAGGCTGTAGATCACAGACAGGGGTATAATGTTGAATATGGGGGTTAATTAGATCGTGAAATGGGGAGTGGGCATATGCTCAAGATTTTATTGTTTATTCTCGTTATTCAACTTATCTATGTATCGGCGTATACACTGCGCATGATTTTGACGCTGAAAGGACAGAAGTACATTGCTGCGCTTATTAGCACCGTGGAAGTTACGGTCTATGTATTGGGCTTGAATGTCGTGCTTAAGTATCTGGATCATGTGGCAAGTCTGGCGGTATACGCTATAGGCTATGCGTTGGGTATTCTTATTGGGGCATGGATTGAGGAAAAAATAGCGCTTGGTTATGTCACCGTAAAGGTGATCAGCAATGAGACTAATGGAGGAATAGCCAATGCGCTGCGGGACAAAGGCTACGGCGTTACAGCCTGGCTGGGCAGTGGACGTGATGGAGAACGACTGGTGATGGAAATTTTGGCCAAGCGGAAAAACCAGAACAAGTTGTATCACTCCATTCTGGAGTTGGACCCCAAGGCTTTTGTCATTACGGTGGAGCCGAAGCAATTTCACGGCGGCTTCTGGACCAAGGCTATCCGCAAATAAGAATTTTGGTAAAATACGCATATTTTTCGCAGGTTGGAGCATATTAATACCCGCACAGGAGGGAATTAACAGTATGCCGACAGGGGATGTTCCCCTATAACAACCGAGGGGGGATATACATGTATAGACGCCAGGCCCCGGAAGTCATTCCAGAGGAAAATACGGCTATTTGGTCGTGTACCAACGAGGGTTGCAACGGATGGATGAGAACGGATTTCACCTTTTTGAGCGAGCCGGCTTGTCCACTGTGCCAAGCTTCGATGGGGCAGGAAATGCGGATGCTGCCGATTCTCAATCGGGCGGGTAATTCCTTTGTCGCTCAGCGCTCTTAATTGAAGGGCAAACCCGATGATCACGCTGCAAATTTTATAAACGTCAAAAGCCGCTCCAGCGATATGCAGAGCGGCTTTTGATTGTGGAATATTCACGGCTCATGACCTCTCAAGGGACTGCACAGAATCACGATATACAATATGACCCTGTACAAGGACTCGGCCAAAACGACTGCCGGGATGGCTTATTTTTTTCATCATTGAGTCCACCGCTGTACGTGCCATTTGCTCAATGTCTACGCCGACGGTGGTCAGTTGCGGAACAATAAGAGTGGCGTATACATCGTTATCGAAGCCGACCACGGAGCAGTCCTCAGGTACGCGGTATCCCAGACCCATCAGCTTGTGCACCAGATTGTGAGCGACCTGATCGCAGTTGCATACAAAGGCAGTCGGTAGCGGCTGAGGCAGCTCCATTTCAACATAAGATCCTTCGTCGTCCCGGTCACTGAGCACCCACTCGTTACGGAGGGGCAACCTGTGCTCCAGCAAGGATTTATAGTAGCCGAGGAAACGATCCTGAATACTGCTGGTAGAATATATATTCCCCACATAAGCAATATCCCGGTGTCCCTGTGCGATCAAATAGTTGGTCAGTTCGTAGGCTCCGTAAAAATTATCTGTCACCACCGAGTCGATATCGGCATGCTCATCATAAAAATCGAGAAACATTTTAGGCTGGTCCATGGTTTGTACCAGTTCAATATATGGCTTGCTCACTTGTCCCAGAAGAATGAAGCCGTCCACCTTACGATCGTAATAGATACGTGGCAGATTAAGCTGTTCTTCGTCTTCGCGATGGAGGATGTGAAGGATGCCGTAGTAGCCGTATGGCTCCAGTGCCCGTGAAATTTGCTGATAAATGTGCAGGTAAAACGATTGACCAGGACCGGTAAAACGTTCAGGGATGACCACACCAATGTTATAGGTGAGCCCCTCCTTCATGGACTTGGCAACGGTATTGAAACGATATCCCATTTCGCCTGCGAGTGTCTTAATGCGTTCCTTTAACTCCTCGCTAACCCCATCCTTGTCATTGAGCGCCTTCGACACGGTCACGCTGCTTATTCCCAGCTTATCTGCAATATCCCGCATCGTTACGTTGCTCTTCATTCCTGTTCCGCCTTCCAATTTTAAAAAGATAAGCACTTTGCCCACATCCAAATAATTGGTTGCAAAATGCTGAGGTGAATATGAATAGCTTATCCGCTTGTAGAAAATTCAATGAGCTTAGCCGTGCAGCTGCTTTGTATAGATACAAGGATTGACAGCATAGCTGCCCATAGAACAACAATTAGCCTGCGGGTAACAGTTGTTCTATGGATAGTATACATGGTTCCGTAATCATGATAAAGCTTACGGGCTTAGATCTGCTGGGAAGGACGGGTACGTGCTTGCAATAACGCTTCATTGCGATGGATCAGCTCACGGCGGACAGCGGCGCTGCCGAGAGAACGCAATGGATCGGACGGTGTATTGAAGGTGTAGTCTTCCAGTCGGGCGATGGTGGTTGTCGCTACGTGGATACGGGTATCACTGGATGCGTAGTATATGAAGACTTCATCTCGTTCATTAACCACGGCTCCATTGCAAAAAATAACATTCGAAACATCACCCACGCGTTCCTCATCATAAGGAGCCAGAAAATGCCCGCCGGGCTTGGCAATGACGCGCGTAGGATCTTCCAGACTGGTGGCAAAGGTATACAGCACATATCGCAGCCCGGCAGCTGTATTGCGTACCCCGTGAGCGATATGAATCCAGCCGCGACTCGTTTTGATCGGAGCAGGGCCCTGGCCGTTCTTGACTTCGTATACCGTATGATAGCAACGCTCATCAATGACTGTCTCATGCTCAATGACGGGCTGTGTAATATCCTTGCAGAGACCAAACGCGATTCCTCCGCCTGAGCCGGTGGAAATAAACCCATCTTGGGGACGAGTATAGAAGGCATATTGACCATCCACAAATTCAGGGTGCAGGACCACGTTGCGTTGCTGCGGAGACTGGGTAGTGATATTGGGAAGCCGAGTCCATGTGCGAAGATCACGAGTGCGGACCAATCCGGCCTGAGCGACAGCACTTGAGGTATCGTGGAGTGGCGCGTCAGGGTCCTTTCTTTCCGAACAATAAATCCCGTAAATCCAGCCATCCTCATGCTTTACCAGTCGCATATCGTACATATTGGTTTCTTCCGGGTCGATATCATCCCATACTAAGGGAGCGTCAATGAACCGAAACTGATCAATACCGTTATCGCTCTCTGCCAAGGCAAAAAACGACTTTCGGTCCAGCCCCTCGGTGCGCGAAACAAGAATGTATTTCCCTTCATGATAGATCGCTCCAGGGTTCAATGCTGCATTTACACCCAGTCGCTCCATAAAAAAGGGGTTGGCTTGGGCATCCAGATCAAACCGCCAGTGAATGGGAACATGATGACGTGTGAGCACCGGATAGAGGTAGCGTTCGTAGATACCATTGTAAAAGGAGGTTTTAACCTCATTGGGGCGCGTAATCAGTTCCTCTTGCTGCGCTAGCAGCTCGTCGTATTTGCTATGAATCATTGTTTTTCCATCCTTTCCAGCATTTCAATGCAAAATCGGCTGTTATGATATGGGCACTTCCAAGGGCCTGCAATCTCTCTCGCATCAGGCTTACCGTCGGCTTGAACTGACCAGAACCATTCGCCTCCGGCGCGAGGGTCGATGATATATTGTCGGGTATAAGTCCATAGATTTCTTACGATTTGTAAAAATTGATCATTCTGTGTCCGCTGAAATGCGTTGTAAAAGCCAACCATTGCCTCGGCCTGTACCCACCAGATACGCGAAGTGTCTACCCGCTCTCCCTCCCGCTCGTTGATGAGCGATCCGTCTGGCTGAATAGCCCGCTCAGCTACGGCGCTGGCAATATCCAGCACCATATTCACATACTTGGATGGATGATCATTCAGCACATTCATAGCGTCCTCCATCAGCCAGCTGGCTTCGATGTCGTGACCATATGAGGTCAGATCAAGCAGTGAGCGCCATTCGCGGTCGAAAAATACTCCCAATCGCCGAGCGGAAGCATCGTAAACACGCTGGTATAAAATATCCAGCACGTTCTTCAGTGCAGCCCGAACCTCGTCGTTTGGCTGAGCGCGCAGCAATTGGGTATACGCTTCCAAAACATGAATATGCGTATTCATAGTAATATGCGCGGTGACTCCATTTTCACTAAGCAGCTCATTGGGCTGCGCGTTCCAAGATCGATCGTATTGCTCGCCGTATGCTTGTAGAGCAGGATCATACCCCTTTTGCTCCACAAGGTGAAATAGTTCCATTGCTAGTGGCAATGCATTCGGGTCATCCGTAGCTCGGGCATATTCTGCCAGCGCATAAATCGCAAATGCCTGCGCGTAAACATGCTTACACGTATCCACAGGTTGCCCGTTGTAGTTCACCATCCAGTATATTCCCCCATGTAATGGGTCAAGCAGGTGATCTCGCAGGAAAGTGAAAGCATGTCGTGCCGCATCTGCATAGGCACGTTCCCCTGTTACGCGGGCTGCTGCTGAGAAAGACCAGAGCAGCCGCGCAGTGGCGATGCCCCCTTTGTCCGCTTGTTTATGGGTGTGCAGATCCACGTCTACCTCGCCATAATATCCGCCATGTTCTTCATCTTTCAGGCCTAGCCAGAATGGGAGTATGTGCTCCTGCCATTCCTGTCTAATTTCGTGCACTAGTGTTTCCAAGAGACAAAGCCTCCTTCGGAAAATGAAATTATTAGTTTATCGTTAACCTTACAAAAGGTATCTTATCTATGTATTTATAAACTGTCAACCATACTAAATTTGTGTTTTAACATAATAAACGGGCGCTCTTTTTACAAAAAAATATTGTAATTGACACAGTAAGCGCTAACATAATAAAATGATTTTGTTAGTTTAACGATAACCTTATTAAAAACAACAGGAGGGGTCGTCTCATGAAGTTGTCCAAGGTTTTGATGTCATTGCTATCCGTGCTACTGCTAGTGGGGCTGTTTACTGGCTGTAGCTCAAAGAAGGATGCGCCAGCTGCCGGTTCTGATCCGAAGGGTCCGGAAGGGGAAATTACGGTGATCACACAGCGGACAGATATTGTGGATACCGTATTTCAGGATTACGCCAAGGAATTTAACAAACTTTATCCGAACGTGAAGGTCAATTTTCAGGCATTGGCCGATTATGATGGTCAAATTAAAATTCGGATGGGAACCCGGGATTACGGAGATGTGTTGCTGATTCCTGGCAGCATACCAATCGAAGAGTTGCCTAACTTTTTCGAGCCTTTAGGTACTTATGACGAAATGAAAAACAAGTATACCGGCATTGAAGAACGTACAGTGAATGGTAACAGCTACGGTATTCCAATTGCGATGGTTTACTCTGGCGTGATTTATAACAAAAAAGTGTTCAAGGAAGCAGGAATCACAGAAATCCCCAAAACACCAGATCAATTCCTGAAAGCGTTACAGCAAATTAAAGACAAAACCAAGGCGGTACCGCTGTTTACGAACTATGCCTCTGGCTGGGCACTGACTCAGTGGGAGTCCAGTCTGGCAACAGTGGCAGGTACGAAGGAATACGTGAATGTCACACAACCGACTACAGATGATAATTTCACAAAGGGCCAGCCTCACTATGAGCTGTACAAGGTTCTGTACGATGCAGCGAAAAATGGTCTGATTGAAAAAGATCCAACGACTACAGATTGGGAGACCTCCAAGGCGGATCTCGCTCAAGGCAAAATCGGCACGATGGTCCTCGGCTCTTGGGCGATTGATCAGATTAAAAGCGTAGCTCCTAACAAGGATGATATCGGTTTTATGCCTTTCCCGACGAATGCCTCCAAGGTACTTGTACCATTGGCAGGTGACTTCAACCTCGCTATTAACGTAAACAGTGAAAATAAAGAGGCGGCCCGTGCCTGGGTGGATTGGTTTACCGAAAAATCCAACTATGCCGTAGAGCAGGCAGGCAGTATTAGTCCACTGAAAGGTGCCGAAATGCCAGCCATTTTGAAGCAGTATGAGAAAGAGGGAGTTGTTTTTGAGCCTCTCACTCCGTCTCCGAAGGGGCAGGAAGGAATTGTCGATAAAATCGATAAAACGGGAGAAATCGGCTTGTGGCAGCCTGATTTCAAGAAACGCATTATTGAGGCAGCGGTGGGTAATCGCCCGGAATCGTACGACACCATTATGAAGGATCTGAACGATGCATGGGTGAAGGCGCGTGCTGAAGTGGCAGCCAAGGAAGCGAAATAGCCATCCGAACTGACAATAAGAAGAGATTGATATGACAGTCGATGGACGGATAGACAGGAGGTGCAGCATGTTTAAATTTTCGAATCTCAGCTACTCCAAACAAAGATTAGCGATTATTGTTGCCTTTTCATTTATTCCGCTCGCGCTGCTGGTCACTTTTGCGTACTTGCCGGTGATCAATATGTTTAAATACAGCTTTTCGGACTGGAACGGCTATAGTAAGCGTCTGGAATATGTGGGCTTTGAAAACTATATTAAAATTTTTACCGACCCCGAGTATTTCTCGGTGTTTAAGGTCAGTCTGTATTACTTTGTAGCCACGTTTGTACAGATGGGTCTGGCTCTTTATTTTGCAACCATTCTCAGCTTTCAAACCTGGTTTAAAAATTTCTTTAAAGGCATTTTGTTCTTCCCTTCCCTGATGAACGGGGTGGCGATTGGTTTTATTTTTCTATTCTTTTTTAAACCAGATGGCACCCTCGACACACTACTTCAGGCAGTGGGCTTGGGCTCGTATGTCAAGCTGTGGCTGGGCAACCCGGAGATTATTAATATTTCGCTGGCAGGTACGTCGATCTGGAGATACATGGGCTTTAACTTTATTGTATTTCTAGGCGCGATTTCCTCCATATCCAGTGATTTGTATGAAGCAGCTGATATCGACGGAGCCAACCGCTGGCATCAGTTCCGCTCTATAATTTTGCCGACCATCAAGCGGATTTTGCAGCTGAACCTGATTTTGGCGATTAGCGGCGCGATCAGTGCATTCGATATTCCTTACATTATGACCGGCGGCTCCAATGGCAGTAAAACGTTCGTCATTCAGACGATTGATGTGGCATTTAAATACAGCAAGGTTGGTTTGGCCTCGGCAATGGCAGTTGTTTTGCTGTTGATCGTCATTGCTGTTACGCTGCTTCAGCGGTTGCTGATTCGGGGAGAGGAGGACTAATCATGTATAAGCTGAAAAGAATACTGGCAAACAGCATCAAATACGCCGCGCTATTACTAGGTGCGTTCATTGCTCTGCTGCCAATTGTTGTGATTTTGTTTGCATCTTTGAAGACGAAGGCTGAATATGCGGCCACCAGTCCTCTGACTCCCCCGGTCAACTGGTTAAACTGGGCGAACTATGCCAAAGCCTTTGTGGATGGAAATATGCTAACCGGATTTGTGAACACGGCCTTTATTTTGCTGATCTCCATCATCGGGGCTACGTTGACCGGTTCCATGATCGCGTATATTTTGAACCGTTTTAAATTTAAAGGCAAAAGTCTTATGCTAGGTGCGTTCTTGCTCGCCACGCTCATTCCGGGGGTGACGACACAGGTATCGACCTTCCAGATCATTAACAAGCTGGAACTGTTTAACACACCTTGGGCAGCCATTTTACTGTATTTGGGAACCGATATTATTGCGGTGTATATTTTTCTTCAGTTTCTGGAATCCATCGCGGTGGCGCTGGATGAGTCGGCCATGCTGGATGGGGCTTCCTATTTGACCATCTACTGGCGTATTATTTTGCCGCTGCTGAAGCCTGCCATTGTTACGGTAATTATTATCAAAGGTGTTAATATTTACAATGACTTCTACACCCCGTTCCTGTATATGCCGAAAACAAGTCTTCAGGTGATATCGACAGCACTGTTTAAGTTTAAAGGGCCATACGGATCGCAATGGGAGGTCATTAGCGCGGGCATCATTATTGCCATTATTCCGACGCTGATTGCATTTTTATCATTACAAAAATATATCTATAACGGATTTGCACAGGGCTCAGTGAAATAGAAGAAATAAAATCAAGTGTTTAGGTGAGAGGAGAGTTAAGTATGAGTAAATTAAATGTGGATCTAAATGTAGGTAATGTACGAATTGTAGGAGATAGCCTGTCGAAAATGCCATGGCAGGATAAGCCGGAAGGCAGCGAGGCCCCAGTGTGGAGACATACTGAAAACCCGGTCATTGGACGAAATCCTGTGCCTGGTATTTCCCGTATTTTCAACAGTGCAGTAGCCCCGTATGAGGGACGGTTTGTAGGAGTGTTCCGAGCTGAGACGATTAATGGACGCCCACATCTGCACCTGGGCTGGAGTGACGACGGGTTGTCTTGGGATATTGAAACGGAACGTTTGCATTTGGTTGATGAGGAAGGGAATGATTATCAGCCTAATTATGCTTACGATCCGCGTCTGGTTCGAGTAGAAGACACGTATTATATCATCTGGTGTACAGATTTTTATGGTGCAGCGCTGGGGATCGCACAAACGAAGGATTTCAAAAGCTTTGTACGATTGGAAAATCCGTTCTTGCCGTTTAATCGCAACGGAGTGCTGTTACCTCGCAAGCTAAATGGAAACTTTATGTTGCTATCCCGTCCGAGCGACAGCGGTCATACGCCGTTTGGCGATATTTTTCTGAGTGAAAGTCCTGACTTGGTCTATTGGGGCAAGCACCGTCATGTAATGAGCAAGGGCGGTCAGGGCTGGTGGCAATCGGTGAAGATTGGCGGCGGACCGGCACCGATTGAGACGACCGAGGGCTGGCTGATGTTCTACCACGGGGTAACAGGCACATGTAATGGATTGGTATACAGCATGGGCGTAGCCGTTCTTGATTTGGATGATCCGTCCAAAGTTAAATATCGTTCCTCCAATTTCGTGTTGACTCCAGAGGAATGGTACGAAGAGCGAGGTTTTGTGCCAAATGTGGTGTTCCCATGTGCTACACTCCATGATGCAGACACCGGAAGAATTGCAATTTATTATGGAGCCGCTGATACGTATGTAGGTATCGCATACACGACAGTAGCCGACATTATGAAGTATGTCATCGCAACGGATGAAGTAGTCGCAGATGACCGTGAATCAGGCCGGATGTAGGAGGAATTTTACATGCCGGAGGATATGTCTTTACAGCAGCTACAATCGTATATGGGAATTAATCCAAAACCGCAGGACTTTGATATGTACTGGGAACGGGCGCTGCAGGAGCTGGAACGACAGCCACTGGAGTATACACTGGAGCCTGCCGATTTTGTCTCTCCGCTGGTGGAGTGTTACCATCTGTATTTTACTGGAGTGGGCGGGGCAAGGGTCCATGGGAAGCTGGCTCGTCCCAAGCATCTTACGGAACAAGGTCCAGCCTTGGCGATGTTCCATGGGTATTCCTGCGATAGTGGCGACTGGTTCGACAAGGTAAGCTATGCGGCACACGGATTCACTGTGCTGGCTATGGATTGCCGAGGGCAAGGCGGATTGTCTGAGGATAATTTGCAGGTTCAGGGAACGACGGTTCGCGGACATATTATCCGCGGGATTGACGACCCGGACCCGGATCGGTTGTATTACCGCAACGTATTTTTGGATACGGTACAAACAGTGCGCATTCTAATGTCTATGGAGCAGGTGGACCCTGAACGGATCGGTGCATTTGGCTGCTCCCAAGGCGGAGCTTTAACGATTGCCTGCGCTGCATTGGAGCCACGTGTCCGTGTGGCTGTGCCAGTATATCCGTTTCTGTCGGATTATAAAAGAGCATGGACACTGGATGCCACGACATCGGCCTATGAGGAACTGGTTTATTATTTTCGCTGGTTTGACCCCAATCATGTACGTGAGAGCGAAGTGTTTCACCGCTTAGGCTACATCGACATTCAACATCTAGCAGACCGTATTCGGGGGCGGGTGCTATTCGTGACAGGGCTATCAGACGTGATTTGCCCACCTTCCACACAGTTCGCAGTGTACAATAAAATCGTATCGGACAAGGAATTGCTTGTGTATCACGAATATGGCCATGAGTATTTACCCTATCTGTCGGATCGAGCGATGAGTGAATTTTTACGGCTGTAGGGGTTGAACTTAGCTAAAGGCTCCTTTATAGTAATAGCTATAACCTTCGTGAAGCGTAATAAATGAATGCCCCATTTGTATAACCTCAATAATATGGTTTGAGGGTCTCTACCAGGAACCGATAAATCCTGATTACAAAAAGTGTACATCTTGTACATTTCTTGTGGTCAGGATTTTTTTGCGTGATACGAGGGATTTACATGACAGCAAAGGAGCTAATGTAATGAACTTCAAAGTAGTTATTTTAACCATTGCGACCTTTACGGTAGGTCTTGTGGAGTTAATTATCGGTGGCGTGCTGCCCCAGATTGCACAGGATTTGAATGTCTCTGTAAGTACAGCAGGACAGCTTATCATGATCTATGCGCTTGTGTATGCTATAGCCGGGCCGACTTTGTTAGCGTTGACCGCCAGAATTGAACGAAAACGACTGTACTTATGGTCGATGTTCATCTTTATTATAGGAAGTCTACTGGCCTTCTGGAGTCCGAATTATGCTGTGTTGTTTGTATCCCGCATTGTTACCGCTGCAAGTGGGTCATTGATCGTAACATTGTCGCTAACCATTGCAGTCAAAGTGGTGTCCAAAGCTTATCAAGCCCGCGTTCTCGGTGTGATCTCCATGGGGGTAAGTTCCTCCATCGTGCTCGGCATTCCAGCGGGGGTGCTGATTGGAAATACGTTTGGCTGGCGGGTGCTTTTTCTGATCATTGCCTTGTTGACCGTAGTTTCCATGATCATTATGAACTTGTTTATGGAGCGGATTCCGACAGAACATGTTGTGCCTATGCGTGAGCAATTGAAGTCCTTGAAAAATGTTAAAGTGATCAGTGCCCATCTGGTCACTACGCTGACGCTGGCGGGACACTACACGTTGTATGCGTACTTCACTCCGTTTTTGGAAAACCTGATGGGCTTGAACGCTTCGTGGGTGAGTGTGGCTTATTTTGTCTTTGGCTTGGCGGCGGTGAGCGGCGGCTTTATTGGAGGCTCTTTGGCCGACCGATTCGGCACAGCGAAAAGCATTCTCATTGTCGTAGGTGTGTTTATCGCCGTGATGTTCCTGTTGCCGTTCTCGATTCACTCGATGTATGTGTTTGTGCCGCTTCTGATCATCTGGGGAATCCTGAGTTGGGCCTTGTCGCCCCCAATGCAAAGTTATCTTATTGAAAATGCACCCGAATCAGGCAGTATTCAGCAAAGCTTTAATTTCTCTGCACTCCAGGTCGGGATCGCCCTCGGTTCTGCCTTGGGAGGGGTAGTGATTGAGAAAAGTACTTCTGTTGCCACGAACGCCTGGGTGGGCGGGGCATTTGTGATTGTTGCTTTTGTCTGCGGCGTATTTTCGATTACGAGAGCGGGGACATCGCAGACAGTCAGAGGACACCACTCCGTCTCATAGCCCAGTAGGATATTTCTCCCTTTTATTATTCGAAAAAACATGTTATACTACTTCCAATTATGAAGAAGGGGGTGAGGTAGGTGAATCACGAGATGCTGAACAACCGTATTAGCCAGCTGCCGATTGCTATGGCTGGCATTGTTCATGCTTTTCCATACAACGGGAGAAGTTTGTCCAATTTTAATCATACGGTTGTAAACATCGCGAGAAGACGCCTACCTTAACTCGAACGGATTGCTGTATCTTCCGAAGAGTCGCGGGCTTGCTCCTGCGGCTCTTTTTGTGTTACTTGGGTAAGGGTCTTCCTAAATAAAGGAGAGCCTGAACATGTATATTGTAAACGGTCAACAATTGAAAAAATACCACGCTGCCAATCTGATTTTAGATGGAGCAACGTTTGATATCCATAAGGGAGAAAAGGTGGGGCTCATTGGCCGCAACGGAAGCGGTAAAACCACCCTTTTACGCCTGATTGCACGTTTGTCCCGCCCGGATGAAGGGCAGCTTGTCATTGCCAAAGATACGAAAATCGGCTACTTGCCGCAAATCCCGGCGGAGTTTGAGAGCTTCACCGTATACGAAACGCTGGCTTACGCCTATAGTGAGCTGAAGGATTGCCGTAGTCAGATGAGCACGCTCGAACGGGAAATGTCAGATCCGATTGTGGCAGCGAACCCGGGGATGTTGGAAAAGCTACTGCAAACGTACGCTTCCCTCCAGGAGCGGTTTGAGCGTAACGGCGGCTATGAAATGGATGCCAATATAGATCAGGTAGCGGATGGGCTGCGTATTCCGAAAGCTATGTATACGCGCAACTTCGGTTCACTCTCGGGCGGAGAGAAAACTAAAATAGCGCTGGCATCACAGCTCATTGGACGGCCGGATTTGCTGCTGCTGGATGAGCCAACCAACCATCTGGATTTGAAAGGGCTGGAATGGCTAGAGCAATTTTTGCAGAGCTACACCGGAGCCTGTGTGGTTGTATCCCATGACCGCTATTTTCTGGATCGAGTTGCTGGCAAGATGATCGAACTGGAGGATGGCGAGGCCTTTACGTACTATACGAATTACAGCGGCTACGTTAAGGAAAAGGAAGAACGTCTGCTGCTGCAATTTGAGGATTATAAGGAACAGCAAAAGCGGATCAAAAAGATGAAGGAAGCCATTCGGCGTTTGGAAGAGTGGGGACGCAATGGCGACAACGAAAAGTTCTTCAAAAAGGCAGCCTCAATCCGCAAGGCGCTGGAGCGCATGGAACTGGTGAAGCGGCCTGTACTGGACCCGCAGGGGGCGGAATTTAACTTAAAGCTGGAGGATCGTTCCGGTCGCCGGGTGCTTCAGTTTGAAGAAATCGCCAAAGCCTATGGAGAACGTCAGATATTAAACGGGGCTACGGGTAGCCTAGAATTCGGTGAAAAGGTAGCTTTGTTAGGCGATAACGGCGCTGGTAAAACGACGCTGCTCAAGCTGTTGCTTGGTCAGGAAAGCGCAGATACAGGCACGGTCCAATGGGGCGCGCGCGTCGAGTACGGATATTTGGCGCAACAAGAGAGAGAACGGGATAGCCGGGCAACGGTGCTTGCTTATTTTAAGGAGGAAGCAGGACTGGAAGAAGGCGAGGCGCGCGGGCAGCTGGCGAAGTATTTATTTTACGGTGCGGATGTGTTTAAGCCTGTGAGCATGTTGTCCGGTGGAGAATGGTCCCGCTTAAGGCTGGCGCTGCTGGTCATGAAAAAGCCGAATTTGCTGGTGCTGGATGAGCCGACGAACCATTTGGACATCGACTCTCGCGAGGCCTTGGAGGAAGCGCTGGACACCTACACGGGAACGGTGCTGGCGATTTCACATGACCGCTACTTTGTGAACAAGCTGGCTGGGCGCGTGTGGGAGTTGGAGGCTGGAAAGCTAGCCTCCTATCTGGGCGGCTTCGATGAATACCGCGCGAAGAAGCGTGAGCTGGAAAATGCTCGCTTGCAGCGCGAAGGAAATGCCGGGGTACGCTCGGCATCTGCAGGTAAAGCCGCATCTGGCGGCGGCTCGGGCTCGGGTCTGGTTGCGTCTGAGGGTGCAGCCAGCAATGGCGCGGGGACGGCTGCGCGAACAGGAGCGATCACCGGAGCCGATGCGAGCCGCGCTCGCTCCGGATCAGCAGGTCGCTTGGGGGCGTCCGATGCCGGGGACGAGGCACGCGGTGCGAAAGCCGCGAAGCCATCCCGCTCCCCCGCTGCGTCCAGCGAGCGCTTGGAGCGGGCGATTGCCGCCAAGGAAGCTGCATTGGCGGCGACAGATGCCGAGCTGGAACTGCTCGGCACGAGTCGTGACACAGCGCGCATGACGGAGCTGTGGAATGCCCGCGAGCAGCTGCAAGCGGAGCTGGACACGTTGCTCGGCGAGTGGATTGAACTAGAGTAAGTGATAGGCTGGTTGCTGAAGATAGGCAAATGTATATTTAATAAAGGATAGCCCTGAGGTAGCACGCCTACTGAGGGGCTATTTTTATATGGTAAAGATCAATGAGAGCGTGAAAATAGAATAACCATATATGGCGAAGCTCATGTTGAGCAGCGCTGTATGCTTATTTGTATCTCGACCCCTGTTTGCTTATCTATCAATTCTGGTTTTATCTGTATTCCTCTTTAAATTGTCTAGACCGCTTATTATGTTAATGGACCCGTTTCGCGAAATATTGCTTGCTCTAAGGATTGACAACTCATTTGAATTTTGGATGTGTACAGGGGGGATGTTGGTACTGTACAAATAGAAAAGATCCAAGCAACCATTCGGAGGTTAGCTGGATCTTTTTTTATACGGACGTTGAGGGTTGAAATACGGTGTATCGTTTCTTTTCTGCAAGGGACGGGTATTAATTGTCTAGTCCCGCATAGATTGACATAGTAGAAAAGGAGGTATGAGCATGTGGAATGGGGTCAAAAGGCTGTCTACACTAATGGCAATTCTGCTGCTAGCAATTATTGTAAGCGCATGCAATAAGAGTGACGATTCAGGCAAGGTGCAAATTGAGTTTTTTCAAAATAAGCCGGAGGCCAAGGGTTCATTCGACAAGCTGATCGCACAATTCAATCGGGAGCATCCTGGTATTGAAGTGACACAGGTCAATCCGCCAGAGGCAGAGACAGTGTTATTGACCCGGGTGGTCAAAAACGATGTACCTGACATTGTGGGTCTTGGGGCAACCGATACTTACTCCATTTTGGCGCAGAGCGGTATTTTTACGGATCTAGCCAATACAGAATTAACGCGTACAGTTGACCCGATTTATCTCAAAATGCTTAAGGATGTAACCGGGGTCGATCCCGTGTATGGAATTCCTTATGCTGCGAATGCGAATGGTGTGATGTATAACAAAACACTTTTTAAGGAAATGGGATTACAGGTACCCAAAACGTGGGACGAACTGATCGCAACGGCGCAAAAGATCAAGGCTGCTGGTAAAATTCCGTTTTATTTTACATATAAAGATGATTGGCAAACGAATCTCCCTTTTAATGCCCTAGGTCCGAACTTGGTGGGTATTGATTTTTTTCTGCAACGGCGTGAGAACCAGGTCACCTTTCAGGATAAGTACCGCGAGGTTGCGGAAAAGCAGCTGGAGCTGCTGAAATACGGACATAGTGATAATTTTGGCAAAAACTATGCTGACGGTAACCGTGCTTTCGCTAACGGGCAGGCGCTGATGTACATTCAGGGTTCTTGGGCGATATCTGAAATTCGCAAAGCCAACCCGAAAGTGGATCTCGGATTTTTCCCGTTACCCACGGGAAATGACGCAAAGGCGGTCAAGCTGGTGTCAGGTATAGACACGCTTTTAGCTGTTTCGGAAAGCACCCCGCATAAAAAGGAGGCAGAAGAGTTTATTGCCTTTCTATTGAAGCCAGAGAATAGCAAGCAATACATTACGGAGCAAACGTTGTTTTCAGCGGTGAAGGGGGTCACGCAGGATGACCCGAGTGTGGCAGAGCTGTTGCCGTATTTTAAGTCAGGCCGTGTCATTGATTTCGCCGATCACTATATTCCCAAAGCGGTCCAATTGAATTCTATTGTGCAGGCCTTCCTGCAAAACGGAGACATCGACGCCTATCTGGCTAAGCTCGACCGGGAATGGAACAAGGTAGCTAACCGCCGATAGGGGAGGAGGATGAGACATGAATAAGCGACTAACGACTTTTTACTGGATGACGGTGCCGGCGGTGCTATTGTTTTTTCTGTTTTTAACCTTGCCTGCCCTGCAGGGATTGTATTATTCGCTCACTAATTGGAATGGGTTTGGCCATCAGTACCACTTTGTGGGGTTAAAGAACTACATTAATTTGTTTCAGGATGACAATGTGGGTAACGCATACTGGTTTACTTTCAAATTTGCGATTGTGGTTACCATTGCAATTAATATCCTCAGCTTGCTGATAGCCATGGGGCTGAACGCTAAAATACGTTTTCGTAATTTTTTTCGCGGGATTTATTTCTTGCCTAATATTTTGAGCGTGTTGATCGTAGGTTACATATTTAATTACCTGTTCTCGAACGTGTTTACGATTTGGGGACAGAATTTGGGCATTGGTTCATTATCGACAAACATCCTGGGAAGTGAGCAGTTGGCTTGGGTGGGGGTGGTCATCGTAGCCGTATGGCAGGGCATTGCCTTTAATACGATTCTCTATCTGGCAGGGCTGCAAACGATCCCGACCAGTTTGTATGAAGCATCCAATCTGGACGGTGCAGGTAAATGGCGTGAATTCTGGAGCATTACCTTTCCGTTGATTGCTCCGTTTTTTACGATCAATATGGTATTGGCGATGAAAAATTCCCTCATGGTATTCGACCAAATCGTGGCTTTGACGAACGGCGGACCGGGGCGGGCTACGCAGTCGATTTCCCATTTGATATACACTGGAGGCTTTAGAGGCGGAGAATTTGCCTATCAATCGGCTAACTCAGTGATTTACTTTATTGTGATCGCGATCATTTCCATCTTACAGCTGCGATTCCTCCAGAGAAGGGAGATGGATAACTGATGAAAACAAGCAGACGCACTAACTGGCCGGTGCTGATTCTGGTTGCGCTGGGGACAATATTTATCCTGTTTCCCCTCTATATGACGGTGACGATTGCACTTAAAAATCCTGAGCAGATGGCGCATTCCGCCTTTGCCTTTCCAACAAAGCTGCATTGGGAGAATTTTAGTCGTGCAGTGGAAATGACTCATTTCTTCAGCGCTTTTCAGAACAGTGTGATGGTGACGACATCGACGGTCGTACTCACTTTGCTCACCAATTCCATGGTTGCTTATGCCATTGCCCGCAATATGCAGCGGCGTTTCTTCAAGGGATTATATTTTTACTTTGTGAGCGCTATGTTTATTCCGTTTCCGATCATCATGCTGCCGATTGTGAAGCTGGCCTCGGGACTTCATATGACCAATCTGGTGGGCCTCATTGTGCTGCATACGGTATATGGCTTGGCGTTTAATGTCTTCGTGTATGTGGGTTATATTCGCTCCATTCCGGTAGCCTTGGAAGAGGCGGCCACGGTAGATGGTGCGACGACATGGGGGACATTTTGGCGCATTATATTCCCGCTGATGGCGCCGATTAGTGCTACGGTGGGGATTCTCACTTGTCTGTCCACCTATAATGACTTTTTACTGCCGCTCATTATTATTAGCGATGCGGAGCAATATACACTGCCGCTCGTTCAGTATGTATTTCAGGGCCAATTCAATACCGACTTTAATCTGGCCTTTGCCTCGTACCTGATGGCCCTGCTGCCGATGATTATTGTCTACCTGATTGCACAAAAATGGATTATCAATGGTGTTACGCAAGGCTCCGTGAAGTAGGCGGGGATATCACAGCTTCGCCGCAGACCGTGGTTCATTAGACCAATAAAAAGGGGTTCCCTATACCGCGAATCATACAGGTATAGAGAGCCCTCTTTTTTATAGTGTTGGCTATTTGGATACTTTGCTGTTGCTTGTCAGTGGCTGCAAGGATACGGTCGTCTCGGCTTCCGGGTCGTCCGTTGTATAGTAGAACATATAGATAGAAGCTTCCTTCCCTTTGAAGTTCTTGTAGACATCCACCGCCTTGTTATTGCCATCTCCGGCGAAATTGGCTGTGATCGGCTTGCCGATAATCCGTTCTTTACCCAGGCCAATATGTGTCTGGTTAATCCCTCCAAAGTGAGCGTCCTCACTTTCGGTTTCTACGAATAAGTCGGATCCCTGTTTGTAGTAGGTCCACTTCACAGGATAGCCACCGATTTGCGTCGTTAGCGTCTGCTTTTGCTCAGAAATATCAGTTAAATGCTGAGGTGCTTTGTCATCCGAATGGGTCGTGACCTTGTATTTGCCTGTAAAAGTAATGGGAGTATCCCGGGTAATCACAAGATTGGACGGCCTTTCAAAACGGATTGTGTACAGATCGCGTTCCTGATTAGGTGAAGACCAACGGTTACCCTCTAACGTTGTACTGTTCACAGAAAGAAAGTACTTTTGATAAGGTATCATGGCGAATTTCTCCTTGCTTCTGAGCGTGACACGGATTTGTGTAGGTGTGACAATCATTTGTTCTAGCAAAACATTCCGATTGCCTTTTTCCAGTGGGATATTCAGCACACTTTTAATCGTCCCGCTTTCCATCTTCTTCTTGCTTAGCTGCAGGTCAAATTTTATAGGTTCATTTATACTTTTCTCGGTTTGCGCATATTGAAGTTTGAAGGTAGTCTGTCCTTCCGGCATATCCGCTTTGGAAAAATATTGCTGTGCTGTATACTCCCCGTTATCACCGGGTTTACCAAAAGCCCCTCCAGGCTGCGACATCACAGGCTCGTCGCCTTTGTAGGCAATAATTTGTGGATTGTCCCATTTCTTTGGTATGGGCGAATCGAAGGTAATCGCTGAGGACAGCATTAGTTTATCCTTCCCTTGTTCGAATACCTGTACCTTCATATCTTGTAAGCCGCTACGATCCAGCTTGAACGTCTGTATTTGAGGCGACCGAATATCGAGCGGCAAATCCAGTTCCTGAACGCTGGTGAGCTCTATATGATCTATGGTCAGCTGCACGTTCTCTGTTTCTTGCTGCGGTGTCCAGTCACTTTCAAAGTACCCGTTGTACCGCTGATTTTTCGGGTCCCATTGCTGGAAGTTATATTCCCCTGCACTGCTTTCCCCCGCAGCACTTTTTAGCGATACGCCTTTGACATTCCAAAACTCGTTCTCTGCTCGTTTTCCGACCTCCAAGCTATACAGAATCACGGTCCGGTTCTCATCGACAATAGCGGTATGCAGCGTCAGCTTCACTCCGTCTCTGGTTACGGATTGCTCCAAGGTCTGTCCAAGGTCTTGATTTAGTGCCGTCTGAATGCCGCTTCTTCCGTGCAGCAGATTGTCCCAATTATAATGGATGGTGGCATAGACGGGAACGGCAACGAGAAGTGCACTCAGAGAGGCGGCGATAGCTATTTTGCGCCAATTTCTATGTCGGTGCGGAGTGAATGAATCGAAAGTGTCGGTTAGCGTAGGGGCAGTATGCCCTGTCTGTTCCATCTGGTTCCACATCTCATCGAAGTCAGGATAGGCCATTTCCGAATCATCATTTAACTTGCGCTTCAATGCCTTTTCTACGTTGTTCATAGTTCTCTCCTTCCATCGTGGGAATCTGTGCGCCAGCCTCCCGCAGTATTTGCTCCATTAACTTTAGCCCTTTGTGTGTCCTGGATTTGACGGTTCCCAGCGGAATTTCCAGCAATTTGGATATTTCCGCCAGTGTGAAATCGTGCATATAGCGAAGTGTCAGTACAGCGCGGATTTTGGCTGGAAGGCGATTCATATAAACGGCCCATTCCTCTGCCGATTCGCGTTCTTCCACCTGCCTGTCCACAGGCTTGCTTTCGGTTCCGGTAAAGAGATGGGGATTAGCCGATACCTTTAAATGTAGGCTTTTTCGGCGTTTAAGATAGTTCAGACAATGATTGACCGTAATTTTCATAATCCAGGCTTTCAGTTGCTCGATGTGCTCACGATTGCTGCGAAACAGGGTGATAAACACTTCCTGTGTTAAATCCTCTGCATCCGAGGCGTTATGGACCATGTAGTAGCAGGTTCGATATACATCCCGCTGATACAGATCAAACAGTTCTCGATTACTCTCCAAAGACGGTTCTCCTTTCTCGTGCAGTTTACCTATATAACAACTGGAGTCCCCAAAAGGTTCATTCGGCTGTGAAAAAGAGATCGCTCGCACCTGAATGTGTTTCACTTTTTCTCCAATGTACCACACGTAAAAAAGAAGCGTATCACACAAAAAAAGAAGCCTGTAAATCTCATAACTACAGATTTACAGGCTTCTTATAGGTTTTATTGCTAGATCCTATGGGGAGTACACTTCTTTGCGCAAACACACGTCAACGGATAGCTTGCGGACATACTCTCCCTAATCAGCTAGCCGTACAATCGTTCTACCCTGCGAACGGGCGGCGAGGATGTCTTCGAGCGCGCTTGGCAGATCAGCCAAGCCGATTTCGCGCTCAACGAGCCGCTCCAGCTGTTCCGGCTTCCAGTCACTGCCAAGGTGCTTCCAAATCGCTACGCGGGTGTCACGGGGGCAGAAGACGGAGTCTATACCCAGCAGATTTACGCCGCGCAAAATAAACGGCAGCACCGTCGTAGGCAGCTTGGTGCCTGCTGTCAGGCCGCTCACGGCAACCGAGCCATTGTAGGCGATCTGGCTGAGCAGCGAAGCGAGCGGCTTTCCGCCTACAGGATCAACAGCCGCTTGCCACAGCTGCTTGCCTAGCGGACGGATGCTCTCAGCACCGTCGTAAACCTCCTCACGCGAAATAACCTCGGCTGCCCCAAACGCCTTGAGGTAATCATGCGATTCGGCCTTGCCGCTGCTGGCCACGACATGATAGCCCCGCTTGTGCAGCAAAGCAATGGCTGCACCGCCTACGCCACCCGTCGCACCGGTGACGAGTACCTTGCCCTTATCCGGCGCAACGCCGTTTTGCTCCAGCCGATATAACGACAGGGCTGCGGTGAATCCGGCTGTCCCGAAAATCATCGCCTCTCTCAGCGTGAGTCCGTCTGGAAGCGGAACTACCCAGTCCGCAGGCACCCGAGCATATTGGCTGAATCCTCCGAATTGAGACACACCCAGCCCGTAGCCGGTAACGAGCACCGCTTGTCCCTCGCTAAAGCGGCTATCCTCCGAAGAGACGACGGTTCCCGAGCAATCTATGCCGGGTACAAATGGATAGGCTTTGACAATATTGCCATCCTTGCGGGCGGCAAGCCCGTCTTTATAATTGATGCTGGAATAAGCAACACGAATCAATACCTCTCCAGCAGGTAAACTGCCAGCTTCCAAAGAGCGTACCTCTGCTTGAACTTCACCGTCCTGCGTCTGATCGACGACAAGGGCTTGAAATGACTGAGTCATCTATAAAAGCCTCCTTTATTACCGTTTAAGCCTATGAATGGCCTATATGTTCCATCTCTAATTTACAAATGATGCTTAGAAAGCATACAACAATCTGCATAGCCTGTCAGCGGCAATGCTCACAAGCTCGTATTCTATTATAACCTTAAGCTCATCAAGACATCGAGCAGACCAGATTATGGCTATATTCTTGCAACAGCTTGTTTCAATAAAGTTCGATAATCAAATATAAAGAAGGTGATAAATGAATTCTTACGTATTTTTCAAATCATTTTACGTAAACAGGATGTATTTTCAGAATGACTGTGCTAACATACCCTTTGATCATTAAATAATCTATGAAGAAAGGTGAATGAATGACAACTAGAGCACTAAAAAATGGTTCGGTATTGTCCGAAGCCAAGGAACTCAATTTGTTCCGTTTGACATGGCCTATTTTCCTTGAATTGTTCCTGTTTATGCTAATGGGAAGCGTCGATACATTCATGCTCAGCTCTGTATCTGATAATGCAGTGTCGGGTGTGGGCGCATCCAATCAAATTATTTCAATTGCCATCCTTGTATTAGAGGTTATCGGCAACGGCGCTGCTATCGTCGTAGCTCAATATATCGGTTCTAAGAAACTAGTCGAAGCGGCCCAGGTGACGGGTACGGCCATTACTTTGAATTTAATGGTAGGTCTTTTGCTAAGTGTGATTTTCCTTGTGTTTGGTACTCATATGTTGCAATGGCTGAATGTCCAGGGGGATATTCTGACTTACGCAGAATCCTATATGAGTATCGTCGGGGGGGCCATTTTCCTTCAGGCATTGATTAACTCGCTGGCGGCGACCATTCGTACGCACGGTTTTACCAAAGAAACGATGTATGTATCGGTTTTTATGAACGTGATCCACGTGGTCGGCAACTATGTTTTGATTTTGGGGCATTGGGGCATGCCTGCACTTGGTGTAGAAGGTGCTGCTATTTCTACAGTCGGTAGCCGCTTTATTTGCCTCTTGATTTTCTTTTGGCTGATGTACCGGGTCACTGAAGTGCGTGTCGAGTGGAAATATTACGTTCACTTGTCCAAAAAGTTCATTTCCAAAATATTGCGCATCGGTGTACCATCCGCACTGGAGTCTATTATGTATCAGTCATGTCAGCTCATATTCACACTGTACGTGACTTATCTGGGTGCAGAAGCGATGGCAACACGCCAGTATGCGAATAATATTTCGAGCTATATCTACTTGTTCAGTATGGCCGTTGGTATGGGTACGGCTATTGTGGTAGGAAGGCTCGTGGGAGCCAGACAGAAGGATACTGCTTACAAACGTGTATTGACCAGTGTGAAATGGGCACTGCTCGTGACTGTGATTATTGATGCGGTGGTTATCTTTTTCCGTGTTCCCTTGCTCGGTTTGTTTACGGAGAACCCTGAAATTATTCGTTTGGGTGCACAGGTTATTTTACTTAGCATTCTGCTGGAAACTGGACGGACGACGAATATCGTCATCATTAACTCATTGCGTGCTGCTGGAGATGCCAAGTTCCCGGTCTTTATGGGGTTGATCTCCATGGTCTGCATGAGCTTGCCGCTGGGCTATCTGCTGGTGTTCAAGCTGGATATGGGACTCGCTGGCGTGTGGCTGGCGATTGCTGCTGATGAGTGGACTCGTGCTGTCATCATGTATGCCCGCTGGAGAAGCCGGTTATGGGAAAAGCATTCACTGGTCGAGCACGATACACCAGATCAGTCTGCAACACCTGTTCCGGCACACTAATCCAAGCAGTTATTTAGCGTTAGCTGGAACCTGGTCTTTCGATAGAGTTATATACGTGGAGGCAGTTCAAGAGAACATCTTGAGCTGCCTCTTTTTGCTGCATAGAGAGGAAATACAGAAAACCAAAAATGATATATGGAAAACGGAATAGGCGGAAATGTTGCTGTACAAGTAGCTCAGAACATATCATAATGGCATTCATAAATAGAAGTATGGTAAATTTACTAAAAAAAAGATATACTTTTGTTGCACTAACGCAGTACATGAAAGACAAGGAGTGTACCGATGAAGAAGCCGACGATTGAAGATGTTGCCCAGAGGGCGGGAGTGTCTAAAAGCACGGTCTCGCAATTTCTGAACAAACGATATAAATATATGAGTGACCAGACCAAAGACCGAATTGCCGAAGTTATTCAAGAGCTGAACTATCAGCCTAACGGGCTGGCCCGCAGCTTGAAGCAAAACCGGACATTTATGGTGGGAGTTATTGTAGCCAACATTGATTATACGCTGTCGATCCAATCTATCCGTGCGATTGAGGAGGAATTGCAGCGCTTTGGCATTCAGGTGATCATTTGCAACGCCGATGAAAATCCCGATAAGGAAAGCCAGTATATTGAGATGCTCAAGGCCCGTCAAGTGGACGGCTTGATCATCTTCCCGACAGGCAAGCATGCAGACATTTACAACCAGCTCATTCGTGAGAAATATCCATTGGTGTTTTTGGACCGTTTGGTGGACGGTGTCAATACGCGCAGTCTGCTGCTGGATAACGAAATGGCGGTTAAGCTGGCGATTCAGGAGCTTGTGGCTCACAAGCATGAGCGAATTGCGCTGATTACCTTGCCCCTTGGCCTGAATCGGATTACTCCCCGAGTGGAGCGGCTCAGCGGATACAAAAAGGTGCTGGAGGAGCATGGCTTGCCATCTCGCGAAGAATATATGCATAGTGTGCCGAGAGAAGAAATCCAGCAGACGCTGAAGGAGCTGTTCCAACTGCCAGAGCCGCCGACTGCGCTGTTGGCCGGGAATGATATCGTGTTGGCTGAGGTGTTGAAGTATGTGAATGCCCGCCGCATACGTATTCCAGCAGAGCTGTCCGTTATCGGGATTGACGACGCGGAGTTTGCCCATATTTACAATCCCCCGATTACGACCATTACACAACCGATTGCGGATATGGGGAGGCAGGCGGCAAAAACGCTGCTGTCCAGCATTGAGGAAGGCGGCGAATCGGTCCCGATTATTTATCGATTTGTGCCGGATATCCATCGGGGAGAATCCGTCAAGACGCTGTAGATGAGTATTCTGACATATACTACAAAAAATAGCCCGTATTCCATTGTGCGATCTGAGTATGCATATGCTGCTCAGGTACACAAATGCGAACACGGGCTATTGGAAGTTAAGGCTGACTTTGGATTCGGCCTTGTTGACCTTGCGCTAATAGCGGTGAAGGTTATGCGGGGAATAAACCCGGACTAATTCGTGCTGGCGCTGAGCAAAAAGGATTCCAGTTCGGCTCGCGTCGGATAGCCGTCCATATCTCCGGCTGACATGACAGCCAGCGCACCAAGTGCATTCCCGCGCTTGACCGCTTCAGCCAGAGGTAAGCCCTCCAGCAGCGCACTAATCACACCTGCGGCAAAGCCGTCACCTGCGCCAACGGTATCTACGACATGATCAACCCGGAAACGTTTGACATATCCCTCCGCATCTGCGGACTTGTAATAGGCGCCTTCAGTTCCCAGCTTGATGGTCACCAGCGAGGTGCCGCGATCGAGGTAGAACGAAGCGATATCTTCAGGCGAAGTATAGCCTGTTAATATTTTACCTTCATGGATGCCTGGCAGCAGCCAGTCACAACCCTCGGACGCTTCGTTAATTGCCTTCACCATCGTTTGCGTGTCAGCCCATAATTTAGGTCTGAGGTTAGGATCAAAGGATACGGTTTTGCCTGCCTTTTTCATAAACTGCTTTGCATGTCGGGCGAAGTCGCGGCATTCAGGGGAAAGTGCGACAGAAATACCTGTAAAGTGCAGGTGGCGAGCCTCGGCAAAGTAAGCTTCGTTAAAATCAGCGATGCTCAGTGTGGAGGCGGCGGAATGCTTGCGAAAATATTCGACCTCAGGATCGCCGCTGGTAACTTTAGACTTAATCAGCATTCCGGTAGAGCGGTCTTTGGTAAACATGACATTTTGAGTGTCAATCTTCTCCTGACGCAGTGCATCGGCAATGAACCTGCCGAATGTATCCTCCCCTAGTTTGGTCACGAGTCCTGCTCTTAGTCCCAAACGCGACAAACCAGCCGAAACATTCGTCTCCGCTCCAGCCAGCGCTTTGGTAAATGAACGCACCTCATCCAGAGAGCCTGCTTCATTGGCGTAAAACATGGCCATAGGTTCTCCAAAGGTAACAGCATCCAATGTTGCGGTCATTTGAATTCCTCCTTATGTTTAGTAAACTAAATCTGTAAGCGTATGCACCGCCTGAATAAAATGAAATTATCACATAAATCGGTTTTTCACAATGAGTAAGTTGATATATTTGCTAAAAACTTTTTGGGTAAAAAAGATAAAAAAATGTGTCCTTGTTTATCAAAAGGTAAAAAACATGTAAAAATTTGCGAATATTAAGGCTTTTTCTAGGAATGATGAAGTTTTGGGTTGACACCCTCTTAGATAATTATTACAATTCTAGCTAAGAAGTAGAGTTAGAAACCGCTTTTATAACAATTCCGTTGATAAAAAAGTTTATCTAAACAGGAGGAATGTTTTTATGGAAATGCGTTATTCAACTCACCCCGAACATGCCAAGCATTTTACAACTGAAGAGTTGCGTCAGCACTATCTGATCCAGGAGCTTTTTGTACCTGAGGAAGTAAAGCTGGTCTATACGCATGAAGATCGTGTTATTATCGGGGGCATTCATCCCGTGAATAAATCTGTTGCACTGGAAGGCAGCGATCAAATCAAAGCGGAAACTTTCTTGGAGCGCCGTGAACTGGGTGTTTTTAATGTCGGCGGCAGCGGTACGGTCAAGGTGGATGGTGAAACTTACGAGCTGGCCACAAAAGACTGTCTCTACGTAGGTAAAGGTGCCAAGGAGTTAATCTTTGAAAGCGATTCCAGCGGAAAGCCGGCGAAATTTTATATCGTTTCAGCCTTGGCCCATACCACGTATCCGACGACAAAGCAGTCTTTTGTTGATGTGCCGTCTGAAAGTCTGGGTTCGCAAGAAACAGCCAATAACCGTACGCTACGTCGCTTTATCCATGATGAAGGCATTCAAAGCTGCCAACTGGTTATGGGTATGACCACGCTAGAGAACGGCAGTGTGTGGAACTCCATGCCGACCCATGTTCATGACCGTCGCATGGAAGTGTATTTCTACTTTGAGCTGGATGAAAACGCCAGAATGTTCCACCTAATGGGTGAGCCGAACGAAACGCGCCATCTGGTCATGAAAAATGATGAAGCTGTTATTTCTCCGCCTTGGTCTATCCACTGCGGTGCGGCTACAGGCAGCTATACCTTCATTTGGGGCATGGCCGGTGAAAATAAAACATATAAAGACATGGATCAGGTAGCCATGAGCGAGCTGCGTTAATCCGATCCTTGCATTGGAACGTAGACCTGCAAGCGGCTGAGGAACCATGGTCATCCCATTCGTGGAAAGGATCAGGAACATGACGAAAAAGAAAGTTTTGGAGCATATCACTTCGGTTGGTGTTGTTGCAGTCATTCGGGGAAATACGGCAGAGGAAGCGTATCAAATGTCCAAAGCCTGTATTGAAGGCGGCTTGGATAATATTGAGCTTACGTTCACTACACCGGATGCGGATCAGGTCATTCGAAGATTGAAAGACGAATTTAAGGATCGGGCAGTTATTGGTGCAGGAACTGTACTGGAGGCACTGACGGCGAGAATTGCTATTCTGGCCGGAGCAGAGTTTGTTGTGAGTCCTTCTTTTGAAGAGGAAACAGCGAAGCTATGCAATTTGTACGCGATTCCTTATATGCCTGGCTGTATGACGCTGAACGAGATCAAGGAAGCCATGAAATTGGGTAGTGATGTCGTGAAGTTGTTCCCGGGCAATACGATGGGTGCGGACTTTGTTAAGGCAGTCAGAGGGCCAATGCCTCACGTACAGATTATGCCAACCGGTGGTGTTGATCTGGACAATATGGAAACCTGGCTGCGTAACGGATGTGTGGCCGTGGGAATTGGAGGCAATTTGACGGCTCCAGCCAAGGAAGGTCGCTACGACTTGATCACTGAAAATGCAGCCCGTTATGTAGCTAAATATAAAGAAGTACGTGCAGCGTTGTAGGCTTCAGAAAATATAGGTTTTTATACTAATGTGTGATGGAGGCGTAGGCATGGGTCTGGACCATTTTTCATTGGATTTTTTCAGTCTTAAAGGTAAAACGGCGATTGTAACAGGAGGCAACACTGGTTTGGGTCAAGGATACTCCGTAGCTTTGGCCAAAGCAGGTGCAAACCTGTTCATTGTAGCTAACAATGATGATTATGAAGAAACAAGACGTCTGCTGGAGCCGACGGGTGTGAAGTTTGTCTTTTACCAAGCAGATCTGACTGAAAAAGCATCCCTTAAAAAGCTTGTAGAAGAGTGCATCAAGGAATTTGGCAAAATTGATATCCTTGTCAATAATGCGGGCACGATTCGCCGTGCTCCTTTGCTGGAGTATAAGGACGAAGATTGGGACGCTGTTATGGAAATCAACCTGAATGCTGTATACCATTTGAGCCAGGAAGTGGCGAAGATAATGGTAGAGCAAAAAAGCGGGAAGATTATCAATGTCGCTTCTATGCTTGCTTTCCAGGGCGGCAAGTTCGTTCCGCCTTATACAGCAAGCAAGCATGCAGTAGCTGGCTTGACCAAGGCATTCGCAAACGAGCTGGCGGTTCATAACATTCAGATTAACGCGATTGCTCCTGGTTACATTGCTACGGCGAATACCGCTCCAATTCGTGCGGATGAAAATCGCAATCGAGAGATCCTGTCACGTATTCCTGCTGGCCGTTGGGGCGATCCGTCTGATCTGATGGGGGTTGTTGTTTTCCTAGCCAGTCAAGGCTCGGACTACATGAACGGTCATATCTTGGCGGTGGATGGCGGCTGGCTGGTACGTTAAGCAGCGCTGACCGCATATAAGTCATGAACTGAAAGCTGCCTGAACAGGAATCCGTCCTTTCAGCCAGCTTTTTTGCATGATGAAGCGATAAGCTGAACATGAAGATTTGGGACGCTGTATCGATTCCGTCCTATGCATATGGCACGAATGCCTTTATAATTTAATGAGATAAAAAAATGCCTAGGCTCCAGCCGTTCACTTGGTTGGAGCCTTTGAGCATAACACAGATAGATTGGAGAATGGAGAGATGAGTTCACAGCAACACCAACGAGCTTTGGTATACAAATCTTTGTGGCATGCCGGTCCTTGGGTGCTAGCCGTAGGGATCATCCTGGTAGGTGCCAATCTGCGCGCCTCGATTACTTCCGTAGGGCCTCTTATCGGTTTGATTAAGGATTCTTTGCATATTTCAAATACACTAAGTGGTCTGTTAACGACATTACCGCTGCTTGCTTTTGCGCTGTTGTCGCCTTTTGTAGCCCAACTGTCGCGGCGCTTCGGGTCGCCGCTTGTTATTTTTGCAGCCTTGCTGCTGTTGACCGCAGGTATTGTAGTGCGCTCGACGCTGGGGGTGACTGCATTATTTGTCGGGACTGCGATGCTGGGACTGGCTATTGCTGTATGCAATGTTTTGCTGCCTAGCCTGATCAAAGAGGAGTTCCCTCGCAACAGCGGACTGATGACCGGCGTATATTCCGTATCCATGAATGTGGTCGCTGCAACAGCATCCGGTCTGAGTATACCGCTGGCTCTGAATGGAGGAATGGGCTGGCGTGGTGCTTTAGGGATCTGGGCGATTATTGGCGTCGTAGGTATTTTACTCTGGGTGCCCCAGCTTCTTAAGGTGCGCCGAACGGCTAATCAAGCGGTAGTATCCGCCCGAACGGTGAATGTGTATAAATCGTCTTTGGCTTGGAAGGTGACGCTGTTCATGGGGCTGCAATCTGCCCTTTTCTATGTTCCTGCTGCCTGGTTTCCCGAAATGATGAGCGGACAGGGAATGGACTCAGAAACTGCGGGATGGATGCTGTCTGTGCTGCAATTTTCACAAATGCCATTTACTTTTATTGTGCCTATTTGGGCGGCGCGAGTGAAGGATCAGCGGCTATTGGTTCTGATTATGGCAGTACTCTATTTTATCGGTCTGGGTGGATTTCTGCTCGGGGCTACACAGTGGAGTGTGGTTTGGGTTATTTGTATTGGAATAGCAGGTGGTTTTGCTTTCCCGCTAGTCATGATGTTCTTTAATTTGCGGACCCGGACACCGCAGCAGGCAGCAGAGCTGTCAGGTATGGCGCAATCCTTTGGTTATTTGCTGGCAGCGACAGGACCGACACTATTCGGTTATTTGCATGATGCGACACAAGGCTGGACAATTCCGCTGCTTTTACTCTTGTGCCTGAGTGTGCTGCTCATGTTTACAGGCCTGGGTGCAGCCAAGAAACGATATGTCGGAGGCGAGGTGGATGATCAGACTGCAATTTGATGCAGATGGCTATAGCGTGGTCTATAATGCAAATCGTGTTATGTTGTTGGCTAAAGAGTTTGCGTTGCTGCGCTTCCTATACGATAACCGGAATCAGGTGTTCACCCGGGAACAACTGCTGGATCGTGTGTGGCTGCTGGAATATCCAGTGGAGCGTACAGTGGATGATCATATCTACAGATTGCGCAAAAAACTGAAGGCATGGACTGGACTTCGTATCCATACGGTTAGAGGGTATGGATACAGCTTGACCCTGACTGACATACAACCACGGAATCATCCTTCTTTGCACGATCAGGAAGTGCAGGACGCCGTTCATGGACTTTTCCGAAAGTATCACCTGCTGGGGCAGGGCGATTCCATCGTAGCACTGGCTGAACAGCAGGAGCAACTGGGTTTCCAAATGTCTGCCTATTATCAAATGTATATCCGTTTTGTGCAGGCGGATGTGTCTTGGTTCTTAAAGCGGGAGGATTTTGCACCCGCAGACCGTTTGTATTGGATGCTGCTGCTATATACAGGCACAGCAGGGGTGACGGATCACGGGCTTGCCCTATGTGAACGTGCGCTCGCCAGCGGATTGCTGTCCAGTGACCAAGAGCGGGAGTTACGCATCCTCAATATCATGGAGGCTTATGTGGAACTTGGACAACCAGAACGCGCACAGGAAGGCCTGCCATTGACCTTCATGATCATGGAGCGGGATGATCTCGACAAATTTGTGATGCCGGTTGCGCTCATGGAGATGTACATGCATCTGGTTGCCAATCGTATAAAAAAGGCTGCTGAGCTGTCTGATCGCCTGGAAGGCATGCTGTCGGAGGCTCCGTATTTGCGCGAACTGGGCCGTTATCGCATGCTGCGCGGACTTATGCTGTTGCGTACTGGAGATGTGGACAACGCTGAGCGGCTCATGGATGAGGGACTGGACACCCTTGATATGGCGAAACAGGAACTGCTAAAAATCAAAGCGGTTAGTCAAATTCGCAGTTTCTTAAAGCTTTGCGGCCCATATCCCATGCTGGAAGAGAAGTATGCGGCTCAATACGATCAGCTTGACCGGGACAATCGTTTGACACTGCATCGTTCGGTGCTGAAGCGCTGGCTGGAGCAGATCCTTTCTGTGGCCTGACTTTTTTAGCTGTCTGATTTTCCTCTGATAAAGACCCGCTAGAATGTTCTTATTGCTAATGAAGCAGAAAATGAGAGCAGGGTGAATAGAAATGAAGGAAGAGAAAGAGTTGCAATCCACGTCCAGTATTTGGCGTAATGGTCGTTTTCGGCGGATGTTTGCGGCACATACGGCTGCTTCCTTTGGCGATTGGTTTGATGCTATCGCCATTCAGGTGCTTGTTGCTTACCGCTGGGAAGCCGACCCCATGCTGATTGCGCTGATACCGGTAGTCATGGCACTGCCGGGTCTGCTGCTCGGTTCTATTGCAGGTACGTTAGCCGACCGGGTACACAAGGCGCGGCTGATGATCATCTGCGATGCAGCTATTGCCTTACTGACGCTGGCGATTCTCGCCGTCCCAGGTCCGGCGTGGCTGTTGCCTTTGCTCGGTTTGCGCGCGGCGGCTGGCGTATTCCAAATGCCGTCACAGCAAGGCTTGACCCGTACAGTAGTCGCCAGTAGCGACCTTTTCCGCGCAACCTCACTAAACGGACTGGTCAATCAGGCCTCCAAAGTCGCGGGACCCTTGCTGGGCGCCGTGACCTTGACTGTGCTGTCCCCGCAAGCATGCATCATCCTGAATGCACTGCTGCGCCTCTGCTCCGGCCTGCTGCTCTGGCCGCTGCGTGGCATCGGTCCGGCGCTGGCCAGCACAGACTCGCAAGCGGTTGCTGACGAGCAGCCAGGAAAGTCGGCATCGCTTACAGCGCATGAGGCTGATGGGGCCAAGATGCAGACAGAGGCTGCTCGCGCATCTCGTTTTATCAGTCAGTGGCGGGAAGGCTGGGCATTCCTCTGGCGCAGTCGAATGCTGTTGCACACGCTCATATTCGGACTGTTCGGCTTGATCGCCATTCTTATGATCGACTACCAGTTTCCTACGTTGCTGCGAGTGCTCGCCCCGGGCAACGAATCGCTGCTCGGTTGGCTGGTTTCAGCTATAGGTGCTGGCGCTGTTGGCTGTATGCTTGTGCTGAATCGCTTGAATCGTGTAAGCGCAGGCTGGGGGCTTGGCGGAGGGTATGTGCTGGTTGGCGGAGCGATTGCCGCTTTAGGCTGGGCGCAACCGGGGACAGGACTCCCCGTACTGCTTGCGATCGGGGCTATGTTAGGTGTGGGGAACGGGCTGTACATTATCACCCAGAATTACATATTACAAGCCAAAACCCCTGCTGATATGGTGGGGCGCGTCTTCGGTATCCAAAGTACCGTCATTGGAGCGATCATGGTTATTTCGCCGCTTGCCGGGGGAGTATTGATCCGAATAGCAGGGGCGGGGGCGGCTTTTGTCTGGATCGGCATGACCGTAGGAATCCTGGGCTTAGCAGGACTACTGCTTCAATCCGTAATTTGGCGGGAGTCTCTCGCTGATCCTATCCCTTCTGCTGAACAAAATGTCGACCTGGCGTAATCGTTTGCTTCCATTATAGAAATTTAAATTTTTATATTTTAGCATAGGAGTGATCGAGTTGACTCAAAATTCTTCGTCCGTAACGCCTGTGGCACGATTGCTTGAAGGATCACGGGTATACCTCCGTCCCATTAACGTGGAGGACACCGAGTTATACTACAATACATTGTTCCATCAGGAAGTGCGGAGGCTGACAGGTACACAGCGAAGCTTTACCAAGGAGCAGATTGCCCGTTATATTGAAGCTAAAGGGCAGGATACCTCAAGCCTGCTGTTGCTCATTGCACTTCAGGAGGATGATCGTGTCATCGGCGATATTGCGCTGCAAGATATGGACAGCCTGAATCGCAGCGCCAACATCCGTATTGCGATCAATGAGCAAGGAAATCAGGGGAAAGGCTATGGCACCGAAGCACTTGTACTCATGCTGGGCTATGGGTTCGGTGTTTGTAACCTGCATCGGATTGAGCTGAATGTATTTGATTTTAATGAGCGAGCCATTCGCTGCTATGAAAAAGTAGGCTTTAAGCGTGAAGGAGTGCAGCGGGATGCTTTATTCTACAATCATGAATATCATGATTCGATTTTGATGAGTATGCTGCATCATGAATACTGTGCCCGGTATGTAAAAAAAGCAGAGAGTTGACACCATACGTTTACATGGGCTTGCAGAAAAGATATAATTAAAAGATAAAATTACTTGTTTGTGCAAGTATGACCGACAACATCAAATGAATAGATGAACTATCGGAGGAGCCTGTCACCAAGGCTCCTTTATGTCTTTTTAGGGGAACCTGTGCTGTATTTCGGGTTCCCCTTTTTATTTGCTTGTTGTTCTTTAAGGCCAGACACATAGTTTGCCTGCTTGTTTTACACTTTATTACGATCTGTTTCCTTTAATATCGTGAGTTTGCACAAACAAGTTCGAGGATAAACCAAAGGAGGTTATCAGACTATGCAATTTATATTGTATCTTCTATTGATTCTGTTGTTTACAAAAATAGCCGGTCATCTATCGGTTAAGCTTGGTCAACCAGCAGTATTAGGAAAGCTGATCGCTGGTATTGTACTGGGCCCGGCAGTTCTGGGATGGGTGCAAAATGATTCGCTGATTCATGATATGTCTGAAATCGGCGTGTTGCTGTTGATGTTCATTGCCGGGCTGGAGACGGATCTGGATCAGCTTCGGCGCAACTGGAAACCTGCGGTTGCAGTGGCGGTCGGGGGGATTATGTTGCCGTTGTTCTGTGGTTTTGGAGTTGGTGAAGCCTTTGGATTTTCAGTGCATGAAGGATGGTTTCTGGGGATTGTCTTGAGTGCTACTTCCGTAAGCATTACGGTGCAGGTGCTCAAGGATATGAACAAGCTGAATACCCGGGAAGGCTCGACCATTTTGGGCGCAGCCGTACTGGACGATGTGCTCGTCGTAGTCCTGCTTGCGGTAATGATGAGTATATTCGGTATGGGTGGACAAACCTCGCTGGGACTTCTTGTTGGCAAGAAGCTGATCTTTTTCGTGGTAGCTATTCTGGGGGGCTGGTTCGTTGTTCCATGGATTATGAAAATACTTGCCCCCCTCAAAGTGACAGAAGCTGTGATTACTGCTGCTTTGGTTATTTGCTTCGGTTTTGCGTACTTCGCAGATTTGATGGGTATGGCGGGCATTATCGGAGCTTTTGCTGCCGGGATTGCCATTTCGCAAACAAGCTTTAAGCAGGTCGTAGAAGAAAAGGTGGAGCCTATCGCTTATTCCATCTTTGTTCCTGTGTTTTTTGTCAGCATTGGCTTAAATGTATCTTTTGAGGGAGTGGGGCAGCAGCTTGGGTTTGTTGTTGTTTTGACACTGATAGCGCTGGTGACGAAGTTAGTCGGAGGAGGCATCGGCGCGCGGCTGACAGGTTTTAATACCCGTTCCTCGCTTGCGATTGGTTCTGGCATGATATCTCGTGGCGAAGTTGCACTTATTATCGCAGCCACCGGGTTGCAGACGGGTCTGCTGGTACAGCAGTATTTTACCTCAGTTATCATTGCCGTTATTTTGACGACGTTGGCCGCACCTCCAATTCTTAAGCTATGCTTTAGTGATCGGAAGACTGTAAGCCAAGTTGAAAAGTAGAGGATTGGACGGACTAGACCTACAGTAAGACCCTTCTGGATCATTTTCCAAGCAGGATGGAAAGTGAACCAGAAGGGTCTTTTTATGTTGGAATGTTCGGTTCAGCTACAGAATTAGGATTCGGATACAACAGTGAAACGTTGATTCAGATGTTGTGGTTTTTCAATTTCGTCTACTACGGCAACAGCATAATCCTCATAGCTGACATAGCTTGCACCTTTGGAATTAACCAGCAGTGTGTCCTTGCCCACTTGGTAAGAGCCTGTACGTTTGCCGAGGGCGAATTCCGCGGAAGGACTAATGAACGTCCAGTTCAGGTCGCTGGTACCGCGTAGAATGTCCAGATTTTTTCCTTGGTTATGAGCCGTTGGATATACAAAATCAGGGAAATCAGGAGTATCCTTGACCAAGAGTGTCTGGGATTCATCCGTAAACAAGCTGCCTGCACCACCTACGATAATCAGACGAGTACCGGATACATGGCGGAGAGCCTCAATCAGTACATTACCTGCATCTACATGCAGATGCTCTTGTCCGAATGGAGCGGCAAAAGCATTAACAACAACATCAAAACCCTTCAGATCATCTGTTTTCAGATCAAAGACGTCCTTTTGTACTACAGCAGCACGCTTGTCCGTTACCTTAGCCGGGTCACGTACAATGGCGGTGACTTCATGACCTCTGTCTAATGCTTCTTTTGCGATATTACTTCCCGCTTTACCACCTGCACCAATAACTGCAATTTTCATAATAGTATATCCTCCTATAAATATGATTTGGAAATTCATTTCTTTAACTGCGTGTTCATCCTTGAACTTAAATATGTAACTATTATAGTTACAATATAAAATAAAAGTCAAGCTCTTCTGTTAGGCAAAATAAATTCCTCCGATTGGACAGAGAGGAACTCGTTTAAATATAAGGTGATACGTAAATGAGTACATTTAAAGCATATTGGAACCATATAGGACGCAGATAAGAAAGGAAGAGTGAAACGATATGAGTAAAAAAGTACAGCTGGAGCCCGCAGCGCAAAAATTCGCAGACGATAATGCCAAGCCTCCGTTTTTGTATGATTTGGGACCTGAAAAAGGACGGGAAACGGTCAACGAGGTTCAATCTGGTCCAGCAGATAAACCTGCGGCAGACCTGGAGGATCTGTCGATTCCAGGTGGTCCTGGCGGTGAGGTGAAGGTCAGAATTGTTCGTCCGCAACAGGTGACAGGTGATCTCCCGGTCATCGTCTATATCCATGGAGCAGGCTGGGTATTTGGTAACGCTCATACGCATGACCGACTGATTCGTGAACTAGCGGTGGACTCACAGGCAGCTGTTGTATTCCCGGAATACAGCTTGTCGCCTGAAGCCAAATATCCGACGGCGATTGAGGAGATTTATGCGGTCGTTCAATGGGTGGCACAGCATGGGCACGAGCATGGGCTGAAGCCAGATACGCTGACGATCGCCGGAGATAGTGTCGGTGGCAACATGACCGCAGCTGTCACTTTGCTGGCCAAAGAACGCAGTGGCCCTGCTATTCGGCAGCAGTTGCTATTCTATCCGGTGACGGATGCTTCCTTTGATACGGAATCATATCATGAGTTCGCCACAGGGTATTTCCTGAGCCGTGAAGGGATGCAATGGTTCTGGGATCAATATACGACGGATCCCAACGAACGAGCACAAATCACAGCGTCCCCGTTACGTGCCACTATAGACCAGCTCAAAGGGCTACCACGTGCGCTGGTTATTACAGGCGAGGCCGATGTGTTGCGGGATGAAGGTGAAGCCTATGCGAACAAGCTACGTGAAGCGGGGGTAGATGTGACCGCTGTACGCTTTCAGGGTATCATCCATGACTTTGTGATGCTGAACCCATTGTCGGAAACCGCAGCCAAGCGCGGCGCGATCATGCTGGCTACCTCGTGGCTGCGCCAAGGGTTTGAGGGCTAGTCTCCTATAAAACAATTCAAGGGTCCCACCTTGTAATCTGATCGAGTCCTATGACGGATAAGGCTGTCTTCTCCCGCAGATGCTAAAAGCAGGGAGGACAGCCTTTATACATATCCTCATTGAAACCGCTTCACGTTCGTCGAACAAAATGATAATATAAAATTTGAACGAGTTTTAAACGACATTCGGCCCAAGGGGGATATCCATGCCATTTCAGGGACAACGCATTTTACCTGCAGCTAAGCATATGAGGCAGTTGGAGGATATTTTGGACAGCTCTTATGAGTATGCTGTTTTCCTGGATACGCATGTCGCGCAGCTGCGCAACCTGTATCAGATGGCAAGGAGCCGCAACAAGCAGATGCTTCTACATGCCGATCTGGTGCAAGGCTTGAAAAATGATGAGTATGCCGCTGAGTATTTGTGTCAGGAGATTAAGCCATTTGGGATTATCTCAACCCGTTCGGGGGTGATTGCAACCGCTAAAAAAAAGGGAATTCTGGCTGTACAACGAGTGTTCCTGCTGGATACGATTGCGCTGGAAAAAAGCTACGCACTGGTGGAAAAAACGCGTCCTGATTATATTGAGGTGCTGCCCGGTGTTGTACCGCCGATGATCGCAGAGGTCAGTGAACGCACGGGTATTCCTATTTTGGCTGGTGGACTTATTCGTACCCCTGAGGATGTGGAGGCAGCGTTGGCAGCGGGTGCTGCAGCAGTTACGACCTCCAATAAACAACTGTTTGAGCACTATAAGCGATAGCTTTTTTTGAACAAGTGGGCTACCTACATAATAAGCAAGGAGGGCGACCTTTGGCTTGGCGCGGGGAACGACCTGCTGTGAATGCAGGCAGATTTCCCTTTTCATCGTGTACTGTGTGTGCTACGATATAAATAAGTTAATACTCGTCAGGAGACTTGGAGAGACCATGGACCGCTCGGCATCCGCCGCAGCGATGTTCGTGGTCTTTTTTTGTACCTTTTGATGATTCCCGGTGTCAGATTGCATAGCAGACATGTACAAATTGGAGGGATAGATGATGGGAGAACAAGGATTTGCTGCACAGGAGAGAACGGCTGTTTTAGAACGTATGGGGCGTGAGCATTTTGATATTTTAATTATTGGCGGCGGCATTACAGGGGCGGGAATTGCGCTGGATGCGGCGGATCGTGGTTTGAAGACTGCGCTGGTGGAAATGCAGGATTTTGCAGCAGGCACATCCAGTCGTTCTACCAAGCTGGTGCATGGCGGTCTTCGTTATTTGAAGCAATTTGAAGTGAAGATGGTAGCCGAGGTTGGGAAGGAGCGAGCTATCGTATTTGAAAATGGTCCTCATGTGACCATTCCGGAGCGTATGCTGCTTCCTTTTCACCAGGGGGGCACATTTAATGCGTTTACCACTTCTGTCGGGTTGCTAGTGTATGATTTTCTCGCTGGCGTGAAGCGTAGTGAGCGCCGCCGCATGCTGGACATTCAAGCTACGCTGGAGCGCGAGCCTTTGCTGAAGAGAGAAGGGCTGAAGGGAAGCGGCAGCTATGTGGAGTACCGCACAGACGATGCTCGCCTGACGATTGAGGTGATGAAGGAAGCCGTTACACGAGGGGCCCTGGCTGTGAACTATGCCAAGGCTGACAAGCTGCTGTATGACAGCGGACGAATAAGCGGTGCCAGTGTAACCGATCGGGTAACGGGGAAGTCATACGAAATCAGGGCTTCGCTGGTCATTAACGCTGCCGGGCCTTGGGTAGATACGTTGCGGGAAATGGATCGCTCCAAAGAAGGAAAGGTGCTTCGCCTGACAAAGGGGATCCACCTGGTATTCGATGGTGAGCGCTTCCCGCTTCAACAGGCAGTGTACTTCGATACACCGGATGGACGCATGGTATTCGCGATCCCGCGTGACGGCAAAACCTATGCAGGTACAACCGACACGGTGTATGAGGGAGATACGGCGCATCCTCGGATGACTGCCGAAGACCGGGCGTATGTGCTTCAGGCGATCAACGGGATGTTCCCGGATGTGAAACTGAAGGTTACAGACGTGGAATCCAGTTGGGCAGGGGTACGCCCGCTTATTTATGAAGACGGTAAAAGCCCTTCAGAGATTTCACGCAAGGACGAAATTTGGGAATCCCGTTCAGGGCTGATCACGATTGCAGGCGGCAAGCTGACGGGCTACCGGAAAATGTCCGAACTCGTCGTGGATCGTGCGGTACGGGAGCTGGGCCGCTTGCATGGGCAGAGCTTTCGGGCATGCCGCACGAGGCAGATCCCGATTTCGGGCGGCAGCGTAGGCGGCTCGGCAGGCTGGGACGCTTTCGTGAGCAAGCAAGCCGCAGCGGGCGCCGCGCTCGGCCTATCGCCGGAAACCGCGAGAGCCTGGGCTGTTCGCTATGGTTCTAACGTGGAGCGACTGTTTGCCATAGCGACACGGAGCATGAAGAACGCCACCGAGACGGAAGCGGCGCTGCCTGTGGAAGTACGTGTTCCGCTTCTGTACGCGATGGAACAGGAAATGACGGTGACACCGTCTGATTTTTTTATACGCCGAACC
This sequence comes from Paenibacillus ottowii, assembly GCF_050516475.1. Lineage (NCBI taxonomy): Bacteria > Bacillati > Bacillota > Bacilli > Caryophanales > Paenibacillaceae > Paenibacillus > Paenibacillus ottowii. The sequence goes on along the minus strand of NZ_CP191577.1, from coordinate 3,073,962 downwards.
GGGGCGCTGTTCTTTCAGATTGACGAAGTGAAGCGCTGGAAGCAGGCTGCCATTGCATTGATGGCCGAACATGCAGGCTGGAGCCCCGAGCAAGAACGCCAATATATGACTGAGCTGGATGCTTACCTCTATGAAGCGGTGACACCTGTAGAGGTAGAGGCAGAACCTGGCGCCGTTAAAGCCATCTGATACAGCTTGAAGGATGCATATCCTTGATCGCTCCGCTTCTCTACAATCATTCCGTTCTCACCATTGCTTTAAATGAAAAGGGCATACAAAACAAAAGCAGCGATTCTCTATTCATAAGAGAATCGCTGCTTCTTTGTTTTACAGATGGCTTATAGCATCAAGTGGAACAGGAACGGCGCAGCCGCTAAGGTAAAGAGAGCGGCGAGCACCATCGAGATGCTGGAGATGGTACCTGTCAGCGAACTGAACTCGAATGCTTTGGAGGTACCTGTACCATGAGCGCCGGTGCCGAGCAATACCCCGCGTGAAACTTCATTTTCGATACGGAACAGCTTGACGGTCATCGGACCGATAATAAGACCGCTCAATCCGGTCAGAATAACGAATACAGCCGTGACTGTCGGATTACCGCCAATCGTTTGCGATACATTCATCGCAATAGGCGTCGTAATGGAGCGAGGAATCAGGCTGCTCAGCAGCGAGGAATCCAGGTGCATCCACTTGGCGAGCGCCATGGAGGACAGCACGGCTACGACAGATCCAGACAATACGCTAAGTACAATTTGAGCGGCGTGTTTCTTTAACACAGGGAAATATCGGTATAAAGGGACAGCAAATGCAATCGTAGCTGGCTGTAGCAGCATGGATAGCAACTGAGCGCCTGAATTATAAGAACGGTAATTCACACCCGTCAGTGTCAAAATCAAAATAATAACAACAGGTGTAATGAGCAATGGGGACATATACACCTTGGGCAGTGTGCGGTACATGCGTTTGGCCATCCAGTAAATAGCAAGTGTCAATACAATACATAGAAGACCGGTCATGATGATTTATGCTCCTTTCGTTTACCAAGCAGACTGGCGATCATACCTGTGCAGGCCATCACCAGGAAGGTGCCGAGCAGTACGACCAGCATAATGCTCATGCCATCGTGTTCCAGCATCGGCCAATAATTCATAACACCAACAGCGGAGGGAATAAAGAATAATAGCAGTTCGGCCAGCAACCAGTTTGCGCCGACCTCGATCCAGCTTAGTCGAACCACACCCGTTTGCAGCAGAACAAAGAGAATCAGCATACCGACGATACTACCAGGTATAGGCAAGTGGAGCCAGGAGACCAGCGCGTTCAGGATGAGCGAAAAGGCCATCAGGACGGCGATCTGAAGGACACCGCGTATGAAGCTTTTCATATATAAAGTCTCCTATCTTTGAGATCTGTTATTTTCAAACTGTAATGAAATTTTACATCACAAGCTTTCATGAGTAAAATGCATATAAAGAATGAAGTCTATTCCGTTTATCTATGGAAGAAGGTGTAGCTTTGGATATCCGACATTTGCAATATTTTCTGGAAGTCGCGCGGTTGCGCAGCTTTACGAAGGCAGCCCAGAGCATGTTCATTACTCAGCCGACGATTAGTAAGACGATTAAAAGCCTGGAAGAAGAATTGGGAGTTACTTTGTTTGATCGCATTGGCAAAAGAATCGTACTGACGGATGCGGGCAAGGTCATTGAGCTTCAGGCACAAGCGATTGTAAAGTCCTTTCAGAGCCTGTCCTCGGAGCTGAGTGATTTGATGAACCTGAAAAAGGGACATATTCGCATCGGCTTGCCTCCTATGGTCGGGTCTAGCTTTTTTCCGCGTGTCATTGGTGAATTTCATAAGGCTTTTCCCGATGTAACTATTCAATTGTTCGAGGATGGGGCTAAAAAAGTGGAGCAAGACGTAGAAGCTGGAGCACTGGACATCGGCGTAATTGTGCTGCCTCCGGTTGGAGATATGTTCGAGACATTTCTATTTGTGGAGGAAAAGCTGAATTTGCTCGTTCATCCCACGCATGCACTGGCCGAGTGCAAGGAGGTGCCGTTATCTGCGTTAGCAGAGGAGGCATTTGTGCTGTTCCGTGAGGATTTTACGCTGCATGACCGTATCATTGCCGAATGTGTTCGTGCCGGCTTTCAACCGCGTGTAGTCTACGAAAGTTCTCAATGGGATTTGATCAGCGAGATGGTTGCTGCCAACCTGGGAGTAGCGTTATTACCTGAGGCGATATGCCGAGATCTGGATTCCGAACGTTTGCGTATTCTTCCGCTCGTTGACCCTGTCATTCCTTGGCATTTGGGGATGATCTGGCGGAACGATCGATATCTGTCCTTTGCTGCCCGAGAGTGGATATCCTTCACACAGCGATTGTTGCGGACAGAATATGGCGGGAGTCGCCGATGAGAAGGACGGATGCAGCTTAGATCATAAAAAAGCTGCCCTGAGGGGCAGCGATGTAGCTTGCTTTTAGGAGTGTGTTTGGTTTATTGCGCGCTTGGTGTGAAGGTACTTGTCCATAATACGGTCAAGCCTGGAGGATTTGTCCAATACACGTTCATCTTTTAATCCGTGTAAGTCAGCCATGCGATTCAGTTCACGACGCTCTTTTTCCATGAGTTTTTCCAATTGTTCGAGGTTCACAAAGCCCACCCCCCATGTCGATTGTAAGGCATGTCTCCACTAGCGGCAGAAGTTTTTTGATAACGATGTTATTTCCATTTTACCACTTTTTATTAACATTAATCCAGCTTTCCTGACATTTAGCGACTAATAATTATGGTTTTGCCAACTTTACCCGATTGCGTCCTGATCGTTTGGCTTCATATAACGCTTCGTCTGCCTTTTCCAATAAACGCCTCGATGCAATAGCAGGAGAGCTGCCTGCTCCGATGGATACGGTTAAGGAGATTATGGTCCCGTCATTCAAGAGAAAACATTCATTTTCCACAGCTTTTCGAATCTTCTCGGCAAAGCTTGCCGCCTTTTCGGTATCACAATCTCCGAGTAGAATTGCGAATTCCTCTCCGCCTTTACGGGAGGGGTATGCTCTCGTTGTAGATTCCCGATTTAACAAAATTCCCAGTTGGCTTAAGACGGCGTCTCCGTTCAAATGGCCATACGTATCATTAATTTCTTTAAAGTGGTCAATATCTAGCATCACAAGTCCAAAGGGTTTTTTTGTAGCCTTGGAAGCATGAAGTACCTCTTCGAACAGCGCATCAAAAGCACGCGGACTGTATAGTCCGGTTAAATGATCGCGGTTCGCAGCTTCTTCCAGCAGGTGAATAGCCCGTTCTGTTTTTTTGATATGGGACATCATAAAATAAGTGAACAAGCCGCCAAGAATCTTTACGGTTGTGATTATTATGATAGATTCTAGGTTAGGGGGATTATCCACAAAAAAGGCGGATAACAGCGACACAACAACAGCCCCAAGCACGGCTGACATCCATTTGCCGAGTGCTAGCTTTTTTTCCCGAATAAAGATAAGTGAAAGGACTAGTGTCATGAAGCAATTAACCGTAACAGTCAGAGTAATATCCGTCCATCCCCCTGTGATGTAAATACGATACAGGATGACGATCAGGGTGGTCAGCAGACCGGATACCGATCCTCCTATATAAACAGATATGATAATTGCCAATTGGCGCAGATCAACCACAAAGTATCCACGGATCCATAAACCGGTCATCATTAACAGAATGCCAAACACGCCCAGCATTAAACCGTTTAATATCTGATGAATGAGTGCATGATTTGTCAGGTAACGTTCATATTTCCGGGAAAATAAATTTCCGAAGAATAAGAAGCTCGTTAATAACGCAAAATTGTTAATTAATTCTTTTAACATATCCCTGTCCTTTATGCTGTAATGTGAGTTGTAGTATCGTTGGGAATAAAGTAAAAGGCCTCGTTTCTATATTTCGGTAAAAAGTAGATATGAATGAATACCCATCGACCACAAACGATTCTTATGTCCCTTACGTTTCGTTGATCTACGTGGTACAGTGTAAGGACTATGACCGGAACGGGTGATCGTATGAAGGAACCAATTCACATTTCGGTGCGTCCACTTGTGGAATATGTGCATCGGAGTGGCAGCATTCAGAGCGGTTTTCGCTCGAATAGCAGTATGCAGGAAGGAACTCGCGTGCATCAGGCTATCCAGAAGAGTTACAAGGAGCATGATCGCAAAGAGGTACATTTGCGTACAGAAATTTCATATGAAGGTGAATTATTTGTCATTGAGGGCCGCTGTGACGGATGGATTGAGCTGGATGGCGTATGGACGGTGGATGAAATTAAATCGATCTCTCAGCCCCTCGAAGATATTCAGGGAGACGGCCAGCCTGTGCACTGGGCGCAAGCATTTCTGTATGCCTATATGATTGCTCGTGAGGAGCAGCATCATTCCATGCAGGTTCAACTTACTTATGTACAGGCACACAGTGAACATATTCGTCGCTTTAGACGGATACTATCCTTTGCGGAGTTGGAAGCTTATGCTCAGGAAATGATTGCTAGTTATGCACCATATGCATTCCTGCTGAGAGCACATGCGGAGAAGAGGGATGCCAGTATTGCTAGGTTGAATTTTCCCTTTGACACGTATCGTTCGGGTCAGCGAACTTTAGCGGGCTCGGTGTATAAGACGATTGCCGAAGGAGTCAACTTATTTGCCAAAGCGCCCACCGGTATCGGTAAAACGGTATCCACCTTATTTCCTGCGATTAAGGCGATTGGCGAAGGGCTGGCTAGGCGAGTATATTATGTAACGGCTCGTACCACGACTCGCGCAGCAGCTGAAGAGGCATATGCCCGAATGCAGGCCCAGGGGCTGCATATGCATGTGGTAACGCTGACGGCCAAGGATAAAATTTGCTTCAAGGATGAGCATGATTGTGATGCTGGGGCATGCAGCATGTGCGAGGGTTACTACGACCGGATCAACGGTGCGGTGTCCGATATTTTGGCGAATGAGACGTTAATGACGCGGACGGTGATTGAGCATTATGCGCGCAAGCATAAGGTATGTCCCTTCGAGTTTTCGCTAGATGTGGCGTATGCCTCGGATGGTATAATCAGTGATTATAATTATGTTTTTGATCCACGGATTTCTCTGAAAAGATTGCTGGAGGAGCACAAACGAAAAGGTGTTGTACTGGTGGATGAGGCACACAATCTGGTGGAACGCGGACGGGACATGTTTTCGGCGGAAATCCTGAAATCTTCTTTTTTGGAACTGAAAAGAGAATTTAAGTCGATAAACACGGAGATTGCTGCAGCTGCGAGTGCAGTGAACGCACAGATGATTACGCTGCGCAAGCTGCATGCAGATACAGGGAAAGCAGTGGAATCAACAGCGCCGCAAGAGGTGCTGGAACTGTTGGTGCCTTTTGTGGAAGCCGCTGAACGCGAGCTGGTGACAGGGAGCAATACAAGCCGTGCAAGCAGTGAGGGGGCGGCTTACGCATTGCTTCTGGATACGTATTTCACCGCTCAAAATATGCTGCGAATGGCTGCTTTATATGATGAACGTTACGTTACTTATATTGAAGCAGGTCGCAGTGAGGTGAGGGTCAAACTGTTCTGCCTCGATCCTTCACACCTGCTGGGACAAGCTGTAAAGAATTACCGCTCGGCTATTTACTTTTCCGCAACGTTGACACCGCTTGCTTATTATCGGGACATGCTCGGAGCAAGCGAGGAAGACTATACATTACAGGTCCCTTCCCCTTTTCATCAGGAGCAATGGGATGTACGTCTGCTGCCGCTCTCCATCCGTTATCGGGATCGTGAGCGTTCCAAAGGGGCGATTGCGGATATGCTGGCTGGATTGGTGGCGGAGCGGAAAGGGAACGTCCTTGTGTTTTTTCCGTCTTATCCGTATTTGCGAGAGGTATATGAGGAGTTCATGCTTCGGGGCGTGTCTGCAGATACGCTGGTACAAAATCCAGGTATGACCGAACCGGAGCGGGATCAGTTCCTAGAAGCTTTCCAGCCTGGGCAGGAGCGCACTCTGCTTGGCTTTGCCGTATTGGGTGGTGTGTTTGCTGAAGGTGTCGATTTACCAGGTGATCGCCTAAATGGGGTAGTAGTCGTCGGCGTCGGCTTGCCGCAAATTGGAGCGGAGCGGGATGTGCTGCGGGATTATTTTTCGGAACAGGGACGGAATGGTTTTAACTATGCGTATGTATATCCGGGGATGAATAAGGTTCTTCAGGCTGGTGGCAGACTTATTCGCACAGAGCATGACGAAGGGCTGCTGGTGCTGGTAGACGATCGTTTTGCCAAGGAACCCTATGCTTCTTTGTTGCCAGATGAATGGAAAAGCTACCGTTTGATGGAACAAGCGGGATTAAGGAAGGAATGGATGGACTATGAATTTTAATTTTCATAATGACTCCATACGCGGGGTGCTGCGTAGCTTTGGACATGAGGATGCCGAAGTAGATAATATAGAGACTTTTGTGACATTTGCGCGCTTGGCTAACGGTATTTTCAGAGAGATGGATACAGATTTGACCAAGTTAGGGGCTTCTCAGGGCCGGATTATCGTTCTTAGCCTGTTGCATTGCCATGCACCGCATCGCATGACACCATCGGAGTTAGCGGAAAAAGCGGATGTCACGCGCGGGACCATGACGGGGCTGATCGACGGTCTAGAGCGAGATGGAATGATAGAGCGCGTGGCCCACGAGAGTGACGGACGGATGGTAACTGTTGGATTAAAAGCGGCAGGACGAGAACTGTTAAGCAAAATAGTCCCTTATTATACGAAGCTCATCCAGTCGTGTATGTCCGAGTTTACGCCACAGGATCATAAGATGATGAAGAGTTTGCTTGGAAAAATGAAAAACGGTTTTGAGCGTTCGTTGCCGAAATGCTGAATTCCTGGTGTCGGGAATAAGGAATAGGAGAGGGAATATGTTCTTTTATACAGATGAGGTCTATGAAGCCCGTGATTTTGGCTCGATGGATGCCAGAGAAGGCGAGTGGAGAAATTGCGAGTTTACCCGATGTCGCTTTCGGGGTGTAGAGATGAATGAGTCTCTTGTAGAAGGCTGCACCTTTGTGGACTGTGATTTTACCGGGGCTATCCTGAATGCATCTCACTACAAGGAGTCGGCGTTTACCAATTGTCTATTCACTAGCGCGAACCTGTTTGTGGTTCGGTTTGATAACTGCAAGCTGGTAGGTTCAGATTTTGCGGGGGCCAATATGGATGGTATTACGATTACGGGCGGAGACTGGTCTTATACGAACTTACGTCATGCAGATTTAAGGAAACAGGATTTGCGAAAAATACGATTCAAAGAAGCGGACTTATCCGAATGTAATCTGGAAAAGGCAGATTTGCGGGAGGCGGATCTTACCCGGGTAAGGCTGCACAAAGCCCATCTTCAAGGAACAGACCTGCGCGGTGCAAAGATGGATGGCGTGAATTTTAAAGATCTGAACATCACCGGAGCCAAGCTGGATATCGAGCAGGCCGTAGCAGTGGCACGTTCTTATGGAGCCAAGGTAGATGGCTAAAAGCACGGAGATACAGGAGCGTTCTGACCTGTGTTACCCCGTGCTGAGAAGTGGAAGAATACTAAATCTGAAAGTTTAATCTTTATGGGAAGCTGGTAGTAGCGGGATCGCTGCGTCCGGATTCTGATTTGGCAAATGGTTAACTCCTACGGGTTCTAGAGGTTGCTGTGGTACCGTCCAGTTACGTGCCGTATCTGCGGTCGTTTGCTGCTCCAGCAGACGTTTGGCCACTTCGTAGCAATCATCGACATGCCGATTGCCAATAGTCCTCATCGCAGTAAAACCAATCGCTGCGGCTAGTCCTTGCCCCAGTAAAGGGACAAATTTGCTAACCTGCTTGGTGGCGATCCGAATGCCCATTTTCTGTAAAATCTTCACGATCGCTTCTCGGGTGATGAGTCGCCCGATCAGCTTGCTGCCGATTGAAGTGATAAAGCCATACACCATCGACTTGGTTTCCGCATCCAGACCATCCAGCTGCTGCTCGGATAATCCGAATTTTTCATTAATGGCAGGCAGCAGCTGCATCAAAATGCCGACATCAGCAAGAACGTCAGCCCCCGGAATCGGCACCAATACAGCTCCTCCCGAAGCTGCCGCTCTTTTCATTACCATGGATTTGCACTCTTTGCGGATCTGTTCCAACTCTTCTAGGGTTCGGGCTGTCATATGCATCTCTCCTTCATACGATTCCGATTATGACCTATGATTCTACCCTGTTATTACACACATTTCTACCTTTATTAAGCATGGAGCCAACAAAAAAATCCCTCATCCAGGCGCTATCGCACATTTACTCCTGTGTAGCGATCAGGCATAATGAAGGATGGTTGCCGATAAGAACAAGCCTGTTTTACGGGGATAAAGGAAGGAAGAGACAGATGAGTCAGACAAACGTTTATTTTAATCATGATGGTGGAGTGGATGATCTAGTATCCCTGTTTATGCTGCTTCAGATGGAGCAGGTTCATTTGACTGGAGTGTCCGTTATCCCAGCAGATGGTTACCTGGAGCCAGCGACGGATGCCAGCCGCAAAATTATTGATCGTTTTGGACAATCTAAAGGCCCTGTTGAAGTCGCCAAGTCTAATTCACGCGGTAAAAATCCGTTTCCTGCCGCTTGGCGTTTACACTCCTTCTATGTAGATGCATTACCCGTGCTGAATGAATCAGGACGAATGGAAGCGCCGCTTTCATCTCTGCCAGCTCATCAGCATCTGATCGAAAAGGTACGCGGAGCTGAAGGCAAAACGTTGTTGCTATTCACTGGACCGCTAACCGACCTGGCTCGTGCGCTGGATGAAGCACCGGATATTGAAGCCAAGATTGAAAAGCTGGTATGGATGGGCGGCACCTTTGAAAAAGGGAATGTAGAGGAGCCGGAGCATGACGGTACCGCAGAGTGGAATGTGTTCTGGGACCCGGAAGCGGCCTATCGGGTATGGCAAAGCGGCATCACCATTGATCTGGTTGCGTTGGAAAGCACAAGCAAAGTGCCTTTAACCCCAGCGGTACGCAATCGTTGGGCTGCCGAGCGCCGATATGAGGGCATTGATTTCCTGGGCAATTGCTATGCAGGATGTCCTCCGCTCGTGTATAGCGAGACAAATTCAACCTATTACCTGTGGGATGTGCTGACCACTGCATCTGTAGGACGCCCGGACATTGTCAAGAAAAAGACGGTGCATTGCAGCGTTATCGCAGAAGGCCCAAGTCAGGGCAGAACGGTGGAACAGGCAGATGGACGCCCCGTGAACCTGGTATATGATACAGACCCGGAAGCCTTCTTTACGTATATGGCCGATTTGGCCAAGCTGGCTGCTCCCAAACGTTACTAAGCCTAACGCTTTACAGGCGTGCGGCCTAAAGTGATCATACTGTCTAGTGTGTATTCATAGCTAAAACCCGTGACGTTATCCGTCACGGGTTTATTACTATAATTTGCGGTCCCATATGATTGCAAACCTACTGCTGTTTCAGGCTGACTCCTGGTATATTTTCAGGGTGAACTGGAGCTTGATCTCCGTCCCGCTACCAGGCTCGCTAACCCCTGTCATTGTACCATTCATTCGTTTCAACAACTGTTTGGTAATCTGCCAACCCAAGCCGGGATTGCCATATGAGGGAGAGGGCCCGAGGTCATGCTCCAGCCACATTTTTAGTTTATTTGGAGATATACCAATCCCCGTATCCTTTACTCTTACTTCCAATTTAGCCTCAGGCACATCGGTCACGGACTGGGTATTTGCAGATAAGGTGACTGATCCCGTGCTTGTAAATTTCACTGCATTATCTACCAAATTAATCAGCATACGGCGAATTTTAGCCTCATCCCCGATAAAAATAGGCGAGCTGGCAAGATTCCAATCCAACCTCAATTCCAGATTCCGTTGCGCAGCTACCTCTGTGTACAAGCTCAACACATTTTCCATCATCGTTCTCAGATCAAATGGATCTTCAATATCATCGACTTGCCCGGATTCAATTTTGCTGTAATCCAAAATATTATTCAACAGCATCATAAGCGAGCGACTGCTAGCTTCCATAATGCTCATATATTGCTGTTGCTCCTCTGTTAACTCCGTGGTCATCATCAGATCCGTAGCTCCCCATATTTCAGTGAGCGAAAAACGAATTTTGTTACTCAGGGAAGAAATCAAATCCAGCTTGCTCATGGAAGAAGCTTCTGCATCGATCTTGTCTTTTTCCAGTTCAACCACATAACCCAGAAATACAGCCATAGCCTTGAGAACTTTCATTTGTGTTTCAGTCAATTGTGCAGACGGCGCATCCAAAATACAAATGGTTCCATACCCCTGGCCATTTTTCATACGTATGGGTATTCCCGTAAATGAGTGATTTCCAATGGTTTTAGTCACATCTAAATCACATGTATGCGGATGAGTAGACGTTTCCGAAATGGTGAGGTGATCCTCAGAATGGTTCAGCACCAGACTGCAATAGCTAAGCTCAAAAGGAAGCTCCTCTCCATTACGAACCAGCACTTCTTCCCGGTTAAATGAATCTACAATTACATTTGTAACCCCGTCATTAGAGGCAATAAAAATGGTATTAACATGTAAAACATCACTCAACACATCAATGACATGCGCGGTAGCCTCTTGAATACTATTATAAAAACCTGTAGGTGAAGTAGTCATATGTCTCCAATCTTGATGCAAAGTGGTGGTTATCAAAACTCTAATAGTTTGTGTACCCCATTCCTGTTCCTCGAATGTTTCGTTGGAGCGTATCCTTAATTATACATCATTATTTCGTTATAAACCTGAGTCTTACTGCTTCCAATTACCTATTCGTTTGCACAAAACTTCATGTCGTAGGCCGAATGCTAGCCTTTCTGGGAAGATTTTTGTTTGTATTATTACACATTCACGAAAAATTATGATTATTTTCATTCTGTTTTCATAAATTCATATGTAATCTCATGATATGAAAATTGTGTAATAAAATAGGAGGATGGAACCAGTAATATCATGTAAATATTCTATATAATAGGTTCAGAGGTGGGATTATGAATAGACGGGGAGCCCTAGATCACTTCCATAAGACCTATGCGGAAGAGATGTTGCATGATAAATTACGTCAGGTAGCGGTCTGTACTTGTTTAAGAATAAGCAAATGAAAGCCACTGCATCTCCTGCTATTACCTTCAAAGCACTTCAAAATGCCCAAGATAGTCATGTTAATAAGATTAAGAAATGGACAGTAATGGACGAACGATAAGCTGAAATTCGAAAAGAGGAAACGAAGTGTACAAGCTAAGTTACGGTTATTTTGTTATATTCATTTTTTTGGCTTTAGGAGTAACCGCATGTAGTCTCTCAGACATCAATACTTATAACAATGGGAAAACAGCTACTGCTAAAGCAAAGCAAGAAAGCACTAGCTACTATCCAGATAAAAAAGCAGACAAAGCCAAAAATGTTATATCTGCTGATCCTAAACCCCTTCAGGACGACGACTTTGAGGTCTCATATCGATCACATAAGATTGATAAGAATACGGATATTAAAGAACTTATCCATAAGTGGGGTTACAGTGAAGGATTTGAAGCTAACAATAGAGGATATAATAGTGGGAATGGAACATATAGAAGATGGAGTCTGTCCTATCCTAACTATGAGGAGCCAGAAATAAGATTTGTAGTTTTATCTAAGATTGAACTTGAAGGGGAGGAACTGGTGGATGGTGAAAGCTATTTAGTAGCCGTGAGTTTGGAGAATCCCAAGTTTAAAACCAAAAGAGGATTGAAGATTGGTGATACACTTGGCAAAGTACTACAACTTTACGGGCAACCAAGTATTGTGAAAAATGGTAATGTGATGTACTCCAAAGATGGCCAACATTTGAGTATTAATTGGGATACTAAAACAAAGAAAGTAAATAATATTTTTATTGAATATAATATGGAGAAATCTGTAAAGCAGCAACGTAGTGCTGATTATGTAGAAGAGGATGCTCAGCCCGACCCTGATCTAGAACCATATACTATTCAGAGAGAACAATCATTTACCACCACTCTTAATGGATGGGGAGAAGTAAAGTTTATATCCACTTTAAAAGATGAGGATACGAGTGATCTGATTCAAGCAAAGTTTTTTTTGGAAGTTAACAGTGACAAATACGTGGAAAACAAGATTCTGTACGAATTCCCCGAATTTTATGGTAACAACGGTAAAATGATTGATAGGATCAAAGCAGTAAGTTTTAAGGATTTGAATCAGGATGGACGTACGGATATTGTTATTATTGCTGATTATATCACCGGAGTTAATGCACACGGAATAGAGACACTGCCTGTCGCAGGGATTTACTTTCAGAAAAAAGATAACACATACACTACCCTCCCTGAATTGGATAAGAGAATCAATCAAACTGGACATAACCGAACACTTCAAAATGTCATTCAATACGTAAGAAAACAACGGATAAACGTGCAATAGGTAATGCGAAAAGGGAGCTTTTTTTGAAATGAACTTTATAAAGCAAAATACAATACTACTTTTAATCATGTTAATTGCCCTGCTTCTGAATGGATGTTCCGAAAAATCTACGAATGAGAAGCAGCAGGCAGTTGCCCCCACCAAACCAAGCACTCAAGTGATAGGGTCAAAATCTGTGACTGAGCCAGAGTCTGCTGCTCAAAAACAAGATCGAAATAGCAATAATGTAAATCCGAAAAATAAAAGAAATGGAAATTACGTCGCAGATTCTAACACATTAGATCAGTTTATAAAGAAAATCCAACCACAGAATGAGTATCTTCAGAAAATATTAAAAGCAGACTTAGACCTTGATGGAAAGGTGGAATACGTGCTTGCTTTTGGATTAGAAAAAGGGGTGATTGACAACGTATTTGTAGTCCGGGAGGATGCTGGCTATCACATCATTGGTAAATTAGAGGACCCAATTGTAGTTGCACATCTTAATACAGATATGAAGATCATGAAGCTGGGTCAAACAGAACAAAAGTTTATCGTAGTATATTCCACTAGCGAAGTGAGTGAGACAGAAGGTTTCTCTATTTTTGCTTTGGATCATAATCGAATTAACAATCTGAATTACAATTATCCAGAAGCAACAGGGCAAGGAAGCAGGAAGCTAGAGGACATTAATAAAGATGGTGTTTTTGAGGATGTGAGTTATTACCGTTTTCAGGATACTCAGCAACATACGATAATAACATATCAAAAATTCGACAGCACCGGACCCGAAAAAACAAAAGTCCTATATGAAAATAAGAATAAAAAATTTGTATACCCTACGGTTCCTAAAGATATTCTCCAAAATTATTTGGAGGATCATTATCTTATGAATCGCTTCTTGATACACTTGCCTGAAATGGCGGAATTCACTGCGTTGTCAGCAAGCCCGAAAAATCATTTTGAAGATATCATTGATTTTTCCGCTATGGACTATACGGGATTAGATCTGAACATAAAAGAGATTGCTAATGAGGCTAATCAGCGGATCTTTTTAGTAAGAAGTAATTCAAGTGAAGAGAAAAAAGATAAGGGACTTCTATTTACATTAGAAAAGCAATCAGGCAAGTGGAAGATTATGAGTATAGAAATGAACGATAAATTGTAGAAAGTGTGATATCCAGCATGAATTACTTGAAGTACTGCCGAACTTGTTGCGTCCTGTTACTACTCATTTCCTGTGTAGCGCTGAATGGGTGCATAAAGGAACAGGATTCTCCAGCAACTGAAACAAATCATGCGCTTTCTCTCCAAAATGACGATAAAACAATTTCCTATTCGAAAAAGCTGGATACGTTAGTGAAAAAACTTCATATAGTCAACGATGAAAATAAGGATTCTGATACCAGACAGAATAAGCTTGAGGAGTTCACACAGGAACTTAATTCGTTGTTAAACGATCCTGAAAGTGTAGAGATGAAGGATGAAGAATTAGTAGAAAAGTTCGAGAATAATCTCACTATTTTAACAAAATCGTTTCCGTTAAAAAGCGGGCAGCTCAGCGTTAGGGTTATGAATTATAGAGCACCTAAAACGGTGACAGGTACGATTGGAGATAAATACACATTTATTCAGTGGTGGAGTACGAAGCAACTTGTACATGCTCAGATGATTGAGGATGGCGGGCCAGAATTGACTATAGACTTTGTGGTTCGGGATTCAGACAAGGGAATACAGCTGTTGTTAGGGGGATATGTTTCAATATACCATCCAGATCCCGTATTTGTTGCGTTGTGGGAATTCTCCGGAGAAAAATGGACACAGAAAGAATTAGTAACAGATAAGAAAAAGCTTCCGGATGCGTGGGAATTGAACGAGGATACAGATGAGTTTATTTTAGAGAATCGACAACATGATAGCATGAGTATCGGAGTTTTAGACCACGGCGATGGTTTCTTAATAAACAGTGATGATTCTGAACAAAACCTTATCATTGAGTTCTCCAAAAGTGGAGAAGTCCGTATTGATTCCGAATATAGCACTGCCTTGAATACTTATAGTGAACGGCAAAGTTATGAACTCATTCAAAAGGAATATTCAAAAAATGGGATCGTGATTAAATACCCTCAAATTACAAAACTCAAGAATATTGCAAAGCAGAAATCTTTAAACCAAATTCTTAAGGCTGATGCTTTAGAAGGATTACAAAAATATGCAGATTCCAATGCCGGAGTCCATGTCGAAATTGATTATGAGATCAAACGACAAAGTGAACGATTCTTGAGTGTTCAATATACGGGTATTCATTATATGAAAGACGTAGCCTATCCTACTCATATGTTTTATACAACGAACCTGGATATGAAGCAGGTTTCAAGAATAAGATTGAGAGATCTGATAAAAGTCGAGAAACCTTTTATTGAGCTTATAAAAAGCGGAAAGATTACAGCTGTTCAGCCGGAGCAACAAGGGTTAATTGGTGATTTCACAAAAGATGATTTGATTCAATTGTTAACAAATGCGGATGTAACCAAAGGTTCGCTTGCGGAAGTAGAAATGGAATCGTTTAGTTATTTCACAAATGATTCATTGGGGATGAGTGTGCCTATGGCACATGTGGTAGGGGACCATGCGGAGTATGAAATTCCTTTGGCACAAATTCCAGAGAATATTAGGCAGAACGAGGAACTATGGAGTGAGCTAAGTTCTGTTGAGGATCAGTCTGTTTCCACAGTTGGCGGTGAAAAGTTGAATACCGACCAATATGAAATTGAAGAGTCGCAGTCTTTTCAAACCACTTTCGAAGGCTTTGGGAAAGTACGGTTTGTATCGACTCAAGCAAAGAAAGATGAAATCCCCAAAAACTACTTTTTTCTATTAGATGACCAGGAGCGAGTTGTATATTCATTTCCAGATATGTATGGAAATGAATGGTGGTATGCTGATGAGGGCATAGAAGCGGTAGCCTTTAGGGATGTAAATAAGGATGGTTTAAAAGACATTATCATTATTGCTTATTATGAAACGGGCACTGGACCAGATGGTGCAAAACCATTCCCTATAGCGGACATTTATTTTCAGAAAAAAAATAAAACTTTTACCACAATTCCTGCATTAGATGAGGCTCTTAACGATCAGGGACATAATCCAACCATTAAAGATGTCATTCAATACGTAAGCAAACAACGGATAAACGTAAACTAACCGACATAGAGGAGCGGTAACATGGGATATCCAATCATCAAGTATAATGGAACAGTTTTATCTCTTAAAAATCCGAAAGTTAAAGTTGTACAGAAAATGAATGAGCCTAGCATAGCTCTATCCTATACAATCCAGCTGGATGAAGTGCTGCCTCATAGACAATTGCTTCAAAATGTAAAGATGGAGCTGCAAGAATTGCTTGAACATGTGTTCAAATCCTATCCAGAGTCAATTGTACAAGCCGCTTAAAAAGTCAGCTTTTACAGGACTTTACGATGCAATTCGAAAGGCGAATATCCCTTTATTTATGTAAATCAGCCTATCACCCAAAGTGAAAAACGTTAAATAAGTCAGGCAACGAGTGAATAAGGCTCCTTAGGAGCCTTATTTGTTCATCTGCGCAATTTTCTCCTAACATACAGTTACAAAGACCTACTCCGCCTAAGCTATGTACTATGACCAGAATTACTGAATCCAATGACTTTATACTTATTTTTCCTCTCGGCTATATCACTCGTAAATAGGATGCACTATAATTATACTACTTCTTAATTTGGGAAAATTTAGACGTTAACATTTATAATAGTCCTTCTCAGGAAGAAGGGGTCTTATATTTGGGAACTTCGCTATCGATAAACCAATCTGGCCCAGAGACGTCGATTACTTCTTTGGTTTTATAACTATAGTAGATGGTAATTTTACTGTCTTCGTGACCCTTGATGTACCCATACAGATATATTCTAGAGTGGACAGCAGGATCATCTACAACATAATCCTTTAATATGAAATCGGCATTATAGTGTTCTTTAATGAACTCCACACCGATAGGGGTGGCAACGTCTACTAATTCTTTTTTATCTTTGTCCGACAAGCTGGAACAACCTCCTAAATACATAACAATTAAAATAAGCGCCAGAATCAGTGGGATTTTTCTATTCAAGTTACAATTCTCCTTTTCTGGTAATCACCTTTTTTCATAACTCTATAATATATTTTCACAATAGACAAGGTGGGAATAACTTGACCTACATTAACGACAAAACATATTGGACCATTGCAGATAAAGTGTATGACCGGGATTTGACTGCTAAAGATTCTAAAAGCAGAATTCTTCCTGACTGGAAGATTGTTGAACCTGAAGGAGCTATGCTACATGACACAAACGGTTCTGGATTCGATGCGACTGTGTTCCATAACGAAAAAACCAATCAGGTGATCATCGGTTATAGGGGAACAGAACCTCCGGATCGGCCCAAGTGGAGCGTAGCGATGGACTGGGGAACGGATTTCAGCGATGTTGTCGGAGGACGCGCAAAAACGTTGGAAGAAGTCCATCATTATTATGAAAATAATAAGGCAGAGGTGGCTAAACTCCCACCACAAGTACAAAGTGCATTTCTTCAATATGAGGAAAAGTACCAGAATAATCAATTCACACAAGCCCAAAATCTATATGATGCCGTAAAAAAGGAATACCCCTCTGCTGAAATATCTACCACAGGCCATTCTCTGGGAGGAGCGGAGGCAGAATATGTGGCGGTACGGAACGGGCTGTCTTCGGTCAGTTATAATGCACCAAGCATTGTCCATCTTTTATCGGATGATCTTCAAAAGAAGGTGGAAAACGGCGATTTTCAAAAGACGAATGTTGCCTATGTCAATCCGAAGGATACCATCGGTTCAGGGGTTAAAGATGCAAAACCACATGTGGGTACAACCTACTTTATAAATAAGGATTATAAGACCGCAAACGAAGCCAAAATCACTGTTCCTGTTTCATTACCAGTCGAAAGAGAAAATAAATGGGCCAACTTTTTTTTGGGACCCAAATGGACTCCCATTGTTTATGTCCCAATTACGTTGCCTATGATGCAGCAAGATGCAATTACCAAGTTCTATAATTCGGTATTGGGTGAAGCGACGCATAGCATGGATCATTTCACATTTGATGAAAACGGCAATATCAGCAATCCGCTGTACACCATGGACGGACAGTTGGTAGAAGGTAATCCGCGGGTGGAGGCGTACGAGCAGATGCTGGCTGCGCAGGCAGAGCTCAAGCAAGTCATGGGCGATTTGGTCGAACGCTACGGTGGACAATGGGGTGCCCTTGGACAGTTTGCTGCTCATGGGCTAGGTGTGAATTTGATGGGAGCAGGCCAACAAAATGGCCGCGTACATGGTGGGGCTTATTTTGTGGGCAACAAAAATGGGGGCACAATTCAATTAACACCCGAGGAGCTAAAGCATGCGGCTAATCAGATGCGCTCTAGCTTGCATGGATTTTCTAGTGATACCCGAGCGTCCATTCAGTTATTTCAGGCTCATATCGGAACAAGTGAGAGTCAGTCCTTGACCCCGCTTGCGCATAGTGCAACGGCGACACTGGATCGAATTAATCGCTGGTATCAGGAATCGATTACAGAAATAGCCGAGTATATTGATCGCAAGGGCCAGGAATTTACGATGGCCGATCAATAATAAGAGCAGCTGGAAGAACACAACGGGAGGCGAAAGAGATGAGCAGAATATCTTTGAGCCTGGGGGATCTGCGGAGGGCTGTACAGCAGTGCGAGCAGCTAAAGCAAAGACTTCAGCATCAGGAGCAGCAGATGAAAAACATATATGGTCGTCTGCAAGACTGGCGAGGCGAATCGGCTGCTGAATTAACACGTAAAATGGAGGCGTTTCTCCAAGGAACCACTGTACGCTTACAAGAATTGGACGATCATAAAGAGCAGTTGAAGCGTTATATTCGCAAAATGGAAGAAGCTGATCGGCGTGAGGAGAGACGCAAACGGGCAGCACAATGGTGACAGGCATATATCATAGCTAACTTTATGCTGCTGTGGCCAGCTACATAACTTAAATGAACCGTACAACCGCCAGGAGAGTTCTGCGGGGTACGGTTTAATGTGTTTACATTAAACCTACATATTATAGTAGAAAAAATATATAGTAGAGAAAATTATCTCCCCCGAAATGGCAATGATAGCATCCTTCGGGGCTGCAGTTTGAGGTTGCTGAATATTTTGGAGCATTGTTGTACGGTCTACAGTTAATGTAAGTTTAATCTGATCAATGGTAATAGTGATTTGTTTCCTTTCGTTGTTATCGGCTCTTTGGTAGGATGGATCTAAACCGGGATTTTTGAGATCAGTGAGTATAAAAATGCCGCAAAGCTACAAACTTCGACATATTGTTCGTTTTTTCGCGACATATGTTATTGAATTAGGGATTTTTGTTTGCTATTTATCATATATTTATGTATAATCTATCGTGTTAAAAGATTGATTGTACGTAATATGCTGATGAGGGTGGGTTCATGACGCTGCTCGACAGTAACGAAAGCAAAAAGCGGATGTGCCAGATTTACAATGAAGTTTCAAAGGAACTGTTCGGCTTCGGGACCACGCTGTTGCGGGCCACCGTTGAGAACAACATTGTTACCTTTGTAGCGAAGCACCGGCGTTCTCCACGCTCGGCGGCATTGGAAGTGGAAGCCCCTGGCTTGAAGCTGGAAGTGGATTTCCGAATGTCCATGCTGTATAAGAAGAGACTTCGCGAGAAGCTGATTGAGGATATGGAGCTCGATATAGAAGCTTTACTGCGCGACTATGATTCAGCAACGCAGTGGGCCATTACGAACATCATACTGAAAGAATCCTAATAAAATTGGATATTCGGCTTTTCGCTTCGGATCTATCTGAGGGGAGAACCTGTTATAACGCACAGCGGGATCAACTTATTCTTTGTTTACGAAGAAAAGTATTCTTGTTTTACAAGAGTACTTTTCTTTTTTGTGTCATAAGGTGTGCATAATAAAAAATAGGGGGAGTTTCATATGAAAAAGTGGTTTAAAGGATTTATGGCTGTGACCTTGGCATCTGTGGTACTGGCAGGTTGCGGCAGCAATGCTACTGGTGGTCAGACAGCTGGAAAAGATGGCTCAGCTGATGGGAAAAAGAAACTGGTTATTTCTACATGGGGCTTCTCCGAGGACTTCTTTAATAAAGAAGTGTACGAGCCATTTGAAAAGGCACATAACGTTGATATTGTTGTAGAAATCGGAAATAATGCGGAACGGTTGAACAAAATCAGCCAAGGCAGCACGGACGTCGATCTGATCTATCTGTCTGATTATTATGCCCAACAGGGAATTCAACAAGGGTTATTTGAGAAATTGGATCGCAGTAAGGTGCCGAACCTGAACCAAATTTACGATATTGCCAAAGCACCGCTGGGTGAGGAATATGGCCCTGCTTATACAGTCGGACGTCTCGGTATTGCCTATAATCCGGAGCTGGTGAAAAAGAACGTGACCTCCTGGGCCGACCTGTGGGGTCCTGAATTCAAAGGAAATGTGACTCTGCCGAATATTACGGCAACTGCTGGACCGATGATGGTAGATGCGGCTTCCAAAGTAGCAGGTAGCAAGGAATTTAATGAAGACCAAGCCTTCGGAAAACTGAAAGAGCTGAGCCCAAATATCGTTAAGTTTTATAGTAAAACGTCCGAATTTGTGAACATGTTTAGTCAGCAGGAAATTGCAGGCGGTCCGATTATGGAAATGTATTTCAAAGATTTACAGGCTGCCGTGCCAGGGGCGAAATTCGTAGCTCCTAGTGAGGGTGCTTATGCAGTCATGAACACGATTAATGTAGTCAAAGGGTCAGACCAAAAGGAGCTGGCTGAGGAATTTATCAACTGGCAGCTGAGCAAGGAAGTTCAAGAAAAATCCGCCAAGGCAAAGGTTGATTCTCCAGTGAACACGCAGGTAGTACTATCCGGTGCGGATACTCAAGGAATTACGTACGGTGCAGATGTAGTGAACAAGCTGAACAAGTTGGATATGAAATTCGTTAATGATCATATCAAGGCATGGACAGATCGCTGGAACCGGGAAGTTACACAATAATGAAAAAGGTCATATTAGATGTAGATACAGGCATTGATGATGCGTTGGGTATTTTACTTGCGGCCAAAAGTGGTCAGCTGGATATCCAGGCGATTACTACGGTATGCGGTAATGTTTCACTTAAACAAGCAACATTAAATACTTGCAAAATCCTCAACCTGCTGGATAGACCGGATATCCCGGTCTACCCGGGGGCAGAGGCTCCATTAATACGTAAAGGATTGCACGAGCACCGTGTTCATGGAGAAGACGGTATTGGAGGCGCATTGAATGGAGTAATCCCAGCCATCTCTGCATCCGAAGGTTTTGCACCGGATATCATCATTGATACCGTGATGGCTCATCCTGGAGAAGTGACGCTCATTTGCACCGGGCCGCTCACCAATCTGGCGTTGGCGCTGCTTAAGCGTCCTGATCTGACGGATCACGTCCATGAGGTTATTTTTATGGGCGGTGTTATTCGCGGGTGCGGCAATATTACGCCTGTAGCGGAGTACAACATGTATGCTGATCCTGAAGCCGCACGGATCGTATTTCACGCGGGGTTTGGCCGATTGATACAGGTCGGTCTGGATGTAACGCGCAAGGCGCTGCTGACTGCCGATCATATTGCTCGTCTGACCCGTCCAGAGATTCGCGATTATGTAGCTGAAAGTACGGCTGTTTATACCAAGCGTTATGAAGAACGGAACGGAGTAAAAGCGTGTGCGCTTCATGATCCGCTTGCCGTAGGGGTCGCGCTGAATTCGAGATTAGTAGATACCTCGCTGTTATATGTCGATGTGGAAACCTCCAGTCGCATATGTGACGGACAAACGGTAGGCGATGTGCAGAACCGCCTCAATCATAGTCCTAATATGAATGTGTGCGAACAGGTGGACAGCGAAGCTTTTCTGGAGCTGTTTATCCAGGTGCTGAACAAGGAATAACATTTTGATAACCGCAAGGAGCTACCCATGAAGAAAACATACTTGTATTGGCTGCTGCTGCCAGGTCTGCTCTTTCTGGCGGTGTTCATGGTCATTCCGATTGTGTTGACGATCGGTTCGACCTTCGTACAGAACAGCTCATTCACCTTAGAAGGCTATCTCCATTTCTTCAAGGACCCTTATTTTCTGAAAATATTGCTGACTACGCTGGAGGTCAGTGTCGTAACGACCCTCGTATGCGTATTGCTCGGTTTTCCGACGGCTTATTATATTTCGCAAAAGGCCCCGCGTCGTAAAGGGATTTTGCTCGCGCTGGCTATCTTTCCCTTGTTGACGAGTCCTGTAGTCCGGTCATTCAGCTGGATGGTCATTTTGGGTCGCAAGGGGTTATTAAACAACGTGTTAATCAGCTTAGGACTCGTGGATGAGCCGCTGAATATTTTGTACACTCCGGCAGCGATGATTATTGGTCTAGTTCATTTGTTTTTACCGCTGATGATTATTTCACTGATTGGTGTGCTTGAAAATATCGACGGTGATCTTGTCCATGCTGCTCAGAGTCTTGGAGCCTCCAAATTCAGCGCATTCCGTAAAATTGTATTCCCGCTGTCTGTTCCAGGTCTGATCATTGGAAGCATTCTTGTTTTCGTGGGCAGCCTGACAGCATATACGACCCCAGCATTGCTGGGAGGAAAACAGCGGGTTATCGCCACATTTTTGTATCAAAATGCAATGACGCTTAACGATTGGTTTTTAGCTTCTGTTATCGCAACAATTATGATTGCTATTACATTTATCGTGGTCGGTCTCTTAAATAAGGCGGCCCATAAACTCAATCCGAAGGGGTAGGTGGATATGCGGGAGAAACATTATGGACTAGGCTTCTTTAGCCTGCTGGTCTTCATCTTTCTGCTCGGTCCGCTGTTGATCATATCGGTCACTTCTTTCGAGCCGGGCACGGTATTAAAATTTCCTCCGCAGGGCTTTTCCTTGCGCTGGTATGAAAATATTTTTGAAGTAGATTTGTTTATGTCCACGTTTAAAACGTCGATTGTCGTCTCTCTGCTGGGCAATATCTTGGCGCTGCTCATCGGTATGCCAGCCGCTTATGCGCTTAGCCGGTTTTCGTTTCGCGGAAAGGATGCACTGAATGCCTTGTTCCTTTCCCCGTTGCTTATACCAGGTATTGTGCTTGGTTTTACACTGCTGCGCTATCTGATCATTGTGTATCATTTGCCAGTATACGCTGGACTTTTGATCGGACATACGGTGATTATGTTGCCGTTCATTATAAGGGTCATTGCATCCAGCTTGTCTAACTTTGATTTTGCGATTGAGGAGGCAGCGCTTAGTCTGGGAGCTGGACGGTTGGAGACCTTTTTCAAGGTGGTCCTACCCAACATCCGCTCAGGTATTATTGCGGCTATCCTGATTGCCTTTCTGGAATCATTCAACAATGTCGACATTTCCGTCTTCATGACAGGACCGGGCTTCAGCACCCTGCCTATTCAAATGCTGACTTACGTCGAAAATTATTTTGATCCGACGATTGCAGCGATTTCGGTTATGCTGATGATTTTAACGGGTATCCTGATGTTCTTGATTGAACGACTGATGGGATTGTCTTACTTCACTAAAAGGTAATGGAGGCTTCAACCTTATGGCACTGCTTACTCTGGATCGCGTTTCGGTCGCTTATGACAATCAACTGATCTTGCAGGATTTCGATTTGCAGCTCGAACGAGGGCAATTGCTCTCGTTGCTCGGACCGAGTGGTTGTGGCAAAACGACTACGCTTCGTCTTATTGCAGGATTTCTCGAAGCTAAACAGGGAACATTTTTGTTTGGTGATAAGGATTATACCCGGGTTCCAGTGAACAAACGGAACTTCGGTTTTGTATTTCAAAGTTATGCGCTTTTCCCGCATTTGTCGGTTTTTGATAATGTCGCCTTTGGTTTGCGGTTGCGTAAAGTAAAAGAAGATGATGTAAAACGACGCGTTATGACTATGCTGGATACGGTTAGCTTGGGGGGATTCGAAAAGCGTTTCCCCGGCGAATTATCTGGCGGGCAGCGTCAACGTGTCGCGATTGCGCGAGCGCTTGTAATTGAGCCTGATCTGCTGTTGTTTGATGAACCTCTGAGTAACTTGGATGCTAACCTGCGTGTGAATATGCGCGTAGAAATCCGCCGTATTCAACAGGAGCTGGGCATCACCACCGTGTATGTATCGCACGATCAGGAGGAATGTTTTTCGATTTCTGACCAGGTTGCGATTATGAATAAGGGGAACATCGAGCAATTAGATGCTCCATCGACCATTTTTAAATATCCGACGACCGAATTTGTTGCCCGTTTTATTGGGTTTAATAATTTTCTAAGCTTTGACGAGCGTACGGAAGAAGGAGAACGTATTCGACTGAATACAGGCGACCTTTCGTTCAGTGTAGTGCGTAATCAGGGCACAGTCCAAGCGGGTGCTCGCCAAGGGGCTATTCGCCCGGATGATTTGGTCATTCGAACAGAAGGCAACGAGACAGGGGAAAATGAGCTTCCCGGTATTATTAAGGTAAGTACTTACCTGGGACGTAGCTATCAGTATGTGGTAGAGACGGCGAAGGGGAACTTTACGGCTAATCAGGAAATGGATACGCCTTACTTGAGTGGTCAACGGGTTACCTTGCATTTTCCGGCAGATAAAATGGTGCTGGTCCAATAATCAGCGGGTTCGATGAAGGAGATACATCATGCGTGCAGACAAAATGATTTTACAAGTTAAGGTGTACAACAGTTACTACAAGACGTTCGAGGAAGGCAATGTGGCTATACTTGACGGCAAGTTTATGTATATCGGTCAGCGTGGTCTGGAATCTTTTGAGGCTGCTGAAATTGTCGAAGGGCACGGGAAATATATGATTCCGGGCCTGATCGACATCCATTTGCATATCGAAAGCACAATGGTGACCCCAGCAACCTTTTCCTATGGACTTATTCGCAATGGGGTCACGACCATTGTACCGGAACCGCATGAAATGGCGAATGTGTTCGGATTGGAAGGCATTCAGGAAATGATGGAGGCCAGCAAAGACTGCGTGGCTGATATGTTTTACGGGATTCCTAGCTCTGTTCCGGCAACACCTTTGGAAACCTCAGGGGGCGAGATTGATATCCCCGAAATTGATGCTTTGTTGCAGACGGGTGAGATGATCTGCCTGGGTGAAATTATGAACTATGTGGATGTCATTCGTGATCCGGAAAGCAAGACGAACCGCATCTTGCGCCATGTTCGTGAGCACTACCCGGAACTGATCATTGAAGGCCATACGCCGCAGCTGCTTGATCTGGATCTGCATCAGTTGATCTATGCAGGAATAGGCTCAGACCATACCCACCAGAGTATTGAAGGTATGAAGGCAAGGATGGCCGCCGGGATGTTTATTGAAATCCAGGAAAAATCCATGACTCCTGAGGTAATGGACTATCTCATTCAGGAGGAAGTGGCACAACATTTTTGCTTCGTAACGGATGATGTAATGCCGGATTCCTTCGTAGAGCGAGGACATCTAAACCATATTGTAAGTAAAGCGATCGGAATGGGTATGAAGCCTGAGGATGCGATTTATGCAGCTACATTTACTCCTGCCGCACGGATGCGCATGCATGACCGCGGGACAATCGCGCCAGGGAAAATAGCCGACTTTGTACTGTTATCGGATCTGGAGCAGTTTGAGGTAGAGCAGGTCTATAAGGATGGTCATAAGGTATTTGATAAATTTGAGGAGTACCATCAGGCACAGGTAAAATGCCGCTTCCCCGAACACTTTTATCAAAGTGTAAAGCTCAATCCGCTTACAGAGCAGGATTTTTCGGTAAAGCTGGATGTAGCTGATGGCACACATCAATGCCGTATTATGATGGTCAAGGATGGGTCTACTTTTACAAGCGAACGAATCGCACCTGCCCAAGTAGAGCAGGGTGAACTGGTGTGGGAACATGGTGAACATGGACTTATTGCTACGTTCGAGCGGTATGGCAAGAATGGCAACCGTGCTTACGGTTTGATCGGCGGAGATACGATTAAACGCGGGGCAGTGGCCACCACCTATTCGCACGATAATCATAACCTGTTGGTCGTGGGGCATAACAAGCAAGATATGATATTGGCCGCGAATACGGTTCTATCCAGCCAAGGGGGCTTTTGCGTAGTTGAAAATGGCAAGGTGCTGTCCCATTTACCGTTAACGGTTGGTGGAATTTTGACAGAGGGACCGTTGGAAATGGTGGCTGCCCATGTGAAGGAACTGCGTTCAGCCTTGCTGTCGCTGGGGTATCGCCATTACAATCCGATCATGTCGCTGAGTACTCATTCTTTGCCAGTTAGCCCGGCTTTGAAAATTACCGATCACGGCTTGATTGATGTAAACGCAGGCAAGGTTGTATCCTTGATTGTGAACCCTTCGGAAATACAAGAGTAATAGAAGAGCCATCCCTCTGTGGGGTGACTCTTTTTTGTTGTGGTTAGACCATTGAGTTCAGCTCCGATTGGTATAGAGCATTGCCTGACAATCAATTCATGCAATCTTCATAATTTAACCATAATAAAGCCTTGCAAAACAGATAGATAGTGTTATAATTAAAACAGGATTTAGATTAAGTCTAAATTAATTGCTAAATATTTTTTAGGTTCACGCATGGGATTTGGAAGAAAATCAGACACTACGGCTAGCGAGTATCCAAGCATCACTCCAACTATATTATGAATAATAACGAGAGGGGATTTTACACATGAGTACATTAAATCATACGAACGCACCTACACAAGAGGCTATTCAAGAACTGCACAAGGCTTTGAACCGTCACGTGGCCACCTGGTCTGTACTGTACACGAAGCTGCATTATTTTCATTGGTATGTGAAAGGACCTAATTTCTTCACACTGCATGCCAAATTCGAGGAGCTTTATAATGAAGCAACAGCTAATCTGGATACCATTGCAGAGCGCTTGTTGGCGATCGGTGGTCGCCCTGCTGCAACCCTGAAAGAGCATTTGCAACTGTCAGCTATTCAGGAGTCCGCAGGCGAGCAGACAGCTAATGATATGGTGAAGTCCGTTATAGCCGATTTTAAAACAATTACTGTTGAACTGGCGAATGGTATGGAAGCAGCAGAAGCAGCACAGGATAAAGCAACAGAGGATCTTTTGAATGGCTTGAGAGAAGAGGTCGATAAACATATCTGGATGCTTACTGCATATTTGGGATAAGAGTATTTGGGATTGATTTCCACGGATATGGAGATCAGGTGAACAAGATATACATCCCGTTGGTTCCAGCCTGCTACTGGAGTATAATGACGAAGAAGCATGGAAGCCACAGGCTCATGAGCAAGTGAGCTACCGGGATGGGGTGTAGTTATGGAAGTGAAACAACAGCTTTTGCAAGAAGCAGAGCAGTTTATATATACATGTTATGAGGAGCTGGGTCGAAGCCGCAATGATGCGGAAGCCCGGCTCCTTGATATTCGTCATGACATAGAGACTACTGGAACGTACGATCATACTTACGAAGAGTTGAAGCATGGGGCACTTATGGCTTGGCGGAATAGTAATCGTTGTATCGGTCGCTTGTTTTGGGACAAGCTCTTAGTTAGGGATGCACGTGCAGCATCAGACGCGACGCAAGTCGTTCACGAGCTATTGGAGCATATCCGCATAGGGACGAACGGCGGTAAAATTAAGCCCACGCTTACTGTATTTCGCGCCTCTCAGCCAGGACAGCCGAATATTCGTATTTGGAACCATCAGCTTATTCGCTACGCTGGCTATGAAACGGATCAAGGGATCATCGGAGATCCAATATCAGTCGATTTTACCAATGCTTGTAGGGAAATGGGATGGCAAGGAGCGATGACTGCTTTCGATGTATTGCCACTGGTTGTCGAAGTGGGGGGGCAACCTCCTGAGCTCTTTGATATTCCTGAGCATTTGGTGATGGAGGTGCCTATTGAGCATCCGGAACTCTCAAGTATAACCTCTCTGGGATTACGTTGGTATGCTGTGCCTATGATTTCGGATATGACGCTGGAGATTGGCGGTATCGTCTATACAGCAGCTCCATTTAACGGCTGGTATATGGAAACAGAAATCGGGGCCCGTAATTTTGCGGATCCCTTCCGATATAACATGCTGCCACAAGTGGCAAAACTGATGGGGCTGGATACGACGAGCGAAACAACCCTATGGCGTGATCGGGCGCTGGTGGAGTTGAATATTGCTGTGCTGCATTCTTTTAAAAAGGCGGGGGTCAGCATGGTTGACCATCATACCGCAGCAGCACAATTCAAATTATTTGAGGAACGGGAAGCCGAGGCTGGCCGTGCGCTGACAGGTAATTGGACGTGGCTGATCCCACCATTATCCCCAGCAACCACGCATATTTTTCATAGTTCTTACGATAATCGGCTTGTGAAGCCGAATTTCGGAGTTCAGGAAAAGCCGTATATGACAAGACAGGCTCATACATCAATAGATTCAGCGCTGGCACAAAAGCCGCAAGGATGCCCTTTTCATTCTTCATAACCTAACGGGGGACTGATTGTTGCATCAGGACTCCGGTTTATCCCATACAACGATCAATAGGGTCGCGATCGGTCCTATCAGTAGTGAGAGCGCAAACCAGTTAATCCCGCTCCGATTTTTGGTCTGTGCCAAGCCGGCATTAATCAGGGCAAGCGTTCCCCAACCTATATAGTAATCTTCTGGCATGGTATTCTCCTTTGTAAAAAGGTATAATATCGTACTGTGTATTGTATGAGCACATTCATAAGTTCATAAGTCTTATCGTAAATATAACTTTATATATCTTGGTTTGAGGAGCGAAGCTAAGTTGGAGAGAGATCAGGCAGAGCGCATTGTCGCTGAGCTTTTGGAACGAGCTGCTATAGGCGTAACAGTCAAGCTGGAGAAACGTTTTCCTGGTGGACGGCTGATTGGGGGCAAATATGCCATGCATGCTCACACCATTACCATGTATACGGATGTTATTGAAACACAATGCTTACAGATGTTCGGCAGCGCGGATCGAGTTGAGGAGTATTTTACGGTTGTGCTTGCGCATGAGATCGGGCACGCCGCCGATACTGAATTAGAGGGTCTCTCCGATGCGATGGAGCAAGAGAACAGAATCGGGACCCGGCAACGGCTGGCGCTGCAAATTGAGGAAAACGCATGGAACTATGCGCTTCGACTGGTGCCTGAAATAGAAGCAACGTTTATTTCTGCCGTAATAGACGAGTCACTGCTTGCCTATCGAGTCCCGGTTATGGAGCAGTCTGACATTGCATAATATGAATGATCCCAGAGCCGTCAG
The DNA here is from genome assembly GCF_050516475.1 of Paenibacillus ottowii. Classification (NCBI taxonomy): domain Bacteria; kingdom Bacillati; phylum Bacillota; class Bacilli; order Caryophanales; family Paenibacillaceae; genus Paenibacillus; species Paenibacillus ottowii. Next base: position 3,045,048 of record NZ_CP191577.1, on the reverse strand, counting down.
GCTCTTTTTTATTATTTAGAACAAACGAGATGGACAGAATAATTTAAAGAAGCAGCTTTTTAAGCTGTGACACGCGCCCTTGAGACAATTCCAGCATTTCAGCTAAGTCTTTTTGGGATACATTAGGGTGCTCCTCCATGAGCTGCTTTAGTTTATTCAGGAGCTCATTCTGGTTTCTGTAGCTCCTTCTTTTCTTCGGCTGGGCAGGGTGTTCTTCACTCAAATGGCTGGAAGGATTGTCGCTCTTCAGGTTTTCAATACAACTCTTGCAGATCAGATGGTCTCTGAAATAGCTTAAATGGTCTACGGCACCACAAAAATAACAAGAAACCCCCGTATACTTGCGAATCATCAGTCCCTCTGGTGTAATAAAAAAATCGAGGGCATCTCCAATATTAATATTCATAGATGTGCGCAGTTCTTTGGGTAGCACAATGCGTCCCAAATGGTCTAATGGTCGTGTCATTCCTGTGTTCTTCATCATTTTTCCCCTTTCTTGGAATGCGCTTATGGTTGCAAGAAATGTATGTTATGTATGCTGGAAGTACAAAGCGCTTATATTACAGTTTGTTTTGGTATAGCTATGCTAAAACAAAGCTCCGGCATGACGAACAGTTACGTCTGCCGGAGCCTGATACAGCCAATGGATCTAAGATGTCATGTCGAATTACTGCGGGTTGGTTGTCCAAATACCGGCTACTTTTAATTGAACTCGTGGGGGCAACTTCAATGCAGCTAAGGTCAGGTCGGCCAAATCCTGCGGCTGAAGCATGCGATCCTCGTCACCAATAGGCAATCCCGCGTTTGCCGCCAACTCTGTATTGACCGTGCTTGGTGTCAGCGCAGTGACACGAATGTTGGATTTGCGAACTTCCTGCATCAGTGCTTCCGTGAAGCCCATCAAAGCAAATTTGGATGCGCAATAGGCCGAGCCTGTTGGAAACCCTCGTTCCCCTGCTGTGGAGGAAATGTTAATAATGTTTCCGCTCTGTTGCGCCAGCATGCTCGGAAGAGCAGCGTGTGTAACATAATAGGTTCCCATCAAGTTTACACGTATAATACGTTCCCACTCTTCGGGGTCCATATCTGCGACTGTGCCGAAGGTAGCGATGCCAGCATTGTTGATCAAAATATCAACGGCACCCAGCTCGTGCTCCAGTGAAGCTACAGCGGCAGCAGCCTGTGCTCGATCCGATATATCCGCAACAGCACTCACCACTTTTACGCCGTATGTGCTCCCCAGTGAATCCTGCAGCTTTTGCAGGTCGCTCAATGTGCGAGAGATTAACCCCAGATTAACGCCTTCCTTGGCCAAGGTTTCGGCAATTGCCTTACCGATTCCTTTGCTGGCTCCTGTAATAATGGCTGTCTTATTCTTAAGTTCCATCCAGTCTCCTCCTTATTAAATATAATGTAGTTGTGCATCTGAGCACATGGTTTCATTATACTAGGTTGAACTCCTCGAACCAAACTTCGACCCGGTGAGGCATCATGTAACCGTCCTCTATTTGGAAATATAGATATCGCCTGAAGTGGTTTCGACCTTGATCACGTTCACGGCGCCGGGGACAGATTCGGGCGTATTTATGTTTCCAGAGTCAGAGTGAACATTATAGACACCTTTAAAATCGGGAGCCTGCTTAATATTTACGTCACCGGAATCAGAATTCACCTCTAGGTTGGATGCGGTGCTTTGTGTAATATTAGAATCGCCTGAGGTTAGGGAAAGATGGCCGTTACCGCTATAATCGCGGAGAGTGACATCTCCTGAAGTAAGCTTTAGCTCCATATCTGTTGTAAGCTGATTGGCTATAAAGTTGCCAGATGTTAGATTTGCGAGCAGATGGGAACTCCGGAGGTTTGTGATTTCGGCAGTACCTGAAGTAGCAGCAATAGAAGTATTCTTCACAGAGGCATTTTGAAGCTTTACATTTCCTGAATGTGCATCTATCTGAAGATCAGCTAGGGTTTCCCCAGAAGGCATCTCTACTGTAATCGTTTGATCCAAATCAGGAGTGACCGAAAAGAATGACAAGGAAGGGGCCGGCTCCGATTGAATGGTAAGCTTACCGTTCTCAATTTGGGCATTATGAATTTGGTTGGCGACTTTTGTCTGAACTTCTCCACTAATGCGTATTGTACCTTGGTCACCAGAGCCCGGAGTAAACAAAATAGAGACATCATCAGAACTGTCCACTATCAGGTTTTGTAGCTGACCACGTGTAAATGTCCATTCTTTGTTAATCTTCATGACTTGTTGATTCCATGGAGCACCGTAGGCCACCATGCCGGCTGTACCGATGACAATGCACAGGCCTGCTGCAATAAACCACTTTTTATTCATGCTGTTAGTAAGCTCCCCTCAGGGTAATCTGATTCCATTTCCAGTATCGAACTGTGCCTTTTACCATAAGGAGTAGGAGATAACGTACTCCAGGCAGCAGCAATAGCCCCATACCCGTTAACGTGATGGAGAAAAAGAATTTAGTCGGGTAAAAGGTACTGTTAAGCACGTAATCCATGACGGCGAGAAGAGGGGCTGCAACGAAAGTGACCGCTACTGTGGTCAGTGAAGCCCATACCACCCATAGGGTAGCCATCATCGGGATGGAGATCAACAAATTAAGCAACAGCAGTCCTAAGAAGGTAAAAAGATTGCGTGCGAAGCTACCTTGGCGAAGTGGAGGAGAAACGTTCCAGTCTACATTGGTAACTTCTTTCAATGCTTCTTGAGCAATATCCTCTGGGTTACCTAGCTGATGAGCAATCTCGGTTTCGCTTTGTCCATTGACCAAGCCGTAGTCAAAATGCTGGCTTAAATCACTAAGCAGTTCACGGCGTGCCTCTGTAGGGAGAGGAGAAAGACGCTGCTCCACCTCTGTAAGAAACTGTTTTCTATTCATCAGAATGTCCTTCCTTCAGTAGGCTTGTGACATGATGGACAAAATCATTCCATTCCCGTGTCAGCATTCTTGTATAATGGCTACCAGTATCGGTCAGCCGATAATATTTACGGGGCGGGCCCTCGGTCGATTCCTGTAAATACGTTGTGCAGTATCCTTCGGATACCAGACGGCGGAGCAGTGGGTATAGGGCTCCTTCTGCTACTTCAATATGACGAGAGACGGCTTGAGCCAACTCGTAGCCATAGCGGTCTCTACGTCCAATTAGAACTAGAACGCATAGTTCCAGTACCCCTTTTTTGAATTGGATGTTCACATTCACGAGCGATGCTCCCTTCCTGATGTAATCATAATTCATAGGTGTCGTTCGGAATAAGGGGAAGAAACGTGTGTTTGTGCATAATTTGTCACGGGTACTAATTATAGAACAATAGACAGGTATAATTTAACATCATGTACTGATTAATGCAAGGTACTAAATTTTTAATAATAAAACTTTGAGTCCAAATGGGCTGATTTTCTTTCTTGAAGGCTTACATGGATAGCGAATCTTGTAGAATAAAGCAGTATTATTTGGAAATTCCTCGATTTCTAACTGGGTCCACTAACCGGATGTTGCTTTAATTTCACTCATTAAAATGATAAATTGTATAGGATTCAATAGAGTTAAAGATTACCTATGACAAAGAGGTGGATAAAGGATGGACTGGAAACACTGGTACAGAGAACTGGAACAGGATGATGAGGCTTGGGATGTGTCGGAGGAGGTTGTACTACGTGGTATGGTACATCTTGATTTTTGCGGGCAGCCATCGGAGGTAGAAGTCGAATTTATCGTGGGAGCTGACTCTGAAGAACATGCACAGGCTATAGAAGAACCTACGGGGCTTCAGAAAAAGACATGGGAGAAGTATATGGCATGCTCGTCAGCCATTCATCCTCAAGTGTTGGAGTCCATACACCATTATTATGTAGGCATCGTGGAAAAGTATCGGAAGGCATACAGCTCATGGGGAGAGGACCCTAATGAGTATGCGCCTTATATGGAGCGACCAGAGCAATTGCTGGATCGAATACAGGCCGTATCTATATTGATTTCCGACTCATCGGAACAGGATGAACTATATTTGAATTTTAGCTGTTCCTGGGATCGAGAGCATGGCTTAGGCGTACACCTGAAACAGATGAAAATCAATCGTATTCAAGGTGCATATACATTATATGACTTGGAATAAATCCCTCTTCTGGTCTTGAGTATAAAGACCGGAAGAGGGAAGAGGATATGGTTAACAGAACAGGATGGCGTGAATAGATACAAAAAGAATACTAGTTGGATACAGACAGCGTGGCCCGGGCTGTTTGAGCGGCCTGTACCATTTGCCGCAATGCGGCAACAGACTCTTCTTTGGTGCGGGTTTTCAGACCACAGTCTGGATTAACCCAGAACAAATCCGACGGCAGCACACGCAAGGCGCGCTGGATCATGCTTAGCATTTCTGATACATCAGGAATGCGCGGACTGTGAATATCGTATACACCCAGACCGATGCCCTTGTCGTAAATCTGATCCTCAAAGCTAACAATCAGTTCTCCGTGGCTACGAGAGGTTTCGATAGAAATCACGTCAGCATCCATGTCTGAAATGGACTGGATCATATCCTGGAATTCGGAATAGCACATGTGTGTATGGATTTGGGTCGCAGGCTGAGCGGTGGCCGTGGTCACAAGGAAGGCTTGAACCGCCCAATCCAGATAGGCTTGCTGTTGTTCTTTTTTCAACGGAAGCCCTTCGCGAATTGCGGGTTCATCCACCTGAATCATGCGGATGCCCGCTTGTTCGAGCGCCTCTACCTCGGCCCGTAATGCCAGAGCCAACTGCAAAGCAACTTGCCTGCGTGGAATATCATTGCGTTCGAAGGACCAGTTTAGAATGGTCACAGGACCTGTAAGCATTCCTTTAACCGGCTTGGAGGTTAACGATTGGGCAAATGCCGTCTCCTCCACGGTCATAGGTTGATCGAACGACACATCTCCGTAAATAATTGGCGGTTTGACACAGCGGGAGCCGTAGGATTGCACCCATCCGTTCTGTGTAAAAGCAAAGCCCTTGAGCTTTTCGCCAAAAAACTCCACCATGTCAGTCCGCTCAAATTCCCCATGTACAAGCACATCAATGCCAATGTCCTCTTGAATATCAATCCATTCCTTGATCTGCTGTTGGATAAACGTCCGATATTGCTCGGCAGACCATTCACCTTTGCGATAGTGCAGACGGGCCTTGCGGATCTCGGCCGTTTGCGGGAAGCTGCCGATGGTCGTCGTAGGCAGTGGGGGCAGCTTCAGCTTGTTTTGCTGAATTACACGGCGCTCGGCGAAAGGAACGCTGCGTGACAGAGGCTCTTTTGCCAGCAGGTCGGCCAGATCGGCAGCTGTCTGTACCCTTGCCGCTGAGCTGTTGAAGCGGGCTACCGCCTCTGCACTTTGCTCAAGCTTGGCAAGTGCAGAGGAATCGTGCTGTGCAAGTGCAGCCGTCAAGAACGCGATTTCCTCCAGCTTTTCATCAGCAAAGGCTAGTGCATGCACCAGCTCTCGGTCCAGCTTGTGCTCTGCATCCAGACTGACCGGTACATGCAGCAAACTGCACGATGGCTGTACGATAAGCTGTGTGGCCGGGATCTGTTCTGCTAACTGGCTCAACAGTGCAGCCACGGCATTCAGGTCGCTGCGCCATATATTGCGACCGTCAATGACACCAGCACCCAGCGTTTTGCCTTTGGGGAAGCCATGCCGTGATATATGCTGAAGATTTTCACCATCATCGTATACAAAATCAAGACCCAGCCCTTGTACCGGAAGTTTAGTCAGACGCTCATAATGATCCAGGCTGCCAAAGTAGGTTTGCAGCATGATGTTCAAGGAGGGTGCAGCTTGGCTCAAAGCTTCATAGACCTCCTGAATTATTTCCAGATCCTCTACCGGGAATGAGGTGGTCAGGACAGGTTCATCGATTTGAACCCATTGGACGCCTTCTGCGGCTAGTTCCGACAGAACTTGGGCGTATAAAGGCAGGAAGGTTCGTATAATAGCGCCTAGATCCTTACGGTCATAGCCTTTGGATAAAACAACAAATGAATAGGGACCGATAAGAACCGGTTTACCGTTAATGCCTAACTCTTGCTTTGCTTCACGATAAGCCTGTAAGGGTTTATTTTCAGTCAGCACTGGAGCCGCGTCTGCCAATTCGGGAACGATATAGTGGTAATTCGTATTCATCCACTTGGTCATTTCACTGGCGGTAGCCCCTTTTTGCCCACGTGCGATCCCGAAATATACGGACAGAGGAACCGGACCTGCGGTACGATAATTGAACCGTTTGGGTACGAGACCGAACATCACGGATGTATCCAGCATGTGATCGTAATAGGAGAAGTCTCCGACAGGAATGAGATCAATGCCTTTATCACGTTGTTTGCTTAGATGCTCCAGACGCAATCTCTTCATCTCACGATGCAGTTCGCTTTCGTCAATACTGCCCTGCCAGAAGCGTTCCAGTGCTTTCTTCCATTCCCGATTCCCACCGATACGCGGATAACCCAGATTACTGCTAATTAAACCGGACAATGAAGGCTGTTCATTAATAGACATGCATTATTCCTCCTAACGGGTAGCCAGCTTATTTTTACGTACCAAAAAAGGCATTCTGTCCCCTAAAGCTAAAAATAAGTAAGGGAAAGAATGCCTCCGCGATTAAAATTCAAAAATACGGCGACTGCTCTTAACACCTCCCTATCTTCCGTAGGTACTGCGATGTTGTTAAAATAGGCAGGTCTCCTGACTTACGGATCATGACGTTCAGCATCCCTTCCCGGTCTGTGGACCAGTGGGTGTTAATCAGCTGAACATTCCCCGTTTACAGTGGCGGGACCGTCCCGGATTTGCACCGGCTTCCCTTTTAAGTCTGAGCTGGATTAGAACAGACACCTATTTCCAAGCTATGCGATTAGGTATGACGAATATTTATGCACCTCGTATACTTGTTCACCATCATAAGTGAAACTCACAGGATGTGCAATAGAAACCGTAATCGAAATGAGTGTGGAATCAGTTAGATATATCAAAAAAAGACAAGCCCAACTCATCGTGGAATCTTGTCTTTTTTGCATTATAGGGCATCTTGTTAAGTAGCACTTCGCCTCTAAGCTAATGAAACGGTGTAACCTGCTTGTACACTGGCTTTCACATCTACCAGACGCTGATTACGACTGCCCCGAAAGGGGAGGGTCAGGTCTTTTTGCTGTTCAACAAAACGACCGTCCACAATCACATCACACAAAAGAGCTAGCTCTTGTCGTTCCTGATCCATGAGCAGATCCTCGTAAACAAAGCCCGTATAGGCCCATACAGTTCGGTCCGGACAAGCCGTGCGGAAGTCACGCACAAATTGCGAACATTCTGCTGCTGAGAAAAAAGGGTCTCCCCCGCAGAGAGTCAATCCATCCAACAACGGGTTATCCATCATATCACGGATGACCTCCTGTTGACGCTCGGGCGTGAATGGCTCCCCTGCGCGAAAGCTCCATGAAGCTGGGTTAAAGCAGCCAGGACAGGCATGGCGGCAACCGCTAATGAATACAACGGTGCGCAGGCCGTATCCTTCATTTAGAGATTCCGGAATATAGCCGCACAAATTCACTTATGCTTCACCCGATCGCGAACTTCGGCTTGCTTGGCAGCATTGAAACGAACCGTATAATCTCCTGTCAGATATCCGGTTACCCGACGCAAACGCTGAAAGTGCGTGTGTTCCTCATCTGTGCCGCATTGAGGACAGCTTGTCCCGATAATTCCTTCATAGCCGCATTCCGTACAACGATCCACCGGATGGTTGATGGAGAAGTAGCCGATGTTCTGATGCAGCGCGTACTGAACAATTTTAAGAAACGCATCCGGGTTATTGCGCGCATTACCGTCCAGCTCGATGTATGAAATTGCACCAGCATTACATAGATTATGAAACGGAGCCTCCAAGCTGATTTTGCGAGCAGCAGGGAGCTTGTAATACACCGGAATGTGGAAGGAATTCGTGTAATATTCCCGGTCATTGACCTCAGGGATAATTCCGAAGTCACGTTGATCCAGCAATGTGAACTTGCCCGACAGACCTTCGGCAGGCGTCGCGAACAGTGTAATATTTAGATTGTAGTGTTCACTCATTCGATCACAATACATGCGCATGGAAGTGATGATTCGCTGTGCTTCACGGTATACAGCATCATCTTCCCCGTGGTGTTTTCCATATAATGCTTTCATGCACTCAGCCAGCCCGATAAAACCAATCGAAAGTGTACCGTGCTTTAGGAGGCTTCCTACCTTCTCATCAGGTTCCAGTTTTTCTCCGCCTTCCCATACTCCTTCGCGCATCATAAAGTCCGAAGCTTTGGCTGGCTGGCTGGTCTGGATATGATAGCGATGAATTAGACCGTCTACTGCAATTCGCATAACCTCTTCTAATTTTGCATCAAAGCGATCCCGGTCAGGTGTCAGACGCTTGCCTGTACAAATGCCATATTCAATCCCGAGCCGCACCAGATTAATGGTATTAAATGAGAGATTGCCTTTGCCGCTCTGACGGTTTCTGCCGAAACGGTCAGAAATGGTGCGGGTACGGCAGCCCATCGTGGCAATGATGGTATCCGGGTCATCTGCGCGGTAATAAGGCAGGTTGAAGGTAGCATCCACATTCACAAAATTGGGATACATCCGCTTGCTGGAGCACTCGACCGCCTTTAAGAACAGATCATAGTTGACATCGCCCTCTGCCTGGTTGACCCCTTTTTTACATTGGAAAATATGCTGTGGAAAAATAGGAGTTTCCCCGCTTCCGAGTCCGCGAATTGTGGCTTCCAGCAACGATTGTGAAACAAGCCGACCTTCAGCAGACGTACACATCCCGTAATTCAGCGAAGTGAACGGAATTTGCCCCCCTGCCCGACTGCTCATGGTGTTCAGGTTATGAATGAGCGATTCAGCAGCCTGCCGGGTTTCTGTTTCCGTTTCCTCACAGGCGAATAAATACGAACGAGGACAGACTTCTTGCAGATGGGTATTAGCTAAATGCAGTTCGTCATCAGACCAACTGGAGTCTATTTCTTCCTCGAACAGTCGGAGTCCTTTGCGCAGGTGCTTGCGGAAGGAACGAGCAACGTATGGGGCAAGGTCCCAATCTATTTTATTGGCAGAGACACCACCGAATTGGCTATTTTGCTGAGACTGGAATATGATGGCGACCAGTGCCATCGCAGACATAATCGTTTGTGGTGTGCGCACGGAGCCATTGCCTGTATTAAAACCGTCTTGCAGTAAACGACCAAAAGGGATAAAGATACAATTTGTAGTTCCAAGCGCATATTGGTCCAAATCGTGAACATATACATACCCTTGGTCGATGGCATCCCTCAATTCAGATGGAAGCACACGCAGACGCGCATACCATTTGGCATATTCCGAGCCGAGCTTGCTCATTTTGCCACTGAACGATTCTCCATTTAAATTTGCATTCTCCCGCAGCATGTCCAGATCTTGTGCCCCAATGACCCGCTCGCCGATGTCGTATAATTGATGTTCCTCCAGCACCTTCATCGTAAAACCCTCCATATAGTAAAAAATATATATTTTTCACAAAAACAACATATTGATGATATCTAGTGATAACCAATTGTTTCGATCTATATATTGTATATACGTAAACATTGAGAGTATGTGACTATTGTCACATTGATAGGAGCGGGAGGCATAAAAAGGCCAGGTATAGAATAAGGGACACATCCACAGATATGCGCCTTACTCTATGCCTGGCCACCGCATTTGCGACGAAATAAGTAGGCTTGCAAGTACATAGTATATAATATTGGGATATCAATTTTTAGAAGGTTCAGAGCAGCTTTTTCAGTTGGGACACCCGGCCTTGGGAAATATCGAGCATTTCTGCATATGCTTTTTGTGGCAGATCCGGATGTTCCTGAATCAGCTTGCGGAGCTTTTTTACCATTTCACCTTGCTGCACTCTGGATTGCTTGGGTTGCCAGGTTGTGCTCGTTTGGGGCGGCTTGGTATGCTCTTGAGCCTGGAGGGCATCATTGCCTGTGGCATGGACATGTTCATCGCTTTTTAATAACTGGATGCAATCAGCGCAAATAAAGCTGTCCCGAAAATAAGTTAAATGATCCACTGCGCCGCAAAATTTGCAGGAAACACCTGTGTATTTCCTTAATACAAATCCTTCTTCATCTACGAAGAATTCAAGTGAATCCCCGATATTGATATCCATTGTAGTGCGCATTTCCTTAGGCAATACGATTCGCCCCAACTGGTCCAGAGGCCGTGTCATTCCAGTATTTTTCATCAGCGCTTCCTCCTTCAATGAGATATCCTGATTATACCAAAAAGTATTATTTTTAGCTTTACATATGAAAGGGAAAATGCAATTTTTTTCTTTTATGCTTCGCTTTGTCTTCCATCCAATTTAGGATGATTTCGGTATTGTTGCCGGTGTACTCCTTTTTCGTTATGATATATTAAAACGCTTTCGTGGAAGAACCTTTTATTATCTTAATTAAGCTAAGGAGATGGCGGATTTGAGTCATGAAACAACGGGTATCGAATATTTATTTCAAGATCCGAAGATTCACCTGGACGAGCGTGTACGGGATCTCGTGTCGCGACTAACCTTAGAGGAAAAGATTGAATCCATGCTGCAGTACCAGCCGGCCATTGAACGTTTGGGAGTTGCAGCCTACAAGCACGGTACGGAAGCGGCACACGGGATCGCCTGGTTGGGGGAGGCAACTTCCTTTCCTCAGCCTGTGGGGTTGGCGTGTACATGGGATACGGAGTTAATGCGTCAAATCGGCTCTGTTATTGCAGATGAGGCGCGTGTCTATTACCGGCGTGATCCGAAATTGAACGGCCTAACCCTGTGGGCGCCTACAGTGGATATGGAACGTGACCCAAGATGGGGGCGGAATGAGGAAGCCTACGGAGAAGATCCGTATTTGACGGGTGAATTGTCGAAGGAGCTAGTCAAGGGAATACAGGGTGATCATCCTGTATATTTGAAAGCGGTTGCGACACTAAAACATTTTCTCGGTAACAACAATGAAGTGGACCGGGGAGTCGGCTCCTCCAGCATAGACCCACGGAACCTGCGAGAGTATTATCTGAGAGCTTTCGAGAAGCCTTTCAGGGAAGGCGGAGCCCAATCGATGATGACTTCCTACAACTTGATTAACGGGACGCCTACTACGTTATACCACGGTGTTAACGATATTGTCAGGGGCGAATGGGGGATGGACGGCTTTGTCGTAAGTGATGCGGGTGATGTCATGGGAATTGTCAATGACCATCAATATTACGACTCCCACACGCCAGGCGTGGCTGAATCTATTCGCGCAGGAATTGACAGCATTACGGATGATGCGGAGCTTTCCAAGCAGGCGATTCGAGAAGCTTTGGAGCAAGGAAGGCTACAAGAAGAAGACTTGGATCGAGCACTGTTCCATACGTTCCGTGTTCGTTTTCGTTTGGGCGAATTCGATCCAGAGGCAGACAATCCCTATGCCTCCATCGGGGAGGAGGCATTAATGACAGAGCAAGCCCGTGCATTGTCGTTACGTGCAGCGAGGGAGCAGATCGTACTCCTCAAAAATGAGCAAAAACTTTTGCCATTGAACCCTGCCCGGTGCGGCAAAGTAGCGGTCATTGGTACGCATGCCAATGAGGTATACCGCGACTGGTATTCAGGTACGCTGCCTTACCGGGTTACACCGCTGGAAGCGATCCGCGCCAAGCTGGAAAGTGAGGGCGTAAGGGATCGCGTCGTGTACTCCGATGCGAAAGACCGTGTGACCTTAACGGCGGCGACTGACGGCGCAAAGGTAACAGTCAATTCTTCTGGCGATATGAACCTGTCTCAGGATCGAGAGCCAACCGTATTGACTATGACGGATTGGGGCTATGGCAGTGTGACGCTGAAAGATGAACATCTGGGTACCTATGTGACGAGCGATGAGAAGACGCTCCGCGTGACAGCTGATGAAGCGTATGGCTGGTATGTCAAAGAGGTCTTTGGACTGACTCCTGTGGAACAAGGAGCATATCTGTGGACCACATGGAACGGCAAGCCTGTGAGCGTAGGAACAGAGGGCTCGTTAAAAGTGATGGAGTTCGCATCTCCTGCATCTGGCGCTACAGACTCAAACCATACGACCTTCCATATAGAGACGGTATCCGATGGTTTAGCGGAAGCGATAGCCGCTGCGCAAGCGGCAGATACAGCGATTGTATTCGTTGGAAATCATCCGCTCATTAACGGAAAGGAAGAGAATGATCGCCCAGGTTTGGAATTGGCAGCATCCCAGCAGCGACTTATCGAGGAAGTATATCGCGTCAATCCGAATACGATTGTGGTACTGACGGGTAGTTATCCATTTGCGATTCCTTGGCTTCAAGAACATATTCCAGCGATCATTTACACATCTCATGCGGGACAGGAGCATGGTACAGCCATAGCGGATGTATTGTTTGGAGATTACGCACCAGCAGGGCGTCTGAATATGACCTGGGTTCAGAGTGAGGATCAATTGGGTGATATCAAGGATTATGATATCATTCGCAGCGGTCGAACCTATCAATATTTTAAAGGTGAACCGCTGTATCCATTTGGACACGGGCTAACGTATTCGCCGTTTGAATATAGCAATCTGCATACAGATGCTCATAAGGATAACGTTAAATCTATGGCTGCGCTTGACGCTGCGGATACTCTCCAGGTGTGGGTAGATGTGACGAACCGGGGGGAATCTGCTGGCGAAGAGGTTGTACAGCTATATGTACGCTCTGAAACCTCGCGCGTAAAGCGCCCATTGAAGACCTTGTGCGGTTTTGAGCGCATCCGCCTTGAATCCGGTGAGACACGAATGGTTTCTTTTACGGTTCAGGTGAAGGATTGGGCGATTTGGGATGTCACACGGGATTGCTATTGCGTGGAATCGGGCGAATATACCCTGCTGGCAGGCGCCTCCTCCGCGGATATTCGATTGGAGTATCCTGTGTATGTCCGGGGTGAAGTCATTCCACCACGACAAGCCGGATCAAGGACCCGAGCTGAAAACTTTGATGATTGCTTCAACATCCTGCTGGATGAAAGCAAGGAGCAAAAGGAGGCCTGTGTACGTTCCCGTTCACCACAACGTCCCGGCTGGATCGCCTTTCATGGCGTAGACATGAATACAGTGAGTGTGGCCGAGCTTCAGTGCCGCGTGTCAGGCAACAGCCGTGATGCAGCAATCGAGCTGCATTTGGATACACTGGACAGCCAAGCTGTAGCACGTATGAACGTGGGCAATACAGGAGGAGCACAAGCATGGGTGACGCTCTGCGAAGGGTTACCATCAGTCTCCGGTATCCGTGATGTGTATCTTTCGCTCCGTGGGGAAGTGCGAATAGGTCATTTTACTTTGGGTACTAGTAATCTGGAGGATTCCGGCTTTCAGGCTTGAACTTACATCTGACATCACGTACAATGCATTCAACGAAGTTCATACAGCTTAGGGGTGTCATCTCATTTGAATAGTGAAAAAAGACTACGCACCGCAACGCCCAAATGGCTTGGAATTGCGGTAAAGGCGCTTGTCTATTTGGAAAAACACGGCGAGCTTTGTGCCAGCGGTTCCATTGCCCGCTCCATTGATTGCGAAGTTACCTTGGTGCGCAGGGTGCTGACGCGGCTTGTGCAGGCCAATTTGATTGCAGCACGTGAAGGGCGCGAGGGAGGCTATGTGCTTACCCGTTCAGCGGATCATATTACACTTGCTGACATATACCACGCCATTGAAATATGTGATCCCATTTTCCCGGGTATGATGCATGAACCGGAGACCAACCCTTTTTGTGAGGAGCTGGCGACGGCCGTATCTGAAATTTTAGCTGAGAGCGAACGACGCATGCTGGAGGTATGGGAATCTTATACGCTTGCTTCGCTCGCCAAGCGTACATCACTTGTGTTGGGAAATTGCAGTCATACTAACGATCAGGATGTAAACTCCTCTGCCCAAAGTGATTAATATGTTTTTGTTTAAAGGAAAAATAGCCGATACAACGCTCGAAAGAGGGTTGTATCGGCTATTTTCGTGTAAGGGTCTGCTTCAAATTATATTTCATATGAGCAAACCCGGTTACGTCCCGCCTTTTTAGCTTCATATAGCGCTTTGTCTGCCTGTTCCAGCAGGGCCGCCCCAGATATATCTTCTCCTGTACCTGGGAAGGTGGTCAGGCCGATGGACACCGTAACCTTAAGGATGAGCCCGTCCGCCAAAACAAATTCATGCTGATTTACTCCACTAAGAATCTGATTAGCTATGCGTAGCGCTTGCCGAAAAACACAATTTGGCAAGAGTACGGTGAATTCTTCTCCCCCGCTGCGGGTGACTACATCATTAGCACGGCACTTTTCCATTAAAATCTGCCCAAGCTGACGCAGCACGGCATCGCCTGCAGCATGTCCGTAGGTATCATTTACTTCCTTGAAGTGATCAATATCCAACACCAGTACAGATAAGTGTTCATGCCGTTGACGTGCTTGAGGAAGCTCCTCCTCCAATGAAAATTCAAGCTGCCTTCGGTTGCTTAAATTGGTGAGATGGTCTGTATAGGAGGTACGCTCCAGACGGAGTAATAGCTCATTGGAGGTATTGATGGACTCAGCAATGAGGTACAGAAGACATCCACCAACCATCGAAATGAAGAACTGGAGCGGATAAACATGCAGAACATCATCAAGATCTCTCAAATTAACCATCAGGGAACAAAATATAAAGCCCAAAGCAAAAATGTTCATCATAATCAGCTTGGGCAAACGTGACCAGGACAAATGTGATAGTATAGCGCACCCCAGACCGGCAAGCAGCATAAAAACGGCGCCTACAATAGCTTGATTGTTGATACCAAACAGCAAAAGTCTGCCTAGACATATAAAAAGCGTTGCCATAAGCGCAGCTGGACCGCCAATATAGGTTGCGGTAGCTACGATAGCTAGATGACGAAGATCAGCAATGGTATTAAAGCCTACTGGAATAGAGTAGTACATGATGACAATGCCGTAGCACCCAAAAAGAGCGCCTCCAATCCAATGCACCTTTCGCGTTAAGGTGTGTAGACGGATTTTATACCTCTGCGAAATAAGACCGGTTATGTACAAAAAGGTGACTAGGATACAGGTATTTACAAAAAACGTACTGAACAAGATGATAACCCTCCCGAGAGGCATATTCCTTCATTTTATCAAAAAGAACTGACATTAGGCTTAAAAAAAGAAAAAAAATTATTGGAATTTATTACGTTGGGTTGACTTGTAACGTTTCGATTACGTGCGTGGTGCATAACTAGGAATAGATTGAGCATACTCCAAAGATACAATAATTAGGAAATAGGTAGTGTGCTGCTACCATTTTGGAGATGAGGTTTGCTCATGATTCGCTATCCCTATCGCAAACATAATAGAAAATCGGGTGTGGATAAGAAGAATGGAAATTCTCCGCGCTTTTTAAACATCGAGCCTAGTTTGGAAACCAACTTGCAGCAAATTAAGGAATTGACGTCAGATAGCCCGGACTTTCTGATTCGTCGCTTTAAAGTGGGCCTCAAGGCGAATGTCCCCGCCGCTATTGTGTTTCTGGATAGTATGGCCAAAACAGATACGGTGAATGAGCTTATTATGAGATCCATGCTTAGCCGCCCATCTGCTGAAGCGGCTGTTGAGGTGGAGAGCGCAGAAGCACTGTACACAGAAATACAGAGTCACGCGCTTGCACTGGGAGAAGTGAAGGACTGCGATGATTGGAATTCCATGATGGAACAGCTGTTAATGGGGGACACGATCATTTTATTGGAAGGCTGCGAAAAAGCCATTGCGTGCGGCACGCGTGGAGGAGAGACACGAGCTGTCAGCGAGCCAACCACACAGACAGTCGTCAGAGGACCAAAAGACGGATTTGTGGAATCCCTGTTCACGAATATTTCTCTGGTTCGGCGCCGGATTAAAAGCTCCGATCTTACACTGGAAATGTTCCAAGTGGGAAGCACGTCCCTCACGAATGTGGCCATGCTGTATATGAAGAATATTGCAAATCCACGCGTGGTAGATGAGGTTCGTAAACGGATAGAAAGCATCAATATTGACGCTATTTTTGAGTCCGGCATGGTTGAGGAGATGATACAGGAAAATCATTTCACTCCATTTCCAACGATCTTTAACACGGAAAGACCCGATACCATCAGCAGCAATATTATGGAGGGCCGAGTGGCGCTCATTATAGATGGAAATCCGTTTGTATTGGTGATGCCCACAGTATTTGCCCAATTTTTTCAGAATTCTTCAGATTATGAAGAGCGTTACGATATGGCGACGGTTGTTCGGCTCATTAGATATATCAGCTTCATTATTCTTATTCTGGGGCCTTCTCTCTACATTGCCTTAACAACATATCATTATGAAATGATACCGACTCCATTGCTGATCAGCATATTGGCTCAGCGGGAATCCGTTCCTTTTCCGGCATTTTTAGAGGCGTTTATTTTGGAAATCACCTTTGAAATTTTGCGTGAGGCGGGTATTCGAATGCCGCGTGCGGGTGGACAAACGGTATCCGTTATAGGAGCGCTTGTATTGGGTCAAGCGGCGGTGGAAGCCGGAATTGTTACCCCACTGCTTACAATTGTAGTAGCCCTGACGGGGATAGCCAGTTTTGCAATCCCAGCCTACAACATGGCGGTGGCTGGAAGATTGTGCCGATTTATTTTCATGATACTGTCTGCGTCCATGGGGCTATACGGCGTTACATTGGGGCTGATTGCACTGATTGCTCATATGAACAGCCTGAGTTCCTTCGGGGTGCCCTACATGGCACCTTTCAGTCCTTTTGTGCTGGAGAGCCAAAAAGATGCCGTATTGCGACTCCCGTTCTGGATGATGAGGAAGCGTCCTGAAAGCATTACCTCTAAAAACCAGAAACGAAAGAAGGATGGAAGCAGTATTTCCTCATCTGATAAAGCTACACCGATGCAGGAGGGAGGCAATCAGGGTGTATCAGGTGAAGAGGAATGAACAAAGCGCAGTAACGTTTAAGAGGAGAATAGGGAGGCTGTGTTTGGTCTTGCTACTGTTCGCTCCACTGTTATCCGGTTGTTGGGATTCTGTGGAGTTAAACCAAAGAGCAGTAGTAGCGGCTATAAGTATTGATTCAGATGGGGAGTCGGATTTCGAAGTTTCCCTGCAGGTGATCGTGGCAGATGAAATCGCCGGAGCCAAAGCGAGAGGAGATACTCCTGTCGTTTTGTATCGGGCAAAGGGAAAAAATCTGTTTCAAGCGCTCCGCAGAGCTTCACAAAGGGTTCCGCGGGTCATTTCTATGGCGCATACCAAACTGGTTGTTATTGGTGAAAAGCTGGCACGGGCTGGAATCGGAGATATGATGGATTTTCTGGAAAGATCTACAGAAATCCGACTGCCGGTGAAAATGCTGGTGGCACGTGGTAATACTGGGAAGGATGTACTGGCAATCATGACCGCGATCGGCCGTATTCCCGCGAATGATATTTCAGGAAAGCTGGAAACATCGGAGCGTTTGTATGCCGGGGATTACGCGGTGACTATCGACGATGTCATACGCAGCCTGTCTCATAAGGGTGGCGGTCCTGTGCTGACGGGCATAGGGGTCAATGGGAATTTGGAGCAGGCCCCAAGCAAGAGCAATGTGGACAATATTGTACCGAAAGCTATTGTTCATATTAACGGAATGGGGGTGTTCAAAAAGGATCGGCTTGTCCGCTGGCTGGACGATGACCGGGCCATTGGACTGTCTATGATCAACAACAAGGTGAAAAGTGCCCAAACAACACTGAGCTGCGGGAAGAATAAGGAAACCATTGGCATCGAAACCTTGTTTTCTGCAACCAATATACACACTCGGATGGAGCAAGGAGAGCCTATTTTTGTGATTAACCTAAAACAGACCGGGGCAATACAGGAGGCCGAGTGCTCGATTAACTTGCAAAGTCCAGAGGCGATGAAAAGACTGCAGGAGCAATGGTCAGAGGAGACGAAAAAAGTGATCGCTTCAACAGTCAGGGACATTCAGCGTACTCGCAGCGATGTAATAGGCTTTGGCCTCGCGCTGGAGAGGAGCCATCCCCAACAATGGAAGAAGCTCTCTCCCGATTGGAGTCGTTATTTTGCGGAAAGTACCATTCGTATTCAAGTGACTTCTATACTGAAACATACTCAGTCCCGTACTAACCCATATACCAAGGGGGAACCAGACTAGTGAAAAATAGAACGAGGAGGGAAGGCTATGAAAAAAAAGGTGCAGATAGGTGCAAAAGAGATGATCTCTCTTATGGTGTTGTTTGAGATGGGCACATCCATGATGTCTATTCCTGGAAGGAATGCGGGCAAGGATGCATGGATCGCCATCCTCATTTCCACGGTTTTGGGAGCAACGCTTTTTGTATGCTATGGCAGCCTTCACCGACGCTTTCCCAACTTGCTCATGACACAGTATTGCAGAACCCTTTTGGGCAAGAAAGCAGGGAGTACGCTTGCATTTTTATATATCGTGTTTTTTCTTTACGGCGGGGCACGGGATCTTCGGGATACGGGAATCCTGATTGCCGACCGGACACTTCAGCATACGCCGTTGACAGTCATTTGTGCCTTAATGATTGGACTTGTCATGTATGTGATGTATTTGGGAATTGAGGTTGCAGGCCGGACGGCCATCATCATGTTGATTATGCTACTGCTGCTGGGCCTGGCTACGAATATATTAATTTTGTTGGCAGGCATTATAGATATGGGCAATATGCTGCCAATAGCCGAGCATGGCTGGCAGCCGATATGGCAAGTTGTTTATTCGCAAGCCGTGATGCTACCGTACGGCGAGATGGTTACGTTTGCGATGATTCTCCCCACATTAAAAAAGAACTATCGTGCCAACGGGGTAGGGGTCTCTGCTATATTGTTCGGAGGGCTGCTCCTGTCTATGGTTACACTGTCCAATGTGCTGGCACTGGGAGAGGATGTGTTCAAACGGGCGACTTACCCGCTACTGTCGATGATCAGCAAGGTCGAAATATCTGATTTTATCGACAGAATCGATGTCATCGGAGTGATGAGCGTTATTATTTTTGATTTTTTTAAAATATTCATCTTCTATTATGCCGCGGTTAAAGCCGCAGAAGATGTATTGAGAATATCCTACCATAAACTGATCCTGCCATTTGGGCTGATTATGTTAGTCTCTTGTGTATTGATGTCACTGAGCTATCAAGATCACCTTCAAACAGGCGAGTTAGTACTGAAATGGGTGTTTCCGATATTTGCTGTGTTTTTTCCTATCTTGCTGCTAATCGTTTCGTGGCTGAGAAAGACCCGAAATAAAAAAGGAGAGGAAAATGTCTCATGAGTTATCGTCTTGCCGACAAAAAAACATCGGTATCGGTCAAATGCTCGTTTTGATGTTCCGTTTTATTCTGGGAAATGCGGTCGTAAGGGTGCTTGTTCTTTCATTCATTATTTGTTTGCGTTATCCCTTGTTTGTTCTTTCTGCTGGCTCTCTTGCGAAGAAGCAGAGGAAGGAGTAGAAACTTTGAGGAAACGTGACCATTGTGAGAACAGGAAGCGAAATGTGTTACCTATTGGCTTTTTTCCTACATATATGAAGAACACGATAAACATTCCGGCCAGAACGACATATTCCGATGGTCGCATCATGCGAAAAGCCAATGAAATAGGCTCCCAAGGATGACGCGCACCGAAAAGCCATTTGATCGATATGCTTGTTCCGAGCATGAGCAGCATGAAAAGCGTAAATATCCACAGTATCTTCACAAAATATCCCTCCAATAATAAATAAGCTAAGCATGTACTCCTGTATACATTGTGTTGCAAAGCGGCTCAATTTATCCGACGCCATTGACTTGAAATAAATTAAGATTTATACTTATTCTAAATTAATTTTTAATATGATTATAAGTTTAGAATAAATATAATCTGTACTGGTTAAGGGAGATGCGATATGAGAACTTTAAATTTAACTTCGCAGCGCCAAGCAGTGTATGATGTGGTCCGTGAAGCCCACGATCACCCTACTGCTGCCGATGTTATGAATCGGTTGATGGAGCGCGGATATAATTTGGCCTATGGAACGGTCTATAATTCACTACGTTATTTAACGGATAAAGAATTAATCCGTGAGCTGAAACTCGGGGAAGCGGCTAGCCGTTATGACGGCCGGATGGACGATCACCAGCATATTATTTGTCAGGTATGTGGACGGGTAGATGAAGTGATGAGTGAAGTCCCACACGATTGGATTGATACGGTTGCGCATGAAACGGGATATACTATTGCCCATGCCCATGTCGTATTCGGAGGAGTGTGTAAGGAATGCCAAAGCAAGCGAATCAAGTAACGAATCGCATTAAGGTGGCTGACATGCCTAGACGCGTGAAAGGCAGTTGGACATCGCTGCTGTCTGACCCGTCTACAACTGCGGTGCAGACCGTCCCTTCGAATGAACCTTTATATTGTCCGACTACACGCCGCATCATTTTGATCAGTTCCGTACCGGGTGTAGTTCACGGTGTGGTGCGTACGTTGTCAGATGCGTGTTTTGACGTGATGGTCTTCCATCGCTGGGAGCCTGAAGTACAGCGTCATTTGGGGAGCGATCTCTTGATTTACGATTTAACCGCCACCGATCCACGGAGTGAATTGCTGAATATCCGCAATGACCTTGAGCATGAGTATATGAAGGACACGCCAGTCATGTATGTGGTTCAGGATCGGATGTCTGTGCATGCGAATGATCTGCTTCCTTCGGAAGAGGTGCTGATATGGCCGCTGGCATCCAGCCAAATGGTGCATGATATTGAACGGATGATTGTGCGTCATCCGGTGGTTTCCCGTCAGGCAGCGCAAACCAGCCGTCGTACAGTGTTCAAGGACATCTGGATTGACCGTGATAAAATGTTGGTATATAAGGAAGAGAATCCATTAAATCTGACCAAAACAGAATACGATTTACTGTTGAAGCTGATAGATGCTCAAGGAAAAGTGATCTCCCGGGAGCAGATGATGCATGATATCTGGGAAACCGATTTTGTTGGTGGCAGCAATGTTGTGGATGTGCATGTCAAAAGCTTGCGCAAAAAGCTGGACGATCGGCCTGCAGAGCCCGAATATATTGCTACCGTAAGAGGTGTAGGATACAGATTGGCAGATTAAACGAAGGTTATGAATATCGATGAATTTCCGCCGGATGTAGGCCATCCGGCGGTTTGTACATAGATCCTGAAGCTGACACCAGGTGTGATGGTTGACTTTATCAGGATATATACACTACAATCGGTAGTGTGAGGTGCTTCTTATGAAACGACTGAATTTTAAAGCTGGCGAAACCGGACTTAACCGATTTTTCGGACCGCTGGAAGCCAAAATCATGGATATTTTATGGTCCACTTCGGATCGGAGTATCAAAGAAGTGCAGACCGCATTGGAGGGGGATCGGGACTTTAACTTCAATACGGTGATGACCGTGATGAACCGTTTAGTGGAAAAGGGAATTTTGAGCAAAAGTATACGTGGCAGAACGTCCTTATACCGTCCTGTCTTAAGCAGAGAAGAGTTTATGGATGAGCAATCCAAAGAACTGAGTCACGAGTTGGTAGATGAATTTGGCCCGCTAGCTGTCAATCATATGATTGATGCTCTGGAGGTAGCGGATCCGATTCTGATCGAACGTTTGGAACAAAAAATTAAACAATGGAAAAAGGATATGTAGACGATGTGGAAAACACGTTCTAAATTACTGTTTACAGCAGGCGCCTTGATTTCGAGTTTCGCCCTTATACAGATGGGCATGTATGCCGGGCAGCATGTCTTCGGCTGGAAATTGAATTTTAACGTGTTTCAAATTTGCAGAAGTTTGTTGCAGCACTACGGAATCGGCTACATGGTGGATGCGCTCAGCGGGCTAGTTTTGGTTACCTTCGGTATCGCCGGAGGAGAAGCGGTCAGGCAGTGTATGGCTACCAGGGCGGCTTTCCGCAAATTGCACCGAATGCGTAACCTGCCGTTAACCGAAACACTGGGCGAGCGGTATCGTGAACTCGGAACAGACCGGATTTGGGTCATTGATTATGCCAAACCTGCTGCCTTCACTATGGGATTATGGAAGCCACGCATTATATTGTCCTCTGCGTTGTTGTCGGTACTCGACAAGCATGAGGAAGAAGCAGTCATATACCATGAAGCGTATCATATGAAGCATTATGATCCATTGAAGACCTGGTTCCTGCAAATGTGCGCTACACAATTGTTTTACTTGCCGGTGCTACGTCATATTACTAGCCAGTACAAGACGGCCCGTGAAATCTTGGCAGATAACGAAGCGATTCAACGAGCCGGTTCACCGGTTGGGATTGGGAGCGCATTGCTCAAGCTTCTAAGTATGACACCTGCTAACGCCCGTCTGGTAAACTCCGCTGCTTGTTCCTCTTTTGCAGAAACGTCCATTAATTATCGGATTTCACGCATTCTTGATCCTCAGCAAGAGCCGATCATTCGAATGCCTTGGCGTTCCATTATGTTTTCAGGCTATATATTAATCATGCTGACGATTATGTTTACACTGGCATTAATCTAGTTTAGCCAAAAGTTATCTTAAAGGGTGGCGCCTTGTGCGCTACCGATTCTTCATATGCATTACACTACATATTGTAGTGTATTCACCTAATCTGTACACAACTTAAAGGAGATGAGCTTATATGAATCAAACGCTTGCGAATATTGGACTATTATTGGTACGAATCTTTACAGGGGTTATTTTTATCGTTCACGGTGCACAAAAATTTCAGGGACTGGACGGAACCTCCGGCTTCTTCCAAAGCATCGGACTCCCTGGCTGGATGGCTCCAGTGGTCGCTACAGTTGAGCTAGTCGGGGGGATTGCACTGGTTCTGGGTATCGGAACACGATTGGCTGGAGCAGCATTGACCATCGTAATGATTGGTGTATTGCTCACTGCTAAAAAAGGACAGCCTTTTGGGTCGATTGAATTTGATCTGCTGATTCTGTTCACCAGTCTTCAGCAGGCCCTTGTCGGTGGGCGTTTTCTGGCAGTGGATCAGTTTTTTGGCCGTAAAAAGGCTGAAAATAGTAACGTACAGGTCTAAATATTCATATAACCGCGTCCTTAGTAGCATAGGGCGCGTTTTTTATTTTGCTCCTTTGTGAAAATTCTTTGTAAATAATTTGCTACTTTCTGCCGATATAACTTCCATGGAATGTAATGAAATAATATCGCTTTTTGAGCAAAGGGGAAGAAAGATACATGGCAATAACGCGAAAGAGAAAGACCATATGGACCCTCAGGAACAAGTTAATTTTAGGTTTTTTACTTGTTTTGCTGATTCCGAGTTTAAGCATTTCCATTGCAACCTATAGATCATCGTATAATGCTATGGAGAAACAGCTTCACAGCAGTGCAAATCAGGGGGTAACGACAGCTAACTCTGTGATTGAATATGCAATCGCCAGTAAAATTCAAGATGTGGGATATTTGGCGGAACGTCTCGACGGTTCGATGATTGATGGGCCGAACAGTCCCTTGATTCAGCCCAAGCTGATCCAATACATAGGCTTACACGAAGATGCGAAGGATATTTTCGTGGGAACACCGAAGGGGCTGATGATCCGTGGAGTGCCCAAAAAGGATGAAGGCACATTTGACCCTCGCACACGACCATGGTATATCGAAGCGATGAAGCAACCGGGCAAGGTAGCGATCACCCCTGTTATCATCAATTCATCAGGTATTCCTGTAGTCATCGTATCTCGGACTCTTGCCGACCAGTCTGGCGTGATCGGGATCTCTCTGAATCTGGAAAGTGTACGCAAACTGGCTTCCATCAAAGTGGGTCAGGAGGGGTATATCGTTATTCTGGATCACACGAAGAAATTCGTAGTCCATCCTACGGCTAAAGCGGGTTCATTACCTCAGGATAATTCGCTTGACAGGCTGTACACTGCGCCAAGCGGGAGCTTTAGCTATATGTATGAAGGTCACGAAAAATATTTAACCTATGTAACGAATGAGGATACCGGTTGGAAAATTGCAGGTACTTTCTATGTATCCGAGATTAGCGATGCCACCGCTGCCATGCGTTATGTAACCATTTTTGTGCTGGCTGCCTCATTGGTGGTTGCACTTATCGCAATTTTCCTGATTACCCGTTCGGTTCTGGTTCCGATTCGTAAGCTGCAAAAATCAGCAGAACGAATTAGTGAAGGAGATTTGACGGGCGATTTGGAAACAGGAAAAACAGATGAGGTAGGCGAACTCTCTGCCCACTTTCAAACCATGGTGGATAGTTTGCGTACGATGATTCGAAGCGTACGCGAAACAACTGATCGGGTAAGCTCTTCAGCGGAGGAGCTGGCTGCGGGTGCAGATCAGACGACCCAAGCCATTGAGCATGTCACAATTGCTATTCAAGAAGTAGCTGTAGGCAGCGAGCGTCAGCTGCAAAGCGTCAAGCATGGCTCTGCGAGTATGGAGGGGCTGGCTCAGCAAGCAGCGGATGTATCCGAGCGCATGGTGGGCGTATCTGAACATGTGAAAATGAATGCCGAGTCGGCACAGGAAGGCAGCAAGGCTGCTACGCAGGCTGTACAGAAGATGCATGACATCGACGAGACTGTTCATGATCTTGGACAGGCTATGGATTCGCTGAATGAACGATCCGGTGAAATCGTGAATATTATCAGTGTTATATCTGGGATTGCCAAACAGACCAATCTGTTGGCACTGAATGCATCCATTGAGGCTGCGCGAGCCGGAGATCATGGGAAGGGTTTTGCCGTAGTTGCTACAGAGGTACGTAAGCTGGCTGAGGAATCTGCCAAATCGGCTACCTTGATCTCGGAGCGCATTGAAGCGATGCAGGTGGATATGAACCACGCGCTGGGTGCGATGCAACAAGCGCGGGCACGGGTATCCGAAGGTATTGATTCGGTAACCACGTCCGAGCACTCGTTTGCGGAAATCAGTCAGGCTGTTGAACGCGCGATGGGGCATATCCATGACATTACCGGAGTGACTCAGGAAATGGCGCGGGGGACTGTAGGTGTCGTGGATATTATGAGCGACATTTCCCATATTTCGGACGAGGCGGCGAGCAACACCGAGTCGATCTCAGCAGCGGCTGAGCAACAGCTTGCTTCCATAGAGGAGATTGCTTCATCTACAGCAGATCTGAGTCAAATGGCAGAGGAGCTGCGCGAACTGGTTGGACGTTTCCAAATTGAAGAAAAACCATAAAATGATAAAAAGCGCCTGGATACCGGAGGTTATTCCGTATCCAGGCGCTTTTTTGATGTTAATCATCACTTGGTTCGCAGGGTTAGAAGTCACCATTGAATGACTTGCGACGATTCAGACGGAAACGGACACCCCGTGAGCTGTTGGATGTACGCAGAGAGCTTCTCTGAAACATATTGTTCAGAATCAGTGCGAAAATGACCAGTACCGTTCCGTACAGTTCAAAATGACTAATGACATAACCTTGGAAATACATAAGTACCAGTGTGGTAATCGGTACAAAATTAATAAATAGAATTCCGTTCAGTGGAGACAGCTTGCGGATTCCGGCATTCCAGCTAAGCAAGGCCGCTAGCCCTGGAAGCAGGATCATAAAGCTCATTTCATATTTGACTGACCATACGTGCTGCCAATCTGGCACCGTAATCCAGTCAAAGATAGAGGCAAATGTCACGACAACGAAAGAAACCAGAGTACCAAGCAGGCAGGTCAAGGTTGAATATCGCAGAGTAGACCATCCTGCAAAATGGCTGCCCCCCATGGAATATACGACCCACCCGACGACGCCTACAAAAATAAGCAGCAACGCCAGCAAATGTTGTCCGGCAAGCGTGAAAAAGGTCCATTTGCCGTTCGTGATTACCAGTAAGGCCCCAGCCAGCGCAATTACCATGCTGACTAGTGTATATTTTGGAGGCATTTTACGGGTCATGATCCACACCATTGCAATGGAAATCATCGGCATTAACACTTCCATAATGGAGGCTACAAGGGTGCCTGCCGCCCCCATCGCGTGTTGTCCCTGGAAAACAGCCATATTATAAATGGTAAATCCCATAGTTCCAAAGAACAACAACGCCTTGCCTTTGCCCTCAAAGCGAAATGCTGTCCGTCCCTCTTTGAGCCACAATAGCACAATTAATATGAGTGTAACCGAGAAATAGCGTAAAAATGAAAAATACAGTGGATTAATATGCTGTAATGCGATGTGCGACACCGGAAACATAGCCCCCCAGGACATACTGGCGATCAGGCATAATAAAGATCCGGTCATGATCTGTTTGTTCATGGTGTACAGAAGCTCCTCCTTGCCGGTCTCAGCGGACATATCTTATGGACACATCATAAAGGATAGGAAGCTGTTGGTAAAATGATTGAAAATAAACATTATGATCATTTAAAATGATGATAAGTGACAAGGTGCGTCAATTTTGTTGGCCCTTGCCCTTTCACGATAAGGAGGAACAGTAGTGGATCTGAACGATTTAAACATCTTCCAGACGGTGGCTGCACATGGCAGTGTCAGCAAGGCTGCAGCCGAGCTTAGCTACGTCCAGTCCAATGTAACGGCCAGAATCAAGCTACTGGAAAAGGAACTGCAAACGCCTTTATTTTATAGACATAAGCGGGGCATGATCCTCAATGCCGAGGGTAAGCGTCTGCTGCAATATACGAAAAGCATTTTATCGCAATTTGAGGAAATGAAGCATGCGTTCCAGAACAATGCTGCACCTTCAGGGGTACTGGAGATTGGTATCGTGGAGACTGTCATTGCTCTTCCGGCCATTTTACATGCTTACTACAGCAAGTATCCGGATGTCGAATTGTCTCTCAAGGCGGGGGTTACGGAATCACTGGTGCAGGAGGTTGCAGAAATGCGACTGGATGGAGCCTTTGTGACCGGACCGGTCAAGCATCCGCTCATTGAACAGTTTGATGTATTTCAGGAAAAGCTGGTGCTTGTATCTCAAGGAGATGACTTTTCCGTGAACGATTTTGCAACTCGTCCGCTCCTGGTATATAAAAAAGGCTGCGGATATCGGGGAAGACTGGAAACCTGGCTCAAAATGGAGGGAATTATCCCCAAGCGGATCATGGAGTTTGGGACATTTGAGACGATTATCGGCAGTGTAGCGGCAGGCATTGGAATGACCGTTTTTCCCGAATCCTCGATCAGCGGGCTGGTGGCTCAAGGTCTGGTGTGCGGTCATGCCATTCCAGAGCCTTACAATGAAGTGACAACGGTGTTTATCCGCCGTAAGGAGGCTTTCGTGACCAGTACCTTGCAGTCTTTTATAGATGAGATTACCACTCAGACAGAAACGTAGCTTTATCGCTTGGGCTCAGGTACAATGAGAGGGATTTGGATCTCATTGTTCATCCTGAAGGAGGGCTATTATGTTTACAATATATCCGGCGTCTTCCCGGTTCAGCTTCGATAAGGGATGGCTGCGGGGGAGTCACAGCTTTTCATTCGCGGAGTACCAGGATGAGAACAATACAGCGTTTGGTCCTATGCGTGTCTGCAATGACGATGTCATTGCACCAGGTCGGGGTTTTGGAGCGCATCCGCACAGTGATATGGAGATTGTCTCCATTGTGCTGTCTGGGGAGTTGCGCCATGAAGACAACCGTGGGCATGTAGCGGTGACCCGTTTTGGAGGCATCCAGCGAATGTCAGCAGGCCATGGCATCATTCATACGGAGCACAATGCTTCGCAAACCGAGGATGTCAATCTGCTGCAATTGTGGTTTAGTCCGCATACAAGAGGACTGGAACCGTCCTACGAGACTACAGCGTTCAATCCTGAGCGTCTGCACGGTCAGCTTCTGCCTGTCGTTGCTGGAAAGCGTGTACCAGGCACGGAGGGCGAAATAGCTGCAATCAATCAGGATTTAACGATTTATTTAAGCAAGCTTCAACCAGGGGAACAAGTCGAATTCACACAGGCCGAGGGTCGGCGCGTGTTCTTGTTCGTCATTGAGGGCTCGCTGCGTGTGAATGGTGAACATATTCTGCAAGGGCGCGATTCTGCACGTATAGAGGAAGAACCGAAGCTATCATTGAAAGCAGAGGATGCTGTCTTTTATATGCTGATTGATTTGCCCTAAAAGGAGGTGCGCACAATGGCGCAGCAGGAAACATGGCTGATCAAGCATGCCGTTACAGGGCGCAGCTTTGCTGACAGCCGTAAGCAGCATTTCGATTGTCGCTTGGAATTGGCGGACGGCGTGTTTTGCTTCACGCTTCAAGAGTTGCCGCGTGAAGCGGCAGAGGCGATTGTGCGTTTCAGCGAGGAACTGAACGTATTTCGTTTTGTAACGCCGGCAGATGGCGGACCCGTAGTAAAGCACTGGTATTACGTGACCCCGGAAAGTGTGCAGTATCATGGTCAGAACGGTGAGCTTACGTTCGAAGCCGGTTCTAAGATTGAATACCATCCCGAGGACTATTGGGGAGACTAATTATTCCTTTAATCATCCATGTCCGAATTATAATCAGCTTTCAGAGGCTCTGCATTATTGCAGGGTCTTTTTGTTATGCATTCAAGATGATGAGCGCATTGGATACATAATCCTTTACAGGCTGGTACATCCTATAGGTTATGTTACGTGTTCGGTTCATTCGTAAAAGGGGGGACTAAGGATGAAGAAAGGACGCTTTCCCAAGTTGCCAACGCTACCGTGGAGCCGGAGAGCGGTTCCAGCCGCTAATCGCAAACCACGAAATTCTCGTGTGCCCCAAGGGGGGCCTGAGTCTTCATGGCTGGAAGAGCCGCTGCGCAGCAGTCTGGAAGACAATTTGGTTGCATTGCGTGATATTTTCAAGGAATGCTCTGATATTGTCTACCGAGAGCTCATGATTTCTCCTGAGCGAAAAGGGCTATTGGCCTATTTTGAAGGTACGGTAAAATCAGAGGATTTGCAGGATCATATCCTGCGGCCCGTCATCCTGGGGATGATGCTTAAGGACCCTGAAGTCAACGGCAAATTGGAGCCGCTGGATGAGACTCGTATATCCATGTCCCAGACCAAAACGATGGACGAATGGAAGATGGTATCAGCAGCGATTCTGGATGGCAATGCCGCTCTGTTCGTAGACGGCACGGCTCGTGCGTATATTTTCAGCGCCAAGGGGGGCGTCCGCCGTGGCGTGGAGGAACCGCAGACGGAAGCGGTTATTCGCGGGCCGCGTGAGGGTTTCACTGAGACGCTTCGCGTGAATACGGCACTGCTGCGATTCAAGTTGAAGACCTCTAAGCTCAAAATGTACAGCATGACTATCGGAAAAGAAACTCAAACGAGCGTTGTCCTTACCTATATCGAAGGGATTATAGATCCGAAGATGGTGGAGGATGTTAAAAAACGCCTCAGCGATATTAAAATCGATGGTGTTCTGGAGACTGGATATATCGAGGAGCTGATTGAGGATCATCCGTTCTCTCCGTTTCCGCAAATGGAGTACACAGAACGTCCGGATACCGTCACCGCGCAATTACTGGAAGGGCGTTTTGCCATTTTTGTGGATGGAACGCCTTTTGCCTTGATTGGACCAGTCACGATGTGGCAGATGATGCAAGCGAGCGAAGATTATTACGAGCGCTTTTTCATCAGTAATATGGTGCGCTGGATTCGTTTTCTTTTTCTCATCATGGCTCTCTTCCTGCCCGCATTATATGTAGCGGTGACGACCTATCACCAGGATATGCTACCGACGACACTCATATTGAGTATTGCGGCGGCTCGTGAATCCATCCCTTTTCCGGCTCTGGTGGAAGCGTTGATGATGGAGGTTTCTTTTGAAGCATTGCGGGAAGCAGGGATTCGTCTCCCCAAAACGGTCGGTCAGGCCGTCAGTATCCTCGGCGCGCTCGTTATTGGGCAGGCCGCAGTACAGGCTGGGATCGTATCGGCGCCCATAGTCATTGTTGTGTCGCTCACAGGTATTGCGTCGTTTACCATACCACGTTTTAATTTCGCCATCACGGTTCGTCTGCTGCGGTTTCCAATCATGCTGATGGCGGGTTTATTTGGCTTGTTTGGCATCATTATTGCGACAACACTGATTGCTACGCACCTAACCAAGCTAACATCGTTTGGTGTTCCTTATATGAGTGGGTATAGTCCGTATAACCCTATGGATCAAAAGGATATCATCGTCCGTGCGCCTTGGTGGAAAATGGTCAAACGTCCTTCCTGGATTGGCAGGGACAACAACAAACGAGAGAAGAAAAAGATGAATGGATCGCCTAAAACCGAGGAGGGATGGTGATGAAGCCCACGTCGAATACACAACAAATGCGTAAAGCGGCTGTGCTCTGTTGTCTGTTGCTTTGTTCTGTTCTTCTGGGAGGATGTTGGGATCGTCGTGAAGTGAATGATGTGGCCTTTGTCATGGGTACTGGACTGGATAAGGAAGGCGATCAATACCGGGTAACGATGCAAATTGCTTTGCCTGGACAGCTCGGTTCTTCGGGCAGCACAGGAGGAGGGGGAGGTACCAGAGGTACGAAGTCCTACTACCTGGAGTCCAAAACAGGTCCAAGCTTTCGGGGGGCAATAGCCGAGGAACAGCGGGAGGTATCGCGGACGCTGAATTACTCTCATCGACGGGTGCTACTGTTCGGCGAGGCATTGGCACGAGAAGGGATTAGCAAAATGATGGATGTCATTGCACGTATTCCACAAAACCGTTTGTCTTCTCTGATTGTTATCACGAAGGGGTCAGCGATGGAGATGCTTCAGGCAGACGCCCCGATTGAGCAATATCCAGCGGAAATGATACGTGAGCTCAACTTTTCCTATATGAAAGAACCTCGTTCCGTGAAGCTGCTGATGAACTCCATTCTTCTGGATGGTATTGATCCGGTGGTGCCAGTAATGTCTCTGGTGAAGAATGGGCCAGCTAGCCTTAAAGACAGGAAGACAAATATTCAGATCGATGGACTGGCTGTCTTTCGCCAAGATAGGATAACAGGGATTATTGATAACCACCTCAGTCGTTTTCTACTGTTGGGTATGGAGCAAGCCAAGGAGACAGAGATATTTATCACCCCTCCCAAGGGCAAAGGTTACATATCTGTCCATCTCATTGAAAATAGAGTTCATATTAAGCCTCATATTCAGGGGGATGAGATTAGAATGACCGTTCGACTGGACTGCAATGGAAATGTGAAGGAAAATGAAACGGATTTTGATATTTCCAACGAGGAAAATTTGAAGTGGCTGGAGCAGCAGACAGCTGAGGAGATCAAGAGGGAGCTGGGAGAGGCTGTTCATGTGATTCAGCAAAAGTATCATTCAGATGTACTTGGCTTGGGCCGGGCCATTATTACAAGTCGCCCGGATGAATGGAAACGGATTAAACCTCGATGGGATCAACTCTATCCCAAAGTGGAAGTCACCATAGATCCGGTCGTGCATATTGAGAATATCGGTGCGGTCACCAAACCATTCGGGTACAAAAAGGAGCAAATCCAGAATGAATAAAGTATATCTATTGCCTTTATTGCTGGCTATGCTGTTCATGTATCTGGTTGACCGTAAAAGTATTAGCAATGCACCCGCTGTCAATCGCTGGATCTCCCGCACGTTGTATGTTGTTAGCATTGGTATCTGGATTTACGGCACATCGACGAAGAGCGCTATTTATGTGGCTACATGGGTGGCCCGTTTCATTGACATGTGGCTCCCCCCTGTGTTGTAAATCATGTAATGGATGCCTGCGGGCAAAAGGAGGATGTACCTGCATGAAACAGTTCACAACCAGACAAATTGTGCTGCTTGGTGTATTGATGGAGAGCGGAATTACCCTTATACATGCTCCGGCGCAGGCAGCAGATTACGCGAATCAGCATGCCTATTGGACCTGTGTAGTTGCGGCTATCGTACTGTGCTTGCCGATCTGGGCGATGCTGAGAATCAAACGTCGTTTTCCCGATCAGGATTTGATGCAGGCGATGGTGAGCTCTCACCCTGTGCTGGGGCGTGCGCTGCTTGCGATCTACCTTATTTTATTTCTCATCATTTTTGCGCGGGATTTGAGGATTATTACCGATCTGGTGGAGGTGGTGCTTTTGCCGCTGACTCCGATTGTGATCACTTCCCTTATTTTGTTGTTGACTCTGGCATTTATGGCTAAAGGCGGGATAAGCACCATGGTTAATATGGCGGAGATGTTTGTACCGTTATTGATTGTGACGCTGCTGACGATGCCGCTTTTTTTTGGTCGTAATATGGACTTTTCAATGTTGAAACCCTATTTACATCCGGAAGTAGAGGGAGTGATTAAGGGTAGCTGGCGTATGCTGGGGTATATGGTCGATATCATGATCGTTCCCTTTGTGCTTCCGGGAAAGAGCTATAATGGGCGTAGTGCTTGGTTTGGGCATTTGACCGGAACCGTCTATATGATCTTGTTAGTGTTGCTGTCGGAGTTAGTGATTGGTGTTCCTATCTTGTCACGGCTGTTTTATCCATCGTATGAACTGGTACGCCAGTTGCAGCTAACCGACTTTCTGGATCGATTCGACTTATTCGTAGCAGCGTTGACCGTACCAACCTTTCTTATAAAGATTGGAGTTGACCTGTACGTTATCAGTTTGGCGGTTAAGCGCATGTTTACTCAGGTCTGGGGGAGTCTGATGGTGTGGCCCGTAGGTTTGTTAGGTTATGTCTGTTCGTTTATGTTGTTTTCCAACACCGTACAAATTTATGATTTCAGTCGGGAATGGACTGCGGTGATGGTCACTTTTTTTGTATTCATGCCCTTGGTATTATGGATGCTGCTTCGACCCAAATCTAAAGGGAACGATAACGATGATAAGTCATCATCCAGCAGGGAGAGGGATAGAAATGATGAGAAAGAAGGCCAGCAGGGAAGTGAAACAGGACACGCCCAATTATAAGTTTACTGTATTTAGCGGAAAAGTAATTCTTATTTGTCTTTTGTCTCTCTAATTGTATACTTGGTAGAAAGAAATACGACTTCTACAAGGGAGGCAACAGCATGGCACAACGCATGGCAGGTAAGAGAGTCGCTCTTGCCGGTCCTCGTAAAGCAGATGAAATGGCGCTGCTAGTTATGAAGATGGGAGGAGAGCCCGTAGAGCGCCCGGCCCAGGGCACGGTTTTTCTGGATGATATCGAGCTGCGCAACGCTGTTGTATCGTGGGTGAAGAATCCTCCGGACTGGTACATCTTTACGACAGGTATGGGACTGGACGCTCTGTTCGATATGGCGGAGGATATGGGCGTGGCTGAGCAAATTATAGAGCTGCTGCAATCCTCCAACATTGCGGCACGGGGCTACAAGACGGTCAATGGACTCAAAAAGCGTGGCTTTACGCCAGCAGTACGGGACGAGGACGGAAGTTTGATCGGGCTGACACGAGCCTTTGCCCCCTATGATCTGAAGGGGAAGGAAGTGCTGCTGCAACTGCATGGAGATCCGGCGCCCCGGTTGGTAGAGTGGCTGGATGAGCAGGGGGCAGTGACTCGCCAAGTACTTCCTTATAAGCATATCCCACCTGAAGAAGCAAAATTGCAGGCATTGGTGGACGATGTGATCCATCGTAAGGTTGATGCTGTCACGTTCACGAGTGGCCCGCAAATCCGATTTTTGGCCCAATATGCCAGAGAGCAAAACCGAATTGAAGATTTGCTGGAAGCTTTTCGTGAAGATGTCATTGCTGTATCGGTAGGCAAAGTGACCGCACAATCCATTTTGGAAGAGGGAATTGAACGAATTGTGTTCCCAACTGAAGAGCGCATGGGCGCGATGATGGTGGAGCTGGGCAAATATTTTGAGCATAGTGCTTCTGCGCATGGCTACGGTCTGAAGAGTGTAAACGGTCATTTGCAATGAGCTAGGAAATGATAAATACTATAAGCTGAAAATGAACTTATATTTACTAATCCAGCGTAAAATAAAGATAAGGGCCTGTGAGGTCTTTATCTTTTTTTGTTGGACAAGCATCGATAAAGTTTTTTGTTATAGCGAAAATATTTGTCTAATATAATGAATAAGTTTCGATGCATGATACTTGAGGACAGGAGCTGAGACGTTAATGAATTCTATTTGTGTATTTGCCGGGTCCAGACCTGGACATTCATCGGTATATGTAGAGGCGGCAGGCAAGCTGGGGGAAGCCATGGCTCGCCAGCATATCCGTCTGATCTATGGTGGCTCCAGCAGAGGGCTGATGGGTGAGGTGGCGGATGGACTGCTGGCGGGTGACGGTCAGGTCACCGGCATTATGCCCACCCTGTTATTCGATGCAGAGATCGTACATCGAGGAGTTACCGAGTTTATTGAGGTAGCAAGCATGCATGAACGTAAGGCGGCAATGAGTGAGATGGCCGATGCATTTATAGCCCTTCCGGGTGGCTTGGGAACCTTTGAGGAGCTGTTCGAGGTATTGTGCTGGGCGCAAATTGGCATTCATCGCAAGCCTATTGGGCTGCTGAATGTAAATGGATATTTTGACCCGTTGGTAGAAATGGTACGTCATAGCGTTCAGGAAGGGTTTACCGGAGCTGATCATCCAGCGCTACTGAGTATCTCTGCGGACCCGGACGAATTGCTGCATATGTTAAAAGATAAAGCAGAGAACTTAAAATAAAGCTTTTTTCGTGCTTGCACAACTGATTGAGGCAAGGTTATGATAAGACCCATAATCAAATAGCGGACAGACAAGGTGCCTTTGCGATTGAGCAAAGGGTAACAGGGAATCGGGTGCAAATCCCGAGCGGTCCCGCCACTGTAAGGAAGAGGGTTTTTTTTAAAATAGTCACTCGTACAAAACGGGGAAGACGAAAGAATCCGTTGATGCCAAGCCAGGAGACCTACCTTGATCTGTATGCACCGTTAACCTTCGCGGAGAGGATGGGTGTACGAAAATCAGGAAATCAGGCACACGTTGCTTTTTCCATGTTGGTTACAGGTTTGCGTGGATATGAACGTGCAGCAGCGTTTGAAGCGTAAACAAAACAGATGGAAAACAACGGCAGGTTGGAGGGAGACAAGAACTGTCTTCTTACGCTGTTTCGTCTGATGAGAGAGATACGTACATAAGAACCCCATCCGGGCAGGATGGGGTTTTTTCGAGTTATAGATGTTCACAATTATTGAATTAGTTGGTATAGCTGCCCTGAAAAGGATGAAGAGGAGGAGCACGATGAGCCCATTAGGAAAATTGCTGGTGATTGGATTTGGACCAGGAGATATGGAACATATCACAAAACGGGCGTTGGATGCGCTGGCTGAAAGTGAGGTCATTATCGGCTACAACACCTACGTTGATTTGATCCGTCCGTTGCTAAATGGTCAGGAGATTGTACGCACAGGGATGACAGAGGAAGTGAGCCGTGCACAAGAGGCGGTACGCCAAGCAGAGATGGGCAAGAAGGTAGCCGTCATATCCAGTGGGGATGCGGGAGTCTATGGCATGGCAGGGCTGGTGTACGAAGTACTGATGCAAAAAGGCTGGCGCCGCGAGGACGGAGTTGAGGTAGAAGTCGTGCCGGGGATCTCGGCCATCCAATCCTGTGCTTCATTGTTGGGGGCACCGGTGATGCATGATGCTTGCACGATCAGTCTGAGTGATCATCTGACCCCGTGGGAAACGATCGTGAAGCGTGTAGAAGCTGCGGCTTCGGCTGATTTTGTAATTGCATTATACAACCCGCGCAGTGGTCGGCGTACCCGCCAGATCGTGGAGACGCAGTCCATTCTGCTCCGTTACCGTGATCCGCAGACTCCGGTTGGGCTGGTAAAGAGTGCTTATCGTGAACGTCAGCAGGTTATCGTAACGACGCTGGAAGATATGCTGAACCATGATATTGGGATGCTGACGACCGTAATCATCGGCAATTCCTCAACGACAGTGTATGACGGCTTAATCGTGACTCCGCGCGGCTATCAGCGCAAATACACGTTGGATACGACTGAGCAAGCGCTCAAGCCGCATCAGCGGCTTCGCACGGAAGCAGAGCCGTGGTCGCTGGGCGCGCAAGAGGATCGCGCGCTGGATGGACCGCAGGCAGGCGCAGCTCTGACTGCGCCCACCGGGCCTTCCGCGAGCGGCGCTGCGGTTGCCATGCAGGCACGCCCGCAAGCGATGGCTGCCGTGCAGGCTACGCCTGCGAAGCAGACCGGGGCATCGCTGGCAGCAGAGGCACTCGGCCGCCTTGCTGTCGGCGGCAAGCTGCCAGGCGAGGCCAACGCTCGCTGGAGCGGGCAAGCGCCTGCTGCCGTGAGCGACGTCGGAACGTCAGCAGGGGCCGGAGCAGGGGCTGCGGCTGGGAAAGCGTCAGGCGGCTTTGGCAAGCCTGCGCTGTTTGAGGTAGGGGTTTCCCCTGGTGTGGGAAACAAGAAGTTCACCGCTCGGCAGATGGCACTGCTCGCTGACGTAGCGGGTGATGATGGTGAGCTGGAATACACGCCAGATCATCAAATCGTGCTGCGCGTGCCGTGCACAGACCCCGAGGAACTAGTCGGACGGCTACGGGATGAACGATTCATTGTCATGCCAATCGGCGATGTGTTTAAGGTGAAGGCGTGCGACTTCTGCAATATGGAGAAAGATGACGCTGTGCCTGTGGCGGAGCATCTACAGGTTGTACTTGGCGGATTACAGGCGCCCAAGGAAACGAGTATTGCCTTGAACGGATGCGGCATGGCTTGCTATGGAGCAGTGCTGGAGGATATCGGAATCGTCTATCGCAAGGGAGGATACGATCTCTTCCTCGGCGGCAAAAAGTTTGGTCGAAACGCTCATGCCGCTCAGCCTGTAGCGGAAGGGATTCCGGGTGATCAGATTACGGACATCGTGGAGAATATTATCGCTGAATACAAGGAAAAAGGGCATCCGAACGAGCGTTTTCATAAATTTTTCAAACGTGTAGGCATCGTTGCTGGTTTCCGGCATGAAGATGCGCCGGCCACAGTAGAAGTGAACGCGGTTTGTGGTGATTAGTCGGTTGGTAGGCTTGATGAACCGGATACAAGCATATATAAAATAGGGCGTCTGTAGGCTATCCCTATAAATGAGGAGGAACAAACAGCAGTGGATGCAATATTGTTGGTTGGGCATGGAAGTCGGGACCCAGAGGGGAATCAGGAACTACTGGAATTTGCACAGGCGGTGGCAGATCGGGCGCCAGGTACGTATGTAGAAACCTGTTTTCTAGAGTTGGCACGGCCCAGTATTGGCGAAGGAGTGCAGGCGTGTGTGGAGAAAGGGGCGACGCGTGTCGTTCTTATTCCGATTATTTTGTTCGCAGCAGTACATGCCAAAATTGATATTCCGATGGCTATTGATCGGGCAAAGGCAAAATATCCGCAAGTGGAATTTGTATACGGACGCCCGATTGGCGTTCACGAGAAAATCGTTAGCATACTGCTGGATCGATTGAAAGAGACCTGTCCAGTTGCAGTTCCAGCGGGGCTGCATAGCGCGGTCGAGGCATCTGCCGAGGTATCCAACGAAGAAACAGCGGTACTTGTGTTAGGACGCGGAAGTAGCGACCCAGATGCAAACAGTGACTTTTTCAAAATCACCCGTATGCTGTGGGAGAAGCTTTCTTATACGTGGGTAGAAAGCAGTTTTATCGGTGTGACGCAGCCTTCTTTTCCAGATGGCCTGGAGCGTTGCGTACGACTGGGTGCCAAAAAGATTATCGTGCTTCCGTATTTTCTGTTCACGGGTGTGCTGATTAAGCGCATCGAAGAAATGACCCAGGAATTTGCTGAGGCTCACCCTGCATTACAGGTGGAAATGGGCGGATATTTTGGTTTCCATCCTCAATTGGTTGAGCTGGTGCTAGAGCGAGCTAACGAAGGCTTGTTCGGTAAGGTTACGGCTAATTGTGATAACTGCCAGTTCCGTCTGGAAGCACAGGAGCATCACCATCATCACCACGACCACGACCACGATCACCATCACGACCATGAGCATGGCCATCACGATCATGATCACCACCATCATCATACACATGAGCATGATCATCATCACGAGCACCATACACACCACCACGCGCACGATCATGAGCATAGACATGCTCACGACCATGAAGAGCATGACCATGATCATACGGCTTCTGTAGTGAACGTAACTGGGCAGGTGAAAGGCTCATGATTTTCATGCTGTGTGGAACGAGCGATGCACGGGAATTGGCGCTGCAAATTCGTAGTATGGGCTTTAACGTATTGACCTCAGTCGTAACCGAAAGCGCGGCAGCCAGTTTGTCCGAAGCAGGACTGGACGTGCGTACAGGCCGAATGACAGCCGATGAAATGGGGGTAATGATTCGGGAGAAGGGGATGCAGGCTGTTGTTGATGCCAGTCACCCCTTTGCAGAGGAAGCACATGCGAATGCGATGACTGCTGCTCGCGAGTCTGGAGTTCCTTATATCCGCTACGAGCGGACGGGACTGGTGTATGACAATCATCCGTTGCTCCATATCGTTCCTTCCTATGAAGAGGCGGCATTAATTGCTAAGCAACTTAAAGGCTCTGTCATGCTTACAACGGGCAGTAAGACGCTCGGTACGTTCACCAAGCATTTACTCGGAGACCCGGAGATTCGTCTGGTTGCACGTATGCTGCCGCGCCTCGACAATATGGAGAAATGCGGCGAACTGGGGATGGAGCAAAAAAATATTATTGCCATGCAGGGACCCTTTTCGCGTGAGATGAACGAAGCATTGTACAAGCACTTTGCTACGACTGTGATGGTCACCAAGGAAAGCGGACGCACCGGAGCAGTTGATGAGAAGGTTCAGTCTGCTTTGGACCTGGGTATTCACGTCATTTTGATTTCCAGACCAGAAGTAGAGTTTGGTACGGTATTTGATCATTTCGACGGAGTAATTAACGCACTGCGTACAGCCACAGGGGAGACTTCAATTTGAGTTGAGTCAAAGCCCTACAAGTTCAGTTAATCCAGAACAACTGCTGGCATGTATCTAAAATATAGTCATCTTAATATACGTGTTTTAATAGAAATATCTGATATTTCACTGCACGGGCAGTTATTTTTCCTAAACTAATTTTCCATAAGGGAGTGGGTCGATACCATGGATTTTAAAACAGACTTTAAGCCGCTAACGGTGCAGCCGCAGGAGATTGAGGGTAAAAGCTTCGCGATGATCACAGAAGAATTGGGAGAGCATCCATTTACAGCAGAGCAATACCCCGTCGTACAGCGTGTCATTCATGCATCTGCTGATTTTGAGCTGGGGCGCAGCATGGTATTTCATCCAAAAGCAATCGAAGCAGGAATTGCAGCTATTCGCGCCGGGCAGCCGGTGGTGGCAGATGTGCAAATGATTCAGGCGGGGCTGAGCAAGGATCGTATCCGTCAATTCGGCGGGGATGTTCATGTGTACATATCTGATCCGGACGTGATGGAAGAAGCCAAAAGGCTGAATACGACACGTGCCATTATTTCAATGCGCAAAGCGATTCAGGCCAGCGAAGGTGGGATCTATGCGATCGGGAATGCGCCGACAGCGTTGCTGGAGCTGATTCGTCTGGTGAAAGAAGGAGCGGCTAAACCCGGACTGGTGATTGGCATGCCCGTAGGTTTTGTATCGGCGGCAGAATCCAAGGACGAGCTGCGCAAGCTGGATATTCCGTTCATCACGAATATTGGACGCAAGGGTGGCAGTACGATTGTGGTAGCGGCATTGAATGCCATCTCCTTAATGGCTGTCCGCTAGATGCGGTTGTCCGTTTGCTGTATCATGAAATGAAATTAGACATGATCAGCAGCAGAGGTTAAGGAGGAATTGGCATGGAAAAGGAAGCGGCGTCCGCCAGCAAACCCAAACGGATGAAAAGTGGTGAAGCTCCCGCGCCGGACAAGCCGATGCGGTCAGGCTTTACGACGGGGGCTTGTGCGGCGGCAGTAGCCAAAGGAGCGGTGCAACTGCTCATTACGGGCATACCGCCGAAGGAAGCGGTGATATCGCTGCCCGCGGGCTTCGATCATGCGTTTGAGCTGATCGAGCCTGTGTTGGACGCGGACGAGGCTTCCTGCACGACGATCAAGGACGGTGGCGACGACCCGGATGCCACGCATCAGGCGAGAATTAGCGCCTCTGTTAGCTGGCGCGAGGAGCCGGGCATTGAGCTGGACGGCGGCATTGGAGTGGGACGGGTAACGAAGCCCGGCCTGCCTGTGCCTGTCGGGGAAGCAGCGATCAATCCGGTGCCGCGCCGGATGATTACGGAGGCCGTCTCAGGCGTGCTTGAGGAGCATGGATCGGCCAAAGGGGTCCGGGTCGTCATCAGTGTGCCGGACGGCGAAGAAATCGCCAAGAAAACACTGAACGGACGGCTAGGCATTCTTGGGGGAATTTCCATCCTGGGTACACGCGGTGTGGTCGTTCCGTTTTCCACGTCTGCGTATAAAGCCAGCGTGGTGCAGGCTATATCGGTTGCCCAAGCGATGAACTGCGAGGAAATTGTCCTGACCACAGGTGGCAGCAGTGAAAAATATGCGATGCAAATGTATGACCAGTTAACGGAAGAAGCTTTTATTCAGATGGGTGACTTTGTTGGCTTTGCAGTCAAGCATGGCAAACGATTGGGAATGAAAAAGATTATTCTCGTCGGTATGCCCGGCAAGCTGTCAAAGGTTGCTCAGGGTGTCATGATGGTTCACTCCAAGAGTGCTCCGGTAGATTTTGGATTTTTGGCTAGAGTTGCGCGTGAAGCAGGGGTGGACGAGTCGCTTGCAGCGGCAGTGGTTGAGGCGAATACAGCTACGCAGGTGGCGGATATGATGACCGAAGCGAATGCGCTGAGCTTTTTTGAAAAGTTATGTACCTATGGGTGTCAGCATTGTCTGGAGCATGCAGGTGGTGGAATCACCGTGGAAATGATACTGGTAACGCTGAAAGGGAACGTGCTGGGGAGGGCGAGAGTCGGTGAGTAGAGTGATCCGTGTGATTGGTATTGGAGAAAATGGAGCGGCAGGCCTGTCGCAGGAAACGCTGGAACAAATTGAGCGTGCTGACCTGCTGGTCGGTGGCGAGCGCCAGCTGGCTTTTTTCAAGGCAGCCGCAGGAGAAAAACGAACATTAAAGAGCGGATTATCCGCCGTGGTAGAAGAATTAGGACGGTTGCGTGAGCACAAGGATATTGTCGTGCTTGCGTCAGGCGATCCGCTTTTTTTTGGAATTGCAGGCTATTTGTCTGCCAAGCTGGGGGCCGAACACCTGGATATTTTACCCCATCTCAGTTCGGTTCAACTGGCGTTTGCACGTCTCGGTGAAAGCTGGCAGGATGCGGTGCTGGAAAGTGTACATGGTCGTCCGATGACTGGTCTAGCGCAGCGGATTGATGGACAGAACAAGATTGCGCTGCTGACGGATGATCGCAATCATCCCGCTGCGGTTGCCGCTTATCTGCTGCATTTTGGCATGACGGAATATGATGCCTTTGTCGGTGAGCATTTGGGAGGACCGGATGAGGTGTATCGGCATTATACGCTGGAAGAGATGGCGCAGGGGACATTCCAGCCCCTAAACGTGGTTGTTTTGCGCCGTCGTAAGGGAGAAGACGTGCCAGCAATCCGCCGGGGATTTGGCTTTGAGGATGCTGAATTTCACCAGCGCAAGCCGGAAAAAGGGCTGATCACGAAGCGTGAAGTGCGTGTATTCAGCTTGTCCGAGCTGCGACTGACTGAGCGGAGCATCGTATGGGATATCGGTGCAGGCTCGGGTTCTGTAGCTGTGGAATGTGCGCGGCTGGCCAAGTACGGGCAAGTGTTTGCCATTGAGAAGAATGAAGGCGATCTGGCCAATGTGGAAGCGAACAAGATCAAATTTCGCACTGATTTTCCAGTGATTCATGCCAAAGCGCCTGCCGGATTGGATGAGTTGCCAGACCCGGATGCCGTGTTTATCGGCGGGAGCGGAGGAGAACTGGCAGAACTGATCCGTCTGTGCGCTTCCCGTCTGCGTAAGGACGGGCGAATTGTAGTAAATGCTGCAACGATTGAGACGCTGCATGACGGTATGAAGGCGATGCAAGCCGCAGGACTCGAAACCTCGGTGACGCTACTGCAAACAGCACGTAGCAAGCCGATTTTAAATATGACTCGTTTTGACGGACTCAATCCGATATATGTCATTACAGGACAGCCGCCGGTAGACGTGGCTGACGGAGCAGCAGGGGAGTAAGCTGGTAAATCAAGAGGGGGAGAGACAGCATGAATACGGCGGCAATAGGAACACTTTACGGCGTAGGCGTGGGGCCGGGTGATCCCGAGCTGATCACGGTCAAGGCGTATCGGATGATTCAGGAATGTGCAGTTGTGGCTTATCCGAAGAAGCGCCGAGGAGGCAAATCGTATGCTCACGAAATTGTGGAATTATACGTGAACCCGGAGGAAAAGGAGATGTTGGGGCTCATTTTTCCAATGACTAAGGACCCGGTTGTACTGGAGCGGGAGTGGAATAAAACGGTGGTTGCTTGCTGGGAGGCTCTGAGTCAAGGGAAGGATGTAGCCTTTGTCACAGAGGGAGATCCCAATCTGTACAGTACCTTTATTCACTTGGCGCGTCTGATGAAGGATCTTCATCCCGAGGTGCCGATTGTATCTATTCCGGGCATCTCTTCTGTATTGGGAGCGGCGGCAGCCCTCGAATTGCCATTGGCAGACGGAGATCAGCAGGTGGGTATTATTCCGGCTACGGAGGATCGGGAAGCGATGAAGCGGGCGATTGAGAATCACGATACAGTCGTGTTTATCAAGGTTGCCAAGGTGCTGGATTTGATTTTGGATGTGCTGGATGAGCTCAAGCTTGGGGATCGTGCCTCTGTCATTACCAAAGTCACATCTCCTTATGAAATGGTATGGCGCAACGCCCGTGAACTGCGCGGACAGGAGCTTGAATATTTGAGTTTAATGGTGGTGAGCAAATGACGTTGGAGCCAAAGGTATATATCGTAGGAGCAGGCCCTGGCGACCCGGAGTTGATTACAGTCAAAGGCTCCCGGATTCTACGCACGGCAGATGTGGTGTTGTACACAGATTCACTTGTGAACGACGAACTGATTGCTACGGCCAAGCCCGAGGCGCAGGTGCTGCAAAGCTCAGGCATGGATTTGGAGCGGCAGGTCGAGATTATGAGCGAGGCTGTGCAGGCTGGACGTAGCGTAGCTCGTGTACATACAGGTGATCCGGCAGTGTATGGTGCGATTTTGGAGCAAATGGTGCTGTTGAAGCAGCGCGGCGTAGCCTATGAAATCGTACCCGGCGTCAGCTCGGTCTTTGCTTCTGCGGCTGTGCTGGGTGCAGAGCTAACCGTGCCTGATTTGACGCAGACGGTTATTTTGACGCGTGCCGAAGGCCGTACACCTGTACCCGATCGAGAAAAGCTGCGTGATCTGGCATCCCACCACTGTACAGTGGCGCTGTTCCTTAGCGCAACGCTGGCGAAGAAGGTGGTCGTTGAGTTTCTGGCGGCCGGCTGGAGCGAGGACACGCCTGTAGCAGTTGTGCAGCGCGCAACCTGGCCGGACCAAAAGATCGTGCGCACGACGCTTGCCCAATTGCCAGCCGATCTGCGCGCAGAGGGTATTACAATGCATGCCATGATTTTGGCAGGCTGGGCGCTCGACCCGGGGCTGGTGGACAAGGACGCGCATCGTTCCAAGCTGTATGACAAGTCGTTCACCCATGGCTACCGGAAAGGAGTGAAGCCTGGTGAGTAATCCATTTGCCGCTGTGGCGATCACGAAGCATGGAGTCGAAATGGTCCGCAATTTGGAAGCCAGCTTTCCGGGTACGGACGTGTATTACATGTCCAAGTTTGAACGTGGTGACGAGCAGGAGCGTGGCATTCAATTGTTCGAAGGTTCGGTCAAGCTGATCTTGCCGGATTTATTCAAGCAATATAACGGTATTATATTATTTATTTCCCTAGGTGCGGTGGTTCGTATGATTGCACCGATTTTGGTGGATAAAAAGGTAGACCCAGCCGTGGTCGTCATTGACGATCGCGGAGAACATGTCATCAGCGTACTGTCTGGGCATTTGGGCGGCGCGAATGAATTGACCCGTCATGTAGCTGCTGTACTCGGCGCACGTCCGGTAATCACGACCGCATCGGACGTGCAGGGCACGATTCCGGTGGATATGTTGGGCCGGGAATTGGGCTGGGTGGTCGATAGCTTCGACAAGGCCACGCCTGTGAGCGCCGCTGTTGTGAATGAGGAGCCCGTTGCATTCATCCAAGAGACGGGCGAACGGAACTGGTGGCGTTATGACAAGCCTGTACCTGCG
Source organism: Paenibacillus ottowii (assembly GCF_050516475.1). Classification (NCBI taxonomy): domain Bacteria; kingdom Bacillati; phylum Bacillota; class Bacilli; order Caryophanales; family Paenibacillaceae; genus Paenibacillus; species Paenibacillus ottowii. The sequence continues at coordinate 3,000,626 of NZ_CP191577.1, read as the reverse complement.
CATATCAAGGTATATGCCTCAATGGCGGAAGCGGCACATGAGCCGTTCAACGCCGCGTTGGTCGTGAGTGACCGTTTGCTGGAGCCTGAAGAAGAGGAGAGGTTTCTTTCAAATGGCGTGCTGTACCGTCCCAAAAGCTTGGTGCTTGGTATTGGCTGCAATCGGGGGACTGCATTGGAGGAGCTGGAGGCTGGTGTGCTGGACACCTTGCAAGAGCTGCGTTTGTCTGTCAAAAGCGTACGGAATATTGCCACGATTGATCTGAAAAAGGATGAAGAGGGCTTGCTTGCCCTCTGCGGCAAATACGGCTGGGAACTGGTGACCTACACTCCGTCAGAGCTGAATACGGTGCAGCTTCCCAATCCATCGGAGACCGTCTTCAAATACACCGGGGCATATGGGGTTAGCGAACCCTCAGCCCTGTTGTCCTCAGGTGCAGACCATTGGCTGCTGGAGAAGAAAAAAATCGGCAATATGACGTTGTCTGTGGCGCGGGTGCCTTATGAATGACGATATGAAGCAGCCTGTACAACAGCCTGATCTGTCTACTCCAGTGCGCAGAAGCCGTATCGTTGTTGCCGGTACGGGCAGCGGTGCGGGCAAAACCACGGTGACCCTCGGGCTGATGAAGGCGTTCGCCGACAGCGGCCTGCGAGTGCAGGGGTTTAAGTGCGGTCCGGATTATATTGATCCGACCTATCATACAGCCGCGACCGGAACGCCTTCCCGTAATCTCGATTCATGGATGACCTCGCCAGATACGGTGCGTGAAACCTTTATCCGCGCTTCTGAAGGCGCGGATCTCTCTGTGATTGAAGGCGTCATGGGGCTGTATGACGGCAAGGACCCGCTCAGCAATATTGGTTCGACCGCCGAAATTGCCATGCTGACGGATAGCCCGGTATTGCTGGTCGTCGACGTGCGCAGCATGGCACGCAGTGCGGCCGCTATCGTGCTCGGCTTTCAGCGCTTGGAGCCCAAGCTGCGCATTGCGGGCGTAATCGTAAATCGCTGCGGTAGCCAGGGGCATTACAGCATGGTCAAAAAGGCGATCGAGCAGGAATGCGGCATCCCTGTGCTCGGCTGGTTAAAGCGCGATGACGGGCTGGATATCCCCGAACGTCATCTGGGTCTGGTGCCTGCTGTAGAACGCGGCGAGCTGGAGCCGCTTTTCCAACGGGCGGCAGAACTGATCCGTGCAGGTACGGATCTGGAGGCACTGCGGACATTGGCGGATTCGGCTTCGCCGCTCACTCTGCCCGAGCACCCATTATTTTCACTGGATCGGCATCCAACAGCTGGGTATGAAGCTGCGGCCGGGGAGCGTCCTGTCATTGCTGTCGCCAGAGATGCCGCGTTCAATTTTTACTACCCGGAAAATATGGATTTGCTGCGCCAGGCGGGAGCAGAGATTGTCTATTTTAGTCCGCTGGCGGGAGAACGCGTCCCTGAGCGTGCCAACGGGCTATATTTGGGCGGCGGCTTTCCCGAGGAGTTTGCGGCAGATATCGCTGCCAATACAGGCTTTTTGGAAGATATTCGCGCCGCCGTCAGCCGGGATATGCCTGTATTCGCCGAGTGCGGTGGCTATATGATACTGGCCCGAACACTTACGGATCGGGTGGGTCACACCTACCACATGGCTGGGGTGATCCCTTCGGATGTTCGCATGCAGGAAAAGCGGGCTGCTTTGGGATACCGGGAAGCAACTGCATTGCAAGATTGCTTGCTGTTGGAGGCTGGAGAGACGATTCGGGGACACGAATTTCATTATTCTGTCATGAGCTATGATGAATCTGCTGCCCCTTATCCCTTTGCCTATCAAACCAAAGGAATGCGTGGACTCCAGAGCGAAGGCTTTGCCAAAGGGAACCTTTTGGCAGCCTACACACACATTCATCTCGCTTCTCTCCCCAAGGCAGCAGCACGCTGGGTTGAAAAATGTCGAGCGTACCACTAAAAAACAAAAAAGCCGGGTCCCCATAAGGGTCCGGCTGTTCTAAGTATAAGAGAATCAAATCTTACATAGAATGGAAGCGTATACATTGTTTTTTGGACGATTCATCTACATAAGCTTTTTCAGCTGGGAAATCCTTCCCTGACTCACGCCAAGCATGGAAGCAAGCTGTTTTTGTGAAGATGCCGGATGTTCTTCCATGAGCTCTCTCATTTTCTCCAAAATAACATCCGTGCGCTGGTAAATCTTTTTCATATGCATATTTTGCTTCAATGGAGGTGACTCGGTTTCAGTCGCTGTGACCGGAATTAAATCTTCCGTTTTCATTGAGGTAGCACATGCATCGCAGATAAACTGGTCTTTAAAATAGGTGTTGGTATCAACGGAACCGCAGAATATGCAATTGGTTGATTTGTACTTACGGAGCATGAGTGTTTGGTCTTCAATAAAAAACTCTAATGGATCGCCGATGTCAATCTCCATCGTCATGCGCAACTCTTTAGGAAGCACAATTCGTCCCAAGCTGTCCAAGGGCCGGGTCATTCCAGTCCTTTTCATTCATGCAACCTCCCCATTGTTTTAAGATTTATAGAATGTATAAGCTTAAAAGAAATTCTTAACAATTCTATAACCGCAAGCATAGACTTCTTACAAAAAGCAGTCCTTTAGAATAAAGCATGCTTGGACGCACTTTTTTTCTTACGAGTATACCATAAACGGGCCGAATCGCCAGCGTCACGTTTAGAAAATTTTGAACAAGTGTATTCAGAGCGAACATATATGCTATAATCTTCTGCTAAAGGATTTAATAGGCCGCCTGTAGAATTATTTTATATATGCCGTAGCTTGGACAATGAGGGCGGTATTCATGGGAAATAGATGAGGGCGAGATGGACTTTTTAGAGCGTTTTGCCCGCACAAACAAGAGATCGGGGCCGCCTTTAAAGTCCTTATATACAAGTCAGGCAAGGAGGATTTTTGATGGAAAAAAGAAAAGCATTGCTGCTAGGAGATTATTCATATCCGGAGTTTCACCCGCTACAAGGGGTGGACGAAGAGATTAGCCATATTTTACATGATTCGATGACGGTACAATGCAGTGAGAATCGTAAAATGCTGCTTAAGGAAAATCTAGCCTCATTCGATCTATGCATCTCGTATTGTGACAGCCGCAAGGAGGTTCTGTCTCCTCAGCAAACAGCAGGACTGCTGTCCTATGTCAGCGGCGGAGGTGGACTGCTTGTGCTGCATAACGGAATCACATTGCAAGGACGGTATGAAATTGCACAGCTCATGGGAGCACGTTTCCTGCGGCATCCGGCAGCGGAACTGCTTTCCTTCAAGGTAACGGAGCCGGATCATCCGATTATGGAAGGGATTGAGCCGTTTGAGATTCAAGAGGAGCCGTATCGCTTTGATTTTGATCCATTCACTGAAAAGACACTGTTGATGGAATACGAACACGAAGGTCAGTGGTGGCCGGCTGCATGGGCTTTGTCCTATGGCTTGGGCCGGGTCGTCTACTTGATGCCTGGACATAATCAGCCAAGTTTCCAGCATGAGGGATACCGCAAGCTGCTGCTTCAGGCTGCTAAATGGGCCGGACGTTTTCCGGGTTAAGCCAAATCATATTCATAACCATTCCATCCATTGGGAGAGGGGAGTCGCGAGCTTTATGCGGCTCCCCTTTTCAGGTTATACTATAGGTAATCACAGGTAGGGGAGGGTATATTATGAGCGATTTGTTCAAAAAAGCCATCTCATTGGGATGGGGCCTCACCGTTGTCAGCAAAGAAAAAGTGGAGAAAGCTGTTGAGGAGCTTGTAAATCGGGGAGAACTTGCACCCTCGGAATCCAAAGCGCTGGTCGATCGTCTGATCGAACGAGGGGCAGAGGAACAGGGACAATTCAAAACCATGGTCCGCGAGCAGGTTAGTCGCATTTTGCAGGAGCTGGAAGTACCTACCGAAAATGATGTCACAAGTTTGGAGCAACGTGTGGCATTGTTGGAAAAACAGGTAGCGGAGCTGGAAAAAGAAAAGGCGGCGCTTACGGGTTCGAGTGACGCTGAAGAAGCGAACCGGTTGGATTAAAATGGCCGTTCGCATGAAGCACGCCGGTCGTTACCGGGAAATTGCCATGGCGCTGGCGCGTCATGGCTTTGGTTATATGGTGGAAGAAATGGGACTGTTCCAGCTGCTATCCCTGCCCCGCAAGTGGCTGACGAGAGAAACCCCCGAATCCAAAACGCTGGGTGAACGGATTCGGCTTGTGCTGGAGGACCTGGGACCTGCATTCATCAAGCTTGGACAGTTGGCCAGCACACGCGCTGACCTGCTACCAGAGCCTATTATCCGCGAGCTGGTTAAGCTTCAGGATCAGGTACCGCCTTTTTCGCCTGACACGGCCCGTGGCATTCTGGAGCAGGAGCTGGATACGTCATTAGAGAACATACTGCTTCGTTTTGATGATGTTCCGCTGGCGGCTGCCTCGATCGGGCAAGTGCATCTGGGCAAGCTGCACAGCGGCGAAATGGTCGCCATTAAAATCCAACGTCCAGGCGTTAATCGCATCATCCGGCGGGATTTGGACATTTTACGGGAATTGACCGCAATGGCAGCCAAGCGCTGGGAATGGGTGGAGCGTTACCAGCTTCGCCAGATGGTGGAGGAGCTGGGGAGATCGCTCATTAAGGAGCTGGATTACAACCATGAAGCCCGTAACACAGAGAAGATTGCGCTCCAATTTGAGCAGGACCCACATATCTATATTCCGAAAATATACTGGGACCATACCTCCTCACGTGTACTGACCATGGAGTTTCTGGAGGGAACTCACTTGGGCAGTCGTGAAGAGCTATTGGGCCGTGGTTATAACTTAAAAGAACTGGCGCAGCGGCTGGTCAACAGCATGCTGCATCAAATTTTTATAGAGGGCTTTTTTCATGCCGATCCCCATCCGGGGAATTTGCTTGTCCTGAATAATGGAAGTCTCGCGTATCTGGACTTTGGCATGGCGGGAAGGCTAAGCGAAGAAATGAAAAATCACCTCGCCTCCCTCATAATCGCTCTGATGCGCAAAAATACCGACGCCATGGTACGGGCTATCGAACGACTGGGGCTGGTTGAACCGGATACCGATCTGAATGCGCTCCGTGCCGATCTGGATAAGATACGCGAAGATTACTCGGACGTTCCTTTCTCACAGGTCAGCATTGGCGATGCTTTGAACGACCTGTTTGGCGCAGCCCAGCGCCATCGAATTGGGTTGCCGTCGGACGTCCTGCTGCTTGGCAAGGCGCTGCTGACCTTGGAGGGGGTTGTGGAGCATCTGGACCCCGACCTCAGTATTATTGCATTAGCTGAGCCTTTTGGTAACAAGCTGCTGAAGGAACGCTTCAGCGGTCGTCGTATTCGGGGCAAGCTGTTAGGTGGTGCGGCTGAGCTGGTGGAGACACTGATGGAGCTGCCGAGACAGACGAGGCATCTGACCTCAATTATCAGCAAGGGTAAGCTTAAACTGGAAGTAACCGTACCCGAGCTGGAACAGCTGTTGCGCAAGCTGGATCAGATCAGCAATCGCTTGTCATTCAGTATTGTGCTGTTAGCGTTCAGCATTATTATGGTTGGACTGATTATCGGCTCTTCACTAAATCATCAGGCGACTATGCTATGGAACGTACCTGCAATTGAAATTGGTTTTGTCGTAGCGCTCTTAATGGTTGCCTTTTTACTGTACTCTATTTTTAAATCAGGAAGGTTCTAGATACCGACTACAAGGAGGCGTCATGGACACTCATAAGATAAACACTGCCTCAATGAATACTCTTGAAATCGCAGATGTACCGTGGCACCGCCTGACTACTCCTTATGGTAGAGGCACGGAGTTGCCGCATTTGATATCCAATGGGGAGTATGCAGCCATCGCTGATCTGATTGAGCATCAAGGCACACTGTGGCAGGTTACCCCATGGGCATTACTATTCTTATTGCGGAACATGCATGCGAGAAGGCCGAAGGATATCACACTAAATGAGTTGGAGTTGTATCACATGGTTGTTCAAGCGTTGGACATGGAAAACCCACAAGCGGACTCACAGGAGTCCGTGGAATCCTTGACCATGCTGCTAGATGAGAAGTATTTATGGCCAGCAGACAGCGACCCCGAAGAAGATGAACTGGAGTGGGAAGAGGAAGAAGCACGCGGCTATGATCCGGTGGCTTTTTGGGGCTACTATGATTATAGTTGTCGGTTACTAAAGCAAGCGCTACCTGATTTTGAGAACGTGCTTCAGCACCAAGTGGACTCTGAGGTTGCTGAATCTCTTACGGAGCTTGTGCTGAAATTACGAAAATTTTAAATATAAGAAAACGAACCAGATGAAGAAAACGAGCGATATTTTAAGCAAATAGAGGTTTTCTTTCTGTAAACAGCCTTTTAAATCATTCGTCTCTACGAATTCCTTGCGTTATAATGATGGACTGAATATAACGGAGCGGGTTCGTTTGAGAGAGACGAGCTGAATGATAGGAGAGCCTTGGCGATTGACCGCTGGACGGATGCCCAAAGCCATATCGGGTTGCGGGTCAAGATGCTGTTCTCTGTAAATATAGGAGGCTGGAACGAAACTGTATGAATTTTAGACAACAATGGTTCGGCAATATCCGGGCTGATATACTTGCGGGCATGACCGTGGCGCTAGCGCTGATTCCAGAGGCAATTGCCTTCTCAATCATTGCAGGTGTTAACCCTATGGTCGGACTGTATGCCTCCATCTCGATGGCGATTGTCATTTCTATTGCAGGCGGACGGCCAGCGATGATCTCGGCAGCAACCGGGGCTGTAGCTGTAGTGGTCGTTGGTCTGGTCAAGGATTATGGCGTGGAGTATTTGTTTGCAGCTACCATTTTAGCTGGGGTTATTCAGGTGCTGCTGGGGGTTTTGAAAATAGGGCGCTTTATTAGCTTTATTTCACAGCCGGTCATGACCGGGTTTGTAAATGCACTGGCGATCCTCGTCTTTATGGCGCAGCTTACCCACTTTCATCGAGCGAATTGGATCATGTACGCCATGGTAGCAGGAACATTGCTGATTGTGTATATTTTACCGAGATTTGTGAAAAGCGTTCCTGCTCCATTGACTGCAATTATTATCATGACGATCATTACGTATGTATTTGGATTGAATGTCAAAACGGTAGGAGACATCGGTACGCTAACCAGCTCGCTGCCTTCATTTCATTTGCCGCAAATTGAGTGGTCGTGGCACACGTTGCGGATTTTGCTGCCGTATTCCTTTACGATGGCGCTGGTTGGACTGTTGGAATCACTGCTAACAGCCAGTATTTTGGATGAAATGACCGAAACGAAAAGCAATAAAAACCGGGAAGCCCGCGGGCAAGGGATTGCCAACTTTGTAAATGGCTTTTTTGGGGGTATGGGTGGCTGTGCCATGATCGGACAATCCGTCATTAATGTCAGCTCAGGGGGAAGAGGACGTCTGTCGACTTTCACGGCAGGGGTGTTCTTGGCCTTCTTGCTGCTCGTGCTTGGCGGGGTTGTAAAGGAAGTGCCTATGGGCGCATTGGTGGGAGTCATGTTCATGGTGTGTATCGGAACCGTGGATTGGAAATCGCTCCGAAACATCGCCAAGGTTCCCAAGGCAGATACGTTTATTATGGTGGTCACGGTCATCATCGTGGTGGCTACGCATGATTTGTCCAAGGGCGTGATCGTAGGTGTGCTGTTGAGTGCTTTGCATTTTGGCTGGAAAATGGCTAAAATCCATATCAGTGCGACTGAGGATCATGAAGCCAAGGTGTACCATGTCAGGGGACCGATGTTTTTCGCCTCAACGACTCATTTTGTCGATCATTTTGAGCCTTCACATGATCCGGAGCGCGTTGTAGTGGATTTCAGCCATTCGCATGTGTGGGATCACTCGGCGGTTACTGCCATTGGCAAGGTGCTGCAAAAATACAAAAACTCAGGTAAATCGATTACCCTGCAAGGGTTAAATGAGGAAAGCCGTTTAATTGTAGAGAAGCTCGGCGGTCCTGTAGTTACAGAACCGATCGTGTGATGAATCGTATAGTACAAAGCAAAGTCTGAAATGGAAACCCTCCATTTCAGACTTTTTTATTTATTTTTGAAATGAAATAGCGGTTTTCATTCTAAATGAAAGATAAATATGACAAATTTTCATCAAAGTATTGACGTAATAATTTGGCAGGAATACAATCGTTGTTATTAAGCATAGCAAGTACATAGGAATAATTGAAAATTGAAAGGTATGTACATATGAACTTAGACTGGGAGTTTATTGTAGAAAGCTTGCCGCTGTATGGAGAAGCCATGTGGCTAACGTTGAAGATTGCCTTTTTTGCTATTCTGTTTTCACTAGTCGTCGGTTTGCTGTGCAGCATAGTGCTGTATTACAGGGTGAAAGGAATTAGCGGAATCATTGTAGCTTATATCGAGCTTTCCCGAAATACACCGCTGCTTGTACAGTTATATTTTCTGTATTACGGGTTTACAAAAATTGGTCTGCACATGAGCGAAATGACGTGTGCCATTGTGGGAATGACCTTTTTGGGCGGGGGCTATATGGCTGAGGCGTTCCGCGGTGGAATTGAAGCCGTGAGTAAAACCCAAACGGAATCCGGGTTGAGCCTCGGACTGTCCAAAATACAACTGGCGAGATATGTTATTTTGCCGCAAGCATTTAGCATCAGTATTCCATCCCTGGGAGCGAATGCGATCTTTCTACTCAAGGAGACCTCCATTGTGGGTGCCATTGCTTTACTGGATCTGATGAATGTGGCAAAAGACCTGATCGGCATGTACTACAAAACGACAGAATCGTTGATTCTGCTGGTATTGGCATATCTCATTCTGCTTTTACCTTTGTCGATGCTGCTGACGTGGGTGGAAAGGAAGGTGCGATATGCTGAGTTCGGGGATTAATGTGCTGTTTGAGGGATCGAATTTCGAGCGTCTATTAGGGGGATTGCTCGTTACACTGGAGATTGCATTACTTTCCATTATTATTGGTACGCTGCTAGGCATTCTGATGGGTCTACTGCGCACCTTAAAATCAAGACCGATTCGGTTTGTGCTGAGATTCTATTTGGAGACATTCCGCATTATTCCGATTTTGGTATGGTTGTATGTCGTGTATTTTGGATTTACACCTTTACTGAATGTGGATATCAGCGGAGAGTTGACAGCAGTAATCGTATTCAGTCTGTGGGGAGCAGCGGAAATTGGTGACATCGTACGAGGCGCATTGGAATCACTGCCCAAGCATCAGGTGGAATCCGGGCAGGCATTGGGGCTGACCTATTGGCAATTATACCGTCATGTGCTCATTCCCCAAGCGGTGCGCCGCATGCTCCCGGGTTCTATTAATCTGGCGACACGCATGATCAAAACCACGTCACTTGTGGTGCTGATCGGTGTTGTGGAAGTGGTCAAGGTCGGGCAGCAGATTATTGAACTTGGTGTAATCAAGGCACCTTCGGCATCCTTTTGGGTGTATGGTTTTATCTTTATATTGTATTTTCTTGTATGCTATCCGTTATCCAGACTTTCCAAAAGATTTGAACGCAGATGGCAAAATTAGCAGGATGGGGTGGTGTCATGGGAGAGCCTGTTGAGGTTTTATTGGAAATTCGAGGACTGGAAAAAAGCTTCGGCGACCGAAAAGTACTGCAGCAGATTAGTCTGGACGTAAAGAAAGGGGAAGTCGTGGTTATTCTCGGCCCTTCAGGATGTGGTAAAAGTACGCTGCTCCGATGTCTTAATGGTCTAGAGCCCGTCCAGGGGGGAGATATCCGTTACAGAGGACAGGATCTGACGGATACAAAAGTGAATTGGCGTGAGGTGCGGCAGCATATCGGAATGGTGTTCCAAAACTATGAGCTATTTCCGCATATGACGGTCTTGGAAAATATATTGCTCGGCCCGCTTAAAGTTCAGCGGAGAAACAAGCAGGAGGCGCTTGTGCAAGCGGAGCAGCTATTGGAGCGAGTCGGTCTGCTGGACCGCAAGGATGCGTATCCGAGACAATTATCAGGCGGGCAAAAGCAACGAATTGCGATTGTGCGCGCTCTGTGTATGAACCCTGAGATTATGCTTTTTGATGAGGTCACCGCATCCTTGGACCCGGAAATGGTCAGAGAGGTGCTGGATGTTATGCGAGAGCTAGCTCAGCAGGGGATGACCATGATTATCGTGACGCATGAAATGGGATTTGCGAAGTCGGTAGGAGATCGTATTGTTTTTATGGATCAAGGACAGATATGTGAAATGACTACGCCACAGCAATTTTTTACCCAACCGGAAACAGAGCGTGCCCAGCACTTTCTGGATATATTTCAGTACGAAACGATATAAACAGGGGGATGAATACAGATGAGAAAAGGAATGAAGTTCACAACGTTATTACTGGTTTTGAGCTTGCTGCTCGTCGGTTTGGCGGGATGTGCAGGAGCTGGAAACACCAATGGTAGTTCGGGTTCGGCTAAATTCGCCTCAATTGAGGACATTAAAAAGAATGGCAAGATTCGAATCGGTGTTTTCGCGGATAAGCCGCCTTTTGGCTACGTAGATTCTGAAGGGAAGAATCAGGGTTTTGATGTGTATATTGCGAAACGGTTTGCCAAAGATCTCTTGGGCGACGAGTCCAAAGTGGAATTCGTTCTGGTGGATGCCGCCAGCCGGGTTGCCTATTTGGAGTCGAACAAGGTAGATATCATCATGGCTAACTTTACTGTGACCGATGAGCGTAAAGAAAAAGTCGATTTTGCTAACCCGTATATGAAATTATCCTTCGGTATTGTGTCACCCGACAGCGCACCAATCACCACGATCGACCAATTGAAAGGATCGGATCAAAAGCTGATTGTTGCCAAGGGAACGACGGCTGAAACTTATTTCACAAAAAATTATCCTGACATCAAGCTGCTCAAATTCGACCAGTACACCGAAATCTTTTCAGCTCTCAAAGACAAACGCGGTGCCGCCATTGCGAATGATAATACAGAGCTGATCGCTTGGGCCAAGGCCAATCCCGGCTTCACCGTAAGCATTCCAGCCTTCGGTGGCCAAGATACGATTGCCCCCGCAGTAGCGAAGGGAAATAAGGAACTGCTGGATTGGATCAACAACGAGTTGGCTACATTGGGCAAGGAGAATTTTGTGCATAAAGCCTATAAGGACACACTGACCTCTGTTTACGGAGAAGGCTTTACGGATCAATTGGTTGTAGAGGGCGGAAAGGTGAATTAATCATCGTATAATTTGCTTTTAAGATCATAAAGAAGCGTTGGGCTTGCTGTCCCAACGCTTCTTTAATGTGGGGAAAAGGGAGATTTGTAAGTTCTTAATCGAGATAATACTTCCCCAAAATCTCTTGCATGCTCGTAGATTTCATTATATAATTTTAAATGATTATGATTCTCATTATCATTTAAGTCTTTAGGCGCAGACTCCCAATATGAGCCTAAGTGAATAGGATGGTGCTTTACACATGGCTAAAACGGATGTGGCTACTGCCAGAAGACAGCTCAGCAGTCCGAACAAGGTAACGCGCAGACGGGCTTTGAGAACGATCAAAGCTGCGAAGCGCGCGAAGTAACAAGCTTCAAGTTAACTGTAAATGGCAATGCCAGTGTCAAATTTCTCAGTCTCCTCGTTTTAATATTGCACCTACCTTCCTGATGGTGGTACACAGGAAGGCAGGTGTCTTTTTTTGAATAATAAAAAACCGTTCTGGCGCTTTATTTGGAGATATAAGATACCAAACCAAAATGAACATAAAAACGGAGTAGACGGAATAGTGCTGTACAAGCGAAGCGATCGCTTTTGTCCCCGGATTTCTACTCTATAAAAGGCTTTGTTCAAGAAAACCGGGGGCGGTGGCGATGGGAAGCACTATCTGACTGCGTAGTGGCACAATATGAAACTTTTAAGTTCGATTTTAATACAAAAACTACATTTATTTCTTTTGTGCAAATAGCCATTCAATCATATCCTGATCTTGCAAAGCCGGAACCCAGGAGAAGTGTCCTGTAGGTTTGATCATCCCTGCTTCGTATTCAGTGAAGTGAATGAGGTTTCCGTTCTGTGCTTTAATGGCAGCAACCATTTCTTCCGAGTTCTTAGGACTTACTGTCGTATCATCTGCAGCATGAAAAGCCCAAATCGGAACGTTTTTCAATACTTCAACGTGTGCAGGGTCAACAGGGGCATACATGTTCACCGCTTTTTCATAGTTGGTCAGACCAGCAATGGGTACGCCAGCAGCGAATAGATCAAGATTTTTTTCTAACAATCTCCATGTTCCCATGGCACCTTGAGAAATACCTACGATATAGATTCGGTTAGTGTCAATCGGATATTTCAGGGCCGTTTCACGTACCAAATCAGCAACAGCGCTGTTGCGCGGTTCATCTGCCCAAATAAATTTATGCTCCAGGTCAATCGGGCTTTGAGGAGCGATAACGAAGGATGGGTGCTTGGCTTGCTGCTCCGGAGAAGCCCAAGTGACTGCACCGGCATTCGCTAGCAGGTTAACCCCGTTTCCATCACCACGTTCGCCGTTTCCGTGTAGGAATACAACCAACGGGTAGGTTGTGCCGGGCTCTACTTTAGGTTCAAATGTAAAGTAGTTGAGTTTGAAGCCGTCTTTGTTTTCAAAAGTGCTTTTTTGAAAATCGTCTACAATGGGTGTCACTTTATCGGTTGCTTTTATAGCCTGTGCAGAGACTGGAACGACTGTTTTCTTTGAAGTTGCAATATCCTTCTTTTGGCTAATGTAATAGTTCAACGGATTGATGCGGTTGACTGCGCTTGTTGAATCGTAAGTAAGGGTGCTTGCATTTTTATCCTGCGAGTCCAGCTCGATCACGACATATTTGCCATGAGTACTGCGGTTAGTGATGGCACCGGTATCGTTGGTATACACACCGGTCACGGTTCTGTCCGTGTATACATCATTGAGCACAGATTGAACCTGAAAGCTGGACGTGGACAGGGATGCTCCGTCAATATTGGTGCTGTATTTCAGGACAACGGCTGAAACAATCTCACCCAGAGGCTGTACCTCAGTAAGCAGGGTGGCCTGTGGTGCTGAAACATCGGCTGCTGCCGCAGCAGAGTTCGAGGATGGATAAAAGATCGTAAGCAGGAACACGAAAGATAGTAGAACAAGGGCAAAACGTCTTTTTTGCATAAGATAATCTCCTTTGGTGTTTTTTTAAAGCGCTTACTATATGCTCAGGACGCTTGACTGTATGCTGTGGAACTCATACAAATCAAAAAAAAGGCAAACTCCGGGTACACAAGTGTACTCGGGTTTTGCCTTTTCAGTAACAATCCCACCTGAAGAATAGCATCCTCCATGGAATCTGACAAGTGAAAGCGCTACATTTTTGGATGTTTTTATAAAAATAATTTTCCTTCTCAACAGGGATACGGTAGTATATAATTTACTTAACTTAACACTGTTAACTTATATAACGATGTTAACAAGGGAGATGAAATCATGAACCATTATGATGTTATTGTCATTGGTGCAGGGCTGAGTGGATTGTCCTGTGCAGCAAGACTTTCTGCACTGGGTTACCGGACAGCTGTATTTGAAAGTCATATTTTGGCTGGTGGCTTCGCTACTGAATTTACAAGAAAAGGATATACCTTTGACGTCTCCTTGCACGGTGTCGGCGGACTCGAAGAAGGCAGTTTCGGACAGATGTTAAAGGAATGCGATGTGGACCAGCGAATCGTTCCTCTTCGCAAAAAGCACCCTTACTCGATCCGCTGGGAAGGGCAGATTATTGATATCCCATCCGATGTGGAGGAATATATGCAGCTTCTCAAAGACATGTTCCCTGCTGAGATAGCAGCCATTGACAATCTATTCGCAGGTATTCACCGTTTTAAGACAGGCTTTACTGCTTTTTCTTCCCTTACTTCCTGGCGTAAGATGTTAGGTCTGCTCAAAGCAGGCACCTTCTTCCGCTGGACGCAAATGACCACCTGGGAGGCTGTAAGTCAGTTCGGCTTATCTGACCGATTCACGGAATTTTTCACCGCCCTATGGGCTTATTATGGTTTACCTCCGAAGCGGCTAGCGGCCTTGTATTTTTTCATTCCTTGGATTGGCTATCATTTGGAGGGGGCGTATTACATACAGGGAGGGGCACAGGCCTTATCCAATGCGTTGGTTGACGCTATTCAATCAGCTGGGGGAGAAGTCCACCTACGCAGTCAGGTGTCTGAAATTATACTTGAACGCGGTAAGGCAGCTGGTGTTCGTCTGAAAAAAGGGGATGTATATAAAGCCAACTGGGTTGTATCTGGTATCAGTCCTCATCATACCTATGGTCGTCTGCTGGAAAATCATAATGCCGCCCGTCGTGAGCTGGAGGCTGTCACCAAACTGGAGACTGGCACATCTCTCACTCAGCTATACCTAGGGCTATCATGCGAGCCTCGCGAGCTTGGGATCATAGAAGAAGACTTGATCCTATGTAACGAGCCGGATTCGGAGATGGATTATGAAGTCATGATGAGCGGCCAGTATACGAAAGGCAACTGGATGCTCACTAATTATAACGCTATGGACCCTACGCTCAATGAACCGGGGAAGGGTGTCATCGCCGTAACCTTTTTGGATAGATTGGAGAACTGGCCTAGCGCAAGACCCGAATATAAAGCCAAAAAAGAAGCAGTAATACAGCAGATACTGGAACGTCTTGAACAGCTATATCCCGGTTTTGGCAGCAAGGTGGTGGTGGCCGAGTTGGGCACACCACGCACAATGCAGCGCTATACCGCTAATCCCGGCGGAGCTGTTTATGGCTATGCACAATCAGTCCGGCAGTCCGGCATAAACAGACTGAAGCGCAAATCGGCATTGAACCGCCTGTCATTGGTAGGAGCCTGGACACAGCCCGGGGGCGGGTTTCAAGGGGTTATGAACTCGGGTATAATGGAAGCTAATCGTATCGCCGCCAAATTGGGGAAGGCAGAAAGGGCAAGTATAGCAACTCATGAAACATATCAAACGCCGAGAACGTGAAAGCAGTGAGATTCGCCGAAAAATCATTGAGGCCGCCCGATCGCTCTTCCTGAACCACGGGTATGCCGAGGTCTCCATGCGCAAAATTGCGGATCAGATTGAATATTCACCAACGACTATTTACCATTACTTTTCCAATAAGGAAGCAGTTGTCCGTGAACTGTTGTTAGAAGGAAATGCTTTGTTCCTAAAGGCTCTTCAGCAGCGTGTGGATGAAGCACAGGCAGCGGGATTGAATGCTCTGGACACACTGAAAACAGTATCCGACGCTTATGTCCGTTTTGGCATGGCTAATCCGGAATACTACAACATCCTGTTTATCAGCAACCTTGAATCTGTAAGCTTGGTTAGCCTTATAGACAGTGGGCGCTTTAAAGGTTTTGAGTTGCTTGAGACTGGGCTCAAAGCCGCTATGGAGGAAGGCTGTATTATTCAGGGAGATGAGCGCCTGATCGCTAGATCCATATGGAGTATGCTGCACGGACTGACCGCTCTCCTCCTGAATTTTGAGCTTCCTATGGCAAAATCAAATGATGAGTTAATTTCATTTACTATAGATACTTTTCTTCGAGGATTAAGCCGCTGACGTAGCGGCTAATTTTTTATCCTCACACCCCGTACATACAAGTCTGCATACGTCAATTCCGATGTTAACGAATGTTCACCCCGGCTATTCTTCTCAAAAAGTGATATGAAGACCGCAGCTAAAAGCTGCGGTCTTTTTTGTTGCAGCGTGCCCAGCTAAGCACGCATCTTCTAGCCGGTGAAACCTAAGTTCCCGACCAAATTATAACGAGGTTGGAGGCGGGACGTCCAGGGCCGCATAAAGTTCTAACTGACGTTTGGTGATCTCGTCAAACTGTAAGTTGTGTCCGGGGCGCTGGTAACATTCAATCACATCTAATTCGTCCAATAGTCCCTGCATCGTATAAAGCTGGAACAATTTCTTTTTTTGCATGACTTTCTTGAGATAGGATAAATAGATCAGGGCCACAAATTCAACAAACAGCTTCCCATCCAGACTTCGTTCGGAGGATACCTCCATGCGTCGGAAGTTCGAGCTATCTTTCAAATTGCCAAATACCTTTTCAATGACATCCTTATTGCGGTATAACGCCAACGCTTGAATGGGGTCTTGGATCTCATTGCTAAGCAGTGCAAAATATCCGTAATTTTGGACCGCTGCATCGATGGCTCCCTGTTTCGCCTTGACGACCGAACCGCGTTTGGGCATTGGACTTCACCGTGGATAAACCTTCTCATGTGCGGGTTCACGTTTCCCGCTTTCCAGTTCGGCTTTCAGCCTGGTGAGCCGGCGGTTTAATTTGTTGGCGTCGTCGGTTTCTTTTTCTTTATTGAAATACAGGTGCACGTACGCTCTGCGCTCGCTTTTCAGCACATCGCCTTTGGGCCGCTCCTGGCTATACTGCCATGCAATGGGGGTCGTGTAAGCGTACAAATTATAGTCGGCATGAAAATGCTCCCAATGACGAAGGTGCGTTCTGGCAGTGTCCAGTTCCTGTTGCACATATTTCAGTGTGACGCTAACACCGATCAGAAACTTTAGATGATGCTGGTACAGCGCGCGTTGATGTTCGCTTCGCTGTACAAGCCGCGGTCCATGACAAGCTTGATCTTTTTGTACGACAAAAAGTCCATGTCAGCCATGAGCTTTTGAGTCGTCGACACGTCAGACATATTCCCAGGCAGCTTGCGGTAGTAGAACGGCAAATTCGATTGCTCGCCGAACAGCAGTGCCAGATTCATTTGCGGAAGCGGATCGCGTTCCTTGTTCTTTCCATATTTGACTTACTTCAAACTTTCCGAATAGCTGGGCAAGGTGGTCGTATCGTAGGCCCAATACTCCTGTTCCGTCCGGCGGCGCCCTTGCAGACGAAAAAATTGCTCTCGGGCTTCTTCGGTTATGGAGGCGAAGAAATCGCTGCTGCGCTGGGAAGGAATATCTCGCCCATACGGGTGGCGGTACGTCAACGCCCATTTCGAAAAACGCATCAAAGGATTATGATCCTCCAGGATCAGAAAAAAGGCGATGGACAAGAGTTGCTTGTAGTGATCCGGAAAGCACTGCTTCAAATCTGCGGCAATGCCCAACTTGTCGCCGATCGCATCCAGCAAATAGGTGGCGCCTGCATAGAGGCGTTTTGTTTCGGTAAAGGGGATAGGACCCCGTTTCAGGGAGCGAGCGGGCTCGGATAAGCGCTTCGACGGGATCAGAGCGCCAGTAACAGGGTGCAACTTACCCACACATGTACGGCGGCTGCGTGATTGTTGCTTCTCTTTATCCCAATAGTTCTCGGATTCATAGACGTAGGTGATAAACGAGCGGCATATTCCTTCTCCATTCCACGTTATAATTATAACGTGGAATGGAGGATATTGGTAAGTGGGACTTAAGGAAATCCCGTACCTATAGGGTTTTTAGGCAAACCTCGTTATAATTTCGCGGGAATGCAGGTTTCAGGAACCCAACATCCGGATTTTCGACAAAAATTAATAAGAGCAGAGACCTATTGTCATGATAATACACATATAGTATATATAC
>NZ_CP191577.1:2948652-2983006 GCF_050516475.1 Paenibacillus ottowii | reverse complement strand
TAATACACATATAGTATATATACTATATGTTCCAATAATAAACATTTTTTGTTAACGGAACATCTTGTTTGTGCCAATAAAAAAAATAGAAAAGAGGTTAAAACAAATGAAACTGCTCAAAGTCGTATCTGGTGTGGCATTATCCTCTGCAATGTTGTTGACTCTTACTTCCGGCGCATTTGCTCAACCATCGAGTCAAGTAGCGAAGGAAGCGTCCGATGTTTCTGTAACATTGGACGGACAGACAACCACATTCTCCAGTGCAGAGATTAATAGACTGGCGGAATTAAACAATGTCGATCCTATTGAATTAAGGAAAGCAATTGAAAGTGGGTCGGATGAAGATGGAAGATTTTCTCCATTTTCAAAGCTTGCTATCAAAAACGTAATTACGACAGAGCAGGCAGATAAATCTGATGCGAGTAAGCTATCCTCTACGGTAGAACCTCTCATTATGTCTAAAGCTGCTCAAAAGTCTTCCTCGATCAGCGCTCAGAGTACTATTAGCAAAACAAACCAAGACTCCACGGCATATAACTGGACAGGGAACCAAACAGCGAATGGCAATTGGCCGGCGCTGGGGATTTGCGCTGTGCACAGAAAAAAAGATATCGGTGGCAGCGGCAACAGTCCTGTTATTCCTTTTGGTACAACTTTAAGTACAAACAAAGATATTTGGCTGCCTGACGGTGTCGGCTACAAAAGCTCATTTACAGTAGATGATACAGGCTCTGGTCCGAAGAGAACAGATTACTGGATTGATATCTACTATCATAAGGATACTAAATCTGCAATTAATTATGGCGTCACCAAACTTAATTATACGTATTCGTCGTAAACTAACTTTACAACCTTAGGACTTAGGAGAAAACACTTGTTAAAGAATAGATACGTTGGCATAGGCTTTATTATATTGATTGCGAGTGCGGTCTTTCTATTGTACGCACTAAAGATCGGGCCATTCGGCGGTTCTTCCCACACACCAGTGGAACAGGCTACGTCAATAAGTAGCGAGAAGACCGACGAAAAGAAAATATTAACCATGATGGAAGCTTTGCGCCTTGGATATGAAGAGGCAAAGAAGCATACAGAAGAAGAACCTTTGCTTATTAGTTTGACAAGCACGGATGATACTCCTGTGCCGCAAGGAAAAAACGATGGTGCGGACGGAAAAAGGAATGCGTGGAATCTTCAGTTTGGCAGCAAGAAGGGTAATATTAATATTACCATGTCGATCAAAGATGGAAAAGTCAATGCCGAGGTGAGAAAGGACGACAACAATTTACTTCAGAAAGGGCTGTATGCTGTTTCTGACATTAAAATTGATTCTCCCGAGGCAATTAAGAAAGCTATTGAAGTACTGGGTATGCGGCCAGGGGATCCCGAAATAGAGGATGACTGGATCAAGGGATATCATTTTAGTATCATGGGCTTTCTTACTGACCCAAAATCCTCCAAACCTCGTTTGCTTCTAAGAGTTAAGGGTATCTCACCGAATTCCCCTAACAGTGAGAATTACAGCTTGAGGATGAACGCATTCTTTGACGTTAAAACAGGCGAAATGGTGAACGCCTCCGAGATGACTGGTTACGACAAGGATGGTCGTTCAAACTGGAAGAATGCAGAGCTTAAACGGACGCCAGGCAATAAGTGAATGTTGCGAGTAACGAAGCAAAACGACTTAAGAGAAAAGCGGCCTTCTCTGGTCAAGACCCCATTTTATAGACACTGAAAAAAGTCTCTAGACTATAAGCTGCTTCCGGTACTCTTTCGGAGGTAGCTTATTTAATTTTCGTTGTGGTCGAATTGGTTGTAACATCGAATATATTTTTCTATTCTCCTTTGTGCCTCGTCCATATTTCGGATATCATATGGGTAGAGCCCTTCCGTTTTGAGATGCGAGAAGAAGCTCTCCATCGAGGCGTTATCATAACAACTGCCTCGGCGAGACATGCTGATTTGGGCGCCAACCCTTGGCAGCATGTCATGGTACGGATGAGATGTGTACTGGAGTCTCTGGCCACTGTGAACGATGAGGCCAGCCACGTCTCTTCGCTGTTCCCAGGCTTGTTGAAACGTCTGTAAAACCAGTTCATTATCATTTCTATGACTCATCTGGTATGCGATAATTTCGTTATTGAACAAGTCTTTAATCACAGACAGATATAGCCAGCGATCCCCCACACGATATTGTGTGATATCTGTGACCCATTTTTGGTTAGGTTTGTCCGCCTTGAAATCTCGCTTTAACAGGTTTCTCGCCGCACGACCTGCCGTACAAGAAGCATAGTTGCAGCGATGCTTCCGGCGAATTTGTGAGCGGATTCCCAAGACCTGCATGAGCCGGAGTACCTTTTTATGGTTCATCCAGACTCCATGATCGTGCTGCAAAAATAGTTGAACTTGGCGGTAACCGTAGACTCCGTTATACTGCTCATACACTTTCTTCACAAGTGCTTTCGCGTCCCGATCTCGATCTGTTCCTCTCCGTTTTAAGAAGGCGTAATATCCACTTCTGGAGACTTTGAAAAGCGTACAAAGTTTGCTAACAGGATAATCTTTCGCAGCTTTCTCAATGGTTACGTATTTGTGTGCTTCATCTCCTGTAGCCGGATTTCCAAACACTTTTTTAGCATGTCGTTTTCCCGTTTCAGTTTCTGCACATACCTATCCTGATCAACATACTCCTTACGTCGTCCTCGCTGATCCATGAGCCTACGATACGTCCAACCTTCTTCGATATGGAGTCGTATAGCTTCTACCTTAGTTTCAAATGTATATTGGTTAAACTTTGTTCCCTTTTTCGCTGGCATAAAAAATGCCCCCCCTAGATTTCATCGGATAAACCAGGGGTTTATTCCAATGTCTATTCTAAGGGGTGCACTTCAGACAAAACGCAATATTTTTTCTTAAAAGAGCGTGTGGACAATAGTGTCACATATGGTAAAATAGGGGTCAAAAAGCCAGTAACACAAGCTTTACCCGGTAATGCTTCGGTATTAGCGGATATTATTCTACCTATTTCCGGGGAAGTAAGGAAAGATCAAATTAAATAGATTATTCACTTCAATTTGGACGTCCTGAGCAATAAGGGACGTCCTTTATTTATGTTCCTTTTAAGTTTTCTAATCCGAACTTCAGGAAGTCGATAGGATGAAGAACAACAGGACAAGAGCAGGGGAAACAGGCTCATGCTACTGGCTCTAAGACGGCAAGAGCGGCCACCTAAGAGCCAGTACGCACCGCTGGGCCGCTACTCACGCCGATAACTAGGGCGCCTACGCCGGGAGAAAGCGCCCGGCCAAGGCGCTCTACGTTCCTGGCGCTCGCTTAACGCAACCCACGGAGCGAAGGGCCTTGAAAGAGTGATCAAGGAGGGCAAAAACATCATGAAGACTACATCTCGTCGCTTCCGCATTCGCTTCACCACTCCATTTTCGCTCATCATCGTGTTCTTTGCACAGAGCAGCACCATGTTTCCGCTGCGTTTCATCATTGGTGTTTGTTGTGTGTGGTTGCGATACGGATTTTCTGGAGTTTACAAGTGAGGATGAAGCAAGTATAGCAGCGTTTCAGCTTACCGAAGAAGGGAAGGGGGTAGACATGGGAAATGCATGCCCGGCCTGCTATGACGAGTTTTTTTTACGGATAATCCAGACAGTTCAATTAATGGGGGGAAACAAGTATGAAGATCCGTCATTCGACCGGGTTTTCACCATAAATATCCGAAAGTGGAAGTAATTCATTCGGGTGTACGATTACGAAACTATTGCAAAAGAAAGCGAGTGAATATGGATTGAATCAGATGAATAGAACCCTAGTGATCGGCTGGATTAAGTATATGAAGCGTTGGGAAAACACCATCCGAAGCAATCATTTCTTGGACGAGCTGCTAAAACAGGTGAATGATCTGGCTTATCAGGAATCGGAACACTAACTCAATTCCACGAAATTAATGGATTGGGTGGATAGCTACCGTAGAGCTTACAACAATTCGGATATCGGCCCGGTAGACGTGGACACTGAAAAGGCAATAGAAAGCTTCTTTGAGAATGTAGAGTTTGATCGGCAGAGCAGCTATCACGAGCAGCATAAGGATGTAGAAACATAGCTGTACAGCAGGATTGGTCTGACAAAGTAGAGACCCCGCCGAGCGGCCTTAAATCCCTTTAGAAAGGTGGTCGTCGCATGAATTGTGCGGAGCTATTGCAGAAGATGGAGCGAGAGCGCCAGGAGCTGCACGAGCTGGCTGGTCGCTATGGGTTTCAACATCCGAGTGTCATTAGCAAAAGCGTGCAGCTAGACCAAACGCTCAATGAATTTCAGTGGCATAAAACAGAAAGAAAGCCGACTGTATAGCAGTACAGCCGACTTTTGGGGCGAGCTTTTGGAGGACTCGCCCCTTATACCACAGCAGCAGGGGGAAGCGGCATGCCAGGCTTGAACGCGAGAGAAGACCAGCGGCGTATCGTACTGACTCTAAGGGGCGCTACGTTAGTTTGGCAGTCACCAAGGAGGACTAGAACAGATGAGAACGAAGAAAATAAAAGACCTTTCTAATCAAGAACTAGTTGCTGAATATAGACTTATTGTGGCTAAAGAATCCTCATGGACACCAGGCCCAAACGGGAGAGGAGCCAAAGGATTTGAAAAGACGATGCAGCGAAGTCAGCTACTACGAATAGAGCTATTAAGTCGTTTGGGTGAGCCGGAGGAAGCTATTTTTGCCTGTGCCTGGGAAAAGGAGACATGGAAGACGCTTGTAGATGTACTTGAGAAGCTGGAGGACTACAAACAAGAGGTGCTCGTTTATCGTATATGGGGTGGCGCAAAGAAACTAAGAAACAGCCTGAAGCAGGCTGCCCCTGAGGTGAAAGAGTTACTAGAGAAGTTTATTCCATAAAAGCGTCATATTCATGATCATATCGCAGTCCCTGCGCGATGCGATGAATATCCGGTTCGCCTCCATTGAGGCGCAGCACTTCCATGACATCCTGTACAATCGCTATCTCCAGCCAAGATTGTAGGTGGTAGTTTGGCAGACGGTCTTGACCCGTGCTTCAAGGCTGTTATAAGTTTGTATACTCATGTTTGGAATGCTCTCCCTTAGGCGCTTGTTTATGCTGTAGCTTTTGTAATATTTTCAAGATGGACTGGCGATTTTTTGCATCCTTAATATACTTGGGAATGGAATGGGAAGCCGTACGCATCATACCGGGTGTGGGTTTTTCTCGCAACTCGGCAGCGATATAGGAGAGCAGATAATTCAGGTGTATCCGGTTAAGAGCCCACACTGGTTTCCCACGATAATAATCAAGGAAATACAGCTGGAGCTGGAAAATAGGATCTTTTCCATTTTGGATCACGTCCGTATGCCATTCACGTGACTGCACGCGATGCACTGGAACCTGATTAAGTGTCTCACAGTGTGGACAGTGTATATTGGTATTTTTATGAGCAACTGTTCGGTCATCATGAATTTCGATATTAAAATATCGCTCGCAATGACCACATACGCCGCGTGCATAGAATTTATACGATTCTGGCTGCTGAAATGTGTAGTAACAATGAGAGCAGCGAACAACGTAATAACAGTCTTCTTTGGATTTGGAAATAAAAGCTTGGCCCTGACAGCGAGGGCAGTGGACAGCTACCTGTTCCCCTCTCCGGATCACAGCGGCAAAGTCATATTTATATCCATACTCATCTTTGAAGCGTTTTTGCTCCATGTTCGTTCCTCCTTTTCGGAAAGAGCGTAAAAACGTACTTTTTATATATCATATGTTATAATATTCCTTAACAACAGAATGGCTTAAATGGGCGGTCGGCTAGTCTCCTGTAAGGGAGGTGAGGCCTGTGGAGGTTAAAGACACCTTAATGTTGATGATTCAATTCGCAACGTTGGTGATTCTGATTCTTTCCTTCCATAAAAAGAAATAGACCGCCCGTGGTAGGAACCGGTCTATTTCGAATACCGTGAACTTGCAGCCACCGCCCTTAAAAGCGGCTGTTGCCAAAGAGTGAGGATGTTGACGCATCTTCACTCTTTTTTAGAATATACATCTTATTCCCATTTTAACACTTGAAAAAGGCCATTTCAATGTGCCTAAGAGTGAAAAGGTGAATAGAGATGCGCGAAAGGAGAGGGCGAGCATGAGCATTTTTACAGGTTTGCAGC
Source organism: Paenibacillus ottowii (assembly GCF_050516475.1). NCBI lineage: Bacteria > Bacillati > Bacillota > Bacilli > Caryophanales > Paenibacillaceae > Paenibacillus > Paenibacillus ottowii. The sequence goes on along the minus strand of NZ_CP191577.1, from coordinate 2,976,828 downwards.
GTCCGCAATTCCAGGCCTATTATGATGAGGAATTTCTTATAGATCATCATTTTGAAAACGGTCGGGGCTTTCCGCCTTCCTATATAGATTACGTCGAAACTCTCGGCTACGGTCGGTTATGCGGCCTATGGAACATCCATATTCCTCTTGGTGATCACCCGGATTCATGGCTTCATCGTTACCATGACTGGCGGTCCTGGTTTGATGATGTACTGGAATCGGAGGAGGTTTTACAAGAAGCGGCACTGGAGCCAGATGGTTTCCCGGAACTATTGGAGCATGCGGTTCCCTTCGCTTTCAGTGAAGAAAATGACCTGCTGGTCTGGGATGTTCAATCGCCTGATGAACGGGGTGAATTCCCGATTTATGCTTTGAATCTGCGCACATGGGGCAACTTTCGGTATGCAGCCCCGGATTTGTATAGCTTCGTCGAATCGCTGCTGGACGGAGAACGCGTAAAGTCGATTTTGGGAACACATCGTACACCATTCCCTTATACATTTGAACCCTTTTAAATCATTAAAGAGCCACCCTGGTTTTCGAACTTTAAGGTGGCTCTTTAAGTTGCTATTCTTTTTGTTCTTTTATGCTTGGGCTAAATATTGCTGTACCAGTTCATATCCAGCCACGCCCATTACAGGATATTGATTATATTCTTTTAGTTCCAGGTTACGTACATATTTATCCCCGTAATACAGATGGCCCGCGCAATTAAAATATTTTAGCTGCTGTTGTTCCTCAGATAGAGGGCGATGATCGATAATGGGCCATACCCCCTTTGTCAGATTTTGGGTGGCGGTGAATATAACCTCGAATCTGCCCCGGTAATCTGTGAATGAGAGATATGTAGCTTCACCCTCGTAGGCTTGATTCTGACCTATGGATAGAACACCAAAGGAGAACGCTTTTTTGAATCTACCATATAGTGCGCAGATCACCTGACATACCGCAAATCGGCCGTCATGCAGAGGGATAACAAAAATATTGCCTTCCTGATGTTTGATTCTTTTGAATACCATCGTCAGGCCAGCTCTTCCTGAAGGATCTCTGTTTTTAGACCTTTAGCGCTGATAATCGTAATGCTAATCGCATCAAAACCGTTTCGCTTGGCCTCTTTAAAATCGCACCGTTCGCCGCTGATCAGCTCCAACTGTCCGTTCTCATCCACATCATCTGCAAACTCGTCATCCCAATCAACATTATAAAAAGCAGTCACGGTCACCTCAAAGGTATCCTCACCGTCATCGTCCAGATAAGGTAGCAGGGGAGTGCGATTGTTCTGCTGTTCTTCAGTATATACTTCACACAGCAGTGCATCGTAACCATGGCGGGTTCCATCAAAAATTACGATCTGCTCACCTGTGACTGCATCTTCTGCAATAATGAGCTGGGGCGCAAACTCCGTTACAGCGATCAGCTCATCCATGAATTCTCCATAGTAAAAAATGTGGAATTTCGTATTTCCGGTCTGTGAACGGAGCTTACCTGTCCATTCCTGTTCACCCCATGCCTCCGGGGTTTCGGGTACAACCCAACCCTCCAAATAAGCGGGGCCTAATTTAATATGATGAGTTTCTGTCATTTGTAGCCCTCTCCTTTCTTTTCGTTTTATTATGACATGAACAGGGTAACGATTTTGTTGTCCTCATCCACATCTACCTTCACATTTACTCCCAGCTTGTCCTTAAACAGCTTACTGATATTGATATAATCATCCTCCACCGGCCTACTTGAATTACCAGTGGTGCGAGTCATTCCAGCGGTGATGATGGAGCGCACGTAGGTTTTGTCGAGGCTGGCCTCAGGATTGTAAGTATAAATAACCTGTTCCTGTTGGTTGTAATAATGGGTTAACTCCGTATAGTCGTTGGCGTTCTCATACTGTTTTTCCTCACGTACATACTCAGGATGGTCCATGGTATAGTGGATTCCCCCATCCAGAAAAGGATTTTCTTTGGAGGGCTTGAGTTCATATTGTCCATAGGCAAGCTGAAACAGATACTCTATGCCGGAGCCCTCTGCCTGATAGTAGAGCTGACGAGGGTCCCCCTTTTTATCTATCGCGGTATAGCTGCTGATTAAAGGCCAGGCATCATATTTTTTACCCTTTACCTCAAGGGCAAGCTTGTAATGTACAAGCACCTTCTCATTTTGGAATAATCCAAAGCTGCTCATAATGAAATAGGCAGGCACACAAATAATTCCGATAATCAATATGAATATAAATATTCTTACACGCATAAGTAGAGTGATTCTCCTTTGATTGTCGATTATGTGGACAGCTCACGCTGGGCAGATGCACCGAATTCCTCATGTTGTAATAATTGCTTCAGCGCATGTTGTGCGAAAGGGTGGGCTTTATGTGCGCGGAGCAGTGCAAAAGCGGCCCCCCTGACTAAGATATATGTATCACTGCGGATTAAGTCCAAAGCTATACGTAGCAGATCATCCTCGGATGATTGCTGCACAAGCTGCCAAAGGAATGCAATGTTGTCCTCCACAGGCTGGGGGATTGCTGTTAATTCGCGTAATGAGACTAATCGATCTTCATACGATAGTGTAGGGAAGATAGATAAGGACGTTTTTCCGTCATCATCGGTTTGTATGGGCATATGCTTCCCTCATTTCTTGCCAGGTTACCTTTTGGCATTGTGTATTACCTACTCTCGTTGTCTGTAGTTCGATAAAGCTTCTTCCGTTCCGCCACCCTCCAGCAGCACCATAACCGCATAGGAGATTGTATCAATCCAATCATCAAGGGTACTAATCTGCTCTACGGTCAGCAGATGATTTCGCTGCAGCATACCATCAGGATGCAATGCCCATGCCTGTGTATATTGACAAACTCCCCACAGAGCGGAAATAAGCTCCCGTTCTACAGACGGTTTCTCCAACTCATCTGCCAGAACTTCAATGATAGTCATGAGTTCATGAAAATTGTCCTCGATCAGTTCGCCTTGGAAGGGGCGAAGCATCCCTAGAAATCCGCTTCGCATTTTGGGATGCTCCAAATCATCATGAATAAAAGAATGACAGCGCAACAGCTCACGGGCTTCTTGTTTATTCATGAAGTTCCGTAATCTCTGCACGGATGCCTCTGCACAGAAAGCTACCTGACAGCCCCGACAAGGCATCGATGTCAACGACCATATCAGCCTCTTCATAACGGAAGTCAAGTTGCAAAATGATATTTTCTGTTTCTACAGGGCTTAATACATGCTCTTTAGTTTCCAGAAATGTAAAAGTCACTGCATAGCGCGGAATGTCCTGGGCTGGAGCTTCAGGGATTACTGGGGCCTCAGCCGAAGGCTCCAGATCCGGTGATTTAGGGAGCAGTACGCTAGCGGGGGATAGCTCAATCGTCAGCATAATCTGATCCTTTGTCATATTGGCAGCCGTGATTCGGTCATAGTGAAAGGGAGGAAAATAGCCGAGCTTTTCGACAATGCTGTCTGCACCTTGAATAGAAACGGTAGGAGAGAAAGCCAGTTCCAGTCCGATGGACTCTGTCAGCTGGTCTTCATATTCTGGATTGATACAGATAAGGACCTGTTCGGGCTCTACTTTCAAGATGGTGCCTATAAAATACTGTTTGCCATGGATCAGGACAACATCGTGCGGAACGAACGGCAGTGCACCGCCGGCTTGATAATGAATGAGATATTCGTTTTCTTTTTTTTCGACCTTTTGAACTTGAATTTGCATAAATTGCAGCCTCCTAGGGTTAATGGTATGACGGATGGTTAAGTGTGTGGTGAAGGGAATGGAGTCCACGATTGAAAAATAAACCTCATATCCGGGGTATCCTTTTCGAGCATAAATGGAAGAATATCCATAATAGCGCGTGCTTTGCTGCCAGCATAAAAGTTGCGCGAGCTATGTAACAGTTTGTCTGCCTTTATCCACTGGCTGAGCTGCAGCATAACGTCTTCGACGCTTGTTTGGTCAATACGTTCATAAACGTCCTGACGGATCGAAACAAGCATCCCGCAATTGTTGGGAGATTGGCCCATAGGGTCATTGGACAAAAGAATGTACACTTCCGGCGTTGTCTCTTTGTTATAGGACGATTTGATACTGGGAGCCTCAATAACCAGCATCAAAGGAGTTAAATCATCATCGGTTACAATGCGGAGCAGTTCCTGCTTGTCCCAATGAATCTTACCGTGTTTGGCTTTCTTCGATTGATAGATAGACACACGGGTATTACGGATTCCTGATATATTCAGGAGCGTTTCAAAACAATCGAACAGGTTAGAAAAGCACTCTTCGGCAAACAAAGTGTGCTTTTCCGATAAGGAACCTGTCATTATGAAATTATAATGCAGGTTGTTTACCACATGCATCCATCCTTTATTTATAAATTACCAATTCTCCTACCATAATATATGACATGGTCATTGAATTCACCTTTTGCGTTATTCGTTAAAATCGTTTGGAAACCAGTTCAACTTCGCGTATACTAGGAAAGTCATATATGGAACGGCCTGAGCCGCCTTGCGGCCGTATGTTGAGTTACATGAACAGATTCAACGATAACGGATATGCTCCCTTCCTGAAAAGGGGAGAATGAGAACCGATACAAAAATGGGAATTCTGAACTATGGAACGATAGATGTCATATGGCACATGAACCTATTTTACGTGACACAGATTGAATACAGATAAGGGAAGTGAATACCACTTGAAGAATTTTACAGCATTAGGCGTGGAACAACATTGGGTAGAAGCCTTGAAAGAGCAGGGAATCTCAACGCCAACACCTGTACAGCAGGAGTCCATTCCACTGTTGATGGCAGGTCAGGATGTGATCGCCGAGGCACATACGGGAACGGGGAAGACGCTTGCGTTTTTACTGCCGATTTTACAAAAGCTGAATTTGGACAAGCGGCACCCGCAGGCGCTCGTAATTGCACCTACGCGTGAATTGGCGCTCCAGATCACAGAGGAAGCAAAATGCTTGGCTGCTGCGGAGCCGAGTTTATCTCTACTAGCTGTATACGGAGGACAGGACGTGGAGCGTCAGCTTCGTAAACTAAAAGGCGGCGCCCAACTGATTATCGGTACACCCGGGCGACTGCTGGATCACCTGAGACGTGGGACGCTGGATCTGAGCGGCATCAAAATGCTGGTCCTGGATGAGGCTGACCAAATGTTGCACATGGGCTTCTTGAACGATGTGGAGACCATTCTTCAGGAGGTTCCTTACCGGAGACAAACGATGCTGTTTTCGGCTACGATGCCAGCCGGCATTCGCAAGCTGGCTCGTGTCTATATGAACGAACCCGTAGATGTCAAAGTGAAATCGGCTTCTTCCGTTCCAGTGAGCCAAATCCGTCAGGTTGTTGTGCAAACAACAGACCGTGGTAAGCAACAGGCACTGGTGGATATACTGAATACAGATCGTCCGTATCTGGCAGTTATTTTCTGCCGTACGAAGCGCCGGGCGGCCAAACTGAATGAGGAGCTCCAGGAAATGGGGTTCGAAAGCGGTGAGCTGCACGGGGACTTGTCCCAGAACAAGCGGGAGCAAGTAATGAAGGCGTTCCGTGAAGCAAAACTTCAATTGCTCGTAGCGACAGATGTAGCTGCACGCGGCCTTGATGTAGAAGGCGTCACGCATGTCTTCAACTATGACATGCCGCAGGATGCCGAAAGCTACATCCATCGCATTGGGCGTACCGGCCGTGCCGGAGGCAAAGGCGTTGCGGTGACGCTCGCCACGCCAAGGGATGTTCCTGAGCTTCGGAACATCCAGAAAGTTGCTGGTGTCACATTCACCAGCAGTGAGGGTCGCGGGCAGCGTGGACCTGCTCCCGATACAGCTGAGCGGCAGGGTAGAAGCGACCGCTCAGGCAGAAGCGACCGCCGCTCCTTTGGCGGTAACGATGCTGGCGGTGGACGCCGCAACGGCCGCGAACAGTCCGGTCGTCGTGACGGCGCAGGCGGCGAGCGCCGCTCCAACCGCAGCAGCAGTGAACGCGGCGGATATGACCGCAGCAGCGGCGGTTCCGCCCGTGGAGGCCAAGGCCGCTCGGCTGGGCAAAGCAGCGGACGCGGCGGATACGACCGCAGCAGCGGCGGTTCCGCCCGCGGAGGTCAAGGCCGCTCGGCTGGGCAAAGCAGCGGACGCGGCGGATATGACCGCAGCAGCGGCGGTTCCGCCCGCGGAGGTCAAGGCCGCTCGGCTGGGCAAAGCAGTGGACGTGGCGGACAAGGTCAAGGAGGCCGACGTGGTCGGTCCAGTAGATAAAATGGGGGTATTCTCATAGAATACTCCGCGATGGTTATCATAATAGCCCCGGGGAGGCTCATCCTCCGGGGCTATTATAATCTTCATCTATGTCACTACAAGAATAGCATCATAAGATAAAGAGCAACGAAAGATGCCTTAAGGTGACTGAATGCGGGTAGGGATACCTTTTAAAAGATAATTTGGAGGGATTATACATTATGCAGGAACAGGATATGGGCAAGCGTGCCATGGTCTCGGCATGGGTCAGCCTGATTAGCAACATCCTCTTAACTGGCATTAAAATAATCGCAGGACTCATGTTCAACAGCAAGGTGCTGGTGGCCGATGGCGTGCATAACGCCGGAGACGTGATTGCTTCTGCGACGGCACTGGGAGCGATGAGAATTTCCAGCCAACCGCCAGACGAGGATCATCCCTACGGTCACGGCAAGGCAGAAGTCATTGGTGCTAGTGTGGTGGCAGTCATATTGTTCGGGGCAGGTATATTTATCGGCTATCACTCCATTGCCGCCCTGTTCAAACCGATGCCACAAGAGCATATATTGGCATTGGTAGCGGCCATTATTTCCCTGCTCTGGAAGCAGTGGCTGTATATCTACACGATTCGTATTGGCAGAGCGGCCAATAGTCAGGGCCTTATTGCGACGGCAAAAGATCACCTCGCTGATGTATATGCCTCTGGAGCGGCTGTATTGGGGATCGGATTAGGACTGATCGGGGAACACTGGGATATTTCGATTTTATCTTACGGCGACCCCATTGCGGGATTCGTAGTGGCGTTGCTGGTTCTGAAACTGGCTTGGGAAATGGGGCGCGAGTCCATAGATGTGCTCATGGAGAAGGCGATTGCAACTGAGGAAATTGAAAGCTACGCAGCAGCTGCACTGAGTGTAGCCGAGGTTCAGCGCATTGACCGCATTCGTGCCCGCGAGCACGGTCATTATATTATCGTGGACATCCGTGCTTCAGTGGATGCTTCTTTGACAATTCAGCAAGGACACGATATTATCCGGCTGATCAAGCGGGCCGTCATGAAGCGGGAGCCGCGGGTATATGAGGTGCTTGTCCATTTGAATCCGTGGTATCCAGACGACCTCCAAGCTGTGAAATCGACACCAAATACACCTGAAGATAAGGTATAGCCAGTACGAACAACGCCCCTGGAACAAAACGACGCGAATTGACAGATAACTTGCAGGAAGGGTATGCTTTTAAAAGCCGAACGATGATGAATAAAAGCGAGGTTACCCGAAAATATGCGAAAATTTTTAAAATGGCTAGGTATTTCTGTGACTGCGGCAGTTCTTTTAGTGGGCGGATATTATGCTTATTCTATATATCATTTTACGAACCAAATTTCGGTTGCTTCCGGACAGGACTCAAAATTTAAACCGCAAACCCAAACCCCAAGCAATGTACAACCTGTAGACGTATCACTTCCACCGGAATGGGATGGGACAGAGAGAGTGAATATTCTGCTGCTAGGTGGAGATTCCCGTGGGGAAGATTCAGGGCGTTCTGATTCGGTTATGGTTGCTTCTGTTGATCCAGTCACGAAAAAGGCCACACTGATGTCGATTCTTCGTGATACGTACGTCAAGATTCCGGGTCATGGGCAAAGCCGATTGAATGCGGCCTTTTCCTACGGTGGACCGGATTTGACCAGACAGACTGTGAGCGATCTTCTCGGCATACCGATTCAATATTATGTATATACTGATTTTAATGGTTTCATTGCCTTGGTTGATTCTGTAGGTGGTATTGACCTGGATGTTGAAAAAGACATGCATTACACGTCCAAGGCAGACAAACACCAGTTTGATATTGACTTGAAAAAGGGAATGCAGCATATGGACGGCAAAACAGCCCTGCAATATGTGCGTTTCCGTCATGATGCAACTTCGGATTTTACACGTACGGAGCGACAGCGCAAATTCATTACCGAACTGGGCAGTAAAATACAATCGACCTCATCGCTAATTAAACTGCCGAGTATTTTGAATAGCATTTCTCCTTATATTGAAACGAATTTGAGTACAACCGAAATGTTGCAGCTGGCTTCATTGGGTTTTAATATCGACGCCAAAACAGTAGCGAAGCAGCAAATCCCGCCGAATGAGCTGGTGCGCGGGGAAACCATTAAAGGTGCCCAGGTGTTGGGTGTGGATGAACGGAAACTTAAGCGGTTCATACAGAACCTTTTTGAACAGGAAAACAAACCTGTGACCACGACCGTAGAGGCTGCCGCCACGACAAATGATACTCCATAACTATTCAAAGCAAGCGAAGTTCGTACGATAACGTACAGCTTTGTTTGCTTTTGTGTTTATTTGGGTATAATCTTGTATATTTTGTTCCAAAAATATATCGTAACGATAAAGACCGTATTCATCTGTATAAAGAGAAGGGGAATGTCATGTGGAAATAACTCCAGCATGGAAAGAACGGTTTAAGAAGTTTTTTCTGAACAACAAGTTTGTGATATTCCTGTTGGTACTACTGTTGATCGGCCTGAATATCTTAGTGCTTACGAAAATTTCATACATATTTACCCCGGTCATCGTATTGCTGAAAACGATTATTCTCCCTGTTATTTTGTCCGGCGTGTTGTACTATCTGCTGAACCCGTTGGTGGATGTACTGGAACGGAATAAGGTAAAACGAGTATATTCCATTATTGTCCTGTTTTTGCTCATTATAGGGATTATCACTATTGTAATTACATCGGTGATCCCGGTGATCCGTGATCAAATACAGGGTCTTATCCAAAACGTTCCTGCCTACACCGAGCAAGTCAAACAGCAGTTTGAGAGACTGATTGGCAGCAATTTTGTGAACCAGTTCCAGAACACCATTCAAATAGATCCATCCGAACTGGCCTCCAAGGCTTCTGAAAAGTTATCTGGCCTTATTAACAATGCATGGACGGGTGTGGGCAGCTTTTTGGGTGTGATTACGGAAACTGTGCTTGCGATCGCTACGGTTCCGTTCATTCTGTTCTATTTGCTGAAAGATGGGCACAAATTGCCGCAGTGGATTTTAAAAATGCTTCCACCTATGTTCCGTAAAGAGACGGATCGTATCATGACCGAAATGAATCATCAGGTGAGCTCGTACATTCGTGGACAGATTATTGTCAGCTTCTGTATTGGAGTGCTGCTGTATATAGGTTATCTGATTATTGGATTGGACTACTCTTTGACGCTTGCGGTCATTGCGTCCTTTACGAGCGTGGTTCCCTACTTGGGGCCTGCAATTGCCATTACACCCGCGTTAATCGTAGCTCTGGTTACCTCACCGGTCATGCTGCTCAAAATGGTTATCGTATGGACAGTCGTCCAGCTTATTGAGGGTAAATTTATTTCCCCACAAATTATGGGCAAATCTCTTCGGGTGCATCCAATCACGATTATCTTTGTTATTTTGACAGCAGGTAATTTATTTGGTGTGGTAGGAATTGTACTGGCGGTTCCAGGTTATGCCGTCTTGAAAGTAATCGTGACCCATCTGTTTAGTTTCTTTCAAAAACGTTCCCATCTTTATGAAGCAGATAAATTAAAGTAAGGACGAATCTATAAAAAATAAATATGACAATTTGCGCTGTAAACCTGCTATTTTGCCCCTCTTGGTTAACTGTGGCTTTACGTGCTATACTTAATGCCTATTCTTATTCCAAAATAGAAAGGTCAGACTTTTTATGATAAAACTCAGCATTCTTGACCAATCTCCGGTATCGGAAGGCATGACGCACTCACAGGCATTACAGAAGACTGCTGAGCTTGCTATAGAGGCGGAACGTCTGGGTTATCATCGTTTCTGGGTATCCGAGCATCATGCAGCTTCTAATCTTGCAGGCTCCAGCCCGGAGGTATTGATCTCACATCTGGCTGCTCGTACCCGGACGATCCGAGTAGGATCAGGTGGTGTGATGCTGCCCCATTACAGCGCTTATAAAGTCGCGGAAAATTTCCGGGTACTGGAGGGGCTGTATCCGGGACGTATTGACCTGGGGCTGGGACGAGCGCCTGGAGGAATGCCGATTGCTACCAGAGCTTTGCAGGAGGGGAAAATGCGGGGCGGCGTTGATCTGTACCCTGAGCAGCTGGATGATCTGCTAGCCTATTTGCACGATAGCACAGGCAACCAGCACCGCTTCGGCTCGCTACAGGCGATGCCGCTCGTAGAGACCGTGCCGGAAATCTGGCTGCTTGGCTCCAGCGGCGATAGCGCAAGTCTGGCCGCCGAGCGTGGCGTAGGCTTCGCGTTCGCGCAGTTCATTAATGGTGAAGGCGGCACAGGTGCTATGAAGGGATACCAACATAGCTTCAAGCCTTCCCAGCATAGTGAGCAACCGCGTTCGCTTGTCGCTGTATTCGCGATCTGTGCGGATACTGAGGAGGAGGCCAATCGTTTGGCTTCCAGCATGGATTTGTCCCTCGTGCTATTAGAGCAGGGGACGCGTACCGGAGGGACACCTTCTGTCGAAAAGGCACTGGCGTATCCGTATACGCCTTATGACCGGATGCGAATTCGTGAGAATCGCAAGCGCATGGTGGTCGGCTCACCCGAACAAGTCAAGCACCAGCTTGAGCAATTATGCAAGGACTATAATGCACAGGAGATCATGGTTGCGAGCATTATCCACGACTTTGATGCCAAAATGAAATCTATCCGTCTCATGGCTGAAGCATTTGGATTGTCTTCTGTACAGGCTTAATGCGAATTTGCTGGAATGAAAAGATCACCGCTTTAGGGCGGTGATCTTTTTTTGATTTTTTAAGGGTTATTGATGCAGTGCATTTGTATATTAGAGGGAATATGTAAGTTAACACTTGATAATGATTATCAATATCTTTATTATATAAAGATAGAATGAAGTTTTGATGAATGTCGTGCGTTAAGCCCGTGACTATATATATTGGATAAGGGAAAGGGATGATTCCAAATGTTTCGTCTGAAAACGGCAAATCTGGATATTGCTTATGAGGATCGATTAATCGTAGAAGATCTGAACGTAGAAATACCGCAGGGAAAAATCACAGCACTGGTGGGGGCAAATGGCTCCGGTAAGTCAACCATTCTGAAAACGATGGCTCGCATCATGAATCCTAAAGGCGGTAGCGTTCTGCTGGATGGTAAATCCATTCATAAGCAATCCACGCGGGAGGTAGCGAAGCAGTTGGCTATTTTGCCGCAGAATCCGACTGCACCGGAAGGATTGACCGTGACGGAACTGGTATCTTACGGACGTTTCCCTTATCAAAAAGGCTTTGGCTCCATGAAAGCGGAAGACCGCAAGATGGTAGAGTGGGCAATACAAGTAACAGGAATGAGCGAGTTTCATGACCGTCCGATTGATCAGCTTTCTGGCGGTCAGCGTCAGCGCGCCTGGATTGCTATGGCGCTTGCTCAAGATACGGATATCTTATTTCTGGATGAGCCGACTACATTTTTAGATATGGCACACCAACTGGAAGTGCTGCATCTGCTTGAGTATCTGAATACTTCGGCAGAACGCACCATTGTTATGGTCGTGCATGACTTAAACCATGCAGCCCGGTATGCTCAGCATATGATTGCGATCAAAAAAGGGAAAGCGAAGGCGGTAGGAGCCCCGACTGAGGTTATGACCCCGGATGTGCTACGCGAGGTGTTCGGGATTGAAGCGGATATTGTAACTGATCCTCGTACGGGTGTACCGCTCTGTCTTCCGTATGCTTTAGCTGGTCAGCCTACGGTAAGCCAAGCAGTAAAGGGAATGAATATGGAAGAGAAGCAAACGATGGGTTCTGTTGCCGAGCGACGGGATGCTAGACCCCAAGTGGCAGCGAGAGGTTAGGAGAGGCATCAGTTGGTAGCATCACGCTAAAGGTCTGTGGATATTGGCATGTCCGTCACGTTTTGGGTAAAATAGGTTAAGAATCTAAAACAAAAGACATGAAGGAGGATGCTGTGTGTCTGTCTATTTATATAATGCTGTAACACCAGCCAATCAGGAGGTTTCTCTGGAAACTTACACAGGTAAAGTGCTGGTGATTGCCAATACCGCTAGTAAATGTGGACTTACCCCGCAATACGGGGAGCTGCAAAAGCTTTATGATGAATATAAGGATCGGGGACTCGTTGTTTTAGGTTTCCCTTGCAACCAATTTGGTGGTCAGGAGCCAGGCAGCAGCGAGGAAGCAGCTGAATTTTGCCAATTGAATTACGGGGTTAATTTCCCGGTATTCGCCAAAGTGGATGTGAATGGACCGGATACAGCAGCTCTGTTTGAATATTTGAAGAAACAGCAGCCTGGCGAACAGGAAGATGGAACAATTCAGTGGAATTTTACAAAATTCATTGTGAATCGTGAGGGTGTGCCTGTGGCGCGTTTTGAGCCTAAGGAGTCACCGGAAGCGATGAAAGGTGCCATTGAGCAGTTGTTATAATGGCTTCGTCTATTTAAACTAATGTATGTTTAACAAGGTCTAGTTTCCGCCTGTCTCGGGGAAACGGACCTTTTTTTATTTCTACATACGCGTTTGCCTAATGATTGACGCATCATGTGAGAGTCTGTTTCAAGGGCATAAACAGGAGGCACCTAGGGAAAACTGAATGGAGCCAAAAAAAGATTTCAGCAAACGGCTGAGTTCAGCTATCCTTGTTTTTTAAAATGTGGACAAACTGTGAATAACATAGAAAGCTATTGTAATGTGAAAAATATCACACTATAATGAGCACATGAAGTGAAATAAATCACAAGAAGTAACGAGTCGTATAAGTGAAAGTATTCACAATTATTATACATTTTATGCCCATACACCAAGGAGGAATTCAACATGAAAGTAGCAGTTATCGGATGTACACACGCAGGGACGGCAGCCATTGTCAACACAGCTAAATGTTATCCAGATGCCGAAATTACAGTCTATGAGCGTAATGACAATATTTCATTTTTATCTTGTGGTATTGCACTGTACGTCGGTGGTGTCGTTAAAGATCCGCACGGATTGTTCTATTCTTCCCCAGATCAGCTGGCTGACATGGGTGTAGTGACCAAGATGCTTCATGAAGTAACGAGTGTCGATACAGTTGGCAAAACGCTGCATGCACGTAATCTCCAAACAGGTGAGGAATTTACCGACACATTTGATAAATTGATTGTAACTACCGGATCGTGGCCAATTATTCCGAAGCTGGAAGGCATTGAACTTGATCATATTTTGCTCTGCAAAAACTATAATCATTCGAATGAAATCATTGAGAAAGCCCAGCACGTACAGAACATTACAGTCGTCGGAGCTGGATACATTGGGGTTGAACTGGTAGAAGCTTTCCAAATGAACGGCAAAAACGTAACGTTGATCGACAGTGCTGATCGTATATTGAATAAATATTTGGACCATGAGTATACAGACCGAATTGAAAACTCTCTGAGAGAACATGGCATTAAGCTGGTACTTGGCGAGACAGTAAGTCGTTTTGAGGGGACTAACGGTAAAGTGAGCAAGGTTGTGACTTCCAAAGGAGAATATGAAACAGAGCTTGTTATACTTTGTATCGGTTTCCGGCCTCAAACGGATCTGCTGAAAGGTCAGGTAGATATGTTGCCTAATGGTGCGATTATCGTAGACAATTATATGCAAAGTAGCTGCCCGGATGTGTTTGCAGCAGGCGACAGTTGTGCAATTCGCTATAATCCGACTGGCAAAACAGCGTATATTCCGTTAGCGACCAATGCGGTTCGTATGGGGACGCTGGTGGCACGGAATCTGGTACAGCCGACCATTTCCTACATGGGAACACAAGGAACTTCAGGCATCAAAATTTACGAAGATAATATTGCAGGAACAGGAATGACAGAAGCCGCAGCAATGGACGAGGGGATGACTGTAGAAACTGTAACAATCGAGGACAGCTATCGTCCTGAGTTTATGCCAACCTCTGAAAAGGTGCTGCTGAAAGTTGTATATGAGCAGGAGACACGAAGAATTGTCGGGGCCCAAATTATGTCGAAGGTGGATTTGACGCAATCCATTAACACACTGTCTGTAGCGATTCAAAATCATATGACCATTGACCAGTTGGCTTTTGTCGATTTCTTCTTCCAGCCGCACTATAACAAACCTTGGAATTTCCTGAACGCAGCAGGCTTGCAAGCATTGCCTACGATATCGGAACGAAATCCAGTTACTGTATAATTTAATTTGTCTGTGACATTGTTCATAAGTTTGTCAACAATCTGAAGCGTATAGATGAATCCTTATAGTACAATATAGAGAGCATAAGGATTAGGGGGAGAAGTAGATAATGGGTTTGTTTTATATCCTTTTTCTTGTAGTTGTCGCAGCCGTCGGTCTGGGCGGAGTTCTTTGGTTCTTGAGAGCCGTTGAAAAGGAAGAATACAATTAAATGTAAAGCGCATTAGTAGCGCAGTAGATGTAATCATACAGAAAGACAGTCCTTTTAGGAGGGCTGTTTTTTTATATCTGAGAAAGTGATTTTTTTCACAAACAAAATCACTGATTTTAAATAAAATATGAAAGAAGAATATTTTAAAAGATATTAAAGGAGCGGGGGCAGATGGCAAGCTATAAACCGGGGCAAATCGCCGAGAAGACGGTCGAAACAGGAGTGGCCAAAGCGAACAACCCGTGGACTGTGGCGGTGGTATTGGGATTTTTGGCAGGTGCATTTATTGCACTCGGGTTTTTGCTGGATATACGTGTTATTGCAAGTGCACCTAAAGAGTGGGGAAGCATTGCTACCTTTATTGGAGCTGCGGTGTTCCCTGTAGGTCTGATATTAGTTTTGGTCGCTGGTGGCGAATTGCTGACTGGCAATATGATGGCAGTCCCTTTGGCGAGATGGGCAGGACGAATCAAGACAGGAGCCATGCTTCGTAATTTGGCGATTATTACGCTCAGTAATTTTGCAGGTGCCATATTTGTTGCGTTTTTCTTTGGGCATGTTCTGGGCTTGACAGAAACAGGTCCTTATCTGGACAAGGTCGTGGATATGGCAGGACATAAGCTGCATGAAAGCTTTTTACAGTCTTTTATATCAGGTATAGGATGTAACTGGCTCGTAGCACTGGCTGTATGGTTGGCATACAGTACAGACTCCATTGGCGGCAAAATCATGGGAATTTGGTTCCCGACGATGTCCTTTGTTGCTATTGGGTTCCAGCACGTTGTTGCCAATATGTTTCTCATTCCAGCAGCTATTTTTGCAGGACATTTTTCGTGGGCAGACTATGTTATGAATTTCATTCCGGTCTGGTTGGGGAATTTGGTGGGAGGTAGCCTGTTTGTGGCTGGAGCCTATTGGCTGGCCTATCTGAAGAAAACTCAAGCCAAGGTACATTCCACAAATGAATCTCAAACTACTTCTTCAGTTGCATCCAATCCGTTGAGTGACCATGCGTAATCACATTACTTTATGAATCAATGAACAAAGCAAATCCGCCATGACAGGCCCGGGGGAACGAAACCTGTCATGGCGGATTTTTTTGGGAGTGGTCCATGATTTGGCATGGAGGATGAGTGTGCTCTCGTCCATAATGCCTTGATCTCTTTTACCCTGAGTACGTAAGAGTGAAACAGCATGATAAAAAAATAATTATGATTTCTAAAATCCGTCTTGCACTATGTAGCAGATGGATTTTTTTAATATTTTGAAAGAGGCTGTGTGGTAAAATCCTTCTCTTGCCATAGATCAAAGCTGTAGATATGATAAGAACAGTGTAATTTTTGGAAACGGTAACGGAAAGGAGCATTAACACCATGGATCAACGCAATAGCGCGCCTCTTGAGGCCACACTTCAACATAACTTACAAAGGGGACAGCGGATGACGGAACAGCAAAACGGTATTTTTCCGGCTGTATGCCCGTTGGATTGCCCGGATACATGTGGGCTCCTGCTTCACAAGGAACATGGAAAGATAGTCAAGGTGACTGGTAATCCGGATCATCCCATTACCAAAGGGGCTATATGCAACAAAGTCCGCAATATGACCGAGCGGGTATATGATCCGGATCGGGTTCTGTATCCGTTGAAGCGTGTAGGCGCCAAAGGGGAAGGGAAGTTTGAACGAATTAGCTGGGAGGAGGCGGTCGATACCATTACAGGTCGGTTCAAGGAGCTGATACGTACGGACGGACCGGAGTCGATTCTCCCCTACAGCTTTTATGGCAATATGGGTGTGTTGAGTGTAGATGGAATGGACCGCCGCTTTTTCAATGCGCTGGGTTCAAGCCAACTGGATCAGACGATTTGCAGCGTGGCTGGGAATGAAGGCTGGGCATCCGTTATGGGGTTTAAGGGCGGTACGAGCCCGGAGGATACAGAGGATGCAGAGCTCATTATTGTGTGGGGCGGAAATGTCATCAGCACCAACATGCATCAGGTCGTATTGGCTGAGAAAGCACGTAAAAAAGGCGCTAAGGTGATTGTTATTGATGTTCATCGCAACCGGACTGCGCAATGGGCGGATTGGTTCATTCCGTTATATCCGGGCACGGATGCGGCACTCGCGCTGGGTGTTATGCATGTACTGTTTGATCAGGGACTGACAGACGATGAGTTTTTACGTCGTTACACCGTAGGTCATGACGAATTGCGGGAGCATGTCAAGACGTATACACCAGAACGGGTGTCACGGATTACCGGCGTGCCGGAAGAGGATATTATCCGTCTGGCGGAAATGTACGGGAAGGCGCGAGCGGCCTATATCAATATCGGAAATGGGCTTCAGCATCATGATAATGGCGGTATGAACGTACGCGCAGTTACTTGCTTGCCTGCACTCACGGGACAATGGTTAAAGCACGGCGGGGGAGCGTCGCGCTCCAATGGCGCTTATGCCAAGATTAACAGCGCCTATCTGGAGCGTCCTGATCTACGAAAGAACCCGGATGCCCGGGTGATCAACATGAACCAGATCGGAGAGGCGCTATTACAAAAGGAACAGCCGATTAAGGCGTTATTCGTATATTGTAGTAATCCGGTAGTTGTAGCACCCGATTCGGAACGGGTGACGAAGGGATTTGAACGAGAGGATCTGTTTACGGTTGTTCATGACTTGTTCCTAACTGACACGGCCCGCTATGCAGATATTGTGCTGCCTGCCGCGTCTTCTTTTGAAGGTACAGACCTATACAAATCGTACTGGCACCACTATATCCAAATGCAGCAGCCCGTCATTGATCCGCTTGGAGAAAGCAAAAGCAATTATGAGCTGTTTAGCCTGCTCGGACGGGCAATGGGCTTTGATGAAGCTGCCTTTACGGAAAGTGAAGAGGATATGATCGCAGGTGCGCTGGATAATCCAACAAACCCTTATCTCAACGGTGTGACCTTGGATGCCTTAAAAAAGTCGCCTTTTGTAAAGCTCGATATGACGCCAAAGGCTAATTATTTGGAGCGTCTAACTACGCCTTCAGGCAAGATCGAGTTGTATTCGGAAAAAATGAAACAAGCAGGTCTGCCCGCAATGCCCTCTTATGTACCGCTGATCGAAGGGTACGACGGAGAGCGTCGACCACAAGCGGATGATCGTTTTCCATTGATGTTTGTTTCACCGCCAAACCATAATTTCTTGAATTCAACTTTCGCAAATTTGCCCAAGCATCAGCGACTGGAGCGGGAGCCCTTGCTGCAAATTCACCCGGAGGATGCTCAGGCAAGAGACATCGCAGATGGTGATCCGGTCACCGTCTGGAATGACAGAGGAACGTATGAGTTAAAAGCCAAGGTTACCGATCTGATGCTGCCCGGTACGGTGGTTAGCCAAGGATTATGGTGGGAAAGCAAGGGACGCAGACAGCGTGCGAATGTGTTAACCTCTGACCGGCTGTCGGATATGGGACAGGGAGCTACTTTTTTCTCAACGGTGGTGAATGTGAAGCGCCAATGAGAATCTGCCTTTTATGGCGTCAGGTGCAAAAGGAGAAGCAAAAAATATGAAATGGTTGGAGTCTTATCCGAAAGAAGTAAAAGTATTTCTTGTAGCCAGCCTGATTAATTCCGCCGGAAGTTCCCTCATGTGGCCGCTCGTTAGTATGTATGTTTTTGACGAACTGAACCGTAGTATGGAAGATGCGGGGATTGCGATTTTAGTGCAGTCCTTGGGTGGAATTTTTGGTCAAGTGCTGGGCGGAGCCCTTTATCATCGTATTGGAGCCAAGAAACTGATTGTCGGCTCATTGGCCATGAATGCGTTGGGGCTTCTCTCGCTTCCATTTACCAGCGGTCATTGGGTCTCATTTGTCATCATGATGGGCTTTATCGGTTTTTTTAATGTGGTATCTGTGCCTGCGATTCAGGCCTTTGTAGGTTTTCGTTTTGCTGACCGACGTGGAGAGTTGTTTAATATTATTTATGTCGCGAACAATATTGGGGTCGCACTTGGAACGGGACTGAGCGGTGTTCTGGCTGACCTTTCCTATCAGCTCAGCTTTGTAATGAACGGGGTAACTTCTGCGGTATTTGCCGGGTTCTTCTGGTCTTATTTAAGTAGGGTGGATCGGGAAGAGGGGGAAGTTCAGTTCAGCAAGTCCGTGATGAAAAGAGAAGAAATGCCAGCTCGGTTGCTGTTTCGTGATACCAGGCTGTATCTCTTTGTAGGATTAGGCTCGCTCTTTTTATGGTTTGGCAATTCCATCTGGAATACGGGGGTTTCTCCCTACATTATTGAGCAGGGCTTACCTAAAACGATGTATGGATTACTCTGGACGTTGAATGGTATCCTTATTTTTGCCGCACAACCTATTATTTTCTGGATCAAACGCCTGTATGCCCACCACGCTTCGGCGCAAATGACATGGGCTGGAGGATTTTATTTGGCCGCCTATATTGTCATTCTGGGCACACAGAACTATACTGGGATGATATTCGCTATGATACTGGCGACCCTGGGAGAAATGCTGATTGCACCTGCGGTTCCCGCATTCCTGTCTGATCATGGAGGTCGGGGTGCACCCTTTTACATTGGACTTGTGGGGGGCATTGGTGCAGCCGGACGGGTGATGGGACCTTATGTTATGGGGAAGTTGTATGATGGCGGCGGCTTACCGCCTACACTTTGGCTGGCATCAGGCGTAGCGGTATTATCCATTCTGTTTTTCGTTCTGCATAGCTGGTTGAACCGTTCCCGGCATGATTTGGATACTTTGGATACTACTACTTCGTAGGTTGGTGTTCCCGGTTCTTAAGTCCCAACAAAAGTTCAATAATGACCTGTAACTATGGTACAATAAGTGACAGATGGTTGCAGTTATTGCTTCAGGAAAGCCTTCACAGGAAGGATTGAAAGGAATTGTTTACAAGTCAACCCTTGACGATACGTCATTCGGAGATGAAGGATGCTCCTGATCTGATTGCGCTGGATGAATTGGTGTGGAACGAACGCACGGCTCCTGCCTCGCTGTCATGGAAGTCGCGCGGAGAGTTTCTGCGCAATACGCCTCCGGGCTCTCAACTGGTCGCCATTGAGCAGGAAGTGCTCTGTGGATATATTGGATTTCGTCCTCCAACGCTGTTGGCTAGTAATTGTCATGTACTCGAAATAAATATAGCTGTACATCCAGACTATCATCGCAAAGGTATTGGGACGGCGCTTATGAACTCCATGAAGGACATTGCAGCTGCGGAAGGCATACGCAAATTGAGTTTGCGCGTACTCTCTTGTAATACGGAAGCCCTTATGTTTTACGAAAAATGCGGTTTCGCGATTGAAGGGCGGCTGCATGAGGAGTTTTATATCGCAGGCCAATTCGTGGATGATGTTTTAATGGCCTATTTTTTAAAATAGGCCGGAGGTAACAGACAGGCAGCAACATTCGGTCGCAATGTCTAACTCATAATCAACAACGCCGCAGACCTGATCAGGTCTGCGGCGTTGTTGTGCAGTACAAAGTTACCGAAGTTGCTTCCATTCATTCTGGAGCATACCGTACACTGCGTGGTTCATATATCCATCTGGCAGCAGCTCTGCTTCGCGTACAATGCCTTCGAGCACAAAGCCCAAGCGTTCTGGAATGCCGCGGCTGCGGCGATTCGTTGTTGCACAGCGGATTTCGACTCGGTGTAAATCCAACTCCATCAACGCATATTCGACGAATACGCGGCAGGCGCTGGTCATGAGGCCCTGTCCTTCGTAGCCGTGTCCCAGCCAGTATCCTATGCTGACCGAACGGTGAGCCCAATTGATCTCATGGTAGCTGATGATGCCAGCAAGCTCATTGTCTAGCCAAATTCCCGCAGTCAGGCTGCCGTTCTCTGCGGCTTGTTTCAAGGCGCCCTGCACGAACTGCTCTGTATGGCTGATTTCCGTGGTGGAGTCTACCCATGGTAGCCATTGACGCAGGCGGTCACGGGACATTTCGATCAGCTCAAACAGAGGCTGCACATGCTCCTTGGTAAGCGGCCGAAGGACTGTGCGTTCGTCCAACGCATATGTAAACATGATGAATCCCCTCTTTCACTCGGAAAATCGCTAAACCAGCCAGTCTAGCATTTAATCCCATGCTACCTTATTCTGCGAGAGTCGTCAAAAGGGAGAGGAAGCTTCATATTTTATAGGTCCCACCCGGAACCGCCCCTGCTCATATACATATTTCAGATCCAAATCCCCTACAAATTCGGTTGGCGATACGCTACCAGATACAGTGGCATGCAGAGGGGATTGTTCAGCATCATATATTACAACAGAGCTAAAATCGAGATGCTTTGTAAAGTGGGCTGGATCATCGTAAAATACGGACGCTTTGGGGTCCATCGTGTGTGTAGTACCGTCAATCGTAACAGCGATATGCACCTGGCGGTTGTGGTCACGCGGCTCCACTGAGCTGTGTACTCGCTGGGATACCGCATTTGCTGCCGATTCCACTGCATATTCCTCCATCGTCTGTGCGTTAATAATATGCAATTCCTGCAATTCCACACCCGTTCCCGAGGCACGCGTGAGAATCACAATGACTTCACGGACACCATCTTCGTTTACATCTCTGTAATATAACTGGGGTGCAGCGGAGATATCCGCCAAGCCAGCCCACTGGAATGTGCGGCGTTGCTGGCCGATTTCCAGTACGGCTGAATGAAATATCCCCTCTGACGGGCTTATGGCATATAAGCAGACAGACGAGTCTTCTGGCGCACTGGCCAGCGGATGAGATCGTACAGTCTCGGTCACCATGCCTGAGGAAGGATGATCGGAAGTCATAACGGAAGAGGACAATAGCATAGACAGTAGGATGACGATCAACAGCTTAAACACGGGTGGGTCTCCTTTTCCGATTAAAATAAAAGATATATACACTATAACGAATTTATCCGCCGAAAATGTTAACTCTTTTTCATAACTTGCATCTTTTTTCGCTGAAGAGAGCATCCTAATTTTCATTTTATTGAGTTATGCGGTGTGAAAGGGTATATTTAAGGGAACAGGTTGTACACAGATTATACGGAAGAAAGGTTGATTAGTGTGGAGAAGCCGATTACTCCCCCCAATTTTATTAAAAATGTTATTGAAGAGGATTTACGTACGGGGAAGGTAAAGCAAGTTGTTACACGATTCCCACCTGAACCCAACGGATATTTGCATATTGGACATGCCAAAGCCATCTGGATCAATTTCTCGTTGGGAGATGAATTCGGAGGACGCACGAACCTGCGTTTTGATGACACCAATCCGGCGAAGGAAGACACGGAATACGTGAATTCCATTCAGGAGGACGTGAAGTGGCTCGGTTATGAATGGGAGGAAAAGCATTTTGCCTCCAATTACTTTGAAGAAATGTACAAGCGTGCTATCCTGCTGATCCAAAAAGGGAAAGCTTACGTGGATGACCAAAGCGCGGACCAAATCCGTGAAACGCGCGGAACACTGACAGAACCGGGACAAAACAGTCCTTATCGAGATCGCAGTGTGGAAGAAAATCTAAAGCTGTTTGAAGAAATGCGTGCAGGCAAATACCAGAATGGTGAAAAGGTGCTGCGTGCCAAGATTGACATGACTTCGCCAAACATCAATTTGCGTGATCCGGTGATTTACCGCATTTCACACACACCCCATCACAATACAGGCGATACCTGGTGCATCTATCCAATGTATTCCTATGCTCATCCGCTGGAAGATGCGATTGAGGGTGTAACGCATTCGCTTTGTTCACTGGAGTTCGAAGATCAACGCCCACTGTACGATTGGGTTGTAGCTGAATGCGAGATGGAAAACGTCCCTCATCAATACGAATTTGGACGGCTAAATCTAGCTCAAACGGTAACCAGCAAACGTAAGCTCAAACTTCTGGTTGATGAAAAACACGTAGACGGCTGGGATGATCCGCGGATGCCGACCATTTCCGGTTTGCGTCGTCGCGGTTATACGCCAGAGGCCATTCGCAGCTTCGTATATGAGACAGGCATTTCCAAAGCCTACGGAGTTATTGATTTACAGGTACTGGAGCATTTTGCGCGTGAGGACTTGAAGCTTAAGGCACCACGTACGATGGCAGTTATAGATCCGTTGAAGGTGGTCATTACGAACTATCCTGAAGGACAAGTGGAAATGCTGGAGGCGGAGAACAACACAGAAAATCCGGAGCTTGGAACACGCCAAATTCCGTTTTCTCGTGAAATTTATATCGAGCGTGAGGACTTCATGGAGAATCCACCGAGCAAATACTTCCGTTTGTTCCCTGGTAATGAGGTGCGTCTCAAACATGCTTACTTCATTAAATGCAATGATGTCATTAAGGATGCGGACGGTCGTGTAACGGAGATTCACTGTACCTATGATATAGAAACCAAAAGTGGATCGGGCTTTACAGGCCGTAAAGTGAAAGGGACCATCCATTGGGTAGAGGCTACTCAGGCTGTGCCGGCCGAATTCCGTTTGTATGAGCCATTGATTAACGCAGAGGAACCAGAGGCCTTGGAAGAGGATGGATCGGAAAAAACATTCCTTGATCAATTAAATCCAAACTCTTTGGAAATTGCTCATGGTTATGTAGAACGGAACATGAAAGAAGCTCAACCGCAGGACAAGTTCCAATTTTTCCGTCATGGTTATTTCAGTGTAGATCCGAAGCTTTCCAAACCGGGTGAGCCTGTATTTAACCGCGTGGTGTCACTGAAAAGCTCTTTCCAATTGCCTAAGCAATAAGATGCTGGAGAGAGTGGGGCAAAAGGTAGCTTCGTGCGACCAACTTGAAAAGGAGTCTGCCAACGGCAGACTCCTTTATTTTATGCACACATACGCGTTCTTCATGGTTCACCTGACCATTGACTTGAAGACACTTTATTGTCGTTGTGGTGCTTCATCTATTGGTTTGTGCTCGCCGCCATGTCCTGGCTGGTAACCATTCTTGTACAGCATATACCACATGATAGCGAATCCCGCAGAGCCCAGCAGGGCGAAGAAGACACCTGCATGGTACATCATTTCACCGCCAAAGTTCTGGAATAGCCAACCTCCTGCAAAACCTGCTACGATCCCGGATATGCCACTCCAGGTCAAGGTATATACGGCCTGTCCGGATGATCGGTATGCTGCAGGCGTGAACAGGACAGTCAACTGGGTGCCTACATAGAAATATCCACCGAAGGTGACGCAATGAAGTGCTTGAATGAACACGATCTGAATCGGGTCTGTGGCCTGAGCCATTAGTTCCCAACGTAAGGCAAACAGCAGACTGACGAGTGCCAAACAGCCAACCATCACGGTCATTTTTTTTCTCAAGAAGCGATCAAACAGCAAAAAGACAATAATTTCGAATACCGATGACATAAAAACGGCAAAACCAAGCATCAGCTTGGAACCGCCCAATTCGGTGATATACAGGGACATAAAGGCGCTGTTGATTGAATTGGGAATGGATACGAGAATACCTAATAATATGAAGGATATAAAGTATCCGTTTAATAAAATACTGCCAAAGCCACGCAAATGGATGGTTGCCGTCTCCACAGTGCTCTTCAGTGGCGGAATTGCCAATGTACAGGCCAATGCAGCCAGAAGAAGTACTGTAAAGATAGTCGATATGCTAGATATTCCTGTGTGGTCCACCACTACGCCAGCAACGGCTGCAACCACAGCCCAACCGAAGGAACCCCATATACGGAAAGCACCAAATTTCCGGTCTGTGCCCTCAATATAACTGAGAATCAGGGTGTTGCTTTGGGCGAATAACGGGCTCTGGAAAAAATAAAAGCCAATCATCGACACATAAATCATGACATACGTGTGAACATGAAATAAAGCTTGCAGCAGTAACAATGTACCTATAATCATAATTAATAGAATACGCCGGAGGTTTCGGCTGCGATCGCTTGTATATCCCCAAAAAGGATTCGCGAATACGGATACAAAAGGCCCGATGGCCATCAGACTCCCGATTTCCAGCTTGTCCATGCCGATATCTTGCAAATACAACGGGAAGAAGCTGGAGAAAATGACCATAGCTCCATATAGAAAAAAGTTATATAGCTTTAGGGAATATAGAGGAGTCTCCTGAATTTCTCTCTTTTGCAAGACAAGCCATTCCTTTCTTAGCCCGATAGAGAACTACGCACCGATGCCGATCTGTGGGAGGTTCTTTATTCCAATGTATCATGTGTTGAAAGGGTTAACAAACCAATAAAATTACAATTATGTAATAATTATTTGATTATACTAGTTTGATATTGATTTAAATGAATTCATAATTACTGTTAGCTTTAATTTTTGTGGATCTAAAACGCGATATACAGATGAATTGCCGCATTGGAGTCCATATATGGTCAGTTCACACAGATGTTTTGCTGGTTACAAAGTTTTTATTTGTAAATAGGTTCTTAAGACCTAAAGTTTACATCGTGAATAACCGATACTTAATCCATAATCAGGTGAATTTAGGATTATTTTTTTCTGAATAAATATATTGTCGCAGATATTACATAAAATCAGAATGCTATTCCCAATTTGGTGATATATGGTCTGAGCCATCTGATCTGTATTGTTTGGTTTTATGAAATATTCGGTGGAAAGGATTAAAAAATGGCATCACAGCATCGAAGGGACAACTCCTTATATCGCCGTTTTCCTCGGCTTCATTTGCTTCAGGCACGAGAAGGAAATGAGTTGCTAACTTCTGAACCCAATGAGCCTAACATAGTAACGACTCGTGAGGGACGTTCATATTATTTGCATGATCGTGAGCAGCCTGTGCGGGAAGCAGAGTTGTTTGTATCTGGTTTTAAAGAAGTAGAGCCTCAAGCGCACGTGATCTTTTTTGGAGTAGGACTAGGGTATCATATTCGTGAATTTCTGCGCATTCACCCAAATACTAGTTTCTCCATTGTCGAGCCGGATACTGGCGTGATGAATATTTTTTTACAGAATCTGAATGAAAACGATTGGCTTGCTGGTGAGAAGATCGAAGAGGTGATGGTAGGAGCAATTACTGGGGAGACAATTGGAATATTGCACAGGTTGATTGACCGTGTATCTGGAGTGCTGGTCATTCCGTGGCTCCCATATCGAGCTTTATTTACTGCGGAATTGAAGAAGTTTAATGAAACATTGTATAGAATGGTCTCTAATAAGAAGGAAAAAATGGCTATCAACCATGTTTACGAAAAAAAGTGGGCGCTAAACAGCATGCACAATTTTCCCTTTATTTTACATAGTTCTGACTTTCTGCATGCCGGCTCAGAGTACATAGAAGGCAAGCCGGTCTTGATTATTTCTGCTGGTCCTTCGCTTAACGACGAAATTGAGCACCTTCGCTACATTCGAGAAAATAATCTTGCATACCTGTTTACGGTAGGTTCTGCAGTGAACACGCTGGTGGAGCACGGCATTTATCCGCACGGAACATTTAGTTATGACCCTAATGAATACAACGTAAATGTAATTCAGAAGGTGATCGACAAGCAAATTGATTCTATCCCCCTCGTTTTCGGCAGTACAGTCGGTAAACACACACTCGATGCCTATCCAGGGCGTCTCATGCATATCATCATCTCTCAGGATGAACTCTCCAAGCATGTATTGCGCACATCCGAGGGAAATAAGCCCACGATTATTAATGACGCTCCTTCTGTAGCCGTCATTGCGCTCCAATGTATGATCCGGATGAAGGCAGATCCTATTGTGTTGGTAGGGCAAAATTTAGCTTATCGGGGGGAGCAATATTATGCCGAGGGGATTACCCATGCCAAAGGCGTACCAGCTAGTGCAGATTTGCCACGTGTAGAGGGCGTTCATGGCCAGCAGGTGGTTACACGACAGTCTTTTATCAAAATGAAAACAGAAATGGAATTTTACATCAGTAGAGCGAAGGGAACTGAATTTATCAACACTACACGCGAAGGGGCTACTATTAAAGGTGCATATTTCCAGAACCTGGGAGAGGTAATCCAGACGCGCTTAAAAGGTGCGGTTAATGATTCGTGGCTACAAACCAGCAATAGTTCGGAATATGATCTCATGTTCCTAAGGTCGCGAATTGAAGAACTCCAGCGGGATGAAGAGGTTTTTCAAGCCATTATGGAACAGATTCATCATGCTCTGCTCGAAATTAAACATAAGATTGGCCTAAATCAGGCTCATATGCTGAACGTGTTGTTCGGACAGTTTGACGATTTGTTTGCCTCATTATTAGGTAATTGTTTTTTTAAGATATATGTTTTGCCTCGTCAACGTATGCGATATGAGTTTTTGTACAGTAAGATGGACGCTATTCAAAGCAGTAGGAATCCTTTGGGTAGAGGGGAGCAAATGCTGCTATATTTCGGGGATTTCATATGGAAATGTCAGCAAGACTATATAGAAATCAAGAGTGACATCCGTGAATTTCACCGTTCCATTCACATCTAAGTAAAAGGAGCACGTATATGAGTAAGAAAAAAAGAAATAAGAATCATATAAATCGAATGATTAAGGCAAGTGTGCTGACAACACAAGTGCTCAACCTTGCAAACCCTTATGTGTCAGCTGCGTTCGCATCAGAGAGCGTGAGCGACAGCACGACGGAAAGTGTATCAGTGTCTGATGGGTTCGTTCAGGATGTCTCTCCATCCCACGTGGTTTCATCGGTCTATATGCAGGCGCAAATGGACGAGCCGCCATACTATACCTGGCTTTCACCCCAGGTAAGCGGTGTTTCTTTGTCCACCAATCTAGATATGTCGTTCAGCGAAGCGGTGCAACTGGGTACCGGCCATCTGGTGGTGCACGAGGAAGATGGACGTGAAGCAGGCCGGATAGATGTGAGCGGAGGAACGACCTACGGAGGCACGATCCAAATCAGTGGACAGCATGTACGGATGGAGCTGGATCACCCGTTGTCAGACAATACTCGGTACTATGTAGAGGTCAGCTCGGGGATGTTTGTGGATCATGGAGGTCAGGGAAGCAACGCGATTTGGGATAAGAATACATGGAGCTTCCAGACCGTAGATATGACTGCACCGAAGCTAGTGAGGAAACTATTTCCGGAGGGTACAGAGCTCAGTGGGACAGGTCCCTATGTAGGCTTTATGCTGGAGTTTAATGAACCGGTAAAGTTGAACCACGGTTATATAAGAATTCATGAAGCTTCGGGTGGAACTGTGGTGCGAGAGCAGTGGGTATCTGGAGAAGGAAATGTGAATTCTACGTATGAAAACGAACAAAGAGTGTACTTCAGGCTACCTGGTGAATTGGAGGAAGGGAAGTCGTACTATCTGGAAATTACCTCAGGAACGCTGACAGACTTTGCAATGAACCCGTATGCAGGGATGCATACACCGGAGGATTGGACGTTCCGTACGCGGGATGAGCAGCCTCGTTATACGAGCTTGTTTCCAAAAGGGAGCGGGCAAGCCCTCACGACAGATTTGCAAATGGGCTTCAGCGAAGCGGTGCAACTGGGTACCGGCCATCTGGTGGTGCACGAGGAAGATGGACGTGAAG
>NZ_CP191577.1:2845080-2948552 GCF_050516475.1 Paenibacillus ottowii | reverse complement strand
GGCTACCTGGTGAATTGGAGGAAGGGAAGTCGTACTATCTGGAAATTACCTCAGGAACGCTGACGGACTTCGCAATGAACCCGTATGCGGGAATGCATGCGCCAGAGGACTGGACGTTCCGTACGCGGGATGAGCACGACGGGAGATCGAATCGTTCGAAAGACAAGAAAACGTCTGAATCAGATTTCCTATCTGTTAATTCCCAATCTGCGACAAACACAGACAGAGTATTAACTGATACTAAAACTACAGTCGATGTGAATTCTTCAATTCAGCTAGTGGGGCTAAATAATGCCGATGCTAGTCAAGCTCTGAATGTTATAAACGTTGATCGGAAAGAGCTGGTAGTTGATGCTTCGGGCTATAGTAAAGCAGCAAAGGTGAGTATACCTTCCGCCTTTTTAAAACAGTATAAGAAAGAAAACACAAATCTGCCAATTGGCATACGCACAAATGTAGCTCAGTTTACTCTTTCTTCTGAACTGATCGATAAATTGGTCTCATTATATCCGGAAGAAAGCTTGGCAGTTGAAATTTCATCTTTAACAGATGAAAACGGGACACAAGTAAGACAAGCTATTGCTGAGACTGGTTTAATGGATGTTTTGGTAAACCCAATTGATTTTAAACTTATGGCCGGAAATCAAGAGATCACTGAATTTTTCGGGAATTACGTGGAGCGAAAATTGATTTTGGATCGTGAAGTTGATCCTAAACATGTAGCGGCCGTATGGTTTGATCCTAAGACAGGTGCTTTATCATCTGTTCCTGTATTGATTCGAAATGTGAATGGACAAACGGAGGCAACCATCAAATCCAATCATAACAGCATTTATGCTGTAGTCTCAGCAGATAAAAAGTTCAAGGACCTGGAGAACCATTGGGCACAAAAAGATGTGGAGATGCTGGCAAACAAGCTGATTGTCAAAGGCGTTCAGCCTGATATTTTTGAGCCAAATCGGACTGTAACCAGGGCTGAATTTGTGGCATTGCTTGCACGTGGATTAGGTATGCAGGAGAAGCCATTACCAGAACAGTTCACAGATGTAAAAGAAGATGCCTGGTATGCTGGTAGTGTTGGAGCTGCGATAGAAGCAGGTCTGATCCGAGGTTACGGGAACCATTCATTCGGACCAGAAAAGGTGATTACTCGCGAGGAAATTGCGGTCATTGCTGAAAAGGCTGTACATTACGCTCAGACTCTAAATTCCATCCCTTCTAGTGAGGAATATAAAGAGGTTTACAGCGACGCATCTACTGTTTCTCCTTGGGCCCGGCAGGCTATGGCGCAGGCCACAGAACAAGGCTTAATTAAGGGTGTGTCTCCAGACCTGCTTGCTCCCAAACAACAGGCAACACGGGTAGAGGCGACTTCGATATTAAAACGATTTTTGCAGCTTATTAAATTTACAAATTAAAAAAAATGAATTAGACGAATAAGTAATCTTTTTTTGGCGGTCCATGTGGATCGCTATTTTTTATGCTTTATAATAAATGCTATTATTAGAGCTACCGCTGTTTCATGATCGTTGTTTAGGAAAAAAGGAGGTGCGATAGTGATGGTGGAGGTGACTGGAATTATTGTGGCAGGTGGACGTTCTAGCAGAATGGGCCAGGACAAAGCGCTGCTCAAGTTCGAAGGAGTTACGGTACTGGAGAGAATCGCTGCTGTGCTAGGGAAGGTTGCTGGGCGAGTTATTGTGGTAACGCGGGATACACAACAATATAGAGAACTTGGGCTGGAAACGACGGCAGATCTATATCCCGGTTTGGGGCCTTTGAGCGGTATCCATGCAGGACTTTCTGCTTCCAAAACGGAATGGGGGATCGTCGTAGCCTGCGATATGCCCTTTGTGCAGCCAGAGATATTACATGCTTTGCTTGCTCACGCAACGAACTGGACAGCTGCACAAGAGATAGCGAGTGAACAAAAACACGCGCAAAGAGAACAGGTACCGTTTTGTGAAAATGACTTATTGCCCCAGTCAACACAGCCAGCATTACAGGCGGTGATTGCATCTGTGGATGGACGTATACATCCGTTACTGGGAGTATATCATCGAAGTGTGCTGCTGTCTGCGGAGCAATGTTTACAGAGTGGAAGCCTGCGTCTGATCGACTGGCTAAATTCCTTGAACGTTCATTATGAGAGAGCTGGTGAATGGCCGGGGGCGAGCCTAGACATGTGGAAGCAAGCTGTGTTCAACATGAACTATCCACAGGACTACCAGCTTATCGTGAAACAATTGGAGTGTATAGAAGACGTATCGAGACAGAAAGGAATAGTGGAAGTTGAGAGAGAAGATATGTGATTTTTGGGGGAGTACATAACATGCTAGAAGCTATTATTCATGCCGTTTTATTGGCATTGGGGTTAATTTTGCCTTTAGGGGTACAAAATGTGTTTGTGTTTAATCAGGGGGCGTCCCAGTCGCGGTTTCGCAATGCACTGCCTGCTGTCATTACAGCGGGTGTCTGTGACACCATCCTGATCACGCTTGCTGTTGGGGGCGTATCCCTCATTTTGCAGCAATTTCTATGGCTCACGAATGTGCTTTATGCAGCAGGCTGTTTGTTTTTACTGTATATGGCCTGGACTCTTTGGAACTCAAAGGCTGCTTCCTCGGGAGAAAGTCAGCCGATGCTACCAAAACGCCAGATGATTTTTGCCGCCTCGGTATCGCTACTAAATCCACATGCCATACTCGACACAGTTGGTGTGATTGGAACCAGCTCCCTGCAATATAACGGCGTGGAACGCTGGGCCTTTGGTCTGGCAGCTGTGTCAGTATCGTGGTTATGGTTTGTGGGTCTGGCAACGGCAGGACGGCTTGTAGGACGCATGGATTCAGAAGGAAAGTTTGGTACTGTGCTCAACAAAATATCAGCACTGATTATTTTGGGGCTGGCCATTTATATGGCCATAAATTTTATGAACAGTATGTGACCCGAACCTTGTTAGAAGAAAAACTTTAATATAGCGAATACCCCGCTCAAAGCAAAGGGGACACCGATCAAAAACAACATAAAGGCCAGACAGCCTGCACCATTGACACCGCCAGCAATTCGGGCGTCCCGAGGGTTGGCCGGATTGTATAGTACCTTAATCTTGCTGCCAACCCGGTTGAGGCTGAGATTGGTACTATAAGGATTCCAGAATTCCACGGCTTCACCTGAAGCTGTATAGAAGCGTACCTTTAATCGGCGGGTGTAGCTGGTATCTACCGGATCGTCACGGTCAAAGGGAACAACATCTACGTCTACTTCGATATGGGCATCTACGATTTGCCCTTTGGTACGGACCCAGTGGCGTTTACGATAACGATGACGACGAATCGTTTTAAATCCAAAATAGATGAACAGCAGACCGATCAAGCTGAACAACGGCATGAGCAGATCGGAGCTAAAATGAAACCAGTACACATTAAAATCAATTGAAATGATAATCTACTCCTTTAACCAAGCGATAATCAATATATCGGATATACTTAGGAATAGTTTAATTTTTCCATGGGGATTTAAATCAAAATGGATAGCACATAAAAAAGATCCGCTTCCTGGGAAGTGGGTCTTTTTTTCATAGCTGAGAGGACTACTTTTTGCTCGATAGGGACATATCAAAATCAACATCCTCGATAAATTCGATAACTTCACCATTAGGGCTGTGGACTAGGGCGTTTGTTATAACGAGAGAAGGTTCACCAAGTGTAAGCTGATTGTGCGTCTGTAGAGGAAATTGCAGAGTTTCAGGATTCGCTAGTCAAGCTGGGGCCTTCAAAGTCGCATATTTGTATGAAGAATATACTGAAAAATAGGGTTTTGCTGTAAGTCAGCTGAGAAACCCATATTTAGTATTTGGAACAAAAACCATTGAGAAAGCTGTTATCGGGACATTAAATAAGCGAATGAACGATGAAATAAAAAGGTGACGCTGAATTATAACAGCGTCACCGTAATTCCCTGCTCCAGACGCTTCACGTCCTGGAGCTCAATCTTGCCGGCCATGGCGTGCAGGGCCGCCGCCGTGCCGCAGGCTGCTCCCTGCCGTAGCATGGCAGGGAGATCCAGCCCCGCCACCGCGCCGCTAACCAGCCCGGCGACCATGGCGTCACCGCTGCCGAGCGCGCTGACAATGTCCGCGTCCGGCAGGCTTACGCGGTAGCGTGCATCGCGCGTTACCGCGAGTGCCCCGCGCGCGCCGAGCGAGATGACGGCCAGCTGCGCTCCGGCTTCCAGCAGCTGCGAGGCCGCCGCTTCAGCGGCATCCGGGCGCGCGGCGTCGATTCCCGCAAAGCGGGCAGCCTCCTCCTCGTTAGGCTTCACGAGGTCGGGCTTTCCGCGCAGGCCCAAGCGCAGCGCCTCACCGCTGGCGTCCAGCGCCACCCGCGCGCCGTGCTCCTTCGCCAGCGTGCACAGCTCGGCGTATAGATCAGGCGGGCAGCCGGGTGGCAGGCTGCCGGAGAGAACGATCCAAGCTGAATCCTCGGCAAGGGTCGCAATTTTGCGCCGCAGCGCGGCTAGTTCGAGCGGCCCAACGGTCGGGCCGCTCTCAATCAGCTCGGTCTGCGTGCGGGTAGCAGGGTCGAGCACGGTAATGGCGAGACGGGTTTCCCCGTGGGCCGTTTCGATGAAATCGGCGCTTACGCCTTCCGCGCTCAACCCGTCGATGAGCAGCCGTCCGGTGTGCCCGGCTACAAACCCAGTCGCTCGCACAGGCTGGCCTAGCGTGCGAATGACACGAGCGGCATTTACGCCCTTGCCGCCAGGCACTGTCAGGCCACCTTCAATGCGGTGGACGGTATTCAGTCCAAAGCCTGCAACCGTGTAGATTTTATCCACGGCCGCGTTAAGCGTTACAGTGGTAATCACAAGGCATCACTCCTTTAAGAAATCAGCTTTAAGCCCAGTGCTGCAGCAAGAATCATGGCGATGAATAAAACACGCAGTACACTTTTTTGCTCACCGTACAAGAGCATGCCTGTAACTGTACTACCTACCGTCCCGATGCCTGTCCATACAGCATAGGATGTTCCCATGGGCAAACTATTCATGGCGTAGCTGAGCAGAGAAAAGCTAAGAATAAAGGATAGGATCATAAGTGCTAAAGCCTTCCACCCTTTGCCGACCGTTACTCCCTTCATGCCGATGACTCCAAGCACTTCCGAACATCCCGCAATAACCAGTGCGATCCAAGCCATTATGCACCACTCCCTTCCTGAGCATCACGATCGGTAACTAACTTCAAGCCGATCACACCTGCTAGCAAAAGGGCGATTAACAGCGTTTTAGACCATTGAAACGGTTCCCCGAATAGCAGCATTTCGCCTAAGACGGTTCCCCCCGTGCCCAGTCCGGTAAATACAGCATACACCGTGCCTACAGGCAGGCGTTTTGCAGCTTTCATGATTAAATAAAAGCTGGCCACCACAGCCAGCACAGTTACAGCCCAGGTGAGTACAGAATCTGCATGCTTCAAACCCGATACCCATACGACCTCAATCAGGCCTCCAACAAAAACGTAAATCCAACTGCGATTCATGATGAATGTTCTCCTTAATTTACTATATTTTTGCAATTCATACTACTTGATCCTTCGAGAGATGAAATTAACGTAATTCCACGCCAAAAAATAGGCCATGCCGCGTTTAACCTTCGGTGGTAGTTGGTACTTCCGCTGTACAGCAGCTCTACTATAATTCCATCTACCAATGTCATGTAAGCTAAAGCCATATCCGCTGGTTCCATATGTGCAAAAGGTTCCCGATCCCGTGCATTTCGGAGGCGACGAGTTAATTTTCGCTCCATTTTTTCGAGAAAGGGATTCACAATATTTAGTACCTCGTTATATAAAGATACAGGTGGATAGAAGGAAAAACGAAGCATAAACTTGGCTGAGTTATTGCTCTCATATTCTTGTTCCATCCAGAAGAGGAAGTCATGCAGTGTATGCTCCAGCGATTGTTCTTTGCGCTCCGTAAAGTATTGAAAAATACGTAAATTCTGCTCTTGAAACGCATACCTTGCCACCTGCAAAAACAGATCCTCCTTGCCCTGAAAGTGCGCATATATAGACGGTTTTCGGATTCCAACCTCGGCGGCAATACTGCTCAAGGATGCTCCCTCATACCCATTGGCGGCAAATTGGAAAAGAGCGGCTTTCCGAATCTCTTTCATTCCCATTATCATCACCTACCTAACGTTCGTTAGTTTATTTTTGCACGAAAAAAAGTAAGTGTCAACACCAGGACATTTCGTTATGTGCTTTGCACTTTTTTAATCAACATTTAAATAAAAAAGTGGGAAGAAATAAGGGGCTCATGTACAATATAATGAAGAATACCTGTTTAAATGCAGTCCATTGGAAGTGAGGTTAGTTATGAGGCGAAGCTTACTGGCCGTATTGATCGCGGCTCTGGTGTTTATTATTTATTATTTTGGCTTGTTTAATTACATCGGCAAAAATGAAGGAACTGTCATCAGTATTTTCTCTACTCTGACGGTTATTTCCATAAGTCTGATTATTTTTTCGGAAAATCGTAATCCTTCCACTACTATGTCCTGGATTTTGTTGCTGGCGTTGCTGCCAGTTGTTGGACTTCCTCTTTACTTTTTGTTTGGGCAAAATGTATTCAAGCGTCGTAAGTATGACAAAAAGGCATTGCGTGACCAACAGGCGTACGAGCGTATCGAAAAGGATGCTTTGCGGGTCAAGCGAGATCTGACCTGCTTTACAGATGAGCAGCAGCAGTTGATGCGTCTGGCCCGGAGATTGGCCCGCTCCCCGATTTATTTTGCGACAGAAACTAAAATTCTGAATAACGGAGATGAAACCTTCTCTACGCTGCTGGAAGAACTGCGCAAGGCGCAGCATCATATCCATATGGAATATTACATTTTCCGGTCGGATGATATCGGTACCAGCATTCAGAAAATTTTGATCGAAAAGGCTAAAGCGGGTGTTAAGGTTCGATTTATGTACGATGCGGTCGGTAGTATTCAGTTATCGAAGGCATTTTTGAAGGAAATGAAAGATGCAGGAGTAGAGGTTGTGGCATACGGCGGCGCCCGGATTTTGTTCTTCTCCAGCCGGGTAAACTATCGTAATCACCGTAAAATTGTAGTTATCGACGGTAATATCGGGTTAATCGGTGGCCTAAATGTAGGCGATGAGTATCTCAGCCGCAACAAAGCCTACGGCTTCTGGCGTGACACGCATATGATTGTGAAGGGCGAAGCGGTGCGGACGTTGCAACTTATATTTTTACAGGATTGGCTTCATATGACGGGCGAATCCGTGCTGGATAGCGAATATCTGTCTCCCGATATTGAACCGATCACGGACGGCGGCGTACAGATTATTGCCAGCGGCCCGGATAATGAGCGGAGAGTGCTTAAAAATCTGTTTTTCTCCATGATCACATCCGCCCGAAAATCCGTCTGGATTGCCACTCCGTATTTTATCCCGGATGAAGATATCCTGACTGCTTTGCGCATGGCTGCCCTATCCGGATTGGACGTGCGTATTCTGTTTCCCGCGAAACCGGATAAATGGTTGCCTTTTCTCGCATCCCACTCGTACTTCCAATCGTTGCTGGAGGTTGGAGTCAAGGTATATGAATATGAAAAAGGGTTCCTTCACTCCAAGCTTCTCATTATTGACGGGGAGGTTGCGACTATCGGGACAGCCAATATGGATATGCGCAGCTTTCATTTGAATTTTGAAGTGAACGCTCTATTGATTCAAACCCACAGTGTGCAGCAGATGGTTAACGACTATGAGCGAGATTTGCACAATGCCAGCTTGATCGTACGCGAGGAATTCATGAAAAAGCGTCTGTTCAAACGTTTAATGGAATCGCTCGCTCGTCTGCTTTCACCGCTATTGTAGGCTTCAACGAATGGGCTACAGTCGTAATCCCCACGTTAAAAGGTAGTAAAGCCTAAAATATCCTGGAGACGGTATAGAATATCTTTCCAAAATGTTGAATGATCCTCGTAAGCTGCCAAATCCAGACTGTATTCAGCTCCCCGATTATTCCAAAGTTTATCAAAATAGGCCGCCACCTGTCGGGTCAGCTTGCTGTCCGCCGGAGCGGCCACCCATAATTCATTCTCCAAATTTAAATCATCCAAATTACGGGGGGTCAAATTTGTAGAGCCACCCCAAATCAAATGCTCTCCTTGTGCCTTCGCAATGTAAATCAGCTTGGTATGAAATTGCTCATCGGTAGTATGATACCAGCGAATTTGAATGTTTCCATTTGATTTATCGGACAACTCTTGGGCAACCGGACGATTAGGTATGCCTATTTTTTCTTGTCCAAACGCATTTTCATTAGGGTCCAGCAGCAATTGGATGTTTACACCGCGCGCCGAGGCATCCAGCAGACTATTCAATACTTTGCGGTCGGCCAAATAAAACATGCCCATATGAATGCTATCCCCTTGCTTTGTCTGCTTAATGCCATTCAGAACGGAGGTATACACTTTGCCTTCCGTGAGATATTTGATCCGGTAGCTGTCCTTGTCCTTCCCCGACGGGGCTAGGTGTGCTGCTTGAGGCGTATACGCAGGAAGTTGCCCTCCACCCGAGAAGTCCAATATCGCCTGCTCTGTTTGTAAAATATCTGCAATGATCGGTCCCTTCACCTCGAGAGCAACATTGGAATGATAGGCACTTGCGTCGTGAACATTGCCTGAAGAAATAAGCGCAGTTTGTTCGTTGGCAACCAATTTTCGGTGATTGGCCTTGACGTTTAACAGCTTTAAATAGGAGCGTGCCGTAACATCAGGTCCGTCACTGGCCATCAGGTTGGGAATCCAGCCAGTGCCCTGCTGCCCGAACCATTGAAAAAAGGTACGCCACACGGCTGAATAGAGGGGCGTGGAGTCCCGCAATGGGTCTACATCGGTCTGCACGACCTGAATCCCTACTTTCTTCATATTCTCCAGCAAAGGATTGGGAGCAGAATTATAATTGGTATTGACTTCATCAGTAATGAAAAAGATAGGCATATCAGGATGGGCTATCTTTTTGGCGATAAGATGATGGGTCATTTGTGCGCTGACTTCAGGGAAGTGCTGGCCTTTATGTTTATAATCGTTGAACAGAAACAGGTCAATGACGATAAATTGCTGGGCTTCATCAATGATCCGTAGCATACGATTCAAAATTTGCCCTTCATGTTGTACACTGCTTCCATCCCCGGTTGGGTAGGTCAAATCCGTCCAAAAGTTTACCTCGTTCGTGGAATACTCCTGACTTTCATAAGAGACGAACGGAGGCAATGGTTTATGAGTTTGATACAGCATGACGGCAATCAACCAGAGGATCAGCACCAGAATGGCGATTTTAAGAGCACGGCCCTTGTGCATGGATTTTTTTTGGGATTCCGGCGCAGAATGCAGCGGATTTTGTTTAGTCATATGACGATCAGCTCCTCAATTGTGTGCTGCATTCCGTTTTATCGTGTCCCAACATGCGGATTATGATTAGATGCTGTCTAATTTATTAACGCAAGTCTACCGAATTGAAGCGGTATGCTGAACGGAATGAAATGGAGAACGTTTTATTAATTGAGGACATATGTCCTTTATGGGCAGGCTGACCTATACTTAAATAGATAACAAAAGTCATTGATATGGGGAGAATAACGATTTATGAGAGGAATCTTGTTTGCTTTTCTAGGAGGAGCGTGTATTACGCTACAGGGGGTAGCCAATACACGGATTAGTCAGGATATCGGGACATGGCAGGCGGCTACGGTTACTCAGCTCATAGGCTTTATTTTGGCAGCATTCGTTTGGATGTTTACAAAAGATGGCCGTGTGGCTGAAATGAAGCAGGTAAAGCCGATGTATCTTTGGGGTGGTGCTTTTGCGGCTATCATTATATTTAGTGAAGTCACAGCAATCCAACATATTGGAGTTACATTCACAATCTCGGCGCTGTTGATAGCTCAGTTATGTTTAACTTTTCTGGTAGACATTAAGGGATGGTTTGGCATCGTGAAGCAAAAGATGAAGCTGCCCCAATTTATAGGTATTGGTATGATGGTCGCGGGTGTCATTATTTTGAAGCTCTAAAGTAGAACTTTATTTACAGAAAAAGCTTAGACCGTAGAAATTGAAGGTGAGCTAAGGAATGAGAGAAATTCAGGATCAAGAGCAGCTAAAATATTTTTTGCAGCTGCATCAGTTAGAATCCGTACTCTACGAGCCACTACATCCCTATTTGTCGCTGCATCGTTTGGAGCAAGGGGAAAAGCTCTGTTCGCAGGGGGATGCCATTGAACATCTGTATATTCTGGTGCAGGGCAAGGTTAAAATTTTCACCAACTCTACAGAAGGAAAGACGCTAATCCTTTGCTTTAAAACACCGATCGAGGTCATAGGTGATGTTGAATATATTCGTAGTAGTCATGTCATCAATACAGTAGAGGCCGTGTCGCCGATTTATGTGATTGGTGTCCACCATCAATGGATGAATAAGTACGGCAGAGATTATGCTCCATTACTACAGTTCCTATTGGATATTGTCACGCGAAAATTTTGCCTGGACTCTGATTTCTCCAGCTTCAACTTGATGTATCCAGTGGAAGTCAGGCTGGCGAGCTATCTGCTATCTGTTTCTTTTGACGAATCCAATTCTGTCTTTCATGAGGAACTGCGGGTATCCAGTCTGGTAGATGTGGCGAATTTGATCGGAACCAGCTACAGGCACCTCAACCGTGTCATTCGCAAGCTGATTGAAGAGGGATTGGTTGAACGGGCAAAAGGATACATTGTCATTCGGGACAGAAAAGGTTTGAGTGAACTGGCGGGCCATAATATTTATGAATCGTTGTAAAATAGTGCATTGAATAAGTGTGGAACAATAAGGGACTATCAAGGGAGAGTTAAATATGTTATTAGGACTTATATTGGCAGTTATTGCAGGTGCTTTGGTCAGTCTGCAAACGATATTCAATAATAAGGTGAATGAGCGGACAGGTTCATGGGCCACCACGACATTGGTACTGGGAACTGGGTTCTTGGCTTCTTTGCTGGGGAGTCTTATTTTTGAAGGAAGAAATACATTTGCTTTACAGCATATGCAGCCGTGGTACTGGTTCAGCGGCATGATTGGTGTCGGCGTTGTGTTCTGTCTGGTGCAAGGAATGAAGCGACTGGGTCCTACCTATGCAATCTCCATTGTATTGACAGCACAATTGGGTACCGCTCTGTTATGGGATTCATTAGGGTGGCTGGGATTAGAAAAAATTCCGTTTACCTTTAATAAGTTGATCGGTGTAATCGTCATTATCGGCGGTATTCTAGTATTCAAGCTTGGTCAAGGACGTACTAAGGAACCGCAAGAAAATACTACACCTATACCTGATTCGATGAAGGGCTAAAGGAGGCTGTGATTTGCTTGCTGTGCTGGGGGTCCTGTTTTCGCAGGACATTTTGCAGAAAAGCAGCACCTCAAGCAGGTGCTGCTTTTTCAATTCCATAGACGAGAAAAAATGTTCACGGTCGTGTATATATTTTTCCATCCATGATACAATGAAAATATCTTAAAATAACTGCTTTAAGAGCCTGATATTTGAAATAGGAGATAATAAATAGATCGGTTACCGTGTTCGGGAACGGTCTTATTTGTGCTTCATGAACCTGAAACAAACAGAGTGATTGAGTGAGGTGAAACATAGATGAGTAATGCTGAAAATATAAAGGGATCACCTGACGCCCCGGACAGATCCGGCTCTTTGTTGCCTGTTGCGCAGACAGGTGAACGGAAAATTGAGCATGTCCGTCTTTGTCTGCAAGAAGATGTGGCCGGACATGGGATCACTAGCGGACTGGAGCGCTATGCTTTTAAGCACTGCGCTTTGCCTGAGCTGCATTTTGACGAGGTGCGTCTGGATACAACATTTATGGGACGCGCTGTACGGACACCGCTGCTCATCAGTTCTATGACTGGCGGCAGCGCTGAGACAGGAGCGATTAATGAGCGATTGGCAGAGACCGCAGAAAGACGCGGCTGGGCGTTGGGCGTCGGCTCTGTACGAGCCGCGGTGGAAAAAGAAGAGTTGGCTTCAACCTTTGCCGTCCGCCGTCTAGCGCCGAGCATACCGATCCTTGCCAATCTGGGAGCAGTGCAGCTCAACTACGGATTTGGTGTGGACGATTGCCAACGTGCAGTGGAAATTGCCGGAGCGGATATGTTGGTGCTGCATTTGAACGGATTGCAGGAGATTTTCCAACCGGAAGGGAATTTGGATTTTAGCGGACTGCTTGATCGCATCAGGGAGTTGTGTCATCGTCTTTCGGTGCCTGTAGGTGTGAAGGAAGTAGGCTGGGGCATAGATGGCGAGACAGCATCGAGATTGTACGATGCAGGCGCCGCTTTTATTGATGTGGCTGGTGCAGGTGGGACAAGCTGGAGCCAGGTGGAGAAATTTCGCAATCCTGATCCTGTGCGCCGTGCAGCGGCGGAGGCATTTGCGGATTGGGGCAATTCGACCGCTGATTGTATCGTGGAGGTTAGAGCAGCTCAGCCTAGCGGCACTCTGATCGGTAGCGGTGGACTGAAAAACGGTGTCGATGCTGCGAAGGCACTTGCTTTGGGTGCTGACATGGCAGGCTTTGGGCGCTCTTTGCTTGGCTCGGCGGTCGCCTCCAGCGAGGCGCTGGAAGCACGATTGGAGCAAGTGGAGCTGGAATTGCGTACAGTCATGTTCGGCATCGGAGTAGCAGAGATCGAAGGTCTTAAAGATACGACCAGACTAAGAAGGAAGGTGAACGGATGAGTGGATTCATCAAGTTGGTTCCGATGAACGCCGAGCAGTATGAACGCTTTGAGCAGCGCTCGCTCGCGGATTATGCGGAGGAGAAAATCCAGGCAGGCACGTGGACGGTGGAAGAGGCACCGGAACGGGCAAAGGAAAGCTTTGCAACATATTTGCCACAAAGGCTGGATACACCCCATGCTCACCTGTACATGCTTGAGTATTCAGGTAGTGGGGGTCAGGACCCGGAGGAAGTGGGACATATCTGGTTCAATATTACAGAAGGTACGCAAGGCAAAGAGGCCTTTTTGCTGGATATTCTCGTTTACGATTCATATCAGGGACGAGGTCTGGGTACGTTGACGATGCAGGCGTTGGAACAAGAAGCTCAGAGGCTGGGCGCGGTTCGCATCGGTCTGCATGTATTCGGGCATAATGAGCGGGCTTTGCATGTATATCGCAAGTCGGGTTATCGGGTTACGGATATCCAGATGAGCAAGGAAATCTAATTAAATATCCAAATAGGATATAGGGATGCAGCAAAATCCTAAATTCACAGTTGTATGCTTGCCGCATGTATAGGTTCTCCTATATAATGTGGGTTGGTAAACTGACAGATGGTATAACGCATATTTTATATAAACGGGAGTTGTTCTGATTATGGCTTTAAAAGCGGGGATCGTGGGCTTGCCGAACGTGGGCAAATCAACACTGTTTAACGCAATAACGCAGGCGGGAGCGGAATCCGCAAACTATCCATTTTGTACAATTGACCCCAATGTAGGGGTTGTTGAAGTACCGGACGAGCGGCTGGATAAGCTGACTGAACTGGTAGTACCGAACAAAACAGTGCCAACGGCTTTTGAATTTGTTGATATTGCAGGACTTGTACGAGGTGCCAGTAAAGGCGAGGGTTTGGGCAACAAGTTTTTGGCGCATATTCGTGAAGTAGATGCCATTGTTCATGTGGTACGCTGCTTTGAAGATGAGAATATTACTCATGTGGACGGCAAAATCGACCCGATCAGCGACATTCAAACGATCAATTTGGAATTGATTCTGGCGGATATTGAAAGTGTAGACAAGCGCATTGAACGTTCCCGCAAAAACATGAAGGGCGGTAACAAGCAGTACGCCCAAGAAGTTGAAGTGCTGGAGCGGATCAAGGAATCGCTGTATGCTGACAAACCCGCACGTAGCGTAGAATTGACAGAAGACGAAAAGCTGATTATACGCGACCTTCATTTGCTCACGATGAAGCCTGTACTGTATGCGGCTAATGTCAGTGAAGATGGTGTAACGGAAGCTGACAGCAATCCATATGTGCAAAAGGTACGTGAATTTGCGGTAGCGGAAAATGCTGAAGTGGTACCAATCAGCGCCAAAGTAGAGGCTGAAATTGCCGAACTGGAAGGCGAAGACAAGGCAATGTTCCTGGAGGAGCTGGGGCTGGCTGAATCCGGTCTGAACCGTCTGATCAAAGCAGCTTACCGCTTGTTGGGACTGTATACGTATTTTACAGCAGGTGTGCAGGAAGTACGCGCATGGACGATTCACAAAGGAACCAAAGCACCTGGGGCTGCTGGCGTAATCCACTCGGATTTTGAACGCGGATTTATCCGCGCTGAGGTTGTATCCTATGATGATTTGGTCGCTGCTGGTTCTATGAACGGGGCCAAGGAACGTGGTCAGCTTCGTTTGGAAGGCAAGGAATATGTGGTGCAGGACGGAGACGTCATGCATTTCCGTTTTAATGTCTAGTATGCATTTCAGCATATAGTATCAGTGTTTATATATAAACATATTAGGTAAATATATATGGGTTACCTGTATATACCAATTACGCAGTCGCTGCCTGTCCCGGGCGGCGGCTTTTTATTTGACTAGCACTTTTCTCTTAGTTGAAGCTTGTTATGCAACGCGCTAAAAGAGATTTGGAGTATTCGACTTCAAGTTGATCTGCGAATTTTTGCAAAAACCTAAATTAGCAAGTATTTTATGTAGCTAATTAATCGAAAAGTTGTTATAATAAAGAGCTGTAGCCAGTGAATTTATGCTGGTTTCATATTAATTCAACTGAAGAGGTGAATCGCTTGTTGGACCGATTGCAATCATTGGCGGACCGCTACGATAAACTGAGCGAACTGCTCTGCGATCCGGATGTGGCGAACGATAGCAAAAAACTTAGAGATTATTCCAAAGAACAGTCTGATTTACAGCCTGCTTATGAAGCATATACCGAATATAAAACTGTCGTTGAGGAGCTAGACGCTGCTAAAGCCATGCAGGCTGAAAAGCTGGACGACGAGATGCGTGAAATGGTCAAAATGGAGATTGAAGAACTGAGTGCCCGTAAGCGGGAGCTGGACGAGAAAATTCGTATTTTGCTGCTGCCGAAGGACCCGAACGATGATAAGAACGTTATTATTGAAATTCGTGGTGCTGCGGGCGGTGACGAGGCCGCGCTGTTTGCAGCGGACTTGTACCGGATGTACACCCGTTATGCAGATGCCCAAGGCTGGCGTGTAGAGCTAATGGATGCGAACATGAATGACCTTGGAGGCTTTAAAGAGGTTATCTTCATGATTAACGGACGCGGTGCATACAGCAAAATGAAATTCGAAAGTGGCGCACACCGTGTACAGCGGATTCCGACTACAGAATCCGGTGGACGTATTCATACATCTACCTCTACGGTGTCCGTGATGCCAGAGGCAGAGGAAGTGGATATCGAAATTTTAGACAAGGATATCCGCGTGGATACTTTCTGCTCCAGTGGTGCGGGCGGTCAATCCGTTAATACAACCAAGTCGGCGGTGCGTGTAACGCATATGCCAACAGGTATTGTGGCAACCTGTCAGGACGGCAAGTCCCAGAACTCCAACAAGGAGAAGGCACTGCAAGTTTTGCGCGCCCGTATTTCGGATATGATGCGTCAGGAAGAGGAAGCCAAATATGCAGGCGAGCGTAAGAGCAAAGTAGGTACCGGGGACCGCAGTGAGCGTATACGTACCTACAACTTCCCGCAAAGCCGTGTAACGGATCATCGCATCGGTCTGACCATGCATAAGCTGGATCAGGTGATGAATGGAGAGATTGAAGAAATCGTATCAGCGCTCACGATTGCAGAGCAGGCTGATTTGATGGAACAAGAGGTTTAAGTTTTGGGGAACGAACGCGATTGTGTGTATCGGATGCCGCCGGAACGGAACATGAGTATCAGAGAAGCCTTAGTTGAGGCTTCTTCTTTTTTAGGAAGCTGCGGCGTGTTGGAGCCGCAGCATAATGCCCGCTTGCTGCTGGAATTTGTGCTTGGGCTGGAGGGAACGAGATTCTACGCTGCATTGGGAGACCCGTTCCCTTCCTCCGTCAAGGAGGCATGGGAACGGATCATCGCCCGCAAGGCTGCGGGTGAACCGGCGCAGTATATTATCGGACGGCAGGAATTTTACGGCCGCCCGTTCGCGGTTTCGCCGTCGGTGCTGATTCCGCGCCCTGAGACAGAACTGCTCGTCGAAGCGATACTTCAGCACGGCGACCGGCTGTGGCCAAGCGGTGCCCCGCATGCGCTTGACATCGGCACGGGCAGCGGCGCGATTGCCGTGACGCTGGCGGCTGAGCGGCCGTGCTGGCACGTGGCGGCGGGGGATATTTCAGCCGCTGCGCTCAAAATGGCGGCTCAGAACGCCGCTCATAACGGCGCAGCCGTAGAATTTCGCGAGGGCGATCTGCTGGCGCCGTTTGCGGGCACGGCGGTGGACATCCTTGTGTCCAACCCGCCATATATTCCGGCTGCTGACATCGCTGGCTTGCAGCCGGAGGTGCGCGATCATGAGCCGCGGATGGCGCTGGACGGAGGTCCTGACGGGCTTGGCCCGTATCGG
This sequence comes from Paenibacillus ottowii, assembly GCF_050516475.1. NCBI lineage: Bacteria > Bacillati > Bacillota > Bacilli > Caryophanales > Paenibacillaceae > Paenibacillus > Paenibacillus ottowii. Next base: position 2,931,895 of record NZ_CP191577.1, on the reverse strand, counting down.
GCCATGCTAGAGCAGTTGGGACTCCTTCAGACTCCCCCCCAGCTAATCGGGTTTGAACTGGGGATGGGACAGGCCAGAGACGTGGCTAATCTACTGGAACGGGCAGGTCATTGGAGGAATATTTTAATCATTCCTGACCTTGCGGGGATCGAGCGACATGTCCTTGGTGTCTCGGAGTAATGCTGCATTTTCTTTTTGCGAGTCTTTCCTTTAGAATAAGAGGAGTATGACCGAGAAACGGCTCAGGGGGAAATCATGCTTCAGAAATTGAAAAAAGTTGATGGTCCGGTTATTTTTATTCTGGTTTTGCTCATGGCGATTAGTATTATAACGGTATACAGTGCTGGTAGGGGGCCTACAAACCTGGCAGAACACGGCAACGATTACCAGAAGATGATCGGGTATTATATATTGGGCTTTGTAGTGATCTTGGGTTTAGCGATAGTCGATTTTCGGATATTCATTAAAAAAGCCTTGTATGTATATGGAGGCGGGATCTTCCTGTTGATTCTCGGCTTTTTTGGCGGGACGGTTAATAACTCTCAAGGGTTCTTGAAAATTGGCGGTTTAAATCTTCAGCCTGCTGAGGTATTCAAGCTGATTCTTATCATTTTTTTGACGTATATGCTGATTAAAAAGCGCAAAAGCAAACTGTATTTTGTTCAGGATGTGCTTCCAGTTGCACTGGTCAGCTTTGTCCCGTTTGCCATGGTCATGGCACAAAATGACTTGGGTAATGCGCTTGGTTACATTGTCATCGTCATTGGGATGCTATGGATTGGTAATGTGAAGGCATCCCATGCGCTAATCGGGTTTATCGTTTTTGCAGTCGCCGTTGGCGGGGGGATCAAAGCGTATATTTCGTTTCACGATGAGATTGATTCCTTTATGAAGGGGATTGGCCGTAGTCACTGGGTAGAGCGTTTGGACCCTTGGCTGGTACCGGATAAAGCGACCGCGAAGGCATCTTATCATACCAAAAATGCCAAACTGGCAATCGCTTCCGGCGGGATGATGGGTAAGGGCTTTTTGCAAGGAACCTCGGTACAGTCCGGGCGTGTTCCTTATACGTATGCGGATTCTATTTTTGTAGTTGTAGCCGAGGAGTTTGGGTTTGTAGGTTCATCCGTTCTGCTATTGCTATATTTTATATTGATACATCGAATGATCCTGATTTCACTGGAATGTCGGGATCGGGCTGGCCCGTATATTATTGTCGGGATTGTGTCCATGTTGCTGTATCAGATTTTTGAGAATATTGGTGCGTTTCTGGGCATTATGCCACTTACGGGAATTACGCTTCCGTTCATAAGCTATGGGGGTACCTCGTTGCTTATTAACATGACTAGTATTGGCCTGGTTATGAGTATTAAGGTCCATGGCCAAGAACTGGAAGATGACCTGCCGCAACCTTCCAGAGTAAGCTTGACGAAGGCGAAAAAAGCTTAGTACAGGTGAATTGTAGCTAAAAGCTGATGGGTATTTGTGTGAGTTGAAACGGTGAAATGAAAGAGTCCAGATTATGAAATCTGGGCTTTTTTATATTCCTGGGTGATGATGAGTTCGCGATGCTCGATTTTTTTTACGAGATTCATAGGTTTAGACTCTCCCAAACCGGACAGACTGATAGACATGATAGAGTTTGGGTTTGGGGGGACGAAGATGAGCAGTTGGATAAAGCAAGCTGCAATGATACTCTTTTGTATTTCGATATTAATGATGTCTTGGGAAGGCCAAAAGACGGATGCTGCGATGACCACGGGGGGAAGAGGAGCTGTAACGTCTGGGGTGACCACTACAGGATTGAAGATCATTCCGCACGATTCCATTCGACTGCGCATTTTAGCTAATTCGGATCGTCCTGAGGATCAGTTGGTTAAGCGCGAAATACGGGACGCTATTGTGCAGCAGATGAATACATGGGTGGGTGAGTTGGACAGTCCACAAAGCCTGAATCAAGCCAGAGCGTTGATTGACGCACATTTACCTGAAATTGATCATTTGGTAGGTGCAGAACTGGCTCGTCGCGGTATAGCATATGCTCATCAGGTAGAGCTGGCAAGTGTACCTTTTCCGACAAAAATGTACGGGGGGCTTGTTTACCCGGCAGGGAATTATGAGGCGCTTCGTGTTACACTGGGGCAAGGAAAAGGACAAAATTGGTGGTGTGTACTGTTCCCGCCGTTGTGTTTTATTGATGCAGGCAGTGGTGAAGCAGCAGCGCAAACTGTATCGGCAAAAACGAGTCATGGAGACAGTCGAACGAAGGGGACTGCCAAGGAGCCAGAAGTACGTTTTTTCCTGTGGGATGCCCTTACGGGGCTGTGGAGCTGGGTGAGTGGCTTGTTTGCCTAAGTGCTTCGCCAGAGCTATGGAAAAGAGAACGACGAGTGTAAGTTTCCCCATATGTTATAATGGAACTTACGATAGATATACAGATGGCAGAGCCAATTTGAACTGATTTGTTACAGTAGATTTTTAAGGATCAGGAAGATGAACTGGCCTGTATGACAATAAGATATGGGATGATCTAATATGAGCGATAAAGTGAATCAAATGCAAGATGTGCACGCAGGTTTTGTGAAAAAGGAAAAAGCTGCGCAGAAGCAGGCGCTACAGCCTTCTCAAACACATTGGTGGGATGTAAGGTGCTTGGTTCCTAATGAGGACATGACTATATCAACTATATCGTCTGTTGAGGTGGAAAAAGCGGATTCCGTTGGTTCGGTGAACCACGCTGACGGGGATGGTTCTGCCGAACTTTCGGCTGGGCAGGCTCAAATCGTCGCGGAAAAGGGCATACGAGAGGCCGCCCTACTTCTCCAGGCTGGAGAGACGGTAGCCTTCCCTACGGAAACCGTGTACGGGTTAGGGGCCGATGCGCGCAGTTCTAAGGCGGTGGAGGCGGTATTTGCTGCTAAAGGCCGCCCTTCCGATAACCCGCTCATTGTCCATATTTCCGATGCTGCTCAATTAAGCGGTATGGTAGCGGAAATAAACGATACAGCCCGAGCGCTGATGAGTGCCTTTTGGCCGGGACCATTGACTCTCGTATTGCCGGTAGTGCCACAGGCACTATCATCGCGTGTGACAGCAGGACTGGACACGGTCGGTGTGCGCATGCCAGATCATCCGATCGCGCTGCGCTTGATCACGGAAGCCGGTTGTCCGCTGGCTGCACCAAGCGCCAACCGCTCGGGAAGACCCAGTCCGACCTTGGCACAGCATGTGCTGGAGGACCTGGAGGGCCGCATCGGCGGCATTTTGGACGGAGGTCCCACGGGGGTGGGACTGGAGTCCACGGTAGTGCAAGTCGGTGACGACGGAACCGTCACCATTCTGCGCCCCGGCGGCGTGACAGCTGAACAGCTCGCTGCGGTTGCTCGCGCCGTCGTATTGGACCCGGCGTTGGCTGCTACACCGGGGCAGGACGCCGATAGCCTGGCGCCGCGCTCGCCGGGCATGAAGTATACACACTATGCGCCGCGAGGCTGCTTGAGTGTGGTGCAAGGCCCGTCGTCTGATGAAGTGACGGGCTGGATTCGCGCCGCGCTGGCGGAGGCTGCCGCGCGCGGAGAGCGCACAGCGGTGCTCGCGTTTGACGAGCATGCCGCTGACTACGCCGGAGAACGAGTCTACACGCTGGGCAGGCTGGACGCGCTTCATGAGGCGGCGCAACGTCTATACGGCGTGCTGCGCCGCTGCGATGAGGACGGCGTTACCTATATTTTGGCGGAAGCCTGTCCGCCAAAAGGATTGGGAGACGCCGTCATGAATCGACTGCTTAAAGCGGCAGGTCATCGAATCATCCGTCTGTAGCTTCCGCAAAAAATGAAGCTTCTTCTTTTAATTTCTTCTCTTTCCTCGTCTCTGTTTTGGGTCTTTTCAGTGCCTGCTTGTACTGATTTGCCCCTTGTCCGCATAACGTGTACAAGAACAGACGGACAATGGAGGGATGGATATGCTGGCAGCCTCTGCCGATGCTGGGCAGGTTGTAACGATTCTGATCATGGCGGTAGCGCTAGGGATGGATGCGCTGTCGCTGGGCGTAGGGATCGGTATGAAGGGGATACGCCTGCGAGACGTACTGCGCATCAGTATTGTGATTGGTTTTTTTCACATTCTGATGCCATTGCTGGGAATGTTCACAGGCCATTATATGAGTTCTTTATTAGGCCATGTGACGACCTACTTCGCAGGGGGATTACTCATCCTTTTGGGCGGGCATATGGTATATAACTCCTTTAAAGGGAACGGCGTACAGGTATTGGATCATCGGTCGCCTTTGGGTCTATTGCTATTTGCGCTTGGGGTGAGCATTGACTCATTTTCTGTAGGAGTGTCTTTAGGGATGTTCCAGAGTGATCTGGTACTGACTGTTCTGGCCTTTGGCTTTTGCGGAGGAGCGATGGCCATGCTGGGTCTATTGCTGGGGCGCAAGGTCAGCCGCAACCTGGGGGATTATGGAGAAGCGGTGGGCGGTGCTATATTGCTGGCATTCGGCTTTATGTTTATGTTTTGATTTTAACGTGGACAGTGTAAAATAAATACAGGATCTTAGTAATCCTCTGTTTATATATTTTTAACATACGGGGGGTGAAGGCGTTGAAGAATATTTTATTTGTATGCACAGGGAACACTTGTCGCAGTCCAATGGCTGAGGGGATGCTGCGTAAATTGGCTGCTGAGCATGGATTGGAACTGGACGTGCGTTCTGCGGGAGTAGCTGCGATGGAAGGCACGCCGATATCCCGACATGCAGAGGCGGTTCTACGTGATCACGATATTTCCGATCAGATCACTTCAACCCCTTTAAGCGACGGGCTTGCCGAGTGGGCACATCTGATCTTAACCTTGACGCAAGGACATAAACAGCATGTCGTTCAGCGGTTTCCCCAAACGGCGGGGAAAGTATTTACGCTTAAGGAATATGTGGAAGACCGAGAAGCAGTGCTGAATGATGTACAGGAGTTAGATGGCTTGTATGCTTCACAGCAGTTGATGGCTTCATTAGGACAAGAGTTATCGGCGGAGGAACGTGAACGTATGATTGAATTGCATCAACGGATTCCGGGCTTCGATATCTCAGATCCGTTTGGCGGTTCGCGGGAGGACTACGATGTCACGGCAGCGGAAATCCGTGCGGCTTTGCATAAGTTATTGGACAAGTTAAAGGGTTCTTCCGAATGAAATAGGCACTATCCCTCTATTTTGTACGGAATTTGTTGATTTTCAGCAGCTAATCCGTTAAGATAAGGTGGAAAAATGAGAATCCGGTGTAACTGGCGACAAAAGTGGGATTAACCACGGTGGAGCATCGGATATACGGCCGGTCGCCTGGGCAAAAGAGCAATTCCACATAGGTGTGGACTGCTCTTTTTTCGTATACGAGCTACAGCAGATCTTCTGTCGCCTTCTTGTTCTTCCATTTTTTCTGCTCGAAATCTGAAACATCGGCTATAATATAGTCAGATTGTGATCAGGAGAGAGTGGGTTGAACTCGTGGCATAGACCATGCCTAGTCTCTGAGAGGCTGTTCAACCAAAGGAGGTTCCAATGGTAGAACAATTGGATCATGAGATTTCACTCGAAGCACAGACCGCTTCTGTCGTGCGGGAAATTGCAGAGGCAGCGAGTCTCAAAGCAGGTCGCCTGCTGGTTATTGGCGCAAGCACGAGTGAAGTGGCTGGGAGTCGCATCGGCACGGCGGGGGCGCTCGACGTGGCTCAGCAAGTGTTGTCTGGAGTAGAGTCCGTTCGCAGAGAGTATGGCTTTGATGTGGCGTTTCAATGCTGTGAGCACTTGAACCGAGCACTGGTTGTTGAACGTTCTCTACTGGAGCGATTAGGACTGATGGAGGTTGCGGCCGTTCCTGTTCGTACAGCAGGGGGTTCTATGGCTACCGTTGCCTATCGTTCTATGGACGATGCGTGTTTGGCAGCGAACGTACAGGCTCATGCCGGGATAGACATCGGCGAAACGCTAATTGGCATGCATCTGCGCCCGATAGCCGTTCCGTTTCGCCCAAGCCTTCGCTGGATTGGTGAAGCACGTGTAACGGCTGCGTTCACTCGTCCTCCACTTATTGGCGGACAACGGGCAGTGTACAGTCTGGAACAAGAAGCCGGCGGAAACTGCGATTAGCATTTGGCATGTCGGCATGTTTGTACTGATTTTTTTGCATTGATGATGAGGTACCCAACAGAGGAGCAGGCATTTGCTTGTATGCCCAACAATTTGACCATGGAGAGGGAGTAATCAATCATGATGGAACATCTGCGTAAAAGTGACCCGGCAGTGATGGAAGCAATGGGGCTTGAACTAAAAAGGCAACGCCACAATATCGAGCTGATCGCATCCGAAAACATCGTCAGCGAAGCAGTAATGGAAGCCATGGGCTCCGTGCTTACCAATAAATATGCTGAAGGTTATCCGAACAAACGCTATTATGGTGGCTGTGAGCATGTCGATGTCGTTGAAGATATTGCACGTGACCGCGCGAAAGAACTATTCGGTGCCGAGCATGCGAACGTGCAGCCTCACTCTGGAGCACAAGCTAACATGGCGGTCTATCTGGCTGCTCTTCAACCTGGTGATACTGTGCTGGGTATGAATCTGGCGCATGGCGGCCACTTGACACACGGAAGCCCGGTTAATGCCTCCGGCTTGTTGTACAACTTTGCCGCTTACGGTGTGCGTGAAGACAACTTCCGCATCGACTACGATGAAGTGCGCAAAGCAGCTTTCAAGCACCGCCCTCGTCTGATCGTAGCTGGTGCAAGTGCATATCCACGTACTATTGATTTTGAAGCTTTTGCTTCCATTGCTAATGACGTAGGTGCATTGTTCATGGTGGATATGGCGCATATCGCAGGTCTCGTGGCAGCAGGAATTCACCCAAGTCCAGTTCCTCATGCCCAATTTGTGACAACAACGACACACAAAACGCTGCGTGGTCCGCGCGGGGGTCTGATCCTGACTCGCAAAGCATGGGCGCAAGCGATTGATAAAGCTATCTTCCCGGGTACTCAAGGCGGACCACTGATGCACGTGATCGCATCCAAAGCGGTTGCTTTGGGTGAAGCGCTCCAGCCATCATTCAAAACCTATGCGCAAAACGTAGTTCGCAACGCACAGGTGCTGGCTGAAACACTACTGGCAGAGGGGATTAACATTGTATCCGGGGGTACGGATAATCACTTGATGCTGCTAGATACGCGTAATTTGAATATTACAGGTAAAGAAGCGGAGCATGTGTTGGATTCCGTGGGGATTACGGTCAACAAAAACGCCATTCCATTTGACCCAACAAGTCCGTTCGTTACCAGCGGCATCCGTATTGGTACACCTGCTGCAACTTCTCGTGGTATGGATGAAGAAGCTATGGTCAAAATTGGTAAAATCATTGCAGATACCCTTAAAAATCCAAAAGATGACACTGTATTGTCCAAAGCAAGCCAAGCGGTTGGCGAGTTGACAGATAAGTTCCCGATCTATCCAGGAACGCAATACTAATTCGTCGTCATTTCATATTCTTTATGTTTATAAGGCTTTTTCCCTTCTGTTCGTGGAGGGGAGAAAGCTTTTTTTGATTTCAGACGACTCGGAACCGACGTTTTTGGGTAATAAGCGATTACAGTAAGGATTATGCGCATTTTCCTTCATGATCTACGACAAAGGAGTGATTGCATTGAGTCAAAGAAAATCCGCGCAATTATTGCAGCAGCTCATATTTGTGGGACCGATGGCGTTGTTTTTCGTCTTGATTATGGTCATTCCGTTCCTGCTGGGGCTGTATTATTCCATGACGAACTGGGATGGCGTATCTGAACATGTCCGATGGCTCGGGATAGGGAATTACATTCATATTTTTAGAGATGATCCGGATTTCCGTAATGCGTTCTGGTTTACGGTCCGTTTTACCGTATGTGGCGTCATTCTAACGAACCTGGTTGGCTTTATTCTGGCCTATGTGCTTACAAAGCCATTGCGTACCCGCAATGCACTGCGAACGGTGTTTTTTATGCCTAATATGATCGGCGGTTTGCTGCTCGGTTTCATCTGGCAATTTATATTTGTGCGTGGTTTTTCTGCGGTGGGCGAGGCGACAGGGCTTTCCTTTTTCAAACTGCCGTGGTTAGGGGATGGGCCGACTGCTTTTTGGGGGACTGTCATTGTGTTTGTGTGGCAATACGCAGGTTATCTCATGGTTATTTACATATCCTCTCTAAATAATGTCCCGCACGCCCTTATTGAGTCGGCGCAAATTGACGGTGCGAGCCGAAGACAGATTTTGCGTCATATTGTGGTGCCGCTTATTATGCCAGCAGTGACCGTCTGCTTGTTCCTAGCGATATCCTGGTCCTTTAAAGTATTTGAGTTGAATTTGGCTTTGACAAAGGGGGGACCGTTCAAGGCGACAGAGTCTGTAGCGTTGGATATATATAATGAAGCGTTTACAAATAATCGACTTGGATTGGGGACTGCCAAGGCTATGATTTTCTTCGTGGTTGTTGCGATCATTACCAGCATTCAGGTGCGTCTCACGAAGAAAAGGGAGGTCGAAATGTAATGGAAAAAACATCGAACTATCGTTTAAGCACATGGGTAGCTGAAATATTGCTTATTGTGGTTGGGTTGATCTTTCTAGTTCCGTTTTATTTTTTGCTCGTGAACTCCGTTAAATCTTTTGGAGATATTTTGGCCCATTCCGCATCGTGGCCGACAACCTTCCGTTTTGAAAACTATGCTAATGCCTGGAATAAAATAAACTTTCCCACCGCACTCGGGAATTCACTGATCGTCACGATCGTCAGCAATGCGCTTCTGCTGCTGATCAGCTCGATGGCCGCCTACCAAATGGTTCGGCATGACACATTTTTTAATCGATTCCTGTTCGGTTTGCTTGTGGCTGCGATGGTCGTGCCTTTCCAATCGATTATGTTGCCGCTTATGGAAGTGTCCAACGTGTTAAGCCTGAACAACAGCATACCAGGACTGATTTTGTGCTATTTGGGTTTTGGAGCGCCTTTATCGGTGTTTCTGTTTCATGGCTTTATTAAAACCGTGCCTATTGAGGTGGAGCAAGCGGCAAGAGTGGACGGGTCCTCTCGTTATGGGGTGTTCTTTCGCATCGTTTGTCCATTGCTGCTCCCTATGTTCGTGACCGTACTTATTTTGAACACGTTATGGATCTGGAACGACTATCTGCTGCCTTCACTCATTTTGAACGACCCTGAGCTGCGTACGATTCCGATTGCGACCTATATGCTGTTTGGTCAATATACCAAGCAATGGGACCTGGCACTGCCGGCACTGGTACTTGGAATCATGCCAATCGTTGTGTTTTTTCTGGTGATGCAAAAATATATCGTTTCTGGCATTGCAGCCGGAGCGGTTAAAGGCTGATGGGAGGGATATCGGATGAAAAAGACAGTGTTGCTTGTCATCTCCCTGATGTTGTTGCTCACATGTATGCTTACAGGTTGTGGTAATACGAAGGCTCAACAGACTGGGACTAAAACGATACACATTTATCAATTTAAAGTGGAGATTTCGGAGCCATTGAACAAGCTGAAGGCTGAATATGAAAGAACGCACCCTGGCATCAAGCTGGATATCCAATCTGTCGGTGGTGGGACGGACTACGGTGCTTCGTTGAAGGCTAAATTCGCCTCAGGCGATCAGCCGGACATTTTTACAAATGAGGGCTACCAGGATCGCGATACGTGGTTTGAGTACTTGGAGGATTTGTCGGATCAGCCATGGGTGAAGGACCTGGATGATTTTGCTCGTAAGCCAATGACAGTTAACGGCAAGATTTATGGACAGCCTATGAACCTGGAGGGATTTGGTTTTGTCTATAACAAGGATTTGTTCAAAAAAGCCGGTATCACCAAACTGCCTCAAACGATTGATGAACTGGAGGAAACGGCCAAGCGACTGAAAGCGGCAGGGATTATCCCTTTTGCTAACGGCTATGCAGAGTGGTGGGTTCTAGGAAACCATTTTATCAATATCCCCTTTGCCAGACAGCCGAACCCGGAAAGCTACGTTGCGGATTTAAATAAAGGAACTGCTCGCATCCCTGGTAATCCTGTGTTTGATCAGTGGGTGAAATTGCTTGACCTGACTTTAAAATACGGGAACCCTAATCCGCTCACGACAGACTACAACACACAAGTGACCCTATTCTCGACAGGCAAGGCTGCTATGATGCATCAGGGAAACTGGACGCAGCCGCAAATAGATGGAATTAATCCTAAATTGAATTTGGGCATTCTTCCTACACCCATAGACAATGACTCCTCCGCTGGAGGCAAACTCGCTGTGGGAGTGGCCTCGAACTGGGTAGTCAATAAAAACTCACCTGTGAAGCAGGAAGCAAAAGAATTTCTCAACTGGCTGGTCACATCGGAAACCGGCAAGCATTATATCACCAAGGAGTTTAAGTTCGTTCCTGCTTTCAAAAGTATCAAGTCTAGTGACGAGACCACAGGTGATTTAGGTGCGGAAATATCCCGCCATGTAAGGGAAGGCAAGATATGGAGTTGGAACTTCCAACGCTTCCCGAAGGGACTGAATCAGGATTTAAGCAGTAGTATGCAAGCCTATATTGCAGGAGTTATTACGAAAGACGAAATGCTTCAGCAATTTCAGGAAGCATGGGACAATCTGAAGTATAGATAAAATATGCTGCATGGGGATGCAGAGACTATACCTTATACAGGAAACTTGAAGCTGGAAAGGCTTTGACGGTCAAGGGCCGTTAGAGCCTTTTTGACGTGATTTTATATGACAAAAGTCACACGAAATGGGGCCTGCCAAGTATTTTGCATGTCATATCTTTCCCTTGACAAAAGGTTGCGGTGGCAGGTGTTAAATCAACCAAGGGAATGTTATAATAAACAGGATTTACAGGCACGCATTGCATCTGTGCTTATTTGGTTTGTACAAATAGGTTACATAGATCCTTTCGAATCAGGATGTTCGATATGCTGATGCGGAAGAACGTGACGATAATACCGGAGGGAATATATCATGGCAAAACTGGTGGTTTGCGATCACCCTTTGATCCAACACAAACTTACATTTATCCGCGATGTGCGGACCAACACGAAAGATTTCCGCGAATTGGTTGATGAAGTAGCAACATTGATGGCTTATGAAATTACAAGGGATATCCCACTGGAGAGCATTACGGTGCAGACTCCAGTTGCTGAAACAGAAGGTAAAGTGATTTCTGGTCGTATGCTGGGCCTTATTCCGATTTTGCGTGCAGGCTTAGGCATGCTGGATGGTGTCGTAAAGCTTTTGCCAGCCGCAAAGGTAGGGCATGTGGGGTTGTTCCGTGATCCTGAGACATTGCAACCAGTAGAATATTATACGAAGCTGCCTACGGATGTAACTGAACGTGAATTGATCGTGATTGATCCCATGCTGGCAACGGGCGGGTCGGCGATCGCAGCGATTGACGTGTTGAAAAAAAGAGGCTGTACTCAAATTAAAATGATGAATCTGATTGCCGCTCCTGAAGGAGTGAAAGCTGTGCAGGATGCGCATCCTGATGTGGACATTTATGTCGCTGCACTGGACGAGCGTTTGGATGATCATGGCTACATTATTCCAGGCCTTGGAGATGCGGGAGACCGCTTGTACGGAACCAAGTAGACTGTTTATGGCAGTTTGGGAAGCAGACGTTTATTATGAAAAGGGGTTCAACAGAAAATGTCTAAAATCAAAGTAATGACCATTTTCGGTGTGCGTCCGGAAGCGATTAAGATGGCTCCTCTTATCTTGGAGCTTCAGCGCCACCCGGAGCATATCGAGTCCGTGGTATGCGTTACAGCTCAACATCGCCAGATGCTTGATCAGGTTCTGGAGGTTTTTAATATTCACCCTGACTATGATCTGGATGTAATGAAGGATCGCCAGACCCTCAATGAAATCTCGATACGTGTACTTCAAGGTCTGGAGCCTGTATTGCGTGAGGCCAAACCTGATATTGTGTTGGTTCACGGCGACACGCTGACGACTTTCCTGGCCAGCTATGCGGCCTTTATGCAGCAAATTGAAGTAGGGCATGTGGAAGCAGGTCTGCGGACGTGGAACAAGCTTTCTCCATATCCTGAAGAAATGAATCGTCAGCTCACAGGCGTGTTGTCCGATTTGCATTTTTCACCTACTTCTTTATCGGCTGGGAATTTGCGGAAGGAAAATAAACCTGAATCGCGAATATATGTAACAGGCAATACAGTAACAGATGTCTTTCAGTATACAGTTCGCCAGGACTACGAGCACCCTGTACTGGACTGGGCACAGGGCAAACGCCTGATTCTCATGACAGCACATCGCCGGGAGTCCCAAGGGGAACCACATCGTCAAATTTTTAACGCAGTTAAGCGGATCGCAGATGAGTTTGAGGATATTGCGATTGTTTACCCAGTTCATCCGAGTCCGGCTGTGAAGGAACCTGCATTTGAGATTTTAGGCAACCATCCGCGCATTAAGCTGATTGATCCGCTGGATGTCGTGGATCTGCACAATTTTTATCCACACACGCATCTGATTCTTACGGATTCTGGTGGTCTTCAGGAAGAAGCACCTTCGTTCGGAGTACCTGTCCTGGTGCTGCGTGATACGACCGAAAGACCGGAAGGAATCGAAGCGGGTACCTTGGAATTGGTGGGTACGAGTGAAGAGAATGTGTACAATCGGACCAAGGCTCTTTTGACAGATGCTGCATTGTATGAGTCTATGAGTCAGGCAGCGAATCCTTACGGTGATGGACAGGCATCAGTAAGAATTGTCAATGCGATTCTTCACCATTACGGTGTTCAAACAGAACGTCCTGAAGAATTTCACACAATGTTCACAAAAGGTGTTCGTCCGTAATCATTAATCTTTATAAGGTAAGCATACAGTTAAACTGTACGGTTACCAAGGGATACAGCATTTTAAGATGCTTTGTCGACTGAATTTTATACTTTAGGGCGCTAAAATATCTCAATTGACAAAGCATCTTATATTTAAGTAAAATGGACTGGAATTGCAGGGGTGACATGAGAAAAGTGGTCAAACCTTCCAAGCAAAACAACAACCGAAAAAACACCGGAAACGCCTTTAAGGCTATAGGACTGGTGAGCGCAATCGGCATCGATTTGACGGTATGCACACTGGGTGGTTTCTATGTCGGAAAATGGCTCGATGCCAAACTTGGTGGCTCCGGAATTTGGATTGGCGTAAGCGTTCTCGCAGGCTTGGTTGTAGGCGCATTGAGTATTGCCCTTGTGATCGGAAAGGTATTGAGGGATAACCATGAATGAGATGACCCGTATGCAAAAAATGTTATGGATCGTAGCGCTTATGATTATGGCTCTGTGTTTCCTGGTCTCCGCTTTCATGCCCCAACATCGTGACATTGCTCACGGAATCATTCTGGGAACGGGAGTAAGCTGTCTAAATGTGCTATATATGGCCTACAAAATTCGACAGGTTGCGAATGCAGCCGCCGGTGAAGGTAAGAAGAGAGTGGTAGGCATTGGCTTTGGCGTTCGAATAGCGACCTCTATTTTGGCAGTGGTGCTGGCGATAGAATTTCCGGCCTACTTTCATGAGATCGCTGTAATGGCAAGCCTGGTGACTGGACAATTTCTTCTTTTAATTATAGGCATCATATTCGCGCTACAGGAAAAATGATGGCTCAACTGAGAAAGGGGTGAGAAAACATGTTGCATGAATCACCGATTATCGAATTGGGCGGGTTTAACATTGACTTGTCCGTCATTATTATGCTTTTTGTGACTTGCGCGATTGTATTTGGATTGGCATTTGCTGCAACACGCAATTTGTCCGTAGACAATCCGAGCAAGCTGCAAAATTTTATGGAATGGGTTGTAGAATTTGTTCAAGGACTGATTTCCAGCACAATGGATTTGAAAAAAGGGAAGCCATTCCTCTCCTTGGGGATGACGCTGATCATGTTCATTTTCGTGGGCAATATGCTGGGGTTACCTTTCGGGATTGTGACTGAATTCGATAATGTGCAAAGTGCCCAAGTATTTGGACATGAAATCATTCCAGTGAAAGAAGCACTAGAACAAGCACAGGCGTCTCACCCAGGCGAAGCTGCCCATGTAGGTATCAGCTGGTGGAAATCACCTACCGCAGATGCAGGGGTATCCATTGGACTGGCATTGATTATCTTTGTCCTGGTTCATTTCCTGGGGATCTTCCGTAATACGAAAGCTTACTTCAAGCATTACGTCCAGCCATTTCCGTTCTTTTTACCAATTAACTTAATTGAGCAGTTCTCAAAACTATTAACACATGGTATGCGTCTATTCGGTAATATTTTTGCCGGCGAAGTTTTGATTAGTGTTCTGTTGAAAATGACAGCACTTGGTGTAGGAGGTATGGTTGCTTCCGTATTGGGACTCGTAGTCTGGCAAGGATTTAGTATTTTTGTCGGCAGTATCCAAGCGTTTGTCTTCACGATTCTTACGTTTGTATATATTTCGCAGTCCATTGACACGCATGAAGAAGAGCATTAGACAAGGACGTTTTCCGGTTTTTAGTTAAGTTCAGGAGTACGCTTCGCGCTTAACTGCAAATACATGTACTATACAAATACACATCACTAAGGAGGATTTTTTAAAATGGGAGTTTGGGCATATATCGCAGCTGCAATCGCAGTAGGTTTGGGCGCTTTGGGCGCAGGTATTGGTAACGGTCTGATCGTAAGTAAAACAGTTGAAGGTATCGCTCGTCAGCCTGAAGCTAAAGCAACGTTGCAAACGGTAATGTTTATCGGTGTAGGTCTGGTCGAAGCCCTGCCAATCATCGGGGTCGTTCTGGCATTCATTTTCTACGCAGGTGCTTAATTGAATGGAAGCAAGGTTTGGCGGGGAAGGCACAGCCATCCGCGCCTTCTTTGTTCGTTTGAACAAGAAAGATCCAGAACCGACGTTCACCGGAAAGGAGTGACTTCAATTGAGTTTAAATTGGACAAGTATCGTTTTCACTATCATTGCATTTTTGATCTTGTACTGGTTACTGACGCGCTATGCATTTGGCCCTCTCTTTTCCGTTATGGAAAAACGGCGTCAACTCGTATTACAGCAAATGAATGAGGCGGCACAAACGCGTGAACAGGCTGCTGCTTATGTTGAAGAGCAAAAGCAGGCTCTCCAGCAAGCACGCAAGGAAGCCTACGATATTATAGAGCAGTCAAAACAAACAGGTAACAAGCAAGCGGAACAAATTATTATTCAGGCTAAAGACGAAGCTGTCCGCCTGAAAGACGAAGCTGTTCGTGAAATCACAAGCGAGCGTAATAAGGCAGTTGCCGAATTGCGCAGCGAAGTGGGTAAAGCTTCGGTACAAATTGCTTCCAAACTGATTCAAAAGGAAATTAAGGAAGACCAAGTCCAGGGAGAGCTTGTCGACCAATACCTTAAAGAGGTAGGAGGCAAAGCATGAGCCGAGATACGGTAGTTGCCAAACGGTATGCGAAAGCTTTGTATGAAGTAGCAGAGCAGGAACAGACCATTATGGAAACCGAACAGGAGCTACGTGCTTTTGTAGAAGCTGTATCGGGGGATGCTGAAATCCGTAAATTCATTAATTCTCCTAACATTACGGAAGCAGTCAAGCTTCAGATTCTGGCTAGCAATTTTGAAGGCAAGTTGTCTGCGTCGCTGATTAACACGATTAAGCTGTTGATTCAGCGCAGCAGAGCAGATTTGTTCGAATCTCTCCTGGCAGGATACCTTGAGATTCAGGAATACAAGCTGGGAATTGCCCATGCTAAGGTGTATTCGACTTATGCTTTAAGTGATCAGGAAAAAACAACGGTAGCCGAGGAATTCGGAGCCCGTGAACATAAAACAATCCGTGTGGAAAATATAGTGGACCCGAGTCTGCTGGGCGGATTGAAAGTGGTTATCGGCGATACACTGTACGACGGCAGTCTGGCCGGCAAGCTGGATCGTCTTGAGAAATCCTTTAACAGACGAGTATAGAAGATAGGGGTGAACACACTTGAGTATCAAACCTGAAGAAATCAGTTCATTGATTAAAAGTCAGATTGAACAATATAAAAATGATATCGAGGTCGTTGAAGTCGGCACTGTTGTTGAAGTCGGCGACGGTATTGCCCGCGTCTACGGACTGGAAAAAGTTATGGCCGGTGAATTGGTCGAATTCGACACTGGCGTATTGGGCTTGGCGCTCAACGTGGAAGAAAGCAATGTTGGTGTTGTTATTTTGGGTCAATTCTCCGACATTCGTGAAGGTGGCCAAGTAAAACGTACAGGTCAGATCATGCAAGTCCCTGTAGGCGAAGCAATGATCGGACGTGTAGTTAACCCGCTGGGACAGCCAGTAGACGGTAAAGGACCGATTGCTACAACAGAATTCCGTCCGGTTGAAAGTCAGGCTCCAGGCGTTATGGCCCGTAAATCGGTACATGAGCCTATGCAGACAGGGATTAAAGCTATTGATGCGATGGTTCCGATTGGTCGTGGTCAACGTGAGTTGATTATCGGTGACCGTCAAACGGGTAAAACTTCTATCGCAATCGATGCAATTTTGAACCAAAAAGGCAACGGCATGAAATGTATTTATGTCGCTATTGGTCAAAAACAATCCACGGTTGCTCAAGTTGTTGAAACATTGCGTCGTCATGGTGCGTTGGAATACACGATTGTCGTTACGGCATCTGCTTCCGAACCATCACCATTGCTGTACATTGCTCCTTACTCTGGCTGTGCCATGGGTGAGTACTTTATGTACAAAGGCGAGCATGTCCTGGTTGTTTATGATGACTTGACTAAACAAGCGTCCGCTTACCGGGAACTGTCCCTGTTGCTGCGCCGTCCACCGGGTCGTGAAGCATATCCAGGTGACGTTTTCTATCTGCACTCTCGTTTGCTGGAACGTGCAGCGAAGCTGAATGATGACCTGGGGGGCGGATCACTTACCGCACTGCCGTTCATCGAGACACAGGCTTCTGACGTTTCTGCTTATATTCCAACTAACGTTATTTCCATTACAGATGGACAGATCTTCCTGGAAGCTGACTTGTTCTATGCAGGGCAACGTCCAGCGATCAACGTAGGTATTTCCGTATCTCGTGTAGGTGGCTCCGCTCAGATTAAAGCGATGAAAAAGGTTGCAGGTTCCCTGCGTCTGGATCTTGCTCAATATCGTGAGCTTCAAGCGTTCTCCCAATTCGGGTCCGACTTGGATAAATCCACTAAAGCCCGTCTGGATCGCGGCGCACGCATGATGGAAATTTTGAAACAAGGTGTTCACCAACCGCTTGCTGTAGAGCAACAAGTAGTGAGCTTGTATACTGCTGTAAAAGGCTTCCTTGATGATATTCCTGTATCGGATGTAAAACGTTTTGAAAAAGACTTCCTGTCTTTCATGGAGTCCGATCACCAAGATATACTTCAATCTATCCGCGACACGAAAGACTTGGTTGCTGATAATGAAGCAGCTTTGAAGGCAGCTATCGAAAAATTCAAGAAATCATTCGCCACGTCGGTGTAATATATTGGAATTTGCCTGTTTATGATGAAAGGTGTCTAAGGAAGCGTACCCTCTGGGTTGTGGCTTCCTTGGCATGTTTTACTCTCAATAACAGGCCCTTTAACATATGTGCGGCTGGATTTTAATCTTATGAAGTTAGCTTTGGCTTGGCCAAAGCTTGAAGGTGGTGAAATCATGGCAAAAGGTATGCGCGACATTAAACGTCAGATTAAAAGTGTGCAGAGTTCGAAGCAGATCACGAAAGCGATGGAAATGGTCGCTGCCTCCAAACTGAGAAGAGCTCAAGAAAAAGCAGAGTCGGCTCGACCTTACTCGGAAAAGCTCAAAGAAGTTGTGAGTAGTATTGCCTCTGGAGCGAATAACATCAAGCATCCAATGCTGGAGAGTCGTCCAGTTAAAAAGACGGCTTATCTCATCATTACATCTGATCGTGGTCTGGCTGGTGGCTATAACGCCAATATTTTGCGACAGGTTACGCAGACGATTGCTGAGCGTCACCGTTCACAGGATGAATTTGTAATCTTCATCATTGGGCGAAAAGGACGGGATTATTTCAGACGTCGTGAATTCCCTATCGCTGGGTCGGTAACCGATCTGTCCGATACACCTGCATTTGCAGATATCAAAACGATTGCTAGCAAGGCCGTACAAGGCTTTGAACTTAAAGAATTTGATGAGCTTTATCTATGCTATAACCGCTTTGTCAACGCATTGACTCAAATTCCCACAATTGATCGCTTGTTGCCGATGGAAACACCAGATTCGGCTACAGCTTCATCCTCAATTAACTATGAGTATGAACCTTCACCAGAGGGAGTACTAGAAGCATTGCTGCCGCGTTATGCGGAAACGCTCATTTACGGCGCTTTGCTGGATGGTAAAGCAAGTGAGCTGGGAGCAAAAATGACGGCGATGGGAGCTGCTACGAAGAATGCTACCAAGTTGATTGGAGAGCTTTCCTTGACCTATAACCGTGCTCGTCAAGCGGCTATTACCCAGGAAATTACGGAAATTGTCGCAGGGGCTAACGCTCAGTCTTAATACGACTGACTTGCGACTGTTTGATAACAGGGTCTACACTATTATGATAAACTGCGGCGCAAAACAAATCAGAATGGTTCAGATTTGCGGCTGTGCAAGCTTGTAGGAGGGAAACCAAAAGATGAACAAAGGACGCGTAGTGAGCATCATGGGTCCGGTTGTCGACGTTGAGTTTGAACGTGGACAGCTTCCGGAGATTCTGAATGCTATTCATATTGAGACTGTGCTGGAGAGCGGAGTCAAAATTGATCTGACGCTCGAAGCTTCAAAACATCTAGGTGACAACCGTGTGCGTTGTATTGCCATGTCTTCCACAGATGGTTTGGTTCGTGGAGCTGAAGCAATAGATCTGGGAGCGCCTATCTCGGTACCTGTCGGCGAAGCTACTCTTGGACGTGTATTTAACGTGCTTGGAACGCCAATTGATAATGGTGCTGATATGGGTGAAGCAACAAGAAATCCGATTCACCGTCAAGCGCCTACTTTCGAAGAACTGACAACTCAGGCAGAGATGCTTGAAACGGGTATTAAAGTTATCGACTTGCTGGCTCCTTATGCCAAGGGTGGTAAAGTCGGATTGTTTGGTGGTGCGGGTGTAGGTAAAACCGTAACCATTCAAGAGTTGATTAACAATATCGCTCAGGAACATGGTGGTATTTCTGTATTTGCGGGTGTAGGTGAACGTACACGCGAAGGAAATGACTTGTATCATGAAATGAGAGATTCCGGCGTTATTAACAAAACAGCGATGGTGTTTGGACAAATGAACGAGCCTCCAGGTGCGCGTTTGCGTGTTGCCCTCACAGGTCTGACAATGGCGGAATATTTCCGTGACCAAGAAGGCCGTGACGTGTTGCTCTTTATTGATAACATTTTCCGCTTCACCCAAGCAGGCTCTGAGGTTTCTGCCCTATTGGGACGTATGCCTTCCGCAGTAGGTTACCAGCCAACGCTTGCAACGGAGATGGGTCAACTGCAAGAACGGATTACTTCTACTAAAAAAGGTTCGGTTACTTCCATTCAGGCAATCTACGTGCCTGCGGATGACTACACTGACCCGGCTCCTGCTACGACGTTTGCCCATTTGGATGCTACAACGAACCTGGAACGTAAAATTTCCGAAATGGGTATTTACCCGGCGGTTGATCCACTCGCATCCAGCTCCCGTATTTTGTCGCCAGACGTTGTGGGTGAAGAGCATTACAATGTAGCACAAGGGGTAAAACAAATTTTGGCCCGCTATAATGAGCTTCAGGATATTATTGCGATCCTGGGTATGGATGAGTTGAGTGAAGAAGATAAAATGCTGGTAGCACGTGCTCGTAAAATCCAGCGGTTCCTTTCACAACCTTTCCACGTTGCCGAAGCATTTAACGGCTTCCCAGGTAAATATGTACCGGTTAAAGAAACGGTGCGCAGCTTCAAAGAAATTTTGGAAGGCAAGCATGACAACCTTCCAGAAGCGGCTTTCCTTTTTGTAGGGGCCATTGAAGAAGCAGTGGAAAAAGCTAAAACGTTGTAAACATATAGGCAGAGAATAGCCGAGCCTTACGAAGTGAGCTGTCTGTGGACAGCTTCCAGGAGGGATTCAAGTGAGCACGTATTTACTAGAGATAGTGACGCCGGAGCGCCTGGTCTATACGGAGCAGGTAAACAGCATCAGTGTTCGCGGCTCGGAAGGCGATCTTGGGATTTTACCAGGACATCTTCCCTTGGTCACTCCCTTGAAGATTGCACCGGTACGTATTAAAATCGGTGGTCAAACCGAAGTGATTGCGGTCAATGGGGGCTTTATTGAAGTCCGCAAAGATAAAGTGGTCATTTTGGCTGAAAGTGCGGAACGTTCCGAGGATATTGATGTGGAACGGGCTCGTGCGGCAAGGGAGCGGGCAGAACTGCGGCTCCAGAGTAAGCAGGATCAAATAGACCATCATCGGGCAGAAGTCGCTCTGCAACGGGCGCTTAACCGATTGAATGCTATTAGTATCAGAACCAATAAGAATTAATATTGGATTTTGAGTGGAATTTTAAAAGGGTTCGGCATAGTATACGGATGGAATGACAAAGAGACCACTTCATAACTTCTGCCCAAGAAGGCTTACAGAAGGTGAGTGATATCTTTGCTTCCTTCGATCACTGTGATCGAGCCCTTTTTTAGTTATATTTTCCAAATGTATAGTCCTATTTCTTGTTTGATAGCTAGGTATTTAGTACCTTTTAAATTCACAAAACAGAAGTGATTATTCACATTTTGTCGAAATAAATATGCTAAGGATAGAAATAGCACTAGCATATTAGGCGCTTGCCGAGTATTATAAAGAAGTCTGTGACGCAGATGGGAGGAATTACGAATGAACGGGAAGCAGCAGTTGGCTGAACAGTTAAGTCAATCGGCGAGTATGACCGCGCTGATCTCTATGATCGTATCGCTCATCTGTATAGCGTTAGCTTGGTGGGCTTTGCAAAGCTTAAAGCTGGATTTACTAATCCGGCAACCCAAAGGACCGCAGGGCAGATTGCTGCACTTGTTTCTTGCTATTATTTTGGGACAGCTGGTTTCTGGTTTCTTGTTGAACTACATCTCTTGGAGCCAGATGCTGTAGAATTTGTTTTAACATGAAGTAGGCGGGTTATATGATTTTATGACTCTGTATGTGCAGGAATTGTCGAATAACATCATGCCATATTGTTAACAATGGTAAACAAAAGCACTGTATATGTATAACAGGGGAATCCGTTAGATCGCATGTGGACGTCAAGTGTAAAAAACGCTTGTATACTTGTTTTAATCAGTGGTATGATGGCAGTTAGGGTATTAGTAAAATCTTGTTTTTTTATGTAATGAAAAAGCAAGGCATGAAAATAGCGGAATATGTTCTTTTTTTCCAGAATGGAAAAGGGAAATGACGCGCGGAGGGAACCATAGATGAGCAAATTTATCGTCCGCGGTGGCAACAGATTGACCGGGAGTGTCAAAGTCAGCGGAGCCAAAAACTCAGTTCTGCCGATCATCGCCGCTTCTCTGTTAGGAGAAGAAGGGGAAAGTGTTATTATGGATGCACCTCCTCTAGACGATGTGATGACCATTAACAAAGTGCTGGAGTCCTTAGGAGCAGGCGTTACATACCAAGACGAGGTCATTCGTGTTGACGCGCGGAAGATAATCTCCTGTGAAGCCCCTTACGAGTGGGTTAGGAAAATGCGCGCATCATTTTTGGTTATGGGGCCATTGCTTACTCGTTTGGGACGTACAAGAATCTCGCTTCCAGGCGGATGCGCAATTGGAACAAGACCTATTGATCAGCATTTAAAGGGGTTTGAAGCGTTGGGCGCCGAGATAAGCTTGGGCCAGGGTTTTATTGAAGCTAAAAGTAACGGTCGTCTGCGCGGAGCTAAGGTTTATTTGGATGTAGCCAGCGTAGGAGCAACCGAGAATATTATGATGGCCGCTACTCTTGCTGAGGGTGTAACTACCATTGAGAATGCTGCTAAGGAGCCTGAGATCGTTGATCTCGCCAACTTCCTGAATGGCATGGGAGCCAAAGTACGCGGTGCAGGCACAGGCGTCATTCGTATAGAAGGCGTTGAGAAGCTGCATGGTGTAAAACATACGGTCATTCCCGACCGGGTAGAAGCAGGTACTTATATGGTTGCTGCTGCGATCACAGGCGGGAACGTATATGTAGAAGGCGCAATATCCGATCATTTGGGACCGGTTATATCCAAGATGGAAGAAATGGGTGTAACAATCCAACCTGATGAAAATGGTATTCGTGTCATTGCGGATAAACCGTTGAAGGCCGTTGATGTTAAAACGCTGCCTTATCCTGGGTTTCCAACCGATATGCAGTCTCAGATGATGGCACTTCAACTTGCCGCTGAAGGAACGAGCATCATTACAGAAACCGTGTTTGAAAATCGTTTCATGCATGTAGATGAATTTCATCTTATGAATGCGGAGATTAAGGTTGAAGGTCGTACGGCGATTGTAACTGGCAATGCTAAGTTGACGGGTGCAAAAGTAACCTCGACAGATTTACGTGCAGGTGCTGCGTTAATTCTGACCGGACTTATTGCGGAAGGTACAACGGAGGTATCCGGCGTCCATCACATCGACCGTGGATACGTGCATTTGGCTGAGAAACTGACTGGATTGGGAGCTGACATTTACAGAGTGACTGTAGATGAATCCAAACTGGATCATTCGGCCAGCACAGAGCGTGTTGTACCAGAAGAAACATCGGGGAATCTGTTCAAGAAGATTCAGCCTTCCCTCGCCTAAGCTTTAACTTATTGCATAGTTATAAACTTGAGCAATTAGAACCAAGTCCGAAAGGGCTTGGTTTTTTTGTGTTTTTGCTGCCTGTCTTTTTCATTCTTTCAGTTCTCTTAAAACGGTTCTATCAAAGTGGACGACCTCATATGATTGAAAATATCTGCTGGAGTATCTCTGTACTTTCAGCCGGACACTTAGCCCTTTGATGGAGGTTTCAGCCTATGAAAGATTCACAGGTTCGCATCCGTATACCAATTCATCATCCTAAGAAACATCGCCAAGCCCCATTTGCGGAGGAAAACCGTGGCTCTATAGCAACTTCATTGCAGAAAAATATGCTTATGCAGCAGCCAGACACGTCAGGTGCATTACCGACTTGCGTCAAGACGCATCGGCGTACTACAGCGGTGCCTCCCTGTGTAGAAACTGGCGGCGCGGTGCCTCCCGCCGCAAAAACAGCGCCCAGTAAAACTTGGGACGCAAGCAAGCCGCAGGGACCGCAGCCACACCTGCGACCTGCAGCCGAGCGAGCCCCACGCTGGGGCAGCCGCCGCCCATGGCTGCCCTTTGCCGCCATGGCAGGGGTGCTGGTGCTTGCCATAGCGGTGCCCGCACTAATGGCATGGCCTCGCCAGGCAGCTCAGCCCTTGCCGTCTGGGAGCCGCACAGCCGCACCCGCGCAGCATAATACGGCGGCAAAGAGCGAGGCGCCCGTTACGCGCCTGCCGGGCGTCCCGCCGATGCCGGCAGTACCCGCTGCTCCAGCGCGCAGCGCGCCGGTTGCGGCAGAGCCGGAGGTGCGGGTGTATGTCACGTCTACTGGTCGGACGGAGTCACTGCCTTTGGAGCAATACATTGTCGGTGTAGTAGCAGCCGAAATGCCTCCCAGCTTTGAGGAAGAAGCGCTAAAAGCACAGGCCATTGCTGCACGTACCTTCATTACCCGGCGTTTGTTGGCTGATGACACCAGCGGCGCCCCGGCGGGGGCAGATGTGACAGATACCGTCAAACATCAAGCTTACATTTCCAAAGCTAAGCTTGCTAGAGAATGGGAGCATTCTGGTAAATCAGCGGATCTGGCAAAAATTCGCCAGGCTGTACGCGACACCAAGGATACCATCATGGTATATGAGGGGAAACCCATTACTGCTTCTTTTTTTTCTACCAGCAATGGTTACACCGAAAATTCAGAGGATGTTTGGGCGAAGGCAGTGCCCTATTTACGAAGTGTGTCCAGTCCATGGGACAAGCAGCTGGCCCCTCGTTTTGCAGAAACCGTTACATTGAGCCGTCAGAGTGTGTTCGATAGATTGGGATTGAGTCTTGCTGCGGTCACTGCTTCTACTGGAGGGGGAAGTATGCCAGAGATTCGTATCCTCTCCAAGACAGAAGGTCATCGCATCAAGAATATTGAGGTAGGAGGCATGGTCTTTACGGGACCGGAGATTCGGAACAAACTAGGATTACGGTCGGCTGAATTTACATGGAAGACCGAAGGGAATCGGATTGCTATAACAACCTATGGCTATGGTCATGGCGTCGGTATGAGCCAGTGGGGAGCCAATGGAATGGCCAAGGAAGGTCATACAGCCACTCAGATTCTCCTTCACTATTATACTGGTATATCTTTTGCGAATGCCTCTCGTATTCTAAGTTAGTAAATTTTTCGTAACTTTGAAGTATAAAAGAGTTGCGCCCGGTAACACTGGTTACTGAGGTGATGAGCAAATGAGTGAACAAAATAAAAACCAGAACCAAAATCATGAAGACACACCCAAAACCTTTCCGGGTGGAAGAGCTTCACGGCCGTCTTCGTGGAAAAAGCTGTTGTCCAAAAGGTGGGCATACCCGGCAGCCTACATTGCCGCAGCAGCCATTATACTAACCTTAGTGTGGGTCTATCAGGATGCTAGCCAGAAGTCTTTCAAACCTGACCCAGCTAGTCCATCGGTACAAAGCACAAGCGCTGTCAGTACTGATGTTAGCGAACAACAACCAGAAAGTGTGGAAGTTGTTGCTCAGTCGGAAAATATCGCATGGCCGGTGGCAGATGCGAGTGCAGTGAAAGTCGTAAAGCCTTTCTTTGACGAAAAAGCGACAGCTGATGAGCAAGCGGCAGCTATGGTAGAGTACGATAAAACATTTACCGCCAACACCGGAATCGACCTTTCTCGGTCCGACGATCAGGCATTTGAAGTGAGAGCCGCCCTGAGTGGAAAAGTATCCCGTGTGGAAAAACATCCGCTGGTAGGTAATGTCGTAGAAATCACGCATGATAATAATCTCAAAACAGTATACCAAAGCTTGAGCGATCTGAAAGTAAAAGAAGGCGATCAAGTGAAACAAAATGATGTGATTGCTTCAGCAGGTCGCAATGAGCTTGAAAAGGATTTGAAAACACATCTGCATTTTGAAGTGTATCAGGATGACAAGCCAGTGAATCCAACAGGTCTGCTTCCTAAAAAATAAATTAGGCCATAGCTTTGCATGTTAAGCGGGGAATTCATATTCCCTGCTTTTTCTTGTGCAGTTTTAGCGCGTAGCGTAAACATAAGCTGCTGTTGCCAAATAAATAGGCCTTCCGAAGCATGTCTTCCCGCCAAACCGCGAATATATAGGCACGCTCCTCATATAATGTACCAAACTATCCACAGTAGGGAGGCGGGAGCGTGCACGATTACATCAAGGAACGGACCATCAAAATCGGTCGCTGTATCGTGGAAACAAGGAATACGGTCCGTACGATTGCCAAGGAATTTGGTGTCTCCAAGAGCACGGTGCATAAAGATCTGACCGAACGGCTGCCTGAAATTAACCCGGATCTTGCCGATCAGGTGAAGCACATTCTCGAATACCATAAATCCATCCGCCATCTGCGGGGGGGTGAAGCGACGAAAATTAAGTACAAAAAAACGAGTGGGAAAAGAAGGGGAATTCTTGTTTCCGGCAAGTCCTAAAAATATATAGTGAATTGGCTGGCAAAGCCATTGAATCAACCCCCTGAAGTATGATATGTTAAAAGATGGTACAAGACGAAAAATGACATGTAACCGTAGGTTTATACATATATTTGCCGCTTCTTGTCGAATCTTAGCTTTTTAAAATATCACTTTGGGGGCCTTTTTAATATGTTCAGTAATGATATTGGTATCGACCTCGGTACGGCCAACGTGCTTATCCACGTCAAAGGTAAGGGAGTTGTTCTTGACGAACCTTCCGTTGTTGCGATAGAAAGCGATACAAAAAAAGTTCTGGCTGTCGGAGAGGAAGCGCGCCGTATGGTAGGACGTACTCCTGGTAATATCATAGCCATCCGCCCATTGCGTGATGGTGTCATCGCCGATTTTGAAGTCACGGAAGCGATGTTAAAATATTTTATTAATCGGGTAGGGGGAAAAAGCTGGTACAGCCACCCTCGTATTTTGATTTGTGCGCCGACGAACATTACCTCAGTGGAGCAAAAAGCGATTCGTGAAGCGGCGGAGCGTAGCGGGGCGAAAGAAGTATTTTTGGAGGAAGAGCCAAAGGCGGCTGCCATCGGGGCAGGAATGGATATCTTTGAGCCTAGCGGCAACATGGTCGTAGATATTGGTGGCGGAACAACAGACGTTGCAGTCCTTTCTATGGGTGATGTTGTAACAGCTTCTTCCATTAAAATGGCGGGGGACAAATTCGATACAGCCATCATGAAATATGTAAAAACGAAGTACAAACTTCTCATCGGGGAACGTACGGCTGAAGATATCAAAATTGCTATCGGAACTGTACATCCAAGCGGACGACATGCTGAGATGGACATCCGTGGACGGGATATGGTATCCGGATTGCCCAAAACGTTAAGCATTTCTGCGGAAGAAGTACAGGATGCACTAAGAGATCCCGTGTCAGCAATTGTTGCTGCAGCTAAGTTTGTACTGGAGCAGACCCCACCGGAACTATCTGCTGATATTATTGACCGTGGAGTTATTTTGACCGGCGGTGGTGCGCTGCTTAGCGGTTTGGACGAGCTGCTTGCTGAAGAATTGCGTGTTCCAGTACTCGTTGCCGAAGATCCCATGCATTGTGTTGTTAAAGGTACAGGAATTATGCTGGATAATTTGGATCATGTGGTTAAGAAAAAGTTCTAATCTGCCGATAGTGACTATAAGAGACTCGTGTGCTATCAGGCAGGCTGCCTAGCGTTTTGGCTTTAGTGCCTCCATGCGAGCATATAATTGATGAGCAGAGTATAGGATTGGGGTGCACGATACATGTTGAGAGGTTTATATACTGCGGCCGCCGGAATGATGACACAACAGCGACGTCATGACACCGTAACGCAAAATATTGCTAATATGAATACCACGGGATACAAGCAGGAGAACAGCGTTCAGCGCTCATTCCCCGAAATGCTTATCTCCATGACGGGGGGAAACCCTGATAACCCGGACCGGACGGTCGGCAAGCTCAATACTGGCGTTTTTGCTGAGGAAAGCCTCTCCCCTTACATTCAGGGAGCGTTGAAGGATAGTGGACAAACTACAGATTTTGCGATACAGTCCAATATTAATGTGAACGACCCGGCGACTGGTCGACCTATGGCTTTTGATCAGGCGGGGAAATTCATCAATGCTAACGGTGAAGTCACCTATCGTCCAGAAGCGTTTTTTACGGTACGGGACAGTAATGGTAATGTCCGCTATACACGTGATGGACATTTTCAAGTAAGTGGAACGGGAGCTTTGCTTTCGTCGACTGGTTCAGCAGTGCTGGATACGAATGGAAACCCAATTCAATTGACGGGATCTGTCTCAGCGCTTAAAGTAAATGAACGGGGTCAATTGGTGGACAGCCAATCCAACCAGCCGCTCGGAACGACACTTGGAATTAGTGTTATTGATCGACCATACCAGCTCGTTCGTGAGGGCAACGGCAATTTTCGCTTGAATGATACGGATGGTGCTACGGCCAGAATGATGACCGCTAATGATACGGTATCGGTTCGTCAGGGCTATCTGGAAGTATCGAATGTAGATGCTGCTCAGTCGATGGTGGATATGATGGCTGCGTTAAGAGCGTATGAAGCAAATCAGAAGGTTATTCAATTTTATGATAAAAGCTTGGACAAGGCCGTTAACGAAGTAGGCCGTGTATAACAGGGGGTAAGTGATGAACAACTCCATGATTGGCGCAATGGTGTCTATGGCCAGTGTGCAGCAGCGTTTGGATTTAATTGCCGATAATATCGCCAATGTCAATACGGTTGGTTATAAGAGCAAACAGGGTTCCTTTGAAGATGTATTGGCTAATGTGAAGCAACAGCCTTCAACGTATCTCCAAAATGGACGGGCGATGCCGCTCGGCTATAATTTGGGCTACGGAGTCAAAACAACCGCAGTTATGAAAAATATGGAGCAAGGTCCGCTCAAGGAAACGGGGCTTCCTACCGACTTGGCCATTCAGGGAAATGCTTTGTTTGAAGTTCAGGGGAATGGGCAAAAAGCTTGGACGCGTGCAGGCAGCTTTCATTTTGTTCCTGATCCGAACGATAATGAGACGATGATGTTGACCACTGCTGAGGGTTACGCTGTGTTAGATAATAACGATGTACCTGTGACCGCGCCAGCGGGTTCCAAAGTAGCTATTACCTCCGATGGCGAATTGCTGATTCGGGCTAATGGAACTGGCGCCCCGACAGCTGGCCAGCGAATTAAGCTAATGGATGTACAGCGTCCAGAAGGGTTACAGCAGCGGGATGATAACCTGTTCGTGTTAGCGAATGGCGTGACTGAAGCCGATGTATTCGGAGCAGCAGGTGTGGCAGGTACTGTTCCAGCGGACGTTACTGTGCGTTCCGGTTATCTTGAGGAGTCTAACGTGGATTTAGCGGGCGAAATGACGGATATGATGCAAGTCCAGCGGATGTATCAAATGGCGGCACGGGCATTAACCTCTAGCGACACGATGATGAACCTGGCCAACAATTTGAGGGCATAAGGATTTGGTGATGAAGGAAGAACAATCTGATTCCCGTCCGGTGCCTGAAAAGACTAAATCCCGCTGGCGTACTGCTCGTTATTTCGTTGTTCCGTTGTTGTTCCTGTTCTCGCTGTTAGGCGGCTTAATTGCAGGATATGTAATTGTAGGTAAGCAAGGGCTGGCAGGCGTATTTGAATGGAAGACCTGGCAGCATGTCATTGATCTTATATTTGCGCCTTAGTTTACTTTAAAAGAGTGGCTGTGGTGGGAAAAACTGCTCTGCGTGCAGATTGTTCTTCCGATTGCTGTTATCCCCAGATTCATTTTGATTTTAACATTTGAGGTTTGAATCCGGGGATAAAGGCAAACGCTGCGATTCTCCAGAACAATTCTGCCCGCTCCGCTGGCTACCCGCCATCAGGACCACTTTTATTAAAATAACCACCCGCAATTTGTGTGGGGAGTATAGAAAACAAAACCCTGTGCCAGTGGCACAGGGTTTTATTATGTTTTCACCGTAGAACCCTCCAGTGTAGCGAGTATGGATTGCAACCAATTGAGGCCATCGCAGAGGCCTTCGTTTGTTTTGTTTGCTCTTCGCGACAAGCGAGCATTATTGAAGCGAGCTTTCTTTTTGAGCAAAAGTAACTAGGCGGAGAGGTTTATTTGAATCTGGAGAAGCGGTAGCGTTCGCCTTTGCTCCTAAATTTTAACCTTACAGGCTTTTGTAAAATGAGAAAATGAAGGGGCAACAGCGATCGGAAGATCAAATAAATCGCGCAGCCCGCCCACCTTGACTCAAATGAAACTTCGCTTCACCCCATAATAGGAGCAACAAATATGGTACTTCCGCATAATTTTCTTTTTGCATCTGATGAATGTATAATGATGGGGAGTTTAATTGCGAGGTAAAACCAAGCACATGCAAAAGGGCTTCTTCTCGCCTCTGGTTGCGTAACCGGCGGAAAAAGCCCCTTATCTCAACCTTCACTTCTGCAGTAGGTGAAGGATATCTAACATTGTTGCCGTGATGAGCTGTTTTTATACAGCGTTTGCGGGGTAATATTATGCTTGCAGTAACTCAGGGCTGAACAGAGTCAAATCTGCAAGCGGGAGGAGTTATTAAGATAAATGGACAAATTGCAATTGGATGTTAATCAAATTCAGGAGATTATTCCGCATCGCCCGCCATTTTTGTTGGTGGACCGTATTATTGAACTGGAGGAAGGGAAAAGAGCAGTAGGCATCAAAAATGTAACAATGACTGAGCCTCATTTCATTGGACATTTTCCGGGTTATCCCGTTATGCCTGGTGTGTTGATCACTGAAGCATTGGCTCAAGTCGGAGCAGTCGCATTACTGCACCTGGAAAGCAATCGCGGCAAAATCGGCTTTTTGGCAGGGTTGGATGGTTTCCGCTTCCGCGGACAGGTAGTTCCTGGGGATACGCTGACACTTGAAGTGGAAATTACCCGTTCCAAAGGTGCTTTTGGTAAAGGGAAAGCAACGGCGAAAGTGGGTGACACGGTGGTAGCTGAGGGCGAAATTATGTTTGCTTTATCAGACCCGCCCCAATAAATAAGTTCTGCCGACATAAGCACCATGTCTAACCGAGTGCATGTGTACATAGAAATCCTGTTTTGACAACCAAAAATGGAGAGGGGAAATTCCGTATGACGCAGTTGAGTAAAAAAGCATTAGAAGGCATTGAGAGCTGGCTGCAAGACCCTTATATTGATGAAGAAACCAAACAGGAGTTACGCGCATTGCAAGGCAATGACCATGAATTAGAGGATCGCTTTTACAAAGAACTGGAATTTGGTACAGGTGGTCTGCGTGGAGTGATCGGGGCAGGCAGTAACCGAATGAATCGTTATGTGATTGGGCGTGCCACTCAAGGGCTCGCTCGCTATATTTTAGAGCAGCATGCTGGCAAAGAAGGCAAGCCTTCCGTTGTCATTGCCCATGATTCGCGTCACTTTTCGCCAGAGTTTGCTCTGGATGCAGCTTTGGTGCTGGCGGGCAATGGGATCGTAGCTAAGTTGTTCCCTTCCCTGCGTCCAACGCCACAGCTTTCGTTTAGTGTACGTCATTTGGGAGCCAGTGGAGGAATTGTTGTAACGGCGAGTCACAACCCTCCCGAGTATAATGGGTACAAGGTATACAACAATGAAGGTGGGCAGCTTGTTCCAGATCAGGCTGAAAAGGTGATTGGCTATATCCGTGAGGTTCCTTCTTTTGCTGACATCAAAACGCTGACCCGTGAAGAAGCAGAGGCACAGGGATTGTTGGTTTGGCTTGGAGAAGCGGAAGATGAAGCGTTTGTGGATACGGTAGCCAGTGTGAGTGTGAACCGAGAACTGATTGCAGCTGGACCGGGCAAGAATTTTAAAGTTGTGTTTACACCTCTTCATGGCACTGGGAATATACCAGTTCGTCGTGTGCTGGAGAAAATCGGCTTTGAACAGGTGCATATTGTACCTGAGCAAGAGCAACCAGATGCAGAATTTTCGACCGTTAAGTCGCCTAATCCGGAAGAACGTGATGCGTTCAAGCTGGCTATTGCGCTAGGTGAGAAGATTGGTGCAGATCTGTTGATCGGAACAGACCCTGATGCTGACCGCATGGGTGCAGTTGTAAAAAACCGTGACGGCGAATACGTGGTTTTGTCCGGTAATCAGTCGGGCGCAATTATGGTCTACTACTTGCTGAATCAGCTGAAAGAAACCGGCAAGCTTCCAAATAATGGTGCAGTTATCAAAACCATCGTAACCAGCGAAATGGGTGCGGTCATTGCTGAACATTTTGGAGCGACAGTGTTTAACACGCTAACTGGCTTCAAGTATATTGGCGAGAAAATGAACCAGTTTGACCAAACTGGTGAGTATACCTACTTGTTTGGCTATGAAGAGAGCTACGGCTATTTGGCAGGAAATTATGCTCGTGATAAGGATGCTGTCTTGGCAGCTATGCTGATCGCTGAAGCTGCTGCTTATTACAGTACGCAAGGCAAGACGCTTTATGATGTTTTACAAGAGCTGTACGAGCAGTTTGGCTACTTCCTTGAGAAGCTGGAATCTCGTACACTCAAGGGTAAAGATGGAGTGGAGCAAATCCAGGGCAAAATGACGGATTGGCGCAGCAACGCTCCTCAAGAGATTGCAGGTGTGAAGGTAGACAAAGTACTAGACTACTCACAAGGCCTGGACGGACTTCCTCGGGAAAATGTACTCAAGTTTTTACTGGAGGACGGTTCATGGTTCTGCCTGCGTCCTTCGGGCACAGAGCCAAAAATCAAAGTATACTTTGCAGTACGTGGCTCCTCGCTGCCTGACGCAGAGCACAGAATCGGTCAGCTGGTCGAGGCTGTTATGGCTCGCGTAGACGCTTGAGGAAATTCCCTTTATAATAGAATAGGTTAAGGTAATTAGATAGAAATAAGTTATCGGTGACCTCTCACGGCAAAGGGCAGTACGCCGTGGAGGTCATTTCTCTGTATTGCAGAATAACCTGGAAGAAGCTTTGGGAAAATAGGCTTATTCCGGCAACGGAGGATTTTGCAAAATTCAATGAGTGACCTACCTAAGAGAAGAATGGCAAAGTGGGCAGCATTGAATTTTGCAAAATCCCGAATATTAAGGAGGTTCTTTGGTGTATCAGAAATGGCAGTATTGGAATACGGCTTCTCGAAAATGGTTATGGATTCTGGTCGCTGTTGGCTTGCTGGCTTCCATTCCAGTCATCGCCGATCGTGTAAAGACAGAATCCTCAAGTAAAAAGGTAGAGATTGTATTCGATTATCGGGATTTGACGGAGGCGGCTGCGTATCAAGCTCATCCGCAGGACTATCTGAATGAGCAGCTTGACCGCTTACAACAAGCGGGTGTGAACAGCATGGCGATGTATGAAAGTACGCTGGATGATTTCCGCAAAGCGGGTCGTGTGGTAACTTATACGACTCAGAATGTTGCGGATCTGGAAAAACGTCTTTCACCTACAAATGAGAATTTTACTTACGTTGTTTTCACCAACAAAGAAAATGCCGAGGCGTTAAAACCGTTAATTTTACGTACGTTTACAAGTCTGGGCATCAATGTAAAACCGTGGAGTTATCAAGGGCAGGAGGGGCTGGTTGTAGAAACATCTCCAGAGGATGCGTATCTCAAACCTATGCAACCTGACCCGATTGCTATGAAACAGCTTCGTAGCAAAGGATTTTTTATTGTTCCACGGATGAGTGACAGTCTGCCCTATAACCAGGAGTTGACGGAAGAGATGCTGGCTTCCTTTCATCAAAATGGTGTAAAACGCATTTTGTTTGAAGGTGATTCAGTTAAAGGCTTTACCGATAACGAGAAGCAACATAGCTTAGCGGCATTTGCTAAATTGCTGAATAAATACGATATTGGCCTAGCTGCTATCGAAAACTTAAAAAAACCACAGGCAGGCTTCAACAAGCTTGCTTACGATATCCACTATAATGTTGTGCGTCTATATTCATTGAGTGATAAAGATTCAATGCTTGATGTGGAAACCTTGGCCGATCGTTTTGCACTCGCCACCAAGGACCGTAATATTCGCATGTTGTATCTGAATACTGCGCCAAGTCGCAGTGTTGCTGAAGCTAAGGTGAAAGATTCAGTAGACAATCTAATCCACAGCTTGGACAAGCCGGGCAACGCAGTACAGCGGATGGAGAAAAAAGGATTTGAACTTGGACAGGCTGAACCATTCAAAGTAGTTGATTCATCCATTCAGCGTTATCTGAAGATGCTCGTCGTGCTGGGTGCACTGGCGTTCTTCTCCATTATGGTGTCCTATTTCGTTCCGGCGTTGACTCTGCTGGCATTTGCACTAGGTTTAGTAGGTTCTGCAGGGCTTTACGTTTTGAACTCCAGCTTGATGGAACAAGGTTTAGCACTGCTTGCAGCAATTAGCGGACCTACGGTTGCAATGATTATTGCAGTACGTACGATCAGAATTAAGCATGAACAGGGGCATGAATTGTCTGTAGGTCAACGATTGACTCAAACGCTTATACTGTACGTACAGACTGCGATCTTGTCGCTGGCTGCAGTTCCTTTTGTTATTTCGCTGTTGAACAGTATTGCTTACAGTCTGGTGTTAAACCAATTTAGAGGTGTAAGCTTGCTTCATATTCTGCCGATCTTCTTAGCGGCGATTTATATTTTCTTTTATCGTGGCGTTTCTATACGGGAGGAAATTTCCAAACTGCTGCGTACACCGATTACAGTCTTGTGGGTGATCGCACTGGCTGTGATCGCAGCGGCAGGCTACTACTATTTGACTCGTACTGGGAATGCAGGTACGGTATCGAACACCGAGTTGGTCTTCCGTAACTTCCTGGAGAATGCGTTTGGTGTACGTCCGCGTAATAAGGAATTTTTAATGGCTCATCCACTGTTTATTGCAGGGGCATTCCTGGCTTTAAAATATCGCAAAGCAATCTATTTGCTGATCATAGCTGCTATTGGTCAAGCCTCGATGGTGGATACCTTCGCTCACATTCACTCTCCAGCGGCACTTTCGCTTAGTCGCGGGTTGTTGGGATTGGGATTGGGTCTGGTACTGGGAATCATCGCAATTGTCGTGTGGCAAGTGCTGGAAGGATGTTGGAAGAAATGGTCACCACAGCTAAAACGATAATAATCTCGGGTTATTACGGGTTTCGCAATAGTGGGGATGAAGCGGTGCTCAAGTCGATTTTGACTGCTTTAGAAGAGGAGAGCCGTCAGGCGGGGATTACGATTAAGCCTGTTGTTTTATCTTCTGACCCTGCTTGGACACAGAAAATGTACGGGGTAGAAGCTGTTCCACGTATGAGCCTAGGGGAAGTGCGGAGAGCGATTAAGAGCAGCGATGGGCTAATTAGTGGCGGCGGGAGTCTGCTCCAGGATGCTACAAGCCCTAAAAGCATCCCGTATTATCTGGGTATTCTGAAACTGGCTCAATGGGCTGGGAAGCCAACGTTTATCTATGCTCAGGGCATGGGTCCAGTACAGCGGAAGATATTTTATCCAATGATCCGGTCTGTGTTCCAACGCTGTGAATATGTTTCCGTAAGAGATGAACAATCTGCTGCATTGCTGGGTACCATGAAACTGAAACGCCCGGTTGTCGAGGTTGTTCCTGATCCTGTTATGGGGCTTCCTTTGCCCTCCGGTTCCGAGCTGCATATTGCGGGAACTGAGACAGATGAGGACACACTTCCCATCGTTGGTGTATCAGTACGCTACTGGGATAAGGAACAACGCGATTTAACGGCTATTGCGGATGGCTTAAAAAGATTAGCTACGGAGCGCCGTGTTCACTTGCGTTTCTTACCATTCCATTTACCTGACGATGAACAGGCCTCTAGGATGGTAATGGATTTGTTGGGGGATATTAGGGGGACAGGAAGCCTTGTCAGTATGTGTGACCAAGTGACCGATCCTCAACAGATGCTTTTGGAAGTCAGTAGATGCAATTTGATGA
Source organism: Paenibacillus ottowii (assembly GCF_050516475.1). Taxonomy (NCBI): domain Bacteria; kingdom Bacillati; phylum Bacillota; class Bacilli; order Caryophanales; family Paenibacillaceae; genus Paenibacillus; species Paenibacillus ottowii. The sequence goes on along the minus strand of NZ_CP191577.1, from coordinate 2,896,569 downwards.
TCGGGATGAGGCTGCACAGCTTGATTTACGCAGCATCCCATCAGGTGCCCCCGTTGGGTATATCGTACGATCCCAAAATTGATCATTTCCTCAGCCGTGTGGGTAGCCAGCCTGTAGGTACTACAGAAGCATTGGATGGGCAAAAGCTGGCTAATGAGTCTATGCGGCTGCTAGATCAGCGTAGTCAATGGATTGAGAGCCAGGGGGCAGCAATTGCTTTGTTAAAAAGTGAGGCTCGCTTACCAGCTCAGCATATCGTTAATTACTTGCGTCGCAAAGGATGATGGATACAGTGACAGTTGATAAGGTTACGAATGTGCCTACCGTCCCGATTTTCGGTGTTCAGGTATCGAGGCTTAATATGAAAGATACATTAAATGTATTAATTCAGGCGGTGAAGTCTCGCCGCCCTCATCAAGTGATCACTGCCAATCCGATTATGGTCATGGCTGCATTGGAAGATCCAGTGTATATGAATGTGATGAAACAGGCAGAATTGATTGTTCCAGATGGAACGGGTGTGGTTTGGGCAGCAAATTATGTTGGGCATCCTGTACCCGAGAGAGTGGCGGGCTATGACTTGTTACATGAATTGCTCGCAGCCGGAGAAAGCTATCATTGGAAAGTTTATTTACTTGGATCAACGCCTGAAGTGATTCAAGCGACTGCTCAGCGGGTACATGAGCTTTATCCTGGAATTACGGTTTGTGGCAAGCGTGATGGCTTTTTTGGGCCTAACGAGGATGAAGCGGTAATTGCGGCTATTCGCGAAGCGAATCCTGACTTGTTGTTTGTAGCGCGTGGAGCAGACACACAGGAACCCTGGATTGGTAAATATAAAGAACAACTGGGAGTGCCGGTGATGATGGGGGTTGGCGGTAGTTTCGATGTTATATCGGGCAAAACCAAACGCGCACCTAAACTGTTTCAAAAGCTACGAGCGGAGTGGTTATATAGACTCCTAAAAGAGCCCAGTCGTTACAAAAGAATGCTTGCGTTGCCGAAATTCGCAGTGAAAGTGATGCGTGAAAAAGAAAACGTCACAAAAGTGTGATAAATAGCTTGAATCTGCCTTTAAAACCCGCTAATTTGCCAGAATATGAGGCTTGGTATTTATTTTTGATCAGAGTATAATTCAATGCGGTTACATCTGAAAAGGCATTGCTTTAAAATTGGGGGTCGAATGATCAAATGTTATTGATCTATATTATTGGTTTCATCATGGCACTGGGACTTGCGCTGTTACTGACACCGCTTGTCAAAAAGTTCGCTGTGAAGGTTGGAGCCGTCGATGTGCCGAATGCCCGAAAAGTACATACCCGAATTATGCCACGTCTTGGCGGTCTGGGGATTTTCTTGGCATTTCTGTTATCCTTATTGGCGATGTTACCTTTTGTGCCTGAAGGAATGCTGTCCTCGCGGGATATTAACTTTATCGCAGCCTTTCTGATTGGCGGTACGTTGATTACATTGATTGGTGCTCTCGATGATCGTTTTGATCTCAATGCAAAGCTCAAATTTTTGGCTCAAATTGCCGTTGCGTGTATGGTCGTGTTTGCTTTTGATATTCGTGTTGATTTTGTAAATGTACCTTTTCAGGATGCATACTCGTCTTTGGAAAGCTGGATTTCCATTCCGCTTACGATTTTTTGGATCGTAGGTGTGACCAATGCCATCAATTTGATTGACGGTCTGGATGGACTGGCTGCAGGTGTATCGGGAATTGCGATTGGAACTATTTTTGTGATGTCGTTATTAATGGGCAATTATATGGTTGCCATGCTTTGCCTTGTGCTGTTAGGCAGTATTATCGGGTTTCTATTTTTTAACTTTCATCCTGCAAAAATATTTATGGGTGATACAGGGTCCTTATTTTTAGGTTTTTCTTTGGCTATGCTTTCAATGCTTGGTTTTAAGCAAATTGCTATCGTATCATTTATTACGCCATTGATTATTATCGGTGTGCCTTTGTCAGATACATTCTTTGCAATTATTCGACGCAAGTTGCAGAAAAAACCGATATTCTCACCGGATAAAGGCCATTTGCATCACTGCTTGCGCGAATTAGGCTTCAGTCACAGACAGACGGTATTGATTATCTACGGTATTGCAGTGTTTTTCGGTATTTTGGCCGTGATTCAGTCGTCGGCAGCGCTTAATGAAGCAAACTGGGTTACTTTTGTCGTGATATGTATCATGATGTTCTTTCTACAGATCGGTGCAGAGGTTATTGGTCTTGTTGGCAAAACCAAACGTCCTGTGATTAACACACTAATTCGGTTGTTGGCTAAGCCAGATTCCCAGACACGATCGAAATTATAATTTTAATTTAAATGTAGGCCTTCAAGCTTGGCGGTATACCGCGGGCTTGAAGGCTTTTTTGTTGTTTGCTGTAAAAAAACTCCCTCCTTTTTTGAGAATTTACTAATTTTTTGTATGTTGGCTACCGATAAAAATAGTAACGAATGATTACGTACCCCAAGGTGCGACAGAATCAAAGGAGGACAATGATTTGAAACGATTGCTATCCATGTTGCTGACGGTTGGTCTCATCATTGGCTTGGTGCCGGCGGCCCTGGTAGGTACGGCTCATGCTGCGACAGGAACTTATTTCATTTTTCCAAATGAAAAATATGATGCGGATTCGGCCAGAATGGTAAACACAGATCGTGTTACAGTTAACGGTACGATCAACGGAGTGAATGGAAGTACTATATCGTATAGTGTATTCCAACTCTCTAAAAATGGAACAAACCTTACGGTAGTTAATAAAAATGAGAGTCAAAAGGGCGGAATTACAGTTAATGGCTCTACGATTCAAATTTCAGACATTAAACTGTTTCCTGGTTTGAACCGAATTACATTCCAAAGCAGTCAAAATTCGGCCGAAATGAAGGATTCCATTTACATTGAGTATCAGGATGGACCCAAGCTGTATGATCTGTCTGCTACGCTGAATGGTCAAACCCAGCAGTTAGTAGAAAATCAGACGGCGGTGCTGACAGACGCGCGAAATAGTGGCTCGGATGATGTGAAAGTAGTCATTCAAGGTACGGCTCCTAATGCTGATAGTGTAACACTAACTTCTACAAAAAGTAGTAATACGTATACTGTTAACTCCTATTCAAGCTATAAGCTAACAGGTAGTGTTGTACTTACTCCGGGTAAAAATATAGTGACGATTAAAGTGAATAACGGAACCCAGGCTCTTACAGTTACGCGTGAAATCACGATTTATACGGGTAAACCTGAATTTTCTGATTTGACTTTGAATAAGGACGGCAATGTGTCTGCTGATCTGACGACTTCGCCTGACTTTACCGTATCGTCTACCAGCGGTGTGGTTTTGAAAGGTAATGTTCTTGTTCCTTCCGGAGCAACTGATCCAGTAGTGAGCAAAATTAATGCTAGATTTACGGATGTAAGCAATAACGGTAGCGCCATTGGGGATACCAATGGAATTGATGCTACGATTGATACAGCCAATGTTGTTACATCTAATGGTTACAAAGTATATCCGTTCCAGGTAACTGTACCTGATGGTATCGTAACAGACCACTTGATTCGTGCATCCCTGAGTGTAGGGTTTGTAGATGGATCGAGTTCGAATGCATCTGCGGTTCAATTTACATTGCGCAGCAGCACTCAACCTTATATTGATGACGTGAACTTTCTCCCTGATTTTAATAATCAGCTGTTGAATCGAATCAATGGTAGCGGGTCTGATCAAGCAGCTGCCATAGATGAAGCTATGAAATTAACAGGTAGTTCTATGAAGAACAAAACTACAGATGCTCCATCTGTACCTGTAGGTATGGAATTTATCATTGTTAATGGTACGCCTAGTTCAATTAGCGAGCTTTCTGGTGTATCCGTTCATACCGTGGGTTCACCCCAAGATGTGATTCGAACAATCAATGGTAAGTCAACACAAGTGAAGAAAATTGTCGCTTACGTCGATACTTTGCCTAAAGAAGGACAAAACGTACTGAATTTCTACCTGAATGGTGACTCAAGCAAACTGATCAAGGCAACTGTAAACTTATTGCAGGGTCCTTTCATGAAATACGATACGATTTATGATGGTCAACAAATTCCGTTGAATACATCGAGTGCAAACTTAAATACGTATAAACTGAATCAATTAGGTTATTTTAAGGGTAAATTGCTGGATGTGAGTAATGCAGCTGATATTCACTACACTGGCAGTAACCGAAATGTATTCTTGTATGTGAACAACGTATTAGTTGACCTTGAAGGTTCAGGAGCAAACTTTAAGCTGGCTGCTTCCTCCGAAACAGCTGCTGCCAACGCACTGGCAAACGGAAATAATGAAATCAAGTTTGTGTTCAAGCCAGGTATTGAATATAGCAATACGGTAAAAGTAAACTTTACACAAACGAATATTCCAGTAATTCCTGTTCCAAACACACAGGGGATTATCCCTTTTACACCTGTTAGCGGCTTAAGCAATACGCCGAAGTATAGCGAAATTGCACCGAAGGCAAAAGATGCAAATTTCACTAAAGTAGACGATACTAACTACAAAACATCTTTGAAAAATATCAATATCTTTGGTACTTTTAGTATTGCTGATTTGGGTAAAGCGGATCAGGTGAATGGTTCGTTAAGTGATATTGCCAATAAAGATCAATACATTTTAGAGATTAAGGGATCAGACGACAGTGAAGTAAACTGGACGCTGAATAACGAATTCTTCTCAGCAGAAGATGCCAAAACGGCATACAACTCCGGTGCTACTACGGATAAGTTTACAAGCAAAGATTTGAAAGACCTGCTCGTATACTACCATCCGGATAAAAAGTACTTCAGTTTTGTATTGAAAAACCAAACTATTTCGCAAGATGGAACGCCAGTAGCTTACAACATTACTTTGTACAACAGTGGCAAGAGCGGACCGTTTGCTACTTTCCGACTGCAAGTATCCGGTCAATCCACATCTTTTGATATCTTGCGTCCGCTTCCTGAAAAACGGATCGTGAATCAAAACTTTGTGCAAGTTATTGTAAACGCAGGTAATGCAGATAGTGTTACAGTAGGTAAGGAAACGGCAGTTCAAGAAGGATTTGACTCTGACTATGATGGCACTGTTGATTACCCATCAGCTTACAAAGCCATCGTTACAGGTCTAAAAGCTAACAAAGATAATAAAATTGATGTAGTGGTTACAGTAGGTAAGGAAAAACTAAAACAAACCATTACTGTTAAATATGTGCCTACTAATATTCCTGGCGAGCAGTACATGGAAGCGATGAAAACATCGCACAAAGTGTTTGACGGTAATCTTACACTTGCTTTCGCGAAGGGAACGAGCCTGATTCGTCGTGATTACGATCAACCGCAGCAATTCAAAAACCAGGTTTTCTCTGGCCATACTTTGTACTTTGCGATTGCGAATAGCGAAGATGGCGTGGTAGACCGTCATGAATTTGAAACTGAAAAAGCGTTGTCCGACATGCAGAGCTTGATTGCAGACGGAAGTAGATACTTCAACAGAGATTTCCCAAGTCGCTTTACCAAGTCCAGTCCAGTATTCTGGATTGACCCAGGTACAGCAGATGATATCAAAACAGATGCTTACGATCCGGTAACGTATGGTGCCGATCCATATCAACTGGCAAACAAATCGCAAAATGACAGTAGCAAGATTAAAAACTTCTACTGGCGTGACCCTTCTAACGAGCTAGTACCTTCCAAGCGTGCTACATTGACGCTGACGTATGATAGCAGCATTGCTCAGGATGCAGGGAAACAAATGACAGTGTTCTTTTTTGATCCTGATTTGAAGGATTGGCAGAACATTGGTGGTGTGGTGGATCCGAAGAAACATACCATTAAAGTACCGTTTGATCGTTTCGGCTATTATGTAGTAGCTAAGGTTGGAGAAACATATAGTGATGTCATTAAGCACAAGTACGCCAGAGATTACATCGAAGCGATCTTGGCTAAAGGTGTTATGAACCCAATGGATCCAATCAATAGCTTTGGACCTGACAGCTACATTAAAAGAGGCGAATTCACGTCGATGATTGTCAAAGGTCTGCAAATTCCGCTTAATTTCAGCGGAGCGAAGCATTTCGACGACGTGTCTATTCCAAATACGATATCCGCAGACGCGCTCTACGATTATCGTTATATTGAAACAGCTGCACGTGCCGGTATTGTCAAAGGTTCGCAACCAAGAATCTTTATGCCGGAAGATGTAATCACACGTCAAGATGCAGCGGTCATTATCGCCAAGGCATTGAATTTGAAGCTGGAAACAGATCATGACAAAATCATGAAGAATCTGTCCAAGACCTTTAAAGATGCGGACAAGATTGACTACTATGCACAAGCATCTGTATTGGCTATTGCTAAGAAAGGCTTTATCACAGGGTCACCTGTAGATGCAAGTGATCTGAAAAAAGGATATATGTTTAATCCTACATCCTTGACCTTGCGCGGAGATGCAGCAATTATTGTAGCTAAAGTTATGGCGGATAAAAAACTGCTTCCTAAAATTTAATCCTTCAACAACCTGAAATTATTGAACATCCCTCCATGAGAAATGGAAATTCCCTTTCATATACATGAGAGGGATGTTTTTTATAAATCAGCTATTTGACTGGAATTAAGGGCCTATGCCATAATATCAAAGAGATGAAAACTTTGGATAAGGACTATGGCTTTTTATGTTTTAGATTTGCCTTTAATGACTGTTATTAATTGCTTTTTTTTAAGATTTTATCTCAAAATGTGTTTATTATTTTTCTATATGTTTTTTTTGCGCATTTATCTGAAACTTTACGCCTATTTCATCGTAGTAGAGGATGTGTGTGCTTAAATATTACATAGAGAAGTGAGTGGGGAGTGATGAGATGTCTCAGTTTTCAATACGCCGTCCTGTAACAGTATTTATGTTAATTGTTGCTTTGTTAATCGGGGGCGGTATTTTTGCGTTAAGGCTTCCTGTCGAGTATATGCCAGATATGAAGCTGCCATACGCTGCAGTGGTGACCAGTATTCCAAATGCAACGCCTACTGAGGTTGAGGAATTGGTTACTAAACCTATTGAAAAGAGTTTGGCTTCTATCGAGAACGTGGATACAATCACGTCCGAGTCTTCAGAAGGATCATCTATGGTCATGATTCAATTTAACTGGGGAGTAGATATGAACCAGGCAACCCTCGACATGAGGGATAAAGTTGATACCGTTAGAGGATCTCTTCCAGACACGGCAAATTCGCCGCGTGTTCTAAAAGTGGACCTCAATGCAACGCCAGTTATTACCCTCGCTTTTACAGGAGACCAGGATATTAACAAGCTGAAGCCTATTGCTGAGGATATTATCGAGCCGCGGCTTGAAAGAATTGCAGGGGTAGCTGCAGCCAACATGTCAGGTGGTCAAGAACGACTCGTAAAGATCACTGTAGATCAGGCCAAGCTTCAAAGCTATGGCATTACGCTGGATCAAATTCGCCAGGCCCTTTCGGCTAATAATGTTGCTGGCTCTGCGGGTTCTGTATATCGTGGTAATACACAAATTCAACTTCGAGTTCAAGGTGAATATAAAGCTGTTTCGGAAATGGGCGAAACGCCAATCCCTGTAGGTAAGGGAAGCGTGAAATTGAAGGATATCGCGACAGTTGAAGACTCCGTAGAAGAAGTCACCACTATTTCTACCTATAATGGGAAGCCAAGTATTAATATTTCTGTTACTAAGGCTACTGGTGGAAATACTCTTTCAATCGCTAATTCTGTGAAGGAAAGTTTGGATTCGATACGGAAGGACCTGCCTCCTGGAACACAATTGGATATGGTAACTGATGCTTCCAAACCTATTAGAGACTCCGTACACTCACTAATAGAACATGCTATATTGGGGCTTATTATCGCAGCTATTGTGTTGCTATTATTTTTGAACAGTATACGTTCTACTATCATTGCTGCGATCGTTATTCCAATTTCCTTCGTAGCAACGTTTATGATGATGTATTTCACTGGACAAACCATTAACGTTATTTCATTGAGCGGTTTGCTTCTAGGGTTAGGATCCTTTGTCGACTTTGCCGTTGTTATCATTGAAAATATCTTTAGGCAGCGGCATGAAGGGAAAAGTATGCTACAAGGGGCAATTGATGGCTCCAAGCAAGTGGGCAATGCGGTTATGGCATCTGCACTTGCACAGATTGTAGTATTTTTACCGGTTGTTTTTGTTGACGGAATTGCAGGAGTTATGTTTAAACCGTTGGCATTAACTGTTATATTCTCCCATATAGCAGCCTTGCTGGTATCCCTTATGATTGTGCCAATGCTTGGCTCGCGTTGGATGCCTACTGTACCGGATGAATCCATATATTCTTCAGGTACTTATAAAGGTATTAACCCTATTGTGTGGTTTAATATCGGATTTGAGAAATTTAAGGGTGGTTATCGCCGTGTACTGAAGTGGGGAATTAATCATCGAAAATCTGTTTTAATCATTACTGTATTAATGTTTGTGGCAGCTGGATCTCTGATTTCTATGGTTAAGGCTGAATTTATTCCTGAATCCGACACTGGGGAATTCTCAGTTAAAGTGAAACTTCCTAACGGAACAGTTCTAGAGGAGACTGAAAGAGTTGTTCAAGGTATAGAAAAAGAAATTCTGAAAGTTCCTGATCTGGACAAAATGACAGTGACTGTTGGTGCTGGTGGTCTTTCTGGTTATTCAGGGGCAGCTCCATCCAATTCGGCAGAACTAAGTGTTGCGCTGAAGGATGGGCATCAGCCAACAGACGCTGTAGTTGAAGGCCTTCGCAAGAAATTCGATAGTATTCCGGATGCAGAGATTACACTGGCGTCTGCAACAGGCCTTTCGACTGGAGCGGCGGTTAATATTAATCTAAAAGGCGATGATATGGACGTCTTGAGGGAACTTTCCGACAATCTCGTTGCCGGCGTAAAGAGCATACCGGGAACGGTCAATGTAAAAAGTTCCTTGAATGCGGTTCGCGAAGAATATGAGATTACCGTTAACCGGGAACTTGCTAGTCAATATGGCTTATCAGCAACCCAAATTTTATCCGCGGTGAACACTTCCTTTAATGGATCTGTTGCAACAAGCTATCGCACAGGTGATGATCAAATCGATGTGAAAATATCTCTGCCTGAGCAGGATCGCCATGACTGGTCCTATTTGAAAGCATTACGTATTACCACTTCACAAGGAATTGACGTGCCTTTATCTTCGGTAGCAAGTATTGATAAACGCGCTGTACCGGATAGTGTCACCCGTGAAGATCAGACACGTCAAGTACAGGTAACTGCTGACATTGATGGATCAGGGGACATTCTAACTGTCAATCAAAAAATTGATGCCCTTTTGAAGAGTACCCACTTCCCAGAAGGCTATAGTGCAGATACGGGGGGCGGGCAAAATGAACAAATGATGGAGTCCTTTATAAACTTGGCCATAGCTATTCTGCTATCTGTAGTTCTGATTTATATGGTTATGGCAGGACAGTTTGAATCGATGCTCACACCGTTTGTTATTATGTTTTCGATTCCGCCTACACTAATTGGTGTGCTTATCGGTTTAGTTGTAACGGGAGCGAGCCTTAGTGTACCAGCTTTTACTGGTTACATCATGCTCGTCGGTTTGGTCGTAAATAATGCAATTGTCATGATTGATTTCATCATTCAGCTTCGAAAAGAAGGCGAAGATCGAGATGAAGCTATTATTCATGGCGCATCTGAGCGGTTGCGTCCGATTTTGATGACAACGCTGGCTACCGTGCTTGCTTTGATCCCTATGGCATTTGCTAAAGGTGATGGTAATGAGACACAAGCTCCTATGGCGGTTGTTGTTGTATTCGGGTTATCCTTCGCAGCTTTGGTCACGCTGATTCTTATTCCGGTTATTTATGTTATTTTGGACAATATCATTCAAAAACGTAAAAATCGCAAACTGAAAAGACAAGAAAAGAGACAACTGAAAAAAGAAGCGAAACTACAAAAAAGTGTTCATATATAAGGTGAGGTGGAGAAACATAATGAATAAAAAAAGTGCTCTGATTGCCACAACTTTGCTTTTATCAGTTGCATTAGCAGGCTGTGGTGGGGGGGAGGCCCCCGCTACATCAGCTTCAGTGCAGAAGGCGATCCCAGTCCAAGTGGCAAAAGTGGCTAAAGGCAGTATTAACGACTCAACAGGTATTATTGGAAGCTTTGCTCCGAAAGAGACGGCTCAAGTATCTCCGAAAATTAGCGGGAAAATTCAAAGTATCAATCTTACAGTGGGGCAAAAAGTAAACAAAGGCGATACATTGTTTACTATAGACCAAAAGGATATTCAGGACTCGATTAAGCAATCTCAGGAATCGTACCAGGTTGCTTTGGCTAACTTAAAACAGGCTGAGTCTGGCGCAGCACAATCTGTGCAGCAGGCGGAGTCCAGTGTGGATCAAGCCAAAAGTGCGCTTGTACAGCAAGATAACTCCATTACACAAGCTCAGACCAGTCTGATCGATGCTCAGAATTCCGTGCGTGATGCTCAAAATACGCTTAATCGCAACCAACAGTTGTTTAGTGCGGGCGCTCTATCTCAATCCGAGTTAGAGCAGTCCCAAATAGCGTATCGAAAGGCTCAAACTGCGGTGGAGAATGCACAGATTGCACTGCACAATGCACAAACATCCAAGGAAAGTGCGCAAACCACATATAATAATGCCCAGAAATCATTGCGTCTTGCACAACAAAAAACGGGCATAGACGTAGCACGTGCTTCTGTAAATCAAGCCAAAGCGAGTTTAGACACAGCGCGTAGTCAACTGGTGGATGCTGTAGTCAAAGCTCCGATTTCCGGCACGATATCGGTAGTCACAGGAGTCCAAGGACAAATGGTTAGTGCGCAATCAGCAGTTGTTACAATTGCAAATACCAATCCTATTATTGCTAAAGTCAACGTTTCTGAATCAGAGCTTCTGAAGCTGCAGGTAGGTTCGTCTGTAACTGTAGGTGTGGATTCATTGAATAAGCGCATAGAAGCTAGAGTAACTGCCGTCAATCCCGTAATGGATAATGACCTCAAGGCATATCCTGTCGAGATTTCGGTTCCTAATGGTTCTGGGGAATTGAAGTCAGGCATGGTTGTAACTGTATATATGAAATCAGAAGCTCCAAAAAATATTTTGGTATCCCAGGATGCGATTACAGAGCAGGCAGGGAAGAAGTATGCTTATGTAGTGGAGGGAACTGTTGCGAAGCGGGTAGAGGTGCAAACAGGTCAGGAAAGTGCCAAACAGGTTGAGGTAACCAAGGGGCTTACTGAGGGGCAAAATGTCGTCGTTAAAGGCGTTAGTTTGCTTTCGGATGGTGCAAAGATTAATGTAGTAAAATAATTTGTTTCGTTTCGTTATATTTACATTAAACTGATGTTCTCCGTCATTTCTACTATTTAAAGTGTATTAGAGTATTAGATTTCTAAGAAATCTATAGTCTTTATGTACTTTATGTATTCTATGGATAATTCGTAACGAATATACTCCATTAAAGACCTAATTAATTGTACAGAAATAAACCTTGTACATTTAAGGTTGAGAAGGTAAAAGTTGTAGGATGACGGAGGAACAGGTTCAAGAGTATAATTATGACTATGGAAAGCGGAATACATAATCAAAAAAAAAGAAATTTTTTTTGAAACAGACGCAACTTTTTGAACCCATGCTACGTCTAATTGGGTGAGTATGAAACAAAGGGGTACAAAAGCGTAAAGACAAAATTCGCTAAAAAAAATCTTTACTGCATTGTTATCACATTGTATAATACTGGAGTACGTCATAAATGGACGCTTTCTTTCAACTAGATTCCAAGCTTCTGTGATATTGTCACAGATATCATTTTATAAGGGTTCTCATAAAGCTCGGAAAGGAGGTGTAACGACTGATGAGTGACAAGATCCGACAAAAAGACAAAAATAATATTTCTGTTTATATTCAAGGAGGAGAAAAAAAGGTTATGACAAAGTTTAACAAAAAAATGATCAACGTGCTGGCAACAGCAACATTGGTTGCTGGTGTAGCGACTCCAATTGCAGCATTGACTGCACCAACAGCAATTCACGCATCTTCCAGCTTCAATGTAATTAGTACTCCTAGTATCAACTCAAACCAACAAGATAATGCTGTTTTGGGTAGATCGAAAATAACTATTAGCCAAGCTTCAATTGCTAAAGGTGCTTCTTTCACTATTACTATGCCTAAAGGCTTTGAGTTTGGTAAATCTGGAGATCTTCAGGTTGGCCGTGCTACTTCCGCTACTGACGCTACTTATGGTTTGGGTATTTATCTTGATGCACAAGATAACGCACTCGATAAGAATGCCGCAGCTACTGGCTATAATGAAGCTACAGCACTGACAGTTGAGAAATTGTCTAGTAACTCTGCAAGAGTAACGCTGAATTTTGATAACTCCAAGGATAGCGCTGATGTATATCTGAACTTTGCTAACATTAATGTAAGTGGACCTAGCAATGGACCTGTAAAAGCTACAATTGATGCTTCTTCCCTGAGTGGTATTACTAGCGGTGAAGTTACAATTGCAAACGTAGTATCTTCCGGTCAAGTATCTTTGTCTGCTTTGGATACCGTTTCTAACACAGATAATTTCACTGCAACGTTGAAAGTGAAAGAACAAACGGCTGGTGCTTTGGCTAACAATAATAACATCAAACTGAAATTGCCTAGTGGTTTTAAATGGAACGCTCCAAAAAGTGCTAGCATTCTCTTTGGTGATATCGCATCTGGTGATGTAGTTTCTAATGTTGATGGTGACACTCTGACTGTGTCTTTGAAAAAAGAAAGCACTAAAGAAACAACATTTAACCTGCCTTTGAGCTTCTACGTTGATGATGAAACTAACGCTAAAGAAGGTGATGTTACTGTTAGTATCTCTGGTAACACAACTACTGACGTTAGCTCTCTCGTAGTTGGTAACTATGGTCAAATCGGTGGCGGTGTTACTGTAGCTTCTCCAACTACAATTCTTGCTGGTCATGACGAGCAAAAAATTGGTGATATCGTAATTAAAGAAAAAGTTGCTGGTTCTTTTGTTAACAACCGCACTGTAACTTTGCGTTTGCCTGAAGGTGCTCGTTGGCAGTCTACTTTCGAAAGCAACAACCCAGGAAGTAACTTCTCCGGTTCTATGGAGAACACTAACGGTTTGGGTGGAGCAGAGGTATCTTACACAGATTCCGACAAACGTACTTTGAGATTGACTTTCAAAAACGTTAACAGTTCTAAAGATCCTGGTACTTTGAAACTGAAAAACGTTGAAGTTGCAACTCAACCTGGTTTCTCCGGTGATCTGAATGTTGATGTTGCTGGTAGCCAAGGTCTGAGCGGTACTGTTAAGGTTGCAACTGTGAAACAAGCAGTTACTCTGGCTGCTGCTTCCAAACCAACCCTGACAATCGGTCTGGGCGATCAACAAGTTGGCGATATCACAATCACTGAAGCTGCTAAAGAAGCTTTCGTTAAGAAAGACGGTAGCCGTGAAGTAATCTTGGAATTGCCAACAGGCGTACGTTTTGCTTCTACTCCAGAAGTGAAAGTTACAGCTGGTGACGTTAAAGTGAAGAGCGTATCTACTGATACTTACGGCGATAGCAACAAAGGCCGTCTGAGCTTCTACATCGACAGTGAATCCGCTACTCCAAGTACAATCACAATCTCTGCTCCTAAGCTGACTGTTGACCGTACTGTAGCTCAAGGCGATATCGTTGCTAAGCTGAAAGGTAGCGCAGTTTCTTACACTGCATACAAAGGCGCAACTGACAACACTCAAAACTGGAAAGACAACAACACTGCAGCTGCTGAAGTAGCAATCGCAACTGTTGGAACTCCAGCTCCAGGTGCTACTAAAACTAAAGCTGTTTTCACACTGGGAAGCACTTCCTACACTGTGAACGGCGAAACTAAAACAGCTGATGTAGCTGCTTATGCAGAAAACGGACGCACTTACTTGCCAGTACGTTATGCAGCTGAAGCTTTGGGTGTATCCCCACAAAACATCCTGTTTGACAAAGCAACTTCCACAGTTACTCTGATCAAGGGTGACACTGTTGCTCAAATCAAACTGAACACTAACCTGTTGACTGTTAACGGTACTGTGATTCGTATGGACGTTAAAGCTGTAACTAACAAAAACCGTACTGTACTACCAATTTCTTGGGTTGGTAAAGCGCTGAATGCATCCATCAACTATGATGCAACTGCAAAAACAGTTACTGTTGAAAACAACAACAACTAATTTAAGAGCAACTCTTTTGAGTTAACTGAATTAGATGAGAAGAGGGTTCCTTTTGGAGCCCTTTTCTTTTATTAGTCTTATTGACAAAGGAGAGAAATTATGAAACGTTTTGCAGTGGCCGTACTAACCACATTGCTTCTTACTTCTACGTTTGCCAATCTTGCAGGAGCTCAGTCAGGGGATATAAAGGTTATTATTAACGGTGTAACTCAGCAATATACACAGCCTCCGGTAGTTAGTCAAAATACAACCTTGGTACCTCTTCGGGGCGTTTTTGAAAGCTTAGGAGCGAAAGTGGAGTGGGACAGCAAGGCTAAAAAAGTAACAGCATCTAAAAACGACGATACATTAACTTTAAATATTGGTTCCAAACTTGCTTATAAAAATAGTAATCCGGTACAGCTTGACGCAGCAACTCAAATTCAAAAGGGTCAAGTGCTCGTTCCTTTACGTTTTGTGAGCCAATCATTAGGCGCCAAAGTAAATTGGGATCAGACTTCACGAACAGTGACCATTTCCAATCAAGTTAATGGTAGCACTACTGACATCAATAGCTTGTCCAGCAAGCCACTCGATGCTCCTGTGACAAAAGTTACTTACGATACCTACTATAATGATTCTTTGACCTATGAAGATGCAGTAAAACTGGCTATTGCTGATAGTACTTCAGTTAAAACAGGTGAAGTGAGCATTGACCAAGCAGGAAAAATTATGAAAGAAACTGGTAAAAATATTGATTTTGTTCCTGCTGAAGCAGGTGATGAGGCACAAGACAAAGCCTTCAAGGGTTATGCCCAAACGAACCTTAATTATGAGGCAGCTAAAAAGAACCTGGAAATGACCAAAGAAGGTATTGAATATAACGTGAAGGATCTATACAATAAACTCCTTCAAAAACAAAATGCGGTTAAGCTGGCTGCATTGAATATTGAAGATGCCGAGCGCAAGCTTAAAGTTGCACAAATCAAGAGAGATAATCAAATGTCGAGTGATTATGAGGTTACTCAAGCAACTAATCAGTTAACTCAAAATCAAGCTGCTTTGGATAAAGCAAAAAAAGACCTCGATAGTGCTTATGTGTCGTTGAACCAAGTGATTGGATATAAACCAGAGCAACGTTACGAATTGAAGGATAAGCCTGTCTATTCAGAATTTAAAGATAATGTAGAGACAAAAGTAAGCCAAGTACTGACAAGCAGCACTGCTATTTGGTTAAGTGAGCAAAAAGTCGATTTGGCTGAATTGAGCTTGAAGCTTTATAACTTTAATACTCCTGGAAACACGCCTTATGAAGCTGAACAACTTAATGTTGAAAAAGCTCAGTATGCTACAGAAGGCACAAAGAGACAGTTGGAAGAAGCTGTGAGAACGATTTATAACAACATTAAAGCATTGGAAAGCCAATACTCACAGATCCAAGCTGGTTTGGTAAGTGCAAGAAGTGCGGCTGATATGGCTAAGAAGCAATTTGATGTTGGGTTGGCTACAGAGCTTCAGGTTTACGAAGCTAATTTAAAAGTGACTACTGCTGAGCAACAGGCTGAAGATATAGTTACAAGCATTGATACATTGAAGATGGCATATGGAAAACCTTGGGTTTTACAAGGTGCTGCTTCTGGAGCGCAGTAAGCCTAACCTAATACTTGTCATAACCTGCAGTAGGAGGATTTTATGAAAACACGCTATAAAGTATCGTTAGCTGCTGTTTTAATCGGAGGAGGAATTGTGGCTGGCTCCTTGATGAACAATTCAGTTAATGGAGCCTCCAGTTCTGGACAACCTGGAACAGCTGACGATCCAGTCGTAACCAAAAGCTATGTTGATCAAAAAATTGCTCAGGCCGTCAAAGGTGGGGTATCGTCAAGCAGCACGAATAGTAAAACAGCTAGTTCAACTGCTCAAGCAACAAACACCACTACTTCTACGTCTTCAGGAACCTCGAATGCAGCTAAAAGCTCAACAACGGAGCAGACAGAAGCTTTAAAGGTTGTTGATGTTAAGCCTGGTCAGAAACTGATCGCCAAAGCAGGAGCAGAATTTATTTTACGTAATGGAAATGCTGTTGTGTACAGCATGGATGCCAGTGGTGCTATTGATATTACTTCTGGAACGGAAATTGTTCATAACCAGGCTGTCGAAAAAAATCATTTATTATCGTTTCCTAGAGAAGGAAGAGGTATTCAAGTAAAAGAAGGGCAGAAGTATGGTCTGGTCGTTATGGTACGAGGCGGCTATACTGTTCAATAACTGGTGTCCATCTCTTTTTAAGGTACTCTTTTTCTTAAATACTGTTTGGGATAACAAATTGTTCTTGGCTAAGTTGACTTTAAACACTGCACACTAATCTCATGAAAAATCATTTCATGGAGTGGAGGGTTTATACGATGGCGTCAAGAGGTCAAAGACGATTAATTCCTGAAAGCCGTGCCAGGTTGGATGATTTGAAGTATGAAATTGCTGCCGAGTTTGGGTTACCTGTTTATAATCCTCAATATGCACATATACATCCGAATGCTGACAGTGAATTTGCAGCAGAATTGGGAGAGTTTACAGGGGGTCAAAATGTAGCATGGCGCGATTTAACTTCAAGACAAAACGGCTCTGTTGGCGGAGAAATTACTAAACGATTGGTTCAATCTGCTGAACGTAGCTTATCTGAATTTGGCACATTATAAACTGTAATTATTGATACAATTTCAAAATGAATAATAGGTATAAAATGGGTTTATTTACATGTGAATCGAAGATGGTTTGCATGTAAACTCCGTTTATTATCGAATGTTGTTATTTGGATGACATGAATTGACACCTTGTTTTAAATAGGATATCATGGCATTTGAGGCTTGTACGCAACCTTTTCCTACCGGAAAAGGTTCATTTTTTGTTAATCAGGTGTAAAAGATATCTTCTGTCATTTGTTGCATTGAAGGTAACTGAATAATGCCATACCATGTTAGGATTTTTTTTAATCCTCATGTATTTTAATTATGGGAGGTTGAAATTCATGTCTGTAAAAGGTCGTCATTTGTTCACGTCCGAGTCTGTAACAGAAGGCCATCCGGATAAAATTTGTGATCAGATATCCGATGCTGTATTGGACGCCTTTTTGACTAATGACCCTAATGCTCGGGTAGCGTGCGAAGTTTCGGTTGCTACCGGTCTTGTTCTCGTCATTGGTGAAATTAGCTCCAAGTCGGAATATGTGGACATTCCATCCATTGTTCGTAATACGATTAAGGAAATTGGGTATACACGTGCAAAATATGGTTTTGACTATAATACTTGCGCTGTACTGACTTCTTTGAATGAACAGTCGCCAGACATTGCTCAAGGGGTTAACGCTGCCCTGGAAAGCCGTGATCCTGCTGAAGTAGATAAGGAAACAGAAAACATCGGGGCTGGGGACCAAGGTTTAATGTTCGGTTTTGCTACGAATGAAACACCTGAGTTGATGCCTCTGCCTATCGCTATGTCTCATCGTATTGCACGACGTTTGTCTGAAGTGCGTAAGGATGGAACACTGAATTACCTTCGCCCTGATGGTAAAACTCAAGTAACGGTAGAGTATGAAAATGGCAAACCTGTTCGTATTGATGCCATTGTGGTTTCCACGCAGCATGCAGAAGATACTACTTTGGAGCAAATTCAGGCAGATATCAAAGAGAAGGTCATTTTGCCAGTTGTTCCTGCTGAATTGCTGGATGATCAAACCAAATACTACATTAATCCGACTGGACGCTTTGTAATCGGTGGTCCTCAAGGGGATGCAGGTCTGACAGGTCGTAAAATTATTGTGGATACGTACGGTGGTTATGCTCGTCATGGCGGGGGAGCATTCTCGGGTAAAGATCCAACTAAAGTGGATCGTTCTGCTGCTTACGCTGCTCGTTATGTAGCGAAAAACCTTGTGGCAGCTGGATTGGCAGACAAGGTGGAAATTCAGCTTGCTTATGCCATCGGTGTAGCTACACCTGTTTCGATTAACGTCGATACATATGGCACAGGGAAAGTAAGTGATGAAAAACTCGTTGAGCTGATCCGAAATAACTTTGATTTACGCCCAGCAGGCATCATTCGTATGTTGGATCTACGTCGCCCAATATATAAGCAAACCGCTGCTTACGGTCACTTTGGACGGACTGATTTGGATGTACCATGGGAGAGTGTAGATAAAGCTGAAATTCTGAGAGAGCAAGCGGGCTTATAATCCTATCCTCGTATGTCATCAGAATAACGCATTAATCAAAAAAAGACTGTTCATGCTATGCATGAGACAGTCTTTTTTGATATGCTTCGCTATTAACAATGAACTTACCACGATGTACTTAATACTGCTCGACTATTCGGGTACTGGTTCAAGACCCAATACATTTTTGAGCAAACGACATACCTTTTGGATTTCCTTATGTTGCTCCAAATACGCAAAAAGAGCTTTTAAGAGGCCTTTCTGAGGGTTCGCTTTCAGTGCTTCTTCCTTTAATAGGACGTAGATTTGCTGACATTCCTGCTTCTCCTCTGAGTTCCACGAAGACAGCAGTATACTGTCTTCTAGAGAATGAAGAAGGCTGTTTATCTGGCGACCTTGGTCAAAGGGATTACTTAGTATACTTTCAGGTAACCAGCCTTGCTTGCTCCAGAACAAATGGGGAGCAGGATCGGAACCGTTCAGGCTGGCTGCCAGGGAGTTGGATAAGAAGATGATAAACTGTGTTAGACGTTCAATCGTTTCATCATTCATCCGATCGGCAAAAAAACGAATATACTCAAACACAATACTTTTAAGCACAAAGGTTATATCCCATGCATGATCTTCGATAGCTGTTCCAAAAATATCAATTAGGCAGTCACGTACCCATTTGTACAATTTGTATTCATGCTGCTCGAACACGCCGTTGAGCTGTTCATTCTGAAAAATAAGCATGGACGGTTCAGGAAGATCCATCATGAGATATACTTTGTTTTCAACAAGATTTTTCAGGTAGAGAACAATAAAATCGTGCAGTTTATCATGTTTAGATAGGTCAGGTTTACTGTAGAGTGCCCGGATGTCTTGTTCAATATTATTTTCTAGAATGATACACATTTCCAAAGGCAATTCTTCTTTCCCTTGAAAGTATTTATAGAAGGATGCCTTTGCCATTCCACTTTCTTTGGCGATCTCCTCAACAGATGTCGAATAATAGCCTTTTCTGGAGAACAGCCGAATGGCCGCCTGTAAAATATCATTTTTTTTACTTTCCATACATACTCCCTCCAGGAATCAACTCGACAGCATGCGAAATCGCTACTTCATACGTTACAAAGGTTGGTCACGAGTAATAGCTGTGCGCTGCTGTTTTTTGAGTTGCTGGTGCATCTTGTACTTAGCCATGATCATATACAAAGACGGCACCACAAACAAAGTTAACAAGGTCGAAAATAACAAACCGAAAATGACGGTGAACGCCAATGGCTTAAAGAGCAGACTTCCGAATAGTGCTAATGGAATCATACCTACAATGGCAGCCAGAGAAGTCAATAAAATCGGTCTGAAGCGAGCCGTGGCTGCTTGTATAACAGCTTCCTTTAATTCCATTCCTTCATGTCTTGCATCCTCGATAAATTCAATTAAGACAATCCCGTTCCGCACAACAATACCCGCAAGTGCGATAATTCCCATGATACTCATAAAACCGATAGGCATACCAGTCAGGAAGATACCAATAATCCCGCCAGCTGCTGCTAGATATACGGTCGTCATAATAATAATAGGAATAGAGAGTGAATAAAATTGCATCGTGATCAAGAGTAAAATGAGTAGGACTACCACGATTGCCAACTTCCCTAAATCCCCGAATATGGTGGACTGATCGGATGTTTCCCCGCCTACCTCCCACTTATAGCCTTCAGGGAACTTCATCTGTGCCAGTTTGCTTTCCACATCTACCATGGCTTCGCTTGCAGTTCGTCCGTTCAAGTCGGCCTCGACTGTAATCGTCCGCTCCATATTGTAATGCTTGATTTGCTGAATAGCAAATGACGGTTTAATCTGTACAAGCTGGTTTAATGGAATTTGCTTTCCAGCTGCATTCACTACACTTAATTGTTGAAAAAGCTTACTTGGCTCCTCGTTACTGTGATTCAAATACATTTTGATATCTACCAGACTGCTTCCCGTATCAAATTGGCTAACTTGAGCTCCTTCCTTTAATAGAAGAAGAGTACGAGTCAAATCGGTGTAGCTTACGAGATACTGGTCCATTGCTTGCTTGTTGACCTCAAGCTCAAGAGCATATCGTTCAATTCCTACGTCATCTACAATGCCTGTTGTACCCTTTACTGTTGCGATCTGCTCTTTTGCTTTTTGGGCAAGGGTTTGCAGTTCATTCAGATCCTGACCGGAGATACGAATAGAAACGGGCTTACCTACCGGAATCCCGAGACGGGGCACATACATGGTAACCGTAACGCCAGGGTAGGATTTTTTAACATGTTGTTTCCAAGCATCAACTGTCGAATTGAGATCGAATACGTTCTCTTTTCCAACAACAGCAATCTGACCTACGGTTTCGTTATAAGTAATATTTCCACCCGCACTATTAATATCACTAAACAGTTGGGGAGCAGTCCCTCCAGCGCTGTAAACGACCTTGGAAGTTTCAGGTTGCTTCTTAATCCAGCCTGCAAGATCCTTAACGACCTGGTCGGTTTCCGCAATGGAAGTACCTACAGGCATTTTTACATTTAAAGCAACATGAGGATCTTCCGATTCAGGGAAAAGCTCAACCGATGTAAAGGGAACTAATCCATAAGCGGCTGTTCCAAGCATAAGTCCAACCATAGCCGTCAGCAAGGGACGCTGAATGACTTTAGGCATCAGCTGTTGTGAATAAAGCTTGTTTAAAGAATGAATCTGCTGACCGAGCAAGCCTACTGGTTTAGACTTCCTCTGAGGATGACGAGTCTGTCTGCGTTTCTCATACCATTCTCGGAAAATAGGAATGATCGTGAGAGACATGATCATGGAAGCTAACATGGCCAGAGAAACAATGGCGGGAATGGGTCTAATAAAGGCACCTACATTTCCGGGAAGGAACAACAATGGAGCAAAGGCAGAGATCGTGGCCAATGTTGCAACCAAAATAGACAGCATGACCTCTTTGGTACCTTTTATAGCTGCAACGGAGGGCGGTTCTCCTAATTCCGTAAGTCTGCGCTCAATATTATCGTTTACCACTACTGCATCATCCACGAGTATGCCAAGTACAATGATCAGACCGACAACGGAAATTTGATTTAGAGTAATGCCAAACATGGGTAAAAAGATAATGGCGATCGAAACCGAAATAGGGATTGCCAGCGCGACAAAAGCTGAGGTGAGTAAATTCAGGCCCAACATACAAACAAGAATAACAGCCGCAATGGCCAGAATCGTTTCACGCTTTAAGTCGTCAAAAATATGGCTTACCTGATCCTTTTGTGCAAAAAGAGTTTGTAAGTGAACACCCGCAGGGAGTGTTTTCTCCAGCTCTTTGAGCTTGCTATCGACCTTTTCGCTCATAGAGGGGATGTCTGTCCCTGTTTCCGCTCCAATACTTAGTGTAATGGCCGGCTTACCCTCTACGTAAGCAAAATATTCTGCTTCAGAATGTGCCAGCTCAGTTGTACCGATATCTCTTAAATAAACAGGGTTACCTTCTTTGGTACGTGTCAAAATGAACTGATTTAATTCATCAGCTTTTTCGGTCTCACGAACAACGAGTTGATAGGTTCGTCCGTTATATTCAATATTACCAGTAGGAACCCGATCCATCTGAGACTGAATCGCTTGTGCCACTTGCCCCCACGATAATTGATATTGCTGAAGCTTCTGGTTGTCAATATGAACACGTACTTCCTGATCGGGAAGACCATTGAATTTGACACTGGATACGCCGGAAATTGTATTAAGTTGATCTTTCCAGGTGGTAGTCAAATCATTTAGTTTATACAGGGGTGCAGATGAGTCGGCAGTCAGGGCATAAGAGCCGATAAATGAGCTGGTCAGCTTGTCATTTACAACAGGCACTTCAGCGCCTTGAGGAAGATCAGCTTGTGCATCTTGCACCTTTTTACGCATATTATCCCAAACCGTTTGAGGATCGATTCCATTTTTGGATTCGATTAAAATAGATGAAAATCCGTTCCCAGAGGTCGAATTAATCGTTTTAACACCTTCAACCTCCTTGATGCGTTTCTCCAGCTCTTTAGTTACGGTTTGTTCTACTTTTTGTGGCGAAGCACCGGGGTAGACGGTTGTGACCGTAGCATTCTGTATAGTCACGTCGGGCATTTCCTGCTGTGGTAACTGGAAAAAACCGAAAGCCCCGACTGTAATCAGCATGACAAAAAACAGTAATGTAATTTTTCGTTTTTTTACAATGTACTCAATCATGGGCGTCCGCCTTCCTCCGACTGAATTGCATTTCCATCAAACAGGTTCTCCGCCCCTTTAACGACAATACGTTCTCCTTCACGAAGCCCAGATATAATTTGCAATTGATTATCTACAACCTGATTGCCAAGCTCCACAGGGGTTCTCACCGCTTTTCCTTGAACATCTTTGAAAATAAAGGGCTTGCTTCCCGTATTGATGACTGCTTCAGCAGGAACAAGAATGCCATTCTTGTCTGTCACCTGATGCGCAGCTTTAATGACCTGACCGGGTAACCAGTCTCGTTGTGGATTGGCAATGACAACCTCTACGTTAACGCTCCCCGTATCTGTGCTGGTTGAAGGATAGACGTTGGACACCGTACCTTGACGAGTTTCTTCGTAGAGCGCTACCTTTACCTGTTGTCCTTTTTTCCAATCCCTAATTTCACTGTCTGGTACGGGAAGCAGCACTTTGAGACGGTCAATGGAGCCTATGCGATAAACAGCTTGGCCTGATGCGACCAAATCACCTGTATTCACGATTTTGTCTAGAATTACGCCGTTTACGGGAGAATTTAAACGGGTGCGTGACAGTGCCAGCTCTGCCTGGTCCTTAGCGACTAGGGCTTTTTCGTAGTTGGCACGCGCTTGTTTTTGGGAAGCCTCAGCCTGTTCGCTGGCTGCAAGAGCTTTGGTTTTACCTGCAATCGCATCCTGAAAGGAAGCTTGGACAGATTGATGCTCTTCGGCTGTGGCCCCTTCCAGCAAAAGAGATAAGGAAGCTTTTGCTTGCTCCAGATTTTGAAGAGCAGTGGTAGCATTCAGGTGTGCGTTCTCGTTATCCGACGCGGTAGCTACCCCCGCCTCAAACAGTTTTTGTGTCCGCTCGCTATCCGCCTTGGCCTTGTTATAGGCGCTTTGTGCCTTATCAACAGTGACTTTCGCTTGCTGTTTTTCCTGAGCGCGCGCACCCTTGTTGACCTTGCTAACATTTGCACGAGCATTCGCAATACCAGCATCAGCAGATTGAATTGCAGAGTTAGCTGCCTGTAGGTTAGCCTGTGCGTTATCTATACCAGCTAGAGCTTCTTGAATCGAGGCTGTTGCCTGTGCAACCTGCAGCCTATAGTCAGCATCATCTAGACGGGCAATGATTGCACCTTTTTGGACAAGAGTGCCAGTCGTGATCTCTGCGCTAGCGACGGTACCTCCATTTTGGAAGGCTAGTGTGCGTTCCTCATAAGCCTGAAGGGTACCTGACAAGTCATAGGCAGTATGGAGCGGTGAATTTTTAACAATTGTGGTGCGCACAACGGTTGGCTGTGCCGATGAACCTAAAGTGGCATCTTTTTTTTCGGTTGAACATCCGGCAATGGCGAGGCTCAATGATAAAGTGAGCACGATGATGGCCCGTTGTTTATTCATGAATATCAATCCTTCCGATAGGGTCATATAATCAAACTTGAACCAATTGGTTTAAAATGAACCCATAAGTTCATGTGTATTATAGTGCGCCCATATTGCATCCGTCAATTCACTGTTTTGGATTTTATGAATTAGTTGGCGGTATTTCGGAACTTTTGCCTTTATAATAAGTCTATTAACATAAGAGGATTTTTTTGTTTATTGGTAGAGTCACGTTCGGATTAATCCGTTTGAATACAAAGAAGATGGGAGCTATTGTCCAAATGTTTTTAAGTAATAGAAAACAGAGCAAATTGAAAGTAGATGGCAAAGGAATTGCTAAAAGATGGGCTGTTTTAACGCTAGCAGGAGTATTATGGGTCGGTCCGGTTGCTGGAACTGGGGTTCTAATTCCGTTAAATAATTGGATATCTGCTCCAATCGCGAGTGCTGCCTCCGGTTCAACGGTAAAATTGGGTGAGGAGATCATTACTTCGGGCGCAACATTATTGAAATATCGTTTTAAAGGGTCAAAAGGAACAGCGCTGGCTGATATCATTCGAGTAGACTTGCAAAATCCGTACGTAAAACTAGATGTCATGACAGGGAAGAACGGACAGTTTACGACCCGTCAGAGCACAGGCGGTATGGCAAAAGAGACCGGTGCGGTTGCTGGCGTGAACGGGGATTATTTTAATACCTCTAGCGAGGGAGCACCGATTGGTGGACAAGTATCTAAGGGCGTGTTGATGTCTACACCCTCTGATTTAACAGGGATGTATGCCTTTGCTGTAACGAAGGATGGCTCGCCGATGGTTGAACAGTTTACTTTTGAAGGTACAGTAAAAGCTGGAGACGGGTCTTCCTTCTCTTTGGCAGGGATGAACAAAGCTTCGTACTCGCCTGAGACGAGTGGGAGCAGCTATAGCCATTCCAACGCTATGTATATTTATACATCTGCTTGGAAAGCAATTGAGCGGCCTAAAAACAGTTCGACAACGCCTACCGAAATATTGGTACAAAATGGTGTGGTTACGCAAGTCTCCGAGAATGCTACATTGAATATGACTGTTCCGCAGGATGGCTACATTTTACGTACGCACGGTAAAGCAGCTGATTATGCCAAAGCGCATCTGACTGTGGGACAGACCGTAGAAACGAGCTATCACCTTCGTGTCAAATCGACAGGGAGTGAAGTAGATCCTGCCAACCTTCAGATGATGATCGGTGGACATACCATATTAGTAAATGACGGACAGAAGACTTCGTTTTCCCGAAGTACGACAAGTATAGGCGGGACGCGTGCGCGTACGGCTTTGGGATATTCCCGGGACAAACGATATGCATACGTCATTGCCGTTGAGAAGAATGAGAACAGCGTTGGTGTATCCCTGAGCGAGCTGCAAACACTGATGAAAGATATTGGCGTTTGGAAGGGAATGAACCTCGATGGGGGCGGCTCTACCACCATGGTAACTCGCGATTTGGGAGATACGACAGCGGGACTTACCTTTAATACAGAATATGGTACAGAGCAACGCAGCATCGTCAATGGAGTGGGCGTATATACCACTGCTCCTAAAGGAACGCTCAAAGGCTTTACCATCAAGGGCAATAAAACGCTGCTGATTGGTCAGACCGGAAGCTACTCCTTTAAAGGCTACGACAACTACTACAATCCATTTGATACCTCGAAAGTGCAAGTGACGTGGAAGTCCAGCAATCCGGCTGTTGTGTCTGTGAGCGGCGGTGTTGTGAAGGGGGCCAAACCGGGAACTGCTACTTTAACAGCATCCAGTGGCTCAGCCAGTGCGACAACCAAGGTCACCGTGCTTGGAGCGGATGAAATTTCATCGCTTACTGCAGGAAGTGGGACAGGCTCGCTTACTGCAGGGGCTAAAATCCCAGTACCAATAACAGCCAAAACGAAGGATGGACAGAGTGTCAGCATTACGTCAGATGCACTCAAATGGGAGTTCATCGGCTTTAAGGGAAGTGTAAAGGACAATCAGCTAACGGTAAATACAGTGGATGCGGGTGTGAAAACAGGCTATGCCATTGGTCGCTACGATGGTTTCAGTGCGGTTGTTATCCTGTCTGCTGGCGGGGCAAGTACAAATAACTGGGAAAACTTCGAAAATGTATCGTATCCGGTTGATTTCACTTCAAATGTGGAAGGTGTTACCGGCACAGCGGCTGTTGTACAAGGGGATGGAGACCATGCTAATTCCAAAGTGCTGGAGCTAAGCTACGACATGACGAACGGCAGTGGTAAAATGTATGCTTACGCTCAATTAAACGGCACATCCGGGAAGACACTGGAACAGGCAGCTACATCCATCTCGCTTGATGTCAAAGGAGATAAGAGTCTGAACTGGCTGCGTGCGGAGTTAGAGGATGCCCAAGGCAAAACCGCCTATATTGATCTCGCTAAAGTGATCGACTGGAACGGCTGGAAAACGATTAACGCAGATATGAGTGGCTTGAATATTTCATATCCAGCGAAGCTAAAACGTCTCTATGTGGTCAATGTAGCTGAGGGGCAGGATGAGCGTGCTAAGACAGGTAAGGTTGCTTTTGATAATATTTCTTTTAATACACCGGGAACGGTCGGTACAGAAGGACTCAAAAAGGGAACAGCTCAGATGACGATCGGCCAAAAATCAATGACAGTCAATGGAACACCAGCAACGATTGACGCAGCTCCGATGACTCGCGATGGTTCGACGTATGTTCCGATCAAGTATGTACTGGACGCATTTGGTGGGCAAGCCAAATGGAATGCTGGCGATCAGCGGATTACCATTATGCGTGGTGGTGTGCTGATGGATTTGACTGTAGGAAAGAAAGAAGTAATTCTGAACGGAAAGCGTCAAAGCACTGATGTTGCACCTATTGTACTAGGAGGTAGGACTTTAGTCCCATTAAGACTTGTGTCTGAGCAGTTAGGGATGACTGTAAAATGGGAACAGGAAACGAAGACCATCACCCTCCAGTCATGATATGGTATGATATATACTTGAAATGCTAGGATTGGAGTAGAACATTTGTGGACTTTCAAGCCGATATCATAGACCGAGTCATTAAAAATGCCATCCAGGTGATGGAGAACAGCAAATATCAGATGTTCGAAATATTGGACACGGCCCGGACCGAGCTGGTTACGTTAAATCAAGAGCTCCAGAGCGTATTGAAGGAAACGGCGGAAACGATCGAAAAGGTGGATCAGCTGGAGATGAACTATCGGCGGTCCCGAATTCGGTTGACTGAGGTCAGTCGTGATTTCGTCCGTTACTCGGAAGAGGATATCAAGCAGGCTTATGAGAAGGCGACACAGCTTCAGCTCGATGTGATGATTTTTCGCGAGAAGGAAATGTATCTCAAAGCCAGAAGAGATGATCTCCAAAAACGGGCCAAAAGTGTCGAGGCTTCTGTCGAGCGGGCCGAAACCATCGGTTCGCAGATGGGGGTCGTGCTGGAATATTTATCGGGTGAATTGGGACAAGTGACGCGGATCATTGAATCGGCCAAAAATCGGCAGTTTATTGGTCTGAAAATTATTTTGGCTCAGGAAGAGGAGCGTAAGCGCATATCCCGTGAAATTCACGATGGACCTGCGCAACTCCTTGCGCATCTAGTGCTTAGGACGGAAATTGTGGAAAGAATGATCGCCAAGCAGGAATTTAAGATGGTTCAGGACGAAATAGTAGACTTGAAGAAACAGGTTCGCTCCAGTCTTGAAGAAATGCGAAAGGTCATTTTCAACTTGCGTCCCATGGCCCTGGATGACCTGGGACTTATTCCGACGCTCCGGAAATATGTGCAGGATTTTGAAGAAAAAACGAAAATTAGAGCGCTTTTTGAAACAAGGGGCAAGGAACACCGTCTCTCTTCCGCGATGGAAGCAGCCATTTACCGTCTGATCCAGGAAGCTTTGACTAACGCTGCTAAGCATGCTTACCCTACCTATGTGCTTGTTGAGATTACCTACCAGGCGCAGCTTGTAAAAATTGTTGTGCAGGATAATGGTCTGGGCTTTAAGCCAGAGCTTTTTCAGCAAAAAAGTAAAGACCACGGGCATTTTGGTCTGATTGGTATGCGGGAAAGGGTTGAACTGCTCGAGGGGAGAATGGAGATCGAATCAGCTGAGAACCAAGGCACCAAGATAGTGATTCATATCCCAACCAACGTGGAAAAGGGAAAGGAGTAACAACATGGAAAATCAGGAAATAAGTAATGCACCCATTAAAGTTCTGTTAGCGGACGACCATCAGTTGTTTCGCGAAGGACTTAAACGTATTTTGAATATGGAGGACGACATTGAGGTCATCGGAGAATGTGGCGATGGTATTCAAGTGCTGGAATTCTGCAACGTAGAGAAGCCGGATATTGTTCTGATGGACATTAATATGCCAATTGAAAATGGTGTCGAGGCAACTGAAAAACTACGTGAGATGTTCCCGGATGTCAAAGTGATCATTTTATCCATTCATGATGATGAAAGCTATGTATTCGAGACGTTGCGCAAGGGAGCCAATGGCTATCTGTTAAAAGATATGGAGGCCGAGTCTCTCATCAATGCCATTCGTTCCGTACATGAAGGATATGCATTTATCCATCCAAAAGTAACGGGCAAGCTTATTCAGCAGCTTCGCCGGATGACTTACCTGAATGAAACAGGTGCTATGGCGGAAGGCCATACTAAGGAAGCAGGCGTGAAGTTTGTCGCAGGTGAAAATAACCCGCTGACCCGCCGTGAAGCAGAAGTGCTGCGTCTGATGGCTGAAGGCAAGAGCAATAAGATGATTGGTGAATATTTATTCATAAGCGAGAAAACGGTCAAAAACCATGTCAGCAGTATTCTGCAAAAAATGGAGGTTGATGATCGTACCCAAGCCGTTATTAACTCCATCAAATATGGATGGGTTACGCTGTAAAGTGTAGTTATTTCATACATTAGACCACTCAGTTGCCTAGGTATGAATGCTGTACGCCCCTCTTTTGGAGCGAGATATCCGCTCGTACGGAAGTCCAGTACATAACCGTGACACCTCTTCCTGTTATACGGCATATATTGTCGCTATAGGAGGAGGTGGAACCCTCGTGACGGCTCACTTGGTTTGGATATTGCTTATATACGGTGTGGGAGCCGCAGTCGTGCATCTTATGTATATACGACAGGCGGTTCAGGCTTATCACAATGGCGAAGATGCACATGCGGCATCGCCGGATCGTCGTGCGACTCGCTATATTGTGATCACATCCAATGACGGAGATCGTGTGGAATGGGTGATGCGTTCATTGAGCATACTTGCCTGGCTACACCGGAGGCCGTTGCATGTAACGGTACTGGATGATGAATCTATAGACGATACGCTACCGATTCTGACCCGACTGGTGCGCTATAGTCATATGGATGTTTCAGTCATCTCACGTCGTTTTTCACCGGGGAACCCGGTATTGCCGAAGTCAGGCGGTGAAAAACAGGTTGTTATTGATCTTAGAACAGCAAACCCGTTGGCGGGTGCCCCACTTGTTCCTTAGTGACAAGGAACTGTGGACATTGTGGTTAAAATCAGATATAAATGTTTATAGACAGTTGCATATGCAAGACAACAGGGATTTCGTCGAAATCTGTTTGATGTGAAGCACACTTCAGGCTAGTAGCCATGGAAGTGTGCTTTTTTGCGTTTTCCGGGATGACAAGAAACCAAAAAAAGATGGATGGGAGAGAGATCGAAAATGAAAATTGCAGTATATGCAGTCAAGTATAAGGGAGATTGGAATCTCCGATTATCTGTGGATATTCGAGTAGATATGACATGGTGGTTGGGTCGAGATAAGGAACAGGAGAATACTGTCGAAAGGTGGGTGTTATTAGGAGACGAGCTTCCCTTGTCCTGGGCAGTAAGCCTGTGTGAGAGATTTAAGGAATTAGCAAATATGGAGCGATGGGGGAATCAGCAATGGTGGGAATATACGCTTGCACAGCTAAAGAATGAATTGGTTCTAGAGTCTTCTAATGGAGAAGGGATGATCTTATCTGGAGGAGTAGAAAATATATGTATTTGGGATTGTCGACAAGGCTGGGTTTCTCGCACTACACATGGGAATAAGGAATGGGAGACAATAGGAGTTGTACGTTCAATTCAGAACATGAACCTCTTCACGGGAGTGGATGGGTTGGATTTGGAAAGTTTAACGCGACAAGCGAACGAGCTAACTCAATTGTTGGCAGGGCGCCAGTTGCTCGTTCCTGAAGCTGAAGCGCTGCTAGCAGAGGCAGTGCCGGATTTGGAGCATACTTGGCGTTCAGCTGCGCAACTTGCATATCTACAGGGCCGACTCAGCTTTGCTGCTGGCCTTGCTCCAACGCCACGCGCGCGCTGGTCTGCTGCGCGTAGACATGAACTCCGCTGCAACCGTTGTGGCAGCGGAAAGGTGCACCGCACAAGCTGCGCATCGTGCGGTCGTAAGGCGTGCGCATACTGCGAGACATGTCTCGCGCTTGGGCGCAGCCGTGAGTGCTCGCTGCTGCTGCGCGGTACAGCGAAACCTGCCATGCCTCTAGCGGCACAGGTAGCCCCGGCGGCGAATCTCGACCGCTGGGGGCTGAGCCCAGCGCAACGTGCCGCCGCTGAAGCAGCGCTGCGCTTTTTGGCCGCACCACCCGGCGAGGGGCGAAAATCCTCTCGTCCGGAAGGCCAGTGGCAACGGGCGCGCCAATTATTCTGGCGCAGCATGCTTGGGCGCCAAAATGCAGGTGCCGCCGCTACGCATGGCAGCACTCTTGCCGGCAACGGGCAGTCCTCGCCTAAATCTGGCGAGCCTGCTTGGGGGATCGCTAGCCGGTGCTTACCCGATTCTGCGGCTGAACGTTTTCTGCTCTGGGCCGTGACGGGCGCCGGCAAGACAGAAATGATGTTCCCGCTTTTACAACATGTGTTAGAGCGCGGAGGGACAGCGCTTGTAGCAACACCGCGCCGCGATGTGGTGTTGGAATTGGCACCTCGCTTGGCTGTTGCCTTTCCCCAGGTTAGCATGGTGACGCTTTATGGAGGGAGTGCAGAACGGTGGCAAAGAGGACAGTTGACATTGGCAACCACACATCAGTTGTTGCGTTATCGCCAGGCCTTTGATTTGGTTGTGATTGACGAGATTGATGCGTTTCCTTTTCACAATGATCCGATGCTTGCCTTTGCTGCCCGAGCAGTATGTAAGCGGGAAGGAAAGTTTATTTATTTGTCGGCTACGCCACCACGTCCTTTGCAGAAAGAGGCTTCACGTGGCCAACTACCACATGCCAAGGTTCCTGTTCGTTTTCATCGTCATCCCCTACCTGTCCCAATTCGTTTGGATACTGCTCCAGTGCATCATTGGCTGCAAAAAGGTCAGCTTCCTGTTTCCTTTATTCAACGTCTATGCGTATCCATTCAACGTGGAGCACAGATCTTCCTATTTGTGACACGAATCTCACATATTCAAGGTCTTGTGGAACTGCTGATCAGACAATTGCCTGATATACCTATTGCGGGTACCTCATCGCAGGATGAAGAACGAACCGCTAAGGTACAATTATTTCGAGCAACTGAAATACGTGTGCTGGTGACAACCACTATTTTGGAGCGGGGAGTGACTGTTCCACGGAGTGATGTGTATGTACTAGACGCGGACAGCAGTCTTTTTGATGAAGCATCCCTTGTCCAAATGGCTGGTCGCGCGGGAAGATCTAAAGATGATCCATTCGGAAGTGTTGTTTTTATATCTCCCCAATGGACTAGCGGTCAAAAGAGGGCAATCAAACAGATCAAACATATGAATGCACTGGCTCGGAAAAAAGGATATCTGAATTGATGAAGCACTAAATGCATTAAATAAAAAAAGTTTTTTTGGAAATGTGAAACCTGAAACAATGTCGGTACGTAAACTACCAGGAAAGGTGCATTTTGGTATGGGGATGATTCCAAGAACCCGTCTATTTTTGAATTGGTTATTCCATCGTCAGTCACAGACATGTATCGCTTGTGGCACTCTTACAGGCAATTTTTCCGAATTTACTGGGCTTTGCACTCGTTGCTCGATTCAAATTCCCTGGGTTTACAACATTTGCTGTGTTCATTGTGGACGTCCGACGTTTTGTCCAGATTGCGGCAGGCCTGGCGGATTAGCTCGTTACTATGTATGTAATCGGAGTGCAACCAGTTATACGCCGATGATGAGAGAATGGATTGGACAGTTCAAATATCGTGGCAATGAAAAATTTGGTCCCCTTCTGGGGGAAGTCATGAACCGAGCCTATCAGGCGATGAGGCATGAATTTGCAGATCCTAAATGTACTCGTTTCAAGCGATCTTTGTGGGATGTAGATATTGTGACTTGTGTCCCTGTAAGTAAAAAGAGGCTGACAGAGCGAGGCTTCAATCAGGCTCAGATTTTGGCAGAAGAAATTGCAAAGCAAAATAAGCTTCCCTTCCTTTCATTGCTTGTTCGTCCGCAAGATACAGGCAAACAAAGCTTTAAATCAAAAAAAGAACGCATGAATACAATGAATAATGCATTTTCTGTTCACCCCAATATGGCGAATTTGATGAAACCCATTATTTTAAGGGTCGAATCTCAATGCGCTGTGGAGAATATGTATTCCGTTACAATTTTGCTTGTAGATGATATTTATACGACGGGGAGTACATTGCAGGCATGTGCACGCGTTTTAAGAGAAAAGGCATTAGAACAAGGAGTACATTTGGCTATCTTTTGCCTAACCTTAGCAAGATCATGAGTCTAAATTTCTATTATATTCCATAATTTTGCGCTTGAAACTATGAAAAAAAGGTTATAATTCTTTTGAAAGAAGGCTTAAAAGATAGAGCAGAAGCTTTTTAATCCGTACAATCAGCAGAATTTGACAACAAGCTAGAGAGAGGTATATAATAAAAATATAGAGACGAACAAAAAGTTAGGAAGTGAGGGATGAAATCAGAATATTTCAATTTAGAGGTTGATTTTTTTGGAAAAGAGGAGTACAATTTCTTTCTGTTGATAGCTAACATGATTGGTAATAAGTGATTAGCTAACGACAAAAGAGCGGACATTGGGAGTGTCTCGCTCAGTAGTAAAGCAGTTAATTAAAATTTAAAGCTAAAAAGAGGAGAGAACAAAATCATGAAAAACGTAATGAAAAAAGTAGCAGTTTCTAGCATGCTGGCTGTTAGCTTAGGTGCAGTATCTTTGTTGAGTCCACTTGCAACAGGTCAAGTAATGGCAAAATCTGGTTCAGATTACATCAAGGATCAAGCTGAAGAACAACTGATCATTCAACAACAAGAAGCAGCACAAAAAGCATTTGAAGCAAAAGTTTATGGAACTGAAACTACTGAGAACGCAGCAACCACAGCACCTGCTCAATCGACAACAGAGAACAACAACCAAACAACAACAACTACAAAACCAGCAGCAACTACAACTGAAACACCAGCAACAACTGTAAAAACAATCACTGTAAATGTTCAAGAAGGCGACACATTGGCTTCTATTGCTGAAAAATATGGTGTAACTGTTGAAGAATTGGTAAAAATCAACAACTTGGTTAAAGTTGGTCAAGAACTTCAAGTACCACAAACAAATACAACTAAATAATTAACATTATAAACTGTTTTATAAAATATATTTATTAAACCAAGCGTTTGACTATAGTATACGGGAAGGCCTCTATTAAAACAATGCTTTTTTGAATAATTATTTGTAAAATCGCTTGTTTTTTTGGGCTGCAAATTTCCGATGGTACATCTAGCTTAATTTCAGATAGGTTATAGGTTAAATTGATGTTAGGTGTATGAGATTTATGAATACCCACACTCCATGTGCGGAGCATTCGTATGGACGCCGATCCCCCGGATTTACAGTATATGCTTGATGGCATTCGGGGCACAGGTGAACATGAATTCTTCTGAGGATTGTTTCGCCCGGTTTTCCCCTCATTTTATTTCTACATTTTAACCATATTCATATATAGCTGTTTAATGATAAGGAAGCGCTATTCCCGAAAATAACTGGAATGGCGCTTGTTTTATTTTTTATCTAAATTACGGAGTGAATTTTGACGATAAATACTCACATATATTAGGTTGGAATATAAGGGCTCGTTTACCCCTTGTTTTACGTTTATTGTGTTATTGTAAAAATAAATGGAAAAATTCCCACTCATTGAATCTTCCCTTCTTATACTTTTACTATGATAACGAACAAAATGTGCAATTGTGTTAAATCTAAAAAACTTTTTGAATTATTTGATAGACGAAGTTCCTCGCTATAAGGTAATGTAAGGATAAAAGTAATTAAAGAGACCAGAAACTGGAAAGGGGCTACAGAGGATGAATTTGGATAACTGTCCTCGTTGTGGAAAGCTATTTATTAAGAATGTTAGAGGAATCTGCCAGAACTGCATTAAAGAAATTGAGATTGAATACGAACGATGTGTCAAACATATACGTGAAAATAAAGGTATTCATATGCATGAGCTTTCGGAAGCTACGGGTGTATCTGTCAAACAAATCACGACATTTATACGTGAGGGACGTATTTCCATTGCTAATGCGCCCAATATGACGTATCCTTGCGAGGTATGTGGGATACCAATTCGCGATGGGCATATGTGCGATTCTTGTCGAACACGCCTGACTAAAGACCTGAATCAGGCCGTACGCGAAAGCAGCAATCAGGATCAAAGTAATAATATGGGCTCAGGTACCTACAGTGCGATGGATAAACTTCGTGGAAACTAGTACAGGGGAATTAAATACGCATTCAGCTATTCAAAAAGTTTCAAATACCGCCGATAATCTTTATAGAGCTTATCGGTTTTTTTATTTTAGCAATCATGCACAAAATAAAGAAGTAAGGCATAATACGAACCATGTTCGACGCTATGTCGTCTGATACATTCTGACCATATCAAATAACTAAGGAAGGTGGAAGTTATGAAAATTAACGAGACCAACCGCATCGGAGCTATTAATCCATATCAGCGAAATATTGAAACAGGACGTCAAGAGGAGCAAAAAAAATCCCGCCGCAAGGACGAGGTTTCCATTTCTCCAGAAGCAATGGAGATGCTGAACCGCAGCAGTGATGCAGACCGCGTTAAGAAAATTCAGGAGCTTAAGCAGCAAGTAGCTTCTGGAACCTATCGTGTGGATGCCGATAAAATTGCAGAGAAGCTGTTGCCTTTCTTTAAGCAGTCTTCCGAAAGCTAGGTGAAGGATATGCCTTTAGAGCGTTTGATGGATGTGCTGGAGCAACTTAGAGAGGCGCATGAGCAGTTGATCGCACTAGGAACTCAGAAAAAAGAAGCACTGATATCAAATAAGGTAGATCAGCTTATTCTAGTCATGAATCAGGAATCGAAGATGTCCAGACACATTGAACAGTTGGATGAACAACGTCTGCAAGCAGCCTATGAATTTTTGCAGGAACGTGGTATTAAATCCAAGTTGAATCTCAATATTACGGAGTTGTCTCGTCTTGTGTTTGATGTTGAAGACAAGCAGCGCCTCCTTCAAATTCAAAAAAATCTAGCAGATACGCTGGTAGAATTGAAAAGATTAAATGAATTGAATCAGCAGCTCATAAAACAGGCTCTTTCCTATATTGATTTTTCCATTGAGAGTATGTCGTATTATGCGGAATCTGAAGCAGTTTATCAGCGTCCAGCCGACAAAAGCACATCAGCTGTAAGAGCGGGACTATTTGATACACGCGCCTAATTGAAGGAGGATAATATGGTTTCAACATTTCATGGTATAGAAACAGCGAAAAGAAGCTTAAATACACAAACGGCAGCATTAAATACAACCGGGCATAATATCTCAAATGCCAACACAGCGGGCTACTCCAGACAAGTGGTTAGTATGAAGGCCTCGGACTCTATGGAAGCCTACGGTTTGAACCGTTCCGTTGTACGAGGTCAAATGGGCACAGGGGTGGAGTTTACTGCTATTGAGCGTGTGCGTCAGACGTTTTTGGACGATCAGTATCGCAATGAGAATACTTCATACGGTGGATGGAATGTTCGCTATGACACTCTTAACAAACTGCAGACTATTATGAATGAGCCTTCAGATACAGGTATCCGAAAGGTCATGGATAACTTTTGGGATGCATGGTCTGACTTTAGTCAGGATCCACAGGATATCACCAACCGTAAAATTGTAAAAGAAACAACGCTTGCTTTGACAGATGCATTGAATCAGACTAGCAAGCAACTGGACGCTCTTAGCTCAGACTTGACCAATAACATTACTCTGAAAACAACGGAAATGAATTCGTTGTTACAATCCGTTGCTGATCTGAACGGAAATATTGCCAAGCTAGAAAGCTTGGGCGATAACCCGAATGATTTGAAAGACCAGCGCGATTATGCCGTTGATCAGTTGTCTAAGCTTGCTAATGTGCAGGTTACCCAACTGGATAATGGTTACCAAGTGACTGTTGCTGGGCAAGTGGCTGTCGCGGGAACTGAGGTAACTGCGGTGACAGGAGAGGGATTGGTAGCTGCCTTCCAGGGCGGAGCGCTAACTGGTGGGGAAGTATATGGCATGGTCATGTCTCGTGATCGTTATGTAGCTGACTACAAGAGCCAACTGGACCAGCTTGCTAATACACTGGCTAATGGTAATATTTCTGTTAAACTGCCAGCAGGTACAGTATTGCCTGAAGGTACGGTGTTAAATACTGGAGTCAACGGTGCGGCAGTTACATATTCCAATGCAAATAACAATCGTAAATTGACTTCTGACCTGACTGTAACAGTGAAAGGTATTAACGGTCTGCATCAGTTGGGGTATACAATGAGCGGAACTACAGCGCAGGCTGGCGGTGCGTTCTTTACTTCGACAGACGGCGCAACCATTACAGCCGGAAATATTAAACTTAATCCTGATATTCAAAACGATCCAGAAAAAATTGCTTCCTCCCTGCGGGTTAATGGAGCAGGAACGACCAATGAACAAGTTACTGTCGGCAACAATGGACTGGCATTACTGATGAGTGGATTAAAAGCGAATAAGTTTGAATTCAGCGGAGCGACAGCAAAGAATACGACAGTAGATGACTTCTTTAGCTCCATAGTAGGGCAATTGGGGGTACAGACACAGGAAGCGGAACGCCAATCAGAAAATGCCCAATTACTTACGGAACAGGTAGATCTAAATCGTCAGTCAGTGAGCGGGGTATCTCTTGATGAGGAGATGTCCAATATGATTAAATTTCAGCACGCCTATAGCGCCTCTTCACGCTTTATGACGACGTTTGATCAACTGCTGGATAAGCTCATAAACAGTACGGGACGTGTAGGTCTCTAGTATTTTCATAGGTAGTTTTTTATACTTTAAAGGGGGTAAAGCATGCCTATTCGAGTGACCTCAGGAATGACGTCGATGCAGACGCTCAGCAACCTGAACCGCAATTATAGTAATATGGATAAAATGGAGAACCAAATTTCGACTGGACGCAAGCTTAACAAGCCTTCTGATGACCCTGTAGGTGTGACTTATGCTCTGCGTTACCGTGCGGAATTGGCTTCTAATGAACAATTTCAAACCAATGCCGATGCTGCTGTAAGTTGGTTAGATTTTACCGATTCTACTATGCAGCAGGCTCAGGAAGTAATGAAGCGGCTTAAAGAGCTAACTGTACAGGCCTCGAGTGGTACTGTGGATGAGGCTGGACTCAACTCGATCAAGCTTGAAGTTGATCAATTGAAAGGTCAAATGACTAATATTGGAAATAGTCAAATTCGGGGCAAATATATTTTCAATGGGCAGAATTACGATAAGCAGCCATATGTACTGTCCGGCACAGTGACTGATTATTCCCAGATCGATCCTGATACGGGTGCTATCCAGTATTCTGTTGGCGATCAAGACCCGTTTCAAGTGAATACGTCCGGTAGCGAGTTTTTTGGTGCTTCAACAGATTCAGATAATGTGTTTAAAGTGATGGATAATCTGACTGCCGCACTAACTAGTGGTGATCATAACGCTGTTTCGGTGCAATTGACGAATATTGAATCGCGTACGAACAAGATGCAAGCCAGTCTTTCTGAGGTTGGTGCACGTACCAATCGGGTTCAATTGGTTCAAGCACGCTTGACGGATCGAAATCTAAATTTAACCACATTGCAGTCCAAAACCGAAGATGCGGATATTGCCAGTCTAATGATTAAGGCTACCTCGGCTCAAACGATCTACCAGGCAGCATTGAAGTCCTCTGCTTCTATTATGCAGCCATCGTTAGTGGACTTTATGCGTTAGAAGTGTATTTGGATTTTTTGGTTCACTTCTAATAGAGAGTGCATCCGTGAGATTCAATATGAGTTATCAACTTGCTTATTTGACAGATTGATTCTAAGCTATGGACAGAAAGTCCGTAGCTTTTTTGTTAGCATTGAAGGAGGATTAGAAAGATGGCCCCAAAACAAAATCAAGATAATCTCGCACAAGAAGCGTCAATAGAGTATTTTACATTCGTAAAGGGAATTCCAGGATTCGAAAACCTGCATAAATTTTCTTTGCAGGAGCATAATAAGTATTTTAGTCTGCTGACAGCCGTAGATGAGCCGTCTATTGCATTTGTAACAGTCAATCCGTTTGACTTTAACCAAGATTATGAGTTTGAGTTAACGGATAGTGTATTGGAGGAAATTGGTGTTACGAGTCATGAGCAGGTTTCCGTCCGGTGTATTGTAACTTGGCATAGTGACCGGACAAAAATTACTGTGAACTTATTGGCACCTATTATTTTAAATACAGACAAATGCACAGGAAAACAGGTTGTTTTGCAAAATACGGAGTATACAACGAGACATACATTATGGAATGAGGAGCAAGTTACAGGCAAGGAAGGTGAATCCTGATGTTGGTACTTTCACGCAAAAAAGGCGAGTCAATTGTGATCGATAATAATATTGTCATTACAGTATTGTCGGTGGAAGGGGATAATGTTAGATTGGGGATCTCCGCTCCTAAGGATATTGATATCTACCGGAAAGAAATCTTTGATGCTATTCAGCAAAATAATCAAAAAGCGGTTGTGGATATAGAGTCTTTCCAGAAGATTGTACTTGATTTGGATCATCACAAATAAAAAGATATGCATAAAAGCTGGCGAACTGTAATTGCCAGCTTTTATATCTTTATATCGTACTCCGCAAATGTTCGCTAGTAACAGAGATTATGTTCGATTGGAGAAATGATATAGGAAACTAGGGAACTGATATCCGAGTTGATCTTTGCACCATTTAATAAAGAATTGAATCAGATGCTGCCATAATACTATGTGCTTATCCCTGTGTAACAGGAAGAATGCTCAGCTGTTGGTGTTAAAGAGTTGATTGGTAGTGAGATATAACTTTGACAGGCAGTGAGGGCACTGGAAGTGAATACATTTTGATAAATATAACGCTATCTTGAACGAAATTTTTTTATAGAAAATGTAGATTAGCTATAAACTATTTGCAAAGTAGAGTCGATATATATACAAGAGCGGTAATTCTTCAGGGCGGCCGACCTGTGAAGACGCTTATACCACAAGGATGTGGGCATTAAACCATTTCAGGGAGGAAATTTATAATGATTATCAATCACAATATTGCTGCAATGAATACACATCGTAACATGTCTTTGAACCAAACTGCTGCAAGCAAAAACATGGAAAAACTGTCTTCTGGTCTGCGCATCAACCGTGCTGCTGACGACGCTGCTGGTTTGTCCATCTCCGAAAAAATGCGTGGTCAAATCCGCGGTTTGGAACAAGCTCAACGTAACGTTCAAGACGGTATCTCTTTCGCTCAAACAGCTGAGGGTGCAATGAACGAAGTATCCTCCATGCTGACTCGTATGAAAGAACTGCTGGTTCAACAATCGAATGGGACTTACCAAGCTAGCGATAAATCCAATATCAAAATGGAATTGGGACAATTGGGTGCTCAAATCGATGCGATCGTATCCAATACTAAATTCAACGGCATTGCAATTACTTCCAATGTTAAAGTTCAAGCTGATGATGACAAATTCCAAATCACTATCTCCGGTATTAGTACAACAGGATTTAAAGGCATGACTTCAGCTGCCACCCTTGCAAGTGCGACTACTGCAATTGAAAAAGTAGCTACACAACGTGCTAAATTGGGTGCTGTTCAAAACCGTTTGGAGTACACTTCCAACAACTTGGGAACAACTGTTGAAAACCTGACTGCTTCCGAATCCCGTATTCGTGATACAGACATGGCTAAAGAAATGGTTGCTTTGTCCAAGAACAACATCTTGTTGCAAGCTTCCCAATCCATGCTGTCGCAAGCAAACTCCGCACCACAAGGTGTTCTTTCCTTGCTTCGTTAATTTTCACACTTTTATTTTGCAAGGTCTTGTCTTTATGGCAAGACCTTTTTTCTTTTATTTGTCCAAGCCATAAAAGATCGTATGCTAAACGCCGATATAGATTACATACCAGTTTACTAGAGGTTGGGAAGATAGTTAACATACTCTATATGTAATGGAGGACTCCATGGATCCGATTAAATCTTCAGCATCAGCAATGAAGGGTTTAATGTCAACGGCTTCTGCTATCTCGAAATCAGATGCAGGTGGTGGAACTGAGAGTATTGCAGCAATAGCCCATTCAACTGAACAACAAATTGGTCGTCCGGTTAGAGAGGATAAAGATAAGATATTTGAAGAGCTGAAAAAGGCAATTGATGCGATTCAGGGTCCACAAAAGGCTCTTGAATTCTCTATCCACAAGGAAACCCACGCAGTTATGATTAAAGTGATGAATAAGGAGACGGGGGAGCTGATTCGCGAAGTTCCACCAGAGAAAATGCTTGATGTAGCCGCAAAAATGATGGAATTGGCAGGTTTAATTGTAGATAAAAAAATATAAGTAGAGGGGGATGCTTAATGGCAGTTACAAGAATAACAGGGATGGCATCAGGAATGGATATTGATTCCTTGGTAAAGAAAATGATTCAGGCTGATAGTCAGCCTTTGAATAAAATGAACCAAAACAAGCAATTGATGGAGTGGAAACGTGAGGGTTACCGTGAAACAAGTGTGAAGTTAGTTACGTTTGCGCAGACTAAAATCAATGACACTTTTAGTAAGTTGGATGCATTGAACGCACAGAAAGCTACTGTGAGCGGCAATACAACAGCAGTATCTGCCAAAGCAGGGAGCTCGGCTGGCGGGATTATGGATATTACGGTAAATAAACTGGCGACAGCCGCTACCACCAAATCATCTGGAACTCCGACTCAAACGGGTACAGAAACTGATTGGAGTAAGGTTCTTTTGTCCGATATTGACGGTTCTGGGGTTTCTGGTACAGGGACTGTGGCTGTAAAAGTCAATGGGGTCTCCATTTCAATTGACGCAGCTACGGAAACAGTTGAATCCTTTGTGAATAAAATTAACTCCAGTTCTCAGGCGGGTGTAACAGCTGTGTTTGATTCAGCAACAGGTAAAATGTCCGTTACAAGCAAGGCTACAGGGACAAACGGGAATAATATTGCATTGGAAGGGGATGTATTCACTACAGGCTTTAAACTGGCTTCTCAGCTTTCAGGTGGTTCGGATGCCAGTGTAAATATTAACGGTCTTGATGTGACGAAATCCTCCAATAACTTTTTGATGAATGGCGTAGAGATTACGCTGAACAGCACTAGTAAAGGCGAATCCACCCACATTGAAGTAAGTAAAGACGTGGATAAAATCATTGACACCGTACAAAGCTTTGTTGATTCATACAACGAGCTCCTTTCCTTTATGAATGGCAAGGTTAACGAAGAAAAGTATTCCAAGTACGCACCGTTAACTAGTGATCAGAAAAAAGATATGAGTGACGATGAAGTTAAACTTTGGGAAACGAAAGCTAAAAGTGGTATGCTGAAGCGTGATAGTATGCTGACATCCGCAATTAGTGATATGCGCACAGCAATGATTCAGACTGTCCATTTGGATAGCCCAATTACACTGCCGAACGGTACACAAACAAGTGAATTAAGCATGGCAAATCTAGGGATCACAACAGGAACCTATGAGACTCGAGGGAAGCTGATCCTAGACAAGGACAAGCTGAAAGCGGCCATTGAGGATAACCCGGACATCGTAAATAACTTTTTGGGCAAAAACTATTCCTCCTCTTATTTAAATAATGAAGTGACTGCATCGGATGGTATTTTTTCGCGTTTGCGTAAAATTTCCAATAAAACTTTGGACAGTCTGGCAAAAACGGCTGGTACTTCTAAAGTAAGCACAGATTTAACCGCAGCTTTTAATAAAGATAGTATTATGGGTGAGTCTTTAAGGTTATTGGATATTAAAATTGATGACTTCCAAGATCGTTTGGACCAGAAAGAAACGAATTATTACAAGAAGTTTTCAGCAATGGAAACTGCTATAAGCAAGTATAATACTACTTCTAGCAGTTTATTCAGCTAAAAATGAGGAGGATGGCAATTTGATTAACTCTCCGTATCAGAAATATCAGCAGACCCAGGCGCAAACAGCGTCCAAACCCAAGCTGTTGATTATGCTGTATGATGGAGCCATCCGTTTTGTACAGGCAGGAATTGAGGGTATTGAACAGAGAGACTATGAGAAAACGAATGTAAACTTGTGCAAGGCCCAAGCGATTGTGCATGAGCTTATTTCGGCCTTAAACTTCGATTACCCCCTGGCAAACGATTTGGTAAAAATCTACGAATATATGCTGCACTGTCTAATTCAGGCTAACATTCATAAAGAAGCTGCGTCTGCAGAAGAAGTAATGCTTCATCTAAAGGAACTAAGGGAAGCCTGGGTAGAAGCAAGTAAATCTGTAGGAGCAGGTTTTGGCGTATGAATGAGATAGAACATTTACAGTCCTTTGTTAATGAACTAAAGCTTCTCTGCAGGCGAACGTTAGAGGATCTCTCCAGCATGGATGAAGATGATTTGTTGGCCTTTTCAACTAGAAGAGAAGAGCTTGTACAAGCGATGGAGCCTTATCGGGCTGCAGTCACGAACGAGATTAAAGAACAGATCAGGGTTATTCTGCAGGAAGAACAGGCAATTCTGGCTAGAATGATG
The DNA here is from genome assembly GCF_050516475.1 of Paenibacillus ottowii. Lineage (NCBI taxonomy): Bacteria > Bacillati > Bacillota > Bacilli > Caryophanales > Paenibacillaceae > Paenibacillus > Paenibacillus ottowii. Next base: position 2,853,354 of record NZ_CP191577.1, on the reverse strand, counting down.
GAGATCAAGCAAGAGGCGGCAGAATGGCTGCAAAAACGCGGCATGATTCGGGCTCAGCAACATGCTTATCAACAGTCCTATGCTGCAAATAGTCTTTTTTTTGACAATCGTAAATAGATAGATTACGAAGGTGCCGAACGTATATCGGCACCTTTTTTATTTTACCTTTATTATTGATAAAGAAAGGCCGATAATAATAGATATAAAGTTTTCGGATTGGTGGTTATATATGAAACAAGCTAACTTGGAAGTTATACAACAGCGTTTCCCTCATGTATTAGAGATGCTGGGTAGTGTTGTGCCTGTCACAGGGAAAAAGGAAGAAGCACCGGTTTATGAGCAATTGGAGAGGGATGAGATTTGGCTTCAGGCTGTTGCTGAATTGATGGAGGATTCCAAAATTCTGTTTGTATACGGTTTTGGTCAAGGGTTAAGTATTGCAGATCTGCTGGAACGCTTCCCAGATCGCTGGTTATTTATATATGAGCCGGATGAAGAAGCTTTTAAACAGGTAATTAGTGCTTATGATATAAGTTTTTTGCTTAATCATCCCAACTTGTATTGGATTTCAGTAGGTGAAAGCCAATTGAAGCTGTTGTTTTATCTGCTTTGTAGTTATATGCAGGAGAAACTGGCCTTTGTTGCGCTACGCAGGTATTTGGAAAATGAGATTGATATTTTGCGGGATGTTAGAGAAGAGTTTATGGAGTACAAAGCAGACTATAATACGAATAAATATACAGAAAATCGATTTAGAAAAGAATGGACCCGAAATTATTTATATCATCTATCGGAAACGTTTAATACTCCGTCTATTGAGCGAATGTTTCAATCCTTTAAAATTTCGTCGGCTGTGGTCGTATCGTCAGGCCCCTCGCTTACAGAAGACATTGAATGGATTAAAAAGCTATCTCCTCATAGTCTAATCATTGCGGCGGGTTCCAGTGTGCAAGCGCTAATCAGGCATGGGATTACTCCTCATTTATCCGTTATCATGGACGGCCATGAGGTAAATGATAGAATTTTTTCTAATCCTGATACTTTGAAATCGACACTCTTTTTTACATCTTCCTCTTATTATGGAATTTCGGAGCGTAAAGAGAATGATAAAATCCATGCAGTTCTTAAGAATGATGAAATATCACAATATTTTTTACAGAAACATAAGAATCAACTATTGATGGTCCCTACGCCTTCGGTAGCGGGTACAGCGTTGCAGGTAGCCGTCCATCTGGGGGCGGAAAAAATTATTTTCGCTGGTCAGGACTTGTCTTATCCGGATCAAAAAGTGTATAGCGATGGAATTGAACATTTTTCAGCAGATATAACCAAGAGTATGTTGGATAAGGCAACGCAGACTGTGGAAAATGTACAGGGCGGGTATAATGCAACGGATTCCAGCTTTATGTTCATGAAGGAGACTATAGAAGGTCTTATTCAGAATTTTGAGCAGATTACTTTCATTAATTCCACTCGCCATGGGGCCGTGATTGAAGGAGCGCCATTCCAGCCGATGGAGGAAATTTATAATGAAGTATCTCATGCGGAGCTGGAACCAGACGCAATAAAACAATGGATGGTGGATCATCCTTCTATTTTAAGCCCTGAAGAAATTAATCCTGTAAAGGACAGGCTCAGCTTTGTGCAGGAAGACTTGTTAAAGGTACAATCAGAAATCAGAGTACTTCGCAAGCTAATGAGTAATATTCAGCAGCTTAGCAGAACAAAACCTCTTAAGTGTCAAAACATGATCGTTGAGATTGAGGAGCGTTGGGGAGAGATTGCTAACAGGGAATGGTTCGCACCATTGTATGAATCCTTGATTCCATTGGAACTGGCCCGTTTTGACCGAATGCTGCCTACTATTGTGACAGAAGAGCAATTACCTCTTAAGGCTGGATATATTTATGAGTATCTCGGGACACTCCTAGTAGATTTGGAGCAAAATACTCCTGATCTGCTGGAGATGGTAACTGAAGCAAGCAAACGGGTAGAGGGTCTGCTTGTAAAGCAAGCATGAGATGACAAAACCGGAGGTTAATATGTTTACCAACAAGATTGTACTGGTTACGGGCGGCACAGGTTCTATTGGCAGTGAAATTGTACGCAATATCTTATCGTATAGCCCTAAGGCTTTACGGATTTTTAGTCGAGATGAGAGCAAGCAGTTTGATCTGCAGCAAGAATTAAAAGAATTTACGAATGTCCGTTATCTAATCGGTGATATCAGAGATAAGCAAAGACTGAGCTACGCCATGGAGGATGTGGATTATATTTTTCATGCGGCCGCTCTTAAACACGTGCCTGCATGCGAATATAACCCTATGGAGGCAGTGAAAACCAATGTTATTGGTGTACAGAATTTAATTGAGGCGGCCATTGAGCATAATGTAGAAAAAGTGGTAGCCATTAGCACAGATAAAGTGGTGAATCCAACGAATACGATGGGAGCTACGAAGCTGCTATCAGAACGTTTGATTTCAGCAGCCAATTTGTACAAAGGGAGCAAACGCACCATCTTCTCTTGTGTTCGCTTTGGAAATGTTATGGGATCAAGGGGCTCCGTTATCCCATTATTCCGTGACCAGATTGCTAAAGGGATACCCGTGACGGTTACACATGCAGAGATGACTCGTTTTATGATGTCTATTCCACAAGCCGCCCAATTGGTTATAGATGCTGCGCATTATTCGCAAGGCGGAGAAGTTTTTGTGCTGAAAATGCCAATTCTCAAAATTACAGATTTGGCCCAATGCCTGGTTGATTCGTATGAAGAAGCGGTTGGTCAACCCTATCGTGGAGAAATCATTGAGACCGGAATTCGCCCAGGTGAGAAGCTGTATGAAGAGCTGATGTCGCTTGAAGAATCCGAAAGAGCGCTGGAGAATGGACAAATGTATATCATCCCTTCGTTATTTCATACCGCAGAGCAGGAATATGCTGGTTTCCAAAAGGCGATTCGCCAAGAATATTCTTCGATGACTGCGCCACAGATTTTTCCGAAAGCTATTCGGGAACTGATTGAACAGAATGGTTTAGGCTTTACCATGGGTGCTGTGTGATGGGCAATTATAAATGTCTGGCGGTTATTCCTGCGCGAGGTGGATCAAAAGGTTTACCTGGTAAAAACATTAGATTATTACATGATAAGCCGCTCATTCAATATAGCATTGAGGCTGCGTTGAACAGTGGTTGCGTAGATGAAGTTGCAGTTACAACGGATAGCGAGGATATTGCTCGCGTATCAAGTCAAGCTGGAGCTGCTGTTCCATTTATAAGGCCTGCGCAGCTAGCTACTGACGTGGCTAAAAGCATTGATGTATTGAAGCATGCTGTTGAATTTTATGAACAGACCCGAAATCAATATTTTGATGTTATTATGCTGCTTCAACCTACATCTCCATTACGAAATGCCCTGGACATTAAAGAGGCGTATACCCTTTTTTTAAATCATCAGGCGGATTCATTACAAAGTGTCACTTTGTCAGGAGTGCAGCCCTATCTACTTCGGGAAATGGATAACGGAAAGCTTATGTCCTACTTGAAGGATGAAAAGAAACATTTGAGAAGGCAAGATTTGAAAGAACTGTATGCTCTGAATGGAGCCATTTATATCGTGAAAAGAGATTTGTTGATGAACAGTGACACTCTGGTTGGACCGCATAATTGTGGATACGTTATGCCCAGAGAGCGATCTGTTGATATAGATGACGAGTTTGATTTAAAAATGGCAGAGTTTTTTTGGAGTGAATCCAACGACAAGTAAGCCTCGCAGTAAGGAGGAAGTAAATAACATGCAGAATTTTTTATCCAATAAGGGGACTCACTCCATTTATATTATTGCAGAGGTAGGAGTCAATCATAACGGTTCATTGGAGCTTGCATTTGAATGTATCGATCAAGCGATTTTATGTGGTGCTGATGCGGTGAAATTCCAGACTTTTAAAAGTGAAAAGCTGGTAACCAAGTACGCACAGAAGGCTGAATATCAGACGGAAAATACCAATTCCACTGAGAGCCAACTCGACATGCTAAAACAGCTTGAATTGAGCTTTGATGATTTTGTGCTTTTGAAAAAGTACTGTGAGGATAAAGGGATCGATTTCCTATCCACACCCTTTGATGAAGAAAGTGCAGAGTTTCTGGATTCAATTCAAATCGACGCATTCAAGGTTGGATCAGGGGATATGAACAATATTCCCTTCCTTCAAAAGCTCGATAGCTATGGCCGTCCGATTATTCTTTCCACTGGGATGTCCAATCTGGACGAAATTAGAGAGTCTCTACAAACATTCCAAAAAAGCGAGGTGCTATTGCTGCATTGCACTTCCGATTATCCAGCCCCTTTGGAGGATGTAAATTTGTTGGCTATGAAGACAATATCCACAGCGTTTGATAAAGTCACAGGATATTCGGATCATACGGCGGGGATAGAGATCGCTATAGCGGCTTCAGCGTTAGGAGCCAGGATTATTGAAAAGCATTTTACGCTGGATCAAACCCTTCCCGGTCCTGACCATAAGGCTTCATTAGAGCCTGCTGACTTTTCAAAGATGGTGGATGCGATTCGGAATGTGGAGCAAGCTTTAGGGGATGGAATTAAAAGGTGTATGCCCTCTGAGGAAAGCACTAGAGCCGTTGCAAGAAAAAGTGTTGTAATGGCAACATTGAAAAAAGCTGGCCAGTTGATAACTCAAGAGGATCTAGTCATCAAGCGCCCGGGCACGGGAATAGAGCCAAAATATTATGCTGATTTGATTGGCAAGCAGCTTCTGAAAGACGTACATGAAGATTACTTGTTGTCATGGGATGATGTGCAATGAAAAAAGTATTAGTGATTACCGGAACGCGGGCTGATTATGGGATATATTATCCGATTTTGCGGGCTATAGAGAAAGAACATACTCTGGATCTCCACCTGCTGGCTACAGGAATGCACTTATCTCCACAGCATGGTTATACGTTGGATGCTATTCAACAGGACGGATTTCGTGTATCTGCTAAGGTAGATTGCCTCTTGCAAGGATCTACTCATGCCAATATGTCTCGTTCTATTGGTATAGCCATTATGGGCATGACGCAAGCCATAGAAGCTTTGGAGCCAGATTTTGTCGTTGTATTAGGAGATCGTGGTGAAATGCTTGCAGCTGCGATCGTATCTTCTCATATGAACATTCCACTTGTTCATTTGCATGGTGGAGAAGTGTCCGGCACGATTGATGAGTCTGTTCGGCATGCAATCAGTAAGTTGGCTCACATTCATTTTGTAGCTACACATGGAAGTAGAGAGCGCCTAATCAGGCTTGGCGAAGAACCGTGGAGAATTCATGTTGTCGGTGCTCCGAGAATTGAAACGATGATGAATACCTCTCTGCCTGAGTTAGAGGGGACGAAACGTAAATACGATCTGAATATAGATAGCGACTATGTGTTGTTTGCCTATCATCCTGTCACTACTGAAGAAGCAGATATGCACATTCTCGGTAAGATGTTAGAAGTTCTTTTGGCTGGTGAGCATGAGGTTATTTGTGTGATGCCCAATTCGGACGCTGGAGCAGATGCGATCGTTGGTGTATATAATCGTTTTGCTGCGAGAGAAGGAATGCATTTGGTAACCAGTTTTGAGCAATTAGATTATCTGACAATGTTAAAAAATGCAAAAATGTTAATTGGAAATTCTTCCTCAGGGATCATTGAGGCTGCTTCTTTTCACGTTCCAGTCATTAATATCGGAACTCGCCAGACAGGCAGAGAGCGTTCTGCGAATACAATAGATATTGCAGCTGACGAGCTCGAATTGGCTTCTGCTGTGGAATGTGTAATGTCTGAGCCTTTCCAACAAATTGTTAATGCGGCTGACAATGTTTATGGCAGAGATAACACAAGCTCTCGCATCGTGGGTATATTGAAACGAACAAACAAGTCAGAGCAGCTTATTCAAAAGACAATTACCTATTAAGGGGGTTCGGCCTTGAGCTATATTGTTTTTGGAGCAGGAGGACATGCCAAGGTCATCGTGGATATTTTACGGTTTTCTGGTGAAGAAATCATTGGAGTTCTTGATGATCACTGTACAGAAGAAACATGGAACGGATTGCCGATCTTGGGGGGCCGTAATCAGATTGATCAAATAGTATCTCTGCATCCCGAGGCGCTGCTTATTGTGGCAATCGGAGATAATACAACCAGATCGGTAATTGTAAGCCAATTTAAAGCCGCGGGATTCAAATTTGGAACTGCTATTCATCCAAGCGCTATAGTCGCACCTAGCTCATTTGTTGGCGAAGGTTCGGCAATCATGCCCAATTCAGTGATTAACGCCGACGCGTATGTTGGAGAGCATGTCATTGTGAATACGGCGGCTACTGTAGATCACGATTGTAGAATAGAAGACTTCGCACATATTTCCCCAGGTGTACATATGGCTGGCAACGTGCAGATTGGGCGCGGTGCTCATATCGGAATAGGTGCAAATCTGATACCAGGTATCCGTGTAGGGAGAAATACTCTCGTCGGCGCCGGTTCATGTGTTATCCGTCATTTACCAGATAACGTCACAGCGGTAGGTTGTCCAGCCAAAGTTATTAAAACCGATAAAGATAAGGGATGAAACGAAATGTCCAACCGAGACAGAATTTATTTATCTTCCCCGCACATGGGCGGATTAGAACAACAATATATCGCAGAAGCTTTTGAAACCAACTGGATTGCTCCACTGGGTAAAAATGTAGACGCATTTGAAACGGAGATGGCAAGTTACTTGGGATGTGGAGGCGCAGTTGCCCTAAGTTCCGGGACAGCAGCAATTCACTTATCTTTGATATTGCTTGGTGTGGAGAAGGGTGATATTGTTTTTTGTTCTTCACTTACCTTTGTTGCCAGTGCCAATCCGATCTTGTACCAAGGTGCAGTTCCTGTCTTTATTGATTCAGAACCAGATAGCTGGAACATGTCCCCTGAGGCGCTTGAAAGAGCATTCAAGACTTATGCAGATAAGGGAAAGAAGCCTAAAGCTGTAGTTATAGTAAATTTGTATGGACAGAGTGCAGATTACGATCGGTTAAGAAAAATATGTGATTATTACGAAGTGCCAATTGTAGAAGATGCCGCAGAGTCGCTGGGAGCTACTTACGGTAAGCAAATGAGTGGGACCCTTGGTAAATTCGGTATCCTTTCATTTAACGGAAATAAGATCATTACTACTTCAGGCGGGGGCATGCTGGTTTCAGATGATGAGAAAGCTCTAAGCAAAGCGCGACATTATGCAACTCAAGCGAGAGAAAAGGCGATTTACTATCAACATAGCGAATTAGGTTTTAACTACCGTTTGAGTAATATTCTTGCAGGAATTGGAAGAGGGCAATTAAAGGTTCTAGAAGATAGAATTTCACAAAAGAGGGATATTTTTGGTTTGTATCACAAAATGCTATCAAAAATAGATGGCATAAGCTTTATGCCTGAGACAGGTTCAAGTAAATCCACACGATGGTTAACTGCAGTGCAGATTGATTCCACGAAAGTAGGAATTGAGGCTCATGAATTAGTTCACTATTTAGAAAAAAGTAACATTGAGTCACGCCCAGTATGGAAACCATTGCACCTACAGCCATTGTTCAATGAAGTAGACTATTTTACACATGAATTGGGAAGGGATATCAGCCAAGAGTTGTTTTTAAACGGAATTTGCCTCCCATCTGATACGAATATGACTCAAGAAAATCAAGAGTTTGTTATTCAATTAATAAAAAATGCTTTCAGTCACTAATATAGATATCGTGTAAATGAAATAGATAAGGGAGCAGATAACGAATTAATTACAATAATAAATCAGAGGATTTTAGATCTAGTTCCCATAATTTTAACGCTGATTTCTATTATTATCTGAAAATGTGTTAGATGGTTTTGATATAGAATTTTCCCGGAAGTCCATGATTCCTATGAATAACAGTAAGTTGGATACTAATGAGTATGTTTACAGTTTTGATTGAAATTCTCAATTTCCGTCGATTCATGTTCAATCAAGAGCCTGAATTAATAATGTTACTAATTAGTGTGGAAAATACACAAAGTCTTCATACAGGGAACTGGGGCTCGCAAGATTGACATTTTACAAATGTCTTCTTGCGTTTTTTTGTGTTTTAATCTCATTGTTATTGAGTAAGTTAAGGGAAAAGAGTATATATGTTCCTATGTATGTGTTTTTTCTTGTAATTTAAATTGTTTTGAATTCAGCTATAGAAAAAGGATAATAAGTTTTTTAGTGAAATAGTACAA
>NZ_CP191577.1:2787660-2845053 GCF_050516475.1 Paenibacillus ottowii | reverse complement strand
ATCTATAGGAATAGAATGCTTTGTCAATATAAAATTGGAATAACTATGTATGAAAACATTATCAATTCCAATTGACAATGGATAACTTTGGGTGGTATAGTCAAAAATGTGGGCGAGAGCTTCACTTCATTTGATGACGAAGGGAATGTTAGTGCATGCAAGGTAAAGTAAAATGGTTTAACGCAGAAAAAGGTTATGGTTTCATCGAAACAGCTGACGGCGGCGACGTATTTGTACATTTTTCCGCAATTCAAACAGAAGGCTTCAAAACACTTGAAGAAGGACAAGACGTGGAGTTCGACATCGTCGAAGGCGCACGTGGACCACAAGCCGCTAACGTAACCAAATTATAATCATCCCCGGCATAGCCGACCTACATAATTGGTAAGATGGTTAGCAATGGATAACGCGCTAGCACTGCCCTGGAATATATTCCAGGGCTTTTTTATATTTACTAGATACATAAAAAAGCCCCTTACCTAATGGTAAGGAGCTCAGTAACAGAGCATTTACTCTAGAGAACCATCAAAGTCAGCCATCTCCACAAAAATGGTATTGGAGGAGGCGGATTGTTTCTCTACGCGTCCATCTGGATAACGGAATTGATAGCGCAGGATGGCCTGGGCGATCAGATACGCGCGCAGTGCAGATTCGATATCGAAGGAGAAGACGATGACGGCTTTGTGGTCTGGATCAAGCTGCCCTAGTGGGATACCTTGGAGCAAATTAGGATGCGGAAGCGGCACTGAGTTCACGGTGACGGTTCTCAGTACAAGGAAATCTTCGGCTGAGAATGGTGCTGTGAGCAATAGTTCCTCCATTGGGGTATTGCCGATGTTTTCCACCTGAAGGGTAAAGGACAAGGTATCTTCTTGTGCGACACGTAAAGCGCTAGAACTAAGTGTAAGTTTAGGAATAGCTGCGATGACAGTCAACTCTACGGTGTTGGTTTGAATGGTTTCCTTCAAGGTCTCTCCATCAGTACGACGTGAGGTATATTCGATGGTGGCCTGGTTGCTGAATATTCCATCTGCAGGTGCTTCACGAATTTGGGCCTGGAGCGTAAGTGTAAGCGTCTCCCCTGGTGCAATATCCGGGAGTGTGATACCAGTGCCAGGATTAGCGCCTGGCTGTGCTTCATCTTGGATCGTCAGGCTGTTGGGCACATAAACAAGTCCATGCGGCAACGGGTCGGTGAACAACGGATACTGCGCCGAGATTCCTCCTTTATTTGTAATCTGTATGGTGAAGGTAAGTGTGTCTCCTATAGAAGCATCATGGGTGTTCACCTGTTTCACTAATTCGAGCAGTGGGAATACCACTGGGATCGTGACGGTATTGGTAGTTAATGTGCCTGGTACGATTCTTCCTCCAGGTAATGTAAATGAGTAGGTAAAGGCAGCTTGATTCACGATGTAGCCAGTAGAAGGTGCCTCGGATACTGTTACTTGGTAAGTCAGGGTCAATGACTGATCGGGTTCCACAGACCCAAGACTAACTCCGGCGGCAGGATCGGCCCCTGTCAATGATTGACCGTTCAATTGGATACTGCCAGGAATGTATAGGGTTCCGGCAGGAATGAAATTTTGCAGAATAACTTCTGAAGCAATGTTGCCAAAGTTATTAAGTAGTACCGTGTAGGTCAGGTTTTCTCCTGCTTGGGCCTCCTTGTTGTCTATGGAGATGTTTGTGGCAAGCTGCGGATCGAAAACAGCTACAGTCACGGTATTGCTGGTGATCTCGCTCGCACCGTCGCTATCGGCATATTGAAGGCGCACGTGATTATTTAGACGTCCTCCGACCGGCAGAGATTGAACATTTACGGTGTAGGTCACGTCAATGTTCTGTCCTGCCTGTAAGCTGCCGATAAAGAGGGGTTCGCCCGACTTGCTAGAAACAGGTGGAATACCATTAATTTTCAAGCTATCCGGGCTTATGATGGTGCCACTTGGTACGTAATCGGCTAATACTATATCGGTAACGACAGAACCTCCATCATTAACAATAGTCAACTGGTAAGGCACCGCATCGCCCAGTGCGACAGTAGATATCGTTGTGCGCAGCACCGCTGACAGGCCTTCTGGATCGGTAGTGGCTACTTTAATCGAGACAGAAGGCGAAGTGCTCTCCTGATCTAGGCTCCGTCCATCTGGCAACTGGTAGGAGTAAGTCAGCGAAGCTTGATTCTCCAGTAAGCCCGACTCAGGGATACGAACGACAAGTGCGGAGAAGACGGTAATCGTTCTTTCTCCAGGTGCAATGACGCCTAGAACAATACCCTGTTCTGGACTGACACCATATTGAGCCACTCCATTAACTGAAACAGAGCCGGGAACAAAGGAAAGATCAGGTGGCAAGAAGTCTGTCAACAAGCCAAAGGCGCCCGTATTTCCGATGTTCTCTGCGATGATGGAATAGGTGACGCTTTGACCTGGCTGTGCGCTCTCTGTATTGGTTGATTTTTCAAGGCTCACTACAGGCTGGAGTATAGCAACCGTTACAGGATTGGACAAAATAGCACTTGCTTCTTCACCATTCGTAAGTAACAAGCGGGCCTGGTTGGTACGCGGTCCCGGCTGTTCTGTGGCAGCGATACGGACTTCAAAGGATATAAAGGTCTTGGTATTCGCTTCTAATGGAGGCAACGGTATGCCGTCACCAGGATTGATTCCGGCCATTGTAGACCCGTTAATCTGAACTGTATCTGTAATAAACTCGATATCCTCTGGTAACGTATCCACTAAACGGGCATTTTGCACGGTGCCTGCGTCCTCGTTAAGAATCACGAGTTCATACGTCAGGATATCGTCAGTCGTGGCAAAAGGCGAGCTTACGCTTTTACTTAAGGTGATGTCTAGCGGTGACACGGCAACTTCAACGATGTTGGATAAATGGAACCCGCCAGCCTCCCGGCCATCTGGAGCATTAAAGCGATAGCCTACCTCAGCCTGATCAACCAGCAGTATAGCTGTAGGGATGGAGGATACCAGCACTTGGAAAGTGACGGTTGCCGATTGCCCTGGTGCTATGGCTGGAGTCGGAATGCCGGAAACCGGGCTTGCACCAGGAGCAGTGATGCCGTTAATCGATACTGTATTTGGAAGGAATACAGAGCCGTCTGGAATATTGTCACTTACCGTAGTCGAGGCAGCAATGTTTCCGGTGTTGGAGACGACAACTGTGTAGGTGATGATGTCACCTATGGTGGCATTATTGGTATTGCTTGTTTTGACAGCTGTCAGGATTGGCTGGAAGACTGGAATAGTTACCACATTAGAGGATGAGCTGCCAGTAAATGCCCCGCTGGTAAAGCTAACTGATGCCTGATTGGTTAATTGTGCAGGTGTGGGCAGGAAATTGACTCGAACCTGGAATGTAACGGTAGTAACGGCTCCGGGAGCGAGCGTACCGATGGCAATGCCAAATCCCGGATTTCCATCGGGGAAGGAGTTCCCGTTTATAGTAACACTGCCGTTCACAAAGGAGCTTCCTGCTGCAATGATATCTGAAACCACTATATTATCGGCGGTACTGATTCCATTATTGGAGACGGCCAGGGTATAGGTGATGATATCACCAACAATGGCGTCTGTAGCTGCTGTTCCTTTAACAATGCTCACATCTGGTGACGACACAGAGATACTGAGTCTGTTGGATACAGCTGATCCTGATACGGTTCTGCCATCCGGCGGCTGGAAGGTGAATGAGCCTGATGCTTGATCGACCAGCACCTGTGGATTTGGCAGGGCATTGATAACGGTTTGGAAGGTGACGGATACCGTTCCGCCTGGCAGTACGGATCCAACCGGAACGCCAGTTTCGATAGATACACCAGGTTGCGGACTGCCAGCGATGCTGACACTGTTGGCAAGAAATACTGATCCGGCGGGAATATTATCACTGATCGTAAGAGCAGCTGCAATATTGCCATTATTCACAGCTGTAATCGTATAGGTTAGTGTATCGCCAACGGAGGCATTAAGAGTGCTGGATGCTTTAGTAAGTGTAATTAACGGCTGGAATACGGGGACGATGAGTGGGTCGGAAAAGGCAGTACCGGCGAATGCTCCGCTGGTAAATGTAACGGATGCAATATCCGTGAGCAGTGGTGGCTGCGGCAAGCTTTGGACAGACGTTTGGAAACTCACGATAAATGTATTTCCAGCTGCGACGTTTCCAATGGCAATTCCAGCAATTGGCGAGGCGTTAGGGAAAGGTACACCATCGATAAGGACACTACCCGGAACGAAGGAAGTACCTGCTGGGATTGTATCGGTTACAACGGTATCTGAGACGGAATCTACACCGCTATTCGTGATGCTCAGTGTATATCTGATCGTATCTCCGACTACAGCGGCTGCCAGACTGGATGTTTTAGTTACCTGGATATTAGGTGCAGACACAGCAACATTAACTGCATTGGATGTGACAGAACCGCTCAACACTCTACCATCCGGTGGGGAGTACGTAAAGTTCACTTGTCCTTGGTCGGTCAATATAGGCGGAGTTGGCAGAGATGAGACGATGGTTTGGAAGCTTACTGTGATACTGCCTGAAGGAGCCAGTGATCCGAGTGTTATGCCTGTAACTGGCGAAGCTCCCGGCACAAGGATGCCGTTAACGACTACGCTGTTAGGCAATAGTTCAGAACTTGCAGGAATGTTATCCGAGAGAACTGGTAAAACGGCGATATTTCCAGTATTGGTTAGCGTCAAGGTGTAGACCAATGTCGATCCGATCTGTGTATTCATGGTATTAGCGGTTTTAGTCAGGCCGATGATCGGCTGATAAATAGGCAAGGTGACCGGATCGGATTGCGAAGATGAGGTCAACGCGCCTGAAGTAAAGCTGACGGTCGCCTGATTGGTTATTTGCGGCGGCTGAGGCAGGCTGACGACGGAGAATTGGAATGTAACGGTTGCCGATCCACCTACTGCAATGGTGCCTACAGGGATACCTGAGCTTGGCGATGCAGTAGGTACAGATGTGCCGTTCACGGTCACACTGCCAGGAACAAAGCTGGTGCCGGGCGGTAGCGGATCAGATACGACGGCGTTGACGACGGGGCTGATCCCGTTATTCGTAGCAATCACGGTATAAGTAATAGTGTCTCCGACTACGGCATCGGTAGCTGAGGCTGTTTTGGTCACGTCCACGTCCGGCGAAGAGACGGAGACGGTCACGGCCGGGGATACTGCACTTCCGGTCAGGACACGGCCATCTGGTGGCTGATAGCTGTAAGCAGCGGTCGCCTGATTGATCAGCGTACCCGATGCGGGCAGCGAAATAATCACTGCCTGGAAGGTGAGCGAAACGGTCGTAGCAGCTCCTACAATACCTAAGGGAATCCCAACGGTTGGATCTGAACCAGGTGCAGCGGTACCGTTGATCACTACGCTATTAGGGATAAAGGCAGCCCCGGCTGGAATCGGATCGGTAAGGACGGTATCCGCGCCAATATTCCCGGAATTTGTGACAGAAATGGTGTAGGTTACAGTATCTCCAACCGTAGCTCTTCCCGTTCCTGCGCTTTTTGCTACAGTGATGATCGGTTGATACACAGGGATGGTAACGGGGGTGGATACAGAAAATCCATTAAATGCACCTGAGGTAAAGCTGACGGTCGCCTCATTGGTAATGGACGCTGGTGACGGTAGTGATTGTACATTAAGTAAAAAGCGAATGGTGGCTCCGCCGCCGGCTCCAAGCGTCCCGACAGGAATACCGGTTTGCGGGTTGGCTGTAACAGCAGGAGTGCCGTTGATGGTAACGCTGCCCGGTACAAAGGCGGTCCCGAAAGGTATGGTATCTGTGACAATTACGCTAGTCACCGGATCGAGTCCGTTATTGAACGCAGTTATGACATACGGAACAGAATCCCCCACAACAGCGACATTCACATCAGCAGCCTTCGTTACTGTAACATTCGGTGATGAGATCGGAATGGATACGGGCAAGGCGGCACCACTGCCGGTCAACGTTCGTCCATCCGGCAGTTGGAACGTGTAGTTCACATTGGCTTGATTGGTTAATATGGAGCCAGGTGGTACCGATATAACCACGGCGCTAAATGAGACGGTTACCGTTGCACCTGGGGCGACCGAGCCGATATTAATGCCTATAATCGGGTTCGCTCCAGGAATGGGCGCACCGTTGACCAACACGCTGTTTTGATTCAGGCTCAGCGAACTGGATAACAGATCAAGTACGACTGTTTGTGCAGGTGCATTGCCTGTATTCGTGATCGTGATGACAAAACCAAGTGTATTCCCTACGGTTGCACGATCTGCGCTCAGAGTATTGGTCACATTTAAAATGGGCTGAAATACAGGCAGTCTGACTTGATTCGAGACGGATTGACCTGCGAAAGCCCCGGAATTAAAGGAGACCGTTGCCTGATCCGTGGATAAACCTGATACTGGTAAGGATGTTACTGTGGCCTGGAAGGTGACCGTTGCCGAGCTGGCAGCGGGGACAGTGCCTACAGACACGCCTGTGGCGATATTGGCTCCTGGTATAGTGACACCATTGACTTGTACAGAGTTAGGTACAAAAGTAGTGCCGTCAGCAATCGGATCGATAAAGACCGTTCGTGTTACAGGTTCAATGCCTCCGTTTGCTGCGGTAATGGTGTACGTAATGGTATCTCCAAAGGCTACAGAAGTCTGATTGACTGTTTTGGTCACCGTGACATCTGGATTGGATACGGGAATAAACACCGGATTGGATTGGACGCTTCCGTTTAATGTTCGGCCGTCAGGCGGCTGGAAAGTGAATGTGGTCGAGCCCTGATTTAACAGACCTAAGCCCGTAGGGACAGCATTAATCACCACTTGAAAGGTTAGAGCGACCGAGGCCCCTGCAGCAATGTTTCCGACAGCGACACCTGTTTGGGGATTAGCTCCAGCAACAGGCAAACCATTTACAGTGACACTGTTGGGTATAAAGGAGGAACCTGATGGAATGGCATCGGTAAAGGTAGCTGTTGCTGCTAAATTACCTGTATTTTGGGCGGTCAGAGTATAGACTACGGTATCGCCTACGGTTGCTTGACTCGTGTTAGCAGTCTTAACGAGATTGAGAATAGGTTGGTAAACAGGGACGACCACGGTGTTGGAGAGCGATACGAAATTCAGTGTGCCGCTGGTAAAGGAAACCGTTGCCTGGTCGCTCAGTTGCGGTGGAGTAGGCAGGCTGTTAACAGACACGGAAAAGGTGACAGTTGCTGAAGCCCCAGCAGCGATCGAACCGATAGGAATCCCTGTCAAAGGGCTGGCTGAAGGCAGCGTTGTTCCATTTACGGTAACGGAGCCCGGAACAAAAGAGGAGCCTGTCGGAATAGTATCAGTCACACGAACAGCAGTTACAATTTCGATGCCACTATTGGTAGCTGTAATGGTATAGGTTATCGTGTCACCGGGGACAGCATCAGTTGCCGAGGCGCTTTTACTGACCTGCACATTGGGCGAAGAGACAGGAACTGTGACAATATTGGATGAAACATTGCCGTTAACAATCCGGCCATCCGGCGGTTGAAAGGAAAAGCTGATATTCGCCTGGTCGGTGAGTTGGGGAGGTATAGGCACGGAAGTAATCACCACCTGAAAAGTTGTTTGAGTCGTAGCTCCGGGTGCAATGGAGCCAATAGACAGGCCTGTTGCGGGACTGGCGCCCGGAGCAGGAGTACCGTTGACGACCACGCTGTTCGGCACCAGCGCCGAGCCTGCGGGGATATTGTCTGTCAATGTGGCAGTAGCAGCTATATTGCCGTTGTTGGCTACGGCCACGGAATATGTTACGACATCACCAACCGTTGCCCGTATGGGGGCAGCAGTTTTACTTACAGTTAGCACTGGGCTATTGACGGCCACCGTCACCGGATTAGAAACTGAGACACCTGAAAAGGCGCCGCTGGTATAGCTGACACGTGCTTGATTGTTGAGCTGCGGTGGACTCGGCAATGGAGAAGATACCGTGACCCTGAACGTGATCGTAGCCCCTCCTCCTGGGGGAATATTTCCAACCGTGATGCCTAATGCCGGATCACCGCTGGCCACTGCGATGCCATTCAGTGTTACGCTGCCCGCAGTGAATTGGGAGCCGGCTGGGATCGGATCGGAAACGACTACGTTGTTCACTGCCTGAATGCCTTTGTTGAGTACAGTCAGTGTGTATAGTACCGAGTCGCCTGGAATGGCGGTGGTTCGGTCTGTAGTCTTTGAAATAGACACATTTGGCGCTGACACAGGAATAGATAAAGCGTTAGACGATGTGCTTCCTGTTCGTACCCGCCCATCAGGCAAGGTAAAGGAAATAGCAGCAGTAGCCTGGTCTGTCAGCACAGATGGTGTGGGAAGAGAAGCCACTACAGTTTGGAAAGTTAATGTGATCGGACTCTGCGGTGACACAGTTCCGATGAAAATACCTGCTGCCGGACTGGCCCCAGGCTGACTAACACCATTGATGATCACACTGTTCTCTATAAATGTAGATCCAGTAGGGATGGCATCGGTCAGTGTTACAGAAGCATTATAGTTGCCGCTGTTGGTGACCAATAAGGTGTATAAAATCGTATCGCCGACTGTAGCCGCTGTTGTATTTGCAGATTTGGCGATGCTGATGCGCGGTTGATAAACGGGCACAGCCACGGTATTCGTCTGGGATGTCCCTGTAAAATTACCGCTGGTGAAACTGACACTGGCTGTGTTTTGCAGCGGCTGTACAGATGGGACGGCATTGACTTGCACAGCATAGGACACTAGAACAGATGCGCCTGCACCAATGCTGCCGACTGGAATGCCGCTTCTTGGATCCGCTGTGCTCACAGGTGAGCCGCCAACGATTACGCTGCCAGGTACAAATGAGACGCTGCCGGGAAGCGGATCGGTAATGACGGTGTTGGTGATCGGATCAATCCCGTTGTTGACTGTGTTCACGCTGTAGGTCAGTGTTTCACCTACACTAACGGATGTAAATCCCGCAGATTTAGTTACCGCTACGCTAGGTAGAGAAATAGATACAGTAACAATATTAGACAGGAACGAGCCGGAGAGAATCCTCCCGTCTTGCAACTGATACGTATATTGAAGTAGTCCCTGATCGTTTAATCCGCCTCCAGGTGGTAGCGAGTCTACGGTGGTGCGAAATGAAACGGTAATTTGTGCTCCAGGATTTACAGTGCCTACTGTAATACCGGTATTGGGATTGGCACTCGGAACTGAAGATCCGCCGACAATGACGCTGCCTGGAATAAAGGTGGAGCCTGCGGGTACGGTTTCCGTCAAGGTCGTGTTCAACACGGCTGTACCGGTATTGGCGATGAGAAATGAATAAGTAATCGTTCCACCGACGCTGGCACGGTTGGAGCTTGCGCTTTTGGTAACTGTTGGTGCTGCAATCACGACAGGTATGGTTACGAGATTGGACAAAGATGATCCGGTAAAGGCACCGGAGGTAAAGCTGACGGTTGCGCGATTGTTGATTTGCGCTGGGGAAGGCAATGAATTAACGGCTGCTCGAAATACAACCGTTACCGAAGCGCCTGGAGCCAAAGTGCCAATGGGAATCCCGTTGACAGGCGTAACTGTCGTAGCTGGTGTTCCGTTTACGGTGACACTGCTGGGTACAAAGGCAACTCCGCCTGACAGCGGATCAGTGACCACTACATTAGTCACATTTTCAATTCCATTATTGGTAGCTGTTATCGTAAACTGAATGGTTTCTCCAACAGCGACAGCCGCCAGAGAAGAGGCCTTGGTCACTGTCACATTTGGCGAGGATACAGGGATGGTGAGCGTGTTGGACGTCCCGTTTCCGTTCAATACACGTCCGTCAGGCGGTGTAAAGGTATATGTGTAAGTCGCCTGATCGGTTAAATTACTAGAGGCGGGAACGGTATTAACGAGGGTCTGGAAGGTTACTGGTATAGTAGCCCCCGAATTAATCGTGCCTACCGAAAAGCCAGTAGCGGGATTGGCAGTAGGTACGGAAGAACCGCCAATAGTCACACTGCCTGGAACAAAGGATGAGCCCGCTGGGATGCTCTCAGTAAAGTTGAGATTGGCAGCGATGCTGCCTGTGTTTGATATCTGGAACGTGTACGTAATGGTGTCCCCAACGGTAGCAGCGGTTGTATTGGCACTTTTGACCATCCTAATGATGGGCTGATAGATCGGCGTACTTGCAGTGTTGGACGGAACATTACCAGAAATGACAGGACCGCCTGGAACGGTCTGAAAAGAAAAGGATGCCGATGCCTGATTGCCTAGTTGCGCATTGGCTGGCAAGGAAGTGACCGTTGCCCGAAAGGAAATGGTTACCGTGCTTGAAGGAGCTACACTGCCCACTGTAATGCCTGTCGCAGGATTGGCTGTAGGCTGGGCTGTGCCCGCGACAATAACACTGCCGGGGACAAAGGTAGCCCCTGCAGGTATGGTGTCCGTAAGCACGGTGTCAGAGGCGCTAACGAGCCCTGTATTTGAAATACTAACTGTGTAAGTCACTGTATCGCCAATAACCAACCCTGTAGAGCTGGCCGTTTTAGTCAGGGTCACCAGCGGAGCATTGATATCAATTTGAATGGCGTTGGCATTAACGATATAAATATCGCCATTTGTGGTTAGTTGAAGGACACCACTGGTTTGGCTGTTTAGCAGTGTAGAAGAGATATCGACGTTGGTAATGTCCCAACCTTGCCGTCCCCCCGTGACCTGCGTCCCAGGTGTCCCATTCACGGCATTCGTGGTACCGAAGGTTCCCGTCGTGACCAATGTACCGTCATCCCCGTTAATTTGAGACGCAAAAAAGTTAGTCGAGAAATTGTTGGGCCCAGACAGCGCAGTCAAATTGGACGTGGTAGGTCCAAACAACGCACGATCCCCGGTGATATCCACGTCACCCTCTTGGGCGCTAATTAACGCTCTGCCGCGCAAAGTCCCCTGTACAGGTGTGGCAAACCCGCTTACTACCACGTTGACTGAGCCAGTAGCGCTGCTGACCCCTTCACCACCTACACGCAACGATAGATTACGGAAGGGGAGAGACGGGTTATTGTACACCACTGCCAGCGTCCATCCAGCGTGGTTGGTATTGGTAGAATCGGGAACCGTGATGGTGCCCGTCACATTCCCAACTGTGTACGCCCCTGCGCCGCCTTGAATGACCAGATTCGTTACATTTGCGGTTCTTACATAGGTACTGAGACTGGTAATGTTGACTGATGTTGCAGATTCAGGGCTAACTGTAGTAGATAAAGCAGGCGTCTGAAATGTGATCGGGTTGCTGGCGCTGGACAGTACATTGGTACTGCCATTGGCATAGCTTCCTCCCCAAATAAGCTCAGCATATAGCACTGTACTGCCTGCAGGGAGCACAAGAAATGCCGTCGATGAATTACTGGCAAAGGAAGAAGTCGTGCCGAATGGATACGTGCCAAAGCGAGAGGCTGTATTAGTTGTGATGAAAGCTCCTATGCTGGTCACTGTACCTGGCACCCCCGCCGAAGCAGAACGTGCCAGCCCGAGTGTATTTCCTATAAAGGTAATAGCCCCGGTCTGGTTCGTTGCATAACGCTGAATAAAAGCCATGGATTAACTTCCTACTTTCCATCTCTCCCCAATTAGCTGTCTTAGGATTCTTGCAGGGGAAGAGCCAGCTGGGCTGGGTGTAATGATCCTTTCGTATAAATTGCCTGCATGATAGTCAGGTCTTGCTTTTAGCATAGGTTCTATACCGGATTCAGTCTGATAAATGACCCCCTCCCCAGTCGATGAAATACATAGCATGAACTCGAAATAGTGGGTTTGTCACGGCAGCCAGCGGAGTATCGTTTTTTAAGTATTTCTTCATTATTCACATGTGTATGCGAGCTAAATTTAAACATGACCTTTTTCAGAGGAGGGGCGTTATGGGGAGGTTTTTGTCAAACTATGATGAAATTTGTAAAAAAACTTCGAAATGCTGATCTCCTTTTTTACTTGGCGTTAACATATGTGTTATACTGAAGGGGCAAAGGAGGCGTGCCTTATGAACTTAACAGTACGAGGTCAACAGATCGAGGTTACCGACGCTTTGAAGGACTACGTTGATAAGAAATTCAGCAGACTTGAAAAGTATTTCGATGCACCCCCGACTTCTGATGGAAGTGTAACGTTAAGCACAACCAGAGATTTGCACACTGTAGAAGTAACCATTCCTTTGCCGGGGCTTGTACTCCGCGCCGAAGACGAAAGCGATGACATGTATGCGTCCATTGATGCCGTGGTAGACAAGCTAGAACGGCAAATTCGCAAGCACAAAACCAAGCTAAATCGAAAATTCCGGCAGGAAGGCAGTTTGAAAACCCTTTTTGTGGAAGATCCGGCTGGTGGGGTAGCTGTTGCTGAAGATGAGGATGCAGAATTGGATGAGCTGGAAGTCGTCCGCACCAAGCGTTTCTTATTGAAACCTATGGATGTGGAAGAAGCTATTCTGCAAATGAACATGATTGGACATAATTTCTTCGTATTTGCTAACATTGATAACGAAGAAGTTAACGTAGTTTACAAACGCAATGATGGGAAATACGGTCTGATTGAACGAGAATAGTCTGTACAGCAGGAACTTATTACATTTAAAATGAATAGAACGTTTGATTGAAGCATGCTTCATGGATATCAGGAAAATGATAATAACACGAGCCTTATCCTTGCGAACCTGGCGGGATAGGGCTCTTTTATGTGTTTTTTGTAAATGTAAATGAAAATGGAAATGGAAATTTCAAGTTGATTAAGTGTAACCAATTGTGTATTTCGTGCGTCAATTGTTTTGGTATCTTTAACCGAATGCAAATCTAGAGGCTGCTTGTGTTGCGGCATGTCCTACAAACTGTTACAATTTATGCAAAGAACATCGCACGATGGGCTGGTACAGCCGGGCCTGTCAAACATATCGGGAATCAATTTCATCATGGACCCTTTCTTATTGTGAAATTGATTCTATTAATTGTTTTGCGCGAAAGGGGTAAACCATGCTAGGAATTGTCAAGAAAATTTTTGGTGATACAAATGAACGTGATGTCAAACGTTTGATGAAGACGGTTGAACTGATCAATAAAATAGAGCCTGATTTTGAAAAGCTCTCGGATGAGGAGCTAAAAGCAAAGACGGCGGAGTTTAGAGAGCGGATTGAACAAGGGGCTACGGCTGAAGAAATTCTGCCAGAAGCATTTGCAACGGTTCGTGAAGCGTCCAAGCGAGTGCTGGGCAAACGCCATTATGATGTACAGATGCTCGGCGGTATTGCGTTGCACGAAGGAAAAATCGCCGAAATGAAAACCGGTGAAGGTAAAACGCTGGTAGGAACACTGCCGGTTTATTTGAACGCTCTGTTGGGCAAAGGTGTACACGTGGTTACAGTCAATGACTACTTGGCACAACGTGACAGCGGAGAAATGGGACAGATTTATAATTTCCTGGGGATGACCGTAGGGCTGAACTTAGCGAATATGGATCATGCTGCCAAACAGGAAGCTTATGCTTGTGATATTACGTATGGTACAAACAATGAATTCGGGTTCGATTATCTGCGCGATAATATGGTGCTTTACAAAGAACAAATGGTACAGCGTCCGTTGTACTTCTGTATCATTGATGAAGTGGATTCCATCCTCGTCGATGAAGCTCGTACACCATTGATCATTTCAGGACAAGCTCAGAAATCGACGGAGTTGTATTTCGCGGCTGATCGTTTTGTAAAGAGCCTGAATGTTGATGAAGATTACACGCTGGATATTAAGGTGAAGTCAGTTGCTTTGACCGAGAACGGCGTATCCAAGGCTGAGAATTTCTTTGGCCTCGAAAACCTGTACGATCAGGAAAGTGTTACAATCAATCACCACATCGTACAAGCCTTGAAGGCGAACGCTATTATGCGTTTGGATGTCGACTATGTCGTGGCTGACGGTGAAGTCCTGATTGTCGATGAGTTCACAGGTCGTCTGATGGCTGGACGTCGTTACAGTGATGGTTTGCACCAAGCTATTGAAGCGAAGGAAAACATCATTGTTCAAAACGAAAGCATGACACTGGCGACGATCACCTTCCAAAACTACTTCCGTATGTACCGCAAATTGGCGGGGATGACGGGTACAGCAAAAACTGAAGAAGAAGAATTCAAAAAAATCTATGGCCTGGAAGTGCTCCAAATTCCGACGAATAAGCCTAACCAGCGTGTAGATATGCCTGATGTGGTATACAAGAGCGTGAAGGGTAAATTCCATGCTGTGGTAGACGAAATTCTGGAACGCAACAAAAAGAACCAGCCGATATTGGTAGGTACGGTTTCTATTGAAAATTCGGAGCTTCTTTCTGAAATGCTGAAACGTAAAGGCGTTCGCCATAAAGTACTTAACGCCAAGTATCATGCCGAAGAAGCTGAGATTATTTCACGTGCAGGGGAAGCTGGCGCGGTTACCATCGCTACCAACATGGCTGGACGTGGTACTGACATCGTACTGGGCGAAGGTGTTGCAGAACTCGGTGGTTTGCACATCATCGGTACAGAACGTCACGAATCCCGTCGTATTGATAATCAGCTTCGCGGACGTGCAGGACGTCAGGGTGATCCGGGCTCCACGCAGTTTTACTTATCGTTGGGCGATGAGTTAATGAAGCGTTTTGGTGCAGACAACGTACTGAATATGATGGAGCGCTTGGGCTTCGAGGAAGACCAACCTATCGAGAGCCGTATGATTACACGTGCTATCGAATCGGCTCAAAAACGTGTTGAAGGGAATAACTTTGATCAGCGTAAAGTCGTTCTGCAATATGATGACGTGATGAACCAGCAGCGTGCTATTATTTACAAGCAACGCCGTGAAGTGCTGGAATCAGAGAACATCAAGGAAATTGTGTTCGATATGATCAAGCCTGTCATTGAGCGTGTGGTGGAAGCTCACTGTGGTGATGATATCCCTGAAAACTGGGAGCTGGACGAAGTAGCAGAGTATATGAACAACAATCTGCTTGAGGAAAATGCACTTTCACGCGACGATCTGTGGGGTAAGGAAAAAGAAGAGATGATCGATATGATCTTCGAGAAAGTTACCGATAGATACCACAGCCGTGAAGAGATGATCGGCGAAGAAATGGTACGTGAGTTCGAGAAAGTTATCGTACTGCGTGCAGTTGATAGCAAATGGATGGATCACATCGATGCTATGGATCAATTACGTCAAGGTATTCACCTGCGTGCTTATGGTGGTACTGATCCACTGCGTGAATACCAATTTGAAGGCTTCGAAATGTTCCATGCTATGATCGCCACCATCCAAGAGGAAGTTGCGACATACATCATGAAAGCACAAATCGAATCCAACCAAGAGCGTCAGGCTGTTGTTGATGAAGATAAAATCTCAACGAGTGGCGAACCTGCGGCCCCTAAAAAGAAATCCGCTCCTTCGCGTCCGCGCAGAAAATAACGGATTGAAATTAAGGGATAGATATTGATATACACGATTCCTTGCGATGCATATAATGGCAGGCGGCAGTTCAACCACTGACCGTCGGCCATTTTGTGCCATACAGGGGTGAGACTGATGGTTTTAATAAAGTTCTTCTGTTAGATGATCAGGTTATGGTCAGATTGAATATGGCGATGACTGTGTTCTTCTAGTTCTTTTAAAACAATTATGACAAGCAAGCAGGGACCTGCTTGCTTGTCAGTGAATTCAGCAATTGATCGGGCTCACATAACCAGAGCCAGTTATGTAAAAGTCGTTTGACTTTACGGCGGTCGTCGGTAGCGAAGCGGAGGATTTGAATCTGGAGAAGCGCCAGCGATCGTAAGATCAAATCATTCGCGCAGCGCCTACCCACCAGCCGTAACTCACAACGCTTTTACTCCCCCCTAACCCTATATTAAAAGGAGAATGACATCATGATTGATCCAAGTGTAAAACATGATTTACGAGAAATAGGCAAGAAACTAACAAACCTTAGGGGGTCTCTTTGACTTAGATCTCAAACAGGAAATGATCGCGAACTTTGAAGAAAAGATGGCAGCGCCTGATTTTTGGGATGATAACGAAAAAGCCCAAGGCGTAATTGCGGAAATGAATGCTGTGAAGTCTTCTGTGGACAGCTATGAGCAGCTGCGTCAGGAATATGAAGACGCAAGTATGATGGTAGAGCTGGCTGAAGAGGAAGGCGATGAAGCATTGGTTGGTGAAGTTGAAAACAGTATCAGATCCCTGCTGAGCAAGCTGGAGGAATTTGAGCTGCAACTGCTTTTAAATCAGCCTTATGACAAGCTTAATGCTATTCTTGAGCTACACCCGGGAGCGGGCGGTACTGAGTCCCAGGACTGGGGGCAAATGCTGCTGCGTATGTATACACGTTGGGGAGAAAAACGAGGCTTCAAGGTAGAGACCCTGGATTACCTGGCAGGTGATGAAGCGGGGATTAAGAGTGTAACCCTGTTGATCAAAGGCTACAATGCCTATGGTTATCTCAAGGCGGAGAAAGGCGTGCATCGGCTTGTTCGCATCTCACCATTTGATTCCTCCGGTCGTCGGCATACATCGTTCGTATCTTGTGATGTAGTACCGGAAATTGCGGATGATGTGGATATTGAGATTCGCACGGAAGATCTTAAAATTGATACGTACCGGGCCAGCGGCGCAGGGGGTCAGCATATTAATACGACTGACTCAGCTGTTCGGATTACGCATTTACCTACTGGTATTGTTGTGACTTGCCAAAATGAACGTTCCCAGATCAAAAACCGTGAACGTGCGATGACAATGCTCCGTTCCAAGCTCTACGAGCGCAAGATCGAAGAACAACAGCAGCAATTGGACGAAATTCGTGGTGAACAGTCCGATATTGCATGGGGCAGCCAAATTCGTTCCTACGTGTTCCATCCATACAGTATGGTTAAGGATCACCGTACCAATGTGGAAACTGGCAATGTAGGGGCTGTTATGGATGGCGATCTCGATCCGTTTATCGATGGTTACCTGCGCAGCCAAATTAAGCTGGACGCAGAATAATTGCCTGTACGTTTTCCTACAGAACCGCAGTCTATGTGTCTGCGGTCTGTAGGAATTTTTGCGTAACGGTATTTTTTATTAAAGGAGAACCTGAATGATGTCTCAATTGAACCCTCCCGCTGCCCGCCGAAGAAGGCGTAAGCCTCTGATTGCCGCCAGTGGGCCAGCGCGTAACGTGACCGATGTTTTGCTCATTATACTCGGCTCCTTCATTACAGCGTTGACCTTTAACATGTTCTTGCTGCCTAACCGGATTGCATCCGGAGGTGTATCTGGCTTGTCTATCTTGGGTGAGGAGCTGCTTGGTCTGGAACCAGCCTATACGCAGTGGGGCATGAATATTCCGTTATTTATAGCAGGGGTACTGCTGTTAGGAAAAAAGTATGGTTTACGTTCCCTGCTGGGAAGCATTATGCTGCCGCTATTCGTGTATGTAACCAAGGATTGGGCAATTCCCACCACCAATCCATTGCTGGCTTCGCTGTATGGCGGAATCGGAGTAGGATTGGGATTGGGGACTGTATTTCGGGGCAGAGGCTCAACCGGTGGACTGGCCATTTTAGCGCAAATTATTCATAAATATACAGGCTTTAGCCTTTCTCTCTGTGTCATGCTGATGGACGGAACGGTTATTACACTAGCGGGGTTCACCCTATCGCCAGAGCGGGCCCTGTATGCATTAATTGGTCTGTTTGTAACTGGCAAGGTCATTGATGCTGTAGAAATGGGATTAGGCTACTCGAAAGTGGCTTACATCATATCCAATCAAAAGGAGAAAATCACGCAAACTATTTTGCAGGATTTGGATCGTGGATTGACAGAGCTTGCAGGACGTGGGGGTTACACGAACGAAGAACGGCCTGTGCTTATGGTTGTCGTCGGGCAAAACGAGGTAACCCGCCTCAAAACGCTTGTCCGCTTGGTAGACCCGGAGGCTTTTGTGATTATTAGTAATACACGTGAAGTATTGGGGGAAGGGTTCAAAAGGGAAGGCTAACGTAATATGGCCTGCTGGACGCTTACTCTTAAATGAATTAATGCAGGAGAGCCCACTGATGTAGTGGGCTTTTCTCTTTTTCAGAACAGTTTTATCAAGTTCTTTTTAATAAAAGATCAAGCCAATCTGCCGGTTGTCCTTGATTAAAATAGGAGGTCGGTACTCCTTTTGCCCCGGTTTTGACCATAAATAAACCGCCTGCTAATGGTTGATCGCTATTATCGTTATCTTGAGCAGTTGTGATATATAACTCATCCAGATGCTCACCGCCAAAAGCGCACGAAGTCACACAATTGACTGGGATTGACACCTCGGCAATCACTTCTCCATGAGCGGGATGGATACGAGAGACACGCTTACCACCCCACCGTGCGATCCACAGCATGCCCTCTGCATCAATCGTCATACCATCTGGATACCCTTCACTTTCATCCAATCTAGCTACTACTTGCTTATTCATAAGGTTACCTTGTGTCACATCGTAATCGAAGGAGACTACTTCCAAGGTCGGAGTATCAATAAAATACAGGGTACGATGATCTGGACTCCAGGCTAAGCCATTAGATATGGAGGCTTTATCAATCAGTAAGGAGACGCTGCCTGTGGTGCTTAGACTATATAATGCTCCCTGCGCGCGTTCGCCATTTAAACTCATTGTTCCTGCCAAAAAACGTCCTGCAGGATCGCATTTACCATCATTAAATCGATTGCCTGTTCTACCTTCCTCAGGATTGTGGATCAATACTTTGGTCCCTGTCTCTATATCCAAACAGTATAGACCGCTGATCATGGCTACGATTACTTTATTTTTAAGATAAGGTACAACTGCACTAATATGTTCACCCACGTCTATTGTACGGTCTGTGCCTGTAGATGGATCGTAGATGTGCAATTGAAAGCCTTCAATATCGACCCACAATAAACGTTGCGACTGGTGGTCCCAACTAGGACCCTCGCCTAACTTTGCTTTAGCATCTATCACCAAATTCGCTGTATATGTTTCGATGTGTAACCCCCCTAACTATAGGTTAATTGTCGTAGCACGGTACCTGCTGTGCCCACTGACTATTTATACCCTATTCCATATTCTACGAATACATTAGTGCAGCAAGTAGATAATCCAGATGATTACCAGTATACAAGATAGTATAAAAGAAACGTTTTCTCTCTTTATGCAAAACGTCCAAATGGGCGAGAACGCACATTTTTAATTTTGAGGCATAACATAACATGAGGTGTTGTATTTATATGAATAGAGTCGTATAATAATACATAATTCATAGGGACGGGATGGAGGAAGGTCTGTGAGCAGCAAGCTAAAAGTAGCAATTGTCGGTTCCACTGGATATGGCGGAGTGGAGCTGATTCGATTTTTGGTTCATCATCCTCAGGTGGAGATTGTATCTGTTATTTCTTCGTCCAGCGCGGGTGTACCGATTAGTGACGGGTTTCCACATTTGACGGACATTGTGGTACAGGATTTGGACGGTGTCGATGTCCATGAAATTGCTGCCAAGGCTGATTTGGTTTTCACAGCTACGCCCTCGGGCGTTAGTACCCATTTAGTGCCACAGCTTCTGGATGCCGGATTGAAGGTAATTGACCTTTCCGGCGACTTTAGGCTCCGAAGCGGGGAAGCGTATGAAGCATGGTATAAAAAGCCTGCGGCTTCACCTGAATATCTCAAGCAAGCGGTATACGGACTCAGCGAGGTGTATGCAGAAAAGCTTGCTGGAGTTTCTTTCGTTTCGAATCCAGGCTGCTATCCAACGGCAACACTATTGGGTATTATTCCTGCCTTGAAGGCAGGGTGGATCGACCATCGGTCACTGATTGTGGATGCCAAATCGGGGGTATCCGGCTCCGGTCGGGGAACAAGTCTTGTTTCACATTATGCCGAAATGAACGAAAACTTTAAGGCTTATAAGGTGAATAAGCACCAACATATCCCTGAGATCGAACAGGTATTGGGTGATGTTGCGGATGAGGACGTTACAATTACGTTTACGACACAGCTTGTGCCTATGACGCGGGGAATTATGAGTACTATTTACGTCACGCTAAAAGGTGATCACACGGATCAGGATCTGATCGGGTTATACCGGGATTATTATAAAGGCCGTCCTTTTGTCCGTGTACGTGGCGAAGGTATATGGCCAGCAACAAAGGAAGTATTTGGTTCAAACTACTGTGATATCGGTTTTGCAGCAGATGCCCGTACCGGACGGCTTACGATTATTTCTGTCATTGATAATGTTGTGAAGGGTGCCGCTGGGCAGGCGATTCAGAATTTAAATTTGATGATGGGATGGGAGGAGAACCTCGGGCTGGGCTTCATACCGGTATATCCGTAAGTAGCGCGTAAACGCAACAGTACGGGGAACGATAGCGGGCAGGTTTGAGAATATAAGCGTCTAGCTATTACGCCTCCCATATGTTGCGAACGAGGGCACATGATTATGGGCAAAGTAGGGTTTACAGTAGTACATGAGGGCAACATTGTAACTCCGCGTGGCTTTACAGCCGGGGGCTTGCACTGTGGGTTAAAAAATACAGATCGCAACGATATCGGCGCGATTCGCTGTGAGGTAGAGGCGACAGCAGCTGCGGTGTATACCACTAATGTGTTTCAGGCTGCACCGCTGAAGGTGACCCGCGAGAGCCTGACAAACGGCCGATTGCAGGCTGTAGTAGTGAACAGCGGGAACGCCAATGCCTGTACGGGACAGCAAGGGGAGCAGGACGCTTATGCTATGCGTTCGGCTGCTGCTCGTGAACTGGGTGTGGCAGAGAGCGATGTAGCCGTTGCCTCGACTGGTGTAATTGGCGAGCATCTGAAAATGGACCGTGTGCTTGGCGGGATATCATCACTACCTGAGCGGATGAGCGAGGCAGACGATGGGGCGGAGCAATTTAGCCAAGCCATTCTGACAACGGATTTGGTTAAAAAGGAAGCGTGTGTGTCAGTTGAAGTGGATGGTGTGACTGTGCACATCGCCGGGGCAGCGAAAGGATCGGGTATGATTCACCCGAATATGGCGACCATGCTCGCTTTTATAACTTGTGATGCAGTCATCGGACAGACGGCTCTTCATCAACTATTAAAGCAGGCCACGGACACCAGCTTTAATATGATCACGGTCGATGGGGATACCAGCACGAACGATATGCTGATCGCTATGGCGAGCGGGCTGGCGGGCAATAGCGAGTTGCAAGCAGACCATCCTGATTGGGAAGCTTTTGCCGAGGCGTTCACCTATATTTGCCGGGAACTGGCCAAGGCGATTGCTCGTGATGGAGAAGGTGCTACGAAGCTGGTAGAAGTGTCTGTGAGCGGAGCGGTGAGCGATGCATCAGCCCAGGCGATAGCCAAGACTGTAATCGGGTCCAGCCTGGTGAAGTCGGCCGTTTTTGGCGCAGACGCCAACTGGGGACGGATTATTGCAGCTGTCGGACGTGCCGGAGAACCGGTCAATCCAGATACGGTAGACATCTACTTGGGTGATATTAGGGTGCTGAGTCAATCCAGTCCGGTCGCTTTTGATGAAGCCGAGGCGCTCTCCTATTTACGTGGTGATACGGTGCGAATTATCGTTGATTTGCATCACGGGAGCGGAACGGCTACCGCATGGGGCTGTGACCTAACCTATGATTATGTGCGGATTAACGCGGCATACCGGACATAGATAGCAGATTAAACACGGATGGACTAATTCATAGTTAATAGAAGAAGCTAGCGGATATAGTTTTGCATCATTTTGAAAATCGCACAGATTGTACAGAGGAGAAAAGGAGAGATGATATGCAATCGGCAGTGGGACATGCGGATCAAGTGAAACATGCGGGAGTGGCACGTCGTAATTTTGTGATGAAATGCGGAGGAAGTACACTGGCTGCGTTGCCTGATTCCTTTTTTGACGACTTGGCCCGTCTGCAGTCGGAAGGTCTTCACCCGGTCATTGTACATGGCGGCGGGCCTGCAATCTCTGACAATTTGGCAAAGCTGGGAATCGAAACAGAGTTCATTCATGGATTGCGTAAAACGACTGAACCCGTGCTGGATGTCGTGGAAATGGTGTTGGCAGGCAGCATTAACAAGCAGATTGTACGCAGAATAGGGATGCACGAAGGGCGGGCGCTGGGCTTGTCGGGCAGTGATGGCTATTTAATCGAGGCAAAGCCTGTGCCGAATGCCGCAGAGGTCGGCTGGGTTGGAGAGGTAACATCTGTTCAAGCTTCGATTATTACGGGTGTGCTGGATATGGGCTATATGCCAGTTATTGCGCCTATCGGCATTGATCGATCCGGTCAGCGTTACAACATTAATGCCGATACAGCCGCGGGAGCGGTGGCTTCTCATCTCGGGGTCAGTCGGATGATTGTTGTGACGGATGTACCTGGCATATTAAAAAAGAATGGTGTAGAAAAGAAAGTACTGGAATCGATCACCATACAGGAAATTGAAGATATGATCAGCACGGGTGAAATTTACGGCGGTATGATCCCGAAAGTGAGAGCGGCTATTGCTTGCATTCACGGAAAAGTGAAGGAAGTCGTTATTGTGGATGGGAGCGAACCGCAAGTACTCAGCCGTGTGCTGAGCGGAGAATCGATTGGAACACGCATCGTGCGTATGCAGTAACTGCAATCAATATATTGCTCGATTATATAATCAAAATAACCAAACGATAAAGGGGCGTGAACAACATGAGTAAGGAACCGAATACGCTGGTGAGTGAGGAAATGCCGAGTACGAATGGAAGCAGTGCACAAGCGGAAAAGGAGCCGGCAAAAGCACAGACAAATAGCTCTCTTTTTCCAAACTACGCAAGATATCCGCTTACACTGGTGAAAGGACAAGGAAGCTGGCTGTGGGATGATCAGGGCAAACGTTATCTGGATTTCATGTCAGGTATTGCCGTTACCAATCTCGGCCATGCGCCTCAAGCTGTAGCTGAGCGATTGAAACAACAGATTGATGAACTGTGGCATGTATCCAATCTGTTTCATATTCCTGGACAGGAACGGGCTGCGGCGTTACTGACAGCAAATAGCAGCGCAGATGCCGTGTTCTTCTGCAACAGCGGAGCTGAAGCGAACGAAGCTGCAATTAAGCTGGCGCGTCGTTACCACCAGAAGGTGAAGCAGACCGGTCGCTATGAAATCATTACGTTCACGCAATCCTTCCACGGACGGACGCTGGCAACCTTGACTGCTACGGGTCAGGACAAAGTGAAGGAAGGCTTTCTACCACTTCCTGCCGGGTTCAAAAGCGTTCCACTTCATGATCAGGCTGCGCTCGAAGCAGCGATCAATGAGAATACAGCAGCAATTATGCTGGAAATGGTGCAGGCTGAAGGTGGCATGTATCCGGTAGACCCTGCTTTTGTAGACGTGATTACCAAGCTGTGCCACGAGCATGGCTTGCTGCTGATCATTGACGAGGTGCAAACAGGTATGGGACGGACAGGAAAGCTGTTTGCCTTTGAACATTATGGAATAGAACCAGATATTTTTACATTGGCGAAAGGATTGGGCAGTGGCTTTTCGGTCGGTGCAATGCTCGGCAAAGCATATTTGCGTGAAGCGTTCACGGCGGGCAGTCATGGTTCTACCTTTGGGGGTACGCCGCTTGCTATGGCAGCGGTTCAAGCAACTATTGAAACGATTATTGATGACAAGCTGCCAGAACGCGCTGCCGAAATGGGAGATTATCTCTTCCATAGTTTGCAAAAGCAGCTTGGAGATCTTCCTTTTGTGAAGGATATCCGCGGAAAAGGTTTGATGGTCGGGATTGAGTGTGCAGAGCCAGTAGCAGAGCTTGTTCTAGCAGGACAGAAGAAGGGCATTCTGTTCATTACAGCAGGACCGAACGTGATTCGCCTGTTGCCTAACCTGTATGTAACGAAAGACGAAATAGATCAGGCTGTAACATGGATTGCTGAATTGATTCGAGAGCATGTAGCTTAGTGTAAAGGCAGAAGCATTCGAGACAAGAGGGTATAAGGAGAGGATCGTATGAGCCAGGGCGGCGCACTGCAACAAGTGAACTTGAAAGGGCGGGACTTTCTTGAACTGGACGACTATTCGCCAGAGGAAATCCAGTATTTAATTGAGCTCGCCATTGAAATTAAGCGTAAGCACAAAAACGGAGAAGTTTATCAGCCGCTGAAGGGGAAAACGCTTGGACTGATTTTCGAAAAATCCTCTACACGTACACGGGTATCCTTTGAAGTCGGTATGTATCAGTTGGGCGGGCATGCCCTTTTCCTCAGCAAGAATGACATTCAACTCGGCCGCGGTGAACCTATTAGCGACATGGCCCAGGTCATGTCACGTTATCTGGACGGCATTATGATTCGTACCTTTGGACACGATAATGTTGTAGAGTTGGCACGTTATGCATCCGTCCCCGTAATCAATGGCTTGAGCGATTTGGCGCATCCGTGTCAGGTGCTGGCTGATTATCAAACCTTGTATGAGCAAAAGGGCAAGCTAAAAGGGCTCAAACTGGCTTATATCGGAGACGGCAACAATATGGCACATTCCCTCTTGATTGGTGGAGCCAAGCTTGGAGTCCATGTCTCCATTGCAAGTCCAGCTGGATACGAGCCTGACCCGAGCGTGGTTGCGGCATCCCGTGAGATTGCCAAACAGACAGGTAGTGAAATTGTGATCACTCAAAGTCCGCAGGAAGCAGTAAAAGATGCCGATGCGATCTACACGGACGTGTGGGCAAGCATGGGCTTTGAGGAAGAGCAGAAGGAACGTGAGCTTGCTTTTGCTAATTTTCAGGTAAATGAGGAGCTGGTTAAGCTCGCGAAGCCGGATTATTTATTCCTGCACTGTCTACCTGCGCATCGTGGGGAAGAAGTGAGTGCAGGCGTAATTGATAGTCCCAATTCGGTCATTTTTGATGAGGCGGAGAATCGTCTGCATGCGCAAAAAGCGTTGCTAGTTGCTTTAATGGGATAAGGCTGATCGTTAAGAAGATAGAGGTATAAGCATCGGGGAGGACTTTAATAATGGCAAAAGAAAAAATCGTACTCGCATATTCCGGCGGTCTGGATACGTCGGTCATTCTGAAATGGCTTAAGGAAACTTATGATGCTGAAATCATCGCATTCACCGCAGATATCGGTCAAAAGGAAGAATTGGACGGCCTGGAGGAAAAAGCACTCGCTACGGGGGCTTCCAAAGTGTACATCGATGACCTGCGTGATGAGTTCGCTAAGGATTTTATCTACCCGATGTTTCAAGCGGGTGCTTTATATGAAGGGCAATACTTGCTCGGAACGAGTATTGCACGTCCATTGATTGCTAAGCGGATGGTCGATATTGCGATTGCCGAGGGAGCAACAGCCATTGCTCACGGCGCAACAGGCAAAGGTAACGATCAGGTGCGCTTCGAGCTGAATGCGGCGGCGCTAACGCCAGATATCCAAGTCATTGCACCTTGGCGGCTGGAAGAGTTCCGCAATCAGTTCCCGGGCCGGGCAGAAATGATTGCTTATGCGGAAAAACACGGTATTCCGGTAACCGCTTCTGCAGCCAAGCCGTACTCCATGGACCGCAATCTACTGCATATCAGCTATGAAAGCGGCATGTTGGAGGACCCTTGGTTTGATCCGAGCGCTCCTGAAAATAAAGAAATGTTCTTGCTCAGCAATGCGCCGGAGGACGCGCCTGATGAAGCAGAATATTTGGAGCTGGAATTTGAAGCAGGCAACTGCGTCGCTTTAAATGGTGAACAGCTAACTCCGCTGCAAGTGATGGAAAAACTGAATGAACTGGGCGGCAAGCACGGTATCGGACGTGTAGATATGGTGGAGAACCGTTTTGTGGGTATGAAGAGTCGCGGAGTCTATGAGACGCCAGGCGGTACAATCTTGTTCACAGCCCACCGCAAAATGGAATCGATCACGATGGATCGCGAGGTTATGAATCTGCGAGATAGCCTGATTACCCGTTATGCTACCTTGGTATACAATGGATTCTGGTTCGCACCAGAACGTGTCGCTTTACAGGCTCTGGTTCATGAGAGCCAGAAAAATGTCACGGGTACCGTGCGCGTGAAGCTGTACAAAGGCAATATTATCGGTGCAGGCGTTAAAAGTCCGGTTAGCTTGTACAATCCAGACATTGCAACCATGGAAGCTGATCCGACACAAGCCTACGATCAAGGCGATGCGACAGGCTTTATCCGCTTGAATGCTTTGCGTTTGAAGGTTAATGCCGGCGTAACACAAAATCATAAATAAAGAAGTAATCTAAAAAATGTACGGAATGCGGGCCGTTCTTGTCCAAACGACGAGGGCGGCTTGTTATTGCAGAGAGGGGATCATGCAATGAGTAAGCTATGGGGCGGACGGTTTACAAAGCAAACAAACAAGCTGGTAGAGGAATATACGGCTTCTATTGGGTTTGATCAGGCGTTGGCGGAAGAAGATATTCAAGGCAGTTTGGCCCATGTGGCCATGCTGGGCAAATGCGGTATTATTCCGCAGGAGGATGCGGACACGATCAAGGGAGGACTGCACACCGTTCTGGAGCGTATCCGCCGTGGGGAAATTGAATTTTCCGTTTCGGATGAGGATATTCACATGAATATCGAAAAAAATCTGATCGAAGCCATTGGTCCTGTCGGCGGTAAGCTGCACACTGGACGCAGTCGTAACGATCAGGTAGCAACGGATATGCACTTGTATTTGCGCGCACGTGTGGTATCGCTGGTAGGTATGCTGCATGATGTACAAGTTGCTTTAATTGGGCAGGCTAAAGACAATCTGGATACGATTGTACCTGGGTACACACACTTGCAGCGTGCTCAGCCTATTTTGTTCGCACATCATTTGCTGGCGTACGTGTCCATGCTGGAGCGTGACATTGACCGTCTTAAAGACAGCTACAAGCGCATCAATGTGTTGCCGCTAGGGGCTGGCGCTTTGGCAGGAACCACTTTCCCGATCGACCGTCATTTTGTAGCAGAGCAATTGGGTTTTGACGGAGTCTATGAAAATAGTCTGGACGCTGTCAGTGACCGGGACTTCATCGTAGAGTTTCTGGCCGGGGCCTCGCTAATTATGACGCATTTGTCCCGTCTGAGCGAAGAACTGGTGCTATGGAGCAGCACAGAGTTTGGTTTTGTCGAACTGGATGATGCTTTCTGCACAGGCAGCAGTATTATGCCACAGAAGAAAAACCCGGATGTACCGGAGCTTGTACGTGGCAAAACCGGGCGTGTCTATGGAAATCTCGTCGGTCTGCTGACTGTACTGAAGTCCTTGCCACTGGCATACAACAAGGATATGCAGGAGGATAAGGAAGGGATGTTCGATACGGTGGCTACGCTGGAGGGAGCCTTGCAATTGTTCGCTCCGATGATCGCCACGATGAAGGTGAACAAGGATCGCATGCGTCAAGCGGTCAACCAGGATTTTTCCAACGCAACGGATATTGCGGACTTCCTAGTCGGCAAGGGACTTCCGTTCCGTCAGGCCCATGAGGTCATTGGCAAAACGGTGTTGTACTGCATCCAGCAGGACAAATATCTGCTTGATCTAAAACTGGATGAATTCCAGCAGTTTTCGGATCTGTTTGACGAGCGCATTTACGAGGTGCTTCAACCAGAAGCGGTAGTCAATGCTCGGAATGTATATGGCGGAACCGCCACAGACCAGGTGAAGGCAGCCATTGGGCGTAGTGAACAGCTTCTGGCAAACACATCAATATGGTTCGAAGGTCATAAGCCAAATAAATAATCCGAAAAAAAGAATTATTCTCTTGCACAGCAATGGGATGCTGTGTAAAATCAGATTTTAAGAATATTTGCCAGCTATGTTTCTAAAGGCACCGTTCGCGGTGTCTTTTGTGTTTTCTGAGGTATTTGAATGCTTTATGATCCGAATAAACATGAACTACATAGATTATTGGAAGTCTATTGGGAGCGAAAGTTGATATACATAGTTCTATATACCTATTCATACATTAGTGTGAAAGTTTCTAGAATTTACATTTTTGTATACTACGTCTACCATGATTATGGTAGAATAGCACTAAGTTTTTCATTGAATTACCAATTTAGTAGAACAAGAAGCATATGCGATCAATCATTATCAAGTTTTTATTGGTTTTTTTGACTAGGGAAATTGCATAAATGTGTAAATGAAGGGTTTCAATGAGAAAGCAGGTGTGTCCTGGTTTCGAAAAAATGCTGTAAAAAAATGCTGGTAAAAATATTGAAGTAGCGACAGGGCAAAAGGTAGAGTCGGGACGATCCAGGGAGGTATTATGAGAACTAAACGAACGACGCGCCAGCTTAAGAGTGCTTGGATCGGTTATCGTGCTACTGACGCGGATCAACTCGTATCCTCATTGCATGAGGAGCGAATCCAAGCGGAGAAGCTGTTGCGTGAGGAGCGTGAGCTTTTCCACGCAGCGCTTGAACGGAAAAAGCAGCGGGATGCTGAGTTAAAGCAGCAGCTTGCAGACGCGCTTGCGGAAGAGCGGCGCTGGATTGAAAGGGCGGGAATTCATGGGTGACAAGCTTAGGTGGCAGGTTGGAGGAGTTTCAATTCGCCAAACCAAGAGAAGAATAAAAGAAGAGCGTCAGCGAATCGAACAACTGCAACAACAGCTAGAGGCACAGCGTGCTGAGCAGGCCCCGATACTGTACAAGCTTGATTTTCACATCGAAGAGCTGGAACGGCGACTTCGGGATACAGAACTGCGTATTCAGGCTATTCAGAATGCCAATGATACGGCAGCAGCTGTGGAACAATTGCTGGATGAAGGGATACAGGATGGACAGGAGCAAGAGGCGCAAGTCCAGTATGCATCTGGGCAGGAACAGGTAGCAGCAG
Source organism: Paenibacillus ottowii (assembly GCF_050516475.1). Lineage (NCBI taxonomy): Bacteria > Bacillati > Bacillota > Bacilli > Caryophanales > Paenibacillaceae > Paenibacillus > Paenibacillus ottowii. The sequence goes on along the minus strand of NZ_CP191577.1, from coordinate 2,816,165 downwards.
GGGCTGCTATGGGTGTAGCCTCCAGTATCACAGGTACAGAAGGCGGAGAGTCTACAGCAGAAACGTCAACCGGACGAAACGGCAAGGCCCGCCTGGGAGATCAATTAGTGGAGAGCGGGTTGATCACCCGCGATCAGTTGACAGACGCTATTCGCAATCAGAAGCGTTACGGTGGCAGACTGGGCGATATTCTTGTAGAGATGGGCTTCATTACAACAGAGCAGCTACAGGAGCAGATTGATGGCGATGAGTCCAAGGAAAGATTAGGCGACATGCTGGTTCGTTCCGGCTATATCTCACCAGAGCAGCTAGAGCGCGCGCTTGAGTTCCAGGCGAAGAGCGGCGGACTGCTCGGCGACATCTTGCTGTCACTGCAAATGCTGGAGCCTGCGGATTTGTACCGCGCGATTGCTACCCAGAACCGAATCGGGCGTATTGGTGAGGAGCTTGCGCTAGATGCGGCGTACAAACTACCCGAGCAAGTGGCCATGGCTTATGGCGTGGTCGTTATCCATCAATATATGAACCGTTATATTGTAGCGGTCAGTGATCCGTTGCCAGAAGAGCGCCGCTTGAAGCTGGAAGAAATTCTGGGTATGCCAGTAGAGCAAGTGCTTGCTACAAAGGAAGAGATGGAGCAGCTCTGGGGGAAAATCTACGGTGAAGAAATGATGCAGGAGAGCACGACCGGGCTGTTGGAAAAAGAACCGCACAATTCGGCGCGGACCACCTTTACCAAGGGGCAGCTCTGGGTGTTTGCAGCTATGGGAATGATCACATTGCTCGGCCTCTTCTGGAACAGCTGGAAGACAGTGCTGATCATTAATATGATGATCCAGCTTTTTTATTTTGCGATGACGCTTTTCAAATTTGGAATTATCTATCTCGGTTCCCGACGTGGGGCGCAGCTTCGTTTCACGAAGGAAGAGGTAGACGCCATGGATGAAAAGAGACTGCCGATCTATACGGTTCTTGTCCCGATGTATAGGGAAGCGGGCGTGCTTCCGATGTTATTGCGGAATTTGGAACAGTTGGATTATCCAAAGTCCAAGCTGGATGTACGGCTGTTGATTGAAGAGGACGACATTGAGACGATTGAGCTGCTGCGGGAAATGAAGCTGCCAGCCTATTACACCACATTGGTCGTGCCCGATGGCTTGCCGAAAACCAAACCAAAGGCATGTAATTATGGACTTATTCGCGCTCGCGGCGAATTTGTCGTCATTTACGATGCGGAGGATCGTCCAGATGCCGACCAACTTAAAAAGGTTATTGCCGCGTTTGATTCACTCCCTGAAAATTACGCATGTATTCAAGCAAAGCTCAATTATTTTAACAGTACCCAAAATTTGCTGACCCGCTGGTTCACACAAGAATACAGCATGTGGTTTGAATTGCTGCTGCCGGGAATTATGCAGTTAGATACCCCGATTCCGCTAGGCGGTACGTCCAATCATTTTCGGGTATCTGTATTGAAAGATATTAATGCGTGGGACCCCTATAATGTAACCGAGGATGCGGATCTAGGCATTCGTCTGTATAAAGGGGGTTACAAAACGGCCATTGTCGATTCCCGCACATGGGAGGAAGCGAACAGCCGCGTGGGCAACTGGATTCGTCAGCGTTCACGCTGGATCAAGGGATATATGCAGACATGGTTGGTCCATATGCGCAATCCGGTTAAGCTGGTGCGCGAAGTGGGCTGGAAAGGCTTTTTCGGTTTTCAGGTGATGATTCTGGCGACTCCGATGTTGCCGTTATTGAACCCTATTTTTTGGGGCTTGCTTATTTTGTGGTTTGGCTGGGAGTTGTCCTTTATTCCCAAACTGTTCCCGGGCTATGTGTACTACTTGGCCAGCGCGGAATTTTATATCGGTAACTTTCTGTTCGTATTCAGTAATGTGGCCGGCATGTATTGGGTCATCGGGGAACTGGAAGAGCGCGGTGAACGAACATTTTCATACGCGATGGTCAAATATGGGCTACTCTCGCCGTTATATTGGGTACTTATGAGTATAGCTGCGATAAAAGCAGCATGGCAGCTTATAACCAAGCCGTTTTATTGGGAGAAGACGACACATGGTCTAACCGATATGCACGATTTGGATGATGCCCCGGCACAGTCCTCCTGAATATGAAGAAAGAAGGAGCAAGAATGGAGACAAAAAATCCTTTTTTATCCGTCGTCATTCCCATGTACAATGAAGGCTCGCATCTCGAACGTTCGCTTAAGGTGATTGATGGGGTGCTGTCTGTTGTCACCTCACGCTATGAGCTTATTATTGTAGATGATGGTTCCAAAGACGATACATGGCTCAAACTGTCCGAATTGTCCCGTCGTATGCCCTCTCTACTCGCGCTCCGGCTGAGTCGGAATTTTGGTAAGGAGCTGGCGTTGTGCGCAGGTTTGGAAAATGCATCTGGCGATGCGATCATTGTCATGGACGGTGATTTGCAGCATCCTCCTGAGATGATCGGGGAAATGGTACGGTTATGGCAAAATGAAGGTTATGATTTAGTTGAATGTGTGAAAGAATTTCGGGGAGAAGAGTCTGTAGGCAAAAAGCTCGGAGCTTCTTTGTTCTATGCGACTTTGAATCGTTTGACAGGCTTTAATCTCAAGGATGCCTCCGATTATAAGCTGCTGGATCGAAGAGTGGTGGATGCCTGGATGGCGATGCCAGAGCGTATGCCGTTCTTTCGCGGGATGACCGCCTGGCTCGGTTTTCGTAAAACTCAGATTACGTTCCGGGTGGCTCCACGAGAAGAGGGTCCAAGCCGCTGGAGTCCGTTAGGGCTGTTTCGATTGGCCGCGGAAGCGATCGTTTCGTTTTCGACAGTACCTTTGCGGGTAGTGAGTTTAATGGGTCTCATTTTCATGCTGATTTCGGTCGTGTTGGGGATTCAAACCTTGATGCACAAAATAACGGGTGACGCTGTGACCGGGTTTACCACTGTCATTTTACTGCTTTTGATTATCGGCAGTGTACTCATGCTGTCGATTGGAGTGGTAGGAGAATATATTGCCGCCATATATCACGAAGTCAAAGCCAGACCCCGTTATCTAATTGCAGACAAACGGGCGAATGCTGAGCGATTGTGGGTGGATAGGGAGTTTAATCAACATGATCAGACGTTCGTATCTAAAGTATCCAATCATTAAATACGGTATTGTCGGACTGCTGGGCACAGGCATTCACGTCGGTGTGCTTGTGCTGCTGGTGGAGCTGTTTGCGATACCTGCGGTAACGGCTACTACAATAGGCTTTATAGTTACGTTGCTCGTCTCGTACGTGCTGAATCGAAACTGGACGTTCGAGCCTACCGGCGAGGGAAGTCGGACTCAGTTTCTTAAATATGTATTGGTCTGTACCTGCGGCTTGCTTTTGAATGCTGGTCTCATGTACGTAACCATTCACTGGATCGGTTGGTCGTATCTAATCGGTGAAGTCCTAACTACCATCATCGTGCCCATTCATAATTATATCTGGAACCGCTATTGGATCTTCTCCGTTCCGCAACAGCGTCAGAAAGAGGTTTAATGATCGTAAAGAAACATGGAAAGTTGCTGTCGTTGTTTGCTTGTATTACTGCTTTAGAACTCGCAGTAGGTATTTATTTTGCATGGCATCTGGGCTATATGCATACCGATGCGCTCAGTCGAGTGGCTAATGCATTTTATGTGCTGTATAGCCGTGACCCACATTTGGGTGCTATCGGTTTTGTATGGAATCCGCTACCGAGTTTGATGGAACTTATTGTGCTGTTGTTCTATCCTTTGTTTCCCGCACTCGCTTCCCACGGGCTGGCAGCAGTGATTGTGAGCAGCCTGTTTGCTGGGGCGAGCGCAGCATTATTGTACGGGACGGGAAAAGAACTAGGGCTTCGCGGTGCAACCAGTTTGCTGATTGCGCTGTTATTTTCACTGAATCCGTTTATGTTTTTATTTGGGTTCAACGGCTTGAGTGACTCGCCCTATATCTTTTTTATCCTGCTGACAGTGAGTCGATTCTGTATGTGGCTTAAGGATCGCAAGGCGGCGAATCTGATCGTATCCGGTTTTGCGCTTGCCTTGGCCTTTTGGGTTCGCTACGAAGCGGTCCCGCTAGGTGTTGCAATGGCTGTAGGCGTATTGCTGACAATTCTTTCACTGCATCGGTGGCGTACAAACAGAGAGAAGGGTAGAACGCAATTGTCTTTAAAAGAGCGCCTGTATAAAGTTGAAGCGACATGGCTTCTATTATTGCTGCCGCTAGTCTTTTCCGGGTTACTATGGCTCTTTTTTAACTGGATTATCATGGGCGACCCGCTTTATTTTTTACGCTCGCAATATTCCAATTCCACACAATCAGCGGCTTTGCTGGAGGATCAACGCTTTGTGAAAATGTTTGCGCACCCTGTGCTGATGCTAAAGTTTGTCGGGCAGCGAACTTTATGGTATGCTGCTCCGTTGATTGCTATTTTGCTTATACGTCTATTGGACAAACGTCTGTGGAATTGGAGTACGTTAACGTTGCTGGCTATTTTTTTGTCGGTACCTGGACTGCAACTCTTGTTAATGTTTAAGCATTCTTCGTTTGGCTGGTTCCGATATTTTATGTATGTATTCCCGATTACAGTTGCTTGGCTGCCATATGAACTCAGTTTATTGAAGGGAAAAATGCGTGGGATCGGAATCTCACTGGTAACGGTAGGAATGTTGGTAACAGCAGGCTTGTTATCCTACGCACTGACGAATCCCGCGATTGCAGCTGATGAACATAGCTATCTGACGCATAGCGGCAATGAGAGCTATGATCGGCAAGTGATTGAACGGAAAATAGGGCCATGGCTGGATGAACATTATGGTTCATCGCTCATTTTGACAGATTCTTATACAGCCTATCCGATCATTTTGAGCAGTAAAATTCCGAAGAAGTTTATGATCACGAGTGATTATGATTTTGGGAAAGCTTTAATAAATCTACCTGCTTCCAAGGTGGACTATGTTTTGGTCACACGCTTGGTGGAAGGGGTACCGCTGGATCAGGTGAACCGGAACTATCCTGATCTGTTTGAAAAGGGGGCGCCATGGGCCTCGTTGGTGCATGACTTTGACGGGGAGTGGCGATTGTACAAAATAGAGCATGCAGAAACGCAATAATTTATTGCGTTTTACTGCGTCGTAGCGGAGAAAGGAGGTAGCTGTGGGGCGTGAGTTCCTTGCAGCTGCACCACCGCAACAAGTTTGAGGGGGAACGAGAGGAATGTCCTTTCGCAAATGGTCTGCAAGCAGATGGATGGGTATCGGTCTGTTTGTGTTTATACTTGCATTGGAGCTGTCTGCAGGCATTTATTTCAGCTATGTTCTAGGATATATGCACACAGACGCGCTCAGTCGGGTAGCTAACGCATTTTATGTGCTGTATAGCCGCGATCCACATCTGGGTGCCATCGGATTTATCTGGAATCCACTACCCAGTCTGCTGGAAATGGTGATTCTATTGCTGTATCCAATTTTTCCGGCATTAGCCTCCTATGGATTGGCTGCTGTTATTCTGAGTGCTACCTTTGCTGCTTTGACCGCAATGCTGCTATATCGGGCGGGTGTCCGAACAGGGCTTAGCTCCAGGATGAGCTTGCTGTTGGCATTGCTGTATGCACTGAATCCGTTTGTTTTACTGTTTGGTGCCAACGGTCTGAGCGATTCGTTATACATATATTTTATTATGATGACGGTCATTGAATTTGCGCTATGGCTCAAGGATCGTATGACGGCAAGTCTGATTGTTTCTGGATTAGCGCTTGCCATGGCGTTCTGGACTCGCTATGAAGCGGTACCTCTAGGCGTGGCTATGGCTGTTGGCGTGGTCTTGGCGATCTTATTTCTTCATCGCAACTTGGGTAGACGCGAACTGGTCTGGCGGGAAAGGCTGCATAAAGTCGAGGCAACCTGGTTACTGCTTCTGCTCCCTGTGGTCTTTTCCGGGCTATTGTGGATTTTCTTTAACTATCTCATCATGGGAAATGCTCTTTATTTCTTGAATTCAGAGTATTCGAACACAGCCCAATCGGCAGAATTGCTCAATGATGATAAATTTGTAGAGATTTTTTCCAGTCCGTTGGTAGCCCTGAAGTTTATTGCTTCCAAAACTATCTGGTATTCTGTGCCGTTGTTTGCTATTCTGTTCATTCGTCTGTTGAGTGGACGTTTATTCCGGTGGGGTACCTTGATTATTTTATTATTGTTCCTGTCTGTACCGGGCTTGCAATTTTTACTTATGATGAAGCAATCCTCATATGGTTGGTTTCGTTATTTTATGTATGTATTTCCAATTACCGTAGCCTGGTTGCCTTATGAGTTGAGCCAGCTTCAGGGACGATGGCGGAGGGCAGCCTTTGGTCTAGTGTCTGTCAGTCTGCTACTTACTGCTGGATTACTGTCCTATGCGTTGACTCGCCCGGATATTGCACCGGATGAGAACAGCTTTCTCACACGTACGGGGAATGTGAACTATGTGAGACAGGAATCAGATCGTAAGATAGCCGTCTGGCTGGACCAGCATCTGCCGAAGTCGACCATTATGACTGATTCGGCTTCAGCCTATACGATGATCGTCTACAGCCAATATCCCAAACGCTTTCTGATCACCAGTGATTATTCGTTCAATAAGGCATTAAGTTATCCGCAGGACAATCATGTAGACTATATCCTTGTACCTAAGATTATGTCAGGCATGCCACTGAGTAAGATCAATATGGTATATCCGAATTTATATGAACATGGGGCCCCATGGGTTCAGCTTGAACGTGAGTTTAATGGCGAGTGGCGCCTGTATAAAGTGCTGCCTAAATCATTAACTACAACTAAAGGATCTCCATCGACGGAGACGACGACAAATCCCTGATGTGCATAACAACAATCCCCGAAGCCCATTCCCTTCGCTTGATGCGGTGAGAAAGGCTGCGGGGATTTTTTTGCCTGATTAGTGCCCTTCAAGCGGTAGCCACGCCAGTACATCCTGAATTTTCGCGTCCCAGTATCCCCATTCATGAGCTCCAGGACCTTCTTCGTAGGTCAGCGGAACTCCAAGAGAGTTGCATGTTTCACGAAAAGTTTGATTTCCTTTATATAAAAAGTCCTCTGTACCGCAGCATTGGTAGAGTTGGGGGAGTGAGGTCTCCGCGGTGGCATGACGTTGTAGCAGCTCCAGCAAGTCGTGATCCGTTCCACGTATTTCATCTGGCCCAAAAATGTTAAGCCATTCCGCTGGACTCATAGCATTTTGCATAGGATCGGTGCGGGATGCGTGTAAATCCATGACCCCCGACAGACTGGCAGCGGCTGCAAAGCGTTCAGGATGCTGAAGTGCCAGTTTGAAGGCCCCATACCCACCCATAGAAAGCCCAGCTACGAAATTGTCTTCACGCTTGTCGGACAGAGGAAAGAATGAACGTGCCAAAGCTGGTAATTCTTCACTGATAAAGGTCCAATAAGCCGCCCCTTGCTCCATATTCGTATAGAAACTCCGATGCACCTGAGGCATGACGACGGCAAGGCCCATAGAGGCAACGTAGCGTTCAATGGAGGTTCGACGCAGCCAGGTTGAATCATCGTCCGACAGACCGTGCAGTAAATACAGGGTCGGGTGTGGCCCTGCTCCCTGCTTGCCCTCCATCCCAATCTGTGAGCGAGTTGCCTGCGGAAGAATAACATGCATAGATGTGCTAAGACCAAGAACTTCCGAATAAAACTGACATTGAATAAGAGCCATAAGAAAACCTCTTTTCCTAGGGTTATGTGATCTCATTGACCTGTTTCTGCTTACAACTGATTACTCACTCAGTATACTGTGACCTGTCCAAATATACATATCCAAGTGAATAGCTAGGTATTAAGTCCCGTTTCTTATTTATCCTACATTAGGAGGGGGTATGGTTAAATGGGACGATTTTTTTAATTTAGGGGCTATTTGGGTTTGATTTCTGGTAAAGTGTTTAAAAAAAGATTGATGAATCCAATCTGAGGGAGGAATTTATAGCATGGGGAAAAAGTTAAGAACCACAATTACAGGTGTACTGAGTACAGGTCTTATTCTTAGCGCATTCAGCGCAGCGGCAGCTGCTCCTCAAACTACAAGCGGCCATTGGGCAGGAGATCAGGTGCAACGCTGGTCAGCTACGGGGCAATTGAGCGGAGCGGTAAAACCGGATGCAGCGATCACACGCGCAGAATTTATCGTGCTTTTGAACCGCAGCTTGGGAACGTTCACGCAGGAGACTCCAGTGGTGACAGACGCAACGTATGGAGGCAGTGTGAAAGTAAACGGTAATGGAAGCAGAACGTTCACAGATGTTCCGGCATCCCACTGGGCATACAACGAACTGACAAATGCCGTGAATGCAGGTTACATAAGCGGCTATGCAGGTAACAAGCTCAAACCAAATGGTAAGGTAACACGTCAGGAAGCAGCTGCGATTATTGGCAAAGCTATTGGGCTGACTGCGGGTAATGCAGCAGATGTTACTAAATTCATTGACTCCGACAAAATCGGATCCTGGGCGAAGAAAAGTGTAGCGGCAGCTGTGGAGCAAAAAATCATCAACGGTTATCCGGATGGTAAATTCCAGCCACTGAAGCCACTGACTCGTGCAGAGGCGGTTGCTATTCTGGATGCTGCATCCGGTTACAACCTGAGCCCTGTTGATAATCTGACGACGACTCCTGGTGGAACGGTAACAGATTCCACATACAGTAACGTGACAGATTCCACTTATGGTAACACGTCCACAACTTCTGGAACTAAAACAGGAGATAGCAGCACAAGCACAAGTACCAGCACAAGCACAGATAGCACGACTACGACTGCTACGGACAACGCTACAACAACAGAGACAAGCACCGACACAAACACAACTACGACTGCGGACAACACTACAGACACAACCGCGGGCGCTACTTCAAGTACACTGAAAGTCAACGATGTGTACGATGGTGAAAGTACGATTACAGGGATAGCAAAAGCTGGTTCCACAGTGACTGCCTATTCCAACGATCTGCCTATCGGCAGTGCAGTAGCCAAAGATGACGGCACATTTAGCATCAGTGTGCTTACTCAAAAAGCGACAGTTAGACTGGTGATCAAAGCTAAAGATACAGACGGCCATGAAAGTGAGCCTGTAGAAATCTCGGTTTTGAGTAAACGCAGCGAGTAATATAGAACGACAAATCCCCCTTCACTCTGTCTGGAACCAATCCAGTCAGTAGTCAAGGGGGATTTTTTCGTTTATTCGCTTATGCCGTCTTCCACGATAGGTTTCTCCGGTTCGTGTGTTTGTGGATCAGACGATGTGCTACCACCATAACTAGCTATAATGCGTTGCTGCGCTCGGTACGTATCGCGGCTGATACGGGTGCGCTCGATAGTTTTTCCATTTACCTTTTTTACTCGGAATGTTTCTACCACATATCCTTCTTTGCCCTGTCGAATGACCTGAAAGAAGCCAGGGGATAGTGAGTCATCACGTATTCTTTTTACTGGTATAGGGAGTACACGAACGGTGTGAGATTCAAGTTCATACGAAATATTCGATGGGAATGTACCAAAAATTTTAACAGTCAGCGTTCGATTTTGAACCGCAGCACGTAGGAGTAAATGTTTGCCAGTATTATTTCTAAAACGAAAATTAATAGACCCTGTAGCAAAAGTCGCATCCTGACCTTTGGGCAGGTAGCTGACTGGCAAGGAATGGTTGCGGCGCTCGACAATGTCCAGGCCGACTCGCAGCGCTGCATTATAGACTGTGCTGGACACTTGGCAAATTCCACCGCCAATGCCGGACTCCAACCGTCCGTTGACGATCACCGGAGCCTCACGAAAGCCATGAGTGCGCTCAGCCTTGGCAATCACTTGGCCGTAGTCGAATATGTCACCCGGTTTGAGAATTGTACCATCGACGGCGCTTGCCGCTGAATTTACGTTATACACACGCCCTTCCGAGCTGCTGCCGAGACTGGTGGAAAACTGGGTGATTTTTCGCTCAATGCCTTCACTGCGCAGACTGTCGACCGTAATTTTCGGCTCCAGCTGGTAGAACGGCAATTCCACTCGGATCGGATTCTCGGAAGCCGTAAAATCCCTGGGGAGTGCCTTGTTCATTGCAACGTTCAGTTTGGGCCAATCCAGACGACGGGCAGAGCGCCCCGGAATATACCGAATCTGATCGTTTGTATCGATCTGACGCACTGCATTGACAGGCATGCCGTATCGCTGCTCCTCCCAATCCGCTCCAAATTTTGATTGTAAAAATTTCTCTTGCCGGAAAGGTGTAATAGGCCATTCCTTTTCAAAGCTAAAACGTGTCTGCGCACGAGTCCATAGATGCCCCGCGCTAAGTGCCTTTACTGCGCTCCGGAAGGCATCCGCTTTATAGTCAATCCCTGCTTCCCCGAGTGTCAGCTTTATATCCTGTGCACTGCTGTCGCTGTCCGTGAGGAGCAGAGGACGCTGCTTCAATTCATCCAGTTTTTTCTCCACTAACTGGAGAGCCATTGTTTTATCCATGCCCCCTACGTTGACGCCGCCAACCTTCACTCCCTCTGGCAGGGTTTGTCTGTCGGCGTACAGATGAAGTCCTCCCCACAGTATTGCCAGCGCCAGAACCCCAGACCATAACCAGATGACAGATAAATGAATTTTTTTCATAATGCAGATGTCTCCTGTCTGATAAGCTTGATAGCGTATTCGTGTGCCACAATATTCATATATATGTGCCAAAAGCGGAAAACTTTCGGTACTATTTAGGTAACAAATTTGTTACAATGATAAACGGTATGATGAAATACAGAAGTTTTTAGAGGAAATGCATGGAATATGTCGAATGGATATTAGGTTATGCGTAATATGATTAAGCAGCGGGAAGTGATCGAGTGATTGAAATGCAGGATGTGTGGAAGACCTATACGAACGGGACCCACGCACTTCAAGGAGTATCGGTTAAAATTGACCGTAATGAATTCGTATACGTAGTCGGTCCGTCTGGAGCGGGGAAATCGACTTTTATGAAGCTTATTTATAGAGAAGAAGTACCGACCAAGGGGCAAATTTCGGTCAATGGTTTTAATATCGGAAAGCTCAAGCAGCGCAAAATCCCCTATGTTCGTCGCAACATCGGAGTCATTTTTCAGGATTTCCGACTTTTGCCGCGTTTGTCAGCCTATGAGAACGTGGCTTTTGCGATGGAAGTTATAGAGGCTCCCAAGAAGCTGATCCGCAAGCGGGTTCCGGAAGTGCTCGAATTGGTTGGCTTGAAAGAGAAAATGCATCGTGAGCCTGCCCAGCTATCCGGTGGGGAGCAACAGCGTGTAGCGATTGCACGGGCGATCGTGAATAATCCCTCGGTTATCATTGCCGATGAACCAACGGGTAATCTGGACCCCGAAACATCGTGGGAGATCATGCAGTTGCTCGATGAAATTAATTTTCGGGGCACGACCATTGTGATGGCGACACACAATAAGGACATCGTGAACTCCATGCGTAAACGCGTCATCGCTATCGAAAATGGCAACATCGTAAGAGACCAGGTAAGAGGGGAGTATGGATATGACTTTTAATACCTTCTTGCGTCATATGCGGGAAGGTTTCAAAAACATATTCCGCAATGGCTGGATGTCCGTAGCATCCATCACCTCAATTATTGTGTCACTGCTCATACTCGGCGTGTTTATCATGCTAGTGCTTAACGTCAACTCCTTGGCTGATCAAGCAGATAGCCAGGTGGAAGTGAACGTGTTCCTAGAACTCAATGTCGATCAAAGCATGCGTGAAACGCTGCAAAAGGAAATCGCGGCAATGCCGGAAATCAGTAAAACGACCTTTGTGACGAAAGCTCAAGGCTTGGAGGAGCTGCGCAAAGATTTGGGAGACAGCGGCAAGGATCTGCTGGAGGGTTTTGACAAGGACAGCAATCCACTACCGGACAAAATCGTGGTAGAAGTGATTGAACCAACGACAGTTCCATTTGTGGCTGAGAAGATTGAGAAGCTGAATACAGAGCATCCTGAGAAACCGATCTTAAAGGTTCGTTACGGAAAAGGCACTGTTGAGACGCTCTTTACCATTACCAAGCTGATTCGCAATGTTGGTTTTATATTCGTCGCCGGACTGGCGATCATGTCTATGTTCTTAATCTCGAATACGATTCGAGTCACGATATTGGCACGCCGCAGAGAAATCAGCATTATGAAGCTGGTCGGTGCGACCAACTTCTTTATACGATGGCCGTTTTTTATTGAAGGCGCGCTTATTGGTCTTATTGGTTCTCTTATTACTGTAGGAATTTTATTTACAGGTTATCAGCGTTTGCTGACAGCCGTTCAGGGAGATATCGCTCTCAATATGTTGAAGCTGATGCCGCTTGAAGGCATTTGGATTCAGCTGAGTGCATTGCTGATTATTTTGGGGATGCTGGTCGGCATTATTGGCAGTACCCTGTCCATGCGCAAGTTCTTGAAAGTCTAAGAAGCATTTGGTGGAACGTCGTGATCGATTCAATAGAATGGGGAAGCCCGGTGTTATTTTGCGATAAAGGATGGGGAGTGCAAGTTGAAAAAAATAGGATCTGTGTTGGCTGCCACGTTGGTGGCTGCATTGCTAATCCAGCCTTCTGACGGATATGCCAAAAGCATGAGTGAAATCAATTCGCAACTAAACCAATTAGAAAAGCAAGCCAAATCTGCGAAGCAACAACAGCAAAAGGCTGCTCAAGATAAACAGTATGCTCAGCATTATAAAAATAAAACCGTACAAAACCTGAAAACGGTACTCGCTCAAATTAACAGTGTCAGTGATCAGTTGACTCGTGTAGCGGTTCAGATCGATCAAACGGAAGATAATCTCCGTGCGACTAAAAAAGATTTAGCCGAAGCCATTGATCGCATCAATTCGCGGGAAAAAATGCTGGAAACTCGCGTACGTCTGATGTATACAGATGGAACTGTCTCTTATATGGACGTGCTTATGTCCTCGGCCAGCTTCAGTGATTTTCTCAGCCGGGTGGATTCTCTGAAAACGATCGTAGAGCAGGACCAAATTCTGTTGGACGAGCATAAAAAGGACAAGGCTCTGGTTGTAAGCAAAAAGAAACAACTTGATACGGAATATAAAAATGCCAAAAAGTTGTATGCGCTCAAGCAGGACGCCAAAGCTCAATTGAATGCAAAAGAAAAAGAGAAGCAAAGACTGATTGCCAACTACGATCATGATATTGCTGAATCGGATGAAATCAGTGAAGAACAAAACGATATGTTAGTAGCCCTCGCGAACAAACGTGTGGGACTGGTGCAGGAGAAGAACAAGCTTAGAGCAGAGCAAGCTGCCAAAGCAGCCCGCGCTAGAGCAGCTGCACGTGCTGCTGCAGCCAAGCGTTATGCATCTTCATCCTCAGGCGCCGCCTCGAATTCCAGCCATGCGGCTGCCAGCTCGTATACAGGCGGATCGGGGACATTGGCTACGCCTGTAGCCCATTACCGGCTCTCATCTACTTTTGGCATGCGGGTACATCCGATCACCGGCAAGCTTAAAGGCCACACAGGCATTGACCTGGCGGCTCCGCAGGGAACCGATATTCATGCAGCTGAAGACGGTGTAGTCATCGTTGCTGAATGGTGGAGCGGTTATGGGAATACCGTTGTCATTGACCACGGAGATGGACTATGGACCCTGTACGGACATATTCGCAATGGTGGTACAGTGGTTCATACGGGGCAAACCGTAAAACGCGGTCAAAAAATTGCAGAAGTGGGTTCGACGGGGAATTCTACAGGACCTCACTGTCATTTTGAAGTGCGCGAGAATAATAAACCTGTAAATCCAATGAACTATTTATAACAGATATGGTAAGCCCTATTTGTAGCCTATGCGGTTGCAGATAGGGTTTTGCTGTAATGGATCATATCCAATAAGGAACATGTGCATTGAGACACGGAGTAGGATACAATTAACATATTCCGTACAAGCTAGACGTATACTTCGTGAATGGATGCGTTGTGAGGAAATAGGATACAAGATAAAGAGAAGGCGGTGGACGATTAGATGTTGAAAAAAAGTACAGCGGTACTCTTGATGGTGATCGGGCTGCTTGGCGGCAGTCTGCTCACTTTTGCTTATACTGGAACGACTACAGTAGGGAATAGCGCTTTGGGCGAAGGACTGCTGGCGAGTGTGACAGGGAGTAGTTCCTCCTCCAGAAGTGATATCCGCAAAATTGAGACAGCGATGGACTTAATTCAGGGACAGTATTATCAGGATGTGGATCGCACCAAGCTGGTGGACGGCGCGATCAATGGTATGATGGAGTCGCTTGGCGATCCATATTCCTCTTATATGGGTAAAGAAACGGCACAGCAGTTCGAGCAATCCATAGAAGGCTCTTTTACTGGGATTGGGGCCGAAGTAGCGGCTGAGAACGGGAAAGTAGTCGTAGTCACACCAATCAAAGGCTCTCCGGCTGAGAAGGCGGGATTACGCGCTAAGGATATTATATTGTCTGTTAACGGTGAAACCCTGGACGGATTGGATCTGAATAAAGCTGTTTCCAAAATTCGTGGACCGAAGGGCAGTCAGGCCAAAGTTAAAATTCAGCGTAACGGTTCTCCTGATCCACTTGAATACACGATTACCCGTGACAACATTGATATGGAAACTGTAACGGCTCATATGGAAAAAGGTGGCGTAGGCGTTATTACGATCACCCAGTTCTCCTTAAATACGGCAGAACGTTTCAAGGAAGAGTTAGCGAAGCTGGAAAAACAAGGGCTTAAAGGACTCGTCATTGACGTGCGTAATAATCCGGGCGGGGTACTTTCTGTCGTTATTGATATTGCACAGCAATTTGTACCTTCCGGCAAAACGATTGTACAAGTAGAAGACAAAAATCAGAAGCGTGAAGAAGAGAAATCCAAAGGCTCAAGCAAAAATTATCCGGTGACTTTGCTCATGAATAAAGGTAGCGCAAGTGCGTCTGAAATTCTGGCAGGTGCTCTCCAGCAATCCGCTGGTGCAGTGTTGATCGGGGAAAACTCCTTTGGTAAAGGCACTGTACAAACCAGCTATGACAAGCAGATGGGTGATGGCAGCTTACTCAAAATCACGATTGCCAAATGGCTGACGCCAAATGGAACATGGATTCATAAAAAAGGGATTAAGCCGGATATCGCGGTGGAACAGCCTGAATACTTTACGGCCGCACCGCTGAACAAGGAAAAGTCCCTGAAATACAATATGAATAGCAGTGATGTCAAAAACGCACAAATCATTCTGCAAGGCTTGGGCTACAAGCCAGGTCGCGAGGATGGCTATTTTGACAAAGTGACTGAAAGCTCTGTTATGACTTTTCAAAAAGAGGCGAAGCTGACGGCTAACGGCATCATTGACGCGAAGACAGCAGCAGCGATGGAAGCCAAGCTGATTGAAAAAATTCGTGATCCGAAAAATGACAATCAGCTCAAGCAGGGGATTGAAGAGATTCGGAAGGAAATGAAGGCAAACGTAGCGAAATAATAGTGAGGCTAACAACAAGGGGGCTGGAAACAGTCCCCTTTTTTATTGGGATTTATTTGCAGTCTGTCGGTTTGTCTTCCCTACATTGGCAATTTCATATAGAATAAATGGATATGAAATGTACGTGCTCCGCTATACAGCGGACCAGGGGCATAAGGAGTGTGAATGGACTTGGAATGGGCATTACAATGGGGATGGAGCGTCTTGAATGCTTGCTTGTACCTGCTTTTGCAGCCGTTTTACTATATCTCGATACTCATTGTCGCGCTTGGATATCGTCGGCAAATGCTGCTGGAGCGCAAGCTATTTCATACTAGAATGCATAGCTGGGCTGCTGAGACCTGGCGTGTCGTATGGAGTGGCTTGCTTGCTGGGGTAGCAATATCCGTTCTGGGAATGTTCGTCAGCGTTCATCTGACCTCGACTTCCATCGTGTGCCTGTGGATAGCCACTTTATTGCTCATGTTGGTACGCGTCCGTTACCTATGTCTTGCTTATTCGGCAGGTCTGCTAGGTGTAGTTCAGTTTTTTCTAAACGTAGCCAGTGGCTGGCAGCCTGGGGGAGCGCTCGGGACAGCAGTAGCAGCCATCCGCGGATTGGATATTCCAGCACTCTTAGTGCTCGTTGCTGTGCTGCATGTGGCTGAAGCGCTGTTGGTTCGCTGGCAAGGAGGAAAGGCAGCCACTCCACTGTTTGTTGAAGGCAAACGGGGACGATTGGTTGGCGGCTATCGTATGGAAGACCTCTGGCCTATTCCGTTGCTGTTGCTTGTACCTGCCCAGGGAGGTTTCACGCTTCCCTGGACACCTTTGTTCGGTGGCGATGCCGGAACGGGGTATATGCTAGCAGCGCTGCCAGTCCTGATGGGCTTTAGCAGTGTGACGCTCGGTCAGCTGCCACGACAGAAGGCAGCACTTACTTCGAACCGTTTGCTCCTGTACAGTGTGGCTTTGCTTTTGCTAAGCCTGTTGGCAGCCTGGTGGAGTCCGCTGATCTTGCTGGCAGCGTTATTCTCCTTCCTGGCTCATGAGGCGCTGATCTGGTACGGCAATATAGAGGAAAGCCGTCTTAGCCCGATGTTTGTACATCCAGAGCAAGGGATGCGTGTGCTCGCTGTGCTGCCAGATAGTCCGGCGACAGCCATGGGCATACAGCCGGGAGAAGCCATTTACCGGGTGAATGGCATGGTGGTGAACAGCCGTGCCGAGCTGCACCAGGCGTTGCGGGTCAATTCTGCTTTTTGCAAGCTGGAGGTACGCAATCTGCAAGGTGAGAGCAAGTTTCTACAGCGAGGCATGTACGATGGTGACCACCACCAGCTGGGGGTTGTGCTTGCGCCGGATGAAGACGCAGGCTGGGCCGTGTCCATACAGCCGGCCTCTATCTACCGAATTGTGGCCATGCACATAGGGGCACGACGACGTAAGGCGGGACAGGCCTCCAAGGCAGAGGGTACGCATTTGGACACTATGGATTCATAGATATTACACCAAGAGGGTAGTCATTATTTGGTTAGAATCGAATAAGGCTACGCTCTTTTGTATATGGTAACAGTAGCCTGCTTGAAATCAATATTCTGATCGGTATACAATGAATATGTAATGGGAACCTTTGATGAACCGAGTGCCTATCAAGTGTATCAAGCAGGGAGAGGAAAAGATGAACGCGATTCACTTTATTCGAGAGTACATCAGGCACCCACGCAGCGTAGGCGCTGTTATACCCAGCTCAAGACAGCTGGCCAAGCAAATTGCCACACCGATTTACTTTGACAAAGCCTCGTGTATTATTGAATATGGAGCCGGGACGGGTGTGTTTACGCAAGAGCTGATTTTGAACAAGCGTCCAGAAACGCTACTGTTAGTGATAGAGGCTAACGAATCGTTTTACAAAACGTTACAAAGCAAATATGGACATCTGGAGAAGGTACACATTATTCATGGTTCAGCCGAGCATGTCGCACGGTATATGAAACAGTACCACGTCTCGAAAGTGGATTATATCGTATCGGGGCTACCTTTTACCAGCTTACCCGCTGCGTTATCCAGTCTCATTTTGGGACAAACGGCTGAGGTGTTAGGCCAGGAGGGCAAGTTTATTACGTTCCAGTACAGCAAGGTTAAGCACAATTTCTTCCGTACTTTTTTTGCAGATATCCAGATTAAAAAGGTAAACTATAATGTTCCGCCAGCCTATGTGTTCACCTGCAGCCTGTGAGCCTTCAGCTATGTAGGAGATTAGAATAGATACGAATATCCATATGCATATGATTATGAGAAGACTAGGTCAGCATCATTAAGATGTTGAAACGGTCTTTTTTGTTGTCTACTTTTATGGAAATATAAGAGAATGGATATGTTAAATAGCAAAATTGTTTTAAGGAATCATCTTTTAAAATGGGGCTTAACCTATATATTACATAAGTTGGAACCTGTTAGATTTTTGTAGGATTCATAATAAATCTGAACTTTTGTTAAAGGAGATTTATATATGGTAAAACCGCTGATGTTCATGCGCTGGTGTGAGTATTATGGGTTAAGCGACCGTGAGACAGATTTTGTATCTTTTTTTATGATGAATTTTTCGGCTGCACGATCAGGCAATCAACCAAAACTTAAAGAGCAATTTGTTGAGATTCAAAAACAAACCTTTCCAGAATACCCGTTTGATATTAGCCCGGAAGAACTGGATTATAGCAAATTCGAAGAACTGATGAAACGAGTGTTGCACATTCATTTTGACACGGCTGAACTGCTGTACTCCTTCTATCTCCAAAAGTTGTGCGCACCTTTGGCAGAATACATCTTATCCACTGGAGATGCTGAGTCTGCACGGATCTACTACGAGCTTATTCAAAAGGACAAAGTACGGTAGAGATTAAAAAGCCCCTTGCTAAGGGGCTTTTTTTAATACTCACGCTATAAAGTTATTTAATAAGTCAACTCTAGTCCATGTTCTGCTATATGGATATATAGAATATTTTATGGGTATGGACATTACGTCCCATAAATAGTTCGATATGATGATTTGGTCGGTAGAACCGTATAGCACAGCCGTATTACAACATTTGAAGATCCGAGCAATTCTGAATTTCGGACGGAAAGGAGCGTATAATCAATCGGATACTTGTTGCTTCGATGGGAGGAGTTTAAGCATGTATCTATAAAAAAACTAATCTATGGTTTAGAGTAAGGTGAACGCTGTAACGGAACGATAAACTTTTTTGGAATCGGGAGCCTAAAAGCCTGAGGAAGCGGCACTCGAATGGGCTGCTCTTTTCAAATGTAAAGGAGGAAAACGGCATGAAGGCGAAAAATAGCAGGAGTATTTTGTTCAAACGTCCCAAGTGGCTGCCTGTCGTCATGGCATGCACGATGATAGCAGGAGGTGCTTTACCGGCTCCAGCTGTAGTTCACGGTCAAACGGCAAAGACTATCACCATTAAAATAGATACATCCAAGGATCGTAAGCCAATTAGTCCTTATATATACGGTACGAATCAGGATTTGGCGGGCGATGAACATATGGCTGCCAGACGGCTTGGTGGCAATCGAATGACCGGATACAACTGGGAAAACAATATGTCCAATGCAGGAAGTGACTGGCAGCAATCCAGCGATAACTATTTATGCAGTAATGGTGGCCTGACACAAGCCGAATGCGAAAAGCCGGGAGCGGTGACGACTTCGTTTCATGATCAATCGCTGAAGCTTGGCGCTTATTCTTTAGTTACATTGCCAATGGCCGGTTATGTGGCTAAGGATGGAAACGGCAGTGTGCAGGAAAGCGAAAAAGCCCCGTCCGCTCGTTGGAATCAGGTCGTAAACGCTAAAAATGCACCGTTCCAGCTACAGCCTGATCTGAATGACAATCAGGTGTATGTAGATGAGTTCGTTAATTTTTTAGTGAAAAAGTACGGAGCTGCTTCAACCAAGACAGGTGTGAAAGGATATGCGCTCGACAATGAACCCGCTCTCTGGTCGCATACACATCCACGCATTCATGGTGAAAAGGTCGGGGCGAAAGAGCTGGTAGACCGGTCCGTAAGCTTATCCAAAGCTGTAAAAGCGGTTGATGCGGGTGCGGAAATTTTTGGGCCAGTTCTTTACGGTTTTGGCGCCTATAAAGATCTTCAAACTGCACCTGATTGGGACTCTGTAAAAGGCAACTATAGCTGGTTTGTGGACTATTACCTGGATCAAATGCGCCTCAGTTCGCAAGCCGAAGGCAAGAGATTGCTGGATGTCTTTGATGTACACTGGTATCCCGAGGCGATGGGCGGAGGCATACGAATTACGAATGAGGTAGGCAATGACGAAACGAAGCAAGCCAGAATGCAGGCTCCTCGTACTTTATGGGACCCGACCTATAAGGAAGATAGCTGGATCGCCCAGTGGAACAGCGAATTTTTGCCTATACTGCCTCGATTGAAACAGTCCGTGGATAAATATTATCCAGGAACCAAGCTGGCAATGACCGAGTATAGCTATGGCGGCGAAAATGATATTTCCGGCGGGATCGCGATGACTGATGTGCTGGGCATCTTCGGCAAAAACGATGTTTATATGGCAAACTACTGGAAGTTAAAAGATGGCGCCAACAACTACGTTAGTGCTGCTTACAGGCTTTATCGCAATTATGACGGAAAAAGCGCTACTTTTGGTGATACGAGTGTTAGTGCCCAAACGTCGGATATTGTTAACAGCTCCGTGCATGCTTCCATAACGAATGCATCCGACAAGGAACTGCACCTCGTGGTCATGAACAAAAGCATGGACAGCGCATTCGACGCCCAATTTGATCTTTCTGGTGAGACGACTTACGGCTCCGGTAAAGTATGGGGCTTCGATAAAAACAGCCCACAAATTAAAGAAGCAGCACCAATTACGCAAATTTCAGGCAACCGTTTTACTTATACCGTACCGCCTTTGACGGCTTATCATATCGTGCTAACTACCGGCAAAGATACGTCTGTGCCACCGGTGGAAAATCCTGATAGCTTTAAGCTGAAGGCAGAGGCTGGCGATGGGAAAGTCCATTTGTCCTGGGACGCTTCCAGCGAAGTTGTGGGCTACAGTGTACAGCGAGCAGCGGATGAAAAGGGCCCTTTTACTGCTATAGCATCCAATTTGAATGAAACGTCTTATACGGATACTAACCTAACGAACGGGACTCCATACTATTATAAAGTAACCGCCAAGACCAATAAGGGAACGAGCGAATCCCATGTTTTGAAAGCGGTTCCCAAGACGCCTGTAAACGGTCCAGCTCGCTATGAAGCCGAAGATGGCACACTGAAGGGAACCATTGTGGAATCCAGCGGAACCGGCTACTCCGGCACTGGTTATGTAACGAATTTCCACAATGCAGGGGATTCTCTGACGATGACGATTCAGGCTCCAACGGCGGGTTTGTATAATCTTACAATCGGCTATCGTTCTCCTCATGATGACAAACGTACGAATTTCTCTTTAAACGGCAAAGCATTTGGCGAGCTGGTGCTGGGGAAAACAGCAGATTTCAAAGAAACTTCCGGAGGCAAGGTTCTATTAAATGCAGGCGCGAATACGATCGGTTTTGAAACAGGCTGGGGCTGGTACGATATCGACTACGTCAGGCTGGAGCCTGCTGCTGATCGCCCACCCCATGCGGTAACCAAAACGCTCACTAATCCGAATGCGACCGTGGAAGCCAAAGCATTGATGAACTATCTGGTTGATCAATACGGGAAGAATATGCTCTCTGGACAAGAGGAAATGAACGAGATTGATTGGCTTCAAGCCAATGTAGGTAAAAAGCCGGCGATTGCAGCGCTTGACCTGATCGACTATTCGCCAAGCAGAGCGGAACACGGTCTTAGTTCCACTGAGGCGGAAAAGGCGATTGCATGGGATAAGCAAGGAGGCATCGTTACCTTTGCATGGCACTGGAACGCGCCGAAAGGCCTGATCGATACGCAGGGAAAAGAATGGTGGAGAGGCTTCTATGCCGATTCGACCACATTCGATGTAGAATATGCGATGAATCATCCGGAGTCCGAGGATTATAAATTACTTATTCGCGACATCGATGTGATTGCAGCGCAATTAAAGAAGCTCCAGGATGCGAAGGTTCCTGTCCTGTTTCGTCCTTTGCACGAAGCGGAAGGCAAATGGTTCTGGTGGGGCGCCAAAGGTCCTGAGCCTGTTAAAAAATTGTATATTTTGATGCATGATCGTTTGACGAATGTGCACAAATTGAACAATCTGATATGGGTATGGAATTCTGTTGCTCCGGATTGGTATCCGGGAGATGAGGTTGTGGATATTTTGAGTTTTGACTCTTATCCGCAGGCAGGGGATTACAGCCCGCAAATTGCAAAATACGAAGACCTTGTTGCACTGGGTAAGGACAAAAAGCTAGTCGCCATGAGCGAAAACGGACCGATTCCCGACCCTGATCTGATGAAGGCATATCAAGCCCATTGGAGCTGGTTCGCTACATGGTATGGGGATTTTCTGAGAGACGGCAAACAAAACAGTCTTGAGCATCTGAAAAAAGTGTATAATCATCCGAACGTCATTACGCTGGATGAGCTTCCAACGAACTTAAAAACGTATGGCATTACCGAGCAGCCGTCCGTACCAGGCAGCTTCACGCTAAACGCCGCGGGCGAAAAGGCAAAAGTATCGCTAAGCTGGACAGCATCTGCGAATGCGAAAAGCTATGAAGTGAAGCGTTCGACGGCTGAAAACGGCGCGTTCGCCACTGTGGCGAGCGATGTATACGGCAGCAGTTACACCGACACAGCCGTAACGGCGGACACGACGTACTACTACCAAGTCGTAGCGAAGAACGATGCAGGCCAGACGCTGTCTAATACCGCTAGCGCAGCGCCAAAAGCGGATACACAGCAGCCGACAACGGGATTGCTGCTCCAGTATCGCACAGCGGATACCAAGGTGAACGACAACCACCTGAATCCGCACTTCCAAATTGTAAACAAAGGCACAACCTCCGTACCGCTCAACGAGTTGAAAATTCGCTACTACTACACGATCGACGGTGACCGTGAGCAGACATTCAACTGCGACTATGCGATGATGGGCTGCTCGAAGTTGAATGGTAAGCTGGTTAGAATGGAGAAAGCTGCAACCGGTGCCGATTATTATTTGGAAGTCAGCTTCAACTCGGATGCAGGCGTGTTAGCTCCTGGAGGAAGCACGGGCGAAATTCAAACCCGTATTCATAAAACAGACTGGTCAAACTACAACGAAAGTGATGATTATTCGTATAAAGGTACGCAAACCTCATATGCCGATCATATGAAAGCTACCTTGTATCATAACGGTGTACTTGTTTGGGGAACCGAACCGACAGCTAATTAAATGATATAAATACAATCGCTGAAATGAGCAGGGGGATTTAGTATCCTACCTGCTCATTTTTTATCCGAAAAAACTTATATATGATTATTTTGTAAAAAATGAAATGATATGTTTATTTCTATTCTTTTTGTAACACATCAAGAATTAGAATGGAATTAATTAGAAGGAGGGAGATGAAAGAAATGATATAACTAATATTTTGGTGATGTCTACTGTCTACAATTGCTTGGAAGTCTAATGTTTAATCAGTAAAAATACTTAAAGAGGAGAATGACAAATGAAAAGAGCGATCTTAGCACTATCAATTTCCGCGTTAGCTTTATCTTTAGGGGGAGTAGCTTCGGCTTCACCAGTAAGTTCAACAATATCTGTTGGGGCTCCAGCAAAAGTAACCGTAACCTTTAGTCCTGCCAATGGAGAAAAGCCACCTATTACAAAGCAAGATACTCCCCCACTTAAATTAGGCATAGGTAGCACGTATAAAATGGATGGTTCTAACTGGATGATTTTGTATGGAAGTGATGTTGTCGAACTTCATGGAAATAAAGCTAAGATGATTGGCTATGGTTCAGCTCAGGTTGAAGCCTTTAAATCTAATGGAGACAAACTTGGAGTTTATACTTTTAAGGTTGAAAGATAGTATTTATATGCAGTGAAGGAGGTGAAGTACGCTTCACTTCCTTCACTTACTTATTTTTATGGATTAATTGGGTAAGTAATCTCCAGATCAGGGAAATACTCAATTTTCGGATTTCCATCTTTGTCTAGTTCAAATTTACTCTTATCATCCTTGTTAAAGATATTTTTGTAGACCTTTATAGTAATTGCTTTGGGGGGAGAGGTGAAAGGTTCAAAACGTGAATCATTTATCAGAACGTTTCCATCCGTAGCACTCCAACCGTTGTTGCTTATAAAATTTAGTTGCTTTCCTTTGTCATCGTAAATTTCATAACTCAAAAAAGGAAGTGACGAAGAAATTTTTAAATTGTCAGGTAGCTTTATGCGAGTTGTGATGCTGGTTGTAATCGGCGTGAGCTCAATCTTTTCCAGAGTATAGTCGATGTTTTGGTACTTTCGTTTAAGAGATGGCGTAAAAGTCAGGTTATTTTTTGTGTTTTTTTCCACTGGAATTTCTATTTTGAAGGGCTGCTTGATACCAGAGACAGGCATGGAAATTGTTAAATCAAACTTATCTGGGAAAGATTTACCGCCTTGGTTGCGTAAATCTGAAAACTGTATAATTGTTGAGTTTTTATTTTTTCCAGGTATCATATATGGGTCAATAGAGTTAGTAGTGTTTGCAGGCACATAAGAAGAGTTGATTTCTTTTCCATTAATAAAAAATATTAAGTCATCAAGTAATAAGGGTAATTCAGTGTTTAAAAATCTTTTGTCAGTGGTTTGTCGTTCTAAGGCAATGGATACACGTGTTCCATCAAACATGACCTCTGGTACGCTGAGAGTTAGTCCATCGTGAGTATCACTAAGATTTGGCTTTGATACTAGCCCTTTTTCGTCTGCTGTTTGTAAACCAAGATCACCAGCAAGCTGGAATATAGAATCTATACCTGGAATTTGTTTTAAGGAAGCAGCCATTGTTGGTGAAATAAATCCAGTACTAACGACAAGTGCAAACGCTACTACAAGTGCAGCGGAGGTCCCGAAAAAGGTATTGCGAACTCTTTTTGAACGAGAGCTAGATTGCTTATAGCGTCTTGTTTTCTTATTACTATAGCGTTCCATGGTTCTATCAATTAAATCCACTTGGAATGGGGTATTTCGAATAAGCTTTTGTAAGTGCTCAATTTCTTTATCTTCCGGGTTTAAATGAGTGCTCAATTTGTTTTCCTCCCTTTTCATTGTAGTTGATTAGCTTTTTACGGAGTCGCTCATATCTTTTTCGGATCGTGGACGATTTTAGCCCCATAATTGTAGCAATCTCTTCGTAGTTGTAATCCTCAAGCGAACGTAATAATAAAATCTGACGATCTTTTAATGTTAGCTGATCCAGTAACTCGTGGATTAAATTTGTATATTCGTATATTGGCTGTTGCTTTAGGTTCAGTTTGTACTGAATGAAGGATTTGAATGTTCTAGCGTTTCTTTTTAACAAGTCAGTACAGTGGTTTTGAGCGATTTTATAAAGCCAAGCTGAAAAAGAGACAGTAGGTACAAAATGATGTATATGTTCTAGCCCTCTAATGAATATTTCTTGAGCAGCATCTTCCGCTTCTTCCCGATTTTTAAGTAAATAGTAGCAGTATAAAAAGATCTGTTGTTGATAACGCCGTATGATATGTGTGTATGCTTGTTTGTCGCCTGCTTGGACCTGCTCTATGACAAGATTGATATCTGCGTTTTGAGTATCTGTATTTAGTTTTTCCATTAACGTCCCCCCCTTCTGCCTATATAACTGAAAAAGATATGCATTTGTGACATTCAAATAAAAAACTTGAAGTTTGCTTTTAATCGTTCTCCAGATGTACCTCATTCAGCTTTTCAATTATCACGGAATTCGTAAAAAAAAGGCTTCCTTCTAAGGCATCATAAAATAAAATGACTTTATAGACCATATATTTCACTATTTTAATTATTTTGTAATGAAATGAAGTTCTTACGACCGAAATCACATGTTAAGTATGACTTACGATATATCTGCAACTATATTGAGGGGGATTGAAATGGAACATGCACCTACGATCCGCTCGACGATAGAGACCGAACTAAAGCAAAGAGGATATACATTTAGCAGTTTTAGTAAAATATCCGGTATTAATCGTGGTACATTTAGCACCATGCTGAACAGTAACCCACCCAAGTCGATCTCCGTTCGGCAGATGGACTTGATTACTAAGGCCTTAGGATATCCAGAAGGCTGGTTGTATGAGCTGTACATAGATGAGTGCTTTCACGAGGGGAAAGGGCACTGGAAACGGATCAAACCTTTTTTATTGCGTTGTGTAGAGTTGGGGAGGAAGGAGTGTATTCAAAGGGTATTGTCGAGACTAACGGAGGATTTGTCCTATGTGTCGACGGTATTTGAGTTTGCAGAAGAACTGCATGAAGGTGGGAAGGAAAACGAAGCTGTCCCTTTTTATGAGTGTGTGATAGAAAACGAAAGATATTACCACGCCGAGCGGCTGGCTATTAGTCAATACAGATTGTTTTGTAACTCTCTGAATACTGACTTGGATAATAATCGTCAAGCAGCTATAAAGTTTGCTCCATATCGCAGAAACTTACCTGAAAATCATCAGCTGGATGCTTTATTAAAGCTGGCAAATGTGTATTTCCAAGTTCATGATTGTGAAACGGTGATACAGTATACGAAAGAACTTGGGGTACTAGCCACAAATATTTATCAGCAGCAGATTCAATCTAAATCGAAAAAACGTGAAGTTAAAACGTTAAATACAGAAAGACATCTAATCGTTTATTATGGTCAAGCTTATTTGATGCAGGGGTGTGCTTACGAAAAACAAGGGTTATATAAAAAAGCTCTGGAGTTCATTCCTTACTATGCAGATTTAACTGCTTTTGAAGGTTTGGATGAGATTGGTATGCTAGAAGCACAGAGGTTTGAAGTTTGGGCTAAAGCGAACCGCTTGAGTTTAGAAATTCTAATGGGGGATATGAGTAATTTACCTGCTTATGTGGAGCTTATTGGGGATGAACCTCCAGAGATACTACATGGGCTACTAACAATTGTGGAATCAGCCAATACTCACAAGTATTCAATAGATGATGTCCTGACCCAATTTGCTGAAAACATTAATGAATTCAGGGATTTACATATAAATATCTCTTATTATCAAACAAATTATAATCTAGTAACCTATTCCCGTTTTTTTCTTGAGCTTAGTCGCTATTATTTTAATAAGGGGAACTACTCTGAGGCGATCGATAACATGTTGAATAGTCTCAGAGCATCCTCACAGTTAAATGATAAGGCTTTTTATATCAAGTCTATCACGTTATTGTTTGAAAAATACAAAAACCATTCGACACACGAACAACGGGCAGAATATGAAAAAGTACTTAAAGCTGTTGAGAATAATATTAAGCAAATGACTTCCTGAAACTAAAAGGTTATGTACCTTCTACTATTAGTGGTAGAGGAACATAGCCTTTTTAATATTAAAGAGCAAGACTATATAGCCTGAATGTTTCCCTAAATGATTTGATTTTTAGCCACTCTATGAGAATTTTATACACGGATTGACCATCATCCAATATATTCATATAATTTCTAGTATATTGTAATTGATTGTCGAGGAGGGTGATTTTTTAAAATCATCTGAATACGCCGGGGGTGTTTTTATTGGAAAATACAACCACGATTCGTTCGGAAATTGAGAAAGAATTAAAACTTGGTGGCTATACTTTTAATAGTTTTGGACAAGCTACGGGACTTAACCGGGGCATTTTTAGTGCAATGCTTAATGGAAATCCGCCTAAGCCTATCTCCGTACGACAAATGGACTTGATTACTAAAGCGCTTAATTATCCAGAGGGCTGGCTATATGACCTATATGTTGATGAATGTTTTTATGATGGAAGACCGCATTGGAAAAGAGTTAAGCCATTCCTTATACGTTGTGTAGAAGTAGGAAACCTGAGGTGTGTGGAGAAAGTACTATCCCGATTAATGGAGGATCTTAATCATATTCCCACAATTTTTGCTTTGGCAGAGGAACTTTATGAAGAAGGAAAACTCAAAGAAGCTGTTCCTTTTTATGAATGTGTGATTGAAAATGAAAAGTATCAGCACTCTGAAAGATTGGCAATTAGTCATTACAGAATTTTTTCAATCTCTGTTAGTGAAAATGTGAAAATTGATGTAGAAGCTGCGCTAAGATTCGTACCCTTTAGAAATCGAGTACCTTTAGATTATCATTTAGATGGTCTACTTAAACTATCAAATCTTTATTACAACTTACATCAATGGAAAGAAGCAGAGCGTTATGCAGATGAATTAAGAGATCTTGCAACTATTGTTTGTAAAAGTAGAAAACCTAATAAAAAGAATTCCACGTTGAAAACTGAGAGACATTTAGTCGTATACTATGGTCAAGGATACTTGACGAAGGGAAATGCTCTGGAAAAACAAGGAAAGTACGAAGAGGCCATGAAATATATTTCTGGCTATGCCGATTTGAGTTGGTTTTCAGATTTGGGGGAAATTGGCCAGCAAGAAGTGCAAAGGTTTACTCTTTGGGCAAATGCTAATCAGCTTAACTTGAATATTCTTATGGGTGATACAAGTAGTTTGCCAACGTATATTCAATTTCTTAAAAATAACCCACCCGAAATATTATTGGGGTTATTAACAATAGTAGAGTCGGCTAACAAGCATGGTTTTATGATAGAACATATTTTACAGCAGTTTTCTAACGAACTAAATTCCTTTAATAATGAAATATCTGTTGGTATCAGTTATTATAAGCAGTCATTTAGTAACAATACTTACGCTGATTTATGTTACCAACTGGCCATATATATGTTTAATAACCAATTTCATGAGAAAGGTGTCTATTATATTTTAAAAAGCTTAAGAAAATATCTTGAAATCAATAACAAAGAAAAGTGCATGGT
>NZ_CP191577.1:2758224-2787654 GCF_050516475.1 Paenibacillus ottowii | reverse complement strand
GGTCTGTACAGCATTGTTTGAAAGGTTCAGGAATAAGGCCACGAAAGACCTTAAATCAGAATATGAAAGAATCATGGAGGAGGTTTTAGCTGATGCACTTAAAAGAACTTAAATACATGTTAATTATAGGTCTTTTTAGCTACTTGGAACTTTCCCATACTATTACGGTTTTTGGACATGGGACTGGAGCTTAATAGTTATTAAAAAACCAGTCTTGGTAAGACTGGTTTTTTAATGCATTCCGTTAAAGGGATGAAATGGGTTTTATTATATTATTAACCTATGGGGAAGGTATCAGCTTGTAAACTAATGTAAATACCACACCGAACAGGAGGTTTATTGATGTGAAATGGCAAGAATTGGAGGAGTGCATCGAAGAAAAGCGCAAAGAATTAAATGATTTGGCGAAAGAGGTGGGATTGAAGGATCGACGGGTGCTGACCAAGTCTATGGAGTTGGATCGGCTCCTTAATAAGTACAGCGATTGGAAATATAGCTATCGTAGACAACAGAGCGTATCCCAAGGTTCACAGATTCAAGAGAAGCAACACGAGCTCGTCCTATCTTATTAGCATCAAGCACCATGACAAGATAAAATCTAACTTCCCCTTGGCTTCTAATACATAGTGAGATATAGCATAAACAAAATCATCTCTATTGCATCTTGTACGCCGCCCTTATCCACATTGTTCGTACAGTTTATTGTTCTGCGTCTACATCAGAGCGGAAGCCACGTAACATGATGATACATCTCAAAAAAACCTCCCCATGCACGTTATTGCGTGACTCGGGAGGTTTTTGGGTTTTACTGCTGTAGCTGACGCAGCACAGTGATTTCGACACGGCGGTTTTTTTGTCGCCCTGCTTCGGTGCTATTGTCACCAACCGGACGGGTATCTGCATAACCGGCATACTGGAACCCTGAGGGGGATAGCTGCTCTTGGTCGATAAAGAATCGGAGTACAGACAGTGCCCGAGCGCCGGAAAGCTCCCAGTTGTCCTTGTAGGTCGATGAGTTAGAGGAACGTGTAAATGGAATGTTGTCCGTATGGCCCTCGATGCTAATCGGTGTTTTCAAATCTCGAAACAGACTGGCTAATTTGGATAGCGTGTTCGCCGAACCCTGCTTGAGTGCCGCTCTGCCTTGGTCAAATAGAAAGCGGTCATTCAGCGTAATGACAATG
The DNA here is from genome assembly GCF_050516475.1 of Paenibacillus ottowii. Taxonomy (NCBI): domain Bacteria; kingdom Bacillati; phylum Bacillota; class Bacilli; order Caryophanales; family Paenibacillaceae; genus Paenibacillus; species Paenibacillus ottowii. The sequence continues at coordinate 2,786,470 of NZ_CP191577.1, read as the reverse complement.
CCACGCGGTTGGTCGGATACGAAAATCTGGTTTTGTAGCTTGTTGTCTGTAATATATTCCTGGATGACACCCATTAGGTTTTGCAGTTCTTGTTCCTGCTTGCGAAATGCTTGTTCACGCTCGGTGAGCTTGGTTGATCCCGCTTCTTTTTTAGTAGAGGCCGGTTGCTTGGTCGCAGGCGGATTCTTGCTGGTATAACGATCGGCAGTTCCCGTAATGCCCGAGCCTTGCTCCAGTATAGAATCTCCCTTGTGGAACGTATCCTGGAGGGATTGAACAACGACGTCGTATTTCTTAGCATCCAGACTGCTCATGGCATACATCACGACGAAAAAAATGAGCAGCAGGGTGATCAGATCGGCATAGGTGATCATCCACCGGTCCCGTTGGTCTCCACCGCCTCCTTGACGCCCACGGCGCTTAGCGCGCGTTCTCATGGAAGTCCTCCTTTGGAGAAGCGCTCTCTGTAGGTGAGCGACGAGGCAGTTTACGATCTATATTTTGCTCCGAGCGGATAAAGAACTCCAGTTTTTTACGTACAAGCTTAGGATTTTCTCCGTTTTGAATAGCTAGGATACCTTGCAGCAGCAAATCCATCGTAATTATTTCGCTTTCACTGGCTGCTCTTATTTTGGACGCGATGGGCAAAAAGATCAGATTGGCGCTAGCAACGCCGTAAAGTGTCGCGATAAAAGCGACAGCAATCGAAGGGCCGAGCGCAGTAGGCTCTGTTAGGCTGCCTAGTACATGGATCAGACCCATGACCGTACCGATAATCCCCATTGTAGGAGCATAGCCGCCTGCTGATTCAAATATTTTGGCGTATCCCTCATGTTTGTGCCCAACCGCATCTAATTCCAGTTCTAAAATTTGCTTGATCTGCTCCTGTTCGGTGCCGTCAATGACTAGTTGAAGACCTTCACGCAAAAATGCATTCGGATGCTCCGATGATATGCGTTCTAATGCAAGCACACCCGATCGGCGGGAAGTGGCAGCCATGGAAACCAAATCTTCTATATATTGCTCCGTAGGATTATCCTCACGACTAAAAGCCATCCGCAGAGCAGTAGGTATAGTCTTCAGCTTGGAGGCAGGGTAGCTGATCACAACGGCGGCGAAGGTTCCGCCAAATACGATCAGAGCTGATGTCCCTTGAAGCAGCCCTGTAAATTGGCCGCCTTCCCATAAGAAGCCACCGATTAATGCTATGATTCCGGCGATGATGCCCAATACGATGGTGATATCCAAAATTTAATTCACTCCTATTCAAGACTTATCGTTTGCATCCACGGTTAGAAAGAGGTATAATACGGGAACAAACATTCTTATTCAACCATATTTCCCAAGTATCATTGCTCGGGAAATATCGACATAGAATTACAGGTAAAGACGTTAAAGCTCGATTGGTGTAAAAACATGATGTTTCCATTTTAGACGATAAGGGTGATGCAGGGCAATGAGTGATATCGTTGTTAGCGATAAGACTTTTGAAATTCAGTCGGAATTCCAACCTCAGGGCGATCAACCCCAGGCCATTTTCGAATTGGTAGAGGGAATTGCAGAAGGAAAGAAACATCAAACTCTATTAGGTGCTACGGGAACAGGTAAGACCTTTACCATCGCTCAGACCATTGCCAAGCTGAATCGGCCTACGCTGGTTATTGCGCATAACAAGACTTTGGCTGCTCAACTGGCAAGTGAGTTTAAAGAATTCTTTCCAAATAACTCGGTCGATTATTTTGTCAGCTACTATGATTACTACCAACCGGAGGCGTACATCCCTTCCTCCGATACGTATATTGAGAAGGATTCCAGCATCAATGAGGAGATTGATAAACTTCGCCACTCGGCCACAAGCTCTCTGTTTGAGCGTCGTGACGTGATTATTGTAGCGAGTGTCTCTTGCATTTATGGTTTGGGTTCCCCGAAAGAATATTCAAGCTTGCTGCTCTCGCTTAGAGTCGGCATGGAGAAACCCCGCAATCAGATTTTGTCCCGCTTGGTCGATATTCAATATCAGCGGAACGATATCAACTTCGTGCGGGGTACTTTCCGTGTACGGGGGGATGTTGTTGAGATATTCCCGGCTTCCCATGGAGAAAATGCGATACGGGTAGAGTTGTTTGGAGATGAAATTGAACGGATTACCGAGATTAATGTGCTTACAGGTGAATTGATCGGTGAACGTGAGCATATTGCCATTTTCCCGGCGTCTCACTTCGTTACCCATGAGGATACGATGAGGGTAGCACTGGTCAATATCGAACGTGAGCTGGAAGAGCGGTTAGCAGAGCTGAAGGAGCAAGGGAAGCTGCTGGAGGCACAACGTTTGGAGCAACGTACCCGCTATGATATCGAGATGATGAGAGAGGTTGGCTTTTGTTCCGGTGTCGAAAATTACTCGGGTCCACTGACATTCCGCGAGCGCGGAGCGACACCCTATACACTGTTGGATTATTTCCCAGATGATATGCTGATCGTCATCGACGAATCTCATGTTACATTGCCGCAGATTCGTGCGATGTACAATGGAGACCAGGCGCGTAAAAACGTACTCGTTGAGCATGGGTTTCGTCTGCCATCTGCACTCGATAACCGTCCGTTGAAGTTTGAAGAATTTGAGGACAAAGTAAATCAGATTATCTATGTATCGGCTACTCCAGGTCCGTATGAGATGGAGAAATGCGATACGATGGTGCAGCAGATTATCCGTCCTACCGGTCTCCTTGATCCTCTTATTGAGGTGCGTCCGAGCAAAGGACAGATTGACGATCTCATTAATGAAATACGGCAGCGCATAGAACGTGAAGAACGGGTACTGGTCACTACACTCACGAAGAAAATGGCCGAAGATTTGACGGACTACTTAAAAGAAGTGGGCATCAAGGTTCGATATATGCACTCCGAGATTAAGACGTTGGAGCGGATGGCGATTTTGCGGGATCTTCGTCTCGGAACCTTCGATGTGCTGATTGGAATCAACCTGTTACGGGAAGGTCTTGATTTGCCGGAAGTATCGCTGGTTGCGATTTTGGATGCGGACAAAGAAGGCTTCCTGCGTTCTGAGCGCTCTCTGATTCAGACGATCGGACGGGCCGCACGGAATAGTGATGGTCGTGTTATTATGTATGGCGATAAGATTACCGATTCTATGGATAAAGCGATCAAGGAAACGGAACGGCGCCGTGCGATTCAAATTCAATACAATGAAGAGCATGGGATCACCCCACAAACCATCCGTAAAAAGATTCGTGATGTCATTGAAGCAACCAAGACGGCAGAGTCCAAGAATGATTACCTTCCTAATGAGACGGGTAAACTTTCCAAGAAGGAGCGTCAATCCCTCATTCAGCGTCTGGAAGCAGAAATGAAGGATGCGGCCAAAAATCTACAGTTCGAGCGGGCCGCCGAGTTGCGTGATGCTTTGCTGGAGTTGCGGGCTGATTAAACATCGAGAATAGGCTAGAAGCACAACATATGGATCATAAAATGTTTGATTGCTTTAAAGAAATACTGAGGACGGCCGATGTGGTCGTTCTCTTTGCGATATATCACTTCCATCGAATAATCCCATGCGATATAGGATGACGTGAACTACGGCTAAGGAGATGAAACATTTGGCGAATGAAAGCATCATCATCAAAGGCGCACGCGCGCATAATCTCAAAAATATTGACGTGACGATTCCACGGGACAAGTTTGTCGTCCTGACAGGGCTTAGCGGCTCAGGTAAATCATCACTGGCTTTCGATACGATCTATGCGGAAGGACAGCGGCGGTATGTGGAATCTTTATCTGCCTATGCCCGTCAATTCCTCGGGCAAATGGAGAAACCGGACGTTGATTCGATTGACGGCCTGTCTCCTGCGATTTCTATTGATCAGAAAACGACAAGTCGAAATCCACGTTCTACGGTCGGAACAGTTACCGAAATCTATGATTACCTACGGCTGTTATTTGCCCGCGTGGGTCATCCTCATTGTCCTGAACATGGCATTGAAATCACTTCACAGACCGTCGAACAGATGGTAGACCGCATTTTGCAGTATCCTGAAAAGACACGGCTGCAAATCCTGGCTCCATTGGTATCTGGTCGCAAAGGCGAGCATAAGACACTGTTCACTGATATAGCCAAGCAGGGCTTTGTGCGGGTACGTGTGAATGGCGAACTGCGTGAACTGTCTGAGAAGATTGAGCTGGAGAAGAACAAGAAGCACTCGATTGAAGTGGTCGTAGACCGGATCGTAGTCAAGGAAGATGTGCGTGCACGTCTGTCCGACTCGATTGAGACAGCACTGAATCTTTCAGGCGGACAGTTGCTTGTAGACATTATAGGGCAAGAGGAGTTGCGATTCAGCTCCAACTTTGCATGTCCAATTTGCGGTTTTAGCATAGACGAGCTTTCTCCACGGATGTTTTCTTTTAATAGTCCGTTCGGCGCTTGTCCGGATTGTGACGGGTTAGGCGTTAAAATGGTCGTTGACCCTGATCTGCTCATACCCGATCCAGAAAAAAGTGTGGAAGATGGGGCGTTCCAGGCATGGAGTGGAGGAACTTCCACTTATTATCCTCAATTTTTACAGTCGGTATGCGAACACTACGGTATTCCCCAGGACATTCCTGTAAGCAAATTGACGTCAGAGCAAATGAATCTTATCTTACATGGAACAGGTGACCAGAAGATCCGTTTCCGCTATGAAAATGATTTTGGTCAACGTAAGGAAGCCTATGTGACCTTTGAGGGCATTATCCCGAATCTGGAGCGCCGTTACCGTGATACCGCTTCTGAGGGAATACGTGAATTTATCGAAGGCTTTATGAGTGCAAAGCCATGTAACACCTGTAAGGGACACCGACTGAAAAAAGAAAGCCTGTCGGTAACCATTCAAGAGCGCAATATCGCTTATGTGACCGCTTTGTCTGTCGGGGAGGCGTCTCACTTTTTCCACACACTGGAGCTGAGTGAGAAAGAGCAGTCGATTGCCAATCTCATTTTAAAGGAAATTAACAGTCGACTCGGATTCCTCGTGAACGTTGGTCTGGAGTACCTGACTTTAAGCCGTGCAGCAGGTACATTGTCCGGTGGGGAAGCACAGCGTATTCGACTGGCGACACAGATCGGGTCCAGCCTGATGGGTGTGCTTTATATTTTGGACGAGCCAAGTATTGGGCTGCATCAGCGTGATAATGACCGTCTGATTAGTGCATTGGAACATATGCGGAATCTAGGCAATACGTTGATCGTGGTGGAGCATGACGAAGATACGATGATGGCGGCGGACTATATCATTGATATTGGGCCAGGAGCCGGGATTCACGGCGGGATGATCATGTCGCAGGGGACTCCGCAGGAAGTTATGGAAGATCCGAACTCCCTGACTGGGCAATATTTGAGCGGACGCAAGTTTATTCCGGTCAATACCGAGCGGCGCAAGCCTGCGGATAAGTGGCTGGAGGTTCGCGGAGCCAAGGAGAACAATCTTAAAAATGTGAATGTTAAAATTCCATTGGGCGTGTTCACGGCTGTCACGGGCGTATCCGGGTCTGGAAAATCGACGCTGGTCAACGAAATTTTATACAAAACGTTGGCGCGTGATCTGAACCGTGCGAGAGTACGCCCAGGTCAACATAAAGAAATACGTGGGTTAGAGCATATCGAAAAGGTGGTTGAGATTGATCAATCGCCGATCGGCCGTACTCCACGTTCCAATCCTGCAACATATACCGGAGTGTTCGATGATATCCGTGACTTATTCTCGCAGACAAACGAGGCTAAAGTTCGAGGCTATAAGAAAGGCCGGTTTAGTTTTAACGTTAAGGGAGGCCGATGTGAATCTTGCAGAGGCGACGGCATCATCAAGATTGAGATGCACTTTTTGCCAGATGTGTACGTACCCTGCGAAGTGTGCAAAGGCAAACGCTATAATCGAGAGACCCTTGAGGTTAAGTATAAAGGGAAGAGTATTGCTGATGTGCTGGAAATGACGGTAGAGGATGCGACAGCATTCTTTGAAAATATTCCGAAGATTCATCGCAAGATTCAGACATTGATGGATGTAGGTTTGGGGTATATCAAGCTGGGTCAACCAGCGACTACCTTGTCTGGTGGTGAAGCACAGCGTGTGAAGTTGGCTTCCGAATTGTACCGTCGCAGCACAGGTAAAACCATTTATATTTTGGATGAGCCGACAACTGGTCTGCATGTTCACGATATTGACCGATTATTGACAGTGCTGCATCGTTTGGTTGATTCAGGTGAGACCGTATTGGTTATTGAGCATAATCTAGATGTAATTAAAACAGCCGATTTCCTGATTGATCTGGGGCCAGAAGGCGGAAGCGGCGGTGGAACAATCCTGGCTACCGGGACACCAGAACAACTCGTAAAAGTCGAGGAATCCTATACAGGCCGATACTTAAAGCCGATCCTTGAACGGGATACACAGCGCAGCCAAGCGCTTCAGACAGTCGATCTATAGATACAGTTTTAACGTACATGTTGAAACCCTGCACAGACAGGAGGAAAAATACGATAAGCGTATTTGTGCCTTCCCGTTGGCAGGGTTTATTTTTTTTGTAAAAAAAGAAAACTTTTATTAAATTCCTGCGTTAAAGCATGTGACACATAGTTTACCAAGCGCTGGAATAATAAATCTATAGGTATATTCATCGCCAGAAAGTCTCTGAGTAATCCCTACATTTTAGAGTTTTGGATGTTTAGGCTCGGGCTTGAAGAGGTTAATATATAACTTATGATTATCTAGCATCATACAAAGTTCCGTGCCCACGTGACAACCATTACTAGTTGAAGCGAACCGTCTATAGTTAAATTGCATCTAAGGTTTATACCACATCTCTGAGGAAGTCATGAAGGGAGCTGGAACGTTTGAAGGTGAAGCAAAGTAAAGTTCTACGTACACGTGTATACTCATGGGCAGCAGGAGTCACTTTAGCGGCATGTTTGTTGGGGTATAATGCAGCACCATCCTATGCATCCGAGGTGTCCGAGGCGTATGCGCCCATACAAGCCGAGATCGAAACCAGTGCAGCAATTGGCAGTATTAAGGATTCAGAGAGCGCTCACAATTACATTCAGCCTACAGCAAAGGGCGGGTTCTTAATGCTGAACATCGAAGACGATACAGCAGCAAGTGTAGTACACGTCACCTATGGCAAGCTGGACAATTCTCTGGAGACTGTGTGGAAACACCAGCAAGACCTGAACGTACAGCCAGGAACAAGCAGCAGGGGAGTCCAGCGGGAGACGTCAGATGGTGGCTTGCTTTTTCTGCTTGATTATACCGAACCGAACGGAATGCGAGATGTACACGCTTCACGATTAGACGCGGATGGCAACCCCTTTTGGTCCAAAACATTACCAACTGATGGTTTGATATCCCGTGGACAGGATTCTCAGGTAGGTTTGGAGACCCTGGAGGATGGCAGTTTTCTAGTCTCCTATCTGAACCTTTCAGAGCAGTCCTTCACTGTACTCAAATACACTGAAACTGGCGATCTTTTATGGAATCGAACGACAACCGGAGTGACCTCGGGTTGGCTGGTTGGCAGTCACAATGGATATTATGCGCTTTTGAACAGTTCAGATGGCCCTGTGGGGGTACAAGCCGATGTGTATGGTCGCAATATCCGGGATGTCCATCTGGACTTAGGAGCAGGTAAAGAAATTGCCGCAGTATGCGAGTTGCCTGGCGGTCATATCGCTGTAACAGGGCTTAAAGGAAACAGCAAGCGTACCCAGGTGTTAAGTAATGGTCTGCAATTGTTTAGTAACACAGAGGACTATGCATCTGACAGGGTATATCTGCCCGAGGAGCAGTTGTATGTCCAGTTCATTGACCAATATGATCCACTGGGTAAAACGTCGAAGATGCATGGCATCACCATCACAGGCTTAAAAGGAAACGGTACGAAGGTATGGGAAACGAAGACTCATTATAAGGAAGATAACTCCTTCGCCATCCGATACGATACGGGATTGATATACAAGATACCTTCAGGCTACGCGGTGGTGACATCTACAACAGGCGTTCAGAAGCCAACAGTACTCGATTTTGCGAAAATATTGATACCGGAGTAATCCGGTATCTTTTTTTTATGCATTTAAGAAGCAGGTATGGCATGGTATATGCATAAGAAACTGCCTGCTTGTATATGAGATACAAGCAGGCTGTTAATGGGCCTTACCTTAGGATGCAACGTGGCTGGACTGTAAAATAGCAGACAGCTTTTCCTGGAAAGACGGAATGCCTACACGCTGGACATACGCATAAAAGCTTTCGCCAGCGATCCTGTTTTCTTTGTAGAACAGAATGAGCTCTGCCAACACCGGACCAACCTGGTCACCGCGTACGCGGCCTTTGAGTGCCTTGTTGAACTGCGCTCCCGCTCCAAGCGACCCGCCGACAGCGATATCGAACGCGTCAACCATGCCTTCTGGTGTCTTAAGGAGCGAGCCTTGCAGTCCAATGTCTGCAATATGCTTTTGACCGCAGGAATTCGGGCAGCCGATAAAATGGATGCGTATCTTTTCATCCAATTGCACGTGCTGATCCAAATACTCGGCAACGTCAACTGCGCGCTTTTTCGTTTCCACAATCGCCAGATTGCAAAACTCATTGCCTGTGCACGATACGGTACGGCTCATAAAATGTTTGGGCCGTGGTGTCAGGCGTTGCAGGACTGGAGCCTCCAGTAGCTCATCCACTTGGTCATCCGGCACACCGCTCAGCAAAATATTTTGCGACATCGTGGTACGAATCTGTCCATCGCCGTAGCGATCAGCCAGGTCGGCCAGTTCATTCAACTCGTCAGCACTGAGACGACCGACAGGCACATTCAGACCGATATAGTTCAGACCTTCTTGGGCTTGAGGATGCACACCATCAAAATAGGCGGCTTGCCAGCCGATGGTTTTATCTTCCCCTCGTCCCGGCATTTCGCCGGTGTATTCGGTGAGTTTGGCCAGAAATTTGTCTGGCCCCCAATCGGCCACGAGAAATTTCAGACGGGCATGGTGCCGTTTTTCCCGATAGCCGTAATCACGGAAGATGGTGGTGACAGCAATAGCAACCTTCAGTACTTCCTCAGGACGGACAAATAAGTCCAGCGGATGTGCCAAATGCGGCTTGGCGGATAATCCACCGCCAACCATCACATGGAAGCCAACGACTTCTTTTCCGTCAAGGATCTTGGTCGCCGGTATGAAGGACAAGTCGTTAATTTCAGCTTGCGCATTGTTGTACGTATTACTGGAGATGGACATTTTGTATTTGCGCGGAAGATTGGAAAAATCGCGATTCAACAAGAAAAAGCGGTTTACTTCATCTACAATCTCCTGAGTATCTATCAGTTCATTAGGATCAATGCCAGCCAGCGGATTGCCGACAATGGTACGTGGGCAGTCTCCACAGGCTTCAAAGGAATACAAATCGACTTTTTCCAGTCGTTCGAAAATATCTGGCAAGTTTTCAACGGTCAGCCAGTGAAATTGAATCGCCTGACGGGTGGTGACATCCACCAGGCCGCGCCCGTACAGCGCGGAGATGTCCGCTAAGGCACGTGCCTGTGCTGAAGTCATAATCCCTGTGTTGATGCGGACACGCATCATGAAATGGCCATCCTTAGGCTTTTGCTGGTAAACCCCGGCCCATTTGAATCGGTCCATATCGTCCGCAGTGATCGAGTCATAGCCTTTGTGCGCATAGCTTTCAATGATGGTGCGTATAACGTCGAGACCGTCCTTTTCCAGCTTAACTAGCTCAAACTTGTTGAGCTTATCGGGATGAGCGTTCCAGATTGGTTCATAGGCCATCCTTTTTTAGCCTCCTTCAGGTGCTTATTTATACTTGAGATTTGGATGTAGGACTCACAATTTTATTTCCGACAATATAACTAAGATATAATGTGATGGTATCATAGTTAGTTACGCCCGTAAACGAAGGAATGGCCCAAAAGGTATAACGATTTTTTATTGTTTTTGCTTATTTTTTTGATATAAGGATTTGGAAAATTTATAATATAAATAGTATGAGAGGATAGGGATGCAGCAAACGGTCCTTTTTTAGAAAAAGATAGGGCTTAAAGCGATTGTATGCGTGTCCCCTCTATGGTAGATTTGGACTAACTGATAGAACAGGGTCATGTTGGAGAGGAAATGGTGAGTATATGCGTAAAATGGGGAAAAGGGCGGCTGTACTAGCTTTGAGCAGCGCTCTATGTGTTTCTGGAACAGCGGGTGCAGCCAGCAGTGGAACTGCCTTAAAGGCCAAGGTCATTAATGGCGGGGTCTATGTTAACGTAAGCGATATGAATAAAGCATTAGGAACCAGCGGCGCGTATAACAGCGCAAATGGTACATATACGTTATCGGCCGATCGTGTGCCGCAGGTTGTTAAAAATGTATCTCCTTCTGTAGTTGGCATCATAGGCCGTTCAGTGACAGGAGAGACCGTGGCAGGGGGAGACCGATACAACCTGGCGCACGGCACGGGTGTTATCATTCGGGCAGATGGATGGATTGTTACGAATGCGCATGTAATCGAAGGATTAGGTGATGCCGTAGTTGTAACCTCGGACGGAAAATCTTACGGAATCCTCGACAGCTACAGCGATCCGATCAGCGACTTGGCGTTGATTAAAATTAAGGCAAGCGGCCTTAAGCCCGCTACCTTTGCAGCTTCTATGAACAGTTTACAGGTAGGCGAGCAGGTAGTGGCTATCGGTACGCCGATCTCTTTCTCACTTCGTAACTCAGCAACCTCAGGTGTTGTTAGCGGGCTGAATCGTGGTGTCAACGCTGCTTATCGTTTGATCCAAAGTGATACTGCGATCAATCCTGGTAACAGTGGTGGTCCGTTGGTCAACCTCAAGGGTGAGGTCATCGGAATTAATACAATGAAATTCTCGGCGGTCGGGATTGAAAATATGGGCTTTTCCATTCCGGCAGATACAGTGAAATATGTTATCAATCAATTTTTCAAATATGGTGAGGTTCGGCGTGCTAGTCTTGGCCTAGGGCTTGAAGAGAGCTGGTCAGCTATCGTTGGGCTGCCTACAGAGGACCCTTTGAAAGTCACGAAAGTTACTTCAGCAAATGCCGTACAGGCCAAAATCAAGGAAGGCGATGAACTGTATAGTATTAACGGCAAGCGTGTAGCCTCCGCCATTGATGTCAATGAGCTGCTTAAAAACTATCAACCAGGCCAAACGATAAGTGTACTTATGCAATCGGACGGTGATATTGTAAAGCGCAAGCTGGTGCTGACACAGGATAGTGGTGAAATTTATGATTCCATGCAGTCTGGGGAAGATCTTGAAGATTCGAATGAACCTGGGGCAGCTGTAGATGACAGTATAGCACCTTCGAAGGAAGCTTCAGAGCCAGCTACTGGAAAGTGAACGATAACGGCTCATGAATCTATAAAATAAAGCTAAAGGGAGATTTACCGTGAAGGATATTCAAAGAAAAATGATGCGTAAGCTGGGGATCGGCGCTGTCGCATTGTCCCTTCTTCTTACCGCTTTGCCAGCAGTTGCAGCAGATCAAGATAAAAATCTATTGGAATTGCGTCTGCAAAGCGGCAGCAATACAGCCATTGTAAACGGCCAAAATGCGAATATTACAAAGCCCTATTCCAAAAGTGGTGCACTGATGGTGCCGGCTGGTGTATTTAAAAAGGCATTTAACAGCAAAATCCGCCTGGCTGAAGATAATGTGGTCAAGATCACCAGCGGGACTAACGTCGTATCGCTGACGATCGGTAGTCGTACGGCCTGGGTGAGGGGCCACAAGGTAACACTTCCGGCTCCACCGGAAATGTCATCCGGGATTCTCATGGTGCCATTGCGTCAAGTAGCAGAAGGACTGGGCGGTAAGATGGAGAAGAATGGCGCAGGGATCATTGTTCGGATGAAAGCGCAGGAAGAGGCGGGCGCGGTAGCTGAAGATACACCGAATATCGATAATGATGAAGGCAAGACGCAGATCGGAAACAGTTACTACGACTGGTCTATGAACTATCCAACAGGACTTGTCATCGGTCAGGGAGGTGGAGACGAGAGCATTTCCACTTTTATGGATGAGAACAGCGCATACTATATGGAAGTGCATACAGCGTCACAGCCGGTTCCATTGAATGCGGATGATCTATTGCAACAATTAGTACAGGCAGCCAAGGAAACGGGAGAAACTGTGGTGGACCGAAAATCCTTCCCGAAAGCGAAAGTTCCTTATGCTCGTGTCATTACGAAGGATGGGGACGGCGTACTATGGGAAAATCGTCAGTACTATGACAATGGACGACTGTATGTAATATATTTTTCCGATGCTAAAGCAACGAACTATAAAGATCTGGCCCAGTATGCCGGGCTGCTGAACTCCTTTAAAACCTCTTTTAACGCACAGGATAAAAGTATTAAAGACTTGTCTACTGTTGTAGGGGGCACACGAGAGGCTGGAAACCCAGACTATGGTGTGTCGTTCAAAATACCTGCCGGCTGGAAAATGGACGACCAGCGAATGCAATATGAAAGCAATGACGGATCGAGCTTCCACATGAAAGTCACCTCAGCTCCCGCGGATGGAAAATTAGAGAACTGGGGTCAGCAGCTGCAAAAATGGTTGAGCGATTCATTTGTGTCCACTGCTTATGAGGCACAAAAGACGTATCCGCTGGAGGTTGCAGGCGTTCAGGGATTAGTGCAGGAGTACCGCTATAATTTTGGGGATGAATGGGTCAAGCAGTACAATGTGCTGATTCAGCAAAATGGATACCGCTACCTGGCTGAATATGCAGTGCCTGAAAAAGTAAGTAAGGGAAATGACCAGTTTAACGCGCTCATCTCCTCGCTTAAAATTGATTTCCAAACGGTAGCGAATAACTTTGGACAATTGGAAGAGGATGACTACCTGGCGGACAAAACGAAAACGATCAAAAAGACGTCTAAAGCATATGAATATACAGTAAATATCCCACGGTATTGGACCGCGGTTAGCGATCAATTTGAATTGGGAGATATAGAGTATCAATTTACCGGAGGACGTTTCTCTATCAAAATCGACAACGACCAATCCTTTGAATTAACGGTGTCTCAGCTTAAGGACTTCTACGATAAGCAAGCCAAGAACTATAAAAACCTCAAAGTGGAGGAAGTTAAGGACGTAACGTTTGCTGGAGTTCCAGCAGTGTCCTTTACATTCCACCGTGTGGAGGAAGGTATCGGTTATACAGGTCGTCAAATCGTTCTGGAGCATAACGGTAAAACCTACACCGTGACAACAACATTAAACGATGCGAACAACACAGCGGCACAGTCTAATGCACTAGATTCGACGCTGAATTCGTTTCATTTTGTGAAGTAGAGGGTGTGGGTAAAAGATTAGTGAGTTATGTGGGAAGACGCTACGCGTGCCATTTGATCCTACGATCGCTGGCGCTTCTTCGGATTCAAATGGCCCGCTTCGCTGGCGCCCGCCAAATATCCCAATCTTTTAAAGAGTGAAGTAAGCAGGGGAGAGCGAAGATGTCGGACTAAATGTATAGGAGGAATCTAAAAATAATTACATTAAAGGCAGTCAATAAAAGGAATTGGGAAGAATGTGTTGAGCTTGAACCGAGTCCTGAACAACAAAGATTTATGGTATCTAACCTTTACTCAATTGCCGAATGTCAGTTTTTAGATGGGTTTGTATCTAAAGCGATTTATAATGATGACGTACTGATTGGTTTTACGATGTTTGGTAAAGATCCGGATGACGGGAATTACTGGGTTTACCGATTTATGATTGACGAAAGATTTCAAGGCCAAGGTCATGGTTATAATGCGATGTTGCTGGTGATCGACGAAATAAGGAAGGCCAGTGATCGGACTGATATGATCATGATTGGATATAAACCAGACAATGAATTAGCTAGAAAGCTATATAGAAAATCAGGCTTCAGGGAAGAAGGAATATCACCCTGGGGAGAAATGCTTGCGAAGTATAGATTTTCCTAGTTATGGTATGATGACACACCTCCAATGCACCGCTGACCGGGATTGGGGGTGTTTTTGTATTTTTAGTATTATATTTTTAAAGGAATCGCTTGGAAAGTGTAGAAGCTTGGGGCGCAGTCTGGTACACTAGATTAGTTACAAGATAAGAATAATTTCTGCCGCAGATGTTTGTGATGCGGATTTTTTGAGTTGGATGCGATTCAAGCAAGGAACCGATGGTTCAGCGTGTGATTGATCGGACAAGATGATAGAGACAGATAGGTTTTAAAAATAAGATTCTTAGTAGGATTCCATTCCCCTGACTGAACATAACCAGCTTTGGAATGAGTGGATGGAACATTCATGAGATGACCAATTAAGCAGCATAGCTGCCCTGAAAACAACGATGACCCAATGAGGGATCATTCTTTTTCAGCATATAGGGAGGGCAATAATGAAATCAGCAGTACGAAGAGAAGATGTCGAGCTTCTGGCACCAGCAGGTGACTGGGATTGTATGCGTGCGGCGGTAGCGAACGGAGCCGATGCGATCTTTTTTGGGGTGGAAAAGTTCAACGCACGAGCACGGGCGAATAATTTTCGCATGGATGAGCTACCCGAAATAATGGCCTTTTTGCATAGCTACGGAGTTAAGGGTTTTTTGACATTCAATATACTGGTATTTGAAAACGAGCTGGAGGACGCTAAAGAACTGGTCGATGCCTGCATAGATGCCGGAGTCGATGCTCTAATTGTTCAGGATATGGGCTTGGTAAAAATGATCCGCGACATTTCCCCGGATTTCCCGATCCATGGCTCTACCCAAATGACGATCACCTCGCCGGAGGCTGTAGAATTCACGAAGCCGTACAACATGGAGCGGGTTGTGCTGGGTCGTGAAAATAATCTGAAACAGATTCAAAAAATTGGGGATCAAGCGAGACTTCCGATGGAAGTATTCGTGCATGGAGCGTTATGCGTATCTTATTCAGGCCAATGCCTGACTTCAGAAATGTGGGGTGGACGCTCTGCAAACCGTGGCGAGTGTGCACAGGCATGCCGTTTGCCTTACGATCTGATGGTGGATGGAGAGCAAAAGCCGATGGCCGATGTGACATACCTGCTATCCCCCAAGGATCTGGCAGCCATTGATTTGATGCCGGAACTAATCGATGCAGGTGTGGTTTCCTTTAAAATCGAAGGACGATTAAAAACACCTGAATATGTAGCCAATGTGGTCAGCAAATATCGCAAGGCCATCGACAAGTATTTTGACGGCGATACGTCCAAGACGAGCAAAGAAGATATCCGCGAGCTGCAGCAGAGCTTTTCACGCGGCTTTACGCATGGCTTTCTGGAAGGAACGAATAACAAAAAGCTGGTGGACGGTACGTTTCCGAAAAGTCGGGGCGTGTATCTCGGCCGAGTGGAACAAATCCTTCGTGATGGCGTAGTGTGCCGGATCGACGCTCCGCTCAAGCGTGGCGATGGTATTGTATTCGATGCAGGAGATCCTACGCAAAAAGAAGAAGGCGGGCGTGTATACGATATCCGCCGCAAGGGCGTGAAGATTGAAGGCGAAGCCGGAGAAGGCTGGATCGTTGACATCGTAGCAGGACGCAACGATGTGGATCTGCGCCGCGTGCACGTGGGCGACCGTATTTGGAAGACCAACGACCCGGCGCTGGACAAGCGTCTGCGCCAGTCGTACGAAACTGAAAAGCCGTACCGTGTCTTCCCGGTACATGTGCGGGTCAGCGGCTCCCCAGGACAGCCGCTGTCAACGTGGTGGACCGACGTGCAGAAGGGCACAACGGTCCGTGTGGACTCCGAGCTGGAACTTGAAATCGCCCAGAAGCGTCCGATGACGTACGAACTGCTCGAAGAGCAATTCGGCCGACTGGGCGGAACGGTGTTCCAGCTGGAAGAGCTGGACGTCCATCTGCATGGGGACGTCATCGTACCTATGCGCGAGCTGAACAGTATCCGCCGTCAGGCGGTGGAACTGCTCGCGGGCGAGCGCCCCAAACCGCCCGTATACACGAAGCGGGCGGTAGAGGTGTATGGCGATGCATCAGCTCCAGCATCGTCTGTGGCACACGGTCAGGCAGAGCTGACCGCGCTGTGCCGCAGCCTCCCTCAGGTGGAGGCTGCGCTTGAGGCCGGCGTGCAGTTCATCTACGCCGACTTCGAGTTCATCAAGCAATTCCCGGCGGCTGTAGAGGCCGTGCACGGCGCTGGGCGCCGAATTGCGCTGGTGACTCCGCGTATTCACATGCCAGGCGAAAACGGATATCACAACAATATCCTGCGCCTGCAACCGGACGCTGTACTGGTACGCAATCCGGGAGCATTGTATTTTTACATGCGTCATCGCTTGGAGAACCCGGATGCACATCACCCGCAATTGATTGGCGACTTCTCGCTGAATATCGCCAACCATAAAGCGGCTGACTTGTTCTTGGACTCCGGCTGTGACCTGGTGACACCGTCTTATGATTTGAACATCCAGCAGATGGTCGATATGCTGAGACGTACACGTACCGACAAGCTGGAGATCGTCATCCAGCAGCATTTGCCGATGTTCCATACCGAACACTGCGTGTATTGTACCTTTATGAGTGAAGGCACAGACTACACCAACTGTGGTCGTCCGTGCGAGGATCATCGCGCATCTCTGCGTGATCGTATTGGGATGTCTCACCCAGTTCGCGTAGACGAAGGATGCCGTAATACGGTGTACAACGCGATTGAACAATCGGGTGCAGAATACCTGTCTAACTTCCTCGAATTAGGCGTGTCCCGTTACCGCGTGGAATTCTTGGAGGAGACACCGGAGCAAGTTCATGAGGTTATTGATCTCTATAACCGTGCCTTGCGCGGAGAAATTAGCGGAACACAAGTATGGAAGACGCTGAAAGCGACGAATCAGTTAGGGGTTACACGTGGGCAACTGGTGAAATAAACAACTGTATATTTGTTCAGGAGCCAAATAGATTTTAGAAGCATAATATAATCATATAGTAAGTAGAGATTGAAGACATGTTCTCTTTAAGGGAAGATGTCTTCTTCTTTAACCTATTAAATTTATCCATCTACCTGTTATAATCATAGACAGTATTTCCAACCGTTATATTTGAAGACAAAGGAGTTTAACCTATGAGAATCCGTAAAGCCATTATCCCTGCTGCGGGATTAGGGACCCGTTTTCTTCCTGCTACGAAAGCGATGCCAAAAGAAATGCTTCCAATCATAGACAAACCAACGATTCAATTTATTCTCGAAGAGGCTGTAGCATCAGGTATTGAGGATATCATTATCGTTACTGGTAAAGGAAAAAGGGCGATTGAGGACCACTTTGATTACTCATTCGAGCTGGAGTATAATCTGACCTCAAAGGAAAAATGGAACCTGCTCAATGAAGTGCGCAAACCATCAGAGATGGCAGATATCCACTATATTCGTCAAAAGGAGCCCAAAGGGCTCGGGCATGCCATCTGGTGTGCACGTAAGTTTATCGGTGACGAACCCTTTGCTGTCCTTTTGGGGGATGACATCGTAGAGTCTGAGAATCCATGTCTCAAACAGATGATTGACGTGTTTGATGAGTATCAGCGTTCTGTTGTAGGTGTAAAACAAGTCGATTGGAACGAGGTGCATCGTTACGGGATTGTTGAAGGCCATGCACTTACTTCCAAAATCTCTGAGGCGGAACGATTGGTAGAAAAGCCAAAGAAAGAAGAGGCTAAATCCAATTTAGCGATCATGGGACGTTATATCTTGACACCCGATATTTTCGATATCCTGGGTCAGCAATCCGCAGGAGTAGGCGGGGAGATTCAGTTAACAGATGCATTGTCCAAGCTGGGAGAAAAGAGCCCTATTCTAGCCTACGAATTTGATGGCAATCGCCATGACGTTGGCGAGAAGCTGGGATTCATCGAAACGACCATTCATTATGCTCTACAGCATAACGAGATTAAGGATGAAGTATTGGCTTATATGAGACAGGTTATTCAAGAGATTGACCAACAAAAATAAACATCTCACTAAACCAAACTATCCTTCCTCAATGTAAAAAAAGAGACTGTTAGGTGATGTGAAATCATCTGACAGTCTTTTTCTTCTTACTATTTCTCTGATTTCAACTGTTCAATCTGCTCCTTCTCCTTCGGATCAGCCTGAATCAGTTTCTTATATAAAGCTTCGTCATTTTGGCCCTGTTTTTGAAGGGCGGCCACGTAATAGCGAGCAACCTCACGATTTGTAGCATCGCTCAGGTCGTTCTTCAGGCCGTTTTTGAGGATACTTGCAGCCTCAGCAGGCTTGCCTAACATGAATTCAATTTTTCCAGTACTGAGTGCAATACCTGGAGTTACTTCAAAAGTACGTGGCAACTCAATTTCAGGTGGAATCGTCTTAAGATGGGCTACCCTATCCAAAACCTGCTGATAAGCAGTAAGACCTGCTTGGAAATACTTCTGTTCTTTGGCGGTGTCTTTTTGCTCACGTGCCTTATTACCAATAGTATAAGCTTGGGTAATCAACATATTGTACCAGTCATTGTCCCAGTTAAAGTTGGAAATATTATTATCCAAAATACTGAAAGCCTGTTCATTCTCACCTTTTGCTTGTAAAAGGTTAACTTTTGAGTTTAGCATGATTTTATTATACGGTTCTGCCTTCAGGCCCGTATTTAGTACCTCTATTGCAGCGTTATAAAATTCCTCTTTTTTCGTTTGATCATACACATTCTTGTATAGTGCAGCCAATCTTATTACCGAATCCGGATGTGTAGGGCGAAGCTCCAAATCTTTATTAATAGCACTTTGAATTTCCTCAAATGATGTGCTTACCGCCATAATCTGTTTGGCATTAGTGGCAGCATTGGCCGATTGCACGAAGCGGAGTCCTGCAAAAAGCACAACGATGCTTAGAATGCCAATGACTACACTATACAGGATGCGGAATCCTGTAGCGCTCATAGACAGACGTTTAAGCGGCTTGCTGTCCATAGCAGCGGCCATGCCGCCTAGACTCACAAATACCAGTATACCCATGAACACGTAACTCATATTAAAGTCCAGCAAGCTGTGAAGTAAGATTGAGAGTGCCAGAATAAGATACAGAAAGTGAAAATCCCGCTCTTCATCATTTTGCCTAATATAGCTGCGAATATATTTGTAGAAAATATATATGATGAATGACATTAAAATTACAAAACCGAAGATGCCTACTTCAACCAGGTACTGCATGAAAAAGTTATGGGCCTGGCGGCTGCTATAAGGATAATCCTGGTACTTTTCGTACAAAGTAGCCCATCCGCCACCACCGCTTCCGATAATAGGGTGATCTTTAATTGATTTGGCAGCATCCTCATAGAATACAAGTCGTTCCAGCACACTATGCTGGCGGAAATTGATGTTTTCTAACCGAACTTGGACATTCTCCGGCAGTACGCTGCGCAAGCCAGTTCCCATTAAAAGAAAAGCTAACAAGCCAATCACTACAACTGACCCGACGGGTAGCCACAGGTTGGATAACTTCCGTGAGCTCCACCCTTTGAGAGCATTTTCCAGCTTTGGTGCCAGATAGCGTTCAACAAGCCACAGTACAACAGCTACAGCCAGGGATACTCCAATAAGTAATCCCCATCCTTTAGCCGCCTCTCCACCGTTGTAGGTCTTATTGAGTTGTAATCCCATATTTGTAATCGGCGCCAAGATAGATATTGATACTGCACCAGCAATGGCGCAATGTAAAATCCATATAATTTGGCGTGCAGGGTTAAGGAAAAGCAAGAGCAGCACGAACACGACAGGCAGCATAACCAGACCGCCCCGTGACAAAGTTAGAAACAGCGAGACCAGAATAGGCACCAACATGAAGGCATGAATAGCCTTGCCATACCATAGTTTTGATTTCATCAGACAGAAAACGGCAGCGAACAGGAAAGCCATTAGAAAGGCGGCATATGTATTCGCATATTGAAACACTGATGTCAGCCGGAGACCATTTGTATCTGTCATAACTGCGTTGGTATAGCGATACTGATACACATATTGGCTAAACCAGCCTACTATCTTGCCGGCAAGCACCCACTGCCCGAACCAGTTAATGAAGCCAAAGCCTACGATGATATAGGCAATAGTCATAATCAGGTTGTGAATAATCTTATTGCCTAAACGATCCTGAAGTAGATAGATTGAGATGATAAACAGGGCAGCATATACGCATTGTACCACCACCATATTCATGGCCAGGTAATGCGAAGCTGCTGACGTCAGTGAAAGCACATAGGTCAGAGGAAGCAGTAATACTAGTACAGCTAGCCAATCCCTTTGCTCTTCTAGCTTGAATTTTTTATAATAGGTTACGATTCCTAAAATTAATAGAATCGTGCTGATGATCAAAGCCCAATACAGAGGCTTCTCAAAGTCGAGCATTTGACCATTAAAAAGTGCAGCCTGGAAGGGGGCCCAAGCTAAGAACAAAATCATGCCAACAATTAACACCCAAAATATAACCGGCCTTTTATCGCCACGGGTCGACGTTTTGGCCTGTTTCCCGTATACTGGATTCGACAAGGTTTACAATCTCCTTTTCTTATAGATACGTCAACATTTTAGCATAGAGAAAATGAGTTAACCAGTTGTTCAAAGTACTTTTGTAATTATATTCAAAAAGATAAACTTATTTGCAGTATATAATCGAAAAAAAGGAGAAGTTTTATGAAAGTTATAGTAACTGGAGGAGCAGGATTTATTGGCTCTAACATCGTGGATTTACTTATAAAACACAATCATAAGGTTGCAATTATTGATAACCTTTCTACAGGTAAGCGAGAAAATATAAATCCTTTTGCTGAATTCTTCGAAGCTGATATTCGTGATACTAATAGTTTGGACTATATTTTTTCAAATGTAGAGCCAGAAATTGTAATTCATCACGCTGCTCAAATAAGTGTGCAAGAATCATTTAGAGATCCGTACTTAGATGCACAAATAAATATAAACGGGACAATCAATATTTTAAATCAATGTGTTTCTCACAATGTTAGGAAAATTATATACGCCTCTTCTGCTGCAGTATACGGAGTGCCTCAATATGTAAGTATTAACGAACAACATCCTGTTTCCCCCATTTCTTTTTATGGGATTTCTAAGTATGCACCTGAAGAGTATATAAAACTGTATTCTGTTTCTTATGGCTTAAAGCACACAATTTTACGGTATGCAAATGTATATGGGATAAGACAGGATCCTAAAGGTGAAGGTGGAGTCATTTCAATTTTCTTGAATCAGTTGCTACAGAAGCACGTACCTGTGATATATGGAAGTGGAGAGCAAACTAGGGATTTTGTCTACGTTAAGGATATCGCCTTGGCAAACCTAGCTGCTTTAACTACGGCCCACAATGAAGTTGTAAATATAAGTACTGATAGAGAAGTAACAATAAATGAACTTTATAATCTAATAGCTTCTTTATTACAGTCCAGTATCCGACCTGAGTATCGTAATGAAAGAACGGGCGATATTCTGAGAAGTGCTTTGACTAACCAAAAAGCGGCTGAACTTTTGAATTGGACCCCGAGATACACTTTGGAAGAAGGTCTAGCATTAACCTTGGATTACTATCAGAAGGAGTTATCAAATGGCGGCAAGAACTAGCATTATTAAACCTCAACTAAAACTTATATTTGAGCTAGCTAAAAATGATTTTAAAACTAGATATGCAGGATCCTATCTTGGAATGTTTTGGGCTTTTATTCAACCTTTCATGACTATAGCAGTGTACTGGTTCGTCTTTGAAGTTGGATTTCGTTCTGGTAGTAGACCCGATGGGACCCCGTATATTTTATGGCTCACTTGTGGAATGATTCCGTGGTTCTTTTTTTCAGAAGCTCTACTTACTTCTTCAAATAGTTTTCCAGAGTATAGTTATTTAGTGAAGAAGGTCTCGTTCCGTATTGGCTTTCTTCCGATTGTTAAGATAATATCTTCGTTTTTTATTCATTTATTCTTTTTGTTGTTTCTTAGTGGTATACTTTTTTATTTTGGTTATAACCCAGATGTTGTTTATATACAGGTATTTTATTATTTGTTTTGTTTGTTTTATTTATTAATTGGAATAACGCTTATTACGTCTTCTCTAGTTGTTTTTATGAAAGACGCATTGCAAGTTTTGGGGATTTTCGTTCAGATTGGATTTTGGTTGATTCCGATTGTCTGGTCACCTGAAATTATCTCAGATAAGCTCATTAAATGGTTTAAGCTTAATCCGGTATACTACATTGTTGAGGGTTATCGCGATACCTTTATACATCATGTTTGGTTTTGGCACCGATATAATCAAACTGCATATTTCTGGATTCTTTCTACATTTATCATGCTTTTAGGCATATATTTATTTAAAAAGTTAAAGCCTCATTTTGCGGATGTGCTATAAGTTGTGGAGGTTATTATGGAAGAAATAGCTATTGAATTAAAAAAAATATATAAAAAGTATAAGTTGTATTCAAAACCGACTGACAGGCTTAAGGAAGCTGTGAATATTTTTGGAGGGTCCTATCATACTGATTTTTTTGCTTTGAAAGATGTATCTCTGAACGTTAAGAAGGGGGAGACATTAGGTATTATAGGAAAGAATGGTTCTGGTAAATCCACACTTTTAAAAATAATTACTGGGGTTTTGACACAAACTGATGGTGATAGACTGGTTAATGGTCAGATTTCAGCACTTTTAGAGCTTGGAACTGGATTTAACCCTGAATATACTGGGATAGAGAACATTTATCTAAATGGAACAATGCGTGGCTTTTCGAAAGAAGAAATGAATAGTAAATTGGAACAGATTATTGAGTTTGCTGATATTGGGGAGTTTATCCACCAACCGGTTAAGACATACTCAAGTGGTATGTTTGCCCGATTAGCATTTTCAGTAATGATCAGTTTTAAGCCAGAGATTCTCATAGTTGACGAAGCATTATCAGTAGGAGATGTTTTTTTTCAGCAGAAATGCAATCGATATATGAAAGAGGAAATGTCAGATATCACAAAATTGCTCGTGACACATGATCTCAGTTCTATTGCTAATATGGCAGATAGAGTTATTGTTCTTTCAAATGGGGAGATTGTATTTGAGGGGGATCCCTTGAAAGGGATTGAATACTATACTAAATCCGTACATTCTGAGGTGTTTAAAGCTAACTCGGAGACAAATTCCCTCGCTTTGGAATTGAATAAAGAAACAAGTATTCCTTTAAACTGGATACCTGTTAATGAAGAGTCATTAGGTGGAGCACAAGAAGTCATAATCAAAGCTTTGGACTTCAGTGTGAATAGCGAAAAGTATAAAGGATATATTTCAGCGAATGATCTAGTTGAGATTGATATGTTGATAGAAGCTCATAAAACAACAGATGAATTGATCGTTGGTTATCTTGTGAATGATAAGTATGGAAATGCTATTTTTGGAGAAAATACAACCGGTTCAAATATATTTTCAGGTTCTGTAACAAAAGGTAAGTCTTATCTTGTCAAGTTACAGTTTAGATGGCCTGAGATTCAAGAAAACGAGTATTTCGTGACTCTTGGTTTGGGTGAGGGGTTTCATGAGATGCAACATACTATACAATGCTGGGCCCATAATGTCATTCAACTCAAAAATATTGTATTCACTTCAATCCATGCGATCTTTAATAATAAAATTGAGCATGTTGCAATTGAAGAATTATAAGGAGAGATCGATTTGAATAAATGGGATATTAGCACGCCAACATTCGAATCCGACCAGATCAACGAGAAGTTGAAAGTGGCCCCATGGGAAGGTCATCGTTGGTTTGCATACGATTATATTAACTTTATTGAACCAAATACAATTGTAGAGCTGGGAACCCATTATGGATGTTCATTTTTTTCATTCTGTCAGGCTGTTAAGGATTTCAACTTAAACACAAAGCTTATTGCTATAGATACTTGGGCTGGAGATGAGCAGGCTGGGTATTATGACGAAGAAGTATACCGTACTGTGAAAAGTACAGTAGCGGCTCATTTTAGTCATTTAAATATTGACTTGAAAAGGATGACGTTTGATAATGCATTATCTGAAGTGAATGAGGGCACAGCTGATTTAATCCACATAGATGGTCTACACACCTATGAAGCGGTGAAGCATGATTTTGAGACATGGCTACCTAAGTTGTCTAAAGACGGTGTTATCTTCTTTCATGATGTTTTTAGTCCTCTTGAGTATGGTTCAAATGTTTTCTGGAGTGAGGTAAAGCAAAAATATTCTTACTTGGAGTTTAAACACAGTTGGGGGTTGGGGATTCTATTTCCTAAGGGAGATAAAGTATATAATTTATTACTTGATCAAAATATTGAGGACAAGATAAATCTGTATACTTATAAGGCTCTATATTCATTTGAGCGAATAAAAACAAATGATCTCTCTTTGATGGTTGAAGAACGTGATAAAATAATAAACGACAACTCACGGATGATTGCTGAAAGGGATGAGGCAATAAAAAGCAATGGGATGATGATATCAGAACGTGATAAAACGATTAGAAGTAATGAAATTATGATATCCGAACGTGATGAAGTCATAAAGAAGAATGAGAGTTTGATTTATGAACGGGATGTTGCCCTGGAAGCGACTGAAAGTTTGGTGAAGGAACGGGATCAATTAATACGCAATATGGAAAAGATGATTGAGGAAAGAGATCAGTTATGTAATCAGTACCAAAATGAAATTCAAAACTTAAGGGCGAATATTGTGGACTTGTATAAGAGAATTGAGCTCTTAGAAACTAAAGTTAACTATTACGAAAGTAAGAAAATAATTTTTAATTTCAGAAACAAAGCGGATTAAGGAGCCTACATGGAAAATTTAATTCATACGGTACTGGAAAAAAACAAAAAAATAGCTTTCTTTGATGTGTTTGATACAATAATTCTCCGTCATGTAGAACCGGAATATGTGAAGAAAATATGGGCTAAACGAGTTAGCATTTATTTTGGCGATTCAATTGATTATGAAGAATTATATAGATTGAGAAATAATATGGAAGCCGAAATGTGTAAAGATAATGCAAATTCAGGTTTTGACATGGAATTTAACTACTCCAATTTGCTATCCTCGATGTATGTAGTTCTGATTAATAAAGGACTTTTGAACAATGATATCGATAAGGATACATTTATTTCTATATGTGAAAAAATTGAAATTGAAACAGAAATGGCAGTTCAATACATTGATCCAAAATGGCTCGAAGTAGTAGTTCAGTTACTTAAGCACAATATTAAAATTTATTGTGTTTCGGATTTTTATCTCTCGCAAAAGTTAATAGCTGAGTTATTTGCTAAACATGGAATTCTTCAGTACATTAATGAGATTTATGTATCCAGTGAGTATTTGCTGACTAAGAAAAGCGGTAAACTATTCACAAAAATAGTTGATGATAATAACTTCAATCCCTCAGACATCATTATGGTAGGCGATAATGAACACTCAGATTACAAAGTGCCTCTTTCTCAGGGTATTGATGCTTATTATATAGATAGGAAACAACAGCATGCTTTCTATAGTGAATTTCGTAAGCGGGTTGAGAGCGAGACTCATTATGCTAATGAGTTAACCGCGATGGCAAGGGATATGTCACATGTGGGGAGATTTCTAGAAATATCCTGTTCTTTGTTTTTTTATATCGTTATGCTTCACAAGTCTCTGATGAAAAATGGCGTGAAAAATGTATTCTTTTTGTCAAGAGAAGGAGAATTTCTGTTAAAGTTATTTGACCTATATCAGGAAAAAGAGGGATACAAAGATACTTTTTATGTTAAGCCTCATTACTTGAAAGTATCTAGAAAATCTACATTTTTACCGAGCTTACTGCCTCTTGACAGTGAAAAGTTTGAGATTTTGTTTAGACAATATATCCATATTTCGTTATACGATTTTTTGTCAAGTTTAAGTTTTGAGGAAAAAGTAATAGAAGAAATTTCTCATAAACTTAATATAGATGCCAAGTTAAAAATTGAAAATTTCCCTAGTAGCAAGATTTTTACGGATTTAAGAAATGATTCGACGTTTATTGAAAAATATGAAGAATCAAGGCTTCAGCAACGAGATAATTTTTACAGTTATATAGAAAATTTCACTGTGAATATAAAAAAACAGGGCTTTCATTTAGTTGATGTGGGTTGGAAGGGCACTATACAAGATAATATATATAGAATATACAACGAAAATGTATCAGTACATGGATACTATTTAGGGTTAATTGCCTCAGGAGATATTCGTGAAAATAATAAAAAGCAGGGACTCCTATTCTCTTCTATTCCTTATAGAACTCCTTATTTTAATGTATACAATGAAAATAGAGCATTATACGAAATAGTGTTGGGTGCTTCTCATGGAAGTGCTAATAAATATATTCGTGATGATTATAATCATAGGATTGAAGTCGAAACCGTCCAAACAGATATGGAAAAGAAATTATTCGATGAAGTAATAAGCCCATTACAGAGCCAAATATATGATTTTTTTGAGAGATTGTGTAATCTTTTCTGCAATAGAAGTGTAAAACTTGAATATTACACTGAACAAATTGCTAAAATTCATTCTAGAATGGTCTTATTTCCAACAAAAGCGGAGATAAATTTCTTTAATGGTCTGTATCATTATGAGAATTTTGGGGTATTCGAGTATTCTACTTTTAGTACAAAAAATAAGTTTGACTTAATCAAAAAGTTTAAAAATACTTTTATATTGACACGAAACCCGAGAGCTATTCTTGAAAAGGGCTTTTGGGGACCAATAACACTTAGTAGTCATGGACTTGGCTATTTAGTGCCTATTTATGGACGTTACAAATATAATAAAAGTTTTAAAGGTGGGAATAATCATCATCAAATTGGAATGGTCGTTTCCGCAAACGATAGGCAGCTTGTGGAAGAGCTTAAGAGGTCATTAGATGAAAAGGATAGGACCATTTTAGACCTGACGCAAATGATAGATGATCGAGATGAAGCAATGAAAAAAATGACACAAATGATAGATGATCGAGATGATGCTATTAAAAGTATGACACAAATGATTGATGAAAGAGATGAGGTTATAGAAAAGTTATCAAAATCAAAACATGATTAGGGGAAGAAGAAAATGAAATGGGCTTTCTTATTAGGATCTCCTGATATTAGTGGAGGTTCGTATGTAATTTTTGAACATGCAATAAGAGCAACAAAAAAAGGTGTACTTGTAACAATTATTACTGAAGAAGAAGTTAATATGGAGAGATTACATTGGCATCCTGAAGCTAGGTCTTTAATTTGGAAAACATACAAAGAAGTCGAAAATGATAAATTTGATGTATGTATTGCAACTTGGTGGAGAACTGTTTACGAACTATATCGAGTGACCGCAGAAACATATGCTTATTTTGTTCAGTCTATTGAATCAAGATTTTATGATGAGAATGAGAGATCACTACGGCACTTGGTAGACTCTACCTATCAGCTTCCCTTGCACATAATTACCGAAGCAAAATGGATACAAAAGCATTTAAATGAACACTTTAATAAAGACGCAAAATTAGTGCCCAATGGTATTAGAAAAGATATTTATTCGATTGAAGGTGTTAGACATCAGGCAAGAGAACAGGGGAAACTTAGGGTTTTAGTAGAAGGGCCAATAGACGTGCCTTTCAAGAATGTTCCAAAAACGATAGAAATCTGCAAACAATCTGACGCTGATGAAGTTTGGTTATTAACTTCAAGTCCAATAAGTTCTTATCCTGGAGTAGACAAAGTATTCTCCCAAGTTCCTATTTTTGAAACAGCTCAAATTTATAGATCTTGTGATGTTATTATCAAACTCAGTTATGTGGAAGGAATGTTTGGTCCTCCTCTCGAGATGTTCCATTGTGGTGGTACCTCGATAACATATAATGTTACAGGCCATGATGAATATATTGTTTCAGATCAGAATGCGTTGGTCGCTGTAAAAGATGATGACAAAGCTGTTTTGAATTTTATAAATAGCTTAAAGCATTCTCCTACTTTATTAAGAGATTTGAAGGATAAAGCTATAGATACTGCTAGCAATTGGCCAGGTTGGGACGAATCATCTGAACAATTCTATAAAGCTGTAAAATCGATTTGTGAGGATAATAGTCTTTTTGTTCACAACTCGAAAGATATCATAGAAAAGAAAAGTAAATTTTATTTTCAATGGTATGTGATAGCAG
>NZ_CP191577.1:2756940-2758214 GCF_050516475.1 Paenibacillus ottowii | reverse complement strand
ACGCAGACATTTTCCTGAAGTCTTTGGCTTTTTCAGAAAAATAAAATACAAATTGATAATTAGAAAAATAATTAAATGATATCAATTTTGGTTAATGAATTGTCTCCGTGATTATTTGTTTTAAACTATTTTTAGAAGAATTAGAATGAGGTTGCTAATGAATAACTCTATTATAACCAGAGCACTAAGTTATGTGTTTTCTTTATGTATAAGTCTGGCTTTTATCTACCATTTTATTCCAAGTATAACAAACAGACGTGTGATTTTTGTTTTTTTTATTTTGCTTACAACAATTACAATAGGATATGCACTTAGGAATTTATTTAAACAGTTTTTTGATTCGAAACATTTACATGCGAGCAAAAGACGGAATTTAATTGTAAGTATTATTTTTTCATTTTCAATCCTTCTGATGATACCATTTAACGTTGATAATTATCACACTTTAAAAGTTCAACCACTGGGAGAGAAAAATAATCAATCATTAGGTATCGAGGTCTGGGTTAAAGAGATTAAAATCGATAATAGAATTTTACCATTAAATGAAATGAATTTGATAGGTGATTGGGAACTGATTAATGGTGTTCCTGTTTATACACACGGTGATAATGTCTTGATAAATTGGGAAGGTAAGGTGAAAAGTAATATAAGCCTAAAACTTAGTAACCATCCCTATTCTGGTAAAGTTCGTTTAGTTATTGATGGTGAAGAAAACGACTATGACCTTTATGGTACTAATGATGATAGCACAAAAGAAATTCATTTAGACAATTTAAAGGGAGCCTCAATTTTTGAGAAATGTCTAGTGTTTTTAGCCGATTTGATCTTATTATCCTTTACTATTTTTATCTTTTTAACTAGAATCACTATTCAAAGAACTCCTAAATCATTGTCTATTGGTAAAGGGGATAGTGCAGTATTCTTAGTGCCGATAATAATTTCATGGAGTATATATTTTCTATCCTATTATCCTGGATTAATGAGTGGTGATTCCTTAGACCAGTGGAGACAATTATCAACATTTGAATTTGGGGATGCGCATCCAATTTATGATACATTATTTAAATTGCTTATTACTAAGATTTGGTATTCACCAGCAGCTATAGTTTTAGCTCAAATGATGTTTCTTCTTAGTGCTTTACTATATGGGTTTCGTTCTTTATTAAAATTTGAAGTGAATAGAAAAATTCTTTGGGGGATGTCTATTTTATTTTCATTGATACCAGTAAATTCAATGATGATAATAAGCATATGGAAAGATGTGACCTATAGTA
>NZ_CP191577.1:2755980-2756911 GCF_050516475.1 Paenibacillus ottowii | reverse complement strand
CTATTGTTTTAATTAATTTGTATGCAGGGAAAGAGCAATGGTTTAAATCTAAGAAAAATTTATTTCTTCTTGCTCTTTCATTTTTTTTAGTATTGATGTTCAGACATAATGGAATTATATCAGTAATTGGAACACAGTTCTTATTGCTTGTATTTTATAAATCTAAGTGGAAAAAGATAGCGCTAATAGGAATAACAGTCCTCGTGCTTTTTTTTGGTATAAAGAGTGTGTTAGTAAAAGTATTGGATATTGTCCCGAGTCCAAGTATACTAACATTTAATATACCAATTCAACAGGTGGCATCTATTCTTTCATCAGGTGTGAAATTAGACGAGGAACAAAATCAAGTTATTAAAAAAGCTATGGATCCCAAAATATGGATATCTGAATATAATCCCTACGTTGTAGATCCTATCATCTTTAATTCTAATTTTGATATGTTGATTTTTAATGATCAGAAATACAAAGTTCAGTTTATGAAAGTTTGGTTTGAACTCATTGCAAAAGAACCTAAAATTGCTATTAAAAGCTGGTTACAGCAAACCTCTGTAGTTTGGAGGATATCTCAACCGAGTAATTCTAGTACTCTGTTTACTGAAAGGGGGATTGTTCATACAGGTCGTGAATATTTAGATAAGTACAAATTGAAAACTGAGTCTCTCATCCCTGATTCATTAGTTCGAATTCAAGCTTTTCTTGATAGAACCCAAGAAAGTGATTTAGTTTGGTTGCTTTGGAGGCCAGCACTTTATATTTTTATTTCAATGTTATTTGGATTAATATTTGTTTTTCGCAATAATTTGAGAAGCTTAATTATTTTTTCACCTGTTATGCTTAATGTTATAGGATTATTCGCAGCAATTCCAGCACAGCAAATTAGATATCTGTATCCGTCCATTTTATGTACTTTTATAATTATACCTCTGTGTTT
>NZ_CP191577.1:2740200-2755965 GCF_050516475.1 Paenibacillus ottowii | reverse complement strand
AATTTTAGTTATAATTCCAGCGTATAATGAGGAGCAAAATATTAAAGAGTTAATTAATAAATTCAAGAAAAATAAGTACGATATTATAGTTATAAATGACTGCTCTACTGATAATACATCTATAGTTTGCAAGGAAAATGGTATAAATGTTATTGATCTTCCTTGTAATTTAGGTATTGGAGGAGCTGTGCAAACTGGGTACAAATATGCCTATGACAAGAATTATGACATTGCCATTCAGGTTGATGGAGATGGGCAGCATGACCCTGGACAAATCGAAAAAATAATAACTCCAATTTTAAATAATAAGGCGGACATGGTTATAGGTTCGAGATATATCGAAAAAGTGGGTTTTCAATCAACGCGTATAAGAAGGATTGGTATAAAATATTTTAGTGATTTAATATATGTTTTTACTAGAGTGAAGATAACTGATCCAACTTCAGGATTTAGAGCATGTGGTCGTAAATCAATTTCTGTATTTGCGAATGTATATTATCCAAGTGATTACCCAGAGCCAGAGTCAATCGTACATTTAATTAGAACTAATCATAAAGTTATGGAAATACCAGTAACAATGATGGAAAGACAGGCAGGTGAATCCTCTATAAAATCTGTTAAGTCGCTATATTATATGATTAAGGTGTCTTTAGCGATATTAATTGATTTGTTGAGAGAGAAAAAGAGCTATGAGGTATTGCAATGATTCATTTCCAACTTCAAGTTATCTTGTTTTTTGTATGTTCAATACTATTGATGTTATTGATTTTTATTTCGCGTATTTTTTATATTGAGATGCCAGTTAATGCCTTGTTTTTAGTTGCTATAATTTCAATTTTTGTTATTTTATATAGTCTTACAGTTGCCTTGTCAAGGGATTCAAATAAAATTAAAGTTCTCTCGCAAGAGATAGGATTATTGAAAAAAGAAGTTGATCTACTTAAGGGAAAACACTTAAATCTAAAAGGGAGTTCCCATGAGAAATAACCTATTACAATTTTTGAAATATGGGTTTGTAGGTGCTTTGGGGACCCTTATTCATACTTCAACTATAATATTGTTAGTTGAAAAGCTGAACTTCGAACCAATATTTTCTTCATTTATCGGATTTATATTTTCACTGGTGATTTCATATTTTATAAATCGTCAGTGGACATTTAGTACTTCAGGGAAGGGGGTTAAAATTTTAGTTAAGTACACTTTAGTCTCTCTAACTGGTTTGGTTCTCAACCTATCAATTATGTATGTTATCGTTTATGCTTTTAACTTTTCTTATCTTTTAGGACAATTTTTTGCATTGATTATCGTCCCTATTTTTAATTTCATATTAAACAAGTATTGGACTTTTGCTTATGTTAATGAAAGAAAAAAGTGTCCTGAAAAGCTATGAGCTATTTTCATAGCCTGAAGGAATTTGTTGGTGTAACACTCTAAATAAAAGTGCAAATTGGATCACTTTATTTAGGTAAAGTAATTTTATAACCTTATTAACTCTAAATATTTGGAGTGAGTTTTTGCTACCTACTAAAGACAAACTAAAAAGAGTGCGTTATAACGCTAGGTTAAAAATTTATTCTTATTTTTAAATTAATAATTAAGGAGTCGACATATGAAAGGTATAA
Source organism: Paenibacillus ottowii (assembly GCF_050516475.1). Taxonomy (NCBI): domain Bacteria; kingdom Bacillati; phylum Bacillota; class Bacilli; order Caryophanales; family Paenibacillaceae; genus Paenibacillus; species Paenibacillus ottowii. Next base: position 2,754,343 of record NZ_CP191577.1, on the reverse strand, counting down.
TTCTTGCAGGCGGGACAGGTTCTCGCCTTTTTCCTTTAACCAAAGTGACCAATAAGCACCTGCTTCCTGTCGGTAAGTACCCTATGATCTTTCATTCCATATATAAGCTAAAACAAGCTAATATTACGGATATCCTTATCGTAACAGGCAAAGAACATATGGGGGATGTTGTGAATTTGCTAGGAAGCGGTCGAGAAATGGGTGTAGCATTTACATTTAAGGTACAGGACGAAGCGGGGGGGATTGCCCAGGCATTAGATCTGGCGGAGAATTTTATTGGCAAAGATCAGATGGTTGTTATCTTAGGGGATAATGTGTTTGAGGATGATATCTCTCCGTTTGTGCAAAATTTTCGCAAACAGAATACTGGCGCAAAATTATTATTGCAAAAGGTCCATGATCCGCAGCGATTCGGTGTGGCAGAAATTCAGAATCAACGTATTGTATCAATAGAAGAAAAACCTCTGCTACCTAAAAGTGATTATGCAGTTACGGGAATATATATGTTTGATCATAATGTTTTTAATATTGTGAAAACCCTAAAACCTTCGACACGTGGAGAATTAGAAATCACGGACGTAAATAATGCATATATTGCTAACGGAACATTGACCTATGATATTCTTCAAGGTTGGTGGACGGACGCAGGAACGCATACTTCGCTGGCAAGAGCAAATGAACTCACGCAAAACATTATATTTGGTGAGGAATTTGGTAAGTTAAAGTTGTAAGGGGAAGTTTCAAAGCATTGAGGGAAGAAGGTATATTATGAAGGTGATACCTTTAAGATTGGCGGGCGCTAGTGTAATAGAGCCAATTGTTCATGGTGATCAACGTGGTTTTTTTATGGAAAGTTATAATCAACAGGTAATGCAAGATAAGGGGATTACTCATACGTTTATACAAGATAACCAATCACTTTCTGCTGATGCAGGAGTTATACGTGGGCTTCATTATCAATTAAATCCGAAGGCACAAACTAAACTTATCAGGGTAATCACAGGTGCTATCTATGATGTGATTCTGGACATTCGAAAAAGTTCTCCTACATTTGGACAATGGATTAGTGTCATTCTAAGTGAGTATAATCATCGCCAGTTATTGGTGCCTAAGGGGTTTGCTCATGGTTTTTGTACGCTTGTTCCAAATACACAGGTGTTGTATAAGGTTGATGAATATTACTCTCCTTTACACGACAGAGGGATACTTTGGAATGACCCTGCACTGAGTATTGATTGGCCTACCTCTACGGCGATACTTTCAGAGAAGGATAAACAGCAGCCATTACTGAAAGAAGCGGAGATCAATTTTGCTTAGAAATTAGTACAAAAAATTAATGTTTTGTATGCTTTTGAGCTAAGAAAATGGTTCAGAAGTCTAATATTACATTTCTCAGTACAGGAGGCTTGTATGAAACTTCTTGTCACCGGCGGTGCCGGTTTTATAGGCAGTAACTTTGTATTGTATATGTTAAAAAAGCACCCCGATTACGAAATTGTGAATATTGATGCTCTTACGTATGCAGGCAACTTGGAAAATTTGAAATCCATCGAAGATCATCCCAAACATACCTTTGTGAAAGCGGACATTACTAATGCACAAGTGATGGACCAACTGATGCAGCAAGGAATTGATGTGGTGGTAAATTTTGCGGCAGAGTCGCATGTAGATCGGAGTATTTTGGAGCCGGAAGTGTTTGTAAAAACAAACGTACTAGGTACACAGGTGTTATTGGATGCCGCCAAAAAATATAATGTGACCAAATTTGTACAGGTATCGACAGATGAAGTATACGGCTCTCTGGGTGAAACAGGATTGTTCACGGAGGAAACTCCGTTGCAGCCTAATAGTCCCTATTCTGCTTCCAAGGCAGGCGGTGATCTGTTAGTTCGTGCATATCATGAAACCTTCGGTTTGCCAGTGAATATCACGCGTTGTTCTAACAACTATGGTCCATATCAGTTCCCAGAAAAACTAATCCCTCTAATGATCTCCCGTGCACTGAGCGATCAACAGCTACCAATATACGGGGATGGCTTGAACATTCGCGATTGGTTGTATGTAGAGGATCACTGTAGTGCAATTGATCTGGTTATTCATCAGGGCAAGTTGGGTGAAGTATATAATATCGGGGGAAATAACGAACGGACCAATGTGCATATCGTCAAAACGATATTGGAGGAGCTGGGCAAGCCAGAATCTCTAATTTCGTATGTCCAGGATCGTCCGGGGCATGACCGCCGTTACGGGATCGATCCGACCAAAACCATGAATGAGCTGGGCTGGAGGCCCAAACACTCTTTTGAGACGGGCATTAAAGAAACGATTCGCTGGTACTTGGACAATGAGGAATGGTGGACTCGTATTCAATCCGGCGAGTACCAGCAATATTATGCTAAGCAGTACGGTTCCCGCTTGGGGGATGCGTAAGATGAAGGTGCTGGTTACTGGAGCATCCGGTCAACTTGGCAAAGACGTAGTGAACGTTTTTCAGGGCCAGGGACATGATGTCTGGGGATACGATCGGGAACAGCTGGATATAACGGATTTGGAGCAGGTTGTAAAGATCGTGGGACAGTACCAACCTGATGCTATCATCCACTGTGCAGCGTATACGGCTGTGGATGCAGCCGAGTCTGATATAGATACGGCTTACCAAGTCAATGCGTCGGGAACACGCAATATGGCATTGGCTGCGGAAAAAACAGGAGCCAAGCTGGTGTATATCAGCACGGATTACGTGTTCGATGGAACAGCGGAGCAGCCATATCATGAGTATGACAATACGAATCCGCAGAGTATTTACGGAAAGTCCAAGCGGGCCGGAGAGATACTGGCCCAAACACTTTCCTCCAGATATTTTATTGTACGTACTTCTTGGGTATACGGATTGCACGGGAACAATTTTGTAAAAACAATGCTGAAGCTGGGACAGGAAAAGCCGCATCTTCAGGTTGTGAACGACCAGAAAGGCGCACCCACCTATACGGTGGATTTGGCACGCTTTTTGGCGGAATTGATTCAAACGGAGAAGTATGGCGTATATCATGCATCCAATAGCGGTTCTTGCACCTGGTACGAGTTTACACAAGCTATTTTGCATGATGCCGCAGAGCTATTTGCTGTAAAGATCACTGCAAATCTAGAGCCATGCAGCACAGAGCAGTTTCCCAGACCCGCAGCGCGGCCACGTAATTCCGTAATGGAGCATATTGCGATTCGGAGTAACGGATTCCACGATTTACAAGATTGGCGCAAGGGATTACGTGAATTTTTGCGTGAGTATTTTAATAAATCCGAGTAATTTAAACTTTATCATAGCTATCAAAAATCTCCCATCATTTCAGGATTGGGAGATTTTGTTGATTTAAGACTATGTTGATAAAGCGCGATGAGCATTATAATGTATAGGCAGGTGGGACATACACATCCCTGTAGCCCATATTATTAAAGAAGGAGGGCATGACTCTGAACAGACCTAAAGTACAAATTTTATTGTCTACATATAATGGAGCGGCTTACTTAGACGAGCAGGTAGAAAGTCTCATCAATCAAAAAGACGTAGAAGTTCAGATTCTAATCCGTGATGATGGCTCAACAGATGACACGGTTGATAAGTTGAGTATACTGGAGCAACGTTATCCCCAACAGATTAGGTTATGCCGAGAGAATAATGTAGGTGTTATTGCGAGTTTTTTTGATCTGATTGAAAGATCGTCCGAGGCATTTGACTATTACGCATTTTGTGATCAGGATGATGTGTGGATGCCAAACAAGCTTGCTCGGGCTGTAGCACGTCTCAGGGAAAAGGATGGGAGTCGACCGCTGATGTATTGTTCAGCAACGCAAATGGTCTCTCAAAACTTGGAACCTCTCAAAGTATGGCCATCCGATATCCCTAGATCTTTATCCTTCCATAATGCTCTCATCGAGAATGTATGTGTAGGTTGTACCATGGTAATCAATAAAGAAACACTTCAGCTCGTGAAAACGAGAATGCCGGATACTTTGGATAACATTATCATGCATGACTGGTGGATTTACTTATGTACCTCCTCTTTTGGTGAGGTTATATTTGATCACGAGCCATATATCTGGTATCGACAGCATCAAAACAATGTGCTGGGAGGTTCAACAGATGGTTGGCTTGGCAAGTGGAGGAAAAGACTAAGTAGATTCGTAAAAGGGAAAAATCGCTATATTTTAAGTAAACAAGCCCTGCAATTTGTTCAACTATATGGACAAGACATGCCTTCCCAAATGTATAGAGATGTGGAGCGATTCCTGCATAGCTACCATAAGGGTGTACTTTCACGTATAAAATATATTGGGCAGTCTCCATTTTATAGGCAGTCACGGTTGGACAACTGGATTTATAAGTTTGTTTTTATACTGGGGAAATTATAGAAGACGGAAAGAAAAATATTGAAACTTTTTTCCATATAGAAGCGTCAAATAATCAAAGGTACAACGGAATGCTAGATAAAATACCATCGAATGCGTGTTCCTTTTTGGAAATATATAGTATAATTGAAACGTGCAACCGATAGAGCTGGCAAGGGCGGTCGGCTAACTCTCCCGAGGAGGGGGGTGAAGCCTGTGACAGTGTTTGAGGCGCTCAGTTTAATGCTGACGTTCGGGGCGTTAATCGTCACACTGTTAGAGTCTAACAAACGAAAATAGACCGCCCCCGCAAGGAAGGGTCTATTTTCGGCCTGATTGTTCCAAAACCGTCCGCTCTTGGAGCGTTGGTTGCGCGGGGCTGGCTGGCACCAGCCCTTTTTCCATGTATATCTTACCACGATGATTTTTAGACCTCAACTATGTAAGGTTACAAGTTGTGTGCTTTTTTGCGCCCCGTGATCGACGGGGTATGCTATAATAGGCGATAGTAGAATAGATTACTGAATTTGTCAGGAGCGTTTTAAATATGGATGTAAGCATACTGGTCGTCAACTATAACACGTGTCAATTGACGCTGGATTGTTTGCAGTCAGTGTATGCGTCAAAGACGCAGTATCGATATGAAGTGATTGTTATCGATAATCACTCCAATGACGGGTCTGTTGAGGCTATTCGTGCTGCATACCCGGAGATTACATTGATAGCCAATAAAGATAATACAGGTTTCGCCAAGGCGAACAATCAGGGCATGGAAGTAGCTAGCGGGCGTTATGTGTTGCTGCTGAACTCCGATACGTTGGTGCAGCCGGACACGCTGGATACAATGATTCAGTTTATGGATACGCACCCGAAGATAGGGGCATCGGGTTGTAAGGTCATCCTGCCGGATGGCTCGCTAGACAAGGCTTGTAAGCGAGGGTTTCCAACGCCGTCGGCGTCTTTTTACTATGCTTTCGGCTGGTCGAAACGTTACCCGGATAACCCGAAGTACAACCAATATCAGCTTGGACATCTAAGCCCTGATGATGAGTATCCTGTAGATGTACTGGTGGGGGCTTTTATGCTGGTGCGTAAGGAGACGATTGACCAGGTTGGCGGATTGGACGAAACCTTCTTTATGTATGGTGAGGATATTGACTGGTGTTACCGGATTAAACAAGCCGGTTGGGGCATTTACTACTACCCGCGCACATATATTATTCATATCAAAGGAGGCAGTGCTCGCCGTCGTCCTTTGAAAATTATTTATGAGTTTCATAGAGCCATGTGGATATTCCATCGTAAGCACTATAAACAGCAATACAACTGGATCATCAACATGGCTGTATATGCGGGAATTACGGTGAAGTTTGGAATGGCTTTTCTGAAAAATAAGTTGTCTGCACCGGTTAAGCCGGACGGCGGGGAACAATCTCGTACTGAGGTGAAAGCATGATACGCAGAAATCAGCGTTTTTTAACCCAATTATATATTGTGGCGGATTTCGCGGTCATTCAGTTATCTTTTCTGATCGCTTGGTTTTTCAAATTTGAAAGTGAATGGATCACTTATAAAGAGCCGCTTCCTATACAAGTATATGGAGGTTGGAGCTTAATTTATGGTCTGATTGCCGTAGTGCTGGGAATGTTATTCTCACTCTATTCACCAAAACGAAAAAAGAGATTTGCAGATGACGTGTTTCGCGTTACCCAGGTTCACATTGTCGGCCTGTTTGTGCTGTTGAGTGTGATGTTCTTCGTAAAACAGATCGACATCTCGCGGTCTTATTTGGCGATCTATATGGTTGGTAATGTGCTGATTATTTTGTTTTATCGATATTTTTTGAAGCAAATTCTTAAACTCCTTCGTCAAAAAGGATACAATAAGCAATTCATGCTTATCCTTGGAGCAGGTTCTTTGGGGCAACGATTTTATCATAATCTAAGACAGTATCCTGATTTAGGCTATGAAGTAGTGGGATTTCTAGATGATAAACGGCATTGGAACGAAGAGGAAGAAGCTCATTTTTGCCCGATTCTTGGCGGATTAGATCAATTGGAGGCAACGCTGTCACGCCTGATGATTGATGAAGTCATTCTGGCGTTGCCGCTGGATGCGCATGATAAATACCCCAAGATTATCAACATGTGTGAAAAGGCTGGGGTGCGCACGCTTATTATTCCTGATTTCTTTGATTATTTGCCGGCACGGCCTTACTTTGACAATTTTGCAGGCATGCCGATGATCAATGTACGGGATATTCCACTAGATGTAGCAGGGAATCGGTTGTTTAAGCGCCTATTCGATATTTTCTTTTCTTTATTCGCCATTATTCTGACCTCACCGATTATGCTGGCCGTAGCGATTGGTGTAAAGGTTACGTCGAGAGGGCCCATTATTTTCAAACAAGAGCGGGTAGGCTTGAACCGTCGCACCTTCCGAATGTATAAATTTCGTTCGATGAAGGTGCTGCCTCCTGGAACAGAAGATACGGGATGGACGACTGCTAATGACCCAAGACGCACACGTTTTGGCACTTTTATTCGTAAAACGAGTCTCGATGAGCTGCCACAGTTTTTCAACGTACTGCTGGGTGATATGAGTGTCGTTGGCCCACGTCCGGAACGGCCTTATTATGTAGAGCAATTCCGTGAGGAAATTCCAAAATACATGGTGAAGCATCATGTTCGTCCAGGAATTACAGGCTGGGCACAGAGCAACGGCTTGCGCGGAGATACATCGATTGAGGAACGGATTAAGCATGACATCTTCTATATTGAGAACTGGTCGCTCTTATTCGATATCAAAATTATTTTTCGCACGATTCGCAATGGTTTCAAAAATGCATATTAATCCAGAGTCACCCTTCGGTTTAGCCGGAGGGTGTTTTTGTGTCTATATAGCTGATTTTTTTTGTTCAACTAATATAGAGCTGTTTTGAATAGATGCATGTAGGGTATTGACCTGTACGAAAAGGATGTGACACCCTATGAAACGATGGATTGCTGCAGTCATTCTTTTAACGTTAATCGGCACTTTTTTACTGGCTTACAAAGTACAATCTACGGAAGAACATATTGGCTTTACCACACACCGCGTGATTTCGCATGCCATGGGAGCCGTTGATGGTTTGGCCTATACCAATGCGCGTGAAGCGTTTGTGGAAAATTATAAAAAAGGCAGCCGCGTATTCGAGGTCGACCTGATGTTCACGTCGGATGGACATTTGGTGGCACGCCATGAATGGACGAAATCCTTTACAAAGCAAATGCAACAGGAATACGCCGTTGGTACAAAGCAGGGCGGAAAACCTTGGAGCTACCATCAATTTAAAAACACCCCCATACACGGTTCCTATACTCCATTAGATTGGAAGGATGTATTGGATTTATTGGAAAACTACCCGGATGCCTATATTGTGACTGATACAAAAGAGCAGGACCCTGCCCAAATCAAGCAGTTGTTTGCACAACTGACCCGTCAGGCCCAGGAGAAGAATCCCGAGCTTTTGTCTCGTATTGTCCCTCAAATTTATAATGAAGAAATGCTGCAAACGCTGCGAAATATCTATCCTTATACATCCATTATTTATACGCTCTATGCTACAGAAGATCAGGATGACGAGATTATTCGATTTGTCCAACACAATGAGATCACGGCAGTGACTTTACCAGAAAATCGGGTGCGTGGTGACTTGGTAGAAAGTTTGCGTCAGGCAGGAGCAGTGTGCTACGTAAATACGATTAATGAGTTGAAGGATGCTACTGAGTACGAGCAGATGGGTGTGCAAGGCTTCTATACGGATGTTTTAACGGAAAAAGAGCTTCGTAAACGCAGTTGGGTGTATGCGCTGAGACCATGAGCTGTCTGAACGCGGTGTTCCCATCTAATACGAACATTGACACCTTTTAGCCACTGTCATAGACTTAGCATAGAACGCTTTTGGATATTGGAATTCGGCTCGTCTGGATGATGACAAAAGCAATGGATGCTGGAGGAATGTGTGTTGGCAGATTCAATTCAATCTTGGAGGCATGTATTTAAGCTAGATCCTGACAAAGAACTGAATGATGAGACGCTTGATGCCGTGTGTATGTCTGGTACGGACGCCATTATGATCGGAGGTTCATCGGGCGTAACCTATGAAAACACGGTGGATTTGCTATCACGGGTTCGACGTTATGAGGTGCCGTGTGTGCTTGAGGTATCCGATTTGGAAGCTGTGGTGCCGGGGTTTGATCTATATATGATTCCCATGGTGCTGAATACCACTGACAGTAATTGGATTATAGGTCAGCACCAACGTGCGATTGAGCAATTTGGTTATATGATCCCTTGGGATTTGCTTGTGACGGAAGGATATATTGTTTTGAACGGTGATTCCGCCGTCGCTAAGCTTACTAGTGCGGATACTTCGCTGAGTGCCTCTGATGCTGCTTCATATGCACAGATTGCTGACAAGCTTATGCAACTGCCGATTGTATATGTGGAATATAGCGGTGCCTTTGGAGATATGGAGCTGGTTCAAAAGATACATCGCGGTACGGAGCGATCCCGTGTCCTATACGGAGGAGGCATCGTGGATAAATCTACCGCGTTACAAGCAGCAGCTGTTTGTGACACCATTGTAGTAGGAAACATTATTTATCGTGACTTGGCGAAAGCACTGGAGACGGTAGCTGTGAAGGAAAGAGCGTAAATTTTATGATAGTTTAGGGAAAGGAGCATGCACGCATGCAATCAATAGATATACACGAGGCGGTAGCTCGCCTTAATCAGCCTCAGCGTCAGGCCGTGGAGGCGGTGGATGGTCCGCTGCTGATTATGGCTGGCGCGGGCAGTGGTAAGACACGGGTGCTTACGCACCGAATAGCTTACCTCATCGCGACCCGAAAGACGGCCCCATGGGGGATTTTGGCGATTACTTTTACGAACAAGGCCGCGCGTGAAATGCAGGATCGCGTATCCAAGCTGATTGGTCCGCAGGGGAGAGATGTGTGGGTATCCACCTTTCACTCCATGTGTGTGCGTATTTTACGCCGCGATATCGAGCGGATTGGATTTACCTCCAATTTCAGTATCCTGGATTCTACGGATCAACTGTCTGTCATTCGAAGCTGTATGAAGGACCTGAATATAGATACCAAGAAGTTTGAACCCAAAGCGGTTCAGTCTATGATGAGTACGGCAAAAAATGAGCTGGTCACTCCCGAAATGTATGAGCGCAAGATTGGCGATTATTTTGAAGGCATTGTGGCGAAGGTATATACCAAGTACCAACAACGGCTCAAAAGTAACAACTCTCTTGATTTTGATGATTTGATCATGGCAACGATCCAGCTCTTTAAAGAAGTACCTGAGGTGCTTGATCTCTACCAGAAGAAATTTCAATACATTCATGTTGATGAATATCAGGATACGAACCGTGCGCAGTACATGCTGTGTAAAATGCTGGCTGACAAGCATCACCGGCTATGCGTTGTAGGTGACAGCGACCAATCCATCTATCGGTGGCGGGGAGCGGATATTAGCAACATTTTGAACTTTGAAGAAGATTACCCGGAAGCACGTACGATTTTGCTGGAGCAGAACTACCGTTCCACTTCAAATATTCTTAATGCAGCCAACGAGGTCATTGGTCAAAATACCGGCCGTAAGCCGAAAAAACTATGGACCGATAAAGAAGGCGGAGCCAAGATTAAGGTTTACCGTGCTGACTCCGAGCATGACGAGGGCTACTTTATCGCCTCAGAAATTCATAAAAATATTAAGGCAGGCAAAACCTATAGTCATCATGCTATTTTGTATCGTACAAATGCTCAGTCACGGGTTGTCGAGGAAATTTTGATTAAATCAGATATTCCTTATCAAATCGTGGGCGGAATCAAGTTCTATGATCGTAAAGAGATTAAGGATTTGCTGGCATATCTACGTCTACTGTCCAATCCTGACGACGATATCAGCCTGACACGAATCATTAATGTGCCCAAACGAAGCATTGGCGACACAACAGTCGGTAAATTACAGGCAGCCGCGGCGGAACGTGGAGTTTCAATTTTCCGTGTGCTTCAAGTGGTAGATGATTTGGGCTTTGCTGGGCGCACACGTAATGCACTTGTAGAGTTTTACGATATGATTGAAGGTTTAAGTCGGATGGTAGATTACCTATCAGTGACTGAGTTGACCGAAAAAATGCTGGAAACCACCCAATATCGATTGGAACTGCAAAACGAGAATACACTTGAGTCCCGCTCGCGTTTGGAGAATATTGATGAGTTTCTGTCGGTAACCATGGAATTTGAAAAAGGGACGGAAGACAAGTCACTTGTCTCTTTCCTGACCGATCTTGCTCTGATTGCCGATATTGATTCCATGAATGACGATGAAGAGGAGCAGAGTGATGCGGTTGTATTAATGACCATGCATAGCGCCAAAGGACTGGAGTTTCCTATCGTATTTATCGTTGGTATGGAGGAGGGGGTATTCCCTCACAGCAGGGCCTTTTTGGACAATGAAGAGCTGGAGGAAGAGCGCAGATTGGCGTATGTCGGGATTACCCGTGCCGAGGAGCAATTGTTCCTCACATGCGCACAGATGCGCACTCTGTTTGGACGCACCACAGCTAACCCGCCTTCCCGCTTTCTCGAAGAGATCCCGGATGAGTTAAAAGAGGATACGATCATCAAACGTGACCGCTACCGCCGTTCAGGCGATGTAGGCGGATCTTATGGTGGTCGCGGACTGGGCAAAGGCGGCAGCAGCAACTTTGGCGGAGAACGTTCATTTGATATGATGAGCCGTAGTGGCTCGTCTGCTTCCGCATCGCCTCGCGTTACAGTCACCACGTCCTCACCTGCAAGACCAGCTCCGACTGCTTCGGCAGGAGGTTCATCCATTTTTGCTGCCGGAGACAAGGTACAGCATGGCAAATGGGGAATTGGAACCATCGTAGCTGTAAAAGGGACAGGCAATGATATGGAGCTTCAAATTGCTTTCCCGGCTCCGGTAGGGGTTAAACGTCTGTTGGCTGGCTTTGCGCCGATTACAAAAGTAGAATAAATTTAAAATATCATTAAATCTCGAACCTCATAGGGCAGCATGGCATAGGCCTCTGCCCTAATGAAGTTCCCGGAGGGATACGCCTGCATGAATCCAATGCACAGAATGGAGCAGCTTGTTGCTGAACTGAACACATATAACTATCACTACTATACATTGGATGAGCCCCAGATCAGCGACAAAGAATATGATGTGCTTTATGACGAACTGGTAGCGCTTGAACAGGCCAGCGGGCTTGTGCTGCCTGATTCGCCAACACAGCGTGTGGGCGGGGAGATCCTCAAGGGTTTCACACCGCATCGCCATCTCGCCCCATTATGGAGTCTTGATAAAGCTCAGAATATGGAGCAGCTTCGTGCATGGAATGCGCGTGTCGTGAAGCTGGTCAATGATTACAATACTAAGAACCCGGAGCAGCCTTTGCCATCTCTAGGCTATGCGATAGAATTAAAATTTGATGGACTGACGCTGAACCTGACGTATACGGATGGACAGCTGGTGCAGGCTTCTACCCGCGGTAATGGTGTAGTAGGTGAGGGGATACTGGCACAGGTGAAAACGATTAAATCCGTACCACTTACCATACCTTTTAAGAATGGAACTATTGAAGTGCAGGGAGAAGGAATCATGAATCTCTCTGTACTGTCCCAATATAATGAGACTGCTGCAGAACCTCTTAAAAATGCACGGAACGCCGCAGCTGGGGCTTTACGTAACCTGAATCCCAAAGTAACAGCAGAGCGGCGGTTGAATGCTTTTTTCTACAATGTGGGCTATGCGGATCGTATTCAGTTTAACAGTCACCAGGAGATGATGACTTTCCTGCGTGAAAATCATTTTAAGGTAAATCCATACCTGACTTACTTTGATAACTTTGATGATGTAATGGAGCAGTTGACTGAGATCGAAGAATCCCGTGCGGGATTGGACTATCTCATTGATGGAGCAGTATTGAAAATTACAGATATGCGCACACGTGAGGTTCTTGGTTATACCGATAAATTCCCGCGCTGGGCAGTGGCCTATAAGTTCGAAGCAGAGGAAACGACTACCGTTCTTAACTCGGTCGAGTGGAATGTAGGTAGAACGGGTAAGATCACTCCACTGGCAAGAGTAGAACCAGTAGAGCTGGCGGGAGTCACTGTACAAAATTGTACGCTGAACAATGCTGGTGACATCGAACGTAAAAACCTGAAGTTTGCTTTGGGGGCACGGGTGTTTATTCGTCGCTCAAACGATGTCATTCCGGAGATTTTAGGAAAAGTAACATCTGAGAACGACGGGGAGGAAATTGTTGTACCAGATCATTGCCCAGCTTGTGGGTTTCCGCTGCAGCAGCGCGGCGCCCATTTATTTTGCGATAATAAGCTAGGTTGTAAACCACAAATTGTGGCCCGAATTTCCCATTTTGCTTCACGTGATGCTATGGATATCGAGACATTCAGTGACAAAACAGCTATCCAACTACATGATGAACTGGGAGTTCGTGAACCTGCAGATCTGTATACACTGAAATATGAAGATCTTGTGAAGCTGGAACGGTTTGGTGAGAAAAAGGCCAATAACCTCTTGGCGGCACTTGAAAAGAGTAAGGAGAGAGATTTGGCTTCTTTCCTTTATGCTCTGGGCATACCGAACACTGGTAAAGCGACGACACGCATGTTGGCAGAACACTATCGTGATTTGCACAAAACGATGTCTGCTACGGTGGATGAACTGATAGAACTGCCGGATGTAGGTGGGATTGTCGCAGAAAGCATTGTTGCATTCTTTGCCGATCCATTTACTCAAGCGGGAATTGAAAAGATGCTGTCTCTAGGGGTAAAGGCACAGGCTCCAGAAGCTCCACAGGTGAAGAAGACAGATAGCTTTTTCAGCGGCAAAACGATTGTGCTCACAGGTACCTTGCATCAGCTTACGCGTGATGAAGCTGCATCCAAGCTGGAGGCGCTGGGAGCCAAAGTTGCCGGATCTGTATCCAAAAAGACGGATCTAGTCATCGCTGGTGAAAAGGCTGGGAGCAAGCTGGCTAAAGCACAACAACTCGGGATCGCCACCATAGAAGATGAAGACGAATTCATCAGACTATTAGAACAAGAATAAATAGTTTTGCAATAAGGGCAGTCATTCCGTTCCAGAGCGGAGTGGCTGCCCTTATTATCTGTTATGTAGTAAAGAACAAAGAATATAAAAAGTGCTTGCTAATTAACTTTAGGCATGATATATTATTAGACGTTGCTTTGAGAATAGTATTTCTTGAAGCGAGGTTGCTGATAAGATAAACAAAAAAAGATTTGACAAGAAAGCAACTAACATGTTATGATCTAACTCCTGGCTCGTTAAATGAAACGAGGACAGACAAGTTCTTTGAAAACTGAACAAATGGATGATGAAATAAAGATTACTTCTTTTATTAAGAAGAATCGCTAGCATTAAAAATGAGCTAATCGCTCTTTCTGTAAACCAACTTCGGTTGGTCTTTAATGGAGAGTTTGATCCTGGCTCAGGACGAACGCTGGCGGCGTGCCTAATACATGCAAGTCGAGCGGGGTTACTTAGAAGCTTGCTTCTAAGTAACCTAGCGGCGGACGGGTGAGTAACACGTAGGCAACCTGCCCACAAGACAGGGATAACTACCGGAAACGGTAGCTAATACCCGATACATCCTTTTCCTGCATGGGTGAAGGAGGAAAGGCGGAGC
>NZ_CP191577.1:2734320-2740190 GCF_050516475.1 Paenibacillus ottowii | reverse complement strand
GACTCGTCAAAACCCTGCTCCCGGTGCAGCATAACCGCCTGATTAAAGTGATGCGCATCCACTTGCGCCTGTGCAAAGAACCCGTGCTGGATCGGAAGCAATGCCGTTTTCCCGCTCACTTCTCCCTGATCTACCCTACGACTTGCCTCGTGCATATGCGGTGCAAGTGTTGCCACGATGGGATAGCGGAACAAATCCTTCATGTCCAGCTTATAGCCTGCCTGGAACGCACGCGATACGATTTGAATCGCCTTGATCGAATCGCCGCCCAGGTCAAAGAAATTGTCCAAAATACCGACGGTTTTCACGCCTAGGACGGACTGCCAGATCGCTACGAGTGCTCGTTCTGCTACCGTGCGTGGCGCTACATACTCCGCGCCGCTGTGCAGACTACCTTCTGGTGCTGGCAGGGACTTGCGGTCGATTTTACCATTTGGTGTCAGCGGCATCTGCTCCAACCCGATGAAATACGACGGCACCATATAGCTTGGCAGCTTTTGTCCCAGCTTCTGTCTCAGCTCACTAGCTCCAAGCTCTTGACTTGCGACGTAATACGCTAATTCCTGTTTGGTGGCGATAGCGGAGGGGTTCCACACGTACCCATCCCGAACACGACCGTTAAGCCCTCCAGCGCCGATGGTACTTGGACCGCAGGGTCCTGGGAGAGTAGGACGTTGCCAAGCAACTAGTAAAAAAGACCATGATCCAATTGAGATCATGGTCTTTTTTGTGTTAAATAACAGTTGAATTTTAATTAGAGTAGGTTGGTTATAAGTTCAGCCGAATCTGTGGATATTAGCTAGTACATAGATAGACATTTTTTAAAGAAAATTAGTACCAGGTATTAGTATCTGGTGTTATAATATGAATAAGGACTTTAAAGGAGAGTGATCAGAATGGTGAATTCAAAAGCAAAGTTAACGGCCCTTGGCACTTATGTACCTGAACGGATTTTAACGAACGCCGACTTGGAGAAGCTTGTGGACACTAGTGACGAGTGGATTGTACAAAGAACGGGGATGCGGGAACGACGCATTGCGGCTGAAGATCAATACGTGTCTGATTTATGTATACAAGCTATTAAACGTATGGTTAACCTTTATAACGTAAATGTAGACGATGTTGACATGATCATCGTAGCGACGAGCACCCCTGATTACTATTTTCCTAGTACGGCATCTCGTATTCAGGCCTATTTTAATATACCGAATACAGGGTCAATGGATGTTAGTGCTGCGTGTGCAGGCTTTGCCTATGGACTTCATTTGGCAAATGGTCTTATTACGGGTGGGCTACATCGTAAGGTTCTAGTGATCGGAGCCGAAACATTATCCAAAATTACAGATTATACAGACCGCACGACATGTGTTCTTTTTGGAGATGGGGCAGGAGTTGCACTAGTTGAATATGACGAGGATGAAGGAACGTTTTTGACCTCGGATATAGGAACCTTTGGGCAAGGTGGAGCACATCTTTACCGCGCAGGATTGTCCAACTATTTGGATGGAGAGAAGCTGCAAGATAATGGGTTTATCGCTCAAAATGGACGTGAGGTTTATAAATGGGCTGTACGCTCTGTTCCAGCTGGAATCGAACGATTAATGGATAAGGCAAATATGAAGAAGGAGGATCTTGACTGGTTTGTACCTCATAGCGCTAATCTGAGAATGATTGAGTCGATATGTGAAAAAAGTGCAGTACCTTTGGAAAAGACGCTGACGAGTGTAGAGTTGTATGGCAATACCTCGGCGGCGTCCATTCCGTTGGCTTTACAGTGTGGATTGAATGACGGGCGTTTAAGGTATGGACAGCATGTGGTGTTATATGGATTTGGGGGAGGCCTGACGTATGCAGGTCTGCTAATAAAATGGAGTGTGCCCGATTTGTAAGTTGGTCTAATTAATGCATAGGCAATAGTTATCGTAAGGAAAGATCATGTAATTGTCGTTCGCATTAGATTTATCGCAAGATGGCAGGATGGTATAATTAACATTAAGAGAGAAAGGAGCGTAACATGAAGGTATTGGTATTGGCAGAAAAACCATCCGTGGCCAGAGAGATTGCACGAGTGATGGGCAGCCGAGAGAAGCATAAAAGTTATATAGAAGGCCCAAAGTATGTGGTGACATGGGCACTGGGTCATTTGGTTGGGTTAGCAGAGCCTGAGGATTACGATTCTAAGTATGCGAATTGGAACCTGGAGGACTTGCCAATTCTTCCGAAGAACGCCAAGTTAAAGGTATTACGGGAGAGCAATCATCAGTTCAAAGCTGTACAACAGCTGATGAAACGACAGGATATTGGGGAACTTATCGTGGCAACAGATGCTGCTCGTGAAGGCGAACTGTTGGCGCGTTGGATTATACAAATGGCAAACTGGAGAAAGCCTTTCCGACGCTTATGGATTTCCTCGCAGACGGATAAGGCCATCAAGGCAGGATTTGCAAAATTATTGCCTGGTCAGCAGTTTGATCGTCTATATGAATCGGCTCGCTGTAGGGCTGAAGCAGACTGGATGATTGGTCTCAATGTAACCCGTGCGTTAACGGTTCGTTATAACGCCCAGCTTTCGGCTGGAAGAGTACAGACACCAACATTGGGAATGATCATGGAACGTGAGAAAGAGATCACCCAGTTTCGTTCTCAGGAATATGATACTTTGACGGCGGATTTTGGCCATTTTCAAGCAACTTGGCGGGCGGAAAACGGCGATTCACGCATGTTTGACCGTACTCAGGCAGAGACTTTACGCCGCAGGCTCGAAGGGGCCAAAGGTACAGTGGTGAGTGTGAAAAAAAGTGAAAAGAACGAGCCTCATCCGCTGGCGTATGATTTAACTGAGCTGCAAAGAGATGCTAACCAGCGCTACGGCTTCTCGGCCAAACAGACGTCCAATGTTCTTCAGCGTCTGTATGAGCAGCATAAGCTGGTGACCTATCCACGCACAGACAGCCGTTATCTTACATCGGATATGGTGGATTCACTTAAGGAAAGACTCAGTAGTGTAGCAGTAGGTCCGTATGCTTCTCTAGCACGTCCGCTATTGCGTAACAAATTGCCAATCACCAAGCGAGTTGTGGATGACAGTAAAGTCACAGATCACCATGCGATTATTCCTACTGAGCAGACATTATTGCTTAATCAGCTAAGTCCAGAGGAACGTAAACTGTATGATCTGATTGCACGCCGTTTTATCAGTCTGTTCTACCCCCCTGCACGTTATGATGCTGTGGCTGTATCGGTCATGGTGGAGCAGGAAACATTTCAGGCCAAAGGTACAACCATAAAAGATAGCGGTTGGCGTGCTGTATATGACGAAAGTCATTATGAAATGGACGAGGAAGAAGCAGATGAGCGTGAAAATAATGGACGGGGCGTTATTTTACCTGAGCTGAAAAAAGGAGATTTCGTCCAATTGCAGCGTTGCATTGTACGAGCTGGACGAACGATGCCGCCGAAGCGGTATACAGAAGCGGCCTTGCTGGCTCAGATGGAAAAGCATGGTCTGGGTACTCCAGCTACGCGCGCAGATCTGATTGAGAAACTCGTCAGTTCGGATACGATAGAACGCCAGGGGAATGTGATGCATCCAACCGGCAAAGGCAAGCAACTGATCGAACTGGCGGCTCCGCAGCTGAGAACGCCTGAATTGACGGCACGTTGGGAAGCAGAGTTAGAACGAATAGCTCGTGGTCAGGGACAGCCTGAACCATTTTTGAATTCTATCCGTGCTATGGCCAAAGAATTGGTTGCTACTGTAAAAAATAGCAGTGCGGAGTACAAGCCCCATAACGTGACGAATAGCCATTGTCCGGATTGTGGTACAAAATTGCTGGAGAAGAAAGGTAAGAAAGGCAAGTTTCTCGTATGCCCAAGTGCGGATTGTGGTTACCGTCGTTCAGGGGAAAAACGCCTGTCCAATCGACGTTGCCCGCAGTGTCATAAAAAAATGGAAATGAAAGAGGGCAAAGCAGGTTTGTATGTAAGATGCTTACCTTGCGGTATTACGGAGACGCTGGATAAGGACAAGCAACGGGTAAACAAACGGGAACAGCAAAAGTTGGTAAAACAATTTGAAAAGAAAGAATCTTTTGGTTCCAGTTTGGGTGATTTGCTAAAAGCGGCAATGGATCAAAAGCAGGGCGAGTAAAGAATAGCCTAACGTGATACAAGCAACACAATCAGCAGGCATAAATCGGTATAAAAAAGCTCACTCCTTGGCATGGTAATCCGAGGAGGTGAGTATTTATGCCCAAACATAAGCCGCTTAAAATTAATAATCAGCAAAATAAATCAAGTATACTGGAGGAAGAAATCGCTGCTCATCCAGAGAAGCAAGCTAAATATCCTCCAAGCTTGAACGGGATTCCCAAACAGCATTCTTGATGCTGCATATAAGGGAAAACGAATGGCTTGTAAAGCATCAAGACGATTAAATACCAGATGAAATAGTTATTGGTGACAAAAATTATCTTGCATAAAAGAAGCAGCAGTACGGTGGTTAACCGCAACTGCTGCTTCTTTTTCATAATAAGGATGTTGTATTTATTGGATTTGGGATGACTGCCCTTAGTATTCATTAAAGAAAGTTTGAATTTGGTTCACATCGTGCGTCTGGGTCAAAGCGAGCATGAGCAAAATTCGTGCTTTTTGCGGATTGAGCGAATCGGTGGACACAAAGTTCGATGCTGCATCTGTTGTCGACGGGGATACAACTCCACTTCCTACGCGAGTGGAGCGGGCGATAATCACTCCTTTTTTACCTGCGGCCTCTGCGCCTTCTGAGGAGGTTTTGGACAAGGAGCCATTACCCGAACCAGCGACCACTATGCCCTTGGCACCAGCTGCTACGGCTGCATCATACAGGTAGCGGCCATTGTTTTGATACTCGTATAAAATATCTACTTGTGGCAGCTGAGTGAGATTGGAGATGTCGAATACTGAAGAAGTCGTATGCTTATGAGTGGATTTGTTGTAGTAGTAGACCTGATCGCCTACTACCGCTCCAAGGTACCCCTGCTCTACAGACTTAAACGTATCGACTGCTGTTGTGTTCGTTTTTGTGATATATCTTGCTGCACCGATGCGATCGTTCAGCAATACGAGTACACCCTGGCCTTTGGAGGCCGAAGCTCCGGCGACCTTTACAGCATTATAAAGATTGAATGGACCATCGGCACTGATGGCAGTAGCTGGGCGCATAGAGCCAACGACAACCACAGGCTTATCGCTCTTAACGACAAGGTTGAGAAAATATGCGGTTTCTTCCAACGTGTCTGTACCATGGGTGATAACAATACCATCTACATCGTCTCTGGCAAGCAGTTCGTTGGTGCGTTTGGCAAGTTTTAAGAGGATTTCATTATTAACATCAGGGCTGCCTACGTTAACTACTTGCTCACCACTGACATTTGCAATACTTTTCATCTCAGGAACAGCATTGATCAAGGTTTCAACACCTAATGCACCAGCTTTATAGCCAGTTGTATCTGTGTTGACGGAGGATGACCCTGCAATCGTCCCTCCTGTGGCCAATATTTTAATATTGGGTAAATGATTGGTTTGTTTGTCCGGAGTAATAGTGGTAGTACCAGTAGATACCGTTGTGCTGGTTGTAGCTGCAGTCGCAGCGTTAGCAGTAAATCCACCACTCCATAAGGTACTTCCGAGAATAAAGCTGGCCAACAGGGGAATCATTTTCATTTTTTTCATGTTAGTCATATAAAGCTCCTCTCCAGTCTTAAACCTTGAAATATTGATGATAGATTAACTGACAAATATTTTGTCGAATTACGTTAATATCACGCATTATAGAGTGTAGGAATGTCTTTAGTCAATAACTATGTTACTAAATATGACGAAAATATTTG
>NZ_CP191577.1:2669040-2734295 GCF_050516475.1 Paenibacillus ottowii | reverse complement strand
ATATGTAATCGCTTTAATTATATCTGAATGGAAAATATTTGAAAACAAAACAACAAGCAGAAATCTCAAAAAGAGTCTGCTTGTTGTTTGTGGTAAAAAGTGAACAACGGAGTACCTTTAATTTCATTTAATGAGAGTGACAAGGGGGTAGTTGATGTTTTACAGTATTACATGGTTTTATAGTTGAATATAGATCATGCTCAGGGGTTTTTGCTATGCTGTTTTGTTGGCAAGCTGGCGCTGGGAGTTCCTTTTCCTCGTTTACGGTTATGTTCTGCCTTTTTTGCATTTTCTCGCAGTTTCTCAACGTATTCATGGGTGCTTTCCATTACAGTTCCTCCTTTAACGAAAATAGATGCATTCGGGAATTGCCCTCATACCCCGTTACTATTTCCGCAAAAACGTTTTCCCAATCAGAGAAGGCGTTGTTTCTATAAAAGGGGTGAGGTTATAATGAAGGAGAGAGTCCTATATCAGTCCTAATACCTGAAACGGGTACGGTGTGCAAAAGGAGGAGAGACATTGCAGACAGGCTTGTTGGTATGGCTGCTGTTTATCAATGCAGTAGGCTATCTGGTAATGTCGGAGGATAAAAAGAGAGCACGTAAACACCGTGATCGTGTACCTGAACGGACATTATTTTTGCTGGCCCTGATCGGCGGGGCATTGGGTGTACTCATTGCGATGTACCGCAAACGCCATAAAACACGTCATATGAGCTTTAAATTAGGTATTCCTGCGTTGCTATTCATTAACGCATTGCTCTATGGATATTTTTTACGGTAAGGCTGGAGTTTAGCTTCTCACAGGGAAGTTTAATGAGGATTGAGAAGACTATTCTCTCTCGGCTATCACATGATGTAATGAAGTGAACAAACACAGGAATACATAATTTTCGTCTTTTGCTTTAAAAAACTGAATTCGGAAGAGGTGCGCATTATGCTATTTTCAAAAGTGTTGCTTGCTTATGACGGTTCGGATGCATCCAACAAAGCCTTATTGAAGGCGGCTGAATTGGTAAAGGCATCACCCTCCTCGCAGCTTGAGGTTGTAACAGCATTCGATTTTCCGCGGATTTTTATGGGCGAAGGTTTGGCTCCGATTCCAGCTTCGGTGAATAAAGAATATTATGATTTGGCTGAGCAAACTACGGATGAAGTTAAAAAGCGGCTTGCTGAGCAAGGTGTAGATGCCAAGGTGGAGCTGATTCAAGGTTCGCCAGCCGAAGTCATTTTGGATTATGCCAATGAGAATGGCTTCGATGTGATTGTGATCGGCAGTCGCGGTTTGGGTGGTATTCGTGAATTTGTATTGGGTAGCGTAAGTCACAATGTGGTGCAGCATGCGCGCATCCCTGTGCTGGTCGTAAAATAACGGAGTAAAAAAGTAAAAGTCGGATCACTACCTGTACAGGAAGTGCCGGCTTTTTATTTTTGTGAGTAAGATGTATTACTGGCTGTTATCAGTGTAGGTAGAGAAGATAGCTAAATGTAATACAATAGTCCTGAGGTGTGCATATAAAGGGTCCTGTTTTTGTTAAACACGAACATTTAATTGCATCATTATAACAATGTTCGTTTTCAAGTTGACATAGGGTGTAGGGAATTGTTAAACTATGAAGTGTATTGTCGATAAAAAATGAACTTTAGGTACAATTTAATTAGGTACACATGTTGGAGCCGAAACCCATCACGATTATGCTGGAAAAGTATATTGTTTGGTATGGGGTAAGCACAATCCTAACTCGTATAATGCCGGGGATATGGCCCGGAAGTTTCTACCTGGAAACCTTAAATTTCCGGACTACGGGAGACATACGGCTGAAGCCGCATTGGATGCGGTGGAACAGGCTTGCTTTTGGCATGCCTTTAAGAGGCTCTGTCGTTTGTTTTTTCGTAGTCCGGTGTCTTGAAAATAACGTTATTTTCGAGTGCCGGATTTTTGGCGCTTATTGATAAACAGGGAGTGAAGGACATGTCAGTGCAGGTCGCTGTCATTATGGGCAGCACATCAGACTGGGACACCATGCAACACGCATGTGCTGTGCTGGACGAGCTTGAAATCGGATATGAGAAAAAAGTAGTTTCAGCCCATCGTACACCGGATTTAATGTTTCGTTTTGCAGAGGAGGCCGCTGGACGCGGACTAAAGGTCATTATTGCTGGAGCGGGTGGGGCTGCGCATCTGCCGGGTATGGTGGCTGCGAAGACATCCTTGCCAGTGATTGGTGTGCCTGTCCAGTCGAAGGCTCTGAATGGTCTGGACTCCCTGCTCTCCATTGTGCAGATGCCGGGTGGTATTCCAGTTGCCACTGTGGCAATCGGTAAAGCAGGCTCTACCAACGCAGGGCTGCTGGCCGCACAAATCTTAGGTGCCTTTGACGAAAAGATAAGTCAGCGGGTTGTAGCAAGACGTGACCGTATCCGTGACGAGGTACTAGAAGGCAGTGACTCGCTATGAACGAAGCATATAAATCTGCAGGCCAAATTCGCCCTCCCGGCACAGTGATTGGGCTTCTGGGAGGCGGACAACTAGGAAGAATGCTTGTATTAGCTGGAACAAACCTAGGCTATCGCTTCGTGACGTTGGACCCTACACCAGATAGTCCGTGTGGACAGGTATCCGAACAAATCCGTGCTGCTTACGATGATGAGCGCGCGGCCAGAGAGTTGGCTGGACGGTGTGATGTGATCACGTATGAGTTTGAAAATGTGGATGCGGGTGTAGCCGCGCTTTTGGAACAGGAATCGAGTGTACCGCAGGGCAGCAGTCTTTTGTACACGACACAGCATCGTCTGCGGGAAAAGCGTTCTATTGAAGCAGCTGGTGTTCCTGTCGCTCCATATCGCGAAATCAGCAGTTCTGCTGATATGGTTCGAGCGGTAGCTGAACTGGGTGTTCCGTGTGTGCTCAAAACAGCAGTCGGCGGTTATGATGGCAAGGGCCAAGTGGTCATTCGCCAAACAGAGCAAGCCAAAGATGCCTACGAACAACTGGCTGGAGGCGGTGCAGAACTGGTGTTGGAACAGTTCATCCGTTTTCGCTGCGAGATCTCAGTGATTGTAGCTCGCAGTACGAACGGTGAAGCCAAGGCCTTTCCGCCTGCAGAAAACATCCACGTGAACAACATTTTGCACACGTCGATTGTACCCGCACGCGTACCTGAACCAGTTCAGGAGGAAGCACGTAAATTGGCGCTCGCTGTGGCGGAGTCGTTGGGTGCGGTAGGACTGCTCGCTGTGGAGATGTTTGTCACCGAAGAAGGGCAATTATACGTTAATGAGCTGGCACCACGACCCCATAACTCCGGCCACTACACGATGGAGGGATGCGCGACATCGCAATTTGAGCAGCATATACGTGCGATTTGTGGTTTGCCACTGGGTAACACGAAGCTGCTGACTCCGGTTGTGATGGTCAATGTACTGGGTGAGCATTTGGAGGATGTGATTCAGCGTTTCGGACAATCAGACGCTGAAGCTGAAAGATTGAATGTTGTTCCGAAGCTGCATTTGTATGGAAAAAGTGAAGCCAAGCCAGGCCGAAAGATGGGACATATTAATCTACTGTGCCAGGATACGGAACAAGCGCTGGAATGGATTGACCAAACCAATATTTGGGGGAATAAATAGTTATGATCGAACGCTATAGCAGACCGGAAATGAGAGCGATTTGGACGGAAGAAAATAAATTTAAAGCTTGGCTGGAAGTAGAACTGTGTGCCTGTGAAGCATGGGCAGAATTAGGGGTTATCCCAAAAGAAGATACCGTGGCTCTACGCAAAAATGCAAGCTTTGACATTGAACGGATCTATGAAATTGAGCAGGAGACAAGACATGATGTTATTGCTTTTACCCGTACAGTGTCCGAAAGTCTTGGCGACGAGCGCAAATGGGTACATTACGGTCTAACCTCCACAGACGTGGTTGATACGGCCTTGGGTTATCTGTTAAAGCAGGCGAATGAAATTCTGGAACGGGATATTCTGAATTTTATTGAAATTCTGAAGGAAAAAGCATTGGCTTACAAGCACACACCGATGATGGGACGTACACATGGAGTGCATGCTGAGCCGACCACATTCGGACTGAAAATGGCCCTGTGGTATGAGGAAATGAAGCGCAATCTGGAACGTTTTCGCTATGCTGCTGATCAGGTACAATACGGCAAAATGTCTGGTGCAGTTGGAACATACGCCAACATCGATCCTGCTGTGGAAGAATTCGTATGCCGCAAGCTCGGAACCAAGCCTGCTCCGATTTCTACACAAACGCTCCAGCGTGATCGTCATGCTGAATATATGGCTACGTTGGCGTTGATCGCCACATCGTTGGACAAGTTTGCTACAGAAGTCCGTGCCCTGCAAAAGAGTGAATTCCGTGAGGTGGAAGAAGCCTTCGCCAAAGGTCAAAAAGGATCTTCTGCAATGCCGCATAAACGCAATCCGATCGGAAGTGAAAACATCTCCGGTCTGGCACGTGTGATTCGCGGACATATGGTATCGGCGTATGAGAATGTAACGCTGTGGCATGAGCGCGACATTTCGCATTCTTCTGTAGAACGTATCATTCTGCCAGATGCAACGATGCTGTTGAACTACATGCTGAACCGTTTTGGCAATATCGTGAAAAATCTGACGGTCTTCCCTGAAAATATGAAGCGCAATATGGCGCGTACGTATGGTGTGCCATTCTCTGGCCGTATTATGACGAAGCTGATCGATAAGGGCTTCAGCCGTGAAAAAGCGTACGATACTGTACAGCCGCGTGCTATGCAGGCATGGGAAGAGCAACGCCAGTTCCGCGAAATTGTCGAGGCGACTCCGGAAATTACCGCCGTGCTCAGTCCAGATGAAGTCGAGGATGCGTTCAACCCGGCTTGGCATTTGAAGAACGTGGATACGATCTTTAAAAAGCTGGGATTAGGGGAGTAAGAGGAGGTTTGGTGCTTGGAGAGGCTCAGGAGCGTGATGAGGCCGCTGCGCGAACGGATCATTCTTCCGATTGCTGTTGCCCCTGGATTCCTGGATTAGAAAACATGCAAGGGTTGGAATCCAGGGGCAAAGGCAAGCGCTAACGCTTCTCCAGAACGATTCCGTCCGCTCCGCTGCTTCCAGCACCAACCTTCATGTGAGAGCAGAACTAGGGAAGGTGCGGCACATAAGATGCCGCACCTCCCCAAGACCGATAGAAAAGCCGTGTTCCACTGCTTTTCTATCGCAAGACAACGTTCCTGAAAGGACTGCCGAATTTGCGCAGCAAACAGCCCGCAGTCCTCACGAGCACGCACAGGCTCAAGGAGCGAAGCCTTGAGCCACCCGTCCGCACCGACGTAAAAGCGTTGCTGGATGAGGCTTGTTCCAACAAGTCTTCATCCAGCGAAACGCGCTCACCCCATCGTAGCTACAAAATAGACGCCCCACCTTGCTCACCAGCCAACCCTTGCGGGAGTCCCGAGGGCAGCAGCCCTGGGGGTCCTCCCTGAGGGGAGGATTTAGGAGGGGTAAGGTTGATTTGGGAGGGGCAAAGGTTCAAAGAGCAAACTCTTTCAAGAGGAGGAAGTTGTAAATGTCATTGTCTACCGCCGAAGGTCTGATTCATGCGCCGCTCTTGTACAAAGGCAAAGTGCGTGAGTTGTATGATCTCGGAGAACATTTTCTGATTGTCGTGACGGACCGGATTTCGGCTTTTGATTATGTGTTGGAGCCGCCCGTACCGGAAAAAGGAAATGTATTGAACAAGCTCAGTGCTTTCTGGTTTGAACAGACGAAAGACCTGCTGGAAAACCATGTCGTGCATACCGATGTAGATAAGCTCGGACATGTCATCGACGAACAGCATAAAGAGCTGCTAAAGGACCGGATCATGGTCACGCTGAAGGCTGAACGCATCGACATCGAGTGTGTGGTGCGCGGATATATTACCGGAGGCGGCTGGCGTCAGTATGAGCAGACCGGTGAGGTGAACGGTATTCCATTGCCCAAGGGGCTACGTAAGAATGAACGTTTTCCCAAGCCTTTATTTACACCGGCTGCCAAAAACGATGTCGGTCACGATGAGGACATTTCCCTTCACCAAATGAAAGAGCTGGTCGGGGCCCAGCTAACCGGTGAGCTTGAGGAAAAAAGCTTGGCATTGTACGAATTTGCGCGTGCTTTCTGCGAAAAGCGGGGAATCATTTTAGCGGATTGCAAGTTTGAGTTTGGTCTTGTTGATGGCAAGGTGATTTTGATTGACGAAATTTTCACCCCAGACTCATCTCGTTTCTGGGCACAGGAGAAGTATGAACTGGATGTGGAGATTGACAGCATGGACAAGGAGCCGGTGCGAAGCTATTTGGCATCTTCCGGTTGGGACAAGAATAGCAAGCCTGCTCCGTTGCCTGCTGAGGTCGTAGAAGAAACAACTGCAAGATATACGGATATTTGGCGGCGTCTGACGGCACAGTAAATAGTAATCATAATTCAACCAATAGGATTCACTCATTCGGAGGAGGAACTGAAGGAACATGATGAAAGCAACGGTCTATGTCACGATTAAGCAAAGCGTTTTGGACCCGCAAGGGGTTGCGGTGCAGGGCGCACTGCATTCTATGGGTTTCGGAGAAGTGGAAGGCGTCAGAATTGGTAAGTATATGGAACTGAATCTGGATACAACAGACCGCGAGAGTGCAGAGAAACGCATCATCGAGATGTGTGAAAAGCTGTTGGCCAACACGGTCATTGAAGACTACCGCTACGAACTGGAGGGCTGATTCCATGAAATTTGCAGTTCTGGTTTTTCCGGGCTCCAACTGTGATATTGACTGCTATAAGGCGATAGAGGACACGGTCGGTGAACCTGTCGATTATGTGTGGCATACTGCAACGGATCTGTCACCTTACGATTGTATTCTTGTTCCGGGAGGCTTCTCCTACGGGGATTATCTGCGCTGCGGTGCGATTTCCCGGTTTGCCCCGGTGATGAAGGAAGTAGCCAAGGCGGCTGCCGAAGGCAAATATATTTTGGGGATTTGCAACGGTTTTCAAATTTTGACCGAAGCCGGGCTATTGCCAGGAGCTTTGCGCCGTAATATGTCGATGAAATTCCTATGCCGGGATACGGTGTTGCAGGTTGCGAATAACCAAACGCCTTTTACAAGAGACTATGCTGCTGGTGAAGAGATCATTATTCCAATCGCACATGGTGAAGGAAACTATTACTGTGATGATGAGACGCTGGCTCGTTTGCAGGCGAACAATCAGATCGTATTTACGTATAAAGATAATCCCAACGGTTCCGTGACCGATATTGCAGGGATTTGTAATGAACAAGGTAACGTGCTGGGCATGATGCCCCACCCGGAACGTGCGGTGAACGCATTGCTTGGCACGGATGACGGCAAACGTATGTTTACATCTATTTTGAATGCTTGGAGGGATCGTCATGGCGCAGCAAGTGTCCGCTAAGGAACCGACGGCAGAGCAGGTTGCCGAACATAAACTGTATCAGCAGATGGGTGTTTCGGACAGTGAATATGCGCTGATCTGTGAATTCATGGGACGTCAGCCGAATTATACGGAGATTGGCGTGTTCAGTGTGATGTGGTCAGAGCATTGTGCTTACAAAAACTCCAAGCCGTTGCTGAGACGTTTCCCGACGAGCGGTCCGCGAGTTCTGATGGGACCCGGTGAAGGAGCAGGGATTGTAGATATTGGAGACAACCAAGCGGTTGTATTTAAAATCGAAAGTCATAACCATCCATCTGCTGTAGAGCCTTTTCAAGGGGCAGCGACTGGGGTAGGCGGCATTATCCGTGACATTTTCTCCATGGGTGCAAGACCTGTTGCGGTGCTGAACTCTTTGCGTTTTGGCAAGCTGGAGAGCGACCGTGTGAAATATCTGTTCGAGCATGTGGTATCCGGTATTGCAGGCTATGGAAACTGTATCGGTATTCCGACCGTAGGCGGCGAGGTTGTATTTGATGAAAGCTATGAGGGTAACCCACTCGTTAATGCCATGTGTGTCGGACTGATTGACCATGATAAAATCCAGCGTGGTGTGGCAAAAGGGGTCGGCAATCCGGTGTTTTATGTGGGTCCGCCGACAGGTCGTGACGGGATTCACGGAGCAACCTTTGCCTCTGTTGAGCTGACCGAGGAATCCGAAGCGAATCGCACTGCAGTTCAAGTAGGCGATCCATTTATGGAGAAGCTGGTTATGGAATCATGTTTGGAACTGATCGACAGCGGTATTGTGCTAGGTATTCAGGATATGGGCGCAGCGGGACTTACCTGCTCCAGTGCGGAAATGGCAAGCAAGGCGGGCAACGGTCTTGAGTTGTATCTCGATCAGGTACCACAACGTGAAGAGGGCATGACCCCTTATGAAATGATGCTGTCTGAATCACAGGAAAGAATGCTGTTCGTAGTGGAGCCTAAGGATGAAGCACAGGCGCTTGAAATTTTCGAACGTTGGGGCGTGATTTGTGCCAAGGTCGGCAAGGTAACGGATGATGGACGTTTGCGTTTGTTCCATCACGGTGAAGTGGTGGGTGATATGCCAGTGACGGCGCTGGTAGATGAGTGCCCGATCTATGACAAGCCTTCCGAAGTTCCTGCTTATTATGAGCAAAATGCTGCGGTTGACACATTGCGTTACCCAGAAGTGACCGATTTGAACGGTGCGCTGAAAAAGGTGCTTTCATCGCCAAGTGTAGCCAGCAAGAAATGGGTATACGAGCAGTATGATTACATGGTTCGCACCAGTACGGCTGTTCGTCCGGGCTCAGATGCGGCTGTAGTGACTGTACACGGCACGCGCAAGGGACTTGCGATGACCACGGATTGTAACGGACGTTATGTATACCTGGACCCTGAGGTAGGCGGACGGATCGCAGTCAGCGAAGCCGCACGTAACATTGTATGCTCTGGCGGCGAACCGTTGGCGATTACGGACAATCTCAACTTCGGTAACCCTGAAAAGCCGGATATTTTCTGGCAAATGGAAAAAGCCGTTGACGGTATGGCAGAAGCTTGCCGTGTGCTGGATACTCCTGTCATCGGCGGAAATGTCAGCTTGTACAACGAGAATGCCAAAGGTGCAATTTATCCAACGCCTGTAGTCGGCATGGTCGGTCTGGTACATGATACTGATCATATTACGACACAAGGCTTCAAAGCCGAAGGCGACGTCATTTTCCTGGTGGGAGAAACGAAGGCTGAGCTGGGAGGCAGTGAGTTTCAGGCTGTCGTGCACGGTGTATCCGAAGGACGTCCGCCTGAGCTGGATTTGAATGTAGAGAAAAAACTGCTGAACGCAGTACTGGGAGCGATTCAGGCTGGATTGGTACAATCCGCACATGATCTCGCAGAAGGCGGATTGGCTGTAGCGCTTGCCGAATCTGGAATTAGCGGCGGATTGGGAGCACAGGTCAACGTAGAAACGTCTTTGCGTCCTGACCATGCGTTGTTCAGCGAAAGTCAATCCCGCATTTTGTTATCCGCATCGCCGGATAAAGCGTCTGCGCTGGAGGCACATCTCCGTGGTTTGGAAGTGCCAGTTACCGTATTGGGAAAAGTTGAAGGATCACAATTGACAGTTGAGGTGAACGGACAACCCGCTTTGAACGAGGCAGTTGCTAGTTTGAAGCAAATCTGGGAGGATGTCATTCCATGTCTGATGAAATAACAGCACGGACGTTGTGGACTGGAGATTATTATAATGAGGGCTCTGGTAAAGAGGGGCTGTTTGATAAATTAAAGGAGGAATGCGGCGTGTTCGGGGTGTACAGACACTCCGATGCCGCTTCCTTAGCTTATTACGGCTTACATGCGCTTCAGCATCGTGGTGAGGAAAGTGCAGGGATCTGTGTGAGCAGTGGCGACGAGTTCCATTATCATCGTGGAATGGGACTTGTCAAAGAAGTATTTAATAAAGACCTGCTGGCTTCGTTGACAGGCGATATTGCCATAGGGCATGTGCGCTATTCGACAAGTGGAGATAGTAAGCTGACGAATGCACAGCCTTTGGTGTTCAAGTATCGTGATGGTGATCTGGCGGTAGCGACAAACGGTAATATCGTGAATGCTTTGCAAATCCGGCATGAGTTGGAGCAGGGTGGGTCTATTTTTCAAACGACCAGCGATACCGAAGTAGTAGCTCATTTGATCGCACGGTCGTCCAAGGATTTAGTGGAGGCTGCCAAGGATGCATTAAAACGTATTGTCGGTGGGTTTGCATTCCTTATTATGACCAATGACAAGCTGCTTGTGGCTTCTGATCCCAACGGCTTGCGTCCATTGACGATGGGCAGATTGGGAGATGCATATCTGTTTGCATCCGAGTCCTGTGCTTTGGAAACGATTGGTGCAGAGCTGTTGCGTGATATCGAGCCAGGTGAGCTGCTCGTTCTGGATAAAAATGGACTGCATGAAGACCGTTATACCGAAGAGAAGCAGCGTAAAGCGCTGTGTGCGATGGAGTATATTTATTTTGCTCGTCCTGACAGTGATTTGAACGGGGCTAATCTTCATGCTGCACGCAAACGGATGGGTAGCCAACTGGCGTTGGAGGCTTTTGTCGATGCTGATTTGGTTACCGGTGTACCGGATTCCAGTATTTCGGCTGCAATTGGTTATGCAGAGCAAACAGGTATTCCTTATGAACTGGGCATGATTAAAAATAAATATACCGGTCGTACCTTCATTCAACCGAGTCAGGAGCTGCGCGAGCAGGGTGTGAAAATGAAACTGAGCGCCGTACGTCGTGTGGTTGAAGGTAAGCGGGTCATTATGATCGACGACTCTATCGTTCGGGGCACCACGTCTCGTCGAATCGTAAATATGCTGCGGGATGCGGGCGCGTTGGAAGTACATGTACGTATTACCTCGCCGCCTTTCAAAAACCCGTGCTTCTACGGGATCGACACGCCGGACCGTCGGGAACTGATCGCTTCGTCCAAAACCGTTGAGGAAATTCGCCAAGAGATTAACGCTGACTCGCTTTACTTTATGAGCGCCGAGGGGTTGATTGCCGCAGTAGGCGGACATAACGAACAGGATTACAAAGGCGGTTTGTGCCTGGCTTGTTTCGATAACGATTATCCGACTCAGGTAGATTTCAAAGGTGAAGAAAAGTTCGGGTGTAGTTGTTAGTATAGGGAACAAAAGAGGTACAGTCGGTGCATGGTGTAGGTGAAGGTGGTTCTGAGGGGTTGAGGGGGCCACTCCGCGTATGGAAGGTTCTTACGATCGCTGTTGCCGCTGGATTCTTGGACTGGAATGACCCCTTACAGGGTTAGAATCCAGCGGCAAAGGCGAACGCTGCGCTTCTCCAGAATCCTTCCACCCGCTGCGTTCCTCAGGTGTGCATCACTTTACAGCAGTGCCTGTACCTCTTCTGTTCCCACGGAGAAGAGGATAGGTAAGGCAGTTAAAAACTCATGGCATAACTATTTCATGCCATGAGTTTTTAACGGGCGGCTGTAAAGCCGCCCTTGAGCCAGCGAAGCGAGGCTCAGGCAGCAGGCTGGGCGAAGCGGCCTGCCTCAAGGGGCAAAGAAGTAAGCCACCCGTTGGCGTTGCTCACTTCTTTGCCCAGCACGTTCCCGCCTTTGTGAAGCAAATAGCCCGGGACGTGCCCTCGCCGCCATTATCAAAGGCGGCCACGCACCAAAGCGTGTCCTTGTCATTTGCGGATATGACCCGCGAATGACAATGGAAAACACGCGACTCACAGCACGAACCACCACCAAGCAGCACCCAATCCTACGCATCTGACCGACTCTTGAGGGGTCCAGGGGGAGCAGCCCCATGGAATCCTCCCTGCTAGGGAGGACTTAGGAGGGTCAATCATTTGAAGGAGTGTTCATGAATGTCCGAAGCATACAAAAACGCAGGGGTAGATATCGCTGCCGGTAATGAAGCAGTAGAACGGATGAAAAAGCACGTCAAACGTACCTTCCGTCCGGAAGTGCTCACGGACTTGGGCGGATTCGGTGCGTTGTTCGGTTTGAATAAAGATAAGTACGAGGAGCCTGTACTCGTTTCCGGCACTGACGGTGTCGGCACGAAGCTGAAGCTTGCCTTCGCAATGGATCGCCATGACACCATAGGTATTGATGCAGTTGCGATGTGCGTAAACGATATTGTCGTCGGGGGCGCGGAGCCACTCTTTTTTCTCGATTATCTCGCCTGTGACAAGGTTATACCTGAGAAAATCGAAGCGATTGTCGCGGGTATTGCAGAGGGCTGCCATCAATCGGGGTGTGCATTGGTCGGTGGTGAAACTGCAGAAATGCCGGGGATGTACAGTGAGGGCGAATATGATATTGCCGGATTCACTGTCGGCATTGTAGATAAGAGCAAAATCATTAACGGCAGTTCCATTGCTCCTGGAGATACTGTAATCGGACTGGCTTCCAGTGGAGTTCACAGTAATGGCTTTTCCCTGGTTCGCAAGCTGTTATTGGAACAAGAAGGCTATGATTTGCATGATGAAATCGAGGGCTTGAACGGCAGACTGGGCGATGTATTGCTGGAGCCGACGAAAATTTATGTAAAATCTGTGTTGGCACTGCTGGATAAAGTAAAAGTAAAAGGCATGGCGCATATCACGGGTGGCGGTTTTATTGAAAATATCCCTAGAGTGTTACCGGATCACGTTAATGTGGATATACAGTACGGCACTTGGCCGATTCTGCCGATCTTCCAGCTCATGCAGGAAAAAGGCCAAATTTCCAACAAAGACATGTTCACGACCTTCAATATGGGGATTGGAATGGTGATTGTTGTCGGTGCAGAGCATGCACAGACCGCACTGGAAGTTCTGAAGGAACAGGGTGAAGCTGCGTATGTGATCGGAAAAGTAACGGAAGGCAGCTCTATCGTGACCTTTACGGGAGCCGAGGTATAATGAGCAATTACCGAATTGCTGTTTTTGCATCAGGAGAAGGGACGAACTTTCAGGCTTTGGTGGATGCGGCTGCGCGGGGTGAACTGGGCGGGGCCTCGGTAGAACTGCTCATCTGTGACAAGCCTGCGGCTCCTGCTGTAACTAGAGCACAGAAAGCTGGAATTGCCTGTCATACTTTTCGCCCTAAGGAATACCCTACCCGAGAAGACTATGAGCGTGAATTAGTGGCTTTGCTGGAGCAGAAATCGATTGATCTTGTCGTGCTGGCAGGCTACATGCGTTTGTTATCCAGTGTTATGGTTGATGCGTACGCTGGGAAAATCATTAATATTCATCCGTCCCTGCTACCGGCATTTCCAGGCAAAGATGCTGTTGGACAGGCATTGGCCTATGGGGTGAAGGTAAGTGGAGTCACCGTCCATTTTGTGGACGGGGGGATGGATACTGGGGCGATTATTGCCCAACGTGTCGTGGAGGTTCACGATCATGATACAGCGGAATCCTTATCCGCAGCCATTCAATCCGTGGAGCGTCAGCTATATCCAGAGGTAGTTGGCAGACTGGCCCAAGGCAAAATCCAATTGAATGGCCGCAAGGTGAGCTCACTTCTCTAAAGATAACTGTAATTTGTCATATCATTGTCCTAACAAGGATACTGTACAGGCATTTTCCGATATTTCTCGGGAAATAAATTAATAGAAGAGAAATTTGCGAAATTCTGAAAGAGCTAAAGGAGGAGACAGGGTGAGTATTAAAAGAGCGCTCGTCAGCGTATCAGATAAACGGGGAATCGTAGAGTTTTGCCGTGAGTTGTCCAAATTGGGTGTGGAGATCGTTTCGACAGGGGGAACGAGCAGCTTGTTGTCGAAGGAGGGCATTCCTGTCATCGGCATTTCAGAGGTAACAGGATTTCCAGAAATTATGGATGGACGTGTTAAAACACTCCACCCTGCGGTACACAGCGGTTTGCTGGCTGTTCGGGATAATGAAGAACATCAGCGTCAGATGAAGGAACTTGGATTGGATTATATAGACCTGGTCGTTGTGAATCTGTATCCTTTTGCGGAAACGATCGCCAAACCCGGTGTAACCTATGAGGATGCGATTGAAAATATCGACATCGGCGGTCCAACGATGCTCCGTTCAGCGGCAAAAAATCATGCTTTTGTCAGTGTAGTGGTCGATGCGGATGACTATAGCACTGTACTGGAGGAAATACGTAAGGATGGAGACACAGAGCTAAATACCCGTAAACGTTTGGCTGCAAAAGTGTTCCGTCATACGGCGGCATACGACGCTTTGATTTCCGATTATTTGTCGAATGTGACAGGTGATCCGTTGCCTGAGCGTTACACTGTAACCTATGAAAAAATTCAGGATTTGCGTTATGGAGAGAATCCTCATCAACAGGCGGCATTTTACCGTGAGCCATTGGCGGCCAAGGGTACATTGACAACTGCGAAGCAACTTCACGGCAAAGAGTTGTCTTACAATAATATCAATGACGCTAATGCAGCCCTGCAAATTGTCAAAGAATTCAGCGAGCCGACAGTAGTCGCAGTTAAGCATATGAATCCTTGCGGTGTAGGGATTGGCGGCAGTATTTATGAAGCGTACAGCAAAGCTTACGCAGCAGATCCGACCTCGATTTTTGGTGGCATCGTCGCGGCTAACCGGATTATAGACGGCGATACGGCGAACAAGCTGAGTGAAATCTTTTTGGAGATTATACTGGCACCGGGCTTCACTAAAGAAGCATTGGAGATTTTAACGAAAAAGAAAAATATTCGTTTGCTTGATCTGGGTGAGCTTTCCCCGGCTGAGCAGGCAAAGAGCCGCTACGTCGTGACTTCTATTGAAGGTGGTATGGTTGTCCAGCAAAATGATGTTCACGCTGTAGACCCGGATGCACTTACGGTTGTAACTGAGCGCGCTCCATCCGAGGAGGAACTGAAACAACTTTTGTTTAGCTGGAAAGTGGTTAAGCATGTGAAATCCAACGCCATCGTACTGGCGGCAGATAATATGACCATTGGCGTAGGCGCAGGACAAATGAACCGTGTCGGAGCGGCCAAGATTGCGATTGAACAGGCTGGTGACAAAGCAAAAGGTGCCGTACTGGCATCGGATGCATTTTTCCCGATGGGCGATACGTTGGAGCTAGCAGCTAAAGCGGGCATCACGGCAGTCATTCAGCCGGGCGGCTCCATCAAAGATGAAGAATCCATCAAAGTTGCTAACGAATATGGCATTGCTATGGTCTTTACAGGCGTACGCCATTTCAAGCACTAAGTTGCGTGAGTTGTAAATGCAGCACACCTGAACGATCATACTGGGAGCGGGAGGAATCACCTGAATGGATATTTTGGTTATCGGCGGGGGCGGCCGCGAACATGCAATTGTGTGGGCGCTGAAGAAAAGCCCAAAGGCCGGACGAATCTATTGTGCGCCAGGCAATGCTGGTATCGGACAATTAGCGGAGTGTGTGCCGATTCCGGTGAGTGAGTTTGACGCATTGACAGAACTGGCTGAATCCAAAAAGGTCGGACTTGTCGTGGTGGGTCCGGATGATCCGCTGGCAGACGGCATTGTGGATGCCTTTGAAGCTAAAGGCATTCCAGTATTCGGACCGCGTAAAAATGCGGCGGAAATCGAAGGCAGCAAAATCTTCATGAAGGATTTGCTGCACAAATATCACATTCCGACAGCAGCTTATCGCAAATTTTATACCTATGAGGAAGCACATGCCTATTTGAAGGAACAGTCTATTCCGGTGGTCATTAAGGCGGACGGATTGGCAGCAGGCAAAGGCGTGACAGTTGCTTACTCAATGGAAGAAGCGGAAAAGGCGCTGTCCGATATTATGGTAGCGAAGGTTTTTGGTGAAGCGGGTGCACAGGTCGTGATCGAGGAGTTCCTCGCTGGACAGGAAATGTCGATTCTCTCCTTTGTGGATGGGGAAACGGTTCGTCCAATGGCAGCGGCCCAAGATCACAAGCCGGTATTTGATGGTGACAAAGGACCGAACACAGGTGGCATGGGCACGTATTCCCCACTGCCTCACATAGCTGATTCTATTATTGAGGAAGCCATTGAGACGATTATTAAGCCGACGGCCAAGGCGATGGTTGCTGAAGGACGCCCGTTCCGTGGGGTGTTATTCGCCGGGCTGATGATTTCGCCAGACGGCAAGCCGAAGACGATTGAATTTAATGCACGTTTTGGTGATCCAGAAACACAAGTCGTATTGCCTCGACTGAAATCCGACTTGCTTGATATTTTCCTCGCTGCCGTGAACGGCACGCTGGATCAGGTGGAGATCGAGTGGAAGGATGAGGCCGCAGTGTGTGTGGTGCTGGCATCCGGAGGTTATCCTGCAGCTTACGCCAAAGGGATACCTATCCATGGACTGGATCAGGCAGACGAAGCTATCGTGTTCCATGCTGGAACAGGTATCAACGAACAGGGTCAGTGGGTCACGAACGGCGGACGCGTGTTAGGCGTGGTGGGCCTGGGACGTGATATTGCCGAGGCACGGGATAAAGCTTACGAACAAGCGGCCCGCATTACCTTTGAAGGCAAGCAAAACCGTACAGACATTGCAGCAAAAGCGTTGCTATAACAGCAATATGTAGGAAAAAGAGGACCTCTGCGGAGGTTCTCTTTTTCGTTTGACAAAAGTATACTTATCCTATAGGATTAAAAATACAAAACTGACTGACTGATCAATCGGGAGGAGGAAACCGATGCAGCCACGCAAGGCGAAACAACCCAAAACCCCTTCGAATGAACCACCTGTTGATCACGGTGGAGAAGAAACAGACCGCAGAACACAGCTACTTCACATTGCGTTAAAGCGGTTCGCCGAGCAGGGTTACCACCAAACGAAGATTTCAGATATCGTGGTGGAGGCAGGAGTAGCTCAAGGCACATTTTATTGGCATTTTAAAAGTAAAGAAGCCTTGGCGCTGGAGATTATCGCAACAGGTCGTGAACAACTGCTGTCAGCGATCGGGCAGGGGTATCGCCGTGATGCGGGAACGCTGGCTGATATGGTTAAGGCATCAGAAGCACTGTTTGTTCGGCTATTTCATTTTGCCTTGGAGAACCGTTATCTGATGGGTTTGCTGCTAATCGGCAGTGGTGTCGATGAACCCGTGCGGCAGAGCATCCGTGAGACCAGAACTGCGATGGAGCTTGCATTCCGGCGCAATATGGAGCGAGCGATTGAGCTGAACATGCTGCCTGCCGAATTAGATGTCGAATTAAGGGCAGCCCTACTTATGAGCATGATTGAAGGTGTCATTATACGCTGGCTATTCGGTTCAGAGGGAACACATGACCACATCAAGCAGGTATCGGCTACAAGATTGGCAGAAGAGGCTGCTAATTTTGAATTTTACGGACTACTAGGCCAAAGCTAGTAGACGGTCAACATCGCATCGCATGAATGAGTAGTTGGTAACAAATAATATAGCCAAATTACACATATATACTTAAACATTTACATCTAGACAGGAGAGAACGACATATGAAAACACGTAAAAAAGGGTTCTTGGTGACCACACTCATGGCTCTGGCATTGTTCAGCCTTGTGCTGAGCGCTTGTGGGACAAAGCCAGAAGCTTCTAATACTAGCAATGGAGCAGGCAGCAGTAATGAGGCAGCCGCCAATCAGCTAGAGGCCATCAAGAAGGCCGGTGTAATGAAGGTTGGGATGATGGGGACTTATCCGCCGTACAATTTTTTGAACGACAACAAGGAATTGGACGGGTTTGATGTAGATATTGCCAAAGAATTGGCGAAACGAATTGGAGTAAAAGCGGAGTTCACGGCCCAAGAATTTTCGGGACTGATTCCAAGTTTGCAAAAGAAAAAATTCGATGCAGTGGTTAGCCAGGTGGCGATTACAGGGGATCGTAAGAAGGCCATTGACTTCACAGATCCCTATATCACCAATAATGTGAATATTATCGTGAACAGCAAAACAAATGACATTACGAAGCTGGAAGATTTTAAAGGCAAAACGATTGGTGTCGGCCTGGGGACGAATGATGAATCTTACCTGCGCAACGAGGTGTTGCCGAAGGTAGGCGATTTTGAGATCAAAACCTATGATGATGTCATTACTTCATTGAAGGATCTGAACTCTGGTCGTATTGATGCAACCATTAACAATCTGTATGCTCTCAAGCCCATCATCGACAAAAACGGGTTCCAAATTAAAGCCGTAGGTGAACCGGTTAAATCAGATCAAGCGGCTGTAGCTATTAACCAGAATACTCCTGAGCTCAAGGAAGCCTTGAACAAGGCTCTGAAGGAAATGAAGGCAGACGGCACTTACAAAACCATTTTCAAAAAATGGTTTGGCGAGGAGCCAAAAGAATAACGTAAGCTTGTTACAGACGTCTGGCTCCAGTCTTGGCTTTTATGCTGACATGGGGCCACTCGTCTGAAAGAAGGGAATATAACCGATGCTTGAATTAATGTGGGAGAACGTCCCCTTTTTATTGAAGGGTGCTTATTATACGCTGTATATAACGATTGTTTCTATGCTTTTTGGTCTAATCATCGGTCTGGTTGTTGCTGTAGCCCGACTGAAAGGCAATCGACCTATTCGTTGGCTGGCCCGTATGTATGTATCGCTCATCCGGGGAACGCCGGTTTTGGTGCAGATTGCAGTCATTTATTATGGATTGGATGATTACGGAATATCATTCGGATCGCTGACGGCTGCTTGTCTTGCACTTAGTATTAATACAGGGGCGTACTTATCGGAGACGTTCCGTGGAGCTATTTTAGCCGTACCGAAGGGACAGACTGAGGCCGCTTATGCTACGGGAATGTCGCCTGGTCAAACGATGTGGCGTATCATTCTTCCTCAGGCATTACGCATTGCAATTGCACCTATGGGGAACACGTTCGTGGGTATGCTAAAAGAAACGTCGCTTGTGTCGGTTATCGGGGTCAGTGAATTGATGCGACAGGCACAGCTTTTACAGGCGCAGTATTTGCGCTACATGCCGTTTTTGCTCGAAATTGCCTTGATGTACTGGATTATGAGCATTGGATTCTCCGCTATACTGGAGCGGGTGGAAAAGCGTCTGGCTCGAGCTTACTAAGGTGGAGATGATAGATGATGATAACAACAAACGGATTAGGCAAACGATTCGGACAGGTAGAGGTTCTGAAAAGCATAGATTTGCAGGTTGCCGCTCGTGAAATCGTCGTATTGCTTGGTCCCAGCGGATCTGGTAAAAGTACCCTGCTGCGTTGCCTGAACGGACTGGAAGAGCTGTCTTCCGGCAAGTTTGAGGTGAACGGGATTGAGGTTGATGCTACGGCTTCCCCACGTGTCCGTCAAGCAGCCATTCGTGGTATTCGCAAGCAGACGGGAATGGTGTTCCAGCAATTTAATCTGTATCCGCACAAAACAGCAATCGGCAATGTCATTGAAGGACTGCTGACAGTAAAGAAAATGCCACGTGACAAGGCTATGTCTATCGGACAACAGCTACTGAAGCGGGTGGGATTATTGGATAAGCAGGATGTACATCCAACTCGTCTATCCGGTGGACAGCAGCAACGCGTAGCTATTGCACGTGCACTGGCGATGGACCCGGCGATTATGCTGTTCGATGAGCCGACTTCAGCGCTTGATCCCGAACTTGTGGGTGAAGTGCTGGGGGTTATGCGGGAGCTGGCTCAAGACGGAATGACGATGGTCGTCGTGACTCATGAAATGAAATTTGCCCGCGAGGTGGCGGACAAGGTTGTATTTATGGCAGACGGAATCATTGTGGAGGAAGCTGCGCCACAGGCGTTTTTTGATGCTCCCCAGCATGAGAGGACACAAAAATTTCTGCGTCAAATTAGCGAGTTTTAAGTTAGATCGAGAATAAATTATAGATTACGAAGATGGAAAGAAGGCAATTGAACATGAAAGTATCTACAACTTGGCACGGCAAACGCGCGTTTACTTCGGAAGGACCATCCGGTTATTCCGTAGGGATGGACGCTACGGCAGCTTATGGCGGTGATGGTAAAGGAATGACACCGATGGAACTGCTGCTGGCGGGTCTGGCGGGATGTATCGGTATCGATATTACGATGATTTTGGATCGTTTTTTGTCAGACATTCAACGGATTGATATTGATGCAGAAGGTACACGCAAGGAACAAATGCCAACGGGTTTTACAGCGATTGATCTGACGTTCCACGTAGATGGAAATATTCCGGATTACCGTGTATGGAAAGCGATTCAGATGGGTAAGGAAAAATATTGTGCTGTATCGGACTCCTTAAAAGCGGAAATTCGGATGCACCTCATTTTGAATGGAACAGAAGTACCCTATCCAGCGTAAGTGTTGATGGGTGAGGAGAGTCAGCCTGACTAAGTGTACAGGAGGGCTCTCCTTTTTTATGAAATATAAAAATATGGTATATAATGAATCTTCTGTACTTTAGTTTCGACTGAAACAAAACTCCGATTATAAAGCGGGAAAATAAACTTGTGTGTGAAATGTGGCATATAAAAGTTGCTGTAGGATGAATCGTTTAGAAAAGAAATGAATCAGCGGTTCGGTGTACAGATGGGAGGTAATCCAGCTAAACGCTACGGTATAGTGCAGCATTTAGCTGGATTGGAGAGCTTGTCCTTTATCCGCTGCTTTTTTGCTTGCGCTCCCGCAGCAAGAGATACAGGAAATAGGGCGCGCCAATCACGGCTGTCACGATGCCAGCGGGAATTTCGAGCGGCGGCTTCAGTCCTCGTCCGAGCGCATCGGCAAGGACGAGAATCAAGGCACCGATCATGGCCGCGCCAGGCAGTAAATAGCGATGGCGATTGCCGAACAACCGCCGAGCCAGATGTGGAGCCAGCAGTCCTATAAAGCCGATGGAGCCGATGGCAGCGACACAGGCAGCAGCTAAGGCCACGGATACGGCCAGCAATCCTGTGCGCATACGCTTCACGCTAAGGCCCAAGCCAGCAGAGCTTTCCTCATCCAGACTCATAATATCCAGCTTGAGCTGTAGCGTATAAGCGAGCGGCAGCAATACAATTAACCACGGCAAAAGCCCGTATACTTCATCCCAGCCTTTGCCCCACAGACTTCCAGCTAGCCAGGTCAGCGTATCACTGGCTTCGAGTGGATATTTGACCAGAATATAATCGGTTGCAGCCTGAAAAATAGCACCCACCGCCAGCCCGGTTAAGGCCAGCATGTTAGGACGCATGCCTCCCCTCATCGAAAGCTGTACAAGCAGTAGTGCAGCTAATCCGGCACCGATAAAGGCAGCGAGCGGCAGCAGCGCCACGGGGGATGAGGGGAGCAGCACGATGACGAGAACCGCCGCAAAGCCGGCTCCCTTGGACACACCCACTACATCTGGCGAAGCCAGTGGGTTGCGGATCATGCCTTGCAGCAGCACGCCGGCTACTGCAAGGCCAGCACCAGCCATAACGGCCAGCAGGCCACGAGGCAGCCGATAATGATGAACGATGAACCAGGAAGAGGCATTCCGATCAGTCAGCGCCATGATCAGCTCAGAGGGTGCAATGTAGGTGCTGCCCACGCCAATAGCAATAAAAGAAACACCCAGCATAAGCACGAGTAAAATCCACAGCTTTTTCATCGTGAAGCCCTCCCGTTCTTGTGAGCCAGATATAAAAAGAAGGGCGCGCCAACCAGCGCAGTTACAATACCAACAGGCGATTCATAAGGGAAGGCAATAAAGCGCCCAAGCACGTCTGCATATGTCAGCAGCAGAGCTCCGCAGATTGCAGACAAGGGGATAACCCGTTTGTAATTGTCGCCTGTAAACACTTTGATGATATTTGGCACCATCAAGCCCACAAAGCCGATGGACCCGGCTACCGCTACAGCAGAGCCTGCGAGCAGAATGACTGAGACTGAGGCTAGTAAGCGGACAAGACGTACATTTTGCCCCAGACCCTGTGCGACTTCTGTACCGAGGCTAAGCACAGATAGCGAGGGGGCCAGCGCCAGTGCAAGGATCATACCCACGGCGAACCATGGCAGCACCAGCCGCGTGTCGGCCCAAGTGGACCCGTCGATGGCTCCGGCTAGCCAATACAAGACATCAGATATTTGCTCATTGAACACGAGCAGTCCCTGAGTGACAGAGGCCAGCAGCAGGTGTACAGCCATCCCTGCAAGGGCCAGCTTGACTGGCGTCATGCCTGCCGTTCCGGCCAACGCGTATACGAAGGAACCGCCTGCGATCGCTCCGGCAAAAGCAAAATAAATGCTGCCGGACGACCCGATATTCGGCAGCAGCACGACCGACAGGACGACAGCCAGCGAAGCGCCTGAGCTGACCCCAAACACCTGCGGCGAAGCCAGCGGGTTGCGTGTGATGGCCTGCATCAGCGCTCCGGCCACGGCAAGCCCGGCGCCGACGATCAGGCCAATGACGGCACGTGGCAGGCGTATCGTCAAGATAATGAGCTGATCCTTGGACGGATGCTCGGTGAACAGTGCAGTCAGCATGGTGGGGATATCCATCCTGACTGGGCCAATCGCTACGCTCAGCAGCAGTCCAGCTAGCAACGCGAATAGAAGTGCAAAGAAGACCGGCTTATTTAGCCGGTCGCGTAAGGCTTGTCCGATCAACGGGAGCCGTCTCCTTTATTGTGCGCGGGATACAGAAGCGAAATCGCCTGCTCCAGTATTTTCTCGGCAGAGCCGAGTCCACGGTACCGAGTCCACAGTGCCCGGTTTACTTCGTAAATTTCCCCTTTTTTCACGGCCGTAATGTTTTGCCATAACGGATTTTGCTTCCATTCCGCAAGCAGCTTCTCATCGGCTTCCACCAAGAAGATCACATCTGGATCAGCTTGTGCAATTTGCTCCAGTGTCAGCTTGACTGTGGGCTCGCTTGTATTTTGAAGGGCGTTGTGGATACCTGCTTGCTCCAGCAGTTGTCCATCAAAAGATGAAGCGCCGTGAGCCGATAGTGAATCAGAACGGAACACCCCAAGCAATACGCTGCGGGACTCACCAGCTTGAATGCCTTCTTTCAGCTTGGCCATGGTAGCCTTATGTGCAGCGAGAATTTGCTCGCCTTTTTCCTTCTCACCCAACGCATCAGCAATAACGCTGAAGGATGCCAGATTTTGTTCATAGGAGGAATTGCGGCTCTTTAGAACAATGGTCGGAGCAATTTCGCTTAGTTCTTTATATATGCTTTTATGACGGTTCAGATCAGCAATAATCAAATCAGGCTTCAAGGAGCTGATCGTTTCCAGGTTCGGCTGTTTGCGTGTACCCACAGGTGTGAAGTCGATTTTTTTGCCAAGCAGTCCATCGATATCATCATCATTTTCCTGAGCAATGCCAACAGGTGTGATGCCCAGTTGAGTAGTGGCATCGACAAAAGAGAACTCCAGCGTTACGATTC
The DNA here is from genome assembly GCF_050516475.1 of Paenibacillus ottowii. Taxonomy (NCBI): domain Bacteria; kingdom Bacillati; phylum Bacillota; class Bacilli; order Caryophanales; family Paenibacillaceae; genus Paenibacillus; species Paenibacillus ottowii. The sequence continues at coordinate 2,710,976 of NZ_CP191577.1, read as the reverse complement.
TTTTGGGCTTACCTGTAACTTTGGTTTCTCCCATCTCATGTTTAATGATTCGAGTGTCGCCTGTGGCTTGAGGAGTTGCTGCGTTATTATTTTGTGACTGGCCGCCACATCCCGCCATTATGACGGTCAGTAGTACCAGAATCACCGCAAGCAGCATGCCTGTGCGTAATGTCTGTTTCGGTGTTGCCATATGTTGTCCCCCGTTCCCAATATACTTGCTATAGAAACTGATAATCATTATCAATTAACTAACTGTTGACCATTCTAGCAATCGGGAAGAGGGACGTAAATAATGTGATCATTTAAACCATTTTAGACTATTAAATGAATTAAGTTCATAAAAGTCACAAGCAACGAGGAGCGCGGAACAGACCTGGCAGCAAAATTCGGGGATTATGCATTTTCCTGCCGTCTGCGATAGATACGCTCCGGTCTGCCGACGGTTCCGTACACCTGATCGTGATGAGCGTCGCCGCTTTCCACTAAATACTCCAGATACCTTCTGGCTGTAGATCGGCTCATGCCTAGCTCAATTCCCACAGTCCCCGTAGTTACCTCACCTCGTCGATTCAGAAGATCAAGTACCTTTTCGCAGGTTACTTTATCAATCCCTTTGGCCCATAGTTCTCCGGCTCCGTTACTCGCCATACGACCGGTACCCGCGCTTTGAAGCAGACGGTCAATTTCCGATTGCTCCACGGTGGATTGTTCCGCTTGCCATGTTGTGACTTGGCGCCGAAAACGGGCATATTCCTCTAAGGTCGCACGCAGTCTCTCGAATACGAGCGGCTTTACGATAAAATCAAATACGCCTGCGCGTACTGCTTGTACCACCGTTTCAGCTTCCTTGGCGGCGGTCAGCATAATGACATCTGTCCCCGGATAGTGCTGTTTGATGAACGATAGCAGGGTTAGACCATTCGTATCGGGAAAATAAACATCCAGTATGGCTAAAGATGGCCGCAATACATCCAGTTGAAGCTTTGCCTCAAATTCGTTCGTTGCTATAGCACATACAGTGAACCCGTCCACCTTTTCAATAAATCGCCGGTTAATCTCCGCAATTCGCGGATCATCTTCAATAATAAGAACCTCAATGTCCGATAATACCTGCTCATTCATGGACGTAACCTCCTGTTGCATTATTGCTTCTCGTGTCTGTCCTATTTAAAGGAACGTATACTTCAAAAATGCTACCCCCACCAGGCCGTTCCTGTATTTTTATGGAGCCACGCATTCGTTCGGTGTACTCCTGCACGAGAGCAAGGCCATATCCGTGTCCGGCCTCTGCTTTGGTTGATGCACCCTTAACGAACAGTTTTTCCTGGATATCTTCCGAAATACCTGAACCATTATCCGCAACTTCGACGATGATCGCTTCAGTTATTTCTTCAAGCCGGAACCAGACTTGTCTGTCAGGTTTGGGGCCTATCATAACAGCTTCCATGGCATTATCCAGCAGGTTTCCGGCAATGGTAGCAAGGAGCGACCACTCCAACGTAGCAGACGGAGTTGAAAATACTCCTTTAATATACGAATGGAGTACAACCCCTTGTTCCAACGCCTGTTTTTTCTTGCTGATCAGCAGGCTGGCTATGATTGAATCGGCTGAAAGAGAAGAGGAAACGGAACGATGCATACGATAATCCTCCGATTCCTGAGTAATAAAATTCACTGCTTCGTCATAACACTCCAACTGAATCAGCCCGGATATGAGATACAGCCGATTGGTATATTCGTGTGTTTGTGATCGCAGCACATCCGCATAATCTTTGACCTCCGTCAACTGCCGTGTCATGCGAAGCAGCTCTGTTTTGTCGCGCAGACTGGCAACGGTGCCCAGCATTCGTCCGAATCGATCCTTGATCGGCACACGGCTGACGACTACGATTCGTTCTTGAATCTCAATTTCCTTATTGAATACGTCCTGTTCCTGATCGGGCTTCTTACTTGGATCTTCCTCGATAATATCTGCAGCAAGTATATCTACCAGTTGATCTGCGGTATCTGCCAAGTGACGAAGCTCGTATCCATAGAGGCTAGTTTCCGGGGGGAGGCCCAGCAAACGGACGGCTTGTGGATTGGCAAGTGTGACTTGCCCATTGCTATTAACCGCGATAATCCCTTCGCCTATGGATTCGAGAATGGCTTGCTTTTCCTGATACAAACGTCCAATCTCCACGGGTTCCAGCTCATGCAGTTCGTGCCGTACCCGTCGTGCTATGACCAGACTTCCTACGATGCCGATCATCAATGCACCTACCATGAACCACAACCATGTATATGTGTATGTACGAATATTTTGCACGACATCTGTCATCAAGAAACCTACAGAAACAAGCCCGATGGCTCGACCTTGTTCATCATAGACTGCGGTTTTAGCTCGCAGAGACGGTCCGAGAGAGCCGGTAGACTGTGTTATAGAGGGCTGCCCTTGCAGCACCTTATTATTTAGTGGGTCCATCATAGGCTGTCCGATTCGCTCCGGGTTAACATGCCATTGACGAATGAGATGACGGTCTGCAATCGTAATAAAATCAGCGCCGCTACTGGCTTGGACGGGCTTCACTGCCTCGTTGATCTGCGCACGTAATTGCGTTGTATCGGTTTGTTCTAGAGCATCCCTGACCTGTGCATCTACCGCAAGCGTATTGGCCACGGTCAGCGCCCTTTTCCCAATCTCTTCATACAAGGCGGAGGTAATCATAAAGCGCAAGGATAATCCCAACAGTCCGGTAACGACCAGCACTAAAAGGGATATGAAAACCATTAATTTTGTCTGAAAACGCACATGCCTTCACCGCCATTAAACAAAATATAGGAGCAGTAGATCAGCTGATCAACTCCTCAATACCATTCATTTTACTGTATTCGAGAAACGACCGCACTTTTAATCTATCGAAAGAATGGTCTATAATAGAAATAGTTACATAATGTGAGGAGGAAAATATTGTGATTATTATTCATGCTGATATGAAAGTTTTACCTGAAAAAAGAGAAACATTTCTGCAACAAACTCAAGGATTGATCAGTGCTTCACAAGCTGAAGAGGGCAATGTACGCTATACATTAATGCAGGATTTGAATGATCCCAACGCATTTACAATGGTGGAAGAGTGGAAGGATGCTGCTGCTGTAGATTTCCATAACAAGTCTGCCCATTTCCAGGCATTTGTTGCTGCAGCGAAAGAACTGTTGGCTGCTCCGCTTGAAGTGAATGCTTTTCAGGATGCGACTAAACTGTAATCATCCTGCTGGGATAATTTATAACTAAGAATAGGAGGAGATAGACATGGGGAACATTGCGGATACAGCTTTACTAAATAACGGAGTTCAGATGCCTTGGCTTGGTTTTGGTACGTACAAGGCGGAAGGTAATGAGGTCTACGAAGCAGTCAAAACAGCCATTGAGGTCGGTTACCGTCACATTGATACGGCGGCGATCTACGGCAATGAGGAACTGGTCGGACAAGCCATTCGTGACAGTGGAGCGGCCAGAGAAAATCTGTTTGTGACCACTAAGCTTTGGAATCAAGATCAGGGCTACGATTCAACACTGCGTGCCTTCGAGGAAAGCCGCAAACGGCTGGGCCTGGACATTATTGATCTGTATCTCATTCATTGGCCTGGCAAGGACAAGTACAAGGAAACTTGGAAGGCGTTCGAGCGGCTGTATGAAGAAGGAAGCGTACGCGCAATTGGAGTGAGCAACTTCCAAATCCACCATCTCGAAGACCTCCTTAAAGACAGCAACACTGTGCCTGTCATCAATCAGGTGGAGCTTCACCCGCGTCTGACACAGCAAGAGCTGCATCAATACTGCCGGGAGCACCAGATTCAACTTGAGTCGTGGAGTCCATTGATGAAGGGGAAATTAACCGAGCAGGCGGATATCGTTGAGATTGCTGCCAAATACGGCAAAACGACTTCTCAGGTTATTTTGCGTTGGCATCTGGATCGGGGGATTGTGACGATTCCCAAATCGGTAACCGCACATCGTATTCGCGAAAATGCCGATTTGTTCGATTTTGAACTGACGGCTGAGGATATTGACCGAATCAATGGTCTTCATCTGGATGAACGTGTAGGCACCCATCCCGATAAACTGTTGTTTTAAATAAATATTCACTTGTACAAAGAACCTCCCATCCTACGTTTACCGCGGTTTGGGAGGTTCCTTTTTTAGGTTCAAATATAGCTTTGTCTAATTATTTGTTTAGCTTACGATACAACAAGAAAGAATAGAGCACAGGAGAGATAACGGATATGATCAGTACGGTTAGAAAAATGACTATTCCCGCCATTCCACCGATCCATGCCGCCACCAAAGCTGAAGCACCGCCGAGCATCATCATGGGCCCACCGAAACGATGCGTTTTACGCCATACCTCAGGATTAGACAGAGTCCACGGGGTGCGGATACCGAAGGTATAGTTCGGCTGTACCTGAGTCATATAATTTCCCATTACCATCAGCATCAGGCCGATTAACCCTAAAATTATAGCATTCATTTGCACTTGTATATTCAGGTTGTACAGCAGCATTCCCCATCCAGCTACAGCGAGAACCACAGAAACACCTGCACGCGTAACTTCATAGGCTTTTGAAAATTTCTCATAATTAGCTCTGTTGGGGTCCATGTGGCGTGCCAATCGAATGACCAGCGGGACTAGACCCAACAGCACGAGCATGATCATAGCGCCACTTTTGCTCATGTACCTGTCTGCTGTATTGTTAAAGGTAAAATGCGAGGCTAGAACATTGGGAAGTTGGTCGTACAGCAATATAGCGCCTATGGCGGGTGATAAGGCAATCAAAGTTGTCAAAAGATCCATCAAGCTCCAAGGTGTTCGCAATTTCATTCAGATTCCTCCGCATCCTTAATAGGTTTTCCATTTTTCTTCGCAGGGGTATCGGAGTGGGCGATGCTAAACATCCAACCGATCACATCCGCTACAACCGTTGTATGCAGGGTGTAGATAATGTTTTGTCCCTGTCGTTCATCCAGCACCAGCCCAGCCTGTTTCAGGATATTGAGATGGTGGGAGATGCTGGGTTTGCTAATTTGAAAATGTTCAGCTACTTCGCCCGCGCTCATGCTTTTCTCTTTCAAAAGCTGCAATATTTTGCGCCGGGTCGGATCAGCCAAAGCTTTAAAGGCATCATTCAAAATAAATTTCCTCCTTTAGATATTTAGATAATATTCTAAATGTCTAACACCATAATAAAATACAGCTATACTACATGTCAATGGAACAAGACATCATTTTATAAAAAATGAACGAGGTCAATTATGTTTGTATAAAGCAATGAAATGGGCTATAATCAAATTATACAAAAAATAAGATTCTTAATTTAAAGTTAATTGAGGGAGGGAATAGATATGAAACACGTCTTTCGTAAAGGAAATGATCCGCAAGCCCCGGTTATTTTGCTATTGCATGGTACCGGCGGGAATGAACAAGATTTGCTACCCTTGGCTGATATGGTAGCACCGGGAGCTTCTGTGCTCGGCGTGAGAGGGAATGTATTGGAAAATGGGATGCCACGCTTCTTTCGCCGTTTGGCAGAGGGTGTGTTCGACATTGAGGATCTCGTATTTCGTACCAAAGAACTAAGCGAATTTGTGGATTCAGCAGCAGAGCAATACGAGTTTGATCGTAACAATGTGGTGGCTCTGGGCTATTCCAATGGAGCGAACATAGCGGCCAGTATGCTCTTTCATGACGCCAAAGCGCTGCGTGGAGCCATTCTCCATCATGCCATGGTGCCATTGCGAGGGCTGCAACTGCCAGACTTGAACGATGTCCCTGTATTTCTGTCTTCCGGTGAAAATGATCCGATTGTTCCGGCTGCGGAATCGCGTGAGCTGCAAGCTTTGCTGGAAGGGGCCGGGGCGCAGGTAGAAGCCTACTGGGAGCGCAACGGTCATCAATTGACCCGTACGGAAGCCGAAGCGGCCGGTCAGTGGTTTAGAAAGCATTTTAATGTATAAAACAACTCGATAACGATCAAGCTACGGTTTAGCGCTCTAGTGAGCGATTCTAAGATTAGGAGGCGTCAAACCGATGGCAAAACCGGATAATCGAGCAGATAATGTGGAGCATTTGCAACAAAATATTCAGAATACATTGCAGAATCTTCATGAGGCCGAAGGATACTTAAATGAATTCTCCTCTGAAATTAGCAATGAGGAGCGTAAGCAAATCGAAGAAAAAAATAATCGTCGTAAACAAAGTATTAGATCATTTCGCGAAGAAGTGAAAGACGAAGCAGCACATTCGCAAGAGTAGTTAAAATAATGCGGCCCGACTCCGAGTTTCAATGGAGTCGGGTCGTTTTTTTATGCAGAAATGATCATAATCCCATTCATTTCATTTTCCCTCTATAATGCATTGAGGTCTGTTTTACACAAAATCGAATTTTTTTTGAATAATGTTGTTGTAAACTAATTTGTATTGATGTTAAATAATAAAAGAAAGCGCAATCATTTACGAATTAGGATTTCATCATGCGAAGGGGGAAGGATATGCTGCTGCGAAGAAAAAGCATGGCTGTGATGCTTATGGTGGTGGTTTTGATGGCTGGACTGCTGCAAGGCTGTTCTTTCAAGAACGATGAAAAGGATGGGCCGGGAACAGAACTTGTATTGTGGACATTCAATGAACTGCATGAGAAGTTTTTTCTGCAAATGGCTGACCAGTGGAACCAACAGCACCCTGATGAATTGATTAATTTGAAAGCGAATACATTTCCTTATGACAATCACCACAGCAAGCTTTCGATTGCGTTGCAATCAGGGGTTGGAGCGCCGGATATCGCGGATATCGAGGTGAACAAAATTGGTAATTTCCTCAAAGGAATACCGCAATTGGTCCCGCTCAATCCGGTGATAGACCCTGAGCTCAAGAACATTGTGCCTTCCAGAGTGCAGATTTACGGCAAAGACGGTAAGTATTACGGCATTGACTTTCACGTTGGAGCCGAAGTGATGTATTACAACAAAGAGATCATGGATCAGGCGGGAGTAAACCCGGATTCCATCGTTACCTGGGCAGACTATGCTGCGGCTGGCAAGCAAGTGCTGGCAAAAACGGGTAAGCCGATGGCAACCTTGGAAACGAATGACCTGTGGAGCTACTGGCCGATGATCTCCCAGCAAAATTCGGACTTTCTGGATGATAAGGGCGAGTTGACGCTGGATAATGAGACCAATATTAAAACACTTGAGTTTATCCAGCAGATGATAAAAGACAAAATCGCTATTCCTGCACCAGGCGGCGGACATCATATGGAGGAATACTACGGGTTTATGAACAAGGGCGGGGCTGCTTCGGTGTGGATGCCGATGTGGTACATGGGACGTTTTACGGATTACATGCCTGACCTGAAAGGGAAGATCATCATTAGACCGATGCCGGCGTGGGAAAAAGGCGGCTATCGCTCAGCAGGTATGGGCGGCACCGGAACGGTAGTTACGAACCAATCCAAACACCAGGATTTGGCGATGCGGTTTCTAGCCTTTGCCAAGCTGTCCAAGCAAGGGAATGTGGAAATCTGGAAGCAGCTAGGTTTTGATCCCATCCGCAGTGAAGTGTGGACCATGCCGGAAGCCAAAGCCAAAAATAAATTTAAGGATTATTTCGGAACGAATATCTTTGACACGCTGATCGAAGTCAAAGATGAGATCAATGCGGTGCATATCGGACCGAAAACGCCTGACATCGCCAGTGCTGTACGTAATAAAATACTTTACCGGACACTACAGAGTGGCGAAGATCCAGCTACGGTGCTGCATGAGCTGGCAGATGAACTGAGATAGACCCCAACAGGAAAGGGAGTGAGATTCATGGCAACGCCCGTTCATACGAACGCTAATGTAACGACAGGTCAGCCGCCACAACCTCAGCGTCCGACCAGAAGTCGATGGAGCCGATTTATTCATTCCAGTCGTACGGCACCGTATGTATTTGTCCTTCCATTTTTACTGTCCTTTGCACTGTTTTTTGCGTATCCGGTCATCTCGACGGTCATTATGAGCTTTCAGGAAGTCCTACCAGGGATCACAACTTACGTTGGCCTGGAAAATTATAAGGATTTAATGAATCCTACCTTTGGAAAAGCGATATTGAATAGCGTCCTATATACGCTGCTTACACTGGTCGTGCTGATTCCTCTGCCGCTGGTACTGGCGGTATTGCTGAATTCACCTAAAATGCCAGGTAGAGGGCTGTTTCGCTCCGTGATGTTTATACCCGCACTGACCTCAGTAGTGGTGGCAGGAACAATCTTCCGACTCATGTTCGGGGAATTAGATGGCTCGCTGATGAACTCCCTGTTGGGGCTATTCGGTTTTGAGCCTTACAAATGGCTGATGAATGCGAACACCGGATTTTTGGCGTTGATCGTGCTGGCCCTGTGGAGATGGCTGGGTGTGAATATGCTGTACTACATGTCAGGGCTACAGAATATTCCTCCCGAGTTGTATGAAGCAGCTCAGATTGATGGAGCCAGTCGTTTCGAATCATTTTGGCGGATTACGATTCCTATGCTGAAACCAGTGACGATTTACGTATTTACGATTAGTATTTATGCCGGGTTGTCCATGTTCACCGAGAGCTATATGCTGTGGAACGGAAATAACTCCCCGAACGATATTGGGTTAACGATTGTTGGGTATCTCTATCGTCAGGGTCTGGAACAGAACAGCATGGGCTTTGGAGCGGCGGTGGGAATTGTATTGCTCGTATTTACATTGGTACTGAACCTGATCCAGCTCAAATTTTTTGGCATGTTTCGGAAGGAGGATTAAGCGATGGCTCAGAAACAAAAAGGCCCGTTGTCTGCATTTCTCGTTGTCCTGTTCATCCTGTTTGCCGGGTTCGCCCTGTTTCCGCTATTTGCCGTGACGCTGGCCTCGTTCAAGCCATCAACGGAGCTGCTGCGCTACGGCTTGAATCTCAAGCTGGAGTGGGCCATCATGTCCTTGAAAAACTATGCGTTCATCTTTCAGGGGACGACGGATTATTTTCAATGGTACTGGAATAGCCTTGTCATTACCGTCTTGTTTACAGTGTTATGTCTGATATTGTCCGCGATGGTCGGGTACGGTCTGGAGATGTATCGTTTTAGACTAAAAAATGTGATTTTTACACTGGTGCTGGTCGTGATGATGATTCCGGTAGAAATTATCATGCTGCCCCTCTACAAACTCATGATCGGCATGAAGCTGATCAATACGGTATGGGGTGTGATTTTACCGTTTGTCGTTGCACCGATTCCGATCTTTTTCTTCCGTCAATATTTGAGCGGAGTACCTAAGGACTTTATGGATGCGGCACGGGTCGACGGCTGTTCGGAGTATGGTATTTTTGTGCGGATTATGATGCCTCTGATGGCGCCTGCCTTTGCGGCAATGGCTATTTTACAGGCTATGAACAGCTGGAATAACTTCCTGTGGCCGATGATTGTACTGCGTACCAACGACATGCTGACACTACCGATCGGTCTGTCCAGTCTGCTGACGCCATATGGCAACAACTATGATGTCCTAATTGCCGGTTCGGTTCTGGCTATTTTGCCGATTCTCGTCGTGTTTCTGTTCTTCCAGCGTTACTTTATTGAAGGGATGACGGCAGGCGGGGTAAAAGGGTAACCATTACGGTGCTGAATGAGTCGATTGAATACAAAAAATGTGTAAAGTCAGTGAAGGCGGGTCGGGCATTGTCTCGACCTGTTTTTTTATGGATTCAGTGATATTCATTCTCATTTTCATGGCTATCAACTGCACAAGCTATAGGTAAACGTGGTATGATGTTTGAAAGATTTCAAATACAGAAATATAGGCGGAGCGTGGAGAAGCTATGGAACCAACAGAAACCCAGAAAACCGAACCGACCACGGCATCAACCGTTGGCATGGAGGATATTGTACGAGCGCATCATATGCTGCGTGAGGTGATTGTTCGTACACCTTTACAGAGGGATGCCGTCCTATCGGCTAAATATAACTGTAATGTGTATCTGAAGCGAGAGGATCTCCAGGTTGTGCGGTCCTTTAAAATCCGTGGAGCTTACAACATGATTCGCAGCTTGACTCCTGAGCAAATGGAAAAAGGGATTGTGTGTGCGAGTGCGGGTAATCATGCACAAGGCGTGGCTTTTTCATGTAACGCGCTTGGCATCCACGGTAAAATTTTTATGCCGAGCACAACGCCTAATCAGAAGGTGAAGCAGGTACGTCGCTTTGGCGGAGACAGTGTAGAGGTCATTTTGACTGGGGATACGTTTGACGATGCTTATGACGAGGCCATGAAGGTATGCAGCGAGCAGGAAATGACCTTCATCCATCCATTCGATCAGCCGAAAATTATTGCAGGCAATGGTACGATTGCCATGGAAGTGATGGAAAGCCTGGATACACCTATGGACTATGTATTCGTAACGATTGGCGGCGGCGGTTTGGCGGCAGGCGTAGGTACGTATGTTAAAACGGTGAGTCCGACCACCAAAGTCATCGGCGTAGAACCCCTGGGCGCAGCATCGATGACGGAAGCGATGCGTTTGAACAAGGTCGTTACACTGGAGAAAATCGACAAGTTCGTTGACGGAGCTGCGGTGAAGCGTGTGGGGCAGTTAACGTATGACATTTGTAAACATACCTTGGATGATATTGTGAAGGTACCGGAAGGCAAGGCATGTACAGCGATTCTGGAGCTGTATAATGAAAATGCGATTGTTGTGGAGCCTGCGGGCTCGCTGCCTGTAGCAGCACTTGATCTGTATCGTGAGCAGATTCAGGGCAAAACAGTGGTCTGCATCGTCAGTGGTGGCAATAACGACATTGATCGGATGCAGGAGATTAAGGAGCGCTCCCTGATTTACGAAGGGCTAAAGCATTATTTTATGGTGAATTTCCCGCAAAGAGCAGGGGCACTGCGTGAATTTCTTCAGGAAGTGCTTGGACCAGACGATGACATTACTAGGTTTGAGTATACGAAAAAGAATGATAAGGAAAACGGACCAGCACTGGTCGGCATAGAGTTGTTCCACAAGGAAGACTATTTTCCTTTAATTGAACGGATGAATCGCAAAGGGCTTAACTATACGGAATTGAACAAAAATGAGAATCTGTTTAATATGCTAATCTAGCAAGGAGCCTACGGGCTCTTTTTTTTATATGCGCAATGTTATGCGTAGTTTATAAATTTCTTTTTATTTGAAATAAAGCGTTTACAAAACTGAAGTTGATAGGTTAATATATGGGTAACTTCATAAGTATAAACACTAACGTAATGGGCGTATCACCCGATTTTCATTATAAGATACTAATCCGGAGGTGCGAAAGAATGTTGAAAGCATGGAAAAAATCAGTACGGGGTAGATTCGCACGAACAGCGTTTGCTGCCGTAACTTCGGCTGCTTTGTTGCTGTCCGTGGTACCGTCCACATCAGCCGAGCATTGGGCGTTAACAGGCGATGTGGCAGTACATGATCCGTCCATCACCAAGGAAGGCAATGCATGGTATATTTTCTCCACAGGGCAGGGGATACAGGTCCAAAGATCGGATGACGGACGCAATTTTTACAGATTGCCGCAAATTTTCTTATCGCCACTACCATGGTGGAAATCGTATGTTCCTAAACAAACTCCAAATGATGTGTGGGCACCGGATGCTCAAAAGTACAATGGACGTGTCTGGGTTTACTATTCCATTTCTACATTCGGATCGCGCACTTCGGCCATTGGCTTAACTTCAGCAACGAGCATTGGTGCGGGAAGCTGGAGAGATGATGGATTAGTGCTGCGGACGACGGATTCTGACGATTACAATGCGATTGACCCGAATCTGGTTATTGATGCTTCTGGTAACCCATGGCTTTCCTTCGGTTCATGGAATTCGGGATTGAAAGTGACTCGCCTGGATAAAAATACGATGAAGCCTACGGGCCAGATTTATTCTATTGCTAAACGTACGGCTGGTGGTTTGGAAGCACCGCATGTTACTTACCGCAATGGCTATTATTATCTGTTTGCATCCATCGATAACTGCTGCAAAGGCGTAAACAGTAATTACAAAATCATATATGGTCGCTCTACCAGTATTACCGGACCGTATGTGGACAAGAGCGGAAAAAGTCTGATGGACGGTGGTGGAACCATACTGGATGCGGGGAATGACCGCTGGAGGGGACCAGGTGGACAATCTGTCTATAACAACAGCGTGATTGCACGTCATGCCTATGACGCCACCGATGGCGGAAATCCAAAGCTTCTCATTAGTGATTTGAAATGGGATTCAGCAGGTTGGCCTACCTACTAAATAAAGGTTGCTTGAAATCATCCGTGTAGTCATCTCACATAGATATACCTAAAAACTGTTCCTCCCACGGGGGAACAGTTTTTGGCTTGCAATGTCGTAGAAACATGCTATTATGAATCAAGTTGATAATCATTATCATTATCAATGGCGTTTTATTGTAATGAGAGTCGTAATAGCTTTCAGGTATGGAGGGAGTGACCTCATCGAAATGCAGTCTAAAGACAGCATGGACAAACATACAGCTTCGACAGAAAGGACAGCTCCGGAAGTAGCCCTTATAGCCCGTCCAGTGCTCCGAGGGGGAAGGATTCGGCAGGCGTTGTTGTTCACAGCTTCGGCTGTATTGCTGGCCTTGGCCATGTTCGCTGCCATTTCATTTGGAGCCAAGGATCTGACCCTAAGCACGGTATGGTCGGCAGTGTTTCACTATGATCGTTCGTTGACGACCCATCAGATTATTCATGAGCTACGTTTGCCGCGTGTGCTTGGTGCAGCTATCATTGGGGCTGCGCTAGCGGTTGCAGGCTCTCTGATTCAAGGCATCACGCGCAACCCGCTGGGGGATACAGGTGTGCTGGGCATTAACGCAGGTGCGATGTTTGTAGTTGCAGTGAGTTTTGCCTTTTTCCCTGATCTGCCTTATGGGACGTTAATTATTTTGTCGTTCCTGGGGGCACTGATGAGTACCTTGCTGGTATTCGGACTGGGAGCTTCCGCGCCGGGAGGATTGACACCCATGAGACTCACGGTGTCTGGGGCTGTGACAGCAGCCTTGTTAGGTTCCATGACTTCGGGAATTGCGATTTACTTTGATCTAAGTCAGGATTTAGCCTTCTGGTATGCAGGAGGTGTAGCTGGAATCAAATGGTCGCAGCTTGAGATGCTTGCCCCGATTTTGCTTATTGTGATCGCTTGGTCTATGGGGCTTGCACGCTCCATTTCATTGATTTCAATGGGGGATGAGGTGGCACTGAATCTGGGGTTAAATCTCAGGCGTATCCGGCTGTTGGGGCTGCTGACTGTGGTGGTTCTGGCTGGACTATCCGTATCGGCTGCGGGAGCCATCGGCTTTGTAGGCCTGGTCGTCCCACATATTGCTCGCAAGCTGATCGGTGTGGATTATCGCCAGATCGTACCATTGTCTGCATTATTGGGAGCCATACTGCTGGTGCTGGCTGATTTGGGAGCGAGAATGGCGAATCCGCCAGAGGAGCTAGCTATTGGAATTATGGTGTCTTTTATCGGAGTGCCCTTTTTCCTCTTTCTCGCCCGTAAGGAAAGGAGGGAATTATAGTGAGACGCTCTCTAGGGACAGGGGATATAAGAACGACCAAGGCTTGGCTCGTGTGCTTAGTATTGGCTGGAATCAGCTTTGCTGTCCTTGTTCTCGGTTTGAATACCGGAACGATTCGAATTCCACCGCTGCGCGTGCTGGACACACTGTTTGGCGGGGGCAGCGGTCGTGATCATATGGTCCTGTTTGAATATCGCCTGCCGCGGATTGTTGTAACCGTGCTGGCTGGAGCGGGACTAGGTGCAGCCGGTGCGGTCATGCAAGGCTTATCGCGAAACGCACTCGCAGATCCGGGGGTACTAGGGCTGCATGCGGGGGCTGCTTTGGGACTCGTAATGTTTGTCAGTTTTTTTCGCGATCTGGAAGGATCGGCAGCTTTGCTCATTCCCTTGTTTACCTTTGCAGGAGGTGTCGTTGCGGCGGTGCTGATAGTTATGCTGTCCTATCATGGCAGCAGAGGAATCGTACCTGTGCGGCTGATCCTGTCCGGTATCGGTGTAGCCTCAGGGCTCAGCGCCATAACGCTGTATTGGTCGTTGCGGCTGGATGAGGATACATACGCATTTACCGCACGTTGGCTGGCTGGCAGCGTATGGGGACGGGACTGGATACATGCAGCGGCTTTACTGCCGTGGATTGTCATTATCCTGCCGTACGTTTTATCACAGACACGCAGCCTGAATAATCTGTCGCTAGGTGATGAGACCGCAGCTGGAATCGGCACAAGCGTAAAGCGCCAGCGTCTGATACTGCTGGGTGCGGCGGTGGCTCTATCGAGCGCCAGCGTATCCATGGCCGGAGGGATTGGCTTCATTGGGCTGATTGCACCTCATCTGGCTCGCCGTCTGGTAGGTCCGATGTATCAATATTTGCTACCAGTAGCCGCTTTGGTCGGGGTCGTTATTCTGGTCATTGCAGATACGATTGGTCGTTCGGTATTTCAGCCGAATGCGATTCCAGCAGGGGTAGTGGTTGCTGTAGTAGGCGCTCCGTATTTTTTGTTCTTGTTGTCCCGAACCAAGTGACAAGAGGAATAGGTTACATATAAAGTCCAATGCTGCATCTGATGCAGCATGCGGAATAACAACGAAGTAGAAGCCTTAAAGATTGAACATAAAAAATAGAGCTTTTATAAGTATGGGAGGGAATATTTATGAGAAAAAATAAATTTGAGGGTTCGAGGTTTAAACGTTCATGGGCAGCCCTGTCTCTTGTTGCATGCATGATCCTGCTGTCCGCTTGTGGACAAACAGCAGACAAACAAGCTAGCGATACGAAAGCGGCCGATAGTGCGCAAACTACCCTGAGTGCGGATTCGCGTATTGCTTCAATGTCTATTCATTTGACGAACAACTTGCTAGCACTAGGCATTACCCCGGCGGGTTCAGTTATTGGTGGAGATGTGAAGGATTTTCTGCCCCATGTAAAAGATCGTCTTCAAAATACCCGTAAGCTGGGGGTCGTCACAGATCCCGATATGGAAGCAGTACTGGAGCTTCAACCTGATCATATTTTCCTCGACAAAAAATATTCGGGAACTGATGTAGCCAAGTTTGAAAAAATTGCACCGACCGAGGTTTTTGATCTGGATGAAGACACCTGGAAGGATCAGTTGAAAAAAATAGCTACTATGGTCAAGCATGAAGCACAGGCAGATGCTTTTCTAAAAGATTATGACGCACAGAGGGAACGGGTTAAAAAGCTCATTCATTCCAAAATCGGAGACGGGACGGTCATGGCTGTACGTGTCACAGCGAAAGAAGTACGTGTCATGGGGATGAAGCGTCCCGTAGGACCGCTGCTGTATCAGGATTTGGGCTTAAAGCCAGCCAAAGGTGTGGAAAAGATCAATAAGGCCTATCAGGTTGTATCCCAAGAGGTTTTACCGGATTATGATGCCGATGCCATCCTGGTTATTATTAGTAAAGGTGCGGATGCCCAAAAGGTATACAAGCAGCTGGAGGGAAATACAGTATGGCAAGGACTAAAGGCCGTGAAGCAGGGTCATGTCTATATGCTGGACGGACAGCCTTGGCTGGACTATTCCGCGATGGGGCACAAAATTGCTCTGGATAATGCAGAACAACTATTTTCCAAATAAGTGCTAAAGTAAATGAAGCCGTATTCCCTATGCATCTTCTTGCAGGTGAGGAATACGGCTTTTCTGGCGGTCACCCAAGCTTCGAATCGGATGGTTGATTGTAAATGAAATGGAGTTGCAACGATCCGTGATGAAGGGCAACTCCAGTGTGATAAGGTATGCTGGTTAAGAACGTTTTTTACGCAGAAAAATCGGTTTGAGTCCAATAAAGCCGATGGCTGCGAGCACTAAATTCATCCAAGGTGAGATCCTGAATACCGGCAACACACTGCGTAGCGCCAGTCCGGCGACAAGAATGATAACAACCAGTATGACATACATCAAGATGGATTTGAAATTTATCTGGGGCTTCACGGGAGCATGGTCTGGTTGTTGAGTCTCCTCGCCTTCTTCCGGGCGATCCATGAAATTCATCAATGCTTCAATCAGCAAAATAGCACCTGCAGCGATAATGATAAGGGTGGAGAGGTTAATTTTTTCAAAAGGTTGGATATCCCCGCCTGTAAAGGTGATAAACCAACCGATAATCGCCTGTGTCAAGAAAAACATGGACAAGGCAATCCATGCAATAAGCGTATAATTTTTTGCTTTATTCATTGCTTCCTCCTGCTTTATGATCGTATTCCGGGCTGATAAAATCGCCATTTTGTAACAAAGACAGTATACGTGAGGAAACGCCGGATGGCAAAAGGCTTTATCCTTTATGTATATTACCGCTGCATTCTCCTCAAACTGGATAAAGGGTGAGCACATGGAGCAACCTGATTATAAAACGTTGAGAGGATGTGGCATCATGGAACTGGAGAAACAGGCAGATTATTCAGTCCAAAAACGACTGACAGGTGCTACGAACGGGAACAATGGGGGAGCCTTGCCTGCAATCGTGAGTCACCGGAACGTTCAAGGGGCATCTCCAACGTACCGTATATTGGACGATGCTGAGATGGCTGAGGATACAGAGTTTGCAGGTGAACTAGGTGAACAAAGCTTCCGCAGTCTGTGGCATGAGGATCAGAATAGCGGCGCCTCTTGTAAACTGGAGTGGGAGGGACGAATCGAAACCCACCAAATGTTCAGGCACAGCTACGAGTAGCAAGCCGTCTACTTTAATGCAGCGGATACAATCTAATAAGCGAGTAGTATGGCGTTCTCCGGCATCGCATCGGGGAGCGCCATTTGTTTACTTCTGTATCCGTATGAACTGACAGGTTGACAAGGACGCAGGGCGATGATAGACTGACTTTACAATAAAACTTATTAAACTTATCGGAATTAAAGTGAATGAAAATTCTGGATGGATATTCCACGTTACTATATGAGTTTGAACAATTAAATGCTGAAGTGAAGTTTGAAACAGGGGGGATCAGGATGGAACGGCAAATTGGAATTCGTTATGAAAATGAAGAACTGGCCGCAACAATTCATTATCCAAACCGTACGAATGAGGGAGAGCGTCAGAGACGAGTTCCGCTTGTTGTCATTTGCCACGGTTTTGTGGGCAATCGTATCGGAGTAGATCGATTATTCGTCAAGACGGCGCGTGAATTGGCCGAAGGGGGATATTTTGTACTGCGCTTTGACTTTGCTGGTTGTGGAGAAAGCACGGGTGAATATGGCAAGCAGGGTCTAGATTCTATGATCAATCAGACACGCACCGTATTGGATTACGCCGTGAATTGCGCGGACATTGACCCGACTAAGGTAACGCTGATCGGTCACAGTTTGGGGGGCGCGGTTGCCCTTCTCACAGCTGTTCGGGATAAAAGAGTACAAAACCTGGTCCTTTGGTCAGCCGTTGGCTATCCGTTCAACGATATTGTCAAAATAACGGAGCGAAGCGTGTATGATGAGTCTGTTAAAACCGGTCATGCAGACTATTTGGGATATAAGTTCACACCTGCTTATTTTGAGTCGTTAGCCCAATTCCAACCGTTCCAAGAGGCCGTTAAATTTAACGGTGATGTGCTTGTTATTCATGGCACTTCGGATGATATCATTCCTGTGGATTATGCATTTCTGTTTCAAAAGGTATTCTGGATGCGTCCAGAGGGACGCTGTGATAAGGAGATTATTTTCCAGGGAGATCACACGTTTTCATCGGGTAAAGAGCGGCAACAGCTAATTGACCGCACACTGGAATGGCTGGATGAACAGGAACATATTCAACGGGATTGGCAGCACTGGATGATCTGATTTCATGGTGTAACGGATTGGATTGGAAATTGCGCCTCCGCCGGAGTAAAATAAAAGAGTAACACTATACTGGCGTGTGGAGGTTGGCAGCGATGACATTACCCTCAATTTTTGTTGCGCATGGTTCACCGACACTGGCTGTAGAAAATAACGCATATACCAGCTTTCTTGCAAAGCTGGGCGCGAGCCTGCCCCGACCCAAAGGAATTGTTATTTTTTCCGCGCATTGGGATAGCCCCGATCAAAGTATTGGCGCGGATGATCAGCATGCAGCGTTGCACGATTTCTACGGCTTTCCCGAAGAAATGTACACTCTTGATTACCCTGCACCAGGCGATCCAAAGCTGTATGAGGAGATAGGGCATCTGTTCAGTCAGCATAACCTGTTCCACCAGCCGGTTCGGAACCGGGGACTGGATCATGGAGCATGGGTGGTTTTGCGGCATATATATCCTGATGCGGACATACCGGTCGTACCCTTGTCTATTGATTCACGGCGCGATCCTCAGGAGCAATACGAGATTGGGCGTATGCTAGCGCCACTGCGTGAACAAGGGATCTTGATTCTAGGTAGTGGAGGTTTGGTTCACAACTTGCGGACACTCAAGCAGACGAGTGAGCCAGCCGATTGGGCGGTTCAATATGATGACTGGATCGCACAGCAGCTTCAAGACTGGAATTTGCGTCACCTATTCCAATATGACAAGAAGGCTCCATATGCCAAGCAGGCGGTTCCTTCGTATGGAATAGAGCATTTTTCTCCTTTGTTTTACGTGATGGGGGCTGCGGATCATGATCGCTCTGCGCGTAAGCTTTTTCAGTCGTATGTCCTTGGCTCATTAAGTCTCAATTGTTGGGCTTTTGGTCAAGAAAGTGGTCTGTAAATGTAGAAAAGAACTTCCGAAACCACATGGTGTGTGGGGTTGGAAGTTTTTTTGCTGTATGCTTCTTGATTAATTAGCAGGCACGTTCTTTTTTAGCCAGGTGGATACTTGCGTAGTACGCTTATCTTCATTTTGATTCAGTAATGTCATAAATGCCTGCCGTAGATCCCAATCCCATTGTCTGGACTGTAAAAGTTACTGCTGCGAGCATGAGATAGGACTTGGTGATTTTTCCTATATTATAACCCTCTATTACGTTCTGTGATGTAACTGTAGTGTATAGGGTAAATGTATCGGTAGCATTCCATGTCGTATCCAACTTGTAAACGTTTAGGGGGGAAATGAATCCGAAAAAGGAGTCCCCAAGTCAGGATGGACTTGAGGGCTCCTTTGTTACTTCAAACAGAGGAGGAGCAGGAGGGGCATACATTAAGAGAAGCAGCATAGCTGCACAAAAAAACAACCATTAGCCGGAGGATAACGGTTGTTTTTTTGGATAGTTAAGCTATTTTTCGAGTGGGGTCTGCAAAGGTATCCTTATTTTTACCAAACAGTCCACGCAGGAAGGGCAGTACCCAACGGTCAAAGCCGATTCTACCGGCATTTGCACCAGCAACGATAAGGAAGATTTCAACCAGCAGGTAGATTGCATTGGTGCTTACAGTACCCGAGAACAGGAACGAGAAGTTCATGACCATAGCCATCAAAGTAGCCAGTGTAGTCAAGGTACCAAGCAGCAGGCCAACGCCGACCAAGAACTCACCCAGTGGAATCAGGACATTGAACAAACCAACATTCGGCAGGGCAAAGGCTTCAAGGAACGATCCCCACCAGCCTTGTACAGCGGGATGTTCCCCACCTGTTTTGGCAATAGCCCCCGAGATAAATCCGCCTGCATCGAATCCGCCAGTCAGCTTCTCAAGTCCGTGGGTCATCCATTCATAACCTAGGTAAACCCGTACTACAGTTAGCAACCACATTGCAACCTTGTTCTCACGTAACCAGTTGTTAAACATTCAAACCACTCCTCTTTCTTAATCTATAATGATGGGTTGTATTTCAGTTTGTTTGGGATGATCATCTTTGCTACACCTTTATTGTATTAGGTTCAGTTACAGTTATTTGTGATAAAAATCACAAAGTATGAATATTTTTTAAATTTTAATGTCTTCAGATAAGTATTCTATAGAGAGGTCATGCTTCAATCAAGACAAAAACAGGAAGAAAAGCTTATAATGAGAAAAATAAACGAAGTGGAGGGATGAACGTGTCCGGGCCCATTTCCCAACGAAAGTATTGGTTGCGTGTGATGGCCTCAGCTCTGTTATGCATGACAATGGTGTCTTGTTCTGCTATGTCTAGTAAGGGGGAGTCTGAATCCGTTCCCCAACCGACCCAGCAAGAAACAGAGAAGAAGGCGCTTGAACAGCCTAAGGAGCCTGCTGTTCCGGCATTTACAGCTCCACTTACGGGGCTTCCGGTGGAGAAGCCAGTTGTAGAGCGGCCGCTGGCTATTATGATCAACAATGCTCCAGCTGCGCGTCCGCAGGCAGGGCTGAGTCAGGCAGATATGGTATATGAAGTTCTTGCAGAAGGCGGAATTACCCGTTTGGTAGCTTTTTTCCAAAGCCATGGTGGTGATGTGAAGATTGGTCCGGTCCGGAGCATTCGGCCGTATTTGATTGAACTGGGCGAAACCTATGGTGCGTTGCCGATACATGCGGGGGGAAGTACAGATGCCTATGCGATTTTACAGCAACAGCGGAAGGAACATCTGGATGAGATTTCAAATGGAGGGGCTTACTTTTGGCGAAGCAAAGATCGTCGACCTCCACATAATTTATACACAGATGTAAACAGGCTCCGCAAAGGAAGTGAAAGCAAAGGGTATACCAGACAGACGGAAGTTCCAGCATATCCTTATCTTAAAACCGGCGAAACTCCAGTTATGGTGGACGAGAGTGCTGCATCTGTGCATATCCGATTTTTGCTGAAAAGCTATCGCGTATCTTATACCTACGATCCAGTGCATCAACGATATAAGCGTTTTGTGAACGAAAAGTCACATTTAGATCAAAATAATAACCAACAGCTCTCAGCGGCCAATGTTATTGTGATGAGCACGAGGCATCGAACGCTGGATGATGTAGGCAGACTAAGTGTTGAACTGGATGGTAGTGGAGAAGCGATGGTGTTTCAACAAGGAAAGCTAATCCGTGCTGAGTGGCAGCATACATCTGGCAATGCGATACGTTTTATGAAAAATGGGGTTGAAATCCCGTTAACACCGGGTACATCCTATATACATGTGGTACCTGCAGATACTCCACTAGCGGAACATGTAACGTTTGAAGCGAATTAGAAAACGTAATACACCTTTTTAGGGAAAAAATGTCGGATAATGACTCTCCATGTCGGGCATTGTATACGTATATCTTGAAATTTGCTTTTACAAACATTACAAAAACATTGATGAGTGTGATAAGATAGCAAAGGTTGTCTATTGCAGTCGAAATAGGTTGCGGATATTTTCGTAAAGGGGTAATCGTTATGAGATTGAAGAAAAAGGATATATTCTTCGAGACGTTGGAAAATATGGCAGATACGATCGTGCAAGCAGCCGATTATTTTGCCCAACATACTTCAAATTTTCAAGATGTGACTTTGTTTACCAATGAGATGAAGAAGTATGAAAATAAGTGTGATGATTACACACACACGATTATTACTGAGTTGAACAAGACCTTCATTACGCCGCTGGAACGCGACGACATCATGGAACTGACAACGACCATGGATGATGTGTTGGACGGTCTTGAAGCGACAGCCTCTCGTTTTTATATGTACAACATTACAGAGCCGGACGAGTATATTGTGCAGTTTGCTGATATTTTGCGTCAATCAGCTTATGAAATTCAGAAGGCTGTACATTTGCTTTCACAGAAAAAATTGTTGGCTATTCGCGAATACACCATTCGCCTGAATGATCTGGAAAATCAGGGGGATGAATTATTGCGCATTTGCATCAAAAACCTGTTTGCAACTGTAACTGATCCTATTGAGCTGATTAAACGTAAAGAATTGTACGAACGCCTTGAAACGACAACGGATTCATGCGAGGATGTTGCAAATATGCTGGAATCCATCATTATGCGTAACTCGTAAGGGAGTCCTTTTACATGGATACAAGTTTACTGGTATTAGGTATTGTTATTTTTCTTGCTCTGGCATTTGATTTTATCAATGGGTTTCATGATACGGCGAACGCGATTGCGACTTCGGTCTCGACCCGTGCATTGACGCCGCGACGTGCGATTATTATGGCGGCGGTTATGAACTTTCTTGGGGCCATCATGTTCACTGGGGTTGCCAAAACCATTGGTGGAAGTGTTGCTGACCCTACCAAACTGACCAACGGTATTGATATCGTCATTGCGACGCTGATCGCTGCGATTATCTGGAATCTTCTAACCTGGTGGTTCGGTATTCCTTCCTCTTCTTCCCATGCACTGATTGGTGCGTTGGCCGGAGCGGTGTATGTAGGTGCGGGACAGGATAAATTAAATTGGAGCGGCTTCATCGGGATTGTTGAGGGGCTAATTTTCTCCCCGTTGATTGCCTTTGTTGTCGGTTACATCGTGATGATGATCTTGAAATACATCTTTGCTTATCGCAGTCCACATACGGTGAACAAAGGTTTCCGCACCATGCAGGTGATTACGGCAGCTATTCAGTCGTTCACGCATGGTACGAATGATGCTCAGAAGGCAATGGGGATCATTACATTCGCACTTGTCTCGGCCGGGTATCAAGACCATTTGGAAGTACCTATGTGGGTGAAAATTTCAGCGGCAACCGCCATGGCGCTTGGTACGTCCATTGGGGGTTGGAAGATCATCAAGACGATGGGAACCAAAATCTTTAAGATCGATCCGATTAATGGATTTGCAGCCGACGTTTCGGGGGCTTCCGTTATATTCACAGCTACTTTGCTGCATTTACCAGTAAGTACCACCCATGCCATAACTTCGGCAATTTTGGGTGTAGGCTCTGCCAAGCGTTTTAGTGCGGTTCGCTGGTCATTAGCTGGTCGTATTATCATAACCTGGGTAATAACGATTCCGATTGCAGCGGTGTTGTCAGGTTTGATTTTCAAAATTCTCTTCTAGTTTTCATCATGTTTTCTTGAAAAAGAACATACAATATAAGATACACAATAAGCTTCCGTCCGCTTTTTGCGGCAGGGGCTTATTGGCATTCCAGGGCAAAAATACATCTCCAAAGTTCACACATCCAGATAGTTCCATGAGATGTTTTTAAAAAAATACCTGACATCAAAGTAGTCAATTTTTAATAACTCCTGTAGAATAAACAGAAAACTTTGAACCGTTCAACTGACTGGAGGATCTTATGCAAAAACCAAGAAAACTAATAGCACTCATGATTTGTTTGTTTTCTGTGGTTGCCCTGGCCGGTAATTTCGGTGTAGTGGCTCACGCAGAAAATAAAACAAAATATGATATCGGCACGGATACAACGTTCGCGCCTTTTGAGTTTGAAGATGTTAATGGTAAATTTGTCGGAATCGACATGGATTTACTGGCAGCTATTGCTAAGGATCAGAATTTTGAGTATACCATTAAGCCACTTGGCTTTAACGCGGCAGTGCAGGCCCTTGAAACGAATCAAGTGGATGGTGTCATTGCCGGGATGAGTATTACCGATGAACGCAAGCAAAAATTTGATTTTTCCGAGCCCTATTTTGACTCGGGTGTTGTCATGGCGGTCCGTAAGGATAATGATACGATTAAACGCTATGAGGACTTGAAAGGACAGCGTGTCGCTGTCAAAACAGGAACACAAGGCTACACGTTCGCAGATTCCATTAAGGCTAAATATGGCTTTACTTTAGTTCCATTCGACGATTCTTCTCAAATGTATGATGAAGTTAAAACAGGTAATTCGGCTGCCTGCTTTGATGACTTTCCAGTACTGGCCTATGGTGTGACTCAGAATAATGGTCTTAAGCTGGTGACCGATAAGGAAAAAGGCGGTTCTTACGGTTTCGCTGTCAACAAAGGCAAAAATGCGGAGCTGCTGAAGAAATTCAATGCAGGGCTTGTGAATCTTCGCAATAGCGGGGAATATGACAAGATCATGTCCAAATACCTTGGAGAATCCGGCAAAGGCGTGGCTCCTGTAGAACGCAGCCGCTGGGAGCTTATTTCAGCTTCACTGCCTGCGTTGATTAAAGGGATGGGAAATACGCTGTTGTACACCCTGGTATCCTTGCTCGTAGCCTTTTTGCTGGGACTGGTGTTTGGCTTTATGAAGGTAAGCCATAACAAGGTGTTCCGTGGGATTGCAACGGTTTTCGTTGATGTATTCCGTGGTATTCCACTGATCGTACTTGCATTCTTTATTTACTTCGGTATTCCACAGGCACTCGACTTTAAAATGCCGCTTTTTGTCGCTGCGGTATTGACGTTATCCCTGAATGCTGGTGCCTATGTGACCGAAATTATCCGCGGGGGTATTCAGTCCATTGATCCGGGACAAATGGAAGCAGCTCGTTCGCTTGGTTTACCGTACCGGACAGCCATGCTGAAGATCATTTTGCCACAAGCCGTGAAAATCATGATCCCGTCATTTATCAATCAGTTGGTTATTACGTTGAAGGATACGTCCATTCTGTCGGTTATCGGTCTGGTCGAATTGACCCAATCGGGTAAAATCATTATTGCGCGGACGTTCCAATCCTTTGATATTTGGCTGGTCGTTGCGGTGATGTATCTTATCGTCATTACAGTCCTGACCAAAATTTCCAACCGTCTTGAAGGGAGAGTTCGCCGTGGGTAAAATTATCGTTAAAAACCTGAAAAAAAGCTATGGCAGTAACCAGGTGCTGAAAGGCATTGACATGCAAGTACGCGAAGGCGAAGTTGTATGTGTCATTGGACCTTCAGGTTCAGGGAAAAGTACGTTTTTGCGTTGTATGAACATGCTAGAGGAAATTACGGCTGGCGAAGTCATCGTCGATGACTACAAATTGGGTGATAAAAACGTGGACATTAACAAGGTCCGTGAAAATATAGGTATGGTGTTTCAACACTTCAATCTGTTCCCG
Source organism: Paenibacillus ottowii (assembly GCF_050516475.1). Classification (NCBI taxonomy): domain Bacteria; kingdom Bacillati; phylum Bacillota; class Bacilli; order Caryophanales; family Paenibacillaceae; genus Paenibacillus; species Paenibacillus ottowii. The sequence goes on along the minus strand of NZ_CP191577.1, from coordinate 2,686,055 downwards.
CATATGACGGTGCTCAAGAACATTATGTTCGCACCGACTGAGCTGGGCAAACAGACGAAGGCACAGGCACGTGAGACGGCGATGAAGCTACTGGATCGTGTAGGTTTGGCCGATAAGGCAGATGCATTGCCAGGACAGCTTTCCGGCGGTCAGAAGCAGCGTGTGGCGATTGCAAGAGCGCTGGCAATGAATCCCGACATTATGCTGTTCGACGAGCCAACCTCGGCGCTTGATCCTGAAATGGTCGGCGAAGTGCTCGGCGTAATGAAGGATCTGGCTCGCGAAGGTATGACGATGATGATCGTAACGCATGAGATGGGCTTTGCACGGGAAGTAAGCGACCGTGTCGTGTTTATGGACGGTGGCTACATCGTAGAAGAAGGAACGCCACAAGAGGTATTTGGTAATCCGAAAAACGAGCGGACCATTAGTTTCTTGGAGAAGGTTTTGTAAATGGGCAGGGTTTACTTTGAGCGCAGATAGAGATGTGTGTGACGCTCCGCGTTCCATTTGATCTTCCGATCGCTGTTGCCCCTAAATTTTTTTGGATTGTATAACACATGAAAAGGTTAGAATTCAGGGGCAAAGGCGAGCGCTTCGCTTCTCCAGATTCAAATGTACCGCTCCGCTACTGCCCACTGAATCTGCTCCTTTCTTCGCAAAAGCTGCCCCACTTTTAAATGAGTGGGGATAGGCAGAGGCCAATTGGCGGCAGCGCTTTGCTTGCTGTGCCGAAGGGGATATAGCGAGTAAGCATCATTTGATTTGAATGGTGGAACCCGGGCATCCCCCAACTGTATAAGAAATGAAAAAGGATTTAAGTGATAACGATCAATTATTTTAAGGATATGTTAGGGGGAATTGAACCTGGCATATCCTTTTCTTATTAGTGTATGGAAATATAGAACTTGAGATTTGTATAATGTGGAATGGCTTATATAAAATATAAATGACCTATAAGAAGGCAGTATTTAAGCGAGGGGGACATACGGTGATACGTACATTGACTATAGATCATGATCATCAGGTGACGGTGGGACAACCGTTAGAGCAGATTGTCATGGAAGATTACATATGGATCTGGGCCGACTTTAACGAGCCTACAGAGAGCGAGTCAGAGCTGCTAACGAGTTATTTTCATTTTCATCCGCTGGCTGTGGAGGATTGTATGCATGTTCTACAACGTCCCAAACTGGATTATTATGAGGATGTACAATTTCTGGTGGTACATGCACTTGATGAAGATACATTAGAGGCGGAAGAGGTAGATATATTTATTAACAGCCGTTTTTTGGTTACCTATCACCATCATGAACTAGAGGAGCTGGATCAAGCCTGGGAGCGGATTGTAGAGCATGCGCATGAACGCAAAATATGGTCTCGCGGACCGCTGGCTGCGGCTTATACGGTGATGGACAAGCTGGTAGACAACTATTTTCCGAGCCTTTTTATCATTGAGGATGAACTAGCCGAGCTGGAAGGTTTGGGCGCACATGAATCGGTAGAGGAATTAATGAAGCAGGTGTTTGACCTGCGTGGCAGATTGCTCAAGCTGCGCCGTACAATCGTCCCGATGCGTGATCTGATGTACCGTGTTTTAAATTCGCAGCATGTGCAGGGTCAGGGAGATCATATGGCTTATTTTACTGATATCTATGATCATTTATTGAAGCTGACAGACATGCTGGAGGCCGACCGCGAGATGACAGCCGACCTGAGAGACAGTTACATATCGCTTAATTCCAATCGCATGAATTCAATTATGAAGACGCTGACTGTAATTACGACTATTTTTATGCCCTTAACGTTGATTGCAGGAATCTATGGTATGAATTTTTCGAATATGCCCGAGTTGGGCTGGAAATATGGATATTTTAGCGTAATGTTCTTTATGTTCTTATTGAGTGTTGCGATGGTGGTGTGGTTTATTCGCCGAGGCTGGTTTAAATAAAACAGCCTACTTTCTTGTGCGCTTGCGCGGACGTCTGCGCGGGGTAGTGGTGCTTTTGCGCTGTGTCTTTTTCCGGCGTCGGCGTGGTGGTGTATATTCATCCAGTTCCTCAGTAAACTCTGTTTTAGAATTTTTGCTTGCATTTTTGTTGAATGCGGGGAGTGAGCCCATAATCAGTTTTGCCATCGGAGCAAATTGCTGCACGCTAGACATGATCTTTTGTACCTTGCCGACAGTAGCAACAATCCCGTCAATACCGCCCATACGGTCAATTAAACCCTTAATATCGTTGAGATTACCAAGACTGCCAAGACCGCCAAGCAGTCCTCCTTTGGCCGGGGCGGGGTCTGGCGTGATCACGGTGGAATCTGTTACACTCGCTGGTGCCTCATAAGGTACCACGGCGGAGGAATCGGCTTGAGGAACCTCGCTGTAGGGATCGAGTCCAGGATACGGAGTTGAATTATACGGATCGGAAATGGAACGCGTTTGCGCTCTCCGATGGTAGTAATGTCCAGGCATGAGATCACATTCCTTTGCAGATTGATACTCTACTGTATGTAGCAAACGCACAGTGGGTTTAGGCACGTGTCCTGAAATCAGGTATAAAAGCGGATTTGGGCATTCGTACGGTATGCTTCTGTGGTCATGTAATGTTGTTCTGTGATGCGTGAAACCGTTAATGCTTGAAAAACTAACTATTTCTCAGGTACAATGAGGAGAGATTGTAACCTTTGGGAGATGATAATCTATGCAGCTCAAAAAGCTTAATGATAAAAGTATTGATCAATTATTCGAAGCTATTTTAACTCTTAAAAATTTGGAAGAGTGCTATGTATTTTTTGATGATCTGTGCACGATTAATGAAATCCAATCCCTCTCCCAGCGTCTGGAGGTTGCCCGTATGCTTGGCAAAGGCAGCACATATAATCAGATTGAAGCTGAGACAGGCGCCAGTACAGCCACCATTTCACGTGTGAAGCGTTGTCTGAACTATGGGAATGACGGGTATAAAATGACTCTGGAACGTTTGGGTCGCTAATGCGGAACCCTGGGATACTGGTCATCAGCCATGGCTCTAGGGAGCCATATTGGGTGGAACAGGTGGATCAGGCAGTTGCAAAGCTCAAATTGCTGGAGGAAATGCCGGTAGAGGTTTCTTTTTTGGAAACGGTTAAAGGAAGATTGATTCAAAATGGCATTGATCGTCTGGAATCCTTGGGGGTAACAGATATACTGGTTATTCCTTTGTTCGTGTCGTCAGGCAGTACGCATGTAGATGAAATAAGCTATGCGCTGGGAGTCAAGGCTGCACCAGACAAAGAAACAGATCTGGAACCCTTTCGAATAAAGGCACGTGTACATTTTGGCAGTCCATTGGATGACGGCGAAGATGTTGCCCGCATGGTGTGGGACAAGGTTCGCCCGTTGTCGGTTGATCCTGCGAGAGAGGTCATTTTACTCGTAGGACACGGGAGCGCGCACAATGGCTTTCTTCAGCGCTGGGAGCGGGGGATTTCCTCGTTGGCCCGTACGGTGCAGGACGTGAGTGGGATCATCACAGACCACGCTTTGCTAAATCCCGAGCGTGTGCATGATAAGGCAGCGTATTGGAATCAGGAGCGGGGTCATGATGTTATTGTGGCACCGCTGTTTTTGAGTTCGGGATATTTTACAAGTCATATGATTCCTAAACGCTTACAGGGGCTGGATTACCGTTATTCAGGAGATCCTTTATTACCGCATCCTTTGCTTACAAGCTGGATGGACAGACAAATCCGTGAACTGTTACAGAGCATGGAGAAGCAAGCGTGGATCGATAATAAATAATCTGAATTTGGCGATGGTAGCTCCCGCCCTGAAATTCCCTTATTTGGATAGTGAATGGCTTCTTTTATTGTAAAAGAGGTCTTTTTCCAGTATGATGATATTTTGTACAGACTGAATGTGATGAATTGCGATGTGAATATAAATATCATTAAATATACGGGTGGCGTAACGGAATGAAAAGAGCTAGATTAATCTACAACCCGACCTCTGGGCGTGAGGAAATGAAGCGTCGCCTTGCGGATGTCCTGCAGCGCCTGGATGAAGGTGGCATTGAGGCTTCTTGCCATGCAACTACAGGGGAAGGGGACGCAACGCGTGCTGCAACAGAGGCCATTGAGCGTGGGTATGATATGATCATTGCCGCGGGTGGCGATGGTACATTGTATGAGGTTATTAACGGGATGGCTGAAAGGGAAAACCGCCCACCTCTGGGTGTGTTTCCTCTAGGGACAACGAATGATTTTGCCAGAGCACTGGGCATTCCCAGGCATTGGGAGGATTATTGTGACCTCGTAATTCGTCAAAATCCGAAGCCGCTGGATATTGGAAAAGCTAATGACCGCTATTTTATCAACATCGCAGGCGGCGGTACTTTAACCGAGCTTACGTATGAAGTTCCAAGCAAGCTCAAAACGATGATTGGCCAATTGGCCTATTATTTTAAAGGTATGGAGAAAATGGTCAGCCTTGCTCCACAGGAGCTGATCATCAAGGCATCGGGGCAGGAAGTGATCCACGACGAGTTTATGCTTTTCCTGATCGCGAATACAAATTCGGTCGGCGGGTTTGAAAAGCTTGCTCCTGGGGCGACAATAGATGATGGACTGCTCGATGTCATCGCTGTGCGCAAATGCAATCTGGCGGAAATGATCCGCTTGGTTACACTTGCGCTGCGCGGGGAGCATTTGCAGGACAAAAAAATCGTTTACTTCAGAACAGATTACATGGAAGTGACCTCACCTGGCTATGTTCAGCTTAATCTGGATGGCGAATTAGGGGGTACCCTGCCAGCGACCTTCCGGAATTTGCCGCATCATTTGAATGTGTTTCGGTAAGGAAACGAGCGGGAACGGTTCTATTCCCGTTGGTTTGAGCAGTTCGATATACAGGGGTGAGTAGATCGTTGTTTTTTGTAGGAAACATATCGGTCCTTGCCGTTCTCCGTGGGGAGTAACGGCATTTTCGGGTTGGTGTTAAACGTTGGGATGACGATTCGAATGATACGGCTGAATGAAGATAAGTATGAAAAGAAGAACAGAAAGAAGTGACAACCATGACGAATAACCGTAGCGGACGTGGAAAAAGCCGCCGGAATACAGCAGCAGCAACTCCAGTTCAAGGAAAGCAGCACAACAAGACCATGCAGGCAAAAAAAGACAGAGAACTGGAACAGCCACGAGTTGGAGCTGGGAATAAGATGCTTCAAGTCGAAAGAAGAAATGGGAATAGCAATGGAAATGCGGATGGAAATGTGAATGATTCGGATCGGAAGAAAAGGAGCGAACGAGGTTCCCGTCGCTCTTCCAGCGTTAGACAGACTCAAGCAGCTTCCAATCGCAACCGGCCTAGTGCACAGCATCTGGATCTGCCTGTGCAAAAGAACGATGAGGTCGTAATAGACATCATCGGCATGAACCACGATGGCGAGGGTGTGGGGCGTGTCGAGGGTTTTACGCTGTTCGTTCCGGGTGCGTTACCGGGTGAAAAAGTACGGGTCAAGGTGCTGAAAACGAAAAAGCAGTATGGCTATGCCAAGCTGCTGGATATTGCGCAGGCTAGCCCGGATCGAATTGTAGCTCCGTGCGCCATCTATGACCAATGCGGCGGTTGTCAGCTCCAGCATATGAGCTACGAAGCGCAGCTGGGCTGGAAGCGTCAGCATGTGGTGGATGTGCTGGAGCGTATCGGGAAGCTGAGTGTGGCTACGGAGTCCAGTGGGCATACTGCAGAGGTTTTGGCTGCATCTGCAGATGGAAATGCAAACAGCATGCCGCGTGTTCCGCGCGTACAAGGTGTAGCGGTGCATCCTACGCTTGGTATGAGTGAGCCGTGGCGGTACCGCAACAAAGCTCAGGTTCCGATTGGTGTCACTGAGGGCGGACTTGTCGGTGGCTTCTACGCACGTGGCAGCCATCGCATCGTGGATATGAACACTTGTCTCATTCAGGACGAGCGCAATGACGAAGTGGTCGCACGTGTCAAAGAGATTGGCCGAATGCTGGGCATCAGTGCATATAATGAAGAAACCGGACGCGGGCTGTTGCGTCATGTCGTTGTGAAGACCGCTTTTCGCACAGGTGAAATGATGCTGGTGCTCGTCACGAATGGACGAGATATTCCGCACGCAGATGCGTGGATCGGCAGTATTCGTGAGCACATCCCACACGTGGCAAGCATATGCCAGAACGTGAACACGAAGCGAACGAACGTTATTTTTGGCGACGAGACTCGCGTTCTGTGGGGACGTGACGTGATCTACGATTATATTGGAAACGTACAGTTTGCGATTTCCGCACGATCCTTTTATCAGGTGAATCCTGTACAAACCGAAGTGCTGTATAGCAAAACCGTCGAATATGCGGGTCTCACGGGCAAAGAAACGGTAATTGATGCGTATTGCGGCATCGGCACGATCTCTTTGTTCCTCGCTCAGCATGCAGATCAGGTGTATGGGGTGGAGATCGTCAAAGAAGCCATCGACGATGCACGAAGTAATGCGCTATTGAACGAAATGCGTAATGTAAAGTTTGAGGTAGGCGCGTCCGAGGACGTCATTCCTACATGGAAAGAGCAAGGTATCACCGCCGACGTTATTGTCGTAGATCCGCCTCGCAAGGGCTGCGATCCACGCCTGCTCGACACCATTCTGGAGATGAAGCCAGAGCGCGTGGTGTATGTATCCTGTAACCCAAGCACACTGGCGCGGGATTTAAGGATACTGGAGGATGGCGGGTACAGTACAGCGGAAGTACAGCCTGTAGATATGTTTCCGCATACGGTGCATGTGGAGAGTGTGGCGTTGCTGGTACGACGGGGTTTGAAGTAGATGAATCGGTTAGTTGGGGACGAGCGAGCTCGCTGGCATTACCGTCGAGGCGGCGCAATCCTTCTTGCATCTTTCAGCAGTTCCAAATCTAGCGATTCGCTGCTCGAAGTTAAGGATGAAATCATTCAACGTGTGAAAAACGAAATAGATGAATACTTTGAACTCGATGCGTTAGACGCTTTTAAGTTGATACTTTTTCAGTTAGAGTGCGTGCAGAAAATTACGGAAGCAATAGCAAAGTGTAATCGTAAGATTCGTGTCAATCTTTGAAAATCGTTTCTGCAATTATTGAAATTTTACTATCAGGAAGGTTGTCTAGAAGGTGCTATATGTCACGGATAGTGCTTTGCTTGCTTAGTAAAAGGATGAGCTGATGCAATAAACCGCAAAAAATGCTTTTCCGAAAAATCAAGTAATCAGATCAAACAAGGCTTTAAGGCCAGATCGGTCCAGAAGCTGCGGGCGGTTCTAGATGATGCTGTTCTCGTAGTGCTTCATAACGTAAACAAGTCTAAATTGCTAGACTTAGAGTTAGTGAAGACAGAAACAAAATTCACCTTGCGTTCACGCTATTCGAAAGTAACGGTCTATAAGAAGATTTGGGATGGTGCCCAATTTTACGTTTGTGTCGAGTAGCTGCGCATAGATGAACTTATAAATTACGATGTCGAAAGGAATACGCTCATCTTGTTAAAATGTAGCATAATCTGAGTCTAAGTGTTTAATAGATTGCTATTACTCTGATCAATAAACCCAAAAATGAAAAGAGAGAAAATACAAAAATGAACATTCTACAATATGAATCTAAAATATGGGCTACTGCCGACCTACTTCGAGGAAGTGGGATCAAAGAATCTGAATGGCCGTCTTATATGATGCCTTTTTTTGCACTAACTATGATCGAAAGTCGACTTGTTAGGATGTTTGATAATTTAAAAGCTGAAATCGGCGAAGAAGCTTTCTTAAACATTAATAAAGCTGATCTATATGAAATGATTAAAGATAAAGGTCAAGGCTACAATATATACATTTTTGAGAAGAATCAAACCTTAACTGATATCTGTAGGAACGATAAATCCTTTGAAATTGATTTTGACGCCTACCTGCATGGATTTGATGGCGAAACCAAAGACTTGCTTGGTGTAGATGCTACGGAAGGAGAAAAGTTTCTTGATATTAAAGGGGTTATTTCCAATCTTAGAGCAAAGAAAGTATTAATGGGATATACCAAGTTATGGAGTGAAGTTGATCTTAAACCGTTTAATAACTCGGAGATTACCACACTAGAAGAGCACATTAAGCGCAAATGGGCAGATATTTCGGCGGAAACGGCAGGGGAGCAGTATACTCCAGACGACGTAATTGCACTTATTGCCGAAATCATTGCTTCCAAAATTGAAGAATCCGATAAGCTTTTGAAGATATACGATTGTACCTGCGGCGGTGGAAATCTACTATTTGGGGTGGAAGACCGTATTAATGCTAAATTCAAACGTCTTACGCAAACCTTTGGACAAGATTGGAATGACGCACTTTATGCTCTTGCTAAAATTGAAAGCCGTTTTCGACCCGATTCAAAGATTGAGCATGGAAATACTTTAGTGGAAGATAAGTTTTACAATGAAGAATTTGATATTGTCATTGCCAACCCTCCCTATGGGGTAAGCTGGAAGGGTTATCAGAAGGATATTGAAAATGATAAGACAGATAGGTTTAAATTCCTACCCTCTATATCCGATGGTCAATTGTTGTTTATGCAGCATTTGATTTCCAAACTCGATTCACTAGGTATGGGTGTTGTGGTGCATAACGGCTCAACCTTGTTCAGTGGCGACGCTGGCTCATCTGAAAGCAATATTCGCAAGTGGATGCTTGATAGCGACATTGTGGAAGCGGTCATTCAATTACCAACGGACGAGTTTTTCAACACGGGTATATACACCTATCTCTGGGTTTTAAATAAAAATAAGAAGCTACAGCAAAAAGACAAAGTGATGCTTATTGATGCCAGTGAGAAATTCAAACCATTGATGAAGAGCAAAGGTTCTAAACGCAAAGAAGTGGATGAAATAAGTCGTTTAGAAATTGTTAAGACTCTAACACAATACCAAGATACTGATTACGCCAAAGTATTCAACAAGGAATTTTTCTATTTTAACAAACAAGCAATTATGCTTACTAACGTAGATGTATACGGAAAGAGTTTTGAAGAGAAGCTTAAAGAAGGTAAGAAAAGTGAAAAGCTGATACCTACGAAACTTAGCAATGGAGAACGTGAGCTCAACGAGTTTTCAATTACTACTTTTGATGCTGATCAGTTTACCTCGTTAACAGATGCTTTTGAGCAAGATATCAAGAAATTTATAGCCTCCTTAGATTATAAGGAACAGCCGTTGGTAATCAGCACTGATTTAGCGAAATATTGGTTTGATTCTGAAAAAGAAACTTTAATTAAAGAAGTAAATGGAAAACAAGAAACTCTAGGCAATGGCAGAATTGTTGTAAAATCTGTATTTAAAAAAGCTAGTAAAACACAGCCAGAACGAATTGAAATCAATGTGGAGCTTACACCTGATTACCAGAAGGATTACGAGATTATCCCCTTTCATAAAGACGAGATAGCCAACAAGAAGGGAATTGTATCTTTTATGACTCAATACATTACAAAACCATTCAACTATTTAGAAAACATTGTAGGCGTTGAACTGAACTTTAATAAAGTCTTCTATAAGCAAGAAAATTTGCGATCAGTCGTGGATATTTTGGCTGAGATTGACGTGATAGAGAATGAGTTGAAGGCTCTAGAAGCGAGGCTAATACTATGAGAGATATAAAGTTTATTAGTCATGATATTTATAAAAGAAGTAGCGTTGCTTTTGCTGAATATATTCCCTCACATTGGTCTATCCATCGAATTAAGGATGTAATTCATGGTATTGATCAAGGTTGGAGTCCGAATGCTGAGAATAGAGAGGTTATTGAGAATGAATGGGGTGTACTTAAACTATCTGCCATTAATAACGGGAAATATAATGAAAACAAGCATAAAGCATTACCAATTTACGAAGTTCCGAAGCATCAATACTTAGTAAAACGTGGTGATTTTCTTTTAACAAGATCAAATACCCCTGATTTAGTAGGTGAGTGCTGTTTGGTTACGGTGGAGCCTACTCTAAAAATGATGTATTCGGATCTTATTTATAATCTTAAAATTAACAAGAGAAATTCATCGGATAGATACTTAAATTATTTTCTTTCCTGTGAATCTTTTAGATGGCTCAAAAGAGTTTCTGCTAGAGGATTAAACGAATCTATGGTGAAAATTTCACAAGGGATTATTCGTGGGTGGAATGTATTTTTGCCTCCTATTTCAGAGCAGGAGGACATCGCTGATTACCTCGATAATAAAACTGAGCAGATTGATCGGAAAATTGATCTGCTCACACAAAAGGCGAGACAATACGGCAATCTCAAACAATCTCTCATCAACGAAACTGTCTGTCGCGGATTAGATAGATCTGTTGAAATGAAAGAGAGTGGCATTGATTGGATCAGGAAGATGCCTAAACATTGGGACTTAGTACCAATTCGTTCATTGCTTGAAAATCGCATCAATAAGAATGTAGGAAACTTGCATAGTGACTATCTTTCACTTGTTGCTGGGATAGGTGTGATTCCGTATGCTGAAAAGGGAAATGTTGGTAATAAAAAACCTGAAGATCTTGAGAAGTGTAAACTTGTGCATCCAGGTGATTTAGTTCTAAATAGTATGAATTTCGGTATAGGTAGTTTTGGTATATCAAGATATAAAGGTGTATGTAGTTCTGTGTATATTGTAATGAGACCCCAAAATAGTGATTTGGGCGAATATTTATACCGAATATTTCAAATCAAACCATTTCAAATGCTGGTATCATCTTACGGAAAAGGTATTATGGACATTCGTATGGCAATCAAATGGACTGATTTGAAAAATATTTATGTACCGTACCCTCCAACTCAAGAACAAAAAGCCATTGCCTGTTTTCTAGACGAAAAAACAGCGCATATAGACCTTATAATCGAGGCTATCCACACTCAAATCTACAAGCTTAAAGAACTTCGTAAAACCCTAATTAACGATATAGTTACGGGTAAAATCAAGGTCCCAATTGAAGGAGTAACAATATGAACGAACTCCATTTACAAGATAAATTTCTGTTGCCCTTCTTTTGGGATGACCTTGGTTACCGCGATGTGAAGGCTAACACAGTGACAAACGAGCTAATTATAGAAGAAGATTTGCAAGAGTTTATTTCTCAGACCGAGTTAAACAAGAAACCTTACGAAACCTTACTAAGAAAATACAAGGGCGACAAGGGTAGGTTGCTCAGAGATTTGATTGAACTCATCAAGGAGCGCAGCGGCAGTAGCCGCAATATGGCGTTATTTATCAACGCGAATAAATCAATTACTCTACAGGGTATAAAGCTGCACCTCTTCTACACGGGAGACAGTGTAATCCATAACAATATTCTGTTTGATGAGAATATCTTTTCCGTAGTACAAGAATTGCCTTATAAATTCCATTATCAAGGGACTCAGATATTCTCCTTCCGTCCGGATCTTGTGCTATTTGTGAACGGGATATATCTGGGATACAGCGAACTGAAGTCTAATTACACTAACCAGAGCGCCAGCAAGAACGGACGTGGCAAGGTAATTAAAGACTATTTCGAAGCGGTCAGAGTCTATCATCAAAAAATTGATAGTAGTTATATGTTAAGTGATAAGGAGAAAGAGTCATTCCGTAAAGACTTCTTGAAAATCTTCGAAAAAGCCATTCATATCACCACGACAGATATTGGAGAAACATTCGTTATACGAACGCTTTCTGACTATTTTGAAGAGATTCTTGCGACTTGCCGCGAAGGTAAATTTGATCGTGAAGAGATTGAGAAGAAAGCCAAAAGCGTGTTTAAGCCGTATCCACTTCTGAATCCCGATGCAGAAAAGAAAGAGAAATTGAAAGAGTTGTTTACTGCTCTCTACGGGAAGGCATTTATTGAAAAAGAAATTCTCTACTACAATTTTATCGAGCGCGATGTCTACGTTACGAATAATGGCAAAGAGCTAAAGAACGAGCAAGGGGTTCTAATTTCTCCACGGCCCAAGCAGAAATTCGGAACGGATAAAATTATGGCTAAGATTGATGAATTTCTTGCGCATGAACAGGATGATCAATATTTTGAAAAGTTGTTAGAGAAGCAGCTTGTCGGCGTATCAGAAGCCAAGAAGAAAGAATTACTTGAGAAACGTAAAGCTTATTCAAACAATAAAAATGTATACTCCCTGCTGATGCAGTATGCTGCTGGATTTGGTAAATCCAATATTATTGGATGGTCCGCTTTACAGCTGAAAGACTTGCGCAGAGATGGGCAATATGTATACGACAAAATCATGATTGTGGTGGATCGCTTACAGCTTCGTGGACAAATTGATTCTAAGATGCTTAACATGAACATCGATAATCGGATGTACATGGAAGCAAACAACAAAAAAACATTTTTAGAGGCGTTGGCTTCCGATACTCGCCTAGTTATTGTAAATTTACAGAAGTTTGGTTCTGTACGTGAGATGCTCGATACTGAGGTTATAAATAAGCTTGCTCATATGCGTATTGTCTTCCTAATTGATGAAATTCATCGATCCAATAGCGGCGACCAGCATGAAGAGATGATAAGTATATTTGATGAGTTACAATCCCCGTTCGATAATCATGTGCAGGTTGCTGGGGCAACTAAAAAGAAGAATTTGATCATCGGATTTACAGCTACACCTGACGATCATACGCTTGCGCGTTTTGGAGAATTTAGCGGTTATGCGGAAAGCGAGAAACTGTGGCGACCGTTTGACTCCTATACGATGAAGGAAGCGATTGAGGACGAGTTTATTCTTAATCCGCTCAAGAATATTGTGCCAGTAGCGTCCAAGATGTTGTTTGATCTGCCAAGCAACCTACTGGAAGGCTTTACGGAGAAAGAATATAAAGACGCTCAGAAAAAGCAAGTTTATGAAAATCGTGAACGAATAGATGCAATCGCTAAATATATAGCAGATTTGCTCGTTAAAGATGTATATCGTCAGATCCGTGGAACAGGTAAGGCTATGTTAGCAGTGCATTCCATAAAAGCTGCAATAGCTTATCAGCAAGCAGTGACCAAACATTTTAGTGCCTTGGTTCAAGAGGACAAATATAAAAAGTACGCTGAAGCTCCGATTCACGTAGTTTATTCTAACAACCAGGATGAACAAAGTGCATCGAGTCTTAATGGAGGCTTAAGTGAAGAAAAGGTGTTGGAAAGTTTTGCGCTGAAAAAGAATGGTCTGATGATCGTAGTGGCCAAGCTGCAAACGGGATTCGATGAGAAGAAGCTACATACGCTATTCTTGGATAAAGAGATTAAAGGCATCAGTGCAATTCAGACGATCTCCCGCGTAAACCGGACCGCCAAATATAAGAATGACTGCAAAATTGTTGACTTCTCCTACAACAATGTAAATGTGCAAAATATTAAAGATGCATTCGAGCATTTTTCGGATGTGGTCGTTAGTGATTTCGACCCCTTTAGCGACAAAAGAGTACTAGATATTTTGCTTGTCGAGCTAAGGAAGTCAGATATTTATGACAAGTTCTTTACCGTGTTCACCTTAATTTATAAAGATCTATTCAAAAGGGATGATCCACAGAGTTATCTGGATTTGGAAAGTAGCTTAAAGAAGCATATTGATGCAAATCCTCAGCGTACGGCTGACACCAAGGCTAAGGCAGCACAGTATTTTACCATTCTAAATCGAATTGAATATGTAATTGATATAGATGCTAAATATAGCGAGCCAATATTTTTGCTGTTCTGGCGAAAGTTTAATATGCTTTATAACATGCTGCATCGTAGTGAAGATATCAAAGATCCGATAGAAGTTTATTTTGACAATCAAATTGGCATTATTGAAGTTGAGACTGTAGCATCAAAAGAAAAGAAGAGTAAGCCTACCAAAGTAGCTGAAGGTAAGGTGGGTTATAACTCTCGTCAATTTGATATTTTGGCTATTATTGAAGCACGTAATGAGCTAGAGACGAAAAAAGGCTTTCTTATTCAAGATTTTGAAACAAAGATAAAAGACTTTTTCGAGTATGTACAAAATACTAATGAAGGCTTAAGGTTAATTGTGAAAATTAACTCTCACGTTTCTGAAGAAGAAATCTATCATGACTTTGCTGTGATTTATCGCCGATACAGAGCGCTAAACCGACAAAAAGTGGGAGACTATTTCTTTAAAGAAATGGATGATTTAGTAGAGAAACTTTGTGATGATTTTGAAAAGGCAGTTTCTAAATGAAGGATTGTCAATCCAAGTACAGCAATTTGTTCTAAAACGTTTAGTCTATAGACTCCCAGCTTAGATATTTGCGGAGGTTATTGATCAAATGGGCGCTCGTTCCAGTTCGTTATTGCTCACTGGAGCAAAGTCATGACCTTTGGAGAAAAACTCCTAAAGCAGCCTATTGGCATTTTCATTGGAGCCACGCTGCCAAGGCGAGTACGGATCAGCAAAATAGACGCCTACGCCGTGCAGACATTCCAGGGCTCTGTGGCAAGCAAACTCTTTACCGCGGTTACCTTTGCGGTTTGAATCGCCGACTTGAGATACTGAACGCAATTTACATGAACAATGCCGTCTAGTTCGAGATCTTGATCGCTTGGTAAAAGTGCATTTTGCACTCTACAAAAGTAGCGATATAGGCTTCGTTTTTCTTCTAACTAGAGACGAACATATTAAACTCTCAATGGCCAAAAGTTTCTCAGCTGCGGACATCCTTTGGATGCTGCCGGATCGACTTGTCGAAAGTAAAGCATCCCCGTTTCTCAAGCGGTCTCTGGCGCTTTTCTTTGTGCCGGAGAACCTGAAAATTCTCTCGACTTACTCGACCGGTATAGAGCCACTTTAAGCCATTCGCTTGGAAACGGCGTAAGCTGGGGAAGTTATGCCGTGCAGTATTTCTATGAACTGCGGCGCAGTACGTTATAGAAGATGGCAGGGAGGGGCGGCGCTCTTCCTTTTTTGAGTCTTTTGGGGAGTATGCTCCTCTATTGAGTATGATATACTCATTTAGATGTCTATGCTTAACATATACTGCCGTTTGAACTACGTTGCTTAAACATGTTATATGTGAAGAAGAAGCAAGGACATGAACAGGTTAGCATTACCATTTTGGGACCAAAGAATTGTCCTGGTATGTATAGAGGAGTTTTTGATATGACGAATAATTTTTGGCGTGATTTGCCACGTCCTTTTTTTATACTGGCACCGATGGAAGATGTGACGGATGTTGTGTTTCGCCATGTTGTAAGTGAAGCAGCCAGACCGGATGTGTTTTTTACGGAGTTTGCGAATACAGAGAGTTATTGTCACCCGGAGGGGAATAAAAGTGTACGCGGGCGTTTGACTTTTACAGAGGATGAACAGCCCATAGTGGCCCATATCTGGGGAGATAAGCCGGAATATTTCCGTGAAATGAGCATCGGTATGGCGAAAGAAGGCTTCAAAGGCATCGATATTAATATGGGTTGTCCTGTAGCGAATGTAGCCGAGAATGGGAAGGGAAGCGGCCTGATCTGCCGTCCCGAAATCGCAGCGGATATCATTCAGGCCGCCAAAGCCGGGGGACTGCCCGTCAGTGTAAAAACAAGGCTCGGTTTCACTGCCGTAGACGAATGGCGCGACTGGTTAACCCATATTTTGAAACAAGACATTGTGAATTTGTCCATTCATCTGCGGACAAGAGAGGAAATGAGCAAAGTAGACGCTCACTGGGAACTGATTCCAGAGATTAAGAAACTTCGTGATGAGGTGGCACCAGATACACTGCTGACCATTAACGGAGATATTCCGGACCGTCAGACCGGCTTGAAGCTCGCTGAGCAATATGGAGTGGATGGCATTATGATTGGGCGTGGTATTTTCCAGAATCCATTTGCATTTGAGAAGGAGCCGAAGGAACACAGCAGTGAGGATTTGCTTGATCTGCTGCGGCTTCATCTAGATCTCCATGATCATTATTCAGCGCAGGAGCCACGTTCGTTCAGCCCTCTCGCCCGCTTTTTCAAAATATATGTCCGTGGATTCCGAGGGGCAAGTGAACTCAGAAACAGCTTAATGAACGCCAAATCAACAAGTGAAGTGCGTACATTGCTTGATGAGTTTGGAAGCAAGGATCATGATGAGGTAGAGGACCGTGCAAATTAAATTGCCAAGTTGGGGATGGGCTGTTAGTAGGCATTGAAAACATAGGAGGATATATGTCCTGGAGTAAATTGAAGCAACAACTGGAGAGCTTCCGCTGTCCTGCGTTAGACGGAAGGGTCGAATACCGAGCTACCAGTTACCGTTATTTGCCTGATAAATCTGGAGTTTGTTATATAACTGTAGATAAGAAGAACATACTCAATATGAATGATATCACTAGTCCAATCAAATGGTATCAGACGGAGTTGGAAATCAAGAATGATCCAGAGATCCAAGTTCCTATCAGCAAAGAAGAAATTGAAACGATCAGAAAAGATACTAATGGGAACGTTCCGGAGGATCGTCTACAAGTAATAGCAAGAGGTAGAAAAATATCAGAACATGCAAAGGAGCTTTTGTCAGCACAGGCCTCATTAAGCAAGTCTAATTTTAATGTTGTAGCTAATAAATTTTTAACTACTTCTATAGAAGACAGCTTAGAGAGTAATGATATCTTATTGAATATTCTAGCTTTAGTGGACAGACGAGTAGGAAAAAAGAGAATTTTAAACATGTCTGAGAAGGTGAAGTTAAAACATCCCATTGTGCAGTATTTTTATGAACTACGGCGTAGTACGTTATGAAAAAAATTAACTCTTCATTGAATGTATTCTTTAGCCAAAACCGGATTCTCCCTGAAAATAAAGGTAGTATGATAAGAGGTTACTGTAATATTGGACAATAATGGTTATATCTAGACTAATTATCGAATTGAAACGCTTAAAAACTCTTCATTCTCCTTTAGGCAGGATGTTAAGCTATTTTTTTGGGGAATTATATACAAATTAAAAAGGGAGAGAGATATAAAGAACACAACGGAAACGATAACCAGATGAATGAATTATTAAGTTTATTCTTACC
>NZ_CP191577.1:2574540-2669034 GCF_050516475.1 Paenibacillus ottowii | reverse complement strand
ATAAGATACCAAGGATTCCTTAGAAGGAGTCCTTTTTAAATTTCATCAAAGTTAATGATTTTCAGTCCCTTAAAATGATATTATTTACGCATAGGCTAATAATCCTATCAATTTTAATTTAGTGTGTGGGAGAAAACAAATGAATGCAAATTTCGGAGAAGAATTGGTGTATTGGTATCTTAGATTAAATGGCTTCTTTATTATTAATAATTTTGTTTTACATCAAAATAGTGAGGGAAGGACATCCGACGCAGATTTGTTAGCTGTTCGATTACCATATGTATATGAAGAAACAGGCGGTAGGTTAGAGGATTGGGATCCGTTGTTATTTTCTTACTTCGAGCCAGGGAAAACAATAGGAATTATTTGCGAAGTAAAAACAGGTCTCAACTTTAACACCAATAAAATTTTTCAAGATTATAATGTGAATAAGTCTGTCCAAAGAATTGGATTTACGAGTAACGAGTTAGATTACCAAGAAATTTTTGATAACTCTATGGTTAGTTTTGGAGATTATCAGATAGCCAAGCTGCTAGTAACAAGAAAACTTGATAATCCCAAAAGTGATTGCTTACATATCAAAATGGTTCACATTAGAAGTTTCCTACGGGAAAGGATGCATAAATATATGGACCGGAAGTTGGGAGACCGTATGTTTTTTTCTTCTTCATTACTTCAATATTTAATATGGGATGAAAGTTTAAAAATGAATCGGTGAGATTCAAAAAGTGGTTCTTCTTCCGTTTTAATGATCTTATAGATGGCTACTGCCACGGCTTTGGGGTTGTAGTAACTTCCCAAGATGCTGAATACGAAAGATGTTTCAAAGGATATGCATAAAAGGAACGGTCTTGCTTTTTAGCTGCTTCTTTAATCTGGAATTTAAAGTTTCCCCTATCATGCCGATAAAGAAAGGATAAAGGTGCTTTTTCTCGAATTATGTCTAATATAATTTAATGCACATCCTTGGAGGAACAACATGTTACCCAACGAGTTTCCTAACATTTTCCAAAATAAACAAAAGTCTTATAAGATGGTTCTGATCCTGTCCCTCATCGACGAATATGAAGAGAACCACAATCTAGTATTTCCGCTCAATAAAATTGCTGAGCGTTTTTTGGCTTATTACCGACATCATAGCAGTGCAGAGAATCCAGTGGATGCCCCGCCGCAGAGAGAAGCTTCAAGCTGGAATGATTATACGTTAGCCCAGACGAAGACACTGCTTAAAACACCGATAAATGCGTTATCATCGATACTTGAATTCAACAACGATCAGCAAGCCATTACTTTTAAGTCATCCATTACGAATGAGCTTAATGACAATGTAATTCAGGAATTAAAAGTATATGCGCTAAATGAGTTAGACAGCTACAATAATCAACTGACATCTAACGAGATAGGATCCGCCTTTTCACTGCAAAATACTTTAACTGAAATTTTAAATAGTTACCTACACGCCAAAACACAAACTTTTGCTAATCATCCCTTAGGTGTGCTGTTTCGACAAACTATACCGGAACAACTAAGGAAGCTGCCCTTTATTGATGTTAACTATAAAATCCAAGGCTCTATTGGTCAGGGCAACTGGGCTAACATACCCTGGATTGCTATCATGGATAAGCGAATTACAGGAACAACACAGCAAGGCCAGTATATCGTTTATTTATTTTCAGAGGATATGAGGAATGTTTATCTAACTTTAGCCCAAGGGGTGACCCTTCCTATCAAGGAATGGGGAAGGAAAGAGGCCTACCAATATTTCGAGCAAAAGGTCACCGAAATGCGAGATCAGCTTCCGCTTGAAAGCATGCAAAAGGATGATAACATCTACCTGACAACAAGCGGTTTAGGACGGGATTACCAAGTATCCACGGTTGCTTATGTGCGTTATGATCGGGACTCTATCTCAGATGATGATCAACTATTGGCCGATTTAGAAAATGTAATGAACAACTATAAGCTTTACGTGGACAGCCTGACACAAGAGCCAGTAGAAAAGAATGAGCCTACTTTCGAATATGAGGAGCTAGAGCCATTGGATCCATTAACGGTGTCGCCGCGAATTGAACAAATCAAAGCTTATATCGAGCAAAGAGGATTTCATTATCCAACGGGGCTAATTGAGAACCTGTATTTATCTCTGAAGACTAAACCATTCGTCATTCTAGCTGGAGTATCGGGTACAGGCAAAACGAAGCTTGTTAAGCTGTTTGCTGAGGCACTTGGTGCAATTGGGAGTAACCATCAATTCACGTTGATTCCAGTAAGGCCGGATTGGAGTGATCCGTCTGATCTTTTGGGCTATAAAGATTTATCAGGAGCTTTTCGTCCGGGCCGTTTAGCGGAAGTGTTGGTAGAAGCCTCACAGCCAGAAAACCGACATAAGTCTTATTTTATCTGTCTCGATGAAATGAATTTGGCTAGGGTAGAGTATTATTTTAGTGATTTGCTGAGTATCATCGAAACCCAAGAATGGAATAACAATCGAATTGTGACTTCACCGTTAATTCACCGAGATTTCTTAAGGTCAGAGGATCAGTCGATCTATGGGGACCTATATTTGCCAGATAACGTGTATTTGATTGGAACAGTCAATATGGATGAGACTACGCATCCTTTTAGCAAAAAGGTGTTAGATCGTGCCAATACGATTGAGTTTAACTACATCAATTTACAGCAGTATCCAACCGATTATCGGGCAGAGCAACAAGAAATGATCGTGGCCGATAATCAATTTTTACGCAGTGAGTATTTACAGTTGGTGGACGTGTACCGGGATTATAGTAATTTGGTACATAAAACGACAGAGAAGCTCGTGAAGATCAACCATATCCTAGAAGAGATTCATGCTCAGGTCGGATTTCGGATTAGGGACTCCATTTGTTTTTATATGGTGTATAATCAACGGTTTCAATTACTTACTGAGGATGAAGCATTTGATTTGCAGCTTCTTCAGAAAATACTTCCGCGTGTCCAGGGTAGTAGCTTATCTGTGAAACGGGTGTTACTGCAATTGATGCAAGGAGCGCTCGGGAAGTCTTTAGTAGTAAATGATCTTATTGAAGACGCTTCAAGCCTCTACCAGAAATGGAGCTCCAGTCAAGGAGAAGAAGATGCAAAGCATCCTCAAACTGCTAGAAAAATTGCCTTCATGTTACGGAGGTTGGAGGAAGATGGATTTACCTCATATTGGCTCTCTTAGTCAGAGCGTTGAGCTTCTTCGTGTCGAGACGAATCTGTTTAATTTATATATTCAAGGCAAGCCGTTTCATCCGACGGTGGAGTTTTTGCAGCTTCACCGCACCGAGGAAGGGAAATGGGTGGATACCTCATTGCAGGTGTCTACTCTGTCCGCGCTTCTATCTATTGAAAAGGTATCTGTATTTACTCCTCAATTAGGCGAATTGTCACCATGGCAAACAGGTGATCCAAGCTACCCGATATTTTTCGAGACGCAGTCTTATGAGCTAATTATTGAGAAAAAGCAGGATATAGCGTTAACCTTTCACCATGAGAATGTAAACTTACGTCAAGCGGTTAAGCCTCTCGGTAAAACGATTTTATCCGGTATTCTGAACTTTCAAAATGAAGTCGGACTATCCGATTTGGAGTTAAGATTTAATGGGCAGCCGATTTGTCAGCTTCAGCTCGAGATATTTCCAGCAAAGATGGATTACAAAAATGATTACCAAATGATCCTGAAAGATGTGAACCAGCAGATTTATAATCTATCCTTTGACTTTTTACGAAAAACCTATAATCTGACGGGTCTAAAAGAGACACGTAATCAAAGTCTAACTGAGTTTTTTACCATCCTTCAGCATGTATTCGACCAGCTTGTTCAAGCTGTGGAGCGGATTAAGGCTTCTCCGCATACTAAGCTAGTGAAAGAGGAGCGAATTGTAGGAGCTGCTCGAGCGAAGAGAGTGGGCAAAGAGAACGTTCCTTTTATAACTAAACGTCCCCATCTGTTAGTGTCGGATGAGAGGCTTGGCTTTGTAGCGTTAAACAACCAAGGCTATTACCCAAGTCATGTATTGGAGACGAAACGGCAAATTAGCTACAACACGATGGAGAATCGCTTTGTACGTTGGGTGCTGCTCCGTATTTCGAGCAAGTTGAAGGATATAAAAGCACGATTGATGAAAAAGGGTCGCTTACAAGATCCCTTGCTAGCGAAGCGGTTGGAATTTATGCAAACACAAATAAAGCGTCTATTGAACCTGGATTTTCTAAAGGTTGGCGAAATGAAGCAATTGTCGATCTCTTTAGTGTTACAAATGGCACCGGGGTATCGGGAAGTGTACCGGAATTATTTGATGCTTATGAAGGGCTTGTCCATTCAAAATGACCTCTTCCGTATTTCCATGAAGGACTTAGCACAGCTATATGAATATTGGTGTTTTCTTAAAATCCATGATCTTCTTAGCCGGAAGTATGAGCTTCTCACCCAAGATATGATTAAGGTTGATCGCAGG
This sequence comes from Paenibacillus ottowii, assembly GCF_050516475.1. Classification (NCBI taxonomy): domain Bacteria; kingdom Bacillati; phylum Bacillota; class Bacilli; order Caryophanales; family Paenibacillaceae; genus Paenibacillus; species Paenibacillus ottowii. Next base: position 2,664,553 of record NZ_CP191577.1, on the reverse strand, counting down.
GGCTTGTTTGTAATCCTGGATAGAACACAGAAGGCCAAGATGGTATATCGAAACCCGGCCAATGGGGAGGTATTCACCCTTTACTACAACACATTACCTAAAGGCGATCATAGCGAAACACTGGGGCAACAGCCGGACAATGTTCTTACACTGAAGAAAAATGAAGCTGCGGTGGAATATAAGTATATTTTTGATGCCAAATATCGCTTGAATCCTGGGTATGAGGGAACGTCGTATTTCAGAAATTACAAGATGCCTGGTCCCGAGGAAGATGACATCAACACGATGCATCGCTATCGGGATGCTATAGTGTACACCGATGTACATAGCCGGGATTTGGAACGAAGCATGTTTGGGGCTTATGTGTTGTTCCCATATCATGATGAGGAACGGTTTCAAGAACATAAATTTTACAAAAGTATTGAGTTAATTAATGTTGGAGCATTTCCCTTTTTACCGAACTCAACAAAGCTGATGGAAGCTTTCTTGGATGAGATTATCATGGATAGTCCTGAGAAAGCCTATGAGCGTTCTACCCGGCCGCGGGGGACGAAGAGTTATTATCAGAACAAAATGAGCGGCAAAAATGTTATGGTTGGTTCGTTGCGGGAAAAGGTGCAGTTAGATTTAGCATTAAAGCACGGATTTTACCATATGCCCTTGGAAAATATCTCTGACCACAAACTATTAACACAGCTAGAATATGTTGCTCTTTATCAATCACGAAGTCAGTTTTTATCCACAGGCGAAACCGGGATTCACTGGTATGGGAAAGTGGTTGACTGGAAGGTAATGCGGCGTAAAGAAATCACTGAACGTCCTTACAGGCGAGGTACGGAAGATAAACTATATGTGAAATTTACGGTGGAGAAATGGATGAAGAGGGACAAGCCGATTGTTTCTGGTGGACGAGGAATTTATACGGTGCTGTATACGTCGAAGTATATGTTTGACCGTGCAGCGGAGATTGCTGAACTCAAATTGGAAACAGAAGAGGACCTGGTGCAGTGGCGCGAGCAGAGACGTTTAGGTACAGTTAAAGTGGATTTGAATCATGAGCAGGTAGACTTGGCTAGTAAGGTGTTGGGGGTCCGACTTAAGGAGTGAGGAAAGCATGCAAACAAGGAGAGAACTGGAATGCCGATCGAACTAGGAATTTGGAAGATTAATGGAGCTGTCGAGAAAATTCACTTTTCTAGTATGGAGACCGAACGTAAGCTCGAAGATGTTATCACCCATGATATTAGCATCATCGATCCTTCGTTATTGTTAATTGGGAGACAGATCAATACAGCCTTTGGTAAATTCATTGATATCCTTGCAATGAACTCGGAAGGGAATCTAGTCATTATCGAATTAAAACGTAATAAAACGCCACGAGAAATAGTTGCACAGACGCTAGACTATGCCTCGTGGGTTCAACAGTTGAACTATACAGATATCATTGAGATCTATAGTGAGAGAAATCCGGGAAAGCAATTGGAACAAGATTTTGTAGAATATTTTCAAACCGACCTACCTGAAACTTTGAACGAACTCCATCAATTGATTATCGTGTCAGCAGAATTGGATCCAGCAACAGAACGAATCATTAACTACTTAACGAACTTCGGTGTCCCGATTAATGCACTCTTTTTTCATTATTTTAAAGACGGAGATAATGAATATCTGGCCAGAAACTGGCTCATTGATCCCAACAAAGTTGAGGTTAAAACATCTAATGTGACGACGAATAAAACAGGAAAGGCTCCATGGAACGGGAAAGATTTTTATATCTCTTTGGGAGACGGTGATTATCGGAACTGGGAGGATTGCAGACGATACGGTTTTATTTCGGCTGGCCAAGGAAAATGGTACAGCAGATCGCTGAATCTTCTGAAGCCAGGTGCCAGGATTTTTGCATGTATTCCTAAGGTGGGGTATGTTGGTGTCGGAATCGTGCAAGAGGAAGTAGTACCCATCAAGGAGTTTCAAGTGATGGTAAATGGAGTAAATATACCACTGCTTGATGCTGATATACATGTAAGAATGGATACAGATGTCGATGACCCCGATTTATGCGAATACGTTGTACGAGTGAAATGGGTCAAGACTGTTTCTAAACAGGAGGCGATCTGGGAGAAAGGGATGTTTGCGAATCAGAATTCTGCCTGTAAATTGAGAAACCAGTTTACGATTGAACGCCTTACGGAGCATTTTCGACTGGAGGAAGAGAACTAATAATAAATATGTCTCTTTCATTAAAAATGAAATTGATTTGGTTATCATTATTCAAGGGTCTTTCCTGGTTGCCGCAATGTCCTACGTCACCCACTATGATATTTGGCTGGAAGTGGACGAGCTGCTGGATTTAGTTTGGCAAAATTAAACCCACCCCGTAAACTCCAGTATGGACGCTTTCGCCGATTGTGCTTCGGATTGCGCCCCTTTACGCCATTCTTTAGGCGGCTTTCCCATAAGCTTGGAGAAGCATCGGTTGAAGCTGGAAATGGAGCGATAACCGACTTGCTCGGAGATCGAAAGAATGGAGTCATCTGTGCTTTTTAGCTGCTTGCAGGCCTCCTCGATTCGGGTACTGTTTAGGAAATCGAGAGGGGACGTTCCCATAATCTCATGAAATTTTCTGCGAAAATGAGTTGTACTTAGATGGCACAGGTCAGCCAAAGAATCAATGGTAACAGGTGTCATATAATTTTTAGTGATGTGCTCCAAAGCCGGAGAAATGGCAAAATCACTTTTCCGGCTATGTACTGTTTCTGCATCTTTCAATGATCCATTTCTGGAGTGAATTCTCAGAAGTTCTATATAAAGGGATAACAATAAGCCGTAGGCGCTCTCCTGATAGTAAGGATTCTGTTGTTGTAATTCCTCTACGATCGAGGTCGCAAGTGTATACACCTTGGGATGCTGCTCCTTGTTTAATATACAGTTCGTTCCCTTCATGACCCACAGGTTTGGCTCAAAGTTTCTGTAAGCGCTTTTAAGAGAATGTTGGAAAAGGTCCTCTGGCGAAAAAAAGATATACGACCAAAGGCTGGCTGTATTTGGCGAACTGTACGTGGTATGAGGAAGATACCTAGGGATAAAAGTCACATCCCCGGCTTTGAAGGGGACTGATTCTCCTTTGATCTCCATGAAGCCGCCGTCCGAATAGCAAATACCAATCTCCAAATGGTTATGAAAATGGAGATGCTCACTTTTAATATCTGAAATTTTCCAGCGTTCACCGCTTAATAGCAAGACAGGAAAGTTGATGGGCAAGCTGTAGTGTCGGTATTCTATAACGGGCTTCTTTTTTCGGGGCATATTCGATACTCCCACAACTTGGATTTGAGTTGAATATAGGTCAACGTAACGTCAAGTTTAGCCAGCAGATATACATCAGAATTTTGCAAAATCCTCACATAAATGATTGGAATTGCGCAGTTTTGTTGCGAATGTGCTTAGATTGAGACTATTTTACTGCGTACAATGGAATAAGTAAAGCGTTTCCAAAACAGTGACGAACCGCTCTCAAGCGCCTTTGGGGGCGTGTGCACTAGGAGAGGGGAATAACGATGCTTCAATTAACTTATGACAAGGAAGAGATATTAAGAGTCATCGACAAAGTCGTCAGAAAAACGATGGCGATGGATTTAACATGGGATTGGCCCTGTGGTGTAGCTTATTACGGTGTTTCCAGGGCTTATACCCAAACAGGAAATAAAGATTACTTGAATATGCTTGTCCAGTGGGCAGATGAATACATCGAGCTGGGTCTGCCACATTGGACGGTAAACACATGTGCTATGGGCCATATGCTGATCACATTGTATGAAGAAACAGGGGACCAAAAATATTGGGATATTGTGATGAGCAAGGTGGATTACATCCAGAATAATGCTCTTCGGTTCGGAAACCGTGTTCTCCAGCATACGGTATCCACTGCTAATGATTTTCCGGAACAGGCATGGGCGGACACGTTGTTTATGGCTGCATTTTTTCTGCTGCGTGTAGGGACCAAATTAAAGAATGAGGAAATGATTCAGGATGCCTTAAATCAATATTACTGGCATATCAAATACCTGCAAGACCCTAGCAGCGGCTTCTGGTACCATGGCTACAATAATATCAATCAGGATCACATGTCCGGCTTTTTCTGGGGAAGAGCGAATGCTTGGGGAGCATATACCATGTCGCAAGTCAAAATTCATTTAAAAGACTGGTATTTGTATCCGCCATGTATGGACGTAGAGTGTTCCCTTCGGGATCAACTGGCGGCACTGAAGGGTGTGCAAACAGAGAACGGCTTGTGGCGAACGGTACTGGATGACGAGGAGTCCTATGAAGAAGTATCTGCATCTTGCGGTATCGCCGCAGCCATGATTAATAACGGCAATCCGCTGCATACCAAATACGTGCAAAAGGCATTGAACGGCATCTTAAACCATATTAGCGAAGACGGGCGGGTACTGGGTGTATCGGGCGGCACAGCGGTTATGAAAGATCGGGAAGGGTATCGCAATATTCCAAAAGACTGGATTCAGGGCTGGGGACAAGGCTTGGCGTTGGCTTTTCTATCCGATATGTTGAATTAGGAGGGATCGAAGTTGTCTAAACAAACAACGGGGGCCTTTACGCTACCGGGGGAAGCTGGTTATGAGGCACTGACCCTGAAATTAGCTGAACGATGGGGTGCTGATGTCATCCGTGACAGTGACGGCACGCAGTTGTCCGATGAGATCATAAACGCCGGGTACGGCATTTATTCAACAATCTGTATCATCAGAGATCATAACGAGTGGGCGTCCCGCAATCTGGATAAGCTGCAACAATGTTTTTTAATGACCCATCCGAAGGTAGCTGTACTGGATTATGTATCCATCTACCTAATGGAAGATTTTTTTACAGAACAATTCAAAGTAAATGATTCCAAAGAGGCGCTTAACTACTGGCAGGTTTTTGACAGAACGACCGGGGAAGAAGTTCCAAGAGAACAATGGAATTATGAAAGGGAATCCGGAAATGTGGTCATTACCGGAATTGCTCCTTGGCATAAATACACGGTAAGCTTTATGGTCTACCGAATCTGGGAAGAGATTTCCATGTACAATCACACCACGAACCATTGGGACAAAGAGCATTTAATGCAGATTGATCCCATGTATACAGAAACGCAACAGTATTTGCTGGATTGGATGGAAGATTGGTGTCTCCAGCATAAGGAGACCACGGTTGTTCGGTTTACCTCCTTATTTTATAATTTCGCCTGGATCTGGGGCAGTAATGAGCGCAATCGCCATCTCTTCTCAGATTGGGGGTCATACGATTTTACGGTAAGTTCAAGAGCGCTGGATCTGTTTGCCAAGAAATATGGGTATTTGATGACTGCGGAGGATTTTGTGAATGGTGGGAAATACCGCGTCACACACATCCCGGCTGAGCAGCGCAAGCTGGACTGGATGGCATTTATCAATGATTTTGTAATCGAGTTTGGTAAGAAATTAGTTGATATTGTGCATAATCACGGCAAGCTGGCCTACGTGTTTTATGATGACAGTTGGGTTGGCGTGGAGCCTTATAATGACCGTTTTCCAGAGTTTGGATTTGACGGGTTGATCAAATGTGTGTTCTCAGGTTATGAAGCGAGACTGTGTTCAGGTGTAAAAGTGAATACGCATGAGATTCGGCTGCATCCATACTTATTTCCGGTTGGCTTAGGCGGGCTTCCCACCTTTATGGAAGGGGGCGACCCCACGCTGGATGCCAAAAAGTATTGGATTAATATCCGGCGCGCCCTGTTGAGAGAACCGATTGATCGGATTGGACTGGGCGGATATTTGCATCTTGTCGAGCCTTACCCGGATTTTTGCGATTACATCGAAAAGATTGCGAATGAATTCAGAGAAATTAAAGAACTACATCATGAAGGAAAACCCTATCACATTAAAACAAAGGTAGCTATTCTGCATAGCTGGGGAAAATTGAGATCGTGGACCTTGTCCGGTCATTTCCACGAAACGTATATGCATGATTTAATTCATATCAATGAAGCTTTATCTGGTTTGCCGATCGAAGTGCAGTTCATTGATTTTGAGGATATCCGTCAGGGAATACTACAGGATTGTGATGTAGTGATCAATGCCGGCTCTGCCGGTTCAGCATGGAGTGGCGGAAAGCACTGGAATGACAACCAGTGTGTGGATTTATTGACCCAATGGGTTTATGAGGGTGGCACCTTTATTGGCATTAACCAGCCTTCGGCGGTTGAAGGTCATGACAGCTTTTTCAGAATGGCACATGTCCTCGGTCTGGATGAGGATACAGGCTCCAGAGTAGCTCATGGAAGATGGACATATAAGGTTAGAGACGAGCATGGTTTGGTGCCTGAAGGGGCAAGTATAACGCCAAAGCATAGCATTTATCTTACTGATGGGTCAGCAGCAGTAGTGGATGAAACAAGTGGTATGATAACACTATCCACTCATGCCTTCGGTAAAGGCAAGGGGATTTACCTTCCTTCTTTCAAATTCAGTTGGGAAAACACAAGATTGCTGCTAAATATAATTCGCTTTGCGGGCAATGAGCTCGATGAGACGAAGTACATTACGGATAACTTATATACAGAGTGTGCTTACTATCCAGAAAGTAAAATACTAGTTGCTATTAATAATAGCGATCAACTTCAAAGAACGACGATTGACACGGAATATGGCAAACAAACCATGGAGTTAGAGCCGTATGACACCATGATCACCCATATCGGCTTAACAAAATCAGTATAGAAATGAAAAATTGAGAAAGCCATAATTCCAATGTCATCGTTAGCAGAGGAAAAGGAGCTCAAGCCTTCTTTTCCCTGCTTAAATGTAAAGAACATCTTGAACAAACTTTCGATGGTCTCATAATCTTTGGTAGTGGGCTAAGAGGTGCGCTACTTTATCTTTAATGAGTTGTTTTAAAGATTCAGGCTTCACAGACCGTACATAATGACCATACCTCATAAAATATTGAGCGATGAATTCCTCTTCTCCAGGATTATAGAATCCCTTAATGACTGTTTTATGACCCTGCTCTATTTTCATAGAGGGATAATGCTCTTTATAAAAAATATCCTTGGCTTGTTCTACAATCTCTACTTCAAAGTCAATGCTCTTCTCAGTTTGATACATCTCTAATGAACGGCTAAGAAGTTCGTCTATAGAAAAATGAGAATTGATGTCCTCTTCTTCTACCAAGGTGATTCGATCACATCTGAAAACCCTATATTTGTTCGTATTTAACTCTATTCCCGTAGCGTACCATTGACCAAACTTAGCGGAAATCTTGAAAAATTGAACATGGTAACTTTTGTTTCGGTTATTTTTTGAATATTGAATCTTACAGTACGTCTCATTAAGAATACTGGTTAGGATTTTGTCTAAATAGCGACTAACATGATGATGTTGATACATTTCGAATTGAAGAACCTTTTTCATTTTATGAATCTGGTTTATTTGTAGTTCAGAAAGGCAGTGTTCAAACTTCTCATGGAGTGTATTAGCACTCAAATGAAAGGGTGTGGATTGATAAGCTTCTAAGGTCAACATGGCAAAGTACAGAGCATATACTTCATCCAGCGTAAAAATAATAGGGGATAGCAATCTTTTTTTTAAGATACCATATCGCCCATGTCGGCCATGTTCTGAATAAATAGGCATGCCTAACTGTTCTAATGAACTAATATCGCGTAAGGCTGTACTTTTTGAAATCTGGTATTTATCCATGAGATCATTTAAATTAAAGTACTCTCGACTATTTAAGTATCTGATTATGTCATTTAATCTCTCGGATTTCTTCATACATAAATCTCCTCATAAAAGGTGTCATGTTTTGATACCTTTATAAATGATAATAAGTTCAAGGTAATAGATCAAGTCTATAAGATATCTACCTAAAAACATGATAAAAAGGAGATTGATCTCATGAGTTCAACACTGGAAGTAGCTATTTTCTTGTCCATGAACGGAACAGCCAAGGAAGCTATAGCTTTTTACAAAAAACATTTTAACGCAGAGGAACGATTCCTCATAACTTATCAAGACATGGCTAAACGTGACAGCTCAATCCAGCTTACTGCTGAAAATAAAGATTATATTTCGCATTCAGTCTTATCCATCGGAAGAACAAAGGTTATGATAGCAGAAGAAACAATGAATCCTAATGAGAAATATACCGTAGGGAATAACACTTCATTATGTATTCAAAGTGCTGACAGAGAAGAAATTGAACATTTTTATCATAGCCTAATAACAGATGAGCGAGTGAAAATCATTGTACCTTTATCTAGCAATGTGTTTAGCCAAGCCTATGGTATTGTAGAAGACCCGTTCGGTATCCAAATACAATTCATGTTTGATCATCGTTTATAATAAAAAAAACAGGCTGAAAGGTACAACAGCATGGTGAAAAGTGGATAATAAATGGATAGAAGTAAAAACTAAAATGGGAAGATCCAAGATACCACAGCAGAAAAGGAGACACTATGACGGAGAAAAAAGAAATAGCAGATAAAATAGGGTGGAACTTTGACAACAGTTATTCTCGTCTGCCGGAATCTATGTTTACGAAGCTCAATCCAAATCCTGTCCGCTCACCAAAGCTGATCATTTTAAATCATCCGTTGGCAGTCTCACTGGGGTTGAACGATACGGCGCTGCAAAAAGGGGATGCCGTAGCGATGTTGGCCGGTAATCAGGTTCCCGAAGGTGCTACGCCTCTTGCTCAAGCTTACGCAGGACATCAATTCGGACACTTTAACATGCTAGGAGACGGCCGTGCTCTGCTGCTCGGCGAGCAGATTACTCCCTCGGGTCAACGGGTTGATATCCAGCTCAAGGGCTCAGGCAGAACGCCGTACTCTCGTCGTGGTGATGGCCGAGCGGCACTTGGGCCGATGCTCCGCGAATACATCATCAGCGAAGCGATGCATGCGTTAGGTATAGCTACCACCCGCAGCCTGGCGGTGGTAACTACGGGTGAGGCGATCATCCGGGAAACTGAGCAGCCCGGCGCCATTCTGACTCGTGTAGCTGCCAGTCATCTTCGCGTCGGCACCTTTCAATATGTCTCAGCATGGGGCACGTCGCAAGACCTCCGTACTCTGGCTGATTACACATTGGAACGACATTACCCAGAAGTTAAAGCCGAAGAAAACCGCTACCTTCGCCTGCTCCAGGAAGTGATCAAGCGTCAGGCAAAGCTGATCGCCCAATGGCAGCTGGTGGGTTTTATTCACGGAGTGATGAACACCGACAATATGACCCTTAGCGGAGAAACCATTGATTATGGTCCTTGCGCCTTTATGGATACCTATAACCCTGAGACGGTGTTCAGCTCCATCGACATACAGGGCCGCTATGCTTATGTTAATCAGCCGCATATCGCTGCATGGAATCTCGCGAGATTGGCAGAGACGCTATTGCCACTGTTGCATGACGACAGAGAGCAGGCTGTCAAACTGGCCGAGGATGCAATTGCAGATTTCGCAAACATGTTTCGCCATCATTGGCTTACGGGAATGCGGGCGAAATTGGGGATCTTTAACGAAGAGCCACAGGATGAACCCCTTGTTGAGGACCTTCTTGTAATCATGCAGAAGCATCGTGCGGACTACACCAATACCTTCCGTGCTCTAACTTTAAACAAGCTGGAGGATGCGTCTTTGTTCAGCACTGCAGATTTTACCCAGTGGCACGAGCAGTGGCAAGCGAGGCTGGACAGACAGCAGGAATCCGAGGCCGCCTCCCAGCAGCTGATGCGCAGCAGCAATCCTGCAATCATCCCGCGCAATCATCGGGTAGAAGAAGCGCTGGAAGCTGCTGTGGAACGGGAAGATTACCGTGTGATGGAGCAGCTTCTTGAAGTTCTTTCGGATCCGTATGCTTATTCTACCGAGCAGGAAATTTACTCTACATTGCCTGAGGAATCCAGCTGTCCTTACCGGACTTTTTGTGGTACCTGATCTGTAGTAGTCATGTTGAACAACTTGATGATAACTTATTTCATGCGTTGGTGGAGAAGGTCGCCTTTCTCTCACCAACGCAATTTGTTTTTATTTTGAACCTTATTTATAGATGAGATCCGCCACTTGCATCAATCATTTGACCAGTGACCCAACGGCTGTCCGATGAGGCAAGAAAGGCAGCTATATCTGCAACATCCTCAGGCTCGCCCCAGCGTTTGAAGATTGAAAGGCCAGCGGCAAATTTCTGCCCTTTGGGATCTTGCAGTGTCCCGCTATTCATTTCTGTGTTGATAATGCCAGGTTGGATGGTATTGACTGTAATATTACGGCTTCCAAGTTGATGAGCCAACATGTGCGTAAGTGTGTCGATTGCCCCCTTTGACATGCTATATGCAAAAACGCTAGGGGAAGCCACACGTGTAACAAATGAGGAGAGATTGATAATGCGGCCTCCATCGTTTAGACGCGGCAAAGCTTGCTGGGTAACAAAAAGAGGTGCTTTGACATTCATGTTCATGACTTCGTCAAAAGATTCTTCTGTTGTCTCTTCTAGGGAGACAATTTGACCGATTCCAGCGTTATTGACGAGAATATCAAACCGATTATCGCCTGTACGTTCCCGAAGCGCTTCATCCAATTTCGCATATAAATCATGAATGCCGTTCAGGGCACTGAAGTCAGCACCGATCGTAAATGCAGCTCCTCCAATTTGTTCAATGTTATGCACCACCTCATCCGCTTCTTTACGCCTTTTTCCGTAGTGTACTGCGACAATGGCACCCTCTTCAGCCAGACGTAATGCAATTCCGCGACCGATTCCCCGACTTGCACCAGTTACTAAAGCGATTTTACCTTTTAACATACTCATGTCTTCATCTCCTTGTTTGGAATTCATGACTAGTTATAGCACAAGGGTATGTTTGAAATATTGCTCTTTCATTCGAAGCTCATGATTTCCACCATAGGAATACAAGTTTTAAATAAAATATCGTGATATTTATCATTGAAAAAACATGCATCTTCAACACTCTAATGCATTACATTAAATTGACCAATGTTCAGAAAAATGAAACTCCTTCCTTTCCATTTCATGTATAAAAATGTCTGCTAATTAGCAGTTGTATTTAGACGTTTTTTGTCATACAATGCATCTAATGCTACGGACTCGGTCTTAGAAACAGTAAGGTTTGGACGGTAAATAGGACGTGGTTTACTTTGTATATTTATGAATCGTGGAACTACTGTGTAGTCGTTCGATCAACCACGTCAGTCTGAAAATTAATAATGTTTGGAGGCAGTTTTCCGGATCATTAGCATTTGATGACGAACATATACGAAGGGGAGCGTTCTTTTGGAATCGAAACAATTAACGAGAGGGCTGAAGCCACGGCACGTTGAGTTGATTGCGCTTGGAGGCACGATTGGCGTCGGCTTGTTTATGGGATCGGCAAGTACGATAAAATGGGCAGGACCTTCGGTGCTGTTGGCTTATCTCTTAGCCGGGATTATTATGTTTTTTGTCATGCGGATCATGGGGGAAATGTTGATTCTTGAACCGGTGACGGGCTCATTTGCGACCTTTGCTCATAAATACATCAGCCCTTTGGCCGGTTTCTTGACTACTTGGTGCTATTGGTTCTTATGGGTAACGGTAGGAATGGCGGAAGTCACTGCGATAGGGGTATATGTGGGCTACTGGTTCCCAGATATCCCGCAATGGTTGCCAGCTTTGGCAGGTGTAATTATTATTGCGCTGGCTAATTTGGCGGCTGTGAAATTTTATGGAGAATTTGAGTTTTGGTTTGCGATGATTAAGATTATCGCTATTATCTTTATGCTAGTGGTAGGTACAGGGATGATCTTCTTTGGCCTCGGCAACGGCGGACAACCGATAGGACTATCCAATCTAGTCAGCCATGGTGGTTTTTTTGCAGGCGGGCTAAAAGGGTTTCTATTTGCACTATGTATTGTAACGGCGGCCTACCAGGGGATCGAGATGATAGGTATTACGGCGGGTGAAGCTGAGAATCCGAAAATGACCCTGCGAAAAGCCATTAAAAACATCATCTGGCGTATTCTGATTTTTTACGTTGGTGCGATCTTCGTCATTGTCACGCTTTATCCTTGGAACCAAATTGGCGAGATCGGCAGCCCGTTTGTACTGACTTTTGCCAAGGTGGGCATTGTGGCTGCTGCGGGTATTATCAACTTTGTTGTACTTACAGCTGCAATGTCAGGTTGCAACAGTGGTATTTATAGTGCAGGCAGAATGTTATATACATTGGCCAAGAACGGACAAGCTCCTAAGTTCTTAGGGAAAGTCTCCGCAAGCGGTGTCCCTAGAAATAGTATTATAACAACGATTTCCTTGCTGCTGGTAGGAGTACTATTTAACTACTTAATGCCTGATTCCAAACTGTTTCTGTACATTTACAGCGCCAGTGTTCTCCCGGGTATGGTACCGTGGTTTGCATTAGCCATCAGTCAATTTAAATTCCGGAAAAAGTGGAAGAACGAAATGGAAGGCCACAACTTTAAATCTCGTTTTTTCCCGATCAGTAATTACATTACTATTATCTTTTTGTTGCTGGTGATTGTTGGAATGTGGTTTAACCCGGATACACGCTTGCCATTGATTGTTGGGGCAATATTCATGGCGATCGTCATTGCCGGATACTTTATCTTTGGTATAGGAAAGCGGCAGAGAATTGAAGAATTAGAGAAAACCGAATAGGCTGCTGATAATGTAGTATTTGCCGAGCGTAATTCAGATTACCTGAGTAGCGCTCGGCTTTCTTTGTATATGGAGAGGAATGAACTATGAAAGACTGCGAGTGGGGGAAGAAAGTGTGTAGTTAATCTGTTCGGACTATAAGTGCAAATATAAATACAAAAAAAGTGAGAAGGGAAACGGAGAAGTTCATTATGGCCATACTCTTGCGATTAGCTTTAAATTCTGAGATGCCAGACAATAAAAACACAAGTCCTAAAAAAAATTGTGCGATGGTGTAGGCGTGCTTGTAAGTATCTGGATATGCGAGGGATAAAAGAGACGAGACCATAACAACTACAGCAAATATTAAAGTGAGAATTCGGTAGATATCCATTTTCTTGAACATAGATAAGCCCCCTTCCTTTATATACCTATTGTATTATATTCCAAGGGTGAAATCTTTGGATTTCGAATAAATACAAAAGAGGAAATGGAATCTGGCACCTTTTTTTGCAAAAGAAATGCGAAGATGCCCCAAGCCATGCTTGGGACACCTTCAAAAATAATCACTTTTACAACATTATTGATTTACATACCTCACATGGTGCTAATATCGATCACGAATCTATACTTCACATCAGAAGCTAATACGCGTTTGTAGGCTTCGTCAATCTGATCGGCCGATATCACTTCAATTTTAGGAACAATATTGTGTTTTGCACAGAAATCCAACATTTCCTGTGTCTCACGAATGCCTCCAATCATTGTGCCTGCAAATGAACGGCGATGTCCGATAAGGGACATCACATTTAGTGACATCGGCTCCCCAGGGGCACCGACGTTCACCAAAGTTCCATCAAGATTAAGCAGTGCAAAATAAGCGTCCAGATTGATGTTGGCACTAACCGTGTTAATAATCAAATCAAAGTGCCCAGCCAGTTTTTCAAATGTTTCTGGCTCGCTTGTGGCATAATAGTGGTCTGCGCCAAATTGCAAGCCGTCCTCTTTTTTCTTTAATGTTTGTGATAAAACGGTTACCTCAGCACCCATAGCATGTGCAATCTTGATAGCCATATGGCCAAGGCCTCCCATGCCCACAACGGCCACTTTCTTATCTGGACCAGCTTCCCAGTGATTTAACGGTGAATATGTCGTAATACCTGCACAAAGTAACGGAGCAGCCACGTCAAGCCCTATGTTATCTGGAATTTTGACTACAAAATCCTCAGTTACGACAATATGGGTAGAATATCCGCCCTGTGTAGGCTCGCCGTATTTGTCAACACCAGCGTAGGTAGGAACATTTCCTTTAAGGCAGTATTGTTCCTCTCCTTTACGACAGTTCTCACATTCGCCACAGGAATCGACCATACAGCCAACTCCTACCCGATCACCAACGCTGTACTTTGTAACTTCAGATCCTACATCCGTAACAATCCCTGCAACTTCATGTCCAGGTACGAGAGGGTAGTTCACTGGTCCCCATTCGCCGTGAGCTGTGTGGATGTCAGAATGGCATATGCCAGCAAATTTAATTTCAATCAGAATATCATGCGAATCAAGATCCCGCCGTGTAATTTCAGCCGCTCGAAATGGCTGGTCTGGGCCGTCAACAGCTCGTGCTTTAGCAGTTATCATAAATTGCCTCCTAATTATTATATTTTTCAAGAGAATGCAGTGGTTCTCCGTCATGTTTTTTTCTCTTGTAAATCCATGTTAATCCTTATAGTTAACTCTAAGTCAAGCGACTACTTTATACTCCTTTTGAAAATTCCTGCTAGGGGACTGTGACACTTAGCAAATAACTTGATAAAATCCCTTTTATATCTTAGAGTTAACTCGAAGTCTACGTAATTAAGAATAGGAGATGCATGATGAAGACATATTCGATCAGCGAAGTTGCTAAAGAATTGAATCTTACAGCATATACCTTGCGTTACTACGACAAGGAGGGACTAATGCCTTTTGTAGAACGGACATCTAGCGGAACAAGATTATTTAAAGAATCCGATATTGACGCTCTAAAAATAATTGAATGTCTAAAATCGACCGGAATGCCGATCAAAGAAATTAAAAATTTCATTGATTGGTGCTCTGATGGGGATGCCACACTACAACAAAGATATGACATGTTTTTGGAACGAAAGGCTACTGTAGAAGCACAAATGGAAGAACTAAAAAAAACAATGGAAGTTATTGAACATAAATGCTTATATTACAAAACGGCATTGGATGCCGGAACGGAAAATATCCATAAAGACAATAATATAAGTAGTCACATGACTAACTAACCGAAAAGACATAATTTATCCACACTTCCTTCTAATATTTTACTGTTAATAGAATTATTGAAAAGCTATAATTCTAATGATAATTTAAGTGTATTTGGAGAAAAGAGGTTGTGGGTATGATGTTGAAAAAATGGCCAGCAGTATTCATGCTAGGTATTATCATGCTGGTATCTGTAGGCTGGAACAGTGGAATATCTTATGCAAAATATTATTACGAATACTCTTGGGATCAGTACAAGGGGACTGAAATCAAGACCTACAGGCTGACCCCAGTAGCAGGAAGAGCTGGATTTATGGATCAGGAAAAGGCCTTCGCTGCAATTAGCAAAACCCCGAATGTGTATGGAATGTTCAGTGGCTACCGAACAGAGAAAACAACCGAATTTGCAACCAAGAGTGTAACAGATGAGGTTTATAAATATGCGGTTGTTGATTTTAATAGCAACAAGGAGCCAGAAACTGTAGAATACGTTAATCCAAAGGACGGAATTTCTCATACATGGAACGGAACTGATGAGATTCGAGTTTTTATGAGAGGATCTGAGGCAGCTTCTTTGGCTGAGTTATTTTATGAGGGAACTCCAAGTGAAGGACGCTATCATTTTAAGGCTGACGATGTCTACTTAGTTACATTCTGGTCCAGCGCAGCACAACCAATCACTGGCATGTCTGCTGAAGCACTAGTTGAGGAAGGCCCCTCTACACTTATAAACCGAGTGTGGGTAGCCCAAATAAAAGACAAAGATCCGGCCGCTTATCCGCAAAATGGAACGCTAAAGGGCTACTTTTATATTTATAAGGGCTCTGAGCTTAAAAAGGATTAACGAGCAGACCGAATGTAATACGTGCATCTTACACTAAAAAAGAGATAACATTTTGTACTCAGGCAAATGCCGATACAGGTGTCATCTCTTTTTTTGTTTCTACACATGAAAAAAATGATAACCCCAAAAGATATAAGTATTTAATTTCCAATGAAAACCATTGTTTAGTGATAGGGAATTACGGCTTAAAAAAACAGAATGAATGAGCAGGGAAACATATTACTAAAGTCACTTTTTTTGCTGGCTTTATTCAATCCTAGGGGGATTATTCCGATAAACCAAGTATATACAGTTTGGTGTTAACAGTAATGAAAAATCGTTTGAAAACAAAAGAGATTTATTTTCAAAGTTGATATGAAGGTACAGGTGAAAGTGGCCCAGTGTCATCTCGTAAAGGAGGTGTAATAATCTCAAATAATGAACTGTGAAAAAAGGTTGAAACAAATTAGGCATTACATGGCTGGTTTACTGGCTGTCTGGTTGTTCTGTATACATAGTGCGCCTGTTTTTGCGGACAGAGCCTTTAACGATATCGAACATTCCTATGGAGCTGATGCGATTGAGACCATGGCTGCTCAAGGTTATGTTACGGGTTATCAGGATGGGAGCTTTCGACCTTTACAATTGATCTCCCGGCAGGAATGGGCAAGCATTTTTGCTAAAACCTTAAAACGAACATCGAATAACAGCGGCGCAACTTCTTTTCGGGATGTGTCACCCTGGGCTTTGCCTTATGTGCAGACCCTACAGGAAGAGAAGATTACGAAAGGAATTAGTGATCAATTATTCGGTGCCAAACACAATATGACTCGTCAGGATATGGCTGTATGGTATGCCCGGTATTTTGGTGTTACTGAAGATCCCCTACATGCTGGTATATCCAGTTTTGTGGATCAATCTGATGTATCGGATTATGCACAAACGAGTGTATGGCTGATGGAACGGTTGGAACTGATCCAGGGGGATACAAATCATTATTTCCATCCTAAAGAGCCTGTGAGTCGGCAGGACGCCACGCTGGTTGCCTATCGGATATGGTTAGGCGGTGACGGACTGAGAGAACGTGCCAAGCGCTTACTGGAGTCATCAGGAACTGGGTCTGCAACTATGCCTCAGACGACCAGCCAACAAGAATCGAAGAAGATTGCGGTCGACTTGACACCGGAAATTAGGCAACAACCTGTGAATTCGGACATTGAGGAGCCTAAAAGGCATCGCCCAAGACCTGATTCACCAGTCTCCCCGGTGACACCAATAGAGCCGAAACCGGACCCGCCAGTGACACCACCGGACCCGAAGCCGGACCCGCCAGTCAAACCGCCGGTGCCTAATCCCAAACCACCAATAATTCCAGTAGATCCACCGGATCATTCTTCGGATTTTCGGGTAGATGAGGTGGTAATCAAGGCACAAGAGCTGGCAAATCAGCCGGAAACGTACCCTTCGTATCAGCTATCCTTTCAGCTCTACCATGAAGGGCGACCAGTAAGCATTCCTGCTGCCAGTGTCACGAGTGTCACGTACACATTTAGTGATGAGTTAGGTGTGTTTGATATACAAGGGAAAATCGCACATCCCGAAAATATTCCGGCTGCAGACAGCTTCATTCCGGTAGAGATGAAGGTCACCATTGCCAAACCTTATCGGGTGCTTACAGCTCATACCAAGCTGATCGTGAAGGGGAAGACTCCGCCAGCAGAACCACCGAACGTAATCAGGTCCGTATACTTGGCTACGTATACTATTTCAGAGGCGGCTACTTTAGATCCTGCTGCTTGGAAAATGTCTTACGTATTTCATAATGCTAAAGGAGAGGTTATAGCTCCTGAAATGCTGCCGTCCGACTTGATACTTCGGGTAGAGGATTCCAGAGGAATATTTGACGAGGATGGAAAGATTGCCAATCTGCATTTGATTCCAGCAGTGAACTCGGTCATTCCATTAAAAATTGTGGTTGAGTCACCATCCCAGGGGATTCACTTCACATCCGATGCGGAATTAAGGGTAGGACCCGGAGAACGCAAAAAGCAATACTTTGCTGTCTCCATCATGCTACAGGGAAGCGTGACTACCGTAGACCAAATCAAGCAATCTCGTCAATTGCTGATGGATCACTTTGGTCCCAACATCAAAGTGACGTGGGCGATGGAAAACAGATTTGTTTTTGTAGAATCGAACCGACCACAGCTTAAACAGGTTCTGGATTACGTCGATCAGTATGGAGATGAAGTCGGGATACTGGCGGGGTCACCGAACCTGGACGCACCCGAGCTTCCAGTTTGGAAAGCAAAAATGGATGAGTGGCTGTATATGTACCGTTACAATGCATTCAATGAGCTACATCAATCTGGTTCGATGGGATCACCATCCGTGTTTGAAAGCATGGATACAGACCCATATCGGAAGTACCTCCCGAAATCATTGACCAGCTTTACGGTGAATCCTGAACAGACTCAATGGTTGAAAGATCACTATCGAATTACATCCGCGATGGGCTGGTCGGCTACACAATATAATGTCAACGGCATGTATGGTGAGGGCTCACCTTTGATGCCTTACTGGTCCCATAAGGACAATCCGATTGTTCCCGCACAGGGAATTGCCGATAATAGCGGTACTGTATTTATGAACTCGGTTACGATTGATCCGATTGGATCACGCTATACCAAAGATTCCTCCCGCTGGACTCTTCATCCGGGTGACCCCTATGTGACGGAGACAGATGCGGCACCACAACTGTATATAGTACAGCAATATTTGGATAACCCTTATCAACGTATAAATACGGTAAACTACTTGTCCATTATTTTGGACATTAATGCACTTGCCAACACCCATAACATGGGTCCAATATGGGAGAACTTTGTGAATCATTTCCCGCTTGATCGCAACGTCGAGATAGTGGGTGTGGACGGGCTGAAACAGGTTTATGAATCGGTAGCAGGATCGAATAATGATCATACGGAGTTTACGCTCATGTTTAGAGGCTCAGGTATTAAGACGGCTATGGATTCCAATAATTCACCAGCGAATCTGCGCTATTTGTGGACCGAAAACGCCTCACAGCGGATTATTTTATCCAAAGAGGACGGAGATGCGGCATGGTCCATTATTGACTTTACCGATTATACCCGAAAACCGGTTCCGAGGCTGGCCTACAACCTGGATGGTCACACGGATGTAAGTTATGTTACCGGAAGGAACTTCAAGCTATGTCCAACGGCTCCTTTAACATCAGATGAAATTGAGCGCGTAAAATCTCGTTTGAAGGACATCTATTTCGTGGAAAAAGTGAACTATCAGTAAGTGTATGAAGTGACAAAACTTGTAGGAACTGAGTTTTATAAAAAGAGGGCGCCCCATAGCCGTAGAAATGGCTTAGGACGCCCTCTTTGTTTTAGAGAAAAGGTTTTATACCCACTCTACAATCTGATCTACAGGTCGACGAGTTTTGTCGCGCGGCTCGTTCAGGCGGTATCCAAAAGCAACCATGCAAGAAATACCGAAATGCTCAGCATCCATAATGCCTTCTTCGGAGAGGATACGTTCAATTTCTTGCTTACTAAAACCTTCGATCGGGCAGGAATCAATGCCGATTTGAGCTGCGGCAGTCATCATATTGCCCAGTGCGATATAGGTTTGTCGGCAGGCCCACTCGAACATAGCTCTTTCATTTTCCTCGAGCGCAAAATCTGATTTCAGGAAGGCATCATATACCTTCTCTTTGCCTTGCATCACTTCAGCAGGTAATTGCTGCACGTTTTCCATCATATTCTTGATATAATCGGATGAAGCTACCATATCTTTAGGTAATCTGGAGAGAATAAGCACAAAATGGCTTGCTGTTGGCAGCTGTTTTGTGGCCCCCCAGGAATAGGGCAGCAGCTTCTCACGCATTTCTTTACTTTGGACGACAACAAACTTCCAGGGTTCAAAGCCAAACGAGCTTGGGGATAAACGACCGGTTTCAAGAATAAACTCAAAATCGGAATCGCTAATTTTCTTATGACTATCAAATTCCTTTGTAGCATGTCTGAACTTGTATGCAGCTAAGATTTGATCTTTAGTGGTTGTTAAGGTTTCCATCGTGATTCCACTCCTTATGGATGTGATTGAAATTGACGCTTATCAATTGCATGACTAATATTAAAATAGATATGACCATTTTTGAAGTACGCACATTAATGTGCTGTAGTATATAAAATGATACTAAGGAGGAGAAAAGCCAATGCGCAATCGGAAAGGCGGCTTTGGTGAATGTACCGCTGGGAATGATCAGGCATGTCCTGTTGAGTACACGTTAGATGTGATTGGGGGCAAGTGGAAAGGGATCATTTTATACCATCTTATGTATGGGACTAAGCGATTTAGTGATTTTCGGCGGATTTGTCCGGGAATTACCCAGCGTATGCTGACACTCCAATTGCGCGAGCTGGAAGAGGACGGAGTCGTACACCGTGAAGTCTACCAACAGGTTCCGCCTAAGGTTGAATACTCTCTCACCGAATTTGGAGAAACACTGATCCCGATTATTAACTTGATGAAGGATTGGGGAGAACAATATAAAACTAAACAGCGATCACCAGAAAGCAACCTCCAGCAACCTACCCCCACTATGTAGGCTTCTAAGACGGATCTATGAAAAAGACCTGGCCAATATTTTGGCAGGTCTTTTCATTTTATAAGTGATAAAATACAAAGTTCACTTTTCAGTTGACAGCAAGGGTGGCGCTTGATATATTGCTTACGATATTGATAATCATTATCATGTAGATATAAGGCTATTTCCATATTACATAGGGGGCTATTAGGTTGAGGAAAAAATCGATTTTTATGCTGGCTACTTTGATGCTTGTATTGTCTGTATTTGTGAGCGCATGCGGCGGAAATAACACTGGAGGTAATCCCGCTTCAACTTCAGGAGATAAGCAAGAATCCACTGCTACTGGAAAGACGAGAAGCTTTAAAACGGTTAAAGGGGATATTCAGATTCCCGCTAAGCCACAGCGTATTGTAACGGATTTTTACGGCGGAGAATTGCTGTCCGTAGGTGCTAACGTGGTGGGTGTGGAGCCGACTGCGTTTCAAAATCCTTTTCTGACCGATTTGCTGAAGGAAAAAGGAACCAAGGAGGTAGGGGACCCAACCAATCTGGAAAAAACGCTGGAACTCAAACCCGATCTGATTGTGGTTATGAAGGATACGAATTATGAAGCTTTGTCTAAAATTGCTCCGACCCTGTACATTCCGTACGGAACCACAACTAATATCTATGATACAGTCAAGCTATTCGGGGATATCACTGGGGAAAAGGACAAGGCTGAGCAATTTATTGCCACCTTTGATAAAAAGGCTGCTGAAGGTCGCGCTCGTCTGAAAGGTATTATTGACGAAAAGGCAACCTTCGGTTTGTATGAGTTGACGGACAAGAATGCGCTTTGGATCTTTGGCGACAATGCGGGTCGAGGCGGACAAGCCGTATACAATGCGCTCAAACTGAACATGCCGAAAAAGACAGCTAATTCCAAGGAACAAACGGTACAGCTTTCAATGGAGGTACTGCCGCAGTATGACGCAGATTACATGTTCCTGACAACCTATGATCCAGACAAAAAGGGAGCCGCGCTCAAGCAATTGAAATCGTCTGCTGTGTGGGGTAATCTGCCTGCAGTGAAGAAGAATAGAGTATTCTTTAATGATTTTGATACTTACTATCGCTACGATCCGATCGCCATTACCGGACAGATTGATATGATTGTGGATATGCTGATTGAAAGAGAGAAAGAGAATAAAGCTAAAAAATAGGTGTGAGATTTACATGGTATAAGCACTTCACTACACGGACAACAAGCCGGAGTGAGGTGCTTTTTTGTTGAGCAGATACCAAGAATGAACAGGGCAGAGGCAAAGGCATAGAGTTGGATTGCAGCATATTCACTAATCAATTCTTCTTTTATTTCGTCGTAATTACGATAGTATCTTCTTTTTGTATCCAATCTACCTTGGCTCCGAGTGTCTCGCTGATGAGCCTCAGTGGAAGATAACCAATACCGTTCACCATGAAGGGCGGATTGGTGAGTTCTACAGATTTACTGTTCACTTTTGTTTGGCTGGTTTTAAAATTTATTTCTATAGAGATGGGATGGTCGGCTACCTTGGAATGATCTATTTTTGCTATTTTGCTGTTGTAATCATATGTGACCTCGGCCCCTAGTTTGTCAAATACGGAGCGGAGGGGAATAAACGCCTGCCCGTTGCGCGTAATTACACCGTTACTTAGGGGGACAGGCGTATTGTTGAGACGGACGAGAATCGGCTTTTGCACAGGAACTGGCGTACTATAAAGAAATTCATAATCGCCTATACCGAGTTGCGCGTGCTTGTTAACCCCCCAGCCCCACAAAGCGCCATCGGCTTTTTGCATGATGATGTGTCGTGGGCCTGCTTTGATGCTTTGAATATTTTGAGCAAGTAATGTAAAAGGGACATGGGATGATAGCTTTTCGCCATCTAGAGATGCAACATATACATTACCAGCAGTGGTGAGAACAAGGATGGAGCGTTCAACGAAAAAGGCGTCTTTAACATTCTGCACCCCTTTTAATAATACAGGTGTATTATCGTTGTGATAGGTTGTATTGTCTAAGGCACCTGTAACGGTAGCCCCCCAGAACCATAGCTGGCCCTGCTGATCAATCGCGAGATTGGAATATCTATTAGCCTTGATTGTCTTGATGCCCGATAAGGTATGAATTTGTGATACGGCTAACGCTTCGGACGGAGCTACATTTTTATCAAATTCTTTGGGCCATGTCCATACGGTGCCGTCTTTTTTTAAGGCTATATTTTTAGCAATTGCCGTAATATCTTTTAATGATGAAATAGGTTCGAAGCCCTGCAAGGCTTTTGTGTTTTTCCATACACTGCCGTCATTCTTTAGAAATATCCAGCGTTCCTCATAATTGGGTCTTTCTTCATAGTAACTATCGATATCGGCAACCTCGTCGATGCCAGACAGGATTTGAAAAGGATCAAAGGTATTTTTATCTTTGAGTCGATCAGCTGAAAATATATTCCCCTCGTTATTCAGAGCGAGTACATGGTCATTTAAACTGCTTACAGCTACGAGATTCTGTAATCCTTCCAGGGGAGCAAAATTTACGGATTCAGCAATGTTGTTTCTAGGCACATACCAGGCAGAGTGGTCTTGCAAGGTAAATACCAGATCGCCTTCGTTGATAATATTAGAGAATGTTTTTACAACGTTCGGCTTGCCCTCTACACGAGTCGGTACGGATTGATTATAGCCCCATAGCCACAAGCTTCCATCGGATTGAGTCAGACTCCCGGAATCATAGGAGCGAATATGGGATGTGGAATTATCTCCGGCCGCCCAGGCCCTGGGACTGAGCAGTAATAACGTAATTATACTGAGTAATAGAGCACGTCTTTTCATACG
The DNA here is from genome assembly GCF_050516475.1 of Paenibacillus ottowii. Classification (NCBI taxonomy): domain Bacteria; kingdom Bacillati; phylum Bacillota; class Bacilli; order Caryophanales; family Paenibacillaceae; genus Paenibacillus; species Paenibacillus ottowii. Next base: position 2,641,281 of record NZ_CP191577.1, on the reverse strand, counting down.
ATTTCCCTCATTTCTTGATCCATGTATATAAGAGAAAAAATGATCTTAAAGAATGTCCCTTATCCATAGACGAAGAAAGTATAGAAAAGTTTTCCATAATTAATGAATTGCAATAAAATAACCTCCAAACCCAACGATTAAAGATGGTTTGGAGGTTTTTCTGTTAGCAAATAGGCAGAATATTTTGGTTATTACAGCTTGTGCACAGTTATAAGCAGATTAGATAACAATTCGACTGCGCACAGTCAATAAGGTTTGCTCTTTGATTTGTGCGATTTCACGGAGGAGTGCGGCTGTTTTGGCTTCGTAGGCTTGTTTGACATCCAAGTCTTTGAACGAGGCAAGGTTAATGTCAATGGTAAGCAGGGCGGATTGAGCGGCAGCTTCGAACAGAATCGCACCGATGCCCAGATCAGATATCACATTTTTATTGGATATTTCCACAATGTTGTAGGCTTGTGATAATCCGTCCCGGCATACTTCCAGCAGGCGCATAGGTACCTCAATGGCAGCAATCACTGCTGTTTGTAAGGAATGGGTACGATAGCGTTTTTCTTCGTCTGTTTCTTTGGGCAAACGCAGCGCGGTCATGTACTGTTCAAAGGATTGGATGTCTGCGGCCATTAGTTCCTCGCAATGTGTAGACAATCTTTCCATACTGCTAATGACTTGCGTCATTCGTTCACGGAATTGCGCGTATTTTTCTCCTTGCGAAAGGTTGGCGGTCATGGAGGTCATAGCTGCGCCTAGTGCCGCAGCCAGCGCGGATACACTTCCTCCACCGGGGGTAGGCGCTGCACTTGCAGCTTCTTTTAGAAAATGTCCGATGGACTGATTCCACGATAGTTCACTCATGAATAAACCACCTCTCTGGAGTAGTGTTGCAGACGTATCGCTTTGAGCAAATTTTTGTACAAAATTGCAGTCGTTAAGGTACCCACACCACCGGGCACGGGAGAAATGGCATGTACCTTTTCTACAACGTCCGGAGCAGCGTCACCTACGATTTTTCCCTCCAGTGTCTCATTTATTCCTGCGTCTACCAAAATCAAACCGGGGTGAACCATATCCCGCGTTATCACATCAGGACATCCGACTGCGACGAAGGCGATGTCTGCATGGCTCAGATGCTCTGCAATATCACGCGTACCTGCATGACAGGCGGTAACGGTGGCATTTTCTCTTTGCAGCATGTGGAAAAGAGGAAGGCCCACTGTCTGCCCGATCCCCACGAGCGTGACATTTTTGCCTGCCAACGAGTGGCCGTAATGCTTGAGCAGCTCGATACAGGCTTGAGGTGTAGCAGGGTATAGCCCTGCGTCACCAGTTACGGTAGCCAGCTTGTTATCAGGTGTAATTCCGTCAATATCCTTGTAGGGGGCGATGGACTGTTTAATAACGGAGGCGGAAAGATGTTGAGGAAGCGGAAGCTCCAGCATAATGCCATGTACATGGGATGCATCATTTAGGGTGCCGATCAGGTGCAGAAGTTCTGCTTCGCTAACATGACGATCAAACGTATGGAGATGAAATGAGATGCCCAGCTTCTCTGCTATTTTTTGCTTGGTCCGTGCATAGTATGCAGATGCTGGATCACCCTCTACCAACAGGGTCGCCAGATGGGGACGGTGTCCTTGCTGTTTCATTTGCTCTACTTGGGAACGGATCGTTGCATACACTTGCTCAGCTGCTTCTTTGGATTTCATAATAATAGCCATAGTCCGAGCCTCCTCTGAATTTATCGCATAATAGAATCAACAGGGTGTCATGGTCTTCTAAAACGAAAAAAAGTATTTGCACAAGGTCGTCAAGACAGACGAATCCTCTGCAAATACTTCTCCCAGGCGAACGGTACGCTTTGTTTGTATGCTCCCTCGTGGTTGATTCCACTGACTTCGCCAGTCACATACAGCGTTATATATCTTACATTTTAACAAATAATCATTAGAAAAGAAACCCGCTAACGTTTGGAAAACAGATGATACAGCTTGCCTATATGACAAATGTCATATACTCGAACTGACGTTTATGACTACAGCGAATTTAGCGATCTCATTATACTGAGCTTAGAACAACATGTATGCCTGACAAAGATCAAGGTATGGGCTGCATTTTAAAGGAGGATCATAATGGGTATGACACAACTCCCGTTAGCTCAATTGAAAAAAAATATGGCTCCCTACGAAAAAATAAACACGAAATCCAGCGTTCTGCAACTCATCAATACCTTGGGACCGCTGATCCTATTGTGGTATGCCGCTTATCTTAGCCTGGCGGTTTCTTACTGGCTGACGCTTCCAATTACTATGATTGCGGCTGGATTTGTGGTACGGACCTTTATTATTTTTCATGATTGTGGTCATCAATCTTTTTTCAAAAGTCGCAAGCTGAACGATATGGTGGGAACGATTACAGGGATTATTACGCTCTGCCCTTATCATCAATGGAAAAATAGTCACGCGATCCACCATGCAACCAGCAGTAATCTGGATAAAAGAGGCACAGGGGACATGTGGGTGCTTACGGTAGAAGAGTACACAGCGGCTTCCACATGGACACGGCTGGCCTATCGTATATATCGAAATCCGTGGGTGATGTTCGGACTAGGTCCGATCTATACTTTTTTGATTTCCTATCGGTTTAATGTCAAGACAGCCAAACGTAAAGAAAGAATAAACACGTATGTGACGAATATATCCATTGTCGCCTTGTATGCACTGTTGTGCTGGGCTATTGGCTGGCAGGCATTTCTTCTGGTTCAGGTGCCTATCTTTTTTGTTTCTGGTATGTTGGGAATCTGGCTGTTCTATGTGCAGCATCAGTTTGAGGATTCGTATTTTGAGCATGATGAAGAGTGGAGTTATATTAATGCGGCCGTAGAAGGCAGTTCTTACTACAAGCTTCCTAAAGTATTGCAATGGATTACGGGCAATATTGGTTTTCATCACGTTCACCACTTGAGCCCAAAAGTGCCAAATTACAATTTGGAAAAGGCGCATGAAGCGACACCGTTGCTTCAAAAGGCGACCACGATCACGATGAGTAGCAGTTTGCAATCTTTGAAGTTTCGTTTGTGGGATGAAAGTACAAAAACCTTTCTGACCTTTAAACAAGTGAAGCCGCTGCTTAGCAAACGTGTGGGCGTTTCGAATCCCATTCCTACTCCTGTTGTAGGCACAGAAAGAAAATAATATTATACGGAAATAGGTATGATAAGATAAGGGATATCTGAAGTAGAAAAGGGTGGCAGGATGCAAAAGTGGTATCAGATTTTCCAAAGAAATACGGGGCTCAGCCCTTATGTATGGGTCGTCTTTTATATCCTGCCCTTTTACTATTTTAGCTCCTCATCTACAAGCCATATCATTCTGGGTACTGCGATTATTTTGGTGTTTTTTGCTTGTTATGTACTGGCTTTTGTCTCTCAAGGTTGGCTCATATACTTTTGGACCAGTGTGCAGATCGCCATATCAATTACGATGACACTGCTGTTCAGCTATATGTATTTTTCTATATTTATCGCGTATCTGATTGGTAATATGAAAAGTAAGGCCGCTTTTACAACGCTGTATATTACTTTAATGGTTATTACGATTGGGTTAATCAATTACGGCTTTGTTTCACAGAATCCCGTTTTTATTAAGCAGATTCCTTTTATCCTGCTCAATCTGATCGGTGTCATCCTTCTTCCGATTACGAATTTTAATCGCAATAAAAGTGATCGGCTTCAAGTTCAATTAGAGGATGCTAATAAAAAAATATCGGAATTGATCAAGCTGGAGGAACGGCAAAGAATCGCCCGTGACCTGCACGATACCTTGGGTCAGAAGCTGTCACTCATTGGGCTGAAGAGTGATTTGGCGGGCAAGCTGCTGGATCAGTACCCGGAACGGGCTCATGCCGAAATTAACGATGTTCGTTTTACCGCGAGAAGTGCGTTAAAAGAAGTACGGGAAATGGTTACTCAAATGCGTGGCATGAGACTGGAGGATGAACTGCTACGGGTTCGGCAAATTTTAAAGGCTGCGCATATCGAACTGATCTTGGAAGGCGATCCCAAGCTGGAGCATACGTCATTAATGAATGAAAATGTGCTGAGTATGTGTATGAAGGAAGCTGTAACCAATGTAGTGAAACACAGTGGAGCTACCGCTTGCTCCATCACCATTGAACCGTCTCGTAAGGAATTGACTCTGCGGATTCAGGATAATGGAGTTGGGATTACTGGAGAATATGGAGCTTTTCGGGGAAATGGTCTGCAAGGCATGAAGGAAAGGCTCGAATTCGTGAACGGATGTATGGAGCTACGTTTAGATCAAGGAACGACCCTGGTCATTAAGGTGCCCAACATTACTGAAAAACCGGTCGAGGAGGTGGAGTCATGATTCGAATCGTCATCGCAGAAGACCAGCGTATGCTGCTGGGTGCTCTAGCCTCCCTGTTGGACTTGGAAGAAGACATGAAGGTGGTTGGAAAAGCAAGCAACGGGGAAGAAGCTATAGAACTGGTGAAGCACCATCAGCCAGACATATGCATTATGGACATCGAAATGCCGATCAAGAGCGGATTGGATGCGGCAGAGGAACTCAAAGGCTTGAATTGCAAGGTGCTTATTTTAACAACGTTTGCTCGCCCCGGGTACTTTGAACGAGCAATCAAGGCAGGCACACACGGCTATTTACTCAAGGACAGTCCCAGTGAAGAACTGGCCTCCTCCATTCGCAGCATTATGGCAGGTCGACGTATTTACGCTCCAGAACTGGTCGATGATGCTTATGCTGAGGTCAACCCGCTAACGGAGCGTGAAAAGACCGTGTTGGCGCTTATTGCTGACGGAAAGAATACCAAGGAAATTGCCGGTGAACTGTATTTAACAACAGGGACGGTGCGAAATTATATTTCAGTCATACTCGATAAGTTGGATGTCAGCAATCGAATTGAGGCGATTACACGTTTTAATGAAAAAGGCTGGTTCAAATGAGAGACAGGCCAAAAAAAAGAAGCAGAACAGGGACGCTATAAAGCCACACGTAGCTGCTCTGTTTTTTTGGTTTATCCATAGATTTGCTATGCCTCTAGTGTACTTCCTTGTGATACAATAGGATAGTTGTCCACAGGATGGACTGGAGTACAAGGAGGAGCAGAACCGCATGAAACAAGCCCCATTTATAGCCGTTGAAGGGCCGATTGGAGCAGGCAAAACGACGTTGGCTTCGATGCTTTCAACCGAGCTGCATTTGCCGATGATCAAAGAGATTGTCGAGGAAAACCCGTTTCTCGATAAATTCTATCAAAATATAGATGAGTGGAGCTTTCAGCTGGAGATGTTCTTTCTCTGCAATCGGTATAAGCAGCTAGAGGATACTGGGCTGCAATACATCGAGAAAGCCCAGCCTGTAATATCAGATTATCATATCTATAAAAATCTGATTTTTGCTGAACGTACACTTAAAGGTGTGAAGCTCGAAAAATATCGCCAAATCTATCATCTACTCACAGATGACATGCCCAAGCCTGACATTATCATTTATATTAGAGCAGATTTGGATACCTTGCTGGGCAGAATCCGTAAGCGCGGACGCTCCTTTGAACAGGAGATGGACCCTGCCTATCTAGAGCAATTGATTGCGGATTATGATAAAGGCATTCAGTTTCTCGCCGAACAGTCACCTGCCCCACGTATATTAACCGTGAACGGGAATGAAATTGATTTTGTAGAAAACCAGGCACAATTTGAACAAATTGTTTCCGATGTAAAGGAGCTTATAGAGTGAATAATTACAACATTCCTGCAAATGCCCTGATTACGGTAGCGGGTACGGTGGGTGTAGGTAAGTCCACGTTAACGGGCGCTTTGGCCAGTCGTCTTGGTTTTAAAACCTCGTTAGAGCAAGTCGATCATAATCCGTATCTGGAAAAGTTTTATCACGATTTCGAAAGATGGAGCTTTCATCTGCAAATTTATTTTCTCGCGGAACGCTTCAAGGAGCAAAAGAATATATTCTTGTCGGGTGGAGGTTTTGTACAGGATCGTTCCATCTATGAGGACACAGGCATTTTTGCGAAAATGCATGCCGATCAGGGAACAATGAACCCTACCGATTATGAAACATATACGAGCCTGTTTGAGGCCATGGTCATGACCCCGTTCTTTCCGCACCCCGATGTACTGATCTATCTGGAAGGCAGCCTACCCTCCATACTGAGTCGGATTGAAGAACGCGGTCGCGAAATGGAGATCCAGACCGAGCGATCCTATTGGGAGCAAATGCACCGTAGATACTCCGATTGGATCAACGAATTTGATGCCTGTCCTGTACTGCGTCTCAACATTGATGAGTACGATGTGCACGACCCTGCTTCCATGGATGCCATTTTGACAGAAGTGGGCAAAGTGATCTCCAAAAAGTAGAGATTTAACTCCCAAAAAGCATACAAGGACTGTGGTACAATCGGTGTAACTTATGCTGAGCGACCGCAGTCTTTTTTTATATGTGAAAGCTTGGAATAGGACAAGTAGTATAGTGGACAAGTCTTGGCTGGAATGCGAGAATAGTACATATATTCATTGTAATGACTCACGGGAAAGGACGGGATACTGTGATGCGTTTTGGGATCGTTGGAACGAATTGGATAACGGAAAGATTTATTCAAGCTGCGATAGAGACGGATGAATTTTCCCTGACCGCGGTGTACTCACGAACAGAGGAGAAAGGCAAAGCCTTTGCTGAGAAATATAGCAGCCAGCCGGAGGTTTTTACAGATCTGGCGCAAATGGCTGCAAGTGATCAGGTGGATGCCGTATATATTGCCAGCCCCAATTCTTTACATGCGGAGCAAGCGATTTTATGTATGAACCATGGAAAGCATGTGTTGTGTGAGAAGCCTTTAGCCTCTAATGCGGCAGAGGTGCAGAGCATGATCGAAGCCGCGCGCAAGAACGATGTTCTGTTAATGGAGGCCGTTAAATCCACGCTTATGCCCAACTTTAAAATGATAAAGGATCATATGTATAAAATAGGCCGGGTTCGGCGTTATTTTGCAAGCTACTGTCAATACTCTTCACGCTTTGATGCTTTTAAGCAGGGCAAGGTGCTGAATGCCTTTAATCCGGCTTTTTCCAATGGTTCCTTGATGGATCTGGGAGTATATTGTTTGTATCCAATGGTGGCATTGTTCGGCAAACCAGATGAGATCCGGGCGGTGGGGGTACTTTTATCCTCTGGTGTCGACGGCGAGGGCAGTATCGTAATGAAGTATCCGGATATGGATGCTATCGTCATGCATTCCAAAATTACAGATTCCTACCTGCCTACTGAAATTCAGGGTGAGTATGGAACGATGGTGATTGATAAAATCAGCCAGCCCTATGAGGTGAAGATTCATTATCGGGACGGCACGATTGAGGATTTGACCAAGGCACAGACGCGTGAGCCAATGTATTATGAAATTCAGGAATTTATGGATCTGATCAAGAGTGGGGAACGCAACAGTTCTATTAACTCCCTGGAGTGCTCGCTGTCCGTCGCTGAAGTGATGGAAGAGGCAAGACAACAATTTGGTCTTCGTTATGAAGCAGATTTGAAAAATTCTTCTGCACATTAGTGTGTAGCATATCAAGATTACAATGCACAAAAGGCTGCCGATTTTGCATAACTTTGCAAATATACGGGTAGCCTTATTTGGCTTTGTAGGTCTACAAATGCATTTCATTGTGATGACGAGAGTGAGCAGGTTATATTCTTTTTTTATTGACAGATTCTCTTTCATGTCATAAGGTGTTAACAATGCATGATCAATATTAGTTAAATAATCCCATTTTCGATCCGGCGAAGATAAGGGAATTTTTTTAGGATTTAAATCCGATTAAATCAACCGGATTACTAAAATGACGGAGGAATACATAATTGTAGGTGCAAGGGGGAAGCAGTTTGATAAAGTTTGAACAAGTTAGCAAGATATTTTCTTTACCCAATCGCAAGGTAAATGCACTGGAAGAGGTTTCGTTATCCGTTGGAAAAGGAGAAATTTTCGGCGTGATTGGCTTCAGTGGTGCAGGTAAAAGTACGCTGCTGAGGCTTGTCAATTTACTGGAACGCCCCTCAGAGGGACGGATTGTCGTTCATGATCAGGATATTACTCGGATACGTCCCAAGGAGCTAAGGAAATTAAGAAGGCGGATCGGAATGGTATTCCAAACCTTTAATTTGTTTAACTCTCGAACTGTGTACGGGAATCTGGCTTATCCGCTAAAACTGGCGAAACTGCCTAAGGCGCAGATCGATGCTCGTGTTAAGGAACTGCTGCAATTTGTTGGATTAGAGGACAAAGCAGATTCCTATCCGGAGCAGCTATCTGGTGGGCAAAAGCAGCGGGTCGGCATTGCCAGAGCACTGGCGAATTCACCCGATATTCTGATCTGTGATGAAGCAACCTCAGCACTCGATCCGGAAACGACAGAAGATATATTGAGACTGCTGAAAAAAGTAAATGAGGAATACCAAATTACCATTTTGCTTATTACCCATGAAATGAACGTAATTCGCAGTATTTGCGATCGTGTGGCGGTGATGGAAAACGGTAGGGTGATTGAGCAGGGGAGTGTGTTCGATGTTTTTGCCAATCCACAGACGAAGACGACCAAAAATTTTATTCGCTCTGTACTGAATGACCAACTCTCACCCAAGCTGCTGAACAAGATTCGGGAGCATCACGCCGGGCGATTGTACAGACTTATTTTTCGAGATGGGGCGACAAGTGAACCCGTGCTTTCAAGAGCGACACGTAAGTATAATCTGGACTACAACATTGTATATGGAAGCATTAATGAGCTGCAGGGAGCGCTGTTCGGAAGTTTAATTGTTGAATTAATCGGTGCAGAAGATGAAGTTAACAAGGTCGTAGAGGAACTGCGAACGACGGTGGAAGTCAGGGAGGTCGTCGATCATGAGAGTTAATTGGGATACGTTTTGGCTCAAAATAGTAGAGGCTACAGGAGAAACGTTGTTGATGGTTGTTGTCACGCTGATCTTTGCTAGTATTCTGGGGCTTATGATTGGTTTAGTGCTGTATGTAACACGCAAAGGAAGCTTGTTTGAAAACAAATTTGTGTTTATGTCTCTAAACCTGCTGATAAATATCATTCGCCCGATTCCATTTATAATTTTTTTAGTGGCGATTAGTCCGTTTACACGGTTAGTCATAGGAACCACGATTGGCACCTCGGCAGCTATTTTTCCAATGACTATTGTAGCAGCCTTTGCAGTTGCAAGAATTGTGGAAAATAATCTGGTCTCCATAGATCCGGGGATGATCGAAGCAGCCAAGGCGCTCGGTGCAACTCCCTTTCAGATCATCACGGGTGTGTTGATTCGGGAAGCACTGGGACCTTTAATTCTTGGCTTGACGTTTATTACCGTGGCCTTGATTGATTTCTCTGCCATGGCTGGCACCGTCGGTGGAGGGGGTCTCGGGAATCTGGCCATGACCTATGGTTATCAACGATTCGATACCTCGGTCATGATCGTCACTATTGTTTTGCTGATTGTTTTTGTACAGGTAGCTCAATATGCGGGGAACTACTTGTCTCGTAAATTCCTACGGCGTTAATTGGAAAACAAGGATATACATAATGATTAAAGGAGAAATGAAAAATGAAAAAAATATTTCGTTTGGGTTTGCTCGCCATTCTTAGTGTATCGGTTTTATCTGCTTGCTCAGCTAACGGTTCGGGCTCCAATGCAGATGAAAAAGTACATGTTAAAATTGGGGTTTCAGGATCGGAGGATACGTATTGGGATGTGCTTAAGAAGAAAGCAGAGGCCAAAAACATTGAAATTGAGCTGATCAACTTTTCAGATTATACCTTACCCAATAAGGCACTTGCGAATAAAGAGGTGGATTTGAATTCCTTTCAGCATTTGGCTTTTCTCAGCCAGTTTAATGTAGAAAATGATGTGAATCTCGTCCCCATTGGTGCAACGATTATTGCTCCCATGGCACTGTACTCCGAAAAATTCAAAAACGTATCGGATATTCCCGCTGGCTCCAAAATTGCTATACCGGATGATCCTTCAAATCAGGGACGGGCTTTGAAACTGCTCCAGTCTGCCGGATTGATTACATTAAAGAAAGACTCAGGTCTGTATCCGACTCCAGATGAGATTGAAGGCAATCCTAAAAAGCTGGAGATTGTTCCTGTGGTCGCCCAACAGACGCCGCGCGTCTTGTCTGATGTAGCCGCCTCAGCCGTGAACAGCGGTGTTGCTACAGATGCCGGGCTCAAGCTGGATGAAGCCATTTACAAGGATGATGCGAGCAGCGAAGAAGCAAAGCCATATGTGAACGTGTTTGCTGCCCGTGCAGAGGATAAAAATAATGCGACCTACAAAACAATCGTGGATTTGTACCATGATGCTGATGTGGCCGAGGCTGTAAAGCAGGATTCCAAAGGAGCTAATGTCGTAGTAGACCAGTCTGCCGAGGAGCTGCAGGCTACATTGGATAAGCTGGTGGCAGATGTTAAAGCGCAAAAGAAATAAAGATGTCTGACAGAAGTGAAATTGGAAGCATAAAAAACTACTATTTTTGAAATGAGGAGAGATTGCGATGAATACAGCGAATACAGTGGATACACATAGACAGCGGATTACCGGACAAATTGAGGAATCTCGTCAGCTCTACACGGAGACTAGTCAGTTTATTCACGCTAATCCTGAAATCGGCAATCAGGAATTTCAAGCTTCCAAGGCACTGACGGGTATTTTGGAGCAAGCGGGATTTGAGGTAACCCGTAATGTAGCGGGACATGAAACCGGATTTGTTGCTCGCAAGACCTCGGCTAGACCAGGTCCCAAAATTGGATATTTGGCTGAATATGACGCATTGCCGGGTCTGGGCCATGCATGTGGCCACAATATTATCGGTACCGCAAGTACGGCAGCAGCTATCGCTCTGGCACAGGTGATTGATGAAACGGGGGGCGAAGTATATGTATTCGGTACTCCAGCGGAAGAAGGCGGTCCTAACGGCAGTGCAAAAGGCAGCTTCGTGAAGCACGGGCTGTTCGAAGGAATTGACGCTGCATTGATGGTTCATCCATCGGGCGTGACCCGGCTGACATCACCAAGTCTGGCAGTTGACCCGCTAGACTTTCATTTTTACGGCAAAGCGGCTCATGCCGCAGGATCACCAGAGCAGGGAATCAATGCGCTTGACGCGGTGCTGCAGCTGTTCAGCGGGATCAATGCTTTGCGCCAGCAGCTGCCGACCGATGTGCGTATTCATGGCATCATTACGCATGGAGGTGATGCGCCCAATATCATTCCGGATTATGCGTCAGCGCGCTTTTTCATTCGGGCAAGCACTTGGCAGCGCACGGAGGAGGTATCCACGAAAGTGCGCCATATAGCTGATGCGGCTGCTTTGGCAACTGGAGCCACGGTGAAAATTGAACGTTTTCAAAATGAAGTGCGCGACTTCATACTGAACGATACGCTGGACGAGGTCGTCGGTCGTGAACTGGAAGCGCTGGGAGAACAGCTGGATCGTGGCCCTCGTGCTGGGCTGGGTTCGACGGATGCGGGAAATGTGAGCCATGTTATTCCGACTGCACATGCTTATATTAAAATCGGTCCGGATGATCTCATCGCTCATACAGTAGAATTCCGGGAAGCAGCTGGCTCTGCCAAGGGGGATGAGGCTTTGGTGACTGGAGCCAAGGCACTTGCATTGTCAGGCCTGGAGTTACTGGTGAATGAATCATTACTGGTTGCGGTGAAGGAGGATTTTAAGCGTACGCATCCAGCGGCACAGTAAGCATCAGCGCATCTAATTGCCTCTATACTAATAGCATAAAAGGATATCCTACAGTCTTGTCGGCTGGAAGGGTATCCTTTTTCATTTTTACAAAGTACTCCATTTCAGCATACAACGTATTAACAATTGATTGTTATGATCGTAATTATAACTTTTACATAATAACTGCACAGAGGAGTGTACACATGTTTAAGAAGTTTCAAAAGTGGTCAGCAACATCTATGTCTGTTGCCCTTGCACTAGGTTTGATTACGGGCATGTCAGCCTTACCTGTCCATGCTGAGTCATCAGGGAATACAGATCAAGGCATTAGTAAAGTTACAGCTACATTTTATGGGGACACCAAGGGCTCCAAAGGGTTTACTTGGTATACTTCAAAACTGATTACGAAGAGCACTGTTCAAGTAACCAAGAAAACAGGTTCTGAAGCTGATTTTACGAAGGCTTTTACATTTGAAGGCACTTCCTCTCCATCAACCAATTCTGCAGAAGAGCTTGTCCATAAAGCTGTAGCTACAGGTCTTCAAGCGGACACAGCTTATTATTATCGTGTGGGTGATGGAGCGCGCGGGGTATGGAGCGAAACAGGAACGTTTCAAACGGCTCCTAAGAGCGGTGAATTTACCTTCATTGATCTAGCTGATACACAAGCCAAAAGCGAAGATGAAGCCATATTGTCTTCACAAACGCTTGAAAAAGCACTACAAACCGTAGGGAATGCTCAGTTTGTAGTCCACAACGGAGATATTGTAGATACCGGTACCAAAGAAGAGCAGTGGAACTGGTTGTTGGGGCATTCACAAAAAAGCCTTTTGAATACAACCATTGTTCCTTCAGCAGGTAATCATGAGGATGAGAACTACGCTTTTTATGATCACTTTAATATTAAAGAGCCAGCGGGCTCTGCTACTAAAACAGGAGCGTACTACTCCTTTGATTACAGCAATGCTCACTTTATCGTACTGAACTCTAACGAGGACTCAGAGAAATATGCCAATTTTTCTGAAGATCAAGTTGAATGGTTAAAGAAAGATGCTGCGGCAGCCAAAAAAGCAGGTGCAAAGTGGGTCATTGTTAACATTCATAAAGGTCCCTACACTACCTCTAACCATGCAACAGATGCTGACATCATGGATAGCAATGGAGTTCGTAACCAAATCGCTCCACTCATGGACAAACTTGATATCGACTTGGTTGTGCAGGGGCATGATCATATTTACGCTCGTACGAAACCAATCAACCAAGAGGGTAAAGCAACAACGCCTACCAAATTAAAAGATAGATTAAATGAAAAGACGATTGAATATAGTGTGAATCCGGATGGAAGTATTTATGTCATCCCAGCAACTGCGGGTCCTAAAGTTTACTACAAGAATCCGAGTGAAAAACTTGGAGATAAGTACTATAACCTCTTTGAACTAGCCGAAGAGAATCATGCGGCAGTCTATGGCCCAGATCCGAGTGACAATCGTAGACCTGTACGAGGACAGGTACAGAATTTTGTTGGCATCACTGTAGACGAAAATAAACTTACAGCCGTAACGTATGAAATTGATCAAAACAAAAATGATGCCAAGCCGTTTATTGTGGATCAATTCGGAATCATCAAAAAATATGATTAATATATTTTGATTTAATGGATTCTAATTGATCATAAAAGGATATCCTACAGTCTGTTTGGCTGAGAGGATATCCTTTTTCATTTTCTTATAAAAACTTTCGTATAGAGATGTCTGATATTGTGCTTGTAATACTTACGCCCTGTTCGGAAGCGGGTAAATCATACATAATGCTATTAACAGATCCAAAGTTGAAAAGCAGAGCACTTAATTTTACATATAAATTTCTTGCAAAACATGGGAGGATAAAACGATGGCTTATCAAGAAATCAATGGAGTACGCGTATGGGGAGCACCTGATCCGGGGGCACTATCTCAAGCCCGCACATGTGCCGAAAATGGTAATGTGATTCAAGCGCTGCTGATGGCAGATCATCATAAAGGCTACAGTCAGCCGATTGGCGGTGTGGTGGTGTATGACGGACAAATTTCACCTTCAGGTGTGGGGTATGATATCGGCTGTGGAAATAAAGCAGTAAGAACCAAACTGTCGGCAGCAGACATTATGCCGCGTATTTCAGCCGTGATGGATGAGATTGCACGTCAGATTTCGTTTGGTGTAGGTCGTGTGAATGAGGTTCAGGTAGACCATGAGTTGTTCGATGACCCGGATTGGGCGGTATATGCAGCGATTGGGAAACAAGAGCATAACAAGCTGAAGTCCTTGGCGAGAGAACAGCTCGGTACAGTAGGGAGTGGCAATCACTTTGTTGATATATTTGTGGAGGAAGCGACAGGACAGGTCTGGATTGCCAATCATTTCGGCAGCCGGGGCTTTGGGCATAAAACAGCAAGCGGGTTTCTAAATCTGGCCGCAGGACGGGAGTTTCTCGGAAAGGCGCCGGGAGAACATATGGATCAGCCACCTGTACTGCTGGATATGAACAGTGAGCTGGGGGACATGTACTACCGTGCGATGCGCCTTGCCGGACGTTATGCTTATGCCGGACGCGACTATGTGATAGAACAGGTGCTTGGTATTATCGGGACGGAAGCGGACTTTACGGTGCATAACCACCATAATTATGCATGGAAGGAACAGCATGATGGACGCGACACCATTGTGGTCCGCAAAGGCGCTACCCCTTCGGCTCCTGGCCAAATGGGCTTTATTGGAGGAAGCATGGGCGATATCTCGGTGATTGTACGTGGGAAAGATTCGGTAGAAAATCGGGATTCCTACTATAGTACCGTCCATGGCGCAGGACGTATTATGAGTCGTACCCAAGCAGCAGGTAAAATGAATTGGAAAACCCGTACGCGTAGCGGGGGGCAGATTACGGACCTACAGATGAAGGAGGCTGTGCGAAACTACGGTGTTGAGCTGCGCGGAGCGGGTACAGATGAAAGTCCATTCGTCTACCGTAAATTGCGTGAGGTGCTGGACGCTCATTCCGAGACCGTCGAAGTTATGCATGTGCTGAAGCCGATTGGGGTATGCATGGCTGGGGCCAATGAGTTTGACCCCTATAAGGATTAATGAAGAGAGAAGGAAGTCATGGCTTGATGTGCTTGTTAGTTGGTAGTACCTCTCAGTTTACAGTTGATCAGCAAAAAGCTGTTCTTTAATATAAGCGACAGGCATTTCTTGCCCTGTCCATAATTCAAAGGCAAGTGCGCCCTGCCATAGCATCATGCCCAGACCGTTAATGGCGGTTGCACCTACGGATTCAGCTTGTTCCATCAGCTTGGATTTCGCTGGGCTGTACACTACATCGGTCACGATCAGGTCGGAACGAAGCATGGACACATCCTCAATGACACTTTTGCCTTCCAGCGGTTTCATACCCACACCTGTACCGTTAGCAAAAATATGACTTGTAAGAATCTCTTCACGCAGCTTCTCTTGATCCTCTAATGCATAGATATTCGCCTTGGCTTGGGTATGTTTCATCTCTTCATTAATCATACGAACATTCTCTTCCGCCCGGGCAAAGAACGGGTCATGACGAGCAAAAATTGAAATTTCAGCGAGACCAGCCCGGGCGGCTTCGATCGCAATCGGCGTTGCAGCACCGCCTGAGCCGACGAGTGTCATCTTCTTACCTTTCAGATCAATGCCGTGCTCCTGCAAGTTACGAACATAGCCAGCTCCATCTGTACTGTAGCCTTTCAGCTTACCATCGGTATTCACGACGGTGTTCACGGCACCTGTAAACTTAGCGCTGTCGTCCAGCTCGTCAAGGTACTGTAAGATCGCTGTTTTGTTGGGCATGGACACGTTATAGCCGCGTATGTTTAGAGCACGCATCCCCCGTACTACTTCTTCAAGTTGTTCATTGCCTACTTCAAAGGCCATATATGCGTTGTTTAGCCCCAGTTTCTCAAACGCAAGATTATGCATAGCCGGGGACAAAGAGTGTCCGATCGGTGTAGCTAGCAGTCCGATTAATTGTGTTCTTCCGTCAATACGTCCAGCATTTTTCATAATAAGCCTCCAAGTGATCTGTGTAGTTTAATGAAACACTTTTTTATATCGATAAGCAACAAACACGGCCAGCAAAATACTGACTACGGCAATCGCAATATCTAGAATGAATACCGAGGTAATTCCCAGACTTTTGGACATGCCCCCGGTTGCCAAAGGCATCAAGATAAACGATAGGCTGGCTGCTATGTTTACGAGAGAAGTCGTCGTTCCTTTGTTCTTGCGGAAAAATTCAGTCATAACCGTGAGGGCAATTTGGAATATGCCTGCGGTAGACAAGCCGATCAAGAATGAACTGATCAAGGTAGCGACAGGATTGTGCCATATAATTAGAGCCAGCAAAGAAAGTAGGGCAATAAGCGGATACACCATCATGACGGTAATGGGCTTAATGAATCTACCAAGGATTACAGCTAGCAAAATAACGGAAACTAGTGAACCTATACTATAGTAGCTAAGCAGCTTAATGGCGCTGGCTTTGTCCATGCCAAGAGCCTCTTGTCCAAAGGTTGGAAGCCACAGCTGCACGATCATGAACAATACAGTTGAAGTAAAACCGATAATAATGAGAGACAAACCTTCTTGCCAGAACTTCGGCTCGCTGTGGAACGAATCCGTTGATTGGCCTGCCTCGGTAGGAGCCTTTTGTTCCTCTGCTTTGTGATTGGGGAAAGTGGTCATCGACAAGAAGATCCCGTTCAGCAGATAAATCGCTGCTGGAATAAAGAAGGAATATCCATAGAACAGATCGTGATTAATAAAAAATGCAATCATAAATGGAATAGCAATAGCACCGATCGAGATGGATGCTTTGACCAGCACGGTTGCTGACCCTGCTTTCTTTCCAAATCCTTCAATGAGTGCGGGATAAGTCCCCGCATCCATCATAGAGTTGCAGAGCCCTGCGATGATCGCAAACACGAATGCCAACGTATAGTTAGGTGCAAGCGGAATGCCAATTAGGAAGATTAAATAAGCAAATGATGCAATTACAATGAGTGGTTTTCTTCCGTATTTGTCTGACATTTTTCCGGCTACTCCGAGAGCAAGCAGCTTACCGATCCCAATCGCGGACACCAGATAGCCGATGGCTGCTTTATCTGTGTTCAATTGTACGGTCAGAAAGCTCATATTCGACGAGAGAATAACATTGATCATACCCAGAAGAAAATAGTTGATGTAAAGTCCTGCTGCCATTCTGATATAAGGATTTTTCATAGTGTAACTCCCAACTTGAATTTTAGATCAATGGCCTAGGTAGGCATCGTCCAGATGTATTGCAGTACGCCCACAAACAAGTGAAAATATTCACATATTGTCTATGTTTTAATTATATAAGGGGTGATATTATAAATCCAATGCATATTTTTATCGTTTTTAATAGTTTGAATCTATAATTTAAAATATGAATTAAAGAGGGGACGTACATCCTTATGAATCTGAAGCACTTACAATATTTTCGTGTACTTGCAGAGATGGAGCATTTTACCCAGGCAGCTATGCGGCTATGTATCACTCAACCCAGTTTAAGTCATGCGATTTCAGAATTAGAAAAGGATTTGGGCGTTCATCTGTTTGAAAAGCAGGGGAGAAATATTCGACTAAATAAATACGGGCGATTTTTCCTGAAGTATGTGGAGCACGCGATGGATGAATTGGAAAAGGGGGAGCATAACTTACGGGAATTAGTAAGTCCAAGTCATGGAAATATAGATTTGGCGTTCATTTACACGTTAGGCTCACACTTCATTCCGGCAATAATCCAAGCCTTTTCAGCTCAGGATGCTCGTAAAGACATCTCCTTTTCGTTTCACCAAGGGAATACGAACGATATTATTCAAGGCCTGAAGCAGGAACATTATGACGTGGCGTTTTGCTCTCATGTGGAAAATGAACCAGCTGTGGAGTTTATTCCGTTGGCTCAGCAGGAACTGGTGGTCATTGTTTCCCCTGATCATCCGCTAGCCTCTCTGGACCAGATTGATCTCAAGGATACAGCGGATTTCCCGGTGATCTTCTTCAACAAAAAGAGTGGGGTTCGGCCCATTATTGAAAATTTATTCGTCAAGGCAGGCGTTACGCCACAGATTATTTGCGAGATTGAAGAAGATACGTCTATGGCTGGACTGGTGTCTATCAATTACGGGATCGGAGTTATGCCCCGCATTTCATCGTTAGATTATTTTAATGTCAAAACATTGCCTATTATAAATCCAGCATACGAGCGTTTTATCTACCTAGCCAGCATTAAAAATAGATATTTATCCCCGGCAGTAGTAGAGTTTCGGAACTTTGCCCTCAGTTATGGCGAGGAGTTTTATCTGAAAACACATCAGCGTGTCTAAGCCGGAGTCTCGCAATATTTAAACTTGATAAATTTTAAATTGTGTTCTATACTTCATCCTCGACACAAACAATGTGAAAGGATTCACGTTTTGATACTACAAGACTTACTTACAAAAGCAGGTGAAATTCATGATGAAACGTTCTTCTATTCCAGTGGCGACAGGTCTTTATGTAAACTATCTGTTGTTCGGCATGTATAATATTATGCTGGCGTCACACATGTCCTTTTTAACAGAGCATTTGCATACAGATCCGGCGGGCATCAGTCTTTTGGTCTCCGCGATGGGGTTTGGCAGGCTGTTTACGCTATACATATCTGGCGTGCTCTCCGACCGCTATGGTCGCAAACCGTTTATTGTGGCCGCAGGGCTGCTGATGGCCGTATTCTTGGTTGGTATACCGCTGAGTCCCACCTTTGAGATGGCGATGGTACTGGCTGTGCTGGCAGGTGTAGCGAATTCTTTTCTTGATTCAGGTACTTATCCGGCTTTGATCGAAACTTTTCCCCAATCCTCTGGTTCGGCTACAGTATTGGTGAGAGGTTTTATATCTATTGGGGCGGCATTTTTACCGTTAATGATCATCTTTTTTATGAATCACGACATCTTTTACGGGGTTTCTTTCTTTTTAGCGGCACTCATATTTGCATTGAATGCGGTCTACTTGTTCAGAATGAAATTTCCAGACATGCGCGTACAGCCTGCCAAGGAGCAAAGGGGCGGTATTTCTGTATCTAGCGCTGAGCAGACGGAGACAAGGAAATTAAAGGCAAATGATGAGAGTAAACCGCGGTTTTGGCAGGAAGGTGTATGCCTTATTTTGCTTGGATTTACGGGACCTACTTTGTTATATATTGTGCAGTTATGGCTGCCTACGTTTGGACAACAGTTTATCGGCATGACCGAATCAGAATCTCTGAGACTATTAGTGTATTACAATATGGGTTCGCTGGTTTCCGTGTTTGTATTGGTGATTGTGTTAAGAAAATGGGTTAAACCTGTTCATATCATCCTTATTTATCCGTGTATATCCTTGTTGGCTTTTGGAGCACTTCTTCTTTTCAAATCAGGGGCTATCGCCATTATCTGTGCGAGTGTCATCGGATTTTCAATATCGGGTGTACTTCAGCTGACATTAACTGTAATGAGCGAATTTTTTAGTCAACGAAAAGGACAGATTACCGGGTTCATTTATACCGCAACTTCGCTGTCCTATACGCTTATTCCCGTGTTCACAGGCTTTCTTTTGAAGCATTCTCAAATTTCCAGTGTGTTTATGCTGGCTATCATCGTAAATGTGCTTGGGATCGCACTGGCGGTGTTTGTTAATTTTCGCTATAGTGCCGTTTTTCCTGCAAAACGAGAATTACCTTCTCAAATTGTACTGGATACGAAATAACAAGTGATTGAACCTAATCATCTGCATGCTCATTCAGAATGCGTTATACTATGAATTATTGTACATGTTCGACTTGAAACTGTAATTGGGGAGTGAGATAGATATGGCAAAAATCGTAAAGGTAAAAGATGTACGGATCGGTGAAGGAGCACCCAAAATATGTGTTCCCATGGTGGGAGAAACGTTAGAGCAGTTGAAGGAAGAGGCTGCCCATTTACGCACACTCGACCTGGATATCGTAGAGTGGAGAGTCGATTTTTTTGAGCATGTGGAGGATCTGGAAAAGGTAAAGGCTGCCTTACATGAAATTCGGTCTATTTTAGCAAATATTCCACTCGTATTTACGTTTCGCAGCGCCCGGGAAGGTGGAGAAAAGGAAATCAGTACGGCAAGTTATGTGGAGTTGAATCGTACAATAGCCGAAACGGGACAAGTAGATATGATTGATGTAGAGCTTTTTAATGAAGAAGACGATGTGAAGATACTGGTAGAAGCAGCACATAAGCATAACGTGTATGTGATTATTTCTAACCACGATTTTCAAAAGACGCCGCCGAAGGAAGAGATTGTGTCCCGGTTGTGTAAGGCACAGGAATTGGGAGGCGATCTGCCTAAAATAGCGGTGATGCCCACCAACACAGCCGACGTACTGACCTTGCTAGACGCCACGCGTACGATGGCAGAAGAATATGCGGATCGGCCGATTATTACAATGTCGATGGCGGGAAAAGGTGTCGTGAGCCGTTTGACTGGAGAACTGTTTGGTTCAGCGCTGACTTTTGGTGCTGCCAAGAAAGCTTCCGCGCCGGGGCAGATTCCTGTCACTGAACTGAGAGAAATATTGCAGGTGCTGCATAGCCGTTCTTAAAAGATATAGGTATTACTCGCTAGCGGCAAGGTACCGCAGTGAACACAAAAAGGAGGACCACAGCGTTAAGCATGCTGGGGCCCTCCTTTTTGTAACCCTTAATTCAATCCCCGAGTAGGTTCATACAATTCCCAACCCAGTTTCAGCGTTTGAATAATATAGTCTGCGACTTCCTCCGCATCCAACTGATCGGTATCGATCTTGGAGTGATTGACCGCATAAATGTCCTGTCTGGAACGGAAAAGTTCTTCGATTTCCTCTAGCGTCTTATTTTGCAGATTGGGACGAGTGTCAATCAGCATTTTGAGCCGATCTTTCCAGGAATCCCAATTTAAATCCAAGAAGAAAACAATGGAGGAAGCCAAACAAGCCTGCTTCACCTCTTCTTGTAGGAACGCGCCACCGCCAACAGAAATGATTTTAAGACGCGTATTGCTGCACAACTTCAAAATATGCTCTTTTTCAATCTCACGGAAACGCTTCTCTCCGTAAGTTTTGAAAATTTCTGTTGTGGGCATGTTGTACTCTTGTTCAATTTCCTGATCAATATCCACGAAATCGCGATACAGCTTGCGTGCTAGATGGGAACCGATCGTTGTTTTACCTACGCCCATAAAGCCGATCAGCACAATATTTTGTTCTTTTAATGGAATCTCACTATTGTTTTGCACGATAACCACTCTTTTCTCACCAGTAATGTTGAGATGTAACGCTTCAAAGCACTAAATACATTATACGTTCATCAAACGTGTCATTCAATAGTATAGAACACATCAACAATGAGGTATACGATAAAAAGAGGCTTTGATTACCAATAGAGTAATAAGCAGCAGACAAGCGAGGGTGGAGAATGAAGTGTTATGTAATGCGTAAATCGAAGAAAAAAAATTTGTACAAGTATAAAAGAGACAATATTGTGTTTTATATTGAAAAAAAGGATATATTTTGCCAGAAATATATTGAAATTACTGGAAGTAGGGCTATAATAGAATTATACAAATTGTAAATGTAAGTGCTATATTTACAGTTTGTGTTTGGTTGAATTTATAATAATAAAGTTACTTTGAATCGAAAACCTAGTATACATATATGAAAAGACATATATTACTTTAGGGACATGTATCGGTCAATGGGTTCATTGTACAAAGGTGGTGATATGGATTACTCGCTTGCGCTCTAGTCAACGAAGAGTTGGAGACAAGAACAAAAAAATATCTATGAGAGGGATGAATTGAAATGAAAACAAACACATCTAAAGTATGGAAAAAGGGAATGAGTATCGCTTTATCCGGTATGTTGATCGCATTATTTGTTGGCAATTATTCTGCCCATGCAGCCCGGGAAGTCGTTCATAAGACCATACTTGTTAAAGCTGGAGAAGTATACGATGGTAAAGGAAAGACCGTAGTGGCTGACCCCGATACTTTGGGAGATGGAAGCCAGAAAGAGGCGCAAAAGCCTATTTTCAAGCTTGAAAATAATGCAACGCTAAAAAATGTGATTATCGCCGCACCTGCCGCGGATGGTGTGCATGTATATGGAAATGGCACTATTTCCAACGTAACCTGGGAGGATGTCGGTGAAGATGCATTAACGCTTAAAGAACCAGGCACGGTGAATATTACAGGCGGCGGAGCATACCATGCATATGATAAAGTGTTCCAAATCAATGCCGAAGGCACAATTAACATTAAAAACTTTAGAGCCGATGATATCGGAAAGCTGGTTCGCCAGCTTGGAGGCTCTACTTTTAGAGTGAATATGACTTTGGATAACTCGGATATTTCCAACGTGAAGGATTCGATCCTGAGATCGGACGGTCCTAACAGCAAGGCTAAAATTACGAATACTCGTTATCATAATGTAAAGCAATTGTTCAAAGGTTTTAAATCAGGTAATACGAGCGAGTCCGGCAATACTCAATATTAATTGGTAGAGAATAGAGTAAGGATAGGAGTACGGATGTGATAAGGGGCTGTCTGACAGGTCACGTGATCTGCTTGGACTAGCCCCTTTTTGGGTGCATCAAGTTACCCCCAAACGAACTGGACTTCGTTCGGAACGAGGACTATGATATGATCGTGCTATTACATTTTATACAAAAAAGTTGGGTGGCTATGAATCTATTTCATCAATATGTGAATCTTGACGGTACTTTAAAGGATACGCTAGTGTGGGATCGTCAAATTTTATATACAGGTACAAATGGCCGGCATGTGGAACGTTTTTACGTGTCATCTTCTGAAAGTTATATATTTAAACCACTAACCAATGACGATCAGAAGGGGCGCGAGAAATGGGTGTATGAGCATGTACTTCCAGCATTACCACCCATTTATCCCCAATTGTTAGCTTGTTCCGATACAGACGTAAATGGCGGAGAAGAATGGATGGTGTTTGAGGACCTTGGTCCATTACATCACCTACATACAGACGAAACCCTATTGCAAGCTGCTGGACTTGTTGCACGGTGGCATGCTTTGCCGCCGGAGCATTTTGCTGGAATACCATTACGGGGACCGAAGCCGCTCATTCAGGAGATGGTTTCAGAGCTGCACAACCGTAAGGCTGATCTATTGGAGCTTTGCAGCTCGCCCGGTTTTTCCAAGCAACAGATGCAGCGTATCTACACGCAGCTAGAGCATCTTTCTTTTTCACACCAGCTTGTACTGTCCCATGGTGA
This sequence comes from Paenibacillus ottowii, assembly GCF_050516475.1. Lineage (NCBI taxonomy): Bacteria > Bacillati > Bacillota > Bacilli > Caryophanales > Paenibacillaceae > Paenibacillus > Paenibacillus ottowii. The sequence continues at coordinate 2,618,122 of NZ_CP191577.1, read as the reverse complement.
TCTTCATCCGGGAAACTATGCGCTGAGTGGAGAGCGGTTAATGGTAATGGATTGGGAGCATGCTCATCTAAACACACCTCTGTGGGATGTATATCACCTGATCGACATGTCCCATCCGTGTTTCCCCCGACACATGACGTCTGAGCTGCGTATTCATCTGCTGAATACCTATCTGGAGCAGCTGGAGCTGTTGGGGATAAGGGTGGATCGAACGACATTTGTGCAGGAATATGGCAGGTTTGCTGTGGTGTTTTCACTGTGGATGCTACTGCTAATCACAAGTGATTTGCAAAGGATGAGTACAGAGGTGCATAGAAATAGCAGCAAATGGTCAAAAGAGCAATTAGAGTCCCAGTTGGCTGAAACGCTAGCTTGTTTAAACCAATGTGCAGCGATGATGGATTGGGGACAAGTCCAAACATGTAAGTAGTCAGTTTAAGACCTAGATTCTATATAGTTAGCCAAAGAAGGTAGGGAAATAGTCCATGAAAAAAGTCGGTTTAGTCATGAGAAAAATACAATTTGCTGAAGCGCAAGGTCCTCGTATTTTTGCAGAACGTCTGAAGCAGATCGGATTGGAACTGGGGGTAGATATCGTATTTGTATCACCGGAACGCCATGTGAGCAGCCATGACTGGCTTCCAGGCTATGAGCATGAAAAGGGTGACCTGGTCAATTATGACATTGTACTAGACCAACTGCATGAGCAGCAGATTGAGCATGTAATTTATACGGTATCCGGCTTTACCTATTTGAACATGTTTTTTAAAAACAGCGTGCTCTTTCCGCATAGTTTTCCAGATCCGGCCCTGACAGGCTATGAGATGATGAAGCCTTTTTATCAGATCGTGGACAAGGCTATCGTACAGACTGCCTTTCTCAAACAGGAGATGGCCTCGAAGTTTGGCGTAACCGATGTGACGGTTATCCCGATCGGATTTAATGAGCGGCTGGTGGAAAAGCATTTTGATCCCTCACAAGTGGTGGAGAACCGGGTGATGTGGATTGGTAGAGACGAAGAGAATCGGCGTCCAGATCTGGTACTGGAGTATGCGCGGCATAATCCTGACAAGGATGTCTATATGGTGTTCGGCGGTGAACGGTACAAGGAAAGCATGAAGAAGTACGACATCCCGGACAATGTAAAACTTCAATTTGCATTGACGCAAGACGAGGTGTTCGGACTGATGAACACGGCGAAGGTGTATTGGAGCTGCTCCAAATTCGATACGTTCGCTATGCCGCTGACCGAAGCGCTTGCAATGGGGAAAATCGTCGTCAAGCCCGAGCATCCTTGCTATGGACATATCAGCTCTACGCATTCTTTTTCAGGTAATGAGAAAAACTGGTTCGAGTTGGTTAATATGGCTGCTGCTTCGCCTCGCCGGGTTTCTCTGGAGAACCAGGCATACGCCATGGAGCAGTTTTCAAGTCAGGTGATGAAGCAGGGATACCGAGACTTCTTTGATAGCTGGTTAAGCTGAATGCCGAGGCAGGGCACATGGAATTAGATCATAAGAAAAGGGACTCTCGCTCTAAAGAACGAAAGTCCCTTTTCTTATGACTGTATCTTTGCTATTACTTCAGTATGAGCCGTCTTGCGATCCATCCTGTAGCTGACTAGCATCAGTAGCAGACCGCCGATAGTAATGAGTGAGGCAACCCATGGAATGGCGGGCAGTCCCATTTGATTAATAACGACTCCCCCAACAAAAGCGCCGCCTGCGTTGCCCAGATTCAATGCGGAATGGCTGGAGGTAGAGGCCAGCAAAGGAGCCTCATAGGCCAGGTTCATGATGCGAACCTGAATACCTGGCATGATGCCGAATGCGGCAATCCCCCAAATAAATACAGTGATAACGGCCAGTACCTTGTTTTGAAGTGTAAACGTCAGAATGGCCAGAATAACAGCCAGTACAGCATAGTTTGCGATCAAGGAGGGCAGCAGCTTCCAATCTGCGAGCTTGCCGCCAACGATGTTGCCAATTGTGACCCCTAGGCCGAACAGCACGAGAATCCAGGTAATGCTATGCTCGGCAAAGCCGCTAATATCGGTAAGCATGGGCGTAATGTACGTAAAGACAGTGAACAGGCTACCACAACCGACTGCACCTGTCAGCAACATCAGCAGCACTTTTGGATTAAACAGGCTTTTGACTTCTTGTTTGAGACTGGAAGGCTTGTCTTGATGAATCACTGGAATATATCGAATGATGCCGAAGAGAGAAATCAAGCCGATGACCACGATGGCGCCAAAGGAAGCGCGCCAGCCAAGCTGCTGTCCGATAAAGGTGCCAAAGGGCACGCCAATAATGTTCGCCACGGTCAGTCCGGTCAGCACCATTGAGATGGCCCCTGCCCGCTTATCCGGACGAACCAGCCGGGCCGCAATCAGGGAACCGGCTCCCAGGAAGGTTCCGTGCGATAATGCAGTAGCCATACGGGCGGCAATCAGCAGCTCGTAGTTAGGAGCAATGACGGAAAAAAGATTCCCTAAAATGAATATGGACATCAGCAGACAGAGCAGCTTTTTTTGCGGAACTTTATGGGTTAATACGGTAAGCACAGGTGCGCCAATAGCCACACCAAGCGCATAACTGGTGATTAACTGCCCGGCTTGCGGGATCGTAACATGAAGATCATGGGCTACATTGGGCAGAAGTCCCATAATGACGAATTCGGTCATGCCGATGGCGAAGGCGCCAAGGGTCAACCATAGCAAGGAGGGGGGAAAGCGATCAGCTGTCGTATTTTCTTGAGTACTCATAAGTGTCTTATATCCTCCTGAAAAAATAGTAATGCGAGTATATCATTCCAAACGACATCTGGCGACCCATTTTGCAAGAATTTTACATACTAAGTTGATAAGGTTTGTATAATTTACAATAGAGGCAGAATGAGAGGAGCCCATTCTGTTATTTTGGTAGTATGATATGAAGACAGGAAATGATGTTGTAAGGAATGAACTAGGGAGGATATAACGATGACACTTAAAGTGGTACATAGTATTACGGATTTAATCGGAGATACGCCTTGTGTGCGGTTGCAACGGCTCACAGGACCGCAGGATGCGGAAGTCTATGTGAAGTTGGAGTATTTTAATCCAAGCGGAAGTGTTAAGGATCGGGCGGCGGGCAATCTGATTGCCGAGGCGGAAAAGGCGGGACATCTCAAGCCGGGAGGCACCATTATTGAGCCAACCAGTGGCAACACAGGGATTGGGCTTGCGATGAATGCGGCAGCCCGAGGTTACCGTGCGATTTTGGTCATGCCTTCGAATATGACGAAGGAACGGATCAATATTTTAAAAGCCTATGGAGCTGAGGTCGTACTGACACCAGCCGAAGAACGGATGCCAGGAGCGATTCGTAAAGCTCTCGAACTGGGGGCAGAAATTGAAGGGAGCTTTATCCCGCATCAATTTGAAAATGAGGCAAATCCCGATATCCACCGTACAACCACGGCGCTTGAAATTTTGGAGCAGACGGAAGGGAAGCTGGATGTATTCGTCGCTTCTTCAGGAACGGGCGGGACCATCACGGGGACAGGTGAAGTGCTGCGCCAGCACTTGCCGGATTTGCGGATTGTTGTGGTCGAGCCTAAGGGCTCGCCCGTACTGTCCGGGGGCAAACCCGGTCCGCATAAGCTGGTGGGAACGAGTCCGGGCTTTGTACCCACCGTGCTGAATACGGAGGTTTATGATGAAATCATACAGGTTTCCGATGAGGATGCGATTGCGATGACACGGGCGGTTGCTGCTCAGGAGGGGATTCTCGTCGGGCCCTCCAGCGGGGCTACAATATGGACGGCCATTCAGGAAGCCCGGCGTTTGGGAGCAGGCAAACGGGTACTGTGCATTGCCCCGGATACCGGAGAACGTTATCTGAGTATGGGGATATTCGGATAAAAAGACGCAGAATGGGGTCAAAAGGATACACGAACGTAAGTAAGTGGTAAAATAGGTGTGTGATAGCGATTTCACGAACTATTAAAATGTTGATGAATCAAGGAAAACGTTGAGGGTTGAAGGAGGAGCAGCATGAAGATTATGCCTTTACAGAAACGCGGAATCTCCGATAGTCGGCTGGTGCTCGGTTGTATGCCTTTTGGTGGAGAATGGAGCCATGCACCGTTTACGCAGGAGCATGTCCTTGAAGCGGAGAGAGCTGTAGCAGCTGCACAATCCATCGGGATTACGATGTTTGATCATGCGGATATCTATCGTATGGGGAAAGCGGAGGAAATTTTCGGCCGGATTTTAAAGGGACAGCCCGGTTTGCGTGAACAAATCGTCATTCAGTCCAAATGCGGCATTTTTCTGCCGGATGGTACGCTCCCTGGCCGTTTTGATTTCTCATACGCTCATATCATGGAGTCCGTGGATGGAATTCTGAAGCGTCTGGGTACAGAATATTTGGACATCCTGCTGCTGCACCGTCCCGATCCGCTGGTAGAGCCGGAAGAAGTGGCAAAGGCGTTCGGCGAGCTTAAGGCAGCCGGCAAAGTACGGCATTTTGGCGTTTCCAATATGAATGTAAGCCAAATTCGTTTTCTGGAGCGGAGCCTCACGGAGCCGCTGATTGTTAATCAGCTGGAGATGAGCTTGGCACATCTGCATTTTGTAGATCAGACCGTACATGTGAACCAGCAGGCGGGGACGAATGTACATTTTGGCGAAGGATTGCTGGAATATTGCCAAACCGAGGATATTCAGCTCCAGGCTTGGGGACCGCTGGCGCAGGGGCGTTTTAGCGGAGGTTCGCTGGACGGGAAGCCTGAGCATGTTCGTAAGACGGCAGAACTGGTGCGGAAGCTGGCTTCTGAAAAGGGGACGACACGCGAAGCGATCGTTCTGGGCTGGCTGATGAAGCATCCGGCACGGATTCAGCCTGTCATTGGCAGCGCCAATCCTGAACGAATCCAAGCATGTCAGGATGCAGAACGCCAAAGTGAGCTGATGACCCGTGAGGAATGGTACCAATTGTATGTCAGTGCGCGCGGACAATCCTTGCCATAACTGGTACCACGGACCGGCTAGTTACAGCAGACGCATGCGGATGTAAGTGTATACCTCGTCTATACGAACTGTAGTTTAATAGGCCCTCCTTTCGTCTCATTAGCAGACGGAGGCAGGGCCTTTATGTGGATACATCTTATATTTCTTCAGCAGTTATTCCTCTTCATACCGGGCGAGGGCCTTGGCTGTTGTTTCCTTCATTCGCGAAATTAAGCGAGAGCCTTGAACGACCTTGACACGTTTGCCAAGGAAGCGGATTTTGGATAACACATATTCACATTCGTCTGCCTGGAAAGTGAGCGTAATACGATAGGTATCTGCTTCCTGATCATATTCGACCTCCTTTTCAAAACAGGAAAAAGCATATAAAATACGAGACATTTCACCGTTGTAAACAGGAATAATTTCGATGATGCCCTGTTCTTTGCGCGACTCCAGTATACCGAGTATACGTTGGGTAAACTTCTCGGCTTCTTCAGGTAGAATCTCATCCTTCGTAACGGTTACGATATTGGATAGTTTAGTGGACATGAATGCGCGGTGTCGGCGATTATACCAGAGAAGACTCCATTCTTTTTTGACCATGGAAAACTCCAGCTTATAGGGGAATCCGCACATTCGCTCATGCAGGCGACCGTTGCGCAGTTTATAGGTCATACAGATGACAGAACGGGTTCGCAGAATGGAACGCAATTCACGCAGGAGCGGATGATACACCGACGCAGTAGGAACCCCTGCCTTTTCGCGTAGGCTGCCATCGGCCTCCAAAGGTTCGTCGTCTGTAAGTAATTGCCGAAGCTTATCAAGTGTAGACGGGGTAAAAGCCTCTGTTGCTGCCGAGTCTGCAAGCATAGACTTAAGCCAAATTCTTTCCTGTGATGTGGTAGCAAAAGCGCCCGATTCATCCAGCCGTGAGACGATCTGATAGTTAAATATTTTCTCGAACAGGCTCATAATAGGCTTGCAGCTCCTTCCATTCCTGTCTGAATTCCTTACGCAGCCGCTGGGGCTCCAATACCTCACAGCTTGATCCGAAGCTGCGAATCCACGGTTTAATCTCAGTGATTCCATTCACTGTGATTTCATAGATAAAGGATTCACTTTCTTCCTCCGTAATCGTGCCCCATTGTCCCTGTGACAGCACCCGTTCCCGAATAAAGTTGCGCTTTGCACCCTCAGGATTAAAAAAACGTACCCGCACCTTCACGGGACGACCCGTATCAACAAGCCAGCTATACCGCATTTTTTCTTCCAACACGGCTAACAGGTCGGCATAAAGCTGCTCTGGGACAGGCTTGCCCTCCACCAATTGAGTCATGCCCTCCATACGAAACTTCATGATTCCTTTGCCGCCCACATGACCGAGCACGTACCAACGTCCATATTGATGATCATAGATGACTTGCAGGGGCAGAATGGTATGTTCACGGCCTTCAGTCTCTTTTTCAAATAGTGGGTTTGTGTTCTGTGACCCGTACATGCTTCGTTTGGATGTCGAAAAATATAAAAAAGTTACACAGCAGCGTTGCCGAATGGCATGCAGCAGTGGATGAATATGGGCTTCGTCCAGAATGCGCGAATAATAATGGTATTTATATAAAAAAGGCTCTGCCATCTCCCGATCCCCGAGCTGACGGCGCATAGCTTTTTTAAGATGATCTCGTAACAGATATCCCTGCACAGAGGGGAGCTGGGTGTTGGCCATAATGTCCACAAAATCATATAAGTCCAGTAATTCCTCGTCCGTCAGTTCTGTCACCAGATCGTTGCGGACAGCATAGCGATAGGGCCTGCCGCCAGGCTCCTTACGAACCACGCCAACTTCGACCAGATATTTCAGATCAGAACGAATTGTTTTTTCATCTGGCAGTGAACTGTCGGAAGGCAGGTCATTGCAGCAAGCATCCAACAGTTCCATGGTAGTCATAGACTGTGACTGTAGCGCTGTCAGCAGAAGGGACAAGCGGACACTTTCCGATTCCTTGAGCGATTTGGCCCGAAACAGGAATAACAGCAATGGATCAGCGGATTCGTAATAATTAAAGCGCAGCATCTCATTAAAATCATGTCCCTGTTCCGCAGGCAGCTGCTGTTGTACGGATTGGACGATTTCTTTGAGGCGCCGGATCGTTTTATCAAAGGTATGTACCGAAATGCCAAGTCTGTCTGCAAATTGCTGCCGATTATAAGCGCCGCTTGTTAGTGTGAGCATACGCAGGAATTGAATTTCTTTATCAAAACTCTCTCTCGCCATGATGCATTCCCCGTTTCTGTAGCCGTTCTCCGAAAATAAGTATCCCTTTATTCTAACAGGGAAGGAAGGCAGGAAAAAGGTAATTTATTCATCTTTGTAATACTTTCGCCATGTTCATGACTTCCAAAATAAAGGATTATAAGGATATGAGGTAGCACGATAAGTAAAGAGCAATACATAACAGAAGGGTGATGCAACATGTTTGGACGATTCAAAAATGAAGTGTTATATCCATGGGTAGGTAAGCTTTCGATTTATGAAACGATTAAGCAGGGATTAGACTCTCAGGGTAGGCTTACCGATGATCAATTGCCGGATGATGAAGAATACTGGGCAGGTCACACGATGCGTTGGGTGGCAGGAGGGTTGGATGGAGCGTTTGGGCATCATGGCGCTGGCGGAGATGGAGAGACTGACAAAATTAAGGATCTGGCGCAGTTGTTGTCCAGACAATGCCGCAAGCCAGGGATGAAGACAAGACGTGAGACGTATATACGCTTGATGGAGGAAAATGCGCTCAGCCTGATAGATCCGCTGCTAGATGCGGTACGTGAGCATCCAGCAATTCAGCCGGATCGATTGTATGAGGAGGCACGTTGGCTGGCTGAACACGGAGCACATCGCAATGTGGTGAAGTTCGGTATTGCATTGCTGGGATTGCTGGAGACAGAGCAGCACCACGAGCTTATTTTAACGCTAGCAAAACATGATGAATTCACGCTATATGCGGCTGTAGCTATCCGTAATATTTCGGAGGAGGCCAATGAGCAGTTATATAAATTAGCCTCACAGGTACACGGTTGGGGGCGGATTCACGTCGTGGAACGGCTGGAGCCGGCGCGGCAGGAAATACGTGATTGGTTATTACGGGAAGGATTCCGCAACAATATCATGTATGAGTATCTTGCTTATGAGTGCGCTCATAAAGGCGAGCTGCATACAGCCATCGCTGTACCGCACATTGATCAGGAGTTGTTTGACGGAGCGGGCGATATTCTGTCAGCGTTGCTGGCAGCAGGTGGACCTGCGGAAAGCATAGATGATTATGAGCATGCCGCTATGGTCATAGGCAACTACCTTCGTCATGCTAAGACCATGTGTACGACTGTGAAGCATTTTACGATCATCATGGATATTGCAGACTTTCTGGGTGAAGAAGACGATTCATGGGAGACACGTTATGAGTATGAATGGACGCCGGAATTGCGTAAACGTTATGCGTCGATTTGCCAGCAGATGATGGATGATCCGCAGTGGGTAAAGCGGGTAGAGCAAGAGCTGCAGCATGCAGATTCACCGCATCTCCACTGTGCCATTCGCGCAGCTCGAATGTTGGGGCTAGATGTATGGCCTGTGCTATTTAATCAATTAAGCAAAAAACCAGTCAAGTCTAATCTGTACTTTGAACTCATCAAGATAGAGGATGAACAGCGGGCTCGTAAGCTGGTGGCTTTTGCAGAAAAGCACCTGCCTCTAGGAGAGATTGCTTCTGGTCCCGCTGATGCGCCCGGCTTTGGACCAGAGTATGAAGCGCATCAATGTCTGGGTGTGCTGCTTCAGCTTTTGTCTTCTTACGAAGGAATAGGACAAGAGCTAGTTGCAGCAGGGCTTTGGAGTCCGGTGATTTCTAATCGTCACGCAGCACTTCATGTACTCAAGGCATGGCCTTCTGAGATGTGGGGAGAGAAAGCGACAGAACGCCTTCGTCGCTTATCGGTAGCTGAAACAGAGGAGTCGATTAGAGAACAGATTCGGGAAATACTTTAATGACAAGGGAGGGAACAACATGACAGATGTGAAGCATGGGCGGGATTTCATTCAAACGGAAATGCGAGAAATGATTTTGCGCGAGCTGCGCGCATTGGAGCAGGCGGAGCAGGTGCGCATTATATACGCCTGTGAATCAGGCAGTCGGGCATGGGGGGTTCCTTCACAGGACAGTGACTATGATGTGCGATTTATCTATGTAAGACCGATAGAATGGTATTTGTCCATTTTTGATAAGCGGGATGTGATTGAGCGGCCAATCAGCAATTTGCTGGATATGAACGGCTGGGATTTGAAAAAGGCGCTCCATTTGTTTCGCAAATCCAATCCGCCTTTGCTGGAATGGCTGCAATCTCCGATTCCCTATCTGGAGCAATATTCAGTGGCTGATCAGATCCGTGCGATCTCGCCCTTAACCTTCTCTCCGAAGTCCTGTATGTACCATTATCTGAACATGGCGCGGGGGAACTATCGGGATTATTTGCAAGGTGAACAGGTGAAGATCAAAAAGTATTTTTACGTGCTGCGCCCGCTGCTGGCCTGTGGCTGGATCGAACGATACAACAGCATGCCTCCGATGGAATTCGTAGAATTGATGGAGGAATTCATTCCGGCAGATACCAAACTTTTTCAGGTAATCAGTCATTTACTGCAACGTAAAAAGGCGGGTGAGGAGCTGGATGTGGAGCCGCAGCTTTCGGTGGTGAATGAATTTATCGAGCAGCAAATTGCTTATTTTGAATATAAAGCACCTTTGCTTCATCATCAGGAAAGTGGACGTGACCAGCAATTGGACGAGATGTTTCGCGCTGCGGTGAAGGAAGTATGGGAAGCGTAAGCCGGGAAGGAGAAGAGAAGTATGCACATCACACTAAAAGCAACTGGCACAAATGCCGGGATGATTTCACATTTGCTCGCCAAGAACCCCAACAATACGTATGATCGCACGGAGAAAGGCGCACGTGTACGCATGGTGTACACCGTTTTTACCGAGGAAGAGGCGGAGATCGTTATTCAGGCTTCGCCAGATTCGATAGATTTGGTCAAAAACAGTCCGGATAGCTATGACATTACACAATATATTAATGACCGGGAGTTTGTAACCAGCAGCTTGTTCTGCACCTATATCCGTGGCGCGCTCGGCACGGCTTTGAATGGCAAACCCAAGGAAAACTATGCAGCATGGGTGGCGCATCGTTTTGCGCTGGAGTTATCGTTTGGACCTGTTGCATCGGATTTGCCCGATGCTGTGGTGGAGGGACTATTTGCACCGCTGGGCTATCAAGTGACCATAGAACGAGGGAAAGCGGATTATGCTTTTCAGCTAAAAAATCGAAGCACCGTCAGATATGTCACGCTAAGTGGCCAACAGACGGTGCAATATGCGCTGCGTCAGTTATTGCTGTTGATTCCGGTGCTAGATAATTATAAGCACTACTATATCAGTGAAGAAGAGTTGGACAAGCTGAAACGTTACGGTGAAGGCTGGCTGTCAGCGCATCCGCTGCGCGAGCTCATCATTCGACGCACACTTCATTTTACCAATCTGATTGAGCAATTTGAGCAATTGGAGGCTGCTGAAACAACTTCTGAAAAACAGGCGATCCAAGAACGAAATAATAGCCACGAACAGGTTCAGCAGCAGGAACAGTCCCTGGAGGCAGAGAAGCAACAGCCTGCGGTACGGCTGAATGAGCTGCGATATCAAGCCATTATGGATGTGATTCGCAAGCTGCCCCGAAGACAGAAAATCGTAGATTTTGGTTCAGGGGAAGGGAAGCTTTCCGCTCGCTTGGCCCGAATGAAGGGCATTGAAGAGATTTGGGCAGTGGAGCCGTCTGCGTATGCACAGGTGAGGGCTATAGAACGTTTTGCCAAGCTGGAAAGGCATGCCGACGCAATTAGCCCTATCCCTATGACGGGCTCTCTCTTTTATTATGATGAACAATTGTGGGGAAAAGATGTGATGATCCTGTGTGAAGTCATTGAGCACGTGGATGAGCATCGTCTGAACCGGGTGATGAATACGATTGTGACAGAATATCAGCCAGGTGTACTGATCGTGACGACTCCCAATCGCGAATATAATGAAGTATATCGTATGGATCAGCAAGAGCTGCGACATAGCGATCACCGTTTTGAATGGAGCAGAAACGAGTTTCGTGAACGATGCGAGCAATGGATTGAGGAAGCTCCTTATTCATTAGCGCTGGAAGGGATCGGAGAAGAGGTCGAAGGTTTTGGACAACCGACTCAAATGGCTGTATTTACGCGCACAAAGGAGCTGAAGGAAGCATGAGCATCTCATCCGAACGAACGATTGAATTACCCCATGCTGGACTGGTTGTGTTGGTAGGAGCCTCGAACAGTGGCAAAACCACTTTACTGGACAGGTTGGTGAGCGAAGGGGTTCTATTGAAAACGGAAGTGGTATCCTCGGATCATTTTCGTCAGCTGGTTGGAGATACAGAATTTATAGACTGGCGTGGCCTTCCTAGGCTGGAATCGGACGTGCTGTTCTATGAGTATCAGCAGATGTCAGCCAAGGCATTTGAGGCGATGGATACCATTCTGGCTATGCGCTGTCGTCTGAATAAGCTGACGGTTGTGGATGCCACCCATCTGTATGCTGAGGACCGCCAGAAATATATACAGCTAGCAGCCAAGGCGCACGTTCCTGTGATGGCCTTGGTGCTGGATGAACCCGAATCTGTGCTGCTGGAACGTGATTCAGGTAGGGCGCATCCGCGTGGCCGCCAACGGGTCAAGCAGCAGGCGCAGCTGTTAAAGCGGAACCTGCGCGGTATCCGGGAAGAAGGTTTTGACGCTTGCTATGTCCTCAAGGATGTAGAAAAGGTTAACTTTGCCCGTGGTGCTCAACCGCTGTTTCATGATATGGGGGCAGGCATTGATATCATTGGTGACATTCACGGGTGCTACCGTGAGATGCTGGAAGTGATAGAGCGGCTAGGATACATAGAAGATCCGGAAGGGTTATACCATCATCCAGACGGCAGAAGACTGGTATCCGTCGGGGATGTGATGAGCCGTGGTCCGGCATCGTTACAAGCGGTGCAGTTCTGGAAAAAGCACGTGGACGCCGGACTCGCCTACATGATTGACAGTAATCATGGCTGGAAAATCGGTCGTTATCTTGATGGGAGAAAGGTGACTCTCAATCATGGAGATGAACGATTCGCAGCGGAGCTGACCCAATATGAACAACAAGCCGGCAAGGCAGCCGCGGAACAGCTTAGAAGCGAGCTGAGAGATTTTCTGCTGCATGCACCCTCTCATCTTATTTTCGGCAGAAATGGGTTGCGACACGTGGTTGTAACTCATGCCGGGATTAAGGATCATTTTATCGGCAAACAGTCGGCACGTATTTCGGATTACTGTCGTTATGGAGATACGGATGGTCAGGATGCGAATGGAAAGCCCATCCGCAAAGATTGGTTCGTGGAACATGAATCGGGAGAAATAGTAGTATGGGGACATGATCCTAGACCGCAGCCGACCCTTGTAAACCAGACGGTGAATATTGATCAGGGTGTGGTATTTGGCGGTATGCTGACCGCTTATCGTTATCCGGAAAAGGAATTTGTCAGCGTTCCCGCTCATGAGAATTATGCGAATGACCCGGATAGCCCACTTGTCCGGTGGCAGAAAAAACGGTTTTCCCCGCCGAATTTACGCAAGCTCATTGCTGGTTACAGTGTGCTGACGGAATCATATGGTGAAGTACGCGTACAAGGGGAATCGGTCAAATCCGCTATAGATACCGTATCACATGTGACGGTACCGATGGAGGAACTGGTGTACATTCCACCGACGATGAGCCCTGCTCCCATGGTTTCCGCAGAGGAAGGTTATCTGGAGCATCCGCGTGAGGCGCTGGCTTACTATCGCGGGCAAGGTGTACAAACGATGGTAGCGGAGAAAAAGCATATGGGTAGCCGGGCGATTTTGTTATTATTCAAAAACGAACAGGCTGCTGTTGAATATGTAGGTTACCCGACATTGGGCACGATCTACAGCCGAAGCGGACGACCTTTCTTTGGGCCAGACCTCGGGAAGCAGGTGCTGGAGAAGCTGAATGCGGATCTACAGACTGCCGAATATTTTGAGCGGAACCAGACAGATTTTGTGCTGCTGGATGCGGAAATTGTACCGTGGAATCTCAAGGCTCGGGAATTGATTGCTGCACAGTATGCGCATGTGGGTGAAGCAGCTCTGCTGGATCGCAGTAAACTGGTCGACAAGCTGAAGCAGGCGAAGGCTATAGGTCGAGAGGTTGAAGACTGGCTGGAGGAAATGGAACGGAAATATGCGAATGCGGTAACGTTTCAAGAGGCTTTTCAAAAATATTGCTGGGATGTAGACGGTCTGGATGAAATTCGTATTGCACCTTTCCATACGTTGGCACACAGCAGCCGGACTTTTTTTGACCAATCTCATATTTGGCATATGGAGCAAAACCGGGAGCTGGCAGGACTATCCTCCCTGTTTATGGAGACAGAATATCGTGTCATCACGGATGAAGCAAGCGAGGAAGAGGTCATTCGCTGGTGGAGCGAGATGACAGAGGATGGTCATGAGGGTATTGTGATCAAGCCGGAACGCTTTTTGATGAAAAATCGGGACAAGATGATCCAGCCTGCAATCAAGGTGAGAGGCCGGAAGTATTTGCACATCATTTACGGTATGGATTATCTGGCCCCCGAGAATCTAAAGCGTCTGAAGCAGCGTCGAACGAACAAAAAGGAGCGTCATGCCCTGATGGAAGGAGCGCTTGGGATGGAGGGCGTAGAACGTTTTGTCCGCAAGGATACGGTGGATCGTATTCATGAATGCGTCCTGGCCGCGCTATCTCTGGAGTCGGAGCCAATTGATCCGAGATTGTAGTTTGCGAAGGAGGGATTGAGATGGATAGGGGTACACCGTTGATAGATATTGGTGTGAACTTGATGCACCGTTCGTTTCATGCAGATCGGGAACAGGTGGTAGAGAGGGCAGCGGCTGTAGGGATTACACCATTAATTATTACTGGAACCAGTGTCCGCAGTAGCCGAGAGGCTGCTCAGTATGCAGCACGTTATCCTGGTCAGCTGTATGCTACAGCTGGCGTGCATCCCCATGATGCCAAAAGTTGCAGCACAGATACAATTCAGCAGCTCCGCCAACTTGCGGCTCAGCCGCAGGTCGTATCCATAGGGGAATGCGGGTTGGACTATAACCGTGATTTTTCTCCGCGTGATGTACAGCGCCGATGGTTTGGAGAGCAGATTCAACTGGCGGGTGAACTGCATATGCCATTATTTCTGCATGAACGAGATGCACATGAGGATTTTGTCGCTATGTTGCGAGAGCATCAAGGGCTCGTCGATAAAGCGGTGGTGCATTGTTTTACCGGCACTACACAGGAATTGCATACGTATGTGGAGATGGGACTGTATATCGGGATTACAGGCTGGATCTGTGATGAGCGGCGTGGCAAGCATCTGCGTGAGTTGGTGAGGGATATTCCACTGGACCGGTTGATGATTGAAACGGATGCTCCGTTTTTGACCCCGCGCAATCTGCCTGTGAAGCCCAAAGAAGGGCGTAATGAGCCGATGTATCTCGCTCATATTGCCGCAACAATTGCCGAGTGCACAGGCCGGAGCATGATGGAAATCGAAATTGCGACGACGGAAACAGCCAAACGTTTCTTCGGATTATAGGATTGTCAAAGCCATTGATGTGGTATATATTATAGTGAATTAAAAAGCATTGTCGGGAGCTTGAGATAGTCAGGCTGAGAGGGTGGCCCTTGCCGCCGACCGTGAAATCTGATCTGGGTAATGCCAGCGTAGAGAAACCTAGAACACTATACAAAAAGCAGGATTACCGCCTATTTGCGGCGGCTAGTCGATGAATTCGTTTCATATCCTTTATCAAGTTAATGAGCTTCGGATCTGTAGAAAGTTGCAGACGGGCAGGGGCATTTTGTTTTGTACCTGACTTTAGCTTGGTTTTAGTGCAGTAGAACTGTGCTATATGAGATATGTCGACAACTAATAATGTATGGTGATCATTTTATGACTGCGCATAAAGCTTGCCTGGAGATTCAGCTCCGGACAGGCTTTTTTGTATGGCCAGAAGGCCTATTTTAAAGAAAAAGGGGAGCGTATCAACAATGAGTACGAATGTAAGAACGTCGAAAGGGTTGAAGCTGACTGATATTTTGGTCACGATTGTAATCTCCGTGGTGTTTGGGCTGGTCTACAAAATATGGGGACCTGTCTATGATTTAATGAAACCATTCGGTCTGCATGCCGAGCAACTGATGTACGGCATGTGGTTTATGGCCGGCACGTTCGCTTATCTTATTATTCGTAAGCCTGGAGTTGCGATTCTGGCAGAAGTAGCGGCGGCAACCGTCAGTGCTTTTTTGGGAAGCGAATGGGGCATGTCCACCTTGTACTATGGTCTGCTGCAAGGCTTGGGAGCGGAGCTGTTCTTTGCAATTTTTCTGTATCGGAATGCAAACTTAGGGGTCGCTTCGCTGGCTGCGGCAGGGGCGGCTGTCACTTCTTTGATTTTAGACTTCAGCTACGGGTACATTGATCAGCTATCGACCTGGAACTATATTTTGTATATTGGATTTCGGATGATTGGCAGTATTGTGATTGCGGGGATATTCGCTTTCTATTTGGCTAAGGCGCTGGAGGTAACCGGCGTTACGCGAAGTTTGAGACCGGCAACAGAACAAGATTATAAGGGGCTAGATTGATGAGCCTGGGAAACGAAGATGTGGCGGCTTCGATCACCCGTCTTCGGTTGAAATTTCCCGGTGAGCAAGAGCTGCTTTTTCACAATATGTCCTTAACTGTCCGCAAAGGGGAAAAGATGCTGCTGCTAGGGCCGAGCGGCTGCGGAAAATCAACGTTGCTTCAGGTGCTGAGTGGTCTGATTCCACGCACGATAGAAGTGCCTATGAAATGCGATGCTGCCGTGATCCCGAGTCTCTCTGGTATTGTATTTCAAGATCCCGACACGCAGTTTTGTATGTCGTATGCAGACGAGGAACTGGCTTTTGTGTTGGAAAATAATCAGGTTCCAAGGGAGCAGATGCCATCCCGTATTCGCGAGCTACTAATGCAGGTTGGTTTACCGACAGATGATATACATATGCCGATCGCCAGCATGTCACAGGGAATGAAACAGCGGCTGGCGATTGCATCTGTGCTAGCTATGAAGCCGGAAGTGCTTTTTCTGGATGAGCCGACGGCTTTGTTGGACGAGGAGGGCACAACACAGGTGTGGGATACCATTCGCAACATTTCGGCAGACCAGACATTGGTGATCGTAGAGCATAAAATTAATGAAATTGTCCATGATGTGGATCGGATTGTGGTGCTTTCAGCTCATGGGGAAATCATTGCGGATGGAAGCGCGGAAGAAGTATTTCATACGCATCGGCAGGCATTGTCCGAGTACGGCGTGTGGTATCCGGGAGTATGGGATGAATCGTCTTCACCACGCTGGAATGAATCTATGATTCAGCAGAAGGGTGTGTTGCTTGCGGATTGTCCATCCACCTTAACACGTACAACGAATTTGCTGGAGCTGGAGCATTTTAGCGGACTTCGGGGTGTGAGCTCAGTCATATATGTGGAGCAAGCGCTGGTGCAGCCTGGTGATTGGATTGGCGTGATCGGTGAAAACGGGGCTGGCAAAAGCTCGCTGCTACTCTCTATGATGCGTTTACTCCGTACACAGGGACGGTACTGTGTGGACGGAATTGAGGTAGGCACTACGGAACAACTGGCAGAGCGCATTGGGTTTGCGTTTCAAAATCCTGAGTTGCAATTTGTAGCGAACACCGTGCGAAGGGAACTGGAGTATTCGTTACCTAAGGGCTTGTTTACCACTGAACAGCGTGGGCAACGAGTAAATCGAATGCTCGTACAGTTCGGACTGGAGCGGCTGGATGAGCGTCATCCGTATCAGCTTTCGTTGGGGCAAAAAAGACGGCTGAGTATTGCTACGGCAATGATCCGGAAGCCGGAAGTGCTGCTGCTGGACGAACCGACCTTTGGGCAGGATGCGCGCAATACCTTTGTCATGCTGGATATGTTGGAGCAGCTGAGAGCGGCAGGCACGGCCATCGTGATGGTTACGCATGACCCGGAGATTGTCCGTCGGTATTGTACCGATATATGGCGGATTCAGAAAGGGGGACTACAGTATGAACCTGTCCTTTCCCCATCATGAAACTTGGCTGCATCGGGTGAATCCTGGTTTAAAGCTCGTGATGTTTTCCATGCTGTTTGTGGTCGTTATCGTTATCCATGATCCGAACGTTATGTTTAATGTTGCGTGTGCTATGCTGCTACTGCTTGTCTGGTCAGGACATCCATGGATGCGACTGCTGCTGTACGGATCTCCCTTTATATTGGTGTTTATTTCAACCTCAACGGGCATGATGATGTTCGGCAAAGGAGTAACGACCTGGTGGACATGGGGTCTAATCCATATTACACAGGAAAGTTTTTATCGAGGCATGCATCTGGGCTTTCGCGCACTGAGTATGGCCGCAGCAGGGTTGCTGTTTGGTCTAACGACTCGTCCGGTGAACCTTTTTTATTCACTGATGCAGCAATGGAAGCTCCCTCCCAAGTATGCATACAGCTTTTTGGCAGCTATGCGGTTGGTACCGATGATGGTGGAGGAATTTCAGGCATTGAGACACGCCCACCGCATTCGAGGTTTGCATCAGCATGTGTCCAAATGGAATATGTATGCTACGCTCCGCAGGTACGCAATTCCGCTGCTTGCTCAAAGTATCCGGCGTGCGCAGCGCATTGCTATTGCCATGGAAGCCAAGGGATTTGCCAACGAAACCAAGCGCACGTATTATTATGCGATCGGATATTCGACTGTAGATATTATATTTATTTTTTATTTTGTGGTGATGCTGCTGCTGGCTTGGGGATTTGGGACCTGCTTTCCTTATATAGGGGTATCGGATGTACGTTAATTGTTGCCAAAAGGCTTTGCCCGATTTCTGCTCTGTGGTATATTAATGCAATGGGAATTGACGGCTCGACAGACCCGCTTGGGCTGGCGGGCTTTTACATTTTCCCGCAGTAAAGGATCACCAGGAGGCCAAGTTTCATGATTAAGCTGCATCAGGTAAACAAGCATTATACCACCTCAAGCGGCCTATTTCATGCGGTTCAATCCGTGTCCCTTCAAGTGGAGGAAGGGGAAATTCACGGTATCATAGGTGCCAGCGGTGCCGGCAAGTCTACGTTGCTCCGGTTGATGAATGTATTGGAAAGGCCGGATGAGGGAAATGTGGTTGTGAACGGGGAAGATCTGACTCGCATGCCGGAAAAACGTCTCCGTGAGGCGCGCCGATCCATAGGGATGATTTTTCAGCATTATCATCTTGTTCACAATCGGACGGTAAGTGGAAATGTAGCAATGCCGTTGGAGCTGGCAGGGGTCGCGAAAAAAGAGCGAGCAGAACGCGTGCGCGAATGCCTGCAATTTGTCGGTTTGGCGGATAAGGCAGAACAGTATCCGGCACAGCTAAGTGGAGGCCAAAAGCAACGTGTGGCGATTGCCAGAGCACTGGCGAATCGACCTGCGGTGCTGCTTTGTGATGAGCCGACTTCAGCACTTGACCCGCAGACGACCGCGGATATACTGGGCGTGCTAAGGGAGATTAACCGTGAACTGGGAGTTACGATTGTAATCGTCACGCACGATATGGACGTGGTTCGCAATATTTGTACCCGTGTATCCGAAATGCGGGACGGACATTTGCTTTCAACGAAACATGTAGCTGACCCTATAGTAGGTTCAACAGCGGAAGCAGGTGATGCTGATGAATGACATGTTAAGCATTATTGCGCAGTATCAGTCAGAGATATGGAAGGCCATCGGAGAGACGTTTATCATGGTGGGAATTTCGATCGCAGCAGCTGTACTGTTAGGGCTTCCGGCAGGAACGATTTTATATTTGTGCGGTAAAGGACAAAAGTATGAAAACCGATTGCTCTTCACCATACTGAACAGTCTGGTCAACGTTATCCGCTCGTTTCCATTCTTGCTGCTCGTCGTGTTTATGATTCCATTTACACGGCTGGTGGTGGGTACGGCGCTGGGCACGATGGCTGCTACGGTACCCTTGTCAGTGGTGGCCATTGCCTATTATTCAAGGCTGGTGGAGCAATCACTGCTTGAGGTGCCCAAGGGTGTGATTGAAGCCGCTACGTCTATGGGAGCATCCACCCTCCAGCTTATTTTTAAATTTCTATACGTGGAAGCCCGTTCCGGGCTGGTATTAGGCCTGACCACGTCCACCATCAGCTTCATCTCCTACTCCACGGTGATGGGGATTGTGGGCGGTGGTGGGGTAGGCGATTTTGCCATTCGCTACGGTTACCAGCGGTTTGAAACAGGCTTGATGGCGTTCACCATCGTCGTTATGATTATTTTCGTACAAACGATCCAGTTCACCGGAAGCACCATCTCCCGTCGGATCGACAAGCGGTAAATGGTAGGTTGTATGGCAATTCACTTGCAACACCCACTATGGGAAATAAAAATGACTTTACAGTACCTCAAAAGCGGAGAGAAGGATTTGAATCTGGAGAAGCGTTAGCGTTCGCCTTTGAAATGGGATTCTAACCTATAAATTACTTTATAAATCAGAGAGAATCCCATTTCAACAGCGATCGTAAGATCAAATCATTCGCGAAGCGGCTACGTCTCCTACTGTAACTCATTTTTTATCTTCCCAATCACAACTAATTTGGAGGTTCCTCATCGAATGCGTCTCAAAAACAACATGAAAACGAACTTGAAATTACTTACACTACTTGCAGTGGTTATGCTACTGGTTGCCGGATGCGGCGGTCAGAAGCAGGCTGCACAAGAAACAACAACTAAGGGAGCAGCTTCGCAAAAAGAAGTAACCTTGAAAGTAGCTACGCTAATTCCACCGATGACAGATGTACTGGATATCGTGAAGCCACTGCTCAAAAAGGACGGAGTCAACCTGGAAATCGTCGTGCTGTCAGACAATATCCAACCGAACAATGCATTGGCGAGCCATGAGGTGGATGCGAACTTCTTTCAGCATGCTCCGTTTATGCAACAATATAATGAAAGCAACAAGTCTGACTTGGTAGCGGTAAAACCAATTTACAACGCCATTTATGGCGCGTACTCCAAAAAATACAAGAACATTAAAGACCTGCCCGATGGTGCGACGATTGCCATTGCCAATGACCCGGCTAATACCGGACGTTCTTTGGTCATGATGGAGCAAAACGGTTTGATCAAGCTTAAAGAAGGCGTAGGCTATAATGCTACACAGGCTGATATTATTGAGAATAAGAAAAAGTTTGTGTTTAAAGAAGTGGATTTGTTGATGTTGGCGCGGTCACTGGATGATGTAGACATGGCTGCCATGTATCCCGCATATGCCAAACCGCTCGGTCTGACACCGAAGAAAGATGCGCTGATTACAGAAAAGGACGATACGCACTTTGCCATTAATTTGGTAGCACGTAAGGATAATGCAGATTCCGATGCCATTCAAAAGCTGGCAAAGCGGATGACTGGTCCGGAAGTACGCAAATTTTTTGAGGACAACTATAAGGATAGTGTAGTTCCAGCATTCTAAATAAATAAGTATTCAAACATTATTTTATGATGATATATGACCTGTATAATGGAGTGAAGTCTGTGAAGAACAGATGATCTCCTTTGTGCAGGTCTCTTTTTTTATCCTTAATATGGATGAATTTCATCGAAAACAGGGTACAAAGTCTTATTTTTTAAGATTTGGGGTGTTACAACGCTGTGAATTTTGGTCATAAAGGGCGATGGAGTAATGATAAAGAACATATTAAAATAATTATGCGAACAAACATTCGTCTTTTATTTTATTAATGATGTTTGTATGAGGGTCGAGAAGTTCAGCTGACAACGGGTCAAAAGTGTGAATAAACAAGGAAGGGAAACGATATGAAGCTGTTTGTAACTGTAAAAAGTCTGGGGAAGCGTAAGCCCGCACTCGCACAACAGGAAATAGATCTAAGCCCCACCCCAGAAACATTGCGAGATTTAATTACTGCAACCGTTGCCCTGAATGTTCAAAAGCTACGGGAAAAGCAGGAGAGTGTCGAGCTGATTCCGTTCCTTACGGGAAAGGAAATCCAGGCACAAGGCGAGACAGGCAAAGTAGGATTCGGCTCCATATATAATGATGGTGTTCCTAATATTGAGGCTGCCGTAAATACGGCGATACAGGCTTTTGAAGATGGTTTATACAGGGTTTTTATATGTGATGAGGAAGCAATGGAGCTGGATGCGCCTTTGTTACTTCATGCAGGGGATGAGATTGTATTTATACGCTTCACAATGTTGGCTGGAGGCCTATGGTAGAGGGGGAGACGAAATATGCATCAGGAGAACAATGAGCAAGAATATTTCGCCACACTGAAAGAGCGCGCAGCGCAACTGGGTGGACAACAACAGGAGTTGGCTCAGTATGTTGTGGAACTGGGTAAGCTTCATTACATACAAGAGGTTGAAGAGCCATTTATTGAATGTCAGCGAATACTGAAAGAACGAGCAGCAGAAAGTGGACAACCGCTGTTCAAGCCACTGGCAGAGGTACTGCGTGTTCTAATTGGACAAGCGACTGGCGATGTGTTCGCACATCTAACAGAGCATGTGACTGAATATCCATACAGCACCGGGTATGAGCGCAGACCGTTTCGCACTTCGGATATTACAGCTCATACTTCCCGGGTTTATAAAAAAATGGTTCAGTTGATCCGAATGGACTGTATCGGATTTTCTCTAATGGATTATTTAACGAAAAAAGACTATGAACCAGGCAGGGATTATCGGATTCAGGAAACGATTGGCGATTGGATTGCCTATGAGCTGGATAATGGCAATTCGCAGGTGCTTGAAGCGCTAAAAGCTATTATTTATGGAGATAATCAGGCGGCGTTGCTTACGCGCAATATGATTAAAGGCATGCTGCTGAGCCATCAAGAAGAGAATTACCATATGATTGGCGAATT
The DNA here is from genome assembly GCF_050516475.1 of Paenibacillus ottowii. Classification (NCBI taxonomy): domain Bacteria; kingdom Bacillati; phylum Bacillota; class Bacilli; order Caryophanales; family Paenibacillaceae; genus Paenibacillus; species Paenibacillus ottowii. Next base: position 2,595,984 of record NZ_CP191577.1, on the reverse strand, counting down.
GCTGGCAGCGGCCAAGCTTCAGGAGGGATTGCGCCAAAGCATTGTGGAGCAAATGGATGAAGGAACTCCAGAGGCTCTCATTTATCTGTTAAAGGTGATCATTGACCAAGGTTTCATTCGTTACAGTTCGGTGGTGCGGGCGCTTGCAGTATGGACGGGCATGGGCTTGGAATCCGCCAATCAGCGGGTTGTTCGCCAATTGATTGAGCAGGCATATGATGCACTGACTCGCAGTGAACTGCGCCAGGAATGGCTGACCAGCTCAAATGCTAACGAACTATATATGAGTTTGTGGGCTACAGCAGTGCATGAGGAACGTGACTTGTATGGACAGGTTCGCCAACTTATGGAGCAGGGGGCGGCTTACCAGAAGATTGTAGCCCAGTATGTACTGTCTAATACTAAAAACAAGGATATGCGCCTCGAGATTGCCAGAGAATATCTAGATGAAACTGACCCAGAGCTTCGCTATTGGATACTCACGAACTATACAACCGATTATTTTTATGAATGGGTAGAAGGCGGGACGGTCGCGAATCGAATCGTTAAAGTGGCGCGCACTCCTTTGTTGGAGAGTAAAGAGGAGCGGCGTAAGGATTTTGAACGACTTTATAACCTGTTTGTACATATGAAAAAGGGTGAGTCTATCGAGTCCTCCAAGGTGCTGGATTATGTAAATCTGTATCACCGCTCTGATGCACCTATTCAAAAAATGCTCTATCTCGCTGGCTATGATATGGACTCATCCTGGATTGGAGAAATCATAGCCTTAAAGGAACAGATTAGCCCTAATCTGCGCGGCGAGATATTGAATCATTTTGTGCAGAACACAGAGGATGCGGTACAGCGCGATTTTATTTTTTCCAGCTTGTCTGACAAAAGTATGAGTATCCGTGGGTTTGCTGTGGCCAAGGCTCGTAATCTGACGTTGTCGGAGCCAGAAATGCAGCAAATGGAAGCCTTATTAAAGCTTAAGACGGGGTCGTTGCGACAAAGTGTCATTGGGGTGCTGCTTTCACAATCAGAAGAGCCGCTTGCTGGCTCATTGGAACGCTTGCTTCGCGCCAAGGCGGAACTGCAACGATTGGGTGGCCTGGAAATATTGACGAAGATATATGCAGATCCGGATCGTGCCGAACAGTATGAAAGCCTACGAGCATTGGTGGATATTATTCAGCAACCCACCGTCAAAGAAGAGCAACTGCTGTCCAAGCTGGGACAGGAGGATGCTTATACAGGTACAAACGGCTATGGCCTGTACGATCCGAATGTCAAGGAAGCTTGGTTGGAAGAAAAAGTTGATCTGGGTGATTTCCGAATGGCCGATGTTTTTGTTAGTCCATTGGACAAGCTCAAGCAGTTCTTGAATGGACTGGATGAGCTGGTTCATCATCATCGGGATGTGGAATATACTGCGGAGTATTATTCAGGCTACAAAGATACATTGCTTATTGGGACGAACCTTCGCCCTCTACGGATGGTTCAGGTTGATGAAGAAGTGGATTCCAGGCTGTCTTTATATCCTCTTTACGAGGAGTGGGACCGTTATTTGCAGGAAAGCGGCATAGAAGCGCGTGAACTGCTTGAGCTTGTTTTTTATGATCGGTTAGAGCCTATGAACCGAACGTTGGATCGCTACTATCGATATTTCTCATTTAACTTTGGCTATTCAGAACAAGGCAAGCAAAAGCTGCTGGAAGGATGGCGTAAAGACTTCGCCGAACAAATGTATCCTTTAGAGCGGATTAACGAGGTTCAAAAGTGGATGGCAGAGCTGACCTATCCCGATCAGGTAAGCACATTAATTAATGCTTATTTTATGGACACAGCCGGAGCCGAAACATTTGATGTAATCGACCTTGCCTTAAATTCACTAATGCAGAGCATGCCCAAAGATAGACCTGCAGAGGACATGGGAATGTTTCATCTATTGTCTAGTCCGTGGGTGGCATTGGAGAAGGGACGAATTCATGATAGTGAGTCCTTTAAGCGCTTTTTCCATACTTTTGTGAACTACGCAGAATGGCCAGGAATGGAAAATCGTTTTTATTCTCCGCTGGATCTGGAGGATTACTTCAAAGCCTATGAAAAAGGGCTGATCGGTGTAGATGAAGTGTATCGGGAACTGTTGGCTAGTAGTGACAGCAGAAGACATATGGGCACCTTAACCAATGCTCGTAATACATGGGTTTCCAGCAAGCCAGAGTTTTTGGAGATACGTCGTACAGTTATTGATCGACTACTGGAGGTTGAATTGGTCCGAGGCGATTTGCCTACCGAGGCTACGCCAAAGGTGATGGGTCTGAGCCGGATTGAAGGCATGGATTATTTTATACGTATTTTGGAGGGCCTCGACAAGGAAACGTTCGTGCGTGGTTATGTGTATGGCTACGGTGATCGTATTACCAAAAAAGAATCGTTCAGTCACTTGCTCAAGGCATGTTATCCAAGTGACGGCGAGGATGCTGCATTGCTCAAGGAAAAGCTGAAGCACACTAAAATTACAGATAAACGTCTGCTGGAGGCGGCAATGTATGCCCCGCAGTGGATTGAGATTGTAGCAGGTTATCTCGGATGGGAAGGACTTCGTAGTGCGGCATGGTACTTCCATGCGCATATCAATGAAGGCTTTTCGGCTGAGAAGGAAACGATTGTAGCTCATTACTCACCGATAGCCCCGCAGGATTTTAATGATGGTGCCTTCGATATCCACTGGTTTCATGAGGCTTATGAAACGTTGGGTGAGGAACGATTTGATCTGCTGTACGATTGCGCCAAGTATATTTCGGCTGGAGCCAATCATCGTCGCTCCCAATTGTTTGCGGATGCAACGTTAGGTAAGCTGAAACGGAGTGAAATGGAAAAATCAGTGGAAGACAAGCGAAACAAAGACCATTTGTTGACCTATAGCCTGATTCCACTTGCAGAGCCGCCTGAACCAGATGTCCGTGAACGTTATGATTTTATCCAGAGGTTTCTGGAACAAAGCAAGAAATTCGGGGCACAGCGTAAGGCCAGTGAGGCACTGGTTTCACGAATTGCACTTGGAAATTTGGCACGTAACGCAGGTTATGATGACGTAACTCGTCTCGTCTGGGATATGGAAGCTCGCAAGCTGGATGACCTCCGGTCTTATTTTGAGCCCCATGCCTTGGATGAGACTACAACGGTACAACTCGTCATTGATGATGAAGGAGCGGCAGATATTGAAATTGTCCGCAAAGGGAAGACGCTGAAATCCATTCCGGCTCGTTTCAAGAAAGATGAGTATGTTACATCCTTGAAAGAGCTTAAAGCTGATCTGGTAGACCAATATCGCAGAGCTCGCAAAGAATTGGAGCGCTCTATGGAGTCTGGTACGACCTTTATGGTAAAGGAATTGAGAGGACTGCTAGGCAATCCTGTGCTTGCCCCACTAGTGCGGACACTGGTTTTCAAGGCAGGCGATCACCTCGGATATTTTAACGAGGAAACGTTAGCGTTGACTGCTCCTTCTGGTGAACAGCACACTATTGGAGAAGAAGAAAAGCTGATTATCGCACACCCACTTCATTTGTACGAAAGTGGTCGTTGGAGTGAATTTCAGAAGGACCTATTCGACCGCCAGATACGCCAGCCATTTAAGCAGGTGTTCCGTGAGCTGTACCTGCTGAATGCTGATGAACGTGCCAACGCGACAGTTTCCCGTCGGTATGCGGGACACCAGGTGCAGCCGAATAAAACGGTATCCTTACTAAAAGGTCGTCAATGGACGGTCAGCTATGAGGACGGACTACAGAAGGTCTACTATGCCGAGAATCTGATTGCGAACCTGTACGCTATGGCCGACTGGTTCTCACCAGCGGATACTGAAGCTCCTACACTGGAGACGGTGCAATTCTTTGATCGGACAACCTATAAGAGCGTGCCTTTGGAGGAAGTTCCACCTGTTTTGTTCTCTGAAGTTATGCGGGACGTCGATCTGGTCGTCAGTGTTGCTCATGTAGGCGGCGTTGATCCAGAGGCCAGTCTGACGACGATTGAGATGCGTAGGGTCATTGTGCAGGAATCGCTTCGTCTACTGAAAATCAGCAATGTACGCTTAGATGGGAATTATGCACGTATAGACGGGAGTCTTGGCGAGTATGCGGTCCACCTCGGAAGCGGAGGTGTCTACAAGCAAGCGAAGGGAGCGCTGCATATTATTCCGGTGCATTCGCAGCATCGTGGACGCATCTTCCTGCCGTTCCTGGATGAAGACCCAAGAACAGCCGAGACTTTATCCAAAATCGCGTTGTTGGCTGAGGATCAGAAGATCAAGGACCCACAAATTCTTGAACAGCTTCAAGCGTAAAATAGAAATTCCGGTATAGAGAAGTTTATAATTAACTCAACGTTCGCACCTAGACAAGATTTCCAATCATCGACTGTATAGATGGAAGCTCAGTTTAGCTGCGGAGGTTGAGTTATTTAATATCACGTACGAATGGCCACAAATAAGGAGATATGCGTAGAAAGTTATCTCTGTATTTTGATGAAAAGCTTATGGCATCACAATTGACGATAATAGGGAGAATACAGCGATGATAAATAGCATCCTTTTAAAGGAGTACGCAACTGAGTATCAAGCGCAAGTTGTCGATTTAATTTTACATATTCAACAAAACGAATATAATATCGCCATAACCAAGGAAGATCAGCCTGATCTGCTCGATATTGAAAACTTCTATCAACATGGTAACGGCAACTTCTGGGTGGCTCTTAGCGAAAGCGAAGTAGTAGGGACGGTTGCCTTGTTAGATATCGGAAACCATAAGACGGCGCTCAGAAAGATGTTTGTAAAACAAAACTATAGAGGCAAAGCCTTGAATGTTTCGAATCAATTACTACAGTATGCCATAGAATGGGCCAAGAAACGGTTTGTTGAAGGAATCTACCTTGGGACTACACCGCAATTCGTAGCCGCTCATCGATTTTATGAGAAGAATGGATTTGTTAGTATAGCTCCTGATGAATTGCCAATTGGCTTTCCAGTTATGAAAGTGGATAAAAAGTTTTACAAATATACTATTCAATAAATAGCCTAACCAAGACGATCCTGAAGGAATTCCTGCTAAAATTGACTTTGTGTTCGCCTCGCCGCCTTTCTGCTGAGCCGCAACACAAATTGTTGCCGAACAGGAATTTCTTTTGTTTAGGGCAGGTGTTTGCTAGAATGAAGAAGATCGTGTAAGTCTACGTTAAATATACAACTGGGAGGGAGACAAGTATGAGCAAAAAGATTAAATGGGGAATTGTTGGTACGGGATGGATCTCGGATCAGTTTGTTGCGGATTTGCAGCACGTTACGAATGGAGAAGGATACGCTGTTGGATCACGCAATATTGAAAGCGCTACCGAATTTGCAGCCAAGCATCAAATGACACAGGCATATGGTAGCTATGAGGAATTAGTGCAGGATTCCGAAGTCGATGCGATTTACATTGGAACCCCTCATCCTTTCCATAAAGAAAATGTTCTAGCGGCTCTTCGAGCGGGCAAAGCCGTCTTGTGTGAGAAACCCTTCACAGTCAACAGCAAAGAGTTGGAGGAACTAATCAGCTACGCGCGTGACCATAAGCTATTTTTAATGGAAGCCATGTGGACGCGTTTTTTGCCCTCGATTCGCCAAGTGCAGGAGTGGATACATGCGGGACATATTGGTGAAGTGAAGTTGGTGAAGGCGGAATTCGGTTTTCGCGTAGATTGGAACCCAGAGGGAAGATTATTGAATCCTGAACTGGGCGGAGGGGCATTATTAGATGCAGGAATTTACCCCGTTTCTTTTGCTTCGATGGTATTTGGCCCTGAACCAGAACGTGTATGGAGTACTGCTCATATCGGGGAAACGGGCGTTGACGAGACATTTTCGATCATGCTGGATTACGGAAAAGGGCGCACGGCTATGCTTAACGGAGCAGTTCGTCTCGGACTGACGAATGAGGCATATATCCATGGGACCAAAGGCTATATCCACATTCCGTCATTCCTGAATAGTACATCGGCTACTTTAGTTGTGGACGGTGAAGAGGCACAAAACTTTCAGGATGATCGCTCCTCTACAGGCTATGCTTTTGAAGCAGAAGAAGTCGGGCGCTGCTTGAACGAAGGTTTGCTCGAAAGTTCTACGATCTCTTTGGATGAATCATTAGGAATTATGAAATTGATGGATCAGATTCGTTCACAGTGGGGACTTCGGTATCCGTTCGAATAATCACATTGCTTCCAGGGGGCTTTTCAGGTTCTCTGGATCTTTTTGTTGACCCGTTTTTTATACATAAGTATTCTAACTTTCTAGAGTCAGCCTCAACCGGCTAAGTGCTCTTTTTTTCTTTATCAAGTTTCAAATGTGAATAAATAAAATTTTAATATTGTTCAGAATCGGTTCAGAAGCGGATGATAAGATCTTTTCACTAACCAAAGAAAGAACCGTTTTACGGGGGAACTGATGAGCAAGAAACAAATAAAGAATGCAGAAAGCGCTAATCGAGACGCTGCTGGCAAGTATAGCATGGGGACTACAACTTTGTTCATGCGGAAACGAAAGGGGAAACGTCAGTAATTGTGACTAAAGCGAATATAGTATCTTTTACCGATTCTGGCGGCGAGGGTAATTCTGTAACGAATTTCACACCAACACTTAATCATGTATCTGTTAAAGCCATAGTTCCTTCCGATCAATCTGGTAGTATAGGTTCTGGTGATACAATAGTGGATTTACAAAATGTATTTTTGGCTGGCGATCAGGATGAGTTATCGTATCATGCGGTTACTTCAGATGTATACGTAGCAGAAGTAGAAATAGCAAGTCAACAGCTTGCGTTAAAGCCCAAATCAGCAGGAAGCACACAGGTGTTTGTGACGGCAGAGGATGGAAAAGGTGGCAGAGCGAGCGTATTTTTCACCTATACAGTGACTAGCCCTATTTATGATGTGAATGTAAAGTCCTGTTGAGTAGCAGCTTAAGTAGGTCATAGGAATGGCTGGCAGAGCGGATTATATTCAGATTCAACAAAATCACAGGAGGCACTTCTTTTGTTCTTTTCACAATATGTCGATGGTGGAGACGGTCGCATCGTGCTGCAATTGTTCTGCAACCAGGAAGGTGACTTTTCTCATAAAGTAGAAGGATATGAGCTGGAGGTTCACCAATTCATGAAAAACACGAACTGCATGAACATATCCAGCACAGCACTATATCCGGTTAACCCATTAATACCGTACCTGATCATAAACAGCATTTTTTACGATTTCATGGATGTGACTAATGTTGCCTATTTTAATCAAGAGGGTCATTTCTATAGCCCAAGCGAATTTAATACGGTCGCTTATGTTTTAAACTATCATGGATCTGTGGTAGATGTGCTTGGAGAGCCTCATTCGCAGAACCGATTGTTTCCTCAAGGTGGGACATTTGTGCGTAAACAAGGTATAACATGCGGATCGCCCGTTTTTAATCAGCAAGATGAGTGGATTGCATACCCGAAAGGTACTTATCAATATGTGGGCAGGCATACACCCTAATTGTGTATATTGGTCTGAGACCTCTACTCTTTGTAGTGAAAGCCAATTGGGCGAATAACAATTTCATCTCCGGCTGTATTCACAGAAACAATTCTTTCATCAAGCTTGTCTTCGAACATTCCCGGACGAAGGCTCATTTCCTCTGCAGGAGATGTTCCGTCTTACAGCTCTCACGCCACGTATCTCATTTTTAAATCCCCTCAATAATTCTTTTCTTGTTATTTCACGTCACCAATTATAAACATTATAGTTAACTATAGAGTCAATTTTATCTTCCATCGGTGAATGTACATATAGTTTTATTTGACCATTCCTCGCCAAAATACCAAAATGCTCCATAATTTATTGGACAAGGTAACTTCAATTTCGTTACTCTAGAGCGAGCTCTTTGAAGCGTTCCAGGTGCTGCTGCGAAACGCCGCATTCGTTTTTCAAGTATCCCTCAATGTTCGCATGCCGGCTCATAATTCCCTGTAGCACGTCCTCCAGATAATCGCGCTTCACCTCCAGCATGGGTCTGATCCGCTCTGCAGGCACTCGGTAAAAACTCATCAGACGGATCAGTTTCTCGGCTTTTTTCATACGTGGCCCGATGCATATATTGGAATGCAAGTAGTCCTCAAGCACGCTTTCGTAGGGAATTCCCAGAAACAGCTGAATAATCGCCACGATGAATCCAGTTCGATCCTTGCCCCCAGTGCAATGAATCAGGACAGGAAACTTCTCTTTTTCGGACAATAGAGTGAAAAGTTTCTGTAGCGTAGACTTAGAGCCAGTCCCCATATGGTCATACATGTCTTTCATCGTTTGCTCAAAATCGATATCTTTGCCATGTCTAATTAAATATTTCATAAATTCGAGACGGGTAAACTCCTGACTTTTATCCTGCATGGTCAAATTCTTTACTTCGACTCCCTGGTTCAGCATGCGGCTCTTGTTCGATTTCTGCTCCGTTTCCGTTCTCAAGTCGCAAATCAGCTTGAAACCGATTTGATCCATTCGTGCCATGTCGGCTCTTGATAACTTTGACAATTCGTCGGAGCGGAACAGGATTCCCTTTCTTACTCTCTTCCCATCCGTGGTGGCATAGCCTCCGAAATCCCTGAAGTTGGTCAAGCCATCAAAATAGAGTGCAGCGGTGTGCTCATGATTGTTTTTTTGCATATTCTTTTCCTTCCGTTCATTTATAAATCCCTGTTTTTTCATGACTAAATCAATGCTTTATATTTCGAACCCTGATATTTATCTTATTTTGACTATTGGGTTTTGTAAAGAACTAATAGTCCATAATTCGAATAAATCTGTTTATATCGAGGATTGACACACCTGGATCTCAAGGATATGATGAGTTGAAAACCAGAAAGTTTTTTATAAAACTAATTGGTCAAAAAGAGTCTTGGCGACTAGTTTGAAGCAGGCTCAGTCCTTAGCCTTCGTTCATTTCTAGAGAAAGCAGGTTATTTGTATATGTCTCATCATGCAGTTATTGACGAATCTTCTAAGGAAAACTCATTTGTATTCCGTCCATATTTTTCACCAACGCTTGCGATCGTCATAGGGACGTTTATGGTGATTTTGAACAGCACAGCTCTTAACCTGGCCCTCGCGACCTGGGTGCGGGAATTTGACGTTTCGCTCCAGACCACTCCATGGTCGGTAAACGCCTATACACTAGCACTTTCTGCGGTCATTCCGTTGGCAGGATGGCTTTCGGACAAATGCGGTGCTAAGAAGGTGTTTCTTTGTTCTATTGGATTTTTTATGTTAGGTTCCATATTATCTGCATTTGCGCAAAATCCCGGACAACTGATTATTTTTCGGATCATTCAAGGTTTGGGGGGAGACATGGTTTCCCCGATTGGAATGGCTATGCTATATCGCCTTGCGTCACCTGACAAGCGAGGGGCGATTATCAGTTTACTTGGGATTCCAATGCTTCTCGCTCCCGCGCTAAGTATGGTACTATCCGGCTGGTTGGTGGAATTCGTAGACTGGCACTGGACTTTCTGGCTCACTATTCCCAAATAAGATAAAACAAAAGGAGGCAACGCATTGATTAAGATTCTCTTTCATCCTAAAACTCCCGTTTTTGTCACGGTGCTTGCGTGGCTTGCCGCCATGATAGTGGTCTGGTCTGCTCCTTCGGAGATCCCTGTTCATTTCATGAATGGACAAGCCGACAGGTTCGTCAGTCGATGGGGCGGTCTTTTTGGTTTTCCAGCCTTGATGACCGTGTTGCTCATAATCCGAAATTGGCTTGTCACTGTTGTGAGGCTTATTTATGTGCTGGCCTTACTCCATATTTGTATGCTATGTATCGCTCTAATGTAAGGGAGAACGCTTTTACTGAGAACCATGGAGTGGACCTGACGCCTCATTTTGGCACGACGCCTTCTTTTTTGCTCGCTGGATATTGGCTATACTTGATCAAGGAGCTTTGAAAAAAAATCACACCTGTCCAGTAACGAGTGATAAGGAGACATAAGCATGGGTTTAATAAAGGAAAAAATCGTCCAATCTGCTGTCCGCCTTTTTATGGAGAAAGGCTATAGAGCAACCTCAATTCAGGATATCGCCGACGATTGCAGTATCGCCAAAGGTTCCTTGTATAAATTTTTTGAGTCCAAGGAAGAGTTATTCGTCAGTATACTGAAGCAACGCCAGCAGTATATGATGGATGAGGTAGAGCGAATTCGGAAAATGGCATTACCGCGCCGGGAAACGTATCTGGCCGAAATTATGGGTTTGTTCCAATTCTTTGGCCGTCACGGCTACTATATTTCCCGAGATTACAATGAATTTCCCTCGGCGAGCAACGACAACATCTCTACCCTCATTCATCAGATTCAGATTCAGATGTTCAGCTATTACCAAAACCTGTTGACGCGCCAATACGGCTCTGCCATATTGGATTGGAAATGGGACGTAACTGCCATGTTTAGCGGCATGATCCGGGAGTATACTTTTCATCTGCTATTCGCCTACAAACCAATCACCGTCGAAAAACTAGCAGGGTTTATCGCGGAACGAATGGATGATTTGGTTCAAGGTTTGAGTAAATGTTCGCCACAGCCTTTGCTAACCTATGAGTTCATGAAAGAGTATGAGGAAGTGGATTTAGAGTCACTTGTCCCGACAAGCTCAGCGAGGATTTCCGTTTTGTTTCAAGCGATCTTGTCGATCATTCCTGATTTATATATCCCGAATGCCAGAAAGAAGGAACTGCAGCAAGTGACCGTGTTGCTTGAGGAAGAATTGGAAAATGAGGCACCTAGAGCGTTTTTGATCCAGGCATTGTTGCGGGATTTGGCCGCTGAAGCAGAACTATCGTTCTATGCCCATCAGTTGCAACAGCGACTAGGCGAGCTTCTTATTAAAGAATGATTTCGATATGAGTAAAAGGCGGTTTTCTCTCAAGTATGATTTCGTATTATTAGGTCAACCCCAAATTTGGTTGGCCTATTTTAATAGGTGTTTTAAGATGACGATAGCCGGGGAGAACTAGTGGTTTTAGGGGATAAATAACCCGTCAAGATAACTGTCCCACTCGCCTCTACTTCACGGGAAATGGTTGATTCCGAACCAACAAGATAGGCGTTCATTTTCTGGTGTTCCATCAAAAAACGTAAGACAACAGGTGGGAGTTAAGTTTTCTCGTTAGCAGAACTGGAAGTCCTTCATACATGGCATAGTTTGGTACAAACATGTTTTCCGAGAAGGTTTCTCTCTGGTTCTGACATAGGAGGATACGTGCCCTATTTGTCGCGTTTGGATCGCCAGCAAAAATGATTTGAATTTAAGGTCGAAGCCGTAGCACTTGATTCGGGTTATTGACGCCGAGCGAAATATGTTCGTTTGTCCGGCGAATCACGAACTGAAATACCGAACCACAGACCGAAAGGACTACCGGCAGTATGCTCTCGATTTTGAGATTTAATTGAAGGAGATCGTATATGATTATTCGAGAAATGAAAAAAGAAGACAATGCAAAAGTAAAAGAAATTATACAAGATTCATTAAAATCACTTGGATTAGCGATCCCTGGAACAGCTTATTTTGACCCTCATCTTAATGACCTACACCAATATTATAATAATTTAAAACATGCGAACTATTGGGTAGTAGAAATGGAAGGAGAAGTTGTTGGTGGAATTGGTATAGCACCATTTAACGAACATGATAAAGTTTGCGAATTACAAAAGCTATACTTAAGTCCAAAAGCTCAAGGTTTAGGGCTTTCCAAGAAACTTATGGAAACAGCTTCGTCTTTTGCCTCTAAACATTATGAAAAATGCTATTTAGAAACAATGCATGAATTAAAAACTGCATGTTTATTATATGAAAAGTTTGGATTTACACTTTTACATGAACCTCTACCAGGTTCTGAACACTCTGCTATGGATGCTTGGTATATAAAAGCTTTTTAAAGTTAGGTATGCCAGTCTAATACTTTATTTTCCCTGTACAAGTAGGCCCTCTTGACAAACATTAGCTGGTTTTCTTTTGTACGCTTCTTGCTACAACTTGTTCAAAATAAATTTTAAAGAAGAGAAGACGTTCTGATTTTATCAGTACGTCTTCTCTTCGATTCGAATGATTAATCAAGTCAATGGAAACAATTGTCCATACATTATCTTTATCCTTTTCAAAATAGAAGGTATACCGTATTATCGGGTGAAAAACCTAATACACATATACTCGCAGAAAATATAAGAATAGAAATAAATTTAGCTGTTTTGTTCATGTTTAGATCAGCCCATCCTCTCTCTTTCTATAATGAATCCTAAGAACAATACATCTTTTACAAAGGAGCAATTAAAATGAAAAGTCTAACATTAAAATACGCTATTGCTTTCCTGTCGGGTATAGTGCTGGTGGGAAGTGCAAGTGGCTTTTCTATCGTCAATGCTAATCGTACGTTGCATCCTAATACCTATGTTCAAAGTTCGGTTCTTGCTGTAAATCCATCTGTGTATCAGTCTATAACGAAGTTTAAAAAGAGCGAAACCCCAAATCAATTGACTTGGACGGAAAAAAACATTACGTTAGTGGCAAAAAAAATTGAGCGAGAAAATGTACCAAGTTCTGAGAAACGTGTCATTACATCCATAACTATTAAAAAAGGAGATAAAAATTACACCCTTAAAACAGATGAATATCATGATAAATTGCGTGATATATCGAGCGCAGTAGTATCTCCTTCTAATACATGGTTAGCTATACAAGCACAGCGCGGTGCGGGAAGTACGTTGTTACTGATCAATCTTACAACCGGAAAATCTATCATTGTAAATGATCTTTTGAAGGCTAAAGGTAAAAGAAATATAGAATCCATTACTGCTTATAACTGGTCACCGAAAGAAGATCAAATTGCTTTTTCGTATGGTGATACATCAAGCAGCTCTATAGCCATTTATAATACAAAGACGGATGCCTTTATATATCTTCCTAGGGAAACGAATTACATTAGCACAAGTCTGATTTTATGGCATAAAAGTGGAAAAAATATAGATTATATAAGTGAGTATCCATCTGACCAAAAGAAGTTATACAGATACTCAATGGACAGCAAAAAAGTAAAAACTGTTAAAAAAATGAGCCAGATTGAATTTCAACAATGGTTTAAACTTGATAAATACACAACAAATTAAGAAATAAATGTTCTTATTTGTGAATGCATAATTAATGTTCTCCTTTTACTTAAAGATTTTAAATGATTATAATGAAAATATAATTTATATTTAGATTTTTGGAGTTGTGAGTTCCCAATATATCCGAATGTTTCGATTGCAAAGGAGAGGATTTATCTCATGAATATACATTTAGAGTTGGATTCCTTGTCGGTTGAAAGGCTAGCATCGGTCCTTTCAGGACGACCGGGTATGTTCAAGTTATTTTATGATACAGAAGATTGTGGATGCAACGGCGTACTTGTCATCTTGGTGGTCGATGCACCGAATGCAACTGATATAGCAATTCAGTCCAATTCGTATTCTTTTTGGATTGATCGGCAGCAGGAACAGCAGTTCGACAGCAGAATGCGGCTTGAGGCAGATCCTAGTTACCCGTCGTTTAAACTAAGTAGTGATGCCGGCATGTTTAGCAGCAATATTAGAATTCAAGATCGCCGAATAAACTCGTCTGAGAAGTGATATACCGACATTAATAGGAATTCATTAAGCACCATAAAGTAGTTGTGAATGAACACCCAGCATCCCAAAAAACGAACCTTGTTTACCCTATAGGGCAGAGGTTTGTTTTTTTTGTACTATATTCGATTCGTTTATCCAAAAAATGAAGTGTTTAGCGACCTGCTCTGAAATGGTACAATAACCTTTATGATAATTCCAGAAGGACGATGAGATGATGAAAAACTTGCTCGTTTCAGGCTACCGTGCCCATGAGCTGAATATTTTCAGTCAAAAGCATGAAGGCATTCCATACATTAAAAAGGCGATTGCAAGCAGGTTGATTCCCCTGATCGAAGATGGGCTGGAATGGGTGATTACCCCTGGCCAATACGGGGTGGACTTGTGGGCTTGCGAGGTCGTCGTTGCATTAAAACAGCAATATCCTCACCTAAAATGCTCTATTATGATGGCTCATCAAAATATGGAGGAAAAGTGGAAGGAGGATAAAAAGGAATACTTTCAGCAGATTTGCGCCGGAGTGGACTACGTGGGAGTGGTCAGCCGCCAGCCCTATCAGGGTATCTGGCAACTCAAGGCACGAGATGAACTCCTTTTCCGCAAAACAGACGGTTTATTGCTTGTGTACGATGAGGATGCTGGAGAGGGAAGCCCACGTTATATGAAGGAACTGGCATTGAAAAAACAACAGGCAGAAGGCTATCAATATATCAGTATTAGCTCGGAGGATATCCAAAGCATAGCTGACGAAGAACGATTATTCATGGACCTCTGATTTTTAAAGCATTAGCACGGATTTTTGAACAAAAAGGACGGATTCGTCCCTTTACACATATGTAAGCGCTATCATAAGATTTAAACAACAATAACTTATCAGTCAGATAAAATAAATTTATTAAAAATACAAACTATGAAAGGAGCTAATGATCAGATGAACAAAAGATTTCGGCATACTGTGTTGCTCTGTCTTGGTGTCATGCTGTGTGGGGTGGTCACTCCGATGGATAGCCAGATCTCAGCAGCCTCTACGAGGCAAATGGAGAAGCTGAATAGGGGAACTGTCGCAGTGAAAGTACCAGAAGGTGTACTGGTGAGCTGGCGCTTGCTGGGTACGGAAGCGGATTCGGTTGGCTTCAATTTGTACAGAGGGACAAGCAAGGTCAACGATACGCCGATTACATCGAGAACCAACTTTCTGGACAAGGCAGGTACGACATCATCTACGTATACCGTTCGTGCGGTGGTTAATGGAGCAGAGCAGGCCGCTTCTCTAGCGGTAAAGGTATGGAACAACAACTATCTGGACGTTCCCATCCAGCAGCCTGCAGGAGGAACAACCCCGGATAATATGAACTACACGTACAATGCCAATGATGCCAGCGTAGGGGACCTCGATGGGGATGGTGAGTATGAGATTGTACTGAAATGGGACCCTTCCAATGCTAAGGATAATTCGCAATCCGGTTATACGGGAAATGTATTTTTGGACGGATATGAGCTGGATGGAACACGCAAATGGCGAATCGACCTGGGACGGAACATTCGGGCTGGAGCTCACTATACGCAGTTTCTCGTCTATGATTTTGATGGCGATGGTAAAGCAGAGATCGTATGTAAGACAGCAGACGGCACGGTAGATGGTACAGGTGTAAAAATTGGCGACGCTTCGGCAGATCATCGCAACACGAGCGGGTATATTTTGAAAGGTCCCGAGTTTCTGACCGTATTCTCAGGTGATACAGGCAAGGCTCTCAGTACGATTGACTATGTGCCTCCGCGTGGGACGGTATCCAGTTGGGGAGACAACTATGGTAACCGTGTGGATCGTTTTCTGGCCGGGGTTGCTTATCTGGATGGTGTGAGACCCAGTATAGTGATGGCGCGTGGTTACTACACCCGCACTGTTTTGGTCGCATATGATTGGCGGAACGGCAATCTGACCCGTCGCTGGACTTTTGACAGCAACAGCTCCACCAATGCCGGGACGGCTGGACAGGGGAACCACAGTTTGAGCGTGGCAGATGTGGATGGGGATGCTAAGGATGAAATTGTGTATGGCTCACTGGTGGTAGACGATAACGGAGCAAAATTGGCTAACACGGGGATGGGACATGGAGATGCGCTTCATGTCGGGGATTTGGACCCGGACCGTTCAGGATATGAAGTGTTCAAGGTGAACGAGGACAAAAATGCCACCTACGGAGCCGCTATGTACGATCCGCGTAATGGCAACATTTTATGGGGCGTAAAAACAGGCAAGGATACCGGACGTGGCATGTCGGCAGACATTGATCCGCGAACGAAGGGGAATGAGCAATGGGCACCAGGCATTGGGTTACGTTCAGCCAAGGGGGAGCTCATTACCAACACGATGCCGTCTTCCATTAATTTTGGGATCTGGTGGGATGGGGATCTCCTCCGTGAACTGCTGGATCATACCTCATCAAGCGCCGGTAAAATAGACAAGTGGAACTATACGAACTCGACGACCTCCAACTTGCTTACGGCTACAGGGACGAGTTCCAATAACGGAACGAAAGGAACGCCGTCATTGCAGGCGGATCTATTCGGTGACTGGCGGGAGGAAGTCATTTGGCGCAAAAGTGATAATTCGGCGCTGCGCATCTACACAACACCCTATGAGTCTGAATACCGATTCCACACACTTATGCATGATCCGGTGTATCGCCTGAGTGTAGCCTGGCAAAACGTAGCCTATAATCAGCCGCCGCATACTGGATTTTACTTGGGAGAAGGGATGTCCAAGCCGCCGCAGCCGAATATATACACTCCTTGATGTGCAACTCAGTAGTGAGGTGAATGCAAGTTATGAACATAATTAGAAAGAGCTCCAGACTAATGGGGGCTCTTTTTGTTATGGGTACATCGAGAACGTATGACTTTCGTATAAATGGGAACATTAGTTCTTATTAAGTAATATATGCATGAAAAAGGAGGCGGAATCTGTGAATTCTTTAACGACTGAAGGCATGATTGAGCTCGTAACTAATGTCGGATTCCCTGCAGCATTAAGTCTGATCCTGTTAAAATACATCCTCGTTACCTTTAATCGTAGATTAGAGCAGCTGGACCGTTCTGTGAAGCAACTGTCACGATCCTTGGAAGAGAGCGAGGTAAAGCAGGGGAAGCAGTCAGAACCTACGATCCCAGCAAATACGGACAAACTTCGTGCAGAATGAACAAAAAAAGGCAAATAGAAACAATTTAGCAACCCAATCGAGCAACAAAATTCTTATAATAGAAACGTGTGCAGTTTATGCAGACATATGATTATGGAGGTGTATAAGAGTATGAAAATAAATACGAAACTATCCGCACTATGTGTTGCGGCCACCCTTTTGAGCGCGGCACAGGTCGCTGCTGCTGCGCCCGCCGTGACCAGTCCAGCGAACACGACGCAACC
This sequence comes from Paenibacillus ottowii, assembly GCF_050516475.1. Lineage (NCBI taxonomy): Bacteria > Bacillati > Bacillota > Bacilli > Caryophanales > Paenibacillaceae > Paenibacillus > Paenibacillus ottowii. The sequence continues at coordinate 2,578,869 of NZ_CP191577.1, read as the reverse complement.
AAACGTTGCTAGTCCATCAGTAACTGTACCGGCTCAGGTGCCAGCCCCAGCAGCATCTGCGTCTGTTGCGACGCCTGCCCCTGCGCAAGCGCCGTCAGTTCCAGCCGCAACAGCCCCAGCCGCTGGTTCCGTCCCAGCGGCTACACCAGCAGCTCCGTCTGCACCAGCACCGCGTCCATCCGCGTCAGCAACACCAGCGGCTGCCCCGTCCGTACCATCGACTGCCAAGCCGTCCAAGCCACAACACCCATCCACTTCGGGGCCAGCCACAGCCCCAGCCACTAGCGTGAATCCAGCCCAGTTGGACAAGCTGAACCATGAAAGTGCGGTTCCGCTTGTACTGGAGGCGCAGTCTCGTTATCAGTATGCCGTCAGCGGCGGCAAAGCATTGGGTCAAGCGTTCCAGTTGAACGGTAAAAGCTACCGCTATTTGTCCGAGGACATCGGCACGAAGACCAAATTAATCAACTATCTGACGCAGGTTTATACCAAACAGGCGAGTGAGCAATTTGTTGGCAAATTTTTTGTTGAAGTCAACGGCAGACTAGCTCAGTTGAACGCAGATGGCGGTAATTTGCTAGAGTTCAGTCGGGCTACGGCGAAGATGGTAACCATGACCCCGGTGAAGCGCAGCTACCTGCTGACCGTGCCGTATCCGGCAGAAACCAAGAAGGCAAACGAGAAAATCACCGTGAATTTTGAAAAGGTCGGCAGCTACTGGAAGGTCAGCTCCCCGCCGCATGTCATTTTCTAAATTAAGTTTGTGCAACGTTCTTTATAAATAGGGTATAGTGATGTTAAGGCTTGTTTCGTAAGCCCCAATTCAACGCAGGGGAGAGCTGTGCAATGATGACACCCATCAAGGTAAAAAACGTTAAGGATATTGAGAAGATCAATCAAATCGTATCCAATTATACGTATGACATCTGGATTCATGGCAAAAGCGGCATGGCAGATGCCAAATCCATTTTAGGCATGTATGTGCTCAAGCTGGATGAGCCGCTAACTCTGGTTGTACCTGACAACGTCAATCCCAAAAAGCTGTTCAAGGAGTTGGAGGAATTTATTCATTTTCCTGCTCAAGCAGAATAAACAGCAAAGAAACATCTGCAGACCTTGCATACGCTATTATCAGAATTAATGCAAAGAAGCCATGGAACTTAGGTTCCACGGCTTCTTTTTTAGTGATCCTCTTCGTCCAAAAACGGGAGGTTGACGGAATAGTACATAACCCCCATCAGCAGCACGCCACCCACCAGATTCCCCAGCGTTACCGGAACGAGATTATGGATGACACCAGCGACAGAGACCGTACCCGGATGATCCAGCACGAGCGCAATCGCGAAAGTACACATGTTAGCTACACTATGCTCATATCCCGAAATGAAAAAGCAGAATACAAACAGCATCATGGCAAACATCTTTGCGCCATTTTCCTTCATAAACATCGGAACAAAAAAGGCGAGGCAGACCAGCCAATTACACAAAATAGCGCGGAAAAACAGCTGCATTGCAGGCGCTTCCATTTTGTGTTCAACTACGTTCAGCAAAAAGCTGTTCACGCTGGAGGAGTCAAACAGCCCGGTCAAGTAAATAAGGAGTGCAAACACACCCGCACCCAGCAAATTACCTCCATAGCTGGCAGCCCACAGCCGGAGTACCTGCCCCCAGCGCAGCTTTTTACGGAGCGCAGCATAGGTGTAATAGAAGGTATTGCCGGTAAACAGATCCCCGCCGCCATATGCGATCAGAATGATGGCTGCCCCGAACGTGAGCGCTGCCATGGGATAAGTGAGTGGAGAGTGCTCCATGTAAAAAAAATTGCCTGTCTTGAAGGCGACAATAACACCGAATCCGATAAACATACTCGCCAGCATGGAACGCGCCAAATACCGGAGCAGGCTTTGCTTGTAAATTTTGTACTTCTTCAGGGCTAGCTGTTCGACATTGCGTAAGCCTTCCGTTTCCATACCAACGACTACCTCCTATTTTCTCATATCTTAGTCATTAAACCGACATGATTTTTTCTGAAACATGCCCAGTCTGTCAGCAATTTTGTTAGCTTAACAGGCCGAGTTTTTGCAGTCCGTACAAAATTCCGTCTTCATCAGCGCGCTTTGTGACCATTTTAGCTGCGGCTTTGGCTTCATCACAGCCGTTCCCCATCGCGACACTGTTATGTATAGTAGTTAGCATCTCCACATCGTTTAATCCATCACCAAAAGCGTATTGATTCTCAGCGGCAATGCCCAGTCTGGACGTAATCTCGCGGATGCCCTTGGCCTTGGAGCCAGCGTGAGGAACAACGTCCACTGAACTCGGATGCCAGCGTACAAAATCAAATGCCTTGAATACCGCTTCATAGAAAGGTTCTTCTTCTTCCGTACACATCAACAGCGTCTGATAAATATCTCTTCCCTGGAAGTAAAGCGGATCGTATCCGACTGAAATCTTGGCTTTAAGCGTTTGGATCGATTTTTCTACAAGCTCATCGTTAGGAATATTGGCCTTCATGTCCATATGATCCATATATACGAGAGCATGATTATGTGTGAGTGCCAGATCGGTCATCGCTTGCAGGGCTTCTCGATTCAGCGGATTGGTAGCGACGACTTCCCCGCGAAGCACCACATATTGCCCGTTAAAGCTAACGTAGGAATCAATTTCTAGCTGCTCACGGATATCCTTGAACATAAAAGGCGCCCGTCCTGTTGCGATCGCTACCTCATGGCCCTGCTCTTTCAAAGCAAAGACAGCTTTTTTGGCGGTTAACGGCATTTTCTTGTCATCGTCCAGTAATGTACCGTCGATATCGAAAAAAATAATTTTTTTGTCTGACATGTCCTTACACCTGACTTTCAATAATGTATTGTCGAAATAAACTTATACAGATTCATTATATCAAAGGAACTGTTTCTGAATACACAAATACGTATAAATCCTCATGAATGTCCGACCTCTATAGCTTACAATATGAAATAAGGATTACTGTAAACTGTAATATCTATCTCCTATTTTCATAGATGGGATGTGATCACCATGACAAAAATCCAAGTCACACCGGAGCAGCTGGATAACGTGGCCTCCCAATTTGCCAATGCCCACGGCATACTGTATAACCAGCTAAACGGTCTGGATAACACAATGAACCGCCTTCACAGCCAGTGGGATGGTATGGAGAGAAACCGTTTTTATAATGACTATCGTACAGCTAAATATACGCTTTCTTCTATATTAAATAAGGTTCAATCCATTGAAATTGAGCTGAAAAGCATTGCTTTGAAGTTTAGAAACGCGGATGGTGGGAGCACACGTGGCTTCTGGTCAGCCCTGGCAGCAGCGATGAACGCCAGTGCAGCGCTGTCGGGCAGCGAAGAGACTGGAAATCATGCTGAAGATATCGTGAATTCACCAAAACATATAGACGAGTGGGAGCAGGCAGACGCGGAGAAATATCATCAATATGAGGAACTATTGAAAAACGCGGAGACCATCGGCGACAAGCAGGTCATGCAGAAAATCCACGACCAGATGAATGTCCTGCGGCTGCAATACGAGGACTCGGTGATCCGTACAGATTACAATACCGGAGAAAGCTCCAAGGTTACATCAGAATCTCTTGTGGCCGTTACTGAAATGACAGGTAAAGACGAAAGCAAAACAGATATATCTGGTAGATAAAAAAGGAAATATTATAAGTTATGAGTAAAATACAGACAAATACGATGACTGGGTCCAAAAGCATACTCAATCAGCCGGAGAGCACACTCTGGGTAAAACGGCCTAGACCGTTACGGGGTATGGAATGGGTCTTATTTTGTCGCGCGGGACTGGCGCCAGTGGAGCAGGGGCGGGCGCAGCTTCCGGGTGGGGGAACACGTCGTCGGCATTGGTGGCGGTATGGTTAGTGACAAGGTATTATTCTCAGTTCCGGATGAGGGAGAAACTCGTACCATGATCTACCGAACGAATAAAGAAACTGGACATGTAGAGAACATGATTATCGTTACCAAAGGCGAAAATGAAATGAAATATCGCTATTGGGAGGATTATAACTAGGTCTTGAGCGATAATCATCTTAGTAAAGCGAATAGCAGTATCTGTACCATCCATCTACAGACTTTTCAAGACTAAGTGAGCGGCAGGTGAAGACTGCAAAACTCATTAGTCGGCGAATCTGTAGATTTTTTTATTTTAATTCCATAAATCTTCGTTTGAGTTATATAATTGAATATCTATTGGAATGAGATTGATAAAATATCATAATATGGATAAATTCAAAAAAATATAATATCAATGTATGGGTATTGTTTTTTGTAAATTATAAAC
>NZ_CP191577.1:2496780-2574506 GCF_050516475.1 Paenibacillus ottowii | reverse complement strand
ATTTAAAGGTTTGCTTATTTATTGACTTTGTTGAAATAAATCGTTATTTTAATTCGTAAAAGGTGTAAACATTGGTTGGAATAACGAATTATAAATTATTAATACAAGTTATTAAATGTTAGTACACTAAGATTACATATTATTTAGTTTTCTCTAAAAATGATTTTTTCTTCATTAATTATGTTGATCATAACTTTGCTTTAATACTATATAAGGTATAACTTGCAACAGAAGTTAAATTTAAAAAGTACACATATTCAGGATATCTTAAAAGCTCACTGGAGAAGAGGTTTCTGATGAATAAAGTATCTTTTATTTTTCCTGGACAAGGCTCGCAATATGTTGGAATGAGTAAAGAACTATGGGATAATTTTACTGTGGTAAAGCGTTTATTCGAAGAAGCGGATGATACTTTGGGTGTAAAACTCTCAAAACTTTGTTTTGAGGGAGATTCCCAAGAACTTCTTCAGACTATGAATGCCCAACCAGCCTTACTGACTGCTAGCCTTGCTGCATATTATGCTAGCAGAGAAGTATTGGAACTGGAACCTCAATTGTTGGCTGGGCATAGTTTAGGAGAATACTCGGCTTTGGTGTGCAGTGGTTTTTTCTCTTTTCAAGATGGCCTTCAAATAGTGAGAAAACGGGGATTGTTCATGCAACAGGCTACAGCTAACGGTGTAGGAACTATGATTGCTGTTGCGAATGTTTCTGCTTCTATTCTGGAGGACTTATGTCAAGAGATATCTTCCGATCATGAAGTTATATCTATTGCATGTCACAATTCGGATAATCAGTACGTGCTATCGGGACATACAGGACCTATGGCTCGAATAGTGGAACAATTAAAACATTTGGAACATAGTAAGGTTAATTATTTAACAGTAAGTGGACCTTTTCACAGTATTCTTATGAAGTCTGCAGCAGATAAGCTGGTCGTAGAACTAAAAAAAATTCTGCTACGCAAGGGAAGGTGGCCGGTTGTTTCCAATGTAACAGCCTTACCACACGATGAATCGTCAATTTATGACTTGCTGTACAAGCAAATGATTAGTCCTGTACGCTGGACAGATACGATGGATTATTTATATCAGAACGGTATTACCGTAGCGTTAGAATTAGGTCCAAGGAAGGTACTTGGACAGCTGATGAAAGAAAGATATCCTGGTATCTCCACTTTTTCTGTTAATACTAGTTCTTCTTTAAAAGAAGTGGGCAAGTGGCTAAGTAAGCAGCAAACTACACGCAAAGTTACACTTGAGCGTCTGGAGGAAGGATTTGCAGCAGCGCTTATTGCACGAAATCGAAATGGGGATTACAAACAACATATGGAGGGGGTTGTTTACCCTAGTCAGCAGATTAGAAATTGGATCAATCATCTTCAAGATCACAAGAATGACACCCTTTATGATGTGGTTAATTCTGAGGTGTTAGAGCTAATCCGTACTATTCTCACTACCAAGCAAGTTCCCGAGCAAGAACAACAGACGATTCTTAGTATGATCTAAATAAGATTCATCAATGATGTTGGAAATTGTAAATTTATTAACTGGAAGCTAATAAATCTTACGATATACGGGGGAATAGCATGTATACAAATAGATTCAAAACCCTGGTTGATGTTATTACAGAACGGGGAAAGTGCGACCAAAAATTTATTACCTTTATTGAGTCGGACCAAAACGAAACAACACTTACTTATAAAGAATTATATTGGGAAGCTCTAGCATTTCTGGAGAATCTTCAGGATGCAGGAGTTAAGCAAGGACAGGAAATTGTATTTCAAATAGAAAACAACCGTCATTTTGTAAAAGCGTTTTGGGCTTGCATTCTTGGTGGCATGATCCCGGTACCTGTCAGCATCGGTAACAATGATGAGCATAGAATGAAACTTTTTAAAATCTGGGATGTTCTTAATGATCCTTATTTACTCATCGAGCCCAAAATATTAAAAGACCTTGAGAAATATACCCTGAAAAGCAACCAAACTAATCTATTCGAAAATATCCGCCATCGTCACCAATTGCTTCTTCAAAACCATGAACAACCAAAACGATCCTTTGCAAAGGTACACACACCTCGTTTGGAGGATATAGCATTTATTCAGTTTTCCTCTGGTTCCACAGGTGATCCTAAGGGAGTCATCCTTACACATCATAATCTCATTCATAACACAAGTGGAATTATAAATAGGACAGCCATCACAGAGCAAGATTCGTTTTTGCAGTGGATGCCTCTCACCCATGATATGGGTTTAATTTACAACCATATTACCCCATTAGTTGCTGGAGTGAATCAGTACATTATGCCGACTTCGCTGTTCATTCGTCAGCCAGTACTTTGGATAAAAAAAGCTAGCGAACATGAAGTAAGCATTATTTCATCGCCAAACTTCGGATATAAGTATTTCATGCAATTTTTCAAGCCTGAAAAAGTAAACAACTGGAATCTATCCAAGGTCCGTGCCATCATAAATGGTGCCGAACCTATCTCTCCTGAATTATGTGACACCTTTCTTGACAAATTAGCTCCTTTTGGATTAAAAAGAACGACTATGCGAACATCATATGGTTTAGCAGAAGCATCGGTTGCAGTTGCTATCCCACCAATCGATACTGAATATATAACCGTTTATGTTGATCGTAAGCACTTAAACATTGGAGAGTCCGTCTTGGAGGTAGACAAGACTTTTCATAATGCTCTGCCATTTGTTGTGGTCGGCCAGTCGTTAGATTATTGTGAAATCAGAATATGCAACGATGAGGATGAGGATGTCGCAGAACGCGTTATTGGGCACATACAAATCAAAGGTAAAAATGTTACAAAGGGATACTATAACAACGAAGATTCGACATCTAAACTTTTGACGCTAGATGGATGGGTGAGAACTGGCGATTTGGGTTTCTTCCGCGAAGGCCAATTAGTCATCACAGGAAGAGCAAAGGATATCATATTTGTAAATGGTCAGAACGTTTACCCTCATGACATCGAGCGTATCGCTGAGGAAGTAGAAGGAGTAGAACTTAATCGTGTGGCGGCGTGTGGAGTTCGTGTTAATGGGATGGCAACAGAGGAAATTGTGGTATTTGTCGTATCCAAAAAGACGATAGAAAAGTTCTCTCCAATTGCAATTAATCTAAAAAAACATTTGTATCGTAATGGAGGATGGGCGGTTCACGATATTATACCTATTAAGCAAATGCCCAAAACAACCAGTGGAAAGTTACAGAGGTATAAGCTTGCGGCTCAGTATGAAGCGGGGCATTATCAGGAGACTTCAATAGTTTTAAAAGAGATCATGGAGCAAGAAAAGAAAAAGCCTACACGTTCGTTTGAGATCGAAAAAGTACTTCACGATATTTGCTGCGAGGTGTTACTTAGGAAAGAGGTTGATACGAGAGACAGCTATTTTGATTTAGGAGCCAATTCCCTACAACTGGTTCAGATTACAGACAAAATTGAAAATCAGCTGGGGATTAAGCTTGCAGTTACTGATTTGTTTGATCACCCTACAATAGCTCACTTGGCAGAATTTTTAGCGAGCCCTGCCGATTCTGAACAACAGCATATTCCTACGGATGATACGGATCACAATCATAGCAAGGACGTAGCTATTATTGGGCTTTCTTTGGACTTACCTGGTTCTTCATCTGTTTCACAGTATTGGGATCAGATTGTTCAAGGCTATGACTGTATTGGGGACTTAAGCTCTCAACGAAAGCAAGACGCCATCGATTATTTATCCGTTGTGGATCAAAGGAAGGGAGAAGAAGAGTTTATAGAAGCCGGCTTCCTAGAAGAAATTGATAAATTTGATTATGCGTTCTTCAAGCTGAGTCCTGTGGAAGCTAGCTATATGGACCCTAATCAGAGATTATTCCTTCAGACCGCATGGCATGCACTTGAGGATGGGGGCTATGCAGGGGATCGGATTCATGGACAAAAGGTAGGAGTTTACGTTGGCTTTTCAAAAGTAGGCTACGATTATGAGCGGATGCTATCTAAAGGAGAGCCGGACAAATTTCACCAATATATTGTTGGAAATTTACCGTCAGTGCTAGCAAGTCGGATTTCTTACTTTCTTAATTTAAAAGGTCCAGCAGTAACAGTAGATACGGCGTGCTCCTCTTCACTTGTCGCGATTCATATGGCTTGTAAGGCATTAGCGACGGGGGATTGCAAGATGGCGATTGCCGGAGGAATCCGAACGATGCTATTACCAGTGAAGCTGGGGCTAGATATGGAATCGCCAAATTACAGAGCTCGTACCTTTGATGCAGAGGCAGATGGAACAGGTGTGGGAGAAGGGGTTGCAGCGGTCCTGTTAAAGCCTCTCGATCAAGCATTGCAAGACGGAGATCGTATTTATGCTGTGATTAAGGGAAGTGCAGTGAACCAGGATGGTACAACGGTAGGTATTACTGCACCTAGTCCTTCCGCACAGGCAGAAGTGGTAGAGGCGGCTTGGAATGATGCGGCTATTCACCCGGAAACTCTGTCATTTATCGAAGCTCATGGAACGGGAACTAAACTAGGGGACCCTATTGAGATCGCGGGATTGACACAAGCCTTTGAAAAATATACGGATAAAAAACAATTTTGTGCAATCGGTTCCGTCAAACCCAATATTGGTCACTTATTTGAAGCAGCAGGAATATCCAGTCTTATTAAAGCAGTTCTGATGCTGCAAACGAGGAAGAATCCTCCGTTGGTTCATTTTAAGAAACCTAGTTCCCGTATAAATTTTGAATTGTCGCCGTTTTATTTGACGACAGAAGTAGCGGATTTAAGTTCAACTGATGCCCCACTTCGCTGCGGAGTAAGTTCTTTTGGTTTCAGTGGAACAAATGCTCACGTTGTTATGGAGGAGTTTATAGAAACGCGAACAGATAATGATTCTGCAAACATGCCGGATGGTATTCATCTTTTTACGATTTCTGCAAAAAATGAGCGAAGTCTGCATCATTTGGTTGAGGCATATGTGAACTATTTACGCCAAAATCCAGCGGTTTCCTTGGAACAAATGTGCTATACAACACATATCGGCAGAGCTCATATGGAGCATAAATTAGCAGTGATTACTTCCAGTCCAGAGGATTTATTACACAAGTTGGAGCGATGGGCTTTCGGGAACAAACAAGAGAATGTCCCTGATATGTATATAGGTTCTCATAGACAGAGTGTTGATCATAAAAGGGAAAAAGATGACACGGTAGGTCGATTGATTACAACCATTAGAACAAGTGCACATACAGATATTCACGCTCTACGCCAATTAGGTGAATTGTACGTCAAAGGTATGTCTATTCAGTGGCAAGCGCTTTATGCGGATGATATCAAAATAATCCAGTCGCTGCCTTTGTACCCTTTTGAACGAAATCGTTGCTGGTTTACCCCAAAAGTAGTGCAGATAAGTAACGCAGGCAGGGAGGAGAAAAGTATGGAGTCCGCGTATCCAAAAGAGCTGCAAGTTACAGATCAGCTAGACTACACAACGAAGATTTCCAAAGTATTAAAAGATGTGATCAGTAGAGTCTCTGGTTTTACGGTGGAACAACTGGATGAGCAGCTGCATTTTCTCGAAATGGGCTTGGATTCAATTATGCTAGTTCAAGTTCAAAAAGAAATTAGAGAACAATTTAATGTGGATGTTCCCATGAACCAGTTCTTTGAAAGTGTTACAAACCTGGATCGTCTAACAACGTTTATTTCAGATTTGACATATACCACCCAATCGGTTGCAGCTGCTGATGCTCTAAGTACGGTCGATAGTCGGACAGAAGTCAATCCAGAAAATATGGTTGCTGCAAAGTCTTCGTCCGAGTTTGGTAGCCTGGAAAAGTTACTTTCTCAACAGATTGAATTACTGAACAACCAACAGCTTGGACTTACTCAAGTGTTGACCAAACAACTAGAGATGCTTGGTGGTGGTCAAGGAGGAACTATTCAGGCAGCATCGTTAACAACAAACCAAGACACAGTCAGTGCTCAGCCTACAGCTCTGCATGTTGTGACAACTGACGTGCCTATCACTTCTACAATTAAAGTAAATACAACTACTGAATCCAAACCCTTTGTACCCTATCAACCTCTACTGATCGGTGAGGAAAGTGGATACAGTACGCGGCAAAATGATTTTCTACAGCGTTTTATTAAACGATATACTCAACGAACCCTCGGGTCCAAGAAATACACACAGGATAGCCGATTGGTTCATGCTAATAATCGTCATGTGTCTGGATTCCGGTCCTATTGGAAAGAAATCGTATATCCTATCATTTCAGAGAGCGCTTCGGGTTCAAGGATATGGGATGTGGATGGAAACGAGTACATTGATTTAACTATGGGTTTTGGGGTTCATTTACTGGGGCATAACCCAGCTTGGCTAACCGATACTTTACGGAGCAATGTGCACGACCGTACGCCTTCGATTGGCCCTATGTCAAATACAGCAGGCGAGGTTGCTGCTTTAATTAGCGAGCTGACAGGTGTGGAACGGGTTGCCTTTTATAATTCGGGGTCAGAAGCTGTTATGGTCGCTTTACGTTTGGCTAGAGCAGCTACAGGACGCTCCAAAATAGTGCTGTTTGCTGGTTCTTATCATGGAACATTCGATGGTGTACTTGCTGTGTCCGATCCGAACTCAAGCGGGGGAGAGGCTCTGCCCATGGCACCGGGAATTCCTTCGAGCATGATGGAGGATGTAATTGTACTCCCTTATAATCATCCGGATTCTATAAAAGCTATCAAACATTATGCACATGAACTTGCCGCCGTATTGGTGGAGCCAGTACAGAGTCGCAGACCGGATTTGCAACCAAAGGAGTTCTTGAAGCAAATTCGCGAGATAACAACAAATTCAGGAACGGCTCTTATTTTTGATGAAGTAATTACAGGATTTAGAATTCATCCAGGAGGTGCTCAGGCCTGGTTTGGAATTAAAGCTGATCTGGTTACTTACGGAAAAGTGGCGGGTGGAGGTATGCCTGTTGGCATTGTCGCCGGAAGCTCAGAGTTTATGGACACTGTGGATGGAGGTGTGTGGTCGTTCGGAGACGACTCCTATCCGAAAAATACGAATATTAAAACGTTCGTAGGCGGTACTTTCTGCACACATCCGCTGACTATGCAAACGGCTCTAGCGACTTTAAAATATTTGAAGTCTGAAGGGCCGAATCTTCAAGAACAACTGAACCGAAGAACCAACGAATGGGTAGCAGAACTGAATACTTATTTTAAACAAAACAGTGTGCCTATTCACATGGTGAACTATGGCTCACTATTCCGGTTTGTTTCGTTTGGCGATATCGAGCTCTTTTTCCATCTGCTGATTGACAAGGGAATTTACATTTGGGAAGGTCGCAATTGCTTTTTATCGACTGCTCACACAGATGGGGACCTTCAACAAATTACACAGGCTGTAAAGGAAAGCGTGGAGGAACTGAGAAAAGGGGGATTCTTACCTGACAATACGCCATCACCGGATGAAAATGGAAACCGAAAAAATAATATGGTTCCCATCGAATCTGCATCCTTCCCTTTAACAAAGGAGCAGCAGCAAATTTGGTTTGCGACGCAATCCAGAAGTGATTCATCCACTGCATTCAATGAAATAGCAGCCTTGCGGATGCAGGGTCAACTGCAGCTTGATATTGTAAAGCGTTCAGTTCAAGCAATTGTGAATCGGCATGATTCGCTACGGACGGTTATTGACCTCGATGGCGAAGAACAGCATGTTCTTGACAACGTGAATGTGGTCATCTCACTAAGTGATTTCTCAGAATCTCCTTCATCAGAGCACGAAGAAAAAGTTAAGGGATGGTTTGAGGAAGAGGGGCAAAGGGCGTTTGACTTGACGTCCAAAGAACCATTGTTCCGAACTCACATTTTACGTTTACAACCGGAAGAACATATTGTGGTGTTCACATTTCATCATATTGTTGCTGATGGTTGGTCAATGGCAGTGTTTATCCGTGAATGGGAGCAAGTCTACACTTCTTTCTGCAAAGGTGAGCATATAGTCACGTTGCCTGTACCGCCAAAATTCAGAGAATTTCAAGCTTGGCAACAGTTGGAATTAGAACATGCAGGAGTGGATGAGGCAGTCTCTTACTGGACACGGACATTGGATTCTGTCCCTGTCGCCATGGATATTCCGTCTGAGGATGGTGGCATGAAGAAGCCGTCATATAGAGGAGAAAGAATTAATATTCGGGCAGACAGTACGCTGGCGAGAAAGTTGAAAAAGCTTAGCATTAAAGCGGGTAACAGTCTGTTTGTCACACTGCTGACTGCATATAAGGTGTTTCTGCACCGCTTAACTGGAAACACAACGATAGTAGTAGGTATTCCTACCTCTGGACAGTCTAGAATGGAACAAATTAATTTGATCGGAAACTGTGTTAATATGCTGCCGATTGTGAGCCATATTACCAGCAAAGAATCATTATTCAAGTATATGGCACAAGTTAAACGAGTTATGCAGGAGGTCGAACCGCTTCAAAGCTACTCTTTTGCTGATCTGATTGAGCGTATGGAGAACATACGGATTCCTGAGATGAATGTCATCTTCAATATGGATCGACCAATGCAGAATTTTCATTTTCATGGATTGGATGTTGAATTGATACCAACGCCGATCCTGTACTCCAAATATGACATGTTTCTTAATGTGATGGAGGTCGAGGGAGAGCTTTGGTTTGATTTTGATATTAAAGCTAGCTTGGCCGCACCGGAAACAGTACAGATTTGGGCAGAGTATTTTCTACACATCCTGAATACGATTGCTGATGGGCAGGAACGGGATTTTGTAGATATCTCACTCTTACATCAGGATGAACTGAAATATGGGGCTAAAAACTACAGGGAATATGTGGAACTCGAATCTAGCGGCATCACGGATAACGGTTTACCAAGTGCCATCTATTTACTGGATCATTATCTGCAACCTGCGCCTGTGGGGACGATCGGGGAATTGCATGCAGTTCAAGCAAACGAACCTACTTCCGAAGATTTAGTGTATTTACCGACAGGAATCTTGGCTTTGCGAACTGCAAACGGTGAATTACGAATGTTGGGACCTGTTCAGAAGCGAGCCTATATCAAAGGGCATGCCATATATACTGAACAACTTGAACGCTTTATTATTTCAATTCCACAAATCAGTGAGTGCCAAGTGATAGCTCAGAGCACAGAGGACAGAGCAGATATGCAATTGGTTGCTTATGTTACAAGTCCTAGTGATGGAATAGAGGCTATCCTTCGTAAGCAATTACGAAATCATTTGCAAGACCAATGGGTACCTCAACAGATTGTTCAGCTTGAAAACATGCCCTTAGATTCGCAGGGGTATGTAGACTTGTCGCAAATTTCTACTAAGAAACAAGCTGTTAGCAAAGAACCTGTTGAGGAAGTTAGCAGCACGGAGAGAAAAGTAGGGGCAATTTGGGGAACGGTGCTGGGATTGAATCGTGTTAGATCTGATGACAATTTCTTTGATCTAGGAGGGGATTCGTTGAAGGCGACTCTCTTGCTTGCCAGAGTTCATCAAGAGTTTGGCAAACGAATCCCCTTGAATGTACTTTTTCATTCACCGACAGTTTCGGCTTTGACCAAGGTGATCGAAGGAGCCAAACAAGGAACAGCCGTTTCTATTAAAAAACTAGAAGAATGCACGCATTATGCAGTATCAGATGCCCAAAGACGTATGTTTGTCTTACAGGATATGGGTATTGGTACAGCTTATAATATTACAGGTCAGGTGCGTATTGATGGAGATCTAGATATTCCACGTCTTCAAAAGGCTTGCCTGGATTTGATTCGACGTCATGAATCATTTCGTACTTCTTTTAATATCGTAGATGGTGAAATTGTACAAGTCATTCAGGATGAGCTGGATTTTGAAATCAAAGTCACAGAAATATTGGAGAAAGATGCAGACGAGATGAGTCGCTTGTTTGTCCGTCCATTTGATCTGCGCCAAGGACCACTCTTCAGAGCAGAATTGTTTCGCTTTGAAGCTAATAAACATATGTTGGTCATAGATATGCATCACAGTATTGCAGATGGGCTTTCATTATCCATTTTCCTTAATGAACTCGTACAACTGTATCGGAGTGAAATTTTAACTCCAATCCAAATTCAATATAAAGATTTTGTTGTATGGCAAAAGGAACAATATACCAGCAATCGTTTGTTTGAACAAGAACATTATTGGAAAAATGTTTTGAACGGAGAATTACCTATACTGGCTATGCCTACAGATTTCCCTAGACCGTTACATCAAAGCTACGAAGGGGCTATATTGTCGTATAACATCACTTCGGTAATGGCAGAGGAATTAAAGAAACTTGCCAAAAATACGGGGACTACGGCTTATATGATCCTGCTTGCGGCTTATAATATACTGCTCGCAAAGTATACGGGTCAGGAAGATATTATTGTAGGAACAGCGGTGGCAGGGCGCCAGCATCCGGACACGGAAACGATGATAGGAATGTTTGTCAACACGTTAGCTTTGCGGAATCGTCCGTCTCCTCAGCGGAGTTTCCATTCGTTTTTGCAAGAGGTCAAGGAAACGACTCTGCGAGCTATGGATTATCAAGACTATCCTTTTGAAGCATTGATTGAGAGACTGGATATCCGTCGTGATCAAGGACGCAATCCTTTGTTTGATACGATGTTTGTCATGCAGAATTTTGAGATGGGTTCTCTTGAAGCTAATGGAGTGAAATTTCATCCAAGTGAATTTAATCCGGGAATTTCCCAATTTGATTTGGTATTGAGTGCTGACGAGTGGCAGGGGGGTCTAGCCTTACGCTTCAATTATTGTTCCCAATTGTTCCGACCAGAAACGATTGATCGCCTTGCTAGCCTCTATATACAAATATTACGCTCCATTTTAGAACAACCTTGGAGCGAGATTGGGAATTTGGAATGGTTACCTGAGAAAGAGAAGTTGCAGCTAATACATGGCTTTAATACTTTCGATTTGTCCTCTGCATTTATGAGGGAGAAACAAGAAATGTTGCACTTGAAATTCGAAGAACAAGCTCTGAAAAGTCCGGATCATGTAGCTGTAGTTCATCAGGGACATATGATTACTTATAAAGAGCTGAACGAGAAATCAAATCAGCTGGCGAGGGCATTAGTGAAGCGGGGAGTAGGAGCAGAAACTGTAGTCGGCTTAATGGCGGGCCGTTCATTAGATTTGGCAGTTGGTATGTTGGCTATTTTAAAAGCCGGTGGCGCCTATCTTCCAATCGATAGTTCTTATCCAGAAGAACGAATTCACTTTATGCTTGAGGATAGCGGGGCTGCTCTCCTGTTGTTGAATGACTCATCTAATTACAATGCTACTACTTATGAAGGTTTAGTCCTAAATATAGACGATGATGAGTGGTATAAAACAGAAAGCAAGTTATCTTCAAAGTGGGAATCGGATTCAAGTCATTTGGCATATGTGATCTATACATCGGGCTCAACCGGTACTCCTAAAGGAGTTAGTATTGAGCATCGAGCGATATTAAACACGTTATCTTGGAGAATAAATGCATATGCACTGGAAGCAGCAGACCGTATCCTGCCACTGCTGTCTAGCTCGTTTGATGCTTTTGTGGGTGCCTTTTTTACTCCGCTGCTGTCTGGAAGTACGGTAGTGTTGCCTACGAATGAGGAACTGAGTGAATTATCGGCTCTGAAGTCTTTAATTTTATCAACTCATATTACACATCTCGTGTGTACTCCTTCCATGTACATGTCTGTTATAGAGGGTCTGACTCCAGATGAAGTCAAGTCTCTCAAGGTTGTAACGTTAGGCGGTGAGAAAGCAACGAAACGGTTAGTAGAAGCCAGCCAAGCCAAACATCCTGGCATTCAATTGTTCAATGAGTATGGCCCAACAGAAAATAGTGTAGTTACAACGATGTTGCGAGATATGGGGCCTGAAGAAGTAGGGTGTATTGGCAAGCCAATTCCTAATACGGGTGTTCTCATTCTGGATCAATACTTGCAGTTGCGGCCAATAGGACTCCCAGGAGAATTATGCGTTTGGGGTAAAGGAATTGCGCGAGAATATCGTAATCGTCCTGAGCTTACGGCACAGAAATTTATTCCGCATCCCTATTTGGACAATATGAAGCTCTACAGAACAGGAGATTTGGCGAGATGGTTACCTGACGGAACGCTAGAGTATCTTGGCCGAGCAGATCAACAAGTTAAAATCAGGGGCTACCGGATTGAGCCAGGTGAAATTGAAAGCACACTGTTGGCTCATAGAGCGGTAAAAGAGGCAGCTGTAGTGATTAAAGGAGCAGATGACAATCCGTATTTATGCGCTTATGCCGTTTTACGGGAATCGGTTACAGTAGATGTTTTGAAAGAATATCTGTCGTCAAACCTGCCTCATTATATGGTACCAGCCCATGTACTCTTGTTGGATGCGATGCCGCTGACAGCAAACGGTAAAGTTAGTAAAAGTGCATTACCTGAACCAGGGGAGCATTCTGGCAAAGAATCACAGCACGTTGGACCCAATAATGAAACGGAGCAGCTATTGATCGAAATGTGGCAGGATCTGCTGGAGATATCACCGATTGGTATACACGATCATTTTTTTGAAATAGGTGGGCACTCGATGAAAGCGACCCTGTTGACTGCGAAAATCAATGAGGTCTTTCATATCGAAATTTCGACTCAAGATATATTTGGGGCACCAACAATCGAAGCACTCTCCAAGAAGATTCTTGCTGCCAAACCCACAGATTACCAACGAATTGAGGCGGTGACTGAGAGAGCTTATTATGAGGTTTCTCCAGCACAATCCAGACTGTTGGCTGTTCTACCGTTAGATGAGACGGGAGTGGCTTACAACATGTCGGCAGCACTGATGATCGAAGGTCATGTTGACCGAAGAAGAGTGGAGCGTACCTTTGAACAATTATTAGCCCGGCACGAAGCATTTCGGACCTCATTCGGATATGTGGATGACAGAGCGGTGCAATTTGTACACCCAGAGGTAAGCTTTGAACTTGGCTTTGCCCGGGCTGCTGGTGATATTACGACAAAGGGCCTAGATACATTGATTCATAATTTCATACAACCTTTTGATGTTGGTAAAGCCCCACTATTTCGGGCAGAGCTTCTTCAAATGGATCGCGATAAATTTATGCTTCTTATTGATATGCACCATTTGATAGCGGATGGTACTTCTATCGACACTATTATTAACGAATGGAACAAGCTGTACAAGGGAGAAGAACTTCCCGCTTTACCGCTTCAATACAAAGATTACTCTGCTTGGTTCAGATCGAATACAGAAATTCATGCAAAGCAGGAACAGTATTGGCTAGAGCAATACAAAGGAAAGCTTCCCGTTCTAGATCTGCCTACAGATTATCAGCGGCCACAATTGCAGAGTTTTGTTGGAGATATGGTAAAAGTCGAACTGTCCGAAAAGCTTATAGAACAGTTGAACCTCACTTGTATTCAAACAGATAGCACGCTCTTTATGCTGTTATTTGCTGCCTATAATGTGCTGTTGGGAAAATATGCGGGACAGGAAGATATCGTGATCGGCATTCCAACATCTGGACGGACGCATGCAGATACCAATGGGATCATAGGGTTATTCGTCAATACACTGGCTATTCGAAACCATCCGGTTAGTCATAAGAGCTTCAAAACCTTTTTGAATGAAGTAAAAGAAAACACGCTGCAAGCTCTGCAAAATCAATCGTATTCATTTGCCGAACTGGTCGATAAGCTGTCCATCAAGAGAGACTTGAGTCGAAATCCGTTATTTGACACGATGTTCTCCTTTATGAATACGGATGCGCAGCAGTGGCAAGCCGATAACCTTAATTTTGAGCTATATCCGTTCAAAACGGGTATTTCCAAATTCGATCTTGTATTGAATGCCGAACAAAAGGCTGGGACAATTCATCTGGAATTTGAGTACAGTACAAAACTGTATAAAAAAGAAACAATTGAGCTTCTCGTCGAGCATTACCTAAATGTATTGGAGGAAGTAGTCCAAAACGCTGATATGGCATTGACTGATATTAATCTTCTAAGCGCAACAGAAGCGGCTGCTATGGAGGAGCGGTATAACAGCACTGATATAGCTTATCCACAACCGAGACCCATACATCATTATATTGAGGAGCAGGTTGATAGAAGACCGGATGCTAAAGCTGTTATCTATCAAGATCAGATGCTGACCTACAAGGAGCTAAATGATCAGGCGAACGCGATAGCAAGCAATTTGTTGGCTAAAGGAATTGGACTTGGAAGTTATGTGCCTATACTCATGGAACGGAGCCTGGAACTGGTAGTATCGATACTGGCTGTTATGAAAACAGGGGCTGCTTTTTCGCCTCTTGATACAGAGTGGCCGATTGACCGCTTACAGAGCGCCCTGAAGGATTTGGAAAGTTCTATCCTGTTGGTCAATTCAAGCACACCTATCAGTTCAGAAATAAATGCTGAGTACCTAGTTATAGACTGCTCTGTAGTCGAAAAGAGGAGTAACACTATCAGTAACCCGGCAGTAGATGTAGATATGGAATCGCCAATCTATGTAATCTTCACTTCGGGTTCAACCGGCAAACCAAAAGGAGTTATTGCTGCCCATAAAGGAATAACCAATCGTTTTCTATGGATGAACGACTATTTTGGAACATCGGCTGCACAAAGTGTTCTCCAGACAACTCATCATGTATACGACAGCGCGGTATGGCAATTGTTCTGGCCATTAATGAACGGCGGAACGACCGTGTTGCCGGAAACAGGCATGACGGTGGATGCTACGTATATGACGAATATCATTGAACAGGAACGTATTTCTTTTACAGACTTCGTTCCATCCGTATTTAATGCTATTGTCAACCAGTTGGATCAAAATTCAACTCGATCAAAGCAATTGGATTCTCTTCAACAAGTTATTCTTGGTGGTGAAGAAATTACGCCGTCAACAGTTCATACGTTTTTAACCATTTTCCCTCATGTTCAAATCACGAACCTGTATGGTCCAACGGAGGCAAGTATAGGCTGTGTTGCTTATCGAGTGACGGGAGATGAAGACAGAATTCCGATCGGAAAGCCAATTGCCAATACCAAGATTTATATATTGGACCCAGGGCTAAAGAGGGTTCCCGTGGGAATCGTAGGAGAAATGTATATTGCAGGTACACCACTTGGAATTGGCTATCTGAATGATCCAATAAAAACAAAGGCTAGCTTTATAGATAACCCTTATTCAGTGCCTGGCTATGAAAAGCTCTATAAAACAGGAGATTTAGCTAAATACTTGCCCGACGGTAATATTGCTTTCCTGGGTAGATCCGATTTTCAGGTCAAAATTCGAGGCTACAGGATTGAGCTTAGTGAAATTGAATATCATCTTTTAGGCATAGCTGATATTCAGGAAACTGTCGTAATGGTCAAAGAGAATAAGGGAAGTTCTTATTTATGCGCATATGTGGTATCAGCTAATCCATTAGATACGGACCGTATCAAAATGCAGTTGGCTAAGGAGCTTCCTGATTACATGATCCCTTCGGTGTATGTTCCGCTTGACGTGATCCCCATTACACCTGGTGGAAAGATTAACCGTAAAGCATTACCCGAACCTGACTGGAGCGGTGCCTTAGAAGTGGAGTATGTGGAACCCACAGGCGAGATTGAAGTATTGCTGGCCCAAATATGGGAGGAAGTGCTTGCCGTAACAGGCGTGAGTTCAACTCACAACTTCTTTGATTTGGGCGGAGACTCTATTAAGGGTCTGCAAATCGTCTCGCGCTTGAACACACATGGCTACAAGCTAAGCATTAAGGAGTTATTTTTGTACCCTCAGATTAGACAATTGAGCCCATTCGTTAAGGTTATCCGTCGGAAGATTAGTCAGGAAGCTATTGAGGGAGAGCTGCCTTTAACGCCAATACAGCAGCGATTCTTCCATCTACAGAAGATAAGTCCTCAGCATTTTAATCAGTCCGTCATGCTATTTTCTGAAGAAGGTTTTGATGAGCAAGGGATTATAGCTGCATTTGACTGCATCATTAAACAGCATGATGCCTTAAGAATGACATTCTGTCAGAGAAAAGATCGCATCATTCAATACAATCAAGGGCTAAACAATCAACCACTATCCTTGACGATAAAATCACTGCCTGAAGGTTTACCAGCAGAAGCATGGATTGAGCAAGAAGCAACGGCTATTCAAAGTAGTTTCGATCTCACCATCGGTCCTTTAATGAAGCTTGGATTATTCCGGACTGCTGAGGGAGATCACTTGCTCATTGCGGTTCATCATCTGGTAGTTGATGGGGTTTCGTGGAGAATTATTTTACAAGATTTTACGTCTCTTTATCAGCAATATCAGCAGGGGGCAACACTACTCTTGCCAGACAAAACGGATTCGTACCGCTCCTGGGCACAAGAAATAAGCCAATATGCAACAAGCGAGGAGCTGGCGCAGGAACTGGAATACTGGACACAGCTGGAGCAAGTCCAGTCTGGAACGCTACCTAAAGACAGCTCCTATGAAACCAACATGTTGTGTGATAGTGAAAATGTAAGTATCTCACTTGATAGTGAGAAGACTAGCAAATTATTAAGACAGGTACACCAGGCCTACAATACTGAAATTAACGACATTTTGCTCACTGCTCTTGGATTAAGTATCAAAGAATGGACTCAACAGTCTCGTGTGTTGATCTATCTTGAAGGGCATGGGCGAGAAGAAGTGTTTCAGGAAATGAATATTTCCAGAACCGTTGGCTGGTTCACAACAATGTATCCATTTTTACTGGAAGTGGATGGTGCTCATGATCTTTCATATCAGATTAAGAACATCAAAGATAGCCTAAGAAGGATACCAAACAAAGGCTTTGGGTATGGGATATTAAACTATACTCGAGTCAATGAGTCTGGTGTGACTGCATTTCAGGCCGCTCCTGAAATTGCCTTTAATTATATGGGCCGTTTTGATACGGAACTAGATACAGATGTATTTACACTTTCTAAATTTTCTTCGGGAGAAGAGGCTAGTCCTTTCACGGAAAGATCCGTAGCGTTAGATATCAACTGCATTATTAATGAGAGTGAACAGTTAACTATTACATGCAACTATAACAAGCAAGAATACCAGCAACAAACTATTGAGCGAATATTGCTTTTATTCCAAAAACATCTGATGAATCTAATCGACCATTGCTGCAGCAAACAAGTAACGGAACAAAGTCCAACTGATTTTCTCTATGACAAATTGTCAATCGATGAGTTTCAGAACCTGTCCCAACTTTTAAGTAACAAACTAAACTTGTAGCAAAGTGGTGAGCCGTATGAGAAACGCACTCATTCAAAACATTTATCCATTGACACCCATGCAGGAGGGGCTTCTATATCACTCCATTTTAGACGAGCACTCAGAAGCATATTTTGATCAAACGATCATTACCTTAAATGAACGGTTGAATGCAGAGACGCTGAAAGAAAGTTTCCAAACCCTAATTGACCGTTATGATGTGTTACGGACTGTGTTTGTTTATAAAGAAACAGACCAACCGTTACAAGTCGTGCTGGCTAATAGAGAGGCAACGATTGATTATAGAGACATTACAGAATTAAATGAAGCAGAACAACGTTTATATGTTGATAATTTTACGATTAATGATCGAAAGATGCGGTTCGATCTGGAGAAGGATCTCCTTATTCGGATAAGTGTTCTTGCATTAAGTGATACAAGCTGCAAAATGGTTCTAAGCTTTCATCACATCATTATGGATGGCTGGTGTATTGGTACAATAGCGAAGGATCTGTTCCAAATTTACAGAGCTTCTTCCCTCGGGAAGAAGCCAGAATTGGACGCAGTATTTCCATATAGTCGATATATCAGTTGGTTAGGGCAGCAAAATAAGAAGACGGCCCTTGCTTATTGGGAACAGCAATTATCAGGTGTGGAAGAGCAAAGTGGCTTACCTCTTAGCAGCAAGTCAACTGAGGATGGAAGCTACAAGCTGAACAACCATATTTTCACCTTGGACGAGCAGTTAACCCGTGGTTTGGAAATGATAGCACAACAAAATCAGGTAACCTTAAGTTCTGTATTTCATGGGATATGGGGTCTGTTGCTGCAAAGATACAATAACACCAAGGATGTGGTATTTGGTTCCGTTGTTTCTGGCCGTCCAGCTGAGCTGGAAGGGTCAGAGAAAATGGTTGGATTATTTATTAATACAATTCCTGTACGTATTTGTCATAAAGAAGCACAAACATTTTCCCAGATAATCAAGCAATTCCAGCAGAATATGATGGAATCAGGGAAGTACCATTTTCTATCCTTGGCTGATATCCAGATGCTAACCCCACTGGGCAAGAGCTTGATCCACCATATTATAGCGTTCGAGAACTACCCAATTACTGAAGAGCTTGCTGGTGGTGAAGGAGAACAGCTTGTTTCAATTGTGGAAACCGAGGGTTTTGAGCAAACAAATTATGATTTTAATATTGGAGTCATTCCTGGTAAGGAATTGAAGGTTAAGTTTGGCTATAACAGTATTGCTTATCAAGCTTCAGATATTCAAAGAATTGAATTGCACCTAAAACAAATAGCTGAACAGATAGTCTCTAATCCGCACATGAATGTGGATGATATTGATTTGCTTTCTGACGAGGAAAGACACAGAATCCTGCGAGATTTTAATGATACAGATGCCTTATATCCTCAAACTCAAACGATTCAACAGCTATTCGAAGAGCAGGTGGCGCTAGCGCCGAATCGTTTGGCAGCGGCATTTGCTAATGAGCGGCTAACTTATCTGGAATTGAACGAACAGGCTAACCGCTTGGCTCGCATCTTGAGAATGAAAGGGGTGCAAACCGGCCAGATTGTTGGGATTGCAGCCTATCGCTCACCGGAGATGTTAGTCGGGATCATAGCTATTCTTAAGGCAGGGGGAGCTTACTTGCCAATCAATCCAGAGGACCCTCTGGAGCGAATTCAATATATAGCGGGTAACAGCGGCGCTTCCATCCTGCTGGTACAACAGGAAAACCAATCTACATTGAAGGATATTTCACCGAATATCAGCGTGCTTGCGATCGGAGCAGACTGGGCAACTGAAAAAACTAATCTTGAACCTTACAGTGGGCCGGAGGATTTAGCTTACGTAATTTATACTTCCGGTTCTACAGGTAAGCCTAAAGGAGTTATGATTCGTCACACCTCTATAGTGAATCGACTTCTTTGGATGCAAAAAAAGTATCCGATTGGTGTGGACGATATCATTTTACAGAAAACGCCTTACACCTTTGATGTTTCTGTATGGGAACTATTTTGGTGGGCTATAGCCGGAGCTTCGGTCTACTTTCTTCCGCCTGATGGGGAGAAGGATCCCAAGCTACTGGTGGACACGGTGGCAGAACAGAAAATTACAACCCTTCATTTTGTGCCTTCCATGTTGTCTGTTTTTTTAGAGTATGTTGAGCAGCACCAAGCAGAGGGGAAACTCAGCAGTATTAAACGAGTTTTCGCTAGTGGGGAGGCACTAACAGTTAAGCAAGCCAGACGGTTTAATACTCTTCTTCGAAAGCCGAATGGCACAACTCTGCATAATTTATACGGACCAACGGAGGCAACAGTGGATGCAACATGGTTTGATTGCCCGGATGGAGATGATTTGCAGAGTATTCCAATCGGTAAGCCTATTGACAATACCCGGTTGTACATTTTGGATCAGGAGGGGAGACTGCTTCCTGTAGACATTCCGGGCGAACTTTATATTGCTGGTGCAGGAGTAGCCCTAGGCTACATTAATCAACCCGACCTAACGTACGAAAGATTCACGGATAGTCCCTTCGTTTTCGGAGAGCGCATGTATAAGACAGGGGACTTGGCAAAATGGCTCCCCGACGGCAATGTGGAGTATCTCGGAAGAACAGACCACCAGGTGAAAATCCGTGGATATCGCATTGAGACTGGAGAAATCGAGAAGGTTCTTCTCTCTCATCATGAGATCAGAGAGGCCGTTGTTCTATCAAGAAAAGACCAAGAGGACGAAACGTATTTATGTGCTTACATTGTTTCTGATCATGAACTCTCGACACAGGAAATACGATCTTATTTGAAAGCGTCTCTGCCTTTGTATATGGTACCTGCTCATCTGATACAGATTGCTACGATACCTCTTACGCCTAATGGAAAGGTGAACCGAGGAGCGCTTCCTGAGCCCCATCATGTGATTCGGGAGCAGGGGGTTGTAGCTCCTCGTACAGATACAGAAACTCGTCTAGTACGTTTGTGGGAGGATATTCTGCATGTGAGCCCCATAGGTATACACAGCCATTTTTTTGAACTGGGCGGACATTCGCTGAAGGCTACAATACTTATCGGGAAAATTATTCGAGAATTCCAGGTCGAGTTGCCTATGCGTGAAATATTTGAGTACCCAACTGTGGAAAGCATGAGCAAACTCATTGAACGCACAATCGGGAGAGGGGCAGGTACATTTACCGAAATTGCTCTACTTTCTGATCAAACCTATTATCCGGTTTCCTCCTCGCAAAGACGTCAGATGATATTGCATCAACTTGAAGGAGCGGAACTGGTTTACAATATGCCTTCTGTCATGCTCGTTCAAGGCCATCTGGATCAGGAGCGGTTGAAAACGGCTTTCAACACTCTGATTCACAGGCATGAAGCGTTGCGCACTTCTTTTTCATGGATCAACGGAGAGCCGGTTCAAAGCGTACATGACGAAGTAGAATTTGAATTGAAAATTCATAGTTTGACCAGCAAAGAAGATTCAGAGGAACAGCATATAGAAACGGTACTAAGTGAATTCGTCCAACCGTTTGACCTGAGCCGTGCCCCTTTATTAAGAGGCGAGCTGATCCCGTTGGCAGAGAACAAAAATATGCTGCTGGTTGATTTACATCATATTATTTCGGACGGCGTTTCTATGTCTATTATTATGGATGAATTTGTAAAGGCATATGATGGACAGGCGCTTTCGCCTCTATCCGTTCAGTACAAAGATTATGCTAACTGGCATAATGAGCAAATAAATCATGGATTTATTAAAGAGCAGGAATCCTACTGGCTGGATCTCTTTAAACATGAGCCGCCTGTACTGGAGCTACCAACAGATTTTCCAAGGCCGTCTATTCAAAGCTATGAAGGTAACACGGTATCTCGAATTCTGGGCGATGATATAACAGAGCCACTTCATAAACTCGCAGCTGAAGCTCAAAGTACATTGTTCATGATTTTACTGGCTGTATATAACATTGTTTTGTCCAAGCATGCACGACAAGACGACATTGTCATCGGTACGCCGGTTGCTGGGAGGAGACATCCAGATACGGAAAAGATCGTCGGCATGTTTGTCAATACGTTGGCACTGCGTACTAGCCCTTCAGCGGAGAAGAGTCTTTCAGCTTTTCTGGATGAAGTTAAGGAAACGGTTTTATCTGCTTTTGAACATCAGGAATATCCCTTTGAGCAATTGGTCGAAAAGCTTGCGCTGCGGAGAGATGTGAGCCGAAGCCCGATCTTCGACACCATGTTTGTCATGCAAAATACAAAAGGACAGCCGCTACAATCTAGTGGGTTGGAATTCAAACCGTTTCCGTTCAATCCAGGTGTATCCCGATTTGATTTAACCTTAAGTGCGGAAGAAACAGGTAGCTACCTTCATTTGAATTTGGAGTATAACAGTGCTTTGTTCCAAAAAGACACTGTCGAACGCTTCTTGGATCATATGGTGGTGGTGTTAAGGTCTTTTGTCGCTAATAGCACACAGACCATAGGTGATACAGATTTGTTAACAGCAGTAGAAAAAGAAGTGATTTTGAAGGGGTTCAACGGGACGGCCGCGCCTTATCCAAAGGAGAAGACGATTCATCAATTGTTTGAAGAGCAGGTGGAGCGAACACCGGAACATCCGGCAGCGCTTTACAAAGATCGGCAATTGACGTATCAGGAGCTGAATGCCCAAGCGAATCGGGTGGCTCACGTGCTGCGGAAGAAAGGGGTCGGGCCCGACCAGATGGTGGGCATCGCAGTTCATCGATCACTAGAGATGATTGTCGGCCTGCTGGGGATTTTGAAGGCAGGTGGAGCGTATCTGCCGCTACATCCAGAGGACCCGGAAGAACGACTGGGATTCATGCTGGAGGATAGCGGGGCGTCCATCCTGCTGACCCAGCGGGATCAGTTGGACCGCCTTCGTCCGCACGGAGCTAATCGCGAGTTGATCGCTATTGAAGATCTACTGATGGACGGGATGGAGCTTACAGGAGAAGAGTGCGAGAAGAACCCGGAACCTGTTAACCGCTCGACCGATTTGGTGTACGTGATTTATACGTCAGGCTCCACCGGCAAGCCGAAGGGGGTCATGATTGAGCACGCTTCGCTGATCAACCGTCTGCACTGGATGGAAAAACGAATTCCGTTTGGAGCCGAGGATGTGATCCTGCAAAAAACGCCATACACCTTTGATGTATCGTTGTGGGAGTTGTTCTCGTGGGCGATTCAGGGAGCGACAGTATGCTTTCTGGAGCCAGGAGGCGAGAAAGATCCAGCAACGATAACCGAAACGGTGGAGGCCAACGGGGTAACAGCGATCCATTTTGTGCCATCCATGCTGGGAGCATTCCTGGAGTATATCGAGCACAGCGGAGCCGCTAGGAAAATGCGTAGTGTCCGGCGAGTATTTGCCAGCGGGGAAGCGCTGATGACAGAACATGTCCGCCGATTTAACCGCTTGCTGGGAGCTGAAGGAGCTACGTTGCACAACCTGTATGGACCGACGGAGGCAACGGTAGAGGTGGCGTATTACGACTGTCCAGCCGAGCAGGAACCGGAGAGCATCCCAATCGGGAAGCCGATTGATAATGTGAAATTGTATATTTTGGACAGCAAAGACCGATTGCAGCCGATAGGCGTACCGGGCGAGCTGCACATTGGAGGGGACTGCGTAGCCCGGGGATATGTGAATCGGAAAGAACTGACGGAGGAGAAGTTCGTAGCGGATCCATATTGTGCAGGGGGACGGATGTACCGGACGGGAGACTTGGCGAGATGGCTGCCGGATGGAAACATTGAATATATGGGTCGGATTGACCATCAGGTGAAGATTCGGGGATACCGGATCGAGCTGGGTGAGATTGAAGCGGCAATATTGGCCTATGAAGGGGTACAGACGGCAGTAGTGCTTGCTCGTGAGGACCGTTCTGGGGGAAGTTATTTATGCGCCTATGTTGAACAGGCCCAGGAGTTTAATGTACAAGCGTTAAAGGCTCGTATTAAAGAAGTCCTACCCGAGTACATGGTGCCTGCTTATATAGTATCTATGGAAGCTATGCCTTATCTATCGAGTGGTAAGATCGACAGAAAAGCATTGCCTGAGCCTGATCACAGTCTGTCGATTGAGGTAGATTATATTCCTCCTTCCAATACGGTCGAAACGTTGATGGCGGAAATCTGGCAAGAGGTTCTTGGCTATGCTCCGATCGGAACGAATCATAACTTTTTTGAATTGGGCGGGGATTCGATTAAAGCTATTCAAATTTCCACACGTCTAAGTAAGCATGGATATCGCATGGAAATTAAGGACCTTTTCCGTCATCAAACAATAGGTAGCCTGATTCCAGATCTAAGAGCAGTCAGCGTTCAAGCCGAACAAGGGATTATTGAAGGAGAGGCTGAGCTATCCCCTATCCAACGATGGTTTTTTGAACAAAAGTTCACGGAATCAAACTATTGGAACCAGGCTGTTATGTTGTATAGCCAAAAGGGATGGAAGGAAGAACTGGTAGATCAGGTGTTGTCTAAGCTGACAGAACATCATGATGCCTTACGAATGACATATACAGCGCATCAGGACAACATTATTCCCATCATTCATGGTACAAATCGAAAGGCATATGCTCTTACTGCTCTGGATGTAAGCCATGAGTCATCCATTGAAGAGGCAATCCAGACCCTCAGCGAAGCGATTCAGCGACGCATGAATTTGGAAGACGGTCCGCTTGTGCAAGCAGGGGTGTTTCACACGGCTCAAGGTGATCACCTACTACTTGTGATTCATCATTTGGTGGTAGATGGAGTTTCTTGGAGAATTCTATTGGAAGATTTAGAACAAGGATACATGCAGGCGCTTAATAATGAAGAAATCCTCTTTCAGGCGAAGACCCATTCATGGAAAGATTGGACCCATCGCCTTGGTGATGATGCAAAGGGTGGGCGTCCAGCTCGTTACAAGCGTTATTGGGAGAATGTAATCCGTCATACCAATAAACCGCTTCAAAAAGACTATCCGGTCGCTGACAGAAGAGGGAAAGACCTGAAAATTTGCAACGTAAGGCTTTCCAAGCAACAAACAGATCGTCTGCAGAAGGATGTTCACAAGGCGTATAGCACGAATGTAAATGATCTACTGTTGACAGCCTTTGGACTGGCATTGAGAGACTGGACTGATGATAATGAGTTTACCATTTTGCTGGAAGGACACGGACGCGAACAGATTTTTGATGATATAGATATAACCAGAACGGTCGGCTGGTTTACTACGATGTATCCTGTTCATCTGGATATGAAGCATAATGCCGATTTATCTTATCAAATTAAGCTGACCAAGGAAGCGTTACGACGTGTTCCTAATAAGGGCATTGACTTCGGAATTCTGGAATATATGTCCCTACACCATTTGAAAAGTACTAATCAGGAACATTTTGCTCCTGAAATCCGATTTAATTATCACGGCCAAATTGATTCAAGTTCCGTTGCGCCTTTATTTGTCGAATCAAAGTATTCTCCAGGCCGGACGGTAAGTGAGGAAAACGAGACACCATTTGTGCTTGATGTTAATGGCAGTATCGAACACGGGATATTAACCCTCGGGATCGAGTATAGCAGTCGTGAATATGCTGAATCGAGTATTCAAAAATTGGGGGATTTCTTGCAAAGTCGTTTGCTAGAAATTATTGAACATTGCTCTGAAAAGAAGGAGAAGGAATGGACTCCTGCAGATGTGAGCGATGAGAATCTTTCAATTAGCGATTTGGATGAGATTATGGCCTACTATAAAAATAATACATCTTCCTAGGCGGTGGATTATGAGTAAAGATCTGCAAATTCAAAATATATTCCGATTAACCCCGATGCAACAAGGAATCTTGTTCCATAGCTTACTAGATCAAACTTCTTACGCCTATTTTGAACAAGTGAGTCTTACCCTGAACGGCTTACTCGAGGTAGAGCTTCTCGACCGAAGTCTTTCTGTTCTATTTGAGCGCCATGAGATATTGCGCAGCAATGTTTTTCACGCCAATATTGAAGAGCCTAAATTGATCGTATTCCAGCAGAAGCATCCATCAATTCACTTTGAAGACATTTCCTCACTGGCGCAATCTGACCAGGTGGCCTATATAGAACAGTTTGTGCAACGTGATAAGGCCAACGGATTTGATATTACCCGGGATGAATTATTCCGGGTTTCCATCTTGCAATGTGCGTCTAATGTATACAAGCTGGTCGTTAGCTTCCATCACATCATTATGGATGGATGGTGCTTAGAAATCGTTTTGAAAGAATGGTTCCAGATCTACACATCATTGCAAAAGAATGAGCCAGTTCAGCTAGGGGAGGCTCCTTCCTATGAAAAATACCTCAAATGGTTGGACAAGCAGGATACAGATACAGCGCTTATGTTTTGGGAGCAATATTTGGATGGTTTTGAACAGCAGAGCATCTTGCCTACAAGTGGTAAAGGGAGCCACGTTGATTACGATCCACAGCAGCAAGTCTTTAGCTTTGATCCGCAATTAACAGGTCAGTTGGAGTCACTGGCCAAAGAACTCAAGGTTACGTTGAGTACATTGTTTCACTCCATCTGGGGTCTGTTGTTGATGAAATACAACAATACCCGCGATGTAGTATTTGGCTCTGTCGTTTCTGGTCGTCCGTCAGATATTCCGGGAGCAGAAAATATGGTAGGCCTATTTATCAACACTATTCCAGTGCGTATATCGAGTGAAGAGGATCATCTTGCCTTTTCGGATTTCGTCCAGGACGTACAACACTCGGTTATGGAGGCTGGACAACACCATTATGTGCCCCTTGCTGATATTCAGGCGGGTAGTTTGTTAAAGAGTAATCTATTACATCATATTTTGGCCTTTGAAAATTTTCCGGGTATGGAGGAAGCCTCTGATCACGAGAACGAAAACAGTTTAGCGGTTTCGGAGATGGCTGGTTTTGAACAGACTAATTATTCCTTCAACCTTAACGTTGTCCCCGGTGAGAAACTGCTGATGAAATTCAGCTATAACGGTCTATTATACGAACCAGAATATATAGAACGATTAGGCCAACATGTTGAGGAAATCGCCCGCACTGTAGTTTCGTCTGCAGATGTAGTTTTGAACGAAATAGATATTATTTTGCCAGAAGAAAAAGAAGTGATTTTAAAGAAATTCAACGGAACGGACGCTCCTTATCCAAGAGAGAAGACGATTCATCAATTGTTTGAAGAGCAGGTGGAGCGAACACCGAAACATCCGGCAGCCCTATACAAAGATCGGCAATTGACGTACCAGGAGCTGAATGCCCAAGCGAATCGGGTGGCTCACGTCCTGCGGAAGAAAGGGGTCGGGCCCGATCAGATGGTGGGCATCGCAGTTCATCGATCACTGGAGATGATTGTCGGCCTGCTGGGGATTTTGAAGGCAGGTGGGGCGTATCTGCCGCTACATCCAGAGGACCCGGAAGAACGACTGGGATTCATGCTGGAGGATAGCGGGGCGTCCATCCTGCTGACCCAGCGGGATCAGTTGGACCGCCTTCGTCCGCACGGAGCTAATCGCGAGTTGATCGCTATTGAAGATCTACTGATGGACGGGATGGAGCTTACAGGAGAAGAGTGCGAGAAGAACCCGGAACCTGTTAACCGCTCGACCGATTTGGTGTACGTGATTTATACGTCAGGCTCCACCGGCAAGCCGAAGGGGGTCATGATTGAGCACGCTTCGCTGATCAACCGTCTGCACTGGATGGAAAAACGAATTCCGTTTGGAGCCGAGGATGTGATCCTGCAAAAAACGCCATACACCTTTGATGTATCGTTGTGGGAGTTGTTCTCGTGGGCGATTCAGGGAGCGACAGTATGCTTTTTGGAGCCAGGAGGCGAGAAAAACCCGGCAACGATAACCGAAACGGTGGAAGCCAATGGGGTAACAGCGATCCATTTTGTGCCATCGATGCTGGGAGCATTCCTGGAGTATATCGAGCATAGCGGAGCCGCCGGAAAAATGCGCAGTGTCCGGCGAGTATTTG
This sequence comes from Paenibacillus ottowii, assembly GCF_050516475.1. Classification (NCBI taxonomy): domain Bacteria; kingdom Bacillati; phylum Bacillota; class Bacilli; order Caryophanales; family Paenibacillaceae; genus Paenibacillus; species Paenibacillus ottowii. Next base: position 2,547,169 of record NZ_CP191577.1, on the reverse strand, counting down.
CCAGCGGGGAAGCGCTGATGACAGAGCATGTCCGCCGATTTAACCGCTTGCTGGGAGCCGAAGGAGCCACGTTGCACAACCTGTATGGACCGACGGAGGCAACGGTAGAGGTGGCGTATTACGACTGTCCTGCGGAGCAGGAACCGGAGAGCATTCCAATCGGGAAGCCGATTGATAATGTGAAATTGTATATTTTGGACAGCAAAGACCGATTGCAGCCGATAGGCATACCGGGCGAGCTGCACATTGGAGGGGACTGCGTAGCCCGGGGATATGTGAATCGGAAAGAACTGACGGAGGAGAAGTTCGTAGAAGACCCATATTGCGCAGGGGGACGGATGTACCGGACGGGAGACTTAGCGAGATGGCTACCGGATGGAAACATTGAATATATGGGGCGGATCGACCATCAAGTTAAAATTCGGGGCTACCGGATTGAGCTGGGTGAGATTGAAGCAGCCTTACTCGCATACGAAGGTGTCAGGGCGGCTACAGTGCTTGCCCTTGATGATCGAGCTGGCGGCAAATATTTGTGCGCATATTTCGAAAGTGGAGAAGGTTTGAATACATCTATTTTAAGGGCACATTTGAAGGCACTCATACCGGACTACATGGTGCCAAGTCATTTCGTTCGGCTAGATGTTATGCCGCACCTGTCCAGTGGCAAGGTTAACCGTAAAGCGCTACCCGAACCGGATCACAGGCTGCGAACCACCAGCTATGTTGCACCGAGAAATGAAACGGAAAGAAAGCTAGCGGAGATTTGGGAGAAATTGCTGGATATATCCTCCATCGGTATACATGACGACTTTTTCGAACTGGGCGGACATTCACTAACGGCGACTCGACTCATGTCCCGAATCAATAAGTTACTGCAAGTTGAAATTCCACTCCGTGATATTTTTGCACATCCGACCATCGAAGAAATGAGTGTTTTAATCTGCGGACCAGAAGTTGCAGCTGGGACGATGATTGATATTGCTCCTGCCGAGCTACGTGATTCTTATCCGGTGACATCCGTTCAAAAGAGACAAATGATTTTACATCAGTTTGAAGGAGCAGAAACAGCATACAATATGCCTTTTGCCTTACTGGTGGAGGGAGAGCTGGACATCCAGCGGCTGGAGCGAGTGTTCAGGGATCTAATAGATAGGCATGAGGCATTGCGGACATCATTTGAATGGGGCACAGAGGAGCCAGTACAAAAAATTCATAGTGAGGTTCCATTTCAACTGAGTCTCCAACAGACTGATAATAACGGAATAGAAGCACAGGACAAACAGATTCAAGCGATATTCCAAACGTTCGTAAGACCGTTTAACTTAGGTCAGGCTCCTTTGTTGCGAGCGAAGCTGGTCCGTATTTCGGACAATAGGCATATTTTAATGGTAGATATGCACCATATTATTGCAGATGGTGTTTCCATGAGCATTTTGGCTAATGATTTCACAACACTGTATCACGGGAACTCACTGCCACCACTGCGTATTCAATATAAAGACTACGCCGTTTGGAACAGTGGGTGGATCAAAGAAGGACACTTGATGAAGCAGGAACAGTACTGGCTAGACTTGTTTTCGGACGAGCTTCCTGTTCTTAATCTGCCAACTGACTTCACAAGGCCTCAAGTTCAAAGCTTTGAAGGTGATCGGTATTCTTTTCAAGCTGACAAGAAACTTAGTGAAAGTCTACAGCAATTTGTTGCAGAGAATCGGACCACCTTATTTATGGTATTGCTATCGGCTTACAACGTATTGCTGCATAAGTATTCAGGCCAGGAAGATATCGTGGTAGGGTCTCCAATAGCAGGTCGGAATCATACGGATTTGGAAAATATTATGGGGATGTTCGTCAACACACTTGTGCTACGTAACCATCCAGCTGCTGACAAAACGCTCAAGCAATTTTTACTGGAGGTGCAAAAAAGCAGCCTGGAAGCATTCGAACATCAGGACTATCCAATAGAGGATCTCGTAGATAAGCTCGAACTTCACAGGGATTTAAGCCGAAACCCTCTGTTTGATACAATGTTCTCTCTAGAAAATACCGATTCGGTAAGCCCGCAAGCTGATGGGATATCCATATCGCCATATTCTGTTGAAGTTGGCATAGCCAAAGTTGATTTAACGTTAACCGCAGAAGCGGGTCAAGAGGGACTCTCATTCCGAATTGATTATTGTAACAAGCTGTTTCACAAAGAAAGTATTGAGAGAATGTCGAAGCATTATTTGCAGATTTTGCAGACTATTGTGGACGCTGCGGATCTCCGAATTAGCGACGTAAATATGGTAACTGCATCCGAAGAAGAGATCCTGTTAAGGAAATTTAATACGGTAGCCGCTTTTAATGAGAAAGAAAACCGAAAATTGCTGCATCAGCTCTTTGAAGAGCAGGTAGCGAAGACGCCGGAGCGTGTTGCAGTATCGTTCGAGGAACAGCAATGGACTTACAGCGAGTTAAATGACAAAGCGAATCAGCTTGCCAGAGTGCTTAGAGATAAAGGAGTACAGGCCAATACGCTTGTAGGCATTATGGTAGAGCGATCTTATGAAATGATAGTCGGAATCCTAGGGATTTTAAAGGCTGGGGGTGCGTATGTTCCTCTGGCACCAGATTATCCTGCGGAGCGAATTAGTCTGATGCTATACGATTGCAAGATAACACTATTATTGGCTTCCCATCAAGTTCTGACTGAATCAACTTTCATAAAAGAGGCAGGAGCAGATGGGTTTGCCGGGGAAATCCTTGATTTGGATCAGCTCGATACAATTGTTAAGGATTCGGATTCTAGTAACTTGCCTTATGTGAATGAACCGAATGATTTGGCATATGTGCTATACACCTCTGGCTCAACAGGTAAACCAAAAGGGAATCTGACCATGCATTATAACGTGGGAAGATTGATTAAAAATTCTAATTATATTGATCTTACGGAACAGGATATTCTCTTGCAGTTATCTAACTATGCCTTTGATGGATCGGTTTTCGATATATTCGGTGCTCTGGTCAATGGTTCTAAGCTGGTTCTCTTACGTAAAGAGAATATGCTGAATCCAGAAAAATTGTCTTCTTTAATTCGAAATGAAAATGTTTCGGTATTTTTTATTACTACTGCCTTGTTTAACACGTTGATCGAAACCAATATTGAATGTTTTACTACAATTCGCAAAGTACTTTTTGGTGGAGAGCGGGTTTCGCTACCGCATGTGAGTAAGTTGTATGAACATATCGGACCCAATAAAATGCTGCACATGTACGGTCCTACCGAAAGTACGGTCTTTGCTACCTGTTATGGTGTAGATCAGATTCATGAACGGAAAGGTACAATTCCGATTGGAGCTCCGATTACAGGTACTACTGTGTACATTCTGGATAAAAGTCTTAAATTGCAGCCTATTGGTATACCGGGAGAGCTTTGTATAGCAGGGGATGCACTATCCCAGGGCTATTTGAACCTACCTGATTTCACAAAAGAAAAGTTTATAGACAATCCATTTAATCCAGGCGAGAAAATGTACAAAACAGGTGACATTGCAAAATGGCTTCCAGATGGAAATATTGAATTTGTAGGCCGCCAAGATCATCTGGTGAAAATTAGGGGGTTTCGGATAGAGCTTGGTGAAATTGAAAATCAACTGCTATCTCACGAACGCATTAAAGAGGCAATAGTTGTAGCTAAGCCGGATCAATCCGGCCAAAACCGTATTTCTGCATATATTGTGACAGATGGGGAATTAAATACTTCAGCTATTCGCCGTTACTTGGCGAAGTATTTACCAGATTACATGCTGCCATCCAGCTTAATACTGCTGGACAGTTTGCCGCTGAATGCTAACGGCAAGGTGGATCAGAAGAAATTGCCAGAACCTCATATCAACTTAGACTTAAGCACGCTGTATGAACCGCCGACAAGCCCTACGGAAGAGAAGTTGATCAAAATTTGGGAAGGCGTGCTGGGACAAGAGGGAATTGGAATTAGTCACAGTTTTTTTGACCTTGGAGGAGACTCTATTAAGGCCATTCAAGTTATCGCAAGGTTGAGTCAAGAGGGATTAAAGCTGGATATGAAGGACATATTTCAGAACCCTACTGTTCAGCAAGTAGCACCATATGTCCAACGTCGTTCCAGAATCATTGACCAGAAGGTGGTAACAGGTGAGGTACAGCTAACTCCAATCCAAAGATGGTTCTTCGAAAATGTACAGGATGATCGGGACCATTTTAATCAAGCTGTTATGCTGTTTACTAGCGGTGTATTTGATGAAGAAGCCCTAAAAACTGCTTTGGAGAATATTATTATTCACCATGATGCCCTACGAATGGCGTATGAGATCGGTCAGAGTTCTGTTAGCCAATACCATACGGGAACGAAGTTAAAGCCTCTTCATTTAAATATTTATAATCTACAAGGAAATAACGATGCTGAAAGCAAGATTGAGGAAGAGGCTAGTCGACTACAGGCTACCATGGACTTAAGAGCAGGCGAGATTATCCGGGTTGGCTTGTTCCAAACAGATCAAGGTCAACATTTGCTGATTGCTATTCACCATTTAGTTATTGATGGGGTCTCCTGGCGAATCTTATTAGAGGATTTGGAGAGCACATATACCCAGGCATTACAAGGTGAGGCTATCACTTTGCCGGATAAAACAGACTCTTTTCAGTATTGGTCTGACCGGCTTGCAGAGTATTCGAATAGTCGGGCTTTACTAAAGGAGAAGGCATATTGGCAGCAAATTGAAGATGTCCAATGTGAGTCTCCATTTCCTCAGAAGAGAGCAGTTACTGACGAGGATGGAGTGAAAAAAGAAAGAACGAGTATAGCTGTCCGGTTGGACAAGCAAGATACACAGCTACTGCTTGGAACTGCTCATCAGGCCTATAATACCGAAATTAATGATTTATTGTTATCAGCACTTGGATTGGCTATTAAGCAATGGGCGGGTAGTAAAATCTTCGCTATTAATCTTGAAGGACATGGCAGGGAAGAGATTATGGAGGAGATTGATATTACTCGAACCATAGGCTGGTTTACTTCGATGTTTCCTGTTGTTCTGGATATGAGGGATAGTGAAGATATTTCATCTGTTATTCGGCAAACTAAGGAAATGATTCGGCATATCCCTAATCGAGGGATTGGATACGGAATTCTGAAGTACTTGACCGATGTGGAGCATATTCAAGATATAGATTTTAACATACAGCCACAAATCAGTTTTAATTATTTGGGACAATTTATGGATGGTACGCAAGAGGGAAGCTTTGAATCGTCACCGTTATCTCCGGGACGTTCTGTTGGTGAAGGGGCAGAAGGCCATTTTACACTGGAAATCAACAGTATTGTTTCCCAAGATCAACTGTTACTTGAATTTGGGTATGTTCGTGACGATCACGAAGACCATGCTATTGAACAATTATCCCTTATGTATATTGAGCATTTAAAAATGTTACTTAATCACTGTACAAGCCTTTCACAGAAGGTTCTAACACCATCTGATTACCAAGACCATACTCTCTCTATTCCTGAGTTAGATCAGATTCTCAAACAGTTTGGTGGGACTGAACAGGTAGAACATATTTACCCGTTAACACCTATGCAGCAGGGAATGCTGTTCCATTACATGATGGAGCCGGAAACCACAGCTTATGTGGAACAAGTCGCGATTGAAATTGAAGGTGAACTACAGCAGGAACTTCTGGTACAGAGTTTTCAAGAATTGTTGGCAAAATATGAAGTATTGCGTACAAATTTTGTGTTTACTAGTATACATGAACCTCGGCAAATCGTGCGTAAACATCAACATGCAGAGTTTCAGTTTTATGACCTTACCGGGATGAATGAGCAAGAAATCACCGCTTATCTTGAGGATTACAAAAAACAGGATCTTCTACGTGGATTTGATTTATCCAATGAAGCACTAATACGTATAAATGTATTAAAAACAACTCCTGATAAGTTCCTTATGACGTGGACCTTCCATCATATGATTATGGATGGATGGTGCGTAGGAATTGTCTACCACGATTTTATGAGTATGTATCTAGAATTGAAAAATGGTAGACCGCTTAAGTCTGAAACAGCTCCTGCTTATTCAACTTATATTCATTGGCTGGAAAAGCAGGACAAAGAGGAGTCCATACAATATTGGAAACAGGCTTTGGATGGATATATGCAATGTGCAGTTATACCAAAGACGTCCAAATTGCAGGCTAAAGAAAGTGGTTACCAGACGAGTCAGCTGGAATTTTCGTTAGACCAAACATTGACACGACGATTAACAGAGATTGCATCTCATAATCGGATTACGGTCAACACGTTGTTCCAATCCATATGGGGGGCATTGCTCCAAAGATATAACAATACCAACGATGTAGTATTTGGAGCCGTAGTTTCAGGGCGACCGCCAGTAATCCCAGACATTGAGAGCATGGTAGGTATTTTCATTAATACGATTCCCGTGCGAATTTATGGCGAGGAGAATGAAAGCTTCATTGAAATGGCCAAGAGAGCTCAACAAAGCTCTATTGAATCTGTTAAGTATGAGTACACATCGTTAGCGGACATTCAGTCCATATCCACACTGAAGCAAAGCCTGTTAGATCATATTATTGTGTTTGAAAATTACCCTGAGTATGGCGAAGAAGAGGCGCTGCAGAAGCACAATCTGAAAATCCATGTGCGAGATATGGCCTTTTATGAACAGACAAACTATGACTTTAATCTTATTGTTTCCCTAAAAGAAGAACTGAACATTAAATTTCTGTACAACGCCGATACCTTAAGTAGAGAATTTGTGGAACGTATAAAAAATCATTTAAATGGCGTGGTCCGACAAATCGTGGATAATCCGGAGATGAGTATATCCTCGATTGAAGTAACTTCTTTACCAGAGAAAGAAGTGATTTTGAATGAATTTAACAATACGACGGCGATCTATCCGCGAGAGAAGACAATCCATCAATTGTTTGAGGAGCAGGTGGAGCGAACACCGGAACATCCGGCAGCCCTTTATAAAGGACGGCAACTAACGTATCAGGAGCTGAATGCCCAAGCGAATCGGTTGGCTCATGTGCTGCGGGAAAAAGGAGTAGGACCTGGTCGTGTGGTGGGGATCGCGGTTCACCGGTCGTTGGAGATGATTATCGGACTACTAGGAATCTTGAAAGCAGGTGGAGCCTATCTGCCGCTGAATCCAGAGGACCCTGAAGAACGACTGGCTTTCATGCTGGAGGACAGTGGAGCATCCATTTTATTAACCCAGCAAGAGTTAGCGGAGCAGCTTCGTTGTCATGGAACAACCCGGGAACTGATCGCTATCGAAGATATGCTGGTACAGAAAAAGGAGCAAACAGGAAGAGAAAAGAATCCGGAATCGATCAATCGCTCGACGGATTTGGTGTATGTAATTTACACCTCGGGATCTACGGGTAAGCCCAAAGGAGTCATGATTGAGCACGCCTCTCTGATCAATCGTCTGCACTGGATGCAAAAGCGGATTCCGTTTGGAGCGGAGGATGTGATCCTGCAAAAGACACCGTATACCTTTGATGTATCGTTGTGGGAATTATTCTCGTGGGCCATCCAAGGGGCAACGGTATGCTTTTTGGAGCCGGGAGGAGAGAAGGACCCGGCAACCATAGCTGATACGGTTGAGGCTAATCGGGTAACGGCGTTGCACTTTGTGCCGTCAATGCTGGGAGCGTTTCTGGAATACATGGAACACAGCGGAGCAGTAGGGAAAATGCACAGTGTACGGCGTGTATTTGCCAGTGGGGAAGCGCTAATGACAGAGCATGTGCGACGGTTTAACCGTCTGCTAGGAAGCGGCGGTGCCACGCTGCACAATCTGTATGGCCCAACGGAAGCGACCGTGGAGGTGGCGTATTATGACTGTCCTGCCGAGCATGAACCGGAGAGCATTCCGATCGGGAAGCCGATTGATAACGTAAAATTGTACGTTTTGGACAAGAAGGACCGTTTGCAACCGATAGGTATACCTGGGGAACTGCATATTGGAGGCGACTGTGTAGCCCGAGGATATGTGAACCGGGAGGAATTGACGAAAGAGAAATTCGTAGAAGATCCATACGAGCCGGGAGGACGGATGTACCGAACAGGAGATCTGGCCAGATGGTTGCCGGATGGAAATATCGAATATATGGGCCGAATAGATCATCAGGTAAAAATCCGCGGGTATCGGATCGAACTGGGTGAGATTGAGGCGGCTTTGCTTGCACATGATGGAGTTCGGGCAGCGGCAGTGCTTGCCCGTGCTGATGACCGAACAGGGGCTCCTAGTTTGGGTGCATATCTTGTTGCCGAACCTCATGTGACAACGGCAATGTTGCGGCAAAATCTATCTGTCTCAGTTCCGGAGTATATGATTCCAGCTTATTTTGTATTCTTAGATCAGATGCCGCTCACGTCGAGTGGTAAGATTAATCGTCGTATGCTATTAGAAATTGAGCTGGAGTTTGGCACCGGAACGGAATATGTAGAGCCCAGCAGCGAGTTGGAAAAGGAACTAGTTGAGATTTGGATGAGTGTACTCGGCATTGAAAATGTGGGTATCGACGACAATTTCTTTGAACTGGGAGGACATTCTTTAACGGCTATTCAGCTTGCATCCAGGTTACAGGGGATTTTGAATAGTGAATTACGGCTAAGCAGTATCTATCAATACCCTACGGTCAGAGAGTTGGCACTACATGTGGAAAAAATGGAAGAGAACCATTCTGCACTTGCCCAACAATTTGATCAAATTATAGCGTTGCTGCATCAAAAGCTTAACGTTAAGGGATGGATACATCGAGAGCAACTAAATGGGAATGGGAAGTCTTATATCGTTCTGCATTTAGAAGATGGAGCCATTCCTTTCGAAAAAGAGATTATGGAACTGTTGGACATGAATTGTGATGAGTCGATCCAGCCTCATTACATCACTTGGCATGGAGAAGAAACCCTGAAACTAGAGAAGGTCAATCCTGAAGATATTAAGAGCAGATGGACAGAAAGAATTGACAGGGATCTGGATGTTTTCTCCAAAGCTATTCTAAGCTCAGGAGTAATAGAGAGACTGCCTGTTTCTCCAACACAACGCTACCATCTCCAACATAGTGATATTTCCGGTACAATTATTCCACTAGAAAAACATATGAACATGGTAAATGTGGAAGAAGCGATTCTGCAGATTATTCGAGAGCAAGATTTGATGAGAAGTACGCTGTGTGAAGAAAACGGAGAATTGCAGTGGCAGGTAAGGGAAGCACCGGTTCATCTTCCTGTACCTCTGGTGGATATCTCTATGTATGATGAAGAGACACAGCAAGAGATTCTGAATAACATCATCTGGCCTTATTTTTATAAGAAGCATGAATTGAGCAACGCACTCTTATATCGGATATTGATGGTGAAAAAGAATCTGAAAGATTACATGCTTATATTGCCTTTTTCGCACTCGATCTTTGATTTTATGAGCAGTGAGATAATTAAGCACCAGTTCAACACTTATTATGAAAGTGTACGCGCTGGAAAGGAAACGCCTAAAGGGAGCAAAAATCGTTACTCTGATTTTACAGCTCATATTATGGAAGGGCCTCAGGGTGTCGATGATTTGGAACTAGTCACTGCCTATAGTCTAGATCAGTTTGATCGTGCAATGGGTCGTATAACCGATTTTGTCGATCAAAAAGCAGTACTTGAAGGGCATACAACCGTTATTTGGGATTTGAAATCTTCCGAGAGAGCAGTTCACTTGGACACCACTAGTCACTGGGAGATCGCATTCTTTACGTTTACTGCTTTTTGTAAAATGTATTTCGAGCTTAGTCAGGTTCCAATTTGGGTAACGCAGTATGGACGAAACTTTGGAGAGAAGCGTTACTACGATATTATTGGCGAATTTGTGGATCATATCCCGATACTAACTAATCTAGATCAAAGCCTTATATCTCTAGAACAACAGGTTCGTCAGAATGTTCAATGGGCAGCTGAACATAATATCAGCTTTGCCAACTTAATGTATAACCCGGATGTACAGAACGATTATCCTTTATCTGGAGGATACTTGCAGCAGGCTTTGGATAGGATGCCGATTGTATTTAATTTCCTTGGTGAGCTGAGAAGTGAGCATCAACTCCTACAAACGGTGGATCTGGGTAATGTCAATGTCGAAGGAAGAACACGAATCTTATGCGAAGTGTGGCATGATAGCGAGTCTAATTTGTTTGCGGCACTGACTTTACCTTTTTCAGAAGACGAAAGTATAGTACGGAATCATTTACAAAGTGCCTTGGAGCAATTGGAAAGACGCTGGGCAACCGTTCTGTAACTCTTGCCCTAACCGAATAGGGGGATCTCATGAATCAGCCAAAGGAATTCGCGTTTTATGCTCGCCGAAATCTATTTATTTTTACTGTGACCAGGCTTATATCCGAGCTAGGAAGTTCGATTTTTAAGTTTGCTTTAAGTCTATATATTTTGGATATCACCGGATCGGCCACTGTATTTTCAATGGTGTTAAGCTTGTCCATTCTGCCCGGAGTATTTGTCAATATTTTTGCAGGTGTAGTTATAGACCGGAGCAATAAGAAGAAAGTGCTTGTCTTAACCGAAATATTAAGCGGCATAGCGTTACTAATCTTTTTACCCATTTTCTTGTTGGACTCAACCAATGTTATGCTGCTTGCCGTGTTTTCCGTTATATTAAGCCTGATTCAATCATTTACGTTCCTAACGCTGAACGCCTCAATTCCTAACTTAGTGGAAAGAGAAAACGTTCATAGCGTAAATTCTTCCTATCAAAGTATAGGAGCAATCATAAATGTACTTGGCCCGATACTGGGTGCAATTACTTATCGAGCTTGGGGTTTGGAAACGATTGTGATGATTAACGGAATAACGTTTATTTCGGCTGGATTAATGCAACTATGGTTACAATTTAGGAAATCTGATGAACAAACGGTATCCTCAAGTTATTTAGACAGTGTCAAAGATGTGTTTGCGTATATAAACAAGCAAAAAGCCATAATGTATTTACTTGTCATTTTTGTCGGTATCAATTTTATGCTCGCTCCATTAGTCCAGGTTGTACTGCCGTTTGTGACTTATCAGGAACTTCAACTTTCAGCTCAGCAACTGTCTGTTATTCAAGGAGCCTGGTTTGTAGGAGTCATTGCGGGGGCCATTGTGGTTTCACGTCGGAAAATACATCAATTTGTTATTACTAAAATATTCATCCTGTTTCAGCTTCAAGCCATCTTATTCCTAACATGGTGTTTCCCATTGTTGTTTCCCTCAACAGCAGGAAGTCTGATACAGATGACGTTCATCTTCATGATGATTTTGGCAGTAACCGGATTTTTTAATTCGATGAGCAATGTTCCTATGATATCCTATGTGCAGCTGTATACTCCAGAACATATCAGAGCCGGGGTGTTTGGTGTAATCAGCTCGATCACTATGCTAGCAACTCCGCTCGGAATCGGGCTGTACGGAATACTATTAGATCGAATCCATTGGGTATACCTTCCTCTGGTATCGGGAATAGTTGCTCTGGTGATGGGTATCATGGCCCATAAGAACAAAGCACTGCGTAACTTTTTCAGTCAAAATGCGGAACCAGTCCTTAATAGCGTAGGTGAAAAAGAACGAGTATCAGCATTATAACCTGAATTTTCTGCTCATGTGTGATTGAAGGACCTGATGTTAATGGAAAGGCCAACTTAAGTTGGCCTTTTGGTCTTTCGGTTATTTTTTGCTCTGAGTCACTTTCCCCTTCACATCACCGATGCTTACTTTTCCATTTCCGCTCTGAATAATGACAACATCTTTTGCAACTTGATCAATATCCAGAGAGCCGTCACCTAACTCAATATAAGCAGTACCCCCTATTTTATCTGCTTGGATATGTCCGTTTACATTTTCTATATTGACATCGGACGAGCTATTTTGAATAGTAATTCCTCCATCTCTGTTGGTTAAATCAATGGCTCCACCGATTTCCTTAAGTGTGATATTACCATTCACATTTTCGATGCTTACATCCGAGGCTAAATTCGTTACTTGAATATCTCCATCTCTATGCGGATGTTTAATTTCTAGCTTCATTTGTTCCGGAATGGTTAACTTGACATCAACCGTTTGGGGTCCTGTTGACATGAATTGGCCCTCGAAAAAAGTATTAAGCGTAGCTACACCATCTTTTCCCTCCAAACTTAATTTTAGCTTATCCATGTTGCTGCCGTTAGCAACGACGCTAGCTTGTATTTTATCAATATTCTTTTTTCCGACAACTTCAATCTGACCGTTGCTATTATCTAAAACTAAGCTGGAAATACCGGCAGACGATAACTCAAGTTCCTTGTTTAAAGATGTTGCAGGTTTGGATGAACAGGCCGCAGTTAACAGTAACATTGAGATCATTAATAAAGTAGTGAGCCATTTCATTTCAATCACTCCATTTCAAAATAATTAGTATACATTTAGATTACATCCCGTTTTGTAAAAATAGGGTATGAAACGAGATGCATAGCGACAAGATGAATTAGAAGGAGGAACAGTGAGAAGCCTAGGGTCATTCCTTCCACTGGCGTCGTTCCAAAAAAATAAGGATTGAGATCTGTACTGGAAAATACAAAATATTTTGTCCAAGGCCATCCATTCATGGTGATACTCAAGACGAATCCTGCTATAGCTGCCAGCATAGAGAATACAATAGAAAATGTAACACTGCGGAATGCTGCAGAAATCATAAATGCAAATGTCAATACGATAATCATAAAGGGTATATTAAATAAAAACCCTCCTAACAAGGCTTGAATCATATTTGCCTGCTGAATGGTTTGATCCTTGACGAATAAGTAGGGATCGCCGATCCCCTTAAAGCCAAACATTAAACCACCAAAAAATATGGCAGCCAGAAAAGTGAGCAGAACCAAAAATATCCCAAACAAGAGAGTTGAAATATATTTAGAAAAGTAAATTTTAGAGCGTGTAGCTGAACGTGTCAGTAAAAATTTGATTGTGCCAGCAGAAAACTCAGAGGCTACAATGTCGCCGGCCACGATAAGAGCTAAAAGAGAGATACCTACAATTAAATTTCTGGATTGACTGACTGTAAAACTCCAAGCATTGGATTGGGGAGCAATGTTATGGTCCAAATAATACTGATTCATCAAAATTTTTTCTGCTGCCATTTTTTTCTCAATGGGTAGAGCATCTGACTTTGCTGCATCTCTCGTTAGCTTCGAATTTTCATGCTGTAAGAGTGTTTTCCACCCTTCATTGTATTCGGTCATACCAGAACTTTTTAAATTGGCCATCTGGACTAATACATACAAAATAAGCAGTATGATAATAAACCAGGTCCGTTTACGCTTATAAATCTTCATGTTTTCATTGCGAATTAACTGAATCACTTTTCAATTCCTCCTGTGATTTCAATGAATTTATCCTCTAGTGTCTGTTTCATGATCTGAACGCTGTATATGTTCACCCCCGTATCCATAAGTTTTTTTGTAATACCCGGGATTTGATCCTTTGTAATGTCAACTTGTAGCGTTTGTTGATCTGCAATAATTTCTTTCCCCGCCAGCATGGACTGGAAAACCGGAAGAGCCAATTCGGGTCTGTCTACTTCAAACCGAACAGGAGCAAGCCGATTATCCATCATTTCAGCTACATTATGGATACCAATCAGTTTTCCCTTATTTAAAATCGCTACCTGATCACACATCAGTTCCATTTCAGCCATAAGATGACTAGAAATAAGAACACCAACGCCCTCTTTTTGAGAAAGATTGATTAAATGCTCCCGAAGCTCTCTTATTCCTGCTGGGTCTAGACCATTGGTGGGCTCGTCAAGCACAAGTAAGGAAGGGTTGTGGGCCAGTACAACGGCTAAGCCAAGCCGCTGCTTCATGCCTAGAGAATAAGTTCCCACTTTCTTATCAATGCTGTCCTCAAGTCCAACTAATGAAATCACTTCCTGAATTCGTTCCGAAGAGACCCCCGGGGACATTCTTGAAAAATGAATCAGATTATCATAGCCGGATAAATATTTGTACAGATCCGGATTCTCGACGATCACCCCTACATGTCTCATTGCCTTTTCGAAGGAGCGATCGATATCTTGGCCATGGATAAATACCTGGCCCCCTGATTTTGAACTTAAACCTACGATCATCCGAATAGTGGTCGTCTTGCCCGCTCCATTTGGGCCAACAAGGCCCATGATTTCCCCCGCCTTTACATCCAAGGACAATCCTTCAACAACGGTTTTCTTCCCAATCTTTTTACTTAAATTACGAATCTGTAATAGTGACAACAACGATTCCCTCCCCGCCAACAGTTTGATTGTCTAAAAAGTATCAAAAGTGCAGTCATACTCCCTAGTGACAAAATGTCATGACCTTGTTATGATGTGAAAAGATTGAAAAAATTACCTTAATTTAAGAAGAATGGGGTACTTACATGTTTGGATGCAATATGCGCTGGTCTTGGCAGGAATGGATTGTTGCTGTATTCCGAATCTTGTGGTTGATTTGCTTTGTCTTGCTATCGTATCAAGACCGCCCATCTTTCCCTTTCACTGTTGTATTTATCTCTGTTCTCGTTTGCTATTCATTACCTTTGTTTATTGATCGAAGCCATTACCGCTGGTATTTGATGGCTGAAGTATTTCTAGTGGGTGGAATTTCTCTGCTATTTGCTCATCAATATGGGCTTGTCCGGCTATTTTTGCCAGCTGTTTTTACGATTTCGTTTTATAGCCGGGGCCGGTCGCATGCGGTAACTTTTCCTCTTGCGTTGGTGATGTTTTGCCTGGGAGGAAGAGGGGCCTTTCAATGGACGATAGAGGACGTATTCCAGAACTTAGTGGATGCTTCTTTTGTATACGGTATTGGTTTCGGATTACAAACAGCATTTCGTTCTATAGACCGGATCAAACAAAAACTCGAATTAATAAAAAAGCAGTATCAAACACTTGAGCAGTATTCAACTCAGGTCGAACAGATGACACTATTGGAAGAAAGATATCGCATGTCTCGCGAGCTTCATGACTCGATTGGTCATACATTCACTTCCATTATCTTAGGTATGGAAACATTACGTCCTTATATTTCTTCTAAAGAGGGGATTGAAAGATTGCAAGCTGTTCTTCAACTTGGTCGAACAGGGCTCGAAGATATCCGAAAGCAAGTTCATCAGATGGACCCTATGGAGGAAGCTCCCTCTTTGGATCTATCCTTACTGAATATAATTAATGAATTCAAAAAAAATACGGCTATTCGTGTTGTGTTCAGAACGATGGGGGAGCCGCTTCCTGTCATAAAACAGTCAAAGCTGACCTTGTACCGCTGTTTACAAGAATTATTGACTAATGCCAGTCGACATGGGTATGCCAGTTCTATCCAAGTGCTTCTTCACTACGATCGTAATCAGATCATTTTGCAGGTGCAGGACAATGGGAAGGGAAGTAACGAAATTAAGCTCGGGTTTGGGCTTTCAGGAATGAAAGAACGGCTTTCGTCTCTTCAAGGCAAGTTATATATTCATTCTAAAGAAGGGGAAGGAACGATTGTGACCTGTTCTTTACCATTGCTTGAGGATCCAGATGTTAGCAATCCAGAGATCAAGGTATTGTTGGTCGATGATCAATTACTAATTCGGGACAGTTTAGGCCTGCTTCTCAAAAACGAACCTGATTTTCGAATTCAAACGGCAGAAGACGGAAACGTTGCTGTAGATCGATGTGCCAGCGATCCGCCAGACGTCGTATTAATGGATGTACATATGCCCCAGATGGACGGTATTACTGCGACGAAGTTAATTAAAGAAAGCTGGCCTAACATACGTGTAATTATGATCACAACCTTTGATGACATTTCCTATGCTACAAAATCACTGGCTTTGGGAGCTGAGGGTTATGTACTAAAATCAATTGATCCAAGAGAACTGGCAAATACGATACGGCTAGTGCACCGTGGAGGAACAATGATAACCCAAGAAGTAGCAAGTACATTGTTTCAGCAAATGACGGGGACGATGAAGAACCCTTATGGGCTGACAGAGCGGGAACTGGAAATTCTGCATTGTTTAACTGAAGGACACCGTTATAAAGCAATTGCAAGCAAGGTTCACTTGTCTGAAGGGACTGTCCGAAACTACATTTCAACCATATACTCAAAAATGCAAGTGCAGAGCCGTGACGAAGCAATTGAAAAAGCTAAAACAGAGCTGCTTACAGACTTTTGATAAAAATAAGATATGTAGACGCATGTGTTACTTGTTCAAACAACCTGAAAGAGATATCCTTATTAAGCAGAATTTTTTAGCTTCGGAATTAAAAGAGTAGCTATATATCACAGACCTAATAGATTGAATTGAAAATAGCGTCGTCCTAAATTGGTCGACGCTATTTTTGCATGCTTTTGATCCACAAGTATACGCAACGTTTACCTTAGCAAAACCGTATATGTAGAACAGCGCTGTATTTTATTGATATCCATGGAAGTCTATCATTCTTCAAACTTGCAATCGCCCTATCAAATGGGGGATAATGGAAGGGACACATTTTCGACAGAAAGTAGGGCTAAAGATAGAGAAGATACCTATAAAAAGTAGATCGGATTTACCGCATTTTTGTATATTATTGTAGAATAAGATCGTAATTCAGGTTATAGTAAAGGAAGAAATTAACTAGGATATATTATACCCAAATACGTAATTGTGGAGGGAAATATGAGTACATTTAAAAATTGGTTGAACACAACTAAAAAAGAACTTGGTGACCAGGTTAAGAAATTTAAGAATAAAGATTTTATGGAAGCTGTCGTTGCTGGTTGTGCATTAGTGGCATTTGCTGACGGCACTATTAGTCCGGAAGAAAAAACAAAAATGGCCGGATACATAAATATCAGTGAAGAATTGAAAGTGTTTGATATGGGAGAGGTTATCAACCGTTTCAATCACTATGTAGCGAACTTTGAATTTGCACCTGAAATTGGCAAACAGGAAGCATTGAAAGCGATTGGTAAACTGAAAAGCAAACCTGAAGTAGGCCGACTTGTCGTCGGTGTATGCAGTGCCATTGGTGCAGCTGACGGTGACTTTGATGCCGATGAGCGGCGGATTGTTGCTGAGATTTGTGGCGCGCTTGGTTTGAACCCATCTGAATTTAGTCTGTAAATTTTATGGAAGGGAGGTGTGTTAATCAGTGGCTGTAATTAATCTGGTCAAGGGCCAGAAAATTGATCTGACCAAGGGAAACACAGGACTAACCAAAGTTATAGCCGGATTGGGATGGGACCCAGTACAGTCCAAAGGATTTTTTGGCTTCAAGAAGCAACCCAATATTGATTGTGATGCTTCTGCCATTTTGCTGGATGCCAACGGGAAACTAACTCAATCGGACAATGTAGTATGCTTCCATAATAAAAAAAGCCCATGCGGCTCAGTCGTGCATTCCGGTGATAATCTGACCGGAGAAGGTGACGGCGATGATGAACAAATTATGATTGACCTGGCACGGATTCCGGCCAATATCGATAAAGTGCTTGTTGTTGTGAATATATATGATTGCGTCAACCGGAAACAGGATTTCGGCATGATCGAGAAAGCGTATATCCGCATTCTGGATGGTGCGAATTCCAAGGAACTGGTGACGTTTAATTTATCTGATAACTTTGAGGGGATGACTGCGCTGATCTGCGGGGAGCTCTATCGCCATAATAGCGAATGGAAGTTTGCTGCAATCGGGGCAGGTACCCATGCCGTACATATTGATGTGCTGGCTGAGCGTTACATGTAATTTTAGATTGCTCCTACAAAACTTATGAGAAACGGGGTACTTACTCATGGCAATTAACTTATCCAAAGGTCAAAAAATTGATTTGACGAAAACAAATCCAGGTTTGTCCAAAATCACAGTTGGTCTCGGCTGGGACACCAATAAGTACGATGGCGGCAAAGATTTTGACTTGGACGTATCCGTATTTTTGGCAAATGCAGACGGCAAAGTGGAAACGGAAAAGAACTTTGTCTTCTTTAATAATCCACAAAACGAAAACGGTTCTGTTGTTCATACCGGAGATAACCGCACAGGTGAAGGTGACGGGGATGACGAGCAAATTAAGGTTGACCTGAACAACGTACCTGCTAACGTAGAAAAGATCGCTTTTACGATTACAATCTATGAAGCTCAAGAACGCAGCCAGAACTTTGGACAGGTGTCCCGTGCTTATGCCCGTATTGTAAATGAGGCAAACAACGAAGAATTGGTTCGCTTTGATTTGGGAGAAGATTTCTCAATCGAAACAGGCGTCGTGGTAGGCGAACTGTATCGCCATAACGGTGAGTGGAAGTTCAATGCCATTGGCAGCGGCTACCAGGACGGTCTTGCTGGGTTGACACGCGATTACGGTTTAGCTTAAAAAAATCTAAACAAAGAAGGCAGGTATGTAGTATGACCATTAGTCTTTCAAAAGGACAACGTATTGATCTGACCAAAACGAATCCAGGCTTGACTCGTGTTGTTGTGGGTCTTGGCTGGGATACCAATAAATACAGTGGTGGCGCTGAATTTGACTTGGATGCTTCGGCTTTCCTGCTGTATGAGGACGGTAAAGCGAAGGCAGCTGACGATTTTGTATTCTACAATAACCCAACAGGTGGAGCAGGTGCTGTTACTCATACTGGCGATAACCGCACGGGTGAGGGCGACGGGGATGACGAGCAAATTATTATTGATTTTGCAAAGGTTCCAGCAAACATCCACCGTATCGGGATTACCGTTACGATTTACGATTATGAGGCACGTGCGCAAAACTTTGGACAAGTGTCCAATGCTTTTGTACGTGTGGTAGATGCGGCAACGGATCGTGAAGTGCTGCGCTACGATTTGGGTGAGGATTTCTCCACCGAAACAGCTGTGGTATTTTGTGAATTCTACCGTCAGAATGCGGACTGGAAATTCCAGGCTATCGGTAGTGGCTTTGCTGGTGGATTGGGTGCGCTTGCTAAAAACTATGGCTTGGACGCTCAATAATATCCATTTGGGGTGGTGTCCAAAGGGCGCTACCCTTTCTTTTTAAGCCATTGAATTGGCGTACGCTGAAAACGACAAACGGACAGAAAGGTGACACACTCATGGCTGTTATCGTAGTAAAGGGGCAGAAGGTGGATTTAACCAAAACGAATCCGGGTCTGAGCCAAGTCAATATAGGGATCGGTTGGGAGTCCTCAGCGGCTCTGGAACTCGATACTTCTGCATTTTTGCTGGGCCCTGGAGGGAAAGTATCGGGCGATGAAGATCTGATCTTTTACAATAATCCGACCACATCCTTTATCACTTATTCAGATGGACAACAGTTGGGTGACAAAAAACAATTTTCTGTGGACCTAACCAGAGTACCTGCCCATATCGAGAAGATCGCGTTTACGCTGACCATTTATGATGCGGATCAGAAACGACAAAATTTTGGACAGGTTCAAGGTGGATTTATACGTTTTGTTCATCCGGTTAATGGAGAGGTTCTGCGATTTAATTTGGATAGTGGCTTTACAGTCGAGACGGCCATTGTAATAGGTGAGCTATACCGCCATAACGGTGAATGGAAATTTAACGCGATAGGCGCAGGCTTTTCCGGTGGATTGGATGCGTTGTGTGCAAATTTCGGCATTGAAGTGGAAAATAATCCGGCTCCTCCGACGCCAGCACCAACACCCCCACCTGCACCTCTTGTTCCAAAGCCAGAGCCAGCTGCAACTCCAGTAAATCTGAATTTGCGGAAAATAGAGCTGAAGAAAAAGGGCGACACCATTAACCTGAAAAAGGGCTCAAGCGGATTGGGTGAAATCCTAATCAATCTGAACTGGAATCAGGTGCAGCAGAGCAAAGGATTTTTCAGTCGTGGCTCCAAGAGTGTCGATCTGGACCTGGGCTGCTTGTATGAGATGAAGAACGGGGATAAAGGGGTTGTTCAGGCGCTTGGGGAAGCATTCGGTTCTCTCCATCGCTTCCCGTACATTGCCCTTGATGGTGACGACCGGACAGGCTCTGTGAAAACAGGGGAAAATCTCCGCATAAATGGGGCTAAAATCTCTGAGATTAAGCGAATTTTGGTGTTTACCTTCATTTATGAAGGAGTCACGAACTGGTCACAAGCAGACGGGGTGGTCACGCTGTACCAGAAGGACGGACCGGACATTATTGTTCATATGAACGAACATGACAATCGCAAAGGGATGTGTGCGATTGCGATGATCCAAAATGTGAATGATGAAACGTTCAGTATTGAGAGACTCGTGCAATTCTATGGCGGTCATCGTGAACTTGATCGGGCATACAACTGGGGCATGCGCTGGACGCAGGGTAGTAAATAAACTGAATTATCGGAGGCACTCTTTTCATGTTAAATGATTTATTCAAAAATATCAGTGAGAACTACGGTCATTTCTTTTCATGGAGTGATGTGGTAGGCACGCTTACTGACCCGGTAAGTTGGGGGATTATTGGTACTCTCATTTTGCTGGAAGGTCTTTTGTCAGCGGATAACGCTTTGGTTCTCGCAGTTATGGTTAAGCATTTACCAAAGGAACAGCAGAAGAGAGCCTTATTTTACGGGATTTTAGGTGCGTATTTGTTCAGATTTCTGGCCATCGGCTTGGGTACCTTCCTGATTAAATTTACACTGATTAAGGTACTGGGTGCTGCTTATCTGCTTTATATCGCTTATAAGGGCTTGTTCAAGTCCGAGGGTGATGGAGAAGTGAAGAACAAACCTACTTCTTTCTGGAAAACCGTATTAATGGTCGAACTGATGGATATTGCCTTCAGTATTGACAGCGTCATTGCCGCTTTTGGGGTGAGCGAGAAAGTATGGGTTCTGTTCATGGGTGGTATACTCGGCGTTCTGATGATGCGTGGTGTCGCACAACTGTTCCTCAAGCTCATTGACAAATTTCCGGAACTGGAACAGACAGCCTTTATTATGATCGCCATTATCGGGGGTAAAATGCTGGCTGCTGCTTTTGGCTTTCATATGTCGCAAGTATTATTCTTCGGCATTTTGATTGCCGTCTTTGTAGGCACAATGATTCTCAGCTCGGCGAAAAGAAAGAAAAAGGCCGACAAAGAGGCTTAATGTACAAAGTATAGCGAAATCCCTCCTGAAACTAAGGGGGGATTTCTTTTATACCCGAAGCACAGGGCTTCAATCAGGCGAGATAAAGCTAGAGGAGGGAAGGGCCCTGAAATATTTTAATGATTTAACCTCTGAGGAAGTAGAAAGCATCTTTTGTACTCCACCATTGGAGTTTCATAACCGTTCACCCAAAAGTATATTAGCTTATGCGATAGGGGCAGCTCTGTACATGCCGGCGACCCGCTTGGAAGTAGCGGAAGAGATCAAAAATGGAAAGCATGCAGGACTAACCACGGTCATTTTAGATTTGGAGGATGCTATAGGGGATCAGCAGGTCGAACAGGCCGAAGAATCCCTGGCACAGCAACTGCTTCAACTATTAACCTATGTGCGCACGGGTATGATGAGTGAACAACAATTACCTTTGCTGTTTGTACGTGTTCGCTCTGTGGAACAGCTGAAACGACTGCTGAACAGCTTGGGCGAAACCTTGGTGCTGCTCACGGGCTTTGTCCTCCCCAAGTTTTCTTCTGATCATGGACGGGCGTATTTTGCCCTCATAGCTGAATATAACCGGAATAATCATACAGGGGCAGGAGACGCAAGCCACATGCCTGTGTTGTATGGATTGCCGATTCTTGAAAGCTCTAAAATTATTTATCGGGAAACCCGCTGGGAAGAGCTACTGTCGATTAAAGAAATTTTGGACGAATATCAGGAATATGTGCTGAATGTACGAATTGGGGCAACTGATTTCTCCAGCTTATATGGACTGAGACGCAGCCCGGATATTACGATTTATGAAATCGCCGTCATTCGGGATTGCATCGCAGATATTATGAACTTGTTCGGACGCGTGGACTCGGATTATGTCATTTCCGGTCCTGTCTGGGAATATTTCTCTCACCGAGAACGCATCTTTAAACCTCAATTAAGAGTGTCACCCTTTGAAGACGCATTTGGGAAACCAGGGCGCCACTTGCGAATGGACTTCATCTCAGATGCGGTGGATGGGCTGATTCGAGAGGTCATGATGGACAAAGAGAACGGAATTATCGGCAAAACGATTATTCATCCGTCCCATATTAAGCCGGTACAGGCCATGTATGCGGTGACTCATGAAGAATATATGGATGCACTTGAGATTGTTGAGCGCAACGACGGTAGTCTGGGTGTATTCAAGAGCACCTATGCCAACAAAATGAACGAAATCAAGCCTCATTTAAATTGGGCTCATCGTATTATAAATAGATCAAAAGTATACGGGGTGTTACATGAACAACAACATTTTGTCAGTCTCTTACCCAACCACGAAAACACATCTGCTGCCAATTCTAGAGCGGTTCAGCGTTAAAATTACGGAAGCTCATAATCCATTCCGTCTTCCTGTGGACAAGCTGTTTGCGATGGCGGCACGAGTCAACAAAAAGCGTTCGTTTTTGTTTGTTAGCAAGGTGCTCGGCAAGCATATTCCGGTAAATCCATACACTTCTCTGTTAAGTGGGGCAGCACTGGCAGTCCTGCTATATAAAGAGCTTGTTCCACAGTCAGGACAACAGATGGATGAACTGATTCAAGAGGCCGTGAGAGGACTTCTTGACTCGAATTATGCGAAAGAGGCCTATGAAAAGCTGATGAATGAGCGTTTGATTTTTGCTTTTCCGGAGCCAATCAAGTTTGTTGGTTTTGCCGAGACGGCTACAGCCCTCGGGCACAGTATGTATCGGTTGTTTGATGACGGTGCTACATATATTCATACGACACGCGAGGATATTCCGGACCTTCGGCCTATTATTCGGTTTGAAGAAGAGCATTCGCACGCTGTGGATCATCGTTGCTACGCACTGAATGAGGATGCTTTTGCTGGAGGTGGACCGATTGTGCTGGTAGATGATGAGATTACGACGGGAAAAACAACACTTAATATTATACGGGATATTCAGGAGCATTTTCCGCGCAAACAGTATGTGATAGCTTCGTTATTGGACTGGCGGACAGACAGCGACGAACAGGCTTTTGCCGATCTGGAAGCAGAGCTGGGCATCAGGATTACGCCTCTAAGTTTGCTCAAAGGAAAGATAGAAATTCAGGGAGCACCGATACTGGACCACAGAGAATATGCCGGACAGACCGGGAACGCAGAGCATGCGGCCACTAGTACTGTGGAGGTTAATCAAGATTTTCCTGGAATAATTGACTGCCATCTTGAAAAGGATGCTTCCACTTTTGAGCGAGTATCACACAGTTCCCTATCAACCGATGGATACGTCAATACAGCTCCTTATCTTAAATATACTGGTCGTTTTGGTCTACAATCCGCCGACAATCCAGCATTGGATGCAGAAATCGCGCGCACAGCTGAACGACTGAACCAACTTCGTTCAGGACAACGCACACTGGTAATGGGTACGGGTGAATTCATGTACATTCCTATGCGCATTGCTGCGGAGTTAGGTCCGGATGTTTCTTACCAATCGACGACACGCAGTCCGGTATATCCCCACCAGGAAGAAGGGTATGGCGTCGCTTGTGGTGTGACCTATCCTTCACCTGAGGACAGCACGGTACGCAATTTTATTTATAATGTAGAGCCCGGTCAGTATGACGAAATATTCGTTTTGCTGGAAAGAGAGTCGGACCCTGAGCGAATGAAGCCCATGTTGGATGCATTGAGCCGTCTGCACTGCAATAAAGTGCATGTCGTTTATTTTAACGGATTAACTAAGCAGGAGAATAAAGGAGCGCGGATATGAAGCAAGCACTCATGGAGCAAATACAGCAGAAGAACATTCATCCGCCCGTACCGCTAGGCAGTTATCCTGCCTCGGATGTTACTTTTTTATTGAAGGATTTGAGCCGGGTTGCGTTGGAAAAAGGAACGGAGGATCGCGAAGAGGCGATACAGTCTGGAGTCCATTATTCAGAAATGCTGCCCGTGGAATACCAACCCACAGCAGAGTATATTGAATTGTTTCACCAAACGCTTGCCCAATCTGCCCAAAAGGTTGCATTAGCAGCAGCTTCTGTGGCTGAGATGATTGTGAGAAAAAGAGGCCTAAACACGGCGATTGTTTCTCTTGCCAGAGCGGGAACGCCTATTGGCATCCTGATCAAGCGTTACATTGACTGGAAGTATGGCGTATCTATGCCCCACTACAGCATTTCCATTATTCGTGGCAAAGGCATTGACCGGAATGCTATTTTATATATTTTACAGCAGCATGGGCTGGGGATTGAGCTTCAGTTTGTCGATGGCTGGACGGGGAAAGGCGCCATTCGTCAGGTGTTAATCGAGGCTTGCCGTGAAATGAATGCAGATTACGGGCTGCGCCTAAATGATGATCTGGCGGTGCTGGCTGATCCGGGCAGCTGCTCGGAGACCTTTGGTACACGAGAAGACTATTTGATTCCGAGCGCTTGCCTCAATTCAACCGTATCGGGTCTGATGAGCCGGACGGTATTACGCGACGATCTAATAGGTCCGGACGATTTTCACGGGGCTAAATTTTATGAATCCTGGCGGTCAGTGGATCAGTCCAATACGTTTGTGGACACGGTATCCGAGTACTTTCAAGCCGTGGCTGAAACGGCGGTTGCACATGCGGAACAGATGACATTGAATCCGCCTGCCGTGACGTGGCAGGGCTTACGGGATATAGAGGCGATTCAGCAGGCATTTGGTATTCGGGATATCAATCTGGTCAAACCGGGAGTAGGGGAGACGACTCGCGTATTGCTCCGCAGGGTGCCGTGGAAAATTCTGATTGACCGTGAAGATAATCCGAATCTTCAGCATATTATGCTGCTGGCCAAGGATCGTGGAGTGCCCGTTGAGGTATTTGAAGGATTGACCTATTCCTGTTGCGGAATCATCAAGCCGCTCAAGGGAGGACAAGAATGATCTACGCAAGTGATCTGGATCAAACACTGATTTATTCCAAACGCTCGCTTGGCGTGCCGCTGGAATCCCCTGGTCTGCAGCCTGCGGAACAGATCGACGGAGCGACGTCGGCTTTTATTTCTGCACAAGCTCTGCAATTGCTCAAGACCCTACCAGCAGATGTCATGTTTATGCCTGTGACGACCCGGACCATGGAGCAATATAGGCGAATCACCGTATTCCAGACGGAATTGATTCCCGCCTATGCCGTGACGAGTAATGGCGGAAACATCATTGTCGGAGGCGAGGTGGACCGAGAGTGGAATCGACGTATTCACGAACAAGTACGCCGTGATGGTGCTCATGCGGAAGAAGCACGCCAGGTATTCGGACAGGTGCTGCATGAGGACTGGGTCGTAAGCGAGCGTTTTTGCGATGAATTATTTTATGCTTTCGTGATCGACCGGGATCGAATGCCGCTGGAGCAGGTGCTGGAGCAGGCGCGGGTGATGCAGGAAATGGGCTGGGAGGTATCCATTCAAGGCCGTAAAGTATATCTGGTGCCTGCGGCCGTGAATAAACAGGCAGCCGTGGAGCATATCCGCAACCTTACCAATGGGGGAGCTGTGGTTGCATCCGGTGACTCTCTGCTGGACCGTTGTCTGCTGGATTATGCCGACTATGCGATTGCGCCGCGTCATGGTGAATTGTATCGGGAACAGCTGCGGGATCAGCTAGAGGTCAATTACCGATTTACGGAAGTGTCGGGGGTTTATGCAGCGGATGAAATGATGGAATATGTCTATGAAGTGCACGGGAGCGTGTCAGCGGCTCGTACTTCATGACTAAAATAATAGGGGACGTGGCGCTGTGAAGAAGGTCAAAGTGTATTTTAACCGCTGGTTTTCGGTGGTGTATCATTATATGAATGCTATTCGTAACAATGAGGACGGTATTCCGTTCGAGATCTATGCCACACACTCTGATCCGCAGCACATGGCACTACAGGCCAGTGATGTAGCTGAAGTAGAGCCGCGCACGAGCGGTGTGGAGTACGCACAATTTTGTGCTGATTTTTGTAGACGGCACCAAATTGATATCTTTATTCCGCGGTGGAATATGCTCGATATTAGCAAGCATCTTTATTTGTTCGACGATATCGGGACAGAAGTAATGGTATGCAGGGATACCGAACTGCTGGCGCAATTGATGGAAAAGGATCTGTTTTATGAATCCATTCGTCAAAAGGGGATTGTCGCGATTCCCGATTATGCCATTGCCAGCAATGCCGAGCAGTTTAAACAGGCATACGAGTCATTAATAGCACTTGGGCACAAGGTATGTTTTAAGCCATGTAATGCTGAAGGTGGAATGGGCTTTCGTATCATTGATAATGAACGTAATCCACTGGAGGAACTGTTCGGGCATGCACTGAATCATATTTCGTTCGAGGAAGCACATCGCGTATTGTCTTCCACAGAGAAGTTCCCCAATTTGATGGTGATGGAACTTCTGGAAGGATACGAATACAGTATCGACTGCTTGGCTGACCGAAGCGGAAAATTGTTAACAGCCGTTCCGCGTCGGAAGGCAGGTGGACGTTTACGGCTATTGGAGCAGCATCCTGAGCTGTTAAAAGTGGCACAGAAGGTCGCTGAAGCGTATCGCATTCCGTACAATTATAACATTCAGGTGAAATATAACGGCGAGCAGGCCAAGTTGCTGGAGATCAATCCGCGGATGTCTGGAGGACTTCATGTCTCATGCTTGTCTGGTATCAATTTTCCCTATCTGGCGGTAAAATCGGCTTTGGGTTATGAAATCGGTTCACTACACCCACAATATGATATTTTAGCCAGTCATATCGAGCAGCCAATCACGATACGCCAATCCTTACATTGACATAGATAAATATTGTTTTCTACAATATGGTAAGGGTTTACGTCAGGAGGTACAAGCTATGACTTCTAAAATGTGGGGTGCCACGATTGCTGTGGTCAGCTACCTGATTGCGCTTTTACTAAGTTATTGGTTGCCGTTGTTTGTGTGTTTGGCGATTCCGATCATTTGTATGGGAGGATACAGCCTCATCATGGCTGTTCGTCATCCTCGTCCCAATCTGACCGGTTCTGTGATCCCGGTGGAAGAGAGGGCTGGTGAGGGACGACAACATGAAAAGGAAGCTACTGCTCTACGAGAGTCTATAACAGGACAAGTACGTTTGCCAGACCAGATGAACAGTGAATTTGTTCAGGTTGTGGAGTATCTAGAGGTGCTGGAGGATATGGTGATCTCCGAGGGACAGAAAGATGCGCTTGATAACGAGATTGTCGAGAAAGCACTGGCTCTATTTGCACGTTTGCAGCGGGTCATCCCGCTTTTGCACGAATTGAAAAACAGCGAAGTGAATCACACAATTCGGAGATTGATTTTGAAGGACTTGAACGGACTGATTAACCCGTTTCTTCGTCTCAGTGGTGATGCCAAACGAACCAACCGCAGGACGCTACTAAACGGATTGCGAGATGTAGATAGCAAAATATCTGTAATTGTATCCACGGTGGAACATAAGGATCTGATGGAATTACAGAGCAAAGCAGAGCTTATTCACCAGCGGTATAGCAGTTCCGAATTGTAGGCGATTTTAAATTTAAAATGCAGCAGAGCTGCTCTGAATAACACTGATTTGCCTCGGTTTAGCAGTTGTTTTCAGAATAGGAGGTAGCGTATGGCGACCCCATGGGCTGAATTGAAAAAAGAAGACGAACAAAAGGTGACTGAGGAGGCTTCACAGCTGATTCAAAAGGTATCGCAAAGCGATGTTATGAGTCTGGATACCTTAATGGATGATATCGGTAAGCTGGGGGTTAAAACGCAGGAGCGGGCAGGACAAACCCTTAAAATGTTGGATCGTCCAGTAAACGACCTCATGTCTGGTGATCGGGCTGAGGTATCGAATATGATCTTAAAACTCCGGGATGAATGCGAAACGCTTCAGCAGAGTAAAGATGTAGGTTTTTTTGGCAAGCTCCTGCGTAAAAGCCCGTTGAAAAACTACATTTACAAGTATCAGTCGGTGAAGACGAACATCGAAAAAATCATTACTGCTTTAAGAGATGGCAAGGATAATCTGGAAGAAAACATCGTCAGCATGCGGCAGTTGAAGAAGGCTTCCATTGAAGAAATTTACAATTTGCAAACGAAGATTGCCTTTGGTAATCGCTTGAAAGAGCTGTTTGAAACCGAGATTGCCAAGCCGGAAAATGAAAATCGCAAGCCTCATCTGGAGCGGGGACTGCGCAAGGTGGTTACTCGCACACAGTCGATGACTGAAATGATCTTGTTATACAATCAGGCGATTGCAGCAACGGATATTATTAATGATAACAATGATAAACTGATTGACTCCGTTAATAATGCGATTGATAAAACTTCGAATCTAATCACCGTATCAGCTATGATCGCGATGGCACTGGCGGATCAAGATAAAATTATTTCAGCCGTTGATGCCACTAACCGTACGATTGAGGATCAATTCAAGGAAAATGCGAAGCTTCTCAAAACGACGACCGAGAGAACAACAGATTTGCTTAGCAAGCCGTCTATGTCATTGGAGGCTGTGAATCAGGCAATTGGCGATTTGGTATCTGCTTTGGATTTGTCTGAAAAATCGAACCGTCGAATTATTGAAAGCTGTCATGATTATACAAGTAAAATGACAGCAATCAATGCTAACCTTAGCCAGCGTTTGGGGATTGAAGGAAAAGAACAATCCCAACCGCTGAAGGGTAACCCTTCTACTGAGGGGCTAAGCTCATTTTTGAACTGATAGCTAATTTATGAGAACACAATAATATATGAAAAGACGCCATGGTGAGTCCAAACGGCGTCTTTTTTTGGTTTGCCAGCGGACCCTAAAGGACATGATAAACATAGATAACATTTTCGTGCATAAACTCTTAAAAAGTGAACTGACAAAGGAGAGAATGAACGTATGATGTCCTTTATTTTGGGCTGTGTCATCGTCTATTTGCTGGTGGCTGCCAGTAGTGAAAAAGCAGATTCCATTGCGGAGTTAAATGATTCTGTGAAATAAATTTTTTTATTGAAAATCATGCATTTTCTGATAGGATAGAGTTAAATATTGGAATCCCAAAGGAGAATGCATGCTGGAATTTTCATTTGAAATCATCGACGAATCGAAAATCAACATTGTATATCAGTATGGAAGCAGCAGCTTCAATTTTAATTTATTTTTTAACTATGGTGTGTGGACGCTGCATCCTTTTGACGGGATTCTGCTACAGAACAAAGAAATGTGCCGTCTGATCGTTACAGATCTGTTGAAGAACAAAGATTTTCATGTCATGCTGGCACGCGAAAATATTTTATTGTCCACCCTGCGTACCTCGATTGATCTCAATCCCGAAACTCGGGGAGATCGATACCAAGAACAGGAAGTTGATGAGCTGTCTGAATTTGCCGAGAAACATAGCTTTGAAGATGTGCTGCAAATCGAGCAGGATTCGATCCGCGAGCGTGTAGATTTTTTCCAAAACATTATCCAAAGGATGTATATGGAGGGATTCGGCCCGGAGGATAATGATTTTAACAAGGTACAAGCGATCCTCCGCATTTATAAGACTGCACATGACCAACTCGGAGAATTGAGCGACTATCCCCTCAGAGGCGACGATCGGCGACGCAGATGGTAGATTAGACGGACTAGTGAAAACATCATAGAGGAGCGTGGGGAACATGAGCGGTATTTCTTTACTTAAAAAGAATGCGCAATTGGTACTGACTAAAAAGAATCTAACAAATGTGACCGCAAGAGTTGGATTAGTGCTCGATATTTCTGGATCTATGAGAAGTTTGTACAAAAATGGAACCGTCCAAAAAGTGTTGGAGAGAATTGTTGCTGTAGCAAGTTCTTTGGATGATGATGGGGTACTGGATGTGTGGGTGTATGATCACCGTTTTTCACGGTTGCCAGCCGTTACCGAAAATGACGTTGACAACTATGTTGAAAAACATATTTTGTCCAATGATTATTTGCCCAAGTTTGGTAGAAATGATGAGCCTCCAGTGATGCGCGATGTCATTGCCAAGTACACTAAGGAAGAACCCTCTTCAGATCCGGCTTTTGTTATTTTTATTAACGATGGCGGTGTGAAGCGTGGCAAAGGGGATAACATTGACAACGCGGTCATTGATTCATCAGGAGAGCCAATTTTCTGGCAATTTATCGGTGTGGGTGAATCCGACTTTGGCGTATTAAAGAAGCTAGACAACATAGAAGGCCGTGTGGTAGATAACGCTAATTTCTTTCAAATACAAGATATTGAATCTATGGAAGACAATCAACTGTACGAACTATTACTTAACGAGTTCCCGTCATGGCTGCAAGAAGCGAAGGAAAAGCGTATTTATTAAGGCTAATAAGTCTTGTAGTACTATGAGAAACTTTTCAAAGTTATATAAAAAATGAAAAAAGAGAGAGCTCCGCTAGCAAACGCTTTGCGGAACTCTCTCTTTTCATATTACCAATCACTAAAACGTATAGAAGCTCTATTGGCGGTTGCTAGCGGAGCGGGCAGAATTGTTCTGGAGAAGCGAAGCGTTCGCTTTTGTCCCCGGATTTTAACCTTTACAGGTTTTAGTTTAATAGAAATCCGGGGGCGGTGGCGATCGGAAGAACAATCTGCACGCGTAGCGTCCACCAACCGCAAGAAAGCTTCTCATTTCCTTAACTCATCCCCATTAATACCACCGAGCAAAGTAAAAGCCCCGCCCCGCACCCCGAGGTATATACCCTGAGGTGGCGGAACATGGATGTTTTCCAGGCTGACAGAGATTCATCGGAACGCAAACGTTCATTTTCCTCCTGTAATGCCTTGGATTGCCGAATGAACAACTGACCGATGTCGGCAAATCCCCGCAGGAAGAGGGTGAGAAAACCACTTTGCAGAACATGGAAGATCGCACCGATCACCAAGCCCAGCAATCCTAACAGAAATAGTAGATTCGCGGTAGCCAGGTTTTCACGACCATACATGAGATGGGGGGCGGCGTATAGAAATCCTAAGGTGCCGACAATCAGGGCAGTAATCCCGAAACGTAAAATCATTATTTTTCGACCCGTTTTGCAAAACGTAGATCTGGGTTCGAACGAGCATCAAATACGATACCTTGAATTTTAGGGCTGATTAATGCAGTATCCGCAGAGAACTGAATTGGAATGATCGGCAGATCTTCCATCAATACGTCTTCCGCCTGATGAAGCTGTTCAAAACGTTTTGCCGGATCAAGCTCAAAGGTTGAAGATTCGATCAGCTTGTCGTACTCTGGATTGCTCCAGTTGGTAAAGTTGTTCGAATTTTTGGAAGTATAATGCCCCAATACGCCAAGTGGATCAAGGAAGTTTCCTTCCCAGCCCATACGAGCAATCTGGAAGTTCTTTTGTTTAAAGGTATCAATATACGTTTTCCATTCCTGATTCTCCAGCGTCACTTCAATCCCCAGATTCGTTTTTAGCATTTCCTGAATGGCTTCAGCTACTTTTTTATGCTTGTCCGACGTGTTGTATTTGAAGGTGATCGGAGGCAGCTTGGTCAAACCTTCTTCTTTCAGACCTTCAGCCAGCAATTGCTTTGCTTTGGCCGCATCAAATTCATAGTATTTTTTCGGTGCTTCATCACGGAAGTCCTTGCCGGACGGTGTTGTTGTCCCGTATGGAACATATCCGTATGCCGGAGTTTCGCCGCCTTTGGTTACGTTGGTAGCCAGTGCTTCACGGTCAATGGCGTAGGCAATGGCCTGTCTGATTTTTTTATTGTCAAACGGCTTTTGTTTTACGTTGAAAGAATACGTGTACACACTAAAAGACGGGTGCGATAGGAATTCCTTGTTGCTCTTTTCCTGATCCAGTGTATCTACCGGAAGGCTCAGGATCAGATCCAGATCGCCTGTTTTGTACATTTGATAATAGGTTGTGGAGTCTTGAACCATTTTAAAGTTAATCGTTGCCATTGTAATGGCATCTTTGTTCCAGTATTGATCGTTTTTCGTCAGCGTAATTTGTTCGTTATGCTTCCATTCCTTGGCTACATACGCGCCATTGCCGACAATTGTGTTAGCTTCTGCTGCCCATTTGTCGCTCTTCTCCACCACAGCTTGGTTCACGGGTAAATAGGCGTGACCGACAGCAATCGTTGGGAAGAAGCTCAGCGGTGATTTTAACTCAACGACAAGTGTTTTATCATCTTTAGCTGTAACACCTACGTCTTCAATTTTACCCTTGCCCGTGTTGTACGCTTCGGCACCTTTGATGTAATAGAGGGCAGAAGGATCGTAAGCAGCTGTTTTCGGATTCAGTACCCGTTTCCAGGAGTATTCAAAGTCCTTAGCTGTCAGCGGGTCACCATTCGACCATTTTGCGCCGTCACGAATGGTAAAGGTGTACGTTTTGCCGTCAGGAGATACATCTACTTTGCTGGCAGCACCTTCTACGATTTTACCGGCTTTGTCGTATGTATACAGCCCTTCATACAGGTTATCAATGACAAAATAGGACGTTGTATCTGATGCGAAAGCAGGGTCCAGCGTGTAAGGCTCGCCACCAGCCAGATTGGCTGTAATTTCTTGCGGGACATCTGCTTGAGACGCAGCGGACGAGTCGTTGCTTGCTGTCTTGTCCGCATTGCCAGAGCATCCTGCCAAAGCCGTTACGGCCAAAAGTAAGATGATTGTCATCCAATGCATTTTTTTCATCGTCGTTTTCCTCCATTATTATGGTTATTTATTGAAAAATAAAGTACACCGTACCGGGAGCTATTCATCCTCCTTTCCGGCAGGTATGCCTCGTGTGCGCACCACTATAAAGGAATTGCCATTTTTTCTGCGGTTCGGCGAGAAGCTGTAGAAGCTGCGGACCATAGTGACACCCCTTTCTTGTCCAATTGGATATCTCTGTTGTTAATGCTGTGAACGCGGATCAAGTGCATCCTGAAGCCCGTCTCCAAGTGTGTTGAATGCCAGCATGGTGAGCGATATCATCAGTCCGGGAAAGAATAAGCGCCACCATTGACCGCTTAAAATAACGCCGAGTGAATCGTTAGCCATCGTCCCCCAGCTTGCCGAAGGAGATTGAATCCCCAGACCGAGAAAACTCAGGAACGATTCGGCAAAGATAGCCGACGGAATAGTGAACGTCAGGTTCACAATAATGATGGCCGCTGCATTCGGCAGCAGATGCCTGAAAATAATGCGTGAATGAGATGTCCCTAAGCTGCGGGCAGCCAGCACGTACTCCTGCTGCTTGAGCTGTAGGATTTGCCCGCGTACTACCCGGGCCATGCCGACCCATCCGGTAATAGATAAAGCAATAATCATCGTGAGCAGGCCAGGCTTCATAATGACGAGCAGCAGAATGATGACCAGCAGATAAGGGATACTGTATAAAATTTCAATAATACGCATTAGGATATTGTCAATTCGGTCGCCCATTTTGCCATGCCCTGCACAATAACCAGCTACACAACCGACAAGAATGCCAAGCACCAAATCAATGGCAGCAGCGGCAAAACCAATCATAAGTGAGATTCTGGCCCCAGCCCATGTCCGTGCCCATACGTCTCTGCCTAGATCGTCCGTGCCAAACCAATGTTCTTTCGAAGGAGAGAGATTCGTCTTCAAAAGGGACTGATCACTGGGTGCATAAGGGACCATGGAAGGCCCGACAATCGCCAGCACCATAATAATGATAAGAAGGGAAAGCCCCAACAGAGCAAGCTTGTTGTTGAAAAGTCTGCGAAGCCGATCCCGCCATGGTGACTCTTGGGGTCTGGTTAATGTGGGGGCGGGCATCTGACTGCGGTCTACAAGACTAAACAGGCTGTCTTTTTCGACAGTAGGTGCTGCTTTCATGTTAATCTCCTTTGCTGACTAATTTGATCCGCGGATCGACAAGGCGATAGGAAATATCAATTAAAAATAAAGTGACAACCAGAATGGCGCTGTAGAAAATGGTCGTACCCATAATGACTGGATAATCCCGGTTAAAAATACTGTCTACGAAATATTTACCGATGCCGGGTATGGCGAATATTTTTTCGACGACAAAGGTACCTGTAATCACAGAAGCGAATAGTGGTCCGATAAAGGACAGCACCGGAATCAATGCATTACGTAGACCGTGACGAATAACCACTGCCCAGGAGGACAAGCCTTTTGCTTTGGCGGTGCGTATGTATTCCTCATGCATGACCTCCAGCATACTTGTCCGCATAAAACGAGCAATAACGGCAAGAGGTGAAACAGCGAGAGCTAGCGATGGAAGCACTGTATGCTGCCAGGTTCCCCATGAGGCAACTGGGAGCAGATGCCATTTGACGGCAACATACTTGATTAACAGCGGTGCCAAAATGAAGCTGGGTACAGAAATACCAACAATGGCAATAAACATCGAAATATAATCCAGCGGTCGATTATGGTGTAAAGCAGCCAATGTTCCGAGCGAAATACCGGCTATAATCGCAACCACGATGGATTGAATGCCCAGCAGTGCAGAAGGTGGAAAGCCTCTGGCGATAAGCATATTTACGTCGGTTGTTTTCGATTGAATAGACGGCCCCATATCCAGCACGAGCAGATTTTTGAGATACAATACATACTGCACAGCGAGCGGCTTGTCCAGATTGTACCGAGCACGCATATTTTGCAATACGGTCTCTGGAATGGTCTTGGAATCGTTCGAGAACGGATCTCCTGGAATGATGTGCATGATAATAAACGTTAAAGTGACGATAATCCATAACGTAATGAGCATCGTGAAAAGACGTTTTAAAATGTACATGGGACATTATTTCTCCTGTCTATCAAGCTGATTTACATTCTGTTGCTACCAAATTTCCGGAAATATATAAAAGCTTATAAGAATACTAGGAAAAATAATAAAACGGATAAGCTAACATGTCAAGGTAAGGTTTTACATTATAGAACACAGGTCAAATTTTCGTCACAAGTTTTCCATTTTTATAAGGATAAGATTCCGCTGATTCCTCTCGACGAGTATCCTGCGGTATGGTATGATGATACTCTGATAACGTGTTAACGAACTAAAGCGTTTGCCGCCTATTCTTAAATACGGGGGTTACCATTGTTGGAGGGGAATAAGATGAGAAAAGCAGCCATGTTTACGATGATGATTGGGTTGATTATGATCGTGCTGGCCGGATGTTCCGGCGGTAAGGATAACAGCAAGTTGATTATTGGGATTGATGATAAATTCGCGCCGATGGGCTTTAGAAATGAAAATAACGAGTTAACCGGTTTTGATATTGATTATGCGAAGGCGGCCGGGGAACAAATGGGCAAACAAGTGGAATTTCAGCCGATTGACTGGTCTGCCAAAGAATCCGAGCTGAACAGTGGACGTATTGATCTCATTTGGAATGGATACACCATTACGGATGAGCGTAAGGAAAAGGTGCTGTTCACGAAGCCATATCTGAAAAATAGTCAGGTAATTGTTGTTCCGGCTGCTTCCGGTCTTTCCAAGCTGGCTGATCTGGCGGGCAAAACGGTGGGACTTCAAACGTTGTCCTCAGCAGCCGATGCATTGGATGCAAATCCGATTAAAAGTAAATTGAAGCCAGTGTCCGAGTATCCGGACAACGTTCTCGCTTTGACGGATTTGAAAACCGGTCGCCTGGATGCTGTTGTCATTGATGAGGTTGTTGCCAAGTATTATATGTCTAAGGAACCAGGGACGTATAAGCTGCTTGATGAATCACTGGCTCCTGAGGAATACGGCATTGGCGTGAAAAAAGGGAACGAAGAGCTGTTGACGCAACTGCAATCTGCTTTGGGTGAGCTGCATAAGAACGGAAAAGCGGCTGAGATTTCAAAAAAATGGTTCGGTGAAGATAAAGTATTAAATTAATACGTAATGTATATTGAACTAAGGGTTTAGGAGTCGAAGGTTATGAGTATGGAATATATTTTACGAATTATGAAGCCTATGCTTGAAGGGGCACAGATGACGGTTATTTTATTTTTTATTACGCTCATCTTGTCTATTCCGCTGGGATTTATCGTTACGCTACTGGCTAAAAGTCGGTTTAAGCCTATTGCCTGGCTGATGCACACGTACATTTATGTTATAAGGGGTACGCCGCTTTTGCTGCAATTATTGTTCTTTTGCTTTGGTTTGCCGATGTTGCCTGTTATTGGGGAATATCTGGTACTTGACCGGACAACGGCAGCGGTACTGGCGTTTGTACTGAATTATGCGGCTTATTTTGCAGAAATTTTTAGAGGCGGGATGTTGTCGATTGATAAAGGGCAATACGAAGCTTCGCAAGTGCTGGGCTTGAGCAAGTCGCAAACGCTGATCAGAGTCATTGTGCCGCAAATGGTACGGATTGCTTTGCCTGCGGTAACCAATGAGGCGACGACCCTGGTGAAAGACACGGCTTTGCTGTATGCAGTAGCGGTACCGGAACTTCTGCATTTTGCGAATACAGCTGTAAACCGCGATTTTACGATTGTGCCTTATGTTGTAGCGGCAGTTATTTATTTGTTGATGGCTTTGGTGCTTACTATATTCTTCAGAGCGCTGGAAAAACGTTTTAAATTTGAGTAAAAGGAATGTCGGGATATGAACACAAACGCAATAGAAGTAACCGATTTGAAAAAATCGTTCGGCCAGCTCGACGTTCTGAAAAGAGTGAGCTTTAATGTTAAGGCGGGCGAGGTTGTAGCTGTCATCGGTCCTTCAGGTTCAGGGAAAAGTACCATGCTCCGTAGTTTGGTACACCTGGAAGATGTGACGGGCGGGACGATTCGCATCCATGATAAGGCACTGGTGGAAAACGGTCAGTATGCTTCGGCAGGCGATATTAAGAGCATAACTACCGGGATGGGCATGGTATTTCAGCACTTTAATCTGTTTCCTCATTTGACAGTGCAGGATAACCTGGAACTGGCTCCAAAGCTGGTGAAAAAGGTGAGCAAGGCTGAGCTGCGGCGCCAGAGCACCGAGTTGCTGGCTAAAGTCGGCTTGGCGGATAAAGCGGATGCGTATCCGTCACGATTGTCGGGGGGCCAGAAGCAACGTGTGGCGATTGCCCGGGCAATGATGATGAATCCTGATATTTTGCTATTCGACGAGCCGACCTCAGCCCTTGATCCCGAGCTGACAGGCGAGGTGCTGCGAGTGATCAAAAAGCTGGCTGAGGAGCACATGACGATGGTCATCGTGACCCATGAAATGAATTTCGCAAGAGATGTGGCGGATCGCGTTATTTTTATGGACAACGGAGAAATTGCAGAATCTGGTACACCGGAGCAGATTTTTGGCAATCCGCAGCTGGAACGGACCAAGGTGTTTTTGAATCGGGTGGGGGATTAAAAACATAGTTGTTCCGAGGGGAGGCGCTGCGCGTGCAGATTATTCTTCCGATCGCTGTTGCAACGGGATTTTTTCATTTATATGACACCTGGTAAGGTTAAAATCCCGTTGCAAAGGCGAACGCTCCGCTTCTTCAGAACAATTCTGCCCGCTCCGCTCACCGACCACCTGTATAGGTACTATGTTTTTAAGCAGGAAGTGTGAGTAGGAATAAGAGAAAGGGAGATGGCAAAGCGCCATCTCCCTTTTGTAGTTGTAGGGCGTGCTGTAAACTGGGCTTATTTAAGCTGATAAAGTGCTCTTTTCTCCATCATTTTCCTTATCGTTTATGACCAGCAACTCATTC
The DNA here is from genome assembly GCF_050516475.1 of Paenibacillus ottowii. NCBI lineage: Bacteria > Bacillati > Bacillota > Bacilli > Caryophanales > Paenibacillaceae > Paenibacillus > Paenibacillus ottowii. The sequence goes on along the minus strand of NZ_CP191577.1, from coordinate 2,509,381 downwards.
TTTCTCACTGCTAAATACTTCAATCATCGTTAATGCCCCCGTCCGATAACCGTGGATGAACGCTGCTGCGGAGTGCAGGGAAGTTGACTCGCTTAATAAATCAAGCATGACTTCAATTTGCTCAAAATCGACTGCCGGTAATTTATTTTTCAACATCTCCATAAGATCGCTAATTTTTTGATTCACTTTTTGAGATTCAGGGTCGGTTGACTTTACTTGTTCACTGGGACGCCATTTTCCATAATACATATCCTCCAAAATCATTTAAATCATGCCTCTCTATGAATACTGTTGTGTTAAGTCTTTGTCATCACGTAAATCCATCATCCAAGCAAAGTTTACTACATATGGAAGCTACATATTGATATTTATGCGTTATTCGCATAAAACTTTTTTAGTATACAAGCCGAGTTAAAAATGTACATGGGATGCCGCTACGCGGTCGTATTTCTTAATCAAGCTAAAAAGTTTGAAATCCGGGCACAAAGGTGAACGTTATCGCTTGAACAGCACTATTCTGTCCGCTTCGTTTCTTGTTCGACTTGGTGCTGATTTCTTACAAATCTCGCAAACGACCTATTATAATTAAAACGTCCCATTATAACCGTATTGTGGTACTTACCGTCGGTAAGAATTTTGTCCTTTACAGCAACTAAAAATAAATTTCTTGGTTTTACAGCGTCCATTTGTATGATTTGTCTGAACCTTGATGTATCTATAATAAATGCTACCCCTTGCTCTCTATCTAAAATTTTCTGTCTCTCCATTAATCTGTAATCTTAATCAGATAAATCTGCCGCATCTTTGTCGATTGCTGATCTAACGGTATAATGTAGCCCATTCACATAAAATTCTCTCTTTTTGCAGTTGCAGGGTATACCAATGGATCTAATATCGGTTACTTCAATTCTTAATTCATGAATCATTTCTAAATTTGCGGAATTCTTTAGGTGTTTAATTATATTGTTTTTTAAAAGACTGAATGAAGTGATTTACGTGATTGAAGCCCACTCTGTGGGCTATTTCAGTTATGGTATATTGTGTTTTGCAAAATTATTAAAATTGTTTACGGATTATTGTAAGATTTAAGAAAACAATGGATGAGGAGAATACTTACATGGCAACGATTGACGATTTTTTGAAACTCGATATTCGGGTTGGAACCATCATTAACGCTGAGTTTTTTGCAGAAGCCAAAGTACCTGCCATTAAACTTGAAATTGATTTTGGACAAGATATTGGAATAAAAACATCGAGTGCACAAATTACAAAAAGATATGTAGCTGAAGAAATGATAGGGGAACAAATCATAGCTGTAGTCAACTTTCCTCCTCGACGAATAGCAGGCTTTAAGTCAGAGGTATTAGTCCTTGGCGGAATACCCGAAAAGGGGGACGTGGTTTTGTTGAAACCAGATATTAAATTACCTGATGGAACACCCATCGGATGATAAATCGTTCCTTTTTCATCTGTATCCTTTTCATAAAAGAAGGTAATGGGTTGCAAGTATAGAATTACTACCTTAGGAAACTACTAAATTTTGGAGGTTGGTAGCATGTCTGTAGTAGCTCAATATCTTCAGGAATGGCTGAGGCACAGATTGGTGTTGCAAGAATTGGTTAAAGTGATTCCGGATGAACATATTGACTTTAAACCCTGGGACAATGCGATGCCTATGGGTTCCCTAATTGTTCATATAGCCAGTTCTATGGAAATGTTCGTGAAAACTGTAAAAAATGGTACCTTCACTCCACCGACAAAAATAGATCAATATCACACAATAGCCGATGTAGGCAGCATAGTCGATCAATTGACAGAGGAAACAATTCGAGAATTGAAGGAATTAAATGCTCAACAGCTAGAAAAGGAGATTGAATTTAAAAACTTCCTTGGCACGGGGAGCTTCTGGCTATCCACGGCGAAAGACCATGAGATTCACCATAAAGGCCAATTATTTACGTATGTACGAATGGTTGGAGTACAAAATATACCTTTTATGATTATGCAACCTCCCCAAAAAACAAATTAACGTTCGGATGTATCATTATACGAAACCCAAACGGTAGCTTCATATATGAGACGGCAGCCATGAAAACGGCTGCCGTTTTCTGCTCCATTAACGAGCAGTTTTACCCTAATGCCTACCCGTAAAATTTACTCACTCTGAAAGCGAGATATCTTCTTTTGATTGGTTATTTGAAGAAGGCTTTTTATTGAATGCTAATAACAAGATCAGCCCGATGATACATAATACACCCATCCATTGGAAGAAGCCAAAAGGCTCTTTTAACCAAAATACAGTTGTTAGAACAGCAGCTAGCGGTTCCAAACTACTTAGAAAGCTTGTTTCTTTTGGTGATAGACTTTGTAAACTTTCTATATAGAACCAAAATGCGATCATTGTACCGAAGATGATAACGAATGCTAGGTATAAATAGGTTTCTGGTGTCAAGGTTTTAAAATCGACCTGCCAAGGAGGATGGATCAAGCTTAATCCCAAACCGCCAATGATCATAGCCCAACCTACAATAACTAGGGAATCGTACTGCTTCAAAAGAGGAATGGCGTATAAGGTATAAAAAGCCAGGGCTATTGCTGATAAGATCCCCCAAACGATTGCGACCGTCGGGACAGATAGTTGAGAAATGGAGCCGTTTGTTAATAAGAAAAAACACCCCACTAAAGCCAGAAAAATAGCTGACAGATCCTTTCGTGTGAAGACAATGTGCCTTCGCAGAACTAAATAGATGATAATCATTACAGGTGCTAGATACTGTAATAGTGTCGCAACAGCAGCATTACCACTTTGGATCGAGGCCATATACGTATATTGGACCGCTAGCATACCCACCAAACCGTAGACAATGAGTTGAAAAGTGGTTCTTTTATTTTTCCATACAGTCCATATTTGTGAACGTTCCTTTACCAAAAATTGTACAGCCAACAGTAAGACACCAGCCATGAGTAAACGTACCGTTACAAGCCAATTGACATCAATTTGTTGAAAGAGTTTTTTGGCAACGGTCCCGCTGACACCCCAAAATATAGCTCCTGTGATAACAAGAAATAATCCTGTCCTTCTAGCTGATTTGTTCATGAATATTCTCCACCTTGAGATATAATAATAGTGTTATAATAGGTGAAAATTTTTTTGAATTATACTTGAATATGATAAAAAAATATAAATATATTGAGGTTGTGATGATTTGCAAATAAAAAACTTCATGGTTGATCAAAACCTAAAAGAACTAACTGAGCATCGGACAGTCGTACTACCGATTGCATGTTATGAAACAACGATTAACCAAAATATACATGGACATATACCTCTTCATTGGCATGATGAAATTCAATTTGTTCTGGTTGTAAAAGGGGAAGCGATTTTTCAAATTAATGAAGACAAACGAATTGTACGACAAGGTGATGGCTTATTTATAAATAGTGGCTGCCTACATATGGCGGAAGATCAGAATGAATCGGGTTGTGTGTATATCTGTTTAAACGCTTCTCCTCATTACGTTTTATCACCAGAGCTTTACAGCCCCTATGTAGCCCCTTATATTCAAGCAACTAACTTACCTTATGTATATATAGATTCTAATGAGCTCTGGGGGAAAAACATCTTAGATGCCATTTTTAAAATCAATCAATGTATTCAACAAAAATCACCATACTTTGAGATGGATATTACCATGCATTTAACAATGATCTGGAAAAATTTGGTCATGAATGGCTTTAAATTAGAATATGACCAGACGGAAATGGTAAAGAGTCAGCGGATCAAGCAAATGTTAAATTGGATCTATTTACATTACACTGAAAAAGTCACATTAGATGATATTGCGAAAGCTGGTCAATTGAGCCGTTCTGAATGCTGCCGATATTTCAAACGAGTGTTAAAGATAACTCCGCTGAATTATGTCATGGATTATCGAATTCAAAAAAGCTTGGTCTTACTGCAGCAAGCAGAATCTAACGTTACAGAAGTTGCCTATAAGGTCGGATTTAACAGTACAAGCTATTTTATAGAAAGATTCAGAAAAGCAATGAACATGACACCCTTAGCCTACAAAAAATCAAAAATGGATGATTGATAACCCATGGATGAACGCTGCTGCGGAGTGTAGGGAAGTGGACTCGCTTAATATACATATTATTATCTTTTGTTAATTACAAGGTGTAAGTATGGAAATATAATCTAGACAGATGTTGCAGAATTCTGAACGCAACCAAATATAAAGTATGGGAGTGAAGGAGGAAACAGATGAAGGATGAATTCGCTCAAATCCAAAATTCAATTGAACTGCTTATGCAGGATAAGCTGCCACAAGAGGTCGTTAACCATGCAATGAATAAGTTTACAAAAAAGAAAATTGCTAAAGGAGATTTATTAGTTCATCAGGGAGTTGTACAAAAAGAAATATACTTTGTTATCTCCGGTTTATTAAGAAGCTTTTATATAGATGTTAATGGGGATGATATCACAAGATTTTTTTCAAAAGAGGGTTCAGTGCTTTGTTATGAAATATTGTTTGATCATAAACCTTCAAACCGTTGTATCGAGGCTTTGGAGGATAGTGTCGTTATGGCCATGTCATGTAATGATTTCAAAAAATTAATAGAGAATCATATATATTGCATGAAAGCTTATACAAAATTATTGGAACGTAAGTTGGAATATAAAATTCAAAGAGAGAGCAGTTTTTTATTAAAAAGTGCAACGGAGAGGTATTTGGATTTTAGAAAAAGGTATCCCCAGTTGGAGAAGCGTATCAATCTAGCCTATATCGCCTCTTATATCGGAATTACACCCGTGTCGTTGAGTAGAATCAGAAGGGCGATTGCGGAGGAAATTTAAAATTTGGAAAGCGAGGAGTTCATCATGAAATATGTAACCATGAAAAACGACAAAATACCAGCTATTGCACTGGGAACGTGGTCATGGGGCACAGGTGTTAACGGTGGAGACCGGGTTTTTGGAAATAACTATACTGCGGAGGAATTGAGACCTGTTTATGAAAAAGCCGTTAAACATGGTTTTACCTTATGGGATACTGCAGCCGTATATGGTTATGGCGCATCGGAAACCATTTTAGGCCATTTCATTAAGGGAGAACAAGATATATTGATTTCTACTAAGTTCACACCCTTCGATGGCCAAGAGCAAAACATGAGGAAGTCATTAAAGGAAAGTATGGAGAGACTTTGTAGGGAAAATATTGACCTTTATTGGATTCACAATCCCCGGAATGTTGAAAAATGGACACAAGAAATCATCCCCCTTGCAAAGGAAAATAAGATTAAACACATCGGGGTATCTAATCATAACTTGGATGAATTGAAATTGGCTGTTAGCATTCTGGAAAAAGAGGGCTTGGAACTTGCAGCCGTTCAAAATCACTATAGTTTATTATATAGGGAATCAGAAGAGGCAGGTATTATCGATTGGTGTAACGATAATCATATCGTTTTCTTCTCTTATATGGTCCTGGAACAAGGAGCACTAACAGGCAAATATAATGCTAATCATCCGTTCCAGAGCAATACAAGAAGAGGAGAAGCCTTTAGTATAGAAACCCTAAGAAAACTTCAAAATTTAATCAATGTGATGAGCGAGATTGGAGACAAATATAAAGTTGGACCGGCCCCCGTAGCAATGGCTTGGGCCCTTGTAAAGGGGACTGTACCCATTATAGGAGTTACCAAAGAAGCACATATTGACGATGCATTAACTGCTATAACTCTTACACTAGAAAAAAAGGACATTCATGATCTAGAAGACGCAGCTATGGAGACAGGTATATCCGTTAGGGGCGCATGGGAAAAAAGTATGAAAAAATAATTTTGCATTTATAATGAACGCTCTTTGTATTTGGATGGAGGTATATCATCATGAATTCTTTAGCCGAACGCAAGTCTATTCCCACCTGGCTCACATTTTTGCTTGCCGCTTCTTGTGGAATTATCGTGGCCAATCTTTATTACGCGCAGACACTGGTTGGACCAATTAGTGAAACTACCCGATTGTCCTCATCTGTTGCTAGTCTGATCGTGACGATTACGCAAATTGGGTATGTGCTTGGTTTGCTGTTTATAGTTCCGCTTAGTGATCTTGTTGAGAACCGCCGCCTCACTGTTATTTCTTTGGTCGTAGTGGTCCTCGCGCTAGCCGGTGCTACCTTTGTCCACAACGCAGGAATTTTCCTGGCCGCTTCCCTGTTCATTGGCCTTGGCTCGGTGGTCGCCCAAATTCTTGTTCCCTACGCCACTTATTTATCTTCAGAAGAACAACGTGGACGAGTAGTCGGCAATGTCATGAGTGGCTTGCTGCTTGGTATTATGTTTGCCCGACCGTTGGCCAGCTTTGTAGCCAGCTTATGGGGATGGCAAGCGATCTTTGCTTTTTCAATGGTTTTGATTGCCCTGCTTACCCTTGTTTTGTCCCGTGTGCTTCCACAACGGAAACCGACACCTACATTAAATTATCGACAATTGATTCTATCGCTTGGCTCCCTATTTGTCCGTACACCCGTTCTACGTCGCCGCGCTTTCTATCAAGCTTGTCTGTTTGGCGCCTTTAGCTTGTTCTGGACCGTTATTCCTCTGCATCTGGCGGATCACTTTGGCCTCTCACAGCAGGGGATTGCATGGTTTGCCTTAGCTGGTGTGGGTGGCGCTATTGCCGCACCTATTTGTGGCCGTTTAGCCGACAAAGGCTGGACCCGGGCTTTAACCGGCACATTTCTGGTGGTAGCTGTTTTTTCCTTCCTGCTAGCCGTACTGGTAAAAGGTCATTCTGTTGTGAGTTTACTGCTGATGGTTGTCGCTGCAATTACACTGGATATGGCTGTTTCGGGCAATCTGGTATTGGGTCAACGCGCTATTTATTCGATTGGCAAAGAATCAAGAGGACGCTTGAATGGACTGTTCATGTCGTTATTTTTCTTGGGCGGTGCAGCTGGCTCTTCCTTGGGCGGCTGGGCATACGCCCAAGGTGGCTGGCAGACTGCAGCTGGTTTGGGTACAGTTCTCCCGGCTCTGGCCCTGCTGTACTTCCTGACTGAACGAAAACCCGTTTTTAGCAAGCTCAAACAAAGCTAAAAGCTGTATGCCTCCCGGGGAAACACGACGTCGCTTTATCAGGTAATTAAAAGTTTGAAGTCGTTAAACTAACGCGATACATTAGGTATAAGTAATCGATGAAAAGAAGAGGGGGAGACTGAAATGAAGACAATCAAGTGTATGATGGACCACCTATACTGGGCGGACGGACGCATCATGGACGCGCTCGAGGAGAGTGAGACGAGGAACAAGGACCTTCTGAAGCTGGTTCGGCATGTTGCGGTCGCGGAACGAGTCTGGCTGGACCGATTGCAGGGCAAGGGCAGTGCGAAATATTCGTTGTGGGAGGAAACGGAAGACCTGACGGCGATCCGGACGATGTTCGAAGAAAACGCCGAGCAATATCGCATCTATATCGAAGGGCTCAAGGAATTCGAACTGGATGAGATGATTGACTATGAGAACCAGAGCGGGGTTTCGTTCCGAACGTCCGCTCGGGACATCTTGTTGCAGGTCCTCTTACATGGGCAATATCACCGAGGACAGATCAACCGGGCACTTCGGATTGAATCGGCAGAGCCTGCCCAAGTCGATTACATCACGTTCACGAGACTCTAAAGGGGCCTAATAATTAACATAAAATCTAAAGTCGTAGGAAAAGTTATGGTTATAATGGAGATGTTATAAAAGCTTATTAAGTGTTCTTCCATTACTGATTATCTATCAAAAGGTTCCGGCAATCAAAGAAGAAGAAAAGGTTACCCTCAGAATGCAGCTCTCTATTTTAAGAAATCCAACCATTTTGACGGCCTTGGTTATTACGTTATTTTATGTCGGCGACTCTTCTTTTATTCGCTCTAGCCGGAGTCAATCTCTGGGTATTAATCTTGGTATTAATGATTTTCATGTTAGCAACGTGGAGCATTTCCCCGGCCCAGCAACTATATCTGGTTACTCCGGCGCCTCGAAATCCGGACATTGCTCTTAGCGTAAATACTTCGTTCATCCAATTTGGTTTTGCACTGGGATCTGGATTAGGCGGGCTAGTCATCAGTCGTACATCTGTCCTATATTTGAATTGGCTGGGTTTTGCCGCTGTAAGCATAGCTTTAATTCTTGCCATCTTACTATTTAATAAAATGAGCAGTGGAACTAAAACTCCTATAGTTACTAAATAAGAAATGGACTGGACTAAGGTGAAAACTATTCAATACAAACAAGAAGGCAGCCAATCAAAGTGATTAGCTGCCTTTGTTTAACTAACGGGCAGGATAGAGTGACTTTTGTATAGAAAATTAAAAAAGAACGAATCAAGTTCGTACGCAAAATCTGAATTACTCCCCAAAGAAATTTCTGCATACATGTAAAATTCCCTCGGCGTAAGGGTAAGGGGCAACGTTGTTGTGGCATGACTTTGCCTCTGCCGTTGCATTCTGGAGAAGATATCCATGGGCAACCATCTGAAGCATCTCGATGTCATTTCCACTGTCACCGAAAGCCAATGTTTTGGACAGAGGGACCTGACTATAATCTATCAGGAATTGCACAGCTGCTTTCTTTCCAGTTCCTGCGGGGATAAAATCGACATCATATGCATGCTCAGGATCACCCGCCTTGGGATTGCAAATATTGATATTAATTCCGATTCCATGATTTGCAGCCAGATGCCTGATGATACGTATATCATATTGGGTTTTGACTGCTGATACCGGATAATAATAGTAGTTCATTTTGTATCCGGTTTGCCCAAATTGAGTCTGTTCGTCAAGAACAATGTTGAATATTGATTTTAATTCGCTAATTAAATCTTCTACATCCCTTCGAGAGAATCCGGAGCCCCTTGTGATCTTTGCCCATGAAGGAACAGTGACCAGTTGTCCGTCAGGCGCGACTTCCCACATCTCTGTGCCCAGATTGCTCGCTATAAAATGGGGGAGCTGCGTCATACCGGCTATATTCATTTTTGCTTGTATTTGCTGAACACTACTTCCGGTGACCCAAGCTATCTTTACCTGATGATTTCTGGCAAGCTGCTGGAGGTATTGTTCCAGTTCGTACACCATTTTGAGTTGTTCAGGCAAACATTCATGCGGGTAATACGTTTCGTCAAAATCAAACAATATCAGATATTCGGTTACAGTGGGGGTATATATGACTTTCATGAGTGTGACTCCTCCCATAGCTTGTTAACGATATCATAGTTGCAGGGAACGTTCCCAGGTCAATACTTAAATGAGGTGTTAATTTTGCCCACCATAATTGATATTTCACGTGTAAGCGGTCTCTCTAAGTCGACGGTATCACGTGTGTTAAATAACCATCCTCATGTATCTATTGAAAGCAGACAAAAAGTACAAAAAGCCATTACGGAGCTGGGATATGTCCGCAATACGCAGGGGGTTCAGTTGCGTTTACAGGCCAGCAATCATATCGGTGTGCTTGTCCCGGATGTGGAACATCCCTATTTCAGTCAGCTTGTTAGTGCATTAAGTCGATCTTTAGGCTCAATGGGGTATCAACTTGTCATCTATCAGACCGAATTATCTCGGGAGTATGAACGTGATGTGTATACCCGATTGGCACGCCGAGAAATGGATGCCGTGGTTATTGCTCATTCCCATTTCTCGGAGAGAGAAATTAAAGAATATATAGGTTCTCACATTGGAGTCATATGCAACGAAGCGATGGACGGAGAGTTTCTCGATGTCTTCCGATTGGATGAAGAAGATGCAGTCTTTCAAGCGACAGCATATTTGCTGTCCAAGGGGCGCCGTCATCTGTTTTTCTGTATGGATCACCTGACACAACTGCAGGAGAAAAGATGGAATGGGTTTCAACTGGCTCACCAACAATTCGGTCTTGTCTGTACGAAATCACAATGTTATACGGGTCTGATGACTATGGAAGATGGGTATGCCTTGGGGGAACAATTATTTACTTCTGATCAATTACCGGATGGAATGATAACAGGTAGTGACTTTGTAGCTACTGGTTTATTGAAAGCAGCAAAGCAAAAGGGGATATCTGTGCCTCAAGAAATGTCCGTCATCGGATTTGATAACCATCCTGTAGGATTAATGACTGATCCGGAATTGACCACATTAACCAATTGTATTCCTGATATGGTAAGGGATGTTACGGAATGTCTTGCCCGGCGATTGAAGGGGATGCGATCTGCTCCTATAACGAAAATCTACAAGACTTCGCTGATTATACGTAATTCTACTTAAAAAAAATGAAGAAAAAGAAAGATAGTGAAATATCCAGCTCTATTATTAAGAGTATATAAATAAAGATTAATAAAATGAGTGGACTGTTTAATCAGTGCCTTTCATAAAATCTTGAGTCAAATGGAGTGAAGCCTCTTTTAGAGTATTAATAAAAATACGTGTCGCAGCACTCAGGTATTTATCTTTCCTGTAGATAATTCCTATATATCGAGCAAGATTAACATTTAAAATGGGAATAATTCTGATACGAGGATGGTTAAGGTACTCTAAGTAAGGCCTCGGTAATATAGTTACCCCGATCCTATCTATAACCATATTAATTAAAGATTGCATGGTTGTTATTTCAAAGATCGGTTCTGGAATAAACCCCACGTCTTTACAAGCTTTATTTATAAGCTGTCTTATAAAATATTGTTCAGGAAGTAAAATGGAAGGTGTTGTTTGCAAGACTTCTATACCTAATTTATCCTGATTCTCTAACGGGTGTCCAACAGGCACTGCAAACGCCATTTCCTCTTTATATAAAGAAATGGTTTCTAATTCATCCCCTTTCATAGGTAAAAAAACAATGCCTATATCCAGCTTATTTTCTAACAGTTGTTTTTGAATATCCCCAGTACGTAATCCAAACACAGATATCTTAACACCAGGATATAGATGATGGAAACTACGTAATGTGGGCGGAATGAGGTAATTTTCAACGGTTAACAAGGTGCCTATAGAAATGGTTCCTCTTTGAAGACCATTTAGTTCATCTATTGAGGTTTTTGCCTGTTCCAGTTCATGAAAAATGTTACGTGTATACTTTAAGAGTAATTCCCCTGATTCCGTAAGAGCCGTCTTTTTACCAATGCGATCAAATAAAAGTGTGCCAATTTCATGTTCTAACAAACGAATTTGTTGACTTAAAGAAGGTTGAGAAATCCCTACCTTTTCTGCTGCTCTTGTAAAATGTAGCTCTTGGCACACAGCGTAAAAATATTCAAGTTGTCTTAACTCCATTCTAAAGCCTCCTGATTTAAACGGTAATAGTTCCTACCTTTGCATTTTGCAAGTTCATTAACATAAATTTCAATAGGAATCCTATAAACAATCTAAGATATTACACATTATATCATAGGTTAAACCTATGGTTATTATATAAATAATTGAATTGTACTATTAATTGAACTGTCTTAGACTATTAGTTGCACAGAGATCCAAGTAAAGTCTTTAATCCTAAAAGTATAAAAACTGTGTAAAAATTTTGCGGAGGGTGATAAGATGGGGAGTCAAAAAACAGAGATTATCTACTACAGTGAGATTTTAATAAAGAGTAGGAAGCCTGCCGTTCGAGCATGTTCATGGAAATGGAAAGATATTTATCCATTACTCAATCAATCTGTATCGGAAGACTTTCTTTAAAGTGGCCGTGGAGCATTTGTCACTCGTTCATAATAATGTAGCTCTCAATCTAGTATTTCAGGGCTAGGGTGAACATAGAACAATTTAGTCATTCAAATATACCTTTAAAAAATTATCTGAAAAGATTTAGCATTTGACCTTATGTACAAATTAGTTCTTGTAATGTATATACACTGGAGGATATAACTGATGAAAAATTTTAATGTTGCTATTCCAACTCCCTTTCGTGATGATGAGAGCTTATATTTAGAAGGATTCAATCCTATTGTTAAACATTTAACAGATAACGGGATAGATTCACTACTTGTGTCTGCTACGACAGGCGAACAAAATTCAATGAGCATTGAAGAGCGTATTCAGATTATTGATTATTTTAATCAACAAAAATTTGAAAATGTTGAACTGATGTTTGGCGTATCAGCTACAACAACAAGAAATGCAATAAAACTGGTTAAAAAGCTTGAGGAATCTGTTTTTGATTCTATTCTAATTCAGTTTCCACCTTACATTCAGCCGACACAACAACAAGCTATTTCTTATATCAATGAGCTGCTACAACATACCACCAAAAACGTTGTCCTTTATAATAATCCTTTCCGAACAGGATTTGAGCTAAGTGCTGAATCATTAAAGACTGTTATTAACCAGAAGTATTCTAACCTTGTAGGACTTAAAGAAGAGAGTGATGCCAAACGTCACCATAATACTGACTTACCAGATGATTTCATTATGTTCGCTGGTGGAGATGTAAATCTTACAGAAAAGATAATGAATGGATGTAATGGACTTTCTAGTATGGTAGGAAATGTTTACCCACAAGAAATCAAACAAATTTTTAATGACTTATTAATGAATAAACCAGTAGACCTTTGGAAGATAAAACAATTAATTAATAAAGTTACAAG
>NZ_CP191577.1:2182320-2496749 GCF_050516475.1 Paenibacillus ottowii | reverse complement strand
GTATAAAAGTAGGGGCTTGTCGTTCTCCTATTAACTAACGGGAGAAATCCAAAAATTCGCTTAATTTAATTAAAATGTTTAAAAGTAACCGTTAAGTAGAAAACAACATTTTATTATATTCTCTGCTTTACGGTTACTATTGTGGAACAATATAGAAGTGTGGTAATCCAAACAATAAATGAATTGATTACCTAATTTAGAAAAGCTTTAGTATTAAATACGGAGGATCTATAGCGATCATGGGCATTTCGCAAAAAACAAATCGACTAGAACAACCGAAACCGGATGTAAAGCCTAGAATAGGATCACTTATTATAGGTATCATCCTAATGGGAGCCAATCTCAGAGCCCCACTAACATCAGTGGGTCCACTAATAAATTCTATACGTGACAGTTTAGGCATATCTAATATACTAGCAGGGACAATAACTACAGTACCTTTACTTACTTTTGCATTCTTATCCCCTTTTGCCCCTAAGTTAGCTCAACGTTTTAGTACAGAGTTTATCCTATTTATTTCTTTAATCTTATTAACTATTGGATTTGGAATACGTTCTTTTGGTAGTGTAATAACCTTATTTATAGGAACAATTTTAATTGGTTCATGTATTGCCATTGGTAATGTATTACTCCCCAGTCTCATTAAACATAACTTTGCACAAAATGTAGGAATGATAACAGGGATTTATATAGTCTCTATGAATTTATGTGGAGCTATTGGATCCGGTATAAGTATCCCCATTTCCTCATTATCAGGGTTAGGATGGTCAGGAGGTCTCGGATGCTGGGGAATCTTATCTCTTTTTACACTTTTCTTTTGGTTACCACAAATACAAAATCAACATAAATCTATTAGATTTGTACAAACTGAAAAGAAAGTCAAATCTATTAACTTATGGCGTTCTAGACTAGCATGGAATGTCACGTTATTTATGGGTTTTCAATCTTTAATCTTTTATACCATGATAACGTGGCTTCCTGAAATTCTTGAACAAAAAGGGCTGAACACTCATGAAGCTGGCTGGATGTTGTCTTTAATGCAATTTGCTATGCTTCCTACTACGTTTATTGTCTCTATTTTAGCTGGACGTTTAAAGAAGCAGCATTCATTAGTACTAATTTCAGTCGTCTTGCTTATTGGAGGGGTATTCGGTATCTTACACGGAAGCACGATCCTTATTCTAATATGGATTATTATGGTTGGAATTGGAGTGGGATTTGCCTTTAGTTTAGCTATGATGTTTTTTAGTTTACGTACTCAAGATACGAATGAGGCAGCAGAATTATCCGGTATGGCTCAATCACTAGGTTATCTTTTGTCTGCTGTCGGCCCTGTCTTATTTGGATGGTTGCATGATGTGACACATAATTGGAATACTTCCCTACTGATGTTAGTTTTAACTTCTGTTATCATCTTTATCACGGGTATAGGCGCAGGAAAAAATGAATATGTAGCACCAATTGATTCCGTTAATTTGAAATAGTATTATTTCAAACAGTAACTTGGGAACGTTGATTCTTATTGTTATCTTATTGTTTTTTTAGTCGTATTTATTCTTTACTATGGTGGTTTTATTTACCGATCTGCAAAAAATTAGAGATGAAGTAATTGCGGAAGGTTTTGTAACTAAGGCACATCAGAAAAAAGTATTAATAGAAATGCTGAGAGATATAGTCATAAAATTATGAATCGAAGTAAACGAAAACGCCTTGAAATATGGGGAAATGATGTATAATTCAAATCAAAAGTGTTCTTTAAAACTTCTAATAACAATGCCTTTTACTCATTATTTCACAACTTTGTGTCATTAATATCCAGTGATAACAATTTCCCCCCCTTTTTTCATGTATGACTTTTGTTGAAACAAGCTTTGAACTCCATATTTTTGGTTTCATTCTTCTTAAAAGGTATAATCTATGCGGTATTCGATGCAGATGCCAATATCAATAGAGGCCTACGACATAAATGTATTGCGTTGTAGCAATCACTTCCCAAGGCCAACAGGGCCGGAAATTGTGGAATGAGCAAGGAACACGCACATCCGTCCGGCCGCCATATACATCAGACGGAAAGACAGGAGATAGGGGGTGCTTCTCCAGATATCTGTGATGGGCGACATCCCTTTTTTGATAAATGTATAAAAACTAACGGAACGTTTAGTTCAATAGAACAGCAGCAGGCTCAGACTGATAAAAATAAAAGTTCGAGCCTGCCACTTTTTGTATTGGAGCCAGTTTCATACTTCTTATCCGAAGCCTAATGGTGAACGTTACCCAGCCATCCAGCATCCCACAGACGTTTTTTGCGAGCTGTTATTCTGAAAATAAAGCATCCGTTGCAACCGGCTGAAGGATAGGCAGTGGCTGAAGGGCGGTGGTCCGATCGAGATGAACAAACGCATTATAACGATCCGCCATGCTGGAAGGCACGTAATTGCCGAACCGCTCATGAGCAGGCTCGTATACCACACCGATGGCACGGTGGCCAATGGTTGTATTCAGTATGGAAGATGCATCGGAGAGCATTATCATGCCATTTCGGCCGCCTCCCGCCTGGTGCATGTAATCCTCCCAGCTTCCCGGCTGTCCGGGCGGGACGGTCATCTGCTCAACCGGAGATCCCCAAGCTCTTCCAGCCAGTACCTCGCCCTGATAGGTCCCGAAGCCAATGGCAAACACCCGATGCTCTGGATCCTCCCGCAGCAGCTGACCCACATTAACCATGCCATCCGCCATCATATCCGTTGCCCGTGCATCACCGATATGCGTATTATGCTCCCAGACAATGGCTTTTGCCGAGGCTCCGTAATAGGACATGATTCGCTTCAGGGATTCAACCATATGTTTGTCCCGTATATTCCAGGACTGTGGGCCGCCCCGAACCATCGTACGATAGTAGGCCTCCGAGCTGGAAGTGACGAGCATGTTCACCTCCGCATTCAGCTCTTCTTCACTACCCGGATACGCCATGCGCCGGCTCTGCATCTGCTGTAGCAGTTCAACCACTTCTTTCTCACAGCTCTCCGAGAGCAGTCCTGCCGCAATGCCATAAGACTGATGGTCCCTGCTATATGGATCGAAACAGGCGTATGTCCTGCGGGCCTGTTTCAGTTGGGGAGAATGGGTCTCCTCCAAATAACCGATAATCGCTTCCATCGATTCCCATAACGAGTACATATCAATGCCATAAAATCCAACCTTCGGACGGGCACTGCCGCCGCCGTGATTCGCCTCATTGTACTCCTTGAGCTACTCCGCGAAATCACGAATGTCCGTATTCGCCCACATCCACGTCGGCCAGCGGGTAAAATCACCCAGTGCATCGGCTGCCGAGGAATCGGCCCCCTTCATCCCTTTAACATACCGGTTCACCCGATAAGCAGAGGGCCAGTCTCCTTCAACACCGATAATGTTAAAACCCTTGCTTGTAATTAGCTTCTTCGAAAGCTCGGCCCGAACTCGGTAGAAATCAGAAGTCCCATGGCTTGCCTCACCGAGCAGCACAATATCTGCATCTCCGATGGCCTTAACCATGCGGTCCAGATTGTCCATTCCATCCAATGGGATAAATAATGCATTCAGCTCTTTCAAATAAGCGTTTTGCTCTGGTGGATTATCATTCGAATTCATGAAGTTGTTCCCTCCTACAGACGGTATGAGTGAATTATTTCCGATTTGTCCATTCATTAATCCAAAACATGGTGTCTGTTGGTATGAATGATTCATCCCACGATTAGGTTGAAATCCTATATAAATCGGTTGAAAATGTTGATTTTACCAATGGACAAGGCTTTGTACAATAGAGTTGTAGCGCTTACATTTCCAAGGAGGTTACGGCGAAATGAAGAGACTTCAGGTGATTGACAAACAAATCAGGACCCCGAGATCGAAAAGGAGGCCGTGTTGATGAAATTTAAGGGAATATTGGCGGCGTTTTTGTTTTTAACCACAGCGTCTGTGTTGTTTGGGACGCATACAGCAGAAGCACATGAACTATCTAATGACAAGCTGACGATTCAGACAGGAGAGCATGGGGAAATTTCGTCTATTCGTATCAAAGGAGATGCTTTTCCGACTGAATATGTCATGAACGCAACGGTGACACCTGAGCAGAACACGGCTGATCATCAGTGGCTAGGAGAGCTGATGTTCACGTACCGACTAGATGGAGGTAGCTGGACGAAGGCATGGACGAATAAGTCGGCAGACGCGCGTAAGATCACGACCAGCGGCAACCGCGTTACGGTCACGTACGAAAACTCAAGTAACGCAGAAGGTATACGCAATTTTAAAGTTATTGAAACCTATTCGGCGGAGTCGAATGGTTCAGTGTTGTGGAATATACAGGTACAGAATACCAGCGGCAAAAAATTGGAGATTGGCGATTTTGGATTGCCCCTACCTTTTAATGAGCAGTGGACTTATGGTGATGCGATTTACGAAACGAGAGTCGTGACGCATTCCTTTGTCGGCAATAACAGTTCCTATATTACAGCTGGGCGCCCCAGCGGCATTGGTTCTTCCCTGCTATTGATCCCTGATTCCACAACAGGTGCTGGTTTTGAGTATCAAGACCATTGGCGGGATGAAGAACATCCGGGCAGCAAGTGGGCCTGGAACCCGGCCAACGAAGGCAAATGGTTGGAGGGACTGAATGTATTTTATATTCATTCCAATGTCATCAAGTCCACTAACCGGGGGTATCTGCCCAACACAAGTCTGATCCTGAATCCCGGACAAAGCAAAAACTATGGCTTCAAGTTCCTGGCGGTAAAGGACGAGCATGATGTAAAAGATACGTTGTATCAAGAAAACTTGGTGGATACTACAGTCGTACCGGGCATGATAGTGCCTACGAATCAAAAGGCGAAGATGGATCTGCGTACCAAGCAAACAATTAACAAAGTGACCTATCCAGACGGAACCGTTATTCCGCAGACGGATAGCAAGGCTGGAGGACATCAGATTTATGAGCTCAAATTTACTAAGCTGGGCCCGAACTTCATAACGGTAGAATACGGTAATGGCAACAAAACGGTTTTACAATTCTATGCCATTGAGCCGATTGATCAGGCGCTGCAACGGCACGCTACTTTTATGGTAGACAAAACCCAGTGGAACATGCCAGGTGATCTGCGTGATAAGGTATTTGACGATTGGATGATGCATACCAAATCCAAACGCAACATTTTCAATGGCTATTGGGGCTGGGGAGACGATTGGGGTCTGACCCACGGACAGTTCCTGGCTGAGAAAAACACACTCTCTCCAGTCGCCAAAGAGGTGCGGGCTGTAGACGATTATTTGGAGACGGCAATTTGGACGAATCTGATGAATGGACATCATGAGGATTATTTAATTCATGATTTCCTGATGCCGGAGCCGAATGATACACCGACCTATCGGGGATATGCATACCCGCATGTATACAACACGTATTTCAGCATGTATAAGATTGCCAAGGAATACCCGGATTTAGTCACTTACAAGCATCCGAAGGAAACCTATTTGCTGCGGGCTTATAACATTTTCAAAGCATTGTACGAAGGGCCGGTTGCGTACAACTGGGAAACAGGTTTAATGGGCGAGCTGACCACGCCGGATATTATTCAAGCCCTTCATGATGAAGGCTACGATGATGAAGCGAATGATCTCAAGGAAAAAATGGACCGCAAATATAACAATTTTAAAAATACAAAGTATCCTTACGGTTCTGAATATAGCTACGACAATACTGGGGAAGAGGCTGTATATACGTTAGCCAAACAGAATATAGATACAGAGGGCGAACAAAGTAAAGCCCTGGAGATGATGGGTAAAATCAATGCCAAAACTCGTGCGTCACGCGGTCATATGCCTGTATGGTACTACTATACCGATCCGGTGACGATTACCGGGGAGAACTGGTTTAACTTCCAGTACACGACTTCACTTGCAGGGTATGCGATGGATGACTGGATCCGTCATCATGAGGACAATCATCGCGAGGAGCAACAACGGCTGTCCTATGCTGCAAAAATTGCCAATGTCGGAGCAATTAATTCCGGACAAATCAGCTCGGACCCTGAGAACATCGGGGCAGTCGCATGGACGTACCAAGCGGAAAAAGGAAATAACGGAACAAACGGCACTGGCGGCGGTAAAAATATTCCGCTCTTTAACGGCTGGCGCGGCATGAGCGGTGAGGCTGACCTCGGATTGTTCGGTGCACTTAAAACCTTAAGCGCGGATATCGCGGTTGATCCGATTTTTGGATTGACGGGCTACGGTGCAGAGGTGAGTAAAAGCGGCAACGTGTATACGATCAAGCCGCTGGACGGTTTGTTCAAACGAGTCAACCTGATTACGGAAAAGCTGTATATCGAGCTGGAAAAGGACCAGTATACAGAAGCCAAGCTGGCAACATCCAAGGATTATGTATGGCTCCAATTGAAAAATCAAACGCCGGGCCAAGCTCATTCTACGTACGTTACATTTGATGGCTTAAAGAAAGGAACGTACCTGGTTAAAGTGGGTGGTCAATCACAAGGCAAGTTTAATGCGTATGCACCAACCAATAAGCTTAAGTTGGAAATGGGTACAGCATCCTCCTATACGGTAGAGCTGACACCCACCACACCTGATCCCAACAAAGCACCTGTCGTTGATGCAGGCAAGGATTCCAAGGTGAAGCTGCCTGATCAGATTATTCTGAAAGGTACAGCTACAGATGATGGACTTCCGCAAGGAAAGGTGACCAGCGAGTGGAGTTTGGTTGAAGGACCACAGAATGCGAAGGTTACATTCAGCAGCAAAACATCACTACGCTCGAAGGTGGACGTTTCGGAGCCAGGAACGTATATATTCAAGCTGACAGCCAGCGACTCCCAGTTATCAGGAGAGGCTAAAGTAACTGTGATAGCTGAACCAGCGGCACCGTTACCTGAACAGCTTGCAGTTTACAAGTTCGACGAAACCAGCGGTGCTATTGCTGCGGATTCATCGGAAAGCGGCAATGATGCTACCGTTAAGGGAACTGCGGCATGGGCTGCGGGGAAAAGAGGCAATGCTGTCAGCCTGAACGGCAAGGACAGCTATGTGCAGCTTCCGGCGGGGATTGTCAGCCGGGCACAGCAATTAACCGTATCCGGCTGGGTCAAAGCGAACAGCCTAAGCGATTATGTACGGATTTTTGACTTCGGCTCCGGGACCAATGAATATATGTTCCTGACTCCTAAAGCCGGGAACCGGATGCTATTTGCCATTACGAATCAGGGTAACGGGCAAGGGCAGGAACAGACGATTGATGCTCCTGTACTGCCGACAGGCGTATGGAAGCATGTTGTGGTCACTCTTTCGGGCTCCACAGGTATTTTGTACGTGGATGGGAAAGAAGTGGGACGCAATACCAACCTGACCTTGAATCCAACCAGTCTGGGACAGACGAAAAATAATTTTATCGGTAAGTCCCAGTATCCTGATCCATATTTCAATGGTCTGGTGGATGAGTTCCGGATCTACAGCCGTGCTTTGAATGCAAACGAGGTGGCAGGTCTGGCCTCTGGTACAGCACAGAGTCTGGCGGCAACTGAGAACATCACTGCATTAAAAGAAGTAAATGTAACAACTCATGTGGGTGAAAAGCCTGAACTGCCAAGCGTAGTGGAAGCTACGTATGGAGAAGGCTCCACCAAATGGGTGGCTGTGGAATGGGAGGATATAGACCCTGCACAATATGCTGCTCCAGGTTCGTTTGAATTGAAGGGCAAAGTGGAAGGGACAGAGTTGAAGGCATTGGCCAAGGTGACTGTGATTGAGGCAGGGGCCGTGGCTTCACCGGCCACTTCGGTTAGCCCGGAGACTTCAGTAACTCCGCCAACTACGACATCCCCGGTAACATCTGCCTTGCCGCCTCGGCTTATCAGCCCAGCTAAATCAGTGGGAGCGTCCTGAGTAGGAGGCAACAACGTATAGTCATCGCTAATCTTTCCCATCGTCACTTTCTCCCTGCAAAGGGAGGAATGGGCGATGGGTATCCTTGCATTTGAGGCGCAAAGCTGCGAACAAAATGTGAATGGGGGACAAAGTATGAGCAAGATTACATTTCTGGGTGCAGGCAGTACGGTGTTTGCTAAAAATGTGCTTGGCGATTGTATGTTGACACCTGCTTTGCAGGGCTTTGAACTGGCGTTGTTCGATATTGATCCCGTTAGGCTGAAGGATTCGGAAAATATTTTATCCAATTTGAAAAAAACAACGGGGAGTACCTGTGTGATCCGCTCCTACACTGACCGTAAGGAAGCACTGCGCGGAGCGGCCTATGTAGTAAATGCCATCCAGGTGGGCGGCTATGATCCGTGTACGATTACGGATTTTGAGATTCCCAAAAAATACGGTCTACGCCAAACGATTGCCGATACGGTCGGCATTGGCGGCATTTTCCGCAATTTAAGAACGATTCCGGTGATGCTCGATTTTGCGGCAGACATGCGCGAGGTGTGCCCGGATGCACTGTTTCTCAACTATACGAATCCGATGGCTGTGTTGACGAACGTGATGAACGTACACGGCGGTGTACGAACAGTAGGACTGTGTCATAGCGTACAGGCGTGTATACCCGAGTTGTTCAAAAGCCTTGGCTTGGAGCAGGAAGGTGTAAAGGCAAAGATCGCAGGCATCAATCATATGGCGTGGCTGCTCGAAGTGAGCAGGGACGGGGTGGATCTGTATCCTGAGATTAAAAAGCGGGCTGCCGCCAAGCAGCAGGAAAAGCATCATGATATGGTGCGTTTTGAAATGATGCTGAAATTTGGCTATTACATTACGGAATCGTCCGAGCATAACGCAGAGTATCATCCGTATTTTATCAAACGGGCATACCCTGAGCTGATTGAACGACTCAATATTCCTTTAGATGAATACCCACGCCGCTGCGTAAGCCAGATTGAACGCTGGGAGACGATGCGTGAGGAACTTTTGGGCAATCAGGATCTGCGCCATGAACGGTCGAACGAATATGCTTCTTATATATTTGAGGCAATCGAAACCAATCTGCCCTTTGCCATTGGCGGGAATGTGATGAATACAGGCCTGATTACCAATCTGCCGAAGGAAGCCTGTGTGGAGGTGCCTTGCCTGGTGAATCGCAATGGGGTTACGCCGACCTTTGTCGGGGATTTGCCGCCCCAATGTGCTGCACTGAACCGAACGAATATCAATACACAGCTGTTAACGATTGAAGCTGCAATGACGGGGAAAAAAGAACATATTTATCACGCTGCTATGCTGGACCCGCATACCTCAGCTGAGCTATCCATGGATGATATCGTTGCTCTGTGCGACGACCTGATTGCCGCGCACGGGACATGGCTTCCAGCTTATGTGTAAGGGAAGCAGATGAATGGGGGGCCGGGGGCGTCAAAAGTTCACAGGAATACCTACGATCCGTGGGAAATTTATCGTATTGACGCTGGTGCTGACCGTCATTCCGATGGTGGTGCTGACCGTCATTCCGATGGTGGTGCTGACCTTTACCTTTTACCGGATCGCGGCCCATTCTCTTGGTGAGAAATCGGAAGCACTAGCTATGCAGTCCCGGCAAATGACTGAAAATTATGTTAATGCGACACTCTCCGATTTGAATGATCTAACCAACGCCATTCTCAGCAATCCTGATGTGCAGTCCATACTGGAGACCAAGCCGAAAGATGATTATGAATACTTGCGGAGCGACGAAACACTCAGCATGGTTGTCCGTACGCAAACCCAGACCAAGCCGTATATCACGTCCTCTCTCATCTATGCCGCCAATGGCGGACTCAAGCATTCTCTCTATCAAGGGAATGTTTCAGTCCGTTTTGGCGGCCTTCCTACATTAGAGGAAGCACGTGTATACTACCGCCGTCTGCTCGCTGAGCGACCTATGATGTGGATGACTCATCCGCCGTTTGCATCAGGACGCGGGATGGCGGAAGATCGTATATACGTCGGAAAGCTGTTGCGAAAAACGACTGGAGATTATGAGCCGCTTGGATTTTTGCTGTTGGAAATCGACAAGGCCAGTCTGTTTCGTGGGCTTGCTTTTCATGAAACAGACAGCAATACCCAGATGTGGGTGCTGGATCAGAAGGGCGAGCCTGTATACCGATTGCCGGAGCAGAGCGTTCCAGCCCCATTGCTATTGCAACAAATCGCCAAATCTGCTGTGGATAGACCTGTGCTTACAAAGGACTGGAGAACATGGAACGGTCGCCAGACGATGATTTCCTACGGACCGTTAAACGAGGGACAATGGACGCTCCTGCAAAAAGTCGATCAGTCCGTGTTATTCGAGGATGCGCGTCAAATCGGGGCCTGGACCATCTGGACCTTTTTGATTGCACTGGTGCTGGGTTGGATGCTGTCTTATCGGCTGAGTGACACGATTCGTCGCCCCCTGCTTCAGTTGAGCCGATTAATGGCGGTGGATGGGAGTGTGACCACCACAGCCTCAGCCCAAGCTCTTGAAGCGCCTGCTTCCGTTGTATTTAACCCTAAGGATGAGGTAGGACAGATCGGGGAGCGTTTCCTTCATATGATGCAAAAAAATCATGAGCTGTACGGACAAGTATACGAAGCGTTGCTGTCACGCAAGCAGGCCGAGTTTCGCGCGCTTCAGGCGCAGATTAACCCGCATTTTCTGTACAACACACTGGAGTCGCTCAAAGGAATGGCGCTGGCGAACGGGCAGCGGGATATGGCAGAGGTGATCGGTGCCTTCGGTAAATGCTTTCGCATTTCGCTAAGTTATGGCCGAGAGCAAATCAGTTTGGGGCAGGAAGTCGAGCATGTAAGCGCCTATGTGAAGGTACAGCAGTTCAGGTTTCGAGATTCGTTCGAATGGATTTGCGAAGTCGAGGAGGATATTTGCGGGTTTTACGTACCGAAGCTGATTCTACAGCCGCTCGTTGAAAATGCCATTTACCACGGTTTAAAAGGGCGTACCGACCGCGGTTATATTATGTTATCCGGTGCCAGGGAAGGCGATGCTTTGCGTTTAACGGTCAGTGATGATGGGGGCGGTATTGGAGCCGAGCGTCTGGACGATATTCGAAAATCGCTAGACGCCGAACGGGGGAGTGCGATTGGCTTTGGACTGCGCAATGTACATGAACGTCTTCGACATTATGGTCCCCAATATGGTCTGTCCGTGACAACCGAGTTGGGTCAGTACACCTCGGTTACCTTACTGGCACCCATTCGAACCGAATAAGAAAGGGGAGGGGATGGTATGTACCGGCTGCTGATTGTGGATGACGAATATCATATTCGGGAAGGGCTGAGGCTGATGGTGACGGAAAGTAGCCTGTCCGTGGAAGTCAGTGATGTGGCAGAGGACGGCGCAACGGCATTACGGTTGTACACGGAGCGGCGACCGGACATGATTTTACTGGATATTAATTTACCGGATATGAGTGGGCTGGACATAGCAAAAGCCATTCGGCAAAAGGATCAGCAGACCCCGTTATTATTCCTCACAGGGTACGAATCCATGACGTATATTCGTCAGGCGGTTTCGCTTCAAGCGGTTGATTATTTGCTCAAGCCAGTGACAAACGAGGACTTTGAAGCGGCTCTGAGACGGGCTGAGGATCGCATTGCACAATGGCGCAGAAGCGAGGAGGAAGCTATTCACCGTCACCGTTCATTGGAGCCAGTGTACAGGGAGCATTTGCTGCTGGATCTGCTCCAGCAGCGTCGCCCCGCAGCTGAGGTCATGCAGGAGATGGACGGGCTAGGATTTTTCGCCGAGACGAGCAGGCCGCCTTACACTGTGCTGTGCTGTGAACTGGAGGAAGCCTGGCAGCAGGCAGCATCCGCTCCTGGCAAGTCGCAGAGCTGCACTCATAGAAGCAGGCATGTATTCGCCGAATTGGCTTGGGAGGCTGCGGCAGCAGCCGGGGCCAAGGCGTATGGTGCGGCCGTTTCCCGTGATCGGCACGTTGTACTGCTGGCGGCGGCATCCCACAGGGCAGCGGAGCAGACCGCCCGGCAGATTCGCCAGGCGGTGCAGGAACGATTGAGCCAGGGGATGTCCATCGGGATTAGCCGTCCCGTACAACGGATGGAGCAGCTTCCGGAAGCATATGAGGAAGCAGTGCAGGCGGCAGAGCATCGGGGATGGGTGGGATATAGCCAGATCATCCCCTTTGAGAGCATTCAGGCGGCTGAGCCGAACAGCAGTCATTTGCTGGAGAAGGAACTGCTCATGATTACGGAAATTCGTGCTGGCAATGATGCTGCTGTACATGCGATTTTGCAGGAATGGTCTGGACAATTAGCGGGCTTGCCTGTCAATCAGGTGAAGATGATCATCACTCAGCTTGTCCTGTTCGTTATGCGCATTGTTCAGAGCGATGCATTCGAAGGACACACCGCCATACAGCAGCAGGACCCATTATTGGAACTGTCCCGATTGCGGCACGGACCTGAGATGATTGATTATGTATCGCGCTATTTTGTCCGGGTGGGTCGCCAAGTCCGGGAATCGCGTGAGAAGGGGATTCCGCGCAAATTCCAACGGGCCAAGGAATGGATCCGTGAGCACCTTCAGGAGGATGGCGGACTGAACCGTCTTGCAGAGTACATGAATATGAGTCCCAAATATTTGAGTGCCCGTTTTAAACAGGTTACAGGTGAAAGTTTCGCCGACTATCAGACGCGTGTACGCTTTGAGCGAGCCCGTGAATTGCTGTTGGACCCGAATCGCAAGGTGGCGGAAGTGGCGGAGGCTGTGGGATTCGCAGATACGAATTATTTTAGCATTGCCTTTAAAAAGCATACCGGATTGACGCCGACGGAATTCCGCAAGACATTTTTGTAAACGCGCTGTTAAAAAAATCATACCAAAACAAAGAGAGTCTGGAGTCGTTAGGTGGTCGGCTCCGGGCTCTCGGCGCATAATAGGCTTGTAAGGAGAAACCAGTTCAGGAAGGGGCCGGTTGATTTGCGGAAACGAAGGTTACGAACATGGATGGCTCTCGTGATGATAGCGGTGCTGACAGGGCTGACGGCTTGCAGTGGTAATGCTGGCGAACCGGCTAATCCCAATGCGGTCGAACTCAAGTTCATGTACTGGGGGAGCAATGACGAGAAGCAGGCGATGGAAAAGATGATTCAAAGCTTTAATGCATCCCATCCGAACATTCGGGTAAAGGGCGAACATGTCCCTGGTGACTACACGACGAAAATTAACACGTTAATGGCTGCCAATCAGCTTCCTGATATCGCCTACCTAGGCGATTCGCTCACGATGAAATGGGCAAGTGAAGGTAGACTCCTAGATTTATCCTCCTATTATGATGAATATCCCGAATTAAAGAACAAGCTCAAATCCTCCTATCTTTACAGCGAACCCGGCAAGTCTATCGGCAACTACACTGCCTTGGAAGTGATACAGCTATTTTACAACAAGCAGTTGTTTACAGAAGCAGGAGTACCCGTTCCTCCGGCTGATCCTGAAAAAGCGTGGACATGGGATGAATTTCTGGAGATCGCCAAAAAGCTGACCAAGGATCAGAGCGGCAAGCATCCGGGAGACAGTGGATTTGACCCGAAAAATATTGTGCAGTACGGCTTTGCCTTCGGCAACGACCGCAGCTCGTGGGGACCGCTTTTAGCGAGCAATGGCGGAGGTTTGACCGACAAAACAGGCAAGAAGTACACGCTGAACCGTCCTGAGTCGGTGGAGGTATTTCAGAAGCTGCAGGATCTAGTTTTCAAGGAGCATGTTTCACCCGATTTGATCCAGCAGCAGGACATGCCATCCAATACGATTCGACTCCAGACCAAAAAGGTCGCTATGGTGGTAGACGGAACATGGTCCCTGCTCGATTTTTCGAATAATAAGCAACTGCAATGGAGCATTGGGGTTTTGCCGAAGCTAAAAGAGCCCAAAACGATGATCGTTGCGGGAGCCACAGTCATTTTCCAGAGCACCAAGCACCCCAAGGAAGCGCTCGAATTTTATTTGTACCATAACAATCCCGAAAAGGTGGATCTGTTCAAGTCCGGTCTATGGATGCCTATCGAAGAAAAATATTATACCGACGAGCAGGCTATCCAGTCGTGGACGAATAATGCCGCACATCCACCGGAATTTCAGCAGGCTGGCATCAAGTATGCAAGAGATTATGCAATCAAGCCGTCAACTTCTACCCTGCGTAACTGGCCTGATATTGGTTCCAAGCTGACCCCAGGGCTGGATCTGATCTGGACGAACAAGAAGACACCGCAGCAGGCGCTGGATGAACTGGAACCCATTATTCAGCCACTGCTTCAAGGAGTATACCCGGATGAATAATGCGGCGGGACAGCTGCGAAAGGAGAACGGTCCATGAAGCGACCAAAATCAGGAATGATGCGCATGGAGCGAAACTGGGGTCTGCTATTCGCGCTTCCTGCCATCCTGGGATTAATGATATTCACAATTGGGCCAATCGTGGCTTCGTTCGTATTCAGCTTAACCAATTGGACAATTGGCGGACAGATGACCTTTATTGGGTTGGATAATTACCGAACCATTTTGACCAAGGATACGACCTTTTCCCAGTCCATGTTCGTGACCACATATTATGCACTAGGCAGCGTGCCTCTGGGCTTGGCGGCGGCTTTCATCATTGCGCTGCTATTAAATCAAAAGGTAAAAGGTTTGTCGGTGTTTCGGACGATTTATTATTTACCTACTATTGTGCCGAGTATTGCCAATATGATGCTGTGGCTATGGATGTTCAATCCGGATTTTGGTCTGTTAAATTCACTGCTGGAGAGTGTTGGACTGCCGGGGAGCAAATGGATTTATGACGAGAAGACTGCGATCCCCTCGCTAATTATGATGAGCACTTGGGGGATCGGGAACACGGTCATTATCTTTTTGGCAGGACTTCAGTCTGTGCCCACCCATCTGTATGAAGCAGCTGAGGTAGACGGCGGCAATAGGCTGCATAAATTTTTCCATATTACGATTCCCTCGATGACACCGACCATCTTCTTTAATCTTGTTATGTCTTTAATCGGCACCTTTCAGGCATTCAATCAGGCGTATGTCATGACCAACGGGGGGCCTAACAATTCAACCCTGTTCTATGTATTCTACTTGTGGCGAACAGCCTTTACGGAGACTAAAATCGGTTACGCCTCAGCGCTGGCCTGGATCTTATTTTTCGTCATTATGGTTCTAACGGTTCTGATTTTCTCCACATCCAAAAAGTGGGTTCACTATGAAGGGGGGGAACGTTCATGAATCAGGTTACTTCTTCTGTCAAACCTTCAGACACACCGCAACATCCGCTTCCACAGCCTGAACGCTCCCGAAGTCCTGCTACCGCTACCCGTTCCAAACCACTCCAAATCAGCCGTATCGTACTGTACATCGTTTTAATCATAGGCAGTGTTTTAATGCTGTTGCCATTCGTATGGCTCATTCGCAGCTCTCTGATGGGAACATCGCAAATTTTCGTCTTCCCGCCAGAGTGGATTCCCTCTCCTTTTCAATGGAGCAATTACCCGGAAGCGCTAACTTCAGTACCGTTTGGCAGGTATTTTCTGAATACGTTCCTCATTGAGGTGTGTGTGCTGACAGGAGTAATGTTGACCTCGATGGTATCGGCGTTTACTTTTGCCCGTCTGCGCTGGCCTGGACGCAATCTGATTTTTTCCCTGTTGATCGGGTCGATGATGCTGCCTTATGCGGTGACGCTCATACCTACTTTCGTCATGTGGCGTGAGCTGGGCGGGTTGAATACATTTTTGCCGCTGATTGTTCCTGCATGGTTTGGTGGGGGGGCATTTAACATCTTTTTGATGCGACAATTTATGCTGACGATTCCGCGCGATCTGGACGAAGCAGCCTATATGGATGGAGGTACCCCTCTAACTGTATTATGGCGCGTCATTATTCCTTTATCTTCGCCTGCATTGATCGTGATCGGGATATTTACCTTTATTGATGTGTGGAACGATTTTTTGGGCCCGATTATTTATTTGAGTGACGAAAAGCATTTTACACTGGCGCTGGGGTTAGCGACTTTCCGGGGATTGAACAATACCAATTGGCCCTACTTAATGGCGGCATCCAGCACGATTTTGGCTCCGATCGTCCTGATATTTTTTATTGGACAACGCTATTTTATTGAAGGCATCACACTGACAGGAATCAAAGGCTAAAAGAAGGCAGGGATTCACGGACACACTTGAAAAAGGGTAGAAGGAGTAGGGGCAGGGCTTAGGGGCTTGAAAAGAAAAAAATGTGGAACAAGGAGGCGGCTGTAGCTTTGGATAAACCTATCGGTTCAGCAAAACGGTTACAGGGTGTTCCGGGCAGACTGGCTCGGTTACGTTCGGAATTCCCGGCTCTAGGGATAGATGCGCTGCTTATTACACATGGACCCAATCGACGATATATGACCGGATTTACAGGCTCAGCCGGAATCGCGCTCGTTACGAAGGAAGAGGCTTTTCTGATGACAGATTTCCGCTATATAGTCCAGGCAACAGATCAGGCAACAGAATATTCGGTTATTCGGCATGAAGCACAAATCTTCCAGACCGTCGCTGATCTCACAAGTAAGTTGGGCGTTCGTAGACTGGGTATAGAGAGCCGGCATGTCTCACTTCAACAGTCGGGACAGCTTCAAGCTGCACTGGGTTCGTTGGAGTACATGCAAACGGAAGATGTAATTGAACAGCTGCGCGACGTGAAGGACGAAGAAGAAATTCGCACCATTCGTGAAGCTGCGCGCATTACCGATGTCGCTTTTACGGAAGTCCTGAATTTTATTCAGCCTGGAGTTACAGAGCGGCGGATTGCGGCGGAACTGGAATATCAGCTTCGGCTTGCAGGCGCGGAGTCAGGCGGTTTTTCGTTCATTGTCGCTTCGGGTGAGCGCTCGGCGCTGCCCCATGGCTTGGCCAGCGACAAGGAAATTGGTCAGAACGAGTTTGTCACGATGGATTTTGGTGCAAATGTGCGTGGTTATCTGTCTGATATTACGCGTACCGTATTCGTCGGCAATCCGTCAGAACGGCATGAGGAATTGTATGCCATTGTACTGGAAGCAAATATGAAGACGATTGCAGGACTTCGCCCCGGCATCAGCGGTCGGGAGGGAGACCGTCTGGGACGGGATGTAATTGTCTCCTATGGCTATGGTGAGCAGTTTGGTCACGGATTGGGCCACGGCTTTGGCTTGGAGATTCATGAGCAGGTACGATTGTCCCGTGAGAGTACATCGGTGCTTGTACCAGGGCATGTCCTTACCGTGGAGCCGGGGATTTATATTCCAGGCTTCGGCGGAGTTCGGATTGAGGACGATGTGCTGATCACAGATGACGGTGCCAATGTGCTGACTTCCTCGCCCAAGGAGCTGCTTTTGTTGTAAAGCTATCGATAGTTTACAAGTCAACCCCAAACAGATATGGAGGGATCAAATGAACACGCATAAAAGGAAAACCAAAGTATGGCTGACCACGCTGGCCACTTCGCTCATTGTGGCTTTGACACCCGTTCTTTCGGGTCAGCAGGCGTATGCCGAGGCAGAGTCGGATGTAAAAGTCATCGACATCTTTAGCCGGACGGTGAACGATTATGGTATCGATCTGGTCGATTGGCAAGGGTATCTGGCGAACCCATATGTGAAGCTCAAAGTGAAGCCGCCTGCAAATGCCGCTTTTCCGTTAACCGTTACGTTAAAAGCGCAAGGCACGTCCCGACTGATGATGGATTTGCCAAGTACGTTGTCGGCACAAGGAGCAAGCAAAACGCTGACCTTTGCCAATGCGCAGGAAGAAAAGGATTTCCGGCTGGCCATCCATCCTGACCGGATTGGAGGAAACGGTGAAATAGAGAACTATACACTGTTTATGTCCGTTGCCGAAAATAACGGTCATACAACCACTCAGTCCATTCCGATTCGTGTGCTGGATCAGGATGATAATGAAGAACCCACAATTCCCCTCCATTTTGATTACAGATTCGATACGATCAAGCCTTATTTTAATGACGCGGCTACCAAAAAGGCCGCAGAACTGGCGGTGAAAGACTGGTTCTATTTGTTTGATCTGAAACCGTTTGATGAGGTGCCTGCCAACGCGGAAGTAAACCATCTGCCAGGAGATGATTGGCAAAATGAAATACAAGTGACGAATGACAAACCCTACAAAGGCATGTGGATATTTATGAGAGGGCTAAACGGGCCGTACTCTACGGGTTTTCCGGCAGCTAACGGCAACTACCATACACGTAACGGTGTGACCGTTCCGGGGAACTTAAACCGTTCCTATAGTCTGATTCTAGATTTCTATGATGATGCCATTCCATTTACATCGGTGGACGATGAAGAATGGTATCAATCCGATCTGTCCAAAGTGACGGATGTGCACGGGCTGATCATGCACGAATTCGGTCATGCAATTGTGTTCAGCGATACGTTCCCAGGCGTCAAGGCGCTGAAGGAAGCGGCTGGCAATGACCCGGATATTTTGGCTTATCAGCACAGACCAGCTGCATTGGACGACAGCTATCATCTCTCTGGAGAGCTTGCAGAGGTCGATAGATTGAGCGGACAAAATGGAGGCTGGCGCCATCTATTCCCGACCCGGCGCTGGATGAACACGAAGCTTTCGCTACTTGTAGCAGAAAAAGCCGGCTGGCCGCTGCGCAAGGACCTCACTCCTTTCCTGGCGCCAGAAATCTTGACGAAGAAACTGCCGACACCCGTCAAAGGGAAAGCGTACACAGCCAAGCTGGAAGCCAAGGGAGGCGTACCATTCTACGATTGGACGGTGACAGGCGGTCAACTGCCCGCAGGCTTTACACTGGACCGCTTTACGGGAACGATTAGTGGAAAAGCAGATAGCGGAACAGCCAACAAGACGTATACGTTCACTGTACAGCTGCGGGATTATGACGAGTTGAGCAAGTCTGTGACACAAAGCTTTACGCTCAAGCTATAATGAGTGCCACTAGACGCGGCTATCCTGAATGTCTTGACTGAATTTGGATGGGGCTGAATTACCATAACACAACTTGCCAAAATAGAGCATTGGAGCAAGCCATCTGACGGTTTTTGCATTCAGATTGTAACGGTTGAAGGGAGGGGAAACGAATGAAACACGATGCAGCGGACCTCGTCATTGTAGGCGGCGGAATCATCGGTACAGCCATCGCTTATTATGCGGCTAAATCCGGCATGAAGGTCGTGCTGGCTGAGCGAGGGGAGATTGCTGGAGGCACTTCGTCGCGTTGTGATGGAAATATACTGGCAATCGATAAAGAGCCCGGGTTTGACAGTCGGATGTCGCTGCTATCGCAGAAGCTAGTGGCAGAGCTGGCTATAGAACTGGAAAATGAATTTGAGTATCGTGCGCCTGGAAGTATTTTGGTCTGTGAAAATGACCAGGAGATGCAGGCCGCAGAGCAATGGGTCACCCGCCAGCAGCAGGAAGGGCTTCCGTTTCGCATGCTGGATCAGCAGGATTTGCGAGAGGAATGGCCGTATCTAGCCAAAGATTTGCCGGGCGGACTGGAGTGTGCGACAGATTCGACTGTAAATCCGGTGCAGATGACGTATGCACTGGCCGGGGCCGCGCGTCAGAGGGGGGCCAGATTATTGTCGCGTATGCCGATACAGTCGGTTCTCAAGGATGAAAGGGGGAACGCCTGCGGAGTGGAGACGCCAAATGGTGTGATCCATGCTGATGCAGTAGTGCTCGCCACAGGGGTATGGACACGCAGCATCGGTCATTCGCTAGGTTTGGACCTTCCGATTATACCGCGCAAAGGACATATACTGGTGTCTGCCCGAATGCCTTCGATTGGAAAGCGCAAGGTGATGGAGTTCGGTTATCTGATGAGCAAGTTCGGGGGGCAGCGGAGTGTAGATGAGGTTTATGAAAGATACGGTGTTGCGCTGGTATTCGAGCCCACCGCATCACAGAACATTCTAATTGGCAGCAGCCGTCAGTTTGTCGGTATGGATACAGGTGTTGATCAACAGGTGATTCGCCTAATCGCCCGCAGAGCCATCCGCTTCTTTCCTGCCTTGGCCAATGTGCCGCTGTTGAGAGCGTATACCGGGTTGCGTCCATGGACCCCTGATCATTTGCCCATTATATCCGCAGTGGATGAAGTGCCGGGGCTATTTATCGCCTCAGGCCATGAAGGAGATGGTATTAGCCTGGCGGCGGTTACGGGTAAGCTGGTGACCGAGATGGTACGTGGCGAACCCACTTGTATTCCAGTAGAGCCTCTGCGTTATGACCGATTTGAAGAGGCTTTTACCAGCCACGAGGCTCACGGGGAGGTAACAGGATGAGTGTAGCGGGCAGAATTACTACGATTGATACCCATACGGGAGGCAATCCGACGCGGACGGTCGTCCACGGAGCACCTCAACTGGTAGGTCAGACGATGCTGGAAAAGATGACTTATATGGCAACGCATCATGATGATTTTCGTCGTCTGCTAATGTTTGAGCCGCGTGGTCATGAGGTGATGTCAGGCTGCATTTTAACAGAACCTTGTCATCCTAATGCTGATATTGGCGTGGTCTTTATAGAAACAGGCGGCTATTTGCCGATGTGTGGTCACGATACAATTGGCGTCTGCACGGCACTGATGGAAGGCGGACTGATTGCTGCGGATAAAAAGTCTATCTTGCTGGACACTCCGGCAGGTCCGGTCCAAGCACAGCTGGATGTAGATGAGGGCAAGGTGAGACAAGTAACGTTCACAAACATCCCTTCCTTTGTATACCACCGTGAGGTGGAGGTTCAGGTAGAGGGCATCGGTCGAGTTACCCTGGATATTGCCTATGGAGGCAACTTTTACGGCATTATAGAGGCGGCGTCCATCGGTCTTGTGCTGGATCAGAGCAATGGAGCAAAAATTGTACAAACAGCGGTGCAGATTCGGGAGGCAGTGAATGCAGTTGTTGAGGTAGTACATCCTGAAAATCCGGTTATTCAAGGATTGACGCATATTGAATTTTACGGGGAACCCGTAGCCTCGCAGGCTGATTGTCGCAATGTTGTCGTCATTCCGCCAGGGGGTATCGATCGCTCGCCTTGTGGCACAGGAACCTCGGCCAAGGTAGCGGTGCTGCATGCCAAGGGAAAGCTGGGCTTGCACGAGGTGTTTGTACATGAAAGCATCACAGGCTCCATGTTTCGGGCTGAGATTGTGGGTGAGACGCAGGTAGGTTCTTATCCGGCAGTGATTCCGCAAATTACAGGTTCGGCATGGGTGACAGGACATCATCAATTTGTACTGGACCCTGAGGACCCGCTGAGAGAAGGGTTTTTGCTTAAATAATAAAAATGGGAAAGGGTAGGTGAGCATATGGCACGTTTTGCAGGTGTATATGTGGCCTTGGTTACACCGTTCACGGCAGAGCTGGAGGTAGACCATAGGCGTCTGACCGAGCTGTGCGAGCATCTGATTGCAAGCGGCATTAGCGGACTGGTACCTACAGGCTCGCTGGGAGAGTATGCTGCTTTATCGCCAGAGGAACGGTCGCAAGTGGTGCATACGGTCATTGACGCTGCGGCGGGACATGTTCCTGTTGTAGTCGGATCGGCCGCTCCATCCACTAAACAGGCGGTACATTGGGTGCAGCATGCCAAGGATGCCGGAGCAGCGGGTGTCATGGCGCTGCCGCCCATTAATTACAATCCACTGCCCCATGAGGTAACGGCTCATTATGAAGCATTGTCGCAGGTGGGGCTGCCGATCATTGCGTATAACAACCCCCATGATTATAAGGTTGACCTGACCCCGGATATTCTTGCGGACTTGTCACAAATTGAGAATATTGTGGCAGTCAAGGAATTTTCCGGTGATGTACGGCGTATTCACGCTATTTTGAACCAGACAGAGCTGGAGGTCATGGTCGGAGTAGATAATCTGGCGATGGAGGGAGCATTGTTTGGCGCGACAGGCTGGATTTCGGGGGTACCTAATGCGTTACCAAAAGAAGGAGTAGAGCTGTTCCGGCTTGCGCAGGCGGGAAAATTGGCGGAAGCGGCCGCGTTATACCGTAGGCTATTGCCGCTGTTCCACTATGATGCCAGTCCGCAATTGGTGCAGTCCATCAAATATATGATGGAGCTGGCTGGATTTCCGGTCGGTCCGACACGTCCACCCAGACTTGCTTTGCCGCAGGCGGAATATGACCGGATTCGCGAAGCTTTTGAGGTGGCGGTTCGTCCGAGCGGGGTTTCATCTTGAATGGGGGTGAAGACGATGGAGAGCCGAAATTGGATTGGCGGTGAGTGGCTGAGTCCCTCTGGAGAAGTCATGGTAGTTTGTAATCCTTCGGCTTTGAAGGAGGAGGTGGGAGTTGTCCACTTTTCCAGTAAGGAGGATATTATACAAGCCGGGGAAGCGGCACGACTGGCGCAAGCAGGATGGGCAGCATTAAGTCCGGCAGCACGGGGAGCTTATTTGTTCAAAGCGGCCGGATTACTGGAGACAGCCGTACCTGAAGTGGCTGAGCTGGCCAGCCGGGAAATGGGCAAGCCAATTACCGAAATGCGCGGAGAGGTGATGCGAGGTGTTCACCTGCTCCGATACTATGCAGCAGAGGGTGTACGTTCCATTGGTACAGTCATTCCTTCGAATGAGCCGGGAGTGCTCCAATACACGAAGCGCATTCCGCTGGGGGTAACGGCTGTCATAACACCCTGGAATTTCCCGGTAGCGATTCCGTTGTGGAAAATTGCCCCTGCACTCTTGTGTGGCAATACGGTCATCTGGAAGCCAGCTGAACATGCTTCATTAACGGCAGTACGGATTGCTGAGCTATTCGAGGCGGTGCAGCTTCCGCCTGGCGTACTGAATCTCGTTATTGGGCAGGGGAACCGTATTGGCGATGCCCTGCTGGAGCATCCAGCGCTGGAGGCGGTCAGCTTCACAGGCTCTACCGCTACAGGTTTGGGCATTGCCGAACGGTGTGCACGTCGGAATATTAAATACCAGACCGAGATGGGCGGTAAAAATGCCGCTGTGGTGCTGAAGGACGCGGATGTGTCGCAGGCGGTGGCGATGATTGTCAGCGGCGCCTATCGATCAGCCGGGCAGAAATGCACGGCCACCAGCCGGGTGATTGTGGAACGATCTGTCTATGAGACGTTCACGGAAGCTTTAAGCCAAGCGGTGAGAAAAATCCAGATCGCCCCAGCGCTTGACCCCGGTGCGTATCTTGGACCTGTGGCATCGAAAAGTCAGTATGAGAAGGTCATGTCCTATGTAGCGCTGGCCCGCCGGGAAGCCGACATTTTGGCGGAAGGTGGAGCCGCCGCCGGGACAGATAACGGTTATTATGTGCGTCCCCTACTGGTGGATGGACTAGATTCGTCCCATCCCTTGATTCAAGAGGAGGTTTTTGGCCCAGTCACCAGTGTCATACAGGCGGACGACTTTGAGGATGCGATTCGGCTGTGCAATGATTCTATTTACGGGCTAAGCGCTTCTCTATTTACCCGCGATTTACGGCTTGCTCATCGGTTTTTGGATAACGCGGATGCGGGAATGGTGCGGGTCAATCAAGAAACAGCTGGTGTTGAATATCAGGCTCCGTTCGGTGGTCTGAAGCAGTCAAGCTCACATACCCGGGAACAGGGTAAGGCGGCGCTGGATTTTTATTCAGCGATTAAAACCTGTGCGATCAGCTATGAGTAAGCGAATGGCGAGGCGAAGTGAGACGGTAGGGACAGAAGTGCAGGGAGTACAGGGAGAAGAGACTCAGCATCCAGTCAATCAGTATACTGCATCTCCAGATGTGCAATCAAAAACTTTTGCAGCGTCAGGCCATGTGCTTGTATGTCGCTGTGAAGAAGTGAGTATTGCACAGATGGAGCAGGCTTGTCGCATGGGCGTGGACACCGTGCGCCAGCTTAAAATGGCTACGCGGGTGACCATGGGAGCATGCCAGGGCAGGGTATGTCGACAATTGGTAGAATCATGGTTTTACAATCAGGTTCCTGCCGCCCGCCGGGAGGCGGAACTGTTATCACAAAGACCACCGGTGCGTCCTGTGACGTTTGGTCAGCTGGCAGCGGGGGGTTCCCTATGAGCCGTGCACGTATTGTAAATCATCCCATTTTGGGATGCAAACCTGAGCGGCGGCAGGTATCTTTCATGTTTGACGGTCGTCCCATGCAGGGATTGGCTGGAGAACCGTTAGCGGCAGCGCTGCTCGCCAGCGGTGTCCGTTTATTGAGAAGGCATGAGGAATCCGGTACAGCCAGGGGCGTATACTGTGCCATTGGGCATTGTAACGAATGCCGTCTGACGGTTCATCCGTTTGGTACGGTTCGTTCCTGCCTGACCAAGCTGGAAGAAGGTATGGTGGTGGAAACCGGACGGCAGTTTTCGAATGAAATCACAGGGAGAATTGTGACATGAATACAATGGCACATCTCATCGTCATTGGCGCAGGTCCGGCAGGACTATCCGCAGCGGCATCGGCTGCTGAACAAGGATTGCCAGTCACGGTATTGGATGAGTTTACTGAGCCGGGTGGACGTATGCCCGGGCAATATCATGAGGAAGGCAGTCAAGGCTGGTGGATCGGAAAGCACGTTTCGGATAAGCTAATCACCCGTTGTGAGGAGCTTGGGGTGGACATTCGCTGCGGCGTGTCCGTACATGGCATGGAATATACAACAACGTGGGAAATCTCCACTTCCTGTGGATTGTTCACTGCCGAGTACGTATTGCTGGCGACTGGAGCTGCTGAAATTCCCGTTCCGCTGGACGGCTGGACGCTGCCGGGTGTAATGTCCATCGGGGCTGCGCAGGTGCTGACTAACGTTCATTATGTCAAGCCGGGAGAGCGCGGCATCATCGTAGGCATGAACGTATTGTCTATGGCGATTGCCCGCGAGCTGTCCGTCGCCGGAGTGAAGGTGGCGGCGATTACACTGCCGTGCGCGAGTCCGCTGGCTGGTGCAGCGGCAGATCGGACAGCCTCAGCGAAACTGCTGCTTCAGCTGTCGGGGCTGGCCCCGACTGCCTGGATGCGCGCCGGCGGCAAGCTGGCAGCGACGATGCGGATGGAGAAATTCATCGCGCGCTGCTATCCCCACAGAGGCTTCCGTCTGTGGGATATACCGATCCGTTTGCGGACAGCAGTGAAGTCCGTCAACGGACAGGACCGGGTCGAATCCGTGACCTTGGTTCACGTTAAACCGGACGGCACGCCGATTGCCGGCAGCGAGCGCGTCGAACCCGCCGACTTCGTGGCGCTGAGCGGCGGCTTGTATCCGCTCGCCGAACTGGCGGCGGTAGCCGGATGCAAATTCGTGTACAGCCCTGAACTGGGCGGGCATGTTCCACTACATGGTGAGCGAATGGAAACCTCGCTCAAAGGGCTGTACGTTGCCGGCAACATTACCGGCATCGAAAGCGGGCTGGTCGCCATGGCTCAAGGGCGATTGGCAGCCGCTTCTATGATCCATGCCGCCGGACTTAGCGGCGCAGGCGGGGAACAACGGGTTCAGGAGGCGATCCGTGAGGTTCATGTTGCACGGAAACATGCGCTGATTCAGTTTCATCCTGGCATTACAGAAGCGAGAACACAGCTGTACCAGCAGTGGGAGCACATCTCTTCTGGCAGCGGCGCGTAACGGCTCGTGAGGTTGGATATACGTTTTTTATCCCAAATTCGCCTTAAAGGGAGGAACGGAAGATGACTCTTAAAGCAAAGGCCCATATGAAAGCGAGGCCGTTCGCATTAAACGAGGTGGTATTGGCTGAAGGTCCATTTAAGCAGGCGATGGAGCTGAACCGATCTTATCTGTTGGAGCTTCAGCCTGATCGTCTGCTGGCGCGGTATCGGGAATATGCCGGGCTTGCACCCAAAGCGCCTCAATATGAAGGCTGGGAAGCGATGACTATTTCCGGTCATACCCTGGGACATTATTTGTCCGCTTGCTCTATGATGTTTGCATCAACGGGCGATGAGCGTTTTAAGGAGATTGCACATTACATTACGGATGAACTGGATGTTTGCCAAGCGGCGCATGGTAACGGATATGTATCCGGTATTCCCGGTGGGAAGGAACTTTTTGAGGAGGTATCTGCCGGAAATATTCGTTCGAAGGGTTTTGACCTGAACGGTGCCTGGGCTCCTTTGTATACATTACACAAATTATTCGCTGGGCTGCGTGATGCATATCATTTGACAGGCTGTGACAAAGCAATAGATGTAGAACGCAAACTGGCGGACTGGCTCGAAGGAATTTTGAAGCCGATGAGCGATGATCAATTACAGCAGATGATGTTCTGCGAATACGGAGGCATGAATGAGGTATTGGCGGATTTGTATGCGGATACCGGGGAAGAGCGTTACTTGCAGCTGGCTGAGTGCTTCTGGCACAAGCTGGTGCTGGACCCGCTTAGCTCACAGGAGGATTGTTTACAGGGTATTCACGCCAATACACAGATACCGAAGCTGATCGGGCTTGCCAAGGAATATGAGCTCACGAATGACACGAAACGCCGGAAAACAGTGGAATTTTTTTGGGAGCGAGTGGTGAATCACCATTCGTATGTCATTGGCGGCAATAGCTTTGGAGAATATTTTGGCGCGCCGGATGGTTTGAATGATCGCATCGGACCGCATACGACGGAGACGTGCAACACCTATAACATGCTCAAGCTGACTAACCATCTGTTCCAGTGGAATGTTTCTGCCAAGGAAGCGGACTTTTATGAGCGGGGGCTATTCAATCATATTTTAGCTTCGCAGGACCCGGTTCACGGGGGCGTTACGTATTTTCTGTCGCTGGCTATGGGCGGACACAAGCATTTTGAAAGTAAATTTGATGATTTTACGTGCTGTGTGGGCACAGGGATGGAAAACCATGCGAGCTACGGTAGTGGCATATATTTTCATGATCACGACAAGCTGTATGTCAATCAGTTCATAGCTTCCACGCTGGAATGGAAGGATACAGGTGTTACGCTAAAACAAACTACGTCCTATCCGGACACAGATCATACCACGCTGGAAATTCAATGCGATCAACCTGCACCATTTACACTGCTCATCCGCTATCCTTATTGGGCTGAAAAAGGGATCACTATCTGTGTAAACGGTAAGGAACAGCCGATTGCATCGGAACCGGGTAGCTTTGTCTCTATCGCTAGAACCTGGCTTGACGGTGATGTTGTAGAGGTGACAATTCCGATGTCGCTCAGACTGGAGCAGATGCCAGATAATCCGGATCGGGCGGCTGTCATGTATGGACCGTTGGTGCTGGCAGGCGATCTGGGCCCCTTAGAAGATCCTAAAGCCAAAGAGTTCCTGTATACCCCGGTATTCATTCCTCCAACAGAAGAACTGGAACATTGGATACAGCCTGTGGAGGGCACAACGAATACATTCCGTACCTTGAATACAGGACATCCCCGAGATGTGGAACTATCTCCTCTGTATAAAATGCATGACCGTACGTATTCGGTCTATTGGGACATTTTTACGAAGGAAGCGTGGCAGGAGGCGGAAAGGGAATATATAGCAGCACGTGAAAAGCTGGCAATTCTGGAGCAGTGCACGATTGACTTTGCCCAACCCGGAGAAATGCAGCCGGAACGGGATCATAACTTCCAGGGAGATGCCTCGACCCGCACCGGATATGTGAATAACCGACCTTACCGGAATGCGGGAATTGACGGCTGGTTCTCGTTTGATTTGAAGACAGACCCGGTTGCTCCGATGCTGCTGGTGATCACCTACACGGCTACGCTGGAAATGCCCAACTGTAATTTTGATATTTTGATTAACGATCATCTGCTTGAACATTTTAGTGAAGGCTTTGATGAGGCTGACAAGTTTTACAACGTGAATGCCGCTATCCCAGCTGCATATCTGGAAGGTAAGGATAAAGCTACAGTGACCTTCAAAGCCAAGCCAGGACAGCGCATCCGCAGATTGTTTGGGCTGAGGATGGTCAACAAGGATGTGTATGAGCAGCTATATCAAGCTGGAAGTCCAGGTGTGCGTGAATGATCTTTTCTTTTGAGCTGTTTCGTGAGAAAAAGTAACGTTTGATTTTTAGGTAGTAATGATTTATGATGTAAGAAATATTGGATGATGCTGGAACAATCCATAGGATATAAACTGATATATTCATAGTTTTCGCGCGTGAAGCACACGGGCTGTTTCTTCCTTATAGGGGAGAGGCAGCCCTTTTTTGTTGCTATATTAGTCACTTTTCTTATAGATTTTGTAATTGGTAAACCCTATAATATATAAGTTGTATCCAGTATTTTCCGAAAGTGGGGATGCGATAAGTTTATGAGTTATGAGATTAGGGATGATATACATAGTTTGAAAGTTAAGTAGACAAAGGGGATCGAGAGATGCGTATGAAAAAATGGATATTGAGCTTGACCGCTGTCACATTACTATGGGCCAGTGCAACGATTCCAACGACAGAGGCGGCGAGCAATCCCAAACCGATTGAAGTCTTATTAAATGGGAAAAAAATACAGTTTCCAGATGCTAAACCTTTTCAGGATGGTAATGATTATGTCATGGTTCCAATCCGGTTTGTATCCGAGGCATTGGGAGCTAAGGTGGGTTGGGAGAAAACCGGCAGCCAGTTAGCCGTGTCGATTAAAAATGATGCACATGCCGTTAACATGACAGTGGGGCAAAATACCGCTACTGTGGATGGGCAGACCAAAATATACGAGACGAAAATTATTTTGAAGCAAAACCGTACTTTTGTGCCGCTGCGGCTAGTGAGTGAAGGTTTGGGACAGACGGTGGAGTGGGATAAGATCAGCCGCTGGGTCTGGATTGGGAAGAAGGAAATTGCTGCGCTGGAGGACAAGGGGCTTCAGGCGGTGAGTATTGAGCCGTATAAAAAGGCGATTGCTACTGTACCGAACCTCATTAACGATATTACAGGTAAACCATATGATAAAGTAGTACTATTTAAACAGTCTGACTTGCCTGTTAAGTTACTGCATGATATTTACTCTGTTGAACCCTACACGTCTCCAAAAGGTGTGCCCTATCTGAAAATTAGAGTAAAGACCACCTCCACTGCAGGGAGTATCTTCTTCCTGACCAAGGGCAAGGATACACGCCTTCGTTCTCCATTGAGAGAGATTACACAAGATAATGGAGACGGGACAAAGATGATATACTACCCAATTTATTCGTCTGATGATGAACTCTTTCAAGGCATAAAAAACTATAAATCCTTCAAACTGCAAGACATAGAATACATTGCATTTGACCTTGCATCAACGGAATATATCCCAATGATGATCAACCCGTGGCAGGATAACTAGGCCGATGAGCAAAGTAAAACAAATTCTGGCCGTATTACTGGTGGGGGTACTTCTCTTGTTGCAACTCCCACCTTTTTCTTTTCCCACCGACAAGGCGGCAGCCGATACAGAGATCACACCGCTATCCTATTTTGCTGATGGGAATGATCGCTACTTTGTAGGCATGATGTATTTTGACATGTGGAAGAATACCGCTGGGAATTGGGTCACTGATGGCGGGAAGCAGCCTGACAAAGACATGCAGGGCAAAGCTAAGTTCACCTACAAATTTATTTTTCCAGGTCGTAAAATCAAGAAGGTAACAGCTCGCTTGTATACAGCCGAAGACTATGTGAGTCATGGTGAATATTTTCTTAAGTCCCGTGCTGATAATTATATGGATTATGCACGTGCCATGAGTAAAGGAACAGATAATGAGAAGGACATTCATCCTTTTCAAGAACAGGGGATTGGAACGGATACCACCATTATTCCGATAACTGTAAATATAAGATTGAATGCAATGGTTCGAGCTGAAAATATCAAGGAACAGAGCTGCCCTACCTGTGCCAAAGAAGTAGAGGCATACCGCATTTACCAGCCCATTCTATTCAAAATTGAACTGGAGAGCGCACTCATCGTCAAGCATTTTACAACTGACGGAAAGTCTCTTAACAACGTATTTACACCATTAGAAGACGAGCTAAAACCTAACCAACTATATGATTTTACCCCGCCGACCAACCCCAGATATGAATATGTGGGTTACAAGAAAAGCACGACAGGTAAACCGCCTAGTGGAGATATTTTGCCGGGGATTGTACCTGGGTTTACCTATGACGGTTCTTTTGAGCAGTTTACCGCTTATTTATATTACAAAGAAGCTCAGGGCTGTCCGAAGCCTGGAGAAAGCCAAGAGGGAGTGTCCTCAGATTGCCAGGATAATGAACAGCCAACGAAAGGCGTTGTCTGCTCTCGTCCAGTCCCTGGGTTGCGCTTGGAAACTGCTGAACTCGACCCGTCAGTATCTGCCGTGATCAAAGCGGACCAGCGTGGTCGGGAACGATTTGACGTATCCAAAGGTATTCCTACCTCTGAAAGCCTGTATGGTCATGTGCAAACCAAGAGATACCTTTTTCAACATAAGTTTGTGAACATGACGGGCCAATGTACATATACGGTGAATGTAAAACGAGAATACCGGTTGAGCTGGCGGCCTAAGAAAAAATCTCGGCGGAATGAGACGGTGAAGCGAACTTATACTTACCAAATCGTCCGCTCATACTCCTATTGGAAGATAGACAATTTGGAGGTATATGGCATCAAGGAGGCTGCGCTCCGAAACTATGCGTTACCCAATGAAGCCATCACCCTGCGTCCGCAATCCTATACGCCCCCATCCTATATTGCAGCGACCCAGGGCAACTTTTATCCCCCTCCTGCACCAGGTACAGTGGATGGCGGCAGTCGCAGCAAAAACGGCGGCAGCAGCAAGCCGAGTGTACCCGATGACAGCAGTGAGCTGAAATCCAAGGCAGAGGAGGCCGTTAAGGAAATAGAGGTGGAAAACGATACTCTGACCTTTGAGAACAAGACCATTATGAATCCGGTGCGCGTCAAGGTAAATGGCCCTAAACCGGGTGTTATT
Source organism: Paenibacillus ottowii (assembly GCF_050516475.1). Taxonomy (NCBI): domain Bacteria; kingdom Bacillati; phylum Bacillota; class Bacilli; order Caryophanales; family Paenibacillaceae; genus Paenibacillus; species Paenibacillus ottowii. The sequence continues at coordinate 2,465,796 of NZ_CP191577.1, read as the reverse complement.
CCCTCTTCCGGAGCAGTTGGGCCGGATGTGCTGTACAGTCCGGATCATGTGATTGATAAGCACAAGATTAATAAATCCAATACGCCCAGTAGCGGTGACATCACTTACGCTGTTCTTAAAGGGAATATCAATGGAGGTGCTGATAAAACGTTTCCGATCCAGGGAATCAATACAGTGACTGTCCATACTCCCGTAGTGAATCTGTCTAGTGTATCAGATGATGCTGCTCATAATCAGAAAACTCGACCTACGAAGGGGCGATCTGCGCTTATTTTGGAGCGTCCTTTCCGGGTAACGATTTCGACAGCAGGTCCGCATTTGAATATTCCTGGCTACGGTGATCGGGAGTATGCCAAATATGTACGAACCAAGCAGGTGCGCTTTCCGTTCGATGTGTATGACAAAGGGAAGACGCATTTTTATCCGCGAGATACTTGGATCGGCATTCCGGTGCTGCAGCTGGATACTGACTTTTATTTGCCCGTATGGGTCGATGAAGGCAATTATACAGTCGAGTTCCGCACCATTGCCGAAAATGCACCGGATGGATTCACTGAACAGCGCCATGCCAACAAGGATATTGCCCATCATGTTGCTAATGATGTGGTGAATATTGAGGTCATCGGACGAATGTATGATTTTCATATCACGGATATTGCAGATTACCATTGGGAGCGGGTATTTCGGCAGCGAAAAGGAAGTCCCGTGCATATCGGCTTGTCCTATTGGACAGGACTTGGCAATATTGACGGGCTGCCCAGAGGAAACCCGGAGCCTTTCACATTGCCCATTCGCCCTGGCAGTCACCCACATGAAGGTTACGCAAATGTGGCGGTCAAGACAGGCTATCATTTCAAGTTTGATCTCAAAACCAAGGGCAATATGTTCAGCGCCGAGGATGGAATTCGCATTATCCCGTCATTCTATTGGGTGAGCAAAGATGGGCGACAACGGGAAGAGGTGGATCTGTATACTCATTCCAGCAGCCGAAAATTTATCCGTCTGGGATCAGCGGAGGATCGGGAGAAGCGATATGTTATTTTGAATGAACGGCTGCGCAATGTCCCCGTGGAGGAAATGCAGGATACAGCAGCCTACCGATATCAACATGAACTGAGTGAGGAAGAGCGGAGTCAATTAACGCTGGAACGTTATATAACGCTGTATGCCCAGCGTATTACACGCAGCAAGACCTGGATTGGACGCTATGACTGGCTGGTGCTACCCGCGGCTGTACGTACCTTGATCGGTCCCAAGACAGACCTGCCGAATGGGGTTGATGCCGATCGTGCGAATGCGGCGATTCAGCGCTGGTACGGCGAATATAGTCTGCCTGCCGATGTGTATGCCGTCACCAAAGGGACGGATTTACGTAGTGAAAGCCGTAGGCAGGAGCTAAACGAGCATACAGATATATTCAAGAAGACGGGCTTTATTGTCGTTCGTTTTAATTTGGAGTCACTCCGTCAGGGGGATATCGAGCATCCACATTTGCAATATATTAATGGCCCACTACTGAACCAATGGCAACTGGAGGGATATCGCAGAGAGATAAAAGACCCGTACGGACACGCCTTTCATTTACAGGACGGAGATGTCATGTTTTATCATGCAGACCAGTCGAGTCGGGACGATTTTAGTTCATTTGTTCCTCACTAATTGGGGTTTAACCTTAACTTATCTCAACCGATGTGTACAAGTTTGACAAGCTCCTGTCAGAGCGTTCGATCGGTTTTCAGCTTTTTTCCCGATATTACTGGTGTAGTTGCAATGTGAGCGGATAATTGGAGCCACTTCGGCACTTGTATAACCAGTAGAATCAGTGAAGTAAGCAGGGGAAGGAATGGCTTAAAGTAAAATAAACAAAACGAGCAAGCCTGGATTCTCATTCAGGCTTGCTCGCTTTTTGCATGGATGTTATTGGGCTGGCACGGGAATGGTCATTTCGAGTTCCTTAATGTATGTTTTATCTCCGGTTTTAAATTTCCCGTCAGCCCCTTTGCCTTGACCGACAATACTCCAATCAGAGGGGTCAACTGTAAATGTATACGGTTTGATCGTCACATATTGGGGTTTGCTGCCTATAGCACTGTACAGCTCGTCAGTGTGATACTTTGTTCTAGGCTTTTTGTTTAAGAAGCCGACTTTCTGCTGTTGTAGCATTTTTCCCTGATCATCTACAATGTCATAATACATCATGGATGGAGCGTACTTTCCTGTCTGCTTGGAAGATGCAGGCACTTGACCTTCGCTATCCAGCACCAGCCGGGTTGTACGGGAGGCAATATCGAGCTGTTTGACTGTATAACTGAAATCCCCGCTCTTTTGGGTTTTATTCGGCTTGATACTCACCATATTACCGTCCTTTTTAACAGGGACTTTAAACTCAAAAGGCTTGCTGATTCGGGTAACCCCTACCTGGATAGTCATTTCAAAATCGTCTGGAAGTGCATCCAACTGATTGTATTCAGCTTCTACGGTGTTCTTTTGAGTTACTTTGTCTCCAAACATGGAGTGGCTGCTTTTCAATTTGTTCCCGTCTATCAGAACCTCGGGGGTCTTGAGATAGCCCTTCTTCTGATCTTTCTCAGGAACCATGCGTTTTTTGATTTTTTCATTAGTCTCTTTGGGATCTATTGGAAAATATGGGCTGATAACTTGTTCGGGTAAATTTTTGCCTTCCCGTTCGATCGAAAAGGACAGCCGCGTGCCATCATAGAACACATCGCCAAGCTTCAGTGTAACCCCGTCCTGCGTCAGGCTTAGATTGGAAGAGGCGGTTTTTACAGCTGCTTCGGCACTGGCGGCTGCTGCAATGGGGGAGATGAATTTTGGCATCGCTGCCCCTGATCCCAATATCGCGAAAGCCGATGTTGTAAGTAATACCCGTTTTAGAAATGTGGATTTTAAGTTTGTTTGTTGCATTAGACATTCTCTCCTCTCGAAAGCTTAAGATTTTTAAATTCATGTAATGAATAATAAATTTGTGATCAGTCATTCAGGGGAATCTTCATTTCGAGTTCCTTGATGTAAGTCTTACTGTCAGCCCCCTGGCTGACAGGTTTCCAATTTGAGGAATTGACTGTAAATGTATACGGTCTGATCGTCACATATTGGGGTTTGCTGCCTATAGCACTGTACAGTTCATCAATATGGTACTTTGTTTTAGGCTTGCTGTAGAAGAAGCCGGCTTTTCGTTGTTGTAGCGTTTTTCCCTGGTCATCTACGATGTCATAATACATCATGGATGGAGCGAATTTTCCTGTTTGTTTGGTAGACGCAGGCACTTGACCTTCACTATCCAGCACTAGACGGGTCGTATGAGAGGTAATATCAAGCTGTTTGACTGTGTAACTGAATGATCCGCTCTTTTGGGTTTTATTTGGCTTGACACTCACCATATTGCCGTCTTTTTTAACAGGGACTTTAAATTCAAAAGGTTTGCTGATTCTGGTAACCCCTACTTGGACGGTCATTTCAAATTCATCTGGGAGCGAACCTAACTGGTTGTATTCGGCTTGTACTGTGTTCTTTTTGGATACTTTATCTCCGAACGAGCCAAAGCCTTTAAATGCCTTCCCATCGATCAAAATTTCAGGTCTCTTGATATAGCCCTTCTTTTGATCTTTTTCAGGAACCATATACTTCTTGAGGCTTTCACTTGCCTTTGCATCCATTGGAATATACAGGCTCACGACTCCTTCAGGCAAATTTTTGCCTTCCCGTTCGATGGAAAAGGACAGCCGCGTGCCATCATAGAACACATCGCCAAGCTTCAGTGTAACCCCGTCCTGTGTCAGGCTCAGATTGGAAGAAGCGGTTTTGGCAGCTGCTTCAGCACTGGCTACTGCTGCAATGGGGGAGATGAATTTTGGCATTGCTGCCCCTGATCCCAATATCGCGAAGGCCGATGTTGTAAGTAATACCCGTTTTAGAAATGTTGATTTTGAGTTTGCCTGTTGCACTCTAAAATTATCTCCTCTCTGAAAGCTGTAATATTTAATCCTTACCATTGGATAATCCGGCGACTTTGCCTTGTCTCATCCGTCTGTATAACACTCCTGGTGTTGTACAGGAGAGCAATTGCGTAAGCTCTCCCATTGACCAGCACTCACGCATGATTCTCAGGAACCTTTGTTGACTTTTTTGACAGGGACCTTGAATTCAAAAGGTTTGCTGATTCCGGTAACGCCTACCTGGATGGTCATATTAAAGCTGTCTGGAAGTGAATCCAGCTTACTGTAGAGAGCTTCTACCGTGTTTTTTTCGGAAATTTTATCCCCAAACATGCCAAGGCTTTTCAGTTTGTTCCCGTCTATCAGAACCTCAGGGAATATTTTGATATAGCCCTTTTTCTGATCTTTTTCAGGAACCATATATTTCTTGAGGCTTGGATTGCTTAGGTTTTGGGCATTTATTTCAACATACGGGCTTAGGACTTCCTTAGGCAAATTTTTGCCTTCCCGTTCGATGGAGTAGGTCAGGCTTTTGCCATCATAAGACACATCGCCGAGTTTCAGTGTAACCCCGTTTTGCGTCAGGCTCATCTTAGAAGAAGCGGCTTGTGCGGGTTTCGTGTTACTAGCGGCTGCTGCAATGGGGGAGATAAATTTTGGTATCGCTGCCCCTGATCCCAATATCGCGAAAGCCGATGTTGTAAGTAATACTCGTTTTAGAAATGTAAATTTAAAGTTTGTCGGTTGCATTAGATATACGCCCTTTCATAAACGCTTGTGATGTGAAATTCCTGTATTAAATCATTTGTAATTAATTATTCAGGGGAATCTTCATTTCAAGTTCCTTGATATACGTTTTGTCGCCTTTCTTTACTTCGTTGCCATGCTCATCATTCACTTCGCCAACGATGCTCCAGTCGGCAGGCTTGACGGTCAAGGTGAACGGCTTAATCGTGACGTATTTCGTACCCGGCTTAAGAGCATCATACAGCTCATCCACATGGTATTCTGTCCTAGGCTTGCTGTGGAAATAACCGAATTGGCGCTGCTTAAGCATGTTGCCCTGATCATCTACAATGTCGTAATACATCATTGTTGGCGCATACTCTCCCGTTTGCTCCGGAGAAGCAGGTACTTCACCTTTACTGTCCAGCACCAGACGAGTTGTTGCTGAGGTGGATTTCAGCTCCTTCACGGTATAGCTGAAGCTGCCGCTGTTTTTTGTTTCATTCGGCTTGACAGTAATCATGGTGTTGTCTATTTTCACCGGAACCTTGAATTCATAGGGTTCATCAACACCCGTCATCGAAGTTCTGATTGTCAACTCAAACTCGTCCGGCAGGGAGTCCAACTGCGTGAACTCCCCTATGACTGAATTCATTTTTTTTGGATCATCACCATACAATTTTAGGTGAGAGTCTATATTTTTTCCATTAATCAATACTTCGGGGAAGTATTTAAAGTATCCCTTAAGCTGATCCTTCTCAGGCACTTTATGCTTCTTTAACCATTCCTTATCGCTACTTTCAGTTTTGACACCTGTAGGCAGATAGGGACTCACAGAGCCTTCCGGCATATTCTCGCCTTGACGCTCAATGGAGAAGGACAGGCGTGTACCGTCGTACAGCACATCACTCAAGGTCAGTGTAATCCCGTCATGAGACACAGTTTCATTAGGATGAGTGAGGATACCCTTATCTACAGCAGTCTGAATTTCATCTGCACTCAAACCATAAAAAATAGTGCCAATTCCGGGAATCTGCTTGAGTGTGGCCGCCATCGTGGGTGATACAAACCCGGCGCCTACTACTCCAGCCCCTAATATGCCAACTACGGATGCCGCCAGGACAGCACGTTTTGCAAATTTCGATTTCGTCGTCTTTGTTTGCATGGATCTTTCTCCGATCTTTTTCATAATTTGATCACTCATACTGCCTCTAGGCATGACTGATTCATTGATCCAATTTTCCAATTGGTCCATTTCGCGCTCATAAGGTGGTGTTGGATGTTTGTCCATTAACAAGTCCTCCTTTGCTTCTCTGGTCCAGCAGCTTGCGCCGAAGCCGCTCGTATTTTTTACGGATGGTTGCTGACTTTAAACCCATGATGTTGCTAATCTCCTCAAAGCTGTATTGCTCAACAGCTTTCAGTAGCAAAATATGACGCTCTTCCGGTGTAAGATAAGTCAGCAGTTCTTCAATGACAGTTTTATGAGGGGATACCTGAGCGATTGGCTCTTGTTCCTTGACCTGCTGAACCAGTTTGAGCCAGCGGCTGTGTTTCCTTTTGATGTTCATTAAGTGATGATAGGCCATCTTGTATAGCCATGCCGAGAAGCTGGTCTGTTTACTGTATTGATGAAGATTCTCATAAGCTCTGATGAAAATGTCCTGAACAGCGTCCTCTGTGGCTTCATGATTCTTCAAAATATAGAAGCAGTAGGTGTACATCTGCCGCTCGAATTGTCGAATAATGATTTCATAAGCCTGCTGTTCACCAGCCTTGACGCGCTCTACGGCCAGCTCAATCTGGCTGTATTTATCCTTTGTATCCCCGGGGATGGTTGCCTGCAAGAGCTCACCTCCTTGTATTTATGTCTATATAACAATCGCAACGGGTCGTTTTGTGACATCATTTTTGTGAAACCTTGATAGGTATGTATGTTTTGATCACAGCTCGTCCATTTTATCATCTTATGATATTCAGATATGCTCACTTCAACTAATATAGTTGGTTCACGAAATGGACCGTTAGTAGTGGGCTAATGGGATATTTTAATTGAAACGAACAACAACACGGATTTGTGTAGAGAAATACACGGATATTTAAACGCGTTTGGAGGAACGGCAAAACTATAATAATAAGGAATTTAAATTATGTAAGCGCAATCATTTTGGGTATTTGCTTGTCATCACAATACAATTGAGGAGGACGAATTGGATGGCTCAAAGGAAAGGCGCATGGCGAAAGGGAACCTTGACCGCCGCGTTGGCAGCGATGCTGGCGATGACAGGCACGACTGGAGGAGTGGCTGCGGAAGACTTGTCCGAACCCACGCTGCAGGCAGAATTATCAATCGCTGTAGAACAGAACCGTAGCGGCAGCATTCAGCTGGAAAAACTGGATCGCGGACTGGTAGCTGCTGCCACGCAAGAGGGTGTATTTTTAAGCTGGCGGTTATTGGCTCAAGAAGTGAATGGCTACAGTTCAACGGGGCTGACAGGAGCCGACTTTAACGTATACCGTGACGGCAAGAAAATCGCGACGGTGACGAACAGCACCAATTATCTGGATAAGGAAGGAAACCGAAATGCGGTGTACAGAGTCGCTTCAGTCGTTAACGGGAAAGAAAAGGATCGCAGTGCCAAAGTGAAGCCATGGCAGCAGGGTTATTATGAGCTTCCGCTGCAAAAGCCTGCTGATGGCGTAACACCTGCAGGTGAATCCTATACTTATTCGGCCAACGATATGAGTGTGGGGGATGTGGACGGAGACGGACAATATGAGTTTTTTGTTAAATGGGACCCTTCCAACTCCAAAGATGTATCTCAGAAAGGGTATACCGGAAATACGTATGTCGATGCATATACGTTCGAGGGCAAGCTGCTGTATCGGATTGACCTCGGTGTGAATATTCGCTCAGGTGCGCATTATACGCAGATGATGGTGTATGATTTTGACGGCGACGGCAAAGCCGAACTGATGTTCAAGACGGCTCCTGGAACCAAAACGATTACTTTTGACAAAAAGGGCAAGCCCAAAAAAGAAAAATATATTACCCTGCCCCGTGAAGATCGCAAAGCTGGAATTACACATAAGGATGATTATCGCTTGAGCCGCACGGATTATTATGAGCATGTAGTGAACATGTTCATGAACTGGACGAAGCATGAAGAAGTGGTTAAGGGGCAGTGGCCTGCTACGCTGGAGGAGTGCTTTGGCATTGCTCCAAAGTATAGCTACCCGTTATCCCGAAAGGATGCGGAAAGCCTGACGGATTACTTTATGGATGTGTATGCTCCTGCGCGGAGCGACAAAAACAAGCTGAGAGAATTTGAAGGCTTCATTGTAGATGGACCAGAGTATTTGACCATTTTCAATGGAAAAACGGGCACTGAGCTGGAGACGATTCGCTATGAGCCAGAGCGCCACGACGATGGTCTTATGTGGGGAGATTATGCCATGGCCCGGATTGAACCCGCTAATCGTGTAGATCGTTTTCTGGCAGGGGTAGCATACCTGGATGGACGTAAACCATACGCCGTATTTGCACGCGGCTATTATACTCGCTCCACCTTGGCTACTTACACGTGGGATGGTCGTCATCTCCAAAAACATTGGATGGTGGATAGTGGTTGGGCACCGATGACCAATCCGTTTAATGATAGCCCGCACGGACGGGATGGAACGGACCCGAAATTCGGCACCTTGACTACACAAGGAGCGCATTCGCTGAGTGTCGCAGACGTGGATGGAGACGGCAAAGACGAAATTGTATATGGCTCCGCCACGATCGACCATGATGGCAGCCTGTTATACAGCTCATTTGATGTTATGCCTCCTGAAAGCGCAATTCCAGGCCAAACCGCCAGATTAGGGCACGGTGACGCACTGCATGTGACGGATATTGACCCTGATCGGCCGGGAAAAGAAATCTTTATGGTGCATGAAGGCGGCACCTATGCCCCATATGGTTATTCGTTGCGGGATGCCAAAACGGGCAAAGTCATCTACGGTGGATATTCCGGTAAGGATACAGGCCGGGGGATGGTCGGTGACATAGACCCGGATCAGCGAGGACTGGAGACTTGGGCCATAGGCTTGTGGACCGCTGCCGGCAAACCATTGGATACCAAGATGCCGGGTACCAATATGAGTATCAAATGGGCTGCCGATATGACCACACAAATCGTGAACGGAGCGATCGACGTAACCCCAACCATTGAAGATTGGAAACGAGGCACGCTATTAACCGCATCAGGCACCAAAACGAACAATTATACCAAGGGAACGCCATCGTTGGTCGCTGACATTTTCGGAGATTGGCGTGAGGAAATGCTTGTCCGTACAGCGGATAGCTCGGCGATTCGTATCTATTTGAGCACCGAGCCTACAACGCATAAATTGTATACGTTGATGCATGACCCGCAGTATCGTGCGGATGTGGCGCGTCAAAATACTGGCTATAATCAGCCGTCCTACACGAGCTTTTACTTTGCTTCCGATATGGATTGGGCGAACGTGCCCATTCCCAAGCTCTATACACCAAAAGCCTTGATGAATGAAGAGAGCAGTGACGAAGCGGATGAGGTAGAGGCAGCGGAGGTAGATGAAAAAGAAGTGGATGAAACAAAAATTGATGGAGCGGAGGTAGAAGCAAAGAAAATAGAGGAAGAGCCAGCAGTCCTGTAGTTCCAACAGAGGGTCTATAAATGACTAGCTGAAGATTAAGACTTTATTTCTGCGTAAATTAGTTCATGGACTTAGAAAAATGGCAAGCCTCTGATGATTTAGAGGTTTGCCATTTTGTATTCTTAAAGTTTGAGAGTATAGACTATTCGATCTATGGTCGGCGTTTCTGGTTTTAGAACATTTCTAAAATAGCAAATTTGCTGGAAGCAGCGGAGAGGACGGCCACTAAGCTATTCAATAATAAAATCTGGATACAACAGCGATTGGAACAACGTTCCGCTCGCGGAGTGCCGATAGAACACCTCTATTACACTCACCATCTAGCTCAATGTCGGAGTCGATTCTCTAAAAATTGGCTCTGTCCTGATATGCGTAATCTGATAAGGTCTGGAAGGATCTTTGACCCGAGCCAATAGCATCTCAGCCGCCGTAACACCCATTTCGTTGTTGTAGATATGCACGGTGGATAAATGAGGCTCTACAATTCGGGATTCAGGAGCGTTATCAAACCCAAACACGGCAATATCCTCAGGAATTTTCATGTTTTTATTTTTGAGCGCTTTCATGACACTGACGGCGATAAAATCATTGGCACACACGAACGCAGACGGAAGCACGCTCATGCCCTCCAATTGTTTATCCATCCAATCCGATTCGGAGAAATAATTTCGGTCCTGATCAATAATGCAGCTAGATAAATCCACACTTAGACCTGCTTCGATTAAAGCACGGTTATATCCCACCCACCGCTCGTTGAAGCTTTTGCAATGTTTATAATCCCCGACAAAACCGATCCGCGTCAAACCACGATCAATCAGGCTTTTGGTAACAGAATAAACGCTATGTTCATTTTCCATCAACAATAAATCCGCTTTCAAATCAGGGTAAAAAATGTCCACCGAGCAATCAATAAAGATTGTGGGCAGTCCCAAACTCGTAATGAGCTCACTATACTGTGGATCAAACATTTCAATACAAATGATTCCATCAACCTTGGAGGCTTCAAAATTATTGGGAAGTGTCCCCGCTTGGGTTTCATTTTCCCGCACAATATGAATCGACAAATTATATCCTTCTGCACTTATTCTTTTTTCCAGCCCACTGATCAGAAAGGAGCCAAAATGCGAGCTGTTCGGCAGATTGCATGTAAACAGGGCAATGTTACCTTGGTTTTTAGGGATGATGCTGTCTGTTTCCACATAGGCAAATTGCTTATATTTGAGTTCGATCGCTTTTTTAATGACCTTGTTCCGAGTATCAACCGGAATGCTGTCACTACCGTTAATCGCTTTGGATGCGGTATTTCGGGAGATTCCCAAAGCGTCAGCAATGTCTTGAATGGTGACTTTTTCTTTCTTCATAGACAGGTTCCACCTTCACTTAATAAATGGATTGCCTGAGAGGTACAGTTGCCTCTGCCAGCTCTCCGTTCAGACCTAAATTGTATCCTAAATGTATAATAGTTCGCATAAAATAGCAATGTTAACTTTACAAATGCACAAATTATTTTTACATTTATATAATTATTTTATGACTTGTATTTGCTTTATCGAATTGAAAGTTCAACTTCAAAGTTATCTTCTAACCAGCAGAGGAACAAATGCACATAGGAAATATAAAATCTGAGTAATACCAGCTATATAAAACAATTATTGTTCATGAGCAACTTTAAAAATTCAGAATGTAGGATTGGATTGTATTATTTAAGGTTACAAAATCGAATTTTATCGAAAAATATTTTGGTCAAATGTAAATAATTTGTTTTACAAAAGTTATTGACGATGATAATTTGATTTGGTAAATTGAAGATGAAAATTGTAAGCCTTTTCAATTGTGTTATACAGACGGCTATTACAGATGGGGGGAAGGCAAATGGCCAACTTGGCTAAGGCAGCTCAGAGAAATGTCGCACTGGGGGAGCAAAGGACCATTCGCAGTAAATTAGACTATATTCGTAAGAACTATTTTCTTTACGTACTGCTGGCGCCTGCGCTGATTCTTACGATTCTTTTCAAGTATGTTCCGATGTACGGGGCGATTATTGCATTCAAGGATTTTAGCCCGCTCAAGGGGATTTGGGGAAGTGACTGGGTTGGACTGAAATACTTCACTAAATTTTTAGACTCGCCTAATTTTACGGATATTTTCTTTAATACGCTGAAACTGAGCTTTTATGGACTTGTACTCGGGTTTCCTGTACCAATCCTGTTAGCGGTGATGCTGAATCAAATCCGCAAGGCGGGATTGAAAAAGAATATCCAGCTTGTTTTGTACGCCCCTAATTTTATCTCGGTCGTTGTCATTGTGGGTATGCTGTTTATTTTCTTGTCTCCGACAGGGCCCCTGAATCAAATCATTGCATCGGTGACCGGAAACCCTGTGATCTTTATGACAGAGCCTGAATATTTCCGCTGGATTTATATCCTGTCTGGAATTTGGCAAGGGGCGGGGTGGTCTTCAATCATTTATGTAGCTGCGCTCGCTAATGTTGATCCCGAGCTGCATAATGCGGCAAGTCTGGACGGAGCCAACCTGCTTCAGCGCATATGGCATATTGATTTGCCAACGATTAAACCCATTATGGCGATTGTTTTTATCCTGGCAGCAGGAGGAATCATGTCGATCGGGTTTGAGAAAGCGTATCTTATGCAGACCTCCATGAATTTGCCTACTTCTGAAATTATTCCTACCTATGTGTATAAAGTCGGCTTGCAATCCGGCAATTATGCTTATTCTGCGGCGGTCGGGCTGTTTAATTCGGTGATTAATGTGGTTTTGCTGCTGACCGTTAACTTTATTGTCAAGAAGCTCAATGAGGGAGAAGGGCTTTATTAGGAAAGGAGCCTCTTTATGCATGTCAAACATTCCAATCTGGACCGCTTCATCCTAGGTGTGAATTATATTGTGCTCACTCTGGCTGTACTGATTATCGTAGTTCCCTTGGGTTATATCGTGATTGCTTCGTTTATGGACCCGACCGTTTTGTTAAGCAAAGGGCTATCCTTCCGTATTTCGGATTGGAGTGTGGAGGGGTATCGGAAAATTTTGTCCAACCCGGCCATGCTTCGTGGGTTTGCCAATTCGGTCTTCTATTCTTCGTGTTTTGCCTTGATTTCTGTGACCGTTTCGATTTGTGCTGGCTATGCCTTATCGGTGAACAGCCTGGTGGGGCGAAATTTCTTTATGACATTGTTTATTATCACCATGTTTTTTAGTGGAGGGCTGATTCCAACTTACCTGCTGGTCAAAAATTTAGGGATGCTGGATACCGTGTGGGCTATTCTTCTTCCCGGTGCGATCAATGTGTGGGATCTGATTTTGGCGCGAACGTTCTTTAAAGGTGTACCTAATGAATTAAAAGAAGCTGCCAATGTGGACGGAGCCTCCGACTGGACGATATTTTTTAGAATTGTCCTGCCGCTGTCCAAACCCATTATCTTTGTCATTGCGCTATATGCCTTTGTTGGTCAGTGGAATTCTTATTTTGATGCCATGATTTATCTGGATAATGCACAGCTGCATCCGCTTCAATTGGTGCTGAGATCGATCCTGATCCAAAATCAGACGATGCCTGGCATGATTAGTGATCAATTGGCGATGGCAGAACTAAAACGTCTTTCGGAAATGATCAAATATTCATCGATTGTCATCTCCAGTCTTCCGTTACTTGTGATGTATCCCTTTTTCCAAAAGTATTTTGAAAAGGGTGTTATGGTTGGCTCTTTAAAATAAAAGATGCCGCACACTTCATTTGCTACACGTGCATTTTACCTTTTATCCGATGGAGGTCATCTAGATGAAAACAGTCAAAACTGCCTCATTTGCCGCACTGGCGGCGATCTTGGTTCTTTCCGGCTGCGGCAGCAGCAATTCCTCTAATGAGAGCGATGCAACAGATGTGAATGGAAAAGTGACGCTTAACTTTATAACCCAAAGCTCTCCACTCGCTCCGGCAGACCCGAACGACAAGCTGATCAACAAACGGCTGGAAGAAAAAACGGGCATTCATATTCGTTGGAAGAACTTTACCAGTGACCAGTTTGTGGAAAAAAGAAATCTGGCCATTGCCAGCGGTGATTTGCCGGATGCGGTATTTGACGCGGGCTACTCGGATTACGATTTGCTCAAGCTGGCCAAAGACGGTGTCATTATTCCGGTGGAGGATTTGATTGAACAGCATATGCCGAATTTTAAAAAGGTATTGGAGCAATCACCGGAATATAAAGCGATGTTAACTGCGCCGGATGGACATATTTATTCCTTTCCGTGGATTGAAGAATTGGGAACAGGAAAAGAAGCAATCCAGTCCGTAGATGATTTGCCGTGGATTAATGTGGAGTGGCTGAACAAGCTGGGCTTGTCCATGCCGACAACGACCGAGGAGCTGAAGCAGGTCTTAATTGCTTTTAAAACCAAAGATCCCAATGGCAACGGGCAGGCGGACGAGATTCCATTATCGTTTATCGATAAGCCTGGCGGCGAGGATTTGGCCTTTTTATACGGGTCCTTTGGGCTGGGAGAGAACTGGGATCATACAGTGGTGACCAACGATGGGAAAGTCGTATTTACGGCAGCGGATAACGGATATAAGGAAGCCGTCAAATATATTCATGATTTATACAAAGAGGGACTGGTGGACATAGAGTCTTCCCAGCAGGATTGGAACACCTATCTAGCCAAAGGGAAAGATCACCGCTATGGTCTGTACTTTACATGGGATAAGGCTAATATTACAGGCCCAAATAAAAAATACGATCTCATGCCGCCGCTGGCTGGCCCGAATGGACATGTAAATGTTACACGGACGAATGGCATCGGCTTCGATCGTGGGCGCATGGTGATCACCAGTGCTAATAAGAAGCTGGAGGCGACTGCCAAGTGGATTGATCAGCTGTATGATCCGATCCAGTCCATACAGAACAACTGGGGAACTTACGGGGATACCAAACAGAAAAATATCTTTGAGTATGATGAGGCAAAGGGAATGTTGAAGCATCTTCCGCTGGAAGGCTCGGCTCCGGTGGAAATCAGACAAAAGACGAACATTGGCGGGCCGTTAGCTGTATTGGATGAGTACTACGGAAAATACACAACCCAGCCAGAAGATGCCACATGGCGATTGGGTTTGCTCAAAAAGGTGATGGTTCCTCATATGCAAGCAGATCATAATTACCCTAAAGTATTTTTCTCTATAGATGAGCTGGACCGCTTATCCACCATTGAAACCGATCTATTCGCCTATGTTCTCCGCAAACGTACGGAATGGTACCAGAATGGCAAGGTCGAAGAGGAGTGGCCGGAATATTTGCAGGAGCTGAATAGTCTGGGATTACAGGAATGGCTGCAAATCAAACAGGCTGGCTATGACAGAAACGTAAGTAAATGATTCTTATTTCGAGGGAGATGGAATATATGAACGTTGTTAGGCAAGAGAAATACCGCCCATCCTATCACTTTTCACCGAAAAACGGATGGATGAATGATCCGAACGGAATGGTTTATTTTGCAGGACGTTATCATTTGTTTTATCAGCATCATCCATTCGGCACAACGTGGGGTCCTATGCATTGGGGGCATGCGGTCAGTACTGACTTGGTGAACTGGGAGGAGCAGCTGATTGCTTTGGAGCCGGATGGGCTAGGAACGATTTTTTCCGGGAGCGCCGTGGTGGATGAGCGGGATACGTCCGGTTTTTTTGAAGGCAAGCCGGGGTTGGTAGCTATTTACACTCATCATTATTCGCTTCCAAACACGGATCAGATACGCCAATACCAGAGCCTTGCCTATAGTACAGATTCAGGTGAAAGCTGGATTAAATATGCGGGCAACCCTGTACTGGAAGATGAGCATTGCGTTGATTTTCGTGACCCCAAAGTGTTCTGGCATGAGCCTACAGAGCAGTGGGTGATGGTGCTGACCTGCGGTCAGACGGTTCGAATCTATCATTCTCCGAATCTGAAGGAATGGGTGTTTGCCAGTGAATTTGGACACGGTATCGGTAGCCATGACGGGGTGTGGGAATGTCCGGATTTATTTCCGTTATGGGTTGATGGGGAGAGGTCACAGGTAAAGTGGGTTATGCTCGTAAGTATCGGTGATAATCCGGAGATTCGGGAAGGGTCCAGAACACAGTATTTTACGGGTGAATTTGATGGGACGACATTTGTGGCAGATGTGGAAAGTGAAAAAGTCCGCTGGCTCGATTATGGCAGAGATAACTACGCAGGTGTGTGCTGGTCGGATATTCCGGCAGAGGACGGACGACGCCTGTTTATGGGCTGGATGAGCAACTGGAGATATGCCAATCAGACACCGACGGAACGCTGGAGAGGTGCCATGTCCATTCCGCGTGAACTCGCACTGGAAACGAGAAAGGGCACAGTTGCACTTATTCAGCGCCCTGTTCGGGAACTGAACGGATTAAGAACTCCTGTCCTGTCACTCACAGAGCCATCTTGGGAGGAAGTGCAGAACGCATTGTCTGCCTTGCAACTGGATTGCTACGAACTTGTGGCTGAATTTGCAACCACCGGAGACCTTGGTTTTAAGGTGCGGGTATCGGATGAACATGAACAAGAGACACTCGTCGGGTATACTTCCGCCACGCAGGAAGTATACGTGGATCGGACACGGTCAGGCTGTTCGGATTTTCATGAAGACTTTGCAGGCAGACATGGGGCCTCACTAGGAATCTTGCCAGATCGAATGGACATCCGCCTCTATGTGGATCGCTCGTCTATTGAAGTGTTTTTCAATCGCGGACAGGTAGTCATTACTGATTTAATATTTCCTGATGGAGAAGCTAAGGGTCTTGAAATATGCCCGGCGGAAGAGCAGGTCACTTTATTTTCACTGGAGCTTTATGCGCTGAAATGAGATTTTCTTCATAATCCGTACTGGAAGGTAGGAAATTGGCGATGAGGATAGAGCTCACATACACGCGAACGAACCTGACGGACTGGCAGATTAAAGGAAAGGGACGCATTGAAGATAACGTTCAAGGACTTTTGCTAAGATCGGAGCCACGGGAAAACGTGATGGCTATGTCTGGAACCACATCACAGGATTTTATTTTTGAAGCGGATGTGATGGTCACAGACATACAGGCAGATGCTACCCTCGTTTTCCGTTCCAGTGAGGACGGATGGTCTTCCTATATGCTTCAAATCGTGCCGTCTGCCGGATTGGTGCGGCTGCGGGATGCTGCTGGAGATATCGAAAGACTCAAAGAGGAACGGCCAGTGGAATTACAAGAAGGAGATATTTATCATCTCAAGGTGAAGGTAGAAGGCTCGCAGCTTAAAGTGTACTGGGATGAAGGATATCGCCCGATTATAGATGTGGTCGATACGACGTATGCCTCAGGATATTTGGGATTGAATGTCTGGAATGGATCGGCATTATTTCAAAACATTCAAGTCAGTGATATGGATACGAATGCAGGTGAACGGCTTTTGACCCGTGGGAAATGGCAACCGGACCTAAAAGGGCAGAGAGCCGAGGGAACCAGTATGGAAGGTGCGCTCAAAATATACGGTGTCGCAGCTGCTGACCTGGTGCTGGAAGGCAGTGTGACGCTGAATCCTTCCCAACCAGGCATGGAAGCAGGACTATTTTTCAGAGGGAATCAGGTGGGAACGGAGGGCTATATTGCTTCTGTGCAAGGAGAGAATCATCAGATCCGGGTACATCTGAAAAAAGCGAACGGAACGTTGATTACAAGCTCGGCGATGACGTATCCGGATACATCGGGCAGTAAGCACAGTTTGGAAATCATTGCACACGGAGAGCGGATTCGCGTGTTTGTGGATGGCTACACTCCTGCGGCGATGGACATCGTGGATAGCAGTTATTCCAGTGGTTTTACAGGCATGAAGGCAATTGAGGGGACGGCTTATTTTCAGGATTTCTACCTTACCTCTATCTCGAATTACTATACCGAAAAATATCGCCCGCAGTATCATTATTCCCCTGCCAGAGGTTCAGCCAGCGATCCGAACGGATTGGTATATTTCGAGGGAGAATATCACCTGTTCCATCAGGATGGTGGACAATGGGCACATGCGGTTAGTGTGGATTTGCTGAATTGGAGAAGGCTCCCTTTGGCATTAAAGTGGAATGATCTGGGTCATATCTGGTCCGGCTCGGCTGTAGCTGATCTCACTAATACTTCCGGCTTGTTCACCGACTATGGCGGGAAAGGGCTGATTGCTTATTACACCTCCTATAATCCTGATCAGCCCAGGGGAAACCAGAGAATTGGCCTTGCTTACAGCACAGACCGGGGACGGACATGGCAATACTCAGTAGACCGTTCGATTGTAATAGAGAATCCGGGTCAGAGTGAAAACGATCCCGGCAACTGGGATTTTCGTGATCCGAAAGTAGTATGGGACGAAATCTATCTGCGCTGGATCATGGTGGTGTCCGGAGGGGATCATATTCGTTTTTTTACTTCCACCAACCTGATAGATTGGAGCTGGACGGATAACTTTGGCTACGGCGAGTATATACGTGGAGGGGTATGGGAATGCCCGGATTTATTTCAGGTGGCGGTAGATGAGAAGGATGCCTATAAGTGGGTTTTGATGATTAGCACCGGAGCCAGCACGAATACTCAAGGTTCGGATGCGGAATATTTTATCGGTGAAGTGACGGCTGACGGGAAGTTTAAAAATGATCTTTCACCAGGTAAGGTGCTGAAAACCGATTGGGGGAAAGAGTTCTATGCCTCAATGTCTTTCTTTAATGTGCCCGGCGGGCGGCGTATTATGCTGGCATGGATGACGAATTGGGACTATCCGTTCAGCTTTCCGACTGCTCCTTGGAAGGGACAGCTCAGCATCCCACGCCAGTTATCGCTAAAAACAACCCGTGAAGGCATCCGTTTGATACAGCATCCGATAGCCGAGCTGACTTCGCTGCGTTCTCATTTATTTTCGCTAAAACATGAGCGTATCACGGAATCTTCTCCGAATATACTGGAAGGTTTGAAGGCGGGTGCCTATGAGATTGAAGCGGAGTTCGAATGCCCTTCCGTTAGGAGAGCCTCGACTTTTGGCTTTTATGTACGGGAAGGCGGTGAGCAAAGAACGGTAGTCGGCTATAAAACAGACGTCCAACAGATGTTTGTAAACCGTGCTGAATCAGGACTTACTGATTTCTCTACCTTGTTTTCAACACTTCATGAAGCATCGCTGGCACCGACCGGGAATCGAATTCAAATGCGTATATTTGTGGACGAATCCTCAGTTGAGGTGTTTGGTAACCATGGGGAAGTCGTATTTTCCAATATCATTCTTCCAGATTCGGCACGTAGAGGAATGAGCTTGTTTACTCAAGGTGGTGAGGTGAAAATTGTTTCTCTTCATGTGTATGCGCTACGCAATAGCTGGAGGGCTACAGAGGCTTCACCCATCAGACTGATGATGGATTACACCCAATTGGAGCTTGCGAAAGGACAGTCGAAACGTCTGTATGCGAGTGTGGAGCATTCTGTGCAAAAAGAACATTTGCTGAACTGGGAATCCAGCAACTCCGCAGTTGTCAAAGTGATCCCGTCCAATGAGGGCTTTGCGACTGTGGAGGCACTTTCCCCTGGAGAAGCTGTTGTTACAGCCACCATCACGGGAGATACGGTGAGAGCAAGTACCTCGGTTACTGTGTACGGAGGGATGTTTTATACCAATCTTTCAGGTTGGAAGGCGGATGTCTCTGCATCCCGCTGGATGGTGACGGCAGATGGTATACGCGGAAGCTGTATCAGCGATGCAAATTATATGGCTTCTGAGCAGGCGAAAGATTTTACGTATAGGGCTGAGATGAAGCTGGATGGAAATGGGAGTGCTGGTTCCATGATTTTCCGTGCCAACGCGGACGGGTCGAGTGGCTATTATTTCAATTTGGACCCGAACATGAAATCGATTCGTCTTTTTTATAAAAAAGAGGGTCGATTTGAGCAGCAACAGGTGCTCGCCAAGGTTCCAAGATTTGTATTGCCGGGAGTAATCTATGCTGTCAACATCCAGGCAGAAGGATTACGCCTGCGTATCGAGATAGATGGTGAACAAGTAATTGACCTGGAAGATGATACATTTGCCGCAGGGCATTTTGGTGTCAATGTATTTGGCGGGCAGGCTTTTTACCAACATGTACAGGTCGAGAAAGTCTGATTTGAATTTCGTATTTTTGAAAGAGAGCTGTATTTTACGAGCTCTCTTTTTTGCGTCTTTTTCGCTGGAGTCTCCAAATTGCTGGTTAAACGAAGCCGTTCAGAAGGGTATAATAAAATATAGGCTGTATAAAGTGCGTATATGGTGTTACGGCAGGTTTGGATTTATACAACGATTAGGCGCTGATCTGGAAGGACGGCTATGGGCAATTGGAGGAATGCTTGTGGGGATGATGTTCTCTTTTCTAAAAAAATATCGGGTTCCAGCTATCGCGGCGCTTGTGATGATGTTGCTGGAACTGACGGTAGAGTTATCGCAGCCGTATTTGATCTCCAAAATCATAGATGAGGGCATTCGGCAGCAGGATTTGCCTGTCGTCTGGTTATGGGGCGGTGTACTGGTGGGCAGTGCCGTTATCGCTTTTATGGCGGGAATATCCAGCTCTTTCTTTGCATCGCATGCAAGTCAGGGGTTTGGCTATGATGTGCGGGAAAAGCTGTATCAAAAGGTGCAATCCTTTTCTTATCCGGTGTTCAAACGGTTTGCTACTTCGTCGTTGATTACCCGCCTGACGGGAGATGTCACGCAAGTACAAGATACGGTGTTTATGAGCTTGCGATTTATGACACGGGTTCCGCTGGTGGTCATCGGCAGTATTGTAATGGCCCTGGTTGTACATTTTAGGCTTGGACTGCTGCTGGCGGTGATGGCTCCGGTGTTGTTCGTATTTGTGCTGGTAATGATGCGGAGGACGGTCACTTTGTTTAAGGGTGTTCAGCGGCGCTTGGATGATGTTAATGGAGTAATCCAGGAGAATCTGACAGGCATTCGGCTTATTCGGGTTTTTGTGCGGATGCGGCATGAAATTGAACGCTTTGCCCATTACGGAAGCGAGTTGATGAAAGGGACGGTGTCTGCTCTACGCTGGACAGAAACGACAATGCCGTTCATTTTATTTACGATGAATGCAGGGATTATTGCAGTACTTTGGTTTGGGCGCAATCAGATTTCCACTGGAGATGCCAGTGTAGGACAGGTGGTTGCCGTCGTCAATTATTCCCTGCGGACGATTGGAGCTTTGTCTGCCTTATCCGGTATCGTTGTTGTATTTTCCCGGGCAACAGCATCTACAGGGCGGATTCGAGAGGTTTTGGAAACGCCTAATGAAGAGGGACGCGAGCTGGAGGCTGTTCCAACACCTAACACACGGATTGAAGGACAGGTGGAAATGGATGGGGTGAGCTTTCATTATCCGGGCAGTGATTTGGCTGTATTAAAGGATATCTCCTTTAAGGCACGGCCGGGTGAGCGGATCGCTATTATGGGGGCTACTGGTTCGGGCAAATCCTCACTTGTGCAGTTGATTACACGTCTGTATGAAGAAGATGAAGGTCATGTGCGCTTTGACGGAAAGGACGCTCGTCAACTGGATGGTTCCATTCTCCGTGAGGCGATTGGTTATGTTCCTCAAGAGGTACTGCTATTCACAGGCTCGATTCGGGATAATATTGCTTGGGGGCTGGAAAATGCCAGCCTGGAGCAGATTCAGGAAGCCGCACGCATGGCACAAATCCATCCTATGATTGAACGCTTGCCGCAAGGCTATGACACCATGCTCGGGCAGCGTGGCGTTAATCTGTCCGGCGGACAGAAGCAGCGGCTTTCGATTGCCCGCGCACTGGTGCGCCAGCCGGCGGTGCTGATTCTGGACGACAGCACAAGCGCGCTGGATGTAGGGACAGAAACAGCATTGCTGAATGCACTCGATGGCCTGTCCTGCACGACATTTCTCATTACGCAGAAGATCAGCTCGACGGCTTCCGCAGATCAGATTTTACTGCTGGATGAGGGGCGTCTGATCGCAAGTGGAGATCATGAGCATCTCATGAGTAGCTCAGAACTGTATCGACGTATCTATAAATCACAATACGGAAAGGAGGAGTCGCATGCTCAAGGAACTCATTGAACCATTCCGTCAGCCTACACCGGAATCCGGTGTACTGCGAAACCCGGCAGGTGCTGAAGGACGACGCAAGGCCAAAGCGAAGAACTGGTCTGGTACGGTAGGGCGAATTTGGGCTTATCTGGCCCGTCGCAAGGCCAAGCTGATGCTGGTACTGTTCATGGTGTTGCTCAGCTCCGGGCTGTCGCTGCTGGGACCATATCTGGTCGGCGTAGCGGTGGATGATTTTCTCGAAGGTCCGGGTGGGCGCACATGGATTTATTTTCTCCTCGGATTAGCGGCTGTGTATCTGCTGAATTCGCTGACCTCCTGGCTGCAAAACATCTGGATGATCGAGATTGCTCAAGAGACGGTGTACCGCATGCGTTTCGATCTGTTTTCACATTTGCATCGACTCCCCATCCCTTTCTACGGAAAACGTCAGCAGGGAGAGATCATGAGCCGTCTGACCAATGATATCGAAAATGTCAGTTCTACGCTGAACAGCTCGGCCATTCAGATTTTTTCCAGCATATTGACGCTGATCGGTACACTCACGGTGATGCTGTGGTTAAGCCCGCTAATGACTTTGCTAACCTTTATCGTGGTGCCGTTAATGTCAGCCGGGATGCGCTGGATTACACGCCGCACCGGGCCTTTATATAAGGAAAAACAGAAGAACTTGGGTGAACTGAACGGATACATTGAAGAAACGCTGTCTGGTCAGCAGATTATTAAAGCATTTTCACAGGAAAAAAGAGTCATCCGTGGCTTTCGTGAGCGTAATGATCGTATTCGGCTGTCGGGCTTCTGGGCGCAAACGATTTCTGGCTTTATCCCCAAGCTGATGAACGGATTGAATAATCTCAGCTTTGCCATTGTAGCAGGGATCGGTGGAATTTTGGCCATCCACGGCTCGATTACTATCGGGACGATTATCGTATTTGTAGAATATGCTCGCCAGTTCACTAGACCGCTGAACGATTTGGCTAACCAGTGGAATACACTGTTGTCTGCTATTGCCGGAGCTGAGCGTGTATTTGAAATATTGGACGAAGATGAAGAGTCCAAGGATGAACACGGCGCAGTCAAGCTGAAGCATGTAGAGGGAGCTGTACGGTTTACGGATGTTTCCTTTGGTTATGATGAGGGAAGCGCTACACTGGAAGCCATCTCTTTTGAAGCTGAACCAGGTGAAATGATCGCGCTGGTCGGTCCGACCGGAGCAGGAAAAACGACACTGATCCAGCTTCTTTCTAGATTCTATAGCCCAGACAAGGGAACGATTACGCTGGATGGGCGCGACATTACAACCATAGAACGTGAAAGCTTGCGTTCCCATATGGCATTTGTGCTACAGGACACCTTTCTGTTTCAGGGGACCATTCGCGAAAATATCCGCTTCGGCAGGCTGGATGCCACCGATGAGGAGGTTGAACAGGCATCGAAGCTGGCTAACGCCCACTCCTTTATCATGCGGATGAAGGACGGATACGACAAGGTGCTGGCAGCGAACGGCAGTGGTATCAGCCAAGGTCAAAAGCAGTTGCTGGCGATTGCTCGTGCGATCTTGACCAACCCCTCCATCCTGGTCCTCGACGAGGCGACGAGCAGCATTGACACCATCACCGAGATGAAAATCCAGGAAGGACTGGAACGGCTCATGCAGGGGCGAACAAGTTTTGTCATTGCGCATCGGTTGAATACCATACGTCAGGCTGACCGAATTTTGGTCTTAAAGGACGGCCGTCTGGCCGAGCAGGGCTCTCATGAGGAGTTGGTGGCTCACAAAGGATTTTATAGTGATTTATATTATGGTCAGTTGAGAAAACAAAGCTCATAAGCAGGCTTGATCAACAGATTTACAGGCATATGTAGAAAGGACTATCTTGAGACTCCTTTTCTAAATTCAACTATGGTTTACACAGAGTAAAGGATTACGTAATGTATTATACGTTGCCATATTAGCTTGATCTATTTCGCGGAGGTGCGGGGATGAACGGAAGCCTGTTTGAGCCAGGACTGCGGGACGGGGATTATATTCCCCGTTTTTTTGCTTACTATTACAAGCAATGGCGTGATTATACCATGTCTTATCATGATCATCATTCCACTGAGATTATGTATATGATTTCCGGCTTGTGCAGGGTAGATGTACAAACCGGAGAAGATACGGAAGAGAGCATTACACTTCGCAAAGGCGAGTTTATTATGCTTGACGCAGGCGTCCCACATCGGTTGGTGGTGGAAGGAGAACAACCGTGCCGGATGCTGAATGTAGAGTTTGGCTTTAAGGAAGGGGTGAGGGTAGGCCCGTCTATCCAACAAATAGCTGCGGAGGAACAGGAGCTCACGGTCTTTATGTCGCGTCCATTCCCGTATCTGGTGCTATCAGACCCGGAAGAGGTATATTATGCGCTGAAAAGTCTCGTGCTGGAGCTGGATCAACGTAAAGAACAGCCAGGTGCCCTGGCAGAAATGCTTTTTATGCAATTGCTCGTACGAATTGCACGTCTACGGGAAGAAGCAGAGCGCAGCAATACGCAGCAAACAGATTTGTACATCAAGCGATGCATTGAGTTTCTTCATCTGAACTATGACCGGGATATTGCAGTCAAGGACATGGCCGCGGCCGTCAATCTGCATCCGGGGTATTTGCATCGAATTTTCAAAAAACATACAGGGCTAACGCTTACCGCATATTTAACGATGCTGCGAATGGACAAGGCCTGTATGCTGCTTCAGCAAACGGACATTCCCATACAAGAAATTGCTGATTATGTTGGCGTCGCAAGTAGACAGTATTTCCACATGTTGTTTAAAAAGCACACAGGTCAAACCCCTGTTGAATACCGCTCTGCCGTCGAGCGCGATGTGAGGAACTATGGGGAGGAGGGAGGAAGCTAATAACAAGAAGCCTCTGAACCATTGCCGATTTAGGTCGGTATGAATTCAGAGGCTGTGTGATTTCAAGCATTATAACACGTGTGGGGCTTCTTGCGAGCTAAAATAGTGTCATTTTCCGAGCCACATATTTTCCATCTGTTCAAGTGATCTCCCCTTGGTTTCGGGAACCTTACGCCATATAAAGACTACGACGAACAACGAAATGGCTCCGAATATCCAAAAGGTACTGGACGGACCGGCTGAACCCAGCAGGGGAGGGAATGCCTGGGACACCAGATAATCGCCGGCCCATAATGCCATCGAAGCAATGGCGACTGCTTTGCCGCGAATGCGGTTTGGAAAGATCTCCGAGATCATAACCCATACGATTGGTCCAAGCGATATGGCGTAAGAGGCCACGTAGATCAATATCATGATCAGCACGAGCGGTCCGGTAGTTAAACCCATTTTGAATGCGGCTCCAATAATGATCAAGCAGAGGGTCATTAACGAGGTGCCGATCATCAATAGAACCTTTCGCCCCACTTTGTCGATTAGCCATACGGACACGATGGTAAACAACACATTGATCAACCCGATCCAGATGGTCTGGGTCAGAGAAGCGTCCGTACCGAGTCCCATTCCTTTAAAGATAACTGGCGCATAATATAAAATGGCATTAATGCCGGTAATATGCTGCATAACAGCGAGCGCGATACCGATAAAGAGAGCGACCCGAATACCGGGTGCGAACAATTGTTTAAATGAGTTGTTTTCATTTTTGAATGATTCCTTGATATCACGCACTTCCTGCTTAGCGGCTTCTTCACCGTGAATTTTTAGCAGAATCGGCAAGGCTTCATAAGGTCGATTCTGTTTGATCAGCCATCTCGGGCTTTCGGGTATGAAGAGCATCAAGAGCATAAAGATTAGTCCGGGAACAGCCCCCACTCCGAACATCCAGCGCCAGGCGGTTGAGACACCCCAGGCTTCATCCCCCAAGCTGACGATCCACGAATTCTGAAAATAAACCAGGAAAATGCCCGTTACGATGGCCAGCTGATTTAAAGCAACCAAACGGCCTCGGTATTTGGCGGGAGCGATCTCTGCGTTATACACCGGACAAATAGTGGAAGTGATTCCTATGCCGACGCCGCCGATCATGCGAAAGATAACATACCCGGTGAACGAATCTTGAATCGCAGAGCAAATCGAGCCGACGACGAATAAAAATCCGGCAGCCAGCAATACCTTTTTTCTGCCGATTCTTTCACTCATGTAGCCAGAGAGAGCCGCTCCTGTGATACTCCCTACAATCAGACTCGACACCGCCCAACCAACCTGAAATTCGCTCAGCGAAAAACGCTGCTGTAGGAATTCAACTGCCCCCGAAACAACCGCGATATCAAAACCGAACAGTATGCCTCCAAGAGCAGCTACGATGGATACCAGCGTCACAAACAGCATACTGGGTTTTTCTGATTGAAGCGCTTTCTGTTTAGCGCTTTCATTATGGATGATTACTCCCATATGATCATCTCCCCTCAGATTCCTAGAACCTCATTCCGTTCTTCGAGGAGAAGTATAACACGCACCTGTAAAAGAAAGGTCGGTGATCGTCTTCAATAAACGGACCTTTTCATGCACGATTTTGACTTCGATTCCCGAATTGGAGATGAAGGGGCCAAAGCTAGCATTACCTTGTCATTTGAGCTTAAAAAAATCCATGTCGAGGGTCGACATGGATGAATTTTATGCTATTTTTGGCCTTTGAACTCTGTGGGAGGAACGCCCGTTATCTTCTTAAAGACGCGGCTAAAATAGTTCGGGTCCTTATAACCCACTTCAAAGCTGATTTCCTTAAGCGCAAGGTTGCCCTCCTTGATCAGAGCAATAGCTTTATCAATCCTTAGCCGGGTTACGAAGTCGATGAACGTTTCTCCGTATTCCTGCTTGAAGATTTTGCTGAAGTAGTGAGGATTCAAATGGACGAAATCAGCCACTTCTTCCAGTGAAAGATCATCGTTAAACCGTTCCTCGATATACATTTTTGCCCTGCCCAGCATAGTGTGTGTTTGAACCTCTCGCTGTTCGCGTATCCGTTGCAGTGCTGATATGACGTACGTTTGCTGAAGCATTCCTTTCTCCGCTTTGACGGCAGGCACGGACGCATTTCCAGTCTCTGAAGACTTTAGTTCGTCAAAGTAGCAATAACCTCCATCGCGCTTGCGTAGGGTAGAGGCAAAAACGGCTTCGAAATAGGACTTGCGAAGTCCTTCCTCGCCGCTATGCAGCGATCCGATTCCGATAGCCGCCTTGATACCAAATTGCTGCTGGGCAAGCTCGGAGAGCTGCTGAACAAGGTGTTTTAGCAGCTGCCGCCAGTCGTCCTCGCTAGTGGTAGGCGGCTTTTGTAAAAAAGCGGCTACATGATGGTCAATCAAGGAGCTTACAATGGAATTTGGACCATGTGTTTTTACATAGCTTCGAAAATGGTCGTAAATTTTCTTTTTATCCTGCTCGTCCGTATATCCGTCAAAGGCGGCAATGATGGCGCTTCCCTGATCAAGAGGGAAGTCCAGCCATTCCGACAGCTGGGAAGCACTCGAATCCACCGTCTGGTCGACCATAAGCATTAAGGCCAGCTCATTTTCTGCGAGTGGCATTAGCTGTGAAATTTTGTGCCTAAGCTCCAATTCTTCCGTACGTGTCCGCTTCTCGCACTCAATTTCTTCAATCAGTCGTTTCAATGTGCCGATGATGAGTTCTCGCTTTGCCGGCTTCAGAATATATTCTTTCACGCCCAAAGAGAGCGCCTCCTGGGCATAGGCAAAATAATCATAGGCAGTGACGAGCACAAATCGGGTATCGGGAAGACGCTCCTTTAATTCACGAAGTGCCCCAAGCCCGTCGATTCCGGGCATATTAATATCCAGAATGGCAATATGGGGACGGTGCTCTTCCGCACATTCGATTGCCATGCGGCCATTGCCGGCATGAATAAACCGGAATACCCCTGGCATCGCTCGTTCCACTGTTAATTCCAGTCCTTCCCTTTCCAAAGCCTCGTCATCCGCGATTAACAACCGATACATTCGTCTGCTCACTCTCCTGCTTGACTGGAATTCGTATTGTTATGGTAGTACCTCGTCCGGTACTGCTACTGATTTCAACCATTCCTTCTTTTCCGTAGAATAACTGCAATCGCCTAAACACGTTTTGCATTCCAAGTCCCGTGGAACTGCTGCTTTCAGCTCCGCCCTCAAGACGAAGCACAGACAGTCGGGTTTCCTCCGCCATGCCTTTTCCATTGTCCGAAATTTCAATTTGCACATCCTGGTCAACTCTCGACAGCGTCAATGTGATCATAGCTCCGTTTTCCATATCCGCCACACCATGAAGAAAGGCGTTTTCAATCAACGGCTGGATCGTCAGGGCCGGAATTTGCTGCTGTAGTACAGAAGCGTCAAAGTGAAAATCAAAGCGAATTCGGTCCCGGAAGCGCGCCTGCTGGATGGTTACGTATTCGCTTATATGATCCAGTTCCTCCTGGAGCGTTACGGGTTTGTCCAGCTTTTGCAGACTGTACCGTAGTAAATTAGACAGCGAAACGATCAGGTCGCTGGTCTTCTCCGCCCCTTCCAGGATCGCTAGTTTGGAGAGCACATTTAAGGTATTGAATAAGAAGTGTGGGTTAATTTGATTTTGCAGGGCCAGCAGCTCTAGCTCCTTCACAAGCCGCTGCATTTCCAGACTCTGTTTATCCTTTTCGATGAGGATGCTCAAGTCAGCGGACATTTGCGAAATGGCGTCCGCCAATACGCCTAATTCGTCATCCCGCCGCGGTTGGGGCTCGATATTCAGGTCACCTGTGGCGATCCGCTTGGCGAGTCCGACAAGTCTGCCGACAGGACCAGTAATGCTGCGCGAGACCCAGATTGCTAGCAAAACCCCCATCAGCGCGTTCATGCCGAACAACGCAACTCCCAAACCGTTCATTTGCTCATTCTTGTTCCGAATGTTCTCGATGATCGGCCGGTAATAAGCCAGTTCAGCATCGATTAGTCGCTGCCCCTCCTCATGAATATAGCTGACGGTTTTTTCCGCTTCAATATAATGTTCAAAAGCCGATTGAGGCTCTTGTGCCTTTGCATCCAGAACTGCGGCTTGTTTCTGCTCCAGAAATGTGGACAACAGATTCACGTAGTCCTCCTCGGCGAAAGAAGGGTCGGTCGAGTCGGAGACTTCCTGGATTTTGCCTTTCAACTGCTTTAATTGGTATTCTGTCGGTCCCTGTACATTCTTATCGCCTCTTGGATTGAGTAGAAAGGCATATAGGAGATTTAAGTTGCTCTCCGCCGCTTCGGAGGTTTGCTCGATGAGAAGAATGCGGCCAAGCATTTCATCGTAGCTTTGTTGTACGACCTTTCCGCTTTGGAATACAAAATAAGCGATGATATTGGCAAACACAACTAGAAGCGGGATGAACAGAAGCAGCTTCTTTCTGATCGTCATCGTCTGTCATCTCCGGACTTGTCGTCGGAAGTGTCTGCATGCACTTCATATACTCTGGTGTATGTTAATTCCTGAGGATGATTCCCCTTTAGATAATCATTTAGCAATTTTATGGCCTTGGCCCCCATTTCCTCTGGCTGTTGCACAATGGTCAGTTCGATTTTGCGATCTTTAATAGCTTTCAGCGTCTCGGCCATATCGTCAAAAGCGAATATCTGCAAACTCTGCGCTCCGCGCCGGTCCGAGGCCTCCAGAATGCCAAGGCCGTCCAGTGCACTGAATCCGACCATGTAGCGGATTTGCGGATACCGGGTGAGCATGTTCTGAGCTTGCTGGGCTGCCTGAAGCCGTGAAATATTGGAGGAGCGAATCTCCACAATGTGGAGATTGGGATAGCGGCTGATCACGGAACGAAAGCCGGCAAGCCTGAGGCGCTGATTCTCAACGCGCTCGTTGCTGATCATCACTCCAATGTCTCCATGCTCTCCAGAAGTTTTCGCCAACAGCACGCCCATCTGTTTTCCTGCTCCTTCATTATCCGTTCCGACGTAAGCCAGCCTCCGGGAGTCCGGCTCATCCGTATCGATCGTGATGACAGGTATGCCCAGTCCGGCCGCTTTGTTGATTAACCGGCGATACTCCGGATCATTTATCCCTTGTACTAGAATGGCATCCGCCTTACTGGCGATGGCTTTGTCCAGCAATTTGATCTGCTCGGACGGATTAATGCGGTCTGGTCCGATATAATCGAGCCGCATACCGTACTGCTTCGCTTCCTTTCGAGCTCCTTGTTCGATGGACCGCCAGTAATAATTATCTAACTCTTGTGATATCAATACCACTTTGGTATCGGGACCCCCGTCTTTTGGTGAAACCGTCTTCAATTGTTCAGCAAATTGATGAATTTGAAAAGAAGACAGAGTGAACTGAAACAACAGCCAGCCAAATAGCAGCAAGACGGGGATAAGGATAAATGTCCATTTACGGTTTGACATGTCTTGCTCCTTTAGGAATATTTAGAGACTCTACTCATTATACAGCAATAGAAGAAGCGTTCGCAGCTATCGTCAAGGCAAGCAGTATCTGTTGATGCGAAAGTTAGGATTTTTGACACCTAAGCACGAATCTGGTCATGATTTTGATAACGCTTTCTACTGGCATGTTGCTACAATGACGGTATATTACAATTCTAATTACCGGAGGTTGAATGCCGTGTCATTTAAAGTAGCTTTTATTGGAGCAGGGAGCATCGGTTTTACCCGTGGAATTTTGCGAGATCTGTTATCGGTACCAGAGTTTAACGATATTGAAGTAGCTTTTACGGACATCAGTCAGCACAATCTGGATATGGTTACTGAACTGTGCCAGCGGGATATTCGTGAAAATGGTTTGTCCATTCAAATACAGTCCTCTACGGATCGAAAAGTAGCTTTGAAGGATGCCAAATATGTCATTTGTACAATCCGTGTCGGCGGTCTGGCGGCCTTTGCGACCGATGTGGATATTCCGCTAAAATACGGTGTAGATCAATGCGTGGGCGATACACTTTGTGCAGGAGGCATCATGTATGGTCAGCGTGGCATCGCTGAAATGCTGGAGATTTGCAAGGATATTCGCGAGCTAAGTGCACCGGATGTGCTATTGCTGAACTACTCGAACCCCATGGCGATGATGACCTGGGCCTGCAACAAGTACGGCGGCGTGCGTACGGTTGGTCTATGTCATGGCGTTCAGAATGGGCATCACCAAATTGCCGAGGTGTACGGTCTGGAAAAGCAGGATGTGGACATTGTATGCGCCGGAATCAATCACCAAACATGGTACATTCAGGCGTCTCATAAAGGCAAGGATTTGACAGCCGGGCTGCTGGAGGCTTTTGAACAACATCCTGAATTTAGCTGCACCGAAAAGGTACGCATCGATATGCTTCGTCGTTTTGGCTACTACAGCACAGAATCGAATGGTCATCTTAGTGAATATGTGCCTTGGTATCGGAAGCGTCCGAGCGAAATTCTGGACTGGATTGATCTAGGGAGCTGGATCAACGGAGAAACGGGCGGTTATCTGCGTGTATGTACGGAAGGACGCAACTGGTTTGAAACAGATTTCCCCAACTGGATGAAGGAAGACCCACTGGAGTACAAGGCGGAAAATCGCGGTGAAGAGCACGGCTCATACATTATCGAAAGCCTGGAAACAGGACGTGTATACCGGGGGCACTTTAATGTCGTGAATAACGGTGTAATTTCCAACTTGCCGGACGATGCGATTATTGAAGCTCCTGGATATGTGGATCGGAATGGCATTTCCATGCCGCAAGTAGGAGAACTGCCGCTCGGTCCTGCTGCTGTGTGCAACGTTAGTATTTCCGTTCAGCGTTTGGCTGTCGAAGCGGCTGTACATGGTGACGATAAGCTGCTGCGCCAAGCGTTTATGATGGACCCGTTAGTGGGTGCGGTGTGTAATCCGAAAGAAATTTGGCAGATGGTCGATGAGATGGTGGTGGCACAGGAAGCATGGTTACCGCAATATGGAGCAGCGATTGCCGAGGCGCGCCAACGTTTGGCTGCAGGCGATCTGATTCCAACCCGGCCTTACGAGGGAGCAGCACGACTTAAGGTAAAGACGGTTGAAGAAATGCAATTGGATCGGGATGCCGCCAATAAAAATGCAGGACAATCCGACAAAGGCAAGGATCGCGAAAAAGTACAGAACAGCAATGCGTAACAGCTACTTGGTATAATCGCAGTAACGCTCATTCCATGGTCCTGTTTATGAGCAGAGATGGACTGGACAACAATAAAAGGGTGTTTTCATGGTCGTAGGCCTGGAACACTCTTTTTGCTATCGATAGGTTTAACGATTTTGGTGTAGCTGGTAACGTGAGGTTTAGCATTGTCGATTTGGGCTGACGGAAATTAAAGAATACAGTCTTGTTTTTTTAGAATTCGACTTTTTGACTGTCGACCCTGAATCTCCTGGGAGCTTATCCTAGCAGGGAAGTTCAACAAATGATAGAACGGATCGTAGAAAAAAAGAGGTCTTCCCGAACCGTCGTTGTGGCAATTCATAGGCCTAATTAATAAATGTACTCCTTAATTTATTCAATTTACAGGAGATTTCCAGCTCACTATAATCTAACATAGGAGGTGACAAAAAGGGGAAAATGTGAGCGCATGAACAAATAGAAAGCGCTTACCTTTTACAGCTATGAACGCCGCTTTTTTGTAGAAAGAGAGTAGGCGTAACACACATCTAATCATATAACAATCAGGTGCCGACATAGGAAGATTAACAAAATCTATGGAAAGATAGGTGAAGCAATTGAAAACAAAGCAAGTGCTTCGTAAAGGAATGAAGTATGCTTTTGCGCTATCACTCGTCGCAAGCAGCTTTCTACCAGGTGCAGGATTTACGGATAAAATACATGCAGAATCCCATGTCGATAATCCTTACCAAGGGGCGACAAAATACGTTAACCCTGATTATGCGGCTAGTGTCGACACATCGATTGCCAAGGTTACGGATGCGAACCTGAAGGCAAAAATGCAAACGGTCAAAACGTTCCCGACAGCCGTATGGCTTGATCGTATCGCTGCTATTAACGGTGGTGGGGGCAAGCTTGGCTTGGAAGCGCATTTGGACCAAGTATTGGCGCAAAAGAAAGGTAATACACCGATTACGGCGGAATTCATTGTGTATGATCTGCCCGGACGGGATTGTCATGCCTTGGCTTCCAATGGTGAATTGCCGTTGACCCAGGCAGGTCTGGAAACGTACAAAAAGGATTATATTGACAAAATCGCTTCTATCTTTGCGAATCCCAAATATAAGGATATTCGCATCGTAGCGATCATTGAACCGGACAGTTTGCCAAATCTGGTAACCAATCTGGATACTCCCCAATGTGGACAAGCCAAATCTACAGGAATTTATGAAGCTGGCGTTAAATACACAATGAATAAGCTGAACGAAATTCCGAATGTGTACAAATACGTGGATATCGGTCACTCTGGCTGGTTAGGTTGGGATAACAACCGTGCAGCAACGGTATCTCTGTTTACAACTATCTTCAAAGATACTAGCAAAGGTTTGTCCAGTGTGGATGGCTTTATCACGAATACAGCCAATACTTCACCGTTGACAGAACCGAATCTGCCTGATCCCAACCTGAATATTGGCGGGCAGCCGATCAAATCGTCCAAATTCTACGAATGGAATCCTAATTTCGATGAATCGGATTTCGCAGAGTCCTTGCATAGAGATTTTGTCAATGC
Source organism: Paenibacillus ottowii (assembly GCF_050516475.1). Taxonomy (NCBI): domain Bacteria; kingdom Bacillati; phylum Bacillota; class Bacilli; order Caryophanales; family Paenibacillaceae; genus Paenibacillus; species Paenibacillus ottowii. The sequence goes on along the minus strand of NZ_CP191577.1, from coordinate 2,432,636 downwards.
AGGCTGGCCAAGCTCGCTCGGCATGTTAATTGATACCGGCCGTAATGGATGGGGAGGACCTAACCGTCCGACTTCCGCAGTCGGCAATGATATTAACTCCTATGTAAACTCAGGTCGTGTGGACAAACGTTCGCACCGTGGTAACTGGTGTAATAGTAGCGGAGCAGGGATGGGAACACCGCCACAAACGGCTCCGGCTGGCCATATCGATGCCTATGTCTGGGCGAAACCTCCAGGGGATTCCGATGGTTCCAGTTCACTCATTCCGAACGATGAGGGCAAAGGCTTTGACCGTATGTGTGATCCTACCTATACAACCAAGGATGGCACTTTAACGGATGCTTTGCCGAATGCACCTATTTCAGGAGCTTGGTTCCATGATCAGTTTGTAATGCTGGTACAAAATGCGTACCCTGCAATCGTGCCTTCCAGTGGTGGTGTGGACCCAGCGCCTACAGCTCCAGCTGTACCTACAGGCTTAAAGGCTGTTGTGGGTAATGCCCAAGTAACGCTGACTTGGAATGCGTCTACTGGTGCCGATAGCTACACGGTAAAACGTGCCACTAGCGAAGCAGGTCCTTTTACAACCGTTGCACCTCTTGTTACTGCAAGAGAGTACACGGATAAAGGGCTGACGAACGGAACAACTTACTTCTATGTTGTAAGTGCTACGAATGCAAAAGGAACTAGTAAGGATTCCGCAACGGTAAGCGCTGAACCAAAAGGTACACCGACCGATCCAACCGACCCTACTGATCCTACAGAACCAGCAGGTGATTTGGTTGTCATGTATCGGGCGGGGGACACCGATCCAGCGAATAACGCTGCCAAGCCTTTTTTTAACCTGAAAAATAAAGGGACAACACCCGTGAAGCTGAGTGAGCTTAAAATCCGCTACTACTTCACAAAAGATGGCAGCCAAGAGCTGCAATCTGCGGTAGACTGGGCGCAAGTAGGTAATGATAACGTACTGCGTACCATTACAGACAAGTATATCGAAATCGGTTTCAGTGCTGCTGCCGGTACGCTTGCTGCTGGGGCGCAAACAGGTGATATTCAGATCCGCATGAACCATAGCGACTGGTCTAATCTGAATGAATCCAATGACTACTCCTTCGATCCAACCAAAACCTCTTATGCTGAATGGAACAAAGTTACGTTGTTCCACAACGATAAGCTGGTATGGGGGATCGAGCCTTAAGATTTAGGTGGAATGTACATTGTACACTTGAGTAGTTGAAATTGTTAAAAAAGGTTGCGGCACAATTGCCGTAGCCTTTTTTAACGTCTTCGAATAAAGAATTCGATGACCAAGGGAATAAGCATTCAAATTGTGTATAATGAAAAAAAAGAATGCTGTTCTACTAATGGAGGGTCATCATGAGCAAAAAGTTAATTCTAGATGTAGATACGGGCATTGACGATGCGCTTGCTATTGCGTACGCGGTCCATTCGCCGGAATTGGAGCTGCTCGGTATTACAACCACCTTTGGCAACATTTCGGTAGAGGAGGCAACACGTAACTCACTGATTCTGCTGGAAAAACTGGGGGTAGAGGCTCCGGTCGTGTCTGGCGCTCATAAGCCGTATGCCCGAGAGCTGTTCAAGCCATATTCCCGCCATATTCATGGTGAAGACGGCATTGGCAACCAGCTAAAAGGAGCGCCGTCCCGTCAGGCAGCGTCTGGTGATGCGGCTGATTTTATCATTGGACAGGCCCGCCGCAATGAAGGGAAGCTGACTCTGGTAGCAGTGGGACCGCTGACTAATCTGGCGATTGCGCTGGATCGTTGTCCAGAACTGCCCCAATTGCTGGATCGCCTCATTATCATGGGCGGCGCGGTCACGGTGAAAGGGAATGTAACTCCGACGGCAGAAGCGAATGTTTATGCCGATCCAGAAGCAGCAGCCTATGTGCTGGGAGCAGGCTTTTCGCTTACGCTCGTGGGGCTCGACGTTACCATGCAAACCCTGCTTCCCCAGCAGGAAGTGGACAAGTGGCGTGAGCAAGGGACTGAGCTTGGCATATTTATGGCAGATATGACCGACTTTTACATGGAAGCCTATCGCAATTTCAAACCTGGTATTGCAGGCTGTGCATTGCATGATCCATTAGCTGTAGGGCTGGCTATTGACTCCAGTTTTGTGGAGACGCGTCCAATGCACATTGCCGTTGAGGTGGGGGATTCCGCTGAAGTAGGTCGCACTCGTGAGGTGCAGAATGAGAGTGAAGCTCAAGCACCGACTACGGTAGATGTGGCACTTCAAGTAGACGCAGAGCGATTTTTGCGTCATTTTCTTAGTCGGGTGGTATAAAAAAATAATCTAAAGATTGCCGATGAACCTGCATCGGCAATCTTTGTGCATATATGTTTTAATGACTTTCATATTAGAATAGGGCTAGTTAGAAAAACTGCCGGACCACAAAGGAGGAGATTCATTGTGTTTTCTGCTGCTCGACGACTGCCTTTGCTGGAACATATGTATAATCATGCCCCGACAGGAATCGTGATTTTGTCGAGGGAGGGGAAGTGTCTATACGTCAATCCCGCCTTTTGCAAAATGGTCGGATATGAGCAGGAGGAATTACTGGATATCCGATATTATCATCTTTTGTATCATGAGGCTCAGGATCAGCAAGGGTTAAGGGAGGCCTATGCAGGCTGGCTAAAGGCAACGGATCAAGTCTACAAGACAGAGCTGCGTTTAAAGCATAAACGGGGAACAACCGTCTGGCTAGCGCTGGAATTAACCATATTTGATGATAAGGCTACCGAGCAATCTTATTTGATTGCGTATGCAATGGATATCACGGAGAAAAAGGACATGGAGCAGGTGCTTTCGGACAATGAGGATTTGTACATGTTGATTACCGAAAATACGCCGGATGTCATCTCTTACAGCACGGCAGACGGCGTACTCCAATATATTTCTCCTTCGGTGGAAAAACTTCTTGGCTATACGAAACAGGAGATGCTTGGGAAAAAACGATTGCAATTTTACCATGTCGAAGATGCCGATTATATGCGTGTACATGGAATGTTCAAGGAAACAGGCATCATGAAGCGGCGTGTCCGTCATAAGGACGGGCACTATTTGTGGCTGGAAGTATCATTCCGCGTTATTCGGGATGAACAGGGCAAAATCAAGCGGGTTCTGTCCATTGGTCGGAATATCACAGAGCGGCAAAAGAGCGAGGAGAACCTGGCCAAAGCTCAACAGTTGGCGATGTTCGGCTCTTGGGATTGGGATCTGGTCAACAATGTTATGCATTTTTCCAAGGAATTTCGCAGTATATTTGGCTATCTCGTCAAGCCGGTTGAAACAAGTATTGATGCCTTCATGAAGGCGGTTCATCCCGAAGATACAGAACGGATGAAACAGATTATCAATAACGTTATCTTAAAGGGAATTCACGAAGAAACCTTTTACCGGATTGTATTGCCCAATGGGGAACAGAAGGTACTGCGTTCGATCTGGGAATCTGAGATGGACGAGCAGGCAGGCAAGCCTGTTCAAGTGGTCGGGATGATACAGGATGTTACAGAGCACCGGGAAATCGAGCAGCGTCTTCGTGAAAGTGAAAACCGTTATAAGTCACTATTCCAGCATAATCCGCTTGGGATATGCGCTATGGATATGGAAGGTCATATTTTGAGTGTGAATCCAAGTCTGGAGCAGCTTACGGGTTATACGAGGGATGAGCTGCTTGGATCTGAACTCCTTGTAATGGCTTCCTCTGAGGAACAGGACAAAATCAAGCGTCATATGGAACTGGCCAGGCAGGGGGAGACACAAACCTATGAATCGGAATTCATACATAAGGAGGGGGAGCGTCTATTCATCAAGATGACTAATATCCCGATTTTCGTGCAAGAGGACATTGTAGGCTGCTACGGGATTATAGAAAATGTGACCCCTCTTAAAAACTACATCGCTCAAATTGAAAAGCTCAGCAACGAGCATTCGCTGATTTTGAATGCGGTATCCGAAGGAATTGTGGGTTTGAGTACCGAAGGACATGTCCGCTTTATGAATCCGGCAGCTGTCGAGATGTTCGGCGTAGGCTCAGCCAACCCGCTGAACAGTTCATGTATAGACATGATTCGCCATGCTAACGAAATAGGCAGCCATTTTCCAGACGAGCAGGCTTCGATTCTGCAAGCGATTCGCAGCGGCGCTTCTTATCAGGCAGAGGAAGCTGTATTTTGGAAAAAAGACGGGTCCAGTTTTCTGGCCTCCTACCGAATCAGCCCTTTGATGGATAACGGTGAGCGAAAAGGAGCTGTGATGGTTTTTGTAGACAGGACGAATGAAAAGGAGATTATTCGGGCCAAGGAGTCGGCCGAACGTGCCGATCGGGCCAAGTCTGAATTTCTGTCTGTGATGAGTCATGAGCTGCGTACACCGATGAACGGCATTATAGGTATGGCAGGGTTGCTGGCAGACACCGAATTAGATGAGGAGCAGCGCAGCTATATTGATATTATTACCAGCAGTAGCAACGCTTTAATGCAGATATTGAATGAGATCCTGGATTTGAGCAAAATCGAAGCTGGCAAAATGTCATTGCTGCATGAGTCTTTTGTGCTGGAGGAAGTGGTTGGCAGTGTAGCCGACCTTTTCATGACGCAGGCTATGGAAAAAGGCATCCAGCTAGAATGGCATGTAGATCAGGAAATGCCAGGAATGCTGGTCGGTGACCATGTGCGTATCCGACAGATATTGGTGAACTTGGTGAGCAATGCGATCAAATTTACGGAGCGGGGGCGTGTAAATATTTTTGTGGAGAGAAAGGCTTACAGCCGCCGTAAAAAGAAATGCCTGATTGAGTTCAGTGTAACCGATACTGGAATCGGCATCCCGGCAGATCGTCAGCATCTATTGTTTCAGCCTTTTTCCCAGCTTCATCCGGCATTGAACCGGAAATATGGAGGGACAGGTCTCGGCTTGTCCATTTGCAAAAACCTGGTGAAGCTAATGGGGGGGGCTATTGGCGTGGACAGCGATGAGGCCAGAGGAGCAACATTCCGGTTCCAGCTGGACCTAAAGCTGCCGGAAGGGCAGACGCTTGCGAATATAGACCGTGATCAGCCTTATGATTCAAAGGAAGGCTAAAAAGAAATAGCCGTGATGCAACCTGCATCACGGCTATTTTTGTAAGAAAGCAGCAAAGAAAAGGTTGACAAACTGTTCTAACTGTACTATTAATGATAGTACAGTTAGAACAGTTGAACCTATATAAATTGAATTTGAGTCAGTGTTGAAAGGAGGAAGTCCATGTTCGAGCTGGATATCCGCAGCCGTAAGCCGATCTATGAACAGCTTATGGAAAAGGTCAAGGAAATGGTCGTGTACGGATCGCTTCAGCCGGATGAGCAATTGCCTTCTGTACGGGCGTTGTCCGCTCAACTTACGGTGAATCCGAATACGATTCAGAAGGCGTATCGCGAGCTGGAACGTGAAGGATATATCTATTCCGTTCAAGGCAAAGGCAGCTTTGTCACGCCTACCCAGCAGCAGCCGCAACAAATAAAGCGAGATGAGATCCGGGCGGCATTGTTAAAACAGATGATCGAAGCTGTCCATTTCGGTTTTACACAGCAGGAAGTGGACGACATATACGTGGAAGCTATGCAAACAAAGGAAAGGGGGATGTCCCTTGATTGAATTAAGGGAAGTCACAAAGACATTTACAGAAGAAAAAGCTGTTGATCAGCTAGCCCTTACGGTAAAGAAGGGCTCCATTTTTGGACTACTGGGCTCGAATGGGGCAGGGAAAACAACCTTGCTCAAAATCATTGCCGGAATTTATCGACCCGATGCTGGCAAGGTGTTAATCGGGGGACAGCCGGTATATGAGCAGCCTGAAGTCAAGCAGCACATTCTGTTTTTGCCGGATACCCCCTATTTCTTCCCGCAAGCGACAATTCGTCAGATGGCCAGGTTCTACCGCTCCATTTATCCAAGTTGGAGTGAGGAACGTTACAAACAGCTTACAGATATTTTCAAGCTGGACCCGAAGCGCAAGCTTCACCGTTTTTCCAAGGGGATGAAGCGTCAAGCTGCTTTTTTGCTTGCCTTGAGCTGTATGCCTGAGCTGCTGGTTTTGGATGAACCCATTGACGGTCTGGACCCGGTGATGCGTAGAATGATCAAAAATCTCTTGTTCCAAGAAACCGCTGCACGTGAGATGACTGTCGTAATCTCATCTCATAATTTGCGTGAGATTGAAGATATGTGTGATCATGTCGGCATTATGCACCAAGGACGGATGCTGCTGGAAAAAGAGGTTGACGACCTCAAATCTGATACGCATAAGGTGCAGGTTGCTTTCCGGGACAGCATGCATGAGGAAGCTGTCTGTGGTCAACTTTCGGTCGTACATAAGGAGCGAAGGGGCAGTGTTCTGCTGCTTATTATCCGGGGTGAGCGAGAGCGGATTACCGAGACGATTGAAGCGTATGAGCCGCATGTATTCGATTTGCTGCCGCTGACGCTAGAGGAAATTTTCATTTATGAAATGGAGGACGCAGGTTATGACATCCAACCGATTCTTCTGTAGCGGCGGCGTAATTCGCCAATGCCTGAGACAGCATGGCTGGATCGGTCTATTGTACTTGGTAGGATTACTGTTTACAGTACTGCTGCCATTGTTTATGAGCATTGGTGATGAACAGCCACGAGTGGTTTTAAAAAGCTTGTTCGATAGCACTAACTCGGGTAATGAATTGCAAAAATTAATTTTAATGACCGTACCCGTGCTGGCAGGTGTGATGCTGCTTCGTTTTGTTCAGCGACAGGGGCCATCCGATTTGTATCACAGCCTACCTTTGCGTAGAGAGCATTTATTAACATCACATGTAATTAGCGGTCTTATTCTTTTACTTGTACCTGTATGGCTGACTGCGGGAGTAACCGCTTGGGTTAACACGTCAGTCGAACTGCCTTATATTTTTCAAATTAATGACGTTGGATCGTGGGCTTTGGTCGTGTCCGTCCTTACGATTTTCCTATTTACTTTTACGGTGTTTGTAGGGATTTGCGTGGGACAATCGTTGCTACAGACCGTAGTAGTGTATGTTTTGCTCCTATTGCCTCAGTTTCTATTCATGATGATAGGGCGTTTTCTGGAACGTAATTTATACGGATATGTGCGGGTGCGAGAAACCGTTGTTCAATATATTAACGGCTCGGAGTTTCGCAGCAATAATAATGTTTGGGAAAACTTATCGCCGTTTGTACGCATTATGGACAACTTGCCGCAGCGTGCCTTTTCCTACATGGAGCTACTTGCCTATTTAGGTGTCTCTCTGTTGTTTGTTGCCTTGAGTTATGGTTTGTATCGTAAACGCTTGGTCGAGAAGGCGACTCAGGCCATAGCATTTCCTTTCTTACAGCCTTTGTTCAAGGCAGGAGTCACATTATGCGCCATGCTTATACTAGGCGATTATTTTTATAATGCAGGTACAAGAGGAGCAGCAAATTGGTCGATTTTTGGGTATGCACTTGGGGCTGTTCTAGGCTATATCGTTGTAGAAATGGTCATCCGCAAGACGTGGCAAATTGTGCGTGTTCGAGCTTTGGTGGAAATGGTCGTGTACGGTGTGATCATGGGGCTGGTACTATATATCCCGATATCAGGTTGGTTGGGTTATGAGGGGCGGATTCCAACAGCACACTCCGTAGAAAAAGTTTATGTCGGACGAGAGGAACCTCTAGGGGGAGATGCACAGACAGAAGCTTATTACTCCCAAGACAGGGCCTATATCGCCTCTGTGCTGAATTTACATCGTGAACTCGTACGTGCACATGCAGCTGGCGAGAAAACATTGTCCAAAAACCTGGCCGTCGAATCGGCATTCATAGTCTACCGTTTGGATGATGGTTCCACCATGACTCGGCGTTATACATTCCCGGAGAAGCCTTTCCGGACAGAGCTGGCTAAAGTGATGGAAGCTGAGCCTTATAAAACGGTAAGATACAAGCTGGATAAGCTACAAGAAAAAGCGGAGACGATTAATATCCAATCCGTAGATGATAATGAAAGACGAGTGGTTTTAACCAATCCAAAAGAAACTCGTGAATTTAAAGATATACTCAGAGAAGAAGTATTAAATATGAGTTATAGCGAAATGCAATCAGAGGAATATCCATTGGGGAGTATTTCTATTACAAATAAAGAATCATCTTCTACCCATAACGAACCGAGATGGCAGCGTGAAATTTCATTTAATTGGCCGGCTTCCTACCACAAGCTTACAGGTTGGCTAGAGCAAAAGGGGTATGCGGATAAGGTGACCATTAGTTCCAAGGATATTTTTTCGATACGGGCTGTTCCTATTATTTCTGAAGAGCTTGAGCCTTATCAACCCAATCAGTATATTGAAGACTATAAACTATTTAAAAGCATCCAACAGAAGCACAAAGCAATAACGATTGAAGATCCGAAGCTGTGGAGCACTGTACTGGAAAAGCGTAGATCTAATAGCTATACTCCAAATATGGCGAAAGGCACTTACCTGGTTCAGGTCAAGATCAAACCTTTATTTAGTTCAGATCCCCACACAGGCTATTACTATTTTACTCCAAACGATATGACACCGGAGCTTGCCAAGGCTTTACCAGCAGTTCCTTAAGCTCTAACGAAGGACATGATCTGGTTTGGATAGCATATGGACGGAGGTAGATGAACATGGGATGGTTCGGACACGATATATAACAACCTTATCGACGAGCAAGAGCTCCTCCACATCAGGGCTGACATCATAAAGGCACAGAGAGATATAACGTAGAACATATAAAGAGAAGAGTTCAATTATGTACAGTCCAATAGTGGAGGAGCAAAAAATATGAAATATACAGAAGATCGTGAATTTCTACAGTTGTTGGAGCATCATAGGCAGCCATTTTCCGGATGGGATTTTTCATTCATTTCGGATACGGGACGAGTGGCGAGCGAGCCTTTGGACTGGTCTTATACCAGCAAGGCTTTGGCATTGATCCATTCCTCCAAAGCGATGCTGGATATGGGCACAGGCGGGGGAGAGCTTTTGTCGCGGTTACGCCCTTTTCCAGAGATCGCTTGTGCGACAGAGGCATATGCACCAAACGTTCCTATCGCCAAGGAAAGATTGGAGCCGCTGGGTGTGCGCGTGATGGCTATACATGATGACGACTCCCTTCCGTTTGGCGAGGCCGGGTTCGATCTTGTGCTGAACAAGCATGAGTCATTTTCGCCAGCGGAAGTGCGCCGTATTATGCGTCCAGGAGGTACGTTTTTGACTCAACAGACGGGAGGTCTGGATTGTGCAGGCATTAACGCACGATTGGGAGCGCCTGATTACATGTATGCGGACTGGACTCTTTCTAAAGCACTTGCAGGTTTGAAAAGCAATGGTTTTGAAATCGTAGAGCAGCGGGAACAGTTTCCGACACAGCGATTTTACGATATTGGAGCGATTGTCTATTACTTAAAAGTAATTGAATGGCAGATTGCAGACTTCCAGCTAGAGAAATATATAGAACAACTGTATGGTCTGTATTTGGATATTAAACGTGATGGGTACTGGGACGTGAAGCAACATCGTTTTTTGATCCATGCCAGAGCAATATAAAGAAGATTCGATACCAAAAAGGCCTTTCCCGCGGGAGAGGCTTTTTGGGTTATACATATTAGGGTAAGAACAAGATCAGAAGCCACATGGCGGTTGGCAGTGATATACCAATGGCTATTGCTATATAGGGCAGGGGGGTTCTGAGGTAACTTTTAAAGTCCTCCTCCTTGTCCTTTTTCTCATGATAGAACGCTACCTGTGTTGCAAAGCTGTGAAGTAGCTTGAGTGCTTCGTCGCTGGGAAGGGGCTGTAGGGAATGCCATAGATCATCGTGTGCTTTTTGGAGCAATGTAGCATCTGATGTATGGTTTGGCTGATCGGTTAAGGACATTTTTACCATCCTTTCGTATACTAATCTTTACCATAATTGTACAATGAAGAAGCAATGGCTGACAGGCTCATTTTCATTTATAAGATTATAGGGGGATGTACATGTCTGAACCAAAGGGAGTTATAAGCAAGCCAGAAGAGGGCAATTCTGTGCGGATCGCATGGTTTTGGCCATGGCTGGTCGGCACGTTTATGTTTGGATTGTTTTCAGTCATGTTTAATGTTATTTGGAGTCTGCTTGTAGCACCTCAGGTACAGTATTTGCTGAGGCACGAAGGTGTGACAGATATAACTGTGATTGTAGTATTGCTGCTATATGCATGGCTGGTTGGTCTCATTTTTGCGGCTTATGGTGCTTTGAGTGCGCGTATGTCCAGCATGCATAAGCTTCCGCTGATGCTGACAGGGCTAGCATCATTATTATGCGGGCTGTGGTTGTGGATTATCGGAATACAAGGATCTGGTGGCCAACTTGCCGAAATGTCTGGGGGAGCGTGGGAGCTTTTTTCACTCTATCACGCTTGGGCGGAACCTGTACTGGAGGTATTGGGTTTATACACACAGCGTAGTGGAATTTGGTTTTTGCTGACTGCACTGCTACCCATAGCTGGCATGGTAGTCGGGGTTGGGGTAGACCGTTATCCTGCGGTGACCGACAAGCACGGCAAGGTGGATCATAGATGGCAATGGGTTGTAGCTGCAGTATCTGCTGCGCTCATCATTGTACTCATGATTACGATTATGCTTCCTCAACGTCCGTACATTGCGGAGAGGGATTTTCCGGTAGTAGATGGAGCTACAGCGGCCATTCCATTCGCGCAGGATATGCTGCATGAATTGACCGGGATGAGCAGGGTTCGTGCAGCCCACGAACTGAAATTCAACACAACACATCAGGCTTATGTCAATCTGATTGAAAAGAAGGCGGATCTCATTCTGGTGACGGGTCCATCCGATGAAGAATTGCGTCTGGCGAAAAGTCGAGGAATTCAAATGAAGCTCACACCCATCGGGTGGGATGCATTTATTTTTCTCGTACATAAAGGCAATCCGGTTACCGGACTTTCTTCGGAGCAGGTGCGCAGCATATATGAAGGATCTATTCGTAACTGGAGTGAGGTAGGGGGAAAGAATCAGCCGATCATTGCTTATCAGCGGGAGGAAAACTCAGGTAGCCAAACCTACATGCAGAAGAAAGTGATGAAAGGCCATGACATGGCTGAACCGCCTCGGGAACTCCGAATTGGTATAATGGGTGAAATGATTAATGCAGTTGCTGATTTTAACAAGGATCATAATGCGCTCGGTTATTCATTTTATTATTTTGCAAATGTGATGCATAATCGTCAAGAGGTCAAATTTTTATCTATTGACGGAGTGGTGCCCGACAAAGAACATATTCGTTCGAAACAATATCCATTCACAGCTCAACTGTTTGTAGTTACACGCGAAGGCGAGAAACCACGTGCGTCGATGCAACGATTGCTCGAATGGCTGCAAAGCGAAACAGGAACGCAGGCTATCGAAAAGGGCGGCTTTGTTCCTGTAAACTCGTAATCCTATATCGATAATCCTTATTCAGACAGTATCGTATTTTCACCATAAGAGTGAAACCAATACAGTAGGGTAATACATAGAGTATACTTTGCTGTGAATACATGACCCACGCAGCAAGTATATCAACAACATAAGGGGATGAACAAAAATGAAGAAAAAAACATCGGTTTGGGTGCTTTTGCTCGCCGTAGCCATAGTGGCAGCAGGTTGTGAAACAGGTTCACAAACAGGACAATCGGCTCAGAACAAACCAAAGGATTCTGCATCAGCACAAGTCAATGGTTCGGGAGCCACTGTAGCTACACCGGAACAACAGACTGCTTCTGACGGTAAAAATAGCACCACCCCGTCCAGCACTGGCAAACCAGTGGAGACAGGAGGACAGGCTTCGACAGGCGCTAATATAGCAAAGGTACGCATGGACAATATTACTGCATTGCGATTGATCGACGGCCAATCCGGCTGGATCGGCGGTAATGGATGGATTGCCCGAACAGACGCGGCTGCATCTGGCTCAGTCGGTTCGGCTTGGAATGTGCAGTATCAAGGCAAGGGTACAATCCAACAGATTTTTGCCTTGAATGGAGAGCAGGCCTGGGCTGTTGTGGAAGACAGCGGTTCATTGCTGGCAACTTCCGATGGCGGCAAGCGTTGGGAAGCTGTCGGGACTGTGCCTAAGCAAGGACAGGCGGGATTTTTACACTTTGTATCATCCAAAGAAGGATTCAGTGGCAACCAATATACCAAAGATGGAGGGCAAAGCTGGTCGTCGCTCCCCGTTCCTGACCACACGGTAGGGCAACCGTATTACCATGATCGGCAAAACGGCTGGGCGGTAGCTCAGAAAACAGAAGGTTCGATCCAGATTTTACATACCGTTAACGGGGGCCAAAATTGGACTACCGTCATGTCGCGAACATCCGAAGGACCTCTAAACGGAGTAACTATTCGTTCGGTAGAGCGGGGCAATGCATGGATTGAACTGGTTGGAGACACGGGGATGAATCAGACATCGTATTCGCTTTGGCATACTGCTGATCGTGGACAAAGCTGGCGCACTGTACTGGCAAATTCCACCGCTGGCGGCGGCCCGGCACCAGGTGTTAGCCAGCAAGACAACCAGGTTCCTAAAAATGAAGGGACAGCACCAGGCATGCTCTATGCGGTTAACAGCAGTACCGCATTGATGGGAGGCTACTGTGCACCGTGCGACAAGCCTAATACGATTGGTTGGACCCATGACGGTGGCAAGACGTGGAATAACGGCAAGCAAGGCTTTGATGGTTATGGCAATCAGCAAATCGGGATGGCCAATGCCAAGGAAGGCTGGGCTATTTTCTCGGATTCAGAGAAGGCTCCAATCATGTATACCACTTCGGATGGCGGTCAGCACTGGACGCAGAGTCATGTATTTGACAAGCCTGTGACACCAAGCTCCTAAGGAGGGAATGTATATGGGTCAAAGTCAACATAAGAAAAGTGCGATTACCTGGACGGACGGTCGTGAAGTACCACTCATCGGACAGGGCACGTGGAATATGGGTGAAAAAGCCTCGCTCCGGCAGGAGGAGGTACGTGCGCTTCAACTTGGCTTCGAGCTGGGGATGACACTGGTGGACACGGCTGAAATGTATGCGGAAGGCGGCGCAGAAGAGATCGTCGGGGAGGCCATTCGGGGCCGCCGGGACGATGTATATCTCGTCAGCAAAGCTTACCCTCATCACGCGGATCGCCAAGGATTGGCTCAAGCCTGTGAAGCGAGCCTAACCCGGATGGGAACTGAGTATGTGGACATGTACCTGCTGCATTGGCGCGGGAATATTCCACTGGAAGAAACAATACAGGGCATGGAAAAGCTGCGTGAGCAGGGCAAAATCCGTAACTGGGGCGTGTCCAATCTGGACAAGTCCGATATGGAGGAGCTATGGAGCCTGAGTGGGGGCGAAGCCTGTGCTGTCAACCAAGTGCTGTATCATGCAGCTTCACGAGGTATCGAATATGATCTGCTCCCCTGGAGCCGTACGCATGGGGTACCTGTAATGGCCTATTGCCCGATAGCCCAAGGTGGACGCCTGCGGCGGGGGCTGCTGGAGCATCCCGTTATGTTGGACATTGCTGCCAGCCATGGGGTAACACCATCGCAAATTGCACTCGCATGGGTCATACGGGACGGTGATGTGTGGGCAATCCCCAAGGCGGTGCAAGAATCGCATGTACGAGAAAATGCAGCGGCAGCAAACATTCGGCTCACCCCTGAACAACTTGAACAAATAGACAAAGCTTTTCCGTCGCCAACGAGAAAGCAGCCGCTGGATATGGTTTGAGGAAGGAGGGAGCCGATGACAGAGCCAGAGACTGAACTTCACGAGGTAGATGATCATCTCGACTATGGATTATCCGTTGTATTTATCGGTTTTAATCCCAGCTTGAAATCAGGCGAGGTAGGGCATCATTATGCGAATCCACGCAACCGCTTTTGGCGCATATTGGAGGGGGCTGGCTTGACGCCTCGCTTGTACGATCCATCGGAAGATCGAGAGCTGTTAAAGCTGGGCTACGGTTTTACCAACATTGTCTCTCGTCCCACTAGGGGAGTGGAGGACATTACCCGAGAGGAATACGCCGAAGGACGTCTGAAGCTGCATGCGAAGCTAATGGAGTATCGCCCGAAGGTCGCTTGCTTTGTCGGCAAAGGCGTGTACACCGAATATAGTAAAAAATCCAAAGCAGATTGGGGATTCCAGCCTGAACCGCTAATCCCTGAAATGTATGAATTCGTGGCACCCTCGTCTAGTGGATTGGTGCGCATGTCGCTGGAAGAAATCACAGATATTTATCGCCGTCTCCAAGCGTTCCTTTCGTCAGAAGCCGTCTAAATGCGGTTAAATATGTTAGATGCAGTTAGCATACAAAGAACCACACACTTCAACCCCTGTGGGAAAAAGTGTGTGGTTCTTTGTGCTGCTTCGATTCTATTGCAAGGCTTTAGTCTGCCATGCCTGTTCCGCAGGAACATAAGGATACCCCAGATCACGGGCGACTGCTTCGTAGGTGATATGTCCATTCAGGACATTGGCACCGCTAAGCAGCGGCTTGCTTCTGCGAAGCGCCTCTTGCACGCCAAGATCCGCGAGTTGGAGAGCATAAGGAAGCGTCGCGTTCGTCAGAGCGAGCGTGGAGGTTTGTGGCACCGCACCGGGCATGTTCGCTACTGCATAGTGAATGACGCCATGCTTTACATAGGTTGGCTGATCGTGTGTCGTGATATGGTCAATCGTCTCGACAATGCCACCTTGGTCAATGGCGACATCGACAATCACTGATCCGGGTTGCATGGTCTGCACCATGGCCTCTGTTACGAGCCGTGGGGCTTTGGCACCGGTGATCAGGACAGCGCCGATCAGCAGATCGCTTTGTGCTACGGCTTCCGCAATGTTAGAGGGGGTCGACACCAGCGTATGAAGCTGGTTGCCAAAAATATCGTCCAGCTGGCGCAGTCTTGGCAGGCTCAGATCGATCAGTGTAACATCTGCGCCGAGACCGATGGCGACCTTGGCCGCATTGGTGCCGACCACCCCTCCGCCAATAATAGTCACTTTACCGCGTTTGACCCCCGGCACACCCGCCAGTAGGATGCCTTTACCTCCCTTTGGTTTTTCCAACAGCTGTGCTCCGATTTGTACAGCCATTCGGCCTGCAACCTCGCTCATGGGTGTAAGCAGCGGCAGGCTTCCTTCAACATCTAGAGTCTCATAGGAAATGGCAGCTACACCGTTGTCTGTTAAAGCCCGGGCGAGTGGGGGCTCGGCAGCCAGATGCAGATAGGTGAATAAAATCAAACCTGGTCGAAAATACCCGTATTCAGAGGGGAGCGGTTCTTTTACCTTGATAATCAGATCCGCCTGGGACCACACATCTGCAGCTTGCTGTACAAGGGTAGCCCCTGCAGTGGCATAATCTCCGTCTGTAAAGCCGCTTTCAGCACCTGCACGGCTTTCTACAAACACATGATGTCCGTGTTGAATCATTTGAGCAGCCCCCGCGGGTGTCAGAGCGACGCGATTTTCATTGTTCTTAATCTCTTTTGGAATCCCGATTTTCATTTCGTTCACCTCTCCTAAAAAATAATTGTTATCCCACGGCAAATAATTCTTTTTAGGGCAGCTATGCTGCAAAATCAAAAATGGCACTATCATTTGTATGCAGTTTACCGATTAGTTACATGGACTCAAGCCGATAAATGCAATTCATGTTAGATTAGGTACAGTTTACAAGGGGGTAAACTCCTTGGCATCATACATTTTGTCGGATTATCTGACTTAAAGGCTCGACTTTTTGATGAATATATGTCATATAAAATGACATAAAAACATACACATAAGGAGAATGCCGATGAAGGGTAAAAAAACATTTACCATTGCGGATGTGCTGGAACGTCCTGTATTCCGGCGGGCGAAGCTGGCTGCTGGGGAACAGGGCGTGAATCGTCGGGTGGGCTGGGTTCATGTGTTAGAAATCACCAATGTATCCCCCTTTGTGAGCCGTCACGACCTGATTTTGACGACCGGTCTGTGGCTAACTCGGAAGGGGGAAGAACGCGCCGAGTATATGGAACAACTGATCCGCTCGGCAGCCGCAGGATTGTGTGTAGAGCTCGGCACGAGCATCCATGAGATTCCCTCGGAAATACTGGAGTTGGCGGAACGGCATCACTTCCCGGTCATCGTATTTGAGCAGCCGGTGCGTTTTGTTGAAATTACACAAGATATTCACTCCCTACTTATTAACCGACATCATGAACTGTTAAAAGATCTGGAGCGATTTTCACGTCAGCTTCAGCAGGAAACTCTGCGCAGCACCGATATGAACGCCCTCTTGCGTGTGCTTCATGACTATGCTGCCCGGCAGGTCATCTACATGTCCTCCATTGATACCAATCGATTCGTGCCCTCCGTCCAGGCGGATGTGGCAGACCATATTGCAGATTTTTACGCCAATGAAGTGGAATCAAGTATGACGGCCGATCGGGAAGGGCACCTGCTGTTTCACCTGAATGAATCCACTGCTGTCTTGTTTCAGCCTGTTGTATGCTTCGGTCAGGTGTTTTCTGCGGTAGGTGTGGTCCTGCATAGTGAAATGCCGACTGAAGAAATGTCGCTGCTCATTGATTACACAGCCAAGGCGGCCGCTACATTGGTACTGAGAACACAGTTTCTTGAAGACCGATTGCTGCGTAATCAAAATGAACTGATTCAGGATGTGTTGAACGGCCAGCTTCCGAGTGAAGAACAGGCCCAGACCCGGATGGGACTGCGATTGTTAACGAAGGGACGGTATTTATTTTGGGCAGGGGTCATTGAGGTAGAGCATCAGGACAAGGACGCCAGTCAGGTGCGCAAGGAATCCATCAATCAGGATGTATTAGTGCTGCTTCGTTCTCTGTTGAAAAAAGAAGCGTTGCACAATTTGTTAATGATGAAGGGAAGTCAGTGCTACATCCTTTGTGCCAAGGAGGAATTAACGCTGCGTTCCGCAGCACAGATGAAAAAGGTGCTGGCCCATACGGTCCAGTATATTCAAAACTATGCCGCAGGACAGCTTGATAAAGTGCGCATTCATGCAGGTTTTGGCAAGCTGAGACATCGCATGACAGGGATGGACCGTAGTTTTGAAGAGGCCTATCAGGTCATTGAAGTCGCGCGAAGCGTCCCGGTCATGAAGGATCAGCTATTTTACGACACCATCGGAATCTATCAATTGTTGAAAGCAGTGCCTCGTATTCCTTTTCTACAAGAATTTGTACAAGACCATTTGGGGGAGCTGATTGCACATGATCGTGAACACCATATGCAGCTTCTGGATACGCTGGATGCCTACTTTCAATGCCATGGCTCCAAGCGTGATACTGCCGGAATTCTGTATATTCATAGGCAGACCCTCTATAATCGGCTGGATAAAATCAACGAAATTGTAGAAGGAAATTTGACAGACCCTGATAAGCGCCGTTGCCTGGAGATGGCACTTCTGGCTTACCGGATGCTTCAGGCTGAAAATTGATCCTAAATGACTAGCTCTATTTTCCATTCTACTCATTTACAATGCGTATTAACACTGAGATAATAGAAGGGATCAGGGAAATATTTTGAAAGGGGATTAATATGAATATAAAAAAATGGATTGCCGTCCCTCTTATTCTGTTAATGGTAGCTTTGACAGGTTGCCAGGCAGTAGGCGGATTTGATGTAAGTAAAAATTTATTGGGAACACTTGATGTGAAATCCCAGCAAACAACGGAGAAGATTTCACTTAAATTAACTCCAAGAGAAGGAATCACACAAGGAGATCAGGAAATCATAAATTTGCTTAATTCGATTTCGGTGACTGTAGATGAAGCCAAGGTACAGTCGGAGGAAATTGTTTCTGCCAAGGGTACATTGCACATTGATAAGTATAATCTGCCATTTGAGCTTGCTTTGGATCGCCAAGGTATCGCTATTCAATTGGAAGGTGCTAAAAAACCTTATTACATATCTTTAAACTCGCAAGAGCGTTTGAGCGGTCTGCCTGCTGGGTTTGATCCGTATGTATATTCCAAAGATGTGAGAGCCCTGACCAAAACAGCGGCTGCACTTATGCTCAAACATGCTCCTAACCCTTCGACCATTTCTGCAACGTCTGTAACCGAAGAAGTGTACGGTGAAAAAGACAAGGTAAAACTGACTCGTCTCCATGCAGAACTGCGCGGTGATGAACTGGTTGCATTGGTAAAACCGTTTCTGGAAAATCTGGCCAAGGACGAGGCAGGCTTGAAAGAACTGATCAGTCAAGCCATTGATGTGACTAAAACGATCACTTCCGGTATGGCTATTGAGGGTAGTGATAAAGTAACAACGGAACTGAATGAAAACAAGGAAAAACTGGTCAACGAGGCTTATACCGAGGTTAAAAAGTATTTGGATCTGGCTGTGGCGCAGTATGATGCAGGAGTTAGCACTATGTATGCACAGGCACCTGAAATTAAAACAGTTCTGAGTGCAAACACGGTGCTGAAAAGCGACATGTATTTTGATGAAAAAGGAAATGTTCGCAAAGCGCTGTCAGACCTGACAGTTGCATTGCCAGACATCGACGGCCTCCCAGTGAAGTCCTTTACCGTTCTGACCGAGACTCAAGCCTGGAACGTCAACGGTAGTGTAACGGCCGATAAAGTAGATATTTCTAACGGTGTGATTGACTTGAATAACCAAGCTGAATTAACACCTGGAGCAACGCTGCGTAACTTTGAAACAAATTCTCCGATCTACAATATTTTAAAAAATGATTTGGAAATTACAAAAGTAGAAACCACTTTCGATCCTAAAGACGATTACTATGTCTTGGAGAATCGTAAAGGTACGGCTTTCATCCCATTGCGTGAACTGACAGGCGAACTAAGCGCAGAATTAAAATGGGATGCAGCTGCCAAACAAACAACAGTAATTGATGATATTACGGGTAAAACGATTAAGCTGAAAAGTGGCTCCAAGCAGGCTGTATTGGAAGGAAGCACATTGACGTTGCCACAAGCTCCATATACGGATGAATATGGCACATTGTATGTTCCTTTCAAATCTGTTGCGGAGGCGCTAGGCGCCACTGTAACTCGTAACAGTGCTGGAGAATATGTGTTGAAACGCGATTAAAAAGAAATTAAGCACATCTTGGAACCGGCCCCGATTGGGGGCTGGTTCTTTTTTAGTTATATTGGTAAAATGCTCAGTAAAGCGATTAAAATAAGCGCTTACAGATTGAAATTGTGCCATACTTTTACGTAGGGAAAATTGAGATAATTAAAGCATCATTCCGAGTGGAAGCACACATACAAGTAGGGGGATATACGATGAAAGATATGGAGCTATTGAATTCAAGCGAGGGACAGATTGTTCTCGCACGGATGTACGGCCGGCAACAAATTTCCGAGCAAACCTCTCGATATCAATCACTTATACAGGCGTATCAGGAGCATTTTGGTGTAGGAAATATTGAATTGTTTAGTGCTCCAGGGCGCTGCGAAATTGGAGGGAATCATACAGATCACAACCATGGAAAGGTGCTGGCCGGCAGTATTACACTTGATACGATCGCTGTGGCTGCTAAAGTAGAGGAATCCGTTATAACATTCTATTCTGAAGGCTATCAAACGAAATACGTCATTGATTTAAACGACTTGACGCCAAAACCGGAGGACGACGGTACGATGTTGCTGGTTCGTGGCATTGCGGCAGGTTTGCTTGAATTCGGGTATCGCATCGGAGGCTTTCAAGCTTATATATCAAGTAATGTATTCTCTGCTTCAGGTTTAAGCTCTTCCGCTTCGTTTGAAATGCTGATATGCACGATATTAAATCATTTTTATAACGAGGGCGCGTTAGACACTGTTGCTACATCCAAAATTGGTCAGTATGCGGAGAATGTCTATTGGAACAAGCCTTCAGGGCTGCTCGATCAGATGGCTTGCGCATATGGCGGCTTGATTTCCATCGACTTTGAAAATCCGAAGGAACCGATCATCAAACCAGTCCATTGGAATTTTGAGCAAAACGGATATTCCCTGGTTATTGTAAATACAGGTGGAAATCACGCTGATTTAACAGATGATTACGCAGCGGTGCCGAACGAAATGCGTGCTGTGGCCCAGTCTTTAGGCGCTTCTGTTTGCCGTGAGTTATCGCCTGAGGATCTGTATGCCAATCTCAAGTTGGTCAGGGAAAAAGCTGGGGATCGGGCAGTACTTCGTGCTTTGCATTTTTTTGAAGAAAATAAGCGTGTGGATGAGCAGGTGAAATCGCTGGAGGAAGGGCGCTTTTCTGATTTTTTAAAGCTTGTCACTGAATCCGGTAATTCTTCATGGAAATGGCTACAGAACGTATATAGAAGTGGGATTGATCGGGAACAAGATGTATCGGTTGCACTGGCCCTAACGGAAATGTATTTAAAATCAATTGACGACAGCGCATGCAGAGTACATGGTGGTGGCTTTGCCGGGGTGATCTTGACGATTCTTCCAAATGATCATGTGGATGATTACAAGGAGTGGATCAGCGAAATGTTGGGAACTCCGGTACTTGTAGTCAACGTCCGTGAGGATGGCGCGGTTAATGTAAGTGAATTGATCAATGCTGAACGGACTCGTAGCGGGTGTACTAACTAGTCAGTCGGAGACTTTAACCTATGGGTTAAAGTCTTTTGTCGTTTTTATAGCCGATACAGCTTAGGGATGCGTTATAATAGAGGGATGGAAGTTCTAATGAAGGAGGGCCTGTCATGGCAATATATCCGTCCTGGTCCTATTCACAATCGAGGGCCCAAACGTTCGATGAGTGCTTACGCAAATACTATTATCATTATTACGGCTCGCATAACGGCTGGAATTCGGCACAGGGCACTGAAGAGCAAGTGACGTTGTATCGGCTTAAGCAACTGAGCAACTTATATATTTTATTCGGAAATATTACGCACCAAATGTGTGAATCGGTCATACGCGGGTGGATGGAAAAAGGGGCAATCCCGCGCCCCGCATTTCTGGAGACAGCTATGAAGAACATGCTGAATAATAGCTACAAGGAATCATTACACCGTGAGCTATGGCTGCAAGATCCCAAAAATCGCGTCATGCTGGCAGAGATTTATTACGGAGACGAGGTGCTTCCGGAACGAATTGCCCGGATTAAGGAGCGACAGCACGCGGTAGTGCACAATTTGTACCGTACCGCCGTTTGGCGGGAACTGCAACAGGGTCAGGCTCGAATCGTTGAGGTGGAAAAATGGGATACGATGCTCCTACATGAAACGAAAGTATATGTCAAAATGGATTTGCTTTATCGCAGAGACAACGGAGACATGGTGATTGTAGATTGGAAAACAGGTAAGGAAGGCGACTTCTCCGACCAGTTATTTTTGTATGCTTCCTATGTTCAGGAGCACTATCAGCTTCCGTTGGAGAAGATTGAGGTGCGCGTGGAGTACCTGATGACAGGAGAGCATGAAGTATATCGCCCCACACCAGAGGAGATCGACAAGGTAGTTAGCAATGTAGGGCGTTACATCGAGGAAATGAAGTCCTGCCTTGATGACGATTACTATAATCGCCCCAAGCCTGAGTCTTTCTTTACGCCCATGCCTTCACGCAGGGTATGTGGAGGCTGTAATTTTCGCGAGGTGTGTAAGTACCGAGCGGTGTGAGAATGGATGGAATTTTTCCTAGAAGTTGCGGAATGAGCGATGGCGATCGCCTTTGCTCCCGGATTCCCTGAAACCGCTTTCCAATTTGGAGAATACGAGGTATGATAAGGGTATTATTGGAAATTGTGAAGGGGGACCATGGAAAATGTCGAGTACAGGACACACACGTATTCTTTTTCAAGGAGATTCCATTACAGATGGGGGAAGGGGACGGAATGAGGACGCCAACCATTGGCTGGGGCAGAGCTATGTGTATCTGATCGCTGGGGCACTTGGGAGCCGCTTGACTGCAACGCAGCCTGAATTTGTGAATCGGGGAGTTTCAGGGGATCGGGCTTCGGATTTGTATGCACGTTGGAATGAAGACACGTTTAGTCTACAGCCGGACTTGCTCAGTATTCTGATCGGAGTGAACGATGCCTGGCGGATCGTGGAGCAGGAGCCATCCGGGGTGACGGACCGATTTGAACGAGCCTATAGCCACCTGCTGGAGGAAACACGTGAAGTGATGCCTAATATAGGGCTGGTATTGTGTGAGCCGTTTATTTTGAAAACGGGAGCTACTGAGGCGCGCTGGGATATTTGGCAAGAAAAAATAACGGGATACCAGCGTATTGTACGTCAACTTGCCGACCAATATGGGGCCGTATTTGTGCCGCTCCAAAGCATGTTGAACGAAGCTGCTACGAAGGCGGACGCTTCCTATTGGCTGCATGACGGGGTTCATCCGACAGCGGTTGGGCACCAGCTCATAGCTGATCAATGGATAGATATCGTGCAAAAGAGTCCGCTGGCGATTCGTTAACAAAGTCATACATAGTCTATTCCTTGTCATTTTTGGGTAATACACGATTATGGGCATCATTATTCATACGATGATTCCATCCAAAAATGAATGTCAAAGGGGGTGCTTCTTGCTCGTCATCAACGGGGCAAGAGAGGGCTATGGAAACGATAAATATCATTCTAGTTATTTTACTTATCACCTTAACTGCTTTTTTTGTGGCCTCGGAGTATTCCATTATTCGTGTACGGGTATCCCGTATCAATCAATTGGCCTCAGATGGCAATAAAAACGCGAAAGCCGTTAAAAATATTCTGTCTCGGCTCGATGAGTATTTATCCGCTTGTCAGCTCGGAACTACACTAACTTCAATGGCGCTGGGCTGGTTAGGGGAATCTACAGTTGAGAAGCTGCTGCATCCCCTGTTTGTGTTGGCGCATATTCCGGCTGGATTAACGGGGGTACTCTCCTTTTTGCTGGCTTTTCTGATTTTGACCTATTTTGAGGTGGTCGTTGGGGAACTGGTGCCCAAAACATTTGCCATCCAAATTGCCGAACCGATGGCATTGTTTTTTGCCCGTCCCATTACAGTGTTCTATAAAATAACGTATCCTCTGAACTGGGTGCTCAGTCGCTCTTCACGTGTCATTACGGGTCTTTTTGGGCTGAAAAAGGTATCTGAAGAAGATGCAGCACTCAGTGAAGCTGAGCTTCGTCTGGCGTTATCTGAAGGCTTTCGTAGTGGTGAAATTACGCCGACGGAATATCGATATCTGAACAATGTATTTGATTTTGACGACCGTGCAGCCCAGGAAATTATGGTACCGCGCATCCACATTCGTTCCATTTCTCACCAGGCAACGGTAGCCGAGTTTATGGAGCTGATCGAGGACAAGGTCTATAATTTTCTACCTGTTGCTGAACATGGGGACCGGGACCGTATTATCGGGATGATTCGCGTGAAGGAAGCACTGCATGATTTGGCCCGTGGACATAGCACAGGGAACACAACGATGGCATCTTACATTCATCCAGTGCTTCAGGTGATCGAGACGGTTCAGGCTCGGGATCTGCTAATTCAGATGCAAAAACGACGTATTCCAGTAGCGGTGCTGGTGGATGAATATGGTGGTACCTCTGGGCTTGTCACCCTGGAGGACATTATGGAAGAGATTGTGGGAGACATTCCTTCTTATACAGATACCGAAATCCCTACAGCGCTAACACCACTCATTACCAAAAAAGATGATCATCGTTACATACTCAAATCACAGGCGCTTATTCATGAAGTCAATCGGCGCTTGGAGACGGATATTGAGGTCGGGGACGTATATACGATTGGCGGTTGGATGCTTTCAGAACGTTTTGATATCCGGCAAGGAGACAAGCTGACCAGCGGATTATGGGAGTTTACTGTACTGGAAAAAAACAGTCATCAAATAGACACAATTGAAGCGGTTAAAAAGGCGATTGTTGAGCAGGAAGACAACAATGATTCTCAATAATGGAAAATGGCATTGCGGAGCAATAGAGCGTTTTAGATGTGGCGAATAGCCTGCAACGTAAGCGGCAGCGCGATTCGTCCGCTTTTTTGGCGCAAATTTCTGTCTGAATAACATATTGTTTTTGTAGTTAGGTCAGGGGACTTAGGGACCTGCATCTTTATGCTTATAAATATAGGTGTCTGTGAAAAATACTACTAGAAATGTAGCAATTTTATGGTAAAATGGAATCAAATTTGAGTTTTTTGGGGTGGGCTACAGTACATGAAGATGTCACTAGGTACGAAAATGGTTACTGCATTTGTCTCAATTTCAGCAATAACCTATGGAACAAGCGCTTTTTTTATTTTTGTACTCAAGGACTGGCTTGCTCAAGGTACACAGGAATGGGTGTATACTTCGATCATTTTGTTATTGGGCGTCCTGTGGAGTGGCATTTTGGGCTGGTTGATCTCAAAATTACTTACACGGCCAATTGTTAGATTGGCTAAGGCGGCAGAGGAAGCTTCGGCAGGCAACCTGTCTGTCGTCATTCCAGAGCGTCGTTCTGATGATGAAATCAAAGTGTTGTACGATGCATTTCGGCATCTGATGCTGAACATTAAAGATATGTTCAATGAGATCTCGTATAGCACCAGAACAACTTCACAAAGTGCGGAAAATCTGAGCTTGGCTATTGTGCAGGCTACGGCGCAAATCGAGTCCATGTCTACGGTGGTAGAAGATATTCTGAATGGCGTGGAGCAGCAAAAGCAAGCATCTGCCCAATCTATTAAAACAGCGGATCGAATGCTGGGCGATTTTAAATTGATGCGCAACAAATCGGGGCATATGCTGGAACTGTCAGGCCACATGGAGCATTCCGTGGATTCGACACAGACTGTGTTTTCATCCCTGATGGATGGAATGGGTGAGCTGACAGCTTCACATAGCCGTTCACAGCAGGTGATTGCACGACTGGAAAAAGAAGCTTCTCAAATTGAAGCGATTACAAGCACTGTGAAGGATATTGCTGAACAGACCCATCTGTTGGCGCTGAATGCTTCCATAGAAGCAGCGCGTGCGGGAGAAGAAGGGAACGGCTTTGCTGTAGTGGCGCACCAAATCCGCGCACTTGCCGCCCAAAGTACGGAATCTGTACAGCAAATTAATGCCATCGTTAGCCGTGTACAGTCGCAAATCGTAGAGACCGTGGAGTTGATGCATCAGCAAACGTCCTTGGTCAGTGCTGAGGCGGAACGGACAAGCTCTGTCGATCAGACACTGAACCGTTTGAACGCCATTGTACGTGAATTTGTCGAAAGCATCCGCACCATGGAAGAAGCCGTAACAGAGCAGACGAATCGGGTGGATCAAACCTTTGAGCAGATTCATCGTATTCAACAAATGTCAGGGGCGTTCTCTGAGGGGGCTCACAAAATTTATAAGGCTGCTCATGAGGAGACGGCAATTATGCAGGAAATCTCATCTTCTTCCGAGGATTTGAAAGTGCTTACGAATAAACTCATGCTGAAAACACGCGGAATGCAGCTATAACTACAAGTGTCAAATGAGACATAATGCACACCAATAGAACAACTAAACTTAGCCGCTGTACACCGAAAAACGAAGCAGCATCGTTTTCCGGTGTGCGGTGGCTATTTTTTAATTTCAAAAAACTCACATTGTTTTCTGGAATGGTAGGCCAGATCACTGACGCTGGACTGCACAACGATGGTCTGATCGTCAAAACGGATAATATTCCCGCCCGAGCCAATCAATTGGTCATCTTGAAATACCCGGACACGAAGATGACGCTCCAGTGCTTCGCTGAAATCCTGATCTGTAATTAATCGGCGATTAATAGGCATGAGGGTTCTCCTTTGAATATGATATCTTTTATCATAAAGGTTAAGGTATGGAACAAGCAAGAAAGAGGGCTAGAACATGTTCAACTATTTGGTATAAAATGGAGGATATAAGGTATGAAGAAAAAAAGAGATCGATCGAAGGGGGCTTCCTATGGACTGGCTAGGGTCAGGGTCTTGGGTGGATGCATACGCGCCGGAAGGGTTCGAGGCTTTTACTCCGTCGCATGGGTTGGCTGTGTTGGGGCTTATTGTATGCGTTTTGCTGCTGTGGCTGACGCGGGGATGGATTGGGTCGCATAAGCCTGTAAGTGAGGGAATTCGCTGGCTATTAATTACGATCCTCATACTTTCAGAGGTGATATTGAATATATGGTATGTGGCGCAGCATATTTGGGATGTTCAGACCTCATTGCCCTTGGAACTGTGCAGTGTGACACTGCTGTTGTCTATCCTCATGCTTATTTTCCGCAGCCGCTGGTTATATCCGATAATCCTATTTGCCGGAATTGGAGGAGCGATTCAAGCAGTACTCACGCCTAATTTGGCTTATGCATTTCCGCACTATCGTTTTATCCATTTTTTCGTAGCTCATAGTGCTATTATTTTGGCCGCCCTATATATGACCTGGATCGCTGGATTCCGACCGACGTGGAAGAGCGTAGGGGGAGTTATGCTATTTCTCAATGGCTTGGCGTTGATGGTGTGGATTGTAGATCGTGCTCTCGGTGCCAACTATATGTTTCTGACCGGAAAGCCGTCGACACCGTCGATACTGGATGTCTTGGGGCCATACCCTGTTTATATTGTCGCAGAAGAGGTCATTGCACTGTTATTCTTTTCTCTTCTGATGCTGTTGTTTGAGGTGCTGCCAGGAGGTAGGCTGTATGTCCGCCTTCGCAAAGGAGCTGTGTATGGTGATGACGGAGTGCTATAGAAGCATGGTAAAGCCATGCACAAGTCATGCAAAAAACAGCCTTTTCCACTAGTAATGACTAGAGATAAGGCTGCTAGGAATGCCTAAACAATAGTTTACCTGGGTACAACGTTCTCCTTTAGACTTTAACGCAACAGGGATTCCGCTCCGTCTACATAGATTTCCGTACCCGATACATGTGACGACTCGTCTGAGGCGAGGAACAGGACCAGATTGGCCACCTGCTCTGGCTCACCTGGAGCATCCTCTAGCGGATGCTGTCCGCCCTTTGGAAATTCGACAGGGATTTGTACCTTTTTCAAGTCTTCGGTAGGGTACGTGTTATCATCAATTTTCGTGTCGATCGCTCCCGGACATATCGCGTTGACCCGAATTTTGTAACGGGCCAGCTCCAGCGCTGCCATTTTCATAAAAGCAACCTGAGCTGCCTTGGTGGAGGCGTAAGCTGAGAATCCAATACCCGAAAAGGTTCGGTTACCGTTGATCGAGCTGGTAATGATAATGCTGCCGCCGCGTTCTTTCAGGTATGGAACGGCATATTTAACGGTGGCGAAGGTGCCGCGTAGATTAATGTTCATCGTGCGGTCCCATTCCTCCAGCTCCATAGTCTCAATAGGGGCCATGGTGCCATTAATGCCTGCGTTGGCGAACACGATATCCAGCTTTCCGTAGGTTTCCACAACTTTAGCGAACCCCTGCTGAATCATGTCTGGCTTGGAAATATCACATTCCAGAACAAGTGCTTCACCGCCAGCCTGTTCAATGATTGCTTTGGTTTCCTCCGCGTGCTCGGGTGTCCGATCCAGCAAGACCACCTTGGCGCCTTGTTCTGCAAAACGAATAGCGGTTGCTTTACCGATTCCTGAACCTCCACCACTGACCACTGCTATCTTTCCCTGCAATCTCTGCTCTGCCATTGACTATTCCTCCTATTCGGTTCATAAGCTAAACCTGACTCGTTATTCCAATACCTCTGAACGCTAATGGTGAAACAGTAGCAGCTGTATTTCACCCCATTTGCGAAATATGGTAACATAGGCGAACCAGTACGAACATATAGCCCAAACCTATAGATTCTGAGCAAGTATCGGAGAAAGGGGAATGACGGAGGTGGATCGAATTGGACAATAAGCGAGATGACCGATCCGAATCGACAGGCGCTATAGCACAAATTGGAAAAATGAAGCCATGGGTCCTGAACGGCCCCAGTATTCAAATTGATCCGTTGTTTCCCTATTACGCCAATCGGTCGCGGGATAGCATAGCGGATGAGATCGCCCTTGCGGGCTACCAGACCGTGCATTATTTTGTTGTGCGTGAAAATGAAGTGGATGGAGCGCTTGTGGCTGCTTTTCAGCGCAGAGGCATAGCGGTGTGGGCGATGGTGCTGGGCAATGGTGCTTTTAGCGTGTCCCAGCTGCCGCCAGCGTGGAAGGAATGGCGTATGGAGTTGCTGCGCGAGCCGAACGACGGCTTTCAGCGGCTTTCCCATTTTGCACAGGAGTATGTGGAATGGAAAAAGAAAGCCGCTGCCCGGCTCGTCACCGATATTCCGTTTGACGGTTTTGAGGTGGCGGAGCCTTATTTCCCCGAATGGAATGGGCTATGTAGTGGAGTGTACGGGGATATTGGGCCACATGCACAGCGTGCCTTCCGCGCGCGCAGCGGTGAGGACATTCCGAATTTCCGCGATAAGCATGCGCGGAATTACTACCGGAAGGTCCCGAAGCTGTACGCGCAGTGGGTCGATCTGCGCGTGGACGCCGTGAACGGGCTTATCCGTGAACTGGTGAATAGCGCAGGCGGTGTACGTGATGTCCGGCCAGACATCTGCGTGGCGACATGGTCGCTTGCTGTGAGCGGGCGTGGCGATATTCCCGGTCAGCTGCGGGAATGGCAGGGTCTGGATGCGGTAGCCATGATCGGTTGCGTAGCCCCGGATATGCACGTACTCCAGACCCATTGGCCGGACTGGATGCGCCGCCGTCTGCCGCCACAGTATACTCGCGGCTACGCTCGCATCGCGCAGTCCATACGCGCCGATTATCCCGATCTGCCCCTCGGGGTGCAGGCGGATATCGGTTCACTCGCGCGGATGGTGCGGGACCGCGAGTGGACACGGCAGTTTGGAGCTGCCGCCCTGGAGGGCGACTACAACGCCTGGACTGCCTATGAGTACCATCTGGGAGGCTACATGTACGATGAACCTCCTGTGCCGCTTAAGGCAGAACGTTCAGCCGATGACGAAGTGGTTATTTCTTTTAGCAAGCGGATTGCAGCTCCGTCTGTGGATGAACTGCGTATTTGGAGTCGGGAGGACACAGCAGGTGCAACTCACAGTCTGGGTCACAGGCTAAGGAATGATTCATTAACATTACTAGAGCTTGTAGATGCAGCAGCAGACGGAAACCGTCTATGGCTGCGTGTACGTAATCTGCCATCAAGGGCGTTTAGCTTACGTCTGGATGGTGTGCAGGATACACCGGAGCTGTGGCTGCTCAAGGGCAGAAAGGCACATCGCAACCTTCCCGAGCATGAAGTGAAGGTTCCTTAAAGGGTTTGGGTAATAACTAAATAACAGCTGGATAAAGGCTCATTTGCCTGAGTATAAACATAAACAATAGTGGAGTGAAAAAAGTATGTGGGATTGGGATTACCTGATTCGGGTCATGTTTGCCGGGTTGTGCGGCGCGTTAATCGGTTATGAACGCAAAAGCCGGATGAAGGAGGCCGGCATACGCACGCATTTCATTGTCGGGATCGGGGCATCGCTTATGATGGTGGTATCCAAATATGGTTTTCAGGATCAAACGGTCTGGTCTAACCTGTCGCTGGACCCTTCCAGAATAGCAGCGCAGGTCATAAGTGGAGTTGGCTTTATCGGCGCAGGAATGATTTTCACACAAAAAAATAGAATCAAAGGGCTTACCACCGCTGCGGGCATCTGGACTACCGCCGGGATTGGGATTGCTGTCGGTGCAGGAATGTATGGGCTTGGCGCGGGTGTAACGCTGTTTATTTTGGCGGCTCAGTCCTTGCTCCATAGTCGTTTTTATCAAATGGCTACTCCCTCTACACGGCAAGTAGTTGTGCAGGTCGATAATGAGCCTGGCGCACTAACTCGAATCAAAGAGCTGCTAGAAGACAAGAAGCTGACCATTCACAGCTTTCACGCCGAGCGCATCAATAACGGTGAGCAATTGGTTGTTCATATGCTTCTAAAGCTGTCACGGTCAGAGGGAGTGGAGGAATTGTTGTCACTGCTGCAAGAGATGGAAGGTATTCGTTCAGTCGAGACCAAATCCAATTAGACGATTTTACTGCATAACTGGTGATTTTTGTCGAATGCTGACAGCCCATGTAACAGTAAAATACTCTAAAAATAATGATTGAAAACGCTTCCTTTTGTGTATATACTCTTACTACATCCTAGAGGCAGCAGCTTAGAAAGCATCAGGGGATCAGCAAAAACGACCTCATGCCTATGCACAAGGTCGTTGCTGTTATCCCGTTTTGAAAGACGGGTTATTTTACTTTGACGGGTTCTGGATATTTTTTACCCAGCGTATCAACAGTAACTTTTTTCATCGTAGCCGGTTTGATGGGTTTGTCATTGCTATCCCGCTTGGAGTTGACGATAGCATCGACCACGTCCATCCCGGACGTTACTTTACCGAAAGCGGCATATTGACCATCGAGGTAGTCCGCATCGGCAACCATGATAAAGAATTGCGATCCAGCGGAATCCAGATCCGCCGAGCGGGCCATGGATAATACGCCACGTGTATGTTTGAGTGTATTGTTAAAGCCGTTACTCTTGAATTCCCCTTTGATACTGTAACCTGGGCCACCTGTACCGTTACCTTGCGGATCACCACCCTGAATCATAAAGCCGGGGATGACGCGATGGAAAATGGTACCGTTATAAGCTCCCTTTTGCACCAAGGAGATGAAATTGTTAACCGTGTTCGGTGCTACTTCCGGATACAGCTCAAGCTTGATTTTCTTGCCATCATTCATGACAATCGTGACAATCGGATGTGAAACAGCCTTGCTTTTGTCTTTAGTTGCAGCGGGAGTTGTGGTGCTTGTCCGACTTGCAGCTTCCACATCGGTCGCTTTTGTGCCACATCCGGCAACCAGCACGAGCATGATGGCCAGCAGGCACAACGTGTACCATGGGCGTATCGATTTTCGGTTCATTGATATTCCTCCTGAAAGGTTGGATGGGTAACATCCTAATTTATAGTTTGGGGACAGCGCAGAACACTTTTCCATGTACTATCATACCTTTTTTGCTAGGAATAAGGAAATACGGGTTTGAAAGCCGTATTCTTGACCCATACTGCTGCTATTCCCAAGGAAAGGGGCAGGATCATGATGGAGGTAGACAAAAAGCTGGCTAAAGGTCTCATATGGGGTATGGCGTTCAGTCTGCCGGTTTGGATAGGGGTGTTGTACTCAGTACAACATATTCGTGACTGGCTATAACATAAAGTGTAAAGATAGGCCAAAACCGCAATGGTTTTGGCTTATTTATATTTGTGCCAGTCCAAATCGCTGTTATTCAACAGGTGTTCAAAGTTGTTGTCCAGCTTCTTTTGTTCAGCTTTTTTTGCTTCGAGGGCACGTTGTCGTTCGTCTTCTTTACGCTTATCCTGTTCTGCTTGTGCTTCATTGGCCTGAGCCTTAAGTTTGTTCAGCACGTCCTGACTTAATAGATCCTTTAGCGTAGCAGGTTTGTCCTGAGCTGCAGGAGCAGGGAAAGCCGAATTTCTCTTCTTAGCCATCTCATCATCTCCATTCCATTCGATTATATCAGCTTCTTCGTGGTTGTTCCACGATGAAAGGCTAAGGGTTACGGTAGACTTTTCTAATTTAGAGGGTAATAATGGAATGAACAGAAGGGACGTGTGGCAGCATGCATCTATATTGGAGGCGCAATCTGATTGTTTTGTGGATCGGTGTATTGTTTTGCAGCATGGCCTATTCCGTGTCGATTCCGTTTTTACCTATTTTTCTGAATACGGAACTGGGCGTAAACAATCAGCTGGAACTATGGTCAGGGATTGCTTTTGGAGTCACCTTTTTAGCGAGCGCGCTGATTGCTCCGTTTTGGGGCTCGCTTGCAGATAAGTATGGACGTAAGCCGATGCTGATTCGATCAGGCTTTAGCCTGGCGATATTGTACCTGGTATGTGCTTTGGTGACAGACCCATACGTATTTGTAGGAGTTCGTTTGTTTCAAGGACTCCTCTCTGGATTTATTCCTGCGGCGATTGCGCTGGTCGGAACGGGCTCACCTGAAGAAAAAACGGGCTATGCCCTTGGCATTATGGCGACTGCTGGAGCGACGGGCAGTATTATAGGCCCATTGATTGGCGGTGTAGTGAGTCATTATTATGGCAATCGGAATGCCTTTTATTTCTCTGCGGCTCTTGTATTGGTATCTGCGTTAATCGCGACATTTGGCGCTAGAGAGGATAGCTTCAAGGGGACCAGTACCCGCTCGCATGTGCGTGATGATATCAAAGAGGCTATTGCGAATCGGCCGCTGTACTTTTTGCTTATTCTCGCTGGGTTAAGCACCTTTTCCGTCATGATATTGGAACCGCTAATTACGGTGTATGTGCTTGAAATGGGTGTGGACCGCAGTCATGCATCTTTAAGCTCCGGGATTGTATTCTCAGCGGTAGGTATCGCGGCGGTGTTGATGGCTCCCCGATGGGGCCGGATTGGAGAGAAAATCGGTTTTGCACAAGTGCTGCTGATTGGGCTAATCGGTTCCGGAATCGGGAACATCTTGCAGTTTTTTGTAACCAATTTTGTTGGTTTTGGTGCGCTGCGGTTTGGATACGGATTGTTTTATGCGTCTGTGATGCCAGCGATCAATGCAATGACTGTGGAGGTCACCAAGCCGGAGTTTCGCGGACGAGCCTTTAGCCTGAATCAATCAGCTACCCAGCTCGCGACGATGGCGGGGCCGCTGATCGGCGGCATGCTTGGCAGCTGGATGCCCATTCGCTGGATCTTTGTATTAAACGGGGGCATCTTGCTGGTTGCAGCATTGTTGCTATGGGCGAAGGGAAAAAACGTTTTTATGGCTTCAGCCCAAAATAAAGCAACGGATCAGAATATTCATTCTGCCGGATAGGCGAATTAGATAATTATCCCAAACCCTTATTTTTAGTGTATTATTCATAACCCTTTACACTGATATTACGACAGGGAGGGATATATTATGATAAGAGACGACATTTTGCGTCAACAGCTTGAGAATGCTCGTCAAAAGCTGTATATTTTACAAGCAAAACATGGTTTTAATCATGCCAGTGTGCTTAAACAGTCTGTAATTATGGATAACCTCATCAATCAATATAACCACCTTTATTATATAAAAGAAAAAATGCCGACTGCATAGATATAACTGACTGGGCGAGAAACTTTTAGAAAGGCCGCTCGCCCTGGTATTGTAGGATTGAAACATATATTCAAACAGGACTAATCTGTAATATCGTTTCAGGTATTTTTTTGATGTGCACTCATGAGTACACCTATAATTACGACCAGACCGCCAATCATTTGGCGCCATGAAACTGTTTCATGCAATAGCACGACAGAGAAGATCACCCCGAATATCGGAACCAAATTCATTAAAGAAACGGAACTGCTCGGTGACAGCTTGATTAATCCGTAATTATAAAGCAAAAATGCGATAACAGAGCAGAACACACCCAGATACATAAGCAACATAAACGATCCCGTGGTCGGGGCCTGCCAGCTATCCTTTTCTAATAGGGCTAATGGTATGAAAAAGATACTCCCTGCAACGGTTTGATAAAAAGATAACGTCACTGGTGGATATTTGTCCACCACCTTGCGCGTCATAAAAGTATAAAACGCCCATGCAAATCCAGTTCCAATCAATATTAAATTTCCGATGAGTTGATTTTTGCCATCCGGGCTTTCGCCAACAGAGGTTAAGAAATATACCCCAATCATGGCCAGTGCTATACCGCAGATTTTATATTTGGATAATTTGACCTTGTACAAAATAAATTCAAGCAGTGATGTAATTGCGGGATACGATGCGACAATTAATGCTGCGTTGGAAGCGGTAGTCAGGCTAACCCCTATATTCTCCATTGAAAAATAAAGAGTGATTCCCAAAACTCCACTAAACGAAATCGTAGCCAAATCTTTTGGTTTTACTTTGACATGTTCTTTTTTGAT
Source organism: Paenibacillus ottowii (assembly GCF_050516475.1). Taxonomy (NCBI): domain Bacteria; kingdom Bacillati; phylum Bacillota; class Bacilli; order Caryophanales; family Paenibacillaceae; genus Paenibacillus; species Paenibacillus ottowii. Next base: position 2,398,608 of record NZ_CP191577.1, on the reverse strand, counting down.
CAGTAAAACGATACCTAATACAATAGAAGCTATTATAAATCTGGATAGACCCAAGGTTAGAGGAGGAAACGTCGTATAGGCTGCTTTGGTAGCAATAAACGAGGTGCTCCAAATTAATAGGGCTAGAATCGTAGAACTGTAGTAAATCCGGTTGCTTTCGCTGTGGTGAGCTATGACTTTGTTCAAGTTAAATCCTCCCTGAGGTCATCCCCTATGAAAATACGATAGTAGCTACTATAGTTACTACTATAAAAATACTATTAAAAAGATAGTTTGTATATCAGTTTTTGTCAAGGGGAAGTGATATAGTAAGGAAGAACATGAATTGAGGAGAAGACGTCATGAAATCAAAACCAAACATATTAGAAATTCTGCGTGATTTGAATTTTAGTGAATATGAAGCCAAGGCTTATGTGACCTTATTGGAAAGCTCTCCACTTTCGGGATATGCCGTTTCATTGAACTCTGGAGTCCCAAGATCCAAAATTTATGAGGTTTTGTCGGGGTTGGTCAACCGTGGCGACATCATGGTCAGTCAAGAAAGTACACCTCTGTATGTGCCGCTTCCTCCACATGAATTAATTGCCCAGAGAAAACGCAAAGCAGAGCAGATTTTTAATGTGGCGCAAGAGAGTCTGGAGCAGTACACAGCATCGTTTCAAAATAGAGAGAACATTTGGAATATTTCGGGGTATGAAGCCATTATCAACCGCATCAATGAAGGTGTGAAGGGAGCCAAACACCGAATTTTACTGGAAATTTGGAAAGAGGATGCCGAGGTGTTCCGAGATGCCCTGGAGCAAGTCGCTCAGCAAGGAATTGAAGTGGTCATTGTAGCATATGGTGATCTTAACTTTGATTTTGCTACCGTTTACCGCCATGATATGAGTGAGGAGATTACAGCCGAAATCGGTGGTCGGTGGATTGTGCTTAGCATAGATGATCGGGAGGTTGTGGCTGGCATACTTTCACTTGGGGATGACAGCCGCGCTGCCTGGACGCTGCATCCGGGTCTTGTGATGCCGATAACGGAAGTGATTATTCATGATATTTATATCATGGAAATCCTATATGAGTTCCGTGAAGAATTGGAGGCAAAATTTGGACCTAATCTAATCCACCTTCGCAATAAGTTCGCTATGGGTCCGAATGGAAAGGGATATTATGTTCCTTTGACTGAAAAAAGCATTAAACGTGTATAGAGATCGTGCGAGATCCAATTGCACAAATAAAAAGGCCCATGGATATGATTCCATGAGCCTAATTTGTTGAATGCTGTGTTTAGGATTATAACCTTTTATTTTAGGTATTCTTTTTATTGAAGGTTTTAGGTGGAAAATTAGTTTTACGCTTTGAACAAACCGGATTCTTTGACTTCAGACAGGAATTTGTGGAACTCAGGTATGTTCAGCTGTTGCTGGGCGTCGGACAAAGCGACCGCCGGGTTCGGGTGAACTTCTACCATGATTCCGTCGGCACCAGCTGCCAGGGCAGCTTTGGCGCAAGGGGCCAAGATGTCCTTACGTCCTGTAGAGTGAGTCACGTCCACCAATACAGGCAGATGGCTCTCTTTTTTCAAAATCGGAACCGCGGAAATATCCAGCGTGTTGCGTGTCCATTTTTCATACGTACGAATACCGCGTTCAATCAGCATGACTTGTGTGTTGCCACGGGAAACGATGTATTCGGCAGCATGCAGGAACTCCTCCATTGTCGCAGCCAGTCCGCGTTTGAGCAGAACCGGAGTTCTGGTTTCACCCGCAGCTTTAAGCAATTCAAAGTTATGCATGTTGCGCGCGCCAATTTGAATAATATCGATGTATGGGATGGCTTCCTCCAAATGTCTTGGATCGACGATTTCGCTGATTGTAGCCAGCCCGAACTCGTCGCCTACGCGTTTGAGGATTTGCAGGCCTTCAATACCTAGCCCTTGGAAATCGTACGGAGAGGTACGTGGTTTGAACGCACCACCACGCAGAATCGGTACACCGGCTTCCTTGAGAGCCGCACCTACCTCGCGCGTTTGCTGGTAGCTTTCTACCGAGCAAGGCCCTGCAACCATGATGGAGGCTTTGCCGCCCACCAGCGTATCCTTAACCTTGATAACCGTGCTATCTGGCTGATTTTTACGGCTGACGATCAGATGTTTTTTATGTTCCTCTTTTTGATAGTTCAGAGAAGCCTTAAAAATATCTTTGAACAACTGGCGAATCGTAGCATCGTCGAAAGGTCCACGATTAGCTGCGATCAGCTTGTCCAGCATTTGTTGCTCACGCACTGGATCAAAGTCAGGTACTCCTTGAGCTTCTTTCAATTTTCCAAGCTGTCCCGCCAGTTCAGCGCGTTGGGACAGCAGCTCCAGCAATTGCAAGTTGGTAGCATCGAGCTGTTCCCGCAACAGTTCCAAAGATTTTTCATTGGTTGACATACAGTACACCCTTCCCGAATTTAAATTGTTTTTTCTTTAAAGCCTAAAGACTTTTGCAGAAAATAACACAAAAAGGCACTCGTCGCAAGGGACGAATGCCGTGGTACCACCCTAATTACAGAAGTATACATACAAGTCGTCAACGTCATTCAATTGACGGCAGTAACCTCTGAGCTTGATGCCCATAACGGGGGCCTCCGGATGCCTCTACAGCGGACAAAGGAATGAATCCTTCTATCGGTTCAAGGCTCGACTCGGGAGTGAATTTCAACGCAGGATTGCGGTACGCTCTCAGCAATACGTACCTTTCTGTGGGAATCCGCTAGACGTTTACTTGTCTCCGTCCATGTCTTTGTTCATGGTATTCAAAAGATTTGACCTTATTTTAAACAAAGTGGATGCAGAAGGCAAGCCCTGATTTCCGATTCTAGTTTTTGCATTCCCTATCTGTCCTTTTCATTTTGCCTGATCTTTGGGTTCAGGCTCCGCAGATGCTACTCCTCGTGGGTTATCTCCGGTAGAGGTATCGTCGGTATGGGTTTTATCCGCAGTCCTGCGGTCGTCTGCTTCCACAGGATTCAGGACTTTATAGCGTTTGTACTCCATATCAGCCTGAGACATCGGATCTTTGTACATAGGAGATCGGTCAACTCCTTTCAGTGTATACCCTTCATTACCCGCAGAGCAGGAGGGACAACCGCTTTCTTGCCCCTTATAATGTCAAATGATTAATCCAGAATATCGTCGCTATCCAGTTGTTCTTCTTCATCCCCATCGGTACCGTTCAGCAAATCTGTACCATGCAGGAATTCAGCAGGCGCAGAGGGATCAGCAGGGCTGTTGGGAACCAGTTCATCAGCATCTGGAACGTCCTCCAGAGGTGTATCCGGTCCCTCGATCAGATTCTCCCAGTTTGTTTCTGCATTTTGCAGGGAAGGCTCAAAATCATGATCCTGTAGCTCCGTATTTGGATTGTCGCGATTGGCCATCTAACTCAGCTCCTTTACTTTTTGCTGCTTATTTCGACCTTACCCAAACCGCAGAACGGCTAAACCTTGTGTTAGTGTGTCTGCAAGAAGTTAAAATCATGCGATTAGGGAGTTGCTATTTCCCAATTCGCGTTTTTTTGATAAATGCTGTGATATGATAAAGAAGAGCTGGAGGGATATGAATTGGAATGGTACATGTTTGGTCCGATGATTAGCCGGATTCGAGTAGGTCAAAAGGCATCTACCCCAGGCTATTCGCGTACCGTTATTCGGCGCCCGGATGGTTTATACTGGACAGATGGCGGACAGGCAGGAAAAATAGTAGAAATACGCGATTATTTATTCTCTGATATTTGGACGATATATGAGGATGAAGAATGTGAACCTTGGATTAGAGTCAGAGATCAGATGGAGCGGCGTGAACAGGAAATGATCATTAATCAATATGAAGATTTTACAAATAATGATTAAAAAGAACATGATACCCTTATTATGAAGAAGGTATGAACATCATCGTATAGAATAATATAATTTTAGGACGAGGAAAATGTTAAAACATATACAAACTTGTAAATCCTACTATGTAACTTTGAGGTGCTTAATATGAGGCATGTGCCCAAAGCTGTCGCCGCTCTGCTAGCGGTCATTGTGATACTCTTGTCGCTGGACCCTACTGGCTATGCAGCCAAAATGACCCCGGAAATAGAGTATAAGATACCCTCCTGGGATATGAGATGGGGAGCAGAAAACGAGGATGGCTCTTTAGATGAGGTGAAGGATCCCAGTAAGGTGTGGACGCATATTGAAGATGATACACAACTGCTCAAGCAGCCGGGTAATAGAGGCACCGCGTGGATTCGTATTAAGTTACCTTCACTAAATGATGAGACACCAGCGGTACTTTTTGAAAATATTTATGGCAGACATATTACGCTGTATAAAGATGGTACCAATTTTTATGAATCCTACCGTGGATACAATTATGAGAATAATCGCATTCTGATTCCGCTGAAGCCAGATGACAGCGGCAAAACATTATACATATGGACGGAAAGTAGCAAGCATAGACTGGGCATTAGCGGTAATGTGTTGACCGGTGATTATCGTGACTTGTTGGGGATCTTGGTCAGAATTGATATTTTGGATATTGTTCTAGGCAGTACATTTATCTTTATCGCGTTGGTACTGCTAATCTGCTCGTTCTTCCTGTTCCGCCCGAGCATGGCCATGTGGCTGTCCCTAAGCGCGATTGTATTGTCTATCGGTCTGATGATCGTAACGTATTCGCCATTTTTGTACACGTTCTACCGCAGCTATGGCAAGCTGTATTTACAACTGTTTGATGTGGCGTTGTTTATTCTGCTGCCTTCCTTAGCCTTCTTTTTTGAACAAAATATCAATTCGATTATACTGATTCGCAAATTTAGAAAAGTGTTAACCGCCTACTCTTTGTTCTGCTTCACCATGATGATTGTGAATCTAGGAGCACAGGAACGGCTGAACGATATATATTATTTTTTCAGTGTCAATGTCCTCAGTGTATTACTCGTAGCTTTACTGGTACTTTTGGTATTCGCTTCGGTTCGCATGGCCCTTAAGGGAGACCGTGAAGCGATTATTTTATCAACAGGATTTGCATTTTTTGCTGTCATCTCTATTACAGAACTAAGTTGGTTCTTCATTCGGGACGGACACTACAATATGTTTCTATGGAAATGGGGCGTGTTTGGCTTTGTCCTGGCATTGATTGCGATCTTGGGCAGAAGGCTGGCGGAAAAGCACAAGCAGGTCGTTCGGTATTCCAGAGAACTGGAGATGTTCAATAATGAGCTTCAACGTTCAGAGAAAATGGAGATTATTAGCGATTTGGCTGCATCTGTAGCTCATGAGGTACGCAATCCGCTCCAGGTTACACGTGGATTTCTTCAGTTGATGAGCAAGCAGGAGGATGGTAAGAACAAAGACTATCTGCATATCGCTCTGGAGGAGCTGGATCGCGCTTCCGCGATTATTACCGATTTTCTGACTTTTGCTAAACCAGAGTTTGAACATACCAAAACGTTGACCATTTTGGATGAGTTCAAACATATTGAAGGAATCATCAGTCCGATGGCTAATTTGCAAGGTGGCAAAATTTCGCTGGATATTCCCCAGGAAATCAAAGTTCGTGGGAATTCTTCCAAATTCAAGCAGGCATTCATCAATATCATCAAAAACAGCATTGAAGCGCTGCGAGAACAGGGACATATTCATATATGGGCTTATGTAGACAATGGAGAAGCAGTCATTCATATTCGAGATAACGGTGAAGGGATGGATGCTCAGACCTTATCCAGACTAGGCGAACCTTATTTTTCAAATAAGACTAAAGGAACGGGTTTGGGGATGATGGTGACCTTTCGGATTATTGAGGCGATGAATGGTAAAATAACTTTTACAAGTGCAAAAGGGGTGGGAACAGAAGCAACCATCCGCTTCCCCGTAGCCGGATAAGATCCGGCTTTTTTGCGTTCGGAGAAAGCGGAGGATGCTTGCTGAGCCCACCCGCATGAGACTAAAAGGTATAGCTTAAATAAGCTGCAACGCACCAATTACCACTGGGAGCGAGGTTTCTGGGATGCAGCCAGCACGCCGGAAGGGTCTGGAGGGATGACCAGGTAAAACTGATCAGGCGTTTCCTCTACCGTTTTGATCTGGATATGATCGGGGATCACGACTCCTAACACATCACGAATTGCAGATTTAGGATCTGCCATCAGTTTTTCTCTGAAACTGGCATCCTCCCAAGCTTTTTGAATGACTTGTGTTTGAAGAACTTCAGTAGCCATCAAAAATCACCCTCTCATTCAATTGGTTATAATTACCTAGTTAGTATATCACGAAAGACTCGGAAAAATCTAGCGCTATTTCATATTTTTGGAGAGCCAATAGTCAAGGCCGCCTCTTCTCAAATGCGAGCGTCCGCCTTCAATTTCTGCCGCCTCTTCGCCCAGTTCTGCTGCGATGGAATGCGCAAAACTATGCAGATCATGGATGGAAGGCTCCATGGAATCCAACTGCCGGACTGCATGATCAGCAATGCTCACATAGCTGGCGAGCGCACCACGTACATAAATCGCTTCCTGAATTTGTTGGGGTCCTAGTCCTTCACAGTACGCTATCTTCTGTTCGGCACTGATATGGGACAATAGGCAGTTATAGCTATGTTCCACCAAATCTTCTGCCCAATCCGCCCAATCATCCGACATTTGGAGGACCAGCAGTGCTAAATCCGTCATATGGGTAACAGTTTGAATCAGATCAGCATGGCCTGCGAGTAGTAAAGCACCCGTACCAGCCATTTTAAGCGGGCTTGCTTTCAGTGCGACCTTATGTCGTTCCCCTTGAAAATAGTCCTCTGTTCCTTCGGATGTCACACTAAGGGCCCATTCGTTCACATATGTCCGGGCATAAGACCAAAAAGGAGAGGTTGCCGGAAAAAGGTCCTGATAAATGCTCAGACACTCGGTATAGAAAAGCTGGCTTAAGGCGAGTTGCATTTTACGGTTGCCTGCTGCTGTGTCCATCACGTCGTCTTGAATAAAATAGTGCGCCATGATGAACACGTTGCCGAGTGACAGCTTGCGACATGTTTCGGGGGAGAGTCCTGTGAGTTCCTGCAGCCAAAATGGAAGCAGATAGCATATATAATTACGCGTACTATCTTCCCGCAACGGATTAAACCGTGCCAGGAAGTCTAACCCCTCTTGTTGAAAGGGGACTGGAAATGCGGCCGTCCGTTCCTCCGCTTGGCGGAATACCTTTTCCAATTCTTCTTTGTATGCAAAATACCATTCCATGGCTATCACCCGCATCTCTTATAAATGTTTTTATAGCGACCTCTGGTTGTTACCCGCCATTATACAACAGATTGCAATTTTCAAGAATTTGTTATTTTTGCGTAAAGAATGTTGTGAAAAGCATATAAAATGAATAAAAAAAGCTGAAAGAGAAAATATAGATGAAAAAGGGTGAAAGAAGGGTCTGCAACATGAATAAACAATGGAAATTGACCGCTGCTATCCTCTATGGAGGAGTGATGATGTACAGTACTGCGAGTATTGCGGGAGCGTCCGGTATTGAATCGGTTACTTCGTTGCAAGTTCTCACTCCCAATGTTTCGGTCCAAGGAGAAGCCCGCCAGTGGAAGCTTGAACCACAGGACAACGATCATGATCACGGGCATGTGCACAGACATAGACACGGTAAAAGACCTGGCGGCTTGAATCACCATCTCAACGAGAAAGTAGCCAGACTGCTGGGGATCACACCTGTCCAGTTAGAAAAAGAGCTGGGACAAGGAAAATCGTTGGCCGAAGTCGCTAAAAGCAAAGGCATTCGAGAGGATCAGCTTATAGATAAATTGAAGAATGAAATGACCGTGGATTTGAAGCGGATTGTGAACCGTAAAGGTCCGATTACATTCGATCGTAAGTCTGGAACTTCGAAGGAAGCTCAATTGAAGCGATAGTCTGGGAGTAGGATCGTTTTATAAAAAAAAGGATGGGGAATACCCATCCTTAAATTGCCACTTCTTTATCCTGCACAATGTCATATTTAGTTACTTTACCAGTGAATTTGTCTACATAATAGAATCCATAAGTAGCAATGTGATCAGGAAAATCTTCGTATGCTCTTAAAGAGTATTTTGTTCCTTCGATCCCTTCAACCATTACGTGTAACTTATATTTAGTGGCTTCGTTTTTTATTTTATCCAAAAGAATAGTGATTGCTTGATTTTCTGTAATAATATTTTGCTGTTTACCTAAATACAGTTTATTACCATTGATGGTGATTTGTCTGCTTTCTGCAGTTCCAAAATCCTTAACAGAGATGTACGTGTTTCCGTTGTAAATTAAGCCCTCGGCAGTATTCTTTTTTGTACCCTCTAAAAATACATCAAACTTTTTCACAACAGCATTTACACTTGTTCCAGATGCAGCCATTGCAGTTGCACCCGTAATCATCATACCCACGATTAAGCCCACGAATAGCCCCTTTAATTTGTCCTTCATTCTAATTGCCCCTTTTATGTATGTAAATTTATTTATTAATAATATCCCAAATATCACCATGTATAAAGTGGTTGTTGTGAGGAGAGTCAGCTATCTTTAAAAAGCTTGAAAAAATCGATGGTTTCATTAAAATCTTCATCATCCGTATAAATGTTCATGACCTTGCCTATTTCGATTGCAAAATCTACATACTTATTGGGTTTAGCAGATATGATATTCTTGTGTATCTCCAGACCCGATGGATGACTCACATGGTTTTTAGAAGATACACCTGCTAGCTCCAATAGTTCAGTGGCAGAACAAATGGTCGCGATTACTTTATGATCATTATTCAGTGCATTAATGAGAGCTAGCAGCTGCTTGTTCGTCTTTAATTGAGTGTTATCTCCACCAGGTATAATCAGAAGTTGAATGTCCTCCGCAGACACTTCATCAAGGGCTACCGAAGGCGTAACTTTAAAATCCTCATAGGAAATGACAGGATCTTTGGTTACTCCAATCGTAACAATGTCCCCTTTGGTTTTCATAAAATAGGTCGCTAACATAATTTCAAAACTAACATAACTATCATAAATTAGAACATGTGACTTCATTGAACACCTACTCACAACGTTAATTTTTTTAGCTTCGAGTCTGGGAAATGCCTGTTTAGGAAGTTTGTATATAGACCGAATATATCATCTTGACGAGTTTAAATCCATATTTTGCAGCAATATCATTTAGAAGTTTTGGTGATTTTAACTTGTTAAATTTTGATAAGTATGGATTCGAAGTTAAAAAATAACCAGTCGCCTTGAGATAAACAGCGACTGGTTATTGGAGTTTACTGGGATCAAGTTAATCAATATGTTCAACCAAATGTTGCGACGATGATCGTTTTATGCTTTTCTCACTTTCTCCAGCTTCCTTAACAGCAAGAGCAGGTATTGGACATACCTCGATGTTTCCCTTCAACTCTTGTATGCATTTTTTACATAAAAATGAATCTCTGAAATAGCTTAAATCCTGGACCGAATGGCATAAGTGACAGCAGACACCAATATACTTCCGCATACTTAACAATCCGGTTTCAACATCCAAATAAAATTCTAAAGACTCGCCAGCTTGAATACCCATAGAGGTTCGCAATTCCTTTGGAATAACAATCCGGCCTAAAGAGTCCAAGGGACGTGTCATACCTGTATTTTTCAAGTGACCTTCTCCTATCATAATAATCTATCATCCAATGATCTCCTAATAAAAAGATAATAATCTTATAAAGTAAAAGTATTTATTGATGTTCCAAAAGATGGTATTATCATGAATGAAAAAACAGTAATTATACTATTTGTTTCAAAACTATATGAATTATTGAAAATGGGAATCTATGAAGATGCTGAAAGGGTGGTTTATCCATGGAAATCACACCTACGATACAGGCAGAAGTTCAAACCTATCTGAAACGAAAAGGCTTAACCATGACCGAGTTTGGTCACACGATCGATTTGAATGTAGGTACAGTTAGTGGTATTGTGACGGGCAACCGATCTATTTCTGTTCACCAACTGGATAGTATTACTGCGGGAATGAATTTACCACCGGATTATTTTTACGAACGCTACATTGAAGAATGCATTGAAGAATGTCCGCTCAACTGGAAAAAAATCAGTCCGTTCCTGTACCGATGTATTGAGCTAGGGCGATTGGACTGCTTGCAGCGAGTTGTCATTCTGTTATTGGATAATCCTAATTATCTGCCATCGCTCTTTGAAGTCGCCGAAAATGTATACAAAGACGGTTACAACGAAGCAGCCGCTTACTTATACAAAAAGGTAGCTGAAAGTGAGAAGCAGCAGCATTCAGAGCGATTGGCAATCTGCCAGTATCGCTTGTTCCAAATCAAAGTTGCACAGGATCGGGCTGTAAATCTTCAAGCTGCCATTGAATTTGCCCCCTTTGTGGATCGCTTAGACGAGATAGAGCAATTAGATGCTCTAAAAGATTTAGCGAATGTCTATAGGTCATTAAGCATGTGGGACAAGGTGTATGAATTTGCACATCGGATGGGTCAGTTAGGACAGCTTCAATATCATTTGGTTCACAATTCCAAGCGCAAAGGAACAGAACAACGAAAAAAGCTAAGCAGACCACTTTTTACTTACATAACGTACTCCGATCTACTGTGTGCTAACGCTTTCGATGCAAAGGGAGATCATGAGCAGGCATTAGATCACATTCATCGTTATGCCGATCTGAGTTGGGTGAAGGAAAGAGACACCGAGTCTCAGTACTGGAAGAAGCAATATCTGCAATGGGCGAAAATTAATACGTATGTGAATAGACTGATGTCTGGGGACATCAGTGTTCTCCCGGATTACGTGGAACATATGGCTGCCGAAGAAGAGATCTTTGCCGAGCTACTGAACGTCCTTGAAGTGGCTAATCGATACAATGTAGATGTAGATCATATTCTTCAGCGCTTTAAGCCCCAAATTGAAGCCTATCAAGAACCGTCATCTTCAGACATGTATACACAGCAGGTTTTACCGGAAGAATACGTACGATTCTGGTACAAAATGGCTAAGTACAATCTGGATAAAGGCAGATATTCTTATGGTTTCAAATGTCTATTAAATGCTTGGAATAAGGCTGAAATTCTTAATAAAGGGCTGCTTATGCATAATTGTGCAATGCTATTTGAACGCTTCAGGGCTTATGCCGTTCCAGAAACAGAAGATAAATTGCAAAGTCTATGGGAAAAAGTCGATCAAAAAGATGGCTTTCTTCTTGATGGTAAAACTTATTACTGATCATTGTGCTAGCTTAAGTGTAAAAAAATTTGAGGACATGTTGGTGGATCTTGATCAAGCACTAATTCATTTACTCTAGGCCAGCTTAATGCTGGTCTCTTTTTGTATTATTTTGTAATTTTTTGCTTCAAAATTGATCCTGACGTATTTGTACATCCTTTCTTAAAATGAGATTCAAGAGGAGGTATGTAGGATGAACAAGGATGAAAAGAAAACGTTAATTCAACAAATGGAATTCGCCAGACAACGCCTACATGATCTGTACACAGAGTATGGCTTAGGAAATGCTTGTGTACTGGAACAGTCTATGCTTTTGGATGAACTGATTAACCAGTTCAACCGTATGTTTCAGACCAGGAAGCAGCCTCACCAAGTTGTGGATCAGATCATGAGCAGCGACAATGGTATGTTGAGTTCATCCCCCCATTCTTTTTATGCAAAAGTGTGACTTCTCCCACGTAATGCTTATGATTATTCTATATAATGACTTATTTTAAAATAAAATACATATCCATGTCATAAAATGTTAATCAGTTTGGGATATGATTTAGCATACTTTGACAACAAAAAGCAGAGCTCAATACATGAGCCCTGCGAAAGTCTTTTGATGTAGCTTGGAATCCCTATGCTGAAACGCTGAGACAGAAGATTAGCCAAGCTCCTGTGTGCTTTTGGAAGCACGTTTGGAGGAGAGAAACTGAAAATGAAGCCGCCAGTTCAATCGCTGTCTGCCTTTGGAGCCAACAATCCAGTTGCCGCCGGGCAGATGGGCAAAGAACCAACTGATGCCCAGAGAAGCACTTGCCACGACGACAAACGTAATGAGCGTAGCTGTAAAATGATGATCCCCCAGTGCAAGCGGACGGGTATAGTAGGATATAAAGGACAGCACGAGCGCATGGACCAGGTACCCTCCAAAGGAATAGCGTCCGATCCAGTTCAGCATACGGCGAAACGGCTCGGACCGCTGGTCTTTTTGCAAATGAAGCAGTAGTCCGTACAACAAAAGCAACTGGGAGACAATCAGCACAAAGGTGCTTGGCTTCAGATAAGTAGAAATATTGAGATTGATCGTATCACCCGACTGGATCAGCATGGTGTGACCCATGAGCATGAACAGACCGATAAAGACAAATACATTCCACGGCAACGTCTGTTGGGCCAATCCCCGCCAGGTGTCCGTCATATAGGCGCACACGGCGCCCAGCATAAAATAGAAAAAATACATAACAAAGTTATACGTACGGTAATCTAACAGAGTCTGCCCAAAAGACGGCAACCAAGTGCTCCATGCAGACATGTCGTAGTAGGACCAATGTAACAGCAACGCATAAGCCGCAGCAGCAATCAGCATCACAGCCAGAACAAGCTGCTTGCGCCTTTTTGTGCTATAACGACGTAGAAACGTCCGAACCTGCTCGGTTGCTTTTGCAAATAAAGGAAACCAAATATAAAACTGAAAGATCATAACCACAAACCATAGATGATATCCGCTGACAGGGATAATCATTTCCTCGAACATGCCTTTATAAAAGGATATATTTCCCCACTGCGCGGTTGACCAGTTCTGAGTACATACCCAATAAACAACCGTCCAGCAGAGAAAAGGAACATAAATATCTCGAAACCGTCTGCCAATATAACGGGAATAGCCAATCGATTTATTACCATTATAAAATAGCAGCGCCGCAGACAGGAAAACGAACGTCGGTGTGCCAAAACGTGTCAAATGGTACAGCATCGCGAGCATAACGGAATCCGGCTGTTGGATGTCGCTGCGATAAATATATTCGCCAATGCAATGCTGAAGCACGACAGCGAGGTAGGCAAGGCCCCGTAGTTCTGTCCACTCCGCGATACGCGGCTTGCTCATCCATATCACTCCTTTTTCTCAAGATTCGCACCTGTATTCCCCAGCACAATTGTAGGTATTGTACCGCAGGAACATTAGTGCAAGATTAACGCTACCTGAAAGTATGGAGAGTGAAGTGGTTCCAATTTGATATGATTGCGTTTACAATCTAAATGAAAACAAAGTAAATTTAAATTAAAGGATACGCATAGGAAGAGGAGAGGAAGGATGAAAAAAACGCTGCTGGTGTACATGCTGTTAATTGCGGCCTTTGCTCTCTATGTGTTCAGATATGAACAATCCGAGCGGTTGAATGGAGCTTGGGAGGAAAAAGGGCTGCGAGGCAGCATCGGAGAAACGTATATGATGATTACGTTCCAGTCCGGTTTGGAGTATTGGAAAAGCGGGCTCAAAGGCTTTGAGGATGCTGGGGATGCCTTGGGAGTAACTGTGGAGTACCGGGGGGCTACCCGGTATGATGCTCAAGAGCAGATGACTGTCATTGAGCAGGCGATTGCTCGTAAACCCGCAGGCATTGCCATATCAGCGATTGATCCACACTCCCTGATCCCGGTCATTAATAAGGCGCTGGATGCGGATATTCCTGTAGTGCTGTTTGACGCCGGAGCGCCAGGGAGCCGGGCGTATACATTTTTGGGCACGGATAATTATAAGGCGGGCGTGACCGCTGCGGAAAAAATGGCAGAGCTGCTGGGACGTGAAGGCCAAGTTGCTGTTCTGACACTGCCGGGGCAGCAGAATCATGAGGAACGCTCGCGCGGCTTTCGCGATACCATTCAGCGGCAGTATCCTGCCATGAAGGTGGTGGAAGTGGTGGATGGTCACGCTGACGTGATGATGTCCAGGGATGAATCACTAAGGCTGATGAAAGCTTATCCGAAACTGGCGGGTATTTTTGTGACCGAAGCCACCGGAGGAACAGGTGTGGGGGAGGCAGCACTAAGCCAAAAAAACAGTCATCCGCTGAAGATTATTTCTTTTGATACGAATAAAGCGACACTCGATATGATTCGTGATGGGACGATCTCGGCCACAATTGCGCAAGGGACATGGAATATGGGCTATTGGTCACTCCAATATCTGTTCCATCTGCATCATCATTTGACGGTTCCTGCACCTTCTTCATCCGGAGATAACACCCCGCTGCCCGTGCGGGTGGATACCGGGATTTCCGTAGTCACCCAAGCGAATGTAGATGATTATTATGCAAAATAAATATTGGAAGCGTATCCAATTAGAGATGCATCAAATGATGCCAAGGTTACGCTTGCGCAATATGCCTTTACGTTATCAGCTCATGCTGCTGTTCCTGCTGTTTGGCATCGTGCCTTCGCTGGGACTAGGCCTGTTGGTGAATTGGACGGTGGAGCGGATTGTGGAGCGGCAGGTGGAAAACCATACGATGCAGTTGATTGGCAAGGTGAACGAAGCACTCGATACCAAAATGGAAAATTTGCAGAACATGACGTATCTGATTGCGTTTAACCCTGAAATTGGGGAGTTCTGGAAAGGGTGGACGCTGGCTGATGGCCATGCGGGTCATACAAGTGGTGCTACGACAGAAAATCAAGGGAAGCAAGCACAGCAGCCCCTCCTTAACCAGGCTCCAGGCTCCAAGCAGGCAGTAAGTTCCGTACAGGAGCAGGATACACTGTATGAAATGAAGCAATTTTTGCAGGGTTTTACCACCTTATATCCTGAAATTGCCGGAATTCTGATCGTGAACGAAAAAGGCGATTATATCAGCAATGAAATGTATGCTCGAAGTACGCGCAGCCTGACGGAAGAAGACTGGTACACACAGGCGGCGCAGCATGTAGGGATATTCACGGTGCTGGGACAGCCAAGTCACCGTAATGTGACCACTCATGTCCGGTATAAGGACAGCGAAATTGTATCTGTCGTTCGCTCGGTCACGGACTCGGAGACGGGACATGTACTGGGTGTGATTATGATCGATCTCAAGCTGCGGGCAGTGTCGCAGGCCGCCAGAGATGTAACCTTGGGCAAAAGCGGGTATGTCATGGTGACAGATGCTGAGGGACGCAGTGTATACATGCCGGATATGCCTTTGATTGAACGCATTCCGCCGCAATGGTTTGGCACAGGGGACAGCGGGATGTTTACCCGTGAAGCCGGAGGTAGGGAATTGCTGTTCATGTTTCAGGCTTCTGAGTTCACGGGCTGGAGAACCGTGGGAGTATTCCCAGCGCGCGAGTCTACACTGGAAGTGCGGCAAATTCAGTTCTATGTCGTTTGTTTTGTTTTCATTGTATGCCTGTTTGGCTTAACGGCATCCTTGCGATTGTCCAGTTCCATCGCGCAGCCGATTTTCCGGCTTATGTCTTATATGCGTAAGGCAGAGACAGGGGATCTTACGGTTCGCCAGTGGAGTGAGCGCGGGGATGAGATCGGAATGCTGGGCCGGAGCTTTAACCGGATGCTGGAGCAGATCCGCCGTCTTATGTCGCTTAGCGAACTGAGGGAACGGCAAAAACGGGATGCCGAACTGCGCAGTCTTCAAGAGCATATTAAG
The DNA here is from genome assembly GCF_050516475.1 of Paenibacillus ottowii. Lineage (NCBI taxonomy): Bacteria > Bacillati > Bacillota > Bacilli > Caryophanales > Paenibacillaceae > Paenibacillus > Paenibacillus ottowii. The sequence goes on along the minus strand of NZ_CP191577.1, from coordinate 2,382,939 downwards.
CCGCATTTTCTATACAATACGCTAGATACCATTCATTGGATGGCCCGAAAAAATGGAGCAGACGACGTATCTGACATGGTGGGGGCGTTATCGAAATTGTTCCGCCTTGGGCTATCCAAAGGGGATGACTTTATTCCGCTGCACTCCGAGATTGAGCATATTTCAAGCTATATGCAAATCCAGCAAACCCGTTATCGTGACCGGCTTCGCTGGGAATTGAATGTTCCCGACGAGCTGAAGGATCTATTCGTATTGAAGTTGATGCTTCAGCCTGTGGTGGAAAATGCCATTTATCACGGTATTAAGGCCAGACGCGGTCCAGGCACGATTTGCGTAGAAGCTAAAGCCGAGGACGACAAGCTGCTGCTGACGGTACGTGACGACGGTGCAGGGATGACAGCGGAACGTCTGCGTGAGCTGCGTGAATGGCTGGAAAGGCCACTGGAAGCGATGGAAGGAAGACAGAAACAAAAGGGAGTTCGTGCAAATGGCAGGAGCTACGGCATGCTAAATGTGCAGGCGCGTATCCGATTGTCTTTTGGCGAGGAATATGGAATTGCATTGGACAGTAAAGAAGGGGCAGGTACCTGCGTAACAATCACTCATCCGTTGCTGCTGGATATGGCGCAACTGAAGAAGCCTTATGACAGAGGAGAGGGTCAGGATGACGAAATCCAAGGGAACAGACAACGCGACAACGGCGAGTCTGATTGACCAAGCCATACCAGAAGTAGGCATAGCCACGGCCAAACGTTATCAAGTACTGATCGCAGATGATGAGCCGATCATTCGTGAAGGGATTCGAGATTGCCTCGACTGGGCGGCTCTGGGCATGGAGGTTGCAGCAGAGGCAGAGGACGGTGAGGAAGCGCTGGAGCTGGTTGCTCAGCTTGGCATCGACATCGTACTGGTCGATATGAATATGCCGTTTATGGACGGGATTGAACTGATTCGGCGACTGCGGGAAGAACGCCCGGAGTGCCGTTGCCTGATCATTTCCGGGCATGATGAATTTGCTTATGCACAGGAAGCTGTCCGGCTTGGCGTAGAGGATTATATTTTGAAGCCGGTACATGCAGAGCAGCTTCACGCTGCATTGTCGCGCCTTCGTGAACGACTGGACGAGGAGCGCAAGCGTGCGGTGTATATAGAGCAAGCTGCCGGGCAGATTGAACGGAATATTCCGCTGCTGCGCCAGCGGTTTTGCCTGGAATGGCTGGAAGGACAGCACACGGGAATAGACATCATGGAGCAGTTAACGTTTTTACGTCTTCCATCCCGGCCGCCTGCTCAGATCGGTGTGGTACGGTGGCCAGCGGTAGAGGCGCGGCAGACGATGATGCGCGAGAATGATCGCCAGTTGTTTCTTTTCGCCGCCGAAAATATTATTGGCGAACTGCTGGAGAACCGATCGCATGTGTTGTTCCGCGATGCGAACGGGCTGATCGGTATATGCCTGTGGCAGGAGGCGCACGAGACGATCGGTGCTTCCATAGAACAGGCCATTGGACGCTATCTGAATATAGCGGTTCACACACATGTGGAGCCCAACACGGGTGGGCTCGAAGGCGCAATCGATGCGTATCGGATCAGCCGGGATCGGGTGCACGGTGAATCGCAGCTATCTCCCATCGTGCGCCGGGCCCGCCAGCTTATTCAGGAAGGTTATGCTGATCGGGAACTGACGCTGGAAGCTCTGGCCTCGCGTCTACAGGTCTCTGCTGTATATCTCAGTCGTGTGCTCAAAAAGGAGCTCAACGATAGCTTCGTGACCCTCGTCACGCGTGCCCGTATCCGCAAAGCAGTGCAGCTGCTGGACTCTACGACGTTGTCTGTGCTTGAAATAGCAGAACGCACGGGATACGACAGTCAGCACTATTTTAGCACTGCTTTTAAAAAGGCTATGGGCGTGTCGCCTGTGCAGTACCGTAAGAACGGAGGAATTCAGGAAAATTCGTTGGAGTAGGAATGGAATGTTGGAATGCGGAATTGCCCTGCACCGTCCCATGATAATCTGTGCTAAAAAGTGTGTGTGTAATCACACCCGCGCATTCAGGGGTTTGTTACGCTGTAGATAACGAACAAATATCTATCAATATTTGGAGGAAAACAATATGTTTTGTTATCAGTGTGAACAGACGCCGAGTGGCGGGTGTAAAGTCATTGGAGTATGCGGAAAAAATGAGACGGTAGCGAGTTTGCAGGATACAATGATTTTTGCATTAAAAGGCATTGCTGCCTATGCTACACATGCACGTCAGTTGGGGTATAGCGATCCTGAGGTGGATCGGATCACGCATGAAGCGTTATATATGACCTTAACTAATTCTAACTTTAATGTACAAGAGCATTTGGAAATGGCGATGAAGGTCGGAAATGCAGCTGTACGGATCATGGATGTGCTGGATCGTGCGCATACAGATCGTTTTGGCATTCCACAGCCGATTACCGTCAGCCAAAATAAAATCGAAGGCCAATGCATTGTCGTGACCGGACATAATTTGTACGCGCTGGAGGAATTACTGCGGCAGACCGAAGGAAAGGGCATCAACATCTACACTCACTCAGAAATGCTGCCTGCCCACGGTTATCCGGCGTTAAAGAAATATGCACATCTCAAGGGCAACATCGGCAAAGCCTGGTACGATCAACGCAGATTGTTCGAGGAATTCCCGGGCGCGATTCTTGCCACGACCAACTGTGTTATGCCGATTAAAGGCACCTATGCAGACCGCTTCTTCTCATATGAAGTAGCAGGGCTGGAGGGTGTTGCTAAAATTGTGAACGACGATTTCTCTCCACTGATTGAACGCGCGTTGGCCCTGCCAGCCGCAGATGTAGACTCTGAACAGGTGCTTACGACAGGATACCATCATGAGACAGTCATCGGGCTGGCACCTGAGATCATTCAGGCAGTCAAAGACGGACATATCCGCCGTTTCTTCGTCATCGCGGGCTGCGACGCACCAGGCAAAGGTGGCAACTATTACCGCGAGCTGGCGACATCCTTGCCGAACGACACGGTCATTTTGACCACGTCATGTGGTAAATTCCGCTTTAATGATGTGGACTACGGCACTGTTGGAGATACTGGCATTCCGCGTTATATTGATTTGGGGCAATGCAACAATTCGGGTTCTACTGTGAAAATCGCTCTGGCATTAGCAGATGCGTTCGGCTGTACAGTGAACGAGCTGCCTGTTAGCATCGTGCTGTCCTGGTTTGAGCAAAAAGCGGTTGCCATCCTGCTAGGCTTGTTCAGCCTGGGCATTCAGGATATTCGCATTGGACCAAAGCCGCCTGAGTTTATTTCTTCTGGTGTACTGGATGTACTGGTGGAGATGTTTGGCTTAAAGCTCATTACGACTGCAGAGGAAGATATGAAAGCGATGCTGGCGTTATCGTAAGGAATAGAGATGGTGGGGGAACTGCAAAGCGCAGTTCCTTTTTTTCTGCTTCATCGTTGATCGATTCTCATAAAAATGTCTGTAAGAATCTTTAAGGCCAGTTCAGTATCTTTGGATTCACGAGTTCTTAGGAGAGACAAAATGGCTTTTATACTCGAATCTTCTTCGGTAAGCTCATCATTTTCCTTCACATATGTAAGTAACTGATAGACGCTCACGTTCAATGCCTTTGCTATTTTCTCCAGATTTTTTAAAGATATATTTCTCTCCGCACGCTCGATGAAACCAATGTAGCTCGAATTGAATCCTGCTTGTTCGGCTAAAGCTTCTTGGGAAAGCCCTTTAGACTTTCGAATATCTCGAATACGTGTACCGACTAATTCTAAAAGTTCTGACATGTTTACACCTCTCTATAGTTAGAAGTGTAGAGAAAGAGTTACATCTAATTAATATGCGTTAGTAAGTAAATTGAATTAAAAACTACTATATAGTAATATTCATTATGAAGCTTGTCCGATAGCTAGAAAATTATACATTTTAGTGGTCCAATGATATGCTACGTTGCTCACACTGTTTGTGAAATTTTAATTCAGGAGTTGATTCCCCCATGAAACATTACTCCTTAAGCAACCAACTACATAGTGAAGCTGATTTCAAATTGCCTAAGTATAGCGATACCCACATATTGAATTGCATGCTGGATTTTCAAAAGCTTGCCCAATACCAAATGCAGCTTGCCCAGATGATGCGTGACCATAATCAATGGCTAAACTGCCTCATTCTTTGTGATCGTGCCATGTTTTCTATGGCGAAGGCCATATATGTACATCGAAATCAAATCATACCTTTATCCATTAGCCTATCCATGAACGATCTGCTTAGGCTAATTCGCTCGGATGCGGAGCCGTGTTTAGATGTGGTGCTGTTTATGGGCACCGTGCATTATCTGGTTTCCGGAGAGGATGAAGCATCTGAGGAGTCGATGAAACAGGAGGAAGTAGACATGTTGCTTTATAAAACAGACTCTATTCTAGAGCGTCTATCGCGGCGGATTGTAACGAATCCATCGAAGCGGTATCCGTCTATTTTTAAAGAAAACCCGTTGCATTAAAATGTTAAATTCTTTAACCTCACATTAGAAAGGGTGTTATTTGATATGACTACATACAACAAGCTGGTGCGAGACCGGATTCCAGGAGCGGGTGTTCTTAATTGATGCAGATGAATATCAATAAACTTTACTTTCACATTCACTACTGTAATGGCAGGAAATTCAAAGAAACCGGAAAAATTCTGAGAAATTTTACGAGAACCCTCTCACATCATGAGTTCGTTCTTGTTACCGAAGGGGCGGGTAGTATCGCCATCGGGGGAAAAACCTATCTGCTCAAACAAGGAATGCTGTTTTACATTGGTCCGGGCGTGCTGCATTCTTTGCAGCCAGATCCGAATGAACCTCCCCGTTTCCTAACTGTACATTTTAGCTATGCGCGAGTGAATTTCAATGACGGCCAATGGGACATTACAGATGAGCCTCGAATGCTTCCCCTGCATGCTGCCCAAGAATTAAAGGATAGTTATTCTATTCAGGATATTTTCCATAAATTAGTGGACTGCTGGGATGCAAAGCTTCCGGGGTACGAACTAATGAGCAGGACTTTGCTTCAGCAATTAGGTGTTTCCATTTTTCAGAGCGTAAGAAAGCAACAGTGGAGTGGCTCCAATTCTCGAAAAATTGAAAACATCATTCAATACATGCATCAACATATAAATAGTAAGGTCACCTTGACTGAATTGTCGGAGATGGTACAGTTAGCGCCTACGTATCTATCAAGGACTTTTAAGGAGACTACAGGATACTCTGTCATTGAATTTTTTAATAAGATTAAAATGGATAAAGCTAAAGAGCTACTGATCGAAGGGGATAAAAAAGTAAAGGAAGTGGCACAAGCGCTTGGATATACGGATGAATTTTATTTCAGTAGAATATTTAAAAGAATGGAAGGCATAAGCCCGTCAGAGTATTATAGCAAAAATGTCCATGGAGTTTAATATTGTGCATGGTATAAGGCCGAACCACAAGCTATTATGAGGGTGTTATTGTTCATGATTTTTGTACAGGGACACTTGCATATGGTAGAGGGGAGGTCTTTATTCATGCCGATGTGGAGACGGAATTTAATCGTTTGCTGGTTCGGAATGTTTGTAACAGGACTGGGGATGAGCCAGGTTGCGCCGATATTGCCGCTTTATATCAAGCAGCTTGGAGTTCATAATACAGCCTTAATTGCACAATTTTCCGGAATTGCGTTTGGCATTACCTACATCGTTTCAGCTGTTTTCTCACCCATTTGGGGGCAGGCCGCTGACAGGTTCGGACGCAAACCAATGCTCTTGCGGGCAAGTCTCGGGATGGCTGTAGTCGTAGGCTGCATGGGTTTTGCACACAATGTATATGTATTGATCGGGCTCCGAATATTGCAGGGTGCTATCACAGGTTATAGCACAGCTTGTACTACGCTGATTGCAACCCAGACGGACAAGGAACACGCGGGTTGGGCCTTGGGTACACTTTCAACGGCCAATATTGCCGGTTCTTTGCTCGGACCTACGATCGGCGGGTTTATAGCAGAGCACTTTGGATTACAGGATTCATTTTTTATCACAGGCGTGCTGCTGATGATTGCTTTTTTGACGACCCTTTTATTTGTACAGGAAACGTTTGTCCGTGAGCACCAAAAAACGCTTGGGATCAAGGAAGTATGGAGCATTGTTCCTGAAAAGAATTTGACGCTTACGATGTTTATCACTTTTTTTGTATTAACGGTGGCCTTATATTCGGTAGAACCCATTATAACCGTGTATATAACGGAATTATCCGGCAATACCCATCATATCGCTCTGTTAGCTGGATTGGCCTTTTCGGCATCAGGGCTGGCGAATATCATTTCAGCACCAAGACTTGGGAAACTCTCTGACAAAATAGGAGCACATAAAGTGATATTAGTGGCCCTTATAGCGGCAGGACTCATTTTCATCCCACAAGCCTTAGTACAAAATGACTGGCAGTTCATAGGTTTACGCTTTTTATTTGGATTAGCAGCGGCCGGATTGATCCCCTCTGTTAATATCCTGATCAAAAGAATTACACCGGATGCTCTGACCGGCAGAGTTTTTGGTTTTAACATGTCGGCAGGGTATTTGGGCGTATTCGCAGGTTCTATTTTAGGCGGACAGGTGGCAACCTGGTTTGGAATTCGATCTGTATTTTGGATTACAAGTGTGTTGTTACTGATCAATGCGGTCTGGGTTTATTTTAAAGTATATCTAAAGCTAAATCACCATGAATTGGCTTTAGGACAAAATGCAGACTAGATGAAGGGAGAAAACAATATGGAACATGTAAAATCAACGGAGGCGGAAAAGTTAAACGCAGAAAAGACGGCACTGGTAGTTATAGACTTGCAAACGGGGATCGCAAACAGCGGTCGTTTGCTAGCCCCTTATACGGGGGAGCAGGTTGTTCAGAAAGCCAGTAAATTAATTGATGCATTCACGCAGAAAGGCGCGTTTGTGGTTTTGGTACGAGTTTCGTCGGTAGATGGGAAAGATATGTTAAAGCCATATACAGATATGGAAATGAATCAGATGCAATGGCCAGAAGGCTGGGATCGTTTTGTACCAGAAATAGCTGATACCCAAATTGCTCATACGATTACCAAACGACAATGGGGTGCATTTTTTGGTACTGACCTTGATTTGCAGCTTCGTCGTCGTGGAATTGACACTATTGTACTTTGCGGTATTTCTACTTCCATTGGCGTGGATACTACAGCAAGAGAAGCCTACCAGCATGGATATCACCAGATTTTTGTGGAGGATGCCATGACAGCTTCTACGAAAGAGGAGCACGATTATGTTTGTAAATACATCTTTCCGAGAATAGGCCGGATTCGAACAAGTGAAGAAGTCGCTTTGTCATTAAGATAAAATGGATAAAGAATGAAAAAAAAACTTTACCAGATCTAAACTGGTAAAGTTTTTTTATTTCTTTCTTTTCATACCATTGTCCACCTTAACCACCCCATTCCTCCTCCCCCCATCACAAAGGTTAAAATTTTATAAAAAAAGTTCAAAACCTGCAAAGACCTTCCCTAGCCTGGAATGATACCATGTGTTTGCACATAAAAAAAGAGAGGTGCTCATCGCCTCACTTATGTAAGCGCTATCTAATTTCTAGTCTAATTAGCACTGACTTGAGGATTTTCTCAAAATCCTTACCTTCAAATGACCTGCATCACATGAGGAAAGGGGAACTTCATATGAAAAAAGGAGCTGTTGTCGTTTGGCTTCTGATTTTGGCCTTGATGCTTTCGGCCTGCAATCTGGCGGAGAGTGGAACGGGCAGCAAGGAAAAAGGCTATGTGGGTATTTCCATGCCGACCAAATCGTCCGAGCGTTGGGTAGGGGACGGGGAGAATATGGTTCGGTTGTTTCAGGAGCAAGGCTATAAAACGGATTTACAATATGCCGAGGACGTGGTGGAAAATCAAATCTCCCAAATCGAAAATATGATCACCAAGGGCGTCAATGTCATGGTCATCGCTTCGGTCGATGGGAACACGCTGACGGATGTAATTCAGAAGGCACATGACCGAGGGATTCAGGTCATTTCTTACGACCGTCTGATTCGCAACACACCGTATCTGACGTATTATGCGACCTTTGATAACTTCAAGGTGGGCGTATTACAGGCGGCATATATTGAGAAAAAGCTGGGTCTCAAGGAAGGCAAGGGACCTTTCAATATCGAGCTTTTCGGCGGATCGCCAGATGATAATAATGCCTACTTCTTCTTTAATGGTGCGATGTCCGTACTTAAACCATACATTGATTCCGGCAAGCTGGTCGTACGCAGCAAGCAGATGACAATGGCGCAGATCGCTACGCTGCGGTGGGACGGAGCTTTGGCACAGTCGCGGATGGATAATCTGCTGAGTGCCTACTATTCAGGGGCCAATCTGGACGCGGTGCTCTCCCCGTATGACGGCATTAGCATCGGTATCATTTCATCCCTGAAAGGGGTCGGATACGGAACAGCGAACAAGCCGTTGCCGATCATTACGGGACAGGATGCGGAGCTGGCTTCGATCAAGTCTATTGTGGCTGGAGAGCAGACCCAAACCATATTTAAGGATACCCGCAAGCTGGCTGAGCAAACGGTCGTGATGGCCAATAGCATTTTACAGGGCAAGCAAGCAGAAGTGAATGATGTCAAATCCTATAACAACGGGAAAAAGATAATCCCTGCTTACTTGCTTGATCCAATCTCGGTGGATCGGACGAATGTAGAGAAGGATATTGTAGGCAGTCACTATTACACCAAAGAGCAAATTGGACTCAAATAAGAGTAGGAATCCAACCGAAAGGAGTGTAACCCATGACTGGAATCATTTTGGAAATGAAGGGAATTACCAAAACCTTTCCCGGCGTAAAGGCATTGGAAAATGTAAATCTCAAGGTCAAGGAAGGCGAGATTCATTCGCTGTGCGGCGAGAACGGTGCAGGCAAATCGACGCTGATGAAAGTACTGAGCGGTGTATATCCGCATGGAACCTACGAAGGCGATATTATTTTCCAGGGCAAAACATGTGAGTTTAAGGATATCAAGCAGAGTGAGGAATTGGGCATCGTCATTATCCATCAGGAGCTGGCATTAATCCCGTATCTCTCGATTGCGGAAAATATTTATCTGGGCAACGAACGCGCCAGCGGCGGTGTGATTGATTGGAAAGAGACTTTTGTGGGGACACGCGAGCTGCTGTCTAAGGTCGGTTTGAGTGAAAATCCCAATACCTTGGTTACGAACATCGGGGTCGGCAAGCAACAGCTAGTCGAAATTGCGAAAGCGCTCTCTAAAAAGGTAAAGCTGCTTATTCTGGATGAACCGACAGCCGCCTTAAATGAGGATGATAGTGAAAATCTGCTTAATTTGATGCTGGAATTTAAAAAACAGGGCATTTCCTGCATTCTCATCTCCCACAAGCTGAATGAGGTCGCCAAGGTGTCGGATTCAATTACGATTTTGCGGGATGGGAAGACGATTGAGACGCTGGATATGAAAAGGGATGAGGTCACAGAGGATCGGATCATTAGCGGGATGGTTGGACGCGATCTGACCAGCCGTTATCCAGAGCGCCATGCCAAGATTGGCAAAGTCATTTTGGAAGTGAAGGACTGGACGGTGTATCACGAGCATCATGCAGACCGCAAGGTGCTGGATCAGGTGAATCTGAACATCCGCCGTGGTGAAATTGTCGGTATTGCCGGGCTGATGGGTGCAGGACGGACTGAGCTGGCGATGAGTATCTTTGGCAAGTCATACGGACGCAATATCTCGGGTCAACTGATTAAGGACGGCAAGCCGATCCAGAACAACACGGTTACGGACGCGATTAACAACGGCTTTGCCTATGTGACGGAGGATCGCAAGGAGTACGGACTTATTTTAATGGATGATATCAAGCGTAATATCTCGCTAACCGGTCTGAGCAAGCTGGCGAAGGGCGCTGTGGTCAATGAGCAGGAGGAAGTCGTCGTTGCAGAGGAAATGAAAAAAAGCATGAACATCAAAGCACCGAGTATTTTACAGAAAACCGGTAATCTGAGTGGCGGAAATCAGCAGAAGGTAGTACTGAGCAAATGGATTTTTGCCGGACCGGATATTCTGATTCTGGATGAGCCGACGCGCGGGATCGATGTGGGTGCCAAATATGAAATCTACACGATTATTCATCGACTTGCCGCTGAGGGCAAAGGCGTGCTGGTCATTTCGTCTGAGCTGCCAGAGGTGCTAGGCTTGTGTGACCGGATTTATGTCATGAATGCCGGGCGGATCACCGGAGAGGTTAGCCGTGAGGACGCTTCGCAGGAAACGTTGATGAGATATATGACCAAGTCAGGAGGCGTGAAGCATGGAAACCATAACTAAACTATTTAAAAATAACATCCGCCAATACGGCATGATGATTGCGCTGGTCGTTATTATGATTTTGTTCGAGGTGCTGACAGGCGGTCTGCTGTTGAAGCCGATTAATATTACCAATCTGATTTTGCAAAACAGCTACATTCTCGTGCTGGCGATCGGGATGGTGCTGGTTATCATTACTGGGCATATTGATTTGTCCGTCGGCTCCATAGCCGCTTTTGTCGGTGCAGTTGCCGCCATTATGATGGTCGATTGGCAGCTTCCAGCGTGGGTCGCTGTGATTGCAGCTTTGCTGGTCGGAGCGTTAATTGGGGCATGGCAAGGGTTCTGGGTCGCTTATGTACGGATTCCGGCATTTATCGTTACCCTGGCGGGAATGCTGCTCTTCCGCGGATTAACAATGATCGTGCTGGAAGGTCAATCGATCTCTCCTTTTCCAGGGGGATTTCAGAAAATCAGTTCAGGCTTCCTGCCGGATTTTTCAGCTACCGGTTATAACCTGGTATCCGTCATTGTAGGGATTGCACTTACGGTATGGTTTATTGTGAATGAACTTCGTGAACGCCGCTCTCAGCTTAAATATGGATTCGAGGTTCCTTCACAGGCGTTATTTATACTCAAATTGATCGTAGTGGCTGCTGTGATTAATCTGTTCACCTTCATGCTCGCAAGCTATGCGGGGATACCGAACATTCTCGTCCTGCTGTTCATCCTGATCGTGGTATACTCCTTCGTCATGAACCGCACGGTTATGGGCCGTCATGTGTATGCGCTGGGTGGAAATGAAAAGGCAGCGGGCCTGTCTGGTGTCAAAACGAAAAAAGTAACATTCTGGGTATTTGTCAACATGGGCGTATTGGCTGCTATTTCCGGTCTCATCTTTGCTGCACGTCTGAACGCGGCTACGCCGAGAGCGGGTACAAACTTTGAGCTGGATGCCATCGCGGCTTGCTTTATCGGTGGAGCTTCAGCGTCAGGCGGGATCGGCACGGTTTTTGGAGCGATTATCGGTGGCTTGGTTATGGGCGTACTGAATAACGGCATGTCTCTGATTGGCCTCGGTATTGACTGGCAGCAAGGCATCAAGGGCTTGGTACTACTGCTGGCGGTTGCCTTCGATATATACAACAAAAACAAAAGATCAGTCTAAGCTTATATTCAATATGGTAAAATAAGCAAACCTCCAGTCCCACTTAACTTGTGGATACTGGAGGTTTGCTTGTATGTTAGGCCTTATGGCTATTAGCCAACTCCAACTATGTCGTCACCATTTGTCCGCCGTTCACATGCAGCGTTTGGCCAGTAATGTAGGAGCCATCATCCGAAGCCAGCAGGACATAGGCAGGAGCCAATTCATAAGGCTGCCCGGCCCGCTTCATCGGCGTATTGCTGCCAAAGGTGCGGATGACTTCGGTCGACTGTGTGGCCGGATTCAGCGGAGTCCAGATCGGACCGGGAGCAATGGCATTCACGCGAATACCCTGATCGACCAGATTGTTAGCCAAAGCGCGCGTGAAGCTGACAATGGCTCCTTTGGTAGCTGAATAGTCGATCAGATTCTTTTGCCCAACATAGGCTGTAACTGATGCCGTATTGACGATACTGGCCCCAGCCCGCATATATGGCAAGGCTTCTGTGGTCATATGGAAGAAGGAAATAATATTCGTATCAAACGTATCACGAAGCTGCTGCTCGCTGATGTCCAGATACGATTCACGCACAAACTGAACCCCCATATTATTAATGAGGATATCAATTCGACCGAAGGTTTCCATCGTTTTTTGAACAACCAGACAGCAGTTGCTTCTAAGCCTTAGATCACCTGGAATTAGCAAACAACGTCGGCCAAGCCGGTGAATGACATCACGGGTTTCCATAGCATCTCGATGCTCATCGAGATAGGCAATGACCACATCGGCCCCTTCCTTGGCAAATGCCACCGCAACCGCGCGACCAATGCCACTGTCTCCGCCGCTGATAATAGCCACCCGATCCTGGAGCTTTCCCGTGCCGATATACTTTGGATTATCAAAGATAGGGCGTGGAACCATTAGATATTCCAGCCCCGGCTGTCTATATTGATGCTGGGGAGGAAAAGCAATTGGAACTTCTTTACATTGGGTTTCTGTACCATAATAAGGATGTTGATATTGCCAATTCATTTAATAATCCCTTCTTTTAGGCGTTTTGAAATCCAATATATGCAAAATGGGCGCAAACGGTGACTCAGGATGATCGCCTTATGCCGAAATTGTCGCTCCATCCACCGGAATATGGACTTGCTCCTTCAAACCTTCACGGTGGATATGTTCTGTAAGCTCGGAGCGAGTCAGTATACAATGGTTGATTGCTTCCATATGGACAGCAACGACTTGGGTGTAAGGGGCATGCTGTGCAACAGCTGTTACATCTTGGGCAGTCATAATAATAGGATCGCCCACTATAAACCGCGCTCCTCCAGCGTTCACGATCGTCCAGTCAGGACGGTATTTATCCAGTGCTTCCGCAACTTCACTGCACCAAATGGTATCCCCAGCCACATAGACGACAGGCTCGCCTGGAGCCTGAAATACAAAGCCGGATACGGGTCCCATCTGTTCCCCGATTTCTCCAGTTCCGTGATGCCCGGTTGTACGGATAATCTCGATTTTCCCGACTGAGCCAGCCACTGCAATCGGAGTAACCTGTGTAAAACCGTCGGCTGTGATTTGTTCTTCATTTCCGGGCTGGCAGAATACAGGGATTTGCTTGTCCAGCCAGCGTACTGCCGCCGGGTCCCAATGATCCAGATGCAAATGTGTGACGATGACTACGTCAGGCTGGCCAAGCGTCTGCCATTGCGGCGGCAAGGGAACGAGCGGATTACGGCGGGTATTTTCTGTGTTCGGAACTGGTGGGTTTATCCCAGCATCACTTAGCATCGGATCAATCAGAAATTTCACTCCAGCGTATTCGATCCATAGGGTTGCGTTGCGGATTAGTGTGATTTTCATATATCGAAGCTCCTTTGATCGTAATGTTTTTTGACCGACTGTATTTTCGGCTGTTCTTTGTTTCTGCTACAATCATACATGACGCAAGAAGATGCAGGCTACGGCCTGCTGAAAGGAAAACCAGCATTCTCGTTTCATCATGAAAGGAAAAATAACTATGGAACTATTCGTACCTGATGAGACCGACCTGCGCATCCTTCATCATCTGATTGAAGACAGCTCTTTAACGCATAAGGAGGTCGGTCAGCTTGTTCATTTGACGGGTCAAGCAGTAGGGGCACGCGTTCGAAAAATGCAGGACGCGGGCATCATCGAGGGTTATACGTTGCGCTGGAACCCTGAAAAAATTGGACAGACGATCCATGCCTTTATTACGGTTTTTTTAAATTCAGGAACGACTCACAGTGCTTTTCAGGCTTTTGCACGGGAGCATCCCTCTATTGTCGAAATCCATCGGGTGAGTGGGGAGGGCTGTTATTGGATGCGGGTACGCATGTCTTCACAGTCAGAGTTAAATACGATGCTGGATGAGCTTACGAAGTTTGGTAACTACAAATTGAGCTTTTCCATTGGCGAAATTTGAGGATAAAAGCTTTCGGCGTTTGTGCCGAAAGCTTTTGTTTTACGAGGGCAAACGAAGTCAGCGTTATAGGCACATTTTAAAAATATGCTGCAAGCCGTGTTGTCCCATTTTAGTGTTACCTTCATCGATAAAGCCGCATTTGAGATATAGACTTTGAGCAGAAAGATTACGGGCATTGACGCCCAGTACAATCTCGCGAATATGTGGAAAGTGTGTAGAGATAAACTGTGGTAGCAAAAGCAGTCCTTGTTTAGCAAACCCTTGTCCTTGATCTGCGTAGTTAATTGAAAATGCACGCAATAGCAGTGCCTCAGAAGTATTCGTATAGTTTGCTAATTCATCTCCATCATATAAAATGAAAAATCCAACCGGTCTTCCGGTAGCCGTAATCACGACAGGATGGCGATGCGGGTCTTCCTGGGCCAGTGCCAGCATGTCATCTGGCATTCCAGTAAATTGCTTTTGCTCCTCAGGCAAATAAAAGGTATGTAAAATAGCATCATGCTCACAATGGTAAGGAACAAGCTCTATATTATTCATCATTACACTCCGATCTGAACAAATTTTAATCTACTATATCAATCTTGTTTGCTAAAAAAAGAACCTGAACTCGTCTTACTTACGTATTATCCATACATAAACTAGCATAGTCAAAAGGAGACATCTACGCTTATGAAGCCGCTGATAGAATATCGTGAAAGTCAGGATATATTGCACCGAGAGCTAAAGCAGATTGAGAAGTGGGAGAAGGAGCAGAAGGATATTTTTTTCTGGGAAAAAATCGGCAGGTGGCCCTTTATGCTGCTGGATCGGCTGACGCCGAAAATCATTAAAGACAAGCTGGAGCAACTGCTAAACGAGCTGGGCAGCTTCATTCAGAATGGCGGCAAATATTTGGTGAAAGAAGAAACGATTCTGAGCAGGCTGAACAAAACGGCACGTGAATATATGATTAAGCAAAATGGTATAGATTCCGTCTTAGATACGGAGGATCAGCCCCGTGTCGGGGAAAATGCAGTTGCGGAGCATAGTGACGATTCTGTGTGGGATTTGAAGCAGGTGGCTGAGCTACCGCTAACGATCATGGATCAGACGGCGGACGATATAACGTCAGGGCGTATTACCTTTGCCACCGCTCAGGGAGCAACCACGGGGATTGGCGGTGTGTTTACGATTGCGGCGGATATCCCTATTTTGCTCGGCTTGTCACTCAAGGTGCTTCAGGAAATCGCTTTGTGCTATGGCTTTAACCCCCAAGATAAGCAGGAACGCATTTTTATTATTAAATGTATGCAATTTGCTTCATCTGATATTGTGGGGAAAAAGGCTGTATTAGAGGAACTGGCCTTGTTCGATGATCCTTCACGTCAGGCACAGGTTTTTTCCCAGATGCAGGGTTGGAGAGAAGTCATTAACACCTATCGCGATCAGTTCGGATGGAAAAAGCTGCTGCAAATGGTCCCAATTGCGGGTATATTGTTTGGCTCCATGGCCAATCGAAGTGCTATTCATGACGTAGCTGAAGCGGGGAAAATGCTGTATCGGAAGCGTCGTATTTTAAAGCGTTTGTCAGAAGTAGAGAATGGGTTGGAGTAGAAGTAAGGAATGAAGGAGAGGTGAAGAGTAGGGAAGAAGTGAGGAATGTAGTTTGAGTTAGTTGTTTATGAAGGTGTGCAGCGGCCAATGATAGCCGCCGCACGTTAGCCTGTTACACTTCGGCTCCATTTTCTTCCGCCCAGCGATTGAGGGTTTTGTCTGTAGGAAGCAGAAATGTTAAAATGCCGAGCAGTGGCAAAAAGCCACACAGGAACATGATGTTGGTAATGCCTACTTTGTCGATCCAACTGCCGAGCACAAGTGCGCCCACCCCACCCAGACCAAAAGCCAAGCCTGTAATGAGACCAGACACCGTTCCGATTTTGCCAGGCACGAGCATCTGTGCATATACGACTGTGACCGAAAAGCTGGACAACATAATAAATCCGATAATCGCTAGCAGGATTGCCGTCCAGAATTGGTTGGCATAAGGCAATAGCAGGGCCAGTGGTGCAGCTAATACCATGGACAGAAAAATCATATTGCGTTTACCAAACCGGTCTGCCAGCGGGCCGCCAAAGAAGGTGCCCAGCGCTCCAGCTCCGAGGAACAGGAAAATGTACAACTGTGCATCTGCCAATGGCATTTTAAATACTTCCATCAGGTAAAACGCATAGTAGCTGCCGACCGAGGTCGAATACCACGAACGAACAAATACCAGCAGAATGAGGACAATCATGGCAAACATAATACGGCTGCGCACCTCGGGCTTCATGCGGCGTGTTGCCGCTTTTTTGCGTGCAATGCCCTCTGTACGCAGGACGTTACCGTACCAGCGGGCAATGAACGATTGCACTACAATCCCGGCTGCCGCAATACCTGTGAACCAGATGGCGCCAAATTGCCCCAACGGGATAAAAATCCAGCTTGTGAGCATCGGTGCCAGTGATTGACCAGCATTGCCGCCGACCTGGAAAATGGATTGTGCCAATCCCCGGCGTGATCCTGCCGCCATATGGGATACGCGCGAGCCTTCCGGGTGAAAGGCAGCTGAGCCTAGACCCACGAAGATGACTGCGACTAGCACCGCTTTATAATCGGCAGCATAGGCGAGCAGCAGCATACCAGTCAGCGTAAAGCCCATACCGATAGGAAGGATAGCGGGCGTAGGCCGTTTGTCCGAAAACAAGCCAATTACAGGCTGCATGATCGAAGCTGTGAAGTTGATGGCGAATGAAATCCAGCCGATCTGCGTGTAGTTCAGACTCATAGAATCCTTCAGGATCGGAAAGATCGCTGGAATGACCGATTGAATCGAGTCATTGAACAGATGAACGAAACTGATCGCAATCAGAATCGCAAAAACGGTGCCTTTCGCTTGTGGTCCCGGGAGGGGGAGCGATTGGCCCGTTTCTTTTTTTGTAGCCGATTTAGTAGTCATGGCAACCTCCGGGTATGTATGTATATTTTAAGATATAGGAAGCAATCCACTTGCAGCAAATGGCTGAAAGGGGGATAAAGCCCCCCTTTACTCCTCGCTGCTTGCCCATTCTGCTGGATACTCTTTATTGCTCGATCCTTTAATTCACAACAGATTAACTTGCCCTGAGTGTATTATATCTGCATAAAATATCCTTTACTGATCAATTTTACTCTCTAATATGCATGAATTGGTTTCATGTTGAATGTTGTTGATATTTTTTTACATATAAATAAGCAAGCAGAATTTAACAGAACGAAGCTCTTTATTTAACAAACTTAAGATATGATTCTTTATGTCATACATCTTGTTGTATAGATAATAGCTCCGTAGAAACAGTATGCAGAGCACAAGAGAAGAGAGGATCTGATTTGAGAATGAAATTGCTAAGGAAACCACTATCAGTTGCGTTATTATCTTTACCTTTACTTCTAGGTTCTCTAGGTGGAAGTTATGCGAGTGCGGCCACGCTGCCAACAACAGTAACTCCAACAGAACCGTCATGGGGGTATTTTGTAGATCATTATAAAAATAATAGTGCCGCTAATAAGACGGAAAGCTCCAATCCGACTCTCGGATTGCTTTCTGAATTTAATAAGCTTTGGACTCCCGGCGCTACCTGGGACACAGGCACCAAGCTAAACAGCAGTGTACTGGACGCTAATATTCAAAAGGTGATCGATATCGCTGCCCGTCGCACTGCCAGTGAGGCCGATGCGGCTTATTTGGATGATCGCCGAAATCAGAGCTACAGTGTAATCGACGGTCTGGGTTCGCTTACTGATATATATCGAAAGAAGGCAGGCGCGACGACAACAATCAACGACGTCCCGGCCGATGCCACAACTAAAAAATATGAAGATGAGGGAACGAATGCAGGGGACACAAGCTCCAGTCTTGGTAACATCGTGAAACTGGTCAATACCTTGCGTGGGGATTACTCTACGACCAACCCGGCTAAATCTTACTTTAGTTATCCTCGTCCGTTTCGCTGGAGCGATAATTCAGTGGTTGTCCCGAGTCTGATCCCTGCGCTCAAATCTGATGCTACTAATGATGGCGGCTTCCCAAGCGGTCATACCAATGCTGCGTATCTCAGTTCTATTGCCATGGCCTATGCCATGCCAGAGCGTTATCAGGAATTGCTGACACGAGCTTCGGAGCTGGGCAATAACCGCGTTGTTGCTGGCATGCATTCCCCACTTGATGTTATGGGGGGACGAGTCATGGCAACAGCGATGGCTGCTGCCATCCTGTCTGATCCAGCCAATAGTAGCTTGAAGAAAGCAGCTTATCAGGATGCTCATACGCAATTGTTGTCCCAAAAGGGTACAGCCCCAGATCGATACAGCAACTATGCCACGAATAAAAAGAATTATAATGAACGATTAACGTACGGATTCAGCCTAATTAATCCAACGACGAAGCCAATGACAGTGCCTAAGGGAGCGGAGGTATTATTGGAGACACGCCTGCCTTACCTTGATAGCACACAACGCCGTTGGGTATTGGCCACTACAGGTCTTCCATCTGGATATCCTGTGCTTGACGATACCGAAGGATGGGGACGATTAGACCTGTTTTCCGCTGCGGATGGCTACGGTGCTTTCGTCAATAATGTTACAGTCAATATGGACTCCTCCAAAGGCGGTTTTAATGCATTGGATCGCTGGCGTAACAATATTTCAGGGGTTGGAAAGCTGACTAAAAAGGGCACAGGCACGTTGAAGCTCATAGGTAACAATACGTATTCCGGCGGTACACAGATCGATCAAGGCATACTTGAAGGGAATTCGGAGACAGCTTTCGGAAGTGGCGATGTTACAAATAACGGGGGAACTCTTCTTAAAAACAATTCTGGAAAGCTGGTTGTTGGCGGGAATTACAAACAAACTGCCGAGGGAAAACTTGAGCTCAACCTGCAAAGTAAAAATGATGTGCTCAAAATTAAGGGTACAGCCCAACTTAACGGCAAATTACGCCTGAATTTTTCTAACAAATATGTACCAGCTAACGGTGCAACCATTTTAACCTACGGTAAACACAATGGGACATTCTCTTCCATTGATGCAGCAGGTTTACCAAGCAATTATAAAGTGAAGGTGGTCTATACAGCTAATAGTGTTCAGTTGAAAGTCACGAAGTAAAATAGGACAATTAAAGGTGCACCTTTGGAATACATCGGATCAACTATGAAGTTATCCAGTGCTCATTCTGAAGGTGCATTTTTTATTCCCGTACAAAGCCGATTTCTCGAAGTTATTTATAGCCAAGGGTATAAAAAGGTCAAAATTTGACCTTAATGTAGTAAAATAATCGCGCTGTTTGAAAGCGCAGTCATGTTATTCTTAAGAGGCATATTAGTCCAAGTTTTAAAGGTTCAGACTAACTAAGAGGAACAGAGGAAAGGAAGAAGACCGATGAGTCTTGAGAAAGAATACGTTAAAATAGCCCAGGATGTCATTAAAGGGCTTGGCGGAGAAGACAATATTATTTCTATGGCACATTGTGCTACACGGTTGAGATTGATTGTAAAAGACAGAGAAATTATTGATGATGAATTTATTGAGAATATTGATAAGGCAAAAGGGGTGTTTTTTACCTCCGGACAATATCAAATTATTTTTGGAACCGGTACCGTGAACAAGGTTTACGAAGCGATGGTCGGCCAGAACGTATCTGCGACATCAAAGGCAGAGCTGAAAGAGAAGGCCTCAACCCAAGATGATAACTTTTTCAAAAGAATGATCCGGGTTTTCGGAGATGTATTTGTTCCCATTATCCCTGCATTGGTAGCTACCGGCTTGTTTATGGGAGTTAGGGGCTTGGTAACTCAGCCTGCACTGCTTCAGTTATTTGGACTTACACCGGATGATATTTCTGCGAATTTCATATTATTTACGCAAATACTGACTGATACCGCGTTTGCCTTTTTACCTGTGCTGGTATGCTGGTCAGCATTCAGAGTGTTTGGCGGGTCGCCGATCTTGGGGATTTTACTTGGACTCATGCTGGTAAGTCCTTCTTTACCTACATCCTGGGATGTCGCTCAACATGTGAAGGAGCCCCTTTTATTTTTGGGCTTCATCAAAATCGCAGGCTATCAGGGCTCCGTTCTGCCGGCGTTCATTATAGGGATCGTGGGAGCGATGATGGAGAAAAGAATCAGGAAATCCGTTCCCGAAGCACTGGACTTGATTTTGACACCGTTTCTGACATTATTGCTCACACTGGTACTGGGCTTGTTCGTGATTGGTCCCATCTTCCATGAAGTAGAGGTTTTAATATTATCGGCAGTTACAGCTATTTTGAAGTTGCCGTTTGGCATTGGCGGGTTTATTTATGGTGGCATTAATCAGATTATTGTTGTTACCGGGCTGCACCATGCGCTCAACCTGATCGAAATACAAATGCTGGTAGATGGCGGCTGGAATATGGTTAACCCGATTAGCTCGGCATCTATTTGTGCACAAGCGGGTGCGGCGTTAGCTGTCGGCCTGAAATCCAAAAGATTAAAAACCAAATCTATTGCTTACCCGTCTGCCGTGTCTGCACTGCTCGGCATTACAGAACCGGCTATTTTTGGGGTGAACATTCGATATGGCAAACCATTCATGATGGGCTTGATTGGGGGAGCGGTTGGAGGATTCTTTGCACGTATCTTTAATGTTCAGGCCACAGGCATGTCGATTACAGCTATACCTGGTTTGTTGTTGTATCTGAATAATCAGATTTTTCTGTATGCTTTCGTTTGTTTAATCGGTTTTGGTGTCGCATTTGCGTTGACGTGGATCTTTGGATTTAAAGAAAAAGTAGAGAACAAATAAAATTTAGTGGAGAGAATCATGGACAACAAAACATTGCTTCGAAAATTGAACACCCTTTCAATAGAAGAGAAAATCGGTCAGCTTATTCAACTGACCGGTGATTTTTTTGAAGGAGACATGGATACGGTTGTGACGGGCCCTGTGAAAAAGCTGGGGCTAAATACGGACTATAATATTTATAATACCGGCTCCATATTGAATATTACCAACCCGGAAAAAATAATTCGATTGCAAACCGATTATTTGGAAAAATCGGCTCATAAAATCCCACTGTTATTCATGGCAGATATTATCTATGGATATCGAACCATTTTCCCGATTCCGATCGCTCAAGCGTGTAGCTGGAACTATGAGGGGATAGAGAATGCGGCTTCGATTGCTGCCCGGGAGTGCTACGAGGAAGGCATTCATGTAACCTTTTCCCCTATGGTAGATTTGGTGAGAGATCCTCGCTGGGGGCGGGTGATGGAATCGCCTGGTGAAGATCCCTTGCTGGCAATGAAATATGCCCAAAGCGTAGTGCTGGGAATCCAGGGAAGCAACTTGGAAGGTGGAGCCGTACCAGCCCATAAAATTGCTGCTTGCGTCAAGCATTTTGCCGCTTACGGAGCACCTGTCGCCGGACGGGAATACAATGCCGTGGATCTATCGGAGCATGCATTGCGAGAATATTATTTGCCCGGATATCAAGCTGCAATAGAAGCAGGTGCTAAGCTTGTCATGACGGCTTTTAATACGTTGAATGGGATCCCTGCGACCGGAAACGAGTGGCTTAACCGTAATGTATTAAGACAGGAAATGAATTTTGACGGTGTATTGATCTCGGATTACGCCGCTATTGAAGAGCTAATCATGCATGGTTATGCCGAAGACGAGGCCTCTGCTGCCAGGCTGGCACTATTGGCAGGTGTGGATGTGGATATGAAGACGGCAGTGTACGCTAATCAATTGAAAAATGTAATATCAGGTAACGATTATATGCTGGAGCTTCTGAATGAAGCTGTATACCGTATCTTAAAGCTGAAAAATGATTTGGGGCTGTTTGAGGATCCATTCCGCGGATTACAGGAAATCGTTAAACGTTCAACAAGCAGCATTTTGTCAGACGATCATAAACAAGCGGCATTGTCCCTGGCAGAGGAATCTGTGGTGCTGCTGAAAAATGAAAATAATGTATTACCGTTATCAAAGGAAATGAAGGTTGCTTTAATTGGTCCCTATGCAGAAGAAAATTCTACCCTGGGCATGTGGGCGATTAAGGGGGAGGAGACAGACACTATAAATTTGAAAACGGGGTTGTTACAGCTGGTTGACCCCGACAATCTCTCGGTATGCAGGGGAAGTTATCTGCTGCCTGTTGATGCAAGGAAAACGTTCGATAAATATGCGGACAAACTGGCGGTGGAAACAAGCTCGGAAGAAGATCTACTGCAAGAAGCCATTAGGAATGCAAATGAAGCAGAAGTCATAGTCCTTGCCTTGGGAGAAAGTATTTATCAGAGCGGAGAAGGTGGATCACGAACGAACCCGACGCTTCCAGAGCCGCAGTTGAGACTACTTCATGAATTAAGCTTATTGGGCAAAAGGATCGTTCTGATCGTATATAGTGGAAGACCTTTGATCCTTACCGATGTTGCTGAAAAGGTGGACGCGATTGTTCAGGCCTGGTATCCGGGAACGATGGGCGGAGAAGCGCTGGCCAATATACTGTATGGAGAAGTAAATCCGTCTGGGAAATTAGCGATGACCTTTCCACGTAGCGTCGGTCAGATTCCGGTATACTACAATGAGCTGAATACAGGCAGACCAAATTTAAAGGAAAATGGCTCTTACCGCTTTGCGTCCCGATATATAGATGAAGTGAACGAACCCTTGTATCCGTTTGGCTCTGGCCTATCCTATACCTCATTTGAATACAGTCTATTAACCGTCAGCCAAAAGGAAATGAAAACAAATGAGTCAGTGGATATCCGCATTTCTGTATCCAACACTGGAACGTATGATGGGAAAGAAACGATTCAATTATATATTCGCGATAAATTTGCAAGTGTGGCAAGGCCAGTGAAGGAATTAAAAGACTTCAAAAAAGTATTTTTGCACAGCGGCGAGACTACAATTGTGGATTTTTCAATAGATGAAGACATGCTTAAATTTTATGGACGTGAAATGGAATATAAGAGTGAGCCTGGCGAATTTGAGGTTTATATCGGTTCAAGCTCGCAGGAAACTTTGCTAAGCTTTAGTTTTACTTTGTTACGGGAGGATCAACATGAATAAAAGCGACGCTTATCATCTTAAATATCATATTACTCCTTCCTACGGGCTATTAAATGATCCTAATGGACTTGCCTTTTTCAAGCATCAATATCATGTGTTCTATCAGTGGAACCCCAAAGGAACCGAACATCGAAATAAATGCTGGGGTCATGTTGTTTCCAGCGATCTGGTGCATTGGCAAAGGAAAAGTGTTGCGCTAGAGCCTTCGGAATGGTATGACAAGGACGGCATTTATTCCGGCGGGGCCATAGTTCATCAGGGAAAGCTGTATCTGTTTTACACAGGAAATGTAATCAGGGATGACGGTGTCAAGGAGAGCTATCAATGCGCAGCCATCTCGGAGGACGGGGAGCATTTTCAGAAAATGGGCCCCTTATTCGAACATCCCAAGGGCTATACCAGACATGTCCGAGATCCAAAAGTATGGAGAGATCGGAACGGGAGCTGGTGGCTGATCGTGGGCGCTCAAAGAGAGGATTTGATTGGAGATACGCTTATCTACAAATCCACAGATTTGTCTGTTTGGGAATGCCAAGGATCATTTTTGGAGCATGATCGTGAATTCGGGTATATGTGGGAATGTCCTGATCTACTTCATTTTGCGGAAAATGATATTTTTGTCTTCTCTCCTCAGGGTTTACCGGAAGCAGGCGAATATTATAGAAACCCTAACCAATCGGGATATATTGTTGGGAAATTTATGGATACAGGAAAATTTAACGGGAACCTTGCCCATTTTAAAGAGCTTGATCGGGGGTTTGATTTCTACGCGCCACAGTCATTTAAGGTGAATGACAGAACCATTATGTTTGGGTGGATGAGCGGCATGAATGAAGAAGCAGAGAGGGCTGTTCCCACCATTCAGGAAGGCTGGATTCATGCGCTGACTTTACCTAAAGAAATAGTGCTATCTAACGGTGTGCTCTACCAGAAACCATTGCCGGAATTACAATTGTTAAGACTGGATGGTGAACATTCCCAGAAGGACATACACAAAAATGGGGTTTGGCTGCTGCCTTCTTTGCAGGTGGAATGCATTGTTCATTTTTCGAAGCTTACAGAAAACTTCAAAATGATAATAAGAAATGCTGTGGAAATTAACTATGATTCGGCAGAAAACAGTATAACCGTATGGAGAACAAACTGGTTGACCAACCAGAGGGAATACAGAAAAGCAATGTTAGCCAATCAACTTGCAGACATGCAAATATTTATAGAAAGCTCAAGTCTGGAGATTTTTCTGAACGAAGGCGAGGAAGTATTTACTCTGCGGTATTTCCTGGAGGATACGGAACAACGCAGTGTGGTACTTGAAGCAGGAGATAATGAAGGGAAAATTGAGATTTATCAGCTGCAGGAATGTGATGTCATAATCCATCCTTAAAACGATATGAGTATCTTTCACCTGTAGAGCTACAAGCAGGCAAGAAAAGGCTGTTCAAGACTCCGTTTGCGAGAAGAACTGCCTTTTTTTGTGTTGGTCGACTGAATAGATTTCAGCTTGTGTAGGCATTTTACTATCGGTATAGTATGAGTATTAGAGTATATGACTGAATATAATTACTGTTGATTACTCATAGCTGGTTACTGAGGTGTCGTATGAAAAAAATATATGAACATATCGAAATAGACAGAAGAAAAATGATTAACCTCTTTATGTTTCAATCGACAGATACAGAAAGAGTCATCCCTATGCATTTTCACAGCAATATGGAATTAATCTATTGTACAAGTGGAAGTTTGAAGGTGTGGCATGAAGGAAAGATAACCATTTTGAAGGAAAAGGATGCACTGTTTATTAATAGCAATGTACCGCACTCCACCCAAAGCATCACGGAAAACCAAGTCGTTGTATTGCAGTTTCCAGCTACCTTTTTTGCCAATGAACAAGTATTCATTCAATTAAACACGCAAGAGCGAGAAGTTGAACATACTATACTTTCTAAATTAAGAGAGTTGTTTATGGATATATATAACCTGCATGTTTCCAAAGGCAAATATGACTATATTTTAGAGCAAAGTCGAATTATTGAACTTAAGTATTTGCTTGTTAATCATTTTAGTCAGGCCGCAGACTTACAGCCAGAAATATTTAGTGAAAAGCAGCAAAAGATAAAGACCATTATGGATTTTATTAAAGAGCATTATGCTGAAAATATTAGCCTGGCGAAAACAGCTCGAATCTGCGGCTATTCGGAGGCCTATTTGTCGAGAATGTTTCATGAATATACAGGTCAGACGTTTACGGAGTACAAGCAAGTTCTTTGTTTGGAAAAGGCAATTGATTTATTGGAAACAACGAATAAGCCACTTACAGAAATTTCTTACGAGGCTGGCTTTCCAAATGAAAAATCATTTAGAAAAGCTTTTAAGGAAGTTATGGGCAAAACCCCTTATGAATATAAAAAATCAAAATTTGATCTGAGTGTGTAAACGTCACAAGTACGACCGGCATCTTGAGTTCATGTTCTGAAGTCCATTTTTGCCAAATTCCAAACCTATAATTTTATGAGTGCATAAATTCATCCTCCTTTTTGTAAATACCAAAGGGCTGTCCCTGAGTCATTTTAAGACTTTTACAGGACAGCCCCTTGGTATTTTTACGCTGTGTCAGGAAACCTATAAGCTTATCGGTTATCTACAGTCTCCGGGTACATATCATGGTTCATCATGCGATGCTCGGCCATTTGCTCATACTTGGTTCCCGGTTTGCCATAATTTGTATAGGGGTCAATGGAAATGCCGCCGCGTGGCGTGAACTTGCCCCACACCTCGATATAACGCGGGTCCATCAGCTTGATCAGGTCATTCATGATAATGTTGACGCAGTCCTCGTGAAAATCACCGTGATTGCGGAAGCTGAACAGGTACAGCTTAAGGGACTTGCTTTCAACCATTTTAATATCAGGAATATAGCTGATGTAGATGGTTGCAAAATCAGGCTGCCCTGTAATCGGGCACAGGCTGGTGAACTCCGGGCAATTAAACTTCACAAAATAATCCCGGTACGGATGTTTATTATCAAAGCTTTCGAGAATGGCAGGATCATAAGCAAAAGTGTATTGTGTGCCTTGGTTGCCAAGCAGGGTAACGTCGGTCATTTCTTCGGGTTTTCTTCCGGTCATATTGAGTGAGGCTCCTTAAAGTTGATTTAGTGGTAAAAAGGTAGGGAGTTATGGTGGTGGAGAGGTCGCTCCGCGAAGGATTTGAGCTTCCGATCGCTGTTGAAATGGGATTCTCGCTGATCATTTAAAAGATGCATAGGTTATAATCCCATTTCAAAGGCGAACGCTATCGCTTCTCCAGCTTCAAATCCTCCGCTCCGCTGGCCGACCGCCGTCATCACCATAAAGTCCCTGCTCGTTTGCTTATATAGATTGGTGTAGAAGAGAATAATGCACGCTCCTATAAGAAAGGAGCAATATACTGAGAGAAACCCCGTCCTCACGGACGAGGGTTTCTCTTGTTTTATAGCTTTGAGGTGTCGAGGGTGTACTCGACTAATTTGGCGTATCTTGTGTATCACATACCGCTCATATGGAATATATTATATATGCATGTTATACGCCGCGTTTGTTGCCCCATACGAGGGTGTGGAGCTGCGGGAGGACTCTTACATCGTTGAGCCGGGTATCGTCCATGACTCGGTCGATAAGCCATTCATAACGATGTAAAAGAGACTCTGCGATCTGTCCAGTATTCTCCGTGTTCACATCTGGATTACCCGTCTGGAGGAACAACGGTATATGTGGATAGCGCTCGTGAATGGTGCGGGCATAGGCGAGATCGGTGTCGTCGAAGATGACGACCTTCAAACTGCATGCTCCAGTGTAGAGTCTGACTGATTCATCCTTCGATTGCTTGCTGCACGTTGTGATTGAGACGTTTGACGCAGACTTGGACGCTCCAGCTATCTTTTGGCTTGACAGACGGGCTACGATATCATCCAGCACGTCCCAGTTGGTCGTCATGCCAGAGCTGGGCGGCTTCGGGGATAAGGTCACCTCATCGATATCGTACAGCCATTCCTGCCAACGGGAGCCTTGCGTTTCGACGGCGATGGCCATGCCTTGACTACGTAGCAGGGTAACTAGCGCCCCAAGCTGTGGCAGCAGGGCAGGATTACCTCCGGAAAGGGTCACATGCGAGAACCGTTCGCCGCCGATGGACTGTAGTTCCTGCCATATCTCAGTGGCACTCAGACGGCGGATTTGATCTTTGGCGCTGCCGTCCCAGGTAAAAGCGGAGTCACACCATGAGCAATGGTAATCGCAGCCTGCGGTACGCACAAACATCGTTTTACGACCAATGACCATCCCTTCGCCCTGAACAGTGGGACCAAACACCTCCAGCACAGGAATAAGGGCTGCTTTAGCCTTGTCGGGTGTAGTCATAGGTTGGTGCGTATTTATGGTATTAGCAGTTATAGTATTACTCATCGAACATCCACTCCCGTCGGAACTCGGCGTAGCTGGTAGGTGTCTCGAACAGCCGTACAAACTCGGTACGTCCCCCTTCAACACGATTGCAGTATACATCCGAGGTCAAGGCTGACTCCATTTGTTCAAAAATCCAGACGACCATATTTTCCGCCGTTGTATTCATTGGAGGAAGCGTCTCATTCAAGTAACGGTGGTCCAGAAAAGGCTCAATTCGCTCTTTCCAGATCGTTTTGATATCGCCAAAATCCAGCGTCAGCCCTGTTTCTCCCGGTATACCGCTTATGCCAAATACGACGACATAGGTGTGACCGTGCAGGTTTTTGCATTTGCCTTCATAACAGTGCAAATGGTGTGCTGCATCGAACGTAAATTGTTTGCTGACGAGTACACGTTTGCGGTGATACCGCAGCTGAGAGCGCTCAATGTCTGTCCCAAACTGCTGGAGCTTGTCGACAATACGAAAGGTACCTGGCTCACGCATGGCCTTCAACTCCCTGGGATGAAGCGCCGCGAACCGTGAGATACTGCTCCAGTCCGGCACGGCGGAGATTGCAGGCAGGACATTCGCCACAGCCATCGCCAATGATGCCGTTATAGCATGTTAATGTACGGGTTCTTACAAATTCAAAAGCCTTCAGCTCATCGGCCATTTGCCAGGTTTCGGCCTTATTCAACCACATGAGCGGGGTATGAATCACAAAGGGATAGTCCATTGAAAGGTTCAGTGTAACGTTCAGCGATTTAATGAAGGAATCCCGGCAATCGGGATAGCCGCTGAAATCTGTCTCGCATACGCCTGTAATAATGTGGCGCGCTCCTTTTTGCTTGGCGAGAACCGCTGCAAAGCTCAGGAACAATAGGTTGCGACCGTCTACAAATGTGCTAGGCAGTTCGCCTTCCTCTTGAGTAATATCAATGTCGGTGCGTGTGAGGGCATTCGGGGCAAGTTGATTGAGCAGGCTCATATCCAGTACCGTTTGCGGAACACCTAGCTCTTTGGCAATTCCGGCGGCAACTTCGATTTCCTGCTTGTGGCGTTGACCATAATCGAACGTCACAGTTTCTACTTCGGCAAAATGTTTTTTTGCCCAAAATAAACAGGTTGTGCTGTCTTGGCCGCCGCTGAATACGACGACTGCTTTTTCGTTTGCAAACATAAAAAAACCTCTCGATCTTCTTGGAATGGTGTAAGACACAGCGTCTTGTCACTTGGAAGAAAGAGAGTTCTTGAACCGGCTTCAACAAAAAACAGGCCTTGCCCCGCAAATTCATTTTTCAATGCGGAGGACAAAGCATCGTTAGTTTTTTATAGAGGGAGTTCGCGAACCTCTCCCATGCGCTAAGCATGGATTTTCTTCATTAGCATCTGTCACGAGGACAGACCGCTTCATTGATAGCATTGCCATTATAGCATGGCAGGGCTATTTGATAAACACTCCACCAAATGGAATGACTTCCCTTAAAAATCGTTTGATCACGCCATCGTCATTCATATCCTGCTGAAGCCGCCGATGATGCTCACCGGCATGAAAAAGTACGGTACCGTGTCCCGTCATTTTAAACTGGTAGTTCATATGCTGGCTGGCCAGATGATTACCGTATACGGTTAACTCCAGCTTGGCGTTTTCGGGATAGGCGATGACGCTGCTCGCATCGACATAGATCGGCTCTGACGGATGAAGCTGTTCTTGACATACCAATCCCTGTGTCAAAATACCAATGTGACCTGTCCCGTCAAATTTCATTTTAATGACATCACGGCTAAACAACATGTTTTTCATGCTTAGCAGCTTGGTACGCATCTGGATGCCGGAGCTGTACCAGAACAGGTTGCGAAAATCGTATAAGAGATCATCGCTTCCTTCAAGCTTGATCATCTTCAAACTAAAGCCAGGAGGAAGGGCGGCAATTAGCCGGCAAGCCCCTGTGAAATCGGCCTGAATCAGTTTGTGCTTGCGATACATGCCTTTAATATTCATCAGCTTATCACTGCGGCCTGAACTGGGTCCGCGATATGCGATGATTTGCTGCGGATGCAGAACATGCAGCTTCTCTCCTTCAGCCAGATCGAGCGTTATGACCGAACCGACGCTTTCATCATGGTGTTGTCCTGCTTGTATATCCATGCAGACTTTTCATCCTTTCAGGCGTTAGTATCTTCCCGAACGTCGACGCATCCCGTAACGCAACAGTCGGATACCGATAAAATAACCAGCCAGCAGAATGATAGCCGTGATGATGAGCATTTTATTTCGGTGTGAAGCCTGATCGCGCTGGGCTTGCAGATTTTTTAGTTCTGTAACGGTGTTATTCAGCTTTCGGTTTTGCTCCAGCAGCTGGGCGTTTTGCTTCTGATAGGTTTCAATGCTGGAACGGGCCTTTTCCAGATCTTCCTGGGTTTGGCGATAGCTTTCCTTGAGTTGGTACACATCGCCGGGCAAGCGTGAAAACTGCTCAAAGCCTTGATATACATCATCCCAATAAGCAGCATGAACTTCGGGTACACGGGTGACTCCAAAAATAAACAAAAGCGCTATAGCAGCGCAGACAATGCGGCGGTATAAAGCAAAGCGACAAGTTGCTCGTGCCAAGAGATATCCCCCTTTTGATAAACCAGGATGTTAGATGATATAGATCATTACCCACATCACATGGTTACGTACTATATCAGGATTTGGGTGCAGATTTAGAATATACAAACGACAAATTCGGGAAAAGATGATCAAAAAAACTCGATATATTAGTTTAAGTGTACCCTAAAACGGGTATATCAAGGAAGCGGCAACATTCCGGCATTTTTCCCAGCAAACGAGTCAAGAATAATCCGCACCTGATCAGGGCTTGAATAGAAATATGTATGAACTGAAATATATGAAAAATAGATATAAAAGGAGATTTTGAAAGATGAACGAAAGAGAACAAAACTATACCATTTTAAAAATTACTGTCAATGGAAAACCATTATCAAAGGAGCTTATCGTGGACAGCACTACTTTTGCTCCTATATCCGATATTTGCACAAAGACGAATGTTTCTTTAACAGAAACTACAATTTCATAATTTAAAATATATGAAGTAGAATATCATGTAGCCCGGCTTTTGCCGGGCTATTTTTGCGTATTTATGCAATTGAAAAGGATTAAAATGTTATTTTACGAATTAGGTCCCCTTTCATAAAGATTACCATGTATAATTTTCACAATCAAACGTATGTTCCCTGACAATATAGTGTCAGATAACACTGTTAATTTAGAGTTACATGTTCTTTTAGGGGGAATTTACCAGTGGTGAAGTCAATGCTCAATGTAACGTATACATGGGACAAAGAGTCTATATCTGCGAATGGGTCCAAACAAGTAAATCTACTGATAGAATGGGGCTATGGAGCTATACGTAAAAGAAAAGGGAACCTAATACCGAAGGCAGCGGGATGTGACCTTCAACTTCAGTTCAATCCAGAAAACGGGGTAAATCTATTAAAAGCTGAAGGGGTGAGGCTCGGGTTTAAACAATCAGAAAACGGTGATTGCATGATTGTTCACTGTGGCGATGTGCGGCGGGGCAAATATAGACAAGCTATTTTGACGTTTTCTATCCCGGCTCACGCGTCCGGAAGACATACGATTGGAATGATCGAGTGGAGCTGGCGCAAGCCATCGCAGGAAAAGCGGACGCTGATCCGGACAGACCAGCTCTATATCCATTACACGCATCATCTGGGTTTGCTGAGCATGCCATCCAACCCGAAGGTGGAAAAATACATAAAGCTGAATGAGACGTCCCCAATTGTGAAAAAGGCGTTGCGTATGTACGAGAAAGGGGAGCCTGAGCGAGGGGCGTTCATCCTTACGAGACAAGCAGATGAATTGCTTATATGTGCAGCCAGAAGCGAAGACATGGATTATCTGGAGGAAGCCGAGTTACTTTTGTGCATACGCAATAAATGGAGTGGGTCTTTTGTATCTTTTAAAGCGTATAGTTCTAAAGTCTTTTTTAATAAGGAAATATCGATAGGAGATGTTCATTTTACGGAGAATGATAGGTTGAGATAGATAATTATGCTAGTTTATTTGTGCAAATTAGTGAGTCTAATTTACTATCTTTTTGTAAAGGAGAGACTTCCTTGACTGATCGGTTGATACGTTTAATGCGGATTATTACTATTGTTCAGGCAAATCCAGGGATATTGGCAAGAGAGCTTGCCGAACGTTGTGAAACATCAGAACGTACCATATACCGAGATATGGAGGCGCTAAGCGCCATGCATATTCCGATCGCGAATATGGGGCATGGCAAGGGGTACATCTTTATTAGCAATTTTGCTTTGTATCCTCTAAATTGGACAGAAGAAGAGGCAGAGGCTTTTACCAAGCTGGGAGAGATTATGGAAACGATCAAGCCTCTTTTACCGCCAGCTTTTGAAAGTGCTTATGAGAAAGTGATGGCCTCTAGTCAGAAAAAAAAGATGGACCAGACGAGCTTCGCGCAGGAAATGAAAAATATCATCCGGCTCGGCTCGACACTTGATCGGGAAAACCAGCCCTATCTGCTCAGGCTGATTGTTTTGGCGAGTCTTACGCAGCAGACAATTGAAGCGGAGTACAGCTCGCCTCAAAATGAAGATGTGTCATTGGTGCAAGTAGATCCTTATTGTTTGGTTCCTCAAGACCGGCGGTTCTATATGCTTGGTTTTTGTCATAAGCAATCCGCTATGAGAACCTTTCGGATCAGCCGCTTTCGGAATATGAGGATTTTGCCGTATACGTTTCAAAAAAATACATCTGAAATGGAAATGTTTTTTAAAGGTACCTGGTCGGTGACCAAGGGAAACCAAAATATTCGGTTTGTGGTACGTTTTTCTGCCAATTCTGTATATCGGGTCAAAGAAGAGGAACTGTTCATCAAGCCTCTTCTAAAGGACTTGCCGGATGGAAGCTTGTTGTTTGAGGTGACGGTTAATCATGACCGAGAATTTCTGGATTGGCTCACATCCTATGGAGCTGAGGCTGAAATTCTGGAACCTTTACGTTACCGCAAACGTATGCAAGAAATGCTGCGAACCTGGGGGGCGTTTTATTTCGACAAAAAGGCAGGAAATCAGGAATAACAGGGGGAGATTCCCCGGAACGGGCCGGGGAGCTATCTGCTTAACGGTCCTTAAACAGGTTGGCGAGATTGCCGAAGGGACTGTACTGTTCCTGTTCTTCTTCTGGTGAAGAGTAGACGAGCTTCGAGCCGCGGCTTTCCTCATCGTCAGCAGCATTATGAACTAAAGTAATACGATCAAAATGGTGCATGAAAACCTGAGCGGTGTTCACGGCATCATCCAATGCCCGATGCTGTTGACCGTCAAAGTCAATGTTGCACAATTCCAACGCCTGAGACAAGCTCAATTGACGATACTTTCCATTGGAACTAAACAGACGGGAAATTTGCTTCTGTATATCATTTGTATTATGAATCCAGCCGAGATCTACATGATGGGTACGACAATGGGACACCAGCTTCTGACGGTCATCCGGACCCCATGCGCATAAATAATAAGGCGAATCCGTACCGAGCCAGGCAATAAATTGCTTCACGGCTTCAGGAAAGAGTGGAGCAGCATCAATGTCTCGTTGAGTAATACCCGTGAATTGAACGGTATCTGTAGAGAGCACAGGCCGATTCGATGGTCTTACAAAACTGTGAAATGTATCTGCAACGAATAGGCCATCGTCTCCCTGAATAACTTTGACGGCACCGATATCAATGATTTCAGAGGAATATCTGGCGTTACGGCTAACAGTAAATTCAAGATCATAAATAATGTATTGCATTTAATGAACTCCTTCCACACACATAACTGATCCCGACGGATAACAGGACAAATGTTCACTGCCCGAATGACTCTTCTCCATCATACCTCTCGGTTCACAACTTGTCAGCGGTTAAAAGGCTTGCTTTCAAAAAAAATATGCGATGTCCAAATGGGCTTGGACTATCGCATATCTATAAACTCCCTGACATACAGCAGCATCCAAAATCACTTGGATTTCGAATGCTGCTTATACTAGCTATGGAGTTAGGCCGGAAGGTCTAACTTTTGTCCTGGATAAATACGGTGAGGATTTTTCAATTTATTCAACTTCTGAAGCTGTTGCCAGGTGGTACCGTGTTTGCGAGAAATGGCATACAGTGTATCCCCGGATTTTACAACATATACATGGCTTTTTGCAGCTTGTGCAGCAGCCGATGCCTGCTGTGGCTTGGCGGTTTGAGGCTTTGCAGGTGCCGATTTCGCAGGTATCGATTTCGCAGGTGCTGGTTTTACAGCCGCTGTGGAATCGGATTGTGGTTTCTCCTGCTGAGGTGCCGGTGTCGCGGCTGGAGCAGACGGTACAGTTTGCGTGGCAGGGACAATAGCTTTTCCATCTGCCTTGGCTTCTTGGATACGGCCGTCTGCTTGTACTTGCAGGCTAGTAGAGCCGGTCTTTTGCATATAGCGGATTAACGCTTCATCCAACGATCCGAACATACCTGCTTGTGGATATTTAGCGAACATCGTATATTGGTCACCGCCTACGGCAGTAAAATCATTGGTAGCCAGTGTATAGGTTGCCTCAGGATCAAGGGCTTTTCCACCGATCAGGATGGAGTGAACACGGCTGCCTTTGGCTGCGGAGGTGTCTATTTTGAACGAGATACCGGACACCTGTGGGAAACCCCCGCTTGGTTCCGGGTAGGCGGCTGTGCCATTTTCCAGTGCGGCCTGAAGGTCAGAGCCCTTTACTTTCAAGGTAACAATTTGGTTGCCGAAAGGCAATACAGTGATGATGTCTCCCTTGGTAACCGTGCCTGCTTTGATGGAAGCGCGTATACCGCCACCATTCGTTAGAGCCACATCTGCCCCCGAAACGTCACGCATAGCATCGGTAAGCAAGTCGCCGAGATTGGTTTCACCCGCACGCACCTTTTCGCGTGCTCCTTCCAGATTTACACTCGTTTGTGCTACCACCTCTTTAAGAATAGGTTCTTGATCTTTCTGAATGGAGGAGATTAATGCAGCAATTTCAGCATTCGGCTGAACGTCGGGAGCTTGAGTCGAATCGATCAGCTTCGCTTGCTTTTGGACAACCTTACCGCCGTCTACCCATAGATCCACCACACCCAGATACTTGGTGTATTCACCTGCACTGGCGATCAACGTGCCGTTATCACCGATCAGGCCTTTTTCGAGTACGGTATGGCTGTGTCCGTCGATGAAAATATCAATGCCAGGCACTTCCTTCACGACCTTAAGGCTGGTATCTTTGCTGGACGCATCTTGCCCCAGATGACCCAGAGCCACGACGACATCTACTTTGCTGCGAATTTCGTCTACGGCCGCCTTGGCTTCAGCCGCAGGGTCAGTGAACTGAATGCCTTCCACATTTTTAGGGTTGGTTTTATATGCCGTTTCAGGTGTAGTCAGACCGATAATGCCGATTTTAACGCCGTCGACTTCTTTAATAGTATACGGTTGGAACAAACGTGTTCCGTCCGTTTGCTTAATGTTGGCGCTCAGCACAGGGAACTGAATCTCCTTGCTCAATTCAACCAGATGCTTCCAGCCGTAATTAAACTCATGGTTCCCCGGAACCATTGCATCATAGTGCAGCTTGTTAATTACTTTCACAATACTCTCACCGTTAACCAGGGTAGCGAAGGTCGTTCCATGAACGGTATCCCCATCATCCAGCAGCAATGTATTGGGATTAGCAGCGCGGTATTGGTCGATGATTCCTGCCAGCTTGGCGAAGCCCATTTCCTTGTCATTGGCCACCACGTGAGCATGGGTATCATTCGTATGTAGGATGGTGATGTGTTTGCCGCTGACTGGAGTCGTTGTTGTCCCCGTTCCCGCTGTCCCCGCATTGGTAGCTGGGTCCGCTGCTGCGGTACCGAGACATCCGAACAGAAGCGCGGCGGTCGTCAAGATCGACGAGAGTTTTTTCCATGAGTTCATGTTGTTCCTTCAACCTCCCATAAAATGAATGAATTAGAGAAACCGCTTACGTCCACATTTTATCAGATGATTGTAAAAATAACTTCTATTTTATATCAAAGCACTACATTTTTTTGATCTATCGGTTGTTAAAGCTATCGTCAAATTGCCTACTATTATAGAGGAGTAATAAAATGAACAGGAACTCATAGAATGGGAACTAACGTTCTGATTTGTAGTCAAAAAAAAGGGCGGTCTCTTTAGGCAGCCCGATCCGCGGTAAATAGTGATCCAATGTTTCGTCAGCCAGCGGCGGATTCCCTTCACTCAGCAACAGTACGGCAAAGCGATTGGCCTGCTGTTCAAATTTGCCGGGGGAAAAGTAGGAATGCTCTTCCATAAAAAAGCGGCTAATCCCTTTATGCAGTCGATCATGGCCCAATTCATGCGCACAGACAAAACGTTCCCATTCTGGTGTAAGTCCATTGTGAATGACGATAAATCTCCTGCGTAGCTTGTGATAATACAACCCTTTGGTTGTGGAGCCCAGATCGCAGTAGCGGATATGGATGCCTAGGGCTTTCGCAATATCGAAAGGGCAATTGGTACGGTATTTTCGGACAAGTTTGTGAATGAGTTCGTTCATACGTTCACCTACTATCCCTGATCTTTGCTCGCACCGGGGTCGGCGGGCTTTTTATGTTTGTTCATTTGCTTGGCTTCCCAGAACAGGCCTGTCAGTACGTCCTTGATCCGTTGACGGTCTTTTTCATCCAGTGGAATGCCATCAAACATTAATTCGTCGTCTTCCTCCAGCATTTTTTTAAAATCCCGGCGGTCTTTGGGGGTTGCCCATTCCGGCACAGTAGAACGATAAAGTTCATGCGGATTATGCTCGATTGAATCATCGTCAGTCCAATATCCAGCCGCCTTCATCATTTCAGTATAGGATACGCTGAGCGCGTCCGCTATTTTACGGAGAGTGGAGGGTTTGGGAACGCCGCGAAGTCCATTTTCAATGCGGGAAATTTGTGAATTACTAATACCTGCGGCATCTGCCAATTGGTTGATGCTCAATTGCTTGTGCTCACGCTGCTGTTTTAAGTAAGTTCCGAATGCTGGCTGTTCCACAATGGAGCTCCTTTCTGCATTAGAATCATAGGTTTAGCTTTATTATACCATTAGGCAAATAGTAAAAGCACGTAATATGCCAAAAGGCATAGAAAAATAGAGCGAATATCCTGTTTTTGGGGCTATATTGCTTTTTTTCACGATGGATACCTATCCTAAATAATGTTATGTTATACTCAAGATGCGAACAAAAGGGGAACATAATGTAAACAAACGCGTTTTTCTATTTTAAAAATACATCATTGTCAAAAGGCATAATATAAGGAGTGTTGTTTTTTATGAGAAATAACTTACCCGAATTAGACCGACGCAAAACGCAGAATGCATTGGAGGGTGTGTTTGAGAAATACCGGATTTATAAAACAATAACCTTTATGGATCGGGAAAGCTTTATCACTGCTGGCTATACGGATCGCCCGAACGGACCCACGAATGTGACAAGCGACCCAACGGCCCGGACTGCCGTATATAATGTAGATGCTCCTGCCGCCCGCTTGGCCTATTGCCAAATGGTGGATGCGGTAGTGAGCCGCTTGAATGAACGTGAACAGCTGCTTATCCGTGAACGTTATTTAAAGGATGACGATGTGTTCGATTACAAGGTTTACAATTATGTGTTGGACCCACCAGTCAGCAAGGATACGTATACGAAGCTTCGTACGCGTGCTTTTTACAAAATGGCGCTAGCACTTGCAGACCAAGGTGTTTTGAATCTGGCAGGCTTGCAGAAGAGTGCGGATCGAATACTGGGTTCGGTAAATGCATAGGGGTCACAGCCTGTGGCTCTATTACCTAGATAGCAAGGAGTATGTACCACAACGGCGAATAAGAAGCATAGGTTCGTAATTAAGATGGGAACGGAGGAAGGATGCATTGAGAAGTGAACAAGAAATGCTGGATATGCTTGTAAAGTTTGCTATGAACGATGAAAGAATACGCTTGGTCACGCTGGAAGGATCGCGTACAAACTTCAATATTCCTCCCGATTCATTTCAAGATTATGATATTTCTTACTTTGTAACAGATATGGATTCTTTCAAGGAGAGTGATCAATGGCTTCACGTTTTTGGGAATAGGCTTATGATGCAAAAACCCGAGGATATGGAGCTTTTTCCATCAGAGCTAGGCAACTGGTTTTCATATATCATTCTTTTTGACGATGGGAACAAATTAGATCTGACACTGATCCCCATGAACGAGGTAGAGGATTATTTTACGAATAGCGATGGTTTAGTAGAGGTTTTGCTTGATAAGGATGCACTGATCCAAGAGGAAGTGATCGCAAACGATCGTCAATATTGGATTAAAAAGCCGACGGCCAGGGAATTTGATGATTGCTGTAATGAGTTTTGGATGGTTTCGACTTATATCGTAAAAGGATTGGCGAGAAAGGAAATCCTGTTTGCTATCGACCATTTAAACGAGATTGCACGACCTAATTTGCTGCGCATGATGGCTTGGAAGATTGGATCAGAGCAAGGGTACACCTTTAGTGTAGGAAAAAACTATAAATTTATAAATCAGTATCTTCCTAATGAAGATTGGGAAAGCCTACTATCTACTTACTCTGAGAACGGCTATCGAGAAATGTGGCAGTCTTTACTTACTTGCTATGCATTGTTTAGAACATACGCTAAGGCTGTGGCCAGCAGTTTGAAATATGAGTATCCAGATTACGATGAAGCCATCACTAGATATACTGAAAATATTTATAATTCATTAAATTGAATGATATCCATAACCGCTCTTTTTAAAGGGCGGTTATTTTTTTTTGTGCAGCATTAACAATGAGATTAAGCGTGTTTTAATGAAGGGAACTAGTGTTCGCAAAATACCACCTAACTTCATCCCTAGTCTCTGCTTTTATCGTCCATTTCCCCGGCAGCGCATTCGTTATTAGGGTGTAAGATTATATCATCGGGAATCAAGACAAGAGGACATACCGAAGACACACACAGTCAAACGTTAGCCGGCCAAAAGGGCCGGTTTTTTCATGCGGTCATCGTCTTTGTCACTTCCCGGGAATTCGATGTATAGAAAGGAGGAGTCGTGTTGCCTAAGCAAGAGATGCTGCAATGCATGAGTACGAGGCTGCGCCGTGTGAGAACATGGAAGTGGAAAAAAGCCTGGCTAAACAGTTACAACATGCGAGCACAAGATACGCAAGGGTGGCATGCCACAGGATGAGACAGGCCTTTAAGCAAAAGCTCATTGACATTATTCCAGCGCTGCAAGGGCGTGTATACGATGTTCAGCCACCCTCGCAGACGGCAGAGGAGCCGTATGCGGTTATGGCACTGGGCGAGGAAATCTGGAAATCTTCCTGGGCCGGTTACCGGCAGATTGTCCGCATCAAGCTGTACGCAGGACAAGCGGGACTGGCGCAGGCAGATGTATGGGCGAATGCCCTGATTGCCGGGCTGCACCGGACACCGGTGACAGGCAAAGGTGAGGATACGTCAGCTTTTACCGCACATTATTTGGGTGTGCGGGATGCAGAAAAGCTGGACACGGTTACGGGCAAGGCCTATAGAACATTGCGTTTTGGCGTATATGTGCCTGAAACCGAAGGCGGTTCTGCTACTCCAGCATCTAATGCAGCACAGCCGGAAGAGTGGCTGGCAGCGTTGGTCCACTGGACGCAGAAGCAACTGGGCGAATCATGGTCGGTATACGCCGACGCATGGCCTGCTCAGCCGGGAAGCCATGCGGTATTATGGCGGCTGAGCGGCTGCGAAACCCGGATGGCGGGAGCTTCCATGTATGAGCTC
Organism: Paenibacillus ottowii; assembly: GCF_050516475.1. Lineage (NCBI taxonomy): Bacteria > Bacillati > Bacillota > Bacilli > Caryophanales > Paenibacillaceae > Paenibacillus > Paenibacillus ottowii. Next base: position 2,343,538 of record NZ_CP191577.1, on the reverse strand, counting down.
CGCAAACGGTTTATCGGGCATATCATCGCCCCGGATACCACCGAGGAAAACCACGCAGCTTCCGCGCTGGTTGAGGGCTTTGCCGCTCAAATCCAGCTTCCTCTGGAGCAGGACAAGGGCCGTTATATGTCTATGGCTGAAGCTTCAGCTGATTTACAGGCAGATGCCATTTTAGACGGTCAGCTTAGGTTGATGCTTGTACAACGGCGTATGCGTCCGGCTGAGGAAGCGGCGTTGATTCGCAGAGTGGAAATTCATCCTATTTTGAAATGAGGTGGTCTGAGTGACCTTGGAAAACCATGAGAAGAGCCTGCTAAATGCAGGGCAGGAAGCAAGTGACCCACGCTACACGCTGGAGGAACTAAAGGAGCACGCAGAATCATTGTTTTCTGTAAAAGAAGAAGTGCTGGCAGGCGCCTTTTTTGGCACACAGGACAAGCTGTTTACGGTAGCAGAAGCACACACTAAAATCGAACAATTTATGAAAGCGAAGGTGGATTAATTATGGCAGGCGGAACATGGGAAAACACGAATAAACCGGTATTACCGGGTTTGTATATGAATTTTCAGGCAGCAGCAGCTTCAGCGATTCAAGGTGGATCGCGCGGTACGGTCGTTGTACCCGTTAAGGCGAATTGGGGCCCTGTACGTGAGTTTGTAGAGGTTGGCAGTGAAACGGCGATTAGCCAAATCTTCTCCGGTGACAGTGAGAATGGTGCGACAGCATATTCCACGTTGTATCTGGCTTTGCTGGGAGGTCCGAAAAAACTGCTCGCTTACCGGTTGGCAGATGACACGGCTGCTGAGGCGTCTGTAACGCTAAAAAGTGGTGGCGAGACCCCAACCGATGTGCTGCGTTTGAAGGCTTTGTACACAGGTAGCCGCGGTAATGGTTTTGCCGTAACGGTACAGCCGACTTTGGGCGACGAACAAGCTCGAGAGGTGCGCCTGTATGAAGGAACCAAGCTGCTCGGTACGTACAAAGGCAGCGACGGTACGGCTGCATCGATTGCCAAGGCGATGAACGAGAACAGCGAAAACGTATGGGTGAAGGCTGAGGTTGTCGGCGAAGGCGGCATCCCGGTGGATGTTAGCGGCGTACACCTGACAGGCGGCAATAGTGGCAATAGCAAGCTGGTTAATGCCGATTACATTGCGATGCAGGAAGCACTTGAAGGACAGGATTTTAATGTGCTGGCCCTGGATTATGCAGCCGATCTGGCGTTGCTGCAAAGCTTTGCTGCCTGGATCAAACGTGTCCGGAATGAAGGCAAAGGCGTCATCGCTGTATTCGGCGGTTCTGCCGCGGACGATGTGTCCAAAACGGCTGTTAGCTTGGCCTCTGCACGTTCCCTGGCACTTAATCATGAAGGTATCGTGAACGTGGGTACAGGCGTACGTCTGGCAGGTACAGACTATAGTTCCGCCCAAACGGCTGCCTATGTAGCCGGACTGATCGCAGGCCAACGTTTGAACCAATCCGCAACGTATGCAGTTACGCCTTTTGAGGATGTAACCCGCCGCTGGACACGTTCCGAGCAGGAACAGGCTGTCCGTAACGGGGTTTTCCTCCTGTTCTTCGACGGCCGTCAAGTTAAAGCACTGCGTGGAATCAACAGCTTGGTGAACCCGTCTGCCGGACAAAACAACGCATGGAAGAAAATCCGTTCCATCCGTGTCATGGATGCTATTAACGCTGACTTGCAGCGTGCAGCCGAAGAAACTTATATTGGCAAAATCAACAACACGGTGGAAGGCCGTCTGGCACTCATCGGTGCGATCAAAGAATACCTGGCACAGCTGTCCCTGAGCAACGTAATCGAGGCAGATGGCTACGATGTCATTCTTGACCCAGCCTACTACGGTGATGCGCCAGTCATCAAACCGGAGCCAGACCAAGTGTTCCTGCAATGGAATGTGAAGCTCACCGACGTGATGGAGCAGCTGTTCGGCACATTTTACGTGCAATAAATCAGCGTTTTACGCTCATAAGCAATTTGCAGGTGATCAGTAGGAATAAAGTAGCTTTTTAATAACGAGGATTTTGTGAAATCTCGAACTATATTATGAATTATTTTGAGGAGGAAAAAGAAATGTTGGATGCTTCAAGAGTTATTTTAGGTACGTTTGGTCAGGCATATATTGATGGGGTATGGCAGACACATATTAACAAGCTGGAAGCTAGCGTGGAAATTGATAAAAGAGAACTGAATTTGGTAGGTAACACGTGGAAAGTCCATAAAAATGGAGCTAAAAAAGGTACTGGAACAATGAGTGGTTACAAAGTAACTTCTGATATGATTCGTCGTGGTTTTGAGAAATTTGATATTATTTCCAAGCTGGACGATCCCGAATCTTTTGGGCATGAACGTGTTCGTTTGATTCGCTGCATGCCGGATAAAATTCAATTGGCTAACTGGACTGCAGGGGAAGAAGTGCCAGAAGAAACTACTTTCACCTTCGAAGGCTATGAACTGTTGGATCCGATTGTAGCGAACTAAATTGGTTAACGGGGAATGGGATGCTGTCAGGTGTCCCGTTCCCCAAATGCATATAAGAATTTGTGAAATTCTGAAATAAACAATAAGGGAGAATGACTTATGAGCTTGAATGAGAATATGACAGAAGAACAAATTTTGGACAGTCTGTTTGAAGCCGCTGAAAAACTACCGGAAGAAACGGTTCGTATCAAGCGCCTCGATATGAAAATTGTGCTGCATGGTCTGACCTCCAGTAAGGTAGATAGCATTCGTGAGCGTTGCACGATTCGTCGAACCGTGAAGGGTGCCGTTGATGAAAAAGTAGATACCGAAACGTTCAACGCCTTGTTGATTTCGGAAGCTACCGGAAAGCTGGAAGTGAAGGGCCTGTCCCTTAACGGCTGGGGAGATCCTCGGATTACAAGCCGCTTGAAGCTGTCCGGTGGCGAACAGTCTGTCCGCCGTATGCTGCTGGCGGGTGAACTGGATGCAGTAGGGGATAAAGTGCTGGAACTGTCCGGTTTTGGCGTTGAGATTGCAGATCTAAAAAACTAATCGGCTCCGGGGGAATGACGACGATGCTGTATCACTTGTGGGTCCGGCACCACCTTCGTCCCGGAGACTTTTGGCGGCTTCCCCGCGGTGAGCGCATACTGCTGCTGGCGTTTGCTGAAGAAGAACTAGATGCTCTAGCAGATAATATGTAGTAGTTAAAGGAGGTGTAGGTGTGGATGATATTTTGGATATAAGAAGTTTAAGTAGAGTTAATAAAGAATTAAAAGCTATGGATCGATACTTTGAGAGTATCCAGAAGAGGACAAGAAATTTTGGGCTTAGTAGTTTCCAAAGACAAAAGATAGTTATTGACCAAACTACGGAGTCAGTTAAGCGACTTTCTAATGCGTTGAGTAATTTAACTTCACGTTTATATAAAATAAATCGCCTGACCCGAAATTTATCTGGAATTAAGATTGCTGTTAAATGTTCCTGTTCCAAGGACTGCTCGAAATGTAAGATGACAACTTGCACTAAGAATGGCGGTTCCTATTGGTTTAATCATTCCTTGATCGAACAGCAAAACAAAATTAGTATCCAACAAAAAAATCAGAAAAATGGAAAAAATAATAATGTTGCAATCCCTAACATACCTTTAGGGTCTAAAATATCCAGCAATCTTGGTAAGTCTCAAATTTCTCAAAGTTCAGCGAGTAAAAATAATGAAAAACAGAAGATTGTTATAAAAAAACCTGTTATGGATCTTATGAACTTCTTTAAGTTTTTTAATAAGCCGAAAGACTTTGTAGAATCACTAAATAAAACTGTTAAAGCCTACAGGGCCATTACTCTGTCACAAGTTGCTGCAATGCCTGCATGGTTAAAGAATACTAAAACTTGGATCGACGATGTAGCAAATCAAATTAAAACATCTACTGTATACACGCAAGCAGCTTCTATATTTTCCAGTACTCCTTCTTGGCTGAAAACAGGATTAAAAGGTGCAGCGAAATATGGAGGAAAAGCTATTGGGTTTGCTGATTTAGGCTTTGATATAAGTGAGATTCTTAATGCTAAGGGAGAAGAAAAATATAAACTGATTGGGAAATTAGTTGCAGGAAAAACCGGAAATATTTTAGGGAAATCCTTTGGTATGCAAGTCGGTTCAAAAGTTCCCTATGCCGGAGTTGTGTTAGCTCCTGTCCTTGGTTATATATTTGGAGAAATAGGTGAAAAATTGTTTGAGCCGTTAGGGGAGAAAGGAATGGAGAAAGTTTGGTATGCCAAAACGCATCTTAAAGGCTGGACAAAATCTTTAAAGGAAAGTATCGATCAGACTACACAAGACTTCAAACAAGGTATGATTGGTTTTAATAATGAAGTAGCTATAAAAGTGAACAACATAAAGGCTGCTACTCCTACTACAATTGATCATTGGAGTAAACAACTCGAAAGCTTCATCGGTAATCAGACGGGGAATCTGATGTGGGGAGTTGACAACTTGACCGAGAAAATATCAAGAAAAGTACCTGCTTCTAATAAAATACTGAATAACGTGAGAGAGCCTCTTAAAAATAAGATTAATGTTACAGGGAATTATCTGAAAAATAGTATTCCAGGTCTCAGTGAAGGGGTCAAGGAGAAAATCAACAATATTAGTGAAGGGACTAAAAATTTCTCTAATAAATTGAATAACTTTGTTCAGAAAAATGCTGACCCTTTTAAAGAAAAGGTTAAAAAAGCAACATCAAAAGCAAGTGATTTCCTTCAAATGATCTTGGATTCTCCAGAGAAATTGGACTGGGAGCTTATTCAGAGTACAGAGAAAACTGCTGCTAAAAAAAGTACTCCAAATAAATATTCTCGGAATTTAGTTGCAAGTTCTAGAACATATCGTGCAAATGATAGACACAGAACGGCAGCAGTCCATTCAGTAAAGAACACAAATAGAAATAAATCAAACATGCAAGTGAATATGCCAACAGGAGCAATTCAGGTGGCTGTTGGTGAACGTGTTAATTTTGATGCTTTGGCTTCAGAAGTAGGCAAACGCTTCGTAGCAGGATTCCGTCAAGCTATGGATAACAACAAGACAGCGAGGGCCCTAGTGTGAGTAGGAGGTGAATAGTATGGAGTTTAGTTTGACGGATGGTAAAGGGAAAAAGTTTCAGTTTCCAGTAAATCCTGAGGAAGTAACAATTTCACGGCAAAAAGGATTTGATACAACGACAATTTTGTCCTACGGGGAGTTTGATTTTCCGCAAGGAGAGAAGGTGAAGGAAATCTCCTTCTCTTCTTTTTTTCCGAAAGAATACAATCCAGCGTATTGCACATATGAAGATATCCCTGATCCGCAGGAGGCCATGAACACGTTGAATGGCTTTTTGTTATCCAAGAGCCCGCTACGCTTTATCATTACAGAGACAGCCGTAAATGTACCTGTAATTGTGGCTTCTCATAATTCAACCTTTCGGGGCGGGGAATATGGGGATGTGAATTTTGATTTGTCACTGCGAACCTGGAGTGAAATGAAAGTAGCCAAAAAAGCCGGCAGTGGGGCAAAGACTGCTACAGTGAACAAGAAGCCTCGCACGGATATGAAAGAAAAAAAGAAGACTTACACGGTTAAATCGGGAGATTCCTTGTCCAAAATTGCCAAGCTGGAGTTGGGGGACAGCTCGCAATGGAGTCGCATTTATCAGCTTAACAAAAAGGTCATTGGGCAAAATCCAAATTCTATTAAACCGGGTCAAAAGCTGGTGTTATCATGAGCTACAAAGTCATTTTACAGGATAAATATGATTTATCTCCTCTCGTAGAGAACATTAATTTAAGGGATTCGCTGGAGCAAATCGCTTATCAGGGTACGGTCAATTTGGTGGTTACGCCGGATATGCCGCCCATTTCTCCAGGGATGTCGATTCGGGTAAGTGGGATTCCTTATGGTAAAAAGGATTATGTCCCGTTGCTGTCTCCAGCCGTTATTTGGGAAGTAGAAACTTCGAACAATGGGCTCAAACGTATGACGCTGACGATATATGATCGCACCGTATATTTGGACAAGTCCGAGGATGAATATTTGCTCCCTGCCAAACAGACAGCTACCCAGCGTTTTCAGAAGTATGCGAGGGACTGGAAACTAAAAATCGCTTCATTGCCAGACACAAAAAAGCAGCTCGGGCGCGCTGTATACCGAACACAGTCCATTTACTCCATGATGCTGGGAGATCTGCGGGAAACGGCCAAGGCGGGCGGCAAGCTGTATCATCCACGGATGGTTACTTCCGGTTTGGAGCTTTATGAACTGGGCACGAACAAAGATGTGTATATTTTGGAAAGAGTGACCGATACGACACAATCCCTTACGCTGGAAGGCGCGGCCACGAGAGTGAAGGTGCTGGCTACGGCGGCAAGCGAGACGGGCAAAGAGGTTCCTTCCAAAGTGATGGCACTTGAAGAAAAGGACATTGCCAAATATGGAACCCTTCAGGTAATCGTGCAGGATGACGAGGTGAAGTCGGGGGCAGCGGCACGCGAGTTGGCCAAAAGTAAGCTGAGAGGCATACAGCAGACGATATCGGTAAATGCGCCAGATATGAACACGATTCGAGCAGGAGACGCGGTAATGTTAGGTTCTATGAAGCTGTTGGTGATTTCAGTGAGCAGGGAATTGGGCAACCCCGGCAGTATGTCGTTGGAGCTCGGAACGTATGACGATGTAAAAAGGAGGTTTTACCTTGAATAAGGACCCCTATGGGCATTTAGCCACTGCGCTGCAATCTTCATTTCTTAAACACACCAAGCATGCGCTGAGCGGAGTAGGTGCAGTATTAGGTACTATCACCTCCACGGGACTCAAGCTGGATGATTTTAAACATGAGCTTCAGGATTATCTAGTCGCCGAGCTGCCGGGTCTGCTATCTGTACCACGTCATATGTACAAAGGTACCTCAACCTCGGTGGAATCAGAAAATTGGGAGGGCAAAGAGCTAAAAACTTCCTTTTATATCGGGGAAGATGAGCTGGAGGATGTAAATCTGAGTCTGAACAAAGGGCTTAAGCCGGGGGATCGTGTACTGGCGGTGCGGGTGAATAGTGGTAACGATGTGGTGGTTGTGTGTAAGGTGGTGAATGGACGTGGCTAATTTATTTCCCGAAACAGATGATATGATTTGGACAGACACAGATGTGACCGATCCAGATGTGCTGGAGGATAACCGTGCAGTATTTGGGCGAAGCTGGAGGTTTGATTTTGAAGCCGGCGAGTTTGTTATGAGCCCTAGCCGTAAAATCGTGACTACAGGTGAGAAAGAAGCCTGGGTACAGTGGTGTGAAAAAGCGATTCGCACTCCTCGTTATCGGCATGTGATCTATTCGCCTGACTATGGAAGTGAGCTGGAGGAGCTGATTGGCAGCAGCTATGGGCACGGTGTGCAGGAAAGTGAAATTAAACGCATGGTCACAGAGGCGTTGCTAGCAGATGCACGTACGGCGAGTGTGGATCAGTTTATGTTTCGCTGGGAAGGTGAGGCATGCTATTTTAGCTGCCAGATTACGAACGTGCGAGATGAAACGGAAATTGTGGAAAGTGTGGTGATCTAATGGCAGACTTGCCGGAATATTTGGTAGACCAGACGGAAGAGGAAATCTTAAATCGAATGCTGGAAAAAGTGCCTTCGGACATTGATAAGTCCGAGGGCTCTTTTATTTGGGATGCGCAGGCGCCGGTAGCGTTTATGCTTTCTGAAGCCGCAATCTGGGCGCAGGAGCTGCTGCGTCGAGGCTTTGCCAGCACAGTAGCCAGCGATAACCCGGATTTTCGCTCGCCAGAGCTGGATTTGCGGGCAGCAGAACATGGAGTGACTCGGCGGGAAGCCGTTGCGGCCTCAGGGAAGGTCAAGTTCACAGGCACAGCGGGGACAACTGTCCCAGCGGGAACGTTGGTGGCGACACCGGCAGATGATGTGTCCGGAGAAGCCTCCATTGAGTATGCGACCACGGCCTCGGTCACGCTGGATGAGCAGGGCACAGGGGAAGCAATCATTCGGGCGGTCAACCCTGGGCGCCGCGGCAATGTTCCAGCAGGCGTCATCCAGGTGATGGCTACTCCGATTAGCGGGGTTTCCTCCGTGATCAATACGGAGGAAACCAAAAGCGGCACAGACGTTGAGAGCGACCAGCTGTTACTGGAGCGTTTTTATGCCAAGGTGCGGAACCAGGGCACAAGCGGCAACAAGGCGCAGTATACCCAGTGGGCAAATGAGATTGCTGGAGTGGGTGGCGTAGAGGTTGTTCCGCTCTGGAAAGGACCAGGAACAGTGGGGTTATATGTGCTGGATACGGATAAACGCGCTGCCAGCCCGGATATCGTGGCTGCGGTGCAGAAGTATATTGATCCGACTCAGGATGGGCAAGGGGAAGGGCTGGCACCAGCGGGTCCCGTGGTGACAGTCATGCCCGCGGCTGAAGTAGTAATAAACATTTCGGTCAAAGTACAGCGCACCAAAGAGAAGCCATCCACACTGGATGAAATCAAAAAGCTGATTGAAAACGGTGTGCGGGCGTATTTGAAGCAGCTTGCTTTTTACAAGGCAGATCCGTTGGTACGGTACACCCGGATTTCTGCTGTGCTTCTGGACATTCCAATTATTATTGATTTCTCTGAACTGAAAATCAATGGACTGAGCAATCAGAATATTGAGATTGGATCAGGTCAGGTGGCCGTGCTGGGGACGGTGAGCGTCAGTGAGTAACAGCGGAATGAACAGTTTTGAAGAGCTTTTGAATAACCCAGACGAGGGAAAACGTACAAATCGTAGTGACACTTTTGTTAATCGAGTAACTCTAGCGGAAGATGGACTGGGCCAAATGAGCAGCGAGCGGGGACGCGAGCTGCTTTCCTATTTGCCTGCCTATTATGAAACCTCACGTGTGATGCGTTCTGATATGGATGCTAAAGGAAGCGAATTGGACGCTTTGTATCTTGCAATGGATGCAACGGTGGGACAGTTTTTCGTACGTACTGCCACCTGGGGGCTGGAACGCTGGGAAATGGAGCTGGGGATCGAAACCGACCTGGCGAAGCCATTGGATCAACGGCGCGCCGTGGTGGAATCGAAGCTGCGAGGGGCAGGAACTTTTTCCGGCCAGCTTGTTAAAAATGTAGCTGAAGCGTATGACGGAGGCACGGTAGAGGTTACTTTTCATCCTGCCGAATGGGGATTTACGGTCAAATTTATAGATACCATCGGGATTCCCCCCAATGTGGATGATCTTAAAGCAGCCATTGAGGAGATCAAGCCCGCTCACATGGCAGTGGAGTATAAATTACGTTACCTGACCATTGCCGAAGTGGAGTCTATGACTCTCTATGAAAATGAACATACAACACAGGATAGATATTTAGGAGGTGGCGCATAACATGGCAAGCGAAAAAACACCGAATCTTGGTTTAAATCAAATTGACCGCACATCGCCCAAAACGACGTATTTTGATTTGGAAAAGTATTTGGATCAAAACTGGCGGTCTGTTGATGAATTTGCTGGTGGTGTAAATGATAGTGTAAATGAGATTAAGAAGCGCCTGGATACGACGGAACGTAAGGCGGTAACTTTAGAACCCGGAGTACAGATTGTTCATGCGGAAAAGGCTGCGCCATTTTCACTGACGGGGCTAAGCGGACGTACGTTGGTGAATTTGTTGGGGCGGGCAGGCTCTTGTGACCGAATCGACAGCCTTTTAGGTTGGGAAGCTGATCTTGCAGTGGATACATCTAATAAGGCACAGGGTACGGGATCTATCAAGGTTACTGCAAAGAATGCTTCCGGTGTATATAACGTGTATGGTACCGGATTAAAGCTTACTGGTGGAAGATACTATATCGCCCTAGCTGATGTTAAAAACATCAATGCCTCAAATAATATCTATGTAAACTTTTCTACAGGTGGTAATAAGGCGCTCAAACAGTCCAAAGATCAGAGTCGATTTGTAACAATCTATACAAAATGTGCACCGACAAACGATACTACGACGAACTTGGAAGTTGCATCAATTTCAACAGCAACTGGTCAAGCTTTTTATGCAGACGCTATTCGTCTTTATGAGATTAACGCTTCAGATTATGCTGCCTTAGACAGCATGACCGCTGAACAGGTAGTTACCAAATATCCATATGTGGACAGCATAATGCCTGTTCGTAATCCGTATGCGATTAGATATGGGGAGAATATGTTGCCTTCTCTCTTTGAGTGGTCAGCCAAACAGGGAACACCTATTATAGTGGACGAAAAAAGCATTACTGTCACGTTGGATAACAAAATAGTACACACTGTATCGCCGCTAGTGCCCGGACAAAAGTACACTGTATCAGTTCAATCGGGTGGGGCGACTGGAAGGGTTACGGTTACGGACGATCCTGAGTCCGCTATTATAGTTGAGGCAGTAGGTTTGGGGTTGTTAAGCGCCACATTCACAGCAACGAGTCGAGCTGCTAATATCCGATTGCTAGGGACATCATCGACAGCCGTTACCATGACAAAGCCAATGCTCAACATCGGCAGCACAGCTAACGCATTCAAGCCGCGCGAGGATTCCATGTTGGCATTGCAAACAGACCTGTACGCTGATCCAGTTACAGGAGCTAATGCGGATACAGTGTTTGAACGTGATGGTCAATATTTCAAAGTGAAACGGTTTGAAAGCGTCCTGTTAGATGGCAGTAGAATAACTAAAGTGAATAATGTAGTGTCGGGGACAGGCTTCAAAGCCCTTTATCCTGTAGTGTCCGGTGTAAATTATGCGTTTGTCGGCAATGGATCGGCAGTAAAGTTTGACGGTAAGATACTATTGTGGGGTGGTCAAGACACAACAGCCGACAGATGGGGGATAGATGCGACTTCGCCCAATTTTGCAATCTCTGTACCTGTTTCAGACAGTGGATGGGCTGATAGCTACCCACCTACATTAGACGACATCAGAGCCTACTTTTTCGGGTACAAGGCCTATGACGCTAATACCCTAACACCAGCACAAGCACAAGCAGCAACTACGGCAACTTGGAACGGTACGGGTACAAAGTATTGGGTTCAGCGTGTGGGCGCACCTAACTTCACGCAATCCGTACCGCAACAATCCTATGCAGGGTATACGCCGTATCAACTTGTATACCAGCTTGCAACGCCTACCGTGGTGCCTATTGTATCCGAGGGGCAACTATCATTTGTTGAGGGTGACAATCAGGTTGAAGTAGGTACGGGGATTGTATTACGTGAAAACTCTGGCATTAACACAATCGCGGGTGCTTATGCCTATATTAACGCGGAATACCCATTAAAATACAAACCAAGAAATATCGTTGCTGTATACAGGAATGGTAAAAAAGATTCAAGGTGGGAAGTCATTATCAGACCAGGATCAGATGTATTCTCACCAATAGGCGTAGCATTCGCGCGGTTGGTTGTGGGGCTATATGATCCAACGGATAGCTTTTCAACAACCTACTTTATGACAGCTGACTCACCGTCCGCAGCATTCACAGGTAGTTACGCTGCCAATGAAAAGACGCTGCTGACGGACTTGGTGGACAGTGTGCAGGAAAACACAGCGCGTGTGAGTGTACTTGAGAACAAGAAGGCTGACAAAGATAATCCTGCATGGCTTACGCCTACATTGCTTAATGGCTGGACGGGGGATGTGCAGTATTTGCGCTTGTCAGATAACTTAGTACTGTTTAGGGGGGGGATTAGGGAAGGATTTGCTACACCAGGTACGCACCTATTTACTCTGCCTGTAGGATATCGACCTAAAAGCAATATGGAAATAAAGGTACGAACCTCAGACGGAGCTAATGACGCACCTAACTCCACGATTATAATAAATGTATCAGGCAGGGTGGTTACTCAAAATGCTTGGTTTAACAAGGGTGCCTGGTTTGACGGACTGTCATTCCTAGCTGAACAATAAGGAGGTCTAACACATGAAAGCAGTACCTAAAGTAAATACAAACGGCCTCTATCTCGAGGACGAGCTGGTGGACGATGCCTTTATGGGTGTCGCCCCTTTTTATACTCCATCTTCGCCTACGCTATCTGATACAAACCAGCAACTAGACACCCATCGGCTTGCTGACAGTAGCGCCAGTACCACAGATGGAACAAGTTCAGAAAGCATCCCTGCTGGTTATACAGTAGGGATTCCAGTACCATTTGGTCTATACCATCCTCGTTTTGACATCCAAGGTTGGCTGGCCTATGAAGCAGAATACGAAGAAAAACTGTTAGAAGCACAAAAAGCCTATGATCAGTTGAACAACGAATCCCAAGCTTTATTTCAGAAGCAGCATGATGAATGGCAAAACAAACCTGAAAACGAACGTGGAGACGAACCTGTATATTCTGCTCAGACATTCACGGCTCCAGAACGAAGAGACCCAACAATGTTCTGGAGTGAAGGGTTGAGTGAGGAAGCAATTAAGGAACTGGCACAAACATCAGAGCAACAGCCAAGTGAGACAGATCAACTGAAGCAGCGGATTGCAGATCTCGAAGTGACGTTGACCCAGCTCATGCTTAGTAACACTGGAAAATAACGTGTACTGACGATGATATGTAACAACAATCTTTATAAAAAGAGGTGAAGTCATAACCATGGCAGCTTTAACAGAGGCTCAAATACGTATTTGTGCTCATGCTTGCATCACTCGCTATGAGCGGGGTGAGGGCGATATAGCAACAATTATGGGAAGCTACGCTTTAAATGAAGAACAGCGTGAACAAGTAGTGAAGATTATTTTATCCGAGCGTTCTGATCTAATAGCGGGCAACGTAGAAGATTCGCCATCAACCGATGCTCCGAATGAACAGGAAGAAACGGTTAAATGGTATAATTCTATTTTCCGTAAGAAAACAGTATAGAGAACAAAATAAAAATCGTTGTTTTTATGCCCTTGGATCAACCAAGGGCATTCACTTTACACCTAGGTTCAAAAGGGGGAACAAACATGCATGAAAGGATCGATCAGATTTGGCTGGGGTTTTCCACGGGGACCTTGATCGGTTATTTTTTCGGGGGGTGGACCACAATGTTGACGTTGCTGTGGTGGATGGTCGTTATCGACTTTTTCACCGGATGGGCAGCGGCCTGGATCAATGGGGAACTGAAAAGCCGCCAGGGGTATTACGGTATTTTCCGCAAGGTTACCGTGTTTTTGCTCATTACAGTAGCTCATCTAATTGACGGTATTCTCGGGGATGCACATTACTTCCGGGATGCCGTCGTTTTCTTTTATTTAGCGAACGAGCTGTTGTCCATTATAGAAAATGTGGGCAGAATGGGAGTGCCGATGCCGGATATTTTGCGGAATGCGGTAGCCATTTTTGAGTCCAAATCGAGTGGGGAAAAAATAAAGCCAACCGACCCTTCCGACAAAGAAAATAAAGCTTCATAAAGTGCTGACCGTCGCCATTGCAAAAAAAGGAAGATGATCTTCTCGCCTTTTTTCGGCATAAAAGTGGAAAAGCCCATACCGGTTCCATGGTCCAAGCATATATAACAGAGACAGAGTGCTACAACATTATGAATGACAGGGGGGAGCGCCTTATGCAAAGTCGCAGCCCTAACGCGGCCGAAGGCATTGACGTGTCCCGATATCAGGGAACGATTGATTGGAAACGTGTGCGAGCCGATGGCAAATCATTTGCATTTATTAAAGCAAGTCAAGGACAGCGTTACATTGATCCGACATTTATCACGAATGCAAAAGGGATCAGGGCAGCCGGAATTCTACTTGGAGCTTACCATTTTGTAGATGCGACCACTGTAAACGCAGCCAAAGCGGAAGCCAGGCATTTCGCCGAGGTGCTGGATCAGGTAGGGGGTGCGAAAGCGCTAGACTTGCCAGCGGTCATGGATTATGAAAACAATCCGGGAGGGCTTAGCTCAGCTGCAATTCATGAGATTGCACTGGCATTTTTGACGGAATTTGAACGAGTCAGCGGCCGCAAGCCGATGGTATATACGGGCAATGCTTTTGCTGCCCATTTTAAAGCCCCGTTGGGTAGTTATAAGCTATGGATTGCGCGTTACAGTAGTACACGAGTGCCCAGTGATACCACACCATGGAAGAGTTGGGATTTCTGGCAATACAGCGATAGTGGACGGGTTGAAGGCATTCAAGGGCCAGTTGATCTGAATGTATATGCTGGAACAGAGGCTGAGTTACGCCAAGCATTTGCAGGAGAAGAGGGGGAAGAACCCATGACAGCGGAGGAAAAAGCAGCATTTAAGGCCCTGCAGCAGCAGGTGGTCGTCCTTGAAAACAGCAGAGATGTGCTCAAGCAAACATTAAATGAACAGAGTGCTTATATTAAAAAGGTGGATCAGCGAGTAGCTGAACTGGAGGCGCGTCAGGCTATGCCTGTACCGGCCTGGGCCAAGGAAGCGATGGCTGCTGCTGTTGCCGTTAATCCGGCAAGCCCGATTGTGGATACGAAACTGCCAAGCAGTTATGACTTTTATCGTTTGCTGGTCGTGTTGAACCGTCTGGGTGTGTTTAAAACCACCAATTAATTTACTAGAGCGCTTTAAAAGTGTGAATCATTGGGTGAAAATGCAGCATATCTACCAGCCGGATCGAGCTGCGACGACTCCTGTATGTATGTTTGTTTACTTTAGAACATAGCTGGGAGCTGGGATTTAAAGGATGGAAGCGGTGTTGTAAGAGGCAGATTTTACTTATAAAGGGCCTGTGATATTTTTTCATCGTAAAAGGAGTCAGGCCGTGTCTGTAGGTTTAGTGATGAATACTTCTTTGAGAAAGATCAAGCTCCTGCTTGTAGGTTTACGACCACAAGCAGGAGTTTTATTTGATATGAACGTGTAAGTTGATTTGTGATGTTAATTAACATGGTGCATAAAAACATATTATAATGTATGCAAAACCCCCTTGCCTGCTTCCAGATTTTATAGTAAAGTATCCAATAATCAACTATTTTTGAAAGTAGTATTCACTATCTGTAAGTATATATCACACATTCTCCATGATCTAACATAATCCTCCCTTTTATGACATTACATCTATTCAATTTTCCTACTACATCTCTTACACCACTAGATTATGAGTGCTTCTGCCAGTATTTTACGATAAAAGCCTGTCCAGAACCCCCTATACTTTCCCTACTACTACACCTATTTGATGAACTCGGAACTTGGGACTACAGCTTGAGGACAAGCTTGTCATACCAATCCATAGGATTTGGTATTCATCTGGTATCAACGAATTAACAATATATAAGGTGTGAAAGGGGCTTGCTGCATGGGCAAAAAATACGCAAAACACAACATCTGGACGGTACTGCTGGTACTTGCGCTAGGAGCGGTTTTGGTGCTTTCCGGTTGTGGAGAAGCAGGTAAAGGTGCAAAACCAGAGGCGGGAAAATCGCCAGGCGGAGCGGGGAAAGGCGTGCAGGACACGTTAATTTATGGGCGTGGTGGGGATTCCGTGGCACTGGATCCTGCCATTGTAACAGATAGCGAATCCCTAAAGATTGGACATCAGGTATTTGATTCCCTGTTGGAGTACAAGGACGGTACAACCACAGTACAACCCGGATTAGCTGAGAGCTGGGAAGTGTCTCCAGATGGTTTGGTGTATACATTCAAACTGCGGCAGGGTGTAAAATTCCACGACGGGACTGACTTTAATGCGGAGGCGGTCGTGTTTAACTTCGAGCGCTGGGCTAATACGAGAAGTCCCTATAAATATGAGGGAGACTCATTTGACTATTATGACTCCATGTTTGGTTCCGAAAAAAGTCGGGTGATTAAATCGGTCAAGGCAGTAGATGTCAGCACCGTTCAATTTACATTAAATAAACCGCAGGCTCCTTTTCTGCAAAATTTAGCTATGACTTCCTTTGGGATTGCTAGTCCCAAGGCTGTGCAGGAGAAAAAGGCTGATTTCAAGAGCAATCCGGTGGGTACAGGACCGTTTGTATTTAAAGAATGGAAGCGGAATGACTCCATTACACTGGAGAAAAATCCGAATTATTGGAAGAAGGGACAGCCGAAGCTGGCTAAGGTCATTGTGCGCTCTATCCCCGACAATACTGCGCGATATAATGCGCTGCAAAATGGGGAAATTGATCTGATGGAAGATATGAACCCGGATGATGTGAAGCAGTTAGAAGGTAACAGTGAGTTGGTGAAAATTGAACGTCCACCTTTCAATATTGCGTACATTGGGTTTAATTTGAAGAAAAAGACATTCGATAATCCCAAGGTGCGGCAGGCATTGAACCACGCAGTAAACAAGCAAGCTATTATTGATGCATTATTTGCCGGCCAGGCCAAGCCAGCAGTTAATCCGATGCCACCTACGTTATGGGGATACAATGACGGCATTCAGGACTACGCCTATGATCTGAATAAGGCTAAATCTTTGCTGGCAGAAGCGGGTTTCCCTAACGGGCTTCCAGAGCCATTAACCTTCTATGCCATGCCTGTATCTCGTCCATACATGCCTGACGGCAAAAAGGTAGCAGAAGCCATTCAGGCGGATTTTGAGAAAATAGGCGTCAAAGTCAACATTCAATCCCCGGAATGGGCTACGTATCTGGATGATCTTAAGGCTGGAGAGAAGGATGATTTGTACATGCTGGGCTGGAACGGGGACAACGGCGATCCGGATAACTTCCTGTACACCCTATTGGACAAGGATACAATTCCAGGTAATAACCGCAGTTTTTATGCGAACGAGGAACTGCATAAAATTCTAGTAAAAGCTCAAACGGAAGTAGATCAGGACAAACGTACTGAGCTGTACAAGCAAGCGCAGGAAATCATCAAAAAAGATGCGCCCTGGATTCCACTGGTACACACGACACCTTTAATGGCAGGGAAAACTAATCTTAAAGGGTTTGTTCCTTCTCCAACAGGCACCGAATCGTACAGTAATATTTATTTTGAATAGCCTAAACGCAAGCAGGCGGTGAATAGTATATGAACTCATATATTGTAAAAAGGCTGGCTATATTGATTCCAGTATTGCTGGGTATGACGCTTATCGTGTTTTCGATTATTCATGCTATTCCCGGTGATCCGGCGGAAACGATACTGGGGGATAAGGCCACGGAGCAGTCCAAGCAGGCGCTGCGCGAGCAATTAGGGCTGGATAAGCCGTGGTTACAGCAGTATGGGACCTATCTAAGTGAGCTGGCACGAGGGGACTTGGGTGATTCCATTCGCACCAGGCAGCCGATTGCCCGGGAAATGGTCCCTTATCTGGCGGCTACGCTGGAGTTGACGGTAGCAAGCATGTTTTTTGCCGTTGTCGTGGGTATGAATGCAGGGATTGTGAGTGCCTGGAAGCGAAATTCCTGGTTTGACTACGTCAGTATGGTGATTGCCCTGGTCGGAGTATCGATGCCGATTTTTTGGCTGGGCTTGATGGAGCAGTGGATCTTTGCTAATAAGCTGCATTGGCTCCCTTCCATCGGACGCATGAATTCCCGTGATCCAGTGGAAGCTGTGACGCATTTAGCGGTGATTGATGCGTTCATAGGTGGACGTATGGACCAAGTGTGGACCGTCATCAAGCATTTGATCCTGCCCAGTATCGCACTGGGCACGATTCCAATGGCGGTCATAGCGCGTATTACCCGTTCCAGCATGCTGGAGGTGATGGATGCGGACTATATCCGCACCGCTCGGGCGAAGGGGCTGGCATCTTTTCAAGTCGTGTACAAACATGCGCTTAAAAATGCCGCTATCCCCGTACTTACTGTCATCGGTCTTCAGACCGGCTCTCTACTAGGGGGCGCCGTACTGACAGAGACCATATTTGCCTGGCCCGGCATTGGACGGTACATTTTTGAAGCGATCAGCTCACGGGACTATCCGGTTATCCAAAGCGGAATTTTGATCATTGCGTTCCTGTTCGTCATCATTAATCTGATTGTCGATTTGCTGTATGCCGTTCTCGACCGGCGTATCCATTATCATTAATCAAGTCGTCAATGGGTCAGAGGGGAGGTTGTCCGATGTCACAATTTTCAATGCAACCCAATAACATACCGGCGACACGCAGTCCATTGGCGTATTCGCCTGTCGTGTCAGGTCCTTGGAGAGATGCATGGAGAGCTTTTCGCCACAACAAGATGGCTTTAGTCGGTCTGGGCATTATTATCTTCTTTGTCATCATTGCTTTGATCGCGCCCTGGATTGCTCCTTTTGACTATAAAGAGCAAAATTTGGTGAGCCGCTTGCAGTCTCCTTCCGTAGAGCATTGGTTCGGTACCGATGATCTTGGTCGAGATTTACTGACCCGTACGCTGTATGGCGCCAGAATCTCGTTATGGGTCGGTCTCTTGTCCGTTATTGGTTCAATGATTGTAGGAACTGCTCTGGGATTAATCGCGGGTTTTTACGGGAAATGGGCTGATATGATCATCTCACGCCTATTCGACATCTTGCTGGCGTTTCCGGGTATTTTGCTGGCAATTGCTATTGTAGCGATTCTCGGGCCTTCGTTGGAAAATGCATTATACGCCATTGCCATTGTCAATGTGCCTACGTATGGACGTTTGGTTCGCTCCAAGGTGCTGAGTGTTAAAACGGAGGAGTATATTACTTCTGCGCGGGCGCTTGGGGCTAATAATCGGCGCATCATACTCCGTTATATTCTGCCTAATAGCCTGACACCGATCATCGTACAGGGAACATTGGGGATTGGAACGGCCATCATTGAAGCAGCAGCACTCGGATTTCTCGGCTTGGGTGCACAACCTCCTGAGCCTGAGTGGGGTAAAATGTTGTCCGATTCGCGGCAATATATCCAAAATGCGCCGTGGACGGTTATTTTTCCGGGTATATCCATTATGCTGACTGTTTTGGGCTTTAACCTAATGGGGGATGGCCTGCGGGATGTTTTGGACCCGAAAGCAAAGCATTAGAACTTGGTTTCGTTTTCTGAGGTGTTCCCTGGCCTGAATATGCGGCTGGAGGGACACCTTTTTATTATGATATTTCTCGTTGTTTCGGCAAATCACCCGTCTGTGCAATGGCGCCAAAAATAACTTTTCATTGCTGAAAGTCATGTAAACTTTCCTGAGGCGTGAAAAAAATGTATAATCACTCCAATTGAGTACGTAGGGAGTGGGCTTTATGACATGGCAAAACAAGAGAGAACATCGGCAATTTGCGGAGCAGACACGAAGCGACGCTTCACGGGCAGCATATGAACGGGATTATTCCCGATTGATTCATTCACCGACTTTTCGTCGGTTGCAGGGTAAATCACAAGTATTTGGCGCAGGTACAGGCGACTATTATCGCACACGGCTGACACACTCTTTGGAGGTAGCGCAAATTGCGCGTGAGGCAGCACGAAGCTTGCTGCGCCGTCATCCAGAGGTAGAGTTGGAACAGGCGGATAACGCAGGACTGATCATTGACCCTGAGGTGGTGGAGTGTGCGTCGATCGCACATGACTTTGGACATCCACCGTTCGGGCACAAGGGAGAAGAGGTACTGGACGGGATTTTGGATCAACTGATTGAGACAAAGGTCGAAAAGATATCCGCAGCTGGCGGCTTTACGCCAGAGTCCAAGCGTGGACTTGAGGCCTATGCGCGTGAGCGACAAATTTATGAGCATTTTGAAGGGAATGCGCACAATTTTCGGCTGATTATGTTTTTGGAGAAGCGTGAAAATGTGGATGGTTTGAATTTGTCGGACGCGGTGCTGCTCGGAATCAACAAATACCCGTATCCAGGAATTTTGAACAAAAAAGGGTTGTATCTGCATGAGTGGGAATATATACGTTCGATCCGTGAGGATTGGGGCATTCCTGAGGGTAAAAAAACGCTGGAGGCCCAGCTTATGGACCTGTGCGACGATATTGCTTATTCAGCGCATGATCTGGAGGATGGGATTAAGGCAGGGAAAATTGAAGTACACGAGCATTTCTTATATGACCCATATTTAATTCGTCTGATTACGGAGAAGATCACTACGCTGGAGGATAGCTTCTGGCAAGGCTGGCAACTGGCTGAGATTGAACAGAAGGTAGCAGCAGTGCTGAGCGAATTTTTGAAGGTGTGGAATGGCAAGATGCCGATCTGCGAACACGACTATTCTCGCACCCGCCGTGAGGTGAAGGCATACTGGGTCAGTCTGTTTGTCAGCAGTTTAGGTGTAATTGATGATGGAAACTGGAAAAAGGTAACCTTTGTACGGGATGGAAGCGAGGATTTGGATATGCTGCGTACGGTGAGTGTGTTAAAAAGCTTCGCTTGGGTCACCATGATCCGCGATCTGCGCGTGCAGCGTCTGCAAAAACGCAGTGAATGGATGCTCAGACGGTTATGGCTGGCTTTCCTGGACCCTGAAACATCCAAGTCTATTATTCCAACCGATTGGCTCCAGCGCTATGAGCGCGACCAAGCCAAGGCAAAACCGATCTGGACATGGGAGCATATGGTCATTGATTATATTGCAGGCATGACCGATGCTTTTGCTGAAAAAATTTATAATGAGTTATATGGTCTGAAGGTGGGTTCCATTTATGACCTGGACTAACACTTTTATTTAACCCTATATAGTAGAAGAAACTTGTTGAGAATGGATAGAAGTGAGGGGGGAAGGCGTAGATGCAACCTCAATCTTTAGCTATTAAATCGTTGAATCTCGGTGTACTTGATATGGTACCACTGCTGCCCGGCAACCGCCCGGAGCAAGCGGTTCGATGGGCAGCGGAGTTGGCGAGACAGGCGGAAGCGTGGGGATATACACGCTATTGGACCTCCGAGCATCATGATATGGAGGGGCTGGCTTCCTCCAGTCCAGAAGTACTGCTGTCTCATATCGGGGCAGTGACGAGGACAATCCAGTTGGGGGCGGGTGCTATTTTGCTCCCGCATTATAGTCCAGTCAAGGTCGCCGAATGGTTTCATCTGCTGGCCGCTTTATATCCGGGCAGAGTCGAATTAGGTTTGGGGAGGGCCCCTGGCGGGGGACCTCATGCTTCGATGGCTCTAAGCGGCAATTTTCTCCAACATGTGACCGAGCTGCCACAGAAGATGGAAGCTCTATTGGCTTTATTGGAAGGCACATATGAATATGAGCAGACCCCTGTGGTTGCCCGTCCAATGCCAGAACAGCCGCCAGCACTGTGGATGCTGGGTACCAACCGAAAAAGTGCCGAATATGCTGCAAGGTATTCAATAGGCTATGTATTTGGCCAATTTATGAGTGAGCAGCAAATGGAAGAAGTGCTAAGCATTTACCGCTCCCACTTTCAGCCATCCACCCCGATGGACAAGCCGCGTACTATGGTTGCTGTAGGAGCAGTATGTGCTTTGACGGATGAGTTGGCGCAGCAATGGGCTGCTCAGATTTCATTAGGCGATCCGGCGATACGAGCCAGTTGGCTGGTGGGGACACCAGCGGTTATTGCTGATCAGTTGCGTAGTTTGCAGATCAAATATGATAATAATGAGTTTCTACTGGTCACACCCATTCCCGATTATGAGCAGCGGCTTCTTTCCTACCGACTAATAGCGGAGGCTGTGAATTCCAGTCTGGATTCCAAATGAAATGATGAAAAGAGATTCTAACATGAATAAACACAAAACGAATATGAGTGAAATGAAATCAAGCTACATCTATATCTATGCGTGTCATGAAACCGAGCGTGAGCTGTGTCTTTTGGAACTAAAATGCTTATTTGGTCAGGAGCCCATGCATAGTTCCATGCTGTTGTCCCATCTTCGGCTGGAGCCGGGAGTCAGCCCGTTTATCCATCTTCGTCTGGATATCATCATCAATGCGGACACGCTGGAGGAACTATGTGAAGCGGCTTCCATGTTACAGCTGGAGCAAGGAAAGACCTTCAAGGTGCTATGCTTAAAAGAAGGGGACAATGAGGCCGACTATGATGAACGACGCGGAATAGAACGCCGGATTGGCGCACGTATTCAGGGGCAGGCGCAAATGAAGACACCGGATGTCACTCTTGGGGTTATACGGGTAGGAGAACGATGGCTAATGGGTATGTGCGAGTATAGCGACAGATCGTGGCAGGAACGTCGTCAGAAGCCGCAAAATTATTCTACTGGACTCCCCGTTTTGGTAGCTAGAACACTTGTGAATTTGGCAGCAACGGATCTAACTGCCTCTAAGGGAAAATCAAGGCCCTTAAAACTGCTGGACCCATGTTGTGGTATGGGCAATGTAATAATTGAGGCATTGAGTATGGGCAAGGATATTCGCGGCTGTGATATCAACCCGTTGGCGGTACGTGGGGCACGTGTGAATTTACGTCATTTTGGATATGAAAAGAATCTGGTGAAGCTCGGAGATATGAATATGCTCACAGGTACTTACGATGCAGCTATATTGGATATGCCCTATAACCTGTGCTCCGTGCTCCCTTCTGACGAACAAAAAAGGATGCTGCGCAGTCTGCGACGTCTGGCCGCGCGGGCAGTGATCGTGAGCACGGAGCCGATGGCAACATTGCTATCCGAGTCAGGCTGGACCGTTACGGAGCAATGCCGCATCCATAAGACAGGTATGAGTCGGGAAATCTGGATCTGTGAGTAGGTTGTTAATACTGAGTTTTGTAGTTAACCAAATTCAGCGGCAGCTTTTGACCCGTAGCATAGGCTTTTAAATTAGCAAGAAAAATGTCCACCGCTCGTTCAGCATATCGATCTGTATCCCCTGCAATATGCGGCGTAATTAGCACATGCTTCAGGCTCCATAGTGGATGTGACGCAGGTAGCGGTTCTTCCTCGAATACATCCAGCCCGGCAAAGGCAATATGTTTCTGCTCCAGTGAACGTACCAGGGCATCTGTATGAACAGTCTTGCCGCGACCGACATTAATGAAGAAGGCTCCTTTACGCATAGCTGCAAATGCTTTTTCGTCAAAAAAGTGATGGGTCTCTTCTGTGAATGGCAAAATATTTACCACAATATCTGCAACGCCCAATGCTTCATGCAATTGTTCGTTGGTGTACATGTGTTCTACATGGGGAGCTTCCTTGCCAGAACGGCGAACCCCGATCACGCGCATGCCGAAGGCTTCTGCAATCCGGGCGGTTTCACGGCCGATTTCGCCAACGCCTGTAATCAGCAGCGTTTTACCACGTAATTCCGTCAGTTGACCTTCCGGTGGCTGCCATGTTTTCTGACGCTGTAAGAGAGCTGCTTGCTGTAAATAACGGGTATGCGATAGCAGCATTCCAAAGATCTGCTCCGTGATTGGAATCGCATGCACACCGCTCGTATTCGTGAGTGCAATGTCGCGCTTTTCCAGTTCGGTAAGCGGCAGCTTATCAATCCCAGCCGACCAGGTTTGTATCCATCTCAGTTTGCTGTCTGGATGTAATGCCTCCTCGGCAATATGCTTGGACCAGCCTAAAATAACCTCGGCCTCACGGATTTGTTCAGACTCCAATTCCTGGGCTTTGCTAATAATCAGCTCGTAGCCTGGAGCCGCTGCACGAACCTGTTTTTTTTGATCTTCCGTCAGCTGATGTAAACTTAAAATGCTTCCCATGATTCATTGCCTCCTTGATGTTTGATTCTTTGGAGTTTCCAATATATTCTGGCGAACCATCCCTTCAAGGATAACAGATTGCCGGAAAATTTGCATAAAATGGGTAGAAACAAGCTTGTGGTGTCATCATATATAACAACAAGTGGCTTTACCCTGATTAGGGACCAACCAAACAGCTATTTTTTGGGATATCCACGGATATTCATAAGAAAGGAGAAGAGGTTGATGAAAAATGAATCGCAAAGGCTTTTTACAGCGATAGCTTTGCCGAACGAGCACAAGAAGAAGTTACGTCATTGGGTGGAGCAGGATTTAAATCATTTGTCTTTTCGCAAATGGAGTGACTTCAGAGATTACCACGTGACCCTACAGTTTCTGGGTGATGTGGCGACCTCGGTTATTCCACAACTTGAGCAGGCCCTAGCTCATGCTGCGGCTGAGCATCGTCCGTTCACGCTCGGCATAGGTGAGGCAGGCTTTTTTGGACGTGAACAATTTCCGCGTGTACTGTGGAGAGGAGTGACCGGGCAGCGAGAATCGCTAGATCAGCTATTCCAATCCATACTTCGGGCTACCAAACCGCTAGGGTTTAAACCCGAGGAAAGACCTTATCGACCCCATATTACCGTAGCGCGTTCGTATACAGGAGAAGAGCCTGTTTCAGCGTCAGTGTGGCAGTCAAATGACCGAGGCGGCGAGCCATGGGAAGTGGGGGAATTTGTGTTATATGCAACACGAATGGGGCAAAAACCAATGTACCAAATAATTCAAACATTCCCATTAATGAGGTGAAACCCTTGATCTATCAGCGATTTTAGTGATATAGTGTTTCAGCGTTATTCAAAAAGCGCATTTTGGGTTACATATCAGAGGAATGTGCTTAAAGTTAACGGGAGGAACATTATGGAAATTATTAAAGAACATCGTTGGTTTGCACCTCTTTTGAGTGTGCTGCTTGTTTGTATATTGGGGATAGGCCTCTACGCTGAGGTTGAGCAAACACAGAATAATCATAAAAATGCACCTATGAAATCTCTGAGTTGGTCAGGGAACACTTCAGTTCCTACATATGGCGACAGGATGGGGACCCGTAACGGGTCAAACAGGACAAGCCCCATCTTTGTCGCTGCTCATGGGCAGCCAAGCTGGAAAGAAATCATGCCGACTCCGTTACCCGCTTCCCAGATGAAGCAGGTGGAACAAGCTCGGAATAACGCTGTTACAGGCAAGAAAAAGCCTGAGGTCCAGCATAGCAAGTCCGCAATCCTAACCCCTCCTACAACCATCTACTTTACGAAGACAAAAATGCTCACTCAGAACGACAAGGCGTTGTCTACCTGGAGCTATCCTGTCTCCGCTAAAGAACTGCTCCTGCTGCAAAAAATAGTGATGGCAGAAGCAGAAGGCGAACCGTACGAAGGCAAAGTGGCAGTTGCCAACGTTGTCTTAAACCGGCTGCGGTCAGCCTCATTTCCCGATACGATTCAGGCAGTGATTTATCAAAAAGCGCAATTTAGTCCGGTTGCGAACGGGCGTCTTCGTCGTGTTCAGCCTAATCAGGACAGCATCCGTGCAGTTACAGCTGCTTTGAATGGCCATAAAGCCGTGCCTGATAACACCTGTTTTTTCCTTTCGCTTACGTTGGCCCAGGACCTTACGGTTCATCATTCGCGTACCAAGGTAAAAACAATCGGTCATCATACCTTTTATAAATGAGTATTTTGCATAAATCCCAAAAGCGACAAATAACAGCCCTTTCTAAACAACGGGTTCAGCTTCGTGAACGTATTTAGTGTGTGCGTGAAGCTGGCATGCAAAATAGGTATAATAGGTAAAGGAAGATAATCTTAATATTGAAAGTGACAAAGGAGGCGTAAATGTTATGAAAATCACATATTATGGACATTCAGTTGTTTTGGTGGAGGCAGAGGGAAAACGGATTATTATCGATCCTTTTTTGACAGGTAATCCTAAAGCAACCGTACAGGCCGAAGATATTCAGGTCGATGCAGTGTTGTTGACACACGGTCATGCCGATCATTTTGGGGATGCAGTTGACATTGCCAAGCGCAATGATTGCCCTGTGATTGCGGTGGCGGAACTGGCTGAATATTGTTCATCTTTGGGGACCAAAGCTCACGGTATGAATCTGGGTGGTGGCCACCAATTTGACGGTTTTCATGTGAAATTTACGCTGGCGTTCCACAGCTCCTCTTTGACAGTGAATGGACAGACGATCTACATGGGAGAGCCAGCAGGGATTTTATTGACCATGGGAGGCAAAACATTTTTCCATGCAGGGGATACTGGCTTGTTTGGCGATATGCGTCTTATCGGGGAAACCAACTCCATTGATGCCGCAGTATTGCCGATCGGTGATGGTTATACAATGGGACCAGAGGATGCCTTATTGGCAGCGAAATGGCTGCGGGCAAGCCGCGTGATACCGGTGCATTACAATACTTTCCCCGGTATAGAGCAGGATGGAGATGGCTTCTGTGACCGTCTTCATAAAGAAGGTATTGAAGGGAAAGCATTGAAGCCAGGCGAAAGTCTCGAATTTTAATACGAATTGTCAATTTGCAGGCATACACTTGATGGACCGTAGGTTCATCAAATCTCCTTTGTCAGCCTTTTCTGTTCCTTGGAGGGATAGAAAAGGCTGATTTTTTTAATGAATATTTATACATAAAAATGATATATTTTTGCATTGGTACGTTGCTGCTGTAATGTAAAAGATTTATTATCACAACCATAAAAACTTTGAATTGCTAACACTATAGGTCAATGATAAAATGATAGAACTAATTAGATTCATCAGTGGAATCGACGTGTTTTTCAAGTCAAGCCATTGCATAATTATTGAAAAACATGCGTATTCGGCGGACCGTACCGCCTTGAACACGTCTTATGTTTTTGTCCCCCATTCCTCGTAGTTGTTCTTTGTTTTACCTCTTGTTGCCACTGTCTTCTATTCGGCCGCCTGTACTTCAGGCCAGCATGACTTTATAACAGAAAGGTTGCGTTCCATGAGACAGACAGGTTTACCACCCAAACAGGGACTATATGATCCCCAATTCGAAAAAGATGCCTGCGGCATGGGCTTTGTTGCCCACATCAAGGGAAAACCATCGCACGATATTGTCAGTCAGGCTTTGACCATGCTCGTAAATATGGAGCATCGAGGCGGTCAGGGAAGTGAACCAAACTCCGGTGACGGAGCAGGGATCATGATTCAGGTTCCTCATCTGTTTTTTCAAGAGGAAGCGGAGCGATTGGGCTTCAAATTGCCAAAGGCCGGACATTACGGCGTGGGTATGCTTTTTGTATCCAATGATCCAAAAGTTCGTGAAATGCATGAGCAGAAGCTTAGAGACATCATTATGGACGAAGGTCAAAACTGTTTGGGCTTCCGCGATGTTCCTACCTATGACGAAATGCTGGGTAAATCGGCCAAAGCAGCCAAACCTGGCGTGCGTCAGGTATTCATCGGCCGCAGTAGCGATTTGAAGAAAGAACTGGACTTTGAACGAAAACTGTATGTCATTCGTAAACGTGCAGAGCTTGCTATTCGCTATAACCAAGAGGATCAGAATGGTGAGTCGTTCTATATTCCAAGTTTGTCCTGTCGCAAGGTTGTATACAAAGGAATGCTGACAACGGAGCAGGTAGGGCAATTTTATTTGGATTTGCAGGATGAGCGGGTGACATCGGCGATCGCGCTGGTCCATTCCCGTTTTAGCACGAATACGTTCCCGAGCTGGGATCGTGCGCATCCTTATCGTTTTATGATTCACAACGGTGAAATTAATACCATGCGCGGCAATGTAAACTGGATGCATGCACGTCAGACACAGTTTGAAAGCGAAGCGTTTGGCAGCGACATCAAGAAGGTTAAACCAGTCATCAACCCAGATGGCTCGGATACAGCCATGTTTGATAATACGCTGGAGTTTCTGTATCTGAGCGGACGTTCGCTTCCTCATGTAGCCATGATGATGGTGCCTGAGCCGTGGAACAAGCATGAAACTATGGACCCGAAGAAGCGGGCATTTTATGAATATCACAGCACTTTGATGGAGCCGTGGGACGGACCTGCTGCGATGGCGTTTACAGACGGTATCCAAATCGGGGCCATTCTCGACCGCAACGGTCTGCGTCCTGCACGTTACTATGTGACCAAGGATGATCTGATTGCACTGTCATCTGAGGCGGGCGTATTGGATATTGCTCCTGAAAATGTGCTTTATAAGGATCGTCTCCGTCCAGGGCGTATGCTGCTGGTGGATACCCAAGAAGGCCGCATCGTTTCTGATGAAGAGTTAAAGGAACGTATCGCATCCGAAGAACCTTATCAGCAGTGGCTGGATGAGCATTTGATTGATCTGGATGATCTGCCTGAAGCACTGGAGCAGCCAGAGCCGAAACATGAAAATGTAAATCAGCTGCAGCTCGCATTTGGTTACACGTTTGAAGAACTGCGCAAACTTCTGGAGCCGATGGCGCTTACAGGTGCGGAACCGATTGGCTCAATGGGGTACGATGCTCCACTGGCGGTATTATCTGACCGTCCGCAACGTTTGTACAATTACTTTAAACAAATGTTTGCTCAAGTTACCAACCCGCCGATTGATGCTATTCGTGAAGAGATCGTAACGTCCACTGCAACGACGATTGGACCAGAGCGCAATTTACTGCACCCAGAACCGGAGAGCTGTCGTCAGATTCGGTTGGATTCGCCGGTGTTGTCGAATGAAGAGTTTGCCAAAATTCGTCACGTACACCGTCCTGGCTTCAAATCGATGACCATTCCGATCTTCTTTGAAGCTAAGAAAGGTGCTGAGGGCTTATACCAAGCACTGGAAGGACTGTTTGAGGCAGCCGACCGTGTCATTGACAAAGGTCATAATATTCTGATTTTGTCTGACCGTGGAGTGGATGCGGAAAATGCAGCCATTCCGGCGTTGCTGGCTGTTTCCAGCCTGCATCACCATCTGATTAAGCAGGGTACACGCACACGTGTGAGCATTTTGCTGGAATCCGGTGAGCCAAGGGATATTCACCATTATGCGGTGCTCCTGGGCTACGGTGTGAGCGCGGTTAATCCGTATCTGGCGTTTGAAACGCTGGATGTTATGATTCAACAGGGCTTGCTGCGCGGTATCTCACACGAAAAGGCAGTTAAAAATTATATTAAAGCGGCCACCAAGGGTGTCGTTAAAATATTGTCCAAAATGGGAATTTCCACGATTCAATCCTACCGTGGAGCGCAAATTTTCGAGGCTGTAGGTCTGAAACAGGATTTTGTTGACCGTTATTTCACCTGGACCCCTTCCCGTATCGGCGGTATTGGTCTGGAGGAAGTGACAATGGAAGCGCTGGCCCACCATAACCGTGCTTTCACGGATAAGGACGGCAACGACAAGGTGCTTGATTCGGGCGGTGAATACCAATGGCGTAACGATGGAGAAGAGCATTTGTTTAACCCGCAAACAGTGCATTTGCTCCAGCAGGCGGTACGCTCGGGAGACTACGAGCTTTACAAGAAGTACGCCAAGCTGGTACAGGGTGAATCTGAACAGTATTTGACGATTCGCTCCATGCTTCAATTGAAGCCTGCTGGTGAGCCTGTGCCACTGGATGAAGTGGAATCTGCTGCATCGATTATGCGCCGCTTTAAAACGGGGGCTATGTCTTTCGGCTCTATTAGCCAGGAAGCGCATGAAGATTTGGCGATTGCGATGAATCGAATCGGCGGCAAGAGCAACACGGGCGAGGGCGGGGAGAACCCTGCGCGTTTCATCCCGGATGCTAATGGTGATTCACGCCGCAGTTCGATCAAGCAGGTGGCCTCTGGCCGATTTGGTGTAACGTCGAACTACCTGGTGAATGCCGACGAAATTCAGATCAAAATGGCGCAAGGCGCGAAGCCGGGCGAAGGTGGGCAACTGCCAGGACGCAAGGTGTATCCTTGGGTCGCCGAGGTACGTGGTTCAACGCCGGGAGTAGGCCTGATTTCGCCACCGCCGCATCATGATATTTATTCTATCGAGGATTTGGCAGAGCTCATCTACGATCTCAAAAACGCCAATCCACGTGCTGACATTAACGTAAAGCTGGTATCAGAGGTAGGCGTAGGCACCATTGCTACAGGGGTAGCCAAAGGCCGTGCTGACATTATTCTGGTCAGCGGTTATGACGGTGGTACAGGCGCTTCTCCGCAAGGCTCCATCCGCCATGCGGGTATGCCTTGGGAGCTGGGGCTGGCTGAGACGCATCAGACGCTTATGCTGAACAACCTACGCGACCGCGTGGTATTGGAGACAGATGGCAAAATGCTGTCTGGACGTGATTTGGTCGTAGCTGCCCTGTTGGGTGCGGAAGAATACGGCTTTTCCACAGCGCCGCTCGTGGCGTTAGGCTGTATTATGATGCGGGTATGCCAAATGGATACCTGCCCGGTTGGTGTGGCTACGCAAAATCCGGAGCTGCGCAAAAATTATATGGGTGACCCTGCCCATGTGGTGAATTTTATGCGCTTCATCGCAGAAGATGTGCGTGAAATTATGGCAGAGCTGGGATTCCGTACGATTCAAGAAATGATTGGTCGTTCGGATTGCCTGGATACTGTGAATGCTGATTCACACTGGAAGAAGAAAGGCGTAGACCTGAGCTTGCTGCTGCATGCTCCTGAGCTGGAAGACGGAAGTGTACGTTACCGTGTACAGCGCCAAAACCACGGACTGGAAGAAACACTAGATATGCTGAAGCTTGTACCGATGGCTGCGGAAGCACTGGAGAGCGGAACGCCTGTTGAGGGGACCTTGCCTATTACCAACGTAAATCGTGCAGTAGGTACGATTCTGGGCAGCGAGGTCACACGTAAGTATGGGGCGGCAGGTCTGCCTGAGGATACGATTCGCTTTAACTTTATTGGATCGGCAGGTCAAAGCTTCGGGGCCTTTATTCCGAAAGGCATCACGCTGAGCGTGGAAGGCGATAGCAATGACTATGTTGGTAAAGGTCTATCTGGCGGTAAAGTTATTGTAAAGAAATCTCCCAAAGCGACCTTTAAGGCAGAAGAGAACATCATTATCGGAAATACAGCCTTGTATGGAGCGACCAGCGGTGAAGCTTACATTAACGGAATCGCAGGCGAGCGCTTTGCCGTTCGTAACTCCGGCGCACGTATTGTTGTTGAGGGCGTTGGTGATCACGGCTGCGAATACATGACGGGCGGACGTGTAGCTGTACTGGGTGGAACCGGACGGAACTTTGGAGCCGGGATGTCGGGAGGTATTGCATACGTCTATGATCCAGAGGGAACGTTCCTAAGCCGTTGTAATCTGGAAATGGTGTTGCTGGAAGATGTGGAAGACCCTGCGGAAGAAGCGGAATTGCGCGGCATGATTCAGCGCCATGTTACTTACACAGGTAGTGAAGCTGGTCAACGTATTTTGGATGAATGGCAGACTGCGATTCATCAATTTGTACGGGTGATTCCAAAGGATTACAAGCGTATGGTTGAACAGATCCAAAAAGAAGAGGCGACCGGTTTGAGCGGAGATGAAGCTCTACTGGCAGCGTTTGAAGCCAATATGCGTGAATTGGCGCGTACCGGGGGCTAAAAGGTAGACCGCCAAATTCACTAAAAAGGACTTGTTGAATACCGCTGTTATAGTCACGGCGGTACCAGCAAGTCCTTTTTTCAGGTTGATCAAAAAAATGTGATTTATCACCTTGACAAACGTCATGAATTCTGACATTACCCCCAAAATGTTTTCCTGAAACGGTAAATATGTTATAAAAAGTACCAAATTTTTTGGAATGTAACCGTTTACGTAAGAGTTTATGTCTTGTTATTTATTTTTGGATTGGTTATGATTTTTTAGAGTACACAAACAAACCTAATATGCCCATCGTCCCTTCAAAACACAGAATAGGGTGACAGGATGAAGTTGAAGAAGTCAGCAGAAGACAAAATGATTTTTTTATACCGTTATGTATCTTTATCTTTAACATCACTTGTTTTTCTGTTCGAAACATCTAGATTAATGGTATGGCAAAAGCTATTACTGATTGTTTTTCTATTTTTATCCGTTACAGCCTTTACTTGGATTTACCGTAAATACAGACTTCATGATATGGTATTGAAATGTAGTATTGCACTAGAAACGGCAGGGATTATTTTGCTGCTGTTCCCGACCGGAGGGATCAATAGCCCGTTCAAATGGTATGTGATTACTCCCATGTTGGTAGCTTGTGCTCATCTATCTATGAGGTACAGCTGGACGCTCCTACTTTCTTATATCGGTTTGGTGCTCACATTTTGTTATATCTTTTTTACACCAGGTCAATATTTTTTGTGGGATCTTATATTGCAGAACATTAATTTGTTTCTGGTATTGATCGTAACCACGATGGCAATGCAAGTTATTCGCGTCATGAAGGACGAACTGAAGGTGGCTAAAGATCAAGCCAATGAGACGATGGATCATATCAAGTCGATTTACCACATCATGGAGACGGCCAGCCATAATGAGGCATTAAATCTGGGGCAGATCATCTCGGATTATACTGTCAAGCTAACCAAGCAAAGTCGTGCATTTTTCTGGCTGGATAGTCAGGAGGAGGATGCACCGGCAAGCAGCCAGACAGGCTGGACAGTAGAGGAAGAGGAGCAGCTATTTGAGGAACTGGGGAATTACCGGGAGGAGTTCAGGGAAGAGCGCGAGCCATTCTTTCGACATCTACCGGAATGGGGCGACTTCCTTATGATCACTGTACCGATGACGACCCGCTTTGTAGCGACGATTGGCCTTAAGCTGGGACCGGATCAAAGCTTGACGGGGAGACGCTGGCTCGTACAGCAACTGATATTCCTAGCTGAGCTGAGTGCTGTGTTTTTGGAGCGGTATGAACTGGAGCGTATCGAGAATCAGTTGATTGTGACGAATGAGCAGAACCGGATTGCCAATGAAATGCATGACAATGTCTCACAAAGTCTTTTTGGTATTGTGTACGCAACGCATTCTCTCCGGCAGACTTGGTGCCATCAGCCTAAGGAGCAGGTGGAGGAACAAATTGATTTAATTCAGCAATCTGCAAACCAAGCGGTTAGAGAGCTGAAAGGGGCAATTCATAGTCTAAGCTCGAAAAAAAGCGGAGGCTCAACTTGGTTGGGGTCAGTGAAAAGTCATTTGCATACACTCTCCAAGCTGAACCATGTACAAATTGATTTTGACATCCATGGTGATCATTATTCACTTCCGTATTTGTACCAAAAGGCTTTGTTCCGCATCATTTCCGAAGCGGCGGGGAACGCAATCCGTCATGGATTGGCCAAGCGAATTGATGTGAAGTTAAAATTGACGCCCCAAGTGATTAGACTGTCTATTCATGACGACGGAGTAGGATTTGAGACGGCGAGAATGGTAGCAGGAGGTGAGGCGGTCAGTGCAGGCGGGGGCCTGGGCATGATGAATATGGAATATTTAGCTCAATCGATGGGAGGCGAATTTGATATTTCGAGTCGAATCGGAGAAGGAACACAGATTCGATTGTCCATTCCGGTAAATGCTTATGAATGAGGATTTTGCAAATCCTTGAATACAATGTGTGAACATTCTGCAATACAAAATCTGCGGTAACAATCGGATACATAGGGATTATGCAAATCCTGAACTGTAGACAGGAGGCCGAATCATGAAAATTGTCATTGTCGATGATCATCCTTTAGTACGGAAAGGACTCGCTGCAGTTATATCCATGCAGCCCAATGTTCAGTTCGCGGGAGAGGCCCAGAATCAACAGGAAGCGCTTGTAGTGATCGAGGAAACGGATCCGGATTTGGTGCTGCTGGATTTGAAATTAGCTGATGAATCAGGTCTGGATATTATCAAGATAGCGCGCGGACGCGGGTTCAAAAGCAAATTTATTTTACTGACCTCTTCTGCAACACGTGAAGATTTTCTGAAAGCGGAGGAAGCCTCTGTGGACGGTTATGTACTTAAGGAGGCTTTGCCTGAGGAATTAATTTACGCGATTCATCTTGTCAACAAAGGACGCAAATATTATGATCCGGCTATTCTCGAAAATAAACTGCGTGAAGATGCAGGCAATCTCACGGACGACCTGACACCCAAGGAAAAGGAAGTGCTGGTTGAGCTGGGGCAAGGGGCTTGCAACCGTGAAATAGCATCCCGGCTATTCATCAGTGAGTTCACCGTCAAAAAGCATGTTAGTCAGATCTTGGCCAAGCTGCGATTGGCAGATCGTACGCAGGCAGCATTATATGCGAATGCGATTGGTCTAGCGAAATACGAGCCAACCAATATGATGATGCGCTAACCCCATATGCAACGCAATAATTTCATATTCGACTGGTATGGGATAAGTAGAAAAGGCCTTAAAATCACCAAAACTGGTGGTTTTAAGGCTTTTTTTTCTTTCGTTTTTCCATAATCGACAAAGTATGGTACAAAAGTATACCATGCCGTGTCCAAAAGTATACATCCCCCTTCCCCTGTAGTGAGGGAGAAAGTGCCGTTCGGTTCCATGTCGTTCATACAACGGATTGTTACAATTAGATCATACTTAAAATAAGAAGAGAAATTGTATGGGAGGGAGGATTTTTGTGGAGAAAACCATTTTGGATTATTTAGTCCTGATCAAAAAAAGATTGTGGCTGATTGCGATTTTTGTCATTCTCTCATGTGTAACGACTTACATTGTGAGTGACAATGTCGTAAAGCCAGTCTACTCCGCTTCAAGCCAACTGCTGGTTAATCATATTTCCGCCAAGCAGGGGAGTAACAATCTGAATGACGTCAACACAAGTCTTAATTTGGTGGAAAGCTACAAGCAAATTCTCACTTCACCTAAAATTATGGACGCTGTGGTAGCGACTCATCCTGAGTTCCATTTGACGTCGCAAAAGCTGGCAGAAAAGCTGCAGATTAAATCCTCGGATAAAAGTCAGGTGATCGGCTTGACGTTTGAAGCGGGTAGTTATTCTCAGGCCGCAGCGGTTGTAAATGCAGTAACCCAGAAATTCGTGCAGACGGTTCCGGGATTGATGGAATTGAATAATGTCAAAATTTTAAATGAAGCGGACCCGCAGGCCAATCCTGACCCGATTAATGGGAATCCGCTCATGAATATTGCGATTAGTTTTCTCGTATCGCTCATGATTGCGCTGGGCACGATTGTGTTCCTGGAAAGCATTAACGGCACGCTGCGCACGGAAAAAGAAGCGGATGCAGACATCGGCATTCCGGTAATTGCATCGATTCCTTTCATTCGCAAGAAGGACATCGATGGAGTGGCCGGAAATTCCAAAGAACGGGTAGGGGAGCGTAAATATGCTGCGATTGAATGACATGTTGATTACAGAAAGTAATCCATCATCGTATATCTCGGAATCATTTCGATCCCTCCGTACATACATCCGGCAGCAGGTGATTGGACAAAAGGACCGTGGGACGGTTCTTTTGCTAACCTCGCCGGAAAGCGGAGCGGGGAAAACAACACTGATTGCCAACATCGGAGTTTCCTTTGCTCAAGAAGGCAAAAAGGTAGCCCTGGTGGATTGCAATCTGCATAAGCCAGCGCTGCACGAGATATTCGGAATGGAGAATACCGGGGGTCTATCGGCTTATTTGCGCGGTGGGGCTTCTTCCAAATCTATCGTTAGGCATGGTGGACTGGAGCTATCGGTTATTCCCGGTGGGGACAGTCTGTATAACGCGGCAGATCTGCTTGGTAGCGAACGCATGGCAGAGCTGTTGGAAGAGCTTAAACGTGAATATGACATCATCTTGCTCGATTCGGCGCCAGCGCTGAATTATACAGATGCCCGCCTGGTTGCAGGCTTGACGGATGGTGTGATTCTCGTGGCCAAGCATGGCCGGACCAAGCGGGAAGATCTACGCAAAACAAAGCAACTCATGGAGCAGGCCAGTGCGACGCTGGTTGGAATTGTGATGAATCAGGTGAAGTAAGCAACGCCAAAATTCGATGAAGCAAGGAGAATGAGTGCGATGATGAAAAAAGTGAAGAAGGCCATTATTCCAGCAGCAGGATTGGGAACGCGCTTCCTCCCTGCCACCAAGGCAATGCCTAAGGAAATGCTTCCAATTATCAATAAACCTACGATTCAATATATCGTGGAAGAAGCGATTGCCTCTGGTATCGAGGACATTATTATCGTTACGGGTAAAGGGAAACGTGCCATAGAGGACCACTTTGACAACGCATTTGAGCTGGAATCCAAACTGCTTGAGGACGGTAAGCT
Organism: Paenibacillus ottowii; assembly: GCF_050516475.1. Lineage (NCBI taxonomy): Bacteria > Bacillati > Bacillota > Bacilli > Caryophanales > Paenibacillaceae > Paenibacillus > Paenibacillus ottowii. The sequence goes on along the minus strand of NZ_CP191577.1, from coordinate 2,307,707 downwards.
GAAGCTTCTGGAGGAAGTACAGCGTTCTTCTGGAGTGGAAATCCATTACATTCGTCAGAAAGAACCTAAAGGTCTTGGACATGCGGTATGGTGCGCAAGACGCTTTATCGGGGACGAGCCATTTGGTGTGCTGCTGGGTGACGATATCGTAACAGGTCAGACACCTTGCCTGCGCCAGCTGATGGATCAATATGAAGAAACACAAAATTCTGTTATCGGCGTTCAGCGGGTACCACAGGAATTTACGAACCGGTACGGCATCATTGAACCGGATCAGCAGGACGGACGATTGTACCGAGTGAATAATTTTATTGAAAAACCGGCTCCAGGCACAGCACCATCCGATTTGGCTATTATGGGTCGTTATGTGTTCTCGCCGAAAATTTTCAAATATCTTGATCTTCAGGAAAAAGGAGCTGGCGGCGAAATTCAGTTGACGGATGCGATCCAAAAGCTGAATCAGAGTGAACGTGTATACGCTTATGACTTTGAAGGCACACGTTATGACGTAGGTGAACGTCTTGGATATATTTTAACCACTCTTGAATTTGCACTTGCCAGTGATGATTTGAAGTATCCGGTTATGGAGGCTATGAATGAATGGCTAAAAAAGACCGAGAAAGCAACCACAGTGGGTTGAGAGGAGGTACGTCAGCATGAGCATGGAAAATTTACCGGAGGATGGCGAGGCTGTCATGTCAGGTAAAGCGTTTTACATGCCATACGGAAATACACAAATTCAGGATAAAACGTCCTACCTGGTCACAAAACGTCTCCTTGATGTGCTGCTGTCTTTCGTGGGCTTAATCGTTTTGCTTCCGCTTTTTGCAGTGGTGAGCATTCTGATTAAGCTTGAAGACCCAAAGGGAAGCGTATTTTTCAAGCAAATTCGGGTGGGCAAGAATGAGAAGTTATTCAATATGTATAAATTCCGTTCAATGGTGTCCAATGCCGAGGAATTGAAAAAGGACTTGATGGAGCTGAATGAAGTGAGCGGCGCCATGTTCAAAATTAAGAACGATCCTCGGATCACGAAAGTTGGCAGTTTTCTGCGCAAGACGAGTATTGATGAGATTCCGCAGCTGTGGAACGTGTTGGTTGGAGACATGACTTTAGTTGGTCCGCGGCCGCCGTTGCCCAGCGAGGTTGAGCAATACTCCGATTATGACAAGCAGCGCCTGATTGTAACCCCAGGATGTACGGGTTACTGGCAGGTGAGCGCGCGTAACAGTGTAGGCTTCGAAGAAATGGTGCAAATGGATTTGAAATATATTCATGTTCGCAATACGTGGCTCGATCTGAAAATCATCATGAAAACAGGCGTTAAAATGCTGTTCTCCAAGGATGCTTACTGATGGATGCATTTAAGCGAAGTCCCGCAGTGTCCGTCGTTATTTGCACCTATAACCGGGCGGACCTGCTGGAGAAAACGTTAATGTCTCTGCTGAAGCTGGAAGACCTTGCACTGGCTGAGATCATTGTGGTCGATAACCGATCCACCGATCATACAGCAGCAACGATCAAAAGATTTACCGTTGCACATGGCCAAGATATTCATCTTCGGTATCATTATGAGCGCGAACAAGGACTGTCTGCTGCTCGTAATGCCGGCATTACGTTATCAAAAGCAGACGTCATTGCTTTTCTGGATGATGATGCAATTCCGTGTGTTACATGGCTGCAAACGATTATGTCGGCCTTTGGGAACAATCCCGAGCTGACGGCTATGGGTGGGAAAATTGATCCTAAGTTTGAGACGGAACGGCCGAGCTGGTTGACGGGTCCGCTTGAACTGCCTTACACGATTATTGATCTGGGGAAATCCGTCCGTGAATATCCGGCGGGGCTGAATCCATTTGGAGCGAATATGGCTATGCGCAAAACAGCTTTCGCCGCCGTCATGTTCCCGCTCCACTTGGGCAGAAAGGGAGATATCCTACTATCTGGCGAAGAATCGTGGGTGTTCGAGCAAATCCGTAAAAACGGTGGAACGATTATGTATCATCCGAACATGGCTGTAGAACATTTTGTTCCCGCTTCACGCTTAACAAGAGAATGGATTATGAACCGCTACTATTGTCAAGGCATGTCTAACGCTGCTCAGGCCGCAGGTCTGCGCGGGAACGCGATGCTGATGGCAAAAGTGGCAGCCAAAGCATTATACATCATGGTGGATTCCCTGCTGGCACGTACTGAGGGCAGGAAGCTGTTGAACCGGTGCAGGCTTGAAAATATCCGCGGAACGCTGGATACACTGCGCAACCGGAAAAGCGAGTCAGCTGCGGGGTGAAAAATTGAACATGAGTAACTATCCTTGGACTTCTAGAATAAACACCATACAGCATGTTTTTATTTTTCTACTGGGCGCTCTTGCTGTAGGAATTGCAGCTACCTATCAACCTGTGGTCAGTATTGCTGCGGTATGCTTACTGCTTTTGTTGGCTGTATCTATCCATCATCCTGAGCGCATCAGCTATGCAGTGTTGCTAAGCACAGCGGTCTCGGTCGATTCTCTGTACCAGGGTGGCGTGTTTGGCATTGAGATCTTGTCATTGTACAAATTGGGCATTTTGGCTCTGCTAGTGCCATGCATGCTCGTATATGGCATTCGTCTCAAGTTTAGCTATCCGGTCTGGGCATTGGTGATCATGCTGGGGATTACATTTGGATTTTCGGCATGGCTGCCTTTGTTAACGACCTCGATTGCCGTCAAGGCGTTCGTGGGACTATCTCTTCCCTTCTTTTTTTTACTGATCCAGTGGAAAAAAGATGTGGCGGAAAAGCATATTCGACTGATCAGCCTGTTGCCGATTATTAGTGTGGTCATAGGATTAGGTTTGCAGGTTTTAGGGTTGCATTCCTTTACAGATGTGGAATTTACGGGCGCAGTCAGAGTACAAGGAGCGAATATACCGCCGCATTTGGCAATGCTCTCCTTTCTCGGAATTGCTGTCTCTCTGATTGAGATCAAGCGCAAACCTAAGCAAGCTACCTTTTATTACACAGTATTGGCACTGAACTTTCTAATTTTAATCACCACCGGTACACGTGGGCCGATTCTGGCGTTGTTATTAATGCTTGCTGTGTACCTGTTTGATATTGCCCGTCAGTACCTCAAGGGAAAAGTCAATTATTTGCTACCGCTGGCCGGATCGTTTTTGGTTGCTCTGGGGGCGGTGGCCCTGCAATGGAACAATTTAAAAAAACGCTCCTTCGAACGGGAGACCGATACAGGCATTGACCTGTCGGGACGCTCGGAGGCATGGGAATATTTTTTGAACAGAGTACATGATTACCCTTGGTCAGGAAGAGGTCTTGGCGCGGTAACGGTTGCGAACGACGGGACGTTATTCAATGGCTTTGTTGTACCGCATAACGAGTATATACGCTTTTATTTTGACACCGGATATATCGGTTGCGGGCTATTAATGCTTTCATTGCTGATCGTGTTCGCTCTTATTTACCGGTCACTTGCCAAGTCTATCAAACCTTATTTTGCAAGTTTAATTGCAGGGTTTCTGATCTACTCGTTTTCAGATAATACGTTGTCGACGGTTCAGATGATTATCCCGTTTTGCTGGTATTTGAACGCGTTATACCAGACATCTACTCAAACCGATTTTCGCAAAGAGAAGTGATACGATGAGCAGAGTGAACATGTTCGATGTCAACTTTGATAATTATGATTTTAATGATCTACTCGAATTTATAGATACTTCTATTGAGCATCAGCGTCATTCCTACATTTTGACCTGTAATGTCGATCATGTGATCAAGCTTCGCAAGGATGATGAATTCCGCAAGGTATATTCGGATGCCGGAGCCGTAGTGGCCGATGGAATGCCTATCATTTGGGCATCTAAGCTACTGAAAAAGCCCCTCAAACAAAAGGTGTCAGGGTCCGATTTGTTCACCCGGCTTGGAGAGGCTTTTGAGGATCGAGGCTACCGTTTGTTTTTTCTGGGTGCAGCTGACGGTATTCCTGAGAAGGCTATGCGCAATCTCCAGGAATCCTATCCGAACATGAATGTGGTGGGCTGCTATTCTCCCTCTTATGGTTTTGAGAAAAACGAAGAGGAGAATAGATACATTATCCAGTTGCTTCAAGAGGCTCGTCCAGACATCGTTTTTGTAGGTGTAGGAGCGCCGAAGCAGGAAAAATGGATTTACAGATATTATGAGACTTACCGCGCTCCGATTTCGATTGGGGTAGGAGCGACCTTTGATTTTCTGTCAGGAAATGTAAAGAGAGCACCGGAGCTGATGCAGAAGACAGGATTTGAATGGTTTTGGAGATTGTCTCAGGAGCCTAAACGATTGTGGAAAAGATATCTGATTGAGGATTCCCAGTTCCTCGTTCTGCTGTTTAAAGAGATGTTCAAGCGGAAACGGGTGAAGGGAGGCCAGGGGTGAGAAACATAAGTCGGTTGGCAGATCAGCAGCTTTCCGTCTGGCTAGGAAATCGGCGCGGAATCGGCATGATCTGCATGGGGGTGCTGGCTTGTATGCTGCCACTCGGCATCGGATTTGCCAGCGCCAAGATGAATCCTACCATGAGTCAACAGGGAGCCATACTGTTGGCGCTCGTTTTTCCGGCCTTCCTGCTGGCAATCTTGCAATCACGGCTTCTGATTCCTTACACACTGGTGGTGTGGGCAGTAGGCCCGGAAATCCGCCGAATTGCAGATTGGATGGAGGGAACGTATCACTCGGTGTCCCTGCTGAGCGTGGCGCCACTGCTGGTAAGCAGCATGTTGATTATTCCCGTGCTGCGGGGTATTCATCTGGCGGAAAAGCCATTAACTCGAATTGCTGTATTTTTCGGCATAGAATTGGCCTACGGAAGTGTGGTCGGGTTATTCAAAAATGGCATCGTTTTTGCATATGATTTGGCCAATTATGTGGTTCCTTTGCTTCTATTGCCTTATCTAGCGATTAAGCCAATGAAAGCAAGAGAGCTGGACCGATTGCTGTATTCATATGCTAACATTGCTGTCTTTGTCGCGATATACGGCATTATTCAGTACTTGACGGTGCCTCCTTGGGATGCATTTTGGATGAATCATGTGGAAATGAACTCCATTGGTGTGCCAGAACCGATTCAAATCAGAGTGTTTTCTTCCATGAACTCGCCCGGCCCATGCGCTATTTTCCTGGCAATGGCACTTGTACCGATGCTGATGGAAAAACGGTGGCGAGGCACTTTGGGATGGGTTGGAGTCCTGCTGACAGTCGTGTGTCTCTTGGTCACGCTGGTACGTTCTGCCTGGCTGATTGCATTCGTCATGTTGCTGGCTTACATCCTCAGCTCATCCTCCAAAGGAAAGTGGAAGACCCTGTTTCAACTGGCTGTCGTCGGCCTTCTTCTCTACTTTATAGTTCCAAAACTTCCGGGGGCAGAAGGTTTGGTGGCTCGCATGCAGACGTTGACAGATATTCAACAGGATCATTCGTACAATGAACGTCTGGATTTACTGCATACGATGCTTCCGGCGATTACTAGCAATCCGGTCGGGCAGGGGATCGGGAGTGTAGGAATTGGAACCAAGCTTGATAACGGCGGCGATCTCGGTGAACTTGGGATTATGGATAATGGATATATAGCCATTTTCCTCACCTTCGGTATTTGCGGAGCATTCTTTTTCTTCGGAGGTCTGTTCGTTATCATCAAGCGCCTTCTCGTCCGTATTGCCGAACGGAATTCCAGTCAGCCTTATATTAGACTGGCGTTGGCTACATGGGCCGGAGCTGTAGCCAGTCTCATATCGGATAACGGTTTCCCCGGTATGCGCGGCTATTTGATCTGGATGATGATCGGAATAGGACTATGGGCAAAAGACGTCATCGCGGAAAGAAGGTAAAGGCTGTGCAAAACTTACAAGCATTATCCGCACCTGTCCGGACGCTATGGTCCACGGTGATTCGGTTTGCCAAAAGCAAAAATAACAGCTCTGCAGCAGTAAAAACGATGATATTCAGTATGCTGATTCTCGTCGTGAATATGCTGACTGGTGTGCTGACGGCACGATTCTTGGGTCCGACTGGACGCGGGGAACAGACAGCGATGGTGAACTGGTCCCAATTTCTTGCCTTCTGCATGAGCTTCGGTGTTCCGTCTGCATTGATTTACAATGCCAAAAGGAAGCCTGAGGAAACAGGCAAGCTGTATGGTCTGGCCTTGCTGCTGGCTTCGGTGTTCGGGGGTCTGGCGACACTCATCGGGGTATTTCTAATTCCTTATTGGCTGCGCTCTTTTTCTTCATCGGTCATACTTTTCGCGCAGTGCTCCATGATGATGTGTCCGCTTATAGCGATTTCACAGATCAATAATGCGTTGCTTCAAGTTCGCTCGGAATATAAACAGTACAATTTATTCCGGTATCTGGTACCCCTAAGTACGCTGCTGGGTCTGGCGATTCTGATCCTGACAGGGACGATGAATCCGTACACCTCAGCATTGGCCTATTTACTGCCAGGCATGCCGATCTATATCGGCGTCACGATACGAATGATTCGGCTGTACAAACCGAAGGTAAAGAACAGCTGGACGCAATTTAAAAATCTCTTTACCTACGGTATGGGTTCATACGGAAATGATCTGATGGGGCAAGTTTCCACATACATTGACCAGATTTTGATTGCGGGTCTGCTCAGACCTGCTGATCTCGGGTTATATGCGGTAGCGGTCAGCCTGGCCCGGATGGTGAATGTATTTTCAACCTCGATCATTGTCGTGCTGTTTCCCAAAGCCTCTGGTCTGGATAAGGAAGAGGCGGTAGCCATCACCTTTCGGGCATTTCGAATCACTTCAACGGCAACCTTTTTGGCTGCGCTGATGTTAATGCTGATTGCTCCGTTCGTATTTACTTTGTTATATGGTCAAGAGTTTAAACAAGCGCTTACGGTATTCCGGTTTCTGGTGCTTGAGGTTGCTATCAGTGGAGGTACCATGGTGTTGGCACAACAATTTATGGCGTTGGGCAAGCCAAAGCTGGTTACCATTCTACAGGGTGTCGGATTGGCGCTCGTCATTCCATTGCTGTCCATACTCGTGCCGAGATATGGATTGACGGGTGCAGGGATAGCAATGTTGTCTTCGGGGATTTTACGGTTCGTTTTCATTTTATGTAATGTTAAATTCGTTCTGAAAATGAAAATTCCAAGACTGCTTATTTCCAAACAAGATTTTCAATGGCTCCGATCAACGATGTCACATTACATCCGGAAAAAGCCAGTTAACGGTTAGATAAAGAAGGAGGCACCCGCTAATGAACCACATGTCTAGCGTTCCCGCGGACAACCGGATATCCGTAGTTATTATCGCTCAGGATGATGGCATTCGAATCACAGCTGCCATTAAATCCTGCCAGCCCTTTGCGGACGATATCGTCGTCATTGACGGAGGGAGCAAGGACAATACGATTCAGGTAGCTGAATCATTGGGCTGTCGGGTGTTTTCCAACCCATGGCCCGGTTATGCCAAACAGCGCATGTTTGGTGTTGATAAAGCGGAATTTGATTGGATTTTTCTGATAGATACAGACGAAGTAGTGGATGCAGAGTTGCTTGGTGAATTGTTGAAAGTAAAGGAAACGCTCCACGATCCTGCCAAAGCCTATTCCGTATTTCGCATTGGCGATTTTCTCGGCAAATGGATGAACAAGGGTGAGTACTTGGTTCGTTTGTACAATCGGCAAATTTATGGCATTACCAATAGCCTTGTTCATGAAATGCCGGATGTAGCCTCTTCCCAGATCGTCAATCTGGAGGGCGTGTTATGGCACTATGGCTTCCGCAGCATCAGTGATCATATGACCCGTTTCAACAAATATACAGATCTGGAAGCAGAGACGGCATTTAACAAAGGGAGATCCTTTCGGATTACCAGACTATTGTGGAGGCCTCCGGCCCGTTTTGTACAGAAGTATTTTGTTCAAGGCTTATATCGCAAGGGGTTAGCGGGTTTTGCAGTAGCCGTTTTCTGGGTCATGTATGAGTTTCTCGTCTGCTTCAAGCACTATGAGCTAACCAAGCGGAGAAAAAAGATAGAAATCGTAGATGACGGACAGACCGAGCAGAAAGGAGAAACCAGCTATGTCGTACAATAACGGATTTCGTATTGCCGCCACGGGGCTCAGCTGGCCGTCACTGCAGGCGGGCGGTCTCAACACCTATTTCAAGTCCATCTGTGAGCAGCTTACGCTAGAAGGCAATACGCTGGATGCTCTCATCTGTAGTGATGAGCAGCCGCAGGCGCAAGACCGTATTCGGATTCATTCGATTGGCAGCAAGCAGCAATCTATCTGGAAGCGCAGAGATCTGATGCAAAAATATGCAGCAGAGCTGTTCGACAAGCAACCGATCGATGTGCTGTATTCCCACTTTGCTCCCTATGGTGTCGGGCCGGCACTAGAGGCGAAAAAAAGAGGAATCCCCGTCGTTACCACTTTCCACGGACCCTGGACGGAGGAATTAAAGATTGAAGGACAGGGAATTAAGCATTTTCTAAAAACGACGTTGGCCAAATCCATTGAAATGAAAGCTTATGGTCTGGCGGATAAATTTATAGTGCTAAGCGAGACTTTTCGCGATATTTTACATGAGCACTATAAAGTTCCACTTAGCAAAATCCATGTGATTCCCGGTGCGGCAAATGTAGAAAGATTCCATCCGGCAGAGGATCGGGCAGCCGTACGAAAGCAGCTGAATTTGCCACAAGATGCGACGATTGTGCTAACCGTTCGTCGTCTTGTGAATCGCATGGGACTGCTGCAACTGCTCGAAGCATGGCGACGAGTAACCGAGCGACATCCTGATCATCTGCTGCTGATTGGGGGGAGAGGTCCCTTGATGGAGGAATTGGCTTCCAAGGTGGCGGAATACAATCTTCATAACCATGTAAGGCTGCTTGGTTATGTGTCGGATGAGGAGCTGCCCCTGTACCATCAAGCCTCGAATTTGTTTGTTGTCCCAACACAGGCGCTAGAGGGTTTCGGTTTGATCACCGTCGAGGCGATGGCTTCGGGACTGCCTGTACTGGCTACTCCTGTAGGCGGCAACAAGGAAATTTTAAGAGGTTTCCGTCCTGAGCTACTGTTCCAGGGGACGGACAGTGAAGCCATTGCTGAAGGGCTGCTGCGTGTCCTGGATCATCGTGAACTTCTACCGAATGCACAGGAATGCCGGGACCATGTCCTGAGCAGATACACATGGGGACATGTAGCGGAACAGGTGGAAGAAGTGTTCCGACAGGTCCTTGACAGAAAGGCGGCGGCGAAATGATGAGAGTGGCTTATATTGACCATACGGCAAGATGGAGCGGCGGCGAAGTCGCTTTGTATAACATCCTGACGAATATCGGAGAACATATCGATCCGCTCGTTATTTTGGCGGAGGAGGGCGATTTGGCGGATCGGCTTCGCCAGCGTAATATTGATGTGCGTATCGTTCCCTTAGATGATTCGATTCGTAATCGGGGACGGAATGCCGTTAATCTGGGTGCGCCTGCAGCAGCCTTTCGCTTGCTGGCTTACGGCAGAAAACTCGCGCCATTGCTGCGTGAGGAAAAAGTCGTGTGTGTCCACACGAACTCACTCAAGTCTGCACTATATGGTGCAGTAGCGGCCAAATCAGCGAAGTTGCCATTGATCTGGCATATCCGTGACCATATCGGTCCGCCGTATCTGAAGCCGATTGTGGCCAAAGGGATTCGGCTGATGTCCCGCTTTTTGCCCAACGGAGTGATTGCCAATTCCAAATCCACGCTGAGTGCGTTGGAATTACCTCCGGACAAAAAGACGCTTGTCGTCTACTCCGCTTTTGCCAAAGCAATTACAGCTCGTGATTCGGCTGCGCATGTACGTGGCGATGACTCGTTTAACGTTGTATTGGTTGGCAGATTGGCGGAATGGAAAGGACAACATATTTTACTGGAAGCGGCCCGCTCTTTTTTACCAGATCAGCGTGTGAAATTCTGGCTGGCTGGAGATGCGTTGTTCGGAGAAGAGGAATACAAACAACGTTTGGAATCCACGATGCGCGAATACGGATTGACAAACGTCAATCTGATGGGACACGTCGATGACATTCAGGGCCTGATGCAGCGCTGTGATTTGCTCATTCATACCTCCATTACACCGGAACCATTCGGTCAGGTCATTATTGAGGGCATGGCCGCAGGCTTGCCCGTGATTGCTTCAAATGAAGGTGGTCCCAAGGAAACGGTAGTACCCAATGAAACCGGGCTGCTCATTGAACCGGGAGACCCAGCCAAGCTGGAAGCAGCCATCCGCTGGATGCTGGAGCATCCACAAGAACGTCAGCAGATGGGTGAGAAAGGGATGGAACGGGTCAAGAAGCATTTTGTCATCGAGAACACTGTTAAGGATATAGTTCATTACTATAAGGGTTTGTTGGCAGGAGTCTGACCGACATTCGCGTTAAAGGATGATTCAGATGAAAATAGCGATAGCACATGATTACTTAATCCAAATGGGCGGAGCGGAAAGGGTAGTGGAGGTATTCCATGATATGTATCCGGAGGCTCCCATCTTCACAACAGTGTTCAGCGATGAGCGTCTGTCGCGTAACTTGAAGGATGCGGATATTAGAGCCACTTGGCTACAAAACATCCCAGGAGTGAAGGCCAACTTCAAAGGAGTGCTGCCGCTGTATCCCATCGCTATCCGTGATTTTGATTTTAGGGATTTCGACATTGTTTTAAGCTCCAGCAGCGCATTTATGAAAAGCATCCAGGTACCAAAGCATACGTTTCACATTTGTTATTGTCACACACCGATGCGGTTTGCCTGGGATTACGATACATATATGGCCCGGCAGTCCAAATCCAACCTGCTCAAAAATATGCTAAAGCTGTACATGAACAGGCTGAAAACATGGGATGCCAAAACTTCTCGCAACGTAGACCAGTTTGTCGCCAATTCTTCCGTCGTCAAGCGGAGAATTCTGCACTATTACCAACGGGAGGCAGATGTTATTTTCCCTCCTATCAATACATCCCGTTTTAAACGTGCTACAAGCATCGGTGACTATTATTTGATCGTATCCCGATTGGTGTCTTATAAGCGCATTGATCTCGCGATTGAGGCATTCAAACGTAACGGTCTCAAGCTGCGCATCGTTGGCGAAGGACCGGATCGTAAACGACTCGAAGCCATGGCTGCCCCGAACATTGAGTTCCTCGGCAGACTTGAGGATGAAGAGGTTAACAAGCTGATGGCGGAATGTCGGGCGCTCGTTTTTCCAGGGGAAGAGGACTTCGGTATTACGCCTTTGGAGGCGAATGCGGCCGGACGGCCGGTTATCGCTTTTCAGGGCGGGGGAGCGCTGGATACGATTGTTCCTCATGTGAACGGCGTATTTTTCCGCAAGCATCAGGTAGACGATGTGCTGGAGGCCGTCGCAAAGGTTGAGCAACATGCATGGAATGTGGACGATATCATTAACCATGCTCGCAAATTTGATGAAGATAACTTCAAGGATCAACTAAAAAAGTATGTAGAACAAGCCTATGTGAACTTTCTAAAAGGAGGATGAACGGAATGAAGCTGGCTGTAATTGGTACTGGATACGTTGGGCTCGTCTCGGGTGTATGTTTTGCGCAAAAAGGTAATGAGGTGATTTGTGTCGACCTGGAGCAGTACAAAATCGACATGTTGAATCGTGCGGAATCTCCGATTTATGAACCGGGTATTGAGGAATTGATCGCGTTGAATCTGGAAGCTGGTCGTTTGGAGTTTACCTCGGATTTGGCCGATGCGGTACGCCGATCGGATGTCATCATTTTAGCGGTAGGTACACCTTCACTGGCTAATGGCGAGGCGAATTTGTCCTACATTGAACAGGCGGCCGCTGATGTCGGGAAAGCCATGAACGGGTACAAGATTATTATGACCAAGAGTACCGTACCTGTCGGAACGAACGAAAAGATTAAGGATGTAGTCGCTCGTCATACGAGCTTGTCGTTTGATATTGTATCCGCGCCGGAGTTCCTGAGAGAAGGTTCAGCCATCAATGATACGCTTTATCCAGATCGAATCATTATTGGTTTGGACAATACAGGTTTGCGTGAAACGATGGTCACTCTGCATCAAGTTTTCACAGATAAAATCTATGTGACGGATATCCGCAGTGCTGAAATGATCAAATATGCCTCCAATGCGTTTCTGGCAACTAAAATTTCCTTTATTAACGAAATTGCTAATATTTGTGAAAAGGTTGGCGCTGACGTTACCTGCGTGGCTGAAGGTATGGGTATGGACAAACGGATCGGTTCCTCTTTCCTGCAAGCAGGGATTGGATACGGGGGCTCTTGCTTCCCGAAAGATACGAATGCGCTCATCCAAATTGCAGGTAATGTAGACTATGAGTTCAAGTTGTTAAAATCGGTGGTCGAAGTGAATACCGACCAACGCTTTATGATTGTATCCAAGCTGCGTGAATCGCTGGGTCAGCTAAACGGCGTATCCATTGGCATTTGGGGCCTCGCCTTCAAGCCTAATACAGATGATATCCGCGAAGCTCCAGCACTGGAAATCGTAGAAACGCTCATTCAAGCAGGAGCTGTTGTCAAGCTATATGATCCGATTGCGATGGATAAATTCAAGGAGCGCGTGGATCATCCGAATATTGTATGGTGCTCCTCCCCGCAGCAAGCCGCCGAAAAAAGCGATGCTGTCTGCCTGCTGACGGATTGGGAAGAGTTCAAAAAAGTCGATCTTGTGCAACTGGGCTCCATTCTACACAAGCCAGTTCTGATTGACGGTCGTAACGTATTCACCGAAGAGCAGATTCAAGGCTCTGGGCTGGAATACTATTCCGTGGGTCGTCCGCGGATGAGTGGGTGGAACAGAGATAAGGTGGAAGTTTAAAAAGTGACCGAAGTGACGATTAAAAAGTGACTGTGGCTGTGGCGGGGGTGAAGACGCTACGCGTTCCATTTGATCTTCCGATCGCTGTTGCAGTGGGATTCTCTGGATTATAGAACATTCCAAGGTAAGAATCCCACTGCAAAGGCGAACGCTAGCGCTTCTCCAGATTCAAATGGACCGCTCCGCTGCTTTTCCACACAGAGTCACGGTTTTTAACCTCCCATCTTATGGGATGGGAGTAGGAAGGGTGGATCAGAAGGAGCGGCATGATTGAGCCGCTCCTTCTGATCAAGGACGCCATGCGGCTATGCCCAGCGTCCCCTGTGGAGCAAGCCTACCATGCGGCTATGGCCCAGTGCCCCCCTGTGGAGCAAGCTTACCATGCGGATATGCTGCTCCTGTATAGTAAAGACGCCATTGCGATTGTCACAGCAATCTTGGCAAGACGTTACGAAACCTCGATTCTAGAAGCTTGCAAGCACAGCGGGCAAGCGCCGAGCTCCCGAACGTTTTTTACAGGCTGACCGGACTTAATAATGTCCGGTCGTGCCTTTTGCACCACAAGGTATGATCGTATGATGCATTTTTGAGTAGCGCAGGAATGGATTTGAATCTGGAGAAACGGAGCGGTCGCCTTTGAAGTGGGATTCTTACATATAAATGTCTTACACAATCCGAAGAATCCCACGACAACAGCGATCGTAAGATCAAATCCAGCCCGTAGCGGGCTACTCAACCTAGCCCCATTCGATCACCCACACATAATAGAGAGGAAGTGGAGAGATATGAAGCTCGTACTTTTGTCTGGTGGTTCCGGTAAAAGATTATGGCCGTTATCCAACGATTCCCGTTCCAAACAATTTTTGAAGGTCCTGGAGAGCCCGGAAGGGATTTCGGAATCTATGGTGCAGCGGGTATGGAGACAATTGGGAGACAACGGATTATCCGAATCCTCGTTTATTGCGACAGGAAGAGCGCAGGTCGAAATGATCCAGAGTCAGGTCGGACCGAATACGCGCATTATTGTTGAGCCGGAACGCAGAGATACCTTTCCTGCGATTGCACTGACAGCGACTTATCTATATTCCATTGCAGGTGTTTCGCCTGATGAAATTATAGCTATATTGCCTGTAGATCCTTATGTAGAGGATGCTTTCTTTGCTTCCGTAGCCCAACTGGAACATACACTTCAGGAGAGTGAAGGAAAGCTTGCACTAATCGGGGTTGTCCCTTCCTATCCTTCAGAGAAATACGGTTATATTATTCCAAAAAACGATGCCATTCAAGGTAGCACAGGCTACCGTGAAGTGAGCCATTTTCAAGAGAAACCCGACCGGGAGCAGGCGGAACGTCTAATGGAACGCAATGCTTTATGGAACTGCGGGGTTTTTGCATTCAAATTAAGCTATTTGCTGGATATTTTGGCAGCCAAGGGCTTGCCGCTGAATTATGAAGAAATGCAAAAGCAATATGCTTCTTTGGAAAAAATCAGCTTTGACTACGAAGTAGTCGAGAAGGAAAAGGATATCGTCGTTCTTCCATACAATGGTTTTTGGAAGGATCTAGGAACCTGGAACACCCTCACAGAAGAGATGTCTCATCAGCAAGTGGGCAGAGGGGTAGTAACGGAGGATTGTGTTAATACGAGTCTTATTAATGAGTTGGACATTCCGGTGGCGATCATTGGAACGAATGATCTGATTGTAGCTGCTAGCCCAGATGGTATTCTTGTGACCAATAAGGCAGAAAGTCCACGCATCAAGGAAGTGCTCAAGGCTCATGATCAGCGTCCAATGTATGAAGAACGTCGTTGGGGGCAGTATCGGGTTGTAGACTATGTAAAGTATGACGAGGGTAATGAGGTTCTGACCAAACGAATCCGCGTACGCAAAGGTAAAAATATCAGCTACCAGCTTCACTTCAAACGGAGCGAAATCTGGACTATTATTAGCGGCGAAGCAGAAATTATTTTGAATGAGAAGCTGCACAAGGTGAAGGCTGGTGATGTCGTCCGCATCCCTGAAGGGACGAAGCATAGCATTTTAGCTGTGACCGATGTGGATTTGATTGAAGTGCAGACTGGCTCTGAGTTGGTTGAAGAGGATATTGTACGCTTTTGTATGAATTGGAATGAAATTTCTCGTCATCAATTTATCTGATAATTATTTTCGTAAAAACGTAAAAAAGAAAATTTGATGAAAATTTATGACCTAAACTGTCGAAATTGGGCGAAAACCTGTAAATTTATGAACATGACCTATTAAATTTTGGTAAAAAAAAGTCGATACTTAGGTTAAGAAGGAATCCAAACTCCTTCCAACGATAAACGCAGCCCTGTCGAAAGGCAGGTACGCAAAGCTAAAGGGCCTTCCCGTAAGGATGGCAGCCTAGCTACCGAAAGGAAGAGCAAAAGTGAGATTCAAATTTATTCCTCTGTATCGACTGATACGTCATGTGCTCCCCGTTGTTATGCTTTTTTCTTTGTTTCCCGTCGGTTTTGGTGGTTTTTTGTCTGTGGTAAATGCCGCTTCATTACAACCTGTTAATTCGGACGCTTCTACTCAGGCCCGTGAACTATACAATTATTTACTCAGCATCTCTGGAAAAAAAACAGTCACTGGTCAGCATGATTATTTGGAGAGCCCAGATGAACTAAGCAACAAGGTCCATAAAATCAGCCAGGCGTATGTGGGTCTGCACGGCTATGAGATGGGAGCCATCTCTGGTCAATCTGACACTATAGAAGCAGCACAACGTAAAAATGTCGTTGATAGCGCTATTCTTTGGAGCAGATCTGGCGGTATTGTGACGATGACTTTTCATGAAGCGCTGCCGGGTAGGCCGCTGACTTGGGCCAATGTGCAGGCAAAAGTAAGTCAGGCGGAGTTCAATAAATACGTAACGCCAGGCACTACGCAGTATAACCTCCTTATTGCCGATCTGGATAAGGTCGCTGTATCGTTAAAGCAGCTTCGTGATGCAGGGGTTCCGGTATTGTGGAGACCTTACCATGAAATGAATGGCGACTGGTTCTGGTGGGGAAACAAGAACAATTTCAATCAGCTATGGACTATCATGTACGACCGTTTTGTAAACACGCATCAATTGAACAACCTGCTGTGGGTGTGGAGTCCCAATGCTCCTAATTCTTACACTGTCCCGTATACTCCGAAATATCCGGGGGATGACAAAGTGGATATTTTGGCACTAGACATTTACAACAATGATTTTAAGCAAAGTCATTATGAAGGATTGCTCGGACTGGCACGGAATAAGCCGATTGCCATTGGGGAGCATGGTGAGATGCCTAGCTCTGAGGTGTTGCAGGCTCAGCCGAAATGGGTATATTCCATGACGTGGGGCAACATGTTGACCGAGAATAACACAACCAATCAAATACAGGATTATATGAACGATCCAAGGAGTTTGACACGGGATGATGTGAAAAAAGGGCTGGCAGCAATGCAACTACCTGGGACAGACATACCGACCTTACCGGGTGAGGGACAAAGCGAGCCTATCCCTGCTCCCCCAGTAGTGGTCGTACCCCCAGCTCCGACTCCTCCTTCCGTGCCTGATGTGGTATATGTGAACGGGCTGCGGGGCGAATATTTCAACAATATGAATTTGAGCGGCAATCCTGTTTTGATTCGTACAGACAGCAAGCTGGATTACAACTGGCGCGCTGTTGCTGCTGATCCAAAGGTAAATGCCGACCAGTTCTCGGTTCGCTGGACAGGTAAAGTCAAACCACAATACAGTGAAACCTATACGTTTACAACGATATCCGATGATGGTATCCGCGTATGGGTAGACGGCACGTTGGTAATTGACAGTTGGTTCAAACAAAGCTGGACAGAGCGTAAAGGTAGCATTGCTTTGGAAGCAGGTAAAATGGTAAATCTAAAAGTGGAATACTATGATGAAAAAGGCGATGCGATGGCTCGTCTGATGTGGGAAAGTCAGCATGAAGCGAAAGCGGTGGTTCCCGGAAACGCTTTGTTTCTTCCTTGATAGAACTCTTTCCCGGTCAAAAATTTTGAGGAGAGAGGGTGTATCATATGATGAAAAAATGGATGACCCATAGGTATGCGGTCGTATTATCCGGACTACTAGGTATCGCAGCTCTAGCCATGATCGTTTGGTTTATATATCCGCCTTCAAAAAGTGCAGAATTGCAGACAGATAAGGTAGCGGCAGCCAGTCCAGTGTGGAAGCTGGGTCAGAGGGATGACTCTTCAGCGGAATTTAAAGGGGGGGTCGGTAGGGATAATATCGATATTTCTGCAGCAGCAACTTCTACCGAATCATCTGGTAAAGCAACATTGTCGGCGATGTCGGAAGCAAAGAATACAACAGTTCCGGTATTGCTCAGCAGTGGAGATGTTCCTCCCGGATTGAATGCATCGACGAATCCAGAACTGACACTCCAGTATAAGCTGAATCAGATTCCTCCCAATGGTATGATATTCCGCGTTCGGATTTTGGATGCGGGCAAAGCTGTGCCGCAGATGGCTGTTTTTTCAAATCATCAGTTGTCCGGAATTATTCAGATTGCCGGGGTATCCGGCACTGGGAGTACCTATAATTTCAAAGATAACTACGAGCTGTATATCCCAAAAGAACAATTGCAAAGCGGTGTTAACGTACTCAAGCTAAAGACAGCGCGCTGCCTATACTGCTCCTCTGCAGAAGATAAAAATGTGTGGTGGACTTGGGATGACTTGAGCTTGGAGACGTTAGCTTCCCCTGCGACCGAACCGGTACATGGTAAATATATACTGACCGGTACGAATGTGAACAATAAAGAATTTTATTATGATCAGGGTGCAGTTAAGCATCTGCCATACGTTCTCAAATGGCTGGGAATTGCCTATAGCGGCAACATCATGAGGGTCACCTGTGCTAGTAATGTGGGCAAGGCATGCACAGACGTGGATGATTACTATCAAACGTTAAAGCAGTATAATATGCAGTCGTCTGCTTTGTATCTATACACAGGTGATATTAAGCTGCAAAAAGACGGGACTCTGCCAGAGACGGCCAAGCAAAAGTTGCGTGATTATGTAAAAAAATACGGTTCATACCTTCAATATTATGAAGTAGATAATGAACCTGGTTTGTTTAACCGTTCCAAGGCGGTAGATCTGGCTGTGGCTAAGTGGTTGAATACGGAAGGCAAACAATTGGCACCGCATCTCAAAACTGTAGCGCCGGGTTGGGCCTACTGGCCGACATACTCTACCAAGGCGTGCAAAAATCAAACCGGAGGGACACAAAAATGTGGTGATCCGGATGGATGGGAACGGGACCCTGCGCAGCGTAAACAGCTGGAAGAAGTCACCGACCTGACCAACGGACACGCCTACGGTGAATCGTATAATGAAGAGGGCGGGGGCAGCTTCGTTCAAAATTTGAAAACCTTTGGTGGTTCGAGCGATGGACTAGCGAAAAAAATGCTAAATACGGAGTTCGGCACTAACGATACGCATCGAGATAACCCTGATTACGGGGCCAGTCAGCCACAAGCTGCCGCATTCGATCGGATTATGCGCTCGCAAATCGGGTTTGCTGATATGTTTATCCAGCATGCAGCTTTTTATAAGGATTACACGCTGTTTAAAACAGGCTTTGATCTACAAAGCCACAATCCGGCTAATACGGAAATCTATCCGTTTGGGCAAGGGCAGGACACCCGCGTTAAGATCATGAGACGCCTAAGTCTAGCTTATGCCACGCATGGCAAACCGCTGACTTATACCATTCTGAATCCAGAGGATACCAAGGATAAAATGGTTTATGTTCGCGCGGTCGATACATCCAAGCTTAAACCGCTGGCAGGCAGCGGCGCTACCTCGAACAAATTGCTGGTGAATCTAGTCAATTTTGAATCCACCACGCAGACCGTTCGTGCAAGGGTGACGATGCCAAAAGCCGGCTTGTACACGGGGGAACGTTTTGGAGCGGGTTCCACCTACAGTCAGGCGCAGCGTTCCATATCAGGGCTCAAGGCATCGCCTGCTCTTGATTTTGAAGAAAAGCTGGGGCCTGGCGAATCGGTACAATATATCTTGGAATTAAAAAGCACAGACCAGGCCGCAGCCTCTGCTCCAACAGAGGTCAAAGCCGCCTCTATTCAAGATGGAGCGGTGAAGATTAATTGGCTTCAAGCAGAAGGCGTATCCTCCTATGATGTGCTGCGTGCCGACCAGACAGACGGTGCCTACCAGGTGATTGCCTCGCAAGTAGCAGGAAGCACGTATACGGATCGCACGGTAAAAGACGGAAGTCATTACTTCTACAAAGTCCGAGCGACCGGGGGGACTCAGGTTTCTCAGGCAGCCGAGGTTGCTTAATCACACCTGAATGCATATAGGACCTTACCTAATGAATACCTAACATCAATTCAATAGAAAGCAAAAAAGAACCTATCAGGAGAAAATAGGACCTGGCAGGTTCTTTTTTATTTGCAAATCGTTCTGAATTGCCAATACTTTACGTATAATGGAGAAAAAAATAAGAAAATCCTTTTATATTCTCGTCATAAGACGACAACATTGCAGCTATGTATTCATATATAATAGTTTTGTTCATGACTATACATACATGGTTTGTAAGGAATTTCTTTCCGGTGACCAAGAATAATAAAGTGAGGTTAATGCTGAATGAATAAGGAAACAGAATTAGGGGAGAACAGCCCTCTTATTCGAAACAACGCACGGAAAGCAGGCGAAGCTGTCATCCACTTGGACATCCGGAACATTTTGCTCCAATGTGGGATCACGACACCGGAATGGCTGAATGGCGATGTAGATGACATCAAGTGCCGGAAGGACAAGCGCATGTAAATTTCAGTTGCTGGTCCTACTTGATCCAAACACCGAGCAGCAGCGTTTTCATTATTCCATCATTCGTTCCATTCGAACAAACGCGATAAAACGCTTGGCTTCTTCCTCAGTCAAGGTGCGTCCGTCAATCGTCAGGTTAAAACGTTGCAGGATATCCTCGTCGGACAGTTCAAGCTGATCCACAAATTCCCTCACATCTGAATCTAATATGGCTGTCGGCTGGCTCGTACGTCCCACCAAGTAATCGATGGTTACTTCGAAAATATCAGCGAGCTTGGTCAGGGTCTCAAAGTCTGGCTTGCGTCTATTTTTTTCATAGTGAGAAAGAGCCGCCCGCGTAATTCCGAGGGATTGCGCTAATTCCTCTTGTTTTAATCCCTTAAGTTCTCGTAATTCAGCGATGCGGGTTCCATAATTCATCTGTTTTTCCTCCTGAAGGCAAGGTTAAGAAAGGTAAAAAGAGCAATTTTACGCTTGACAAGATACAATTTGTATCATAAATTGATTATGTAAGTTACATAACGTATCCGCATTTCATAGTTTTCACTTATATCTTCATTAATATACCCTAAGAGGCCACCGATGATTGAGCATTTCGTGCTTATTCGCTGGCTAGACCTTCTATGCGCTATTATACAACATTTTACTATAGATTAGAGGGTCATGCATCGTTCTTTTCCCGTCATGCAGAGGATCAGTACAAGCGTTATGCCATCGAAAACAAGTCAAGCAGGGAGGACTGGTCTTGTGCAGTTGAAAGAGTACATCCGTTTGATCCGCAAAAGAATGTGGTTGATTGGCAGTATTGTACTGCTGGTGTGTACTGTAGTAGGCATAAAAAATGTATATTTTACCCCGCAGGTTTATGAAGCTACTGCAAAGCTCATTATTAACCAGACGCCACGACCGGATCGTGCAGGTGTTGTCGATTACAGTGTAGTGCAAACCAACATAGCCTTAACGAACTCCTATAAGCAAATTATGATCTCCTCGGCGATTATGGATCAGGTGGTCGCCAGCTTCCCCGATCTCAAGGTTACTCCGTCAGCTTTGGCGCAAAAATTGAGAGTAACTACCGCAGGTGATTCACAGGTCATGGATGTTACAGTCCGCGACTTGTCGTATACAAAGGCTGTGAAAACCGTCAATGCGGTAGCCAAAGTATTCAAACGGCAAATCCCCTCTATCATGAAAATGGACAATGTCACCATCCTAAGCGAAGCCAGTTTGAATGATCCAGCAGCTCCTGTGAACAATAATCCCGCTATACAGATTTTTATTGCTTTTGCCATTTCTTTATTGCTAGGAATAGGCTTGGCGTTTTTGCTGGAGGTATTGGATGATACATTTAAGAATGAGGAGGATGTTGAAAAAGAGCTCGGTCTGCCTATATTATCCCTAATTACAAAAATGAAAAAAGAGGATAGACGCTCTGACAGCTCTACTACAACTCCTAAACAGGTAGGTGAGGGACAATATGCCGCGATTAATCAATAATCAGCTCGTTACATCCTTACATGCTCAGTCTTCCGTTTCGGAGGAATACCGCATGCTTCGCACTAACATCCAGTTTTCTTCTGTAGACGAGCCAATTGAAGTGATGATGGTGGCTTCTGCTCAGGCGGGTGAAGGCAGAACAGTCACGATTAGCAATTTGGCTGTAACCTATGCGCAAGAGGGGAAAAAAGTGCTGGTTATGGATATGGATCTGCGTCGATCCTCCTTGCATCATATGTTTGGTTTGCGCAATCATACGGGACTGACAAGAGTACTTGCCAATCAACAGACATGGCAGGAGGTGGTTCAGGAAACCGGGATTGATCATCTGCATGCAATCACAGCTGGACCGAATCCACCCAACCCGTCCGAGATGCTTAGTTCCCGTAGAATGAAGGCTCTACTAGTTGACCTAAAAGAACATTATGACGTGATTTTGATGGATACGCCCCCATTACTGTCCTTTCCGGACGGTCTCATTGTAAGTGCCATGTGTGATGGTGTCATTTTGGTAGTGCAGGCAGGGAAGGTCAAAAAGGACGTCGTTAAGAAGGCGAAGGCAAATTTGGAAAGAGTAAAGGCGCGCATTTTGGGTGTAGTGCTCAATAACGTGAAGCGCCGCACCGATCGTGGTATGGAGGAACGCAATCTGACATGAATAAATCGGAGGAAATAAGAATATATAAAATTCTCCTAACAATGTATAAATAATATTTGTAAATAAGGAGCGAGGTGATGAGACGTGTCTTCTTCCCGCTCGAACGAGGCAGAAGCGTTGGGCGCGTCAGTGGATGTATATTCGGTCACTCATGGGCTTGAACGACGACAAGGATGGAGCATATATCCGTTCGTAAAGCGAAGTATGGATATTATATTGTCTTTTATTGGAATTATCGTACTGTGCCCGGTATTTCTGCTCGTCATTTTGTTGATTAAGCTGGAGGACCCCAAAGGAAGTGCATTATTTTATCAAATACGTATTGGTAAACATGAGCGGCCGTTTCGTATGATCAAATTTCGCTCCATGGTATCTGACGCCGAAGCCAGATTGTCTGCACTGCTGGTGGAAAATGAAATTGAGGGTGCGATGTTTAAAATGCGGGACGATCCCCGCATTACCCGTGTCGGTCGCTTTCTTCGCAGAACGAGCATCGACGAACTGCCGCAACTCTTCAATGTACTGCGTGGACATATGAGTCTTGTAGGACCCAGACCCCCTCTGCCAAGAGAAGTCCATGATTACACCGTGAGGGATAAGCTGCGTCTGACGGTTACACCGGGCTGCACTGGACTATGGCAGATCAGCGGTCGCAATCATCTAAGCTTTGACCAGATGGTTGAACTGGATTTGGAGTACATATCTAGACGCAGTTTCCGCACGGATATGATCATCATGCTGAAAACATTTCGTGTGCTGCTGGGCTCCAAAGATGCATATTAAAGTCAATTTAACAAAGAGGGGTAGGAGAGAAGGATGGAGCTTCATTCCAACATCTATGTGGCAGGGCACAATGGACTGGTAGGTTCCGCGATTGTCCGCGCGCTTCAGCAAGCGGGATATCGTCATATTATTACTCGCACAAGCCGTGAGCTGGATCTGCGTGATAAAGAGGCTGTAGATCATTTTTTTGAAACAGAGCCCGTGGATTATGTATTTCTGGCAGCGGCCAAGGTGGGCGGAATTTTGGCAAATAACGAATATCCGGCTGATTTTATCCGTGACAATCTGCTTATACAAACCAATGTGATTGACGCGGCATACCGGGCGAATGTAAGCAAGCTGTTATTCCTCGGCTCGACCTGTATTTATCCCAAATTTGCTCCGCAGCCATTGCGCGAGGAATATCTGCTTACGGGTGAGCTAGAGCCTACCAACGAGGCCTATGCGATTGCTAAAATTGCCGGAATTAAAATGTGTCAGTCCTACAACCGTCAGTACGGAACCCGTTATATTTCCGTGATGCCAACGAATCTATATGGGCCGGGCGACAATTTTGATCTTCAAACCTCTCATGTACTGCCTGCGCTGATTCGCAAGTTTCATGAGGCTAAGCTGAATCACTCTCCGACGGTAGAAGTATGGGGCTCCGGTACGCCTCGCCGGGAATTTCTTCATTCGGATGATTTGGCTGATGCCTGTCTATTTCTGATGAATAGCTATGAGGGAAATGAGATTGTCAATATTGGTGTGGGTGAGGATATTTCAATTCGTGAGCTGGCTGAACGAGTTAAGAATGTAGTCGGCTATGAGGGCGAAATTACTTTTAATACATCCGTTCCTGACGGAACGCCGCGTAAGTTGGTGGATGTATCCCGGCTTTCCGGGCTGGGCTGGTCGGCGCGTATTTCACTAGAAGAAGGATTAAGGGCTGTGTACCAGACGTTTCAAGGTCTGGATCTGGTTGAACAATAATTAACGGTGGGGGAATTGGGATGAAAAAAGCGCTGATCACAGGGATTACCGGGCAAGACGGGTCTTATCTGGCTGAGTTTCTGCTGTCCAAGGATTATGAGGTGTATGGGATGCGCAGACGAACCAGCACACCAAACTTTGAAAATGTATCGCATATTCAAAATGAAATTCACTGGCTTTCCGGTGATATGACTGATCTGGCTTCGCTGATCGAAGCCGTCCGTCAGTCCGATCCGGATGAGGTCTACAACTTGGCCGCTCAATCCTTTGTAGCGGCTTCATGGCCGCAGCCCTTGGCTACAGGGCAAATTACAGCGTTATCTGTCACCAATATGCTGGAGGCGGTTCGGATTGCCAAACCGGAAGCACGCTTTTATCAGGCGTCAAGCAGCGAGATGTTCGGTAAAGTACTGGAGACACCGCAGACAGAAACGACCCCGTTTTACCCACGCAGTCCTTATGGTGTCGCCAAAGTGTACGGCCATTGGATTACAGTCAATTACCGCGAAAGCTTTGATATGTTTGCTTGCTCTGGTATTTTGTTCAACCACGAATCGCCCCGCCGTGGGCTGGAGTTTGTAACACGCAAAGTGTCGGATGCAGTAGCTCGTATCAAGCTGGGATTGCAGCAGGAGCTGCGCATGGGTAATTTGGATTCACTGCGAGACTGGGGATTTGCAGGGGATTATGTAAAGGCGATGTGGCTGATGCTTCAGCAGGATCGACCAGATGATTACGTGATTTCAACGGGAGAAATGCATTCTGTGCGGGAACTGCTGCAAATCGCTTTTTCTCACGTAGGTTTAAATTACGAGGATTACGTTGTTATTGATCCGCAATTTGTTCGACCGGCAGAGGTAGATCTATTGCTTGGTGATTGTGCCAAGGCGAAAGAAAAGTTGGGCTGGCGATTGGAAGTCGGCTTCGAGCAGCTTGTTCGTATGATGGTGGATGCAGACTTGGAGCGTGTAAAAAGGCAGGCTGCAGTCGAAGCTTCCGTCGTCGTGTAAGAGGTGAAAGAGGCCACCCGCTGGCTGGGGGGTCTCTTCGTTGTACACGATTTCAGCTGCATTAACAGATCAACAGGTTATAAAGCTGTGTTTGAGGTCATTTTTCAAGATGGAGTAGAACCTATGACATTAGTCAAGAAACGTGTCAAACCGCGCAGAAGCTTGTTGGTGAATACGTCCTGGCTGTTCGGTGACAAAATGATCCGCATGGTGTTCGGGCTAGCAGTCAGCATTATCATGGCGAGGGTGTTGGGACCAGAGGAACTGGGAAAATGGAATTATGCGGAATCCTTTTTCGGAATGTTTCTAATTTTTACGACTCTTGGCTTTGATTCAATATTAGTACGCGATCTTGTCAAAGATCCCAAGGATGAGCACGAGCTATTGGGCACGGCGGTTCTGCTGAAGTTGTTAGGTACTTTGGTAGCCATTGTATTGTCCTATTCCTTTATTTCACTGCTCAGACCGGAAGACAGTTCAGTACGGTTAATCAATCTGATTCTGGCTACAGCCTCGGTATTTCAGTTGTTTGATATTATCGACTACTGGTTCCGTGCGCAGATGTTGTCCAAATATACGGTCGTTGCCAAGAATACCGCCTTTGTCCTCGGTTCCACCGCCAAAATCATTTTACTGTTGTCCGGTACTCCAATCTGGACAGTGGCGTTGTGTGCTCATGGAGAGTTTCTGCTGGGGAGCTTGCTGCTGCTGTATTTCTTCCATAGGGAAGGACGGCGTGTGAACAAGTGGACGTTCCGCTTCACGACTGCTCGGCGAATCATGGATCACAGCTGGCCGCTTATTTTGTCCTCCTCCGCTGTGTATGTGCAGGCACGGATCGATCAGGTCATTATCGGTGAAATGTTAGGGAACGAAGCGGTCGGGCAATACTCCGTTGCACTCCGACTCATCGAAGTGCTGGGCTTTATCCCGGTCGTTCTGACGACAGCCTATGCTCCAGTGGTAACGCGTTCCAAGCAAACAGGAAGCGATGAATACAGACGGACGTTGTCTAACGTGTATCGGCTGATGTTTATATGCTTTCTTGTGACTTCAGTTCCCTTATTTTTTCTATCCCAATGGGTAGTAGTTGTGCTGTATGGGAGAGAGTTCACTGAAGCAGGTTCGCTGTTGTCACTGTTTGCGATTCGTCTATTTTTCACCAACTTTAGTGTCGCCAAAAGCTTGTTTATCACCAACGAAAATTTGTTCAAATATACGCTGCTGACCTCGGTAATAGGTGCGGTTACGAATATCGCCTTCAATTACGCGCTGATCCCATGGCTTGGGGTTCGAGGGTCCTTAGTGGCGACGATTTTGTCCTTTACGATATCTGTATTTCTAATGGATTTGTTGTTTAAGGAAGTCAAAGCCAATTTGGGTTGGATGATGAAGTCCATTCTGACCTTCTGGCATGTTCATATTACAGTACTGAAAGTTGGAGAGAACAATCATGATACCGATTAAACCGTTTGTTCGGCATGAGGAACAGTGCCCGCATTGTGGAGGTACGTTACATGGTGGAGAGGTGCTGTGGCAGGGAATCCACGTATGTGTCAGTACTAAATGTGAGGGTTGCGGACGTGAATACCTTGAGGACATGAGGGTGGGTCATGCGACGTATTCGCCTTATCGTGTAGAAATGCCTGACTATACGCTGACCGGTGATGCGAAGTCAAGAAAATGGCTCGGAGAGCCTTTGCGGCAATCCTTGATGAATCCTTCCTATGATTTAGCAGTCGGTATGACCGTGTATAAAAAGAAAGCTTCTTCGCGTGTAGTCATTGTCAACACTATAGATTATTTGTATGGCCATGCATTGCTCAAGCTGCTGAATGTTCAGCGCGAATATGAGCAATCACCGGAATTAGGGATCATTGTTATTGTGCAAAAGTCGCTGGAGTGGATGGTGCCGGCATATGTATCTGAGATTTGGACGGTTGATGTGCCATTCAGCAAGGCACGAAATTTTTATCCTATGCTACATCATCGGATGATTGAGGAATTGGTGCGATTTGATGAGGTGTACGTCAGTCCGGCATATTCGCATCCCAACCAGTTTGAAATTGAGCAATTTACAGGTGTTGCGCGTTATGACGAGGAACGTGAACCGAATCCACGCATTACCTTTGTATGGAGGGAAGACCGCTTGTGGAGCGGCAACCATCATATGGCCAGAGTGGTGCAAAAGTTTCCACAGCTCAAACGTGGACTGAAACCGCTAATTTATCATCAACGGAGCAAAATCATCAGGCTGTTCCGCAGGCTGAGAGAAAGCTTCCCTGATCATCGTTTCACAGTCGCGGGACTTGGGCGCACAGGGAGCTTCCCGGCATGGATTTCTGACGAGCGTGTATCACGCTTCGACCGGGAAAGTGAGCTGCGGGTATGCGAAATATACGCAGCCAGCCGATTAGTCATCGGCATTCATGGCTCCAATATGCTGCTGCCTTCTGCACATGCAGGTATGACGATTGATTTGATGCCTAAGGACCGATGGGGCAATTATGCCCAAGACATTTTATTTCACGAAACGGATCATCGGCTTACAGCCTACAAATATCGCTTTGTGCCGATGGAATCAAGCGTGATCTTGGTAGCGGATATGGCAGCCGCTCAGCTTAAAGGGGCAGACCATTTTAATATGCAGATGATGGAGGAAAGACAGCGGCAGGGGGAACATCCAAGCTGGAGGGGAAAGGCCGCTACGGGACGGGGTTGATCTGGAGCGGTTAATGTGGATGGCAGCCCGCTGCGGGACGGATTTGATCTTCCGATCGCTGTTAGCGAGGGATTTCCTGGATTAAATAAGCCCTGTAAACGGGCGGAATCCCACGGGGAATATGCTTTCGAAGCGAGCTTTCCTTCGGAAAGCTTTGAGGCGAACGCTGCGCTTCTTCGATTCAAATCCTTACCCTCCGCTACGTTTCACCGTCACCAAAAAGAATTTCCCCCAGCCATAAGGTGGGGGAGGTAAAAGTCACCCGGCGATAGCTACGCCCTATCGCCGCGAACTTCATACCTAGCATGCATGCCGGTGTAATTAATACTCTGTATAGCTCTCTCAAGGCGAAAGAGCTTGATGAATAGTACTCACGGCAAGCAACAAGCAAGCCCTAGTTAAGACATCTTGGTCAGCCTAGCGGTAGTATAGCCATCTTGCTTGTGAGCGTGCCATAACCTGCCAAGATTACAAGTTGTTTGACGAAGCAACGCCCTGTATGTATTCGCACGCGCAAATCGCGCAGCAATGGCACTTTATGCCCAGCATTCCCTTTTTTAAGATGGGGTGACTTTATGGTAACAGCGGTCAGCAGCGGAGCGGTCTATTTGAATCTGAAGAAGCGCTAGCGTTCGCCTTTGCAGTGGGATTCCTACCTCGTAATGTTTTTTTTATATATCCGGGAATCCCACTGCAACAGCGATCGGAAGATCAAATGGAATGCGCAGCGCCTCTAACCCCGCATGCCATAACTCACCCAATATGAAATGGCAGGAGCACTGATGATGATTCCAAAAATATTGTATCTTCGCAACTTTGCCAGCAAGGTGAATGGAGCCTCATACAATTTGCAGGAAGTTGGCTTGGGTAAAGCGCTCGTCCGTAAAGGCTACGATTGCGATATTGTTTACTACAACGATCGTAAGGAGACCCATCTGGAACGGATTTACCAGCACGAAGGATGCACCTTGCGTATTCTCTGGCTGCACGGGTTCAAGTTTTTAAGCAACAGCATCTACAGGGAGGTTCTCAAAGATTCTTTTCTGAAAGCATATGACCTGGTCATTACTACAGAATACAACCAGATTATGACCTACCTGCTTTCCCGCAAATGCCCCGACAAGCTGGCGCTGTATCACGGACCATACCGGGATAACACGCATGCACTGATCCGCAAGCTGTACGATGTTATGCTGCTGCCTAAGGTGACAAAGTCTCTACGCCGAACCTATGTTAAATCCGATCTGGCCAAGCGCTATCTGGAGAATAAAGGCTTCAACAACGTAATAACGATCGGAGTCGGACTGGATCGCAGCAATGTAGAGAACGGATTCAACAGTGACGACAACAGTGGAGCGCGCGAGGAAAACCGTGAGGTTGCGAGTGAGCTGCGTCGGATCGGAGATCGCCCGGTGCTGCTGTATGTCGGTGTACTGGAGGAAAGAAGAAATATACGTTTTATGCTGAATACGTTCAAAAGAGTACTCCAAAAGCATCCTGGCTGTCTTTTGTTAATGGTTGGGAATGGACGGAAAGTAGATACGGATCGTTATTGGGCATATGCCCAGCAATTGGGGTTGACGGATAGTATTATACATTTTCCAAGAGTGGAGCAACGTCATCTGTGGCAGATCTACGGAGCGGCGGATGTGATGCTGTTTCCGACGCAATACGATATTTTTGGCATGGTGCTGCTGGAAAGCATGCTGTTCCGCGTTCCGATTATTTCCTCGGTGAACGGTGGCTCGGTTACCTTGATTGAGGACGGGGTGAGCGGAGTGATGCTGAGAAGCTTTTCGGAAGAGGAATGGGCAGGTCGTATAGGCACGCTGCTGGAGAATGCTGAGCTTAGACGAAGCCTGGCCGAGCAAGCATTCCTTACGATCGAGCGGATGTCATGGGATCGGATTGCGGATGATATCGTAAGCCAGCAGCGGATCAAGCCTATGAGTTCCAATCACGCTATGCAATCAACACAGGAAAGAGGGGCGGCCACGTGAGCCAGCAGGTTAGCAGACGAATAACCCCGCCTGTGAACAAAGTACTGATCATCCATAACTTTTATCAGCAAAGTGGGGGAGAAGACAAGGTTGTCGAGCAGGAATCGGCTATGCTGCGTTCCAGAGGAATAGAGACGGAGCATTACTATGTGCACAACGACAGCATTCAAAGCAAAGGTTTGGCCAACATGGCCAAGCTGGCGGTGGAGGCGGCATGGTCCTTCCCGGAATTCAAAAGGATCAAAGAGCTGCTCTTGCGGGTGAAACCGGATGTGGTACATGTGCACAATTTTTTCCCGGTCATATCCCCTTCGGTCTATCATGCCTGTGAACGGCTGGGGATTCCGGTGGTCCAGACCCTGCATAATTACAGGCTGATTTGTCCGGCGGCAACCTTTATGCGTGGGAATGAGGTTTGTGAAAAATGCTTGCACGGCTCGCTGCTGCATTCCATCCGTCATGGATGTTACCGAGGCTCGCAGCTGCAGACGATTCCGGTGGCGGCGATGATTAAGTTCAACGAGCTGATTGGCACATGGCAGCACAAGGTAAGTCGCTATATTGCACTGACGGAGTTTGCACGGGACAAATTTGCCGAAAGTGGCCTTCCGCTGGACCGTATCGCAGTGAAACCGAATTTTATCCATCATCAAGCAGTGAAAGCCAAGTATGATTCCAAAGATCGTTATTTGTTATTCGTGGGGCGGATTTCTGCTGAAAAGGGGGTTCGCAATCTGCTGCAAGCCTGGTCACAGCTGGAAAATCGGGACGGATTGAGACTACTCATCATTGGAGATGGTCCGGAAAAGGCTGAACTGGCTGCTGCTTATCCGCAGGAAGATATTCGGTTCCTCGGCAAGCAGGATGGAGACACGGTGCTGGACTGCATGAGCCGGGCCATGTATGTCATGGTGCCTTCCATTTGGTATGAAGGTTTTCCGATGACGATTGTAGAGTCCTATTCGGTGGGAACGCCAGTATTGTGCAGCCGAATCGGCGCACTGGAGGAAGTCGTAGAGGACGGGGTGACGGGTTTCCATTTTCAACATGATGATCTGGAAAATATAAAGACCGTGATTCGCCATGCAGTTGCCTATGAGGACTATACAGCTATGCGGCAGAAGGTGGCGGAAAACTATGCAGCACACTACACGGAAGAAGTGAATGTGAAGCAACTGTTGGCGATATATAGCGAGGCCATGGAGGAATGTGACAATGAAGCAGCCGCCCCAGTATAGAGTCGGAAGGATTACGAGCACAGATGTTGCAGCACTGACATTTCAGGAGACGGTACATACGCTGGAACAATGGGCAGTCGGACGAAAGGACAGTTATGTATGTATTTGCAACACCCATTCCATTGTCACGGCCGGGAATCAGCCCGAGTTCCACGAAGCGCTCACTCAAGCTGATTTGTGTACTCCAGACGGTATGCCACTGGTATGGGCGCTCAAGCTGTACGGGTTTAAGCGTCAGGATCGGGTGGATGGTCCCAGTTTGATGCTGAAGTTGTGCGAACGTGCGCCACAAACGGGGGTGAGCGTATATTTTTACGGCAGTACGCCGGATACGCTGGATAGCTTAAAAGACAGGATAGGGCAGGATTATCCTGGAATTCGTATCGCGGGCAGCTTTTCACCGCCATTTCGTGAACTTCAGCCAGCTGAGGAGAAGCGGATCATTGAGGAAATCAATGCCTCAGGTGCGCATATCATATTCGTTAGTCTGGGCTGCCCGAAGCAGGAAATCTGGATGCATCGTAACAAGGACCGCATCCGAGGCGTGATGATCGGAGTAGGGGCTGCCTTTGACTATATTACAGGCAAGGTTCGCAGACCTCCGCTAGCGATACAAAGGCTGGGACTGGAGTGGCTCTACCGTCTGCTCTGTGAGCCAAAGCGTTTGTGGAAGAGGTATGCGTATAACAATCCAATGTATATCTATCGTTTTCTCAAATCCTATCGGCATAATAAAAGGCTCACGCTCTATCATAATCGGCATACAGGGAGAGGCATAGAGAAGTAAAACGGAGCAAAAGTACGATGCAATGAGACAGCATGTATAAGGGGGAATTGCTTTTGAAGCTATGTGTGGTAGGTGCCGGATATGTCGGACTGGTGTCAGGGGTCTGTTTTGCCGCGCTTGGAAATACCGTCGTCTGTATCGACCAGAATGAAGATAAAATTCGGCAGTTACGTGCAGGCGGGGTACCGATTTATGAACCAGGCTTAAAGGCTCTAATTAAAGATAATGTGGAGCAGAGGCGGCTGAGCTTTACAACAGATATCGCGGCCTCGGTGCAAGCAGCTGATATTGTTATTTTGGCGGTAGGTACGCCTTCATTGCCGAGTGGGGAAGCCAACCTATCCTATATCGAAGAAGCAGCGTGCGAGGTGGCAGATGCCATGAATGGCTACAAGATCATTGTCACCAAAAGCACGGTGCCTGTCGGAACGAACGAGCGTATTCAAAACTGGATGGCGAGTCGCACGAACTATCCTTTTGGCATCGCTTCGGTTCCTGAATTTTTACGAGAAGGCTCGGCAGTGATAGACACCCTACAGCCAGATCGAATCGTCATTGGAGCTTCTGATCCGCATGTGGCGGCGGTGCTAACTACTCTGCATGAGCCGCTGACAACGAATATCTTAACCACGGATATCCGTTCGGCCGAGATGATCAAGTATGCGTCGAACGCTTTTTTGGCGACCAAAATTTCGTTTATTAATGAGATTGCGAATATTTGTGAAAAAGTGGGCGCAGACGTTACACGCGTGGCCCACGGTATGGGGCTGGATCAACGGATCGGTTCCTCCTTTTTGTCCGCCGGTATTGGCTATGGAGGTTCGTGTTTCCCCAAGGATACACAGGCTTTAATTCAAATTGCAGGCAATGTGGATTATGAATTTAAGCTGCTGAAATCGGTAGTAGAGGTGAATCAGGGACAACGTTTTAACGTGATTCGCAAGCTGAAAGAGGCACTGGGTGAGCTGGAAGGAGCTACGATTGGCATATGGGGGCTGGCCTTTAAACCAAATACAGATGACGTAAGAGACGCCCCGGCGCTGGATATCATACAGTCGCTGCTGGAGGCAGGGGCGCACATTCGTGCGTATGACCCGATCGCTACCGCTAACTTCCGCCGATTGCTGGACAGCCCGGAAATAACGTGGACCGATAGTGCGCGGGAAGCAGCGGAAGGGTGCGATGCATTGTGTCTTTTGACGGAATGGGAGGAGTTTGGTGAGGTCGGATTAGGTGAACTGAACGAGCTGATGAAGTATCCCATTATGATTGACGGGCGCAATGTATATAGGGAAGAACAAATCAGACAATCTGCCTTTGCATACTATTCTGTCGGTAGGCCACAGTTGAACAATCTGGATATAGATCGTCATCAGTCTGTAGTGAATCCGTAAAGGGAGGCTGCGTATGAAACGATGGCTGAAGGTGACGTTGGGGGCTGTGGCGTTATTGGTGGTAGGAGGGGCAGCCTATACCACCTATGTGTATCATTCCTTTAAAACAGCGGCGAATGCGATGTATCATCCGCGCAGCATCGTGCAGCCCGGAGCCGTCTCTACCCTTGCAACGGGCCGATCGGGGCGCTCCGTAGGTACAGACACTGGAGCGAGTACACCCAATCCGGCAGCCATCTCCCAGTTCAAGCCGTTCACCGTGCTGGTGCTGGGTGTAGATCGGCGGCCGCACGATCCAGGTCGATCCGATACGATGATCGTTCTGTCTGTGAATCCTGCCAAGGGTTCGATGTTGATGTTCAACATTCCTCGTGATACGCGAACAGAGCTGGTGGGTAGGGGACGTGAGGATAAAATCAATCACGCGTTTGCTTTTGGAGGCGTGGATATGTCGATCCGTACGGTAGAGCATTTTTTGAACCATTCGATAGATTACTATGTACAAATGAATATGGAAGGGTTTGCGAAAATGGTGGACCTTGTGGGGGGAGTCGAGGTTTACAATCCGTTTGATTTTCAGTATGAGGGGCATCATTTTGCGCAGGGGAATTTGAACTTGAACGGAACTGAAGCATTGGCCTATGCCCGTATGCGATTTGATGATCCGCGTGGGGATCTCGGAAGGAACGCCCGCCAGCGAGAGCTGCTCAAGCAAATTCTGGCCCAATCCATCAGCAAAGAAGGGCTGTTGCGAGTAAAACCGATCCTGGAGGCAGCAGGGGAACAGATTCGCACAGACATTAACTTTGACGATATGAAGACCTTTCTGACCCGGATCGGTCCATCCCTTAAGCAGACGGATACCGTTGAGATCAAGGGACATGGGAGCAAAATCAACGGCGTGTATTATTACATCGTAGATGAGCCGGAACGCCAACGCATCCATGGAATATTGGAGAAGCACTTGCTCACAACTGCCCCATCGCCTTAGGAAAGATCGTAGCAGGCGGGTGTCCTTCAGGGAGACCCGTTGTTCTCTTCTAAACTCCTCTTGTCCCACATACATCTGTAGAGTATTCGGTACAGTCCGACAGAGGGAGGGGCATGTATGCTGCTTAGAAGGAGAGCAGCTTCGGCGTTCGTCCGTAAGTTGCTGTATTTTGCAAGCATATGTGGGTTGCTATTCTGCTGTGGATGGGTCTGCGTGGGGTAATGTCTACGGGGGAAGGGGATCAAGCCGTAAAAGTGCTGAATGATTTCTATACGATGGAGCAATCGGGGAATTTTGGCGGCTCATGGGAGCTTTTTCATTCACAAATGAAGAAGAAATTCGAAAAGTCCACGTATGTACAGCAGCGTGCGCACGTTTTTATGCAGGATATGGGGACGGATACGTTTACGTTTGAACTGGGGGAGCCACAGGCTGAGTACGACATTCGTACTGATCCGAATGGAGAAGAGCTAGGCAAGGTCTACCGTATTACGGTCACTCAGCATTACAAGACTCGTTTCGGCACTTTTGATATCGTACAGCCTTGTTATGTGACGCAGGAAGATGAGGAGTGGAAGGTGCTTTGGATATACAAGGAAAAGGAACAGCCATAATAAGGTGCCCCAAAGGTGTCTCTGAAAGGATAAATATGGTACAATACTTCCAAAACCGGAAATGTACAGTAAAAAAGATGATAGCTTCACTCCGGGTGGAAGGAGTTTCATAGCATGCAGCAAGCGGCAGGGCAGGTTCCCGTTATACGTATGGAGGGTGTGAGTAAAATCATTTCCTCAAAAGCGATCGTAGACAATCTGACACTGGAGGTTCCGGCCGGACAGGTATTTGGTTTCCTCGGACCCAACGGTGCGGGAAAAACGACCACTATTCGTATGATGGTTGGGCTGATTTCGATCAGCAAGGGTGATATTCATATTTGTGGAGACAGCATCATTACCGATTTTGAAAAGGCTGTTTCCCATGTTGGTGCGATTGTTGAGAACCCGGAAATGTACAAGTTTCTGACAGGCTATCAAAATTTGCAGCATTTTGCACGCATGTCTCCCGGGGTGACCCAAGAGCGTATAGATGAAGCGATTCGTCTGGTAGGACTCGGAAACCGAATTCATGATAAAGTCAAAACCTATTCGCTCGGAATGCGGCAGCGACTCGGGGTAGCTCAGGCAATTTTGCATCGACCGAAGCTGCTTGTGCTGGATGAGCCGACCAATGGCTTGGACCCGCAGGGTATTCGTGAACTGCGGGATTATTTGCGTCAATTGACCCGTACGGAAGGAATTACCGTATTTGTATCAAGTCATTTGTTGTCCGAAATGGAGCTGATGTGCGACCGTGTGGCTATTATTCAGAGTGGGCGGTTGGTCGATATCAAGCAGTTGAAGAATTCAGAGGGAGAAGCGCAGACGGCGGAAATCGCTTTTGAAGTCAATGATGCCGAGCAAGCTTATACCCTTGCTGGAGCAGGGCGCATCGAAGGCAATCAACTACTGCTGCACCTGGGGCGGGAACAGATTGCAGAGATGAACAGTCTGCTGGCTGCAAATGGAGTCAAGGTGTATGCCATTCGCCCGGTTGCCCGTACGTTGGAAGATCAATTTTTGGAAGTGACGGGAGGCGGGTCCATTGGCTGATTTCTTCAAGCTGGTACATAACGAAAATCTTAAAATCTACTTGCGTGTGCGCACTTGGATTATGCTCGGACTGCTGGCGGTCATCACCGCTGTGATTCCAATGCTGATTTCTCTGGTTTCCGATCAGGTCAGTGTGTGGGATGGCATCGCATTGACAACGTTGTTTACATTTTTTCTCAATACGACGTTTACGGTTATTGTAGCTGCCGATTCAGTGGCTGGCGAATTTACATGGGGGACGATTAAGCTGCTGCTCATCCGACCCTGGACTCGCAGCAAAATTTTGTTGTCCAAGTATATATCGGTGATTTTGTTCAGTTTGCTCGGAACGATCATTTTGGTCTTGATGGTTACGCTGTCCTCCTGGCTGATGTTATCGAAGGACACACCAGCAGGCTCTGTTCCGCTGTTCAGTGATCCAATCTCTTACGTAACGCTAAATTTCTTGTATAGCTATATCGCCTTATTCGTAACTATGGCCTTTGCATTTATGTTATCTGCGGTGTTTCGGTCCAGCGCCTTGGCGATTGGCTTGTCCTTGTTTATGATGTTCACCAAAACCATTTATAACTCGATTGGCTTGTTCAGTTCAGATCGTTTTGAATGGACCAAATACGTACTCTTTACGCATATGGATCTGAAAAAATATCTGGATATGCCGCCGGGTACAGTAAGTTCCGATCTAATCTTTTCGCTCGCCGTGCTGGCCGCTTATTATGTGGTTTTTATCGCAGTTGCCTGGGTGGTTTTCGTAAAACGGGATGTTTCAACCTAGACATGTTTCTCTTAGAATGAATGATTTAATCATACGAGGATTTTGGCAAAATGCTGAGATCAAAAAGGAAGTCCAATGCTTAGGCATTTGGACTTCCTTTTTTATATGTTAACACTGTTCATGCAGTATTTATGTCATTTTTGCTACATATTCTGTAAGTGTGGGTATATTGTAATCTATTTTCAGCAAGAATCAATCAATAGGGTCGGTTTGCGTTTAAAGAAGTAGAGAGAAACAGAACAGGGGGCGCATGATATGCTGCAAAATAATCGTTTTTTTCGTCTGACTTCAGGAATCGTCATGCTACTGCTCATCATTTACTTGGGCACCAAAGTAAGTTTTATATTCAGTCCTCTCGTATCCTTGGTCAGCCTGCTGATTGTACCGCTGATGCTATCTTTTTTCCTCTATTATTTATTGAGACCGATCGTAGATGTTATGGAACGGAGAAAAATCAAACGATCGATTTCCATATTGCTGATCTATTTGGTCATTGGCGTGCTGCTGTTCCTTTTCTCATGGGGAGTGTGGCCTACGCTCCGTGATCAGGTAACCAATTTATTTGAGAATGCGCCGAAGCTCATTAAAAGTCTGGTTGATCAATTGAGCCAGTGGCGGCATAATCAATCCTTGAGACAAGTGCTGCCTCCAGGTGAAGACCCGCTGTCACAACTGTCAGATACCTTGAATGAAGCCTTTTCTGCGCTGTCAGATTATTCGGTAAAGCTGGTATCGTTTGTATCCTACTTTTTTATCGTATTGGCTACCTTCCCGATATTGCTCTACTATATGTTGAAGGAAGGGAGCAAGTTTGGCCCCACAATGCTAAACTTCTTTCCTAAAAAATATCACAAGGACGCGCTGGAGGTGATGGAGGATATCGATAGTGCGCTTAGCAGCTTTATCGTCAGTCGGGTGCTGATCAATGTCGCATTGGCCTTGATGATGTTCCTTGGATTTTTGATTATTGGTTTGCCTTATGCCTTGCTGCTTGCCGTTATTTCGATTTTCCTTAATTTTATTCCCTATGTGGGGGCAGTAGCTGCTTCTATACCTGTGGTTATCATTGGATTTCTCGAATCGCCTTCCATGGCGCTCTGGTCGCTGGTAGTGGTGATCGTTGCCCAGCAAATTCAGGATAATTGGTTATCGCCGATTGTCTTTGGCAAGCAGCTGGATATTCATCCGTTGACTGTCGTCATTTTATTGCTGGTTGGTGGCGACCTGCTCGGGATCTTGGGGATCATTTTGGTGATTCCATTATATATGTGCGGCAAAATCGTCATACGCAAGGTGTATCATTTATTTTTGGAACGCAGAGTGGAGGATATCATGGAGTGAATGGAGGATGTACTGGATATAAAAGGAGTATAAGCCGATCTAGCCTGCTTCAGGTTGTAGGGTGGCTTCGCTGTCCTCTTCGTCTTGGCTGAAACTGGATTGGTTTTCATCATCGGATTTATCTGTAGCCGTCGGGGATTCTGCCTCTATGGCTTGGTTCATCGTGGTTTGGTTCATTTGACTGGTGCCGTTCAGGATGCCGCCTTCAGAAATGACCAGTGTGGGGGTCGCCGTATTTCCATACAGTTCGCCTGTGGGTGTAATGGTCAATCGTCCTTCTGTGTTGATGCTGCCGAACACCTTGCCGGCCAGAATGACGTCCCGTGCAATGATGTCCGAGCGTACAACCGCAGATTCTCCAATGACGACAGTATGAGTGCTGTAGATATCGCCCTGAAAGTGACCGTCGATGCGAATATTGGCCTCTGCCACAATCGTACCTTCAAAGCGGGTGCCATTTGCGAGCAGTGTATCTGTAGCCGGGGTGGGGAGCTTTTTCTTGGATTCCTTGAACATAAGCGTTTGCCTCCAATCCTATATTGTCAGTATTTTGCAAAATCCTCATTGTACATACAGTAATGGATCGACAGGTTGGTTATGCTTGACAATCTGAAAATGAAGATGAGGTCCTGTGCTTCTTCCGGTACTTCCTAGCAGGCCAATGGTCTGTCCTTTGTGGACACGGTCCCCCGGAGCCACCTGCATACCGCTTAGGTGCATATACCAGCTCTGGAGTCCGTCAGGATGCTGAATGATGATGCACTTGCCGCGGGCTCCGCTGGAAGCGGCCTCCAGCACAGTGCCTGCCCCTGCCGCATAGACAGGATCGCCGGATTGACCGGCAATGTCCACGCCGGAATGAAAAGCGGATCTACCTGTAAATGGGTCGCTGCGATAGCCAAAGCTGGAGGTCATGCGCCGCGAACCCGCAGGCCAAATCGAGGGTCTCCCTTGTTCAGTAAGTTCGAGTCTGCGGGTCTGGAGCAGCTGTGCGGCTTGTTTGCGCTCCAGGTTCTGCTGGACGGCGTTTGCTTGTTGAATCGAGCTCGGAACCGTACGCTCCACGGTGTCCAGCAGAGCCTCGATTTCCTGAAAATCATCCATGGCCTGGCGGGCTAAAAGGGCTGTATTTTCATGCACTGCGATCAATTCGCCTCCGATATGATCGGAAGCATTCCAGGAGAGCGGAGTAATGGTTGATTTATGGCTGCTTGCGCTGGAGGAATTTCCGTATTTACGAATGAATTGCTGCATTTGTTGTTCCAGCTCGGTTACGCGCTGGAGACGTTCGCGAATACTAGTGGCTTGATTCGTCAGCTCCATGACTTCCTGTCGCAGCCGCCCAATAGCTGCGTCTTTGTCTGCTACCGTGACCTCCATCTGCAAACTCTGAACAGCAAGATTGGTTTCCATTTGGGAAATAATATGGGAAGAACGGATTTGCAGCCCGATCACGAGCGTAGAGATTGATGCGATCACAAGGGTCGGGACGAGAATGACAGCGGCTGTGGAGCATTGTAGCTGCTTGGGCGGTTGCTGTGCATCCCGAATGACAAGCAGGGTCATCCGGCGATTTAGGCTTCCTTTTTTCATAATCGCTCCTTTCCGGACATCGCTCCTATAGTGCTTGGTTACTATCTATTCAGTTTAAGAGGCAAACATGTCAAAAAAATTGGAGCTTTGTATAAAACGTAGATATATAAGGAGGCTTAAACATGCTGTGGTTGCTGTTGGTTTTAATTGTTTTTATTTTTCAGACCGGGACGATTCTGCTATTCGAATTTCGCAAGCCGTCCAAAGCGGTAGCCTGGCTCTTTATTTTATTTTGCTTCCCGCTCATTGGTTTTGTGGTGTACTATTTTGTCGCACAGGATTACCAGAAGCGTAAAGTGGTTCGTAAAGCAGGATCACAGCTATTTCGTGAATTCCGTGAACGCCTGTGGGCACAAACCAGGGTGATTGAAAATGTAGAGCAAATGCACAATCCCCATTTCAAGCATCAGGAGCGTCTGTTTAATCAGTTAATTCGTATGTCGGAAAACCCGTTGACTGGCTGCAACCGCACTCGTGTGCTTACGAATGGAGAAGAGACCTTTGAGGCCATGCTGACAGCGATGGAACATGCACAACACCATATCCATGTGGAATTTTACATATTTCGAGCAGACGAAATCGGAAAGAAATTTCAGGAGGTCATGATCCGTAAGGCCCGTGAGGGAGTGAAGGTGCGATTCATTGTGGATGGCGTAGGAAGCTACAATTTGCCCTATTCATTTATTCGCACCTGTAGTGAGGCTGGGGTGGAATTTCATTATTTTCTACCGCCTTTTTTTGCCACGCTGGATCGCCGGATTAACTATCGTAATCACCGGAAAATCGTGGTGGTGGACGGTACGATCGGATTTGTGGGGGGAATCAATGTAGGCGACGATTATCTCGGAAAATACCCTAAAGTGGGATTTTGGAGGGATACACACTTGCAGATTGAAGGAGATGGCGTTTATTTTCTGCAAAATGTGTTTCTTAGCGACTGGAAACTGGCTTCAAAAGAGCGGCTGATGGATGTAAATTTATTTCCCCCACATAACTGTACAGGGATTGAGGAAGTACAGATTTTGAGCAGTGGTCCTGATCAGGTGTGGGACACGATTCAGGAATTGTGCTTTGGAGCACTCTCGGTTGCCAAAAAGCGGATTTGGATAACGACGCCGTATTTTATTCCCGATCCGGGGATTTATGAGGCGCTGAAGCTGGCGGCCGTCAGTGACATCGATGTGAAAATTATTATTCCTTACCAATCAGATTCAAAACTGGTTCATCTGGCCTCACTGTCCTATGTGCAAGAATTACTTGAGGCAGGAGTGGAGTTCTACCAATATCGAAAAGGATTTATTCACGCCAAAGTGGTGATTGTGGATGATTTGCTTGGCTCGGTCGGGACCGCCAATATGGACATGCGCAGCTTTTTCTATAATTTTGAGTTGACTGCTGTACTTTTTGCCACTTCGGCGATAGATCGGCTTTCTGCAGATTTTGTAGAGGACATTTCCAACTCTTCAAAAATAGAATTGAATGTGTTTCGCAGACGTCCTCGATCTCAAAAAATAGCTGAAATTCTAACTCGCATGCTCTCTCCTCTCCTTTAAAGGCGGTTTTCGCCGTTTTTATCAATATAATCCCGCTTTATTGTGATTTATGTGCTCTTTACTAACTTTTTTGCGCAAAATCACAGTTTTGTGATATACTATTCGTATAACTAAGCGCCGTAAAGGAGAGGGGACTGCGGGGAGCAGCCCCTTTTTCGGTCTAATATACCATACTGTAACGGGGGGATTTATATATGAGTGTAGTGAGCAAGGAAGTCCAAAATCTGTCTGAGATCACAGATGTAACCGGAGAGTTGACCAAGATCAGCAAAATTCCAGCTAATCCAAAGAACAAAGTAAAACGCTTATTCCAGCGTGCAGCCATGATTGTGGTTGGTGCAGCGCTGATGGCTGTGGGACTGGAAATATTCCTGGTTCCTAATGGCGTTATTGACGGAGGCGTTACAGGTATTTCCATTATGGCCTCCAAGATTACTGGTTATCCGCTCGGTATTTTCCTGACCCTGTTGAACCTTCCATTTTTACTTATCGGCTACAAACAAATCGGTAAAACCTTCGCTTTATCCACATTATTCGGCATTGTCGTTATGTCCATCGGAACTGCGTTACTTCACAATGTAAGTGCATTGACTCCAGGGGAACCGCTGCTCGGCGCGATCTTCGGAGGTGTCATTCTTGGCGTTGGGGTGGGTCTTGTGATTCGATCCGGCGGCTCGCTGGATGGCACGGAGATCGTGGCTATTCTCGTCAGTGAGAAAACTCCCTTTTCGGTCGGTGAGATCGTACTGTTTGTGAATATTTTCATTCTGGGAAGTGCGGGTTTTGTGTTCGGTTGGCCTAATGCCCTGTATTCCATGATTGCTTATTATATTGCTATGAAAATGATTGATATTACGATTGAGGGTCTGGATCAGTCCAAATCGGTCTGGATTATTAGTGAGAAATACCGTGATATCGGTGATGCCCTGACGGACCGTCTTGGACGGGGAGTAACTTATCTGGAAGGGGAAGGCGGCTTTACAGGCGAGAGCAAGAAAGTGATTTTCGTCGTCATTACCCGACTGGAGGAAGCGAAGCTGAAGAGCATCGTTGAAGATTGGGACCCGCACGCCTTCGTTGCGATCGGTAACATTCACGATGTGAAGGGCGGACGTTTTAAGAAAAAAGGAATACACTAGCGCAAGGGGACAATTTCTCAGCCTATGGCTGCGGGGTTCGTCCCCTTTTTTGTGCTCTCCAAGCATGGATCAGGTGGGGGAAGCCTTGGTGCGCATATGCTGGAGGATGTTTTCGACCGGCTGGGGAGGGACCTTGGCGATCAAGTCGCCTACCTGGTTTAACCGTTCCTCAATATTCAGCAAATGATAGTCAAGTGGCGACACATCCTGCCGTACCTCCTCCCAGGTTAGCGGAGTGGAGACTGTAGCGCCGGGACGTGCCCGTGGAGTATATGGAGCAGCTAGGGTTTTTCCCTGATAATGCTGCAGATAATCAAAATAGATGGCTGTTCCGCGATCCTTCTTTAATCGTTCCAGAGTGAACAGATGCGGGTGCTTTTCCGTCACAAATTGTCCAACCAACAGTCCGATGCTGCGCAGCTCGTCAAAGGTTACGCCTGTACGGATCGGAACGATAATTTGTACACCTGTCGCCCCGGAGGTTTTGGGGACCGAGTCCAACCCAAGCGAAGCCAAAACTTCGCCTACAATGGAGGCGGCCTCCATAATACGTGGCTCGACCTCTCTGGATGGATCAAGATCAATCATCCATTCACAGGGCAGTTGGCTTCCTGCTAGGTGCAGAGAGGGATGAAATTCCAATGCAGCTTGATTACCGAGCCAAAGTAGCTGGGGCAGCTTGCCAAGCACGATATACTCAATGCCATCATGCAGAGCGGTTTCAATGTAGTCTGGCCGCGGCTGTGGGGCATTTTTCTGATAAAAAAAATCCCCGTGAATCCCATGTGGCCAACGGATGACAGTCAATAGACGCTGATGGCAATATTTGAGCAGGAAGGGGGCCAATACCGCAAGCTTGCGAAGATATAGCGCCTTAGTTACACCCGCTTCGGGCCACAACGGTTTATCCGGGTTTGTGATCGCAATTTCATGACCTTCGATCGTAATCGTACCTTTAACAGCTCGTCCCATAGCGCTAAGCTCCTTTGGCTAACATGCAGCAGGATCAATTTACAGGCAACTGGCTAGACTTCTAAATCTACATAAGGTTTAACATGAACATGCAGCACAGAAATTATCCATCAAAGGGATTGACAAGATACACTATGTATCATAAATTATAATAAAAATACGATGTGTATCTATCAAAACATCTCTGAGCAGAGATAGAGGAGGAGTGTGCTTGATTGACAAGCAAGGCGGAAAGCTCGTATTTCTATTGAGTGTCCCTCGAAGTGGAAGCTCGCTGCTAACCGCTATTTTGCAAAACCATTCCCGCCTGTTTGCCACACAGGAAATGTGGTTCCTGCTCAGTTTATATGATCTTCCCCTGTCGCATGCCCGGCCATATGGAGGAACAGGAATACTCCGGCAATTTTTTAAAGGCATGGTCCCTCCACAGGTATTAGAACAGGCCTCCCGTTCGTATGCACTTGAAATCTATAATGGCCTGCTTCAAGGGACAACCGCTGATATGCTTATTGACAAATCACCGCGTTACTATACCGTGCATGAATTTTTAGATCGTTTATTCCCCGCTGCCCGCAGAGTGTGGCTTATCCGTAATCCTTTGGCCATCGTGGCCTCGTTTAAAAAGGTCAATCAGCTCCGGGGTGAATCCTTTCATCTGCTGAAGGAACTGGGGAGTTCGCATTTTAATATGAAAATGACAGATATTACGGTTGGTTTGTTCCGTTACGCTCATTATTTTGCCACACCTCATCCACTTGCATACCCGCTTATGTATGAACAACTCGTAGCTAATCCAATGTTGGAGATCGAGAAGCTGTGTCATTTTCTGGGGGTCCATTATGAGCCGGGGATGGAAAGGTACGGGAACTTTGCGGATACGCCTCAATCCAGTCTTTTTTATAGCATGGGAGCGGGTGATCCATTTGTCATAGAGCATGAACAGGCGCATCAGAATTCGGTACATAGCTGGCAACATCTGTTGAGTACAATGGAAATTGAACTGTATTGCAGAAGTATTGGAGCTCGCTTGTTTAGGCAGCTT
This sequence comes from Paenibacillus ottowii, assembly GCF_050516475.1. NCBI lineage: Bacteria > Bacillati > Bacillota > Bacilli > Caryophanales > Paenibacillaceae > Paenibacillus > Paenibacillus ottowii. Next base: position 2,263,853 of record NZ_CP191577.1, on the reverse strand, counting down.
GGTTACGGGGAGGCGCTGGAACAGGCTGAGCAGCTGACTGGAGTCCGCTTTGAAGATGACCCGGATGTAGAGCTGTTGAGTCGACGTACACACCAATTCCTCCAACAAAGTGGCTTTGAATGGAAGACAGCTTATCGAATGCTGGAAGAACAGGATGCGTATAACAAAGACTTAATGACAATTGCAACTCATCATGTTGCACCTCACACCACGGCAGAGATGGACATGGCACAGATGGTGAGTAATAGACGCATTCAATCGCTGGAAAACAGACTGGCACAAAGCTTGGAGGAGCGGAACCGGCTGATCGCGCAGCTCCAAAGCTATCAGTGCCCAAGCCGAGGTATCCGATCCCATCTATTGACCCGTAAGCTCAGGCGCTGGGCGTCTATAGTGTTATCAAGTATCAGAAAAGAAAAGGGGGGAGAACGTGAGTGCAATTGCCGGAATCTATAGATTTGGGCATGAGGCTGTATGTGCTGAAGAAGGCGAGAGAATGATGCAAACCTTGCAAAAATATCCCGCCGACCGCGTGTGCGTTTGGCATGAAGGTTCCATTTTTTTGGGATGTCATGCCCAGATTGTGACTCCTGAATCTATACATGAGCGTCTTCCCTTTTATGATGAGCTAAGGGATTTGGCCATCACGGCCGATGCGATCATTGACAATCGTGCTGAGCTGTTTGAACGGCTGGGAGTTGGGCAGGGGCAGCGGCAAGATATCACAGACAGCGAGTTGATTTTGCTGGCATACGACAAATGGGGTGTAGATGCAGCGGGCTATCTGATAGGTGATTTTGCCTTTGTCATTTGGGATGCTAAAGAACATCGATTATATGGTGCTAGAGATATGACAGGCAATCGTACGCTGTACATCTACCAACATGACGGAGGATTTGCATTTAGCACGGTAATCGCTCCGCTATGGGCTCTGTCATCACTGAGAAAAGAACTGCATGAACCCTGGCTGGCCGAATTCTTATCGATCCGTGCGATGCAGGAATCGGTCGATATCGGGACGACCGTCTACAAGCATATTAACCAGCTGCCTCCCGCACATTGGTTCACCATGGAAGAGGGAAAGCAATCGCTCCATAAATATGCATGTCTGGAAGAGGTAGAGCCATTGCGGCTCAAAACAGGGGACGAATACATAGAAGCTTTCCGCGAGGTATTCTCACAGGCGGTGAATGCCCGGTTACGGACGCATCGGGCTGTAGGGGCTGCCCTGAGCGGGGGATTGGATTCCGGAGCAGTTGCCAGCTTTGCCGCGCCATCGCTGCACTTACAACATAAACCGCTACATGCTTACAGCTATATTCCTGTTCAAGATTTTACAGATTGGACACCGCCTACATTGCTGGCGAATGAACGCAGCTACATTCATTCCACGGCTCGCTATGTGGGCAACATTCAAGAAAATTATATGGATTTTGAAGGGAAAAGCCCGTTTTCTGAAATTGATATGTGGCTGGAATTGATGGAAGCTCCCTACAAATATTTTGAAAACTCCTTCTGGATCAGGGGTTTTTATGAAAAAGCGCAGGAACACAATGTCGGTGTTCTGTTGACTGGGGCACGCGGGAATTTTACCGTATCGTGGGGGCCTGCGCTGGACTATTACGCCCGTCAGTTTCGTCGTTTGCACTGGCTGCAATCCTTGCAGGGGGTGTGGCAGTACAGCAAGCTTACAGGCAATCGTATGTCTCATCTACTCCCCGTGGTGTTGAAAAAAGCCACTTCACTTGAAGCCTGTACATGGTTGCGACACAGCCATCGAAGTCCGATTCCATCACTGATTCACCCGGAGTTTGCCAAACGGATGAATGTAGAAGATATTCCTGTATTGAGTGGCACAGGTTGGAGAAAAAATGCTGATCAGACAAGAAAAGAGAAGTTTTCAAATTTGGCGATTGCCAACAAAAATGGTGTCATGGCGACCAAGCTTTCACTCCGTTATGGCCTGTGGGAACGTGATCCGACCGGAGATAGCCGTGTCATTCGCTTTTGTTTATCGGTGCCATTTGAACAATATGTACAAAACGGTCGGGACAGGGCCCTCATTCGTAAAGCTATGCGTGATCATCTTCCTGATGATGTTCGATTGAATCAGCGAGTACGCGGCGTACAGCCTGCGGATTGGCTACATCGTATGCTTCCTTGCTGGGAGACGTTTATGGGAGAGCTGCAAGTGATGTGTCATGATTTGCGAGCTGCTGAATATCTCAATATGGGCTATATTAAGTCGGTTATGACGAACTACCGACATCCCCGTCCGGAGCAGGCATCTGATCCGAATATACGACTGTTCATGCATAGCTTGATCGTGTACCGTTTTCTCTGTGGATTGAACTGATTCTTATTTATCCGGTCAGACGGGTGCCATTTGTGAGAGGGGAGGTGATGAGATGAGTAAAAAGGAATGGCAGGAACCGACAATTGAGGTGCTGGATATTAACCAGACTATGGCGGGTAAAGGCTGGAAGCAGATTGACTGGGTGTCAGACCACGATGCCGATTTGTATAATCCTAGCTAATAGCATTATACATGGGCCATGCTGGGCTGAGAGCCAAATAGCTTTATGATCACGAGCCGTCTTTATTTCTTTGGGGGTAGGTTGGACCCAAAGAAATAAAGACGGGATTATAAGAACAGGGGAGTGGTCCTTCGTGCATGACAGGAGTACCCATATCCATCGGGTGAGATATACAGCCTTTGGGCTCAGGATTGCCAGTGAGCTGACTTTACCTGAGCTCATCCCGGCAGAGCCGGGAGTGAAAGAGGATGTAGTCATTCGACAGGCTGATTTGTCAGCATGGCGGGAGCAACTGGAGCAGACCAATTTTGTAATGCAGGGTGAACGCTTTATGTTCCAGATCCCGGGCACGGCCATTTATGCGATCAGAGAAGGCAAGGAAATCGAGGTAAGTATGCTGCCCGGGGCTGATCCTGACACTGTGCGGTTGTATATACTGGGTACATGTATGGGGGTTCTACTGCTGCAAAAACGGACTTTACCTATTCATGGAAGTGCGGTCGTCATCGGAGGCCGGGTCTACGCATTTGTAGGTGAATCCGGCGCGGGAAAATCGACGCTGGCTGCTGCGTTTAGACAGGCAGGCTATCAGATGGTTAGTGATGACGTAATTGCTATAAATGTTACGGCTTCCGCAGCTATCGTATATCCGGCATATCCGCAGCAAAAGCTGGGGCTGGAAAGCTTGCTTCAATTGGAGGCTCTACAGGAGAAGCATGTACGACATAAAGAGCACGTTCTTTCCCTAACGGACGGCAATCCTGCAATGCCACAATACCGAGATTTGCGTAAGATTGCAGGTGAGTTCAATAAATATGCGGTGCCTGCTGTGAATGAATTTTATAATGATCCGCTTCCTCTAGGCGGCGTATTCGAGCTTGTGAACGATTCATCAAACGGTGAGCTGATGCATGAAGGGGAGCCAGTGATGGTTACGGAACAGCCCTTGAACAAACTGGAGTGCTTGCATACATTGCTACAGCATACATATCGTAGGGTAATCATTCCGCGAATGGGTTTGGGTGAATGGTATTTTGATACAGCGGCCCGGATGGCTCAGAAGGTGGAAGGCTGGCGGCTGCTGAGGGACAGCTCCTTCTTCACGGCGTCCGAGGTTGTACAGCGAGTACTTGAACTCATTCATAAGGAGGAACAGAGTTATGGCAGCCACGAATTCAGCTAAGGATCATTATCGCGTCACGTACGGTGAAGAGGTCTATGTAAGTGATATGGATGGGGAAAAAGTAATGATAAGTATTCATACCGGAAAGTATTATAATTTGGGCTTCACAGGAGGACGAATCTGGGAACTGGCAGAATCCAGTCCTTCACTTGGAGAGATCGTAACTGTCCTGACAAATGAATATGAAGTGGACGAGGAACAGTGCAGGCAGCAGGTACATACTTTTATAGCTGAATTGGAGCGGGAAGGATTGTTGAGACTCCTGCCGGAGTCGGACTGACATGCGGATACAACGGCTTTTTCTCTTGCCTCCAAAGGTCAGGAGATTGTTGCCGGAAGCCTGGCTGGAGCTGGGATGTGCGAGGTTTCGCCAGCGCCGTTCTTTTGGAGATTACTCAGGGGCTTGGGGAATCTGTATGGAAGAAACCTCTTGGCAGTGCGAGGACGGGCAGGAGGAGTATATCCGTCACATTTCACAAGCGGTGGATGTGGCCAGTCGTTATACTCCTTGGCGCAGTAGCTGTCTTGTACAAGCCGCAGCCGCTATGACGTTGCTGGGACGCAGAAAACTGGACTGCACCTTGTATCTGGGCACAGCTAAAAATGCTGCGGGCCGATTGGCAGCACATGCATGGGTACGCAGCGGACCGATCTATGTTACGGGAGAACGAGAGATGAAAGAATTCACCGTGGTGGGGATATTCGGAAGACACGCAGTGACAGCTACAAATACGAAGATAGCGGATAAAGGCAGTTCTCTGTTTTAGTGCGATACAAAAGAACAAAGAACGTTCAAAGAGTCAAAGGAGAAGAATCCATGGCCACCAAGTCTATTTGGGAACTTGCTAACTGGAACGAGGATCAGGAATTAACATTATTACTCTCTCTACTTCGTAAAGACGTCAACCTATGGCAGGATACGGCGACTCTTTCCCAGTTACAGGAGATGGATTGGTCCCGCTTGCTGCGTCTGACAGAACATCATCGCGTGGTGCCTACGGTGTATCTCCAGCTAAAAACGTCAAATCATCCGTTCATTCCCGCAGAATTGCTGCGATACCTTCAGGGGCAATATCAACGAAACACGCTGCGCATGCTCCAGCTTCAAGCAGAAGCAGAGCGTCTGACCAGGCTGCTCACAGCTCACGGAATCCGTGTCCTGATGCTAAAGGGGCCTGCTCTGGCGCAGCAATTGTATGGAGATGTTTCCCTGCGTACCTCTAAAGACATCGATTTACTCATCGCCCCGGATGACATGGATGAGGCGGAGCATTGGATGATGGAAGCCGGATATGCGTCCAAAAGCGGGGAAGTGCGCGTCCTTGGCAGCTGGAAGTGGAAGGATCATCATGCCTCCTTCCTACAGCTGCAAAAGAGAGTCGAAGTCGAGTTGCACTGGCGGCTTCACCCGGATGGGGGGCGGGAGCCCTCCTTTGACGAGCTTTGGGACTGCCGGCAAATGAGTAAAGCTGCAGGCGAACAAGCCAGTCGGATGGCATCAGCGACTTCTGTAGAGTGCAGGACGGTGACGACGTCCTGTATGTATACGCTTGGCAGCCAGCATCAATTTTTATACTTGAGCGCACACGGAGCGCGTCACGGCTGGTTCAGGCTGCGCTGGTTAGTTGATATCGACAGGCTTGCTGTGCGCGCAGTCGATTGGGGGGCGCTGCTTCCTCTGCTGCGCCGTTACGGAGGCCTGCCTGCGGGCGGGCAGGCTTGGGCGCTGGCCGCTGCGCTGCTGGGTACGCCGATCCCGGAGCCGATGCGTCCAATATCGGCTACCCGACAGGCACACAGGCTTGCGCTGAGCGCGCTGGCCTTTATGCAGTCCAGCGTACCCGCGCCGTACCCGGTTGCCACTGGGACGGGTACAGACAGACTCGCTCGATCAGAGCTGTTGCCCAGCGTAGCTTTGACCGAGCCGATGAAGACCCCCCCTACAGGGGGCGGTACTTCGGTTAGCCGCGCTTACTTGCTTTCCTTAAAGGAGCCGAGACATAGATTATGGTATTTCATCAGCCGTTTGTTTCCTTCTACGAGGGATTCAGTCGTTTTTCCACTGCCTCGCCAGCTACATTTTTTGTATATTCCTTTACGTCCATTTCTTTGGCTGAAGCGGAGATTTTCAAAGCACTGATCTGATAAGGAGTGTACATGATGACTAAAATGCGATTATATATGACCAAGCTGTATGGCGTGAACGGCGGGGCGTTATTTCTCAATATTGGATGTATGATTATCGTCAGCCTACTGGAGAGTGTCGGCATTTATATGCTTGTTCCGATGCTGGCGGCCATCGGCGTATTCGGCGGTCATTCCGAAATGCCATTTCTGTCGGATACGTTTGATTATCTGTTACCGCACATTCCTAAAAGCTGGCTGTTGCCGGGGATGTTACTGCTTTTTGTAGTGCTGCTTACAGGGCAGGCTTTGCTTCAGCGTTACCAGTCCATTCTCAGCTCGCGGATTCAGCAGCGTTTTATGCGTTCCCTTCGCATAGACGTATACACTTCCTTTATGAAGGCGCAGTGGGCTTTTTATTTGCGTCAGCGCAAATCTGATTTTAGCCATGTGATGACGACCGAGTTGGCGCGCGTCAGTCAGGGAACCAATTTGCTCCTTCAACTGGTCACAGCCGTCATGTTTACGCTAATCCAGATTGCGCTGGCTTTTTGGTTATCCCCTTCTTTAACCGGGCTGGTGTTTCTGAGTGGATTGGTGCTGTTTGTCGTGTTCCGTCGTTCCATCCGAAATGCCAAACAATTAGGTGATCGTACTACTGAGCTGTCACAGGCTTATTTTGCCGGAATTACGGATCATATGAACGGGATGAAAGATATTAAAAGCAATCTGCTAGAAGTGGCGAATATCCGCTGGTTTCACTCCCTGACGCAGCGCATGGAGGATAATACGACTCAGTTTGTTCGGCAAAACGCGACCACACAGTTTTTTCATCGCATAGCGGCAGCTATTTTTGTCGTTAGCGTCCTATTTGTGTCGCTCCAGTGGCTGCATGTTACACCTGAAAAACTGATTGTGCTCATCCTTATATTTTCCCGCTTATGGCCCAGGTTTGCCCTTATCCAAGCGAGCCTGGAATATATCATGTCTATGGTCTCTGCTTTTGAAAGTGTAACTAAAGTACAACGGGAATGTGAAGCATTCTCAGATTCCTCGTTGATTGGGCTTACTTCCTCTGAGACTCACGTTCAATTCGATTCATCGGAACATCAGCTAGCATCTGTATCTGTGCGGCAACCCTTGTCTCTTCATAATGGAATAGAATGCACTCGTCTGGATTATTGCTACGAGGGTGCAGCAGAGCCTGCGCTGCGTCAGATTAATTTGTTTATACCCGCCCGGGGAATGACCGCCATTGTTGGGAAATCAGGAGCAGGTAAAAGCACCATGGTCGATGTGCTGATGGGTTTTTTACGCCCAACGAGGGGGCAGATTCAGATCGATGGGCATGTTTTGGACGACGAATTGCTGCCGCTGTGGCGACAGTCCTTTGGCTATGTATCACAAGACCCATTTCTGTTCCATGCGACCGTCCGCGAAAATTTAAAGCTGGCCGATAAGGATGCTACTGAACAGCAGCTATGGGAGGCGTTACATTTTGCAGCCGCAGACCACTTTGTATCCAGACTGCCAGAAGGGCTGGACACAGTTATTGGTGATCGCGGGATTCGTCTGTCCGGGGGAGAGCGTCAACGGCTGGTCCTTGCGCGGGCTATCTTGCATCATCCTCCTGTACTCATCTTGGATGAAGCAACAAGTGCGCTGGATGGTGAGCATGAAGCCGCAATTCAGGCAGCATTGGAACGGATGAAAGGTCAGATGACGTTGATCGTGATCGCTCACCGTCTGTCAACGATCAGACATGCGGATCAAATTGTTGTCCTGGATCAAGGCGAGATCATTCAGCAGGGGAACTACCACCAACTGGTAGAAGAGGAACGGGGGGCGTTCAGTCAGCTGCTTTCGTACCAAAGCACTGTCAGCGCCGCCCCTTAGTCAGACTTTTCTGTAAGCTCAAGTTTCTTTACGTTTAGCAGGGCTTCTTCTCTTTTTGACTGGAGCTGGAGAGACGTCGTCGCCTGCGACAGCCTGCTGTGCTGTCACGGCAGCTGGCTTACGCGCAGCGCGTTTTTTCGCACCAGGACCGGGGTCGGTAACGACTGGCTTTACTGCTTCGATACTGGCTTGGAGGGCAGCCATCAAATCTACCACATTCGTTTGAGGCTGTGTTGGGGCAATGCGCACCTCTTCTCCAGCTACTTTATGCTGGATAAGATCCAGCAGTCGCTCGCGGTACTGATCCGTATACTTTGCTGCATCAAAAGGGGTAGACAGCTGCTCAATCAGCATTTTTGCCATGGTCAGCTCCTTTTCTTTAACCTCCTCCTGTCCGGGCAAGTTGGGAACTTGTGCAATGGGACGAATTTCGTCCGGGTAAAACATAGTTTCCACCGCCAAGCATTCATCCAGTACGCGAATGGCGGCCAGGCTGCTTTTCGAACGAATGGAGATTTGCGCAATCCCGATTTTTCCGGTATCCTTCATAGCATTCATGAGCAGCTTATACGCATTGGAGCCAGCCTGGTCCGGGGACAGATAATACGTTTTCTGAAAGTAGATCGGATCAATTTCCTGTAAATCCACAAAATCCAAAATCACGATATTTTTATCGGCTTGTCCGCTAACTTGCTCCAGTTCCTCCTTGTCAAACATGACAAATTTTCCCTTTTCATATTCGTATCCTTTTCCAATTTCCTCCCATTCAACTTCCTTATCACAAACAGGGCACTTTCGTACATAGCTGAGTGGGCTTCCACACTCCTTGTGAATATAACGCATGGAAATGTCCTTGTCTTCAGTAGCTGAAAACATTTTAACTGGCACATGAACCAGCCCGAAGCTGATCGCGCCTTTCCAGACCGTATGCATACCGCCAGTCCTCCTTTTTTAATCCGCATTTTTCATTTTTCACTTAGTATGCTTCGTACAAAAGATTGTATGAGGGGCAAATGAAGGCTGCGAAATTGCTTTGATTTGCGCATGGTTTCGGCTTTTTTGGTGAATGTTAAGCCATATCCGATTCAAAGGAGGTACACAATGGATGCCTAGAAAACTCTATCCTCGGCAGATTAGTCATCGTGTGGGTCAAAGTCACATTGCCTTTCGAGGGCCTGCTGGAGGCGAACAGGATGCATTGCCGCCCGAGTTTGCCCTTTCACATGGAACACAGCCGCCTTTTCCTGTAGCTGTGGCTCATGTAGACATGGAGGCTGTAGTTTCAACCTCGCCTTCTGATAGCTTTCCTTCATTAGATGTTGAACGGATTATAGATGAAGATTAGGTCACAATATTTCTAAATATGTTGTACAAAAACAAGCAGCCAGGAGGAAAACAGATGAACGTGGAACGAGCAAAAGCCATTTATGATTCATCCGACACGATTGCCGTCCAATTGGATGGTAAACCGATTTGGATTGAGCATGTAGATGAAGCGAATGGTATGGCAACGGTACAGATTGGCAGCAGACCCGGCGATACACAAACTGTTCGTGTAGATCGATTAGAAGAGCAGTAGGAGAGGGATACCAAACTAAAAAGGCTCGCAATTGCTCAATGAGCAATTAGCGAACCTTATTTATATCCTAAACGCGATCTGAAGATGGAAAGACAAGTTAAACGCCAGACAAGTTAATTTGAAAGGTGGAGATGGTGTTCCATGTCTACATCTTTTACACTGCCATGGTCTTCAAATGTGGTGAAACGATCAGTTCAGCCTCTGTTGCCTTTTGAACATCTTCCACCGACAAACCTGGAGCAATTTCCTTGAGCATGAGCCCTTTACCCGGAATAACATCAATGACAGCCTTTTCAGTTACGATGGTCTTTACAACATTTACAGCGGTGAGGGGCAGCTTGCATTGTTTTAGTATTTTTGGCGCCCCATTTTTGTTCACATGCTCCATGGCTACAATCACTCTCTTGGCTCCAACCACCAAATCCATTGCTCCGCCCATGCCAGGCACCTTTTTCCCTGGGATCATCCAGTTAGCCAGGTTGCCTTTTTCATCGACCTCCAGGGCACCCAAAACAGTAACATCCACATGCCCTCCACGTATAATGGAGAATGAAAGCGCACTGTCTAGAAAACAGGCTCCTTTCACGGTTGTAACATAGTTTCCGCCTGAATCGATACAATCGACTCTTTCTTTTCCCGGGGCCGCTTTGGGTCCAACGCCGACGATCCCGTTCTCCGCCTGCAGCATAATATTAACGTTTTCAGGGATGTAGTCCACTGCCATTGTAGGCAATCCAATGCCAAGGTTGACCACTTCGCCATCTTTGAATTCCTGGGCTATTCTTCTAATAATCAATTCTCTGTTATTCATTGTCTTCACCCACCTTTACAATCGCATCGACAAATATTCCAGGAACGTTGATATGATTGGGGTCAATTTCCCCGGCCTTTACGTATTCGTCGGTCTGCGCAATTACATACTCGGCTGCGGTGGCCATAACCAAATTGAAATTGCGTGAAGTGCCGTTGATGACAAGGTTCCCCGCTTCATCAGCTTTATGGGCTCTGATGAGCGCCACATCGGCTTTCAGCGGCAGTTCGAGCAAATATTCTCTTTCGTCAATTTTGATCTTCTTTTTTCCTTCCTCTACAATGGTGCCTACACCTACAGGGGTTAAAAAACCACCCAAACCGGCTCCACCTGCACGTATTTTTTCAGCAAGCGTTCCTTGCGGGAAGAGTTGAACCTCAGCTTCTTTTGTCATCAGGAGTCTTCCCGTTTCCGGATTGGAGCCGATATAGGATGCAAAAATCCGTTTGACTCTGCCACTTTTCACAAGTCTATAAATAGATAATTCCGGTGTGCCTGTATCATTGGAAATAATCGTAAGATTGTCAGCGGAATTGGTGTCGACAAGCGAACGCACCAGTTCTTCCGGAATGCCTCCTTGCAGAAAACCTCCGACCATCACCGTATCTCCGTTTTTGATTTTCTGAACTGCTTCTTCAGCGGAGTTTACCTTTTTATTCATGGTTCCGTCTCCTTATCTATTTTTTAGGAAAGCAAACTTTATTGGAGATAATCGTAGAGAACTCTTCCATATGGAAGTGTTAAATCGGCAATAAAATGTTTTCCGCCAATATAAGATTTAACCGGCAAATCTGCCACAGGAGCATTGACATGTGGGATCAAGCTTAATCTAGCAGGCCCTGACCAGGCGCCTTTTACGGTAATATTTTCAATATTGTATGCCACTAGCTGAGCAATTTTAGGAGTTCCGTCTACATCAGGAATTAATTTCAAATTAACTTGCGTTTTTGCGATAGCTTTAGCCGTCTCCTTTTCATCAAGCACGTTATATTTGAAAGGGGTGGTTCCCATGGCTACCAGGACGTTATTGTAATGCAAGGTACCCGTCAGCGTCTCAGTATCCTCAACGACCAGGCGAGGTTTCGCCCATTTTTTCGGAAATCCCCAGATCTCACGTCCCCCCAGAATAGCAGGTGCATTATCCAAATACATTTGGGCAACAAAATTACACGGTTCTCCCTGATAAGTACACGGAATGACAATACCGCTTTCCTCATAGCTTCCCAAACCGGATGAATCGGGCATTTTGATCCATTCATAGGAGACCGTATTGCTTCCATCTGGCTGAAGGGGTTCCGGGACCGCCTGTCTAATCGCAGCGGGATCGGATTCATAGGTAATAATAAAGAATTCCCGGTTGATGAAGCGGCATGGCGGGCGTCCATAACTACCACTGGCCGCAGGCATGGATTGGAGTGAAAGTACATCTTTTTGATTCATAGCGATCTCCCTTCGTTTATAAGAGGTATTTTTACAAGTCACCTTGGAAAACTTTAAATGAGAGCATTTTCAACCAGCATGGCTATTCCCATTCCCGTTCCAATGCATAACGAGACTACGCCATAACGTGAAGATCTGCGCACCATTTCATGAACTAACGTAACCAATACCCTAGCACCGCTTGCACCAACAGGATGACCGATTGCGATCGCGCCGCCATTGACATTGACCTTCTCTGGACTAACTCCAAGCTCTTTTTGCACCGCTAGTGCTTGTGCAGCGAACGCTTCATTGATTTCAAAAAGATCAATAGAATCAATCGACATTCCCTGTTTCTGCAGCAGTGACGAAATGGCTTTTACCGGTCCCATTCCCATATATGCAGGGTCAACACCAACAAGCGAGTAACCTTTGATATAGGCCAACGGCTTTAACGCATGTTCCTTACATTTGTCTTCCGACACGACTAACATAGCCGCCGCACCATCATTGATGCCCGAAGCATTTCCGGCAGTAACCGTTCCGTTCTCTTTAAACGCAGGCTTTAAGTTTGAAAGTTTTTCTTTCGTCGTATTTTCTCTTATGTGTTCGTCCTCTGTGAAATAAGTAGTTTCTTTTTTGTTTTTGATCATGACCGGAACAATTTGCTCTTCAAAAAACTTGTTGTTTTTTGCTTCGGAAGCCTTTATCTGGCTTTCATAGGCGAATGAATCTTGCTCCAGTCTTGAGATTCCATATTTTTCGGCAACATTTTCTGCGGTAATTCCCATATGGTAATGGTTGATTGGGCATGTTAGGCCGTCGGCCACCAGGGAGTCTACCAATTCACCGTTGCCAAGCTTGTAGCCGTTTCTTGCATTTTTTAGCAAATAAGGGGCGTTCGACATGCTCTCCATGCCTCCAGCCATGACGATGTTTCCTTGTTCCGCCAATATTGAATCGTAAGCTAACGCGACGGCATGAAGTCCTGAACCGCAAACCGTGTTTATCGTTGATTCAGGTACATCAATGGGGATACCTGCTTTTAGTGCCGCCTGTCTGGCAGGATTTTGACCATTGCCTGCTTGAAGAACATTTCCCATAAAAATTTGATCAATCAAAGAAGGCTCTAATTTACTTTGCTGAAGGCATGCCGTCATTACGGTTGCTCCCAGTTCAGGAGCGCTCAAGGGCGCAAGGGTTTTATTAAACGAACCGACCGCTGTTCTCAACGGGCTTACTATAGCTACTTTTTTCATAAAAACTCACATTCCTTTCGCTGTGTTCGAGGACACAATACATCCATGACTGCACTTCAATTTGTAATTTCCGGTTCTAACCTACGAAACGCAGAGACTGCAAGATACATTTACATGCGGGCATATCATGGTGTCTAGACAGTGAGTATGACGGTCCGATCGCCTTCTTTCCTGGATGGAAATTAAAACCAGAATTATCATAGTTCTAATACAGTTTTTGCTCAATGTTCAAATTTTTACATAAATCTAAATACAGATGTTTATGGAGCCATATCATTCATAATAATTAGGCCATTCTAACGTTTTCTGTTAATTACTTTATTTTTCTGAAAGTTGTGATCAAAAATTGAATTTTCTGTTAAATATGAAATTTCAAATCAAGCTATGAAAAAGTTTTCTTGAACAAAAAAGAAGCCGATTGCTTGAAAGCAATCGGCTTGGAGCATAAACTTCAAAAACTCAAGAAAAATGTACATCTGCTGTCGCAAGCAAACGTGCAAAACGATTCCCTAGCGTTGCATTGTGGTGAGCTACAATCTGTTCGCCGCTCAGCGCCTTGCTATCAAATGTACTATGCGCATCTGATACAAGTACGTTGTGCTGGTATCCCAGACTATAGGCGTTTCGGCAAGTCGTGTCGAGACAAAATTCAGTCTGCATCCCGGCAATAATCAACTGATCTGCCCCCAATTCCTGGAGCACATCACCCAATTCAGTCTGGTAGAAGCTGTCCCAGGATGATTTACGGACAATTCGTTCATGAGGAAGAGGACGCACTACGTCGGCGATAGCCCAGCCTATACTGTTTTCCCGGAAATCCTCATCTACTTCATCAGTATGCTGCACAAAAATTACCGGTGTGCCGGCAGCTCTGGCTTGAGTCAAAAGCTGTTGCAAATGTGCGACAACCTCCTGCTCACGATATAGCTTCTCATCATACATGAACATAGCCTGCTGAACATCAATCAAGAGTAAAACGGTTTGCCCCATCGGTTCGATTCCCTCCCTGTGTGTATTATCTAACTACAATAGCATGTCTACATGCCTTGCGGCGACATAAGGTGAACTATATAATAAAGAACAAGTTGGAACGGTCCGATGCGGACGAAAGGTGATTAAAAGAGATGACAATTTCGCAGGAACAGTGTGTATTCCGTTCAGTCTCAGAGGCACAGACCGGGACACTAGCAGGCTTTTTGGCAGCCAAAGCGGTTCCCGGAACCGTAATTGTGCTGGATGGAGATCTGGGAGCGGGTAAGACTGCTTTTTCCAAGGCTTTTGCCAGCCATTTAGGTGTGCCGGGTATCGTAAATAGTCCAACCTTTACCCTCATTAAGGAGTACGAGGGTCGATTGCCTTTGTATCATATGGATGTATACCGGATTTCCCAGGACGAGGCGGAGGATCTTGGGCTGGACGAATATTTTTACGGGACAGGAGTATGTCTGGTGGAATGGGGTAGTATCATACCGGATATGTTGCCGGATCACCGGCTTCACATGTATATAGAAACAACGGATGTAGGGGAGCGCTTGATTCACCTGACCGGGTACGGCGAGCCTTATGAACAATGGTGCCGCAGTTTGCGGGAGAATGGAGTTTGAACCATGCAAAGAGAGCATACAGATGTAAATGAAAAGCCGCGTGAGCGGTTTTTGGCGTTAGATACAGCGACGACCGTAATGGCGGCTGCCCTGATGAATGGAAAAGAGCTGCTGGGAGAAAGTAACGTTTTGGGTGAACGCAATCACTCGGTGCATGTTATTACCGAGCTGGAACGGCTCTTGAATGAATCAGGACTGACACGCGATGATGTGGACGGTCTTGCCGTAGGTGTTGGACCGGGATCTTACACCGGTATCCGAATTGCGGTGACAGCAGCCAAAACATTAGCTTGGGCCTGGGGAGTGCCGGTGACTTCCATTTCCACTTTGCAGGCTTTGGCATGGGGTGGATCGAGCCGTGGTATCGAGCTGAAGGGGCAAGAAGGTAAACATGAGTCTGTGCATAACGGCTCGTCTGGGGCCCAGACAGCAGACTGGATTGTGCCTGTGCTGGATGCGCGCCGTGGTCAGGTGTACACGGGACTGTTCGCCGTGAATACTGTTAACGATATCGGCAGCCCGCAGCGGTTAGAGCCGGATGCCATCCGGTTGATGACTGCGTGGACGGATGATCTGCTGCAACGTTTGGAGGCATTGCCTGCCAAAGAACGTCCTGCGGTTATTTGGCTCGTCGGTGAAACGGCAGTTCACGCCGAAACAGCCGAGCGTTTGCGTGCATGGAGCGAGCTTCGTATTGTACCTTATGAGCTGGAAGGAAAATGGGTTGGCCGCCTTGGGGCGGATAAGCTGCTTCGTCAGGAACATGACGAGCTACATACGCTGGTTCCGAATTATACCCAGCTGGCGGAGGCGGAAGCCAATCTGCTTCGCCAGCGCTGAAGAGGCGGTGAGCAACATGGCAAAGAACATACAGCGGGATGAGAAGCTTGAGTTTCGCTTAATGCAACTGGATGACATCCCCGATGTGCTGGAGATTGAGCATGAAGCGTTCACGTTGCCGTGGACGGAGGAAGCCTTCCGCAATGAGCTGACGATGAATCATTTTGCTAAATATATGATTATGGAACTTAATGGACGAGCCATTGGGTACGCAGGCATGTGGACGATTATGGATGAGGCCCATATTACGAATATTGCGGTCCGCGAGGCATATCGCGGACGCAAGTTTGGAGACAAGCTGTTGGATGAGCTGATGCTGACCGCCTCTTATTTAGGGATGGAACGTATGACTCTGGAGGTACGGGTAACGAATCGGATCGCGCAGGGCTTGTATGAGAAAAAGGGCTTTAAGCCTGCAGGTGTGCGCAAAGGCTATTATTCGGATAATAACGAGGATGCTGTGATCATGTGGGCGGATCTTCCCGCACACGGGGCATCCGGTGAACAGGAAGGAAGCGTGCAGGAGCAATGACGCAAGCGGAAAAAACAGGTACAGGCTCTGCCAGCGGTGAGCCTTGCTATATACTGGCAGTGGAGACGAGTTGTGATGAAACAGCTGTGTCCGTCGTGAAAAATGGCACAGAGGTGCTTTCGAACCTGATTTCTAGTCAGATTGAAACACACAAAGCCTTTGGCGGGGTTGTGCCAGAGGTAGCATCACGCAAACATGTGGAAAGCATTACTTATATGCTGGACGAGGCTATGCAAACATCGGGAATCAGCCCCCGCGAGATTTCAGCAGTTGCAGTGACACAAGGACCAGGATTGGTTGGCGCATTGCTGGTTGGAATAGTGGCCGCCAAGAGTGCGGCTATGGCGTTCGGCAAGCCGCTAATCGGAACGCATCATATTGCGGGACATATTTATGCGAATCAGTTGGAGCATGATATTGTGTATCCCTGCATTGCTCTCGTGGTATCAGGAGGGCATACTGAGTTGGTACTGATGGAGTCCGAGGGTCATTTTCAGCTCATTGGTCGTACAAGAGATGATGCGGTTGGAGAAGCCTACGACAAAGTAGCGCGAGCCATCGGATTTCCGTATCCTGGCGGTCCGCATGTGGACCGTGTAGCCCATGAATCGGAGGAAGTGGTTACTTTGCCACGCGCATGGCTGGAGCCGGATTCTTATGATTTTAGCTTCAGCGGCTTGAAATCTGCAGTGCTGAATGTAATTAACCAGACGAAAATGCGCGGAGAAACCGTTCATGCGGGGGCGATTGCAAGAGGCTTTCAAGAGTCGGTCGTAGAGGTGCTGGTGGAAAAAGCGATTCGCGCTATGCGTGAATACGGGGCGAAGCAACTGCTGCTTTGCGGCGGTGTTGCTGCTAATCGTGGATTGCGTACAGCATTGCGGGAGCGCTGCGAGCGTGAAGGCATCGAACTGCTTATACCATCCATGAAATACTGTACAGATAATGCAGCGATGATCGGTGCAGCGGCATACGCCAAGTGGAAGCGTGGAGAATTCACCTCATTGGACATGAAAGCTGATCCAGGGCTGTCTCTGGAAGAGTGGTCTGTTCAAACTTAATTGAACGAATAGGAAGGACACGACACGTCTTTAGGGTCGTGTCTTTTTTGTTTCGCGCTATACATATATAAAAATATAATTTCAAGAGGATAAAATACAGGAGTTTGAGCGCATGAATGCCAGTAGCTTATTTCCTCGCATGATTCGTCACAATGGTTTACGATTTTTCATGATCCAGCAAAAAAATATGAAAATTTGATACTGCCCGAATAATGATGTGATTTGTCAAGTTGTGAACAAAGTTATCCACATATACCGTCCGAAATGTGAATAAACAAGCTGAAAGCAAGCAGGCTAAGACTTTTAAGAGATAGCCGGATGGGGGATATATCATAGCTATAGCGAATGTGAAATCTGTGGATAATGTGGATAAAAGAGTGGATAAATTTGGTTTTCATTTGAAGTTGGCGTTTTATCAATAAAAAAATGGCCTAAAAGGCCATTTTTCAATATCGTTCATGCACAAAAGCTGTGGATATTCTTGTGTACAAAAAATAGAAGAGGAAAATGTGAAATTTTTATGGCTAGGATTTTATGCAGCAGCTTTTATACCTCAAGCAGTTCCTCCCAGGATGCATAGGTTTCGGTCAATTCCTGTTTATGGGTGTCGAGTTGTGCCTGAATACTCTGAAGCGCCGTGTAATCCTGATAAATCTCAGGCAGAGTCATTTGTTCCTCTAAACCTGCAATTTGTTCTTCCAGCGTTTTGATCTTGTTTTCCAATGCCTCCAGCTTGCGTTGACGGCTGCGTTCCTCGCTTTTGGCTTGTTTGTCTGCCGCATAGGTGGCCGCACGTGATTTGGGGGTGGTCTCGTCTGTTGCTGATGCAGAGGAAGACGATGTTTTGCCACGACTGCTCTGACTTGCTTCGAGAGCTTCCTGCGCTATTTCTTCCAGCTCTTGTTTTTTGGCTACATAGTCATCATAATTCCCCAGGAAATGTTCTATACCTTCAGGATGCAGTTCGATAACACGCTCAGCCATTTTGTTAAGGAAATAACGGTCATGGGAGATGAACAGCAGTGTACCGTCATAGTCCATCAACGCCGCTTCCAGCACTTCTTTGCTAAACAGATCGAGATGGTTGGTAGGCTCATCGAGAATTAATACGTTGGCTTCACGCAGCATTAGTTTGGCCAGGGATACGCGTGCTTTTTCTCCTCCGCTTAATGAAGCTATCTTTTTCAGTACATCGTCACCGCTAAACAGGAAATTACCCAGCACTGTCCGAATCCGTGCTTCTTCCATATGAGGGTACTCGCTCCACAACTCCTCCAGTACGGTATTGGCGGGGTTCAGGTTTGTCTGCTCCTGGTCATATAAGCCGATTTTGATTTTTGTCCCCCAATGGATAGACCCGGCAGCCGGTTTAAGTGAGCCGGTCAGGCATTTAAGCAGCGTCGATTTACCGATCCCGTTCGGACCAATCAATGCCACCGTATCTCCTCGCTTTAAGTCAAAGGAGGCATGCTGGAATAAAGGCTTTTTGCCCTCATACGCTACGGAAAGATCGCGCACCTCTAATACTTCTTTACCCGACATATAGGCGGTTTCAAAAGAAAAATGGGCTTTTTTTAAATCGCCCATAGGTCGATCCATGCGATCCATTTTATCTAGCTGCTTGCGGCGGCTCTGGGCACGTTTGGTTGTAGAGGCTCGCACGATATTGCGCTGTATAAATGCCTCCATACGGGCGATTTCTTCTTGTTGCTTTTCGTAATGCTTGAGATTTGTTTCGTACTCCGCAGCCTTTAGCTCCATATAGCGGCTGTAATTGCCTGTATAGCGAGTGGAGCGATGGCGTTCGATTTCAACAATCGTTGTCACCAGTCGATCCAGAAAATATCGGTCATGTGATACGACCAGCAGTGAGCCGGAGTAGCCGCGCAAATAGTCTTCCAGCCAGGTCAGTGTCTGAATATCCAGATAGTTGGTAGGCTCATCGAGCATAAGGACATCTGGAGCGAGCAGCAGGATGCGTGCTAGCGCAAGCCTGGTTTTTTGACCTCCGCTCAGGGTGACTACAGGCGTCTCGGGTGCAAATGAACCAAAGCCCATGCCGTGCAGCACACTGCGAATACGGGTCTCCATTTCGTAACCGCCGTGATCCTTGAACCAGTCTGAGCGTCGTGCATAGCGTTCGAGCAGATCGGCATAACGCTTTTCGTTCTGCGCATTGGCCGGATCGGCGATTTCCTGCTCCATTTGCCGAAGCTCTCGTTCTGCTTCAATCAGCGGTGCGAACACCAGCATCATTTCATCCCAGATCGAACGGTCAGAATCCAAACCGCTGTTTTGCGCCAAATATCCGATGCTGGTTTCCTTTGCTTTAAAGATTTGTCCACTGTCATACGATATTTCACCAGCAATGATTTTGAGCAGGGTCGATTTGCCTGCACCGTTCACACCTACTAGTCCAATACGTTCACGTTCCAATATTTGAAGGTTAATCCCGTCCAGAACGGGCTCAATTCCATAAGATTTCGTAATTCCGGTTACTTGCAATAGCATAGCGTATCGTTCCTCCATTACAATTTGCACAGTTCTGCCTGCCTTTTTCGCAGGTACCTTCCTTCCAGTTTACATGAAATTACCCACTATTGCACTGCTTTCACTCCCCAAACCCTTGAGCCTCGTGTAGTCAATTTGTATAAACAATGATAAACTTAAACGAGAAGTGAAAAAGAATGAAAAAAACTTGCAACGTACAGCACTTACTGACAAATGAACTATTGTAACGTTTGGATGATTATCGACGATTGTGCGGGAGGGCGGATATGTGGATGTCTGTAATGTGAAGAACGCGCTGCGTGTACAGCAACGGGAAGCGCGTGACTCCATGGACCCGCTGACAAGGCAGAAGGCATCGGCTGTGGCCTGTCGGCATGCAATCGAGGCATGGGAGCAGCTTAGAATAGACAGAAATGGGGATAAGCTAACCTTATTTAGTTATCTCTCTTTTGGCAGCGAGATTTTGACGACTCCCCTCATTGAGCATTGCTGGTCACAGGGAGATCGTGTCCTGGCCCCGAGAGTGGATTCGGTAACCCGAACTATGGAGCTGAGGGAGATCAATCAGTACGGAAATATGGTGCCCGGCGTATGGAACATCCCTGAGCCTGCATTGACATGCAAGGAATGGTTGCCTGAAATGTGGACGGGAATCGACTGGGTGGTTGTCCCCGGCTTGGCCTTTGATCGTCGTGGAGGCAGGATCGGCTATGGCGGAGGTTACTATGATCGCTTTACCGCACAGGTAGAGGCAGAGAAGCGTAATAACGGTTCCGTAGGTCCGCTGTATGTCTCGCTGCTGCTACCGGGACAATTGTTAGCACAAGTACCCATGGAGCCAGGAGATTTGCGAGTGGACGTGCTGTTTACACCGGAAGGACGCTTCGATTGTGATCATGGCAAAATCGACAAATGATGAATGAAGTAAAGTTGGGTATGTGAAAGGAGCTGTGAGGGAGTCGTGGATTCCTTTACTCATTTTAACGAACAGGGACGAGCTCGTATGGTAGATATTTCGGGCAAAACGTCTACGGTTCGTACAGCAGTCGCCGTGACTCAGATTACGATGGATCCGGCTACATTGACGGCTGTAAAAGAAGGAAGAATTGGCAAGGGTGATGTTCTTGCTGTAGCCCAGGTCGCAGGGATTCAAGGTGCGAAAAAAACGTCAGACTGGATACCGATGTGTCATCCGCTGGCGCTAACAGGCGTGAACATTACTTTTTCCGATAATGGACATGATGTGCTTCATATTGAAGTTGAAGTGAAGACCGAGGGTAAGACAGGTGTAGAAATGGAAGCTTTGACAGCGGCTTCAGCCGCAGCGTTAACCGTGTATGATATGTGCAAGGCGCTGCAAAAAGATATGATCATCGGCCCTACCATGCTGCAATCCAAAACGGGTGGCAAGCATGGGGATTTTCAAAGGGAGGACCACCAGAAACCTTGACATAGACAACATTGTCGCCGAGAGGGTACTGTGATGTGATGGAGGATGCAGCGCGGCTGTTTCTGATTTTCAGAAGAGAAAGTATTCTTTCATGATAGGAGAAGGGTGATCTTATGGTGTGGAAAACGGCGATCCTAACAGCCAGTGATAAAGGGGCAAGGGGAGAGCGTGAGGATACAAGCGCACAGGTCATCCGGGAACTCGTCGAAGAAGAACTGGGCGGAGAGATTGTGGAATACCGGATCGTTCCCGATGAACCGGATGAGATTATTGCGGCTTTAATCGAAATGACCGATTATTTTCATGCAGACTTGGTGCTAACTACAGGCGGAACCGAACTGGCGATCCGTGATGTGACACCTGAGGCGACCAGACGGGTCGTGGAACGGGAAGTGCCAGGTATGGCGGAAGCCATGAGAATGATCGTGATGCAGAAAAATCCGGCGGCCATGCTATTTCGTGGAATCGTGGGGATACGCGGACGTACGCTGATTGTCAATTTGCCAGGAACGCCCAAAGGCGTGCATGAAAATTTGGCAGCGATTATGGATCAACTCCCGGAAGCGTTGCTAATGGTGACAGGTCAGTTCCGGTAGAAGGCAGCCCGTGTGTGTGGTATGATACCTGTAAGAATTTTTAAGGCCGTATACGGACATAGGTTTTCATTTTGTTCGTCAATATAAGGAGGATTACTACACATGCCCAATATTGGAGCACCGGGTTATATTTTGTTAATTATTCTGGCGCTGCTGCTCTTTGGTCCGAACAAGCTGCCCGAGCTGGGCCGAGCTGTAGGGCGTACATTCCGTGAATTTAAAAACGGGGCACGCGATATTTTATCTGAAGATGAACGGACTGAGCGTAAAGAAAGCAAAGATAGCAAAGATAGTGTGGTCCAAGCATCACAGACGACGTCTTCAGAAGTTCAACCTCAGCCCGAGGATAAACGCTTGTCATAGATTTAGTTATTTATTATTGCTGTTTGTATAACGAACATGAGCCTCTTCTTCAGTGAAGGGCTTTATTTTTTAGGAGGCGCTGCTGCGTCCCGTTCAGAAAGGAGGAATGGACTTGTCCCCACCAGAGCATGAAATGCCGCTAATGGAACATCTAGGTGAGCTTCGTCGCAGAATAATTTATGTGCTGATTGTATTTGTATTGGCACTGGTTGGTGGTTTGTTCGCGGCGGGTTCTGTCTATGACTGGCTTATTCGATCCGGTTCGGCTCAAGCTTTTCAGTTAAACGCATTTTCCTTTTGGGACGGGATTGGTATCTACATGAAGATCGCTATGATCATTGGCATTGCAGTGGCCTTGCCGTTTGCCTGCTACCAATTGTGGAAGTTTGTCAGCCCGGGATTAAGGCCGCAAGAACGGAGTGCAACTTTGCGATATGTGCCTTATGTGCTGCTTTTGTTTATGATTGGCGCTGCTTTTGCTTATTTCATTATTTTCCCGATGGCGATTCAGTTCACATCGTCCGTCACCAAAAGCATGGGATTGCAGGAAACGTACGGTATTGCACAATATTTCACCTTTATGTTTAATATTGTGCTGCCTGTAGCGCTGCTGTTTGAACTCCCCCTGCTGATTATGTTTCTGACAGGGATTCGTGTACTCACCCCGATGCGGCTTCGCAAGTGGCGGAAGATTTCTTATTTCCTGCTTGTTTTTGTCGCTGTTGTGATCACTCCGCCGGATTTTATATCCGATTTTTTGGTGGCGATTCCGTTGTTGGTGCTGTATGAAGCGAGTGTATATCTGTCATCGGTCGTGTACCGTAGACAACTGCGTGCACAGGAAGAACGGGAAGCCCAATTGCGTAATTTTTCTTAAATCTATCAGCATTGCTGTCTTAAAAATAACCATTAGCCTTGAGTTAACGGTTATTTTTAGGATAGGTGGATATAATCAGGAATGGCTGTCCATAAAAATTCCCATAAAAAATACATTAGGGACTTGAAATTCAATCTCAAGTTGAGTATCATAAAGTTGGTTGTTAGCACTGACGACTGTTGAGTGCTAATACATACAACATAACAACCAAATTACAGAATAAAACACTTAATAAGGAGGCTATTTTTTCATGATCAAACCTTTGGGTGAACGCGTATTGGTGGAAGCAATTGAGCAAGAAACAACGACTTCCTTTGGAATCGTACTTCCTGACTCTGCCAAGGAAAAGCCGCAAGAAGGCAAAATTATCGCGGTTGGCGCAGGCGCATTGAAAGACGGTGCCCGTATTCCTCTGGAAGTAAAAGAAGGCGACCGTGTTATTTTCTCCAAATACGCTGGAACGGAAATCAAATATGAAGGTAAAGAATATTTGATTATGAAAGAAAGCGATATCCACGCGATTATCGGTTAACCGGAACCCGGACAAGACCTAAATATAGGAATTGAAACAAATCATTCATAATCCATAGGGAGGTTTATCACAAATGGCTAAAGACATTAAATTTAGTGAAGACGCTCGCCGCTCCATGCTGCGCGGGGTAGATGCATTGGCTAACGCTGTTAAAGTAACACTCGGACCGAAAGGCCGTAACGTTGTACTGGAAAAAAAATTCGGTAGCCCGCTCATCACTAATGACGGTGTAACGATTGCAAAAGAAATCGAGCTGGAAGATGCGTTCGAAAACATGGGAGCTCAACTGGTTAAAGAAGTAGCAACCAAAACGAACGATGTAGCTGGTGACGGCACTACTACGGCTACGGTTTTGGCTCAAGCCCTCATCACTGAAGGTTTGAAAAACGTAACTGCTGGCGCAAGCCCAATCGGTATCCGTAAAGGGATCGACAAAGCGGTTAAAGCAGCTGTTGCTGAACTGCAATCCATCTCCAAACCAATCGAAAGCAAACAATCCATTGCTCAAGTAGCTGGTATTTCCGCTGCTGATGATGAAGTAGGCGAACTGATCGCTGAAGCTATGGAAAAAGTGGGCAAAGACGGTGTAATCACAGTCGAAGAATCCCGCGGTTTTGCAACAGAACTGGAAGTAGTTGAAGGTATGCAGTTTGACCGTGGCTACATTTCTCCGTACATGATTACAGATACGGACAAAATGGAAGCTGTACTGGACAATCCGTATATCTTGATCACTGACAAAAAAATTACAAACACACAAGAAATCCTGCCATTGCTTGAAAAAATCGTACAACAAGGCAAGCCACTCGTTCTGATCGCTGAAGATATCGAAGGCGAAGCGCTGGCTATGCTCGTTGTCAACAAGCTGCGTGGTACATTCAACGCTGTAGCTGTTAAAGCCCCTGGCTTTGGTGACCGTCGTAAAGCAATGCTGCAAGACATCGCTGCCCTGACAGGCGGTCAAGTAATCACAGAAGAACTGGGTCTCGACCTGAAAACTGCTTCTGTGGACCAACTGGGTACAGCACGTCAAGTGCGTATTACAAAAGAAAACACGATTGTGGTTGACGGTGCTGGAAACAAAGCCGACATCGACGCTCGTGTTAGCCAAATCCGTACGCAACTGGAAGAAACTACTTCCGAGTTCGACAAAGAGAAACTGCAAGAGCGTCTGGCTAAATTGTCCGGCGGCGTAGCGGTAATCAAAGTCGGTGCGGCTACTGAAACAGAATTGAAAGAACGCAAACTGCGCATCGAAGATGCTCTGAACGCAACCCGTGCTGCGGTTGAAGAAGGTATCGTATCCGGTGGTGGTGTAGCGCTCCTGAACGTATACAAAGCAGTTGCAGCTGTTGAACTGCAAGGCGACGAGCAAACAGGCGTGAACATCGTGTTGCGCGCTCTGGAAGCTCCAATTCGCACTATTGCTGCTAACGCAGGTGAAGAAGGCTCTGTAATCGTTGAGCGTCTGAAACGCGAAGAAGTTGGCGTAGGCTTTAACGCAGCTACTGGTGACTGGGTAAACATGATCGAAGCTGGTATCGTAGACCCTGCAAAAGTAACTCGTTATGCATTGCAAAACGCTGCTTCCGTAGCGGCTATGTTCCTGACTACTGAAGCAGTGATCGCTGACAAGCCAGAACCAGAAAAGGCTGCAATGCCTGACATGGGCGGAATGGGCGGCATGGGTGGAATGATGTAATAAAACCCAAAAACCTTGTTGCACCAAGGGTTTAAGGGGTTGTTATATTGATTTGTTAACGATTTGTTAACAATCAGTCTGTTTTTTAGAGGCTCTCATTAGTTCTCCGAACTTTTGAGAAGCCTCTTTGCTTTTTCTGGCTTAGTGCCGGTGGGGTATTTTTTTTGTTTTTAGGGATGCTCTTATGACAAACGGAGCTTTTCTACACGATTAGCCAAAAAAGATATTGACAACTGATTATTTATTGAACAAAAATAGTAAATGATTATAAAATACTGGGATTTCTATGCGGAGGGTGGCTATGACACTCGAGGTGATCAGCATGAACCATACATTTAAAGTGTTAAAGTCTTGTCTTGCCGTACCTGCGGCACAATGACTTTTTATTTTTCATTATATTGGGGAGCGTCAGCGTCGCTGTTATCAGGCACAAACACAAGTATAGTAAGTATATTTGGGTTGACAGCACATTTGGACAGCAGTATGCTTTGCTAAGGAAATATTGATGTCCTCGTTAGGTGAGGCTCCTATATGAACATAAGCCACTGCCCGGAAACATCGAAAGATGCCAATGGGTATAACAGGAATTGCCGGATTAAGGCTCTTCTTAATGTGGCTAAAGAACTTTGGTTCTTTTACGTCGTATAGTGCTAAAGCTCGACTGGGGGGAACCGGATATTTGTATGCTTTATCTTGCATGCAGAACTGCGCCCTTCAGTTGAGCTGAGGGGCGCTTTTATTTCAATGTGCAGGTTTGGCAATGATCTGGTTCCAGTGTGATCAGTAAATTATGGAGCCCACAACATGTTAAGGGGAGAGGGGTTGAACCATTCAATGAATAGTCGAAGTTCGTCTGAACCGGATCCAGAACCAGTGAGTCTATTGGTAGTCGGGTTAAAACTAGATGCCATAATTGAATATGGTTGCTACTCCTTTCCTACGGGTTAGTATTGGGCCCGACTGCCTTAAAACAAGGAGGCAGTTGACATGTCAAAAATGAATTTTTTTCAAAAAAAACAGCAAAATAAAAATGCTACTCATATTCAAGGCTTTGATATTGAATTGAATCAGGAAAATACTCGTCGTATTGATCGTCTAGTCGATAGTTACGAAAATAGCATTCTTTCTCATTTAGATGAAGCGTACCAAAGAACAACTAGCTGGCAAGATCGTCTTGCGGATCGGATTGCATCATTTGGCGGTAGCTGGAGATTTATTACTTATTTCGCTATCTTTCTGACCCTTTGGATACTCTTGAACAGCTTGCCGTTTACTCGCTTTCATTTCGATGAACCTCCATTTATCTTGTTGAACTTGTGTTTGTCCTTTATCGCAGCATTTCAGGCTCCGGTCATTATGATGAGTCAGAACCGCCAAGCTGCAAGGGATAAACATGAATCGATCATTGACTTCGCGATCAACTACAAAGCCGAACAAGAGATTGACGATATGCAGAGCCATCTTCATCGGATCGA
Organism: Paenibacillus ottowii; assembly: GCF_050516475.1. Classification (NCBI taxonomy): domain Bacteria; kingdom Bacillati; phylum Bacillota; class Bacilli; order Caryophanales; family Paenibacillaceae; genus Paenibacillus; species Paenibacillus ottowii. The sequence continues at coordinate 2,237,502 of NZ_CP191577.1, read as the reverse complement.
AGGCGAACTGATTGAGATAAAAAAACTCTTACTCGTTCTAAAACAACCGAATGAAGAACACAAATGACTCTTTAGATTATATAGAGGCCCCTTAGAAAAGCTTTTATCTGAATCGATTCAGATTAACGAATCTTATTTCTTCCGAATCAGTTTGAATTTAGAGTAGATATATCGGTGGTTCTTCAGGATCAAGCCCATATAAGGATGTACAAATTTATGATCCGAAAAATAATACATGAGCCTCGGGAAGTAGCATGCCTACGGCTCGTGCTGCAGCAACTTCCGTTGTTTATGGAAATGATATTTATGTAATTGGTGACATAATGAGTCTGTCACTTTTTCAAAAGTGGTTTCCAATTCTCATTGTGCTCATCGTTAATCGTTGGCTCACGATTAACGCGTCCTTGTAAATAAGCAGGGCTCCCGCGAGGGAGCTCTTTTCTATGCAAGTGCTTTTAATTTTACTTTTAAGAATAGGGTACACCAACAGCAAAAATGGATAATCTCTACAACCATAATGATGGATTCTGACCAGTTAAGTAGGGTTAAAGCTTTGGAACATAGTGTGCACATAATTAGAATGGCTTCGAAAATCAGAACGTCTATTAATAAAAAGATAATTGTACGTGATTTAGGCCTCTGTAAGAGCTGTAGAGCGTGGAAATTCCAGAATGTGGAGACTAATTCCATCATTATGACGCCCACACACATCCCGATATAACCAAATTTGGGGATAGCCAGTAGGGTGTAGAGGATCATGAAATTGGAAAGGACGCCAATGCAGAGGCCAATAAAAGGAGTTTTCTTCTGATTTTTTGCCCATAAAATACTTGTAGTCACTTCCCGTAACCCGACAACTAATGGTAACATTGCTAACGATTTAATGGGATTTGCAGCATTTTGTATTCCAAAAATATATAAGGAAATTTCCGAGGCATATTTAAAAATGAAAAAACCTGAGGCTAATCCCCAGACCCATGCTATATGCATGGCAATATAGCTCTTTTTGTAGAATAAATGATATAGCCTATTCTGCCAATCTGCAGTTATTTTCATCGTGAGTGTATGGGTTAGGGAGCCTGTAATCAAAGTAGGCATATAAGCGACAACAAGTGCGATGCCAGTAACAGTACCGAACATCTCGGCTGATTCTTTGGGCGAAACTCCCGCAACCTGTAATCGCTGAGGGATGATCATTGCATCAATAAAGTCGGAAGCAGGAATAAGTAAGCGTGTAAGTGCAATAGCAAGTGAAGCCTGTACTAACAAAGGCAAATCTGTTCGAATAGATGGAAGGGGTGAGGGGGATAACCCGATTACGGGACGATTATATATAAAAAAAGCAGAAAGAATAGCAAACGATACGATCGCGCCTGTAAAAGTCCCAAGTACTGCTCCGCCTACAGCAAACTCAATGCCAGATTGAATAAATAGCGGCACCATACACATTAAGGTACCAATTCTCACGGATTGTTCAATAATTTCTGAAAGGGCTATGGTGGTATATCTTTCAAGCCCTTGCAAATAGCCGCGCAGTAAACTTAACAAGGGAACGACCAGTATAGCAGGAGAGAGGTAGCGAATCGCAAAGTTGAGCTGCGGATAACCAAGCAAATTAGCAATTGACGTTGAAAAGCGAAAGACCAGGACACTACATGCTATGCCCGCGAGCATCATGAAAACTGCAAAAAACTTAAATAGCCGCCAGCCTCTGGCTGTATACTTAGCTGTAAACATACCCAGAGCTGTCGGCAATCCTCCAGAAATAATCATTAGTATTAAGCTATAGAAGGAGTAGGCCAGCTGGTAAAGCCCCATTCCTTCTGCTCCAACAAACCGTGTCATAAATACTTTTCCGACCAAACCTATGGCTTTCACAACAATCATTGCATTAGCTCTTACCATGGTTTGTTTTAAGATAAGAGGTAATTTCAAATTTTTTTCCCCCATTAGAAGTTGTCCATTATCATCTTATGACAGCAACCGCTGGGGTATGAACATGATACTTAATCTTGTATGTGAATCAACAAATACTTGGTGTTTTTATCCCATCCCAAATCAAAAGGCACTTTAAAACGGTCGGCAGTATGGGAGTTGACTAAAGGGTAGCCGCTCTGATCAAATCCTACTACAACAGAGAAATGATCTACGTCTCCTCTTAATACGTAAGCAATCAAATCACCTGGAAGTAGCTGGGGTTTTTCGGGTTGCTGCTGTAAGTCATTGACGGATTGGACGATATTGGAAAAGCTTCCTTGTCCGATAATCCTGCCATACCCAGAGCGTATAAGAAAGTTTTTAAATGCATCCGTCTGAACCCATGCTTGGCTCCCACCGTTGTTATAGAAGTAATGCCATCCAGATCTCATAGGAAGTCCTCCGCCTTCCTCCTTGTCTCCGATAACTTGAGAGGAAAAGTTAGTGCAGTCTCCTCCTTTAGAGTTGTAATCCAGGTATTTTTGGTTGTAGCGCTGACCATTTCCTGCCCCCCATGTTATTCCTGCATACTTGTTGGCATAGTCAACGGCTCGTGTTCGGTTGTATTTATTAATAATTTTTGCTGGCTCTAATACAGCTTTATTGGGAATGAATTGCAAATCGCTTTTTTCGATTTTTTTTGGGTTCTCTTCCAGAGGATCTGAATACCATTCCCGTTCCACGTACCAACGATTATCCTTTTTTCTTAGTGTGATGCCATGACGTGTTCCAATTCCAAAATCATGCTGACCTGGATAGCTATTTACATACTCATAACTCAATTTCAAGGACTGCACAAGCGACACTTTTGCCATGTCGCTCAGTACTTCTATACGAGCTATCCTAATTGAGCTTTCCGCATTCACAAATTTTATTTTACGATGCTTGGCCCATTCTTGAATGTATTCGGCTCTATTGATTTCATGAAGATATGCGTAGTTACTTCGTTTGTCTTTTAACAAGTAATGGTCCTCGATATGCTTTTTATCCTGATCCATTAATAATCTGGTACGGTCTTCAAACAATTCTTGAAGAAAAGGGACCACGTTATCCTTCTGAACTGGCTCGGCTTGTGCATGAAAATTAATGAAGCTGCAAGCGGTGAGCACGAGCAAGATCATGCACAGTAATTGTAATTTTTTGATTCTAAGCACCTGCATTCATTCTCCTTGGAAAGGTAAATTGTTTTTTGAAAATACCCTACTTTTGTATCATAAGTTTCTCACAGGCTGAATTCATGTGTGCTAATTTGGTAAAGACGACCAATCGCCCTTCATGTTCCTTCTTGCTTCGACTGTAGCGCCCAGCACAGGTAATCAAGTTTAAACGGTGCTCTTCTGTAGGACCAAAAATCGTTTGAATCGGTGCTTCGGGGGTAAGGTAAAACTTTACGGACTCCACTACAAATTGAAGCTTGCAACCATTATCGCCAGTCACATACACATAATCGCCTTTTTTCAGTTTTTTTAGAGGATAAAAAACTGCTGGGCCCGTGTATGTATCGACATGCCCGTCCATAATTGCATTACCTGCTGAACCCGGCAACACATGGTTAGATAAATACCCTACTCGGTCTGTTTTAGCTGGGACGCCCATCTGGCCATTCTCTAAATAAGTTACCGGTTCTATAATTGAATGAATACGAACCGCTGGAATATCGATTTTATGTGGAATGATCCCGGGAAAATAATTTTTTTTAACAGGTAAAGAATTTTTTGTGATTTTATAGGGTTGAGTTTTAACCTTAATTGGCTGATTCGTGGGAATTTCCCTTTGATCTTTAGCTGTAGGCGAACAGCATGTGGTTCCCAATAAAATCAATAGCACCATAAAATAAATGATCCACTTTTTGTTCATATGAAGAAAGAGAGAGGGGGTTAGTTGATCCTCTCTCTTTTGTCCCTCCTAATTCATTTGCTCGCTTGCGCCACCAAATCCTGTTTTTGGTAACTTAGTAGCCTTTGCTTTAATGCTTTTAGCTTTAATACTTTTCGTATGCATTGTTTTTCCATCGATAATTTTGGCAGGTGCAGCTTCACGTGCATGTAGCTTGTGAGTTTTCTCATGCTTGCTCTTAGCATGCACTTTATGCTCTTTTTTCGTATGGCTCTTAGCCTCTTGTTGGTGCATTTTGTGTTCCGGTTTTTCGGCTGCGGGTGCAGATGCAGATGCCATCGATCCTACAGACATAAATACAGCCAGAGATGCAACAGCCAATATTGCTTTTTTCATGATATTACCTCCTTGGATAGTTGTTAATTGTTAATCCCTAATATAATTTCCGTACTAAGAGCTTTTCATGTAGCCAAGTATTTCCTAGAAGGAAGTTGTATTGGAATTTACATAAATGAAGTCATTTATTCACTTCAATAAATCCTTCAGGAGTCTTGTGAGCCGCAAGTAGTTCGGAAACAGTTACAAAGGTAAAGCCTCTTTTTTTCAGGTCAGGCAAAATGATTTTCAAGGCTTCCATAGTTTGTGTACTTTTATATACATAGTCGTGCATAAGAACAATATCGCCGTTGCGAGCATTACGGAGTACTTTGTTGGCGATGCGTTGCACACCAGGTTTTCGCCAATCCAAGGTATCTTGATGCCAGGACCATAAAATTATTTTTAGCCCTTTTTCTTTAGAAAGTTCGACGAGTGAATCTGTATAATAACCGCCTGGTGGACGGAAAAAGTGAGTTTCTGTTCCTGTAGCCTTAACAATGCTGGCTTGACCCTGGTCAACCTCAGATAAAGCTTTATCACGGGAAATTCGATGGAAAGATGGATGATGAAAAGTGTGGTTGCCGACATCATGCCCTTCTTTAAGCTCTCGTTTTACAATGTCAGGAAATTTTTCTACACGGCTACCAACAACGAAAAAAGTCGCTTTAGCATCATATTTCTTAAGCAAATCCAAAATAGCCGGCGTGTTACTTGTATCCGGTCCATCGTCAAAAGTCAGGGCAATTACCTTGGGTTGATGAGTAGGAACTTCCCATACAATATCGCCACGTTCTTCATAATAGGATCTTCCCTTTGTATGTGCAGGAGTGGCGTTTGAGGTATTCTGTGCGATCACATATGGAGTAGGGAAGAAGCTGGAGCACAGCAAAAAAGCAGCGATGGCAGAAGACACCAGTCGAATGTTTTTCATCGGGCCTAATCTCCGTTCTAACGTTTTTAGGTTAGGTTGCCATGAAGAAGTGTGCTTTATTCGACTATCTTAGAGCATCGATAGACTAGGATATGTGCTGTATGATCTAATCTTTTAATGGGTTGGCAAAATTATTATCTACTTACATGAATGCCCTGTCATAGAATGTATTTATACATATATTGAATTGTACAACGAGTAAAGGAGGTTAGGGCTATGGGAGCATGTGATAATAACACTCCAGGTGTTGGCGGTATGTGGACTTCTACAGCAGCAATCTTGGTACTTTTTATTCTGTTGGTTATAATCACTAAATCATTCTGGGTTTAATTTTGCTAAATAACTTCTATTAAAAATGGTGTAAACACCCTACTGGCTGTTGAAGTGCACCTCTTAGAATAGACATTGGAAACCTCCTTGGTTATTCCGATGAATTCTAGGGGGTGTATTTTTGCGGTTTGCTCTTTTTTCTTATACGCAGATCAAATTAAAGAGGGACGTGTTAACGTCCCTCCATCAAATCCATTGAATTGAATAAGCCTCAGGTCTATGCCTATCTTTCCTAGATGAAAGTCAACAGCCCAATCTTTTTAGTTCATTGCACAATAAACTAATTTGACTAGACTTTGGAGGTGAGCATTAATTATGTTTCGACATCATTGTTGGCAAAACAAATTGCATCGGAGAAAATTAAGAAGATGTGTAGTTAAAAAAGTCAAAGTTTTACCGAAGGTCATTGTTAAAGGGATTCAAGGTCCTCAAGGTCCTCAAGGGCTCCAAGGACCACAGGGGCTGCCAGGTCCACAGGGATTACCAGGCCCACAGGGAGTTCCAGGTGCTCAAGGTCTTCAAGGAATTCCCGGACCTGCAGGGGCAGTAGGAGCAACAGGACCGGCAGGAGCGATAGGACCAGCAGGACCAGCAGGACCGACAGGAGCAGTAGGGCCAGCAGGAGCAACGGGGCCATCAGGGCCTGCAGGCGCCGGGATATCAGACTTCTTAAGTGTTTTCAGAGCAGATCCTGGTACGGGGACTGACACAGTTCCGGGCAACTCACCAATTACCTTTACTGGGGTTTTAGCGAATGTTGGTGGTGCATTTACTTTCACTCCTCCATCTCCAACGATAACCATTAACGAGACGGGGAGCTACTTCATCTCATTTTCTATTCACAATCAAGGTAATGCGGATTTCAATCTTACTGTTAACGGAAATCCTATAACACCATTACCTTTCTCAGGTAATGGTGGGGGACCTACCGCAGCTGAGGTTATCATAACCGTTACAACAGTTCCAACTACAATACAATTGGTAAATGCCAATGCAACTCCTGCTCAGTTGCACAATAACATTAATACAACTATGACAATATTAAAGTTGACGCCTTAATATTGTTGCTTAGTAGTAACTTATTCAGTAAAAGGTTTAAGGTTTATGTCTTTTATCCGGTCAGTTTGTCTAATTTTTCGGGGGCCTGAACTATGTAGGTGTGAAATGTAGAATGCCATGCCTAGAGGGAGAAGCCCCGAATGGGATAAAGCCAAAAGGATGTAGCTGGAGAGCAGCGGACGATGTGACTAAGGATATTGTCGCTGCTTTCTGTTCCTGAAAGTCGCAAGATAATGAGGCAGTTGGACGCCTTGAGTGAAAGCGCTGACATGAATTTTAACCCTCTATATACTTAACTTAGTTAAATAAAAATGAATAACATCAGGATTGTTACTGTTATGTAAAACACAGGCAAAACCTAAGGGAACAAAATGTTAAGATCTCGGGATCTTATGTATTTTGTTATCTTAGGTTTTTTTGTTTATGGAGAGAGGAGGTATTATGTTCACATCTGAGAGGAGCGACAAATTTGGAGTACAAATATGAGCTGGTTCAGGCAGACCACCATTTTCCATTAAAAATTATAGTTCATTCTTCTAATGAACCAGCATACATACCTAAACATTGGCACGACAGTATCGAAATATCCTATGTACTTTCAGGAAGAATCGATAATATCTATATAGATGGCACAAATTACAGCTCCAAAGAAGGAGATATTGTGCTCATTAATTCGAATGCTATTCATTCCTTTTCTGTGGCTAAGGGCAATGGGAGAGAGGCTATAACCGTTCTGATTCCTTCTGGATTTATTCGAGAAAATATGAAGGACAGTAATCCTATTTCATTTGATTGTATATCCATTTTCGAAAGCAACGAGCAGCGATTACAGCATTTTAAGGAACTGCGTGATCTATTAAACACATTATTTGTAGCTTATCTCAACCAGCACAATGACCCTTTAGTTCATATCCATTTAACATCGCTATCTTATAAACTGGTGTACCTTTTATTAATGCATTTTAAAAAGGACAACCAATCGATCCCTGGCTTTAAAACTAACAAATATTTGGAGCGGTTGACGTTGAACACCGATTATATCAAAGAAAATTACGATCAGAGTCTATCCCTGGATTCCATAGCCCAGGTTTTTGGATTGTCTCCCGAATATTTGTCCCGTTTTTTTGTAAAGCATGTAGGTATGACGCTGTTTCAATATATCAATGCCATCCGTCTGGAGAAATCTTTCCATGTTCTTATGAATACGGGTCATTCTATCCTACAAATTGCGCTGGAACACGGATTTCCGAACGAGAAGTCCTTTGTCAGGGTATTTAAAAAGGTTTATCAGGCGACACCGCATCAATATCGAAAAAAACACAAGGAGCGTCTGAAGCCAGGAGTCAGTAATTGACCTGAATTAGGCTAATAAAAGGCAGGATGTAAATAAAAAAAATCATTAAGATCATTTATGTAAGCGTTTTACAAATGGAACTGGGAGGTAAGACATCTATGTTTAAACAGTTTAGAACAGTTGCTAAAACAACTATGTTATTTACTTTAGCTGTCAGTACGACCCTTGCTTTCAGCTCTGGTGTATGGGCCAAAGAGTCCACCTCATACCAGACGGTTGCGGAGGTTAAGGATTGGGGAGCAACCATTACGAAGATCATTGTTAATCTGGGTAAGCCGATACCCAAAGATGCGATAACCAAGGAAACATTTAAGGTACATGTGGAAAGAAGCGACAATAGGTTGGTAAATTCCTTTATTGAAAAAGGCAACAGAAAGGTCACCAAGGCCTATGTATCGGACAAAAGCGGCAACCCTGTAAAGAAAACGGGAAGCTACGTTGTGCTGGAAATGGAAATCGGCCCGGCCTTAACATTGGGCTCCGCTATTCATTATGATGCAGGTTCCGGGTTTAACGGGTGGAATGATAATCAATACACGATCACGCAGCAAAAGGCTATTAAAACCCAATCAGGAACGATTTCCGGCTTGAAAATTGAAACCTCCTCAGGCGAGATTCGGAAGCTTGTTGATCAATTTACAACTGGCAAAGCGACTTTTGATGGGGTTACTTTAACCTATGCGGATTATGCACCGGCAAAAGACAAAGTGAAAAACCCTTTGGTGATCTGGCTGCACGGGATGGGAGAGGGAGGTACAGATCCGACGATTCCAATTTCGGGTAATAAAGCAGCGAATTTTGCCTCTAAGGATATTCAATCTTATTTTGGCGGGGCTTATGTGCTGGCACCGCAGACCCCAACCTACTGGATGGATGGTTTTACAGGCTTTGGTGACGGAACCTCAAAGTACGAGCAAGCCCTGATGTCCTTAATTAAGGACTACGTGGCCAAGAACAAAGACATTGATACAGACCGAATCTACATTGGCGGTGATTCTAACGGCGGATACATGACGATGCTGCTGATCCGTGATTATAAAGACTATTTTGCAGCAGCTGTGGTGGCGTGTGAAGCCTTGAAGGATAGCCTTATCACCGATGTACAAATTAACGATATGAAGGATCTGCCGATCTGGTTTGTGGCTGCCAAAACCGATACCGTGGTTCCACCCAACGATTATATGATTCCGACCTACAACCGTTTAGTGAATGCCGGAGCCAAGGATGTCCATATGTCGTTATTTGATAATGTAGTGGATACTTCTGGTTTGTACAAGAAAAGCGACAAAACACCGTATGAATACAATGGTCACTGGTCCTGGATTTACGTGTATAACAACGAAGTATCGAAGGTGATTAACGGAAAGAAAACAACGATGATGCAATGGCTGGCCTCCAAAACATTGGACTGAAAAGTATAGAGAGGCCTCCTGCATATTTTATTGCTTAGCTGATCTTGTTGTTTCTTGCCCTTTTACTTATTCACCTCAATCAGTCCATCTGGCTTTTCTCGATTATAGAGTAACTCAGATACAGTGACGAAGGAATAACCTCTTTTCTTGAGCTCAGGGAGAATAATCTTCAGGGCTTCAACGGTTTGTGTGCTATGGTGTACAAAATCGTGCATGAGGACAATGTCGCCGTTACGGGCGTTGCGAAGCACCTTATTAGCAATACGATGTACGCCTGGCTTTCGCCAATCTAGGGTGTCCTGATGCCAGGACCATAAAATAATTTTCAGCCCCTTTTCCTTGGCTAGCTTGACGAGTGAATCGTTATAGGAGCCGCCTGGTGGTCTAAAAAGATGGGTCCCCGCACCAGTTGCCTGAACGATGCTCGCCTGACCTTGATCCAGTTCGGACAGAGCTTTATTGCGAGAGATATGCTGAAAGGATGAATGAAGGAAGGTATGATTGCCAATTTCGTGGCCTTCCTCTCGTTCCCGCTTTACAAGGTGTGGGAGCTTCTCTACACGGCTGCCGACAACAAAAAAGGTCGCTTTCGCATCATATTTTTGAAGTAAATCGAGAATGGCAGGTGTATTGCTAACGTCCGGTCCGTCATCGAATGTGAGGGCGATGAGCTTACGATGGGTAGGGACTTCCCATACAATGTCGCCCCGCTCCTCGTAATAGGTTCTTCCCTTTGCAGGAGCGGGGGAGGCGTATGAGGTGTTTTGCTCATTAGATAGAGTGGCGCAAGGACTGATCCACAGCAAAGAAACAGCGATTCCAGCACATAGCAAACGGTTATATTTCATCAGGCTTCTTCTCCGTTCTAATGTATTCTCACATTAGCTTGCCTAGAAGAAGCGTGTACCATTCCTCATTTCTGAAAATTATATTTGGTTATTCTGTTTAATTGTAAAGAAGCTGCTGATACAATCGATTTAAGTTGAATCAATATGGTGTTTGTAATTAACGAAAGCAAATTAAAATTTTTTGTTTAGTTGCTCTTTTAGTATTTCTATATGCTTACTGAGCAGTTCTATTTTTCTTTGAAATAATTTATTGGTTTTTCTTATTTTAAAGAGATAGATCATTGCACATGAACATATAAAAATATGGATAAAGCAGAACCAGTAGATTATGGTTACAGATATAGTCCAGGTACCTATCAGAATCCTCTCCTTTATTTCGATTTTATTAGGTGTGTTGTTTCTGCCAAAATCTCATCCAATTGATGCAATGCTTTGTTATTTTTAAAAGTGCAAATAATAAAAATAAGAGCAAAAATGAAGAGAAGTAACTCACTTCCTAAGAGAAAAACTAAAGACATTTCATGAAGAAATAATTCATCGAACATAGAATATACCTCCAATTTTAATGTTATTTGACATATAAATCTATAATATGTTAATCTTCAGTAGCATCATACCATATTAAAGGAGGAAGAAGATGAAAAAAGTTGTAGCATCTGCAATATTGTCCGCTTCTCTTTTACTTTCAGTTGCACCTGTTAGCTTTGCAAGTGAGGTCCCTTCTGTTTCATTTTCAAGTCAGGATCTAGATAAGATATCTGAACATTTAAATGACTTGGGTCTTTCTAAAGAAGTACAGCAAAGTCTAATAGAAAAAATGAAGGCTGGTGAACTTCCTGATTCTGATAATCCAGAAAAAAGAGGTACTGGTATTACAAGTGAAATAGAGTCACCAGATGGTTTGAAAATACAACGAACTACATTTCCTGATGGTTCCGTAATTCAGTCAACAATAGATCTTACAAATGCGAAAATAAAAGAAGAACATGTTATCACTCCAAATGACGTTTCAGGGGGCTATGCCTCAGGAGGAAGTGGTTATAGAACATTTACAAATGCAACAGTAAGAGAAGAAACCTCTTACGTTAAAGCAAGATTTTTTGCTGATTACACACTAGTTCAAGGTGGCTATAGCTATATATCAGACGCTTATGATCCTTATATTGATATAATGGCAGGGTACTCAAGTGGCGAAAACTTAGTTGTGGATCAACCTAAACAGACTGACTCAAGACCTGCTCGTGCAACCTTGTCATTTACTTGGGTTAAAGTAAATGGTTACTTTAGTTCTACATACAAATTATTTTTATATGTTAACAACAGCTCAGCAACCTCACAATTACAAACATATTAATTAAATAATTTGTTGGTGTTTTTCCGTAAACATTCCATTTACAAAAGGCTTCCTCCTAGTTAAATAAACTAGAGGAAGCCTTTTTATGATTTGACAAGTGAGTTTAGTATAGGAAGCGTCAGAGGAACAATAGGTGAGTTTTCAAACCTGTTTTATACGATTACGGTCTTCTATTAATATAGTGTCTGAGGCAAAAGATAGTACATAGCAAGATATGATTGCTGAATTATAACAGGCTGGCTTGCTTGTTGATAACATCCTGTGCCTATGTTAAGTTGTACATATCCATCCTTGGTTTTAATGTGCAGTAGTAATCAGTTAATGTCCAATTCTTATTCTGACGAAAATGAGAGGTCAACGGGATAAGTCGCAAAAGCTGGTTTGAGGTCATGGAGCTGCGACTCATTCCTGAACTTCGAACAGGAGATGAGATGGGATGACAACAGATGAAAAAGAGCTGCGAGCCATTAGTCTGACGTTAGAAGCTGGCGAACACATCCGATCTTGTATTAAGTGTACGTATGATTTGCAGCAAAACTCCGAGAAGATATCGCTTTGTGGAATGCTGGCCGTAACGTCCCAACGAATCATCTTTTATTCCTGCACTATGGATTATCCTTGGGTCAAGTTCATTAATTATCACCATATTTCGCTGGCCAAGCTGGAAAAGGATTTGTCGGATACTAGGGGGAACGTCCTGCTAATCCATCGGGGTGAAAATGAGGTGTTCTGCCTCCTCCCCAATGGAGAGCGTATTGATCGTTTTGTAGCTGTTCTGGAGCAGGAAGCGGGTATCTCTTGTAAGGACCAATAATTATAGAACACAAATAACTAAAACCTCCAACTTCGTAATGTGCCAATAGTAGGCTTCTTACGGATTTGGAGGTTTTTTGCCTTTAGTTAGACAGATGGCATGGATTAAAGCGCTAGCTCAACAGGGTAATAGCCAATAAATTATACAGCACCAGCGGCAAAATGACATTGTTGCTAGCAAAGGAGCGATAAGGACTCGGGGTGCTTGAGGAGGGGGAGTGATACTGCTGAGGGACTCTCAGATACAAATGATCCGCATCCATGTGCGCAATGGTTCCTTCATACACATGATGATCCATCGTTTGTACCCTGACCGTATGATTCATGTAGGGACTCAATTGATGATGCAATTGATCGCGGACTTTCCTGATTTCTTGTTGAAATTCAGGTCTAGCCTGGTATAAAGTTTTCGGACTGACGGTGTTGTACGGCATTCGCCTCTGACCTCCATACTCATAATAATGATATATCGTATGCAGAAGCCTGTGCCCTTGTGCAGGTACCCAGTAAGACAGGTTTTACAAAGAGTCAAAACATTAACATTTTACTCCAGTCCACTTGATGTTCCCTTTACACCAAAACGATACACTTACTGAGGTTGGTTTGAAAAGAAAGGGGCGTTCCGTTTTGGGTGAACTTAACAAATCTTTAGGACTGGGGACGAGGAGCCAGCAACGGACATCGTCTAAAGCTCGCATACGCACGGGTTCGCTAAAAATTCAAAGACTGCGCGAAAACGCGCTGGCGTATACCTTTTTGGCTCCATCGCTTATTTTGTTTGCTGTATTTATGTTTTATCCGATGATAAAGTCCGTTTATCTCAGCGTGCATTCTACAGATCCGGCAGGAAATGTTGCAAATTATGTGGGGCTAGATAACTTTGCTATGCTGTTCAGTTCAGGTCAATTTCTGCAAGGGATTAAAGTCACGCTGCTTTTTGCGGTATTAACGGTTCCTGTAGGTATTTTACTGGCGCTAGTACTCGCAGCACTTACACACAGTAAATTACGTGGAATGCGTATCTTTCAGTTTGCATTTTCGTTGCCTATGGTATTGTCGGTAGGTTCATCAGCGGTCATTTGGAAATTTCTTTTCCATCCCACACTGGGGATGTTCAACTATGTGCTTTCCCTGTTACATATCCATCCGGTTCCGTGGTTGACCAGCCCGGACTGGGCGCTGTTCTCCGTAGCCATCATGACCATCTGGATGAATCTTGGCTTCAATTACATTATCTTATCGAGCGGACTTCAAGGGATTCCGGATGACATGTACGAAAGTGCCAAAATGGACGGAGCTGGACCGTTGGTCACGTTCTGGCGTATCTCGATGCCACTACTATCACCGACGATCTTTTTTGTGACCGTAGTTTCCATCATTGGTGCCTTCCAGTCTTTTGCTCAAATTAATATTTTGACCAAAGGTGGTCCCGTGAACAGTACAAATGTATTCGTATATTCCATTTATCAGGAAGCTTTCGTTAATTTCCGGTTCGGAACAGGAAGTGCGCAGGCCATTGTTTTGTTTGCCGTCATTTTGCTGCTTACGATGATTCAGTTTAAATGGGTGGAAAGAAAGGTGCATTATCAATGAAACAACACCTGAATTCAACATTACTGTATGGGCTGCTTACGATTGCAGCCGCTCTGATTTTGTATCCGGTGATTTATACATTTTTTATGGCGGTCATGTCACCAGAAGAAGCAAGTGCTTATCCACCAAGCTTTTTCCCGCATTCCTTTCATATGGCCAATTTTAGTGAAGTGTTTGAAATCGTTCCGATTGCAGCTTTTATCGGTAACACCTTTCTCATTTCGGGTCTGACAATGATTGGTCAACTGGTTACAGCCAGCTTGGCGGCCTATGCCTTTGCCAAAATGGAATTCAAGGGGAAAAACTTCATTTTTAGCATGTTTGTCGCGACGATGATGATCCCTTGGGAAGTTACAATTATTCCCAACTATTTGACAGTACGAAGCTGGAACTGGCTTGATACATATCAAGGGTTGACGGTTCCTTTTCTGGCGACGGCATTCGGTACATTCCTGTTAAGGCAATTTTTTCTCCAGCTTCCCAAGGAACTGTTCGAGGCTGCTCGTATGGATGGGTGCGGACATATCCGATATTTCCTGTTTCATGTGCTCCCGTTATCGCGCCCTGCGCTCGGTACACTGGCTGTATATTCATTTCTGAACATGTACAATTCATATCTCTGGCCTTTGCTGGTCACGAATAGCGAGAATATGCGTACTGTACAGATCGGTATATCCATGCTCGAATTTCAGGAATCGACTTCATGGAATCTCGTGTTTGCGGGTACGGCACTTGTTATTTTACCGTCTCTGCTCCTACTGATCTTTGGACTCAAACAGCTGGTGCGTGGAATGGCAGCAGGTGCGCTTAAAGGCTAATTTATAGATGCAAAAGAACAGCAACACCTGCGCAAGCAGCCTATATACAAAGCTTTAACACACAAGAAATACGAACATTTCATTCAAGAATCATTTAATCAAAGGGAGAGAAGAGAGATTATGAGATTTTTTCGTTTGAAAAGTGCTTTGACCCTGCTTATTCTGACTGCTATGGTGGTTGCAGCAGGTTGTAGCAACAATACAACTGCGGAGAAGCCGAGTAATGGTAATGATACGGGGACTGCAGGGGCTTCACCTATAAAGCTGACTTGGTGGCATTCAATGTCCGGCAACGGTGAAAAAGCGATCAAGCAGATTGCTGCTGACTTTAACGCTAGTCATAAGGACATTCAGGTAGAGCCAGTATATCAAGGCAAATACGATGATAGCTTGAATAAGCTGAAAGCGTCACTGGGTTCTAATAGCGGACCGGACATCATTCAAGTATACGAAATCGGCAGTAAATTCATGATCGATTCCAAAATGATCACACCTGTGCAACAATTTATTGATGCAGATAAGTTCGATTTGTCGCAGCTTGAACCGAATATTACACGATACTACACGATTGATGGTAAATTGAACGCCATGCCGTTCAATACGTCAAACCCGATTTTATATTACAACAAAGATGCTTTCAAAGCCGCAGGACTTGATCCAGCTAATCCCCCGAAAACGTATGATGAATTCGAAAAAGCCGCCAAAGCCTTGAGCAAGGATGGTAAATCCGGTGCATCCATTGCCATCTACGGCTGGTTTATGGAGCAATTGTTTGCCAATCAAAACGCAGACTATGTGAATAATGGCAACGGACGCGAGCAAGCAGCTACGGAATCTTTGCTGAATTCGGATGCTGGTGTAAAAACGCTGACATGGTGGAAGAAAATGATCGATGAAAAGGTCGTATCCAATCTTGGACGTAACTCGGACGACACGGCAAAAGCTTTTTCCGCAGGACAAATTGCGATGACACTGGATTCCACCGCTTCGCTGCGTAATATTGTGGAGCAGGTTGGCGATAAATTCGAAGTGGGCACAGGATTCCTGCCAAGAGCCAATGAAGCAAAAGAAGGCGGCGTGGTTGTAGGTGGCGCGAGCTTATACATCATGAACAACAAGCCTGAAGCTCAGCAAAAGGCAGCATGGGAGTTCATTAAATTCGTCGCTTCCCCGGCAGTACAGGCACAATGGAGTGTGAACACCGGGTACTTCCCGATTACGAAAGCAGCTTATGACGAGAAGGTACTCAAAGATAACATGGTAAAATATCCGCAATTCAAGACAGCCGTTGACCAGCTGCACGCGTCAGCACAATCCACTGCTACACAAGGCGCAGTGATGGGTGTATTCCCAGAAGCGCGTCAAATCGTCGAAGGTGCGATCGAAGCTGTTTTGAGTGGCCAGCAGCAGCCAAAACAGGCCTTGGACCAAGCTGCACAAGAAATTACAAGCAAAATTGCGCAGTACAATCAAACAGTGAAAAAATAGTTAGCCCTCCCCTAAAATCAGCTGATAATTCGTAAATGTGCCCCCTTATTAGCTGATTTTATGAAATAACGGATCGAATGAGTGACCCCCTCACTTATTCGATCCGTTTTTTGCATTTTTATTTTAGAATAGTCGTTTAGACGAAGTGTCTAAAATAGTCAATTTTACACATTTCCTATTGCTGGATAACTGAATATGGGCTTATAATAAATACATAATTTTTGTACTGGACGGTCAGTTCAAAAAAGGAGGAAGCATGAAACAGCAGACAAAGGAAATTATTTTTAACGGCGCACTCAAGGCTTTTTCCGAACGAGGTTTTAACGAAACAAATATGGAGGAAATCGCCAAGGTATGTGGCATAGCCAAAGGAACCCTGTACTACAATTTTAAAAACAAGCAAGAATTGTATATTTACATTTTGAAGATGGGGATGGAGCGTTTTGTCCAAGATATCCATGAAGCGATGGCTCAGATTCCTATGGATCAGGTGGAAGTCAGGGTTCGCAAGCTGATCCAGGTACATATTGAGTTTATTGGGAGAGAGCCGGACTTTTGTCGTCTACTGGTCAGTAAGGGATGGGTCTCACAGGAGCAGCATTTTAATATTAGGCAGGTGCTGTCAGACTATTTTGATTTTATGGAGGCAGAGATTGATTCCGGCAAGTCCTATGGGAAAATTTCAAGTAAGCTGGATGCAAAAACGACTGCAAATTGTTTATTCGGCATATACATTTTTACTCCAATGCGGTCGATGGTATGGGGCGAAACGATGAATCCACAGGAAGTTCGCGAAAGTATCGAGGTATTTGTGTGTAACGCGCTGGGGATGCAACATTAAATAGACAGGTGGAGTGATGAGAACATGAAAGCTAAAAAATATGCGATTTACATCGTACTTATTGTTTTAATTGCTGTAGGAATCTATGCTTTGACTGCATTCCCACGAGGGAGCGCCAGCTTATCTGCAGATGAGTCTTCTTCTATCCCTACGGCTTATGTAGAATCGGATACGCTCAATGCCAGCTTTAAGATGGCAGGACGTATTGATCAGATGCTGGTGAATGAGGGCGACAAGGTAAAAAAAGGGCAGGTGATCGCCCATTTGGAAAGCCGTGAACTGGAAGATAAGGTGAAGCAAGCACAGGCTGCATTACTGGCAGCCAAGAGCAATGTGTCCAAAGCGAAAGCCAGCGTATTGCAGGCCCAAGCAGGAGTAGGTCAGGCACAGGCTACTGTGAGTGCCGCTCAGGCCAAAAAGAGCCAGGGGGCGACAGCAGTCACTGTGACCGCTGAGGCTTCCTCCAGCCAGATTGAACAGGCCATAGCAGCTTCTAACGCCGCCAAAGCAAAACTGGATGCCCTCAAGAGCGGGGCAAGACCGCAGGAGCTTGAGCAATTGCAAGCATCTGTGAAGGTGGCCAAGGAAACGCTGGACCTGACCGTTAAAAATCTGGAGCGTGCCAAAAAGCTTCAAGAAGCCGGTGCAGCAACTCAGGCATCGTTGGATCAAGCGACATTGGAACATCAACAGGCAGTGGCCAAGTATAATGCAGAGTCGCAAAAATTGGATATGGCACGCGAGGGCAGCCGCAAGGAGGAAATTACAGCGGCTGAAGCCCAATACCGCCAGGCTTTAGCTGCCGTGAAGGAAGCACAGGCAGGAGCAGGCAAGGTTGCAGTGCAACAGGAAGATGTCAAAGCTGCTCAGGCTTCGGTAGAGCAAGCGCAGTCCGCTGTGAAGGCGGCGCAATCGACGGTAGAACAGGCACAATCTGCGGTTGAAGGTGCCAATGCACAGGTAGCCCAAGCGCAAGCTGCACTACAGGAAGCTCAGACCTATTTGAGCTATACTACGCTACGTGCGCCTGAGGATGGGATCGTCAAATCCAAGTCGCTTAGCTTGGGTGAGATGGCTAGCGCAGGATTCCCGGTCTATACC
This sequence comes from Paenibacillus ottowii, assembly GCF_050516475.1. Taxonomy (NCBI): domain Bacteria; kingdom Bacillati; phylum Bacillota; class Bacilli; order Caryophanales; family Paenibacillaceae; genus Paenibacillus; species Paenibacillus ottowii. The sequence continues at coordinate 2,219,369 of NZ_CP191577.1, read as the reverse complement.
ATTGAAACATCTACACAGCGTTGGGCTAAATTTTATGTACCGGAAACGTCTCTGCACGGCCTTCAAGCAGGGGATACAGTCCAAGTTAAATTACTGTCAGGTGGCAAGGAGCTGAAAGGCAAAGTCATTCTGTTAGAATCGGCTGCGGACTTTGCTATTCAAAAACCGAGCCAAAGCTCTGGTGATAAGGATGTCCGTTCCTTTGGTGTGAAGGTTGCATTGCCGGATCTTGCCGCTTCGGTTCCAACAGGCTCCACGGTTCTGTTTACAGGCAAAGGGGCGCAGTAATATGCAGGATTCACAAGAAAGACTTCGTATCCGCGATGTGTTTCGCGAGGAATGGCTGAGTATCTTCCGCGACCGCCGCTTTATGGCTATTCTGCTGATTACACCAATAGTGTATACGATACTGTTCGGTTTCCTGTATTCGCATCAGCGGATTACCGAGATGCCTGTCACAGTGTATGATGGTGATAATTCGCAGCTTAGTCGCCAAATTATTCAGGCGTTCGATGCGACCGATTCATTTGCCGTTACACGGCAAGTGACCAATCAGGATGATGTAGTTCGCCAGGTGGAGACTGGGGAAGCTAAGGTCGGAATTGTCATTCCCGACAATTTTACCACTCGGCTTAAGCATGGAGAAAATCCACCTGTGCTTACGCTGATTGACGGCAGTAATATGATGTATTCCAATAGTGCCAGTCGAATAGCCAATCAGGTCATTAGTAGCGTGAGCGCTGGAGTATCGCTCAATTCCATGAAGCAAAAGGGGATGAACGCCGAACAGGCCGCCTCGACGCTGACTACCATCCCGTTCCGCTCCAGGGTGCTATTTAACCCGGTATATGATTATAAGCTATTTATGCCGTTGGGGGTTATTTCTGCGGCTCTCCAGCAGTGTTTGCTGCTTGGTATTGCGTTGTCCTGCACGCGTGATAAGGAAGCAGGGACTTGGGGAAGATTTGGCGCATGGAAAAACACTCCTTGGCGCTTGGCCATTGCCAAGCTGGCACCCTATTATGCGGCAGGGGCTTTTAATGTGCTGACTGTATTCAGTATCAGCGCTCTATGCTTCGATATTCCGTTTAGGGGACAGGTACTGCCATTGATTTTGGTGTCACTCGTCTTTAACTTTGCCTTGTGCGGATTAGGGTTCCTGTTCAGTCTTTTTTCCAAGACCAGAGTAGACGCGACACAAACCCTGATGCTCATTGCTGTTCCTTCCTTTATGCTGTCAGGCTATACGTGGCCATTGGAAGCAATGCCCGGCTTCTTGCGGGGGCTTGCTGAGATATTGCCGCTGACGTATTATCTGGATGCTGTACGGAACATTACGCTCAAGGGACTGGATATCACATACATCTTTAAGGATATGATCGCTCTAGGTGTCATTGGTTGTGTGAGTCTGCTGGTGGCCTTCGTGATCTATCCGTTATTCTTTAGACAGCATCAAACGACAGCGCAGCCAGCCGAAATGCCTGTACAAGAAGGGTTCACACTTAAAGGCTGAAAGCAAATTTTAAATATGGGTATTCAAAAGGCAGATCGGGAGTAACCCTGATCTGCCTTTTACTTATTAGTATGATTTACAAATAGAAGAAGGATTATTGTGTTTTGAGATCCTCAATAGAATCAATTGGCACATAGGATGGAACGACAAGTCCAGACATAACGCCAGTCATGCTGGTTCCGATGTCATCTACCTTATCCTTGTACTGAGCCCAATAATCAGCATGCGTCAATGGAAGCCAGGCAGCTGCGGTAGCATCTACGCTTCCGCTAGCTACGCCTGTCCACATTGGGCCGATTTCCACTTGCAACGCTGTTACTTTATAGCCCAATTTTTGTTCCAATACATACTTTAATACGTTCGTACTGGCAATTTCCGAATCCCAAGCAGCATAGCTCAGCTTCAGGGGATCGCCGTTGACAGCCTTCAAGTCCTTGATCCATTCCTGTATCTTATCAGGATGCTTATCAGCCCAGTTCTTGGCAGCCTGCTGTGGGGGAGTACCATTTTGAATTGCGATCATCACTTCACCCATATCTTCCGCAGTCCACTTAAAACGGCTTAGAAATTCATAAGCCACAGGAGCATCCTGTTTCAACCCTTTGCGGGCAATGGTATGAATTTCTTCTTTATCACCATACGCCTTTTTAGGGTCTTTTAAGTATTTCAAATCATACTTGTTAAACATCCAGTGAGGAGTCCAACCAGTTACAACAATAGGTTGCTTGGCCTTGATGGCTTTATCCAGTGTAGCGGTCATAGCAGCCCCGGAGCTTTCAAGCAGTTTCCAGTCGGACAATCCATAGTCACTGATAGCTTTAGCAGTTAGCTTCATCAGTCCGGCGCCAGGGTCGGTACCGACAATGCGGTACCCGACCTCCTTGCCGAACTCTCCAGTAGCGGCGGAAGCTGGAGCCGAAGCGGCTCCGTTATCCTGCAATTCAGTAATGGATTTAACATTCATATAAGCTGGAACAACCAAACCGGTTTTAACACCAGTCATATTCGCGCCCAGATCGTCGAGCTTATCTTTGTATTTAGCCCAGTAATCCGCATGTGTTAACGGCAGCCATGCAGCTGGGGAGGCGTCTACATCACCACTAGCGACACCCGTCCACATAGGACCTGCTTCAACTTGCAGTGCGGTTACTTTGTAACCCAGTTTATTTTCCATTATATATTTCAGCAAATTAGTACTTGCAATTTCCGAATCCCAAGCTACATAGCTTAGCTTAAAGGTATCGCCATTGACAGGTTGCAGTCCTTGAGTCCACTCCTGAACCTTGTCGGCATGTTTCTCTGCCCAATCTTTGGCAGCTTGTTCTGGACTGGTTCCGGCCTGGATGGCAACCATCATCTCACCCATATCTTCCGACGTCCATTTGAAACGTTTTAGAAACTCATAAGCAATGGGTGCATCCTGCTGCAATCCTTTGCGGGCAATCGTATGAATACCCTCAGCTTCACCATAAGACTTCTTAGGGTCTTCCAAATATTTGAGATCATATTTGTTGAACATCCAGTGAGGAGTCCAGCCTGTAACAATAATCGGTTTCTTCGCCTTGATGGCTTTGTCCAGCGTGGCCGTCATGGCTGCACCGGAACCCTCAACTAGCTTCCAATCAGACAATTTGTAGTCCTGAATGGCTTTAGCCGTTGATTTCATAATGCCAGCCCCAGGATCAATACCGATAATTTTATAACCCACCTCTGCGCCAACCGTATTGGCAGCTGCACTGCCTTTGCCAGCAGTGGAATGATCCGTTCCAACAAAGTATTGAGATGCGCCAGCGATCAAAATGACTGCTGTAACTGCTGAGGTGATCCATACTCTTTGCTTGCTGGATACACGGCTTTTGCCTTTCTTCGTCGGCTTAAATAGGTTTTGCGTAAAGCGGTCAAGCACAATAGCCAGAACGACGACAGCCAAGCCAGCTTCAAAACCTTTACCGATTTGTAACTGAGTTACAGCACGATACACAACTGCACCGATACCTTCCGCACCGATCATGGAGGCAATAACAACCATGGACAGTGACAGCATAATCGTCTGATTAATACCAGCCATCAAGGTAGGCAATGCCAGTGGCAGCTGCACTTTAAACAGCTTTTGCGCCGATGTAGAACCGAAGGCATCAGAGGCTTCAATCAGCTCATCCGATACTTGCATAATCCCCAAGTTTGTCATGCGAATGGTTGGGGGGATTGCAAAGATAACGGAGGCGATCACACCCGGTACAACACCCAGGCTGAAAAAGGTAACCGCCGGGAGCAAGTACACGAATGCAGGCATCGTCTGCATAAAATCAAGCAAAGGCGTAATAAAACGTGATGCTGATTTACTGTATGCACACCAGATCCCGATTGGAATACCGATAACAATGGATACAAGCGCAGACGTGATGACCAGTCCGAGCGTATTCATCGTTTCACCCCAATAGCCGAGATTATCAATCAGCAGGAATCCGATGACAGTAAACAGTGTAAGCTGCACCCGCCCGATCATAAAGGCGATAATCCCAATGATCACGATGAACACCAAAGGATGTGGAAGCATGAACAAGCCAGAGAAGAAGCCTACTACGGCTTCAATAACCATAGAAATAACATTAAACAATCCAGCCAGATGAATACCCATCCAGTCTACTATGGATTGAATCCACTCAGCGATTGGCAGTTTCGGTATCATGGGCATTCACCTCCTTTGTAGTAGGTACATCTCCACTTAGTGCACCCAGTAAAGCTCCACGGACGATAACGCCAAGCAACTTCTGCTTGTCATCGACGACAGCCACCGGTACCTTCGACGAGCTTGTAATTTCAAACAGATCATTAATGACCGTTTCAGCAGTCACCTGCGGCCCGTCCGTGATCAAAATATCTTCAATCTTCAAATTGTTGCGCAGTGCATGAACAGCATCCTCGGCATTAATAACACCTAGAAGCTTTTTGGTGCGGTCAATGACGAAGAGATTAGAAATCCCACGCTCCCGCATCAATTCCAGAGCTACACGCGGACCACGGTCCATCGTGATGGTTTCTGGACGAAGCATGACATGAGCAGCCGTCAAAACTTTGGACAGATCCACATCCTCGACGAAGCGGGCTACATAAGAGTTAGCTGGTTGGATCATAATTTCTTCCGGTGTACCAATTTGTACGACCACCCCGTCCCGCATCAAGGCAATCCGGTCACCAATCCGCAGCGCTTCATCCAGGTCATGGGTAATAAAGACAATCGTTTTCTTCATTTTATCTTGGAGCTCCAGCAGCTCATCTTGCATGTCACGACGAATGAGAGGGTCCAATGCGCTGAATGCCTCATCCATCAGGAGAACTTCAGGGTCATTCGCCAGTGCCCGTGCAAGACCGACACGCTGCTGCATACCGCCACTCAACTCATCGGGCATTTTATCGCCCCAGTTTTTAAGACCAACCAGTTCCAATGCTTGTTGTGCCTTTTTCTGGCGCTCTGCTTTATCTACCTTTTGAATTTCAAGACCATATTCTACATTTTCCAATACAGTCCGATGTGGGAACAGGGCGAACTTTTGAAAAACCATGCTGATGGTTTTGCGACGAACTTCGCGGAGTTGTTCTTTGTTCATCTTCCGGAGATCTTTGCCGTGGACCAGAATTTCACCGGAGGTAGGCTCAATCAAGCGATTTAGCATTCGCACCAAAGTGGACTTGCCGCTACCTGATAACCCCATAATTACGAAAATTTCACCTTGCTTAATTTCCATGTTGGCCCGATTCACACCAACAGTAATCTGTTTTTCTTTGGCCAGCTTTTCTTTGCCCCAGCCTTGCTCCAGGAGCGGAACACCTTGCTCTGCGTGAGGACCAAAGAGTTTGCTGACATTTTTGACTTCCAAAATCGTCATACATACACCTCTTCTTTCTATACTTTGCTTGGTATTAACCCCATGTTGCATGATGGATTGAGTATAAAAATCATAATTCTGTACATCCTGAACGGTTAATGACAAAAATAATTGTAACAGAAGCATTGCTTACATTTCAAACAAAAAAACTGTTCATAAAGTACATACAGAAAAAACTGTACAAACTTTTCTTCGATATGCTCCTTCGTTCTTTAGAATGCTCAAACATTCGGAACTTTACAACCGATAGTGCTTTTTTTAAAATAGACAATGAAATATGACCATAAGAAAAAGATCTATGTATATCCATAATTTTAAAAGTTTACTATTATTAGCAATTTTGCGAATTATGATTTTGAACGATCATGCTGTTGTAATATAGACAGAAGCATTGCTTTTGAAACATTTCATTGATATTGAAAGATTTCATATATTGCTTCAAAGCTAATCCTTTACGGGTAAGTCGTTCATACTAGGTTGTGCAAAATGCTCTAAAATTAGGAGGTTGCAAGCATGAGCTTGTACCAGTTAGGTGATGAGCAGCAGGCTTCGCTGCAAAAAATTCGCAAACGTGTCATAGAAGCTATAGGTAAAAACATGGACCTATATGGAATCACTCTGTCTGCGGGGCATTTGTATGGTTTGCTTTTTTTTGCGGATAAACCGATGACGCTGGACGAGATGGGCCGTGAAATGGAAATGAGCAAAACGAGCATGAGTACAGGAGTTCGAACGTTGTTGGACCTGAAAATGGTGAACAAGGTATGGAGCAAAGGCTCACGCAAGGATTTGTATGAGGTCGAGTATGACTGGTATCAAACATTTACTGACTTCTTCGCTATTAAATGGAGAAAAGCAGTAGAAACAAATTTATTGGTACTTCGCAAAGCCATCGATGAACTGGACAAATTGATGGCGCAGGGTGAGGAATACGAGGAATTTAAGGCGATTCTTCAGCAAGACCGTTTGAAAATGAAGCAGGCTGTTGCTTATTACAAGTGGCTGGACCGATTGATTGACTCGATGGAAAGCGAAGAAATTTACAAGCTGATTCCGAAAGAAGAGGTTCGGGATTAATCACGACCCGACTGGCCTGTCTACAAAATGCCGGAGCGCAAAAGCGCTTCCGGTATTTTTTGGTTTGACTCTGTGCAGAGGGTATAATATAGATATGTAAAGATTGTTAGTATACCGTTCAGTTGAACATATGAGATAAAGGAGGGTTCATGATGGAGAGTGTTACAGTACATACTCGTCTAGGTCAATTACGTGGGGAAACGAGGAATGGGTATCATGTATGGAGAGGTATTCCATATGCACAGCCTCCCGTTGGCAAACTACGCTTTCACGGACCGCAGCCGCTGGAACCTTGGGAGGGTGTACGGGATGCGACGAGTTTCGGACCTATCTGTCCGCAGCCCATGCCCTCCGCTGAAAGTATGACCGGAAATCTGGTGGAACCGCCAGAGCAGTCCGAGGATTGTTTGTACCTGAACATTTGGACACCTGCTTCAAAGGCTCCTGAGAAGGGACGCCCAGTGATGGTGTGGATCCATGGCGGTGCCTTTGTCACTGGATCTGGGATCATCCCTTTATATGACGGGGAGCGCATGGCGAAGAATGGCGATGTGGTTGTAGTTACGATCAATTATCGGTTAGGGCCGTTAGGATTTTTGCATTTAACTCCAAAGGGAAATGGGCTGACCTCAAATGCTGGCTTACTGGATCAAATCGCTGCACTGGAATGGGTTAGGGATCATATCTCTGCATTTGGCGGCAATCCAAATGAAGTAACGGTATTCGGTGAATCGGCAGGCGCGATGAGCATTGCCGCTTTATTGGCGATGCCGGCCGCAGAGGGACTGTTTCAGCGTGCAATTTTGCAGAGCGGGGCATCACAGGTGTTGCCAACTTCACAAGCCGAGCAAGTGGCGGCTGTGTATTTGCAGCAACTGGGTGTGGACACTCAGCATCCTGAGCGATTGTTTACGCTGCCAACGGATGCACTGATGCTCGCTATGGCGAAAACGCATGAAGTCATCGGACCAGGGATGGCGATGATTTATCAACCCGTTGTAGACGGAGTCACCTTGCCTGATGTCCCACTGTCGGCAATTGCCCAAGGCTCTGCCAAACGGGTATCCGTTATGATTGGAACGAACTTGCATGAGGGAGACTATTTCATCCGTAAAGAATCCCATCTCATGAACAGGTCAACAGCATTTCAGGCATTGGAAATGATGACAGGCATGTCTGACATTGGCGACCTGATCGAAGCATTTCCAGTTACGATTAAGGGACAGGCACAAATGCTGACGGATTTCATTTTCTGGCGTCCTGCGTTGGCTCTTGCCGCTGCACAGTCGGAGTATGCCTCGGTATGGATGTATCGTTTTGATTGGACACTGCCTGGACATCCAACTTTCGGACAAGCGGTTCACGGTGCAGAGATTGCTTTTGTTTTCGACAATCTGGAGCTGCTGGGCAAGCTTGGATTAGAAATTCAGCCTTCGATGCAGAAGCTCGCTCATCATATGCAGCAGGCGTGGGTTGCTTTTGCACGTGATGGGGAGCCTATGCTGCCTGAGAGGGTATGGCCGGAATACAGCAGGCAACAGCGAGCTACAGCTATTTTTCATCAGGATATTATGGTGGAACATGATCCGGAAGGGGATAGACGCCGCCAGCTAACAGGGCAGATGAACATATAGATATATACGAGACATTGTCGAAATGTTTAACGAAAAAGCCTTCACCCGTAATTTGTATACGGATGAAGGCTTTTGTTAGTAAATAGATTTGGCGCTAATTATGCTTGATTGCATGAAACTTAAATCATGCAGTGTAGAGGTTAAATCTTGAATCGCTTAACAAGCTCTTGCAGATCCTGGGCCATTTTGGACAACTCCTGTGAGGAAGATGCGATCTCCTCCATGGCTGCCATTTGCTCCTGAGCGGCAGCGGAGGTTGTCTGCGAACTGTCCGCCGAATTGCGGGATAGGCTTGCCAAATGGGTAACAGTAGCGGAAACCTCCTCCGTGCTGGCTGAGATTTGCTCAGCAGCAGCGGATACGCTTTGAATTTGCTCCACGATATGAGAAGTAGAGCGTTCAATATTCGCAAATGCACCTTCTGCATCCTGACTAATTCGCAATCCCTCACCTACCTGATTACGAACATTACCGTTCATCGTGGCGGTAGAGCGTTGAATCAAGTCGAGCATCTGCGTAATAATCTGACTGATGGAATCGGCGCTTTCCTTGGACTGTTCCGACAGCTTGCGCACCTCTATAGCGACTACAGCAAATCCACGCCCAGCTTCGCCAGCTCTAGAGGCTTCAATAGATGCGTTCAGGGACAATAAATTAGTTTGCTTAGCAATGGCGGCTATAGCTGAATTCATTTGCTTTGCATCGTCCGAGAGCTGAGATAGCTCATCCATCAGACTAGCCGTTTGGCTTACCGCCTCCAGAATACGGTCCATTTGTGTCCGCACATGGCTGATCATTTGACTACCTTGAGCTACGTCTTGCTCAGTTTCTCCAGCTGAATCCACGATAGAGCTGGCCGATTCAGCAATCGTGCTGACACCCTTCGCCATTTCTTCAACGGCATTAGCGGTTTGCTCGGATGCTTCGGCGCTGGTCGCTGCATTTTCCGCGGATTCCATAACCGTTTCCGCTACATGTTGTACGGACTCCGTCGTTTGCTCTGTGCTCTCCTTGATTATCAGGGAAGAAGATGCAAGTCGGGAGGACGTTTGGTTGACCTCCGAGACCATCGTATGCAAGGAATGTGTCATCTGGTCAAAATTCTGTGCCAGCTCGCCGAACTCGTCCTTCCTAGATAGATTTACACGTTCGGTCAGATTGCCATCACGGACGATCCGTGTTCCTGCTTGCAGCTTCTTAAGTGGGATCAGGAACGAGCGGACCATGAGCACAATAATGATTGCAGCGCCCAGTATGGAAATAACAATTACAATCAGGCTTTGCTTCAGAATTGGCTGAGCTGCATCACTGTAATCCTCCAGATCTGACAGTGCGACAATGTTCCAGCCAGTGAGCGGGTCCTTAAGTGTAAAGGCCTGCACGTCCCGCTTCATAAATTGAATTTGCGACACGGAAGGAGTATTATTTTCTCCGGTTGCCGCCACTTTGGGAAGTCCCTCCATGGTGTCAGCTGGTTTTTTGCCTGTCTTGTCAAAGGCTGCTCCAGCTCCAGATACAACCTTATGGTCAGAATCAACAATGATGAGTCCTCCGCGTTCGCCTATCTTAACAGACTGCAGACTGTCCCCCATCTTGTCCAGATTCAAAGCCAATGCAACAGCCCCTTCACCGTTCTTCAGCGTTGCCGATACATTAACTACTAGGTTCCCTGTCGTAACGCTGGCAACTGGAACACCGACAAATATGTTGCCCTTATGTAGCATCGCGTTTTTGTACCATTTTCTCTCCCTAGGATCATAATCAGCCTCCTTTTTTATCGGAGAACGGATATATTCTCCTTTCGCATTGCCGAGGAGCGCGGCATCTAACTCAGGATGAGCTTTGACGATGTCATCCAACTTTTTCTGAAGGGCTTCTTGATCGGAACCAATGGAGTCAGCCTGGATTTCACTGGTAAGAACGTCCACGTCCTTCATGATCGGTGATACATACTGATTGACATTGCTTTGGATCAGATACAGATTCGTGTATACGGAACTAGCCATTTGCTGACTGAGCTGTGTCGTAGCCCCCTGATAAGAAAAGTATCCAATAAGTAAGCTCGGAATCAATAACACAGCCAAAAAAGAAATGATTAATTTTGTCCTCATTAAATAAAACTGCTTGAGAAACCTGTTCCACCACGGAACTGTTTGTTTTTCTTTAGTCATGTTTTTTCTCCTCTGTGTCTGATGGTCACTACATTGTTTTATTCGACAGAAATCGACTAATTTTATAGATGTAATCTTAAAAATTGAGGAATCAAGGCATGTTTTAGATATTTTTTTTGAAAAATAGTTCTTAAGAACTAATCGTGATATGAATATGAATACATAAAAAGCCAAATCGGAGATGCAAAAGCATCTTCACGATTTGGCTTGGGTGAGCATGAAAGGGAATCATGCTATTAATTTTTCTGTTGACGAGAAATCATAAAGAGTGTAATCCAGATCAGCATAAAACCAGTCAATTGCGCTATGGTAACGATTTGCTGGAAAGCAATCCAGTTAATCACGACACCAACCATGGGAAAGCTCAATTCTGCCATCGTAGCATAAGAAGCTTTGGTTGTACTTAAGCCTTTGTAGTACAGTAATAAGCTGAGAAGACCCGGAAGCAATGCCTGCAGCAGCAAGTTAATAATTACAGCGGCGCCCGCCCATGTACCTGTAGGCATATTCCACGGAGCATGCTCCACAGAGGTGAGAACAATGAGCAGAGGGAGCGCCACCATGAAGCGGAGAGAGGTTACCGTCTCATATTTCATCGAGCGAAGCAAGTAGCTGCCCATAACGGTCGAGCCGCCCCACAGAATTGCTGCACCCAGCGCAAGCAAACTACCGACGTGAACAAAATCATGAACATGCCCAAAGGGTAGCGACCAACCGAAGGTCAGAAGATACGTCCCGAACAGGGCGATAACAATTAATACTCCAAAATGACGCGGCAGCATTTCCTTCAATATCACGCGGGCCAGAATAATAGCGACTAAAGGCTGGAGCTTCTGGAGCAAAAGAACTGCATTCAGATCACCGTTGCTGAGTGCCATGGTGAAAATCACACTGGCCAGTGCCGAGCCGCCCCACGAGACAAACAAAATAGCGAAAACTTGACGAAAACGTATCGTTTTGAGCTCCTCGCGATGCTTCCACAGCATCGGTGTCAGAGCGATAAAGAGCAGCACATGCTCCATCAGTACGATTTGTGCTGAGGTAAATGATTTTAGCAAAATAATACGAAACAGCGGATCTGCGCCCCACAAGGCCGCTCCAATTGCGACTAGCCAAAAACCGCTTTTCATGTGGGAGCTACGATCAAAACCTTTGGATGATAGTACAGTTGATGATTGACTCATTCTTAATTAGCTCCTTGCGAATACAGGACCGGTGGCACAAAAACCCCCGTCCATGGCGAAGGCCATGCAAGACGGGGGTTGATCAAATAAACTTGCCGCTTTATGCAAGTTAAATGAAGCCACTGCATAACCATAATGCAGTATTCATCGACTTTGCGGCATGTTCCTACTTCGATCTTCTTCCATCCGGACTTTACCGTCGGCTTTGGCATCTCACCAAATCAGTCCGTATCCTGTTGCCAGATACAGAGTCGCGGGCTTAGCTCCATGAGCCATACCGCCGGTTGGGAATCTCACCCTACCCCGAAGATCCTTATTCCGTTTTTAATTTCTCCTATAGGATATACCTGTTTTAGAATGAAGTCCAGTGAAAAATGTGTGTATATTGTTACTAGGCAATATCCTTATACTCAATGCGCCGAATGGCTGCATAAGCTACAAGCATGCCCAGCACAGAAAAGCTGATTTGCACGGGGGCAATGGAGCTAAGGGTAGCACCGTTATTATTGGAGAAAAGCAATGCTACAATCAGAATCGAGGTCACAATAGTCGTGGGTACAGAGTATCTTCGCATTCCCATATACAGTGGAACCAATCCCATAAAACTGGCGGCAACAGCATTGATTAGCGTGCGCGCTAATTGGTCGGTTAGTATGGAAAGAGTAAGCTTATCCGGTACAATTATGACAAATTGGTTGAGCAAATGAATCGCAGCCGTAATGATGATTTCCGATATTACAATAGACAAGAACGTAAACAGCAGTACAATCAAGAGCTTGGCGATCATTAGCTTTTGACGATGAATCGGATACATGAACAAGATTGTAATCGATTTGGATTTAAATTCTCCTACGATAAAACGGCACAGTAGAACGGAGGCAAATACAATAAACGTGGCCCTCACTATATTGTCCATAAGTTCGAGAAGCTGAGCGTACTGTGTAAATTCGGGTACTCCTTCATTTTGGCTGTCCAGCGCAATAATACTGATTAACCCTAGTATGCAGGCGTTGGCGATCAGCGCTGAACGGATATAACCCACCAGATGAAGCTTTTTCATCTCCAACTGTATCAATTTAAGCATGGTGATCCCCTCCATGTAACAGACGTAAAAAGTAGTCTTCCAGCGTACTGCTCTTCTGATGAATGGAATCGACCTCTACATCATTTAAAATGAGCGTTTTCGTAATTTGCTTCTGCGGTACACTAGTATCGTAAATACGTATACTTTGTTCGTTGAGCACCTTTATATTATTCAGACTCAGATGATGGGAGAGGACGTAGGCTGCCTTTTTGCAATCGTTGGTTGTAAATTCGATATATTCCGTATTGGCATCCCGTACCTGTTCCATCGAAACTTCCTCGATCAGCCGTCCGTGATTAATTACACCTATCGTATCTGCAATCTGCTCAATTTCCGCTAAAATATGACTGGACACGAGCAGCGTCATCCCATATTCCTTGCATAGCATATGGAATAACTGCCGAATTTCCTTGATTCCCACCGGGTCCAGACCATTAATCGGTTCATCCAAAATGAGTAGCTCCGGCTTGGTCGCAATGGCTCGGGCAATCCCGAGACGCTGCTTCATTCCTAGTGAAAAGTCTTTTACCGGCTTGTCATCTGCATTCCGCAAGTTCACTAATTCCAGTGCATCCCGGACAGCCTGCTTATTATAATAGCCCATGTATTCACAATGAAGTTCGAGATTTTGCTGAGCTGTCAGCCTTTCATAAAAAATCGGATATTCAATAATCGAACCCATCCGTCCGAGCAGATGATAAGACTGTGGCGTTAGCTTTTCACCGAACAATTCAATCTCGCCCAAAGTCGGCTTGAGCAGATTGGTAATCATTTTCATCACCGTCGTCTTGCCCGCTCCATTGGGACCGAGAAAGCCATAGGTTTCTCCCTTGCGCACATTCATACTGACCCCTGCTACAATTTCATTGCCCTTCAGAGTTTTGGTCAGCTGATGTGTACGTACTATGTAAGTCATGGGTGTTCTCCCTTCGTATACTGTTGATATTTCAAGAATAAAGGGCGAAGTGTTCATTTTTCTTTCGTAATTCTTACAAATTTATTAAGTTGAGCAATTCGCTTAATAGTTGATCTTCTTCAAGGTAAAAGAGAAGACGGTCTGCTCATAGGGTTTGCTGGTTAATTGCATCTCTCCGTTCATGCATTCAACCAGGCGCTTGGCAATCGTAAGACCCAGTCCACTGCCCTGTACCGCTTTATTACGCGAATCCTCAAGTGTGTACATGCGTTCAAAAACCTTATCCTGCTCCGGCTCCTGTATGCCTTTTCCACGATCCCACACCTCTATACGCACTGTATCCTGCTGTTCTAACAGCCTCAGGCCTAGCGTTCGACCTTCTGCACCGTAGCGAATGGCATTCGAAATGAGATTGCTCAGCACCCGCCCAATGGCTCCTTCGTTCCCCAAGGCATGTATGGGATGCTCCGGGATATCAATATGTACCGTAAACCCCTGAGCCGTCAGCAGATCATAAAACTCCAAAATGCTGCGTCTGCACAGTTCTCCTATCTCCAGTCGGGTCAGTGGAATGTCAGTATCGTTAGCTTCCAGCTTCGCCAAGTTAAAAAAGCTTCCAATCAACTCAATCGCCTCGCTGGTCTTTTGATGAATTCTGGATAGCAGCTTTATACGTTCTTCCGGCAGTATATCCGGATCGCCATCCAGCATCTCGGCATATCCAAGCACAACGGTAAGCGGGGTCTTGAGATCGTGGGAAATGTTCGAAATCATTTTTCGCATAGCGATTTGGCTTCGGTTGTAATCGGCTGATACCCTCAAATTTAAATCTAGTAACCGGTTGATTTCCGTCATGAGTCGCTGCAGTTCCACGTCACCTGTAACATATAGCAGCTTTTCCGCATGATTTACGGTCACGATCCGCTCTAGTAGGGTTCGAACATTCTTGATTTTGCGCTTATAGGCGACACGTTCTCGCCACAGCCATAGGATAACGACGGACATCATAAGGACGACAATCCATTCGAAAATGTTTTCGATGTTCATATCAACCGTTCTCCCATTTGTAACCGATGCCCCACAGTGTCTTAATGTGGACAGGGTGAGAGGGATCTTCTTCAATTTTCTCACGCAGACGACGAATATGGACGTTAATCACGTTCTCATCCCCCATATAATCGTCTTTCCAAATAAATCCGTATAGTTGAGCTTTCGTAAATACCCGGTTCGGATTGGATGCAAACAGCTTCAGGATATCGGATTCTTTGGCTGTTAGCTGAATTTCATTTTCATCACGTGTGACTGTAAAATGATCAAAATCAATGCGCAAATTTCCATAGGTCAACACTTGTGCTTGCGGCTGTTCCTCCTGCTGTTGCAGACGAGCATAGGTAGTCGATCGGCGGATTGCGGATTGAATACGTGCCGTCATCTCAAGCATCGAAAAAGGTTTGGCAACATAATCATCTGCCCCGAAGCCTAGTCCAAGCGCTTTATCCACATCGCTATCCTTAGCCGACATAATCAGAATCGGCACGGCGCTGCGGGTACGAATTTGCCGGATTACCTCCATACCGTCAACCTTTGGCATCATCAAATCCACGAGGATCAGGTCGTAAGTATGACGTTCAAAGGCAATAAGCCCTTCTTCCCCGTCATAGGCGGTGGTTAAATTGTAGCCCTCCTTGGTGAGTGCTTTTAGCAGCATTTCAGCAATAGATAGGTCGTCTTCAATAAGTAAAATATGCTGTGGCATAGGTGTGGAACACCCCTAATTTTTAGATTAGCTCGTGTGGCGAACTGTATCTGAATTATATAGAGCGGTGGAGGGGATTTCCATAACATTATCCCAGAATAATTAAAACTCCCGGGATTGCCAGGGAGCTGCGTCACTAACAATTGCACCATCGCATTCAGAAGAAAGACTTAATTCAATCATAATATGGAATAGATTTCGCAAATCAGCGGGTTTATAAAAATACAGGTTTTTATGAATCTAAAAGTAAAATCGTGAAATATTTCACAATAGAAGTGTTGGCATTTGCACGAGACGGGAAGCATGGACCATGTATGATGCACTTGTAAACATCAAAAATCAAAAAAAAGGAGGTACGACAAATGGAGCATCCATTGCATGTTGCTTCGGAGATTGGGGAATTACAAACGGTTTTATTAAAACGTCCGGGACAAGAATTGGAAAACTTAACGCCGGATTATTTACAGCCGTTATTATTTGACGATATTCCCTATTTGCCGATGATTCAAAAAGAACATGATTATTTTGCCCAAACCTTACGCAATCGAGGAATTGAAGTTCTTTATTTGGAACAACTTGCGGCTGAGGCATTAGTGGATGAAAAACTGAGAGAAGAATTTGTTGACCAAATGCTAGAAGAAGGAAGGGCGGAGGGAAATGTTTCACATCGAATTTTAAAAGAATATTTACTTTCCTTCTCCAATGAAGATTTAGTTCAAAAAATAATGAGTGGTGTCCGAAAGAATGAAATTGAAACGAGTAAGAAAGTGCAACTCCATGAATTTATGCAAGATCATTCTCCATTTCATCTAGTTCCACTGCCAAATTTATATTTTACCCGCGATCCTGCAGCAGTGATTGGGGATGGATTAACGATTAATAAAATGAGAGAAACGGCGCGAAGACGTGAATCATTGTTTATAGAGTATGTCATTAAACACCATCCGATATTTACTAGTCATCATGTACCGATTTGGCTGGACCGCAATTATGAGTTTCCAATCGAAGGCGGAGATGAGCTCATTTTAAATGAAGAAACCATTGCTATTGGTGTATCAGCCCGTACCTCAGCTAAAGCCATTGAACGTTTAGCCCTAAATCTATTTAGCCGTCAAAAAAAATTCAAGAGAGTACTAGCCATTGAAATTCCAAAGTGCCGGGCATTTATGCATTTAGATACCGTATTTACGATGGTTGATTATGATAAATTTACAATTCATCCAGCGATCCAGGGACCGCAAGGAAATATGAATATTTATGTTTTAGAGAAAGGTCCAGATGAGGAGACACTTAAAATTACCCATCACACCTCTTTAATGGAATCTCTAAAAGAGGTTTTGGGCTTAAAGGATTTGGTTCTTATTCTTTGCGGAGGAGGAGATGTAATAGCCTCTGCTCGTGAACAATGGAATGACGGATCCAATACATTAGCCATTGCGCCCGGAGTAGTTGTTACGTATGACCGTAACTATGTATCCAATGCTTTATTGCGTGAACATGGTATTGAGGTAATCGAAATATTGAGCTCGGAATTATCCCGTGGCCGCGGGGGACCACGTTGCATGAGTATGCCCATCGTTCGGAAAGATATTTAAATCATAGAGAAAGTAGGGATAAATATGGGAGAAACGATTTCAAGCTTACAAGGAAAAAGTTTTCTTGCGGAGATAGACTTTACAGAAGAGGAATTGTTGTATTTTCTCGATTTAGCAGCAGATTTAAAAGCGAAAAAGAAAAACGGCATTCCCCATCGTTATTTGGAAGGAAAAAATATAGCTCTTTTATTTGAAAAAACTTCTACTCGTACACGGTGTGCATTTACAGTAGCTTGTACAGATTTAGGCGCGCATCCTGAATATTTAGGTAAAGGGGATATTCAGCTCGGTAAAAAAGAATCCGTAGAAGATACGGCAAAAGTGTTGGGCCGCATGTTTGACGGAATTGAGTTCCGCGGCTTTGCTCATAAAACAGTGAGATCTTTAGCTGAGAATTCAGGTGTACCGGTGTGGAATGGTCTAACGGATATGTGGCATCCAACCCAAACGCTCGCGGATTTATTGACCATCCAAGAACATATAGGGCATTTGCGAAATGTAAAGCTCGTTTATGTTGGCGATGGCCGAAACAATATTGCGAATAGCTTATTAGTTGGTGGTTCAATCGTTGGAATGGAGGTTCGGATTTGTGCACCAAAATCATTATGGCCGGCACAGGAAGTCATTTATTTGGCGCAAAAGTTTAGTGACCAGGTCATGGTAACCAGCAGTATTGATGAGGCGGTTGCAGGTGCAGATGTAATCTACACAGATGTCTGGGTATCTATGGGGGAAGAAGATAAATTTGCGGAACGTATTGAACTGCTTTCACCTTACCAGGTAAATATGCAAATGATTAAAGAAACCGGGAATAAGGATGTTATTTTTTTACATTGTTTGCCTGCATTCCATGATCTCGAAACCATGTATGGAAAAGAAATTTATGAAAAACATGGATTGAGAGAAATGGAGGTAACCGATGAGGTATTCCGCAGCAAGCATTCAAAAGTATTCGAGCAAGCTGAAAATAGATTGCACACCATTAAAGCGGTTTTAGCAGCTACTTTAGGAAATATGGAGTAAAGAGGGAGTTTACATGCCTTCTTAATCTCTCTTCCCTATCACTATCCAAAAGAGAGAGGCGAGAGTAGTGGGTGAAGAAAAGAAATTAGGACTATTTACTTTAACAGCCCTTGTTGTCGGTTCGATGATCGGTGGTGGAGCATTTAACTTGGCCAGTGATATGGCCAAAGGAGCCGGCCCCGGAGCTATTATTATCGGGTGGATGATCACAGGAACCGGAATGATTGCACTTGGGTTATCTTTTCAGAATTTAACTCAAAAAAGACCGGATTTGGAAGGCGGTATTTTTAGTTACGCAAAAGCTGGATTCGGTAATTTTATGGGCTTTAATAGTGCGTGGGGATATTGGGTAGCCGCATGGCTCGGTAATGTAGCTTACGCAACTTTATTATTTAGCTCATTAGGCTATTTTTTTTCAATTTTTGATGGGGGACAAAATATAGCGTCGATTATTGGTGCGAGCATAATGCTCTGGTGTGTTCACTTGCTGATTTTACGAGGCGTACAATCGGCGGCGCTTGTAAACTTAGTAACTACAATCGCGAAATTAGTTCCAGTGTTTGTATTTATTATTGTGGGGATCTTTGCCTTTCAAATCAATATATTCGTAGACGGATTTTGGGGACAAGGCGGTACATTGGATTGGGGGGCGGTAGGCAGCCAAGTTAAAAGCACTATGCTTGTAACTCTCTGGGTATTTACTGGTGTTGAAGGGGCAGTTGTTCTATCTGGCCGTGCAAAAAATAAAAGTGATGTCGGGAAAGCAACAGTCATTGGATTGATAGGGACACTTATTATTTATGTATTGATTACAGTATTATCTCTCGGGCTTATGCAGCAAGCAGATATCGCTAATTTAAAAAATCCAGCCATGGCCTATTTGTTTGAAAGTGTTGTTGGAAAATGGGGCGCAACATTTATTAACCTGGGTTTGGTTATTTCCGCCTCAGGCGCTTGGCTAGGGTGGACTTTACTCGCCTCTGAGATTCCATATTTATCTTCTAAAGATGGGCTTTTTCCAAAATGGTTTGCGAAAGAGAATAAAAATAAGGCCCCTGTAAATTCATTATGGATTACGAATGGTTTAATTCAACTTTTTTTATTAACCTTCATTATTTCGGATCAGGCATATCATTTTGCGTTTTCTCTGGCATCCTCCGCTATTTTAATTCCTTATGTGTTTTCAGCGTTTTATCAATTGAAGTATAGCTTGCAATCAAAAGAAAAAGACCGAACCATCAATATCGTCATTGGTATCGTTGCGAGCATCTATGGAATGTGGTTAGTTTATGCCGCTGGATTGGATTACTTGTTGTTAGCCATGACCTTATATGCACCAGGCATCCTCATCTATTATAAGCTGCAAAAGCAAGATCACCCCAAGCGAATATTGACTCGGGTGGAACTGATCTTATCTCTTGCTATTGCTGCTTTAGCAGTTTTCACAATCTATGAATTAGTGACGGGAAATATAACGATTTAATATATTTGGAAATAAATATAATTGGAGGTCGAAATATGGAACGTAGAAAAATGGTAGTGGCCTTAGGTGGAAATGCTATACAATCCGGTGATGCTACGGCAAAGGCACAACAAGAAGCATTAGAACAAACAGCAGAACAACTTGTGAAAATAATACAAAGTGATGTAGATGTCATCATTGTCCACGGGAATGGTCCGCAAGTAGGAAATATTTTATTACAGCAAAAAGCGGCGGAATCGGAGAAAACCCCCGCTATGCCGTTGGATACTTGTGGTGCGATGAGTCAAGGAATGATTGGCTATTGGATGGGAAATGCGATTGCAAAGGTATTGAGAAAACAGAGCATAACTAAAGATGTGGTAACAATCGTAACAAGAATGATTGTCGATGAAAACGATGAAGCATTTAATAATCCCACCAAACCAATAGGGCCTTTTTATACAGAGGACGAAGCAAGAAGATTGATGAAGGAAACCAAAGCAGTATTCAAAGAAGATGCAGGAAGAGGATGGAGACGAGTGGTACCGTCACCAGCACCTGTAAGCATTCTTGAATATAAAGTGATTGATTCTTTAGTGAAGGATGGGAATATCGTCATTGCTGTTGGAGGTGGCGGAATACCAGTAATTCAGTCTAAAGAAGGATTAACAGGAACTGAAGCAGTTATTGATAAAGACTTCGCTGCTCAGAAATTAGCCGAATTAGTAGATGCCGATACACTTGTCATTTTAACTGCAGTTGATTATGTGTATGTGAATTTTAACAAGCCTAATCAAAAAAGATTAGAGTCTGTAACTGTGGATGAATTAGAACAATATATAAAGGAACAACATTTCTCAGAGGGAAGTATGCTTCCCAAAATTGAAGCTGCTATTCATTTTGTTAAACCAAATTCAGCACGAAAAGCCATTATTACTTCTTTAGAAAAGGTATATGAAGCATTGGAAGGAAAAGCAGGTACGCTTATTTCCCAATAAGTGGGACCTGTTCATGAATAAATAACTTTTAAAAATACGGATTTTTAAACCCATTGGTCGAGTTTGGGATGGCTTTTGCTCCCGAATTCGGCCTGCTTGTTTCGTTGATCCTTTATAGCTTAAAGATAACAGAGGTGGATTTATGAATAAACGGAATGTGATAGAAAATTTAAAAGAGTTTGATTTATTTGCTGAATTATCAGAAAAAAAACTACAAAGCTTAACAGAGTTTGTCTATTGGCGAACTTATAAGAAGGGCCAATTTTTATTTCTGGAAGGGGATTCAAGGGAACGAATTTACCTTATGCTAGATGGCTTTGTAAAGGTAGAGCGGGTAAATCAAAGTGGGAATTTACTATATGAGGACTATGTAAAACGATATTCAATTTTTCCTTATGGCGGCATGTTTACAGATAAAAGATACAATTACTCAGCAGAAGCACTGACAGATGTAGATGTATATTATATTCCTACAGCGGTTTTTGAAGATATGTTGAAAGCCAATCAAAAACAACTAATATTTGTTGTTCAGCAGTTTTCTTTAATCTTAAAACTCCATGAACATCGTATACAACATATTACAATCCCGAATGCACAAGATCGGGTAATACAGTCACTTAATTACTTAAGGCAGGATCTAGGAGAACAAAACGGGGAAGAGATTGTGATTTCGTGTCCACTGACCACAATCGAAATTTCTAAAATATCCGGAACGTCTCGGGAAACGGTTAGCGGTGTGTTAAACCAGTTAAAGAAGGATCATATTATTACAGTTTCAGGTAAAAAAATTATAATCCATGACCCCACCTATTTTGAGGAAATCTCTATATGAACATAACGATGAACGTCTTCAAAAAGAAGTCGTTCATCGTTTTTTTTGGTTATGACAACGAATAAAATCATTGGAGCAGTCATGTCACTCCTAACACAAGATGTAATATATTTAATATTCATATTCTGCTCCCTATATTATTCTGAAAGAGTTTACAGGCGGCTTTTAGAAATCCGGTGTTATGATATATAAGACATGTCTTATGCAGAGAGCAGGTATGTCGAATCATGAATTATGCATTACGGTATAGGACCGTCAATAAAGGAGAGCAATGATGTTTGTTATACGGGGAACACAAAAACTGCTGAAGGAATGGGAGACTGAACCACTTCACGTTGATATTTATCCGCCTTTGAATAGCTGGCATGCCGGCTTGTTTTTACTGAATCGGAGAAAAAATATTGTGTTTATGCATGATATATCCCGCTTAAGCGTCACGCTGTTTGGAATTAAAAAATCGCAGTACAAGAATCTGCCGGCTCTTTTTGTACAAGCCTTGAAGGAATTAATGATCAGCGAAGGGTTCGATGAGCAGATTGTAGAGGCATATACACAGGAAGGCGAGCAGATGCTGGCAACTACGACAAATAGACATAGTGTGATGGTAACCTTAGATGAGATTATATTTATTATGAAGGAACTGGATATGGAGCATGGATGCGAGCTGGAAAAGAACCAGTGGAATAACCGGATTGTGTTCAAAACGGATCAATACAAGTACCCTATTGATGTTTTTAAAGAACTGCTAGAAAAGCATTATAAAGTAGAGAGCCGTTGAGCGTTTGCTAAGGATAGCAACGCTTGCGATGAAATGAATCATAGCGCAATAAACGGTATACTTTGTTAGAATGAAATGATAAAGGGTTTGACATCACCAGTCGGACTTATAATACAGGGGGTACATAACGAAGGATGAAGAGGATTGTTGAAGTTGCCAAAGAAGCAGGAATTGAAGAAGAGCATCTGGAGACGTATGGCAAATACAAAGCGAAGCTGAATCCATCTCTGTGGGAACACTTGAAGGATCGCCCGAATGGAAAGCTGGTGCTGGTTACGGCGATGAATCCCACTCCGGCTGGGGAAGGAAAAACACTGACAACCATCGGGCTGTCCCAGGCATTAAATGCGATGGGGCATAAAACCGTGGCAGCCCTGCGGGAGCCGTCTCTTGGGCCTTGCTTTGGGATGAAAGGAGGAGCAACCGGGGGAGGAAAGGCCCAGATTGTTCCGGCGGAAGACATTAATCTGCATTTTACAGGTGATATACATGCGATTTCGGCAGCACATAATTTGCTGGCAGCGATGATTGATAACCATTTGTTCCATGGAAATGCTTTGCGGCTGAAGCCAGAACGAATTGTGTGGAAACGGGCTGTCGATATGAATGATCGGAGCCTGCGAAGTATTGTGACCGGATTGGGTACGGGGAATGGAGCGGTGAGAGAAAGCGGCTTTCTGATTACCTCAGCCTCGGAAGTCATGGCGGTGCTATGCTTAAGTGAAAATATGGACGATCTTAAAGTACGGTTGGGTCGAATGGTGATTGGATATAACGAAGCCGGTGAGGCGGTAACAGCAGAGGAGCTGCACGCGGTGGAAGGTATGGCTGTGTTGCTTCGGGAAGCCTTAAAGCCTAATCTGGTGCAGACGCTGGACGGAACTCCGGCTATTGTGCATGGTGGACCCTTTGCTAACATTGCTCATGGATGCAGCAGTCTGATCGGTACAAAGCTGGCATTGAAGCTGGGAGAGGTTGTCGTCACAGAGGCAGGGTTCGGGGCTGAACTGGGAGCGGAAAAGTTTTTTGACATCAAGTGCCGTCAGTCCGGTTTGCAGCCAGATGCGGCTGTGCTGGTCGTAACTGCCAAAGCACTGAAATATAATGGCGGTGTAGCTAAACATGAGCTGGACGCAGAAAATCTGGAGCAATTACAACTCGGATTAGCCAATATGAGCCGGCATGTACGGAATTTGCAAAAGTTTGGTGTGCCTGTATTGGTGGCGATTAACCATTTTATAACAGACTGCGAAGCGGAACTGGATTTGATTTTCTCGGAATGCCGCAAGCTGGGTGTACCCGCAGAGCTTTCACAAGTATGGGCGCAGGGGAGCAAAGGGGGAGAAAAGTTGGCCCAAAGCCTGCTGAGCTTACTTCAGGAGGAGAAAGCCCAATTTGCACCGCTATATGATCACACGCTTGATTTGCAAGCGAAAATTAGCGTCATTGCCAAGGAGCTTTACGGTGCGGCAGAGGTAGCTTACGCGCCTGCGGCTAGACGGGCGTTGGCTGGTATGGAGCAGCTTGGTTTTGGTCAACTGCCTATATGTATGGCCAAAACACCCTATTCTTTCTCAGATCAACCTTCCTTGCTAGGTGCACCGGAAGGTTTCACTATTCACGTGTCCAGCGTATCATTGTCCGCAGGCGCTGGTTTTGTAGTCGTAGAAACAGGCAATACCATGACGATGCCAGGACTGCCCAAATCTCCAGCAGCTGAGTATATGTCGCTGGAGGCGGATGGAAGTATCCAAGGACTCATGTAGCATCAGGGAAACCCACCTGACGGGCAACTTCACGTAAAGGCCGTCTGCATTCCAGCAGCAGCCGCTTGGCATGGTTCAAGCGCAGCTCAGGGAGGTAATGCAGCGGCTTTTTGCCCGTTATTTTGCGAAACAGCTGGGAGTATTGCCATATAGAAACGTTCGCCTGTTCGGCAAGCTGCTTGACGGTGGACTGTGCTGGCAAGTTCATTTGATCGGTCAAATACAAGTCATTTCCTGATTGTTGGCTTAGGTATTTTGTTTGGTATTCTTATCCATGATTTAGGCTTGATGACCCTTGTAGCGACAACACGAAAAGCCATGAACCGAACCGCCATCAAATGGGTTACGATCTGTGCCGGTGTGGTTTTGATTGGTTTTTCGGTTTACTTCCTGTATGAATTTATGAGCAATCTCCAAAAGATTTTATAGCATTGTACAAGGATGGTTCCGAGCTTGTCATGCCAGTCTGCATAAATCGAACAAGTCCTTCATAGACATGTACTAATTCATTTAAAACATGTGCTGAAGGGGTTGATGACATGCGCCGGATTTCATGGATGCTTGCCATGGTCATGTGTGTAACGTTGCTGCTGGCCGGGTGCGGCAAGAAGAGCGCAGACGATGTGGTTAAAGATTTGAGTGACGTGGTGAGCGACCTGAACAGCTACCACGGTACAGCTGTGATGACGCTGCATACCGGCGACACGCCGCAGGAATACAAGGTGGATATATCCTATCGCAAGCCGTCCTATTACCGCATTGCCATGACGAACGAGAAAAAGGACGTTACGCAAATTGTGCTTCGTAATGATGAGGGTGTTTTTGTACTGACACCCAGCCTGAACAAGAGTTTCCGATTCAAAAGCGACTGGCCCAACAATCAGGGTCAGGTATATTTATATGAAACGCTGGTTCGCAGCATTATCGGTGATGCTTCTCGTCAGCTGGCTACCGATGATAAATCCTATGTGTTTGATGTGGCCGCGAATTACAACAGCCATGCGCTGGTCAGACAAAAGATATGGCTGTCCAAAAACAACTATGCCCCTACTCAGGTACAGGTATCTGATGCAAATGCCAAGGTGGTTGTCGATCTGAAATTTGATCAGTTCGCTTTTGATACGAAGTTTGACAAGGATTCCTTTGATATGGAACGGAATATGGCTTCAGGAAAAACGAGTGCAGGTAGCGAGGGATCGCCATCTTCAGGGGCAGTAGATTCGAGCGGTCCACTTGATGCCTCTGGTGCGTTAGAAGGAGCGACTGGCGTGACATCCAGTGAAGCCGGACAAGAGCAGGGAACCGCAGGGGGCGATGTCCAGCAGCCTTCTGGTGAAGCGAAGAGCGACAGTACAGCCACAGGCGATACGTCCAAGCCGGAAGCAGCAGCTAATGGAGAGGCGCAGAACCCAGCATCAAGCCCAGCGGAGGCTGCAACCGGAACGTCAGCGGGAACGGATGCCGCAGAAGCTGTGATGGGTGAATTTGGCTTGATCGAACCGTCCTATACGCCAGCCGGAGTACAGATCAAGGATACACCTGAGCTGGAGGATAATGGCACACATGCGGTGATGCTGCGTTATAACGGAACGTATAACTATACCATTGTGGAAGCTCGTCCCAAAGATCGGGCGGTTGCACTTTCCGCAGGTGAACTGGTTGATATTGGAGGAAGCTTTGCTGTTCTGACAGGAAGCGAACAGCAGACGATGACCTGGATGAATGATGGCATAGAGTTCAGAATCACCAGTGCTGACCTGCCTGTGAGCGAAATGATACAAATTGCCGCTTCTATACAGGATCAATCGGGTAAATAAAATTTTATAGACGGATGCAGACGGTCTAGAGTGTACAATGCTCTGCTGCCGCCCGTATCCGTCTTTTGTTCATTCGCAGTCTAAGATGTGCATCGCTTGTATATCCTGTTCTATTGTAGATATGGTAGCGGAGACTGGCAAAGCCCCCCTGCCATTGACAGCCACGTCTCTGAACATTACCATTAACCTTTGGAAGTAAGGATTTTGCTACAACTGAATGGTAAAGGTTACGTTACAGGCTAACAATTGAAGAAGGTGACTGGATTTTGCAAGCACAATACAGATCGACCCGGGCCGAAATCAACCTGGATCACCTTGGCGCCAACTATGAGGCCTTTCGCAAGGTATTGCCTGCGGACAAGCTGATGCTGGTCTGTGTCAAGGCTAATGCCTACGGACACGGCGCCGTAGAAATTTCAAAGGAAATGGAACGCCTTGGTGCGGATTATTTGAGCGTCGCTTTTCTGGATGAGGCTCTGGAGCTTCGTCATGCGGGGATTGAACTGCCGATCCTTGTACTCGGCTATACTTCGCCTGAAGCTGTCCAAACAGCTTGGGAGCATGATATCTCGTTAACTGTGTTTAGTGAGGAAGTGCTGGAGGGTATTCGCAGATTGGACCGCCAAGGAAGCGAACGCAAGCTGAAGGTGCACATCAAAATAGACAGCGGGATGGGAAGGCTCGGTTTGCTCCCTGGAGAAGCGGCTGTCGCTTTTGTTCGGCAGGCTCACGAATTAGAGCAAGTGGTGCTGGAAGGCATGTACACCCATTTTGCCCGTGCGGATGAAGAAGATAAAGGCTATACACTACTGCAATATGATCGGTTTCGGGGCGTGGCGGATGCGCTAAGGGAACAAGGTATTACTTTTCCCATTATACATACGGGCAACAGCGCGGCCACCATTGATACCCCTTCCCTTTCCCCCAATATGGTGCGGATTGGCATCAGTATATACGGTCTGTATCCGTCTGATGAGGTTAACCGGCAAATCATTAAACTGTTGCCTGTATTGTCTTTAAAGACAGCGGTGGTTTATACCAAGACGCTTCCTCCTGGCTGGGGAGTTAGTTATGGCACCCGGTATGTAACCTCTAGTGAAGAGCGGATCGGCACACTGCCAATCGGTTATGCGGATGGATTCTCCCGCATGCTAAGTGGGAAGGTCGAAGTGTTGATACGCGGTCGTCGCGTCCCTGTACTCGGTACGATCTGCATGGACCAGTGTATGGTATCCTTACAATCTTTCGCAGAGGATGCGGAAGAAATTCAAACCGGCGAAGAGGTTGTTCTCATCGGCCAGCAGTCCGGCGAAACGATTGCGGCGGACGAGCTGGCATCCAAGCTTGGTACGATCCACTACGAGGTGATCTGCATGATCGCAGACAGGGTACCGCGTGTTTACATGCGAGATCATGTTCCTGTCGTTCGGGTAAACTCGCTTCTTCCAACCAACTGGAATTAATTTCATAACGCAAATTACCGGATAAAAGCAGGAGTTTTCGTATAACGTCCCGAAATATGTACAAAGGAAAGAAAAGAGCGCTATAACTGTCAAAAGACGCATTAGGCTCCGCTGACACTTGTATTTCGGGGATCAAACGCCTGTACGAAAACGAACTGCGTAGTTTATAATGGAATGCAGCATAGATGATATACGAATATCATATACATTCTTTTATATTCCGTTTGAATAAATTACCGGGAATAACGTTATAATGGTACAATGGCGACAAGGTTTTGGGGGTGGAAGAGAAGTTGGCCAATTTGCAGAACACCAAAAGAATAATGATCAGTTTGCCAGATCATCTCTTGCAGGAAGTGGACGGGATCGTAGCTATGGAAAATTCCAACCGCAGTGAATTTATCAGGCAGGCAATGAAGCTTTATGTAAGTGAACGTAAAAAACGTTACATTCGTGAAGCTATGCAGCGTGGATACATGGAGATGGCTAAAATTAACTTGACCATGGCATCCGAAGCCTTTCACGCGGAGGAAGATGCAAACAGCACCTTGGGCCGTACAGTTAGCGGGGTGTAATCCATATTGATCGTAAAGCGCGGCGACGTTTTTTTTGCAGACCTTTCACCCGTAGTCGGTTCCGAGCAAGGTGGCGTCAGACCTGTGCTGATCATTCAAAATGATATCGGCAACCGGTTTAGTCCTACTGTGATCGTAGCAGCTATCACTGCACAGATTCAGAAGGCAAAGCTGCCTACACACGTGGAGATCGACGCGGCGACGCATGGCTTTGATCGTGATTCTGTTGTTCTTCTGGAACAAATCCGGACGATCGACAAGCAAAGGCTTACCGACAAAATCACCCATTTGGATGAAGAAACCATGCGCAAAGTGAGCGATTCACTACAGATCAGTCTCGGTTTGATTGATTTTTAGTATGATGGAACGATGAGTGAAACGGGAAAAGGACAGCGCATCAGCGCTGTCCTTTTGCATGTCCGAAGAAAAACACAGGCAGGGCTTGCTTTTACGCCACCTGCTGGCGCTTTGAATCATTTTTTGTGATAATAAAAGATATGATGTATGACAAGAGCTGTGAGGAAGAAGGGATAGGTTTGTCTAACGAGGAAACAAAGACGGAAATTGGGCAGGAGCCGAACGAAGCAGAACGCCAAGAACGGATTGTCAAACAAGTGGCGAGAGAGCTGTCGCTGGCACTCAAGCAAATCCGGACAACGATAAGTTTATTGGATGAAGGAAATACCATTCCTTTTATCGCACGTTATCGTAAGGAAATGACAGGAGAGCTGGATGAAAATCAGCTGCGTGAAATTGAAGATCGCGTGCTGTATTTGCGTAATCTGGAGGATCGTAAGGTAGAGGTCATCCGCATTATTGATGAACAGGGTAAGCTGACAGAGGAGCTGCAAGCTGCTATCACCTCTGCGGTTAAACTTCAGGAAGTGGAGGACCTGTACCGTCCATATCGGCAAAAGCGCAAGACGCGCGCCAGTGTGGCCAAGGAACGGGGCTTGGAGCCGCTGTCCATCTGGATATGGGGCCAGCCCAAGCAGGGTGATGCTTTGAAAGAAGCTGAAGCCTATGTAAATGCTGAGCTGGGAGTTGAAACCCCTGAGGCCGCCATCCAGGGTGCCTTGGATATTTTGGCCGAAAATATAGCCGATGATGCGACGATTCGCCAATGGGTACGCCGATATACACTGGATCATGGGATGTTGACCTCTGAAGCAAAGGATAGCGAGCAAGAGTCTGTGTATGAAAACTACTACAGCTATCGTGAGCTGGCTAAAAAAATGCCACCTCACCGTATTCTAGCGATTAATCGTGGGGAGCGGGAAGGTATTCTTAAGGTTGGTCTGGAGGTAGCGCCGGATTCGATTTACAATTATGTGGCAGGTCAAGTGATTAAAGGATCGTCCGTCGTAGAGGACCTGCTACGCAGTGTCATTGAGGATGCATACAAAAGACTCATCGCGCCATCTATTGAACGTGAAGTGCGCGCTGAAATGACAGAGAAGGGCGAGCAGCAAGCCATCTCTATCTTTGCAGGCAATTTGCGCAGCCTGTTGCTTCAGGCTCCGATCAAGGGGCGTCGTGTGCTTGGAGTCGATCCGGCTTATCGGACAGGCTGCAAGCTGGCGGTTGTCGATGACACAGGCAAGCTGCTGGAAGTGGCTGTAACGTATCCGACACCACCAAACAACAAGAAGCGTGAGGCTGCCGAAACGTTCAAGCAGCTAATTGCCAAATATGGTATCGAGTTGATTGTCATTGGTAACGGAACCGCATCGCGTGAAACGGAGCAATTCGTAGCCGAAGTTATCGCAGATATTGGCGACAGCAGTCTCGCATATCTGATCGTTAATGAGGCAGGTGCGAGCGTATACTCTGCCTCCAAGCTGGCACAGGAGGAATTTCCCGATTTGGACGTGGCTGAGCGCAGTGCGGCGTCTATCGCACGTCGTGTTCAGGACCCGTTGGCTGAGTTGGTTAAGATTGAGCCGAAGGCCATTGGTGTAGGCCAATACCAGCACGATGTGTCACAGAAACATCTGGATGAAAGTTTGAAGGACGTTGTAGAATCTGCTGTTAACCACGTCGGCGTGGATGTGAACACAGCTTCCTCGGCGCTGTTGTCTTACGTGGCAGGGATCAACGCGACAATTGCTAAAAATATCGTTAAGTACCGTGAGGAAAACGGAAAATTCAGCAACCGCCGTCAGTTGCAGAAGGTGCCGCGGCTTGGTGCAAAAACCTACGAGCAATCTATTGGTTTTATCCGTATACCGGGTGGTGAGAATCCACTGGATCGCACGCCGATCCACCCTGAATCGTATGCTGTCGTAGACCGCCTGCTGGCGGAACTGGGCATTAGTGCTCATGATCTGGGTTCGAAAGCTGCAACAGAAGCCCTGAATGTGTCCAATATTGAGCAGTTGGCAGCGAAGCTGGAAGTGGGTGTGCCAACATTGCGGGATATTTTGGACAGCCTCCAGCGTCCGGGACGTGACCCGCGCGACGAGCTGCCATTGCCTGTATTCCGCAAGGATGTGTTGAAAATCGAGGATCTGGCACCAGGCATGGAACTTCAGGGAACTGTCCGCAATGTCATAGATTTCGGTGCGTTTGTTGATATCGGTATTAAAAGTGACGGGTTGGTTCATATTTCACAGCTGCGTAGTGGTTTCGTGAAGCATCCGATGGATGTTGTATCTGTCGGTGATAACGTAACCGTGTGGGTGTTGAATGTTGATTTGAAAAAGGGCAGGGTTGGTCTGACCATGAAACCTCCCGCAGATGTGCAGTCACAGGCATAGTGGTTTAAATAAAGCTGTATAACCTTTTATGAAGGTATAAAAAAAGCCGGAATCTCCGAACCATGTTTGGAGATTCCGGCTTTCCATTTGGAATGCTTTTCTGCTTTTAGCCGTTGTTGGCATCAAATTCTATACCAGGTGCTTTATGATAAAAAAACCAACAATCGTTCAACAATTTAATTTGGCGTCGGTCCTTTTTGTAAAAGGCCCGCATGAGCTGGTTGCTGAGCCATTGAGGCAAGCCGATCCCCTCCTCTGCGTTACTTCTGTATGTTTAGCATATGGGATGGATACCTAAAGTGTGCTTATGAATCAGGGTTAGACTTCGGCCGTTATTTTATAATATGCTTGTCAGTATGAAGCAAAGGGGGTACGCCATAAGGATGGAGTCCAAGTCTCTGAGCAATTCAATGAAACCTTGTATGAGTAATGAAGAACTTCAAGCATGGGTAGAACGCATCTCGCTGGAGAGCTTCGGCGTGCCGTTTCAACATCAAGCCACCTTTAACGCGCGTCTGTCTTCTACAGGCGGTCGATATTTTATGAAAAGTCATCATATTGAAATTAATCCACATCAACTTGCAGCTTATGGACGTTCTGAGGTGGAAAAAATAATAAAGCACGAGCTGTGCCATTATCATCTGCATCTACGCGGAATGGGTTATAAGCATCGCGATGCTGATTTCAAAGCATGGCTGGCCCGTGTAGGGGGGAGCAGGCATTGTCAGACTCTGCCGGGAAGAATGGGAAGAAAGCCTCAGCCTTATCGGTACAAGCTGGTGTGCGTTTCCTGTCAACATGAGTATATGCGCAAGCGTAAAATGAACCCACAGCGATATCGCTGTGGAAAATGTGGAGGTAAACTTCGTTTGTTGGTACTTGACGAAACCCCCTGATTCATGGTAAATTAACCATACTGTATGATAATTTACAGTAATGTTCCCTGATAGCTCAGTTGGTAGAGCACTCGACTGTTAATCGAGTTGTCACAGGTTCGAGTCCTGTTCGGGGAGCCATGGAGAGATACCCAAGTGGCTATAAGGGGACCCTCTGCTAAGGGGTTAGACTGCGTAAGCGGTGCGAGGGTTCGAATCCCTCTCTCTCCGTTGGTGTTTATAAGCAGAATAAAGACGCTCGTATGCATATGATGCTTACGAGCGTCTTTTTCGTCTAGATTTATTTTTTAAGAATTTGTTATATGTAAGACGGACGTGTTGCGTACAGCATGAAGCAGCGTTAGTCTGAGTTGTACGCAGTACGCAACGAATCCCTTCTATTTCACGGCGTCGGCTTCGATGGTTTTGAGTAGATTTAGCAGAGCATGGGCGACGCCATCTTCTACATTGGTCAGGGTAACGTCGGAGCAGACTGCCTTTATGTCGTCTTTTGCATTGCCCATGGCGATACCTCTCCCAGCCATCGTTAGCATGGAAATATCGTTATAGCTATCCCCGATCGCTACCGCTTCCTGCATGGGAATGTCCAGATGATTTGCGAGATAACGCAATGCATTACCTTTAGAAGCATCCTTGTGCTCGACTTCAAAGTTATGGTCTGAGGAGATGACCATGTTCAGGCCTTGAACATCCCGGTAACGTTCACGACCCCGCTCCAATTTAGCATGATCAAAGGAGAAGCAGAGCACATTATATATCTCTACATCCAGTGGAATCTGCTCATATGAAGCGATGCGGGTATGCCCGGTCTGTTCATATTGCTTTTCAGCTGCATGTAATAAAGTATCCAGCGAAATATCCGGGTTGGCACTCAGCAAGCGGTCCATTTCAACAGCAAGTAGCTGATGTCCCTTTTGTGGAGAATAAATGGCCCGGTCTGTCATGACCTCATAATAGAAGTTGTTATCCTCGAGCCAGCTCAGCACTTCAAATGTTTTGCTCCGGCCCATGGGAGTAGAGGTTAACTGGCGACGATGCACATCGTGTACAGTGGCGCCGTTTGCTCCGATGACAGGAGTGACAAGCTCTGCTTCCTCTAGTTTTGTCCAGGCATCATACGCGGCTCTGCCAGTGGCAATCGTCACTTGGACACCTTGCTGCTGTGCCTTGCGAATCGCCTCAGCGTTCGCTTTGCTTATTTTTCCTTCCTCGTTCAGCAGTGTTCCATCCATATCAATCGCAAACAGTTTCATTTCTCTCCAGCTCCTGTCTTTTGATCTCTCTGTTATATATCTTGAATCTAGTAAGAAGATTGACTTCAATGTTATGAGGGGACAACCACTTCAATATCATGATGCTGCAAAATTTCTAGCATCGCTGGTTCTGGCAAACGATCGGTGATCACAATATTAACTTCAGACAAATCGGCAAAACGATACGGGAAATTAATTCCAAATTTCGAATGGTCGGCAAGGATGATCACCTGGTCTGCCTGTTTCATCATCTGATGCTTCAGCATACCGTCTTCTTCATGAATCAGGCTTAGTCCGTGAGCCGATATACCTCCAATGCCGATAAAGGCTTTGTCTACAAAATAGCGAGACAAAGTGGCGATTACGGCCGAGCCATATACATACCGGTGTTCTTTTTGCAGGTGGCCTCCCAATAGATGAATGGAGACACCGTCCTTTCTGGATAGCACGTCAGCCTGATTAATTGAATTGGTGATAACCGAACATTCGCGCACATTCAGTCTTTCTGCACAAGCCTGTACGGTGGTCGAGGAATCCAATATAATACGATCCCTATCTCGTACCATGCTGGCAGCCAGTTGTCCGATGACTTGTTTTTCCTCTGATACAGTAAGCAGCCTTTCGTTATAGTTTCCAATTGGATCGTGATGCAGTTTAGGAAGAAGAGCGCCGCCGCGGGTGCGAATAATTTTTTGATGCTCTTCAAGCTTTACCAGGTCTCGACGGGCTGTATCCCGTGAAACATTAAAAATTTCACAAATATCATCCACCGAAATACGCTTGTGAAGCTGTAAGTAATCCAAGATTTTTAACATTCGTTCTTCCTGATACATAGAAAGCTCCTCTAATATATAATGATTTCGGTATCTCGTAAGTGATTATAAGTAAATGTAAGTGATATTGCAATCGATTCTGGTGATTTTCTTAAGAAATAGAGAATTGAAGATAAGGAAACGTAAGTGAATATGCATTTTTTAATTATAAAAAAATAGCTTTATTAAAATTTATAAAAATAAGTATTGTCATTTGCTATTTTATTTGATATACTCTTTCTTGTCGCCAAGTTGGTGTACATTATAAGGCCCGTTGGTCAAGGGGTTAAGACACCTCCCTTTCACGGAGGTAACAGGGGTTCGAATCCCCTACGGGTCATTGTTGTCTTTACAGACTACATGTTGCATGCTTAAGGGAAATTCCTGAGGTCTAGTCTAATGGCGGACAGCTTGGATGAACAGCATGAGCCATTAGCTCAGTTGGTAGAGCACCTGACTTTTAATCAGGGTGTCGAAGGTTCGAGTCCTTCATGGCTCACCATTTATATTTTGTTATGCGGTCGTGGTGGAATGGCAGACACGCTATCTTGAGGGGGTAGTGAGCGTATGCTCGTGGAGGTTCGAGTCCTCTCGACCGCATCAATGGAATAAACGGAAAAGTCTCTCGCGTTAGAGGCTTTTTTTATTTGCGCATTGATAGAATTAAACAATGATTATGATGAAATAATGATTCCATAGTATAATATGACGCCATAATGTTATAGAATAATAAACATATAAACTTATGAAGTGACGGTGAAAAATATGGACACTCAACTGTTAGGAAATATATCAGAAAATATTTTGGGCTTGTTTCCGATTGTGAAGAAGAAATTTTTCACCTACGGTCCGCTTGATCTTCCTTTGCATTTGTCACCTAATAATTTCCAGGTGTTAATGCTTCTGCGTGAAGTGCGTTCGTCTACGGTATCAGATTTGTCCAAACAACTTAACGTCTCACGTCCCAACATGACTCCTCTGCTGGATAAGCTGGTGGAGCATGGGCTGGCTGACCGCCAATCGTGTGACTCGGATCGTAGAGTCGTGAACGTAGCTATTACAGAAGAAGGCGACGCTTTTTGTGAACAGGTATTTCATACCTTCTCCAATAAAATTCAAGAGCGACTGGTGTATCTTCCAGAAGAAGATCTGTTGCACTTGAGTGAAACGTTGAACGAATTGAAGCAGATTCTACTTAAAATCGATAACTCTGCTACGTGATTAGCATGAGTGAACTGACTTAAAAACCGCCCTTTCTTCGGAAAACGGGCGGTTTTTGTTGCATATTGTGGTATAATGAAAGCCAACATACATAATTCGGTAATTTTAGCACACGTGATCTTTGAATTAGGAACAGGGGACATGATATCGTTATTTGAGAGCCTGCTAGGGAGGAAGGAACTTCTATGCAATCTATTTACCAACGCATTGAGGAACTCATTAAGGAACGAGGGATGACGAAAAAGGCGTTTTGCCAGCAGTTAGGCATTAGTACAGGAAACTTTGGAGATTGGAAAAGAGGAAAAACGACACCGGGCACGAATAAACTCATTGAAATCGCTTCGTTTTTTGATGCCAGTCTGGATTGGATTATGCTAGGTCGAGACGTGCAGGGTAAGGTGCTAAAGGAGTCGCAAGACCCTTATTTTTTTGAAGCTTCAGGGCAACTGAATTGCCAAGGGGAATCACTAAGTGAGGCGGAAAAAGATTTTATACTTGAGTATATTGAATTTACCCGCTTTCGTAAAGAGAAAAAACAGCACAATTCAACTACGGGTTAGTAATTTGCTGTGGGATTTGATGAGGGTGATCCAATGTGTACGATTGGAAGTAATTAGAAAAAAGTTACAGCGTTCGGAGGGGAACCATTGTGGGAGATCAAACTATTTATCAGCGGATTGAAGCTTTAATTAAGGATCGGGGAATGACCAAGAAGGCATTTTGTGAAAAGCTTAAAATCAGTTCAGGAAATCTCGGTGATTGGAGAAGGGGAAAAACAACGCCGGGTACCGCCCATTTGATTCAAATTTCGGACTTTTTTAATGTATCGCTCGATTGGTTGATGAAAGGGATCAAGCCGGGGGAAGGCGTACTCCAGGAGCAGAAGGCTGCTTATTTTTTTGGGGTGATGGGGCCACTGAATTGCCAGGCAGAAGATCTGGAGACAGAGGAACAAAACTTTATTTTAGAATATGTTGAATTTGCGAAATACCGTAAGCAAAAAAGGGAGAAGGAACAAAGTAAAGCCTGAGTAACCTATGGCTGAGCATCTGGGTGGATAACCCGTAAAACGGACTGAGGGGTTCGGTTTACGGGTTTATTTGGTTGCTCGACCATATGGCGGCATGGCTGATGCTGGAATACTTGTTGGGACTAGTGCGGTGTCGCCTCCTTATAATCGTTATCGTCGATATTCAGAATTGCAGCAACTTGTTTTCTGTACCTTTGTGCTTTGCGGGTGCCATGAATCAGATTGGACAAGCGTGAAGGCGGAATGTTATGTGTCTCACAAAATGTTTTCTGATCCAGTCGAAGTTCGACAAGCCTTTGTTTGATGGCCCACCCGAAGGAGGTGACAGGCATTTTGTTGTTCAAGAGAAATCGCCCCTTACGGATTCTTGCAGAATAATTGGTGTGATATAATAATCATCAGTAAACATGTTAGAATTAACCATCTAAAACTATGATACACTTTTATACGTGTTTATACAATCGTAAATACGTTATTTTGTTAAAAAAATACTTAATTAAGTGTATGAAGTGTAAATAATCCGGCTATAGACTGTTAGTGGTGTGAATTCGGATAGATGAATAAAGAAATACTCTGCCGCTTGAGGAAAGGACAGAGTATTTTTTATTATGACTGTTGGATTGGTGAGACGAAGCATCAGAGGGATGCTGGAAGGCGTTTAAATAGGCCTGAGATAGAAAAGGGTCTGGATGCATCCAATTGGCTACTATGGCTCATATAGGGTGGCTGACTGATGTAGGAGCTGGTTCGATGTTTGTGGAGAAGGTGACGCTGAAATGAGCTTGGCTTAGGTTTGTTAAACTTCTTCCAGGTGGTGAGCAGCTCGCTGGTCATGCGAGCAATAAGAGGATTTTTTTCCTCGTAAGGAGGATTGAGCAGTCTAAAGGCATCTTCGACACAGAAGGATACCGCTGTGGCAAAATAGCCGTGAACGGTCTGTTCTATATCAGTGTCGAGGAGGAAGTTAATCCAAGTGTGGACAGTAGCAAGTGTGCCGATTGCTTTGTATTGAACGAGTGTGTCTTTCAGTTGGTCAAATTCTAGCCAAGGATAGAGAGCCTTCGTGAGCTTGAGCAGACGCTGACCGGAAAGTCGCGACTCTTTTATATGCTGAGAGGAAGGATGTTGGGTATACAGCATTTTGTCAATAAGGGCGATTCGCCAACCGTCATTCTGCTGGATGGCGACATGCAGATTTTTGATAGCCATGCCGTCAAGGGTTGTAATGTGAGGATACCACTCGTCTCGCATGTAATGTTCCAGATCTTGTAGACTGTTCAAGTGTCCGTTACGGAAACGTTCCTCTAGTCCGTAATATCGGGTGAAACCACCAACGGGTAGGGAAGGGTCCAACAATAATGCGTAGTTTAGCAATCGGTTACCTTTATGCAGGACGGTTCGCCTCCTTGAAGTAAATATTTGTGTAACATTATTTAACTTAATATTGTTTATAATGAGTTAACTCAAATGGTTATGTAATTTATATTTACATAATTGACTATTTTATGTCAAATAAAATATTTTTATGTCTCATATATGTCATATAA
>NZ_CP191577.1:1912260-2182315 GCF_050516475.1 Paenibacillus ottowii | reverse complement strand
TATATGTCATATAAGGCTACATATAAAATAATTATTGTATTTCTGTTTACAAATTGTTGCTGAGAGAGTATAATAAATCTGTTGCCTCAATACATTATGACATGCGGTCGTGGTGGAATGGCAGACACGCTATCTTGAGGGGGTAGTGGGCGTACGCCCGTGGAGGTTCGAGTCCTCTCGACCGCATTATGTGCAATACTTAGTTGAAAAAGCATCCTGACACGTTTTACGTGAAGGGGTGCTTTTTTTTTTGTTAACTTTTTTTATACATCTCGCCACAGAAGCGACCCTATGACAACGGATCGCTCGTTAACTGTAACGAAGAAAGATTGTCAGTTTTCCTGCAAAAGCTTTTCAATATCTCCTGCAAGCTTATCTGGAGTGGTTTGCGGCGCATAACGCTTAAATACGTTACCTTTTCGTGTAATTAAGAATTTAGTAAAATTCCATTTGATTGCTTTAGAGCCCAATACGCCCGGAGCAGTGTGGGTCAGGTAACGAAATAAAGGGTGAGCTTGATCACCATTGACATCTGTTTTGGCGAACATCGGAAAGGTCACACCATAATTGAGTTGGCAAAACTCGGAGATCTCCTCGCTGGAACCCGGCTCTTGTTTGGCAAACTGGTTGCTGGGAAATCCCAAAATTTCGAGCCCCTGTTCATGATACTGGTCGTATAGCTCTTGTAGTGCTTTATATTGGGGGGTTAACCCACATTTGCTGGCAGTATTCACGATAAGAAGAACTTTCCCTTCATATGTGGATATAGGAATTTGCGCTCCTTGCAGGGTCTGCGCATTATATTCATATACGCTCATGCTATTCCTCCTCGTTCAATAATCTACAATTAAATTGTAAACAACTTAAGAAAGGGTTGCAAGCTAGGAAGAGTATACACGCATTGAACTATTGTAAAATCATCTTTTGTTCAAAACGGTAAATTGCGCTTCAAATGGGGCTAATTGAGGAGTTCTTTCTCATAAAAACGGGTTTAATCGGTAATTATCTGGTACATATAGCGTATTTTCTTTCCTTTTTACAATTAAGGAGCAATCATGCCTCACCCTACGCCAATATTGACATGCCTGTCATTTTTGAAAAGGGGTGAAATACAGAGCTTTGGAGAGATGTGAGAAGCATAGATGTGTTGTAAGCGTTATTATTAATCTTCTATGCTCTAAAGGCCGATTTATAGCCTCTCTGTTGAGCTTTACAGTCTTCCTTGCACGGGTGTATGATTCAAGACGTAATTTCAAATTAACAACAATGAAGCAACAACGAATTGTCTAAAGCGCTGAATTTTGCAGTTGCAAAAGCGGGGGAACCAACGAGCATGTACGGCTTTGAAAGCCGTGTGTCTCATGGGGTGAATTTTCCGGTCAAGTGCCGTAAATAGGGCGACTCTCACGTCCGAATCCGACAGCTAACCTCGTAAGCGTACAGGGAGAGGCAACAAACCGCCGTGTGCAGCCATGGTTTATTTTATCATGGAATGTATGAAGCCGGAGGAAGCCTTTTTCCTTCGGCTTCTTTTTGTTGTCTTTTTATACCGGGAGAGGAGCTACTGATGGAAGGTCGGTTAATTATTGTCACTGCACCGAATGAAGCGGGCAGAAGTTTTGTGAAATTGCTTATGTTCAAAAAATTGGCGTTTGCAGTTCTCACAAACAGCACCCAGGAGGAACGACAGCTCAAAAAAATGGGTGTGGAGCACATTGTGCGCATCAATACGATGCAAGCGGGAAAATGGAATTTTCCTAAGAAAGAAATTGGTAGTGTGTATTTGTTCGAAAACAGCTTGAATCTAACTTGCCGTTTCCTGCAAATATGTCGGCCACTAACATCAGAACCGATCTATGTTATTACGCACGGCTGTAATCCACAAGGAGTTTATCGGGGATTGGGAGCGGACCATGTGATCTACACATTGAACGGAGAGGTGGGTTTCTTGCTGAACGGATAAGCACTTATAGCATAGCTGCTTTATGATTTTATGACAGAATCAAAAATGACAATCTGAGGAGCGATACGGAGGATAGGAACATGATGGATTTATACATGCTGCTCGTAATGGCTGTGAGTTATGGAGTGATATTGCTGTTTATACGCTGGTGTGATGTGCAGACCTCAAAAGGAGGGCGAAAAGGATGATCGTTGTGCTAGGGCTCACGATTGTTGTGTTCGTGTATTTAATCTACGCACTCCTGAATCCTGAAAGGTTCTAGTCAATCATAGGATCGAGCAGGCGGGAACAGCAGATCCAGAATGAAGCATCAGAGGGTCATTTTCGCAAACGTGTGCACTCAATGGATGTCTGAATCAGGTCTGTTGTTCCAAATGCAGGAGCATTTTAAGGAGGAATAGAGGATGGAGCTACTGCAAATTGGAATTGTGATCGTCATGTTGCTGCTCTTGGTAAAGCCGGTGGGTACCTATATGTATCACGTATTTTCAAATGAACCGAATCGGACGGATCGGATTTTTGGTGGAACGGAAAAGCTGATTTATAAGGCTGTAGGCTTGAAGAAACAGGAAAGCATGCGTTGGACCACGTATGCTATGAGTTTCATTGCAACCAATGTGGTGCTTGTGGGGATCAGCTACCTGCTATTGCGCTTGCAGGCGATACTCCCGGGCAATCCGGTTGGAAACAGTAATATGGAAGCATCATTGGCCTTTAATACCGTAATCAGCTTTATGACCAATACGAATCTCCAACATTATAGCGGTGAAAGCGGGCTTACGTATCTGACACAGATGGCATTTGTCACGATGATGATGTTTACTTCGGCTGCATCCGGGTTGTCGGTTGCTGCGGCTTTTATGAGAGGTTTGACGCGGCGCGGTGAAGGGCTGGGCAATTTTTTTCAAGATTTTATTAAAGCCATCATACGGATTTTCCTGCCGCTTGCCTTTGTGCTTACGCTGGTGCTGGTAGGGCTAAAGGTACCGCAAACGCTACAATCTACGGCGGATATTACAACTTTAAGCGGTACACAGCAGCAGATTGCTATGGGACCCATTGCTTCGCTGGAATCTATCAAGCATTTGGGTACGAACGGGGGCGGTTATGCTGGAGCTAATTCTGCGCACCCTTTTGAAAATCCAAGTCCTTGGACGAACGTACTGGAAATTCTGGCCATGTGGGTAATGCCTGCTTCGCTGCCTTATACTTTTGGATTGTTTGCCCGTAATCGCAAGCAGGGCTGGATTATTTTCAGTTCGATGATGGTATTGTTTCTTATTTTTCTATCCATTACATATGTGTCGGAGAAGACAGGTAATCCGTTAATCCAGACACTGGGGATGGATGCATCTCAGGGAAGCATGGAAGGGAAAGAGGTTCGTTTCGGTATTGGACAATCGGCATTATTCACTGCGGTTACAACGGCGGCAACGACAGGTTCGGTCAATAATATGCATGATACACTGACCCCGCTAGGTGGTATGGCTGCTTTGGGAGAAATGATGCTAAACGTCATTTTTGGCGGCAAGGGCGTCGGGCTGATGAACATGCTGATGTATGCGATTCTGGGGGTGTTTATATGTGGACTGATGGTTGGAAGAACCCCAGAATTTATGGGTAGGAAAATTGAAGGCAAGGAAATGAAGCTGATTGCGATTGCCATTTTGGTACATCCGTTTCTTATTCTCGCTCCAACTGCGCTTGCGTTTATGGGCCATTGGGGATACGATGCAGTCTCTAATCCCGGATACCACGGGTTGACTCAGGTACTTTATGAATATGCATCATCTGCGGCAAATAATGGTTCAGGATTTGAAGGTCTTGCAGATAACAACGTATTCTGGAATGTAACAACAGGGGCAGTTATGTTCTTTGGACGATATGTATCCATGATTGCATTGCTGGCTGTAGCGGCTTCATTGAATGCCAAAGCACCAACCCCGGTGACGACGGGCACACTACGCACGGACAACAAGCTGTTTGGAGCTATTCTAATCGGAGTTGTCCTGTTGATTGGTGCGTTAACCTTTTTGCCGGTGATTGTATTAGGGCCTGTAGCTGAATTTTTGACCATGTAATGAAGAAAGAGCATGAAGAAGAAAATGAGAATGGATGAACGGGGTGCTTGATCATGAAGGAAGAACGCAAACGCATGCTGGATAGAAGCATCTTGAAGCAGGCGGTCAAGGATAGCTTTATAAAATTAAATCCGATGATCATGATGAAAAATCCTGTCATGTTCGTCGTTGAGATCGGTACATTAGTCGTGCTGCTCATGCTGATGCTTCCCGGTTATTTTGGAGCCGGTAATGAGATGGGCTTTAACTTGGCTGTTTTTATTATTCTGTTGTTCACGCTGCTTTTTGCTAACTTTGCCGAAGCGCTCGCGGAAGGACGGGGGAAGGCACAGGCTGCTTCCTTGAAAAAATCCAAGCAGGATTCACAAGCTAATAAGCTCGTCGGGAATGAGATTCAGGTGGTCAGCTCGACAGCATTGCGTAAAGGTGACGTGGTAATCGTCTCTCAGGGCGAAATGATTCCAAGCGATGGTGAGGTCATTGAAGGTCTGGCCTCGGTGGATGAATCTGCGATTACGGGAGAGTCAGCTCCGGTCATCAAGGAATCGGGCGGTGACTTTTGCTCGGTAACTGGCGGGACGCGGGTGGTCAGTGACCGCATTAAGGTGCGGATTACGACTGAGCCGGGTGAGACGTTTATTGATAAAATGATTTCGCTTGTAGAAGGCGCACAGCGGCAAAAAACGCCAAATGAAATTGCACTGAATACATTGCTGATCAGCTTGACGATTATTTTTCTCATTGTGGTGGTGACGCTGGCTCCGATAGCCCGCCATTTTAAGATTGATTTGCCTGTTCCCGTACTAATTTCATTGCTGGTCTGTCTGATTCCGACCACGATTGGCGGTCTTTTGTCAGCCATTGGAATTGCCGGTATGGACCGGGTTACCCAATTTAATGTGCTGGCCATGTCAGGCAAGGCGGTAGAAGCATCCGGGGACATCAATACGATGATTCTCGATAAAACGGGTACCATCACCTTCGGAAACCGGATGGCGAGTGAATTTGTGGTGGTGGATGGTATAGAAAAGGCAAAACTAGCGAAATGGGCAGCGATGAGTTCGCTAAAAGATGAGACGCCTGAGGGACGTTCGGTGCTGGAATTGATGCGCAAGCAGGAATACACGCTGGACGAATCCTTGGCAGCAGGTGGAGCCTTTATCGAGTTCAAGGCAGAAACCAGGATGAGTGGCTTAGATCTCGCCGATGGACGAAAAGTACGTAAAGGCGCCGTGGACTCTGTCCGGCAGTGGATTGTAGCGCAAAAAGGCAGTATTCCAGCCGATCTAGAGGAAAAAGCGAATCAGGTAGCCGCAGAAGGAGGTACACCGCTGGCAGTCGCACTGGATGATCGGATATACGGCATTATTTATTTGAAGGATACGGTAAAGCCAGGTATGAAGGAGCGCTTTGATCAGCTTCGGGAAATGGGTATCCGTACGATTATGTGTACCGGTGATAATCCACTGACTGCTGCTACCATT
Organism: Paenibacillus ottowii; assembly: GCF_050516475.1. Taxonomy (NCBI): domain Bacteria; kingdom Bacillati; phylum Bacillota; class Bacilli; order Caryophanales; family Paenibacillaceae; genus Paenibacillus; species Paenibacillus ottowii. The sequence goes on along the minus strand of NZ_CP191577.1, from coordinate 2,176,787 downwards.
GCACGTGAAGCAGGTGTGGACGACTTTGTCGCCGAAAGCAAGCCGGAGGACAAAATCGCAGTTATCCGCCGTGAACAGGAACAGGGCAAGCTGGTGGCCATGACCGGAGACGGCACCAATGATGCGCCTGCACTGGCTCAGGCAGATGTCGGTCTTGCCATGAATAGCGGTACGGTCGCGGCCAAGGAAGCTGCTAATATGGTGGATCTGGATTCCGATCCGTCCAAAATTATTGAGGTGGTCGCCATCGGGAAGCAACTGCTTATGACGCGCGGGGCATTGACAACGTTCAGTATTGCGAACGATGTTGCCAAATATTTTGCCATCATTCCGGCGATGTTCATGCTGGCCATTCCGCAAATGGGTGCATTGAATGTCATGGGGCTGGGTTCCCCGTTATCGGCTATTTTATCGGCGCTTATTTTTAATGCAGTCATTATTCCACTTCTGATTCCGCTGGCAATGAAGGGTGTAAAGTATAAGCCGATGAGCTCGGATCGTCTGTTGGGACGGAATTTACTGATTTACGGTTTGGGCGGTATGGTGGTACCGTTTGTCGGCATCAAGGCCATTGATTTGCTAGTGCATTTGTGGATTTAGCGCAGAAAGGGTGAGCGACATGAGTGGTTTTTATCGGATGTTGTCTGGACGCAGATTTGCCGCACATGAAAAAGTAGGATCTGGCGGACAAGGTCATAACATACGTACAGGAACGAAGGCAGTATCGGAAAATCAACCGGAGAGACAAGAGATGCGAGGAAGTACGGTTATTGGAGTGGCTTTGCGAACCTCTGTGCTAATGATCCTGTTGTGCGGATTGGCATATCCGCTAGTCAGCACAGGGGTAGCGCAGATCCTGTTTCCGCAGCAAGCAAATGGCAGTATGCTTCGTGATGCGGAGGGGCGGGTGATCGGTTCTGAGCTGATTGGACAGTCTTTTACCAATCCGGCGTTTTTCCAAGGTCGGGTATCAAGTATTGATTATAATGGGGCAGGTTCAGGCTCAAGTAACTATGCGCCGTCCAATCCGGCATTGGTGCAGCGGATCAAGGATTCTATTGCGGATTGGCAGAAGCATAACCCGGATGTACCCATCAGCCAGGTCCCATTGGACCTGATCACGAACTCTGGCTCCGGGCTGGACCCGCACATCTCGCCACAGGCGGCACAGGCTCAAATTCCGCGTATTAGCAGCTTGACGGGGATTGAGCAGGACCGGCTGAAGGCACTGGTGCAGGAGCAGACAGAAGGCCGCAGCGCCGGGGTGTTCGGCGAGCCGCGTGTGAACGTGCTCAAGTTGAATCTCGCGCTTGAAGAGCTAATGAAAGTTACTCCAGTTAAGCCATAGATGGATGAAAAAGGTATCCCCTAGCGATAAGTTTGGAGGGATACCTTTTTTCTACGGATTGGGATATTCTGGGGTGGGTCGCTGCAAAGGAAGTATCATTATTTGATGGATATTTGGCTTCATCCCAAGAACCATTACACGTGTTGTGCTCACGAGCATTCTACAATTGGGGAGTATTCCATTTGTGATGGGTACGGGGAGCATGAAAAAAGAGGTATTCCATGGCTATTTTGCCTCCTGGAATACCTTTTATTTTACTGGTTACTTGCAAACATTCTGTCAGCCTGAAATTGTTTGGATGATGAGTACCACATTTAAGATAATGATGATCCCGGTCACGATCCAGGTTAGTGCCTTTTGCCACATTTTATTCGCAAATTCACCCATAATCTTTTTGTCACTGGTAAAGAGCAATAATGGAATGATGGCAAAAGGGAGCTGGATGGATAAAATAACCTGACTCAGCACAAGCAGCTCTTCGGCACCTTTTTCACCTGCAATCGCTGTGACGATGACCGCTGGAACAATCGCGATAAGGCGGGTCACCAAACGACGCAACCAAGGTGAGAGACGAAGGTTCAGGAAGCCCTCCATCACGATTTGTCCGGCTAAAGTGCCTGTTACGGTCGAGTTTTGACCTGAGGCGAGTAACGCCACCCCAAACAGTATGCTTGCAAGTGTGGTTCCGAGTAAGGGCGAAAGCAGATAATAGGCATCACTAATCTCTGCTACATCTGTTTTTCCTGCTGTATGGAATACGGCAGCTGCTACGATCAAGATGGCTGCATTAATGAATAGAGCGAACATCAGCGCTATACTGGAATCCCAGGTCGCAAATGTAATAGCTTCCCGTTTACCTGCCGATGTCTGCTCATATTTGCGAGTTTGTACAATAGAAGAATGCAGATACAGGTTATGCGGCATTACGGTAGCGCCCATAATACCGATCGCAATGTACAGCATGCTTGGATTCGTCAAAATTTGCGAGTCCGGTACAAAGCCCTCCAATACGCCGCTCCATTCCGGCTGTGCCAAAATGAGGTTAATGCCAAAACAGCCGGCAATCGTAGCCATTAATACAATGACGAGGGTTTCCAATGCCCGAAAGCCTTTGTTTTGCAGCAGCAAAATGAGCATAACATCAAATGCGGTAATGATGACCCCATATAGTAACGGTAGACCGAACAGCAGCTTCAGCGCAATGGCTGAACCGATGACCTCAGCCAAATCCATGGCTGCAATGGCAATTTCGCATAAAAACCATAAGCCAATCGCTACAGGGCGACTGTAGGCGTCACGGCACATTTGAGCCAAATCTTTACCTGTGGCAATGCCGAGCTTGCCGGCTAGGGCTTGCAGCAGGATAGCCATCAGATTGGAGATCAGAATGACACTAAGCAGTGTGTAGCCGAATTTCGATCCACCAGCGATGTCTGTGGCCCAGTTGCCAGGGTCCATATAGCCGACAGCGACCATATAGCCGGGTCCGGCAAAGGCGAGAAATTTCCGAAACCAGGTGCCGTCCTTCGGGACGCTTAAAGAACGATTCACTTCCGACAGTGAAGCGATTTCCGCGAAGTTGCCCTTTGAATTTTTCATACGCTTCACCTTCTTTGTTCATATTGAAATATAGTATTAGTGACATAGTGAATGTGTTATCCCTATTGTACACCCACAATAGTTTTTGTCTAGTGCAACTTTTGTGTGGCCAAGCAAATTCGTCGTATTTTTGAAGCAGTTGGCCGTTTTAATAAAAGTAAACAATGAAAAAACAAGCTATATTGCTCTCAAGGGGGAGTTTTAAAATGATTCATTTTGCTTGGCTTGTTTAAAGTACATACGAGAGGGAAATCATGTATTAACATGACGAGAATTCCTGTGGAATGCAAAAAAAAGTGAGAAGGAGAGATGAAATCATGGAGGCGTTATACACAGCATCAGCAACAGTACATGGTGGGAGAGACGGTTCAGTTGCTTCTTCCGACGGGGTCTTGAAGCATAAGCTGAGCACGCCGAAGGAGTTGGGTGGCGCAGGTGGAGACGCTACGAATCCGGAGCAGCTGTTTGCGGCAGGCTACGGCGCATGCTATGAGAGCGCGTTGGCGAATGTGGCCCGGAAGGCCAAGGTAAAGGTGGACAATGTAGAGGTCACCAGCCACGTATCGATCGGCAAGGACCCTAGCGACGGCGGCTTCCAGCTAGCAGTGCGTCTGGATGTGAAAATGCCAGGAATCGAGCGTTCCCAGGCCGAAGATTTGGCGCGCCAAGCACATGATTTTTGTCCGTACTCCAAAGCAACTCGCGGTAACATTGATGTTGAACTCAACGTCATTTGACCGCATTTTTAAAAGTTCTACATGCGGCCGCCGATTGATCGGCGGCTTTTGCACCTAGATCTTGGGCTGCTGAGATTTGCGACCATTTGACATCATCGCCAAAATTCATTAAGATGTCATAGGTGATTCTGGTCATCAGGTACGAAACAAATTTGAAAAATACGGGTGATATGATGTCTTACAGACCGAATATTGTTAATTTCACGCTGGCTGGCAGCAACGAAAAGGAAGGGCTTTATGAGTTTAAAATGAGTTTGGCCGATGGAACGGAGTGCCGCGTTTTTTCTCAACGTAATCCGGAGTGGACTTTGACGAATATTAGTCGACTGCTAACGACACCTTGCCCGGTATGCCATAAGGATTTTATCTGCAAGTGTATGGATCAGTTCCATGATGAGTTTTTAGAGCAAATTAATGCAAAACAGCTGTTTGAGAAAGCATTGAGCTAGTTTTTCGAACAGGGTAAGGATTATACATTCCTAAACAAGCGTCGGATACTTTCGGCGTTTTTTGTTTATAATCGTATCGTTGCATTTTCATGCCGTTGATTTCTCTGTGGAGGTGAAATACGTTGATGAACCAGTCTGATCATGTGCATACCGGACATTCGATCGTCTTGGTGGATGGGGGATGCCACTTTTGTCAGGGAGCAACCCGCTTCATTATCAAACGTGATCCTGAGGGAATATTTCATTTTGCTTCCCTGCAATCCGAGGTGGGACAAGAATTTTTACATGCAGGTGGACTGTCAACAGATCGGCTGGATACGTTCGTACTGATTGAAGACGGTACGTATTATACAAAATCAACCGCAGCTTTGCGAATTGCCAAGCGCCTTCGTTTTCCGTATCCGCTAGCCTACGTGCTCATCTTGGTTCCCCGCTTTGTGCGCGACGCTGTCTATAACTGGGTAGCGCGTAACCGATATCGTTGGTTTGGCAAGGATGAAGAGGATCAATGCCAGATCCCCCCACCAGAAATTAGGAAACGATTTTTTTAGTTGCCCTTTTTATGTTTATTTTTGCGACGGTAATTATGAATCAGTAGTATCACGGCTACCGCGATCAGTATGAGCCCCGTAACCGATACATACACAATATGTCGTACATTGGGTACGTTGACCGACAATTTTAGCTCGTTAGGCTCTAATGGAGCAATGTCCCAATAGAGTGTTTTTCCGTCATCCGACACCCGGTCCGCATTGCTGGAAGCAGGCTGGATAGGTAGGGAGAGACTGAAGTTAAGGTCCAATTGTCGCTCTAGTAATTTGCGTGCGAACACATTCATTTGTTCTAATTTATCACTCAGGCCACGGGCTTCTTTAGGAAGCATCCGAGGCAGATCAAGCTTAAGCGTAAGATCCATATTTGTTGTGAAAAAATGCTGGCTCACAGCGCGTTTTATTTCTAATCCCTCAGGCAGATGTAAACCCTGATCGGGATTTTTTTGGTTTGTGCTCCAATCCCCTTGATAATGCCCCTTTATTTGATATCCCTTCCGCCCCTGTTCCGTTAGCGGCTTTACATTTACATTGTTGCTTTGTATACGTTGAACTAATCGGTCGAGCAGGCCGGGATTGTCCAACATCACCAGTGTCTGGTTGTTTACACTGAATGTTGCATCCATATCTACACTTTGATCGAGATGAACATCTACATGGATGTCACCCCGAGCACAGGAGGTTAGGGAAAGCAGACAGCACACCAGCATAAAAATGAGCAGTATTTTTCGTAACTGGATGTGCCGACATTTGTTCCAATAAGGACCATATCCTGCTGGGTTCATGACCTACACCTTCTTTGAATGATTTCTTTGGTTTAACGACTGACATCTTCTATATATTACACATTCGAAGAGCCAAAATCGAACGATATAAAAGAGAAGATAAGATTTATATCTTAAAAATGTTTCCTAAGGTAAAAACTTTGGTATATACTCTAAAGTATAGATACAATGAAAAATAATTGTCTTAAGGAAATAGTATGTCCCAAAAATAAATATTAAAAGGAGGATTTTAAAACATGAACAAGCAGTTTAAAAAGGCTTTGCCGCAGTGGGTGGCGACGGTTGGCGTGTTGTCTCTAGCTCTGGTTCTAGCGACTGCATGTACCGATCCCAAGAAGACAGAGCAGGGAGCAGCGAGAGAGGCGGGACAAAAAATAAAGGCTACGGCTACCATCGGTATGATCTCTGATATTGTCGGGAAGGTCGGCGGCGCTTATGTGGAGGTCACGGGAATTATGAAGTCAGGCGTTGACCCGCATTTGTACAAGGCGTCCCAAGGAGATATGCATAAGCTGGACGAAGCCGACGTCATTTTTTATAACGGGTTGCATCTGGAAGGAAAAATGCAGGACATTCTGGAGAAAATCAGCAAGCAAAAACCTGTTATACCCGTGTCTAAAAACATTGCCCAGAATCAATTGCGTGCAGCTAGCCCGAAAATGGGGGCTGAGTATGATCCACATATCTGGTTTAATGTACAAAACTGGATGTCTGCGGTAGAAACTGTCAGAGATGTATTGTCAGAACTTGATGCTGCTCATGCAAAGGATTATAAGGCCAATGCCGAGGCTTATCTCGCTGAGCTACGAGAGCTGGATGATTACACGAGAGAGCAGATTGCCAGCATACCGAAGGCTCAGCGGATTCTTGTCACGGCACATGATGCCTTTGGGTATTTCGGAGACGCTTACCAGATTCAAGTAAGAGGACTTCAAGGCATGAGTACAGAGTCAGAGGCGGGCTCACAAGATGTGACCAAGCTGAGAGATTATCTGGTGGAGCATGAAATTAAAGCCATATTTGTAGAATCGAGTGTTCCGAGAAAGGCCATAGATGCGGTTATTCAGGGCGCAGCTCAGCAAGGTCATACCATAAAGGTTGGCGGCGAGTTGTACTCGGATGCGATGGGTGAAGAGGGTACGGAAGATGGAACATATATTGGAATGGTCAAGCATAACGTGAATACGATCGTCAGAGCTCTTAAATAAGGAGGCGTGGACACATGGGACATTCACCACTTATTGTTCGTGATTTATCGGTAGCCTATCAAAAAAAGCCCGTATTGTTCGATGTCTCCTTTGAGGTGCCAGAAGGCAAGCTGATTGGTATTATCGGCCCCAACGGGGCTGGTAAATCTACATTGATCAAGGCCGTGCTTGGACTGATTCCAAGACTGAAGGGCGAGGTGCTGGTCTACGGCAAACCCTATAAGCAACAGCTGCTTAAGGTTGGATATGTACCACAGCGGGAGTCGGTGGATTGGGATTTTCCAACAAACGCTCTGGATGTGGTTATGATGGGACGGTACGGCAGACTGGGCTGGTTTAAGCGTCCGGGAGCAGCAGAACGCCAGGCTGCGCTGGAGAGTTTAGACAAGGTTGGAATGAGCCCATTTGCAGACAGGCAGATTAGTCAATTGTCAGGCGGCCAGCAACAACGTGTCTTTTTGGCGAGAGCACTTGCGCAGGATGCTCAGCTTTATTTTATGGATGAACCGTTTGTCGGTGTGGACGCTGCCACAGAAAAAGCTATTATTTCATTGCTTAATGATCTGAAACAGCAGGGGAAAACCGTGCTCGTCGTTCATCATGATCTATCCACGGTCACGGAATATTTTGACCAGGTTATGCTGTTGAACGGGCATCTGATGGCGATTGGGGCGACAGCCGATATTTTTACCGAGGAACATCTGCAACGTACTTATGGCGGACGTCTGAGTATACTCAAAACAGGTTCGGAATCCGGCACGATACTCGGAGTGAGGTGAGCAGTATGACAAGCTTGGCAGCGCTTTTGACAGACCCGAACATGCAATGGATTTTGTTAGGCTGCATTTTACTCGGTTTAAGCAGCGGGGTGATTGGCAGTTTTATGTATTTGCGTAAGCAATCGCTTATGGGAGATGCTTTGGCCCATGCAGCTTTGCCGGGGGTATGTGTGGCTTTTATGATCACAGGTACCAAATCCGTGTTTGGATTTATGATTGGAGCAGCCATTGCAGGGATTGTTGCTACCTTTGCTATCAGTGCGTTAACCCGGTATTCGCGAATTAAAAGCGATTCGGCGATTGCGGCGGTGCTATCCGTATTTTTTGGCTTCGGCATGATGTTGTTGACCGAAATTCAGCATCGTGGCGCAGGTAACCAAAGTGGGTTGGATAAATTTTTATTTGGCCAGGCTGCGGCAATGGTATCGTCTGATATCTATACGATGGCGGTAATTTCGGCGATGCTCATCGGAATATGTTTTTTATTTTTCAAGGAATTTAAGCTGCTTAGCTTTGATCCCGGCTTTGCCCGTGGACTTGGTTTTCCGGCAGGTTTACTGGATAAGTTGTTGATGCTGTTGATCGTTATTGCGGTAGTTGCTGGCATTCAGGCCGTGGGCGTCATTATGATGGCTGCCCTGCTAATTACCCCGGCCGTGTCGGCCAGATACTGGACAGAGAAGCTGGGTGTTATGGTGTGCCTATCAGGCTTGTTTGGTGCCATAGCGGGTCTAGGTGGGACCGTTATTAGCTCTCTGGAACAAAACCTGCCTACAGGACCGTTATGCGTGTTGTGTGCGACTGTGGTGTTTGGTGTAAGTCTGATCTTTGCGCCGCAGCGTGGGATGATTTCCAAGGCTGTCGTTCGGATGCACGCCAGAAAAGGTCTAAAGCAGGGAGTCGGAACACGGCCACGGGAGGAGCATGCCCTATGAGTTCATTTTATGTAATTCTGACGGGAATGTTAGTGGCAGGGGGATGTAGTATTGTTGGCTGCTTTCTCGTGCTTCGGAAAATGGCTATGATCGGTGATGCGATCAGCCATGCGGTACTACCTGGTATTGTCATTGCTTTTATTATCAGCGGATCAAGGGATTCGATGTGGATGATGTTTGGTGCGGCTGTGCTGGGGCTGCTAACGGTGTATCTGATTCAGCTATTCCAACAAAGTGGTCTGCAAAGTGATGCTGCGATTGGTGTGGTATTTACAACATTGTTTGCTATTGGTGTATTACTGATCAGTGTGTTTGCTTCCAATGCCCATCTGGATATGGACCACGTTTTATATGGAGAAATTGCTTATGTTCCGTGGAATACGTTAGAGATTGCTGGCTTTGGCGCGGGTCCGAGGGCTGTGTGGATTACGGGCACGATGTTTTTGATCAATCTGCTTGTGGTAGGGGGCTTTTTCAAGCAATTTAAAATCACCTCCTTTGATCCCGCCTTGGCAGCTTCTTTGGGCATTCCGGTTGTATTTTTTCATTATCTGCTGATGAGTCTCGTATCGCTAACTACGGTAGCGTCATTTGAGAGCGTGGGTGCAATTCTAGTGGTTGGCATGCTCGTTGTACCGCCTCTTACCGCTTATTTACTGACAGAGAAGCTGTCTCTTATGATTGCATACAGTGTGGGAGTTGGCGCCATTAGCTCGATCATAGGCTTTTATGCCGCAAGTGTACTAGATGCTTCTATTGCGGCATGTATGCTGTGTGTATCGGGTGTGTTGCTGCTTTTGGCTTTTCTCTTTTCCACTTCTCACGGTGTGGTATGGCGAAAGTAATTTCAACAATGGGGAATCGTTGGTGAAGATAGCAAGTGAATCTCGTGGGAAGTGATCCTATATGAATTACTCAAAATAGCGTGCAAACGGGCATTAAGAGCCTGAATGCACGCTTTTTTACGCTTATGCTAAGCTGTGCGGCTTTTTTTGAGGCAAGCTCGCTGGGTCATCTTGAATTACCCGGGACACGGGAGTACATTCTTTACAACCACACAGAAGGGTCGGAACGAGCTGTTACGCTTCGGGGAGGAGACGAAATTGGAGAGCTTCAAACGTAAATCACCAGAGGAAATACTGGATTCCATTAACAAACTGCATCGGGGCAGACTCAAAATATACATTGGTGCGGTCAGTGGCTCAGGCAAAACATATCATATGCTGCAGGAGGGACAATCGCTGCAACATGAGGGGATTGATGTTGTGATTTGTGCGGTATCGACCCTGCAGCGGCGTGAGACCGTGGAACAGGTCGGCTCGCTAGAGCGAGTGCCCAGTATCCACTGGATGAAGGATGGCGAGGAACAAAAGGATCTGAATGTAGAAGCTTTGGTGGCACGAAATCCTGAGGTAGTGTTGGTGGACCATTTGGCACATCATAATCGTAAAGATGCCCCATTTCCAACAAGGCTGGAGGATATTCGGTATTTGCTGGAGCTGGGCATTAGCGTCATTACAACGGTCAATGTTTATGAACTCGAAGGAATCACAGAGTGGGTATACCAGCTAACAGGTTTCGAAGCGGAATATACAGTCCCTGTGGATACATTGGAGCTGGCGGATGAAATTCGTCTAATTGATGCCACTCCAGAAATGATTTTGGAGCGGCTGGCGAAAGGTTACATGCATACGTCCAATCCTGAGATGTTTCACCGGGGAAATCTGGGCAAATTGCGTGAGCTCGCTTTGCGGCTAGTGGCGGAGGATGTGAACGATTCGCTCGAACGACACCGGGAGGAGTTAGGCTTGCACGGAGCGTCAGGAGCAGCGGAGCGTATTCTGGTGCCTGTCCAGTATCATTGGAATGGGTCTATTTATGTGCGACGAGGGGAACAGGTGGCTAAGCGTTTGGGTGGAGATATGCTGGTGGTTTCTTTTGTCAGCTCGAAGCGCAAGCTGTCCAAGGAATCAGCAGCCTTCAAGCGTTCCATAGAACAGCTGGCTGACAAAATCGGATCGACCTTTGAAGAAATCCCACTCCTTTCCCGCAGAAGGCTGCCACGTCAACTTATCCATTATGCGGTGACTCACAATGTGACCCGAATTGTTATGGGGCACTCTCGGCAGACTCCGTGGCAGGAGCTGGTTAAAGGATCATTGGTGAATGGAATTTTAAAACGAATGAAGAATATGGATTTGCTGCTGATTGCGGACCGAGCCGAGCAGGAGGGCGAACGGATTTTGCCAACGATGAGACAGGAAGAAGGAGATACTGACTCGTATCATCGTTTGAGCGTTGAGGAAGTACAGGCTGAGGAAGCCAAAATCCTGCGCGGCAAGCTCAAGGTGTACATTGGTGCTGCTCCTGGGGTCGGCAAAACATACACCATGCTGAGAGAGGGGAATGATCTGCTGGAAAACGGGATTGATGTGGTCATCGGATTGCTGGAAACGCACGGAAGAGCAGAAACGCTGGCCCAGGTAGGCGCTTTGGAGATGATTCCCCGTCAGTCTATTGAGCGTCATGGTGCATATTTGGAAGAGATGGACACTGAAGCTATTCTCAGGCGTAATCCTGAGGTAGTGCTAATAGACGAGCTGGCACATACCAACGTTCCGGGAAGTCTGAAATCTAAGCGTTATGAGGATGTACTGGTCATCTTGGAACATGGTATTTCTGTTATATCCACAATGAATGTGCAGCATTTGGAGAGCTTGAATGACGCAGTAGAACAAATTACTGGCATTCGGGTGAGAGAGACTGTCCCTGATCATATGATGCGTCTGGCCGATGAAGTACAGCTTGTTGATGTGGCTCCCAAATCGTTGCAGCAGCGTATGCGTGAGGGCAAGATTTACGATCCTGCGAAGGTGGAGCAGGCACTTAGCCACTTTTTTAAGCTGGGGAATCTGATTGCGCTGCGTGAACTTGCTTTGCGGGAGCTGGCAGATGATGTAGATGAGCGGCTGGAATCCTGGGATCGACACGAATCACTTCGGGGGCCGTGGCGCAGGGAGGAAGTGATCTTTGTAGGCGTAACGTTAACCGACAATGCTGAAAGGCTGATTCGCCGCGGTTTTCGCATTGCTTTTCGTCTGAAGGCTGTGTGGATTGTAACTTATGTTCACGTTGGTGAACGTGTACCGGAAAAGCTGAACCCTCGTCTGGAACAACTAAAGCTGCTGACCCACCGACTGGGGGGAAGCTTTGAAATTCGGCTTGCTTCCAGTCGGCGCGAGATTGCCGACATTTTGATTGCTCCAGTGGAAGGATATTCGGGTACGCAGCTTATCGTGGGGCAGTCTTCCCGAAGCAGCTGTTGGGGGAAGACTGCGGTTGTGCCGAGGATTCTCCGTCAAGCACGTCATATGGATGTTCTCATCGTGGCGGATTATGATCCGGACATCAAGTTGGAAACAGATTATTAATAAAGCCTAATTGATTCATAAATAGTTATATGCTGGTTACCGGTTATTCACTGCTTCCATAGTATATTCTATCTCAAAGAAATGGAGGCGAGATTGAATGTTTAAACATCGTAAACATTTTTGTCATTTTCCAAAGCCAAGAAGACGTGTTACTAAGAAAATCATTAAGGTGACTGTCATTAAGTTCAAGCCAAGATTTAAACATGAAGACTTTGAAAAGAAATGTCATTTCCGGAAACGTCGTCACCATCACCATCATCACTGTCACCATCGTCATCATGAATGTCATCGTCGTCACCACAAATTCTACTAAGTTGAAGATCGTAGGAGGCGGGGCTAGACTGCCCGCCTTCTTCTAATACCAGGATTTCAGGAAAATATTTGTACAAAAAATACTTGCTCTAAAATAGGTGCTATGCTATCCTACCAGTAAATAGAATTTATGTGACGGAAGCACCGTTCACCAACCGTATGTACTTACGGATGGATGAATGGTGCTTTTTTGCGTTGTTGTGTTGGGAAAGGGGATGAGCGTTATGGTTCCGGTAAAAGTGGTATTGGCCGTAGAAGATCGGGATTATATTGAACCACTGCTGAATTATGTACATGGAAGTGAATACGCCAGAAGGCTGAGAATAACGGCATTTTCGCAGCCAGAGGCATTTCACCAATACATGATAGAAACAAGTGGAATGAAAAGGCCTGATGTGGTAGTAGGTGAAGCAGCTTTTCTGAATTTATGGACAACTCGGGAAAATGCAGATATTCCTTGTTTGGTTTTACATGAGGGGGAACAAGTGAGCGAATATGGACAGCTTTTATTAAAATATCAGCCTTTATCTGAGCTGGTCAGTTCTATTTTGGAAACGGCGAAACAGAGATCGAATAGTCGGAAAAGCGTAAACAGTCAGGAAGGTGGAATGATTATCGGCATGGTAGCAGCTTCTGGTGGATTGGGTAGAACAACGGCCGCGCTTAATATGTCCAAGCAACTGGGCAATGAGGGATATTCGGTATTCTATTTGAATCTGGAGACGATGGATTCAAGCGCGTTGTTCACTGGTTCAGACGGTTCAAGCGGAGCACAAGAAGAAGGACTGTCTAGGCTGCTGTATGACCTCAAATCGGAGGAGAAGGAGGGCGCTTCATTATCTATGGCTTCCTATTGTGTGCATCGTCCTGAAATTCAGGCAGATACTTTTCAACCTGTCTATAATCGCAAGGAACTGATGGACATGACTTGTGATGAAGCAAAAGAGCTGATTCGGACGATTGCTGAAAGCGGGCAGTATGATGTGGTAATCGTAGATGGTGATTCTGAGCATGGTGAGCGGGCTCAAGCTGTATTTGAGGCCAGTCATAAGCTGATCTGGTTGCTGGCTGACGATTTAATGAGCATGCACAAGTGCGGATTATGGCTGGATGTTTTAGCAACCACGCAGCCTGAAGGGCTTAAAGCCATGATATGCAAAACCAGCTTTGTGGTGAATCGCTACATGGGAACTATGATCAACTCGTTACCTCGTGACTTTATAGAGCTAAACGGAGTGTTACCCTATATCCCTTCATGGAAGCAAATGCAGCATCCTGAACAGCTGCTTAGTTCGCCGATTTATCAGCGGGAAATCCGCCATTTGTGCCGCGAGCTGCTGGATATGGAAAGCGCAGCACAACCGACGGTTGCTTGGTCTTAAGGGGATGATGAATATGAATGAGGGACAATTTAAGGCATTGCGCGCGGATATCCGTAACGGGCTGGACGTAACCTCCTCAGTCAAGGATACAGATCTGGTACGTCATATCGAAAAGCGAATTCTAAACGATGCAGAGTTGGCGAGCTTAACTTCCCGAGAGAAGCACGCACTTGTCCGCAAAATGTTCAACTCTTTCCGTGGGCTGGATGTGCTCCAGCCATTAATTGACGACCCGACCGTTACGGAAATTATGATCAACAGTCATCGGGAAATTTTTGTGGAGCGGGCAGGTGAGGTGATTCAGGTGCCCGAGCAATTCGAATCCCGCGAGCGACTGGAGGATTTGATCCAGACGATTGTAGCTGGGGTGAACCGAATTGTAAATGAGGCTTCCCCCATTGTGGATGCCCGGTTAAAGGATGGATCACGCGTAAATATTGTACTGCCGCCGGTTGCTCTCAAGGGACCGACGATGACTATACGGAAGTTTCCCGAGCGGCCCATGACGATGGATGACTTGATACGGATGGGTGCACTGGATGCAGAAGCAGCCGCTATGCTCAAGGACTTGGTACGTAGCAAGTATAACATTTTTATAAGCGGCGGAACGGGCTCTGGTAAAACAACCTTTCTGAATGCATTATCCCAGTTCATCCCTTCGTCTGAGCGAATTATTACAATTGAAGATTCGGCAGAGCTACAAATTGTGACTGCTCCGAACCTGGTATCCATGGAAACACGGAATGCAAACACCGAAGGGAAGGGAGAAATCACGATTCGTGATCTGATTCGTTCCTCCCTGCGTATGCGGCCCAACCGCATTGTGGTGGGTGAGGTCAGAGGGAGTGAAGCGTTGGATATGCTGCAAGCAATGAACACAGGACACGATGGATCGTTGTCAACCGGTCATGCGAATAATATCCGCGATATGGTCAGTCGGCTGGAAACGATGGTGCTTGGTGGGGCAGAGCTACCGCTTGGAGTAGTACGGCAGCAGATCAGCTCGGCCATTGATATATTTGTTCATCTATCACGCCTACGCGACAAGTCCAGAAGAGTACTGGAAATTAGCGAAGTGATTGGCTTTGAAAATGGCGAGGTGACGCTGAATCCTCTTTATCGCTTTCGGGAGAGCGGAGAAAGTAAAGGAAAAATTATAGGGGGACTAGAACGTTGTGGCGGAGGGCTGCAACATACTTTGAAGTTGCAAATGGCCGGGATCAAGCCGGAAAGCTGGCTCAGGGAAGGAGTATCGGTATGAGAACAAGAAAGGCAACTGCCAAGCAAATGTCACATGAGGTCCCTTCTCTGCCTGATTATACAGTATATACCTTATCAAATGTACAAAAAAGTTCATGCATTCTCTTTAGTGGAATGCTATTCGCGCTGATCGGATATCTATTTTATCACCAATGGATATTATCGTTGCTGTGTGCTGCAGGCGCCGTGGTGACCCCTCGTTATTTTGGGAGGTTTTTGCTGCAACGACGTAGGTCTGCTTTAAGCATTCAATTCAAGCAGGCTCTATACTCGCTTTCATCTTCTCTTTCAGCGGGCAAGTCAGTGGAGAATGGGTTTCGTGAAGCTGTAGAGGATTTAAGGCTGCTTAGTCCAGATGGAGACCACGATTTGATCTTTGAGTTTAGCATTATTACAGCCTGCCTCGAAATCGGACAGCCTGTAGAGGTTGCCTTGCAGGATTTGGCTCGTCGGGCTCAGATGGAGGATATTACGAATTTTGCAGACGTATTTACGGCTTGTAAACGAACTGGAGGGGATCTGGTAGAAGTCGTACGACGGGCTTCAAGTGTCATTGGTGAGAAGCTGGACATTCAGCAGGAGATCGGTGTAATGATTGCACAGAAACGGTTTGAATCTAGGGTTATGTTTGCAGCTCCCTTTTTGTTTGTTTTGTTTATGACAGTGACAGCAGGAGACTACATGATGCCCTTATACAGCGGTACAGGTATGATTTTATCAACCTTTTGTCTACTGGTGCTTGGTGGTTGTCTCGTGTGGATCAACCACATTATGAAGATTGAAGTGTAAGGAGTGATGGGTGTGTTGATGTTGGTTTGTCTGGTCATGCTGGTTCTGCAAGTGGGAGGTTGGGTGGTGCTGAACCAAATGTACGCTGCTAAGTATGCACATTTTCGCCATATGAAACTGGAAGGCCTGCGGCTGCAAAAACTTTCGGTGCCATTTGTTCACATGCTTCATGTTTCACGTGCCACTCAAAGGCTGCCTTTGCTGATGTTCAAGCTTCAGCGCTCGATACAGAAACTGTATGGTATGCGCAACAGTGGAGAGAAGACGATGCTTTTTCTGGCCGAAATGTTGGGTTACGGATATATGGTGGCTGCTGGTGGAGTTTTAATATCGCTTATGATGGGCGGGGAAGCAACTGGACTGGTGCTTGGTTTGGGGCTCGGTGTTCTGGTGCCAGTTGCGTTGGTCAAGGATCTGTATGGGAAAGTACAGAGGCGGGATCAGCAGATTTTAATGGAATTGCCTGAACTGTTGAGTAAAATGCTGCTTTTAGTTGGTGCGGGGGAGACGGTACAGCGGGCTTTGCTGCATTGTGTGGAACGAAAAGGGGAGGATACGGTACATCCATTGTATCGGGAATTGCGGCAGACAGTGGGGGAATGGGAAAGCGGCTATTCCTTTCAACAGGCATTTGAACATCTGAGCAAACGGTGTGGTATTCAGGAAGTAACGATATTTACAACGACAGTTTTATTGAATATGAGACGCGGTGGGAGCGATTTTGTAATGGCTTTACGTGAGTTATCTCAGACATTATGGAGCAAGCGGACTTCGATTAGCCGCATAAGAGGGGAACAGGCTTCTTCAAAATTGGTTTTCCCGATGGCGCTAATCCTGTTTACGGTTATTGTGTTGGTGGGTGCTCCGGCTTTAATGATGATGAACATGTAGGAGGATAAAATGATGACGATATTAGTAGCAGGTAGTATTCGTAAATTGTACAAGGATGAGGATGGTTTGGGGACATTAGAAATGATCCTGATCATTGCGATTCTGATTGCAGTAGCAATTATTTTTAAGGATCAGATCAAGAAAATTGTAGAAGGGCTGTTGAAAAAGGCAGATAAAAAAAGTAACGACTTTATGGATTCATAATGCTGCGCAAATTGGTACAAAAAGAGGAGGGGAGCTTCTCCTTGGAAGCCTCCCTCGTCTTCCCCATTCTGCTGCTGGTTATTTTTGTAATGTTGTTTTTTTGCCTGTATATATATCAAAAATCTATATTGGTGCAGGTTGCTTCTACTGCTTCTGAAAGAGCTGCTTACAGCTGGGATAACAGCTTTAAGGACCCGCGTACAGGAGCTTTTGCGCAAGGACAACGGGATTCTCTCTATTGGCGTTTGAAGGATGACATCATGTTAGGCGCTCTGTTTGGCTGGGCCGGAGCCGATAATCAGGAACGTGTACAGGTGCCAGGCAGCACTGGAGGAGGGGGGATACCTACTCAGAAGCTGTCCAATGCAGCAAATAAAATGCCTATGGGCATGCAGGGGCAGATGACATATGAGAACAGTATGATTCGCCGTAAGGTGACCACAGAGCTCAATAAGATGGTGAAGGTTCCTTTGCTGAGTCAGTTTTTAGATCAGACAGATTTACAAGGAAAAATGAGCTCGGGTGTGGTGGAGCCTGTGGAATGGATTCGTACGGTTGAGATGGTCCGTTATTATGGTGCAAAGTTTATGGGCAGAGGCTCAGGTGAAAAGGTAGATCCGTCAGTTGCAGGCAAAGTATTGATGCAATATGGGCAAAACGGTCGTTAAAGAGTAGGTAGCGGGAATGTAACTGGAAAGGAGGAAGCGGGTGTTTGGTAAGGGACGAAATATAAAGGATGGGGAATCAGGTGCTGTCACGGTCTTCCTCATTCTGATTTTGGCGGTCATGTTCGGCTTTATTGCTGTATTTATTGATTATGCGAGAATTGCTGCACTGCATGTGCAGACCGAACGGCTGGCCCATGCGGCGGTACGGTCAGTGATGTCTGCTTATGATCCGGCATTGCAACAGGAGTACGGCTTGTTTGCTTATGGTGAAGGCGGCGGAGAACAAATTATGGTCAAAGTGCTGAATGACAGTGCGCGGCGTACAGCGCGCGCGGAAACGCTGCCGCTTATGAATATGAAGCTGGATTCCAGCTCCCTGCAAATGGAAAGGGAGCTTGGTAAATATGCCATATTCAACGAGCAGATCCGTGAAGAGATGAAGTATAAGGCACCTGTCGATTTTACGTTTGAAGTGCTCGAAAAGTTAAAGCCGCTATCTCAAAATATGAAGGAAGCTTCACACACGGTAGATTTGCTGAAACGGCTGCAAAAGCTTTACGACAGACGAGAGGCCAAACTGGATGACATGCTGGAGAAACAGCGTAAGGCAGGAGCTTATATGGAAGAGGTTCGCAAGCGGATTATTAAACAGAGGGGTGCATATATGCCTAATCAGTATATATGGGATCCACTTGAGGTTGTAGCCGATATTGCTGCTCAGTATAAGCATTACGTGCATGTATATGAGGATAACAAGATGAGTGTGGACGACGTTAAAATCATGCAAATGGAGAAGTATGCAAGAAGGGCAAGAACAGCACTCGATCGCCTGCGACAGGTTGTGGTTAAGGCTGGAGAAGAGCATGATAAGCTGCTTGTGGAAGCCAAGGATCCGTTGAGTGAAGCCCGACAGATTAATGAGGAGATGCGCAAAGTCATTGCCCAATATAAGCAGAGGGCGGCCAATGCTGGCTATGACGAGATTTCCGCAGCCCCCACTCCAAGTGGAGGAGGCTACAATGCCGATCCGGCTGTAGGAAGTGCCCGGCAAAAGGCAGAAGATTTGTTGATTCCTGATAATGAGTTTGAGCAATGGGCAGCAGAAATCGAAAAGCAACGGACAGCTATAAATGCTGCTAACAATAGAATAACGAGCATGATACGCGCCTTGTCCTTTTATACAGATCCATTTTTGAATGCAGACATGCTCAAGCAAGAAGTCGCCTCAACGCTTAAGGAGATAGATAAATACTTAAATGCGTATGCCTGGACTGGACCCGCAAATGTACTCGACGGCGAAGCCAGAACGATGGACACGAGACGCGGTCCGGACAAAGAACGCAAGAAAATGGAAAAAGAGGCGAAAAACAAGCTCAAGCAAGCCTATCGGATCATTGAGGTTCTTTCTAAAGGTAAACAAAGCGCTGAGCAATTCCGAGAGGTGGAACAGTATTACAATGAAAGTATTTCGTTTAATCAGTCCACAACCAGTCCATCTATATCTGCTGATTTGTCCTATGACACCTATGATGCAGCGGGGTCGTCAATGGATAGTATGGATGGTTTATACGAGGCGGCATCCAACTTACTGACTCAGCTGGGAGACGAGTTTTACCAGAACGAATATGCGCTTTCCTACTTTCATCATGTGGATTTCAGCCGATTTGGAAGTTTGGCTCGATCAGGTGGAAAGGTAGGTAATGCCGCACAGATTTTGGGGGATCAACTGGAGTTGAATAATCAGGAAGTTGAGTACATCTTGTATGGATTTCATAATCCGACGGGTAATCTGGCATCTGCCTATGGGGAGATTTTTGCTATGAGGCTTGCCATTAGAACGATGGAGGGACTAGTTAAAAATAGCTCAAAAGGTAATCCGTTGGTCGTATTGGCGGCAGCCCTGTTATATGGAGTAGAGAAGGCGATTGAAGACATGATCATGCTGGCACAAAAAGGGGATGTGCCTTTGTCTGACTTTCTGAAATTTCGAATGACGTACAAGGATCATTTGCGATTGTTCCTGATGCTCAATAGCAATAATGAGCGGAAAATGTCCCGTATGCTTGCTCTGATTCGCCTGAATACAGATGTCAATCCAGCTGAGCGGCGTACGTATGTAAAAGGTGAAGTCAAGAATGGGATGAGGCTGTGGTTTCTACCGGGAGTAATGAAGATGCTCGGAACCGCCTCCCATGAAGGCGAGAGTATTAAGGGAAGTGTGTACTATGTCACGAAAACAGGGCATTTTTCCTATTAATCAGTATCTACGGCAGGTCGGTGGACAGAAACAGCGTGAACAAGGAAGTATTGTTTTAGAAGCGTCACTGGTGCTGCCATTGTTTTTGTTCTTTATTATTTTTCTCATTTATATGGTCCAAATGACGCTGGTATCCACAGCCTTGCAGACTACTGCTTCAGAAGCGGTTAAGCAGGTTTCGGCTAAAATCTACCCGGTGTCTCTAGCTGTGGAGGCGATGTCCGCGCAAATAGATGCAGCCCGCCAACCGCTGGATGAACTGCCTAAGTTATCCGTGAGTGAATATGCAAGCCAGTTCGCTGCCCAACTGCCACCTCCAATCGATGATTGGGTAGAAAGTGCTGTTCAAGGCGGCAAAAAGCCACTGGAGGAGCTAAAGGGACGCTTGACGGAGGCTGCACTTGATCCTGTGCTGAAACCGATGCTAAAGCCTTTTATGGAGACAAGCATTCTGGAGTATGAACGTGTCCATATAACGAGCGTGCATATACCCTCTCTTACAGAAACTAAGGACCCTTATTTTAGAGTAGAGCTATCGTATGAACTACCGATGAAGGTCCCCTTTCTGTATCGCAACATTGTGCTCCAAGCGGCAGCCGAGGAACGTCTTTGGATCGGCGATACAGGAGAGGGAGCAGGTACAGGTGATGAGACAGGGGATAAGGATGCGAAGAATTCCATACAGTTGCTCGTCAAGCCTGAACCTGCTGTGAAGGGAGTTTACAATTTGATCAAGGCCAAGGTTGAACCTGGGACAAATGCGACCCTTTCTGTACTTTATAAGTCAGGTGAAAGCACGGCTCAGCACTTGGGCTGGGCCTCGGCTGATGCAGATGGAATTATTGAATGGAATTGGTTTGTGGGAACGAACACGACACCAGGTCAATGGAGCTTTGTGATTGAAACGGAGGATGGCCAATGTATCGAGGTTCCGTTTTCTGTGCAGAAGACAACTGATGGATAGTCGAAATATAGACGTTTAGAGATAACTATGATTGATGGAAAATGGTTTGGCAGTCCTGCTAATTTCTATTTTATAAAGGGGAAAGATCACATTGACGTGGATGTATATTGTGTGCGGAATTCTGCTGACGATTGCGCTAGTCACAGATTTAAGAAGCATGAAAATCCCTAATAAGCTTACAATGCCTGGCATAGCAGTAGGCTTGCTGTTCAATACTCTGTTTGGAGGCTGGCACGGTTTTTTATTTGCTATTGCTGGTCTTGGAACAGGCTTTGGATTCATGCTGATTTTGTACTGGATGGGAGCTATTGGTGCAGGAGATGTAAAGTTGTTCGGCTTAATTGGAGCATGGACAGGTGCTGCTTTTGCGTGGCAATCGGCTCTATATTCGATTTTTTTTGCAGGCATTATTGGTGTAGGGATTTTGCTATGGAGGAGGGAAACCATCATGAGATTGCGACGTGTGGCGTTTAATTTAGGAGGATTTTTCCTGTTTCGTAGCGGCAAGGCGCTGACCAGTGGGAGAGAAGCGCATCTCAGGTTTCCTTTTATGACGGCAGTCATTCCGGGGGCGGTCAGTGCTTATCTTTACTTCTTGTCATGACGTGTCCGCTTAGGGAGATCATGCTACCTCAGGAAATAAGAAAGGGTTAAGGAGGTCATGAATTGTTTGGTTTAAGCAGGGATTTTGCCCGGAATGGCGGGACCTTTATGATTCTAAATAAGGAAGGCGAACTCAAGACCGATGATTTAAATTCTGTACAGACCAGAATGTTGACTGGTAATCGAATTCCCGGTCTGCTGGAACTTAGAATAAAAGAAGTCGATTTTCAGATCGAGTTACATTACGATATTTCGGGGAAACGTATGCTTTCCCAAGTATGGAAAGGTGGGAGTGTATCGACTTCTGATTTCTACCGAATTCTCTTTGAAGTAGCAGATACTCTTCATCGTAGCCCGCAATATATGTTAAATATTCGCCAGTTTATGTTGCACGAAGATTACATTTTTGTAAGCGGTTCGGGTACAAGGGAGACCGTCAGTTTAACCTATGTTCCTTTGTGCAATGTACAGTATCCAGAACAAACAGGCAGTTATTTTAAACAGATGATTATTCGTTTGCTGACTCGTGTGGCTTACTCTCAGGGAGAATTTATACAGTGCATACTTGATCTATGCGATAGAAATGAATTTGAGGTGGGTGCGTTAAAGGAATTACTGTTGCAAGGGATGGCGGCTGGTGAACAGAGCGTAGGCGGTCAGGATGAGGATAGATCATCTATTTATTCCTCTCATCCCCTACAGGGTAACCATATAGATCGTGGCGAAAGAATGTACAGGCAAGAGCACCGGGAGACTCTACAGGAAATTCAGGAGCTTAAGCGGGTCAATCAACTCAAGCAGTCTATAAAACCTGAAGAGAACGTCGAGGTAGGAGCCGACAAAGAAATGGAAGATGCGGAGCCTAAATTGCAAAAGTATAAAACATACATTGCTCTCGGATGTCTGCTCGCCTCGGCCATCGTTTGGCGCTACATTTATTTGGATCATCCAGAGACAGTGCCCTTGCTTATTTCAATTGTGCTGACTTTGGTACTTGTCGCTGTTGCTTATATAAGCTGGACGGGAAAATTAAAGCGTAATCGAGCTTCAGCTCATTTTTATAGTGAATCAGTTCCTGTATTGGATTCGGAATGGTTAGGAACTACACCTTCAACACAACGGAAAAATGACCGTTATCAGGTAGATAAGTTGACTGGGTTTGTAGCAGGCCGCCATCATCAAGCTAAGCCATCCTTCGATTCGAGTGATCAAGGGCAGGAGAGCTGGCGTTGGACTCTTCCAAACTCAGAATCTAAAGGCGTGGGAAACCAAGCGGCGGAGGATCGAGAGAAAGTAAGTGCGAATTATGATTTACACGAGCCTTCGAGGAAAGGTATCGCATGTGTAAACGAATTGGACGACAGTGATACCAGCGAGGCTTATTATAAGTCCTTATCCGGGGTAACGGAACTACTCAATACGATATCCAAGCAGGAAACCGTGTTGCTCCGTCCGGATCAAGAGATTCAGAGTCCACCTAATCAGCACTCGCCAATTGCTTGCTTGGATCGTAAGTTGCCTGGGAGTGGAGAGACCGAGCGCATACGGTTGCAGCCAGACCAATTTGTTGGAGGCAGCTTTATCATCGGAAGAGATCCACAGTTGGTCCAGTTTGTAGAGCACACGGATGGAGTCTCCCGTTCTCATGTTGAGCTGTGCATAGATACAGAAAGACAAAACCACATGGTTAAGGATTTATCCTCAACGAACGGAACTGTGCTGAATGGAGAGCCTATGGTACCTTATAAGGAGTATGCAATAAAGGAAGGAGACACTTTTAAAATCGCCGGAGTCTCTTATACTTATCGGTTGGACTCTTCTAAATCCTCCGATGCATCTTGAGTAAAGATTAAATGAATATATGTTAAGAAGAGGCCTAATGTATTCTGGGCTTCTTTTTATAAATAGAGGACCATTCATAGGCCTAAAACGTTGCGGCTTAACGATTTTACTTCGTATATCTATCATCCACAGAGTTCATTTTAACGCTGTTTGTGAGGAGAATGGAGTTCCTCTAGCGCTTCTTGCAGTGAAGGATAGTTGAACTTAAATCCTTGCTCCAGCGCTTTGCGCGGTATTACCTTTTGACCGTCTAATACAAGCGTGCTCATCTCACCCAATAGCTTTTGAACGAGAATGCTAGGAACGGAAAACCAGTACGGACGGCGGTATACCTTAGCTACTGTTTTCCCAAACTGGTCGTTCGTTATGGGATGTGGTGATGAAGCGTTCACTGCCCCGGAAATCTCGGGTGTATGGATACAATACGAGATCAGACGAACGATATCCGCAATATGAATCCAGCTCATCCATTGATGGCCGCTGCCTATTTTACCACCAAATCCGAAGACGTAAGGCATCTTCATGAGTGGGAAGGCTCCTTTTTTCCTGTCTAGCACAAGGCTGATGCGTAACTTAATTAAACGGGCATCGGCAGGATAGGCATTGGCAGCTTCCTCCCATTGCTCAACCACCTGGGACAGAAAGTCTTTCGAACGACACGGACTTTTTTCGTCAAATGTTTCGGTCAGGGATGTGCCATAGGCGGCTATAGCCGAAGCCTGTATGATGACTTTTGGTTTTTTTTGCAGAGCATTCAACGCTTGAGCCAACCGGGCAACGGATTGCAGTCGTGATTGAAGAATTCTTTGTTTAGACTTGTCCGTCCAGCGCTGATTCAGCGTCTCTCCTGCTAAATTAACGACCGTATCCGTGCCCTCCAGTAATTCAGGCTTTTGTTTTAATTCGTTCCAGCTCATATATTGCAAGCGAGGGCTCTCTTCATGGCTTACCAGCGGCTTGCGGGTAATGACTTTCACGGTATATCCGTCATCTAGCAGACTTTTGACCAGTGCACTTCCCACCAATCCAGTTCCTCCGCATACGATGATGTTCATCCAGCCCATTCTCCTTCCCATTCAAAAAAATGTTCCTGTTATAAAATATAACCTTTTTTGCTACAAAAACTTCATATTGAATGTACCTGTATACGCTACAGGAGGTTGATTTATTCTGATGTGTAATTTGTTCGTAGTTTCCCTTCATGGAGTCATCTAAAAAAAGCTGCCATAAAAGCTATGTTGTTTGATTTCAATAATCACGTTAAAATGATTAAATTAAAATAAGACAAGCATAACAGGATAAGGGGATGAATCAAAATTATGCTGAAAATTGGTTCTCATGTGTCCTTCTCGGACAAGGGTCTGCTCAGCGCTACAAAAGAAGCGTCTTCTTACGGGTCCAGCTCGTTTATGATATACACGGGGGCACCCCAAAACACGCGCCGTAAGCCGATGGAGTCCATGTATTTAGAGGAAGGCAAGCAGCTAATGGCGGAAAAGGGAATGGAAGATATCGTGGTGCATGCTCCGTATATCATCAATCTCGGCTCTTACAAAGAAAATACCTATGAGCTTGCGGTCAGCTTTCTTCAGGAGGAAATCCGGCGTACACATGCGATTGGTGTGAGAAATATCGTGCTGCATCCGGGAGCTTTTACAGATAAAGATGCAGAGTACGGAATTGGGCGTATTGCCGATGGTTTGAACGAGGTACTGAACGGTGTGAAGGAGACCGGTGTCAACATTGCACTTGAAACGATGGCAGGCAAAGGCACCGAAATGGGACGCAGCTTTGAGGAAATTGCCTCTATTATAGATAAAGTAGAGCGTAACGAACGTCTTACGGTTTGTATGGACACCTGTCACATTCATGATGCGGGCTATGATATTGTCAATGATCTGGACGGTGTATTGGAGCAATTTGACCGTGTTGTCGGCTTGGATCGCATCGCAGTTGTTCACATTAATGACAGCAAAAACCCAGTTGGTGCTCATAAAGACCGCCATACTCCGATTGGATCAGGCTGGATTGGCTACCAGACCATTCATAATGTGGTGCACCATGAAGCACTTCAAGGACGTCCATTTATTTTGGAGACACCGTGGATAGGAAAAGAAGCTAAAACTCAGCGACCCATGTATGAGGTTGAGATCGCCTTGCTTCGTGGTAATGTAAAAGAACGCTTTGGAGATGAGTTTTTGGGTCAGGTAGAGCAGCTGCATTCGTTTTTCAAAAAACAGGATGTGGATGTCCGAAAATTTGTGCTGGATACCTGGGCTCTGCTGAAAAATGATGCCAAAGCTAGAAAAGCAGATCCACGTGAGCCGCTGGAGCGTCTGTATGACATGATAACGGAAGCAGCGCTTTTTCCAGAGATGAGCGAAGAACACATTAATCAACGATTAATTGCCTGGTTTGCTGGTAGTCATTTGCCAGTGACGGTATAAGATAAGGGGGATGAATAGTCACATGGAACTTCACGTAAAACATCAGCCAAATAGCACTTCATCTACACATGAAAACCGTGCGCGTATGCTTGTATCTTGTCCAGATGGACCAGGTATTGTAGCGACTGTGTCCCGCTTTTTGTATGAGCATGGAGCGAATATCGTTCAATCTGATCAGTATACAATGGACCCGACCGGCGGTATGTTTTTTATGCGGATTGAATTTGATCTGCCAAATTTGAGTGCAGCTCTGCTGCAATTGGAGCAGGACTTTGTCGCTGTTGCCGAGCAATTCCGTATGGAGTGGACGATTTCTGCGGTCAGCCGCAAGAAAAAACTGGCTATTTTTGTGTCCAAAGAAGATCACTGTCTGGTAGAGCTACTGTGGCAATGGCAAGCAGGCGATCTGGACGCGGATATTTCATTGGTGGTTAGTAATCATCCGGATATGAAGGAGTATGTGGAATCCTTTGGCATTCCTTATCACCACATACCGGTGACAGCTGATACCAAGCCAGAGGCAGAGCGCCGTCAGCTAGAGGTCATTGGCGAAGAGATTGACGTGATCATCTTGGCCCGGTATATGCAGATTATTTCACCCAAGTTTATAGAGCATTATCGCAACCGGATTATCAATATTCATCATTCCTTTCTACCTGCTTTTGTGGGTGGCAAGCCGTATGCCCAAGCTTATAATCGCGGTGTGAAAATTATTGGTGCGACTGCGCATTATGTAACCGAGGAATTGGACGGCGGTCCGATCATTGAGCAGGACGTACAGCGGGTAAGCCACGGAGATGATGTAAATGAGCTAAAACGGATCGGCCGCACGATTGAACGGGTTGTTTTGGCAAGAGCCGTAAAGTGGCATACAGAGGATCGTATACTGGTTCATGAGAACAAAACGGTTGTTTTTAATTGAACTTCATATTTCAAAATGATGAAAACTTATGAATACACATTTCGGATAAAACAAAGCCCAGTGCATAACGGGCTTTGTTTTTTTGTGTGGGGTGTTTGCGTTACAGGCCCCTATATAAATTTTTTTGCGATTTTTCTTATTTTTTAAATGAGGTTGATATATAACGGGTATATTGATATCGGGGCTCAGTACAATTCGACAATCATCTTTACAAACGATCTGGCAAACTTCCACGGCAAATGGTACAATACTTATGAGTGTATAAGTCATATTGAAACATTCAAGCAGATTCACTCACTTCAATAGTCTCTGTCTCTATATGGGACGGTGATATTGAAGAGTATGACCGAATGCAATTGACATACTTCATACAATATGAGGAGGCAAACCATGACTGACCAGAACCAAGCGATTCAAAAGGATGAAAACTCCACGATTGACAATTTGTCCATCACAACCATTCGTACGTTGGCAATTGACGCCATCGAGAAAGCGAATTCAGGACACCCAGGTATGCCGATGGGCTCCGCGCCAATGGGCTACCAACTTTTTGCTAAAACAATGAACCATAACCCAGATCACCCTACATGGGTGAACCGTGACCGTTTTGTACTGTCTGCAGGACACGGTTCTATGTTGCTATACAGCCTGCTGCACCTGAGCGGCTATGACCTGCCTATGGAAGAGCTGAAGCAATTCCGCCAATGGGGCAGCCGTACACCGGGTCACCCTGAGTTTGGACACACTGCTGGTGTAGATGCTACCACTGGACCTTTGGGACAAGGTTTGGCAATGTCCGTAGGTATGGCTATGGCAGAAGCACAACTGGGTGCAACCTATAATAAAGACGGATTTAAAGTTGTGGATCACTTCACATATGCAATTTGTGGCGATGGCGATCTGATGGAAGGGATTTCGCATGAAGCCGCTTCGCTGGCTGGTCGCCTTCAACTGGGTAAGCTGATCGTATTGTTTGATTCCAATGATATTACACTGGATGGCAAACTTAATCTGTCCTCTTCCGAGAGTGTTGCCAAACGTTTTGAAGCATACAACTGGCAAGTGCTGCGTGTAGAAGATGGTAATGATCTTCCAGCCATTCAAAAAGCAATTGAAGAAGCGCAAGCTGATGCAACACGTCCTACGTTGATTGAAGTGAAAACAGTTATCGGCTACGGAAGCCCGAACAAACAAGGTAAAGGCGGGCACGGCGGTACTCATGGTTCCCCGCTGGGAGCAGAAGAAGCCAAGCTGACTAAAGAATTCTACAAATGGGTATACGAAGAGGACTTCCATGTACCACAAGAGGTTCGCGAGCACTTTGCTAAAGTAAAAGAGCGCGGTATCGCAGCTAATAAAGCATGGGATGAACAATTCGCGAAATACAAAGCAGCTCACCCTGATTTGGCAGCTCAGTTCGAAACAGCTGTAAAGGGCGATCTTCCTGAAGGTTGGGATCGTGATCTTCCGAAATACTCTACAGAAGACAAAGCGGTTTCGACTCGCGTAGCTTCTGGTAATGCACTGAACGGATTGGCTCCAAATGTTCCTTTCCTGACAGGTGGATCTGCTGACTTGGAAAGCTCCACGATGACACATTTGAACAACCTGACGAACTTTACGCCAGAAGATTACGCTGGCCGTAATATTTACTTCGGTATCCGCGAGTTCGGTATGGCTGCTGCGATGAACGGTATGGCGCTGCACCAAGGTGTGAAAGTATTTGGCGGTACATTCTTCGTATTTACAGATTATCTGCGTCCGGCCGTTCGTCTGGCAGCTCTGATGGGATTGCCTGTAACCTACGTTCTGACTCACGACAGTATTGCTGTTGGTGAAGATGGCCCGACTCATGAGCCGATCGAACAATTGGCTTCTCTGCGCATTATCCCGAACCTGACAGTCATTCGTCCGGCTGACGGTAACGAAACTTCTGCTGCTTGGGCTTACACGCTGGAAAACAAGAAAAACCCGGTTGCACTGGTATTGACTCGTCAAAACCTGCCGATCTTGGCTGCTACTGCTGAACATGCACGCGAAGGTATCAAACGTGGTGCTTATGTGGTTGCAGATGCAGCAGACGGCAAACCGGTTGCTCAAATTCTGGCTACAGGCTCCGAAGTACAACTGGCTGTTAAAGCACAGGAAGCATTGGCAGAACAAGGTATTCAGGTTCGCGTTATCAGCTTCCCAAGCTGGGATCTGTTCGAAAAACAAGACAAAGCTTACAAAGATTCCGTTCTGCTGCCTGAAGTTAAAGCTCGTCTGGCTGTAGAAATGGCGTATCCACTGGGATGGGAAAAATATGTTGGCGACCAAGGCGACATTCTCGGTATCAGCACATTTGGCGCATCCGCTCCTGGTGACCGCGTAATTAAGGAATACGGCTTTACAGTAGAGAACGTGGTTAGCCGTGTAAAAGCTTTGTTGAAATAAAACACTGGAGCAGCAGCAATTAGGAAGCGTTTGTCCATAAAGCAATGATCATGTATTGCTGGCAAACGACTTACCTGATCGTGGCAATCCATGTATTACAAACAGTCGTAACCTGAGTAAGGCTTACGGCTGTTTGTTTCATACATTTGTATTTTGCGAAAAAATGCCTTTTGGATGATCAGTCTATAGAGTACGCAGATACAGTGTGTATTTCCATACTGAAATTGGAATCCCAATTATGTTATGATGCACCATATTCATTCACCATTGAGAGCAGATGAGGGGATAACGAATGACACAGTTCGATGGAGTAAGCGTAATTAAAAAAGCAAATGTTTATTACGATGGTCAGGTTACAAGCCGTACAGTTATCCTGGGTGACGGAAGTAAAGTAACACTGGGGATTATGCTGCCGGGAACGTACGAGTTTGGTACGGATTCCCGTGAGATCATGGAGATTTTAGCAGGGGATCTGAGAGTGTTGCTTCCAGGTGCCGAGGAATGGCTGGAAATACAAGGCACGTCAACCTTTCATGTACCTGCGAAGTCTTCCTTCAAGCTGGAAGTGCGAAGCGTAACGGATTATTGCTGTTCTTATCCGGAATAATTAGCTGAAAAGGGTAAGAGCACTCAGGCTACGAGCCAAGTGTTCTTACCCTAAAGCTGTGTCATCATTAACGCACAGCATCATGCTTATAAAGAAACGGCTTACTCAAGAGGCTGACCACCAATGGTGCGGCCAATCCATGCTTCGTATGTTTTTACGACGGCAGATAGATCCTCATCGCCGTAGCCTTGTGTTTGTCCGGCTTGAAACAAGCTTTTGGCTATGGACAACATGGGCGTAGGGATGGACAGGCTGTCTGTTAGTGAGGAAGCGAGCTTCAAATCCTTGAGCATCAGAGCAAGTGAGAACTGGTTGCTAAAATCATGCTCGATGATTTTGCGCCCTTTGAGGTCAGCGGCCTTGCTGCCTGCCGATCCGAGCTGTACCAATTCTAGGAAGCTGTCTGCTGGAATGCCGGATTTAGCCGCGATAGCAAAGCCTTCAGCCAGAGCGAGGTTATTTATACCGACCATCGTATTGTGAGCAAGTTTGGCTACGGCTCCGCTGCCATTTGGCCCCATATGGAGCACTTTTTTGCCCAAGGTATCAAAAACATCTGACTGTGCCGCAATCACTTCTGCATGACCGCCGACCATGAACACGAGTGTTCCATCAACAGCGGCAGGCTTGCTGCCTGTTACGGGTGCGTCAATGAAGGAGCAGCCCAGCTTGTCCGCTTCAGCAGCCAGTTGTTTGACCAGCTCAGGTGAAATCGTGCTGTTGTCCATCACGGTCATGCCAGCCGTAAGACCAGCAAACACACCGTTCTGACCGTAATAGACGTCACGTATTGATTGATCATCGCTGACCATGGTAATGACCAGGTGCTGTCCTTCGGCCGCTTCACGAGGGGTTGAAGCTGTACGTGCGCCTTGCTCTACCAAGGGTTCGCAGCGCGAAGCAGTACGATTATAAACTGTGACTCCGAATCCCTGTTTTAGCAGATTGGATGCCATCGGGGCGCCCATCGTGCCCAGTCCGATAAATCCGATGTTTTTCATTGCTAATCACCTTTCTTGTTGGAAGTTGCCGTCCGATGCAGATGCGAGTTCGGCTTGAATTGAATATTGAAACAATTGTTCTATGTTCATTGTAGCATGGGCATGCTAGCCTATCTACAGCAGGGTCTGGCAAGGCACAGGACATACAGGTAACGCAAGCTTGTCAGGCTCAGCAAATTAAAGTATCCTATTCCTAAGTCCTTATGTTCGTATTCTGGTCTTAGTAATACCAAACAGGAGGTTCCAAACATGTCTAAAAAAGTTATTTTTGATTACACGAAAGCCCTCTCCTTTGTAGGTCAGCATGAAATTGATTATTTTGCAGAGCCTATCAAGTTGGCTCATGAGCAATTGCACAACCAAACGGGCGTAGGCTCCGATTTCTTGGGTTGGATTGACCTGCCTACCAATTATGATAAAGAAGAATTTGCGCGCATCCAAAAAGCTGCTGCTAAAATTCAAAGCGATTCCGAAGTATTGATTGTAATCGGTATCGGAGGTTCTTACCTTGGAGCACGTGCTGCGATCGAAATGCTGTCGCATTCCTTCTATAATGCGCTGCCTAAAGATCAACGCAAAGGTCCAGCCATCTATTTTGCAGGCAACAACATCAGCTCTACATATATGAATCATTTATTGGAACTGATTGAAGGAAAAGACTTCTCTGTCAATGTCATCTCCAAGTCAGGTACAACAACAGAGCCAGCTATCGCTTTCCGCGTATTCCGTGCAGCTCTGGAGAAAAAATACGGTAAAGAAGAAGCACGCAAACGTATTTACGCGACAACGGACAAAGAACGTGGCGCTTTGAAAAAGCTCGCTAACGAGGAAGGTTATGAATCCTTCATTATTCCTGATGATGTCGGTGGTCGTTACTCCGTTCTGACAGCCGTAGGCTTGTTGCCGATTGCTACAGCAGGCATTAACATCGAAGAAATGATGCAGGGCGCGGCAGATGCTTCCAAAGAATACAGCAACCCGAATGTTGCTGAGAACGAGGCTTATCAATATGCAGCCGTTCGTAACGCTTTGTATCGCAAAGGTAAGGCAATTGAGATTCTCGTAAACTATGAGCCATCTTTGCATTTTGTATCCGAATGGTGGAAACAGTTGTACGGAGAAAGCGAAGGCAAGGATTATAAAGGCATTTATCCAGCTTCTGTTGACTTCTCGACAGACCTGCACTCTATGGGACAATTCATTCAGGAAGGCAGCCGTAACATTTTCGAAACGGTAATCCAAGTAGAAAATGTACCTAGTCACATCAACATCGAAGCAGATGAAGATGATCTGGATGGACTGAATTTCCTGGCAGGAAAAACGGTGGATTTTGTAAATAAAAAAGCATTCCAAGGTACATTGCTGGCTCACACAGACGGACAAGTGCCGAACCTGATTGTAAATATTCCTGACTTGAGCCCTTACTCCTTTGGCTACCTTGCTTATTTCTTCGAAAAGGCTTGCGGCATCAGCGGCTACCTGTTGGGCGTAAATCCGTTCGATCAACCGGGCGTAGAAGCTTACAAAAAGAACATGTTTGCGCTGCTTGGCAAACCGGGCTTCGAAAAAGAAAAAGCTGAGCTTGAAGCAAGATTGTCTGAATAAGGGAGCTATAATCTCTGATTGGAAACAAGTTTTGGTCAGAAGCGTTATAGTGTATAGCAACATTTAAGTACAGGAAAGCAGTTCGCCAGCTGCCAGAAGCGGGGAACTGCTTTCTTGTAAAATGAAGTAAGGAAGGTTATACGTGTATGTTGGAACAATACCGAACCGTACGCGGTGCCGGCAACAAGGAAATTGTAATCCGAAAATCCCGTTTTATCGGCCATATTCAGCCTGTTGAAACTGAGGAAGAAGCAGTTGCTTTCATAGAACGCATCAAGAAAGAGCATTGGAACGCTACGCATAATTGTTCGGCTTATATGATTGGGGAAAGAGACGAAGTCCAGAAGCAATCGGATGACGGAGAACCAAGCGGGACGGCGGGGAAGCCTATTTTGGAGGTCATCCGCAATCAGAAGCTGAAAAATGTCGCTATTGTGGTTACCCGTTACTTTGGTGGAATTATGCTGGGAGCAGGCGGACTGATTCGTGCATACTCAGATGGTGCTGTTGCAGCTATTGAGGCAGGAGATGCGATTACGCGTGTGCTGCATCGTGAGGTTTTTGTGGAATTGGATTATACCTGGTTAGGCAAAGTGGAAAATGAACTACGCAATCGCCGCATCCGCACTGGAGAAACGATGTTTACGGATAAAGTTACTTTAACCTGTCTGCCGCTGGCTAGTGATGCGGAATCCTTCTGCAACTGGATGACCGACTTGACACAAGGACAATCGCTTGTGTCGGAGGGAGAGCAGCTTTACTTTATTGAAGGGGAATAAATAATATGGCTAGAAGAGCAGTAGAACAGGAGTTGTCAAGAGGGCGGATTCTGGAAGCGGCCAGGCACTTGTTTATCACCAAGGGCTACCGTGCGATTTCAATGCGCAGCATTGGCCAGCATCTGGGTTACAGTCATGGTTCATTATATTATCATTTTAAAGAGAAGGCTGAACTGTTCTACGCCATTGTGATTGAAGATTTCAATACCTTGCGTGGGATTCTACTGCAAGCAGCAACAGGCACGCCTGATGATGGCTTGAGCAGATTGGAGTACCTGATGCTGGAATATATCCGTTTTGGCTTGGAAAATCCATATCAGTACGAAATTATGTTCATGATGCATGATGAAGAACTATTTGCATACTGTCGTACAGAACAAAACCGTTGTGTAGAATTATTTGCATCTATGATTCGCCAGGAATTGAGTGATCAGGGACATTCGGAGGAAGAATGCTCCAGGGTACCGAAAAGTCTGTTTTTATCCATGCATGGCTTTGTGTCATTTTATATTCAGGACGGATTAACATTTGAAGAGATCAGGCCCGCTGCTTTAGTACATGTAAAGCTGCTGTGCAGACACCTATGAGCGTACCTGCATTCACACGCTTCAGCCATGAATATGTAGGGCGCTTTTTTAGGTGTTTTCACTTCATGACGGTGACTAATCATTACGGTACTTTGCGAAAGCGACTAAGAATTTAACAGACGATGATGTATCCAGCGGGAGAACATCATCGTCTGTTTTTTTGTACGTCCCCGTCAGCCCTTCATAATTTTGACATAGTACTGACGTCTACGTGGGCCGTCGAATTCACAAAAATAAAGTCCCTGCCATCGTCCAAGCAACAGCTTACCATCATGAATGATAACCGTTTGTGAGGGGCCTGTCGTAATGGATTTTAGGTGGGACGCCGTATTTCCCTCCATATGACGATATTGGGGATGCTCCCATGGATAAACCTCATCCAGCCTCAAAATTACATCATGTTTGACATCAGGGTCGGCATTTTCATTAATAGCGATGCCGGCTGTCGTGTGTGGACAATAAATCAATGCTGTTCCTTGCTGCACCCCGCTTTTTTCGATGAGGGCTGCAACTTCACGTGTAATATCACGCATTTCATCTCGCCGTGTCGTAGATAATTCAAAGGTATGCAACATGAATCCATCTCCTTTCTATGTATTACTTTACCCTTTTCATTCTCAAGATAATATATAGAGTTGACGAAAATTGCTTTCCTTTGATAAAGTATCACATAAGAAAAACAAAGTAAGTTTATTGGAATAATTGAAGGATTTCAAATGGGGTGCGTGCTTTGCGGTTAGCAAGGTTGCTGCTGTTCCTGAACGGGTCCAGAAGCGGAAAGGAAGTGTACGGATATGCATGTGGAAGTTAGAGGATTAAACAAGCATTTCGGTAATTTTCATGCGGTAAAGGACGTATCTTTTGATATTCAGACGGGTCATCTTATTGGTTTGCTTGGTCCAAGTGGCGGGGGGAAGACCTCCATTCTTCGCATTTTGGCGGGGCTGGAGCAGCCGGATGCAGGAGAGATCCATTTTCACGGAAAAAGGGTAAACGAGCTGGCACCACAAGAGCGTGGAATCGGATTTGTATTTCAAAACTATGCTTTGTTTAAGCATATGAGCGTGTATGACAATATTGCCTTTGGCTTGAAAGTGAAAAAAAGCTCCAAAACTCACATCAAGGAAAAGGTCACCGAGTTGGTTGAACTAACGGGGCTTAAAGGCTTTGAGCATCGTTATCCGCATCAGCTGTCAGGTGGACAGCGACAGCGGGTTGCTTTTGCGCGTGCTTTGGCACCAGAGCCTCAACTGCTGCTGCTGGATGAGCCGTTTGCGGCTATTGACGCCAAGATTCGCCAGGAGCTGCGCACCTGGTTGCGAGAGTTGATTGAGCGAGTGGGTATTACCTCTATTTTCGTCACCCATGACCAGGATGAGGCGATTGAAGTAGCGGATGAAATTATGGTGATTAACCAAGGACGGCTGGAGCAGAAGGGAACGCCTTGGGATATTTATAAAAAACCGGGAACCCCGTTTGTGGCTTCCTTTATTGGGGAATCCACGGTGATTGAACAGGCGGATAGTCTCAGGGGCTTTGAGGAGGCTGCCGGAGTGGGAACACGTGCCTTGATTCGTCCAGAGTACATTGATGTCGGGCCGAGTGAGGAGTTTGCACTCCTGTCGGCGACCGAGGAAGGCACAGTGAAGCATTTGCATTTTCGCGGGAGTGAATGGATGGTTGAAGTACAGGTCGGTGATCAGCGTCTCATGACATACCGTTCGCTGGAGAAATCTACGCTGGAGCCTGGTCAGCAGGTGCGAGTGTTGGTGCATCGGGCCTATCTATATAATGAGGAGTCCAGCTGGATGGTGGAAAACCGTCTGAAGGAAGACCCGATGCCTATCATCATTTAAAAATAAAACGATCACACATGAGGGGATGTCTGGCCTGATTTTCTGGCTTTAGACATGCTCTTTTTGTCGTTGATTGCTGGAGTGATTTACGCAGCCTTGATATGTTCGTTATAATAGTAGTAAAAACACCCAGATAGATAGGAGTTAAATCATGAATCGGCTTATTTTTCTCGGCACGGGGGATGCAATGGGGGTTCCGCGTGTATATTGTGATTGTCCTGTGTGCATGGAGGCTCGCACGACAGGGGCGAATGTAAGGTTGAGGTCGTCTGTGCTGATTGAAAGCGAGACAGAGGATTTTATGATTGATTGTGGCCCCGACTGGCGCAGACAGCTGGAATTGCGAGGCCTGCGTTTTATCCCTACGATCCTTGTGACGCATGCACACTTTGACCATATTGGAGGATTGCCAGAATGGGCGGATGCCTGTCGCTGGACCGGGAACCGAGGGCGCTTGTTCGCTCCACAGGAAGTGATCGACACGATCTTGCGTCAATTTTCCTGGCTCTCCGGAAACTTGGACCTTATTCCAGTCGATCAAGGAGTCCAACTTGGCGGATGGAACATCCGGGGCTGGCGTGTGAATCATGGGAAGAATGGATATGCTTACGCGTATCGTCTGGAAAAAGACGGCTTCTCATGGGCCTACTGTTCGGATTCAATCGGACTGAATGAGGCGGAGATTTTGCCTCTACATAATTTGAATCTACTCGTGCTGGGGACAAGTTTTTACCATGAGGAGGCAGAGTATGCCACCCGCTCAGTATATGACATGCTAGAGGCTCAGGAGCTTGTAGGAAAACTGAAGCCTGGAAGCACGGTATTTACACATATGTCCCATAATGTGGATATCACACGTAACTACGGACTACTGGAAGGGATCAGTTTGGCACACACAGGCATGAATTTGCCGTTAGAATAACGATTTACATCGTTCGACTGATGCGTAGAAGTGTGGAGATCCCTTCTTTGATTTGCAGCTCATTAGCGTAGGAATAGGACAACCGTATATGCGTTTTACCCTCTGCGCCGAGGGGATCAAAGACATTGCCCGGCACAAAGGAAACAGACTTTTGTATACTTTTGGCCAGCAGCTCATTGGGTTTGATCGTAGAGGGTAGCTGGAGCCACAGGTTGAGTCCTCCCGTCGGGCTAGTCCATATCCAGCCTGAATCACGGAGACTGGTCTCCATCATTTCCTTGCGAATCTGGAGCGCGATGCATAGCTTTTTTAGATGCTGCTGCATACGTGGGGATTGAAAATATTGTAAAAACAGCTTTTGATTCAGCAGCGGCGATCCATTGTCCACTAGCGCTTTGACGCTTAGCAGGCTGTTCATGAGCTGACGCCGACAGGTAACGGCTGCGATTCGCAGACCAGGTGCCACATATTTGCTGTAGCTGCGAATATAGACGACGCTTCCTGAGATATCATAGGCGAAAATGGGGGAAGGCGGCTTTTGCCCAAAGCTGATATCATAGGTGCTGTCATCCTCGACAATAAGACAGCCGTAGCGCTCGGCCAGTTCAGGCAGTCGTTTGCGCTGCTCATCAGGGATCGTAAAGCCAGTCGGATTGTGAAATGTCGGATTCATATAAAAGAGACGCGGTTTTTCCGTTTTCAGGCACCATTCAATGTGATCCATATCATAACCTTCCGGTCGTATATCCGTTACAGTCAGGCGTGCGCCTTGTCTGCGGAATATTTCCATGGCGGGACCATAGGCTGGACGTTCGATTAATACACGATCTCCTGTACGAATCAGAGAACGGGAAACCAAGTCAATGGCTTGCTGTGCGCCGGAGGTAATCAGCACTTCGTCGGTTGATACTGCGAAATGCTTATCTGTGCTAAAATGCTGCGCCATGGCATCACGAAGCTCAGCATCTCCTTGTACAGCAGAATAGGTAGCCGCGATTTTCGGATGCTTTTCAAACACCTGCATCATTAATTCTCTCCAATATCGGTTAGGTAGGAGAGAGGGATCAATCAGGGCCTTGGAAAATTGGAAATCCGCGTTTACGGCATGAACCTGGGTGAGTCCGTCCATCCCTCTCCAGACAGAAACAGACGGATCGTCTGCCATGTAAGTGGATTCTGAATGGAAGATCCGTCTTGTGGATGAACGCTCCGAATAGGTAGTAAATGACCCCAATTCTGCTGCATGGGAAGCATGAGCGTAATATCCCGATTTATCCTTTACATAGATACGTCCTTGTTGTTTTAACTCCTGATATGCCCGGAATACAGTTAACCGGTGTACACCTAGTTCCTGAGCCAGACTTCGCACAGACGGCAATTTAGCGTCTGCTGGCCAGTCCCCGCGCTCCATCCGCACATTTACGTAATGGACGACCTGCTCATACAGCTTTAAGCCCGGATCTGTCGAGATCTGTTCCGTTGAAAACAATAATTCGCTGTTATCCTTGCCCATGCGGTCCACGCTCCTTTGTGTGTATTGTACTATACAGCACTTCAAAAACGTGTACAACTGTTCTGTGGTTGCCCATCTGTTCTGTCTGTCTCCTTGTATGCTTATGAGTAATAGAAAGGAGAGGGAAGTGTCATGGTTGGTATCGCCTTTACAGTTATGTGTCTTATTTTTGGCACCACATTTTTGGCTATCAAAGTGGGGGTGGAAGCCGGACTTCCGCCATTCCTATCGGCAGGCACACGTTTTATGATAGCTGGGGCAATCTTGTTTATAGCGATGAGATTATCGGGAAAGGTTCGGTGGTCGTTATTATGGCGTAAGGAAATGCTGCTGATCGGGACGGGAACAACCTTCGGCACTTTCTCAACACTGTATTGGGCAGAGCAATATGTCAGCTCAGGAATCGGTGCTATTTTGTCAGCCACCGGACCAATGATGATTGTGCTGATGCAGTCTGCAATACTGCGGCAAAAAACGACGAGAATTACGCTCATGGGCTGCATGATCAGCTTTCTTGGAGTCGTAATGGTGGTATTGCCCGGCTTGGCCGTTCAAATCAGCGGTCTGTGGTTGGCAGGTTGCATGGCCATTTTGCTGGGTGAACTATGTTATTCGGGTGGAGCTCTGTATTCCAAACGAGTCATGGATGCGTTTCGTGATACGAACCCTATTGCCTTGAATGCGACACAAATGTTTCATGGTGGTTGGATGCTGTTAGTGCTGTCGGCTTTCACAGAGCCTTGGAATTCTGAGGAGTGGAATCTGCTGCCTGCTATGGGATCTCTATTTTATTTGATTTTGTTTGGCTCTATGATTGCGCAGACACTCTTTTACTGGCTTATGGCGCGTACGAATCCCTTGTTTCCGACTACATGGCTCTATATTTCACCACCGATCGCTGTAGGCCTGGGTGCTTTTTTATATGGAGAGCACGTAAGCTGGTGGATGCTGGCAGGGGTGCTGCTCATTGTGCTCGGATTGATGTGTATGAACAATAGTATCATTCGTCTGATCAATAGACGCAAGGTACGTTCTGTTGCCTGATATTTTGAAAGTTGTTAGATTACTATGAGATATGATAGAAGAAGCCTCCAAACTGCCGTATGTAACTAAACAAGCGGCGTTTGGAGGCTTTGTTGATGTAATTTGTTCATTTAGGTATATCCGTTAACAGTCACTTTTTTGCTTATTCAACATTCAGTATAAATTTATCGATGGCATGCTTGACACCGTCTTCGTTATTGCTGCGAGTAATGTAATCAGCCAGCTTTTTCAAATCAGGAATCGCATTCTCCATCGCTATGCCAAGACCAGCACATTCCAGCATTTCATGGTCATTCCAAGAGTCGCCAATGGCAATGGTCTCCGACAGATCACAACCAAAATGGTTTGCAAGGAAGGTAAGCGCGTGGCCCTTGGTGCCTTCATGATGCATGATTTCCAGGAAATGAGGCTTCGATTTTGTGATATGCACCTCGCTGCCAAGCAGTTCACGCAGTTCGGGAATTAATTTATCCAGCACTTCCGGCTCGTCAATAATCAGCAATTTAGGAGCAGGTTGCTCTATAACTTTACTGAACACAGGCTCGACAAAATATTCCGTGTTATTCAGCTCGGTGTAATCTTTAATTTTCTGATTATCTTCACGTGTGTACAATTTGTCATCTATATACGTTTGCAGATGCAGATTGCGTTCCACACAGAATTCATAGAGACGACGTGCAGCCACGAGTGGAACATAACGCTCATACAGTACTTTTTCGTCCAGCAAGTTTTTAACCAGAGCTCCTTGGTAGGTAATGATCGGTACGTTCAACCCCGTCTGGCGTGCAATTTTGTGCGCGGAAGCATAAGCTCGTCCAGTCGCGAGAGTAACCACCACACCTTTAGCTACGGCAGCTTCTAACGCCTGTTGTGTCGCTGGAGTAACTTCTTTCTGGTCATTAATGAGAGTATCATCAATATCAATGGCAATTAATTTATACATATCGGTATTCTCTCCTTTATCTCTATCATGGGGCAATATTAAAATTGTATCTTATAATATTCAAAATGACAATATTGCATTGAAAAAGGGACGGCGCCCATAAGAGCCCATCCCCTTATAACCACTGAAGTATTGGTTTGAAACCATGGAAAAAAGTAACGGTTAGTCTTCCAAAAATACAAGTCCAACAAAGTCGTTCAGCTCAATATTTCCAAAGTAATGCTTCAAATCGAGAGAGGATAGAGCTTGACGGATCTCGCCTTCATCATAGCGCTTGCCGCGCAGGATATTTTCAATATCAGCGACATCACCTACACCGAAGAAATCCCCGTAGATTTTAATATCACGGATGTAGCCTTCCTTCAGATCCATACGGATATCTATAATACCGACCGGGAATTTACGTGTGTGCTTGATATTGCTCTCAGGAGATAGACCGTAATTCCAATCCCACGACTGATAGCGTTCTTTGGAAATTTCATGGATTTTAGCCCAATCCTCATCGGTAAGCTTATATTGAGACACCTGATCCAATTCTGAGCCAAAGATGGAGCGCAGCAGTTCCTCGCGAAATTGTTCTATGGTCATTTCACGGTCCATCAGTTCGCTGATATTAGCCACGCGGCTACGGACGGATTTTGTGCTTTTGGATTTGAATTTTTCGGGATTGGCGTGCAGCGATGCAGCGACATTGTCCAGATTCAGGTTGAACATTAATGTACCGTGGCTGAACATGCGTCCACGTGTGGCAAATTGGGCGTTTCCTGAAATTTTACGTTCTCCGACCTGCAGATCATTGCGCCCTGTCATTTCGGCATCTACTCCCATTTGGCGCAGGGCGTCAATCACAGGTTGCGTAAATTTGAGGAAGTTATGAAAGGACTCCCCGTTATCCTTGGTAATGAAGCTGAAATTTAAATTACCGAGATCATGATATACAGCCCCGCCGCCGGACAGGCGACGAACGACTTGAATATTGTTGTCTCTCACGAATTCAGCGTTGATTTCTTCAACGGTGTTTTGATGTTTGCCTATAATAATAGAAGGCTGATTAATGTAAAACAGCAGGTAGCTGTCGTCCAGCGGTAAATGCTTGAGCGCATATTCCTCAATAGCAAGATTAATGGCTGGGTCGTGTATGCCCTGGTTGTCGATGAACAGCATGTCCATTCCTCCGTATATAAACTGTGTAATTTATGTGTGCCTCCTTCTATTGTAACCCAAGTGAGCTATGTACAAAAGCTCATTTGCATTGACGGGACGCAAAAAGCAGCCTCATAATGGAGCTAAATGATTGGAAACGGGCGGAAAGGATGAGAGGCAATGATAGAGGTTTACGGTCATGGCGGGGACAGGGAAACAGCTGCCGCGACATTTGGCGGAGCTGCGGCGGATTTTGTGGATTTTAGTGCCAATATTAATCCGCTGGGTCCGCCACCGGAGGTGCTTGAGGCGCTGCAAAGCTCATTTGACACGGTGATTCGCTATCCAGACCCTGGACACCGACATTTTAAAAATATGCTCGCACGGCGGCTGCATGTTCCACCCGAGTCGCTGAGTATCGGTAACGGTGCGGCTGAAAGCATGGCGCTTCTGCTATTAGGATTGGCTCCCAAGCGTGTGGGTACTGTGGAGCCGTGTTTTTCGGAATATGCTGAGCTGGCTGGTAAATTCGGAGCCGAGGTCCACCAAGTATATGGGAAGGCCTCGCTTCAATGGAAGGCGGATGTGGAAGACATCCTTCAGCTCATGAAGCAGGTAGATGTATTGTTTCTTGGGCAGCCGAATAATCCGAACGGGGTGCAATATGGCGAGCAGGAGCTATACGAACTGGCAGAGTCGGCTGGCAGATCGGGTACCGTGCTGGTGGTGGATGAAGCATTTATTGATTTTATCCCACTGGAACGGCAAATCTCGCTACTGCCTGTGCTGGAGCGCTATCCTCATGTGGTTTTGATTCGATCGATGACCAAATTTTATGCTATTCCTGGCTTGCGATTGGGCTATGCGATTGCTCATCCAGACTATATCCGGCGAATGACGGCCAAACAGGTGACCTGGAGTGTTAATGGATTGGCGTTGCTGGCTGGTGAGGCCTGTCTGAGAAGCGGACAAGCTTATGAACGCCGCACACAGGAGCTGATCGCTACGGAGCGCAGTCGCTTATTGGCTGCCTTGGCGGAATGGGGCTGCGGTGTCGTTCCTGGTGAAGCCAATTATGTGCTGGCAAGAGCACCGGGAACGTGGAGTGCATCGGCTATTCAGCGGGCGCTTGGACAACGTGGAATTCTTATACGTAGCTGTGCCATGTATCCGGGGCTGTCGGCGAGTCATTTTCGAGTTGCGGTCAAGGACGCCGAAGCCAATGATAGGCTGCTGACTGCACTGGGTGAAGTGCTGGAGGAGGATCAGCGGCGTGATCGTTAGCTTGGTAATCATGGCAGCCTATCTACTGGACAGGCTAATCGGTGATCCGAGATGGTTGCCGCATCCAGTCATCGGGATGGGACATGCCATTTCAGCATTGGAAAAAGCGATTCGTCGTAAGGTCCGTAGTGACCGGGGACTGAAACGCGCGGGCATACTGCTCCCACTCATAGTGGCAGGAGGCTCCTTTGTGCTTGCTTGGGGGCTGTTGCGTGTGCTTGCCTGGATTTACCCGTGGCTGTCTGTCGTCGTAGAAATTGTTCTGATCGCTACAACAATTGCTTCCAAAGGGCTAAAGGATGCAGGGATGGCCGTATACCGAGCGTTGCAGGCGAACGACCTAGCTGCGGCACGTCGGGAGCTAGGCATGATTGTCGGGAGGGATACGCAGCAGCTTGACGAACCTGAAATTGTGCGCGGTACCGTCGAAACGGTCGCTGAAAATATCGTGGACGCCATTATTTCCCCGCTTTTTTATGCTCTGATCGGGGGAGCGCCTTTGGCACTGGCATATCGAGCTGTAAATACGCTTGATTCGATGGTTGGCTACAAAAATGAAAAGTATCTGTATTTAGGCTGGGCCTCAGCACGTCTGGAT
Organism: Paenibacillus ottowii; assembly: GCF_050516475.1. Taxonomy (NCBI): domain Bacteria; kingdom Bacillati; phylum Bacillota; class Bacilli; order Caryophanales; family Paenibacillaceae; genus Paenibacillus; species Paenibacillus ottowii. The sequence continues at coordinate 2,134,106 of NZ_CP191577.1, read as the reverse complement.
GATGTAGCTAATTACATTCCGGCTCGCATGACAGCAGCTATGCTTGTAATAGCGGCCTGGTTGCATCGGCAGGATGCTGTACGAAGCTGGCGCACAGTCAAGCGGGATGCCCGTCTGCACCCAAGCCCAAACAGCGGCTTCCCCGAATCAGCGGTGGCAGGTGCACTGGGGATTCGTCTTGGTGGCTATAACGTCTATCATGGTGTGCGTTCCTTTCGTGCCTACATGGGCGAAGGGATACGACCGCTGGAGTCGCAGGATATCCGGCATACGATCCGGCTGATGTTCGCCGTATCCACTATGTTTGTAGGGGTGTGTTTGTTAGGAGCCGTAGGGTGTTTTGCCTTGGGATGGGTGCAATGAGGAGTGACATCATTTTGAGACAAGATATAGAAGGGAAAATAACGCGAGAATGTGTACCAAGTCCGAATTTACAACAGGTTAGTGAGCTGAATGATGCTAAAGAAGATCCACAGTGGGACATGGAGCTCATGCTAGTTCGTCATGGCACGACCTTATGGAATAAGGAACGTCGATATCTGGGACACACCGACTTGGGTTTGCTTTCAGGAGCTGAGCAGGAGTTACAGCCTTTACAGGAAAAATTGCAGGGGCATTCCTTTGCTCGAATCTATTGCAGCGATTTGATGCGATGTCGCCAGACTTTGCAGATCATTTTGCCGGAATCAACATTGTCATCTGAATGTTCTTTATCTGCTATGCCTCCTCTGATGGAACCACGTCTGCGAGAGCTTCACTTTGGTGAGTGGGATGGACAAACGTATGACATGCTTAAGGATGTGGCGCTGTATCGTGCTTGGATTGATGAGCCGCAACGAATCACCCCACCTGGAGGAGAGTCTTGGAACCATTTTGTGAATCGTCTGCGTGAATTCCTCGACTCTTTGTTTGCGTGGCGCATTGCTTTGAAGGTTCAGCCAACAGTGTCGAATGCTGCGCCGCCCTCTGTTTTGGTTGTCACGCACGGTGGTGTAATTCGCCAATTAGCCTGCATGCTGATATCTGGTCATGATTTTTGGAGCCTGAATCCAAAACCGGGAGAAGCGTTTAGGATTCAGTTAAGGTGGGCAGGGCCGCACAAATGTATAGCAAGATTGCTTTCTTATTAAGGAAGATGCGGTGAATAAAGCGGCAGTTTGGGTTGTAAGCCGACTCTTTTTAACCTATAATCATCAAGTAAAAGAACGGCTTGACTACCACTACATCAAATATCCAGCAGACGAGGTCGGCGCCGTGTGAGGAAACTATGGTTTCCTTCATTGCGCTGTTAAAAGGGAAGTCGGTGTGAATCCGACGCGGTCCCGCCACTGTAAATGGAAACATGTTCGCTAGCCCTGCTTTATGTGCCGCCAAGTATATAAAAGCATATCAGGACATGCATCTTCCATAAGTCAGGATACCTGCCCGTCGGCCTGTCACCATAATCCTTCGAGGAAAGGATGACGTGTTTGCAGTGACTGTCCATGCGGAAAGAAGCTGCCCGCCTGCGTACAATCTATGCTAACGTGACCCCTGTGTCCTGATATGAGGATACGGGGGTTTTTGATAGGAAAAGAAGGCTGGAATGAGGAAAATATCGGATGAAGTTCAAGTAACGCTCTTAACGATTTTGTATGAAGGGGTGCAAAACATGGCAGGAAAAAAAATAAAGGTATGGTCAACAGGTCTATTGGCGCTGATATTGACAGTCGTGCTGAGTGCATGTGGCGCGAATGGAAAAAATGCTGAAAATAAAGAGGGCCAAGCTTCCTCACAGCAGTCGGGACAGACCGTAACTGCACAAGAACCTCCGGGCAAAACGGTTTACCCGTTAACGGTTAAGGATGCAACAGGGCAGGAATTTACATTCAAAAAGGCTCCGAGCAAGATCGTTTCCGTCTCCCCGGCAGAAACCGAGGCGCTGTTCGCCATCGGGCTGGATCAAGAAATTGTCGGTGTTTCGGATTACTCTGATTATCCGGAAGCGGCTACGAAAAAGCCTAAAGTGGGCGGTATTATGAAGCCAAACGAAGAGGCGATCATTGCCGCGAACCCTGATGTCGTTTTTGCAGGGATTTCACTTAGTGAGCAGGCTACGACCAAACTGCGCGACATGGGAATTATGATTTTTAAAACGGAACCGAAAACCGTTGAAGATGTCATAGCTAACATCGAATTGTATGGGAAAATCACCGATCATCAGAAAGAAGCGAGAGCGGTGACCGACAAGATGAGAGCAGATGTAGCGGAAGTGAAAGAAGGAGTTAAAAACATCGGCAAAGGGCAGAAGCTGCGGGTATACGTCGAGTTTTCACCAGGCTGGACAGTGGGCAAGGGCGAATTTATGGACGAGCTGATTACGTTGGCGGGAGGAGAAAACGTAGGTGCCACGCAGAAGGGCTGGTATCAAATCAGTGAGGAAAATATTATAGCTGCCAACCCTGACGTGATTTTGTACAGCAAAAGTGTCAAGGACGACAAAACAGGCCAAACCCTCGGCGATATCATTAAAGCTCGCAGTGGATGGGATCAAATATCGGCTGTCCGTAACAACCGTGTATTTGCCGTGGATGATAATTTGATCAGCCGTCCAGGTCCACGCGTAACGGAAGGACTCAAGGAAGTGGCCAAGGGCGTGTATCCTGAAATTTTCAAATGAACCGCAGACTGATCGGTTTTGGAGGGACAGGTCTTGTCTTGCTGCTACTGACGCTGCTGCTCTGTCTTGGCATCGGCTCGGTCAGTCTTCCGGTCAGCCAGATCACAGGTATTTTGATCAACCACCTACCGTGGTTAGGTGATACGTTTACACCGGATTGGAATACATCCGCAGAGCAGATTATTTTGAAGGTCAGACTGCCACGTGTGTTACTGGGAATGTTGGTCGGAGCAGCGCTGGCGCTAGCGGGAGCCGGATTTCAGGGTGTGCTGCGTAATCCCCTGGCTGATCCGTATACACTGGGGGTATCCTCGGGGGCTTCGGTAGGAGCGGCAGTATTGATTTATTGGGGACTTCAATTTTCATTCGTGGGGATATGGACGCTTCCGCTAGTCGCGTTTATAACCGGCATGCTGACGTTGTGGATGGTGCTGACGTTGGCGCGTGAAGGTGGAAAAATTCCCACACAAAGCCTCATTTTATCAGGTGTGGTGATGCAATCTTTTTTAGGAGCTATTGTTTCTTTTCTGACAGCTATGTCGAAGGAAACAGTCAATGAAATATTGTACTGGACGATGGGAAGTCTCAGTCTGCGAGGCTGGTCATATACAGGAATTCTGTTACCCTACGTGATCATAGGACTGGTGTTCCTGTGGAATCGGGCACGGGTACTGAATATTCTGGCTTTGGGTGAACGTCAGGCAGCACATATGGGAGTTCATGTAGATGCGACGAAGCTATCTGTCCTGATCATATCTACCTTGCTCACAGCGGCCGCTGTCTCGGTATGTGGTGTCATTGGTTTTGTCGGACTCGTTGTACCTCATATCATCCGTCTGATGACAGGTCCCGATTACCGGATGATTGTTCCGTTATCTGCACTGGGTGGGGCTATTTTTATGGCTTGGGCAGATACCGCAGCTCGCACGTTGTTAGCACCAACGGAAATTCCCTTGGGCGTGATGACCGCCTTTGTGGGAGCACCGTTCTTTGCATATCTCCTGTACCGAAACAAGAAGCTGCGCAGGGGGGATCTGCTGTGACCGAACAAAGTAAATTACTGAAGGTGCGTGATCGAGCATTAGAGGTAGCGAGCCTGAGCCGTGCTTATGGGGAGTCCCATGTGCTAAAGAATGTTAGCTGGAACGTAAACGAAGGAGCTTGGTGGGGGATCATTGGTCCGAACGGGAGTGGAAAATCGACCTTGCTGCATCTGCTTTCTGGCGTAGACCAGCCGACCTCTGGAAGTGTTCATATCTATGGTAAAAAAATCGATAGCTACAGCAGAAAAGAGCTTTCCCGACTTGTAGCCGTACTCCAGCAGGAGGGGATTCCTCCAGTAAGATACACGGTCAGGGAAGTTATAGAAATGGGTCGCTTCCCTCATCAGGACTGGCTGGGCAGGGAAAAAGGAGTCGACGTAGAGGCGATTACGGATCGAGTTCTAGCGCGATTGAGTCTAACTTCACTAGCCGACAGGACATTGGACCGCTTGAGTGGGGGACAGCGACAGCGTGTAGCTTTGGCAAAGGTGATGGTGCAGGAGCCACAGATATTGCTGCTGGATGAACCTACGACCTATCTGGATTTGCGCTATCAGCTTGAATTTATGGAATTGCTGGCAGAATGGCGTCAAGAAACGGGCGTGACAATCATTGCTGTCCTGCATGATCTGAATTTGGCGGCTCAATTTTGCGATAATTTGCTTGTACTTAAGGATGGAATGGTTGAAGGATTGGGAGCTTCATCGGATTTGCTAACAGAGGATCGGATTCGTCGTGTATATGGTGTGGATCCTGTGATGCTTCCGCATCCCGATAGCGGTGTGCCGCAGCTTTTGCTGCGTAGAAGCGTTGCGTTCACAGAAAACCAATAGGACATCGTAAACATACTAAAAAAAGAGCAGGGAGTGGAAAGGATGAACGACAAGCTGCGTCAGCTGATTGATAGCATTGCCCAGCCGGATGAGGTGGCGGCTTCAAAAGCTTCAGCGCATTTGGACCAATTAACAAAGCCACCTGGAAGTCTTGGAAAGCTGGAGAGTTTGGCCATCCAGTTAGCAGGAATTACTGGCCTGGACAAGCCTGAATTTGATCGTAAAACGGTAATGGTCATGGCTGCGGATCATGGAGTGTGCGAAGAAGGAGTCAGCGCCTTTCCAGCAGAGGTGACGCAGCAAATGCTGTATAACATGCTGTCAGGCGGCGCGGCAATTAATGTGCTGGCACGTCATGCGGGCGCCGATGTTCAGGTAGTAGATGTTGGCGTGAATGCAAATATTGCTCACCCAGATTTGGTGAACCGTAAGGTGCGCATGGGCACTTCAAATATAGCTAAAGGGCCAGCAATGCTGCGTACGGAAGCGGAACAGGCGGTTTTAGCCGGAGCTGAGGCTGTAGCAGAAGCAGTAAAAAGTGGCACACGGCTATTCGTTACCGGAGAGCTGGGGATTGGGAATACGACAGCCAGCGCTGCGGTAGTATGTGCACTCACCGGGTCTGAGCCGGAAGCTATCGTAGGCCGGGGGACGGGGGTAGATTCGGCGGGGCTTACCCGTAAAATAGCCGTTGTCTGCCGCGCATTGGATGTAAATCAGCCGGATGCCCATGACGCTTTGGACGTGCTGACCAAGGTCGGCGGTCTGGAGATTGCCGCCCTGGCAGGCGTCATCCTCGGCGCAGCCGCACATCGCTGTCCAGTAGTGCTGGACGGCTTTATTTCCGGCGCGGCTGCCCTTGCTGCACGCGCACTTGCGCCTACGAGCGCGGCGTACATGCTGGCTTCGCACGCCTCGGATGAGCGCGGACACGCGGCGGTGCTCCGCCAGCTCAAGCTGGAGCCTATGCTCCATTTGGACATGCGGCTCGGGGAGGGCACGGGCGGTGCGCTTAGCTTGCACCTGATTGATGCGGCGTGCCGCATTATGCGCGAAATGGCGACCTTTGCCGATGCAGGCGTATCGGACGGTCAGGGAGCCGCGCAGCGATGAAGGCGCTCGTGACCGGCGGGGCACGCAGCGGAAAAAGCGGCTTTGCCGAGCGATTATGCATGGCGCGCGCTCCGCGCGCCTGCTACATTGCAACGGCGCAAGCCTATGATGTGGAGATGAAGGAGCGCATCGCCCTTCATCGACTCCAGCGCGATTCTGCCGGGTATGACTGGCAGACGCTGGAGGAAGCGCAGGCGCTGCCGGACCTGCTGCGGCGACTTGGCGGCGCGCAAGCGTCACAGCCTTCACCTGCGCCTATGGTGCTGGTCGACTGCCTGACCCTGTGGCTGTCGAACGTGCTGCTGGCCGCAGGTGAGGACGGCGAAGCTGCGGCCAGAGCCGCGATGGATGAACTGGCGGCAGCTGTGGAGCAGTATCCGGGGGCGCTCGTCATCGTCACCAATGAGGTCGGCGACGGCATTGTACCAGAATATCCGCTTGGAAGGCTGTACCGGGATTTAAGCGGAGTTATGAATCAGCGGATTGCCCGTCTTTGTGATGAAGTTTTTTTAGTGACGGCAGGCATTCCCGTAGAGCTTAAACAGTTGGAATATAAGCTATGAGCAGTGAACGTCAGGCTGTTGCTGCGGCTTTTCAATTTTTATCCCGTCTACCGGTCAAGGCGGAGCTGGATTTTTCCCCGGAGCTGCTAAAACGTAGTACAAGCTATTATCCGCTGGTTGGATTGGTTATTGGCGTTATCGTCTGGGGGGTTGCGGCGCTTACGGCTATGGTGCTGCCACCGGTGCCGTGTGCAATTCTTACCCTTGCTGTCTGGGTGTGGTTGACGGGCGGACTGCATCTGGACGGGTGGATGGATGCGGCTGATGCCTTGTTCAGCTACAGGTCCCGTGAACGAATGCTGGAAATTATGAAGGATAGCCGTGTAGGAGCGATGGGTGTGATTGCTTGTGTGCTGCTGCTCATGCTCAAGGCTTCTTTGCTGTATACGGTGCTGGTTGAACGGAATGTATCCGGCCTGTTGATACTTCCGATGGTTTGGAGCCGTTGGTTCATGGTACATGCGATGAGGCGCTGGCCTAAAGCCCGGAACGATGATGGGCTGGCTGCCCGTTTTGCTGATATGAATGGTAGACGTGTCGGACTGGCCGTATTCTGGGCAGTATTAGTGACGCTAGGTGCTGCCGCAGGGCAATATATTTTTGCAGGTTTTGCTATAGCAACTGAGGAAGCAGGAGGACTATCGTTGGCAGGGGCATACTTACAGATGCTTCTTTCATATTCTGGCTCTCTTCCAATCTGGCTAGGTTTTGCGTTGCTTCCGCTCTTGGCTTACGGAGTTGGAACCTTTACAGCAAACCGTATTAACTGCCGCCTAGGGGGACTTACGGGGGATATATACGGAGCTTTGAACGAATTGCTGGAGACGGTTTTGTTGCTGTTTATTGTCATTTTGTACGGGTTGTGACCAAATTTGAATTGAATTCGTTAAAGGGGAAGAGGCAATTGTCAACGTTCAAACCGCCTTGCACAAACCCAGCCGCTATATTGATGCTTCAAGGAACAGCGTCGGATGTGGGCAAAAGCGTGGTGACGACCGCGCTGTGCCGGATCTTTAAGCAGGATGGCTATCGTCCCGCACCGTTTAAGTCACAAAATATGGCGTTAAACTCTTATGTTACTGAGGACGGCAAGGAAATTGGACGCGCTCAGGGTGTGCAGGCCGAGGCTTGTGGTATTGAGGCGACGACCGATATGAATCCGATTCTGATTAAGCCGGTCAAGGATATGCACTCACAAATTGTTGTACATGGTGTACCTTATGCCTATATGAGCGCCTCCGATTACCGAAAGGATTTTTTGCCACAAGCCAAGCATACCGTTATGGATGCGCTGAATCGGCTGCGTGATACCTATGATATCGTGCTTATGGAAGGGGCGGGTAGTCCGGCAGAGATTAATTTAAAGGACCGCGATATTGTAAATATGAACCTTGCAGGCTGGGCTGATGCTCCAGTATTGCTGGTTTCGGATATCGACCGAGGCGGTGTCTTTGCCTCTCTGGTAGGGACTATCGAATTGCTGGAACCCCATGAAGTACAGCGTATCCGTGGATTTATCATTAACAAATTCAGAGGCGATTTGTCCCTGCTGCAACCGGGATTAGACTGGCTGGAAGAACGGACAGGCATTCCTGTACTCGGTGTATTGCCCTATTTACCGGACATTCGTATTGAAGCAGAAGATTCGGTCGTACTGGACAAGATGCCTAAGTTGTCAGTAAAGGATAAAGAAGTGGATATTGCAGTGATACGGTATCCGCGTATTTCCAATTTTACGGACACGGATGCTTTGGCCGCAGAGCCTGACGTGAGCGTACGTTATGTCACAGAGGCCGGACAATTGGGCGTACCGGACGTCATCATCTTACCGGGAACCAAAGACACCATCGGAGATCTGCTGGAATTGCGTGAAAGAGGGCTGGAGGATGACATTCGAGAGGCCATGAAGACCGGACGCACGCAGCTGGTTGGTATTTGTGGGGGCTATCAGATGCTGGGTACAGCGCTATTTGACCCTGATGCTGTTGAATCTGGGTTGCCGCAGCAGGCAGAAGGATTAGGTTGGCTATCTTTATCCACCACCTTCTTAAAGGAAAAGCAAACCGTGCGCGTTCAAGGAATCCTGTCTAGTCATTGCCCACTTTTGCTAAGCCCTGCCCCTGACTCAGGTTCTACCTCCAAACCAGTCATTGAAGGTTATGAAATACATATGGGTGTGACGGAGCATGTCACAGAACCACATGTATCTATAGACAGGACTTTAGACTCAACGAAAATGAAAACATTATTCCAGATTCAGCGTGGGGAAGGAAACACCTTTGAGGAAGGTTGGGGGACGACTGACGGTAAGGTATGGGGAACTTACTTGCATGGTGTGTTTGATAATGACCGTTTTCGCCGGTCCTGGTTGGATGGACTGAGACAAGCCAAGGGCTTAACGCCTTTGGACAGCACTTTTACGGTGCGTGAAGCCAAGGAACGGGAGTTTGACCGTGTTGCAGAGGTAGTGCGCACTCATTTGGATATAGAGCAAATCTATCGCATTCTGGGAATGAATTCATAATATTCTTCATGGAAGTTCCTTTAAATCGCTTTTAAAAAATAAAGAGGTATCTCTACAGTCATTTTTGTGACTGAGAGATACCTTTTTTAGGCTATTAGCTTATTTAATTTTAAACTTTTCAACCGCTTTTTTCAGTTCCGTTGCTTGTTGGCTTAATTGCCGAACAACCTCACTGTGGCTTTCCATTTCATTCAGTTGCTCATCGGCATTTAAACCGATCTCCTGAATCATATGCTGTGCATTGGCAGCGATGAGAGCTGTTTCTTCCACGGAAGCAGATACTTCCTCCGAACTGGCGGATACTTGCTCTGTTGCTGCGGATACCGTTTGAATCGTAGCGTTGATCTTTTGCATGAGCTCACTTAGCTGGCTAAAGGCAAAACTCGCTTGCTGAACCATCTCCGTTCCTGAGTGAATCTCACGGCTAACCTGGGTCACAGAGTCCACCGATTGCTTCGATACTTCCTGAATAGTAACCAAATAGTCCGAAATCTCCTGTGTTGCTTCTTTGGATTGCTCTGCGAGCTTGCGAACTTCTCCAGCAACTACAGCAAAGCCCCGTCCATGTTCGCCTGCGCGGGCAGCCTCAATGGAGGCATTCAAGGACAACATTTGAATCTGCTTTGTAATATCGAAAATTGCAGAAACGATGCTGCCAATGGCTTCTGAGCGTTCGTTCATACTATGTATGTGTCGAAGCGACTCATCGGCAGCATGTCCTACCTGTGACATTTGAGCTACAGCTTTTTGAGCAAGTGTATTCCCGTTAACTGTTTCTTTCGTCGCTTCGCTGATTTGATCAGATACATCGTTGGCAGAGGAGGCGATATGCTGAACCCCTTGAGCGATCTCCTCCATGGCCTGCGCATTTTCAGCAGCGGCAGAAGCGATGCTGGTACTGCCCTTGGCTACTTCTTCAGCAGCAGCTGTAGAGTCCTGTACTTTTACACTCATAGCCTCAGTCCGACGAAGCAGCTCGTCTGAGCCTTCAACAACCGCACCCGATGTGGAAAGGACATGACCAATCATTTCTTTTAAGTTATAAGACATAGCTTGGAAGCTGCGGGCAAGTTGAGCAATTTCATTAACTCCATGAACTTTTGCTTCTTGCGACAGATCACCTTGGGCGATTTTTTCACTATGACGAACCAATTCGGCAATGGGCTGCACAACTTTACGTATGACAAGCGTAGAGATAATTCCGCCCAGCAGGAGTGTCACCAAGGTAATACCTATGCAAATCCATAGTATTTGTTGGGATTTTTCCTGTACAAATCCGACATCCTCGTTCACGCCAAGAACTAGATTACTGCCCGATATGGCAAAGAAGGCGGTTTTGTGAATTCCGTGCGAATCACTGTACATGTCACTAATATTCATCTCGCCTTGTTTTGCTTTTTTAATATCTTCCACAGGAACGAGCATATCCTTAACCTTGTATGCTGATTTTACGTTTCGTGCGACAACTTCGGCCTTACCATCATCCTTCAGAACCGCAATATATGCCGATTCTAATTTGAGGGTGTCGACCTTGTCCTGAAGATAAGCTTCCATCTGCATAGCAGAGCCCGAATCAGAACCACTTCCTTGACCAGCCTGAACCGCTAAGGAAATATTGAGATCCTGGTACACATTTTTTGCTCCAGTTTCTAGCAATTGATCTACTTGAGGCATGACACTGCTATTAATGATACTCATGGCTACTGCATAGAAACTGATGCTGAATAAAAGGGACGCAAAGAGCTGGATCAACAAAAACATAATCCGCAATTTTGCGCCTAGGGAACGATTAAAAAGCTTCATGAAAATTCTCCTCTCACATGATGGTAATAAAACAGACGATTGCCCTGCTTGATGTAGGCCGCTTGTCCAATGAGATACTAGACAGCCATGATCTACTTGGTTTCCTTTCTTTACTTGAAGAAAAGACTGAAAATGTTCGGATTCTATGTATATTTCAGCTGTATTCAAGGGACAAGAATGAGAAAGGGAAGTAATCCATGATTTACTAAAAAGTAGGTTAGACCTATTTTACATAATTAACAGACGGTTGAATAGTCATATTTGCCCAAAAACAAACAAAAAATATGAAACTATGGTCTTGGGTGTTTAGATGTAAGTTTGATGTAAATTATCAGAAATAAGAAATTTAAAAAGCTTTATCTGTGTTTTTATAACTATTGTAGAAAAGAGGAAATATAAGTATTATAAGGAATGCCACTTTCTACAAGCTTCTGCTAAGCTTGCTTTAATAAGTTCGGATGTGGCCTTCAATATACATATAAAAAGGGGAAAAGGCTGTTATGGATCGTGAATTACCTTCCAAGGAAATAAATTCGTGGGTAAAAGGAGAGAACCTGATCAGTCGTCTGTTTGTTTTTATCTCAGGCGTATTCACTCCGCTCTTGCCATTGCTAATTGGTGGAGGAATCATTCAGGGGATTGCGACTGCTTTATTGGTCTTAGATTTTTTTTCTGACACTCAAGTCTTTACCGCTTTAGGGTACATTGGTGGAAGCGTATTCTATTTTTTGCCCGTTATGATAGCGATCAATGCAGCAAGAAAGCTTGGTAGCAATATATTTATTGCGGCGGCAATTGGAGCCTGTTCATATTCTCCCGGCATTATAGAGCTGCTGCAATCCAGCCTAAAAATGAACTCAGACGGTTTACCCGTGGTGGAGCAACAGTATCTTGCTTCTTTTATACTGATCCTTATTGGTGTCTGGCTTGCATCGAAGATTGAAAAAGGATTGAAAAGGTTCGACCGCTATTCAGTTCAACTGCTGGTCGTTCCGACATTAACGCTTATCATTATTGTACCTTTATTGCTGTTTGTTTTTGGCCCGCTGTGGACGACCCTGGCACATAACTTGTCGGATGGTTTTGCTTCACTCTTTGACGATGCGGAAGTATTGGCGGGCCTGCTGTTTGGCGGGACGATACCTGTGCTCCATTTTGCGGGCATGCAATATATGATGTTGACGAACACAATAGAATCCATAGCTGCAACTGGCCATGATTCTATTACTCCTGTTGTTGCGGCGGCAGTTATGGCTCAGGCAGGCGCGGCCTTCGGTGTATGTGTTAAATCCAAAAATGTCAAAGTCAAAACACTTGCTGCTTCCACAGGCCTGTTGGCTATGTTTGGAATCATTGAACCGGCATTATACGGCGTTAATGTGCGCTTCAAAAAACCGCTTATCGCGGGGCTGGTCGGCGGCGCCGTTGGTGGGGCGTGTATGTGTCTGTTTGAAGTGAAATTGACTGCTTTTGCAGCCTTATCTGGCTTGCTTAGCTTACCACTGTTTTCCGACGCTACATTGGTTTATGCCATTTTGAGTATGTTGATTTCATTTATTACCGCTGGCTTAATTACGTATTTTATGGGCTTTGTGGACGAAAAAGTGGACCAATCAAAAATTGCTTCCGCTTCCCGCATCAGTACTTCCTCGGATTCGGTTGTGGAGAAGAGTTCCAGTAGCTAAGGTGTGCCCGCACCCAAGGAACCTCATGAAAGTGTTTTCAAAAAAATCTTGTCAGCTTAGTGCTTATATGATATTATGATGACAGCTATTCAAAACTGCACAATCATGGATTGTTACTGAGCATATCGGGCAAAACCATAAACAGACACTATGTGTCAGTTTTGGTATTGCCCTTTTTTACTACTCCAAGCAGCTTAAGGTGATGGAATGAAGATAGCAAAGGTGCTGAACAATAATGTCGTAACGGTTATTGATGAACAGCAGAAAGAATTAGTCATTATGGGAAGAGGCATTGCTTTTAAAAAAAACACAGGCGATGAGATTGAAGAGGGGAAAATCGAGAAAATTTTCAAGCTTGAAAGTACTGAGGTTTCCCGCAAATTGATGATCCTGATGTCGGATATCCCTATTGAGTATGTTGAGCTTTCTGATGAAATCATCCAATATGCCAAAACGATACTTGGTGTAGAGTTGCATGACAGCATCTATATTTCGCTGACAGATCATATCCATTTTGCCATAGAGCGTTATCGTTTGGGTATGGACATCAAGAATGCACTTTACTGGGAAATCAAACGAATGTACCGCAAGGAATTCGCGATTGGGACCAAAGCATTGCACATGATTCAGGACAAGCTGGGAGTTACACTTCCAGATGATGAAGGGGCGTTTATTGCCTTACATTTGGTGAATGCACAGCTTAACAGTGAAATGCGTGAAACGATAACCCTGACTAATATCGTCAAGGATATCATAAACATTGTCAGCCGCTTTTTTGTTATGGAGCTGGATGAAGAGTCGTTAAGCTATTACCGCTTTATTACACATCTCAAATTTTTTGCCCAACGGGTTATGAACGGAACTCCTGTACAAAATACAGATAATTCCCTTCATGATATGGTTAAAGTACAATATAAAGACGCTTATGCTTGTGCGGAAAAAATAAGAGATTATACGACAAAGATCTATGGTCGAAGCTTGTCCCAGGATGAGATGCTGTATCTCACCATTCATATTGAGCGTATTATTAAAAATCAATGATTTCATGGATGATCAGGGATTTAGGATTGCTACTTCTAAACGAGAAGGCAAAACCTGAATGCTGAAAGAAGATTGGCTTTTTATAAAGCTGTCTGCTTTCTGTATTCAGGTTTTTTTTATTCCCAATTTTCACACTTTATACCTTAAAAAGAAAAGAGGAATACCTCATGGATCGAAATCTATTATCCAAAGAGATACTTACATTGGTTGGTGGAGAGGAAAATGTAGAGCAAGTCATTCACTGTATGACGCGCTTGCGCTTCAACCTTCATGACGACAAGAAAGCTCAAAAAGAGCAGTTGCAGAAAACGGATGGCGTCATGGGAGTCATGGAGAGTGGCGGCCAGTTTCAGGTGATTATCGGTAATGATGTAGCCAATGTGTACAAATCGTTGGTGAACAACATGTCCAAGGCTCCGCAAAGTGAAACAGGCGCAAGCACGGCATCCAAGAAAAAACAAAACCCGATCAGCCAACTGTTCGACTTTATTGCGGGTATGTTTACACCTATTTTGCCGGCGATCACCGGTGCAGGTATGATCAAAGGGATTATAGCTCTATTAGTGGCTATGCACTGGATGTCTGACAAGAGTCAAACCTATACAATTTTAGCGGCAATAGGTGATGGTGCATTCTATTTTCTGCCCATTATTTTGGCTGTGAGTGCCGCTAGAAAACTCGGCAGCAATATGTTTATTGGCGCGGCGATTGGTGCTTCTATTTTGCACCCGGACATTACAGCATTACTAGCATCGAATGTGAAGGTTAGCTTTATCGGCCTTCCGGTGACAGCAGCCACGTATTCGTCGACCGTTATTCCAATTGTTATCGCGGTCTGGCTGGCATCCTATGTTGAAAAATTTATTGATAAGTATACACATGCATCACTGAAGTTGCTCGTTGTTCCGACATTGACTCTATTGATTATTGTACCTTTAACTTTGGTTGCTGTAGGACCACTCGGTTCCATTATTGGTAACGGCCTGTCTGGTGGTATTTCTTGGTTGTTTGAAAATACCGGTGCACTTGCAGGTCTGCTGCTAGGTGGTACCTTCTCTCTGATTATTATGACTGGTATGCACTACGCGTTGGTTCCGATTATGATTGGTTCGATTGCAACGCTGGGCTATGACTACATGATTCCAATTATGGGAGCAGCTAACTTGGCTCAGGCTGGTGCTACACTCGGCGTATTCTTGAAATCCAAAAACGCCAAAGTCAAAACAGTGGCCTTCTCCACGAGTTTGACAGCTATTATGGGTGTAACTGAGCCTGCAATGTATGGGGTTAATATGCGGTTTAAAAAACCGTTTACGGCAGCGCTGATCGGCGGAGGTGTCGGCGGGGGCTTCATGAGTTTGTTTGGCACAAAAGCGTACGTTGTTGGTGGACTGGTTGGTTTGCCTGGTTTGGCGATGTTTATTGGACCCACTTTCTTGTACGCAATCCTTGGTCTCATTATTGCATTTGTGGTTGCTGCGATTGTTACTTATGTGATCGGTTTTACAGATGAAAAGAACGAAGAGGTACCACAAGCAGCAGATGTTGCCGGAGATATCTCTACGGATGAAGGAGTACAATCTGCGGTGAACTCACTGCCGAAAGGTGAGACAATCCCGGTATTCAGCCCAATTATGGGTGAAGTTAAACCGCTCAGTGAAGTCAATGATCCTGCATTTTCTCAAGAAATTATGGGTAGAGGATGGGCTATTGAGCCCTCCGAAGGTCGAGTTGTTTCCCCAGTTGACGGCACCGTGTTCTCCATTTCCAAGAGCGGACATGCTGTAGGCTTGGTGAGTGATTCAGGACTTGAAATGCTCATTCACGTGGGGATGGACACCGTTAAACTAAAAGGGCTTCATTTTACGCCTCAACTTAAAGCAGGAGATCGCGTGAAGGTAGGCGACCTTATACTAGAGTTTGATCTAGCGGAAATCCGCAAGGCTGGTTACGAAACGATTACGCCTGTTATTGTTACGAATGTAGATCAGTTTAGCGAGTTGGAGCCTGCTGGAAATCAGCATAAAGTGGTTAAGGAACAAGAACTGCTATACACAGTGATTGTCTAACCGTTGGAAAATTCTACGCATAAATTGAATACGAATCGTCGTGTTCAGTATAACAAACAGCAAGCCTTCATCTTACGAAGGCTTGCTGTTTGTCGTTATCATAAAATCTAAGGCTGACTAAAGCAGCTTTATTATTTTTATTCAATAAAACCTACAAAAATAGTTGGCTTTGTGATATAGTAATCTTCGGATTGAAGGGTTGCTTTTTTATAAAACATCTTACGTTTAAGTTTGGAGGAAATGATATATGGATACCTTCTTTATTATTTTGAATGTTATCGTGCTGCTTGCACTGCTCGGCGTGTTGGTTTGGATGCAGAAAAAGCGCATCTCTTTTACAAAAAGAGTATTTACCGGTCTCGGCTTCGGACTGATCTACGGGGCTATTCTTCAATACGCTTATGGGGCCGGCTCAGAGGTCATTACCAAATCGGTCGATTGGTTCAACCTTGCAGGTAATGGTTATGTCCGTTTGCTGCAAATGGTCGTTATTCCGCTGATCATGGTGTCGATTATTTCAGCTATTATGAATCTAAAGGGAAGACAGAACCTTGGCAAAATAAGCGTGTCCATTATTGCAGTACTACTGATTACAACGGCAATTGCTGCTTCAGTAAGTATTGTAACTAGTCTGTCTTTTGATCTAAAAGCAATTGAAATTCAAAAAGGGGACAAGGAGCAAGCGCAGGGCCTGAAGATGGAAGAACGCCTGGGAACAGTCCAGGATATGACCATTCCACAGCAGGTATTGGAGTTTATTCCTTCGAATCCTTTTGAAGATATGACGGGGGCACGCCGTACATCGACCTTGGCCGTGGTTATCTTCTCGGCTTTTATTGGGGTAGCAGTACTCGGATTGGATCGTAAAAAACCGGAACAAGCGCAAACTTTCCGCAGAGTGATCGACGCAGTGTACGCTGTAGTGATGCGGATTGTAACGCTAGTGCTGAGATTAACGCCTTACGGTATTTTAGCACTGATCACGAAGGTGGTAGCTACGACAAATCCGGATGAAATCTTGAAGCTGATCAAGTTTGTACTTGCTTCTTATGTGGCTTTATTGGTGATGTTCGTTATTCATCTTATTTTGCTGGCCTTGTTCGGCTACAATCCAGTGACATATGTGAAGAAGGTATTGCCTACACTGGTTTTTGCCTTTACTTCTCGTTCCAGTGCAGCGACCATTCCATTAAATGTTGAAACACAAACGAAAAAGCTTGGTGTGTCCGACGGCATCGCGAATCTGTCCGCGACCCTGGGAGCGACCATTGGACAAAATGGCTGTGCGGGTATTTATCCGGCGATGCTGGCCGTCATGATTGCTCCAACAGTGGGCATAGATCCTACAAGCTGGGATTTTATCCTCACGCTTATTCTGGTTGTTACGATCAGCTCGTTTGGTGTGGCAGGTGTAGGCGGTGGGGCCACTTTCGCTTCCCTGATCGTGCTTTCTACCATGAACCTACCTGTGGCCTTGGCAGGCTTGCTCATTTCTGTTGAACCGTTGATTGATATGGGACGTACTGCGTTAAATGTTAATGATTCGATTACAGCAGGTCTCATTTCAGGCAAGGTACTCAAGGAGAACGATCAAGACGTGTTTAACAACCATGGCATGGATCTGGATGCAACGGCGCACTCCTAATTAAAAAGATAAACGGATGGTGTACACTACAGTCTCATATTGCATCTGTAGCATATGTACTCGTGTATTGTGTACCTCCGTACTCAGAGCCGACCCTAAGGTCGGCTCTTTATATTGAACTTATGACCGTGTGAATTATAGCTGTTCACCAATCCTAATCTATGATACATTATAATAATGTTTTCCGGCTTGTTCGGATAAACCGCGGTTCGCAACCATCCCGCGCTATCAAAACTAGGAGGCTTTCATGTTTAATCTGTTATGGGGGGCAGCATTTGTCCTCGTCAATTTTATGTTCTTTTTGTTATGTTATCGGTTGTTCGGTAAAAAAGGGCTGTACGCCTGGATTGGCGTAGCTACTGTATTGGCCAATATTCAGGTAACCAAAACCATTGATCTGCTTGGCATTACCACGACATTGGGAAATACAATGTATGTTTCTATGTATATGGCCAGCGATTTACTAAATGAGAAGTATGGGCCTAAAGAGGCACGAAAAGCTGTATGGTTTGGCTTTTTCACTCTGATTATGACGACGATCACGATGCAGATGGTGCTGTTGTTTGAGCCTACTGCCACGGATTTTGCCCAGACACCAATGCAACAGCTCTTTGGATTGTTGCCAAGGCTTGCGCTTGCCAGCTTGACAGCCTATGCGGTTAGTCAATTGCTGGACGTGCGTCTATACGCCTGGATTCGCAAATTTTTCCCGGAGCGTCATCAGCTCTGGATTCGCGGCAATGGCAGCACGATGATCAGCTCGTTTATAGACACCCTCATTTTCTGTAGTATTGCCTTTTACGGCTATGCGTGGGGGATCTGGATTGAGTTGCTGTTTACCACCTACATCTTAAAATTTGTACTGACTGCGGCGGGTACACCGGTTTTGTACATCGCACGCAATTTCCGTTTGATAGAAGAGGAGGGGCAAACCCTCAAGCCGTGATTGGCTTGGGGCTGCCCCTCTTTTTTTCACACTTCTAACCTATAAATTACAAAGAATAACGATAGATTACCCCAGCACGGTTAGTTCCTTCGGAAATGAGGTCAGCACTTCCACACCCTCGGAGGTGACCAGAACATCATCCTCAATCCGCACGCCTCCGAGGCCTGGTACGTAGATGCCGGGTTCGATGGTGAACACGAAGCCTTCATGAAGCAGATCGCTATTGCCTCCGTGTACAGATGGATATTCATGAACACTCATGCCAAGACCATGTCCAACCCGATGGTTAAAAGCTGGCCCATATCCAGCGGCTTCAACAACGGCTCGTGCTGCCTGGTCTACGGATGCACAGGAAACTCCAGGGCGAATGGCGGCAATTCCGGCTTCGTTTGAACGAAGAACCGTATTATAAATCGTTTCCAGCTCGGCCGACAGCTTGCCAAAGGCAAAAGTACGCGTAATATCCGAAGCATAACCACCTGAATATACGCCCATATCAAACATGAGCAGATCGCCGTGTTGCAGCTTGCGGGTCCCCGGAACCCCATGAGGCAAGGCTGTTTTGGGTCCAGACAACACCGTAGTGTCAAAGGATGGACCATCTGCCCCAAGCTTTTTCATCTGGTATTCGATTTCAGCTACCAGCTCGACTTCTGTCACCCCTTCACGAACATGCGTTAGACCGTGACGAAGAGCATCTTCTACCAAACGAGCTGCGTGTTTCAGACGTTGTACTTCCTCAGGTGTTTTTCTCACGCGCATTTCTTGAAGCACCGGACCCAGGTCCACATATTGAGCCGCGCCAATGGCAGTATGTAATTGCTCGTAACGGAGGACGGAGACATGCTCCTTTTCTAGTGCGAATGTTTTCACTCCAGTACCTGTGCGTTGGCGCAACAAATCATATGGATTGTCCGTATCGGTGTGGGTGGATATACGCTTCACGGAAGAAGCGGCTTGGGCTGCTTCGGCATCCAGGGCGGGTACAATCAGTTCTGGTTCTTGGTCACGAAGCAGCACGAGGCCTAGAAAACGCTCATGCGGATCACTGGCAAAGCCCGTCAGGTAGTAAATATGCTTGGGATCAGTTACAAGCAGGCCATCCCAAGCTTGTGACTTTAGTTCATCATACAATTTGGCAATTTTATCATTCATAGAGTCTCATTCCTTTCTGTCCATTTATTCATTATAGCTCTTATTACATCCTAATTTATATTTATAAATGGGTTATTCTTTTGTCTGACTTAATGCTTGTAGACGTGCCTGTACATTCTGATCATAGTAACCACCATGGTAGCAGAGTACCTTATCAACATCCAATACCGTCAGCTTATCGAGGCTTTTCAGCGCCAACGGCATATCTGGCGTAGCCGACTCGGCAGGACCGAACAGCTCACCTTCAACTACGCGCAGTTCATCTGCTGCCAACAGCAGCTTCTGTCCAGGCACATACAAGCTGATATGTCCGGGCGTGTGACCGGGTGTATGAATAATCTGTATGCCCCCACCATAAGGCAGATGCTCACCGTCCTCAAGAATATGAGCAAAGCGCAAGTCTGGCAGGCGGCGAATCATATCCTCTGCTTGCTGCTTGAGTGCAGTATCCATCAGATTAATGCGTTCCGGTGTCAGCTTCACAAACGGTCGCTCTCCTGTCATATAAGGAATGTCATCCTTATGGGCCAGCAAGGCAATATTCGGCAGCAAGTCCAGCAGTGCATGAATATTTCCGATATGATCAATATCCTGATGTGTTAAAATAATTCTTTTCAAACGGCTTATATCCTCACCCACATCGGAAATAGCCTTGCGTAGTGG
This sequence comes from Paenibacillus ottowii, assembly GCF_050516475.1. Taxonomy (NCBI): domain Bacteria; kingdom Bacillati; phylum Bacillota; class Bacilli; order Caryophanales; family Paenibacillaceae; genus Paenibacillus; species Paenibacillus ottowii. The sequence continues at coordinate 2,114,364 of NZ_CP191577.1, read as the reverse complement.
CTCTAATTGGCCGAGCATACCCGTGTCAATCAGTGTAAGTCCATCCTCATCCTTGATCAGTACAGGATAAATAGTCGATTTTCCAAAAAAAGATTCCATAGGGACTTCCAAAATCAAAATTTGAGTTCCAATATTCATATTAAGCTGCTTCAGATTCCTTTGACTCCGAAGCATACCTCCCGTCTTATGTCATTATATCGGTTAATTAGTGTTGGCTTATCTTCAAACCTATTATAAGGCTCTTTGGGACGAATCCGCAAAATAACTCGATATGGCTGTTCGGGCGCTTGTCCTGTACAATAAATAAATCACTACAACAGGGGGGGAAGATACGATAATGAACAAGGATCAATCTTTTACCATTGAAATTGCATGCAGAGAGGATCTTCCCGATATTGTGGATATTTATAATTCCACGATTGCAGGACGAATGGTCACGGCAGACCTGGAGCCGGTGACAGTGGAGAGCCGTATTCCGTGGTTTGAGGCTCATGAGGAAAATCACCGCCCTTTGTGGGTACTCAGACAAAAGGGGACTATTGCCGGGTGGGCCAGCCTTCAGTCCTTTTATGGACGTCCAGCTTATAACAGTACAGCGGAAATTAGCATTTATGTCCATGAGGATGCTCGTGGAACCGGAACTGGAAGCCGCCTGGTACAGCACTTGCTAGATGAATGCCCTAGATTGGGAATTACAACGTTGTTGGGTTTTGTGTTTGGTCATAATGAGCCGAGTATTGCGCTGCTGCGGAAATTTGGCTTCGAGCAGTGGGGGTATTATCCGCGTGTGGCTGTACTGGACAGCATAGAGCGAGATTTGGCTATATTGGGTAAGCGAGTAAATTAATATTGAGCTGCAGAAAAAGGCTGTCTCCAACATCGTCTCATACACTGCCAGTGTAGCGATTTGGGACCAGCCTTTTTTACTAGCCATTACTCCGTCTTGAACGCCGAGGTTTAAAACGAATGCTGTGAAAAATTTGATTAAGCACCTCAGACATCACCAAACCAACTGCTATCGCCCCTGCGATCATCAGTGTGTTTATAGCCAGCTCCAGTGCCTGAGGATAATGTTGTTGTACGAATTGGCGCATGGCATTATAGGCCATTCCTCCTGGCACGAGGGGGATCATGCCTGCCACGCTGAAAATAATCACAGGCATTTTGTACAGTCTGGCAAAACCTTGACTGACAATGCCGATAAGGATCGTGGCTAAAAGGCTGGCGGTCACAGGTCCCATGCTATTCGTGGTTGAATAATAGACGAGCCAGCCCAGCATACCGACAAAACCACATTGCAGCAGCGAGCGTTTGGGGGCATGGAACAGTATACCGAAAGCAGCGGTAGCAATAAAGCTTGTGAATAATTGTGCAAGCATAAGCTTGAATCTCCTCCAAATTACATATAAGAAATGATAACTGCAACACCAGCCCCAATGGCAAAAGACGTCAGGCAAGCATCTGCGCCTTTGGAAAGCCCTGAGACGAGGTGCCCGGACATTAAATCCCGAAGAGCATTTGTAATTAATAAGCCCGGCACCAGAGGCATGACGGAGCCAATAATAATTTTATCCATCATCTGTCCCCAGCCGACGATCACTAACAGAGCCGCCAGCAAGCCGATTAGAAAAGATGCAGAAAATTCTGAGAAAAACTTAACCTTAACGAGTCTGTGAAAATATTGTAAGGCTGCAAATCCGATACCGCCGCACAACACAGCTGAGGGGAAATCTTGCCAGACTCCACCAAACATGATCATAAAGCAACCGCTGGCCAGCGCCGCAGCGATCAGCTGTACACGACTGGAATAACGGAGGGGTCCACGTTCAATTTCCGAAAGCTCTTTTACGGCTGCGCTGGGAGACAAGGCGCCTGTGCTGATTTTACGTGAAATAGAATTGACCTCTGTTACCTTGTGCAAATCTGTGGTTCGCTCTACAATCCGGATGAGCTTGGCAGGTTCCGAATCATTGATGGCAAAAAAAATTCCAGTTGGCGTTACATAGCTATGGGACTCGGGTATGCCATAGGCCGAAGCAATGCGGGACATCGTGTCTTCAACACGATAGGTCTCGGCTCCATTTTGCATCATCAGTTTGCCAGCTAGCAGACAAACCTCAATGATTTCAGGAGTAGGATAGGAATGATTATTCATGCTCGCTCTCTTTCATGCGTCCCGGGTCGTTGGACCCTGTTGTTTTCATTTATTGTAGCACAAAAAGCCGCCTTTTCAGAGGCGGTTAGATGGGGCGAATCGAGGGAATTTATCAAGATTCTATCGTATCGGGAATAACGGTATAGTAGGACTCTTCTAGGTATGTTGCGACCTCAGACAAGCCCATTAACTTAAGCTGTCCTGTTACAAAAGCACGAAGAGCTGAATGGGTGAACAGATGCCGTGTCTGAGCGTCCCGGATAAACGCAAGTCTGGCTTCACGCGAACCGCTGCGGAACAACTCACGTACAGCTTCACCTTGTTGTTCCCAAAGGAATGGCTCCGTAACGTTCAAGAAGTTGCTTTCAATAGAAGAGTTGTGCTTCGTCGAAGAAGATGCCTGAATACCCAATCCATTCAACGTAGGAGCAACTTCATTTTGCTTTCGTTCTGTTCGCAAGCTGTCGATATAGGCAGCCATATCTTGAATGGGGAGAATGCCAAAGCGTTCACGAAAGCATTCGCGTACAAATACAATACGTTCATCTACAGCCTGCGCAGGACGCTGACCAGCATGTCCAGAATAATCAGCTCCACTGGCGTAGTACCGTTTTAATGAACTGTTTTCTGTATAAACCACGCTTAGAAAATCCTGCAAATGGCGGGCAACCACCCATACCCCTGTCCAATCGACGGGAGAAACGCATACAATCGGAGCCTGTGAAAGGTCCTTTTCAAGACCAAAATCGGTTAAAAAGCCATAATGTATCCCGTCCACCCCAGCATGTGCAAAAGGAATAACATCAGGCGGTGTAGCCATATATCGCGGAGCGCGGCCCTGTTCCATAATCAATCCCAAATCAAAACTCAGAGAATGCCGGTTCGCTTCAAGCTCCTGTTCAAACTCTATAAGTGCCTCAATCAAAGGTATGGCTGATCCATAGGCTAGGTTAGAACCGGAATCCATTGCATATACCTCCCTTTTTCAAGTACATCTGTAAAGCGTTCATCCCTAAAAGGTACGTGATTTTACACGAAATGTAAACCTGTATGACGAATATTTTCAAAAATGTGACCTTTTACCCGTGTGTTGTCAAATAAAACGCTTACGTTCAACCCAGGACAAGATACCTATGTTAGCGCAGCAGAGAAGTAAAGCGAGCCTGCGAAAATGACTGTTTTTTCAGTGTATGTTATCACCTGTGAAGTGTGAATGCGGGCTACAGCTCAGTAAGGACGGGGTGCAACGTAATAGGTCAACGGGTATAATATCAGGACAGGTAAAGAGGAGCCTCATCCAAAGAATGAACAGAAAGAAGTGGGTAATATGAACTTGCAAAAGAAGGCAGTCTTTTTTGATGTGGATGATACGATGTACGATCATTTGCACCCTACACGTGATGCATTGCGTACGGTATTAGGGTTGAGTGAGCATTTTCCTTATGATGAAGCCTACCACCGTATTCGCTATTATAGCGATTTACTGTCAGCTAAAGGAGGACTATTGGAGGGGAAGGCAGGAGCGAATGAACTGGATGATATGAGGGAAGGTCGTTTTATTCTGGCATTACAAGAATTTGGGGTAGATCTTACCCGTGAGCAGGCAGTTCAGGTCCAACAAGAATACTTGGATCGTCAGTACCGAATTGAGTCTTTTGAGGGGGCTACCTCGTTAATCGATCAATTGAGCTCAGCTGGCTATTTGGTTGGTTTGATTACGAACGGTCTTGAAGAACACCAGATGAGTAAAATTAAAGCTATGACATTGGAAAATCATGTTGCTGCAGAGCATATTTTTGTGTCTGGGACGGTTGGTTATGCCAAGCCTGATCCGCGCATTTTCGAAGTAGTAAACGAACGCACAGGAACTTTACCAGAGCATTGCTGCTACATTGGGGATTCCTGGCGCAATGATGTAGCGGGAGCTATCGCTGCCAATTGGCAGGTAATTTGGTTCAATCACAGGAACGCTACTCCGGAATCTGACGTGGCAGGGGTCTATAAAACAGCGGCTAGCTACGCAGAGTTAAGAAGGCTGCTCCTGCCGGACTTACATTAGATCGGTACATACCATGTTTTTTAAAAGAATCCAACCTTTTTTGAAGCTATTTCAAAAGCTGGTCCGTAATACTATTCATCTGTTATATATCTAACTTCATTTGAAATTAGTAGAACAGAGAAGGAGGGATCGCACATGGTAGAACAATGGAGACAGGCAGACGACATCATAAGTCAAGTAACCGTATATAGTACGGAAGATAATGATCCAGTTACCATTAAAACAGCCACCCCAGGCGTTCGCTGTATTGGCATTGGGACAGATGCGGCCGTATTTACGCTCGATACGTTGCCAGGCTACGCGTTCAAGGTGTATTCAGACATGGCGATCGAGAAAAAAGATGCAGAGGCCGATGTGTATGAGCGTTTGCGAGGGTCTGACTTTTTTCCTCACTATTATGGAAAAGGCGATAAGTACATTGTCATTAGTTACGAATCCGGTATAACGTTGCTGGATTGCCTGCTGCAAGGAATTCCGGTGCCGGAGCAGGTCATTCTGGACGTGGAAGAGGCGAGGGAATTTGTCAGGTCCAAGGGGCTGAATCCTCGTGATATTCATCTCAAAAATGTACTCATGCAAGACGGACGCGCTAAGGTATTGGACGTATCTGAATATGTAAAAGAAGGCGATGACAAGCGGTGGGAGCATTTGGTGTGGGCATACCATACGCTGTATTCCAGTTTTTCCGAGGTTAAGGTTCCCTCATGGATTTTGGATACGATTAAAAAATGGTATTATAAGCTGGACAACTCCAGCATCAACCTGGAGGAGTTTGCCCAGCGTGCCAGTCAATTGTTTTCTAGATGGAGATCATAACCGCTGTGAAAGGTAACCCAAATACAACTGTATGTTTCAATACAAAAGGATTGCACCCGCTTTACGGGAGCAATCCTTTTCTTTTATCTGAAATCTCTAGGCACTCTTCTGGCTGTACCGCTCGCAATCGCGGCTTGAATCACCTTTTTACGTACCTGTTGTACCGCACCTTCGTTAAATACACCCGGGATGATATACAGTTTGTTTAATTCATCGGGACGGATAGTGCCTGCGATGGCTTCTGCGGCCGCCAGCTTCATCTCTTCGTTAATTTCACGGGCGCGGCAGTCCAGTGCTGCTCGGAATATACCAGGGAAGCACAATACATTGTTAATCTGGTTTGGATAGTCCGAACGCCCAGTGGCGATGACCCCTGCAATGTCCTCGACGTCCTCCGGATTAATTTCCGGAACCGGGTTAGCCATGGTGAACAGGACAGGCGCTTCCTTCATACGCTTTACATCTTCTCGTTGCAGTATTCCACCTGCCGACAGACCGATAAACACATCCGCGTCTTTTAGAACCTCCGATAGCGTGCCTGACAGCCGTTCAGGGTTAGTATGCTGTGCATACCAATTCCACATCGGATGCTCATATGTTTCATCGGCTGTAAGTGCACCGTGTCGGTCTACACCAATGATGTTGACTGCTCCTGCCGATAGCAAAATTTTGGTACAGGCCACACCAGCAGCCCCGATACCACAGACAACAATTTTGACATCAGACAGAGATTTGCCGACCACCTTGAGCGCATTAATCAGCCCTGCGTACAAAACGACAGCTGTGCCGTGCTGATCGTCATGAAAAACAGGGATGTCGAGCTCATCACGTAACCGCTGCTCGATTTCAAAACAGCGTGGTGATGAAATATCCTCCAGATTAATACCGCCAAAGGCTGGAGCCAGTTGCTTAATAGCCTTAATGATTTCTTCGGTGTCCTGCGTATCCAGGCAGATCGGGAAAGCATCGACAGACCCGAGCTGCTTGAACAGCATGGCTTTGCCTTCCATAACCGGCATGGCTGCATACGGACCGATGTTGCCGAGTCCGAGGACAGCGCTTCCGTCAGAGACGACAGCGACGGTGTTGCGCTTGATCGTTAGTCGGAAGGCCTTGTCCTGCTCCTCATGAATGGCCATGCATACGCGCGCCACATCAGGAGTGTACACTCTGGATAAGTCGTCGCGGTTTTGAATCGGGACCTTGGGCTGCATTTCAATCTTGCCCCCGAGATGTAAGAGGAAGGTGCGATCAGAGATGGACAGTACCTTTACACCTTGTGCTTTTTTAATCCGGGCGATCATTCGGTCGATTTCTGCTGGATCAGCAATGGTGACTGTAATATCTCTCACAGTGGCCTTCTCAGAGGTGCGGATGACGTCAATGGCAATGACATCTCCGCCATGTTCGTTTACCAATGTAATCAATTGACCAAACTGGATGTGCTCGGTGGAAATTTCCAATCGCAAAATAATATTTTTACCGCCAATACCGCCTTGCATACAAATTCCTCCTTTGTCTTTCATAACAAAATAGTGAGATCAATTGATTGCGCTTACAATTAGGGGCAAGTCTAAAATCTGGATGATAGTTAAAATTAGTGGTTTCTTTCCCTATCATAGTGAACATTCTTCCACTTGTACAGATCAAGCTGAGTAATCTCTAAATTTTTCTAGCCAAAAAGGACGAGAGCTGGGCTGAATTTCAGTCCAAGCAATCGTCCTTTGTTCAACGAAATGGTCCGCTTTTTGTTTACGTCATATTTTTGCCGTAGTAAATTTCGTCCATTTCGATTTTAAGTCGTGCGGATATATTCTGTTGCTCTTGTTCACTCAGACTTTCCTTCGTGTAGCCAAACAGATAGTTGTCCAGATCAAATTGCTTTAGCTTGCATTTGGTATGGAAAATATTTTCCTGATACACGTTCACGTCGATCATGTCATACTGATTGCGTACTTCGTCGGGAATATAGTTTTGAATCGAGGCAATATCATGGTCGATAAAAAGCTTATGACCATTCGTATCACGTGTAAAGCCGCGTACCCGGTAATCAATCGTCATAATGTCCGTGTCAAAAGAATAAGTCAAATAGTGAAGTGCCTTGAGCGGGGAGATTTCCCCACAGGTAGAAACATCAATATCTGCACGAAACGTGCTGATTCCTTCGTCTGGATGGTATTCAGGGTAGGTGTGAACCGTAATATGACTTTTATCCAGTTGGATCACGACAGACTCAGGTAGGGGGCCTGGTGACTCTGCATACGATTCAGTCGGAACCTCCACAATAGGCCCTTCTGATATAAGTACCGTCACGCTCGCTCCTTGAGGGACATAGTCCTGTTGGGCAACATTGAGCACATGGGCGCCGATTATATCAGACACATTTTTCAAAATAGCTGTCAGTCGATCCGAGTTATATTGTTCATCAATATATTCGATATAGGCCTCGCGTTCCTCTTTCGTTTTGGTGTAACAAATATCGTACATATTGAAGCTCAATGATTTGGTCAAATTGTTAAATCCGTGCAGGGTAATCCGCTGTTCCGGTGTTATGGTCATAGGCTATTTCCCCTTATAGTCGCAGTATTCATACGTAATATTCCCAACACGCCTCTTCATATACCGATTCATACAATCCGCTCTGTAACGGACAAAATAAAGACTTGAATATGTATATCTTACCCGTTTGACATCATTAAAAACAGGCAGCGTCACTTGAGATCCTCTCGATTTTACATGTATGGGAATTTAACGTTAATATACTTTATTTCTTACTCAGCAATTTTTTAGTAACAGAGCTTATAATGTGGACTATGTATACAGGAAAGGAACGAAATTGACAGTGGGTTCGTAATGTAACAGAAGATTAAGGTTCGTAATTCCTGAATTAAATGTATCTTATCTTCATAATGCTCAAATCTTAACCGAATATGATTATAGACCCTCAAAAATAGTGACTTTGTACATTGCGTAAAACGAGAAAAGCAACTTCAGCTACTGATATGCGTATAATGAAATAAACGTAACAAGCTAAGAATTATGAAGTTAAATGAATTTTTGATCGCAAACTCATTTTATAAACCTATTTCATGTTACTGTAAGAAAATGGTGGAAGGAGTATCAAGATGCTGGCTTTGTCCGATCCGGTCTGGACTCTGCTCCAAGGCCCCTACGGTTCTTCTCAATACGTCCCAGAAATGTTAAAACAGCTCCAAGCCGGATATGATGGCGAAATAGCTGACACCTTGTATTGGGAGGAACTATATCACCAAAATACGTTGTACACTTGTACATTCGCGGCTGTACCTTATCTAGTAGACATTGCGCTAAAAAGTTCTGATATAGGAATTCGGGCAGATATATATAACATTTGCGGAATATTTGAAGCGAAAAATAATAATCCCTTACATACCAAAATTCCATTAGAATTTGCAAGGGATCAGGTGGAAGTCGATTCTAACCTGGCAGAATATATTTACGTGCAATATCAAAGTGCTATCGTACGGCTTGCAGAATTGACGGAAGAAATGGTGCTCTATGCGAAAGATCACGAAGGAGATGTCGGCAAACGCTATGTTCTCGCTGCTGCTGCTGCCTTCAAGGGGTATCATTGCGTAGCCTATATGCTGCAAACCTTTGATACAGGTGACGAATATATGCTGGATTGTCCACATTGCGGTACCCCGCTCTATATTTGGCCTGATGAACGGAGTGAGATTCTCGTTGTCTATGATAAAGACCCTGTAAATTCAAGCAATCTAATCCCCTATCCGATCCGCCCCCGTTCATTGGACCATAGAGTTGCAAATATAGAGTGGTTGCACGAATATGCTCAAAAAATAGATGAGAAATTGCTTCTTGCCCAGTTACCCTACTTAAACGGTCGGCTAGAATGTCCGGTGTGCCATACGCCTATCTATATATGGGATGAGTTGATGAAAATGGCTGATGGTGTTCGGACGTATACCGCTTAACCCATAAAAAAAGGGGGTTGTCTTTGGACGCCCCCTAATCTTTTTCTTGTATTTTTATTCTCATCCTCGTGTGCTTTACTTCAGTCTACTCCCGAAACGGATTCAGAAACGATTTAGGAATGTCGGATTCAAAACGCAGCAATACTCCAGTGACGGGATGAATAAACGACAATACCTGTGCATGCAGACCAAGACGGCCGATCGACTTGCTCTTGGAACCGTATTTTTTATCTCCAACAATTGGATGACCGATATCCTCCATATGCACGCGGATTTGATTTTTGCGTCCGGTCTCCAAACGTACCTCTAGCAAAGAAAAATGCCGATTAGCCTGAAGCCGCTTGTAATGAGTGACTGCGTGCTGTCCGTCATTCGGATAAGGACTGGAGTACATTTTCAGCGTCTTACTTTCTTTCAGCCATGAGGTGATTGTGCCCTCCGCTTTTTTAACCTGGCCTTCTACGAGAGCAATGTATGTTCGTTCATACACAACTTCCTTCCATGCTTGTTGCATTTCCTGCTGTATGGCTTCGCTTTTTGCAAACATCATCACTCCTGATGTATCACGATCCAAACGATGTAATACAAAAATACGATTGTACGGATGCTCGCGTCGCACGTGGGCTGTAAGCTGGCGATACGCTGTGACTTCCTGCTCCTGTGCTGAAGCAACGGAAAGCAGCCCGGCATCTTTATGGATAACAATAATAGCTTCGTCCTCATGCAAAATACGCAGCCCGGTTAGTGGCACCACAGGAGCTACTTTTTCCTTGGAGAGCGTGACCGTCTGTCCTTGCTCCAGCGGAAAATTATGCACAGTACGAGGAGTACCATTGACGGAAACTTGTCCGCGAGCCAGTGCAGATTTAATGGAATTACGGCCCATGCCAGTCACATGCTCAACTAAAAAGCTCAATAGCTCGGCAGGCTCTTGAACGATGTATGTTTTGGCAGGGGCTTTATCCGAAGTATGGGTTCTCCGTTGAGCTTCCGGTCTATTGGAGCCAGATTTTCCGGCAGGTTTGTGGTTTCGTCTGGAAGGACTTGTGTTTGGTGTTGATTTTGTATGATTTTTCCGTTGGGGTTTCCGATTATTCATGGGTTCTTTCTCCTTCTTGGAGCCGTGTCTCTTCATACTTGTGGACCAATTTGCGGCACCGTGTTCACTATATCATGAGAAAACAGCGAATGCCATAAGAGACTAAACCGGATTCCAGGCTTCCAGCGGTTGAACATTACCCTTAACCCCGGTAAACTATAAGGTAACGAAAGAAAAGCCGATAGGCGTCAAGGACGCTAGAAATATGAGGAGTTTTGAAACTATGAGTGTACAAGCACCAACATTGGAACGGGCGCAGGACTTGCTGCAAAAATTTTATGGCTATCCCGATTTCCGGGAGGGACAAAAGAAAATTGTGGCCAGTATGCTGGAAGGCAACGATACGCTGGGCATCATGCCGACAGGTGGCGGAAAATCGATATGCTACCAGATTCCTGCATTGTTGCATGAGGGGCTGACAATTGTTGTGTCACCACTCATTTCGTTAATGAAGGACCAGGTAGATGCGCTGACCACGATGGGGATTGCAGCTGCCTACATTAATAGCACGTTGAGCGGTCGAGAGGTCAATGACCGCATACGCGCCGCACGCAACGGGGATTTGAAGTTGTTGTATGTCGCTCCTGAACGATTGGAGCTGGATTGGTTCCGAGATGAGATGGCTCAATTACCGATTTCCTGCGTTGCAGTAGATGAGGCTCACTGTGTATCCCAATGGGGACATGATTTTCGGACAAGCTACCTAGCTGTGGCTCCATTCGTGGACGGGCTGTATGAACGTCCAATCGTAGCGGCGTTTACGGCAACGGCTACACCGCAGGTTATGGATGACATTGTACGCCTGCTTCGTCTCCGTTCACCAGAGACGTTCGTTACGGGGCTTGGAAGACCGAACCTGGCGTTCAGTGTGCTGCGTGGAGAAGACAAACGCAGTTTTTTACTGAACTATACTCGCGAGCATGAAGGTGAATCAGGCATTATTTATGCGGCGACACGTAAAGACGTGGACGATTTATATCAACGTCTGTGTGACGCTGGCATGGCAGCAGGACGTTATCATGCAGGAATGACAGATCAGGAACGTGCAGATAGCCAGGAAGGTTTTCTGTACGACGATATCCGTGTCATTGTCGCTACCAATGCCTTTGGTATGGGGATAGATAAATCAAACGTACGCTATGTCATTCATTACAATATGCCTAAAAATATGGAGGCGTATGTACAAGAAGCGGGACGCGCAGGACGTGATGGCGACCCGAGTCAATGTATTTTGCTGTTCGGACCGCAAGATATTGTGACCCAGAAGTTCCTGATTGAGCAAAACCCTCAGGATGAAGACCGCAAGCGCAACGACTACCGCAAGCTCCAGCAGATGGTTGACTATTGTTACACAACTCGCTGCTTACGTTCGGCACAGCTGGAGTACTTCGGAGAAGCAGAGGAGCATGAAGCCTGCGGCATATGCAGTTCGTGCACAGATGAGCGGGAACTGGTGGATATGACCATAGATGCGCAAAAGATTTTTTCGTGCATTCATCGAATGCGGGAACGATATGGGGTTTCGATGGTGGCCTCGGTGTTGAAAGGCTCGCGTAACAAAAAAGTGCTGCAGTATGGTTTTGACAGCCTGCCAACCTACGGTGTGATGGGCAACCGCACAGAAAAAGAAATTGCTGAAATTATCAATGTTCTTGTGTCGGAAGGCTATCTGATGCTGTCGGAGGGGCAATATCCGGTCGTACGCTTGCAACAGCTTGCTGCTGAAGTGCTGAGAGGTCAGCGGAAAGTCATGCAGCGTGTGGTACGACATGCCACTGCTTTTGCTGGTGGAGCAGGTTCACGCGGACGAAAGGGACGCGACACCTATCCTGCCGCGGTCAACGAAACTGTGTTTGAGCAACTGCGCCTGATCCGCCGCGATCTGGCCGCTCAGGAGCATGTACCGTCTTATATCATCTTCAATGATGCCACGCTGCGAGAAATGAGCGTAGCGAATCCACAATCCGAGGCAGACATGCTGCGGATCAAGGGTGTTGGTGAAGTGAAATTCCGCAAGTACGGCAAGCCGTTTCTTGATTTCTTCCAAAATCAGGGGAATACCGGAGGAATGGTAAGCGAGGATGAGATTTTTGCAGACGATGTGTACGAGGATTTTGAATAGCTATACTAAAGATATACGATTCCCATGCAAACTTATAGAAGGTTGTGACCTATGAAAGTCATTTTATCAACATTAAATGCTAAATATATTCATACCTCGTTGGCCATCCGATGCCTCAAAGCCTACAGTGAAAAGGATTTTGATATCGAGCTGGCGGAGTATACGATTAAGGACCCGGTGATGAACATCGTATCCGATCTGTTTCAACGAGGGGCAGATGTTATCGGTTTTTCCTGTTATATTTGGAACATTGAAGAGACGATTAAAGTCATTGATGTATTGAAAAAGATTATGCCTGAGGTCAAAATCGTTTTGGGTGGTCCGGAGGTATCTTACGATACAGAGCACTGGATGAAGCGCTTGGCGAATGTGGATTTTATTGTTGTTGGTGAAGGAGAAGAGACCTTCCATCAACTGCTGCAGGAGCTGGAGGGGGACCGTAAGTTCCATTTTGTATATGGACTGGCTTACCGTAAAGGCGAAGAGGTCATTATCATGCCTGGTCGTCCAAAAGCGGACTTGAACGAGCTGCCGTCGCCCTATCGTTTTGCGGAGGATATCCCGGAACTTGGGAAAAGGGTTGTCTATTTTGAAACGAGCCGGGGCTGTCCGTTCAGTTGCCAATTTTGTCTGTCCAGCATTGAGGTCGGGGTACGTTATTACGATATTGAGCGCACCAAGTCGGATATTCTGTATCTGATAGACAACGGGGCCAAATTGATTAAATTTGTGGACCGAACATTTAATATCAAACGCGATTATGCGCTGGAAATGTTCAAGTTTTTGATTGAAAATCACCGTGGCTGTGTCTTCCAGTTTGAAATTACAGCAGATATTATGCGTCCCGAGGTGTTGGATTATTTGGCGGAGAACGCGCCGCCGGGAGTGTTTCGCTTTGAGATCGGTGTTCAGTCAACGAATGATCCCACCAATGAGCTGGTTAAGCGCCGCCAGAACTTTACCAAGCTTTCCCGCACTGTTACAAAGGTCAAGCAAAGCGGCAAAATCGACCAGCATCTGGATCTGATCGCCGGATTGCCATTAGAGGACTACAACACATTCCGTAAAACGTTTAATGACGTTTTTGCGCTCGGGCCGGAAGAGCTTCAGCTGGGCTTCCTCAAAATGCTGCGTGGTACAGGCTTACGCCTGGACGCCGATAAGTACAACTATACGTATATGGATGTTGCACCGTATGAAATGTTGAGCAATGACGTCCTTTCCTTTGCTGATATCGTACGGCTCAAACGCTTGGAAGACGTATTGGAAAAATACTGGAATTCTCATCGCATGGACCATACGGTGAACTACCTGATTGAACGTGAATTCTCGTCCGCCTTTGACTTCTTTCAGGAATTCGGAGACTACTGGGAAGGACAGGGCTGGCAAAAAATCGGACATCAGCTCGAAGACTTATTTACGCGTCTCCAGTCTTTTCTAGAATCGCGGGGAACCCAGCGAATGGATATGGTGCTTGGGCTGATGAAGCTTGATTATTTCCTAAACCATAAATATAAGCCGCGTAAAATCTGGTGGGAACATACCTTGGAGAAAGACGATTGGTCCAGCTATATGAAAATGGTTCTTCAGCATCCGGACGCGCTGTTGTCACCTGCGATGGCAGATGTGGGTAAGGAAAGCACAGGTGAAACGGATGTGGCTAGCCAACAGCCGCAGCCATACCGCGAGATGGTCCCAGCCTTTGCTTCCTTGAAGCTGGGTGAAAAGGAACTGCAAAAGCACGCTGTACTTGATGTGCTGCCGTTCAGTCTGGATCATATCCTGAGTGGCGGTAGCCCATTAACTGCCGAAGGCCGCACACTGTTGCTTGTAGTCTACCAGCAGAATGGACAGCAAAAACCGTTGTACTACACCATGCCCATCGGCAAAAATATCGCCGCCATTTAATATAAACACCAGCAGGCATCGACTTTTGGTATACCCAAGTCGATGCCTTTTTATGTGTTATAAAAAAATAGGCGACCACTCCAATTTTTACATTCATAAAATCTATTGCTTTACGACTTTTTACAAAACAAATATATGATGAATTTATCATATATATATTAAATTTATTGGAGTGTGACCTTGTGAAAAAGCGTTCCATGAAAAAGAGTATCCTTGCGTTAAGTGCTGTTACCGTTTTGACTGTACCCTTATTATCTGCCGATATCCCTAAAGCTTTTGCAGCCTCGACTTCTACGAAGTCCACTGTTGCAGAGTCGAAGGCACAGAAGTCTGCATCAGTTAAAGCGGACACTCCTAAAAACGTCATCCTCTTTATCGGTGATGGTATGGGTGAAGCCAGTCGCAACGCGATTCGCTTGGCAACGGTTGGAAAGTCGGGATTACTTGAAATGGATAAGATGCCTGTAACGGGTCTGGTTAGCACGAGTTCAGGAGACAACCTAGTTACAGATTCTGCCGCCGCTGCGACGGCCATTGCAACAGGTGTCAAAACGTATAACGGCGCGATCGGGGTGGATTTAAATAAAAAACCAGTGACAACCATTATGGAGCTGGCTAAAAAAGCAGGTATGTCTACAGGAGTAGTAACGACAAGCCAAGTGACTGACGCAACGGGTGCGGCCTTTGGTGCGCATGTAGAAAAACGCTCTGCGCAAAGCGAGATTGCCAAGCAGTATCTTGAGAAAAGCAAGCTGGACGTGATCCTGGGCGGGGGTGAGGATTTTTGGTACCCTGCAGGAACAGCAGGTAAACACCCGGATGCACCGGCAGAAGATCCTGAGGAAGCTAGTAAAGGGACACAAGGAAATTTGGTGGAGCAAGCAAAGAAGTTGGGTTATAGCTATGTGACAGATCAGGCGGAAATGAAAGCAGCCAAAGGCTCTAAACTGCTAGGGCTGTTCGCCAATGAAGAAATGTTTCAAGCTCACAACAAACTAGGCAATTCTTACAACCCAACGGTTTCTTTGCCAGATATGACAGCCAAAGCGCTTGATGTTCTATCCAAAAACAAAAAAGGCTTTTTCCTGATGGTAGAGGAAGAAGGAACGGATGAGATGGCGCATGATAATGAAGGTGAATTAACCATTAAAGCTGGACAACAGCTGGATAAGGCAGTCAAAGTAGCTAAGGACTATGCCAAAGCGCATCCAGATACATTGGTGTTAGTGACGGCAGACCATGAGACAGGCGGTTTGGCGATTGAAGGTAAGGATGCAAAAGATGAAGCCGACGATGGTACAACCAATGAAGACGGTCCTTTCACCATTCATGGTACGAACGAAACGTTCTATATTGATTGGACGACAAAAGGACACACCGGAGTAGATGTGGCATTGACTGCCATGGGTCCAGGCTCCTCTCAATTTAGTGGGAATTACCCGAATACGGCCATTCATGACAAGCTGGTTAAGCTGCTTCAATTAAAGAAGTAACGTGATGTGAAGGCCGCCCTTAAAAGGCTTTTCCATATTGGCAATATGGTTTTTCTTGTGATAAACTATAGCCAATAGGTATATACTAAAAAAGAGTAAGGATGCTACCAACATCCTCACTCTTTTACAACAGCCGCTTATAAGGGCGGTGGCTGTTCAAAGTTTTAGTCATCGAAATATGACCGCATTCCTTTTCCAGAGGGCGGTCTATTTCTTTTTGTTGAAGGAAATAATCAAGATCACTAACGTTGCAAATTGAATCATCAACATCAGCGTATCTTTAATCTCCACAGGCATCACCTCCTTTACAGGAGACTAGCCGACCGCCCATCTAAGCCATTCTGTTGTTAGTCTATAGTATATCATATGGATAGTATTGCTAAAAAGGACAAAAATGAAAACGCCTGTTTCTAGGCGTTTTTTGTTTTTTCAAAAGATATACCTTAGAAGTTGAAAATTATTATGAGTTCTTAACCAGTATAAGTGTTACGTATGTAACTTTAAAGATTTATGAACATACCGAATATATTCAACTTTTACTCCTCTTTTGTTTTCTTCCCCCATACAAATTTCATTATCAAAAATATGATTACCAGCACGGTGACAAGCAATGCCATCTGTATGCCATAACGATGAATCAAATCTCCCGCTTCTTGTACATGATTGCCAAAGAGACGTCCGAGCAAAAAGAAGATCAGCGTCCAAATCAAGCCCGTTGAATAAGAAAAGAGGGCATAACGCTTGAAACTCATCCTATTGATCCCCACAATATAAGGAACAATGTGGCGAACGACCGGCAGCAAATAGCTGATACATATAGTGAATTTTCCATACTTATGTACTAAATTTTCTGAAAATGTAATGTACTTGTCCATTTTTTTCTTCCGACGCAAACGATCCAAAATGGGTGTACCCAAGTTTCTCCCCAACACATAACCTAAGGACAGACCAGATACAACCCCAAGATATACAATTAAAAAAGCGGGTAACGGATGAAGGATTCCCATGCTTGTTACGGCCCCGCCAGTCATCACTATAACTTCGTCTGGAATGGGCAGACCCACAATTCCCAGCCATAGACAGAAGAATAATGCTGCATAACCATATTGTTCGATAATGGAAATTAAATATTCAACATCCATACCCCTACTCCTTTCTTAAGCTTTCTTTCTGCATACATAGACGAATGCGGGTGGAACATTCATAGGTACAAACTTGATTTCTTCAATATCAAACCATTCACCTAGCTGCTGCTTCATCTGTTTAGAATATTGAAAGGCGACAAACATTCCTCCATCCCGTAGTGATAGATGGATTTGTTCTACGATTTGATCTCGCATCACTTGTGGAAAGTTAAAGAACGGCAGTCCGCTGATTATACAGTCAAGCTGTTCAATTTGGGCATTTTTCATAGCAAGCTGAAGCTCACGCGAGTCGGAATAGCATAGATAATTCGGGAACCTTTTTTTTAAGCTTTGCTGCATGGTCGGGTCCTTCTCAAAGAGCAAAACCTTAGGTTGAATTGTTGTCGTAGACGGGATGTATTGGGTAATGGCCCCTGTGCCAGCCCCGAGCTCAGCCACGGCATGAACTTCACTCCATGGAATGGATTCTATCATATTTTTAGCTAAAAATCTGGAACTGGGTGTTACGCTACCCACATATGCAGGCGAATACAAAAATTTGAGCAGGAACATGAATCTTTCTTGAACCAAATGACTAATACGGATCATACACCTTTCCCCTACCTTCAATTTTTTAAAAACACGTTCAATGATCTCTGCTAAGAGTAACAAATTATTCCTTGACTTGCTCCTGTCTGGAGTAGGGCTCAGCTCCCCGTCCTGCGGAGGGGACTTTCCTTGACTATAGTCTAGGAAAAAGAGAAGAAATACGGTATGGGTCAGTCCATATTCATTCAGTTATCATTCAGCATTCCCTCAGGCTGCCTTCAGTTTTGCTACCGATGAAAGAGAGGTGGGCAGCTAAAAATATTATGAACACTGAGAGGGGATCTACTGTGTCACTATCCATTAACAGGCATCTCATCACGACTTCCTACGATAATTCGAATACAGTGAAGTCAAATGAGAATGGACTAAACAACGCGGGGCATACCACACACAAGAAATCTAACGATTCACTTGAATTAAGTACGGAATTTATGGAGTACGCCGGGGGGATGCAGGCTCCGCTTCCTACGGGAAACTGCAGTTATGAGTACAAATACGACCAGGATACTGTTGCACTGACTGTGGACGAACAGAAATCATTGTTGTCAGATCTACAAAGTTCCCTGACGTCTTCAAGTGCTTTAACTGAAACGGATGATATCAACAACAGTATGAAAAATCCTCTAGCTACAGTCAGCGACTTGTTAACCAAGGTAGATCTTGCGACGGCAACAGATGAGGAAGTATCGGATCTATTCGATAAAGTAGCAGAAACGATCCAGAATAATCGCCCTGCACCGCCGCCTGAAGGTGACTTATTCCGACCTGAGGTTGATAACAGTGGTCTGCCTCCAATGATGCAGGCGATGGGTGGAATTATGCCCCCATTTGCTTGGAATATTCAGGAGACCACTAATCAAGAGGATAACACCACTATATCTGAAAAAGAGCTTACAGTAGATGAAAAAAGATCAGTACTGAATGATTTGCAAAACGTCTTGAGTTCCGATCTTATATCGGGCTCCATTTCTTCAGAAACAGATGAGCAAACAGATCTGATTTCTGCATTAAAAAACGCATGGGGAAACACAGATGAATCGAATGCAACAGATGAAGAAATATCGGCTTTATTCGATAAAATCGCCAAGATTTTCGAACAATCTATATCATCTTCGTCATAATCTTTAGAGTGCAATAGCATACCTTAAAACCGGTTGGCCCACATCTGTAACTCATACTTAGCTTTTTAAAAAGGAGAATCTTTTTATGAATATTTCAGCCATATCCAGTAGCTCTATATCCGTTACAAGTACTACATCTTCATCCAGTACCAATGATACAGCCAGTCTGGAAAAGCAAAAATCTCAACTTGAAGCAGAGAACAACAAGGTACAGCAAAGCTCTCAATCCAGCAGCACGTCAACACCAAAGATGGAAAAGTCCGTTCCCAGCAATATGGAAATAGCCCGTACGAGCACCTCAAATGGCAGTGATATTACGGGGGTTGGAAAATCACTGGATATTTCTATCTGATCATCACATCTCTTCACTTGCAAGACAGACGATGATACAAAAGACAGCAGGCTCTTAGTTTCATAGGGAGCCTGCCTTTTGCGTTTAATCATGTGACTAAACATAAAAAAGTATATACAATAAATAACAGTGGGAAGATGAAAGGTTTCTAACTCTAGTTTTATAGATGGAATCAGTAAGTATTAGTAAACATTCTAATTTGGAGGATTTATGCCATGACGCTGGAACCTCAAGTGAGTCGAAGTAGTAGGGATGAAACTCGTTTCGTCAGGAACAAGTTGATTGAGTTTAATGCAAAATACGTCCCAGCAGATATTCAAACTCAATATGAAGAGATTAATCTTACGCTCAAAAATGGAGAAGGCCAGGTCATCGGTGGTCTTTTAAGTGTGTTGTGTTGGAACTGGGTGGAGGTTGATATATTGTGGGTAGATGAGGGCCATAGAGGAAAGGGCTACGGTTCGCAACTGCTTGGTGAAATCGAACAGATGGCTAGAGATAAAGGATGTAATTTTATACAACTAAATACCTTTTCTTTTCAAGCGCCTGAATTCTATGAGAAACATGGGTATGAAGTAGTTGGTGTCATTGATGAGGCTCCTAGAGGTTTTAAACACTATTATTATAAGAAAAAGATCTACTGAGGACTCCGAATATGCGCGTACGGATCAACGAAGTATATAAAGATGAAAAGATCATCATTCGTAGTATTGGCGAGGAAAAGGTGTACGGCTACTGGACATCTTTTTGGTGTGAGTTGACCTTGGGATATGCGTATGTTGTTCCGTATAAACAAAGCTTAGACAAGTTGACTCCTGGCTGTGTCCTTTCGGTTGAGATTTCTCAATCCAGTATAAAAGGGTTCAGAAGACTGCGCCCTACTGAAAAGACAGGCATTGTTCGCACTCAACCAAAGCTAGGTGACTATTGGATTCAAGGAATGGTACAACAGGTGATGCACGGCGAGGCAGGCGGGATAGAATGTTTGGAGATTGTTGCAGGGGATGCTACGTTTGTTTTAGATTCGGAAGAAATGAATGGTGATGTCAACGTTAAGGTGGGCGACGGCGTCTCCTTTGAAATTATAGGTCTACAGTTGTTTGACGAGGGACTATGATCGTTCTATGGGGGATTTTAACCACAATATGTCGGTGTGAAAGATAAAGCTAGATTAGAGAATCGTGAATAAAGAAAGGTATGATCGGATTGGCTACAGAAGTGATACACAAAATATATACCATGTGTATGATTCAAGACGGAACCAAGGTATTGCTTATGAATAGACCGAATCGAAAGGGATTTCCGGGATATATTGCTCCAGGAGGAAAAGTAGAATTTCCGGAGAGCATTGTGAACGGGGCCATTCGTGAAGTAAAGGAGGAAACAGGCTTAACGGTTACGGAAATTGTATTTAAAGGTATCGACGAATATTGTGATCCAGACCAAGGGCTGAGATATATGGTCTTTAACTATTTGGCTACAGCAACGGAGGGTGAACTATTAAAGAATCCCCCTGAGGGAGAGCTGCTGTGGGTGGATATGAAGGAAGCATTAAATCTGCCAATGCAGGATTGGTTTAAGCGGAGATTTCCATTGTTTTTTGAGCCGGGGACGTTTGAGGTTAGTTCCGTGTGGATTGCAGAGACGGATGAAACCCTGGAAGCAACGACTAAGAACTATGGGGTGTAGAGATGAAGACGACCGTAAGCAGGAGAATGAACGTTTAAAGAGGAGGTAGTGAGTGAGATGCGGGGCGTCAGATTGGTTGAGCCGGATCAGCGCTGGAAGGATGCTTATCTTTCATTTTATGAGGAATGGAAAAAAAGCCAGGAGCACATGGTGCCGTGGGTGATTTCTATAGAACCGTATGATTTTGAAGGGATGCTGACATTTTTAAAGCACCAGAAAAATGGAATTGGCTTGTCTGAAGGCTGGGTTAAAAGTTCGACATACTGGCTGGTGGATGCAGATGATCAGGTTGTCGGAGCAGTGAATATCCGTCATGGCCTTAATGAGCATCTATTAAATGCCGGGGGTCATATTGGCTATGGAATCCGTCCTTCTGCACGAGGGAACAGGTACGCTGTGACTATGCTGGACCAGGCATTGGGCATAGCAAAAGAATTGGGCATTTCCAGAGCCCTCGTCGTATGCGATTCCGATAATATCAGTTCCAAAAGAACGATTTTGCGGAACGGAGGAATACCAGACAAGGATTACATAGAGGAAGATGGAAACCGTGTAAACCGGTTTTGGATCAAGCTGTAAGTGAGAGAGAGGAATGCAAAAGCTCATGAAATTATGGCCAGAATATGCGCAAAACATCATTGTCGGTGTCATTTTCCAGGGACAATGGAATTGGTATGTGACGGAAAGAGAGTATTGGTTTTTGAATACCGAGATGGAGGAACGGTTTGGTATCGATATTCTAGATGAAACCACAGCGGGAGCATTTTTGGATCACATCCGTGAATATAAGGTAGCTGCGGGAGAGCTCACTACAGTGCTCCAGGTGCTAGATGATGCAATCCAGCATAAGGATGAAGTGTTGGAGTTCTGTCCTGCTCTGTATGTTGATTTTGACCAAAAAGTTCTCTACTCGCTATTTCCAGAGCCAGCTTCTTTCGAACACTATGTCCCGGTAGGGTGGAAAGGAGAATATCAAAACTTCCTGAAAGAGGTCCCTCCTGCTGAACAATATTGGATAATCCACGGGAGTGACTTTTTTAAAAAATACACCTGAAAAGATAGAGGAAGGAATGAGCATATGAATTCTTCCATGTATGAATTTAAAATGATATCCAAGCACAGAATGTACGATCAATATTTGGTTAAGCTGCGGGCATGCATCAAACTGCTGGATGAAGTTGAAGATGCTTTTTCTTCCTTCTGTTCAGCATTGGATAACACAGGTCATATAAATATGTATGATGTTTACCATGTGGTGGAGCATACAGCTTATCATCTGGGACAAATCATAGATCGAGTTCAGAGACTGGCAGGTCACCGTTTTCAATTTGTGCAAACCGGGCTGAATGAAAAAGCATTGCGTGCCATAGTGCAGCAATCCTTGCTTAATACACAAGCTTAACGAACGCAGTAGTTAGATAAACTATATAAAATGTAATTCAACAGTCACGAACACCTCTGTCACAGATATGTTTCATTTCTTAATTGATATTGATAATTATTATCACTTATAATAGAAGCAGACATATTACGTTACGATAGGGAGAGTTGCAGAGTGACAGAGTCCTTGGAATTATATGATGTAACGATCATCGGCGGCGGTCCGGCCGGTATGTATACTGCGTTTTACAGTGGCATGAGAGATATGAAAACCAAACTGATCGAAGCCAAGCATGAGCTGGGCGGACGGATGCGCATATACCCGGAGAAGATGATATGGGATGTTGGAGGGGTGACTCCGATTTTATGTGAAAAGCTGATTGACCAGCTGGAACAGCAGGCACGGACGTTCGAGCCTACCATTGTATTGGGGCAACAGATTACAGGTATGGATCGGCAAGAAGATGGTACGTTCCTGCTAACTTCTGCCACAGGGGAACAGCACTGGACGCGTACGATCGTTCTGGCCGTAGGTTATGGTATTCTGAAAATGGCTAAACTGGAGATTGAAGGCGCCGACCGTTACGAGGTTACAAACCTGCATTATACCGTACAAGAGCTGGAGCCGTTCCGGGACAAGCATGTCCTAATTTCCGGTGGAGGCAACTCGGCGGTAGATTGGGCGAATGAGCTGGAATCTATTGCAGCGAGTGTGACAGTTGTACATCGTCGGGATCATTTTGGTGGACATGAGAAAAATGTAGCCCGTATGAAATCCTCTTCGGTTCGTGTTCTCACACCTTATGCAGTAAGCCAGCTACATAGCAACAACGGAGAGACGATTGAGCAGGTGACGATCAATCATGTAGATACGGGCGAAACAGAGCTGCTGAATGTTGATGCAGTCATCGTAAATCACGGCCTAAAATCCGATTTCGGTCCCCTGCGTGATTGGGGACTGGATATGGGAGAGTGGCATGCCCGGGTGAGTGACAAGCTGGAAACGAATCTACCGGGGATTTTTGCTGCAGGCGATTTTGTCGAGTACGGAAGCAAGCTGTATCTGATTGCAGGTACGTTCACAGATGCTGCCCTTGCCCTCAACAGCGCCAAGCTGTACATTGATCCGACAGCTGACAAAGCTGCATATGTATCTTCTCACAATAGCCGATTCAAGGAAAAAAACCGCGAGTTGGGTGTTGTGGAGTAGATAAGATAGACCAGTTGAATAGAGAAGAATTAATACAGAAATTGCCAAAGAACTTCCGTTGACCACAATTGATGTGGTTGAGGAAGTTCTTTTTTTGCTAGGTTACTGATTTCTGATGCTAGAGGTTGGATGCCATACGCATATAGCATAAAATAAAGATAGCCTATCCTTTTCGGACTTAAAGAGTAGATTTGGAGTGGAAAAGAAAAGGAGCGTGAAAAAATGAGCTTACGAGAGGTGCTTGAACGGCACGCGATTTATCTGCCTGATGATATGCTGGAAGCTTTAATAATCCATCGTAAGAAGCAGGAAGGGAGGAAGGTTCAGCTACGATTATTGAGTGAGCAGGAGCTTGCCGAGAGTATCGAGTGGATGGCGCAGATCGGGGTGTTCAAACATATCGTCCCTCTATGGACGGATGATCATTCTAATTATGTAGGTCTATATGTAAAGGGGCCGTTGTCATATAAATTATGTTATATCAATCACGAGGAAACGGATTTGTCGCCAGTGTATCGAAATGCGGCTTCGCTAATTGCAGAGTTGGAGCAAAATCCAGTGCTGGATTGGGAACAGATGCACAAGGATTACCCATCTGGTGGGGACATAAGTGCCAAACAACTAGCAGAAGATATTCACTGTAAGAATGAATTACAGGCTATATTGGAAAAGGATTCATCTATGGAGGATGATGTGAGATGCCAGCTTCTTTACAGCTTAATGGCAGTTACACCTGTCAGTGAGGTGGACTCATTGCTTTCCTATGTGGATGATGAAGATATGTATGTACAGGAACGCGCATGTATGCTTTTGGGACATCATGGGTATGAACCAGCGACCAAATTATTAAAAGAAGTAGTGAAGCATGGAAGCCCGAATGGGAAACTGGCAGCCCGTAAGGCGCTCTCGATGATTCGTGCTAAGCAAATGGACATGCGTATAAAAAAACAAACCAACCTCACATAGCACATATGGACGGGATTGAAAGGTGACTTATGAAGAGACGAACAGAGCAACAGGAAGCGATAATGGTAGAAATCATCCAAAAGGCAGAGCCGTATGTACAGCAGCAGTTGGAGCATGATCACAGTGGTCACGATTGGTGGCATATTGATCGGGTGAGGAAGCTGTCTATTGAAATTGCTGCAAAAGAAGGTGCAGATCCATTCGTATGTGAACTGGCAGCACTGCTGCATGATGTAGCGGATGAAAAATTAAATGAATCCAAACAAGCGGGGCTGGATAAAGTGGAGCAGTGGCTGCATCAGCATGTAAACGATCCGGATGTGATCACACACGTGATGACCATCATTGCTACAATGTCCTACAATGGTGGACAAAACCCGGCTATGGAAACGCTGGAAGGTCAGGTTGTACAGGATGCAGATCGGTTGGATGCCCTGGGGGCGATCGGGATTGCAAGAACCTTTATGTATGCAGGCTCAAAAGGCAGTGTCATGCATGAACCGGATCAAGACTATTCACAGTATGAATATCGCGCCGCAGGTAAAAGTGCCATTTACCATTTTTACGAAAAGCTGCTCAAGCTCAAGGATTTAATGAATACTGCTTATGCCCGAGAGCTGGCAGAGGTCCGTCATCAATGGATGGAAATGTATCTGGAGCAGTTCTATAGAGAATGGAATATAAGTGATATCCGATAGAAAAAGGGAAGCTGATGCTTCCTAATCTGAGGCTGTTTCCTTTAACCGAGCAAATCGGAGGGGAAGCGGCCTTTAATTTTTTATAAATGTCATATTGATATTATTGTTTATCTATGCTATTTTATTGTTAATAACAAATTGATAATAACAATTAAGAATTAACAAGGCGCCGAACACAATAAAGAAAGCGAGGAAACGACGATGTTTGGATTTAATTTTGTTAAATTTCAGCCCAGTGAGTATGTCATGAAGGTGAAGAATGGGAAGGTGGTTCGGGAGGGAGTTGGATTATCTTTTTATTACTACGCCCCGACTACCTCGGTTGTCGTCGTACCGATCTCTTCCATTGATGTACCGTTCATGTTTGAGGACATGACGAATGATTTTCAGGCGGTGACAGTGCAGGGACAGCTGACTTATCGGATTGTGGATTATCGGCGAACGACGCAGATTTTGAACTATACGTATGACCTGAAGGGGAAGCGCCATATCTCAGATGATCCGGGCAAGCTGGCCCAACGGGTGATTAACATCGCAAAGGTACTTACCAAAAAGTATCTGGAACGTGTCCCGCTCAAGGAGGCTGTTCAGTCCAGTGAACGGCTCGCGCAAAATATGACGAAGGATATGGCTCAGCATACAGAAATGGAGAAACTGGGTATTGAGGTCATGGGGCTGTCCATTTTGGCGATTTTACCAAATAAGGAGACGATGAGAGCACTGGAAGCACAGGCGAGGGAGGAAATTCTTCGGAATGCGGATCAAGCTTTGTATGAGCGCCGTAACGCATCCATTGAGCAGGAGCGGCGTGTGAAGGAGAATGAGCTGAATACAGAAATTGCGGTGGAGACGAAAAAAAGACAGATTCGCGAAACCCAACTCGATGCCGAGCGTTCCGTAAAGCAAAAGCAAAGTGAGATGAAGGAGGAGCAGCTGCGGTTTGACACGGCCTTGGAGGAGAAAAAGCGCGAACTGATTGAGCTGACCGTAACGAATAAAAAGGCCGAAGCCGATGCCAAGGCCTATGAGCTGACAGCGGTGATGAAATCGTTGCAGGATGTCGAGCCTAACGTACTTCAAGCTATGGCCAATATGGATATGAGCCCAGATAAGCTGATTGCGATCGCCTTTCAGGAACTCGCAGAAAATGCAGGAAAAATTGGTCAGTTGAACATTACACCGGATCTGCTGCAAGGTCTCATGTCAGATACGGGAACGAGCGGATCAGCAGGATCGAGAGGCTCTGGAGGAAGAACACGATGAACAGCCGAATGACAGAGCAGAAGATTATTTTGGTGAAGCGTAAAACGCGACTGGAGGAACTGATTGTCCGATACAATACGGTGCAGCAGGCTCGTTTCTTTATGGAACGGCTGGGGGCGGATTTCAGTGATTATGTGCTGGAAGATGAGAATTACCGCAGGGCGGTGGCAACGGCGACGTCTGAGTTATCGGCTTTGGGACGTGTACAGATTGTGGAGCGGGAGCATGTGCCGAACTTTATTTTTGGTGAACAGGATACGGTGGTGGTACTGGGGCAGGATGGGCTGGTAGCCAACACGTTAAAATATTTAACAGAGCAGCCGCTGATCGGTGTGAATCCAGATCCAATGCGCTGGGACGGGGTATTGCTGCCGTTTACTGTATCCGATCTGCGCTGGGTGGTGCCAGATGTGTTCGTGCACAGACGGCCGATTAAGGAGGTTACGCTGGCTAAGGCCCAACTGAATGACGGTCAATCCTTATATGCCGTGAACGATTTGTTCATCGGGCGCAAAACTCATGTGTCTGCGAGATATGAGCTGAGATTGGAGGGGCAGGTAGAGCAGCAATCATCCAGCGGTATTATTGTTTCCACGGGTCTGGGAGCGACAGGCTGGTTGAAGAGTGTGTTGGCTGGAGCGGCCGGAATTGTCGGCAGTGCTACACGGCACCCGGTCTCGCTGACTCCAGATCACCTGATGTCAGATGCTACTTTCAGTCAAGCAGGGGCGGTAGAAGGAATGGCGCATGATCATCGTGCAGCCTGGAGTTTGCCATCGCTTTATTTTACGGTGAGAGAACCGTTTCCCAGTCGGACGACTGCTGCGGAGCTGGTATTTGGACAGGTGGCAGTTGAAAGACCGCTGCGTATTGCTTCGCAGATGCCGGAGAACGGAGTTATTTTCAGTGATGGAGTAGAAAGCGACTTCCTGGAGTTTAATGCTGGCATTGAGGCGACCATTGGACCGGCGGAGAAAAAAGGGCATCTGGTCGTATAGAGGTTTGTACAGGACAGCAATGGGTAATTATGATTAAGGTACAACCATCAGATGAAATTAATAAAGGAGGAATCAACATGAGCGACCATACTCAAGACGAGGCGAAAATCCGCAACAAGAAGAACGAGGACGGAGATTCCTTGATGGAGAAGACGAAGCTGGACAACGGTGTGGATATCGAGCCAGAGGCTGATGAATGGATTGCGAAGCCCACACCAGTATCATACGACGATACAAAATCCTCTTCGCAGAAATAAGACTCATGCGTCTCAATAGAGCAATGATGCAAAGACAGATGATCCTTTAAGTGGGTCATCTGTCTTTATAATTTTTAATTAAATCTGGAATATACCTTCCATACTACCTCACGACGGCTGCTTACCTCTGTTTTCAAGAAAATTGCTTTCAGATGATCCTGCACTGTGTAAGCCGTAATATGAAGTGCACTTGCCAGTTCCTTGGTAGAAAAGCCTTGCACAATGAGCCGGACAGCTGTCTCTCTCGTTTAGTCCATGAGTAGATCTCGGCCTTAAGCGGTAACATATCAGTTGCTTTAGCAGGCTCAAACCATACGGCCAGCTGTTTCTCGCCCATATGCTCGCGCCCGCCTTGCAGGAGAGTGGCTCTGACGGTGACCCAGGGAGTTTCGTTTACCGACGGCATAGTGGCAGACTTTGGTGCAGGAGCAGGTCGTCATCGGGTATATCGGTTTCCCTTTACGGATCAGCAGACACTTCCACGTACACTCAATGTTCCTACAGTCAGCACACGCCTGTGCTTCGATTCGCACTTGACCACCCGGCTTCTGGCAGGGCTTCGGACGATCGGGATATCAAGTCTGCTCCGACAGCCAGCAGTTCGTGAGGTTGTAGTTCGCAGCTTTGGTAAGGTGCACTTTGGAGAAAATGCTGTAGCAGTCAAGGTAGACGCCCAAGGAACGCTCAATGGCAAGGAGACGAGGGTCGAATGCAGGCTAAAGGGACAACATCAGTCTGATTTAACTGCGAAAGTCGCCGTCTTTGCAGCGCTTGCCCTGTATCGTTCAGAACTTCCATATGGTGTTTTTCACATGGAGCAGGTATTTTCATGGAATCGCATGCGGACTTGGCTGGGACAGCAGGTAGACGTAGATATTCAGATGAACGGACAACAAGTCTAAAGGTCTTATATGCTGAAAAAGGACTCTCCTATCATCCAAGCTTATTCAGCAACGCCTTGCGGATAAGTCTTGGATTTCTTTTCCTATTGGATTACACTAGAAGGAAGTACATATTTTTGGGAAAGAGCAGACAGCATCCATTCGACGAACTGTTAGAAATCAATCGGTAGGTGCAGTCAGACAACGATGGAGGTGTTCAATCCAAGATGAATGTCGCTTATATTATCGATCTGTTACGTAAAAACGATGTAATCTTAACCCCAGGCTTATCCACCCGGGAGATTACTGAGATCGAAGACAGGTATGATATTCACTTTCCGCCCGACTTAAGAGAGCTGCTGATGAACGTTCTTCCCATCGGTAGAAGCTTTATTCCTTGGAGAGATACGTCACCACAGCGGATGGGTGTCATTTGGGAAAGGCTGAATTGGCCGCTCGAAGGTATGATTTTCGATGTGGAACAGAATATGTTCTGGCCTTCTGAATGGGGGAATAGACCAACAGATTTGCAGGACGCCATTGATACGTGTAAACGTGAGTTTTTGCGCGTGCCCAAGCTGATCCCCATCTATGGTCACCGATATATCCCAGAGCAGCCTTGTGAAGAAGGAAATCCGGTATTTTCAGTGTATCAAACGGATATTATCGTGTATGGAGAAAGTTTGCAGGAGTATTTCAAGCTGGAATTTGGAGAGAAGACTTACGAACAGATTGATTTTGAGGCCGTAAAAACAGTTCGCTTTTGGAGTGATTTATGTAGTTGAAGCGTCGAATCACTAGGAAGTTAAATAAGTCGAGGCGAAGGAAGGAGAGCATAAAATGAAGGTGGAACAGGATTTGGAAGAAATCAAGGAAAGGCTAGCCCACATCGAGACCAAACTCGAACAAAAGTCGACTTCCAGCAAAATCCTAAAGTATATGGTCATCATTTTCTTGTCTATTTTTTTCTTGCTTCTTGTGATTGGAGTTGTTCAATTTGTTTCGAATCCAATCGGTATAAAGAACTGACAGAAAGGAGCTCGTTATGTTTATAGAAGCCATTATTTTTGATCTGGATAATACACTGATTCATCGCAAACAGGCATTTGCTGCATATACGGAGCGTTTTATAGAACGATTTATTGTGGCAGAAGAACCAGCCAGCCGTGCGGCTGTCGTTGAACGAATACGTCTGGCAGATCGGGACGGCTACCGGGATAAGAAGGAGCTATATACTGAGCTGCATGCAAACCTGAAACTGAAAAATCCCGATACAACAGTACAGGAGATGCTGGGCTTTTGGTATGGGGAATTTCATAAGTTTACGGTATTGATGGATGGGGCCAAGGAAGTGCTGTCTGAGCTGCGGTCTCGGGGCCTGAAGCTTGGCATTATTACCAACGGCTCACTCCGCGCACAACAGGCGAAAATCGACCGAGTGATGCTGAGAGATTACGTGGATTCCATTATCGTATCGGGTGGCGTCAACATCGAAAAACCTAATCCTCGAATTTTCGAATTAGCTTTGAATGAGCTAGACATTGCCGAACCTAGTCATGCCTGCTATGTAGGCGATCATCCGACGAATGATATTCGTGGTGCGCAAAGTGCAGGATTGCATACCATCTGGCTTGAAGGCTTTATGACGTGGAGTGAAACGGACATTGCACCAGATCATCAGATTGAAAGTCTGCGCGAAATCACTGGCTGGCTGGATCACCTCAGTTATCCATCGAATATGGAGGAGGGGGCATCATGAGTAGGGAGCAGCAACCGAATCCCATTCTGTTATCGTTCCCGGAGCAATTCCAGACGGAGCGATTGACCATACGCGCTCCGCAATGGGGCGATGGTGCAGCGGTTAATGAGGCGATACGAGAAAGTGTAAATGAGCTGCGACCTTGGCTTCCTTTTGCTAGAAATCTCCCTTCGGCGGAGGAATCTGAAATTCGTTCACGCCAAGCCAGACTTAAATTCCTGGATCGATCTGACATGGTGCTGTATATATTTGATACGGCTTCGGGACAATTTGTAGCCAGCAGCGGTCTGCATCATATTGATTGGGACGCACGAAGATTTGAAATTGGATATTGGCTCAGAACCTCATGGACTGGAAAAGGTATTATAACTGAGGCCGTGCACAGTATTACGGATTTTGCCATACAGCATTTGCATGCCAATCGGGTGGAGATTCGTTGTGATTCTAGAAACACGCGCAGCGCCAAGGTAGCAAAACGTGCAGGTTTTACACTGGAAGGAATTTTAAGAAACATCGAGTATGATGAAGAGGGGAGCATGGCACACCAAATGGTTTTTGCCAAGGTGCGTGGTATCGAATTTTAGCGGGCGCTTGAAGGATGCTGTGGAGGCTTATTATGATTCATGATATGACGAAAAATACAGACAAGTTGGTGTGCATACAATATGACATCAGCTTAAGGTTCAGCAATCTTGCAAACGCTATCCCAAGGGATGCTATACGAGCTTTTCAGCCGTTTAGTGGATGTTTTTCAGTGTTCGGACAGGTAATGTAATATGAGAAACATTCGTAAAAGCAACAGTAGGGGAGTTATTCTGAAAAATATGGAGAGGTTCCACTGGAAAGCTCGTGCTGTGTATTTGGTTGCTGTGCTGGTCATGATCTTGTTGGGTTTGGGAAGCCGGGCTTTCTCCACCCACTTACCTGCATTCGTTGCTAATCATTTTGGGGATGCCTTGTGGGCGTGTATGATTTATTTTGGGCTGAGAATGTTGTGGGTGAATCGTCAGTTGTCTGTAGCTCTTTGGGGCAGTTTGCTGTTTTGCTTTGCTATTGAGTTCAGTCAGATGTACCAGGCTCCCTGGATTAACCACATTCGGGCGACAACCCTGGGCGGCCTAGTGCTTGGCAAAGGGTTTCTGACCATGGATCTGATCAGGTACACGATGGGTGTTGTGACCTCCTGGGCACTGGACCAAGGCTGCCAGAGGCTGGCCGGAATCAACAGACGTATAGACGATGACAAGCCACTCAAATAATCTGAGAAGCGAGGGTTGCGCTTGAAACAAAAGAGAAAGCGTCACAGGTTGTTGGGTAAGATGATTGGGTTATGCGCAGGGTTCAGCTTGTTGTTTGCAACTATACTTATTCCAGGGCAGGCGTTAGCCGAGAAGCAGCTTGCGGCGCCTCTTCGTTTTGATTTTGGTCCTGGAGATGTAGCAGACGGCTACACCCAGGTCACTGCCAAGGATGCTTACACGCCTGAGCGTGGCTATGGATTTACCGATCTTTCCAAGGTAACTGAAGAGAACCGTGGTGGAAGTGATGCTATACGCTCAGATTTTGTGCGTGTTCAAGGCTCATCCTTTGTCGTCAATTTACCACCTGCGGATTACACGCTTTCTCTAATTGCCGGAGATACTGCTGGAAACACGGATATTACGGTTAAAGCCGAATCCATTGTGAAAGTAGAACCTACTACCAAAACAGCAGGACAATTTGTTGAGGCTGCGTTCGAGCTTGCACTCATCGACGGTCAGCTCGAATTGTATTTCTCAGGAAATGAAGCGAAGATCAACGCCCTGGTTATCACTCCCAAGGAAGCTCGAACGGCTGGAGAGCATCCTTCCGTATACCTTGCAGGAGATTCTACGGTTCAAACTTACAAAGCCTCGATGAAGCCTCAGGCAGGCTGGGGGCAAATGATTGCTCCATTTTTTACAGATGAGACTATTTTTGTGAACCGTTCTATTGGTGGACGTAGTACGAGGACCTTTTTGGTTCAAGGGCGGTTAGATGATATTTTACGAAATATCCGTCCAGGAGATTACCTGTTTATACAGTTTGGGCATAATGATGCTGCGATCAATAATCAGGAGCGTTATGTTTCACCGGCCGATTACAAAGTATACTTGAAAACGTACATCCAAGGAGCCACCCAACGCGGTGCGATACCTGTGTTAATTACTCCTGTAGGCCGCCGGGATTATGATGCAGCAAGCGCTTCGTTTCGGATCAGTTTTCCGGAATATGTGCAGGCCATGAAGGAAACAGCCTCAGAGACGAAGGTTGCGCTGGTCGATCTTAGTCGATTGAGTGTAGACTACTATGATACACTGGGACTGGAAGGAACACTTCCGTTATTTTTACATTTGGATCCAGGTGTCTATCCTGCATTTCCTGATGGTGTGAAGGATGATACACATTTTCAGGAGTATGGTGCGGAGCAAATAGCCCGGTTGGTAGCCCAAGGGGTTCGTGACTTGAATATTCCTTTATCTTCTTATGTAAAGGCAGAAAAGTTGCAATAGCACTGAGTTTCCATAACCATGATACACTCAGAAAACAAGCTGACCCTACCCAAACCCAGAAATATTTAGGATTGGGTAGGGCATTAATGTTCTGTACCTTAAAGGAGGAAGCAGCATGACAGTCGCTCAACTTCATAATCTTATTAACGGTCAACTCCTGCATAATCAGCATCGGAGTTTATTTTACATGCGCGAGGGTTCTGTTCTGCTAGGACCTTCAACGGAAATGACGTACTGGCTGACGCAGCGAAGCCCGGAACTGATCCTCATGCTTCAAAGTTTGAAGCGCCAACATACATATCATGTTTTTGTGAAAGATGTAGCGGCCAAAATACTGTCCCAGTTTGTAAATACCAATCAGTATCTACATTTTCACACAAATCATGCAAGGGAGCTTGCGGAGCTGTATGATCGATTTTTCACCCGGATTGAAAGGCTGTTTCAAAAGAAAACTATAGCTGGAGCAACTCTGGACTTACTGCTTCAGCAGCATTATGGGCATTTGAGAGATTTCCTTATTCGTACCAATGGACGTGAAATGTTCGAGAAGTATGCAGAGAGTGAGTATACCTTTTGGATACCTTGTGAGGAATATACGCCGGAGCTGCAAGCCAATCTGCTAGGATTGGACCTTGCTCGTTTGCAAGAGCCTGTTCTAGATGTTGGTTGCGGATCAGAGGCACGGTTGGTTACCTACTTACGTTCCTTGGGAATTGAGGCTTACGGAACAGATCGGCTGGCTGAGACAGAAGGTTGTGTCATTCAAGGGGATTGGTTAGAGACCACTTATGGAGAAAGTACATGGGGAACGATCATTTCACATATGGCATTCTCCAATCATTTTATACATCATCATCTGAAGACAGACGGCAATATCCAGGAGTACGCTCATAAACATATGGAGTTGCTTAGAGCCATTCGGCCAGGAGGGAGCTTTATTTACAGTCCTTGCCTCCCATTCATGGAAGAGCTTTTGGATGCCCGAATGGGGTATCAAGTAGAGTATATCGAGTCCTCTAAAGGTTACAGAGCTACGAAAATAACGCGTACACATTCATAAGTACTAGTACCAATCATTTGTCAGATTCACTCTTGGAATGGTATTATAAGGATAGATATTACTCT
The DNA here is from genome assembly GCF_050516475.1 of Paenibacillus ottowii. Lineage (NCBI taxonomy): Bacteria > Bacillati > Bacillota > Bacilli > Caryophanales > Paenibacillaceae > Paenibacillus > Paenibacillus ottowii. The sequence continues at coordinate 2,080,775 of NZ_CP191577.1, read as the reverse complement.
ATTTGGGATTCAGTTAACAATCAGGATTCTCATGACATTGATTTGATCGCATTGTTGCCCTGGATAATAATTATTCTATAGGTAACGAGGGATTTTTCAGGGAAGATTAAACCATATTTTCCTAAAAGCCGATATATGGAAATGAGGCGAAAACACACTGTTATTATGCCCGTCGCAAAAATGGATGTAATAATTGGGTTAGGAGAGTAGAAGAAGTGTCCGATCTGTATACAAAAAAAGAAGTAGAAGATTATGTAACGAACGTGGCTTTCGAACGACCTTTAGGTGTAAGCATTTCAGCTATTTTACTGATTTTTAATGGAGCACTCCTGTTGGTGACACAGCTATTGACGCTTAATGCATTAAATGAGGCTTCTACATTATTAGGCATATGCAGAGGCATGTTTCAAGGGTTCATTGCTCTACTCGGTTTGGCAGGAACGACTGCCGGCGTTGGTATGTTGTTTGGTAAGAGGTGGGCTTGGTGGCTGGCATTATTTTATTTTACATATGAGACCATGCGTTATGCGTGTGCCATTCTGTTTATTCCCGATATCTCCCCAGCGCTAGGCGGTGTGCAGCTTAGCCCTGCTCTATACTACGTTAAATATGGTATGCGTGTTATTTGGAATTTATTTTTTACAATATTTCTGTGTCGTAGTACTGTGACTAGCTTTTTTCAAACAAGTGAAATCAACAAGTGGAGAGCATGCGTCACATTATTTCTCATCAATGGAGTGTTGGTGGGGATCGGATGGTGGTTGATTAAATAGGTTTTTCGATGTAGAGGGGAGATGTATGATGGCAATGGAAACGTTTCCGACTTTGGTGACTGATCGGCTTTATTTAAGACAGCTTACATTAGCAGACGCGGAGGACATATTCACCTATTTCTCCAGAGATGAAGTCACAAAATATTATGATTTGGAAAGCTTTACGGAGGTAGAGCAAGCAGAGAAATTTATTCGTTCCATGTTAACCAGATATGAGAAGCAAGAGGGCTTTCGTTGGGGGATTACGCTAAAAGATGCTCCTGAGCGGATCGTCGGCACAATTGGATTTCATAACTGGCAGAAGGAGCACTCCCGTATCGAAATCGGCTATGAGCTGGCACCGGAATACTGGCGGCAAGGCCTGATGACAGAAGCGATGGAGGTGGTGGTGGATTACGGCTTTCAGTTGCCGCAGGTTCACCGTATAGAAGCCTTCATTGATCCAGACAACGAAGGCTCCAGACGGCTGCTGCTCAAAAGTGGCTTTACTAAAGAGGGTCACTTGAGAGATTACTTTTATGAAAAAGGTCAGTTTGTGGACGCTGTTGTTTTTGGCTATCTTCGCAAGGAGTTTTCCGCGGAGCAGTAAGTTTACAAATATCCTTTGTCCCCGTAAGGTTGGAGTCGATCAAGCCAGGTCTGCTCCAGCTTTGCCAGCGCGTCTTTGACATCAAAGAATTCCGAATCCTTTTTCTTCAAAACATCCAGCACTTCAAATTCAAACGAATCTTCGCCGTACTCATTCCATTCCTGTTGTAGTTGTTTATTCTTAAATCCACCCATATTTAGCTCAAAACGCCGTCCATTCAGCGACTTTAAATTCGGCGTGGAAGAGACGAAAATTTTCCCATTGCGTGTATTGCGAATACAATAGATTCCCGCCTCTGTCTTCATCTCCATGTATTGCTGAACTAGTTCTTTTCTCCGATCCATTGTCGAATCCCCCTATTTTATAAATGTCTAGCTTTACGATTCCTTCAACCAATATTCACTGCCATCCGGTTTGCGATCTAGTAGACCATATTCGATCATATATCTTCGCACCGTGACATAATCGTCGTATACTTCCTGTAAAATCGCATTGATATCTTTTTCATGATATATTTGTCCCTTCACAAAACGACCCGCAATTTCACGCAGCACAATCAGCTTGTGCTTTTCTTGCATTTTAAAGGTCTTTAGGCGACCGTCTGTACCATTCGGAAAATACTTTGTGAGTATCTTTTGCTTTTCGTCTTCTGTAATGTTGTAGCGTTCGTCTACCATCCGTGCTCGTACGGGTACTTCTACGATGGCGGGAGCGTGACGATCTTTCTCTTTTAACAGTTCCATTAATGTGAGAAATACCTTGGCCTGCCGTTCTTTCTCCTTGAGACCAAAGCGATGATTGCGTATGGTGGATGCGCTGCCGATTCCGGTTTCCTTTTGAATATCCGCATCGCCCATCCCTTGATAAAATAACTGAAGCAGCCGATTCTGATGATCCGTCAGTCCGGTCAGCTTTTTGTCCAGACCGATCAAATAGTCAAACACCGAACCGTACGTCCGCTCAATATGAAGGCGCATATACCGCTCCGCGTCATAGAATACCCCTTGATCCTGATATATGATGCCTTGTTCGTATCGTTGTCCATCCAGCAGGCAAACCACCTGCTCCCGTTGGCGTATATATCCGCGCTTCAGTTCTTCAACGCCAGCATTCCAGAATAGTTCGGAATGATCCATTTTAGCAAACACCTCAATTAATTGATGATTATTTTATAGACAATATAACATTTTGTTTATTTTAAATCAATGAGTTGAAATTTATTCAGGTCCTTGACATTGTTCGTTATGTACAAAAGAGACATAATTTTGTTATTATATGTAAATTATTATTGCGTTGGGACTGGATAGTTGTTATATACTGTAAATGTAATTGCCATTACATTAGCTGATCTAGGAGACAGTGGAGCGGTGCTGCCACTTATCGACTTGTTAAGAAATCCAAAGACCAAGGGGAATAGAGGAACACTGTTATATGCTTTAGAATTTTTTGATGTATCTGAGCAGGTTGTGGTGCTGGTAGATTTACTGGATGATACCTTTGAAGCGAGCAGACAGTCTTATCAATTGATAAGTAACGTGCAAGATAAAATTACTAAAGCTCAAAAGGAACTATGTAGACAAATGATAAGAAGGAAGCTAGCTGATCATAAAAACAAATGTAAGCGTGACTTTTTGCTAGAATCTTTAGAACTTTTTACATGATTTTATATTCCTAAAATGCTATATTCCTTAAAATTATTGTGAGGAGATATGATATGAAATATAGATTTGCTGTTATGGATGATGAAAGTGGGCTCACAGTTGGTTTTTGTCGAGATATGGTTGGATTAACGGCTGATATCATGGTCGAAACGTATGAAAAGGTCATGTTTGAACAATTTGTCTTTAATGAGGAATTCATAAGAAACATAGCAAAGACAAAACAATCTATATCCAACTTGTACATTGCTATTTTAGATGATGAAGAAAAAGTGATTGGAAGCTATTATTTTCATTTACCTGAATCCTACATAATCCATAAACAAAATTACAATAAAGAAAATTTCCATCTGGAGTTAACAGGCATGTTTGAAACGAAGCCCTCCTCTGTAGATTTAAGATTATGGGAGTTTTTAAAGGGAGCTCAGCCGCATGAGAATAATATATGGCATACCTTCTCTCTAAAGAAGAGCGATCCGGATGGCTAAACGTGACTAGAATATATTCTGCATCTAATCATTTTGCCAGACCGGATAAACGAGGAGAAGTCTACACTTTAGAGGGCAAATACATATCTGATTTTACAACATTTTTTATAGCACTTGGTGAAGCGATTAATGGGCCGGGAGGGTACTTTGGATTTAGCTTGGACAGTATATCGGACTGTCTCTGTGGAGGTTTTGGGGCAGTAGGACCGTTCACGATCAATTGGAAAAATGCACATTATTTATTGGAAAGATTTGAGGAAGAATGGGACCAAGAAAAGAGATGTTATGAATTTTCATCACAGCAATATTTTATGGATCTTTTAACGATCTTGGTATCAGGTGATGTTACCGTGAATTTTTCTTCGAATTAAGGTCGCAAAGCAAGAAGGAGATTTGGAAATGGAATACAAAAATCAATGCAACCACCTTATATATGGAAGGAAATTGTATTTAAAGTTTGTACAGGGCTATTTTAGCGAACGTAACAGTTGCTGACTAATAAATATGAGCGGATTGTGAGTGAAGCTGATCAATTCTTGCACCACAGCACCAGCAGGAGTGCTAAAACCCCAATCAGCTTCGAAAAATATTTTTTTCTGCTGCTCTGATGCAGGTGGCTGAGGTTCTTCCAAGCCATATTGCTCTGCTAGTCTCTCCTTCGTTTTTTGATCTATGACAAGTTCATCCTGTGCAAAGGTGTAGCACATAGGAATGCTTAATTGTACTAAAAAAACTAATAGTACTGCGGAAATGATTATTTTTTTGCTCTGCATGGTTAGCTCCTGTGATCTAAGATTTTAGTCTATACTTTTTGTGTCACTCAGACTAAACTATGCCTTTACAGTCTTTTATGACCAGATTATAATGGTAAATAACAGCAACGATTTACATACACTGGTTCATCGGGGTATAGCGCAGTCAGGTAGCGCGCACCCTTGGGGTGGGTGAGGTCGTGGGTTCGAATCCCGCTACTCCGATAATAATCCAAATGTCCTGCGGGTGCGGATCGTGCGCCTGCCGGGCATTTTTTTTGTATATTACATCTATCCTATCGCTCTTTGTCGCTACTGGCTTTTGACGAGCTAGCCGTATACAACGAATGTATGTACTTGTGAGGCATTGAAGGGAGATAGGATGGAGCCACTTCTGCTTCTGCACGGGATTGGAGGCAAAAGTGACAAATCAACAATCCCTTCAATGCTACCATTTATAAACTTTTTCCATTTGCCTATAAAGATTCCTGAAGGGCCTTAGAAGAAGTGCTGTAATCAGCATAACGGGGAAGCACAATAGTGTAGTATATTCCTACAAAAACGGTACAGACCCCAACTAATAAAAACAAGAACTCAATTGAAATAAATGAAGGAAAGCTTACAGCAATAAAACCTAATGTAAGAGACTGGGACAGCATCATTAACGGATTAATCAAACCTTGCACACGTCCCATCATTTGAGGATCTACAATACGAGGCAGCCATCCTCCTATGCCAATGTTAATGAACGGAAGGATCAGTGCAATGACAAAATTGATAATCAGAAAAGCATAGAGGTGGTTAACAAATCCAAGTGTGCATATCCCCAGTCCGGCTACCAGAACTCCGGCTGCAATCATTTGGTGTAGCTTTAACTTGGCGGAGATGAGCGAAGCGATTAGGGTACCAAGCAACACACCAGCTCCAAAAATAATACCTGCCCATACCGTATACTGCTCATAGTTGCCTGGAGCTAGTTTATATTTAAGAATAAACATCGGTAAAACGCTAAAACCACCATTTAAAATACCAAACATAAAAAAGCCTGAAACCAACCAAAGCAATAGTCTGTTGCGTAATATGTAAAGAAATCCTTGTTTAAAATCGATCATGACAAGTTTGAATTTTAGTTGTTTAAAATGATGTGCCCCGTTCGGAAGGCGTACTTCCTTGGAAATTTTGCAGGAGCGAATAAGCAGTGCAGACACAATAAAAGAAACAGCATCAATGAGGATGGCTCCAGTAATTCCAAGATGCCAGTAAACGACCGCCCCGAGAGTTCCTCCAAATAACATGAAAAGGCTCCCCATCATTTGATTGAGACCTGCGGCAATGGTGTAATCATCTTCGCTTAATATCCCCTGTACAATGGCACTTTCGGCTGGGAAGAAAAATTTGGAGACAGCACTACGGATGAAGAGGAGGGCAAATATCAAAGGAATCGAATCGACCCAAATAAAAATAAGCAAGCATAAAGATAAAAAAGCGCTAATCCAGTCACAATTAACAGCAATTTTTTGTCTGTCCATCCGATCTGCTAGCACTCCAACCACGAGAAATACTACCAGCATCGGGAGCGAATACATTAACTCGGCAATCGTTGCATAGTAAGGCTGATTTGAAAACCGTTTCAACAAATAAAACATGAATGCAGTAACCCCGATAACTCCTCCCATTTGTGAGGCAAAGGTTGCCAGAAAAAATCTGACATAATTCTTGTTTCTAAGTATTTGTTTTAGTCCAGTCACAGTTCCATCCCTTTCACTTTCAAAGCGGTTTTTAGATGCCTAAGTAAAATAATAGTGAAAAGCAGGAAAATTGTACAGAAAAGTGACTTTAATGTCACTTTAAGTTTGAATTTGCATCATATCGGCAACCTAAATAACCAGCCATCGCTCGATATCCAATGGCTGGTTATTTAGGTTGCCAAGTGTTTGATTCCTGACTCACAAAAGGGTGTCAACCTCAATCTTTATTAAGCTAACGTCTCGCCATTTGTAGCGATTCTTTTTATATCAGTCACAGATTTAAGTTTGCGATTAAGATATCTTTTTATATCACATCCTAATCTTTAGATGATAAAGACTACAGAATTACAGAACAACCCGATTCATCTCATTTACGCATGGATATGTTGAGAAAAAGGAAATGCTCATAGCTAGAAAAGTTTATACAATGGAAGAGAAATAAACACTGTGAAATTCGACTTTTGATGATGGATTTCATATAATGTGAACATAGTGTGAATTACTCAAATTTAAGATTTATCAAAACAACAAAATGAAAATGATTTCCGTCCAGCTATGAATTTCAAAATTTGACGGAGGGAACGAGATGACAATGGAAGAGAGCAGCAGACAGGTACCTTGGCAGACGTATTACGGACCTAATCTAGGTTATGTGCAGGACCAGTATGAAAAGTATGTAGCGGACCCCGGAACAGTTGATCCGGCTTACCGCGAGCTGTTTGATCAATGGGGCGAGCCGCCACAATCCGAATATTCGGCTGCTTCCATGATAGACAACAAATTGCAGGGCCCCCCTACAAATGCTCTGGGGAACCTTGATTCAAACACATTGCAGAAAGCGGTTACAGCGGGCAAAATGGTGTGGAATATCCGTGAATACGGACATTTGGCCGCCCAAATTGACCCACTGGGACTGGATGAAGAGCAGGATACACGGTTGCTTGATCCAGCATCTTACGGTTTAACTGAACAAGACCTGAAGGCTTTTCCAGCCTCTTTAATATGGGATAACGCTCCTGCGGGAACACTGAATGGATGGGAAGCCATTCAACGGCTACGTGTAGCATACACAGGACCGATTGCCTATGAATTTAGTCACATTCATAACGAGGAGGAACGTAGCTGGTTGAATAGCTATGCTGAATCCGGTTGGTCCTCCAAGCCACTCACAACACAGGAACGCAAGTCTTTGCTGGGCAGATTGATAGAAGTAGAGCAATTCGAAGAGTTCCTGCATAAAACATTCGTCGGGCAGAAACGTTTCTCCATCGAGGGTAATGATGTGCTTGTCCCTGTACTCGACGAGATTATTCGTCTAACTACAAATGCGGGAGCAAGTCATGTCCTGATGGGGATGGCGCATCGCGGCCGTCTGAATGTATTGGCACATGTGCTGGGCAAGCCTTACAGCAAAATTTTCTCTGAATTTCATCATTCGCCGAATAAGGATCTGATCCCGTCGGAAGGTTCCACAGGAATTAACTACGGCTGGACTGGGGATGTAAAATACCATCTGGGTGCGGATCGTTTTGTAAAAGATGGGGAAGCCGTACAGGCCCGTCTGACATTGGCGAACAACCCAAGTCACCTGGAATATGTCAATCCGGTGGTGCAAGGATTTTCACGTGCAGCGCAGGAGGATCGCAGTGAGGCTGGTTATCCGAAGCTGGATGTCAGCAAGGCGGCTACCATTATTATGCACGGTGATGCGGCGTTCCCAGGTGAAGGTATCGTAGCCGAATCACTCAATTTCACGAATTTGCGCGGCTTCCGTAACGGCGGTACAGTGCATATTATTGTCAACAATCGTCTGGGCTTTACGACAGAGAGTGTTGATTCACGTTCGACCCGTTATGCCAGCGACCTGGCTAAGGGTTACGAAATTCCGATTGTACACGTGAACGCGGATAATCCAGAGGCTTGTATTGCTGCCGCTCGTATGGCCGGCGAATACCGCAATCGTTTCAAGAAGGATTTTCTGATTGATCTGATTGGTTACCGTCGTTATGGTCACAATGAATCCGACGATCCAGAAACAACCCAACCGCTGGTGTATCGTAAGGTGAAAAATCATCCAACGGTGAGCAAATTGTATGCTCAAAAGCTGATGAAGCAGGGCATTGTCGATGAAGGGTATACTGCCAGTCTTATCGATAAGGTCCAAATCCGACTGAAGGAAGCACATGAGCATGTGAAGAATCAACCGGAAGAAGAGCCTGAATTTACAGCTGTGAAGGCGAAAAAGAATCAGAGCACACCGATCCGTACGGCGGTTGAATTGAAAAAGCTGCGCCAAATCAATGAAAACTTGCTCAAATGGCCACAGGCTTTTCATGTATATCCGAAGCTGGAACGAATTTTACAACGTAGAAAAACAGCTCTGAACGAGGGTGAAAAGGTAGATTGGAGCTTGGCGGAGACGCTGGCTTTGGCCACTATTCTAGCAGACGGCAAGCCTATTCGTATGACAGGTCAGGATGCGGAGCGAGCTACTTTTGCTCATCGTAACCTTGTGCTGCATGAGCCTGAAACCGGGCGTACCCATTGCCCGCTGCATACATTGCCGGAAGCACGTGCTTCGTTCAGTATTCATAACAGTCCATTGTCTGAGGCGTCGGTTCTCGGCTTTGAGTATGGGTATAACGTGTTTTCTCCTGAGACGTTGGTTATTTGGGAGGCGCAATTCGGCGATTTTGCCAACTGTGCGCAGGTTATTTTCGACCAATTCATTTCCGCCGGCCGTGCCAAATGGAGACAGAAGTCCAGTCTGGTAATGCTGTTGCCGCATGGTAGCGAAGGACAAGGGCCAGAGCATACGAGTGCACGTCTGGAGCGTTTCCTCCAGTTATCTGCACAAAATAACTGGACTGTCGCCAATTTGAGCAGTGCCTCACAGTATTTCCACCTGCTGCGCCGTCAGGCTGCATTAAGCGAAAGCGAGGAAGCACGTCCGCTTGTGATGATGTCGCCCAAGAGCCTGATTCGCAACAATCGTGTCGCTTCGCCTGCTTCTGAATTCAGCGAGGGAACATTCCGTCCTGTGTTGGAACAACCTGGTCTGGGATCACGTCCGGATCGCGTAGAGCGCATTATACTTTGCAGTGGCAAGATTGCCATTGATCTGGAGGAAGCGTTGGAGAAGGATAAGAACGGGAATGAGGCCGAAGAGCGTCTGCACATTATTCGTGTGGAGCAGCTATATCCTTTCCCGGCAGAGGAAATTCGGAATATTTTCAGCCGCTTCCCACATGCGAAGGAGTTCGTATGGGCTCAGGAAGAACCTAAAAATATGGGTGCCTGGAGTTATATGGAGCCTCGTCTGCGAGAGGTTGTGCCACAGGGAGCGGAAATTCGCTACGCAGGCAGACCGGATCGTTCCAGCCCGGCGAGCGGTTATCAGCAAGTACACAGCCTAGAACAACAGCGAATTATTCAATCGGCGTTGAAGCAGGATTCCAAAAACAATATTACACTGGGGAGGTAGCGGCTGTGAGCGATATTATAGTGCCAGCAATGGGGGAATCCATCACGGAAGGAACAATCTCCAAATGGCTTGTGAAGGAAGGGGATTCCGTAGGACAGGGAGATGTTCTTCTGGAACTGGAAACGGATAAGGTTAATCTGGAAATTAGTGCGGAAGAAGCAGGTGTGGTCCAAAAAATCCTTCGTCAGGAGGGGGACACCGTGGTTATCGGAGAAGCTGTTGGCTTGATCGGAAGCGGCAGTGCGGAAGCAACCGGGGCCGGAGAAGCCGCAGCGACTCAGGCGCCTGAGGCGCCGTCTGCAGCAACTTCACCAGCTTTCGTAGAAGGCGGCGGTAAAGCAGTAGAAAAGCCTGCATCGCCAATTCCCTCCAATAGCGACGGGAATGGTCAGACGGCATCACCATCCGCCCGAAAGCTGGCGCGTGAGCGCGGGATTAATCTGGAGCAGGTACAGGGAAAGGACCCGCTCGGACGTGTGTTCCAGGAAGACGTAAAAACGCATAACAGTGCTGAAGCATCACGTACAGCATCTGTACCTTCGCCTCCTGTTGCTGGCAAGCCTGTGCCTCCGTCCCCAGCTCATACAGAGTATAGTAAGCCTGTGGAGCGGCATCGGATGTCCCGTCGGAGAGCGACGATTGCCAAGCGTCTTGTGGAAGCACAGCAAACAGCCGCCATGCTGACCACTTTTAATGAAGTGGATATGACTGCCATTCTCGATGTGCGTAAACGTCGTAAAGATAAATTCAAGGAGAAACACGATGTAGGGTTGGGTTTCATGTCCTTCTTTACGAAGGCAGTGGTTGGTGCGCTCAAGCGCTTCCCTACGGTGAATGCAGAAATCAATGGCGATGATATCGTACTGAAAAAATACTATGATATCGGGATTGCTGTATCTGCCAAGGAAGGTTTGGTCGTTCCCGTTGTCCGGGATGCTGATCGCCTTGGTTTTGCTGAAATCGAGAAGAGCATTGCGGATTTGGCTAGCAAAGCCCGCTCCAATTCTCTTTCGCTGGCAGACTTGCAAGGGGGAACTTTTACCATAACCAATGGAGGTATTTTCGGTTCCTTGCTGTCTACGCCAATTCTGAATACGCCGCAAGTAGGTATTTTGGGCATGCACAAAATCCAGCTTCGCCCGATTGCCATCGACGAGGAACGTATGGAAAATCGTCCGATGATGTATATCGCGTTGTCCTACGACCACCGTATTATTGATGGTAGCGAGGCGGTCCGTTTCCTGGTAACGGTCAAAGAATTGCTGGAAGATCCCGAATCATTGTTGCTGGAAGGATAACATAAATCTGGCGAGTGTATCACCTCTGCACGTTCATGGCAAAAGCAGACTCTTGCGGGTCTGCTTTTTTTCCTGCATAGTACTAACATAAGGCTATAGGTATTGCAGACATTCAGATACAGAGAAGGGCGGGAATTGTTTTGGACAAAGACTTGCGCTACCCGATTGGACCATTCGTGATTCCAGAACCCATTACAGAAGAACAGCGGATTACATGGATCGACGACATTGCTGAATTGCCTGGAAAACTGCGTCAAGCGGTCGAAGGACTGAATGAGCAGCAGCTCAATACGCCTTATCGCGAAGGGGGATGGACGATTCGGCAGGTTGTGCATCATTTGGCGGACAGTCATATGAATAGCTATATCCGTTTTAAGCTGGCGCTGACCGAGGATACACCGACAATCAAGCCCTATGATGAGGGGCGTTGGGCCGAAATACCAGATGCTAGGGAGCTGCCGCTGGAACCTTCGTTGCAACTGCTGGAAGGACTACATGAACGCTGGGTGACCATGTTGCGTTCGTTAGGGGAAGATCAGCTGCATCGAACGTTTATTCATCCTGAATCAGGCCAGACGATCCGTCTGGAACGAAACATTGGTATCTATGCTTGGCATGGCAAACATCACACAGCTCATATCACTTCCCTGAAAGAGCGAAATGCATGGTAATTAACTCATAAATGATACCCTGATGAAGATAAAAGAATACAAAAGAAACCTTTAAAGCACGATAAAAGTGACTTTAAAGGTTTCTTTTGTTATTTCCTCGCTAGGATGATGACTTGGAGGAAGCTGATAAAGTGGATGCTTCGGAGGCTCCAGATAAAACGGAAACAGAGGTACCCTCTGTGTTAATATGACGGTCAAGCCAGTCCACGATGTCATTCATTACCTCTTCGCGATTGGTTTCATGCAGCATCTCATGGCGACCGTCAGGATAGAGACGATACTCTACGTCTTGAAGATTCAGGCTTCGATACATATCCACTAGCGACAGCACACCTTTGCCGAACAAGCCCACTGGATCACGATCCCCGGCAAAAATATAAACGGGCAGTTTGGGATTGATTTTTTTTAGCGACGAAGGCCAGTGGATTTCTTGTAACAGCCTGAAAAAATCAAGAAAAAAGCCTGTCGTGCAAATAGCTCCGCATAATGGGTCGTGCAAGAACTGATCTACTTCATCAGGATCACGGGACAGCCAGTCGAATGCTGTACGCACAGGACGAAAGGCGCGGTTAAAGCCGCCAAAGACCATAGCGTTGAGCAGCATGCTGCGATGATCCATCCCCTGCAATTTTCCTTGCAGCAGAGCAACCTGCTCTCCGAGTTTCAGCAGACCACGTCGGCCGTTGGTTCCTGATAAAATAAACCCGTGATACGACTGCTGATCATCATACATCATTTTTTGGGTTAAAAATGACCCCATGCTGTGACCTAGTAAAAAACGAGGTTGATCAGGGAATTCCTTGGCCACGATTTCGCCTAGCTCCAGCATGCCTTTTGCCATTCGGTTGAACGCATTGGCTCCTGGCATACCCAGCTTATCAGGATCACCAGCTGTGCGCCCATGGCCGATATGATCGTTGGCATACACGCCGTAGCCAGAAGCGGTAAGCTTTTCAGCCAGCCGAATGTAGCGGTAGGACGTCTCACACATGCCATGCGAAACTTGAACGATCCCTTTGACGGGAACATCTTGCTCGGGCAGCCAGCGGTAGGTAAAAAGCTCTGTTCCGTCATCTTCAGCGATGGTGAAGGTGTATTCCCGCATGATTAGACATCACATCCTTTAAGCTTTAAGGAAGATAAGATCTAAGTACGGTCATTCCGTCATTCAGCGTGTAACCGCCGAGATTAGCGGGGAGCAGGAAGCAATCTCCCGCTTTGCAGGAAAGAGATTCCGTATTATTGTCCCATGTTATGGTCCCACTGCCTTCGCAAACCACAAGAATAGTGAAGCTGTCTTCCGTTGTAGAAAGTGTCCAACTTCCATCTACAATACCCTTTTCCACAACAAAATACTCACAGGATGCCAGTTGGAGCCATTCTCCAGGCTGCAAGCCATCCGTTTTCATCGTTGTTGCGCCTGCACCTTCGTAGGAAGTTACATTAAGGGAATCCTCGATGTGCAGCTCACGAGGTTTGCCGTCCAGACCGGGGCGGTTGTAGTCATATAAACGATAGGTTGTATCCGAATTTTGCTGGATTTCAGCAACAACAACACCCGCACACAGTGCATGTACGGTTCCAGCAGGAATGAAGAATGTATCGCCTGCTTCAACTGGAACCTGGCGCAAACTGCCCATGATATCTCCGCTTTCAAGAGCTGTACGCAGACTTTCACGGGTTACACCTTCGGTTAGACCATAAATAATTTTGGCATCCGGCTTGGCATCAAGCACATACCACATTTCAGTTTTTCCTAATTCTCCAGCTGGAAGTCCAGCGTAATCATCTGTCGGATGCACCTGAACAGATAAGTCATCATTACAATCCAGTAGCTTGATCAAAAGTGGAAAACGTCCGCCTTTTTTCGATACACCCTTTGCCCCAAGCCAATCCTGTCCGTAGGTCTGGCGAATTTCATCCAGTCCTTTTCCAGCCAGCTCGCCATTGATGACCGTTGTTGTCCCGTTCGGATGATCAGCAATCATCCATCCTTCACCAATATGTCCTTGTGGTGGGGTCAGACCAAATTGTTCTAAGGCTCGTCCTCCCCAAACTCTCTCTTTAAACTCAGGTTGAAATTGCAGCGGGTATGGCTTTAGCATTGTTTCTCTCCTCCATAATGAGTAATGAGTGCAATCTAACTGAATCAGGAAATCAAAACGTGCCGCTGGGCCATAAACCAGGATGAATAAACCCATATGGCGCTGAAAATATATGTAAGGCGGCTAAAAAAGCTGCTCATTACCTAAATATACGAGTGTAACACCCCGACATTATTTCTTTTCAACCGCCACTATGTAAGGTGAAGCATCTCGTTGTAATTGACGGTAAATAATGCTTTGACCGCTGGAGACTGGAAGGGCAGAAGCCCATTGAAGGACGGCTTCTGCTTCCTCCCTGCCGCCGGCGTGCCCAGGATATAATACGGTAGTCAGAATCCCACGCGGCCGCAGCAACTGCAAGGCAGCTTCAAGTGCGACGAGCGTGCTGTCTGTATGCGTGATGACCGTAGGATCTGCCCCTTCAGACGGCAAGTAGCCGAGGTTAAACATGACCGCAGCCACTTTGCCATGCAGCCGGTCTGGAATGGCCTGCTGCATTTGCTCATGGCCTTGCAGCAACAGTGATACTTCTGCTAATGAAGGGGAAGTGTCTTCTTCCAGCCGACGACGGGCATAATCCAAGGCTTCCTGCTGGATATCGAAGCCGTAGACACGCCCCCGTTTGCCAGCTGCTTTAGCCAGAAACAACGTATCTGCGCCTGTGCCGACGGTGGCGTCTATAGCAGTATCGCCTGGCTGCACCCGTGCAGCTACCAATTGATGAGCATAGCTCAGAACAGACAGGAATCCCATTTTAAGACTTCCTCCAGTATTTTCCCTGCCACGTTTCACGTGATTTCAGTTCATTATCAATGCCGTTAAGCACTTCCCATTTTTTAAGCGACCACATGGGGCCCATCAGTAAATCGCGGGGTGCATCTCCGGTCAACCGGTGAACGATCATTTCAGGGGGCAAAAACTCCAGCGTATCTACAATGAGCTTTATGTACTCGTCCTTTTCCAAAAAGCGCAGCAATCCTGCTTCGTATTGCTTGACCATCGGCGTTTTGCGCATGAGATGCAGCAGATGAATTTTGATGCCCTGCACATCCATATCTGCTACTGCACGTCCTGTATCGAGCATCATTTCATGTGTCTCCTGGGGCAGACCATAAATGATATGGGCACACACACGGATATTTCGCTTACGCAGCTTTTCCACCGCATCCAGATAACATTGAGTATCATGAGCGCGATTAATCAGCTCAGAGGTCGATTCGTGGACGGTTTGCAGACCCATTTCGACCCACAAATACGTGCGTTCGTTCAGCTCGGCTAAATAATCCACGACATCATCAGGCAGGCAATCCGGACGTGTAGCGATGGACAGACCGACAACGCCGGGCTGCTCTAAAATAACCTCAAAGTATTCTCGCAGCTCCTCAACCGGGGCATACGTATTCGTGTAGGCTTGAAAATAGCCAATATATTTAGCGTTGGGCCATTTTAAATGCTGGCGGTCCCGAATCGTATTGAACTGGGTGACCAAGTCATCACGGCGACGTCCGGCAAAATCACCTGATCCGCGTGCACTACAAAAGGTACAACCCCCTTTGGCGATAGAACCATCGCGATTTGGACAGGTAAAACCCGCATCCAGCATGACTTTAAATACTTTATTTTGAAATTGCTCACGCATTTCGTAATTCCAGGTATGGAACCGTTTATCTCCCCACAGGAGAGGAGCAGGCAACAAATCTGTTTTCATGGGTGTACTCCTTTTTTTACGATCACCCTATTGTAACAAAATTCAATCTTAAATGGGAATCACTTGACCGAGAAAGTCATTAAAAAGTGCGGATTTTATGGCTTTCCGGATTGAAAAAGGTTACACAATATGTTATATTGTAAGCGGTACCAGACATATGATAAAAGGACTGTTTTAATCCTGAAGATAAAAAGTTATCAGTCGCTAATGGTTATTCTTCAGGGAGGCAGCTATGCTGTTTCTATCGCCTGCTTTAGGGGAAGTGCACGTCGGTTCCATCACAAATAACCCGTGAGGTGATCTTTTATGGAAACGCAGGATAAGACGCGTATGGATAAAGTTACGGTTGAGTTGACCTTTGATGAGGCGTTAGCATTGACGGGCGTCCGTTTTGGACAGGATCGTCAGATTGGCACGTCTGCACGTCAAAAAATCAGAGCCGCTTGCCAAAAGACAATTGATTTTTCACCTGCTGATGGGGTAGACTATGAACAATTAAATTAGTTGGACCCCAATCCAAATATATTGAAAAAGGAATTTCATTTCCGTATCTTCAAGCGGGGGTGAAGTTCCTTTTTCCTTGATAACAGAGTATATGGAGGAGTAACATGCGTTTACGCGGAAGAAAAGGAATACGAGAAAGTCTGGAAGAACAGCAAGATCTGGTCATCTTGGAACCAACACAGTATAAGGGGAAATGGCAGCAGCTTTTTGGTAATGATCGTCCCATTCATGTGGAATTTGGCATGGGTAAAGGGCAATTTATAAGCCAAATGAGCTACCGAAATCCAGAGGTTAACTATATCGGCTTTGATATGTATGATGAGCTGGTTCGCCGTGCTACTGAAAAATCCCGTCTGGCCTGGAGTGATTCAGAGGTTGTTACACCGCCTAATATCAAATTAGCCCTGGCAAACATCGAACAGATCGAAAATGTTTTTGAACCAGGAGAAGTAGAACGCATTTATCTGAATTTTAGCGATCCCTGGCCTAAGGCCAAGCATGCACGCCGTCGTTTGACGCATCCGCGTTTTTTGGACAAGTATCGTCAGCTTTTGAACAGCAAAGGGCAAATTCATTTTAAGACGGACTCGGAGACACTGTTTGAGTTTTCTCTGAATTCATTCGCTGACAGCGGTCTGCAAATGACGAATATTTCGTTAAACCTTCATCGTGACGGAATTAATGAGGAGCATGTCATGACGGAATATGAACAGAAGTTCATGGGTAAAGGTATGAATATTCATCGTGTCGAGGTGTTGATTGGGAAAGACGCTTTGGCAGAGTACGAAAAAACACGGCTCGAAAAATACGGAAAGTAACCATAGACAAAAATAAATAAAGTAAACAAGACAGGGTGCTTCCTTTTAGGAAAGCACCCTGTTCGGTTCCAGTATATCCAAAATACTCTGTGCGCTCTGAAGAGGATAATATCGCGCTACATTATGGATGTGCTCTTGTCGTTTGCGAACGATTTCTGGAAAATCGTATAGCAGACGGTTCATCCATTTCACGACAACATCCAGCGAAGTAATCGGTTCTCCGAAGCCTTGAGCCGTAAAGTATTGACAATTTTCCTCCTCCTGTCCAGGGAGAGGCTTGTGAAACAGCATCGGAATCCCTTTGGCCAGCCCTTCGGTACATGTCATACCGCCAGGCTTGGTAATGAGTAGATTCGATACTTCCATTAATTTGTCGATTTCCCGGGTGAATCCAAAAATATGAATGTTCGGATGATTGAACCGAGGATCCAGCTCCATTTTACGACGAATTTTATCATTATGCCCCAAACAAAAAATAAATTGAATTTTTTCTCTCCAATTGGTAAGCGAACGATGTATGACTTCGTCGTTCATCAGGCCCCAGCCGCCGCCCATAACGAGTACCGTCGGGATGGATTTTAGCCCAAACTGTTCTCTGATTTCATCATGCCCAGGATGTTCCCAAAAATTTGGATGAACCGGAATACCAGTTACCTGGATTTTTGATACGGAAACTCCGCGCGCGCGCAGCTTACGCATGACTTCAGGCGTAGACACAAAGTACCGGTCAACCTCGGGACTAATCCATGTGCCATGTGCATCGTAGTCTGTAATGACGGTACACAGCGGGACATGTAAGCCTAAGCGCTTCAAACGTGAAATGACCGCGCTCGGGATAGGGTGAGTACATACCACCAAATCGGGACGAAGCTGCCGGAGAATATTTCGGGTCTGTGTGTAGAACAGACGGTGCAAAGCGAGCGTTGTAAGACGGTTTAATGACTTTTTGTATTGATGACGGTAAACCAATCCGACTAGGCGAGGCTGCGATACAACAGTCTTCTTGTATGCTGTAATAATAAGCGGGGCCATTCTCGGATTCAAAAAGCTCCCCAGCTCCAGCACTCTTGTCTGCACATCCGGAGAAAGCTTCCGCAAGCTGCTTGAGAGCGCATAGGCAGCTTGAGTATGTCCGGCACCGAAACCTTCCGATAATAATAACACTCGTTTTTTAGCCACTCTCATTTCACCTGTTCCTGCTGGGATGTTCTCAATCATACCATATCGGCTTTAAGGCCAGAATGCAACCGTTCCTATTGCTGCAGACGTTCCGATGACTGCTCCTGCAAGCACATCCGTGGGATAGTGAAGCCCCAGATAAATTCGGGAAAAACCTACAATTATCGCTACAGGTAGCAGCAATAGTGCTAGCATGGGTGACTGCAGCATAAAAGGAACGGTAGCTGAAAAAATAGCGGTCGTGTGCCCTGAGGGAAAAGAATGATCCGACAAGGGATTGCGGAATGTATTTGTGCCTGGTAGCGCCAGGTACGGACGTATCCGCGGGTACAGCTTTTTAACGATAGCTACAGGGATGTGACTGATCGCAAGAGCGATAGCTCCCTTCATGCCGGAGTCTTTCCATGGATACGGAGCGAGCCACCAAATAAGAAGCGTAGAGGCTATCGTAAAGGTAGCCCCGCCTAAATGTGTGAGATAATATAGCCAAAAGTTCAAAAAACGGTTGTGTAAGCGTCCGTTGATCCATTTGAACAACCGCTGCTCCAGACTTACAAGTTTTACGACTAGACGTTGCATTTGGTTTCCTCCGGTTGCCGGTTCAGGTCTGTCGGCAAATATTTTGAATCAATTTGATATTAATCAGGTCTAAGTAATTATTCTCTTGCTCTCATCATATTTTTAAACGCTATTCATTTCAAGAATCACCACTTACCTGGTTCAATTCTACACAAAAATGTTAATGGAATATAAGCCGTATTGTATAACTTTCTTTGCGTTCATCCGTCTAATAAGATAGAGTGGTTAGAAGTGGTTGCTAATTGGCCCACAAAAAGGAGGGACCAAAGAAATAAAAAGTTAGCAAATGGATGAAAATAAGACCTAAGCGTCATGAATGAGAGGTCCAGCGCCGCAATCTCGGTTCAAACGGGAATTTGTCGTGTTTTTTTGCTGCTGAGACCCGTTTAGGGGCTTTGACAAAAGATTGAAAACCAACGAAAATCGTAATGGCATTCCTGTGTCAGCCAAAAGGGGGCTGCACAGAGCCAAAGAAGAAAGCAAGGGTCGGGTCAAAAACTACAGAAAAGGCGCACAAAGCGCCGCAACTTGCGCTACACAGATAGAAAACAGACAAACGCAAGATTTTTAAAGGGGTATAAAAAGGGGGTAACAAGAGATCATGTTAGACGCTATTTTTGTGACGCTCCAGGTCATACTGGCGGTGATCGCAGTCTATCAGTTTGCATTCTCCTTGTTCGGATTGGTTCGTAAGAAAAGAAAAGAGCAAGCGGCTCCAGAAAAATCATTTGCTATTTTAGTCGCTGCCCACAATGAAGAACAAGTTGTCGGAGCATTGATGGAAAATTTAAAGGAGCTTGACTATCCAAAGGAACTGTACGACGTATTCGTAATCTGTGATAACTGCACAGATAAGACAGCGGACATCGTTCGTGCTCATGGCATGAATGCATGTGAACGTACGAATCCGAACTTGCGTGGTAAAGGCTACGCTATTGAGTGGATGCTCAAGGAGCTGTGGGCTATGCCGCGGCAATATGATGCCATTGTCATGTTTGATGCCGACAACTTGGCGCATACCAATTTCTTGAGCGAAATGAACAATGACTTGTGCTCAGGCGCCCGTGTCATTCAGGGGTATATTGATACTAAGAACCCTGAGGATTCCTGGATCACAGCAGCCTACGGGGTATCTTATTGGTACATCAACCGTTTGTGGCAGCTGTCACGTCACAACCTGAATATGGCTAATTTCCTTGGTGGTACAGGCATGTGCTTTGAAACAAATCTGCTCAAGGAAATGGGTTGGGGTGCAACAAGTCTGGTAGAGGATTTGGAGTTCACCATGCGTTGTACACAACGCAACGTATACCCAAGGTTTAATTACGATGCCAAGGTGTATGATGAGAAGCCGTTGACATTCAAAGCTTCTTCCAGACAGCGTCTGCGCTGGATGCAAGGTCACTTCACGGTTGCTCGTCGTTACTTCTTCCCGTTGTTGTGGCAAAGTATCAAAGATAGAAGCCTGATTAAATTCGATATGGCTCTGTATGGTCTGAACGTGTATATCGTACTGTTTACCTTCTTGATGACAGTAGCGATGTGGGTAGATATTGTATTATTTGGTGGACCCAATATTGAAAATATCTACGTACAATTCCCTGCTTGGACCGGTTTTGTGGCTATAAGTCTGAATATTATCACCTTTTTGATCGCGATGATCTTGGAAAAGGTCACGTTCAAAAAAGTGTATCTGTACTTGCTGCTCTTCCCAGTCTATCTGGTTTCGTGGTATCCGATTACGTTCTATGCGTTCTTTACACAGAACAACAAGCAATGGAGCCACACCCAGCATACCCGTGTTGTTCGTCTGGAAGAGGTTCAGAGCAAGCAAGGTTAATGATTGTTGAAGTAAAACTATGAACCTACAGAGGACGTGTACACCTAATTTTCATAAAAGTATTGACGCCTCTGTAGTAACATGATATGATATTCGAGTATGTTAATTGAAAAGTATGGATTAACAAGCAGAAGGTCCGACTTCTCACCTGTCCGGTATTGCCGGCTGGTCATGATCCAATGATTTGTGAATTTAACTTTCATGATGAATTGAGTATCAGACAGGGATGTCGGCTGCATAGTCGTCATCCCTTTTTTGTGCTTAAACACAATACAACAATAACAGGTTCTGGAGGTGGAGGGTTATTAGTAAGGAACATATGATCAATGATGAGATTCGAGTGAGAGAAGTACGTCTGGTTGGTGCAAACGGGGAACAAATCGGGATTAAACCGACTCGTGAAGCTCTGCAAATGGCGATTGACGCAAACTTGGATCTCGTGAACGTGGCGCCTCAAGCGAAGCCGCCCGTGTGTCGGATTATGGATTACGGTAAATTCCGTTATGAGCAACAGAAGAAAGAAAAGGAAGCCCGTAAAAACCAGAAGATCGTTGACATCAAAGAGGTATGGTTCCGTTCCAACATCGAGGAACATGACTACCAGACCAAGTTTCGCAATGTGGTGAAGTTCCTGAATGAAGGGGACAAGGTGAAATGCTCCGTTCGTTTCCGCGGTCGTGAAATTACCCATGCTAATGTGGGACAAAAAATTCTCGAACGTGTAAAAACGGAAGTTGCTGATCTTTGTACCGTGGAGCGCCAACCCAAGCTCGAAGGACGCAGCATGATTATGATATTGGCTCCAAAGAGTCAATGACAAATTAAGGAGGAAGTTCAATGCCAAAAATGAAAACACATAGCAGCCTTAAAGGCCGCTTCAAAATTACCGGTACTGGTAAAGTGACGCGTTACAAAGCTTACAGAAACCACTTGCTTTCCCACAAATCCAAACGTGCAAAACGCGTTCTGGGTACTAACCCTGAGATGGCACCTGGGGACGTTAGACGTTTGAAACAAGGTCTTGCTAACCTGAAATAGTATAAGCACGGCAATAAATAAAGTATAAACATTATTTGGGAGGTCTTTTGATATGGCAAGAGTAAAGGGCGGATTCGTCGTTCGTCGTCGTCATAAAAAAGTATTGAAGCTTGCTAAAGGTTATTTTGGTTCCAAACACCGTATTTTTAAAACTGCTAACGAGCAGGTAATGAAATCGCTTGTTTACGCATACCGTGACCGTCGTCAGACGAAACGTAACTTCCGCAGATTGTGGATCGTGCGTATCAACGCAGCAGCTCGTTTGAATGGTTTGTCTTACAGCAAATTGATGCACGGTCTGAAATTGGCTGGTGTGGACATTAACCGTAAAATCTTGGCTGATCTTGCAGTCAATGATATTAATGCGTTCAACTCTTTGGCAACTGTTGCTAAAGGTAAAATCAACGCTTAATTAAGGCGTAAAAGCCACGAAAGTGGTAACAAAGGTGTCCCGAGCAGTACGCTGTGTAGGGATGCCTTTTTTTGTACATACTTAACACTAAAAAAGACTTTGTTTTCTTCAAAATACGAATAAATATGACGTAAGATGGCAGAATGTATGGATTTCTCAATTTTGTAACGCTTACATTTTTGGAAATCTAAAAAAAATTGACCCAAGGTTATTAATTGGCTAGATTTTAGTCGATCATAATTGTATAATCTCTAAAGTAAGTCTTCTGTACGATCTGTCTCGTCAGTAAATGACATGAAAATGATGTACATTTTCTAAAGAAAAGAGACAGTCCAGGGATCTAACACTAAGGGGGAACAGTATCAGCATGAAGAAATTGTTTAGTATGTCTTTGGTTATGCTGCTGGCGATCTCGGTCATTCTCGCAGGCTGCGGTAACAAAAATCAAGGTGCGTCCAACGCAAATGGTGGAGAAGCAGGCGGTTCTGCCAAAACATCAAATGTCCAACTTGGCATGGTTACAGATGTGGGCGGAGTAAACGATAAATCGTTTAACCAATCTGCTTGGGAGGCACTTCAAGCTATTCAGAAAGAATCAGGCGTTAAAGCTAAATACTTGCAAAGTAAATCCGACCAAGATTATATTCCTAACCTGAATCAATTCGTTAAGGGTGATTTCAACCTGACTTGGGGAATCGGTTTTAATCTGGCGAATGCGATTGGACAAGTAGCCAAAGACAATCCGAACAAAAATTTGGCGATCATTGACAGTGTTGTGGATGCGCCTAACGTTAAATCGGTTGTATTTGCTGAAAATGAAGGTTCCTTCCTGGTAGGGGTTGTGGCTGGTAAACTTACTAAAACAAACAAAGTTGGTTTTGTGGGTGGACAAGAGAGCCCGTTAATCAAACGTTTTGAAAAAGGATTTGAAGCAGGGGTTAAGGCTGTAAATCCAAAGGCACAACTGATTGTGAACTATACGGGTGCGTTTGATAAGCCAGATCTTGGTAAGGCTGCTGCAGCAACGATCTACAATGATGGTGCGGATATTATTTTCCATGCAGCTGGCGGATCAGGAACAGGCGTATTTAACGAAGCACTCGCACGTAAGCAGCAAGGTCAGCAAGTATGGGTTATCGGCGTAGATAAAGACCAATCACTTGAGTTTGGTGACGGAGTAACATTAACTTCGATGGTAAAACGCGTAGATGAAGCAGTAAAACGCGTATCCCAAGAAGTAATTGACGGTAAGTTTAAGGGCGGTGTCGAAACACTGGCTCTGAAGGATAACGGAATTGGATTGGCAGATACATCTTCGAAAAACGTTCCTAAAGACGTGCTTGATCTTGTAGAACAATACAAGCAAAAAATCATTAAAGGCGAGATTAAAGTTCCTTCGAAATAAGTTAGACTGCAGAACATAGAGGTGGCGACAAGGCTGGTTCATAAGACTAGCCTTGTTCTTACGTCTGGAGTTATAAGATTATAATGGTCAAAATCAGCTCATTGGAGCACATACTATAAAGTGTATAAGGGTGATCTCATGGATGCAGCGACCCCCGTCGTTGAGTTAAAGCAAATTACAAAACGATTCCCCGGCATCGTTGCCAACGACTCCATCAGCATCAAGCTGCATAAGGGAGAAATTCATGCCCTTTTGGGTGAGAATGGTGCGGGTAAATCTACGCTTATGAATATTCTTTTCGGACTGTATCAGCCGGATGAAGGGACCATTGAAATGGGAGGAACCCCCGTACAGATTGATAGTCCTAATAAGGCAATTGATCTGGGGATCGGCATGGTACATCAGCATTTTAAGCTCGTACAGCCGTTTACCGTAACCGAAAATATTGTCCTGGGTTTGGAGCCACGTAAAGGTCTGAAAATCAATTATAAAAAGGCTGCCGCAGAAGTACAGCGGTTATCTGAGCAATATGGACTTCAGGTGAATCCGAATGCCAAAATTGAGGATATATCTGTGGGTATGCAGCAGCGTGTGGAAATTATCAAGACGCTCTATCGCGGTGCAGATATTCTGATTTTCGATGAGCCAACCGCGGTGCTGACACCACAGGAAATTTCTGAGTTGCTGGACATTATGAAGCGCTTAGTCGCTGAAGGCAAATCAATCATTCTTATCACGCATAAACTCAAAGAAATTATGCAAATTGCAGATACGGTTACGATCATTCGCCGAGGTAAAGTTATTGATACGGTCAAAACCTCTGAAACAACACCAAATGAGCTGGCGGAGAAAATGGTAGGCCGCCGTGTGTCCTTTAAAGTGGATAAGAAGCTTGCTCAACCAGGACAAACTGTACTGGAAATGAACAATGTAATTTCTAAAAACAAGGACGGCATTCATGTTCTGAATGAATTAAACCTGCAGATCAAGGCTGGCGAGATTTTGGGGATTGCTGGGGTAGATGGCAATGGACAGAGTGAGCTGATTGAAGCTTTGACAGGATTGCGCAAGGTGGATAGCGGAAGTATCCGTTTGCTCGGAAAAGAACTGACAAACCAGCCACCGCGCAAGATTTCAGAGGCAGGCGTTTCACATATACCGGAGGATCGCCATAAGCATGGATTGGTGCTCGATTTTTCCATGAGTGAGAATATGGTGCTCGAGACGTATTATCAGGCACCTTACAGTAAAAACGGCTTTTTGAACAAGGACGCTATAGAAAAGCAGGCAAAAAGCCTTATTGAGAAGTTTGATGTAAGAACACCGGATATTCATACCAAGGCAAGAGCGTTATCTGGTGGGAATCAGCAAAAGGCTATTATAGCGCGTGAAATTGATAAAAACCCAGACCTTCTCATCGCAGCTCAGCCTACACGCGGGCTGGATGTTGGGGCTATTGAGTTTGTCCAAGAACAATTGATTGCCCAGCGAGATCAAGGCAAAGCGGTACTGCTTATTTCATTTGAGCTGGACGAGATTATGAATGTATCCGATCGAATTGCTGTTATTTATGAGGGCAAGATTGTCGGGGAAGTGCTGCCTGAAGAAACGAATGACCAGGAACTGGGACTCATGATGGCAGGAAGTGCAGTGAAGAAAGGAGTAGAGAATGGCTAACCTATTGAAAATATTCACAAAAGACTCCTTTGTTCTGGCACTGGTCTCTATTGTTTTTGGCCTCATTCTGGGTGCTATCGTGATGTTAATTGGCGGGTATGACCCTATTGTGGCGTACTCTGCATTGTTTAGCCGTGTGTACGGAGACACCTACAACTTTGGCGAAGCGATCCGTGAGATGACTCCTTTAATTCTAACGGGATTGGCATTTGCTTTTGCGGCTCGTGCCGGGTTGTTTAATATTGGCGGCGAAGGTCAGTTTCTGGTCGGTATGACAGCTGCTTCGATTGTGGGCATCAAACTTCATGGGTTGCCTGCTATCATTCATGCACCGCTAGCTGTGATTGCAGGAGCCGTTTTCGGAGGCTTGTGGGCTGCGATTGCTGGCTATTTGAAGGCCAAACGAGGCGTTAACGAAGTTATTACATGTATTATGATGAACTGGATCGGACTGTATTTGGCTAACTTGGTGATTAATCAGTTCGCACTTTTGGAAGGGGAAAATCGCTCTGTAGATATCCAACCTTCCGCTTCTATTTCCATTGATTGGCTGTCCCAGATGATGGGGAATGCTCGGGTTCATTGGGGCACCGTTATTGCTGTGCTGGCGGCAGTGTTTTTCTATATTTTCATGTGGAAAACAAAGCAGGGCTATGAGCTTCGGGCTGTCGGATTTAATGAGGATGCATCTCGTTATGCAGGTATGAATGTAAATCGTAATATCATAAAAGCGATGTTTATTAGTGGTGTTTTTGCTGGATTGGCTGGTGCCTTTGAGGTGTTGGGGGTTTTCCATTATCAATCTGTTATGGCAGGATCACCGGGAACCGGCTTTGACGGCATCGCTGTGTCTTTGATCGGGATGAATAATCCGTTCGGTGTACTGCTCGGCTCTGTTTTGTTCGGGACGCTTACGTATGGTTCTGCGGGGATGAGCTTTAGCGCGGATGTACCGCCAGAAATTATCCGGGTAGTTATTGGCTCGATTATTTTCTTTATTGCCGCCCAAGGTATTGTGCGTTGGGTTGTAAAGCCGCTGTATTCCAAGCGGAAGAAAGAGAAGGTGTTGTAAAATGAGTTGGTTAACACTTGGTGAATTAATCCATACGACGCTCGTTTTTGCGACGGCGATTATTTTTGCGTCTCTTGGCGGAGTTTTTTCGGAAAAATCCGGTGTAACGAACCTCGGGTTGGAAGGACTTATGGTATTTGGCGCATTTGCGGCAGGTGTCGGCGGATTTTATGCCGAGCAAGCGGGATTAGGAGGCACCTCTGCGGCCTGGGTAGGCGTACTGTCAGCTGCGGTGTTTGGTATTCTGGTTTCGCTAATTCATGCTGTAGCTTCCATTACGTTCAAGGCCGATCAGGTAATCAGCGGGATTGTCATTAAC
Organism: Paenibacillus ottowii; assembly: GCF_050516475.1. Taxonomy (NCBI): domain Bacteria; kingdom Bacillati; phylum Bacillota; class Bacilli; order Caryophanales; family Paenibacillaceae; genus Paenibacillus; species Paenibacillus ottowii. Next base: position 2,054,658 of record NZ_CP191577.1, on the reverse strand, counting down.
TTTCTGGCAGCAGGTAGTACACTGTATATGGTTAAGCTGTTATTTGAGGGTGATGGTGACACCGGCCGGATTCAAGGCTTTAACGAGATTTCCATCCCTTATCTGGTGGATATTCCGATTGCAGGAAAAGCATTTTTCCAAGCCTATCCAACCACATATCTAGCTATTCTATTGGTTATTATTGGCTACTTTACTTTGTATAAAACACCGTTTGGCTTACGTTTGCGTTCAGTAGGGGAGCATCCAGGTGCAGCCGATACAGTGGGGATCAAAGTCAATCGCCTTCGTTATATCGGTGTTATGATTAGTGGTGCGTTGGCTGGGATTGGTGGGGCTACAATCACTTTGACTACGACCAATATGTTTTCACATAATACGGTTTCAGGGCAGGGTTATATTGCTATTGCCGCTATGATTTTCGGTAAATGGAATCCGCTCGGTGCTTTTGGCGCGGCAGTGTTTTTCGGTTTTTCACAAGCGATTCGCAACTATGTACAGTTGTTTGCATGGTCGCAAAGTATTCCCCAGGAAATTATTTTTATGTTGCCGTATCTCCTGACGATTATTGTGCTAGTAGCGGCAGTTGGACGTTCACGCGCTCCAGCCGCATTGGGTCAACTGTACGATCCAAGCAAGCGTTAATAGCTCCTATACGGCTGAATGTTTTTGGATAGACACATTAGTATATTTAAAAAACTGGTATCTGCATGTGCAGGTACCAGTTTTTTTTATATTGTGCAGGCATTTAAACATACGCTTCAGGCATGAATGGAATAGACTGTGCTATGCAGATTGGACGGACGCTCGGCCCCTGTCAGCTCAGTCTATTTTGTGGTGGTGGTGAGCTATCAAGGAGCCGTTCAATCTGTCCATCCGTTGAGAAAGAAGGAGGAAATACGATGAAACAGGCAGTAACCAGAAAGCAGGTGGAGAAGCTTGTCGGCAAGGTCATCTTCGCCACACGTAAGGATGGCTCCCGGGTCAGTGGTAAGCTGATTCGCATTTCGGGTAACCGACTAATTCTTCAACCCAACCGTAAGAAGAAAGTAAACACGAAAGCGATTATTCCGCTGGTGCTTTTTGATTTGCTAGCCATTGGCACAGCTCCATACGTTGGTGCCTACGCTGGCTACGGTCCAGGTTATGGAGGACCAGGTTATGGTCCGCAGTATGGACCGTATACAGACGGGGGATACCCCGGGGTAGGCTATCCATTTTACCCCAACTTTTTTTAGTTCTTCAACAACACGAGCCCGAAAACCATAATTTTCAAAGCGATTTTTCGAGTTCGTGGCATCGGCTTAGAGCTACGTAACGCAGCATGTGGTATCGATGACGTAAATAAAAATGGATCCCTCGCACATTGTCTTCGTCCACCATCACTTTAGCTCGCTTGCAGCGTCGCAATCGGCCGTATTGTTCGGCACACTCCAGCAACTTTTTTCCGTATCTTTTACCTTGATGAGCCGAAGCGATTGCAATCAAATCAATGTATAATAGTTCTCCGTGCAGCATAACATGAATGAAGCCAACAACCTGTGCATTATCCGGTCTGCAAGCTACAAAAGTGATGCCCCGGTTTAAGCGCCGGGGTAATTCTTTTCGTATTTGATCCATTTCTTGGGCACTTAAATGCGATAGGGGGACAAGCTCTTGCTCGATTAGACGAAAGATCATTTTGTCATCTTGGGCGCAACGTTTGCGAATCATAAACGGGCCTCCTTTTTTACCCTTTTAGCAAGATATGTCATGGCTTTGGAGGTGTACAAAGTCTCTCTGTGCGGTCTTTTTTATATTATGCGGATACCTCTTATAAGCGTGCGGCTCAGAGGTGCTAAAGCAGAGAAACATAAATTTTTATGAAATCTGGGTATTGACTATCCCAGATGAGGGACATATAATGTGTCTAAACATTTGAAAGAATGACATGAACACAACGGCAATGAAGAGGACGAAGTGATTAGGGCTCTTTTGTTCAGAGAGTGAGGCATTAGCTGCAAGCTTCACCAAAATCCCTTTTTAACGAGCTCACCTCGGAGCTGTTTTCCTGAAAAGTATTTGGGCCCATGAGCTTAACGGTGCGCTGAATCGCCTATTAGGGAAAATCGTACGGTCTACGTTACAGACGCCAGATATGGAGATCCTTTGTGATTTCTGTACCTGCCAAGGTTCGATATTGCGAAATATCGGGCAAACACGGGTGGTACCACGGAAGCTACAGCCTTTCGTCCCTCAGCAACAGTAAGTCTGTTCTAGGGATGAAAGGTTTTTTTGTATTTACAAATGTAAGCTGTATGTAAATTTTGTAAAGGAGGATGACCAATGAGTGCACAAATTCCTGAAGTTAGGTCAACCGATGAATTACGTGAAAAGTGGATGAAACCTGAAGTGATTACAGGTTCGGAAATTTTACTCCGTAGCCTTTTGCTGGAGGGAGTAGAGTGTGTCTTCGGATATCCTGGTGGTGCAGTGCTTTATATCTACGATGCCATGTACGGCTTCAAGGATTTCAAGCATGTCCTCACTCGTCACGAGCAGGGAGCTATTCATGCGGCAGATGGTTATGCACGGGCAAGCGGTAAAGTTGGTGTCTGTATCGCGACTTCCGGACCTGGAGCGACAAACCTGGTAACTGGGATAGCGACAGCTTTTATGGATTCGGTGCCGTTGGTGGTCATCACGGGTAACGTTATATCTTCCCTGATCGGTACAGATGCTTTCCAGGAAGCTGATATCACGGGAATTACAATGCCGATTACGAAGCACAGCTATTTGGTGAGAGACGTAGAGGAGCTGCCGCGAATCATCCATGAGGCATTTCATATTGCCAACACAGGTAGAAAAGGACCGGTACTGATTGATATTCCGAAGGATATCTCCGCAGCCCAGACATTGTTTGTTCCACAAACGGAGCCTGTGACCATGCGGGGTTACAACCCGAAAGTGTTGCCCAACAAGATTCAACTAGACAAGCTGACTCAAGCTATTGCCGAAGCAGAACGTCCATTTATTCTAGCAGGCGGAGGAGTTGTTTACTCCGGTGGACATGAAGCACTTTACGAATTTGTTCGTAAAACAGAAATTCCGATTACGACAACTTTGCTTGGATTGGGAGGATTCCCAAGTGGACATGAACTCTGGACAGGGATGCCGGGAATGCACGGAACATACACCTCTAACCAGGCGATCCAACAGTCAGATCTGCTGATCTGTATCGGTGCCCGCTTTGATGATCGGGTGACAGGCAAGTTGGATGGATTCGCTCCTCAAGCCAAAATTGTACACATCGATATCGACCCTGCTGAAATTGGAAAAAATGTGGCCGCGGATATTCCAATTGTAGGTGACGTGAAGGCAGTATTGGAATTGCTGAATCAGGATGTGAAACGTGCGGACCTGGCAGATGCATGGAGAGCGCAAATTCAGCAATGGAAGGCAGAGAAGCCTTTTTCTTATAAGGATTCGGAAACAGTGCTTAAACCACAATGGGTTATCGAATTGTTGGATCAAACGACCAAGGGCGGAGCAATCGTTACGACGGACGTGGGACAGCACCAAATGTGGGCGGCACAGTATTACAAATTCAATCAGCCACGCTCATGGGTCACCTCTGGTGGACTGGGTACGATGGGATTTGGTTTCCCTTCTGCGATCGGTGCTCAAATGGCCAATCCTGACAGATTAGTAATATCGATTAATGGAGACGGCGGTATGCAGATGTGTTCGCAGGAGCTAGCCATCTGTGCCATCAATAATATTCCGGTCAAAATCGTAATTATCAACAACCAGGTACTTGGAATGGTTCGCCAATGGCAGGAACTGATCTATGACAATCGGTACAGTCACATTGACCTGGCTGGAAGCCCGGATTTTGTGAAATTGGCCGAAGCATACGGTGTCAAAGGACTGCGTGCTACGAACAAGGAAGAAGCACGTCGAGCATGGCAAGAGGCGCTTGATACACCCGGACCGGTCGTTGTCGAGTTTGTAGTCAGCAAGGAAGAGAATGTATATCCGATGGTGACGCAAGGTTCGACCATTGATCAAATGCTGATGGGGGACGAGTAGAATGACAACAAAAAATACCATTGCTGTACTGGTAAATGATCATCCCGGCGTTTTGCAACGTGTGTCTGGACTGTTTGGCCGCCGTGGCTTTAACATTGAGAGCATCACCGTGGGTCAATCGGAGGAAGTTGGATTATCCCGTATGGTCATTGTGACTGTAGGAGATGAGAACAACCTGGAGCAGATTGAAAAGCAGCTTTACAAGCTGGTTGATGTGATCAAGGTCATCGATCTCAGTTCCAAGCCAATGGTTGCTCGGGAATTGGCGATGATTAAAGTGAAGGCCGAACCGCCTCAGCGGCCAGAAATTATGGGCGTGGTAGAGACGTTCAGAGCAGCTGTCATTGATGTTGGAACGACAAGCCTGATCGTTCAGGTCATTGGCGATACTGAAAAAATCGATGCGATGATCGAGTTGTTGAAGCCTTACGGTATTCGCGAGTTGACCCGAACCGGGGTTACAGCTATGATACGTGGAAATGCATAATTTGAAGCTTTAACGATTTACCGCTTATAGCGCATTACATCATTAAAGAACCGCCCGCATAAGAGCGGGTGCTCGAAGAGATTTTTAAATGCCACTTGGAGGCAAAGTCTCTTGGACTACCCGCTCATTATGAAGGGTCCAATTAAAAGGAGGAATTTAACCATGGCAGTTACAACGTACTACGAAAAGGATGCAGAACTCAGCGTATTGAAAGGAAAAACAGTGGCCGTTATCGGTTACGGTAGCCAAGGACATGCTCAAGCACAAAACTTGCGTGACAGTGGTGTGAATGTTGTTATTGGTTTGCGTGAAGGCAAATCAGCTGATGTCGCAAGAAACGACGGTTTTGAAGTTCTGAACGTAGCTGATGCAACAAGCCGTGCAGATGTGGTTCAAATTTTGTTGCCTGATGAAACTCAAGCTTCTGTTTACAAAAATGAAATTGAACCTAACCTGAAAAAAGGCGCAGCACTTTTGTTCTCCCATGGTTTTAATGTTCATTTTGGACAAATCGTAGCTCCTAAAGATAGCGATGTATTGCTGGTTGCTCCAAAATCCCCAGGACATATGGTACGTCGTACCTATGTAGAAGGGTTTGGTGTACCGGGGTTGATCGCAATTGAACAGGACGCAACAGGTCAAGCCAAAGAAATCGGTCTTGCTTATGCAAAAGGCATTGGCTGTACACGTGCGGGCGTAATTGAAACCTCCTTCCGTGAAGAAACGGAAACGGATCTGTTCGGTGAGCAGGCGGTATTGTGTGGCGGTGTGAGCGCACTTGTAAAAGCGGGCTTTGAAACATTGACTGAAGCAGGATACGCTCCTGAGATGGCATACTTCGAATGCTTGCATGAGCTTAAGCTGATCGTTGACCTGATGTATGAAGGTGGATTGGCAACAATGCGTGATTCCATCAGTAATACAGCGGAATATGGCGATTATGTAACTGGACCACGTGTGGTAACGGAAGATACAAAGAAAGCTATGAAGGATGTATTGACTGACATTCAACAAGGTAAATTTGCTCGTGACTTCATCCTTGAAAATCAATCCGGACGTGCATTCCTGACGGCTACTCGCCGTAATGAAGCTAACCATCCGATTGAAGTGGTGGGCGGACAATTGCGTGAAATGATGCATTGGATCAAAAAGTAATAACCTTTTGTACTATAAGCTCGACATCATGAATTATTTATAAATATTAATTACAATGCGGCCCTGCTTATTGCGTGAGCCGCATTGTAATTTAAGGGTCCAAAATGCTGAGGGAGGTGCGTTAGGTTGCGCAAAATATATGTATTTGACACCACTTTGAGAGACGGAGAACAGTCACCTGGCGTGAACTTGAATACTCGTGAGAAAGTGGAGATCGCTCATCAGTTGGAGAAGCTGGGAATCGATCGTATGGAGGCTGGGTTCCCTGCTGCTTCTCCGGGTGATCTGGCGGCTGTTAATGCAGTAGCAAAAGCTGTAAAAAATTCGACCGTTATTGGCCTTTCGCGTGCAAGGGAACAAGATATTGATGCGGTACGCGAGGCACTCAAGGGAGCACAGGACCCATGTATCCATATCTTTTTGGCAACCTCTCCGATTCATCGTCAGCATAAGCTACGGATGGAGAAGACGCAGGTGTTGGAAACTGCTCGTGCAGCCATTCGTTATGGGTTAAAGTATTTGCCAAAAGTGGAGTTTTCTTTAGAGGATGCAGGACGTACAGAGCTTGATTTTGTGGTTGAAATGGTCACCATGGCTGTACAGGAAGGGGCTTCTGTCGTCAATATCCCGGACACGGTAGGTTACTTAACACCTTATGAATATGGAAATATATTCAAACACATCAAACAAAATGTGGTCGATGTGGAGAAGATTCAATTGAGTGCACATTGCCACAATGACTTGGGAATGGCTACTGCTAATACGCTTGCTGCCATCCTGAACGGGGCAGATCAGATCGAGGGAACTATTAACGGTATCGGTGAACGCGCTGGAAACACGGCTATTGAAGAAATCGCCATGGCATTGGAGACGAGACAGGAATTTTTCCAAGCCAAAACGTCTCTGCAATTGTCTGAAATTGCACGCACGAGCCGTTTGGTTAGCCGCTTGACAGGGATGGTCGTGCCGGGCAACAAGGCGATCGTGGGTGCCAACGCTTTTGCGCACGAATCAGGTATTCACCAGGACGGCATGCTGAAGGAGAAGACGACCTATGAAATTATGACACCGGAAAGCATCGGTCTGAAAGAAAGCAAGCTGGTGCTGGGCAAGCATTCAGGGCGTCATGCTTTCCGTGAGCGTTTGGTCGAGCTGGGCTACGAATTGAGCGAAGAAGATCTGAATCGCGCTTTTGGCCAGTTTAAGGATTTGGCTGATAAGAAGAAGGAAGTATCGGACGATGATATCCTGGCATTGCTGGAAGAAAAATTGGCCGATGCACCTGAAGTCTTCAAGCTGGAAACCATTTTCGTAACTTACGGAAACAAGGCTACGCCTTCCGCACAAGTGCGCCTGGTGAACGATGAAGGCCAAGTGATCGAGACAGAAGCTGAAGGGAATGGCTCAGTCGATGCGATCTATAATGCGATTGACCAAGCCAGCAGCGAGAGTGTTGTACTTTCTGATTACTCCATTAAATCGGTTACCCATGGCAAGGACGCTCTAGGGGAAGTACATGTGGTGCTGACTCAAAACGGAATATCTGTACAGGGCCGCGGGGTAAGTACCGATATTTTGGAAGCAAGTGCACGGGCTTATGTGGATGCACTGAATGGTTTGATCGACAAGCGTAAAAATTACAGCAATCGCGTAGATTATAAATCCTAATTTTATACAGACCTAGGCATTGAACATAGACAGGATCGGGTTGTTTCCGATCCTGTTTTCTTATTTTCCGATAAAAAAACGAGCTTATAGGCAGAGCCTATTGAATTGATAGATTCTATATCTTGGTCAAAGCCATGCTCTATATGTTACAAAGAAGGTATGAGAAATACGGTCTTATGGCTGTATAACAAGAGGAGTGTACGTGATGACAGACGTTAAAAAGATTGCAGTAATAGCGGGAGACGGAATCGGACCTGAAGTGGTCGCAGAGGCAGAGAAAATTTTGAAACGTACGGAAGAAGTGTTTGGCCTTTCATTTGAAACAGAGCATGCGCTGTTCGGCGGGATTGCCATTGATAAGAAGGGGACTCCATTGCCGCAAGAAACACTGGCCGTATGTCAATCTGCGGATGCTGTGCTGTTGGGAGCGGTCGGAGGACCACAATGGGACAACAATCCTAAGGAACTTCGTCCTGAAACTGGATTGCTCGGTATTCGCAAAGAGCTCGGTCTGTTTTCGAATCTTCGTCCTGCTGTCGTTTTTGATTGTCTTAAGGACGCGTCTACATTGAAACCAGAAGTATTGGAAGGAACGGACTTGATCGTGGTGCGCGAACTGACGGGCGGGATCTATTTCGGTGAGAAGTACAGACGAGAGAGTGCTCAGGGTGAGGAAGCGGTCGATACTTGCGCATATAATGTAACAGAAGTCGAGCGTATTGTTCGCCAATCTTTCGAAATTGCACAAAAACGCCGCAAAAAGCTCGCATCGGTGGATAAGGCCAATGTACTGGAAACTTCCCGTTTATGGCGTGAAGTCGTTAACCGGGTCGCTGTAGATTACCCAGATGTCGAGCTTGAACATGTATTAGTCGATAACTGTGCCATGCAATTGCTGCGCCGTCCATCCAGTTTTGACGTCATTGTAACGGAAAATATGTTCGGTGACATTCTTAGTGATGAAGCAGCTATGCTGACCGGGTCCATCGGGATGCTCTCCTCTGCATCACTTGGAGAAGGCAGCTTCGGTCTGTACGAGCCGGTGCACGGCTCGGCGCCTGATATTGCAGGCCAAGGACTGGCGAATCCGATTGCAACAATTTTGTCCGTTGCTTTGATGTTCCGCCTCACCTTCGGGTACGAGAAAGCAGCCGATGCTATTGAGAAAGCGGTAGCTGAGGTACTGGATGCAGGACACCGTACAGCAGATATTGCGGTGGATAAATCTCAAGCGATCTCGACAGCTCAAATGGGCGATTTGATTGCGGCAGCTATTCGCTAAAGTTTCCGGAAAGGCACCTGTTTTGAAAAAAAAGCTTCCTATTATATAGGGCGGTTATACAGTATAACTTTACAGCAAAAGTTTGACATCGTAGCTCCTGAGCAATCAGGAGCTACTTGCGTATCAAAAAGCTCAAAATGTGAAAAGATTATGAATTTTTGAGCTAGTTTAAAATAATTATAAAAAAGTAATGGTTATAATATTGACTTTGTTTTCAGCGAATGATAACATTTATCAAGTAGGTGGTTTATTACAATACAGATGATTGAGGAAAGCACAATTGGTGTTTTTCTTACATATTTAAAAGGAGGATTTCACATTATGGCAGAAAGATTGGTAGGAAGACCCGCACCTGATTTTGCATTGGAAACAGTGTCTGGAGACGGTCAAGAATTTGGCTCGGTGAAACTTTCCGATTACCGTGGCAAGTGGCTCGTATTTTTCTTCTATCCACTGGATTTCACATTTGTATGCCCAACAGAAATTACAGCATTGAGCGATGCAGCAGACCAATTCAAAGAGCTGGATACTGAAATTTTGGGTATCAGTGTAGACTCCGTGCATAGTCATAAAGCATGGATCAACACAGCTAAAGAAAACAACGGTCTGGGCAAATTGAACTTCCCATTGGCTTCTGACATCACGAAGAAAACAGCAAGCGACTATGGCGTTCTGATCGAAGAAGAAGGCGTTGCATTGCGCGGCTTGTTCATCATTGATCCAGAAGGCGAACTGAAATATCAAGTGGTTAACCACAACGATGTAGGTCGCAGTGTAGAAGAAACATTGCGTGTACTGCAAGCTTTGCAATCCGGTGGCTTGTGCCCAATGAACTGGAAACCAGGCGATAAAAATCTGTAATATCAGCTTCACAAGTTGAATTTAAACAAGCAAGCCCCCAACATGCGGTTACTCTGCCGATGTTGGGGGCTTGCTTGCCTGCGCTGTTCAGCGGAACATCTGGGAAGTAGCCTGTCTGAATCATGTAATACAGAGTGAAGTAACAAATAATTATGGAAATGTTGTTGTGTTCTGGAGGAATTTTGCCTGATGAAAGCGAATAAGGTATTGTAGAAGATAAGCAAGGCAGAACAGGTTTTGTTCAGAGGAGGCTGAGCCCGGATGAGTTATTGCTGTGGAGCAAGCATGGTAGGAACCAAGGGAACGCTGAAGCATTACCGCACCCAAGTCCATAATGTTCCTTTGCTGTTTTGCCCGGTATGTCGTCGCATTGAAGTTCATTATAAAGTCGAAAATGAGTATGAAATTTTGGCTGAGTATGCACATGGAGATGGGGCATCCGAGATTGATTTTCAGGATTATGTTATGGAAGACGATGACACGATATTTGAAAATTGTGTGAATCGCGAGAGCGAAGATGCATTTGAAATTGTGAAGCGCCAAATTGACATGTCGCTGGATTTATTGATGGTGGCCAAACAAATGAACGATGAGAAATGGCAGGGAGAGCTTAAGAGAAGACTGGCTGTTATGAGCCAAAGACGCTCCCGGCTTCAACATAATAAGAGCGGCAGTTGACATCCTACACACCAAAGAAGCTCTCAATTCTGGAGAGCTTCTTTGGTGTGTAGGGCGCTTTTCTTAACTTATTCTTTAATTTTGGTAATGTTGCGCAGATATTATGACGAAAGAAAATAGGAGAAAAATGTGGATTCGACACTTTTTCCGATTGACTGTGATCCTTAATCTTGTCTATCATAAAATAAGACTCGAATCGAAAAATATGGTCGGAGTTGAATAAAACTGTTTTCTACACCATTTGAAGGGTAATCGATAGATACCTTTCTCTTCTTCAAGAATATTACACGTCCGATACGGCCAGTTTATCATTCCGATACAAGGGGGAAGCCTGGCATGATCAGTGAATTCCAAGAAGCCTTGCTTGATACCGTGGGAGCTTGCCCTTCCACACAGATCGCCAATAATAAGTATGAAAATGTACTGGAGAACCTGGATAGTGGTATCATGCTGTTTGACAGTGACGGGGTACTGACCTTTATTAACGTGCAAATGGCGAGATTACTGGAGTTACCACGTAGTTCGCTTGCGGGTCGCAACCTGATGCAAATTTTGCATCATCCTGAGTTAACTCGGTTTAAGAAGAAGAAAATCATGCGGATTTATAAAGAAACTATCTTTCATAGAAAGCGCTATCACGAGTTGATTGATGAGTATGGTCGGCATTGGTTAATAACAGTGACCTACGGTGATCAGATGGATGGCGATTTTTTATTTAGCGTAAAGGATGTGTCGGATTATAAGCAGATTGAGCAGACGGCGTATCAAAATGACAAGCTGGCCATGCTCGGACGTATTTCGGCCTCTATCGCCCATGAAATCCGTAACCCGCTTACTGCAATCCGGGGCTTCATTCAATTACTGCGACCGCACTTGGTGGAGTTGGGCAGGGATGAGTATGCCCGCATTATTTTAACCGAAATCGATCGTGCGAACGACATTATTTACGAGTTTTTAAATTCGTCCAAGCCTTCGGCTCCGCAAAAAACAGCTGTATCTGTGATGGGACTTCTAAAAGAAGTAGTAATGCTCACAGAAAGCGAGGCGTTGATGAAGGGTTGCCAGATCGCACTGGATGAAAATGATGAGCTCATGAAGGTTTCCATTGACGTGAAGCAGATTAAACAGGTTATCCTCAATATGATTAAAAATGCGATGGATGCCATTGAGAGCATCGGCGGGGAACGAGAAGGATGCATTGATATCCATACAATACTTGAGGGGCCTTATGTTCACATCTGCATTGAAGACAACGGGTTAGGTATGGACAATAATACATTATCCCGTTTATTTGATCCTTTTTTTACAACAAAAGAAAGTGGAACCGGCTTGGGATTGGCTGTGAGCTATCGTATTATCAAAAATCACGGAGGCTTCATTCATGTTGACAGTAAGCATGGAAGCGGTACACAATTCAAAATTACCCTTCCTGTAGTCTAATATGGAGAGATTTTCACAGAGGGGCCCTGTACATACTATTTCTGTTATAGTGTACAGCCTTGAGGTATAGGTATAACCCATTGGACAAATGTCGTCTGAAGCGCATAATCTGAAAAGATAATGCGCTTTTTTGGTACTGTAAGCTCGTGCATTTGCGCAAATGCGAAAATAAATTCATGGATATAGAACAAAAAAATGATTCACCTTTCACAGATTAAATGCTATTATATACCAGAATACAACATTTTTTTTGATACTATAGACTTAAACAACGGCTTCCAAAGCTGTCAAACGTCTTAGATGATCGGAAACTCCGATATGCAGGGGGCTGAAGAGGCTGAATGAATATACGGCTGGAAGTAAAAAAAACGATAGGCATCGGTATGGCTGCGATAGTTTTGTTTGTCCTGGCCCAGTTATTTCACGTAACTTTGAATAAAATATACTCTTACAATGTATTTTTCTTCGTATACCCAATTTTAGGATTTGCCTGTGCTGCGATTTGTTTTTCTATTTTTTATCAATCCTGGTCCGTTTTGCTGGAACAGTTAACCTGGCAGAGACTTCTTATTGCCCCAACCTTTCTGGTGGCTGGTCTGCTTTACCTGGTTCATATCGTTTCGTTTAGTTTTGTAAGCCTGACGGACTTTGCTTTGTCTCCAGGCATTTCGTTGTGGCTGCTGTTTGTAATTCGAGCCTTTACCTCTGTTATGCTCCTATTCGTCTGTTCTCTTCCATTTAGAAAAACAAAGTCTGAATACAAGACAGTGGCTTTGTGGGCGGGAATAGGTTGCACTTTGCTGATTTTAGGAGTTATTAAGGCCTATGATGCAGGCTTACCAGATCTACGTATAAGGTACGAATTAGGCAACCTAGGCTTGACATTGAATCTGGTAGTCATGTTGCTGCTGGTCCTTACATTTATTTTTGGAGTACGAAAATATCAGAAAGTTCGCCCGGCGGAGTTGGGCATGTTGCTAATGGTTCGTGGGATCGGGCTGTGTGTTGTGAGCCAGTTGTTTTATTTATTTTCTGGGCAGATGAGTGATATCAATCATCTTATAGGACTTTTGACTAACGTGATTGCCTTTTATAGCCTGTTGAACGGTTTGGTCAGACTCATGGTTCTGGTTCCTTATCGGGAAAAACAGGCGGCAGAATCTGAGTTTAATCATATCGCTTATAACGATGATATAACAGGCCTACCCAATCGCCGACGTCTTTCCCAGCGGCTGGATAAAATATTGCGCAACTCATTGAAGTCTGATGAGACAGTAGCTCTTTTAGTGCTAAATATTGATCGTTTCAAAGCGATTAATGATTCGCTTGGACATACGGCAGGCAATTATTTGCTGTATGCGGTAGGCGAACGCTTGGCCCGTTTTTGTCGTGAAGGAGAAGCAGTCTTTAGCATGGGCGGAGATGAGTTTGCCTTTCTTCTAATGGGCTATGAAGATTCAGATGCTGTGAGAAATCGTATTGATGATATGGTAAAGCTGTTTGATCAGCCTTTTGATATTAATGGGGAGTCGTATCATGTGATGGTGAGCGTTGGCATCGCTTTATACCCGTGGGATGCGAATCAGAGCGAACAACTTATCCAGCAGGCAGATACTGCTGTTCATAGTGCGAAGGAGCAAGGCGTGAATTTTCAGCGGTATGCTAGTGCGATGCAGATGCGAGCGCATGAAAGACTGCAACTGGAGAATGATTTGCGGCGAGCGCTTGAAAATGAGGAATTTTCGTTGGTATATCAGCCACGTGTCCACCTGCAAAGTGGCGAGCTAACGAGTTTGGAGGCGCTGGTGCGTTGGAATCATCCTCATCGCGGGATGGTCATGCCGGGCGATTTTATTCCAGTGGCTGAAGAAAGTGGCCTGATCGTGCCCTTGGGGGAATGGGTGCTGCGTGAGGCATGTCTCCAAAATAAACAGTGGCAGGAGCAAGGATATCCACCCATCCCGATATCGGTCAATTTATCCATGCGCCAATTTCAGCAAAAAAAACTGGTGGATGTTATTCGGGGCATTTTGGCCTATACGAAACTGGAACCACGCTATTTAGAGCTGGAGATTACAGAGAGTATGACTTTTGATAAGGACAGGGCCTTTGAACAATTAAAAAAAATAAAGGCTATCGGTGTGGCCATCAGTATTGATGATTTTGGAACGGGTTATAGCTCACTGCATTATTTGAAAAATCTCCCGATTGACCGTCTTAAAATTGACCGTTCCTTTGTAAATGAGGTACTGGTCGATAGCAAAAATGCGGCCATTGTATCTACCATTGCCTCTATGGCTCACCATCTAAAGCTGAAGGTCACGGCTGAAGGGGTGGAAAATGAGGAGCAGCTCCAATTTTTACAGGCCCAGGATTGTCATGAAGGACAGGGGTATTATTTTAGCCGCCCCATCCCGGCAGAAGTGTTTGAAAAATTGTTTTTACGTAACCCTGTGAATTGGCTGATTCAGGATGGGATGTAGTATGCTTGCATTTTCCAGAAAGGTAAGTTATACTGGATAACATCCTGATTCAGTTGGTTGACGAGAGCTTAAGTGTGTGTCATACATATGGATCAAGATGTTATATAATGCGGGTGTAGTTCAATGGTAGAACTTCAGCCTTCCAAGCTGATAGCGTGGGTTCGATTCCCATCACCCGCTTACTATTTTAAAATTTTCGAACCCTTGTGAATCAAGGGTTCTTTTTATTTCCAATTGGATAATACTCTTAGCCGGGCTGTGGTTCATTCAATACAACTTTGGTAATTGGGGATAACCCCAGTATTTTCAAATATGCTGTGATCTGCTATACTGACTGCAAGTAAGTATCCCATAAAAAGGAAGGTAACCATACGTCCGATGAAGTAAGCACACTGATTTTCCCATTCAACTGCATGTTACTGGCAGGCGGCTGCAAGCTGCAACGGGAGAAGTGTGTCTGAAATGAAAGAAACAAATCATAGCAGTCATTCTATATTCCTGTATGCAAGCCGCAGCCTTCTGCGGCTTTTTTTATTGCTTCTGGTGTGAAAACCGGACTGGGAAAGGATGATCGTGGTATGAAAACCATTTTGCGAGTTCGCAACGTAGTCAAGGAATGGAACGGGACATCTTTATTAGAGAAGGTGTCGCTGGATGTGACGGAAGGTGAACGGCTCGCGCTGTTCGGAAGAAATGGAGCAGGTAAAACGACGCTATTGCGAATATTACTGGGAGATGAAGCGCCAACCTCTGGTCAAGTAGAGCATGATTTGCCATTGGAAGAGCGCGGCTGGCTGAAGCAGCAGGATACGTTGGATGGGTCTCGAACCGCACTGGAGGCCGCACAGCAGGCCAGCCCTAAACATTGGCATCTCAAGCAAGCATTGAGACAGCTGGAAGCTCACCTAGCCAATCCTGGGAAGGATATGGAGCATCATTTGGAGCGTTACGGGGAGCTGATGGATCAATACGAGCGTCTGCAAGGCTTTGCCTGGGAGTCTGAGGTGGAAAAGGCGCTTACCCGAATGGGTATGCCTGCCCAGACGTGGTCGATTGCTTATGGTGATCTGAGCGGCGGACAGAAGACGAGAGTGCGGCTGGCTGGACTGATGGTCAGACAGCCGAAGTTGTTGGTGCTGGATGAGCCAACCAACCATCTGGATGCCGAAAGCTTGCTCTGGCTGGAGCAGTGGCTGTCCACGTATCCTGGAACATTGCTGTTTGTATCGCATGACAGAGCTTTTTTGGATAAGGTGGCTACAAGCTTGGTTGAGCTGACACCCATGGGCATTAAGCGCTATAAAGGCGGCTATAAGGAATATAAAGCGCAAAAGGAGCGGGAGCTGCGAGAGCAGGAGGCGAGCTATCGGAGGCAGGAACTGGCGAGACAGGCGCTGGAGGAAACAATTCGAAATTATAGGGAATGGTTTCATCAGGCGCATCGTAGCGCATCTAAAGTCGAGGTGGCTATTACGCAGAGTTCTTACAAGGCCAAGGCTAAAAAAATATTTCCCGTTATCATGCGAAGGAAAAGGAACTGGAGCGGCTGGAGGCTAACAGGGTAGAGCAACCGCGTGAAGCTCCGTCTTTGCACATGAAATTAAGTGACAGCGGCTTTCAGGCTAAATATTTGCTGCGTGCTGAGCAGGTTGACTTTAGCTACGATGAGCGTCTCATTGTGAAAAATCTAAATCTGAACGTTGCACGTGGGATCGTTTGGCTGTTCGGGGACCCAATGGAATTGGCAAAACCACGCTGCTTCGGTTATTGACAGGTCAGCTGGAACCGCAGATAGGGAAAATTACAACTAACCCACAGTTGAATATCGGATATTTTTCACAGGAGCTGGAGCAGCTTCCAGAGGACCAGACGTTGCTTGACAGTCGGCTTGCACTCCCTACGATGACCCAAACCGAAGCGAGAACGGTGCTGGGCTGTTTTCTATTTGCCAAAGAGGATGTATTTAAAAGGATCGGAACGCTCAGTATGGGTGAAAAATGCAGGGTAGCTTTACTGCGTCTGTACTTTAGTGGAGCCAATCTGCTAGTGCTGGACGAACCGACAAATTACTTTGACATTGAAACCCGTGAAATTGTAGAGGATTCTTTGCGCCGATATGATGGAGCGCTGGTACTCGTCTCGCATGACCGGGAACTGGTACGTTGTACGGCAACTCGGCTGCTCGATATGAAGCCGGGAGGCGGATATGAGATCTATGAAGGGACGGCCGACGAAAAACAAGAAGATGAACGGAGCCGCATCCGAGAGCCAAAGGATCAAGAGGAGCGGGAAAAACGTCTTAGATTACAGCTGCGTCTTACCGAATTGATGGGAATGGCAGGGACGAGTGAAGAAGATAAGGAGGTTTTGAGCGATACCAGGCGCATTCGTGCTAAGCTGGATCGGTTAAATGATCCCGATATCTATAGGAATGAAATATAGGCGCTGCTTGCCAAAGTGCAGTAGTTTGCATATAATAATGAGCAATAGTTCGTATTTTGAAAATGTCTTGATGGAGAAGAGTAGGCAGTGTCCGATTGAACAGGGAGGAAGCGCCGTAGGATTGAGAGCGTTTCTACAAATATTGGGCTGTTGAAGTTCGCTCCGGAGCAGTTCCTTGAACCTCAAGCGTCATGTAAATGGCGGATGTGTAAGTAGGGGATACCGGTTCACGACCGTTACAACGTGCAGAGCGAGACGATGATGTATTGCATGAATGATCACCCGAACTGGTTGCCGCAAGGTAAAGTATCGGGTAGCTGATCTTCATTGTCTAACGAGGGTGGTACCACGGTCTTTTCGTCCCTTTCCGGGAGAAAAGACCTTTTTTTGTTGTCTGAAAAGCTGGATATGAAGAAAGGGGACTGAACAGGCGATGAGCGAAACCATCCAAATGAAGGAACATTTGCTGGCCTTGAAGGAAGAAGCACTGGAAGTATTGGAGAAGGTGGCAACACCCAAGGAACTGGCTGAACTACGAGTTAAATATTCGGGTAAAAAGGGTGCACTGACTGAAATTTTGCGCGGTATGGGCAAGCTGAGCGCGGAAGAGCGTCCAGTTGTTGGACAGGTAGCTAATGAGGTGCGCGAGGCGATTGAAGAGGTCGTTAACCGTAAGCAGGACGAGTTCACGAAAGCAGAAACGAACGAGCGTTTGCAAGCAGAGAAAATCGACGTTACGCTGCCTGGGCGCGCACTGCCGCAAGGCGGGCTCCACCCGCTTAACAAAGTGATCGAGCAAATTGAGGATATTTTTACAGGTATGGGATATCGAGTGGCTGAGGGTCCGCAGGCCGAGACCGATTATTATAACTTCGAAGCATTGAATCTCCCTAAAAATCACCCGGCACGGGACATGCAGGATTCATTTTACCTGACCGAAGATTTATTGATGCGTACCCATACGTCACCGGTTCAGATTCGCGCAATGGAGGCGATGAAGGGTGAAACGCCTATTAAGGTGATTTGTCCGGGTACGGTATTCCGACGTGATGATGATGATGCAACACATTCCTTCCAATTCCACCAAATTGAAGGTCTTGTGGTTGGGAAAGACATTCGTATGAGTGATTTGAAAGGGACCTTGCTGCAATTTGCACGCGAAATGTTCGGGGAATCGACCGAAATCCGGTTGCGCCCAAGCTTCTTCCCGTTCACCGAGCCAAGTGCTGAAGTAGACGTGACTTTTGTGAAGAAAAACGGCGAGCGCGTATGGATCGAAATTTTGGGCTGTGGTATGGTGCATCCGAAAGTGCTGGAGATGGGTGGTTTTGATCCCGAGGTGTACAGTGGCTTTGCATTCGGTATGGGTGTAGAACGGATAGCCATTTTGAAATACGGCATTGACGATATTCGTCATTTTTATAACAGCGATCTGTCGTTCTTGAAGCAGTTTGCGCGTCAATAAACAACTATATCAAGGGAAGTGAACCCATATGAAAGTATCATTCGAGTGGCTGTCCGAGTATGTATCACTGGATCAAGTGAGTGCGGAGGAGCTGGCAGAAAAAATCACCCGTTCGGGCATTGAAATTGATGAAGTCGAACATCGCAACCAAGGAATTACTGGCGTCGTTGTAGGCTATGTCAAAAGCAAGGAAAAGCACCCGGACGCGGATAAGCTGAATGTGTGTATTGTCGATGCGGGTCAGGGAGAGGACTTGCAAATTGTGTGTGGTGCCAAGAACGTGGATGCAGGTCAAAAGGTTCCTGTTGCAGTTGTAGGTGCCAAGCTGCCAGGAGATTTCCATATTAAAAAGGCTAAGCTGCGTGGTGTTGTGTCCATGGGTATGATCTGCTCGGCCAAAGAACTGGGCATGAATGATAAGCTGTTGCCAAAAGAGTTGCAGGAAGGCATTTTGGTGCTGCCAGAGGATGCTGAAATTGGTACGCCGATTACGAAACTGCTTGCCTTGGATGATCAGGTGCTGGATTTTGATCTGACACCCAACCGCTCGGATTGCCTGAGCATGCATGGAGCTGCTTATGAAGTGAGCGCTATTCTAGGACGTGACATTTCGCTGGCTGACCCTGCTAAGGATCTGGTGGAAATTAGCGATGCAGCGGCAGATCATCTGTCCGTAAAGGTAGATGTTCCTGAACTGTGTACGCACTATGCAGCACGTTATATCACAGGTGTAAAAGTGGGTCCTTCCCCATTATGGATTCAAAACCGTCTGATGGCGGCAGGGGTTCGTCCAATTAACAATATCGTCGATATTACGAACTACGTCATGCTGGAATATGGCCAGCCGTTGCATGCTTTTGATGCGGATAAGCTGGAACATGGAAATATTGAGGTTCGACTTGCTCGTGCAGGCGAAACTTTGATTACACTTGACGATCAGGAACGTAAGCTGGAACCGCATATGCTGCTGATTACGGACGGCGTAAAGCCAATTGCATTGGCTGGCGTGATGGGCGGAGCCAATTCCGAGGTTACGGATGCGACAGTCAGCATCGCACTGGAATCTGCGAAGTTTGACGGCGGTATAGTTCGCAAAACATCCCGTCAACTGGGACTGCGCTCGGAAGCAAGTCTGCGTTTTGAAAAAGAGGTTGATCCAGGCGCTGTTATACCTGCTGTAAATCGTGCAGCTGCGCTGATTCAGCGTTATGCCGGGGGAACTGTACACCATGGCATCGTAGAGTCTGTTTCTGCAAAAGCTGAAAACCGCATTATCAAGCTGTCGCTAGATAAAATAAACCGATATTTGGGAACCGAACTGTCCCTGCTTGAGGTGAAGACGATTCTTGGTAGACTTCATTTCGCATGTGGCGATGTAGAACAAGGGGTGTTGGAAGTTGAAGTACCTACACGCCGCGGGGATATTACTATTGATGTGGACTTAATCGAAGAAGTGGCACGTCTGTATGGCTATGACAATATCCCAACCACGCCGATTGAAGGACCAACAACTCCAGGAGCTTTGACAGCATCGCAATCCCTGCGTCGCTCTTTGCGTAGATTGCTGGCTCATGGTGGTTGGCAGGAGACGATCAGTTACTCTTTTGTACATCCGCAAAGCACAGCCTTGTTTAATGCTCTGACAGAAGGCAGTCACCCGGTACGTTTGGCCATGCCTATGAGCGAAGACCGGAGCGTTTTGCGTACGAGTATCATTCCGCAGATGCTGGATACAGCGGTGTACAACATAAATCGCAAGCAGGATAATCTGGCCATTTTTGAGATGGGAACTGTATTTTATACAGAAGAACAGACATTAACCCGCCAGCCGCAGGAAATTCAGGTGCTCAGTCTATTGCTGAGTGGGGTTCGCCGTGAAAAACAATGGAACATCGGTGCCGAAAAGGTTGATTTCTTTGATATTAAAGGTGCGCTTGAAACGGTGTTTGACTATTTCGGACTAAGTGCCAGCATTCGTTATGTGGCTGACCAACCACAAAGCTACCACCCAGGACGTTCCGCTTCGGTATGGCTGGATGTAAATGGTAGCCCTCAGCGGATCGGTACGATTGGGCAGATTCATCCGGAACTGCAACAGTCCTATGGGCTGAACGATACGTATGTAGCAGAAATTGCGTTGCAACAGCTCATTGAGCATGCAAACTCCCATATTCAGTTCAAAGAGCTGGCTCGCTTCCCGTCCGTGGAACGTGACATTGCTCTCGTGGTGGATAAAGATGTTGAGGCAGGGGAGCTGCTTCGTGTTATTCACGCTGCAGGCGGGGAACTGTTGCAGGATGCACGGGTGTTTGATGTATTTACAGGCAGCAAGCTTGGTGAAGACAAGAAGAGCGTGGCTATTTCCCTGACCTATCGTCATTGGGAGCACACGTTAACGGATGAAGAGATCAATGCGGCGCATTCTCCTGTCGTTACGTCTCTGGAACAAACTTTTGGAGCGGAATTGAGAAAGTAGCAGGAAATGCGGGAAGCCGTATCGAATCTTAGTGACAGAGGTTCGATACGGCTTTTTGGCCTATCATCATCGAAGCTCTCTACTCTGATATTCACCCGCTGCGGGGAAGCCGGGCTAATAAGGTTGAACGCTTCACGGAAGGCGGGTTACCCTAGTACCGGACACATCTTAGAATCAACATACAGTAGTATTGAAGGAGGGCATAATTGTGACTACACCAGATCGTACTCGCGTAACTGTAGAGATCTACGGTACTTCTTATAAACTTGTCGGTAGTAATAGTGATTATATGAAGCAGGTTGCCAATTACGTAGATGAACGTATGCATAGCATTTCTCAAGCTCATTCGCGTCTGGATATGCCCCGAATTGCCGTGCTAGCTGCGGTTCATATGGCTGAAGAAGCTGTACAAATCCAGGAGATTCAGAGCCATATGAACCGTTTGGCAGCGGAACGGGCGGAACTCCGGGGAGATCTGGCGCAACTCCAGACGGCTCTAGGGGAACAGCAGCAGAAAAATTCAGATATGCAGCAAGCTCTTATTCAATTGAGGGAAGAAAAAGAAACAACGCAGAAGAAGCTGATGGAAACTGAATCTGCATCAGCCAAGGAAATTGCCGAGCTGAAGGCAAAGCTTGAGCAGCAGGAGAAAAAAGCGGCTGAGCTTGAACATGAACAAAAGCAGGCCAAGCGTGAATTAGAGGAATTCCGTCAAGAAGCTTCTCGGAAGCTGAAGGAGCAGCAAGAAGCTGCGAATGCGCGTGTTCGGCAGACAGAAGAGCAGCTGAAGAAGGAAATAGTCGAAGCGGCCAAGCAAGCTGAAGCTAAGCTTTCGGCTGCGGAGAAGACTCATCAGGAGCAGAAGCGTATAGAGCTGGACAAATTGCGATCTGCTTTGCAGCAAGAGCATAGCCAGAAGCTAAGCGAATGGCAGACCAAGTGCTCCGGGCTGAATGAGCAGCTGGAGCAGGAACGTAGACAGGCTGAATTGGCGCTAAATGAAGAAAAGCTCCAGCATGAGGAAGCACAACAACGTGCTGAGGAAGCTGCACTGGAGCAGGAGATTCGGATTGAGGAGCTTCAGGAGCAATTAGAACAAGTGCAGGCAGGAAGCGCAGAGCTTTCTTCTCGCCTGGAGGAGGCTCAAGAGCAAGCTGCAGCATTGAAGCAACAACAGTCCGAGCTGGAGGTCGAGCTGCAAGCACAGCAACAGGCGGCAGCAGAGCGGGAGCAGGCGGATACGCGTGCACGTGAAGAACTGCAAAGCAGATATGATCAACTGGCGGCTGAAGCCAAGGCTACGCAGCAGCAGGCAGCCAAGCTAGAGGAAGAACAGCGCCGGATGCAGAAGTTGCTAGAGCAAGCTCATGTATCTTCTCGCAAGCTGCAGAGCGAGCTGGGTGCGCTGGCTGAAAGCGAGAAGTCATGGAAGAAACTTGCAGAAGAGCGTCAGTCGGCAGCCGAAGAACTGGAGCTTACCCTGCTGGAAGCGCATGAACAGAAGAAAGCGATAGAGGAGCAACTGCAGCAGACCATGGCTGAGGTTGAAGCTACTAACGATCAATATGCTTCGCAGCAGCAACGTCTAGTTCAACTTGAAGCGAAAATTAAGGAGCTGTCACCTGAGCTGATTCGCGTTCAGGACGAGCTTGAGCAAGCCAACATTCGAGAGCAAGAGGGCGCAAAGGCGTATCAATTGCTTCAGGAGCAATATGGAAGCATGAAGAGCCGAGCCGGACAACTGGAACAACATATTAAGCAGCTCCAGCAGGAAAACCATGACCGGCAAAGTGAACTGGAACGTGCTGAGAAGGCTTCTGCGGAATGGCAGCATAAATATGATCAGTTGAAGGCTGAAGCGGAACGTCTGGAAGCTGAAGATGCTGCCCGTAAGGAAGAATTTGCATCTTGGGAACGGGAAATAGCGGTAACGCTCGAACAGAAGGAACAACTTCAGGAGGAGATTCGTTTCGCAGTTGAAGCTGCCAACACTGCAAAGGCAGAACAGCAGTCCATCGAGCAGGAACGGAAAGCCTTGCAGTCTGAATTAGAAGAAGTGGGTCAGAAATATGAAATGGCGGCTCATCAGCTTCGGTTATTACAAGTACAACAGGACGTAGATCGAGAAAATACAGAAAAAATTTCGACAGAATTACGTCAGCTCAAAGAAGAATACACCAAGCTTCAAACGGAGTATAATGAATGGATTGAACTTATTGAACAGGATCAGTAGATACGGATTATAAACGTAAGGCAATCCCCAGCTGCTCATGGCTGGGGATTTTTTTGTTTATGGTCATGCTAAGAAGTGTAAAATGGCAAAAAGCTGTCCTTTGGCAGATGAATCTGCTTCGGGACAGCTGTACTGGAAGTGTCTGCTAAAATTATTTCGCTTCCTTGCGTCCGGCTTCAAACGGTGTCGATACCGGGATAAACAGATCGATAATCCCGATAACCAATGCAGCGAGCAATGCGCCCATAATCGAAACACTGACATGGGCCACGACATATTGAGCGACCCAGATAACCAGAGCGCTCACTAGAAAACCAACGATACCACGTCCAAATGGGGAAACGCGTCGACCAAATATCGCCTCGACGATATAGCCAATCAAGGCAATGACAATGGCAAGGATCAGCGCACTCCAAAAGCCGCCTACACTAAATCCGGGAACGATCCAGCTTACGACCATCAGAACCAGAGCGGCAACGATGAAACGTACAATGTGCCCGAGAATGCTCACGGAATAACCTCCTTTGTTTTTTTGAATTAACAGGGTTAGACAAAGGTTAGTGTGTGGCATGAAGAGCTTTCTTATGTGTAAAGCAGAGTTGGCAAATAGCGTAAGTTTGCTGCTTTCGGTATAATATAGATATAAGTGAAAGGAGCAGTGAAGTTGGACTCTAAAATTTTCAAAACCCTTGAATATCAAAAAATTCTAAATAAACTAAGTCACTATGCCCAAACGGCAACGGGACAACAGACAGCTCTTCGATTACAGCCCAGCGATGATTTGGAGCATATCAAGAAATTGCTGAAAGGTACGGATGAGGCCTATGCTGCTGATCGGCTGAAAGGAGTGCCCTCCTTTAATGGAGTGGTGGATATCACTCCAGCGGTGAAGCGTGCCCGTATTGGAGGGACGTTAAGCCCGCAGGAGTTGCTTGGTATTCGGACAACGGTTCAAGCTGCACGCCGTATACAGGTATATGTGACAAGTTTGCATGAGGAAAATCCTGTTGAAACATTGCTGTATTGGAGTGAGCAGCTATCGGAACAAAGAAGTTTGGAAAACTCGATTAAAGGCTGTATTGACGAAAATGCAGAGGTGCTGGATTCCGCCAGTACAGAGCTTTCACAAATTCGCCGCGAGCTGCGATCAGGTGAAGTGCGTATCCGTGAAAAGCTGGATTCCATGATTCGCTCTTCAACCGTATCCAAAATGCTTCAGGATCAGTTGATTACGATTCGTGGAGATCGGTTTGTCATCCCGGTCAAAGCCGAATATCGTTCTTATTTTGGCGGAATTGTGCATGATCAATCCGGGTCAGGCGCAACATTGTTTATCGAGCCTGAATCCATCGTAGCCATGAACAACAAGCTGAGGGAAACCAGGCTAAGAGAAGAGCGTGAAATTGAAGTCATTTTACAAAAACTGACCGCACTTGTCGCAGAACAAGCGGATATGTTGCTGTATGATGTGGATATTTTGGGCAATCTTGATTTTATTTTTGCGAAAGCGCGTCTTGCTCGTGAAATGAAGGCAACTCTGCCTTTAATGAATGATCGCGGGTACTTGAAGTTGAAAAAGGGTAGACACCCTCTAATTCCATTGGAACAGGTCGTTCCCATAGATGTGGAGCTGGGTAATTCGTACACCTCGATTATTGTTACCGGACCGAATACAGGGGGGAAAACCGTTACCCTGAAAACGATAGGTCTGCTAAGTTTAATGGCGATGTCTGGACTGTTTGTGCCTGTTGAGGATGAAAGCCAGCTATGCGTATTTGATGTAATCTATGCCGATATTGGTGACGAGCAGAGCATTGAGCAAAACTTGAGTACATTTTCCAGTCACATGACCAATATTATTAGCATCTTGAAGAGTATGACACCTAAAAGCCTTGTATTGCTTGACGAGGTGGGGGCAGGAACAGATCCGGCCGAAGGTTCGGCGCTGGCTGTGTCCATTCTGGAACATATACATGCTCTGGGTTGCCGTATGGTGGCGACGACTCACTATAGTGAATTGAAGGCGTATGCCTATGAGCGCAAAGGAATTATTAATGCAAGTATGGAGTTCGATGTTGCTACCTTAAGCCCGACGTACCGCCTTCTGGTCGGTGTACCCGGACGAAGTAACGCTTTTGCCATTGCCGAGCGATTGGGATTGCCGGGGCGGATATTAGATTATGCTCGTGGCGAGGTAACGGAGGAAGACCAGCGCGTCGAGCACATGATTGCGTCACTGGAGCAGAACCGTTTGACCGCTGAGCAAGAACGGGAAAAAGCAGAGCAGCTGCGTAAGGAAATGGAAGCATTGCGTACCCGTCATCAGACCGAGCTGGATAAGCTGGAGTCACAACGGGACCGCATGCTGGAAAAGGCTGAAGAAGAAGCAAGAATTCTCGTGGATAAGGCTCGTAGTGAAGCAGAGAAAATTATTACTGATTTGCGCAGATTGGCTCAGGAAGAGGGAGCTTCGGTTAAGGAGCACAAGTTGATTGCAGCTCGTAAAGAACTGGATGAAGCAGAACCGAAGCAACGCAAGAAAAATACAGCCAAACGTTCAACCACTACGCGTACTCGTTCCATCATGGCTGGCGATGAAGTATCAGTTCACAGTCTGAATAAAAAAGGTCACGTGGTTGAACTGACTGGCAGCAAGGAAGCTATCGTTCAACTGGGCATCATGAAAATGAAGGTCAGTCTGGACGATCTGGAGTTGCTGCAACCAGCCCCAACGACTACTCCAAGGGTCCAAAAGCCAGTCACTGGCGTTAAGCGGACACGGGATGATAATGTGCGCAGTGAACTTGACCTTCGGGGAGCCAACGTAGAGGAAGCACTGATGGAAGTGGACCGCTTCATGGATGAAGCGTTTTTGGCTAATCTGGGTCAGGTATACATTATTCATGGCAAAGGTACCGGGGTCCTGAGAACCGGTATTCAGGAGTACCTTCGCAAGCATAAGCATGTGAAGAGCTATCGTATCGGTAACTACAATGAAGGCGGCACGGGTGTAACGGTTGCTGAATTGGAATAGATATAGGTTGCTGACCGAGAACGCTTGGTAGAACGGGAGGGACGAGGTGAAGATGGCGATTGATGAATTGCTATCGCATCCGTTGGGGATGATGCTGGGTTATTTCTCCGTGGCGGTGCTGGAGTTAATTGTTTTTTTATCCTGCTTTGAGCTGGTAACCCGTTATAAATGCTGGGAAGAGATCAAGCGAGGCAATGTTTCGGTAGCCATGGCAACGGGTGGAAAAATGTTTGGTATTTGCAACGTGCTCCGCTTTGCAATGGAGGCTAAATCCAGCGTGTATGATACGATGATCTGGTCGTTCGTTGGCTTTTTACTGCTGCTTGCGGCGTACTTTCTTTTTGAATTTCTGACACCAGTATTTTCTATCGATCAGGAGATTAAGGAGGATAACCGTGCAGTTGGCTTGTTCTCCATGATTATTTCTATATCACTTTCTTATGTGATTGGTGCGAGTGTAACTTGACACATCCTGTATACTAGAGCTTGGTATACGCATTGGAACGGAAGGATGATAAAGCTTGGAAATGACGATTTGTCCATGGTGTAACATGGAAATTATCTGGGATGAAGAATTAGGACCTGAAGAAGAATGTCCTTATTGCCATAATGATCTGAAGGGATACTCAGACATCACCGATGAGGAAGAGGAGTCTGAGTCTGTTCCTCCACCTGTTCACAAACATAAGGACGGGCATGAAAATGCAACACATGATCATGCGTACCATGCGGGCTCTGTAACTCCCGCGCTCCACGCTCATGGAAAAGAAGACCTTAAGGGTTACCGTACATTGAGTATTCAGCTTGGCGATGATGACGAGCAGGATATTTTATATGAGGCAGAGGATGAAACGGTGGTTGAAAAGCCGGCTGATGCACCGTTATTGCAGGATAATGAGCTTCACAAGCTGCCTGTGCTGCATACTTTACAAAAATTTGAGGAAAGCGGTGCGGATCTTATGGCTTATGAACAAGGTGCTGAACAAATACTCGACAGACAAGAGGAAGTTCTTGAATGTTCCCAATGCGGAGAGTATATGCTGCATGCGGGTTTGCAAACCGTCACCAGAGAAGGTTTTGAACCATCGATATCTCCAGTGCTCGGCAAGCCTGTTCTGGATTTGCCGTTCGTTTTGAATGTTTATGTGTGTCCTAGCTGCTTCCATGTTCAGCAGACTTTGTCAGAGGATGACCGCTTGCGGATGCTGGAGAAGCTCAGTGGTATTTCCAATAATTAAATAGCAATTCCCCGGATAGGTCCAAGCTCAATACGGGCATGTTAAATCAAAGAAAACTTTGAACAGGCTGGCTCGTAATAAGTTGATTGGTGATTTTTCCGTTAGGGGGAACTGCATTGAAATCAAACCTGAACGGACAATCCATTCTGCTACTAAGCTTGAATGGATTGTTTGTATTTGCAGCAGCATTGTCCGGTACATTTCTTAATGTGTATTTGTGGAAAAGCAGGCAGGATTACGCGATGATCGGATGGTTTAATGTCAGCCAACAAATCGCGCTGGGAATTATGGTTTGGGTGGCTGGAAAGTGGGTCAAGGAACATAACAAAATGAATGCCCTACGCGTCGGAACCGCATTGTCTGGCCTATTCTATCTAATCGTGTTGTATACGGGACCTCAGGCTGTAAACTACATATGGCCGCTCGGAATGTTATTGGGTGCAGCATTAGGTTTGTTTTGGTTAGCGTTTAACGTCATTTTTTTCGAAGTCACGGATCAGACAAGTCGTGATCATTTTAACGGATGGGTGGGTCTGCTGGGCTCGTTTTCCGGTATAGTGGGCCCGTGGCTCTCTGGTTGGATTATTGCGCGCATGGAGGATGATGCGGGGTATCGCGTGATATTCAGTATTTCCTTGGCCTTTTATGTCGTAGGAGTGGTGCTGAGCTTCTTTCTCCGCAAGCGTAAACCGACAGGAAAGTACAATTGGAAGGAACCTAAGCAGCGATTGTCACAAAAGGGGAGTATGTGGCGTCCGTTGTCGTTATCGCTTGTTACACAGGGCATCCGTGAAGGGGTATTTGCTTTCCTGATTACACTGCTCGTGTATGTAGTTACTCAACAGGAATGGAAGCTAGCACAGTTTTCACTTATTACATCAGGGGTTTCATTTTTTAGCTTTTGGGCTGTCGGAAAATGGCTGAAGCCACACTATCGCTCGGCTGGTATGCTGTTGGGTGCTGTGCTGTTGGTGATCGCGCTTTTACCGTTATTATGGCGTATGGAGTATAGTACATTGCTGATTATGGGGATTGGCACGGCTTTATTCATGCCTTTGTATTTAATTCCTATGATTTCTGCGAGCTTTGATCTGATGGGAACGAGTGAAGGAGACGCTAATCAGAGAGTGGAACTGGTGGTACTGCGCGAACTATGCTTAATGATAGGCCGGTTGACGGGAACACTGATTTTCTTGGGTGTCCTAAGTATTAGCAAGGCTCCGACGGCAATGATCTGGTTATTGATTGGACTTGCATTGATGCCAGTGATTGGGTGGATTTTCATGCGAAGTGTGCTAAAGATGGAACAAAAAACGAAACAAAGCAAGTCCCATTCCCACGCTCGACGCTGGCACAAGCAAACCGAATAATTAAAAATTCAATACCAAAGAACCTCCCAATCCGTTGATATAGGAAAAGGAGGTTCTATTTGTATTATATTTAAATCATCGGTTCTGTTGTCCCGGGCGAGGGTTTGGTGGGACGGGTCAGAGAAAAAAGCTTCATTTCAGGTCGGTGGGTGCCCGTCAGTTCATCAGCCAAAAGCTGTGCGGCTACCATACTCGTAACCGTCCCATTCCCCCCGTAACCCTCCAAAAAGTAGCAGTTAGGGAAACGTGGATGTGGACCAATATAAGGCAAGCCATCGTGGGAAGTGCCGAATACAGCCGCCCAAGCATAATCGATTTGAAACGGGACACCTGGAAAATGCTCCTGTAGTGCTTGGAGCAGCTTGTGTTGTTGGTGTAACAGCCTGATTTCGCGCTGCTTGGCATCTAGTACAGGTTCATCCAAACCACCAATAATGATACGCCCTTCCTGGGTTGAGCGCATATACAGATAAGGACGAGCAGTTTCCCAGATCAGACACTGCTCATGCCATAAGGGAGCATCTCCGATGGGATTGGTGGCGATAGCATATGAGCTTTCTAGCACGGCTCCGCGATCTGTTTTAATCTCTTGTGTTTCATAACCCGTTGCAAAAATAACTTTTTTTGCTCGGATCATCCGGCCGTTGGCATGGCAAACGACCTCCTTATCGTTGAATTCAAAATGCTTAGCTTCTGTATGCTCATATAAGCGAACACCGAGACGGCTGGCCGATTGCAGCAGTCCCTGGGCAAATAAAAACGGATTAACCTCGGCATCTTCGTGCGTATACAAGGCTGCTGGTTTTCGAAAAGGGAATCGGGCAGCAACCTGATGCTCATCCCAGTATTCCACTGGAAATCCAAAACGGGTTAGCTGTTTGTATTCTTCCTGAAGCACCTGTACATCCTCTTTTGTACTTGCATAGTACAGGCTGCTGCGGCGAATAAAGGAAGGGTCCCTATCCAGTGTGGCAGCCAGTTGATCTAGCTGATCCAGGGCATCCCTGCACATACGGTAAAATAGTACACCGTTGGTCTCGCCAAACGTATTAATAAAAGAGGTTAAAGTCTTGTCATTGCTATATTGCAGCAATCCAGTATTGGCTGAAGAGCTTCCATGTGCCAGCCTTCGCTTGTCAATAAGTACAGTGTCGATCTGTCGTTCTCCCAATAGCCGGGAGCAGAGGGATCCGCCCATCCCGCCTCCGATGATCAGTACATCACAATTTATATCCTCTGCTAATGGAGGATAATCCAGCATTTGCTCCAAAGTAGTCGGCCAAAACGTATTCCCGCTTATCAATTCCATATAAATAGCACTCCCCACAGGCAATATGTAGTATCTCTTATGTGTACATAGTATTTCGCCAAACGGACAAGATAACCAGCGTGCAACAAAACATTTAAGGAGGCACGGAGATTATGCAATCTACGAACATGCAACCCCTGACAGGCAAAGAGCTGGAGTACATCGTGGACTCCATTTCCAATGAAGAACTACTGCTCAAACAATGTGCGGCGACAGCGGCTTCTATTCAACAACCAGCCATTCAACAAGCCTGTTTGCAACTGGCAAGAACTCATGAACACCACTTGAATGTGCTTTCCAATGCTCTTCAACAGCATCAGCAGCTTGCTCCAATGCAACCGCAGCAGTAATTTGCATTTACCAATAAAGGAGGTTTGACAGAATGTATCCACAAAACAATATGTCATTTATGCCTGAAGAAGATTTGCTCTATAGCATTCTTGCCGATATGAAGCGTACAGTGCGCGAGTACACAACAGCGACGACAGAATCCAATTGTCCGTCTGTGCGTCAGATGTTCACCGACCTTACGAATGACACGTTGCGTATGCAAGGGGATTTGTATCGTCTGATGAGTCAAAACAATATGTACTCCACTTCGTCTAAAGCGCTGCGCGTCGATTTGGACAAACAGATTCAAGAAGCTCGCAAGACCCAACAGGAATGCCAACAGTTCATTCAGCAGAAGTCATCATCCATGGGAGCATATGGTCAGCCTATGCATCAGCATGGCCAGTCTGCTCACCAAAGCAACCCTTATTATATGTAAACGGGATTTTCCGTTTTTGAAGCAATTTCCCATAACAGCCGTCCGTCTGCCGGGTTTTCCGGGGCGGACGGTTTTTCTTTGCAGGTTTAAAGGGCGTATTGTATGATGTATAGTAATCTCTTTCGATGGAGGCCTTATGTAGAATGACAGAGCTGAATGAATTGAAATTAAAAGTGCTGGAATTGTTAAAAGAAGATGCAAGAAGAACACCAACTTTGTTGGCTACTATGCTGGGGGTAGACGAGCAGGATGTACGTACCTCGATTAAAGAGCTTGAAGACCAACACGTGATCGTCAAATACGCCGCTGTAGTCAATTGGGACAAAGTCGACGACGAAAAGGTTACCGCTTTGATCGAAGTACAGATTACACCTGAACGTGGAAGAGGATTTGAAGGAATTGCAGAACGGATTTATTTGTATCCGCAAGTTAAATCAGTTTATCTCATGTCCGGTGCCTATGATTTGCTGGTAGAGGTGGAAGGCCGCAATCTCCGTGAGGTCGCTAATTTTGTGTCAGAGAAGCTATCGCCTATCGACTCGGTTTTGTCTACCAAAACTAATTTTACGCTTAAAAAATACAAGCAGGACGGAATTATCTTTGAGGACCATCAGGAAGATAATCGTCTGATGATTTCGCCGTAAAGGAAGATCATGATGAATCTCAAAACAGAAGCATTTACCGACAACAACAAAGCCATGAGTTCTTATTTATCCCCATTGGTACGCGAGATCCCATCATCGGGTATCCGTAAGTTTTTTGACCTGGTGGGTGGCAACAAGGATATTATTACCCTCGGGGTAGGCGAACCGGATTTTACAACCCCTTGGCATATGCGGGAAGCCTGTGTCTATTCATTGGAGCGGGGCTTTACTAGCTATACGTCTAATGCGGGAACACCGGAGCTGCGTGAAGCGATTAGTGATTATCTGAATGAGCAATTTGACGTCCGTTATGATCCTAAAAATGAGATTATCGTGACCGTTGGGGGTAGCGAGGCGATTGATCTCGCGTTGCGCGCGCTAATTGTGCCTGGCGATGAAATTCTCGTACCTGAGCCGTGCTACATTTCCTATTCGCCAATCACTTCGATTGGAGGCGGGATTCCGGTCGGCATTGAAACGTTTGCCAAGGATGAGTTTAAGCTGACTGCTGAGGCGCTGGAGGCAAAAATTACACCTAAATCCAAGGTGCTGATTTTATGCTATCCGAGCAACCCGACCGGGGCTACGATGACTTACGAAGATTGGCTTCCGATTGCGGAAATCGTGGAAAAGCATGATCTGATCGTCATCTCTGATGAAATCTATGCTGAATTGAACTATGGCGATAAGCATGTCAGCTTTGCTTCGGTACCAGGCATGATGGATCGTACGATTCTCGTCAGTGGTTTCTCCAAAGCCTTCGCTATGACCGGCTGGCGTATTGGCTATACATGCGGGCATCCTGATTTGATTGCTGCTATGCTCAAAATCCATCAGTACACTGTCATGTGTGCGCCTTCGATGGGGCAAGTTGCAGCACTGGAAGGCTTGCGAAATGGTATGGGTGAGAAAGACCGTATGGTTGAAGCCTATAATCAGCGTCGCCGTCTGATGGTTGAGGGATTCAGAGAGATCGGCCTGGAATGCCATGAGCCAAGAGGAGCATTTTACGTTTTCCCTAGTATCCAAAGCACAGGACTTAGCTCGGATGAATTTGCACAGCGTCTATTGACAGAGGCTAAAGTTGCGGCTGTACCGGGCAATGTGTTTGGTTTGGGAGGCGAAGGGTATCTTCGTTGCTCATACGCGACTTCTGTTACCCAGTTAACGGAAGCCTTGGATCGGATTGGTCACTTTGTAGAAAAAGTGAAAAAAGAAGGTTAAAATTATTTTTTTATGGGTAATTCATAGAAAATAGTCTTTTATTTCTAAATTTCTATGCTATAATTTGAAATCGGAAGCAGGAAGTTCAATTTTTCAATTACAGGAGGAGTGCTCATGTCATATGTTGGATATAAGTCACCGAGTTCAATAGGATACGACATTTCCCTGGAAGATGAAATTTTGTTCCTGCGCAATGAGATGATGCGGACGTTTCAGGAAGAGCAGTCCTTCACCTCTGATCTTGTCATCGAGATTAGCTGCAAGCTTGATTTGAAAATCAATGAATATATGAAGCTGTATGGTACCGAATGCAGGGTGTAACTGTGTGGAGTCACCGTAGCTACGAAGAAGGCCGCAGGGCCTTCTTTTTTTGCGTTCACAACTTATGATATATTAATGGCATGGAAGAGGGGGCGTACATATGAGAGCAGCGCTAAAAAGGCTATCGCCATGGATCATCGGAATAATGGTACTTATACTACTGGCTGGATGTGGGGGACGGGATAAAGACAGCTTTTCCATATTTATAATGGATAAAGGGGATGCTTCAGCTATTCGTGACGAGCTGGCACAAAAGCTTAAGGATAAGCTGGGCGAACAGGCTCCGACGATCGAGATTTCAGTCAGCCCGCTGTATAACCAGCAGAAGCTGGTCGTAGAATATGCGGCCGGAGAGCATGATCTGTTCCTCTTGCCGGAAGAGGATATGAAGTTGTATGGACAGAATGGCTCGAATCTACCGTTAGATGATGCCTTTGACAAAAAGACGTATACCCGGGGTGTGTTCGAGGGCGGCGTATTTAAGAAAAAAGAGCAAGGTGAAGAAGGAACGGATGTAATCAAAGAAACTCATTTGTACGGAATTCCGGTAAAGCAGATGAAGATGTTTAAGGACCTAAAATATAACTCAAACACATTATTTGCAACCATACCGCCACGCACAAGCAATAAGGAAGAAGCCATCAAAGTCCTGAAAGCACTCACGGAATAATAAAGGGGATAGAATGATATGGGTATTTATACCAGAACAGGTGATGAAGGACAAACCTCTGTGATCGGCGGACGAGTGTCCAAAGATGATGACCGTGTGGAGGCGTACGGTACCATTGACGAGCTGAACAGCTTTGTAGGACAAGCAATCAGCTTTGCCGAAGGGGAGAAGTTTGCGGATATTCGGACTCAATTGGAGGAAATACAGCAGGAGCTGTTTGATTGTGGTTCGGATTTAGCGTTTGTAAAAATCAATGAAAGCAAATACAAGGTGAAAGACGAGCTGGCAGAGCGGCTGGAAAGCTGGATTGATGCATGCCAGGAAGAAAATCCAAAAGTGGAGCGTTTTATTATTCCGGGAGGCAGCACCTTATCTTCGACATTACATGTTTGCCGTACGGTTTGCCGACGCGCGGAACGCCGTGCAGTTACACTAGGTAAGCACACAGATATCAATCCTGCGGTACGTCGGTATTTGAACCGCCTGTCCGATTATTTCTTTGTTGTAGCCCGCACGGCGAATGTACGCCAGGGTGTGCCCGATGTCGAATATGTGCGCAGCAAAAAAGTGTTCCGCAAATAAGGAGGCAATCGGGAATTTGTGATGAGCTTGTATTATGAACCTATCGTATATACAATCCCTCCTGAGGAGGAGGGCATGCTGTTGAAGACCATTCTACAAAAGCGTATGAATATCTCTCGCAAGCTAATATCCAAACTCAAGCTGACCGAACAGGGGATCATGTTGAACGGGAAACGTGTGTATATCAGTGAAAAGGTGAAGTCCGGGGATCGAGTAGAGATTCGCATGGAGCGCGAGCGTTCTGATGATATTTTACCCGAACCCATCCCTTTTGAGATTTTGTTTGAGGATGAACATCTGTTAGTGGTGAACAAGGCGGCGGGCATGATTGTCCATCCGACTCACGGTCATTACACAGGGACACTGGCTAACGGGGTCGTGTATTATTGGCAGACCAAGGGAGAACTGTATCGGTTTCGTCCTGTTCATCGTCTTGATCAGGAGACGACGGGCGTACTGGTTGTAGCTAAAAATCCGTATGTTCACCAGCATATTTCCGAGCAGATGATTGCGGGAGCGGTGGACAAGCGCTATACAGCTCTGGTGCATGGGTGTCCTGAGCAGCCGGAAGGCAGGGTGGATGGACCGATTGATCGCAACCCGGATAATCCGCATTTGCGTATGGTGACTCCAGATGGTTATCCTGCACTTACGCTATACAAGCTGGAGGAAGTGTGGAACGGAGGAAGCCGTATCGGTCTAAAATTGGAATCTGGACGTACGCACCAAATTCGAGTGCATATGACATATATCGGGTGCCCGTTGATTGGAGATAAAATGTACCGGATTACACCCGATGACGCTGTGCAGCGTGAGCAATATGATCAACTTGATGCCCGAATGCCTCGACAAGCCCTGCATGCTTCAGAATTGTCTTTGGTACATCCTGCATCCGGGGAGCGGATGACATTTTACGCTCCTTTGCCGGATGATATGATTGCAATGCAAGAGCTGTTAAGAGCTCAATATCATCTGGAATAGAATATTCAATAAGAGATTGAAACCAAATGGAGGTTAATCTAGCGATGAGCCAACTGAAAGTATATCAATATTCTAAATGCAGCACCTGTCGTAATGCAGTGAAATGGCTGCACAACAAGGGGCATGAGACGGAACTGATTCCTATTTTCGAACAACCGCCTGGTCCGGAGGAACTGGAAGACTTGATTAATAAAAGCGGTCTGGAGCTGAAAAAGTTTTTCAACACAAGCGGTGAAGTATACAAAGAGTTACAGCTGAAAGATAAGCTTGGAAACATGAGCCGTGAAGAGCAAATTTCGCTTTTATCCTCAAATGGAAGATTGATCAAACGTCCAATTGTAACCGACGGGACTAAAGTAACGGTAGGATTCAAAGAGGAAACATTTGAGGGGACATGGGGAGCTCAGTAGAGCCCAATTAACCCTCACAATATGTTATACTGTGGGGGTTAAATATTATGATGAATGGAGCAATACAATCTGTGACACAACGCAATGAACAATCCGTAATGCTGGTTGACGGCATGGCTCTGCTTTTTCGTGCTTATTATGCAACCGCCGCAAACGGTTATATCCGTCGTACAAAAGCTGGAGTACCCACGAATGCTATATATGGCTTTATTCGATATTTTTGGGATGCAGTTCAAACCTATAACCCTACTCATGTTATTTGCTGCTGGGACATGGGCGGAACAACATTCCGTGGGGAACATTTTGCTGCATATAAAGGAAACCGAGCTGACGCGCCAGACGATTTGATTCCTCAATTTACTTTGATCCGTGAAGTGACGGATAGCCTCGGCATTCCCAATATTGGGGCGGAAGGCTTTGAAGCGGATGATTGTATCGGTACGCTCGCACGCCATTATTCACAAAATGAGGACATGGATGTCATGATTCTTTCGGGAGACCATGATTTACTTCAATTGGTGGATGAGCGGACACGGGTCATTATTATGAAAAAAGGACATGGCAATTATATGGTATATACCCCGGAGACGCTGCTGTCTGAGAAAGGGCTTAAGCCGCGACAAGTAGTTGACCTCAAAGGTTTGATGGGTGATGCAAGTGACAATTACCCGGGAGTACGGGGAATCGGTGAAAAGACGGCTCTCAAGCTGGTGCAGGAATACGACTCCATTGAAGGCATTCTGGAAAATCTGGATCAATTGACACCATCGGTCCGTAAAAAGATCGAGAGTGATTTGGATATGCTGCATCTTTCACGCAAGCTTGCTAAAATTCACTGTGATGTGCCTGTTGCGTGTGCTTTAGACAGCTGCCTGCTGACGCTGGATCACGTGCAAATTGTCGATAAATTTGAACAGCTTGAAATGAAAAGCTTATGTTCGTTGATGGGTGTCGCAACCGGATCATAATGAGACTGTTAAGCTTGAGATGTACATTTCAGGTGGGCTAAGTTTTATAGGGATGCTGGCGGCGCTCGGTGCGCTAGTGTCCCTATTTGTATGCAATTATGCCAGCGAAGATATTTAGCCATGTGAAGGATTTTATACAATTGTGATAAGGGGATTGACCTTAGGCTCTTTTCAGGTGAATATAGTTAATAGAGATCAGGGAGAGGGGATTACAGCAGCTATGACAGTATTGGGAGCAATTGAGGCAGGCGGTACCAAATTTGTATGTGGAATTGGAAATGAACGAGGGGAAGTATTGGAAAGAGCTAGCTTCCCAACAACGACTCCAGCAGAAACTATGGAGAATGTCATTGCATTTTTTGAAGGCAAGGGGATTGAAGCGCTGGGCGTAGGCTCATTCGGACCGATTGATCCTATCGAAGGCAGTGATACATACGGTTATATTACAACAACGCCAAAGCCGCATTGGGGAAATTACAATCTGATTGGCAAACTGAAGGAGCATTTCGATGTACCTATGGGGTTTGACACAGATGTGAATGGAGCAGCGCTGGGTGAGTCCATTTGGGGTGCGGCTAAAGGATTGGAAAACTGTCTGTATATTACAATAGGTACAGGCATCGGAGCGGGTGCTTTGGTTGGCGGAAAGCTGGTACATGGATTATCCCACCCGGAAATGGGACATATTCTGGTACGTCGTCATCCAGAGGATCACTATGAGGGCGCATGTCCATATCATGGAGATTGTCTTGAAGGACTGGCAGCGGGTCCGTCGCTCGAAAAAAGATGGAAGGTAAAAGGACACGAGCTTTCTGTTGATCACCCAGCCTGGGAAATGGAGGCGCATTATCTGGCACAGGCTTTAATGAGCTATGTATTAATCCTGTCACCGCAAAAAATCATTATGGGCGGCGGAGTAATGAAGCAGGATCAATTGTTCCCACTCATTCGTACCAAGCTTCAAAAACTCTTGAACGG
Organism: Paenibacillus ottowii; assembly: GCF_050516475.1. Classification (NCBI taxonomy): domain Bacteria; kingdom Bacillati; phylum Bacillota; class Bacilli; order Caryophanales; family Paenibacillaceae; genus Paenibacillus; species Paenibacillus ottowii. Next base: position 2,017,422 of record NZ_CP191577.1, on the reverse strand, counting down.
ATACGTACAGCATTCGAGTCTGACTACAGAAATTGAACAATATATCGTATCTCCGGGATTGGGTGACAATGCTGGATTGTGCGGTGCTTTGGCTTTGGCAAAGGAAAAGCTCAATTCTTAGAATTTGTGGTTGACGGTTCTCCAAGGTCTGGTTATCATATAGACAACAGCATAGTACGGATCAAAAGGGAAGCACCTTTCTTGCGAATACGCAGGATAGGTGCTTTTTTTGCGTTTTTGTATTGTGCGGGTCAGTATTTCAACCATATAAGGGAGGAAGAAACATGGAGATTGTATTTTTAAACCGCTTGTCCAAACGGAATGAACAAGGCTGTGAGGACTTTGCACAGGTATGGATTGGGCAACATGAAGGGAGATGGAGCGCAGGCTGGAGCACACACCATGTGCCCGATGAAAGTATAGACGACCTTTGGTATGAAGGCAGCTTGTGGCAGGAACTACTGCATGTATACCGTCATGAGCTGGCACTCAAGATGGCTGAGGGCTACAGGCCTTTAATTCATGGCGTTTTTCATGAGCAAAAAGGATCATCAGGACGAGGACAAACACTACAAAAGCTCTATTGCTATAGTGATTTGTTTCCACGTGATGAGGTGTATGAACAATTGACAATGTGGAGACGGCAAAAGGCAGCAACTGAGCGAAAAGCACCTTATTTTATCGCTACAAATCGGCTGCTTCGTCTCATCAGCGTCTATCTTCCTCATACTGAAGAAGAATTGTTAGAACTGCCCGGTATGGGCCAGGGTAAGGTGTCGCAATATGGGGCGGAGCTATTGACTATAACGAAGCAAAATGATCGAACCACGCCATTTCCGCTGGATTGGGTAACGGAAACGTTAGAAGAAGAAGTTTTTTTGTCATGGCTGTACAAGCAAAAAGAAAACCAGTACAGACAGGAACTGAATAAGTTTAGCCTGACTAGAGCAATTATCGAAGGCATTGCGGATGGTCTTTCACTGGAGCATATCGGAATAAAGACAGGCTTGCACCGTAAAGAAGTGATTGAAGCTGTGGAGCATTTGGATAGAGATGGAATGGATATGGAAAAGTTGATCCACAAGGAATTAGAACATGTGTCTGAGGAGGAGCAAACAGCCATCTGTTCTGCTTATGCAGAGTTGGGAGATACGCTGCTCAAGCCCGTTATGTTAAAAGTGTATGGAGAAGAAAAAGCAACGGAAGCAGGACTGGATCAAATTTATGAGCGATTGCGACTAGTCCGTATACGGTTCCGCCATCAGGAAGTACCTGATCGACATGTTGGATAATATAGAGACGCATAGAAGTGTCATAAAGTAGTACAAATAGGTACAACAAAGCAAAAGCAGCAGCGAGTTCCTCACAGGACACGGCTGCTGCTTTTGATGACCAAACTTGAAAACCGAAAAAATTCAAACCCAGTCCTTCTTGCGGAAAATACAGAACATACTGACACCTAGTGCCACCATAATCCCGATGACGACAAAATAACCATAACGTGTATGAAGCTCAGGCATATTATCAAAGTTCATCCCATATATTCCGGTAATGACCGTCAGCGGCATAAATACAGTTGTAATGGCCGTAAACACACGCATAATTTCATTTGCACGGTTGGCGATACTTGATTGATAAGCTTCTCGAAGGTTCCCCATCAAGTCGCGGTAAGTTTCGAAAGTCTCCGAAATTTTCACAGCATTTTCATAAATGTCGCTAAAATATTTTTGCAGTTGATCGTCGATCAGTCGCAAATCCCGTTTGTTCAGGGTGTTAATGACTTCCTTTTGCGGACCGAGCACTTTTTTTAGCCACAGAATCTCACTGCGCAAGCCGATGATTTCGTTCAAATGCGACTTTTTCGTATGCATTAGAATGTCTTCTTCCAGCTTTTCAATGCGAACCTCAATCCGGTCACCAACCAGAAAATAGTTGTCAACGATCAAGTCAATCAACAGATACATAAAACGGTCAGGCTGGCTGACTTCCTGCTCCCACAACAAAGGCTTGAGGGTACGAAGCTCATTGATTTTCTGCTTGGTCACCGTAATGATAAAATGGCGGCCGAGAAAAATATTTAAAGCACGCAAAAATATTTCTTCATCATCAAAACGAATGCTATTTACAACGATAAAATAATGGCTTTCATAAATTTCAATCTTTGGGCGCTGTTCTTCTTCACTCAAACAGTCTTCTACTGCAAGATCATGCATGGAAAATAAGGGCTGAAGCACTGCCAGATCCTCGACATCGGCATCAATCCAATAAAAGCCTTCTGCCGGTGCAGTGAGCGCCATTTCAATTTCTTCGACAGGGGTAAAAACCCCGTTGTTGACCAAACGGATTTTCATATATAGTCACTCCTTATGCTCCGTCGTAACGGAAATACGTTTACCTTAAGCATAAGGAATGGACTCAGTTGCCAGTTAGCCGGTTCGGGTAAGCGTGCATAACATCAAAAGCAGGAGGCTTTTGGAGCATGCAGAGCCTGGCGTCCCGTCTTTCGGCAAGCTGAAGTCATTCCTATGCTGTTGTTCAGGGATCGCCGCCTATTCGGACTCGGGTCGCCTTCCATTCCGGATTCACCTCACAAATGTTCTTTTTTAGGTTGCCACAGTACCGCAGAAAACACTCTCAACTACACTGCTGCACCATATTTTTGCCTATTAGCACTTGTATAGTATAACGCTCGACCTACGGCCTTTCAAGCGCAAAATCAAGGGCTAAATGAACAGCAATCATATGAGCTTCTGCGATAAGGGGATATGATTTAACCTATGGAAAAGGTAGACAAAAGGTGAATGCAGGATACAAATTTACAAACCCATCTTGACGAAGCCCAGCCGATGCATTAAAGTGAACAACAAGAACTTTGTGAACGCAAAATGAATATAGCGAAATCTTATCAAGAGCAGGTGGAGGGACTAGCCCGATGATACCCGGCAACCGGCGATTTTAATCGCACGGTGCTAATTCTTGCAGGACTCGCGCTTTGTACAAAGAGCGCAGCCCTGACAGATGAGAGAGGCGCATATGGATACAAATATGACCTTTCTCTAACCGAGAAAGGTCTTTTTATTATATGCCCGGCATCTCTACCAGACGATTTTCGCACAACTTACCGATCAAGGAGTGAGTTTACATGCCGATTAAAATTCCAGACACACTGCCTGCTAAGGAAGTACTGGAGGGCGAAAATATTTTCGTAATGGATGAAAGCCTGGCCTATCATCAGGATATTCGTCCGTTGCGCATCGCCATTTTGAATTTGATGCCTACAAAGGAAACAACAGAAACTCAACTGTTGCGTCTGGTCGGCAATACGCCGTTGCAAGTGGATGTCACGTTGGTGCATATGAAGTCTCATGTATCTAAAAATACATCGCAAGAATATTTGAATATGTTCTATAAAACGTTTGATGAGATCAAGAACAGTCGTTTTGACGGCATGATTATTACAGGAGCCCCTGTAGAACAACTTGAGTTTGAGGATGTGACCTACTGGGAGGAAATCCGGCAAATCTTTGAGTGGACGAAAACAAATGTTACTTCGACCATGCATATCTGTTGGGCCTCACAGGCAGGCTTATACCATCATTTCAATGTTCCAAAATACGGGCTCGACAGCAAATGCTTTGGGGTATTCCCACACACCGTTATTAAACCTAAAGTGAAACTGCTACGCGGCTTTGATGAACTGTTTTATGCTCCTCACTCTCGGCATACGGAAGTTCGGCGGGAAGATATTGACCATATCGCCGAATTAGAGGTTTTATCCGAATCCGAGGAAGCTGGAGTGTACCTGGTAGCCACGCTTGATGGTAGACAAATCTTTGTAACAGGGCATTCAGAATATGATCCGCTTTCACTGAAATGGGAATACGACCGCGATGTGGCCAAAGGACTGGATGTTGACGTCCCCAAAAATTATTTTCCTAACGACGATCCTGAACGCATACCGCCCTCGATCTGGCGGGCTCATGCCAATTTATTATTTTCAAATTGGCTTAACTATTATGTATACCAAGAAACACCTTATGATATCGGACCCCAGATTTAAAAAGGGGCTTGTCGTTTACCCTTACACAGTACCACCTTGCAGTAGTGCAGCAGTATAGTCTTAGACATCCATTTTTGCAGCATATGTTATAGCACCTACTATGGAAGTGAACAGGAGGATTCATATGAGTGAGAAACAGTGGAAAATCGAAAGCAGATTGGCACAAATCGGTTCCATTGAGGAGCCAGTAACCGGGGCTGTGAATTACCCGATTTACCAATCTACAGCGTTCCGCCATCCCCGTCTGGGTCAAAGCACTGGGTTTGATTACATTCGGACGATTAATCCCACGCGAAAGGTATTGGAAGAGGCTGCTGCTGCACTCGAATCTGGTGATGCAGGCTTTGCTTGCAGTTCAGGTATGGCAGCGCTGCAAACTGTATTTGCATTGTTTGGACAGGGAGACCACCTCATTGTATCGCTGGATCTTTACGGCGGGACCTACCGTTTGCTGGAGCGTATTTTATCTAAATTTGGTGTGACCGCAAGCTATGTGGATACAAACGATCTTGAAGCACTCCAACAGTCATGTCGACCCAATACCAAAGCTGTATTCATAGAAACGCCTACAAACCCGTTAATGATGATTACTGATATTCAGGCGGTGGCTGCATGGGCATCGCAACATGAGTTGCTTACAATTGTAGATAATACGCTGCTAACACCATATTTCCAGCGACCATTGGAACTGGGCGCGGATATTGTGGTACATAGCGCAACCAAATATTTGGGTGGGCATAACGATGTGCTGGCAGGGTTGATTGTTTCCAAAGGAAAAGAACTGTCAGCTGAGATTTCCTTTCTGCACAATTCCATAGGAGCCGTGCTTTCGCCAAGCGACTGCTATCAGTTGATGAAGGGGATGAAGACGTTAGCACTGCGTATGGATCGACATGAGCATAATGCAACAGTGTTGTCTAACTATTTATTGACGCACCCGGCAGTGGCAGAAGTATTTTACCCGGGGCTTGAAGGTCATCCGGGTCGTGAGATACAAAATAAACAATCCAGCGGAAATACAGGGATTTTCTCTTTTAAAGTAAAGGATGCTCGCTATGTGGAGCCTTTGCTTCGTCATATTAAGCTTATTGCGTTTGCCGAAAGTCTGGGTGGTGTGGAGTCGCTAATGACTTATCCCGCTGTGCAGACACATGCGGACATACCAGCAGAAATCCGGGATGCAGTCGGGGTAGATGACAGGCTTCTGCGTTTCTCGGTAGGCATTGAGCATACAGATGACCTGATTGAAGATTTGCGTTCGGCACTGGAAGCGGCACGTCAAGAAGTAGAAGGAGGGGAGCAGCAATGATAGAGGATGCGAGGGGAATCGAAGTAGATCTGGGCAAAGAACGGAAATTCGCAACCAAGCTGTTGCATTTTGGCTCTGAAATTGACAGTGTTACTGGGGCATCGAGCGTCCCGATCTATCAAGCTTCAACCTTTCATCATCATGATATTTTTAATCCTCCACAACATGATTATAGCCGTTCAGGCAATCCGACACGACAAGCTTTGGAAGATTATATTGCCTTATTAGAAGGCGGAGCTTGTGGTTTTGCCTTTGCATCAGGCATGGCTGCTATCTCCACAACATTTATGCTCTTATCGGCTGGAGATCATGTCATTGTTTCGGAAGATGTATATGGAGGGACATATCGTCTGCTGACCTCCATCTTGAAACGAATGAATATCGAAACAACCTTCGTCGATATGACGGATCTCAACCTTGTAAAAGAGGCGTTGCAGGAAAATACAAGAGCTGTGTATATGGAAACCCCCTCTAATCCGACACTCAAAATTACCGATGTAGCTGGAATAACCGCTTGGGCAAGGGATCATGGGCTGTTGACGTTATTGGATAATACTTTTATGACACCTTATTATCAACGCCCGATCGAGCAGGGGGTCGATATTGTATTGCACAGTGCGACCAAGTTTTTGGGTGGACACAGTGACGTACTGGCAGGACTTGCGGTAGCTCGTACCGAATCGTTGGGAAGACAAATCAAGCAGCTTCAGAATGGATTGGGTACCGTGCTGGCTCCGCAAGAGTCTTGGTTGCTTATGCGTGGGATGAAGACACTGGAGGCGCGTATGGCTCATAGCGAAAAAAGTGCAGCCAAACTCGCAAACTGGCTGAACGAGCGCAATGATATTGAAGCGGTATACTACCCGGGGTTGGAGAACCATCCAGGGCGTGCAGTTCATGAGAGCCAATCCAGTGGGTATGGTGCAGTGATATCGTTTGATGTAGGTTCTGGTGAGCGTGCCAAAGCAGTCCTCAGTCGTGTACGCATTCCCATTGTGGCGGTGAGTCTTGGAGCAGTGGAAAGTATCTTGTCGTACCCGGCTATGATGTCACATGCGGCTATGCCGCAAAGTGTACGCTTGGAGCGCGGGATTACGGACGGACTACTTCGTTTCTCCGTTGGTCTGGAGGACATTGATGACCTGATCAGCGATCTGAATGAGGCGCTGTGCTAGTGCGTTAGCACACCCGCAGCATCATGGCATTTTCCGAAGGAAGCAAATATGTGTAGCCCTCAGCAGCAGGTTTCCGATATTCAGGAGACTTGCTGTTTTCTATATACAGGGGGAATAAGTATGGTTCCTTACCTAAAGATATGTTAGTATTATCATTAGGTTTTACTATGCTAAATAGCACAGACAACATACAAGGCTAGTCATGAACATACATTACGACAGGGTTCGAACGCAGGTTTGTGAAAGCATTCTCATTCATAAGTCCTGTCTTTCATTTCGTCGCCCTGTGACAGCGAAGGAGGATACACCATGAGTGTAATCGACCATATTTTAGATAAAGCCCTACGTGGCGAACGCCTGAATTTAGAGGATACTGTAGCTTTGTTCGAATCAGACGAGGTTGAAAAAATAGGCCATGCGGCCAATAAAGTCATGAATCGCATGCATCCTGATCCCATTAAAACCTTCGTCATCGGACGAAATATTAACTATACGAACGTGTGTGACGTATACTGCCGTTTTTGCGCTTTTTACCGTAGACCGGGTTCCGATGAAGGCTATGTTTTGCCGGATGAGGTGATTTTCCAAAAAATTAAGGAAACGCAGGATGTAGGTGGCACCGAAATCCTAATGCAAGGCGGTGTAAATCCAAATCTGCCGTTCAGCTATTATACCGATTTGCTGAAAGCTATTAAGGAACGTTTTCCCAATATCACGATGCATTCCTTCTCCCCAGCTGAAATTCACAAAATGAAGGAGAAATCCGGTTTATCCATGGAAGATACGATCCGGGCTATTCATGAAGCTGGATTGGATTCTCTCCCAGGTGGGGGCGGAGAAATTTTGGATGACCGCACACGCCGCAAAATCAGCCGTCTCAAAGGCTCCTGGCGTGATTGGATGGATGTTATGCAAACAGCTCACAAGGTTGGTATGAACACGACAGCTACGATGGTTATCGGCTTTGGCGAGTTGATGGAGGAGCGTGCGCTGCATTTGTTGCGTGTCCGTGATGCTCAGGACGAATGCATTGAAAACAAATATAACTCTGAAGGATTTTTGGCCTTTATTCCTTGGACCTTCCAACCAGACAACACCAACCTGAAGAAGGAACGCCAGACGCCAGAGGAATATTTGAAGACTGTAGCGATCAGTCGTCTTGTTTTGGATAACATCAAGCATATCCAGTCTTCGTGGGTAACTATGGGACCAGAAATCGGTAAAAAATCGCTGTACTACGGTTGCGATGATTTTGGCAGCACCATGATTGAGGAAAACGTAGTTTCCGCTGCTGGAGCAACGTACAAGGTTAACATTGAATCCATTTTACAGCTGATCCGCGAGACGGGCCACATTCCGGCACAGCGCAATACCCGTTATGATATTATTCGTACTTTTGACAGTGCTAGCAGCATTGAACATGACTTTATTATGCAAAATTAGAATTAGCTAATATAACGTACGTTACAAAACGCTTATCTTTCACTATTCCATGTACAAGGATAGTGAAGATAAGCGTTTTTGTGCTGAAGAATGAAAATCCTTCAGTATCATACTTTCTTTGTATTACGGTAAATATATTTGGCTTAGCTACTGTTCCCATCGTTTCATATACATGATCTCAGCCTCAGGGTCTGCCATTTGAATGACTGTCTTAAAACGCTGCAAATCCAGGAGATGAACGCTGTAAATGGTAGCCATTTGTTCTTTTTTATCTGATTGGCTTTTCGTCTTGCCCTCTATTAGGGTAGAGCTTCTAATAGGTGTGCTGTGTAAGCGCAGCCTGCGATGTATGGCATCTTCGACAGCTTGCTGTTTTTTGCTGACAACACAAACCATACGGCTCAGACCGGTAAACATCAGCCGGGTCGTTTCATAAGCAGCGAGACAGGATAAGGCAGAATAGAGAGCTGGCTTCCAGCCTAGCACAAAGCCAGCCGTAATAAGCAGCACACCATTACACAACATTACAATCTGTATTAACGGAATTTTCCGATGGGTTAGCATCAAAGTAGAAGGACGACCATCGTCAGACTCATTGAGTCCTAGTGAATCAAGCAGCCCACCGTGACGAGCCGCCAGTCCTGCGCCAAGTCCAATACAGATTCCGCCTCCCAAAGCGCATACCACTGGATGCCCGCTCACTGCCGGAAAAGGTGAGAGAATGATGGCTGAGCCTGAAAAGGCAAACAAACCAGGGAGTGCACGAAGCAGCATGGGCTTGTGAGTAGACAAAGAATACAGCAGCATTAGTGGCAAGTTCAAAACGAATAGCAGTAACCCAAAATGCTCCTTTGTATAAAGCGACATGAGTCTGGAGATTCCGGTGACGCCTCCAGCGATCATATCGTGCGGATGTAGAAACAATTCCAGACCGACGGATGCGGTAATTCCGCCAATCACCGTATAAAAGACAGGGAACCTGCTCGCATCTCCTGAAGCTGGCCTCACAAACCGCCTCATAGAGCTTCGGCATGTTTTACCGCGTGCAGCATAGCCTTCCCTCCTATGGATTGTCGTATCTAGCTTTTACTTTTACGCCGATTTGCTTTCTTCCTTTCGTACGCGCGAGTCCTTGAATTTAAATATTTTGTTTAACATATTAAAAATAGGCTTTGACTGTTTGGTCAGAAGCGGCCCAAGAATCGCTAGTATGAGCACATAGATGGCTGCAAAGGGTTGAACTATATCAAGCAAACCGCCCTCTTTACCCAAGTTGGCCATGATGATCGAAAATTCGCCTCGCGCGACAATAGTCAGGCCGATATTTACGGATGCTTTGGGAGATAAGGAAGCTGTGCGCCCAGCTAGCATACCCGCCCAAATGTTACCGAATAGGGTGAGAAGGACGGCTGCCAGCGCAAGCCATACGGCGTTTCCCCCTAGGGACAACGGATCAATGGATAATCCAAAGCTGAAGAAGAACAGTGCACCGAAGAAATCGCGGAAAGGAACAATTAAATGCTCAATCCGTTTGGCGTGTTCCGTTTCAGCCAGTACCAGACCAACCAACAAGGCTCCTATAGCTTCCGCGACATGAATCGTTTCCGAAAAACCAGCCACCAGGAACAGAGAGCCAAAAACAACAAGTCCGAATACCTCATTGGAGCGGATACGGAGAATCCGATTTAGCAGAGGGACGGCTTTTCGACCGATGATAATAACTGCCAGCATAAAGCCAAGCGCGATGAGTGCCGATAGCAGTACACCCCCGAGTGAGGAAGAGTCGCTAAGAACTATTCCGGAGAGGATGGAGATGTAGACGGCGAGGAAAACATCCTCAAACATAATGATGCCTAAAATCATTTCCGTTTCAGCATTGGCGGTACGCTTGAGATCAACCAGCACCTTGGCTGCAATCGCACTGGATGATATTGTCGTAATTCCGGCAATAACCAGTGTTTCTGCTACAGGAAAGCCGCTCAGAAAGCCGAGAGCCAACCCCAATGTGAAATTAATGCCAATATAAATGGTACCGCCCACGGCAATGGAACGACCTGATTTAATCAATCGGCCAACTGAGAACTCCAGTCCTAAGTAGAAGAGAAGAAACAGCACTCCGATTCTGCCCATAAAATCAATAAAAGGGGCGCTTTCGATAAACCGAAAATCAAAATGCCATAGCTCCATCGCATGCGGTCCAACTGCCATTCCGATCAGAATATAAAAAGGGATGACCGAGAAGCGCAGTTTGGAGGAAATCAGTCCGGCTGCAGCTATTAAAGCGATGGCCAATCCTACCTCAAATACCAGATGATCCATCCAATCACCCGCTTCCGTTCATAAGGATTTGTTTAAAGCGTTTTTGCTGGTCACGTTCTCCGACAACAACTACAGTAGCATCATCGCTAATCATCACTTCGGGACCGGGATTTACATATTTTTTTCCCTTTTTCTCTACAATCGCAATAACCGTGGCCCCCGAGTTTTGTCTTACATCCAGCTCCCCGATGGATTTGCCAACACTTGCAAAGTGTGATTCCACTCTGTACCATTCAATAATAAAATCGTCAAATGTCATTTCTACACTTTCAAGCTGCTTGGGCTTATACGTCATGCCACCGATTATGGAGGCTACCATTCGTGCTTCCTGATCATTCAGGGTTGTCATAGAAATGCTTTGCTCCAGATCCTCGTAATCAAAGTGATATAGCTCACGTCTGCCATCATCATGAATAATAATGACAATTCGATCGCCGCTCTCCGCATCTATTCGATACTTCATTCCGATTCCTGGCAAAATAGACTCTCGAATATCCATGTATAAAGCCTCCTGTATAATACGTTTATTTAAGTGAATGATATGAGAAATAAATCACATACTCTGAAAGTGACCTCAAAAATAGAATAATATCAAATTTTTATTAAAAAATGGAATATTAAATTTCATACATGAAATGAATAGGAAAAGTTAACAAAAAGACATGCCATGTGGTGATGTGCATGCTAAAAGGGGGTTAAGCCACATAACTAGAGGTAAATTTAATGGGGAACAAGAACAATTGCTTCTTTAGCTTACAGATAACTGGAATAAAAGGCAGACGTAGCTTGGGGATGCTCAATAGCAGCACAAGCGCTATCAGAATGACAAAGGGAAGTGATTTGGTCGCAGCAATCACCAGATGCAGTAACGGGGAGGATTTGCGTACCGCTGGTTTGGAATGATGCTCCAGCCCGTGGGTGTCCGTTTCTAACGAAGTAACATCGTCATGAAGCATAAGTGATGATTCTGCAGTAAACTGAAGGGATTGAGTGGTGTCTTCCGCGTGGAACGTTACAGGAAGGGACAAAATCTGAACGAAGCTCAATATGACGATTATGAATGTACGCAGCATGTTCAGCATCGTTGACATCTTATCCCTCCCTCTTGTGAAAAATTCATATCACTATAACCTTAACATACCCCATCCTAAATATTCAAACGTCTTTCGATTTTTACTTATCACGGTAATTGTTTATAACACGCTTAACACCTCTTTGAAACCTGATCAGCCTCTTTTGTTCGTATGTCTTTCTGTTTCCAGTCGTTCACTTCGTATAACCCTTCAGAGGCCGCCATATACTGAAAGCAGTGATCGAAAGGAGTGAGCCAATGGAACTGTTTACAGTGTGGACCAATACAGACGGGGATCAGGAAACCGACCGTTTTTATGAAGTGGTCAAAAGTAGAACCAAGGGACTACATATGTCACGGCGCGGATTTCGATTCACTTTCAGACAGCTTGACAACAAAGTGGCATGGACCTGCAAGGGCACTGAAAGCAATTCGGCGTTTGAAAGCTTTCTTCCCTGTGTATACAGCATCATGGCTTCGGCAATAGCGGATTATATTATTGAAGTTAGGGAGTGGGGGATACTCGATCTTATTCTCACCAAAGCCTGTTCTCTGCTGGAGAAAGAGGACGTTGAACAAATTCGGAGCATGATTCGCTCACTGTTAAATGATGACGGTCCCCGAGGGCGTCTCAAACGCCACGGTAAGCTGACCACTCTCCTGGAAAGGGACTTCAGGGAGCTTCATGTGATCAATTTGGAAGGGCTTATTCAATTTAGACTGCATGCGTATAAAAAAGAGCTTGAAGAAATCGTTGACTATGCCATGGAAGAATTCTGGGCAGATCGGCAATACGAAGAATTTATGGGGTTGCTTAAATATTTTGTGTTTTTTCAGGAGAGCAAAGTTCCACTCGTACATGTACTTCACCAAGGTGGGCATAATTTCACCATTCTCGATAATGCCATGGTGCCCATACCGACTCCTGATGCAGATGACATTATTGTAGAAATGCCGGGTATTGAACTGGAGATGGAGGTCGAGGATCGAATTGTCAGCACCCTTATTTCGATATCTCCTGCTTCCATTATATTGCATACAGACGATGAGCACACCCCTATTGTGCGGACGCTCCTGCATATTTTTGAAGACAAAGTGAAGCTGAGTAAACTTTATCCAGGTCAGGATGTTCAAAAATAATCAACCGTTCGTATAAACTCATGGATTTCTGGAAAGCCTTTGCCTCAAGGGGAGGTTTTTTATGAGATCCATGTTGGTATGGAAACGAATTTTAGGAACCATATTCATCGCAATCTGCCTGGTATTGCCCAGCAATGAGGTTTACGGTCACAAAGAACCGGTCCAGCATAAGAAATGGCAGTCCACACCTGTTTTAGCTCCACGTGAAGAGCAGGTGATTACGACCATGACGGTCACGGCAACAGGATATACAGCAGGCTATGAATCCACTGGCAAACGGCCGAATCATCCCGGTTACGGTATTACGTATTCCGGTGTAAAAGTGCGACGTGACAAGAATACACTGTCCACGATTGCGGCTGATCCCAAGACGTTTCCATTGGGCAGCATTTTGTACATTCCAGGTTACGGCTACGGGATTGTAGCAGATACAGGTTCAGCGATTAAGGGCAATAAAATTGACTTGTATTTTAAAACAACCCGACAGGTGTATTCTGAATGGGGCAAGAAAGATGTGGATGTTCAAATTATAAAAAAAGGAAACGGAAAGTGTACGGAAAAAATGATAAAGTCCCTGCAAAAGGCGATAGAAACGCATAAGACCATTCCGCCCGAGACACTGGATGCTTCCATATAATCCTTGCATATTGTTTTTCCTCACTTCACATACTATGTTTCGGGATAAGCTTATCCCGCAAACCATACTGGGAGGTTGAATAATATGCCAAATCAAGGCGGAAATTCTTTTATGAACAAAGGCTTTAAGGCAAACACCGGAAATCAGTTTAAAACGGAATTTGCACAAGACGATACGGTAGGCGTTGTTTCTCAAAAGGTAAAGCAGTCTGAACAAAATAAAATTCAAGACAACTTCCAAACACCTAATGAGAAGTATGACGAAGAATTTGCAACAGATCAAGGCAGCACCAATGTAGTAGCGCAAAAAGTTCAAAACTCCAGTCGCAATAAAATCCAAGGCAATGCACAAACACCGAACGAAAAGTTCGACGAGAACTTTAACACAAAATAAAAAAAGCATATAAAAACAATGCTCCGGATATATTTCCGGAGCATTTCGCGTTGAGTATAAGTGGCTAGAACCTATAGAGGTCTAAGGTTTTATCTCCTTTTTAATTGTTTTTAAGGTGGAATTAAGGTTTAAAGTGCAAAATAAAGTCAGTTAAACAACACCACCTAGAAGCATAGGGTTTGGGAGGAGATATACAATGGACGAATTTAAAAATAATAATTCCGGGCGCCGGAACGATGATGATCAGGTTGATAACGATAAAGCAACTCGGCAAAACGACTCAAATGGTTCCTCGTATTACTATTCCTATGGCCCTTTTTCCTCAGTGCAGTCGGACGGACAACGCAGGGAAGGCCAGTCGGTGGAGGATGTTGAGATTACGCCACCGCAGGCAGTGAGACCTCTTCCTTCTTCTTATCAACGTGCTATGCACGAGCAACAGGACGGTTCAGGTCGGAATAATGGCAACTGGCAATTTAAACCGAATAAGCCCAAGTCGCAAGTGAAAACGATCTTTTTATCTTTTTTAGCCGGAATGTTGGTCATTACGGTATTAATGTATACAGCTGATCGAACCAATATGTTCACACCAGAGACAGCGTTGACTTCGGCGGCAGCTGAAAGCGGAGAAACGACGAATTCAGGAACCACCAACTCCAACTCTGCTCCAAGTGCAGTTCCGGCTGTGATGCCTTCAGGTACGGCTGATGTTCAGTCTGTGGTAGCCAAGGCTGGTCCAGCAGTCGTCAAAATCGAAACGCTGGCCAAGCAATCTAGTGGAGGCAGACAAAGCAGTCCTTATTACAATGATCCGCTGTATCAATACTTTTTCGGCAATCAGTATGGCGATAGTGGCAGCAGCGGCAATAGTAACGAAAATGAAGGTAGCAACAGTGGACAGCTAACCCCGCTGGGGATCGGTTCCGGTTTTATTTTTGATAAATCGGGCTACGTCCTGACCAACAACCATGTTGTGGAAGGTGCAAGTGTAGTACAGGTTACAGTAGAGGGAACCAACAAGCCTTACGAAGCCAAAGTTTTGGGCAAAAATGCAGATCTTGATTTGGCGGTTCTTAAAATTGATGGTAAAAATAATTTTCCAACTGTAACCTTGGGGAACTCCGATAACGCTAAAGTGGGCGAGTGGATGGTTGCGATCGGTAACCCAGAAGGCTTCGAACATTCGGTAACAGCCGGGGTGTTGAGTGCGAAAGAGCGTACGATCACTATTAATAGTGAGTCCACCGGAAAACCGACGCAATACAAGCATCTTATTCAGACGGATGCCTCCATTAATCCTGGTAACTCTGGCGGACCGTTGCTGAATCTGCAAGGACAGGTTATCGGTATGAATGTAGCTGTAAGTGCAGACGCCCAGGGGATCGGATTTGCGATTCCGTCCAATACGATTTTGGAAGTCGTCGATAAGTTGAAAAATAACCAGCCTATTCCGAAAGAACCTGTACCCTTCATTGGTGCAAGCCTCTTAAACTTGAGTCCTGAAGTAGCCAAGGAATTAGGTACATCTCTGACCGAAGGCTCGGTTGTTCGGGATATTATATACAAATCACCTGCTTATCAGGCCGATCTGCGTCCTTACGATGTAATTATCGGAGCCAATGGCACGCCTTATAGCACATCACAAGAGCTCATTCAATTCATCCAAAAACAAAAAGTGGGTACAGCTTTGACACTTAACATTGAACGAGCTGGGCAGAAAAAAGATATTCAGCTGAAAATAGGCAACAAAAATGACTTTAGCTCTACGCTTCAACAGTAAGAGAATAACTTAAAAAGTGAACATGAACGCAAGAAACGGAAGGAAGACCCTTCCGTTTCTTGCTGTACGCAGTGGCAAGATGCTACACGCGCCTACTCCTGCTACAATAGAGGAAAAAGAAGAAGAGACAAAGGAGTTTGATCGTGTATGCGTTCTACTATTCTGATCATTGATGACGATGAAAAAATTGTATCCATGCTGCGCAGAGGGCTGGCTTTTGAAGGATATGAAGTGCTGACAGCCGCGAACGGGGCAGAAGGACTGAATAAAATGCTGACAGCTGAGCCTGATCTGGTCGTGCTGGATGTCATGATGCCGCAGGTCGATGGTTTTGAAGTATGCCGTCGTATGCGGGAGGGAGGAAGCACAGTACCTGTCCTGATGCTTACAGCCAAGGATGAGGTGGAGAACCGGGTAAAGGGTCTGGATCTAGGGGCCGATGATTATCTCGTGAAGCCGTTTGCTCTGGAGGAACTGCTGGCACGAGTACGAGCGCTTTTGCGGCGTAAAACTGAACAGCAGGACAATAATGCAAATCGGCTTACCTTCGAGGATTTACAACTGGATAACGAATCGCGCGAAGTGGTTCGTGGCGGCAAACGCTTGGAACTGACGGCCAAAGAATTTGAATTGCTCCATTTGTTTATGCAAAACCCGAAACGTGTTTTGTCGCGTGATCTGATTATGGATAAAATATGGGGCTATGACTATAGCGGGGAATCGAATGTGCTGGAAGTATATATTGCCATGTTGCGACAAAAAACGGAGCAGGATGGTGGCAAGCGGCTTATCCGTACAATTCGGGGAGCTGGCTATATTTTAAGAGGTGATGTGTAATATGTCTATTCGGTGGCGGCTGACAGCTTGGTATTCAAGCATCTTGGCTATAGTGCTTGTCATTTTTGGTCTGGCTATTTACGGACTAGTATATTACTACACATATAATGAAGTGAAAAGTCAGCTTATGACTCAGGCGCCACAGATTAACAAGCAATTACGCCTTATTATAAAAGGGGGCTTGTTTGAGGTCCCTAACCTGGATCTGGGCTTAGAGCAGGGGCGTGGAATAGATGACTCACAGCTATATGTCCAAATTTACAATTATACGTCTGGTGTAACCAAAACGACCCAAAATATGAAAGACCTCAATATCACCTTCCCTGTTCCGTCTACAGCAACAGGAGCAGTTCAAAGTGAGGGAGTTCGGCGTGTGAACGTAAATGGCGATTCCTTTATGATCTATCAACAGCCGATCAAATCCGAGGAGCTGGGCTTGGTGGTCGGGCTGCTTCAGGTAGGGCAATTCACAGGCTCACAGGACCGACTTATGAACAGGTTACAAAATGTGCTTGTGTATGGTTCGTTATTTGCCTTACTCGCTGCTGCGACCTCTGGTCTCTTCCTGGCTCGTAAATCTATGAAGCCACTGGTCAAAGTCATTGAGGGGGCCAATCAGATTCAATCGAGTAATGATTTGAGTGTTCGGATTGAATATGACGGTCCGCCAGATGAAATTGGACAATTGATCGGGACAGTTAACAACATGCTGGGGCGTACAGAAGTGTTTTACAAGGAGCTTGAAGATGCTTATGGTGCGCAGCGTCGCTTTGTAGCCGATGCATCCCATGAACTGCGCACACCCTTGACGACGATTCGTGGCAACGTTGATTTTCTACTCAAAATGTGGACGACCGAACCGGATGAGCGACCGAATATGGATGAGGCTATGATTCGCGAGCTTTCTATGGAGGCGCTGAGTGACATGGCGGATGAAGGCAAGCGAATGAGCCGCTTGGTGAACGATATGTTGTCACTCGCGAGAGCGGACACAGGGAAAACGTTCGATAAAGTGCCTGTTGCGCTGGAACCGCTCGTAACCGAGGTTGCTCGCCGTGCTCAGTTTTTGGAGCGAACGGCCGAATGGAATGTGGGCGATTTTTCGTTGTTGAATGGTATTTATATGGATGGAAGCAAGGATTATTTGCAGCAGATGCTATTCATTTTCATTGATAATGCGTTTAAATATACCCCTGAAGGCACAGTGCGATTTGATGCGATTGTATATCAGGGACAGGTGGGGCTACGAATCAGTGATACAGGCATTGGAATGGACAAAAGTGAGGTTCCCTTTATTTTTGACCGATTTTACCGGGCAGATGAATCACGCGGTGTGACGGAGGGAATTGGCTTGGGGTTATCAATTGCCAAGTGGATTATTGACGAACATCACGGGTCTGTGGAAGTGGTTACGCGCCAGGGAGAAGGAACGACCTTTGTCATCTGGCTTCCAGTCAGCTTTTCCGCGCCTTTGGAATAGGCTATAATAGGAGGGTAACAACATCATAGAATTGGCCGGTAGAGGCATAAAGCCCACAGCTGTCCAGTGATTGGAGCTGTATACTGTGTCGAAGAAAGCGGGGGCTCTTTTTGGAGGTACTCAGAATTTCGCCCCGGGGTTACTGCTACGGCGTAGTCGATGCCATGGTACTGGCTCGTCAGGCAGCCAGAAATTTGGACTTACCCCGGCCTATTTATATATTAGGCATGATTGTTCATAACAGTCATGTTACTAATTCCTTTGAAGATGAAGGGATTATTACATTGGACGGACCGAACCGTATGGAGATTTTAAGCCAGGTAGAGAGCGGTACTGTCATCTTCACTGCTCATGGCGTATCACCAGAGGTTCGCAAGCTGGCGCGGGACAAGGGATTGACTACGGTTGATGCAACCTGTCCTGACGTGACGAAGACACATGATCTGATTCGGGAGAAGTCTGCCGAAGGCTATCAGATTATTTATATTGGCAAGAAGAATCATCCAGAGCCAGAGGGAGCTATGGGTATTGCCCCTGACCATGTACATCTGATTGAAAAGGAAGAAGAGATCGACAGTCTTACACTGTCAGGAGACAAAATCCTGATTACGAATCAGACGACCATGAGTCAATGGGATATCAAGCATATAATGAAAAAGCTGCTGGAGAAGTATCCAGGTGCCGAGATACACAATGAAATCTGTTTGGCGACGCAGGTACGTCAGGAAGCGGTAGCTGAGCAGGCAGGACAGGCGGATCTGGTGATCGTGGTCGGTGACCCGCGAAGCAACAATTCAAATCGATTGGCTCAGGTGTCGGAAGAAATAGCTGGTACCAAGGCTTATCGTATTTCTGATGTAACCGAGCTGAAGAGGGAGTGGCTTGAGGACGTGGCCAAAGTAGCGGTGACTTCCGGGGCTTCAACACCTACGCTGATTACCAAAGAGGTCATTACGTATTTGGAACAGTATGATGCGGATAACCCGGAAACATGGGAGATTCGGCGAACCATTGATATGAAAAAGCTGCTGCCTCCTGTACGAGAAAAGTCAAAAACAACGAAATAATATATGTTTGATTACAGCCGTTATTCGGATACAAGCATCCGGATAACGGCTTTTTTACATTGTTTAAGCGCCGATGTTATTCAATTAAGCCAGGTTCACTAACTCGAAAAATAGAATAATTCGGGACAATTAAGCCTTGACGAGTCGAACTAAAACAGGTATAGTTGCTTTAACGAATAAAAGCTTAAAAGCGAACAAGCGTCTAAGTGACATAATATTATTCAATATGGTTAATAAAATATAGTTTATAGAGAGGAAGAAAAAAATGATCGTTATCGCTGGTGTTCACACACCTGAAGAACATATCCAAGCTATTGTTGAAGTTATTGAAAAAGAAGGATTGCAGGCTCATGTATCGCGAGGATCAGATCGTACGATTATCGGACTGATTGGTAACGTAGAACCAAAGCTGTCAGAGCATCTACGCCAAATGAAGGGTGTAGAAAATGTGGTTAAAATATCGAAATCCTACAAATTGGCCAGCCGTGATTTTCACCCGGAAAATACGGTGATCTCCATCAAAGGTGTAAATATCGGCGGGGGCGAGCTTGTCGTTATGGGGGGACCATGTGCTGTTGAGTCTGCTGCACAGATCGATGAAATTGCCGGATTGGTCAAAGCTGCAGGTGCACAAGTTCTGCGTGGAGGTGCTTTTAAGCCGCGTACAGGGCCATACAGCTTCCAAGGAACGGGTGTAGAAGGTTTAATCATGATGGCTGAGGCGGGCCAGAAGCATGACCTTTTGACCATCACGGAGGTCATGACACCTGAATATGTAGACATCTGTGCGGAGTACGCTGATATTCTGCAAGTAGGTACACGTAATATGCAAAACTTCGATCTGCTGCGCAAGCTGGGAACCTGCGGTAAGCCCGTATTGCTCAAGCGCGGTTTCAGCTCGACTTATGACGAATTCTTGAATGCTGCCGAGTACATCTTGGCAGGTGGCAATCCGAATGTTATGTTGTGTGAGCGCGGTATCCGTACTTTCGAAACCTACACCAGAAATACGCTCGACTTGTCCGCGATTCCTGTATTGCAACAGTTGAGCCATTTACCAGTCATTTCCGACCCTAGCCATGGTACAGGTAGACGTGAATTGGTTGTTCCTATGACAAAGGCCTCGGTAGCTGCCGGAGCGGATGGTTTAATTATTGAAATGCACACAGACCCTGACAACTCGATGACAGGCGATGGCGTACAGTCTTTATTCCCGGATCAATTTGCAGATTTACTGAAAGATTTGGAACGGTTGGCGCCTGCAATTGGTAAAACATTCCATACACCTAGTGTCGTTTCTTAAGTTAATTATTTACACTAATGCATAAAAGTTTTGCAGCAACGCAGTAAATAGGAGTAAAATCACCTAAAAGCCCGATGTTTCGGGCTTTTTGTGTTGTGCAAATGTTATCAAGGGCGTAAGCATATCTAACATTAGTTTAAAAAATACCTTACATAGCTATTGACCCGTGTCATGTTTGAGATTTATAATGACGACAGAAAAAAACATTCGATCATGAACATTTCAGGGTTGTATAAGACTTAATGTTCGGAAAAATTGGGAGGAAGAAGACATGTCCGTTGAAAACGTATTGAAAACAATTCAGGAAAATAATATTGAGTGGGTAGATTTTCGTTTTGTAGATTTGTCTGGTCGTGCTCACCATATTTCATTGCCAGCTTCCGAAGTAGATGAAGAAACATTTGTTAACGGTGTTGCTTTCGACGGTTCTTCCATTCCCGGCTATCGTGGCATCGAGGAATCCGACATGGTTATGCTGCCCGATCCGGAAGCGGTTTTTATTGACCCTTTCACTCAGCATCCTACGCTGAATATTCTGTGTGACATTGCTACGCCAGACGGCGAAAAATATGACCGCGATCCTCGTGGTATTGCAAAAAAGGCTGAGGAATTTTTGCAATCTGCAGGAGTGGGTACAGCGGCATTCTTTGCACCTGAATCTGAATTTTTCATTTTTGATGATGTTCGCTACGAAAGCGGCATGAACAGCTCCTCCTTCTTCGTAGATTCCGAGGAAGCAGCTTGGAACACGAACCGTAAGGAAGAAGGCGGCAACCTGGCCTTTAAAGTGGGCGTGAAGGGCGGCTATGTACCTGTAGCACCAGTAGACACCCAGCAAGACATTCGTAGTGAAATGTGCCGTTTGCTTGAAGAAGCTGGTCTGAGAATTGAGCGCCATCACCATGAGGTGGCTACGGCAGGCCAAGCGGAAATCAACTTCCGTTTTGATACACTCAAGAAAACAGCAGACAACCTGCTCGTTTATAAATACATTGTACACAACACAGCTCGTCAATATGGTAAAGTGGCAACATTCATGCCGAAACCGATTTTCGGGGACAACGGAAGCGGTATGCACGTTCACCAATCTATTTTCGATGGCGATACTCCTTTGTTCTACGAAAAAGGTGGCTATGCTAATCTGAGCGAAATGGCTCTTCACTACATTGGCGGTATTCTGTACCATGCACCTGCGCTGATCGCTTTGACAAATCCAAGCACCAACTCGTTCAAACGTCTCGTTCCTGGCTACGAAGCGCCGGTTAACCTGGTATTCTCCAAAGGTAACCGTTCTGCGGCTGTACGTATTCCAGTAGCGGCTGTTACGCCTAAAGGCTGCCGAATCGAGTTCCGTACACCGGACTCCACAGCTAACCCATACCTTGCTTTCTCAGCAATGCTGATGGCAGGTCTGGATGGCATCAAGCGCAAACTGAATCCAGTCGAATTGGGCTATGGTCCACTCGATACCAACATCTATGAGCTGTCTGACGCTGAAAAAGGCAAAATCCGCAGTGTACCTGGTTCACTGGATGAAGCCCTGGACGCTCTAGAAGCCGATTACGAATTCCTGACTGAAGGCGGCGTATTTACGAAGGACTTTATTGATAACTATGTAGAGTTCAAACGTTCCGAAGCAAAATCGGTGAACATCCGTGTTCATCCACATGAATACAGCTTGTATTTTGATTGCTAATACTACATGGGTAGCATAGCTGATTTGAATAACACTCATTAGCCTGCGGGGAATAGTTGTTGTTCAAGATAGGTCTCCGGTCTTATACCGGAGACCTTTTACCATTATGATAAATACTACAAAATAAAGATGTTAAATATATTAACATTCACAGCTTTGTCACATCATAAAGGAATTCAGAAACATTTTTATACAAGTCTTGAACGCATTTATGAATACTGCTATCATAGCGATAATATCCACACCAGAGTAGAGAAGGGATGGGAAATTGTTGAGTAAGAGAGCCTACAATTTTAATGCAGGACCGGCGGCATTGCCGCTCAAAGTACTGGAACGTGTACAAGCTGAATTCGTAGATTTCCAGGGAACAGGGATGTCCATCATGGAAATGTCTCACCGTGGAGCCGTGTATGAATCTGTCCATAATGAAGCGCAGGAACGTCTGCTATCTTTGCTGGGCAATCCGCAAGGCTACAAGGTGCTGTTCCTGCAAGGGGGCGCAAGCACGCAGTTTGCCATGCTGCCTTTAAATTTCTTGAGTGAAGGGCAGATCGGAAGCTATGTTATGACAGGTAGCTGGTCGGACAAGGCATATAAAGAAGCTAAGCTATTGGGCAAGGCTCACATTGCCGCCTCCTCCGCTGATGAGAAATACATGCGTCTTCCGAATGTGGATGCCTTGGACTTGCCTGAGAATACTGCATATGTGCATATGACGTCCAACGAGACGATCGAAGGTACACAATTTAAGCAATTCCCCGATACGGGTTCCGTACCGCTGATTGTGGACATGTCCAGTGATATTTTTTGCAAGCCATTTGATGTTACTCAATTTGGATTGATTTATGCTGGCGCGCAAAAAAATCTGGGACCTTCTGGTGTAACGGTTGTGGTTGCTCGTGAAGAGCTGCTGGCTTCCTCACCAGCTCATATTCCTACGATGCTGCGTTACAGTACTTATGAAAAAAATAACTCTCTCTACAATACTCCCCCATCCTTTGCCATATACATGGTGAATGAAGTGCTGAAATGGATCCAGGAGGAAGGCGGTTTGGAAGGCATCGAGCGTGTGAACCAGCAGAAAGCTGCTTTGCTGTACGACCGTATTGACAGAAGCGAAGGCTTCTATCGTGGTTGTGTGGACAGCGCTGATCGCTCTATTATGAACGTAACTTTCCGCCTTGCGAATGAGGATCTGGAAAAACAATTTATTAAAGAATCCGAACAAGCGGGTTTCATCGGATTGAAGGGGCATCGCAGTGTAGGAGGGCTTCGCGCCTCGATTTACAATGCGGTTCCACTAGAGAACTGTCAAGCATTAGCCGAGTTTATGGATGGATTTAAGCAACGTAACAGTTAATTATACGGATATATATTTCGATACACGATATTTAAAATCGAAAAAGTTAAAGAAGAGCCTTCCCTGAATGTGTATAGGGGAAGGCTTTTAGTGGTGTAGGGATATTGATATTTTTTTGTCAGTTGATGTCTATATTCCTCTGATTTTGTTAAAATGAAGAGAGTGTATGTTTTCATGTACACTTTTTGGTTAGACTTTAGGTTATTTGTCTGATGAATTTAATGACGAAAGGAACGAAAACTGATGCCATTACATATTGTGCTTGTCGAGCCGGAAATCCCAGCTAACACAGGAAATATCGCCAGAACTTGTGCGGCAACCGGAACGCATCTGCATCTGGTTAAGCCACTGGGCTTCCGAACAGATGATGCCACGTTAAAACGGGCGGGGCTTGATTATTGGTATGCTGTCCACATCGAGTATCACGAGTCTTTTGCTGAAGTACAAGAGAAATATCAAGAAGGTCGTTTTTTTTATGCGACGACAAAAGCAAAACAGCACTATAGTGATATTGAATTTCAGGATGGAGACTTTTTGGTTTTTGGTAAAGAAACGAAAGGTTTGCCTCCTGAGCTGTTAGCTGCAAATCCTGATACATGCATCAAGATGCCTATGTCGGATAAAGTGAGATCTCTAAACTTGTCGAATTCCGCTGCGATTATCGTATATGAAGCACTGAGACAATTGGATTTTCCAGGTTTATCGTAACGAACATCAATTGTTTAAGTATAAATGCGAATAAAGAACCAGGACCTTAGTTGCTCATAAAAGTTGCACTATTATTGCTCGAAAGTACATGACAGTAGAGCTTATATAAAGGATATAGGGTCATAAATTTGCGGAAATTCTCGTTGAAAGCTAATGATAATTGGCTTTCCGGTCGATAAAAATATTATAGACATTCTGTACCATACTTTGTTATGGTTCATGATTTTATGAAAAAATGTAATAAAATTTCCTGTGATCAGCAGGATTCGACAAAAAGACAGCGAATACTACATAAAGAATAGTGTCTTTGTACCTAGTTTTTCGTCTGAAAAGAAAATTGTAAGTTATTACTTAATAGGAGAGGTGTACGATCACGATGAAACCTGCCGGTGTGGTACGTAAAGTTGATCAGTTGGGGAGAATAGTTCTGCCTAAGTCACTGCGTAAAAGATATCAAATGAATGAGGGAGATCCTGTCGAAATTTTGGTTCAAGGCGACCATATTATTTTGGAGCGTTATCGTCCAAAATGTGTATTCTGCGGCTCAATCGAACAAGTAAACGATTTTAAAGAACGTTATATTTGTGCTCAATGTCTGACAGAAATGACACAGTACTCCTCCTAAATGAGGCAAAAAAGCATCACGACATTCGTTCGTGATGCTTTTTTTCGGATAGAGTTATGCTGAACAGCATATATTTATTTTGATAGTAAACTACACATAACTATTTATAGAACAAAAAATGAGTAGGGACTGGACGCAAATTACCATCTGACGGTTTGTTTACGACTCGACCATTTAGTATAAGGGATGATGAACCGCCGCCGTCCAAATTATAAGCATCTTGAACACCCAGATTGTACATCTTCCCTTGGAGTTCTTCGAGCGTTGCACCTGAACCCCCGCTTTCATCGTAGCCGTCTACGACAATAATAAGCAGCTGATCATCCTTATAGTTGCCAATGACTGTGCGTGGAGCCCGCTTGGGAGAGACTCTCCATTTGTCAGGAACAGGCACTTTTTGGCCTTTTTGTAATAGAACGGGGACAAAGGTGGCTCCAAAGGCAGGTTTTAAGCTGTCAAGAATATCTTGGTTGTAAAATTTGCCCCCAATCAGCTTGCCATTGTTACTCAATCCGACGAATGACAAATCCTTGAAGCTTGACTGAAAGCCAGTAAGGTAACGGCCGTTCAAGACAGTGGTGCTTAATGGATAGCGTTTGCCGTCTCCATCTGCAAAGCCGCCTGCGTTGATGCCTGCAACAGCTCCGTGTCTCAACACTGCACGCAGGGTTGTTTCTGAGCCACCCAATTTGTCATTTCCCAAAGACATTTTCATTGCTGTAGGATCTTTAAGTTTGACTTTCATAGCGTATCCATGATAAATTCCCGGGTTTACCTTAAACAGCTCAATGGTAATCCGGTTGCTATCTACCCGCTCATAAGGAATCCCCAGTTTGGCGGTGATACGCCGGTTGTAGATGACCTCGGGGCGTTTGGACTGCGTAGAGGCAGTCGCAACAAGCTGATTCATCGTTTGGGTCGTTTGTTTGTAGAGCTCAGACGTCCGGCGAATCGTAGATAAGGTGTACGCTGCTGTTTCCTTGGCATCATCAAGCTGGGTTCCTACTGATTGCGTTTGTAAAGTGATTTCAGCTTTTTGCAGACTCGGAGATGTAGATTCAGGAAAGCTCAATGGGGGATGCACTAACAAAATACACCCTAACAAACCGATAAAAGGAGCAAGGGCCAACATAAAGAACCGGTTGACTAGCTTTGCGTCTATATTCATTTTAGCAAGTCCATTTTTTTCTGAAGTGTATTGAGCTGCTGCTTGACTTCGTTTAATTGGGTATACAGCTTATTGCTATTATCGGTCTTGTTATTGGCATTATCCTTTGTAAAGGTCAGTAGCTCGTTGAAGGACTGAACTTTACCCTGTAACCCGCTAACTTCCTTGGAAAGTGCTGTCAGTTGCTTTTCATAGTCGGATTTGAGTGCCTGAATCTGTTGGTTTGTATGGGTTTGCATTTCGTTTAGCATTTGCTGCTTCAAGTGATTGCTATACAGATAGGTTGCGAGAGCACCTAGTATAATAAGAATGAACCAAAATAGCAGAAAAGTCTTTACGGGCAACCCCTTTTTTGAATTGCTCCGTCGGGCTTCGGCAGAAGGACGTTCAGGTGAAGCTTGCATGCGATTTTCAACTCCCGTATAAATTCAAAATTCCAGTCTTTATTTGCAGTTCCAATTCTATCATGGGCCTATTTATTTCGCAAAAGCGAAATAGCCATATAAAAATATTGGAAAAAGAGATTGCATCGGAAGGAAGTCCTAGGATACAATTTCCTTAAATCGTTTTCGCTTCCTATACGTTCACATTTACGCAATTCTACATAAGCAAGCTCTAATTTTTCGATTATTTTCGCTAACTATGTATTTTTTTGTTAAATCAGGAGGTTTAGATATGAGAAAAGTATGGCAGGTGGTCATCATAGATATCCATCCTACAAGTATGCTGGGAACAAAGCTTATTTTGGAAGACCAGCAGGATTTACTTGTCAGAGGGATGTCTTCCTCCGGCACAGAAGGCCTGGAGCTGGTTTGCTCCATTCGGCCGGAAATTATTTTAATGGACCATAGGTTGCCTGAGGGAACGGCAGAACCGTTTTTGACACAAATGCGGGTCTTGTCTCCGGACAGCCATATTGTTATTATGACGGATGAGGACAATATTACGTTGTTTCAGCAGTTAATTTCACTTGGGGCCAATGGAATGCTATCCAAGCAGGCATCACCGAGTCAGTTAATTCACCTGATCAACGGTTTGCGCGAAGGATTTGCTTCTTTACCAATGGATTGGATTCGTTGTGGAAATTGGCCATTTATGCCGTTAATGGCTGCTGAGCCTTTTGACGAATTGACGCAAACTGAAGTTTTTATTATGGAACGTATTGTACAAGGAATTACATATGACAAAATTGCGATCGAGATCGAAGTTAGCCGGCGCTCCATTGATAATTATTTACGTAAAATTTATGCAAAACTAGGTGTGTCCAGCCGGGCGCAGGCGATTGAACGTTATGCCTTATATGCGCGTCAGACGAAGCAGCTATATGCTTGACGCGTCAGCCCGGAGAACATGACTATTTTTCAGGAGAAGGAGGATGTTCATGCAATATTCCTTTGCTTCACGAACGGCTGCGATGTTGGCTTCTCCAGTGCGTCATATCCGGGAAAATGCGAGAAGACATTCCTTTATATCTCTGGCTGAAGAGTTGCCTGCACAAGAGCTGTTTCCGGTGAAACTGTTGGAAGAAGCGGCTCATGATGTGTTTGGCTCCGGCCCTGACGCCCTCCAGTATGGTGAACCGGAGGGCTATTTTCCGTTGCGGGCATGGCTTGCAGGAGAGTGGGAACAGCGTAAAGGAGTAAGAGTACCACCAGGTCAAATCCTTCTCACCACAGGCAGTCAGCAGGCCATTGACTTGATTGTAAGGCTGATGGTGGATGAGCGTGATCCGGTATTGGTTGAGAACCCGACATCCCCTGGATGTCTGCAGGTGCTATCGATGCAAGGGGCGCAGATCGTTCCTGTAGAATCGGATGGGGAGGGCGTTATTCCCGATAAGCTTGAAGCTTTAATGATTCGTTATCGTCCCAAGCTTTTTTTTGCTACGCCAACGTTTACGAATCCAACAGGCTCCTTATGGAGCGCGGCTAGACGGCAGGAAATTTTGGACCTGTGCAGGCGTCATGAGGTGCTGGTCGTTGAGGAAGATTCTTACGGCGAATTGCATTTTAAGCAAAAACACGAAACACATGATAAAAGTCCGCATGCCCAGAGCCGAAAGTTTGCAGAGGCTTACCCTTCACTATTCGCACTGGATCATGCAGGTCAGGGCGGCCAAGTGCTATATATCGGTTCATTTAATAAAACAGTTGCCCCTGCACTGCGAACTGGCTGGGCAGCTGGTCCTGCGCCGCTGATTGAAGGGATGTATGCTTTGAAGCAATTGGCTGACGTGCAGTCCAGTACGATGAACCAACGGCTGCTGTTCCAATTGCTGACCAATTCGCGTTTTCAATGGCACGAGCACTTGGCGATGTTGAACAAGGAATACTCAACTCGACTCCAATTACTGCTAGAGCTGCTCAAGCGCCCGTTTTGGAAAGACGTGACGTATCATATCCCATCCGGTGGGATGTATGTGTGGGTGAAGTTGCCCGCAGGGCTGGACAGCGCCTTGCTGCTCAAAGCAGCGCTACCCAAGGGTGTAGCCTTTATGCCAGGGGCTTTGTGTGCAGTTGGCGATGAAGGTGCGTCCCATATTCGCCTTAATTTTAGCCACCCGGGCCGAGAACAACTGCTTATGGGCATGAATTTGATCGGTGAGACGATCGGTGAATTTACTGCGCGAAGCTAGCTAAAGTCACCACCGGGGCGAGTCATCCTCTGCCTCTGCAACATTGGTGGAATAATCGCCGAATGCTTCCACAATGTGCAGCTGTTCACCACCCTCGTTAAACTCTGCCGCCACTCCAGCGGCCGTTTCAATCCCCTGCTGCTGGAGCACTTCCGCATACTCGCTCAGAGCGGCTTCACCGTACGGAGTCAGCCGATAGCGACCGCGGGCTACACGCTCAAACCAGCCGTAGTAATTGCGCTGGAGCACGGCTGCAGCTCCGCTGACAGCTGCTGTACGGACGAGCTGTGCCGGGGCGGCTTCCCCCAAGCCCTGCAAAGCAGCGGCTACGCGCAGCGCTTTTTCCCGGTAGGCGGTGACCAGCTTGCGCCGGGTGCTCCCGCCCACATTGTGGTCACCGCTGCGTGCGTGAAATTCCCGCAGCAGCTTTTCCTTGCGCGAGCCGCGGCGGACGGCAGGCGTTTTGTGAACATTATCGCTAGGTCCCACGGGCTTACACAGTATCTCAACGAGTGGAGGCTTTGTTTTAAAGTGCGTGACGGTGAGCAAGCCAAGCCCCAATTGACGGCACAGTCCGATCAGCTCATTCCAGCGTTGATTCACC
Source organism: Paenibacillus ottowii (assembly GCF_050516475.1). Taxonomy (NCBI): domain Bacteria; kingdom Bacillati; phylum Bacillota; class Bacilli; order Caryophanales; family Paenibacillaceae; genus Paenibacillus; species Paenibacillus ottowii. The sequence goes on along the minus strand of NZ_CP191577.1, from coordinate 1,988,611 downwards.
GCCCCTTTTTTGGCACGATTCCGTTCTACGGCTACATATACATTGCTGCTGAGCTTCAAGCGCTGCATACCTTGCAGCACCAGCGCCAGGTTAAACGTCTTTTTTATCTCCACAATCAGTGGCGTTTCCTGTCCTGGCTTGATCCCCACCAAGTCGCAGTTGCGTACTTCTCCCTTGACTTCATATCCCAAGTTTTCAAAAAAGGCTTTGACCGGAGCATACAGCTCCGTCTCATGCCGAACTGCCATGGACTCTCCCGCTCCTTTATCCCATTATTCCGAGCTTTTATTGTACCATAACGTTTCAGATCCGTGTCGTTGTTGTCTATTTTAGCACAGTGAATCCCTTTGTTTTTGGAAAAAGCCTAGAGACCTGTCACAAAAAATAGGTCAATTCTGAAATCAATCTGCATAGGTATGTATTACACTTTTTTTAAGAGGATCGCATCATATCCTGAAAGGCGTGACGAGTGTAGCCATAATCATCAAGAGTGGAGGATAGTCATTACGCAGTCATGGGAGGAACCGAGCATGAATATTTTTGACCGCCTTGCGGAGTACCGAGCGGAGAACAACCGCTTGGCCTGGAACGGCACTTTTAGAGAGTATATCGAGATACTCAAGAAAGACCCGACACCGGCGATGACCGCTCATGCACGGGTTTACAAAATGATTGAATCTTTTGGTGTAGAAGAGGTTGGGGGACACAAGCGATATAAATTTTTTGAGCAGGAGATATTTGGGCTGGATCGTGCACTAGAAAAGCTGGTGGAGGAATACTTCCACTCTTCAGCCAGGCGGCTCGATGTCCGCAAGCGCATCCTTCTTTTGATGGGACCTGTCAGCGGAGGGAAATCGACACTGGTCACTTTGCTAAAGCGTGGTCTGGAGAAGTTTTCAAGAACGGATCAGGGAGCCGTGTATGCCATTGAGGGCTGCCCTATGCATGAAGATCCCCTTCATCTTATTCCACATGAGCTGCGCCCTGACTTCGAAAAGGAGCTAGGTGTGCGCATTGAAGGTAATCTGTGCCCATCCTGCCAGATGAAGCTGCGTACAGAATTTGATGGCGATATCGAAAAGGTGCGTGTAGAGCGGGTATTTATATCAGAAGAAAACCGGATCGGCATAGGTACGTTCAGTCCTTCTGATCCGAAATCACAGGATATTGCTGATTTGACAGGCAGCATCGACTTTTCCACCATTACCGAGTATGGTTCAGAGTCTGATCCGCGCGCCTATCGATTTGACGGAGAGCTGAATAAAGCGAATCGCGGACTGATGGAATTTCAGGAAATGCTGAAATGCGATGAGAAATTTTTGTGGAATTTATTGTCTCTGACCCAGGAGGGAAATTTCAAGGCTGGGCGGTTTGCGCTCATCAGTGCTGATGAATTGATCGTAGCTCACACGAATGAGTCGGAATATAAAAGCTTTATTGCCAATAAAAAGAACGAGGCGTTGCAGTCACGGATGATTGTAATGCCAATTCCCTATAATTTAAAAGTATCCGAAGAAGAAAAGATTTATGCCAAGCTCATTGGGCAAAGTGACATGCGGCATATTCACATCGCTCCTCATGCGCTGCGAACGGCTGCCATTTTCTCTGTGCTCACCCGGCTGAAAGAAACCAAGAAGCAGGGGATGGATTTGGTTAAAAAGATGCGTATGTATGACGGTGAGGAGGTCGAAGGCTATAAGGAAGCCGATCTGAAGGAGATGCAAAATGAGTTTCTGGAAGAAGGCATGTCCGGCGTTGACCCAAGATACGTCATTAATCGTATCTCCAGTGCACTGATTAAGCAAAATGTGGAGTCCATCAATGCTCTGGATATTTTACGCGCCATTAAGGATGGGCTAGACCAACACGCCTCCATCACCAAGGAAGAGCGGGAGCGTTATCTGAATTTCATTTCCGTGGCTCGTAAGGAATATGATGAATTGGCTAAAAAAGAAGTACAAAAGGCTTTTGTGTACTCCTTCGAAGAATCAGCCAAGACGCTGTTTGACAACTATTTGGATAACATCGAAGCTTTTTGCAATTGGGCAAAAATCCGCGATCCGCTTACCGATGAGGAGCTCGACCCGGATGAGCGGCTTATGCGTTCCATTGAGGAGCAAATCGGGGTGTCGGAAAATGCGAAAAAGGCATTCCGTGAAGAAATATTAATTCGCATTTCCGCCTATTCCCGCAAGGGGCGGAAGTTTGAGTATCACCATCATGATCGGCTGCGAGAAGCCATTGAAAAGAAGCTGTTCGCCGATTTGAAGGATATTGTGAAGATTACGACTTCGACCAAAACGCCTGACGCTAATCAGCTCAAACGTATGAATGAGGTTATTAAGCGACTAATAGAGGAGCATGGCTACACAGCAGCTAGCGCCAATGACCTATTGAGATATGTAGGTAGTCTCCTGAATCGGTAAGGCGAAATAATATGTACAGTATGATGAAGATGAATTGAAATGGATGGTGACACGAAGGCAGTGAGATATCTAATCAACGTGTTTCCTATAAGGAATCCGGCAAGCACAGAGTGTTTCAGGTGCGGTCGGATTCTTTTTTTAACTGAAATTACTATGAAAAAAGTTATAATCAATCTTGTGCTTTTTTAACAATTTATTAAAAGTTGCCGATAAATATGGTAATGTAAAATCTATGTAAACTATGATTTGGAGGGACTTATGATTCATGTTGCTGAGAGTAGATTAAAACAGATACAATATATTGGTATAACTGATGACGATTTGACTTTATTACATCATTATCAGGGACTATTCCAATCGATTGTGAATGAAGTCGTGGACCGTTTTTATGAGCATGTAGAAAAGGTTCCCCATCTCATGTCGATTATCTCTAAATGGTCGAATATTGAGCGACTAAAGCAAACACAACGTGAATACTGGCTTTCTCTTGCAGATGGGAAAATAGATGATTCGTTTATCGAACACCGCCTTTTTGTGGGACAGGTACATTCCCGGATTGGATTGTCTTCCGATTATTATTTGGGTACGTACATTGCTTATCTTGATATTGCAGTAGACATTTTCAAGCGTTCGGGGATAGAGGATTGGCATTCTATTGTGCACGCTCTTTCTAAAATGTTCAATCTGGATTCCCAGCTTGTGCTGGAAGCTTATCAGGAAAAGGAACAGGAGCAAGTTAACGAGCTCGCCGATGAACAAACGCAGATGCTGACTGTGGTGTCCCGGATTGCGCAAAATTTGACAGGGATGATTGCCGAACTTAGGGAAAATACGGATAATATCGCGGAGAGTGCCTGTAACACTGCTTCTTCGCAGGAACATACAGAGGAACTGGTACTGCAATTGAGCGACGAGATTAAACATATTGAACAGATGAGCAGTACAATTCGAGAATTGTCCGATCAGACTCATCTGCTGGGACTGAATGCGGCGATTGAGGCAGCCCATGCGCAAGAAGCAGGACGTGGGTTTCAAGTGGTGGCACAGGAAGTGCGAAAGCTGGCATCTAATTCAAAGCAAGCACAGGAGCAAATTCAGCGCAAGGTACTGAAAATTGCCCGTATGCTTGACAGTGTTCAATCCGAAGCCGCTACCACAACAGCCAGTGCCCGGCAACAGGCCTCCAGCTCGGAAGAATTGGCTTCCTTCACCAAGCTGATTGAAAACATGGTGAAGGAATTGGAGATGCTGCAGCATTCCTCAGAAATGATAAAGGTATAAGATACACAAAAAACAGACCTTACCACCGGGTCTGTTTTTTTACTTAGTTCCACCCCAACTGATTATAGCAGCGCTCTAAGTTCACGTCGGTATTTGTTCAAATGCACAAACGACGGAATGACACGCTTCGCAGAACGAAATCCACCTATTCTGATGTTGCGAACGACATGATAGGGAGAAATCAGCAACGCGTGTAGCAGACGCAAGTCCTGGGTGCTCAATGGTCGGTATCGTTGATAGAAGTCGATCGCGCGCAGCATCTTTGTCGCATTCCAAAGACAATTCCGATGAAGAAGATGAGAGAGATCTTTCATCCTTACATGTAGGGAACAATTTTCAAAGTCGATCAAATAGATTTTGAACTGCCTGTCTTTGATCAGATTGGGATAGTTATAGTCACCGTGTATAAATGCAGTCGCTTTTTGTTCCTGCTGGATTGCTTCTCGAACTTTGGACTGCTGTAGACGATCTAATACTTCTTCACAAAGAGCTACGAGATGGGCTGTGCCTTTGTAAAGGCTGAGGCGTTTTTTATATCCAGCTACTTCATCACTCAAGCCTTCGTAACGGATCCTGGAAGGCGGTGCTTCCGTGGCAGGAAAGCCTGCGGCATGAGTGTGGAATTTGGCTAAAGTAGCAATGCCCTTTTTAAAGTCTATTCTTTTTGTAAATTCCGGTCTGGGTCCATGAACCCAATTGGTTAATGTATACGATATACCTTCATAGGTCATATAGGCAGTTTGCTGTACGGTTGGATAGACCTTTTGGCTACGTGTAAACCCGCGCTCATCCAGGTAGGACAAGACACGTGTAATAAAACGGATCTCTTCTTCCGGGAATTTATAAGGTTTTAAGCAATAGGTTGTATTAGCGGTCTCAATCTTGTGAATGTCCTTCATTTGACGGCTACGCTGAATTTTGATTCCATACATCTGCTCTACGCTTGATAAAATCGACATTTTGCCCCTCACTTTCTTTTATGGACGGGTCCATTCCTGCAAAATATGGATGATTTGTAATCGAAGAGGCCACGACTGATCCCAGTTGTCTAGGATTTCGCGGTCTCTTGAACGATTTGGATGCCGGGAAGCATGCCAGGCTTCTCGTGGCAATTTATATAAAGCTGTAACAATCTTCCGTTCGGTACGGCTTAGTGGTTTACGTTTTTGGTATCCTTTTAACAAGGATTGCACAAATTCAGGATTGAATTGGGTCGTATTCATAAGAGCCTTTGCCAAATCAGCATAGACTGAGCCAATCTTAACCCGATCCCAATCAATGATTTTGAGCTGACCGTCATCAGAAATAATGACATTCGGGATGGTGATATCACCGTGAATCAAGGAGGGATGCCGACGTTCCGATCGAAGCAGCCTTATGATGGATGCGTCCTGCAAATCCTTCCATGCCCGCCTGGATAAACGGTTACAGTCTTTGCCATGAGTGTTGTACCAGTTGCGGTACTCTTTATCCTGGCGGCTGACTTTTGTCATTTTTTTTTGGAAAAGTCGGTCTTGGTTTTTCCATATCCGCAATTGTTGAATGGTCGGAGGGGGCGTTCCTTTCTCCGTCCAATGCAAGCCAGTGGATATGGTATGAAGGGTGGCGAGGGCCAGCCCCAGTTTTTCATAATCGTCAGCGGTTTCCAGTCCTCGTCCTTTGATCCACTGACTTACATAAAATGGTGTTCCTTGATCTAGTGTCCATAGCTTGCCGGCATGAGTGGGGAGCCATGTAGGCATGTAGGTATACTTTCTCTTTTTCAAAAGCCTTATATAGCTCGCAACTCGTTCCATCTGTTGAATCGTATTTGAATATACCACCTTTGAACGACTAAAGGGCTTTAATGCATAAATCCCCTTTTTCGTTTTCACTTGGATGACTGCATTTTTTCGGTATAGAGATGAGACTAAGCTTGATTTTAAGGGGATCAGGCCGAAACGACGGGTGATTTTGCGAATTTGTGCTTTGGTATAGGATTTCGCCATAAGAACCTCACTTGACTTTTAATTGAAGAAAAAGGTAATCCTCTGTTAGTTATCAGTCTATTCATGAGGAAATAATAGGTGCAGTTTTATGTAGTTATTCTCAGCCGATACGGAAGTATTTTAGCGTATACAGACAGTAAGACATTCGGTAAAATACAGACTGGAACGATACACGATATGACGAATTTTGATCTTGACGATTCAAGTGAGCAGTTTATATGCCATACATGCTGATTCATTATTATTTGCGGGAATATAAGTAGTTGAACGTTTTTTTGGGGCAGGAGGGAAGGACATGGATAAAAGAATACTGATAGCGGACGATGAGGCGAGTATTCGGAATGCGCTAGCCTATGCATTAAAGCGGGAAGGTTTTTTGGTGGAAACTGCCGTGGATGGAGAGGACGCATTGGAAAAAGTACATATGTTCCACCCGGATGTGCTTATACTGGATGTGATGATGCCCAAACTGGGCGGATATGAGGTGTGTCGTTGTTTGGAAAGCCGGAAGGGCGTGGGTATTCTACTGCTAACCGCTAAAAACGATATCGTCGATAAGGTGCTCGGCCTGGAGCTGGGAGCAGACGATTTTATGAGCAAGCCGTTTGACCTGAGAGAATTGCTCGCACGTACTAAGGCATTAGTAAGGAGGCTGGAACGAGAAGGAGCACCTGCGCCGGAAGGAACAGAAGTAATACTAGGTCCATTACGAGTGCGTCCATCCAGCCGAACGGCTGAACTTGGAGCCAAGGCGTTGGACCTGACCCCCAAGGAGTTTGATGTGCTGGCTCTGCTCGTGTCCCATGCCGGGAGGGTGTATACGCGGGACGATCTACTGGAACAAATATGGGGCATCGATTATATGGGGGGGACGCGGACGGTGGATATTCATATTCAGCGCTTGCGCAAAAAGCTGGAGCCGTACCAATCGATGCTGCAGACCGTGTATGGAATCGGTTATAAGGCGGAGAAAATGACGTGAACGAACATCATTCACTTCATCCACAAGGAAGCTTGCAGTCTACGGACCCGCAGAAGCGCAAACGTAAGCGTACAGGCTTGAGTCTACGCTGGAAATTTCCGCTGGTACTGGCGGCTTTACTGCTGTTTACAGTCGGTGTACTGAGCTGGCTCGTGCTTACTGGCATTCGTGCTAATCAGACAGACCAAATGGAACGCGGCTTAAAGCGTCAGGCGGAAATCGTGGAAATGCGCGTAAAACAGTCTTACCTGTTGGGATCTCGCCAATTACCCGAAGACTTCATGAAAAAGCAAGCGCCTCAGCTTGCTGTGGAACTGGGCGTATCCAGTAATATGCGCGTTATTTTATATGATGGCCAGGGGCATGAGGTTGGGAATTCTCTACCACTGGCTTATAGAACAGATGTCAGCCAGGCGCTTTCTTATGCGCTCCAAGGGAAAATTGCATATATTACAGAAGGTAGCTCAGTTACTTATCTGGCTCCGCTTCAAGGTCCAGACGGCCTGCTGGGAGTGGTGCAGCTTCATAGCTCAACAGAAGCGCAGCAGCAGTTTTACCAGGCCATTGCCCGCTTGTTTTTATGGACAGGAGGGGCGGTGTTGGTCTTAAGCTTTATTCTGGGCTTAGTTTATGTCAGCCGCCAGACGAGGGACATCGGACGACTGACTCGCGCTTCTGAGCAAATCTCGGCAGGGAACTATCCTGAAGCCAGATTGCTGCGACGACAGGACGAGCTGGGAAGGTTAGATGAAGGGATGCTCCAGATGAGTCATGTGATCCGGACAAGTATTACCGCGCTCGAAAATGAAAAGCTTCGCCTGGAAGAAGCGGTTCAGCGTTTGGGAGAGTTGGAGCAGCAGCAAAAGGCTTTTATTGGCAATATCAGCCACGAACTGAAGACTCCGTTGACCTCTATTCAGGCTTATGCTGATTTGCTGGATATGTATGGAGATGATCCCGAATTGCTGCGGGAAGCGAGAGAAAGTATCGCTAAGGAAACCAAACGTTTGTATGAGCTTGTCGAGGATTCGTTGAGACTAGCTGTGCTGGACAAATATGATTTTGAATTACATACGGAGGAAGTGGAGTTGCATTTGCTGCTCGAAGATGCTGGTAGTCGAATCCGCGGGAAGGCTGCGGCACGTGGACTGAATTTTTCGATGGATACCCTTCCTGCCAAGGTGTGTGGAGACCCTAAGCATCTGATGCATATTGTACTGAATTTACTGGATAATGCAGTGAAATACAATCGGGACGAAGGCTGGGTTACGTTATCCAATCGAGTGGAAAAGGACACCGTGACCGTGTATGTGCGCAATTCCGGTCCATGGATTCCGCGGGAAAAATGGGACATGATTTTTGAGCCGTTTGCTACCTTAAGCCATGATCGTTCTCGTCAGGGTAGTGGCACGGGACTAGGTTTGCCTCTGGCACGCAGACTGGCAGAGCGCATGGGTGGAGAGCTGCGGCTTACAGCTTCGGAGGATAGTAAGTTGGAGAAGGACAATGGTCATTCAGGTGCAATTGGCAATGAATTTTCGCTCAGGCTACCCCTATTGGTTTACGAAGGCTTCGAGTAATTAAGTCGCTCTACGTCTTTAGGGCTGAGCATGGTGTCTTGTTTACAACTTGGAAACAATTCGATGTATTCATGAGATGTTCAGGTATTAAGCTGGGGGTAACGATAACAAGGAGGCCGTTATACATGATGAAGAAAAAACTAGACAGCTATGGACAAAAGAACGGTCTTCCTCGGCCCGAACATCCCTATGCATGCTTTTTCAGACACAAAGTCACAGGGTTGCTCATGACTGGCTTGATCGCTGTAGGGTTGTTCAGTGGCTGTAGCATTAAAAGCGCAGGAGAGACCCATCCATCATCTGGTATGAAACCGGGGCAAAAGCTTACTGTAATTGACATGAATGCAGCTCAGCAGCAAGTATCGGACGAGCTGGTGGTACAGTCCATTGACAGGCTGGGGGATGTCTACGCGAGGTCATGGCTGAGTGATAAAGAGTTGATTGTGGAGCGTCGGAATCAGTTATGGATTCATAATGTAAAGACCAACCAGGAGCGAGTTTTAACACCAGGTCGTAACGCTCTACAGTTACTTGCTGTGGTATCACCGGATCAGCGGCATGTCTTTTTTACGGAGGGCAGCGCCAGCAGCAAGTATGATATTCAGGGCTATATTTTAGAGCTAAGCAGCGGTAAGGTTACATCGATTGGCCAGCTGGACATGACTAACGAAGTAAGCTGGGGCGATAAGGATCATCTCATTACAGGTACACCAGACGGTAAGATACATCTGATTGGACTGGATGGTAAAGTTAAAGAATTGGGCTTTCAAGATCCGAATCGCTCAGAATTAATTGCTCATGTCGAGAAAGTGGGTAACGCCATATTTTATACAAGCCATGATAAACAAGGGTATCCGGTGCTGAATCGGTTCACTCTCAATCATCCTCAGGTTGTGACTGTTGCAGAGGGAGCCATGTCCTTTGCTGTGTCGCCTGATGGTAAATCTATTGCCATTGAAAAGCGGAAATGGAATACATCCGAACCAGCCCGTATGATCATTTTGGATGAACAAGGTAAAGAGAAAGGAAGCGTTGGTCAAGGGACTTTAATGAGTCGTGGAAGCTGGTCCAGTGACGGGACCAAGCTTGCTTTTTCCATTTATGATGAGGATCAGCAAGGAATGAGAGGGCTCTATGTATTTGACCAATCCACAGGTAAAACCACTCCCGTTACGACTGATATCCAATCCTATGACAGCCCAACGGTATGGAGCCCTTCCGCCCGTTTATTATCCATGTACCAGAACATTTCGGAAGGTGGAAAGCAACTGAATCAGAGTTATATTGTCGAATTTAAGGAAAAACAGTAAAAAAAGGAGCGACTCCTTCTTCGGAATGCCCCTTTTTTTAATTATGCTGACTATTCGATTGTGTACCACTATACAAACTTGCGATGATGCTTTTTCCCATCATATGAAAATAAGGCGAGCTTCCCCTCAATCATCGTTTCCAAATGAACGGTACGCCCCCACAGTTGATATACATATGGAAGCGTGCGCTCCATATATTTTAAATCCAGCTCAATGCCTTCATACTGATGCTTAAGCTTTAACTCGCCCGTATGCAGATAGTCTCCGTCCTCAACGACGATGTAAGGGGAGCCTCCATTTACGCGTGAGAACACAAGCTGATCCCGTATGTTTTCCCAGGACTTATCGGTAATTTTCCAATCCGGTCCCCGTTTCTCAAACACGTACAAATCTAAATCCTCTGTTAGCTGCTTGGTCATGTAATTGCGTATAAAAGAGGTATCCGAATCAAACTCTCGCACCTCGAATATTTTAGCCCGGCCCTCGCCCGGTTTTCGTCCTTGGCGCTCTTGCTCCTCACGGGTTGGATTATCCCATCGCTTTTCAATATCTTCAAATATTTTTAGTCCCAAATAATACGGATTCAAGCTTTGCTTGGAAGGCTGTACAACGGAAGCGTTCAGCATGGCAAATTCAACAGTTTCATCCCCGGTCAAATCCAATTCCCTGACAATCCGTTGATGCCAATAAGAGGCCCAGCCCTCATTCATGATTTTGGTCTCCATTTGGGGCCAGAAATACAGCATTTCATCCCGCAGCATCGTCATGATGTCCCGCTGCCAATCCTCCAGTACCTCGGAGAATTCCTGAATAAACCAGACGATATCTTTTTCAGGTTCCGGTGGGAACTGGCGTACCTTAATACCCTCGGTCTCGGCCGAATCATGCTGCTTTACTGTGTCCAGTGACCACAGATCATCGTAAGGTCCGACGGGGCGCTGGCGTTTTTTAGGTTCTTTTTGCTCCTTGATTTTGAGTTCCATGTATCGTTGTTTATCTAGATGCCTTGGTTTGATGAGCTGTGGGTCTACATGCTCTTGTATCGCCAGTACAGAGTCAATGAAGGATTCCACGGCCTTTGAGCCGTACTCCATTTCATAGCTGCTGATCCGTTCTGCGGTGGCAGACATGCTCTCGACCATATTGCGGTTGGAGGCCGAGAAGCGGGCGTTGTGTTTGAAAAAATCGCAGTGCGCCAGTACATGAGCGACAATCAGTTTATTTTGAACCAACGAGTTGCCATCCAGTAGAAAGGCATAGCAGGGATTGGAGTTAATGACCAACTCATAGATTTTACTCAATCCAAAATCGTACTGCATTTTCATCTTGTGAAATGTTTTTCCAAAACTCCAGTGGCTGAAGCGCGTAGGCATACCGTACGCCCCAAATGTGTATACAATATCCGCTGGACAAATCTCATACCGCATCGGATAGTAGTCGAGCCCGAATCCATCAGCAATCTCCATAATTTCTGATATCGCGTATTCCAGCTCTTTCTGGTCGGTACTCATCCCACCGTTCCTCCTTCCCGTTTGCGAAAAAAGGTACGTAGGGCCTGGTATACCTCACCTTTTTCCTTGATGACATAGTACATAAACTGATCTGCCTTAATATTCTTGTAGGCTGACATTAGCGTGCTGCTGCGATTATATTGGTTCACTTCTCCATAGCCGAACATATTGCTGCGTTTCATAAGCTCCTCAATTAGTTTCACACACCGTTCATTGTCTGAGCTTAGGTTATCACCATCGGAGAAATGGAAGGGATAAATATTATAAGTGGAAGGAGGATAGCGCTTGTCGATAATCTCCAATGCTTTCAAATAAGCAGAAGAGCAGATGGTGCCGCCACTTTCACCACGAGTGAAAAATTCTTCCTCCGTAACCTCCTTGGCTTCGGTATGATGCGCAAGAAAGACCATTTCCACCTTTTCATATTGGCGACGCAAAAAGCGGGTCATCCAGAAAAAGAAGCTGCGGGCGCAATATTTTTCAAAAGATCCCATGCTGCCTGAGGTGTCCATCATAGCGATAATTACCGCATTGGATTGGGGAATGGTTTTCTCTTCCCATGTTTTGTAACGAAGATCATCTGGACTAATATGATGAATGCCCGGATTCCCCTCACGAGCGTTGCGACGCAGATTTTCGAGAATGGTTCGCTTTTTGTCAATGTTCGCTTGCATGCCTTTTTTGCGTATATCATTGAATACGATAGATTCAACCTCGATTTGATCCTTATCTTTTTGCTGCAAATGCGGTAATTCCATTTCCTCAAACAGCATATCTTCGAGTTCTTCTATGCTGACTTCAGTTTCCATAATATCGTATCCCGGCTGGTCGCCTGCTTTCTCACCTTTACCTGGCTTCTGGGAAGCAGGATCACGTCCGATGACATCCCCCACCTGACTGTCGCCATCCCCTTGGCCCACGTGCTTTTGTTTTTGGTAGTTATAAATGAAGCGATATTCATCCAGACTGCGAATCGGCACTTTAATAATCTGTTGACCATCCGACATTATAATATTTTCTTCCGTAATCAGATCGGGTAGATTTTGCTTAATAACATCTTTGACCTTCTGCTGATGGCGTTGCTGGTCCTGGTACCCTTTGCGATGCAGCGACCAATCTTCGCGGGATACGACGAATGAATATGGCTGGCGTGGTTCCGGCATTGTTAGGCACCCCCCAAGTGGATACACGGCACAGTTTGGCCTTGTTGGTTATTAAGTATATTCACGGGGATGTACGATATGTGATGGAACTCGATTTAAATTCTGCCCGTTTACTTTTATAATGAAAGTAAAAAATGTAAAAAAGGAATGGAGAACCTTGGTTATGGAAGAAATTGCAGTGCTTATCGTAGACGATGAACAGGGACTGCGAGATATGCTGACAACGGTATTAAAAAAAGAAGGGTTTCTTCATGTTAAGCATGCAGCCACGGGTCAAGAGGCGTTGCAAATCGTGATGGAGTCTCGTATTGATGTGATTGTACTTGATGTTATGCTCCCTGATTACGATGGGTTTGAGGTGTGTCGTCAGATGCGTGTATACACGGAAGCTCCTATTCTTTTTTTGACAGCAAGAGATACAGATCTGGACAAATTAATGGGCTTTGGTATTGGAGGGGACGATTATATTACCAAACCGTTTAACCCGTTGGAAGTAGTTGCGCGTATAAAAGCCCGAATGAAATATCGAAAAGTGACGACAGCGGATATGAAGCCTGTCTTACGAATCTTAGATTTTGGATATTTTTGTCTGGAGCTAGACTCAGGTGTATTGTACGTGCAAGACCAAGTGGTCGATTGTCCTGCACGTGAATGGCTGCTGCTGGTATTTTTATGCAAGCATCCTAACCGTATATTCAGTGTGCGTCAGCTATACGAAGCAATATGGAGCGAGACCTTCTTGGGTGATGAAAAGACCGTAGTCATTCATATCTCCCGTTTGCGAAAAAAAATAGAACCTGATCCCAAGCACCCGCAATTTTTAGTTAATGTAAGAGGGCTAGGTTATAAAATGATATCAGCCAAGAGGGGGGAGCAAGAATGAACTCTTTAGTCAAGATGTCCTTTCGATTTATAAAAGTAACATTATGTTTTGCACTAGCCTATGTTCTTTGTTTTGTTATCTGCACTATTATATATATTTTTATAAAAAGTACATTTGATACCTCTCACAATATGAATATTGATCTTTTCTGGATCGGACTTGGAATCGTGCAGAGTGTTGTGTTCATAGCTGTCTATGGATGGTATATAGGCAAACCCTTAGTGTATGTAATTAAATGGATTGGAAATATAGCAACAGGGGAATTCCAAGCGCCGCTAAGTGAGCTAGAACTGCCAGAGCGCAAAAAAAATCAGAGAAATAGTTATAAGCCTCCGTATCAGTTGTATAAAGAAGTATTCGAACAAATGAACATCTTATCTGCTCAATTGCGCAGCAATGAGGAAGAGAGAATGGAACTAGAAAAGCGAAAACAGCAGTGGGTAGCAGGCGTAAGCCATGATCTCAAAACACCGTTATCTTATATTGAAGGATATGCAGCCATGCTGACTGCTCAAGAGTATGATTGGTCCGAGGAAGAAAAAAGAAGCTTTAGCATGGCTATCAGTGAGAAAGTGACGGAAATGAAGCAGTTGATTCAGGATTTGAATGCTTCTATGCAGCTCAAGGAGGGGGCCTTGCCGATTCAGTTGAAGAAGGAGGACATTGTGGAGTTTCTCCGCAATACGGTGTTAGATATCGCTAACCATCCTTCGGCCGAGCAATATGAATTTTCTTTTATGTCATTGGAGTCAGTATGTACCATGCCCTTCGATAGTAAATTATTAGGTAGAGCGTTGAGGAATTTTTTAATGAACGCAATCATTCATAATCCTCCAGGCACACATGTTTCAATGGAAATAACTAAAGAGAGCGATAAGCTTCATATTTCTATCGAAGATGATGGAATAGGCATGGATCCAACTGAATGTATACAGATGTCTCCTTCCAAAGAGCATGGGATACCTATTGCCAAAAGCTTTATTGAAGCCCATAACGGAACGCTTCATATTCTTCCAGGAAGTAAAGGGGGGACCAGGATGGAAATTACATTGCCGCTGAATAGGTAACTCCTTAACATCTGTGCCCTCACATTTTAGAGTTCGCTCGTTTTTTTGCCTGTTGTTTAGGAACTGTTTACTTGATGTTAACTTTCTTTCAGTAAACTGTATGTAACTAAACTTCAGCATCAAAAGTCGAGAGGAGATCAGGAAATGTCTGAATATGTAATACGTACACGTCAGCTAACTAGGCGTTTTGGAAAAAGGGAATTTGTCAAACAAATAAATCTCCAGGTACCTGAGAAGCAAATTTATGGATTTTTGGGACCAAACGGAGCGGGGAAAACAACCACAATTCGTATGCTGCTCGGGCTGATAAAATCCACATCCGGAGAAATTGAGATATTTGGGAAAAAGCTCAAGGATCATCGCATGGACATATTAAAGGATGTGGGTTCTCTGGTTGAATCACCTGCCTATTATGCCCATTTGTCCGCATATCGAAATTTGGAAATCGTTACAACGATGCGTGGGCTGCCGACCCGAAAAATTCATAAAGTGCTGGATTTGGTGAGATTAAGTAAGGATGCGTACCGTCCAGTAAAAGGATACTCCCTGGGAATGAGGCAAAGGCTAGGAATTGCCATGGCATTGATTGCCGATCCCAAATTGTTGATTCTTGATGAACCGACGAATGGTTTGGACCCGTCCGGAATTCAGGAAATTCGGGAGTTAATTATGAGCCTGCCCGATGCTTACGGAATGACAGTATTGGTTTCGAGCCATCTATTAAGTGAAATCGAACAGATTGCAACCTATGTAGGAATTATCAATCAAGGGGAAATGATTTTCCAGGGAACGATGAAAGAACTTACAGATAAAAGCAAGCCTCAACTATTTATTGAAACCCAAAATCCTTTTCAGGCTGCTGGAGACCTGATGCAGCATGGATGGATTGCCGGAGCTGAATCTATGGAGCAAAAAGAAGTCATAACTCCTATAGTAGACCGTGAGCAGTCATCGGAGATGATCAAAGTGTTGGTGGAGCATAATCACCCTGTCTACCGGGTAAGGGAGAAGAAAAAAACATTGGAGGAAATATTCCTGGAGCTGACGGGTAAGGAGCGAAGCTTATGATACTCCAAGTTATCAAGGCGGAAGGATATAAGCTGAAAAAAATATGCTGGTGGCTTCCTCTAATACAGGGCTGTGTCCTTACAGGGATGACTGTGATGGAATGGTATCTCTACTTTCGTCAGGGGCCAGGAGGGGTCTATGCTGGTTTTGCTGTTATGTTTATGTTCATCTCGTTTGTAATGCTGCTTGGCGGTACACTTCTAGCAAGTATTATGGCGGGTACAGAGCATGATACCCAAACATGGAAGCAGCTTATGGCCATGCCAGTTCCCAGAAGCTGCATCTACTTATCCAAAATGTTATGGGTTGTGATTTTGCAGTTTGGCACCGCCTTGATCACGATAGCAGGAATGAGTCTCATCTGGGTGTTGTATACAAACGAGCCCATTCCTTGGCGAGTTATGCTGCTGCAGCCGATTAACGCCAGCTTGGCAACTCTGCCTGTACTTGCAATTCAACTTTGGTTGTCTACGCTTTTTACTAATCAGGCATTTCCGTTAGCATTTGGCATATTTGGTTCTATTGCCAGCTTGTTTTTGGCACGAACAAGTATTTTTTGGATTAAATTATTGCCTTGGTCGTATCCGGCTCTATCAAGTCCTCTAATAAAGGGATACGTAATGTGGGTGATCATTGCTTTATGTGCAGGGATTATCTTCACAGGACTCGGTACTCTACAGTTTAGAAAGCATGAATTCAAATAGGAGGAGGAAAAGTATGGGATCCATTTTACGCGTGGAAGCGATGAAGGTTCAATGGGTCATGGTATGGATTCTCATTATATTAGATGCGGTTATCAATTCTTTAATGGGAGCCCTGGAACTGAACGATTTGAAGCAGTTTTATGAGCCTAGCTGGTTAATGCTATACACCTATGCGGCGCAATTTCACTCAATGTTTTTTTATCCACTTTATTGTGGAATTATCGCTTCTCTTTTGTGCGCATACGAACATCGGGACGGAGGATGGAAGATTTTATTGAGCAGTCCATATCCCCGTCAGCGAATCTATTATGCAAAATATATATTGCTCATTCTCATACTGTTTCTTGATCAGCTTACATTCATAATAGGATATTTTGCAGGTGGATATATAGCAGGTGCTCCAGGAGAAATCCCTTGGACTCTCGTCCTTTTTACTGGATTGGGAGGGTGGTTCGGGATTCTTCCATTGGCAGCCCTTCAGCTTATGCTCTCAGTAAAAATCCGTAATTTCGGAGCTTCACTAGGAATAGCTATTTGCTGTGTGGTGCCTAATATTGTTATGACAGGCTTTCACTCTTCCATAGGTGCATGGTTTCCTTTTACGATTCCTTATTATATCATGTTGCCGCAAACAGCAAGCTATGCTCCTAGAGTTGAGCCTTATAGTCTTGGCTTGATTGTACTTGTTACGTTCCTAGCCTATCTATTTGGTGGAAGAAAGATGTTTGTGAATAGGGACTGGTCATAGTTAATGTCCCAACCATAAAAGTCGAACTACGGCCATACTCACAATACCGACCACCACAGTAGCCAGCAAATTTTTGCTCCACAAGGCGGTTACCAGTGTAGGAAGGACTGCTATGAGCACTTGCCCATTAAGAGTGACCGAGGTTTCGGTTCGTACGAGCAGGTTTTCCATGACTAGTGCTGTGAAGATGCAAATAGGGATGTAGGACAGCCACTGCAACACAGGTTTGGGCAGTGTCAGTTTTTGCAGCACGATGAAGGGAATGATTCTTGGAATTGCCGTGACAATCATGCCGCCGACAATGATATACAGGACATTGGGATTAATATTCATTTGTCGGTTAACACTCCAATCGTTGCGGTGATCATGGTCGATACAATGACGGCGATATGTGATGGCACCCACCAGGACAAAAGGTACATTAGAACGGCCATACATAGCACAAGCAGCAGACGATGCTTGAGTTTAGAGGTCTGGACACTTTGGAGCTGGGAGATAAGCAGGGCAAGGAACATTGCAGGCAAGGCAAAGTCCAGACCAAACATCTCTGGCTGGGAAATCCAATTTCCAAGCACTCCTCCAGCCACACAGGAAGCAATCCAAGCGAGATATGCTGTGATATTAAGCCCGTTCATCCAACGATCACTGACCTGTCCGCCCTTAGCCAATTTATCCGACGCCACCCCAAAGGATTCGTCTGTCAAAAGAATACCGATGCCTATATTTCTCCACAGCGAATATTTAGAAAAATAAGGGGCCAACGACGCACTTAACAGCAGATGGCGGGCATTCACTATAAATGTCGTTAAAATAATGACAGACAGAGGACTGGCTGTAGCCAGCATGGAGCACATAATAAATTGGGAGGCGCCAGCATATACAAGCGCTGACATTAGGCCAATTTCCAGGGTGCTCACCCCTGATGAAGCGCCCACAATGCCCGCCGCGAACCCAATGCATACATAACCAAGCAGTGTAGGGATACAATCTTTAACCCCTTGTAAAAAGCTGAGTGTATCGTGTTTCGTTCCGCTCAACTCTGAAGCTATGGACATGTCAACCTTCCCCCAGAACACAAATTTTATAATAGTATATAACGGAATTCTATAAGCATCAATATATTATACATTTGTATGTTATATTGAATAAACTCTATAGCAAACATACCATCTTTTGTGTATTCTTCATATATAGACTTATGGATACCAGGAGGGACAGTCCGTGGATTCAATGCAGTATATTATTGGCTCTAATTTAGCTCAAATCAGGAAGACTAGAGGACTTAGTTTGGATAAGGTGGCTGAATTGACAGGGGTCAGCAAAGGGATGCTGGCTCAAATTGAAAAGGGAAAATCCAATCCTACAGTAACCACGCTCTGGAAAATTGCGAATGGCTTGCATGTATCTTTTTCCACCTTTCTTAAAGAAGACCCGCCGCAAATCACAAAGATTCGGAGGGCGGATTTGCATCCAGTTATTGATGAGGACGGTAACTATTTTGTTTACCCAGTATTCCCGTACCACTCGGAGAAGAAGTTCGAGGTATTTACGGTAAGTCTGAAGCCAGGCTTTACACATCAGGCAGAGAAGCATCTGGGAGAGGAAACGATTCTCATGATCCGTGGGGAAATGTACTTTGAGATGCAGGGGCAGCAGCTCAAACTGAGTGCAGGGGATGCGGTACAATTTCAAGTGTCTGATATCCATGCTTATCGCAATGATTCAGATGAGGATGCTGATTTTTATGTATTGATTTATTATGCGGATTAGTGGGAAGATTAAAAGAGAGCAACGAGGAAAAGAGAGGAAAGAACCCATGGAAAGCAAGTACATTCGAGAAACCTACTGCTGTAAGACGTCCCGAGTATTTCCCAATGATATCAACAATCATAACACGCTCTTCGGAGGCCGATTGATGTCTTATATCGACGATATCGCATCTATTGCTGCCTCCAAGCTGTGCCGTACGAACACCGTTACAGCCTCGACGGATTCGGTGGACTTTTTGCTGCCTATCCACCCAAGCGATTCTGTCACGCTGGAAGCGTTCGTAACTTGGACAGGCCGCAGCTCGATGGAGGTGTTCGTAAAGGTGATTCGCGAAGGATTAATGACTGCTGACCGCAAAATTGCAGCCACCGCCTTCCTGACCTTTGTGGCGTTGGACGAGAATAACCGTAAGGTGACTGTCCCACAGGTGATTCCCGAAACAGAAGAGCAAATGCACTTACACCAAACGGCTCCATCGCGTGCAGCCATACGGCGTCAGCGGAGGGAAGAAAGCAAGCAGCTGGCTAGTTTCCTGACGACAAATTTCCCGTGGGAAGTGTAGTGCACTAGGCATCAGCCGTCTTTTTGTTTTTACGTAAAAAGGAGCCGTTTATCCGTTAGAGATCGCTAAGATCTGCTCGGATTACGGCTCCTTTTGAAAAATGTTCTGAGCTATTCCACTTTAACTATACGGAAATGCTGGTTTGTCCCGCCATTATCGCCCCATTGAATGGCTTTAGCTCCATCGGCGGTCGCACCTTCGGAAATGTCGATCAGCTTGCCAGTTGCCCGATTTTTCAGCTTGTAATAACCTCCGGTTACGGATACCAGCTGCCAATGCTGGCTGGACCAGCCCCCATCATTCCACTGTTCGATAACTGCGCCGTCCGCTGTCGCACCGTTTTCAACGCCAATCAGCTTCCCGCTGTTCCGGTTTACAATTTTATAATATCCATCGCCTGTATCCTTAAGCTGCCATTGCTGACTTGATGCACCGGAATTTGCACGCTGCTCCAGATCTGCTCCGTCTGTCGTCGCATTGCCAATGATGCCTAGCGGCTTGTTGCTCTTGCGGCTTACCAGCTGATAATAAGCATTCGGGTCGATGACCATCGGTGTAGTTACGCCCTCCACCACACCACTGGCGGTATCAATGTTAATGCTGTCGAACCAATCCATGGCTAATGAGGTCGCAGTTGGAAAACGCAGCGGCAGCCATACATATTGTGAGTCCTGCACAGGACCACTCCAAGCCCCTGCCCAACGGTCGCCCAAATACAGGTACGAGGTCGTCTGCGTACCTTCAACAGGAATGACGTAGGCCGACTGTGAACCATAGGTTGTACTATCCCCGAAGTTCATCGTGTTGCTCCAGGTTCCTTCAATACTGGATGCGGTAGCATACTTGGCCTGATTGGGGTTCCAACCAGTTGCCCCGGATGTAATCAGGAAGTAGACATCTCCTTTTTTGAACATCGCCGGAGCTTCACGATATTGTCCTGGCCAGAGTGTTGCCACCAATGATTCAACTTGTAGAAAATCCGGTGTCAAACGATAAATGTTCAAATCCGCGTTGACACGGGTAGCGGAGATCAGGTAAGCAGTACCGTTATCGTTATATACGGTCATATCGCGCGAATCATAATCCAGCGGACGGAAGCTGCCCTGATACGTATAATCGCCGTCTACGGTATCCGAAGAGGCAACTGCTACTCGGGCCTCGTTATAATTAATCCCGTTTTCCTTGTGCATCCACAATACGTATTTGCGTGTTTTTTCATTATAAATTACTTTCGGACGTTCAATATTTGATACATTCAGTTCGGCGGCCGAACTGCTGGTCAGCACGTTTTTGCGAAACTCCCAGTTTTTTAAATCCGGGGAACGATAGGCGGATACCGCCTTGAACGTACCGTTGGGATTACGATTTTCACCAAACCAATAATAATAACCATCTACTTTAATCATCCCGCCCCCATGGGCATGAACCACGTTTCCATTTGTATCTTTGAACTGAATGCCGTTCACAACATTGGATGAAGCGGCTGAAGCGATCTTAGGTGAAAACATCTGAAAAATACTTAACGAAAGCAAAATAGTAAGCATAATACACAGCAAGCGGGCAAAATCATATTTCATTGTTTCGTCCTCCTCTGTATGCGTTATTTTAAAGCGCTTTCATTAGTAGGTCCTATGAAGTAGCTTTGATATAGCTGCCTATCCCAATTGTATCCATATTGAATTGAAAGTGCTAGAGTAGTATATTGACCATGTATATGGAAAGCATCATCCAAATTTGACAGACTTCCATCGAATGGTGGGTATTACCAACAACTGAAATTCATTAGGATATACGGGAGGCGACTATGGAAATATACGCGATTGATACGACCAAGCCGCAGGCTGAGGAACATTATGAATTACTGGTACATCAGGTCTCACTGGAAAAACAGCACAAGTTGGATCGTTTTTTACATCGTGAAGACGCTTTGAGGGGATTATACGCTGATGTGTTGTTAAGGTGGTTGGCTTGTCGCCAATTAAAAATGCCAAATGCTAGCCTTCAGTTTACATACAATGCTTTTGGCAAGCCCTCCTTGTTGAATGCGCCGGCATTTCATTTTAATGTTTCCCATTCGGGAAAATGGGTAGTATGCGCCATTGACGATCATCCGCTTGGTATCGACATTGAACAGCTCCGTCCTATTGATTTTGAGGTAGGCAAGGTATGCTTTTCAGACACAGAGTATGATGCATTAATGCGTCAGGAACCAGAGAGTCGCTTATCTTATTTTTATGATCTTTGGACGCTTAAGGAAAGTTTTGTGAAGGCCGAAGGACAGGGACTAACACTGCCGTTAAAGTCTTTTTCATTCGAGTTGGAAGCACAGCCGTCTATAGGTTTCACGACAGAGGGTTTTACTACGGAGTATTGCCATTTTAAGCAGTATGAGCTGGACCCGGATTATAAAATGGCTGTCTGTGCAGCTCATGAGGACTTTGCACAGGAGGTACAGCAGGTAGATATAAATACACTACGTTTGGAAGTGGCAACCCTGGCGTAATATGCACCAGATCGAGCATATCGTTGGAAAAAAGGAGATGAGTGACGTTGACATTCGTTTTGTTTAGGCATGGCAGGTTATATGGGGATTGGGCTTCCAAAGGAGACTCCATTGTTGTGCAGCATGGCCGCATACAGGCCATTGGATATGCCCGGGAGCTTGAATTGCAGTTGTCCGGTAAGGAGTATGAAACCGTGGATTGGGAGGGTGCCTATGTACTGCCGGGCTTAACCGATGCACATATGCATTTGTCTATGCATGGTATGAAGCTGGCTATGCTGGACCTAACCTCAGCTACTTCCAAGGACGAAATGCTGGCTATGCTGCGCAAGCGGGTCGCTGCAACACCGCCAGGAGAGTGGATTTTAGGACTCAATTGGAACGAAAATACGTTTAAGCCTGTTGAAATTCCGAATATAGCGGAGCTAGATGCCATTACAGATCAGCACCCGGTATATCTGACCCGTACGTGCTTTCATACGTTTTTGGCCAATTCAGAGGCATTTCGGCGTGCAGGTATTCACGAGAACACCCCTGATCCGGCTTCGGGTGCCTATGGACGAGATGCAGATGGACGGTTAAATGGATTAATTTATGAGGAAGCATCCTTTGCCTTTACAAGCGTACAGCCTGAGCCGGATTATGCGGTGAAGAAGGATACGATCCGGCGAGCGTGTCTGGACGCGCTACGGCTTGGTCTGACTGCTGCGCACACGGAGGATTTACGTTTTTTGGGCAGCGTGGAGACAATGCAGCGAATTTACAGGGAGCTAAGAGAAGAAGGCCTTGCATTTCGCACACACCAGCTCATCTATCATCCGTTTATGGAAGAAATGAAAGTACAGGAGCTGCGTGCAGGAACTGGCAATGAATGGTTCAAAATCGGTGCGATTAAAATATTCGCTGACGGCGCTATTGGCGGGAGAACGGCTTTATTATCCGAACCTTATAGTGATGCTCCGCATACGTGTGGAATGGCGATTCAACCGCAGTCACAGCTGAATCAAATGGTGGCAGCAGCCAGAGCCGCAGGCTTTCCAGTCGCGGTACATGCCATCGGAGATGGGGCGGCGCACATGATTTTGACAGCGATGGAGGCCCATGGACTAACGGAGGGAAGCGGGTTGCCGGATCGTCTGATTCATGGGCAGGTGCTAAGGGCTGATTTGGTCAAAAGAATGGCGAAGCTGCCGCTGATTGCGGACATTCAGCCTCGTTTTGTCGCAAGTGACTTTCCATGGGTACTGGATCGGGTTGGGAAGGAGCGAACCGAATATTTATATGCCTGGAAAAAGCTGCTGCAAGCAGGTATTCCGTGTGCCGGAGGCAGTGATGCGCCGATTGAGCCGCTAAACCCATTTTTAGGTATACATGCGGCAGTGACTCGCGCCAAGCCGGAAGAAATGCATGAGGGCTATCTTCCCGCTGAAAAGCTAGATGTTCAAGAAGCTATTCATCTGTTCACTATGGGGAGCGCAGTAGCAGCAGGGGAAGCTGATGAAAGAGGGACAATCGCTGAAGGCAAAGCCGCTGACTTTACCGTTATTGACCGCGATGTGTCGCAAGGTCCCCAAGCTCTACTGGATGTTAAGGTACGAATGACCGTTGTGAACGGGCAAGTTGCATATCGGACGTAGGCTGGTATTACGTATGTACGGCAAAAGCCTTCAACTTCACTTTTCACGTGAGGTTGAAGGCTTTTGATCTTACAAGCCACGCTGTATAAAGCGGTCCGCATTTTTCACACTGGACCACAGGTCAGAGCTTGCGCCACCTGTATACCAGTAGGCGAAACCAGCAAATCCCTCATCCTGACCCAAACGGTACTTGCGTGTAAAGGATCGCCCTTCTTCCAGCCATAGCTTATGAAGCTGAGTATCTTTGTATGATACGGTATACTGCTGAATATCCTCGTGCCAGATCGGTTTGGAAGAGCTACGGGATACCAACTGATTTTGTTGATCCAATGAAATATCAGAGGAAGCGACTGACTGTCCGCTAGCGTTAAGTGTCCAGTTCCGTGTAAATAACGGCAACGCCAAAATCGCCTTCGCCGGATCGGTCGTTTGTACAAAGCGCCGCACGCTTTCACGCAGCCATGGCAGTGAAGACACAGAGCCGGGTATGGAACTTCCTCCCCAATGCTCGTCATATCCCATCAGGATGAGATAGTCTGCTGCAACGCCAAGCTGTTCATAATCAAAAGCGGCCGTCCAGTCCGTTCCATAATCAGGAGATACACACAGCGCCAACACCGCATTTTGACTTTTCAAGGCAGTCTTTAATTGTTGGATGAACAATGTAAGATAGGCCTGGTCTTGACCGTCTACATTTTCAAAATCAATGACAAGCCCGTCCAAATCATGTACAGATACAGCATTGGCAAGTTGAGTTATAGTTTTAGCCCGTAGAACCTCACTGGACAGAATTTGGTGCGTCAGCGTCAGATTGGAGCGGTTGCCTACCATAGCCCAGATCTTTTTTTGATGTTGCTTGGACCAGGTAAGCAGCGAAGAACTGGTGTAATCGCTGATAATGCCTGTTTCGTTTAGAAAAAACCAGCGTGGTGATAGGGTGTTGATGTTGGATTGAAGCACTGTATTTTCAAACTGCTGATCAGTTTGGTCATATTGCCAGCCTAATCGAATCGAAGAAGCAGTGGAAGCAGCTTGGCGAGCATGCTGTGTTGAATACGTCAGCAGACGTTCCAATAATGCCGCTGTTTCTTCACGAGTAAGGGAAGATGCTGGACGAAAATAATTGTTTTCGCCTTTCATAAAGCCGTAAAGATTCACGGTGGTTACCCCTTCAAGAGCCCAATCTGCAATTTCGTCGCGATCTGTGAAAGAGGAAGTAGCGTCACCTGATCCGTCCGAAGAGCGGATGAGACGGGCAATCATTAAGGCTGCTTCTTGCCGGGTTATAGGACTATTAGGGTGAAATGTAGCGGAAGATCCTCCCTGTACGATATCAAGCTGCGAAGCCGCCTCAATCCAACCGTAGTACCACGCCTGTTTGGGAACATCCCGATAGGAGGAAACAACTGCTTGTACAGGTTCTAGACCGAGTGTACGGTCCAACGCGGTAACCCATTCGGCTCTGGTAACGGCCTTTTTAGGAGAGAAATAACCAGGCTGTGTGCCTGTTAAAATTCCTTTAGCATACAGGGAGATAATAGACTGATAGGCGTAGCTGTGTGAGATATCTTGAAATGCTATGCCGGATGCTGCTGCCGGAGCGGCTAAGTATGAAGTGAATGTGGTGAATAATGTAATTATGGCTGTAGCTGCTGATAAAATAAGTTTGGTTACCCAACGTGATCGTTTGGAACTCATACCCAATAACCTTCTTTTTGATAGATTGGAAGTGTATATATCATTACTCGACGAATAATACTATCAAAAAGAGGAAAGTTATTCATTGCTAAATTGCTGGAAAAAACCAAAAAACCCGCTACTCAATGGGTAGCAGGTTTAAAGATTGGTTAAACTATGCTTTTTTAGCATACATAATACCGATCGTTTGTGGGCCACAATGACTGGATATAACGCAGCCTGCTGTTGTTAGCAGTACCTCTTGTGCGTTCGTTTCCGCTTGCAGGCGTGCTTGCAGCATTAGCGCATCTTCTTCAGCCAAAGCATGTACGACAATGATCATATCGTTATCCATTACATCCCGATGCATCAGGGCATTTTGCAGTATTTGATCCAGTGCTTTTTCACGTTTGCCGCGGACCTTATAGGCAGGCGTCATTTTTCCATCAATTACTTTGATTACAGGACGAATTTTGAGCAGGCTGCCGATTAGATTTTGCATGCCTGAGCATCTCCCGCCTTTATACAAGTATTCGAGTGTATCGATGACAAATTCTGTGTCGATTAGCGGTCTGGTTGCCGTCAACATGTCTACAATCTGCTCTATCGTACTGCCATTTGCTGCCGCGCGAGCAGCTTTCATCACAAGCAGGCCAAAGCCGCACGACAAATTCAGGGAATCAAAAACCGTAACGCGACCTTCAGGGAATTCGGAGGCAGCAAGCAGCGCATTCTGGTACGTGGATGATAGCTCGGAAGACAGACTGATGTATAAAATGTCATCCCCTTGTTCTATGTAGGGCGTAAAGGCTTGAATGAAATCTGCCGGAGAAGGTGCGGCGGTACGAGGTAAGCGTCCCTCGCGGCTGACACGCTGAAATAACTGTTCTGGGTGGATATTCACCCCATCTTGCAATGCTTCATCACCAAATACTGTATAGAGTGGCACAATGCTAATCTCGTACTGCTGACGCCAGTGGACAGGAACATCACTGGTACTGTCTGCAAAAATTTTAATTTTGTTCATACCTTAAATCCTCTCTGTGAGATGCAGAAAAATCATAAAGATTGCACGGAGGAAGGATAAATATCCGCTGTGCTATTCGGAATGGCAAGACCGATGGCAAGTAGTGCAATAAAGCCTACAATAATGAGTGCATTAATGATTAATCCTGTAATAGCAAAGGTTTTCTTACGGTTTTTTAACGCAATGCCGATGATCCCGACCACAAGTCCACTACAATTCAGCAACAGGCTGCCTAAAAAGATAAAGGGAATCATTACCGTTCCAGTTTGCTGCAAAGCGACTTCCGGGTTCATTGTTTGGTATTGGCTGAAATGAGCCATCAGATTAATGACCATAATAGCCAGAATAATATATCCGATCAGACTGACGAGCGACATAATAAAAGAGGCAATTCCGGGACCGGAATGCTTGAGCTTGACCGGAGGCTGGAAAACAGGAGCTTCTGAAAAAACAGGATGCTCCTCAGACGCAGTAGGCTTTTGCCAATTAGGATCTTGGTTACTCATTTTTTCAACTCCTTGAACATAGTCCGAACAGGTACTAATTTTCCACAAAATAAGCAAAAAAGCAAGCCATCTTACACATTACCCTTCAATAGACAGGGGTTAATCATCAAATTTGGTATGCGGTTTGTTCCCACACACTGGCTGGTAAACTTCATGCTATTCCGATAAAATAAGAAGAACATTCGGGTAAAAGGATCAGTGAAAAGGAGTATAAAACATGCAACGAAGATGGATAATGGTAGGATCTATAATGATGATGTTGGCAGTAGCCATTGGAGCGTTCGGAGCGCATATTGTAAAAGCACGGATCGACGCGGATGCATTGGCCATATATGAAACCGGTGTGAAATATCACATGATTCACGCTGTTGGTTTGCTGATCGTTGCGTTGGCTGCCGGACAGTGGGGGCCTTCGACCCGTTTAAGATGGGCAGCGCGTCTGTTGTTCACGGGTATCATTTTGTTTTCTGGCAGCTTGTACGTGCTAAGTTTAACCGGAATCCGTGTGCTGGGGGCAATTACCCCATTAGGAGGCGTATGTTTTATTGCAGGATGGATATTCCTGGCATGGGCTGCTGCTGCTCTAAAGAAAGAGGACTAGAAAGCCTATTGGATCATACCAAAAAGAGAATCGAGGAAAAACATTGCGTCTTTCCTGTCGATTCTCTTTTTTTCATGCTTCATCTTTTGTGAGATGTCACCGCTTATGATGTGATTTCATCGATCTCATTCATTTTAAAGGAATACACTTGCTTCTCATCGACATGATACACACTCAGCAGGCTATTATCATGATCCAGATTGAGTATGCGGCAAGGAATGCTGCGCTGTCCGCCATAGCGGTTCACGATTAGCCGTACAAGTGTATTGTCTTGTATATAGCGTTTGATCCATTCATACGTACTATGGTCTTGTTGTGTTGCAGGCTTTGGCTGTACGTGGGATTGTTTGATCTCTTGAATAACGGGCGTCTTGTTCGTAACTGCGGCTGACCTCTTTTTGGAGAATCTTTCCGCAAGCGTAGCGGCTGCATCAGATGGGCTATTAACGGCCGACTGTTTTTTTAGATACAATGCAGCTTCAATTAAATTGCCAAGTTCGATACCAGATTGAATGCGGCTATCTGCAATTTGTTCGTTTTGGCTTAAGAGATTAAGCAGGAACTGAAGGGCCTCTACATTCGAACGACCTTTAACTAATACATCAACATTAAATAAATAACTGGTTTCGTCTTGATTTGATTCCTTTTTCATACTTCCTCCAGCCCAAGCCCTGGGTAATTAGTCTTTTGTAGTATCTATCAATATATCATTAAAATGTAATCTGTCATAGGGCCTAGGGCCCTGTTATTGGATATTAGCAAAAAAAGCTCTATATAAAGACCTATGCGTTAAATTTTCTCTAATACACAGAAAATACACCTTCTAGCAGGTGCATATGAATAAGAGATTTATATGAGAAGATTAACAGAGCCAAAGTAGGCATATACCGAGAATAAGTGAGATGGGGGATTAAATCAAGTGATTTAAATTTTAAATATTTTACAAAAAATATAGGTAGCATGTCTGCAAAAAGGATCTCATCCGCTTAGCAGAAAAATGAAAATCCCCCTTAAATGAAAGAGGGATTTTGGCATATCGAAAACAGGGTATTAGCGTAAGCGAAATTAATGTAGACTTTATTCCCGATTAAATGGGATTCGTTGTGAGTTCATATGATAATCATGTTCGACTGCCCAGCTCACAAGACCGCTCCAAAAATTTTCGCAGGCTGAGATGATCTTCGTAGGTTCCGCCAAGTCACCGGACATGACCAGCTTAACTACATGCTCAAACCCTTGTGGACGACTCGGCAGCTCCAGTGCCTCTGGTAGAACCATTGAACCCGTTGAGAAAGGCTTCCGATTGTGTAACCCAACTAACATAGCCCCACAATGGGCAAACTGCATGATCAAGTAAGGCAAGTAGGTATGAGGGCCATTTATTTGGACATTTCTAAGTTTTCCAATAAACTCATACATTTCACCTACAAGCACTTCGCTGATTGCATGCTTGAAATCTTCTGTTGTTGGGGATTCGGCCGCTTCCTTTAATGTAGAAAAAAAGTCTTTAGGATCATCTAGACGAAGTGGGGAAAAGAAGGGTCCATGTGTCAACGGCCAGTCGCCCTCAACAGTAGAGGCATATTTAAGAAGCAGGTCTGAACTACAGACGTTCACCTCAGCTTTCCAAGGTCCCGCCGACCATTCATGGCTAAAATCTACGGGGTCGCTTGAGTCCCTTAATACACAAAACATTTCAATGTCTGAAAAAGGGCCATCAGTCCCTCTGGCAACAGACCCATAGACCCCTATAGCTAAGATTTTGTCTCTGTATACCTCGTGCAACCTAGCAGCTATTTCGTGGCAAGTCTGAAGTCTCTCCATTCGAGAAATGTGAATAGGTCCATTCATGTTCATTAGTAATTCTCCCTCCGATTGATTGGGGTGAGTTGAAACTAACACATGGATGGAGGAGCTCGGGCTTAACGGGGGACATTTTTTGGCTGCATTCAAATTCCTCCCAAGGGATTTTTTTTACGGGGATTGTACCCGAACAGGTTTATTTTGGCAAGTATGTTAATGAGACTAAGAGACTCGTCCAATCTACCAATTCACCATTCAGCGAGGGTTTAATTTCACCTGTGAGCCCTTGCCGCCCATCTGGATTCCAGTTTCCTTAACGCCGACTTCCTTCAGGTCGCCCAGTAGACGCTCCAGCAATGCTTTGGCGACGGGGGCTTCTTTTGCGCCTGACGCCTTAACGACCAACTGCACCGGTTTACCAGAGCGCAGCTGTTTGTCTGCCTGACGCAGCTTCGTGTCGTAATCATGTTCCTCAATGTGAGCCGTGAAGCGAAGCTCCTTGACCTTTTCTTTACCGCTGGCGGCTCGTCCGTTGTTTGTTTTGCTTGCTCCAGCTTTTTTTTGCGCAAGTGCTTTTCCTCGCCCCTTTGCAACCAAACTGCACGGTGGTGGACTACTCATCAGTGAGGTGCAGACTAGATCCGCTCCTTGGGATCGGGCCATAGCCAAGGCTTCTGACTTGGAAACAACACCTAGATTCTCCCCAGAGAGTCCAGTAAGCACCACCTCATCAGCTTTAATTTGCTCGTTGATTAATACTGCCACTTCAATGTAGCCCCCCTTAAAACAATGATACAGCTATCATATACGGAACCTGAGTGCGATTCAATTGAACTTCGATATATCCTTATTGACAAAAATCACTAACCCCTATACTCTTTTACTGATAATGATTATCATTTTCCAATGCATATACATACAGGGGTGATTGAGAGAAATGAAAAAGATGTTAAATAGCCTATTGTTATTTGTAGTTTTTGCAATTGTATTGGCAGGCTGCGGTTCGGCTGGGGACAGCTCGAAGACAGAAGGTGCTCCAGGGTCTGAACAGGCATCTACAGCGGCTGGTCCAGTAACGGTTAAGGACGACCATGGTGAGGTGAAACTGGACAAACCAGCAGAACGTGTCGTTGTACTTGAATGGACGTTTACCGAAGATCTGATTGCACTTGGCGTACAGCCAGTCGGGAACGCGGACAATGCAAATTACAAGCTGTGGGTGACACCAGAGGCGAAGCTGGCTGATACCGTAACAGATATCGGTACACGGAGCGAACCCAATCTCGAAGCGATTGCGGCACTCAAGCCAGACCTTATTATCTCTAACGCCGATAACAATGCAGCGATCTATGCACAGCTTAAGGGGATTGCACCAACGATAGAGTTCGATCCTTACAAGGGGAACGGCTATGATTACGATCGTATGGTCGAAATTTTCAAGCAAGTTGCCGTGGCTACCGGTAAAACGGAACAGGCTGATAAAGTCTTAAGCGAGCTTGACCAGCACTATGTGGAGGCAAAGGCTACATTGAAGAAAGCGGGTAAAGCTGACTTTCACTATGTGCTGACACAGGCCTTTACAGCTCAAAATGCTGCCAGTCTGCGAATGTTCAAGGATAATTCGGTTGTAGCGGGAACGCTCGCGAAAATCGGACTGGTGAACGACTGGAAGTCGAACCAGACTGAGAAGTATGGATTTAGTACCGTAGGCATTGAAGCTCTTCCAGCTGTACAGAACAGTAATTTTATCTACATTACGCAAAAGACGGACGATGTATTTGGTGCTGCAATGAAGAACAATTCAGTATGGAACGGATTGAACTTTGTTAAAGAAAAACGCACCTATCCGCTAGATGGTACAACTTGGACATTCGGTGGCCCAATCTCATCGAAAGTACTGGTTGACCAGGTAGTTGGGGCTCTGACGAAATGACTCGAACGGACACAACGGGTTTATCGAAGACTTGGCGTATAGGAGGCATCTTTGGGGGTGGATTGCTCGTCCTCATCGTGCTTTTTTTTGTAAGCTTGTGTTATGGGGAGGCTCCGATCCCGCTACATACAGTCATCGAGGCGTTGACCCAGCGTCAGGATACGCTGGAGCATAACATGGTGTGGGATCTCCGGATGCCGCGCACGGTCATTGGCATCCTGGCCGGCGGTGCGCTGGCCATTGCGGGCGCTTTGCTCCAGGCTATTACCAAAAATCCACTGGCCGCTTCTGACACTCTAGGGATAAACGCGGGTGCCTACTTTGTGGTCGTACTTGGTGCGGTGATGTTTCCTGGCTTGCTGCACCAGGCGCCGTTTCTATTTGCCGCCGCTGGCGGTCTGCTGGCAGCGGTACTGGCTTACTTTATGGGCGGGGGAAGAGCTGGAACCCCGATTCGCTTGGCGCTGGCCGGCTTGATCGTATCTATGGTTCTTGGCTCGTTTACCGGAGCGCTGCATATTTTTTATTCATTTGAAACACAGGGACTGTTTCTCTGGGGTTCCGGCTCACTGGTGCAAAACGATTGGAGCGGGACGACGTACGCTTGGCCTTGGGTTGTAGGACTCTCGGTTATTGCTGTTATGCTGTCAAGGCAGTTTGATGTGCTGGATCTGGATGAGTCCACATCCACGTCCCTTGGACAAAAGGTTAGTCTGACCCGGGCGGTGGGCATTGTGCTGGCGGTTCTGCTGTCGACCATTACAGTCAGCGTCATTGGCCCTATCGGGTTTGTAGGTTTGGTGGCTCCGCATTTGGTTCGTTTGAGCGGGCTGAAAATGCATCGGTGGGTATTGCCCGGTTCCTTCCTATGGGGTGCACTGCTGTTGATCGGCGCAGATGTGCTGGCGAAAATGGTTCACCAATCAAGCATGGATCTGCCAACCGGAGCGGTCATGGCCTTGATCGGGGCACCTTGGTTAATTTGGCTGATTCTGTGGAAGATGAAGCTGCCGTCCGGTATCGGCGGACAGTCTTCCATGAACATAGGTGTGCGCTCTCGGAAATTACCGTTTGGCCGGCTGGTTGCATTATTTGCGTGCTGTGCCGTGCTGCTAACGGTATTCAGCCTGATGTTTGGAGGCATGCGCATTCCGGTGGGGGATCTGCTGACCGGCCTGTTTGGCGGGGAGAGTGCGAATTCGGCTTTGCTTCAATTTAGAATACCCCGCACGTTGGTGGCCGCCGGGGCTGGTATCGCGCTTGCAGTCAGCGGCGTTTTGATCCAACTAGCGGTTCGCAATCCCTTGGCAGATGCCTCGATCATCGGGGTTTCTTCAGGGGCCGGTTTCGGCGCGCTTGCAGTGATTATTGTCTGGCCTGGGCTGCCTATTTATATGCTGCCTATCGCGGCGATTGCCGGGGCGACGGTGTCAGCAGCGGTAATCTTCTTCTTGTCGTGGAACAAGCAATTAAACCCGTCTGTGGTCATCCTGCTTGGTATTGCCGTATCCGCCATCGGATCAGCCGGTATTCAGGTACTAATCATCCAAGGTTCGCTCTGGGGTAGCACCGGCTATATCTGGCTGACCGGTAGTACCTACGCTCGAAACTGGGGACAGGTGGTAACTATCCTGGTCTTCCTGCTCGTGTTGTTGCCAGTAGCGTGGTGGCTGGCTCGTCGTTTCGACCTTTTGGTATTTGACGATAGCAGTGCCATGGGTCTGGGACTTCCGGTGCGCCGCACCCGGCTGTTGGCGATGGGAGTGGGTGTGCTGCTGGCGGGCGGAGCAGTAGCCTGTGTGGGCACTATTGGCTTCATCGGGCTGATTGCCCCGCATATCGTGCGTACGTTAATCGGACACCATGTACGTCGTTCCATTGTTCTGTCGAGCATCTTGGGAGCGGTCATGCTGGTGCTGGCGGATACAATTGGACGGACAGTGCTTGCGCCGACCGAAATTCCTTCTGGATTGCTGATTGCACTGATCGGTGCACCGTATTTTCTATACTTGATGTATCGCTCCAATAAGAGTAAGTCAGTGTAACGGAGGATGCACACGAACAGGCTGTTTCCCAGCGGATTTTTCGTGGGGAAGCAGCCTTTATTATTTATTCTTTTACGCCGTCATGAGGCTTTATATTTACAAATCTAATAAAATAGATATAATGTGATGTATGGAACCGTCATTGATTTATAAAGCTTTGTCTAACGAAACTCGTCGTCTGATTATGCAGTGGTTAAAAAAACCGGAAGATTATTTTGATGAGCAGGCTTATTTAAAGCAAGGGCTTAATTTTCAAATTGGTGTATGTGTGGGAGATATTCAGGCCAAATCGGGACTCGCACAGTCTGTAATTTCAAGTTATTTATTAACGATGCAAAAATCCGGTTTGTTAGAGTCTGAGCGAGTAGGGAAGTGGACGTACTATCGTCGGAATGAAAAAACAATACAGGAATTTGCCGAGTACATCCAAAAAGAACTATAAACAGAAAGGAGTTTTTTTTCACATAACATATCTATGAATCTATATATATAACTAAATGGAGGCTTATATTTAATATGAAAAAGGTTAACCCGTTACTTATTCTTATTTTAGCTTTAGGCGTGTTCGGTATTATTACAACGGAAATGGGGATTATAGGCGTTCTTCCCCAAGTAACTCAAAAATTCAATGTATCAGCTGCCCAGGCTGGTTGGCTCGTCAGTATATTTTCTTTAGTGGTTGCCATCTCAGGCCCGTTTTTGACCTTACTCGTTTCTGGCATGAATCGTAAAGTTATTCTTTTACTCGCCGTATTCAGTTTTGTTATTTCAAATATTGTCTATGCCTATACTACTCATTTTGAGGCCCTGCTCATTTTTCGTGTTCTCCCTGCTATATTTCACCCTGTCTTTTTTTCGGTTGCCCTCGTGACCGCATCTTATCTTGTCCCCCCTGAAAAGAGCAGTAGAGCCGTCACCAAGGTTTTTGCCGGAATTACGGTAGGCTTTGCTTTTGGTGTGCCCTTGACTTCTTATCTTGCTGAGAAGATAGCGTTAGAAGCTGCTTTCTTGTTGGGAGCTGTCGTGAGCATAATTGCATTTATTGGAATACTCATATGGCTTCCTTCCCTGCCAGTTCAGGAAAAGATGTCTTATGGCAAACAGCTTGGTATATTACGCAAGCCTCAATTATGGTTCAATATTGTGTCTGTTATTTTTATTTTTGCAGCTATGTTTTCAGTGTATAGCTATTTTGCCGAATATCTTGGAAAAGTAACTCTGATGAACGGATCATGGATCAGCATAATGCTGATGGTCTTTGGAGTCGTTATGATTTTTGGGAACTTTTTATTTGGAGGGTTATTACATAAAAATCTGACCAAGACCGTCATCACGTTCCCGTTGCTATATATGGCCATTTACGTATTCACTTATGCTCTGGGTACATCTTTCCTACCGATGATCATGGTTGTACTTATTTGGGGAGCCGTGCATTCTGGAGGGCTTATTATTAGCCAAGCATGGTTAACCACTGAAGCGACAGAAGCTCCAGAGTTCGGTAACAGCCTGTTTGTCTCCTTCTCTAATCTGGGTATTACGATGGGATCTGCTATAGGCGGGTGGTTTATCTCTCACTTGGGCATACACCAGCTCATCTGGAGCGGGCTGATGTTTGCGCTGCTAGCATTCTTATCTATCACGATAAAAATAAAAATGTTCAAATCAAATGCAACGGAAGCAAACGTGCGTTAAAATATGGAGAGACATGAAAAGAAACTCTACATGATGACCATAAAATGATGTAGGGGGTGATGTTGATTGCATTTCGTATGGACTTCGATCCTAATGACCCTCGTAATCATCAGCGGGATCTTGGCGTTGCTCATCTGGGGAGTGATATCCTTAATTAAGCGTTTTCGCTAATCACAATCAAGAAATAGATATCTCTATGTGTTGAAATTATATTATCTAAGGGGAGGAGTCTGGTGAACATTCGAATGTATCACGATCTGGAAGCTCAATTGGAAGAAACGATTTGGGCTCTTGGAGAGGAAGCTGCTCTTGCACTCCCATTAGATAGCAGCATAGCTGAGGAAAAAGCACAGAAGGCTTGGGATCTCATCCCCGAGCCTAAACATACATGGGGCATTACAAGTGTAACCTTGCATCTGTATGTTCAAATTCTTAATTATAACAGTCATATGCAGCGATCAGTAGAGCTTTTAAATGAGGAAATTTTAGACTTGGAGAGTGCGGGGTATCGGATTATATATGTGGGGCCTTACATTCAAATGGCGGAAACGCTTCTTCTTCAGAGCAAGCCTGCATTAGCTCATGAATATCTCCAGAAGGCCTACTCGACTGGGAGTGCAAGGGCATTTCGGGATCAACCCAAGCTGTATCTCGAAATGGCGAAAAGTAAAGCTCTGGATAAACAGGATATATTGCTTCGATTTAAGGCGTTGGATGTGAATGCCCAACTTTTGAGCGAACTAAAAGATAATCCATAACGAATGTAATGGTCTCATCTTTTACATTTGACGAGGACGATTTGAGACCAACGTAAGCCACTACCCCGGATTTCTGGATCGAATTAATAAGTGGGAAAATTCGGGGATAACAATACATAGAGGAGAGGAAAGAATGAATATTAGACTGCTTCATTCAAATGAAAATTATCCGTTAGAGCTCTTGTTACTAGCTGATCCGTCGCGCCAACTTGTTGAGGAATATTTGAAAAGAGGACAGTGCTATGTAGCAGAAATTGACCATCAGATTGTAGGAGTCTATGTACTTTTACCGACAAGACCCGAAACAATGGAGATAGTGAATATAGCAGTTGCAGAAGTCATGCATGGTAAAGGGATAGGCAGACAATTAGTAACCCATGCCATTGAAACAGCCCGGACGCAAGGCTATAAAACGTTAGAAATCGGTACAGGAAACTCTAGCATTGGACAGTTGGCTCTTTACCAAAAATGTGGTTTCAGAATTGTGGGTATTGATCTGGATTTCTTTGTCAGACATAATTATTCAGAAGAAATTTATGAGAATGGCATACAGTGTAGAGATATGATTCGTATGTCTCAGGATTTATAAAATTTGATTGTTGTGCAAACCTTTTCAATACATCTTAAGTAAGGTTCTGAAAGGTATATGATATTGTGCCAAAAGATGGTACAATGAACTGCGGAAAGGCTATACAATCATTGGATTGCAATAGTCCTTTTTTAATGAGTTGATATCCTAATAAGTTCCTGATAAGGGGTGGTTACTTTGTACAACACAACAACCACGATACTCACAGAGATAACAAAACATATGAAAGATCATGATTTAATCCTAAGCGATCTAGCTAGAGAAGCTGAAATGAATCCGGGCACCATGAGCAGTATTATTAATGGAAACCGCACACTTTCAGTCGATCAGCTAGATCGAATCACACAAGCGATGGGCTATCCCGTTGGTTATTACTATGAACGCTATGTGTCTGAGTATTTAACAGAGGCTAATCCGAATTGGCGTCGAATGAGTCCTTTCATACATAACTGTGCAAGACTCAATAAATTGGACTGTATTCATGAAGTTGTTAATTTATTGATGGATAAACTAGGTTATTCAGAATCTTTATTTGAGCTTGCCGAAGAACTTTTTAGAGAAGGGCTTTACGAAGCGGCAACTATTCTATATGAGAATGTGGCTTTAAGTGAGAAAAAGCAATATTCAGAACGTCTGGCTATGTGTCAGTACCGTTTGTTCCATACAAGGCAAGGAGATAATCAAGAGAAAAACTATGAAGCAGCGGTTCAATTTGAAATATACGTTGATCGGCTAGATGAGATAGAACAGTTAGATGCATTAAAAGATCTGGCGAATACATACCGTTCGTTACGAAAATGGGACAAAGTAGAATTATTCGCTAAAGCTCTGGGAGACAAGGCTAAAATTCAATATAACATGGAGCAACAACGGCAGCCATCCAAGAGAGAAAATACTAAGAAACCAAGCTTTCCTCTGTTTGCTTTTTGGGCTTTTTCCCATTTGCTACGTGCTGAAGCTTGCGAAGCGAGGAAAGATTATCAGAAAGCACTACAACACACTTATGCATATGCCGATTTAAGTTGGGTGAAAGATTCAGATGAAACTGCTTTAAAATGGAAAAGGCAATATGAAGAGTGGGCTGTGGGGAATACCTATTTGAATAAGATTCTTGCTGGCGAAATAAGCGTTCTATCTGATTATTTAGTTTATTTATCATCAAGAAAAGATGAGATTCTTCCTGCACTTGATATTATAGTGAATTCAGCTAATAGATACCACTTTGATGTCGATGATATTTTAAAGCAATTCGAGGAAGAGATTTTAACTTTTCTAGAGCAACAAAAAATCGAGAGCTTTTATACTAAGCGTTTCATAACAGAACGATTTATGCATTTTTCAAGGGAATTATCGATCTACTATTTGACCAAAAAAAGATTTTCTGATGGCTTTAAATTTTTATTAAGTTGCTTGGAAAAATCTACATTAATCAATAATAAATCATATATAATTAAATGTATGCGTCTGTATGAGTGTTATCGAGAGTATGCATCATCTGATGTGAAGACAACGTACAGAAATTTGATTAATGAGGTGGATAGGTATGAAACGTAAAATAATTTTAACTGTATTGGTAACAAGTTTTATGTTGTTGACAATAGCAGGTTATCAAGATGCTGAACATAACTATCAACCTGCACAGCACGGCGAAATGTAATTATTCCTAATAGGATAAAGATGCTTGATATTTAAAGCAATTAAATTGTACAGCACATTAAACTAAATGGACGATGGAACAGGTTAGATGGAATGATCCGTCTAGCCTTTTTATTATCTGTTTTGCTGTATATAAGCAATATGCATCAATCTTCTTTTGAGAAATATATGTAAAAAGTGCAAAAATGTTATGTGTGTTGGTGTAAACAACTGAAGAGTGTATGGCTTTGTTCCAAAGACGACAATTATGTTGATAAAGTAATCTTTACTAACCATTTCACTATTACATCGTTTAACTATATATCGTATTCCGAGTATGTTGAATGGAAAGGGTGGTATATCTATGGAGATCACACCTACGATTAGAGCAGAAGTTCAAACCTATCTGATACGGAAAAGTTTAACCATGACCGAATTTGGTCACATGATTGATTTGAATGTAGGTACAGTTAGTGGTATCGTGACGGGCAACCGATCTATTTCTGTTCACCAGCTAGATCGCATCACTATGGGAATGAATTTACCACCAGATTATTTTTATGAACGTTATATTGTTGAGTGTATTGAAGAAGAACCGCTCAACTGGCGAAGAATCAGCCCTTTTTTGTACCGATGTGTGGAGCTAGGACGACTTGATTGCTTGCGAAGAGTTGTAGGTATGTTGCTAGATAATCCTGTTTATCTTCCTTCACTTTTTGAAGTAGCCGAAGATTCTTTTAAAAAAGACTATACTGAAGCAGCGGCATTCCTTTATGAAAGTGTGGCAGAAGGGGAAAGGTATCAGTATTCAGAACGATTGGCGATTTGCCAGTATCGATTGTTTACGATTCGTATAGGAGACGATCAAGAGAAAAACTATGATGCAGCCGTTCAATTTGAACCTTACGTTGAACGGTTAGATGAGATAGACCAGTTAGAGGCATTAAAAGACTTGGCGAATACTTACCGTTCGTTACGAAAATGGGATAAAGTAGAACAATTCGCTAAAGCTATGGGAGATAAAGCGAAAATTCAATACAAACTGGAACAACAGTGGAATCAGCTGAACAAAGAGAAATCAAAGAAACCAAGCTTCCCTCTGTTTGCTTATTGGGCATTTTCTCATTTGCTTCGGGCACAAGTCTGTGGTGAAAGAAAAGATTACGAACGGGCGTTTTATCATATCACAAAATATGCTGATTTAAGTTGGGTTACGGATACTGATGAAGAAACTATGATTTGGAAAAATAAGTACGAAGATTGGGCGATAGTAAATACGTATGTAAATAAGCTTCTTTCTGGCGATAAGAGCGTTCTATCTGATTATGTAGCTTATATTTCTTCAAGAAAAGATGAGATTCTTCCCGCACTTGATATTATGATTGAGGCAGCTAACCGATACCATTTTGATGTAGATGATATTTTAAATCAATTCGAAGAAGAAATCATCTCCTTTCTGCAGCAGAAAAAGGTTGAAGGATTGTATACTCAACGATTCACAACAGAGCGATACACTCATTTCTCAAGGGAATTGGCGATCTATCTTTTACGTAAGGGGAGGTTTTCAGAAGGTTTCGCATTTTTGTTCAGTTGTTTGGAAAAGTCTGCTGAAGCTAATAATAGGATACAAGCAATCAGATGTATGAGACTGTTCACACATTTTAAAGAACATGCATCTGCTCACACGAAGGCAGTCTATGGAGAATTGATTAAAGCGGTTAACGAAGATGAAGAGTAAGTTGATCGCATCATTCCAATTGCAAATAAAATGCTTTTAAATTCAAAACTACGCCTGACATGATTTCTGAGTTGTAGGATATGGTTGTTCGAGATTTGAAAGCTAATAGTGCTGCTCATTGATTCAAATAACTTATAACAAGGGAGTATGATACTTAAGACATAATAAATCTGTTTATTCAGTTCAAATGTCATAAGGATTAAAAGGAAATAACAGGATAGTAGATGGATTTTCCTAAATCAACCCTTCTGATAAGATTATTTCCATCTAAATTAAAGTGGGCGTGGTAGAATGGGGAGAATATTAGTTCCACCTGACAAGCTAATGGAAATAGCTGATCAGTTCTTACAAGGAAAGCATGAAATGGAGCGTATGCTGAACTTTTTGAGTGGACGAATTGATTTTGTCCAACAAGGCTGGTCAGGAGCTACCCGAGAAAGATTTTTTCAAGAATTTCAAGTTTCTCGACAATCCATGAATGTGACGATTGAACGACTATCGACAGTAGCACAAGAACTTATTTTTATTTCAAAAAACTTTACACAGGTGGACGGGGAAAAAGTCGTATTGGATGTGCCGTGGCTCGGAGACTCTGTTAAAACGGCTTCCACAGGTGAAGGTTGGTTACATAAAATTTTTGAACAAATCGGACGAGCTGAGATCACCAAGGCTGAAGCCCAGATGGAAGCTAGCAAGCTTCAAGGAGAAATCCTCTGGGATACTGCACAGGGAGCAAAAAGTGCTATTCAGGAAGATTTAACCTTAGGGATGTTACCTGATAAAGAACGGGATTATGATCATCCGATGGCAGCTAAAGTAGGTGAAATTCTCGGTCATGTAGCTACAACATTGCAG
Source organism: Paenibacillus ottowii (assembly GCF_050516475.1). Taxonomy (NCBI): domain Bacteria; kingdom Bacillati; phylum Bacillota; class Bacilli; order Caryophanales; family Paenibacillaceae; genus Paenibacillus; species Paenibacillus ottowii. The sequence continues at coordinate 1,948,569 of NZ_CP191577.1, read as the reverse complement.
GGAGCTGGTGAGGTAGTAGCTGGATTAGGTGGAGAAGGATTATCAGTTGCAGTTTCATCTACAGGTGTAGGGAGTATAATCGGAGTACCCGGATTAATTGGATCGGCAGCTTTGACGGCGCATGGAGCTACAACTGCGGTTAAAAGTGCAAATGGAGTAGGAGAAAAAACAGCGGAATTGTGGCAGATGGCGAGAGGAGAAGATGCGGGCTCAGCTAAACAAACACTTACTTCCAACAAGGGAACGTCAATAGATGTTACTCCATCATCTAATCATACAAGTACGACAACAAATCCACATCCGGCTAAAGGTGAACCTAACTCATCTGTTGATATTCTGGATAAAAAAACAGGTGAGATAAAAACGAGAAGATATTATGATGAGAATGGAAGAGCTATGCGAGATGTTGACTATACGAATCACGGGAATTCAAAACAGCATCCAGAGTGGCCTCATGAGCATATTTTTGAGTGGAAAGAAGACGGAACATTTAAAAGAGTCAACAAAAAGTAGGAGGGATTGTTTTGGAATATACTGAACTAGTAGAACGTTTTAAGATGGGGGAGGAGTTTCAGTTCTATTATAAAAACGATAGCTACTGGATTAGCCATAATGAAGAAAAGTATTTTCTTACTCGGGAAAGAGACAGTTTTTCGCAGTCGTTTCAATCAGTCAGAGAGTTGTTTGTTAATGGAAAGATTGACGATAAGACTATTTTAGAATTGTGGGATAACATAGAGATTTGAGAAGGTATATTTTGGGCTGGCTCATTTTTAGCTTCTAGACGATCATTTTATTTGTTTTCATGATGTTTATAATTATAAGTACCATCATCTACTCCTTTAATAGGGGCTTGGTTATACTGAATAATTTTACCTTGCTCCTTTTTATAAAAATACCTTGCTTGCATTAATTTCGTCCTTAAATATAACTTGTGTACTAATTAAGGGAGCTTTAGCTATTTGAGTTTCAACTGAATAAATTTCAGGTGGTTTGTATCCTCGAGCTTTTACAAGATAGCTGAATACTTCGTTTTGGGTATAACTTTTAGTGTAACTACTAAGTATCCAAATGCTCGCAAATAGAGTTACTATAAAGATTGCTATTCCATATTTCTTCATAACGATCTCCTTTTTTTAATTGAAAAAATAGAAATAATTCAATTTTTCTTCTAATGCTTTTTAATTGTATTTACTCATACCTTTATTTCCCTTATGATAATTGTAATACTAGCAGATAAGGGGATACATATGAAGAAAGCTATTTTATTAATGCTCATGTTTGTTGTTTTAATTCCATCACAAGTATTGGCAGCAACATCTATAAAAGCTATGTCAACTAGTGAAATCGAAAGAATATATTTTGAGAATTACAAAGATCGTGTAAAAGAAATTAAAGCTGCACAAAAAAAGCTTAATGCTGTTCTAGGGGCAGAAGTTCGTGAGCTAACTCAAAGATTAAACCAAGCCTCTGCACGTTATAAAAATGAAGTGAAAAATAAGTCTAGTAAAGCAGTAATAGCTCAAGCCAAGGCTGATTGCGATAAATTAAAGAAACAGCTCAGCGTGGCGAAGGTGGAACTAAGTAAAAGTATTAAAAATTACAAACGAGAAAGTGACCAAATTTTAAAGGATATTGCAAAACAGAAAGCAGGTCTTATAAAATTTATTAAGAATCACACGGCAGGAAAAGATAAACTTACGGAATCTCAATTTAGCCAACAAGTTAATGGAGAAATTATGTCAATCGACAATTCATTTACTGAAGCTTTAAAAACATTAGCGGAAGCTGAATAATAGGGTGTAAGGCAGCAGGATTACCTGTTGCCTTTTTTATTTAGGCTCTTTTTTGTTTCTAATTCACTATATTTATAAATTTCATGGGAAGTTGTACCTATTTGTTGTATTATAAGCAAGTGTGGAAAAGAGTTGAATAGCTAAGGAGGAGCAGGGTTGTACATATTTATAGTTGTTGGTGTCATTGCTGTATTACTTGCTTTGGCGCTGTTACGTTTTCTTAAAAAGCCTAAAGTCCAAGAGCGATATAAAGTAACGCAGGATATTGATCCTTACAAAATCGGCATAAGTGAGATAGATCGTATGGAAGATGGCAAGGATTTTGAAATTTATTTGTGCAAGCTGTTCAATTGCTTGGGTTATAGTGATGTGTATAAGACACAAGATAGTAGAGATTTTGGAGCAGATTTGGTATTTACAGATCGTGAGGGATACCGTAATGTCCTTCAGGCCAAACGGTACGCAGTCACCAATCCTGTTGGGTTGGGTGCGGTTCAAGAAGTGTATAGCTGTATGCGATTTTACAGAGCTAAGAAATCTATTGTGATTACTTCAAGTAAATACACAAGCTCGTGTGAACAGTTAGCCAGTTATAATGGAGTGAAGCTGCTGGATCGCAATGATTTAATTCGAATGATCGAGCTATTCCAAGAACAACAGCACAGCAAAGTAAAAGATATCATCGAAGCAGAGCCTTACTTGAGTCTGGATTCATGGGATGATTATAGGAATAACAGTAAAGTGATTAAAAAGGATCGTAAGACTGAAAAATACGAGAAACAAACTGTGTTGTAACGAAGGAAAATAGGACCGGAACGGATAGGGATACCCCCTTACCAGTCCGGTTTTCACTTTTTTCATGCAAAAACTGTCTATGATCGAAGAAAAACTACTTTTGGAAGAGATCCATTTGTAGACGGAGGGCTAAACAAGAAGGGATGTGCATATAGAGTCAAACAAATTGCAGAAGGCAGAAGTTACAAAAACGCTTCTCACATTATTCCTTTGTTACAGATTAAAGATTAAAGAATGAAGATGAAGATTAAAAAACGATGAATTTAAGCCTTTAGACATAGGTAGAAAGGTTAATCCTTCATATAACAATTAGGAATTAAGTTTATTTTCCATAAATCGGAATAGTGTTACTATGTCATAACGAACTCATGACTAGAGGTAAACTATGACAACTATTAAAGTGACACCTGAGCAACTTATGACTGTCTCCAAGCAGTTTGAGTTAGCACAGCAAACGACAACTCAAATGAATAGCAATTTAGTACAACAAATTTCATCTATGGGACAATTGTGGGAAGGACTGACTAAAGAGCACTTTTACTATTCCTTCCAGACCTCTCAGAAGAATATGAATGACTTTGTTACCCTGATGGATTCTATTGCTAGGGAGTTACGTCACCATGCAGATAAATTCAGATTAGCGGACCTGATGGAAGCAGGTAATATTGACGCAAGTTGTTTACCGCCTCCGCCGAATTCATGTGCTGTTCCTTCTCCAGATACACGAAATGCATTCCAGAAATCGGTAGATAGCTTAACTGAACTAGGTCAGGATTTTGTAGATGCTAATTCAGTACGGTATGAGAAAAAGTTTGATTCGGTTTGGAGCTTCTTAGATTATATGTCGTATGGTATTCCAAAAGGAATGTATCAAGGGTACATGGAACGAGCAGCTAAACAAAACGATTCGTGGAATGACATGCTCAATTTCGGTACATTTGGAATAACGGGCATGATTCAGGGAGCATTTAATCCTACCAATGCGTGGTCAAAGGAACACTGGGCTAATATGATCGGTACAGCAGGACTGTTTGGAGGAGTCAGCTCAGTTATTAAGCCTAAAATTGGTTTGAAACCATCTATTCAGTATGAGATTCCGAAGAATAATACAAGTTCCAGCTTACGGAATTCAATAGAATCTGAACCTAAAACAGAAGTACAAACAGGTGGGAGAAACGATCTTTCAATTGATGAATATTTTCGTAGAGAAGCTGAAGCAGATGAGATGTATGATCAAATCAGAGCTTCAGATAGTGATGTAAGAGCAATAGCTGAAAATTCTGGAATGAAGGAAAGTAGGATTCAAAGAATCAAAGAACACGTTTTCATAAAAGAACACATAAAATCAAGTGGTTATGGCAGATTTCATTCTGATTACGAAATAGCTCAAGCATGGGATAGATTACAAAAAGGGGTACAAACAGAAAAAGATATGGATTTGCTTAACCATGAATTGTTTGAATCTAGATTTGAGGGTATATTTAAAACAGACTATGAGACTGCTCATAACGCTGCGGTAAGGTCGGGTCGTCCATGGGAAATAGAATAGAGGAGATTTTATAATGGGAGCATTTGTTTTACTTTTTAAAGAACATGAAGATGATACAGTAGTTATTTATAAATATGGTCCAAACGAACACACTATGGGGAAAATTCAATTAAACAAGGATACTAAGCTGTTCTCTGAAATTGAACCTTTACCAGATTCGAATCATTCAAACAAATTTTATTTTGATAGGGCTGCACAGCGGATGGCACGTTGCTTCGTTAAAGAAGGTGGTATATTTCCTGACAAGATGACATTTGAATCATAAAGTAGCTTCAGGAATACGAACCGAGCTTGCTCCATTGATAATAAAATGAGAGTAAGCTTTTTTCATTGCAATCTATCTGATTAAAGAGGAAAATTTTTATCCACCCTAGAATTAAGAGACGATTTTAGAAGGAGCATACCATGTTAACGCCAAAACAAGAAGAGAGCCTAAGCAAATTTATGAGTAAGATTCTTAGGCATACACCAGAACAGTTTGGTCTTGAGCTGGATCATGAGGGTTATTGTGACATTCAAGACCTGCTTCGAGGAATAAGATCAGAGGATAGATGGTCTAATATTAATGAGTCGGATATCAAGCAAGTAGTAGGCCATTGTCCCAAACAAAGATATGAGATGGTTAATGGGTACATAAGAGCTAATTATGGGCACAGTGCGGGCAGATTAAATTATGAGGAAGCCACTCCACCAACGATTCTCTATCACGGTACAAACACAAAGGTAATTCATAACATTTTCACTGAAGGAATTAAGCCGATGGGCAGAAAGTATGTACATCTGACTGAATCCCTTGAGTTTGCCATTTTAGCAGGCAAAAGACGTGGAGAACTAGTGATCCTCGAAGTAGACACAGCAAAGGCATTAGCTAATCAAGTGAGGTTTTATAAAGCTAACCATGGTGTTTGGCTTGCTGATCTTGTACCCCCTCAGTACTTAAAGAAATTTGAATAAAGCGTAACCCTAGACCATTAACGATGATGACAGAGACTAGATGGAAAAAATCCGTCTGGTCTTTTTAATATCGCTTATTTTGCTGTACATATATCTCCCTCTAATATTTTGAATGTATCCACGGGTGTCCACACTTACCCGCAAATGCCGCATAAAATATCCCGGATGAACAAAGAGGAGGTGCATGAAATCACCATGATACACATGGAACCTATTCAAGTGGGTGAGTATACATTTATCGGAGTTGAGGTCAAACTGCCAAAAACAACGCTGTTGACGATCTCTAACTCCCGTGGTTACATCATGTGTGGTGCGCTGGATGTCGGATTGCTTAATGAACGGCTGGCGGATCGGAAAATTCTGGCCGCACGAGCTGTGGGGGTCAAGACGCTGAAGGAATTGTTAGAGGCACCGATGGAGTCGGTGACGAAGGAAGCCGAGCAACTTGGAATTAAGCCGGGGATGCCAGGTTATGAGGCACTATTGAAACTGGTGTAAGAAGCTTAGTAGTAGTTGTTGTTGAATAAAAAACAAAAAAATTAAAAACCGGGCGCTGTGGCTCCGGTTTTTTCTATGAGAAGTTTCATTTTATCGGGTATAACCATTTGAATTTTATACGAAGTGTATGACCTGTAAGAACGATTAATCTGCAAACAAAGCGGTGAGATTCTCGTTAAAAGGGGCTTGAACGATTCCCTTTTCAGTAATGATGGCGGTAACGTACTCATGAGGTGTAACGTCGAAAGCTGGGTTGTAGACTTTAATGCCTTGCGGGGCAGTTCTTTTGCCAAAGCTCTCGGTCACTTCCTCCGCAGAGCGCTCCTCAATCGGAATATCTGCACCTGTGGCAGTCTGCAAATCAATGGTAGATAACGGCGAAGCAACATAAAAAGGGATACCATGCGCCTTCGCCAGTACAGCCAGGCTGTAGGTGCCGATTTTGTTGGCTACATCCCCATTAGCGGCGACTCGATCCGTACCGACGATGACAGCTTGCACCCATCCTTTGGCCATGACCATGCCTGCCATATTGTCACAGAGCAGGGTGACATCTATACCTGCTTGCTGAAGCTCAAAGGCGGTCAGACGTGCACCCTGCAATACAGGGCGAGTTTCGTCAGCAAATACTTTCAGATGGATGCCGCTCTCCTGTGCAAGGTACATTGGTGCGAGTGCTGTCCCGTATTTCGCTGTTGCCAAGCCGCCTGCATTGCAATGCGTAAGCACGCCCATCCCGTCCTCGAACAGAGGTAAAGCATGGATGCCGATTTGGCGACAGACTTCTTCATCCTCTGCCTGAATGGCTATAGCTTCACACTCCAGCCCTGCATTCCAGTCTTCGATCTGGCCTCCCTCAGCCTCTGTGATGAGTTCGCCAGCTCGCTTCTTCATGCGGTCCAGAGCCCAGAACAGATTCACGGCCGTCGGCCGTGAGGTGGCCAAATGCCCGCACACCGCATGTACATGCTCCAGCCATCCAGCAGCGTCGGTACCGCGATAGGAGGTAGCCCCTAGCACAACACCATAGGCTGCGGCCATCCCAATAGCAGGGGCCCCCCGTACCTTCATGGCATGGATGCCATCCCACACTTCCTCAGTTGTGAACAAATCCAGCATGACTATCGTTTCAGGCAGTAGACGCTGATCCAGCATGGACAAGTGGTTACCCTTCCACACCAGCGATGATAGAGCTTGTCCGGACACAGCTGCTTTTCGGGAGGATGTAGGGAGAGATTCCTTATTTTCACTCATACTCTTGATGCTCCTTTAGTTTGGGTCACTGTCGCTGCCCGAACAATGTCTCCTAGTTCCCGGATCGAATGAAGCTCACGATTGCGCAGAACCAGGGTTTTTCCAATCGATAACGCCAGACGTTCTGCGGCTTCCTTAATGTCAGGATCGGCAATGGTCTCGATATCCGCCACATGCGACAGACTGATGATCCGGCGGATCACTTTGCACCCTGCAAAACCAATCGTATCTTGCAGCACTTTCTGGAGATACAGGTCCTGATATCCGGGTGTACGTGCCAAATGATCAGTGACGTGCTCGTCCCACAGTGTACGGAACCTGCTTTCAAACTGCTCCCATACTTGCATGGCAGTCTCCAGGAGCCAGTCACGTCGTTCTTTTAGCGCCTTTTCGCCAGAAGTCCATCCAGGCTGTGCTGCATAGTTCAACAGCAGATTGGCGATGACCGCTCCGATATCAAACCCCATGGGGCCGTAGTAGGCAAATTCAGGATCAATGACTTTAGTCGATTCAGTCGTTACAAAAATGCTGCCAGTATGAAGGTCACCGTGTAGAAGCGCTTCTGTTCGTGTCATGAACTTTTCTCGCAGTAAAGCCACTTCCAGGTGAAGCGCCTGATTTGAACGGAGTGCCTCTGCTTCGTCTTCAATATACTCACCGTAGTTGTTATTGTCGGAAAAGCGATACGGTTCATCCAAAATCAGATCCTCAGTTATTTTACAAAGTTCAGGGTTGATAAAGCGTTTGACCAGCTCTTTTTTATCCTGCTGATTCATGCCCAAATCTGAGGTGAAAAAGAGTGTGCGTGCCAGAAATTCCCCGATATGATTAGCAAAAAGAGGATATGTGTTGCCTTCTATTAGCCCCTTGCGCATGATTGTGTGGGAGCTAAGATCCTCCATTACGGTTAAAGCAAGCTCATTGTCATAGCCCACAACTGCAGGAACTAATTCGGGACAAAGCTGGTGTTCTTGCTGAAGTGCCTCGCGTTCAATACGGGCGCGATCCAGCGACAACGGCCAGGATTCACCCACAATTTTTACATAGGGAAGTGCCTGCTTGGCAATGATACTTTTGTTAGAGTTAGAATCCGTAATATGAAAAACCAGATTTAAGTTGCCATCACCGATTTCTCGGCATTCCAGATGAGCTTCCTGACTAAAAAATCCGGGGATGTTCTTCACAAATTCGATTGCTTCTTCAGTCGTTAAAGGATGATATTTGGACAATGAGGTCACCTCCGTAAATTGTGCACATGTAAATGGTTGATCAATATCACAATATTAAACCAAGTATTTTGATAGGATAGAACAAGTATAACGAAAATCACTGAATTTTTGTACATTTTTTTTATGATGAATTAGAAGCGAAGGTAACTCTTCTTTTTGTTTCGTCTCTGTATTGAAAGGGTAAATATGAAACAGACGTCCGGCAGGTGATATTCAACTACCCGCTGGCGTCTTACCGTCAACAGTACGGTGATGGATACTTAAAGGCTTCTGAAAGTCAATTTGATAAAAAGGAAGGGATTTATGATGGCTAAAACAACAAGTAACTCGAAAAATACGCAAACCAAATCGGTGGAGGAACTGTTAAACCGTCAAGTCGCTAACCTCAATGTGTTATATGTAAAAATTCATAATTATCACTGGTACGTGAAAGGCTCCAGTTTTTATACACTCCATGTCAAATTCGAAGAATTATACAATGAAATAACATTGAAAATGGACGAGATTGCCGAGCGTCTGCTCGCCTTGAAAGGTTCTCCTTCCGCAACGTTGAAGGAATACCTGGAACTGTCCTCAATTGACGAAGCCACTGGCAATGAAGATGCTCCAAAAATGGTGCAAACCCTGATTGAGGACTTTGCGACTGTATGTGAGGAGTTTCAGGAAGGGATCGAATTGGCGGAAAGTTCCGATCAGCCTACTGCAGATTTGCTGATCGGCTTTAAAGCCGATCTGGAGAAACATATGTGGATGCTCCGCTCTTATTTGGGCTAACTCGTCAAGTTTTGGCTCAATCGCACAAGGTTTAGACTGACGAATATATAACCCCTTACATGTAAAACGCTACTGACGTCATGCTGTCAGTAGCGTTTTTATGGCTAAAAAGTGATGATGTATCCCATGGTTTTTTGTACTACACTATAACTATATAATCATCCGTAGGATATATTTTGTCATTTGTGCGCTTGGTAGGATGAACATTTTATGAAGAAAGGTGGATAACGTGCGTCTGTTGGTTGCACCCTTAAAGATATTTATTATAAAATAACTTGAGAATCATTGAGAATCAGTTTAGAATGATTATAAATAAATTTTAAAATATTACATTTGCTTGAAATCAGGGGGCTCCCCTGTTTAGATATACTTTCTGATTTCGACACCACACTACATTTTTTGGAGGGTATTGCAAATATGGCTACAAACTTTAAGATTGAAGGTCTCAAAGCGACCATCGAAGGCAAGGAAATTTTGAAAGGTATTAACCTCGAAATGAAGGGCGGAGAAATCCATGCCATCATGGGTCCTAACGGAACGGGTAAAAGTACACTTGCGTCTGCTTTGATGGGTCATCCTAAATATGAAGTCACAGATGGCAAAGTAACTTTGGATGGAGAAGACGTGCTGGATATGGAAGTGGATGAGCGTGCACGTGCAGGATTGTTCCTGGCGATGCAGTATCCAAGTGAGATTGCAGGGGTAACAAACTCCGACTTTTTGCGTAGTGCAATCAACGCGCGCCGTGAAGAAGGACAAGAGATTTCCCTGATTAAGTTTATCCGTCAAATGGAAGGCAAAATGAAAGAGCTTGAAATGAATCCTGAGTTTGCTCACCGTTACCTGAACGAAGGGTTCTCCGGTGGTGAGAAAAAGCGGAATGAAATTCTGCAAATGATGATGCTTGATCCGAAAATTGTCGTTCTGGACGAAATTGACTCCGGTCTGGACATCGATGCTTTGAGAATTGTAGCTAACGGTGTAAATGCTATGCGTTCTGAAGATCGTGGCTTCCTTGTGATTACTCACTACCAACGTCTGTTGAACTACATCAAACCAGATTTTGTACACGTAATGATGCAAGGACGTATCGTCAAATCCGGTGGTCCTGAGCTTGCAGAGCGTCTGGAAGCAGACGGTTACGACTGGATCAAGGAAGAACTGGGTATCGTTGATGAAACTGTAGGACAAGAGGCGTAAGCCGGAAGCGAGGAGGAAAACTGATGACAACACAAACAATCCTTCCGGTAGATTCCGAGCAACTGCGTGTTCTGTCCGAACGTAATGGTGAGCCAGCATGGCTGGCTGAAGACAGACAAAAAGCACTTGGGCTTGCAGGCCAACTGGAGCTTCCGGTATTTGAAAAAACAAAAATCGAGCGTTGGAATTTAAACGATTACGGTCAACATAAACTGAGCGAGGTCATTGCATCGGTAGGGCAGGTTCCTGCGGCTATTGCTGATCTCGTCAAAGAACAGCAGGAGGGCGGTCTGATTATACAGCGCAACTCCGGCGCGGTATACGTGAAGCTGAGCGAGGAACTGGCGGCGCAAGGCGTCATTTTCACAGATTTGCACACGGCGGTTAAAGAGCATGGCGATTTGGTCAAAGCTCACCTCAATACTGTTATTAAAGCAGAAGAAAATTCATTGTCTGCACTACATGCAGCACTCTGGAACGGTGGAGTATTTGCTTATGTGCCTAAAAATGTAGAATTGAACGTTCCACTTCAAGCTGTGTTCCTCACGGATGATGCGACTGCAACATTTGCGCCGCATGTACTGCTCATCGCTGAAAACCATAGTTCAGTAACGTACGTAGACAACTATGTATCTGCGGATTTGACAGCACCTGTTCTTCATAACGGTGCGGTAGAAGTGGTAGCAAATGCTGGCGCTAAAGTGCGTTATGCCACAGTGCATCAGTTTGGAGAGCAAGTAACGGATATTTCCATTCGTCGTGCTACGCTGGGAAATGATGCTGCTATCGAATGGATTGTAGGCGAAATGAACAACGGCAATACAGCGAGCAATACCATGTCCGTGCTCAAAGGCAATGGTTCCAACTCGGATGCCAAGGTTATTGCTGTAGGCTCCGGTTCACAAAAGCTGAACTATACGACACAAGCACAGCATTTTGGTAAAAATTCCGCTAGTCAGATGATTACGCGCGCAGTTATGCGTGAAGAAGCGTCTTCCATCATTAACGGAATTACGAAAATTGAAAAAGGCGCTACTAAAGCAGATGGTCAGCAAACGGAACGTGTTCTGATGCTCAGCCCGCAAGCACGTGGTGACGCTAATCCGATCCTGCTAATTGATGAAGACGATGTAACAGCAGGACACGCAGCTTCGGTTGGTCAGGTGAACCGTGAGCAAGTGTATTACTTGATGTCCCGCGGAATTAGCCGGGCAGAAGCTGAACGGTTGATTATTTATGGCTTCCTGGCACCAGTCGTATCTGAGATTCCGCTTGAAGGACTTCAACATCAGCTGCAAAGCCTTGTTGAAAGGAAGTTAGGCCAATGAACACTGCATTGATCCGTGAACAATTCCCGATTTTACATCAGGAGATTAACGGTCATCCGCTGGTTTATTTGGATAATGCGGCCACTTCGCAAAAGCCGCTGGCGGTCATCGAGGCAATCAAGCACTACTACGAATTCGATAATTCGAATGTGCATCGTGGTGTGCATACCTTGGGTAGCCGAGCTACGGATGCTTATGAAGGTGCGAGGGAGAAGGTAGCCCGCTTTCTGAATGCCAAGCGCAGTCAGGAAATCATTTTTACACGTGGTACAACAACGGCGCTGAATCTGGTGGCTTCTTCGTACGGGAAAGCTAACTGTAAGGAGGGTGATGAAATTGTCATCACTCAGATGGAACATCACAGTAACCTGATTCCGTGGCAACAGGTAGCCAAAGCTACCGGTGCGACTTTGAAATATATTCCACTTCAAGAGGACGGTAGCGTTGATCTTGCGGACGTGGAGACAACCGTCACAGAAAACACAAAAATTGTAGCAATTGCACATGTCTCCAATGTACTTGGTGTTGTAAATCCGGTCAAAGAGATTGCTGCTATTGCACATCGCAAAGGAGCAGTCATCGTTGTCGACGGTGCGCAAAGCACGCCACATATGAAAGTAGACGTGCAAGACATAGATGCTGATTTTTATGCTTTCTCTGGTCACAAAATGTGTGCTCCTACAGGAATTGGTGCACTCTACGGCAAGAAGGCGCTGCTGGAAAATATGGAGCCCATTGAGTTTGGCGGTGAAATGATCGACGATGTGGGATTGTATGAATCCACATGGAAGGAACTACCTTGGAAATTCGAAGGTGGTACCCCGATTATTGCTGGAGCTGTCGGCCTGGGTGCGGCTATTGATTTTCTGGAAAGTATCGGGCTGGACGCCATTGCACAGCATGAGAGCCGTCTATCCAACTATGCCCTCAAACGTCTTCGGGAAGTAGAGGGTTTGACGATTTATGGACCTGCTGAACGTCATGTTGGGCTCGTAACATTCAACCTGGATGATGTGCATCCGCATGATGTAGCTACCGTACTGGATAGCCAAGGGGTGGCCATACGTGCGGGTCATCATTGCTGCCAGCCATTGATGCGCTGGTTGAAAGCCAGTGCAACTGCCCGTGCCAGCTTTTACCTCTATAACACAGAAGAAGATGTCGACGCTCTGGTCAGCGCCTTAATCCAAACAAAGGAGTATTTTGGCGATGCAACTTGATGACTTGTACCGACGCGTGATTATGGATCATTATAAAAATCCGCGCAATCGCGGACGTTTTGAGGACGATGCTGTTACGGTGGATTTGAACAATCCTACGTGTGGTGACCGGATATCCCTTCAACTCAAAACGAAAGACGGCATAGTCGAGGATGCCCGTTTTACTGGCGAAGGCTGCTCGATTAGTATGTCCTCGGCTTCGATGATGACAGAAGCGGTCAAAGGTAAAACGGTTGATCAGGCCTTGGATATGGCGAGTCGTTTCTCCTCTTTAATGAAGGGCGAAGCCGTCGAGTTTGAAGATTATGAAGAATTGGAAGCTTTGTCAGGCGTTAATAAGTTTCCGGCCCGCATTAAATGTGCGACCTTGGCTTGGAATGCGCTGCGCAAAGGGATTGACGAAGATAAATAATTTAAATAGGACAGAGGAGGTTTGAGAAACATGGCCAAGAAAGCACCGGAAATGGAAGAGTATAAGTATGGCTTTCGTGACGAGCACAAGTCCATTTTCCAAACAGGTAAGGGTCTCACTCCGGAAATTGTAAAAGAAATCTCCAAAATTAAGGGTGAACCGGATTGGATGTTGGAGTTCCGTCTGAAAGCATTGAAGCAATTTGAAAAAATGCCAATGCCAAAATGGGGCGGAGACATGGATGAACTGGATTTCGATGATATCCAGTACTATGTAAGACCTTCTGAGAAACAAGGGAAAACGTGGGAAGAGGTTCCTACAGAAATTAAGGAAACCTTTGATAAACTGGGAATTCCTGAAGCGGAGCAAAAGTTTTTGGCTGGTGTATCTGCGCAGTATGAATCTGAGGTTGTCTACCACAGCATGCAAAAGGATCTAGAAGAGCAGGGTGTCATTTTCATGGATACCGATACGGCTTTGCGTGAGCATCCTGAGATTCTGAAAGAGTACTTTGCAACAGTTGTACCTCCTGCGGACAATAAGTTTGCAGCACTGAACAGTGCGGTATGGTCAGGCGGTAGTTTTATCTACGTGCCTAAAGGTGTAAAATGTGAAATTCCATTGCAGGCTTACTTCCGTATCAACTCGGAAAATATGGGTCAATTTGAGCGTACGCTCATTATTGCTGACGAAGACAGCTTTGTGCATTATGTAGAAGGCTGTACAGCTCCAATTTACAGCACGAACTCGTTGCATAGTGCTGTGGTGGAAATCATTTGTAAGAAGAACGCACGCGTTCGTTATACAACGATCCAGAACTGGGCTCCTAACATCTACAACCTGGTAACCAAACGTGCGGTAGCTGAAGAAAATGCAACGATGGAATGGGTCGATGGAAACATCGGTTCCAAGCTGACAATGAAGTATCCTGCCGTTGTATTGAAAGGCCGTGGCGCGAAAGGGATGGTCTTGTCCATCGCTGTTGCAGGCAAAGGCCAGCACCAGGATGCTGGTGCGAAAATGATCCACTTGGCACCAGATACTACATCCACTATTGTATCCAAATCGATCAGTAAGCACGGTGGTAAAGTAACATACCGCGGATTAGCTTCCTTTGGCCGTCAGGCTCAAGGTGCAAAATCGAATATTAAGTGTGATACGTTAATTTTGGATAATCAATCAACTTCGGATACAATCCCTTATAATGAGATCATGAATGACGATATCACGCTTGAGCACGAAGCAACGGTGTCCAAAGTATCGGAAGATCAGCTGTTCTATCTGATGAGCCGTGGTCTGACCGAAGCTGAGGCAACGCAAATGATCGTTATGGGCTTTATCGAACCGTTCACCAAAGAACTGCCGATGGAATATGCGGTAGAAATGAACCGTTTGATCAAGTTCGAAATGGAAGGCAGTATCGGTTAACGGAAAAGCTAAGCGTATCGGCTATTCTTGGTTTTATTTATTGGTCATGATACCGAAATGATACCGATTAGTCGAATACGCTCATTGCTTCACGTTTTCTTTCTACGTAAAGGTGGCCGTAGGGTTGGCTGTTTGCTTGATGTCGTCGTGTCGCATCAGTTCCTTTATGAGCTAGATGTCCACGCCTTTGTAAATCAAGTATGATGCGTAGCTGTGACACAAGTCATGAATTCGCAATTCAGGGGAAAATGTTTGCGAAAGTGGAATAGGGCCACTACATCGAATACAAGCATATTATTATTGAATCCGTAGATTTTCTTTGCGGGTTCTTTTTTTATGCGCTCTAGCATTTAGCCTATAAAGGCAGGAAACGGAACGTAACCTAAGGATGACAGGGCGTTTGATTGCTTGAAGCAAGAACATTATGATCAGACGGACCGAAATTAATTATTGATACACTGGATCAACCGAGCGCATAAACAGAGGTCTTTTGACCACTTACCCTATACCCCTATATAAGGAGCGAACAAGCAATGAGGTATTTCAAAATGATGAACAACGGTGAGCTTTCAGCTCTATTTCATACTACTTGCTCACGTAGGTTGGAATATTATCAAGAACGATTCAAACTCATAATCGTTACCGAGATTGGAGAGAACAAATACAAGAATCTGACTGGAGGCGGTAAAGGTGAGGGAACGGACATATAAGCTGTAAAAGGGTGATCAGGTTGTAACGCACGGTTGCTATGAAGCTGTAGGGAGAAGTACAAGGACAAGGTATGGACAGTAGATCTGAGTCTTGGGACTTGTGTGGTTCGGAGGTTGTGCGGCTCGAAGGGTACAGTGGAGGATTTGCTACAGAATATTTGAAGAGGGTTGAGGCGTAACAGCCTTTACCCCCATACTCTAAATCCCTTCAGATTTATAAACTACTCTCAGCAACTTCATTTGGAGATAAACGGCGTAGGGCTGTTGTTAACATAGCAGATAGCCTAAAAACAAACCGTACATTAGATTTTGTCACCATCAACTATGGTCGGGGACGAAACCAAGAAGGAGAAAATTGGGCTAAGGATGCCAAAAGTAAATTAGACCGTAAGGGCTTAAGCCTTTGCGGTCTTGATTATAGGTGTCTAAAGTTCTAGACTGAAAAATAAAGTATAAGACTGTTGCTCCTCATTAAGATAACGGGGACTTACTAGTTCCATTCTGGCCAAAAAGGGAATTTGCAGAGTATTGTGCATTTGAAGAATGGTCAAATTGTACAGCAGAAATCATCCCTTTAAACGCATTTATAAGAGAGCTCTTACCCAAACTAAAGGAAGATCGGTATAAGCCCTCGATATTCTGGAATAGAGAGGATGGAGCGGTTCTAGAAATTAATGCTTTATTAAAAGATTTGGAACAGGAACTTGAACAGTATTGAAAATCGTTGAACTAATGGGGGAACGATAGTTAAACAGACACAGTGAGCAACTGGTAAATATGATCGGCTGCTTTTTGTTACGGCGTTGATTTCCATTAAGGATGTGGCTCAAATAGGTTTGCGTATAGGCTCTACCTGAATAACGGACGCATTCATCATACAGCCCAAGTGCAAGATTTCTTGAAGCAGCATCACCGATTACAATTTGTTTTTCTGCCGAAGTACTCGCCTGACCTTAGCCTGATTGAAGGCTTGTGGAAGTGGCTAAAGAGCGATGTCGTTCACAACGTATTTTACAATAAGTTTTATCATATTCGAATCCATATTGCAGCCTTCATGAAACGTGTCAATGACAAATCGTTGGAGGTCATTGATCGCTGGTGAATACGAATGTTATTCAAAAATTATTCAGCTATGTAGAATTTATATAAACTATCAATTTTACAAATATCAATAAACATATTATTGTAAAAACAAAGAAATTGAAGGTGGATAGACAATGAAAATTCTTATAGTAGGCTATTTTACACAAATTTCAAAATCAAATATTAAAAAATATTTTCCTAATGACTGGGACATTGCGATTGTGCCGCCGGGAAAAGAAATGCTGCATCATATTGGAGACTGCCAGGTAATCATACCTGAACATATCAAAGTGGATCGCGACTTACTTTCCATGGCAAAAAAATTGAAACTGGTACAGACGGGTGCAGGGTATGATAATGTAGATATTGATGCCTGCACGCAACTAGGTATTTGGGTAGCTAATGCTGCAGGAGTGAATGCGCAGGCAGTGGCCGAGCATGTAATGGCGCTGATGTTGTCTTATTATAAAAACATACCCTACCTTGATAGATTCATGAAAACCAGAATAGATGAAAAACAGTTGGATTATACAGGAAGTGAATTAAAAGGTAAAACGATAGGAATTATCGGCTTTGGTGCTATCGGTAAAAAAGTAGCTGAGTTTTGCAGGGTTTTTGATATGAATGTGCTGGTTAATGCTAGACATGCCGTTGTACAACCTGACAGCTTTGTACAAATGACGGATTTCGATAATCTTGTAAGCGTATCAGATATAGTCACTGTACATGCGTCACTGAATCCGCAAACCAAACAACTGATTGATAAAGGAGTATTCAAAAAGATGAAGAATACCGCACTTTTTATCAATACGGCTCGCGGTGGGATTGTCAATGAAAATGACTTAATAGCTGCTTTAAAAGATAAAAAAATTTCAGGAGCATGCTTGGATGTGTTTGAATCTGAACCGCTTTCAATTGACAGTGAACTAAGGGATCTGAGTAATGTCATACTTACTCCCCATACTGCCGGCATGCCAGATGGCGTCAAGTTGCATAAAAAAAGATATGATTTCTTTGTGAATAATATAAAACATATAAAAAACGGTGAAGAACCCGAAAGCAAGCTTAATCAGGTGTTATAGTTCTGATAATTTTTCATTTTATTAAAAAAGCAGTCGATCAATTGGCCGTTCTTTATCGTATCCTGGTCATACGCCCGCTTCCTCCTCCGGTCTCGCTTGCTCGGAATCCATTACCGAATCATCTGCCTGTCCCAGTGTCAACTCAAAGCGGAGCGGATTCCCCAGCATCAACCACGAACGCCAGAAAAAGCTGTAGGCTGAAGACCAAGGGCCATTATAATCGGGTAAATACTGCCATGA
Source organism: Paenibacillus ottowii (assembly GCF_050516475.1). Lineage (NCBI taxonomy): Bacteria > Bacillati > Bacillota > Bacilli > Caryophanales > Paenibacillaceae > Paenibacillus > Paenibacillus ottowii. Next base: position 1,931,017 of record NZ_CP191577.1, on the reverse strand, counting down.
AGCACCGATACGGCCGATCATACAGCTTAATTCAAGTAGTGATGAGGTTAAATGTTGGCCAAACATCAGCGAAAACTTAAATGTATATATGGGTTCACGATTAGATACTGCAGCCCCTTTACGATAGGCCTTCCAAGCAGCAAATGATTTATGCCATAGGAACCCCTTAATCCGTATTTAGTGACTCATGGGGATATGATTTTTCGACGATACAATTCGATTTCTGAAGCAAGATTCTTTTGATCAGGCTAGAGAGTACATAGCTAAATATGCAGATTTGAGTTGGTATGAGAACAAAAGCCTAATGGACCACTAGAAGTCGCTTCTGGTGGTCCATTAGGCTTTTCTGTGCATTGGAACGTTACTCTCTGTTCGTTTGAGTAAAAAAGAGAATTGTGAGTTCCTTATGGTATGTAATCCTTCTGATTGCCGCAAGGGGCTGCCTATTGGCACTTAATGTTGTTGCTATTAAAAGACAATAAAGTATTAGACTAATGATGCGTCATTAAGCTAACCGGTGGCATAGTTAAACAGATGGAGTGCATTTGTGTTTATTTACGTCTATAAAAATAAGACGATGGCTGTCCGAGCAGTCATTGTCAACTCAAGTAGGTGCGACGAAGTATTAACCTATGCAATAGGCATTAAGCTTAATTGATTTCAATCCACGCACTCACATGGAGTGCGACATATTGACCGGACGCAATGATAATTGGACTCTTACTATTTCAATCCACGCACTCACATGGAGTGCGACTATCCGAGGCGGAACATTCCTTTTGTTTTAATTTATTTCAATCCACGCACTCACATGGAGTGCGACAATGGGAGGGCTATGGATGGAGGCGGTGCAAATGATTTCAATCCACGCACTCACATGGAGTGCGACTTCAAAATATCTATGTACCCCTCTTTCGTCTGCGATTTCAATCCACGCACTCACATGGAGTGCGACGCCCCCGGTCATATGCTCTTTGGAGTAAAGGCCGATTTCAATCCACGCACTCACATGGAGTGCGACCCCGTAATCCTCTAATTTCATTTTTCCTAATTCAATTTCAATCCACGCACTCACATGGAGTGCGACGATGTATTAGACTTGCACCTAAGTGGTAAATTGGAGAATTTCAATCCACGCACTCACATGGAGTGCGACAGCGAAAATGCAGTAATTCATACCCTAATGGTATCAATTCCTCACATTATCGCAAAAACTGATGCCAAAAAGGCTTGGATCAACCATTGACTTTAACTGAGGGTAACTGATCAGTTACTTTTCAACAAATTTCGAGGTGCGAAAGACCCGGGGTTTTTATGTGAGCTTCACATTCGCACCTTACAAACCCAGTGCGCTTTCCATACTGCAGGATCAGCTCCTCCCATACAGAATGGTACTAAACCGTCGTCTCGACTCCAAATCCCGTAAAATGTTCGTTCATCTACTCATACGACCAGGTGGCGGCTGCTCTGTCATGATCCATGCACTCATAATAGAGTCGACCAGTTTTTATAGTTGGTTCGGCTCCTTATGCCTTTCAATTTTAATCTAGGACTTAAGTAGAATTCTACTACAATCCCTAAAGGACAAAGGGATGAAATAAGGGATATTTTTCAATCAACGCGCTCATGTAGAGTGCGTTGATTGAAAAACTACGTATCCAAGTGACTCCTAATCTACATTGTAGCGCGCAACAGTAAATGTGGTAACTAGATTATGCTAAACTCTTTAATTTAATTAACGTATATTTTACCTTTTAATACTACTATTGATATCCTTGTTTTTTCCGTAATTCACGGACACGTTGTCCCATTAATCTTAGTACGGTTTGTGCCACACCTATAATTTTCTAAACAATTCAAAACACTTGATACAATTAATTGTAAGACGACAAGAGCGTTCACGCTTAATAGCCGCGTATTATCTAAAGCCTTTTTTTGTTTTTACGATAGATGTCTTGCCAAAACCAGAGGACAATAACATCTATGGTTAAACGTTATTGATACGAATTATCGATTACGAGGTTGGTCTTATAACGTTATCAGGTTAATTAGCTATGACTCTTCATTCTATTTAGTTAGCTGCTGCTTAGTACATGTAAGAATGTTTATCTCGGAAAAAATGATATGAGTCAAAGGGGATGCGTAAGAGGCAATACTGTCTACAAAGTCCTGGATTTCCTCTAAGCTGGCAGCACAAAGCTTAACAAAATAACAGGCCTGGCCGGCAGTTCTCCAGCAACCCAGAACGCGTGGATGGTTCTGAACAAACGTTTTTAGTTTTTTGTAGTCTCCATTTCTAACCGTGATTTCCATGATACATTCCAATCCGAAACCGAGTTTTTTTCGATCAAGCCCGATTGTATACCCGGTGATTACCCCTTCATTTTCCAACTTCCGGACACGTTCTGTTACAGATGGGGGAGACAGGTTTATAATTTTCCCCAATTCTCTCATGGACAATCGAGAATCTCGTGCCAGTTCATCAATAATAAGCAGATCTATGCTATCAAATTTCATATAGAACCTCCAATTTAAAAATAAATGTTATATGTTAATGAATAATACATATTTCTTTTCGAATGTAAAGGATTATCATGAGATTTAAATTTATAATTTTGGATAAGGAAGGAGAGGATTGTGTGGTTAGAATACCGTATTCGAACATAGGGAACACGAAGTTTCAACGGCTTCTCGGGCACAACGAGGAAATTTTAAAGTATTGGAGTAAGCTGGAGGATGCTTTCTATGAGCATGGAAATTTAAGTGCTGAGCTGAAAGAACAGGTTCGTCGTACGCTTGCTTTTGGTAACGACTGCAAATACTGTCAGGCTAAAGGTAAGCCGGAGCAGAATATAGAGGATTCGAGAGTCAGTCTGGCTATTGCCTTCGCTGATTTATTTCTGAAAAGTCGAGATTCCATTAACCAGGGAACATTTGATATGTTGCGAAGGGAATTTACAAATGCTGAAATCGCAGAGTTATGTTCTTATATATGTTTTACCACAGGGAATCAAATGTTTGGCGCTTTGATGGATTTAGAGCCTTAGTGAAGGATATCAATTGTGAGATTCTGCCAAATTTTTTCGTTTCGTTCAACCTTTGGGAACTCGCATCTAAAAGGTGTTCCAATGAATGACATGCTGAATACGGTCAAAGGAGCAGAAAAGAGTGAACGTGAAAGAAGAGGTGAAAAAAGCAAGGAAGGGAGACCACGATGCATTTATCCGGCTTGTGCTTGCTATCAAAGTGAAAATGTACGGGCTTGCGTCCTCGATCCTCCGCAGCGATGAGGATTGTGCTGACGCCATTCAGGAGACGATCTTGAAGGCGTATAAGTCTCTTCATATGCTAAAAAAAACGGAGTTTTTTCATACCTGGATCTCTAGAATACTGATCAACGAATGTCGCCAAGTATTGAGAAACAAAAAACGGCTGATCCCGATAGACGACATGGAAAGTATGGATAAACTGAAGCCCGTTCCCGATTATGATTCGCTGGATATCCGGGATGCTGTGGAACAGTTGGACGAGCCGCTGCAGACCGTTATCCAGCTGTATATGGTACTCAGCTTTCCAACAATGTACTCAGGATGTGCAACAGCAGGGTAAGAAGGGGAAGTTGTACTAAGCAACGCGGATACTTCTTGGGCTCCTGAAAGCATCATTTTCAAAAAGAATGGGTTCGAATATATTGGAAGATGATGATGTTCTTGAAACCCAACCTACAGCACGTAAATGGAACATGACCAGCAAGGGTAAAATGCTGTTTGAAAGTAAGAAGGATATGAAAAAGCGTGGGCTCAAGTCACCAGACCGAGTTGACGCTTTTGTGTTGACGTTTGGAGAATATTTAATGGGACCAGATACACATATTATGACTCCTTCAATAGGTAGTGTGGCAGTAAAGAGATAATAAGCTACACTTAGTGATGTAAGGATAGCTGGAGAGTTAGGCAGTATCGGCAGATTGATTTCATAATTTGTGGAGATTTGGGCTTGAACGACAGGACATTCCGCCGTATAAAGTCGGAAGCCCTTAATATTCTTGCCGCTGCCTTGAGAGTCGAAGTATATGAGGTGGGAAATGCAGAGAGGTTGTATAGCTGATTCATTGGTGCAGCCCATCTACCTGTTTTTTTGTTTTCAGAGTTGTGAAGAAGGATTGCAATTATGAGGACCAATAAAATATGGTAGTCTCATCACCTTAATCACATGGACATTAAACAGAGAGAAAATTACCTTCTACTTATTTAAAGGTACTGGGTGGAAATTTTTCGGTACCTTTTTCTTTTATGAATTATTTTAGTAAGGAAGGCGTTCCCCGTTTTAATGAGGAACGCCCTTTTCAAATTACTTTATAATCTTTATCTTTTTATTTGGGGCTCTTCCAAACCGTTATTATCTACTCTGGATGGTTCAGCAGTATTTCCTTTTTCAAGTGTTGCCTCTACTTTGTCTTTACTGTTAGCAGACTTCTCACTTTCAGGTCCGGAGTTCGTCCAAGTTTCACCGCCTAAAGCATCTGATTGCCACCAATAAAAATCACGATATACTAAATCTGCTGTCAAGTAGAATAATACTTCATTATCTTTACCATTGATAGTCAGATCGTATTGAGAAATACCACTGCTGTCTTTAGCGTCATTTAACGCCATTATCCACTGTTCAATTTTAGGAACCAGACTATTGATCTCTGAGACATCCGCTGCAATTACAATCTTTGCCAGCTTTCCACCAATAACGCTATCTGTAATATCTACCGATTTTACATCCATACCGTTTCCTTGAAGTTCACCATATACAGCTTCCAGGACCTTTGTCGACTCCATGGAACCTTGGATTTTTTTCGAAAAGTCTGGGATATGAGTAACATCATTAGAAACTTCATCATAAATCGTTTTTCCATTTGCAGCTTTAATAGCTAAATCAATATTTTTGATTTCATTGGTTCCGTTGACTCCACTCCGTACTTCATTTCGAACCGCGCGAATCGCTTTAATGTCATCAATTGTAGCTTTTCCAGAACTAGAAACTGATTTCGTTTCCACTTTTAAGTCCTCCTGTTGAGCACTAATGCTTGAAATGGATACTCCTTGCTGAGAAAGCTTGGTTTGGATAAGCTCAGTAGGACTCTCGGCAGAAATGGAATTTATATAAAAAGCCCCACTAAAGATGCCCAGTGCAGCCCCAACGATCAGCAACTTTTTATGTTTCATTACTTTCGACCTCCTTTAAAATTATTGGTTAATAGACTTTGAAATTTGAATTATCCGTTTTGCTGACATGATATGGACTATCGGCACGTGGGGCTGTATCATTTGCTTTCCACACACCATTTGTATTTTTGTATTGCACACCTGTAAATTGGAATGGTCCCATTTGGGTATTTGTAGAATGGGTTTCTGCATTCGCTTGTACATTATTATTTGTTCCTAAGCTCCAGCTCCCCTTATCATAACCTCCAATATATGCATGCCATTTACCGTCAGAACCATATTGAACCATATATTTTACAGATGAAGATAAAAGGTGAGTCCCTATTTCCTGCATGCCATAAGCTCCATTAACAGTATGTTCAACGTAAGTTGCAAATCCCGGATATCCTGAATAAAATCGGATACCTGTTTGAATCCAATCTCGACTTGGAGTGACATTTGTTACCCAAGCTGACTCACCGCTAGTACCAAGTGTAGGTAATTTACTCGGAGTTGTAATGGTAGCAGTCATACCCATATACTGACTTCCGGGCTTCGTGACTCCAGCGTAATAACTCTCTGCATAAGTTGAACTAGAGCCAAAAAGGAAGAAAACTGTGCAAATAACAGAAAATAAAGATACCCACTTTTTCGTCATAAACTTTCCCTCATCCTCTCATGATATAGCGATAGGCTTCCCCTCATCTACATACAGGAGTTTGAATAAATTTGCACTTACTTTCAATATTAATTATATTTGGAAAAAAAGCCTTCTTAGATAATAGACTGATCATAGATGGAAAAAGTTGCGGAGAAAAAACACTTTTCATAGAAAAGTTTTTCGTGTCCTATTTTTGTCCTTAAAGTGGCCTCTAAGTGGCCCGTCCCTGGACTTTTGCTGTGATATATTTGTATCATGGAAAATCAAATAAGGAACGAACCGCAGCTTTCGAGCCTCGGTGATCAGGTCGGCCAATGTGCCGGCCTTTTTGTTTTTTTTCAATAAAACATATTAGGAGGACATAATCATGTCTACTACACAACCACGATACGCAATTCTCAGTTCTGACGGTATCCTGCATCTCATGATGAAAAACACACAGCACAACACGGCAAACACGTACAAACATCCCTGACGGATGATGAAAGTGGCTTTCCGATCGTCGAGGGCCAAGGCGTTGTTTACTATGCTCGTGAGGACAAAGCTTACGTTAAAGGCAACAAAAAAGATGGTCAACTCATCCCAACACCGTTGGTGCTCAAGCACCTCGCAGCAGAGCTTCTGTAATCCAGCAGCATCCAGGATCATCCCCGGATTATTCCGGGGCTTTATGGCACGCGCAGGCGGCAAGGAACCAGTTAATCAGCGGAAACAATAACAGCCTGGTCAGAACCTTTGCGCGGTTCAATTCCGCAGCGTGTCGATGGGAGCGGTACTTGTGAAAAAGAGTCCGAAAATAGGAAAATGTATGCTTTGCAATGACTCTAATCCGAACCCAGAAAACACAACAATGGGCGCATCCTTTTGGATACATGTTGGGACGTAATGAAATCCGATGATGAGGATAAATTGAGTAAGAGAATCGTGTGGGACGAGTGTCTGATGAAAATAAAGTTATAGACTGAGAAAATAAAGTGTTAGACCGTAAAAATATAGTTCTAGACTGGCAGCGGCGACGTTAAGCCAACGGGCAGGATGGTATATAAATATGTTATTATTGGATTGTGCAAAACTTATTCCGCCTATTCGAAGGGAGATTAGTAGAAAATGCAAAGTGCCCAACAGGTGCTAACAAGTTATTTTCAAGCATTAGGAAGCAAACAGATAGATAAAGTGATCGAATTGGTTCATGATGAAGCGAAATTTATTATTCTTAAAAAAGAGTCCTCTAATAAAATTCCTTTATACGGCACATTTCATGGAAAAGAAGGTGTTAGAAATTATTTAAACATATTAGAAGAAGCAGAACAAATAGAGAGGTTTGTCCTTCACAAACTCATCGGTAATCAGGAAGCAGCGTGTGCATGGGGGAATTTCCGCATCAAGGTCAATGTAACCGGGAAAGTGTTCGAGAGTGATTGGGCAATTATTTGCGAAGTAGAAGAGGAAAAGATAAGGTTTTTTCAAATCTTCGAAGATACCGCTGCACTAGAAGAAGCTTTTGATTTAAGAGACTGTTGATATGTTAGTGCACCTACACAGCACTATGCTGAGTAATCATACGAAAACGTAGTTATTGGCTGGAACATATCGAATTTAGTCAAGTAATGCATTACGCTAACGAAGAACGTTAGTAGAATGATAACAGCGGCAGTCTAAGACTTTATTTTCAGTCTTGGTCCGCCGCTGTCTCATTTTTGATGATCAGTCTAATACTTGTTTTTCAAAAGCTGACGATTATTCAATTCAATAACCGCAAAAAGTTAAAGAGTTTTACTAAAGGCTCCGTTGTTTAAAGAAAATAGAGTATTTGACTCGATGGTGTTTCATTAAGCTCCCTCAATATGATTTAGTTTTCTCACTCAGGCTCATGAATTCGCAGGATTTCACCTTTAGCAAAGTGTCAGATAAAAAGGAAACATAGGAGCTAGTAGCTTGGAACAATTGAAAGGGCATGTTGAAATAAAGGTGAGAGTATATCACCCAATTTGTTCCATATCCTGCACGTCTCCATGTCACCCCTAGCGATTTTCACTCCCATGTCTCAACGGGTCAAGCCCTTTCATTCCTTCGTCACATCTAACTAAGGGGTGGAGGTCGGTTTTTCTAACGGAACGGGTCCGATCCCTTTTGTTTAATGCCTCCCGATACTCCGTGCTTCTTGTCCATCCTGCGAATGCATCAGCTGGTGAAATAACGCGCCTAAGCGGCTTGCGGAAATACTTTAACTGAACTGTAAGCTTCGCTGCTCTTGGCCAGGCTAACAAGCATTCGGCCACCTTACCACATAATTTCATAATAGATTTCATTTTTTTGAGCTTTTCACGTCGACATTGTGATGGTGCAGGGCTCTAATATCCGGATTGGTCATAACCATACACATCGTCATGAGGTAAAGGAAACGCCGGAGACGAGGGCGGCCTCGCTTGCTAAGGACCATTTTCCCACGCCATTTTCCGGAGCTGGCCTCAGCCAGGTTTAAACCTGCATGGCGAAGCAAGGCATTTCCGTGGGTATAACCACTTAGATCACCGGCTTCCCCTAACACACCAGCCAAGCTCGTTGCATTTACTCCTCGAATGGAACGTTTCCAAGGAGAGAACTTCCAGAAGAACGTGGAGATCGTCGACAAGATCAAAGAGATCGCCCAGGAGAAAGATTGCACGCCGTCCCAATTGGCAATCGCTTGGACGATCGCCAATGGAGCACTGCCGATCCCTGGAACGAAGCGAATTAAGTATCTGGAGGAAAATGCAGCTGCCGCGGATGTCCTACTTACGAAAGAGGATTTAGAACGCATTGAAGCTGTTAGCCCTAAGACTGCTGTCGCAGGGGAACGTATGACTGCAGAAGGTATGAGCGAAGTTAACCTATAATTAACCAAAGTTAATTCACGGAACTTCATTAGATTAAGACCCCTCGATATTTTCAATATCTAATTAACAAATCTAATATACAAAAGAAAAGAGGATATATGCTCATATATTGAACATAAAATCCTCTTATTAGTTTAGTCTTTTTAAAAACTTTTCCTACCTTCTTTTTTTGTTACAGCATTAAAAAGAAGTTTACTAAAAGAAATAGGTATATTCACTGCCTTAAATAAATAAGAATATTATAGACACTATGTGCAATCGTTGGAGCCCATATCGAAGAAGTCTTTTTATATATAAATCCAAGAATGTATCCTACGAGAAATATGGTCACATAGTTAAGAAGTGAATATCCTGAAATAATACCTATTGGAAAGTGTATGCCCATAAAAAGTATGGCTTGTATAAAGTTATATCCTTTTACCCGATGGTCTCTTAGTTTATTCATAACGAATCCCCGAAACACTACTTCTTCAGAAAATGCAGTTAACGGTGTAATAATCCATCTGATTCCTATGTCCAATCTAAAACCATTAAAGATAGTAACCTCGATTACTACCAATAATAATCCAATAATTCCGCCAATAAATACTCCCCTGAGAATATTTTGTTTTAATTTTATGTAGTCAATGATTTGTTGCAACTTTACTCGATCGATATATACGAAATAAATGACCACTAGCCCAATCCAAAAAATCATTTTTATCAAGAAGGATATCAAATAAAGCTCCAAATCAGTTATTTTTGGATGGAATGTTAGCTCCTTAATTGTCCAGCCTATATAAAAAAACAATATAAAGAGAATAAGTTTACTTTTAGGCATCTTTTTGTTTCCCTCAATAAATTTCAGCTGATAGTTTGATATTACCATAAAATGTTCAGAAACTCTAATATCTGTAGTGGTCTTGGATTGGAGTATCGTATTATCCTAAGTAGAGTTAAGGCCCTGCAATTGAGAAGGCATATCTAGAGTATAAGGCCAAAACAAAAGCGGCACAGGCTGCTGAAGCACAGCCAAACAAGAATGCAGCACAGGCAGCAGCTAAGGAAGCTGTATCTGGTCTGACTGCAAAGCTTAATGATTTCTTGGATCAGGCTACGGCAGAGGTATCATCCGGCTAAAGTTTCAAAGTAAACACTAAAAGCTCTACTGGCCAAGCTAGTAAGAGAAGAGTGCTCAAAGGTGCGACTGTGGGAGAAGTTACGCAATAGGTTTAGTGATTGGAATTCAGATAAAGAAAGCCGGAGAGAAAGAGTAAGCTTCTTTCCGGCTTTTTGGCATAGTTCAACAGAATAATTACTTGTTCAGCAGTATGAAGTTATTGATAAAACCCTCTTCTTGTATGAAAATGGGGGTTTGAATTTTCGATGTGAAATCATAATAATATACGCCGCGTCTTTCTGCCTGATTTTTCTGAGAAGTGCTGCCCAAATAATAGACCCCCTTGCCGTCCGGGGACATATAGACAAATTGGCGGGATAAAAAGGGCAACTTTATTTTGGTACGTTTACCTGTTGCAATATCAACCAGACTATACTCGGGATTGCCGTGATTAATGAAACGAGTGGTTATGAGGAGCAGCTTATCATTACTGCTGGACATTGAAGTTATTTTCTCTTTTTTTAGTGTAATGATAGAACGCTCTTGCTTGGTAACGTTATTGATTTCTGTAACCTTGTTGTCCGGGGGGACCATAATGGTCTGTGTTCGGTCTGAGATGTCACCTTGTTTATCTCGCTCCCTCTCCGAATACTGTGAATTGTAAATTGTATTTTTTTCTGAATTATAGGCTATAGACCAAGTGATATTATCTTGGTTTTCATCATGCATAAATTTCATGGCGTGCGTTGATTTATTGTAGAACATAGTTTTAAGTATACGTTCTCCTTTTTTGACCGCAACCAGAACGAGTGGGCCATCTGGAGTAGTTGGTACGATACGATTGATGGCAAACAAATTATCGGTAAGCTGTTCGATTTTTTTGGTATTCAAGTCATACGAAAATAATTGGTCTCCCTTATCACCAACATCAGCAGAGTAATAAATTTTGTGATCAGGCAAGGACACTACAGAAAGCGGGTATTGAGAGGTATAAGGAACATCGGCCAGCTTGGTCAATTTTTTGCTGTTTAAGTCGTATGTCATAACTCGCATAACCATGCCTTGATCTGTGTTCTTCCCATTCACATACTCTGTATAAGTCATGGATAGATACTGGCCTTTCCCGGGCGACACTACTTTTTCATTTGATTGGGCCTTTTTGGGTACAGATGATTCTGCTGGTGGGGTAGAAGAGGGAGAGCAGGATGACAATAAAGCTGGCACGAGCAGGGAAAGTATAAAGAATCTAAAAAATTTGTAGCTGCTTGTTCTCAACACGAAGCATCCTTTCTGAGATAAGTGATGAATCAAACTGAAGATGATAACGAAAAGGGAAAGGATAGGACGCGAGATCCTATCCTTTTTTGGTATAAAGATCTTAAAAATCATAGGAATATCTTGCTGAAAATGAGACGTACGAATGCCATTCTAAACCTAACTTCTCTACACCCGTTTTCCAAATATCAATGACTGCATCTGGAAGACTCCCGTTATCAGCTTTATAAAAATTAGCTACCTCATTATAATCATAATTCCTTACCCGAATTTCTGCCCCGAAGTCGGGATTATCAATGGCTCCTTTTGTTGCACAGTCACCTCTTTGGAGTTTATTGGAATTTTCCCCATACGTGTCTGTGAAGTTTGTTCCTCTCCCTGTGCCTCGAACATAGCCACTAGATGTTCCGTTAATTTTAATTTCATTATCATGATCTCCATATGTATAAGTCCCAGGCGATTTGCGTGTACCGCGTGGTAATGCTTGAAGTGAAACATTATTAGTAGTAATCGCATTTTCTTTTTGTTCAGGCAAGATAATATCTTTGATAAAACCTTCGCCGTCATAAATTACTTTTAAACCAGGCTGAGGGTCAGGGTTATCAATATGATATACCGGCAGTGATTTGGTTGCTTCTTCGATCTCTTTATCCTGTTGTTTTTCTTTTTCTAGCTCAACCTGTTGTTCAGCAGTAAGTGGGGCAATAGCAGCTTTAGATTTTTGCTGTTCAGGTACTGGAGTTCCTTTTTCCAATACAACCATGTTATTGTTCTCATCATATTGGATGATTGTACCCGCTAACATTTGGTCAGGGATTTCCCCCCCCTTTCTCAGCATGAGAGATCGCCGGGCTGACGACTCCCAAAGAAATGAGTAACGTTGCAGCTAGAAAAGCTTGTGGTAGAAATTTTACGTTCAAACAAAACGCTTCCTTGAAATATTTGTAAATCCATAATAGCATAAACCGGTCTATCAATATCGTCAACCTTTTTATGGAATATATGAATATATTTAATGGATTCGTAGGTGGGTATAGGCTTAAAATGCAAAAAAGAAGGTTATTGACAACTGTTAAATTATGAACAACAATAGAATGCAATAATAAAAAGTTTTGGAATTTCTGTATGGAAGGTGGATATGACATGAAGCATACACCTACGATTCGAGCAGAATTAGATAGTTACCTACAACAAAAGGGTTTGAGCCTAGCGCAATTCGGACAACTTGCAGGCATGAATAGGGGAATAATAAGTGCTATTGTGTCAGGAAATAAGTCTATGTCAGTTAACCAACTTGACCGAATCACTGAGGCTATGGGTTTACCAGAAGGGGAGTTTTACGATCTGTTTATAGATAACTTCATCATCGACCACCCCCCAAATATGAGGCGAATCGAGCCGTTTTTGTTTCGCTGTGCGGAGTTGGATCGGTTGGATGCGATCCGTCGAGTGGTGGGAGCCATCATGGACAATCTACTGTATTCACCCAAGCTATTCGAAATTGCAGAAGGATTGTTGGCGAAGGGACGACATGCGGCTGCATTGCTGCTCTATGAGGGGGTAGCTGAAACGGAGAGATATCAACACTCTGAACGTTTGGCAGTCTGCCAATATCGTATATTCACAATCAAAATCGGTGATGATCAAAGCCAAAATGTTAGGGCAGCAGCTGTTTTTGAAGCTTTTGTCGAACGCCTAGATGAAATAGAACAGCTTGACGCATTGAAGGACTTAGCTAACGTGTACAGGTCTTTGCGTAAATGGGACAAGGTAGAGGAAATAGCAAAATTAATGAGGGCTAAAGCGGAAATTCAATATAATTTGAAACACGAACATAAGAGTCGAAAACATACTGAATGTACTGATAAGCTAAACCGTCCATTGTTTGTATACATTTCCTATGCTGACCTGCTGTGTGCAGGTGTCTACGAAGCCCAAGGCGATTATCACCAAGCTCTACAATATACATACGCCTATGCTAATTTAGATTGGGTTAAAGAGACAGACGAAGATACCCAACACTGGATTGGCTTGTTTAAGCACTGGTCAAAAGCCAATATTATTGTGAATAAGCTTTTATCCGGAGATATAGAGGTGCTACAAGATTATATTGAATACATTGATGCAGTAGAGGATACAAATCAAGAAGATAAGGTCATCCAACTGCTGAATATTATGATAGCGGCTAACCGATATAATATTGATGTTAGTAACATAATTAAACGCTTTGAAGCGGATATTGTATCATTATCGCAACATTCACCAAGTAATATGTATACTCAACAAGTGGTACCAGATTATTTTGCATGGTGTGGTTACGAGTTGGCTCATTATTATTTACATCGAAATTCTTACGATGATGGTTTTAAACATTTGATGTATTCTATGGTAAGTTATCATACACTAAATAATGAGACTTATTTCATAAATTGTATGGGGCTATTTTTACATTTTCGAGAACATGCTACTCCTGAAATCAAAGCAAATTTTTTAAATCTTATTGAAAAGGTGTGGATGAACAATGTTGAAAAAAATGGCACTGTTGATCGTCGCGGCTAGTTTTTTGTTAATTGTTACTGTACCTATTCACTCGCATGGTATAGAGCCTCAAGTACAGCATGGAGGGGCTTAAACGTAAGTAAAGCAAATCCCCGCTAACCTTAATGAACCGCACCCCAAATCTTAGACACATGATATAATCCTCTAAGAAGAAAGGGTGCGGATTTTACTTTATGGTCAAATACAGCGAAGAAATACGAATAAAAGTTGCTATAGATGTACTTGAGGGAGGATTTTGCGAACAAAATCAGTTTACTCACTCGTTGTTCAGTTTTCAAAGATCAAACTTTTTCTTCGCTGCGTTTTTCAGCAGCTATAAGATCATATCATGTTCATTTCAAAAATGCAAGGGTTATTTTTTTCTTCTTTCTTACGAAGATTATTTGGCCCTATTTATCATCTTGTGAAACGGCTGTTTTATTGTCAGCTCAAATAATATATCATTTTGAACTATAAATTACAACTTGTAATAAATTACAGTTCCCATGATACTCATTCCTTTTATTTGCTTATGGTCAGAACTTACAATTAGACGGAGTTTTTTTAGCCCCCGCCTAACGTTACTCATCATTTTATAGTCTACAAATCTCATGAGCACATTGACCATACGAAGGACAACAGCACATGCCACGTAGCACCTTGAGGTCATGAATGACGATTTTTCCGTCTCTGGTATCCAGAGTTCCCTGTTCTTTTAACGAGCTTAGCATCCGGTTCACACTTTCGCGTGTTGCTCCAATCATTTCTCCTAGTTCGGAGTGACTTAGCTTCATATTTAGTAAAATGCCATCTTTCACAGCTACACCACATGTATTACTTGCACGGATCAATGTAGACGCTAGTGCCCCCGTTTTGCCATACAATAGTAAGTCTCGAAAACGTGATTGCATAATCCGTTGTTTCATCGCCATCCACTGTATGAACTGAAGTGCCATCTCCCCATTTTTAGACAGGAGAGATTCCAGATCCTTAACAAACACGACACCTAATTCACACACATCGGCTGTTTCTGCAGTGCAACTATACTCTTCTCCATCTATCCCACTAAACTCCCCGATCAAATCGCCTTGATGCTGAATAGTTAGAATCAATTCTTTGCCATCTTCTGTCGATTTACGGAGTTTAACATGACCTGAATGTATATAATAAAGCTGCTCCGCATCATCCCCCTCCCTAAAAAGCATAACGCCTGCCTTTACCTTCTTCCAGGACATGATATCTTTTAACAGTTCAAAATACTCTTCCGTCAGAAAAAGCTGAATCCCCGTGCGCTGCGCTTCGTCTCCAAACCGTTCCATACAAGTGGCTTGCATATTAGCGTCCTCCTCGTGTTTACCTGATATCCTTATCATAATGTTTTGATGGTTGGGTTGTTATCGGGAGAACACCTGATTTTGCACCTCCCTACTCCCTGATTTGCAGTGATAAATATCACTTCCAAGATTATCTAACTGCCTATTTATCGCTCCTTCTCTTATTAATTACCTACTCTAATGAAAAGTCAGTGTTTCCTGAACCTATAGATCAGGGGGTTCCCTGAATTACTTTTGTACCTGTCGGAATTACAATAAATTAGAGCTACAGTTTGGTTAAGAAAAAGGATGTGTCCTCTATGCTACAAATAACGGATGAAATGCGAAAAGAACTGAACCAGTTGCGAGATCATATTTATGGGGATCTCACTGCCCTTGCATTTATGACCAATTCAGGGGGTAAGTTGCATTGGTATTATGCCTCCGGCAGTCGAAACAATCGCTATCGCCTTATCTCTTTTAAAGTCGGGCATGGGATTGCCGGGATGGCTGTTCGTCTGGGACGTACTTTAACCGTTAGCGCTTTAATATCTGGTAGTATACGTTTACGTCAAGAATGTGCGCTTATGCTGGCCGAACAGTTACATTCTGCAGTAGCCATTCCCTTTTCCAGTACAGGAGACTTGCCCAACGGTGTGCTACTTCTTGGTAACCGTGAAGTGAGAACATTCAGCGATTCTGATGTAGCCCAAGCGACTCAAGTCGCTCATCGCCTTGGCCAGCTATGTGCCCTCCCTCTCACTCCATAAATTGATAATTGAATATAAAATAAATTATAAATTAAGTCCATATGAACGGATCATCTAACGATCTCTGTTGATTGAAATCCCTAAAATTTGCTATGATTATGACAAAACGCACGGTTTTTTTACCGTTCGAGGGGATGACTAATTGATTCGTATACTTGTAGTGGATGATCATGTTGTCGTACGTTCTGGCCTCATGGCCCTATTGGACGGCAAAAACGGTATTAAGGTAGTAGGAGATGCAGCAGACGGGGATGAGGCGATCCGCAAAGCAGTGGAACTACAACCTAATGTTGTGCTCATGGATTTTAGTATGCCACCTGGCAAAGATGGCCTCACCGCAACCACTGAATTAAAAAAACAGTTGCCAGATACAGAAGTGCTTATTTTAACAATGCATGACGACGAAGAATATTTGTTCCGAGCCATTCAAGCCGGAGCATCTGGATATATTTTAAAAAGTGCGCCTCACGAGGAATTACTCGCTGCCATCCAGTCTGTGGCCGAAGGTAGTGCCTATCTGTACCCCAATGCAACCAAACGCCTGATGAGTGAATATTTGGACAAAATCAAACAAGAGGGCATAGCTGGACCCTACGAATCCCTGTCTGAACGGGAAAAGGAGATCCTATCATGGGTAGCCAAAGGATATGCCAACAAGGAAATTGCTGAGCACCTGGTGATTAGCGTCAAAACCGTAGAGTCCCATAAAAGCAACCTTATGGAGAAGCTTAACCTGAAGACACGACCTGAGTTGGTCAAATTTGCACTGAAAAAGGGGCTGCTCCATTATGAATGAACCTTCTAACCCTCTACTGTTGCCTGACTTTGGGGAATCTACCGATAAACTGCTGGGTGATTTGGAAAATCACGTGCGAGATTCCCCTTTTCTTCATGAACTGCGTAATTCACTCCACCAACTATCCAATCTCAAATTTGCTTTAGATACCTCTTCCATCGTTGCTCTGACCGATCATCGAGGCATTATTCAGTACGTAAACGATAAGTTCTGTGAAATTTCGCAATATACTCGTGAAGAATTGATCGGGCAGGATCATCGTCTCATTAATTCGGGCTATCATCCCCCCGCCTTTATGAAAAACCTGTGGACTACAATCCGTTCAGGTAAGGTATGGCAGGGAGAAATACGGAATCGTGCTAAAGATAACAGCTACTACTGGGTGAATACTACGATCGTTCCATTTATGGACGACGAAGGTAAACCCTATCAGTACTTAGCGATCCGCAATGAAGTAACTAAATTAAAAAAAGTAGAGGCAGAGCTTCAAACCATGATGACGCAAGTTATGCAAATACAGGAGGAAGAGCGTAAACGTTTTTCAAGAGAACTTCATGATGGGATTGGGCAAAGCCTGTTTTCACTTATTATTCAACTAGATAGCCAACTAGCCGAACAGCCCAGTGATACTTTGGAAAATCTGCGCACACAGGTAACCGACATCATAAAAGATGTTCGTGGTCTAGCATGGGAACTCCGTCCCTCCGTTCTGGATGATTTAGGCGTAGTACCAGCCTTACGAACCTATATTGAAAACTTCTGCTCTCATTATGGAATCGAAGTGCATTTTCAATGTACTTTACGTAAACGCCTTGATATCCGAAAGGAGATAGCAATCTATAGAATTGTACAGGAAGCACTGACCAATGTGGCCAAGTACGCAGATGTAGCAGAAGCATACGTTGATGTAGAGGATCAAGACGAAATAATAAAAGTAATTATTCGGGATGAGGGTATCGGCTTCTCTGGAGAATCCAAAGGAGAGGGAGTTGGATTGTTCAGCATGGAAGAACGAGCTAGAGGAGTGGGTGGCTTCATGAGCATGACCTCTGCACCAAATCAGGGAACTTCTATTCAAGTAACCATTCCAGTGTAAAATCTGTATACTAAATCAGTTATCGGTGTATCTCTCTTCTCCCGCAGGAACAGGAGAGATACACCGATGGCAAGTACTAACGATAGCCCTCACTTTGTGGAATCTATGGAATATAAATGCACAAAAAAAGAGAGAGCTCTGTCCCCAGACAGGCTCTCTTTATTTATAAGGTGTCACCACTGAGGCAACAAGAATCCGCTATAGCAAAAAGCGGGTGATGGGAATCGAACCCACGCTACCAGCTTGGAAGGCTGGAGTTCTACCATTGAACTACACCCGCAAATCAGTATCGGGATGACACGATTTGAACATGCGACCCCCTGGTCCCAAACCAGGTGCTCTACCAAGCTGAGCTACATCCCGACATTATACATTTTTTAAGAAATGGCGCGCCCTGAGAGATTCGAACTCCCGGCCTTTTGATTCGTAGTCAAACGCTCTATCCAGCTGAGCTAAGGGCGCATATTAAATTCCATAATGAGCAGTCAAGGCGCCACCCAGATTTGAACTGGGGATGAAGCTTTTGCAGAGCTTTGCCTTACCACTTGGCTATGGCGCCGTATGGATAATGGAGCGGACGACGGGAATCGAACCCGCGACCCTCGCCTTGGCAAGGCGATGCTCTACCGCTGAGCCACGTCCGCAAAATATGGTGCGGTCGAGAGGACTCGAACCTCCACGGGGGGTTAGCCCACACGGACCTGAACCGTGCGCGTCTGCCAATTCCGCCACGACCGCAAAACAATTTATTAATGGTGAGCCATGAAGGACTCGAACCTTCGACACCCTGATTAAAAGTCAGGTGCTCTACCAACTGAGCTAATGGCTCTTAATGGCTGGGGATATAGGATTTGAACCTATGCATGACGGAGTCAAAGTCCGTTGCCTTACCGCTTGGCTAATCCCCATTAAATTAAAAATCAAAGGGCGGCCGATGGGGCTTGAACCCACGAATGCCGGAGTCACAGTCCGGTGCGTTAACCACTTCGCCACGACCGCCATATGATTATAAAAACTGGTGGAGGATGATGGATTCGAACCACCGAACCCGTAAGGGAGCAGATTTACAGTCTGATGCGTTTGGCCACTTCGCTAATCCTCCAAAATGGTGCCGGCGAGAGGACTTGAACCCCCAACC
>NZ_CP191577.1:1905000-1912249 GCF_050516475.1 Paenibacillus ottowii | reverse complement strand
GCCCCCCTCAAGATGAGATTTCCCAGTATGTAAGACCCCTTGAAGACGACGAGGTAGATAGGTTGGGGGTGGAAGTGCAGTAATGCATGGAGCTGACCAATACTAATCGGTCGAGGGCTTATCCTAAAGAATAAAACGCAATGAGTTTCGGATTCAGTTTTCAGGGTGTAACACCTTGAAGGTATGTAGAAGTACATACGACAAGCGTACGGCAATTCATTCACACGATCTGTGATGAACCGAATAACCCTACGTGAGAATTTGCAGAGCAAATTCATGTTTGGTGGCGATAGCGGAGGGGTTCCACACGTACCCATCCCGAACACGACCGTTAAGCCCTCCAGCGCCGATGGTACTTGGACCGCAGGGTCCTGGGAGAGTAGGACGCCGCTAAGCACAAAAAAAGAGCACAGCCTTACTGGCTGTGCTCTTTTTACCTTTTCGGAATCGAGTCGATAGTAGAATATGAAAGTTATTTTTTGGAGCGCAAAACCCCTTATCAAGGAATGACCTTTGTTGAAAGTGATGACATAAATATTTTACCTGAACATTCAGATAGCTTAGTGAAGACGAACAGTAAGTGACCTACAAAGCGTACAAAACGATCGGCAGTTAGGATTCCAGTGGCCTGCTGCTCAGGCAGACGTTGCTCTCATCATACGGGAGAAAATTAAACACAATTGCCTTTTATGATGTGGTTCGTTGTAGACCCGGCTGCACAGGGGCAAAGGTACGGGAGAAAACTGCTGAATTGGGTAGAACACACGATTATTCGTGATCAGTTGGGTGCCCCTGCGGTGATAGTACGGCAGCGGAGAAGTACCCCTATCTCTATCTATGTACGAGCGGTAAGGATATGAACGTATTCATGCGTTTGACCATGGGACAGGGGACGGGACGATGCATTTACTGCGAAAAGTGGTGAATCCTGAATTATTTGCAGTCTACCTTGGTGAAAAAAGGGAAGCCGAGACGGCTAACCGAAGTAGTTCCGATTACCGGGAACGGACGAAGCTAATTCATTTAACAGAAGGGGCTTAACGATCCGCGCCATGATCTGTTGTCACAAACCATGTCTGATTTTTTAGACAAAAAAGGACATTGTTTGTGTGTATAATATAACTTACATATTATATTGCCATACTTTAATTTACTTTTATGCTTAATGTAACAAAAACATTCATGTCTCATAATTTTCTCTTATTAAGAGAATTTGGGTGGATATTGACATTTTTCGAGTTCATATTCAATATATAAATAAAATATTCCATATTTAACGCTTATTTATAGAAAACATCCTGTATGGCTCCAGTAATTCCACACCATTCATCTATGATGCTGAATTTTAGCTTCCAAGCCTGAAATTTCAGTATACTCCAAGGTTTTTACACTTCCAAGTCTACTCACACACCTGACTTTTGTTCACAATCACACCACGGACGGAACCCTATTACCAATTCACTTCTATATGTCAATTACTGTTTTTTGGCAATCGATTTCGTTGCTTTTTACTGAATATTTCTCTACATCTTAATGTCACCATACATATGTATCCATACATTAAATGTAAAGATACCTTTGTTTTTCCATAATTTTTGTGGAAAGGGGTTTGATATGAATCGTATGGCTTTGGTTTTTCCTGGTCAAGGATCTCAGTATGTTGGAATGGGGGCTACATGGCATAGCGGCTTTGCAGAAGCGGATCGCTTGTTCGAAGAGGTTGCTGATATTTTGGGATATGATCTGAAAGCTTTATGCATGGCAGGTCCGATGACCCAGCTATCCAGAACATTCTATACTCAGCCCGCACTTCTCAACGATAAGTGTCATTGCATTCCGACGTTATATGAAGGAAATCGGAATGATCTCAGAATTTTCAGCTGGTCATAGCCTAGGTGAATATTCAGCTCTGGTAAGCAGCAGTATTCTGTCCTTTGGAGACGCTTTACGATTAGTCCAAGAGCGGGGACGCTTTATGGAGGAAGCCGCAATGGCAAAGCTGGGCAGCATGATTGCTATTCGCGGAGCTATGCTGGGCGAAGTGGAAGAATGCTGTCGTCTGTACTCCACAGTCGATCAGCCTGCAGCCATTGCCTGTTACAATTCACCTAGCCAATACGTCGTTTCAGGTCATCATACCTCTGTCGCTCTGGCAGCTGGCGAGTTAGAACAGCGGGGGGCCCAAATTACGCGGTTGCAGGTAAGCGGCCTTTTTCATAGTCCGCTTATGCAGCCTGCTGCGGACAGACTGGCCGCAGAACTGCAAAAGTACACTTTAAATGAGCCGAAGTGGCCCGTGATCTCCAATGTGATCGCTCAGCCATACCGCGATGTTGATAGCATTCGCCAAGGATTGATTTTGCAAATGACTCACCCGGTTCGATGGATTCAAACTGTGCAATATATGATGAATCATGGCGTAAAACAAGGCATCCAGTTAGGTCCACGAACGGTGCTGAAAAATTTAACGAGGGAAATAAGCCCTAATATCGAAGTGCTGTCCTTGGACAGAAACTGGGATCGCCTTGAACTGGACCGCCGTTTCTCGATTCGTGATTGGATTGCCTGTTCCCTGTCACAGCAGTGTCTACCCCCAACGCCAATTGGAATAAAGATGAGTATCGAAAAGGTGTTATTCTACCTGTGCGCAGACTGGAAAATTTACTGCGAAACTTGGAATCAGGCAGCAGTTCGCTTCCTGCTTCTGAGCAAAGACAGGAAATACTGGAGTGTATTCGCCTTGTGTTGCAAACCAAACAGGTCTCCGAAGGAGAGCAGAAAGCAATGCTAGAGCAATTGAGGAGGGATCAGGATGGAGCAAGTTTCAAACCTTAGTTGAAACCATTCAGGACCGTGCAAGCCGGGATGAGAACGGAATCCTTTTTATTTCCGGTGATAAACAAGAGGAATACGTATCCTATAGAAAACTTCTGGAGCAAGCATTACAGGTGCTTCATGAATTACAGGAACAAGGAGTAAAACCCGGCGATGAGTTGATCATACAGATCGACGACAACGATACCTTTTTGAATGTATTTTTGGGGTTGGCTGCTTGGTGGAATCGTTCCTGTACCTGTAAGCATAGGAAATAATGATGGGATAAAATGAAATTGTTTAAAATCTGGAACACACTCTCCCGGCCATATATGGTTGCAGATGACAAGGTATTAGAGCAGTTTGAAAAATACGCGCAACAGCACGAGATGCTAGATTCCTTTGAGCCGGTTAAAAAATCGACTTTTTCAAGTTATACATTCGAAATTCTACTCAGAATAAAGGTGTAGTTTATATATCCAAACCGGAGGAGCTAGCTTTTATCCATTTCTCCTCAGGTTCTACAGGCGATCCCAAAGGAGTCATGCTGACGCATGACCTAGGATTGATCGCATTTCATTTAATCTGTGTGATTGCTAATGCCAAACAGCTGATTATGCCGACGGCACTTTTTATCAGGCGCCCTTCTCTGTGGCTGAAAAAAGTATCGGAGCAGTAAGTTTTCTTGTTCTTCGTTAATTGGCAGAGTCCCAAGAATTCTATCTGATTCGTCGGTTCCCCAGCGGACGATATAATGGGGATGAAGGTCTGGATGGATACGAGATTGGATAAACGCTGTGATTTTGGCTTGCAATTTTATACTTGTAAATGATTTGGTTTTGCGATAATCCTTCCTTGAGATAATCCTTCACAGATTGGAGTTTAAGTTCTGCGGAATACGTTCGGTTATGAGTATGGGCTTCCAGCCCTTCGTAATTGTACACTTCATAACGTCGCCGCCATTTCACGATAGAGTTTTTTGATACTCCAAACTTCCGGGCTGTAACCTTCATCCCGATGAATCCTTGTTTAATTTCTCGAAGAATCGTTAATTTCTCAAGTGCCGTAAACTTCTTTCGTTCCATAAAAATGCTCCCCATACAGTCACAGATTTTTATTATCTCACCTGTCTACTATATGGGGAGCATATCACTACCGGATGGGTAACCCCCTGTATTCATAGGTTCAGAGAATCCATAGATGTAGGAGTTTCTTTGTAAACCTGGTAAAAGGGAAGGGGAAAGACAGGCTTAGTTTCTTCGAGCGGCAAGTTTAGGTAGCTTGGTTTTGTTGGCAGTTATGTAAACCATGGCAATGAGGTTCTCAACGTTTCGGTATCCTCTGGCCCGGCGTTTTGCCGCTTGAACCAAATATTGATTCCCTCAAGTAATCCATTGGTGAGGTGGCTGTGGAACCAGAGAAGGATACCTGTTTGGTGATGTTTCACGGTCTGTACCACTTTTACCGTGTGTGGAAGCTGAGAACGTTCTGCCCATCCCAGCCACTCTTCTAGATACAAATCGGCAAATATATGCCGAATGCTTCAAAGATTCTGCAGGGCTATTGAACCAACTATTGATTCAGGTTACCCTCGACTTCCCAGGCGGTTACTTCCTGTTGCAGGTGACCAATTCGACGATCCAGACATTGAATGGTCAGAGCGCTGAGTCAAGTTTATCGATGTTCAACCAACTTCCTCCAGGGCCCCTCACTTTTGGGAAAACTATTTGGCTGTCTAGGCTTTAACGTCTGGAACTACTCTCAACCGTCCAAGATTCGCTATTGGTGGCTCGGTTTTAGCCTTTCCAAGTAGACTTTTCACCTATTAGACTTCACAAGCTAGAATTGGTGAGATCGAAAGTTGATGTGGATATAAAAAAAAGTGTTGATATTTTTTTAATTTGTCATTAATATAATACTCAATAGCTGTATTATATTGGCAGGAGGTAATGTAATGGATTTATGTAAAGTTAACTTCAGAGACTTTTCAGAACTCTATAATTACATCCAAGATTATAAAAAAGAAAAACCAGCAAAAACAGCATTTTCCATAGGGAAGATATTTTCAGAACATAACTTTTATTACTTCTACGACAGTGGAACTAGTAAGGTTGTGATGGTTGACAGTAATATAGCTCAGTTGATTGAATTGTTAATTTCCTCTAATAAAAGTTTAGATGAATTAAATGAATTTATTTATTCTCACAACCTTAATGTAAGCGAATTAATGACTTCAATTAATGAAGAGGATTTATTCAAAGGATTCAATATTAAGCACTTATATAATGACATATCCCTAGAGTATATGAAAAATCAAATGAATATGGGCACAACGCAACTCATTTTAGAATTAACTGGAAAATGCAACATGCGTTGTCGCTATTGCATATACCATGATGGGTATCCTCACAATCGGCCGTTTACTTCAAAAAGAATGTCATCTGATACGGCGCTTAAATCTATTGATTTCATGAAACTTTATGGGGATCAGCAGGAAGTTTTTATTACTTTTTATGGAGGAGAGCCTTTACTTGAATTCGAGCTATTAAAAGAAGTTATTGAATACTCGAAGGTTGCTTTAGCTGGCAGGACTATACATTTTTCTTTTACTACTAACTTGTCTGTATTAACCCCCAAAATGGCTGAATATTTTTCTACCGTTGATAATTTATCTATTCTTTGTAGCATTGATGGTCCCAAAGAAATACATGATATGTATCGAGTTTATAAGAATGGCTCCGGCTCATTTGATGACGTTTTCAAGAAATTCAAATTATTAAATAGTGTAGCTAAGAAAAATGGTAAGGACATGCACATTGGTGCAAATGCGGTGTACATGCCTCCGTTTAGCGTAGAAAAGGTTTCCCAAATAGATGAATTCTTTACAAATTTGGATTTTACTCATGAAGATTTTCGATATCAATTAGGCTATGCCGGTCCTGGCACTGTACCGGAAGAACTGCTTAAAAGCTCAGATTTTAATGACCAATCGCTACGACAATGGCAGGATAAGCAAATCAATATTGCTAATAATTTGGAAGAACTTAAAGAACAATCTATCTTTAATTCACTTGATAGAATTCATAAAAGAAGCGTAACAAAAAGAGCTACTAATTTTGTGCCAATGAACGGTTGTTGTGTTGTTGGATCCCGACGATTATTTGTTTCCACAGATGGCGATTTTTTCGCATGTGAAAGGATCGGAAACAGTCCTTCAATAGGGAATGTAAATCAAGGGATTATTGAGGAAAATATTTATAATAAATATGTTTATGAATTTTCCGAAGCTTGGGAAAATATTTGCTCTGATTGTTGGGCTGCTAAACTTTGTAGTAGTTGTTATGTAGACAGAATGGATTCTTCGGGAGTCAGGGAACCTGATCTTGCAGAGTGTGAATATTATAGAAGTACAGCAGAACGTAGTTTAAGGAATTATCACAATTTACTTAGGACATCACCGGAAAAGTTGGCAACCCTTAATGAAGATGTATCTTTATTATAATTTATTTCTAGGCTTAACTGTTCTCATTTAAACCTAGATAAATACATAAATGAAAGGAGGTGAGAACATGTTGAAAATTATGAATCCATATCAACAGCAAGCTATTGACAATGAGAGCGTAGCTTTTCGTGATGTCATTATCATGGCCCCATGTATGTGTAACTCTAAAAAAGCGAACTATGCGGCTACTAAAACTTCAGGAACTGGTTGTCAATGCTCTTGCAGTGGTTCTGTAAATGAAGCGTATAACCAAGACGCAGCAAGAAACTAGTTATACAAACCAATATGCGTAATTCTCAATTAGCGAACTATTAAGCTACTAAAATTTCAGAACCTGGTTGTAGTTGCTCTTGCGTCGATGCTGTAAACAACGCGTATAACTCCGATGCGACAAGAAACTAAGTTTTACAAACCAAACAGTGTCTTCGTCTATTACCAACGGAGACACTGTTGTATTCAAATCTAAGGTTGTTAGACTGGAGTAACTCTCCAGTAGGCTATGACTTATATTAAAATATAATAACCTTGGTAGATTAAAATAAATAAATAATCATCATAATGTGACTGAAAACTCATTCATTGAGTGAATTTGAAAACAACTGTTATGTATACAAATTCCAGATACTTAGATAACTTGGGTGAATTCTCTAATCCATCGACTTTTTTTAATCATACCACATTATTCTTCAGGCTTTAGTCACGTCCTTAGTAGCAGAAAACAATGAATACTGGAGGATATCTGAGATGAAGAAATTCAACAAATTTAGACACTTTAGTAACTACGTTGCTATTATAAAAACTACTCTAAGCGTATTATTCGCTTCTTCCAAAAAATACTTCATATTAATTTTAGTTTTAAGCTTTGTTATGGCTTTACCTGATATCATAAACTTAATTGTATGGCAGCATATAATAGATCAAATAGGTTCTCTT
>NZ_CP191577.1:1897260-1904956 GCF_050516475.1 Paenibacillus ottowii | reverse complement strand
AAATTATGTAAAGGGGATTTATACTGTAGTAGTCGATAAGTATATAACAAATAGAACTATTGAAATTGTAGACAGCATGGAAATGCAAGATATTGAAGATCCAAGGCTACATAATGACATCCAAAAAACAAATGACGAATCAACAGTGAGAAGTATAGGCATTTTGAATAACATTGTTGACATTATCATGAATATGTCTTTATTCGTTGGTACGATAAGTATTTTGGCATCTTACCAGGTAAGTATCGTGATTATCATCATACTATCAATAATCCCAAGTACAATAATTAATTTAAAATCTATGTCCAAGTTATTTGAAGTGTATGATAAACGATATGAAAAGACTAGATACTATAGTTCTTTAAAGGATATGATAGTTACATATGAGAATTTCAAAGAGATGAAATTATTTTCCAACATATCTTTTATACAGAAAATCATTAATAATATTTTTGAACAAATAATTGAGCAGGATAAAAATGTGAAAAAAACATTGACTATTAAATCTACCGTAGGCGATTCAATTCAACAGTTACTGACATATTTGTTCAAAATAATTATAGTTATCAATGGTATTATGAGTAAACTGTCCATCGGTGTTATTATAATGAGCATTGAAACTGCTACCAAACTGCAAAATGCTTTGATCAATTTAATAAGCTATGCTTTAACACTATATGAAAATTGTTTGTATTTATTGAGCTTTGAGAGATTAAATAAAATAAATTTAATAAAAAGCGAGGAAATTAGGGAGGATTTAATAAAGGATTTTGTCGTGGATTCAATTGAGTTTATAGGAGTTTATTTTAAATATCCAAGCTCAAGTAGTTATATATTAGAAAATATAAATTTAACATTAAAAAAAGGGTATGATTATGCTGTGGTCGGATATAACGGGAGCGGTAAAACTACGTTGATCAAGCTCATTTTAGGGTTGTATGCACCAACAAAAGGCGAGATATTAATCAATGGCATTAATAGAACAATGTATGACAAGAAAGCCTATTTCGAGAAAATGAGTGCGATGTTTCAGGATTTTGTGAAGTTTCCGCTAACAATAAGGGAGAATATTGGGATTTCAATGATTAATAATATTAACGATATGCCAGTTATAATAGACGCTTCTGTCTTAGGCCAAGCATATGATTTTATTAACGAATTGAATAGGAAATTTGATACAAATTTATTGATTGGATGGGAAAATAGTGAGGATATTTCGACAGGGCAATGGCAAAGACTTGCTATCTCAAGAAGTTTCGTCCGGGAAGCAGATGTTATGGTATTTGATGAACCAACAGCAGCGTTAGATGCTAAGACAGAAAGTGAAGTGTTTAAAAATATGGTAAACAAAAAAACAGATAGGATTAATATAATTATTACTCATAGATTCACTAATATAAAAAATATTGATCAAATCATTGTTATACACGAAGGCAAAGTAGACGCTGTGGGGGATCATGATTTTTTGATGAGCAATAATAAAATATATGCGGAGCTGTATGACATTCAAGCAGACAACTATAAAGGATTCATTAAAGAGTCATCTATTGCAGGTGAGTTGTTGAAATAAGGTGCAACAAAAAGAGCTCAAAGCGGTAATCAGTGCTTGACGAAGCGCCCAAAGGGTGAAAATGGAAAAACATCTGCTACTCCTGTATTGCTGTAATTTTCACATATTTTCACATAACAACAAAAGAAGGAATAAACAGATGTCTATGCGGTATATCAACAAAATGCTCGATATGCTTAAAATTTTTCAGTTTTCAGACTCGCCCTATATGAACTTTAACTACGGTGAGATTAAACTTGGATTTGCATAACTACTTCAATTCTTTTAAACATTCTATCTCATTATTTTCTTTAAAATGTTCTACAAAGTTTGATACTGAAAAATTCTTAGCATTTGTTTTTAGAATTTGCAACTGGTATGCAGCATATTGTTCTGCACTTATGACAGGCTTATAACTTCTTGTTAGTACGGTGCCGCTATATACAATGTCAGCAATTTCAATATATTCCTTTTTCAACAAACTCCGAACCGCTGCTTGAACGGTATTAATGCTCAATCCATCCCCTATATCCGCGATGGCTGATGCAGTTAAATTTCCGCCATCTCTCCAAAAAACCAACAACACATCTTGTTCTTTTTGACTGATTCTAGGTAGTTTTTTCATTTCATTCACCTTTCATATAGTTAGGTTGTGTTTATTATAATTGTTAAATTACAATATATCAATTTAAAAATAGTGATACCATATTTTTTTGTTTTTAAAATCACTGTTTTATTGTTGGATTAATCTAAGGGATATATGAGTAATGTATAAAGAAAGAATCATCGCTAAACCATACTGTGTTTGTAATTAAATATTTACACGTTATTTTTAAAATGTTACTATTTATTTGTAATATATTATATATTATATATAGCGCTTAGTGCAATGCTATTTAAATACGAATTCGGAGAATGTTCGGCGAGATTCTTACAAGCAACTCTTCTATGACCGGATTTCGCGAAGATGAAGAGGTTACCTCTCAAGACTTGTTATATGGGACGATTCTCACTTCTGGTGGTGAGACGGGAAACTCTTTAGACGTCCACGTTGCGGGGAATGTAGAAGATTTTGTTCTGATGATGAATGATAAAACCGCTGAACTCGTGTTAAATGGCACACATTTCACTAGTCCTGAGAGCCTTCATGATGACAATCAGTATAAAACTGCTAGTCATCCAAACCAGGCTCAGATTGGGGATACATTAAAGTTATACGAAAGTTTAAGTCAGTTGAAATAAACGATGAAATGTAGGATTACATATTAAAAATGGAGGTGTCTTAGTGAAAAAAGTCTTAATGAGTGTATTAACTATAATCATTTTGATTGGAGGAAGCCTCTACTTCAAAAATCAAAGTAGCTACTCAGAATATGCAAGCATGCAGGATGATAAAACCATCTCAGGAAAATTAATTACCAAAGATAACAATCCGAAAAATGTAAAGACAGAGAATGAGAGTCGGCACAATGAGGACTCCCCAGAGGATGCAACGCCAAATGATGAGAGGACTCCTGAGGATATCGCCTTGGACAAACGACTTGATGAGCAGAGAAAAAAAAATGAAAGAACCTATCGGGAGGAAGGAAGGAAAGAGTCATCAATTAGGCCAACCATAGAAATTCCGTCTCTTTCTATCGAGGATATAATAGGTATCTACAAAACTGTTGATGCATACATGCGAGAAAATCCAGATCGGTTTCCCGAACCAGCGGACGATGGCACCAGGGGAAGCACTGATGATCCGAGAATCCAAAATATTCTATATGCAAAAAAAAAATCAGGTATCATAGCAGGATATGAAAATGAAAATCTGATGGCATGGGAAGTGAAAAAGCTGGACGGAGAATATACCAACCTCCTGTTAGGGAGAAAGTCTGCGGGAGAGGAATGGCAAGTTCTCTCGGAAGGAGACGTATATCAATTAAGAAAGGAAATGAGCGATGGAAATTAAAGCGGAAAATTTAACAAGAACATTCGGAACGAAACGGGCAATTGATGAACTGAATTTCACATTGCCCGAAGGCGTGTACGGGCTTTTGGGAGATAATGGGGCAGGGAAAAGCACCTTGATGCGAATTCTTGTGGCAATCGACCATCAAACTAGCGGCAAGGTTACCTTTAACGGCAGGGATATCTTCCATATGAACGACGACTACCGGAATCTTGTGGGATATATTCCCCAGGATTTCGAGGTGTATCCCGCGTTTACGGCAACAGAATATTTGGAATATATGGGAGCGCTGAAGGGATTGTCAAAAAAAGAACTAAAGCACAAAGTTCCAGAGGTATTACAATTTGTCAACCTGGATAAAGTTGCCAATAAAAAGGTCAAAACTTTTTCTGGAGGAATGAAAAGGCGGGTGGGCATTGCTCAAGCCATCATCAACGATCCAAAGATATTAATTTTTGACGAGCCCACCGCTGGGCTTGACCCCCATGAGCGAATCCGTTTTTCAAACATCATAAGCGAAATGGGACAGGATAAAATCATCCTGTTTTCTACCCATATTATTTCGGACATCGAAGCAATCACCACTAATGTACTCATCCTAAATCAGGGCAAAATTAAAGAGCAAGGTAATGTGCAAAAGATGTTAGCCGGGATTAAAGGAAAAGTGTTCACCGAGGAGATGGACAGAGAGCGACTTGCCTCATTTAAGAAGGAGCACCTCATCGTACGGATCCGGCAGGAAGAAAACGTTGTCAATGTACGGTACCTGGGAGAACAGGAATCAGGCGCAATCGTATCCGAGCCCACGCTGGAAGATTACTACATCTACTTAGGGAGTGGGAGCCATGCGTAATTTCATTTCATTGGAACTGAAAAAAATACGAAATAAAAGTACGGTGATTATCAGCCTACTCTTTCTCACAATTATTCTGATCCCCTGGGTTCAAACCGCCCAGAGTATCGATGTCTTGGATGATGAGGGAAACATACATAGCGGTCTTGGAGGCTGGCAAATTTTAAGGGAGCGCACGGTTGAGGGCACGATGACGACGGATTATTTATTACAAATGAAACAAAACTACAAAAACAGCGTGGACAAACCTTATATTGAGGGCGAAGTGGATACAGACCGCAAGCTGGGAAAAAAATTGACATTTCCTCACGACGCGCTGTACTGGGAGCTGAACTTTCCATATGAAAAGTACCGTGTGCTCAATAACAGCTTAAATTTAACGGATGAGCAGCTCGCCAATTTTTATGAGAATTGGAAAAGCAGCTTTACCGAATATTTATCCAATGAACAAAATCTATTTCCTTATACAAAGGAACAAATCGAAATCATCTCCCAGAAGATGCAAAAAGTACACACTCCATTTTTATTCAAATACGATAGTGGCTGGGAAGACCTGAAAATAGGTTTATTAAATACGAGCTACCTTTTCTTTATGTTCTTGGCCTTTATCCTATGCGAGGGATTCTCTAAAAACGCCAGCAAAGGAATTGACAAGGTGACCTTATCCACCAAGGAGAGCCGGAGGAAGCTGATCAGCTATAAGCTTGGCGCCGCCTGTGTGTTTTCTACGATAGCCTATTTTGTGTATATTGCGGTCGTACTGCTGTTTATTAATGCAGTGTATACGCTGCACGGCTGGGACTCTTCGGTTCAAATCGGAACGATTACATTTTATTCCATGAATCAGCTTCAAGAGGGGTTACTCTATATTGCCATGGGGTACTTTTCTACCCTTGTCGTGACACATCTTATCCTGTTTTTGTCCGTGGTTTTTAAAAGAGGGAAACTGGTATTAGCAATTTCACTGATTTATTTTTATCTCGTCCATACTTATCAGATGGGGAGGGGGGCGCTGATTGAAAAAATGATGGTCTTCATGCCCCAGAACTTTGTCAATAATCTTATAGGTATAGAAAACTTATATTTTGTGGGTAATACCGTGTTTCCTTATGTTTTTGTCGCCCTGTTTCTGGGCATTGTTTATATTCTCTTATCTCGAATCGGTATCTTGATATGGATGAAAAGATATTATTTACAGTAAAGGAAGGTAGGTGAAATCATGAGCTATTTATCAAAATTAAATAGAAGTAAAATCCTAAACATAAACGTTTTCGGTTTTTTGATGTCATTATTTCTGATACTTACCTTTTACAACTTGGACACCATCAAAACAGGTTATTTAAATCAGGCAAGATATGAGGTGACAGATGGGACGGAATACCGGTATCTCTATCAACCAGAGGTATTGGATAAAGTTAAGATTAACAAAATTTTGGATAAATATGGAAAACTCAGCCTGCCAGAAGATAGGAATAGAGCGGATGTTGCAGATTTGCCAGCCTTGGATATGATTATCCAAGTGTATGGCTGGGACTGGACTGGAATACGGGATGTCTCAGCAAAAAAATTCTATCAGGACAGGGCAGACATCATCAGAAGTGCACAGGAGAAAGCGGGGAGTTCCAGGGAAGGAAACAGCAACGGGACTTTTGCAGCGGCTTCTCTCTCCGAACCTATCCGGATAGGTTATGCCGAGGGCTGGAAGAACGTTAACTCAGGGATGAGTCAGTGTGTTTTTATTGTCCTGGTTCTCATTTTCATTGTCCTGGTCCCAATTTTTAATGAAGACGAGGCCTTGGGCGTGGACGGACTGGTGAAATCCACGAAATTTGGGAAACGTAAGCTGAGTAGGATACGGATCATCAACGCCTTCCAACTCTCTTCACTGCTTTATCTGGCGGCGGTGGCGATTTATATTACGCCTATATTCTTTATGTACGGTGTACAAGGAGCGGATTTGCCTATACAAAGTAGTCCACAATTTTTTTTATCAATGGTTGAGGTGAATTACTTCGAGCAGTTTTTGATCAACCTGGTCATTGGATATGTGGCAATCTCACTGATGACAGGGATTACCTTATTGATCAGCGTATTAGTCACAGAAGTTTATACTGGCTACGCCCTACTACTATTCACCATAGCCATCTCTTACGCCATTCAGATGAGTAAGGTATTCTTTCTGAAACATTACGTGGGCAATTTTCTGCCCATGCAGATAGCCGAGTTCAACAGCTATTACACAAGTTTTGAATCCTATGGAGGTATTTCTACAATCATTGCTGTTCCTTCCATTGCTGTTGCAGTTTTATTTATGCTCCTACTATTTTTGCCAAAATGGATTAATAAAAGGATGAGATTTACTTCTTAAATTGAGCATTATAAATATTTCTCATTTTGACGTAAAGCTAGTAGACTCCAATTGGGATCAAAGCGCTATGTCAGTTCAGTTCTAAAATGGACAGAACTGCAGAATTTATCTTTCTTATTTTTATGCAGTCGTATCTCTTCTTTTATAAATCAAGGGAATTGCTGAAACGAGTATTACAATGCTGTTAAGGTACTGGTGGGTAGTTACTTCAAAATTCCCAGATACGCAGGCCGTTTGAGGTAAGAATATGACGTGTGAGCAGTGGAACTTCAAATAATCGTCGTAAGCACCCCAGTGGATTACAAGGTGTTATTCAAAATCCCTGTGTATCAAGGGCTCGGATTAATGTGAATGTTCAAATTTTATTAGGATCAGGACAGTGTGCTTTTCTACCATCCTAAGAATAAATGGTTGGACTTATCTTGAGGTTCAATGAACCGAATGATAAAAAATGAAGTAAAGTTCAGAAAGAAGGTAGTGGATGTATTCATTTTTCATTTTATGTGAAGTTGGATCAGAAAAAGATGGTATCGGCAAAAATGGTTTAGCTCACGTTCTGGAGCACTTTGTTATACTGGCGATGCTTAAAGACTTTTTCACAGAGAAAGAAAGCAATTTGAGAGGACAAACAAGTTACTGCTATTGCTTATATAGCTGGAGCAATGCAAAGTACCAAGTTGGTTTAAACCTTATCTTTGAATTTGAAAACTTTGTAAGGAGAATATTAAATAATAAAAATGAATATTATGGCTTAATGTTAATGGCAATTAGAGAGGTCGAGGAAGAAATACTATCGAAACACAATGGGGGGGCAAAGATCAATGTAATGATTCATGTTTTAAATAATGACATTGTCTCTCGACCAATAGGTCTACTTGAGGACATAAAAAGTTTGAACGTTGACCAATTATTTGAGACTTTTGGTAGTATTTATGTAGCAGAAAATTTAAGATATTTCATTTTTAATCATGA
>NZ_CP191577.1:1894680-1897242 GCF_050516475.1 Paenibacillus ottowii | reverse complement strand
CTCTATTAGAGTTTACTATATATTTGAATTAATGAGCAGCAATGATATTTACGAGGCTCCAATTAAGACAACAGTAGATGTGGAACAAATCATAAATCTTATGCTTGAAAGTATAAATTTTCACGAGTTAAAAGAAGAGTTAAGGATAAATGTATACAATAATAGATTTAGTCCAATAAGCCGAAGTGAATGCGAAGCAGAGATATTGAATGTAGTTTACTTTAATAATTTTCAAGTAATAAAAGATTATGAAGATTTTAATGATGTTCCACAGAATGTTACGATTGATAAATTCAAGAGATTCTTGTATTTTGCGTTAGGAGAGATAGATAACTTAATAATTTTTGAATAGTTTCTAATCTACACCAATTTGTAGATTACCCTGGGGCCTGAAAGCCCCCGCCAGCGATTGAAAGGCCGTGTTGGGTAAACGAACCATGCCGATTAATTCAGCCTTCTGTGCGAGGATCTGCCGCACAGTGGAGTCTTGTTTGTCCATTGTGCCTTTACTGACGATAAAACCCAATATGCCTTCAGGCTTGAGCAAGTCCAGCGAACGGATAAAAAAGTAATCGTGAATGTAATGGCTGCTGGTGTAGCGGCATGGATACGGATATTATGAAAAGGGATATTGGAGAATATGACAACAAAGCGTTGTTCGCGCCAGTTAGAATACGCCCGTAATAACCTTAAAACAGAGTACATTGTGGCGGGACATCATCCGGAAAATGCAGCAACGAACAAATCGAATTCGATGACCCAAACTGCTTGGCTTTAAAGATCTCTTGTCAGTCACTCAGGGAAAGAGTATCCGCAAAATTGCTCGGAAAGTTTGGTTTTGAATACACCCATAATAAATATTATGATGCAACAGGCTTTGAGCATCCTACATATAAACTAAAAATGGCTTAATGCATTGAGCTAACGGGATACGTTAGTTGAATGACAACCGCGGCAGTCTAAGACTTTATTTTTCAATTCTTGGTCCGCCGCTGCTTCTTTTAATAGATCAGTCTAAAACTTATTTTCTAAAAGCTGACGATTTTTCTATTTAAAACCTGCGGTAATTCAACGACTCCAGTCTAACACTTTATTTTCACCAAACAGCTAACTGTGACCAGGGATGCGCCAAGGCAACAAAAGTATCTCCTGCATTGCCTGCAGGAGATACTTTTGTTGTGGTATTGAAGTTGTTTTAATTATTGATGAAATGCGTCGTTCCTAAAAGCATACAAAAAAGGATCGTTAACATTTCTGCAACGATCCCTATTGGCATGTCTTAAAATAAATAAAAAGCCCGTTAATAGACGATGATTCAACATCTATTTTAAGGGGACACTTCGTTAGTCCCATTAGCTGCTTTGCTAAACTAATCTCCTTATTGGCTGATGCTTATAGCTTATATTGAACGGAATGAACGACCTTTTTCAATTATGCCTGCTCCTGTTATCTGCCACGTTTATTTAAGAGGGGGAGCTGCCATTGGATCAAGACCACTTGCCGCCCAAGCCAGGGCTTGATTCTGATCTAGTTGGTTCAACCGTTCCATATCGTTATCAGAAATTTCAAAGTCAAATAAATTTAAATTTTCACGTATACGTTCGGGTTTACTGCTTTTTGTTAATACAGCGTAGCCGTGCTGTAACCCCCATCTTAATAGCCCCCTGGCTTCCGACACCTCAAGTTTCGTAGCAACTTCTTTAATGATCTGTTGGCCTTCTTTTTTGATTTCAGCGAGCACTTCTCCTCCCTGGCCTTCTTCAACCCGCCAGGTTGAAAGAGGAGCCAGCGAGCTATAGGCAATCGGTGCGATCGCATTTTCCTTCATGTATCTGGTGAGCTCGACTTGGGCAGAGATAGGATGAAATTCAATTTGATTTGCTTCAGGCTTGGCCAGACCTGCATCCAAAATTTCTTTAATTGTCGCAATATTGTAATTTGATACTCCAATATGCTTAGCCAGTCCTAATTTTTTCAGTTCAACAAAAGCATTCCACTGTTCCATTCTAAGTTCGGAGAGTGGGGCATGTATAAGGTAAAGATCTACATAGTCAAGCTGGAGCTGTTTAAGCTGATTCTTTAACGTCTCAATGGTCTGACTGTAGTTTTTATCGGTTTGACTGTAGTTTTTAACGGGTGCAGGGAAAAGTTTAGTCGTGACAAAAAGCTCATCCCTTGAAACTCCAGCCGCTTTAATACCTCGGCCAGTACCTTCTTCATTATTGTAAGCCTCAGAAGAATCAATGTGTCTGAATCCAGCTTTAAGCGCTTCTGTAACACTGTATTCCGCTTGATCATCCGATAATTGGAAGGTACCAAACCCTACGAGAGGCATACCTATTTCATTGCGAGTCGATTCTGTTAGTTTCATTTTATGAGTCTCCTTTAATTTATTATGATGATTCCTATAGTTGTTATTACGCTCTTTAGAAAAAAGCTCAATTATGCGTTACTTTTTGCATATATGCACCTCCTTATGTGAATCTATTTAAACTCATGTTAAAAGCATACTACCTTCGAGCAACACGAAGTCAACTGTATTAGAAAACTTCTATATATTTT
>NZ_CP191577.1:1875300-1894666 GCF_050516475.1 Paenibacillus ottowii | reverse complement strand
ATATATTTTATTTTATGAAGTTTAAGTATGCTTTAAGGAAAATTTCTATAAACTTGAAAGTATCGATTAAACACTTACTTAAGTTGATTCTAAAAATCAAAAGCTTTGATATGTATTACCTTACAACCTTCGTGTGACACGAAGTCAACAAAAAATATTATTTTTTAGGGGGTTTTATTTTCTAAAACTCAGTGTATGATTTAATTAAGAGTCTCGTGTAACACGAAGGTAGGTTTTATAACCTCTTCTGAGGATCGATAAGGGAGGATTTTATGTATACTGTAAAAGTGGTTGCCAAAATGCTTGATTTGACCGAACACACGGTTCGTTTCTATACAGATAAAGGCCTCGTTCCTGATTTACAACGTGATAAAAATAATAATCGGGTGTTTGATGAGCAGGCGATAAATTGGCTTAGAGGTGCGAAGTACTTAAAAAAATGCGGAATGTCAATGGAGGATATAAAAAAATATGTTGATTTAAGCTTAAAGGGTGAGTCTACTATTGAAGATCGTTATGAAATCATCCGGAAGCAAAAAGAAGTAGTTTTAGCACAATTGGAAGAAGCAAAAATAATGGCCGTATACATTACTAACAAAGAAAAACATTACTGTGATATTGTCAAACAGGTCATTCCGGATAATACTAACCCGTCAAAATGGCAAAGTGATATGGAATGCGATTTAACATCTGCAACTCAAAATGGAACTTGCCCAACAGCAGTAATTCAAGTTGAGAGGGCTGTTGAAGGTATTTAACAAACCCTAACAAGTTAAAAGAAATTACTAAAATAGCAGCAGTCATAGACTTTTTTTTGCTCAACCTATGCTGCCGCTGTTTTAATTTTAACACTGCATTTAAAGCTTATTTCAGTGAATCTCCTGTGGGTCTTGGAACAGCGGCGAACTACGACTTGATAAATAAGTCTTAGACCGCCGCTGCTGTTATTGATACGTTAGCACAATTAAGCAATGAGAAAGAAGACTGATCGGTAATTAGAACACAAGGCTATTAAGAAAAAAGGTGAAACGTAGTTCACCTTCAGATTGTCGAGAAACCCCGTCTTTAGAGACGAGGGTTTCTTTTCCTTTACATAATAATGGGTCTGGCACCTGGGGAAAACGGGGTATTACCCCTGTTTCGCCAGGCGATCCAGATGAATCGCCATCTTCTTCATGTTCTGCACGGCTGCCGTCATGAGGGCTTGTTCCCTGGCGTTCGGAAGTCCGCGCATACGGCAATAGCGAAACCCATGGAGCTCTTTAGCATCCGCGAAGCTTCGCTCAATCGTCTCTTTTCGTTTGCGGTACAGCCGTTTTCCAGATGGGCTCAGCGGTTATTCCGTACCCATTCTTTGCTGTCTTCTCAGACATGGCGAGCCACCACTTTCTGAGACTGGGTACACTGGTTCAGTAACGGGCAGTGCTGACACTGATCTGGATCAGACGCGTACTGTCTGTATCCCTTCCGGTCCGTCGTTCGGTAGGGCAGTTCCTGTTGGGCTGGGCATCTATACACATTGCGTTTGGCATCGTATTCAAACTTCCATTTCGGAAACAGTCCTTGTCTAGGATGGAATCTTCGGTGAGCAATCACAGCGAAAATCTTCCGGTTTTGCAGACCTCGGCAAATCGGCGTCGTTAAATAACCGGAATCTAGTGCAACCGCTTCTACTTGAAAATCAAAACGTTCTCTTTGGCGATCCAAACGGGACAAATAGGGGACGGAATCATGTACATTCCCCGGTGTCACATGCACATCCGTAATCACATTGTACTTCATATCCACCGTACGGTGGTCCAGATAGAAGAAGCCTTCGGGCTTGCCATCACGGATCATATAGCCGCTGTCTGGGTCTGTTTTGCTTACTTTAATTTCTTTCTCTTCATTCACTTCCTCTCGGGATTTTAAGGCTTTTTTCCGTGTTTTTTTCGGTCATCCTTCACCGCTTCGATCAACTCGTCCATATAGTCCTTGGTATTCTGTAATACTTGTTCTTTGGTGTACTGGTGTCTGTTAGCATTGGCTTTGACGTGTGTGGAGTCCGTGATGAGAACACGCCCGCCCACCATGTGGTGAGAGATCGCTTGTAGCACAATTTCATCGAAGATATCTTGAAAGATCGTGGTGTCTTTAAACCGAGTGCGACGATTCCAGCTTATGGTGGTGTGGTCTGGGACTTTATCGGTTAAACCCAGCCCCAGGAACCAGCGATAGGCAAGGTTGGTCTGAATCTCCCGCTCAAGTTGCCGTTCTGAGCGAATGCCATAGAAATAACCGAGGAAGATCATTTTAAACAACACGGTAGGATCAATGGCAGGGCGCCCGTTGTCCGCACAATACAGTGGTCGAACTTTATCATCAATAAACGAAAAATCGATATACTTATCTACTTTACGGAGCAAGTGATCTTGAGGAACTAGATCTTCGATGGAAACAAATTCGTAGGATTGTTGTTTTTCACGGTTGGAACGTAGCATATCAACACCATCCGTTCTACAATAGTTACCTATATTATACAACATTAACGCGGTGTCGTATTAAATAAAATCAACATAAAACAGGCTGTCGAGACTTTCTCGAAAGCCTGAAAATATGCCTTTCCAGAGAAAGGCATATTTTGTGCGATCCATTACTGTAGTTATAAATCACTGGACGAAGGACAAAACGTCGAATCTGCATGCCTTAAGCCACAAGTAAATCCTAAGCATTTCGACTAACCCGTGGAATTCTGGTTTCACCAAATGGCCACTAGAGTATGCATTGACGAGTGTATTGTGATATTCCATTCCTAAAAGATTATAAATAAATACGGTACCCGGGTATAGTAAAATGTTCTTGACTTATACCCCCGGTGGGTATATCTTAAAAATCGAATGGCATTTCGATCCAAATGACGGCCGTCAAAACGATAAGCCATTCAAAACCAAAGGATCGGGGAGTACAACATGAAACAGCCTCTTTCTGCCGTTCAGGCAGACCCAAAACGTTGGCGCGCATTAGCCATTCTTTGTCTCGCCAACTTCATGGTCATTATGGATACATCAATAATCGGAGTTGCGTTGCCGGCGATTAAGGAGGCCCTTGGGTATTCTCAAGCGGGCTTACAGTGGGTGTTTAATGCATATGTCATCTTTTTTGGTGGTTTATTGCTGCTAGGCGGACGGCTATCCGATATATTTGGGCAACGCCGCATATTTATGTGGGGATTTGCCATACTTACGCTTGCATCTCTACTGGCGGGTATTGCATGGAATGAAGAGTCTTTAAATACCGGACGTGCTTTGCAGGGCTTCGGCTCTGCTCTTATAGCACCTTCTGCGCTAACAATCGTTATGATGCTCTTTAGTGGCAATCCAAAAGAGTTAGGAAAGGCGCTTGGTTTCTGGGGAGCATCTGCCGCTGCAGGGGGGACGGCGGGCGTCTTTTTAGGCGGAGTGATCACAGAGTGGCTGAGCTGGCAATGGACTTTTCTGATTAATATACCTCTCGGACTATTGGTTCTGGCCATGACGCCGGGACTGATTGGCAAAGGGTCAAAACAAAAAGGGAGTATCGATATTGCCGGATCCGTTCTGGTCACGGCAGCACTCGTAACTGCCGTCTACGGGATTGTTACTGCAGAACAGAATGGATGGACTTCGGGTATCACGATAGGGCTCCTCGCCGCAGCTGTTATTTTACTCATTCTCTTTCTTATCGTTCAAAAAGCCAGAAAAGAACCACTTGTACCATTAAAGATTTTCTCAACCCCTAATTTGATGGCGGGAAACCTTGCCCTTATAGCTTTATCTGCCGCTTGGATCCCACTCTGGTTTTTTCTGAACTTATATATGCAGCAGATACTCCAGTTTTCGGCACTCCAAGGTGGATTGGGATTGCTACCTACTACTATTTTGATCATGGTTTTTATGGTATCAGTCACCGGGAAGTTAATCGGTAAATTAGGTATCAAAGCCAATATCGTAATCGGGTTGCTTGCTCTTGGAGGATCCCTGTTCTTGTTTACTGGGAACACGCCTGTAGATGGTACGTTTATAGCCAATGTTTTGCCCTCCTCTTTGCTTGGAGCATTGGGGATGTCTTTGGCTTATATCCCGGCGACAATGGCTTCAATGTCCGAGGCAAAACCGGAAGAGGCAGGACTGGCCTCTGGTATTGCCAACACCAGCTATCAAGTTGGCTCAGCAATCGGATTGGCGGTCATGGTCGCAATATCTGCAGCTACAACAGCTCATACAGATGCAGAATCCATCAATATGCTAAATGACGGGTTCCATCAGGCATTTCTTTGGTCGGGATTCGTAGCGGTAGCCGGAGCAATCCTGTCATGGTTGTTTGTACGTAATCCGAAGAATATTTAATTCATATCGAACTATTACATGAAATGAAGAGGCATTAACGGTTGATGAAAAGGTGAGAATTTTCGTCGAAGTGAAATAAGTTCAATGATTGGGTTCGAGAGTACAGCGGGAAATATTGAAAGGAGGTGGAAACAGTGAAAGAAGCAACCGTGAAAGTACAAGGTATGTCTTGCCGTTCTTGTGTTCCTAAAATTGAAGGTGCCATCCAAGCGATTGGTGCTGAAGGCCATGTTAATTTCGAACAAGGAACGATAAATGTCCGTTTTGATGAATCGAAAGTACAAATATCCGATATTGAGGAAGCTATCCGGCAAAAGGATATGACGCCACCGCATAAAGTGTTAACAGTATGAAGAGGGAGGGAGGAGTCGGACATGAAAGCAGGGGTAAAAATATATACCATTCCCACCTGTAGTGACTGCAATTATGCGAAACGTTTCTTCAAAGAGCATGATGTCCCCTACACGGAATATAATTGCGAGGAAGATGCTAAGTATCCGGAGGAAGTCTGGAAATTAACGGGGAAACAGATTGTTCCAACCATTGTAATAGGGGAGATGGTTTTCGTTGGCTTTGCGGAAAACCTAGCCGAAATCAGCGGATTAGTTGGCTAATGGACATTTTATCGGATTCTAGACGGGCCTTGTGTCCCGTCTTTTTTGTCAAGGATCGTACATCAAGAAAATAGGGGGAGGGGGTACTTGAATAATATAGAGTAGGGGGGTATACTATATTTATCATTAATATACCCCACTGGGGTATTTTGAACGGGAGTGGGATGGAGAATGAGTCAAAAGGAAGTAACCCTACAAATAACAGGCATGACGTGTGCGGCCTGTGCAACAAAAATTGAAAAAGGGTTGAAAAAACTTCAAGGTGTGGATGATGCAAATGTCAATTTGGCACTCGAACGAACAACAGTAAAATATAATTCGGAGAATACCGATATCAGCAAGCTTAAAGAGAAAATCCAATCGCTCGGTTATAACACGGTTAGCGAGAAAGTTGAATTTGATATCACCGGAATGACCTGTGCTGCTTGCGCAGCCAAAATTGAAAAACGGCTGAACAAATTTGATGGAATCGATAAAGCAAATGTCAAT
Organism: Paenibacillus ottowii; assembly: GCF_050516475.1. Classification (NCBI taxonomy): domain Bacteria; kingdom Bacillati; phylum Bacillota; class Bacilli; order Caryophanales; family Paenibacillaceae; genus Paenibacillus; species Paenibacillus ottowii. The sequence goes on along the minus strand of NZ_CP191577.1, from coordinate 1,889,199 downwards.
TTCGCACTGGAGTCGGTTCTTGTCGAATATAACCCCGATCAAGTTTCGACGAATGAAATGAAAGAGGCAATCAAAAAGCTGGGCTATGCTCTTGAACAAAAGAAGGATGATGCAAGGGAGCATGTTGACCATCGGCAAAAAGAAATCGAAAAGCAACAAGGAAAGTTTTTGTTCGCCGTGATTTTGTCCTTCCCGCTCTTGTGGGCTATGGTCAGCCACTTTAAATTTACATCATTCATTTGGCTGCCTGACATGTTTATGAACCCCTGGGTGCAGCTTGCCCTCGCGACACCTGTTCAATTCATTGTCGGCAGGCAGTTTTATGTAGGTGCGTATAAAGCGCTAAGAAATAAGAGTGCAAACATGGACGTACTCGTTGCGCTGGGGACATCAGCTGCATATTTCTACAGCTTGTATCTAAGTATTATGTCCATTGGCTCGAACTCCCATATGGTTGAACTCTATTATGAAACCAGTGCTGTTCTTATCACCTTAATTCTACTCGGGAAACTGTTTGAAGCGAAAGCGAAAGGACGTTCGTCAGAGGCGATCAAGAAGCTGATGGGGCTTCAAGCGAAGAATGCAACGGTCGTTCGTGACGGTCAAGAGATGATTATCCCAATCGAAGATGTTCTGGCAGGGGATATCGTTTATGTGAAGCCAGGGGAAAAGGTGCCTGTTGACGGGGAAATTGTCGAGGGCAGATCCGCGCTTGATGAATCGATGCTAACGGGTGAGAGTATTCCGGTTGATAAAACGATTGGTGACACCGTCATTGGCTCGACGATCAACAAGAATGGTTTCCTGAAAGTCAAAGCAACTAAAGTCGGTAAAGATACGGCGCTGGCACAGATCATCAAGGTGGTTGAAGAGGCGCAAGGATCTAAAGCACCGATCCAACGTCTGGCGGACGTGATTTCAGGTATATTTGTTCCGATTGTTGTAGTAATATCGGTCATTACATTTTTTGTTTGGTATTTTGCCGTCGAACCTGGCGAGTTTGCTTCGGCTTTGGAGAAATTCATTGCAGTCCTGGTTATCGCATGCCCTTGTTCGCTTGGTCTTGCTACTCCAACTTCGATCATGGCCGGCTCGGGTCGTGCGGCTGAATTCGGAATCTTGTTTAAAGGCGGGGAACACCTTGAGACGACGCATCGCTTGAACACGATAATCCTTGACAAAACAGGGACCGTCACAAACGGCAAGCCGTCTTTAACGGATGTTATTGTAGCAAATGGTATCGACGAGAACGAATTTCTCTCACTCGTTGGAACGGCGGAAAGAAACTCCGAACATCCACTTGCAGAAGCGATTGTTGAAGGCATTAAAGAAAAAGGCATTAGCCTTGGGTCGTCTGAATCCTTCGAAGCCATCCCCGGTTTCGGTATCCAAGCAACGGTAAATGGTAAGCTGCTGCATATCGGAACACGTAAACTCATGGCCAAATACAACGTTGCCGTTCAAGATGTACTGGCCGTCATGGAGAGCTTGGAGAAGCAAGGGAAAACAGCAATGCTGGCAGCGATCGATGGACGTTACGCAGGGATGGTGGCCGTTGCCGATACCATCAAAGCTACCTCTAAAGAAGCGATTGCTCGCCTACACAAAATGGGTATGGAAGTCGTCATGATCACGGGCGACAATACGCAAACGGCAAAAGCGATAGCGGACCAGGTTGGGATTAAAAATGTCATTGCAGAAGTTCTGCCGGAAGGCAAGGCGGACGAAGTGAAAAAGCTTCAGCAAGCCGGCAAAAAGGTGGCCATGGTAGGGGATGGAATTAACGATGCTCCGGCACTTGCGACGGCTGATATCGGGATGGCGATCGGTACAGGTACCGATGTGGCAATGGAAGCAGCGGACATCACCCTCATCCGAGGCGATCTAACGAGTATCGCAGACGCTATTTACATGAGCAAGAAGACAATCACGAATATTAAACAAAATCTGTTCTGGGCGCTCGCCTATAATATTCTGGGTGTACCGATTGCAGCTGCAGGTTTCCTGGCTCCCTGGTTAGCAGGAGCAGCAATGGCGTTCAGTTCGGTTTCGGTTGTTCTAAACGCTCTGCGGCTGCAGAGAATTAAGTTGAAAGTATGAAATATGAACGTAGAAAGGGAAGGGATATAGATGAAACGGAGTATTACGATCTGGGCGGTTACGGCAATCCTGTACCTCGGGGTCGTTATAACGGGCTACAGTGTGTATGGCAGTAGGAACGATTCGAAAGATCAGTCAATGGATATGGCGGGGATGAACCATTCTTCTATGAACATGGGGGAGATGGACCCTTCTTCCATGGATATAAGCCACGAATCCGTTACAGCATTAAAGAGCAGTCTGGGGATAAATGAACTGACTTTCCCAAAGCTGCTGAAACCTGACCTGGAAGATACCAGCTCCGTCGCCTACACCATACGAGCCCAGCAAGGAACCTATGAAATATACGATGGAACGCAAACAAAGACGTACGGTTATAATGGGGATTTCCTGGGACCTGTCATTCGGTTGAAGCAAGGAATGAACGTAACCTTCCATTTAGTGAATGATTTAAAAGAAAATACTACGTTTCATTGGCATGGATTAGAAGCCCCGGGGGATGTTGACGGTGGTCCTGAACCTGTGCTGAAGCGAGGGCAAGAAAGAACAATTTCGTTCAAGGTGGATCAAGAAGCGGCAACTTTATGGTTCCATCCTCATCCATCGCCAAATACAGCGGAGCAAGTCTATAAAGGATTGGCCGGAATGATTTATATTGAAGACACGAATAGTGAGGCACTGGAAATCCCCAAAACTTATGGAGTAGACGATCTACCCATTATTCTTCAAGACAAAGCATTCACGGCTGACAAACAGCTTGATTATGCTAAGGCGATGAATGCGGACGGAACGACAGGAGAGACGCTCTTGATCAATGGGGTGGCCGATCCGGAGCTAACCATTGATCGTAAGCAAGTCCGTCTGCGCATATTGAACGGTTCCAATATGCGAAGCTACAAGCTGCACTTGGATAATAATATGGAATTTCAACAAATTGCAAGTGACGGAGGGTTCTTAAATAAACCGAACACGATAACGGAGATTGAAATGGCGCCCTCCGAACGAGTCGAAGTGATTGTCGATTTGACCAAAGTGAAAGGAAATAAAATTTCACTTATCAATGATGACAACACAAAGATCTTGCCGATTCACTTGAAGGACACGGAGGAGCTACCCCAATCCACGCAGGAAGTAAAGACATTAAACAACGCTGCGATTACGGATGAAATAAAAAATAAAAAGGTCACGAAAAAGTTCAAGTTAGCAGGTATGGGTAAGGAGACGACGATTAATGGAAAGAAGTTTGATCCCAATCGAATCGACTTCACCCAGAAGCAAGGCGAAACCGAAGTATGGGAAGTTGAAAATGTAAAAGATTCAATGGGAGGAATGAATCACCCCTTCCATATTCATGGTACGCAATTCCAAGTGATATCGATTAATGGAAAGGAACCGCCTGAGAACCTATCGGGTTATAAAGACACCATATCTCTTCAGCCGGGGCAAACGGCCAAGATTGCAGTCACGTTCCATAAAAATGGAGTCTACATGTTTCATTGTCACATTCTTGAGCATGAAGATAGCGGAATGATGGGACAAGTGATGGTGGATTAGAAACAAGACCAAATAAGGGAGCTTAAAGACATAATGGAGAAAACAATCAAAATCGCCATCAGTCCGCCGATCCAGGTTGGAGGAAGTCTGTTCACTCCTCATCAGCTTGTGAAAATCGGGGACATTCTTGGGCCGAATGTAAAGGTGGAAATGACTCCCTTCAAACAACTGTACGCAGAAGTGCCGCTTGAAAAGCGAGAGTCAATCAAGGAAGAGCTTGAACGAGACGGTCTTGAAGTGAATCCGGCGGGCTTTGTAACGAAGAGCCTCATTGCTTGTAATTTTTGCAAAGGCGCCGAAGAAGCCGGGTTTACAACGGCAAAAAGATTGAATCAAGCGATCGCCGGCATTGAAACACCCACACCGCTTAAGATCGGGTATGCCGGATGTGCGCTAGGAACAAGCGAACCGCTCATTAAGGATATCGGAGTCGTCAAAATGCGCGACAAGTTTGATATTTATGTTGGCGGCGAATCGAAAGGACTTAAAACCTCCTTTGCCGAGCTCCTGCTTTCGGGAGTCATGGAAGACCAATTGATTCCAGCCGTAACTTCTATTATTGATTTTTATAAAGCTCATGCAAAAGGCAAAGAAAAGTTCAGCAAATTCGTAGACCGGATTTCGCTGGGACAGTTGAAAAGGATAGCCGTTCAAAAGTAACAGGATGTAAAGGAGTGTTTGGGATGCCGAAATTTACATGGGTGGAGAAGGATACTTGCATTACATGCGGAGCTTGTGGAGCGGTAGCACCCGATATTTTCGACTATGACGACGAGGGCTTGGCCCATGTTATCTTCAAGGGCGACGATAATCGCGGAATCACGGAGATAGACAGCCATTTGCTGGAGGATCTGCAGGACGCGCGAGATGGCTGCCCAACCGATTCAATCAAGGATTCGGATGAGCCATTTGCTTAACGGTCTTGGCCAGGGAAGAAGAATCGCTTCGGAGGGACAGGAGATGAACGATGCAAGTCGCACGATTTCGAATGTAGCCATCATAGGAGGCGGTCCTGCAGGCATGTTCGCCGCCTACTATGCCGGCGTGAGGCAGATGTCGGTTAAATTAATAGAAAGAATGCCTCAACTTGGCGGTCAACTTGCTGCCCTGTATCCGGAGAAATACATTTACGACGTGGCCGGCTTCCCTAAAGTGAGGGCCCAGGAACTCGTAGACAATTTAAAGAAGCAAATGGATCTGTTCCGTACCGACGTTCGACTTGAGGAAAAAGTGCTGAATGTCAGAAAACTCGACGAACGATTCTTCGAGATTGAAACCGATCGCTATGCTAAGGCCGTTATCGTAACGGCGGGCGACGGGGCCTTTGAGCCTCGGAGACTTGAACTGCCACTGGCAGAGCGCTTTGAAAAGACGAACCTCCATTACTTTGTCAGCGATATGGAACGTTTCCGCGGCAAGAACGTGCTCATATGCGGAGGCGGCGATTCCGCTCTCGATTGGGAACTGATGCTCGAGCCGATCGCGGATACTGTGACACTCGTTCATTGCCGCGATAGATTCCGTGCCCATAAGCATAGCGTCGAGTTGCTCATGCGGTCCAAAGTCAACGCTATTGTGACGACCGAGATTACTTCGATTCACGGAGAAGACCGAATCGAGCGGGTCGAATTGACGGACGTAAAGACCCAATTGATAACGTTGGCCAACGTCGACGAAGTCATCATCAATTACGGGTTTGTCAGCTCGCTTGGGCCGATTGGAGAGTGGGGTCTTGCCGTTGAGGGCGGTTCGCTCATCGTCGATTAGAGAATGCAGACGAACATTCCGGGTATCTATGCGGCCGGAGACGTCACGACATATCCGGGCAAATTGAAGCTGATCGCCGTCGGATTCGAAGAAGCGCCAACGGTTGTCAATAACGCTAAAGTTTACATGGATCCCGTAGTGGAATTGTCTCCCGGACACAGCAGCAGCATGAATCTCGATGCGAAAGGTCCACAGAACTAAAGGTATGATGGATGTCCGTATTTCTCAAGCAAGGGTATGACATTGATAGAGGTTTACTAAACCGAATATATGGAAAGGGGGTGAAGCTATTGCATAACCTGAAATTGACATTGGTACAGGATACAGATGCCTGCTGCTCCGTGGAAGGTGTAAGGAAAAGTCATCATTCGGAGAAGGCCAAGAGCAATCTGGAGTCTCGTTTAAACCGAATTGAGGGCCAGATCCGAGGTGTCAGAGGTATGATCGAGAAGGATACGTATTGTGATGACGTCTTGAATCAAATCGCTGCCATCCAATCGGCTTTGAATGGTGTAGGCAAGCTATTGCTCGAAGCCCACATGAAAAGCTGCGTTGTAGAACGGATCCAGGCCGGGGAAGAAGACGTTATTGATGAATTGTTGACTACGGTTAATAAACTGATGAAATAATTCCAAATTGGAGGCGTTACTATGCAACAAACTACACTTCAAGTTAGCGGCATGTCGTGCCAGCACTGTGTGAATTCGATCGAGAAGGCGGTAAAGGAACTCGGCGGGTCCGCTGCGGTAGATCTGAGAAGCAATTCGGTCACTGTTGAATATGATGAAAACAATTTATCGTTAGAGGCGATTAAGGAAGCCATTGAAGAGCAAGGCTACGAAGTTGACTAATGGCTGCAGTCAAGGACGGGGTTATCATTCCCCGTCCTTTTCTTTGTTGACTAATTGTCGGGTGGGAATCAACAAATATGGAGCATGAAATTTAGAAAAAAATAAAATTCTATTGAAAATCAGTCACTGGTGGACATTTGAACAAACTTAAACGGCCATCTGAACCAGTTTTAAGGTTTTTAAAGACTACTACAGAAGAAGTTGAAAATTCTTCCTTTATGCGGTATTCTAGAGTCATCAGTGATGCCCCACATAATATTTGTGCAATAATCTTTTTTAAGCCCCCCTGAAGATGAGATTTCCCAGTATGTAAGACCCCTTGAAGACGACTAGGTAGATAGGTTGGGGGTGGAAGTGCAGTAATGCATGGAGCTGACCAATACTAATCGGTCGAGGGCTTATCCTAAAGATAAGACGCAATAAAGTTTCGGATCCAGTTTTCAGGGTGTAACACCTTGAAGGTAGAATTTACAGTGTAAATTCATGTTTGGTGGCGATAGCGAAGGGGTTCCACACGTACCCATCCCGAACACGACCGTTAAGCCCTCCAGCGCCGATGGTACTTGGACCGCAGGGTCCTGGGAGAATAGGACGTTGCCAAGCAAAACAAAAAAGCACATCCCATTTACACTGTACCCTATAGAGTAGACACTTTAAAAAAGTCTCTCCGTAGGGTACTTTTTATATATCGAGAAAAATGGGAAGTGGAAACAGGAATGAGTAAAAAGACATTTACAGAGAAAGAAATCGAACAGCTTTCTAACAATCTTTATGTTAAGTCAGTTACATCAAAAGGTATTACATATACGGATGAATTCAAGAAACTTTTTATTTCAGAAAATAAAAAGGGCAAGCTACCGAGGGCTATATTTGAGGAATGCGGATTTGATGTACATGTAATCGGACTCCAACGAGTACGATCCTCGGGAAAAAGATGGCGTGCGAGCTTCCGGGAAAACGGTGTCTTGGGTCTGCACGATACAAGGAGCCAATCATCTGGAAGACCCCTTAGAAGGGAACTGACACTGGAAGAAAAGAACGCCATGCTTGAAGCGCAAAACGCCTTATTAAGAGCGGAGAACGAACTGTTAAAAAAGATCCGTATGGCGGAATGGGGGCTGAAAGACAAGTAGATTGGGCACCTTGCCAGAAATATATTTTGATCCATACCGTTATCCGGAAATACGACCTTCATCGAATGGTGAACCATTTATGCAGAATGGCCGGGGTCTCCAAGAGTGGCTATTACAAGTACTGGTCTTCCGAATCAGCGGAAAAGCGGAAGCAATGAGAACAGGATGATGAACAGGTAAAAGAAACGATCCTGAAGGCCTTCCGTTTCAAAAGACGCAAGAAAGGGGCCCGTTCTATCAAGATGATATTAGAGGGCCAGTTTAAGGTTGTCTACAATTTGAAACGGATCCGGAGAATTATGAAGAAATACGGCATTGTATGTCCTTTCCGGAAGGCAAATCCCTATAAAAGGATGATGAAGGCGACTCAGGGACATCGGGTTGTTCCTAACCTTTTGAATAGGGAATTTAAGCAGGACATCCCCAGCAAGGTGTTACTGACAGATATCACTTATTTATATTATAGTACAGGCAAGAAAGCTTATTTATCAACGATCAAGGACGGTTCAACCAATGAAATACTGGCTTATCATGTCTCAGAGAGAATCACTATGGACCTTGCGACGGACACTCTTCTAAAGCTGAAGAAAAATCGAAGATTTAAAAAAGCAAAGGGTGCCTTTATTCATTCGGATCAGGGAACACATTACACACATCCTGATTTTCAAAAGATGGTTAAGAAAATGGGGTTAAACCAGTCGATGTCTAGACGAGGAAACTGTTGGGATAACGCCCCCCAAGAATCCTTCTTTGGTCATTTTAAGGATGAGGCCTCCATCAAACCCTGTGCGACTATGGAAGAGCTAAGACGTGAAATTGATGACTATATGACTTATTACAACCATTACAGATACCAATGGAATTTAAAAAAGATGACCCCTGTTCAATACAGAGATCATCTTTTTAAAGCAGCCTAAGCCCTTTTTAAAATGTCCTTTACAGAGGGTACAGTTTAGGTGATCAGGGTGAAGATGTTAATAATGCAGCTATAACTTGGGTAACAAAAAAACTGCTTAATAAATAAGCTAATCTGAATATTCATGTTAAAAAAGAGAACCCCTCTTTATGAACTGATCCCTGCCAAGTAAACAATAATAAAAAAGCAATATTTAAGCAACCTGAGTCCGATATTCATACGGTCTTAGGTTGTTTAATTTTATGCAGAGAATATTAATATTGTTTTTTTATGAATAGACGTCAATTAGATAACATGCTCTACTTTTTCACCTGTTCGAAAAGTGTAGCGTTTAAACACTCTGATTTGAAAATGGCTAAATAATTTCAAGTCATTTCTACAGCTGATCTAATAGGCGATAATCTCGTTGTTATACAAGTCTTTGATGGCAGATAGGTTTTCTGTTCATTAAATATTAAATAGCGCAATAAGGATTTTTCTTACGTATGATAGCTTAACTCCTCATCTCGTTCATCAAGCGTATTCTCGATCTATACTTTGACCCGACGATAATCGTAGATTCCTCTTACCTCTTTACATCGTCCGCAATCTTCATATTGATCTGATCATCCTCGAGCTGCATGGAAGAAGTAAACTGATTCGTTTTTAACATGTGTGTGAGTATGAATCCTCTATATAGTACAAGAATAACAATAATTTAAATCAAAATTCATAAGGGTGAATTAAAGATTCATAAAAATGAAACGAAAATATTTTCTTTATCACACACTTAGTCTCTACCACTCTTTGCAGGAATTGATAGCTCATTGTTATATGAAATAAATTTCACTCAAATAGAACTATTTCAATTTTTTTCCTTGATGTCGATATAATTGAGGATTCGCCAAAAAGCCTTTTCATATAGGAAGATGGGATCAACTCGCTAAACAAAAAAATAATGTACGTTGCGATTGATGGGTTTAGTCAACCAGCCGGATCCTTAGGAGAGAAGGTAGTGTACTAGAAAAATGGATTATGTTATGCACAAAAAAAGGGGGCTAAAACAGAATATAAATACTTGAGATCGTAGGATTAGGTTCTTTGAGATAACTTCCTGTTTCTCACATAACAGACCTTATCTTGCGATAACAGACAGCAGCATATAAACATTAGGAGGATAACTAGTATGAATTCATTCAAAAAAACGAAGAGTTTGATCAGCGCCCTGACCGGGGCAGCGTTATTATTCTCGCTACCAATGGTGGCAGGCGCAGAGAGCAATATCAACTATTTTGCCCATGCATCCGAAGAACCGGTTACCGTGTCTGACGCTGTGTATGAAGCAGGATCAGGGGTTCTGAACGTGGGGGCGGCCCAATTTCAAAAATTGACAGTCACTAAGGAGCATCAGGTTAGCAAGACACTCGTTAATCCCAGCGCTTCGCCTGAAGCCAAATCGTTGATGAGCTATCTTGTCGATCAATATGGCAAGAGTATACTATCCGGTCAGCAGAACAGTTCTAACATTAGTTGGATGCAGGACGCGATTGGTAAAAAGCCAGCCATTGTAGGATTCGACCTGATGGATTATTCACCGTCTCGAGTCGAGCACGGCGCTTCCTCCTCCGAGATCGAGAATGCGATCGATTGGCACAGCCAAGGCGGTATTGTCACCGTCGTATGGCATTGGAACGCGCCTAAGGGTTTAATTGACCAGCCCGGTAAAGAGTGGTACAAGGGATTCTTCGGGGATTCCACCACTTTCGACGTTGACTACGCGTTGAATCACCCGGAATCCGAGGATTATAAACTTATTTTACGGGATATCGATGCCATTGCGGCACAGCTTCAAAAGCTAAAAGATGCGAAAATCCCCGTGCTCTTCCGACCGTTGCATGAAGCGGAAGGGGGATGGTTCTGGTGGGGCGCGAAAGGTCCGGAGCCGTCAAAGAAACTTTACCACCTGGTGTATGATCGCTTAACGAACGTGCATGGCCTGAACAATTTGATTTGGATCTGGAATTCTAGTGCGCCAGAGTGGTATCCGGGAAACGATGTTGTAGACATCGTGAGTACGGACCATTATCCGTCTGCGGGCGACTATAGACCAGTCACTGACAAATATGACGCCCTCGTCTCGCTTGTGAACGACCAGAAGCTGGTCGCATTAACCGAGAACGGCGCGATCCCGGATCCGGATTTGCTCTCCAGTGACGGAACAAACTGGAGCTGGTTCACTACCTGGACAGGAGAGTTCCTGACCGATGGCGTAAACAACAGCCGGGAGCATTTGAACAAAGTGTTCAACCATCCAAATGTAATCACGCTCGATGAGCTACCGGATGTAGATCATTACGGCCAAAACAATTAACGGTGTGTCGTAAGTGCACAATGAACAGCCAAGGTCTCCCATGCGGATACGGATTACCTGATCTCCGACAAGATCATACCAGAACAGGACAGTTTTACCTTGAAGGTAACAAATGAACTGATACGTTGTTTGAATAAAATGTATACTTAAACGAATTGATAGCAAGGGTGTTTCTGGAGTAATTCCAAAACACCCTTTTTTTCATGAACTGGTTAAACTCTAAAGGCTTGTTTTAACCAGCCTGGGCATCTGTAGCAAGGAGGCTGGCTTCCGATTTGGTGAGCAAGAGAGGCAGAGCAGGGAAATAGGCTCATGCAACCTGGTTTAATGGCACGAAGAGCGTCCGTTTATGAGTCAATACGCACCGTTCTTCGTTCCTGTCGTTCGTTTTACGCTGCCAACGGCATAAGGATATCAGTAGGTCGTATAATTTTCCAGAAAAAATTGAATTATCAAATATGGTAATGAGTGTAATTTCGGGCGTTGTTTTGTACTCATTTAGATTGCTATTTTGCACTACAAATAAAGGAGATTAGCTTCAAGAACCCTTGATTTGACAAGGATTTACGATAGTGTGGGTTTTGCTTATCCTGTTGTAACGGAGATAATAAGCGCGACGATTTATATATAATATAATGTGCGGCAGAAGAAAAGTATGGGGTACCTTGGAATTTGCTTGCAGCGGTACACCGTATTGAAACTCGTTTTTCCACCTTAAAACCGATGATATCCAAGGTTGGGGCCGAGGGACATATGCAATTTATGCCGTGTACGTTTGTTGGATGAGGAGCGCCCGGCTGTAAGGGAACGAACGGAAAAGGCCAATTTTCTGAGGAAGAAAAAACGAGCCTGGCGCTGATCCAGAAGTACGGGGGATATGGGGTAGACGCTGACGGTGATGGGAAAGCAGATATGTGGAATGTAAAGGATGCTATTTTTCCGCAGCTCATTATCTGGCCGCTAATGGCGCGGCCAATGGAGAGTATGAAAAGGCCGTATTCACCTATAATCAGAGTCAGGAGTATGTGGCCGAGGTTATGAAATATGCAACTTTGTTTATCCAAGATGGCTATAAGCCTATTGAAACAGTTGAACCAGGAAAAGGAGGGTTTGCACGTCCAGTAGAAGGGCCTGTAACGTCTCCATTTGGCCCGCGTGTGCATCCCATTACTGGACAGGTCGGAAAGCCCCATAAAGGTGTAGCCCCAAGGGAACCTCTATACAGGCAGTCAAGGCAGGAAAAGTCACTTTTGCCGGATGGCAGGATGCCAGTAACCCAAAAAAAGGATATGGTCAGTACATTTGGATAGATCATGGTGGTGGATACCGAACGACATACGGCCATTTGTCGCTATTGAGGTTTCTGTCGGCCAAGATATCCGGATTGGACAAGAGATTGGAAAGTGTGGTTCTACAGGTGGAAGCACTGGCCCTCACTTTCACTTTGAAATAGCCATTAATGGGACACACGTCAATCCGGCTCCTTATATTGGACTTAAATAAGAGGAAGGCGAACGGTTTGCTAAATGAAAAAATTATTGTGCGCGTAGGCAAAGATGAAGAAGGGAAGACCGTGGGGATCGCTAGGCAAAACGATACATTTATATTCCGAAATCCGCCTGGTCCAAGCTTTGAGGGAGTCGAGTACCTGACATGCTATAAGTTGGGTAAATCCGACTTCGTAGAACCCTTTAAACGCTCCACAGAGAGCCGATGGCTGGAGCAGGAAAAAAAGTACCAAGATTACTTGCAAGAGCTTTATAAGCGGTATATACCGATCTTGCAGGCCTATTGCCGGGAAAACCGATATGATATGGAATTAGCCTGGGCGATCATGGAGAAGCATGGAGATGAGAGTAACTACACTTCCCACTTGTCATATTTACGCGATTTTCGCCAAATACTGAACTTTACCGAAAAAACAGGTATGTAGGATGAATTTCCTCATACAAAAAAAGATCACTTCAAGGTTGAAGTGGTCTGAAGTCTGGTGCTCTGATCCGTTTACAACAGGGACGAGCAAGGCAAAAAAAGTAGCTCCTGCATCTGCAGGAGCTACTTTTGAATATCATAGAAGCAAATATTAAAAAAGGCTTTTTGCATGATAGTTCACAAATTCTCCATAGGAGGAGTGATCAATGATCATTCACTGGAATAAACGCATGTTGAATGCTGCAATTTGGCGACTACGACGAGCAAGGCGCTTTTTTAAAATTAGGAAGGTTCGAACAAGCTGAATATGACATTTTAATCACTATAGTTATTCTCAATGGTACGTTGGATTACTTAAATAAATGTAAGAAAACCAAACACCCACGGAAAGTATCGGGGTGAGAGGAAAAAAATGAGTAAACGAGGAAGATCGCAGAAAAGGTGCATAAGAAAAGTGAATTTGGTCTTGAGAGAACTGAAAGAAGCTAAACACTACGCTGAACGGAGAAAGATAATATTTGGCAAGAAGAGAATTACAAAATCCTTACTTCAACTTGGTAAATCATTAAGTTGTATCGATAGACTTCAAACCTCAAAGATAAAGGACACGACTGGAGCAACAGAAGTCATCGGAGCAACTGGAGCCACCGGCTCTTTCCAACAGTTTCAGGTATCGGAGAATACGCCAAATACGACAGGAAGTTCAGCAATTCCTATAACGTCAGTTGTAACTACTTTAAAAACGATAACAAATTATAGGGGTTCCAACGGGAAGTAGAGTTTGGTTAACAGGAATCGTCGGATGGGAGTCTACAGCGGGTAATACTTCACTCCAATTACAAATTCTCCGCGGAACTACAACTATATTTAGCATCAATCAGCATGTAGTTGCAAATTCCACATTTGGAGCAACCAGTGTTAACCACGTTGATCTCACCCCTGGGACTGGTAATGTGTCGTATTCGCTAGCTGCACTAACAAACGTCGGTACTGTAAATGCTATTGGAGCAATTACTTTTACAGGGGCTTTTAATACAGCCTTGAGACTAAAAGCGGTTAATTCTTCGAGATTGGCCGCTTTAGTAGTCTAATTTTCAAACTTGAGCTACTACGCTTTCTCCCCCGCTTTGGAACACCAGGAGTAGGGTTGAGTTACGTTCCCTTCTTTCTGATTTATTTTCCAAGTTTAAGTTATATTGATGAAATGCGGCGTTCCTAAAAGCATGCTTTTTGCAACACTTAATAACCAACGTATGAGTCAATGTTATAGTGAGTGGATTGTTTATTATTCTAAAT
>NZ_CP191577.1:1864020-1875289 GCF_050516475.1 Paenibacillus ottowii | reverse complement strand
TAATTATTCTAAAGTTAAAAAAGGCGCCACAGGGTCACTTAACCCTGTGGCGCCTTTTTATAAAAGTAGCACGGAAGCTGAAACAACGTCATGGATGAGTTACTCAGCTATTTGATACTTGAAAATACCGTTATGTTCATAGTCAATCAGCTTGACTTCAGACAATCTACGATCAAAGAAAGAGCGCTTTTTTCCATTTTTATCGAATTCTTCTGGAAGAATCAGTGTGGGAGTACATTCAGGAATAGGTTGAGATAGTTGTTCTTTTAAAATATCAATGTGTCTGTCGTATACATGGGCATCGTCGATACACCAATGCAGTGTGCCTAAATTATAGCCGCATTGATTAGCGACTAATCTGTGCAATACTGCATACTGGTAGACATTAAACGGATGACCTAAAGCCATGTCGGCAGATCTTTGCTTAACATGTAAATCAAGCACACCATTGTTTACCTTCCAACTTGTAGCCCAGACACAAGGCTCCAAAGTCATTTCGTCCAGTTCATCAACGTCCCAGAGACTGGTCATAATCCTACGTGAACCAGGGTTTTTTTCAAGCTGATAAAGTACATATTCCACTTGATTTAGCTTTTCTTCTTGCCAAGAAACTTTACGACATTTTTTGGCAAGTTGATAGCCATAAGCTTTGCCAATCGTATTTTCTGCGTTGGCCCATTCGTTCCAGACCTTGCATTTGCGGTCTTGAAGCCAGGTTACGTCGTTTGATAGCTCCTGCCAAATCCACTCTAGTTCGACCAAAGGTGTTTTTTGAAAGACTCGCTTTGAGCGCAAGATTGGTATCCCGTCTTCAGGTTTAACTTTAAAGTTGACTCCTTGGATAAACTTAGTTGGTGCAGGACTGCCATCTGCATATTTTGCACGAACCAAAGCAGGGTCTTGATCCGTACCGTTCTCAATAATATCCATTACTACATCACGATAAGTCTTATCGAATCCTGTATAGTTAATCATCCAATCACCCTTTTTATTTCGATAGATCGATCCCCATTATAACACAGGAGGCAAACAGCTCTAAAAAATCATCCGTTTGTCATTGTGTAACGAGTGATGCTATAAATGACTATATAATCAAAACATTTAATTCATAAGGAGTTGTGTCATTCCGAATTATCAGAAGCTCTCAAAGAAGAATGTTGATCCTGAAAATCTAATAAAAAAAGAATATTTCGACATGTAACAAAAATGTTTAGCATTTGATTTTAGAAAGGGAGCAGTTAAATATGGTAGTAAATACAATCTTTTATGATAGCTATCAGCAAGAAATCGTTGAATTGAGAAGACATTTTCACACTTTTCCGGAATTGAGCATGGAAGAAAAAGCAACTGCCGATTATGTTGAGAAGTATCTCCAAAAATTGGGCTTACAAACGAGTCGCGTTGGAGAGTACGGAGTAACAGCAATGGTTTGGGCGCCTGAAAATATACAAAGTCTCTGTAAGACGGTCGCTATTCGAGCAGAAATGGATGCCATTGCAGTTAATGAGGAAAATAATTTGCCATGGAAATCACAG
The DNA here is from genome assembly GCF_050516475.1 of Paenibacillus ottowii. NCBI lineage: Bacteria > Bacillati > Bacillota > Bacilli > Caryophanales > Paenibacillaceae > Paenibacillus > Paenibacillus ottowii. The sequence continues at coordinate 1,873,754 of NZ_CP191577.1, read as the reverse complement.
AAAGACGGGGTCATGCACGCTTGTGGCCATGATGCTATTGTTGCTTCGGGTCTTGTCTTAGCAAAGTTATGCTTGAAGTATCGCGAGCATTTACCGGTGAATGTGAAATTTATTTTTCAGCCGGCAGAAGAGAATGGTAAGGGCACTCAATTAATGTTGGACGGGGGAGTGATGGAGCAGCCTAAAGTAGATTACTTTACTATGTTTCATTATGTCAATGATGCACCTTCTGGGGTTGAGCTTCATCGCGGTGCTTCTTCTGCTGCAATAGGTTCTGTGAAGATCAAAATAAAGGGACAAGCGAGTCATTGGTGCAGTTATCAGGAAGGCGCTGATACCATCGCTGGAGCTGGAGAGGTCATAAGAGCCATAACAAAATTAAACCAGTCCTATCAATCTTCTTCACCATTTATTTTAGGAATTGGAACCATTTCCGGCGGTACGGCAAAAAATGTTGTTGCTGGCGAAACCGTACTGGAAGGAAGCTTGCGTGCGTGTCGTATGAAGGATTACGATTGTCTGCGTAAGCTATTTTTAAAGGACATTGAAAAGATTCAAGAAGAATTTAATTTAACCATCGAGGTAGAGATTGATCAGCAACCGGTACCACCTATTATCAATGATGATGAGCTGGTCGATTTAGGTTTAGCTGCTGGAGTGAAGGTATGGGGGGAACATTGTAGATTGGTAACGACGGAATATTTGTCAGGCGACAGTGCAGCATACTACTTTGATTATGCAAAAGGGATCTTCTTTATCTTCACGGCTAAGAAATCTGGAGAAAAAGCCTATCCTCTGCATAACGGGAAATTTGATATAGACGAAACGGTATTATGGAAGTCGGTATCTGTTTTACACCAATTCTTATTGGAGTTTTCCGATAAAAAAGAATGAAAACACTTTTTTGTAAAATTTAAAGAGTTTTTGCTTTTAATAAGCAGATCAATGATCTGCTTATTTTTTATCTCATTCCTATACAAGATGGTTGAATTGGAACAATAGCCATAGAAGAGAGGCTTATACTTCTATGTAAACAAGAGCTTTTTTAAAATCCATACGTTTTATGAACATTATTTCAGAATGGTATAAAATTAAAATAAGGAGATTTTCAAATATAAATGAGGTTGCTTAATTACTCATGTAAAGAAGGTTTATCATAATTGAGTATCGCCAAGTTATACAAGTAAAAGAACATGGGTGGTGGGAGGAAAAGCGAGAGTTTGGCACAATGATTGCGTTATGTCATTCTGAGTTGTCTGAAGCTCTCGAAGAAGTTAGAAAAGGAAGAGAAATTTACAAAAATTACTATAGTGAAGACGGGAAACTTGAAGGCGTACCTTCAGAATTAGCGGATGTAGTCATTCGTATTTTAGATATATGCGGCTATTATAATATTAATCTTCAACAGGCAGTTATAGAAAAAACGAATTCAATAAAAAGAGAGAATTTAAGTATGGTAAACAGTTCTAATTCATTTAAGAACCCAACCTAATATTCAAAATGAATTGATGATCTCTAATTTTATAAATTTTAAAGGAGTCCTGTGAAATGACTTTGTCTAATACAACACGTAGTAGAATTGGAATGCCTATTGTTGGTTTCGGCACCTACCAATTATCTAATGATCAGGAAGAATTTAGTGTAAGGGAGGCCAACTCAGCTGGCTTTAGACATATTGATTCTTCAGAAATATATCGAAATGAAGAAGGGACTGGTAGAGGAATAAAAGCAGCAGGTGTATCTAGAGAACAAATATTTGTGACCACAAAGCTTTATCCTGTATCTGGAACGTCAGAAATAACATCGAAAAATTATAAACAAACAATGGATACACTGAAGAATCAATTAATTCAACTACAGCTCGATTACGTGGATCTCTATCTAATACACGCTCCTTTGTCCGAACTTAGATTAGAACAGTGGACGGCACTAGAAGAATTGAAAAAATTAGGCTTGGCGAAACATATTGGGGTATCTAATTATAATATCTCAACAATTAAAGAAATATTTGATGCAGGGCTCACCGCTCCTGAAGCAAATCAAATCGAATTTCATCCCTTATGTACTCAAGTCGAACTGACCAGTTACATGAGTGAAAATTCAATTGCTCCGATTGCATATAGTTCGCTCGCTCCGCTTTCAACTTTGAGAACTGGAAAAGAACAAGGAGGAGATATTTTTACGGATGCAAAAAAAGAATGTCAATTGATCAGGAAAGAAATTGCTGATAAACTTCATGTTTCTGAGGCAAAAGTATTATTGCGATGGGCTCTACAACGTGGCTATGGAATATTAAGTAGAAGTAGTAAAGCAGAACGTATTCGAGAAAATTTGGATTTGTTTGATTTTGAAATTTCTAACAGTGATATGGATCTTTTAAATAGTTTAAATCAAAATCAACAATTAGCTTAGGCAACTAGTGGTATTAATCCTATGGAAGCTCCAGTTATAAAATAATTATGTTGCTATTTAATAAAAAAGTATCTGTTTAAAAAGCGCTATATTATAGCACTTTTATTTTTTTTAGCACATTTGTGAAAAATATTACCCGACATCTGTAATAATGTGATTGTTGCAGGTTTCGTCTCAATCCATTCAATAATACATTGCGTCCAACGTACCGATCACTGCGCTTTAAATTTGCCGGTCGAACGGATCAATACGGACCAGATCGGCATAGACGGGTGACTAGAAAAATAGTCATACGAAATTTTGCTGTAGCTTTCTATGTGAATCAACCACGTTTCTACTTGTTTATAATTCTCTGCATAAATTCCTCTAGTTACCTGGCGCGGCGCTTCTCTTTACTGAAATTGCGAACCGTTAGGACAATAATAAAAATACAAACGAAATCAACGGCTATATGCACACAGGCTGTGCAATCGTATCAGCAAAGAGTATAATCAATACGTCACCCTTTCTTCATATTCTTTAATTATTTTATAAAAAGTATTCTTTTTCAAATCTAACCGCTGCATCAATTCTACACCTGTCAATTCTCCAGATTTCCATTTAGAATATTCTTCTTCCAGTATAGCGCGTTGTCCTGACGACATCGTAGCTAAATTGATTGGAGGTCTGCCCAAGTGTTTTCCTTTTTTTCGAGCTGCTGCGATTCCTTCAGATTGTGCCTGCTTAATATCATTCCATTCTTCTTCAGCCAGCCAACTTAAGATATGCAGCACCAAGTCCATAATCAGCTGCCCGACTCCTTCAAGCTCTTTGTACTTACGTGTATCCAAGATAGGAATATCGGTGACAACTACATTAATATGGGCATCAATCAGCCACTGCCACTCTTTTAAAATCTCCTGCTTGTTTCGACCAAATCTGTTAATTGATTTTACAAACAGTGTATCACCTTCCCGAAGCACACGTTTCAATAACTGATATTCCGGACGATCAAAATTTTTACCGCTTACCTTATCAATAAAAATGAATTCATTGGGAATCCCCTGCTCCTGCAAAACTGTCAGCTGCCGATCTTCATTCTGATCCTTAGTTGATACGCGGGCATATCCATATTCTCTCGTATGTGTTCGCATATTATTCTCACACTGTTTAAAAAGGTTATTCATAAAATATAAAAATACCCTTTAAGGACAAAAATCAGCGATCATTTCTGGCATCCGTAAAGGTACACCTTTTAGGACAGAAAAATTATATTAAATTGATGACCTCATTAAGCTAACGGGCAGGATAGTTCAAATACGTGGTATCATGTGGTGAGTAATTAATGGAGCCCTCTTTTACAATGTTGAGAATGGGGGAAATCGTGGTCGGCTTGGAATGGGAAGGTTTGTATAGAGAATTGTTGGGAGATGGAAACCAATTGCTTATGGAAGGCGCAATGGATGTCTGTCATCGCTTATCAAAGACCCATCGAATGTTCGTAATCACGAATGGTATCACTCACACGCAAATCAAACGCTTGAAGCAGTCTGGGCTATATAAGTTTTTCGAGGATATCTTTGATTCGCAAAGCATTGGTTATCAAAAACCGAAGGGAGAATTTTTCAATTACGTCATAAGTCATATTTCAGAATTTAATAGAAAGGATGCGCTTGTCATTGGAGATTCATTAAATACGGATATCAAAGGTGGTCTTCAGTCGGGCATTGACACCTGTTGGGTCAACAGAACCGGACAAATAAGTCCGGCAGAAATTAAAAGCACATATACAATCTCAAACTTAATGGAGCTCACTTCCATCTGTTAGGCTGTAAAAACAAACGCTTGTGCCGCCTCAATTATCACTTTTTGGTGACTATATCACAAAAAAGTGGGTACTGTTTTTCTTGTAACTTTTCCCCCATACTATCGTTCATAGGAGGTTCATGAGGCAGACAGAGCATCCTATACCATATAAATCATTATAAAAGGAGTGTAATAGAATGGGGAAATTTGACGGGAAGGTAGCAGTTGTAACAGGAGGTACAAGCGGCATCGGTCTCGCGTCGGCACAACAGTTCGTAAAAGAAGGAGCTTACGTTTTTATCACGGGACGCAGACAACGTGAACTGGATGAAGCAGTAAAGCAGATCGGAAAGAATGTTACAGGTGTCCGAGGTGACATATCTAAATCGGAAGATCTAGATATATTATTCGAAACAGTTAAGCGAGAAAAGGGACACTTGGACATTCTCTTTGCAAATGCCGGACTAGGGTCATTGCTTCCATTAGGAGAAATTACAGAAGCACAATACTACAAGACTTTCGATGTCAACGTGAAAGGAACCATCTTTACAGTACAAAAGGCATTAGCTTTGTTCCCAAATAAAAGAGGTTCGATTATTCTAACGGGATCCACTGCTGGCTCGACGGGGATGCCAGCGTTTAGTATCTATGGTGCATCCAAGGCAGCGATCAGACAGCTCGTCCGCAGCTGGATTCTTGATATGAGAGGGACCGAAATTCGTATAAACATCCTTAGTCCGGGAACAGTCGTAACGCCGGCGTACGATGAGTTATTTGGCTCTGAACTAGATCATTTCCTGGAACAGGCAAAAAATGATATTCCGCTCGGCAGAGTGGGGCAGGTTGAAGAGATCTCCAATGCTGTCATGTTCCTAGCCTCTAATGAAAGCAGCTATATGAACGGCGTTGAATTATTCGTAGATGGCGGAGTAGCTCAAGTTTAACCAGGACATAATAATTTTCAAACGACAAAGATTTTTAAATCAACTTAAATGCGATTGTATTATCCCCTCCATGTAACGTTCAATTTTTCCTTCAGTGATCCTTGAAGGATCAAGCGATACATGAAGGGGATATTCTTAGATCGGGAGATGGTGCATTGATATGAAAACATTTTTCTGTGAACTGGAAGTTACACTAGAGGTTATCGGAGGAAAGTGGAAGGGGCTTGTTCTGTACTATTTAATAAAAGGACCTAAACGGACGGGAGAGCTTAAGCGACTCGTTCATAATATATCGCAAAAGATGCTGATTCAAACTCTTCGGGAACTGGAAACAGACGGATTAATTCGCAGAAAGATGTACAATCAGGTACCGCCTAAGGTGGAATATTCAACGACGGAACTGGGTCAATCACTTGAACCCATTTTGAGATCGCTTTGTGATTGGGGGGGAATTACGCAGAGCAATCCTTCGCTCCGGGCGAGATTGAGATTTTGTATCTGGATTAACTGTCGGGGGACAAGAGCATAGTCCCATTTGAAGTCGCTATTTTAGCGGCTTTTTTGTTTTATCGGTACAAGTTCTTGTCCAGAGCCAAGAATACTCTACATATGAAGTTATTTACGAAGTTCGTAGATAAGACGTTAGCCGAAAGAAGTTCTTAGTTTAGGAGGAGTCTATATGATATTAGAAAAAGTTATAAATAGAATTGTAATACAAAGTGAATATAAGGATTTTGTTAATACGTATCAATCCAAAAAGGGTTGCGAGCCGTATTTGTTATATGATCAAATCATCATCTGTCGACAAGAACCATTTAATTATTAACTAATAATATAGTGTCGGGGGACAAGAACATGGTCCCATTGGAAGTCGCTATTTTAGCGGCTTTTTTTGTTTTATCGGTACAAGTTCTTGTCCCGAACCAAAGACAAGAACTTGTACCGATTGCCGTAAAGGACAAGAACATAATCCGTTAGATAAGCTTCAAACTACATTTCACTGCACTAGTTCATTAAGCTAACGGGCAAGTTAGTGGATGAGTGAGCACCGCAACTAAACAATCATATAAAGCTTCATATTCATTGGGGGTGTTATATGATGAGGATGTGGATATCCACAATTTTTACCGTTGTTTTAATATCAATTCTAATAACTTCGTGTTCAAAACAGCAAACTGTTACCAAGCAAGTTCAAGAAAACGTCGCGGAATCACTTTCTGTCCCTGAACAGATCAATGTGCTATTCGGTGACGGGAACAAAATACAAATACATGATTCATTAGTTGTTGAAAAGATAATGAATCACTTATGGGCAATGAGTTTTACAAAAGTTGAAGGACCCGATACAGTTGGGCAGAATTTTACGTTGATGTTTTCGAGTGATGAGCAATATTCTAGTACAGGTTACTTCGTAATTAACAAGGTGCACTACAAAACTAAGGACACAAAACGTGTCTCAGAGGATTAATAAGTACGTCTTGGATTATGGCAAAAGCATCATGCCCCAGCTGTTGCCAGGAGTCTGAGCAAACAGGTAAGCGGTTGAGGCTAATGACAATGAACCCATTACGCTAACGGGAAACGATAGTTTAATGATGACCCGAAGGCAGCCGGCCACAAAGATCGGCTGCCTTCGTTGCGCTATTCCAGCTAATAGCTTGTCAATATTTAATTGTTAATGGACGAGATACGAGGCAGGATAGCACAATAGCGGCTTAACCAGCATGTGGCGGCAGTGGGAGGCCATCATTAGTTCGTCGGAATGCCAGAGCAACTGGTGGACTTGATGGAGCAATGATTTACCATAGCCATATCCATCACGTTTAAATAAATTGTTTCGGATAGGGATTTACAAATAAGAAAAAATACATTATCGTATTTTCATATTACTAGAAATAACGAATTATAAACTGAAAGCGAGGGAAATGTACATGGAGAGCAATTCGGAGACGCTCGAAGCCGTAAAAGTATATAAAGCGCTCGGAGAGCCGACGCGGCTCAATATTGTCCCAACTCCTTGCTAGCGAACCGGAACAATGCTGCGTCTCGATGGGAGAGAAGTTGAAAAACGTCGCCAACTCCACATTATCGCATCATTTGAAGCAGTTGTCGGAGTGCGGATTACTTCAATCACGAAAAGAAGGAACATTTATTTATTACAGCATTAATCGCAGAGTTGCGGAAAAATATGCGCCCTATCTGGTGATGTAAATTTTTTTGATATTATTATTATATTTCTAGAAATATAATAATTTATTCGAACAGAAGTCTTTAACGAGAAACGAAGTTGATCTTTGAAAACTGAGTAATGAGAATGAGACTTTACGGAGGAACTAAATCAGGTTTAGGTCTGTTATTCACTCGTTGCTCAGTTTTGAGAGTTCAACTCTCAAACTAATCTGTCTGAATTTCATTTCATCCGTTTGGATAGGTTGGACCGAAATTCACACAGGTTGCAGTTTCAAAGAAACTGAATTGATCCTTGAAAACAGGATAACGAAACGATATTTGCGTTTTAGTAAGTTCTTTTTAGCTGACTTGTGTCATGGAAATGACCGAGGATGTAAAAGCGGCTGTACCGAGGATTTTGGGATGACTGATGATCTAAGCGCCTAAAGGTGCGTAATTGAAACAGAGCTGACCAACAGCCACAATGAATGAGTCTCTATTACAGAAAGGTGGAAAACAATATGATAAAGTTCGTATATATGATCAATCGGATCGAGGGGATGAGTGTCGATGAGTTCGTAGAATATCATCGACATAACCACGCTCCTCTATTTTCCTCGATCCCAGAAGCCAAGAAGTATGTCCGAAAATATGTGGTGTCTCACCCGGTTGCCGCCGAGGGCTATCCACAACCCGCGTATAATGGGCTTACTGAAATCTGGTTCGACAGTTGGGCCGACCATGATGCGCTCTTCACATCGGACAACTACCTGCAAAAAGTTCAACCCGACGAAAAGAAGTTCATTGACTTCAGCTCTGTCGGTATCATGGTCGCAGAAGAAAAAACAGTGATCTAACTTTGTGAACCCTCCATAACATCACCGCCAACGGCATGAGAGAATCAACTGTTTGGCTTCGGGAGCAAGCAGAGAGTCGAGGATGATTGGCCTGAGGTAGAAGTGCAGCTGCATGAAACTGACAGGTACTAATCGGTCCAGGGCTTATCCAATTTCACCTCGAAGAATAAGCAGGGGCTAAAATGCAGATTTGTTTCGTACCCAGTTTTTTAAAGATAACTCTTGAAACGCTGAGAAAGTGCAGCTAATTTCTCGCTGTAACGTTTTTTGCACAACGCTTGCTTGGTGGTGATGGCTGAGGGGTTCCTCGCGTACCCATCCCAAACACGACTGTTAAGCTCTCCAGTGCCGATGGTACTTGGACCGAAAGGTCCTGGGAGAGGTAGAACGCCGCCAAGCAACAAAAAACACTGCCGACAATTCGGCAGTCAGGCTGTCGAGAAACCCCCTGTTTTTTTAATGAGGCTTAAAATGGTCATTTTGATCAAATAAAAATGGGTCCTCAGATCGTTTTAAATCGATTTTTGTTTTAAAAGTTGAGTCTCCCCAAACAAAAAATAAAGTGCCGGAAAGTCCGTTGGACTTTCTCGACACTCTGACTGCCGACAATTCGGCAGTGTTTTTTGCTGTGTGCAACGCATAGCGATTACCTAGGCGGTGAAGTCCGCTGTGAGGGCTGGTAGTAGCCAACCACTAGCCAAGAGCATTTTTGATTCGACACTAAGTGACGATTACGCTAACGGGAAACGTTAGTTGAATGACAACAGTAGCAAGGTAACAAAAAGTAGCTCCTGCATTGCCTGAAGGAGCTACTTTTTGTTGTGTATTGAATTTGTTTCAATTATTAATGGAAATGTGGCGTTCCTAAAAGCATACTTTTAGGAACGGTCCTAATTTGTCTATTTTACGTTCCAAAATGTTCGTAAATAATTATTGGAACGTTTCAATATTAATCACTGCTTTGGAATTGAAAGGAGGAGGCATATATAGTAGATATAGCTTATGTTTGTGTGTCGGCCAAATACCAAGCTACCAAAAAAATCATAAAATCCTAACTGCTGTACATGAAAAGCATCTTTCGGCTGCATTAGATTTGGCCAAAGATTAACAGTACATATAATGAAGAAAAAATTCGAAAGTATGAGGAGTATAGTAATAGAAATGATTTTGATAAGTCACTTATTAATTGGTCTAATTTTCATGTAGCAATCAGCAAACCTAAGTGATATATTATTAATCTAGCCGTAAGATTGGCCATGATGTAACGGCTAGATGAACTTAAAAAATTCAGAAGATCATCTACGAGTTATTATTTACCAGTAGTATGAATCGCCAAAGTATGATATATTATTTATCCGGCCCAAGAAAAGCCGAATGAAAATATTGATCTTTGAAAACTGAACAACGAGTGAGTAAACTGATTTTGTTCGCAAAATCAAACATGAGATATTTTATCTCGTCAGTTTCAAATGAGCTAATCGCTCTTTCGATAAACCAGCTTCGGTTGGTCTTTAATGGAGAGTTTGATCCTGGCTCAGGACGAACGCTGGCGGCGTGCCTAATACAT
>NZ_CP191577.1:1855380-1863992 GCF_050516475.1 Paenibacillus ottowii | reverse complement strand
AAACGATCCTCACGGTGCAGCATTAGAGCCTGGTTGTAGTGTTCAGGATGGGAGGGCTGCAGTTCAATGAACCAATGTTGAATCGGTGTCAAGGCCACGTTTCCAGTGACTTCTCCTTGGTCGGACACGCGGGTCACCCGCTGCACCCGTCCATTCAGTTCAGCAATCGTTGGATACTGGAACAGCTCTCTCATTTCCAGCTTGTAACCATTTTGCAGCAGTCTCGAAGACACCTGAATGGCCTTGATCGAGTCGCCGCCCAGATGGAAAAAGTTATCCAGCACACCAATCTGTTCGACACCCAGTACAGACTGCCATACCGATACCAATGTCCGCTCTACCTCATTACGTGCGGCTACATAATCCTCGCCGGAATCCACGCTTCCCTCCGGCTGCGGCAATGCCCGCCGGTCCACTTTGCCGTTTGGTGTCAACGGCAATTGTTCCATCTGTACAAAATACGACGGCACCATATAACCCGGCAATTCCTGGCTCAAAGCGCTTCGCAGCTCACTTGCCGCGATATCTGCCACGGTGACCACATATGCGCAAAGCTGTTTTTGCCCCTGTTCATCCTCACGTGCAATAACGATGGCTTCTTGCACCGCTTCCAGCTTCAACAGCTGTGCTTCCACCTCGCCCAATTCAATCCGGTAGCCCCGGATTTTCACCTGTGCGTCGATGCGTCCTTTGTATTCCAAAGTCCCGTCCTCATTCCAGCGCACCAAATCGCCTGTACGGTAGCAGCGCTCTCCACTGCGGAACGGACTGTCTATGAACTTTTCAGCTGTTAGCTCAGGGCGGTTTCGGTAGCCACGTGCCACCCCGTCGCCGCCGACAATCAGCTCACCCCATGCGCCCACAGGCTGGAGCTGCATGGAACGATCTACAACATACGCTGTGGAGTTGTGGATCGGACGTCCAATCGGCACCGCTTCGGATTGCACGCCAGCAATCGCATGAGTTGTAGAAAAAGTTGTATTTTCCGTCGGACCATAGCCGTTGATAATTCGTAGGGATGGATGAGCCTCCAGCACTCGGTTAATGTGCGGTACGGACAACACATCACCGCCGACCAACAGTTCTTGTACCCCCTCGAATAATTCCAGATCCTGCTGTGATAGCTGATTAAAGAGTGGCGCAGTCAACCACATTGTTGTAATACCGTGATTGCGGACAGCTTCCTTGAGCTTCGGCGCATCCAAAATGACATCTTGACTTACCAGCACAAGCTGTCCACCATTCAGCAACGCCCCCCAAATTTCGAAGGTGGACGCGTCAAAGACAACGGCACCGGTTTGCAAAATACGCGTGTTAACACCCAGTTGCGCGTAGTTTGTATTTTTCACCAAACGCACAACATTGCGATGCTCCACCATAACCCCTTTAGGCTGTCCGGTCGTGCCTGAAGTGTACATAAGATAGGCTAGTCGATTGCCAAATGTACGTTCTTGTTCTCTAGCAGTGCGGCCTACGACAGACGAAGATGATTCAATTGAATCCTCATTTTTCAGATTTGTATAATAGGTAAAATCCGCATGACAAGCTTCGTTTTGTTCCCCATGTACGTTATTTACGCCTTGGTTACTCTCTGCCCCGTATACATTCACATCGCTCAAATCCAGCACGATTCCGGTGTAATCCTCAGGTTGCTGTTCCGCATGCTGCACCAGCAGTAACTCCGCTCCCGAATCTTCCAACAGGTAGCGTACACGTTCAGCCGGATAATCAGGGTCAATCGGCACATATGCACCGCCTGCTTTGAGAATCGCCAGCATACCAACGATCATATCTGCGGAACGCTCAGCAACGATACCTACCGTTCGTTCGGCAGTAACACCGTGCTCGCGCAGTGTATGAGCCAGTCGGTTGGCTTTTCCATTCAATTCGCCATAAGTTAAACGGGCGTTTCCAGATACAACTGCTGTCTGATTCGGTGTGCGTGCTGCCTGTTCCTCAAACAGCTCATGAATGCCTGCTTCGCGTGGATAGGCCACTGTTGTGGCATTGAATACATCGATGATTTGAGCCTGTTCTTCCTCACTGATTAGCGACAATTCCTGTATACGCTTGTGTGGACCCTGTACCATATGCTCCGCCACACTCAAAAATTGTCGAATAATTCGAGCAATTTCCTGTTCACTAAACAGCTCAGTACGATAATCCAGGTATAGTACGAGTCTGTCGTCATCCAGCATTTCAACCATGTGAATATCGAAGTCATTCACTGTATCTCCGCAGAAATCGTTATCCACCTGCTGAATCGCCTCATCAAACCGCGAGAAACTCAAGGTACGGTACTGAATGGAAGCACCAAACAGACGCTGGATGTCTAAACTGCTTTGCTGTTCGCGTAAATCCTGAATAATTTTGTTGTACGGGTAACGCTGATGCCGCAAAATGGACGCCTGCTCCTTCCCTACACCCTGCAAGAAGGCCAACAGCTCAGATTCCGGTTCGACCATCAGACGCGTAGCCACGGTGCTGACGAACATGCCGATGGTATCCTTTTCTTTCTTAGACGTACGGTTGGCATAGAGTGTTCCTACAGTTAGGTCCTGCTCACCTGTCACTTTATGCAAATAAATATACAGGGCCGCCAGGAAGAACGTAAAAATACTGATTTTATGTTCCTCGCAAAAAGCCGTAACACCACGATACAATTCATGCTCCAGTATAAAACTCTCCCGACGTGCAGCTGTGCTCAATGTCAGTGGGTTATATGATTTTAAACCTGTGGTCTCTGGCAAATCGGCAAACTTTTCCGTCCAATACGCCTTGTCCTTTTGATAGCGGTCCGATTGCTCATAGCTTTGCTCTACCTGAATAAAATCCAGATAAGGATTGCCCTTGATTGGTGCATCTTGGCCTGTACCATGCACAATATCCATATAGTGTCCGGTAATTTCATTAATGGCCTGATTCATGGACACGCCGTCCGAAATAATATGATGCATTTTAAAATTAAACCAGGTTTCTTCTGCCCCGAGCTGCAAAATAACAAATCGGTACAGCTGCGAATTCAACAATGAGAACGGCTGTGGATTATGGCGTTTTAACCATTCATTCGCTTCTTCCAGAGTTACTTGAAGCGTTTCAATACTTTCCTCTGTAAACGGCTCTACATATTGATATGGGATTCCGTCCTGAGCAGTGATTTTGATGCGGAAGGAATCATTTTGGGCAATCACCCGGTTCATTGCTTGTTGTAATGCATCTATACGAACAGTTCCTCTGATTTTTACAGTAGCAATAATGGTTGAAGTGTTCCGATGAGGATACAAAAGCTCCGTATACCAAATACGTTGCTGTGGCTGGCTTAAGGAAAACAATTGAACATCTTGTTGTGTCATCCGTCTCTCTCCTCGCAAAATAGATATTTGGTAAAATGAAAATTCGCATATTTATGCGGTTTGTTCCTCAAAATGCTTTCGAAACTGGAGCTCATACAGCTCTGCATAATGACCGCCCTCGGCAAGAAGCTGTTCATGGGTGCCCTGCTCTTTAAGCTCGCCATCGGCAAGAACACAGATCGTATCTGCCCGCTCAATCGTAGACAATCGATGGGCAATGACTAATGTGGTACGATCCTTCATTAGCTCATTTAAGCCCTGCTGGACTTCATATTCTGACTCTGCATCCAGAGCCGAGGTTGCCTCATCCAGCAGCAAAATCGGTGCATTTTTGAGCAAAGCACGGGCAATCGCAATCCGCTGTCTTTGACCGCCAGACAAATTGGCTCCTCGTTCACCGACAATCGTATCGTAGCCCTCCGGTAGCTCGGCGATGAAGCCGCTGGCATAGGCTGTCTTGGCCGCTGCCTTTATTTCCTCATCCGTGGCATCCGGTGAGCCAAAGCGGATATTATCCGCTACTGTACCGTGGAACAACGTAGCCTCCTGTGGTACATAGGCCATTAAGTTCCTAACCTCGTCTAGCCGAAATTCCTCTGCCATGCGGCCGCGAATCCGCAGCACACCTTCATCGGGTGGATAAAATCCCAGCAGCAGCTTCATGACGGTGCTTTTGCCACCACCACTCGGACCGACAATTGCAGTTACCTGCCCTTCCGGCACCACCAGGTTCAATCTCCGCAGCGTTGGACGATCTAGCTGATAGCCAAAAGTGATGTCGTGCAGCTCCAGCGCAGCCGGAACCTGTTCAATGGGGTGATCTGAGTTCTCAGTCTCGACACCGTCATAGAATCCCTTAGGTTCACAGGCTGATATATCTGCTCTGTTCAGGCCGATGAGCCCAGTTTGTTGCTCCTTCTGTTTCGCTCCAGGGAACTGCTCCTCTTCCTTCGACTCACTCAGAATTTCGCGGATTCGCGCCAAGCCTGCTAAGGAGTTTTGTAGCAATGATACAGCCGCCCCCAGCTCCAAAAATACCGTTGAAATACCGGTTTGCAGCTGCACAATCTGTCCCAGTACTCCCAGCTCCATTTGCTTCTGCGCAACCAGGATCAATCCGGCGACAAGCACACCGCCAAGCGTGATGAATTCAATGACAAAATTGCACATATCCTGCAAGCCCATATGACGCCCCTGCCGGATACTGATCCGTTTTATGTCTTCACTTGCATTGTTACAGAGTCCGCCTACCTTTGTTCTCAACCCAAACAACTTCACCATCTGTAAACCGGAAAGCAAATCACTCAATCGTTCGGTAAACCTGCTCATTCGTCCCTGTAATTCTTCACTCATATGTCGCATTTTCTTGGCGAAATGAGCATTGATCCAGGCTGAAGCTAGCCCAAGCACAACTGCCATAATCCCAAATCGCCAATCCAGCACCATCAAGATGACCAATGAGCCCAGGAAAAGCGAAGTTTCCAGTATAATCGAGCGGATATGAATAGTGTAAGCTTGCTCCAGCGTCTGTACATCGTTCGTCATGCGGGATACAAGATTGCCTGAATGGTGTTTTTCGGCTTTTTCATAGGATAGCTTGATCATATGGCCGAATAGCTTCATTCGTACATCGGCAATCGCGAGCTTGACACATCGTTTATACATATAGCTGCACAGAGGGGAAATAAGGCTTAACGCCAAAAATGTACCGCTGACCAAATAGACCGCTCGGTATAGTTCCTGTACATCGCCATTAACGGCAAAATTCAGCAAATAATGCACCACAAAAGAGAGCAAAATTGTGATACTGGCATTGGTCAGGCTATTGCCAACCAGCCCCGTAAAATACCATTTTCGGTGCGGCTTCATCAGGGACATTAATTGCTTAAATTCATAAAACCCCTGCTTGAAGGTCACGACGCTCACTCCTTTCCTCAGGCAGTGAAGACCCGTTTTCTCCCGTTTGCGGTCCTTCATCAAAATTTTGCAAATACAGCTTTCGGTACACACCGTCACGACCTAGTAATTCTTCATGGGTACCCGATTCCACGATGCTTCCCTTATCGAGTACAATAATACGGTTTGCTTGACGTATGGTTGACAGTCGATGAGCAATGACCAGTACCGTCCGGTTTTGCATGGCCGCATCCATTGCAATCTGTATCTGAGCCTCCGATTGGCTATCAAGTGCTGAAGTCGGCTCGTCCAGTAGAAGCAGCGGAGCATTTTTCAGCAATGCTCTTGCTATAGAAATTCGCTGCTTTTGTCCGCCTGACAATCCGCCTCCCCGTTCGCTCAACAGGGTTTCATATCCTTCGGGCAGCTGAACAATAAAGTCATGCGCATGTGCCGCTTTCGCCGCCTCGACAATTTCTTTCCGAGTCGCCTCCAGACGCCCGTATCCGATATTTTCTGCAATGGTGGCCGGAAAGAGCGACGGTTCTTGAGATACCATCGAAATATGACTGCGCAGGCTTGTTAGGTTCCAATCTGTCAAATCCTTACCAAACAATTGAACCGTTCCAGCATGCACTCCCGGTTCATTGAATCCGCAAAGCAGCTTGAAAATGGTGCTTTTACCGCCACCACTGGCGCCAACAATCGCAACCGTTTCTCCTTGCCCTACCCGGAAATTAATATCCTGCAGCACCGGGTTCCCTTCGTTATAGCCAAAAGTCAAATGCTCAAAGCTGACTACAGCAATGTCATCGTTGCTGTCTGCAACGTCTTCCAAACGGCGGGTCTCATCCTCATAAGCCTGAGTGATGGAAGTGATTTTCCCGTCTTGCCGTTCATCCGACCAATCCAGCACCTCTAACAAATGCTTTGCCGCTCCTTCCGCCTCCTTCATTTGCGAAATGATCGTCGGCAGCATGGCAACAGGCTGCAAGATGAACGAAATCAGATACAAAAAAAGGACAATGCCTCCAGCATTCAGCTCACCTTGTTGAATCAGATATCCCCCGTACACAATGACCAAAATAATCGGTGTAGCCAGCATCATCACACCTACCGGCGTAATGAACGCATAACGCTTTTCCAGCCGCAACCCACGCTTGATGACCTCCTCCGTGATCAACATATACTTCTTCAATAGCACAGCCTGCATATTGAATGCCTTGACGATAGGAATGCCTCCAATCGCATCCTGCCCCACCGCATTGAGATGAGCAATTTTCTCCTGGAGCTCTTCGGAGTATTTTTTTATGGGCTTGCTCATCAGTGATGTGATGATCATTCCTACAGACATGAGCGCAAGACTTGCCAAAATCAGTTTCCAACTTGTCAATACAAGCAACGTGAATGATGCTATAAACACAAGCGGCAAATAAAACAAATTGGCAAACTGCTGGATAAAGAAGTTTTGCAACAACGCCGTGTTGTTGGTTAAGCGGGATACCAGATCTCCAGTGAACTTCCTCTCCACGCTGGAAACCGGTAAATCATAAAACTTATGTACGAGATCGCCTCTCAAATCGTGCAGAGCACTAACGCTAAAGCGTGCTGAGGCGTATCTCATCACAAACTTACAGGGCATTCCAATAAGCGTCATACCAATAACGAGATAAATCATGTTTTGAGTGGAGGAGAATGTCCCCTGTGCCATTTGCTCTATGGCCTTACCCAGAATAATGTCAATAGCTGCCAAACATAAGGAGGCGGTCACTGAGATAAAAACCCATAGATTATATGGTTTTATATAACGTGCGAGTCTCCGAAACGCAGAATTTGATCGAAACAAAGGCATCCCTCTTTTTCGTTGCCCACACTTTAAGCCAGTGCGAACTTTTTAGATTGGCAATGGACGTCATTAAGATGTCTCTGTGTCTGGTATGAATAAGTATCTAGAAAGATAAAAGCGGACTTGAAACATGCTGAAAAATGCATCATGGTCGTGGATTGGTATCGATTTTGCTGAGATGGTGATAACGGAAGTGAGTCGTGATGTGTAGGTCTTTCAACTCTGTCTGAATCGTGGTTGTTAAGTGCTTGTATTGTAAGCAGTATGAGCAGCCGTAGCGTGAGCCTTCGGTGGGGATGCGGATAGAATGTTTTCGACTGCGCTCATAACCTCTTGCTCTTGTTCATGGATAAAAAAGTGATTCCCTTCGAACATTCGGACTTCCATAGGGAACGTCGTATGCTGTTGCCAGGCATGGAGCGAATCTGTGCTAACC
Source organism: Paenibacillus ottowii (assembly GCF_050516475.1). Lineage (NCBI taxonomy): Bacteria > Bacillati > Bacillota > Bacilli > Caryophanales > Paenibacillaceae > Paenibacillus > Paenibacillus ottowii. Next base: position 1,856,461 of record NZ_CP191577.1, on the reverse strand, counting down.
TCAAAATCCTCCACTCCCCCTAGAACTGTCATTGGGCATACTAAAGGATTTCCCGGCTGATAAACATAAGTTTCACATACTTTAAAATCCGCACGCAGACGAGGCATAATAATTTGCATCAATTCTGCATTTTGCAGCACTTCTTCGGGTGTTCCTTGCATCAAGCGTAGCTCTTCGGTGAAAGAATCGTCTGCTAAATCATGGAGTTGTTTTTTGGAGTAGGGAAGATGTGGTGCAGACTTACCAGATACGATAATATGCACAGGTAGTTTTCCAGTTTTGCTGTACAAATGCCGGGCTGTTTCAAACGCAATCAGTGCCCCCATGCTGTGTCCAAAAAAAGCAAACGGCTTATGAATGTAGGGAGCTATGGCGGGAACTAAGGTTTGAACAATATCTTGAAGAGTTTCCATCGGAGCTTCAGTTGAGCGGCTCTCACGTCCGGGGAGCTGTATAGGCAGCACGGTAATATCGGGCGCGAGCCTGGACTTCCAAGAGTTAAATATGTAAGTGCCACCACCTGCGTAGGGGAAACAGAATAGTTGAAGCTTTGCAGCTGGTTGGACCTCTGTTTTCGCGAACCAAGATTGTGATCGAGTCGTCATATGAATTCCTCCATCCTCTATGCAGTTCATAATTTTACAGTAAATCCTTATATCTCTTTTTTTCTTCCAACACTTTCTAGCTTTTTTAAATATACAAACTTTAAAACCGCTTGGCATGGGACAAAAGGGCTAAATTGATTGGCTTCATAAAAATAATAAGAAATCCATATTATTACATATGTTTCTCGACTTCAAAAGCAACAATTTCACTTTTTTCCTTCATTCGCTACTCATTATGAACTGTTAAGTAGATACAAAACAAAATTTCAGATTTTCACGAATCTTGTAAAACTACAATCATTATGATTTACAAAAAAGCTCAAACCCCTTTTCCTACAACAATTTTACCTTTACATGCCATTAACATAAATGTAACAAATTCAACCTGATATCATCCGACAAATTCCGCCTTTTTTCGCACCCCTCCTTCACAACCTATATAATGGAATTAATTTAAAACAAGCTCACATAAACCC
>NZ_CP191577.1:1831740-1855373 GCF_050516475.1 Paenibacillus ottowii | reverse complement strand
AACGGGGTTTATTCATGGTTCTAAAGGACTAAATTATTCATAATTTTCTTGAACTCTTCGTCTAAAAAAATTAGTTCGATTCTATTTTTTCTCTTCCGATACTATAATTTTTCTTTTCAAACCCTAATAGAAACGTTTCTATTTTTACTCCAAAAGTGCCAGTTTTTTAGAAATTTATATCCCTGCTTTTTAGTCTTACATCTCCTAAAAAACAGTAACAGCAAGTCCCCAGTTGTTAGAGACTTGCTGTTTTATAAGTTGATTATGATTGATTTCAACAGTAAGGTAAATCTTGACTTCAACGATCAAGAGGATGCCGCTGCCGCAAGCGTACCGGAAGAATCCGCTGTATGATGAATACTTCGCACGAATCGAATCGTTTTTGTATCCGAATGCATTACAACTGAATGGGTTTCAGCTCTGTGACCGGGCAGAGAACGAACACCCTGCAACCATTCACCAGGCGTCACACCTGTAGCGACAAACATCACGCCTTGGCGTCCGACCATATCCTCCATTGACAGCAATGCCCCCGGATCAGTAATACCCATGCGCTGGCAACGTGCAATCTCTTCTTCTCCATGAGGCAGCAGGCGGCCCTGTAATTCTCCGCCCATGCATTTTAGCGCTGCCGCAGCCAATACGCCCTCAGGAGCGCCACCAGACCCGATATGCAAATCTACACCGCCATCCAGGCAGGTTTCAATTGCACCCATCACATCCCCATGACCAAGCAGCTTGATCCGAACACCACTTTCCCGCAAGAGCTGGATGATCCCGGCATGCCGGGTACGATCCAGAATCGACACCGTAAGATCAGACAAGGATTTCCCCAGTATTCGCGCTGCTTTTGACAATGTGGTCGGGATCGAGTCCTCTAGTGACAGCTTTCCAGCCAATGCTGGTCCCACGGCTAATTTTTGCATGTACATATCTGGAGCGTGAAGTAGCCCCCCGCGAGGTGCAGCAGCAATGACCGACAGTGCATTATTTAAACCGTTCGCCACCGTTTCCGTCCCCTCCAGAGGATCAACAGCAATGTCCATGGCTGGACCTCTGCGATTGCCTACTCTCTCCCCGATATACAGCATGGGAGCCTCATCCATTTCACCTTCGCCAATCACGACCGTGCCGTCCATGGATACCGCGTTAAAATGAGTACGAATGGCTACTGTTGCCGCCTCGTCCGCGCTATTCTTATCTCCACGCCCTGTCCATTGTGCCGATTGCAGTGCCGCTGCCTCTGTTACCCGAACGAATTCCAATGCCATTTGACTCTCCATACTTATCCCTCCACCTCTCCTAAAAATAATGGGTACCCATAGGCAAATAAATATTTTCAGGGCAGTTTTGCTGCCTTTTATATTTACACTCCTGTATCCTGTGATTCATATTCTCTTTATATAAGCTGCTGCTAAGTTACTTCATTTCTACAACATTCGGACAATCAAGCCTGCTGTCTCTTCAATTGCTTTATCTGTAACATCAATGACTGGACAATTCAGCTCTTTAAACAAAGACTGCGCATACGCGATTTCCTCTTCCACCCTTGTTGCTGTGGCATACTGCACATTATTAGGAAGCCCCATAACCTTTAGTCGTTCACTGCGTATTTTCAACAGCAGCTCCGGCTGGATCGTCAATCCGAACACTCGGCCATGCTGAACATCCTTCAATTGAACGGGTGGTGTCAGCTCCGGTACAATCGGAATGTTAACTGTTTTATAACCTTTATGTGCGAGAAACATAGATAAAGGAGTTTTGGAGATACGAGACACGCCCAGCAATACAATATCTGCTTTGAGAATGGCGCTCACATCTTTGCCATCATCATATTGAACCGCAAAATCCAGTGCCTCTACACGCCGAAAATAGTTGTCGTCCAGTCGGTGCAGTAGGCCAGGCTTTTCTTTGGGATCGTTATGAAACGTATCAGCAAACGCCTGCATCATCGGCCCCATAATATCGACAGCTCGCACATTCAGCCGGACAGCCTCCTCCTTCATTGCCTCTCTCAATTCCGGCTGTACCAGCGTATAAGCTACAAAGCCCTTACGCTCAGCAACTTCCTCCATTACCCGACTCAGCTCGTCTTCATCCCTCACGTTCATAAATCTTTTAATCTCTGTGTCTGGTAACTCAAATTGGCGCATAGTCGCCTGTACGACAGCTTCTGCCGTCTCGCCAATCGAGTCTGAACAGATCGCTATAAAATGACTGCTCGCCTGAACCATTCGATTCCTCCCATTAATCCTCTGCTACCATATCGAGCAACATTTTAATAATATTTGTTTTTGTAATACGTCCCACAACTTTCCAGTGCTCTCCTGGTTTGTCGGAATCCGAGGGGACGACGACAGGCAGGCTGTCGATTTGACGGGCAATAATTTTGCGTGCTGCCTCTAATACGGTATCCTCTGGGGAAACAGTGACCACATTCGCCTGTCGGGTCATCACCAGACTGACAGGAATGGTTGCTGCGTTAGGATTGCCTAGCGTGACCTTGAGCAAATCCTTGCGGGAAGCTACCCCTGCTAAATCCCCATCTTCATCAGTGACGATCAAATTGCTCACATTTTCCAAAAATAGAGCTACGACTGCTTCCTGAATTGTGGTTGTTTCACGTACGATGACTGGAACCCCGTGAAGATCACCGACCTTCATTTGCAAAAGCCGGAATTTTTCCTCCCGGTTCGGCGTGCCCCGCTTTCCAACAAAATAACCAACCTTGGGCTTTGCATCTATGTAATTCAGAATGCCCAATTTGGATAGGTCGGTCCGAATGGTCGCCTTACTGAGATTAAGCATTTCCGCAATCTGGTCACCCGTAATCGGGGCATGCTTTTGTACGATGTTTAAAATTTCTACTTGTCTTGCCGTAAGGTCGATGATGAACGCCCCTCCTTTTTAACTTGCGATCTGATATTGAATATAATACGTCATATATAATAATAAATCAACCTAAAAAAGCATATAAAACATCACATATATAAAATTAAGGTGGTTATTCATCTCCTTCTACCATTTAAAACACTTATTTCATACAAAAAACGGGTACTTTATCCCTCTCTTTCGAGTAAGGCAAAGCACCCATTTCCTTATTCGTATCTTAAAGCGTCAATCGGACGCAGCTTCGAGGCCTTCCGCGCCGGATATACTCCGAACAGCACTCCAACACCCATGCAGCACAGAAAAGAATACAGTACTGGCTCCATCGAATACACAATTGGCATTTGGGCGAATTTCTCGAGCAGCTTTGCACCTCCAAGACCCACCATTACGCCGACCAGTCCGCCCATTAGACTGAGAAAAACAGCCTCAGCCACAAACTGCAGCATAATGTCACTGCGCTGCGCACCGATCGCTTTGCGAATTCCGATCTCTCTCGTACGCTCCGTGACGGACACCAACATAATATTCATAATGCCGACACCGCCAACGCCAAGCGCAATTGCAGCCACGCCGATCAGCAGCATATTCATAACCCGGTCAACCCCGGACACTGTTTTTAGGATTTCCGTCTGGGTCATAATTTGAAAATCATCGCCCTCTGATGGCTTTAACTCATGTCTGACCCGCAGCACCTGCCGAATTTCAGCACTTGCCTGATCAATCTTGTCCTCCGTTGTTGCAGAGGCATTCACCTGCTGAATGCTCATATTACCTAGTCGTTCCATCCCCGTTGTAATCGGCACATATACCTGCTGTCCGCTATTATTCATATTTGAATTGGAATTAGTCAGCACACCAACCACCTTAAAGGGCAGTTGCTTGATCATAATGATCTCACCTACCGCTTTGGAGGCATCCGGGCCGAAAATATTACGGGCCGCATCACTCCCCAATACAACAACATTTAGCCGTTTATCCACCTCATAGTGGGTAAAGGATCTGCCCTGCGCGAGCGACAACTTTCTCACATGAACAAATCCCAGCGAAGTCCCCTCAATTTGCACGTTGACCTTATTGCGACTCCATGTAATATCTGCATTGGTCATCGCACTTGGCGCTACCTCGGCTACTGCTTTTTGCTGCTCTAGCTCCTCGATATCTTCCAGTGATATTCCTTTCGTCTGATTAAACGATATGGAGCTTGACCCATCATATGGAGCATAAGGATAAATCATCAGCAGATTATTTCCCATACTGTTGATCTGCGATGTAATCGTAGCCGTTGATCCTTTACCAATGGCTACAATCGCAATCACAGCAGCCACTCCAATAATAATACCTACCATGGTTAGCAAGGATCGCAGCATATTGGTGCGCAAACTGTTGAGCGATACACGGATAATTTCCTGAAACTTCATGCCTTCACTTCCTCTGCCGCCATTCTTCGTTCCTCAACAGGCTGATCCTTTTCAATCCGCCCATCCCGAAAGTGAATCAGACGCTTGGCATATTCCGCAACCTCTTGATCATGAGTAACCAGTACGACCGTTTTCCCCTGATCATTTAATCGCTGGAAAATCCCCATGATTTCCACACTTGTTTTGGAGTCCAAAGCTCCTGTCGGCTCATCCGCCAAAAGAATAACCGGATTGTTCACAAGTGCACGTGCAATGGATACCCGTTGTTGCTGACCGCCTGACAATTCGTTTGGCCTGTTGTTCATCCGGTCGCCTAGACCTACGCTTGTGAGGGCTTCCATGGCCCGCAAACGACGCTCTTTGGCAGAAACCCCCGCATAGATCATAGGCAGTTCCACGTTTTCAAGAGCTGTTGATCGAGGAAGCAAGTGGAACTTTTGAAATACAAATCCGATTTTCTGATTACGTATAATAGCCAGTTCATCCTCGCGGGCATCTAATATCGAATATCCATCCAAATAAAATTGTCCTGACGTAGGTAAATCCAGACAGCCGATGACATTCATCATTGTGGACTTGCCTGATCCAGACGGTCCCATAATCGCAACAAAATCACCGTCAGCAATATCAAGCTGAACCTCACGCAGAGCATGAATTTCCTGATCTCCAACATGGTATACTTTTTTCAAACCCTCAATTTGAATAACATGTCTCATGCCTGTTTAAAAGCCTCCCTGCATGCCGCCCATTGCGGAAGGATCTGGCGGAGGTTCAGGGGCAGGCACAATAACCGTGTCACCCTCCTTAACACCGGACTTAATCTCTACACGATCTGGCGTGTAAAATCCAAGTTCTACGGGCTTGAATGTGCGTGCTCCCGGATTCGCAGCGTTATTAGCAGATACATACACGCCGTCCTGTCCGCCTTCGGATCTCAGTGCAGTCGCAGGAACGAACAGTACATTTTTGTGTACTCCCAAAATAACGGCCACATTCATAATCATGCCTGTTTTAAGCTTGCCTTTCGGGTCGTGAACAGACAGTTCCATCAGATACGTCGTCATCCCTTCATCCGTAGAAGCTTCCGGTGAGACGAATTGCACTTTCCCTGGAAACGATTCACCCGGATATGCATTGGTCGACAACACAGCCGTAAGCCCCTTTTTTACCTTGACAATGTCATTCTGACTTACCTTCACAACTACTTTAAGATCGTTGGAATCCGAGTTATTCATGGTAATAAATGGAGCCGTCGGACTGGTCCCCACATCTCCGTTCACCTTCAGGATCACACCATCCCACGGTGCCGTGACCTGAAGCTTGTTCAGTTCATTTTTTTTCTGCTCCAGCTCGGTCGCCAGTCTTCGTACCTCGATCCGTGAGGATTGAATACTCGATGCATCAGCCGGAACCTGAGTCTTGTGAAGCTCAGCCAATGCGGCACGGTAGCCGATTTCGGCCTCTGAAATGGTACGACGTTTTTGCGACATGATTTTGCGGAACTGTAAGTTTAGATTATCATAGTCCGTTTGTGCTTTATCCAGTGCTTGCTCTGCCTGCTCCAATTCACTGTTGGATACAGCCCCGGCATCATGTAAAAACTTTTGGTCTTCATATGCCTTCCGCGCTTGCTCCAACTGCTTTTGGGAAGCTTTCTTCTGACTCTCGGCTTCTTCCAGTTCAAATGATTCTTGCGCTGTATCAACAGCCATTTTGGCCCGAAGTACATTGGTTTTCTGAATTTCAATGTCCTCGGCCTTGGGCCCCTTCTCCAATTCAGCCAGTTTGGCTTTGGATATCTCCAAAGAATCAGACGCACTCTGAATTTGCATTTTAATTTCCGAGCTGTCCAAAAGCGCCAGTACTTGCCCTTTTTTTACCTTGTCCCCGGCTTTCACGTTGACCACAGCGAGCTTGTTATCGCCTGCACTCGTGAAGTTCAGCTTCACTTCCTTGGATGCTTGCACAGTACCGGACGTGTCCAGCTTCTCGCTCACATCGCCGCGCTCTACTTTAAGCTTCTCATCCTGAACTATAGGTGCTGCCTGCTCTTTGGGCATATTCAGATATACTGCTGCACCGCCACCGCCTACAACCAGTAAAACAATCGCAGTCCAGATCCATTTTTTTCTCCGTTTTCTCCGTAGCTTGATTAAAGCATCATTTAAAACCGTTTCTGCCAACGCCTTTTCCTCCCTATGTGCTCCATGGCTTGTTCAACGTATACTCGTTTTGGTCCAACTCGATCGCCAGCTCTTCCATTTGGCGTTCAATCTGGTTCACTTTCAACTGATTATTTTTCAATTCCATCTCGATAACCAGACCTCTGGCCCACTTTTTACGTGATAACTCCAAGGCTTCTTTTGCCGTACGCAAGCTTTCCTCCAGCTGTACATATTTCTTTTGGTTTTCCTTAACCGTGGCATACAAATTGCGGAGTGATTCGGCAAAATCCTTTTGACCTTTGGCAAGCTCCTCTTTAGCTGTATCGACATCCATTTTAGCTAGATCGTAAGCACCGGCGCCGCTGTTAAAATCAAAATATCTCACATTGAGCTCCGAAGTTTTGATACTATCCTCCAGCTTCCATAAATTTGGATTCATGTCTGTCAGCTGTTGTATATGTAATTCGATATCCAGCTTCTTCGGTTCTTTGTACACGGGTCGATCCACCATTTCATAGGCTGTCCCGTTAGGCTGTCCCATGAGGAAGTTGAGTGCATCTCTGGATTTTTGCAATGCAATTTTTCCCTGTTCGACCGCTTGTTCCGCCTGAACCCTGGCCTGTGTGCTCTCGTTTTTCGCATATTCAGACAGCTTGCCACGCACAAATTTGGCAAGGGCAATCTTTTCCTCCGCTTGGGCGATTTCCAGCGCCTCCAGATCATTTTTCAGCTGATTCTCTGCTACAAACACACTTTGATAGCTTTTCATTACATTAAAATAAATCTGGTCTTTGGCGTATTGCGCCTGCTTTTTGCTGGCTAGATAAGATAACGTCGAGGAACTGTAATTCCTCCAGGACGTTTCATTATCCACATAATCATCGTCTATATAATCGACAGGTGAATTGCCCAGCTCCTTTTCTGCATTTTTCAATTCAAGTCTGCGCCGCTCTACATCCCGCTCGGCAGAACGCGTATTGTAGCTGTTCGTCTGTGCCCATTCTACTGCCTGCTTGAGCGTTAATGGAGGTAGAGTCTGTCCCGTGACAGATGATGTCTTCGGCGTAGCCGCAGCAGATGATGAATTAACTGACACATTTGCTGTAATGCTTCCTGATGAACTGTCAGCCTGGACAGTGGTGACCAAGCCTGTTGAAAAAGACAGTACAAGCAGCACGGCAGCCGCTTTTGGCTTCATAAATGAGATTCTCCCCTTTCAAGTGCATCCTTCGAATCTTTTCCATTCTTTTCGACATAAATTTCCACGAATTCCTCGCATTCTAATTGTACTTTCAGGTTTATGTTGGTACAAGGTGTCAAAACAATACATTTTTGTAACCTTTACTGCCAGATAACTCATTGTAAGTTACTTTGCGTCCCACTAGACATAGATTTAATCTATTTTTACCTGAACTTTACCTAAATTTCAGCTAATTTTAAGGAAACCAACAGCATCTATTAAGGTTTGAAGCATATACTAGAGAAAGAATAACAGCCGCTCACTAGGAGGGTTAATAGATGATAAAAGAATCTCGTATGACAACTACTAACGAACCGTCTGACTTGTGGATGACTCGCTTTCTGCGCGAATCAGAACAAAAAAAGAAACAACTCATTCGGGAAGCCCGAAAAAATAATGATATACCGCTGATGAACAGTATTTCTTTTCACCTTGCCCAGCGGGATCAGCAGCATCTGATTGGATAAGCCTACTTGGAAATCTAGTGCTTTATATGAACGCCATCCTTCATTAATCCGCATGATACGCTAATTAAAAAGAGACGGGACAAATCATAGCTTGATTTGTCCTGTCTCTTTTGGGCAAGGATTCAGACCAGTGTATAGTAGCTCAAAGTCATTGCCACCTTGGCTCATTTCTCGCCTATTCGTCCATCTCCGCCGGCGGATGATAAAGATATTGATTCAATGGGATACGTCCGTTTGCATTAAACTGTATGCCCTCCTCTTCGAGGTACAGGCGCTGCAAGGATGCGGACTCATCCTCCTGTAAAGCAATCTCACCCAAGCGGTTGACTACTCGGTGCCATGGGAGTCGGTGTTTTTGGCTCATTGTATGTAAAATTCGCACCACCTGTCTAGCTCCTCTTGGGCTTCCGGCCTCTGCCGCAATTTGACCGTAAGTCATTACTTTTCCCTCAGGGATCAGCAATATAATTTGAAGCACACGGGCAGTGAAAGGCTGCATGTTCTCATTCCTCCGCATTACTATTGCTTTTTTCTATTATTATAGCACCCTGAACAGAGACCAAAAACCCCTGCTCCTTTTTACATGTAAGCAGCAGGGGAAATCTTTCATTGCAATTTAGAACCCACTCAGACCCTGTCTTTTTAGATCCTGTGCTACCAATCGCGCCAGTTCTCTTGCGCCTGCGTGGTTTGGATGCAGGGTATCACCGTTCATATACAAGGCCAGCGTAGCTTCTTTGCCAATAGAGGTGAAATAAGCTGAACTGAGAACATTCAGATCGACTAAAGGCGTTTGTTCTTCTTGAGCCAACGCCAAAATAGCGCTTCTATACCATCTGTTTTCTGCGTTGTGTACATTGTTAGCATTAAAGTCAGTGGCTCGGCCTTGCGGTGTTGACAGAATTACCGTCGCCCCCTTAGCTTTCACCTGCCGGATCATATCCCGCATCCAGTCCTTAAATTCCGCTTCGCTTTCGTTATGCTTTGGATTGGTATCATTAATGCCTAACTGGAGAATAAAATAATCCCCCGGCTTGATATATTGAACGATTGCCTCCAACTGCCCGTCCTGATGGAACCCTCTAGCAATTTGGCCCCCTGACGCCATATTGCGAATTTGAAAAGTATTCGGGTTTACAAACTCCGGCAGCAGTTGACCCCAGCCCGCCTGCACGCTGCTGTCTAGCGGATAATAGTTACATACTGTAGAATCCCCGCCAATATAAATTGTGCGATTCGTAACCGGATTACTAGACAATTGTTTGATTTCCAGTGCACTGAGCGTGAAGGATGCACCCTCTTTGCCTTCAGTAACCAGCAGATTTAACTGACCGTCTGTCACTGGGATTTGAAAGCGATCTTTGGCCCCATTTCCCGTCATATTTATGACCTGATACACCCCTTCGACCGCAACACTCGAACGGGAAGTATCTCCTAAAGTCACCGACACCTCGTATAAACCTGGAGGAAGATCGACGTCAAAAGTATTCTCGCTTTTCGTTCCTGTAGCCAGGAATTGTACCGCATCACTTGCCACTCCAGTCCCTGACGTATTGACATTACGCATTTTCTCAGGGGTACGAAAGCCATAACCGCGTGCTGAATTATAGGACAGTGAGGCACTCACTCCGGTATAACCCGTTTCGACCGCACCCCCGCCAAAATCAAACTTGTACTCGGTAGTAGATGCATGTGCCGAGGGAGCTATACCCAACCCTGGTGCGCCACATAAAAAAGCTGCCAAAAGCATACCAGTCAATCCTTTTTTCCACTTCATTTTTCATTCCTCCTCCAGATTTTTAATTGTACGAAGCAAAAAACAAGCCATTGTAAGCGTATACATTAAATTCTACCAATAGTTGCACGGTTGTACCTATGTAATTCTAATGCAAATAAAAAAGAGTCTGATAGTAAGTTTGATCTACTACAATCGTATGCCTGTACATAAAAAGCTTCGCAGACTCAACTGCGAAGCTGTATGAAGCAAAATTCGTTATTTTAAGATTACTATATTAATCGGCAACCAGAATACCGTCAAAACTCTCTGGACCTACACGTATTGTGCCCAGCAAGTTAGAAGAAACAAAAGCCGTATACACCAGTTGTGGACTAATCGGCGGGTTAAAATCATCTGCTGAGAACGTAATCACCTGTGGAGCTAATAAACTCAAGTTAAAAGTTGACGTAGCTGAATAAACAACAGGATCTGTTGCCAGCGTACCTCTCACAATCGTAATTGTAATCCCTACTAAAGCAAGCGGAAGCTGAAGCGATATGGTTCCTTTAAGCAGAACCCGTGGCGTACCTGTAGCTCCCTGTGTGTTTAATCCGATCTGCCCAAACAATTGAGGCGTATTTAAAAGAGTAATTGGAATTGCAATAGAATTGGCTGTTGAAGCATTTTGGGATGTTCTCCCATCAATAAATGTTCCCATGGTTTCTCCTCCTCTCTCTATCAGATACTCATAGTTTATGAGAAAATTCGTTTTCTGCTTGGACTGAATAACTTGTGAAACACACAACTTCTGCTGCATAGGCGAATGTGCAGCCCTACTGCTGGTGCTGTGAATACACTAAATCAACACTGGGAAAGGAGGGACGTAATGTCTAATAAGTTTAGAGCCACATTGAGAGGGGCTAATGAAGTACCTCCGGTCAGAACAAATGCAACAGGAACTGCGGAATTTCATTATCGTCCATCAAGGCAACAATTAAGCTTTGAGCTGACTGTTCGCAATATTTCACGAGTAACTGAAGCGCACATTCATCTGGGACGAAGAGGTGAAAACGGACCTATTGTTGCTACCCTGTTTGGTCCTTCAAAATTCGGGATAACTGTAAAAAGAGGCGTCGTTAGTGGTGTGCTACGTGCATGTGATCTTACTGGTCCGCTCAGAGGCAAAACCATTTATGATTTGATATGCCAAATCAGAGAGGGCAATGCCTACGTCAATGTCCGCACAATCCGTCATCCGAACGGCGCCATTCGTGGACAAATTAGACGCGCACCTATCAAACGCTGCAAATAACAAATGAACATGAGTAGTAAAAAGAACTTCCATGCCGCTCATTTTGAGCCTATGGAAGTTCTTTGCTTAATTCTTAACAAAAGTTAAGAAGTTGATAAGCGATTCTTAAGCCACTCCCTTTCAGGTTGTTAAGAACTTTATCTTTTAATAGAAAGAGTTCAACAAGATATAGTTCACTACTGAAAGGAAATGAAGCTTATGAAGCCTAGGACCAAAGAAAAAATTCCCGAATTACAGTTGGTCAGAGCCATGGCAATTTTAGCCGTCCTAATGGTACATGCCACGTCTTATGCAACGGTTCAACTTACACATTCCAGCCTGTATGTTGTATATAATGCGCTCAATGTATTGATGAAGTATGGTACCCCTGTATTTATCGCACTTAGCAGCATGGTGCTGTTCTACAACTATAAGGATCGTCCGATGGGACGACAGCTCTTGAGACGCTTTTATAAGCAGAGACTGCTGTACATCCTCTTACCTTATGTCATGTTCTCTCTCTTTTATTTCATCCTGTCCCTTATGGCTGGCAGTAACGAACCGTGGAGTATAACTTCACTGGCGGAAAGCTTTGCTCTGAAGCTGATCACAGGCAAAGCCTACACCCATTTATATTATATTTTTATCATGATGCAATTCTATCTTGCATTTCCATGCGTACTGTGGCTATTCCAGCGATATCGGCAATTTCCGCAATGGTCTATTGTCATTGGATTACTGGTACAGTGGGCATTTATAATTAGCAATAAATTTCTCTTTCAGGTTCAAAATAAAGGCAGCTGGGCGCTGTCCTATGTGGCCTGCTACATGCTGGGCTCTGCTCTCGGTTACTACTATCCCCAGCTCCGAACTTGGTTTCTGATGCGTAAAGAGGAACGAAGCTTTGCCGGCGTGCTGACATGGATTGTAATTTGGGCTTTATGGCTGATTTCAGCTACCATTCATGTCTATATGTGGTATGAAAATAGAATGTACGGAACTTCGTACAATTCGCTAGTTTTTGAACTTATGTACAATATATACAGCCTGTCTAGTACGTTAGTATTACTACAGATTTCCTTTCTCATGTATCGGAGACAACATTCCTTTGTCATTCGCAAGCTGGAGCGTCTGGGCACACTATCTTTTGGTGTGTATCTGATTCATCCGTTCTTCCTGCTTCTGTATCGGCAGTTTTCACCACACATCGGCTCACCGCAGCTTATCCATCTGTGGTACGCTGGAGGTTTTTTTTGTGCACTTCTTTGCTCCTGGCTCGTCGTGTCAGTCATCTCCCGCTTCCTGCCCTTTGCCTGGATCTTGTTCGGTCAACTACCGGGAACAGGCAAAGGTAACTCAAGCAAAGAGATCCAGTTTTCCCAACCAAATTCGTTCTATCCAAAGACTGATGACACCCAGCAAGCAACCTGAAATCAGTGTTCGTAGCCTCCATCTTTAAAAAAGTATATAATACGCCCATATTGTATACAGCTGGAAAGAACAGAAAGGGTGCAAAATCATGCATAACGGAACCATTTTATTAGTAGACGATGAACCTGAGATAATTAAGCTCATGCAAATATATTTGGAAAATGAAGGGTATCGCTTGCTCGTGGCCCGGGACGGACTGGAAGCGCTGGAGCAGGTCAGTCGGGAGCAGATAGATGTAATGGTGCTGGATGTGATGATGCCCAATATGGACGGGATTGAAGCTTGCATGAAAATCAGGGAAACCGAGCATTTTCCAATCATTATGTTGTCCGCGAAGGGACAAGATATGGACAAAATTACAGGGCTCAGCGTTGGGGCCGATGATTATGTCACCAAGCCGTTCAGCCCGCTGGAGCTCGTAGCACGCATCAAATCCCAGCTGCGCAGAGTACGGAAATATACCCAATCCTCGCCTGTTTTGGAGCATGAAATGGTACTGGATGAACTCTCTATTAACGCTGTTACGCATGAGGTCACTCTCGCCGGAGAACCCGTCAAGCTGACTCCACGTGAGTTCGCCATTGTCGAGCTTTTGGCTCGGCACCGGGGCCAAGTGCTGAGCATGGAGCAGATTTATGAAAAGGTCTGGAAAGAGCAATATCTGGAATCCAATAACACGTTAATGGTTCATGTGCGTAAAATTCGCGAGAAAATTGAGACAGATCCGAGAAAACCCAAATATCTGAAAACGGTGTGGGGCATCGGCTATAAAATGGAAAAATTTGATTAATGGAGGATTTGTGTCTTGAAGGCAAAACGATACGACACGCTGGGATGGAAGCTGGCAGCCCTTAGCCTTGCCGCCTTCACTTTAACTGGACTGATTTTAATGGTGTTTTACTATGGGGCATCTCTGCTGTTATGGCTGAATCCCTCCCGTTCATTTTTTGGCACCCGGTTGATCCGCTGGACCGTAAATCATATTGGTTCCTCACTGATCATGTTGGTAGGCGGGCTGCCTTTATATATTTATTTCTTTTTCCTTTTTACCAAAAATACGATTGGCTATCTACGCGAGATTACGACAGGGATGCAGGAGTTTGCGGACGGAAATCTATCCTATTCGATTCCGGTATCTTCAGCGGATGAGCTGGCAACCTTGGCGAAAAATATGAATACGATGGCAGACAAGCTCCGTCGTTCACTAGAAGAAGAACGAGCCTCCGCCAAAGCGAAAAACGACCTGATCACTGGCGTATCCCACGATCTTCGCACCCCGCTAACATCTGTGATCGGCTTTTTGGAGTACATTGAAACCGACCGTTACCGGGACGAGATTGAGCTGCGCTACTATGTGAACATTGCTTATGAAAAATCACTGACGCTTAAAAAGCTGATCGACGAGTTATTTGAATACACGCGTGTGAGTGGTGGCAGCCTGCCACTGGAGTTGGAGCCTGTAGACCTCGGCAAATTGCTCACTCAGCTTGCTGAGGAATTTGTACCCTCGCTGGAACAGGCCGACATGTCTTATCGTGTCCGAATCGTTGAGCCCGTTCGAATTTTGGCTGATACGGACGAGCTGGTACGCCTGTATGAAAATTTATTTTCCAACGCGATTCGATACGGCAAGGAGGGCAAGCGGCTCGATATCACCATAGGACGTGAAGGCGATGAAGCGATAGTCATCTGCACCAACTACGGTACCCCGATTCCACCGGAAGATGTTCCGCATCTGTTTGAACGGTTTTACAGAGTGGACAAATCACGCTCCAAGGAAACCGGAGGCACCGGTCTGGGGCTGGCCATTACCAAAAGCATTACCGAGCTGCACAATGGCCGCATTTCGGTTAGGAGCAATCGCAGACAAACGGATTTTGAAACACGTTTTCCGCTCTATCGTGCTCGTTAGACGGGCAGTGTAACGCTAACCAATCAACAGCGTATACACGATACCCGGTCCGTGTACCCCGATCGTCAAGTCATTTTCAATATCGGACGAGCGGCTCGGCCCGGTAATAAAATGAATACCTGCCGGCAACAGCTCGCGTCCGGCTTCATCAAAGCGGCTTAAAATCTCGCCCAGTCGTGTTCGCAGACGCTCTACTGGCAGGAGAATGATCAGCACGGTCGGCAGCAGACTGACCGAGCGCCCCTTCCCCGGCGCAGATAGCACCGCTACCGAGCCGGTGTAGGCGGCGGCCTCATCGGCCATGACAATGCCGATATCGGCTTCCGCAGCGCGCGCCTTCCAGTCTTCGGCTGGATCGGTGTTCCACACCGACAGTCGGACTTCCGGCAGCGCTGCTTCCAACTGGAGCGCATCCAGGTCCGGCTCATTTTGCCGGACGATATAAGCCGCTCCCAGCTCGCGCGCCTTGTGCGCGATCCAGTCCGCCGTCTCCTCCAAATCCGGCAGACGCACGACATGTCCGCCAACACTTGTAAAGTTGGCGGTGAATTCCTCGATCCGCTGCTCCGCATCCCATTCGAATTCGTGCCAAAACGCAGGTGCGCCGCGAAACGGCTGCATCGGTGGCTCCGTCTGCCGCGGACGCTTGAGCCGCGCCGCAATCCCCTCCATAAAGCGCATCTGCTTGACACGGGATTCGGCTTCCATTTGATGAAGCCACGCTTCATGCTCCGCTTTTGCTTGCGCAGAAGGACTACGCCGTTCATTCATGCTGGGCCCCTCCTTTACTTCTGTCTGCCAAGATTGTCTCCATTCGGCTGAGAATGTCCGGGTGCATGACCTTGCGTTCCTGCTCCAGCTCACGTGCCAGTGTGTTCCAGTGCTGACGGAAGGATTTTTTCGCTAAACCAGGAGCCACACGATACGTATTCCAGCCTTTTAAGGGGCCAAGCTTAAGGGTAATTTCACCTTTACGGACGACCGCTTTCTGTGCGATCTGCCCAAGCCGGATCGCCGCAGCGAATCGCTTCGAGCTGGAAACGACTGCCGCAAAACCCTTCATCCCGGCCGTCTCCAGCTTATCCCCTTGTCCCCCTTCCACCTTGCGTCTACGCAAATAAACCAGCATATCATGCAGTGGTATTTTGACCGGACAAGCTTCATAACACGCCCCGCACAAGCTGGATGCACTTGCAATATCGTTCCATTCTTCGATGTTGCCGTGAAGGGCAGGCGTAAGCACTGCGCCGATAGGGCCGCTATATGTCCCGCCATACGCGTGTCCCCCAATGTGTCGGTACACTGGACAGGCGTTGAGGCAAGCACCGCAGCGAATGCAATTCAACAACTCCTGAAATTCGGGATTGCCTAACTGAAGCGAACGTCCATTATCTACGATGATGATATGCATTTCCTCCGGTCCATCAGCATCCTGGCTGCGCCGGGGTCCAGAAATACCGGACATATACATCGTCAGCTTCTGTCCGGTAGCGGAGCGTGGCAGCAATGTAGCCATCACTTCCAAATCTGTCCAGGATGGAATAATCCGCTCCATACCCATCAGTGTAATTTGTGTTTTGGGCAGCGTGGAAACCATACGTGCGTTACCTTCATTTTCGAACAGGACCATGGAACCCGTCTCGGCAATGGCAAAATTGCAGCCTGTCATGCCAATATCCGCATCCAGAAACTTTTCACGCAGCTTTTTGCGGACAAAGCCGGCCAAAATCGTCGTATCTGCGGACAGCTCCTCCCCCGCTTCTTTGGACAGCAACTCGGCAATCTGATAACGGTTTTTGTGAATCGCAGGGATTACGATATGAGATGGCGCCTCACCTGCCAGTTGAATAATATACTCACCGAGATCACTTTCAATCGTCTCGATATCCGCACCTTCCAGCGCCTGGTTCAAATGCAGCTCCTCTGACACCATCGACTTGGATTTGACGACAGAACGTGCTTGGTTATGCGCGGCAATGTCCAGTGTAATGCGTACGGCATCCACTGCGGTGTCGGCAAAATGGATATGCACCCCGTTGGCACGGGCATTTTCTACAAATAGATTTAGGTAATAGTCCAGATGGGCAATGGTATGAAGCCGAATTTGACGCCCCCGCTCACGCCATTCCTCCCAATTTCCGTGCTGTTCTGAAGCTACCCGCTTGCCATTGCGTAGTCGCTCGGTAGTGAAACGAACTGCATTCCGCAGAAAATCGTCATTCAGAGCTAGCTCTGCGCGTTCTTTGACCTTTTGGTTCATAGAATGTGTATGTACAGCGGTCATGCGTGTTTCACCCCTTCATACAGCAGCTCTGCCAGATGCATCACCCGAACTGGCTCTTCCCGATATCTAAGATTTCCGGCGATGTTCATCAAGCAGGCCATATCCAATCCGACCAATACCTCGGCTTCCGTCTCCCTGATATGGTCCACTTTTTCAGTTACCATCGCTCCCGAAATATCGGGCATTTTCACCGCAAAAGTACCACCAAACCCACAGCAGTCCTCAGCAAAAGGAAGCGGCACTAATTGCAAACCCTTTACGCTGCCAAGCAGCTTCATCGGTTCTTCCTTTACGCCGAGCAAACGTGTTCCATGACAAGACGGATGGTAGGTTACCGTATGCGGAAAAGACGCGCCCACATCGGTCACGCCAAGCACCTGTACCATAAATTGTGTAAACTCATACGTCTTTTGCTCCAGCCTCCGTGCCGAATCCAACCATTTGGGCTCATCCTTAAACAATTCCGGGTAATGATGAATCATATACGTGCAGGAACCAGAAGGAGCCACGACAAAATCGCTGTCATTAAACGCTCTCAAAATCGTTTTTGCCGCTGCCCTTGTTTCGTCCCAATAGCCGCTGTTATAGGACGGCTGCCCGCAGCATGTCTGCACCTTGGGAAATTCCAGCTCGACACCATATCTGGCAAGCAAGCGTGCCATCGCTTCTCCTACTCTTGGATAAATGGCATCGCTCAGGCAGGTAATAAATAAAGATACCTTCATACGACACACCCCTTCTGTCCATTTTCCACAAGGAAAACTTTCATCATAAGCATAAGCTTGCAGTGGGATGCTCGCCTATAGGTGTTTTACATCATCCAAGAATCCCACTGCAACAGCAATCGTAAGATCAAATGAAACGAGGAGTAGCCTCCCTCCAGAAACTCCATACTTACACAATCGTAACTGGAATGGACAGCTCTGCGAGCTGACTACGAATCGGGTCCGACAACCGTGAATCTGTGATTATTTCGGACACTTGTGACAAGTGCACGACATGTGTAAACGCCTGCTGCCCGAACTTGCTCGCATCTGCCAGTAAAATCACGCGATCCGCAATGCTGACCATTTTCTGCTTCAACCGAGCTTGCAGCTCATTCGATTCACTAATGCCGCGATCCAGATGAACTCCCTGACTTGAAAAAAACAGCTTATCTACATGATAGGTTTCTAATGAACGCTCTGCAAGAGGACCCACGAACGACAGTGAACGTTGAAGCAACTGACCTCCCGTCGAAATGACCTCGATTTTTTCCTTACCTGCCAGCTCTGTAGCTACCCGAATCGAATTGGTCAATATCGTTAAAGGAATATCCGGCAGACTGGAAGCCATATACCAGGCCGTCGTACTGGCATCCAGTAAAATGCGATCATGTGGCTGAATCTGCTTGATCGCTTCCTCAGCAATTCGACGCTTTTCCTCTGCGTTCATAATTTCCCGTACCGCATAAGGGGTTTCAGGCTGCTCGTTTTTGACACTAACCGCCCCCCCATGCGAACGGCGCAGCCGTCCCGCCTGCTCCAGTCGATCCAGATCGCGTCGGATCGTTTCTTCCGTTACTTTACACAGCTCACTTAATTCGGACACCCGTATGCTTCCTCTTTCATTCACGAGCTGCACAATCATTTCATATCTTTCTGCGACCAGCATGGCAATCTCACTCCACCTCTTTAATGTACAAAAAGTCCTGTCACCCGCCGGAACCGCCCATAGGCATCCTCCCACGCTTCTGACTCGGCAGGTTCATATTCCTCTACGACAATAGAATCTGCAATGACCCGGCGTGCTTCCCATATATCGGAGAACTTTCTCTGTGTCATCCATTGTACCGCAAGATTGCCAATTGCGCTCGCTTCTGCGGGTCCCGCCCACACCGGTTTTTGAATCGAATTGGCCGTCCATTGGCACAGCAAGTGGTTCTGAATTCCCCCACCGACCATATGCAAACCATTAAAACGTTGTCCTGACACCCGTTCCGTAAGCTCCAAAATATAACGATACTTTAACGCCAGACTTTCCAGAATGCAGCGCGTAATCTCTCCCGGCGTATCCGGCAATGGCTGCCCGGTATTGCGGCAGTATTGGCGGATGCGTGTTTTCATATCCCCGGCATGCAGAAACAGTTCATCATCCGGGTCAACCAAACAAGTGAACGCCGGCGCCTGTTCTGCCAACCGAACCAATTCAGGAAAGGAGTAGGAGTTTCCCTGCCGCTCCCACTCTCTGCGCGCCTCCTGTAGAATCCACAGTCCCATGATATTTTTTAGCAGCCTGTAGGTCCGACCCACGCCGCCTTCATTTGTAAAATTAAATCGAAGCGTATCATCATTGATTACAGGCTGTGCGGTCTCCGTTCCCATCAGGGACCATGTTCCGCAGCTCAAGTACGCAAAGGACCGTTCCAGCGCAGGCACCGCAGCTACCGCTGATCCTGTGTCATGCTCTGCTACTGCAATCACGGGAATCGCTCCAACACCCAAATCCGTAATCAAAGATGAACGGATTGTACCTGCAACACTTCCCGGCTCCAGTACCTCTCCAAACCAAGAACGGGGAATGTTGATTCCAGACAAAAGCTCATCATCCCATTTTTGCCGTAGCGGATGATATAATTGCGTGCTCGTTGCATTCGAAAATTCATGATACATTTCACCTGTCAGAAAATATCGCAGCAAATCAGGGATCATTAAGAAATGCGTTGCCTGCTCCAGCAAGGGTGAACTCATCTTCCGCATAGCGGCCAGCTGATAAATCGTATTAAATGTCAAAAACTGAATGCCTGTGCGCTGGAAAATAAACTCTTTTCCCAGCCGTTCCTGTACGTTCTCCATCACCCCGTGTGTATGCCAATCCCGATAATGATAAGGGTTGCCCAGCAATTCCCCAGTTTCCCCAATCAGTCCAAAATCGACTGCCCAGGAGTCGATCGCCAGGCTGGACGGATTCACTCCCATATGCTTGGCTTTGAGCAATCCCTGCTGCACCTCGTGATACAGACGCAGTATATCCCAGTGCAGGCGTTCGCCGACCTTGACCGGATCATTGGAAAAGCGATGGATCTCCTCCACTACGATACGTGAATCGGTTAATTTTCCGAGCAGAACCCTGCCGCTGCTTGCCCCCAGATCATATGCGAGGATGCTCACCAGCTCGCACCACCCTTGCCTCTTTGCAAAATCTGCGTACCATACTCAGAAGCCAAGTAGGCTTTCATTGGATCTGCAGGTAATCCTTGCTCTTCACGGATCGCTTTGAGCAACGGTGCCACATCAAACTCGAACGCTTGGCGTACGGCATCCTCCGCACCGAGCACATCCTGACGACTCGCCGCTTCCTCCACTTCTGCATGATTAATCAAAAGTGCCT
This sequence comes from Paenibacillus ottowii, assembly GCF_050516475.1. Taxonomy (NCBI): domain Bacteria; kingdom Bacillati; phylum Bacillota; class Bacilli; order Caryophanales; family Paenibacillaceae; genus Paenibacillus; species Paenibacillus ottowii. Next base: position 1,835,187 of record NZ_CP191577.1, on the reverse strand, counting down.
TCGCATATTGAGTTTGCACATTCAGTACCGAGCGAATCATGGCCGGAATTTTGGGTTCGATATTGTGCGACTGATCGATCAAATAAGCGATTTTATCAACAGCATGGCGGATATCTGCATCGACATCCTGCGCTGCGTTCAAAATCTGGTAAAAGATTAAAAACAGCTCATACGGATTAGCAGAGCCCACGATCAGATCATCATCCGCATATTTATAACTGTTAAAATGAAAGCCGCCCAGTCGCTGCTCATCCATTAAGAACGCAACAATATGCTCCACGTTGGCTCCCGGCAGATGATGCCCAGTATCCACCAGCACCTGTGCTTGTGGCCCCAACTTGGTCGCGTAATGGTACGCCATGCCCCAATCGGCAATATCCGTATGGTAAAAGGCTGGCTCAAACGCCTTGTATTCAATCAGCATGCGCATGTCCGGCGTAAGCGCCTTATACATTTCACGCAGCGCCTCCAGCATCCAATTTTTGCGTTTGCGAAGGTCCCCCTGGCCGGGATAATTGGTTCCGTCTGCGAACCATAAGCTAAAATCGTTGGAGCCCGTTTCCTTGGCAATATCCACGCATTCTAACAAATGGTTGATAGCCTTGCGACGGATTGCCGGGTCTACATTGGTAACGCTACCGAGCATATAGTCCTCGTCTTGAAACAGATTGGGATTTATTGCCCCTATTTTTAGGCCGAGACTTTCAGCATGACTGCGAAGTCTGCCGTAATCGTCTACTTTATCCCACGGGATGTGAATAGCAACAGATGGGCATAAACCTGTCACGGCATGAACCTGTGCGGCATCCTCCAGCTTTTCGTACGGATCACGCGGCACGCCCGTTTTCTGGAAGACCTTGAACCGTGTACCTGAGTCTCCATATCCCCAGGAAGGCGTTTCTATATTAAGCGCTTTCAGTCTTGACTTTACTTGCTCCAGGTCAATGCCTCGTTGCTGCTGCTGTTCCTCGAATAAGGCGTACGCTTTGTCACTCATCGTGGTTCCTCCTTGGAAAATGAAGTGAGTTATGGGAGGCCGCTTCGCGTGCGGATTGTTCTTCCGATCGCTGTTGCAACGGGATTTTTCATTTTGCAACACATAATAAGGTTAAAATCCCGTTGCAAAGGCGAACGCTCCGCTTCTTCAAAACAATTCCGCCCGCTCCGCTGGTGACCACACATAAAGTCACTTCTAATTTAAAGTGTTAGGTTCATTTCAATTTGCTAGCGTGTAAAGGCTGCTGGGACGCCGCCGTCGATGGTCAGCATACAGCCTGTCGTTTTCTCCGCCTTGGATGAGGCGAAAAAGGCAATGCCCTCAGCGATATCCTGCGGATAAATGTTGACCAGCAGCGTCGTTCGCTTGCGGTAATGCTCCTCCAGCTGATCTGGCTCGATGCCGTAGGCAGCGGCTCGCTCATTGCGCCAATTGGAGTTCCAGATTGCCGAGCCTTGCAAAATCGCATCCGGCAAAATCGTGTTCACGCGGATACCGTATTCGCCGCCTTCTGCGGCAATACAGCGGGCCAGATGCGCTTCCAGCGCCTTGACCGAACTGTAGGCCGTTACATTTTTACCCGCGTAGACTGAGTTTTTGGAACCAACGAACACCATGCTTCCGCCAAGTGTCTGTTCCTTCATCAGCTTGAATGCTTCACGCGCGACCAAAAAATAACCTGTTCCCAACACGTTTACATTTAAATTCCATTCCTTTAATGATGTTTCATCGAACGGACTGGATGTAGCAAGCCCAGCATTGTTAACAATGACATCTACACCACCATAGGTCAGCGCCGTCTCGGCATAGGCCGCCTGGATCTGCTCCTCCTGCGTCACATCCATTTTCACGGCAATCGCTCGGTTTTCACCGTAACTGCGATTGATGTCTGCGGCTACCTTTTGCGCACCCTCCAGATTCAGGTCTGCCAATACAACATGCGCACCTTCATCCACCAAACGCCGTGCGGTCGCACTGCCAATTCCGCCTGCACCGCCTGTAATGAACGCAATTTTGCGTGAAAATTCCGCTTCTGCTGGCGCCAGTGACAGCTTATAAAGCTCCAGCGGCCAATATTCCACGTTGTAAGATTCATTTTCACTGAGCGAAACAAACTCTCCTAACGCCGTTGCTCCTCGCATAACAGCAATTGCCCGATGATACAGAGCGCCGCTCACCTGCGCATTACTCCAGCTTTTGCCTGTATTAATCATACCGACACCCGGAATCAGGATTACACGCGGCGCTGCTTCAAATCTCACGTCTCCTTCATGTCGATTGCGCTCGAAATAAGCTTGGTACTGCTCTTTATAGACTGCTATACCCTCGGCAAGCTTAACTCTCAGCCCCTCTACATCCTCCATATCTGGTGTCCAATCCACATAAAGCGGTTTCATTTTGGTATGAACGAGATGATCCGGGCATGCTGCTCCGACCTGAGATAAAGCGGCAGAATCCCGGCCGTTCACAAATTCCAACACATCCTCTGCGTCATCAAAGGTGAGGATCATCTTTTTCTCATCACTGACTGCACCCCGGATGGATGGCATGACTTGGGACACAATACTACGGCGCCCTTTTGAAGTAAGCGATTCATACTTTGCACCTCCAAACCCCTGCTTTTTCGCTTGACGAGCTTTAATATAACTTTCTGCTTCTTGGATGATTTCGATCGTTTTGGCATAAGCCGCTTCGGACGTGTCTCCCCACGTAACCAAGCCATGCTTTTCCATCAATACCAACTCAGCTTGTGGATGATCAAGTACTCCTTGGGCAATCATTTTCGATAGCTTAAAACCGGGACGGATATAAGGTACCCATACAAAACGGTCACCGAAAATTTCCTTAGCAATTTCCTGACCGTTATGCGCACAGCATAAGCTGATAATCGCGTCCGGATGTGTATGATCGACATGCTTAAAAGGCAAAAATGCGTGTAGCAGTGTCTCAATGGAAGCCCGCGGATGTTTGGCATCTATCATACAGTTCGCCAAATATGCGACCATATCCTCGTCAGACATATCTCCCCATTCAAACAATGGACGAATATCCTCCATACGAAGCCCAGTGAAGTTATGCGCTTTCATGGTTGCAAGATCGGAACCGCTCCCCTTAACGTACATCACTTCAACTTCACGCCCGCGAAAATCTTGTATCGTCGTTTTGGCCGAAGTGTTGCCGCCTCCCCAGTTGCACACGCTCCGATCTGTGCCAATCAGGTTAGAACGATATACGAGTTGTTCCAGCGTGCTTTTCTGTTCAGATGCTTGTGAAGAATTCCATAGACTTTGTACCATAGGAAAAAGACCTCCAAGTTCTGTTTTTGTTTTGAATAACTTTATTAAGGTGGATATATTTTTATTTATGGAGACTATAACACTTTTGTTTTAATTTGAAAATATAAAATACAAAAATAATCAAAAATAAATTTTAATTTTATCCATTCTTAA
>NZ_CP191577.1:1810620-1831719 GCF_050516475.1 Paenibacillus ottowii | reverse complement strand
TTCTTAAAAGGCATATATCATCTATAAAAGGATTTTCCACGCAGACAAATAAAGGCCGTGTCAGAATCGGTTATAAAAACCTCTCTGGCACAGCCTCGTTTGTTTAACTCATCATTTAGCCATCTATGCGCATCATTTGGGCTAGCAGCTCGTAAGAGCGCAAACGTGCCTGATGATCATATACCTGAGCGGTCGTAATCAACTCATCGGCTCTCGTCTGATTGATTATAAAATCCAGCCTTTGCTTGACGGTGTCAGGACTTCCGATTGCTGAATAACCCAGCATATTGCCGCGAACCATTTCCTTCTCCTGCTCACTCCACAGCTTTTCCATATCATCAACTGGTGGTTTTAGTCCTCCACTGTACCCACGCAGCACATTTAGAAATTGTTGTTCTTGTGAAGTAAAAAGCCGTTTGGCTTCCTCATCAGAATCTGCGACAACCACATTCACACCAACCATCACATACGGCTGATCCAGTGCCTTGGATGGCCGGAAATTGCGATGATACAATTCCAGCGCCTGTAGCAAATGAGCCGGGGCAAAGTGGCTAGCAAACGCGAATGGCAAACCAAGCTGGCCTGCCAGTTGAGCGCTGAATCCGCTTGAGCCCAGCAACCAGATAGGTATATCCATCCCTTCTCCTGGAATCGCTCTTACACCCGGAACGGCTCCGTTTAGCGCTGGATTCAGGTAAGAACGCAGCTCGTTCAATTGCTCGGGAAAATCTTCTCCCGTGCTGTGCAGCCCTCGCCGCAACGCTCTCATTGCAGGTTGATCCGTGCCAGGAGCCCGACCAAGTCCCAGATCAATTCGTCCCGGATAAAGCGACTCTAAGGTTCCAAACTGCTCTGCAACCATGAGTGGAGCATGGTTAGCCAGCATAATACCGCCTGAGCCGACCCGAATCTTGTTGGTATGTGCAGCTACATGCCCGATGATCACGGAAGTAGCTGCACTGGCAACCGCCTGCATGTTATGATGCTCCGTTAGCCAATAGCGACGGTATCCCCATTGCTCAGCATGCTGGGCAAGATCCACCGTATCACGAAAGGAATCGGCAGGAGTACCGCCTTCAATGACAGGTGCAAGGTCTAATATAGATAGTGCAATATTCCGCGTAGTCATTTTATATAAACCTCCTGTCAAACTATTTATTTTACGTATTTCTTTCAACGCCTTAATTCTTTGACCTATCAATTGATGCATCAACTATAATAATGCGTCCCCTTATGAATTGCAAATAATTTAAATTTTTAGTTTTGTTTAAAAAACAGTTTACTTTTACGATCAACTCGTCTATCATGCTCATATGTGGATAATGATTATCCATATTAGCCTGGTTATAATGTATTGAGGTGATTGCTAGTGCATATGAAAACAGGTGTCGAACAATCTGTCTACGCCCTCCTTCTGCTCACGATGCTGCCGGATAAAGCGGTTTTACCTGGAGAGGCCATTAGCCAGCAGTTAGGCGCTTCACCTACTTATTTTCATAAGCTGTTACGAAAATTGGTTAGCTCCGATTTGATTACTTCTGTACCTGGTGTCAAGGGCGGGTTCAAATTAAAGAAAAAACCTGAGGATATACGGGTATTTGATATTTATCTGGCGATCGAGGGACAGCAAACCCTCTATTCTTCCAGCGGCATATACAACGATATGCTTGAATTAAAGAAGGACGATCAGTGTTGTTTACTGACCAATTTGATGGAAGAAGCGGAAGATTCCTGGAAGGCCGTTCTGAAAAGAGAAACCATTGCGTCACTATCTGCCGAATTTTTTAAAGAAGGATATGAAGCCAAAATTACTTCTTTGGAAAATTGGATTCAGGAAAAAATGGTGTTGTAAGACTTTAATACACAGAAAGGGATATGAACATGAATGATTATTTAGTAAAAGCTCTTGCCTACAACAACCAGGTGCGAGCTTATGCTGTGAGAACAACGGAAACGGTAAGTGAAGCCCAGCGGCGTCATTATACCTGGCCAACAGCATCAGCTGCATTGGGCCGTTCTATGACGGTGGGCGTCATGCTGGGAGCCATGCTTAAACATGAGGATAAACTGACGATCCGGATTAATGGCGGGGGGCCCATCGGCACTATTCTTGTCGATACCAATGCCAAAGGTGAAGTTAGAGGCTACGTAAAAAATCCGCAAACCCATTTTGCGCTTAATCAGATTGGGAAATTAGATGTCGCCCGAGCCGTAGGGACAGATGGAGCGCTGATTGTATCCAAAGACATCGGCTTAAAACAACCCTTTGTTGGACAAGTCCCTCTCATATCGGGTGAACTGGGCGAGGACTTCACTTCTTATCTTGTCCAATCCGAACAAATCCCTTCTTCTGTAGGAGCAGGGGTTATTGTGAATCCAGACAACTCTATTCAGGCGGCTGGAGGTTTTATTATTCAGCTAATGCCAGGTACACCGGAGGAGATCATCAGTTTTATCGAAAGAAGGATTGAGAGCATCCCGAGTATCTCCGCAATGGTCATGGAAGGTCTTACACCAGAGCAGATTCTGGGTCAGATTTTGGGAGAAAGCAACATGAACATATTGGAAACTATGCCTGTACAATTTCATTGTCCCTGCTCGGAAGAACGAGTTACCAATGCCATTATCAGCTTGGGGAATCAGGAAATAGAAGACATGATCCGTACCGATGGACAGGCTGAAGCCCACTGTCATTTTTGTAATGCACACTATCATCTTACCAAAGAAGATCTCGAAGGCATGCTGGAAACAAACTCCATTTAATTACGAGCTGTTCTCAAAAGTAGTTCAAACTACTCGGGAACAGCTTTTCTTTCCCAATGCTTCCGAAGGATTCCTTATCTGAAAACGGTAGACTTGCTCATTATATAAGTGTTAATGTTATATTATTCCAATCACTTAAAGCGAGGTGCGCTATGTGCGAAAAAGATACACATGACATTCTGGCTTATTATGATGGTGGTGCAGAAATAGGCAAAAATAGAGCTGGAAAGATCAAAAGAAATCATTTCTCGTTATCTCAACAAGTCCGCTCACGTTATTTATGATATTGGCGGTGGTGTAGGGGTCTACTCTTCGTGGCTGGCAGAACTGGGATATGAAGTTCATCTATTTGATCTTTCTTCTCAAGCCATTGAATTCGCTCGTCAGCAGCAACTGAATAAACCCATTATCAGCAAGCTGGAAACCGCGGATGCCAGAAATCTTGATCGTAAAGATGAAAGCGCAGACATCGTGCTATTGATGGGGCCTTTATATCATTTAACAGAACAAAAGGAACGAGTAAAAGCACTGCAAGAAGCGGCGCGTGTCCTAAAGAAAGGGGGAACGCTGATTACTTCGGCGATCTCCAGGTTTGGCTCGCTTCTGTGGGGGCTGTCGGTATACGGCAAGTGTAATACCATTGTGGAGGAAGATGCGTTCATGGATATGGTTAGACAGGAGCTGACAGATGGTCAGCATATACGCCCGGCGGCTTACCCCTCTTTTATCGCACGTTCTTACTTCCATACTCCGGATGCTTTGCGTGCAGACTGGCAGGCGGCTGGATTGCCGAAGCCTCGTATACTGGGCGTAGAAGGTCCTGTCTGGATTGCACCTGGATTTGAAGAAAAGTGGGCGATTTCAGCCCATCGCAGACGTTTGCTGGATATAGCACGGCAGGTCGAAGAGCAAGAATTCGTGATCGGTATGAGTCCGCATATGCTTGCAGTAGGTACCAAGTCTTGAAGCTCATCAATTATATCGTTGATGGATGGTTGTACAACATGCCAGTTATCACGTTGTTTCCTAACTAAAAAGACGAGCCACACAGGCTCGTCTCTACATCATTCTAAATTATTGCTCCAAACTTTCCAATACGGTTTTGATTTCGCTATTCAGACTAAGTGCGTTATAAATCGCTGTCAAGGCTTCAGCACGTGACGCATGGTACTTAGGTCCAAACTGACTCGTATTTATACCCGAAAGCACGCCAGCTTGTGTCAACTGTTTGATCGTATCAGCCGCGAAAGAAGTGGACAGATCGGTGAAACTTTTTTCATTCGAGGTGTCCCCTTTCAAACGGTCTAAATCCAAGATCCGCGCCAAAATGACAGCCATTTCTTGACGAACGATCGTTTGATCTGGTCTAAATGTACCGTCCTTATAGCCGTTTAATACTTCAGCTGCGGTCAGTTTGGTGATGGCATCCTGCGCCCAGTGATTCCCAATATCGTTCAAAGCCACAGGCTGGTTTCCACCACTAATATCAAAGATTCTAGAGATGATAGCAGAAAACTCCGCACGGGTAATTTCACCATCAGGTCTGAAGCTTCCATCCTTATATCCATTTATGATACCCAGCTTTGAAAACGTGTCGATCGTCTTTTCTGCCCAATGTCCTTGTAGGTCCGACGGTTTAACACTAGCAGAAGAATTTAAAGCAGATTCTGCTTTGGATTGTATATTCTGCAGTACTTTGTTGTCTGCAACCACTACATTACTGTTGAATATGTCTTGCACGGGAACGGCTGGTTCGGTCACCCGTTCTTCAGGTACAGCTACTGATTCTGTAGGTACAGTCACTGGTGAAGATGAAGCCTCTGAGGTTGCCGTATTGTTGCTGAAATCTTCACTAGACCTATCACTTTTTCGATGGCCAGACCCTCCACCATTGGAACTACTGGAATTACTGGAATCACTGCCAGCATTATCGGACGGTGCGGGAGCAACAACCGCTGTTACTGTAATTGGAACGTTAAAGCTATATCCGCTGTATGTGGCGGAAATTACCGTGTTTCCTTCTGAAAGAGCCCTAATCTCTCCCTGAGTAACTGTAGCGACATTCGTGTTGCTAGAAGTCCAGGTTGCTTTATCAGTGACATCAATCTCTGACGAGTCTGATTTTACAACGCTGGCTATAAGCCGTTCTGTATCCCCTACTAGCATTTTTTTATTATTAATAGAAGGACGTAATTCCGCGTAGTTATCATCTGTTGATCCCGGGTTTGGCGTTGGTACTGGATCTGGCGTTGGCACTGGATCTGGGGTTGGCACTGAGTTGATAGTGAATGAAGCGGTAGCCGTCGAGCTCTTCTCATCTAACGCTCCGTTCGTTGTACCGTTATCAATCATAGTATAATCAAAACTTGCTGGACCCTGGTAGCCTGAATTTGGAGTGAACAGCACAACCGCTCCGTCTAGAACTACCGTTCCACCTTGTGCATTTTCTACCGATGCGATGCTCAGATGTTGTAAGCTCTCATTGACAGGGCCTGCCGTGTCGTTTGCTAAGAGGTCATCAACAGCGATGGATTGTGTTCCTGCATTTGCCGATAACGATGGCAGTGTATCATTCACAGCTATCGGACTGTTGTTTACCTCACTTACAGTGATTTTGGCTTGATTGGGCTCGCTGATCCCTGTTCCCTCCGCATCTAGTGATGATTGTACGTCGAAACTGAAATGGTCACCTGACGGAGAGTTAGCATAACGATCGGGCGTAAATTTTAGCCCTGCTTCGCCATCCGTTACAGAAATGAATTGCCCATCCCCAATTTCCATTACTCCATCGTTTTTATAGAGAGTTCCACCAATGATGTTTGAGATTCTAAAGTACGACACATCAGATCCATCTACTTGATTACGAGTGAGGATCAGTCCATCAAAGCTTTGCTTGTCTTCTTCTGTCAAAACGTCTGTCACATTAGGGACATCAGCGACGGAATTGACCGAAAAGGAGGCTTGCTTGACCACCGACAGCGGGACTGCGGCGCCATTCGATGTTCCATCATCTGTAACGGTAAAAGAGAAGCCAGCGGTTCCATTAAAATCCGGCTGAGGTGTAAAAACTACATTGGTTCCGTCCAATCGTACAGCGCCTCCTGCGATGCTGCTCACTGAGGATATTGTTAAATGTTGACCATTCTCATTCGGACCGGCTGACGCATGCGCAAGCAGTTCTGCAAAAGGGATGGTCCGTTCTCCTGAGTCTTCTGAAATGGAGGATAGCGTTTGGTCTTGAGCTGTCGGAGCATCGTTTACTTCCGTAACATGGACAACAGCCCTAGTAGCATCGCTTAGTCCATCCCCCATTGCACTCTGAGCCGCCTTTACATCGAAAGAGAAGGTGTCTCCCGCTGCATTGTTGGCATTTGCCGTAGGCACAAACCTCACGCCATCGCTGGCTTCTGCTGCCGTGATAAAAGTTCCATCAGGAATCTCCGTTACCCCATCGCTATGATACAGTCTGCCTCCGATAATGTTCGTAATTTGATAATGTGTCACTACCGTTGAATCTTGCGGGTTGGGTGTAATGGTTATATTGGATGTCGGGATATCCTCCTCAGTGGTTACAGCAGCTACCTCGGGCATTTTGGATACAACGGGCAGAGCTGCTGTTTCCAATATCAACTGGGGAGCATCTACGCCGTTGTCATCAGCCGAATATGCAATTTCCGAATAGTCTCCAGGGTTCCCTACTTCATTGGCAAGCAATGCAAAAGAGACAACATCATCCGTCTGTTGTTGTACAAAAGGGGTAACATCAAAATCAACCCAGCCTACTTGAAGGTCTGAGCCTGTCTTCGTATTCAAAGGCTGATCCATCGGGTTCAGTGGAAAAGCTCCGTTGCTCCAAACATCAGCAGTCGATCCATACACAGTCAAAAAAGGATTCTGGTTAAAGGTGTAGTTAATAGAAGAGATATGAATACGCAAGGTTGCCTTCGTTACAACCTTGTCAGTCAGCTCAGGCATGTTAAACTGAATTGCTGATCGGTAATAACCTAACACTGCATCCGAAGACCTGCCAACATAGTTTTCTGGAGCATCCATCAAAGTCTCAGACTTGCTCCATGTTCCGTCTTGGATTAATTTGGGCTGTGCGGTTGGTGCCGCACCAGCATCTGCCACCGAGATGGCCGATGAGAAGATTAGTGATACTGCTGTTAATGCGTATGTGAATCGTTTAGTAGACTTGCAAAAATGCATACCTTTCCTCCTACTGAAATAAATCTTTAATTGCTGCTTGGTATTATACAATGTCGTCACTGAACAAATTCTGAACAATTCTTTTAAGCTTGATTACTGCAAGCCCCTTTCTCTGTTGCAATCTATCCTTTTATTCAAATAATCTTGAATGGCTTCTGTGTATAGGCTATTGTAAGGGTAGGATACTTTTTCCAGATAAAAACTTATAGGAGGTCGTTTTCCTTGACGATCCTTGATCTGATGGCCATTATTACTTCTGCTGTCTTGTCTACGCTTTTTTCCTTTCGATATCGCTTGTGGAGACGACTATAATGAGAAGTGAACAAGAGATGCTGCATACCATTCTCCAATTTGCTCAGGAGGACGAACGGGTACGTACCATGATTATGAATGGTTCACGCGCCAATCCACATGCTCCACGAGATATTTTCCAGGATTATGATATCGTCTTTCTCGTATCTTCCATGGATAGCTTTATTCAGGAACGTGGCTGGATTCGCCACTTTGGAGAATTGATCATTATGCAGACGCCTGTAATGAGTTCTGGTGGGTCAGTACTTATGTGGCTAAAGGATTATGGCGGCATGAGCTTCCCTATGCCAAATTCATGTTGGATCGACCTGTAAGAGATATGCTTCACTTGATGCTGGAATGGCGTATTGGTATACAAACCGACTTCACGGCAGATCCGGGTAAGCAGGTGAAATATTTGGAGAAGCACCTTGAGCCTGATCTTTGGACGACCTATATCCAAACGTTTGCAGATGCAGATTATGAACATATATGGCAGTCTCTTTTTATCATGGGTAATTTGTTCAGAGAAGTTGCCCGGAAAGTGGCCAACCATTATGGTTATCAATACCCGATTCAGGACGATCAACGTGTGACAAACTATCTCTATCGTGTAAAAGCTCTCCCTGCAGATGCAACGGATATCTATTGATGAAAAAAACCAGTCCGGCACTTGATTTACATGTGCTAGGCTGGTTTTTTATACACTAACGTTGTTTGTCCAAAATGCCGTTTGGGATGGGCTATCCCCTCATATTAGTTTTCGGTCAGAACCCGGTCGCCTCTGCTGGCAGGCTGAGAAATAACCAAAAATTCAACATCCACATTCGTTTCATTAAACATTTGATGGGGCACCAGAGGAGGAACCTCACACCCTTCCTGAGACCCTAATTGGATTCGTTCACCATCTACCTCAAGTACCGCTGTACCTGATAAAATAAAGAAAAATTGGCGCGCATGGTGATGATAATGTCTGACTTCATGGGTGTTTCCCGGCATACGCTCATGAATAATGCTCAAATCATCATTTTTCACCAAGCGCCAACCATCACATTGATCTCCCCATATATAATGTTCAGCATTATGTTTACTTATTTTCAAAACGAACTCCCCCTTTGCAGTTACAGTTTTATTGTAAATCTGGAACCACAAAGCCACAACCTTAATATAAAAAACGACTGAACCAATATAAAATGTTCTCTGGTCAGACCGTTTTAGATATCCGCCTCGATAATTTCCTCCAACTTAATCCAGCTAAAATCCTCTTCCCCACGGGATAGCTTTACTTCTCGCCGACTTGTGTTAATCACTGTAACCAATCCGCACAACTCCTCATCATCAAACGGATTGAACACTCTTAGCGTAATAGGCTTCCGTTCGTTATAGGATAGGACAATGGCCTGTTCAATCTGCTGCATCTCCTGGTCGTCGAGTGTTGGCTTGCCGCGTCTTCCCTGTTCCTTCATCAGTCTTAAATATGCCTCCCGATGTTCGGGCAAAATCATACGCGAACTTTCCCATATGCCGTTTCCTTCAAGTTTTTTCCCCATCGTAAGTTCCCTCCTATGCTGTTCTGGTTACCGGATGCCATGCCAATACATGATCTAATCGAAAAACACGTGGCTGACCCAACTGCAAACAGGTGGCCCGGATCAAACCATTCTGCACACGATGCACTTCTATCCGGCGATGAGACAGTTTGCCCTTTCGGTCCATATACACGATTTCCACGATCTGCCCCACATATTTCTCCAGCATCATTTTCCACTCCTCATCAGAACGTTTGTTTGTATTATATGCGAACATGCGTTTGATTATCAATGTAAAAAAATCCCCTGGAGGAAGTTGACTCTCTCAAGGGATTTTATATATCCATACCTATAAATTCATTATTTACTTTTTTTCCATTACAGCAAAGTAATTGTCTTCATGGTCTGCAAAGTTAAATACTCTCCCGAACGGCATATCTACAATTTCTCCGACTTTAACAATTTTATTGGATAAATCGCCGCCGTTATATTTCTCGCTTTAAAATTCATAGGTGGACAGCTTAATATCCTCTTTATTCAAATCTTTCAGCGGATACACAGGACCATTCCAATAAGTCAGAATATTAAGCGGCTCATTAGTACCATGTTCCTTTAAAGTATGAGATAGTTCGAGCAATATATGAGGAAGTTGATAAGAGCTTGTTAAAAATTGATATTCCTCTGGGCGTTCGCAGTCTTCTGCTCGATAGAACACAAAGTAACCCTCGGTATAATCCCCAATGAGTACAATATGTCGAGCAAGAAAGATAATTTCACCATTGGCAAACGGAATAGAAAATGTCGAAGCAGAGATCAAATCTGTCTCTAATGCCTCAATACGAACGGTGAGTTCATTGTTAAGAGCATCCACTTTTTCTCTTTGTTCACTGACAAGGTGTTCATAATTTACAGGAAGAAGCCCCCCACTCTTGATCGTAGCGATCAGTTCATCTATAAATACTTTTTGAGACAATACCCGATTGCTCATCCTATTCATCTCCATATTCGTAAAAATAAGCATGGAACTCCCGCTTCAACATGTTCAATAATTATGTATTAAAAGCTTGATTCATTAATTATCCAGCATTTTTGTGACTGCATTCACGACCCTTTCCATCTCAAATGGCTTCACAATAAAGTCTTTTGCACCTGCCTTAAATGCTTGTATAATCGCTTCCTGCTGACCCAAAGCAGAACACATCAAGATGTTGGCTTGAGGATCAAGCTCTACAATCTTTTTAACAGCCTCAAGTCCATCCATTTTAGGCATATTAATATCCATCGTAATTAAATCAGGTCGAAAATGTGCATATTTCAAAACCGCATCATACCCATTTTCCGCTTCTGCAATAACAGAGTGACCTAAATCCATAAGAATATCCTTGAGCACAGAACGCATAAATAAAGAATCATCCACTATTATGACTGTTGCCAAGTTAACCTCTCCAATCCGTTGTCTTATGATATGCATGTCCAAACTTCAATATCGGTGAAAAAACTAGTTATATTAATAGAAAGAATCTGTAAAAAGAAAAACGCTACCATTGAATTATAAAAGAAATTTGAAACTAGCTACTACAGCATTAATTTCAATAAAAACGTTTCGCAATGACGTAAATCATCTCTATAGCATGAAGATTACAAAGTACTAGGACTTCCATGAACCCTTAGTACTATGCAAGTGAATTAAAAGTGAAAGAAGCATGGGACAATCTCATTAAACAGACACAAAAAAAGACGCCGCTATCATGCCGACGTCTTTTTCGAACTATTTGTTTAAATAAGCTTATTCATTCAGAGCTTTTTTCAAAGCCTCCAGATTGTTTTTCATTACACCAATGTAATCCAGATTCTTCTGTTTGTCTTCATCTGTCAATCCTTCAAGCGGATTCAGCACATCCGTTTTCGAACCAATTTCCGTAGCTACGGTCTCAGCAACCTTCGGATCAACCAACGTTTCAAAGAAAATTGTCTTCACATTATTTTCTTTAGCAAACTTGATGATACCTGCCAACTTGTCTGGTGTAGGTTCTTGTTCTGGAGATAAACCAGCAATAGGTACTTGAGTCAGACCATATTGCTTAGCCAAATAGCTAAAAGCAGCATGCTGCGTAATAAAGTCTTTACGTTTTACATCTTTCAGACCTGTTTTGAACTCGGTATCCAGTTCTTTCAGCTTAGCAATATAACCATTGGCGTTTTTCTCATAGTCTGCTTTGTTTGCAGGATCGGCTGCTGCAAGCCCTGCTTCTATAGCTTCTACCTCTTTTTGAGCTAAGACCGGATCAAGCCATACATGAGGGTCCAGCACATGATCGTGATCATGGCCTTCCTCTGCGTGTGCTTCTTCTCCTTCCTCCTCAGCAGATCCTTCCATCAAGTTCAATCCTTTGCTTGCCTCCACGACTACACGCTTGTCATTTGATGCACTACTCAAAGCCTGTTCTGCCCAACCTTCGACAATCCCGTTATAAACAAATACATCAGCATCCTTAACCTGTGCCATATCTTTGGCGCTTGGCTCCCAGTCATGCGGCTCAGCACCCGCAGGAATCAACGCAGTTACGTTAGCATGATCTCCGGCAACTTGCTTGGTGAATTCATACATTGGATAAAACGTAGTGACCACATTCAGCTTTTTACCACTGTCCGCTGTTTGAGCCGGATTAGATTCGGCTTGATATGCATTCGTGGCTGCATGATCAGATTTAGCTCCGCAACCGGCCAAAATAAGTGCTAGCCCTGCAGACAATACAAATGATTTTTTGAACCATGTATTCATATTCATAACTCCTTATGTGATAGTTTTTTATACACTCACTGGCCTGCCGCATTCTTACGTCGGGAAGCCTGTTGCTTGCCGAGCTTACGGACCAGCTTTTGAATACTAGCTCCTATGATCAGGAATAATAACAGCACCATAGCAATGGTTCCCCCTGGGGGTGTACTGAGTTCATAGGATGCGGATAATCCCATAAATACGCCGATCAATGCGGTGATCATAGATATCCAGATAGCTGCCGCGAAGCTTGGTGCAATTCGAATCGCCAGCGCAGCGGGCAGTACGATTAGCGAGGAAACAAGCAGCACACCAACAATCGGCATGGCTGCGGCTACAATCATCCCTGTTAAAATACTAAACGCAAATGAGATAGACTTGACAGGAAGACCATTAGTCTTTGCCGTTTCTTCATCAAAGGTAATCTGATACAAAGGGCGCCGGAACACGAAAAAGAAAATACCTCCGATGATAGCCACAATGATCATCAACATCAGTTCGGTCTGATTGACAGCTACTACCGAGCCAAACAAATAAGCTGAAAATCCTTTGTTGATGCTCTGATTCAGATTCATTAAAATAACAGCCGTCGAGAGACCGCCTACCATTATAATAGCCACAGAAATCTCACTGTACGTTTTATAAGACCTACGAACATATTCAACGATAATCGCGCCGATCACGGCCACAACAAATCCGGTGATCGTCGGGTTAATGCCTAAATAGGCACCTGCTGCCACCCCTGCCAGCGACACATGCGATAGCATGTCCGCCATGAGAGCCTGGCGCCGTAGCATCAGGTATACTCCAAGCACCGAGGCCAGCAGTGCAATTACCCCACCGGCACAAAATGCCCGCTGCATGAAGTCGTAGTGCAGCATTTCCATCCGCCATCTTCCTTCCTTTCAAGCTCAATAATACGATCCAAATAATGTTGCACTTCCGATAGTCCATGGGTAACCATGACTACAGTTCTTCCATATTGCTTAACCTGCTGATTCATCAGATCGTAAAAGTGATATCGACTTTCCTGATCCATTCCGGTCGTAGGCTCATCCAAAATGAGCAAATCCGATTCCTGAGCAAGCGCCCTCGCCACACATATACGCTGCTTCTGTCCACCAGACAATTCGCCGATTTTACGATGCCGTAAATCCCACATTCCTACCTGACGAAGCGCCTGCTCTGTCAAAGCATGATCCTCAGCCCGCATCCGGCGCAGCCAAGAGCCATGCGTATATCTACCTGAACGGACAAATTCCAGAATAGTACTTGGAAAACCTCCATTAAAAGCAGCAATTTGTTGTGATACAAATCCGACAACGAGCTTTTTGCCTTCACCTGTACGGTCGGACATAAACACTTTGCCTTTCCAAGGCTGAAGTAAACCGAGCAGCAACTTGAGCATCGTCGATTTGGAAGCACCATTCGGTCCGGTAATAGCCACAAATTCTCCGGAGAAAATTTCAACATTGGCATCCACCAAGTTAGGAACATCTCCGTAGCCAAATGTGACCTGTTCCAATGAGGCCAATAACATGACGCAAATCTCCTTTTCCTTTAAAAAGCCTGGAGCCATCTGAGCGGTCATCATAACGCAGATTCTCCAGGTCGTTTATGATCGTTAAGCCATCTACCGTAATTATTACGATTTGGCATTAAAAAAATAAGCACTTGATAAACGTAACCTTTACGCATTAGCAAGTTTAACAGTTTAGGCAAGGTTCGTCAATGTTTTGGCAACCCTTTTGTTTGTCTATTTCACTTTGTCCGGGTACAAGCCTGCAGCCAACGTTTTCAATGCAATCGGTGCGCGCACACCTTCAGCCGCTGCGGATAAAGGCAACACCACGAACCGTTTGTTTTTGATCGCTTCGACACCCGCCAGCGCGGGCTTGCTCAACAGCAGCTTTTCTTTATCAGCCAATGAGGTGTCTCCGTAGTCGAGAATGACAATAACATCAGGGTTGCGATTCACGACTTCTTCCCAGCTTACTTCCGTAAAACTTTTGTCGATATCATCAAAAATATTTTTCGCCTTCACACTTTTAATCAAAGATGTCAGGTAATTATTCGCAGCTGTAAATGGCTTGTCTTCGCCGCTGTCATAGACAAAAACCTTGGGTGCCCGTTCAACCGTACCAATTTGAGTCTGGATGGACTGCACTTGTGCACGCATGTCATTTACCAGCTGTTCTGCACGCTTTTCCACGCGGAATATACGCCCAATATTTAGTATATCCCGATATACATCTTCTAATATAGGACCTGGCTTATTGGAGGATTCCTGTACATAAGTTTGTACACCCTGTTGGGCAAGCTCCTCACGGGAACCCAAGCTTTTATCATTAAAGGCACTCTTCCAGCCCGCGTAGGCAAAATCCGGTGCAGCTGCCATAAATACCTCTTTGGACGGATATTGTTTGGCCAGAACCGGGATTTTATCATATTGATTCTTATATTTAGGTAAAATCTGGTCATCCAAATATGCAGTTCCTACCATAGAAGACTCCAGCCCAAGGGCCAGCATAACTTCTGTTGCATGCTGGTTCAATGTAACCGCGCGTTTGGGCGCTTCGGGAAATACCATTTTTACACCCATATTTTCAATCTCTACTGCCTTCTCCCCGGTCGTTGATTGCGATGCGTCAGGTTGCTGTCCGTTTGCAGATAAATTTGTGGTTTTAGCCGTGTTTCCTGATGTGCAGGCCGATAATAACAGCATCACCAAAACAAGCACAACCAGCGGTAATGTAGGTTTTCTATATTTATTCATATGTAACGTCTCCTCTTCCATTCACAGTTTATCTTACTTCATCGGATCACCATTTGTTCTGTTAATGTCGTGGGCGGCTCCACCTCTGAGAGAATCCGGTAAAAAAATAATACTCGGTTTCCCGGTTTTCGGATGGACGCAAATTTCTGTCTCCACCCCGAATACACTGCGCAACAGGCCAGGCTGAAGCACATCCTCCGTTATGCCAGAAGCGACAACTTTGCCTTCTTTTAATACATACATTCGGTCACAATAAAATGCCGCCAAATTTAAATCATGCAACGCAGCTAAAGTAGTGATCTGAAGTGTTTTGACCAAATCGAGAATTTGCAACTGATATCGAATATCCAAATGATTCGTCGGCTCATCCAAAATGAGAAATTCCGCTTGTCCAGCCAAAGCTCTGGCGATCAGCACCCGTTGCTTTTCACCGCCCGACAGAGTAGCAAAACTTTGATCCGCCTGAGCTTCCATCCCCACCCGCTCCAGCGCCTGCTCAACCAGCTCATGATCAAGGGCGTTATCTGCTTCCAACAGTCTCTTATGGGGATGACGGCCCATCAGGACGATGTCTCGTACTGAAAAATCAAACGTTTGGGGCGCATCCTGACTCACTACGGCCATTTGTCGTGCCGTTTCTTTGTACTTCATCCGCAGTAAATCCCGACCATCCAGCGTCACTAAACCACTGTCAGGTCTTAGTACACGATACATATTTTTAAGCAACGTCGATTTACCGCTGCCATTGGGACCGATCAGTCCAACCAATTCCCCCATTTTTACCTGGAGACTGATGCTGTCGATCAACCGTTTATCGTGAATACTGAAGGTCACGTCTTCGACTTCTATATTCATTTTTCGCCTCCAAACGAGTAGGAACTACGCCGCAGCAGCCATACAAAAAAGGGTCCGCCACACACAGCTGTTACAATACCAATCGGCAGCTCCTGCGGAGCAAGCACGAGCCGGGCACATACGTCTGCCCACACGACAAAAACAGCTCCCGCTAACAGACTCACGGGCAGGACACGTCGATGATCCGATCCTACTATTAGCCTAACGATATGTGGAATCATAAGCCCGACAAAGCCAATCGAGCCACTGACTGATACGACTGCGCCAGTTAAAAGAGAAGCGACAACAACCAATAATACGCGGAACGTTTGTACATTTACACCGAGCGTTACGGCAGCTTCTTCCCCCGTTAACAATGCATTCAGTGAACGGTACCGGGTCAGAAGGACAGCTGTTCCAATGGTTACAATGAGGCTTGGAATGAAAAGCGTATCCCATTGAGCGCCCGCCAGACTTCCCATCATCCAATACATCGCGTCACGGATGCCTTTTTCATTCGGGGCCATCGTAACGATAAAGCTGGTCACAGCCGACAGCATCATAGATACCGCTACCCCTGCCAACAGCAAGCGGGTCGTCGATATACGCCCGGCCACACGGGCCAACGCGAACACCATAAGCATTGCAGCTAAAGAGCCTATAAAAGCAGATAAGGGCAATGCAAGTCGTCCCAAAAATCCAAAAGCCCCCAACACAATAACTACCGTCGCTGTCACTGACGCTCCCGACGAGACTCCTAAAATATAGGGATCCGCTAACGAATTACGAATTAATGCCTGTATAGCTGCTCCGGTAACAGCAAGCCCTGCTCCTACGACAACCCCTAGCAGTACGCGCGGAAAGCGAATTTCCCAGACGATATATTCCTCCGGTTTGCTCCAAGTCACAGGTATCCACTGATCCAGCCAGGGAAGATGGGACAGCACAATTCGCCATACTGTCCCTGGAGCGACAGCCACAGGACCCAGCATGACCGCGAGTGTAACGGACAGCACTAACCCAGCAGTTAGCAGCAGCAGAATTGTCGTAAATCCCCATGAAGTCTTCCCTGCTAGGTCAGCTTGAGAATTAGGTTGGGATGAATAAACGCTGCTTGTTCTCGAACTCATGAACTAGCCAGTGGCTTTGCGGCCGCTTCCAGCTTTTTTAATCGCTCTCCGATCTCAGAAGCAGAGAAATTCTCGCCCATAATAACCGCTACATCGTTCACTGGCTTTTGCGGTCGAATCGGAATGATTTCCAGTTCACGATAGGCAAATTGGAACATCATCTGACCCTCCGATTCCAAGAACCGAACAATTCCTTTGGCTCGGTAAATTTCAGCAGGCAAACTACGGAACAACTGTTCAAACTCAAAACGTGACACAGGTTGTCCAAAAAAATGCGTATGAACAACTACATGATCGTAGGAATGATAGTGCTCTCCGTATTTGTGGTCATGGTCGTGGTGCTCAGACTCATGACGGTCATGAGGACGATGCTCTGTATGGTCGTCATGACCATACGTGTGAAAACGATTTTCCGCATGATGATGATCGTTCGCAATATCAACTATGGAATCCTTTTTCCGCGAAACATCCATCCGCTGCTCTCCTTGAATGGAGAAAAAAGCACCCAAATCTACGTCACTCCGCTCCGTGCTTACAGTCAAAGCATAAGGATTTAATTCTTTTACAAGGGCCTGTACTTTCTGCAATTCTCCCGTAGTCAACAAATCAGTCTTGTTAATAACCAGTTTGGAAGCGCACCGCAGCTGATCCTGCATTAGACGAAACGACTTGTTTCTCTCACTCCCCAAGGAAAAATCCAAAAATTGACGCGCATCCATAACCGTAATAACGGATTGTAAAACCATAGAAGAATATATAGAAGCATCTGTCACTGCATCTACGATCTCCATCGGGTTAGCCACTCCGGTACATTCTACAATAATTACATCTGGTTTATATTCCTCGGCAAGATTCATAAGCTCGACGCCCAAATCCCCGCGAATAGTACAACATATACAGCCACTGAGCATTTCCTTCATGGGGGCTTGGTCGTTCACCAAACTGCCATCCAGATTAACATCACCCAACTCATTCATCAAAATAGCTGGCTTGAGACCCCGTTCCTTGTAGTAAGCCAGCGCATGCTGAAGAAGAGTTGTTTTTCCGCTGCCCAAAAACCCGGATAAAACAACAATCGGTATCATATAATCCTCCTTGTCTTTACAGCACTAATATGGATCGTACCGTAAAAGTTTTCTTCTTGCAATCATTTATCAAATTTTAATCGTAATAATTACTATTAATAAACATAAATATATATGACTTCACTTTGAATTGTCAATATAGGAGGTGATTTAGGCCTAATCCGCCAGCATGATTGTCCCACCGTAGACATAGGATGTAGATAAGAACCCTTATTCCCAAGGAGATGTGGAATGAAAAACAGTACGCTGTTGAAGATGCTGCCTTTTATGATTCCGTTTGCCTTTCTCATCCCTGTACTTATTACGCTATCTCCTCAGTGGCTTCGTTTGATAGATATAGGGCAGCTACAGTCATTAAAGACAATATTTATGGGTATTTTTCTGGAAGCTGTTCCGTTTCTCCTGATCGGTGTGCTTGTCTCATCCCTTTTGCAGTGGCTTGTACCGGAAACATGGATTCGCAAAATAGCCCCTGCGCATCCTGTACCAGGTGTCCTGCTCGCCTCCTTGCTAGGTATGCTATTTCCCATCTGTGAGTGCGGCATGATTCCTGTCGTTCGCCAATTAATGCTCAAGGGAATGCCTGCCTATATGGGTATCACTTTTATCTTAAGTGGGCCTATTATCAATCCGGTAGTACTGGCTGCGACGATGATGGCTTTCCCTTCCCACCCAGAGATCACTGTCGTGCGAATGGCTTTGGCCTTTGCCGTTTCCGCGATTATCGGATTGATCGTATATGCCTGTGTGCGTGTGCATCCGCTCAAACGGTCGTTACTTTCCTTCAACCAACAGCAGCAGAACAATCCAACTCATCGGCATAACCGCACCTGGCGGGGCTTTTTTGTACATGCTGGTGACGAGTTTTTGGACATGAGTAAATATCTCATTATCGGCGCATTATTGACTGCTTCCATCCAAACCTTTATCCCACGTGATGAAATGCTTTCGTTAAGCAATGGAACGGTCGGCTCGTACGCCTTTATGATGGGCTTTGCCTACGTGCTGTCGCTGTGTTCCACCTCCGATGCCTTTGTAGCTACTGCTTTTTCGCATACCTTTACACTGGGCCCGCTGGCAGCCTTTCTTGTACTCGGCCCAATGCTTGATTTCAAAGGCACACTCATGCTGCTAAGCACCTTCCGCACCAAATTTGTCATGATCTTGGGCTTGCTTATTGTTGTACTCGTCCTGATAGGCTCTATAACTGCTGAATGGTTATTGGGGAGGTGAACATAGACGTGAACTCAACTTTTAGTATCCGTTGCCAATATGGCATGCGCTCCTTGCTCATGATCGGATTAGCTGTATACATCATCACATTACAACACACGAGTGCACTTCATTACTACTTGGCTCCGCATATGCAAAAGCTGCTTTTGCTCTGTCCTGTGCCACTCATGTTCATCGCCTTGGCGATGGTATGGCACGTAATCGTCGGTGGGCAGGAAGGTGAAGATGTTTGCGATTGTGAACATCCGTTACCGCAGAGCTGGTTCAAAAAAACACTCGTATATGGAATGTTGCTCATTCCGCTGTTGTTCGGTTCACTGCTGCCCAACCAAGCGCTTGGCAGTGATATGGCAGCCAAAAAAGGCATGTCCTTCACCTATCCCAACCCGGATATCCGGCGAAAAACAGACATACGAACCACGAACACACCCGCCTCCTCCCTTTTATCAACTGCATCTTCTACTCCAACTTCGCTCCCTCTAAAGGGCAAATGGAGTCAAGAAGCATTGGATAAGCTGTTCGTTCCACCTGATAAGTACAATGTAGAATTTGCCGAGCTGGCGAAACGTCTGTATCAGCAACCCATTATACAGATCCAGCCGGAGATTTTCTCCGAAACTATAGGAGCGATCGAACTATATAAGCACGCCTTTGAAGGAAAAAAAGTACAGGTGACTGGCTTTGTTTATAAAGACGACACCCTACTGGGTAAAGGCCTATTCGCAGTAGGAAGATTCCTTGTTATGTGCTGTACTGCCGATGCCATGCCATTCGGAATTATCGTCCAATCCCAGAACCCTCCGTCCTTTGACAAAGATACCTGGGTGACTATTGAAGGGACACTTCATGCAACGCAAAAGGGTAACGCACCCATACTTGAAATTCGATCTGATAAAATAACGACTGTCGAGCAACCGAAATCCCCTTATGTCTATACGCAAGCAGACTCGGTAGCTACCTATGACCGTTTGAATACAGCACACTAAACCCACCAAGGAGGAAAAATGATGAGCAAGGTTCCTGTTATACTAATCAGTGGTTTTCTTGGAAGCGGCAAAACAACACTACTTTTGCGGCTGTTAGCCCATACCCGCCAAATTCCCCTTCATCCAGCTGTTTTAATGAATGAAATGGGCGAATATGATGTAGACAGCGCTATTATTTCAGCGGAAATGCCTGACGTAACAGTGGAGGGACTGCTAGAAGGCTGCATTTGTTGCAGCAAAAGAAATGAGCTGGCTGGGGCACTGCATACCCTGCTTAACCAAAAGCCAGATGTGATCTTCATGGAGACCACCGGGGTAGCCAACCCCGAGCAGGTATTGGAGGAGCTTCGCTCCCCATTGCTGGCAGATCGACTGTATCTGGTTCACAGTATCAGCGTTGTAGATGCTGAGCTGTTCCACGAATACAACAGCCGCTTCACCGCAGACAAGGAGCTGGTTCGGACTCTGCACGGACAGCTTCGCACCGCCGACTTCATTGTGGTGAACAAAACAGACGTCGCAAGTAGCCGTGAAGTTGCGAAGGTCGTCAAGAATATCCGCAAGCTTAACAATACAGCCAAGCTGCAAACTACTGAATACAGCCGGGTTGATCTCGAACCACTGCTGGAGCCTGTATTGACCTCCATATCCGTTGGCGCGAAACCTGTACAGATATCTCAACCTGCATCAGCACTGACTCAGCCGAACGAAGCAGAGGCGTCATACGTAGCATTTCCAGTCAAAAATATCGAAAGATCTGACAGTGTGTCCAGAAGTACGGCATTCAAAGTGATTTCTGCACATCATCACAGTCCTAACCATACTTTTGCTTCCAACCAGCCCCATTCATTTTCCCGTCTAGAGAGCCTAACACTGCATCAATATTCTCCTCAACCATTGGAAAAGCAACGGTTGGAAGACTTTCTGACCGGACTAGGCTCCTCGCTGCTTCGAGCAAAAGGTTATTGTGTCCTTCCGGAGGAAGGTACAATGCTTTTGCAATTTTCAGGCAGTCACTTAGAGTGGCAGCCCACGGCACTTCCTGTGAATCAGGGATATGTCACACTCATTGGAGAACAGCTTGACAAAGCATCCATTACCGACCAATGGGAACAGTGCTTCTTGTCGCTGTAATCCACAATTCGGCTCGAGACGAAAATTCCTTCTGGAATGTTCACGAAATTAAATTATAAGGCTGTTCCTTTGACCATTAAAAGTCAGGGGACAGCCTTTTTTTATTTATTATGAATTTGTATATACGCAGTATGTACCTTATAGGATACCATGTAGAGTGGTTGGAAATAAAAAAAGCCGTCGAGACTTTCTCGACAGCCTGAGCATGACTCTGTAAAGTCACACTATGATTTGCTTGGCGGCGTCCTACTCTCCCAGGACCCTGCGGTCCAAGTACCATCGGCGCTGGAGGGCTTAACGGTCGTGTTCGGGATGGGTACGTGTGGAACCCCTCCGCTATCGCCACCAAA
>NZ_CP191577.1:1727040-1810582 GCF_050516475.1 Paenibacillus ottowii | reverse complement strand
TATATTCACTACTACAACTATCGAAGAACCAAACAAAAGCTCAGAGGACTGTCGCCGGTAGAATACCGCATTCAGTCCTCTGTAGCAGCCTAAGTCTGTCTGTGTCTAACTTTTTGGGGTCAATTCATTATAGGCAGGCGGGGGTTTTAATGTTTCTGAAAATTAGCCTTAGTTCAACCGTATGTTTATACCAAATTAAAAGCTTTGGCCAGCAGCCGGTAGGACTGAACACGTTTATCAAAGTCATGAATCGATGAAACGATCAGTAACTCATCAGTAAGATACTGCTCAGCCAGTCTCAGCAGCTGTTCCTTACACTGTTCAGGTGTACCCACGACACGCCATGCTGCGGACTGACGCAGCCGCTCACGATCAAATTCCGTATATGGATAGGACAGGGCTGTTTCCACCGACGGAAGAGAATTCATTTCTTTACCCTGCATGAGTAAAAGGAAATACAAACTAGCACTGGACGCCAACTGTTCAGCTTCCTCTTCGGTTTCAGCGCAGGCTACTGTAACTGCTGCCATGGAGCGGGGCTTATCTCCTAAGATCGAAGGCATGAATTGCTCGTGATAACGCGCAGTAGCTTCTACGCCGCCCGGAGTACCAAAAAATTGGGCAAAGGCATAGGAGGCGCCCATCATCGCGGCCAATCTGGCACTCTCCCCGCTGGAGCCAAGCAACCATAACTCAGGAACGGTCGATATCATCGGGGAGGCGTGAAGACCGGCAAACCGATGATTGTCAGGCACCGAATCATGGAAGTAGTCAATTAAATCTAAAATCTGCTGTGGATATTGTTCGACAGCTTGGTATTTCCCTTCCTGCAAAGCGCGGGTAGCCAGTGGCAAGCCGCCTGGAGCACGCCCTATTCCCAAGTCAATACGTCCAGGGTGGAGCGCTTCCAGCAAGCGGAAATTTTCAGCTACTTTATATGCGCTATAGTGTGGAAGCATAATCCCGCCTGAACCCACACGAATGCGCGATGTATGAGCAGCCAAATGCGCGATCAGCACCTCGGGGCTGGAGTGCGCTAGTGTCTTGGACGCATGATGCTCGGATACCCAATAACGGCTGTACCCCAGTTGATCAGCTTCACGTGCTAAATGGGTTGTATTAGATAATGCATCTTGAGCGGTACCGCCTTCAGGAATATGAGACTGGTCCAGTATACCCAGTTTAAGCATTTTGCAATCACCTCTTACACAACTTTATCAAACACAACTCATTAGGTCAAAATTCAAAATGGATAGGTTGGAGTTTGGGCATCTTTTCGTTATAATAAAAGATGCATAAGGGATGAGAGAACATCCCTGCTCATGGAGAGGGGATTGAATTTGTGTTAAGAACACCTTTGGGGCGTGTACGGCTCATGCTCTGGATTCAAGCTATAGCGTATTTGGCGATACTATTCACCCACCAGCCGCTGCAAGCTGCGGGCATGACCCAGGCGGTTATGGTGATTGGTAACATATACCGGGTGAGCTTTCTGTTGCTCCTCGTTGCTTTGATCTATGGAAAAACCGCATTGCATTGGTCGATACGAAGACCTCTTTTTATTATGTTTGCCTCCTTCATTCCGTTTGGTCTAATGATTATGGATTTTGTTTGGGTGCGAAAATGGACAGGGGATTCGGCAGCAGAACAGCGAACTGCATCGTAAACCTGGTAGAGGTGTTTTGTTGTGAGTGCCATAGGAGCTTGTCTTTTGTCTCCTGTCTGTGGAAGCGGGACTTGCTCCGATGCAGTAGAAAGAACATTGCGCAGATGGATGCGTGGTGTTCTTTCTTTTTTTATGCACCGAAACCGGAGGAAACCGTCAACTCAATGTAATGCTAGGGTTTGAACTAAAAATTCAGCCGTCTTGCGTCTGTGGAAACCTTCAACCCAATGTCCGGTGAACGGATAAACTTCAATCGTTTTGGGTGATTCAATGCGGTTATAAGCGGCAAAAATCGTCTCTGGCATGCACACCGTATCCTTCAGCCCTACAGATACCATGACCGGGATACGAATGCGATGAGCCAGATTCATCACGTCAAAATAACTTAATGTATGTAGTACCTGCTCCAAATGCTCAGGGAAGCGGTTTGCGAATTCAGCAGCTTCGGTCAGTGAACTGGTAGAATTCATCATACCAAAATCCATATGACACATATTGGGAATGTCTGCTACTGTAGTTGCAGCTTTATCGCTGAGCGCAGCCACCACTAATGCAAGCCCACCGCCCTGGCTCGCGCCGCTAATGGCGATTTTAGCCGAGTCGACATCGGACTGCTCCGCCGCCCAATCTACAGCTCTAAGGGCATCGGTTGTAATCGTTTTGTAGTAGCAGGTATCCTTGTCCAATATTCCTTTTGTGACCC
Organism: Paenibacillus ottowii; assembly: GCF_050516475.1. Classification (NCBI taxonomy): domain Bacteria; kingdom Bacillati; phylum Bacillota; class Bacilli; order Caryophanales; family Paenibacillaceae; genus Paenibacillus; species Paenibacillus ottowii. Next base: position 1,808,213 of record NZ_CP191577.1, on the reverse strand, counting down.
AACCTTTAACCGTCCCGTGAGGATCATTCTGATGATCTCCCGTTTCTCCTCCCTGACCACGGACATCTACCGCCAATACAGCAAAGCCCAGCATTAGCCAGGATGAATAATCTTCAGGATAGCCTTTTCCGCCTGTGTAGCCATGGAATAGAACGATGCACGGCAGCTTTTGATCTCCAGCAAATCGGGGGCGGACATACCAGGCATGCAGAGGCGTATCATCGACCCCCTCAAAAGTAACCCGATAGGCCGTCATATGAGGATATGGTGTTTCTATGGGCGTTTTGAACGCACGTACAGGTTTGGCGTGAACTTCTTCCAGTGTTTTGTCCCAGAATAAATCCATATCTTTAGGGGTGGTAAGATCGGGATCATACTGCTTCAATTCGGCAATTCTTTTTTCAATAACATTCATAATCAAAAATTCTCCTTACATATAGAATGGAGTTCGACTTATGCTTCACTCGGTAAAGTGGACTTCTCCAGCTCTCTCAGCAGTTCAAATGCTTGTTCATTAGTGTTTCCGCATGTATCTTCATCAGCATGAAAGCCACTGCATACGGCGGGCCGCTCAGGTTTGCCAAATAATTGGCAACGGTAATCGGGCGTGAGCTGAGGGCAAGGAACACCGGCGGGTTTTCCATCTGGCATGCCGGGAATAGGGGAAGAAATCGTAATGGCAATGCAACACGCAGCACATCCTACTCGACACTCCAATGGGGTCACTCCTTCTAATCTGTATTTTTTTAACTTATGCATGAAGTGACTTGAATGAAGCCATAATGTGAGGATGGCACAAAAAAAGCAGGAATACAAGGATAAAACGGATAGGAGACACACTTTCCATACAAAGAGCATAAATAGTCTGGGAGGAACGTAGGATGGTATCGAGCCCCCAAATCAGCGTTCCATTGAGTGGGAATATTAACCATTTGGTCTCTGTGTGTTCAAAAGGAGTTCGAGTGGTTAATAATAGAACACAACGATAAAAACTAAAACGAGGTGACGCAAAATGAGTTGGTTATGGGCATTGATTGTTGGTGGTATTATTGGTTGGTTGGCAGGAATTATCGCAGGTCGTGATGTTCCGGGTGGTGTGATTGGTAACATCATCGCTGGTTTTATCGGTGGATGGTTGGGTAGCTTGATTCTGGGAGACTGGGGTCCTGAAATCGGATCGTTCTACATCGTTCCTGCACTAATTGGTGCGATTGTGCTGGTCGTAATTGTAAGCTTGATCTTCCGTTCGGTTGGACGGAGCAGAGGCTAACTTTACGAATCAGTGAATAGACTTGCCCCTATGGGGTGCAGGCAAAATGGAGAAAGCTGCTTCCACAAGGTTCACAAATGACCTGTGGGAGCAGCTTTTTTTGCGAAGAGTTTACATAGTTTCCTATTGAAAACGCCTGATATGAGGAACAATTAGAACTCCCAATACGATACACATGCCAATGGTTGCAAACATGGCAATGGTAAGGATCCCACCAAGCTTGTCCGCCACGGCACCTACGGCCAGATAGCCAACAGGAAGCAGTGCAAAGGAGAACATCAGATCCAGACTGGCTACACGTCCAAAGGATTCAGCAGGAACTAATTCCTGCAGGCTTGTCTCCCAGATAATCGCAAAGATCATAATGCCAAATCCTTCGAGCATCATGCTTAGAATCAATCCAGGCATCCAGGTGACTATAGACAACAGCAGCAAGGCAAGACCACTGACAAAAGCTCCTAAGTAAGCGAGCAGGCCGCGGTGCTTCCAATGCTTGCGTGATCCATACACAAAGGCGCCCAGCATGGCACCAATACCACTACTTGCCATTGCCGTGCCATATACGACTGGATTATAGCCATGATGAACCTTGAACAGCCACGGAATGAGTACAGCGATAATGCCGGAATAACAAATATTAATGAAGGAAAAGGCAAGAATCGTAATCCATAGCCAAGGATGGCTTTTGAGAATAGCAAAGCCTGCAATAAAATCCTTGAGAAAATGTTGTCCGCCCTGATCCTCCTGTTCTGAATCGGATTGACGTTTGCCAATGACGGAGGCCAAATGAGCACTTAGCATCCAAAAACAGGAGAAGGATACCAGATAAGCGATAGAATCCAGTCCAAAGCCGACACCTGTGGAGGAAAAGGATACAATAAAGCCTCCTAACGGAGGACCGAGTAAACGAACGGCTTGTATACTGATTTGACTTAGCGCATTGGCAGCATTGCGGATGTCCGGCGTGAAAATCTGTGCACGTAAGGCCGAATAAGCCGGATTAAAGATACCATCCATCAATCCGTACAACGCAAGGCCTATGAATAGATACGGCAATTTCATTCCGTCCGTAAACATCAGCACAGCTGCAACGAACATCAGACCAAAGCGGGCGATATTCGTGAACAAAAGGAGACGAATCCGGTCAATTCGGTCCACAATCATTCCTGCGAAAGGAAGAATAAGTACGTTTGGCAGCATATAAACCGTCATCGCCAGTCCCATGATGGTGGTCGAGCCTGTCAGAGAATAGATAACCAGTGGCAAAATGACTGTCGTGACGGAGCTCCCTAACATAGCAATCCAATGTCCAAGCCACAAGAGGGTAAACGCTTTGGACTGCTTTAAAGGTGAAGTAAAGGTAGCCCAGGCTGAGTGCCTTCCTTCGGGGGATAAAGTTGAATTTTGGGTATCCATGATCACACTCCGGTAAATATTTCTAATCTGCATATTAAAACCTATTATACGAAATCTCTTATGTAATGGTACACAAAAAGTTACTGCGAGGAGAGCGAAAAATGAATAGCCTACCTAGGATTGAGTCAACCTAGAATCGTATTGCATGATAAAAATAATATAACAAACCTTTTGGATAGGGATTATTGGATAAAAGCATTGACGTGTGAAAATGAATGATGTACTATTCAATGACCAGCCTGCGCTAGGTTATCAAGAAAAGGGAAAGAGTGTGGATAACATGAGAAAACTTAATTTTTTACCGATTGTACTTCTCGTAATGGCATTGCTGGTTTCGGCTTGCGGCAACAATGATAAAGGCGCTAGTACGAACAATGCATCTACGGGAGAGAACGGTTCTAATAATGGAAAAGCAGATACAACTGCTGCGGCAACTCTTGAATCTGTCAAAGCGAGTGGCAAGCTTAGAATCGGTACGGAAGGTACCTATGCTCCGTTTACGTACCATGATGCTGCTGGAAAACTGACAGGTTTTGACGTTGATATTGCAACTGAAGTAAGTAAGCGTCTGGGTGTGCAACCGGAATTTATCGAGACACAATGGGACGGCATTTTTGCAGGCTTGAACTCCAAGCGGTTTGACACGGTATTCAATGAAGTGTCCATTACAGATGAGCGTAAGCAAAAATATGATTTCTCCGATCCGTACATCGTCTCCAAGGCGGTTCTGATCGTGAGTGAAGATAATACCGACATCCACAAATTTGCTGATCTGAAAGGTAAAAAGGCAGGACAATCCCTGACCAGCAACCTGACTCAAATCGCGAAAAGCAACGGGGCGGAAATTGTAGCAACCGAAGGCTTTAACCAAGCTATTGATCTTCTCACTTCCAAACGGGTAGATGCGACCGTCAACGACGGATTATCCTATCTCGATCTGAAAAAGCAAAAGCCTGATGCTCCGATCAAAAAGGTGGACGAATCTGCGGATGCGTCACACAGTGCAGCTGTATTTAATAAAGGCAGCGAAGATTTGATCAAGGCAGTCAACAAAGCGTTGGCTGATATGAAGGCTGACGGTACGTACTTGAAAATTTCCGAGAAATATTTCGGAGCCGACGTTTCCAAATAATAAATGAAGACCAAACCTTCTTTTTAAAGGATGTCTGTACAATGGATGATCGCCAAATACAAATTATTATGGATTCATTATTGCCTCTGCTAAAAGCAGGGGTTTCTTTTACGATTCCGCTCACCCTGATCTCATTTGCTCTGGGACTGGTGCTGGCGCTGATTACTGCACTTGCCCGGTTGTCCAAATGGAGAATACTCAAGCTGATTTTCGGCTTTTATGTATGGGTGATTCGAGGAACTCCTTTGCTGGTGCAATTGTATATTATTTTCTACGGTTTACCTTCTGTTGGTATCACACTAGACCCGTTTATTGCCTCAGTGATCGGCTTTACGCTTAGCGTAGGGGCCTACAGCTCTGAAATTATGCGTGCGGCTATTATTTCCATTCAGGAGGGGCAATGGGAGGCGGGATATTCCTTGGGGATGACACGCTGGCAAGTGCTGCGGCGGATCGTGCTTCCTCAAGCTTCCCGAGTGTCCGTACCTCCGCTGGCCAATTCATTTATCAGCTTGGTAAAGGATACCTCACTGGCTGCCACCATCACCTATGTGGAAATGTTCAGAACGGCTAATCAGATTGTAGCTACCACCTACGAACCGTTATTAGTGTATACCGAGGCTGGAGTTATTTACCTGCTGTTTAGCACGATATTGACTGTGCTGCAAAATTATTTGGAAAAGCGCCTAAGCCGTTTTTCCGTTAGATAAAGGAGATAGTACCGGTGATCCAAATTCGGAATATACACAAGTCGTTCGGCTCGCTGGAAGTGCTTAAGGGGATTGACGTGACCTTGGATAAAGGGAAAGTGCTTGTGATTATCGGTCCTTCCGGTTCGGGTAAAACAACGCTTTTACGCTGCTTGAATTTGCTGGAGGTTCCCGACCAGGGAGAAATTCAGGTAGGTGATATTGCCCTGAATTTTGCGAAAGGAACGAAGCTTCGGCAAGAAAACATTTTGGCGCTGCGTAAGCGGACAGGGATGGTATTCCAATCCTACAACCTATTTCCGCATATGACTGCCGTACAAAATGTGATGGAGGGGCAAGTCACGGTTCAGAAAAAGAGCAAGGACGAGGCGCGCAAACGGGCATTGGAGCTGCTGAAGAAGGTAGGTTTGGCTGATAAAGCCGAATCCTATCCACATCAATTGTCGGGAGGACAGCAGCAACGGGTCGGTATTGCCCGGGCAATGGCGGTTGAACCCGAGGTGCTTTTGTTCGACGAGCCCACCTCTGCTCTTGATCCCGAATTGGTAGGTGAGGTGCTCAAGGTCATGAAGCAATTGGCTGCCGAAGGGATGACGATGGTTATTGTCACCCACGAAATGAAATTTGCGGCAGAGGTTGCGGACCATGTAATCTTAATGGATCAGGGCGTCATCATTGAGCAGGGTACGCCATATCAGGTGCTGGAGCAGCCTACCAGTCCACGGGCTATCCAGTTTCTGGATCGACTGAGTGGGGAAACGGAATAAACTGAACAGACAGGCAGCTACAGCCGGGGGTTAAAAATAACGCCCCCAGGCCAGTAGCTGTCTTTTTTTCATCAGTGATCCTCTTTTATTTCACTTTCATTTTTAATGTAATCAAGAAGGTCATCAAAAGAATACAACAGCCTGTTAAAAATGGAGCGAACATATTCGCATCAAATAAAAAACCCGCTAGAGTGGGACCTAAAATATTCCCGACACTCATATAGGCATTGTTCATACCAGCTACATATCCTTGCTCATTGCCTGCCATCTTCGACAATTGTGTATTAAGAGCTGGACGAAGCGTAGCTGTGGCAAAGAAAATAAGGGAGGTCACAAGAAAGATGCTCCAAAAATCTTTGGCGAAGAGGAATAAAATATAAGCAGCAGAGGTGAAGAGAAGCGAGCCTTTGATCAACCTTTTTTCGCCAAACTGCTTGATCATTTTAGCGACAACCAATGCCTGCATACCGACACCGATCACAGCGCCTGCGGTTAGAAGGATTGAAATATTTTGCGGTGAGAATTGGAAGCGGTTCGTTACATATAAGCCAAGAACGGATTCAAAGTTAGCGAGTCCAAAAGTCATCACCAGGACAATGACAAAGAACATCGCATATTTTGACTTTAAAGACCTTGCATACTGTTTGAAAATAGACTCTCTTTGATGAATTGTTGCCCGTGCTGCCTTCATTTGTTCTTTGGATAAACTTTCAGGTAAACAAACGATTGAAAAAATAACTGCAATCATAGCCGCACCTGTTGCTGTATACAGCGGTACTCTCGTTCCATATGCTGCAAGAAGGCCACCAAGTCCTGGACCAATAACAAATCCAAAGGACATCGCTGCCGCTAGTAGACTATTCCCTTTGGCACGTTCTTCGGTTGTGGTGATATCAGCTACATATGCCATCATGGGCGGAATAATGAGGGCTGCTGCCACTCCTTCCAGAAGTCTTGAGGTATACAGCATCCACAGCTCATCTCCAACTGCAAACATAAATTTAGCTACAGCAAAAACTATAACACCTACAACGATAAAAACTTTTCTCCCATACCGATCAGACAGCTGCCCAGTCATGGGCGAGAGCAGGAATTGCGTTATGCCATAGGCTGCTACTAATAAACCGATGGCCCGCCCACTGGCACCAAATTCAATGATTAGTTCCGGCAGAATAGGGGTAATCAAACCAACGCCGACCATCACAATAAATATATCGATCATGAGAATTGCGAGTATTCTTTTCATACAAAAAAACCTCCTTATCCATTGGTTTCTGGATAGGAGGCAGACATGCAACAAAAAGACACACTGCTCCCGTCAACGAGGCAATGATCTTATTGTGAATCCCCAAAAGCCTACACTAATCCTATCCAGAAAATTCGTAAAATTACGTTTTTTCTTTGCAAATAGGATTAGTAGATCATTGGCTTAAGGTCACCCTTTCGGTACTTTATTGTTGATCAGTGTAACATAAATTTGATAATAAGGCAATAAAAGGATGGATCAGAAGAACCCAACTCGTCCTTCGGAGGCATTTTTTAGCCAGTCCTGCTTGCGGCTTTTATCAAGCTCGCCTCGCATGCCCTTAATAATCAGCTCAATATCGGCTTTTCCTTGCTCATGCCATTCCAGCGCCGTACTGACATACAGTTCTCCGAGCTGAGCCAGGGAGAAGCCGTCCGTCATCGCAGCTGCCTTCTGTGTACCTGTCTCACCTGCAAAAACAAGGAAGTTACGCAGCTTGAGATACGCGAGTCGCAGCTCTTCGTCAGGCAAACTGATTTCATAAGCCCGGTCGAAGCGGCCTGCCCGGTTCATCAGACCTGGGTCGATTTTTTCTGGATAATTGGTCGTTCCGATCAGGAAGATGCCCTCCTTGGATGTAGCACCGTCGAGCGTATTCAGGAAAAAGGAACGAACCTCCTGAGGCATAGAATCGATGTCCTCAATGACCAGCACCATCGGCGCCAGGCGAGTAGCTGCCTCAAACACCTCTTTGACCGATTCGCTGGTTGTATATTCTGTAATTTGCCAGTAAGCGGCCGGACCCGGTACACTGCTGGCAATAGATTTCACAAGAGTTGTTTTACCGTTGCCCGGATGGCCGTATAGCAGAATCCCACGCTTGTAAGGGATGTTATAAGTCTGATAGAAGGTACGATCTGCTTCAAAAAACTGATCAAGTGATCGGAAGATATCCCGCTTGATTTCCGCTTTCAAAATCACATCATCCCGTGTAATGGCACGGGTTATCGGCTCTGCCTGCCGGGAGAGTCCTCGGCTTGTATCGGTGAAGACGGTGACACGCTTCATATTTTGCTTGCGTTCACGCCCGCGTACGCCTGCGAGGAAGCGTTGCAGCTCCTGGTCGCCTGTAGCAAATACGTAATCTTCATTGTATACGCCATTCTCACGGAAAAAGGGAACTCGTGCCAGTGCGATGCCCCACTTGGGATAGGCAAATACATTATTACGCATCGAAAGGTGCACACCGTATTCAGGAGTCGGTCCGTCATCGTCATACTGGATAGTGCGTTCCTCCAAACGATCGAACACCCGTGCCACATGCTCCAGCTCAGGGCTGCCTGAACGAATATCCTCCTCTAGCAGATCCCAATATTCAATATTGGGATCGTCGCTGGCATATAGCTCGTATTTTACGCCATAGCGGTTATAAAGTGCCTCACTGATACCGTCGATCAGACGGGCATAAGCAGCATAACCAGTAATGCGTCCATCTGTACGTTCGTCAAATTCATAAATAGCTGGAGTGTCTATACTCAACATTATTTTGCTCCTTTCAGGGCGGCCAGCGGTTTGCATTTGGCTACAACAGCTGCGAGTCCTGCCCCGGTAACACTTTCGATAATATCATCTACATTTTTGTAGGCTTGTGGAGATTCGTCGATAATACTTTCCAGAGAGGCTTGGTTAACCACAATTTCGTCGTCCGTCCCTACACCCAGGGCGCCTGCAAAATCGTCTACACTCACGAGCCGTTTAGTCGCAGAACGTGAGCGAATACGGCCCGCTCCATGACAAATGGAGTGAAAATTATCCTGACCGCCCGGTAAACCTACCATAATATAAGAGGCAGTCCCCATCGAACCAGGGATCAGCGCCGGATGCCCGGTCGCCTGATAGGGTCGCGGATTGTCGGGGTGTCCTGCTGGAAGCGCGCGCGTCGCACCTTTACGATGTACAAACACGCTGCCATGATCCGGATGGGACTCATCCCAAGCATAATTGTGCATCAGATCGTACAGAGTGCGCAACTCGCACTTTGTACCAAAGACATCGCGGAAGGCTTCTCGCACGGAGTATGCAATCAGATGTCGGTTCACCACAGCATAATTCAGCGCTGAGTACATCATATTGACATAATGTGCTGCCTCGGGATGATCCAGCGGTGCGAATACCAGTCGCGGGTCGGAGGTGCCAAGACCGAGACGGCTCATCGCTTTGGCAATAGCAGATGAACTGGCCTGGCTGACTGCTCCACCCCAAGCACGTGATCCCGAATGAATCATCACGGCCACTTGACCATCGAACATCCCCCAAGCTTCAGCGACTTCTCTATTTTCTTCCGCAATTTCAATCGCCTGAATTTCAACGAAATGATTGCCTCCGCCCAACGTGCCCAGCTGCCGATGAGCGCGGTGCCAAGTACGGTCTTCGACGAGATTCAGCACTTCCTCGTCAAAGGAAAACTTACTGTGCTCTACGTGGGTCAGAGAGGTAGATTTCTTAGGAGTGTAGCTATCCGGGATATATTTATTAGGCAAGCCATGCAGCCCCTTGCGTACAATATGCTCCAGCCGTATATCCGAATAATGTCCGCGTTGGTGGGCTTCCATCGGCAAGTATTTGTCGATCGTCTTAACCAGCTTGCGTCGCAGCTTGATTTCCTTCAAAGCATCCTTGTGCAGATTGGTCAGGTGTACGCGCATGCCACAGCCAATATCGCTTCCGACGATGGAGGGAGATACATAGCCGTCTTCCATTCCCCATACCGCAGTTGTACCGATGCAGGTTCCGACGCCTACATGTACATCCGGTGTGTATCCCATATAGCGGATACCTGGAATTTGTAAATTGTTATTAGCCATCTCGAACACTTTGTAATCCAGTGAGGCGAAGAGTTGCTGCGAAGCGTACACCGTCAGATCCCCGGCTGGAAGCTTCATCAGGTGACTGTATGGTCCTTCAGGAAAAAGTGAGTCAGTCATAGATTGTGTATTCATAATAAATGGGTAGTTCCCTTCTTCATGTAAATTCATAACATCGTATAGAAAGATTTTAAAAAAACAAAAAAACCGCAGACTTGTCGTCTACGGCTTCTGCACCGAAAGTGTCATTACATTTTATGATCAGTACATCATAAAAACATAAATAACCTGTTCTTTCAATAGCATACAAAATTAAAAAAGCCTGGTTCATCACGCTGCCAGACAGCGTGATACCTCCATCATGTCGCCCGAACGGGGCCGATGAGACGAAATTTTGAATATGTGATTGGATCATGCTGACTAATCGTCATTAGCGTGTAAAACTTGGTCATGTCTGTCGGCCCCCTTTTCTTAAAGTTAATTGCTATGTTAATGGAAACCTGTGGAAGCTGTCAACCCCAAAAGGCAAAAGGGTGGAAAAACGTGACTATGCGCATGGTGAAGTGTGAGTAACATCATAGTTCAATTGACCCAAAGCTGTTATTGTACTGAATATTCAAATATTCAGATATTGTTGATCGTTATGAAAACAATTCTGTGAAGGGGGACGGCGCAGCATGGAAGGAGATCTCCAGAAGTTTAAGGCTGATTTTTTCAAAGCATTGGCTCACCCTCTGCGCATCCGCATTTTGGAGGTGCTGAGTGAAGGGGAACGGAATGTGAACGAGCTGCAGACTGCGCTTGGTTCCGAAGGTTCTGCCGTATCGCAGCAATTGGCTGTTTTACGGGCTAAAAATTTGGTGAACAGCTTCAAGGAAGGCACAACGGTCGTGTATTCACTACGTGATCCGCTCTTAACGGAGCTGCTAGCGGTGGCGCGGCGAATTTTTGACAATCATTTAGTCGAAGCGATCTCGTTGCTGGAAGGCATACGCAACGAGAAGTAATGCTACTACAGAAAAGAAGGGTTACAGGGATGAAGTGGAGAGGAAGGTTTGAAGGCTATAACGCAGGGGCTTTACGAAAGGATTTAATTTCCGGAAGCATCGTGGCGATTGTGGCTATCCCACTCGGTATGGCGTTCGCCATTGCATCGGGGGTAAAGCCGGAATATGGTTTGTACACAACCATCATAGCGGGAATTTTGATTTCACTGCTGGGTGGGTCTAAATTTCAGATTGGAGGACCTACAGGCGCGTTTATTCCGATTTTGCTGGCTATTGTCATGCAGTACGGCTATGAGAATTTACTGATAGCCGGTTTTATGGCAGGTGTTATACTCATTTTAATGGGTGTTCTAAGGCTGGGAGCCTTGATCAAATTTATTCCCAAGCCCGTAACCATTGGCTTTACGGCCGGGATTGCCGTGACGATCTTCAGTGGTCAAATTGCTAACTTTCTCGGCTTGCGCGGGGTAGAGCGACATGAAACCTTTCTGCCTTCGATGGCAGAGATCATCCATCGGCTTCCTTCACTCAATGTGTACAGCATCCTGACAGCTTGCATCTGTCTTGCTGGGCTTATTGTGGTGCCTAAAAAATGGCCCAAGATACCTGGCTCGCTGGTCGGCCTACTCTTGTCAACGCTGGTGGCAGCTTTGTTTTTTCCAGGGCAAGTGGCTACGATTGGCTCTGCTTATGGCGAAATTCCGGCATCTTTGCCTGAGCTGCATATTCCTGCGATGACGTGGGAATTAATCGTGAAGCTGTTGCCGCCAGCGCTGGTTATAGCAATGCTGGGGGCTATTGAGTCGCTGCTTTCAGCGGTGGTAGCTGACGGGATGACGGGTACCCGCCATAACAGCAATCGCGAACTGGTTGGACAAGGGATTGCCAATTTGCTGACACCACTATTTGGCGGCATTCCTGCGACAGGGGCGATTGCCCGTACGGCCACCAATATCCGCAACAACGCGGTTTCTCCTATGTCAGGCATTGTGCATGGGGTCGTTGTACTCCTCATTCTGATGCTTTTTGCACCTTATGCATCTAACATTCCATTGGCCAGTATGGCACCGGTGTTGATGGTAGTCGCCTGGAATATGAGTGAACGCAAGCATTTTGCGCACATCCTCAAAACACGGACAGCGGATTCTATTGTGCTGGTCGTCACCTTTTTGCTGACGGTTTTTACGACGCTGACAACGGCTGTGGAGGTAGGTCTGATCTTGGCAGTTGTATTGTTTGTCAAACGTATGAGCAGTACACTTTCAGTCGATAAGGTGCTACCTGACCCTTCTGTGAAGCATGAAAAAGTAGGCGCACATATGGTTACAGAGCAGCACGATTGCCCGCAGGTGGCTATTTACAATGTGGAAGGCCCCCTTTTTTTTGGTGCAGCTTCGGCGTTGGAAAACTCAGGGGTAGGGGGACAGACTGGCCATCAGCAGGAGATTTTGTTGTTGCGTATGGGAAAGGTCCCTTTTATGGATATGACGGGAGAAGCTAACTTTACTGCATTAATACAAAAATACCGCAAGTCTGGTGGGACCGTGCTTGTGTCCGGACTCCAGCCTCAACCGCTGGAACTACTGCAGAAAACCGGATGCTACGACATGATCGGGCAAAATCATTTTTTTGAACATACAGGGGAGGCTCTGACAACAGCTCTTGCAATGGTGAATCAGGATCGGTGCAGGGGGTGCAGGCAAATGGCTTTTCGAGAATGTAAGAGCCTCTGTCGCAGAACCCAGGAAACCAAATCTTCCTTTCCAGAAGGAGCCGTTTCGGTTCCCATACCTGTAAATAGCGGCAGATAGCACTCTTTTACATTTGTTGCTGATTGGCTAAAAACCTCTTCCATTTTCGAAAATAAATGCGAGTCTTCACGTTGCATTTGGTTTCGGATCATAGAAGAGGTTTTTCACTCCTTCAAGAAAAAAAGGAATAAAATTCAAAAAAAATGCTTGAATATCTGTTTTTATGACACTATACTAGATTCAAAAGATACCATTTGTTTCATTCTTTTGTTTTAAATTGTATTTTAATATATGTTATATTAACCTCCTCGATCACTTCTAGTATTTTACCCTACCTTTTTCTTCATCTTTTTCACTTACTTTTTCCTAGACTTATCCACAATTCTTAATTGAATGTCCTTCCTTGCGGTCTGCGCCAAAGGTGGTTCACCTCAGAATATGACCTATGACTTCACACCGGGATCTATATTTTTAAAGGAGGTGAGTACCAGAGGCTATTTGTGAGCTTTTTACGCTGCTGCCCTTAAGGTTGTCATTGAAGAATCAAAAAACCAAGTATAAGAAGATGAAAAGTATTGATTAAGTCGAAACGTATTAAAAAGACGCTGTCGGTCAGTTTTACCGCTATTCTTGCTTTTTCTCTGATTTCTCCGGTGTATGCGGATTCCAGCACAACTTCTACAGCAGGGGCATCGACGATTTCCGCCAAGGTTTCAGCCAAGTTGAATCAGCAATTCAGTACCAGCGAGTATGTCACCTATCTAGTTAAATTAAAAGATCAGGTAGATACGGAGTCTGTGGCTAAGCATGCTTTTCAGAAGGCTTCGGCCGAGCAGATTTCCCCCGCCGCTGCTAAGCTTTCTGTACGTAAAACGGTTGTCAACTCTCTCATGGATACCGCAGAGAAAACTCAACCCTCTGTGGAAGAATACTTAAAGAAGGAAGTCAATAACGGAAACGTTAAAAAGTATAAGAATTACTTTATCGTGAATGCATTTGCGGTAACCAGTACCAAAGAGGTCATGGATAATCTCGCCACCCTACCTGAGATCGACAAAATTTTACCGGATGAAAAGCGCGAGCTGCAAAAGGTAGAAATCGATAAGGATGCCCAGCCGGCAGGGGAGCAATCAACAGACCAAGCAGTTGCAGATCAAACTGCTATCGACCCGGCTGTGACGGAAGAGAATGCACAAAAATCGGTGCAAGAATCCGTGTATAAAGATGCGGTAACGCCAAGTCGTGTCGAGTGGAATATTTCTAAAATTAAAGCACCACAGGTTTGGGCCAAAGGTATTGACGGCAAAGGCATTGTCGTTGCTAATTTGGATACGGGTGTTGAATATACTCATCCAGCATTGAAAAGAAAATGGCGCGGGCTGAATGCTTCTGGTCAAGTCGTCAATCCAGAGCTGAGCTGGTATGATGCGGTGAATGGAGCAGCGCTGCCAACCGATTCCCATGGACATGGTACACATACGATGGGGACAAGCGTTGGCTCAGACAGCAACGGTACGAATCAAATTGGTGTTGCCCCAGGGGCCAAGTGGATTGCCGTGCGGGTATTCAATCCAGATACCACAGATTCCATCTTGCTGGATGGTGGGCAGTGGATTCTTGCGCCCGTAGATAAAAACGGCAAAAAGCACCCTGAACTTGCTCCAGATGTGGTAAATAATTCTTGGGGCGGTGGACCTGGCCTGGACGAATGGTATCGTCCAGTGACCAAGGCGTGGAGAGCGGCCCAAATTTTCCCTGAGTTCTCCGCAGGCAATACAACGCTGTCGAATCCCGGCGGACCTGGGTCTGTAGCCAATCCGGCTAACTTGCCAGAAGCCTATGCCACAGGAGCCACTGATATCAATAACAAGCTGACTAGCTTCTCGTTGCGTGGTCCTTCTCCTTATGGTGAAGTGAAGCCAGAGATTTCGGCTCCTGGTGTAAACATTCGTTCTTCTGTACCTGGAGGAGTTTATGAGGGAGGCTGGAACGGCACCTCTATGGCAGGTCCGCATACGGCTGGGTTAGCGGCATTGCTGCTGCAGGCTAAACCATCATTAACTGTGGATCAATTGGAGGATGTTATTTCGAAAACCGCAACACCGCTGACAGACAGTCAGTATCCGACTTCGCCCAACAACGGCTATGGAAATGGTCTGATCGATGCGCTTGCTGCGGTGAATTCCGTACTTAACTAAAAATAATCAGACAGGTTAAATAAAGATCTCCGAAAATCCCTTTGGCGGTTCGTATAAGGATTGCATGCAACGGCTAACCGTGGGTTGCAATCATGACGTAGCTGCTTAAAAGGGGTTTTCGTACATAAATAAACATAAAAATCATAGAATTTCAAGAAAAATGCAAAAAAATGACTTGTATATCTGTTTTGGTAACTTTATACTATCCATAATATATGATTTTATATCAATTTTTAATATAAAATGTAATGATATAACATGTTTTTTTCTTCGAATTGCTCCTGCTCTTTCTCCTAGGTATCTACTAGAGTTTTATCGCTTTTCTATTGGATTTTAAACTCACCTATGAAGTACTTCCATCTATGAATCGCCTAATATTTTTGTGTTTTTCACTATAATCTATGAAGGAGGTGGTCGCCAACACATCGTATTGTGTAAGCCGCGTGTTTGATGTGCAAGGCATGAGGTCTGACTCTGTACAGGTTATTTCGGAACCATTAAACCTAGTAAAAGGAGTGGAGAAGTAATTGATTAAACCTAGACGTTTCAAGAAACCGTTGTCTATTGGACTCTCTTTGCTTATGGCCTTTTCATTTGTTCAACCTGCTTTAGCGAATAACACCCCGGATGGCTCCAAGTTGGAGCTGAAATCAGCCTCACACAAGGTCACGACCGCGAAGGTGTCCCCGAAACTGACCAAACAGTTTGAGGAGAACAACTATGTTACTTATTTGGTCAAATTAAAAGAACAGGTAGATACCAATAAGGTTTCCAAAAATGCCCTCCAGAAGGCCTCACTTGAGAAAATAACACCTTCCGCTGCCAAAATGGCTGCGCGCAGCCATGTAATCAGCTCTCTGCGTGAAACGGCTTCCAGAACCCAATATGGGCTTGAAAGTTACTTGGACAAGCAATCAGAGAGCGGCGGAGTAAAGGAATATAAAAGCTATTTTATAGTCAATGCTTTGGCTGTCACGAGCACCAAGGAGGTGCTGGATCATATTTCGAAGCTGCCCGAAGTTGATAAAATTTTGCCAAATGAAACACGTTATCTGCAAAAGGTAACGGTTGATAAGCAGCCAGAGGATACAGGCGCTACAGCAGCTGGAACAGCAACGGCAGCAACAGCAGGAACGGCAAAGTCCGACACAGCACAGAAAGCTGTAGAACCGAAAAAGGACGATGGCAAAACATCAGCACTGCCTGGCAATACAGGTAAGAACGCTGTGGACCCATCTACGGTGGAATGGAACATATCCCATATCAACGCACCTCAAGTGTGGGAAAAAGGAATTGACGGAACCGGAATCGTGGTCGCCAATCTCGATACAGGCGTTGACTACACGCATCCGGCCCTGCATCGCAAATGGCGTGGTCTGGATGCGGCGGGCAATATCGTGAACCCTGAGCTGAGCTGGTACGATCCGCATAGTCATGCACCGCTTCCGGTCGATCAGGAAGACGATTCTCATGGTACGCATACGATGGGCACGATGGTCGGATCCGAGGAAAATGGGACGAACCGAGTGGGCGTTGCTCCTGGTGCGAAGTGGATTGCGGTTCGGATTTTTAATCCGGAAACGACGGATGCGATTATACTGGACGGCGGTCAATGGCTGCTTGCGCCAAAAGACGCGCAAGGTAATCTTCATCCCGAGCTTGCTCCAGACGTAGTGAACAACTCGTGGGGAGGCGGACCGGGCCTTGACGAATGGTTCCGTCCTGTAGTTCAGGCCTGGCGGGATGCTCAAATCTTCCCTGAATTCTCCGCAGGGAATACCTCTCTCTCCAATCCGGGAGGACCTGGATCGGTCGCCAATCCGGCCAACTATCCGGAATCCTTTGCCACTGGGGCAACCAATATCAATGATAAACTAGGCAGCTTTTCATTGCTGGGACCCTCACCTTATGGTGAAATCAAGCCCGAAGTTTCCGCGCCAGGAGTAAATATCCGATCATCCGTAGCTGGTGGCGGCTATAAAGGTGGGTATAACGGTACTTCCATGGCGGGTCCTCATGTTGCCGGTCTTGCTGCTCTGCTGCTGCAAGCGAATCATTCTCTTACAGTAGACCAGCTGGAGGAAATTTTGATGAACACAGCCACACCACGCACGGACAGCACCTATCCTACTTCGCCAAACAATGGATATGGACATGGTGTTATTAATGCACTCGATGCAGTCGGATCTGTTATGCAGGGTCTAGGCTCCGTATCCGGTAAAGTCGTAACGGGTGGCGACGACTTGGAAGCACCTGTTCTTGAGCATACCCCGCCTGCAGCTGCATTCGAGGGTCTTGATATACCTTTGACAGCTCATGTAACCGATAATGTCGGCGTAACAGCCGTTGAGGCATTTGCCAAAACAGCGGGTTCGTCAAATTATGTATATATTCCGTTGGAGCGGACCTCCGGAGACAGCAAAGACGGTACATATCAAGCGTCCATTCCGACCTTTTTGGTGGACAGCGCAGGTCTGGAATACTATATCCGTGTAAATGATTACGGTAATAATGGATTTGAAACGGAAGTATATAAGGTAAATGTCTCCAAGGGTGTTACACCAGGCTACACACAAGACTTTGAAAAAGACATCGCCGGTATCAATATCGGGGGTCAAGGTGGTGTTTGGAAATGGGGAATCCCGACAAGCGGTCCTAAAAGCGCACATTCGGGTACAAAGGTCATTGCGACCAATCTCGAAGGCCAATACCAGGCTAATACCAACAGTTATTTTATGGTCCCTCCCATTGATTTGACCAAGAGTTCCAAGGGGGCGCTGGTCAGCTTCAAGCATTGGTATGATCTTGAAAATAATTCTGATTTCGGCAAGGTGTATGTAGCGACCACAAACAATCAGAATGCGTTTGAACAGGTACTATCGTTTACTGGCAGCAGCAACGGCTGGAAAACACAATATCTTGATTTGCGAGCATTTGCGGGTCAAAAGGTATACCTCCTGTTCAACTTTACTAGTGATAATACGATCGTGAAAGATGGCTGGTACATTGACGACCTGTCCATTCAGGAACCAGATGCTGTCGCACCTGCTGCACCTGGTCATTTGACGGCTGAGGCAGATACGGTAGGCAACGTCACACTCGCTTGGGATGCTTCCTCCGATGAGGATGTGAAGCAGTATAAGGTGTATCGCTCTACCCAGTCCGGCAAAAATTATACTTCTATTGGTACAACCTCTGGACTGACTTACACAGATACAATCACCGTCGGTGGTGCGACCTATCATTATGCAGTGGCGGCCGAGGATTACAGCGGTAACGAAAGCGTCAAGTCGAACGAGGCTTCACTGAGAGTGGACGTGCCGGATACGCTATATAGCGATCATTTTGACGGCAGCACAGACAATGGCTGGACTCATTCCGGTACCAAGGATGAATGGGAACGCGGCGTTCCTAAGGAAGTAGGACCGGAGAGCGCATTGTCCAAACCGAATGTGTGGGCCACTGATCTCGATGGCAACTATGAGAATGGTGCCGACTTTTCACTGGTTTCTCCAAAAATTAATTTGAATGGTATACGCAACGCAACACTGACCTTCAATCACTGGTTTGAAATTGAGGGCGGCTATGATTATGGATATGTAGAAGTGTCCAAAAACAATGGCGACACATGGAGTGAGCTGGGCAAATTCTCACATAATACGAGTGGAAAAAAATGGACTCCTGTTTATTACAACCTGGATAGCTATACTGGCAATGAAATTCAAGTTCGCTTCCGCTTAAAATCGGATAACAGTGTGAACAAAAATGGCTGGTATATTGACGATTTCCGTGTGCTGGGTGTTCCAGCTTCGACCGTGACCAAGGATATCGTACCTGAGTCCAAGATCAAGCCGGAAAAAGCGGAAGAACAGTTCCCGTTGTTCAAAATTACAAGCACTGAAAAGAGTGAATTCCAAGAGAAGGTGAAACCGGCAGAAGCATCCGTGGAGCGTGGACGTGTCGGTCTCGATAGTCTTCCTGCTAGTGCTACGGTTACGGTACTGGAAACCGGACGTTCGGTGAAAACAGACCCGACCACAGGCAAATACAGCTTCACTCATGTGGCAGGTGACTATACATTGAAGGCAGAAGCCTACGGCTACGTGCCTCAGACGAAAGCAGTTACGATTGAGAATAATAAAGTCATCAGAGCAAACTTTAGTCTCCAGGCTGTCCCTCATGGTACGATTCACGGGGTCATTACCGACAAGCAATCTGGTGAACCGATCCAAAAAGCGAAGGTATTGGTGCTGGAGGATGCACGTGTTGCTCCGGTAGAGACGAATGAGGCTGGAGAATTCACGTTGGACGTGTTGGAGGGAACATACACATTATCCATTGCAGCCGAAAATTATTATAGTGACAGTATTTCCGTTACGGCTCCTCCAAATGGCAGTGTAGAAGCGAATGTCACGTTGAAGCCTTTCATTGGCTTCCAAGGAGGGATCGCCTATGATGACGGTACAGGAGAAAATGCCAGAGCCTTTAACGCGGCGGGGAATTCATGGGCAGTGAGAATGACACCTGAGTCCGAAGTGGCACAAGTGACTGGGGCATCGCTGCTGTTCTGGAACTCTGCCTTCCCGAATCCGGGAGGAACGGCATTCCAATATTCTGTCTATGACGCCTCCGGTGCAGCAGGAGCCCCTGGACGACTATTGGCTGGTCCATTCAACGGGACTGCCGTACGGGATGAGACACAGTGGACGACGGTACAACTTCCAGAGCCGGTGACGGTTCAAGGCGATTTTTACATTGTATATACACAGTCTGCTGTAGGCACACAGTCACCGGGGCTTGCTACAGATGAAAACAGCCCCAATGCGCTTCGCAGCTGGCAAGGTGTAAGCGGCACATGGAGCCAATCACCTGAAGCGGAAGGGAACTACATGATCCGGGCGATCGTCAGATATCCGGTGAATGCTCCAACGATTACGACTCCTACGAAGGCAACGTATACACAGGAAGATACGATTACCGTCACAGGGACTTCTCCGGCTGAAGGAGCCGATATTCAGCTCTTTAACGGCAAGGAGCTGGCCGGCACAACGAAAGTGAAGGATCGTCAGTTCAGTTTGTCGGTCGATCTTCAGCCAGGTGCTAATCCGCTGAGTGTCCAAGCGGCGGTATACGGCAAAGTAACAGATCGTTCCGAGCCAGTGGTTGTGACGCTCGATCAGACGAAACCGGGTTTGATCCTGACTTCACCGGATGAAGGAGCCCGTACGAATGCGGGTGTAGTCAGTGTAACCGGTACGGTGTACGACGAGTTCCTTAGCGAATTGACGATTAACGGCGAGCCTGCTGAATTCGGAAGTGACGGCAGCTTTAACAAGCGGTTGCTTATTAATGAAGGTGAAAATCAAATTACAGTGACGGCCAAAGATCTTGCCGAAAATGAAACGACTGTTACACGCTCGGTGTATGTCGATACAGCGCTGCCGAAGCTTGAAAATATTAATCCAGCTGAGGATGTACGTATCACTCCAGGGCAGCCGGTACGAGTATCTTTTGATAGTGCATCTGGCTTGGAGGCGTCCTTTCATGTGGAGCTGCCCTTTAATCTGTCCACTCTGGCCCGCAACGAAATTCCATTAAATGAAACTTCGGCAGGTCACTATGAAGGTATTTATCTTACTTCATCTTCTCTGAACCTGGAAGGCGGAGTCATCGTGATCCGGGCAAGGGATGCAGCGGGGAATCAAGTGGAGACGGAGGCGCCGGGAAGATTGTATGTAACCCCTGGTGGAGGAGAGGGGCCTGGTCCTAATCCACCTACATCGAATGAAAAGCCGGTAGCTATTATTCAGGCGAATGATTCAGCCAAGAAAAACAAAAATGTACAATTTAACGCCAAAGCTTCCCGTGATGCAGATGGTGAGATCGTCAGTTACAGTTGGAATTTTGGCGACGGCGATACGGCGGTTGGTTCGAAGGTGAAGCATAAATTCACCACAGCCGGAACATATACCGTGGAGCTTACGGTGACGGATAATGACGGCGCAAGCGGTAAGGCAGTGCATACCATCACGATTCGCTAAGCAGTAAGGGATGAAATGCCCTTTTTAGGACAGCAATGCAAATGCAGGCCCACAGCAAGTCCCTATTCATAGAGACTGCTGTGGGCCATTTTTAAATTGTCGAACAGTCCGGGAAGCGATACAATGAACATTAATCTATAAAGTGAACCATTTCACAATAATATTTTTTAGCAGGAGAGGATCATATTGATTCATTTGCAAAAAGAAAGCGGACGTATCCGTCTTGTGCTGGATGCCTATTTTATGGGGGAAGATATCGTGGTGCTCATATCAGGCGGCGATCAGCCTCACTTGGGAACGATTACAGCAGGGGCTAGGCTTGAGCCGGTTCAAACCGTTCAATTGCAAAACCACAAGGAATTTTATATTACCGAAGAAATTGCAGTCCGCTTGCGAAAAGAGTTTGCAGGCAACTTTGCCATTTGCTGCGGGGCGCATTTGGATCATGCAACCAAGGAAGAAATCCGAGTGCTGACAGATATGGCTATACAATTGGGAAAAGAGCTCATTGAAGAACTTAAGCAAGCACGCTTGTAGCGACTTTTCTAAGTGAACTCCCGAAAAAGTAGATGGCGATAGGGGTACTTACTAAAGGGGTATTTAAAAAGCAATGCAAAGCCATCATCCTCAATGAGTACGGATTTTAGCGCAGAGGAGGGAATTAAACTACGGATCATGACATGAACGGCACGCTGGTCTTGCCTGTTGATCGCTTTGGCTAATGCAGAAGCAAAGCATTGATTGCGTGCCAATTCGCGATACAGCGGAAAAACGGCTTTGGCGATGGCGCGATGAACCTTTGGCTCAAATGTAAACTGCACTGTCCCCGGTGGAATCGTCGTACCATTCGTATAATAGAGCATCGGTGGCTGAGTGAAAAAGGAAATAAAGTAGCCGATGCCATTCGTGCCTAAGCCTTGTTTGGCGGCAAATGGCGCTACCGAGCAAAGTAGGGATTTCATCCGATCCAAGTTGCCTTGAACGACAGCTCGCGACCATTGGATGGCAAAAGCACGGCGGATTGCGATAGCTTTGTAAAATGGCAGCATGGCGGCGGATATTTTCTGAAGTGTTTTTGCATGTAAACGTTGGTGAGGCGAGCCCTTCTTGCGAGATGTTCCACGATATGGCATAGCTCCGTCCTCCTTGGCAGGATGCTCTCATGGAGCGTAATTTATCTGTAATTAGGTAATACTGTATGCCTGGTTATCCCAAAAAGTGCTCAGATGCTATGCTTCTTCTTTTTAGCGTTCTCAGTTGAAAAATTGAAATAAGTACTGTCCTGATTTGTAAGATTGTGGTACCCTAGAACGTATATATTGCTATTTTACATAATGGAGTTGAATTAAACAGATGAGTGACTTGTACAAGGAGCCTCGATCTTCCGATCCTTTTCAGGACCCGAACGATTATAACGCCCCATTTAACCAGCCCCCAGTAGTCCCACCTACAAACAGTAAAGCGGTTGCCTCGATGGTGCTTGGGATTTTATCTGTGGTCATTCCCTATCTTGGGTTGATTATCGGAATTGTGGGCATTATTTTGTCCAGTCTTTCCCTAAAGGAAATTAATCGATATGGTGAGCAAGGCCGAGGTATGGCCATCGCTGGACTGGTATGTAGTATTATCGGCACACTGATTTATGCACTGATCATTATTTTCTTGGTTATCGTGTTTATTGTGGCGGCCTCCAGTGGCGACTCGGATATTTTTTCAGACATTTAATAAATTAGGAATGCTTGAGTTAGACAAACCATTCACGATTTGCCTATTGGATGCTATGATAAAAGGAGTCCAATCAAGGAGAGTGAAGTTGTATGGCACGTACTCAAACACAAAAGGCGTTGAGCAAGGCGAAACGCGCGGGGATCTATTGTCCGGCACAGAGCCGCAAAACGAACGATCATTATGCTGAGATCTCACAGCACACGCGAATGAAGCCAACCAAGCAGGAACAATTACAAAAGGTCAAGCACAAGAAGCGACTCGTTCAGGGAGACGCTTCTTTTTTTGTTTTGATCGTAGTCGAAAAACTTCGAATAGCATTATACATAGGCCAAAAAGGACTTGATAATAATTATCATTCTTGTTAGAATGATAAGAAAGAAGGAACCCTGGCAGGGGCTCCTTCACTATAAAGCTATAGTTTGGTTCAAAAACTAAAACTAAGGTTTACTTTGCTTCAAAGGTTTTGCAGTCTGTTTCTTCGGACGTGTGAGTGTCCGCAGGCTTGTTGCTTACGATATAAATAGAGCTTGCGCTGCATTTATTATCTTGAGCCCAGTACGTGCATGAGTTGACTTCGCACAGAACGTCTTTTGCCATATTGTTCACCTCCTTGTAAGGATGTGATGGGCTGAGCAAATACAATCACAGTCAGTCAAGGTAGGACTTGTCCAACTGTGTTTACCCTTTTGGTAAGAAGGGGGATTTTGCTATGCCTACCCGTACAATATCAAAACCATTTTAAAATTGCAATGTTACGTCATGTAGCAGTAAACAAAAGCTGTCCCTATGCAGAACGAAACACTCTTCTGCTGGGGACAGCTTTTTATGTTTTTCCAACCGAATGGCGGCACTAAAGGACTTAGCGCACGTTAGGAATATTTACGATAGGATCAATGTCAGCCTCATAGTCCACACCCTCGAACTCAAAACCGAACAGCTGGAAAAATTCGCGACGATATCCTTCAAGATCGGACAATTCATAGATATTTTGGGTCGTCAGTTCCTCCCATATTTTCGCTACTTCTGTCTGCACATCCTCGCGCAGTTCCCAATCATCAATGCGAATACGACCTTCTTCATCTACAGCCGTTTCTGGTGCGTACAGACGCTCGGCAAACAGGCGGTAGCTCTGTTCTATGCACCCTTCATGCAGCCCTTTTTCCTTCATCACCTTATATAAAGCGGAAATATACAGAGGGACGACAGGGATGGCAGAGCTGGATTGGGTCACGAGTCCTTTGGTGACTGCGACGAAGGAACGTCCCCCTGTAGTTTTTAGCTGGTCGTTCAGCTGACGCGCTGTCGCTTCCAGATGATCTTTTGCACTTCCGATACTGCCTTCTCGGTAGATGGCTTGGGTAATATCTGAACCGATATACGAAAAAGAGAAGGTAGTGGCATGATCAGCGAGTACACCGCCTGCACGCAGGGCGTCAATCCATAATCTCCAATCCTCGCCGCCCATAACCTCTACAGTCCCCTGTATTTCTTCTTCTGTAGCTGGCTCAAGCGTCACGCTGCTGACTTCACCGGTGTGGAAGTTAACGGTCTTATTCGTGTAGGACTCACCAATAGGCTTGAGCACCGAATTAGATGTTTCGCCCGTGCGAGGATTGGTGCGGCGACCTGAAGCAACACTGTAAACTACCAGATCGACTTGTCCCAGTTCTTCGCGAATGGCTTCCACCGTTTTGGCTTTGACTTCATCCGAGAAGGCATCCCCTGTCACGCTTAAAGATTTAAGCCCGGCTTCCTGAGCAGCTTTCTCAAATGCAGCAGAATTGTACCAGCCTGCAGATGCTGTGCGTGTAGCCGTAGCATTGCTAGGACGATATACACCAATTGTATTGGCACGCGCCCCAAAAGCGGCCGTAATTCGAGAAGCCAGCCCATATCCGGCAGATGCCCCGATCACAAGTACATTACGAGGTCCCTGGATAGCCGGACGGGCTTGTACATAGTCAATTTGCTCCTGAACATGTTGGGCACAGCCCACCGGATGAGCAGTGGTGCAGATAAAGCCACGTGTTCTTGGTTTGATAATCATGTTATTGTAGTTCCTCTCTTCTTGTAGCAATCTTCACCCTTACTATTTTAACTTTTAACAATTTTTTTTCAAACGTGGATTTCAGTGAGTATTCTTTTTGCCCAAAAGTGAATCCCTGTACAGGGTGGCAAGTGCCTAAGAGTCTGCATATGATGCTGTAACGATAAACATGAGAAGGGAGAGAGCTGCTTGAAGAACAAGAGCCGCAAAACCAATAGAAACAAAAAGCCGCTCTATCGTGTAATTGACCCGGATATGAATGAGTTAAGTATGATACAACGCTCAAAACCACTGCCTGCGGAGAGGGAGACAGAAGCAAGAATTCATCAAGTTGCTTCTCCGCCTCCCCCAACGA
The DNA here is from genome assembly GCF_050516475.1 of Paenibacillus ottowii. Lineage (NCBI taxonomy): Bacteria > Bacillati > Bacillota > Bacilli > Caryophanales > Paenibacillaceae > Paenibacillus > Paenibacillus ottowii. The sequence goes on along the minus strand of NZ_CP191577.1, from coordinate 1,783,681 downwards.
CAGAGGAGTCGGAGCTACAGACAGTTGTAGAGCCTGAAGTCGAGGCTTTGCACGAGACAGAGATTGAGGTTGCAGATGCAGAGGAGACTCCAATTTCGATGGAGGAATCCCCACTGCCTGAGCCTGAGCTAGAACCAGTCCCAGAACCTGAGCCTGAGCCAGAACCAGATCCAATTGATGTGGAAGAAATTTTGAACAATAAAAAGGCTCCACATGTAAACAACGCGTTTATCTATACAGACGATTTGAGTGATTTCGCTGTGACAGGTGAAAAGATCGCTCCCGCTTCCATAGATTCCAGCAAACTGAAACAAGAGAGCATCCTAACGGAATTTATAGCAGATTATGCTGTTCATACAATTAAAATAGCTGACGGTGCTGTGACTGCCTCGAAGATTGCTCCCGACTCCATTACGGTCGAACATTTGTCGGACGCATCTGTGGCAGGCAGTAAATTGCAGGATCGATCCATCAGTGGTGAAAAACTTCGGGATGGAAGCATCACTCCAGAAAAGCTGGCGGATAAAATTATCAGCGGCGATCATATTGCGAATGGCTCGATTGAGAGCCGTCATTTCAAGCAATGGATCGTGTCCTCAGATATGCTTCAAGATCAGTCGGTCACCTCCGATAAAATTCGCAGCGGTACGATTCAATCGAACAATTTGGCGAATGAAGCTGTCGACAGCTCCAAGCTGGGCGATCAGTCTGTGACCACCTCCAAACTGCGGGATGGGGCTGTGGATGGAACTAAAATCCAGGCAGGCAGCATTGAGAGCGCACACTTGACTGAGCATGCCGTTCATGCCCGGCATCTAGCTCCTGGTTCGATTAATCGCCAGCAGTTGACCAACGGAATTGTGGGCAGAGAACAATTGGAGGAAGGTGTTGTCAGCGGGCGTCATCTGGAATCTGAGGCAGTCACCAGTGTGCATATTCAGGCAGGAGCGATTGAAAGAAAGCATCTCAGTCCTGGCTCCATTGGGGAAGAGCAGCTTGGAACGGGCCAAGTGACAGCCCGGCATATCGCAGATCGGAGTATTCAATCCAATAAACTGGCAGATCAGTCTGTAGGCTCATTGCAAATTGTGGATCAATCCGTCACTTCATCCAAAATATCGGATCAGAGCATTCTCCCACACAAAATTGCCGATGAGGCAGTACTTACCAGACATATTGCAACAGCAGCCATACAAGGAGCTCAGATTTCTCCGGAGGCAGTCTCTTCCGTGCATCTTCAATCGGAAATTATACGGAAAGATCATATTGCACCTGAGGCGGTTACGGAGCAGCATTTGCATGCCGGGGCTGTGACAAACGAGAAAATAAGGAAGGGTGCAGTTCTGGATCATCATGTGGCAAATCAGGCTGTCAAGGAAAATCACATTGCTCCGAGCGCTATTAAGTCTGACAAAATCGCTGATGAAGCAGTGATAGAAACTAAAATTGGCACAGGCGCGGTCACCGGCAATAAAATTGCGTCTCAAGCCGTTACCCACGTACACATTGCATCCGGAGTAATCCGTGAAAACCATCTTGCCGACAACAGTGTGGGTGGAAAGGCGTTACAGCCTCAAGCGGTTGATTCGACCCATTTGGCCCAAAGCTCTGTACAGAGCAAGCATCTTGGGGAAAACAGTGTCGGAACCGCGGCGTTGCAGGATCAATCTGTTACCGCAGACATACTAAGCGAAGGCGCTGTTCAAACCGCGCATTTGGCCAGTGGAGCGGTATACTCCCACCATTTGCAGGATCATGCCGTTACTTCGTTGAAATTATCGCCGGAAAGTGTGGCTACGGATAAAATTAACGATTTGGCGATTACTGCGCCTAAGCTAGCTGAGGGCAGTGTCACTTCCTCCAAGCTGTCTGCTCGTTCGGTGCAGCCATGGCATATTACGGATAAAGCAGTGCTGAGCAACCATCTGGCTGTTGAGGCAGTGGAGGCGTCTCATCTCGCTCCGGAATCCGTTACCTCCAACCATTTGCAGTCCGCTTCGATCCAAACCAAACATCTCGCCCCAGATAGTGTGTCCGGCCATGCACTTCAGTCGGAAAGCGTCACTTCCGAGAAGTTGGCGGCTCGGGCTGTGCAGGCTTCCAACCTGGCGGAAAATAGCGTGGGCCCTGGGCATCTGGCTGCACAGGCCGTACAAACCAGACATTTGGCCGCAGGCGCAGTAGAGGAAACGATATTAGCCCAGAATGCTGTGAAGTCTGAGCATCTGGCAGCAGAATCCATCCAATCAGAGCACCTACAAAGCGGGATCATTCAGGAAGAGCATATTGCACTGCAGGCCATATCAACTGATGCTTTGCAGGATGCGTCTGTTACGTCCGATAAATTGGCGGATGAGGGTGTGACTTCCACCAAGCTGTCAGCCCATGCAGTGCAGTCCGAACATATTATGGACGAAGCTGTACAAAGCAATCACTTGGCCGTGGCGGTTGTAGACTCGACACATCTGGCATCTGGAGCGGTCACCTCGGTGCACCTACAGGCCTCCTCGGTGCTTACGAGACACCTGGCTCCGGATAGTGTGTCTGGTCGTGCACTACAAGCGGAAAGTGTTACCTCGGAAAAGCTGGCGGCGCGCTCGGTACAAGGAATGAACCTTGCGGAAGGTAGTATTGGCCCTTCACATCTATCTGTGCAGTCTGTACACACGCGACATTTGGCAAATGGATCGGTACAGGATAGAGTGCTGGCAGAGGGGGCGGTGAAGTCGGTGCACATTGCCCCGGAATCGATCCAGCCGCACCATCTGCAAACTGAAACCATTCAGGGAGAGCATATTGCATCCCAGGCCATATCGACCGATGCTTTACAAGATGAGTCTGTGACATCTGACAAACTGGCGGATGAGGGTGTGACTGCCGCCAAGCTGTCGGCCCACTCGGTACAGTCGTGGCACATTACAGACGAAGCGGTGCGGGGAAATCATTTGGCAGAAGGGACCATTCAGTCAAACCATCTGGCGCCGGAAAGTGTCACCTCAGCCCACTTGCAGTCCGCGTCAGTGCTCACGCACCATCTGGCGTCAGATAGTGTGTCTAGTCGTGCGCTACAAGCGGAAAGCGTCACCTCTGATAAGCTCGCAGCCCATTCGGTGCAGGGAACGAATCTGGCGGAAGACAGCGTTGGTCCCTCACATTTGTCTGCACAGTCAGTACACGCCCGGCATTTGGCAACTGGCGCAGTACAGGATACAACGCTGGCGAAGGGTGCAGTGAAGTCGGTACACATTTCCCCGGGGTCGATCCAGCCGCATCACCTGCACGCTGGAATCATTCAGGGAGAGCATATCGCATCCCAGGCCATACCGACTGATGCGTTGCAGGACGCGTCCGTTACGCCTGATAAATTGGCGGATGAGAGTGTGACTGCCGCCAAGCTGTCGGTGGACTCGGTACAGCCATGGCACATTACAGATGAAGCCGTGCAAGCCAATCATTTGGCAGCAGAAGCCATCCAGTCAAGCCATCTGGCTTCGGAATCTGTTACCTCTCGCCATTTGCAGGCTTCCTCAGTCCTTACGAGCCATCTGGCGCCAGATAGTGTATCCGGTCGTGCACTACAGGCGGAAAGCGTCACCTCGGAAAAGCTGGCGGCACGCTCGGTACAAGGGACGAATCTGGCGGAAGGCAGCATCGGCCCGTCACATCTGTCTGCACAGTCCGTACACAGTCGGCATCTGGTAGCCGGAGCGGTACAGGATAGGGCGCTAGCCGAGGGAGCAGTGAAGTCTGTGCATATCGCTCCAGAATCGATCCAGTCCCATCATCTGTACACTGGAGCCATTCAGGGAGAGCATCTGGCATCCCAGTCGATATCGACTGATGCATTGCAGGATGCGTCCGTTACGTCTGATAAATTGGCGGATGAGGGTGTGACTGCCGCTAAGCTGTCGGCGCACTCGGTACAGCCGTGGCACATTGCAGATGAAGCCGTGCAAGCCCATCATTTGGCAGAAGAGGCCGTTCAGTCGAGCCATCTGGCCTCGGAAAGTGTCACCTCAGCCCACTTGCAGTCTTCGGTGATACTTGCAAGCCATTTGGCGCCGGATAGTGTATCCGGTCATGCGCTACAAGCGGAAAGCGTCACTTCGGAAAAGCTCGCAGCGCGCTCCGTGCAAGGGACGAATCTGGCGGAAGGAAGCGTCGGTCCTTCGCATTTGTGCGCACAGTCGGTCCACCCCCAGCATTTGGCAGTCGGCGCAGTGCAGGATACAGCGCTAGCCGAGGGGGTAGTGAAATCCGTGCACATTGCCCCAGAATCGATCCAGTCGCACCATCTGCATATTGGAACCATTCAGGGCGAACACATCGCATCCCAGGCCATATCGACTGATGTTTTACAGGATGCGTCTGTTACGTCCGACAAACTAGCAGATGAGGTCGTGACTGCTGCCAAAATATCTCCACATTCCGTACAGCCATGGCATATCACGGATGAAGCGGTGCAAGCCAATCATTTGGCAGAAGAGACAATCCAGTCGAGCCATTTGGCGCCGGAAAGTGTCACCTCAGCCCACTTGCAGCCTTCGGCTGTACTTGCAAGCCATCTGGCTCAAGATAGTGTGTCCAGTCGTGCACTACAAGCGGAAAGCGTCACCTCGGAGAAACTGGCAGCCTACTCAGTGCAAGGAACGAATTTGGCGGAAGGCAGCGTGGGTCCTTCACATTTGTCCGCACAGTCGGTCCACTCCCAGCATTTGGCAGCTGGAGCAGTACAGGACACAGCCCTGGCCGAGGGGGCAGTAAAGTCCGGACATATTGCTCCGGAATCGATTCAGCCGCATCACCTGCACGCTGGAACCATTTACGGAGAACATATCGCATCCCGGGCCATATCGACCGATGCATTACAGGATGCGTCCGTTACGTCTGATAAACTGGCAGATGAGGTCGTGACTGCTGCCAAAATATCTCCACATTCCGTACAGCCATGGCACATTACGGATGAAGCGGTGCAAGCCCACCATTTGGCAGAAGAGACGATCCAGTCGAGCCATTTGGCGCCGGAAAGTGTGACCTCAGCCCACTTGCAGCCTTCAGCAGTGACGACCCAGCATATTGCGCCAGGGAGTGTATCTGTTCACGCGCTCCAGGCAGGCAGCGTGAACGCTGAGAAGCTTGCGCTTCGGGCCGTGCGTGCTTCGCATCTGGCGGAAGCCAGCGTAGGCTCCGTGCATTTGACAGAGCATGCCGTACACTCTCAGCATTTGTCCGATGGGGCGATTCACGAGTCAGCATTGGCCGAGGGGATTGTGCAGTCCCGGCACATCGCCCCGGATTCTGTCCAGTCCGAGCATTTGCAAGCAGGAGCTATTCAATCACAGCATATCGGCTGGCAGGTGGTGTCAGAGCAAGCTATACAAGATGGAGCAGTGACGTCCGGCAAACTCGCAACTGGAACGGTGGAGTCCCGCCATGTGACTGAAGAGGCAATTGAAGGCCGTCATATTGCAGAGGAAGTCATTGATTCGCATCACTTGAAACCCGGCTCGGTGACACTGGCGCAATTGTCCACAGATATTCATCTCTCGGGGCTTTTGCCGGAGGAAGGGGTCAGTGGCGACAGACTTCAGGCGAACAGTATATCCCGCAGTCATCTGCAAGCTCAGGTCGTCGACAGTGAGGTGCTGAGTCCAGAAGCTGTAGGTCCAGAGCATCTGCAGGCCGCTGCGGTACAAAGTCATCATGTGGCAGAGCAGAGCATCGAAGGTCATCATCTGGTAGAAGGTTCCGTGGGCTCACGTGAGCTGGAACTGAACGCAGTGAAACCAGAGCATTTGAGCATCACCCCGGTCCGTACTTGTGCAAATCAGCCTGCATTGCAGCAGTTTGGTAGAGCGCCGTTTCTTTTAAAGGGAAGCGAAGGAGAGACAGAAGTAACCATTATATTCGGGGAGCCGTTTGTGAACCCGGACTACACATTGGTAGCGATGACGAACCATCCTCTCTTTCATGCGACGCTGAAATCTCAGACGACTCATGGAGCGGTGATCGTCGTAACCAAGTGGAGTGAAACCGCGCATAACTACGGGATTGTTTCCTGGATTGCCATCGGTTAGCGTAGGTAATGATGTAACACTTATAGCGTGCAGACTCATGTATTTTCCAGATACAGAGCTGTACGCTTTTTTCATATACTTTTCACATATTTCTTCCACAATTATCCCGAATTCTCCTGATAAGCTAAAGATACTTTAAAGGAGAGGTGATTCAATCATGAAAAAATGGACTAAAAATGCAGCAGCCGTATTAACCGTAGTAAGCGTACTGGGAGGAGCAAGCAGTGCATTCGCTGCTACAGCAACTACAACTCCAACAACCACAACCCCAGCCACCACTGCACCTGCCGTCAAAGCTCCTGTGGTTACGACTCCTGCTAGCAAAACACCGGCAAAAGCACCTGTAACGAAAGCACCTGAGGTGAAAGCACCTGTTAAAAAAGCTGCAACAGCTCATAAAGCAACAACTAAAGCAAAAAAGGCTCCTGCCAAAAAAGCCGTTGCGAAAAAAGTGGCAAGCCACAAAGTAAAAGCAGTAAAAGCAAAACACCGCACAGTTAAACATCATGCAAAAAAACATAAAGCTGTTCAACGCAAGGTAGCAGCACATAAAACCCGTGCACACCATGTCGTAGCTAAAAAAGTGACCCATAAAGCTCCAGTAAAAAAAGCAGTTCAAGCAAAAACAGCTCCAAAAACGGTGAAAACAACTCCAAAAGCAGCTGCTAAAGTAGTAACAAACAAAAAATAAGGTAGAAGGTAGAAGTTAGTTAGCTTTCAGTTCACCTGGCATATAGAGCAGCGATTCATGATAAGAAAAGACGGGACCGGGAACGGTGTACCCGTCTTTTGTCTATTCTGCGGGGCTTCTGTTAAGCTTAGGAAAGGATGCTAGCATTCAGAACAACAGCAAGGGGTTAAGGCTATGACAAAAATAGTAGTAGTGGATGACGATGTGTTCATTTTGCAACTAATATCTGAATATTTGAAAAAAGAGTCCTATGAGGTAACTTCCTTTTCCAGTGGGAAAACACTGGTAGAGCATATCCGAACCAACCGTCCGGATTGTCTTGTGCTTGATATTATGATGCCAGGCATTGACGGGCTTTCTTTATTGACTCAGCTTCGTGAGTTTACAGAAATGCCAATCATCATGATCTCCGCGCGCGGAGAGGAAAATGACCGCATCCATGGACTGGAATTGGGATGCAGTGATTTTTTGACCAAGCCCTTTAATCCAAGGGAGCTGGTGGGAAGGGTCAAGGCGATGCTAAGGCTTAGCAAGGCGGGCACATCTGCATCTGATGACAAGCAAGCAACAGAGAACGCAAACCTTTGCCATGCGGGCAATCTATGCATTTTTGCTGACTTTCGTAAAGTTACAGTAGACGGACAAGCGGTGAATTTGACCTCACGTGAATTCGATCTGCTGCTGTTTCTTGCGAATCATCTGGAACGACCTTTTGGCCGAGAGCATTTGATTCAGCAGGTGTGGAGCTATGATTTTATAGGAGATGTGAGGGTCGTAGATGATCTGGTCAAACGGATTCGCAAAAAGTTGGCAGAATACCACTCCACACTCGTCATTAACACGGTATGGGGCTTTGGATATAAAGCAACGGTTCAGGAGAAGTAAGCCATGCGTACGATGAGAGCTAAAATTCTGCTGTCCCTCTCCATTGCAATGCTGATTACCGTCTGTATAACGGTGGTCTTGTTCATTAGGCTCATTGATGACATTCTGGTAAATCAGGCCAAATCTAAGCTCCATGATCAGGCACGGAAAGCCGTTCATATTATGAGTGACGGAGGATTTGATCGGCTGGATAATGCTGAATTTCACTATGTTATCAAGGGTGTGCTTTTATCTGCCGATTATTTTATTTTAAGCACGGACAACCGCATCATCGACTCCAGCGTCGCTGGAATGGAAGGCAAAAAGCTTGAGCGTTTGCTGTTGACCCGCCAGGGCTTTTTTGCATCGGTTCATCCGTCTGCCCACGAGTTGGTTACTACACATGAGGGTGTTGCTGTCCTTCAAGGTAAAAAGATACTGTTTACGAATGAAGAATTGCCTGGGCAACCTTTTCGTATTTTTGTATATTCACCCTTATCTTCCTTAAGAGCTCTTTATGTACCGTTAATGAGAACTACGCTGCTGTCGATTATCGCGAGCTTTATGGTGATTCTCGTTATTGGTCTGATGGTTGTTTCACGTCTGGTACGTCCGCTCAAACGATTGAAGGAGGCGGTGGGCAACTATGAGCCAAATCAGCCACAGGATAGTGATTTTCCACAGGCGGACAAAAGCGAAATTGGCGAATTGATTGGCACCTTTCATTCCATGTCCGCCCGCATTCAGCAGCACCACCACAGCCAAATTGAATTTCTACAAAATGTATCACACGAGCTAAGGACACCGTTAATGTCCATTCAAGGCTATGTATATGCCATTCAGGATCAAGTGGTATCTCAGGATGAGGGACTGAGCATTATTAGAGTGCAATCCCAGCGATTAATTGATATGGTGGAAAAGTTGCTTCAGCTATCGAGGCTGGAGGCGCTGAATGAGGAATGGCCTGTCTCTCTGGTTGATCTGAGAAGCATGGCGGAGGACGCTGTTCATCTGTTGATGCCGATGGCCAGTGAACGCTCTATCTCGCTGCGAGTGGAGGGAGAGGGTCTGCATGTGGCCGTGCCAGCCGAGCAATTATTCCGCATGATATTGAATTTGCTGCAAAATGCAGTTCGACATACCTCTACGGAGGTTGTCATTCATTTGGAGACAGGGACAACACCGGAGGTTGTGTGGGTTATGCATGTAGATGATGATGGGAAAGGCCTAACCGAATCTGAAGCAGCCGAGGTGTTTGGAAGATTCTATACGGGATCCAATGGTGTCACGGGTCTAGGATTGGCTATCTGCCGTCAAATAGCCTCGCGACTGAATGGAGAATTACTTTGTACACGGTCGCCATTAGGTGGGGCGCGCTTCAGCTACATTCAACGCATGTCATGACACATGTTATAAATGAGACAAAAATGGTTAAAAATGATCAATTTATCGCTAAAATATACCACTAATATGACGTATTATGTTAGGTTTTTGGTGATATTTTAGATATTGCTTGACTGGCAGGTACTAAAATGAGTAAAATTATTCGTATATACCTTGACTCATGAACGTCGTTTTTTTAGATAGTGGTCAATAATAATGATGAATAATAAATGAAAGAGTGATGAGATGAACCGCCTTTTGGAAGTGAAGGACTTAACGATATCTTTCAAGACCCGTCAGGGACTAGTGCAGGCCATTCGTGGCGTAAACTTTCATGTCAATAAAGGAGAGACGCTGGCGATTGTCGGCGAATCCGGCTCAGGCAAAAGTGTAACCTCGCAAGCTGTCATGAAGCTGATCCCAACTCCTCCGGGCGTTTATCAAAAGGGTCAAATTTTGTTTGACGGGGAAGAGCTGATTCATAAAACGGAAAAGCAAATGCAAAAAATTCGTGGTAAGGAAATTGGGTTGATTTCTCAGGACCCTATGACTTCGCTTAACCCGACGATGAAAGTCGGCAAGCAGATCACGGAAGTGCTTTTCAAGCATGAAAAGATATCCAAAGATGCTGCTCGCAAGCGGGGCATTGAGTTGCTGAACCTGGTAGGTATTCCACACCCTGAACAGCGTTTCAACCAATATCCGCATGAGTTCAGTGGTGGTATGCGCCAACGTGTCGTTATTGCGATGGCATTGGCAGCTAATCCTAAACTTCTGATTGCCGATGAGCCGACGACTGCGTTGGATGTAACCATTCAAGCTCAAATTCTGGAACTGATGAAGGACCTTCAGAAAAAGATCGATACCTCTATCATCTTTATTACTCATGACCTTGGTGTTGTGGCAAAGATGGCAGATCGTGTAGCTGTTATGTATGCAGGACAAATCGTGGAAACAGGTACGGTTAATGAAATTTTCTATAACCCGAAACATCCATATACATGGGGACTCCTCGCTTCCATGCCTAGTTTGGACAGCCATGGTCAGAAGCTGGCTGCGATCCCGGGAACACCACCGGATCTGCTTCACCCACCTGTAGGGGATGCCTTTGCAGCCCGCAGTTCTTATGCTATGAAAATTGACTTTGAGAAAGAGCCTCCACTCTATCAATTGTCCGATACACACTTTGTGAAATCATGGCTGCTTCATCCAGATGCACCTGCGGTTGAGCCACCAGAAGCGGTGAAGGCTAAACTTCGCAAGCTGGATAACGCATTTGAAAAGCCGGTTTTAGTTGAACAATACGGCAGTTAAAGCACAATATAATTTGTAAATAATCAAATAATAAATAAAAAAGGCTGTTTTCTCCGTGTGGATTAATATTACGGAGGAACAGCCTTTTTGCTGTAACACCGCAGGCTACATGGGCCTGTGGTGCTTTGTATTATATGGCAACACTTACAACTTGCCGGAACCGGCTTGGGAAGTGACTTCTGCCTTCACGCTGGCGGATGGGGAGATTTTATCATTCAAGGATGGCTTCCAGCCAACAGAGGAGCTAAGACCCGCACTGGAGCCTGCGTTAACGGCCTGTCCATTCAGAAGTGTGCCCGTATCTGCCAAGGCAGTTCCACCAAAAACAGACACAATTTTGGCTGCGGATAGTCCCGCAACGTCAATGACATTGTTTTCAGCAAAGATTTTGGAGGATTTGCCCGCACCCCAAATATACAGCGTAGGGTATTCAGAGCGATTCACATCCCCTGAATAGTAATTGTTATATAAGTGGACTTGTCCATAACGTACGCGCGGTGTACGTTGTACTGTGTTCTCATAATAATTGTGATGCAGGGTTACACGTAAAGCTCCTTCATCTGCTGTTTTGCTGTCGCTGTTGCCGATAATGGATGTTTTGTCATGATCGTAAAAGTGGTTGTATGAAATAGTAACCAGATCGCCTTGGTTAATCACATCGAGCAGTCCATCATGATGCTGGTATTCTTGACCGTAGAAGGTGCCATTTCCGCTATCGGGGTGAGACCCGTCGTTGAACGTGTTGTGATCCACCCATACATGTGTAGCTCCATTAATTGTAATGCTGTCATACTCTGAATTCCAGTTGCCTGTGCTGCCATCCGTTGGGTCCCACTGCGGGAAATAATCGTAGGCGTCCTGAAATTCAATATTACGGATGATGACGTTGTCTGTACCCTTTTTCAATTGGAAGTTCGCACCGTTAATGACGGCGTTATTGCCCAGACCAACAATCGTCGTATTGGAGGGGATATCAATAACGACACGACTGGCTTGATTTTTCTGTGAAGCCTTACGTGCATCTTCTAATGTACCGGAAGGAACCTTTTTTCCCCACGTAGATGGATCGTACGCCTTGAGATACGCGTTAAAATCATATTTAGGGTCCTTGTAATCATTTAGTCCTAACGGTTTATTGTTATCATCAACGTTGGCATTGATTGTGCCTTTAACATAAATAATTTTAGCCGTAGTGTTGCTGCTTTTACCTAAGGCATCGACAAGTTGTTTACGGTTCGTTACGGTGAAAATATTGGAGGAAGTAGCAGCAGCTCCACCTGTTGTACCCGTAGAAAAGGCGGCCCAGCCGTTTTTGCTGCCGAGTGTCTCCTTGCCGATATCGCTGGCTGCATGTGCAGGTGCACCTATAGGAGCCAGAGTAGCGAACAGTAACACGGCTGCGATGCCGAGTGAACATCTTTTTTTCATAAAATACCTCCGTATATTGGATTAATAGAGTAGACGAACGATGGGAGTCCCGGGTGCTCCTGTAGTTTCTACATGTTCTATCATACTTTGTGTTCCAGTATTTGTTAATATAATAAAAGTTACATACTAAAATTTTTGTCGAATTTTTTATATAATTCAATAGGGCCCTTGTTTTTCCAATCAAAACGTATATACAAGAATGAAAACGTTAACAATCACATGAAATAAGAATTGTATATATGATTATATGGAATTTTTCGGTGAATAAAGATAGAATCATTTTTCTCGTAGTGTTAACGATTTCAAGTCAAAATGCGAAAAAAAATGACAGGGGAATTATGGATTTTTGTAGAATCCTCAGGTACAATGCTTGTAATTAAGCTGAGGAGGAATGGGCATCATGGCAGAGCATTTAGCAGGCATCTTGAAGTTGTTGAAGCAAAAAGAGTGGGTGGATTTGTCCCACGCCTTTTATCCCGAAATCCCCCATTTTCCGGTTTTTGATAATGTTCAGGTGGATACCCTGTTTACCCATGACGATGGCTTTTTTGTAAAACAATATTGCTTTCCAGGGCAGTATGGAACTCATATCGACGCTCCCGTTCATTTTGTGAAGGGTAAACGTTATTTACATGAGCTTTCGTTGAAGGAGCTAGTTTTGCCGCTCGTTGTCATCGACCGTTCAGTAGCCGTGGCAGCCAATTCCGACTATGAGCTTACGGTTGCAGATATTCTGGATTTTGAAAAAGAGCACGGACGCATTGCCGATCAGTCCTTTGTCGCCTTTCGCAGTGATTGGAGCAAGCGTTGGCCTGACCCTGATGCCTTCTCGAACAAAGACACCGCCGGAGACGCACATTGCCCGGGTTGGTCGCTGGATGCACTGCGCTTTTTGGTAGAGGAACGAAATGTTGCTGCTATCGGACATGAAACACTGGATACTGACTCCTCTGTAGCTTATCGAAAAGCGGGCAAGCTGGTAGGAGAATACTACATATTAGAGCAGGATCGGTATCAAGTTGAGGTGCTGAAGAATTTGGACAAGCTGCCCCCGACGGGTGCAGTCATTTATAATATTGTTCCGAGCATTCAGGATTCTCCCGGATTTCCGGTGCGCTCTTTTGCCATTTTGCCTTAATCATGCAGTAGCCATTCAATTTTAAAATAGACTAGATTATTGAGAATTTAAAAGACCGATGCAGATATTAACATCTGAATCGGTCTTTTTTAGCTTATTCGGGGTAATGTACAGCGTGAATAACCATTCAGTCCAGCTTGGTTCAAATTTATTGAAACGTCTTATGTGAGAATCGTTACGGTAGGCGCAGAGATGGTAGGCTGAGTTGTGATGGTGGAGGTTGTGCCGCTAAAATCAGATATTTCTATGACAGCGGGGACACCTGGTGTAATATCTACGGAGGCAATGACCAGACTTGCCGTGGTTAAGGTGAATAAGGAGCTCTGCTGAATAACTCCATTAATATAATAATTAGCAGAATCAGTAGCCGTTAATGTTGGCAAAGCAACGACTGGAGTATCGGCGTCATCTACGAAGCTAGCAGCAGGAATAGTTGTTGTTGTTGCTCCGATCATCGCAGCTGTAATTGTTGCAAAAAAACGAGTCACGGCTGGGGTTACAGTCGTGCTTATGGCACCACCAGTTGCTACGGGAGCAGTAGCTACCGCTGTGTACACAGGTTTTATGATTGGCATAGTTTTCATCTCCTTTCTATACTGGTATGAGCCACTAAGTGGCTCTTAATCAATAAATGATTTTTCAACCAATTCGGAAACGGCATATGAACCTTCCTATTAATAATAGGGTAAATGAAGAAGGCCCTAATTTGCTGCGCCAAAAATGTAAGCGAATACTTAGGATCTGTATGCTACAAATGCCTAAGACTCTAAGGGGAGATGTGCATATAATACATAAGCATGAGAGGAGGGGGATACGGCTGGTATGAGGAGACGTGATGCATCACTAAGGAGGCAGGGAAAGAGAACGATACATTGCAAGATTAACAAATGTAAAAAGTGTAAACCCAGGTATCCATCCAAAGGTAAAACAAAAACAGGGTTGCATGCCCGAAAGCATCCAAAACTAATTATTATACACCCTCGCTTCAAAAATACTCCTGCCAAGCGGAGGAGGGGATCGGGGCAGACAGAAAAGAAAGGTCTACCGGGCCCAGCAGGAATGCCAGGCGAAGCCGGGGTGACAGGAGCGCCAGGCGTACCGGGAACTGCGGGAGCACCAGGAATACAAGGAGTACCCGGAGTACCCGGTTCAACTGGAGCCCCAGGTCATGCAGGCGCACCCGGTTCTTCCGGGGCACAGGGTATACCAGGCCCTCCCGGAGCACAGGGAATACCTGGTCCTCCCGGGGCACAGGGCATACCCGGTCCTTCCGGAGCACAGGGTGTAACCGGTCCAACGGGAGCCCAAGGTATAACTGGTCCAACCGGTCCGGCACCTGACATCTCCAATATTGAAATTGTCCCTACGGCTGAGCGGTATTTTTATTTTACTCCTGACCCGATTGAATCTTCAGTTACGATTATGGCGGATCAATTTTCTGTAGATGGTGTGCAGAGGCCTTCTCAGCGGTTTCATGTCGGAAGCAATAGTTATGCCAATCTGTACATTAACGGCATGTTACAAGAAAGAACATTATTCAGCTTGACACCTTCATCGCTCACGATCCACCTCGGCGAAGGGGAGACTATTTCTTCCGGTACACCTATTATTGTAGAAATTGTTCAATTTAGTGTGCGCTACAGTGCATGACATCGCTCGTGATGAGTACTTCATGGATTTTTTTATAGTGCATAGGTTGCCCGTTCGCGGTAAGGCAAACCAGAGGCGGATACAGCAGCCTCTTGAGACCATGAGTCCTTGCGTCCTCAATTAGTTTAATTCTTTTTATTAACGGTTCAAAACGCCCGCTTTTATTCGGTTACATATATATTTTATAGGAATAAAACGAGGCGATACGCGTATCATTTAACGTATTCATGACCATTCATTTATAAAAACATGATATTTTAGGTTCATTCCAATGGATTTTAAATTAAAGCATACAGACAGGATGAATATGCATAAATAAGATTTGCATTTTAGTTAGTAATCACTTACTATTATCCTATGAATAAGAAAACTCATGTAGACAGCAAAAAGAAGGATATTCTGCAGGCAGCGATGTGTTTATTTGCAACCAAAGGAATTGACGGGATTTCGGTCAAAGAAATTGCAGAGGCTGCCGGTGTGACGGATGCCGCCATTTATAAGCATTTTAAGAGTAAAGACGCTATGGCTTTGGAAGTATTCGGACAGTATTGCAATAGCTACACCACCTTAATTGACTTTTATCGCAAGCAGAGTGGGAGCTTTCTCAGTCGTTTCCACCAACTGGTGGATGAAGTGCTGAATATGCATGATGAGGACCAATATGGATTGCTTTTACTGTCACAGCATCATGAGTTGTATGTCGAAGCAAGCCAGAGTCAGAACGTACGTCAGCCGCTGGAGGCGTTGACTGAATTTATCGAACAGGGGATTCAACAAGGTGAACTGCCGAAGCAGGATGCTCAGCTATCCGGCGTGCTCGTGATTGGAGCCATTACACGCTTGTCCGTGTCCAGCCTGGAAGGTGAACTGCCACAGCGGCTAGTTCCATTGGCAGCAGAGATCAAACAACGTTTAACGGCTTTATTAAGTAAAGGTCAGTAGTGGCCTTTTCTTTTGAATATAAAGTTAGTGTTTTCTAACCAAAATTATTATTGGAGTAGGGAGTGGCTTATATGTCTAAAAGAATACTGGTGATTCAGGGGAATCCGATCGCTGACAGTTACGGAGAAGCGCTGGCTCAATCCTATGTAAAAGGAGCGGAAGACGCAGGGGCTGAGGTTCGTTTGTTGCAGCTGTCCGCGTTGGAGTTTAATCCCAATCTATCAGGTGGATATCAGAATAAGCTGGCGCTGGAGCCTGATTTGATTCAAGCACAGGAATGGATTAAATGGGCAGAACATCTCGTATTTGTCTTTCCGATCTGGTGGGGCAGCTTGCCTGCATTAATGAAGGGATTTATTGACCGTACCTTTATGCCGGGTTTTGCGTTTAAATATCAAAAAGGAAAGCCCCTGCCTGATAAGCTCTTAAAGGGAAGAACGGCCCGCCTGATCAGCACGATGGATGGTCCGCACTGGTACTACCGACTCGTTCAGGGTCAGCCTGGGCACCGGATGATGAAGGATTCCACGTTACATTTATGCGGAGTCAAGCCGGTGCGTGCTACGACTATTGACCTCATGAATAAGAGGACAGACCAGCAGCGTAACGAATGGCTGAGCAAGATCGAGCAGCTAGGTCGTAGCATGAGCTAGGCTTTTGCCTGCATTCGGAAATCTACATTCCCAACTGGTCGTCTGCGATGGACAAGGAATTGCCCACCCCAGACGATTCGGATTAGCCAGTCATCTAGGTGTTATGTTTGATATTCCTGCAATCGGATGTGGCAAAATGAGGCTATGGGGTGAATTCAAAGAGCCCTCTCAAGAACGAGGAGCATGTTCGTTATTAGTGGATCATGAGGAGATTATCGGCGGAGCGTTAAGAACCCAGGACAACATTAAACCTCTGTTTGTATCTGTGGGCCATCGTATTCCACTAGAAACGGCCTGCAACTGGATACTAAAGCTGTGTCCACAATATCGCTTACCTGAGACCACTCGACAAGCTGACCAGCTTGTGAGAAAAGCTTTATCACAAATAAACCAGGGGAGTATTCAATCATAATCGTCTGTAAAAAGAAAAACACCGCAATGGGAGTGATTGGCTCGCATTGTGGTGTTTGGAATGCTCATGTTCTGCAATCAACGTTATATAAAGATGGATGCAACGATTAAAACAAATCCGATCACTAGACCAGCAGGGCCCCAATAATGCATAGGGATATAAAACAAACTGTGCTGGGTTCCCATACGATAGTGTTGCCCTGTTTCCATATCAACTAGCACTTTGTTCGAGTCGGCGTTGAGTGCTTTTCCCAAATGCCAGATAATAACTCCTGACACAATGAACACAAAAGCCATCGGCAGTCTTGAATCTATAGAGTCAAGCCCTAGAGCGGATACTAAACTCCCGACAATAAAAAATAAAATCGCTGGAATAATGACGTTTAAAATACCGAAACCTTTCCAAATAATCACGTGCAAACTTCCTTTCTGATTAGTTTACGTTCATGGTGCGTCCTGCGTCGAAATGATTTTCAAATCCAACATATGTATTTATCGGTTAAAAGAGAGAATTAGTTTACAAAATGACCCATTCAATGTGGAATTTAAAATGTGTAAAACTGGAAGAACAAAAAACCGTTTCTCCACCTCTTCATAGTCTCAGCATAATCTGACCTGAAGGAGGAAAATCGGCTTTTTGAATAAACAAAGTGAAGTCCTGTGCCTATTCGGCGGCTGCTTTTGCTTGCTCTGCTATGAAATGAACAGGCTTCATAATCCGGCTCAGCATATCCTGTTTCGGACGATTCCAGGTAGTCCAGTCATCCAGCAGTAGACCGCCTGTGTCGCCGCTATTCGGATTGAGGGACCAATACGTGAAGTACAGGTTGTTGGCACCGATATAGTCAACAAGCGCATTTTGCCATTTCCCCTCAGGGGAGGACAAATCAACATTACGGCCGCCGAATTCACCGACCAGCACCGGGGCAATGTTTTGCTTGCTGATGTAGCCCCAGGTTTGATCCCAGATCGCTGGTAGGTTGGACGGGAAGGTCGAGTCGTTGAACCATGGCTGTGAAGACACACCAGGGCCGTAGTCATGTGGAGAATAGACGACACGGTTCGGTACATCCAAAACGACAGGATAATTAGCCACACCTGTCAAATTGCCACCCCACCAGTATTGGCTGTTGTTGCCTTTGACATTGTGATCCACACCTTCTACGAGAATCAGCCAATTCGGATTCACGGACAGAATGGCATTCCCTGCACGCTGCGCCGCAAGACGCCAGTCTGTGGAGACATCCCCTGTCCCCCAGCTTGCCTGACCGTGTGGCTCGTTGTGTAAATCTGCACCAATAACGGTAGGATTGTTTTTATACCGTTCAGCCAACATCTTCCAGTCGCTAATCCAGCGGGATTCAGGGTACTGGGAGGTATACCATAGCTCGGATTGCCCACCTGAGCCTGGACGGTGACGGTCAAGGATAATCTGGATACCGCGTTGTCCAGCTTTTTCGATCAGCTTGTCCATAATTTGAATCGGAGTCAACCCGACCAGATCAGGATTTTTGTAGTAATCAATACTGTCCGCACGGGAGCTGGAATCGAATAACTGATTGCTGTAAGGCAGACGGATGAGATTATAGCCTTCCTTCTTCACCTGATCCAGCATGTCGTCCATTGAGCGGCTCCACAGTCCATGCAAGGTGTAATTAGGGGTTTCCAGACCGAACCAGTTCAGACCGTTAAATGCAGCTTCTTTTCCGGACTCATCTACAATCTTGTTTCCTTGAGTGTGGTAATATCCTTTCACACTGGCTGCATCTGCTGAAGGGGGACTGTAGCTATACAGCGTAAAGCCCATAACGAGGGAGGCAATGACGAAAAATGTTTTGTTCAACCCTTTTTTCTTCATGATTCTACTCCTCCTTGATTCAAATTGAATTGTAACCGATTACATTTTCATTTTATGTTCAAATCTTCCATCAGACAAGTTCATAAAATTCGTATATTTTTAAGATTTTGTTTGAATTTATTGATTTTAACAACGAGATTCGACACATTTCATGATGATCTTTTTTAGAAGAAGACCTGCAAGTATGTTATATTTAACAAACGGCAATCGTGATGAACAGAAATATAGTGATTTTTAGAAAAGGATGAGATTATTTTGGAAAACAATGAAACTCAACAGGAATTTGCAGAAGTATATGAGCAGCTTAAAGTAGCTGCAAACCGCACCTCCGATTGGAAAACGCGTCTAGCTGCGGTGAATGAACTAGGGGCATGGAAAAACCAGCAGACGATTGACTTGCTGACACACCGTTTGAACAATGATACAGTATATGCTGTGCAGGAAGCCGCTTACCGCACACTTCAGGAATGGGGCGAGAATGTACAGCCGCCTGTGCGCAAAGAGGGTGAGCTTGTTAAGGGGTTGACGAAGATCCTGGTGCGGATTAAAAAAAGTCTGCCAGCCGACCATACCTATAACGATTTTCGCGAGAAGCTGCGTAAGATGAGAGTCGATATTTATGATATCTATGAAGGCAACAAGGGTACTGAATTCGATCAGTGGCTAGAACAAAAATGGGCTTCGTTATCGACAAGATAATGCCTGAATCCTGCCATTGATGTACTCCTGAGGACTGCTATTGGTAAAGCAAACAAAGTCTTAACAAGGATAAGAATATATCTTTGTTAAGGCTTTTTTAATATTCGGAAGAAAAAATGAAGAACGGGCTATACATAAAATTAGAGGAACATCGAGAGTAGCTCTATCAAGTGTCAGACTGACTTAGAAATTGAAACAGCGACAGCTAAGAACGAGAAAATAAAGTCCTAGACTGCCGCTGTTTCATTGAACTAACGTTCCTACGATAGCTTAATGATCTGTGTGTTTATAGCTTGCCCTGTCTAATCCAGGACCAAATTCGGTAAGATCCAAATAAGGCCATAAAAAGTACAAAATGATACCGGTAATCCAAATACCGAATCGGTTTATCTCCTTTAAACCTTCTGTATTAGTTAGTACAAACACAGTAATAGTCTACAGGACAAGTTATCTGACGCTATTTTGTGAAATAATGTCCTTGCTCCAGCTCTGCGAGAAGTCCATCTTGGACAGGCTTCCACCGAGCAACTCCTTCGTCCCATCACTTGATCTTGGGGTACCGCCAGCCAACTAACGTAAAACCCACGCTAATACAGTTTTTACCAAAATAAAAGTCGGTTTTCCTGCGCTAAGGATTACCGACTTTTTGTTTTTAGGGGTCCCGCCAACAAAACGCGAAAAACGTACGGTAAGCGAATATTTCTTGAAACAAGCCGTAAATTCCGTATTGTTCTCAAATAATGACTCATGTTGTGTACTATTGGCTGGAGAACGGTATGTTGAACGGTAAAAAGAGAGGCCCAGGATTTCCATGGGACATCTACCTCGATGAGCAGAAAGAAGCGGAATTACAGAACCGAGTGCTAGAATCGGGGCACTTAGTAAAAGCCAGAAAACGTGGCTAAGCTGTACTTTACTATAAAATCCTAAACCAAACTGGGAGGCGTGCAGTATGAATTCACCGTGGGAATGCCGAGCGGTCTTGATTTGCCGGTGTCTTTTTCAATGAGTTTTCGTCTGACCTTCTTCGGGCGGTAGTTCTGCAGTTGATTTTGGATTTCCGAAACTAATTCCTCGTCGGATTGCTTTTGAATGTCAGCGATAGTTTTCCCATCTGTTCCCGGTGTCTTTGACCCTTTATTGGATTTCATTGAACGGTATGCAAGCAGGATGTTTTCTCTGGAAGTGATAACGTCGTATAAGTCCCGAAAAACTTCCTGTTTCGCCGATCGCTCGTGCAAATCCGTAAAGCGTTCCGTCATTCCGTAGTAGTCCCAATATCTTAAAGCTTGCACTGTGGCGCCCCTCCTACCTGAGGCGATGTTCCCACGTTCTTACCCGATCGGTGCAATGCACGTTTGGAAAATGATCGTTCCTTTCGTTAGACTTGGGGCTGTTCCTCCGCTTCCATTACAGAAGGTTCATCGGTCGTGCCCCTACCCTCGCAAGAATAAATGCATTTCGGCTAGGCGCCTTATAGCAACCACCTTGGGTGACAGCCCTCGAGACAGTGTTCCCTGCTTTCCAAGTTCCTTACAACCTAGCTTTCCGTACTGGACTTAGGTGCTCCCTTTGAGCCTGTGAGCTGGATGCCGCCATAGTTCAGCATAGCGTATTTCAGAGGGCAGATTTTTACTTTACGCCACTCACACCATCGCTTGATGGCCCATATGTTTCCATATGGTCTAACTTTAGATCCGTACATTCAGTTGTTCGTCAGTCAGCGATTCAAGGTGATGTTATGAACAATTACCTTCGGAAAACTTATTGCCCAACTGGGCCTTATTGCCCAACTGGGCGTTAGCAAAACCACGATTTCACATTGGATCAAATACTTTCACGAGTTTATTCCTAAATCTAAACAGGGCGATATTTGGGTCTATGGACATGAAACGATTAAAGTACTGAACCGAATAAAATCATTGCGTGAAGAACTGTTATCTTGGTCATCGATAAAGAAAATTTTAATAGAAGAAGGCTACAGAATTCATAACGATGATCATGACTAAAACGCCTACCTTAAAGTCAGAGAAGTGCATCTATTCCCTTCAAAAGGGGGTTTGGATTCGAAAAGGTTTGAGCGAGCGCTATTTTTAATGGAGATCCCGCAAACATTCTAAGGTTTGTTGGAAAGGCCCCGCTTAAACTCTCTGATTTATTAACATATATATCCATCTATTTTGCGGGTGGTGTCAGCTTCGCTGGTACTACAATGAAGTACTCCCTAATATTTGGTAGATACTTTTTGAATATCAAGTATTTCACAAGAGGTTACACAAAAGGCAAGAAGGAGCCATTTTCGAAACCCTCAGCTAGAATACAAAATGGGTATTCGGATTTTGTGGTGGAATTGGTATTTTAAATTTCCAGCATTGTATCTAACCCTAACAGTTATGATGATCAAAAAACAGTGGTTCCGCTTACCGTAGCCAGATATTCTTCCATTGGGGATTTGGAGGGTAATATGCTCAAATTCCAAGTGTCCAAGTATAAGATGCTCCATTTCTTTATGCCCTACAAGAGAACTTGTGGGCAATTATAGCGTAAATCTAGACGGCGTGATGTATTCGGTCAGAGGACTGGAGGAAAAGCCGCATATATTAAAAGTTTCACTGAAAAATAATGTAAGGCAAAAAGACTATATGGATACCGAGGAGTCAATATCTACAGCACTCCTAAAGCAGTTAGCTCTACTAGTAGTATGATCTTCAATTTTGAAGGGTCAGGCTTGAATTTATTCGGAGCGACCCCTGATGCACTAATTCACGTGTATATCGATGATACATTAATTGATGAGAACTTTAGAGTTTATGCTAAAGGAGACAGACAAACATCTTATAGCATTAGGGGACTAAAAGATACCAAACACACTGCTAAAGTCGTTGTTAAAGGCGGTACATTTGTTTTGGATGGTATCGATGTAATTACAAGCATAAATAAAGTTGAAGTAAATAAAGAAAAATTGCAGCATTTGTATGATGCGAATCAAGATAAATAGCAAAAAAACTACACCGAGGAAAGTTGGAGCGATTTCCATTCAGCACTACAAGAAGCTAAAGCGGTGTTAAAAAATCCACAATCCACACTAGAGGAAGTGGCTGCTGCAATAAATTCTTTACAGGCAGCGGTAGAAGGATTAACTGAAACACAAGAGATGAAGTAAGCAGTATCGATAGCTGAATGGATAGGTCAGAGGAGAAGGAGCCGCGAATATGCGGCTCCTTTTTCCAATGGGGGAAGTCAAATTTTGTTGGGAACTCCCCGGGAGAATGAACATGATTATGAAATGTTTTGTAAAATTTTAACGACCCATTCATCAATAATGGAATTGTCTACGGTATCTAGATATTCAGGTTTAAGCAATTGATACTGTTTCATTCTATAAAAATCAATAATGGCTTGTTTCAAGGTGACATCATACTGAATGGAAAATGAAGGCTCCATAAAGCGCCGTAGCACAGCGTCATCTTGAAGCATAAACAGCACCGCATTCAATCTGTTGAAAATGTTCCGATCCATCCCGGCTTCAAAAAAGGCTTGTAAATTTTTATTTCGATTATGTTGGGCGGCGGCAAGCTTCTCAAAATGGTGAGGATAAAATTCTTTGAGATCATCTAAGAACAAATCTGTAAAATAAATAACACTCATCAACGATTGAAGAAACGTTCTTTGAAAGCGCTCGATATAAGGGACGGAATCATCGTTTACAACGGTATCCGCTTCTTGCAAGAAGTTAATAGAATACTCTACAACCTGCTGGATAATTTCATCTTTGGATGAAAAATGCTTATAAAGCGTCACTTTGCTAATATCCATATATTTTGCGATATCGTCTATTTTTAGTTGGCTGAATTTAATTTTACTTATAACAGGTTTTATTTTGTAAATATATTGATATGCGCTCACGGGTTTTCTCACGAATGGAAGCCTCCTTTGATACTCATCAATCATATTATACCAAATTCGCGAGCACCTCAAACACACTTTATGAAAATTAGTAAATTAACTAATACAATAATATTTGTTTATTTTATTAATGTATAATCAGTGTTTTGTACCTACAAATCTTATACCTGATAAACCAAGGAGGAATGAGGGACAATTATGAGATTCAAGGATCAAGTCGTCGTCATTACGGGAGTGTCCAGCGGAATCGGCGCGGCGGCAGCGAGGCGGTTTACCGAAGAAGGCGCGCGAACGGTGTTGACCGCCAGGAACATGGAACGTCTGGAATCACTGGCGGCCAATCTGGGCGGAGGTCCTGTTATGAGACGTCTCGATGTGACGGTGCAGGGCATGTGCAAGATGTGATAGCGCTCGATTATCGAGGATTATGGACGTGTAGATGTACTAAATAATAATGCGGGGATCGGGAAATTCGCCGCATTTGCCGATATGCCGGTTAGGGAAGCGGAAGCGATGATGCGATCGGGTAGCCGAAGAAATCATAAGAGCGGTTGCCCGGAAAAGGGCTGAAGTAGTTGTGCCGGCTTATATGGGCTGGTCAGCTGCGCTGATGTCCGTACTGCCGAAAGCATGGAGCGATAGGATCATGAAAGGCTAAGAATGTATCCGAAAAGCGTTGATACTCATCAATAATATTATACAAAATCGTTGTTATAATAAACGTTATTTATAAAAATAATTAAGTTAACTAAATTAAGTAATTAAGTTTACTTTATTAATACTTCGTTATATAATCAATCCTGTACCCAATCATCCGATTGCGGATTATGCAGAAAGGGGAAAAATTAAAATGGAACATTCCAGTAAGGGCAAATACGCCGGCAAGAAAGTCGTGATCACAGGAGGTAGCAGCGGGTTAGGCCTCGCGACGGCGAAGCTGCTGGCGGATGAAGGAGCGCGCGTTCTGATTACCGGGCGTACTCTGGCAACGCTTGACTCGGCTCGCGAACAACTTGGCGACAACGCGGTCGCTGTCCAAAGCGACGCCGCGTCGTTGACTGATATTGATGCGTTGGCCGACCGGGTGAAGGTCGAGTTCGGCACGATCGATGCCTTGTTCGTTAACGCTGGCATCACGCGCAACGTCCCTTTTGAGTCGATGACCGAGGAAGTGTACGACGAGCTGCTTTCAATCAATGCCAAGGGTCCGTACTTCACCGTTCAGAAACTCGTTCCAATGCTGAATGCAGGAAGCGGCGTAGTTCTCACCACCTCTGTCGTGAACGTGCTGGGTATCCCGATGATCAGTGCGTACGCGGCCAGTAAAGCAGCGCTGCGCTCGATGACTCGTAGTCTGGCCCGCGAGCTGTTGCCGCAGAAGATTCGCGTCAATGCGGTCAGCCCCGGCCCAATAGATACAGGCATCTTGGAGAAGTCGATGCCGAAGGAAGCTGCCGAACAGACCAAGGCGCAGATGAGCCAGCAGATCCCTATGCTGCGTGTCGGCGACCCCCTCGAGGTTGCCAAAGCAGTTGCATTCCTTGCATTCGATGCCACTTACACAACCGGGGCCGAATTCCCCGTGGACGGGGGCGGCTCTCAGATCTAAGTGCGTGTCCGAGCTCGAAATTAGTTAAAAAAGATAACAGGAGGAAATAAATATGCGTGTATTTGTAACTGGAGCAACTGGATTTCTCGGTTCCGCCGTTGTACGTGAACTAATTGATGCCGGTCATAAGGTCGTTGGCCTTACCCGCTCAGACAATGGCGCCGCGGAACTGAAGGAAGCTGGGGCCGCGGTGCACCTCGGTGCCCTTGACGACCTCGATAGCCTTCACAGCGGCGCCGCCGCTTCGGACGGCGTCATTCACCTGGCGTTTAAGCACGACTTCACGGACTTCGCCGGATCGCTCACAACCGATCTGCGCGCCGTCGAGACAATGGGGGCGGCGCTCGAGGGCTCCGGCAAGCCGTTCGTGATGACCGCTCACGCGAACGGGGAGGCTTCGGAGAACGCGGCGTTTGCGCTGGCTGGAGTGCGATCATCGGTCGTTAATCTCGCACCGTCCGTGCACGAAGAGACAAAAGCTGGCTTCGTCTCATTGTTGATCAACGTCGCACGCGACAAGGGCGTCTCGGCCTATGTGGGAGACGGGTCCAACCGCTGGCCGGCCGTACATCGCCTCGATGCGGCGCGCTTGTTCCGCTTGGCGCTGGAAGCCGCCCCAGCAGGGTCACGGCTTGACGGGGTCGGCGATGAGGGCGTGCCATTCCGCGATATCGCCGGTGTCATCGGTAAACACCTGAACATGCCGGTGGTCAGCATTTCCCGCGAAGAGGCAGAAGCCCACTTCGGCTTTCTCGGTGCCTTCGCGTCGCTCGACATGCCGAGGTCGAGCGTACAGACTCAGGAACTCTTGGGATGGCGGCCTGTGCACCCCGGGATAATCGCGGATCTTGAACAGGGTCACTATTTCAACGTCTAAACGGTCATCGACTCTCTCGATGTCGAGGCGTGAAACTATACTTCGAAGCTGCCGACAACGATCGGCAGCTTCACTGTGTTACTGGCCTTTTATTGCAGATGAGTAGGGGCAGTAGCGCGTGTAAGTTCTTGTGTTCATTAACGATTTATGTCCTTGTTCCTCCGACACGTTTTCATTAGGCATTCAATCTTCTTTTCCGTTTAGAAAACCATATTTCCTGTAACCATATTCTTGAAATATTGGATTGTGGCTTTCGCTCATTCCACCACACTGAGCCATCGTCTTCATCGTGATCACTTGACGAAGAATAAGCAAAAAATGCCGAATGTTCCTTAGCGTAAGGAATTCGGCATATTTCATGGTAAATAATGTCATAGCGTGGGTTTTACGTCATTCTGCTGGCGGTACCCCATCTTGCTAAGTCAAGCGACGCGACCATGCCTAGAAAACTGAAAATCGCATGTGCCTCTTCACGCGGGATGCTGACTACAGGCACATCCAGGTGACAACCGATGACGCCGGCAATGTCGCTGAACGGAATGCCTTCGTCGTTCACGCCATCCAGTCGTGGGCCTGCAGGAGCAGTATATGAAGAACTCGGGCTCGTCGAATAAATAAAAGGTAAATATTTAAAAAGGACAGGAATACTCGAAAGTATCCTGCCCTTTTGCTGCAGCATTAAGTTTTTAAAATATAATCATTTAACCAATTTTCGTAGAGAATCTTTAAACTGTGCCAATTCAGGCTCTAATGTCCCAAAGAACTCTAAATCTATAGATTCAACAATGGGTACAGCTTTACTGATAATTTCTACACCTTTTTGGACAATTTCAATGGAATTGGCCCTTGAATCTATAGGACTTTGTTTTCTACTTACAAGTTCATTTTTCTCAAGTGTACGGAGCATTTGTGAAACTGTCATTACATCAATTTCTGAAACACTCGATATTTTGGCCTGCGTTATATGTTTTTCAAATTGACTTAAATAATTAAGAGTACTCAACACAACAAACTGAGGATGGGTTATTCCTAAATTGCTTAATGCTGACTTTATTCTGCCATGCCACTTATTATATGTTTTAACAAACAGCAATCCAGTTGATTCATCAGCATTGTTCTTAAACATGGAGTTAAATTCCATTAGGCTTCAACTACTTCTTTAAATTTCCACAATACTTTTGGGAAATCCGAAAAAATTTGAGTCAAAACATTTAATGCAATTTCATTTTCCTCATCAGAAGAAATTGAATGTTTTACAAATAGTTGTCCGTCTTCTTCGGTGATATCATGGCAAAAATAAAATGTACCTGCGTCTGGGATAGTATACTTATCGTGATAGACTTCGTTTTCAACTATCTTTGATAAAACAAATTCCATTGCTGGCATGTCCTTTAATTTCATTCGCCCAGTAGTGCCATTTTTTATTTCCCCATCAAATTGAAGCTCTTCTAAGTCTTCCTCCCATAAAGCACGTTTTTCTTTGTCAATATAGTGTTCCCAAATTTTCTCTCTTGGTGCATTAAAAGCAATCTTAATCCCAATTTTCATTATCACAACTCCTTTATAAGTTCACTTATTATATGTATACTTATAATAATGTATCATCCAAGTAATGTCAATAAAAAAGGGTGCAGATAATCACCCAGTTAAGTAACGCTGAATTGGATGCTGACATACAGGAAGCTGCTGAATGAAGATCCACAGCAAGCTGAGGCTATGATGGCGGAATTACGTCTTAGAATTAACATCTAACTGTATAATAGTGAAAAAGCTCTTTGGACATAAATTCCGTCACAAGGAGCTTTTCGCGGCTCACAAATAATAACCATCGCATAGTTCAAGCCATTGGCTGCTCGTTAGCTTAAGGACGCATCGGAAGTCTAATACTTTATTTTCCCAATACATCAAGCGAAATAATTCCAAGGAGAGCTGTCTGTTTGATTAAACTGTGCTAAAAATATGCCAACAAAGGGGAACGATGCGCTAGAATAGAAAAATAGAAAGCGTTATCATTATCGACTTGTTTGTGATGATTCAGGGGGAGACGGCATATGCGTTCAAGGTTTCAACCATTCAACACGTTACGTAATCAAATTTTTATCGGCTTTATACTGGTGATGCTCATTATGATGAGTGTGGCGGGGGCGTTCATTTACCTTAATGTCTCTCACCTGTTAAAGGACAGCGCAGAGCGGCACATTGGTCAGACTGCAGTACAAGCAAGCGGCAGGCTGGATGCTTTAATCGGCCAGATGGACAGCCTGACCGAGCAGGTGGCGAATCACCCGTCTGTTCAGCATATTTTGCATGAGGAACGCAACGGGAGTCAGGTGACTTTCGAACAGCGCCAATCGCTACTGCAAGTAATGCATAGCTATCAGGCTTACATGCCGAGTGTTGGTTCATTGGAGCTGTACACCGCCGAAGGGAAGATGTTGTTTCCAATTCGAGAGGGCAGTCTGGAGGATCGGATCGGACAGGCGGACATCCGGGAAGCAAATCAAATGAAAGGCAGGCTGGTCTGGATCGGCATAGATCCCGAGGACCCTCGGTCGCTGCTGGCGATTCGGCAAGTGAGCCTGGTGGATCGCTGGTTTTCACGCGGCGGATATCTGATTACCCGCATGGAACGAAGTTATTTTGGGTTGAATGGTTCTCCAGCAACTAATGATGAAGCGAATGAAACGATGCTGCTTGTAGATCGCCGAGGGCAGCTGCTGTCGGGTGAGTCTATGGAACGGACCAATTTGTTAGATATTCTACACAGCAAGACACAGACGGTTCATATTGGGGAACGGGAATATGTCAAGGCGGTTCAGCAGTCAGAGCGGACAGGCTGGTCGCTTCTAATCCTGATTCCGGTTAGCGTCGTCACAGACGGAATTACGGTTTTACGGACGACACTTATTATTTCCGCGTCTCTAGGGGCCATATTATTCCTGTTCATGTCCTTTATGCTGTCCACGTTGATTACAAGACCGATAGGTCACTTGATTCAGGCAATGCGCCGTTCACGGGAAGGGGCGTTAGTCTTGAATCCAGAACCAGCAGCAGCGATTGAATTACGGGAATTAAACGCAGAGTACAACACGATGATTGTCGATATCAATGATCTGATCCGCGTCATTTGTGAAAAGGAGGCTTTGCAAAGCCAAACCGAGCTTAAAGCTCTGCAGGCGCAGATCAATCCGCATTTTCTTTTTAATACACTGGATGCTTTTAACTGGTCGCTACAGGAGAAGGGGGAAGAGGAGCTTGCCGGGCTGATGGTGTCCATGTCACGGCTGTTTCGTTATGTGATCGAACCGGCTCACCATGACGCTTGGGTGACACTGGGGGAAGAAATGGCACAAGTCCGTCGTTATCTGGAACTGATGGAGATGCGTCTGGGTGAACGACTGAGCTGGCAAATTCATATGCCGTCAGAGGCGGCGAGAATTCCGCTTCCAAAACTGTTGATCCAGCCGATTCTTGAGAATGCAATCTTACATGGCGTCGAAAATCGTATCGGCAACGGCCGGGTTGAGATTCGAGTCACTCCTTCGGAGAGATTGGGTTGGACCAAAATTGAGGTTATAGATAACGGACCTGGAATGACAGAGGAGGAACTTGCAGTTGTGCGTTCGGCGTTGACGGAGGGGGCTGCCTGCCAGAGCAAGGGAACCGGTATGGGACTGGTTAATGTACAGCGTAGGCTGGCCCTCTACTATGACAGCGCCGCTTATCGAACAGACGGCGTGCTGATCCATAGTGCTGTGCAGGAAGGAACAGTGGTTATTTTTGAAATTCCTGATGAATACGGAGGGCGGTAGGAATGAGCATTTCATCCAAGACCATTGTCATTGTAGACGATGAACAAAGAACACGTCAGGGGATACATCAAACACTTGAGCAGTGGGCCGCCGGGAAATACCGGATTATGACATCAGGTAATGGCCTGGAGGCATCACATATGCTGCAAGCAGAGAAGGTGCATCTGCTGATTACAGATGTCCGGTTGCCGGAATTCAGCGGGCTGGATTTAATCCGTTCTCTGGAACGGGATTCACATCGACCAGCGATCATTGTGATCTCGGGATATGCGGAGTTTGATTATGTCCAGCAGGCGCTTCGTCTGGGAGCGGTTAATTATTTGCTCAAGCCGATTGATAAGCAGGAGCTGCTGAATGCGGTAAATGAAGCGCTGCAGCTGGAAGAGGAACGGCAGCGGTACAAGAAGCTGGACATGCTGGCTGACCCTGTTCTGCTAGAGCTTGACCTCCAAACAGCTACGCTTAGTGATCCGGTACGGCAAGCCTTTGCCTATATGGCGGAACATCTTCACGAGCCCATTACGATGGCGCAGACTGCGGCGCATTCACACCTGAATGCGAGCTATTTTAGCGTTTTGTTTAAGGAGCAAAGTGGTTTGTCCTTTAGTGAATATCTGCATCGACTACGGATTCAACGGGCTAAAGAGCTGCTACTGCATACTCAGCTAACAATTGCTCAAATCGGCGAGCGCTCAGGCTACCGGACAGATAAATATTTTACTAAAGTATTCAAAGCGACCGAGGGAGTCAGTCCCAGCCGGTATAGACAGCAGATGCGTACAGGACCGGAAAATATCGATTGACAGTAGAGGCTGCTCACAATCCAATAAAAGTGGAATTATACCCAATGAGCGTACCCTGTTGGAAGCAGAAATAGAGTGCTAAACTTACAAATGATAACGATTACAAAAAATATAAATTACAACAAACGGAGGTCTAACGATGTCCAATAAGTCTTTTTTGCGTAAGCGCTCTCAACGAAAATGGGTTGCTGGGTTGACCCTGCTGCTGTCATTCATGCTAGTGCTGTCCGGTTGTGGTGGTAAGGATGGTCAAGATGGTTCCAGCGGAGCAGGAGGAAAGGTTACACTCAAAATGATGCACCTGTGGCCAGAGGGAAGCTCGGCACAGCAGAGCAAGCTTGTGACTCAGATTATAGATCAATACGAAAAGGATCATCCGAATGTCGTCATTCAGCAGGAAGTGCTGGAAAATGAACAATATAAAAACAAACTCAAAGTGCTGTCAGCTTCCAATGAATTACCGGATATCGGCATCACCTGGGCAGCGGGCTTCATGGAGCCTTACGTTAAAGGTGGATTATTTACGCCGCTGGATGACCTGTTGCAAGGTTCCAAGCTGAAGGACAAATTCGTACCAGGAACGACCGAAGCGTATGCGCTGAACGGCAAAACATATGCGCTTCCAATCGAATTGAACATAACACCCATTTATTACAACAAAGCCATATTCGAAAAATACAACTTGAAGGTACCTACGACATTCGACGAATTTAAACAGGTGGTGAAGACACTTGTAGATCACGGAGTTGCACCGATTGCATTAGGCAATAAAGACCGCTGGACGGGTTCGCTTTGGTACATGTATCTGGCAGACCGTATAGCAGGCAGCGAAACGCTGAAAAAAGCAATTGACGGCTCAGGCTCGTTCG
The DNA here is from genome assembly GCF_050516475.1 of Paenibacillus ottowii. NCBI lineage: Bacteria > Bacillati > Bacillota > Bacilli > Caryophanales > Paenibacillaceae > Paenibacillus > Paenibacillus ottowii. Next base: position 1,752,697 of record NZ_CP191577.1, on the reverse strand, counting down.
ATGACCCTGGTTTAATCCAGGCGGCCTCCGAAATCCAGACCCTGGTGGATATGAATGCCTTTAACAAAGGATTTAACGGCTTGTCCAATGATGAAGGAAAATCCGAGTTTATGAACGACAAAGCGGCGATGTATTTGATGGCTACTTGGGAGCTGCCGAATTTTACGACTAATCCCGAAATCCCGCAAGCGTTTAAAGATCAAGTCGGCTTCTTTAAATTCCCGATGGTTGCAGGCGGCAAGGGCAACGAGAACAGTTGGGTAGGAGGCCCGGGAGTCGGCTTGTTCGTTTCGGAAAATTCTAAAGTGAAAGAAGAAGCCAAAGCATTCGTTGAATACTTCGTAGAAAAATGGGGAGAGCAATCGGTCACACAGGCGGGGGTTATTCCGGCAACGAAGGTGGACACTTCCAAAGAAAAATTGCCCAAGCTGTATGTCGATCTGTTGAATGGGCTGAACCAAGCCAGCAACATTACATTGTTCGCCGATGTACAGATGAAGCCGAATGCAGCGCAGGTGCATTTGAACATGATTCAGGCATTGTTTGGTAAAGCGGTGACACCGCAGCAATTTGCCGACCAGCATAAGGCTGCCATCGAGAAAGGAAATTGAAATTGACCACCTAAGGAGGTCTGACCGTGGATAAGGTCATGTCTAATAAGCTCGTCATCGCTCTCTATGTGTTGCCTTCCCTGCTGCTGTTATTTGCCGTGATTTATGTGCCCATCGTACTGACCGGCTATTACGGTCTGAATCAGTGGAATGGAATCGGCGCTATGACTTTCGTAGGGCTGGATAACTATCAACATTTGTTCACAGACAAGGCGTTCTGGCAAAGTGCCTGGCATTCGCTGCTGTTGGCCTTGTTTTCAGGCGTCAGTCTGATCGGTTATCTGGTCGTTGCAATGATTTTGTCAGGAAAAATCAAGGGAGCGAACCTGCTGCGGAAAATTTATCTGATTCCCATGCTGCTGTCTTCTGTAGCGATCGCTCAATTGTGGCTCAAAATGTATCATCCGACCAACGGCGTGCTGAATTCTTTGCTGGCGTCAGTCGGAGTTCACAACCCGCCCGAGTGGTTAGCTAATCCGTCTCTGGTGCTGCTTGCCTTGTTCATTCCGATTATTTGGCAATATGCAGGCTTTTATATCCTGATCTATTATGCTGGGCTGAAAAACATTCCCGAAACGCTGATGGAGGCTGCCCGCATCGACGGAGCCAGTGCCTGGCAGATTGCGACTCGTATCAAATTGCCTCTGCTGCGCGAGGTGATTAACGTGACGATCATATTGTCGATTGTCGGCTCGCTCAAATATTTTGACCTGATCTACGTCATGACGGACGGTGGGCCGAACGGCGCCAGTGAAGTGATGGCTTCGTACATGTACCACCAGGCGTTCCGCAGCTTTGATTTCGGATATGGCAGCGCTACAGCCTTTGCTCTGCTGCTCATCTGCCTGATTGCTACGTGGGTGATTCGTAAGGTGACCGCTACTAATGATACCATCCAGTATTCATAGAACACTCATGCCATTAGATCAGGGGTAACAGAGGACAGAAAGAGGGAGGAACGGATATGAAAACCCAGGCAGCCGCCAACTATCCGCTTGGAGTCGCTACCCGCGGCAAAATGTTAACTCGGGTCGGTTATGCCGCTTTGTATATCATTTTAATCATCTTGGCGGTGACACAGCTTTTGCCACTAGTGTGGCTGATGCTATTCTCGCTTAAAAATAATCAGGAAGTGTTTAACCTTCCACCGTTTGCACTCCCGTCCCAGCCGCATTGGGAAAACTATATGAATGTGTGGACCAACGGCAATATCGGACGGTATTTCTTCAATAGTGTGTGGATCACAGTCATATCTGTGGCGCTGACAGTGTTGCTGGCCAGCTTTGTTACGTTTGCCATTACACGTATGCGGTGGAGAGGGAGTCAGCTGGTCCTCGGGCTTTTTATGGTCGGACTCATGATTCCGGTCCATTCGACCTTGATCCCGTTGTTCAGTATGTTTCTCAAACTGCATCTAACAGATACTTCGGTATCCATCATTCTCTCGTATGTCGCTTTTAATCTACCGACAACAATGATGATTTTGCTAGGCTTCTATTACGCCCTGCCCCGTGAAGTGGAAGAGGCGGCCGTTATGGATGGCTGCTCCGTCAACCGGATGTTCTTCCGAATTGTGCTGCCCATGACCACCCCTGTCATGGCAACGACGTCTATTATTAACATGATCTACAACTGGAATGAGTTTATTTTCGTCAATACGTTCATCAGCTCGGACGAAAATAAAACGCTGACCGTCGGCGTTCAGAACTTTATCGGACAGTATACGACCGACTGGGGAGCAATCGGAGCCACGCTGATGATCAGCATTTTGCCCATATTGCTCGTGTTCCTCATCATGAGTGACCGAATTGTGGAAGGGATCGCAGCCGGGTCGGTTAAGGGGTAAAGAAAATTCGCCTGATTAGAAGAGCACCCCCTAGTGTAGACATTGGATCAAACCTCTTGGTTTGTCCGATGGTTGCTAGGGGGCATTTTTATGTGAGTCTAGTTTGTGGTGAATGAAAATGAAGTAGAAAACCCATAATGTTAAGCCTTTTAAGAAAAATTATCCGAATTTATTGACAAACTATTGACATGGCTTATTTGAATCTTTCTAAACTATGATATGGATTCGAAATATTTCCACCAACTTCATCAATTGTTTCTATAATTTCTTTTAAAATTAATTCGTCTATATCCTTATCTTGATTTATTGAATCTTTAATTTTTTGAAAGCAATTTTTTAGTCCGAGGTTTACAACAATTGAAAGAATGATATCTACATCATCATAAGAGTCAGTATTCCACAACCTGTGAAGCACCTTATCTATACTATTTCTTACTTCGATTTCCAATAATTCGTAGGTCATAACTTGTCTATCTGTTAATTGACTAAGAATTAATAAAAAATCCTTTTTCTCAATTTTACCAGTATCAAATTCATTCAATACGTATTGAAACATCAACGCTAATGTTTCTGTTGGTAATACATCAGGTAAAATCTCAATTTCTTTAAGATTCATTCTTTTGTTTCGCCTCTAATGGAATATGAACTTCATTTAAAGATTAATTTTAGTCCATGTCCTATCGGTTTTTATAAACTTATTTTTGCCCAACTGTCGAATAGATGCTTCATCTTTTGATAGAATGTATCCTTTTGTTCACCGGAAAATCTTTGATAAAATCATTTCACCACACTTCGAGAAACCAATCTGACATTACACATCTCCCTCCTGTGGTTGGTGTATATTAACTCTGAGGGGAGGAATGGCAAATCATTTAACCTGTGTAAAAAGGCTTATTCCTACAGTCAAGTTGTAAAGAGCATTGAAAGTTTATCAAGTATTGAACTACTAGTGTTTGATTTATTAGTTGTATTGTATGATTCTGCTCTTGGTTTGTTAAACTACAACAGCTAATTATATTGCGTACTACTCATCAGCAATCCACACAGTTTCGTTTAATCTCCAAGAATCAGACAATAACTTGCAAAGCTCTATAAGCAGTTCCTTTGTCTCCACATTTAATTGCTCTGTTTTTATTTCTTGTAGTTGTTTTAAGGCAATTGCTATATCTGGGATCTGCCATGGTCTTTCCCACCAAGGCTCTTCAACATTGTAGTAATATGCCAGACCTGTCCAACCGCTTTCTTCTGGCTTTATTCCCCTCATTATTTCATCAAAGTAACCATCCCAGATTCTTATTACATACTTATCACCATTAGAGAGATGCCTTATAAATTGTATCTCTCCTTCGCCCTCATAACCTTCATAGTATTTACTATTTATTATTTCCATGACTCCATCTCCTTGTTATGGTGCTGGCCAGTGTCCATTTTCCAACATCTTATTTTGTTCTGCTGTCGCAGTACCATTCTTTCTAGCGTTAATAGCAGTTTGCCATTCATGTCTTGGAGTCCATTGATTATCACCAGTTAAAATATGATACGTCCTCTGCTGTCCAGTAGTATTTCCTGGTGTGGTTCGTTCAATAACCCAAGTATTTCCTTGATTTTGAGGCGCTCCAGGTGTGCGCGTATGCCAACGTCCTTCATACTTGTAATAACCGTCTGACCATTTAAACTGTATCTGCTCATACCCAGTCTTTGACTGTATTTTTACTGATGCAGTAGGAGGAATACTTATTGGGGAAGATTGAGAGAGATTTGAGCGTATTCTCGCTTCTCTATCCTGCGCTTTCCAATCTTCTCGTGTTGTCGTTCTTTCATCGGGTTGCGGCTTATAGCCTCTGTTTTCAAGACCTTGTCCGGTCCCCTCCATTTTAGGCGCTTTCTCATTTGGGTTGCCTGCTTTTGAAGGCATAACTTCTGATGCGTTCTCAATAGGCTCGGACGCATTTTTTGTAGTAATGCTTTTTTGATCTATTCGCTGTTGAATTCTCCTCACATTTACTCTTGCGAGCCTAGCGTTCTCAGATGCCCCTTCTTTGCTCATTTTGGAGAATTCATTTTTAAAGGCTCTACCTTCACCACCTCGACCGTCGAGTGCAAACGGCTCTGCTGTTAGGTTTGCATAGCTCATCCATCGTTGTTCTTCCGGTGTGATGCCCTCTTGATTAGATAGAACCAAAAAATCTCCTGGATAGTTTTGTTTCCAGTCATCGTAGTATTTAAAATCTGGATCTCCATTCGCCATACGAACCACCCCGTCCTCAGCACGGTAGCTTCCTAGCGGAATTTCAGGTCTGCGATCACCTTCTAATGAAGCCCAATAGACATAATCACTATAAATTCTCTCATACTCTTCATCTGTAAGCTCTGGTGGCGCAGCTTCTTTTTTCGCTTTAAGGGCTTTAGCTCTAGCTTCTTTTTCTGCTTTAAGAGCAGCTTCAGCCCTTGCTTTTTCTTGTTCTTTATATTCCCTCAGCATTCTATCTTTAACACTTTTAGGTACCTGTTGATAGGCATGAACCATGGTTTTCGATGTTGTCAGCAAGTTTTGGATCAACTCTAATCGGCTGCCGGAATGTACTATTTGACGTGCGCTTGTATACACTTTCCCCAGAATCCATTTGCTATAGTAGGCATGTCTCGCTTGCTCATGTTCATACTCAGTAATTAACCCTTGTAATGCTAGACCAGCCAAGTGTTTCAACGGATGAATGCCGTTCCCCTTACCGCCTCCTCCAACGGTAGGGGTCCCTTTGCTCCGAACTGGGATCGCTGCGGTTGCTCTCAGAATCACACCTCCTGCAGGTCCACTTAGCGCTCCTGCAACAACGCCAGCCACTTTTCCCATCACTGGAATGGAGCCTAATAGCTTGGACACCGTACCCATCAAGGCATTCGCCTGTTTAAGCTCTGCTGGACTGGTGACTTTTGCTTTAGGGGTAGAGGCTTGGCTGCTAGATGAATCCTTGGCTGCTGATTGAGCTGCTTCATAGGCTTTGATGCTCATGAGTGGCGGCTCGGGCACAGGAGGGAGGTCAGCAACGAAAACAGGTGCTTTTACCGTTCCTTCCTGATAAATCACTGGAGCTTTGGTATCCGTCTCACCATCCAGTACCATGCTGCTGGCTCCACCTTTTAAGTATAGCGCCGTGCCAGCTTTGAGTGATAGTTCCTCGCCTGCACCCAGCTTCACATGACCACCCTGAATCTGCACATTCCCCGGACTGTCGATGGTAATGCCGCTACTTTCATGCAGTGTAATGGAAAATTCACCGGAGGTGGATAGGGTCAGTTCATGTTCAGACATTTCTACGCCGCTACCTTGGATATGTTGCCATACCTTCACATTCGGCTGTCCATTGGTGTGGCGTTGTTGTCGCAGCGAATCCGTTACATAGGCATCCTGTTCGCGGTGGGTGGGCAGATACAATTCCACCTGTTCCCCGATCTCAGGCATATCGAACCAGCCACTATGTTCTTCCGCGACATAACGGGTGGCGATGGGAAACCAGCACGCTTTGGCAGGATCTTGCTTCGGGTCAATGTCCAGTTGAAGCTGTACAAAATCCTGCTGTACCTTCAGCACCGTTCCTGTCAGCGAAATTCCAGTAGCCTGATCGTTTTCATACCGTGAATAGCGGATATCTTGTTCGGCTTGAAGATCGTAACGGGTGTGCAGTAAGCCATCTGCTAAGATTGTCACGGCTCGAACCACGACCAGTTCTTTGCCTTGTCCAATAGGTAACGTGATGAGGTCGCCTAGTGCATAGTATTGCAGGCTTTCAATCATATAGGTGACATACGAGCCAGCACGTTCTCCCGGCTTTTCCGCATCCAACTCATGAAACGTTTTTCGTACACGATAAAATACATCCCGCTCTACCTTATGCTGCTTGCCTTCGGGCATCCCGAAGAAAACCTTGGGCGAAGCTGCGGTTACCTCTGGCACAAGTACGGAACCAAAGCGAGAAGCGAGGCGTTTTAAAAACGCCCAATCAGTTTCCTCATATTGTAAAACAAATGTCTCTAGTTTGGCATAGTGGCTTACCGTATCAATGGCATCTCCGTACTGATATTTTCGAATCATCGTAGTGACCAGATCATCATAAGTGCGGTGAATATCTTGATAGGAGCGTCTTTTTACCTTGATATCCGTCTGGTACGAATGGGAAGCGGCCTCCAGTTCAAATGTATACACGCCTCGTACGCAGTGTACGGACATACGTGTAACAATTCCGTGAAACAGTCTTCTCAGCGATTGTCCCTGATCATTTAACTGACGAATGACAATCGGCTCTTGCTCCATATTTTGGCTGATACAAGCGGCTCCCTGTTCTTCGGAGAGTATGCCACTGATATGTAAATAGGCATGATCGTTAATGGTACGTGTTATTTGAAGTTGTTCGATGTGTAATGGCTGAAAGGGACCATAAAAGCGTAGGCTTTCATATCCGATCCCAGCTGATAATACGCTCAAGTGAGTTCATAACTCCTTTCTAGATGCGATGGGTATTTCCAAGTAAAGCACTTCATCTTGAAATTGCTTGTGATTAAAGAAGTCGCAGATGAGCACAAACGGTGATTAAAGATAGATATGTAATGTATTTTGGGGGTGTTTTGTATTAAGAAATGAGAGGTGATATTTAATAAACAACCCAGCATATGTATTTATCGGTTAAAAGAGAGATTTAGTTTACAGAATGACCCATTCGTTATGGTTTTTACTATGTGTAAATCTGGAATTGGAAGATATGAGAGGGACGTATAGAATGGAAAAAAGCATATAATAGGTGGTAAGAAGAATCCAAAGAGTTATTTATAAAAGATTGAGCTTTAATGAGAGAGGGGGGGTCAGGTTATGCCAAAAAACGATAATATGCTGGCCATTTTATGGATGCTGAATTCGGGTGTAAAAATGACCGCAAAACAAATATCTGAAAAGTTAGAAATAAATATAAGGACAGTTTATCGGTATATTGATGCTCTATGTGCCAGTGGAGTGCCTATCATATCCGACACGGGTCATCATGGCGGGTATAGCTTGCTGAATAATTTTATTAGAGCACCCTTACTCTTTGATATGGAGGAAAAAAAGGCACTCCTTCATGCTGCTGTTTTTGCAAAAGAAGCTGGATATCCTTTAAGTGAGGCATTAAGCAGTGCGACGTCAAAGTTGAAAATGTATTCGAATCAAGAACAGGAAAGTATACTTAGCCGTCATTTAGCCGGATTTGAAGTGATAAATCGCATGGGAAATCCTTCTCTTCAGCCGGTATTGGCCGAATTGGAGCAGGCTGTAGCCAACCAATTTTCTGTAGAAATGGATTATCGCACAAGCCATGAAGAACAACCCAAGAATAGGGTGATAGACCCCTATGGCATGGTGTACTGGAACAACAAATGGTATACTGTTGCATTTTGTCACCTAAGGAATGAGATCCGTAGTTTTCGGGCAGAGCGTATTTTACAGATCAAGCGTACTCCAAGCCTATTTAAGCGTCCTGAGGCTTTTTCGGCTCGTGAATTTTTTATGCAAAGTCTGTTACCTGATTTAGTAGGTAAGGATGGTTTAATCTCTTTAATGGTCGGAGGCAGGTCAAAGGCATTGGATGACTTATGTCTACATTGGTTTTTGGGGCATCATCTGAAAGAGCGAACCGCTAATCAAGCCATCTTTTTGCTTGAGGAAAAATCAATTCATACATATGTGCCTTATTTACTCCTGCCCTACGGGAAATCTATTCAAGTCATCGAACCACAGAGTTTGAAGAAAAAACTTGCCGCTGTTGCGTCGGATTTAATGGAATATTATCAGCGCTAAAAGCTTCACTGACAGTAGATGTCAGTGAAGCTTTTTTATAATGGGGATGATCACGGGTTACCGAGGGTTGGTATCACTTGATAAATTATAAAATAAGGAGAACCTGTGAATGAATAGTACGGTATATCTTTATGTATTTGACACTATGGCAGACTGGGAGATCGGTTACTTAACTGCCGAACTGAACTCGGGGAGATATTATAAAAAGGGGCTGGTCCCATCCAAAATAGTTACCGTGGGAATAGAGAAGACTCCTGTTACTACCATGGGCGGATTGAAAATCCTGCCTGACATCAAACTGGACGAGTGCCGTATTGAGAGCACGGATGCATTGATTTTACCCGGTGGAAATACATGGACAGAAACCATTCATCAACCGATCTTAAAAATTGTTGAGAGATGTATAGAGGAAGGTATATGGGTGGCGGCGATTTGTGGTGCTACCATCGGACTTGCCCAGGCAGGACTGCTGAATTCACGTTGGCATACAAGCAATGATCTGGAATACCTTAAAATGATCTGTCCCACCTATACGGGCGAAAAGTATTACAAAATGGAGTCTGCTGTAACGGATGGAAAACTAATCACTGCATCTGGAATGGCTCCGTTGGAATTCTCCGTACACGTGTTGAAAGCCCTGAGTGTGTTTTCTTCTAAAACATTAGAAGCCTGGTATAGTCTTAATAAGACACGTGCTTCCAAACATTACTATGAATTGATGGATTCCATCCAATGAAGGTATAAGTATAAAACTGATCTGTTACGATCATTTAAAGGAGGAGTCAAAATGACTGAAAGCAGAGAATACATGGGAGTGTCAGGTAAATATACAAAGAAGGGGGTGCCCAACGGCTTTACATCTATTACTCCGTTTATTACCGTGAAGAATCCTCCGGAAGCGATAGAGTTCTATAAAGCTGTTTTTAATGCAAGAGTTAAGGATATTACTGAATATCCGGATGAGAATGGCAATAAAATCATCGTTCATGCGGAATTAGATTTTGGAAATGGTTTTTTGCAGCTGGGGGCAGCGAATCCAACATATCAATTGGTCTTGCCGCCAGATGAAGGAAATGCGTGTTATTCTTTCGGAATTTACGTAATGAATGTGGATCAGGTCATTGAAAATGCGGTAGCAAGAGGAGCGAAAGTAAGGGAACCCGTTACAAACTTTGTTTCAGGCGATCGATTCGCAAGTATATTGGATCCCTGTGGAGTAAGATGGTCTATTATGACCAGGATCGAGGATTTGTCAGAAGAAGAAAGCAGTCGTAGGGTTGCTGAATGGGCCAAAAGTTTTAGTGGAGAATAAATGCATGCGATCACTTTTTGTGTATTAAAAGTGACTATCTGCTTAAATGAGGTAATTACTATAGGAGATATTGGATAATTAATTTTTTGTGAAACAAACAACCCCGCCCGAAAGGCAGGAATCAGCACATTACATGCTGTTTTCTGCGCAGTCGTCACGCGACCTTACAAGAGTGTTAGGCAATTGTCATCTAGATCAATGGTATCAACCTAGCTGCTCCTCTATACTAATCCATTGATGGGATTATTTTATTAGGGGGAGTTGGCGTGAGGGTTTTTGAAATGCTGCTATTCTTTTCAAGTGCTTGTTTGTTGGCACTCCTGTTCATTACCAATCAACGTATCCGAAGATCAGCTTTGCTCCTGACAAGTGGAGCAAGCTCCATTTTTTTAGTGATACATTTGCTTGTCGAAGGATACAGGATTCAGCTTTTATTTTTATACGGATTTACGCTCCTGATGCTTATGCTTTCGCTTATAAACGTTTTCATAACGCCGAAAGTCGTTCGGACTGCCTCGCGAATCCGTAGGGTGCTGGGCCGCCTTTTTATCGTGATTGGGCTAATCGCAACAGGGTGCTTCCTCTATGTGTTTCCCGTATTCAACTTTCCCGCGCCAACCGGCGAATTGAAGGTAGGCACGCAAGTATTTCATTTCATCGATCCAAGCCGGGAGGAGAAATTTGGCAAAACTGAGACAGGCAAGAGGGAATTGATGGTTCAGGTCTGGTATCCGACTCAAGCTAGCATCGGCAAGTACGCTCCCTTTATTCCCGATACTCAGATTTTACGTTATATGGCCGCGAACTATGGCCTTCCCGGGTTTACGTTTCAACACCTGAAGTACGTATCCAGTCATGCTTATTCGGGAGCCGAAGTCTCTTCGGCACAGACTTCATACCCGCTGATCCTTGCGAATCCCGGCAACGGCTCGTCCAGGTTCTTCCACACGTCGCAAGCCGAAAATCTCGCGAGTCACGGATATATCGTGGCAGTGATCGACCACACCTACAATACATTTGCAACCGAGTTTCCGGACGGTCGAATCACGACCAGCACAACCAACGACTTATTCTCGCCCGACCATGATTACCGGACGGAAAGCGGAAATCGTGACAAGTTGGGAAAAGTTTTAACCGGAGATGTAGCGTTTACGCTGGACCAATTCGAGCTCATTCAATCGGGGCAGATTCCAAGTCATCTAAAAGGGAAGATTGATCTCGGTCATGTCGGGGTGTTCGGCCATTCCATCGGTGGAGCGACGGCCTATGACGCTTCTTACGATCCGCGAATCGCGGTTGGAATAGACTTTGATGGAGGGCTTTATCGACTGCGTGACAGAGAGGGTCTGCGAAAGCCGTTTTTGTTTATCAACTCGGAAAGCTATTTCGAAAAATTAAAAATGGTGATGGATAACCGGGTCTACACGGATGCAGAGCTTAAACGTATGGGATCAACAAGAGAGTGGGAGGATCAAGTAACGGAAGATAAAAAGTTGGAGCTTGAACGGATGCGCGAAACGGTCGACGAAGGGGGACAAATCCTCTATATCGAAAATACGGAGCATTTGAATTTTACCGACGTACAGTTCATTTCTCCGATTTTTAAAATGTTGGGTATTACAGGAAAGATTGCGCCTGAAAGAGCGAACTCCGTTATCAATGCCTACATGCTGGATTTCTTTGATATGTATCTGAAAAATCAAGGCGGAATCTTAATGAAAGGACCGGATAGCCGCTTTCCAGAGGTGAAGTTCGTAACCTCGCTATTATAAATTATGGAACAGGCAACCGATTTTGATATGCTCCCTTTCAAGTAGACAGGTTTAATAAATAAACCGCTACTTGAAGGGGAATTTTCCTATGTCTAAGAAGAACGAATACAATACGATTGAGAAACTAGCCATCATACAGGAGTTAAAAGCAGGACAGAGCAGCCGTATGGAAGTAGCAAAAATACATAACATCAGCGTTACCACCTTAGTAAAATGGCGACATCGCTATGAGTTGTACGGAATTGAGGGGTTAGAACATAAAAATTTCAAAAATATATTTTGGCCTGCTTCAAAGAGTGGGCCAAAGAGGGGCGGCTTGCCCCTCTTATTTTCGTAATGCTGAGCATTTTTATTTATTTACAGAAAGTGTAGCACTTTATTTTCACAATTGAACATCATAAAAAAACTTTTTTCTCATTCAATGATCTTGCTATATTCGATAATAGCTGAACTGTATTTCTTATCTCATCTTCCGTAGTGTCTGGGTGAATTGCGCAGATTCTGAGAACAGTCTTTCCATTGAGTTGTGTAGTAAGCACTGTGGCGTACCCATTAGTTACCATTTCTTGGGAGATCCTTTTATTGAGTGAATCTAATTCCTGGTCGGATAGCCCAGGTGGTGCATATCGAAAATTAACAATCGCTAATTGCGCGGGGCATACAATTTCCCAATGATTATGTTTTTTGATTTCATCTTCAGCCCATTCTGCGAGTTGAACTCCATGCTCTATCACTTCACCGACAGCATTCGTGCCTAAAGCTTGCAGTGTCACCCATAGTTTCAGACTTCGAGCAGGCCGGGTTAACTCTGGACCCAAATCCCAATAATTAATATGTTCTTCATCAGTCTCGGCATCCTTCAAATATTCTGGGCGTGTGCTGAAGCAGTTTTTAAGTTGCTGCTTATCTTTGGCTAAAACCACGCTGCAGGAATAGGTCTGCATTAGCCATTTGTGTGCATCCCAGGTGATACTATCTGAACGCGATATCCCGCTTAAAAGAGACTTATATTTCGAAGAAGCCAAAATCGACGCACCGTAAGCTCCATCCACGTGTAACCAAATATTATGTTTTTCACATAAGTCAGCAATTTCGTTTAGCGGGTCAATGCTTCCTGTATTGGTTGTGCCTGCCGTGGCAATGACCGCAAAAGGCTTCATGCCAGCCGCCTGATCATCCATTATTTTTTTCTCTAAGGCCGAAACAACCATACGAAAATTTTTATCACTTGGAACCTTCCTGATTTGATCACTACGGAATCCGAGGATGCGTAGCCCTTTGGCGACCGATGAATGAGTTTGATCTGAAACATAAGCAGTTCCAATGGCATATTCCTGCTCGGATAACCTTGCATTGCGTGCAGCGGCTAAAGCGGTCAAATTCGACAGCGATCCGCCCGACAGAAATAAGCCCCCAGCAGTATCGGGGTATCCTGCCTGGTCACACATCCACCGGATCACTTCCCCCTCTAAAAGGCTTGCGCTCGAACTCTGCATCCAGCTTCCGGCGTGGGTATTATAAGCACAGGTCATGATATCTCCTAACCAAGAGTAAACAGACACGGGACTAGGAATCATTGCGAAAAAACGAGGGTGTTGCATGAAGGCTTGATGAGAATAGACGTTTTTCCTCATTTCATCGACAATCTCTTTTACGGGTCTTCCTTTTTTGGGAAAGCCAATTTCCCTTAAATGAGCTATTGTATCCTCATCTGCAATGTTGATTACTTTTTGAGATCGAATGTTATTGTTTTCTGCTATAAATGAATGTACGAACTGCTCAATAATCTCACCTAATTGCTGATTTGGTTCTTGATTCATCATAAGCATCTCCATCTCCTTTGTTTAACTTCAACCAAAGTACAATATAACATCTGTTGTCATTTTGTGATATTTACCGATTTTATCATTACGTTTATTTTTAGGCTCTTCGCTATTACGTAAAGTAATTTTTAAGGGCAAAGCAAAGATAGCTGTAAAATCGCCGTTCAGTGCAAATGTTGGAAACGTGATGTTGAGAATGTATAGTACTCCAACTCAAGGTTGTTAAGCAGGCAGGTACATAGTTGCTGTATTGCTTGGATGGTAACGACGAGTAATTTTTACAAGGCAGCTAAGGAGGTGGGGGAGCTTGAATATAGGAGGGGGAACCTTAGTTATCTGAAAAGTATTCAAAAAAGAATGTATAGTCACTTGTAAGAAAAGGGTTCGAAAACGCTTTGCCATATGTTGCAAATGAGCTGCTTAAAAATTTGAAAAATGACTCTAATTAGAGCTCCAAATTCTTTAGGGTTTTTATATCCAATGATTAAACTGGGATTAAAAAAATACTGGTGGCCCTTAAAGATGTGTTAGGAGCCACCAGTGAAAACTATTTATGATATTGTTACATAATAAGAGCCATCTTTCGGTACATACCTTAACTTTGACTAAGAATTATTGTCCGATTTGTTCTAAGATTTGTGTGTAAGCATTTCTATAATGATCGGGGTTAGGATCTTCTCCTATGATCTTGGGTACGTCAAAGTCAGACAGCAGGAAATGGTGTTTGGGTTGAACCTCATGCCTTGCTAAGCAACTCTTGCAACAGGACAAGGGACAGCCGTCAATTGCAATGATGTCACGTCCCGATTTCGCTGTTCTGACAAGGGGTTTGACATCACCACCAACACCAGCTATACAGGACATTTCAGCGACTTTTTCTCGATCCATTTGTATAGCGATCATGTTAGCGGTTTGTGCTGCGGAGGAACATCCAGAACAAGAATAGACAAGAGGTAAATCAGTTCTTTTCATCTTTGTACACTTCCTTGTTTTTCTTTTTGATCGATCACGGTATCTTTGGTTTCAGCTGAAATAAATTTAAAATTGTTTGTATTTTAACTTGAATTTACAGTCTAAACCGTGATTGTGATCACTACATTATTTTTGTGAAATCTGCTATAGGGCTAACTGTGTGTATGTAAATCAGCTAGATCTCCAATTATTCATCCATCTCCCAACGAAAATATGTAGATAGGTTTTTGTATGCCTTCTTAATATCATCATCTGTGCATTTATTAATGATACGATTTAATGTGGCTTCAAGTGTATTTTCATTAAAGTCTTTTGCTATAAAATGACCATGCCCGATAATAATATCACCTTGATCTGTCATTCTATCTAACCTTTTAGGACTTACTAGTTCAAATGAAAACATGTCTGATGCTCCATTTATTTCACTGGGTCCGATATCTACATTATAAGTAATATAGAAGTCGTCTATATCTTCACCCCAATCCTCATACATCTTTGTTAAAGCCTTTATTATAAGCATTTAATTATTCTCCTATTCTTCAATATCAATATGAACATTACTTATCTGCTTTGGTGCCCATGCTTTACCAGCGCTGTATTCTTCGAACATTTTCTCTTTCAAGTCAAACGCCTTTAGACGGGGAGAAGTGGCAAGTCATTGTTTTAGGGAAATGTTAGAGGCGGGTTCTACGATTTCTTGTCCGTAGTGATTTCTTTGGCGTTATGTTTTTTACTTTGGTAAAGTGTAAGTAACGTCAAATGGGTTCTTATCTTCAAAAAAATCGGTGTATAGCTTTGCAACTTCGTTTGAACTCAAGTTCATATTAAGTCGCAATAAGCCCCCTAATTTCACCAATATGTCAGCTTCTTTTGAGGTTACTATTTTCTTTTGTACTATATGTTCTGTATTTTTTGGGGTTACCCACGCCCAATCATTCATAGCCGCTTCAGTAAATGGATATCCAAAAGATAACGAACTGACATGAGTGTATTCTGAACACAGGGGATGAACAATTAATAAAAAGGCTGCAATTATTCCTGAACGATATTTTATCCTCTGTGCATTTTGAACCTCTTGAGCAAATGATTCTAGGTAATGAGGGGTTTCTCCCCAATTAGAACGTCCCATTGAAACTAGTATTTCAACGGCAAATTTATTATTTAATTTATTGGCCAATTGTAAGAATATCTGATTGTTTGTAGAGCCAGAGGCGGTAAATGCACCTAAACATCTTGCAGCTTCCTGAACGTTAGTCGCACCTTCTGATATAAGTTTCACATATTCGTCCAACATCGTATCGTCGCTAACGAATTCTGGAGATTCCACAATTGTTTCGATTAAAAGTGCCTTTGTGCTCTGTTCTTTAACCAGAGGAATCATACTAACAAGTTGAGCAAAATAGTCACCCTCTAATTCTTCTAAATTGCAATCATTTTTTAATAAATTTAGAGCAGCTACTATAACACTATCATCTTTACACTATCATCTTTATCTAAAGACGCGTTTGTTATGAGGTGTATAATTTTTTCAATCACATATTTCTTCCTCTCGGGTTTAGATTAAAAGTCATCTTAATCATTTAATTTGTTCTTTTAGTAGGCTAATGATAGGGAGGGATGAAAAATTATTTTTTTCGTGGAAAAAAGGCTCATTCCTCATCGTTTCAGATAGAATGAGCCATTATATGATCCTTTTATTTAACATTTGAACTACTCACTCTTAATAGCTCTTCTCCCAGATCCAAAATACTCTTGGAAAAAGTTGAAGTCAAACAACTTCCCTTGAGGTTTAATTTGTTTAGGCTCTACTTTTTTTAAATTTGCTTGCTCTATGCTACTGCTATTCATAAAATTAAAAGGAACTGTTTCTTTAATATCAAATGTTAATGTTATTTTAGGTTTACTTTCAGTAACAATCATTAATGCTACGTAGCAATCCTCTAGGAAAGATAACTTCCCCCCGCATTTACATACAATATCACCGCTATCAATTGTATGGTGCCAACTGTAATATTGCTCACGTCCTGCAAGGAGGTTACCTTCAATTAGTTTGAAATCTGCTCCCTTGACCCCCTCAATTCGAACTTTCATTTTTCCAAATACAAAAAGTGAATCATCTTTTGCGGGGAATCCTATATATTGCAATTTGTCCTTAAAATTATAAATATCTATCACTGTATTTATGAGTTCAAATTCGTATATGCCTCTGATATCACTTGGAAAATTCAAGAAAATAGTTGGTGTAAATTCTCCATCACCATCTATAATTCCATCAAATTCTTCATTACTTATATCAAGAGTAAGTATCATCCACTATAACCTCACTTTCTTATAAAGGTATACTGATCTAGCATTGGCGATTTAATATTTTCCCCATCTGTAGTTAAATAGCTGCCGTCATTGGGTATTTCTAGTCTTTCACCTTTTACCTTCAACCCTTTATCCTCTAATGTTCTCACCAGCTTGTTCATATTACCAAACGGCATTAGGGCCAAGAGGAAAGTAAAAAGAACAAGTCAATCATGGCAGTATTTGACCATAATCGACTCGTTCGACTTAATTGGGAAATGTTACCTCCTATATCGGCTATCTTTAAAAAAGTCCTCTTCCAAATAAGGATAATTCAGTAGCTCTAGATTTTCTTTAGTGATATACCTGGTTTGATATTCATCTAGATTATTATTGATAAATAAACGCCCTTTAATTCTTTTTAATAGTGGGTATGATGAATCATCTTCAACGACCAAATCTTGATCGTTCATTCGTAATAGTTTTCCAATAACTTCGAGTAGCTTTAACTATCCAATGTCAAAAGTACGCGATACAAAATGAATACTAATAAGAATATTTGTATCTACGCCGTGATCTTCGAGGTTCATTTCTCGAAAACGTTCTAAATAGTCATCCTCATCATCTAAATTAATGCTTATAGAAAAATAAGTACAACTAATACTTACCTGTCGAGCATCAGACCAATCTTTTACTTCTACTTCATAAAAATTTATTTCCATTGCTAACACTTCACCTATCATATTATAAAGCAACTTTCCCAAGGCTTCTCTAGACAGATTAGAGCCAATAGATAACCTAAAGTCCATTTTACTCAAACCTCCAGTACGCTCTAGTCTAGAGTTAATGCGGTGAGATCATATTCCTCCACATAATCTGCTCTGGGCTTCCCATTCCTCCCTTATACCATCCGGTAAGTACGTCAGCAATATTTCTTTTAAAAGTAAATGTGCAGTTTTCGCAAGCTTTTTTTGCATGCTTGCTATCTATATCTGTTTTGACATTAATTTCGTCTTCTTTTGATTTTGAGTATAAAAAAAGCTCATCCTACTCATAGATTCAATTCGAAATAAGCCTTTTAAAGTTTACTAATTTTATGTCTTTTCTAATGTCTGGTTTGTTAGTTGCATTGTACGATCTTGTTGTCACATTGTACTTATAAGTTAGTTTTTGGGATTCTTATAGCACCAATCTGGGTCATACGGTAATGATTTTAATTTTTGAATGTCTTCCCAACTGTAAACCCAATCATAATCTGCAATCCAAAAATAATCATCAGGATTTAGCTTGAGGTATTCGTAAATAAAATTGAATATCAACTCTTGATTACCATAAATATCCTCGATATGACCGACTTGACACAGCAATAGATTTGTATCTAATCCTAAATCTTCATGATAGTAAAAATCAATACTTAAACTATTAATACTATGAATATAAAAGATTAATGAAGTTTCGTTGTTCTCCGCAAATGATTTATTATTAATATTCAGCGTTGTATATGAAAACTTCCCCTCATTTGAGTAATTTTTATTGTTGTAGAAATAGAGCGATGCATCCGAATGAAAGGCTGCAACTATACTATCTGCTAACAGCTTCTCAGGAGAATATCTCTCTTTTTTCGTTAAAATAACTGCCGGAGTCCCCATCTTTACTTTAATACCCCCTTGAGTTCATCTATAGAGTTTACAATAGTAACACCTTTAGATTTAATGATTTCCAATTTTATTAGATCGTTCTGATGTAAATTAGTCAATGGCTTGTCAATATATAAAATGACTTTCTTCTGGTTATGATTAAAATAACCGTCATGATTTACATTAACGTATTTATCGAACTGTTCAACGTTTGTAACGGCTTTTAATGATTTCTTAACTTCAATAATTTCATCCTTAGTGACTACGTCAAAATCGCCCGCCGGGTTACCATCTGCCCTTTGAATTTTCTGGCCAAATGCTGTTACTTCCTTATTTTCTCTAACAGCGGAAGCTACTTTTGCCTCAGTAGCTTTGCCCGGGTCTTTACTGTTTAAAAGATTATCAATATCGCGATTAATATTTTTCGGATGTTGATCATCCCAAATTAACTCATTACCAGCCGAATTCGTATATTTTGTTTTATTTCCACTCTTGACTACACTACCAACATTAGAAGCTTTTAGAGTATCTTTAGGAGGCTTGCTCGAATTCGGCAGTTTAGGTGACTCCTTAGGTCTACTTGAATTTGCCCCATTATAAATCGCCGAATCATTGAACTCATCAATGGGTCTGTTTACACCTGGACCACCCTTTGGATTGGGTTTTGCAGGCGGATTTTCTGCAATAGGTGGTTGGCTGGACCTGGCAGGAGAACTTCCAGCACTCCCTATACCGATTCGGGTTGCCACAATCCCATAGGTCGTGTCTTCAACTAAATCGCTTAAGCCTGTCCTTTCCATGTAATCTCCAGATTTTTGTCCAATGAAGCCTTGATTGTATCGAGAAATGAGTGCATCCATTTTCTCTTTGTCCAACTCAATAGCATTTGAAGAATCCACACCCATCGATACCAAACCATCTTCAATGGCATTGAGAGTTCCTTCATCCCATACTTGCGTTCGTTTTGCGTTGATGATACGCTGGATGGCGGCCAATTTATTAGGATCTTTAATATCATACAGTGATAGTTTGCGCTTCATTGTAATTTCAGTGCGCAGTGCTTGCTCTGCTTGTTTTAGCTTATTTTCATCCTGCCACCAGTTGGCTGTAAAATAATCAGTTTGATTCCAATATGAAGTATATTCACTAGTTTTTCTTTCTCGCCATAATGCAAGTTTAGAATTCTCATGTTTCTGTGTTTGTGCTGCTTGAATGCGTTGTTTTTCTTCGTTATCCCGGAGCCATTTCTCTTGAATATTTTTAGGAACCTGCTGATATGCATGAGCCATGGCATTTGACTCTTTTAACAGGTTTTGGACCAGTTCCAGTGGGCCACCCGAAAGCGCTATGTGACGTGCACTCGTATACACTTTGCCTAAAATCCACTTGCTATAATAAGCTTCCTTAGCCCGTTCATGCTCGTATTGGCTTATTAGCCCTTGGAGCGCTAAACTAGCCAGATGCTTCAGTGGATGCAAACCACCTTTAGGAGCACTACCTACAGCGTGATTTGTTCCTTTGCTCCGAACAGGGATTGCTGCGGTTGCTCTCAGAATCACACCTGCCGCAGGTCCACTTAGCGCTCCTACAACAAAGCCAGCCACTTTCCCCATTACCGGAATGGAGCCTAATAGCTTGGATACTGTCCCCATCATGGCATTCGCTTGTTGAAGCTTTGCTGGACTGGTGACTTTTGCTTTAGGAGGAGAGGCTTGGCTGCTTGACGATGTCTTAGCTGCTGATGGAGCTTGCGCCGCCTGATATGCTTTGATGCTCATCAATGGAGGTTCTGGAACAGGAGGGAGGTCAGCTACGAAAACTGGAGCTTTTACCGTACCTTCTTGATAAATCACTGGGGCTTTGGTGTCTGTCTCACCATCCA
This sequence comes from Paenibacillus ottowii, assembly GCF_050516475.1. Lineage (NCBI taxonomy): Bacteria > Bacillati > Bacillota > Bacilli > Caryophanales > Paenibacillaceae > Paenibacillus > Paenibacillus ottowii. The sequence continues at coordinate 1,732,729 of NZ_CP191577.1, read as the reverse complement.
ATACCATGCTGCTGGCTCCACCTTTTAAGTATAGCGCCGTTTCAGCTTCCAGTGAAAGTTCCTGTCCAGCAACAAGCTTCACTTGACCACCCTGAATTTGCACATTCCCCGGACTGTCAATCGTAATGCCGTTACCTTCATGAAGTGTAATGGAAAATTCACCGGAGGTGGATAGAGTCAGCTCATGCTCAGACATTTCTACGCCACTACCTTGCACATGTTGCCATACCTTCACATTCGGCTGTCCATTGGTGTGGCGTTGTTGTCGCAGCGAATCCGTTACATAGGCATTCTGTTCGCGGTGGGTGGGCAGATACAATTCCACCTGTTCCCCGATCTCAGGCATATCGAACCAGCCACTATGTTCTTCCGCGACATAACGGGTGGTGATGGGAAACCAGCACGCTTTGGCAGGATCTTGCTTCGGGTCAATGTCCAGTTGAAGCTGTACAAAATCCTGCTGTACCTTGAGCACCGTTCCTGTCAGCGAAATTCCAGTAGCCTGATCGTTTTCATACCGCGCATAGCGGATATCTTGTTCAGCTTGAAGATCATAACGGGTGCGCAGTAGGCCATCCGCTAGCATAGTCACTGCTCGAACCACGACCAACTCTTTACCTTGTCCAATGGGTAACGTAATGAGGTCACCAAGCGCATAGTATTGCAGACTTTCAATCATATAGGTGACATACGAGCCAGCACGTTCTCCCGGCTTTTCCGCATCCAATTCATGAAACGTTTTCCGTACCCGATAAAATACATCCCGTTCCACCTTGTACTGTTTGCCTTCTGGTATCCCGAAGAAAACCTTGGGCGAGGCTGCGGTTACCTCTGGCACAAGTACGGAGCCAAAGCGAGAAGCGAGACGTTTTAAAAACGCCCAATCGGTCTCATCATATTGTAAAACAAATGTCTCCAATTTGGCATGGTTGCTTACCGTGTCAATGGCATCTCCGTACTGATATTTTCGAACCAGTGCTGTGACCAGATTATCATAAGTACGGTGAATATCTTGATAGGAGCGTCTTTTACGTTTGATATCCATCTGGTATGAATGGGAAGCAGCCTCCAATTCAAAAGTATACACGCCTCGTACGCAGTGTACGGACATACGTGTAACAATCCCATGGAACAGCCTTCTCAGCGATTGTCCCTGATCATTTAACTGACGAATGACAATCGGCTCTTGCTCCATATTTTGACTGATACAAGCGGCTCCCTGTTCTTCGGAGAGCATACCACTGATATGTAAATAGACATGATCATTAATGGTACGTGTTATTTGAAGTTGATCGATGTGTAGGGGCTGAAAGGGACCATAAAAGCGTAGGCTTTCATATCCGATCCCATCTGATAATGCGCTCAAGTGAGTTCATGACTCCTTTCTAGATTTGACGACTATTTCCAATTAAAGTATGTCATTTTTAATTCGCTTCTGATTATAGAAGACACGGATGAGTACAGCTTTGAGTCGAGATAGATATGTATTACAAGATTTGTACGTTATAAAGGGACGAGAGGTGATATTTAATAAACAACCCAACATATGTATTTATCGGTTAAAGGAAAGATTTAGTTTACAGAATGACCCATTGTTGGGGTAATTACAATTTGTATTTTTGGAAGTAGGTGATATAGGAGGGAATGCGGAAAAAAGCATATAATAGGTGGTAAGAAGACGTATATCCTTTCCATCGTCTCGACACATGTGGAGTGCGTGGTAGTAATATATCGAGATGAGATGTAGAAGCACACAAAGTCATCTCAAAGCATAAACAGTCGTACTAAAGCATAAAAAGTAGTGTTACGAGCCGAGCGAGAAAGGGGTTCCGTTCCTGTTTTCCTCGGCTCTTTTTCCTATTTCTACCGCAAAACATAGAAAGTTCGCCCAAATCTCCGCTATTCATCATTTTTAATAAAAAAGTCGCCCAAATCTCCGCTAATCATTGAACAGAGGCGGTTTTTCTCCTGTTTTTTTTCGATCATTTCCTTCGATTTTCTTTTGCCCTATCCCCAGCTTTTCCTGTCATTTCCCCTACCCTTAGTTCGACTTTAATTGCTTTTTTTACCCCCCGATTTTTCCCGTTCTGACTCAAAAATTCCTCTGTTTCTTCTTACGACTATTATTTCAGGGAGAAATTGGGTGAGAGCGTGAGTGAGAGGCTGTGAAGCCTTGTGGCTGTAAGGCGAAACTGCGGTGGGGCAAAGGTGACATGGATGATACGACTATTTAGGAAATGCACATAAGAAGCAGTGATGTACAGGGTTTAAGAACAACTTTAATATGTTCGTGCATTCAGAAAATCGCTTTAAGTTTAAGTGCGGGAACATATTTTATTTACAATGGCATGTGAAGTGTACAGTGTTGCTGGTACGGAGGGGCAATTAATTTGGAAGATATACTTGCTTAAATAGTAAAAAGGGGCGGCAAAAGCGAACCCCTCTTTTTGTTGCCTTAAATATGGAAGCATCTTTAGCCTAATGAGGTTATCTTTTGTGCAATAATTTTAGTCATGGCATGTTTGTGAGGAATGCCTGACGAGTTACAGTCGAAAATAACTTCCGAACTTTCTTCAATGAACCAGTCGTGATAATGTGTAAGCAGTTCACCAGAGTACCACTTATACGCATTAGGTTCTTTTTCAGGTGGTGGAGCAATAAAGGGCTTGTTTACAAACACATTAAAGATATGCAAGCCGTTTGGATTTGTATACTGCTTATAATTTTCAAATATTTCTTTGCGGAATTCCGGTTTTATGTAGTGTAGGACACCGCTTGAAAAGATAACGTCAAAATGCGTATCCAAACGATAATCTAAAATATCTGCCTTAAATACATTAACATGGACACCGACTTTTTCAGCAAGTCTCTTGGTTTTCTCTATACCTGCGTCCGAAACATCAAATGCAGTGACATCATATCCATTTCTAGCAAAAAATAGTGCGTCTTTTCCCTCACCACATCCAATATCCAATAATTTTATGTGTTTATTGGGGGGCATAAACTGCAAAACCTGATAACACACTTTATTAGGTTCAGTACCCCAGTAATATTCTTGCGTTTATATTCTTCCTCGTAAATGGTAATCGTTTTATCCCGTGATACATACCCAAGAAGCTTGTCTATGCTTACTTCTAAAGTTCTTGATAACTGAGGTAGTAACGAAATATCAGGCATTGTCTGAGCATTTTCCCACTTGGATACGGCTTGAAATGAAAGCCCTAGGACTTGTGCAAGCTCTTCTTGTGTAAGTCCTCTTTCTTTGCGGTAATATGCTTATGTTTCTTGCTAAATTCTCCTTCATAAATTCTCCTTCATAAATTCTCACACTCCTTTATGTAATCCAATTCTATTTGAGATTGTTGGTACGAACAATAACTTCATATTTGATTTTTTATAATTTTCAACCACCAGTTGAGCAAAAAGATTTATGACCAATCCTATAATTTATTACTGATATGTTACCTACGACTCCTTGTTTTTTACAGAACACGAATAATCTTGGTCTTCTCTTAATTAGAAGATGAATTGAATTAGGTCCTTGGTATTATTCAAGGGCTTTTTTGGTTCCATATATCCCCATGAATATGCTATAGTGTAAGAAATAAAGAAGATTTATGCAGAATTTAGTAGAGTATTGGGCGGGAGTATCCCCTTGGTCTTGGGTATATAGTCCTTTATATTGGTTGAGATATTTCGATGAGGCGTATTATGCAGAAGGCAGACAAGTTGCTTATGTATTGAGAGGGCTATTTACTTTAATGTACCCGGTCTGCATATGAAGGTGTCCTGATAAGATTTTATGCAATTTGATGTATTAAAGGCCTTTTTTTGGTATTACAAGATACGGGGTATGAAATAACTATCTTATGAGAGATAAAAAATATTGTATAAAGGTTGAGATCATAGTGTATCTTAATTCACTGAAAATTTGGAATTGGAGAAAGTTTGGAGAGAGTGCAAATGGTGAACCATGTATAGATATAATCTTTAACCCGTATTTAAATGTTATTGTTGGGGAAAATGACTCTGGAAAAACCTCGATTATCGATTCGATAAAATTGGGTTTGAGTACTAATAGCCAAGATCAAAACTGGATAAAAGAATCTGATTTTTTTGATATTAATAGACCAATTAAAATAGAATACATCTTTCAAGATCTAACAGAAGAAGAGGAGGCCTATTTCTTTGAATGGATATACTTTGAAGAAGATAGAACATATCTAAGAATATATTTAGAAGCAGAACAAATATTCGATGTAAATATGAAGAATAGGATCGTAAAGAATGTTACGGGCGGTGAGGTAGGAAGAGAGCAACTACTAAGTGATAGTGTGAAGCAACTTTTAACTGTTACTTATTTAAAGCCTTTGCGTGACGCTGAACTTGAGTTGAGTCCAGGGAACAGATCTAGATTTGCTCAAATTTTAAAAAATTTAAGTTTCTTTCAAGAAAATGAAGGTGCATCTAGGAAGGATATCGAAAAAATTTTAAAAGATGCTTTCAAAGATGTACAGACAATTATTGATCAACCTGTCCTTGGAAAAATGAGTACTGTTGTTGAAGCTTTTTTTGAGAAGAATCGAAAGAAAAACCCAAAAATAGAACCTAAACATATGAAATTTGAAGAAGCTTTGAGAAAACTAGAATTGAATTTGGGGGAAATAGGAAGTGGGTTAGGCAGCTCCAATTTATTATTTATGGCTGCGGAACTACTTCTTTTAAGTGATAATAAGATTGGACCAAAGTTAGCGTTAATTGAAGAGATTGAAGCTCATGTACACCCTCAGTCACAACTGAGATTAATTAAATATTTTGAGAAGAAAAGTAAAGAGGAAGGGATTCAGTATATTCTTACATCCCACAGTCCAATATTGATTTCTTCAGTTTCTCTAGAACATCTGATTTTAATCTATAATAATGCTGCTTTTCCTATGAGGTCAGGGTTTACTCTTTTGGAAAAAGATGATTACAATTTTTTTGAAAGGTTTTTGGATGCAACAAAGTCTAATATGTTTTTTGCCCAAGGGATAATCTGTGTAGAGGGAGATGCAGAAAACTTGCTGATTCCAGCATTAGCTGAAGCTATAGGAAGGCCTCTATACGATTATGGAGTTTCAATCGTAAACGTGGGTAATTTAGCATTTAAAAGATATACTTCAATTTTCCTAAGAAAAGAAGGGACTAAGTTGAATTTTCCTGTATCAATAGTCACTGATATGGATTTGAAGCCAATCTCATATTATCGTAACGAACTTTGCTATTTTGAACTTAACGAGGATGATGAGAATGCAATTCAATCAATAATCACTGAAATCAATGGAAAATCAATTAAAGATTTATATATAAAATTTAGTGATTTGACTGATGTTATTAGCGGTCATATAGGAAGAAAAATAACTAGTGATGAGAAACAAGAGATTCATGATTTAATAAAAATAAAAAACAAACAACAATACGGTAAATTTTTAATTAATCGTGAGAAAAGAATTAAAGAAAATTTTAGACACGAAACTGAAATGACACGTGTATTTCTTAGCTCACCTTGGACTCTAGAATATGCTTTAGCTGAGAGTTCGTTATCTACTTTATTACAAGAATCAATTCTAGAAGCTCACTATAAAACTCCTAAAAATAGAGTTTTAAAAAAGAAAGAATGGGATGAAATTGATTCAACTGAGCTAAGATC
>NZ_CP191577.1:1725900-1726996 GCF_050516475.1 Paenibacillus ottowii | reverse complement strand
TAATAAAATAAGGTATTTGATTGATGCCATAAAACATGTCACTGGAGATGCTTATGATATTTAGTGAACAGGATATCAAGATTATTGAAGCTGTCACTCTGGATGGTAAATGTTTTAATGACAATCAAAAGGAATTTATAAACTTATTTGAAACTAAATATATTATTGCTGGTCCAGGTGTTGGTAAAACAACATGCTTATCAGCCAAAATAGTTTTAATGTTAATGAAAATGGCCAGTGAAAATTCGAGAGATGCAATATGCATTATTACACATACTAATGTTGCTGTTGATGAAATTAATCGAATCTTAAATAGAATGGGTATATCAAAAATCAAACATCCTCATTTTGTTGGGACTATTCATCAGTTCTTTAATACTTATTTAGCTTTACCTTATATCAAAAAAAAATTGAATCAAGATACTAACCCTCAAAGTATTGATATTATAAAAAAAATATTTATGAATAAAGGGAATGTATTACAGTTTATAGGCGATCCTAATCAGACTTTGGATTTTGATGGGGAGAAGCCTGAGGTTGATCCTGGTATTACTTTTGAACTCAAAGTGTGTAATAGGTTTGGAGCAAATATTGCTAGGCATCTTCCAATAATAATTAATGGAGTTAATATTCAATCTTTAAACGAAATTGTATCATTTGATCCCTTAATGATTATTTACAAAGAGAATAAAGAACTTATTCCTTTTTATAAAGAAATACTCATGGAATGCAACTACAATAAAGATTTTGCAAAAAGTAAGCGAAAAGATAGTATTTTATCAATAAGGAAAGATACAATACAGCAGTTCGAGTTTGGCAGAAATACTCAAAATATCACAGGATATATCCCGAAAAGTACCGAGGCTTATACGCAGCACTTGCTAAAATTAATTAACGAACTCATTTATAAAAAAATATCAAGTTTAAAATCGATAGATTTTGACCTTAAAAATTGGATAAAAGAGCATCCAAATCAAATGGATATAAAGAAAACACCTATAAGCGATATAAAATTGAAAAAATTAAATGTATCTACTTTAAGAAATATAATTAATTTGATTTTAAATGAACAAATTTCAAATTCAATAAATAGTAC
>NZ_CP191577.1:1717980-1725862 GCF_050516475.1 Paenibacillus ottowii | reverse complement strand
GATATAAACTATGATGATAAATGGGTTGAGAAGAATCTTCTGTATGTTGCAATGAGCAGACCTACTCATTTATTCGCATTTGGTATGAAGGAAAGTCAAATTAGTTCTGAAAATATTCAAATCTTTAAAGATAAGGGATGGGATATTAGATACACTAATTCACATTGAATTCTCATTCTCTAGAAGCTTATATGGATTGGAAGGAATTTGTATTATTTTAAAATTGTAAATTTATCTTATGGAATTAATTATATTGTGTCTTTAGTCATTTGTTTTATTAGATTAGATAGGAGGATAGCTCAACACTCTTTTCTAGTATATATATTGATAATGCAAATATTTAAGCGCAAATCTTATTGAGAAGGTTGGAATAAATTCAAATGTTTGAACAAGTTTCTAAGTTTCTAAGTGAATTTGGTTATACTGGAGGAATCATTGGCTTACTTGCTGCTTTCTTTAAAATGCAACCGGTAACCTTAATGACATCTACATTCACTGAAAAAATACTTTTAAGTAAAGAAAAAAGATTTTTCGTAAAAGTAATAAATTTTTGTTTGCAAACGATTTACATTTCGCTATTTTTCTCGACACTGCTAATCTATTCATACAAATGGCATTACAAATACTATTTAGTTATCAGTTTTTTTATGTTAGGGGTAATCTTAGAAGGAATGGTTCTGGTTTTTTTGATCGCTTCGTTTGAAAAAGTTAAAATTTATGTTCGGTCAATAGTTTTGAGTACAAGTCCTACTATCAGAACACTATCTGTAATATTCTATATGTTATTTCTCTTTTCCTATATTTCAGTGCTTCCTTATTATGTGGGGTCTCATACAGCAGCGTTATTAGTAGGTGATTTAAACAAGACTGAACAGCGGCCTTATTGTTTGCTGCACTTATCCTTGTAATTTTGTTCTCAGGACTTTTAGTTGTTGGTCTAAAATTTATGATTGGTATTATGGATGCTAATAGATACAATTTGTATGGTAGAGCTTTGTTTATACAAGAACAAGAGACACTTAACAAGTGGTTTATTTACCATCCAACTAATAAGGTACATTTTATCTTAGGAGATACTCCTAATCCATCAGAATCCACTGTAAATCGTTTTATAGAAACAACTGTTTTATTGAATGAGAAGATATATGTTTATAAAGCTGAAAGAGAATAAGAACTAGTATACACAACGCAATATTCTAAATTTTTTATAACATGTTGGCTAGATTGTCTATCACGGTAATTCACTACGTGCAATTCTATAAAAGATTTTATAGGCTAATGTTGCTTATTATGAAATATAACTTAGACGATTTTTTTAAAAAAATGAAAAATGAGTGTCCGAAATTGAAGAGCTTATTTGATGATTACAGAAGAAGACTAGATGAATTAAAAACAGAACAGGAAGAACCTTTAACGGATAATACCGAACATTACATGCAAATAATACATTTAACCAAAAAGTCTTATTATACAATAACTTGGAATATTGAAACATTAAAAAAGGTAGCTCAACGAAACTTTCCTGAGAAACCCAATATGAACTTTTATCTCCCTAATCTTTCTAAGTGTGTGAAAAAAAGCGGGATTGAGGAAAAGCGCATACCTGTAGCGCTTAATAACATGGAGCCGATTATTGTTGGTTATATGTCGGGAATTCAGGATATCCCTTTTATTATAATTGATGGGAATCATAGAGTAATCAGTAAACACAGCAAAGGCCAGGAGTATTTCCATGGGTACCTGCTAAAACCCGAAATGCATGTCGAAGCAATGGCGACTAATTTGGATAAACTCCTTTATAAAATTCATCATAACATAAATAAACATCTTGCTCACTTAAGGGGAAGCAAACTAGTAGAAAACGAAAATGATAGTGGTATTTTAGAAATATAGGGAACAAGTTACACTTAAATATTTTCCTCTATATTCAAGATAATATTTCCACAATGATGAGGCCAGAAGACCCGGCAAATATGTTGGGTCTTTTCATTAGGACTTCACGCAGTTCTAGCGGTAGGAAACGTGAGGAGCGTCAAGTTATATGTCTTAAAATAGTGCTATTCCTCTATTTTCGAAAGACTTGCTTTCATATTTGAAAATAATTCTCCGAATTAGACTATTGTAATACGAACATACATTTGATATAATGAATAGGAACATTTGTTCTATTGTAGCAAGGGTACAAGACCCAGCAGGATAGAACATTCTCAACCATATTGTCCAAACTACAAAACAGGAGGCTAAAATTTGTCCACTAATCCAGCACGAAATCAATACCAAATCAATCTGTTCCACTTTAACGAGATCACTCATGCAGGTGACCAACTTTGTGCGCCACCATCTAACACTCGCACTATCACTGTATCAAACAGCATCTATCTCGATCAACTTAAGCGAGTCGTAGCAGAACATGATCCTTCCACCGATGTTACCGATGTAATCTTTATGCTCAAAGCTGATCAAATTGACGAAGATGATCCATCTCAACTAGCTTTGTTTGAACGTATGTTACGAGAGGGCATCTACTATAATGGAAGAAAATATGTTCGTTCGATCAAGTCACCTGCCATGGGACGTACACAGCGGACAGAATTTATCCAGAAAAAGTATGTTGCTGATCTGTATAAACACATTACACTCGGCAAAATGCCACCACTCACTAATACCCATAAGTGGGAAGCAGCACTTGGTGTGAGTCGTTCAGCGGCACAACCAGTTCCGTTTATCCCTCGTATTGTCGTCATACCAGATTATGAAAAGGATACGATAATCGAGGATGTATGGAAAGTGGAAAAGTGTGCTGAAGATTTGGAGCAACAGAAGTTGATATTTGATGAAAAGACGAAGCAGCGTGAATATTTCAAAGCGAAGAAAGAATTAAAGCCACCTAAGGAACAATTACATAAATTAGAACGTATACCGAATAAAACGATCTCGTGGAATGGTCGTACGAAGTCTAATCCTGATCAATCAGAGTTCAAAACTTTCAATGGATGGAATAAGCAGAATCGTCGTGTGAAGCTAGAAGCAATTCCTTTCCCTGCGCGTTCAGTTATGTATAATGACAAACTATATCCTTGCTATTCCATCGAGCAAACAGAAGAAATCCCAATTATCGCGATAAATGAAGAGTCCATCGGATTTAAGCGAGTGGAGTATCCAAAGTATGAAAATAAGAATGTTCAGTTTTTTGATGGTCAAGGTTTAATTAGTTTCCAGTTTGCGGAGCATATCAGACAGCATCTGAATCTATCCTATTCACCCAATGCAGTTCAAGGAAGACTTCCATATGTCAAAGGTAACTTTATCCGATTCGATTTGATGAAATGGTTCAAGGAAAACAACGTGGCAGAAATAATGGATGTTTTTGGTGAATTTCAGCCTGTCATTGACGAACGAGGTCGTCCTATTGATTTGATCCTTACTAAATCCTGCTTCAAAGCATGGCATCAATACAGTGAGGGAGAAGCAAAGCCCCAGTGTTTGTTTGAAAATATAACGGAATATGAAGCATTACTTAAAGTACATAATCATAACCACTTTTGGGTCGCCAATTATGCGAAGCCAGCATACCAGATGAACGCCTACCCACCACTGACATACCAATATATTCATGCGCTGAATCTTACATTGAACGATTATGTTAAAAGGTCGCATCCCGATTCGAGGTAGCTACTTTTATCTGACTAATGACCCGATTGCATTCATGGAGCATGCCAGCGGATATCCAGTTACAGGTGTGCTAAAGAAGAACCAAGCTTTTATGAATCGGAAATGTGGAATGCATGCGCTGTTCCGATCACCACTAACGATATTTAATGAAGTGGGCAAGCTAGATTTTGTACAAGTACATAACCGATATATGCGTCATTTAGACAATGTGATTGTTCTGAACTGTCATGATTTAACACTGGCAAGACTTGGACTAGGAGATGTAGACGGAGATACGGCTCTCTGTACCAATGATCCCACCATACTCTCAGCAGTGATTGACGCTCCTACGATTATCAATGAGGATGATAAAAAAGTAGCTGCTCCTGTACCGAATCATATGGATAGTATCGTTAAGATGGAATTGAAAAGCCTACATAACCTGACGGGTAGATGTACGAATGTGAATACGTATTTTCAGAATCTGGCTTTAGAGGAAGGAGGCCTGCAAGCACGCGTTTTGGAAAACTCAGTCTTAAAATTTCTCCAAGGTCAAATCATTGATGCGACCAAAAATGGACTGGAAGTAGAGATTCCATATGTGTTGGATCGTCTGGCTATTCAAATGCCGTATTTCTTTCGTTTTGCGAAGGGTGGCAAGGCAGAGGATTATCAGCACTCAACGAAATCGCCGTTTAATCAATTTTGCGTCAAGGCAGAAAAGTACATAGATGACAAGTTCCAGATGGAAGATGGAAAACTGGATCAGTCGATTTTGGGCATCGAGAGTACGAGACAACTGATACAGGATATGAGTAAAGTTAGTCAGCCCAAGTTTCTGAGCTATTTAGCTCGCATTGAGCCACTATATAAAGAATACAACGAGCAGAAAAAACCAATTGATCATCGACGTATGCAATTTAATGAACTAAAAAAATGGCAACGAGACAATGATACCCGAAAAGCAATCAGCGTGGAATACGCTAGGTTACGAGAGGAATACAAAACTCAGTGTGAAGAGATCTGTCCTTATCCTTCGGTACTTGCCAGTGTTGCTGTCGAGATCGCATATCAAACCTACAGAACGTACTCCTTTGCATGGTTATTTGTAGATGGACTACTGGAAAATCTAAAGCAGCATGAAAATGTGATGAAGAGGGAAGTACGAAAGGTGAACCGGCTTACGAATCGAAATGTGGAAGGTAAGGAGCTTACTGTTCAAGTTGGCATCGCTGCCATCGATGATTTAGAGTTTGCATTGTTGAATGTGCCGGATGGTGTGTATTCATTATTTGAAATTATGGGACAATTCTTTATTGGGTATGAAGCTGAGAGGGAAACCGTAGTACAAACTAGTAATACGCCTTCTTTGCTGGATGAGAAAAGTACAAGACGAATATTGAGAGATTACTCGCTTGGCCTCAGCACATTGAAAAAGTCGGAGGAAGAATCGCAGCTGGTTGCTGACCAGGTATTGGGCAAGAAATTACAGATTCAGGTGGTCGAGTACCGCTATGTTCATGTTGTAGATGAGCATGGAGAAAGGAAATGTATTATTCCGAGAGATCAGGTCATTCGTCGAGATGAGGGGTTATCCTTACTGGATTTTGATGGTGCAGCAATCGAATTTATAAGTACTGAAAAAGTAACGAAATCAAGCTTTAAGGCGGTAGTCCATATCGAATAAATTGAATCATAGGTGTCATGATCTGGCGCCTGTTAACACGGGCGCTTGGGTGACACCTGATATATAGGTGTAATCCCACAATGAGAGGAGTGAACCTAAATGAGCTATTTTTATTGTTACGATATCCATTTGTTTAATTTTTTGACGAAGAAGGGTTTTTCATTTATAACGAAGGCACGACACTATAAGACGAATGTTTTATTTTCCATGTATCTGAAAACACCAGAACTATCTGTAGCCATTGATGAATGGGAAGCAGCAAATCATTAAAATGTAGATGTTAGAAATGATGTGAGGAGCGTTTTATGAGAATTGATGATTATAAGCCAAAGCAAAATGTAACTGAGAAGATAAACGGGGAGGAAGTTGAATGGAAAAATGGAGACATCGTTTTAATTAGCAGTGGGACAGCATCAGGTAAATCCTATTTTATTCGAAACAAGCTGGAACAACTAGCGGATCGGCAAAATGTAAATATCCTTTTATTGGTTAATCGAAAGAACCTGTATAAACAGAATAAAGAAGCTATCGACAATTCATTATTCTCAAGAATCAAAGTTGAATTATATCAAACGATTGAGAACCAGTTAAACAATGACGAGGAGTACGATTTTTCTCCCTATACATACATTGTGTGTGATGAGTCGCATTACTTTACTACAGATAGTGGATTCAATGATAATTCGGATGATTCCCTTCAAGCCATCCTTAAATTACAGTCTCAAATTAGGATTTTTATGTCTGCAACAGGTCATGTATTATTCTCTTACATAAAGGATCAATACAGACGAAAACTCAAACAAAAAGGTAATAAGATATGGTCTTACTCTATTCCAAAAAAATTCAATCAAATTGCATCGTTATCCTTTTATACAGACTTTTATGCAGTAGAAAAATGGATTAAGCGCAAATTCAATAAAGCCAACGATAAAATTATATATTTTGCAGACACGATCCAAAAGGCTTTTGAGCTTCATGTGAAGTATGACGATTCATTATTCGTATGCAGTAAAAGCAGCAGCAAAAACAGAAAGTATCTCAAACATGTAGATGATGATCAAGTGGAGTCCATGGTCAAGCAAAATAGGTTTGACTGTAAATATCTATTCACCACGACAGTGCTTGATAATGGTTTTGATTTGAAGGATGAACAAATTAAATTAATTATGTGCGATATATTTGATGTGGATACGATGCTACAGTGTATTGGACGAAAGAGATTCAAGAATGACCAGGATAAGGTTCATGTGGTGTTGCTGAATCGAAACAATCGAGATTTGAATAATTACTTGAGATCAGTCCAGAAGAAACTGGATGAAGCAGATGCTTTTATTCATGGTGGAGTTGAAGAATGGAAAAAGCAAGTGGGTAAATTTTCGAGGAAATCCAATTACATCATTAAAGACAATGCAACGAGTGATGGAAAATATAAATCGAAGAAGACAGTGTCCAGAGTTAAATATCTTCAAGCTGTAGCTACGAGAGATCGGATTAAAGCAATGCTGGATCAGAGCAGAGAAACCAATAATTTCAGGGAAGAAACTGGAGGGAAAAAGGAAAGCGATGCCTATATGATGTACATTTCGAACTTATTACATAAAAATAGGATTACGGTACTTGAGAAAATGTTTGATCAAGAAGAATTATGTAGCTATTTAGATACAATGGTTGGTAAAAGAATATACAAAGAGGGTCAAAAACAAGTCATTGAGAAATTTGATATCAAGGATTATCGAGGCAGATTACAAAAGGATATTGGCCAATTACAATCCTACCTCCAATCGAATAAATTAAAATATGCGATTGCTAGTTTTCCAGATAACCGAAAAAAATTAGAAGATGGGAGTAATAATCCTTATAAAGGAAAGCGATATTGGTTAATCAGCAAATTTAACGAATAGTCGGTTGTAACAAAAAAATCAAGTTTTTTCTATTTTCGATTTTGCCAAAAAGGTAGTAGATATAAGGATTTTTTTAATCTTGGACAGCAAATTGTGGAGTAATGCTATATATATACATGTATCCATGATTTGCTGTCTAGATGATAGATAAGTCAATGAAATCAACTGTTTTATGAAATGTAAAAAAGCAAAAAAATGAGACAAACCAAAATTGAGCCGCAAAAGGGTGAATTGCCGTAGGCAAGAGGGAAAACGGCGGCAGGTCGATGAATACCGTTTACGAAGCGTAGCGAAGTGGTTTTTATCGAGATGGTGATAGAGTTTCCCCTTATGTGGGTACAAACGTTAAGATCAAAAGAAACCGTCAACAAAAATTTGTAAACAAATTATTTCTTTCCGTAGCCATCCAACAATAGTTGGCTGTCTTCATTTTATTTTTTTGAACATGATAGTTGACGTGACCCTACTTTTCTATATATAGGGGAAACTGGGGTCAGTCCATGGAATGTAGCTTAAACTTAGAAAGAATAAAATGGAGAAATGGTGTTTGCCTCATATTCAAGACATCTATTCATTTGTAGTCAGGCTGCTTATTTTAAAATTTTCGATTTACATATTTAATTTTATCTTGTTGAAAATAGAC
>NZ_CP191577.1:1690500-1717966 GCF_050516475.1 Paenibacillus ottowii | reverse complement strand
CTGCTATTTTCAAAATTTTAAACCAATATAAATTGGATTGGGGGGGATATAGTTTGAGATGTGTCACGTGACACAATGTTGAAAATTTAAAAGTACATATTATACACGGGAACTCTGGCTATTGGCTAGGGTTCCTTTTTCATTTAGAGAGGAGAAATATAAATGCTATTAATGTTACAAGCAATAATCATAGAAATATTACGATTTATCACTGCGGTTGGTGTGTTTTTTACCTGGATGTGGATTGCAGTCTTTTTAAAAATGAAGGTAGAAAGGGGGATCAAGTGGATTGGAAATCAAATTCGTAAACGTAGAAACGTTAATTCCGTACATAAAAAACGCCAGAAATAATGAGAAAGCTGTAGAATATGTAGCAACGAGTATTCAGAGTTATGGATTTGATACAGTAACGGCAAAAGGTTATTTGAAAAGAAAAGGTGAGAAAAGTTCTTATAAAATTGGTTGGTGTAAAAATTGCGACGAGGGGTTTGTAGCTAGAAGTGACACTAAGCAAGTTTTTTGTTCTGTTTCATGCCAATCAAAATATAACTGGAACATCGGAAAAATTAAACCTAAAGTTTCAAATTGCAAAATTAATTTTACTTGTGAGCTGTGTAATGGCAATTTCGTAGATTTTCAGTCCAACAATAGAAGGTTCTGTAGTAAAGAATGCTTTGAAGAATTTAATCATGGAGAAAAGATACTTAGAAATTGTTTGAAATGTAAGTATTAATTTGAGATATATGCCTCAGCACTCAAAACGAATACTAGGGGGAACTATTGTTCAAGGCAGTGTTATGAAGAGACATTAAGAGGAGAACATTTTCATAAATCAAGAAAGAGAAATTTAGGCACTGCGAAATGGCGCAAAATTAGAGATAGCGTACTCCAACGTATGCCTATTTGCCCTGTTTGCTTCAATAAAAAGGATTTAAACATTCACCACATTATTCCATTCAGAATTACAGAAGATGATTCGAAAGAAAATCTTATGCCATTATGCCGCAGTTGCCATGGGAAATTTGAATCTCTAACACGGATTTGCGAATCAGCCCAAATTCCATGGGATTACTTTTACATATTTATGAAGAGTTATTATCTAGAAAGAACAATGTTGATTGCATCAGCAATGAAAGAAAAGGAGCAAATTCTATAAATGAAATGGATGAAATTGAAAATAGATCAACTGGTACACGCCGAATATAATCCAAGGAAGGATTTAAAAGCGGGTGATCCAGAGTTTGAAAAGATTAGGAATAGTGTCATCGAATTCGGTTATTGTGAATCGATTATTTGTAATAGCGATTATACCATCGTGGGAGGCCACCAACGTGCCAAAGTGTTGAAGGCACTTGGATACGATGAAGTTGATTGCGTCATAGTCGATGTGAATAAGTCGAAAGAGAAAGCCCTGAACATAGCGCTCAACAAAATTACAGGGGAGTGGGACTTTGAAGCACTGGCTGCATTATTAGATGAGTTAAAAGAAGCAGAATATAATATTGAGCTAACTGGCTTTGATTGGTCTGAAGCGGAGAAGTTGCTGGATACATTACATGAGGAAACTGTAGATGAAGAGGATGATTTTAATGTAGAGGAAGCTTTGCCTGAACATCCGATCACTAGTAAAGGTGACATTTGGTTACTTGGGAAGCATAAGCTAATCTGCGGTGACTCGACTAATCCGCAAGATATCGCAACATTGATGAATGGTAAGAAGGCTCAGCTTATTGTAACTGATCCACCTTATAATGTGGACTATACAGGCAAAACGAAGGATGCATTGAAAATAGAGAACGATAAAATGGACAATCACCAGTTTTATGATTTCCTATTGGCTGCCTACACTCAAATGTTTGGAGTAGCAGATGATGGAGCGAGCATCTATGTGTTCCACGCCGATAGTGAAGGTTTAAATTTTAGGAAGGCATTTATCGAAGCTGGATTCAAACTGGCTCAATGTTGTATATGGGCAAAGCAAGCAATGGTAATGGGCAGAAGTGATTATCATTGGATGCACGAACCTGTATTGTACGGTTGGAAGCCGACGGGTAGGCACTATTGGAATAGTGATCGTAAGCAAACGACATTATGGCAATTTGATCGTCCCTTCCGGAATGAATATCATCCCACGATGAAGCCGATTCCCTTGATTAGCTACCCAATTAAAAATTCGAGCAAGCTTGGTGATATCGTATTTGATCCATTTGGTGGTTCAGGTTCAACATTGATTGCTTGTGAGGAAACGGATCGGATTTGCTATACCAGCGAGCTTGATCCCAAATATGTAGATGTGATTGTGAGTCGATATATTGCTCATATTGGCAGCGATAACGACGTTTATCTGATTCGAGATGGAGTGAAGGTAGGCTATTCAGAAGTTGTTGCTAATCTAGAATTAGTGAACATGTAATGAGTTTATAAGGTGTATAACATTACAAAAATTATAAACAAGGAAACACCAAAATTGGCTATTGCCGCAAACATACGCTTTGCTTTAAGTTCTGAAATACCAGAAAATAAAAGCATGAGTCCAAGAAAAAGTTGATTGAGCATAGTGAAGCGTTGATTGTCGTTAGGATAAGCGAATGATAGAGAGGCACATATGAGAACAACCAAAGCACATATTAAAGTTGCTATTTGATACATACTCATTTTTTTAAGCATAGGTAAATTCCCCCTTTCCATTTAGTTTATTATACGATGTAATCCTATTATATAATATTATTCCACTATTAATTAAAAATGATAAACAATATGTTTTTCAAGAAGTCGTTGCTGAGTCGGTGAGATCAGAGGTATCATGTGCTGGCTAAACCGAAAGGGTGATTGAATTGGGTAAGGCAAAAGTGAATATGGTGATTCGATTCCTGAAGGGCATGCAAGCCGAAAAGGTAAATGTGCTAGGGACTGAGGAGGCTCAAGAGGACAATGAGCTGATTCAGAAGGTGATTGAGGATATCGAATTGTTTTACGAGGCTGAATTGGAAAGTTAACTGATGCATAAGGGGAATGGCTGATCGTTGGCTGTTCCCTTTTTTCGTGATAGTGATTATATAGCTACTACTTATAGGGAAAAGAAGGAATTACATTCAAATTTGTTGAATTAACTCTGATAAGACAAATCAACATGTTCAACAGCATGAAAAGGGGAAGCATATGATCTGGAATATAAGAAATCTTGTCGTATTTATATTTGTCATTGTCATGTGGATGATTGTGGATCATTTACGTATCAATAATGTGTTAGCTTTTATAATCATTTTTATCCTGATGTTTCTCGTACTATATATGCCTATTCTTTTTACTGTAATATGGGATTCAAATTTGAAGAGAATTGAAAAGTTTTTAATGTCGCGTAAGAATAAGCCAGAATACCATCTATTTTATGCTCTAGCCCATGAAATCGATGAAGAAGTAGAGGACTCAATCCGACTATTGCTCCAAAAGTATAAGGGAATCCATAAACAAGCGTCATATAAAACCGTTTTTGCTTTCTATAAAAAAGAAATTCTGACGGTTAAAGAAGAAATCGAATTGATCAAACCACTGGCATATAAAAATTACTATCGAGCTATCGTATGTATGGAAGAAGGAAATAATGCGGAAGCTCACAAAATCATTCACGACATTCCAACGCCTTGGATGAAAAATGCGATTCTTTCCGAATTGGAGTTGAAATCAAATCATTATGCAGCAGCATTAAAACTGGCACAACAAGCCTTGCATCAATCCAAAGGTTTACAAAAGTATGTACTATTCAAAACATATCAACGGAAATTCCCTGAGATGCAATCTGTAAATGGAACACAACTTTAAAAACAAAGGTCTATGCACATTCGCATAGGCTTTTTTCGTTGATGGAGGTGAGCAGAAGATGAGCAAAAATAATAACAATCCCAAAAGAAACAAGCCTAAGATACTGACCAAATATGATCAATTTGTTGTGCCAAGACTCAGGGATATTCCCGTTTGGGTACGTGAAGGGGCAACAGATGAGGAGATAGCAAAACGACTGAACATTCATATTTGGACATTAGGTGACTATCGTAGGAAGCATCCCAAATTTGCTACAGCGTTGGAACGTCCAACCAAGTGGGAAACACATGTATATCCTCGGTTAGCGGAAATACAACAGTGGTTCGAAGAAGGCGTGAATGCAGAGGACATCATCAGGAAACTCGATATAGGTAAAACGACTTGGTATGAGTATATTGATAAACATCCGATGCTGGCTGAACTAGTCAAATGGAGCAGATCTGTCCCTATATCGCACGTGGAAAATTCACTTTTGAAAGCTGCTACGGGCTATGAATATGAAGAAATAAAAACGATTATTGAAGAGGACAAAAATGGAAAAAAGAAGACACGTATCGAGAAGGTGAAACGATATCAGCCTCCCAATCCGACAGCGATGATCTTCTACTTAAAGAACCGTGCACCTAACGAGTGGAATGATCGCCGTGAGCTAGTGGTCAATACGAAAGCACTGGAACAGGAGCGAAAGCAGCTATTTCTGGATATGATCGAAGCGGATGTAGTAGATGCCGACTATGAGGCTATTGAGGAATCGGTTGAGATGGAGGAAGGATATGTGGAGCCTAATGATTCGGAGCCATAACGTTATGTCGTCAGTATTAGCATAGATAAATGCCAGTTTCAGCCCTGAATTAGCCCCGAAAGTAGCCAGAATCAGTGCATAAGATAAGTTATGCAATCAGTGGACTTTCCCCCACATCAACGGTATGATGTGACACACGAGCGAAAGGTGGGGGAGAAAATGGAGTATATTCAAGGGTTTGAAGCCCATTTACGGAGCAAGGATCGAAGCGAGAACACAGTTTCGTGCTATATTCGGGACGTGTTGCAGTTTATAACCTGGTATCAAAGGAAAACGGAATATGGACTGGACAAGTGGATTGAATTGGATGGCGTGGAGTACAAGAAATATCTGCAAAGCACCAACCAAGCGATACTCACCATCAACCGCAAGATTGCCAGTATCAACGTATTTGCTCAGTGGATGCACCAACAAGGATATATTAAGGAAGAAATACATATCGAAGCGGTCAGGAATAAGGTTGTTCGGCAATACAAAGGGTTAGCAGAAAAGGATTTGTGGAAGCTGAGAAATGAAATTCACCGGATGGGTAATCGGCTGCAGATCTGTATGATTGAATTGTTGCTGGGAACAGGGATACGGGTAAGCGAATTGGTTGGTATCAAACTGAAAGATATTGAAATAAGCGAACGCAAAGGGTTATTGAAGGTATTCGGTAAAGGGAATTCCTTTCGTACTATTCCATTAAATAAGGATGTGCGAAAAGCCATTACTCGGTATCTTGAAATGAGGCCACAAGTGGAATCAGAATATCTATGTATTGGGCAGCGTGGGCCATTGGAGCGAAATGCGGTTAACCTGATTCTGAACAAATACGGAGATCGGATCAACGTGAAGGTCACACCACATATGCTCAGACATACACTTGGCTATAAGTTGGTGAAAACGACTCCATTGACAACCATCCAGCAAATCCTTGGACATGACCACGTAGCAACCACCAATATTTATACCCTAACAACACAGCAGGATATGGCTGAAGCCTTGGCAAATATCGAGTGGTGAGGAGCCACTCTTTTTGTTGTGGTGGGAGGGGGGCTTCTATGCAGATAAACGGAGCCGCCAGCAAAGGGTGCAGACATTTTTGTGATGATTTTATAGTGAATTTGAGAAAGGAGTTATACCCATTGAAACAATGAAGCAAGAAGAGCAGCGTCAAGCTGAACTGCTCAAGCAGTATATGGAGAAGCATTTCAAGCCGCCCAAAATGAAACAACTGATCGAAACGTTCTCTTTCTCTGAACTACGGAAGCTTATCGGTGAGATGGACATTGAATTTTTTGCATTGGCCTATTTCCCTAAATATTTTGATCGAGTATTTGGAAAGTTTCACAAAGAGCTATTCACGGAATTAAGACATATGCTTGCAAATACAGGACTGATTACGGCTTTTGGACTCCCAAGGGAGCATGGAAAGTCAACGATTAGTTCCTTTTTATTTCCGCTGTATGCGACTTTATATGATAAATCACAGTTTACATTAATCATATCAGCGACAGAACAAATTGCATTGCCGTTTTTGGATATGATCAAAGATGAGCTAGAAACGAATCAGATGCTGATTGAGGATTTCGGGATTCGTAAAGGGAGCCGCTGGAACAACAATGAAATATGGCTCAAGAGTAAAGGTGGACTGGACTCCTGCATTATGATTCGTGGGATTGACGGTAGCTTGAGAGGTATTCACTATAAGCATCATCGTCCTACGCTAGTTCTAATGGATGATTTGCTCAAGGAGGATACGGCTCGATCCGAAGCTAAGCGAGAACAAATTAAAAATACGTTTACGGATGTCATTCTGCCTATTGGCACAAGGGATACCAATATTCTGATCTGCGGAACGATTTTGAACGAAGAAGATATTATGGCCGATTTGCTTAAAGGTAAAATCTCTGGTGTGCGAAGTGTTCGAAAAGCAGCCGTGCTTCAGTTTTCAGAGCGTGATGATTTATGGTCAGAGTGGGAGCGACAATATAATAACTTGCAGGATGAAGACAGGATCAATACGGCCTTGTCTTTTTTTATGGCGAATGAGGAGGAAATGCTGGAGGGTACGAAAATCCTATGGAACGAGTATTTGGACTATTATTATTTGATGTGCAAAAAGCAAGCAATGGGGGAAAAGAGCTTCTATAAAGAATTGCAAAACGATCCGCGTTCAACAGACGAATACATATTTCAAAATCTGATGTATTGGGACAGATTGCCTGAGCTTGAGGACATGGAACTTGCCATGTACATTGATCCAGCGATTAAAGCCGGGAAGAAAAATGACTATTCTGCGGTTTCAATTATTGGGCAGCATCGGAAGACGAAGCAGATGTACGTGATTGATGGTAATATCTATAAACTGCTGCCGGATGATTTGTTCCAAGTGGCTATTGAAAAATTGAAGCTTTATCCTGTAGATAAGCTGGGATTTGAAGTCAATCAAGCGCAAAGCTATATGAAGCAAAAGTTTGAAGAAGAGCTATGGAAAGCGAAGATACATACACCCGTAGAAAGTGTGCATTCCAAGGGACAGAAGCATGAACGCATTATTAGCTTGGAACCAGAGATTAAGAAGGGTCATATTCTGTTCAATGCAGATAACCTTAGATATAACCATCAGGTGAAGGACTATAATCGAAACTGTACATACGATGATGCGCCGGATAGTTTATATGGGGCTGTTCAATTGATTCAGTCTGTTAAGAGTTTAAAGTTTTATGATCGCAGCTTGTTATTTTAATGGTTTTGCTAAAAACTCAAGTTTTTATTTTACCCAATCTCGTTAAGCTAACAGGCAGAATATATAAACGGGTATCAACTTTAGCAGAGAGAATACCCGAAAATGTTAAAATGCTACTGACATAACGTTGTCAGTAGCGTTAGTTTATTATCGATTAGGTAAACATAATGGGGTGGATAGCTTGTTCTTGCCCTGATAAGATACTGTATCATTTATTATAGGAAGGATGGTATTTTATGAATTTTGCTTCTGTACGTATCATTACCGACGATGTGGATCGTCTTGTTGAGTTCTATGAGAGAGTCATGGGTGTTTCAGCGGAACGTCCCGCGGCAGCCTTTGCCGAACTCGTTGTGCCATCGTGCACCCTGGCGATCGGTCACTCCCATACTGTGCCGCTGTTCGGCATTGGTTCCGCAGTGGCGGCCGACAATCGCACTGTCATACTCGAGTTCCTCGTCCATGATGTCGATGCCGAATACGAGCGCTTGAAGCCGTTTGTCGACGAGTGGGTAAAGGAACCGACCACGATGCCGTGGGGGAACCGTGCTGTGTTGTTCCGTGATCCCGACGGCAACCTCATTAACCTCTTCAAGCCGGTGACCGAGGAAGCGATCAAAAGGTTCAGTGGTAGGGGGTGACTCATGGGGAAACAGTTTTGCCTCTCCTTATAGCCTCACTCACTGTGAAATTGAGACTGGCCCTTGTAGCGCGGTACCTAGAAAGGTTATCTGTTTAGAAGGGAGGAGGTTCCTTTGATTCACTAAACTAACGGAGAACGTTAATTCAACAAGGAACCATCTTATTAAAGGTGGTTCTTTTATTTATTTAAGCAACAATTACTTTATCTATTTTGAAAGGAAGAACCTATTTGCAAATAACCGAACAAATCATATTAGAGTGCCTAAACCAACTCCAATCGTCTGCATTAGCCAAACAGAAATATTCAGATTACTACAATGGTCAGCATGCCATTCTTAAGAACTATGCGATGCAAGAAAGTCGAAGTAATCAAAAGCTTATCTTCAATTTTCCACGTAAGTTTGTAGATAACGAAGTGGGTTATCTGCTCGGTAAGCCAGTAAACTATGTGTCCAAGTCAGATCAGGACACAGCTATACATAATATAGATGTACATATGAGTCATTGGGACAAGGAGCATAATCTACAGCTTCGGAAACAATCCGAAATTTTTGGTGAAAGCTACGAATTGAACTATATCGACTCCGATGGCCAGTTTTCAGCAACCGTATTATCCCCTTTGAATGCCTATATGTTGGAGGACGGGACAGCAGAACGAAATGTATTACTTGGCTTACATAAATTTACGAGACGTTTTGATAAGCAAGTGTATTTGGACGTGTACACCGATCATAAAATTCTGCACTATACAATCGGTAGCGATGATAAACACAATCAAAGTAAGCAAAACCAATCATCTGAACTAAAATATATCGGTAAACACAATCACATTTTTGGAAGAGTTCCACTTATCTCTTGTCCAGCTAATACGGAGAGAAAAAGCGGCTTCCATGATGTGATTTCTTTATTTGATGCCTACAATGCGTTGAATTCAGACTTGGTCAATGAAATCGCAGATCATCGCAACGCCTATCTCGTGATCGAGAATGCCAAGCTGGAAGCAGAAGACTTATTGAATATGAAGAAGATGGGGATTATTCAGGTTCCCGCTGGAGGAAAGGTAAGCTGGCTTACGAAGGAGATTAACGATTCTTTTGTGAAGAATGAATTGGACAATATTGAACGAAAAATCTTTGACATGATGGATCAGGTTAATTTTAATGAGAATTGGGCCAGCAATACATCTTCCTTAGCTCTGAGAAACAAGCTGCTGAATTTGGAGAATCGAGTAGCAATGCGTGAAGCCTTAATGGAAAAGGCAATCAAGCAGCGTTTACGGAATTTCTTTACCTTTCTGCACATTAAAGAAGGTGTGCAATATGATTACCGTGATATCGCGGTGAAGTTTACTCGTAACTTGCCGACAGATTTGGTTGGGATGGCTGATGTGATTGTGAAACTGAAAGAAGTGGTCTCTCAGGAAACGTTGCTTACATTGCTTCCATTTGTGGAGAATCCGAAGCTGGAATTCAATAAATTTCATACGGAGCAGCAACGATTAATTGCTACGAATAAGGAGGTATCAAATGCAGAATAAAAATAGCATCAGGCGGCTGGTTAAGAATAATTGTGCGTGTTATCTCGGAGCGAAGCATGGTATCTCCAATTATTGCTGTTTACAGGATGGTCTATGTACATTCTTTAGTCAAAATGATGACCTGCCCCGTTGTACCTATTTTGAACAAGGAGTGTTGCCAACAGATGAGAAGCTGGAACGAGAATATAAGTCTGAGCGGAATGTAGAATCTGAATTTAAAACAGCGCAACCGAGGGTGAACTGTCAGAAATGCAGAGATAAGAATGCGAACGAAAAGTCGAAGTTACGGATGCGCCAGATGAGAAAAAGCAGGCTCGATGTTACGCTTTAGGCTATCAAGAAACCAATAAACTAAGGAGAAAAACAACCCAAAATGTGGGAACAGTATGTTTGTACCTATTTCTCATTTTTGCGATTTCTAATGCGTAACATCATTGTAGCAGATATGATGTAAACAAATTCAACATACATATACGTGTTCGGAAGCTCGATCCCAACAGGTTCAGTGTTACGCTTTAGACTATCCAAAATCTGCATAAACAAAGGATGAAAAATAGGCAAAAGTGGGGAGTTGGGGTGTTCGTACCTTTTCCTCGTTTTTGTGATTTCTAAAGCGTTACATTCCTGTCCTAAGCATGACATTAAACGGCTCAAACATACATAAGCGTGTTCGGTTCTGTGGAGTCGGATGGGCAATAAAGGAGATTAACGAGAATGAAATTAGAACAAGTGAAGCAGTTGATTGAGGAAAACCAAACGAATGAGGAATGGCAAACGTATCTTCAGGGTTTGAATCCGTATAGTGTAGAAGGGATAGAGCAATATATCCAATCTAATCAGCAAGCAAAAAGTTGGTTCGATAGCACAGTGGATAAACGATCAGCTAAATCCTTGGAAACGTGGAAAGCGAATCATCTAGAGAATCTATTGAATGCGGAGATTAAGAAGCGATTCCCGGCTAAGGATGAGAAAGAAATCGAAGTCGAGAAGCTACGAGCCGAAGTGGAGCATATGAAGCTAGAGAAGCAACGTGAACGGTTAACCAGTCAAGCAATTAAAATTGCATCCGAAAAGAAACTTCCACTTCCGTTAGTGGATTTCTTTATTGGTGCAGATGAAGAAGCGACGACAGCGAATTTGGTCATGTTGGAACAATCGCTGCAACAGGCTATACAACAGCAAGTCGAGCTACGGCTCAAAGGGGATGGATATACCCCCCCAGCTAGTTCAACGAGTAGCACATTTACATTGGATGCGATTAAAGGCATGTCGCCAAACGAGATCAATCAGCATTGGGATCAGGTCAAACAAGCATTACAAAACAAACAATAATCCAAATAGAAAAGGACAGGGTGATTAGATATGTCAGTACAAAATTTTATTCCTACGATTTGGAGCGCACGTTTAAATGAAAGTCTGAAAAAGAATTTGGTGTACGGTAATGTGGTCAACACCGATTATGAAGGTGAGATTCAAGGCCAAGGCTCCACCGTGAAAATTAATTCAATTGGGGCGGTGACGATTGGCAACTATGACAAAGTAGCTGGAATCGGTAACCCACAGGAACTGGATGCTATGCAAAAAACGTTGGTGATCGATCAGGCTAAATATTTCAATTTTCAGGTGGATGATGTCGATGCTGCTCAAGCGAATGTAAATTTACTTGATGGTGGAATCGTAGAAGCCTCTTATGGACTTGCCAATGTAGTGGATCAGTATCTTGCTGGATTCTACACAGAGGTTAAAGCTGAGAATACGATGGGTAACGATGCAACGCCGATAACCCCTACAAAAGATACAGCCTATGATTTGCTGATTGATTTGGGTGTATTGCTGGATGAGAACAATGTACCAGAAAGCGAACGTTTTGTGGTGGTTCCTGCATGGTACTATGGCTTGCTATTGAAAGATGCTCGTTTCACCAAAGACCCGAATGTTATACGCACAGGCTATGTCGGAGATATTGATGGCATGACGGTCTATAAATCCAACAATGTGCCAAATACCGCAGGAGCCAAGTATAAAATCATCGCAGGTCATAAGAGTACGATTTCGTTTGCCGGGCAAGTGGATTCGGTGGAAGCATTCAGACCAGAGAAACAATTTTCAGATGCAGTGAAAGGTCTACAGGTATTCGGTGCTAAATGTATCAAGCCGGAGGCTCTTGCTGTGCTCACTGCCAATAAGTCCTAATTGAAAGTGGATGATATGCAAACACATTATAATAGAAGAAACACGTTCGGGGTATCCGTTTTGGATGCCCTTAATTTCATTTTTGGAGGGTGATAAGATGTGGTTTTTGAATCAAGAGACAGGCTGCACATGGGAAGTCACAGATCAGGAGTTAATGCTGCGGTTACAGGCTAGTGGGCATTATGAGCAAGTGGAGGGATCTCAACCAGATGAGACGGAGCAAGATGTACCCCAAACGAAAGCTCAAGCTACCAAGAGCATGAAGCGTACCGAGAAGGAACAGGTAAAGGAGGTACAGGAGACAGCACATGAGTGAGCTAATGGATTTGATGAAACGATTATTAGGCATGGAACCAATAGACATATCCAAGGATGATATCCTGATCCATTATTTGAATAAAGCGAGGAGTAACATTTATGGCTATTGTAATGTGGCGACACTGCCTGTGGAATATGATCATGTCATGGTCGATTATGCGGTGTTTCTTTATAAGAATAGGGATTCGGTTGGACTTATAAATAAACAGGAGGGAGAGCGATCAGCTAACTATGAAACAAGCATTCCGACAAGTATTCGATTGGCTCTTCCTCTACCTAAAATCAAGGTCGGAACAGATTAATGTTCTATGATACGAAGCTGGAAATTTTAGATGTTACTCATTTCAACTCTGTTCTGTCAGTAATGGCAGATGTACAACCTTATCGCAAAAGTTTTTCATTTGAAGATGGTTACATACTAGAGACGACATATCGAGCTTTCTGTCCATTGGAATCCTTATTGCAATTAAACGGCTATGTTCGAATTGGCAAGGATATTTTTATTATTTTGGATAAGAAAGAATGGAGCGATTATATGGAGTTGTATCTGTATCGCTGTAAGCAGGATTTTGCAATGGAGGTGAAGGAGTGACACGGAGCTTAGAACCCATGCTGGATTTCTTTCTACGAGAGAAGGGAGAGCTTGTACATATCAATGGTATGCGACAGCTTGCTCTAATTCAGGATGCGACAAATACCATTCAAATGACCGATGAAAAAATTATTCGTGCAGCAACACCCTTACATACAGGAGATATCGTGGATTATCGCTATGAACGTTATCTGATCACCAGTCAGGTGGATCAAAATGAACAGTCGTGTCGGGGCAGGATGAAAAAGTGTAATCAACGACTAGCTATAAACTGGAATGGACAGGTGAAATGGTTTGATGCTGTGGTAGAAGCCAGAACGTTTTCAACGGAAACAGGTAAAGTTATCTCCATGCCAGAGGGCAACATCCTGGCTAGTCTACAGGACAATGCAGACACGCGAAACATCGCATTGAACCAACGATTCTACATCACTCATCAGCCGTTTAAAATAGTTGGAATGGATCGTATCCTAAATGGCATCATCCAGTTAAGCTGCACATTGGATAACATAAATACAGCTTATGATGACGTGGAAAATAACATTGTAGATAGATGGAAGTACGAGATTGCTCATACATACGCATTACATATACACCAGGGAACGATAGCTCATGTGCGACTAAACGAAACGATGCCTTTGAATGTGACCGCTACGGATAATGGGGATGAGTTGGCTAATCCAGCGATTACCTATACATCCAGTGATCCAAGTGTAATTAGCGTAGACCAGGATGGACAGGTTATGGGCATCGTTTTGGGACAAGCAAGTATTACTGCGAAACTAACGTATCATCCGACGGTGCTGAGTACCATTGAAATCAGAGTCGTCGAAACGGGAACGCATATCTATTCGATAGCCATTACTGGTAATCCCATTCTCAAAACAGGACAAAGTGCCTCATACGTCAGTCATATCTATGATCATGGAACAGAAGTGTTTGACCAGTCGGTAGAGTGGAGCTTACGGAATCAAGATGATTCAACTCCTATCATGGGGAGCATAACAGCCAGCACAGGAAATAGTGTAACCATAAAAGCAGGAAGCAGTAGTGGAGTGAACAATAAAGCTCTTATACTGGATGCCACCTTAGTAAGCGATCCTAGCATTATGATAGAAAAGACCATTAGCCTTAAGAATTTATTCTAAGTTTTATAGCTATCAGCTTGCCTTAGAGGTGAGCCATTTCCATTTTAAAGGAGCACATACATATGCAACGAAAATCTATTGATTATCTACTGAGTCTAAGCCTGTTAAAACAATTGAAAGCCCAAAACGTAATTACAGAAGAAGAGTTTAGAGAAATTGATGAGCTGAATAAAAAGTCTTTCAAATAGCTATCACATGGGCAGAAATGGACTTGATGATGTACCGCAAGCATTATAACATGTGACCGTATAAGAAGATATCGAAGGGAGAAACGTCTATGGCACAAGCCGCAACCGCAAAAAAAGTCGTGATCGTTCCCATTAAAACGATGGACATCGTAGAGGGAATCCAATCTATTCAAAAGAAGAAAGTCGCCGCCTATTGCCGAGTTAGTACCGATTCCGAGGAGCAAAAGGAGAGCTATACCAATCAGGTGAATCACTATACTCAATACATTCAAAACAACTTGGAATGGGAAATGGCGGATATTTTCGCAGATGAAGGCATCACCGGAACCAGCACTAAAAATAGAACGCACTTTAATCGCATGATAAAGGATGCCCGAAACGGTAAACTGGATCTTATACTGGTCAAGTCGATTTCGAGATTTGCTAGGAATACACTGGATTTATTGAAATATGTACGGGAACTTAAAAGTCTTGGAGTGGCTGTATTCTTTGAACGGGAGAATATTAATACACTGGATACCACAGGTGAAGTATTGCTGACCATCCTGAGTTCCCTTGCCCAAGACGAGAGTCGAAACATTTCTGAAAACAGTCGATGGGGCATATTACGAGGCTTCCAAAACGGCAAGGTCTTCTGCAATACGACTCGCTTCCTTGGCTATGATAAGGATGAACATGGTGAACTGGTCATTAATGAGAAGGAAGCCGAGATTGTGCGGCGTATATACGAGGAGTATTTGGATGGCAAAAGCTATCAGGCGATTGCTAGAGGATTGATGCGAGATCACATCAAAACGGCTGCGGGAGGCAGTAGATGGTGGGATTCCTCCATTACATTAATCTTGACGAATGAGAAATATTACGGAGCCTTGCTTCAGCAAAAGACGGTAACTGTTGACTTTCTAACCCATAAACGGATCAAGAATAAAGGACAAGAGCAGCAATATTTTATAGAGGATAACCACGAACCGATTGTATCCAAGGAAATATTTGAAGCGGTGCAAAAGGAGAAGAAACGGAGAGCCAAGCTGAAAGGGAGTGTGATGGGGGAGAGCAAAAGATACTCGAATAAATACGCACTGAGCAGTAAAGTATATTGTGGATGCTGTGGGGTCATTTTTAAACGCCGAACCTGGAACAGCAATAACCCATCCAAGAAGGTCGTATGGCAATGTCGAACCAATGTCAATGAAGGTAAAGCAGCATGTGCTGCTAAAGCAGTCGATGAACAAGTTGTACATTCCGCGTTTGTACGATTGTTCAACCGGATGTATGAGAACAAGGAAAGATTCATGAAGACTCTGAAAGCCAATATTATATCGGTACTTTCCAGCAAACCAGGGCAAGAACAGCTATTGGACATTGAAGGAAAGATGCAACAATTGAAATCCGACTTGAAGGAATTAGTGAATCTCAAGCTGCGAAATCAGATGGATGAGACGGTTTATGATGAAGAGACGAACAGACTTTCCAGTGAACTCAACGAGCTACGGCAACAGATGCTGAAATTAGAGGAGGAAGAGGATCAGAAGGAAAAAATCAAGGAACAAATCGATGAAATTATTCAACTTTTAAGCTCGCGACAAGATATACTGAAGCAATTTGATGATAACCTATTTAATGCGTTGGTGGAGAAGATCACGATTCTCTCACCAGCGCATTTTGTTTTTACCTTGAAAAGTGGAATGAGCATAGATGAAATATTGGACTAATAGAATCATAGGCTAAAACGATCAATGGGCTAACGAATAACTGTCGACTGCATGACGGGAAGAATCAATCGAATCCCGTCTTTTACTCCTTCCATATAGATGGATTGTTTATCCTGACTTAGCCGATAGCCTATGGCTTCTTCCCATTCAGATAATAGACATTGGATATCCTCGTTTTGGTTCATTTTGAATTGATCCATTTGAGTGAACAGAGGCTCATCTTCTGATGAAAAAGAAGCCTGTTGTTCACTGGCAAGTTCTAATTGATAAAATCGCTGGCGTAATGCTTCGAGAAACCAATCTGGCCAATTTGACATAGGGTATTTCCCCTCCCGTGGTTTGAGTGTGTGTATGTTAACTCTGATGGGGAGGGATGGCAAGTCATTGTTTTTAGCTTAAAAAGGTCAAATTTACACTAAATTATTAATAGACTCGAATGATGATTTTATTCATGTCCATTCCAATTATTCTTCTAACATATCAAGAAAACTATTTACATTATCAGCGATTTTTTCTGTAACTGGATCATATTCGTCTGACTCCTCATTGTACCAAATACAAATTACTGGGTCGGTTTTACTTTCGCTAAAATCTAGACAGACGAAATCACCTGCAAATAGGGCTGCAAATGGCACTAATTCTGCACCTGTTATGTCTCCATCAGAAAGTATTCTTTCATCTAACTGACTGAAAACAACCTTGATGTCATACATCCCTTTGTCATGCTCGCCGGGATTGTCCAATAAACAAAGAAAACGATCAACTACATACCTATTAGATTTATATTCAAAGAATCTGGTTATTGGAATAGCACCATTGTTTTTTGATATAAAATTTATAAAATCATTAGGAAACTTAATTTCGAAATTCTCTTCCACACGCATAATTAAATTGCTATCTGGAAGAGGGAAAATTATACTTTCATTCTGTGTTTTCAAAGTATTTCACCTCTCAAATTAATGTCTTGGAGCGTCTGCCCAGTGTCCTTTAGTTCTTCCCCCATTATGCTTAGTAATATTATGAATACCAAATGGTACAAGTTGCATTATTCCACTTTCTTCATTATGGTGCCAAGTTGTTCCTTGTGGTTGTACTTTATTTGGCAATCTATCATTCAACCACTTAAATTGTACATCATCTGTTGCTTTCCATAGTTCCTTCGGAAGAACATCTTCATGTAGTACCACACCTGCTCCTTTAAAGTCTGCATATCCAAATTTCAATCCGTCTTTTTTCTTCACTTCAACCTTAGGAATATCATGATGTAATTCTAAAGCCCGCTCTTTTATCATCTTTCTTTGGTTTGAGGATAATTTACCAACAAAGTCATCTTGCCATGACCATGGTTTATTTGATTTTACTATATCTCCATAAATTAATGCATAATCATCAAGTACATTTTCAAATTTTTTATTACCTTTGGCGAATTCTTTTATGTTTTCAAGATTAGCTGTTCTATTTTCAATAGCTTTAGAAGCATTACCAGTCCCCTTAGTACTCTTACCCGTGTACTCTCCTGATTCTAACGCATCAATTTGTTTTTGTCTCTCAGGGGAAACTTTCGCGCCCGAACCTCTAGAATGTGGGACATCAGGATCAAGATCATGGAATAGATAGTGCCCTGCATTAGTTCCCAATATCGGTGATCTTCTAGTTATACGGATGTTCATCTTTCGGGCAACACTTTGCAAGTAACTACCTAAGGATTCAAAATTATTAGGGAAACGAATGGCATTCGTTTTGAATTTTCCATCTCCAGCCTTGGCAAGGGCAGATTCAGCTTTTGCTGTATCTCCGAATAATCCCGGCATACCACCTTTTCCACCATTCTTTTCTTCCATACCCTTGAGTCCCTTAGATAAGGAAGCTTCTTCTTTACCGAACGTTCCTAAACTTTTAGTGAGTTTAGCTCCTCCTTTGATAAGTGTATATAAATCTACGGCACGCTCCACGGCTTTCACACTGTCATATCCCGCATCGTAGCTTTCCTGTTTGGAATCGGTCAACGGGTTGGGAATAAAATTGTCCCATTTCTTCACAAAAGGCTCTACTACGCTATAGGCTCCTGTTTTAAGATCATCCCATCGCTCTGCAGGGGATTTATAAAAAGTTGCTTCAACTGCATATTCTCCAGCACGCTTCAAGCCTTCTAAAGTTTCATTACGTCTCAAGGTGCCTTCTGGCAAGGTAAAACGTAAAATAGGAGGAGTTGCTACAATATCCGCTATATCGACAAACGAGTCCCACATTCCTTTTACAAAATCCAAACCCGCATCCCATTCTCCCTTTAGCGTGGCGCCTACATTTTCCGTCACGCGTGCTCCCAGTACACTTTGGATTCCCTTTTCAGCGACTTGCTTCTCAAAGTTAGACAAAAGTGGCTCAGGGTAGTATTGATGGAGGGAAGCTTTAAGCTGGATTTCATCGCTCACGCTGTTGACTTCCTGCTCCAAATCCAGCGTATCGGTGGTTGTATTCAGGTGCAAGCCATTGGTTCCTCGAAGCTGTATGCTCCCAGCCGACAGACTCAGACTGCCAGTGGCTTGAATTTGTATACGTTGGGTGCTGTTCAGGCTGACACCATGTTGGGTATTCATGGAGATGTACAGCGATCCTTCCTGTGCACTCATCGACAGTTCGGAGTTCCCTAAGGAAATTTCTTTTCCCTGCGGATTTGCAAAGGATTTGACTCCGGGATCAGCTGTTTTACGCTGATGGCGTTCTGCTGGTGATTCGACCACGGCACCTTGAGATGCGTGAGATGGAGGGACAGCAACGCTAGATGGTTTCGTTCGTACCGATTGTATGACCATCGCATCGTCTTCGTCTGCACTGGGAAAATACAGCTTGACCTGAGCCCCTTTTTCCGGCATAAGATACCACACCTGATTGCCTTCAGCAGAGTAGGGAAACCACTGAGCATCCTTGGGATTTTGCTGATCATCCATATCCAAATGTAGTCGAACCTGATTTCGGCTGACCTCCAATATTTTTCCTTCAATGGATGCACCGATAATCGTTCGATTATAGATTTTAGGGACCTTTAAGCCTTGCGGAAACGCGCATTCATACGACCAAGTCATCAAGCCACCAATCAATTGGCCTTCACGTTTAGTAATGACATAGGTTTCGTGATTGCGCTCGACTTCATCTCCCAGTTGCAGCATTTGATCCCATTCAAAAGTATACCGGGTGTAATCTCCAATAGTGGCCGATTTCCAGCCGTTTGCATCCTGATCCAGGTAGGGAGCAATCTTGCGCTGCAATGTAAAAGGAACCTCTTTCAATTGAATATGCTGCCTGCCCTGTGGAATACCGATCCAAATTTGCGCATGGTGTGAAACGATATTAGGAACGAGTAAGGCTCCAACATGCGAAGCCAGCCGCTTTAAAAAAGTCCAATCCGTCTCCTGATACTGCATGATAAACTGGCCTGTCGCTTTTTTCTCAAAAGCTTCATCAATCTTATCCGAGCCTCTATAATCAGCCAGCACTGCATCTACAATCTCCACATATTTTTGATTGATGTGTTGAAAGGAACGGTTTTTGAGCTGCGTATCCAGTTTGAAAGTATGAGAAATGACGTCGAGAGTTACCATGATTTCCTGGTGCGTGTGCTCCACATCTACGCAGTATAGTTGCCCCATGAATAAGGGATGTTTCTGATCTTTGGCATCGGAATACCATAGCTCAACTTCGTCGTCGCTGCTCGCTTTGGTAATGATCGTGTCTGCCTGGTTGCCTTCCAAGACGCCTGTGATCCTCAGTCTGGCATGTTCTCCGAGCTCGTGACTCATATGGACATTACGAAGACGCAGCTTGCCATAGGGCCAGGTAACATGTAGATGCTGATAGGTAAAGCGGTCTTTCGCTACGATGTTCATTCCTGAATCTCCTTGCTTGATAAAATCAACTGTCTTGCCCGTCATCGATGATCGAGATGATGCCCCCACCACTAGGTCCGATCGCAGAATAGAGGGTACCATCATCACTGGGGTCTATCATGAAATTGAACGTATTAGTCAGAACATCTTGACAGCTACACATTAACGTCGAATTGTTGAGTAGGGCGGGTGCCCCCTCGATCAATACGTCTTCTTTCCCACCGGTCCACTTGGACCCAAACGCAATCTCAGGTTCGCAAGGAAGACCATGCTTCAATTTACACAGACCAAAAGCATTTATTTTGCTAATATTGGCTCCACAAATGGCATCGTCCACGTTCAGAACGGGTTTATCTTTAATGAAGACACCATGGCTGTACATCATATTAAGCACACCAGGGTCTGTACCTTGACTGCACTGTAGCTTGGCTCCTCTCACCACATAGGAATGTTCTCCGCTGAGTGCACCTTGGGCCAAAGCTTTAATAAGTATAGGTAAAAACATATAAGTACCTCCTTGGATAAAAGGTATAGATTCAAGAAAGCTCCGACCATGTCGCAGTGTGCAGCATGGCATAGGTTAATGGTACCCAGAGTGGAGCATCCTCCAGCTTAAATTGGCAACTCCCGATCATAGCCTTGCCACGCCAGGAACGCACAAAGACAATCTGATAATAGGGAGAGGGGGAAACTAGAAAAATAGCTTCATAGCAGCCAATGATGGTATCTTGAATAGAAAGAATCTTTTCATCTACAAGCTTCATACTTGGTTGTGCGCGACTGGTTTGCTCAATCATCTGTTGTTGATAGACTTCTATTTGCGTAGGGTCCAGTTCTTGCCCGCTTTGGTGCAGACCGAACAGGATTCCGCCCAGCTTGTCCTGAACGACGAAGCTTCTCGATGGATCTACCGTCTGTCCAGTTCGAACTTCTGGAGCAAGAGAGTCAGGCAGGGAAATGGTGACTTGATTTTCAAAGACAGGAAGGGTTTGAAACCGAATTTCCTGTTCATTCGTCAGCGTTAGTGAGCCTTTTAAAATTCCCTCTATCGCTTCTTCAATAGATATCATCATCCAGCTTTCATCGTTTTCCGCTGTACTTAATTGCTCTTTCAATATTTGCTGATGATGCAGTTTTAAAAAAAATTCATCCCAATGCTCCGTCAAGATTGAACCTCCTTATACAAGTTCTAGCTTCTGTAGCCGAAAACCACTCAAACTGCGCCGAAGCAAGCTTTCAGCAGCCTCTAAGCTAACGATGAAATAAGGTTCCCTCACGTTGGACAATCGGAAAAAATGGTGTCCATTCACCTTATGGCTATCTAGGACAAGTCGTTTTAGAGTTTGGTCGTGCGCATAAAATTCAGTCTGCTCTGAAATGCCATCCACAGAGGGAACGGAACAAATCCAATATAATTCCTGACGGCTAGGTTCCCGGTTCACGATATACACCTGCTTAAACCGAGCTTGTGTATTGTATAGTTCTAGAATCCGTTTCATAGAATCGGAAAATAGTGGTTGTGAGGTTGAAAATGGTAGCCAGTCCGTATACTCGGCATCTTCTGTCGCATGAACATCTACAACCTGAGCCGGAGGCATGCCAACAAATGGCGTTTTAAAAAGATCTAAATTCATCGGTTTAACATTTCGAGAAATACGATGATCATCGACCAGCACATAATAATGGCGCATACACATTCCTCCTTACTCTGTCCACACGATCGATTGACGCTGTGCTTCGCTTAATTTCCAATGCTGTTGGTACTTTCGTGGGACAAGGGTCCCTTGCATTGAAGCCCCCTCAAAATACGTATGTTCAAACGAATACACATCTGTAAAATCAGCTCCATCCAGGATGGCGTGTTCAAAATGAAGGCCACATAGCCCTGGCACCCGAACGCCATGTTCCCGATACGGCTGTCCGCTGGCACCGCGGAAATGAACACCCTCTAGATTGCTATATCTAAAATCCGCATCCGTCAGCAGACACCTCTGAAAGCTGCCTCCTTCGAGATTCGCTCGTTGCCAGCTACTTCCGATCAATATGCAGGTATGAAACTGGCTTTCCCGTAAGTCACTGTGGCTGAAATCGTTATAACGCAAATCCTTTTGCATCAGCTGAAGGTGGGAAAGAGAGAGCTGCTTCAGGTTTTCATAAACATAAGGTTCTTCTTCACTGGAATGTATCAATTGCTCTCTCACATGATCTGCAAGAAGTGCTTCCTGATCTTCAACATATTGATTCTCGCTGATATCTTTGTACTCGCCTGTTCGGATGGCTACACGATTCGCTTTATGAATGGCGAGATACTCAGGCATTTGAGCCACTTCTGCCATGCTTAAGCGCAGGAGGGAGCTCACAAACTGGTGGAATAAAGGAGCGGATTCCAATATCAGTCGTTCAACGTCCACTGAGGTAATCGTTCCGATATACATTTTTCGTTCCTGCTCCAAGGTCTCCAACATCGTACTCATCGGTCCATAAGCCCATGATGCGTCATAGGTTAACTTGCAATCGGAATCATCTTCATACCATTCAGCAGAATAAGCTTCGACCATATACAGGTAGGATTGCTCCAACATCTGAGTGCGCAAGAAGGAGTAGTGAATATATCCAATAGGTTCTTTTTGACCTTGCTGCTGCATGCTCAGAATGTGCTTACACAAATCCCTGAACGATTCTTTGAAATCGGAGATCAGTTGAGCTTGGTAGCGACGAAATATGGCTTCCAGCCTGTCCAACTGAATGTCCAGCAAAGGTGTAAAATGATGCTCTTTAAAATGGTGTAACGCTGCTTGTTTATCCATCTACTAATTCTCACCTTCCATTAGTTCATCTTAATTTCCGTACCAGAGAAGGTGGTTTTGTCATCCAATGTGATTGTATTGCCTTTACCAGACAGCTCAATTTTTCCGGCAGAAAGCTGGATGTTACCGGAACTCATAACAATATCCGAAGCTGCACTAATGCTCACATTTTTTCCGCTTACAATATCAATGCCCGTTTTATCGTTAATGACAATGGACATGCCATTGCCGGAAATAACGATTTGATCGGGGGCGAGCATGATTTCTTTGCCGTATTTGGTTCGCAGCGTCTTAATGGCAGGATCTGCCATTCGATCTGGCGCAGGAGCTGCTGCAGACAAGGCCGAAGAAGAATTTGATCCGGCAGACGAAACAGAGGCTGTGCCGTGACCAGAAGTAAAAGAAGCCTTTCCCCCAGAAGGCTGAGGTTCTCTCTTAACTGAGCTGATCGCGTATCCCTCTTCTTCCTTATAACTGGGGAAATAGATACGAATGCTGTCCCCATCTTCAGGCATGCAATACCAACCCGTGTTATCCGCAGAGGCATAAATAGTAGAGTAGGGAAACCAGTAATCTGTGTTTGGATCTTGCTGATCGTCCATATCGAGATGGGCGCGTACTTTGTCCCGACGAACGCTCAGTACCTTGCCTTGAATGGAAGCGCCGATAATAGAGCGATTGTAGTCTTTAATCGGACGTAAGCCGCTCCGTGGTGACAGCTTGGCGGTATGGGTCAGTACTCCGTCTTTCATCTCCGTCAGTACCTCAGCGACTAGCAAATGATGGCCTTTAAAAGTCACCTCATAACCAGGCTCCAGCAGCTTCTCTGTTTCGACTTCATACTGGATAAAATCCGCGTTACGCACGCCAGGGATATGGTTCTCCGAGGCGGTTTGGAAATCAGCTACTCGTTTGGTTACTTTATAATTCGTAGATTTAATTTCTCCTTTGCTGAGCCCCATAGGCAACCCGAAATAAAACTTCGGCACTCCATAGCCCACCGCAGGAATGAGTGGGGAGTAGAAGTGGGAAGCCATCCGTTTCAGAAATTGCCAATCGGTTTCATCATATTGCATGATAAAGGTGCCAATGGATTTCTGGTGGGACACAACATCCATGGCTTCTGCTTTGGGGTAGCTAGATACAATACTTTCGATCAGCTCCGTATAGGTGAGCTTGGGATTTTGAAAGGAACGTTTATTCCGTTTGATATCCAGTTCATAGGTATGAGATATGGCTTCAAAGGTCAAATAATGAACACCATGAACGACCTTCTCCTCGACATCTAAGGCAATGCCTCGAAAAAGGGGTTGTCGATTGCCATTTTTGTCTGTAACAAAAGCTTTGACCTGGGTTTCTTCATCTGAAGCACGTACGTACAGCTCTCGCTTTTTCTCCGAAATGATGCCTGTACAGATCATTCGAGCATGGTCATTGACTGTTTTTAAGATTTTAAGTTCATGAAGACGGACGAACTCATAAGGCATGATCTCGATATGACCGTACGTCACGATATTTTCCATAGGTGTCTCCTTGTGTAGTTGTATTAAAAAAGTGGGATTATAAATCCAGCATATGTATTTATCGGTTAAAAGGGGGATTTAGTTTACAGAATGACCCATTCATTGGGGGATTTTCAATGTGTAATACTGGAAGTAGGAAATATGGGAAGGAAGTGTAGGGTAGAAAAAAGCATATAAATGGGAAGTAAGAGGGAGTATATCCGTTCCATCCTCTCGACACATGTGGAGTGCGTGGTGTTGATGAAATTAAGGTGTAGCCAAGCAATAAACTTTTGAAATTCAAAATAAACATCTGACACTGACAGGGTAAACGATTGAGGAAAACGGGAAAAACAACAACCTCAAGTTTTCCCCTGTTTTTATTCCAATTCTTTATTCTCAAAATAATAATGTTTTGGTTGAAAAAATTGTTATGAAGAGTACGGCTTTAGCACTAAAGAAGAGAATACGAAAAGTTCATTATGGAAAGTTGTTTATACTTGAAAACGATGAAAATTGAGCGAAAAGGAATGGATGAAAATAAAGGATACGCTAGTTCTGTATATTTTAACCTTAGCTTATAGGCTGGAATGTGATGATGGTCACTAAACAGAGGTTGAAAATGGAAAAACATCTGCTAATCCTGTATTGTTGTAATTGCCACATCCTTGTTGTCAATCCATACATGTGAAGTCGGTTGCTTTGCTGAAACGAGTAAGGTGAGATGTTTAACAAGAAGCATCGATGCCTAGTCCCTTTCTGCAAAGACGGAAGGGTTTTTTTAAAAAAATGGAATCTATCGTTTTTGCATATGTTTAAAAACAAACTATTAGGAGGTTTTGCTTTGCATGGATCCTGAGAAGTTCGCTAACATTGTATCCAAATTCCCCTGCTTCTCCGTAGTTCCTCTCGAAAAGTGGCAAAATACAGGGGCTTCCATCATAAGTCTTTCCGCCCAACCGGTTCTGGAGGAGGGACACATTTTCGAACATGCCTCTTTCGTGTTACGGGGGAGTGTGCGCATCTACAAAATAAGCCCGTCTGGGAGAGAATTGACACTGTATCGGGTGAAAAGTGGCGAAGTTTGCGTCATTATGATGGCCAGCATTCTAGGTGAAACAGGGTACGAAGCGTTAGCGGAAACGGAAGAAGAAACGGAATTGCTCGTACTTCCCGTCGCCTTGTTTAAACACTGGATGGATACATATAAAGAGCTAAACCAATTCATTTACCGTCTGTTCATTAAAAGAATGATTTCGGTTACTAGTCTTATTGAAGATATTACGTTCCTTCCTATGGACCGCAGAGTGGCGGAACTGTTACTACGGAAAACGAATACCAATACCAATTCAGAAGCACCCCTGTATGCTACCCATGAGGCATTGTCTTTGGAATTAGGCACAGCAAGGGAAGTAGTAAGCAGGGTACTGAAGGAATTTGAGAGGCTTGGATGGATTCAATTGGGACGAGGTAAAATTTATTTGCTTCAGCGCTTCGAGCTTGAACAGTTGGCTCAAGTAAAGTGATTATGTCACAGAAGCAAAGCGTTTTTATCCCTTAAAATGACCACAGGAGGGATGAAAACATGAAAAACGTCGGATATTTGGATCGAACTATACGATTCATAATTGGGATTGTTCTGGTATCAATGCTTGTATTTGTCGAAAGTACATGGAAATACGTAGGACTAATAGGTATTCCATTTATACTGACTAGTCTGCTAGGTACCTGCTTCGTCTATCGGATTCTTGGCGTCCGTACATGCTCTACCAAATCATATTGAAAAGGAGGTAAATGATATGAAATCATACCTATCCCCAACTAATCTACAACGGATTCCGGAATTAATCAAATTAAGTCCCGAGACGGCCGCTTCTTATTTTCATTTCGAGCATCAAGTTTATCAAACAGCAAATACATTACCCCAAAAGACAAAGGAATTAATTGCCGTAACAGTAGCCCACGTAACGGGATGTCCCTATTGCATCGATGTTCATGTGAAAAAATATAAGGCTCTGGGAGGTACCATGGAAGAAATAATGGAAGCCCTTCTTGTGGCAGCATCAACACGAGCCGGTGCCATTCTCAGCCACGGAGTTAACGCTCTGATATCCTACGAAGAAGGTGAGGAAAATAAGTCTCAAAAGGGATCTAATGATGTACCTGAGTGTTTTTGCTAAGTGTAGGAATTTTCTAGAGGATGTAAACTAAACTGAACTCCTATAATGCTTTGCATAGAATTATTGCAATAATCAAATCATAAAGCCTATGATTAATAGCAGATGCTCCAAGTGTACTTGCACTAGGGGGAAGTATCTATCTCAGTAGAAGGGAGCCTTGGTCAAGGCTCCTATTAGTTTTTATATGGGAAAATTTTGTAATCACATCTTTTTGATTTGTCATTAATATTAACTCAACACATGTGGAGTGCGTGGTCGTAATATGTCGAGATGAAAAGCATTAATACACGAGGGTTTAAGAGCAATTTGAATATGTTCCTGCATTCAGAAAAGTGCTTTAGGGTTGAGTGCGGGAATATATATTATTAACATACACTAGGCATGTGTAATCGACAGTGTTGTTTGTTAGTGCGGAGAATTATTAGAGGTGTATCGGTGTAAATAGTAGAGAGTGGGGGAACCCCTCTTTTTGTTGTTGACTGTCATTATACTATGATGGTCAAACTATTATCTTTTGTTTTCTCCCTAAAACAAGTATTGCATCATAGGGGCTCCTTCCTCTTTTTCCAACTCAATAGCATTTGTTGAGTCTATCCATAGTTTCTAACCCATGTTTACGCTGTTATACGTTTCTACTTTGGAGGAGTAGAGTAGCTTTTTTCAAAGAAGAGAGATTCCTTTTTCAGGAACACTTTTTTACACAACTATGGATAGAGGAGTTGGGAAGGACAGTTTAATTTATAGATTCTTTAATTATCTTCAGTAACTCATTTAGTTGACGATATTCCTCTGCTTTTTTAAAAAGAATAGATGTTAATAGTGTTCTTAGTGCAAATATCAGAACTAAGAATAATAGTAAAGCTACAAAAAATATAATGATAAGTCCTAAATCTTTTTGTTTTAATATATTTGGGATAATCCTATTAATAATAGCATTCCAAATAGGTAAACTAAAAACTGCAAAGAAAGATATCGGCAACCAGTTCTTAGAAGAGAGTTTGTTAATTCTTATTGCTTTTAGAACCGAAATTTCATAGCTTAATTTTTTGTACTCCATATGTTTTATATATAAAGGGTACTTTGTTTTAATGTAGTTACGTGAAGCTGTAACAGATTTAATCATGAAGATAATGGATATGATCAAAGAAAATAAAGCCCCTATTAGAAACCAAAAAGAATAAGATTTTAAATTGCTTGAATAAATGACAAAAAATAAAGTTTCAAAAATAACTGCAATTATTATTGCTATAGCGGCAACCTTTGCGAACGTTGTTGATATTTTATCCATTAAAATCTTTCCTGTTGAAAGTTCTTTGAAGCAAGTATCATAAATTATCTTTCTAAGTAATAAATGGGAATCTAATCTGCTTTTCATAAAAAATCTCCTTGTTTTTGTTATATACATTATCGG
>NZ_CP191577.1:1688460-1690472 GCF_050516475.1 Paenibacillus ottowii | reverse complement strand
ATATTACATATTACTTAATTTATTGTAGATAAATCTGTGATTTTCATGTTTATAATACTGACCTGTCCTACTATTCGTAAAATTGTCTTTTATTTTGACTAAACAAGTGTATTTCAGTAAAGCAAAGCTTCCAATCCATATAAAACATGAGCAATATGACATCTATATTACCCATAATGTTCGTGTTAAGATTTACTCAAAGACAGGCGATATTTTATGACGTTAAAAGAGGAAGAATATGATATTTTGCAAAACTATATAACAGATAAAGAGGCACGATATAGGCTAACCGATTATATGTCTCGACATGATGTAATTGGTCAGGAGGTATTTCCTTATATTGGGGAGGAGGCAAAGCATTTTTATAAGACCGATGGGCGATTTGTATATCGTCCTGTCACAAGAGATACTTTTGTTAAGCGAATTCCTTTCTATTTTTATGAGCCAGATACAAGTGTACATAATATTGGAGATTTACATCAATATATACATGGTATTTTAGAAAAAAGGGATCTTAACGATTTTGAACAAGATTTAGAAACACTGTACTCAACTCTTGAAAAGTTATTTTATTATTACAAAATAGATATAGAAACTATTTTTGAGTATCCAATTAAGCAAACAGGGCGATGCTCTCAAATAGATGTTCTATATAACTGGTTTCACTATCTACAACTTGCAGAAGAGTTGAATATTCAGGAACGAACACCAGCACATTTAATTGTGGATTATAACTATGTGCTCGAGAAGTCTAATTTATATCCAATTATTTATGATCTTCGCGAGCAATATATTGGTGATTATATCAGAAGATCGGGCAACCTCTTTAGTATGCAGGGGATATTTCCATGTGATGAAAAGGGTGACCCTATCCTAAAATGGATTGGAGTCAAAGTTAAGAATGCAGCTAAGATATGGGTAAATGTAGACAGCAAGTTAAAGGGGACTCTTTATGTCGAAGCCAATCATGAAACAGCAATTTGGGGTAGAAATTGTTGGGGAAGGGACGATGATGGTAGCGACGTTTGGTATGAACTTTACATTGCTCCAATGCTTATGGAATTTGACCATGAAGCTTTAAAATCAATCAGGAAAAGAGAGAAACTGACTCAACAGCAAGTAGCCAACTCTATTGGGGCTGCAGTAAGAACATATCAAAAATGGGAGAGTGGGCATACTACGCCTGATTGCCAATATCTATTACGGCTTATGAATGTGTTGGATATTAGAGAAGCGAAGGAGATAACAAAAACAACCAATTTTTTATTTTTTGTTCAGGGTGATTTGCTATCCTCATTTTATTTAATTAGGAAATTCCCTAAAAAGTTATATTATCTAAGCGATATTCAATATTAGGCCCTTGGTATTACTAAAGGGTCTTTTTGTTCCATATATCTCCATGAATATGCTATAGTGTAATAAATAAAGAATATTTATGCGGATTTTAGTAGGAAAATGGCTGGGTTGTTTCTTCGGATCTGGGTATATAGTCCTTTTATATGAGCTTAGATATTGTAATGAGGTGAAAGCGATTGACTAAAACGCACAATGCAAAAGGAAGTCAAGTTGCTTATGCTATGAGAGGACTATTCATTATTGGTGGGCTTGCTATTTATTTTAATATATCTAGCCTAAAGGAACTAGGGCGGTGTTATAAAAAGTTATAGAGAATAGAGCCGCTCCCTATAAATGCTTCACGTGCAAAATCTATTTCTTACTTCTAACTAGAGGGATCAAAATGAACATAAATGAGGCAGTTGGAGTTTTTATAGAGAAATATGGTCAAGAAGAACGGTATACAAAAGATATAGAAAGTAAAGTGGCATCTTGGTTAGAGAACACGACTCTTGAGGAAGTAAAAGAGATTTTACTGCATTTATTTTCAGAATTTATATTCTTTACAAAGTTAGAAATTAAAGAAACGCTAAAGAGGCAATTGGAGGATGTTCTAGATAATGAAATTCTTGAAAATATATGTATTATCCCTATGGTCTCTAAAGATGGCAGAGCAA
>NZ_CP191577.1:1603140-1688450 GCF_050516475.1 Paenibacillus ottowii | reverse complement strand
ACCATATATTTTTAAATGATTCGCATAGAAGATTAATTAATGATTTTGAGGAAACGATTTGGGGAAAAGGAAATCAGAATATAATGGGATTTCGGGATAGCCAACTATTGGTAGGGTTTTCTCATAACATACCTAATAACACAATCAGTTCATTTTGGTATCATGCAGACTTTTCTGGGAAAAGAGAAGAGTGGAATTGCTTGTTTAAAAGATATACACAATTAAAAAGAAATAAAAAAAATACCAGATCAAAACAGAACCTGTCAGTTAAAAGAAAGAGTGGTGGTAAGTAAGAATGGATTATAAAGATCTACTGATCTTAGTGTATTTTAATTCGGTGAAGGCAAGTTACTCTTATAGAGAGATTAGTGATAATTTTGGACTAAGTTTTTTTCAG
The DNA here is from genome assembly GCF_050516475.1 of Paenibacillus ottowii. Lineage (NCBI taxonomy): Bacteria > Bacillati > Bacillota > Bacilli > Caryophanales > Paenibacillaceae > Paenibacillus > Paenibacillus ottowii. The sequence continues at coordinate 1,688,053 of NZ_CP191577.1, read as the reverse complement.
GTGGAAAATTTAATTAATAAACTTCAAGAGGAGAACTTGTTAGCATTAGATGGGTACTATAAACTTACTTCAACTGCTGTAAAGTTATTAGAAGAGTATAATATGCTAAACATAGATTACTTTGAGTCGTTTGAAGTTAAAACCATATTCACAAAAAAACCAATGGATTTTGATGAAATATACATTCCTATTGGATTTACAAAAAAAATCAAGTAAAATATTATATATTAGTCAGTAGTCTTCTAGATATGGTAGAGAGTCTCTATCTTAATTAATGTCACTTAATTGATATGTGAAAAGCAGGAAACCGCTGCTTTTCACAACTGCAACAAAAACCGTTGCAGTTGCAAATAATTAATGAAAATCACATCAATAATTTGCAAATTTCCAAAACAAGTTAAAAGTAGCTCTAAAGACTAGATCAGAAGTAGAAGCTACTGACTATTTAAATGAGGGTGTAATGGACTACTTAAACTTAATGGAATCAAAGTTAGTAGAAAAAGGATATGGAAAAAGATACAAAGAAGCTTGTATACAATATGCAGAAGGATTAATTAATCAGGGATTACCTGTTGTATTTGATAATAAACATTTATCACTATTAATGGGAATCGAAAGGAATGTACTGGGATATTATATAATAAGTGCAACCAAATTTTACAAAGAATACCAAGATCTTTAAGAACTATTTCAACACCTAGCTATAATTTGAAAGCTATACAGAGATGGATACTTGATAACATTCTATCTTCATTCACTGTTCATACTCATGCTTATGGATTTGTGAAAGAAAGAAATATTAAAGACAATGCAATTGCACACACGAAGAAAAAATTGGTTCTTAATATAGATATTAAAAACTTTTTTCCTAGTATTAAATTTGAGCACGTATTTTATATTTTTTATGATCATGGTTATACTAAAGAACTTTCATATTCTTTAGCTTCATTAACCACATTCAAAGGTTTTCTACCTCAAGGTGCACCCTCCAGCCCCTGTATAGCAAATATTCTTTGCAATACAATGGACAAGAGATTGTTAGCACTCGCTACAAAGATGAATGCGAACTATTCACGTTATGCAGATGATATCACTATATCGGGTGATGAAAATATTAGGGATTATATAGACACAATAAAATCTATAATAATTAATGAAGGCTTTGATATTAATTACAGGAAATTAAGATTGCAGACGAATAAGAACATGCAAGAAGTAACAGGATTAATTGTAAATGAAGGTGTCAAAGTAAAGAGAAAGTATAAAAAAAGGCTTGAACAACATATTTATTATTGTACAAAATTCGGTGTATACAGTCACTTGCAAAAAATTGAAGCTGAAAGCAAATCATATTTCAAAGAATATCTATATGGTATGGCTAACTTTATAAAAATGATAGAACCAGATGAAGGTATGAAATTCTTAAAAAAGCTGGATGATCTTAATTGGGGGAACTGAGGTTCCTTTTTTTATTTCTAGGACATTCTCGATATTATGAGAGAGGTACGATCGTCATCAAGGAGGTATAAAAAGTTGAAGCGTGAGCCTGAGGACTCTAAGCAACAGAAGTTGGTATTTGATGGTTAATATTTAAAATTAAAAAACGAATTGAAGTCATCAAAGCAACAAATACATAAATAAATTGTATAGCGAATAAAGAAGATCCCATGGAACAGTCATCCAACAATTTTCCATACAGAATTGTTCCGGATCACCTTCTATTTTCTCCCAATGCTACGTATCTACGTACCACATCCGTCATCATCCTTTGCTACACTTTGAATAAAAAGGAGATGATAACTTGGATACCCAACCCAAGATACTAAAGAGCGTGGAACATACAAACCCATCTGAAAATACGGCTGAGCAATATGAAAGTTTGGTACAGCAGGAAGACGAACACATAGAGAGACTTAAAACATGCACAAAGCTCATTTGGGATGCGCTAGCTATCATTTCTCAAAAGGCAAGTGTACTGCACATGGAAACCGTCAAAGAAGCGGCCGATCATCTTCATATCATGGAACTGGATTTACGAAGAGAACTGTTTAAAGTTCGTTTGAAAAAAAGTATTTTGGCGAACAAAATGAAGCAAACCCAAGCATAGGAGCGGAGGGGACGGAATCGTTCTGAAGAAGCGGAGCGTTCGCCTTTGAACCCGGATTTTTACCGCTAAAATATAATCAAAAAAATCTGGGGTCAACAGCGATCGGAAGAATGATCCGTCCACGTAGCGTTCTTACATGAACATACTTGCTCAATCCACCCCAGTAATCAATTTTCTCAATAACCCGATATGGCCCTTCACGGTCTTATCGGGTTTTCTCATTTTAATCCATTCACCCTTGAGCATAAATCTTCACTCCCACTCAACACCTTCACCCAGATAGTTACACCCACTCCCAACATCATGTATAGTAAAGTTATGGGAAATAAACATGTACCCGCATATGATCTTGATCGCTTAGACGTACAATATGAAACATGGCAAAAACGAGGAGGAACGTGATGATACATCCAACACAGATTCAGGATATGCTGCAAGCCGCGCTGGAGACGGGCGGGGATTTTGCAGAGGTGTTCGTCGAGGACCGTACCAATGGACAACTGGGCATGACCGGGGGCGTCGTGGATACGGCGCTGTCAGGCCGGGATTTTGGGATTGGCATTCGGATCATGAAGGAGCATTTTTCGGTGTATGCGTACACCAGCGATATGAGCGAACAGAGTCTGATCAGACTGGCCAAATCGGCTGCCAAGGCCATTCGTGGCGGTGGAGCGCCAGGTACACACACCATTACACTCCATCCCCACGATATCCCTAACCAACATCCGATTGCGATCATTCCTGACGGTTTGCAGAAACGCGCCAAGATCGACATGATGAGACGGGCGCATGAGGCGGCAAGCCAATACGATCCTTCCATCACGCAAACCTCTGTTGGGATTAGCAACTCGATCCAGAACGTCTTGATCGCTAATAGCAACGGATTGCTGGTGGAGGATACCCGTACGTATACACGCATGAGAATAAGCGCGATTGCGACGGATGGGGAGCATAGACAATCCGGGTTCCGTGGGCCGGGCGCGTATGCAGGGACTGAATTCCTGGAGAATCTGAATATCGAAGAAAATGCGAGACACGCTGCTCGGATTGCGTCCACGATGGTCAAAGCGGGATATGCGCCTAGTGGCAGACTGCCTGTCGTGATTGAAAATGGCTTCGGCGGCGTTCTTTTCCACGAGGCGTGTGGACACGGGCTGGAATCTACAGCGGTGGCGCATGGAACTTCCGTGTTTGCCAATAAGATTGGGCAGCAGGTGGCTTCACCGCTCGTCACAGCTATAGATGATGGAACGATTCCGAATGCGTGGGGGTCGCTCAATATCGATGATGAAGGGGCGCCGACACAGCGCAACGTACTGATCGAGAACGGCATTTTAAAAGGATATCTAATCGACCGCATGGGCTCGCGCCAGATGGGGGTACCTGCGACAGGGTCAGGACGAAGACAGTCCTATAAATTCGCGCCTGCATCCCGTATGAACAATACGTTTATTGCAAATGGCGAGTCTACCCGTGAAGAGATCATTGCCAATACGGAGTACGGGATCTATGCCAAATCGTTGGGCGGTGGTTCGGTGAACACCTCGACGAGCGAGTTTAATTTTGCGGTTGAAGAGGCGTACATGATTCGCAACGGCAAAATTGCCGAGCCAGTCAAAGGCGCAACGTTGATCGGCAAAGGGATTGAAACCCTGCAAAATATTGATAGGGTCGGCAACAATCTGGACCATGGTCAAGGGATGTGCGGCTCGGTCAGTGGAAGTCTTCCGGTCAACTGCGGACAGCCGACGATTCGTGTGTCCGAAATGACCGTCGGTGGACGAAAGGGGGAATAGGCGATGAATATTCAGCAATTTCAGGAAGCATTGTTTGCCAAAGGCCGGGAAATGGGCTATGCGGATATGGAAATCTACTATGTAAATGGACGTTCTACCTCGGTAAAGGTGCTAAAGGGAGAGATTGACCAATATACCATCGTAGAGAATGGCGGACTTTCTTTTCGTGGTGTCATTAACGGGAAAATGGGCTATGCCTCTACGGAAAAGCTGGAACCGGATGTGATCGACTTCTTATTGGAAGAAGCACGCAGCAACGCGGACATATTGGAGAGCGAGGAGCAGGATGAGCTGTTTGCAGGCTCAGAGAGCTATCCTGAGCAGCCTGCTTATGCCTCAGCGCTTGCTGACACAGTTCCTGAGATTCTGATCGAAGCGGCGCTGGAAATGGAGCATACAGCGCTTGCCGCAGACCCACGGATTGTGATGGCTCGGCATTGCTCGGTCAGCATTCGTGAAAATGAGGTCCTGATAGTAAATACCAAAGGACTGCACTGCCATCGTCGCAAAAGCCTAGCGACCGCTTATGTGTATGTGATTGCAGCAGACCATGGCGAGACGGTTACCGGGGGCTGGCATGATTATTCGCTGCGGAGCGTGGAGGAGATCAATATTGCGGATGTGGCGCATAAAGCCGTACAAGAGGCCGTCTCCAAGCTGGGTGCGCACACGATTCAATCAGATAACTATCCGGTCATTTTCCGTCATGATGCAGCAGCGCAATTGCTTGCTGCGTATACGTCGGTATTTTCAGCGGAGTCGGTGGATAAAGGCTTTTCACGCTTGGCTGGGAAACTGGGGCAAAAGGTGGCAAGCGAGCGTATTACGCTGATTGACGATCCGTTGATGGAGAACGTTCCGGCAGGCAGCACGTTTGATGCTGAAGGCAGTGCGACACGCCGCAATGAGATCATCAAGAATGGAGAACTACGGACGTATTTCCATAACCGCAAGACGGCTCGCAAGGCTGGGGTGCAGAGTACCTCTCATGCTTCCAAGGGCAGCTATAACGGTAAAATTGGGGTGTCGTATCATAATCTGTACGTGGCTCCAGGCCCGTCTACGTTGGAGGACATGATTCGCAAGATGGATCGTGGGCTGATGATTGTTGAGCTGCAAGGGCTGCATGCGGGTACGAATACGGCGTCTGGTAATTTTTCGCTAGCTTGTCTGGGCTACTGGATTGAGCAAGGGCAAGTGGTCAGAGCAGTCAATCAGATTACGGTATCGGGCAACTTCTTTGACGTCCTACAGCAGGTAGAGGAAGTTGGCAACGATTTGCGTTTTACAGGAAGCTGCACTTCTCCTTCGCTCAAGCTGGCTGCACTCTCGATTTCAGGCTCCTAATGGCTGGAGCAGCCTTCTTTTTTTCATACTTACGCCCTGTAACTGACGTTCTAATTGACTAGTGAAGATAGATGCTTGATGCATCAGGGTATGGTAAAGTAGGAGAAAGTCTTTGAAATATGAAAAAAAGGCTTGGTTACAGCACCGCGACAGGGTATTATAGACAATAATATATTCGAAAAAGGTTCGAATTGAATTTTTATTGGGGGATGTATATGAGATATATAAGCACTAGAGGTGGAGTAGAAGCCAAGGGATTTATTGATACCGTGCTCATGGGGTTAGCTGACGATGGAGGTTTGATGGTGCCGGAGCAGATTCCGACGGTGTCGGCAGCTACGATGGAGCAATGGGCGACATTGAGCTATAGAGAGCTGCTGCTGGAAGTTTTTGCGCTGTATATCAATGATGAGATTCCTCGTGAAGATTTGGAACAACTGGTAGAGCGCAGCTATGCAAGCTTCCGTCACCCGGAAGTTACGCCAGTGAAGAAGATCAACGATTCCCTGTCTATTTTGGAGCTATTCCATGGACCTACGTTTGCGTTCAAGGATGTGGCGCTGCAGTTTATGGGTGAATTTTATTCCTATGTGTCCAAAAAACAGAATGAGATCATTCATATTTTGGGTGCAACCTCTGGCGATACTGGGGCAGCAGCCATTCAAGGCGTACGAGGCAAGGAAGGCATCAAAATCTGTATTTTGCATCCGCATCAAAAAGTGAGCAAGGTACAAGAACTGCAAATGACGACGGTAGATGATGAGAACGTGCTGAATCTATCTGTAAAAGGGAACTTTGACGATTGTCAAAAAGTGATTAAGGACCTGTTCGCTGATTTGGACTTCAAAGCCAAACATCATCTGCGGGCGATTAATTCGATTAACTTTGTGCGTATTTTGGCGCAGACGGTATATTACTTCTATGCTTATTTCCGGGCACAGGAGTCTGCGGGTACGAAGAAGATCAATGTCAGTGTGCCATCCGGCAACTTTGGCAATATTTTTTCCGGCTTTCTTGCGAAGAAAATGGGTCTACCCATCCATAAGCTGATCATTGCCACGAACGAAAATAATATTTTGGAGCGCTTCGTGAAGACAGGTGAATACCAGCCGGGCGACTTCAAAAGCACATATAGTCCTTCCATGGACATTCAGGTGGCAAGCAATTTCGAAAGATACCTGTACTACTTCCTTGGAGAGGATGCAGCGAAGGTATCTGAATACATGAATAACCTCAAAACTGAGGGACGGATTGTGATCGGGGCAGAGGATTTGAAACGTGTCCAGCAAGATTTTGAAGCGCTGGGTGCTTCGAATGAGCAGTGTCTGGAGCTGATCAAGAAATACAAGGCTGAATATGATTATTTGCTCGACCCGCATACGGCTTGCGGTATTGCCGCGTATGAGGCGTATAATGGCGCGGACGAAGTCTGTGTAACCTTCGCAACAGCACATCCGGCCAAATTCGATGAGGCGATCCGTCTGGTGGACATTAAGCAGGAGTTCCCGGCACAAATTGAACAATTGTTCTCCAAGCCGCAACACCAGCAGGTGGTAGAGCATGACGAGGCCGAAATTGTGCGTCAGCTTGAAGCCTTTTATGCGTAATAGAATATTTCTGTAATGGTGAGTTGTTATACCCTTACGGATGGGAAAAGAGGCTGCGCCCTGTGCGCTAGCCTTTTTCTTGTTTCCATATTTTCCAGATATGAAGTATGTTTTATTTTCAATTTGTTCACATATTGATGCCATACCGAGTAAGGTGTTAGACGTTGGAAAATCGTGAAAAAAGCCTGTAAATCAAGAGATTTGGCTTTAGGAATATAACAGACAATGGTAGGTTCATAGAGTTATTTAATGAAGGATACAAAAATCTTTTATAGGTAATTTTGATGTATTATTATAAAAAATCATGTATAGTTAACTAAATTTTATGAATACATAAAGTTCCACTCTCGAGGGTGCAGAATAAAGTTATTCCGTCATTTAACAGAGGGGCTAATTATAAAAGGGGTGTATTAAATAATGACCATGATCCGTCCAGAGCAGAGTCAACAAGCAGCAGCCGAATATGTGCAGTCCGTTTTTGAGAAGGTTATCGCGCGTAATCCTCATGAGAATGAATTTCATCAGGCCGTCAAGGAAATTTTGGATTCGCTAATTCCGGTATTGGCTAAGCATCCTAAGTATATGCAGCAGGGGCTTTTGGAGCGGCTGGTGGAGCCAGAACGTGTCATTACCTTCCGTGTACCTTGGGTAGACGATGCAGGCAATGTACAGGTCAACCGTGGCTTCCGCGTACAGTTTAACAGTGCGATTGGTCCTTATAAAGGTGGACTTCGCTTCCATCCGTCCGTGTATCTGGGTATTGTCAAATTTTTGGGCTTTGAACAAATTTTCAAAAATGCGTTGACAGGTCTACCCATCGGTGGTGGTAAAGGCGGTTCGGATTTTGACCCCAAAGGAAAATCAGATAACGAAGTGATGCGTTTTACACAGAGCTTTATGACCGAGCTGTATAAATATATCGGCCCAGATGCCGACGTTCCGGCAGGAGATATTGGCGTAGGTGGCCGTGAGATCGGTTACATGTTTGGGCAGTACAAGCGGATTCGCGGAGGACATGAGGGCGGCGTCCTGACGGGTAAAGGGATTCATTACGGAGGCAGTCTCACACGTACGGAGGCAACTGGCTACGGATGTGTGTATTTTGTCAACGAGATGCTGCAAGCCCAAGGTTTGTCCTTTGAAGGACAACGTGTCGTCGTGTCGGGCTCGGGCAACGTATCCATTTATGCGATTGAAAAAGCACAGCAGCTTGGTGCTACAGTCGTGGCATGTAGTGACTCGAACGGCTATGTCTATGATCCAGACGGTATTGATCTCAAGCTGGTGAAGCAGCTTAAAGAAGTGAATCGTCTGCGGATTAGCGAGTATACGAAAGAGCATCCAGGCGCAATCTATACTGAAGGCTGCTCGGGGATCTGGTCTATCCCTTGTGACATCGCATTGCCATGTGCGACGCAGAATGAAATTGACGAGCATGCAGCGCAGTTGCTGGTCAGCAATGGCGTAAAGGCTATCGGCGAAGGTGCAAATATGCCGTCCTCGCTACAGGCGATTGAAGTATTTTTGGAGAGCGGGGTTTTGTTCGGACCAGCCAAAGCTGCCAATGCAGGCGGAGTTGCGGTGTCAGCGCTCGAAATGTCGCAGAACAGCATGCGCCTGTCATGGACCTTTGAAGAAGTGGATGCCAAGCTGCATGATATTATGAAAAACATCTATGCTAACAGTGTGAAGGCAGCTGAGGAATACGGCGTGCCAGGCAATTTGGTGGTCGGAGCGAACATCGCCGGATTTGTGCGTGTGGCTGATGCTATGCTGTCTCACGGAATTATCTAATTCAACACCCCATTTCCTTATCTTAATTGCACACTGATTGAATAACCTAGCTAATAAAAGCAAAATAAAAGCTGAGCGGCTCCGTGCGAATCGCTCAGCTTTTATTTGGAATGAGGCACTTTATTTTTCTCAGGGACTTGATTTATTGTTAAAGAGGCTGTATATTACTTGATGGATCAATGATTGATGGATCAACGGTTAGATCACGAAGCCCAGCGATATGCTTAAGGGAGGAGAGATTGATATCACCCAGACACCATCCGAGGCTGAGTATATTTTTGATCTGCTGCTGCTGCTGAACAAACAGATTAGCTCCAAGTTTGAGCGGTGTGCAGGAATCAGCGCCTCCAGATTGCAGTTGTTGTGCAAGTTGTATCAGGTGGAGGAGATTAGCCAAACGCTGCTGCAAAAAGAGATTGGCATCGACGGTGCGGCCGTAACGCGCCATTTGAAACAGCTCGAGGCGACTGAAATGGTCACACGACGCACGAAACCAGAGGACAACAGGGTTACCTTGGTAAGCCTGACCGATTATGGACGTGCGCGCATTGTCATCTTTAAGCAGGAGCGCTCGCAGTTTGTAGCTCAGTTGCTACAGAGCTTCGACGAGATCCAGCGGCAGCAACTAGCTGATATGCTGCAAGTGATGAATAGTCATATATCCAATATGGACTGACGACATTTGAATATTACGATTCCCCAGAGGGACAAAGGAGAGATTAGAATGAGTAATACGAATACATCTAATATTGTAAAAACAAATGATTTTAAAGAAATCGCGTTGGGACGCCGTTCGGTAAAAGTATACGATCCGTCCGTAAAGATCAGCCGCGAGGAAATGACTGAGATTTTGACAGAAGCTACACGCGCTCCATCTTCCATTAACCTGCAACCTTGGCGTTTTCTCGTCATCGAAAGCCCTGAAGGTAAAGCCACACTGGCGCCATTGGCTCGCTTCAACCAACGTCAAGTAGAGACATCTTCGGCTGTGATCGCTGTGTTTGGAGATTTGAACAACTTTGATAATTTCGAACAAATCTTCGGAGAAGCTGTAGAACTGGGTTATATGCCGAAAGACATTAAAGAAATGCAACAGGAGAAAGTAACAGCCCATTTTGCTGCCCTTGATCCAGTTGTAAACAGAGAAACGGTCCTGATCGACGGTGGATTGGTATCTATGCAGCTTATGCTGGTGGCACGTGCTCATGGGTACGACACCAACGCAATCGGCGGTTATGAGAAGGATAAAATTGCAGAAGCCTTTGGTCTGGACAAAGATCGTTATGTTCCTGTCATGCTCATTTCCATGGGTAAAGGAATCAATGAGGGACATCCATCCACACGTTTACCAATTGATCAAATTGCACAGTGGAAATAAGCAAAACGAATTAACATCGATACACAAAATAAAAAAACAGGCGGACAAAGGACTTCCCTTTGCTTCGCCTGTTTTTTGTTTTGCTTAGATGGGAAACGCAAAACGCCATGCTTATCAATTGTCGGTCTTCCGGTTATTTTGGATCTGTATCCGTTCCCAAAGTCTGTCCAGAGTCAGCGGCGTCATTTTGAAGAGGGTGATAGCGCTTGGGCCATATAATCTGGTGTGAAGTATGGCTAAGCTCCTCGTAAAATAACGGTGCTTTCTTGAACAGGCGTATGACGAAATGGAGAAAGAACCATCCGTTCAACACCAACAGCACAAGACCAATCGGAACCATGACCCAAGGAGACACATGAGATCCCAGCACAGATCCACCTAGTACGTAATTAAGTCCAAAATACAACCAATACAAGAGACTGTACCGCTTCATGAGCTCCCACAGAGAAACTCTTTTTCCTCTCCCTGTAAGGTGTATGCGTACCAGCCACTTCCCTGGAGTTCGTCCATTCGTCAGGTAAGGAACCACCATAAAGTATATTCCGCTGGAAACCCAGAAAGCAGCAGATACATGCAGAAACTCCGTGATGCCCAGTAACCCTGTCCAAAGGATAGAATCCACTAAAAAGGCTACTCCTCGTCTTGTATAGGACACCCGTTTGGTCGTAATATCCAGATGCTTGTCCAGATGTTCCAAACGGGGAAGGAAGCGTGAAAACCATTCGCCGAGCAGAAAGCCCAGCATACCGCCCAATGTGTTAGCCATCAGATCATCCACATCGAACACACGATACGCATGGTCAAAAAATCCATACAGTCCTGTCAGCTGTGTCACCTCAAAGAAGAGAGACAAGGCGAAGGACAGAATCAGACACCAACCCCATCGTGCACGGAAATAATAACGTAAGAACATACCGAAAGGCATGGTCATGATCACGTTAAAAACGACTTGCAGAAAAGCACGCTCCTTCAGCAAATGAACATAACTGGAGGGATGAGCAGGTGAAACGGATGTTTCTCTTATAATGTCTTGCACGAATTGCAAGGGGATCAATTGTAACGCTCCCCCGGCCAAGGCCGCATTGTGACGTGATGCCGGGAGCGGGAGTATAACCAAAAAGAAGGCGTTCATCAAGTATAACAGCATCAAGTAAAGCAACCACGCTCTAGCCTTGTGAATATAGCCATGTCTGCGATATTGCACGATAAGGAACGGAAGGGTAAACAATAACGCAGCAACTGGGAAGGCCAAAAAAGCATATGAAACCGGAAATAGATACGATTGAATCATGAGCTGTTTAAGCCTGCTTTCTCCGGAACTTCACCAAAGACCAGATGATCAAAAATGCCATGAACGCCACGCATACGCTGATACTGATCCGATTTTGCGGGTCAATCAAGAACAGGAAGGCAATGACCCATAGGCATCCCACTGTTACCGCCGTTATATAAGGGTATCCCCATATCTTGAAAGTAGGCTCTACTGGATAAGATTTGCGTAGTTTCAATTGGGACAGACAGATACAACTCCAGACGAGCAGTACAACAAAGCCAGGTACAGCCATCAAAATACGGAACAGCCCGTCCTGAGCGACGTATGCGACCATGGAGCCAACAATCAGGATGACTGCGCACAGTTTGAGACTGTTCACCGGAACTCCATTTGAAGACAGGCGAGCGAGTGACTTGGGACCTTCTCCATTAATCGCCAGCGAATGGAGCATACGTGTTGCCCCGTAGATCCCCGAATTGGCAGCAGACAGTACAGCGGTGATCAAGATAAAGTTCATGACATGTGCTGAGCCTTGAAGCCCTACAGAAGACAATACCTGTACAAATGGGCTGGTATTCGCATCCAGCTGATTCCAGGGAATCAAGCCACAAATGACGAGAATCGGCAGCGTATAGAACAAAATTACGCGAAGAATAAAGCTTTTAACCACTCTAGGCAGTACCTTTTCTGGATTCTCTGTCTCCGTTAATGTCAGTCCGATCAGCTCAGATCCTCCGTAAGAAAAGGTAACAACCAGCAACGCTGAAAAGATAGCCAGCCAGCCATTGGGGAGAAACCCGCCGTGCTGCGCGTAGTTGCTCAGATAAGGTGGAGTTTCTGTAGGGATAATCCCGAACAGTATACAGCCCCCCAAGGCGATAAAGATAATAATCATGGCAATTTTAATGCCAGCAAGCCAAAATTCCAGTTCCCCGAAACCGCCGACACTCAGCATGTTGACGACAATAATGAAAGCCGCACTCGCTAAACTGAGGATCCATAGAGGAACATCTGGCAGCCAGTATTGCAGAAAGCTTCCCGCAGCAATGACCTCAATGACACAGACGGCCAGCCACATAAAGCAATACAACCAGCCGATAATAAAGGAAAGCCGTTCTCCAAAAGCCTTACGGATAAAATCCTTCATATTCATGTTGGGGTAGACGGTAGCCATCTCGGCAATCGCGCCCATAACGACCAATAGCAGGAGTCCTGCGAAGACATAGGACAAAATAACTCCAGGTCCTGCCAAGCTAATCGTTTCGGTACTTCCTTTAAAAATCCCCGTCCCGATGACTCCACCCATAGCCATAAAGGTAATATGTCGTGGTCGAAGCTTTTTGTGCAGAGTGGGTTCTTCATTTGATTTCAATATGAAATCCTCCTTCATCATAGTGTATAGCCTCAGCATAGCCCAAGCAGGGTTACTTCAATTAGATTTATACTACATGAAAATATCCAATTAGGAAATGAAAGAAATAGGATCTGGTAGGAAGATTGTGAATAGATAGAGGATAAACTGTAGGAACGTGGGCAGAAGAATGATATCGTTGACGATTGTTGTATGATCGATATCATTCTGTCTTTATGATATATAATGAGATTGGTTTGAAAAAAAGTTTTTATGAAGCGGAGGCTTGGATACGTGAAGCAGGATCGGCAAAAGCAGACAGGTTCCCATACCGGGATGAGCAAGGGGCGTGAAGCTGATGAGCTGAACAAGCTGCTGTCCGTATGGCTCCATTCGTCGATCCGTGTCATGGATGTCCGGCACATTCGACTGGAGGCGGGAGAGCTGGTTCAATCCTATCGTTTCCCAGCGCATGCTTTTGTGTTTATGCTACAGGGTAGCGTGTATATGGCTGGTGATTGGAAGGATGCATCCCATTCAGGATATGTACTGCATGGCGGCAAAGGCTTTGAACTGAACATAAAGCCCGCGTCATGCGGGATTGAATATATCCTTGTTCTATATAAAGCGACCTCTATAGCGGGACACACAGTTTATCATCATCCCTCAGCAGCTTATGGTTTCATACCGTCCTATCCGGTTATACTATACCAAAAGCTGCAACTACTGGCGGACGCCTGGCAGGACCAAGAGGCATTATTCAAGATTCAGGCGCAGGGTCGGTTCTATGATTTTGCATATGAATGTATGCGTCAATGGCAGGAACCAAAGGTCCAGACTTCTACACGGGATGTTGTGGCACAGGCGATTCGATTTATGCAGGCTCATTATGCGGAATCCATTACGCTGGAACGTCTGGCCGTATTATTGGAATGCAGTCCGCGACACCTGACCCGATTATTTAAAAAACAAACGAATTGCAGCCCGATTATGTATCTGATTCAACTACGGATGGACAAGGCGAAGGAGCTTTTGCGGAAGACGGATGCCGCTTTACAGGATATTGCTGTGAGTGTGGGGTATCCAGATGTGTATTTCTTCAGCCGGGCATTCAAAAAACATACCGGCGTATCCCCGGTTCATTATCGGGACAGCTTATATTCATCTGCTTTTGATAGTGATATGCGTCTGGATAGTCCATCAAGCATGTCTGAATGTTCCATTGATTCAATAAGTGACGCCCTGCATACTGTTATTGAGGATAATAATCATTATCAAAATCATGATGAAGGGATTTTACGAATGAATAGAAATGCAAAGCATTCCATGGCATTTATTGTATTGCTTAGTTTTACCTTGCTGCTGAGCGCATGCTCAGGCTCATCCAGTCCTATGGCAACGGATGGCGCTGCACAAGGGAACAATAATACATCAACGGAACCAGCGTCACAGGAAAGGGTGTTGAAGGATGCACTTGGGCATGAGGTAAAGGTTCCGGCTCAGCCTCAGCGTGTGCTTGCTTCTTATCTGGAGGACCATCTGGTGGCGTTGGGTGTTAAACCGGTAGCCCAATGGTCGGTAGGTAAAAACTCAGTTCAGGCTTACCTGCAAAAAGAATTGAAGGATGTTCCTGCCATCGCCTCGGATCTTCCATTCGAAGCGGTTCTGAGCTTCAAGCCTGACTTGATCATTATGGACAGTGCGAGCATGGTCGAAGGCGACAAATATAATCAATACTCCAAAATTGCTCCGACCTATGTTGTAGGCAGTAATATGAATAATGATTGGCGTCAAGAGCTGCTGACCGTGGGTGAGGTGCTGAATAAGAGCAGTGAAGCCAAGCAGGTATTGAGCAACTACGACAAAAAAGCGGCAGAAGCGAAAGCCAAGCTGAGTCAGACGGTAGGACAAAAAACCGCTGCGGCATTGTGGGTAACGGATAAAAACGTATATGTGGTGAACCAGAATCTATCCAGCGGGGATGTATTGTACAAGGATTTGGGATTCAAGATTCCACAGGTCGTACAAGAGATTTCCAAAACGGCCAAGGCGAACTGGAGTAACTTATCCCTGGAAAAACTAGCTGAGCTGGACGCTGATTATATCTTTATCGTGAACAGCAAAAATGTGAGCAAGGATGAGATAATTAAAGATCCAGTCTGGGCAGGTATTCCGGCTGTCAAAGAAGGTCACGTATACGATTTTGGCAAGGATTCCAGCTGGTTGTATACAGGTACAATCGCAAACAGCCAAATGATTGATGATGTTCTGAACAATGTAATGAAGTAATGTAACTCAATAATCTAGATTATAATAAAACAGCGCTATTCTTACTTAACGGCAGAGACCAAAGTAGGAGAGCGCTGTTTTGTCTTTTAATTTACATGGACGCTTGCCGTGCAACCTGGTTTTATAATAAAAGATGTAGATGTCTGCAAAGGGCAGACATCTGATAATTTTCGATATTAGGATTGCGGAGATACCAGGATTTTAACCTGATTTTTTTCTTTCAGGAGACCTTCAAAGCCTTGCTCGATCACTTCTTCGAGCTTGATACGTTTGGTCACAAGCTTGTCAGCAGGGAAATATCCTTTTTCCATCAAGCTGATGACAGCCGGGAATACATCGCGGTAGCCGATAATACCAGTCAGATTGCGTTCTTTCATGACAATATTGTTCGGTTTAATTGGAGCTTCTTTTTCAAAAATGCTGACGATCATGATTTGTCCGCTGATTTTAGTGGATTCAATTGCTTGAGTCAGCACAGGAGGTACTCCAGTGACTTCATAAGCTACGTCTACGCCGCCGTTGGTGCGTTTGTGCAGCTCTTCCACCACATCATAAGTTTTAGGATCAAGCACGATAGCACCCAGTTCTGCAGCTTTGGCTTTACGCTCTTCGGAAAGCTCTACTGCATAAATCTCAGATGCGCCCGAAGCTTTCAATGCCTCAATCACGAGCAAGCCGATAGGACCAGCGCCAAATACGACAGCTTTATCGCCGACTTTCAATTGGCTTTGACGTACAGCATACAAAGCAACGGCCGAAGGCTCTACCAAAGCGCCTTGCTCGAAAGATACGCTTTCTGGAATTTTGTGAACCATGTGCTCGTCAGCAGCCACATATTCAGAAAATCCACCACCGCCGCCTGCCAAACCGAGGAAGCCCATTTTATCGCAAAGGTTATATTTGCCTTGTTTACATGCATCGCATTCTCCACATGCAAATACAGGTTCTACGACTACACGGTCGCCAACCTGAATCTTGGTTACGCCTTCACCGATTTCAACGACTTGTCCGGAAAATTCATGCCCCATCACGATCGGAGCTTTTTCGCCAGTCAGTGGATGCTGAGCATTTTCAGGAATGAAGATCGGTCCTGCTACATATTCGTGAAGATCGCTTCCGCAAATGCCGCACCATTCTACTTTGATCTTTACTTTTCCTGGAAGAGCAGCGGGCTGCTCAATGTTTTCCAAACGTAAGTCTTTTACTCCATGCCATCTCAATGCTTGCATGTCTTGTCATCTCCTTGATGATTATATGATCATTGCCGCTATAAAAGTAAATGAATAAGGAAACGTTTCCGAAAAATAATATGTCACAATTTTTACACATTGTCAAACCAAATTAATGCAAAAAGCACTTGATTTTTTTGTGAATATAATCACTTGTGACTATGGCGCTATATTTGACTCATTGCTTAGTACAAAAGAATTTTTACGAATTTTGCAGGTGAAGCAGAGGGTAGAAGAAAACGAATTCAATTTTTAGAGACCCATTCTGTGGTATAATATCTATATTAGAGAGTTTATGTGCATAGAGAGAAAACGATTCCGAGCGTGAAAGGATTTTGGGTGTGTCAGAGCAAAAGAAAGTAACCATAGAGGATGTAGCCAAGCGGGCAGGGGTTGGTATTGCGACTGTCTCCAGGGCTATTAATGATAGCGAGGGCATCAGTCCCAAGACGAAGGCATTTATTTTGCAGGTAATTGAAGAAATGGGTTTTGTGCCCAATACCTCAGCTCAAAGTCTAAAGGTGCGGCAGACACGGCAAATTGCGCTGGCTGTACCGGATATCCGGAACGCGATCATTCCAGAGATTGCTTGGTCTGTAGAACAGGCTGCCAAGCAGCATGGTTATCGTGTCGTGCAAATCAATACGGCCGGGAATGCCAGAATGGAGCTTGAAACGGTGCGTGAGGTTAAGAAACTGCATGTAGATGGGCTTATCATTATGCCGCTTGCATATCCTAAAATGCTGGTAGACCTAATTAATAAAGCCAGCGTTCCGGTGTCGATTATTAACTATGGCAAGAAGCTGGGTGAAGACGTCAAGGCGGATATCGTCAGTCTGGCCCGGCAAGAGGGAAGACTCGTGATGGAGCATTTGCTTAAAATCGGGAGAACAAGAATTGCTTACGCAGGCGCTGCGAAGGATAAAATCGAGGAGAGATATTTCGCTTACGAGCAGTCTCTCCAACACGTGGACCCTTCACTCGTGTATTTTGGCGATGATTTTTCCTTCGAGACCGGGCAGCGGGCAGCCGATTATTTTTACAGTTTAAAAAATATGCCAGATGCGATTTATGCAGTTAATGATATGGTGGCGATAGGAATCGTGAACCGTTTTAAGGATCTGGGTGTAAAAGTACCGCAAGAGGTTGCAGTGGTTGGTATTGATAATAATCTGTGGGCTACGGTAACGACTCCGCAGATCAGCTCAGTCTCCATCATGGGGGAAGAGGTGGCACGCTTGGCTGCGGAGCTGCTGCTTAAGCGAATTCAGGAACAGACCGTGGGAGATTATGAGCGTGTACAGTTCGAGCCTCGCCTGATTGTCAGAGAATCCAGTGTCTCTGTGATCCGTAAGCCTACGGTTGGACGTGATGAGTAGAAGATAAGTCTAACTCCATAGCCTACTCCGTTATAACCATGATGAGTGGCTACAGGCTAGACGTAATGGATATGAATAGGAGAGTGGGTTCATGTCAAAAGGTAGCGTGTTCGTTTCTGGAGCTTGTACTACACTATTGTTGGCTGTAACCGTAGGGTGCACTCCCTATGCTGACCCTGCGGCGCCATCCGAGGCAAACCATGGGGAGTCCGAGCAAAGCGCCGTCAACTCGCAGCATGACCAGCAAAGTAAAGAGGAGCTTGTGCTGTCTTATTATAAGGATTCCTCTCTCAGTGATGAAGCAAAAGTACGTCATATTACGGACCATTTGGCAGGTATCCATTGGGGGAAGATGAACGAAATTAGTGAACATCAAAGCATGGAAATCATTGAATATCTCTATAAACAGCGCGCTTTGGTTCCTTCGGAAAGTTTCCCGAATGTGATCAAGGGCACTGCTGGCTTGGATGGAGCGCTAACTGAAGAATACGATAATCTTATGGAAGATTTGTTTACAAGGGACAAAACTACGATGATCCGAGCATTGGCAAATATGGACAAAACCAACCGTGTACATGTTATAGGTGGCATCGGGTATGCTCTCAGCTATAGAGACCCCAAGGAAGTCAAGAAAGAGATTCAACAATGGCAGGCAGGACAGCAGCTTACTGCGGCAGAGAAGGATGTTATTCGTGCCCTGTTCGCCAAGCTCGATGATCCGTATTGATGCTGAAAAAGTGATCTTGTGCATTGCACAGCAGTTATAAATCAACAGCCGCTTCTCTACTGGAGGAGCGGCTGTTTTGTGTGGTTTGAATACATCCTGTCATTATGATTGGGGCTAGCGCTTGTAGGAGTAGAGAGTGGGTGAGCTTGATCCCTACGCAAGCGCTTGATGTCACTAATGGGAGGCAGACCGAACAAGCGGGCGTATTCACGACTGAATTGTGAGGGACTCTCATAACCTACCTGAAAACCGATATCTGCTGCATCCGCTGATGCAGATAACAGGAGACGACGGGCCTCTTGCAGACGTAATTGTTTTTGATATTGCATGGGGCTCATAGCCGTAACCTCTTTAAAATGGCGATGTAGCGACGAAGGACTCATATTAGCCAGCCGGGACAATTCTTCAATTCGCAACGGCTTATCATAATCCTGTTTAATCCGCTGTATGACTTCTGTAATGCGGTTGGAATGGCTGCCGGTCATGACCAGTTGTTTTAAGGATTCCCCCTGATTCCCCTGTAAAATCCTATATAGGATCTCTCGAATGACTAATGGAGCCAACACTGCAACATCCTGCGGATTTTCCAAAAGACGCACTAGCCTTACCACGGCATCTAGCAGCGGGAGGTTGGTTTGGCTTACATACAAGCCACGTCTGGAACCCGTGCTTGGGTTTGCGGAGCAAGCAGGTTTGTTGATCAGATCCAAAACCTGATGTGGATCAAAATTGAGTCGAAGACACAAATAAGGAGCGTCAGCTGATGCTTGTATGACCTGCCCGGAAATGGGTAAATCCACTGAAACCACAAGGTAGTCGGATGTGCCGTAATAGTAACTTTTCTCTGCGAGCATCACGACTTTTCTCCCCTGTGCCACAATACATAAGGCGGGTTCATGGACTTGGTAAATCGGAACGGTTGTATATGAACTTCGGATGAAGTTAAGCGAAGGTATGTCGGTAGCATGAACTCCGTCCTGACTTGAAAATCGTTCTATGAGCCTTGCCAATTCGGCTTGTTTTTCTGTAGTAGAATGCTCAATTTCGGTCGCTTTCACCATGTCTCTCCCTTCTTCACCATGTGCTAATCATCACTTTTTTAATAGCTAATGACACTCTAAGATGGGCTTTATTTTTAGATGTGGTTGTGAATTCATATTAAGTGTCTTTGGAGGATTAGGCAATAATTTGCTCTGATTTTTCTACCAGCCTGATGGGCATTCCTATCATAATAAGGTGCAGGTATAACACCTCATAAGCAATGGAGAAAAAATTAGAAGTGCAAAGAAATGAAGAGTCATCTGTTTCAGTGATATTTTGAACTAGAGGAGGAACAAGCATGGTGAATATTAAAGGAAAAGTCGTAGCAATTACAGGAGCAAGCAGTGGAATCGGTGAAGCTACTGCCCGTTTACTTGCTCACCATGGGGCTCATGTGGTATTAGGGGCCAGACGTACAGAACGATTGGAAGCGCTGATTTCCGAGATTCGTTCAAAAGGTGGGACGGCAGATTATCAGCAACTGGATGTGACCAAGAGGGATCAGATGGAAAAGTTCATCCAATTTGCGGAAAAAAGATTCGGACGTGTGGATGTCATTGTGAACAATGCAGGAGTGATGCCTCTTTCGAAATTGGAAGCTCTGAAGGTAGAAGAGTGGGATCGCATGATTGATGTAAATATACGGGGCGTTCTGCATGGGATCGCGGCCGGGCTCCCCATTATGAAAAAGCAAGGATTTGGTCAGTTTATCAATATTGCTTCTATTGGCGCGTATAGTGTAACGCCGACTGCAGCGGTATATTGCGCAACGAAGTATGCGGTCCGGGCGATTTCTGAGGGTTTGCGCATGGAGGTTGGAGGAGATATTCGTGTAACACTGGTATCACCAGGAGTAACCGAATCCGAGCTTGCCGACAGTATTTCAGATGAAGAGGCTCGGCAGGGAATGATAGAATACCGACGTATTTCGATTTCGCCGGATGCGATCGCTCGTTCCATTCTATATGCCATGGAGCAGCCAGCAGATGTGGATGTGAGTGAAATCATTGTCAGACCCACGGCAAGTCCGAACTAACCCCATGCAATGAAATCCGTGATTTTTCTCTTTGCCTCTAGAAACATTTTCCCCCATCCTGTAAGGATGGGGATTATTTATGAGATGAAAAAGACGATCATGTATACAGCAGAGTAGAAGGAAATGTGATTTTAAAATAAGCGGGTTTACTTTTACTAAAGTTTGTGTTAAGTTAATTTCGACAAACATCGAAATTAAGGCTGGAACCGAAGGGGGACGAACAGGGTGAAAGAGACAACAGAGATGCAGCAAGCTGTAAAAATATATAAAGCACTTGGGGAACCAACTCGTCTCAAGATAGCACTTCTGCTAAAAGAGGAAAGTGGTCAATGCTGCTCTGTGTTGGGCGAGAAGCTGAACAGTGTAGCGATTTCAACGCTATCACACCATTTGAAGCAAATGGCAGAATCAGGACTGCTCACATACCGCAAAGAGGGAACGTTTATTTATTACAGCTTGGATGTGGAAGCAGCACAGAAATATGCCCCGTTCCTGTTGACATAATTTTTTTTAGTTTTAATTTCGATATTTGCAAAAATACAAAAATATAAAAATACTAAAAGAAAAGAGGCGGTTTTTAAAATGCAGAGCACGTGGAAAGTATACATTTTGGCCATTGTCAGTTTTTTGGTAGGCACATCTGAGTATATTATCTCAGGTATTTTGGATCAGATTGCGACAACCATGGGGATTACGGTGTCCGCAGCGGGGCAGTTGATTACTGTCTTTTCTCTTGCTTACGCGATTGGCACGCCGATTCTGATGGCAGTAACCGCTAAATGGGACAGACGCAAGCTGCTTTTGAGTTCCCTCGGATTATTTGCAGTAGCCAATGTGCTCTCTTTTGTTCTTCCGGGTTTTGGAATGTTTATTGCTGCCCGTATTCTGATGGCCCTCGGGGCGGGGATGGTTGTGGTTACTGCACTAAGCATTGCTGCAAAAATAGCCCCAGCCGGCAAGCAGGCCAGTTCTATTGCTACAGTCACTATGGGTTTTACAGCCTCGCTGATTATCGGGGTGCCGCTTGGGAGAATGATCTCTTCTGCATATGGTTGGAAAACCGTATTTCTTGGTATCGCATTGACAGGAATTATTGCCCTAATTGTTATTACAATGACGCTTCCCCGCTTGAAAGGAGATCAACCTGTACCCTTACTACAGCAGTTTGCTCTTTTGAAAAAGCCTGAAGTTGCTTTGGGATTAGGCATTACCTTCTTTTGGCTAGGAGGTTATTCACTCGCGTATACTTACATTTCACCGTACTTGCTGAATGTATCAGGTATAGGAGAGGATATGCTGAGCTCAGTATTACTTGCCTTCGGGATCGCCAGCCTAATCGGGTCAAAAATCGGTGGATACAGCGCGGATAAAAAGGGTATACCCTTTACATTATTAGGAGGCATGATGTTGCACGGTATTTCGTTACTCTTGATTCCTTTTGCCGCGCATTCCCTGATTGCAGTATTTGCTTTATTGATCCTATGGTCGTTCGCAGCCTGGACAACGGGACCTACTCAACAATATAACTTGGTCACTCTCGTACCGGAATCTTCCGGTGTAATGCTGAGTCTCAACCAGTCTACTATGCAGCTTGCTATGGCAGCTGGGGCCGGAATTGGCGGTATAGTTGTTGGTCAGGTTTCCCTAGCCTCCATCACCTGGTTTGGAGCAACTGGAGTCGGTATCGCTATTGTGGCTACGTATTTACTTATACGAAGATTCTCAGTTCAATCGCAAGTAGGTGTTACGGAGTAAAGTGTATAGCTAAGTGAAGAGGAGGCCCAGTGATAAAGGCGACATTGCGGCCTCCTTTGATCTGAAAGAGCAACCATATGCTCGTTTAAGTTCTTCGAAGAGCTTCTGCTATATCTACTAGGATTTAAACTTGCGCGCTATAAGTTTCTTATTCTTTTGTCGCCAAATCCATCTTTCGATAAAGTTTTTTTCTTTTCTTTCCTGAAGCGTTTCCTTCATTCCTTTAATGAGAAATTCCGATCTTCGCTTATCGTTTCTGCTAATTTCACGTAGTTCCTCAATAAATTTATCGTCCATGTCTGCATCTCCGTTAGTTCAGGATTTTCCAAATTACTAAGCTAAATTATACAGAACATATGTTCCTTTTTCAAGTCGGCGTTTCTTTTCTACCAGCAGCGACGCTACACTTGTACTCTTTACCGGCACGCGATTTAGAAGTAACTTCCGTGTGTATAGGGGCAACCGCAGCATCGCCGACCTGGATGATCTGATTCGTGGTAATGATGTGGGTGCCTGCTAGCTACCGAATCATCTAACAGACTCCATTCGACACCATAAACATTTTACAAGACTGCTTCAGGAGCTTGCAACTTTCGGGCTTTTGGAGCAGTCTTTCTATTTGTACACACGCACAATAGAACGATGAGAAGAACTCTACGGAAGAATGAATGGTATTTTATTTTCATAAAAATAAAATAAGGAGGGCATTAATATGCTCTCCTTATTACGTATATGATGATTTACTTCATTTCCCAATTCGTTACTTTGATTATGGCTGCATCTGCGTTCTTAAGATCTGTTTCGCCAGAAGCTAAAAGAGAACTCCATTGTTTCACCCGATTCTTACCATTAGGTGGTTGGTTATAATCGTTGGTATCCACAACCAATGTACGTTTAGCATAGAAGTTAGTCATGAACGTCTTTTCATTCGTGCTATTGCCAGAACGTGAGAGGACCCCTTCAAGACTACCGTAATCACCCGTAGCACCTTGATTGAGTGCTGTGTCGACAAATGATCCAATCGTCAAAGCAGTATTAAATCCGCGTTTCCGGGCTTGCTGCACACTATATTCGATATAGGTGTCATAAAACGTACGCCACATGGCCTCTCTCCAAGCTTCATTATTTTGGAGAGCCTTGATCTTCTTTTTGATTACACTGTCGCTATCGCTGAGTTTTAGAATCGAGCCACTCATTTTTCCCTTCAGTCCAGCACGTGCTAGTCCACCTGCAATAGAAGGATTGCTAGCTCCACTAGCAGCATCAAAAGCTTTGAATAAGGCGGGGCCATCTGGTCCCGTATCATTGGAACCGCCTGTTGTTGCTCCAAAAATACCAATGGTATATCCACGATCATCGCCAATATCTTCAGCATAGCCATAGAACTCAGTCCATTTTAAAGAATCCTGCTCTGGTTTGTTCACTAGCTTCATAATATTATCCCATTGCTCACCGTCGAGTCCTGTATTGTCCTTCAGAAACTGAAGTGTTGAAGGGGAGAAATTAGCATCATAATCAATAGCTGTAACCGCTGTTTGGCTAGTAGTATCCTCGCTGGTGGTGGGGATTTGCTGTATATTCGCTTCAGTTGTTTCCTGTAATGGAGTTCCGTTTTCCTCAGCAAGAGCCTTGGCAGGCGAGGGGCCGCACAAGCTAGAGAATGAGGCGATTACAGAAAAGCTTAACAGTATGATAAAAAACTTCGTTTTATAGGAAATGAGTTTATTGCTGATTTTAAACATATAGCTCCTCCTTAATAATGTAATTGTGAAAGGCTAAAAGAAATGTTACATCTAGAAAAAGTGATGCTGTGTCAGTAGTAAGTAGCAACACCAAATACACTTTTAAACCTTAGCGTAGATTAGCATCTAACTCGAATTGATTTAGTAAGATTATAGATAAGAAACATAGGATAGAACAGCGCTTGAATAACCATTTTTATTCCAAATTTGTGAGTTGCAACTAGATACATAGGCCCAAATCTTCTGTTTTTTAATTAGATTAACACAGACCATAAACGCAAGAATGAGGACGAAACCAATACAGCCTCTTGATAGAATGAGATACATCACCTATCAGGAGGTTATAAATTGAACACAATACAAGAATTTAATGATTTGCATACATCAGAGGAAATTTTATTTCTAGGGAACGCTTGGGATTTGCTATCTGCCCTGGCTCTGGAAAAAGCAGGCTTTAAGGCAATAGGTACGACAAGTTGGGGAATTGCCAATACGCTTGGGTTTTCAGATGGAGAGCTTATTGATTTTGACCAGCATATAAGCATCATTCGGACGATTGCAGAGCATGTTCAGATTCCAGTGTCGGCAGATATTGAGGCAGGATATGGGGAGGATGTAGAAACAATTGTTGAGCATGTGTTAAGGACAGCCGATGTCGGAGTGGCAGGGATTAATATTGAGGATTCATTAAAACAGCAAAAGGGACTTCGAGAAGTGAGGGCGCACACTAACCTGCTGTCCAAAATAAGAGCAGCCTTGGATGTTCATGGTTTTAAAGATTTTTTTATAAACGCAAGAACCGATACATTTTTGCAGATGGAAGCTCCACTTTCGGAGACCATAGAAAGGGCCAAAGCGTATGTGGAAAGTGGTGCGAGCGGCATTTTTGTGCCAGGCTTAAAGAATGATGAAGAGATCAGAAAAATTGTATTTCATATACATGCTCCGCTTAATGTTTTATCCTTGCCAGGTCTGACGAATGTCCGCCAGCTTCAGCAGTTAGGAGTCAAACGGTTTAGCTTTGGAAATGCGTTTTCTGATAAGATAATAGTTGCTTTGCAAAAGAATGCGGAACAGTTGATTAACCTTCAAGATACATCACATTTATATGAGGATTTTGCAAAATCCTGAACTAGATGAGTATGAACTATAGAAAGGATGGAATGTTCGGTCATGGCTCACCTTAGTCTTTCCTTTGAAGAAATGTGGGAAAAAATTATAGCATGTGATCGTAAATATGATGGGTTGTTTTTTACCGCTGTAAAAACAACCCGCATATATTGCCGACCTTCCTGTCGATCCCGAAAGCCGAAAAAAATCAATGTCGAGTTTTACTTGGATGTAGACACCGTGGAAAAGGCAGGTTTTCGCGCTTGCAAAAGATGTCAGCCTCATACAGAACATTCGCCGTATATCAGGCTTGTCCAGAAGGTAGTTGCTTTTTTAATCAATCATTATAGAGAAAAACTAGTATTACAGGATATTGCGGACTATGTTGGAATAAGCCCTTTTTATTTGGATCGGGTTTTTAAACAGGAAACCTCCGAAACCCCGCGTACGTATTTGGAAAAAATAAGAGTAGATAAGGCAGCTTACCTTCTTAAAAGTACAGATCTTACAAATCTTGAAATTTGCTATGAGACCGGCTTCCAAAGCCCCTCTAACTTTTATAAGTCGTTTCGCAGCTTGAACCAATGTTCTCCTAGTGAGTATAGAAAGTTGCACAAGAATAGGAATTAGAAATGGAAGGTGAGTATCCTTTGATGAGCAAGCGATATGCATTGAGTTATGTATCACCGATTGGAGAGATTGAGATACAGGGAACCAATGAGGCTGTTTATTCTATTATGTTCTCTAATCGGAATGAGCCTTCAACGAGGGTTATAGAAGAGGCCCCTTTCCAAGTATTAAAGGAATGCGCCAGCCAGCTTGACGAGTATTTTAAAGGCGAGCGCTTTGAGTTTTCGTTTCCTTATGCTTATGAAGGTACAGACTTTCAGCAAAAAGTATGGAATGCGCTGGTGAACGTGGGCTATGGTACAACGACAGCTTATAAAGATATTGCTCTTGCTATTGGAAATGAAAAAGCGATCCGAGCCGTTGGCAGTGCGAATGGCAAAAATAAGCTGAGCATTGTGATTCCATGTCACCGAATTATTGGGTCCAACCAGAAACTAACTGGCTATGCAGGGGGCCTGTGGAGAAAAGAATGGTTGCTCCAGCATGAGAAGCGTTGTCTGGGGGCAAAAGGAGCCCCGTCGGATTATTTGAAAACCGAAGAAGGGATCAAAGCACTGAAGGCAGCCATTCTGCGTATGCCGCGTTAAATCTACCAATTCGAGGAAATACATATGAACACGTCCAAACGCCAGTCACTCTGTACAAAGGGAGCCGTTGCCGGCTCCCTTTAGTGGTCATAAGCAACCAGTCATACAAGAGTTCTAATTAGCTGAAAGCTCACTCTCCGTCACCCATTTATGATTTTTGACTGGCTCTCCTCCTGTAGCAGGCGTGTAATCTACCATATATACGGTCGTTGGCTCGGCGGAAGCTATGGTAGCCTTAGCTCCATCCATCCCTTTCATATGATCTGCCGCCAGGATAACTTCCGTTCCCGGTGCATAGGGCTCGCTGCCTGCATTCTTAATCTCTTCATGAATAACCCACTTATGATTAGTCACTTTTTCTCCTCCAGTCGTTGGAGTATATGAGACCGTATAAGCAGTAGTTGTATAAGCGCCCACGATCGTGGCCTTAGCGCCGTTCATGCCCGGCATATGGTCAGCTCGAATAATCGCTTGGCTGCCAACTTTGAAGGCTGGATGTTCAGCTTCTTGTAGTCCGGCAGGAAGCTCACTGGAAGTGGAGTGGTTCATTTCCGATGTATCATGCTGTTGACTGCTGTTTGTCGTATGCTCCTGGTTCGGCGTGTTACTGTTCCCGCACCCACTCAAAATAATCATGACTGCACCAGCAAGCAAAGCCCATTGTTTTCTCATATTCAATAGCTCCTTTAGGATTGTATTTTCATATTCAATTATACCCCCTAGGGGTATTTATGAAACGGAAATATGTCACAAACCTGGAAATCTGTCTAGCTGCCGCTGGAGGGATCTACATCGAATACCATTGCAAACTTTTTATTAGACAAGGAATATGTTGCGGTTACTCCTGGAGAAGGCTTTTTGAGTATAGCCATTATCGGAGCCATGGAAGAAGAAATCGCAGGTTAAAGAGCGCAAATCGAAGAGAAAAAGATGACCCGGATTGCGAATGGGATTCTTTTAAACGGGTCATCTTCAGGGCAAGGAAGTTGTTTGGTTGCAAGAATGGCAATGTTCAGGAACGTTTGGTTTTCGGCTTGCCATACTGGTTAATGAGACTTCGAAGTTGTTTGTTTGTCTGATTCAGCTCCATATCGTTCAACACATAATCGGTGCTGACTTCCCAGGTACTGCGATCATTCAGGTGAAAAATAAAGGCGGGGAAGCGAGGACGCAGCCATTTGCGGATGGAGGCTCCCTCGAATTCGACTTTAGTGATTGCAGACCAAGGGACAGTTCGGACACCATCGGAAATACTATGTTCGTCAAAGATGAACAGGATGGGTTCCTTACGAAGTGTTCTGCTCAAACAAACTACCAAATAACTACCAAAAAAAGGGATTCCGACGATAGCGGATGTAATAAAGAAAAAGATTTGCAGAGCAGAGATATCTTCGTCGATAAAAATGAGCAGCAGCAAAAACAGGCAAATTAGCACAAACATCAAGCTGCCCAGAGCTTTCCAAAATGCCAAAGATCTGCGGTATACAATTTTATCCACGGAATACCGCCTCGTCGGGTACAAACGCCTGAATGAAGTGAGTGATCCGTTCTCTCCAGTCAGCTTCGGTCACACTTTCAATGCGCAGACGTGGGGTGGCTTGCATATCCAGTTCTGTATTTCTTACAACCCACACATCATTCGTTCCTGTAAGAACAAATAGTAGATTTGAAACGGAGGGACCCTCTTCATCTGTATCTGTGTATACCATCTGGCTCAAATTATCCAGGCTGCAGTGATTTCGATTAAAATCCTCTCGCCAGTCTTGTATCATTTGTTGATCCGACGCTTGAAGCTTCCATGTTGCCAATTGCTGCATTGTGAAGTTGGATGAGGTCAGCTCATTCCACTGTTCTTCTGTCAGATCGACGTATCGGCTGTGGGCATTGAAGCTGGAAGCCGACAGGCCAAACAATTGATCAATGTCGTGATGCCAGTCTTCTGGGGAAGACCAGCGAAAGAAATGGAGTTCATTGTGGCTGGAAAAATGATATAGAAAACGCTCGTCCCCATGGTGTATCGTTAATGTATTTTGCTTGTCCTGCTGCTCTTTGTATCCACGCAGCATCTGGCGGCTTTGTGCCAGGTGAGCCAGCAGTTCAACAATGAACGCATCAAATTCAAGTTGCTGTTGTCCGTCATCCCGCTGTTCCATCAAGCCCTTGGATATCAGGCTATGTGTTGCAGCGTGAAAAAGCAATTCCCAGCGATCTTCAGTCAGTTCCCCGTAATAGGATTGGAGCAGACCAGAAGCCATATCTTCTGCGCCCAGTGCGGTCAAGGCAAAGCCCAGTTCCTCAAGCGTTAAAATTACCGTTTGTTTATCCATAGTCAGGCTCCTTCTCCATCTGTTAGGTGTATATATCATTTAAATAGCTTGCTGGCCCAGCGTATCCCTTTTTCAGCGAATTTGGCGACTTTTCCACCTGCCCAGCTTCCCACTGTACCGCCAACGTATGCACCGACGGCTGCACCAACCGGACCGCCAATGGCACCGCCTATGGAACCCAAAACGACTGCACCGCCATATGTCGCGGCAGTTTTAATCGCTACGTTAGAAGCGGATACAGCCACATCCGTTCCGGTAAGCGTCCCGCTTTTCCATTTTCCAGCCAGATTGATCCCTTCGCCCACAATATTCATGGTGGCATTAATAGGGTATAGTTTTTTGGCGATCATGCCGGGAATTTGGCGTGTAGCTATGCCGTAACGGCCTTTTTCTACCCCAGCGATGACGTTCCGTGTCCACTGAGGAAAGCTACTGGCTTTGTTAAATCCAAGGCCGAGCTTACCCATTTGCAGCTTTCCAGCTAAACGATCAAAGCCCTTCAGGCCCTTCATCACAATACCGGGTTTAGCGAATTGGCGGTTTATACTTTTGCCCAAATTACGCATAAAAGCATTGTTACCCTTGCCTTTCACCCATGCCGCATTATGTATAACCGCCCGAGTGGGATTTTTCAGACTTTTCTTGAATTCTACTGTTTTGGTGAGTACAAGTGTGGAAGCCAGACCGCTATAAATCGCTGTTCCGGCAAAACCCAGTTGCCCCCGCCACTTGTTGGCCTCTGACAGGCTGTTAATGGCTATATCTGCTGGATCTTTTCCTTTGTTTCCGGAAGTTGTTCCTTCACTGCTCTTCATCTGTCTGCTCTGATCGCCTTGGTTAATCCCCGTGTCTGCTTGGGCATCTGTTTCCTTGAATTTTACTGCAATCGAACGCAGCTCTGCACTGACAGAACCAACCGTTTGAGTGAAAGCGTCCATTTGTCCACGTGCTTTATGAAAATCCTGATAAAAGCGCTGCTGTGTCGTTCCTGCCCAGCTATTCTCTAGCATTTGAATATGCTGGGACAGTTGTCCGCAAATTTGTGCCCCCAACTCACGTGCCTGTGCGAACTGCCTGGAAACTGCCTCTAGTTTCTCAGGAGGAACCATAATTTTAGCCATGATGTCCACCTCGGATGATTAAAATAATTACTTAATATTTTAGTGATTCTAGCGTTAGTTAGCAAAAAAAGGAGGGGGTTTATGCAAAAAATAAGTCATTTGTATGAGTTCATGAGGGTATATCAGGGAGAATAGTAGGAGTTGTTATGATCCGAAGTTCTTACTTGTTTTCGATAATGAAAAAGAAAAAGCCTCTCTTTCTTGTAGATATTCCCATAAGAAAGAGAGGGGTTCTTGCATAGAGGCTAATTATATATTGTGCGGTATTCTAGCTTATTTCAGAGGGACTTGCTTGGACAGTTTTTCAAACTGCTGCAAGTGAGGGGTGACCTTGGCGGTAATCCCCTTGAGATATTTGATAGCCGCTTGTCTTTGACGTTCTTTGGTAGCAATTTCTTCAGGGAAAATGGAATATTCCTTTTGGATGGAGCCATTTTTATAATTTACGGAGAAAAGCTCTCCTTGCTGCCATCTTTGGACCAGATCCTGATTAGTGTGCAAAATAGCTAGCACTTCATTTCCATTTTTATAAGTAAAGCTATAGTCCGGGTCGGCTACAGCATGGATCACTTGGTAGCCGTTCTGTAATCCATTGTTCTGAAAAGTACCTACTTGGATCTCATTCGAACGTATCGTTCCGTCCATTTGTGTCACCTTTTCAGTCTGCATACCCTTGCCGCTCATCGTGTCATTACTCCATGTTCCGTTGTATACGACTTTATGATG
The DNA here is from genome assembly GCF_050516475.1 of Paenibacillus ottowii. Lineage (NCBI taxonomy): Bacteria > Bacillati > Bacillota > Bacilli > Caryophanales > Paenibacillaceae > Paenibacillus > Paenibacillus ottowii. The sequence continues at coordinate 1,657,701 of NZ_CP191577.1, read as the reverse complement.
TTGTCCATCTGCATCTGTATATTGATTTATATATTTTCCAGTTCCTGAGCGTTTTCCATTCACAAAATCGCCCGAATACTGCTTGTATTCGCTCCATTTGATCGTACCGCGTCCGTGTGGCTGACCATTCACAACCTCTCCGTAGTAAGTCGTCTGTCCGGATAGCTGAAGCAGTTCCTTGGTTGCAGCGGCATTGGCCGCAGGTATACTTACAAACAGCGCTCCAAAAATCAGCGATGCCGACACGATAATAGGCAGGGACAGAGCTTTTCCTTTTTGCCACAGTTTTTGCATCATGCGTTTCCCCTTTCGAAGCTTTGAGTTTCTACGAGTCATGTTCAACAACCCAGCACTTTTAACCTATTTTGTGCTCGGTGGTTTATAGTTTAATATATATTGAGAGTTATAGGAAACTGTAAAGTAAAAAACAGGTAATAAGGAGGAGTATGTTTTGAATTTGCCTGAGTATGGGAGTGAGGACGTATCGAGCATTCTTGCCATAGAGTTGAATCATGCGCCTAGAAAGATGATAAAAGGAATCCATGAAGTGGAGCCTGATTCTAATATCTACTGGCTGATAGATGTGGAATTCTGTGATTTTACGTTGTCAGATGAAGACATTTTGCAATTGCTCAAAGGATATATCGTATACGGGCATGTTCAAGATTTGCAGATATGGACTAACGTCGGGCGTAGACTAGAAGGCGAATGCCATTATGATAAAATATGTATTTGTGTAGATATATTCAATAATGTAGAGATGCAGATTTGTTTGGAAGAAGCCAAGGTTGCCGACTTTATGAACACACTACCGGCGCGATTTCAGGAGAAGGGGACCATTCGTGTGCTCCCTCGGGAGGATGCTGCCCATGCACGTGCAAAAGCAGAAAAACTTCAAGCATTTGCAGATCAGGAAGGTGAGCGGGAACACACTGTCATGCTTAGGCTGGTAGCGGATCAAGGTCAATCTTATCGTGGAGCGGACATTTGGGATGTCATGCTGAGTCTTGGAATGAAGTGGGGAGATATGGACATTTTCCATGCACACCATCACGATCCGGGAGGTAATGATGAACTATTTAGCGTACATACGGGAACCGAGCCTGGATTTTTTTGGCTAAGTACACTTGCAGAGGATCGCTTTGCAGATTTGATTTTCAGTATGGATGTGGTAAGAACGGTGCAGCCGCAAGTTGTGTTTGAGGCGATGTGGAAAGGTGCCGAATATGCACGCGCCAGACTCGGCGGAACATTGGTCAATGAACAAGACTTGCCAGCTGTACCGGAAGATTATCTTCGTCAAATTCAAGAGATGGAAGACCGATTAAGTGAGTTTGGATTTAAAGCAGGCGAGTATGCTGTTAAGTTTCTACTCTAGCCTAAAAAGGGGTGATTTCGTTGACCAGCAACTCTATCGAGAAGCTAAGAACGATTCTAAAGCGTAAAGCTACTATTTTTCATACAGGGGGCCGCAGACCGTTAGATTCCCTGGAACAGAGCTGGATTGGCAGAGTTACAGTGGCTTTGCCGGCGGAAGAACAACCCATTGATGTACAGGGGAATGCTATGGCTCCGATCATGCAATTGTATTTGCCTGCTATGCCTTTTGTTCCTCAAGCTATGCGTGATGTCAAGTTGTTGACGGTCTTCCTGTCTCCCGATGTACTGGATCATGAGGACATGGAAGGATATATGTGTATTCGTGAGTATACGTCGGTAGAGGATTTGGTTGAAAAAGATTTTGGTCCAGCATTCATGCACATCAAGGCATTCCCGTTATTCCCTGAGCTCCTAGAGAATGACTATCCCGTTTGGGACGGGGAAGACATCCCTGAGGAGTATGGTGATGCTATCAACAACATGGATGAAGAGGAACCCGACTATTTTGAGGACATCGTAGAGGGAATCCATGTGGTTCACAAAATCGGTGGCTATCCCAGCTTTATTCAATCAGGCATCGACTTTGGTGAAGGCTGTGAATTTGTGTTTCAGATTGCGTCAGATGCCAAGGCTGGATTGAATATTGTCGACGGGGGCTGCTTTTATTTTGCCAAGCATCAGAATGAAGGAGCCTGGCGAGGTTACTTTGATTTTTACTAAATATTGAAATGAGGTAAAAAAGAGATGAACGTTTTAGGTCAGTTAGGATCTGCCATCCAGAACAGTCTATTTATTCAATCCGAACTGAAGAAAGCACATGCTTTGATTCAGAAGCACGACCTGCCTGTAGAACAGGTGAAGGATGATGTTCACCAGCAGATCATCTTGCTGGAGCAATATGCCGGCACTCGTATTTTTCAACAAGGGCTTGCCAGATACAAAGTAATTAATACAATGCTTATGATCCTATCTGTGATTATATTACTGGCAGCAGGCATCGTTGCGGCGGTGGAATATTTGCAGCCGGAGCGACATCTGCTGCAAGTGTTGGCGAATGCCATGTTCGACCACTGGGTTCCCTCTATTACCATACTTAGCGTTGTATTCGTGGGTGTGATCGTTCTTGCCATCGTGAGAAATATTTATGCCAGACAATTACATACGCGCGTGCTGGATCGGGCCTGGCAGGCCGTTTTCCGTCATGTGGATAAATAAGGACATAGAGTAGCTGTAGAAGATCGGCATATCATCCTAAGGAGTGGCAGCAATGAATGACTGGGAATCGGGAATCATCCAGGTCAATGATGAACAAGCGATTGATTCTTCTTTAACAGAAGATCAGTTGTTAGAGACTGCTTTCTATTCGAAATATTTTCATTCTGAAAGAAAGCTGGGGAATGGGTACATTTGGTATCATTTTGATCAGGTTCCTTTGCTGGATCGGCTTTTTTTTGTGTCTGTATGCTTTAAGGATGCAAGCCTAATGGTTGTGGAGATCTCGCTCCAGGGCAATGAATTTCCAACTTCATGGGATAATTGGTCTGAGGAAGGCGAGCGAAAGCGGCAAAGGGAGCATGATCGTTTGTTAGAGCGGCATTTGTCCATAAAGCCAAGCTACCGACAAACCAAGCCCTATCCTTACAAGGAATATAAACTAATCTGGGGAAAAATCTGCTCCTATTTTGATCCCCGATCTGGAAACACTGCGATTGCTTTTAAGTATAAAGATGAATGTTGAAGGTGAGAGTGTCAGATAAGTAAGGAGAAGTGTGATGGATAAAAAAGCAAGGAAAATACTCATAAACACTTTCTGGTCCTCCAGCGGCTGGAAGCAGGAACGAGGACCCTTTTCAGGCGAGGATTTTGAATATGCCAAAAGTAAGGGCTTGATGTTCGATCCGATCACCATTACACATGATGAGATGATAAAAAGGTTACATGAGCTGCACCAGCAAAAGGCTACAAAAGAGCGAGTGGCCGCGGCGTTTTTGCACAGTCTTTCCACGAAAAAGATTCATTTGCGAAGCGCCTTGTCGAGCTGGGCATTAACCGCAAAACTGCCGTTGCATACCTATGGGGAACGGCCCGTCGTCCTGCCCAATTACAGCAGCTGTGGGGATTGTAATTTTCATAAACTAATGTCCGATAAGGAATACGTCAATGCGGATTTGAATGTACTGAATTTTGAACGAATCAAATGGGGAGGTATTCGGCTGAATCACCTTCTTTATTGCTGGATAGACCTTGAATTGTTCAGTCAAGAGGAGGAGTTCCAGGTTTCTGATCAGGATCTGGCTATCCTTCATAACATGTTGCAAGCTGTTCAGGACTGTGAGGCTCATAACGGTCCACGACAATTGGAGAAGCGCTGGAAAGACGTGTTCCCATCCAGCAAAAATGAACGCGATGTGGCTATGGAAGTGTGGGGGTATGCGGGATTGCTGGTACCGCGGGACACACCTCGTAGACGCCGCGGCGGCAATGATGATTTTTATTCCGTAGCAAGTTGGCAAGGAGATGACGGATACTCCCAGGAAGCGCTGGATGATTACTTCGGTGCGTTTTTATAAGAAAAGTGAAGGGTTTATCTTCAGGTTAGGCTATTCCCCCAAACAAAAAAGGGAACTCCCTGATTGGTTCAATTGGACAGAATACTTAGAATTAAAGTAGGGTGAAAAATTGAATTTTTGGGGGAATGGATGATGAGTCGATTAACCGAAGCTATAAAGGTGTTAAACATTGTGAAAAAAGGATCAAGACGTTGAAAGGGATTAGTAGATACATCCCTAATCAGCATGGAGCCTGGGCAATGCTCATTCTTCCATTTTTGTTTGGCTTAGCTGCTTCTCCAAAACAATTCATTCATATACCTCTATTCGTATGCTGGTTTTTTATCTATTTATTTAGTTTTCCTGTTCTCCAATGGATCAAAACAGGAAACAGTAAAAGATACCGTAAACCTGTTGTTATATACGGAGCAATACTCCTTCCTCTTTTAGCTTCTCTAGTATGGGTTAAACCTGCGTTGATCTGGTACGGAGTTCTGCTCCTATTCTTTTTTATGGCTAATATGTATTACGCCAAAATCAAAAATGAGCGTGCTTTGTTAAATGACATTACCGCGATTCTGCTTTTCTGTTCTTTTATATATCCTGTTGTTCATATTGAAGAAGGCGGAGATTGGATACTGACTACAGAGCTGTTTTTGCTGTTGGTATGTTATTTCATAGGAACGGCTCTTTATGTTAAAACGATCATCCGTGAAAGAAAAAATCCACGTTACTATTATGCGTCTATTATCTATCATCTGATCATTGTGCTGTTTGCCGCCTGGATCAAGGTGTTTTTGATTATTCCATTTTTAATTTTGTTCATACGAGCTATATGGCTTCCTAAATTCGAGTTAAAGGCAAAGCATGTAGGCATGGCTGAAATTGGATTTTCATTGATGCTCTATGTATCTGTGCTGTTTTTATATTTTTAAAAAGGAGAGACATCAATGATATCTTTGCAAACGCCACGAGATTATCGTGTAGACCCGTTTATTGTCATTTGGGAGGTAACGAGAGCTTGCGCATTAAAATGCCTTCACTGCAGAGCGGAAGCCCAATATAAGCCTGACCCTCGTCAGCTGACATTGGAAGAGGGCAAAAGGCTGCTCGATCAAATCGCTGAGATGAATCATCCGCTGGTGGTTTTCACAGGTGGAGATCCGTTAGCGCGTCCCGATTTGTTTGAGCTGGCTCAATATGCCATTGAGGAGAAAAAGCTGTCGGTTTCCATGACTCCCAGTGCGACCCCGAAAGTGACACGAGCAGCTGTCGAAAAAGCAAAGCAGGTTGGCTTATCACGATGGGCTTTTAGCCTCGATGGTTCATGTGCGGACATTCACGATCATTTTCGTGGGACAGTGGGTTCTTACAATACGACTATGCGGGGAATTGGCTATTTGAAGGAACTGAACATTCCTATCCAAGTGAACACAACGGTGTCCCGATACAATCTTCATGACTTGGAGAAAATCGCAGAGAAGGTCAAGGAAATGCAGGCGGTGTTATGGAGCTTGTTTTTTCTCGTTCCAACTGGACGTGGTATGGAAAAAGATATGATTACTCCTGATGAGCATGAGGCGGTAATGAAGTGGTTGTATCAGATACAGCAACAGATGCCCTACGGTGTAAAGGCTACCGAAGCACCTCACTATCGAAGGGTTGTCCTACAGGAAAAGCATAAAGCAGGACAGCATAACGCGACGTCCGAACAAAAAAGGGTAGATGTTTTGGGGCGTGCTCCCAAAGGTGTAAATGATGGCGATGGATTTGTTTTTATCAGTCATATCGGCGAGGTATATCCGAGTGGTTTCCTGCCGCTGTCATGCGGAAATGTACGGAACGACAGTTTGGTCCATATTTATCGGCACTCTCCGATTATGAATAATCTTCGAGATAAATCTCTGCTTAAAGGCAAATGTGGAGTCTGCGAATTTAATACAATCTGTGGGGGTTCCAGAGCAAGGGCTTTTGCCATCACCGGAGATTACCTGGAGAGTGACCCTTATTGTGCATATATGCCCGGAGTGGGAAGGGAAGAGTGCTCATGAATAAAAATGCTAAAAAAGTTGTGATCCTTGGTGGAGGAATAAGCGGTTTAAGCGCTGCATTTTATGTGAAAAAGCTGGCGGAGGACAGGCAGCTTGAAGTGGAGATTACACTGGTGGAGAAAAGCGACCGTCTGGGAGGAAAGCTGCAAACGGTTCGCCAAAACCATTTTATGATTGAAAAAGGACCGGATGCTTTTCTGGCCAGAAAGACAGCTATATTGGACCTGACTATGGAATTGGGGCTGGAAGCCGATTTGGTGTCAACAAACCCGAAGGCCAAGTCTGCCTCCATTTTGCATAAAGGCAAGCTGCATACGATGCCGATGGGCTTTATTTTAGGTATTCCAACAAAGCTAACTCCTTTCATCCGGACAGGGTTAATTTCTCCGCTGGGAAAAGCGCGCGCAGCCCTGGACTTGGTCCTTCCAGCCAAGAAAGGCGATATGGATGAATCTCTGGGAGATTTTATCAAGCGGCGTCTTGGCGAAGAAGTGTTGAACCAGATTACGGAACCCTTGCTATCTGGTATTTACGCTGGCGATACGTATTCTCTTAGCCTCAAGTCAACCTTCCCCCAATTTAAGCAGATGGAACAAAAGCATAGAAGTCTGATTATAGGTATGGCTAAGGGAGCCGGGAGAAGATCAGGTATATCTAAAAAATACCCGGAAATCGCCAAGAAAAGCATGTTTCTTTCCTATCGGCAAGGATTATCCACCATCGTGGAGCGGTTAAAGGAAAAGCTTGACACCGTTCAATTTGTGATGGGACAGCGTGCCTCTGAAGTAAGAAAAGAGGACGCTTATCAGGTAATCCTGGATAATGGCCAAATGTTAGAGGCAGATGCAGTGATTTGTGCTGTTCCAGCCTTTGAGGCGGCTGCATTATTTTCCGATATCGAAAGTGTGAGCTGGCTCCATAAGATCAATTACGTTTCGGTAGCGAATATTTCCCTGGCTTATAAAAATTCAGACCTTCGCTTGGCCTATGAGGGAACTGGATTTCTCGTCCCCCGCAAAGAAGGAAAAATGATTACGGCCTGTACTTGGTCGTCGACAAAGTGGAGCCATACCGCACCTGAAGGGTATACACTCTTACGGACTTACATTGGTCATGCAGGTGCACAGGAGTGGGTTCAGATGACAGACGATGAACTGGTGGAAGCAGCTCGCAAAGACCTGAAAGATTTAATGGGGATTGAAGCTCAACCTGAAATGACCGAGGTCAGTCGGTGTATTCAATCGATGCCGCAATATCCGATTGGGCACACAGAGCACATGGCGAAGGTGAGACACGATTTGTCCCGGCATTTTCCGAATGTGTTTCTGTGTGGTGCTGGTTATGGAGGCGTTGGCATTCCGGATTGTATCGCTCAAGGCAAAGAAGCAGCAGAACAGCTGGTTGCAGGTTTTTTATAAGCAGGCTCTTTCCATGAGTGAAAAAGGGAACCCCCTTATTGGCACAGTCTTGAGAGAAACATAGAATGAAAATTAAGTATAAAACTGAAGTAAGATGGGGGAATGAAAAATGAGCCTGTTAACGGAAGAAACATGGGTAGCGGACATTGTGAAAGAAGTGCCCAAGACAAGTGACTTGTTCCGTAAACTACGGATTGACTTCTGCTGTGGCGGGAAAATACCGCTCCGTGAAGCAGCAGAGAGCCGAGGTCTGCACGTGGATGAACTGCTGGCGCGGGTGCATGAAGTGGAGGAAAGTCAGGCACAGCAAAAGCAAATGCAGCCTTCCTCGCTGGAACCCAAGGAACTGATTGCCTATATTCAGGATGAGTATCACACAAAATTATGTGAAGAACTAGCGGCGCTCACACCGTATATTACCAAACTGACGCGGGTCCATGGCGAACGTTATTCGCACCTAAAGCGAGTGAACGAACTTTATACCTTGCTTAAGCAGAAATTATCAGTACATATTCAATTCAAGGAAAACCTTCTGTTTCCATTGATTCAAGCGGTTCTTCAAGACTCGGCATCTGAACGTGTGGATGCACTTCATTTTCATTTGTCCGAGTTGCAGGGTGAGCATCAAGCGGTTGTGGATTTATTGCAGGAGCTGCGCTTGATTACCAATGGCTTTGAGCCGCTACAGGAAGCGTGTGGTACACACCGACTTGTATTGAAGCGTTTGGAGGACTTGGAAGCGGATATTTATAATCATATTCTGCTTGAGAATTGTACGTTGGTTGAACGTACCCAACAGGTACAACTCGATTCATAATGTGACTATCATTTAATATAAAGTGAACGCAAGGAGCCAAATCATATGGAAAAATTTATTAAACCTAGTCAGGCACTCTTTTTTGCTTTGTCCATTGTGTTATTACTTGCAGGATGCGGTGCGGGGCAACAACCAGCTTTAAGTGGAAGTAGCACGACTCAAAACGAGGTCTTCAGCCAGGATTCATCGAAAAAGGTTGAAACTGTTGATCTCACCATTTCCGCAGCTGCGAGCTTAACAGATGCACTCAAAGAAATCCAGACGTTGTACGAGTCATCCCATGAAGGCATTAAATTGAATTTCAACTTTGGTGGTTCCGGTGCATTGGAAAAGCAGATTGAGCAAGGCGCACCGTCGGATTTGTTCTTGTCTGCTTCAAAGAAAAACATGAAGTCGCTCGTAGATCAGCAGTTAATCGAGAGTAATCAACAAAAAACATGGCTGACGAATGAGCTGGTAGCAGTGATCCCTGTAGATGGGACGATGAGCATCACGAATATCAAGGATCTAACGAAAAACGAAGTGAAAAAGGTAGCAATCGGTATTCCTGAAAGTGTTCCTGCAGGCAAATATGCACAGGAAGTACTGACGAACGTAAAGCTATGGGATGTGCTGCAGGACAAGCTCGTTCAAGCGAAAGATGTTAGACAAGTGCTGCAATACGTAGAAACGGGTAACGCTGATGTCGGGTTTGTGTATAAGACAGATGCGTTGACTTCGCAAAAGGCAAAAATTGCCTTTGAGGCGGACCCTAAAACCTATTCTACGGTTGAGTATCCTATCGGGATTGTCAAAGCTTCCAAGCACATTCAAGAAGCCAAAAACTTTTATGAATACCTTCAATCGCAAGAATCTTTGAATATTATGGCTAAGTATGGATTTACCATACCGAAGTGAGTATGCAAGCTATAGATTGGAACGAATATTGGCCTCCAATCCGATTATCGCTGCAGGTTGCGCTGTTATCCAGTATTTTGGTGATCCTCTTAGGTTTGTTTTCGGCATGGTCCATGTCGCGGTTAGGATTATTTAAAGGGAAAACACTCGTTGAAACCGTGCTTATGCTGCCTCTGGTCCTCCCGCCGACTGTAGTTGGATTTCTACTGTTAATCGTACTCGGACGAAAAAGTTGGTTTGGACGGTTGGTGGAGCAATGGTTTGGCGAGCCTATTGTTTTCTCATGGTGGGCTGGGGTTGTGGCAGCGGTAGTTGTGGCTTTTCCTCTGGTCTACCGGACACTGAGAATGGGATTCGCCTCAGTGGACCGGGATTTGGAAAGCGCAGGGCGCTCGATGGGTGCAAATGAATGGCAGGTCTTTCGGTATATCACCTTTCCGTTGATCTTCCCTGCTTTTAAAGCGGCCTTTACACTCGGTTTTGCCCGTGGGCTGGGTGAATTCGGTGCTACGCTGATGATTGCTGGGAATATTCCGGGTAAAACACAAACGATCCCGACTGCCATCTATATTGCAGTAGATTCTGGTCATCTCCCCATGGCCTGGGCTTGGACATGCTCGATCATACTCATTTCCTTTATGATGCTCCTGTTAACAGGCCAAAAGAACAATTAATCTATTCATACAAGCTTCCCTCTGAAAGAGGGGGCTTTTTTTGTATGATTCCATAGAACGAGGGATTTTCTATAACGCTATAGGACATTCCCTAATGGGAACAGAGATGAATGAATTTCATAATGAGAGTAAGCGAATGAATCTTTCCCATGTACTTGCGATGGACTGAATCATTCTGAAAAGGAGCGTTGATCACCGATGAAAAAGAAATACAGTCTCAACTTCTTCAAACCAATCGAGAGCTATTCCGGAAATTGGTCAATCCTTGAGGAAAAAAATAGAGAATGGGAAAACGTGTACCGCCAGCGTTGGTCTCACGACAAAGTGATTCGCACGACGCATGGTGTTAACTGTACTGGCTCCTGTAGCTGGAAGGTTTTTGTAAAGAACGGCATCATCACTTGGGAAAATCAGCAAATTGATTATCCTTCCTGCGGTCCAGACATGCCGGAATTTGAGCCGCGTGGATGCCCGCGTGGAGCTTCATTTTCCTGGTATGAATACAGCCCGTTACGTGTGAAATACCCATATATGCGCGGTAAGCTATTGCGACTCTGGCAAGCTGCCCTCAAGGAGCATAGCAATCCGGTAGACGCATGGGCCAGCATTGTGGAAGATCCAGAGAAGGCCAAGCTTTACAAATCGGCTCGCGGCAAAGGCGGGCATGTTCGTGTGGCTTGGGATGATGTTCTGCACCTGATTTCGGCTCAATTAATTTACACAATCCGTAAGTATGGTCCTGACCGGATTGCAGGCTTCACCCCTATTCCGGCGATGTCAATGATTAGCTACGCCTCGGGAGCGCGATTCATTTCTCTGCTTGGTGGGGAAATGTTGAGCTTTTACGATTGGTATGCCGATCTTCCACCTGCTTCTCCTCAAATTTGGGGTGAGCAAACGGACGTACCTGAATCCTCAGATTGGTACAATGCGGGTTACCTGATCATGTGGGGATCGAATGTACCACTTACCCGGACGCCAGATGCTCACTTTATGACGGAAGTACGCTATAAAGGAACCAAGGTTGTATCCGTGGCTCCGGATTTGGCAGAAAACGTGAAGTTCGCTGACAACTGGCTTGCACCCAATCCAGGTACAGACGCCGCTGTGGCACAGGCGATGACGCATGTCATTCTGGATGAGTTCTATCAAGAACGTCAGGAACCCATGTTCATTAACTATGCCAAGCAATATACAGATATGCCATTCATGATTCTGCTTGATCCCCACGAAGGAGCCTGGAAAGGCGGACGTTTTCTGCGGGCCAGCGATCTGGGAGATGCTTCACAGCATGCAGATTGGAAACCGGTCATATTCGATGAAGTAGCAGGCGAAATGATGGTTCCGAACGGTACAATGGGACAGCGCTGGGAGCAGGATAAGAAATGGAATCTGATCCTGGAGCGGGAAGACGGAACAAAGGTTGAGCCTGCTCTTACGGTGGTAGGTCATGACGAGCAATGGGAAGAAATCGTATTCCCTTATTTTGATAACGCAGGTAACGGAACGTTTAAACGTGTCATTCCGGCGAAAAAAGTACGTCTAGCTGATGGCACAGAGCGTTTCGTAGCTACCGTATATGATTTGATGATGAGTCAGTATGGTGTGGCTCGCAATGATAGCCCTCATAATGCAAAGGATTATTATGATGCAGCTTCTCATTATACGCCTGCCTGGCAGGAAAAGATCACGGGAGTCAAGGCATCAGTTGTCGTGCAAGTTGCTCGCGAATTTGCTCAGAACGCCATCGATACCCAAGGACGTTCCATGATCATTATGGGGGCGGGGATCAATCACTGGTTCAACAGTGACACCATTTATCGCTCCATCTTGAACCTGGTCGTGCTGACTGCTTCCCAAGGTGTTAACGGCGGAGGCTGGGCGCATTATGTAGGTCAAGAGAAGTGCCGTCCTATTGAAGGCTGGTCAACGATTGCCTTTGCTAAAGACTGGCAGGGGCCGGCTCGATTGCAAAATGCCACTTCATTCTTCTATTTTGCAACAGAACAGTGGCGCTATGAAGAAAGTGGCACCGACACATTGAAATCACCGACTGCGGGAGAGGTCAGTTACCAACATCCGGCGGACTACAATGTGCTCGCTGCCCGGTTGGGTTGGATGCCTTCTTATCCGCAGTTTAATAAAAACAGCCTGCTATTTGCTGAAGAAGCAGCGCAATTAGGCAAGAAGTCAAACGAGGAAATCATTAACCACACTGTGGAAGAGATTAAATCGCGTAAGACCCGTTTCGCTATTGAAGACCCAGGTGCAGCAGAGAACTTCCCGCGTTCACTCTTTATTTGGCGGTCCAACCTCATTTCCAGCTCGGCCAAGGGACAGGAATATTTCATGAAACATTTGCTCGGAGCTTCCGACGCGCTGCTGGCCCAGCCGAATGAAGATCAGAAGCCAGAGGAAATCATTTGGCGGGAAGATGTAGAAGGAAAGCTTGATTTGATGGTCGCGCTTGATTTCCGGATGACCACAACGCCATTGTACGCGGATGTCGTACTTCCGGCGGCAACCTGGTATGAGAAAACGGATTTGTCCTCGACAGACATGCATCCGTTCGTACATCCATTTAATCCTGCGGTTAACCCACTTTGGGAATCCCGCTCAGACTGGGATATTTACCGTCAGCTATCTGAAACCTTCTCGAACATGGCCAAAGTACATCTGCCAGGAATATATAAAGACCTTGTAACTGCACCGCTTGGACATGATTCTATAGGCGAAATTTCGCAGCCGATGGGTCTTGTCAAGGACTGGACGAAGGGTGAGGTCGCTGCTGTGCCGGGTAAAACTATGCCTAATTTCAGCATCGTAGAACGCGATTACACGAAAATTTACGATAAGTATGTCTCGCTCGGTCCAAATTTGGCTACAGGAAAAACGGGCGCGCACGGCGTTAGCTTCTCGGTAGCGGATGAATATGAGGAATTGAAGAAGCTGAACGGGGTCTAGTACGATGAGTCCATTAAAGATGGACTGCCGAAGATTCAGACAGCTCGCCAAGTAGCCGATACGATTCTCCATCTTTCGTCGGCAACCAATGGCCGTGTCTCCCAAAAAGCCTATGAAGAGGCGGAAAAGGATCACGGGGTGAAGCTGATGGACATCTCAGCCGACCGTGCTGCCGAGAAAATCACGTTCCAAAGCATTACGGCGCAGCCGCGTGAAGTTATACCGACACCAGTATTCAGTGGCTCTAACAAACAGGGACGTCGCTACTCGCCATTTACCACGAATATTGAGCGTCTCGTTCCGTTCCGGACTTTGACAGGCAGACAGCATTTCTATATTGATCATGAAATCTTCCAGCAGTTTGGAGAGTCGCTGCCTATCTATAAACCAACTTTACCACCAATGGTATTTGGTACGCGTGATCGGGAAATCAAGGGCGGTCAGGATTCACTGGTGCTTCGTTATCTGACTCCACACGGGAAATGGAATATTCACTCCACCTATCAGGATAACCAGCATATGCTTACGCTGTTCCGTGGAGGTCCAACGGTATGGATTAATAACGAAGACGCAGCAGCCCACGATCTGGCCGACAATGATTGGGTAGAGGTGTACAACCGTAACGGTGTCGTCACTGCCCGGGCAGTTGTCAGCCACCGGATGCCAAGAGGGACGATGTTTATGTACCATGCTCAAGATAAGCACATTCAAGTGCCAGGCTCCGAAATCACGGATACACGCGGGGGCAGTCATAATGCGCCAACAAGAATTCATCTCAAACCGACCCAGATGGTTGGCGGATACGCTCAGCTTAGCTACGGGTTCAACTATTACGGACCGATCGGCAACCAGCGCGATGTGTACGTAGCGGTACGCAAAATGAAGGAGGTTAACTGGCTTGAAAATTAAAGCTCAAATTGCCATGGTCATGAACCTGGATAAATGTATTGGCTGCCATACGTGCAGCGTGACGTGCAAAACAACTTGGACCAACCGCAAAGGTGCGGAATATATGTGGTTTAACAACGTGGAAACCAAGCCAGGTATTGGGTATCCGAAGCGTTGGGAAGACCAGGAGCAGTATAAGGGCGGCTGGCAGCTTCGCAAAGGGAAGCTTGAACTGAAGTCAGGGAACAAGCTATCCAAGATAGCGCTCGGTAAAATTTTCTACAATCCCGATATGCCTGAAATGAAGGATTATTATGAACCCTGGACCTACAATTATGAACATTTAACCAACGCTAAAGAGCAAAAGCATTCTCCGGTAGCACGTGCACAATCTGCTGTAACAGGCGAAAAAATGGATCTGAATTGGGGACCAAACTGGGAAGATGATTTGGCAGGTACTCATGTGACAGGACCTCTTGATCCCAATATTCAGAAAATTGAAGAAGAGATTAAATTCAATTTCGAGAAGTCGTTCATGCTGTATCTCCCTCGGCTTTGCGAGCACTGTCTGAATCCGAGCTGCGTCGCATCCTGCCCTTCGGGTGCCATGTACAAACGGGACGAGGATGGCATCGTGCTCGTGGATCAGGAAGCATGTCGCGGCTGGCGATATTGCATGACAGGTTGCCCATACAAGAAAGTGTACTTCAACTGGCAGACGAACAAAGCAGAAAAATGTACCTTCTGCTTCCCACGCGTGGAAGCCGGGTTGCCAACCGTCTGCTCCGAGACATGTACTGGACGAATTCGTTATCTTGGCGTTCTATTGTATGACGCGGATAAGGTGCAGGAGGCTGCTTCTAAAGAGGATGAGAAAGATCTGTACAAAGCACAGTGTGATTTGTTCCTGGACCCAAGCGATTCGGCGGTAATTGCACAGGCCAAAAAAGATGGCATCTCGCAAGACTGGATTGAGGCAGCACAGAATTCACCAGTCTACAAGCTTGCTATTGAATATAAGCTGGCATTCCCGCTTCATCCGGAATACCGCACGCTGCCTATGGTCTGGTATGTCCCACCACTTAGTCCGATCATGAATTACTTTGAAGGAAAAGATTCCATCGAGAATCCGGATATGATCTTTCCAGCTATCGAAGAAATGCGCACGCCAATTCAGTATCTCGCCAATATGTTGACGGCGGGCGATACCCAGACGGTGAAGGAATCGCTGCAGCGGATGGCTATGATGCGCTCCTATATGCGTGCCCAGTCTACAGGCCAATCTTTCGATGAAAGCCGTCTGGAACGCACTGGTATGACTGCACGTCAGGCCGAGCAGATGTACCGGCTTCTGGCCATTGCCAAATATGAGGACCGTTTCGTCATTCCGACGTCGCATAAAGAGGGTTATGCCAATCCATATCGCGCCCAGGGAGCTACTGGTTACGGTGACACCTTAGGGAATATGGATGGTTGTGGAGTTCAAGGAGCTGGCTGTAGCGGTTGTAGCCTGGGAAGCTCCACAGGAATGGAAGAGCCTTCGAAAACAGGCAAGCAAATGTATGAAGAAAACTTCTACGGGGGTATTTGGCGTGATTAATGTAGCGAAACTGTATGAATTCAAGCCTTCATTCGGGTTTTTCGCCCAACAACTCATGTACCCAGAAAAGCTGGATTTTCATCCGGCTTTTCTGGAAGCATCCTTTGATCCGGGTCATCCTGCCTATTCGCATGTTCATATGTACTGGTCTCTGATGCAAGAGTTTAGTATGGAAGAGATCCAGGAAATGTATACCGAAACTTTTGATTTTCAAAAAAATTGCGCACTATATATGACTTACTTCAAGTTTGAAGATGCAAAAGAAAGAGGACAAATGCTGGTCAAATTAAAGGTTCTCTATGAAATGTATGGTCTTGAAATGCCAGATGGAGAGCTGCCTGATTATCTGCCACTCATGTGTGAATTTCTGTATGCCGCCGAATGGGTGCAGGATGCAAAGACGATAGAAAACTTCCGCATGCCGATCGCGATTCTGGAAGACGGCACCTATCATTTGCTTAAGGCACTGGAAAAAATAGAAAGTCCATATTTTCATCTGATCAAGGGACTGCGCGAAACGCTTAAAGCTTGCGTAGAACAGGAGGCGGCCACGCTATGATGTTGGAACAATTTTTATGGGTCATTTTCCCTTATATGTGCGTGGTCATTTTTATCGTAGGCCATATCTTCCGTTATAGAACTGACCAGTTCAATTGGACGGCAAAATCAAGTGAATTTATTGAAAAGAAACAATTGATGATAGGCAGTCTCTTATTCCATCTGGGGATCATTCCAGTTATTTTCGGTCATGTGTCTGGTCTGGGTATTCCTAAAACATGGATGCATGCGCTGGGTGTAAACGATCATCTATACCACATTGGAGCAGTCTATATTGGCGGAATATTCGGAGCTATGACGTTCCTTGGGATGTTGATACTTACCTCTCGACGGTTTACAATTCGTAATGTGCGCCGTTTAAGTTCAGCTTCTGATTTAATTGTAAACGTATTGCTATTAGCTCTTGTATGCGTGGGGATGTTTGCAACTCTTGTAACAAATGCGGTACAGCCTGAATTCGATTATCGGGAGACGATCTCGATCTGGTTCCGCGGTCTGTTTATATTCCGTGTCGACCCGACACTGATGAGAGATGTACCGATTTCTTTCAAGCTACATGTACTTATGGGGTTTGCGATTTTTGCATTCTGGCCGTTTACCCGGCTTGTACATGTATGGAGCGTTCCGTTGAATTATGTGCGCAGAAGTTATATTCTGTACAGAAGACATAAAACGAACTAGGAAAGCGGGCCCTGCCTTCTTTCCTAGTTTTATTAGGAGAGAGTGATGAATAATAAGATGGATTATCAAAGGGAGCTTGAGCGAATACGCGAACATTTCGGTTATGATTTTATGGCACTTGCTCTGGTTGAACCAGCCGAATATCAATACGTCATTAAATGGAAAAATGCCGCTGGCAATTTAAATGATCGATTTAAGCGGATTGTGCTGCAATCTGGAAAGGGCATAGCAGGAGTCGTGTTTAAAACCGGGAAATCTGTCTTTATTCCATCTGTTCATCAATATGTTGGGGCAGAGAACCTATTTAATTATCCAATCGTTCAATCCGAAAAGCTCAAGAGTCTAGGGGCTGTGCCTTTGTGGAACGATGCTCGCGTCGCGGGCGTGCTATTGGGTGGATTTCGAGAAGAACAACGGATGACCGAAGCCATGATGCGTGATTTGGAAGCCTTGGCACATGAGGGATTTGGAGAGTTGAACGGGAAGGAAGTGATTTGAATTGACATTGTCTATAGGAACAGACTCTTTGAGTGCGCTAATGGTGAAGATGTTTGAGAACAGCACAGAAGCTATCTTCTTTTTTGATAGGGAAGGGAAAACCCTAGCCATGAACCCGGCGGCTGAGGAGATTGTAGACGATGACGTTCTCATTCAACTCTATGAAGGACAGGACAGGGCTTTATGCGGAACATGCAGAGGCTATACAAGCGACACAGAGCCCCGTACCTGCCTCGACTGTTATTTCAATGTGCCTGAATCCGACAAATTTGCTTCTTTTCAAGTCTATTTGGAAACCAAAAGCAATGGCATGATTCCCTATGCCGCTTCTTTTCATACCGTTGATTCTACAAATGGAATCCGGGTGCTGATGCTGAGAGATTTGACCCCACAATTTCAGACACAGGAAAAATTATATCAAAACAAAATGATGAAGCATGTCATTGAAGCACAGGAAAATGAGCGAAAACGGCTTTCCAGGGAACTGCACGATAGTGTCGCCCAGGAATTGATGAGCGCGGTTGTTGAACTACGGGTGTTAAAATACATGACGAATGATGAGCAGCTCATTAAAAACATGAAGCAGACGGAAGCATCCATGACCCGCTTGCTGGATGATATCCGTAACCTGTCTGTGGAACTTCGTCCGGCCACCCTTGATGATTTTGGGCTTGAAGCGGCCTTCCGCTCCCACTTTAAGCGGGTCGAGCAAAGCTTTGGTCTAGTGGTTGAGTTTGTGTCTGATCTTCCCCAAAAGCGGTATGGAAGTGAAAAAGAAACAGTCATATACCGTGTCTGCCAGGAAGCTGTGCTTAATGCGTTGAAGTATGCACAGGTCGATACCATTAAAGTTTCTTTGTCCGAGCATGAACATTCCCTTCGTTTGACTGTAGAGGATAATGGGATTGGCTTTGATAAGGGAGGCAAACCTATTGGAACGGGACTTGGCTTGTATGGTATGCAGGAGCGAGCAGAGCTGGTAGGCGGAAGTTTTGGCGTCCTTTCGAATGTCGGTCAAGGCACCAAAGTCTTTTTACAAATTCCGATTGGACATGAGGAGGAATAGAAACTTGATCAAAATTGTATTAGCGGATGACCATGCCATTGTACGAAGCGGATTTTCCATGATCCTCAACTTCCAATCGGATATGGAGGTTGTGGGAACGGCTGCGGACGGTATTGAAGCGTATACTATGGTAGCTAAGCATAAGCCGGATATTCTCATTATGGACCTCAGTATGCCGCCAGGCGAAAGTGGATTGATCGCCACAGGTAAAATTAAAGAGGACCACCCTGACACTAAAATTCTGATTCTGACCATGCATGATGACGAAGAATATCTATTTCATATTTTGAAGA
Source organism: Paenibacillus ottowii (assembly GCF_050516475.1). Lineage (NCBI taxonomy): Bacteria > Bacillati > Bacillota > Bacilli > Caryophanales > Paenibacillaceae > Paenibacillus > Paenibacillus ottowii. The sequence goes on along the minus strand of NZ_CP191577.1, from coordinate 1,639,367 downwards.
ACGGTGCTTCAGGGTATGTTTTGAAAAATGCACCCGATGAGGAACTATTGCTTGCCATACGCACCATTCATGGGGGCGGGACGTATATCCATCCTAAAATGGCCACTTCTCTCGTGCGTGAGTTCATCAAGAAAGACACAACATCACAAACAGAGGATCCGTATGAGATCCTGTCCAAGCGTGAGCTGGAGATTCTCCCTCTGGTCGCAAAGGGATACGGTAACAAGGAAGTTGCCGAAAAGTTGTTCATCTCTGTCAAGACCGTGGAAGCGAACAAAGCTAAAATCATGGAGAAATTAAATTTAAAAAGCCGGCCTGAACTGGTCCAATATGCTTTAAAGAAAAAAATGCTGGATTTTTAGCCGATGAAGAAGATCATCTTTCATCCAATAATATATCTGGAATAAATCAAGTAGCTTCTTACGAGAAGCTGCTTTTTTATTTTCAGGGACTCCCCTGACCGGGAAAGGGGAGTCCCCTATATTCGAAAGGAACCGCTAGCGGCTACAATGGGAACAGAAAAATACAAATCAAACATTCGACAGAATAAAGTTGAAAAGGTGAGTTAAATGATTAGAAAAATGCAGTTGCCACTACAAACATTGAACCTGATTCTTGGATTTATGGTATGGGTTATCATTTCATCTCTCATGCCGTTCATTACGGAGGATATTGCTATTCCACCCGGAAAATTGGCTATGGTTACGGCGATTCCGGTCGTGCTTGGATCGATTCTGCGCATTCCGCTTGGTTATTATGCCAATATTTTCGGGGCAAGAATCGTTTTTCTCGTTAGCTTTGTTTTGCTTTTGTTTCCGGTCTACTATATCAGTGAAGCTTCTACGATGACGGATTTAATTATCGGTGGCTTGTTCCTTGGAATCGGGGGAGCGGTGTTCTCGGTTGGGGTAACTTCGTTGCCTAAGTATTATCCGAAGGAAAGACATGGCTTTGTCAACGGGATGTATGGTGTGGGCAACCTGGGGACAGCGGTAACGACCTTCTCCGCTCCGATTGTAGCGACACAGGTAGGATGGGCACTTACAGTTAAGCTGTATCTGATCCTGTTGCTTGCTTTTATCGTTTTGAATTTCTTCTTTGGGGACCGTCATGAAACTAAAGTCAAAACCCCCATTATGGAGCAAATCAAAGGAGTTTACAAAAATGAAAAGCTTTGGTTTTTCTCGCTCTTTTATTTTATTACGTTTGGCTCATTTGTGGCTTTTACGGTGTATCTACCGAATTTTCTCGTATCGAATTTTGAACTGGATAAAGTCGATGCAGGGATGCGTACAGCAGGCTTTATCGCGATTGCTACATTCTTCCGCCCGATCGGTGGCTGGCTGGCGGATCGTTTTCAGCCCTTGTTCCTGCTGGTAGGTACGTTTGCTGTGTATACGGTCGCTGCGATTCTTCTGGCTTTTTCACCAGACATCACCCTGTATACCGTAGGGTGCTTGGCTATCGCTGTGAGTGCGGGAATCGGGAACGGTGTCATTTTCAAGCTAGTTCCATTTTATTTTAATAAACAGGCAGGCATAGTGAACGGAATTGTATCCATGATGGGTGGCCTGGGTGGCTTTTTCCCTCCGATCTTGTTATCGACGATTCATGCCGCTACTGGCCAATATTCCATTGGGTTCATGCTGCTCTCCCAAGTGGCACTAGCTAGCCTGATTCTCGTCATATGGTTGTATTATCAAGCACGCTTCCCTGTAGCTGCCGAGCAGAACAGCTTTGAGAAACAACAGGAACTTCAGCAGTAAAGCAGTAAGAGAGAAGAGATTATAAAGGCACCTTTAACGTTTCTAGCGAGAGCCACAGGAAAAAGCACAAGTTAACGATCGCTCTTCAACGTTAGGGGGACATTGTGATGAAGGAACGTTATTCAAGACAGATCTTATTTAGACCCATCGGCAGTGAAGGACAACGTAATCTGTCTGAAGCTGTTGTTACCATTATCGGCTGCGGGGCACTAGGCTCCGCCATCGCTGAAACATTAGTAAGAGCGGGCGTCGGAGAGATTCACCTGGTTGACCGTGATTATGTGGAGACGTCGAATCTGCAACGCCAGCAGTTATTCACGGAGCAGGATGCTGCACAAATGCTCCCCAAGGTAACGGCTGCTGAAAAAAGGTTGAAGGCGATACGAGAAGACGTACGCTTGTATACCTATCTCGACAGCCTCGATGCCGGGCTTGCTCAAGAGCTTGCTGGTAAAAGCACATTGCTGATGGATGCAACGGACAATTTTGAAACCCGGCTGCTTATAAACGATGCTGCACTAAAGGCTGAAATTCCATGGATTTACGGCGCCTGTGTTGGAAGCACAGGCGTTGTTTTTCCGTTCGTGCCGGGCAAGTCGGCTTGTTTTCGCTGCCTTCTGCCCTCGCTGCCAGCAATCAATCAGACCTGTGACACGGCTGGAATCATTTCGCCCGCAGTCCAAGTGACGGCTGCCCTCCAAAGTGCAGAAGCCATGAAGTGGCTGAGCGGCAAACGTGATCAGATGCGCAGCAAGGTTCATCTATTTGATTTATGGGAGAATACGCAAATGGACATAGGGATTTCCCGTATCCATAATCCGGATTGTCCAACCTGTGGGGAACAGCCCGTGTTTCCTGCACTGACAGCACCCCATCGCTCGGCGTATGCTGCGCTGTGCGGGCGGGATGTGGTGCAGGTTCTTCCAGACCCGCATCGTCCGATCACACTGGACGATGCAGAGAAGATGGGTAGGCTTATAGCGGAACATGTAAAAAGGACTCCTTATTTCGTTGAATTTTATGCCTTTAAGCATCGAATGATTTTATTTAAAAACGGAAGACTCCTCATTCACGGGATCGGAAGTGTTGCCAGGGGTCAAAAGTTATATCATCAGTTGTTCGGCTGAACAAGAGATATAGATCTAAGAAATAGAAATTGTTCATAGAATTTTCAAAGGAAAGTAGCGTGCCGGGTGGCTGGAAGGTGGAAAAAATGAGTGTATTTGAAATCGTGACGGAGCCCATTCTCCCACAGACCTATGCGGATTATGTCTTAAGGCCGGAAGCAGGAGCAGTGACTTTATTTACAGGGCATGTAAGAGAGTGGACCCAAGGCGTACGGACGTTATCCCTTGCTTACGAAGCTTATGTACCTATGGCCGAGAAAAAGCTTGCGGAGATTGGCCACGAAATCGAACAGAAATGGGAAGGAACAAGGGTGGCAATCGCGCATCGGATTGGTGAGCTTCAAATTGGAGATATTGCGGTTGTCATCGCTGTCTCATCACCACACCGCTCGGATGCGTATGAAGCGAATGAATATGCAATTGAACGAATCAAGGAAATGGTTCCGATCTGGAAACGAGAAATTTGGGAAGACGGCACGCAATGGATCGGACAACAAAAGAAAAAACCGGGGGAAATCAGTCATGATTAAGCTGTACTATTTTGCGGGGCTCCGTGAGGTGACGGGAAAATCTGAAGAAATAGCAGACTTGGCAGGCCATACTGTGGAGGAATTGTGCAGGTGGATCACAGACAAATATCGGGATATGCCGATCGAGTCTATACGAGTTGCATTAAATGAGGAATATGCATTGCCAACAGATGTACTGCAGGATGGAGATACCGCAGCTTTTATTCCGCCAGTCAGCGGTGGCTAGTGAAAATGCTCGTCATGTGTCCATTTCTGCAACGTCAATTACAGCTAATGAAAAAAAAGAAGGTGGTCACATGAGTTCACATCCGCTGAAAGACACATTGCGGCGTCCGATCCGTGATTTACGTATATCCGTGACGGATCGATGCAATTTTCGCTGTTCCTACTGTATGCCAAAGGAAATTTTCGGTGACGACTTTGCCTTTCTTCCCAAAAGCGAATGCCTATCGTTTGAAGAGATTCATCGGCTTACGGAGCTCTTTGTGGGCCTTGGGGTCCAAAAAATCCGACTTACAGGCGGTGAGCCATTAATGCGGCCCAATCTTCCCGTCCTTGTCTCCCGTATTTTGTCGATCAACGGCGTGGGGGATATGGGATTGACCACAAATGGCTTGCTACTGGGGCAACAGGCAGAGCGCCTGTATGACGCAGGGCTGCGACGCCTTAATGTCAGTGTAGATGCTCTGAACCCGGAACTATTCGGGCGGATGAATGGACGAGGCATTAAGCCTGCTTTTATTTTGAAACAGATCGATTATGCTAGAAAAATCGGTTTTGAGATCAAGGTGAATATGGTAGTACAAAAAGGTGTTAATGACTCTGAAATTTTGCCGATGGCCGCTTATTTTAAGGAGCAGGGAATAACCCTTCGTTTTATTGAGTTTATGGATGTAGGTAACGATACCGGATGGAGCTTCAAAAAGGTAGTAACCAAAGAAGAGATTATTGAACAACTTAAGAATGCATACGAGCTGGAGCCAATAGATCAGAACTACTTTGGAGAAGTGGCCAAACGTTACCGTTATAAAAACAGCGACGCGCAAGTTGGCTTCATTACCTCGGTTTCTGATTCGTTTTGTTCATCCTGCACGCGTGCCCGTCTATCTTCGGATGGCAAGTTTTATACGTGTTTGTTTGCTTCAGACGGATTTGATTTGCGCCAGATGCTTCGTGACGGGGCGAATGACCGAGAATTACTCGATGCGATTACTTCCGTATGGGAGCAACGCATAGACCGGTACTCCGATGAACGTACTGAACAGACTGTAAACAACCGAAAAAAGATTAACATGTCCTACATTGGCGGCTGATATTTTTATCATGGCAATGTGACGTATTCAAGGTGCTGTCTCCAAAAAGAAAGCGCAAACATTTTTGTTGGCAAAACTTAAATTTGATGTTATTATGATCTTGGGATTGTTACTGAAAAGGCAAAACCCGGGACATGGAACTGGATTTCCATGTGTTGGGTTTTGCCTTTTCTTTTTGAATACAGATTTGTAGTAACGCAGAAAGGTGAGTGATGATGAGCCTTACAAGTGCTGAACAACAATGGTAATAACGTCGACCAACAAAACAGCAGCCCAGAATAATGTCGTAAGACCTTGGTTAAAGGGAAAACGTAGGGCTTATCTCTCTTTGTGAATGCGCTTTCAAGGAAAGGGTTGTAAATCTGTGCATTATAGTTGGTTTACAGCGAAAGTTGATCGGCTATTACCGTCTTGTGACCTATCTGAAATATCGCCCAGCATCTAATTCCTTTTTTAAATTATTGCGGGATCAGGGGGCAGCCAGAATGATCATAACAAAGATATTTAATAATAACGCCATAATAGCCAAAGATTCAAAAAGGCATGAATTTGTTGTTATGGGTCGTGGAATTGCTTTTAAAAAGAATGCAGGGGAACAAGTAGAAGAGCATTTAATTGAAAAGGTTTTTGTCCTAAAACAAAAAGATGCCTCCGAAAAATTCAAGCTATTGCTAGAGGATGTCCCTACAGAATATGTTTCGTTATGCTATGACATCATTGAATATGGAAAAAGCATATTGGAAGCACAGCTGAGTGACTATGTATATGTTTCGCTTACAGATCACATGAACAATGCATTTAAAATGTTTGATGAAGGGTTTAAAAATGCGAACCCGCTCATTTGGGAAATCAGAAAATTTTATCCTAAAGAATTCGGAGTTGGCTTAAAAGCATTGGACTTTATTGAAGAGGAAACAGGTAAACGATTGTCTGAAGATGAGGCAGGCAACATAGCTCTTCATTTAATCAATGCTCAAGTCAACAGCTCCTACCATAAAGTAGCTGATGTTGCTCAACAAACTCAAAAAATACAGGATATCTTAAATATTATTAAATATTCTTACAATATTACCCTGGATGAGCATTCGACCAGCTATGAACGATTTATTACGCATTTAAGGTTTTTCTTTCAGCGATTAATTCAAAAAGAAAAAAAATTAGCACTGGAAGATGATTTTCTATTAAGGCAAGTGAAAGCAAAGTACAAAAAAGCTTACAACTGTATGCTAAAGATCGAGAAATACTTGGACACAGTATTGTCAGACGAAGAAAAACTGTATATAACGATTCATATTCAGCGCGTAACTCAATGACCAATTGAATAACTCCTTGGATTGTTACTGGTAATGCAGGCGAAACCAACCTAGATCGAATTTGATCTATTTTGGTTTTGCCTTTTTTTATAAATACAAATAAAGGGGCAGTTACAATGAAGTATGAGACATTAGCAAAAGACATCATCAGAAATGTCGGCGGCAAAGAAAATGTAAATAGTCTAACTCATTGTATTACACGCTTGCGCTTCAAACTAAAGGATGAGAGTAAGGCCGATACAGAGGTTCTGAAAAATATGGATGGTGTGGTCACTGTGGTAAAAAGCGGCGGACAATACCAAGTGGTGATCGGTAATCATGTGCCCGAGGTTTATGCGGATGTTGCCGCGATAGGTGGCTTCCAGGCAGGTGATGCAGAAGAAGCATCAGGTGAAAAAGTGAGTTTGTTCAATAGGTTTATTGATACCATTTCAGGTGTATTTACACCCACGCTTGGCGTCTTGAGTGCCACGGGTATGATTAAGGGCTTTACGGCCTTGTTTGTAGCTTTAGGCTGGCTGACCGTTACCTCAGGTACCTATCAAATTCTCAATGCTTTAGGAGATTGCTTGTTCTACTTCTTCCCAGTTTTCCTGGGGTATACGTCGGCCAAAAAGTTCAATGCCAACATTTTTATAGGTATGGCGATCGGGGCGTCACTTGTTTATCCAACCTTTAGCACGATAACAGCCTCGGGTAAACCGCTATACACTCTATTTAGCGGCACTATATTTGAGTCACCGGTATATATCACCTTCTTAGGTATTCCGGTCATTCTCATGAGCTATGCATCAACTGTGCTTCCGATTATTGTATCCACCTATGTCGGCTCAAAAATAGAAAATTTCTTTAAAAAGGTCATCCCTAGCGTAGTAAGAACTTTTTTGGTTCCGTTTTTCACCTTGTTAGTTATTGTTCCCTTAGCTCTGATTGTGATTGGACCGCTCTCGACTTGGGCAGGTCAACTGCTGGGTGCAGCCACCCTCTTTGTGTATAACCTAAGCCCGATTATTGAAGGTATTATCATGGGGGCTTTCTGGCAGGTATTTGTTATTTTTGGACTGCACTGGGGTCTCGTTCCTATCGCTATGAACAACTTGGCGGTGCTCAAATTCGACCCGATCCTTGCTGCGACGCTGGGGGCCTCCTTTGCTCAAACAGGTGTGGTGCTGGCGATTTTGTTCAAAACCAAAAACGTAAAACTGAGATCCCTTTCCATTCCAGCTGTCATCTCCGGGATTTTTGGTGTAACAGAACCTGCGATTTACGGAATTACATTACCACGTAAGAAACCATTCATTTTAAGCTGTATAGCGTCTGCAGTAGGCGGCGGTATTATCGGAATGATGGGAACGAAAGGGTATATCATTGGCGGCCTGGGCATTTTCGCGATTCCAAGCTATATCAGTCCGTCAGGAATAGACAGCGGATTTTATGGGGCGGTTATCGGTATTCTGGTAAGTTTCGTATTAGGCTTCTTGCTTATGTTCCTTGGCGGATTCAAAGATGATGAGGTGAAAGAAACGAAAAAAGAAGCGAGTACAACAGGTGCAGCAAAAGGGGGAGAAGTCTTAATCAGACAGGAGACGGTGATCAGTCCGTTAAGGGGTGACGTAAAACCGTTATCTGAGGTAACTGATGAAGCCTTTTCGACAGGTGCTCTGGGGAAAGGGATTGCCATTGAGCCTGCTGAAGGTAAGGTCGTTTCGCCTGTAGATGGTGTATTAACCTCCTTATTTTCGTCAGGTCATGCCATCGGAATTACCAGTGATCAAGGCGTGGAGATTCTCATCCATGTAGGCAAGGATACGGTCAAATTAAAAGGTAAACATTTTTATCCCAAAGTAAAACAAGGGGAAGCCGTCAAAAAGGGACAATTGCTGATGGAGTTTGATATGGAGGCGATCAAAGAGGCTGGCTACGTTCTGACTACCCCTGTAATCGTTGCCAACACGGCTAGTTACTTGGATGTCATTGAAACGGAGAAGAAGACGATTGGTTATAAAGAGGATTTATTGACGGTCATGGTTTAAACTACCAATATTTTAGGAGGAATGACAATGAGTAATAATATAACCAAGAAGTTTCCACAAGGATTTTTATGGGGAGGGGCCACGGCTGCTAACCAATTTGAAGGTGGATATAACGTGGATGGTAAGGGACTAAGCACTGCTGATGTCATAACAGCCGGGACGCATACTGTTTCCCGAAGAATTACGCCTGTGTTGGAAGAAGGCATGAACTATCCAAGTCACGAGGCGATTGATTTCTACCATCATTATAAAGAGGATATCCGATTATTTGCTGAAATGGGGTTCAAGGTCTTTAGAATGTCGATTGCTTGGTCGAGAATATTTCCGAACGGGGATGATACCGAGCCGAATGAGCAAGGCTTGCAGTTTTATGATCGTGTATTCGCAGAATTAAAAAAGTACAACATTGAGCCGTTGGTTACAATCTCACATTATGAGGCACCGTTTCATTTAACTGAGAAATATAATGGCTGGTCCGATCGCAGAGTCGTCGATTTTTATGTAAGGTATTGCGAAGTGCTCTTTAACCGATACAAGGATGTCGTAAAATACTGGCTCACCTTTAATGAAATTAATATCTTAACCTTGTCTTTCGGAGCGTTCATGGCCGGAGCGATGATGCCAGAGGGAAATGGAGAGCTCGCCCATGCTACAGTGAAGGATGAGCAGGTGCTGTATCAAGCATTGCACCATCAATTTGTAGCCAGCGCAAAGGCAGTAAAGCTGGGGCATGAAATTAATAAGGATTTTAAAATTGGCTGTATGATTGCTTATATGTGCTCATATCCACTTACCTGTAACCCTGATGATGTTTTGCTGGCCCAACAAAAGGATAACTTGAGTAATTTCCTATGCTCAGATGTTCAAGTAAGAGGTGCTTATCCCGGCTATGCGAAACGATATTTTAAAGAACATAATATCCAAATTACGATGCAGGACAATGATGAAGACGTTTTAAAAGAAGGTTGCGTAGATTTTTATACCTTTAGCTATTATTCATCTACTTGTGTCAGTGCAGACCCCAATCAGGAAAAGGTGGGTGGTAATTTATCCATGGGATTAAAGAATCCCTACTTAAAAGCAAGTGCCTGGGACTGGCAAATCGATCCGCAGGGATTGAGATGGTCGCTCAATAACATTTATAACCGATATGAAATTCCGTTAATGGTTGTGGAAAATGGTCTGGGCGCCGTGGATACCGTAGAAGAAGATGGCTCCATTCAGGATGATTATCGAATTGATTATCTAAAGCAACACATTGAGCAAATGAAAGAAGCGATTGCTGATGGAGTAGATTTAATAGGCTATACCCCTTGGGGATGTATTGATCTGGTAAGTGCAGGAACCGGGGAAATGAAAAAACGCTATGGATTCATATATGTGGATAAGGATAATGATGGGAAAGGGACACTTGCCAGATCCAGAAAGAAAAGCTTCTATTGGTATAAGAGCGTGATTGAAACCAATGGAGAACAGCTGGATTAATGCTTCGTGTGTGTCTTCAAAAAGTTATACAGTCAGCGCGTGCCTATTCATAGGTATGCGCTGTTTGGATTAAAAACGAATGAACAGAATGAGATCGAGGCAGTAATGTGCATCACCTATAGTCTGGATAATCAAGATCAACTGAAGAAATTGATGAGCCAAGCGGAGGAGGTTACAAGCAAGCTGGTTGAAGGGATTCAGCATGTGGCGACCCATTCGGAGGAGCTTAGTGCAACCGCACGGGAAATTTTAGGTAATACGAAAAAAGCGGTTGAGGACTCCGGTAACGTGACTGAGGTGGCTGGCTACATCAAGGAAATCTCAGAACAAACCAACCTGCTTGGACTAAATGCTGCGATTGAAGCTGCTCGGGTGGGTGAGGCAGGAGCAGGTTTTGGGGTTGTCGCTACAGAAATCCGCAAAATGTCTACAGGCACCAAGGAAGAGGTTTAGTAGAGAAAATTACGAATGATGTTGATGCAAAATAAAGATTTTAAAAAAAGTCTTGGTCTGTGAATTGTGCATTCCGTCATGGTAATGTAGATCACTGGTCGAGACTTTTTTACGTTTATGTAGGGGACTATTAAACGCTGGATTTATGAATGAGAGCCATTATCCATAATCGAATCTTTTCCGATATAATAGGGAAGAGAAGCCATAGAACAGATACTACCTCAGAGAGGTGATTCACAGTGACCATTGATATTCTCCGACGTAATAATGTAAAAGTGCTAGGCACAGGTAGCCAGACGATTGTGTTTGCTCACGGCTTTGGATGCGACCAGGATATGTGGCGTTATATCGTCCCTAGCTTTATCGACAACTACCAAATCGTCTTGTTTGATTACGTAGGTTCGGGAGATTCTCAAATAAAGTATTATGATTCGAAAAAATACAGTGACTTGCAAGGGTATGCCCAGGATGTACTGGATATTATGGAAGCGTTAGACTTAAGAAATACCATATTCGTCGGACACTCCGTTAGCAGCATGATCGGAATGCTCGCATCCATCCGCAGCCCTCAATATTTTGAACGCATTGTCATGCTCGGTCCTTCTCCACGCTATGTGAATGACTTGCCTTCTTATTATGGGGGCTTCGATAAGAGTGATATTGATGAATTACTGGATATGATGCAAATGAACTTTATTGGCTGGGCCAGTTACATGGCACCCATTGCCATGCAGAATTCCGAGCGAGGGGATTTAACTGAAGAATTGGAAAAGGCATTTTGCTCCAGAGATCCTCATATTGCACGGCAATTTGCAGAGGTTACATTCTTTTCAGATTGCCGTTTCGATCTTCAGCATGCTTCGGTTCCTACGCTTATTCTCCAGTGCTCAGACGATAGTATTGCTCCAATTGAGGTAGGGGATTATTTACATGCCCATCTTAGAAATAGCAGACTTCAGCAGATGAGAGCAAAGGGACATTATCCTCATTTAAGCCAACCAGGAGAAACGAGCGATTTAATCAAAGAATATTTAGCCAGTGTGTAATATCGTATGAAAGGCAGTCATGCAATGGATATTCAATTAGATAAAGCTCCCTGTGGATACTTTTCAATTTCGGACACTGGGATCATTCAATCGGTAAACCAAACTTTGTTGGACATGCTTCTTTATGAGCGCGATCAATTGCTCGGACGGCCGATTGAAATGACAATGTCTGTTACCAACAAGCTATTTTTTCATACTTATTTTTATCCCTACATCCAGTTGTACGGGCGTGTCGATGAGATGTACTTTTCGTTTCGCACAAGTGATCGACAGGATGTACCTGTACTTCTAAACGGGATTCGCCAGGAACGAAATGGAGAAGCAGTGATTGACTGTGTAGTGCTTGTGATGCGTAAGCGTATTGAACATGAGAAAGATATACTTCAGACCAAAACCAAGCTTCAGGAATTATATCAGGCGACGAATGAAGCCAACCAGGAACTTGAACGGTTGCACGAAGAGTATGAAGCCAAACAGCAGGAACTAGTGAGGATTAATCTCCAGCTAGAAATGATGGCGTCAACCGATCCGCTAACCGGGCTAAAGAATAGAAGATATTTTCAAGATCAATTACTAATCAGCCTAGCTTCCTTTCAAAAGACCGGAATACCTTTTTCGCTGCTGCTCATTGATATTGATCATTTCAAAAGCATTAACGACACTTACGGTCATCCGGTGGGCGACCTAGTGCTCACTAAACTGGCAGAAATACTCCAATCCGTGTCACGGGACGTGGACATTGTCGCTCGTTATGGTGGCGAAGAGTTTGTCATTATTCTTCCGGGCATCGATCAAGAGGAAGCCATTCGTACAGCAGAAAGATATCGCTCCACGACGGCCTCAAGGGATTGGGGAGAATACAGCATTACTGTGAGTATTGGTGTGGCAACAGTTACGCCAGCGGATACGGAACAATCGATCGTTCATCAAGCAGATTTGGCTCTGTATGCCTCCAAGAGTGGTGGGAGAAACCGGGTTACACATTCAGCAAGTCTTGTAAAGAAATAGAGGCTTAATAAAGGGATTAAGAGCCGACGCGCCTTAGAGCTAATTAGCCTAGCCTACCTCTTATGACGGGCTTTTTATTATAAAAAGAATGAGTGATGTGGAGGGTTAATCATGGGGGAAGCGTACAAGCTGGATTGTGATAGCTGTGTTTTTACTAAGAACATATTTGTGGGATTCGGTTTTTCATATATGAGTTTGGAATCTATTGCTTCATTTGTGCAGGATGCTGCCCTTAAGCGGTGCATAGAAGAATTCACAGGCAACCCTTCGACGAGATATGATGCTTATGACGCGATATATGTATGTCCGGTCTGTCAGGCCATCCGCAATGAACTGTTTATTGAGATGATATCGGACTCATCACAGTATAAAATTTCTTATGCTTGTCCTAGATGCGCGAGTGTTATGGAACAGGCACATATTGAAAACAGTGTGCCTGTTCATTTGAGTTGCCCAGCATGTGAGAAGGGGAAATTGAAAGCAACGTTTTATATGGATTGGGATTAATAGATTCCCCGAACATCTCCACAGCATATTCCAATAAGTCTGGTCAAACCATTCAAATTCGGTTAATATTAATGATAACGATTCTCATTTGAATCATCAGAATGAATGAAAACATTTGAGGTGTGCGCTTGTGAATTCAAATGCGTTATCATTAATATATCAGCATTACTTAGAAAAAACTCCGTTTAGAAAACAAAACGAGCATACGTATATGATGTTACCGGAAGCGGGTAACGGACATATCTACCGAGTTACAACTTACAGCGGAATCGAGATTGTCTATTCGCACATTCAATATCACGAGCCGTACCCGACGTATTTTGCTTCCAGAGGACAAATGATTGAACTTCAATTTGCACTTTCGGGACGACGTTATGTGAATATATCCGGTCTGGATTATACACTCCCGATGGGACAGGGTGCTCTTATTTTTTTACAGGATTTCAAAGCACGTTTCCATCCTCCGGTTAACGAACAATACCAATCATTTGCACTTGGTATTCCTGTTTCGTTGTTTAATTATGCGGCTTCACAGTTGGCGGCTCGTCACCAGGCAGCTATTGAATTTAATCAAATTCTGAAGGGTGCTGCATTCCATCACCTTGGTTTTGAACTGGATCACCGAAGTATAGTGATGATTGAACATTTAATCAAAGACTTGAAAAGTGTGCATAGATCGCCTTTATTAATGGAAGCAGCAGCACTGGAGATTTTAAATCGATTTATGATTCAATTATTTGATTTAACCCCCATGCCCGAAGGCTTATCTAAAGAAGATGTCAGAAAGTTGCATATGGCTCGGCAAATCCTTGAGTCCAGCATGATTGATCCTCCTTCACTGATCGCATTATCCAAAAAAGTTGGATTAAACGATTTTAAATTAAAAAAAGGATTCAAAGCATGTTTTGGGATGACTGTATTTGAATATTTGCGCCAAATTCGTCTCGATTATGCGATGAAGCTGCTACGAAGCCAGGAAAGCAATGTGACAGAAGCTGCGCTGGCTGTAGGATACAGCAATGTGAGTGCCTTTTCAGAGCAATTTTTCCGGGAATACGGAGTGAAACCATCGTCCTTGAAGAAAGTATTTTAAATTTCTTTTGTGACCATTCTAATAAATATCAAGTAAACAAAAAGCTGGAGCCTATATAGATAGGATTCCAGCTTTTTTATGTGATGCTTATTTTACAAAAGTTTCTGTACCCTCTGAATTGATGGTTGAAGTATGGGTACGAGACGCTTCTTCAATATTTTTAAATGCCCAGTAATTTGCTGGTACATCCTTCCACGTAGCCTGAATTGTTCCTTCCAGGGGCCCACGTTTTAAGATCGTGTTCAAAATTGTAACCGTCTCTACTCTTGTTATATATTTATTCGGTTGGAAACTGTTGTCGTTATAACCGTTAATCCATCCTGCATTAGCTAGCGCTACAATGGAATCTCTTGCCCAATGCTTTTCGATATCGGTATAAGGAGACGCTGCGGTTTGCGTTCCTTTAAGATGCTTCCAGGATGCGATTATTGCTGCCATTTCAGCACGGGTAATGGGTTGCTCTGGGTGAAATGTTCCATCTGAATATCCATTCATGAGGTGCTGTGTCGTGAGTGCTATAATCGAATCTTTTGCCCAATACGTGCCAGGTACATCTTTGTATGTCGTTGTATTTTCTTTTGTCTCCAGCTTCATAATTCTAGCCATCATCGCAGCGGTTTCAGCTCGCGTAATCGATTGGTCGGGTCGGAATGTACCATCCTGATAACCCGTTATATATTTCTCATGCACCACCTCGGATTGCTCTACTGGCGTGATTTCCGGAGTCGGTAAATCTGTCGGTAAAGTCGATGGTGATAAAGGTGTGGTTGTTTCGCTGGAAGCAATAGACTCACTGCTATCTGTACTATCCTTCTTATCTTTTATACTGCTAGTAGTACCAGTTCCGCCAGTATTTCCAGTACCTGTATCTCCATTTACAACCTGTATATACGCTTCAGATGTACTCGGTGCGAATCGAGCATCTCCACTGTATAAAGCAGTAATCGAGTGGCTTCCTACACTCAAGTCGCTTGTAGTATAGTATGCATTGGCATATCCATTCGAAATGCCCACTGGCTCCATCGTCAGCGTATCTAATATATTCGTGCCGTCCATTAGGATGACCGTTCCAGTTAAATCGCCCGAAGTTTGAGGGTTCGAGATTGTCCTCACGCTAAACCTTACTTCTTGACCGTGATTAGACGGATTCAGCGCACTCAATACTGTAGTTACTGTAGGTCTTAGTGTAGGAGTAGGAGTAGGCGAAGGTGAAGTTGAAGGCGCATTTACGACCTGAATGTATGGCTCAGATGTACTAGGGGTAAAACGGGCATCCCCACTATATATAGCAGTAATCGGGTGACTTCCCACACTTAAATCGCTTGTAGTGTAGGTCGCGGTGGCATATCCATTCGCAATGCCATTTGGCCTCATCGTCAGCGTATCTAGTATATCCGTGCCGTCCATAAGGGTAACCGTTCCGGTTAAATCTTTTGAAATTTGTGGGGTTGAGATGGTTTTGATGCTAAACGTTACGGATTGACCTTGTTTAGATGGATTTGTCCAACTCGTGACCGTAGTTTCAGTAGCATACACGTCGTCCGTTACACTAGGTAGCGGTGAAGAGGTTGCATATACGGCACTCTCGGAAAAACTCCATGTCCAGGTCCCCAATAAGACGATAACAGCAAGATACGTTAAACAAATAGACTTGAATTTACTCATAAACTTCCTCCATAAATTTTTCCGGTGTCACGATGCTTACTAAGATCCTCCATGATGACTAACCTTCTAATATGATTTTTTTACACTACCGAATTACTATACTAAATGCCTCTGAACCAATTCTGAACCAAATCAACTGTAACCGTGTCCAATTCAAATCGTCTCCTCAGAACAAATGCAAAAAGGGTCAACCTCAAAGAACTGGTTGACCTCATAAATATGAATAACAGTTTTAGCGTGATGTTCTGGAAAAACTTAATCCGTTAGTATTTGAATTTGACCGTTAGCTCCTGTAATTTCTGTGACATATCTGACAAGGTCGTTGCCAGGCTGGTGATCTGCTGCATCGAAGCCAGCTGCTCTTCTGCAGACGCTGCAATATTCTGCGAGTTGTCTGCCGCTTGGAGTGCCAGACTGGATACGTTCTCTCCGCTCGCCGAAATTTCCTGGACACTTGCGGTTATTTGCTGCGTGATGCTTGCGAGCTCTTCCGTTTGCTGTGCAATATGATTGGTGGACGCCACAATTTTGTTAAACTGCTGCTCTGTCTCATTGGCAATTTTAATGCCAGAGCCGACATCCTGTTTTACGCGTTCCATGGTCTTAAGCGAATGCTCCATATCTTTGCGCATATTCTGAATCAACTCGGAAATCTGCCCGGAAGATTGGTTCGATTGTTCGGCCAGCTTTCTCACCTCTGAAGCAACTACGGAGAAACCGCGACCTTCTTCGCCTGCACGGGCAGCCTCAATCGAAGCATTTAAGGCAAGCAGATTGGTCTGCTGTGCGATATCCGTAATGGCATGCAGCATCGTGTCGATCTGTTGAGTGCGTTCATCCAGCATCCTCATAACCGCATCGGTTTCATTGACGGAATGGTTAATCAAGTCCATTTGCTTCACTGTATGTTGTACAGCAGTACCACCAAGGCTCGCCATTTCCATCGCGTCTGTAGACGATTCAGCAATGGTCAAGGAGCTGTCTGTGATCCGCTGCATACCTATTGAAATTTCTTCAAGCGAGCTGGTTGTCTTCTGGAGCATCAACTGCTGCTCCTTTGCACCAGCCGCCGATTCCTGAATTGCCACGGTGATATGCTCGGTTGCTTGCCCCGTGTGTTCTGCTCCAAGAGTCAATTCTTTCGAGGAAGCAGCGACCTGCTTTGTGGACAGGTCTACCTCACCGATCAGAAATCTAATATTTTTAATCATATGATTAAAGTCCTTTGCAAGCTCGCCGATCTCATCTTTTGAATTCATTTTGACTTCTTCGACTGTTAAATCACCGTCCGCAACAGCGTTAAGCCGCTTTGCAATCATGATGATAGGCTTCGTAAAACGCGCCGAAACAAAGCTTACGATAACTGATCCCAGAATAACGGCAACAGTCGTAATAATCAGGACAATATAAAGGACTTTGGTCGCTCCGCTGTTAAATTCGTTAAAATATGCTCCAGAACCGATGATCCATCCCCAATAAGGATCTTTTTCAACATACGAAATTTTCGTCTCCACTTGATCTGTACCAGGTAAAGCCCATTTATAAGTGACGAATCCCCCGCCGTTAGTACCGACTTCTACAAACTCTTTTCCCACATGCACACCGTCTTCCGACACGGCATTCATTAAATTCTGACCTTCATTTGAAGGGTTCATCACTGAAACGGCATCTTGGTTGACTGCCCACGGATAACCTGTTTTACCTACTGTATATTTAATCTTTATCGGTCTTTTATTATTAGCATCTTTTACACCGAGCAGCTCGATGCGCAGTTTTTCCTGTGCTTCCTCCAATGTTAAATTACCGGCTTCGACTTGCCCATTGAGGAAACTAATCATACCAATTACCATTTGCACACTATTCTTAAGTGCCACTTTGCCTGATTCATTCATTTCATTCTTGGAAACAAAATAAGAACTGCTTCCAATCACGAAAGTAGGTACAATTAAAATAATCAAGCACATTATGGTTAACTTCGTTCTTAGTGATCTCACCTTCATGTTTGATCCTATCTTTGTTTTCACTGCGATTTCCCCCTTAGACATCGATGTACAGATTCAATCCATTCCTATAGTAGTTCAAAAGCATAAAAGACTTTACATCATATATCGTAATATCATGCTAGGAAATTAAGCTCTCTCATATAGTCAGCGATGAAGAGAATATTAAAGTTCATCTAACAACGATATAGGGAGCACAAAATGACGGCGTTCATTGGTTAAATGCAGACTACTTTTACTGTCCTGAAGCCTGGTTGCTGTTTTATATGCTAAATTTAATCCGTTTAACCGCAATTTTATCCGTATACAGGCAGTAGTTTCTTAGCATGCCCCGTATACTTCTGCATAGAGAAAATCTATAGCAGAGGAGTATGCGAGGATGAATAGAATAAAAGGGAGTATTTTTTTTAGTGTATTTGTGGCCATGTTAGGGCTCATGCTTATTGCTCCGATTATGCCGCCCCTTATTCGTGAGTTAGGCTTAAAAGAAAGCCATTCCGGATTAATAATATCGCTTGGCTCTATAACGATGGCCTTGATGGCTCCAGTATGGGGAAATCTGAGTGATACAAAGGGACGCAAGCCTGTGATTTTGCTTGGTTTCATAGGGATGTGTTTAAGCTGTTTGTTATTTACGCTTACTCTTTTTGCAGGATTAAATAGTTGGCTCAATGGGTGGCTGCTGTTAATCCTACTGATTGTTACGCGCGGCCTAATAGGCGGTTTTATCCCAGCGGTGTTGTCATCGTCCCAAGCTTATATGGGGGATGTAACGGAAGGAGAAGAGCGTGGGAGTGGGATGGCTATTATTAGTGCGGCCAATGGGCTTGGTCTGGTTTTTGGTCCCGCGATTGCAGGTGTTTTTACTCTAATAGGGCTGTTATGGCCCTTATATTTTGGGATTGTCATTGCCGCTGTTGCATTCGTGGTGTCTCTGCTGGCGATTCCGGCTGCCCAGCCCGTTATTCAGCAAAAACCCGCTAGAGTTAACCCCCTCCTTCCAGGACTAAGAATGTATTTGTTTGTAGGTTTAGTTACAATGATAAGTATTGTGACGATTCAGGTTATAGGTGGTTTTTATTTTCAAGATCAGTTAGGTCTTACATCCAACGAAACGGCAAGAGTCGTTTCCTTTGGACTTATGTTCTCCGGGGCAGCGATGCTGATTGTGCAGATCATTCAGATGAAATGGCTTAAATGGCAGCCTAAGCCGATGATTTTGCTCGGTTCTCTATTCCTGATTGCTGGAATGACATCATTTCTGATTTCAGCCAGCTTGGTCGTTTACTATGCAGCGTTCTTTATGTTTGGCATAGGCACGGGCTTACTGATGCCCGGATTTATGGCAGGTGCTTCGCTTGCAGTCAGTCAGGAACAGCAAGGGGGAGCAGCGGGGCTGGTAGCTGCGGTACAGGGGATTTCCGCGATCATTGCTCCTATTTTGACGACCACCTTGTATCGAGTGGACAAATATATTCCCTTTACGCTTATAGCAGTCTTGGTTGCTGTTATGGCTGTTATTATGCTGGGAGCTAGAAAAAGAAACGGGAATAGTGAGCCAGGCAAAATAGATAAAAGAGTTGTTTGATGAATCCATAGGCTTTCGGGGTATACTCACCGGAAGCCTATATCTATTATAATAAGTTATAAGAAATTTCAATCGGTTCATAATGCGGGGCATATCGATCCTCACGATTATACATAGCCAAAAGCACCTTCAAACGATGGGTATAATTGGCATCATTTTTTCCATATTCCTCACTATGTTTCTCCAAATAGTCAACCTTCGAATAATCGGCGTGATTACCTATTAGACTTTGCAGCATTTCATCATAGGGCGCCATCATCTGATCCAACAGCTTTTTGTAGTTCGTTATGTACAAAAAACAAGCGATGTCCTTTTGAGAGGGGACTGTGCCTAATGGGATAGACGTCCAATTCTAATGGGTGACTCTATTTGTTATAATAGCTGCAAATTCACAAGCTAGCATGTAAAGGGGGGGCATCTTTGGAAGCGATACTAAGACGGAACTGGCCGGAGTGGGACGGAACATTGCAGAGACGAACCGGAGGTTGGAATAATACGACGTATTTTGTTAAGAGCGGTGGGCGAAGTGGGGTGCTGCGCATCTACGATACGCACAGGGATCGGAACAAAATCGTATTTGAGCATGCGGTTTTGCAGGAGCTGAGCAGGCATTCTCTATCATTCAGGGTTCCAATGCCAATCCGAACGATTACGGGAGAGACACTTGCACAGGTTGAGGAGGAAAGGGGCAAATATGTATGTCTGTTTCGAATACATAGAAGGCATATCTCCATCCGAGCAGGATGCAAGCTTTGCCTATTCTTTTGGCGAGGCTGCTGGTGAACTATCTGCTGTGCTTGCAACATTCAAACTTGGTATGACCCCAGTCTATCGTCCATATTATGCTTTGCAGCAATCCTATCCATTATGTAACCGGGAAACGGTACAAGGTTTCTGTTTCAACCCATCGGAGCATTTTCAAGATCTACATAAAGAACTGCGACTGATAGGAAAAGCATGTGAAGAGATAACAGATTCACTTCATGCATTGGAAGAGCTGCCGCATCAGCTTGTACATGGTGATTTGAATGCTTCCAATTTATTGGTAAAAGACTCTGATCCTAGCCAGGTCGCTGCACTTCTTGATTTTGAATTTTGCACGCTAGACGTTCGGGTGATGGAACCGGCGGTCATTTTATCAGGATTTTTGGGACAACCGGAGGAGACGACAGCTGTTCGTGATTTTTGCCGGGGCTTCTGCCGCCAGGTTCGTTTGAGCCATTCTGAGATTGATGCATTGCCTGTGTTAATGCTGCTTAGAAAGGTAGACGTATTTCTTCATTTTTCAAGTCGCTTTCTGGAAGGAACCGATCAGCCACACGTGCTGCAAGAACAGGTCAAACAGATTGCGGGCGACTTGCTCCAACTGTCTACCAGCAGTAGCTGGATTCAGGAGGAGTTGGCTCAATCTGGAACAGTATAGGAATAAGCGAGCTACACGCCGTGTTATGTTATAATTTTTGGAATAACAGAGATGAAGTCTACTGAATGGTACTCGGAACAGGAGGAGCAGATGAATAGTTGGTTAACCAACGCGTTACGACCCTACTTCGGGCTGGAGACACTGGAGGAGCATTGGGACGTGGTAGAAATTAAAGGAGGATATTACATTTGTTTGGATGGGGATGTTATTCGCAAGCGAATTTCTTCCACTGAGGATGCTTATGGAGAAGCGGATGTAGAGATTTTTACCCGTGATCAGGCATTTGTTCTGCCTAAAACGGCTCGTGGCAAAGAGAAAAAACTGAATTATACAAGTGTTTCGAGCATCACGGCAGAAGGTGTGGCATTTTCAGCAGGCATTCGAAGAGATCGTCCTATTGGTTATGTTACTGCTGTGAATAACAAAACTGGTGTGAGACTGCCTATCACTGGATGCGAGCATTTACATAGTAAAGAAGAGATCATCGATTGGCTTCAACGTTATCCGTCGCTTGTGCCTAACGACTATGATCGGAAGCTGGATCGATTAAAGCATATGAAAAATCAGCGTTATAAAACCATCCCGGGAGACATCTTTCGCGTGGAAATAGACCTTTTCACAGATGGGTATGTACTGGTCGTCGGTGATTTGCGCCAAATGCAAAAGGATCAGCTGTTTGCAAAGGAGAGCATATGGAACAGTGTCATGACGATGCCTTTATTCGTACGTCCGTATTTGTGTACAAGTCGTGACCGTTCAATAACTCTGGAATCCATCACAGCCGCCCCGTTATCGGATACAACCTGGATTGTCATGGATGATTCCTTTATGCGAGGGTCCTACGAGCGGGTAGGGCATAAAGCATTGGTAGAAGAGGATATTGTGTTTCCGATTGGTTACGGCAGTAGCATAGATAGCAGTAAAGAAAGAATATATAGGCTGTCCTGGGGAACGGGCACAATTTTCAAACCGGAAGGGGAGACAGTATACAAGTCTGCGCGGGAATTTTTAAATAACGGTGTGTATTCAGGTATCATTACGGACTGTTTTGGTCCTTGGGAAGAGCGGGAGTGGCACAAAACGCTGGATAATCCGTTGTATCGGGAGGAGCGTCGAAAAGCACTGGCCGAATTCGGATTCCCGGAAGACATTTCATACGATGAGTTCAACCGCCAGACGGGAGGACTGACACGTTCGGAATATCTCGCTTATTTGGGAAGGAGCTATAGCGGAAAAAGAAAGATAAAATGATGCGGTTATACATCTTTATAGGAGGGGCCAATGAAATATCTTAAAGATTGTCCGGAACCAGGCATGGGAACCTGGTACTTTGAAATTGATTCAGATGGCGTAGCTTATCGGCAAATTGTTATCCAGGATGACGGTACGTATATTGCTTCTAATCGCAAGCATGAGCAGTATCATTTCTTGTTGGCCGAGAAAGCGATTGATGATACAGAGCCTTATTATACGAAAATCACAAAAAAAGAGTTTGAAGAAGTCTGGTCCAACAATCTTCACACTTTCAACAAGGAATGGCAGCAAATCAAAAATGCACTGCCCGTTGGGACTAAGGTAAAGGGGTATATTGAAGCCTTTTTCCCACATGGCACACTTATTCATATTTTCCAGTACAATGCAGTCGGATTGGCAGACACCCGTTCATATGCGGAAAAGGCCCCGTCCGAGTGGATGTATCCGAGACATGAGATCACAGCGATTGTACAAGGCTTTGACGAGCTGAATCAGTGGGTGATTTTGGAGCAAATGCAGGTGTTCGAAAATCAGTTCACAGGCTGAAAGATGGATATCAGAATACAGAAAGGGGAATGAACATGCGTACGTTAACGGTTGATGAACTGGTGGATCAGGACAACCATGCATGGGAAGAGGTCAAAAATATTCTGGAAGAAGGGGATAATCCATATCGCATTGTATCGGCAGAATCGGAATCTGCGAGCGTAGATACGCTCTACCGCTTGCAGGTGAGTACAAAATCGTACTTGGGAACGGTTGCCTATGAAACAGGCGGGATCATATTTGATCACGGGTGGATCACTTTACTGGGTGCAGGCGGGACCGGAATTTACGGTAGCTTGACTTCGTGGAACGGGCTGCAAGAGCCAGCAAGCGTTTCTGCACTGGGGGGAATGCTGATTGTAGCCTATGATGCAGCAGGTGGCTTCTTTGGGCTGGACACAGGGAAGTTTGGACGCAGCGGCCATATCTACTATTTTGCACCGGATACATTGGAGTGGGAATCCACAGAGCTGGCCTATTCCGGTTTCTTGAATTGGTTGGCTGAGGGAGATTTGGGCTTGTTCTACCAGACATTCCGCTGGAATGGTTGGCAGGCGGATATGGAGCAACTTCAGCCAGGAGAGGTATTTGCTTATTATCCACCACTATGGACTCAGGAAGGTGGCGGAGAGACCAGTCACAAATCTCCTATAAATGTAACAGAAGCGTGGCAGGCGGTAATAGATAGGGGCTAACCCCGCTAAAGGGGAGGAGGCGTAGATCATGAATCATCCCATTCAATCCAAACTGATGCAACTGAATGAAATACTTTCTCAAAATAACATTGATCATTTTTACATTTATGATTATACAAGCCGGCCCAAGCTGGTACTAGCAGGGAGCTTTGACTTTAGCTATTATCACAACATAGAGATCACATTTTACGAGGTCTCGTTCCTTTCCTGTCCGGGCGGTGTATTTTCAATTGAGTGCTTTAGACTGGCGAATGACAAGGAATTAGAATTATTAAAAACCATCTCTTACGGATTTCATGAGGGGCCTGTGATTTGTATGGAAGATCAAACGTTTGGCAGCCGATTTTTTATAGCTGCGGAAAGCTTGGATTACGAGCTCAAGACGGTTTATTACTACAGACGCGAGAACCTTCAACCTCATGAAAGTTTGGCTGAATGGGTTGAAAAAGATAGAGAAGGTAGAAACAACAACGCTTAGAGACACCGAGGTAGGGAGGGTGGTTATGATGTGGAGTATTCACTTTGAACATCAATTTATAAAATGTCCGGAAGCAACTGGTGAACAAATCGCTAATTTTCTGAAAGCATGGAACATCAAGCTATCGGAGCAGGAGATTCACGAAATCCAACAAAGACAAGTGAACCCTTTTCCGAAATCGTCTCCATTTTACGATCAATATAAACCGCTAGATCCTGTTAGCTGGCATTTGCCCCAAGGACAATTTCCTGATCGTTACATAGAATTCCTGAAATACTCTAACGGCGGGGAATTTCAAAATGGAGAACGTTATTTTCAGTTTTTCGATACCGAAGATTTGAGAGAAATGAACCTCGCTTATGAGCTGCCAGCTTATATGCCAGGTGCCGTGTCGTTTGCGATGGACGGTAGTGGAAATCACTATATGTTTGATATGAGAGAGGAAAAAAGAAACAACGAATATCCCATTCTTTTTGCTCATTCTGGAAGTTTGGGGTACGACGAATGTGAACAGGTAGCTCATTCTTTTATGGAGCTATGCACGGAAAAATGGGCTTTATATTGATATCTTGACTAAACTTCGCTTTATTCCCCCTAACTCATCCAGTAGGAAATGTAAAACCCGCAAGCTGCACCCTTTTTGCCAGGTCTATCTTGCGGGTTTTTAACGCTACCTATTTTCATTCATCATTTCCATTAAAACTTGATAGACGATCGGTAAAGTGGTAAAGCCGTCACTTTGTAAAAAGTGTCCTCCATGATCTAATTCGTGAAAATCAGCCCGGATATCTTCCGCTAGTTTCTTACTAAGTGCAAAGGGGACAATTGCGTCGTCCTTTGAAGCTATAACTGCACGCGCTTTTAGCGAATCCGTGATCTGCTGATGATCCAAATGGTCATTTGTAAATTCATCTAATGACGGCAGGCTTGGCACTGGGTCAGTAAAACCGGAAACGAAAACGGCGCCACCTAGTGGTTCAGGGATGTTGACTTGCTGCAGGTATCTTAATATGGATACACAACCCAAGCTATGACCAATAAAATAGGTGTCTTTATGTAGGGCTTTAATATTTTGCAATAGGTGCTCAATCCACTCATTAAGTTTGGGGGCTTGCGAGTTGGGCATATCTAGTATATTTACCGAAACCCCGTCTTCCTGTAATTTATCTTGTAACCAAGGAAACCAATGATCTGTTGGCGAAGCTGTGTATCCGTGGATTATATATACTTGTTTTTGATTTTGTATGTTTGTCACAGTGTTTTTTCTCCCATTATTCAGTGTTTAGTTCATGCTGATGATAGGTGTCCCTCTTCGTCTGAGAACCCTTCCAGTTTAGCAAAATCTCTATGCCTATAGTATCAGAAATTGTTGATTTATATAGATAATTTTTTTAATGAGTTTTGGCGAGTTTTTGATCTTGCCTATCCCTATTTAATCACGACTACCGTCAGGAGCTCATATCCTGCAACTCTTCCTGTTCAGCCATTTGCATCAGCTTATAAATCTGGCGTGCTGTGTTCACATTCCGTACTGTCATTTGCTGATACAGCTTGGTGCCGACTAATTTCGTTAACCCGCTTTTTGTGACTTGTTCTTTGCTGACAGAAAACAGAACGGCCCCGGTCGTATAGATGACATGCCCAATTCCCGATTTCAAGGGAAGCTTGTCCAGAACAGAAATATCGTTAATCTCATCCCACAGAAACATTACATCACTTTTCATCTGTGTATCATTAGCCCATTCATTCGGTAGTGCCTCCATAATGCTCTGAATCTCCTTTATATTACGAACGATGACGCGGATAGGTAAGCTAAAATCCTCCAGAATCGCCTGTTCCAGTATGAGCGATAGCTCCTGGTTGGGCCGCTCCTGACTGGAAAAAATAATGTTTCCAGAATTAATGTAAGTCGTCACATGCCCCATACCTGCATGTTCAAACGTTTGCTTGAGCTTCTTCATCTCGATCTTGTTGTTGCCGCCAACATTGATGCCCCGCAGTAATGCGATATAGATCATAAAAAGCCCACCTCTCTTCAACCAATAGGATTTCTAACAAAGGGATAGGTAATTCAGCAAATACGTGGTTTGGTTTTCGCCCAACACATGATGCAGCAATGGTTTTACGTGCTCGATATATGCTGCTTTGGTTTCGTATGTATCTTCATCTATCAATTCTCCCTTAAAGGTACAGGCACCTTCGATCAGAATGGAAAGAGCCATAAAGAAGTTAGCTAAAGAGTCAGCCACCTGCTGCGCCCCACCACTCTCAATTGCAGCATATACAGGGGAACCAGGTGCGCTAGTATCGACAATGATTGGATCATCATTAAACGTGGCAATTACAACATGGTGGGAGGGCCACGAAGATGACTCATGAACAATCTCTCCAGATGTAATGAAGCGATAGCCCAGCTGTTGGCGATATAAATGTTCTGGTGCGACAAAAAAGAGAACAGCAGCATCCCCGATTTCAACGGCTGCATTTTTTAATTTGTGTGTTCCCGCTGCCTTAGCATCGATCATTTCATAATGGCTATATAGATACTCAAGCTCAGGGGATATAGGTATGCGGCTGTCCCAGCAATCTGTTAGGTTCTCCATCTGGGGCTGGATGTCGTGGTCTTGGAATAGCCCGTAGGCTGCATTATACAAGTTTTGCTGGTGTACAAACCGGGTCAGCGCTTCGCTTAATTGTTTCATAGGTGTTCATTCCTTTCTAATCGTAGGCTATAGCCTGCGACATGACGTCATCCTAGCATAAAGATATCATAATATAGAAAGGAAGAACATATGTTTCTGTATTTGTGTCACCTTGCCAGTCGATCCAGATTAATTTTACAATATAGGAGTTCGGATTAATGTGTGATGTCAGGTTCAACATGAAGTTTGGCTTGCTATGCAAGGAGGAGAGAAATGTCATTTTCTAAAATATACGATTACAAATTAAGAGCCTATTTTAATGAGCGTATTTCTGATGTAGATCATGAAGATCTATTTTATTCCTATCCTGATCAAGAGCAAAATTTAAGAGTATTAACTCTGAATATAAACGAGCAGGATCATATTTCTTTAGTGCGATGGCATGATTTATTTGACAGGTCGCTATTTACAAAAATGGATCATCCCATTCTAAGTGTAGCGGATGCTGAACGTCTGATTCGATTGCTTTCGCTCATGTTTAACGTTTTTGATATACATAAAGATGCTGTTTATAGCCGAAAAAACTTATGTTGTGTTTATTATCAATATCAAATTTCTCTTCTAGCAGAGAGAGGGAATGAATTCTCGCCTACTCAGGACAGGCTATTTTTTCTTCACCAGCTCTTATTTGAACTGGGTTTAGGGGATGACATTTATGATCGTCTAACGATTGAAAATAATAAGCTGATGTACAGGATGGAAGACGCACAGCAGTATGATATGCACATTCTAATTGACATTTTGCATGAGCATATTAACAAAAATAAGATGGATATGGATACCCGAGCAGCGCTAGGAAAAATAAAAATCTTGCAAGGCCAGTTGATCAGCTTCATCCTGGGCAGTCATGATGTATATGATTTTCCGTATGACGATTTCAACAAGTCGTTTGCAGAAGCAACCCTGTTTATACAAGCCTATAACTCCAATAAAAATAGGGTATTAGAGGTGCTGATCGACTGTATCAATGAACATCAATCTCCAACAGAGCAGTTCATCTCCAATATGATCTTGATGAATTACTCCTATTTTGTTCTCAAAAGTAATCCTAGCGAAATTACATATCTTAAATTATTCTGCAAGAAAAAACCGGGGATTTTTATGAAAGTATTGACTGCATTGCTTGAACTCAGATTTTTTATCGATAAATCCAGCTTCACAAATACGGGTATAAATTATTATTTATCAAGAATAAAAGGGGTCTAACGATGCCATTCCATGACATTTCTTTACCTGATTTACCACAGACGATCGGGCATCTTACAGCCATTCATCCTGTAAAAGGTGGCTCTCAGGGAAGCATAACCTTGTTGGCATTGAACACACAAGCAGAACTGTGGAGGATAGAACTTCGCTCAGGCAGTGCAGAATTATGCACCCGTATTTGTATTCCTAATTTTAATCCCCTGCAACCTGTCCAAATGGTGACCAGTCCTGATGGCAAGTACGCAGCCATCTCCAATCGTTTTGGCCGGCATGCGGCAGTGTATGATTTAGTCCATGCTCAAGAAAAAATGCAATTATCACGGGACGAATACCACTACGATAAAAGTATGTTTCCCCTGGCATTTGTATATCAAGACGGTGCATGTATCCTTGTTCATGGAACGGAATGGAACCGGCTGGATCTGACGGATGTAGAAACCGGGTTGCTTTTGACTGCAAGACCTACCCCAGTTTATAACAGCGAAAACAAAGATGAGCATTATCTAGACTATTTTCATGGGAGGCTGCTGGTTTCACCAGAGGGAAAGTGGATTGCAGATACAGGATGGGTATGGGCTCCCTTAGGAGTGGTCCGAACTTGGTCATTATCCGATTGGCTGCTGAATCCATGGGAATCGGAGAATGGTCCGTCAGTTCGCCATCTTTGGCAAACTATAGATTGGGATGGGCCAGTGTGCTGGACAGGACCCGATACATTGGCGGTTTGGGGACAGATGGATGCCGATCTACTGGAGGAGGAAGATTGGGGAGAGGAAGGAGTGGAACCGGCGGTTGTCCTATTCGATATGACTCAGCCCGGGTACCGACGTGTGCTTCCTGCGATCCCGCCTCTAAATTGTAAGCCTGATGAAGACGGGATTTACCCATATTCCCAAGCGGATATAGCCGTTTCCGGCGACCGATTATTCTTATGGGGAAAAGGGGTCCCGCTTCAGGTATGGCGGCTTTCAAGCGGTGTGCGGGAACATGTAGATACGGAGCGATTTTCGCTCATTTACCATCACGAGGCAGGAATTTTCGTTGAATTGAAATCGGATAGCCGTTGTACAGCCTTGAGCTACGAATAAATAGCGTTACCGGATTTTCTTCCATCCTGGCCATATGGAAAATATACATTATCTATATCAATTACAAAGGAGTGTACATCAAAATGGCACTGATCAAGGATCGTTTTTTGGGATGCCTGGTTGGGCTGGCTGTGGGGGATGCTTTGGGGACCACAGTAGAATTTAGCAGTCCAGGCACATTTGAACCAGTAACGGATATCGTAGGCGGCGGTGTATTTGGGTTGAAGGCGGGGCAGTGGACAGACGATACGTCTATGGCGCTCTGTTTGGCTGAGAGTATGGTGCAAAAAGATAGCTTTGATCCAGCAGATCAAATGCGCCGTTACACCAATTGGTACCACCTGGGTTATATGAGCAGCACGGGAACGTGCTTTGATATCGGTGGTGCGACGAGAGCAGCACTACATCGCTTCGAGGCCACTGGAGAGCCGTATAGTGGGTCCGTTGACCCCATGACTGCCGGTAATGGCTCGATTATGAGGCTTGCACCTGTTGCCATGGCCTATGCGAACCGCCCGGAAGAGGCCGTGAGGTACGCTGAACTGAGCTCGCGAACTACTCATGGAGCAGCCGAAAGTGTGGAGGCCTGTGCTGTGCTTGCTTCCATTCTTGTGGCAGGTCTGCGGGGAGCAGACAAAGAATCCATGTTATCAGCCGACGTTTGCTATAAGTGGCGGCAGGAACAGCCAGCTTATTCGGCAGCCATTGAAGAAATCATTCAGGGATCTTACAAGGTTAAGGAGCCGCCTGAAATACAAGGAACTGGTTACGTCATTCTTTCCCTTGAGGCTGCACTGTGGGCATTTTACCATTCGGCTTCATTTGAAGAGGGGGCACTGCTGGCCGTAAATCTGGGGGATGACGCAGATACGACCGGGGCGGTGTATGGGCAAATTGCAGGAGCTTATTACGGGCTAAGCGGTATCCCGAGTCACTGGCGCGAGAAGCTGGTGATGAAGGAGACGATCGATGAGCTGACGGAGGCTTTGTGGCAGAAGGCCGACAAGGGCCAGCCACTCTAAGAGGAACATCCATAAGATCAAGCTGGGTTGCTTTTATTGTGAAGCAGAACCCGGCTTTTTTTGTTCACTATATTTTTTCCCATGACTCATCTCTTGGGATTACTCCCCATATCGCCATACTTCCACCCTCCTCAGTTACATGTCGTTATGACAAAATGAAGTCCAGTACAAATCATACTTCACTTTACTGACTTTTAGAGGAGGAACTACATTGTCACATCAATATAAACAGCTTCATTCATTTGTCGCTATTTCCAAGGATATAAAAGGGTTTGAGATCGTTTCGACCCAATTTGGACCTGATGGACGTGTGTATATTTTGTTAATTGATAAAGTCCCAGAACGAGTGCGGGGGATGTTCACGCCTACCTCTCTTAAAGAGAGACGTACTTACAAGATACTCATTATAGACGATTACATTGAAGAAGTGTATGTGGAGGGGCAGCAGTTTAACTATCATTATGTACAGCCTCTACATCAACATCTACTGCTCGTCGGAGCGCGGTGTCATTATTATGGAACCGGCCAATACGATTTAAATGGTAAAATCATTGATTATGAAGGTCGTACCGTGAGTGAACTACTGCTTGGAGACGGTATCCAGAGTGTTCAGGTTACAGGGGAAGGTACGATCTGGACCAGTTATTTTGATGAAGGTATATTCGGGAATTATGGTTGGAATGAGCCTGTGGGGTCCTCCGGCCTGGTCGCCTGGAATAAAGAGGGACACAAAGTATATGAGAACCAAGCGGCAGACATTCATGATTGCTATGCTTTGAACGTGGTTAGCGAACAGGAAATCTGGTTTTACTACTATTCAGACTTTTCATTAGGACATATTTCCGGTAGCGACCGTACGAATATTACGTTAATGAATCCGAGGATTTCCGGCTGTTCCGGGGTGGCTACAGATGGGGTTCACTTTTTGTTCGACAGCGGGTATGGAAAGAATGGACAATATGTCTTGAAAAAGAATGTGAAGCCAGGCAGCTTGAGCAAAGGAGAACACATTCGCTTTTTAAATGACGAGCAAGAGTTCCTTCAGCCGCACGAACAGGATTTCAGAAAAGACCGCCTGCTGCTCCGTGAAGGTTCTCTGCTGTATCAGGTGGCTGTTGAAAAGTTAGTATAAAAACCCACGTCAGACGTGGGTTTTTCCTTAACACCAAAATACTTATTCATACGTTTTGACAAGATCATTCAGGGAGGTAATGGTGCTTCCTTCCCCAATAGCACCGAATTTCCACTCCCCTCCATAGC
Organism: Paenibacillus ottowii; assembly: GCF_050516475.1. NCBI lineage: Bacteria > Bacillati > Bacillota > Bacilli > Caryophanales > Paenibacillaceae > Paenibacillus > Paenibacillus ottowii. The sequence continues at coordinate 1,608,766 of NZ_CP191577.1, read as the reverse complement.
GGTAGACTTCACCTACACGGATACTACACATCCCTTTATAGTCCTCTGTCAAGTTGTATCGGAGAATCTCTCCATCTTGGGACGCATCCAATACTCGAATATAAGCATTGTTCACCATACTGAAATCTTTACGTCTACCAAAGCTGAAAAAACGGAATATATTCACAATAAATACGACTCTATGCACTTCAGGTGGTAGTTGTTGGAGGGAGACGGTAATGACTTCATCATCACCGTCACCATGTCCTGTCAAGTTGTCACCACTATGTACGACGGCCCCGCAAGGGCTATTTTTGTTTCCGAAATATACTAGATTTTTCGTCTGAGTCAGCTTGCCGTTCTCATTAAGAAGCAGTGCTGACGCATCAATATCCATGGATCTGCCCCTCATAGGGTCCCATCCCAGCCCTACTTTTAGCACGGATAAGTGTGGATTATTTTTGGTTAGGTCTACCTTCTGTCCTTTAACTAGACTAATACTCAATGTTATGCCTCCCTATCATTATGTTCGTTCTACTCTGAATTGTAGCATATTTATAGAAGGAGATAATCTATTCATAACTTCGTAGTTGCAGAGAGCGCTTCAGTATTTTGCATCACTCTATGCTGTCTACGTTGTCTATGCTGTTTTGCTCCTGGGTCTAATGTGATGTCAATACATCTGAATAAACAAGCAAAGATGTGAATATCTGGTGACTTCAGTACTGTATTTTGTCCGTTACGGCGCGTTCTCTATTATAATGATTTAAAACGGACAAGGAGATGAACTCCAGATGAAAAAAGGAATCTTGGTCGCTTCAGGGTTGGTTGTTGCAGCATTGGGCACATACCTGATTGCAGGAAATATGCAGAAAGAAGGAGCGGACAGGCTCGGGACAACAGATATCAAGCAATTGGTGCATGATTTCAGCGCAGGCAAGGGAACAGGTCAATCTGCTTCCATTAATTCCAGTCAGTTAATTGTTAATGGAGACCATACACAACCCATAACTTATGATTTGCCTGACAACGAGTTTTTTGTTTCGATAGCGCCATATGTAGACCAGACGCACCCTTGTGCAACTCATAGTCTAACCGGCTGCCAAGGCGAAATAAAAAATGGAGAGTTCAATGTGACCGTTCACGACTCCGAAGGGAATGTCATTATGGAGAATGCTGCTATGAAATCACAACCCAATGGTTTTATTGATCTATGGCTGCCAAGGGACAAAACTTACCGCATTAGCGTAAATCATGAAGGTAAAACGGCCCAAACGGAATTCTCTACATATGAGAAAGACGATACATGTATTACAACGATGCAGCTAGGTTAACGACAGAGAATAAAGGGGGTGAGCTTATTGATCGCTCGTACACTTTAAGTCTGCATAACCCTGCGTTCTCATACATAGCTTTTAGTAAAGAGCCTACGTCTAACGGAGGCTCTTTGTGCTACCCTAATCTTTTGCTAGAGTTACCGAACAGGTTGGGAGGAAATCTATGAGGAATCAGATAGCAAAACCTTAAATTGTAAATACTAAAAACCTATTAAAACAGCTGCGAACTTCCGACATATTATCTAAGAGCTTTTCGCTCAATATTCCTCGGGGAGATGGCGGCATGTCACAAAATATGAAGAAGCGCGAATTCAGATCATCCAGTATCGCTAACACATTGGCTATGGTCTTGTTAGTCATTATCGTTGTCGTCTTTGCAACCTTGGGGACGTTCATGTATGCGAGCACGCAAAGCATGCTTGTCAAGCAACAAGAGGCCATGCTCCAGACCAAGACGCAGGCCACTGTCAGTCAATTTGACGCGTTATTTAAGGAAAAGGGCTCACTTGTCAAACAAATGGCAACAAATAATCTTTTTCGGCAGTATATAGAGACCACCGAATCAGCTGAAACGGTAAAAACTTCCCCACATGCTGCGGAAACCGAAGCGACTCTGGCAGCGATTGTAAAGGCAGAGCCATCTTTTGCCGACGCTTGGATTGCAGGAATACATGGCAAAGGCTTCTTTCTTCAGAATGATGGTGTTGCTTCCAAACCGGATTTCGATATCCATACACGCCCATACTTCAAGCCAGCTGTTGAAGCAGACGGTTTATACTACTCAGAACCCTATAAGGACGTCAATTCGGGTAATGTGCTCATGGGCATTTTCTATCCGATTAAAGATAGCAGTAACCAATTGATCGGATTTGCTGCAATCGATATTGCTTTCAAAGACATCCCTGCCGTTATGCAAAGCTATTCGCTTGGAAGCACAGGTTATTCGATTCTTGCATCCAAAACAGGTGATATTTTGTATCACCCCGATCAAAATAAAGTGCTGAAAGAAAAGATTAACGAAAGCACAGGTGATCTTGGCGAGATCGGAAAGAAAATGATTGCTGGTGAGTCCGGAGTACAGATCATTAATGATAATGGGGAACCTCGTTATATTGGGTATGCAACCAGTAAAGATACGGGATGGTCTGTTGGCTTAACCATTTCTGAAGAAGAGGCGCTCTCAGAATTAAGAACCTTTACCTGGATTACGATTGGCGGTTTTGCCGCAGCCACCATCCTGCTGGTTGTGATTTGTTATATAACGCTCCGTTACCTGCTGAGATCCATTCCGAAATTGCTCGCCAAAATCAAGCTGATTGAAAATGGCGATTTGACCGTTCAGTTTGATACGAATTCCCATAATGAAATTGGGCAGATTTCTCAAGGGATTCACAATATGGTTCAAAAAATTCAAGGCATGCTCCAAATGGTGGGAAGCTCCGCCCAAGTCTTGAATCAGTCTTCTCACGATCTACAGTCCATTTCTTCCAGAACCGCGGTCACGATGAACGATACGGCGACAGCAATTAATGAAATTGCCAATGCGACGAACTACCAGTCCATCGAGACGGATAACATTTTACAAAAAACCGGAGCCTTATCCGGCCAAATTGACGAAATTGCCAATGATACCAAAGCCATCGAATCGATGGTACAAACTTCGGCCGAACAAAGCGGACAAGGGCTTGCAGTAGTAGGCCAGCTTTCCAAATGGGCGGAAGAAAATCACAATTCCACACAAGCGATGTCGGCTATTATTCAGGATATCGATCTGAGCCGTCATGAGATTTCAGGCATTGTGGATACAGTCAACCAAATTGCAACACAGACCAACCTGCTAGCGCTTAATGCTTCTATAGAAGCTGCGCGTGCAGGAGAACAGGGCAAAGGGTTTGCTGTTGTTGCCGGAGAGGTTCGCAAGCTGGCTGAGCAGACGGCGCTGGCGACACAGGAAATCTACAAGAAGGTCCGTGTCATCGAAGAAAAAACCAGTGTATCGGTTGAGCATACCGTTCACGGTTTGAAAATCGCGGAAGAAAATGCGAGATCGGTAGAGGACACGAAGCAAGTGTTCTTTAGCATTAACAAGGATTTGGAAGATTTGAAATTACGAATGATCCAGATCAGCACCAACACCTCCAAAGTCCACAAGCACAAAGATGAGATTTTGCAGGCGCTGGAGATCATCTCTTCCACCACGGAAGAGAATTCCGCTTCAACCGAAGAGGTTAGCGCCAGCACGCAGGAACAATTGGAGAGCTTCGAACAGGTTGCTGAACTATCCAAACAATTAAACCAATTGTCTAATAAGCTGCAAGACGAATTAAAACAGTTCAAGGTCGAGTAACATGGTAGGTGGCGGCGATGCTACGGGATGATGTGACGGAGGAACTGGACAAATAAAGGTAAAGCATTTTATGATAATGTAAATTGGACTTAATGATCAATAATTCACTCTGAAAGAATCAGGGACTTAAGATGAATATCCATCTTAAGTCCCTTTTTTTGTGTAAAATTAGATTTCCAATTTTTTGAACGGCTGATATACTAGGGAGGCAAGTGAGATGAAGATAAACCTACTTTATCGGGATGAAAAAACGATCGGCGTACGGTTGGAGCGATACGGATTCAAGGAGCGAGAAGGGATTCGATCCATACCGAGCAGGAAATGGGTTCCAGACGAAAAAATATGGACCATTCCTTACAGTATCTCGGCTGTAGAAAGCATGTTGGAAGTGTATCGGAGCTGCAAGTTCGAGTGCGACGAGCGCTTGAATAAAGAGCTGCCGTTCATCCGGGAATGGCTGGATCGGCGGGACACGCAGGCTAATGCGGTTCCCTCTTCTTCGGAACGAGGTGAATGGAACCCGGATCAGCAGCAAGAAATGCGCGATGCATTGGTGGCAAGGGGCTACAGCAGCAAGACGATTAAAGCATACATATCGCAAACGGAACGTTTTTTTGCCGGATTGCAAGGGACCGAAGCAAGCATAAATGATACGGCGGTGCAAAAATATGCGTTGGCGCTGCTCGAAAAAGGCCTTTCGCACGCTTATGTTAACCAAGCGATCAGCGCGCTGAAATTTTACTTTCGCCATGTGCTAAAGCAGCCCAAATCCGCCGCCTATGTTCGTCCGAAAAAGGAGAGTAAACTGCCAGATGTGCTGTCCCTGAATGAGGTTATGCGTCTGTTGAAAGCAGTGAAAAATCTAAAGCATAAGGCTATTCTGTACCTGACGTATACATCCGGGCTGCGGGTAAGCGAAGTGGTGAGGTTGCGTCTTGAAGACTGCGACCGTTAACGGAAAGTACTGAAAGTTCGTCAGGGAAAGGGCAGGAAGGATCGGCAAACGCTGCTATCCGAAGCGGCTTTTGCGGTGGTCGAGCAGTATATAGAGGTGGAGCAGCCAGCAGACTGGCTGTTTCCAGGGCAGAGGGAAGGCCGCTACCTGACGGAACGTTCAGCGCAGAAAGTGTTTGAAAAAGCGCTGGCTGAAGCGGGCATTCGCAAACAGGTGAGTATCCATTCGCTAAGGCATTCCTTTGCGACCCACTTGCTGGAGAATGGGATTGGTCTTCGCTATATTCAGGAACTGCTAGGGCATCAGAGTGTGCGAACGACGGAACGGTATACACATGTGAGCAGACGGGACATTGGGCGGATTCAAAGTCCGTTGGATCGGATGAGCGGGCTGGAGGATTGAAACGCAGAAAGTGCGGGAATCAGGAGAAAAGTGCAGGATTCACGAAGTTCGTGAATATGACAAAGAGAGTATTCTTTCGGAAGTTCGTAAATAAGACGTTATACGACAGAATTTATTGGAGGTTTAATATGGATTCATTGTTAAGCCAAGAAGATTTAGATGAAATTGAATCAGTTGCTGCTGACTTTGAACAAAAATATAACAAGTTCACAACTGACACAAGTTCTGAGAGTGATCTTCAAACTATACTAAGAGCACACTTATATATTGAATACGAATTAGAGCAAATATTATTAAAAAACTTACTTCATCCAGAATTATTAAGAGATAAATTACGTTTCATTGACAAAGTAAGATTCGTGTTTTCAATGGGGCTGGTCCCAAGAGAGAACATGGACGCAATATTGAAGATCAATAATCTGAGGAATACATTTGCGCATAAGCTAGAATATAACTTCTTTGAAGAGGACTTAAATAAATTAATGGATTCTTTTTCAAATAAGCAGCGAACAGACTATGCATCATATTTAAAGGGAGAAACAATGGCTGGTGTAAGTGGAAAACTTAAAACAGCCCTTTTCACTATATGGATATCATTATATGAAG
>NZ_CP191577.1:1602600-1603111 GCF_050516475.1 Paenibacillus ottowii | reverse complement strand
AGTATATAAAAAGAAATAATAAAAAGCTAGAATGATTCAATCTATATAGGGAAACGTATACAGAAACAACAGCCGTAAACTGCATATAAGTTATGAGATAAGTTTAACTGCAAATTATCCTATTTGAATTAATACGTACAGGAAGATAACTAATAGTGAAGGCAGATCTGAGAAGAAATTCCGTCGTATAACATAATATTCAAGCAGCGGCTCCTTTGGAGCCTTGGTCTGCAAGAAGGATTTCAGTGAAGCAACTCAGCAGACAACCCCTAGCGGGGTTCGTGAATACAAGAACGTTATACGCAAGTCATCAAATTTTAAATTATTGATTTAATTTATATGCTTTAATCAATTTAATGCATTAGAGGAGGATAATTATGGCTTGTGAATATTGCTCAACATCATATTCCAAAGAACAAATTATTGAAGGGTCGAAAAAACACTTATGTGAAACTTGCTCGTATCTAGAGGATATGATTAATAATTTTGTGATTAATACGCATCCTATTTA
>NZ_CP191577.1:1600920-1602589 GCF_050516475.1 Paenibacillus ottowii | reverse complement strand
GTATATATAAAGAGTGGGAAAATGTTTTGGCTCTTGATAAACAAGCGTTTCAGTATGGAATTGAAATAATAAATTATTATTCAGAGAGAGTTCCTGAATCTAATAAGAAGCTAAATGACGATAAATTTGGCGAATTGATTGCTACAGTTAGAGCTATTTTCTTTATACTAAATGTAAGAGATATAGCTTCTGAAGGCTTACTAAGTGAGAATCAACTGATTATTGATAAGGAAGGTCTTCTCAGAGTTAATCAAAAAATTGATCATGATTATTTTTCCGATTTCTACGTGGATGCTATGATTAATAGAAGAAAAGTAAGTATCTCTAAAGTAATCTCTAAGCAATTTGATCAAGTGTGTCAAAAATATATTGGTGTAGATCTAGATGGAGTTCAAAAAATTGGGCATGATTTGTTAAGAACTTATAAAAATTCGGATGAATTTTTAATAGGAAGCATTTCTTATTTTAAATTATTGTTTATGGAATTACTAAATATTCCAGTTGAAGCTTCTGAACGATTATTAGCTTTGTTTATGAATGATCAAGATACTTTAGAATTTGCAGTTTCGACCACAGAAAGAGAATATAGACCTTTAAGAAAATGTTTAATTCCCATAAAAAATGACATTATTGCTTGCCCTGTTAGCCTATTATCATATGCAGCAACTGCATTATATTTAGATATTATTGAAAATTCTCTTCCAGAATCCTCATTTAAGCGTGAGTTGTTTAAAATCACTTCGCAATTACATGAAGAATTTGAAAAAGAAGTTGCTAATTCCCTGAAAACAACATTTAAAGACGCATTAATAAAGTATAATGTTCGAAAAGAAAATGAGATTCCCTTTCATTATAAAAAAGGCTATGTAACTTTGTCTGGACAGATAGACGTTCTTATATTGGTTCAAGGAAAGTTATTTGTCATAGAGTGCAAAGATAATCCCTATAAGTATACAGCTAAAGCGATTAGTAATGAATTGAATAAATTCCGTAAAGTTAGTAAGGGGTCATACCAATTTAAACTGAGAAATAAAATTAATGATATTAAAGAGAATTGGGATTCCGTAATAAGTTATTTAGGGGTAGCTGATCCACATTCAGTAGAAAAGCATGAGCCTATTGGTTTGTTTGTAGTTGATTCTTTTTCTGCTAGCGCACTTGAAGAAGAATTGGTATATCCAGTAGTCTTGTTTTCTGGTCTAAGAAATTATATCTATGAGAGATTAATAACTTGATTATTTAGTAGATCGAAAACTTAATCAAACGTAAATGTTTTCAATCCATGTAGGTAAGTTAGAGAAGAATGACCAGCGTATAACATAATATTCACGCTGCGAGCATTCACTCTGGGTCCGACATACGCCGGGTCGTGAATACAGGAACGTTAGACGAAAGACTTGGAGGAATAAGATTGGCATATAAAGATAAAGATCTTAAAATACTTTGGGCATATTCTGGAGGCATTTGTGCTTTTCCTGAATGCAATGAAGAACTAATCGTTGAATCGAGTAATGATATTATTGGACATATTTGTCACATTGTTGCGAAAAGTCCTATCGGCCCAAGAGGAGATAGTAACTATCCAAAAGATTTGTTAAATAGTCATGAAAATTTATTACTACTATGTCCCACCCATCATGCAAAAATTGATTCTGATAACACTTCTTAT
>NZ_CP191577.1:1595100-1600876 GCF_050516475.1 Paenibacillus ottowii | reverse complement strand
GAAATCAAATATTTCTCAGTTATATTACATAAATATTCCAAGGCTATCTATATTGGCAGGTCTTAATGGTTACGTAATGGATTTCGAATTTATGAACGGAATAAAGAATCTTCATTCTCTCCAAATTCATTTAGTGCCACTAATGTTAAGCATACGTGACTTAGTTGGAAAAATTAGCGTAGAGGCAACTCCATTACTGAACTTGGAAAATTTCAATCCAACAATTATTGGGAAAATTTATTCCTTTAAGGAAGAATTCAAATCAAAGAACATACCAGGCGCAGATGAGTATGAAGGAAAAGAGTATATTCTTTCGAATAAATTAGAAGCTCAACCATACATTTTTACAAAACGTGGTAGTTACAAATTTGTGTTGGTAATAGACCCTAAATGGATAACAACTTCAACTTCATTTTCTTCTTTTTATTATGGGGGATATTTTGCAGGTCTATGTTCAATTAAACACTATTTTCCAGAAGAAAAAACATATATTGCAACCCCTTTGTTTATAGGGCCACCAAAATGGGATTTGTTCTAGGTTGCTTTGTCACAGTATTTCAATGAAGCCAAGTCCATCGTCTAACAAAGTATTCAAGTGGCGGATCCTATGGAACCTTGGTCTGCGAGTTGGATATCGAAGAGAAATTTCAGCAGACAACCCCTTCGGGGTTCATGAATACAGAAACGTTAACTGAAATTGCTTTATAAACAATCAAAAATGAAATATTCGGAGGCACACACATTGATAAAAAGACTTATTGAAATATTCGAGAATGCAAATAGAGACTTTTTAGAAAGTGATCTTGACTTATTAATATCTAAAGTTTCTGAGAGGACACTTTGTGGTGCGCTAATGTTACATATAAATAATATAATAAAAAAATCTGAATTTGCAGAATACAAGGTAGACGTGGAATATAATCGGAACAAAAATGGTAAAATCAAAACAATTGTAAAAACTATTTATGGACCTAAGGATGTTGGGGTTAAGATAAATTGCGATCTTATTGTTCACAGCCGGGGAAATAACATTAACCAAGACAATTTAATAGCGATAGAGATGAAGAAATCCGATAGAACAAAAGAAGAGAAAGAAAGTGACAGAATCAGACTAATTGCTTTGACCAAAGACAGTTATGATGATGTTTGGTCTTTTGATGAAAAGACATTCCCAGAACATGTATGTAGATATGCATTGGGAGTTTATTATGAAGTAAATTATAAGAAGAGAAGCATTAATATTGAATATTATAAAGAAGGGCATATATTTGATGAGAAGGAAGTCAAATTTTAAGGTAGTATTTTTAATATATATGTAACTCAATGATGTAAGCAACTTCAGTTAACATAATATTCAAGCTGCGGCTCCAATGGAGCCTGGGTCTGCGGGAAGGATTTCGAAGAGGCATTTCAGCAGACAACCCCTCTGGGGTTCATGAATACAGAAACGTTATACGACAGAATCATTTGATTATATTTGCATATAAAAGCTCTTGAATGTATTTATTGTATTAACGAGCTGAATAAAGGAGAAGTAAATCAGTGAGACCTAATAAAGAAGCAATTGAATTTGATAATAGTGTAGAAAACGCTGTTAAAAAATATCTTAATAACAAACAAGCCTATTGTATGTATCCAGGATGTAATATGCATGCAATATCTTCGCACACAATCTCTAAAAAAATATCATTAAATCAAATCTCTGAGAATGGAATTCTCTTTTCTCCCGAATCTAAAAGGATGTATCCAGAAAAAAAATATGGTATTGGAGAAATAGGAATAAATGACGCCTCAACATTTAAAGGATTTTGCAAAATACATGATGAAATTTTTTTTAGTGTAGATAAGAATGGGATCAAAAGTCAGAAGGATGTCTTCCTTCAAGTTTATAGAGTTTTGAATTTTATAATATTTAACGAAAATGTTATCAATAAGATGGCTCCACTATTTTATGAAAAACTGAATACCTCGCTAAAAAATGAAAATATAAAAAAAATTATAGAACGTGGGAAAAACACAGCCACAGAAGCTAATGAAATAAGAATAAAAAAGCTTAATAAGTACAGTTCTAATATTCTGAACATTATTAATGCAGGTGGACTAAACTCAGCAACATTTGATGAAGAAGCCTTTTTAACTTTAGACATTACAATGGATCAGGATATTCAAGAAAATTCTCACAACAAAAATGAAGATAATTTGATTATTGTTCATCGAAAAGTTAATTATCATATTCCTGTTGCAATGGCTACCAAAGTTTCATTCTCATTGAATACTCAAGGAAAAGAAGATGAATTATTTTTAATTTGTATTCCATATGAGAATTATTCAGACCTTATAATCATGTTCGCAAAAGGCAAATCACTTTTCGCGAAAAACAATCATTATTTACATTACATATATAATGATTTAAATATGTTGGAGTTAATAGAAAAGACAATGGTTAATTCAGAGGATTGGTGGATGAGTCCAAGAGAGTGGTATTGATAAATTAATAAAAATTCATGAACAAAGGCTTGATCATATACCGCTAAGAGATAACAAGGAATTAAAAAAAGAAAAATTAAACAGCAAAATGATGTTAGCATTTTTGGATTTTAGAAAAGAATAAAACTTGATTGGTTGTAGTTTTATTTTAGATGAAAACAACTTTAAACAAAAACTTAATTAGAAGAGCGATTCCGTCGTATAACATAATATTCACGCTGCGGACATTCGTCCTTGGTCCGACATTCGTCAGACACCCAGCATACGCCGGATCGTGAATACAGGAACGTTATGCGAAATTATTGTAATTAATAAAATGAAAGGAATGATAGTTGAAGATGGGAATGCCTTCGAAATCAAAGATATTCGAATATTGGATGAATTGGTTAGATAAGAAGGGAATTGATTGGGGAGAGCCGTGTTGTTGGGCATGTGGCAGGTTTTGGGGGGATAAATATGATATAAAGAAACCTTATGCAACTAGGGAAGAAATAATAAAGAATTGGGATAATATCCCGTTACAGAGATGCCATATTATTGCTAAGCAATTTGACGGTACTGATGAACCCTCAAATTTGTTTTTAATGTGCAGAGATTGTCATGATAAAGCTCCGAATACTAGATCGGTAGAAGCATTTTTAATATGGACAGAAAAGCAAAATTGGTATGAGAATTTTAGAGACGAGTTAATGAAGGAAATAAATAATTTTGGACTTGAAGACAGGGTTGAAGAGTTGAACGAAATAATTGCAAATAAAGAAATAAAGGATAAAATCATTGAAAACCTAGGGATACATATGAATCAAAATGGAAAAGGTGCTCAAATAACCATCTCAACATATATTTCAGCGTTATATGGATATCTAAAAGAACAAGACAAATTGAAAGTCTCTCAAGAAGACAATAACCTCGCATAACATAGTATTCACGCTGCGGACATTCGTCCTTGGTCCGGCATTCGCCGGACACCCAGCATAGCTGGGTCGTGAATACAGGAACGTTATACGACAGAATCAATAATAATAGAAAAAAGGATGATAAGTCTTTTTAAATGTTAGGATTTTGCAGTTCAATAAGGAGTTATAAATACCTTTAAAACGTTTAATCTCCATTGCTTTTGGAGCATTAGCAGATATATTTAGGTAAACCGATAAATAAAAATTAATGTGAAAGCTTGAATGCATTAGTAGGAGGATTTATGAAATTAATAAGTTTATATATAGAAAATTATAAAAAATTCAAGAGAAAAGAAATTGTTTTTTGGGAGTCACAAAGTGAGATTGAAAAGATGTTATATAGAAATGCTACTATTACTGCTTTCATAGGCCTAAATGGCACTGGGAAAACGACGATATTAAGTCTTATTGCTAATATTTTTAGAAACTTAGAGCGGTCTCAGGCTAAAATACCTACAGATTTTAAGCTTAACTATGAGATTAATGATCATCAAGTGAGTATTCAAAGGTATGAGGAAGTTGTATATATGAGAATAGATGGTAAAGAAACATTTGTATTACCTGAGAGAGGAAGAAGGAAGGGGCAAGATTATTATAATAAAGAAAAAGTTCCTTCTGATTATACCGAAAAAACAAAGAAGTTTCATGAAATATTAGATTTTATACCTAGACGTGTGATAGTTTCTGGTTTTGATAGTGAATACGAACTAGAATACCCGATCAATCTATTAGCTACTAAACTGCTAAAAATAAATAGCAAACTTTACTATGAAAATACTTACGGAATGGACTTATCAGAAGGTATTTTTAAATTTATTAATATGTATTTCCAGAATCAACAATTGAACTACATATTTAAAAAAATGAACATTAGCTTTGTGAATAAGATCTTTGCTAGGTACTCACATCCGACATTCTACAAATTCGAATCAGGAGAAAATATACACGATCGATTTTATGAGGAATTGGGGTATTGTTACTTAGAAGATTACGGGAAGTTTCTCATAAAGAAATCAGACATTCCGTATTTCGATGATCTTATGAAAATAAAGAAAAAATATCCCAAAGAATTTCGTGACTTTTATAATGAAGATTTTATCACAGGAGAATTTTTTGAAGTTTTCGGAAACGAAATGGACGTAGATGGATTCAATGTCATTTTTAATTTTGAACACTTTCATAAAGATTATATCGTTAATTTTTATTCTTTTGAAACATAAGCATCTGTATTTTAATGATGTAATTATCAAACGAAATGAGGGAGAAGAATATAAAATAAAAAATATGAGTACAGGAGAAAAGCTTTTGTTTGGTCGGCTCTTTTTTTTATTAACGCATATAGAGAACGATTGCATTTTAATCATTGAAGAGCCAGAATTACATTTGAACTATTCTTGGAATAAGCATTTACTACCTATCCTATCAATTTTATTAAAGGAATACGATTGTCATTTACTTATAAGTAGTCACAATTATAGCTTTATTAATAGCCTATTTTCAGAACAAATAAGAATTTTGGAAAATGATGAAATAAAGACACCTGAGTTTAACACTTTTCTTGCAGATGAGAGAGTAATATTAGATAAACTTGTAGACAATGAGCAAATGGAAAATAGATTTGAAGAAGTGGTTATTCAAGCATTAAAAGAAGAGGATAGGGCGTCTTTGAAAGCATTTTTTGAAGCAATGGGGGAATCTTTTTTAAAGGTAATGGTTTTTAAAAAATTACTTGAACTAGGTGAGATTAATGTGGAAAGTTAGTAATTTCAAAAATGAAGCAAAATTGAAGTTGTTTCAAGATAATATCTGTTCCCCATTTTTATCTACTCTAGTTGAATACGCTACGAAAAAACATATTAAAAGATATTTTTATTGAGTTATTCTATCAAAAGCTATTTGATAACGCTAAAATTTGGGGAATAATCGATTCCCATTCAACCACCTTTTCAAGGCAGATATTTCATGAGAATTTCAAACGTGAAAATAATATTTATATATGTCCATATTGTGATACGGATACAATTATTTCTGATGGGAACATAGTTATTGAACATTTTATACCAAAATCAGATTACCCGTTTGTTAGTATGCATCCCAACAATTTAATGAGTTCCTGCTATGGCTGTAACGGTATATATGGAAAGCATACTAAATATTATGCACCTATTTATTCACCTTACAATGTTCAAATTGGGGAACTTATTAAATTTGGTATTGATTTCTCAGAAAAGAAAGTAACTTTAGATGGAGCTGGAGAGTTGAAAGTCGATAATTATATCAAAACATTAAGACTAGAGCCTAAGTATTCTAAAAGAGATGTATTTGATTTAGTT
>NZ_CP191577.1:1591080-1595079 GCF_050516475.1 Paenibacillus ottowii | reverse complement strand
ATACAGACTTATTAAAGAAATATTTACAAGTAAAGAAGAACCCCTTAACTTTTCTTACTCTTGGTGTTTTTAATGATGTTTGTAAATATGAGTCAAATGAGTAGTTAAAATCTTAGACACAAGAGTTGATTCGAGGAGCAATTCCGTTGTATAACATAATATTCAGGCTGCGGGCCACTCAGCATACGCTGAGTTGTGAATACAGGAACGTTATACGACAGAACGAAGACTAATTAAAGGGGGACCATTTGTGGGTAGTTACGCATCTATTGGTATTAATGGCTTTGACTTCTCTTTAAGCAAAAATCATATAAATCCCATTTGGCTTACGCTGTATCGTGAAGAGGATAAAAAGTTAGAAAAAATAATAGATGAAGATAATGAGGAGAGGTTGTCTTGTAAATACAGATCTACTGTTAAAAAAATTAAATTGCGATTAGATGTTTTGGGTTTTACGTTAGATAAAGCGCAAAAAGAATTTATCACTCATAATGAATCTGTGCAAAACTGTAGTTATTTATGCGGAGATGAATTCGTAGAAATAGAAATCAAAGAATATACATTCAACAATTGGTTGAAATCAATGAAAGGTATAATTACTTCTCTCTACAGTCACTACTTATTATAAAGATGAAATAGTGATACCAGACTATCCAATGCAGTATTTCATGATGAACGAGGATTATCAAGGGGAATCTATTTTTGGTTTTATTAGTTCCGACATTAGATATGTTTTTCGGGCTTTATTAGAACTATATAGTGACGATGATAACTGCGAAATTGATTTTTCTTCTCTTGTTGATGGTGGTTGGTGTGAAGCGAATGATAGAATTTGTGAAGAAACACTAAATGAACTGGCAGAATCATATATAAGAAATGAACGAATTATTATTTTAACAGAAGGATCGTCAGATATTTCGATTCTCAAGCGTTGTATGCGGATTTTAAACCCCGAGGTTGTTGATTTCTACTCGTTTATGGATTTTAACACTACAAACGCACAAGGAAGTGCTTCGTCACTAGTTAGTTACGTTAAGGCATTTATTGGTTCAGGTTTGCGAAACAAAGTTATTGCTGTCTTTGACAACGACACTGCTGCTTTTGAGGCACGTACTGTACTCAATAAAATTGATATTCCTGAAAACATAAAAATCGTTTCGTATCCTGATCTAGAATTTACAAAAAGCTACCCAACACTCGGACCTTATGGAATTATTTCAACCGATATTAATGGCTTAGCATGTAGCATCGAATTATATCTTGGAATTGATATGTTAAAAGATGGAAATGGAAACTTAATTCCAGTCCAATGGAAAGGATATAATCAGTTATTAAAAAAATATCAAGGAGAGATTTTGAATAAAGAACAAATACTACAAAGATATTTCAAATTACTTGATAATTTTGAAAAGGGGGAAAGCATTCCGCATGATTGGGGTGGTATAAATACTATCCTTAATATGATTTATAGGGCGTTTGATTGATGATTTTGATTGTAACTCAAAGTTCAGTCGTATAACAAACGCATTCACGATTCGGGGCTTACGCCCCTTGGTCGTCCGATGTACAATCATGGAAGAAGCTCAGACGAAACACGAGCCGGCCTAGGATAGGAGCTATCTAAGTCCGGCTCGCGTCATTAATACAGTGAACGTTATACGACAGAATCGAAAATAATAGAAAAAGAGCGTCATATAACCCTCTAAATACTAGAGTTTTGCAATTCACTAAAGAGTTGTAGAGCATCTTTGAAACCTTGTATGTAGATACTTCTTTCTAAGATGGATTGAAGAGAAATTTGAGCGTCTTCGTAAAGAAAAACCGTATGTTGAAGTTGATCAGGTAAAGCATCACGAAGAGTTTTAAAGTATTGATCTGCCTCCGCAGAAAGCTGATTGTATTCCGTATGACATTCCACAAGCTCAGTATAGAGTAATTCTAAACGTATTCTTATTAGTGGTTCTGTTAACGATTCTAATGTATTAACCATATAATTAATCCTTCTTGTAATTAACTCCACAAAGTTATTATATAACCTTATAAAGTTAATTGCAAGGTAAATATTTGACTTTGTAGAGTTAAAATTTTGCTTTTCGTTGATGATTATTGATGTGGAAGATAAGATAGAGCTATGGAGGGGAAAAGATGAACGTAATTAAGTGCAATATACGAGAACTCATGGCAGAACATCGAATAGATGATATAACCGAATTGATGATGAGATCAGGTCTAAGTCGTAACTCAATTAACAAGTTATATAGGGAGACGAATATAGAAACTACAAAATTAGAAACACTATTCAAGTTGTGTGATACGTTTAATTGTAAATTGTCTGATTTAATTGAATATGTACCAGAAGAGAACAAATAGTGAGAGCCGTTTCGAGAAGCGATTCCGTCGTATAACATAATATTCAAGCAGCGGCTCCTTTCGGAGCCTTGGTCTGCTAGATGGATTTCGTAGAGGAATTTCAGCAGACAACCCCTTAGGGGTTCATGAATACAGGAACGTTAGTTGAAATTATTGTGATAAATTAAATTAATACTGGGAGGATAATATGGATTGTATTATTCCTTATACACATAAAAGACTACTTGAAGCACATCGTTTATGGCACCAAGCATATGACAACTATTTTGATCCGGAAGGATTTAGAGTGAATATCAATGCGACCATACAGACTTTAAGAAATTTGACTTTTGCTCTTCAAAATGAAAAAGAAAAAATTATAGACTTTGATTCTTGGTATTCAAATTGGCAATCAAAAATGAAAACTGATCCAATTATGAAGTGGCTTAATGAAGCTAGAGTCAAAATCGTTCATCAGAAGGACCTTGAAACAAAAAGCCAGGCAAACGTTCTAATTCATAGTTATTTTAACCTCGTGGAGTATAAGTTTGATGTACCAGCGCTTTTGCCCTCTGAGGTAATTGCTCACAAGGCAAAAAGTATTATCAAAGAAAAAGTTGAAATTCCTGAACATCAATTAAAGGAGTGTATAGCAGTTGTAGAACGAAGATGGGTAGCCGAAGACCTACCTGATTGGGAAATCCTCGATGCTCTTGCATATGGGTTTAATTTTGCTAAAGATATCGTTCTTGATGCACATAAACAAGCAGGTTCTAATTATATTGAGTGCTCACTTCTTGATTCCTTACACCCGTTATCCTATGACGATCTGACAGGACAATATAGCTGTATGAATATGAATGCAACGTTCAGAACACAAAATATAGTATTAAGTGACTTTCAAACAAGAGCATTTGAAACGAATACGGTGAAAATGAATGAACAAATAATATCAACAGCTAAGAAAAGATATTCATCCAAGATATTTAGTCAACTTTCTGGAATTTCAAAACATGATCCATTTAAATTCGCTGATACTTTGAATAAAGTGGCTTTGCAAGTGCTTAAAAAAGATAAGTATCACCAATGGATACAGTTTATTAAAGTGCCCTACAAAGGGTGGGAGTTACGCTCTGTTAATCCAGAAGATAAATCAGATAAGTTTTTAATTATGAAAGAGCTTGCTCAATATGTTAAAGAAACAAAGGCCACTTGTGTAATTAATATCAATGAGGCTTGGATCTCTAGAGATGTAGATGCAATAATGGACGGTACTCCTGTTAGTGAGACACGAGATAAAGCGGAAGCACTTTGTATTTCTGTAATAACCTTTGATGGGAAATCCAGAAGTTATATGACTGAATTTCAAAGAAGATATTTTGGGAATATTAAATTTTTAGAGACGAAAATTTCTGAAGAAAACCCAGGATATTTTTTAAAACCCGTCTTAGATGTATGGGAAAATAGAAGTGAAGAAGTATCTAAATAATTTAGCGTCTCTAAGAAGACAGTAACTTCAACTAACATAATATTCACGCTGCGGGCATACGCCCTTGGTCCGGCATTCGCCGGACACCCAGCATATGCTGGGTCGTGAATACAGGAACGTTATATGACACATACAAAATTCTAATTTTTTTATAAAGAGGA
>NZ_CP191577.1:1580040-1591057 GCF_050516475.1 Paenibacillus ottowii | reverse complement strand
TATAGAGGATGATTCAATGACTTTTAATCAAAAATTATTTTGTAACGACTGTAGGAGACCAACAAATCATGATGTTATTGAGGAGAATGGAGTACAATTCAAACGTATTGTGCCTAGGATTAGAACGAATGATAAGCAATTTTTAAATATGGAAGATATATATTACTTAGCGTATTGCCAAGGCTGCGATTCTATAAAGCTAGTTAAAGAATTTCATTATGAAAAAGAAAATCAGTGGAATAGCCTTTATCATATATATCCAGATCCTATGGATCGTATGGATAAGGTTAAAAACGTTACGTTTGCTAATTTGCCGAAATCTATTTTTTTGTTATTGCCTGAAGTATATGGAGCTTACGCCAGTAAGTCGCTTCAATTATGTACAGTTGGACTGCGTATGTTAATTGAAGCCATATGTATAGATAAAAATGTTGAAGGAAACACATTGGTCCAAAAAATTGACAAACTGAAAGATACAAATTTAGTTACTGAACTGCAGGCAAAAATTTTACATGAGATTCGATTGCTTGGTAATAAATCTGCTCATGAAGTTGTTAGGCAAGAAGAGGAATTAATTCTTGATGGACTAAATACAATTAATAGCTTGCTTTTTAACATATATAGTTTAGAGATAATAAAAATATATGATAAAGATAAAAATTAGTAGTAATTCAAAGTAGATGTATACGTCATATAACATAATATTCACGCTGCGAGCATTCGCTCTTGATCCGACATTCGTCGGACACTCAGCATACGCTGAGTCGTGAATACAGGAACGTTATGTGAAATCAGCTTAAATAAGAGAGAAAGAGTGAGATAGATGATTCAAAGCAGATATTTATTTGTATCTCGTGCAGGCAAAGTTATAAAGATCGCCCGACCTAAAGATCATAAGCATAAATCTGTTCCTCAATTAGCAGGTGAGGAAGTACTTGAAGTGATCTTATATTACAGGAATAAAGACAGGAAGCCGCATAAACTACTTATGGTGGAATTTGATAGATTCCATTTAGATTCGGACGGGAATTATAAACAGACAGAAGAAGATAGAAAAAGAGCTATTCATAATTTTCTTTTTTTTGGGATGGCTGATTTGCATGAAGGAATAGAAGTAGAAGATAAGCCACTACCTATACCTGTTGCGCCGATAATTCCGACGACTGCTGAGAAAAAATCATTATACGATTATATAAATGAGAAACTACCCAGTTTTTCAGATGATGCTCCTTATGTAGTGGAAAGTAAAATTAAAGCTGCTAAAGAGAAATATGAAGAGTTTAAAAGCATGGCAAAGAAATCAAACAAGCTGTCTAAGTAGTTCGAAGAAGAAGCAGACATCACATAACATAATATTCACGCTGCGGACATTCGTCCTTGGCCCGGCATGCGCCGGACACCCAGCATATGCTGGGTCGTGAATACAGGAACGTTATCTAAAAGATCTGCCCCAGAGAGAGTGAAAGTATTACATTCGCAACGTCCTGTTGCTCGAAGAAATTATACAGATTCATGGGTGGTGTTTTATGAATTCAGGATTTCATGGGAATACATTCGCAGTAATAATAGCAGTGGAAAATTATCAATTTAGAATCAAGACAGTTGATTATGCGAGGAATGATGCAATAGCATTTCAACAATGGCTTATAAATAATCTTAAAGTACCTCAAGAAAATATTAAGCTTTGGCTTGATGTTGATGCAACAAAATCCGCGCTTAATGAAGAACTTCAATATGAGATATCAAATCTTACTGAAAGTGATCGATTTATTTTCTATTATGCTGGTCATGGATTTTATGATGGAGGATATAACAAAATAACAACGTGGGACACTCACCCAAATAATATACAAGAAACTACTGTTTCACTAAACCGAATATTAATGGAGCCACTAAGAAACTCAAGATGTAATCAATGTTTGATATTTATAGATGCATGTGCGAGTTATATTGATGAGCAATTAGTTAGCAGGGATTTTATTGCTGATATGAATACCAAAGAGTTTAGCGATTTTGTGCGATCAAGCAATTACAGAGCTATGTTTCTGTCATGTTCACGTGGAGAGAAATCATACGGTAGTCCAGAACTAGGACATGGAATATGGACACATTTTCTGATAAAGGCATTAAATGGAGAATCCCCCGAAGCAGTTGAACGTGAACGATTTATTACTAGCACATCATTGCAGAATTATTTAAGCGAAATAGTTCCGGATTATATTAAATCAAGTACAGACATAAGAGGAACTCAAAAACCATGGGCCGAAGTCTCTAGCTCAAATACATTTATTATTTATGAAGTTTCAGGAGCTAGTTCTGAAGGAAGTAATAATTATATTGATTTTATATTTATTCCTGAAAGACTTATTATTGATTTTGAAAATGACTTGATAATTGCTTATCTTAGAGGTCTCGAGAATGATGGAAGACATTTTCCGATGTATGATTATGAAGGATTGATAGAAATAGATGTAGAGGCGTATTGTATAAGGATTAGTAAGGTTAAGAATGAAATAAGAAAGATATTAGAAGAAATTATGGATTTTCTAATGGAGTACGAGTGGGAGGAAGAAGTTATATTTGAGAGAAGTGATGATAAATTCAAGATTAGTGCATTTCTTTACGAAGATGACAAAACGAGAGAAATAACTGTTTCTCTGGGGCTATCCTTGAAAATTTCAGGCCTACACCCAATGGGTGATACAATATTTGATTCTGAATTCGACGTTGCTAATGATGAACTTAAAATATATACAGATTCTAGTGATTACAATTTAGAGGAAGTAGAGATTCAAGAAATCTTTTCGGATTGCTGGGATGAAATTAGAAGATATTTTTTGCTTGAAAAGGAAATTGAAAAAGAATTATTAAATGAAATTGACGAGTAAATAGATATTCAGTAATTAAATGTGGGTCGACGTCCTGTCTTAATTCGGAGATGTGGGGCAGATCATCAGATAACAACATATTCACACTGCGGCTCCTGGCGGAGCCTTGATCTGCCCGAGGCATTTCGAGGAAGTGAAGTCAGGCAGATAATCCTGCGAACCTAAGTCTGCAAGCGGACCCGGCCGGTCAAGCCGGCCTTAAGGTTCTCGGGTTCGAGAATACAAGAACGTTATACGCAAGTTTTATGAAATAACTAATTTCTCAAAATCGATTTTCAAACCATACATGTAAAGAAAGTCGACACCCAATATTGCATCGAAACCATATGGTTCTTTAGTAAGTCCAAGTTGGATAGTAAATTCTTTAAGCAGGATGCTATCAATCGAAAGGTCTGAGACAATCTGCTGATAACATAATTCACTTGAGCCTCCTACTCCATGCATCCGTACCGATTTTCCTTTAATAAAGTCTATATCTAAGCCAATAGGTTCTACAAGATCAGTATCAAAGATAGTTGTGGAGCATCCGGTATCCAGTAGGACACTATTGAGAAGAGTTGATTTATTCTTGTAAGATAGAGGGAGAGAAACAATAGGCAGACCATTTACAAGACGAATTTTCATCGAAGACCTCTAATTCCGATAAAGGGTTGCTCAATGACTTCAATAAATTCATTTCCGGTGTAGAATACATAGAGTTCCCTAGTAGGCTCTGACAAATGAAGTTTCTTATATGAGGCCCATGCATGCTTAGGGTTGTCATATTCAGAAACAACTGACATTTCTTCAATAGTTCTTTTGTGATTATTTGAATGAGTGGCAAGGGCTTCAACTAATACCCAACGATTAGGATAGATATCACGGATATTACTCCATTTCATACATGAAACACCTCCGAAAAGACTTATAAATTAATTGTACAACCCTATTTACAAACAAGCAATGATAGTGAGTTCGAAGAAGAACGAACCGGCGTATAACACTGATTTCCTGCAGCGTCGCTTTCGCTCCTTGATCTGCCCGAGGATTTTCGAAGAAGCTAATCAGGGCAGACAACCCTGCGAGGCTAAGTGGCGGAGCCACCCAGTCTCTTCGCTCCTTTAAGCCTCTCGGGTTCAGGAACACAACAACGTTATGTGAAATAAGCTAGGAATAAAAAGATTATATTTAGGAGCAAGTACTATGAAGCGAATTTACAAGCATGTCGAAGAATACACAGATCAGGAAATAAAAGATATTTTAACTCGCCTAGAAGTAGACGAACTTATATATTTACCACTTTCAGTTGGAATGTATCATCACAATTGGAAGTTTGCTCAAGACATATGTCTTAAATCAGCGCAACATGATAATCCAAATGTAAGAGCGAATTCTGTATTGGGATTAGCACATATCGCAAGAACTAAAAAACAGTTAGATAAAAGACTAGTAAAACCGATCTTTTTGAAAGAATTAAAAAATAATATAGAATATAAAGGAATAATATTAGATGCTATTAGTGATATAAATTTACTTATGAAGTGGGAATTAGCAAGGAAGCATAATTATTAGTTGACTTGAAGAAGAACTGACCTCATATAACATCGCATCTACGCTGCGGGCGTTGCTTATTGGTTCGCTAGAAGTGGAAAGTAGAGAAGCTGGGATCAACTCACAACCCTGGGAGGCCTAAGTCCGTTGGCCCCGGCACTTTGCTCCTTAAGCCTCTCGGATTTCTAGATACAAGAACGTTATGTGAAAGGGAAGCAAGAATTAGTTTTTAAACAGATAAAAAATCCAAAAGAGGGAGAGATAGCACAATGAAGTTTAGCCATAAGAAATTCTCCTGTGACACCGAGATTTATTACAAAGATAAGGACATAATAGTTAGATTTTTCGATAGCTCCAAAGAACAAGAAGAAGATGACATAATAAATTTGGTTATAGTTGACCCTGGGTATGGCTATCTTTGTTTGAAATATAAAGGAGATGCAGCACTCTTAAGTGGATTCCTAGATGAAGATGTTTTCTCATCGGATGACTATATAGATGCAGCAATTAGTTTTATTGAAGTCTTAAGTCCGAATTCAAAGTATGTTTATACTCCATATCATATTAGACTCTTTAAACAAACCAGTTTTATTGAATACAATGGAGAATACTAAAATAGATTGTAGGAAATTCGAAGAAGACATCCTCATCATATAACATAATATTCAAGTTGCGTCTCCTTCGGAGCCTAGGTTTCGAATAGGGATTTCAGTAGATAGCCCCTTTGAGCTTATGAATACAGAAATGTTATCAGAAAGACTATGAGGAGGGAAATAATGAAGCTATTTCATGGAGAACAAGTCTTAATTAAAGAAAACAATCTCTTACAGCCACAAATACATACTCCTCTTGGAATAATTGAATTTTCACTCACAGCCTCTGATAACTTCTATCATCCAGAACAAAGTTATAAACTCAAAAATGGTGGGTCATTATATAAATATTATTTTGATTCATTTGATTGTGAACTAATTGTCTGTAGACCCAAGCTCAATCACGCTTTACATCTGACAGTAGAAGAGTGTTGGGGAGCAGTATTTAGAATAAAGCCTCATACGAACACTCAAATAAGTACGTGCAGCTTTTCTGCTTCTTGGAAGGAGGGTTACAGTTGGGCTGATTATGGATTTAATACTGGGGAAGATCTTGAAGCTGTCGAATACGAGAATCAGGTATACCGTTTACACTTGGGAACACAAGACGGGGATATGTTAATGGCAAGAAGAAATCAAGGAGATATGATTCCTAAATCGCTATGTTTGAACTCTGACTTTGAAAAGTATGGTTTTATCTTAAGTTCTGATAAAGGCATTAAAATTCCTATGACACTAATTGATTCTAATGAGATATGTCAAGTACATTTTTTAATTACTTGGAGTAAAAATATAAAAGAGGATGTTTCAACGTGGTTGGCTGTAGACCAGTTCTCAAATGAAATATTAAAGGGAGAAGGAATTTTGTAAATATCCTCAAAATTGTCATAGTCCATCTGATAACATAGTATTCACGCATCGAGCATAGGCCCTCGACCCGTAGAAGGATTTCGGAGAAGGAGATAGCTGCAGGACACCCCAGCATTCGCTGGGGGCGTGAATACAATAACGTTAGGCGAAACTGAGCTTAAGGAAGAAGGAATATAATGCAGTTAATACATAGAAGAGGCTGGGGAATATTCGAGGATGAAGAAGAGGTTTATTTTCACCTAATGGGTGAAAAAGGTGAAGAGCTTGGTTATGCTAAGTGGTCCAATTCACAGGTGAATACTATTTCTAAACAAGAATACTTTTATCATAAGTACGGTCCATACTATGATGAAATTATGAATTACTTTCAGGGCAATATAACTGATTCATGCAGGTCATTAGATGGCTCTGTCTATGTATCAAACTACCAACAATCAGACATTCATAAGTTTGATAGTAACGGAAATCTAGAATTTATCCATCAAGATATGTTTGATACAGTCTATGGTTTTGCTGTTTCTAAGGATCTGATTTGGGTTGTTTACCCAACAAGGAATACAATAAAGTGTTATAACCTAAAAACATACAAAGAATTGTATTCTATAGGAGACTTTGAAGGAACCTCATTTGACTTACCTGAAAGTATATACTTTTACGACGAACTTCTTTACGTCTGTGATATGGGAAATCAACGAATATGTACTATAGATCCGAAGAGTAAAGTAATAAGTTCTTATAAAGAATTTAGAGAACCGGTATGGGAATATATAATATCTAATAACTATGAGATCGTAAGACTGAAGTCAGGAATTTTTCGGGTATAACTGTCCACATCGCCTAACATCACATTCCTACTGCGGGACATTCGCCCCTTGGTGCCGGAGGCATTTCAGGGGAGAGGATTCAGGTGGCACATTGGTTTCCCTAAGATAAGAGCTATCTAAAGTCAGGTCACGTCATAGATGCGGAAACGTTATGTGAAATACCATGGAATCTATTTATAAACCAAAACAAATAATAATTTAAGAAAGAATGAGGGGTATGCCCAATGACGTTACAAGACTTATTTAATGATAAACCAACTAAATTATGGAGCGAAAGAATGATTGAATACGCGGATGACTTTTTTACAGAAGAGAGATTATTAATGTGTGATAAAGTTCTAGATAACTATCTAAACCAATTAATATTATTACAAGAAACTAAACATCCTGAAAGTATTATGAAGGCTGTAGAGGAAACTGTAATTTCTTTTAATGAATTGAATGATGCGAACGATTATTTTATTGAAACGATGGAGCGTGAAGAATTGGCTGAATTTATAGACAAGGCAGCAAGACTAGCTGGATTAGAAATTGAGGAGGATCAAGATATTTCAGAAGAATGGAGAGAATGGTGATGTTGAATTAAACAGGATTTCTAAGTTGATTTAATGAAGTCATGGAACTTTGCATAACATCACATTCTAGCATCGTCGCATTCGCTCCTCGGTTCGGCAGAAGTTAAGAAGCCATAAAGCAGAAGCAGCGCAAGAAATTAATTGATGAATTAAACAAACGGGCAGCTTTAAGCTTAGTAAAAATGAGCAAAAGCAGCCCAGCCTCTGACAAGGAACGAACTGCTTATTACTTTTCTATCTCTTTTTCTATCTTGGAGTACCTATTCTTCAAAATTGAGTTTTTTACAGGGCTATCATTCAAGTGCTGAAAATTGCAAATATGGTATTAGGTTCTTGTTTTAACGGCTAACCCACTAAACGATACAGGCCCAACAACATTGGCTCTTGTATTTGCAGTAAGGTTTTCTGCTGTGACTGTGTAAACATGGGCACCAGTTATTACATTTCTATCTTCTGCCTGGAACGTAACTGCATAATTTTGTTCAGAACCAACAGATTCAATACCTTGTTGGGTGTTGAAAATCTCTTTTCCATCGCGGAAGATTCTAAAGAGTATTTGCGCAATACCAGTGACACCGCGAACACCCACAGTTGCTACTAAATCTACCCGATTAGGTTGAGAATTGATTGGAATTCGTAAAGTGATCCTTGCAAGGAGAGATCTTGCTGGCGAACGTCGGATAATATATGAGTTTGCTAAGTTGAATCTACGGCGCGGTTGTACGGCAGCTTTATCGAGAATACGTACCAAAATACCAACTCCTCTTGTTTGATATCTCTATGATATGTTGGACACAAAGAGAATGATTGGACAATTATGTAAGATACTTTGATTTGAATCAGATACATTATGAACAATGGTAAAGAGCAAATTACAGGTGGAGGTGAATAATTGATTTTGTATTTCAAAGAAGAGGAATCAGGCAGATACATCCTTGCACCTAAGATAGGAACTATCTAAGGAAGTGGACGTCGCGAATACAAGAACGTTATGTGAAATCAACGAAATTATTTAAGAGCATGGCTGTGACTGCTTGGCGTTTTTTCTTACTTCACGAGCAATTTGCAATAAAAATGAACATGAAGTAGACGGAGATAAGTGTTTACTTCATGTTCGCCTAAATTTTTGAAAATTAAATTACAGATGGATCAATGGATCTTTGGAGGTTCAGAATTCATCGTATCGTTAAGCTGGGTCACAAAAACATTTTCGTTCGGGCCAGGGTTATTTCGAAATATTTTCGCTTCTTCCACTAGAACTTCGTCTGTATCCGTGCCAAGTATCTTTATTGTTGCATCAATGAATGAAGCAAGCGGCATCGCCCGTGGTTCATCGTTGTTGCTTTGAACCCATGGGGGCACAATTTCTATTACTTTTACCGATGTGTCTTTAAGCATGTACCTTTGGGACAGCGTATAGGTGTGAAGTGCTGCCTTCGTCGCGGAGTATACAGCAGTTGTCGCTAACGGTACAAATCCAAGTATTGAAGTCGTGTTGATGACAACAGCTTCTTCTTTGGCCTTCAAATGCTCGATGAATGCAGAAGTCAACCGAATGGGGCCAAGCAAGTTTGTAGTGACAGTCGAAATCAAAACATCCTCATCGATCACGCCCGCCGCGTCATCGGGCTGTATGATGCCGGCGTTGTTAATCAAGACATTAACATCCGGGTATTCTTCGATTAACTGCTCGGCGGTCGCCTTTATGCTGGCAGGATCTTGTACATTCAATTCCACTGCGGACATGCCGGGATTCGCTTTAATCGTCTCCTCCAGACGTTCTTTACGTCGACCGGAGATAATAACTTTATTTCCAAGATTGTGGAGAGCTTCTGCTAACGCACGTCCAATTCCCGAACCGCCGCCTGAAATAAAAATCGTGTTTCCTGTAAGTTTCAATTTTTAAACCTCCTAATTCAATATGATTTAAATAATTCCGAATATTGTAAAACAATAGAATTCATGATTACAGCTCTTCTAGAATTGAACATATGTTGAATCATCAACATAAATTTTATAAAGTGAATGTATCAGAGCGGTATATGGGGTTCAATGGTTAAAACAAGCGTGATTGTTGATTTTTCAACAGAGGACTTCGAAATGTTCATTTTTTCGGATGGTACAAAGGGGAGAAGGATATGAACAGGCGTATTCAAAAATCGAGGCAAGCCATTATTGATGCTTTTATGAGGCTGATGTCAGAAAAGGAATTCGAGAGAATTACGATCAATCAAATTGCGGAGGAAGCGAATGTCAATCGCGGAACGGTTTATTTGCATTTCGCTGATAAGTACGATCTGCGCGATCAATGCATGGAAGCTCAAATTAAAGAGTTACTACGCAATTGTATGTCTGAAGATAACTTCTTTCATCTCCCTTCCAAAACCGCACTACTGCGTACGTTTGAATATTTAGAGCAGCATGCTTCATTCTACTCTATAATGCTGACGAACAAGGGAAGTACGGTATTTTCGAAACCAAATAGAGACAATGTTCCGGCAAAGTCTGTGCGAGCATCTGGATTCGATCAACCTCGATCAGGATATGAACAGGGACATTACGGTGCAATTTTTAATTTCAGCGGCAGTGGGGGTATTGGAATGGTGGATTACCCGTTCGATGCCGTATCCGGCATCGGTCATGGTTGAACAATTTTGGAAATTGCTGAATTGTGGTGTCGAGGGAAACGAACAAACATCGTCCATTTGAGTCTCTAAATTTGAGGCTTTTTTGAGGCAGGCACCCATAATGAAGATAGTAAAAAACAAAGAAGAGTTTTTTTCTTTCATACCAGTATTAGGAGTCTAGTTAATTCGAGGAAGTTATGACATCACATAGCATAATATTCAAGCTGCGTCACCTAGATCTGCGAGTTGGGTTTCGAAGAGGGATTTCAGCATACGACCCCTTGGGGTTTAGGAATACAAAAACGTTAGATAAAACCATGCAAAACCAAAACTATGAAATCAAGGTGAATATGATGAGCACCCTAAATCATGTTATAAAGCTACTAATTCCGCCCCATAATAACTTTTCGGCTGCAGATCTTGTGGAACACATAGGTAGTGTTATCTACGGAGAAGAGGCTAGCTCAATAAGAGACATGATTTATGAGGTACCCGAATCTTTGAGGACTATAATTTTGTTGATAGATTTTGATACAGAATTATCAATGAATGGAGTTTTCGGGTTTCTGGAAAATTCCACTAGAAAGTACTTGAATGAAACAATTTCTGGTTTAAAGCTAATTAGAGCGGAAAAAGATTCGTCTACAATGGAGGAGATAAAAAAGCTCATTGAAGATATTAATTTTAATGGGGAAATAAAATTAGAACCATATCAAATTACAATATTTGAAGAGAGACATGACATTAATGAAAGGATACTTGAAAGAATTAAAGAGTTGGCTGATGGACTGTATGTATATTCAATAGAAAGAGATATTTTCGACTACTTAATTGATTATCTTTCTAACAACTGGATGGTATTGTTGAAAGAGCTTAAGGATGTCTGTAAGTAACTCGCAGAAGTGCATGGTTTCAGAAGACAACCCTATTGGAGTTCATAAATACAAGAACGTTTTTTGAATTATATGCGAAAATTAACTTTGTGAAATAATGAAAGGAAGCAAGAATGAAGAAATATATTGAATTTTATTTCTATTTACCGTTTTTTGGTTTGATAGATGATACAGATGGGGTGTTTAGTTTAGAGGAATTAATGAGACAACTAAATAT
>NZ_CP191577.1:1575000-1580031 GCF_050516475.1 Paenibacillus ottowii | reverse complement strand
TATTCACTTAAGGGTAGAGATCAAAAGTAAAATGAATGAGAGTAATGATGATTTACTGAAGTTGGATATCAACAGTGAAGAATATCCAAAAGAAATTCGTTATGAGGATCATATATACATAAAGAATATCTATTATAACACCATATAGGCATTATGCCAGCAGTTAAAGATGACAGTTACATTATATTAACATAATATTCAAGTTGCAGCTCCCGGATGGAGCCTTGGTCTGCGAGATGGATTTCGCAGGAATTTTAGCAGACAGCCCCTTTGGGGTTCATGAATACAGAGGGTTAGATGAAAATCACCATGTAAACCAAGTTAAAAAGGAGTGGAGGATAGTATGGCGAACACCATTTCATTACCAAAACAATTAAATGATGTAGTTGAGCCCATAGGTATGTCAAATGGATTAACTTCAGTCTTTATTGAAGTTTTAGCTATTAGTGGATCAATACTAGCTAAAACGAATCGAGAAAAAGAATTAATTATTTGGCTAGCACAAAGAGATCAGTCTGTAGCTGGAATAGGAACAGTTGGTTTTGATATTGATGAAATGCCTTGGACTATACACTCTTTTGAAAGTGAGAAAGATTTTATACTAGATACAATTTCAAGCGCAGCAGATGGCTTAGGGTGGGAGAAATTAAGCTATAAACCACGGCAAGAGTGGGTTGTTAATTGTTTGAATCAATTTGGCTTAATGATTAATGCATTCAATAAAGAAGTTGTTGACATAAATAATTATACAGAATGGTCAGAGATTGAAGAGGGGGATGATAACCCTACAATTCCAAGAGGGTATCCCAAATGCGAAAAGCATAACATCTATTTAAATTGCTATGGATGTATACTTTGCAATAATGGAAGCTGAATTAAGGCTGTAGGTATTTCATAGAAGATGGTAACAATCATATAACATAATATTCATGCTTCGGGTCATGCAGAGTTCTTGGTTTGCCAGAGAGATTTTAAAGAAGCCAGAGCAGACAGCGACCCCTGAGGGGGGCATGAATATAGAAATGTTAGGTGAAATATGGTGGTCTTACAACAAATTCGGAGAGAAAACATGAAAACATTCTTAAATAAAGTAGATGAAAATAGACTTGATGTGCTGTCAGTAGATATGGAAATTGACATAAGAAAAGAATACAAAAATATAACAAGACATTCTGGGCGAATGGTCCATGTTATTGATTGGAGGATAGCTTTATATATAAACGGAAATAAGTTGGACGAAGATGAAGTGTTTGTTGAAGAAGAATTTTTAAAATCATTAATTTGTCCAGGAAAGTATCCTATGTTCACTTGTACTTGCGGTATATTTGGTTGTGGGGGATACTATGTTGAAGTCAGTCATGAGGATGATAGATTGTTTTGGTTAACTGAGCAATCGCCTTTTAAGGAACAATTCGTTAAGACTTCTAATAAATTTGCTTTCTCTTGGAACCAAATAATCGATTTTTTAGAAGAATTAATACATAAATTTGATGATCTAAAGAGCATAATGAATACGCATGGCTTGAATTTTCAATATGATGTAGAAAAATATAGAAGAGTAATTAAAGAGATAAATGAGCGAGCAAATTAGAACAATGATTAAATTATGTTCGAAGAAGTTACAATGCTTCGTCTAACAATATATTCTATACTAAGACTAAGGTAATTCGATCCTTGGTTTTGGGAGCATCAGGCGGGCGATGAAGTGACTGTCGGGACTGCCCTGCACTGATTAACCGCATCACGTCAGGCATTCGGCCTTTTAAGCCAGTGAGAATTTGCGTCAACGTTATGTGAAATCGAAATCTATGTAAGATAATCAACAAGGAGACAACTAATGACTACGATAAATACTCTACAAACTAAACTTTCCAGCCGATACGATGAATTTGACCCAGAACAACATGAGAATAAGAACACAAAATTTGCAGATTTAATTATTGATGGAAGATCACTTTACCAAATGCTCAAGAAACACGATCTGGTTCCATCCTTGGGATGGGGAAGCGAAGATCATCAAAAAGAAATGATTCAATATTTTTTACTAAAGAAACCACATGAGCATATGTACTATAGATATCCAATACTTGTATGTCCTTGGTGTGGAGATGAAGAGTGTGGTTATATCTCAGTGAAAATTGACAGGGAAAAAGAAATCGTAATATGGAAGGATTTCAAGTTGGAGCATGAGGACAAACCAATAAATGTAGGTCCCTTTTATTTTGAATGGACAAACTATGAAAGGGTCATTAATGATACTTTTAGAATATTAGAAAACCAATAATGTACACTTTGAGGAAGCAAGGACATCACTTAACATCATATTCGAGCAAAGCAGCGACTCTTACGGTGCCTTGGTCTGCGGATGGATTTTGAGGAGGTATTTTACCGAATAACCCCTTGGAATCTATAGGTACAGGGACGAAAATTGAATTGAATTTATTAAAAGGAGGAATATTATTTGTCTAGTATTTTTTTGAGTCATACTAGTATCGATAAACCATTTGTTGGAAAATTAGCTAGGGATTTAAAACGAATTGGTGTCAATGTCTGGTTTGATAAGTGGGAAATAAAGATGGGGGAATCAATTACATGGCGAATCGAAGAGGGAATTCGTGAAAATGAATATCTTGGAATTATTTTATCACCTGAAGCACTAAGCTCAGAATGGGTGAAAAGTGAATTAGGTGCTGCATGGGCAAAACAAATGCAACTTAGAAAAGTATTTGTTTTGCCCATCTATTATAGGGATTGTAGCATTCCTCTTTTTTTATCAGATAGAAAGTTTGCTGACTTTAGAACAAATTATGAACAAGGATTCGGTGAATTAGCAAGTATATTTGGCATTGAAGAAACAGAAGCGATCACACAAGATAATTGGAGAAAATTTACGAAATCTAGAAAGGTTAATTGGAAAAAATTTAAAATAATTGAATTTGAAAATCTGGTAACAACGCTGGTTGATAGAGCTATTGATTATAACTGGTCGACTTGGGTTGGAGGAACAGCTAATGAATATTCTATTACACTTCATACACGGACTGGAACTGGAAATAAGTCAATCTCTATTAAATTAGTTGGAGATAAAAACGCCTATATGGCTACATTTAAGGAAGCTTATAATCCGAATCATTTGAAAGTAACCGATTTTGATTTATATGTAGGAAATTCAGTTGATGCATGTGACGAGTATGTATGGAGAGAGATGGAAGAATTCAAAAAAGAGCATGGTATCTCTAATGAGAAATCTGAACACTCTACGCAAAGGTTTTCAAGAGGTGATGAAATACATGAAGCTGCAAAAGAATTAATAAGTAAATTTAATTGGTATAAGGGAGATAAACTCTTTTAGATTCAAAAAGTCAAGAGCTTTGGAAAACATTGTATTTACATTTTTCAAACCTGGCGGCTTTCGACCAACAAGAAGCGATCGGCAGGGAAGAGGATTGATCGAACACAAACGGCATCTTGGTTGCGGCGAAGACATGGTTCGATAGGACGTAAGTGAGTAGAGGAACGGTATGAGAAACCTCATTAAATTAAATACGGTATGTAAGTGAATTGATGGAGGGGCCAATCATAACTTGTACAACTATAGGCGTTTATACTCATGCACTTACAAGGGGCAATAAATACATCTTAAAAAACGAAGTCGGGGACAAGTATAGAATTATTGGAAACTATGGAAAAGCAGTTTGGATATCAAAAGTTTAGTTTTACACGTCTTGTAGTCTGTTGTGTTTAAAGGGCATAGTGCTTTGTGGCATTTCATTGAAGTCGAAGGGTGATTGGAACTGAGAGATCATGTGAAAGTTTTTTTATGAAATGGATAAGGCCAAGCCGAATGTGAAGGAAACTTGTTCTTTTCCACATGCTACATTCTATACATTGAAAGGAAACACAAGAAGGTATACTGTATGCCAGGGCTTTATGATTTTTTAAACATTACTTTCCGATCAATAAGAAAAAAGATGCTATTGCAATTCATTCAATCGGGAAGAAATCCAAAGGTGATGACCTGCTAAGACCGTAAGGTTATTATTTGAGAAAAATGAAATTTTAATCACAGGGAACGACGATTAAGCGTCGTTTCGACTGCTGGATGACTATGAAATTGTGTTGAGAAGCAAAAAGAATAACCGTGTAAAGATAGATGGAAACTTAATGCTAAATGCAGATAAGAACGTGCACATTACTACTAAAGACGCAATCGACTTAAAATATAAGACAAGTTTGCTAGAGATGGTTAATAATCTTAAAATAACAGGTTCAGGTAGATATGCAAAATCGTAAGGGTAAAGTGATGACAAGAGCTATCGTTGATGAGCAGCGTTTGAGTAAGAAGGAAATGATTCAGGAATCAAGTGGAAGATAAGTAGAGGGGATACCCCATGTTACTTACCCAGCGATAACAAACAATAGTAGATAAAATAAGAAATGCAAAGGTGATTTGGTGGTCATATCCTTGATCTAACAATCTAAAAAGACAGGGTACCCTGTCCCCATAATTCATGGATACAGGTTAATTGAGTCTGGACTGAAACTTGTGTTTAGCGCAATAATTTGAAATTATTATATTTTATACAGATGAAGGTATCTTATTTTGAGTGATAACAAAAAGGGGAGAGTTATTTGTTTAGAAAGAGAAAACGTCAAAGATTCCACAGACAACCAAGACATCAAAAAAATGAATTGAGTTTTTCAGAAAGGACAACAAGATTAGCTCTAGTCTTAACGGTTTTAACATTAGCAAGTGGAACTTTGGGTATAGTTGGACGGGAATTTTTTAGTTTTTTCGTATATTCGTTTTCTTCGAGGCTATACATGGAAGCACCCATTAGAAGTGAGCACGTAATTGTTTTATGTATTGCCGTCTATATAAGTATCATTATTTCAAGAGTTTTATATTATGTAGGATTAGAAATTTATAGCTTCAATGTGAAATCGAACGTCAAAGCTAGTATGCAAAAAGCAGATCAAGCATACCATAAAATATTTGAAAGTATGTCCAGTACTTTGATAATAATGATG
>NZ_CP191577.1:1574100-1574954 GCF_050516475.1 Paenibacillus ottowii | reverse complement strand
CCTATAAATACTACGATTATTTTTGCAGGAATTGATAATAACGAAACTTCTATTACAAGGGAAATACATTTAAAAGAAAGTGATTTCAAAGTTTCATATCAAGCTGTTATAGAAGAACGGGATAATAAAGATAATTTTTTGTATCATTGGACGAAGTTTTCGCCTAACAATAATAAATCTTTTAAAATGAACAATACAGTCTATAATTATCATTATAAATTGGATTATAAAAAGTACATTAAGGAAGGCGAGAATTATGTACGTATTGTTTTTGTAACCAGGGGCCTGAGTAGCAGTAATAATACAGAAATAGCTACTCCTATAACTTATAAGGATAAGAAATATGATATTCACCAAACTGAATTCCATATTAATGTTAGACTGAGAATACCAAAATGTTATGTGACACCAGTCAAAGATATATGAAAAAACCTAGAGGTGAAAAATTGACTATACTGATTTATGGGGGATTTGGGTTCGGTAAGACTTCAGCAGCGTTAATGTTTCAATTTAAACTGTCAATAGCATAATCTTTGATCTGAAGATAGAAACGTTACCAAAAGTTGCAAAGAGATATATTAATAAGTCAAAACAGATAGAAGCAATGTTTTATAATCAATCATGATTCAGATATAAAATAGTTGAAAGAATATACAGAGCTCTCTATAACAACTGGAACCAGATGAAGTAATAAATTGATCAACAGTAAGTACTGGGGATTTTATTGTTTAATAACGATGAAATTAAGCATGGGAGTTGGAATAGCTAAACAAGTATCTAAAAATAGATCAGTATCGAAATCATAGAAAAACCAAGCTTTATTATAATTATAAAGTTAAGTCAATTCGAAAACT
>NZ_CP191577.1:819840-1574083 GCF_050516475.1 Paenibacillus ottowii | reverse complement strand
CAGAATGAAATTTAAGCACAATATTTATCATGAAAAATTTCATCGACCAGTACTTCATAAATTATCGAATGAACAAACAGTTATCTTACTAAAGGTTGGATGGGGAGAAGAAATTCTCTCTTTTTTAACATACTTGATTTCAATTCAGAGAGAGAGGTTATGCACCTAACTAAATATTCATACTACTGACGTGCCGATCTTTTGTTGAAAGAAGTAAATCATTGATGAAGGTTTAATCAACTACCCCATGCCTAAGATGGGAATCTATCTAAGACTGAAGCGTTTCGTGAATGCAGAAATGTGAGCTGAAAATCGCCAAATGAAATAACAAGGGGGATTTTATGTCTGAATATTATTGGGATAATAAAATTATTACCTAAGAAATACCCGCTGGTTGTACTATAACGATGATTACTTGGAATTTCTTATACAAAAGGTTTGGAAGATAAATAAACCTGTAAAGATCGTAGATTATGGATGGGGTTTTGGATATTTGGGATTAAAGCTTCTTCCTTTGCTACCAAATGGATCAACGTATACTGGCATTGACAAGGGCAGGGAGTTAATAGATCAAGCCAAGGAAATATTTTCGAAACTCTCTTATAACACTGAATTTATAGGGTGTGATATTGAGAAAGCTGAATTAGAAAGAAAGTATGACATAGCAGTCAGTCATGCTTTTTTATTACATATGTCTAATCCAAAGAGCTTCTACAGAAGATGGTTGATTGTGTTCAGGATAATGGAATGGTTATCTGTTTTGAACCACACTGAATTGGTAATATGGCGAATTATTATCTAGATGGAATTGAACAAAGCAATGTCATTCGGTTAGGTATTCTACGGAATTATATGAGAGAGATCATAAGCGTACCGGGAAAGATGGAAATATAGGCATACAATTACCGATCATGATAAGCCAGTTAGGCTTATGCAATGTAGGATGTAGGGTTAGCGATAAGGTGAACTTTCTTGATCAAAACATGGACATGGAAAGTAAAAAAATGCTTTACAGTGCTTTGAGAGAAGAAGGCTTGGGGCAAGAACCTAATGGCGTTTCAGAAATGATCAACAATTTGTTGTCTAGAGGATTAAACGAAACGGAAGCTCAAAAACATTATGAAGCAGAAGCAATCTTTTCTAAAGAGTTCAGTGATGAATCCTGGTTAGTATATGCACCTAATATGAAGATTTCTTTTGGGACAGTACAGAGACTTTTAAAGTAGGGTGTATGAAAAAGACATTATGGGAGGTTATATGGGAACGGATATTTGGTTTTTTGTAGAGAAAAGACACTTCAGAGATGAATATGAACAAATTTATGGTACATGGAGAAAAATTAAAAAGAGTAAGGCAGAATTAAATGATACTGCTACTTGGGTAAGTGCTGATAAGTGTTAACCCTGATTACTATTTGTATCGTGAAGACAAGACTGCTAAATTGAAACCAAGTGATCCTTATGAATTTTATAGTGGGGAAAGAAACTATGATTTATTTAGTATTCTATCGAATACTAGGAATGATCATAATCTAAAGTTTGTATCTTTGCCAAGAGGTCTTCCTATGGATATTTCTCCTGAATTGAATGAAATTGCATACGATAATAAAGATGATTTTTATGACCACAGTTGGCTATTATTGAAGGATTTGATTAATTTTAAATGGGATGAAAATTATTATTGTGATCAATTTATGGAATATAGAAATATTATGGATACATGTTCGGGTTTCATCAATGAAACAATTCCAAAATTATCGAAATTAGGGGATACCGAAGATGTAAGAGTGATTTTCTGGTTTGGTTAGTACAGAACATTCATTTTATTTAGCTGGCTAATGATAGGGATTAGAAGATGGGGCTTCTTATAATGTGAATTCAACTGCGTCACCTGACAGAGTCAAGGGTTGCTAGAAGGTATCTCGAAAAAGGAATTTCAGTAGAAAAAATTGTAATTTAAAAAAAAGGGTGTAGAAACCATGAATGAGAAGTCGCAGTTACTAGGGAGTTCAAGGAATGGATATGTTTTGTTTCTGAGATTCGCGAAATGGATTGGCAAATAAAGATTGCCGAAGATAAATGGTCAGTTCACGATATCGTAAGTCATATATTGCTGTGGGATAAATACTTTTATGAAGCAGCCATAAATCCGATATTAAACAATACGCCTTTGACATTAACGCATTTTGATTTTGGTCAATTTAATCAGGACGCTGTTGAATTTGGAAAAACAAAAACGAAGGAAGAATTAATTGAAATGACTATTCAGTACCGTAACATGATATTGCAGAGTATAGAGAGTTTGGAAGATGATAAGCTTACTAAAGAATATGCTGACGGGGAGTTTACTGTAATATCATATTTAAAAGATTTTATCTGGCATGATCAACATCATATAAGACAGATTGATGAGCTTAAAAGAAGAGCTAAGTGAGTATTTAAAAAAAGGATAATGCACATCATATTTTGGTTCCTGAAGCTGGATGTAGGAGAAATACCAAGATGTTCTCTTCTTATTTTCAGGTTGATGGAATTGAGATATCTAGTTCAGCTGTAGATCTAGCAAAAGAATGGGATTCAAAAACGAATTTCATTCAAGAATCGGTGTTAGAGTTTCGTACAAGCAAAAGGTATGACGGCATATATTGTTATGATTTATTACATTTATTTTTGTTAAAAGACCGAAAAAAACTGATACAGAATTGTGTGATGCATTTAAAGGAACAGGGGGTGATGTATTTTACGTGTTTTTCTGATTGCGATTTTAATAATGGTGTGGGTAGGAAAGTTGAGGAAGGAACATATGAATACAAGAAAGGGAAATGTGCTCACTTCTTTACTGAAGAAAATTTAATTGAACATTTTAATGATTTGAATATATTAGAAACTGGTTCCATAAGAGAATATCTGACACATGCAGAAAAACAACAAGAATATGAATTAAGATATATAGTTGTTCAAAAGATTGGATAGCTATTTAGGGGAAGTAATTTAGCAGACACATCCTAACACTTAACTGCCGCATGTGGTAGCCGGACTGTTTGTCCTAAAGCGCTGGGACATCGTGAATACAGAATCGTTATATGTAATTGGAAGCGAAGGGAATAATAAAATGAGAATGCAAGACAAACCGATAGTAAGTATTATAGGCTTGGGATTATTTAGCCTGTCACTAGTGGTGCATATTTATTTTAAATCAATAAGAACAATGGATGATGTAGGGATGGGTATATTGTTGTCTCTAGTAAATGCCATATTCCTAGTCTTTCCATTGCTATGGGGAGTATTGGGTGCGGTAGAATTCTCAAGAATAATGAGTTGGAGTGAGAAAATAAAAAAAAAGAGAAGTGAACAAAGAAGTAGATTTAGATAAATACAAGAAAAAAATTAAAATATATCTATGCATAAACGTAATTTATTTATTGTTAGTTATGTGTCAATTGGGATATGTAATTTATAGATGGGATGAGGTGAACGTGTAATAAATATAGCGATGTAACGGCTATTCTTTGAAGGACTATACTCGTATAATAAAAATAAATGCTGCCGGCTTTGGCCTTTTAGTTACAAGAAAAGGTAGATAGAGAAGCGAATTCTGCTGACAATCCTGTAGGGAAGTCTATTTGGACCCGGCCACGATGCTTTCTTAGAGAAGGTTATATCGTGATTTCTTCTATATTTAGTATCGAAAATTGATTTTCTGTAAATATATATACATAAACATTATGAGTAAATTATAAGGGGGGGGAGCTAACATGACAAATAGAGAGGAAATGAATCCTAAAGTTGATGCATATTTAGATAAAGTGAAAAAATGGCAGGCGGAAATGGAGAAGTTGAGAGCGATTATGCTCGATTGTCAGCTCATTGAAGAATTGAAGTGGGGTAAACCATGCTACATGTTTCAGAATAGTAACATAGCTATAATACAGGGATTTAAAGAACACTGTGCGCTTATGTTTTTCAAAGGTGCTTTGTTAAAAGACCCCAATGATATTCTAATCAAACCTGGGGAGGACACGCAGGCGGGGCGTCAGATTCGGTTCACGAATGTTGAAGAAATCGTGGAGATGGAAACCGTCTTGAAAGCCTATATTAATGAAGCCATTGAAGTGGAAAAAGCCGGTTTAAAAGTGGATTTTAAAAAGAATACAGAACTCATATTTCCTGAAGAATTTCAAGCTAAATTAGATGAAAATCCTGCCTTGAAAGCTGCTTTTGCTGCATTGACACCGGGACGACAAAGAGCATACGTTATGCATTTTACTGCGCCCAAACAATCTAAAACTCGGGAGTCGAGGATTGAAAAATGTATGCAGGACATTCTCGCTGGAAAGGGATTAAATGATCGTTAAACTCGATGAGAACCAAACACACTACCATGAGCCTAATCGCTTAAAGTAGTGTGTTTGGTTTTTAGACCTGTATATATGTTAAAAATGGATTATTCGTCCCCGGTCGCCACTGGATTTTCCTCATAGCTGATCCAATCGCTCCAGCTTCCCGGATAGAGTCTCACCTTACTAAATCCTGCCTCATTCAAGGCCAGAACATTCGGGCAGGCGGATACGCCTGATCCGCAATATACGATGATCTCAGCGTTCTGATCAAGGTCTGAGAAATGCTGTTTCAACTGCTCTGCATTTTTAAATGTACCCTTTTCGTCCAAGACCTCTTTCCAGAAGAAATTCACCGCACCAGGGATATGCCCCGCGGTTTGATCTATAGGTTCTTCGAGTCCCAGGTAGCGCGGCCGCTCTCTAGAGTCGACCAATATAGGTGAAAAACCGATATGGGAGTCATCAGGAACAGAATCTTTGGATATACGTTGTACTTCTTGCATACTTGTGAGCATTTGAGGCTGAACATTTGCCACAAAGGTGGAGGGAATGCGAATCGGCTGATCTGCCGTAACGGGAAACTTCGCTTCCTTCCAGGCACTGTAGCCTTCCTCCAGCACATATACCTGCTCATGTCCGAGGTAGCGCAGTAGCCACCAGAAGCGGGAGGCCATCATCCCCCCTTGGTCATCGTAAGCAACGATGCGCGAAGCGGAGTTGATCCCGGCACGGCTCAGACGTGCAGCAAGCATATCCACATTAGGTAATGGATGGCGACCACCATGCTCTCCTAGAGGAGCGGTAAGGTCTTCCTCCAAATCGAAGTGAATCGCCCCTGGGATATGGTCTTCATTAAATTCGTTCCGTCCAGCTCCAGCTTGTCCGAGCAGGGAACGGCAGTCGGCAATGATTATGTCGGGCTCATACAATCGGGCCAGCAGCCAGCGTTTGGATACGATGGATTTCATAGAAGATTCCGCCTTCCTTTATTTAGCAGTAAATTTAATCCATTGAGTATGGTTTATGAAAATGGGGTAATAAGCTAAGAGCTAACCTTCAGGGGGGGCTCATTGTCAGGTATTTCACTTTGGTGGACAACTTGCTTTTTAAAGTCCGTTCCGTAGCGGATAAAAACCCATACGCCGAACAGAATGAAAAAGCCTGCACCAAATTGCAAGGTAGACAGCCTTTCCCCAAGCAGCACCCAAGCCAGCAGGGAAGAAATAACGGGCTCACCGAGTACTGCCATCGACACCGCGGTGGCGTTAATGTATTTGAGCAGCCAGTTAAACAGGTAATGTCCGAACAGCGTAGGCACAATGGCAAGCAGCAGGAACAGTCCCCATTCCCGGGGCGCATATCCAGTAAAAGGTATAGCATTGACCACATTATACAGCGCAAGCGATGTGGCTGCGATGATAAAAACCCAAAAATTATACACAAAAGCGCTCAAATGCTCGCGTAGATGCTTGCCCATTAGCATATGGATGGACACAGCTACCATACCCAAGAAGGACAGAGCGTCCCCGAGCAGGGCTTGTCCTGAGGCCTGAAAATCTCCCGCGCCGATGGCCAGTGAGCCGACAAAAGCCATACCCATTCCGAAGAGCATAGCGCGATTTGTGCCTGTCCGGAAAAACAAAAAAGAACCGAGCATGACAAGGATCGGTTCCAATGTCATAATAACAGTAGAGCTTGCAACGGTGGTGAGTCGTAGCGAGCCCATCCACAGCAAGAAATGCAGCCCTAGCGCGATACCGGACCAGAGGATCATCATCCACTGCTTGCGAGTGAGGCTGAATAGCTCGGTACGGTATTTCCAGACCAATGGTAGCATAAGCAGATTGGTCAGGTATAAACGGTACATAGCGATGACGGACACCTCGGCTTCAGACCATCTGACGAAGATCGAGGAGAACGAAATAGCGATAATACCTATGATGTACAATAATTCAAAGGAAAAAGACGGTTTGTGTGCTTGATTCATGTGGCAGCTCCATCCGTAGGTAAGAAAATAAATACGTAAATGTTCCTTCTAACGGTATCTCGAAAATGAGGTTTAATACAGCCCATTATACCGTACCTGGCATCCCCATGGTATTAGGATTTTGCAAAATCCTGAGAATATCATGAACGGGAGTAAGAGGAAGGTTTTAAATGAGACGCTGCATGGAACTTTTGCCACAAAAGCTCGTCTATCAAAGTGGAGGTGGATTTTATGAAAAAACATAACACATTTTCAATCTTACTACTGACTGTCGTGGCAGTGCTGGCTCTGTCAGCCTGTGGCACGAAACCGCAAACCAACAACAACACACCTCAAGGAGCTAACCAACCGCAAACGCAACAGCCGCAAGCCACACCAGAGCAGGTCGCTGAGCCGCAGGTTAAAAAAGGCACAGGTGTATACAACGGAGCTGCTGACCCGCATACGGTAGAGATTGAGATCAATGGCGAAGCCCAATCCTTCCAATTGGGGGAGGGACTGGATACGGTAATTGCTGGACTTAAGGAAGGCGATCCAGTAGCGTTTGAATATAACGAAAAAGCAGTAGAGGGCGACGCGACAGCGAAGCAACTAACTTTAACGAAAATTCAAAAGACAGAGGCTGCAACAGATGGCAATCCAAACGGAAGTTCTGGTCAACAAGTAGGCGGGGAACGCGCAAAAACTCAAACTTTTGAGCTTAACCTTGAAGGGAATAAGGAAAAGCAGACTGCCACTTTGGCAAAGGGAGCGGGCTATTCGCTGTATGTGTTTGATCCGATGTCTCTGTTTCCCGATCAAAACCGTGTCGCTTTGGCGGTAGATGATAACTACTATGCCGAAATTACGAAGCTGCCCTCCGACTTTAATCTGGATGAGCTTCAAAAAGAAGGCGAAAAGGACCTTGCTTCCATAGGCAAGGTGCAAAAGCTGGACAAAGCAGCCGTGCCTCAAGCGCTGACCAGTAGCCGCCTGTTCTTGCAAGCGAACAGCTCGAAAATCACACGACAATATATTGTTGTGGAAAATACTACGGGCGCTTTTAGCGTGAAAGTGAACATTCCACAAGGGGAACCTGCGGAAGGATTTGAGTCCTTCATTTATACATCGCTGGAGAGCCTGCAAGCTAATAAATAAGCCTGATTTCAAGTCAGACAGTCACTAGCTGATAATCATGAATTTAAGGCACTCAAACGACCGAGACTTGTTATTATAGGTACTAGGTTAGCACTCTGAAGGTCTAATCTGTAATTGCGAGACCTGCACTTTTGTGCTATAAAGGATGAGAGAATAAGATCATTCCGGCTTGCGAAGTCGTATGAAGCGATGAAGGAGTTGTTAGATTTACTATGTCCATCGAAATGAATACACAAGAAGTCATCAACGTGATTAAAAACAGCAAGAAAAAGACGCCTGTTAAAGTATATGTAAAAGGAGCTTTGGCTTCCGCATCTTTTGGCGAGAATGTTCAAGCTTTTATTTCCGGAGACAGCGGTGTGGTATTTGGTGATTGGGCTGATATCAAGCCGGTACTGGATACCGTAAACGCAAAAGAAGAAGATTATGTGGTGGAAAATGACCGCCGTAACTCCGCTGTTCCTATGCTGGATCTGAAAGGCATCAATGCACGCATTGAGCCAGGCGCCTATATTCGCGATATGGTGGGCATCGGTAACAACGCCGTCATTATGATGGGCGCAGTAATTAACATCGGCGTTACGATTGGTGAAGGCACCATGATTGATATGAATGCTGTACTTGGCGGTCGTGTTAAGGTAGGCAACATGTGCCACATCGGTGCAGGCGTTGTCCTTGCTGGTGTCATTGAGCCACCGTCCGCACAGCCTGTTATCGTAGAAGACGAAGTATTGATCGGTGCGAACTCAGTTGTACTGGAAGGCGTACGCATTGGTAAAGGTGCAGTTGTTGCAGCCGGAGCGGTTGTAACTGAAGATGTGCCTCCATACTCTGTAGTAGCTGGTACACCTGCACGTGTAATCAAGCAGGTCGATGACAAGACTAAATCCAAAACTGAGATTCTGAAAGAACTGCGCGTTCTGTAAGAAAGCAAAGTTTTTTATGTACCAAAGGTGAACGATTCCTTGTCAGGAGCATGATGCACTGACAGCATAACTTAGGGACGAAGCACAACGGACAAGGCTCGGCGGCTGCGCCGGGCTTTTGTCCTTTTGTTCTTTTGCCAGCTAAGAACGGATGAGCTATAAAAGGAGGCGTAGCAGCAAATGAGTACGGTCGATTATCGTTCTTTTGTTCAAATACGAAGAGATTTGCATCAAATTCCCGAACCTGGGTTTGAGGAATATAAAACACAACGATATTTGCTGGACTACTTGGAAACGCTCCCTCAGGAGCGAATGAAGATTCGTACATGGCGAACGGGGGTGCTAGTATTTATTCACGGAACGGCTCCTAAACGCCGCTATGGATATCGTTGTGATATGGATGGCCTACCGATTGAAGAAGAGACGGGATACGATTTTCGTTCGACTCATCCTGGCTACATGCATGCATGTGGACACGATTTACATATGACAATTGGTTTGGGAATTGTGACTCACTTTGCAAGCCATCCAATCAAGGATGATCTGATCGTGTTGTTTCAACCAGCTGAGGAAGGGCCTGGTGGAGCCCTGCCTATGCGGGACAGCATAGAACTGTCTGACTGGATACCGGATGAAATTGTCGCATTGCATGTTGCTCCTGAATATCCTGTGGGCACCATCGCCACTCGCCCGGGTATCTTATTTGCCAATACGTCGGAGCTTTTCATCGACCTCAAGGGTACGGGCGGGCATGCTGCTTACCCGCACAAGGCGAATGATATGGTGGTAGCTGCTTGTCAG
This sequence comes from Paenibacillus ottowii, assembly GCF_050516475.1. Taxonomy (NCBI): domain Bacteria; kingdom Bacillati; phylum Bacillota; class Bacilli; order Caryophanales; family Paenibacillaceae; genus Paenibacillus; species Paenibacillus ottowii. The sequence goes on along the minus strand of NZ_CP191577.1, from coordinate 1,564,893 downwards.
CTGGTAGGGCAACTACAGACGGTTGTAGCTCGTAATGTGAATCCACTGGATGCAGCGGTCATTACGGTTGGCAAGGTTAGCGGCGGCACGAAGCAAAATATTATCGCGGAAACCGCTCGTTTGGAAGGTACGATCCGCACGTTGTCTGCTGATACGATGACACTGGTTAAATCGCGGATTGAAGCGCTGGTGCGCGGTGTGGAAGCTGGATTTGAATGTCAAGCAGAGATTCATTATGGCTCCAATTATTTGCAAGTGTACAATGAGGCCAAGGTGACTGAGGAATTCATGAACTGGGTCAGGAATCGGCAGGATGTGCAGCTTGTTGAATGTGGAGAGGCGATGACCGGAGAAGACTTCGGGTATTTTCTGGAACGAATTCCGGGCCTGATGTTCTGGCTTGGTGTGGATACGCCTTATGGCTTGCACCATGCCAAGCTGGAGCCTGCGGAGGAAGCGATCGAAGTAGCCATCCGTGTGCTGACAGACTATTTTACATGGAAGTCTCAAGGGTAAATGATACGCCCTGAGTAATTTTGTTTAATGAACAGAATGAATTGAATGAAGTCGAATTTTTGAAGGAGGGTGTTATGGGAGAGCAAACCATCATCCGATTTGAACGGGTGACCAAACAATATGACAACGATCCCCCGGTGCTGGCGGATGTCAGCTTTGAGATTGAGCGTGGTAAATTTTATACACTGCTAGGTCCTTCCGGCTGCGGTAAAACGACGATTCTGCGTATGATTGCGGGCTTTGCAGAGCCGACAGAGGGCTCAATTTATTTGAATGGAAAACTCATTAATCGTGTTCCAGCTAATGAGCGGCAGGTCAATACGGTTTTTCAGGATTATGCATTATTTCCACATCTGAATGTGTTTGAAAATGTAGCCTTTGGTCTGCGGATCAAAAAGATGAACAAAAAGGACATCCAAGAGAAGGTGACACAGGCGTTGTCCTTTGTCAATCTGGAAGGCTATGGTGAACGGGAAATTTCCGAGATGTCGGGGGGACAGCGTCAGCGTGTAGCCATTGCACGGGCTATCGTCAATGAGCCTGACGTTCTTTTATTGGATGAACCGCTGTCTGCACTGGATTTAAAGCTGCGGACAGAGATGCAGTATATTTTGCGTGAGATGCAGCAGCGTCTTGGAATCACTTTTATATTCGTTACGCATGATCAGGAGGAAGCGCTGGCCATGTCAGACGAAATTTTTGTCATGAACAAAGGCAAGATCGAGCAAAGTGGTACGCCAAATGATATCTATGATGAGCCGATTAATCGGTTTGTAGCTGATTTTATCGGCGAATCAAATATTGTTCCTGGACGTATGATCGCGGATTACCAAGTGGAGTTTAACGGTCGACAGTTTGAATGTGTCGACGGAGGGTTGCGTCCGAACGAACCGATTGAAATTGTGATCCGGCCAGAGGACTTGGAGATTACTAGTGTTGCTGAAGGCAAGCTGCGTGTTAAGGTGGATACCCAATTGTTCCGTGGAGTTCACTATGAAATAAGCTGCTATGATGATTCAGGACAGGAATGGCTGGTGCATTCTACCAAAAAGGCGGAACTTGGCAGTGAAATCGGTCTGAAATTTGACCCGGAAGCTATTCATGTCATGCGGTTTGGGGAAACAGAGGAAGAATTTGATCGGCGTCTGGAAGCCTATGAAGAGGTGGAGCAGCATGTCCGGTAATACAAGAGCAGCGTATCTGCTGCCTTACTATTTATGGATTGTGCTGTTCGTGGCAGCTCCAGTAGTCCTTGTATTTTACTATTCACTATTTGATGTGGATGGTCATTTCACATTCAGCAACTACGCTCAGTTTTTGACGCCTGTTTATTTAAGCATGACGCTTAGCTCATTTTGGTATGCATTTCTGATTACTGTATGTTCACTGCTGGTGGCCTATCCGGCGGCATATTTGCTCACTCGCACCAAGCATAAGCAGTTGTGGCTGCTGCTCATTATTTTGCCGACCTGGATTAACCTGCTGCTCAAAACGTATGCTTTTATCGGCATATTCGGAACTTATGGTCCGGTGAATGCGGTGTTAGGCATGGTTGGGTTGGGTGGTCAGCAAATTTTGTTTACCAGCTCCAGCTTTGTGTTTGTATCTGTGTATATATTTGTGCCTTTTATGATTTTGCCCATCTATAATGCGTTGGAGGGTTTGAATCCTTCGCTGCTGGATGCAGCCCGTGATTTGGGAGCCTCCAAATGGACTGCGTTTCGCAGGGTTGTTTTCCCGTTAACACTTTCAGGTGTGCGGTCCGGTTGTATGGCTGTGTTTATTCCGGCGTTGTCACTGTTTATGATTACCCGTCTGATTGCAGGTAACCGTGTGATTACGCTGGGGACGGCGATAGAGCAGCATTTTCTAGTTACGCAGGACTGGGGTATGGGCTCTACTGTTGCTGTGTTTCTGATTTTGGCGATGGCCATCATTATGCTGCTCACCTCGGGAACGAAACGGAGGGTGCGGCATGGTAAATAAAAACCGGTTTGGAAATGTTTATTTGGTGCTTGTTTTTCTCGTGTTGTATGCGCCTATTTTGTATTTGATGTACTATTCCTTCAACAGCGGTGGGACCATGCACGAGTTTGAAGGCTTTACATTTCAATATTACAAAGAGGTGTTTGAGGACACTCGCCTGATCATTATTGTTATTAACACCTTGGTCATTGCTTTGCTCTCATCTGCGTTGGCTACGATTATTGGTATCATGGGTGCGCTGGCTATTCATCAGATGCAGAACCGCCGAGTCAAAAATACGCTGCTGTCGCTCAACAATGTACTGATCGTGAACCCGGACGTTATTATCGGCGCTTCCTTCCTCATTTTGTTCACGATGGTTGGGATTAAGCTGGGTTTTTACTCTGTTTTGTTATCCCATATTGCGTTTAGTGTGCCGATTGCGGTCATTATGATTTTGCCGCGGCTTCAGGAAATGAGTCCATCTCTGGTCGATGCTGCACGTGATTTGGGTGCCAGCCGGCTGGACGTATTGACCAAGGTGATTTTACCCTTTATCAAGCCAGGAATTTATGCGGGCTTTTTTATGGCGTTAACGTACTCGCTGGATGATTTTGCGGTGACCTTTTTTGTGACAGGAAGTGGCTATTCGACCTTATCGGTGGAAATATACTCACGAGCCCGTCAAGGGGTTTCCTTGTCGATCAATGCGCTGTCCACGCTCATTTTCCTGTTTACTGTGCTGCTCGTGGTGGGTTACTACTTTATTATGCGCAAGGCGAATCGTAATGGTAAAAAAGAGCCTGCGGCGGAAATGGGGGTGCCTAGATGAAGTCGCTTGTGCGCGTGTTTCTGTCCATTTTCATTATCTCGTTCGGCCTGATGGGCGTGGCAGCGTGGCTGAATTCCAGCCAAGGCTACTCCGGTGGGAACACACTGACGGTGTACAACTGGGGAGACTACATTGATCCGGAGCTGCTGGCACGGTTTCAGAAGGAGACGGGAATTACCGTTATTTATCAGACTTTTGATTCTAATGAGGCGATGTTGACGAAAATCGAGCAGGGAGGAACTTCGTTTGATGTGGCGGTTCCCTCGGAATACGCTTTGGCTAAAATGAAGCAGGAACATCTGTTGCTCCCGCTGGACCACAGCAAGCTGCCGAATCTGAAGCATGTAGATTCTCATTATCTAAACCTTTCGTTTGACCCCAATAACCAATATTCGGTTCCTTATTTTTGGGGTACAGTCGGGATCGTGTATAACCCGGAGCTGACGAAAGGTATTGATTTTCATAGCTGGGATGGCCTGTGGGACCCGAAGCTGCGTAATAACCTGTTGCTGGTTGATGGTGCTAGGGAGATTATGGGCATGTCGCTGAACAGTCTCCACTATTCCTTGAATGATACAAACCAGGCGCATTTGCAGCAAGCTTTGACGAAGCTGGAGAAGCTAGCACCTAATGTCAAGGCTGTGGTTGGCGACGAGATTAAAATGCTGTTGGCCAACGAGGAAGCTGCTGCTGGGGTTGTATGGTCTGGTGATGCGTCCGAAATCATGGATCAGAACGATAAGCTGGATTATATCGTGCCAGATGAAGGGTCCAACCTGTGGTTTGACAATATAGTTATTCCAAAAACGGCTACTCATGTGGATGCGGCCCATAAGTTCATTAATTTCATGTTACAGCCCGATGTAGCCGCTCAGAATGCTGAATTTGTAGGTTACTCCACGCCAAACAAGGATGCAAAGAAATTGCTGCCTGAAGATATCTCTGGCGATGAGCGCTTCTATCCTCCATCTGAAATTACAGATAAGCTGGAAGTATACGATAACCTGGGCAAGCGAATGCTCGCTCACTATAACGAATTGTTCCTGCAATTCAAAATGCATTTAAAATAGGAGAGTGGCGTGTGGATCAGGTTCGCGCTTTAAAGGTCGCTGCGGAGGCGGATGGTGCTTACCATCGCTGTTAAATTCCGATTTTTATGATTACCGCATAAAGGTGAAAATCGGAATTTAAAGGCGACCGCTTCGCTTGTCCAGCACCATTCCGCCCCCTTCGCTGCGCCGTGCTTAAAGCAACATACCTATGAATCCCATGCCGACGGTGTGAGGGAGTAGGAAGATCGAACAGGCCCTAGAACCAACCGTGTGGTGGTTCTAGGGCCTGTTTTTTTACCCACCGGGTGATACGGTGGGTATTTTTTTACCCTGCGTCTCCCACATATGTTAGCGGAATGAGGGACTTTAAGGCGGGCAGTGAGCGAAGCAGGCCATTTGAATCTGGAGAAGCGGCAGCGTTCGGAAGATCAAATGGCCTGCGTAGCGCCTCTCCCACCTTAACTCCTCACCATTCCTCTAACAAACCTCTCTATTTTATCCAACCCTTGCTCTAGCACATCCTGTCCATAAGCGTAAGATAAGCGAATGTAACCTTCACCATAGGAAGAAAAGGCATCTCCCGGCACGACGGCCACGCCTTGCTCTTCCAGCAGCTTCAAGGTGAAGTCCATCGAGCTTAATCCAAAATGGGCGATGGAAGGGAAAAGATAGAAGGCTCCCTCAGGCTTCTCCAATGGAATTCCCATGTCCGTCAGCCTTCTGTGTACATAGTCGCGACGTTTGCGGTACTCCTCACCCATCGGAAGTGCATCATCCACCCCGACGGTCAGGGCTTCCAGTGCTGCATATTGGCTAATTGAGCTAGCGCAGGTCACGTTGTACTGATGCACTTTGACCATGTGCTGTGTAATCTCGGCTGGTGCAAGTGTAAAACCAATACGCCATCCCGTCATAGAATGTGATTTGGACAGGCCGTTAATAACGATGGTACGCTCCCGCATGCCTGGAAGAGTTGCAATAGATACGTGCGATGTATCGTAAATCAGTTCACTGTATATTTCATCCGAGATGATAAACAAATCGCGTTCCTTGAGCAAATCCGCAACTGCTTGCAGTTCTTTGCGGCTCATCACTCGTCCGGTTGGATTCGAAGGATACCCAAGAATGACTGCCTTTGTCCGCTCGGTCAGATACGGTTTCAGCACCTCTACCGTTAGCTTAAAGCCGCTGTTACGGGTGTCCGCCAACACAGGAATGCCGCCTGACAAACGGATTAATGGCTCATATCCTGGATAGATGGGTACAGGTAGAATAACCTCGTCTCCAGGTGACAAAATCGTGCGGAGAGTAATATCCAGGGCTTCACTGGCTCCGTTCGTCACGATAACCTCATCCAGTCCACGGTAATTCAGACCGTATTTACGGGCTACAAACGCTGCCGCAGCTTCTCGTAATTCCGGCAGTCCCGGATTAGGTGTATAAGTGGTCCGGCCTTCATCAATCGCCCGATGGGCTGCCTCCATAATATGCGCAGGGGTAGGGAAATCCGGCTGTCCGATCGTTAATGACAAAGTTCCGGGTAATGCGGCAACTTTATTGGCGATTTTGCGAATGCCGCTGATTTGAATATTTTTGACCTGGTCGTTAAGCAAATGCTCCATAGCGTGTGTGCCACCTTTTTCTGTATTAGAACAAGTTTACAATAATATGATCGGATTATGCTACGGCAAGAAGAATTCATTTTTACATAATTAAGGTACTAAATTGGCTAATTTGTGGTATCTTAAATATAGGATATGTTTGTAAGCGTAATCATAGCTAAATTGGGGAGGGGGACAGCTTCTATATCCAAGAGTGGATGACCAAGTGATTCAGGATGGAGAAACATTTGAGGCCATTTTGGCGTACAAGCCTATTCTTGGTGAGGCTAGGGGAAAGGTAAGGGTTGTTAGTTCAATTATAAATGTCAGATTGATTGACTTTATAAGATAGTTAAGTTATCTTTTGTGGGGAAGTCGTATGATAAAATAGAAGGAAGAGGTGAAGCATCGTGGGAGTAACCGCTAAACAAATCTTTGTGAATTTACCAGTTAAAAACTTGCAACGCTCCATTGATTTTTTCACTACAATTGGATTTGAATTCAACGATCAATTCACTGATGAACATGCAACCTGCATGGTTGTTAGTGAGCATATTTTTGTCATGCTATTGGTTGAAGAACGTTTTAAAGCGTTCACTACAAAGGGAATTTCAGATGCCACGAAAAGCACAGAAGCGATTGTTGCTCTTTCGGTCGAGAGCCGAGAAAAGGTGGACGAGATCGTTCACAAAGCTTTGGAAGCAGGTGGCAAGCCCTCAAATGAGCCTCAAGATCATGGTTTTATGTATGGATGGAGCTTTCAAGATTTGGACGGTCACCTGTGGGAATTCTTTTATATGGCTGAGCAGCAATAGAAGCAAGAGTGATAAAGTAAATGATGTTATCATGGAAAGTAAGCTATCCTACAAAAGATAGTTTATTTTCTTTCTTGCGTGTTTTTCATCTTATCGGGAGGAACTGCAATGTCTAATGAAATAAGAGTCTACCCTGTTCAAGTGATTAGCGAAAAACTGTCAGATTCACTTAGCCGGCTATTGATCGACGTGGTTGCTGATGGTGCATCTATAGGCTTCTTACCGCCACTGGGGTATCAGGAAGCAGCAGCATATTGGAACAGTGTGCTTGAGGACGGTGTAGTTCTGTGGATTGCCGAGAAGGACGAAGTACCTGTTGGGACGGTTCAGCTTCAATTAGCACAAAAAGCAAACGCTACACATCGTGCGGAAATTGCAAAACTTATGGTGCATCCGTCCGGACGCAGGCTTGGGATCGCACGCCAGTTGATGAAGGCAGCCGAAGAAGAGGCAATGCGTCGGAATAGAACCTTACTGGTGCTGGATACGCGGGTAGGAGATCCTTCTAATAGATTATACGAGTCGATCGGGTTTGTGGAAGCTGGTGTTATACCGGGCTATGCTCAATCAGCTGATGGTCAACTGCATGCCACTCGATATTATTATAAGCCATTAAATCCGTATTCCAGTCATAGCTGAGCATTTACCGAATAACCGTGGTATATACGGGTAATCATAACTTGTCAAAGAGTTACATAACCTTTTTCCGCGTTTATTCGACTGGTAAAGTACGGGAATCGGAACGTATAATGAAGAGGAGATCCGAAAAGGTCTTTTTATGTCATTTGACTGTACTGAATTGAAGAATGTAGCAAATACAGCGGAGGAATCAAAGAATATGAGGCTGGAGCATGATTTTTTAGGAACCAAGGAAGTGCCGTCAGATGCCTATTACGGTGTACAAACTTTAAGGGCAAAAGAGAATTTTCCAATCACAGGCCAACGATTGCATCCTGAGTTGATTAAAGCCATGGCAATCGTAAAAAAAGGAGCAGCGACGGTAAACATGGAACTAACCCGTTTGCATCGCTCCAAGGCAGAGGCCATTATTCAGGCTGCTGACGAGATCATTCAAGGACAGTTGCATGATCATTTTATCGTCGATCCGATCCAGGGCGGCGCAGGCACGTCCATTAATATGAATACAAATGAAGTGATTGCGAACCGGGCACTAGAACTGATCGGCAAGCAGCGAGGAGACTATCAGGAGATCAGTCCTAATAATCACGTTAATATGGCGCAATCAACAAACGATGCTTTTCCTACGGCCGTACACTTGGCTGTATTAAGTATGATTGACAAGCTGTTAGCCACCATGAGCGAGCTTCAGGAAGCATTTTCCCGCAAGGCCATTGAGTTTGATAGTGTGATTAAAATGGGTAGAACCCACTTGCAGGATGCAGTGCCAATCCGACTAGGACAGGAGTTTCAGGCTTATGCGCGCGTACTGGGCCGTGACATCGGACGCGTCCGTGCAACCAAAGATCACCTGCTAACCATTAATATGGGTGCAACTGCGGTGGGTACGGGCTTGAACGCAGACCGCCGTTATATTCAGCGTGTCGCTGAGGTACTGACAGAGGTTAGTGGCTTTCCTCTGGAAGCAGATGAACATCTCGTAGATGCCACACAAAATACGGATGCCTATACCGAAGTGTCTGCTGCCTTGAAAATATGCATGATGAATATGTCTAAGGTGGCCAATGACATCCGCTTGATGGCTTCAGGACCTCGCGCTGGTCTAGGAGAATTGAGTCTGCCTGCTCGTCAGCCAGGATCATCCATTATGCCGGGCAAGGTAAATCCGGTGATGTGTGAGGTCATTAACCAAATTGCCTTTCAGGTCATTGGTAATGACCATACGATTTGCCTGGCTTCGGAGGCGGGTCAACTGGAACTGAACGTGATGGAGCCTGTACTTGTCTACAATCTGCTGCAATCGCTGGAAATTATGAAGCAGGGCTTCAATGTCTTCCGCATTCATTGCGTGGAAGGAATTGAAGCAAATGTGGAGCGGTGCCGTGAATATGTGGAGAACAGTGTAGGTATTATTACAGCCCTCAATCCGCATCTCGGATATGAGGTCGTGTCACGCATTGCCCGCGAAGCAATTACGACTGGCAAATCGGTACGTGAGCTGTGTCTGCTGTATAATGTACTAACCGAGGAAGAATTGGATATTATATTGGACCCGTACCAGATGACTCAGCCTGGGATTGCCGGAGAATCTTTGCTGAATCGCGAATAATATTGCAGAGTTTAGAATGCTGGCAACTTTGAGATAAAATGAAGGCAGCCCCGTCGAATTCGGCGGGGTTACTTTTGTGTAAAACTGTATCTGTGTGATAGGTGGTAACGGTAACTCTACTAAGGAATACACCGTATGCACGCCTGCTGTAGAAAAGGGGAAGAAGAATGCTGCTGGAGCAAATATCGGCATATAAGGAATTAGGAATAGGACTCATTGTATTACTATTATTACTTGTGCTCATCATCAGGGGAATGATGCGTGGTCGCCGGAATCGGATTTTACGAGAGCTTGACCCACGCAAAATCGGAATTCAGGATATTGATCGTATGGAGGATGGCTCGGAATTTGAGCTTTACTTGCAGCGTTTGTTATCCGCACTTGGCTATAAGGACATTTATAAAACGACCAGCAGTCGGGATTTTGGAGCGGATCTGGTATTTACAGACCGTGAAGGCGCCAGAGTCGTGATTCAAGCCAAGCGTTACGCTGTACAACATCCGGTCGGATTGGGCGCAGTGCAGGAAATTTACACCTCTATGCGTTATTATGCGGCCGACAAGTCTGTTGTTATCACCTCCGGTCGTTATACGGAATCCTGTAAAACACTTGCAGCTGTCAACGGAGTTAAATTATTGGACCGCAGTGACCTGGAAGACATGATAGATTTGTTCAAATCAAAGCGCCGGGAGGAGGTTATGGATGTAATAGAAAGTAGGGCAGAGGTGGTTGCTTCCAAATGGAGTAGAAAATAATTATAAAAGGGACTGAACTACTGGGGGCGAGCTTGAAGGCCAGTAATCAGTCCCTTTTATTTTTGAATATGATGCTGCTCTTATACTGGCATCATCAGATGCCTGTCCAGACATCCTTGGCATAGCGTTGTTCCTGTTGGAGACGATCCAACCATTGCTGTGCTTCTTCTTTACTGGTATGATGTGCTTCCGCATAAGCTGCACATAGGGTGTTTTCTACATCAGGAGCCATGCGGCTGCCATCACCACATACATACAGGTGAGCCCCTTCATCAAGCAAGTGAATCAGAGTGTCTGCATCTTCCTTCATGACATGCTGTACGTATCTTTTGGGTTGATCCGGCAGACGTGAAAAGGCTGTATGAAGCGTCACGATTCCTTCCTGCTCCCAGGCTTGCAACTCTTGCTTGTACAGATAGTCAAGCTTTGGATTACGGCAACCAAAGTATAGATGAGCCTCGCCGAGCTGTTCTCCTCTCTCCTTAAGTACATGGCGTGTTTGGAGAAAGCCGCGGAATGGTGCCACCCCGGTACCCGGACCGACCATGATGACAGGCACGGTCGGGTCTTCCGGCAAACGGAAGCCCGACTGAGGCTTACGCACAAAAATAACAATGGGATCATCTGGTTGGAGCTGTGCCAAATAATTGGAGGCCATTCCTAGGTATTCACCCTGTCCGCTACGGGCTGGTCCACGCACGACGCCCACGGTTATACTCGCTGAATGCTCCGATTCAAGCGGAGAACTGGAGATGGAGTAGTATCTAGGCTTGAGTGGGGGTAACAGCGAGATAAAGTTTTCAAATGGCAGCTCGCAGGCTGGATACTTTTCCAGAATATTCAGCATTGTGACGCGCTTCTGTCGTATTTCTTGATCAAAGGCAGTATCCTCCAGCAAAGCTTCGATTTCTTTCTTGTGCGGTGGACACACTGTAAAGGATGCCAGCTGCCGTAGCTGGGCTCTTGTCGCCGGTTCTTGCAGTTCCACACTGAGAGTGAGCAAATCTTCTACGCTGACAGGTCGATCTAAGGGGAGATGTGCCGCATCCCGGTCACTGCCTCTCAATACGATGTAGTCTTGATCCTGTAAATGAAATCGTTGCATCACCCTATTCACCAGTGAAGCGGGATTACGCGGCAAAACACCAAGATGATCACCCTCGCGATAGGATAATTCGGTTGGTAGTTTGATCTCCAGATGTCGTGTACTGCGTTCACTTTCAGCAGCAAGCAGTTCACGATTCACTGTAACAACGGCAGTAGCTGCCTCATAATTGGCCGCCAGAGGAGCGCTAAGTACGCCGCTTACAAACTCTATGCTCAGACTGTTGGTGTCCTGTGGCTCTGTATCACTGTGCTCTATCCCGAAAGCATTCAGCAATTCCGGCCATAAGCCGTGGTTCCAGACTTCCCAGTCCTTCTCGAAGTCACCACTGGCATCGCCCTCACCCCGATCATACAGTCGCTTTGCCCCTTTGGCAGCCATTAGATCATCGATCTTTCTTGGAATGCGCTGATATGTGCTGGCCCAATTACGATCGCCGCAACCAAAGACAGCGTACCTTACGCCTGCCAATTGTCCCTCGCCCGCCTGCTCTAACCATTTTACAAAGGCATCCGCATTATCCGGCGGATGTCCGTTATAAGATGCGGTTGTAATAAGTACCACGCCTTCTTTTGGCAAATTCTCCACACAATCATTGAGAGTTGCTATGCTACTGTTAAAACCCCAATTCCGACCTGAATCGGCCAGTTCACCTGCAAGTCCCTCAGCTGTACCCAGATTCGAGCCGTACAAAGACAGCAAAGAGGTACCATGCTTTTCAGCATGAGGGGCTGCAACTTTTTGTTCTTCTTGTTCATGAAGTTCTTGAGCAGCTCCTGGCAGCATGATGGCAGTCTGTGGGCTGCGTGGACGTACTTGAATGGTGAAGCCTTCTGGCTTGAGCGTAAGCGTTTCTTTGACTTTCAACTCATAATGAGTATGATCAATCAGCTCAAAATGTTTTAGTACCATCCCCAGCACAAGGATGGCTTCCTGTAGGGCAAACTGTTGTCCAATACAGGCCCGTTGACCGTTGCCAAACGGTTTGTAGGCATCCTGCGGAATGGCGGATGGGTCCTCGAAGCGTTCCGGTCGAAAGTCCTCAACATCTTTGCCCCAAGCCTTGGTATCACGGTGCAGTTTCGGGATGAGTACATTGACGCTGTCCCCTTTTTTAAGTGGGTAGGTTCCGTCGAGCAGCGTGTCTTCTTTGGCATAGAGAGAGAAGGCGGGCGCTGTCGGCCACAGTCGCAAAGCTTCATTCAGTATCATCCTTATGTACTTGAGTTCACGAACCTGAGTATAGGAAGGCAACGAATCGGTGAGCACGCGATCTACTTCCTCATAAGCCTTGGTTAGCGTCCGCGGATTTTTAAGCAAATAGTAAATGGCAAAGGATAAAAGCCCACTGGTCGTTTCATGACCGGCGATGAGAAAGGTGATGATCTGATAACGGATATTTTCATCATCCAGCGTTTCACCGGTTTCCGGGTCCTTGCCCTCCAGCATACGTGCCAGTAAATCCTCTTCCCCTTGGTTGCCCGTGGTTTTGCGTTCTTGAATAATACTGTCCACCAGAGAGAACATCGTTTCGATGTCGTGTTTAAACTGCTTTTTCTTCGATAACATCAGCTTGTTTTGCAAATTGAGGCGTTGGAGCTGTCCCATCGCTTCATCCAGTGCGCGTGTCATACTGGTCACGAACGGATGGGGCTGATCACGGTAAAAGCTGTTAAAACGATAATTAAAGCCGCATAATCCGATGGTATCCAAAGTCAGCCGGGTCATATCTTCCGGTACCTCTACACTTTCATCGGGATTGAGTCGCGACCATTTTTGTACCAGCTGAACAGCAAGATCAAGCATCATATTGTGGTAACCCTTCATGGCCCGCTGACTGAAGCTTGGCAGCAATATTTGGTGGGCCTTGCGCCAGTTTGGTTCCTCAGTCCAGCTTGTGAATAGTCCGTCTCCGGCAAAAGCTCGTACTTTTTGTAATGGAGCCCACACTTGTTTGTCAAAACGGGACTCATCACAAGCATCTGCGACCAGCTTATGGCCGGAAATATAAATGTTCGTTCCTTCAGGCAGATCCATGCGAAAAATGGGACCGTACTCATTAGCAAGCTTAACCAAAGACTGGACAGGGGCATGTGTATCGATCAAGGGTAGATTACCTAAGGGACCATAAGTTTTAGGTTGTGGAATTAAATGGGTTGAAGTCATTTTAAATGTTGCTCCTTTCGAATAGAACTAGAGTGATAGTTTCGGTTTTAAAGTACCTAGGTTTTTCAATGGAAATTACACTTTAATCTTTCGAGATAAACGGAAATAAATGAATTTAGACAGTTCGTATAATAAAAACAGTGCAAAATGTATATTTTTTTACATAATATAAAAACCTCTCACTTATCACACTTCTATTAACAATGAATTTACAGAAACTCTTATGAAAAAATATGCTTTTATAACCGATATAAAGATGTTGGGAATTTCCAAATTAGGATGAGGTGATAAGTCATGAAAAAGCAAGTCGTATTATTAACTTTTAGGTGGATTCCCATGGCTATAATCTTTGCATTATTGCTAAGCGCATGTGGGCAATCGGCCGCACAAACCAAGTCCCAGCCCATTAAAGTGGGGATCGTACTGTCAGATATCGGTCTGGGTGACCAATCTTATAGTGACGCTGCTTTTCGAGGTTTGGTCAAGGCGCGGGATGAAGGGAAGATTGTTTTTGAATACCGGGAAATCACGGAGACCAAGACGTATGATGCAGCTTTTGAGCAGCTTGCCCAAGAAAAAGCTGATTTAATCATTGGACTGGGTTATATGGTGAAGGATAGTTTGGAATCTACTGCCAAAAAGTACCCGGATCGTAAATTTTTAATCGTGGATGAGAAGTCGGATTTACCGAATGTGGCCTCTATTTCATTTAAAGCAGAAGAGGGAAGTTTTATGGCTGGGGTCGTTGCCGGTTTGACGAGTCGCACCGAGCAGGTGGGTTTTCTCGGAGGAGCGGAATCGCCTCTATTAAAAAAGTTTGAAGTTGGGTATCGCGCAGGGGTGCAATCGGTCAAGCCGAATGCCAAAGTTACGGCAACGTATGCGGGAGATTTTGGCAAGCCGGAGCTGGGGACAAAAATTGCGGATGACATGATTAATCAGGATCAGATTGATGTCATTTTTGCAGCAGCAGGACTAACCGGTGTAGGTGCATTACAGGAAGCGCAGAAGCAGCAGAAATTCGCCATCGGAGTCGATAGCGATCAGTTTTTTATTGCCGAAAAAGCGGTAGTAACCTCGATGATTAAAAATGTAGACAGTGCAATTTATACAGTCGTCAAAGGTTTTGCAGAGCATCAAAGAACATTTACGGAGAAGGACATGGTGTTTGGGCTTGCGGAAAATGGTATAGGTTTGGCGCCTATTCGTATCGTGACACTGAAGCCAGAGCAGCAAAAGGTGATGGACGATTTAATGGAAAAAATCAAATCCGGCACACTTACTGTACCTACCCAATAAATGTTCGATAACGGAGGATGAATGCTGATGAAACTGCAAGGAAAACTGGTGCTAAACGCGATGATTTCCCTGATCGCTTGCCTGACTTTGGTAGCTTATATTATTTTTGAATTATTACGTATTAACGCTCAGAGCAGTAATCTTGTTCCAGCCATGTTGAATGTACAGCAGCTCAATGCCTATCTGATTCAGTCGGGGCAGGCGCTGCAAAATTATTCTACTTCGATGACAGAGAGCAACAAAGCCGATGTGCAAAATCAGCTGTCTCAGTCTGAAAAGACGATTGCTTTGCTTTCACAGGGCATGATGCAGACCGAAGCGCAGCAAAAACGATTGGATACGATTAAAACAAAATTCAGCCAATTGAAAGCAGCAACGGAAAAAGCGATGAGTGCTCAAAACAGCCCGGAATCCAAACGAGAGGCCATGCGTGCCCAGGGGATTCAGAACGATGTATTTATGCTGGATCTATTGACCAAGGCGCGTTACGACCAATACACAGAAGAGTTGACCAAGAGTATTCGTTTTACTTGGCAATTGGCCTTGGCAGGTGCAGTTCTACTTCTGGTGGCCGTTGGGCTATACAATACATATACCTCCAGGCAGCTTGCGCTGAGAACCCGCAAGTTAACGGAGGCAGCGAAGCAAATTGCTGAAGGAAATTTAACCGTCCAACTCGTTCAAACCAAGGGGCGCGATGAGCTGGACGAACTTAATGAATCGTTCCGTATTATGATCGGGAATTTGCGCAGCATTGTACTCTCCATTGATCAGGCGGGTAATCGTGTCGATCTGATGGCTCGGGATATTGATCAGCACAATGAGGCCATGAAGGAGATTGTGACACAAGTCAGCACATCAACAGAGGAACTTGCGATAGGTAGTCAGAAAATTGCTGA
Organism: Paenibacillus ottowii; assembly: GCF_050516475.1. Lineage (NCBI taxonomy): Bacteria > Bacillati > Bacillota > Bacilli > Caryophanales > Paenibacillaceae > Paenibacillus > Paenibacillus ottowii. The sequence continues at coordinate 1,549,640 of NZ_CP191577.1, read as the reverse complement.
GGACCTTTCGTCCACGGTTGGCGTTGTAGATGAGATGCAGCAGAAGTTTGAATCCAATCTGCTGGAGACTACGCAATCCACCGCGTATAGTGAGGATGCTTTGCGTGTCATTGAGCAGGGGACGCGTGTCATGACGGACCAAATGCGAATTGTTGCGGAGAATCGTTCAGCAATGTCCGAAGTGGAGCAAACCGTTAGAGAGCTGGAATCTAATGCAGCCGAGATCACGACGATGACCGGTTATGTATCTGAAATTGCCAGCCAGACGTCGCTCTTGTCCTTGAATGCTTCGATTGAGGCTGCACGTGCAGGTGAAGCGGGAAAAGGCTTTGCTGTGGTTGCCAATGAAGTGAAAAAGCTGGCGAATCAATCTGAATCTGCTGTAAAGAAAATTTATACCGCTGTTGAGGGCATCACGCAGGCTATGGATAAGGTGAAGACCTCTGTGGCGCAAAGTCAGGAGCTGTTCCGCGAGCAGGAGAAGGCGACCTCCTCCACCGGAGAATCATTTAGAGAGATTAGTGGCAAAGTGGAGCAAATTGCCGGCCAAATCAGCAAGTTATCCTTGGACATGAATGTATCGAGAGAACTGAGTGTCCAAGTGCAGCAAGCTATCGAAAATATTAGCGCAATCACCCAGCAGTCCGCCGCAGGCAGTGAAGAGATTACGGCTTCCACGGTGGAGCAGAAGCGTTCCTTCGAGGAATCGGCTGAGAAGGTAAAGGAGCTTCGTCAGATTCGCGAGGAAATGCAGCGAGAGCTGGATCGTTTTCAGGTGGAAAAGACGAGCTAACACTGTAATATGGATATCTATGCTGCTGAACAATCAATATTAGTAGTACATAAAGAAGAAGTTTACCCTCTACAGGGAGACTTCTTCTTTTTTATTTGAATGATGTGACTTCTGTTAAGTTTGATGTATATAGGCAGGAAATTCCACTTCATGCGTCAAATAGATGTAAAAGTAATATCTCATCTGATGATGTGAGTTATAGGAGATGGATAGCGTAGACCGGAAGGATGAAGTTACAGGAATGCTGCGACTTAAGCTTCGATTGATACTGAAAAATAAGCAGACAAGACTGATTTTGCTGCTCACCCTGTGCGTGTCGCTCGTGATCAGCGTGATCGGCTTGCTATCGTATTCAAGATATCGTGAAGGTTTGGACACTGAGCTGAACACACCCAATATAGAATTGTTGCAAATCAATCTGGATGTGACCAATCGGGCTTTTCGTGAATCGGATAACAAGGCGCTGGATGCGGCTTATCATCCGGATGTAGAGACTTTTGTACGTGTCTCGAAGGATGGAAAGTCGTTATCCAACAACGCTACTGTCATAAGTCGGCTTCAGAAATATTTGAAAACCCTTTCTTCGCATGAAGAAATTCACTCGGTTGAAGTCATTTCTTTGGACAATCATGCTCTCATCTCCAGCAATTATGGTTATTTTTCCGATTGGAATCAAGCACCGGATACAACCTGGGTTTCCTGGATTCAGGACATCCAAAAAAAGCCATTGCTGATTAAGCGGAGATGGTATGGCACGGATCAACAGCATGGCACGATAGAGCTGCTCTCGCTGGCTAGGCCTATAGTTGAGAATGGACAGGTCATGGGTGCGGTGTTAATCAATCTGGATTACGATCGTTTTTTCTCCAAACTATATATTCATTTATCCAACTCGCAATACGTCTATGATCTGGAGGGAGAGTTGATCTATCCCAAACTGAGATCGTCCTTACCCCTAAATGATATGGGCAGGGTTTTGAAAGAGCTGGATGTGAATCCTTATGCTTATGTAGAAATTGGAGATATGGAATACATGGCGAACCAGACCTTCTCCGATGTCACGGGCTGGCGTCTAGTATCCCTCGTACCGATGGACAAGCTGCTGAAAAATGTGAAGCTGGCGCGCAATATGATGCTGTGGCTGGCCTTGATCTCTATTCTGGCTGGGTGCTCGGCAGTGTACTATTACAATTATGCAGCTTTTCGCCCCATGAAAAAAATTAATAGTCTCCTGAATTCAGGAAATAAGGGAACACGCCAGGGAGGATTGTATGATCTGGAACCCGTGATTAGCAAGTTGGTTGGAGAATTTCATCGCAAATCATTGGTGGTAGAGCGAAGCTTGCCGGAGCTGCGATCCAAATATATAGAAGATGTTTTCCAGCGTAGAATGGGTATACAGGAAATGCGTACGAAATGGGAGCAGTATTTTTCCGATTGGGATCGTAGTTCTTTGGTTGTTATGGTCGTGTCGATCGATCGGTATTCTATGTGGACCGCAAGCTTTCCAGAAGAGGACAAAATGCTGCTCAAATATGCGCTGAACAATATTTTACTGGAATTGCTTGAGCCTCAGTGGAAAGCAGTCAGCGCGCCGGAGGAGGAGAGTGGTCTGGTTGTCCTGCTGCAGCTCAGAGAGAGTATAAATGAAGTTGGAGCGGAGGGAGCAGCCAAAGAGAGAGCATGGCTTCGCAAGGGCGTTGACAGGCTAATTCAGGTGGTCGGTGAGTATCTTCCCATGACTATTTCGGTAGGGATCGGTCATAAGGTCACAGATATTCAAGAGGTACGGGCGTCTTTTATACAAGGAAAAGAGGCGCTTGATTTGCGTTTGTATGAGGGGTATGGACGCTCACATATGAATATGAGCAGCAACATAAGTGTGAAAAAGGATTGCATAGTGGATGCGCAGTCACAGGATCAGGCTCAGGATGCAAGATTACTGGACCATCGGCGTGTGAATCTGATTCGTGCTGTGGAGTCACAGGAGCCTGGTGCAAGTGCAAAGCTAGTCAGCCAGTGGGTAGAAGAACTTCGACACTATAGGACATCTCCAAACCAGGTCTACCTATTTGTTCATGAACTGCTGGAAGATTTGCTTAAATGGTGTACCACTCAGAGCGTGACACCACCTGATCAGCTTGCTGATTATCATTGGAATCAGATTTTGACGCTAGACCTTCAAGACATTGAGGCTCTGCTGGCCATCATGTTGACCGATATTGAAGAAAAGTGGCGCGGACGCCAACAGTCCAAAGATTTTGTACGTGTACAAGAGATGATCGAATATATGGAACATCATCTGCATCTGAACATCGGACTTCAGGAAATTGCGGCTCATGTTCACATGAGCGTGTCCTCAGTGAGCAGCATGTTCAAGGAGGAAACGGGAACTACCGTATACGACTATTTGACTGCATTACGTGTCAAAAAGGCATGCATATTGCTGTGTGAAACGCATTTGAAAATTAGTGAAATTGCAGAGCAGGTCGGGTATCGAAACGAGAACAGCTTTATTCGTGTATTCCGCAAGTATAAACAAGTGACCCCAGGGAAGTTCAGACAAATCAACAAATCTTCTAATGAATATGCAGATCGGTCAGAAAATCGATGCTTTGGTGAAATTGAAGATAAACACGAAAATTAGATGATGGATGTGGATCTCCACGTTGCGGTACATTGACTTCATGTAAGCGTGAACAATATGACCGAAAACGTTGGAGGTGACAACGGGCGCAAGATGATGGGCCCAGTTCAATTGTGGAGAAGAGGAAGCGTAATGAAGAAAAAGTCATGGCAAAAATATGTGCTGGTTGCGGCAGGAGTGGCTATGCTTTCTGCCTTGAGTATCAGTGAGTATGTGGATCACCGCACCCTTCAAGATCACAGCCGTGTATTTCCTGCGAAGCCAGTAACACTCGTCGTTCCTTATGCGGCGGGGGGTGGTACGGATATTACCGCAAGAGCGTTGGCAAAAGCCGCCGAAAAGCATCTCGGACAGCCGATCATCGTCGTTAATCGAACAGGCGGCGGCGGTTCTGTCGGGCTAATGGAGGGAGCTGAGGCGCAGGCGGACGGTTATACCGTAACGTATCTGGTCGCTGAACTGACTACATTGCCACATTTGGGGCTGCTGCCGATCACCTATGAGCGCTTTAAACCGCTGCTTCAAACGAATATGGACCCTTCTGCTATTACGGTCCGGGCGGATGCCCCGTGGAAGACAGCGGAGGCATTTCTGGAGGATGCTAGGACTTATCCAGGCAAGCTAAAAATGGGGAATGCAGGCACGGGAAGTATCTGGCACCTCGCTGCTGCGATGCTGGAGCAGAAAAGCGGAGTCCGCTTCACCCATATCCCTTATGAGGGAGCAGGTCCAGCCGTTTCTGCGTTAATGAGCGGATTCGTGGATGCTGTACCTGTCAGTCCCGCAGAAGTGAAGAAATACGTGGACGAAGGAAAACTTCGCATATTGGCGATCCAGGCAGACACCATTTCGGAAGCGTTTCCAAAGGTGCCAACCCTTCAGCAGGCGACTGGGCTGCGTGTCCATTTTATCGGCACCTGGAGAGGGCTGGCTGTACCCAAGGATACACCGAATGAAGTGGCTCAAACGCTGACGGATGCACTGATCAAGGGGACGAAAGACGAGCAATTCAGGAAGGAAATGCGAAAGCATGGGTTAGGGCTGCGTGTCCAGGATGCAGAGGCATTCGCACGTCAACTGAAGGATAGTCATGATACTTTCGCCAAATTAATTCCTGAACTCGGCTTAAGCCGCAAGTAAAACGGCCTTGTTTTTGCATAGGCAAAAACGAAAGGGTTGAATGAAGTTATGAGAATTAAACAAAACATCGATAAAATTCCAGGGGGCATCATGCTGGTGCCGCTGTTTATCGGCGCACTTTTTCATACGTTTATTCCATGGGCAGGCGACTATTTTGGATCTTTTACCAAAGGGTTGATGACCGGTACGGTGCCCATTTTGGCAGTGTGGTTTTTTTGTATGGGCGCTTCCATAGATGTGCGGGCGACAGGTACCGTATTGCGTAAATCGGGAACGCTCGTATTGACTAAAATCGCGGTCGCCTGGGTCGTGGCGATTATTGCGTCTAGATTGCTGCCTGTTGGCGGCGTAGAAAGTGGACTATTTGCAGGTTTATCGGTACTGGCGCTGATCTCGGCTATGGATATGACGAACGGCGGGCTCTACGCCTCCATTATGCAGCAGTATGGTTCCAAGGAAGAGGCAGGAGCATTCGTGCTGATGTCCCTGGAATCAGGTCCATTGGTGACCATGCTTATTCTGGGAAGTACGGGATTGGCCGTTTTTGAACCACAAACATTTGTTGGGGCCCTATTACCATTTTTGGTCGGCTTTACGCTGGGCAACCTGGATCATGATTTCCGCAAATATTTTGGGAACGCGACACAGGCTCTGATTCCATTTTTTGGTTTTGCACTGGGTTGTTCCATTGACCTGAGTGTTATTGTCCAGACAGGTGTGCTAGGTATTTTATTGGGTATTTCTGTAATTCTCATTACAGGTATTCCACTCATTTTGGCGGACAAATATATCGGTGGTGGTAACGGTACGGCAGGGATTGCTGCCTCCAGCACAGCAGGTGCAGCAGTAGCGAATCCAGTCATTGTTGCCAACATCAAGCCTGAATTTTTGCCTGTTGCGCAATCTGCAACGGCATTAGTAGCCGCTTCGGTCATAGTGACCTCCATTTTGGTTCCTATTTTGACGGCATACTGGGCCAATTATATGAAGCGCAAGGAGGATTCTAAGAAAGCCGGGCCTATAACTCCAGGGACGAATATACCTAAATAAAAGTTTGAATGATGAAGGCTCAATGGATCGACATTACCATTACCCGGGAAATGCTGTCCTAGTTACAGTTACACCTTATATCCTCCTGACATGATAAAACTTGTCCTAAAACGCTTCTGCCAACATACATATGTAAGCAGAGGAGCGTGATGGAATTGGAAAATAAAGTGCGTCGCTATTACCAGTTAAAGCAAAAGCAAAAAGAAATCGAAGGTGAACTGGCTGATTTACGTAATGACATTACGGCTCATTGTGCAGAGCAGGAAGTATCCGATTGGGAAATTGGCAACTACCGGGTCAGGATTGTACAGCAGCAGCGCAAGGAATACGATCATGCAAAATTGTATGATTCATTGCCCGATCCTCAACTATGGCGCTTGTTTTCAAAACCGGATTCTTCAAAAATTGCCAGCTTGCTAAAGCTTAAAGTCATCGCTGACGAGCAAATAAAAGATGCTGTTTCACATAAAACGGTGACGTTGTTGCAAGTGGATAAAAAATAAATAAAAAGAGCTGTCCCCATTTTGGGAGCCAGCTCTTTTTATTGTCTGTGGTTAGAAGTCTTCAATCTTCATGTCTATTAAGCTATTGATCAGACAAACCTTTTCCCATGCCTTTGAGAAAATGAATACCGAACCCCATTGCCCGGTTTATATCCGGGTCATTCATGGCCTTCATAAGATCGCGCAGTCGCGTCTTTTTATTCTGCTTTAGATGCTCTTCGGCTTCATTCAGACCTGTAGTGACACTGCTTGCCAGTTTTTTCATCAGCTCGGGATCTACCTCGGACAGCATCCCCGCTGCTCCCATCAGATTATTAATGATGTTCGTCACAGGCTTACGCGTTGCTTGTCCCACAGCGATTTTGGCGATGCTTTCTTTGGCTTTTAGCATAGATTGAGCTGCTTCGAGCAGACCGCTGTCGTGCAGCTCGCGTACAATCTCAAGTGTCTTCTGCAACGCCGCCCCATTGTCTGCTAGCTCCGCAGTGAGCTGATCTAGCGATTGTTTTTGCCTTTCTTCTGCGGTCAAAATACGTTTTCTCACAATTGAAATAGGCTTAGCCATCGTTTGACCTCCTTATTTTTGATCTACCAAATCGATGTAACCCGGACGATTCCACTTACGATCCACCTCAACCCCATTTTGCGGATGCCGCTTTTTATAACGTGGATTGATAGCTGGGAGCGGATTTTGACCATCGAACTCCAAAACTTGCATCCGTACTTTGGTTTGTTTATAGGCCGGTGTACGGGTAATCACATCGAATGCTCCACCTGTTAATAGATTGACAGCTCCCTCATGGCTGGTAGAGTGCATCGGCACATAAATTTCTGTTCCTTGCACCCGGTCCGTCACCAGAACATGCAGCTTTACCGCACCATAGGGAGATTCCAGTCGAACCAGCGATCCGTCTGTGACTCCGCGTTCTTCAGCCAATTCAGGGGACACCTCCACAAATACTTTTGGCAGTTTGAGCTGGATGCCTGCTGATTTGGTCGTCATATTTCCTTCATGAAACTGTTCGAGCAGTCGACCATTATTTAAGGTCAGATCGAATTCAGCAGGGTACTCTTTTGGTGGTACATATTCGAAGAGTCCCAAGCGTGCTTTTTTATCTGGAAAGTTGAAGCCGTTGGTATGCAGGAGCGGTGTGTTGCTGCCGTCCGGTGATCCCCAATGGAAGCTGTTCCAGCCTTCCAATACGTCGTAATTACATTGGGAGAAAAATGGGGTGAGCGCCGCCATTTCCTCAAAAATTTCGCTCGGATGACTGTAATCCCAATCAAATCCCATGTATTTGGCAAATTGGCTGAAAATCCACCAATCCGGTCTGCTGTCTCCCACAGGGCGAAGTGCTTCATATAAACGCTGTACACGACGTTCGGTGTTCGTGAAAGTGCCGTCTTTTTCGAGTGAAGGTACGGCTGGCAAAATAACATCAGCGAATTCAGCTGTCTTGCTCAAAAATACATCCTGAACGACAAGGAAATCCAAATTCGCCAGCATTTCTTGGGTATGGTTGGAGTCTGCATCCACCCAAGCCATCTCTTCGCCAGCGATATACATCGCTTTGAGCTTACCTGTTTCAATGGCTTCCAGCATTTGAATGTTATCCAGTCCGCGTTGACTTGGAATTTGTACACCGTAGGCCGCTTCGAACTTGGCACGAATGGCGTCGTTTGTTACAGGCTGATAGCCAGGGAAAATATCCGGCATTGTCCCCATATCGGCAGCACCCTGAACATTGTTATGTCCGCGCAGCGGATATGCGCCTGCGCCTGGACGCATAAAGTTGCCAGTCACCAGCAGCAGGTTGGCAATTGCAATCGAAGTGTAGGAGCCCGCGATGTTCTGCGTCACACCCATGCCCCAGCAAATGGCCGTGCCATCCGCTTCGTGAATCATGGTTGCTACCTGAATCAGCGTCTCTTTGGAAAGGCCAGTCTCCTGTTCAGCGAATTCCAGGGTGAACCGCTCCAGCAATTTCAAATATTCAGGATAGAAATTTACATGTTCCTCAATGAATTTAGCATCATGCCAGTTTTGCTCAATGATGTATTTGGCTACAGCAGATAACCATACATAATCAGTACCTTGCTTCGGACGCATGAACAGATCCGCGCGTTCTGCCATTTCATGCTTGCGCAGATCGACGGAGATTAGCTTTTGACCATGCAGCTTATGCGCACGTTTGATACGGGTAGCCAGCACTGGATGTCCTTCTCCCGGCGCACAGCCGACCAGTATGACCAAACCTGCTGAGGCAATGTCTTTGATCGTACCGCTGTCCCCACCGATGCCTCCGGTGTATTGCAGCCCCCATGATGCAGGAGATTGGCAATATCGTGAGCAGTTATCAACGTTATTCGTTTGAAATACCTGACGAGCCAGCTTTTGCATCAGATAATTTTCTTCATTGGTAAATTTGGAGGAAGAAATAAAACCGAGTGCCTCGCCGCCGTAGGTTTCTTTAATCGCTCCCATTTTACTGGCCATCAGGCTCAAGGCTTCTTCCCAGGTTGCTTCCACGAATTCGTCTCCTTGACGAATTAACGGCGAGGTCAAACGCTGATCGCTGTTCACGAAATCCCAGCCGAATTTCCCCTTAACGCAGGTCGAGATGCCGTTAACAGGCCCCTTAGAGGTAGGCTGTACCTTCAAAATTTTGCGACCTTTGGTCCAAACCTCAAAGCTACAACCTACACCGCAAAACGTACAGACGGTTTTTGTTTTTTTCGTGCGGGTTTCGCGCATGGCTGCTTCGGCTTCCGAAATTGCAAAAATCCCGCTGTAGCCTGGTTCCACTTCCTTAATTAAATCCACCATGGGATTTAACAAGTCCTTATTTATGCCGCTCATGAAGCCAGCTTCCCCCAGCATGGATTTTTCCATTAAGGCGTTGCATGGGCAGACCGTTACACACTGACCGCAGCTGACGCAGGAGGAATCGTTAATGGCAACTCCATCGTCCCAGATCACGCGAGGGCGTTCGGATTCCCAATCGAGGGACAATGTTTCATTGACCTGAAGATTCTGACATACCTCTACACATTGGCCGCATGCAATACATTGATTGGGATCATAGCGGTAAAAAGGGTGGGACATATCCACTTCTGTGGGGTCAACCTTCGGTCGATACGGATATTTTTGATGTTCAATTTCCATAAGCTCTGCAGTATTATGCAAGGTGCAGTTACCGTTGTTGTTATCACATACTGTACAGTAGAGAAGGTGATTTTCCAGCAAACGATCCATAGCCTCGGTTTGGGCCGCTTTTGCGCGATCCGAATGCAAATGAATATCCATTCCATCTGTAGCAAGGGTTGAACAGGAGCGCATAAGTTTTCCGTCTACTTCCACGATACATGTGTCACAGGTGCGGATCGGATCCACTTCGGGAACGTAACACAGTTGGGGATGGGCAATATTATTTTCGTTGATCACTTCAAGAATGGTTGCACTGCTTTTGGTTCTCAGTTCCTGTCCGTTTAATGTAATTTTGATTGCATTATCCGTCACGGTTCAGGCTCCTTTCAGATTTTGAATTTTAAAATTGGGAATAAAAAAACTCCACCATAAACACAAGTGCTCGTGTTTAAGCACTTGTGTTTATGGTGGAGTAGTGACCAAGCTCTACGTCCTGGAGGCCAATCCGCCATAGGAATATGTATTAATATCAAACAGTACGCACCGTTTGTATATCAATAAATCAGATATGTCATTTTCTGCATGTCATCTGGTGTAACTATAGCGTAAAATTTAAGATAGTTCAACGGTGCTTTATTAAAAATTTTAACTGATAATGATTATCGATTGAGAAAGCGAAAAATCATTGACAAACGTTCCAGGATTGCTAACAATAGGAATGTAATCTATTTGAGAGCATTCGTGAATGGAGTGTACGTGGGAATCGCGTATATTTTATTTGGCGCAGCGCTTGTTAGTTTGATTTTTCTATATCACATGATCTGAGGATTCGTAAAATCCTGATGTAGATAAATTAACCGGCATTTAGCAGATTCTTCGGTATTCATAAGCGAAGAAGTTGTTGTGATGCCGGTTTTTTGGTTCAGTCCAGAGTTTGAAGAGGTTTATTAATGAAGACGGATTGAGGTGAACGGGATGGCAAACCGCAGCGACGATCAATGGAATCGTCCGTTACGGGACTTGAGAATATCCGTCATAGACCGATGTAATTTTCGGTGCCGATATTGTATGCCTGAAGAAATATTTGGCCATGACTATCCGTTTTTGCCAAAAGAAAAAATATTGACCTTTGCGGAAATTACCCGCCTCTCTCGTATCTTTGTCTCGCTGGGCGTTACAAAGCTGCGTATTACTGGGGGTGAGCCGTTGCTGAGAAAAGATTTGTCCGCGCTCATTCATTCGCTAACTCAACTCGACGGGGTGGAAGATGTTGCCATGACGACGAACGGTGTATTTTTGCCTAAGTATGCGGCGTCACTGCGAGAGGCGGGGCTGAAAAGAGTAACGGTTAGTCTGGATTCGCTTAATGATGATCGATTCCGCCGGATGAACGGGGGGAGAAGCAGCGTAAAGGCGGTGCTGGAAGGTATTGAGGCTGCTGCTCAAGCAGGCATGCAGGTGAAAATAAATATGGTCGTGCAAAAGGGCTTTAACGATCAGGATATCGTGCCTATGGCCGACTATTTCCAAAAGAAAAAGCATATTTTGCGTTTTGTTGAGTTTATGGATGTAGGGAACACCAATGGCTGGAAATTGGATCAGGTTGTGTCCAAGCAGCAAATCATCGAAACCATCCATAAGCACATGCCGTTAGAACCTGTTCCACCCCAGTACAAAGGTGAGGTAGCGACGCGCTATAGGTATCTTGACAGAGATGGGGAAATCGGCATCATTTCATCTGTTACGGACGCTTTCTGCTCCACATGTACACGGGCGAGAATTTCTGCGGAGGGCTCCTTGTACACATGCCTGTTTGCGTCCAAAGGGTACAAGCTACGCGCAATGCTGCGCTCCGAGCAGTCCGATGAGGAGATTAGGTCCTACATTGAGCGTGTTTGGAGAGGACGTACCGACCGCTATTCAGAGGAACGGTTAACTCATACAAAGCAAGCATCGTCCAAAATTGAAATGTCACATATTGGCGGGTGAACCGAAGAGCCAGCCTGTCAGAAACAAGGGAGTTGAGCACATGGAAAAGCCAGCTGAGGTAAAACGCGAGATTCTACGTTATCGGGACGGTCAGATTAAGCGTTTTGAAGACACAGTGGTGACGGAGTATCCGGTAACCATTAAAATCAATCAGCAGGAATTTGCCACCATGGTTTGTACACCAGAGTATGTAGAGGATATGGTAGTGGGCTTTTTGGCCTCTGAAGGCGTCATTCAACGGTATGATGATATCGAAGATATTTGGGTTCAGGAAAAAGAAGGTTATGTTCATATTAAAACCCGTCGGATGAATGAGTTTTATCAAAACTTTCATTCCAAGCGATATATTACCTCCTGTTGCGGAAAAAGTAGACAGGGATTTTACTTTATAAATGATGCCAAAGTGGCAAAAAGAATGAATGATACCCATGTTACGGTGTCTTTTAGCGACTGTTTCCGGCTGATGAATTTGATGCAGACCTCGGCGCATACGTTTCAGGAGACTGGTGGCGTTCACAATGCAGCGCTGTGTGACAAAGACGGAATAATCTTGTCCAGAATGGATATTGGCCGACACAATGCACTGGATAAAATCTATGGGTACTGCCTAAAGCATGATATTATATTACAAGATAAAATCATCGTATTCAGTGGGCGCATCTCGTCTGAAATTTTATTGAAGGTTGCAAAGATTGGTTGCGAGGTTGTTTTGTCCAAGTCAGCTCCTACAGAGCTTGCACTTGAATTGGCAGAGGATCTGGGGATTACTACCATCGGCTTTATACGAAGTCGTTCTTTGAACGTATATACGCACACGGAGCGGATTGATGAACTGGTTGAATCTAAAATATAATATAAAAAATGGACAATGTAGACCATCATCGTTAACCAGCATGGAATAAAACCTTTCGAGGTATTAGTTCATGTTGGTTTTTCTTGGTGTATATGCGATGATTAGTCCTTGTACCTGAAAGGGGGGAACCTACTTAATGAACTATCATATTCAAGTATTTGCCGGACTTGCAGAACTGATGGGAAGTCCTATGATTACGGTGCCTGCTGATCAGGAAACGATGACCGTCAACGCATTAAAAGATTTGCTGTCCCAGTATTTCCCTGAAGCGGCCGCCCAGTTGCAGGGGGCTTTTGTTGCCAGAAATCAGGCCTACGCTGCTCCTGAGGATCTGGTTAGTATACATGATGAAATTGCGATTATTCCTCCGGTTTCAGGAGGGTAAGCTTCAGTAACAGGCTAGGTGAAATCGATAGATAGCGTGTATTAAAGGGGGTCAGAGGCATAATGCGATACCATATTCAATTATTCGCAGGTGCGGCGGAACAATTTAGTGACGTGCTCACCGTGGAGCTTTCACAGGAAACGGTGACCATTGCAGACATTAGAACAAGGTTAAATGAACTGTACCCGGAGATAACTTCACAACTGCCTGGTTCTTTTTTTACCCATCATAAAAGACTTGCTTCTCCAGATGAACTTGTGCTTCCATCAGACGCAATTGCTCTTCATCAGTCAGCACCCGGAATGGAAACCGTTGTTTCAAAATGCGGCTTATACGCTATTACATACGACCTGATTGATGCCGATGAGGTAACCTCTAAGGTACACGACCCTTCGCATGGGGCTTCACTGACCTTTAATGGTACGACTCGGGAATTTACAAAAGGTCAGCGAACGGTGCTGCTTGAATATGAAGCGTATGTCCCGATGGCCATGAACATGATGAAGCAGATTGGCGACGAAATTGCTGACCGCTGGCCGTCAACGCGCACTGCCATTACACACCGGCTTGGTACGGTAAGGATTGGAGAGACCAGTGTCGTGATTGCTGTTTCTGCTGCGCACCGTGATGCCTGCTACGAGGCAAGTCGCCATGCCATTGAACGCTTGAAGCAAATCGTACCGATTTGGAAAAAGGAAGTGTGGGAGGATGGCTCAGAGTGGAAGGGACACCAGCTAGGTGGCTGGAATCCTCATAACACCCCATAACTTTCGAGTTAGGTGGGGACATCTGGACTTTTATCTTGTCTGATCAGCTTGCAGCAATTAAAGGATAAGAAGTATGGGGGCGTAAATTACGATGTCTGAAATGAAAAAGGACCCAAAAACGGATGCTGATGCAGAAGCACACACGCAGGCCTCACACGCCCGATACTCAAGGCAAGAGCTATTTGGAAAAATCGGGCCGGCAGGACAAAAAAATATCCGCAGCAAGCATGTGTTAATGGTAGGTGCTGGAGCACTGGGGACGGCCAACGCGGACATGCTGGTGCGAGCGGGTATCGGACGGTTGACGTTGGTTGACCGGGATTATGTAGATTGGAGCAACCTGCAACGCCAGCAGCTCTATGACGAAGCGGATGCCCGTGAACAGATACCCAAGGCAGTGGCTGCCCAGAGGCGGTTGCAGCAAATCAATTCGGACGTGGACATCCGTGCGCTCGTCCAAGATGTATCACTGGAGGAAATCGGCGATATTGCGGCAGGGGTGGACCTTATTGTAGATGCCACAGATAATTTCGATACACGTCTGCTGTTGAACGATTACGCCGTCAAGCACCGAATCCCTTGGATTTACGGAGCGTGTGTAGGCAGTTACGGAACAACCTTTACGATTGTTCCAGGACAGACACCCTGTCTGCATTGTCTGCTGGGAACTGTACCGCTCGGCGGTGCGACCTGTGATACGGTCGGGGTGATCAGCCCGGCTGTACAAATGGTAGCAGCTTACCAGAGTGCCGAAGCATTGAAGTTGCTCACTGGGGACAATTCAGCCTTGCAGGGCAAGCTGATTTCCTTTGATCTATGGAATAATCAACATCAGGCGATCCAAATCAGCGCTATGAAAAAAACGGATTGCCCGACGTGTGGGGAGCATCCAGTGTATCCATTTTTACAATCAGAGCACCAGACTAAAACGGCTGTACTGTGCGGACGTGATACGGTTCAGATCCGACCGATCATGGGCGCTGCACGCGATCTGAACGAAGTGGCCCGTCTGCTGTCCCGCCAGGGGGGCAAAGTGGAGCATAATCCTTATCTAGTGTCCGTAGTCATTGGAGCGCATCGGCTGGTCCTTTTTCAGGATGGACGTGTTTTGATCCATGGCACCAAGGATATCGCCGAGGCGAGGTCTATTTATCACAAATATTTGGGTTGACCAAATAGATTCAGACCGTAATGAGATGCACACTGTCACCTCATTACGGAATTTAGAGGACAGGGGAAGAAAAAGTTGAAAAAGAAATTCGGGTACATATTCACATTCGTTGGATTGTTGGCATGGGTTTTGGCTGGATGCTCGTCTCAACCTGCTGTACAGTCGACAGCGTCTGCGCCTAAAACAGAGTTGATCGTATCTGCCGCTGCGAGTCTTCAAGATAGTCTGAATACGCTCAAGGCACAGTATGAACAGCAGCACCCAGATACCAAGCTTACCTTTAACTATGCTTCATCCGGTACTTTACAAAAACAAATTGAGCAGGGTGCACCCGCTGACGTATTTATATCGGCAGGTATGAAGCAAATGAAGGCTCTAACTGATGCATCATTAGTGGAAAAAGATAGCGTTCTGCTCCAAAATAAACTGGTTGTGGTTGTTCCGCAAGATAAGGCAAAGAGTACAGATAACAAGAGTATGACACTCAATGATCTGACAAGTCCTTCTTTCATGAAGCTTGCGGTTGGGGAGCCTTCTACCGTTCCTGCCGGACAATATTCCAAAGAGTCGTTGACAAAGGCCGGATTATGGGACAAGCTGGAACCGAAGATGGTATTCGCCAAAGACGTAAGACAAGTATTAAACTATGTTGAAACAGGCAATGCCGATGCTGGACTCGTTTATTTGACGGATGCCAAATCATCCGATAAAACAGTCGTAGCACTAGAAGTACCTGAGGAATTGCATGCACCTATCCTGTATCCGGAAGGTATTGTAAAAGCAACCAAACACAGCAAGGAAGCAGGCGAGTTTGTCGATTTTCTGCGTACAGATAAAGCCATGAGCGTATTCAGTAAAGATGGATTCTCAGCTCCAACAGAAAAGAAATAGAATTCACAGATAAAGGAGGGGGATTCCGTTGGATTGGTCGGCTTTTCTTCCTCCGGTTATCGTATCTGTCAAAGTTGCTGTCGTTGCCAGCATCATTGTCTTTTTATTAGCTACTGTGGTAGCCCGAATGATGGCGAACTGCAAGCTGCGGAGAGGAACTAGCGTGATTGAGACCGTCCTACTTCTTCCGCTCGTTTTGCCACCCACTGTTGTCGGCTTTATTTTACTCATCTTGCTGGGAAGGAAAAGCTGGATTGGCACTGCATTTGAAAGCCTGTTCCAGCAGACGATTGTATTTACGTGGGGAGCCGCCGTGGTGGCGGCCGTAGTTGTTGCTTTTCCACTGGCTTACCGGACGATCAAAGCAGGCTTTGAAGCTGTAGATCCTGAGATAGAGCAAGCTGCACGCGCGCAAGGTGCCAACGAATGGCAAGTGTTTCGCCATATTACAATGCCCCTTGCTTACCGACCACTTATTTCAGGGTACATTCTCGGATTTGCCCGAGGGTTAGGGGAATTTGGTGCTACGCTGATGCTTGCGGGCAATATTCCGGAGCAAACTCAAACTCTGCCTACAGCGATTTACACCGCGTCCGAGGTAGGAAATATGACACTCTCCTGGAGCTGGGTGGCCGTTATCATTTTATTCTCTTTTATGATGTTGATGCTATCGAATCGATTGGTGAAGGATTAATCTGTTTGCATTTAGTAATATACACAGTCTGTCCGATCGGGCGGGCTGTGTTTTCTTTTCTATGAAGTCCCATGGTAAGTATGTTCCAAGAATCACTTTCGCTTCATCACTGTTTTATATGATAGGAATCGGTTATGATGGAAATAGTAACAAGGATTTTAGTAGATTTAGGAGAGCGGTGCGATATGAGAAAGGAAACGGGTTTTAACGAAATTATTCGCAAAGTACGTAAAGAGCTATTTGGAAAAGGCCCGGAACGCATACATACAACCTTTGTAGATAATATGGCCATCACAATGCTATACGGTAATTTAACTCCATCGGAGAAGTTTCTTGCGCAAGAGGATGCAGGAAGAGAGATGGTGCATGCAGCTCGAACCAAAATGGTACAAAAAATCTATCCTGTACAGTTCAATAAAGAACTGGAGGATTATATGGATTCCCGCTTACTGCATCTCTTTTCAGATATTAAAGTGGAAGAAGATATAGCCATCTCCGTATTTGTATTTGAGGACAATATTACTGTGAAATAAAAAGAAATCTGGAGTTTACAGCCTAACATTCGGGAAATAGATGCTGTGAAAAGTAAAGGAGTTACATAGTTTATGAAAAAAGATGATTTTGGAAATAGAATGAAGGGATATGAAAATGCTTATAGGTTAAGTCTGCCTCGCCGTTTACCCGTAGTTATCAGAATCGATGGTGCTCATTTTCATACCTATACCCGTGGGATGACGAAACCTTTTGATGAGAAGCTAATCTTTGCATTGTGGGAGACGTGCAAATATTTGGCCTATAATATTATGGGCTGTAAATTGGTGTACCATCAGAGTGATGAAATTTCCCTACTTCTTACAAATTATGACAAATTAACAACACAATCTTGGTTTGAAAATAATCTTCAAAAGATGGTGTCTATATCTGCCTCTCTGGCTACTGCCAAATTTAACGAAGAAATCCGGAAAGTTTATCCGGATCAACCTCTAGCTACTTTTGATGCAAGAGCATGGGTTTTGCCTCACGATGAGGTTGCAAATTACTTTCTATGGAGACAACAAGATGCTACTAAAAACAGCATTTCTATGGTAGCTCAAGCTCATTTCAGGCATTCAGAACTACAAGGATTGAACGGAAGCCAGCTCCAAGACAAGCTTTTTGTGGAAAAAGGACTGAACTGGAACGACCTGCCGGTCTGGCAAAAGCGGGGAATCTGCATTACCAAACAACAGTATAACAAAGGAGAAGCTGTCAGAAGTAAGTGGGATGTTGATCATGAGACGCCGATCTTTTCACAAAATAGAGATTATATTAACCAATATGTATACTTGGACAAGGATGTGTGAGTTTTGGAGTGTGTCATTTTTATAGGAATTCAGGCTTCGGGCAAGTCGACTTTTTATAAAGAACGATTCTTCAAAACACATATGCGGATAAATCTTGATATGCTTAAAACACGAAATAGGGAAAATATATACCTTCAGGCCTCCATCGAAACGATGCAGCGTTTTGTAGTGGACAATACAAATCCCACAGTCGAAGAACGAAAGAAATATATAGATGCTTGTAAAAACAAGGGATTTAAAATCATTGGCTACTACTTTGAACCCGATTATGCTGAATCTATTAAGCGTAATGAGCAGCGCACAGGCAAAGAGCATATTCCTGAAATCGGTATTAAAAGTGTAATAAGTAAACTAGAGGTCCCAAGTTACGAAGAAGGATTTGATGAACTCTATAGCGTGATTTCCAATGAAGGAACATTTCAGATCAGAAGACTGCCGGAAAACCATACAATATAGGGGGAGTACCATGAACATACCTGAGAAATTTATCAAACGTTTTCCAGCATACGAGGACGTATTTGCCAGCGATCTTGAACATCACCGCAAGCACTTTCTGCCAATCTGCTCGATTAATCTCCAATTTTTATTTCCAGAGCAGGACGAGTGGCTTCATTTTGTTTCCGTAAAAGAAATCCACGAAGGCTGTGTGGGTGAAAATACTCAGCAATTTCATACCTTATATACCAAGGAAGATATGCTGGGATTCGATGTAATTGACGGCAAATACAAATTCGAAGCAGACTGGAATTATTTTAGTCTTCATCAGAAAGAGCAATTGGAAGACACCTATGAGGCGCTGAAATCTACCGGAGATAAAGCGTACCTACTTATGAAGAGAGAAGTCATGGCGTTGGGCGGACTGGAACAGGTGTACATAGCTAATGAACAAGACTACGAAGCTCGCAAAGCATTTTTCTTAGAAAATAATAAAATCTATCCTTATTCCTCCTTTGGAGAGGCCAAAAAGTTTGTGGAAGAGCTCACCCACGATTTCGAGGAAAAGCAATCAAGCGGTTGGGGGCTAAGCTTTCCCGAAATCAACGGTATTCTGGATGATATCGCATTTCAGTCTGATGAGGCCCAAAGCTACATCAAGGAATATGACGAATCCTTGGAAGAGATGCTTAAGTTCGAGCAAACTAACTTGCTTCATGTGCCTAGACGTGCCGATGGTGAGACGTTTACCTATATCGGTTCTTTCACCGGATATTATTTTCAGGCGTTTGGAGCCGATACGGTTTACTTATTTTATGATCGAGAATTAAGAAAAGCGGTAATTTGTTTCGAGTATTCCTAGGATATAGAAAAAGCTCCCCAGACGGGAGCTTTAAAAGTTTATTTCTTATTGATCTTCACGTCGTGCTCTTTGGCAAGTGTGTTAACCTGTTCACCAAAATCTCTGAATAGCTTTTTACCCTCGCTTAGCTTGGTGTTACCCTCATTAATTAAGTTCAGATCCCCTTTTTTTGTATATTTATGGATGATTGGATGTGTTTATAGGCTAAAAAAACTGCCGTTATCCATTCGAGCATAAATCCTACCCAAGCGACCAGCAGAAAAATGTGATCCAAGTGAAAAGCTTATCGTCTTTTTCTTATCGGAATAAATAGTTGCGATTATTATAACGTAATGGTGGGGGAATAGATAGCTGAAGAAATGGTTTATTTGATCACTACTATAGACCTATTACCAAAGACATGGTAGAGTTTTGGTATATATTAGGCAAAGGGGTCAGTTTATGAAAAAGATATTTTTATGGTTATGTGTAGCAGGAATCGTTCTATCGGGGTGTACTACTTCCAAGAGCGATACCACGAGTACAGAGAGTGCTACAAGCTCAAATGTATCAGGAGGCTCTGCCAGTTCATCTGTACATGAGACGGTAACGACTGAAAATAGTGGATATCAAGGTAAAATTTCATTTCGTAACGTAGGCTGGGGGATGAGTAAAGAACAGGTAAAGGCATCTGAAGATATGGAAGTTGAAGAGGAAGATCATGAGTCAGTGGCCTATTACTCCAAGATATTGGGACTGGAAAGCGGACTTATGTACTTTTTTGTGGATGATCAATTGGCTCGTGCAGGTTATGTAGTGACCGAAAAACATACGAATAAAAATGAGTATATTGAGAATTATAATGACTTAAAAAAGAGCCTAACGGAGAAATACGGTAAGCCTAGCAGTGATGATACCCTTTGGAAGGGAGATTTATACAAAGGCACGCCAAGCCAATGGGGAATGGCTGTAGCGACAGGCGAATTGCATTATCAGGCAGCATGGGAGACAGAAGATACAGAAATTTTGCTTGATTTACAAGGTGATAATTTCGAGCCCCGCCTGAGTCTAGTGTATGACAGCAAGGAACTACAGCATTTGAGTGAGCAGCAAAAGGATCAGGAATTGAAAAAGAATATATAACAGTATAAGACATGGGTTTCATAGGCTTTCAGTGCGAACCCCTAGCGCACATGAAACCCCCGGAACATTCGCACCCCGCGCCAGGCGTGGGATTGAATGATTTTGGGGTAAGGATTTTAACATTTATTGGTGAGTTGAAAAGAGATTCGCGAAAAAATGTTTACAAAGTCTTGCTGATAAGGCTTTGTAATGCATGCTGTCGCTCCTTATGTAGGAGTGTGGATTGAAATCCAACCATCGGTAATCTGCCACGTAATCCCGCGAGGTCGCTCCTTATGTAGGAGCATGGAATGAAATTGCAGAAACTCAGTTGAAAACGATCCGCTAAAACCGTTGCTCCTTATGCAGAAGTGTGGATTGAAATCGTAATACAATAGTTGGGACGATTCTTTAGCGGAGTTGCTCCCTATATTGAAATGTGAATTTTACTCAGCTTGTGGCGTCATACATCATACCCGTATTCGCTAGTTCGTCGCTTCTTACAGGGCGATGTATGGTAAAATAATTAGACCTATAATTTGGTGCGAACCCTAAGTGCACATGAAATCCCCGGAACATTCGCACCCCGTGCTAGACAAGGGATTTAGCGATTTTGGGGTGTGATTTTTAATATTTATTGGTGAGTTGAAAGAGATTCGCGAAAAAGCGTTTACAAAGTCTTGCTGGGTAAGTCTTTGTAACGCGTGCTGTCGCTCCTTATGTAGGAGCGTGGATTGAAATTCCAGTTATTAGCTTATTGACGAATTGCCTTGAAGTCGCTCCTTATGTAGGAGCGTGGATTGAAATAACCACGAAAACCCTATGCTTAACATCGGCAGTAGTCGCTCCTTATGTAGGAGCGTGGATTGAAATCGCGATTTATAGTCGGCAACGCTTTTTTACCGACGTCGCTCCTTATGTAGGAGCGTGGATTGAAATAATTCTGCAAAAGGTGTCATGGTACTGTACGCCTCCGTCGCTCCTTATGTAGGAGCGTGGATTGAAATTAACTCTCGCAACAGCTTATCATCACCAGGGTCAGTCGCTCCTTATGTAGGAGCGTGGATTGAAATAAGCTGGTTCTACGTGATGCCAATTCGGATCAAAGTCGCTCCTTATGTAGGAGCGTGGATTGAAACTAAAATGAGATATCGTGGGCCTAGCTTTTTATTGGTCGCTCCTTATGTAGGGGCATACATTGAAGCCAGCCATAGATGAGGCCCGCCACTCTCTGGACGTGAGAGGTACAACAACCAATAATTGTACTTTGATCTTGTAAAAAATGAAATAACCCAAAAGCACCGAAGGTTCTCCTGAAATGGGGACTTGGGTGCTTTTTGGCTTTTTGTATTTTAGGTTAGTGAAATTCTCCATAGTGATAGAGAACGTATGTGAAAAGAATGTAGAATCATGGAAAATAATCCTGTAAAAATTTCCATCGTAGAGTATAATGTTCTATAAAAGAGATACTTTTAGCCTATTTATAGTCGTTTTACCTTGGGAAATAGTTCGTTGAAACTATGTAATTAGTCATGATGTGAGGTGATTTTATGGACTACAAAAATCGCATTTTACCGCCTAAACTGAAGGATGTAAAAGAAAATTTAATAAGTGGCAGAAAGCAATCAAAAGAAAAGAAGCCCTACGAGATCAAGATTGTCACCCCCATGTTCGGAGGCGGCAACGAACCGGGGGAATTGGATGAAACATTTCCTGTCCGGAGTTCTTCGATCCGGGGACATTTGCGCTTTTGGTGGCGTGCGACACGAGGAGCAGCATTTCAGGATGTGAAAGAGTTGCGCAGGCATGAGGTCGCAATTTTCGGTGATACCCATTCGCCCAGCAGGGTGAAAATTTGGGTGGAAAGCAGACATAAACCCGAAATTACGGATGCAAGGGAAATAGATAAAAATAAACAGGTCCGGCCTGGGAAGGAACCTGCTTATCGTTTTAAAAACTTTCTCCCGCTCTATGCTGTTTTTCCATACACCAGCAACAACAAAGTAAGAACTTTGAGGAAGCTTACCTTTACTCTGTATGTTCAATATAGCGACTACATTCCTACAGCTAAAGATAAAGTTCAAGACAATCTGTTTCCAGATATAGAAGCATTAAAAAAAGAAGTTGAAGCGGCTTTGTGGGCATGGATTAACTTTGGTGGAATCGGGAATCGAACACGCCGAGGCTGTGGGAGCCTGTTTAGTGAGAGCTTTTCCCCAAAGCTGGGTGAGAAATACGCTAGCTATACCGATTGGTATGAAAAAAAGCAATTAGAATATGGATTAAAGCTCCTTTCTTGCGAAGAAATAGGAGGATTAGGACAAGGTTGGCCTACGTTGCCTAAAGAAATTCACATCCAAACATATGATAGAGATTTGACTCTCGCCTGGAAAAAGGTCATTGAGATTTACAAAAATTTCAGAGCATTCAAAGCTGGATATAAGCGAAGTATGTGGCCAGAAGCAGATTCATTGCGACTCATAACCGGAATGGCAGAAGGTCGACATAAAGATCCGCTGCCCGAAGATAAAGGCAAATGTATTGCTTTTCCACGGGCCGAAATGGGCTTGCCTATTATTTTTGAATTTAAACAGGATTTTAAATTAAAGGGCATGTTTTCAGACAAACGAGAGCCTTATAAGACTCAGCTAATACCGAAGGGGAAAAATCGGCTTGCCTCGCCACTAATTACAAAGGCGTTAGCCATCAGTGAGTGCAGGGGAGTCGGTGTCATTGTCAGATTAAATCATCCTAAGCTGGACAAGCTTGAGTTGCAAATGGTTCCAGAAAAAATGGGCAGGTTGTCAAAACATGAAGAAGAAATAAAGAAGTGCCATGAACGGAAAGTAAAGGATCGTATTAAGCAATACGACATTACCCAAAAGGACATTTATAAAGAACTTACGTATTCTGACAGCCCTGTGAATATGGGGAATAAAGAGAAGCCTTTCACTTCTGCAATAGATGCTTTTTTAAACGGGAAGGAGGTCGAAAAATGGAAGATTCATCGAGAATCAGAAAAGAAACCGTACATGGGCAACCGCAACGGACAGAACAAATCTTACAACGGTCGCAACAATTACAACAACCGACGCAATACTTAATGCTCTTCTCTATCGGTCCTGTGCAGGAATTTATTGCTCAGGCTCGTAAAACTCGCGACTTGTGGTTCGGGTCCTATGTGTTGTCCGAGATTAGCAAGAAGGCAGCTAGGGAGTTGTCAGAGGTACATAAGGCAAAGATGATTTTCCCTTATCTGGACCAGAACATGACCAAGGTTGAGCTGGATTATCTCAGAGTTGCCAACAAGGTACAGGCTATAGTGACCACAGATAACCCGCGACAGGTGGCACTGGATGTGAAGCGTGCAGTGACGTTCAAATGGCTGGATTATGCCAATAAAGCGAAAAAAAGACTGGGTGACAGCATCATCGGACCGATGTGGGAACGTCAAGTGAAGGATCTGATTGAATTTTTTGCTGTATGGTCTGTGTTGGAGGGCAAATACGAGGATGTGCTTAAGCAGACGGAGCAGCTTATGGCTTCCCGAAAAACCCTGCGTGATTATCGTCCTAATGAACCTGCCAATCTCTTTGGTGATGCCAAGTCAAGTCTGGATGGCGGAAGAGAATCTGTGTTGAAAACAGGGAAATACGCCTTTTATGCCGGGTTTGGTATCAAACCGAAGGAAGAGCTTGATGCGATTTCGCTTGTGAAGCGTTTGTCACGTTTTATTGGGCATGAGAGAGAATTTAAATCAGTGTGCGATGTAGCCTTTCGCCAATTCGAGGATGAGGTCAGGAAACCGAAAAATCTAAAGATCAAAGACAAAGTAGATTCTTTTTACCGAGATATAAGAGAAAACTTAAAAGAACATGTGGACGTATCCAAATTGGCAGGCGGTAAAGCGGACACTTACGACTCTCGTATGTTTTATTCCAACAGGATAGAAGAGGCGATCACGGAACTGATGACGGAGCAACAGGCATCTACTCTGCTAATCGAGAAATGGCCGGAGAAAATGACACAGTCAATTACCAGGAAATTGGATGCTTTATATAATGAGATAAAAAGAAGACCGACCTCCTATTATGCTTTGATTGTAGGGGACGGGGATCATATGGGGAACTGCTTGCGTGGCATGAGTACAGTGGAGGAGCATCAGAAATTCACGAAGCAGCTTTCCAGGTTTGCGTCACAAGTCGATAGCATTGTCACTCAGCATGCAGGCCAGATGATATATAGCGGCGGTGATGATGTCATGGCGTTGCTCCCGCTTCATCATTGTTTGGATGCTGCCGGAGAAATACAAGAGGAATTCATCCATATTATGAAGCAAGCAGTTCCTGAAGGGACGAGCTTGCCTACGTTTTCGGTGGGGATTGCCATTGTACATATGATGGAGCCATTGGAAGAGTCGCTGCAACTGGCACGGGCAACCGAGGCCTTGGCGAAGGTACGTCGTGATTCATTGGCTATTTATTTTCAAAAGAGAAGTGGTAGTGAGGAAATGAAGGTGAGCCTCCCCTTTGGCGATCAGCCAGTGGAGACGATCAACAAGATGAAGTCGCTATATAAGTCAGGTCATATTTCATCCGGTTTTGCCTACGCGTTAAGACAACTGCATGTGGAGTATGAAAATTTACAAGCTCATAAGACTGTGCCACAAGAAGGTTTGGGTGAATTGCTGCTACAGGAAGTACGGCGACTGATCATAAGGAAGAAACCCGCACATATATCTACAGACAATATGGTGGGAGAAGTGTTACCCATCTTTGCTGGATTGCAGGAGCTAGGGGAGAAATCCCACTCCGATTCGCTGGCGCTGCTGCATCGGCTGGCAGAGCAATGCGTGATTGCAATAACTTTGGAGAAAGTGGGTGGAACCGATGGAACGCAGTATACAGATTCAGCCTCTTGAGCCGCTGATGATTCGGGACGGAAGACCGTTTGGAGCTACGCCTGGTGCCCGGGCACATAGCTTGAATACCGTCACACCAGGGGTGATAGCCGGAACCTTGCGTACGTTGATGCGCCAACAATGTTCACAATATTCCACTTTGGCAAAGGTAGATGTGCGTGGCCCAATATATATGTTGGAAAACAGGCTTTTTTACCCCATGCCACATGATCTGGATCTATATGAACCAGAAACGGATCATGAGACAGGCGAGGATAAAAAAGGTAGCATTAGTGTCCATGTGCGAAGACCTTGCCGGCCTCCGAAAGAACAAGAACAGGTCAAGCAGGGCTTCCTTGGAACGGGCAACACTGGATTGCATGAGGACAAGCTATGGCCGATTCGGATGCCAGAGATTATTAAAAAAAACTTGAAATTCGCGCCCGCCTATGTCTCGGAGGAATGGATGATTCGGTGGCTCTGCGATGAGGTTCCACCACAGGAATGGGCTGATGCCATAGGGCAATGGCGGTATCAGCAGACAGAGAAGAAGAAAAAAACGTCCTCCCCAGAACATTTCATGGCACCCTTTGCCCGTGAGGTACGCACGCATACGGCGATCCAGCCAAATACGTATACAGCCATGGATAAGGCTTTATTTTCTACGGAATCGCTGGTGCTTCCACCCGACCTGTCGCTTGTCGCCCATGTGAAGATACCGGAGGAATTGAACTGGACAGGCAAAATCAACGGTCTTCATTCCTTGGGAGGGAAACGGAGGCTGGCACATTTTCAGGAAATTGAGCATTCGCAAAAGCAAAGTGATATCTGGACATGTCCGGAAAAGGTATTGCAAGCAGTAGCCGCTCATCCCAAATATGTGCGTATGGTGTTGACCACTCCCGCATACTTCTCCAAAGGCTGGTTACCAGGCTGGTTAAATGAGGAATTAGAATCGACCGAAAAGCTCGACCATAAACTGCCCATCAAGCTCAAGCTGCGCTGGGCATGTGTCCCCCGCTGGCAGGCCGTTTCGGGCTGGAGCTACGGTAAGAATAAAGCTAAAGCCGTACGTCGTATGGCTCCGGCAGGCAGTGTATACTTTTTTGAAGTCATCGAGGGTGATCCGGTAGAACTGGTTCGCAGCAAATGGCTTGCGTCCATGTCTGATGAAGATCGTCGACATGCATCTTTTGACAAGCAAGATGGTTATGGACTCGCAACATGGGGGATATGGAATCCACTGAATTCAATGAGGGGGATGGAAAATGGCAACTGACAGTCGAATGTATATGGTGCATTGTATGACTCCTGTGCATGTGGGTGCAGGACAGGGTGTAGGTATCGTTGATATGCCGATGATGAGAGAAAAAGTAACGGAATGGCCCTATTTGCCAGGCTCCAGCATAAAGGGAGTACATCGGGATTTTTTCAGCAATGGAAACCACAAGCAGCCGGGTAAATGGCTGGATGTTGCTTTTGGTAAGGGAAGTAGTCGGAGCGAAGAAGATACTGAGGGCTCAGATGAGAGGAATGCGGGAGCGTTGGTAATGACGGATGCCAGAATTTTGGCTTTTCCAGTCGCCAGTCACTATGGTACTTTTGCTTATGTCACTTGTCCACTCGTACTGAAACGGTTCAAACGGGATGTAGAAGCAGCCAATATAGCCATGCCAGAATTGAATGTATCCAAGTTGTCGGAGCTGGTGCAGTCAGATCTGGATCAGGATTGTTCAGTAGTTCATTCCCTGAGCCAACTGAGGAAGCGTGATCATGCAACGAGGAAAGACAAACTGTTTATCGACGAATTTGTCAATGAAGCAGTAGAGGACCCTATTTTCACCGATTGGGTAAATTGGCTGGCAAAGCAGTTATTTGCCGATGATCCTATTTCTCAGTCCATGCTAACCGAGCGGATTGCGGTTGTTGCCGATGAAGCCTTTCAGTATTTTGTAACGATGTGCAGTGAGATTGTACCTCGTATTCGTATTGACCAAAATGTAAAAACCGTTGCAGAAGGTGCGTTGTGGAATGAGGAGTATTTACCGACAGAGTCCATTTTGTATGGATTGATCTGGTCCGATCCGGTTCTCGGTCAACAGCATAACACGAACGGACGCAGGCTATTGGACGAATTGCCGCCGAAGACGTACCTGCAAATTGGAGGAAACTCCACTGTAGGCAAGGGGAGAATTCAGTGCAGCTATGTCAAAGGGGGAGCGCTATGAAATCTGTAGCCCATACATATGCCGAAAAAGCACTCCATAGTATCCGGCAGATTGAATCCAGTAGTAGCGCCAAAGAGTATGGTCGGCTATGTCAGTTATTTCCTTCTATGCTGCTGGTGAACGGACTGCGATTGACGGTTGCCTTTTTTCGAAGTAAAGCAAGCAATGACTCGCCTTCTAATCATGATCGATACCTTAGCGATATGGGAGCTGCATTGGGAATCTCCAATTGGGAAAATGAGCTTTCTTCTCACGGAATGACCATGACGGAGTACCGTAATTTGTCCCAAAGGGCCCTTAATGCAGCCGTCTGGTTTAAACGATATGCAGAGGCTATTCTCCGAGTAGAAGCGTCGGATAGTATGGATGCATGATGAAAGGGGGGAAGAAGGATGTTGAATGCATATCTTGCGATTACCAAACAGGCCACAACGGATTCAAGCACACACAAGATAACACTCTGTCAGGCTATACAGGATCCCCCGGACAGAGAGAAAGATAAAGGGGCACTGTACAAACAGGTTATCCAAGAGCATAAATCTGCCTGGCAATTAAAAGGACAACAGGAATGGTATCAAGCGCGTTTTGACCAGTATAAGCAAGCACTGGCAGCAAATTTAAGTCTGTCCCGCATAAATGAATTTGTGCTGGAAAATGTCTCACCGCTGCTGATTGGTCATGGAGGAATTTCGGCATTGGAGACTTCGCTTACGCTACACCGAATCTATGGGGTTCCCTATATTCCCGGCAGTGCAATCAAAGGGCTGGCAGCACATTATTGCCACCATGTATTAGGAAAGGAAAATTCCGATTTCCTCGCAGACCATACTTATTACACAGCACTGTTCGGCTCTCAGGATCAGGCGGGCTATATTTGTTTTCACGATGCGTGGGTATCTCCCCATATGGTCAGTAATGCACTCATGCAGGATGTAATGACACCGCATCATCAAGCCTATAACGCCATTCAGCTACAGAAACTTGATCCAAAGACGAGTGCTGCACCGCGCGATGACGACGACCCTAATCCGCTTCCATTTTTGGCGGTAGCTTCTTCTCACTTCCGTTTCATGCTTACCTGTGCTATAGACGGATTGGATGAGGTGCAAACCAAACAGTGGCTCGACATCGCAGAGGAAATTGTAGTGCATGCGCTGGAACATGAAGGGATTGGCGGTAAAACGAATGCTGGCTATGGACGTATGGTCAGGGTAACAGGGGAGTGAACCGAATGTCGAGAAAGAAATGTTCTCATAAAACAATCAAGCAGGAGATCAAAGAGGACGCAGTCAAAGCGATCCAGCAGATTTCCCAAAACTATATTCATTTGGAAAAAAGCATTACTAGTCAGCTTAACATGGCGGTAGAAAGACATCATGTGACCAGTGGAACCTTTCGTGAAGATATTTGGAAATCGCTGTTCGAGCAAATTATTCCTCGTAAGTTTTCCATTGAACAATCGGTATTTCTTATTGACTCACACGGGCATGTCTCGAAAGAGGTGGATCTGGCCATTTTTGATGAACAGTATACCCCTTATATTTTCAGACATGGCCGTATTAAATATATTCCGATTGAAGCGGTTGCTGTGGTTGTGCAATGCAAGAGCAAGAATGTGATGAAAAAAGATATGAAGGTTCTCACGGATTGGTCACGAAGCATTACAAAGCTGAATACTTCACTGAAGTCGATTACGCGTATGTTTAATGGTATCGCTATGGGAGAATATTCATACGAATCAGATGCTAAAGGTAAGCTGCTGTTACCTATGACGAAGGGGAATGAACCTAAACCGGATGAGAGAAAAAAACTGACGCAAACATCTACGCGTCCGATCCAGATATTATGTCATACCCTGAGTAAGAGTTCGACTCGATATATTGAACCTTTTGATATAAATATTCATCCCGAGGGTGAGCGGCTTAAGGTGAGGCTGTCATCTCGTTTGCAGGATCTTGCTTCGTGGAGCGACGCATTAAATCATAAAGAAAACATCAACTACGATGACATAAAAGCAAAATTCAAGGCGGAAAAATCATCTTCTGAGTTGCAGAGAGCTTTACAAATGGATAGCTACCGTGTGTATGAGGATCAAGGAAAGCAACAAGAAATTGCCTTGCTTTCTCTTACCTTCCAATTGAATCAATTGTTGATGCTCATTAACAATCCCATTTTATTTCCACATATGGCCTAT
Source organism: Paenibacillus ottowii (assembly GCF_050516475.1). Taxonomy (NCBI): domain Bacteria; kingdom Bacillati; phylum Bacillota; class Bacilli; order Caryophanales; family Paenibacillaceae; genus Paenibacillus; species Paenibacillus ottowii. The sequence goes on along the minus strand of NZ_CP191577.1, from coordinate 1,520,546 downwards.
GTAAATATGTTTAACAATAACGGTAAATAGGGGTTAATTCGTGCGAACCCTAAGTGCAGATGAATTCCCCGGAACATTCGCACCCCGCGCCAGACAAGGGATTCAATGGTTTTGGGGTAAGGTTTTTACATTTATTGGTGAGTTGAAAAGAGATTCGCAAAAAAACGTTTACAAAGTCTTGCTGGATAAGGCTTTGTAACGCGTGCTGTCGCTCCTTATGTAGGAGCGTGGATTGAAAGTAATGCACGTCCGCTGCCGGCACAAAAATCAGCAAGTCGCTCCTTATGTAGGAGCGTGGATTGAAAGGTCCCCTGACGAGTATTTTTGAATCCAAACTTCGCCGTCGCTCCTTATGTAGGAGCGTGGATTGAAACCCGCAAATGCCCAAAAGCTCTAATGATATCCGTCAAGGTCGCTCCCTATATGGGAGTGTGGATTGTAACTCTTTTCCTGTCTGCTTATTAATGATTCTGATATTGTTGCTCCCTGTATTGAAGTATGAAATTTAAACTCAGCTCGCTATACCCGCATCCGTAAGTTCGTTGCTTCTCACAGGGTGATGTACAGTTTAGACCTTTAATTTGGTGCGAACCCCAAGTGCACATAAAATCCCCCGAACATTCGCACCCCGCGTCAGACAAGGGATACAGCGATTTTGGGGTGAGATTTTTAACATTTATTGATGAGTTGAAAAGAGATTCGTGAAAAAGCGTTTACAAATTCTTGCTGGATAAGGCTTTGTAATGTGTGCTGTCGCTCCCTATGTAGGAGTGTGGATTGAAACTTTTGTCATGGGTTGATCATCCTCACTAATAATATTGTCGCTCCTTATGTAGGAGCGTGAATTGAAAGTATGTATTTCTCATACCGCACATATAGCACAGCTATGACGTTCCTCATTTTTCATTAATATACACAAAAAGGTTTGCCCTAGTACTAGGCAAGCCTTCTTGTGTGCTGGTTGTAAAACGGAAATAGGTTCATAATGAACTAACATTTTTTATATACCTGGAACTGTTCGGAACACCATTTTAAAAAGTGGAACAGGAAAAAGAAGCCCGTTTTGAAAACAGACTCCTTAATGTGTACTCCCACGTTAACATGCACAAACCACGTTATTCTGTTTCTTCAAACTGCATTAACACGGAAATGTCTTTGATCTCCAGAGCATGAGCGATCTTTTCAAGCATAAGCAAGTTTACTTCTTGTCTCCCATTTTTACAAAGCTGTGAAATTCTTGCTTGATTAACACCTGATTTTTCCGAAAGTTGCATTTGCGTCATATTGCGCTCTTTTAACACTTCTTTAAGCCTTATATTTAATTTTAGCAAGAAAAAGAAACCTCCTAAAAACTCATTGACATTATTCATTTATGCGAATAATATAATGCATATACAATTTATTCGCTAATGCGAATATGATATCTACCCAAAGGGATGTATCCAGCATACCCTTAGCTTTGCTATTGCCATTTTACCAGAATTTCAATGGAGGATGGTACCTATGACTGAAAAACTGAAAGCGAATGTGCAAGCGATCAAGGATATTGTACGCATGAATCCGGTGTGGGAGCAGGAAAAGGGAGCGCAGGAAACAGCGGAGCTGCACTACTATCATATTGTGGATGCGCTCAATCGAAAATGGCAGACCATCGGTGTCGATGTTTCGGACGCGATTCAGGTTTTTGAAAGAGGGCATAACGATGCATGGACACGGATTATTGCACTGGCCCCCTGGAACTCGAATCTAACCACTAATGATTTAATTCACCTGCTCAAAGTCAGTCCAGAAGCTGTACAGATTCGTCATGCTATGCAAATCATACTGAATCCGTTGAAAGACGCAATGAGTTCATCCGTCGTATCATTAATGTGAATGATCAGGCAATCCAGAATCTGCTCTACCTAATGAAAGGCGAATACCTACGTTATGAGCAACTCTCGAATGAAACCTTTATGGCTATGTATGCTATAAATCCAGTCGAAGCCTTATCTGTATATTTTCTGGAATCCGTAGATGTCCATATGTACTGGGAATGGTGTGATGCTGGCGGTACAGGCGAGCAGGCCATTCAGTATAAGCAGGAAGATCCTTTTATGACGCTGATTCAAGCGATTGAAAGAGTAGAAAAGGAAATGTATGCCCGTACATAACAATCCATAGGTGTAGTTGCTACGCAGACGACAAAATGGCTTGGGTGGACAGTTGGCTAGTCTCCTGCAAAGGGTGTGAGGGCTGTGGAGGTTAAAGATGCTTTGACATTAATGATGATGTTCGGTACGCTGCTGGTTACGCTGATCGCATTAATTTTCACCATCGTAATTGCATTGAACCAACACAACAGAAAGTAGATGGCCCGCATATAGCGAATTTCAAACCCGTTTGTTACCATTCAAATGGATATGGACCATATATCATAAAGGAAGACATGTATACAAGATGGACATTCAACAAAAGGAAGAAGAGTTGAGAGAAGGGAGGTTCATTTTCATACCTATACACCAAAAGGATCAGGCAATATAGGGGGTAGCTATGAGTATACCTGAGATGTTCATAAGCGTTTCCAGCATATGAGGACGTATTTATTTCGATCTTGAACATTATCGGAAGCATTTTTACCGATTTGCTCGATCAATCTCAATTTTTATTCTCAGAGCACGACGAGCACTGCACTATATTTCTGTCAAGGAAATTCATGAGGGCAATACAATCTACTCCCCTTTTTTGTGCATGTTTACGGGTAATTCGATGTGCTTTATAGTCAAAAAAGAACTATATATAAGTTTATTATATCGTAAAATAAGAGAGTTGTAGTTTTTTTGTGGTAGAATAGTATCTAAATAAAAAGTTGATTGACCTGCTCTTCAAAAATGGAGTGACCATAGGAAAGATGATTCCGTGCGAACCCCAAGCGCACTTAAAAATCCCGGTTCCTTCGCACCTCGAAAATTGTCGAAAAGTATCGAATCGGCTATCTATCCGCAAAAGTCAATAGCTGATTCAAGCTTATTAGGCATCAGTTTTTGCGACAAGTGTGAAATTGATATCGTTAGGGTATGAATTACTACATTTTCGCTGTCGCACTCTATATGAGTGCGTGGATTGAAAGTCTTTCAGGGACTTTTTACCATTAAATTAAACATTGTCGCACTCTATATGAGTGCGTGGATTGAAAGAGCATGCTTAGGCCAGGATCTTTTCCAGACGGATTGTCGCACTCTATATGAGTGCGTGGATTGAAAGATCTAATTGCAAGTCTTGAAGAATTTCATTTGGAGTCGCACTCTATATGAGTGCGTGGATTAAAAGCTTTACCCAACTTAAGTCTGCATAGGCGTATGTAGTCGCACTCTATATGAGTACGTGGATTGAAAGGTCACATAAAAACAATATAGATCTAAATCCTTCTGTCGCACTCTATAGGAGCGCGTGGATTGAAAGATTCCACCACCAGCTATTTTTTTGCTGATTTAACCGTCGCACTCTGTATGAGTGCGACGCATTAAAATCGCGAGCAATTGCAGATTTTATGACTACTTTACGTAGTTACTCTTTTTAAGGGAGTATGACGTATTCTCGCAAAGTATCGATACAAATCTTATTTAACCTGGCTCCCTTTTAAATCAGGAGAGCCTTTTTTAAAACGAGTTTGATATGGCGACAGGTGATATTAATTCCAATCCAATAGATGTTTCCAACTGCGGGATTTATGTTAACAATTATGAGCAAGGAACTACTTCTCTTCCAGAAAACATAGGAGCTCGCAACTCGACCAGAGCTGAAAAGGCATAGGCGCTTGTAGTTCATGCCAAGAAGGGCCTGATATCAAGTCACAGTACCCGCTAGCCGTAATAATGATACATTAAATGTGAAGCTAGGAAGCACAAGTCAGTATTCAGCCGTGTTTATTTACCAAGGATAAGAAAATGGTCTTATTTTCACAGATTACAAATAGAAAATCTTTTGCATAATATATTCCAATAGAATCAAAGATGATTTATGATAGAGCCATACAGCCTAGAAATCGCCCTGGTTTATCCGGGGATAGCGGGAATTCCTTAAACCATTTGAGAGGGGATTTCAGTATGAAGAGGTTCAGAAAGGCTATTTCAGTTATGCTAAGCTTGATGCTACTGTTTGCTTTTGGGATGACTGCAAACGCGAGTCAAGGCACAGAGATGAACAAGGAAAAACAAGCTGTTGAAGCTGATTCCAGTTTTCAGCTAACAACGAATAAAGAAGATGTTATTGAGCATCTAACCAGGGTGGACAAGCCTGAAGGTATTACATCCTCCGTTTATAACATGCAGGAAAATATCAATTTCAATGCACCAGAGACATTCTCTTTGAAAAGGGAGACCCTTCCTTCGCTGAAAGCAAGTCCAACGGTAGCTACAGCTTCCTCTGCTACGTACTCCGGTACGATTACAGAAGAGGGAGGTACACAGTTTTTATACCCGATCTATGTGAAGCCAGGTGAATTGTTGCAGGCACAGTTGGATGGTCCATTTTCAGAACAGCTTGACTATGACTTATATTTGTACGAGTTTGATATGACGACAGGGGATATTAACCCCAATGCTATTGATGCCTCCACCTATGGAACCTATTTTAACAAGTATGAACGTGGGTCTGCATCACTTCCTGAAAACGTAGGAAGCCGCAATGCTACCGGATCTGAGAAAGCTTACGCAATTGCAGTTCATTCCAAAAAGGGATCAAGCATAAATGATCCTTTCTATTTAACCGTGGATGTAAACTCCCAATATGATGCCTATGAACCGGATGAGAGTGCTTTTCATGCCTACAACTTTACATTTAGTACAGGGGGCTCTACCCTTAATTCACGCTCCATTCATTCAGGGATTGACAACGATTGGTATCAAATCACAATTCCTGCGAATCGCAATTATGATGCTCTGAATGTCAAATTAGACAGCACTTCGGAAAGCTACGGTTACAAAGCGGAAGTTTATGGGGCTCTTAGTGGCAACCAAATGGTGCTTTTACCGCAAACCAATCATAATGTTTCCTTGAATACGGGAACCTATTATGTTCGAGTGTACACCACAAATCAGTTTTCAGCTGATCACTTATACGCACTGACACTTAAACCAGTACTTCGGGCTGGAAAAATTGTAATTAACGGTTACGACTCTAAAAACGGTCCGAATGATTATCCATCCTACTCTTACGGTCGTCATTATCGGGTTAATGGAAACACCAACCTGACTGTAAAGGGTATCGTTACTACAACGGATAATTACCCAGTAGCAAATACGCCAGTTAATGTGACATGGTTAAACCAGAACTGGACTGAAAGCAGCGGGAATCGAACTCGTACAGGCACTGGTTATACGGATCAAAATGGAGCCTTTAGTGTGACCCTTTCCCTGCCGCATTCTACGGGAAGTATTGCGGAATACTTGTCGGGACCTATAAGTTTTACACATTACTATGATCTTTCAGGTGTAGCTGCCCAGGTGTCAGGTACTTCGCTTACAGCCACAGATATTGTATATCACTTTGCTTATAGCATTTATGGCGGCTGATGTACTGTTCTATAAAGCAATGACAGCATCAGCTCGTTTGTTTTAACAATTTACATTCACAGAGTCAGGAGCTCGCTACAAAAATTGTTCATTTTTAGGACAAAGCATATATTCATTCCATATATGCTTTGTCCGATATATATAGCAACAGGGTTACATTACAATTATACATACGCCTTAGATTGCCTGTTACAAACATGACAGGAGGAAATAGGATGAATTTTGAACCTCTTAGAGCGCAACAAGCGGTTCTTAGCTCTGGTAGCTTAAGGATAGACCCGGCAAGCAAGCAAGTTCCGTCCCCCCAGCTCCATGAAGAAAAAATCTCCAGGTTCGTCGTTCAGGACACCGTGGAGATCAGTGAAGCCGGTAGAAAGCTGGCTGAAGGGGATATCGTGTCACATGCTGCCAAGTATTTTGGTACAACACAGATCAATGATGCATTAAACCGGGTTTTGGAGGGGCAGCCGGAAGAAGTGTCCAATGCAGTGTACAACATGATTCAATCCAATTTTATTGTCGACGGAACTGTAACGGATGAGAAGCAGCGAGCGGTGTTGCTGGAAATGGGAGTTTCCCAATCCAAGTATATTGCAGATCATTACATGGAAGGCGATAAAGCCAAGGAATTTAAGGAAACCATGAATCAGATAGCTGGGATTGCTCTGACACGAACCATAGATTCAGAGACCGGAGATATTAGCTACACGACTCCAGCAGATCGTCCGATAGGTGCTCCTGAGGACTATGTCAAACTGTCTGAAGTGATGAAACAGGTTGATCCTCAGAAATATACTGCGTACATGAATGACATTAAGGGTGGAGGAAATGGATTAAGCCAGCTGCTAAGTTTTGCGCAAAAGGTTCCTCAAAACCCCGATTGGATTAATAAATACAAGGAACGTACAGGACAGACTGAAGAGCTGTTAAATAAACCACAGTTAACGAAGCGGTTTGACAAAGCGGATACATCCTCAGCTTCCGCGTTTATGAATAGTATGCATGATCTTCTTAAGGAATCTTCTCCTGCTCAGGATGCTTATACGCAGAATATGCGGGGATTTTTTCGGAACTTGGGTGTTCAGGTTGATTAAAACTCCAAAACGATCGCTGAGATGAGAAATTCGAGAATTTATCACAGCTCATTTTGCTGTTCTGTTTACATCCTGCTTGGAACGAAGTATAATAGCTTCAAAACATACTCGTGAACTTGAGGAAGCACCTCAAACTTAGGCATTATTGCCTTCGTTTGAGGTGCTTTTTCTATTTTAGCCCAAGCGAGTACGTAAACTATTGAAAATAAAATAAAGAAAGGAGAAGTGTATGTATCGAAAAAATAAACGAAAGGTTAGAAAGCACGGCAAATGGGTGTATGGAGTTCTGGCTTTACTCCTCTTATTGATGACCATTCCCATATTCCCGCAAAGGGTATCAGCTGCTACCCAAGAAATCATGGGAGGTCCTTTTTGCCAAAACAATTTGCCGGGTGGGGGCGACAGTTGGGGCTCTTGGTCAGGAAGTGGGATAGGAGCAACGGAAGTATACACTGGCACGGGTTCGGCAAGGTATAAATGTGATGGGACTACACAGCCGACAAATCGTTTTATTGATATTGGAAGATCTATTAAGGCTTCGGATTACAGGATTTTTGTTTACATTGAAGGGTCTTATCATACCGATATATATACATCTAACGCTGCTGCAGGTGACAGTTGGAGACCTAACGGTACGAATTTATATACATGGACTAATGTAACGAAGTTCTATGCCAATAGCGATTACCAGGGAAAATGGATAGATATCACCGACTCAATTACATTAAGGGATGTTCGCTATTTCAGAGCGTTGGGAACTAACCAACAGACAAGTAATGAAATATCCAGGTTTGGAATCCGCATTATTCCCAAATTAGACTTGATGCCTAAACCACCCCAGATTCATGCAGGTGCAGAGGGGCAGACGGTTACAGGGTGGACCAGAGAGCCTGTAACCGTGTGGATCAATGGGGATGTAGCTCCCGAAGGGCTAAAGTATTATGAATATAGCCTGAATGGAGGAGCATTTCAGCAATATACCGGGTCCTTCACTGTCTATGATCATGGTATAAATACAATTTATGCCCGAACAGCGGACGTGAATAATCAGTATAGTGGTCTTTCTTCCGCGAATGTACGGATCGACAGGATGCCACCCACTCCCCCCAACATAGACGCAATAGGAAACAGTAATGAATATACCATTTCATTACAACCGGGTGCAGACGATTATTCTGGACTAGCCCATACTCAATTTCGGTTGACTGGCGTTGTAAATCAGGATTGGCGGGAATACGGTGGAGTGTTTCATGTGAACCAGGATGGCAAAAGCACGATTTATGCTCGTTCCATCGATAGCGTCGGTAATGTGAGCCGAGAGGTAAGGAAGGAAGTCACGATTGATAAAAAGGGGCCGACGGCTCCTGTTATACAGGCTAGCGAAACGGGCCCAACGAACCGTGATGTGAATATTTCCATTGAGTCAGGAAGTGACTCTACAAATGGAATTAAGATGACGCAGTATCGTTTGAGTCCAACAGGGGAGTGGCTGACATACAATGGCACTTTTACATTAAATGCAGAAGGGAGTTATGAACTATCAGCGCGGACGATCAATAATTTTGAGGTGTCTAGTCCCGTTGTGACTCAATCAATCATGATTGATCGTACCAAACCAACCCCTCCGAAAGTTACGTTTTCTGAGGTAACGAATCCTACCCGATATATCAATAAACCAGTACAATTTACGCTCTCAGGTGCAACGGATACTACAGCCGTACATTATGAATATCAATTGGGTTCTGACGCTTATGTGCTGGGTTCATCGGGAATATTAAATAGTTCGGGGATTGTAGAAGTAACTGCTCAAGCTGTAGATGCAGCTGGAAATCGAAGCGTTCCGGTGACTGCAAAAACTTATATCGATTTGGAACGGCCGAGCATCCAACTGACACCTAACTCGCGTGAATGGAAAGATACCCATATTGACGTGAGGATACGATACGCCGACCAGCACTCGGGGATTGAACCATCGACAATGCAGTATAAAATTACGAACAGCCCTGATTCACCCGAAAACTGGGAGGCTGCAGCCGGACCAATAGTCGAGCTGGATCTTTCAAATGAAGGTGAATGGTATGTCCATGCGAAGGTGAAAGACCAGGCAGGAAACATGTATGAAACGGTCAGCAGTGTACTTCGTATTCAAAAGCAACCGCAGTCGGTTGTTTTGTCGGCGATTGCTGTACGCAATACAGAGGTTGATTTGCAATGGACTCTACCCTCCGGTCTTAACGATGGTTATGTCTATACAGTTCGGAATCTAACAACAAATGAGGTTTGGGATGTTAACCATCCGACAAACTCTTTTACAGATACAGGGCTACAAGGAGGTCGGGAATATGAGTATGAACTGCGTTGCAGTAATCATGTAGGAGGCAATGCATATTCTAATCGAATCCGTGTATTAACGTTACCTGATGCCCCTGATCAGGTCCAGTTACGACCTGTCTCTCGTTATTCAGCAGAACTCATGGCCGACTTTACGCCAGTTTTTTCAGCTAATAAATATAGCATTACAGCAGCGGACGCAAGCACGGGAGAAATCATATATAAGGATACGGTTACACAGGATGTGTATAACTCAATTAAGGGCATGAAGCCTGGTAAGTATTACGAAGTTTCTGTATCCGCTATAAACGACACGGGAGAGGGGGCAGCAAAACATGTATCTTTTTTAAGTCTACCAGACAGTCCAAGCGGATTCCGAAATGTAACCGTAAAAGAAAATGGAATCGACTTGAAGTGGAATTCTGTAATCACTGCCACCTACTACGCCCTAGAGCGAGACGAGGTTTCGGTTTATAACGATGTGTATACAGAATTCACCGATACTGAGCTTCAGGCGGGAACGGATTATAACTATCGTATATCTGCCGAAAATACAACAGGATTTGGAGATTATGCTCATCTCGGCGTTATAACATTACCAGCTCAGGTAACTACACTTTCAAGTGTAACAAAGGATGTATATTCTGTTGGTGTTGTCTGGCAAGATGTGCCGGGGGCTGAAGGGTACATCTTGAATGTTAACGATGAACCAAACATGCAGATTCCGCGGGGTATCCATTTTTACACTTTTGAAGGCTTGCCAGCAGGCAGGTCTGCCAATATTAAAATTAGAGCTTATAATCGAAGTGGTACGGGTCATGATACATCTATCAACGTATTAACGCTACCTGATTTGGCTGTACAACTTGCAGCTGTAGATGTTCGCGAGCATGATGCCACATTGATATGGACCCCAGCTGATGGGGCAACTCACTATAAGGTAACAATCAACGGTCAAAATTATTATAGTACGGAACCACGGATAGTTGTATCTGGTTTAAAAGGTGGGAAAAACTACGATTTTCAAGTGAGCAGTGGGAACAGCAGTGGTTACAGTCCACCAACGTCAGGTGAACTGCTGACACTTTCCCCCCAAGTACAGAATATCAAAGTTACGGAACTTGGGAATGGACAGATTTCGCTGACCTGGGATGTAATCAAGAGCGCTACCCAATATGCTGTAATCCGCAAAGATACAGGGGAAGTTTTTGACACTAGAAAAGCTCATATCATACTTTCAGATTTTCAGCCTGGTATAATTTACTCGTTTGGTATACAGGCCATGAATACTACGGGAGAAGGTGACATAGCTCCATTTACGTATCGTACATTGCCAGGTCAAATACCAAATCATAGGTTGGTTGTGAAAAGCGTAACGGATACCGATCTGCTTATTACGTGGCAAGAAGCCCCAGGTGCAGATGCTTATAATATCTACAAAGACGAGGTGCTTATCGGTCATACGACTACTCAAGAGTTTAAAGTAGACGGATTAGATAGTTCTACATTGTATCGTATTACTGTGAAGCCAGTGAACACAAGCGGTGAAGGTAAGCGGGCAGAAGGTGAGGTCGAGACGCTACCGTCTCCAGCGTTTGCGTTTTCGAAGACAGAAACAACGAATAATGAATTTATCGTCCATTGGGAGTCAGAACATAAAAATGATATTTTTGTTCTTACTAGTGAAAATGGAACTGAATTATATCGTGGTAAGGATCGAGCTTTTAGCTGGAGACAGTTGAGAGAGAAGCAATTGTATACCGTTCGACTTTGGGCTGAAAATAGCCAAAGAAAACGTACAGAGGCAAAAGCTGCGAGCGGTAAAACTACCGGGAATACTGTGGACATAAGTGGTGGAGCAGGAGGCGCGGGAAGTATAAAACCGATTCAGGCTGTTGTAGAGGAGCCGACAGAAACAGAAACAAAGTTCCTTCAAGAACCAACAAACGAGACAAAGCCAAATCATTTTAGTGACATCGAACGGGTATTTAATAGAGAGAAAATAAATGCGCTTGCCGACTTGGGCATAGTGAAGGGAACATCCAGCATGCTTTTTGAACCGAACAGGCCCGTAACACGTATGGAATTCACTTCGATGCTTGTTCGTTCTCTAAAATTACCGCTCGAAATAGATGTGATTCTAGGCTTCGAGGATATTGATCTATCAGCGTGGTACGTGGACCTCCTCAAAACAGCAATTAAGGATCAAGTTGCCCGAGGTTTTAGCAGCAAAGTGTTTAGTCCAGATCGGGTCATAAACCGGGAGCAGGCCGCTAAAATGGTGAATAACATTATCAAGGCTACACCACAGCAAGAAAGCAGTGTATACTCAGATTCCTCTCAAATTGTAGAGTGGGCCAGGAAGGATGTACTTGGCCTAACCGAGATTAATTTAGTACAAGGATATCCAGATGGCAGCTTCCGTGCCAAACAGCAAGTTACGCGTGCGGAAGCGGCTGAGATGATTTATAATATGCTTCAAATGAAATAACCAAAATTAGGGGGGCGTCATTCAGCCCCCTTTTTGTATTTTGTACTGGCTTATTCCGCAATAGCGGGATTTATATTGGATGCTCTGTAGGCAGGAACACCATTGATTAGCGCGGTTCTTAGTTGAATGTATCGGATACCATAATAGGTGGTTGTATTATTCAATCCAGAGGATAGTACAGCTATTTTATAATATGAAAAAGGAATTTCATTACTAAACTGATAGGTTATTTTTGCAGTGCTTGGCAAAGCCTCGACTTGTCCTAACCTATACCAGTTTTCTCCGTCATTCGAGCCATGAAATGAAAACGAAAGTATAAAAGCGCGAGAAGATGGCTGGGCTAAGAGGATATCATTGATCGTTTTTCCTGTATCTAATTTGAAGATGATTTCTCCACCTTTACCACTTAAGCTGCTCTCCCAATAGAGATTATTATCGATTAAAACATTTTTCGGAAAGGTATTTTTGGTATCTCCATTCGTTGAAACATTATCTTCAGGTATAACTACAGGTTCCATGGAAAACGAATAACTGTCTGGGTTTTGAATGTATTCCTTAATTAAAAAATCATATATGAGTGGCTAACCATTATAATAGCAACCGGTTATTTTATGAACTATACTAGCAATGGACGGAATAAGAACCTACTAATTAAAACTTTAAACGACATAGGAGGAAATAAGAAAAGGGTGCTATTTTCGGGTCTTTAACAAGCTCATTCCAAAGGCTAGGCTAATTTATATCGAAAAAGGTTGAGAGAAACAATATAAATAACTATTTTAGGTGCGAGAAGGAGAATGGATGGAATATGAAAATATACTCCTATTATTTAGCAGATGGCGTATTTCCTTTGGATTGGGAAGTTTGTTTTAATACTGTTGAGGAATACAAAACCAAATTATTTGAGAAGTATACCGCTTCCCAAGAATCCAATGATTTTGTAATAGGTGGATTTCATGTGCTTACTGATAAAATAGATGCAATTCTGAATTATGCTTTAGAGGATTTTCGAAAAGAATTTCCTTATAATTATGAGTTGCGTTGTCCCGCTATGATCTTCCCGTTGCCAAGAGGCGATGAGAGTAATGGTGCTGAGTTCGCTATTATTTTAAAACGAGATGAGGATGGAGATACGATAGTCTATTCCCCACTTCCATTGTCATATTTAGAAAAAAGTTAGTACTTATTTAAGAAAAAAGGAAAGCAAATTGAAATTCAAATCATGAAAAAAGGCCCTGTATAGGGCCTCCAAATAGTCTAGAGTTCTAGGTAGAGATCTGTTTATTCATTATCCCTTCTGCTTGTAAAATTCATGGTACAACTTCATCAATGCACGCTTTTCAATTCGTGACACATACGAGCGGGAAATTCCTAGTTCTCGTGCAATTTCCCGCTGTGTTCGTTCTTCTCCTCCTGCTTCCAAGCCGAATCGGCCAATCACGACTTCTTTTTCACGCTCGTCTAAAATATCCAGATTGCGATAGATTTTACTCTTCTCGATTTTGAGCTGTACCTTGTCTACAATATCGTCCGCCTCGGAGCCGAGGATATCAATTAAAGTAATCTCGTTGCCTTCCTTGTCAGTCCCTATAGGATCGTGGAGAGACACGTCTTTACGTGTTTTTTTCAGGGACCTTAAATGCATCAGGATCTCGTTTTCTATACAACGGGCTGCAAATGTTGCCAGTTTTGTTCCTTTTCCGGTCTGAAAGCTTTCGATAGCCTTGATCAATCCAATGGTGCCGATGGATATAAGATCCTCCAAATCTTCGCCGGTGTTATCGAATTTTTTTACAATATGGGCCACCAGCCTTAGGTTATGTTCAATAAGTGTGTTACGGGAATGTGCGTTGCCTTCGGCAAACAGCTTTAGGTGTCGAGCTTCCTCTTTCTCAGTCAATGGCTGCGGAAAGGCGTTGTTTTTCACGTAGGAAACGAGTAGCGTCAATTCCTTGATGAACAGAGCGATAGCACTAAATAGTCCGGGCACGGATGACACCTCCTGAGGTAGTTGCAAACTTACGACCTTTGTTACTTATCGGGCTTGCGGTCTGTTTATTGTATGTAGGCAGGTGCCCATCCGTGCCTGTACTCCAAAAACAGCTTTGTAACAAATTGCGGGATATCTTTCTTGAGCTGCCTCCAATCCATAAAAAATTCAAAATGTCAGAAGCCATTTCGTATGATGACGCTATGATAAAACTCGTTTATACTTTAATTTACTTAATAGTGATGGATATGAGGTGGAACTAATGATTCTGGTAAGTTCATGTTTGGCAGGCATGAAGGTTCGATACAACGGGACGGATAGCTTGGATGTACATATTCAGAAGTTGGTAGAGGAAAAGAAGGCAATGACGATCTGTCCTGAGCTGCTGGGGGGGTTTATGACGCCGAGAGAGCCTGCGGAGATCGTTGGAGGGACTGGAGAAGACGTGCTGAGGGGCACAGCCAAGGTGATCGAGTTTTCAGGCAAGGATGTCAGTGATATGTACATTAGAGGTGCGCATGAAGCTTTGCATATAGCCAGAGAGGTTAACGCGTCACTTATTGTTTTAAAAGAAAACAGTCCGTCCTGCGGGTCAGCAGCGATCTATAATGGGGCATTCGAAAACCGAAAAATCGCAGGCAACGGGGTAACCTCTGCCTTGTTAAAAAGGGAAGGCTTTAAGGTTATATCGGAAGAACAAGTATCAGAGATTTTCTAGCTGGAGAATATGTAATGGTAAATCAAGCGTCTTGATCGCTTACTAGCTTATAGCTGTGAGCGCAAGACGCTTGTTTGTGTGGTATCCATTTTACACCAGTGTATCACATTATTTCAGCTTTAATGCCAAAATTCCTAAATACTCCTTGAGGGCTGTCCCGGTGGTAGATATGGCCCCAGCCGAAGGAGAGAGCTTGGCGGCATATAGTGACAGCTTTTCACTTGCCAGATAGTCGGTTGGATAAGCTGTCGCTTGCATACCTGCACGCTGAAATTCCAGGGCAGCACGTGGCATATGGAATGCGGAGGTCACCAGGATAGGTTTTGTGAACTGGTGCTGTTTTAAAATTTGCGAGGTATATACGGCATTTTGCTGTGTATTCAAGGAACGGTTTTCAATGAAGATGTCCTTTGCTGGAATACCAAGTCCTAACAGCTGCCTTTGCGCAATATTGGCTTCATTACCACTGTCTCCAAACACTTGTCCACCGGAAAAAAGGATAGGTAGACCTGTTGCTTGATGCAGTCTGGCTGCAGTGAGCAGTCGGTTGGCCGCGGACCCCAGCAGATTACCTTGTCCATTGATGTCGGGAGTTCCCTCTGTAGCTCCGCCCCCCAGTACGACAATAACATCACCTTGAACGGTACGGGGCTGTGGATACTGCTTTTCCAGACTACGGATTAACAAATCTCCAGCCAAATTGGTTGATGATACATACAGCAGCAATGTAACAAGGAGCAGTACGACAGCAGGTTTACGTGCCCGTTTCCATAGCCAGATTACAAGCCCTGCCATCACGAGGATAAACAAACCGGGAGGAAGCACGAAGCTGTATAGAAATTTGATGAAATAAATCAAGTACAGAACCTCCTATCCTTATAGCTTTATCTATTGGATACATTGTAACATAGGCAAATGTTTGGATTCCTCTGTTGATAAAGTTACCCTGTAGGCGTAATATATTAAGTCTAGTGATTTTTTTCATAGAGGAGCGAGAGTATCATGGGAGAGTTAACGACAGCCAAGCGAATAATGATGATCGCGCTACTGGTTGTATTGTGGGGCATTTCTTGGCCCATCTATAAAGTTGCACTGGAATACACGCCGCCCCTTTTGTTTGCAGGGCTACGCACACTGTTGGGTGGTCTGCTATTGGGAGCGATTTTAGCACCGAGATGGAGTCGCATTCGCTGGAAAGAAAATTGGCGAGTGTATGCTATTTCAGGTATTTTTAACGTAGTCCTGTTTTATGGTTTGCAAACCGTGGGGCTGATGTATGTTCCATCTGGCTTGTTCTCTGTGCTGGTATACCTTCAGCCGGTGCTGGTCGGCATTTTTGCATGGATGTGGCTGGGGGAAGCCATGTCCAAACTCAAAGTGATTGGATTGATCATTGGATTTCTGGGCGTTGCAGCTGTCAGTGTCGGAGGGTTTTCAGGACATGTGGCTATTGCAGGTGTAATCATCGCTATTATTACAGCAGTGAGCTGGGCGTTGGGAACCGTATATGTGAAAAAGGTTAACCAGCGCGTGGATTCGTTGTGGCTGGTCGCATTTCAATGTACACTTGGAGGCATTGTGTTAACGGGAGCTGGTTCAGTAACGGAAAGCTGGTCAGACATCGTGTGGAATGTTCCATATATGTCAGGGCTGGTATTCGGGACTGTACTGGGAATTTCACTATCCTGGCTGCTGTATTTCACACTCGTCAATTCGGGAGATGCAAGCAAGGTCGCTTCCTATACGTTTTTGGTACCGGTAATTTCGGTATTTGTCAGTTCTATGCTGCTTCACGAATCGATTACGGCTTTTCTGCTGGTCGGTCTGATATTAATCGGCTTTAGCATTTATCTGGTTAATCGCAGAGTGAGGGTAGTACAGCAAGCTTAAACATAGTAATAAGAGAAGCAGGACCCTGCACAGGCGGCAGGGTCCCTTTTTTATGCTGGTAGAAGGTGTGCGGCTGACTTGTGAATTCAAGGTTCGCAAATTCCAATAAAACGATTTGACCGTGAGCCTCGTCTTATTCGTAACTAAAGAACAAATCCTGGGGTGACGGGACGGGTTCAAGGTTTAACATGCAGTACATTGGAAATGGGGGCAGTACAGCAGTGGAGGAAGAGTTGTTTTTTCAGAAAATATCAGCGCAAAAAAGAAGGCTGTTTGGTATCGCATATAGTTACTTGCGAAATCAGGCAGATGCAGTTGAAGCGGTACAGGAGACGACCTGCAGGGCGTGGGTGAAGCGCAAGCATGTAAAGGATGCAAAAAGTTTCGATTTCTGGGTGACCCGTATCCTCATTAATGTCTGTATAGATGAACAGAGGCGGCGGAAAAGGCTCGTTTTGACGGACGGTTACATAGATATCAAAACGAATGAAATGGTGAGCGACAGCATGCTTGATGTGCAAAATGCGCTCGCCAAACTGAAGCCCAAACATAGGCATGTTCTGATTCTGAAATATATGCACGATATGACGGTACCCGACATTGCACTTATTCTCGGAAAGCCGGAGGGAACGATAAAAAGTTGGGTGTACCAGGGATTAAAGCAGTTGAGACGCAAAATGGGGATTGAAGAGGGAGGACTTAACCATGCGTGAAGAAGAAAGTTTATTAATGACGACCAGTCATGAAATGAAAATTGCGGAAAAAAGAATAGACGACTGCGTCCTGGACTTTGCAATTTCACGAGGGATTGCTGAAGGACAGCGAAAAGAGAAGGGACGAAACAAAAAAGGATGGTGGCTGGGAACAGCCGCGTTGGGAGCGGCAGTCGTGACCGGAGCCATATTTGTCTTTCATCATGGAGCCTGGGCGCCTTCAGGTCCGTCGAACGCTCATTTTGATGCCCAAGTGGTTTCATTGGATTCTAAGGAATTCAGCGGTTTCCGCATGCTGACGGACAAGGAGCCCGGTGTACGTAGCGCTTTTGAGCTCAATGCAGTCCAGCCGCTACAGATTGCTCAGGAACAGGGGAACTGCAAACTCACTATCAACGGTTTTTATGCCGGAAGTGATCGAATAGCCTTGCTTTTCAGCTTTGAAAATAAAGGCACCAAACCCGTCGATTTGAACGATTTTGCCTTAGTGGACCGTTCAAAGCCAGCCTCCGCCAGTTTTACTAGGATCAACGTATCTTCCATTCATGGAACACGCACGGGAAAGATGTCGGGAGCACTTCACCAGTTTGAACCCGGCACTAGTTATGGGATCATGGAGTTTTATGTGGCAAAGAAAGCGGATTGGCTGAAATTGCAATTGAATGCGACCTTGACTCCTACACGAAACAGGAATTTGCAGACGGATATCAAGCTCCCTAAAAATCCCGTTAGTTTTGCGTTTAAGGACCCGACTGTTCTTTATGGTAAAATCCCAAATAGCAGCCGTTTTAGCCTCAACTTTGAGCTTGCCTCTCAATCGCTGGTATCTAACGATCGCGTATTCAGCATCCATAAAACGATGGACATTGCTGGTCAGAAGGTTGATGTGGAAAAGGCAGTGGTGTCCCCGGCCGGGATTAGTCTCGTTTATCGTTATGATGAGCGGAATACATTTGATATTCATGGGCTGGTGGAACCAAGCCTGGTGATTACATCGAAATCCGGGAAGGAATACTTTTTTTCCTCACTCCTGATGCCGACGTTTAACAGTTCTGATGGCCGGATTACGGCACTATTCAAAGATTATGAAGGTGCGGAGGATCTGCAGATACAATCGATCCGCTTCAAGACTTCAGGAATCCGCGGGATAGAAAAAGCCAAGTCGACCCTAGTTGTTGATATGAATAAAAAGCAAATTATTTCAAGTCCGGATGATACTGTCTCTATTGTAAAAACAGGGATTGCTGCGGGAGGCCAAGCTCAGGTGCTTGGACTAAAGCTTTCCCATAACGGGCAAAAACACCGAACGCTTTCTCTTGATCCCATTTTTATCGACGGCAATTATGACGAACACGAGCTCAAAGAAGGATATGATTGGTCAAACGAAGTACATGTGTATAAATCACAGGAAAAAAACGATACCAGCTTCTTCTACTATACTTTGGATAAGCAATATCCTCAGCCGCTTACCTTCCGTATTCGTGATTATGACCGTAAAATTTCTGATCCGCAGGAGCAGGAACTCATAGCTCCGGTTGAGTAATCAAGTCAGATCGTTAAAAGCTTAACAAGGCAGCCAGCGGTCTTGTTAAAGAGGTTTCCCTCCTTTGGAGTTGGTTAAAAATAGGAATGACACTATGAAACCCAATAAAGTAAGGAGAAACGGATAATGAGACGCAAAATATTGATTACAGGAGCGGCGGGTACCATTGGGAAAGTACTCTATGAAGGGCTAAAAGCGGAAGAAAAATATGAAATCATCGCGGCTGATGTGAGGAAGGATGAAGAAGCGGGAATTGTGGAACTGGATATACAAGATGCTGTACGACTGGCTGAGCTTACACGTGGAGTGGATACAGTATTGCATTTTGCATGGATTAAGGATGAAGGGGATTTCCTTGGCAAAGTGCTGTCTGGCAATGTAAGCGGAGCGTATAAGCTGTATGAAGCTGCGGTCCAAAATGGGGTGAAACGCATTATTTTTGCCAGTTCCAATCATGCCACAGGGTTTTATAAAGTAGGCGAAGCCATCGATGTAGAAGATCCTTACCGACCAGACAGTTTTTATGGACTGAGTAAGTGCTACATCGAGCTGCTAGGCCGGCTGTATGCCGATCAGGGCAAAATATCTTCAATAAATATCCGCATCGGTAATTTTCCTGGGGATGATCGGCCGCATTCGGAGCGTGCTGCCCATATTTGGATCTCTGAGCGCGATATGCTCCATCTGACCGTCTGTTGTATCGAAGCGCGTTCGGAGATGAGTTATCTTAATTTATACGGTACGTCAGCCAATACGGATAATTATTATGACATTGGCTACTTGGAAGAACGAATCGGATATAAGCCGCAGGATAATGCCGCCGAGCTGCTTGAGCAGGCCAAGAAAACTGGAGTTCGGGTGAAACAGGATGAAACCACTTTTCAGGGTGGGCAAAAGGAGTAGGGCAGATTAGATTGCCCCAATATGCTTATGAATGGGCTTAAGGCGTCGAACAGACGCCTCATATCACACAAAACTTCACAAATATCCGAATTGTTCACTCCTCTGGACACTCCTTTGTTCATGAAGCACGAGAGGCTTCACTTTTCATTTTGAATGCGCTTACATAATATATAGTCATACGGCGGCGGTGCTACAAACCTAGCGGTCGGTAATGTATATAGAGGGGGAGTGACTCACATTGAATCAGCCTATGCCCAAAAATTCTGCAATGCTTGCGACGGATTCCGGCTTGAACGGTAGGCTGGGAACAGGCAGGAAACACGGTTTTTTCTATGAACTGATCCGCAATCGAGTATTATTTCTGATGTTGTTGCCCACTTTAATTTTCTTCTTCATAAATTCGTACATTCCTATGGTCGGCATTTATTATGCATTTACCCAGTTCGACTTTAATACCAGCCTTTTTGAAGCCCAGTTCGTCGGACTCCAAAATTTTCGCTTTTTATGGCAATCCGGCACGTTGACAAAATTGACATTAAACACGGTTGGATATAACGCGGCGTTTATCTTACTCGGCAACGTGTTAGCGATTGTCCTCGCTATTTTGCTGAATGAATTGCGGGGCCGCTACTTTAAAAAGATCACTCAATCTGTGATGTTCCTGCCATATTTTGTTTCTTTCGTTATTCTAAGTGTGATCGTGTATAACATATTTAATTATGATAATGGTTTTCTGAACACGATGCTCGTGCAATTTGGTGGTGAACGTGTGGATGTGTATAACAAACCATGGGTATGGATTTTCCTGATTATCCTGTTCTATTTGTGGAAAAATCTCGGTTACAGTATGGTAATCTACCTGGCAGCGATCACAGGGATCAGTGACGAATATTATGAGGCAGCTAAAATAGACGGAGCTAACATTTTTCAACGAATCTGGTACATTACCGTTCCTATGCTCAAGTCCACCTTCGTTGTACTGTTGCTATTTGCACTGGGTAGTATTATGAAAGGACAATTTGATCTGTTCTATCAATTGATCGGTAACAATGGTGTGCTGTACAATACGACAGATATTTTGGACACTTATGTGTATCGTTCCTTGAAAGTAACTTTTGATGTGGGTATGGCTTCGGCCGCAGGCGTGTATCAATCCTTGTTCGGATTTGTACTGATCATGACCGTGAACTATATCATTCGCAAGCTGAACGACGAATATGCCTTATTCTAGAAAGGAGGACCCAACGGATGGCGATCAAAGAGGATGTATACACTCGACTTTTTAAAATCATTTCCTATGTGATTATCATCGTGGCATCCATTGCTTGTTTACTCCCGTTCCTACTTATTATTTCGGCTTCACTAACCAGTAATGAATCGATTATCAGGGACGGCTATCACTTTATTCCACAGCAATTCTCGCTGGAAGGATACCGGACGGTGTTCACCTTTCCTGAAGAGGTGTTAAGGGCGTACGGGGTGACGATTTTTACCACAGTTGTAGGGACGACGCTGGGCCTGTTCCTGATGACGATGGCCGGATATGTGCTGGCGCGTAAAGATTTTAAATATCGCAATGCATTCTCATTTTATATTTACTTTACAACGTTGTTCGGAGGCGGATTGGTACCTTGGTACATTATGCTGACGAAGTATTTAGGGTTGTTAGATACGTATACGGTGTTGATTTTCCCAGGATTAATGACTCCGTTTTTGATCATTTTGATGAAAAACTTCATTCGTTCCTCTATGCCGGAAGAGCTGTTCGAGTCCGCTAAAATAGACGGTGCGGGTGATTTTAAAATTTACTATCGAATTGTACTGCCTTTATCTACCCCGGGTATTGCTACTGTCGGACTGTTTCTGGCCTTGGCCTACTGGAATGACTGGTTTTCATCCTCACTCTTTATTAATGACCCGCATAAATACCAGTTACAATACTATCTGTATAATGTAATTAACTCTATGCAATTTATTGCTCAGATGGGTGCAGGCACCGGTGTGTCCCTGTCCAACGATATGCCGACAGAGTCGACTAAAATGGCAATGGCGATCGTGGTTACGGGTCCCATTTTACTACTGTATCCGTTCATTCAGCGTTACTTTGTCAAGGGGCTGACGATTGGTGCGGTAAAAGGATAATCGGCACTTAAAAGCTAAGATGGCATGATGTGCTGACATTGTGCCATCCAAGCATCACTTTTTGTAAGCGTTTTATTTGAGACAGACTACCATTTCAAAGGGAGGATTCACATGACATTTACAAAGAAAAGAAAACAACGCATGTCCATCCTGATTGCAGTCATGGTTATCATGGCACTCTTAGCCGGATGTGGAGGAGGTAGCGGAAACAGCGCACAAAAAGCAAATGGAGAGGATGATAAATCCCAGAAAGTTCAGCTGCAATTTTATATGCTGGGTGATGCGCCTAAGGACCTGCCTACCATTGAGGCAGAGATCAATAAGTTGGCGGAAAAAGATTTGAATGCCACCGTCAAATTTAACTATACGACGTGGACAGACTGGGATCAAAAATATAAGCTGTTATTGTCTTCGGGCCAGCCTATTGACCTGATCTTCACTGCGGATTGGACGCAGTATCAGGCCTATGCCAAGAAGGGCGCATTCCTGCCGCTAGACGATCTGCTGCCTAAGGCTGCACCTGCCTTGCAAAAATTTGTACCACAGGATATGTGGGATGGGGTTAAAATTGGAGGCAAAATTTATACCGTGCCTGGCACGTACAAAGAATATGTCACAAACGGTTTTGTATGGCGTGAAGATTTACGTGAAAAGTACAATTTGCCTAAACCGACCGATATCAAAAGTTACGAGGCTTATATGGATGGGATACGCCAGCATGAGCCGGGTATGAAAACCGTATCTTTGAACAGTGATATCAAGGGAAATCTGCATGATCGATATACCGAACTAGTAACGAAGAGTATCGGTGCTTTGCCTTATGGCATTGGCATCAAATATGAAAAACCAACAGAGGTGTATAAATATTGGGGCTCAGATGAACAAAAAGAAGAGCTGAATACTTACAAACGTTGGGCTGATAAGGGATTTATTCCTAAAAACGTGTTAAACGTAAAAGATACGCTTCAGGATCAAGTCACTTCTGGGAAAGCAGCGAGTATTTTCGGCGACAATCCAACCCGCTTTAATGATATGGTCATTAAGCTCAAAGCATCCCACCCGGACTGGAAGCTCGAGTACTATCCATTCCCGCTGACAACGGGCTATGCAACTCCGGTGCATCCGATTCATAACGGCTTTGCAATTCCAAAAAGCAGTCCGAACCCAGCCCGCGCATTGGCCTTTTATGAAAAGCTGGTGACAGACAAACGCTATAACCTGCTTACGCAATATGGTATTGAAGGTAAAAACTATGAAGTCAAAGATGGTTACTATCATATGATAGGTAGCGGTAGCACGAATGGATTTTCACGGGAAGGCATGAACAGCTGGGCTTGGCGTAATCCGGAATACATGCTGTTTGATTCAGGTTTTGACCGTGTAAAGAAGATATTTGCTGAGCTGGATAAAATTCAGAAGCCTGATCTGTTTACCGGCTTTGCAGAGGACTATACGACCTACCAAGCAGAAAAAGCAGCATTGGAACAGGTGGAGAAGCAGTATCTGTATCCACTTCAAGCTGGACTGATCGACAACGTTGATCAAGGCCTTGAGACCTTTTTGCAAAAAGCGAACCAAGCTGGCTTAGAGAAAATTCAAACCGAATATACAAAACAGTGGGAAGCTTACGTGAAGGAAAAGGGGATCAAATAAAACGTAGAGAGCTGTGATCTAAAGCAGAAAAGCAAGTCTCCAGAAAGGTGGAGGCTTGCTTGCTTTTTTGATGCCGCTTATTGCGCATTCGCTTTGGAGCGTCGAAAATCTGTGGGTGTCACGCCCAGGCTGCGTTTGAACATACGGTGGAAATAAGAGCTGCTTGCAAATCCGGTTTGTTCTGCCACTTCTGCCACCGACCAGTCGGTCTGTTCCAGCAGTTCACAGGCCTTGCGAATACGGAGCTGCTGGATGACGTCCACGATGGTGGACATGGTTTGTTGCTTATAAAGCCTACTGACATAGATTGGCGACATATCCAGCTCTTCCGCAATCTGATTGAGACAGAAATTAGGGTCCGTATAAGCTTGCTCTATACGTTCATTGATTTGCCGTACCAACCGTTCTTGTTTCGTATTTCGTTTTTCCGCTAGACTGGAGCGAATCTGATCAAAGACCAATTGGTAATGATCGATAAGATCCTCGGCGGTCTCTAATCGATCTGGAGACGGTAATTCTGGTATAGACTCGATAGCTAATCCATTGAGCTCACTGATATGCCGAACAGCATTGTTCACACTCATGATGAGCCGAGAGATTGCCACCCGAACAGAGGAAAACGGATATTGCTCCATATGCATTAACAAGTCTTGAAACAGTCGGTGTGCATCCTCCGTATGACCCGATAGCAGCGTATCCAGCAATTTTTTTTCTTTATCCGATGGAAATACATAAGTAGGTTGGACATCTTCATTTGTAGCGTTTCGCGCATTAATAATACAGCCATGTCCCTGAAAAAAACGGTGCATAGATGCGTTCTCTACCTGGCGGTACAGCAAATGCAGCTGTTCTGGTTGGCTCGTAATCGCGCTATAGGTTAGGGATACACTCAGCTTCAAATATTCGAAACAAGCTTCGCGTATTTGGCGTAATAGGGTCTCCAGTAGTACTGTGTCTGTATGTTCCGCAGGGTCTAAAATGTTGAGCATTAACAGGACGCTATCCTCATCCATATCAACGGTCTCCACCCGATACGTCTGCCCGCATATTTCGGATGCGATATTCATAATCGCAAACTTGTAGGGTAGCAGATCAGGTCCACGCTCGCTTTGCCACCGCGCATATTCATCTATGCGCAGGAGTACAAGCCGATAGTTTTTGTCGAACTGGAATGTAATCCCAAGCTCGCGGAGGCGTTCCGGTTCTTCACCAGCAGGAAGATTTCGGGTTCCGCGAATCACATTCCGTAAAATGTTTTGCCGGATCGTGTACATACTGTTGCGTTTCTCCGATTCCAGTGAATTCATTTGCATAACAATTTGGCCAATAGGCGTATATAACATTTTGGACAGCAGCCAGGAAGCCACGAATCCTGCCATTCCGATGATGGCTGCGATCAATAGCATTGCATTACGAATAACACTCGCCATTTTGATAACGCTTTCATATGGTGTGACACTTATATACTGCCAACCTAGTCCATCCGGGGAAGTATAGGAAATCAACGATCTTTTACCATGAAAGTCTTCTACAAAATAGCCTGTTTCCTGTTTTTTGACTCTAGTGTGCAGCCATAGCTGTTCTTTCTCGTTCAAAGCTTCGTCTGTCAACGTTGTCCCAGACAACAGTCTGCCTTGATCGTCTAAAATATAAGCGGTTCCGCCTGAGATGGGGTTCGCCGCCATTTCCTTGTTCATCCAGGCCGCTGACACATTCACAATTACAGCTGAATTTATCACTTCGTTCGAGTTAATGGCGTCATAACATAAATACGTATAGGCTGCGATATTTGGGCTTGATTGCTCTGAGCCAGCTCCGGAGTCTGAGGCAGACAACAACGGATACGTGCGTGGAATAGGCGTAAAGGGTTTGTAGTCCTGATAATGATCCAGCACGCGAATGATGTCAGTATCAGCCAGTTCATGCTTGCTGAATAACCCATTTTGACCTTGTGAGGACGCAATGTAGAAGGTGTCACTTTTAGGGTTATACACGTAGATGGATTCAATATACGGCATGGAGTTAAGATAATTGTTTAATTCGGTCATGGCAGCGGTTACATCATATACATTGGGTTTAGGATAATACAACAGTTTGGATAGGGTACTGCTGCGGTACATTTGGAATGCCAACGATTGAGCAATAGATGTCATGTTGATGACCTCTTTGCTTCTCAACGCTAAGCTATTGTGATTGGCTTCGAACGCCTGCTCCTTTTCCACGCGAATGTAGTAGAAATAATATACAGTGGTGGATACCAGCAACGTTAATGTTATACATAACGTAATGCTGACCAGCAATTTGCTGTGAAGCTTGTGATGCTTTTTGAAATTGCTCATATGAACAGGCCTCCTGTCTGTGTGCACATAGCTGTAAAGTACACCCTATTTATGTATTCATTATACGTATGATCTTATGAACAGGACAGTGAACAAACCAATCCTTTGTGAAAAATAATGACTTTTACGTAAAAAGACCGGGAACACGCCACGCAAACTAGATTGCGTCGGTTCCCGGCCGGGTTTATATATTCAAATGTAAAGAAGCAAACATGAGGCGTACTTCCATCAGTCAGGAAATTGAACGTTACCTTTAACGATATAAGCTTGGCCTGTGCCATTTTCGGCTAGAGCTGGGATGGTATCATTGAGCACGACACCGCGAATGTCCGTCATCCGTATTTTCAGAGGCTGTTTTCCTAAGTTAGTACCCAAAAAGTGGTTGTAATCCTGTTTTTCAAGATTGAGCCATTGCCCGTTTTGTTGGACTTCCATTTTAAGGACCGGATATTTATGATTGCGTACTTGAATAGCTGCCCACCATTGGCTGCTGCCTTCTTTAATGCGATAGGAGACATTGCCGCTAACCGGAGCTTTGACAACTTTCCATGAAATATTGATTTTTCCATCCTTCTGATCACCAATCAGATTGAAGGCATTCGGAGACAGGTCGAGCGCACCACTTGGACCCTCAGGGTATAAATCGGTTACATATACAGTTGTTTTTCCTTTGGGACCTTGAACTTCCAAATAGGCTCCGGCCAATGCGGCTTTGATTCCGTTATAATTCAGTTGTGTGGGGTTAAGCGCTGTGATTTTGGCATCAGAAGGGATGGGATCAAGTAGTAATGCTCCTCCAGAGTAACCTGATCCTGTATATGTGGCGTACCCCGTGTATGTATCATTCCAAGCAGCTGAGGCAGGCAGGGCGAACAATACGACACTTAGCAACGATGTTAGACCGATCGTTTTGAACTTTCGGAACAGAGATTTTTCTCGCAAAATGATTTCCTCCTTGTTCATGTAATAGATTTATATAGCAAATATAAACACTATATTACCTAATATTCCAAATTGTACAATAGGACTTTGAGGCAAAAAGAAATAGTTGGAAGTATTTGTCGATCTACTCATAGGACATATGGCGTGTTTTAAAAAATGACTGTGTAGATAAAGAACCGGGGAGGATGAAGTGAAAGGGACAAAACTAGGACTTTTGGATGAAGTCTTTTAAATAGAATAAGCGAACTATTGTTCTCTTTTTGATTGTCGTATACAATCGAATCATGCTGATTTTAATAGAGTAGTGTCGATTCTGTGTATGCTGCAACGAAAGGATGTTATGCATCATGATGGGAAGAGCCCATTTAATTATTGGAACCGGGGTCTCCCTGTCGGTATTAGCCTTAAGCGGGTACGAAGTGACTCCGGCTGCCGTGGCCGTTGCTGTGGTCGGTTCATTGTTGCCGGATATTGACGAGCCTAATTCCATGCTTGTGAGCCGGGCGTTACCGAACAAGATGCTTAGACTCGTACAGCTTCTAATGATTGTGGCTGCGGGTTGGGTGTTCTTTACCCGTTTGGCTCCGCCGCCCTGGAATCTTGTTTTGGCTTTGCTGATGATCAGCGCTTCTTTTATGCCTTCACGGTCCATGCGTAAAGTTATTATTTTTCTAATTGGAATCGGCCTAGCTTGGTATGGAGGATCGTATGCGCCCTGGAATTATATCGCAGGGTGTCTGCTGATCATATGTACGCTTGTTCCACACCGAGGATTGACGCATACGGTGTATGGGACAGCAGCATGGACTGCACTGCTTTATGGTACGACACGTTTGCATGGCGACAGCATATGGCTGGCTGGAGGGATGGCATACTTGCTGCATTTATTGGCAGATTCCTTAACGAATAACGGAATTAAGCCTTTGCCACCCTTTAAATGGAAGCTTCGATTTAAATTGATGAGCACCGGAACCCGGAAGGGAACAAGGGTAGAAAATGTATGTATCACCTTAACAGCTGTGCTTGTAGTGATTGCGCTGCTTCGGTACAAGCATTTAATCTGAGTTCCTATATTTTTTGCTTCTATTAATCTAAAAAAAACAGTCAAGTGCACGTTGTATGTGTCTTGACTGTTTTTTATAGCTTCCTATTCTTTGTTACTTTTTAAGCTCGCTCAACAATGGTATTCAGCGTTGTGCGATCCAGATTTTGAACCAGCTTAATGATCAGCTCCTTGGCTGCATCATAATCATCCGTGTGAATAATGGAAGAGGATGTATGGATGTATCGTCCACATATGCCGATGACGGTGGATGGCACACCAATTCCGCTCAAGTGCACTTGACCAGCATCCGTTCCTCCTGTGGAGATAAAATATTGGTACTTGATTTTGTGAGTTTCCGCCATATCTTGCACGTATTCCACAATCCCGCGGTGTGTAATCATACCAGGATCAAATACCCGCAACAATGCGCCTTTGCCAAGCTGCCCGTATGCATTCGGATCTCCACCCATATCGTTGGCAGCACTGCAATCCAGTGCAAAGAAAATATCCGGCTGAATCAGATTGGCAGCTGTGCGTGCACCGCGCAGTCCCACTTCCTCTTGAACTGTAGCTCCTGCATACAATGTATTTGGAAGCTGATCCTTTTCCTTATGTAATGCTTCCAGAAGCTCAATGGCCAGGCCTACACCATATCGATTGTCCCATGCTTTAGCCATGATTTTTTTGGGATTCGCAAGTGGAGTGAAGTCACAGATCGGGGCGATAGCTGTTCCGGGTACGATCCCCAGATCCTGGGCTTCCTGTCTGCTGTCTACGCCAATATCCAGGTACATATGCTTAATGTCCATCGGCTTACTGCGTTGTGCTTCATCAAGCAAGTGTGGTGAGACAGAGCCAACTACACCGATCATTGGACCATTTGGAGTCAACACTTGAAGGCGTTGTGACATGATGGCTTGGCTCCACCAGCCTCCAACCGGCTGAAAGCGAATCATTCCATTTTCCGTGATGCCATTCACAATAAAACCCACTTCATCCAGATGCCCAGCTACCATTACACGGGGGCCACTTTCTTGCCCGCGTAGCACGCCAAAAAGACTGCCCAAACGGTCCTGCACGATTTCATCCGTATAACCGGATATTCGTTCTTTAACCCATGCCCGCAGCTCCCGCTCATGTCCAGAGATGGAAGGAAACTCTGTTAAGGTTTTAAACAACTCCAATGTTTTTGCTTCCATGATGTATACCTCACTCCTTATTAATTAACCAGTGGTTGTCATCTATTCAGTATGAATGGATTTGTACGGAATGTCCACGATATCATTTTCCTGACATAACATTTCCCCAAAAAGCTCATAATGTTAAGGAGCCAAGCAATCTGAACCGCCAAAGCGCGGAACTTACGAATAAGGGGTGGTGAATGATGCCAGCTAAGTCGGGACAGCGCGGTTTTCGTACCAATTCGTCGCCGTTGTCCATAAATGAGAAAGACTATCAAAGTGTTTCCCAAAAGCATGAACCTTCCAGAAACGTATTTGCCAATTGTGTGCGTGCCTTTCTGGTCGGAGGCGTCATCTGTGTGATTGGGCAGGCGATCCAGGAAGCCTTTATGGCAGGGATGCATATTCCCGCCAAAGAAGCTGCGGCACCAACTGCATCCATGATGATTTTGTTGTCTGTTATATTAACCTGCATCGGGGTCTACGATAAGATTGCCCAATGGGCTGGAGCAGGAACCGCAGTACCTATTACAGGTTTTGCGAACTCGATGTGTTCATCTGCATTGGAGTATCGTTCCGAGGGATTGGTGCTCGGAGTGGGCGCCAATATGTTCAAGCTGGCAGGCTCAGTTGTCGTATTCGGTGTTGTGGCCGCATTTATCGTGGGCGTGATCTACGCGATCCTCGGTGTGGGGGGCAATCACTTATGAAAAGACAGGGAGGACAAACCTGGAAGTTTGAGTCGAGGCCGCGGATCATTGGTAGTGCAACTGTCGTAGGCCCAGATGAAGGGGAGGGGCCGTTGTCTACAGATTTCGATTATATTTATGACAATATCGAAATAAATGAGAAAACATGGGAAAAAGCGGAACGAAGATTAATTGAGCATTCTACAGAGCTTGCGCTGATCAATGCCAATTTAAACAAAGAGGAAGTACAATTTTTCATAAGTGGTGATCTGATGAATCAGATTATCAGCAGCTCATTTTCGGCTAGCAAGCTTTCTATTCCCTATCTAGGCGTATTTGGTGCCTGCTCAACGTCGATGGAAAGCTTGGCTTTAGCATCACTTATTGTGGATTCGGAGGCGGGTGACTACGTAATGGCGGGTACAACTAGCCATAACTGTACTGCAGAAAAGCAATTCCGCTATCCTAATGAATACGGAGCACAAAAGCCTCCTACGGCTCAGTATACGGTTACCGGTTCCGGGGCAGCCATTGTGGGTCATGCTAAGTCAGGCACGGTGGTGGATTGTGCTACCATCGGGCGTGTAATGGATATGGGCATCAAAGACCCCTTTAATATGGGCGGGGCCATGGCTCCAGCGGCGGCGGATACGCTTTTGTCTCATTTTCGGGATACTGGCAGGGACCCTGGTTATTATGATCTTATTGTAACAGGGGATTTAGCCTCTGTAGGGTTGCCGATTGCCAAGGAGCTGCTCAAAAAAGACGGATATGATATGAGCCAGACGGAATTTAATGATTGCGGTTTACTGATTTATGACATCAATAAGCAAAAGAAGGTTATTGCAGGGGGAAGTGGTTGTGGTTGCTCTGCTGTTGTAACTTATGGGCATCTGTTAAAGCGGCTCGAAAAGGGAGAATTACAAAAGGTGCTGGTCGTGGCAACCGGGGCGTTATTATCTCCTTTGACTATACAGCAGGGTGAAAGCATTCCTTGTATTGCACATGCTGTAGCTTTTGAAGCGGGAGGACAAGTATGATATATCTATGGGCTTTTTTAGTGGGCGGTGCTATTTGTGTCGTAGGTCAGCTGATGATGGATGTGATCAAAATGACTCCAGCACACACAATGAGTACGTTGGTGGTAGCAGGTGCAATTGCGGACGCTGTCGGAATATATGATCCGCTTATCAAATTTGCTGGAGCGGGTGCGACGATTCCAATTACCAGCTTTGGTAACTCACTCGTACATGGTGCATTAACTGAATTGGAAAAGGACGGATGGCTTGGTGTCATTACAGGGATCTTTAGTGTAACAAGTGCAGGGATCTCCTCGGCGATTATTTTCTCTTTTCTGGCATGCTTGTTTGTCCGTCCAAAAGGAAGTATATAGTAGCTATACTTTGAATATGACAAAGTAATAAAATTGTATACGTGAACCCTTCGGAGTTTGGAACCGAAGGGTTTTTTTGACTGTTCCAAACCTGTTACGTACGAGAGAAGATGGGGCTTGAATAATATGGGTAGGGAGTTAAGTGTACTCTATGTCCGCCTTCATGTACAATAATAGGAAACATGTTGCTATCTAGGAGGTTCACAGAGTTATGCCCGTGCGTCAAGAATCTGTGCAGATTGTATCTGCAATCCGTTCTAATTTGGAATCATGTATATTAGGTAAATCCTTTGAAATAAAATTACTGCTTACAGCTATGCTGGCGGGTGGACACATTCTGATCGAGGACGTTCCGGGTACGGGGAAAACGCAAATGATCAAGGCCCTCGCTAAATCCATGCGTGGTGATTATCGCCGTGTTCAATGTAATCCTGATATTCTACCGAGCGATATTACAGGCGTATCTATATTTCATCCACGGGACGAGCGTTTTTATTTCCGTCCGGGTCCTGTGATGACTAACATTTTGCTGGCAGACGAAATTAACCGCGCCACGACGAAAACCCAGTCGGCTTTGCTAGAGGTTATGGAGGAACGAAGTGTGACGGTGGATGGGGACACTCATATGTTGCCTCATCCATTTATGCTGTGTGCCACTCAAAATCCGATTGATTTTGAAGGCACTTATATGCTACCGGAAGCGCAATTAGATCGATTTATGCTCAAAATCAGCTTAGGCTATCCTGATTTGGAGACGGAGCGAAACATGTTACTTCATCATCAGGCGGGTCAGCCAGCAGACCGTCTGGAGGCTGTAGCGCATATGGAACAGATTGCTGACATCCAGCAGGAAATCAGAGATATCTATATGAATGAAGTGGTGACCTCCTATTTACTCGATATCGTACGAGCGACAAGAGAACACCCATCCGTGCTGCTGGGCGCTAGTCCACGGGCCGCACTTGCTTTTGTTATGGCTGCCAAGGCATACGCTTTTCAAGACAATCGCGACTATGTCCTGCCTGATGATGTGAAGGCGCTCGCTCCTTATGTGCTGACGCATCGTTTGCTGCTGCGCCCCGAAGCGCGCCTGGATAGTTCCAACGCCCAGTCCGTGCTGCAGTCCGTGCTCCGACAGGTTCATGTTCCCGTACGAATGGAGCGTTCTTAGGGAATGAGTATGGTCAAAAGGAAGCGCAGGCTTCCCCAGCTATCAAGTCGCATCTGGCTTATGCTATTTATATGGGTGGTGTGCCTGCTTTATTTGTTGTTCCAAGGCGGAAAGACATCGGTCATGCTGTTTTCTATGGTTACGTTGTTAATCGTTTATTTATGGATGGTGGGTCTGAGTGGAGTTCGTCGCGTTCAGGGCCACCGGCAGCTTTCGCAAGGCTCGGAGTTTGGGGAATTGCTGCATGCGGGAGATCAGGTGCATGTAAAGCTCAGTCTGAGCATTCCTGGCTTTCTTCCGTTACCCTATGTCATTGTTCGTGAGGTGCTTAAGCGACATACAGGGGAATCCTGGTCGTTTGAAGACAGTGTCATCCCCAGTATGAAAGGGGGCGGCCAGCTTACTTTTCAAACCCCTGCTTTAGAACGTGGAAGTTACTATTTTGAGGAAACCGAATGTGTGAGTGAGGATATCTTTGGCCTGTTGGAGCACAAGGGCAAATTGAATGCACGTGGTGAATTTCGGGTGCTCCCCCGAACGGTATTCATTCCATATTGGCAAATCAATGATCGCCGCTCAAGGATGTCGGGACCGCAGACCGTCCAAACTCGAACACGTCGTGAAACGACCCAAATCAACGGTGTGCGGGATTATGTATATGGAGATCGGTTTTCACGCATCCACTGGAATGCGACAGCTCGTACAGGCAGCTGGAAATCCAAGGAATTTGAACATGAAACGGTTCCCAAAACGATGCTTGTACTGGACGTACAAACAAAGCATTATGTAAACGCCGATCAGTTTGAGCTAGCTGTATCTTCTACCGCTTCATTGCTGGAATATGGTGGACGGGAGCGGATGGGGGTCGGACTGTGTACAGCTGGAGAGAAGGGGACCGTTTTTCAGCCAAGTGAGCAGGCGATGGAACGACAACGAATGATGCATCACTTGGTGGACATTCGCACCACTTTGCAAGGCAGCTTGATGACCGCTGTAGAGAGCTGTGTACGCCAGTTTCCGCAAGGCTGTTATTTTATACTGATTAGTCCGCTGAAGGATCAGCAGGCGCTGGAACTTCTTCGCTGGGCCGATACCCGGGGGATGACCCCGTGCCACGTCTATATTGGGGAAGGCTCTGCCGAGGGAGAAGCTGAAAAATGGATGAGTATGCTTCGCGCAAGGGGAATTAAGGGCTACGATGTTGAGAGCCTCGAAGAGCTTCCGGCTGTAATGGGGGGAGGGACACAATGAAAAGCTGGTTACAATCGTTAAAGAGCTCCTGGGCCCCCGCCTTTACTTTCTTGTGGATTACTATTATTGCTATGCAATGGGTGTCTTTTGCATCCGAATTATGGCTGGAAGAGACAAGGGCACTTGTACTGACGACCATTACCATGCTGGCGCTGGTGAAGATTTTACTACCATTCCGTCCATGGATAGAATTTGTCGTTAAGGCAGTAACCCTATTTTTTATTTTGTATCGGACATTAGTGTCTTACTCCATTATTATCCCTTTCGGTGGGGTGGCCAATCGTCTGGACCAATTTATATCTAACATGTCTCCTTATGTTTGGTTTTCCCTCATTGCTTGGCTAGTTATTGAGATGGTCCCGCTTATCGTTACCACGAAGCAGCGGATTCTAGTTTTTGTGGGCATCAATATTGCAGCTCTGGCGGTGCTTGATTCCTTCACACCAAATGTGCTGTGGGAGGAGGTTGCCTGGATTGTCTTTGCTGGTATGGGATGGCTAGTGACACAGCATATGCAGTATTTTCGTCAACATTATCCTCAAGGATGGAAGCAGATTCGGCGTTATCCGTATAAAATTGCGGCTAATATTGCTGTCATTTTTGCGCTCATTATTATGGCTGGTGTGAATATGCCCGAGGTGCAGCCCGCTTTGACGGACCCCTATACAGCGTGGACCCAGCGCACTAGCTCAACCACCGCAGGAACCACCAATGGATCTGGGGTACTGAATCAGCGGATGAACACCGCATCGGGTTATAGTCGCCAGGATAATCGATTGGGTGGAGGCTTTAATTTTGATTATTCACCTGTCATGACCATCACAACTAATCAGCGAAGCTATTGGCGAGGAGAAACGAAACGAACCTATTCCGGTACAGGCTGGAGTGACGTGGGCAACGATGATCCAGCACCAAATGAGGTGTCGATGACCGCAGAGCTTGAAAACGCACAAGAAACGAAGCATTCCACTGAGCAGGTCGTACAGACCGTTACAATGCAAAATGATCAGAGTTACCCTGTTTTGTTTGGCGCCTATTCGGTGCATCGTGTTCAATCGGTAGATAGAGATTCACGGGCCAACGGGTTGCATTGGAATCCGGAACAGGCGGAACTTCTATGGAATCCATCCTCTCGAAAAACTGCCTATCCTAAAACGTATACTTTGGTGTCGCATGTTCCTGTGATTCCTGAGAAAGAGCTGCGTAGAAAAAGTTTTAATGAGTTGTATGGAAAAAACAAACAGGAAGCCTACTTGCAAATTCCAAAGGAGTTGCCGCAGCGGGTTCGTGATTTGGCTCGCAATGTAACGGCAACGGCCAAAACGCCGTATGAAAAAGTCGGATTGCTACAGCAGTACCTACAGCAAAATTATGCATATACGAACAATCCGGACCTTTCACGGAAAAGAAGCAGGGATTTCGTGGATGCCTTTCTGTTTGAGATTCGGGAGGGCTATTGCGATTATTACTCCACTTCATTAGTCGTAATGGCTCGCTCTGTTGGGGTTCCAGCCCGTTGGGTCAAAGGGTATGCTCCTGGCCAGCAGACGTTTTCCGATGATGCAGCTGCGGGCGATGGTGACGAAAACATGTCATCTTACTCCGTTACAAATGCGGATGCTCATTCCTGGGCAGAGGTATATTTAGGCGAATATGGCTGGATTCCTGTAGAAGCTACGCCTGGCTTTGACATGCCACTGCTTACGGAACAGGAGGATTCAAAGACTCCAGAAGCCCCAGAGGTCAAAGATCAGCCAGAACCAGAGCAGCCTGAACAAACCCCGCAGATGAACTCAGGGGAAAGCTTAGAGATTCATCCTGTAATCATAGGCTCTGCTGTTGCCATTCTTCTATTATGGGCTGCTTATATCATTTGGCGTAACCGGGCAGACATTCACTTTTATCTACTGCGTTTACGTACAGGTAAGCCGCTGACTCCGGATGAAAAGGTGGTCGTCGAAACGGAACACTGGTTACGGTATATGCGAAAGAAAGGCTTTGTCCGTGCCAGCCATGAGACGCTGAGGGAATCAGTCGACAGATGGTCACAAGAAACACCGGAACGCGCTGCGATTTTACATCGATTGCTCGGATATTTTGAACAGGCGCGTTATAGTCCTTCGTCGGTAACCGCGGAGGATTGGCGGACTGTTCGTCTGCAAGCATTCCTGTTGCAGAAGGAATCATGGATAAAACGATGGACTGGACGTAAAGCAAAGTCTGATCAGAAGGATGAAGGCTAGTCTATTTTTATTAAGTATGAGCAGTGTAATTTTTCATCTTAATCTATAAGTTTAGTAAAAAGCTGTCCGTTTGTTGCGGATAGCTTTTTACTAAGCCATAGTAATATGGTATAGTTTGTCGTATGAAACTGAGGTGACCGACGTTGTTTGAAATGCTGATGCCCAAATTACGGGTGAATACTGTCTTTGATATTGATCTTGAAGGCTTGTATGCTCAAGGATATCGCGGCATTATTACGGATCTGGATAACACGCTGGTCGGTGCAAAAGCGCCGAACGCAACTCCCGAGCTGGTGGCCTGGTTTGAAAAGGTCAAACAGGCGGGTTTTAAGCTTGTCATCGTGTCTAACAACAATATGGACCGTGTATCCGTGTTTGCTACGCCTTTGGACATTGAATTTATACATGCCGCCCGGAAACCATCCAACTCGTCCTTTCGCAGAGCTATACGTATGATGGGACTTACTCCGGAAGAGACTATTATGGTCGGGGATCAAATGTTGACGGACGTATTGGGAGGCAACCGAATGGGTTTGCATACCGTTTTGGTGCTGCCGATCTCCATTCATGATGAAGGAGTCATGACCCGATTTAATCGACGGTTGGAGCGAATCGCGCTTACAAGGTTGCGTAAGAAAGGCTTATGGCTTGAGGAGGAAAAGAAGAATGACTGAAAGACCTGACGGCGGAACTGCCGTCAAATGTAGTGGCTGCGGTATCACCATGCAGACCACTAGTCCGGAGCTTCCGGGATATATTCCTGAGAAATTATTAACTCGCGAACCGGTTATTTGCCAGCGTTGCTTCCGGATCAAAAACTATAATGAAACCTCCTCGGTGACGGTAGATCAAGATGAGTTCTTGAAGCTGCTTAGTCAGATTGGGGACAAGGATGCGCTTGTTATCCACATTGTAGATATTTTTGACTTTGAAGGCAGCTTGATTTCCGGCTTACAGCGTTTTGTAGGTTCCAATCCGGTTGTACTGGCAGTCAATAAGACCGATTTGTTGCCTAAGGTGACAAATTGGAACAAGGTACGTAACTGGGTACAAAAGCAGGCAAAGGAGCAAGGGCTACGCACGGAAGAAATCGTATTGTGCTCAGCTAAAAAAAATCAGGGCTTTGACCGTCTGCTGGATGTGGTATCCGAACTGCGTGGTAACCGCGATGTATATGTGGTCGGTGCCACAAATGTAGGCAAATCCACGCTGATTAACCGCCTGATTCGCGATTACAGCGATATGGATCAGGAACTCACCACGTCTCGTTACCCTGGAACTACACTCGATATGGTGAATATCCCGCTCGACGACGGCAAGCACATTATTGATACTCCGGGTATTGTATACCCTTGGCGATTTAGTGAAATTGTCTCCCGTCAGGATTTGAGCGCCATTATGCCTGACAAACCATTGAAGCCTGCAGCATATCAGTTGGATTCCGGGCAAACATTGTTTTTCGGAGGAATGGCCCGATTCGATTTTGTAGATGGTCAGCACCAATCTTTTACCTGCTACATTAACAGTGGTCTTAAAATACATCGCACCAAGCTGGAACGGGCTGATCAGTTGTTCGCTGATCATGCCGGGGAGTTGTTATCTCCGCCAACACGCGATCAATTGGCAGAGATGCCAGAGTGGACAAGACATGAGTTCCGTGTTCCACGCAAGTCTCCATCGGACATCTATATATCCGGTTTGGGATGGATTAGAGTGAATAGCGAGAACGGAGCTCTGGTAGCGGTTCATGCTCCTCGAGGAGTCCGTGTGCTTTTGCGGCCTGCGTTGATTTAACAATGCTGTAACCAAGTTATAGGGCGGCAAGGAACACATACGGGTTCCTGCCGCCATTCATGTATTTGAGCGGCCTAATATTTTGCAATATGGGGGAGAGCAACGATGAACAGCGGGGAGTCTGGAGCAACCGAACGAGATCTTGTACTATTGGGCGTATTGGGTGATCCGATCAAGCACTCCAAATCGCCTCTTATGCATAAAGTAGCCTTACAGGCAGCGGGGATTGAAGGGGACTTTGTACCTCTTCATGTCACACCGGACCAACTGGAAGATGCCGTGAAGGGGATTCGTGCGTTGCGTTTCCGTGGAGTCAATGTGACGATTCCCCATAAAGTTGAGATTATGAAATATCTGGATGAGATTGATGAAGGGGCTCGGCTTATCGGTGCTGTTAATACGATAGTGAATGACAATGGACGGCTCAAGGGCTATAACACGGACGGAATTGGCTATGTGCGTTCCCTTAAGGAAGAGACTTCTGTCGAGTTAAAAGGCGCGAAAATTGCCGTTCTCGGAGCCGGTGGGGCTGCCCGTGGCGTAATTCATGCCCTATTGGAGGAACAGCCTGAATCGGTTATCATTCTGAACCGAACACGTGACAAAGCTGAACAGCTGGCGCTGGAGTGGACGACAGAGGCAATTCCAGTCACGGGCTATTCCAACGAGGATGCCAAGAGTGTGCTCACTGCGGTAGATGTGTTGATTAATACGACCTCGGTCGGAATGTCTCCTTTATCGGATGAGCTTCCAGTGGAAACGGATCTGATTCCAGAGGGAATTATTGTAAGTGATTTAATCTACAACCCACCGGAAACGAGACTTTTACGCGAAAGCCGTGAACAGCGCGGCTGTACTGTACATGGTGGCTTGGGCATGTTTGTGTACCAGGGAGCAGTGGCTTTTGAGTATTTTACGGGCGTAGCCCCTGCAGTAGACCAAATGAGAGCGGCGGTGCTGAGCAGCCTGTCGTAAGTGGATTATATTTTAAAATTATGGAAATGCCGCATTGTATATGTGGCGACGAAGGGGTTAAATATACATGTTAACAGGTAAACAAAAAAGATATCTGCGCTCGATGGCGCATCATTTGGACCCGGTTTTTCAAGTAGGTAAAAATGGTACCAATGAGCACCTTATGCGTCACATCAACGATGCGATTGAAAAGCGTGAGCTGATGAAAGTACAAATTTTGAACAACTGTTTGGACGACAAGCATGAAATTGCGGAAGAACTGGCAGCAGAAACGGGTTCAGAGCTTGTGCAGTTGATTGGAAGCACCATTATTTTGTACAAGGAATCTCGTGATCATAAGCAAATCGAATTGCCTAGAGGATAATACGCGGGGAGAAAATTATGAAAATCGGTATTATGGGTGGTACATTTGATCCGATTCATATCGGACATCTGCTGGCTGGGGAAGCGGCAAGAGATGCCTATGGGCTGGATCAGGTATGGTTTATGCCTTCTCATATTCCTCCGCACAAGCATCAAGCGGGGGCAAGCGGCAAGGAGCGTTTGGAGATGACGAGTGAAGCGGTAGCGGGTCATCCTGCTTTTGAAGTGCTGGATATTGAGGTGCTTCGCGGGGGGGTATCCTATACCATTGACACGATCAAGAAGCTCCAGGAGCTGCATCCTGCTGTAGATTTTTATTTTATCATTGGTGCGGATATGGTGAACTACTTGCCTCATTGGCAGGGAATTGAGGAATTGGCGCAGCGGATTCGTTTTATTGGAGTTCGGCGACCGGGGTTCCAGCTTGCGCTGGATGAGTTGCCACCTTATTTGCAGGACAAGGTTCTACTGGCGGATATGCCAGTGGTGGACATTTCTTCGACGGATATCCGGGAACGTGCCGCAGAAGGGCGTACCATTCGTTATCTTGTGCCTGATCGTGTACATGACTATATTACAAGGGGCGGTTTGTATGAAGTACAGCCGTGAGCAGCTAATGGAAGCCGTTTCTGGTCAGATGCCTGAAAAACGCTGGAAACATACACTGGGTGTGATGCATACCTCTGTGGAGCTTGCGAAGCGCTATGGGGCAGATCCGGATAAGGCAGAACTGGCGGCTATTTTGCATGATGTAGCGAAATATTGGCCTGTTCAACAGATGGAGGAAGTGATTCGTAACTATCCTGAATGTGATCAGGAGCTATTGAAGCATGACAAGCAGCTCTGGCATTCGGAGGTAGGGTACTGTGTTGCAGCAAGAGATTACGGAGTAGATGACCCGGAAATAAGGAATGCGATCCGCTGGCATACATCAGGGCGCGTTGGTATGAGCCTGCTGGACAAAGTCGTGTGTCTGGCTGATTACATCGAACCGGGGCGGGATTTCCCCGGGGTTGAGCATATCCGTAAACAGGCAAAGAAAAGTTTAGAGCACGGCCTTATTGCTGGATTTGATTCTACCATTTCATTGTTGCTGGAGAAGCAAAAGGTTATTTTTCCGCTGACGGTCTTGTCGCGTAATGACTTGATTCGACAGCTAAAACAGAAAAAAACGGAGGTTCATGAATGACCCTAACGAATGAGAAATTAATGCAAACGGTGGTTGAGGCCGCTAATGATAAAAAGGCAATGAATGTTGTCGCACTGGATTTGCGCGGAGTATCGCTGGTAGCGGATTATTTTGTAATTTGCCACGGTAATTCGGACACACAAGTACAGGCAATTGTAACTGAAATTCGCAAACGCGCTCATGACGAAGGTGTAACCGTCAAAGGAATTGAAGGGATGGATTCCGCTCGTTGGGTTCTAATGGATCTGGGGGACGTCGTAGTGCATGTCTTCCATCGTGACGAACGCGAATATTATAACATTGAACGACTCTGGTCGGATGCTAAGGTTGTGGAGAAAGTATGAGTTTGATCGCTGGTACTTATGTCAC
Source organism: Paenibacillus ottowii (assembly GCF_050516475.1). NCBI lineage: Bacteria > Bacillati > Bacillota > Bacilli > Caryophanales > Paenibacillaceae > Paenibacillus > Paenibacillus ottowii. Next base: position 1,480,582 of record NZ_CP191577.1, on the reverse strand, counting down.
CATTATGGTGGATCGTGAGGTATCTCCTTTCGGCTACTTTCTTACCGTCGGTGAGCAGGATGTGCTGCTGCACTATACGGAGCTGACTCGTGAAATCGAGGTGGGCGAACGGTTAGAGGTATTTATCTTCCACGATACAGAGGACCGTTTGGCTGCAACTATGAAAAAACCGTTCTTGTCTCTGGGTGAAATGGCCAAGCTTGAGGTGGCTGACGTGCATCCGCGTTTGGGCTGTTTCCTGGAGATGGGATTGGGTCGTCAACTTTTGTTGCCGATTCGTGAGTTGCCTGAAAACCGGGATCTGCATCCTCGTGTGGGTGACTATGTGTACGCTATAATGGAGCATGACAAACAAGGCAGATTGCGAGCCAAGCTGGCAGGGGAGCAGGAACTGGCTCCATTGTGCTTCCATGCTCCTAGTTCATGGCTCAATACGTGGGTGCAGGCGACGGTATACAAGCCGCTTCAGATGGGCACATTCGTCCTGGTGGACGGTGGTGTGCTTGGTTTTGGTGCAATAGGGATGATTCATTCCTCGGAACGTAACCGTATGCTTCGCTTGGGCGAGGAGGTTAAGGTCCGGGTCACGCTTGTTCGCGAAGATGGCCGGGTCAATCTGGCAATGTCGCCACGCAAGGAAGTAGGCCGTAATGAGGATGCGGATCGGTTGATTGCCTTTTTGAAGGAACGTCCAGGTGGGGGCATGCCATATTCTGATGCAACGCCGCCGGATATTATCAAGCAACGGTTTGGTATCAGTAAATCCGCCTTCAAGCGTGCGATGGGCAAGTTGATGAAGGATGGACTGGTTACACAGAAGGAAAACTGGACTTATCTCGTGGAGAAAATGCCTAAACCGAAGGACGGGAATGGGGAATAGAAGATGGCGTCTTACCGTAAGTTTGCTTATGTGTACGATGAGCTCATGCAGGACATGCCGTATCCCGACTGGTTGCGCTTTGCACGGCAGGCTTGGGACCAATACGGTATGCCACATACAATCGCCGAGCTGGGCTGCGGAACGGGCTCAATTACGATTCCATTGGTTAACTCAGGCTTCGAGGTAGCTGGCATCGATTTATCCTCTGACATGCTGGCAGTAGCCCGTCGCAAAATGGAAAACTCTCCTCAGGGACAGCGCTTGTTTCGTGAGGGAAGCGTTCGCTGGATACAACAGGATATGCGGGAGTGGATTTTACCGGAGCCCGTGGATTCTGTCATTTCTTTTTGCGATTGCCTGAATTATTTACTTGAGGAAGAAGATATCATTTCTACTTTTCGCAGAACGTATGCTGGTCTGAAGCCAGGTGGAACCTTTCTGTTTGATGTGCACCATCCCCAGACATTTTTGCGTTATGATGAAGAACAACCATTCGTATTGGATGAACGCTCCATCTCGTATATTTGGACATGTGCGTTGGACACTCCCCGTTGTGAAATTGAACATCATCTCAGTATTTTTGCGAAAGCAGAACAAGAAGGTCGCGATCTGTATCAGCGTTTTGAGGAAATTCATGTACAGCGGGCTTACGATCCAGACTGGATGAAGGAAGAATTGTCCAAAGCGGGTTTTCGCGATGTAAAGGTATATGCGGATTTTGAATGGGTAGAAGCAGAAGATGACGCGGCGAGACTGTTTTATGTCGCTGTAAAATAGCTAGGATTCAATGAGTCTAATATAAAAAGAAAGACGCTTTTTCATGATGAATATGAAGGGCGTCTTTTTGCATTTATATATTCACTTTACAGTGCCTTATTTGACTTTTTTCGTGGTTTTCAATATAATAGTGCCATTATTAACGGTTAAACAATCGCTGATGAGGAATAGTAGTTTTGTCTGGACATGTAGAGAGCCGGCGGGTGGTGCAAGCCGGTTGACAGTGCAAAGCGAACTCGCCTCGGAGATATGCGCCCAACGCAGGAAAGCACTATATAGGTGTCGGCATCCTGTTATTAACACGCATCGGATCACCTCCGTTATCAGGTGCAAAGGGAGTAGAACGCGAAGAACGCTTTCTGCTAACTAGGGTGGTACCACGGGAATATAACCTCTCGTCCCTAGCGCTGACACGCTACGGGATGCAGAGGTTTTTTTGTTGCATACCGTTTGAGGAGGAAAAAGACAATGACAGACACACAGCCGAAGCACGGCTATCAACCGCAAAGTATTGAACCAAAATGGCAGAAATATTGGGATGAGAACAAGACGTTCCGCACTGGGGAAGAGCCGGGCAAACCGAAGTTTTATGCTTTGGATATGTTTCCGTACCCGTCTGGAGCTGGTCTGCATGTAGGCCACCCGGAGGGATACACAGCTACAGATATTGTTTCACGTTATAAAAGAATGCGCGGCTACAACGTGCTGCATCCGATGGGTTGGGACGCCTTCGGTCTGCCTGCCGAGCAGCATGCGCTGGATACAGGTGAGCACCCGCGCGAAATTACGGTGAAGAACGTAAACAACTTCCGGCGTCAAATCAAATCACTCGGCTTTTCATATGACTGGGACCGTGAAATTAGCACCACTGATCCTGATTATTACAAGTGGACACAGTGGATTTTCATCCAGCTGTACAAGCGCGGTCTCGCTTATGTAGCTGAAGTGCCTGTAAACTGGTGTCCAGCACTGGGAACAGTACTGGCGAATGAAGAAGTAATTGACGGTAAGAGTGAGCGTGGCGGTCATCCGGTTATCCGCAAACCAATGCGTCAATGGATGCTGAAAATTACGGAATACGCGGATCGTCTGCTTGACGATCTGGAGGAACTGGACTGGTCCGAGAGTATTAAAGATATGCAGCGGAACTGGATTGGTAAGTCTACCGGGGCAGAGGTTCATTTCCCAATTGAAGGCTATGACGAGCAACTCACTGTATTTACAACTCGTCCAGATACATTGTTCGGCGCAAGCTACTGTGTGCTGGCTCCAGAGCAGGAATTGGTCGATATGATTACTACACCTGAGCAAAAGGACGCTGTGCAACAGTATCGTGAACAAGCTGCTCGTAAAAGCGATCTGGAGCGTACGGATCTGGCCAAAGATAAAACAGGCGTATTTACAGGAGCTTACGCAGTGAATCCGGTGAATGGTGAAAAGCTGCCAATCTGGATTGCGGACTATGTACTGGCAGGCTACGGAACAGGTGCAATCATGGCTGTACCGGGGCATGATACACGTGACTGGGAATTTGCCAAAAAGTTCGGATTGAAAATCACTGAGGTCGTTCAAGGTGGAGATGTGGACAAAGAGCCATACACTGAGGATGGCCCGCATGTCAATTCAGGTCTGCTGAATGGGCTTACTAATGAGGAAGCTATTCCGAAAATGATCGAATGGCTCGAAGCTGAGGGTAAGGGACAAGGAAAAGTAACCTACCGTCTGCGTGACTGGCTGTTCAGCCGCCAACGCTATTGGGGCGAGCCGATTCCAGTAATTCATCTGGAAGATGGAACGATCAAAACAGTGCCTGAGGATCAACTGCCGCTTGTACTGCCAGAGATGGAGAATATCAAGCCTTCTGGTACGGGTGAATCCCCGCTGGCGAATGCGACAGATTGGGTAGAAACCGTTGATCCTGAGACAGGTATGAAAGCACGTCGCGAGACAAATACGATGCCGCAATGGGCAGGAAGCTGCTGGTACTACCTGCGCTTTATTGATCCGAAAAATGATAAAGAGCTTGTATCCAAAGAGAAACAGCGCGAATGGATGCCTGTTGATTTGTATATTGGCGGAGCAGAACATGCGGTTCTTCACTTGCTGTATGCCCGTTTCTGGCACAAGGTGCTGTATGATATCGGCGTAGTGGAAACGAAAGAGCCTTTTTATAAGCTAGTCAACCAGGGAATGATCTTGGGCAACAACAATGAAAAAATGAGTAAATCACGCGGTAATGTCATCAATCCTGACGATATTGTAAATACGTTTGGCGCCGATACGCTGCGTATTTATGAGATGTTTATGGGACCGCTGGAAGCAACCAAGCCATGGAATGAAAATGGGGTTGAGGGAGCGCATCGTTTTCTGTCCCGTGTATGGCGCCTGTTTGTTTCCGAGGATGGTAGCCTGAACGAAAAAATTAAAAATGACGGCGGTAGTGACGAGTTCAAACGGACTTGGCATAAAACGCTGAAAAAGGTAACCGAGGACCTGGATGCATTGCGTTTCAATACAGCGATCAGCCAGCTGATGATCTTTACCAATGACGCATACAAAGCAGACCTTCTGCCGCGTGCAGCGATGGAAAACTTCGTGCAAATGCTGTCGCCGCTTGCACCGCATCTGGCCGAGGAACTGTGGCAGCTGCTGGGACACAACGAAAGCATTACCTACGCGGCTTGGCCTGCTTATGATGAAGCATGGACGGTGGACACTGAAGTGGAAATTGTCATTCAGATGAATGGTAAAATTGTACAGCGTGCAACGATTGCCAAAGATCTTGATGCCAAAGCGATGGAAGCATTTGCATTGTCGCTGGACAGCATTCAGGAGGCGCTGGCTGGTAAAACAGTTCGCAAGGTAATTGCTGTTCCAGGTAAGCTGGTTAATATTGTTGCCGGTTAATTGGCTTTAAACCGAAGGAGACATCTATCTTTTGCATGTCCTCTTCATATTTGTTGTGCGTGGCTCGTATTAGCTCAGGGAAGACACTATGCAGGCTGATGTCCAACAATGCGAGAGCTTCGGCGGTTATACCTCCGGGAACCGCTACTCTTGCTTGTAACTCGGTTGGTGTCATCCCGCCTTCAGTGAGCAGCTTTCCAGTGCCGATAATCATCTCACCAGCCAAAGCGCATAGTTCTGTACGGTCTATACCCGTAGCTTGAACTGCGGCTTGAATCCACTGGTCCATAAAAAAGGCCAAGAAAGCAGGACCGCAGCTCGAAAAATCCGATGTGATCCGTGTATGAGACTCTTTAACCTGAATCGGCCTGCTGATGTGGGACATAAGCTCTTCCAGAAGGGAGCGATCCTCCTCTGTAATCCGGCTTCCATGGATGCATAGTGAGGCTCCGCTTCCGACCTGGTGAGTGATACTCGGAATAATTTTGGACACTTTGGCCTTCAGTGCATGCTCCAAAATACGGATCTGCACTGGACTTGTGATAGACACGACAATGTGCTCTTCTGTAATGACGTTGCGTATTTCATCCGTTACGGTTTTTGATTCCAGCGGCTTCACGCAGATAAACAGGATATCGCTTTCCGCTGCCGTCTCACGGTTGCTTTGGGCTGCATGCAAACCTGGATAACGAAGGGCTAGCTCGGCTACCTTGGAATACGTTCGGTTGCTTGCTAATATTTGCTGTGGTTTGAGTGCATTCGAATGAATAAAAGATTCAATTAGCAGACTTCCCATGCTGCCAGTCCCGATAAATCCCACTTTCATTGTTCAACGTCCTCCTTTCATACTTTGCGGTATAGACGCTGTGCTGTCATTCTTCTTAGTGTATGCACTTGGTCTTGGCCAACATGACCCATTTTATGTGTGAGCATGGTAGACCGTGCCCGGGACCATACCATTCTTTGTATAAATACTCACAGCGATACCGTATGGAGGTGCTTGCAACCTCCGGTTTGACGGGAATTGGGCAGATTTCCTCTGTTTGATTGGGGCGGTACTTTCAGTCGGCTCAAATTCCCAAAATCCATGTGGAGTAGGGGAAGATACGAAAAATGAAACGCGTATGGACAGGAACAGCAATAACGCTTGCTGTAATCGGAAGTGGACTTATTTTGTTTGTCGGAGGGCAGCGCACTGAGCCCCAAGAAGAGTGGAGCTTGCTTAACCATAAGGTGGAGCAGACATTGGTGATGGAGTCGGAGCCAATGGAATCGCAGCGCAGCAAAGATTATGCCCAAGGAAGGCATGTTGTAAAAGAGTCTTCTGACCAAGCTGAGCGCAGTGGGGATGTCGAAGCTGATGACAATGTGAAGCGCGATACTAAGCAGCGTTCTACTGGTGTATCTGCTACTGTTAGAAGTGAAAACTCTACGGCGGGAAATTCAAGTGCTGTAGAGCAGTCGGATATTGCTGATTCAAGATCAGACACAGCTGTTGCCAGTTCAAATGCTGCAACGACGAGTAGGACAAGTATGGTGAATGATTCGGTTATTCCATCCGTTTCCGGTGAAAAAAAGGTAAACATTAACACGGCGACTGCTGCCGAGTTAATGGAGCTACCGGGGGTTGGGGCTAAAAAGGCCGAGGCTATTTTGAACTATCGTAATCAGCATGGCCTGTTTAAACGTGTGAACGATTTGGATCATGTAAAAGGAATCGGAGCTAAGATGTTAGCGAAAATGAAGCCGTATGTCAGCTTGTAACTTATAAGTTTATGGTAGGCTTTGAGAGTGGCTATAACGGATATGTTTTACGTTTAACTTGTTTATTCGGGAGAGATGGTAATGAGTGCAGATGTACGTAAGGACTGGGACACCTATTTCATGGATATTGCCTATATGGTATCTACCCGTTCACGCTGCGCGCGGCGTCATGTTGGGGCCGTGCTTGTACAAGGTAAAAAGCTGTTAGGGACGGCCTATAATGGCGCTCCATCCGGGGTGCCTGACTGTTCTGAGGCAGGCTGTATGATCTCGGAGGAATATGAGGTCGTTCATCGTGACGGACGGGAAGAGATGGTTAAAAAGCAGCGTTGTATTCGCACTATTCATGCGGAGCAGAACCTATTGCTGTTTACTGACCGGATCGACCGTGAAGGCTCCTCAGTATATGTCACTGACCAGCCTTGCTGGACGTGTGCCAATATGTTGGCGAACAGTGGCATTGTGGAGATTGTATATCACCGACCTTATCTAAAAGATGCCGATAAGGTTCGTGCTATGATGGAGGAAAAGGGAATCGCCTTTCGCATGCTGAAGACTTATCATCCACCACAGGAAACGCTAATGGATGTGAAGGATTAAATAATAAACGAGGAAGAACCTCTGACAATGCTGTTGTCAGGGGTTCTTTTTTTGTTTTGTGTTCTGGACAGAAAGCAATGTTTTTACTAATGGAAGGTGATTGTATTCAAGCCCAACGTGTATTTACTAGGCCTATATTAAGCCTCACTGTTTGTTGGATTATAGGAAGTGCGGGAGCCTGTCTGTATTCAGGACGTATGCTTTTGTTGCTGTGGACGGGGGTTAGCCTGGTTTTTCCACTTATAGCTCTATTAATGAAAATTCCCATTCGACAAATGGTATTGTTATGGATTGCTTTAAGCGGTGGTGGATTTTATTGGTTTTGGCATGATACGCATAATGTAAGCAGTATTCCTGATGCTCTTCATGTATCATCTTCTGTCATAGAGGACATGCCTTTACAAGCAGCAGGGTTTATTGCTTCAGAAGTTGAGATTGATGGGGATCGTGCACAGTTTGTGATGAGAGTTACTTCAATCCATCACGTTGGAAGTCATTCGAATAAGGTTGAAAACCATATTTCTGAACAAGTCATTGTTCATATCAAATTGGCCGCGAAGCAGGAACAGCAACTTGCGGCGGCATGGCAGCGTGGGGATGCAATCCTGCTGCACGGCAGCTTAAAGGCACCAGCGAAAGCGGGGAACTTTGGTAGCTTTGATTACAGTGAATATCTGCACACGCAGGAAATTCACTGGCTTTTCAAGGGGGCTGGAGCCACCTCATTACAGAGGCAGGAGGCTCCACTGTGGAACCGCTACACATTATTCAGATGGAATGATCAGCTTAGAGAACAGCTGGGTCAAAAAATGGAGGATGCTTTTACATCATTTCATCATGCAGGATATATGAAAGGTCTGGTACTTGGGGTTACAGATGAACTGGACCCAGCAACGTATAACGAATTTACGCAGCTTGGTTTAACGCATATATTGGCGATATCAGGTATGCATGTAGCGGTATATGCGGCCACGTTATTATATTTACTCAAGTTGTTACGAGTTAGCCGCGAGACCTCCCTTACGATTGTAATGGTACTCATTCCAGCTTATGTTCTGCTGACAGGTGCTTCTCCCTCAGTTGTACGAGCAGGCATTATGGCGATGATCGGCTTGTTTGCAGCCCGACGAGGGTTGCTTAAAGATGGACTTAATATTTTAAGTATATCTGCGTTGCTTATGCTGCTATGGAATCCATACTACATGCTTAGCGTCAGCTTTCAACTTTCCTTTCTGGTGACAGGTGGGTTGCTCATTTATATGCCGCTTATGAAGCCGTTTTTTACCAAATGGCCCCTTCTGATCGGTGGTGAAGTTGCGATTACCATCACGGCACAGCTCGTTTCGTTTCCAATGACGGTATTCTACTTTAATCAATTTTCGCTATTATCATTTGCGGCAAATTTTGTACTTGTCCCCCTCATTACATATATCGTGCTTCCACTGGGTACGGTGGCAATGGGAATGGCCTTTTTGTGGGGGGCTGGAGGTCGTATCCTTGCGTGGCCGGCAGAGAAATTGAACGATCTAACGTTTTCGCTTGTGAAATGGCTGAATGCGGATGATGCTTATGTGAGCATTTGGCCGTCTTCTTCTATTCTGTGGGTCATGGCGTATTACGCAGTTCTGTACAGTGTTCTATACTGGCTCAAAACGTGGTTGACATCCCGAAGACAAACGGACGACATTTCCCTCGTAAGCTCTAACCCTACAACATCACTCGTGCATACAGGACTAGCGGCTTCCGCCGAGTGGGCTGCGGTTTTGCAGACAGCTCATGAACCTGAGGGCGCAGGGAAATTTGCGCATCAACAGTGGAATGGATATCGTTATATGACACTGGCTTTAAGTGGTATTGTTTGGTTAGGAATACTATGTATAGGATACCAATCTCCGGGTGAAAGAGACACAGGAGTTGTTCAATATCTGGATGTGGGCCAAGGTGATAGCATTTTAATTACAACTCCGGGCGGGAAGCATATTTTGGTGGATGGCGGGGGGACAATGGACTTTGCAACAGGGAAAAACGCTTGGCGTAAGCGCACAGATCCCTACGAGGTAGGTGCGGATACAATTGTCCCTTTGCTAAAGCAACGCGGGGTTCATCGGCTGGACGCCGTCATTTTGACGCATGGAGATCATGATCATGCTGGAGGACTACAAGCTGTACTTGACCAAATTCCCGTATCCACTTTGTTTTTTAACGGTACTCTAACAGACAAAGCCCCATTCCGGAAGTTGTTGAACACAGCTTTGGACAAGCGAATCAAGCTGTATGGTGCACATCATAGCATGGAGTGGGAACCAGATCCGGAAACAAAAATTCGCTTTCTCTATCCAATTAAGTTGGAAGAGAACGAATCTGCACAGTTGCCTGTTATAAAAGAACAAAATCATTATTCCGTTGCCATGATTTTAGAGATGGAGGGGGCTTCATTTTTGTTCACAGGAGATATGGATGACGCTGCAGAGTCGCTATTGCTTTCTGAATTAACCCATTCCTCATCCGGGGTGAAAGCTCAGGAAACAACAGGAGCTGCAAGGAAAACTATAGATGTTATGAAAGTAGCACATCACGGCAGCAAGTATTCCACCTCGGAAGAGTGGTTGTCCTACTGGCAGCCGAAAGTAGCCGTCATTTCAGTTGGTGCAGGCAATACTTATGGACATCCGAATAAAGCGGTATTGGAACGTTTGGCGGAAGTTGAGTCTGCCATATATCGAACAGACGCCATGGGGGAGGTACAAATTCGTGCGCAGCAAGGAAAGTTGAGTGTGCGGTATCAACGCAAACGTGAACAAAGAGATACAAAATAATTTTTGTATTATTTTTTGCCTTGGGTGTCAAGTCACTTGGAATTTCAAATCTAGGTTTCATAGGCTTTATTTTGAAAACTGGCTACCTGCTGCTAGATATCAGAAGATACGGGACTGAGGGAAGGTGACTACCTTCCCTTTTTCTGTTATTCTAAGGGAGGATACAATGGGGATTCTGGGCATTTTGTTATAATTTTTTTGTTGAAAAAAATAAAATTAGCGTCAGACGTATATTCTGCAACAATTTGTAAACAGGATACGTCTGTAATATTGCAGGGAGAGGGGGATCCTTTGTGGTAGAGCAGGGACTCATTCGAGCCGCTCAATCGGGCGATCGCGACGCTCTCATTACCCTATTAAGAGAGATAGAACAACATGTGTACCGTACGGCATATTACATTCTAAATAATGAGCAGGACGCCATGGATGCTTCACAAGAAGCCCTCATACGGATATATTCCAAAATTAATTCTTATGAGGAAAAAGCGCAGTTTAAAACCTGGGTCCAACGCATTGTAACGAACATATGCATCGACAAATTCAGAAGAACAAAGCCATCGGTTTCCATTGACGAGCATGACATGGTATTTAACGACCCCCAAAATGTGGAGGTTGAGGTGTTAACCTCTTACATGGCACAGGATGTTCGCGAGGCTATACAACGGCTTCCGGAACACCACCGGACGGTAATTGTCCTGAGATATTTGCAGGATTTCTCTTACAACGAGATTGCCGATTCTCTGGATTTGCCGCTAAATACGGTCAAGTCATACTTGTATCGTGCAAGACAGCAATTGCAAGGGCTACTTCAGGAATATCAGAAAGGTGGTGTATCAGGATGAAGTGTGGAGAAGAGGTGATGGATTGGATGCAGCGTTATGTGGATCATGAACTGGGCGATGAAGAGACATCCCAATTAATGAACCATATTGCGACTTGCCCGGACTGTGCGGAAAAATTTCATATTCTTCAGACACTCTCTCGCGAGCTGGAGGAATTGCCTGCGGTTTCCCCAGCGTTCAGCCTGGTGGATTCCATCATGCCTCAGCTTGATGCCATTGACCGCGCACGTGAAGAGCAGGGAAGCGCGCTTCAGGAAATGCAGCCTGTGGCTGTTGATCCTGCGCTTGGAACGGAGCCTAGACAACGTACTCGGCCTGTGCCTTGGTGGAACCGGGTGGGAGGCCGTGCGGCCATGGGCGTGGCTGCCGCTGCCGTTGTACTGGGGATTGTAGTATTCAACTTCGAGCCTAAAACAGTACAGGATGCGGAAGGCATACTTACATCCCAATCACCCGAGGTAACGAGCCAACAGAACCAGACGGAAATTCCAGGAACAACCAATGGGAGTGGAGGGCCTGATGCAGCTATTGGATCGGATTCGACCAATCAACCGTCTGAACAGGGACAAGGAACGGACCCGTCTCAGACACCTGCGGACAAAGAACCTGACTTGGGCAAACAGGGAGCAAACAGTGCAGACGAAAACAATCCTTCCAAACAGGATGCTGGGAAGTCTGATGATCAGCAAGCTGGCGAGGAACCTTCAACAAAGTCTGCACCAACTAGACATCCTTCCCGTCAGGATGTGAAACAGGGACAACCAAATGCCGATCGTCAGGTGGCAAAGGAAAAATCGCCTGCAGATGCTCCTAAATCTGATGATCAACAGTTGAATCAGAAGAAATCTGATCAAGCCACGATTGCTCCTGATGAACAGTTGGAACCAAAAATGGAAAAGGCGCCTCTAGCGGGTACAGATACCGCTCAGGACGATAATAGCGATAATACAAGTACAAATGACACATCTTCGTCGCTTAGTCAGGAATTGAAGGTACAGAGTCGAATTGCTTCAAATGAAACATCGAAAGACACGACATCCAAAAGTGCTACCAAGGATGCAGGGAACTCCTTAGGAGCGGATAGCAGCAATACAGCTTCTAACGATCAGCAATCATCCGTGTCACAAGACTCGGTTCGCAGAGAAGGCCTTGTATCCAATTCGCTGGTCTCTCCAGACAGCAATAATGCTTCCACCTATGGTGCTCAGTCCACATCTACAGATCAGCTCAACTCGCCAGATGGTAGCTATGCGGTGGCTATTGAGGGTAAAAAGCTGAAAGTATATAAGCTCTCCGATAACGGTGTAGACCGAACAACGCTGGAAGTCCGAACTCTGAAGGGTGCCTGGGTCAAAGGGAGCTGGTCAGATGACAGCCAGACCTTTATGTATGAAACAGAGCAGGATGGGACTGCTAGTAAATATACGTACACCGTCCCGCGCAGCACTGGAAAATAGTTTCCGTAAGTTGGCACACTTTTAGAAACAGAGAATAAACTATATGAACCGACGTCGTATCCCGACGGCCGAAAGTTTCTAGAGCTTTCTGCTGCCGTGTTGATATAGATGGTGGTGAAGGGATTCTGCCTAAGGGCGGGGTCCCTTTGTTTGTGCCTTGACTTGCCTTCTGGTCGGATGTCAGGTACGATCAGTGGGTGGGGGGAACGGAAAATGGATGTAAAAACGGCCTCTAAGGCTATTCGCAAAGGCGATATCTCGCCAGTGTATCTGCTATACGGTAATGAAAAATATCAAATGAAGCAGTTTGTTGAGATGTTAAAAGAGAAGGTGGTGGAGGAGGAACATCGTGACTTCGCCATTATTTCTTATGATTTAACCGAGACGCCAATTGAGGTGGTTGTGGAGGACGCGGAAACAGCGCCTTTTCTGGTGCCGAAGAAGCTGATTATTGTACGGGATACCAGTGTATTTGCAGCAGGCAAAGATAACAACAAAATAGAGCACCGTCTTGAGACGCTGTTGACTTATATGGATAACCCGACTGACTATAGTGTCATCGTTTTTACGGTTCAGGCTGAAAAGTTGGACGAACGGAAAAAGATTGTCAAGAAACTGAAAAGTGATGCTTCCGTTATTGCTTTTGCCCCTATGGGTGGAGATGATCTTGTGGCTTGGGTCCATAAGCGTGCAGCAGAGAGAGAAGTGCAATTGGCAGCAGGGGCGGCTGAGAGACTCATACAATTCACGGGTACTGGGCTTCAATCCTTGGCTGCCGAGATCGATAAGCTTTGCTTGTACGCAGGAGCACAGGGAACGATCTCGTCCGCTGACATTGAGTCCCTTGTGCCTCGTAATACAGAGCAGAACGTATTTGCGATGGTTGAGGATCTGGCTAATTTGCGGTTGGATAAGGCGCTTAGTATTTTTTATGAGTTACTTAAGCAAAAAGAGGAACCAATCAAGATCGCAGCTTTGATCACCCGACAGTTTCGCATTATGTTGCAGGTCAAAGAGCTGGCAGGTCAAAGCTATTCACAGCAACAAATTGCGAGTCAGCTCAGCTTGCATCCTTATGGGGTGAAAGTAGCAGGGGAGCAAGCACAACGTTTCCGTCCTGAGCAACTGCGCCAGCTTCTCTATGAGCTGGGCGAGCTAGACTATCATATGAAGACAGGTGTCGTTGACAAGGTATTGGGGCTGGAACTGTTTTTGATGAAAATGGGAGCGGGTGCTTCAATCTAATCCCATAAAGTTATAAACTAAAAAATCCTGATCAGCCAAGGCTGGTCAGGATTTTTTCATTAACGTATAAAAGTAGCTCTTGCTTACGCTTGAGCTGTAAGAGCGTTAAGTTTTTTCGCCAAGCGGGATTTCTTGCGAGCAGCTGCATTTTTGTGGATCAAACCTTTAGTTACAGCTTTGTCCAGCTTTTGGGAAGCCACTTTGAAAGCAGCAGCAGCAGTTTCAGCTTCGTTATTTACCAACGCTGTATCGGCAGCTTTTACTGCTGTACGAAGCGCAGATTTTTGGGAAGCGTTCAACGCACGGCGTTTGTCGCTAGTTTTAACGCGTTTGATAGCGGATTTGATGTTTGGCATTACATTCACCTCCTGTAAAGGCATTACTTATGAACACAAACGTTTCACAACTTAAAATATTTTAGCATGCCGTACCTCAAATTGCAATAAGAAAACATTCTGAGACGATGCAAATTACAGGATGAAAATGGATGTGCATAAACCTGTTGGGTGGCTCGCACACTATAGCCAGTGATGGTATATAAGGAGGGGTAAGAGATGGATCTGGATTTGCAGAAGTATGCAGTACGCACGGATTTGGCATTAGAGGCAAGAGAACTGGCAGAACGAAATCAGTCTGTACCGCTCGCGGGTATAAATGAGAACGTGGAGGAAGATAACGGTATTAAAATTACACGGTTGGATGTATTAAATGAAGAAGGAGCCAACCGGATCGGACGGGTACAAGGGCATTACGTTACGCTCGAAGTACCTGGCTTACGTGAAGGCGACACTGGGCTCCAGCAGCGGGTAGCTATTACCTTTGCAAAAGAAATGGAGCATTTTATACAAAAAATAGGGATTTCTAAGACGGCAAAAGTGCTGGTGGTAGGTTTGGGAAATTGGAACGTTACTCCTGATTCGCTGGGTCCGCTTGTCGTTGAAAATTTAATGGTGACCCGTCAATATTTTGAACTGACACCTGATCAGATCAACCCGGGATATCGGGATGTAAGTGCGATTGCACCGGGTGTTCTGGGTATTACGGGAATCGAATCCAGTGAGATTGTTCAAGGTATTGTGGATCGCACAAAGCCAGAACTGATTATTGCTATTGACGCTCTGGCATCACGTTCACTGGAGCGTGTCAATACGACCATTCAGGTGGCGGACATCGGAATACACCCAGGTTCAGGTATCGGCAACAAGCGGCGCGGCATCACCAAGGATATTATGGGGGTTCCGTGTATCGCGATCGGTGTTCCCACCGTATGCTACGCTTCAACGATCGTCAATAATGTAATCGAATTGATGAAAACGCATTTTACCAAGGAAAAGGCTTCTACCAAAGTAATTCTGGGGATGTTGGATGATATTTCAGAACCTGAGAGACTTGGGCTGGTGAGAGAGGTACTTCAACCATTAGGGCATGATTTGATTGTAACTCCAAAAGAGATTGATGAATTTATTGAAGATATCGCGAATATCATTGCGACCGGATTGAACGCTGCTCTGCATGAGGCGGTTGATCCCGACAATGTCGCCGCTTATACGCATTAATGAAAGGCTAGCAAAACCATCTTTCTAGACACAGACACAAAGATCTCTATTTAACAGGCAGCCTATCTCTCTCTCAAAAAGGGATGGGATTAACCTGTAGATAGAGATTTTTGTGTTCTAGTAATTGTTCTCCGTTCATAGAGTTGAAATATAAGAGATTTCCGCAACTGATAGGAACCCTGTGTTCTAAATGTAAAAAGCGGGTTTCGACGGGACGAAGGAGGACAAGCTCACATGAAAAAAATTCAGACCTGGAACGTCGGAAGATGGAGAAGAAAAGGTATCGAAATTTTGGCGATGGGACATACGCTTGTGCTGCTTATCATGGGCTCGGCGCTTTTATTTGTCGTTTTGGGATTAGGAGGATTGGCAGAAAATCGTTTGCAAACCTCTCCTGTTTCTTCGATGAAAGGATTGGCGGGCTCGGTTTCCAGCAGTTTTTTTGCGGATATGCTAGGTATGGAGGTACCCCATTTGGCACAAAAGAAGCAGCATTCTTCGTTGTCGGGGGAACAATGGTCGCCATTCGTTTTTCAGATTCTTACAGGTATTAATCCGCAGGATCCCAAAAGCCTCATTGCTCGTGAAATTCCTGGCATGTCTGCGGGAGCGCCTGTCTTGCTGCGCAAGGGTTCGGGGAACATCAAGGTGGAGGGTCCTACGGACTATCAGCCCGATCAGGGAACGACGGATACCCCTGGAGGATCAGACACAGCTGAGAACCCGCCATCTACTACACCGGATATTCCGACAACACCGGAAACAGACCCTGCTCATAAGGATGATCCAGTTGATGCGGCTAAAGGGGAGAAGCGTATATTAATCTACCACTCTCATCCGAGAGAAGCATATAACCCATTATTAAGCAAAGCCAGCTCTAACCCCAATTCAGGTTCCAAATCAGCCAATGTATCAAGGGTGGGGGACTTTGTAAAGAAGAGACTGGAAAAGAAAGGGATATCCACACTGCATGTAAACAAGGATTATGCGGCCACCGTTCAAAATTACAATTGGAACTACTCTTATAAATATTCGCGCGAAACCGTCAAGGAAGCTTTGGCTCAAAATAAAGGTTTAACTTATCTGCTTGATATTCATCGTGACTCTCAACGTCATGGAAAAACAACAGCCACTATTAATGGACTCTCTTATGCCAAAGTGTATTTTATCATTGGACATGACAACAAAAATTGGCGTAAAAATGAAGCTTTTGCCGCTCGTATTCATGAAAAGCTGGAAAAATCATATCACGGCGTATCGCGCGGTGTATGGGGGAAAGATGGCGGCAAAGGAAACAACGGGGAATACAATCAAAGCTTGTCTTCCCATAGCATTTTGATCGAAATCGGGGGGATTGATAACACCGAGGAGGAGTTAAAACGAACCTCTGACGTTTTGGCGGACATGATCAGTGAAGTGTATTGGGAAGATCAGAAAGCGCAAAAGGCGGGTACCCATGTATCTGACAACCAAAAAAGCGGCAATTAAATAAGGTAGCAGGAAGGGGGATATAAATGTCTGGACATTTTCGTAAAAAAGCGTTCGGATTTGTGCTTCTGGTCGGGGCAGGCGTGCTACTTGGCATGCAGCTGGCAGGCTCTGGCCTGCGCTCAGTCTATGGCCCGGAATGGGCAGAGAATCCCGTTTCATCGAACAATCAGCAGAAAGTTGAATACGAACAGACGGTGATTGAGGATACCCCGGCAGCTAATGCCCGAGCGTATAACCGTACGTATAATACAGGTGGTAAGGTCGAGTTTGAGCCGCAAACGGACATGAATGCAGAGAATACAAACGAACGAAGCGAGGAGCAGAGTGCACGCTGGACACATGAATGGGATACGAAAACTGCACAAGATGACAATATCCGGCAAGGTCTGGAGACACCTCGTAAACTGCTAGCCGTCAAGGCGCAGGAGGCATCAGTGGATACCATGGCCGACAAGACGGCTGGACTGCTTCAAAACCTGTCAAGAAAGAGCATTCGCTGGGTTGTATCTGTATTTGACGGGGTAACAGAATAGAAATATTGCTGACCCCCCTTACAACTGCTATAATAAGCTGATTGATACTAGGCATTGTGTGGGGGTAAGGCATGACTGATATTTTGGCAAGACAACGTAAAATTCGGAACTTTAGTATCATTGCACATATAGACCATGGTAAATCCACGCTGGCTGACCGGATCTTAGAGTACACCGGTGCACTCACTTCCCGTGAAATGCAGGAGCAAGTGCTTGACCAGATGGAACTGGAGCGGGAGCGCGGGATTACGATTAAGCTCCAGGCAGTGCGACTCACCTATAAGGCCGATGACGGCGAAGAGTACATTTTGAATTTGATTGATACCCCGGGACACGTCGATTTTACCTATGAGGTATCCCGTAGTTTGGCAGCCTGCGAAGGTGCTTTGCTGGTAGTAGACGCAGCGCAGGGGATTGAAGCTCAGACACTGGCTAACGTTTATTTGGCGCTCGATAACAATCTGGAGATTTTGCCGGTGCTTAACAAAATTGATTTGCCGAGTGCTGATCCTGAACGGGTTAAGCAGGAAATCGAGGATGTTATCGGCTTGGACACAAGCGAGACTGTACATGCTTCAGCCAAAGCTGGAATCGGTATCAAGGAAATTCTGGAACAGGTGGTCAGAAGTGTGCCTGCTCCGCAAGGAAATCCAGATAATCCGCTCAAGGCGCTTATATTCGATTCGCATTATGATCCTTATAAGGGCGTTATCGTATATGTACGTGTTGTGGATGGCAGTATCCGCGCAGGTTCGAAAATTAAAATGATGGCGACTGACAAAACGTTTGAGGTCATTGAGGTTGGCGCTTTCATGCCACGTATGACAATCGTGGACGAGCTGAATGTCGGTGATGTTGGTTTTATTGTTGCCGGAATCAAGCATGTGGGCGACACACGTGTCGGGGATACGGTGACGGATGCCAAAAATCCAACACCAGAGCCGATGCCAGGCTATCGGAAAATTAATCCGATGGTGTATTGCGGTCTGTATCCGATTGAAACATCGGAGTACAACGACCTGCGTGAGGCGCTTGAAAAGCTGCAGCTGAACGATGCTTCGCTCAGCTTTGAACCGGAAACATCCAGTGCGCTGGGCTTCGGTTTCCGTTGCGGTTTCCTTGGACTGCTCCATATGGACGTCATTCAGGAACGTATTGAACGTGAGTTCAATATTCCACTGATTACAACGGCACCGAGCGTAATTTACCGTGTACAATTGACTAACGGGGAAACGATCGAAATCGATAACCCTTCTAACTACCCGGAAGTAGGACGTATTGAACATGTGCAAGAACCATATGTTAAGGCAGGCATCATCGTGCCAAATGATTACGTAGGTACGGTTATGGAGCTTTGCCAGACCAAGCGTGGTGAGTACGTGAACATGGAGTACCTGGATACAACACGGGTAACGATTACGTACCAGATTCCTTTGTCTGAAATCGTATATGATTTCTTTGATCAGCTTAAATCCAGCACCAAAGGATATGCTTCCTTTGACTATGAGATTTCAGGCTATCGCCAGTCTAATCTGGTGAAGATGGATATTCTGTTGAATGGCGAGCAGGTCGATGCCCTGTCGTTCATCGTGCATAGAGATCGGGCTTACCACCGCGGACGTATCATTTGTGAGAAGCTGCGTGAGCTGATCCCGCGTCAAATGTTCGAGGTGCCAATCCAGGCATCTGTAGGAACAAAGGTGGTTGCGCGTGAAACCGTCAAGGCTATGCGTAAAAACGTCTTGGCCAAATGTTATGGCGGCGATATTTCCCGTAAACGGAAGCTGCTTGAGAAGCAAAAAGAGGGCAAGAAACGTATGAAGCAGGTCGGTAACGTAGAAGTACCACAGGAAGCATTTATGGCGGTACTGAAGATAGATGAGTAAAGCAGTTTGAAGTATTCGTCCATTCTTTCATGGGGCATTGGTCCAGCATGAAGAATGGACGTTCTTTATTTGAGCAAGCTATTCAGGACAGAAATCTCGTTCAAAACTGATTTAGAGTAATATGGCGACTATATCTTTAAATCTTTAGAGTATGTCTAAAGATGTTTCTTTTTACTGCAACACCTACACCACAAAAATGGCTGATTCGTGGTGGGCAGCAGCGGAGTGGATGGAATCGTTCTGAAGAAGCGTTAGCAAGAATGATCCATTCACGAAGCGTTCTCCCCCTCATCAGCCCATTTTTTATCACCACACCCTGAATCGATAAGGAGGATCGGTATGACCGCATCCATACAAAAACATGAATATTCATCCGCACCTCAAGCGGTTTATCTGCATATACCTTTCTGTACGAATAAATGCTTTTACTGTGATTTCAACTCTTATGTGCTCAAGGATCAGCCTGTTATGGAATACTTGTATGCCTTAGAGCGAGAGATGGAACATACAGTCAAACTTCACCCACCTGGGGAGATAAAGACTATTTTTGTCGGGGGCGGAACACCAACAACCCTCACTCCGAAGGAAATGGAATATTTCCTGAAGAGCGTTCGTACCTATTTTCCAAACTGGGCCGAAGATATTGAGTTTTCCATGGAAGCCAATCCGGGTACAACTGATTTTGAAAAACTTTCTGTGATGAAAGAAGGCGGCGTCAATCGACTCAGCTTTGGTGTGCAGGCTTTCCAGAATGAGCTGCTTACAGGCATAGGACGTATTCATAGTACAGATGATGTCTATCGTAGTTTGGAAAACGCACGTAAGGCTGGCTTGGACAATCTGTCGATTGACCTGATGTTCGGTTTGCCGAACCAAACGGTTGATATGCTGGATGAAAGCGTTAGTAGAGCGCTGGAGCTGGAGCTTCCTCATTACTCTATCTATAGTTTGAAGGTTGAAGAGAACACGCTCTTCCACACGCTGTATCAGAAAAATCAGCTGCCGCTTCCACATGAAGATGACGAATTGGAAATGTATTTACTCCTTATGCGTCGCATGAAAGAAGCGGGTTATGAACAGTATGAAATTAGTAATTTCGCAAAACCAGGTTTGGGAAGTAAGCACAATATGACTTATTGGCGTAATGAGGATTATTACGGTCTCGGCGCTGGGGCACATGGTTATGTCGGCAGAGAGCGTCACATGAACATTAAGGGCATTAACCCTTATGTGGAGGCTACTCGGAATGGTCTGCCACGTCTGGATAGCTTTGAGGTGCCGACGGCGGAAGCCATGGAGGATTTCCTCATGGTCGGTTTGAGAATGCTGGAGGGGGTGTCCAAATCCCGCTTTAAAGCTCAATTCGGTCAGGCGTTGGAGGACATATTTACAGTTCCTCTTGGAAAAATGCTGAATGCGGGATTAATCGAATCGATCGAGGATGGGTATCGTTTGAGCGAACGCGGTATTTTATTCGGAAATGATGTATTTGCAGAGTTTATCGGGTCGATCACAGCAAATGCATAAGTTACAGGCTTCGATACAGTACGTTTTCACCGCATAAGCTGTACTATCATTGTATTACACCATTCTGCCACAGCAGGGTAAATGGAGTATTGCGATTCTATGCGTAATGTTGTATATTTATTCATTATATGCGGCAAGCGGCAGGAGGAGAGCAAGATGGCTTCAGTGTGTAAAGATGTATTGTGCAGAAGTGCGGTTCCTGAGGATGTGGAGCCTTTATATCAAATGATTAGCGGCTATGCAGAGCGGGGGATTATGCTGCCACGTTCAAGGGAAGTGCTTATGCGCCAACTGGAGCTGTTTATTGTTGCAGAGGTGGATGGTCAAGTTGTTGGTTGTGGTTCTTTATGCAAATTGGGCGCTGATTTAGTGGAGATTCGCTCCCTTGGCATCTCTGAGGGGCATAAAGGAATGGGAATTGGCTCCAAGCTTGTGGAGGGCCTTATTATAGAAGCGCAGCGGCAACGTATTCCTAAAATTATGGCATTGACCTACGAGGTATCCTTTTTTATAAAAAACGGTTTTGATGTAGTTAGCAAAGAGATTTTCCCTGAAAAGGTATGGACCGACTGCATTCACTGCAGCAAGCAAAACAATTGTGATGAAATCGCAGTATTGAAAGTACTGAACTGACCTGGTAATAATGAGGTCAGTTCAGTTTTTTTATCAGGACATAGTTGTGCGTATGTATTGCAGCTTGTAATGTTTGCCCTTGTTCATTTCTCGAAGGTTTGGAGCAGCCACCAAATGAATTGATGATGAGGCTTCAGTTCCGAGGGTATTTCACTCAGGCTGCTTATGGGATGTTCCCCGTAATAATCCGTATCATTATAAAAGTATGTAGTGCCATCTAACGGCACTTGATGTTTGTATTTATACAAGGCGACAACGTATTTTTCAGACTCTCCGGTTTGGCTTGGACGATATGTGTACTCTTCCCAATCGGCTGGTGTTAAATCATCATAATGTGATATAGCTGTAACACTATATTTTATTTGCTTGGGAATACTTGGACTAAATTCTTGTGGGTAAAATAAAATGGTATTCCACATGCTTAACAGAATGGTAGGGACCAGGATAAAGACACACCACAGAGTTCTTAATTTACGAATTAGATGGATTACGGAAATCATAAGAGCAGCGTTCAGAATAAAAGTTAGTGGCAAAGCAACTATTCTGCCAAGTCCTGTGTACGGAAACAATTCAATCAAAATGTAAAACATACAAATGGTGGGTAAGAGTGCGATTAGGGCGTATAAAAGGTTACGGGGCTGGCTTCTCAGATCTCATTCCTCCTTTAGGGCAATGAAGTTAAAACAGCTTGGGGACACCATCTCAAATTTTTCTGTTTTCTGTCCTATAGATAAATACGGTTTGGATATGATGAATAATGAGGTTTTACGTGAAAAATTGCAAACGCTCTGTTTTGCCATAGTAATCAAAAATGGATGTAATAAATATCGTTTATTGAAAATACTGATCTGACTTGACAATGATCAGGTCGGTTTGGTATTTTTGTATTATCAGTTAGCACTCATCGCGAACGAGTGCTAATGATTCCATTTAACAATCATGCTATTATGGATAAACGATAAGGGGGGATTCGCTTGTTAACCGAACGTCAGAGACTCATTTTGAATGCGATTATTGATGACTACATCCGTTCGGCTGAGCCAGTGGGTTCCCGCAGCATATCCAAAAGGCAGGATGTCGGATTCAGCCCAGCTACGATCCGTAATGAAATGTCGGATTTGGAGGAACAGGGCTATCTGGAGCAACCCCATACTTCTGCGGGACGCATCCCGTCTCATAAAGGCTATCGTTATTATGTGGACCATTTGGTGCCGCTAAATACACTTAAGCCTGTGGAAATGCGGGAACTAAAAGCCTTTTACGCCGAAAAGCTGAATGTAATGGAACAAGTGATCCAGCATGCATCAGGCATTTTGTCCCATATGACCAATTATACTTCCATCCTGCTTGGGCCGGAGGTTTTTCATACTTCGTTGCGTCATTTTCAGCTGTTGCCGCTCAACGAAACGACGGCAGTGGCGATTATCGTGACCAATACAGGTCAGGTGGAGAATAAAACGGTGGATATTCCACCAGGAATCTCAATCTCCGAGATGGAGAAGGTTGTGAATTTGTTGAACAGCAAGCTGGTCGGCGTGCCGATTTATCAGCTTAAATCACGCCTTTACACCGCGCTTGGTCAGGAAATGGAGAAGCATGTATCTCATTTTGAGGACGCTATGAAGGTGCTGGATAAAGCACTCGATAATGAATCAGATCAGCGCTTGTATTTAAGCGGTGCGACGAACATGCTGAATCAGCCTGAATTTAAAGATGTTGAGAAGGTTAAACATATTCTTGATCTGCTGGAGGAAACACCAACGCTGCTTAAACTGATGACCCCTGTAGCCGGAGCACCTGAAATTCAAGTCCGCATCGGTACGGAAAATAATCATGAGGCGTTTGCTAACTGCAGCCTGATTACTGCTACATATGCAGTAGACGGAGAAGCGTTGGGCACGATAGGTATATTGGGGCCGACGCGGATGGAATATGCGAGAGTTATTAATATTTTGGGTATCCTGTCTAAGGATTTGACCGCAATGCTAACGCAACGGTTTAAATAAAACAAGATCGCATCGCACAGATTGCGGTCCTACATGTTCCGCGCTGGGATACGGTTTGTATCCTGCGCGGGTGCATTGTTGCGTGCTTTTGTAAGGGGAGTTACAACTTGAAGGAGGTGAAACATTTTGAAGGAAGAACAAGCGTTCCAAGATGAAAAACAACAAAATGTAAGCACAGAGGAAGCCGCCGAAACGAGCCAGCAGGAAGAGCCGGTGAATGAAGCGGCAGCACTGGAAGCCGAGGTAGAAGACACAGAGGTGGCCAAACTTCGTGCAGAGGCTGAGGAGCATCAGCAGCGGTTACTGCGTGCACAGGCGGATTTTGACAATTTTCGCCGTCGTACGCTGAAAGAAAAGGAAGAGCTTGCCAAATATGCGTCTATGAAGCTGGTTACCGAGTTAGTACCTGTTTTGGATAACTTCGAGCGTGCACTGGCAACAGCATCGCAAGGAGCAGAGTCTGAGTCATTCACGAAAGGGGTGGAAATGATTTTCCGCCAGTTTGAGAGTGTGCTTCAGGCAGAGGGAGTAACGGCCATGAATGCGGTTGGACAACCGTTTAACCCTGATTTCCATCAGGCTATCATGCAGGTAGAGAGCGAAGAGCATGATGAAGGCATTGTTGTTGAAGAGGTACAAAAGGGATACATGCTGAAGGACAAGGTGCTTCGTCCAGCAATGGTAAAAGTTAGCATGTAACTTTTTCTATATACATTAGACTTACATCATTCTGATCAACTATTCTGGCCTGAGGGCCTCGTATATACAGAAGGAGGAATTGTCCGATGAGCAAAGTAATCGGTATTGACTTAGGTACAACCAACTCTTGTGTGGCTGTTATGGAGGGCGGCGAAGCCGTCGTTATTCCAAATCCGGAAGGCGCACGCACAACCCCTTCCGTGGTCGGTTTCAAAAAAGATGGGGAGCGTATTGTAGGGGAAACGGCAAAACGCCAAGCCATTACAAACCCGGATCGTACAATTATGTCCATCAAGCGTCACATGGGTACAAGTCACAAAGAAAACATTGATGGTAAGGAATATTCTGCACCGGAAATTTCCGCTATGATTTTGCAAAAGCTGAAAGCCGATGCTGAGGCATACCTAGGCCAAACGGTTTCTCAAGCAGTTATCACTGTTCCTGCTTATTTCAATGACGGTCAACGTCAAGCAACTAAGGACGCAGGTAAAATTGCCGGTCTGGAAGTTTTGCGGATTGTCAATGAGCCAACAGCAGCTGCATTGGCATATGGTATGGAAAAATCCGAAGACCAAACAATCCTTGTATATGACTTGGGCGGCGGTACATTCGACGTATCCATTCTGGAACTTGGCGATGGTTTCTTCGAAGTTAAAGCTACAAGCGGCGACAACAAGCTGGGTGGCGATGACTTTGACCAAGTGATTATTGATTACCTTGTAAATGAGTTCAAGAAAGATCAAGGTATTGATCTGAGCAAAGATAAAGCAGCTGTACAACGTCTGAAAGACGCAGCAGAAAAAGCGAAAAAGGAACTGTCCGGCGTATTGACAACAACTGTTTCCTTGCCGTTTATCACCGTAGCTGACGGCGTTCCACAGCACTTGGAGTTGAACCTGACTCGTGCGAAGTTTGAAGAATTGTCCGCAGATCTGGTAGAACGTACTTTGGGACCTACTCGTCAAGCGATGAAAGATGCAGGCATGAGTGCTAGCGACATCGATAAAATCGTTCTGGTCGGCGGCTCCACACGTATTCCAGCTGTACAAGAAGCAATCAAAAAGCTGACAGGTAAAGAGCCTCACAAAGGCGTAAACCCTGATGAAGTGGTAGCTTTGGGTGCGGCCGTTCAAGCAGGTGTATTGACAGGTGATGTGAAAGACGTCGTTCTTCTTGACGTAACTCCACTGTCCCTCGGTATCGAAACCGCAGGTGGCGTATTCACTAAAATGATTGAACGCAACACGACAATCCCTACGAGCAAATCGCAGGTATTCTCGACATATGCCGACAATCAGCCTAGCGTAGAAATTCACGTACTGCAAGGTGAACGCGAAATGGCAGCAGGCAACAAAACACTGGGCCGTTTCCAATTGGGAGATATCCCTCCAGCACCACGTGGTGTACCGCAAATCGAAGTTACCTTCGATCTAGATGCGAACGGTATCGTGAACGTTTCTGCTACAGATAAAGGCACAGGCAAAAGCCAAAAAATTACGATCACTTCTTCCAGCGGCTTGAGCGACGAGGAAGTAGAACGTATGATGAAGGATGCCGAGTTGCATGCGGAAGAAGATAAGAAACGCAAAGATCTGGTAGAAGCGAAAAACGCTGCAGACCAACTGATCTACTCCGTAGACAAAACGATTAAAGATCTGGGCGAAAAAGCGGATGCAGGTGAAGTCGAAAAAGCCAATGCAGCTAAAGAAAATCTGCAAAAAACGCTGGAATCCGACAACCTGGAAGACATCAAAAAAGCTACTGAAGAACTGACTGAAATCGTTCAGCAATTGTCTGTGAAATTGTATGAGCAAGCCGCTCAAGCAGCACAAGCTCAAGAAGGAGCAGCAGACAGCAAAGGCCGTGACAATGTAGTTGATGCGGACTATGAAGTTGTTGACGAAGATCAGAAGAAAGATTAAGCAACGGATCGGGTAGTGGCAACTTTACGGTATACCGGTGCGTTATGATATACTGAACAGTAATTAGCAGCGTAGCTGCCTTGATAAATAACAATTAGCCTAAGGGTAACCGTTATTTCCAAGATAAATAAGCATATTACGGGTTGTACTGCCTTGAAATGATGGGAAGGTCAAAGCCGGGTCATCCCGCGCCTTTGGCTTTCCTTTTATATGTAGTGCAGACACGTTGTAGGCATGGGGGTGGAACATTGGCTGATAAGCGTGATTATTATGAGGTGCTAGGTGTCGCAAAAGGTGCTTCGGATGAGGAAGTCAAAAAGGCTTACCGTAAGCTTGCGCGTCAGTATCATCCGGACGTGAACAAGGCTGCGGACGCTGAAGCAAAATTTAAAGAAGTAAAAGAAGCTTACGATGTCCTCAGTGACGGCCAGAAGCGGGCAAGATATGACCAATACGGTCATGTAGACCCGAATCAGGGCATGGGAGGCGGCTTCGGCGGTGCCGACTTCGGTGGCGGATTTGGTGATATTTTTGATATGTTCTTTGGTGGCGGCAACGGTCGACGTGATCCGAATGCACCGCAACGAGGGAACGATCTTCAATATACGATGACGATTGAATTCAAAGAAGCGGTATTTGGTAAAGAAACCGACATTCAAATTGAACGTACGGAAACATGCGATACGTGTCATGGTACAGGAGCCAAAGCGGGTACTAAACCACAGACCTGTTCCGTCTGCCACGGCAGTGGACAGGAAGAAGTGGTGCAGAATACACCGTTTGGTCGCATGGTTAATCGACGCGCCTGCTCCAATTGCGGCGGTTCTGGTAAAATCATCAAAGAGAAATGTACGACTTGTAGTGGATCAGGTCGTGTCCGCAAAAAACGTAAAATTCATATCCGCATTCCAGCGGGTGTGGATGATGGCGCACAAATGCGTATCAACGGTGAAGGCGAAGGCGGGGTCAACGGAGGACCGGCAGGCGACTTGTACGTCGTATTCCGTGTGAAGTCGCACGACTTCTTTGAGCGTGAGGGAGACGACATCTACTGTGAAATTCCGCTGACGTTCTCGCAGGCAGCGTTGGGAGATGAGGTTGAAATTCCGACGTTGACTGAGAAAGTGAAGCTGAAAGTTCCGGCAGGCACGCAAACAGGCACTTATTTCCGTCTTAAAGGAAAGGGTGTACCAAAACTGCGCGGCGTAGGTCAAGGTGACCAGCATATTAAGGTAGTTGTGGTAACGCCTAGCAATCTGAGTGAGGAACAGAAGGAATTGCTGCGTCAGTTCTCTTCGCTTAGTGGAGAGCAGACACATGAGAATGAGCAGTCCTTTTTTGACCGTGTGAAGCGCGCCTTCCGAGGCGACTAAGCCAAAGCCGAAATCGCGGAGCTTCAACCATGAATTCGAGGGGACTATTCCGCAGTGCGGGATAGCTCCCCTTTTTTATGTTTACGTAAACACATACATAACCATTTTTGTATAAGCAGTTGAACTATGAGTTTCTCGCAAGTAGAAAAGGGGTGAGTTCCATCAAAAAAATACGGCCAAGGCTGCGTCGTGGCAAGCCGCTGTTAAAGCTTAGAGGTCTAATAACGCTGCTAGTTTGCTTGGTTATGGCACTTGTGCTTCTGCCCGTAACCCTGTTATTTGCGGAGAGAGTTGAGTATGAAACGGAGAAGGGGCTCGAAGACAAGGCCATGTCCATAGCGCGTACACTCGCTCATACACCGCTTATTATTGAGCAATTGCAACAGACCCATTATTCTCCTGCCATGCAGGAATATGTGAAGAAGGTTTCATCGGCGAATCATGTCCAATTTGTCGTGGTCATGGATATGAAGGGAATTCGTAGAACACACCCGGATGCTAGGAAGATCGGCAAAGCCTTTGTTGGAGGAGATGAGTATACTGCCCTTCATGGTCAGGAGAGCGTGTCCGTTGCAAAGGGGACACTGGGCATGTCCATGCGGGCTTTTTCCCCCATATTTAGTATAACGGGAAAGCAGGTAGGGGCGATTGTAGTCGGTATATCCATGCAAGATGTACAGAGAGCCCAGGAAGGTAACACCCGTCTTATTGCTATCGTCATTGGTATCGGGATGTTGATTGGCACAGGAGGAGCTGTTGTGCTGGCTCGAAAAATCAAAAATATGCTGGTCGGTCTGGAGCCGCCGGAAATCGCACGTTTGCTGGAGGAACGCAGCGCGATGTTGCAGTCCATCAAGGAAGGAGTCATCGCGGTGGATGAAGGCGGTCGTATCATGCTGATGAATGCAGAAGCGATCCGTCTACTCAGGCAAGCGGGGATTGAAGATTTTTCATTCTCTGGACAGGAAATTACTGTGTATTTATCTGCTTTCCGATTGCAAGAGGTGCTGGAAGCGAGCACTCCACGGATGGATGAGGAGATGGAGCTGGGTGGGATCACCTTGCTGACGACCAGTGTTCCGATCCGGGTCAAAGGAGCCATTGTCGGAGCCATTGTAACCTTTCGGGATAAGACGGAGATGAATCAGCTTGCGGAACGTTTGACAGGAGTTTCTCTGTACACAGAAGCACTACGTGCGCAGGCTCACGAATTTATGAACAAGCTGCATGTCATTATGGGCATGGTACACTTGCGAATGTATGATAAACTGGAGCACTATATTATGGATGCCGTCGAGCACCATCAAGTAGAAATTGGTTCCATTACCCGGCAGCTTAGGGACCCAGTTATGGCGGGGTTTGTGTTAGGAAAATTAAGCCGGGCCAGAGAGGCAG
This sequence comes from Paenibacillus ottowii, assembly GCF_050516475.1. Taxonomy (NCBI): domain Bacteria; kingdom Bacillati; phylum Bacillota; class Bacilli; order Caryophanales; family Paenibacillaceae; genus Paenibacillus; species Paenibacillus ottowii. Next base: position 1,452,273 of record NZ_CP191577.1, on the reverse strand, counting down.
GGGTAAGTTTTGAACTGACTCCGGGGAGTCACTTGCCTGAATCCAGTCAAACCCAAACGACACATGAACTGATTACTATTCTTGGCAACCTGTTTGATAATGCAGTGGAGGCGATGGAATCTCTGGAGCCTAAGCGGATTACCCTTTCACTTTATTATGAGGAAAACCGGCAGAATGGCTGTCTGACCTGTATCATGTGCGACAATGGTCCGGGTATACCGGAGGACCTTAGGGAGACTATTTTTGAAAAAGGCTTTTCGACCAAGGGAGAGTCACGAGGGATGGGGCTTTATCTGGTGACGCAAAGCGTAAAGAGGCTGCAAGGAAGTGTTAAATTGATCCCTGTCGAGCAAGGGTGCTGTTTTCAGATTACAATTCCATACAGTATAGCGGGGAATGATAAACATGATTAATGTCCTAATTGTAGAAGATGATCCGATGGTTGCGGAATTTAATCGTAAATATATAGAGCAGGTAGAGGGCTTTCAATGTGGCGGCTGGGCTTCTTCAGTGGAAGAAGCTAAGAAATATATAGCTGAACAAGCGCTTGATCTGATATTGCTGGACGTGTATATGCAAGAAAGCAATGGCCTCGATTTACTGTCATTCATACGGGAGGCTGGAGTGAATGTGGATGTTATTGTCATCTCAGCTGCAAGTGACATGAGCAGTATCAAAAAAGCGATGAACTTCGGCGCGGTGGACTATTTGATCAAGCCTTTCCACTTTAACCGTTTTCTAGAGGCCCTGACCGGGTACCGAGAGCACATTAGTATTGTGCGTGAGCGCAGTCTACTGTCACAGGAAGAGCTGGACCGACTAATTTATCACAAAAGCATCACTAAAGACTTGGCACGGTTGCCCAAGGGGATAACGAAATCCACGCTGGCTATGATATGGAATTGTATCCAGCAGCATCATAAAGCTCTATTTTCCACCGAGGATATTGCGGAGAGTGCAGGGATCTCCAGGGTATCTATGCGCAAGTATCTGGCTTTTATGACAGAGATTGAAGTGCTCTCTATGGAAACCATCTATGGTACTATTGGACGTCCTGTTTACCAATACCAGGTGTTGCCGCAGGCAGAAGGAATCATTAATAGTTATATTTAACCTTCTTTCTGATTACTTTAGTTACAAAAGTTAGTTCTTAGTTTTAAAACCAAATAAAGCGTTTTCCATAGTGTAGAATGGGAACATGATCATCATTCTTCACTTTATGGAGGGAGATTTATGGAAAATGCTACAAACCAGCCTGTCATTCAAAAGGAGCAAAGATGGAGTAAAAATACTTTAGATGGGTTTAGGATGCTGGGCAGGGTAAAGGTGGGAGTTATTCCTCTTCCGCTGTATATTGTGATCGCGTTGATTGTTTATGCGGCAGCAATTACAGAAAGACTTCCGAACGATCTGTTGGGCGGGTTTGCCGTCATCATGATTTTAGGTATACTGCTCAGTGATCTGGGGGCCAAACTTCCCTTACTCAAACATATAGGCGGGCCAGCCATTCTATCCCTTATGGTTCCATCGTTAATGGTATTTTGGAATATGTTCAGTCCATCTGCCATGGGAGCTGTGCATACGCTTATGAAAACCTCAAATTTTCTTTATTTCTACATCGCATGTCTCGTAACAGGAAGCATTCTTGGTATGGATCGCAAAATGCTGCTGAATGGAATTGTCAAAATTTTTGCCCCCATTATTATAGGGTCTATTGCTGCGGTCGCCGTTGGTATGGTGGTGGGTATGGCTTTTGGCTATAGTGCTTATCACACATTTTTTTTCATCATCATTCCGATTATTTCCGGTGGAATTGGAGAAGGCATTTTACCGTTGTCCATTTCGTATGGAATGGTACTGGGCAAGGATTCTGCGGTATTCGTATCCCAGTTTATCCCGGCTGCAATTATCGGTAACATAGTTGCAATCATAGGTGCAGGTGTCTTGAAAAGATTAGCGGAGAAAAAACCAAACACTTCTGGTAACGGGAAGTTGTTGAAACTTGAGAAAGGAGAAGGTAAGTTGGCTCCGGTAAACTTGGGACAATCTGTTTCTTTTCCGTTAATGGGAGGAGGTCTGCTGTTAGCCTGCACTTTCTTTATTGTGGGTAAGCTGCTGGAGCCGTATCTCCATATTCCAGGACCGATCCTCATGATTCTGGCGGCGGCATTAATTAAGTGTATTCAGATCATGCCGAACTCATTGGAGCAGGGAGCTTTTCATTTGTATAAATGTATCACGGCTAGTCTGACGTGGCCTCTGATGGTAGGGCTAGGTATTTTGTATGTGCCATTAGATAGTGTAGTAGGAATTTTAACGGTTCCGTATGCGATCACCTGCGCATCTGTAGTGGTTGCGTTGATTGTTACTGGATATTTCACTGGAAAATGGATTCACATGTATCCCGTAGAAGCTGCTTTAGTGACCAGTTGTCGCGGCGGATTAGGGGGCACAGGCGATGTAGCCATTCTGTCTGCATCCAATCGGATGGAGCTGATGCCTTTTGCCCAAATTGCAACACGGATTGGAGGAGCAGGCACGGTCATTTTAGCCACCTTGTTACTCCAATTTTGGAGCTAATGAGTTTCAACCTAGATATAACAGTCTAATTAAATAAACTTAATGAGAGGACGGAGAGAAACATGAGCAGTTTAACAGATGAAATCAGAGAATTACACGAAGGTGGCAAAATGGAGACCTTACCCAAGAAACGAATTGAAACAATGGAGGGGTTGTCCAAAGTTTATACGCCAGGTGTGGCCCAAATTTGCATGGAAATTGCCAATGACCCAGCCAAAGCGTTCCAATTAACAATTAAAAAAAATACAGTAGCGGTCGTTTCAGATGGGACGGCGGTCCTTGGATTAGGGGATATCGGACCAGAGGCTGCTATGCCTGTGATGGAAGGTAAAGCGGTGCTGTTCAAACAGTTTGCAGGTGTCGACGCATTCCCCATCTGTCTCAATACAAAGGACCCAGATGAGATTGTTCAAATTGTCAAAATGATCGCTCCAGCATTTGGCGGCATTAATTTGGAGGATATATCTTCGCCACGCTGTTTTGAGATCGAGAGACGGTTGAAGCAGGAACTCGACATTCCAGTATTTCATGACGATCAGCATGGGACAGCAGTCGTTGTATTAGCGGGTCTGGTCAATGCACTAAAGGTATGCAGCAAAAAAATGGAAGATATCAAAGTAGTATTTGCTGGTATCGGTGCGGCGGGTATGGCCTGCTCGCGCATGCTGCTCAAGGCAGGGGTGCGCAATCTGATTGGCGTTGATCGACAAGGAGCCATTCATCGTGGTGTAGAATACAGTAACCCGCATTGGACAGAATTTGCGAACATGACTAACCCGCATAATTTAAGTGGAAGCTTATCTGAGGTGATTGTGGGAGCTGATGTGTTCATTGGTGTGTCGGGTCCAGATATACTGACTGTGGAAGATATACAAAGCATGGCAACTGATCCTATAGTGTTCGCTATGGCGAATCCGAAGCCAGAAATTGATCCGACCGTAGCCTTACCTTATGTGCGTGTGCTTGCTACCGGCCGCTCCGATTTTCCTAACCAAATTAATAACGTGCTGTGCTTCCCAGGAATTTTCCGGGGTGCTCTGGATTGCCATGCCAAGACGATTAACGAGGAGATGAAACTGGCTGCCGGGCTTGCCATCGCTGATGCCATTTGCCCTGAGGAGCTAAGTGAAACTTATATCATACCGGATGTTTTTAATCCGAAGGTGGTTCAAAAGGTACGGGATGCAGTTATTCGTGCAGCCTGGGAGACAGGAGTAGCCATGTCAGGTGAAGCTCCAGCTGCTAATTTACATCTGTAAAAGTTATGTTCTTCACAAACTTTAATTCACAGTCTTGCCCTGCTGTTCTCGATAACGCCTGTATCCATTTAGCCTTTCGTGGAGAATATAAATTCTTGCCAATGAGCAGGCTATAACAAAGCGTAATGATCCATGTTCTCAAACAAGCGTTGCGCTCAATTACTACACAGGGGGATTTTGGAATGGGCGAAAAAAATATTTTGGCGTATTTCAAAAGTCCTGAGGAAGCACAGGGAGCCGCGAGAAAACTGGAAGCTCTCCGGGTAACGGATATGTCGATAGATCGCTTTAGCCGGTATCCGCGGCAGTCCACGGGCAACGCCGGACTGCCTGTGTTTTCGGGACAGATTAACAGCTTGTCTTCACTAACGCAGGGAGTAGAATTTACAGATCGCAGTCCGGCGATACTGGCTGCGGCTGATCCTGTTGCCAGTGGCATGAGTGACGGAGGACAGGGTGGGCCTACGGGCCGCGATATTTTATTGACTGCTGTGGTGGATGAGTCCATCCATCATCAGGCCATGTCTATCGTAGAACAAGCGGGTGGAATGCTGTGAAAAGTTTGGAAGGAGCAGTGACCGATGCCTAGAAACAAAAGGTTCGATAAAGTGCTGACCAAAACCGAGAAAATCAAACGCATGCAATCTGCCAAAAACGAGGATGTTGAGTTCTCGGCAGAGCTGGCAGATGCAGAGGATCTGGAAGCGATTCGGCGTAGTGAAGTTGCTGACCGCCGTCAGCAGCGTATTATAAACGACAGCGAGTAGAATACAATAAGGCGGGAATCCCAGCTATTAAGATGATTTGTGGGATGGCCCGTCTTATTTGTTTTTTCTCAAGCAATTCCAAGACGAGCTGGAGAAATCGGAACAGGAAGATTATCAGCTTTTTTGAACTCCTATGCGAGTATATAGTACAATATAATGTATGCATGTGAAATGAGGAGGAAATGTAAACCATGTTGTGGAATGAAATTACAATACATACAAGCGAGGAAGCTGTCGAAATGATTTCGAATTTTCTGCACGAAGCAGGTGCAGGAGGGGTTTCCATTGAAGAATCTGGTTCGCTGAACAAGCCACGGGATACGTCTTATGGACAATGGTACGATCGCCCTTTGAACGATATACCTGAAGGACAAGCGGTCATCAAAGGCTATTTTGCCGAAGAAGTGGACATAGACGGTGTGCGCGCACAAATTGAGCCGCGAGTGGAACAATTGAGAACATTTGATATTGACCCTGGAGAGGTTCGTTATGAGCTGAAAACGGTCAATGAAGATGACTGGGCTAATGCCTGGAAACAGTATTTCAAGCCATTACGTGTATCGGATCGTTTGACCATCAAACCGACTTGGGAAGAGTATGAGCCTGCGAGTGAGGATGAAAAAATCATTGAGCTCGACCCGGGTATGGCCTTTGGTACTGGAACACATCCGACAACATCCCTTTGTCTGAGAACACTGGAATCCGTAATTCAGGGTGGAGAAGAAGTCATTGATGTCGGTACAGGCTCCGGTATCTTGGCCATTGGAGCGATAAAGCTGGGAGCAAAGCATGTACTTGCCTTGGATCTTGATCCGGTGGCGGTATCCAGTGCGCGTGAAAATACGCGTTTGAACGGGCTGGAGGAACGCATCACCATCAAAGAAAGCGATTTGCTCTCTGTGCTCAATGCAAGCGATCCAACGCTGGGAATTCAACTGCCAGTCAAGCTGGTGGTAGCTAATATTTTGGCTGAGATCATTTTACTGTTCATTGATGATGTATATAATGCCCTGGAGCCAGGTGGTATTTATATTGCTTCTGGGATTTGGAAAAACAAAGAAGAGGCAGTCGAAACCGCGTTGAAGGCAGCTGGCTTTGAAATTGCCGAAATCAACCGAGATGAAGATTGGCTGGCGTTTGTGGCGAGAAAGAGGTAAGCATGGATTTTCTACAAAGTATTTTTCGTGTAAATTTAAATGTCCTTCCATTTTATTTGCTGGCTGTGATTATATCGTTTACGGTGCATGAATTTGCGCATGCGTATTATGCCAATAAATTTGGCGATCCTACGGCCAAGCTGCTTGGACGGGTGACTTTAAATCCGGCAGTTCATATTGATCTGCTGGGTACACTGTTACTGCTGATCGGTGGCTTTGGCTGGGCCAAGCCAGTTCCGGTGAATCGTGACAATTTTAGCCGTCCGCGTCTGATGGGCATTATTGTATCGGCTGCTGGCCCGCTGAGCAACCTGCTGCTTGCATTTGTGACGACCCTGATCTATGCTGTGCTCCTTCATTTTCAAGTATTGCCAGGAATGGAGAACCAGCGGGTGGCGCAGGCAATCTATTTGTTTATCAATGCGCTGATCAATTTGAACCTGTTTTTGTTTATCTTTAATTTGATCCCACTGCCTCCACTTGATGGCTATCGGATTGTGGAGGATGTGGCTCCTACTCGTGTGCGCCGCAAGCTTCAGCAGTTTGAGCAATGGTCAATCTTTATTTTCCTGCTTATACTGGTAATTCCACCGGTACGAGCTATAACGATTGAACCTCTTTACACACTGGCTCAGATGATTTATATACAATTTTTGCAGTTCTCTTTTTACATTACCGGATTGTTCGGAGCCTAAGGGCTCCTTTTTTTATGAGAATGGGTATAACGTGAATGGAAGAGGGAACAGACTGGTCATACAGGCGCAAAAGATGATATGATGGTGCTTGGTGATTTATTCGGAATTTGTACGGAACGTTAGTAATATTAGTTATTTTTAGAATAGGTGTGAGAGAATGCAGCGTTATTTTATTCCGGCAGAGCAATTTCTAGAAGATCACGTTATTGTTACGGGTGAGGATGCACGGCATATTGCCAAAGTCATGCGCGGCCGTAGTGGTGACAAAATTATAGTCAGTGACGGGGAATCCAGGGAAGCGCTGGCTGCATTGGATACAATTGAGCAGGATCATGTGAAAGCGATGATCATCGAGCCGCTGGAGATGACCTCTGAACCGTATGTTCAGATCACCATTGCGCAGAGTCTTCCTAAAGGGGACAAGATGGAGACGGTGATGCAAAAATGTACAGAAATCGGAGCCACCGGTTTTGTACCGTTCTTATCCGAGCGTACAGTTGTGCAATATGATGCCAAAAAGGAAGGCAAGCGACTGGAGCGTTGGCGCAAGATTGTGAAGGAAGCGGCTGAGCAAAGCCATCGCAACCGGATTCCGGAAATTAGCGCACCCCTGACGTGGAAAGAACTTCTGGCTTCTTTTGCTGGGTATGATTTGATATGTTATTGTTATGAAAAAGAGCAGGGTCGGCAGCTACGGGATGTAATCCGACCTTTCGCTGAACAATGGGCGTCCGCAGACAAACCGCGTGTGCTGGTGGTGGTAGGTCCGGAAGGCGGCTTTACTGAAGCGGAAAGCCTCGAGGCCGAGCAGGCCGGAGCACAGTCTACAGGACTGGGAAGACGTATTCTGCGTGCTGAAACCGCAGGTATGGTTGCATTGGCATGCATTTTATATGAGACAGGAGAAATGGGAGGGGTTTAATATGCCATCAGTGGCATTTTACACATTAGGCTGTAAGGTAAACTTTTATGATACAGAGGCGATCTGGCAGCTGTTCAAAAAAGAAGGGTATGAGCAGGTGGATTTTGACGAGCAGACTGCTGATGTCTACTTAATTAATACATGTACGGTTACGAATACTGGTGACAAAAAGAGCCGTCAGATCATTCGTCGCGCGATTCGCCGAAATCCGGATGCTATTGTGGCAGTGACGGGCTGTTACGCTCAAACTTCTCCAGCTGAAATTATGGATATTCCAGGTGTGGATCTTGTTATTGGTACGCAGGATCGGGATAAGATCATTCCGTTTGTGAAGGAAATCCAAGAGTCGCGCCAACCTGTAAATGCGGTGCGTAATATAATGAAGACCCGTGTGTTTGAGGAAATGGATGTGCCTGATTTTGCTCATCATACACGTGCGTTTCTAAAAATACAGGATGGTTGCAATAACTTCTGCACCTTCTGTATTATCCCGTGGTCGCGGGGTTTATCGCGCAGTCGTGATGCCGCGAGCATTATCACACAGGCGCGTCAGCTGGTGCATGCAGGCTACAAGGAAATCGTACTCACGGGTATCCATACCGGTGGTTATGGTGACGATATGGAAAATTATGATCTGTCTGATCTGCTGTGGGATCTGGAGAAAGTAGAGGGGCTGGAACGTATTCGGATCAGCTCGATTGAAGCCAGCCAGATTGATGAAAAAATGTTGGATGTGCTGAAACGCTCCAATAAGTTGGTTCGCCATTTCCACATACCGCTTCAAGCAGGGGACGATACAGTGCTGAAACGGATGCGCCGTAAATATACGACGGAAGAGTTTTATAATAAAATGCTTATGATTCGGAAGGCAATGCCAGATGTAGCGATTACAACAGATATAATTGTCGGCTTCCCTGGGGAAACGGATGAAATGTATCGTAATGGCTATGAGTTGATGAAAAAAATCGGGTTTTCGGAGATGCACGTATTCCCGTATTCCAAGCGTACTGGAACACCTGCGGCACGTATGGAGGATCAGGTGGACGAGGACGTGAAAAATGCGCGTGTGCGTGAGCTGATTGAACTGTCAGAGCAAATGCAGCTGGCGTATGCTGAGAAGTTTGTTGGTCAGGTGCTGGAGGTTATTCCGGAAGTAGCGCCTAAAGGGACGGAAGATAGCGGCATACTTTACGGTTATAGCGACAATTACATTCAACTGGTGTTTGAAGGTAATAAGGATCTGGTTGGCAAGGTGTGCCGCGTAAAGCTGACGAAAGCAGGCATTAATGAAAGTGAAGGTCAATTGGTCCGCGTATTGGAAAATGGGCTGCAAACAGCTTTGTAAAAAAGAGCCTGAACAGGCAAAAGTGATGGCCAACAAGGATTTCGCCTCTCCTTACAGAGAGGACGGAATCCTTGTTGCGCAAGGAAAGGAGATTACAGGATGGCAGCAAAAAAGGAAATTTCCGCAGGTGGCGTAGTGTTTCGCAAACAGGAGGAAGAGCTTGAAATCCAGCTCATTACCGACCGCTATGGCAAGATATCCTTGGCTAAAGGCAAAATGGAGCCGGGTGAAACGATCGAACAAACAGCTTTACGTGAAATTCGCGAGGAGACAGGGCTGAATGGCCGGATTATTCAGCATGTGGATATGATTGCTTACACGTACCAGCACCTGGAATATGGAGAAGTGGACAAGGAAGTTCATTATTATCTCGTAGAGGCACTGGACGGAGATTTACAGGCACAGATTGAAGAAATCAAAGGCGTTGCCTGGCATACGCCCGAAGAAGCATGGCGTCTTCAGCGTCAGGGCGGATATGACAACAATGATGTCATTCTAAGCAAGGCGCTTTTTATGCTAGGAATTAACGTTTAATCTTATGGGGAGACATACGTTCCTCTAAACGTGTCCATACAGGTAAATAGCAGAGGGGCAAGGCAAGCAGAGAACTGATGACGTTAAACAGGGTTTGGGCATGCGCTACCTTGGCCCCGGGCTCGGTAGATATCCAGGTGGCAGCCATATCCAGCCCAGGGATCAACGGCATAAAGAGCAAGGCCCCGCCTACGTTCAGCAGCACGTGGGACCAGGCCACAAATTTGCCAGATACGCTGCCGCCAACAGCGGCAATCAGGGCAGTTACGCAGGTGCCTACATTAGAGCCGATTACGATGGCAATCCCTACATCGACAGGCAAGGCGCCGGCAGCAGCAAGGCTGATTGCCATACCAATGACGGCTGCGCTGCTGTGGACCAGTGCGGTCAGGCAGGCTCCAGCAGCGAAGGCCCACCACATGTTGGCTGCCGCGTGATCCAGAAACCAGCGGAATAGTCCGGCCTGCTCAATCCATGGGCCGACGGTTTGCATCACGCGGATACCTGCCAGAATCAGCGAAAATCCGGCAAAAACGAGACTGATAAATTGGACAGCCTGCGGGCGGCTCAGCCCATTGGAGCCGGATGAAGTTCCGGCAGCTGCACACTGGTGGCTGGGGACCGCTTCTCCCCACAGAACGGCAGCGCCCCAGCAGAGCAGTGACCCGCATAGCAACGGAACAGCCAGCTTGCCAAGCTGGAGCCCCATCAGCTCGGTCGTCAGACAGGTGCCGATATTGGTGCCAAGAATGATGCCGAGCGTGCGGCCGTAGGTCAACAGTCCAGCGTTGACCAGTCCGATCGTCAGCACTGTTACGGCGGTGCTGCTTTGCAGTAGAGCGGTAATGCCTGAGCTGAACAGCATCCCCCGCCAAGGGGAAATGGTAGCCCGATCCAGCCAGCGGGTAAGGAAGGGGCCGGCCAAATGCTGAAGGGCAGCTTCCATCAGCTTCATCCCGCCTAAAAAAATAAGCAGCCCACCGCATAGTGGGAGTATAACATGTATGAACACGGGCATAGTCCCCCTTTTCTAGGTGAGAATACTTATGTAACAGCCTATGATTTACCGAGGACAGCCATGACAAGCATGGCGGTGCTCTTTTTTACGAAACGATAATTTTGTAATTCAAGAATAGGAGTGAAGGATTTTGCCTTCAGTAATATTAGAACGCAGCCGCAAAAAAAGGCTGGAGCAAGCACACCCTTGGGTGTTTAAAAATGAAATAGCCAAGGTTGAGGGGGAGCCGGAAGCAGGTGATTTGGTCAGCGTCCTGAACCATCAAGGGCGTTATTTGGCGACAGGTTACTATAATCCTGCCTCACAAATAACAGTGCGTGTGATGTCCTATGAGCCGCTGGAAGCGATGGACAAAAGCTTTTTCGCCCAACGTTTCCGCAATTGTTTGGAGCATCGCGAACGCTTTGTAACCGGGGGAAATGCTTATCGTTTGGTGTACGGTGAGGCTGATTTTTTGCCTGGGCTGATTGTAGACCGTTTTGGTGATGTGTTGGTCGTTCAGCTGTTAACGCTTGGCATGGATCGGCGCAGGGAAGAAATCAGAGATGCACTTGTTGAAGTCATGGGACCAGTTGGTATCTATGAGCGTAGTGATGTACCCATCCGCGAGCTGGAAGGATTGGAACAGACGAAGGGGCCTTTGTACGGTGATTGTCCGCGACATGTAGTGGTGACGGAAAACGGCTTGCAAATCAAGGTCGATATCGTAGAGGGGCAGAAGACAGGCTATTTCTTTGACCAGCGTGAAAACCGTGCGGCCATTGCGCCGTTGATGAGAGGCTGGGGAGCGCGTAGTGGAATAACGTTACAGGAAGTAGCTGCAAACCCAGGAGATGACGGCACAACGGTCCTGAAGCCTGTGAATAAAAGTGGTAAGGTGGTTGAATTCCCATTCTGGGACGGAGCAACCGTATTGGAATGCTTTTCCCATACAGGTAGCTTTACGCTCAATGCGTGTAAACATGGTGCGAAAAAAGTAACTTGTCTGGATATTTCGGAACATGCGATTGAAAGTGCTCGAGATAATGTCAAGCTGAACGGTTTTGAAGACCGCGTCGAGTTTGTCGTCGACGATGCTTTTCAATATTTACGCAATCAGGTGAAAGGTGTAGAGGAACGCACTGCGCGAGCAGGGGGCAAAGGAGATACATCCAAGCCGCTAACTGCGGGGGGCGGACGCACCTTTGACGTGGTTATTCTCGATCCGCCAGCTTTTGCCAAAACGAAGAATGCTGTTAAAGGAGCTATACGTGGATATAAAGATATCAACCTTCACGGAATGAAGCTCGTCAACGAGGGTGGCTATTTGGTGACCGCGAGCTGTTCGTTCCATATGCGGCCGGAGCTGTTTTTGGACACGATTAAGGAAGCGGCAGCAGATGCTGGCAAAATCCTCCGACTGGTAGATTGGAGAGCGGCAGGTAAGGATCATCCCCAAATATTGGGTGTGGAGGAAGGCCATTATTTGAAATTTGCCATCTTTGAGGTGCGTAGTCGGACACGGCTGTAGGCATCCCATCCTGTCAAAGTTAAGCGATTTATAATCGATAAAGATAAATAGGTGAAACAAACTTATTTTTAGTAAAAATCAGTCCTGTAGAGAAGGCTTGCATCAAGCCAACCTGCGGGACTGTTTGTTTTTTGAGAAGTGATCAATTGCTACAACATGGCAAACGTACGTTCTTTTTTCCCTTGCCTGATATGCTATACTATTTAATAGAATGTTTTTTGGTTGGAAAGGAGGCCGCATCATGTCGGTCCGCTTATTGATTGGCCGCTCTGGTAGTGGTAAAAGTACGTTAATCCGTCATGAGATGACGTCTATGTTACGCGAAGAGCCACTGGGTAAGCCCATGCTGTTACTTGTACCGGAGCAATCGTCATTTGCTTCTGAGCATGCATTGCTCACCGAAGCTGGAAACGGTATTCAGGGGTCGGTGCGCGCCCAGGTGATGGGATTCCATCGTCTTGCCTATTTAGTCATGCAGGAAACAGGTGGTTCAGCACTGGTGCCTGTAACAGAAGAAGGCAAGAAGATGCTTTTATATAAAATTATCCGCCGTCGCAAGGATGAACTGAGTTTGTTTAAGGATTCGGGAGACCAGCTCGGTTTTGTAGATCGGTTGAATACATTGTTTACGGAGCTAAAGCAGTACGGAAATGATGCTCGGTCTGTACCGGAGCAACTGGAAAGAATGCATGCTGCGGGGGAGTCCGCTCCGATATTAAGAGGCAAGCTTAAGGATATCAGTCTAATCTATGAAGATTTTGAACGGGAGCTGACGCTTAAATATATCGATGGTGAAGATACACTTCGTATGCTGACAGAACAGATTGCACAGTCTTCACTTGTACGCGGAGCAGACATTTGGATGGATGGCTATCGGCGGTTTACACCCCATGAATACAAGGTGGTGGAGCAGCTTATGCTGCACGCCTCTTCGCTGACAGTGGCGTTGACCTGTAACCGCAGCTACGAAAGCGGACAGCTTCCGCATGAGCTGGATTTGTTTCATCCTTCGGCGGCTACTTACGTCAAGCTGAAAGGAATGGCAGAGGAGCTGATGATTGAAACGCAAACGCAGTTACTACGTCCCGATCCGATGCCTCGGTTTAAGGAGCGTCCAGCGTTGGCGTATTTGGAGGCTAACTTTGAACATCGTACAGGGCTGCGGAATCCGGGACACCGGATACGGCTTCAGCAGCTACGAGAGCAATGGGCAGATACGCAACCAGAGGGCATAAAACTGTATGCTGCGGCAAATCGCCGCGCCGAGTTGGAAGGAGCCGTACGTGAAATGCGCCGCCTGGCCCGCGAAGAGGGCGCGCGTTATCGGGAGATGGCCCTGTTTGTGCGTCATATAGAAGATTATGAGCCTTGGGTGGAACCGATATTCAAGCAATATGAGGTTCCTGTATTTTTGGATCAGCGGAGAAGCATACTTCATCATCCCTTAGTGGAATTGATTCGGGCTTCACTGGATATCGTGCAGCGACGCTGGCGATATGAGGATGTATTTCGTGCGGTCAAAACAGACCTTCTGTTGCCGCTGGATGGTCGAGTGAGCCGTGAGCAGATGGACCGTCTGGAAAACTATGTGCTGGCCTGTGGGATACAGGGCAGCCGTTGGACAGATGGCCGACCATGGCAGGCTGTACCCAGCTTGTCACTGGAGCTGGAGGAGCAGGAACGGAATCGTCAAAGGGATGAAACGCTGGATTTGATGGAGTTGTGCCGAGATGTGATCGTGACGCCTCTACATACGTTTGAGAAGCGTATGGGGAAGGCGCGAACGGCACTTGAGAAGTGTGAGGCCGTGTATTTGTTGCTGGAGGATGCAGAAATCGGTCACAAGCTGGACGCCTTCATTCATCAGGCAGAGGAAGCAGGAAATCCCGAGCAGGCGAAGGAGCACCGTCAGGTATGGGATGCGGTGCTTGAATTGCTGGATCAAATCGTCGAAATGATGGGTGATGAGAGACTGGATACTTCTCTGTTTGCGGGTGTACTGGAAACGGGATTGGCTGAGTTCCGTATGGGGCTTGTTCCACCGGCTCTGGACCAGGTGCTCGTCGGAAACACGGACCGTACGCGTGTATCTGGTATTCAACATGCCTTTGTGCTAGGGATGAATGAAGGTGTAATGCCGGCTGTGTTTCATGAAGATGGTGTGCTGAATGAGCAGGAACGTACGGCATTAAACGAACAAGGTGTAGACCTGGCGCCAGATATGACAAGACGTCTGTTGGACGAACGTTTTCTCGCTTATACGGCTCTTACCTCTGCCGGTAAAAGCCTGTGGATGAGCTATGCAGTGACTGATGAAGAAGGCAAGCCGTTGCTGCCGTCAGAGTTAGTACGACATGTGCGGCAACTGTTTCCTGATCTGGATGAACGCCCACTGGCCGGATACCCTTTGCCTGGAGACGCTTGGACGACGCAATGGGAGTATGCTTCCCATCCGTCTGAGGCTTTGCCGCAGCTCATCGCGCAATTACGTCATTGGCGGCGTGGCGGTGATATTTTACCTTCCTGGTGGGAGGTATATAACTGGTATGCCAGCCAGCAAGGACGTGAGAAGGACAAGCTGCGTCAGCTGTTGACCTCACTTTTTTACGAGAACCATGCCGAAATGCAGAAGGAAACGAGTCGCCGTCTGTATGGCAGCAAGCTGCGCACCAGCGTATCTCGTATGGAACGCTTTGTCGCATGTCCATTCTCGCACTTTGCCTCTCATGGTCTTCGCTTGAAGGAACGTCAAATGTATCGTCTGAAGGCCCCGGACATCGGACAATTATTCCATGCAGCGCTTGGTGAGATGGCGATCAATCTGCGTGAACGCAATGTCAGCTGGGGAAGCCTTACCACCGAGGAATGTCGCCAAGAGGCAGAAAGTACGGTGGAGCGTCTGGCTCCTCGCCTGCAAGGCGAGATTTTAATGAGTTCCAAGCGGTATGGCTATATTTTACGCAAGTTAAAAGACATCGTGAGCCGTGCTTCGTTAATTTTGGGTGAACATGCACGGAGAGGTAGCTTTGAGCCGATTGGACTGGAGTTGGACTTCGGACCGGGTCAGCCGCTTCCTCCGTTAAGCTTTCAGTTAGATAACGGTGTTGTGATGGAAATTGTCGGCCGGATTGACCGTGTAGATGTGGCAGAAGGAGAAAAGGGATTGCTTCTGCGTGTCATTGATTACAAGTCCAGCCAAAAGGATCTTAAGCTGCATGAGGTGTATTATGGCTTGTCCCTGCAAATGCTCACGTACCTGGACGTACTATTGAATGCGGCGGAGGAATGGTTAGGCGAGACTGCTTATCCGGCGGGCACTCTGTATTTTCACGTCCACAATCCGATGCTGCAATCGCCTAATGGCCTTAGCGCAGAACAGGCTCGTCAGGAGCTTTTGAAACGTTTTAAGATGAAGGGATTGTTGCTCGCGGATCGGGATGTAGTTGGGCAAATGGATACAGCATTGGACAAGGGATATTCCTCTATTTTACCTGTTGCGGTGAAAGCAGATGGCAGTTTTTACAGCAGTGCTTCCGTTGCTTCGCCTGAACAGTGGGATAGCCTGCTAGCTTCAGTGCGTAACAATATTCGGACAATTGGTACACGGATGACAGAGGGCGATGTGGCCATTGAACCTTATCGTATCCAGCAAGAGACGGCATGTACCTTCTGCTCTTTTAAGCCTGTTTGTCAATTTGACGACAGTCTGGAAGGCAATGGTTACAATCAATGGGTTAAACCAGGTAAAGATCAGGTCTGGGATCTGCTCGGTCATACACAGGAAGGGAAAGGAGGAATGAAGCAATGATAAGCACGTCAAACGCTAAAGGCTTGCCCAAGCCGGAAGGAAGCATGTGGAGCGATGATCAGTGGCGTGCCATTTCGGAGTCTGGTAACAACATGCTGGTTGCGGCAGCAGCGGGTTCTGGTAAAACAGCGGTGCTGGTAGAGCGTATTATTCGCAAAATTGTCGACCCCCAGCTCGGCTTCAGTGTGGATCGGTTGCTGGTGGCGACCTTTACGAAGGCTGCAGCCGCTGAAATGCGTCAACGGATACGCGAAGCACTGGAACGTGTGCTGGAACAGGAACCGGAAAGTGAACATGTGCGCCGCCAGCTATCGTTGTTGAATCGGGCTTCGATTACGACGCTTCACTCTTTTTGTATGGAGGTCATCCGCAGGCATTATCAGGCCATTCCTCTTGATCCCGGCTTTCGGATTATGAATGAGCATGAAACAGAATTGCTGCGGCAAGAGCTTTTAGAAGAACTGTTTGAGGAAAAATATGAGGCCCATGATGAAGGCAGCACATTTCGCAGGCTGGTCGACTGGTTTAGTGGAGAACGCACCGATGATGCAATGTATGTGCTTGTTCAGCGGCTGTACGATTTTTCGCAAAGCCATCCTTGGCCGGAACATTGGCTGCGTGAGACGGCAGCAGCATTTCGTGTACAGGATGTAGCTGCGTTGGGGGAGACTCCCTGGGTGCGCAGTATTTTGGCGGATGCTGCCCTTTCGTTGCGCGGAGCAGCGAGTTTGCTCGAACAGGCGCATGAAACAGCTATCCAGCCCGGCGGTCCTGCGCCATATGCCATGACGCTGCAAGAAGATGCGGCGATGGTAAATGAATTGCTGCAGGCACTGGAAACACAGCCATGGGCGTCCCTGTATGATCATTTTCAAGAAGCGTCATTTGGTAAGCTCAAGCCAGTCAAAAAAGATCAAACTGAGCCTGCATTACAGGAGCGGGTTAAGACGTTACGCGAAGCCGCCAAAAAAATGGTTACGGATATGAAGGCTTCCCTGTTCGGTAGGAGAGCAGAAGCTTATTTGGAAGAACTGCATGCAACGGCTCTTCTGATGGACGAACTGGTAGAAACCGTGATTGCTTTCGGGGAACGATTTCAACAGCACAAGCAGTCAAAAGGGTTGGTGGATTTCGGAGATTTGGAGCATTATTGTCTGAAAATTCTAAGACATCCCGACTCTACTCCGTACAAGCTACTACCTTCCGATGCTGCACTTGAATACAAAGCGCAGTTCGACGAGGTGCTGCTGGATGAGTATCAGGATACGAATACCGTACAGGAGGATATTGTCAAGCTGGTATCACGTGAGGAACCGGGTAACCGTTTTATGGTGGGAGACGTGAAACAGAGTATTTATCGGTTTCGACTGGCCGAGCCAGGGCTGTTTTTGAATAAGTATCAACGGTACGGCATGCAGGAGCAGGAAGATGGCTTTTTGATTGATCTGGCGCGTAATTTCCGCAGTCGGGAGGAAGTTGTCGATGCGGTCAATTTGGTGTTCCGCCAGATTATGAGTGTGGATGTAGCGGAAATTGAGTACGATGAACGAGCGTGGCTCGTACACGGCGCGTCCTATCCCGAGAAGACAGAGCAGGACGATGTGTCTGCATATGCACCTGAGCTGCTGTTAGTTGATAAAGGCGGGCGTGGTCTTTCCGAGACTTCGGAGTTGCCTGAAACTGGAGACGAATCGGCTTTGCAGGAAAGTGAGCTGGCCGAGCTTGCGGAGCTTGAAACGGCTCAGTTAGAGGCCCGTGCAATCGCGCAACGGATCAAGGAGCTGACTGGAGATACTGGACAACCACTGTTGATTTACGACAGAGGATTAAAGGCGATGCGTCCAGCAGTCTACGGTGATATTGTCATTTTGCTTCGTTCAGCAAGCGTTTGGGCTCCCCTAATTGTCGAGGAGCTGCGGCTAGAGGGCATTCCTGCCTCGGGAGAGCAGACGACGGGCTTTTTTAAAGCAACAGAAGTTGAGGTGATGTTGTCCCTGCTGCACATTATTGATAATCCACAGCAGGATATCCCACTTGCATCTGTGCTTCGTTCGCCAATTGTCGGCTTGACCGAAGATGAACTGGCACAAATTCGGCTAGAGAAGCCGGATGGATTGTTTTATGATGCATTGCTGGCGGCAGCAGAGACTGAACAAGTCGAGCAGAGGGTAAAAGGGACCTCTGCAGACGTTATGGAGATGGATTTTTTCAATGAGGACTCGCTATCTCCACCTGACTCTGTTCATAGGGATGACGAGAATACGTTGTCTGCCCGACTACGTTCATTTTTGCGTAATTTGGACGCATGGCGGCAGGAAGCCAGACAAGGCAGTCTAAGTGTATTGATTTGGAATGTGCTGGAGGAAACAGGATATTTGGACTGGGTGGGTGGATTGCCTGGCGGTTCACAGCGTCAAAGCAATTTACGGGCCCTATATGACCGAGCGAGACAGTATGAGACTTCTACGTCCAACCGAGGCTTGTTTCGATTCCTGACCTTTATTTCTCGTCTACGGGAGCGAGGCGGTGATTTAGGATCGATCAGCAGGGGGGCTGAGCCCGATCAGGCTGTCCGCATTATGACCATTCATAAAAGTAAAGGACTTGAATTTCCTGTCGTATTTATTGCGGGGACGGCAAAAATGTTCAATCAGCAGGATCTGAATGTACCGTTTCTTATGCACAAGGAATTGGGATTTGGTCCTAAATATGTGGAGGAGCAAAACCGGGTCAGCTACCCAACGCTGCCCAATCTAGCGATCCGTCGACGCTCACAGCTGGAGCTGTTGGCCGAGGAAATGCGGGTGCTATACGTAGCGCTTACGCGTCCACGTGAAAAGCTGATTATGACCGGAACTGTGAAGGATCTCGCTTCCCGCGCAGCGGGCTGGGCACGTGTCAAGGAGCATGCGGATACAGTATTACCAGACTATATGCTGGCGGCAGGCCGCAGCTATCTGGACTGGGTAGGTCCTGCGTTGATTCGGCATCCGTCTGCGATCTCGCTGAGGGAAGCAGCAGGCGATCAGGATGGGTACTATCACAGGCTGGAGCACATGCCAGGGGCGGACTGGTTATTTAAAATCGTGGCCTCAGAAACACTTTCTGGCTCTCGTGTAAACTCGGATCAAGAAGAGGTGTTGGCCGAAGAGCGGCAAAAGAAAACAGAAGCATTGAGAGGTATGGAGCCAGTTGAATTGACCGAAGAGAGTGAAACGGATATTGCCGGTGCTCTTTCCTGGACCTACCCGTATGAACAGGCCGGCAAAACAGCAGCCAATACATCGGTCACGGAGATGAAAAGATGGCTGGAAATGCAGGAGATGGGATCGGACGATTGGCTGAATTTATCTTCTGTCTCCCAACAAGTCGACTTACCGGAGGATCGTGAAGTATCTGACACTCGGAGCAGTCAATTACACTTGCGCAGACCTAAATTTATGGGCAATCAGCGGCTGACTCCTACGGAACGAGGGACGGTCTATCATACGTTGATGCTGCATTTGCCCCTAGATGGAGTAATGAGCGCTGAGGTCATTGAGGAAACAAAGGCTCGTTTGCTGAATCAACGCATTTTACTGGATGTTCATGCAAAGGTGCTGGATACGAATAAAATATTACGGTTTTTCACTAGTGAGCTGGGGGGCAGAATGCTGGGTTCATCCCGTATTCAACGTGAGCTTCCGTTTACTTATGCAATGCGGGCCACCGATTACTGGAACCACAGCTTACCCGCGGTGCTACCTGAACAGAAGACAGTTACGGGAGGCGGGCAGGACGATAAAGTGCTGATGAACGGGATCATTGACTGTCTGTTTGAAACTTCCGAAGGACTTGTGCTGCTGGATTATAAAACAGACCGGATATCCGAATATCGTACGCTGTCACACTTAACGGACCAATATCGTTTTCAATTGGAGCTGTATGCCCGTGTGATTGAAGAGATCACAGGCAAAAAGGTTGCTGAGAAATGGTTGTATTTTATAGAGGCTGGAGAGTGTGTACAGCTATAGTTATATAGTTAGGGAGAGGGGGAATAGCATGCGAATTTTGCATACAGGTGATTGGCATTTGGGCCGCACGCTGGAAGGGCGCAGCCGTCTGAAGGAGCAGGAGGCGTTTTTGGAAGAATTGGTGAAAATGGCTGACGACCAGCAGGCGGATTTGATTATGATGGCTGGGGATGTCTACGACTCAGTCAACCCTTCAGCTGCTGCAGAACAATTGTTTTATGAAGCATCTGCGCGTCTTACAGCTGGAGGAAGACCGTTAGTGGTCATTGCGGGCAATCATGATCAGCCGGAAAGGGTAGCCTCAGTCACCCCGCTGGTAAGCGGGCGCGGAATTACATTACTGGGACTGCCTCACGGGGAAGCAGTACGCGTCCATACTTCGCGAACGGGTGAAATGGCATGTATTGCAGCCTTGCCATATCCCTCCGAGTCTCGTCTGAATGAGCTATTGTCTGAAGACGGAGATGAAACCATATTACGCGAGGCCTATAGCCGCCGTGTAGGGATGCTGATGTCGCAACTGGGTACAGCGTTTCGACCCGACACGGTTAATTTGTCGATGAGCCATATTTATGTGCTTGGCGGGCTGGAATCGGATTCGGAACGCCCGATTCAGGTTGGGGGAGCCTATACCGTAGATCCGTCTGCTTTGAGCATTGGAGCGCAGTATACGGCTCTGGGGCATTTGCACCGTCCCCAATATGTGAAGGGTGATGGACTGATGCGTTATAGTGGTTCTCCGCTAGCTTATAGCTTTTCCGAAGCTGGACAAGCCAAATCGGTTACGTTAATTGACGTGATTGCCGGCAAGCCAGCACAAGTTGAGGAGCTGTATATTACCAGTGGACGTCCACTAGTGCGGTGGCGAGCACGGGGAGGTCTGGAGGAGGTATATCGCTGGCTGGACGAAGGACTGGATGCGGATGCCTTTATTGACCTGGAAATTACACTGGATGAAGCAATGTCGATGGGAGATATTCAACGGTTGCGCAAAAGCCGTGAAGGCATCATTCATATTCGCCCTGTGTACCCGGAAATGGCTGCAGCACAGTTGGAACACCAACGTTCAGAATTGCCGGTTCATGAGCTGTTTCGGGCGTTTTACCAACGACAAACGGGCGGAGCACAGCCGGATGACGGATTAGTACAGTTATTTCTGGAACTGGTAGAACAGGATGATGCAAGAGACCAGGCTGAGGAGGGTGATGTATGAAACCGATCCTTCTGAAACTGGCGGGGTTGCAAAGCTACCGGGAGTCACAGGAAATTCGCTTTGATGATTTGACCGAAACGGGACTGTTCGGAATTTTTGGTCCAACGGGTAGCGGTAAATCAACGTTGCTGGATGCCATTACGTTGGCTATGTACGGTAAAGTGGAGCGGGCGGTGAATGGTACACAGGGCATTATGAACCATGCCGAGGATACGTTGTCTGTAGCATTTACGTTTGAATTAATGTCAGCTCAAGGACCTCGCCGTTACCGTGTAGAAAGACGTTTCAAACGTGCAGGAGGCGTATCGGTTAATAATACGCTTAGCCGTTTTATTGCATACACAGAAGATGGCGAGGAAGTGCTTGCTGATAAGGTACAGGATGTGACACGCTGTGTGGAGGAGTATATTGGCCTGAAAATGGACGATTTTACACGCGCTGTTGTATTACCGCAGGGGAAGTTTGCGGAATTCTTGTCCTTAAAGGGCAGTGAGCGCAGACAGATGCTACAGCGCTTGTTCCATCTGGAGAAGTATGGAGATCAACTTGCACAAAAACTGAGCCGCCGTGTGAAGGAAAACGACATCGCCCTGAAAGCGTTGGAGGCGGAGCAGCAAGGGCTGGGGGATGCGAGTGCTGAAGCGCTTGAGCTAGTAAAGCTGCGCCTCCAAGAAGCAATTGCCCATGCAGAGACTTCACGCCGCGAGCTGGAGCGTGTTGCACAGGAAGCGGAGGCGCTGAATAAAACACGGGAGCTAGTCATCGAGCTTAGCCAAAGAGTGAACGAACTGGAGGAGATGGCGAGACAGGAGCCAGGCATTGCTTTGCTGGAGCACAAGTTGCGACAAGCATCTGCAGCGGAGGCGTTGCTGCCTGCACTGACGGATTGGAAGGAAGCCGTTGCCGATGCAGACAAACGGCAAAAGAATGCTGAACAAATGGCAGTCCTAGCTGCCTCCGCAGCGGAGGCGGCGCTTGCATCTGTGCAAGCAGATGAGCAGGCGCGGCAAGTACTCAGTGCCGAAGAACCAAAGCTTTTGCTTCGGATCGATCAATTGGAGCAGGCACTTCAACTGGAACGTGATACGGAAGTGTTGCGGACCGAACGGGAACGTTTGGCGGCTGAACTAGCACATAGTGAACAAACCCTTGCGGAGCATGCCGCAGCTCTCGCAAAGGAACAAGAGTTACAGACACGAGGTTTGAAGCGGCAGCAGGAGCTTCAACAAGAGCTAAAGCAAAATGAAGTGCGGGCAGATGAGCGGCGTATGCTGCAAGAGGCTGTGCAGCGATTGCAACAGCTGGAGACTGCGCATGAGCAGTGGCGGGAAGCTGAACAAGAGTATTTAGCTCAGGAGAAACGGCTTGCTTTAGCAGACGAACGTCTAAAGCTAATGGAGCAGGAGACACAGGAGACGGAGGCACGACGTTCTGTCCTTGCTGCACAGGCGGCTGAAGGCATTGAGGTGTTGCTGGCGCTGGAGTCGGAAATTACAGCCGACGTGTCAGCACTGGCTGCTGAGGAGGAGCAGCTGCGTCACGAGCTTCGTGCCGAGGAGCTCGGGCGTCTCGCGCAGCACCTCGCTGCCGAGCTGCGCGAAGGAGAGCCATGCGCAGTGTGTGGCTCTCTGCATCACCCTGCGCCTGCCGTTGTTGCGTCCCATAGCGCGGATTCCGCCGCGCCGGATGAGCTGCACCGCCTGCGGCTTGGCTTGCAGGAGCTGCGCCTTACGCTGCGCCAGCAGCTGCACGAGCAGCGCAGCTTGTTAGCGCAGCCTACCGCCACAGACAGCGGCGCTGCCGCCACGGGCGAGCCAATTGCGCCCCTGGCAGCGCCAACTGTGCCGCGTGGTGTCGCCGCATGGGCCGAGCGCTGTGCCGCGCTGGAGCGCGCTGCGGCTGAGCTGGCAGCTCGCGCGCATACGCTGCCTGCCGAGGCACAGGCACTGCGTGAGGCAGACGCCGCCGGACAGCAGCGCCGTATCCGTGCAGCCGCTGAGCAAGAGGCGGCGGTGGCAGCGCTGGCGCAGGCGCGGAGCAAGCGCGAGGCATGTACCACGCGCAGCGAGGGGCTGCGCGCCGAATGGGCGGCACAGCTGCCAGATGTCGGCCCAGACCAAGCTGCGGAGCGTTATCGCGCCATGCAGGAGCGCGACCGACGTACAGAGGAGCTGCGGTCCCGGCTGGAGACGAGTGTCACCTTCCTCGAAGAAAAGGCAGTGCGTGTACAGCAGATACAGCAAAGCATCATCGAGGAAGACAAAATCATTATTGCCCGTCGTACAGGGCTCCAAAGCAAAGATGAGCTGCTGCGTGAAAAGTTAGAACAGCTCCAAAAGTGGGTTGGAGAAGGCCGAGCAGCTTCATTGCTGGAAGAAGCGACCTCACGCTTGCTGGGACTGAAAAATGGGGCTGAAGCTGCAGCACGACGCCGTGCCGAAGCGGAAGAACGCAAGCAGCAGGCTGTTCATGCTTCACTGATCGCGCGCCAGGCTTTCGACTCGGCAGAAGAGAGACGGCAGACGGCAGAATCCCGTTGGGGCACCCGTCTGGAAGCTTCCTCTTTTGCTACGGAAGCGGAGGTCGTGGAATGCTGCCTGGGACCAGAAGAAGCTGCGCGCTATGAACATGAAGTGAGTGTGCATCGAGAACGGGAGAAGGAGCTGACTTCCCGCTTAAAACATGTCGAGGAGCAGTTGAATGGAGCAACAGTAACAGAGGAACAGTGGAAAACGACCACTGCGAGGCTGTGTGATTGTCGTGCACGAGACGAAGAGGCACTTCAGAATCGCGCCAAGGCTGAGCGTGATTTAGAGGATTTACAGCGTCGGCACATCCGCTGGATGGAGCTGGAGTCCAATCGTTTACATTTGCGTAGCGAGGCAGAGAAAATGTCCAAGCTCCAGTCTGTTTTTCGCGGCAATGCCTTCGTTGAATATATTGCCGAGGAGCAGCTTATGCAGGTCAGTCAATCGGCTTCACGTCGCCTGCGTTTTCTGACTAAGCAACGTTATGCGCTCGAAGTAGATTCGAGCGGTGGTTTTGTCATTAGTGACGATGCCAATGGGGGAGTTAAACGTCCGGTATCGACCTTGTCCGGCGGCGAAACCTTCCTGACCTCACTGTCACTTGCGCTTGCGCTGTCGGCTCAAATTCAGTTGCGGGGTCAATATCCTCTTCAATTTTTCTTTCTGGATGAAGGCTTTGGAACGTTGGACCCTGAACTGCTTGACACCGTGATCACCTCGCTCGAAAAGCTGCATCACGATCAATTATCTGTTGGTGTGATTAGTCATGTACCTGAATTACGGGCCCGTCTCCCACGCAAGCTGGTTGTTCTGCCTGCAGAGCAGGCGGGTGGAGGCTCTCGCGTGGTTATGGAAACATTTTGAAATAATGTGATACAGATCACAGATACAGTTTCAAACTGTTGTTATAATACAGCTAAGCCGACAAGTTAATCATACAGCACCCCGGCGGACGTATGCTGCGGAAGAAATCTTCCCGTCATACGTCCGTTCAGAGGGGCTCTGCCAAGAGCTCCCGGGGTGCTTCTTTTTTTTGCAAGCCGGAATTCGCCCAATTTGGTGTAGCACATAGCCCGTTTTTGAATAACATACGGTATACATGCAAGAGTCTAGGAGGAAACGACCATGGAAAAAAGCATGACTACCGAAAATGTTACAGCACCGCAACAGATGGATGCTAAAACACTATGTCAACAACATATGCATCGTTATGTATGCGTATGGGTAAAAGACGGGACAACGTATGACGGGATTGTAGAGCATGTGGATGATGAAAAGTTATACTTAGCTGTTCCTATGGGTGGAGAAGAAGTGGAGAATGTGAATCTTCCCTATCCGCCTAACAACTGTGGATGCGGCTCCCGTGCTTATGGCGGCTATGCACCTTATTATCCTCCGTACCCTTATCCTTACCCTTACCCAGTTCCTGCTTTTGCTTACGGATTCCCATACGGACGTCGCCGCTTTAATCGTTTGGTTCTGCCACTTGCTGCGTTGACAGCAATTAGCCTACTGCCTTATTACTAAACTCATCTTCTTAGTTGCTAAAAATATCGTGTAATTTTCTGCTCTCTCCCGCCTACAGCTCTTGTACCGTACAAGTGCTATAAAGGCGCATCCATACATCATCACTATGCAAGGCTGTTTCTTCCAGCATGGAGAAACAGCCTCTTTTTCACATCTACGGTCTCAGTAGCAAATGGGTCTAATAAACAATTTAATGAAAAGAAGTACCCAGTTTATCTATAAACCATGTTAACATCAAGCGTGTACAGGAACATTAAGAAGGATTAAGGATATAAAGAGGATGTCAGTATAGAACAGGCAGGAGGATATCGTGAAAAAATATGTTTCGATTTTATTAGATATAGAGCTTAAAATTCGCGAGGGACAATATAGATCGGGTTACAAGCTGCCGTCGGTCCGTGATGCTTCGGAGCTGTACAAGTGCAGTAAAAGTACAATTCTGCGAGCTTATGCTGAACTTGAGAGAAAGCATGCCATTTATTCCATACCGCAAAGCGGATACTATGTAGTGGAAACCCCCAGCGACGTACACCATAGCCATAGTTCAGACTGCGTTGATTTTGCTTCAGCATCCCCGGACTTAAATGTATTTCCGTATTTGGATTTTCAACATTGCCTAAATCAGGCTATTGACACCTACAAATACCATCTGTTCACTTACGGGGATTCGCAAGGACTGGAAACATTGCGTCATACGCTCGTCTCGCATTTGGCCGATGCTCAGGTGTTTGCAAAGAAAGATCGGATTATCGTTACTTCAGGGGTTCAACAGGCATTAGAGATAATTGCCAAAATGCCATTTCCCAATGGTAAAGAAAAGATTTTGGTTGAGCAGCCCAGCTACGATATTTATTTGCGTTTTTTGGAGGAAGAAAGCATACCTGTCAATACGATTGCCCGAACAGCGGAAGGGCTGGATTTTCATGAGCTAGAGAATCAATTTAAGCAGGAGAACATTAAATTTTTTTATACGATGTCAAGGCATCATAATCCGCTAGGTATCTCATATAACACAGAGGAACGAAAAACCATAGCTGCCTTAGCTGCCAAATATGATGTGTTCATCGTAGAAGATGACTATATGGCTGATTTGGGAGTTGATCCTCTTGTTGATCCTATTTACGCATACGATCAGACGGAGCACACTATTTACTTGAAAAGCTTCTCGAAAATCATTTTCCCTGGTTTGCGCTTAGGGGTTGCGGTCCTGCCAGAAAACCTATTAGAGACGTTCAGTACCTATAAAAGATATGTTGACACATCAATTCTGTCTCAGGCAGCACTTGATATCTATATTAAAAATGGAATGTATGAGCGTCATAAACACACTATATCCAAACTGTATTCGGAGCGCATTCATATTCTGAACAAGGCGCTGGAGCGATACAATCAGACCGGGTACATTCAAACTCCAGCTATAACCTCAGGCGTTTATACGCCGTTTAAGCTGCCGAGGACGGTGAATTTGGAGCGTTTGGTATACAACCTTAAGGCGAGAAACATCCAGGTTGTAGCTGGCAAAGGCTTTTATTTGTCAAGCTACAGGGAACAAGAAAAATTTTTGCGCGTCAGTATTTCGCGTGCACAGCCAGAGCAAATTGATCAAGGTGTCAAATCTATAATAGAGGAAGTTAGTAAGGGAAACTGGTATTAAGCCCCATTTTCCGTTATGATACATATAGAAACACAGGCATAGCCAATCATGATTGGTTATGTTTCTGTTTGGTGTGGAAAATACATAACTTTGAATGCCGAGAGCAAGCTGCTTGTGTTGAATTGCTTAGAATCGGCTCACTGCCAAAGGAGGGTTTTGAATGGACGATCTGTTTTTGAAAATTGTGGATGGAAGCATTCCCAGTAAAAAGGTGTTGGAAACCGACAATGTGCTCGCATTTCATGACATCCAGCCTGCGGCGCCAGTACACGTGCTCATTATTCCAAAAAAATACATTCCTTCAATGAATGCTGTAACGGAGGAGGATCTCCCACTTATTGCGGAGATTCATCGTGTTGCGATTGAGGTTGCAAAAAAATTGGGAATCGCAGAGTCTGGCTATCGGTTGATTAACAACTGCGGTCCGGATAGTGGACAAGCGGTAGGGCATCTGCACTATCACTTGCTGGGCGGCGCTAAATTGGGTGCCTTGACAGGTATTTCAGACTCGCATGCTTAAAAATGACAGAGCTAGTCTTTTCAGTAATGCGGAAGTGAGGGAAAAAGGTTCCTTCTATGTACTCATTTTTTCTTATAGGTTGACACCTGGTTTCCGTTTCACCTATAATAAAATTTGATGAACCGTGTTATTGCTCTTGGACGGTCTGGTCGGAGGGAGGGAAAACTGGTGTCTGAAACTAAAGTTCGCAAAAACGAGACAATTGATGCTGCACTTCGTCGCTTTAAACGTTCCATTGCTAAGGATGGCGTATTGGCTGAGGTGAAGAAACGCAAGCATTATGAAAAGCCAAGCGTAAAGCGCAAGAAAAAGTCCGAGGCTGCTCGTAAGAGAAAGTTCTAGGAGGATCTAAGTAATCATGAATTTGAGCGAACGATTGAACGAAGATATGAAGCAAGCAATGAAGAGTAAGGACAAGTTCAAACTCTCCACCATTCGAATGGTTCGTTCTACGATTAAAAATCTTGAAATAGATTTGAAACGGAATTTGGACGACAACGAAGTGCTTGATATTCTGAGTCGTGAGATCAAACAGCGAAAAGATGCCCTCCATGAGTTTGAAAAAGCAGGTCGTGATGAACTTGCGACAAGCACTAAAGCAGAAATAGAGATCATCGCTCAGTACCTTCCTGAACAACTTTCTGAAGAAGAAATTAAAGTTATTGTACAGCAGACCATCCAGGAAACCGGTGCTTCTTCAAAAGCCGAGATGGGGAAAGTAATGGCGGCCTTGATGCCTAAGGTAAAAGGTCGTGCTGACGGTAAGCTCGTGAACCAAGCGGTTCAGCAATTTCTGCAATAAACCTGAGACAAACAGGAAAACACAACACCCTCTGTTTACAGAGGGTGTTATTTCTATTTGCTTGGTGCCTACTGTAAAATGGAATGGTGGGGGCACACCTTTGTGAAAGCGCTATCTATAATTGTATGAAACGTGTGGTCTGTTAGAGGCGTAAAGTATGTGACAGGCGTCAGGATTAGCAATATACCCAATAATTTCACATTAAATCCTGAAAACTGTATAGTTTGTCTAACAAAGTTTGGTATGCTGTAACAAGGAAAGATCGAAAGGGGGGAAAGAAATGCATAGACAAGATCACCACTCCAGCCGCAAATTGATCTTTTTAGCGTTGTGGATTATGATATCCGTTTTGTTATTACCTTTAATCTATTCTGGATCAGCGGCAGCTCAAACAAAGGGTGGAGCTGTGTTTGTTATACCAGTTGATCAGGAAATTGAACAAGGCCTGGGCAAATTTATGGAACGTGGATTTGCAGAAGCAGTTGATTCCAAAGCCGGTCTGATTTTACTTGATATTAACACTCCCGGCGGACGGGTAGATACAGCAGAGAAGCTGGGTAAACTGATCAAAGACAGTCCCATTCCGACCGTAGCCTATATCAAAGGCGAAGCGGCCTCAGCGGGTAGCTATATTGCGTTGAGTGCCAACAAGATTGCTATGAAACCAGGGAGTATTATTGGAGCAGCAGCGTTAGTAGACGGCAGTGGGCAGGCTATTACAGATCCTAAAACGGTAGCTTGGTGGAAGAGTAGCATGGCATCTGCTGCAGAAGCTGGCGGTCGCAATCCGGATATTGCCAGAGGTATGGTCGATCCCAAAACGACGGTCTCTATTCCGGAGATGAACTTTAATAAGGGAAATGGGCAGATCATTTCTTTAACCAGTGAGGAAGCGCTGAAGTTGGGTTATGCGGATCACATCGCATCTTCAGAACAAGAAGTTATCCAGTGGATGGGCTACAGTACGGATGATGTTATCCATGTGGAGCGCACATGGGCTGAGAAAGCAGCCGAGATATTGACCCATCCGATCGTGCAGATATTGCTTTTATTTATCGGTATCGCAGGTGTAGTTATTGAGCTGCTTGTCCCCGGTTTTGGTGTACCTGGAATTCTGGGCGTACTCGGGTTTGGCTTGTACTTTTTTGGTAACTATATTGCTGGCTTTGCTGGTTCGGAGACATGGTTGTTGTTCATTATCGGTTTGGCTCTACTTATACTTGAAATGTTCATTCCAAGCTTTGGCATTCTGGGCATATTGGGTTCGATCAGCCTTGTCGCGGGTGTAGTCCGTGCAGCATATAACATGCAGCATGCGTTTATATCTTTGGGAATTGCTTTTGCAGCGGCTGTTGCCGTGGTGGCGATTATCGCAGTTGTCTTCAAGGACCGAGGGATATGGAACCGTTTTATACTTCAGGAAAGTTTGACGGCTGACCAAGGGTTTTCTTCGGTTGTGAATCGGGAGACGTTACTAGGTCAGCGGGGGGTCAGTCTGACTCCATTACGTCCAGCTGGGACGGTGCTAATCGCTGATGAGCGAGTAGATGTGGTAACAAACGGGGAATTTATCGCCCCAGATATGCCAATTATCGTATCCAAAGTAGAAGGCGGGCGAATTGTCGTCAAGGCAGACGCAAGCGTCTAAGCAAACAACGAAGAATTAGATTAATGGAGGTTGATGCGAGTGTTCGAATCGGGTATTGTCAGCATTTTGCTGATTGCCGTAGTAGTGATTATTGTATTGAGCGTGTTTTTTAGTTTCTTCCCGGTGATGCTGTGGATTTCGGCGTTGGCTTCAGGTGTGCGGATCGGTATCATTACGCTGGTAGCTATGCGGTTGCGGCGCGTCACACCAAGCCGAATTGTCAATCCCCTCATTAAGGCTACCAAAGCTGGCCTGGGCTTAAATATCAACCAGTTGGAAAGCCATTTTCTTGCAGGGGGGAATGTAGACCGAGTGATCAATGCGTTGATCGCCGCGCAGCGGGCTAACATTCCGCTTGAATTTGAACGTGCGGCTGCGATTGACCTGGCGGGACGGGATGTTCTGCAAGCGGTCCAAATGAGTGTTAATCCGCGTGTTATTGAGACGCCTATTGTTGCTGCCGTCGCCAAGGATGGTATCGAAGTGAAGGTTAAAGCTCGTGTTACGGTGCGTGCCAACATTGATCGGCTCGTAGGCGGTGCCGGAGAAGAAACGATTATTGCTCGGGTTGGGGAAGGGATCGTAACAACGGTTGGTTCCAGTAATTCGCATAAAGACGTGCTGGAAAATCCGGATTCCATTTCGAGAACCGTATTGTCCAAAGGTTTGGATGCAGGGACAGCATTTGAAATTCTATCCATTGATATTGCAGACGTTGATGTAGGCAAAAATATCGGTGCCTTCCTGCAAACAGAGCAGGCAGAAGCAGACAAACGTATTGCGCAGGCAAAAGCCGAAGAGCGGCGTGCGATGGCTGTGGCACAGGAACAGGAAATGAAGGCGCGTGTCGTAGAAATGAGAGCACGCGTGGTGGAATCCGAATCCGAAGTGCCTCTGGCAATGGCTGAAGCGCTGCGTGGCGGCAAACTAGGCGTCATGGATTACATGAATTTAAAAAATGTTGAGGCAGATACGCAAATGCGTAATTCCTTAGGTAAACCGAATGAGAACTCGGGAAATGATAACAAGAGCCGAGATTAACTAACGGGCGTAGCCAATGAATTAGGTAGTTAGGCGGTGAGTGATGAATTTTATCAGCTGGATCTTAGAGCATTTGTATATCCTGATCGTAATTGGCTTTGCGCTGGTATCCTTCTTGGGGAAAAGCATTCAAAGCGGAGAGCGGAAATCTCCGCCGCGACAAGGGATGCCTACCTTTGGTGGTGATCATGGTTCCCGAGGGCCCTCGACGTCAACCAGACCTTTCAAAATGGAACCAGAGCAAGAGCGACGTCGGCAGGACGTTACTGGAGAATTGCAACGTCAATTTCCTAATGAACGACGGGCGGTAATGGAAGCCCGGCGTATAGAAGAAGCAGGAGATGGGGCAGCAACAGAAGAAGGGATGAATCGCGATTTATCGGATAACAGTACGACTCTAGAGGATCGAATCCGTGCTATGGAAGAAGAGCGTAGATCGGTTCTATCCCGTTTCGATCGTATATCCAATGTTAGAGATTCGGGAGAAATCACAGATGAGTCCAAGCAAACCTCGCAAGCGCATGATGCAGTGAATGTGTCTGATCTTCGTAAAGGTGTAATTTGGGCAGAAATATTAGGCCCTCCGCGTTCCAAACGTTATTTGGGTGGAGGAAGACATTAAAATGATAAGATCTGTCACGGCTTTGGCTGTGGCGGATCTTTTTTTAACGATATTTTTAGCAATACATAATCATGCTGGAATAAAAAAAGACGTGACGACGAATGCTCTAATTATCTAACAAGGACTGTGATGTCCTCATGTACACTACATTATTCTTACATTTGCTGTTATCTAAAAAGACGTCATTATGTCTAATTTAGAAACCTATTTATGAAAATAGGTATGTGAAAAATGATCAAATGTAAGATTATGAACGAAGCTTTCCGAAAATCGTTTTCATTTTTTCTTTTTTATATATAATGTTCTCAACGATAGAACGAATGAAAATTTACTCCATAATTAGATGAAATTTGATTTAAATCGAGGTGATTTAACAGGTTCATCAAAAGGTGAAAATTTATCTTGAGGAGGATGGGGTAGATGGGGAATAGCTTGTTCAGAAAGAAGAGCATTGATCAACTGATCGCTGCTACACGTGGGGAAAAAGCACTTAAAAGGGAATTGGGTGCGTTTGATTTAACAATGCTTGGGATTGGAGCCATCATCGGAACTGGCATTTTTGTTTTGACAGGTACGGGAGCAGTTACGGCTGGTCCGGGCTTGGTAATATCTTTTGTGATCGCGGGGATTGCTTGTTTATTCGCCGCATTAGCCTATGCCGAGTTTGCTTCCACCGTTCCAGTATCCGGTTCTGTTTATACTTTTACATATGCTACGATGGGGGAGCTATTGGCTTTTATTATTGGGTGGGATTTAATTTTGGAATATATGTTGGCGGCCAGCGCTGTTTCTGCAGGTTGGTCGGGATATTTTGTATCCTTTTTAAAAGGAATTGGTCTTCATATTCCGATTGAATTGACTGCAGCGCCAGGAGCTTTAAAAGGCCAGTCTACTTATTTTAATCTTCCAGCTTTTTTAATTTTGATAGCTATCACTTTTTTGCTTTATTTTGGAATAAAAGAATCCAAACGAATCAACAACATCATGGTTATTGTTAAAATTGTTGTCGTTTTATTGTTTATTATCGTTGCTGCTAAATATGTAAAGCCAGATAACTGGACACCGTTTATGCCATTTGGGTATAGTGGGGTGTTTGGAGCTGCAGCTCTTGTATTTTTTGCTTTCATTGGCTTTGATGCCGTGTCATCAGCGGCGGAAGAAACCAAAAATCCAGCTCGTGATTTACCGCGTGGTATTATCTTTTCACTGGCTATTTGTACGCTTTTGTACGTAATCGTTAGCGCGATTATGACAGGTATTGTGCCGTTCATGCAATTTGAAGGTATCTCCCATCCTGTGTCATTAGTTTTGCAGGTTGCCGGTCAGAATTGGGTGGCGGGTATTGTGGATATCGGAGCCATCTTAGGGATGACAACCGTCATGCTAGTCATGCTGTATGGTCAAACTCGTATCATGTTTGCTATGTCACGTGATGGCTTAGTTCCTAAAGTACTGTCAAAGGTCCATTCCAAATATAAAACGCCTTATATTAACACGTTGTTTTTTGGTACTTTATCTGCATTAATGGGTGGGTTGATCCCGCTGGATGAGTTAGCAAGTTTGGTGAACATTGGAACCTTATCAGCATTTATTCTGATTTCGGTCGCTGTCATAGTTATGAGAAAAACTCAACCTGATTTGCCAAGAGCTTTTCGATGCCCGGGAGTTCCATATGTTCCAATTCTGGCTATAATTTCATGCGGAGTGCTAATTCTTAATCTGAATGGTCAAACGTTTATTCGCTTTATCATTTGGCTTGTTATTGGTATGGCTATTTACTTTTTCTACTCCAGAAAAAATTCTTTGTTAAATCGGGATTCCGAAAACTAACCATTTCATATTGTAAAATGAATAAGGCAGCCTCGTTTTTGATATGAAAACAAGGTTGTCTTTTTTTTATGTGAGTTTTTAAAAGTGCACATCGGTTCCTCTTTAATAATACAGTTGCTACGAATTGTAAGTTTAGCCTCATAAATGCGATGACCGGATCATAAAATGTACAGTACAGATATCTGTGACGTGGGGGAACGGCGTCCAGTGATGGTAAATAACAAGAGCTTAAAAAATAGCAGCATAGCTGTCGTCGAAACAACTGTGGAGTGCTTAATGGTCATAACAATGAATTTTAAAAAAAGCAGCATAGCTGCCATCAAAATAACTATTAACCGTTGGGTAACAGTTATTTTGATGACAGGAAAGGAGATTTCGCCGTATGAGCCGGATGAGCCGCAAACTGCGAAAGTGGGCCAGCGAGACGCTGGAGCTTCCGCAGGACATTCTATTGGACCTGCCGCGGTTAACCCTCATCGGCAGCCGCCAGCTTTATGTAGAGAATCACCGGGGAGTGGTGGATTTCACGCCAGATCAACTCGTGCTTGCACTTGCGCAAGGCAGGCTAAGAGTGTCAGGCCATAATCTCATTATTACGTCTATCCTGCCAGATCAGGTAAGTGTAGAGGGACATATTACAGATATTCAAATGGAAGGAACGGAGGAAGGCTCGTGAAACATCCCGCTTTAGCAAAGCTGCGTGGCACGGTTACCCTAGCTGTCGAGGGCGAAAGTGTGGAAGCTTTCATTAATGTACTGACTGATCATCAAATACCTGTTTGGAACGTGCGGCCAATGGATGCCAGACATGCAGAAATGAACCTTCTGCTGCCGCACTTCTTCCTGTTGCGTCCGCTTTTGAGAAGGACAGGCTGCAAAATGCATATTCTGAAGCGTCAAGGACTTCCCTTCACTGTTGTACGAATCGCAAAACGTAAATTTTTTCTCGCAGGACTGGCCTTGTTCTGGATAGGTCTTCTGCTCATGTCATCGCTCATCTGGGACATTGAAGTGAAGGGAAATGATAAGCTGTCTACAGAAACTGTTCTTAAGGTAGCCCGACAGGAGGGACTTTATCCGTTTCAATGGAATTTTCGTCTTTCCAGTCAGGACAAGCTTGCGCGCGCACTCATGCAGAAGCTGCCAGAGGCATCCTGGATCGGTGTGGAGAGACAGGGGACTTTGGTGACAATTCAGGTCGTAGAAGCTTCCCAGCCTACTCCACCGCCGCTCTACAATCCACGTCATCTCATCAGCAAGGCAGACGCGGTGGTCACTGAAATTTTTGCCGAGCAGGGGCGTCCTGTTGTGCATAGAAATACACGGGTCAAGAAAGGAGCCATTCTCATTTCAGGAACGCTTGGCGATGAGGAAAATCAGCAACAGGTCGTAGCCAAGGGAGAGGTAAAGGGGCTTGTGTGGCATGAATATGAAATTAATAGTCCTATGGTGCGACGCAGCAGCACATATACAGGTAATAGCCATGATCGCTTATATCTGGTGCTGGGTAACCGCGCGATACAATTGTGGGGATATGGGGAAATACCTTATTCTACACATAAAACAACCGTTGAACATGATCCTCTAACATGGCGTTCCTACAAACTTCCGCTGGGTTGGATGAATGAAAGTGTGAGGGAGACCAAGGTACAAGAGCAGAAGTTAAGCGAAACGGAAGCCAAAATGTCCGGTATAGAAGGCGCGCGCGCGGATATTTTAGCTAAATACGGCAAAGGAACGAAAATAATGAGCCAAAAAATTTTGCATGAGAAGAGAGAGAATGGTAAAGTTTATATGAAAGTACTTTTTGAAGTGGAACAGGATATTGCGGAAGAACTTCCGTTAGTTCATAACCAAGGAGAATGAGGCTATTTGGCAGAACAACAACGCAGCATACAAATTGCATTGAACAGTGCGGGAGAAGGTCAGGCGTTATTCGGCCCGCAGGATTCCTTTTTAAAATTGATCGAAGCAGCTATTCCTGCAAAAATAGCATCACGTGAGGCAGAAGTTAATGTTTTTGGTGATGCTCACGAAGTGGAAATGCTCGAACAATTGTTCGATGTTTTACTCCAGTTAATTCGTAATGGGTATATACTGACCGAAAGGGATGTCCATTATGCGATTGAGCTGGCAAAAGATCTGCGCGCTGATCAGTTACTTGATTTGTTCAAGGGAGAAATTACGACAACGTTTCGGGGCAAACCGATTCGTGTCAAAACGATTGGACAAAAGCATTATGTAACCACGATTAAGAAGCGTGATATTGTATTTGGGATTGGCCCGGCAGGAACTGGTAAAACCTATCTGGCTGTAGTGCTGGCCGTAGCTGCTTTGAAGGAAGGTTCAGTCAAGCGTATTGTGCTGACTCGTCCTGCAGTGGAAGCTGGTGAAAACTTGGGCTTTTTGCCTGGGGATTTACAGGAAAAGGTTGATCCGTATTTACGCCCGCTGTATGATGCCCTATACGATGTGATGGGTCCAGAGCAGACGGCAAAAGCACTGGAACGCGGGTTGATCGAAATTGCGCCACTGGCTTATATGCGGGGTCGTACGCTGGATGACTCATTTATCATTTTGGATGAAGCTCAGAACACCACGCCAGAGCAAATGAAAATGTTTTTGACTCGACTTGGCTTCGGTTCCAAAATGGTTATCACTGGTGATGTTACGCAAATTGATTTGCCTCGTGGCAAAAAATCCGGTCTGATTGAAGCAAATACGATTTTAAAAGGGATTGAGGAAATAGGCTTTGTCCAGTTTGCGGAAGAGGATGTTGTCCGCCATTCCCTGGTTCAAAAAATCATCGTCGCTTATGACCGTGTTGCTGAGAATCAAGCTTAAGCCCCTAAGCAGGAGTATAGTGTGTATGATCAGAAAACGTATAAAACCAGCAGCGTAGCTGCCTTGAAAAAGATGATGGAGAGGGATTGTTTTAGATGACCTCGAGGGAATTATCTAAGGGAAAAACGTTCCAGCATAGAATGAATGGATGGAAGTATAGCGTGGCAACACGCTATCTTCTGTTTTTATTTTTGGTGGTTCTTTTTTATGTGGGTTTGGCGTCCAAGCTGCTTCCCGAACGCTATGATATCCGGGTGAATCAACCAAGTGAAAAGGAAATTGTTGCTCCAATGCAGCTTCCTAACAGTAAGGCGACTTTGAAGGCCCAAGAGGAATCAGCTGAGCGCGTTCAGCCCATGTATACTATTGTACCGATCCGCAATGATAACCTGATTACTGGTATTTTGGATCGAATTGAACGGCTCAATCAGGATGATCAGGTCTCCAGAGCGGACAAGATTGCAATTTATAAAGATGAGATTCCTCAACGTGCACGGGAATTTGTGCAAAATTTTGTGAACAACAGCCGTAATGCGGATGCCTACCCAGATAAGTTGCTGGATGAGGTGCTGGAAAAAACGAAAGAACAAACGTACCGAATCCCAGAGGAAACATACATCAAAATTCCGCGACTTACATCTGAGGATATTGCCGAAATGCGGCCCGTGGCCCGTGAGATTGTGACAGGATTGATGAATGATCAAATTACGGATGCCCAGACAGCCCGGGCCAAGGTAGCGGAGCGTGTGAGTACAAGCTCGCTTACTAAACGTACCTCCCGGGAGGTTGTTCAGGAACTTGCAAGGCTTGTGATTACAGCCAACAAGTTTTATGATGATACAGCTACGAAGGATGCCAAAGTACAGGCTCGTGAAGATACACCGACAGTTTACATTAAACAGGGTGAAGTACTCGTCAAAAAGGGTGAGATTATTACCCAGGAAATCTATACACTGCTTGATGAGAACGAGCTGCTCAAGGATAAAATCAACTATTGGCCACAATTTGGCCTGCTGATGCTGTCTATGATGCTGGCATTGGGTCTGTTTATGTATATTCGTCAATTCCAATCACGAACACGAAACTTCAAGTATAATAATGCACAGCTGCTCATGCTGGTGTTAATCTTTGTGATCACCGTGGGGGCCATGCTGTTAATTTCTATACTGCAGACTAGTGAACGAGCCTATCTCGGCTATCTGGCGCCTATCGCGCTCGGGGCTATGCTCGTAACGCTGTTGCTTGATATGTCGTTGGCATTCGTATGTGCTGTTATATTTAGTATATTAGCAAGTGTGATTTTGAATGTTCGTCAGGGGCAGATTTTTGATTTTAATTTTGGATTCTTTGCCCTTGTGGTCTGCCTGGCAGCGATTTTTTCCACTCACCGGGCCAGCCAGCGTTCAACCCTGTTCAAGGGCGCAATCATGGTCTGCCTGTTTGGGGCTTTGGCTGTTTTTTCTCTGGCGCTGATTGATCAAGGAAACTGGACTCAAACAACGACGCTCTATGGGGTAGCCTTTGCTTTTGCAGGCGGTCTGGTTACAGCGATCCTCGTTATAGGGCTAATGCCATTTTTTGAGTCCACCTTTGGTATCTTGTCGGCATTGAAGCTTGTTGAGTTGTCAAATCCCAATCATCCATTGCTCCGTAAGCTGCTTACCGAGACTCCTGGCACGTATCATCATAGCGTCATGGTAGGTAATCTATCGGAGGCCGCAGCGGAGGCTATAGGGGCCAATGGCTTGTTGTGCCGGGTTGGTTCGTATTATCATGACATTGGTAAAACCAAAAGGCCTTCGTATTTCATTGAAAATCAAAATGGGATGGAAAATCCACATGATACAATAGAGCCCAAACTGAGTAAATCCATCATTATAGCTCACGCTCGTGATGGGGTGGAAATGCAATTGGATTACAAGCTACCTAAGCCAATTCGTGATATAGCCGAACAACACCATGGAACGACATTCCTGCACTATTTTTATCACAAGGCATTGCGTGAAGCGGAAGAGCGAGGGGTGGAGCCTGATTTCACAGAGGATGATTTCCGTTATCCTGGACCGAAGGCTCAGTCGAAAGAGGCGGCTGTAGTGGGAATTGCTGATAGCGTGGAAGCGGCCGTTCGTTCCTTACGAAAACCTACAGTGGAACAGGTAGAATCCATGATTGAGAAAATTATTAAGAGCCGTCTAGATGATCACCAGTTTAACGACTGCGAACTGACTATGAGGGAGCTTGATATCGTAGCTCAAACTCTTAAGGAAACAGTAATGGGGATTTTTCATTCCCGTATTGAATATCCAGAGGAAAGACCCAAGCCTGAAAATGGAAAAGCTTAATATTACTTGTGCATGAAGCACAGCTAAAGCATTAGAATTAAAAGGAGCGGTTGGCATGGGCCTTCAATTAGCTTGGAATAATGAACAAAACGATATGGAAATTAACGAATCGTTGATCGCGCTGCTGAACACCTTATTAGAGCAGGCTGGTAAGGCGGAAGGGATTACAGACGGTGAGGTCGCCCTTACCTTTGTGAATGATGATCAAATTCATGAGTTAAACCGAGACTATCGGGGAATTGATCGTCCCACTGATGTGTTGTCTTTTGCTATGAAGGAAACACTGGATGAAGAGCTTGAAATTATCTACGAACCAACGGAAAAAAATCCGTTAAATGATGTACCGGATGTTCTGGGGGATATTATAATCTCTGTACAGACAGCGCAAGCTCAAAGCGAAGAATATGGACATTCAATTGAGCGTGAAATCGGGTTTTTGTTTGTTCACGGTTTTCTGCATCTGTTAGGCTATGACCATCAGGACGATGCAAGTGAAGCTGAAATGATGGGTAAGCAGGAAGCTGTGCTGGCTCAAGTGGGGTTGACACGGTAATGAGACGTCAGCCTTGGAGAATGACCTTTCGCTATGCCGCAGAAGGCGTGATCTATGCTCTGCGTACGCAAATAAATATGCGGATACATGTGGTCGTGGCGCTCCTTGTCATAGTGGCAGGGTTAACTCTGCGCATCTCCCGGCTCGACTGGTTATTCGTGTGCCTGGCCATTGCCATAGTCATTGTAGCCGAACTGATCAACACCGCTGTTGAAGCAGCGGTGGATCTGATCTCACCTGATATTCATCCGCTGGCCAAAGCGGCTAAAGACACCGCCGCCGGAGCCGTGCTCCTGGCAGCGGTTTTTGCTGTAATTATTGGTATATTTGTATTTTATAGACCTGTGTTGACGTTAATAAGTCAGCTGTTTTAATGAAAAAGTAAACTAAAATTTAGGTGCTTAACGCGCTGGAGGAAATGAAATGGCTAAGAAACACTTTAAATCTGGCTTTGTCGCAATTGTTGGCAGACCCAATGTCGGAAAATCAACATTGATGAATCATGTTATTGGGCAGAAGATTGCCATCATGTCAGACAAGCCCCAAACGACACGAAACAAAATCCACGGTGTATACACCACAGAGGACACACAAATTGTATTTTTGGATACACCAGGGATTCACAAGCGCCAGTCAAAATTGGGCGATTATATGAATCAGACTGCTTTTAATACGTTGGGTGAAGTTGAAACGGTGCTTTTTCTTATTGACGCTGCTGAAGGGTTAGGCGGGGGCGACCGTTTTATTGCTGAACAGCTTAAACAAGTAAAAACACCCGTTATATTGGTGTTGAATAAAATTGACCGCATTGAGCCAGAATCCTTGTTGCCGCTGATTGAGCAGTATCGCAAGTTGTATGACTTTGCGGAAATTGTACCGATCTCAGCTAAAATGGGTAATAATGTAAACACTTTGTTGGAACAGATACAAAAATACTTGCCAGAAGGTCCACAATATTACCCTGATGACCAAATTACCGACCATCCAGAGCAGTTTGTCATTGCCGAACTGGTGCGGGAAAAGATTTTGCATATGACACGTGAGGAAGTACCCCATTCTATTGCAGTTATGATTGAAGACATGAAGGTGCAGGATAATGGTGTAGTTCACATTATGGCGGTTATTTTTGTAGAGCGCGATTCCCAGAAGGGGATCATTATCGGCAAACAGGGAGCTATGCTCAAAGAGGTAGGCAAACAGGCCCGTCAAGACATCCAAAACCTGTTAGGCTCCAAAATTTTCTTGGAACTTTGGGTTAAAGTCAAAAAAGACTGGCGCAATCAAGAACGTGTCCTTCGTGACCTAGGCTTTCATCGCGACGCTTAAAAATAGAACTCGATGCAAGCTCACTTTAGTTCCAGGGTTTATTGAGCTAAAATTAGTTGGAACCATATGTGTACAGTTTTTTAAGCTCCGTTAAAAGGCCGTACCGACCTCAACCACAAGACTTAAAGTATAATGATGTCTTGTGGTCATTCCAAGCGCCGCGCATATGCGGCGCTTAACTTCTTGCCTTTTCTACCCTTTTATTCCAGTAATGAAATAAGGGATGCTTTTAAAAGAATTATTGTAACTGCGTGCACGTTGCAGCGGAGCGAAGGATTTGAATCCGAAGAAGCCTCAGCGTTCGTAAGATCAAATCATTCGCGAAGCGGTATCCAGACCGTACACAGTAGCCTTTTTTAACGTCATCCATTTATTTCATCGCATACTTCTTTCCACTTCGCACCATCCTATTTTCGAGATGCAGACGTCATTTCCGAAGAAAGGATGAATACGATTGCGAGATTTTTCGTGGAAGTATTTTGCGATGACTGGAGATGTCGGTGCGTATCTGTTATACAGGGAGAGCGCCGGGATAGGGGAGCAAGACACGGATGAAGGAGAGTTGGACGAGCATGAAGAAGCCTGTGAATAGTGCGAACCACTGGCTTCTTCGCGAATGTTTGGGGGAAGAAGCATGCTTTACAGGGTGGAAGGAATCGTCATCCGCAGCATGGATTACGGTGAGGGGAACAAAATTATTACGCTTTGCACCGAAAGCGGCGGCAAAGTAGGCGTGCTGGTCAGAGGCGCGAAAAAATCCAAAAGCCGTCATGCTGCTTTAACACAGCCGTTTACCTACGGTGAATTTGTTTTTTTTCGCAATACAGGCTTGGGCACGTTGAATGCCGGCGAAATTATCCAATCCCACCATACACTGCGCGAGGATATTACAAAGGCTGCTTATGCTTCCTATGCTTGTGAATTGCTCGATCGGGTGTTGCAGGATGAGGAAACAGGCGCATTTTGGTTTAAGCAGCTTAAAGCCTGTTTAGAGGCATTGGAGAGTGGCAAAGATCCGCTGATTGTCATGAGTATTTATGAATTTAAAATATTGCAGGCAGCCGGATACGCACCTCAGCTTGATGCCTGTATTTCAAGCGGCCAACAATGTGCTGATGAGGATATGTTCATCAGCCCGAGGTTAGGCGGGGTTTTGTGTCGAGGCTATAAGCATTTTGACCCGGCTGCGCTGAGTGTTTCTCCACGTACATTGAAGTTGCTGCGCTTGTTTGCCCAAATTGATTTGAATCGACTTGGTAATATCGACGTGAAGGACTCCACCAAGCTGGAGATCAAACATGTCATGCGTCAGTTCATGGATATGCAGTTGGAGGTCAAACTGAAATCCCGTAATTTTCTGGACCAGCTTGATAAGTACGATATGTGAAATACAGCTGTTCTCTTGACTGCATTGCTGAAAACGTGTAATATCCTACTATATATCTCCTTTGGGAGCAGATGCATTGAACGAGAAAGTAACGAAATGTATTCTCTGTAATTAGCGAGTTGGGAACGGTGTAAGCCCAGCGGGAATTTTTCGTGAACATGGCACTCGGGAGCGTCTGAATGGACACGGAAAAGAGGATTACGATCCGACTGGTGATGTAGGATCGCAATCAAGTAGGGTGGAACCGCGGGAGTCAGCTCTCGTCCCTACGTCTGTACAGGCGTAGAGGCGGGGGCTTTTTGCTGTCTCTAGCAAGGCTTATGAGATAAACGAGCCCTGTACATATGAACTTAATGGTTAAAACCACCACATTTTGGGAGATTGGAAAGGATGCGTGTACCCATGAATTTTCAGCAGATGATTTTAACGCTGCAACAATTTTGGTCAGAACACAACTGTATTATTGTACAGCCTTATGATACGGAAAAAGGGGCAGGTACGATGAATCCAATGACGTATTTACGTTCAATTGGACCTGAGCCGTGGAACGTAGCTTATGTTGAGCCTTCTCGCCGTCCGTCAGACGGACGTTATGGGGAGAACCCGAATCGCCTGTATCAGCATCATCAGTTTCAAGTGGTTTTGAAGCCTTCACCTGATAACATTCAGGAACTGTATTTGGAGAGTTTGAACCGTTTGGGCATTAACCCACTGGAGCATGATATTCGTTTCGTGGAAGATAACTGGGAAGCACCGACGCTGGGAGCCTGGGGATTAGGTTGGGAAGTATGGCTGGACGGTATGGAAATTACCCAATTTACGTACTTCCAACAAGTAGGCGGTATTGATGCCAGTCCGGTTGCGGTTGAAATTACGTATGGTATGGAGCGTCTTGCTTCCTACATCCAAGACAAAGAAAATGTGTTCGATTTGGAGTGGGTTAATGGAATCTCGTATGGTGATGTTTTCCACCAGCCTGAATTTGAGCATTCCAAGTATACGTTCGAAGTATCTGATGTCAAAATGCTATTTACTCTTTTTAATATGTATGAAGAAGAGGCGAATAAAGCGATGGCGCAGCATCTTGTATTCCCCGCCTATGATTATGTGCTGAAATGTTCTCACACATTTAACTTGCTAGACGCTCGCGGAGCAATCAGTGTAACAGAACGGACTGGCTTTATTATCCGAGTACGTAATTTGGCGCGCCAGGTGGC
Source organism: Paenibacillus ottowii (assembly GCF_050516475.1). NCBI lineage: Bacteria > Bacillati > Bacillota > Bacilli > Caryophanales > Paenibacillaceae > Paenibacillus > Paenibacillus ottowii. Next base: position 1,409,611 of record NZ_CP191577.1, on the reverse strand, counting down.
TGCGACCTACCTAGAGGAGCGCGAGAAGCTGGGCTTCCCGCTGTTGAAGAAAGGAGGTGCGGCAAATGTCTAAGGATTTATTGTTTGAGATCGGGCTGGAAGAAGTGCCTGCACGTTTTATCCCGAATGCGATTCAGCAGTTAAAGGAACGAATGACGGCATGGCTCGACAGCTCGCGTATTGCTTACGGTGCTGTAGAGGCTTATGCTACACCACGTCGTTTGGCAGTACTTGTTAAGGAAGTAGCGGAGAAGCAAGAAGATATTAACGAAGAAGTTAAAGGGCCTTCCCGCAAAATTGCGCTCGATGAAGCTGGTAACTGGAGTAAGGCTGCCCTAGGCTTTGCCCGCAGTCAAGGCGTTGATCCTGAACAGTTTACGTTCAAAGAGCTTGGAGGCGTGGAATATATTTACGCGACCAAGAGCAGCATAGGTGTACCGACGGCCGATGTGCTGTCCGAAGGTTTACTACACATTTTACATGCCATGACATTCCCTAAATTTATGCGCTGGGCGAGTTATGACTTTAAATTTGTTCGTCCAATCCGTTGGTTGGTAGCCTTGTTTGGCAACGATATTGTTAATTTGGAGATTGCTGGCGTGCAGTCCGGGAATGTAACAAGAGGCCATCGTTTCCTTGGACAGGAGGCCGTTGTAGAAAGTCCGGCAGACTATGTTGAAGTTCTTCGCAAGCAACATGTCATTGTGGACATTGAGGAACGCCAATCACTTATTCTGAAGCAGATTGAAGCATTGGCAACCGAGAAAGATTGGACGATTGCGGTCAAGGATGATTTGCTGGAAGAAGTGCTGTATCTGGTGGAAACTCCAACAGTGCTGTTCGGGGGCTTTGACCCTGCATTCCTGAACATTCCGAAAGATGTATTGATTACTTCCATGCGTGAACATCAACGCTATTTCCCAGTGCTGGATCGCACAGGAAAGCTGCTGCCATACTTTGTTACAGTACGTAATGGTGGCAGTCAATCACTTGAAGTTATTGCAAAAGGAAACGAAAAAGTATTGCGTGCACGGCTGTCTGATGCCAAATTCTTCTACGAAGAAGATCAGAAGCTGGAAATTAAGGATGCACTCTCCAAGCTGGAAAGTATCGTATTCCATGAAGAACTGGGAACAGTTGGAGACAAGGTACGCCGAATTCGCCGCATTGCTGATGCTCTGGCAGAGAAGCTTCGCGTTTCCCCAGATACACAGGAATCCGTTAGCCGAGCAGCAGATATCTGTAAATTTGACCTTGTAACACAAATGGTCTATGAGTTTCCGGAACTGCAAGGTGTTATGGGTGAGGACTATGCTCGTAAGGCTGGCGAGAAGGAAGAAGTGGCAAGAGCGGTGTTTGAGCATTACCAGCCGCGATTCGCAGGAGAAACGGTTCCTTCGACGAACGCTGGAGCGATTGTAAGTATCGCAGACAAAATAGATACCATTACAGGCTGCTTCTCCATCGGTATTATTCCGACAGGTTCACAGGACCCTTACGCGCTTCGCCGCCAGGCAGCAGGTATCGTGCAGATCCTGTTGGATCGTAAGCTTTCGGCTACGTTGTCTGATGTGTTCAATATCGCGCTTGATGTGCACAGCAACTTTGGAAATATGAAACGTTCTGCAGATGAAATACGTAAAGAATTACATGAGTTTTTTGGTTTGCGTGTGAAGAAACTATTGTCCGAGACGCTTCGTTATGACGTTGTGGATGCTGTGCTTTCAGCTGGATATGACGATGTTGCTTCTGTGGTTAACCGTGGAGCTGCATTAATGGCTGCGGTACAAACGGGTGATGTCTTCAAGGCCACTGTAGAGTCTTTTAATCGCATAGGTAATTTGGCTGCTAAAGCAGTTCATAAGTCAGTGAATACAGGTGAATTTACGGAACAGGGCGAGAAAAACCTGTACGAAGCATGGTATGGCGCCTATGAGTCTTATTGTACAGCCTTGCAGGAGGGTGATGCGACACAGGCATTGGCACTTGCTTCATCCATTACTCCTGCGGTGACGGCGTTCTTTGATTCCGTTATGGTTATGGCTAAGGATGATGCTGTACGTAATAATCGTTTGGCATTGCTGGCTGCTATTGACTCAGAATTGAAGCGCTTTGCCGATTTTTCCAAGCTTGTAGTTTAAACTCAGTTGTGGTAGTATGAACAACTTGAAAAAATGGGTATAAATATACGGAACGGTGTAAGAGTGATCTTGCAGCCGTTCCGTATTTTACTCGATTGCGGATGGAGATGGGGGATGCTCATGGGAGGGTCCGGAAATTTCCCGGATGTACGGATCGTTGTTGACGGAGATGCTTGTCCTGTTAAAAGTGAAATTGCAGAGACAGCTTCCCGTTTTCATATTGACGTTATTATGGTATCTTCGTATGATCACCTCATTCAGGGCAGCAAAGGCGTAAGCGTTGTTAGAGTAGACCGAAGCGACCAGAGTGCCGATCTCTATATTGCCAATCATATCCGCCGCGGAGATATTGTAACCACCAATGATTATGGTCTTGCTGCACTTGCCTTGGCAAAAGGTTGTGAAGTGATGTCTTTTCGCGGAACGATATATCGAAACGATTCGATAGACTTCATGCTTGACCGGCGTCATACTTCTGCCAAAGAACGGAAAAGAGGGCGTTATGGCAAAGGCCCTAAACCGTTTACATTAGAGGATCGTGAAGTTTTTCAACATAAACTGACAAAACTTTTACTTCGCTTGCAGGAGAATGAGTAACGGTATCGAATTATATTTACGTGCTAAAGAGATGAAGGTGGTTAATATGAGTGCCGGACAAGGCAACATACCGGACGATATCATCGAGTCGGTTTTACAACATCATGATATTGTAGATACGGTAAGCAAGTACGTGCATTTGACCAAACAGGGGAAATATATGAAAGGCCTCTGTCCTTTTCATTCCGAGAAAACCCCTTCATTCACCGTGACACCGGATCGTCAGATTTTTTACTGCTACGGCTGCGGCGCGGGAGGCAATGCCATCAAGTTTATGATGGAAATCGAAGGACTATCCTTTCCCGAAGCTGTCAGGACAATGGCAGAAGAAAGTCATATTCCGCTCGGCGAATGGCAGGGACGTGATTCATCGCATCAACATCCTGAGTTGGACAGGCTGTTGCAAGCGTATGAGTTAACTTCTAAGATGTACCATTTTTTGCTTAAAAATACGGAGCACGGCAAACCAGCTATGGAATATTTGCGTTCACGGGGGTTCAGTGACAAGATCATTGACCAATTCCAAATTGGCTATGCACCCAACCGATGGGATACGATCGTTCAGTTTCTAGAGAAGCGTTCTTTTGATCCTGTCGAAATGGAAAAGGGAGGACTCATTTCTCCCCGGCATGAAGGAGATGGATATGTAGATCGGTTCAGAGATCGTATCATGTTTCCCATTTGGAATCGTAACGGCAAAGTTATAGCCTTTGCAGGCCGTATCCTGGGCGAGGGACAGCCGAAGTATTTGAACTCACCCGAGACCAAGCTCTTTAACAAGAGCCGAACGCTGTACAATCTCCATCATGCTAAAACCTCAATTCGCAAGCTTCGTCAAAGTGTTCTTTTTGAAGGTTATGGCGATGTCATCTCGGCATGGGAAGCTGGCGTGCAAAATGGAGTGGCCGCCATGGGGACTGCTCTAACGGAGCATCATGCTACGATGTTAAAAGGACTGTGCGACGAGGTTATTATTTGTTATGATGGTGACCGGGCAGGACAAGCGGCAGCGCTTAAAAATTTTCCACTGTTGGAAAATGCGGGACTTCACGTAAAAGTAGCGATAGTCAGCGACGGTATGGACCCGGATGATTTTATCCGCCAATATGGTGCTGAACGATTTCAACGCCAAATTATCGAAAGTGCTGTTTCAACGGTGAAATTTAAGCTTATATATCTGAAAAAAAACCATATACTGCAAGAGGAAGAAGGAAGAATCGCGTATTCCCGCGAAGCATTAAATGTCATTGCACCTCTGTCATCCCCGACTGAGCGGGAAGTGTATCTGCGCGAAGTATCTGCCGAAGTCAAGGTAGATTTTGAAACCTTAAAGCAAGAATGCAACTTACTCCGCCAATCCCTGCAAAAAAAACAGAACTTTGGGGATAATAACGAAAATGGGTGGAATAATGGTAGGCATAAAAAAGGGCAGGTCTCTACGCCCAATCTGTTGCCGGCTTACCATGTGGCTGAACGCAGACTGCTTCACTGGATGATGCAGGATTTAGAAGCTGCAGAGTATGTAGAAAAGCATCTGGGGGACGCCTTTAATATTGAGGATCATGCAGCAATTGCTGCTTATCTATATGCCTATTACGCGCAAGGGAAGTTACCGGATACAAGCCGTTTTATTTCATCTTTGCAAGACGACCGACTGGAGAAGAACGTAAGTTCGATCATGATGATGGATGCTCCAGGCGTATGGGCACCGCACATTTTGGATGATTACATTCGTCAGGTGCGAAAATTTCCATTGCAGGAGCAACTGGATTTGAAAAGAGAAGAAATGAGAACCGCTGAGCGCTCAGGTGACTTTTTGCGTGCAGCACAAATTGCAAGTGAGATTATAGCCCTAGAGAGACAATGAACACACAGAGGTCGGATGTTTCTAGGAGGAGGGAGTCGAAAGATGGCGAATGATCAGCATACTGAACTGGAGACGGAATTAACACTGGATCAGGTCAAAGATCAACTGATTGAGTTGGGTAAGAAAAGTTCCTCTCTGAACTACAAAGATATCATGGAAAAACTGTCGCCGTTTGATCAGGACCCCGAGCAAATGGATGAGTTTTATGAGCAGCTGGGTGACTTGGGGATTGAGGTTGTGAATGACAACGACGAAGAAGTTACCAGATTGCGTCAAAATGACGACCCGGAAAACAATGACGGGGATGATTTTAATTTCGATGACGATCTGAGCCTGCCTCCCGGTATTAAAATTAATGACCCAGTCCGGATGTACTTGAAGGAAATCGGTCGTGTACCGTTGCTTTCTGCTGATGATGAGGTGGAGCTTGCCAAACGGATCAATAACGGCGATGAAGAAGCTAAGCGTCGGTTGGCTGAAGCAAACTTGCGTCTGGTGGTAAGTATTGCCAAACGTTATGTTGGTCGCGGAATGCTTTTCTTGGATCTAATTCAAGAAGGTAATATGGGCTTGATTAAGGCAGTAGAAAAATTTGATTATGAAAAAGGCTTTAAATTCAGTACGTACGCAACCTGGTGGATTCGTCAGGCCATTACGCGCGCAATCGCGGATCAGGCGAGAACGATCCGTATTCCAGTGCATATGGTAGAAACGATCAACAAGTTGATTCGTGTATCGCGTCAACTGTTGCAAGAATTGGGGCGCGAACCTACGCCGGAAGAAGTGGCTGCCGAAATGGAGCTGAGCGTGGAAAAAGTACGGGAAATCATGAAAATTGCCCAAGAACCGGTTTCATTGGAAACACCAATTGGTGAAGAGGATGACTCACATCTGGGGGATTTCATTGAGGACCAGGAAGCATTGGCGCCTGCAGATGCGGCTGCCTATGAACTTCTGAAGGAACAACTCGAGGATGTACTGGATACGTTGACTGAACGTGAAGAGAATGTTTTACGTCTTCGTTTTGGTTTGGACGATGGAAGAACCAGAACTCTTGAAGAAGTGGGTAAAGTATTCGGTGTTACGCGTGAACGTATTCGTCAGATTGAGGCCAAAGCGCTGCGTAAGTTGCGCCATCCAAGCCGCAGTAAGCGACTGAAGGATTTCCTCGAATAGAAGCGTAACATTGCGGACCTTCTGCGGCTTGAAGCGCGCAGAAGGTCTTTTTTTATCTCATGGCAGCCTTGGTGGAGGGGAAGAAGCTTGGACCAGGAGAAAAAACGGACAATACTGTTACATGAAATTGAGCATTGGCGGCAAAGTCGATTGCTCCCTGAGCAATATTGCGATTTTCTGTCCAACCTATATCGGGACGATGAAAATCCGGCACAAAGCCAGAAACGTAACAATACCGGGCTGCTTACATATCTTAAACACGGGCATGGGATGGCCTGGCTTCTTGGTTTTGTCATTATTTCCTGCATTTGTTTGATCGGTTTTTATTTTACCGCTTTTCCCTTGGCAATGCAAATATGCTCGGCAAGTGCAGTTACTGCGTTTTGCTATGGAATGGCCGCAATTTGGCGGTCTTCTGAAAAGAGTATGAGTGCAATGTTGAGCACTTTAGGCAGTGCGATTATGCTGGGTTCAGGTGTATGGATCATCCAGCTTCATCAAGGTGAAGCTAAGGTTTGGTTTCTAGTGCTTGTGGGTGTATGCGGTTTGATATGGTGTCTCGTGGGATCAACTTTGCGTATCAGCTTGCTTCATTACTGTGGTCTTGCCGGGCTGCTTTTAGTGTATGCGGTTCTTATAGGCCGCTATTGGCCTACAGCTACTTTAGCGATGCTTGAGGTATTTTGGATTTTACACGCAGTATTGTTGATTGGGTTAAGCTGGTGGGTGCATCGCCGCTTTCCGCGTCTTGCGTTGGTTTACTTTGCTATAGGCATAACTCTAGTGTTTATGGCGGAAGCAGACACGATTATCCTGCGCCATCAACCAGCGGGGGAAGTGGTATTTTTTAGTATACTGAAGTTGGCTTTTGTTGTAGGGATTTTATTTTGGACTCGAAAAAAATGGATTACGTGGGTGACGTCATGAAACTTTCTGAGCGATTACAATTTATTTTGGAACAAATTCCGGCCGGTAGCAGACTAGCTGATATTGGCTCAGATCACGGACTACTCCCTGTGGCTGCCGTGAGTTGTGGCAGAGTACCGCAAGCGGTAGCGGGTGAGGTCAATGATGGACCATTGCGTGCGGCTCAAAAGCAGGTGGCTGAAGCAGGCCTTACAGATCGCATTGCGGTTAGAAAAGGGAACGGCTTGGCTGTAATTAAGGCCGATGAGGTAGATGTTATTACGATAGCAGGCATGGGTGGTGCCTTGATTGCTTCCATTTTGGAGCAAGGGAAAGACAAGCTTGTTTCAGTGAAACAGCTTGTTTTACAGCCCAACGTGGGCGAGGATATTTTACGGCGCTGGCTAATCAAGCATCAATGGGTACTCACAAACGAACATATCATGGAAGAGGATGGTAAAATATACGAAGTTCTGACGGCAGTACCTGCTTCTGAAAGCTCAATGAAACAGGATGACTTGTATCGGCCATGGGAACTTCCAGGTAGTTCGCTGGTACTAACAGAGGATTTGTTGATGCAACTTGGACCGTTATTGGTTAAAGCACCAAATGAAATCTTTTTTTTGAAATGGCAATTGGAGATTCGCAAGCTTCAGGATGTACTGGCCCAAGTGGCACGGTCAGATCAGGAATCCGCACAGCAGAAGCAGGAGCAATTGCGCAAGCAAATTGAACAGCTGGAGGAGGTACTTGCATGTTTGCCAAAGGACAGACAGTAATTAGTTATATGGAGCAGCTGGCTCCGAAATACTTGGCAGTTCCAGACGATAGAATCGGGCTTCAACTAGGCAGCCTGCAAAAAGACATCAAAAGCATACTAGTGGCCCTGGATGTCAATGATGAGGTTGTCGAAGAGGCGATCCGCATAAAGGCCGACCTCATTATTGCGCATCATGCGATTATATTCCGCCCACTTAAATCATTGAACACGGATCAGCCTGCGGGCAAATTGTATGAAAAGCTGATCAAGAATGATATTGCTGTCTACATCAGTCATACGAATCTGGATACGGCAGAGGATGGAATGAACGACTGGATGGCGGAAGCACTGGGTATTCAAAGTGAAGGTACACTGGAAGATGTTCACACCGAGCAATTATTCAAGCTTGTCGTTTTCGTACCCAAAACGCATCATCAACGTGTGCTGGATGCCGTTCTGAATGCTGGAGCTGGACATATCGGCAATTACAGCCATTGCAGCTTCAACATTGATGGCTACGGAACTTTCGTGCCAGGCGAAGGCACACAGCCGTTTTTGGGCGAGCCTGGTAAAATGGAACGTAGTGAAGAGGTTCGTATTGAGACCATTGTACCGCAAAGTGTACGTAATAAAGTTGTTCAAGCGATGCTGAAGGCTCATCCTTATGAAGAGGTGGCTTATGACCTGTACTCTATGGATTTGAAAGGCCGCACCTTTGGTTTGGGACGAGTGGGTAAGCTCAAGGAAGCCCGCACGCTAAGGGAATTTGTAGACATTGTGAAAGAAGGTCTCAACGTTGAGCATGTACGTGTGGTAGGTGACTTGGATCGTGTGGTTAAAAAAGCAGCCGTGCTTGGGGGCTCTGGTAGCCGTTATGTGAATAAATCGCTCTTTAAAGGCGCTGATGTATTAGTGACGGGGGATATAGACTATCACACGGCTCACGATGCCCTGATGGCAGGTATAGCTATTATTGACCCTGGACATAACGCAGAAAAGATTATGAAGCCTAAAACGGCAGAGTGGATGCGCAAACGTTTGGCAGAAGGTCGATACTCAACGGAAGTATATGTATCTGAAGTGAACACCGAGCCTTTTCAATTTTTGTAAAACATTCACATCTATGAGAAAATAAAGATGCACTATTACATTTTTTCGTAGGGAGAGGTTGTATGCGAACGTTGATAGCCGAGTCTGCGATTCATGCTTATCCAGGCATGGTTGCAGTCGTTACTTCCCGCTATGAGGGAGTAAATAATGTCATGGCCTCAGGCTGGCATACATATATCGGATCATCGCCGGGCATGTATGGCATTTCATTGAGGAAGGAAACGTATTCTCACGGACTGATTAAGAGAAGCGGAGGCTTTGGTGTTCAGTTTTTGCCTGCGCACAGATCGGAATGGATTCAGGCTGTAGGTACCTTTAGCGGCAAAGATGTAGATAAGTTTCAGCAGTTTGGGATTGCATATGAGGACGGGATTTCAGTGGATGTGCCTATATTGCTGGAAGCGTATCTTGCCTATGAGTGTAAAGTAGTGGATATTCATACCTACGGAGATCATGATTGGATTGTCGGTGAAATACAGCAGACCTACCGGGATGAAGAGCTATTCCTGGATGAGGATATGCCTGATTTTAGTAAGCTTTCTATTCCGTTATACGTGGGAAGGTCTGCTTATTATGTGGCAGATGATTCATTACAGAAAAAGGTACATCCGTTTTATTTGAGCAATTAAAGAGGAATTACTATTTTTACAATATTTTCAGGGTTGTATCCTGCGCATGTTCCCTGTATACTATGTAATGTTGTTCGGAAAGTTTGACAGACAATCGCTGGTGGCGTAAGCCACGAGAGGAAAGTCCGGGCTCCATAGGGCAGGATGCTGGATAACGTCCAGTCAGCGCGAGTTGAAGGATAGTGCCACAGAAATGGACCGCCGATGGCCGCTTGCGGCACAGGCAAGGATGGAACCGAGGTGTAAGAGACCCCGAGGAACGCTGGTGACTTCGTTCCTGGTAAACCCCATCTGGAGCAAGACCTAAAGGGACACAGCTTCTTCGCGAAGCAGCCTTAGCCCGAGGCGTGTCTAGGTTGGTCGCTGGAGCTGAATAGCAATGTTCGGCCTAGATAGATGATTGTCGCTTTTAGTGGGAGGGTAGTTCCCGTTTGTACCACGAATAGCACAGAACCCGGCTTACGGAAAACTTTCCCCACTACAACATCTTACAATGTATGAATTTAACTTTTACTAATGACCTGTTTGCATGCGTAATCTTTAATCCAACTGTATTTATTGAACTAAAAAAGGGTGCTTCATATTCCTGTGGGAATCATGAAGCACCCTTTTTAGTGTACAGACCGAATTACGCAATTCGTACTTGTATAGACTAAAGCCCCCAGCATAGTCAATGGGGGCTTTAGCGTGTTTTCAACTTGCAATTCTTCTGACGTAAAAACGTGCAAGCATAAAGCGTAGAGTCAGCACTCTATTAACGCATGGTTTTTACTACATTTTCCTCCATATACTTTTTCAGTGCCCGATCCAATCGGTCAACTGCTTTTGGAAGCAGGGTAGGATCAGTATGCGTGAAGTTGATTCGCATATGGTTGCTGCCGCTTAGGTCAGCATAAAAGACTTGTCCAGGCACAAATGCGACTCCTTCCTGAATCGCGAGTTGCAGCAACTGCTCAGAACGGAAGCCTTCAGGTAAGGTAACCCACATAAACATGCCGCCAAGTGCATCATTCCAGGTAATTCCTTCCCATTGGCGTTCTTTCATCAGCGATGTAAGACGCAGCATACGAGTGTGATATTCAGCGGACACGGTACGTATATGTCCGTCCAAATCAAAGAAGTCCAACAGCTCGTTCAAAGCACGCTGGTCAATACTGCTGGAGTGCAGATCGGCAGATTGTTTGGCATTTGCGGTCTTAACGACGATAGCTTGATCGGCTACCAGCCATCCAGAGCGAACACCTGGAGCGACAGTTTTAGAGAATGTAGAAGTGTACATTACATGACCAGCGCCACCTAGCTGTTGATCAATAGAAAATAAGGATGGGAAGTTAAGATTTTCATCAAATTTGAGACGTCCGTAAGGATCGTCTTCAAAAATCAAAGTTCCGTATTTACGGCATAACTCAACAACGCCTGTTCTGCGTTCCATACTCCATACACTTCCTGCCGGATTGGAAAAGGTAGGGATGACGTACACGAATTTGGGCTGATGCTGTTTGATCTTGGCCTCAAGATCATCTAATTTCATACCGTTAGCGTCTGTATCTACACTTACAATATTTGCGCCATAGGAATTAAATACCTGCAGAGCTGCCAAATAAGTAGGGGACTCCACCAATACAGTATCCTGTGGATCAAGCAGCACGCGTGAAACTAGATCAATGGTCTGCTGCGAGCCTGTTGTCATAAGGATGTTATCTCTGGTGACGGAGATGCCTTGGGAAGACATGATTGCTGCAAGACGTTCCCGTAGAGGAATATATCCCTCGGTTAGGCCGTATTGAAGTGCGGTCGTACCGCCGAGGCGGAATACCCGCTCATAGGCTTTAGCAACTGCGTCGACGGGGAAAAAGGCATCGGCCGGAAGGCCGCCTGCGAGAGATAATACATCTGTTCCCTGTGTCAGCTTCAAAATGTCCCTTACCATGGACGAGCCCTGAGTACGAGCCATACCCGAAAATTTGTATTCCAATCCAATCATCTCCTGTGTTCTATACTGTGCTATTAAATTTGTTGTATTATATCGATAATGAAGTATAACAGTAAACGTCTAAATGTAACAGTTGATTTTTTTGGAGGGAAGGGTTCCGATGCATATTGATCTCAGCCGCAATAGCAGTGTCAAATTATATTTACAGATTGCTAAAACATTAGCGGATCGCATTCAGTCAGGGTTATTACCTCAGGGCACCAAGCTTCCCTCTGTCCGCCATCTGTCCAGCTTGCTTGCAGTGAGTCCTGTAACTGTAAGCAAGGCGTACGCCGAGCTGGAGTCCATGAATCTAGTTACATGTACGCAGGGAAAGGGTTGCTATGTGGCAGAACCTTCTATACCGGTTCATCGTGAGGGGAAGCAGGATTTGTCCTGGCAGATGTCGCTAATCGATTATTTGCCGCGCGCGCAGTTATGGAGAAACTTTAACCATAGCCGAAGGGCTGCCTATTCTTTTCATATAGCCGCAATACAGCCGGAACTTCTCCCCACACGCGAAATCATCGCTGATACACAACGTTTATCCTCTGTAAATTCCGATGTACTGGCTGCATATGGAGCTTTTGAAGGTGATTTAGAACTAAGGGAAGTGTTTGCAGACCACTTGAGTGAACGAGGGATACCTATAGTAGCAGAGCAACTGCTTGTGACCAGCGGAGCACAACAGGGGATTGACCTAGTGGCACGTACGTTTGTCGGTCCGGGAGATGTGGTCTACATGGAAGCTCCTACATATACCGGGGCCATTGATGTGTTCACTAGTCGTGGTGCCAAAGTAATTATGATTCCCATGGACGAGGAGGGGATGCGGACTGACATTTTAACACGTCTCTGTGATACTCATCCTCCAAAATTGATCTATACGATACCTACCTTCCACAATCCTACCGGCATAACTTTAACGATGAACAGACGCACGCACTTACTGGATTTGGCTCAAAGTTATCACTGCCTCATTGTTGAGGATGATCCATTTTCCGACCTGTACTACAAAACAAAACCACCACTCTCTATCAAGGCGCACGATCAGTCCGGGCATGTTGTTTATATCAAAAGCTTTAGCAAAACCGTTGCCCCTGGCTGCCGTATAGCTTGCGTAGCCGCAACGGGGAGTGTAATGGATCGTTTGGTGGCTGCCAAGTCAACTACGGATTTGGGAAGCCCTCTATTAACGCAAAAAGCATTGCTACCCTTTATCAGGAATCGGCTTGACCAGCATTTCGTTACATTGCGGGAACAAATGCGAGATCGTCTAACTGTCGCGTTGAACACACTCCAGCGCTATGCTCCGCCAGAGGTCACCTGGTATGCCCCTGAAGGTGGTCTCAATGTATGGATTAAGCTCCCTTCTATGGTGGATATTCCAGAGTTAGAGCGGATGGCTGATCGTGAAGGAATTTCCTTTTTACCTGGTACAGTGTGTTATGCAGGTGGTATGGACAGCAGCCATATCCGCATTTCTTTTTCGTATGCTGACAAGGAAACACTTAAATCAGGTCTGCGCAAGCTATGTAGTTTGTTAGGCGAAATTCTTGATCATTCGGTCATTGTGGAACGAAAGCCTATTTTATAAGGGATAATTGTATTGGGGGGTAAACATCCAAGCACAGCATACGCCTCCTTAATATGCTGTACTAATTCACTGAAAGGAGTTGCACATTATGAGTCATTGCCATTACGACCCGGTTGTGTGCCCGCCGATTCAATTTGTAAATCATCAATTTTACCCACAAGTGGTGCCTGTTGTTCATCCAATTGAAATCATCAATCAGGCGCACGTTATACCTGTACCTCACCACGTATTTCCGGTGGTTGTTAAGGACCCTGGTGATCCATGCTGTCATACTCGCAGTCTTGGGAAGCGTCCTGTCCGTACTAGTTCCAAGCGTTAAGAAGCCTGAAAAAGCAGCCATGGAGTACCATGGCTGCTTTTTCTAAAAGAGATATCCTAGATTTCTAGTTTTTTTAAGATGGATTTTAGCTTTTCACTTAGGTGCTGAGGATAGAGCTGCAGGGGAACATATGGACGTTGTGCTGCTTTCAATGCTTTATACACGTCGATTTGACCATAACCGAAATATTTGTCATGCCCTGGTGTGCCTAAATCAATGACGTTGTCCCTCATTAAATCCATAACCTCTTTATTGGTTAGATCAGGGTTAATGGATCGAATCAGGCCAGCAAGCGCTGATACATGTGGGCTGGCCATAGAAGTGCCCGAAAGCGCAGCATATTGATTTCCAGGATACGTACTGGCAATACTTGCACCTGGAGCCATGACGTCCACGTAATCACCATAGTTAGAAAAGGATGCACGGTGCATAGAAGAATCTGTAGCGGAAACGGCAAATACTTCAGGATACGCTGCTGGATAACCAGGTCGCTCCGTATTATCATTGCCTGTGGCTGCAACCAATACAACATCTTTGTCATAGGCATATTTGATCGCATCATGCAAAAATGAAGCTTGCGCATAGTTGCCCAAGCTCAAATTGATGACCTTGGCCCCGTGATCAGCTGCCCATATAATACCTTCTGCAACCGAGTAAGTTGTACCAGACCCCGATTGGTCAAGTACCTTGACCGGCATGACTTTGTTATACCATGTCATACCAGCGACTCCCTCACCATTATTAACGAGCGCGGAAATGATACCGGCAACGTGCGTTCCGTGACCGACGTCATCATAAGGTTTTTCAGACGGTTTTACTACGTTGCGTCCCGGAAGAATCTGACCCTTCAGGTCGGGATGATCCATATCCACTCCTGTGTCTACGACTGCAACAATTACATCCTTGCTGCCTTTGCTTAATTTCCAACCTTTGTTGGTTTCGGTAGCAGGCAGGTTCCATTGATACCGAGAAAAGAGCAGATCATTGGGAATATTGCTGTCCGCTTTGATAGGCGCTTTTTCATTGGTCAGATACATATAGTGAGGCTCAGCATAAAGTGGGTTCCACTTTCGTGAAAAGTATTGCTTTAGCTCTTTAAAGTTCATCTTATCCGAATGAAATACATAAGTATAACCAAGCTTGCGGCCTGGTTCACAGTGCAAATCTGACGCAATTTCCTGCAATTGTCGTGCATCAGGATTGTGACGGAAGCGAACGACAATTTCGTTTTCAAAATAATGGCTCGCATTTTCGTTGTCGTGACCCGTCTTGACAGTGATATCGTGCAATGTGTCGGGATGTACGGATTCAATTTTGTAGCTTCCTTCTTTTGGATAGGGAATCAAGCGCAAATTCTTGCGCTGATGCTTCTCCACGTCACGCAATACTTGCTGACTGACTAAGGCAGCAACGCCGCATGTTCCGTCACCGGATGGTTCAGCCATGACAAAGTATTTACCGCCGTCTACCTGAAAAGCAGTGGATTCGTAGGATTTGTTCTGCATGATTGAACGACGAGCTGCAGCCAAGCTGCTTTGGATTTGAGGATGGCTCAACAGACTTGTCTGAGCTTTGTCGCCTGTATAGGTGTTAGTCTTCCCGTCCCCAGTGTGAATCCACTGGAGCGTATGAAGATGACTGTGTGATTGCTGTAATGTGTGAGTAAACTTTCTTTTCTGATCGGCAGTTTTACCACTAAGCTCCCGCATTACGTATTGAATGTCCTGCCTTGCGTCCATCCGTGTGAGGGTATCTGTAGTGGACAGGTCAGAAGCCAACATTCCTTTTTTAAGCTGTTGTTCTTGCTGAGGTAACATTTTGGCCGTATATTCGGGCTGCGGTGTGTGGCGGTGATCACGGGAAGGTAGCATCAATGTGATGAGAAGCACTCCGGCAGCTGCTCCGAGCAAGGGTTTTAACCATTTTCGCCGAGACATGGGACCGTCCTCCTTGAGTATTCATAAATTTATGGTTTAGCGTGAGGAGGTTGGCATGTTTTTATACCTTTCAATGCTTATTTGTGGTAGGATAAATACTGAAAATTACAGCTCTTTCGGTTAGAAGGGACTATTTTCGGGTAACCAAATTGATGAACAAGCAACAAATAAGGGGGAGCTGCCTTGATGTCAGCAGTCAACGTACAAAAATTATGTGAGTCGGCGCAGGAGAAACTGAAAAATGCCGTGAAACGTGTGGAAATATTCCTCAATGAGCATGCTTTGCCACAATTGGCTGTGGATGGCAATGAGGAGTCCGTACTTTTTTACAAAGGTTTTTTGTCGGACCTCCGCCATGTCCTTGTTTTTTCCGAAGTATCCTATGAAAAGCTGGGTGTGGCTTTGCGCCGTGCCAACTTTGACGTCGATTTTGCGGAAAAGGCATTGTATAACGTTTACCATGACTGCGTGAACAGCTTTTTTTATCCCAAAAATGAATCTTACGCAGAGGACGGACGCTATGCTTATACGGGACAAGATGCTATCCGTTTCCGTAAAACGCCAGTGCCAGCCGCACGCGAAGTGATCATGGACATTACGAAAAACTTTGAAGAATTGCGTGACGATCTGACTTATTACGAAAGTGATTATTTGACACAGCGTCGGATGCAGACTCGCCGTACTCATGCCTAAAGCATTCAACCAATAACTTCCATTTCTAATCAAAAACTAAAACAAGACAAGCAAGCCGTTTTCTAATTGTTTCCTGCCAGTCTGGAGGAGGCGAAGGAAAGCGGCTTTTTTCGTATGTCACCAACTGCCATATGTCATGAACGCATAGGTGTAGTGCAGTGGGGGGACAATGAATCCGAGGTGATGATCATGAGCCAAGAGGCCAAGCCAATCGTAAAATGTAGCGTAGCAAATTGCCATTATTGGGGAGAAAACAACTTTTGCAAGGCAGATTTGATCATGATTGAAGTAGACGGTCATGCAGAGAAAAAATTTAAAGAAGAATACGCGGGGGAAAGCTTTAGTTCAGAAGAACGTGATAAGGCTGCTTCGTCTGCCGCAACCTGTTGCCACACCTTTAAGCCGAAGTCCCTGTAAATTTATAATGCGATTGATTTCACATTTGGAGGTGCAGTAATAATGGAAGATCATACAAACGACAAGCATAAGCATGAGGACCCTGTTAGCCGCCAACGTGTAGATTATCCCCGTCACGTTCAGGAACGCTCTGCCAAGCGTCATCATCGTGAGGAATATGCAGCAGAGGTTGCGCCTGGCTCGCCAGTGGCGACCCGAAATGAGGATAAGGGTGAAGATCAGGTTATCAACAATAGTGGCCGCATTTCCGGCTATGTTGGGCTCGCTGCTGGTATCGCATCCTTGTTTATGTGGTCTATTGTATTGGGACCCCTTGCTGCAGTGTTAGGTTTTTTTGCTTATGTGAATGGAAGTAAAACCACTGGCATTTGGTCAATAGGTCTTGGTGCACTGGCAACATTGAGTTACTTTGCTTTTATCCCGTTTGTGCGTTAACCCTGCGTAAAGGTTCTGTTATCTTCTGTATATATCTGAGGAAAATTATCCTAGTTATATAATTACATTAAGCTAATTTCTAAAGCTCCGTTGTCTTTTCGACAGAAACGGAGCTTTTTTTCATTAAAAAGTATGGAAGTACATAGTAAAAAGTTGTATCATATCAATAACGACAAGCTATTTGGGATATAACAACTATAGAAAGTTGGGAACACCACATGCAAATTGATCCGCGCGTGTCCAAGTCCATGTTAGACATGCAGCTGTTAAATAATATGAGTGCTACGACCCAGACGGGTACAGCGGATGCTTTTTCCGGATTACTGGAACAAGTAGGTCAGCTGGAAACAGATAATGCTGTCACTCAAGAAAATTCAGGCGATGTTACCAGAGATGAAAACGGCTTGCTCTGGCTTCAATTGGGACCCTCGAGGGGAACGGCTTCGTCATTGACAGTCTATCCTGCTTCTTCCAATACAGCAACGGACGGACCTACAAAAGCTACAGCGTATGATAGTTTGATTAATGAGGCTAGTCAGAAATACGGCGTTCCAGTAGCTTTGATTAAAGCAGTTATTGATACAGAATCTTCATTTAATCCATCAGTTACTTCTTCAGCCGGAGCCAAAGGACTTATGCAGTTGATGGACGCCACAGCTCAAGGTCTGGGAGTTAGTGACCCCTATGATCCTGCACAAAATATTGACGCTGGCGTACGCTACTTGTCTTACCAGATTAAACGTTTTAACGGGCAGGAAAATATGGCGCTGGCTGCATATAATGCAGGTCCCGGACGGGTGCAGCGGCTTGGTGTAAGTACTGATGAGCAGTTGATGTCTGTACTAGACAAGCTTCCGGTCGAAACGCAAAGATATATTACCAAAATACAGAATGCACGTGAAAAATATACAATCTAAGCCCTATAGCTTATGGCATAAAAGTGCGTAATTTCAAATTAGATGAGGTCCGCAGACAGGATCAATATGGGGAAAGGGTGTCGCTGTAATGAAGCGGCCTTTCCCTGTTTTGGTCTTTTTTTGTTGTAGCAGTTGCGGGGCAGAAAGGGGAGTTTAATGAAATATTTTGATTATGCGGCGACAACTCCGCCTTTTGAAGAGGTGATCACAACCGTTGCCGAGGTAATGAGGCGCCATTATGGCAATCCGTCTTCCATGCACCGATATGGAGAAGATGCGGATAAGTTGATCAAGCGCTCGCGCGAAGTATGTGCAACAGCTTTAGGAGTATCTCCTTCGGAGATTGTCTTTACATCCGGGGCAACGGAAAGCAACAATCTTGCCATTAAGGGAGCGGCTTTGCAGTATCAGACCAGAGGCAAACATATCGTTACTGTATCGACAGAGCACCCGTCTGTGTATGAAGCATGCAAACAGCTGACAAATTTGGGTTTTGAGGTTACTTTTCTGCCTGTAGACGAGGAAGGTCATGTGAGTGCCGAACAGGTTTGTGCAGCAGTTCGCAAAGATACGATTTTAGTCAGTATTATGCATGTCAATAATGAGACGGGAAGGATCCAACCGGTGCATGATATCGGAGCTGCGCTGAAGAAACAGTTCCCTCGTGTCCTGTTTCATATTGACGGTGTGCAGGGGTTTGGAAAGCTGCCTGTAGATATCCGGGGCTGGCAGGCTGATCTGTACAGCCTTTCAGCGCATAAGCTGCGGGGACCCAAAGGTACAGGATTGTTATTCGTTCGGGAAGGTGTGGAGCTTTTCCCCTTGCTTAGTGGTGGTTCTCAGGAGCAAGGGGTTCGTGCAGGTACCGAAAGTGTGCCGCTGCTTGTCGGTATGTCCAAGGCGGTACGTTTGGCGGGCGAACGACAAGCAGAGACAGCACAGCGCATGATCGAGTGGAGAGAACGGGTGGCCGCAGAAGTGAAAGCAATCCCGCAACTGCGGCTGAACAGCGGGGAAGAAGCACCGCATATTGTCCACTTTTCGTATCCAGGCATGAAGGCCGAGGTGCTGCTGCATACGCTGGAGCAATTGGGTGTGGCGGTGTCCACCAAATCGGCTTGCTCTTCAAAATTAGCCGAGCCCAGCCGTGTCCTGCTGGCAATGGGCCGCAGTGAGGCCGAAGCATCCGGCGGCATTCGTATCAGCTTTGGTGATGAACATACGGAGCAGGATATCGATGAGCTCATACTCGCACTTCGACAGGCTGTAGCCAAGCTGGAATCCCTTGAAAGGTGGAAACGTTAAAATGCACTATGATATGCTGTTGCTTCGCTTCGGCGAATTTACATTAAAAGGGAAGAATCGCGCTCGTTTTGAAAAGGCTGTATTGAAACACGTAAAGCTGCTGCTTAAGCCGTTCCCAGGTGCTTCACTACGCAAGGAATTTGGACGGATTTATGTGGTTCTCGGAGGAGAGCCTTATGAACAGATCATTCAAGTGTTGCAAAAGGTGTTTGGTATCACGACGATCAGTCCTGTCAAAATGGCTCCTGTTGAGCTGGATGCTATCATTGAGAGCGCTGTGGCTTTAATGCATGAGCTGAACGTGGACGAGGGAACGACTTTCAAGGTCAACGCTCGTAGAGTATGGAAAGGGTTCCCCCATTCTTCACAAGAGATGAATCACTTAATTGGTTCTCCTATATTGCGGAAGTTTCCTGCGCAGAGGGTCGATGTGCGTCAACCTGATATTGAGTTGCGTGTGGAGGTAAGAGAGCAAGCGGCTTATATTTTTAGTGATGTTATTATGGCTGTAGGGGGCTTTCCGTTAGGAACGAACGGCAAAGCTATGCTGCTGCTGTCCGGTGGCATTGACAGCCCGGTCGCAGGATGGTCATCCATGCGTAGAGGTCTGGAAATCGAATGTGTGCATTTTTATAGCTATCCCTTTACAAGCGAACGTGCGAAAGAGAAGGTTATTGACCTGGCAAAAGTATTAGCAGGCTACGCGGGTCAAATCAAAATCCACCTCGTACCGTTTACAGAAGTCCAGACGGCCTTTACACGCACGGGTCAGGATAATTTGATTATTACGTTAATGAGGCGGTCAATGCTGCGAATTGCAACGATGCTGGCAGAGCGAGAAGGAGCCCTGGCACTCGTGACGGGCGACAGTCTGGGTCAAGTTGCTAGTCAAACGTTATCCAGCATGAATGTGATTGGTCGTTCGACGGAACTCCCCTTGCTGCGACCTCTTGTCATGATGGATAAGCAGGAGATTACAGAAATCGCCAAGCAAATTGGAACGTATGATTTATCCATTCTCCCGTATGAGGATTGCTGTACATTGTTTGTTCCCAAATCTCCCACGACCAATCCAAATTTGTGGGTAGTTCAAAAGATTGAAGCCTCTATTCGAGATTTAAATGCTTTGATCGAGCAGGCTGTAGCTACAACGGAGACAATTATCCTTGAGGCAGGCGGAGCAGTAGAGGGGCGTAAAGAGGAAGTTATACAGGAAGATTGGTTTTAACTAAAGAAGGCAGACTCGCAACAATGTTGGGGTCTGCCTTCTTTAGTTGGCGTGTGTTCTTTTGAAACCTGTTTAGACGGCTTTTTCTCGACGGGATACTGCTCTGCGATTTTGAAGATATCCTGTGAGCAAAATACCAGCCATTACGGTAACAATAAACAAGATACGGAGCGCCGGATGCTCTGTAAAATAGGGCTCCAGCTTACGTTCCTCGGTGATCATATTAGAGGCCGTATAACCAAGCACAGCCGATCCTAAATAGATAATCCAGGGGAATTTATTGATCAGCTTGATAAAAAGAGTGCTTCCCCATACAACGATTGGCACACTGATTAACAGGCCTAGCACTACAAGTAGCAAATGCTGCTGGGCGGCGCCAGCAACAGCAATCACGTTGTCCAGGCCCATAGCTGCGTCGGCGACTATAATGGTGCGCACAGCACCCCATAGCGTGGTTCCAGCTTTAACTTCGGTATGGTCCTCTTGGTCCACGAGCAGCTTATACGCGATCCAGATTAGCATCACACCCCCGATAAGTAACAACCACGGTACTTGGAGCAGCCAGAGTACCACAATAGTGGCTGCTATGCGGATGAGCAGGGCACCCCCGGTACCGTATAGAATCGCTTTTTTTTGCGTTGTAGGAGGCAGCTTTCTGGCAGCAAGTCCAATGACAATCGCATTATCGCCTGCGAGCAAAAGATCAATAAATATCACATTAAGCAGTAGCCAAAAGAACTGAAGTCCAGACATTTCAATCGTTCTCATCTCCCTGATTAAACAGCCTCAAAACATTGCATGTTGTTTATGTTAATACCCGTTTATCGGAAATACGATTCATTATATTGCTGTTTGTTATTGGATTCAAGGTTTATACTCAACCAATTTGCCATTAGTTATTACTAAATGAACAATTATTCACGAAAAGCTTGCAAGCATAGCCTCGTCCGATCACGCATACATGTAGGATGGGGGTGTTTGTACATATGGAGCATGTCATCTTGCTGTTGAAAATATTAATGATTAATCTGGTCCTAAGTGGTGATAATGCAGTTGTTATAGCTATGGCGAGCAAAAACCTACCTGCAAGGCAGCGAAGTCAAGCGATATGGTGGGGGGCAGTCGGTGCGGTTCTTCTACGCTGTGTGTTGACTTTTGTAGCTGTTATTTTGCTGGGCATACCCTTCATTCAGGCGGCGGGTGGTTTGCTTCTGTTATGGATTGCGATTAAGCTGCTCTATGAGAATGATGATCATGCGGGGGTAAGGGCTGAAGCAACCATATGGAAGGCGATACAAGTGATACTCGTAGCAGACCTTGTCATGAGTCTGGATAACGTATTAGCTATTGCAGCTTTAGCTAATGGGGACATTGCTATTATTGTCATTGGTATTGCGATTAGTATTCCGATTGTTGTCTGGGGCAGCAACGTGATAGCAATCTGGCTTCATCGGTTCCCGATCCTTGTTTTGCTCGGATCGGCCATCCTGGCCTTCACGGCAGGAGAAATGCTACTGCGTGATCCCAAATTGGGCATATGGTTAACAAGCATGGGCGAGGTCATGCATGCATGGTTACCGGCTTTGTTGGCCGCAGCAGTTGTCATAGCAGGAATATACCAGCACCTACGTGCCCGTCATATTTGAACGTGGTTTTTTTGGAAAACATCGGCTAAACTAGACATAGGGTTTTGCGAATACCGGGGAGTCTGCTCGGTTTTTGTAAAAATTCTATATTCATAAAAGTGAACTTAAAAACAACTATATTTAATGACACAAAAACAAATCCAGCAAACAAAGGAGACCACGATGAATTCCGGAAAAGAGCGTATGATCGGAGTAGGCATTGTTGCCGTAGGATTGATTATTTTGTTGGGCAAATTGGGGATGTTTTCCTTCTTGGGACGAAACCTTTGGCCCTTGCTGATTTTAATACCAGGAATCGTGCTGCATGCAATGTACATGATGCGCAGAGTATCACCTTTTATGTTGCTGCCAGCAGGAATTTTGTCGGTATATGGCTTCCTCTTTTTTCTCTGCAATACTTGGGGCTGGCATTTAATGGCCTACTTATGGCCCTTGTTCCTTCTAGGTATAGCGATTGGATTATGGGGGTATGCCATTAATGATAATTCGCTTTCTCGCAATGTGTATACAGGGGGCGTACTATTAGGCCTGATATCGGTAATTTTATTGATTATTACCTTGCTAAGTACGGGCATTATGTATATTATTGCCGTTTTACTGATCGGAGCTGGAATCTGGCTGGTCGTCAACAACCGTAGCAAACGCAAATGGTAAACCGACAAGCTGTGCAGATTTCATGGCGGTAAATTACGGTACAGGCAATAATGTCTTGCTTTATGACATATTTCTACTATAATATAAGGGATATGATAAGAGCGTCGGAATGATTTCTGACGCTTATTTTAAGGTTTTCACGCGAATCGGAGAGAGAAGCTGTCTGTATAAAGCCTGAAACATATAGAAGGCTGACAGGGAGTGGGCCTAAAGAACGATTGTTAGCCTTGGAATGAGCACTACTTCAGGATAGAGACACTATTTTGATATACGGAAAGGATATGGATACAAACCATGCATGCAAGAGAGAACATTCGCAATATTGCGATTATTGCCCACGTCGACCACGGAAAAACGACACTTGTCGATAAGCTGCTTCAACAGTCCGGAACATTTAGAGAACACGAGGCTGTTCAGGAGCGCGCCATGGACTCCAACGATCTGGAGCGTGAACGCGGTATTACGATTTTGGCTAAAAATACAGCTATCACTTACAAAGATTACCTGATTAACATTGTAGATACACCGGGACACGCCGACTTTGGTGGTGAAGTGGAACGGATTATGAAAATGGTTGACGGTGTTTTGCTCGTCGTTGATGCGTACGAAGGCTGCATGCCGCAAACAAAATTCGTATTGCGTAAAGCGCTGGAGCAAAATCTGACGCCTATCGTTGTAGTCAATAAAATTGACCGTCCGGCAGCTCGTCCGGCAGAAGTTATTGATGAAGTACTGGATCTGTTCATCGAGCTGGGCGCAAATGATGATCAATTAGAATTCCCTGTTGTGTACGCTTCGGCGTTGAACGGAACCTCCAGCTTGGACCCTGAGAAGCAAGATGACAACATGCAAGCATTGTACGAAACAGTGGTAGAGCACATCCCAGCTCCAACTGAAAAAGTAGATGAGCCTCTTCAATTCCTCGTAACATTGATGGACTATAACGAATACCTGGGCCGAATTGCAGTTGGCCGTGTGAACCGCGGTATCATCAAGCAAGGACAAGCGGTCACAGTTATCCAACGTGATGGCAGCAGTAAATCAGCGCGTATTGAGAAGCTGTTCGGCTTCCAAGGACTGAAACGGATTGAAACGGATCAAGCGGGCGCTGGTGACATTGTGGCAATTGCGGGGATTAAAGACATCAACATTGGTGAAACCATTGCCGATCCCAATCATCCTGAGGCATTGCCTGTACTGAAAATTGATGAGCCTACACTGCAAATGACCTTCTTGGTTAACAACAGTCCATTCGCGGGTCGTGATGGTAAGTGGGTTACATCCCGTAAATTGCGTGAGCGTCTTCTGAAAGAACTCGAAACAGATGTCAGCTTGCGTGTTGATGAAACCGATAGCCCGGATGCCTTTATTGTGTCTGGACGTGGTGAATTGCATCTGGGAATCCTGATTGAAAACATGCGTCGTGAAGGTTATGAACTGCAAGTGTCCAAACCGGAAGTTATCGTCAAGGAAATTGACGGTAAGAAAATGGAGCCAATTGAACGTCTCCTCATTGATATTCCGGAAGAAAGCATGGGCGCAGTTATGGAAAGTCTGGGCTCCCGTAAAGCCGAAATGGTCAACATGATTAACAACGGTACCGGACAGGTTCGCTTGGAATTCCTGATTCCAGCACGTGGTTTGATCGGTTACACTACAAACTTCCTGACTTTGACTCGTGGTTATGGTGTAATGAACCATGCATTTGACAGCTATGGACCATTTGTTGGCGGTCAAGTGGGTGGACGTCATCAAGGAGTACTTGTATCTACAGAAAACGGCACCTCGACATTTTATGGTATGCTGGGCGTAGAGGATCGCGGTATTTTGTTCTTGGAGCCAGGAACTGAAATTTATGAGGGCATGATCGTTGGTGAGCACACACGTGATAACGACATTGTCGTTAACATCTGTAAAGAAAAACAATTGACCAACGTTCGTTCCGCAACAAAAGACGATACGGTTAAATTAAAAACACCTGTTATCTTCTCATTGGAGCAGGCGCTTGAATATCTGAATGATGATGAGTATTGTGAGATTACGCCTAAATCCATTCGTTTGCGTAAAAAGATCTTGAACAAAGGTGAGCGCGAGCGTGCGGAGAAACAACGTAAAACAGCACAAGCAAATATGTAATTAATTGGATGGTCTTTAGCCACAGCGGCGACACCTGGGAACGGGATGCGCCGCTGTATGTGTTTTAGGATTGTAAACTTGGAGAAAGCTATATTTTCTCAAAACGCAGGAAAAGGTGTTGAAGCATGAGTAATCTTTCGAACGGATTGCCTCCCCGGACACAAAGCGGGAAAAAATCCGCCAAACCGAAAAAAACGAAAAAGAAAAAAAGCTTTTTCAGATCGTTTATGAAGTTTGTCTTATTTCTGCTTATTATAGGGATCTTGGCGGCAGCTGGTTATACCTACTATATTTACAATCAGGTAGAGGATGTTTTGGATACTGGAATCAACAAGGAAGTACCCAAAACGCAATTGGCTGAGACTAAGCCTTTGACTATCTTATTGCTTGGAACCGACTATCGCCCTGACCATCCAACTTATTTGTCAGACGTTATTATGGTAGCTACATTGAACCCTAATACTAAATCGTCTACCATTGTGTCCTTGCCTCGTGATACGCGTCTAGAAATGGATGGGTATAAACCACGCAAGCTGAATGAGTATTATCCGGTGTTTAAGGCTAGAGAGAAAGAATCTGGCGAAGTTGCTGAAGAGCAAATGAAGAAGATGATCGGCAAATATTTAAACATTAATATTGATTATGTAACGGTTATTAACTTCCAGGGCTTTAGAGATGTAGTAGATAATCTAGGTGGCGTAGATGTAACGGTTGATAAAAACATGTGTTACCGAGACCGTGCTGACGGTACCGATATTAACCTGACAGCTGGGGCCAAGCATTTGAACGGTGATCAGGCTCTTGATTTTGTTCGCTACCGCAAATCGAATTGTCGTCCGAGAACAGCTGAATCTGACGACTTTGATCGCAATCGTCGACAAAATCAGGTACTTCATTCCCTAATTGACCAAATGCAAACCTTCAACGCTTTGACCAAGTTTAGTGCAATTATTAAATCGGTTGATAAGAATATGATGACGGATATCGAATCACAGCAAATGAAAAATATCGTACAAACCTATTGGAATATTTCCAAGCAAAATGTAAGATACACCCCCGTAGCAGGAACGTGGCGTAGCCCTTATGTATACATTGACGAGCAACAGCTCGATTCGGCCAAACAAGCGCTACAAGAGGAATTAGCCAAAAAAGCAAGCGACAGCCCTGAAGCTTCTTCCAATTCCTGAGTATGTATCTTTTTCCCTGCTTATGTTATACTCTCTGCGAGTAAAACTCTTATATAACATAAGGGGGTTGAGGTATGTCTAAATGTAGAGTGAACGCAATCTAGGTCCAGTGAGAAATCACTGGGCCTTTTGTGTCTAATTTTAAAATGTACAGGCTCTGAGACTATCTTCAGCTAGACTTTTCGTTTCCTTATGCTGTTTTGGAGTTCTTTTTTCAGGGAATCAGCAAGTATTGGGTAGCCAGTGAATAGGTATAGGTATGAAACACGAGATTGTCCACGCCGCTTTGGAGGGGATTTAATGAAGAAAATTTTTGTGCTGGATACGAATGTGCTGCTGCATGATCCGAAAGCCATTTTTACCTTCAAAGAACATGAAGTTATTATTCCAGCTGTTGTTCTGGAAGAAATCGACTCCAAAAAACGCAACGCGGATGAGATTGGACGGAATGCCCGCAATGTATCGCGATTGTTAGATGGGTTGAGAGAAGTGGGTCATCTTCATAGTGGCGTTCCACTTCCCCAAGGCGGTAGGCTTAAGGTTGAGTTAAACCACCGGAGCTTTTTGAAAGTTCAGGAGATGTTCGGGGAGGTTTCCAACGATAACCGGATTTTGGCGGTCGCCTTAAATTATCATTTGGAAGAACAGGAGCAATCTGAACCGCGTTCGGTGGTGTTGGTTAGCAAGGACGTATTGGTCAGGATCAAGGCAGATGTATTAGGACTGCTGACAGAAGACTACCTCTCCGATAGAACAGGCGATCCAAGTGAATTGTACCCCGGATACTCGGCAATACAGGTGCATCCGTCCATCATAGATGAATTTTACTCTAACCGTTTTTTACCAATCAAACCACTGAAGCTGCCTTATACGCTGTATCCACATGAATTTGTTATATTGAAAGATGAAATGGGCACTGGAAAATCGGCACTGTTAAAAGTAAATCAGGAGGCAGAACGATTAGAACCCTTGTACTTAAGCAACGAATCGGTATGGGGAATCAGCGCGCGTAATGCTCAGCAACGGATGGCATTGGAGCTTTTGCTTAATGATGATATTCCCCTGGTGACGATTACTGGAAAAGCAGGTACTGGCAAAACGCTGCTGGCGCTGGCGGCGGGGTTGCTTAAAGTAGAGGATGAGCACCGCTTTAAGAAACTGTTAATTGCTCGGCCTGTTGTTCCTATGGGTAAGGATATCGGTTATTTACCGGGAGAAAAGGAAGAAAAGCTTCGTCCCTGGATGCAGCCAATCTACGACAATTTGGAGTATTTGTTTGATGCCAAAAAATCAGGCGATATCGACAAAATTTTGATGGGCTTAGGCAGTATTCAGGTGGAGGCGCTCACTTATATTCGGGGACGTTCGATACCCGGGCAATTTATCATTATTGATGAAGCGCAAAATTTATCCCGACATGAAATCAAAACGATTGTTTCTCGGGTAGGTGAGGGGAGTAAGATTATACTGATGGGAGATCCGGAGCAAATTGATCACCCTTATCTGGATGCAGCCAGTAACGGCTTGACCTATGTGGTGGAGCGGTTCAAGCAAGAAGGGATTAGCGGGCATATTATGTTGGAAAAAGGAGAGCGCTCCAAACTCGCACAGTTGGCAGCTGATCTGTTATAGTCCCTGATCGTTATTACAAATCATTAAGACCTCGGGATGTTCCCGAGGTCTCTTGTTTTATATTATAGTAAGAATAATGCAGATGAGCAAAACTTACTTAAAGCTTAACTCCAGCTTAACTTCAAGAATACCTTTTAAAGCATGTACTTCTGTGGCTTTAACATATGAAATAAGCTGCTGCGGGTAGAAGCCGAGATCAAAATCTTTTTCCAGCTTATTGCGAGTTGTGTCCGGCAGTTCCAGTCCATTAAATACCAGTCGATCTACGTGGAATAAAATTGAATTTTTTGGTTCATTCTCTACTGTATAGTGACCTTCTACTCTTAATTTCATCGTTCCTTGCTGACCTTCTACCACAATCCGATCCTGCACAAAGGAGAAATTGAAGTGATTAAATAATTCACTCTCTGACTTCAAAAAACGGTTAAAATCTTCTTCACGAATGCTTATCGTAATTACTTTTCCATTGGTAACCATTGCCCCTTGCTGTTGTTGAATGAATTGGGGCAAATCCTGCATTGCTTGAGCTAATGCTTTAAAGTGTTTATTTACCTCGTAAACACCCACATTTTCCCAATAAGCTGTCATCTCGCCAATGAGCTTGCGTAAAGTTTCAGGGTTTTCACTGGCACTAACGCCGTCATTTACACGCGACTGGAGAAGGAGAATCCGTTGACGTTGTGCCAGTAAATTTGTTTTAACCGTCTCTAACTCCATCGTGGCTTGGGCGACTTGTTGCTCGGTTTTTTGCATAAATTGATAATTGGATTTGTATTCTTGAAGCACATCCTGATCGTGACTAATCAATAATAAATAATAATCGTACAAAGAGAGAAGTTGCTTTATACTTTTAGCCCCTAGCACTACACTCAGCAGCTTGTCCCTTTCCCCCATATAGTAAGATCGCAGCACGACACCTGCCCGCTTGCGTTGTAGGTTCATTTGCTCCTGTTGGTCAGCTAGACTACTACGCAGTTTCTGCTGACGCTGTAAAAGAGTCTGCTGCTCCTGACTGATTCGCTCGATTTCATGGTCAATCTCTACGATAGACAGGCTATCTTGTAAAATCTGATTTTCTTCAGGAGAGGGAGCGGCGAAAGTAGGACATACATATATGGAAGTCAGCATCACCATGAGGGCCAGCAGCGTGCAGATTGCGATTTTTATTCGTGTATTCATTTATTTTCCCCTTTTATGTATTACGAAAAAGACTAATGGTAATGTATATGTTCCTTTTTTATTCTTTAACCATTCATTTTATTGTACAGCAGTCAGAGCATGCTTGAAACCCGAAACTGCTTACTTCACGTATGAGTTCTGGCAGAAATGGAAATACAATTTAGTATCAAATAGATTCTATGAACTCTACGAGAGGCATAGGAATGAATAAACAGCTTTTATACCCTATTCAAATACCGGCAAGATCGGTTCATGAAGACGGTTATTTCAGGATGTTGTTAGGAGGGCTAGAGGCATGACTGCAATAAGACAAGATGCATGGAGTGCGGAAGATGATTTGATATTGGCGGAGGTGACATTGCGGCATATCCGGGAAGGCGGAACACAGCTGGCTGCGTTTGAGGAGGTGGGACAAAAAATCGGTAGAACCTCTGCGGCATGCGGCTTTCGTTGGAATAGCTGTGTGCGCAAACGTTACGATGAAGCGATTAGCATTGCCAAAGCGCAGCGCCAGAAGCGCAGTTATATTCGCAAGCAGAGCCCGGTAGGTGTATCGCAGGTGGCGACCTTTGCTACACTCGATACAGTCGAAGGGGGATACAGAACAGATGGCACGAGTGAAGATACGTTATCTATTGATGCAGTAATCCGCTTCTTGCGTCAATGGAAGGGGTCTATGCAGGAGACGAATCGGCAGATTAAGATGCTGGAGAAAGATTTGCGGGAAAAGGAAGAAGAATTAAATCAACTTCGCTCCATTAATGACCGGCTGTCCAAAGAAGTAAATGAAGTGCAGACGGACTATCGTGTTGTAAATGATGATTATAAAGCTCTGATTCAGATTATGGACCGCGCCCGGCGTTTGGCTTTAATCACTGAAGATGAGGAAGAACTTAAATCCAGGTTCAAAATGGACGCGAATGGGAATCTGGAGCGCATTGAGTAGCAAGATTACAATGGTTTTTTAAATAAAACGTCAACTATCGCTTGGCCATAGTTGGCGTTTTTGTTATTTCATTGGAGTGCATATGATATAGTAGAAAAAAAGATGGAAGCGAGACGATACAAAGTGATTGATATTATTGGAGCGGGTTCGCTGGGATTGCTGTTTGCCGGGAGATTGTCCGCCTCAGGTGCTGCAATAAGACTATGGACACGAACAATTGAACAGGCATGCGTTATTGCTCGTGAAGGGATTACTGTGCTTGATAAGGAGGGACAGGTGGCTCTTCATGTGTCGGGGGACAAGCTAAAGGTAGCGCCATTGGCAGATTGGCAACGGTTAAATTCACAGACTCCGGCACGGTGGATCATGTTTTTAACCAAACAGGGGGCGATAGGAGAAGTATTGGGACAGATCCAACCTGTAGCTCAAACGGAAAGAGATACAGGGATTATTTGTTTGCAAAATGGAATCGGCCATATAGAACGCATTAGACAGGCGTGGCCAAAAGCTGTAGTATATCCTGCTGTGACAACTGAAGGAGCCAAGAGACAAGGCGCAGCAACAATTGTACATGCAGGAGCGGGCTTGACTGAAATTGGATGTTTAAAGGATAGAGAGGAAGAACATCACAATGATTTCAAGCAATGTGTGCTAAATCGGTTGCTTGTAGCAGGATTTGACGTTTGCTTGTCGAAAGAAATCGAGAAAGGGATCTATCGAAAGTTGTTGATTAACGCTGTGATCAATCCACTGACGGCCGTATGGCGAGTTCGGAATGGCGAGCTGCTATCAGAGCCAGTACGAATACATATGATGCGCAAGCTGTACGATGAAGGCATACAAGTGTATGAAGCTCATGGTATTCGCTGGGAAAGCGAATGGTGGGATCAAATTATGGATGTTTGCCGAGCAACGGCAGAGAATCACTCATCAATGCTCGCTGATGTACTTGCACAGTCCATGACCGAAGTTGCTTCCATTAACGGGCAACTGGTGCAGATGGCAAAGCGAGCTGGAATGAGTGCGCCAACTCATGAGATATTGTGGCAATTAATTGAAGGAATGCGGCTAAAAGAGGGGTGATCAGTTGAGTCTTATACAAGGTACTATTATCACTTTCAGTATTCTTCCCTTTTTTCCGTTTTTAATTGTGTTTGTGGTTTGTCGCTACATTCTTAAAATGGAAAAAAAGAAATCATTGCTTACTTCTATGGATATCACCACTTTGTTTCTGATATTTTCCGTTGCAGCACTTTTTAATGTCCTGTTTACATCGCGATTCGGTTTTTATTTGATTCTACTGCTCCTGTTACTGGCATTGGGTTTAATTGGGGGAGCTCAAAACCGAATAAAAGGAAAGGTTGATGGTAAAAGATTATGTAGAGCGGTCTGGAGACTAACTTTTATGGCGATGACATTGGCGTATACTTTGTTGACTGTAGTTGGTATATTTAAAAATATATTCAACTCTATGTGATATAATGTGACATGAAATGGTGAAAAAATATGAATTAATCATGGTTTTTTGAAAAAAAAGCTCAATTTGAAGAAATGTAATGTAGATTTTTTTGACCGCTGGTTGTATAATCTATAAACATATACCACTTTAGAACTAGGGGGAAAACGCTAGATGAAAAGGAAAAGCTTTTTAGTCCTTTTGACACTCGTTCTTGCAGTTGGCGCACTGCTCGCAGGTTGCGGCGGCAAGAACGATACCAATGGTAAGGGCGCACAAGAAAACACCTCGACTACGCCGGCTGCGGCCGACAAGCAAATTTTGCGCATTAACCTTTCTTCCGAGCCGCCAACCTTCGATCCGGCACAAGCTCAGGATAGTCAAACGAACACGGTTCTGAAAACTTTGTATGAAGGTCTCGTACGTATGGGTCCTGATGGCAAAGAAATTCCTGGCGTCGCTGAATCTTGGAAAATTTCCGATGACGGCAAAACCTACACGTTCAAGCTTCGTGAAAATGCAAAATGGAGCAACGGCGATCCGGTCAAAGCAAGCGACTTCGTATTCGCTTGGCAACGGGTACTGGACCCTTCGACAGCCCCTGCACCTCCATATGCTTACCAATTGTACTATATCAAAAATGCTGAGGGCTACAACCTGAGCACTTCCAAATCCTATAAAGGAACTAAAATAAAAGATTTTAAAGATGTAGGTGTCAAAGCTGTTGATGACCATACATTGCAAGTAGAGCTGGAACACCCGACTCCTTACTTCCTTGGGTTGACTTCTTTCTATACTTACTATCCTGTTAATCCTTCTATTAAAGGAAATGACAAGTGGGCTGTTCAGAAAGATAGTATGATTACTAACGGACCTTTCAAATTAACGGCTTGGGACAGCGGTCAAAAGATCGAAGTAACCAAGAGCGAAAACTATTGGGGTAAAGACGAAATCAAGCTGAATAAAATTACGATGTCCCTTGTAAACAGCGGTGCAACTGAATTGGCTTCATACAGAAGTGGACAACTTGATTATGCTGGTATGCCAAACGGTGAAATTCCTACCGACCAAATTCCGGCTGTGAAAAAAGAATTGCCTAACGAATTTAAGGCAAAAGGAATTGCAAGTACGTATTACTATCTGTTTAATGTAACGGAAAAACCTTTTAACAATGCTAAAATTCGTAAAGCGTTTGCGATGGCTATTGAACGTCAACCAATCGTTGACAGAGTGACTTTGGGTGGCCAAATTCCTGCTTACGGCTTCGTACCTCCAGGTATCAAAGGAGTTTCTCAGGAATTCCGTTCCGAGCATAAAGATGATTATTTCAAAGAAGACTTCACTGAAGCGAAAAAATTGCTTCAAGAAGGTATGAAAGAAGAAGGGATAACTTCACTTCCTCCGATAACTTTTCTGTATAACTCTTTAGAAAGTCATCAAAAGATTGCTTTGGCAATTGCAGACATGTGGAAGAAAAACCTTGGTGTGGACGTTAAAATCCAAAATCAAGAATGGAGCGTATTTATCCAAAATCGTAACAAATTGAACTACCAAATTGCCCGTGGCGGTTGGTCTGCTGACTACAATGATCCGATGACATTCCTGGATATGTGGACAACAGGCAATGGTAACAACAACGCAGGTTATGCTAACCCTGCATATGACTCTTTGATTCAAGCAGCCAAAACAGAAACGGATCCAGCTAAACGTATGGAAGATTTCGCAAAAGCGGAGAAAATTCTGGTTCAAGATGATATGGTATTGCTTCCGATCTACTACTATTCAAATGTTTCCTTAACGAAACCGAATGTAAAAGATATCGGGCTTGACTTTAGTGGAGCAATTGATTTCACAAGAGCGTATATTACACAGTAACTAAAGCTCAATTCTGAAGTTTGATAGTTACTTCGGGATATATATGTGGATTGAACCATATATATCCCGTTTTTTTTGTGTGTCCTAGTCTTTTCCATCATCATGTAACCATGCAAATAAGTAGATTGGACAGTCCAATTCTATTTCGATAAAATCGAATGGTGTCGAAAAAATTTATGGGGGGTGTAAACGGGCAATGACGCGTTATTTGATCAGTAAATTCTTCTATATGTTGCTGTCTTTGTTCATTCTGATCTCTGCGACGTTTTTTCTCATGAAAGCTATTCCGGGTAACCCCTTCATGAGTGAAAAAGCGACTTCTCCTGAGATCCAAGCCCGGTTAATGGAGCAATATGGGCTGGATAAGCCTGTATATGTCCAATATTTTAAATACTTAGGTGATATTGCTTCAGGTGATTTTGGTATTTCTATGAAAAAGCTGAATCAAAGTGTTACTGACATTATCGGACAAACCTTTACGGTTTCCCTTAAACTCGGTTTTGTTGCCATAATCGTGTCGATAATTGTCGGTATCTTGCTAGGGATGCTAGCGGCACTATACCACCGCAGGCTCATTGATAACATTGCGATGATCT
Organism: Paenibacillus ottowii; assembly: GCF_050516475.1. NCBI lineage: Bacteria > Bacillati > Bacillota > Bacilli > Caryophanales > Paenibacillaceae > Paenibacillus > Paenibacillus ottowii. The sequence continues at coordinate 1,376,298 of NZ_CP191577.1, read as the reverse complement.
TGGCAATTATGGGGATTGCGGTTCCCAGCTTTGTCCTGGCGTCCCTGATTCAGTATTATTTCGCTCAGAATTTGGGATGGTTTAATGTTATGGGATTTGATGGTCCACTGGACTACGTCCTGCCTGTTGCTGCACTGTCAGCTCAGCCGATTGCATTTATCGCTAGGTTAACGCGCTCCAGTATGCTAGAAGTGCTTCACGCAGACTATATTAAGACTGCCAAGGCTAAAGGTTTGCAGCCCGTTGTTATTATGTTTAAACACGTAGTGCGGAATGCCATTCTGCCAGTCGTTACCTATGTAGGTCCAATGGCTGCAAATATTATTACCGGTTCAGTTGTTATTGAACGGATTTTCGGAATCGGCGGTATTGGCAAGGTATTTGTGGATAGTATTACTACCCGTGATTATACAATGATTATGGGAGTAACTATTTTTTACGGTATCTTATTGATGGTAGCACGCTTTATTACAGATATTGCATATGGATTTATTGATCCACGGATTAAGCTTACTGGCAGGAAGGAGGGATAACTTTATGTCTGTGAAAGATAATGCTGTGAACTTGGATAAGCTTCAGGTAAAACCAGAGGACTTTCAAAGAGTCGGAGCGGATGAAAAACAGTTTGAAGTTATTCAGCGTGAAAGCTTATCCGCTTGGCGAGATGCTTGGGAGCGACTTCGCAAAAACAAACTGGCAATGACAAGCCTAAGCATCCTGTTTCTTATTGTCCTTGGTTCGATAGTTGGTCCGATGCTGGCGCCATATGATGACCGCACGAATGATTTGTTGAGCACCAATCTTCCTCCTTCGGCAGAGCATTGGTTCGGAACAGATGAATTGGGTCGTGATATGTTTGTCCGTACTTGGATGGGCGCTCGGATTTCCTTGATTATTGGTTTGGCTGCGGCAATGATTGACTTGATGATTGGTGTAATTTATGGTGGAATTATGGGTTACTTTGGTGGCCGCGTTGATGAAATCATGAATAAATTTTCTGAAATCTTGTATTCCATTCCTTACTTGCTTGTTACAATCCTGTTGCTGGTTGTATTGGAGCCTAGTATCACCACAATTATTATTGCACTCTGTGTAACCGGGTGGATTAACATGTCGTGGATTGTACGTGGTGAAATGCTGCAACTTAAAAACCGGGAATTCGTACTTGCGTCCCGTTCAATGGGTGCTGGTGCAGGTCGCTTGTTGTTCCGTCACTTGTTGCCAAACGCGGTAGGACCCATCATTGTCACATTGACTTTGACAGTTCCAAGTGCAATTTTCTCCGAGGCATTCCTGAGCTTTCTTGGATTAGGGGTACAGGCTCCTCGGGCGTCGCTGGGTTCAATGATTGAAGCAGCTCTGACCGGATGGATGTATTATCCATGGCGGATGCTTTTCCCAGCAGGTTTGATCAGTTTGATTATGCTTGCGTTCAACCTTTTTGGCGACGGCTTGCGTGATGCGCTTGATCCGAAGTTGAAGAAATAGGAGGTGAGATCATGGTGAGCAGCAACAATTTAATTGAGGTTGAAGGTCTTAAAAAGTATTTTAATGTTGGCAAAAACCGTGTGCTCAAAGCGGTGGACAACCTGAATTTCTATATTCGCGAAGGTGAAACGCTAGGGATGGTTGGCGAATCCGGTTGTGGTAAATCTACAGCGGGGCGTACTATTTTGCGCTTATATGAACCTACAGCAGGTAGCGTACGTTTTAACGGTACTGATATTTACAAATTATCACCGAGTAAAATGAAAGCAATGCGTCGGGATATGCAGATGATCTTTCAAGATCCATATGCATCATTAAACCCACGTTTTACCGTATCAGATATTATTGGCGAGGCACTGGATATTCACAATATGGCGGGTAGCCGTGCAGAACGTAAAAAACGGATTGAAGAGTTGCTTGATCTGGTTGGTTTGAATCCTGACCATGCAACACGTTATCCGCATGAGTTCTCTGGTGGCCAACGTCAACGGATCGGTATTGCTCGTGCATTGGCTGTTAATCCTAAGTTCATCATTTGTGATGAGCCAATTTCAGCACTTGACGTATCTATTCAGGCTCAAGTTGTCAATCTGTTAAAAGAGCTTCAAGAACGTCTGGGCCTGACCTACCTGTTCATTGCGCATGATCTGTCGATGGTCAAGCACATCAGTGATCGGGTAGCTGTAATGTATAGAGGCAGAATGGTTGAGCTTGCTGAAAGTTCTGAATTATATGCCAATCCGATCCATCCATATACGAAAATGCTTTTGTCGGCGATTCCACTTCCTGACCCGGAAGTCGAAGCCAACAAAAAGCGAATTATTATGCCTGACGATCAAGGTGGACCGATTCATAACACGTCCGACAATAAAGCAGGGGCTTATAACCTAGAAAATGCCACGCTGATTGAAGTATCTAAAGGACATTTTGTGGCTGAACCCTACGCCTGATCTTGTTAAATATACCAACCGCCGAGTTATTCGGCGGTTTTTTTGTAGGAAGCTTTGACGTGGACATGGGCTTTCGGTACAATCAAGCAGTAAGGTTTTGGTGGAGACAGGAGGCAGACCCATGAAAATAATTCCGGAAATGCTTCGCGGAGGGTCGGCTTTGGCAGAAGACTACATTCAGGGTACAGGACGCGCAAGCGATTTGTATGAATATGATATTCTGCACGCCGATGCTTATGCCCAACGGGCGAAGTGGCTGGATAAGACGGAGCATCTGCGATTAAACCGTAAGGATGTCGTAGCATGTCTTCGTATATACAATGAGCAACACAATTCGCATGAGGCGGTTCATGCTTCATTGGACCGTTTGGAGAGTCCAGATGCTTTAGTAGTTGTTGGCGGGCAGCAAAGTGGACTTTTCACAGGTCCGATGTTGGTCATTTACAAAGCCGCTACGATTATTAAGGCAGCTAGAGAAGCTGAAGAGCGGCTTGGACGTCCGGTTATTCCGGTTTTCTGGATTGCTGGTGAAGATCATGACTGGGACGAGGTCAATCATACATACGTAATGGCAAAAGACCCGCAAGCAGTTAAAATCAAGCTGAATAAGCAGCCTGAACGTCGTTCTTCGGTTAGTGCTATTAAAGTCGATACGGCTGAGTGGAAGCAAGCGATGGCGGATATAGAGCAAAACTTGCCAGATTCAGAACATAAGACCGATATTATGCGTATGATTGAGCACGGTTTAACAGATTCATACGGACTAAGTGATTCCTTTGCCAGGCTGATGGGACGTTTGTTTGGCACCTATGGATTAGTGTTTATGGACTCAGCAGATCCTTCACTGCGCAAGCTGGAGACATCCATTTTTAGACAGTTGGTTCAGTACAATGATGAGTTGGAGACAACTTATCAGACTACCGCTGCGCGAATTATGGATTATGGTTATCATTTACAAGCGGATGTGCATGAAGGGGGGGCGAACCTTTTTTACATTCATGAAGAGGAACGCCTGCTGCTTTTCAAAAAAGCTGGATTATTTACAGATCGGCGTGGTTTGGTCGCGTTTACTGCGGATGAACTGCTTGAAGAGATAGATAGACACCCCGAACGTTTTAGTAACAATGTACTAACCCGTCCTCTCATGCAGGATTCACTCTTTCCGGTGCTGGCATCTGTGCTGGGACTAGGAGAAATTGCCTACTGGGCGATTACACGGGACGCTTTCGGGGTGCTAGGGATGCAGATGCCAATCCTGCTGCCCCGAATGTCTTTTACATTGATGGAGCCAGGTGTGGAAAAGCATATGCTTAAGTACGAACTAACTTTTGCTCAAGTTAGAGACGGGCTTGAGGAACGGAAAAAGCAATGGATTGCCACTCAAGATCAGCTTGGAATGCAGGATCAGTTTTCCGAGGCTAAGGATGCTTTTGTTCGTATGTATAAACCGCTGATACAGCAGGCAGGGATGATAGAAAAGGGTTTGCTACAGCTCGGAGAAACCAACTGCGAGAAAATTCTAGGGCAAATCGCCTATCTGGAGGCAAAGGTGCAGGAAGCACTGCTTCGGCAAAATGGAACAGCACTTCGCCACTGGGATCATATCGAATGGTCGCTTTTCCCATTTGGACAACCGCAGGAGCGTGCGTATACGGTCTATCATTTTCTGAACCGTTACGGTCTCGACCTGATGGATATGATTATGGATGTGCCATTGGATTTGTCAGGAACGCATCGTGTGATTTATGTATAAGGATCATAAACCCATTTAACCAATATATAGGAGGAAACAACGTATGACTTCCCATTCTCTGCAAAATAGCATTATTCACGATCTTAAACTGGCCCCAGAAGGTCATTTGAAAATTGATTGGGTAGAAGCCCATATGCCAGTATTGAACCGTATACGTCAACAATTCGAGCAAGAGCAGCCTTTTGCCGGTCTGAAGGTAACAATTTGTTTGCATCTGGAGGCCAAAACGGCTTATCTGGCTAAAGTGGTACAAGCAGGTGGAGCCCAGGTCACCATTACAGGAAGTAATCCATTGTCGACACAAGATGATGTTTGTGCCGCATTAGTTGAAGATGGTGTTACGGTATTAGCTAAATACAATCCAGATCCTGAGGAATTCAAGAATTTGCAAATCAAGGCGCTGGAAACCAAGCCAGATCTCATTATCGATGACGGTGGCGACCTGGTTACTCTGTTACAATCTGAACGTCCTGATCTGATTTCTACGATCCGTGGAGGAGCAGAGGAGACCACTACAGGGATTATTCGTTTGAAGGCCTTGGAAAAAGAAGGACAGCTTCACTTTCCGATGGTGGCAGTAAATGATGCTTACTGCAAATATTTGTTCGACAACCGCTATGGTACAGGACAGTCAGCTTTCGACGGCATTATTCGTACGACTAATCTGGTAGTGGCAGGAAGTACAGTAGTGGTAGTAGGTTATGGCTGGTGTGGCAAAGGGGTTGCTATGCGTGCAAAAGGGCTAGGAGCCAATGTGGTGGTAACCGAAGTTGATCCAATCAAGGCCGTAGAAGCCCATATGGATGGGTTTCATGTGATGCCAATGGTGGAAGCTGCTAAAGTGGGCAATTTCTTCATTACTGTAACTGGAAATAAAGCTGTAATTACAGGCGAACACTTTGATGTGATGAAGGATGGAGCTGTGCTGTGTAACGCAGGCCATTTTGATGTGGAGGTTAGTAAGCCTGAGCTTGCTAAACGCTCTGAATCCATTCGCACAGTGCGTCGTAATATCGAGGAATACCGCTTTAAGGATGGACGTAAGATGTATTTGCTCGCAGAAGGGCGCCTCGTGAATCTAGCTGCCGCTGACGGTCATCCTGCAGAGATTATGGACACGACATTTGCGCTTCAGGCACTTGGCTTGAAATATGTGAATGATCGTTATAACGAGCTAGGCAAAGCCGTGATTAATGTACCTTATGAAATTGATGAGCAGGTAGCTCGTTTCAAGCTAGATAGCCTGGGGATCAAGATTGATACATTAACAGAAGACCAAAAGGTCTATCTAGATAGCTGGAACGCATAATCATTTTCAGTAACGATGTCCGCTGCAGGAGTGTTGCATTTTTAATGCAAGTGCTTTTATAGGTTGACATATGGATCGAATATAAGCCCTTTATTCCATGTTGTTTCGAAACCTGATGCATATTGTCGGGGTTCGTTTTTGTGGGATAAGGGGCTTTTTGGCATCTTATGACGCAGGGCTACAATAACAGACAGCATGCCATGAATCTAGAATTATCACTTTTTCGTCATGAAAAAGAGGTCTTTGATTTTTTAAAGCGAATCTATTATGCTTAGGTGGTGGAAAGTGGGCCAAAGTGGGAGAATGGGGTAAGGGGTGACGAAACCAATGTTTATGGGGGAGTTCCAACATAGCATTGATGATAAGGGGCGGCTTACTGTCCCAGCCAAGTTTCGTGAACTTCTCGGTGCCTCGTTCGTGGTTACCCGCGGGCTGGATCAATGCCTCTTCGTGTATCCCATGGATGAGTGGGCTGTTATGGAGAAAAAACTTAAAGCACTGCCTCTGATGAAGGCCGATGCGCGGGCGTTTACCCGGTTTTTTTTCTCGGGGGCGACTGAATGCGAATTGGACAAACAGGGCAGGGTAAATTTACCGGGGAATTTGTGCGAATACGCCAAGCTTACAAAAGAGTGCGTCGTATTGGGAGTGTCCACCCGGGTAGAGATTTGGAGCAAGCACACTTGGGAGCAATATTTCAACCAATCAGAAGAAGCATTTAACGACATTGCTGAGAAATTGGTTGATTTCAACTTTGAATTGTAATTTAGGAGGTCAGCCGTTTGTTTCACCACATTACCGTACTCAAGGAAGAAGCAACACAGGCACTAAACATCAGGCAGGACGGGATTTATGTGGACTGCACGTTGGGAGGGGCAGGACACAGTTCCGTCATTGCATCACAGCTTGGTCCTGAGGGAAGGCTCATTGCCTTTGATCAGGACGACTGGGCATTGAACAATGCACGCGAGAAGCTGTCAGCCTATGAAGGAAAGGTTTCATTAGTGAAATCCAACTTCCGCCACTTGCAGGACAAGCTGGCCGAACTGGGATTGCCCGAAAAAGACGGCGTTCCGCAGGTCCAGGGTATTTTGTTCGACCTGGGTGTATCCTCGCCCCAGTTCGATGAAGGGGAACGGGGATTCAGTTACAATCATGACGCGCCGCTTGATATGCGGATGGATCAGAGCAGTTCGCTTACAGCATACGAAATTGTTAATGAATGGCCGGAAGCGGAGATTGCTCGTATCCTGTTTCAATATGGAGAAGAGAAGTTCTCCAGGCGGATCGCGAAGATCATGGTTGAACGTAGAATGAACAAGCCTATTCACACAACGGGGGAACTTGTCGATATTATCAAAGAAGGAATTCCGGCTGCGGCACGCAGAACCGGGGGACATCCGGCTAAACGCAGTTTTCAGGCTTTGCGGATTGCTGTGAATGATGAGCTGGGTGCACTGGAAGATACTTTGCATCAGGCAGTAAGATGTCTGGCTCCAGGGGGCAGAATTTCGGTTATTACGTTTCATTCCTTGGAGGATCGGATATGCAAGCATATTTTCAAGGAGTATTTGGCGAAAAGCATCTATCCGTCTGATTTGCCGATTCTGGATGACAAAATGGTAGGCGATCTGAAGCTGGTGAATCGTAAGCCGATTGTGGCATCAGAACAGGAATTGGAGCTTAATCCACGATCCCGGTCAGCCAAGCTGAGAGTTGCCGAAAAATTGTAAATTTAATGGAGAAGGAGAGGCGACATGGCTTATACACGCGGTAACTTGGCTGTGAAAGAAAGAGCCCGTCAGGAACAGGTTCAGCAACAACGGTATCGTGAAACCACTAAAGTCGTTACACGCCGTAGAGAGCTGCCGATTCGAGAAAAGCTGCTGTATCTATTGACACTTGTAGCATGCATTGTCATTGCTGGGACGTTGATTGGCAGGTATGCTCACATTTATCAAATTAATTATGCAATTAGTACAGCCAGCAAGGACATTTCCAAATTACAGACCAATATCGCCCAACTGAAGATTCAAAAGGAGCGTTTGGAGAATCAGATTGTTCCGACGGCAAAGGAACAGGGATATATCGAACCAACAAGAGAGCCCATTCGTGTGGAAAAGCAGGCTGCCAAATAGTTAAGAGCATAGCATCAAGCTATGCTCTGACATACATTTTTTGCAGAGAGGTTTGAGCTATGGTCAAAAGAATAAAGCTTCGCACACTGCTGATAGGGGGATGTATTACCCTCTTTTTTCTTGTTCTGCTACTTAAGGTATTTTGGATTCAAGTCGTGAGCGGGGAATATTGGCATAATCTAGTAGTTACACAGGTAGAAAAAGACCAGGTGATTCAACCCAAGCGTGGAACCATTATGGATCGTAAAGGGAATGTACTAGCTGCGGATGCACCGGCTTATACGGTGGTTGTCAATCCTAGCATCATTCAGGAGTATGACTTGGAGAATGAGGTTGTAGCCAAGCTTCATCAGCTACTCAAAACGCCCGAGGATGAGCTGAGAAGACATTTATCTGCAAAGGATAAAGAGGGGAAATACTTAAAAAACCGTGAGATTCGTAACGGGGGCTGGAAGGTAGACCCTGAGGTGAAGGCACAGGTGGATACGTTCAAAGAGTATCTAAAGGACAAGTATGGGGTAATTGGAGCTGTGGACACTGTTCAGGAATCCAAACGCTATTATCCGGAAAATAAGCTGGCTTCGCATGTGCTTGGCTATCTGAGTAAGGATGGCAAAGCAGGTATGGGGCTGGAGGCTTATTATGATAAAGAGCTTTCAGGTACGGCTGGCAAGCTTCTGTATCAGCGGGATCGAAAGGGAGTTCCTCTTCAGGGATCGGAAAATATCTATGAGCCGGCACAAAATGGGAAAAATTTAAAGCTGACGATTGATGACACGATTCAGTATTATATAGAGGATGCCATGCAGCAGGCGATTGCAACATATAATCCGAAAACGATGACGGTTGTAGCAGCTGATCCCAAAACAATGGATGTTCTCGGTATGGCAAGCTACCCGAATTTTAATCCCAATACATATGGGAGTGCATCTTTGGAAAATTTCCGTAATAATGCTACACAGTCGATCTACGAGCCGGGTTCTACGTTTAAAATTGTAACCCTGGCCGCAGCGGTTCAAGAAAAGGTATTTAATCCGAATGATAGATACCAGTCTGGTATCATTAGAGTCGGGGGCTGGGATATTCGTGATGTGAGCCGTAACTGGGGAACGTTAACCTATCTTGAAGGTGTCAAGCGCTCAAGTAACGTTGGGTTCGTCCATCTCGGACTGGATAAGCTGGGCGGTGAAAAGCTGAAGCGATATATCGATAATTTTGGCTTTGGTGTAAAAACAGGTATCGATCTCCCAAGTGAGTCTGCCGGAGCTATTACCTTCCATACCCAATATAAATCCGAAGTCGCCACGGCTTCCTTTGGACATGGACGTGTTCAGGTAACGCCGATCCAGCAGGTAGCTGCAATTTCAGCTATAGCAAATGGAGGCAAACTGATGAAGCCTCATTTGGTCAAGGAAATTGTGAATCCGGATACGAATGAAGTGCAGACGATACAACCGAAGGAGGTCCGCCAGGTGATTTCGAAGGAATCGGCAGACCAGACAAGCAACTATCTGGAGCAGGTCGTGTCTGACCAGGAGATTGGTACGGGACGTCTTGCCTATATCGACGGATATCGTGTTGCTGGTAAAACAGGAACAGCGACGAAAGTTGTCGGCAAAGTATATGACCATTCCAAGGATGTCGTGTCCTTTATCGGCTTTGCACCGGTCAATGATCCAAAAATAGCCGTCTTGGTCGTCATGGATGAGCCTAACAAATCGGTAGGCGGCGGTACAGCAGCAGCACCTGTGTTTAAAAAAATCGTGTCCCAATCGCTGCAATATATGGGAGTTCCCAAAACGGGGACCAAATCCAGTAAATCAGATGGGGCTGCGGTAAAGACGGTGAATTTGCCTACAGTGCCACAATTAACCGGTCTGGTAAAAAAGGATGCGCAAAACGCGCTGCTCAAACAGGGGATTGCCTATGTGACGGTTGGAAAAGGCTCCAAAATTGTTCGCCAATACCCTGAGGCAGGCGTCAAAATGAAGCCCGGGCAACGTATTTACTTACTGACTGAGGATGGTGCCACTATGACCATTCCTGACTTTACGGGTGTGTCTTTGCGTGACACACTTCAAGTCTTAACGCTGATGAAAGTTGGCGTTCAGGTAACCGGTGAAGGGTATGTTGCTTCTCAAAAGACACAAATGGTAAATGGCAAGCGGATCGTCAGTGTGACGCTTATGCCAGCCAAAGAAACAGTGACCGGCGTGAAGCTAGAGGAAGCACAGGACTCGACCACTGGAGTTGCAGCTAACCAGTCAGGCAGCTCAACTGGAACAGCGACCGATTCTAAAACCAAAACCGGTGCTACGGCGAATGCTGGAACAAACACGGTGACTCCTAAAGGAGGAATATCTGCAATAGCAGATGAGAAAAGCGCTGCCGCAATTAAAGGCGAAGATAACTGATAGCTTGTTCTAATGTTCGTTCTTTTGAATATTCATGAGGTAAGACATGTCATGAGTATTTGAGGAACGGAGGGGGCGCGTTTGAAAAAATCTAACGTGACCATGCGGCGCAGGCTGGTATGGGGGCTACTGGGATTGTTTGTACTGTTTGCGGCCTTGTCGATCCGGCTCGCCTATGTTCAATTGGGTAAAGGAAGCGAGCTTTCAGCCAAGGCTGAAGATTCGTGGCGCCGCAATATTCCTTTTGCCGCCAAGCGTGGCGAAATTTTGGATCGGCAGGGGACTGCGCTGACCTATAATATCAGCTCGCCGACGGTCATGGCGATACCAGTACAAATTAAGGAGCCGGAAGAAACGGCGCGCAGGCTGGCACCCTTGCTGGATATGAGTGAGGATAAAGTGCTCAAGCTGATTACCAAACGAACAGCAAGCCAAAAACTTCAGCCCGGCGGACGAAAAATTACGATGGAGAAAGCCCAAAAAATTCGTGATTTGAAGCTGCCGGGTATCGTTGTTGCTGAGGACAACAAACGCTATTATCCTTATGGTGATCTGGCGGCTCATATTCTTGGGTTTACTGGAATTGACAATCAAGGGCTGACGGGCGTAGAGAAGCAGCATAACAGCAAGCTTCGGGGAATCGACGGTAGCATCGCGTATTTGTCAGATGCAGGTGGCCGTCTGATGCCTGGTTCTTCTGAAAAGTACATTGAACCGAAGGATGGACTAAATCTGCAATTAACCATTGATAAGTCGGTGCAGTCCATTATGGAACGTGAGCTTGACCAAGCCATGGTCAAATTTCAGGCGAAGTCCGCGCTGTCTATTGCGATGGACCCCAAGACGGGTGAAATATTAGGCATGGCTGGACGACCAAGCTATGAGCCAGCGCTATATAAGCAATATGCGCCTGAAATTTACAATCGAAATCTGCCAATTTGGATGACATATGAACCTGGGTCTACTTTTAAAATTATTACACTGGCCGCTGCCTTGGAAGAAAAGAAGGTCAATCTAAAAAATGACCGTTTTTTTGATCCGGGATATATTGAAGTCGGTGGAGCACGCCTGCGTTGTTGGAAAAAAGGCGGGCATGGCAGCCAGACCTTTCTTCAGGTAGTGGAAAACTCTTGCAACCCCGGCTTTGTAACGTTGGGACAGCGCCTGGGCAAAGAAACATTGTTCAAATACATTCGCAATTTCGGCTTCGGCAGCAAAACAGGAATTGACATGATTGGTGAGGGCAATGGCATTTTGTTTAAGTTACCTCAGGTCGGACCTGTAGAGCTGGCTACTACGGCCTTTGGTCAAGGGGTATCTGTCACTCCGATTCAGCAGGTAACGGCCGTATCGGCAGCAATCAATGGCGGTAATCTTTACAAGCCTCACATTACCAAAGGCTGGATTCAGCCTGGAACGGGAAAGGTTCTAGAAAAAGTGGAGCCGCAACTGGTGCGTAGAGTGGTTTCAGAGGACACTTCTCGACAGGTAAGGGAAACGCTGGAAAGTGTCGTCGCTAAAGGTACAGGTCGTCCTGCCTTTATTGAAGGATACCGGGTCGGGGGTAAAACAGGTACAGCACAAAAGGTAATTAATGGACGGTATTCTTCCTCGGAGCATATTGTATCCTTTATTGGTTTTGCTCCGGCGGATGATCCGCAAATCGTCGTCTATACTGCTGTCGATAACCCGAAGGGCATTCAATTCGGCGGGGTGGTTGCTGCGCCAATCGTGCAAAATATTTTAAAGGATGCGCTGATTGCCTTGAAAATACCACCTCGCACCAATCAAATTGCCAAAGAGTACAAGTATGGCGAAAATCCGATTGAAACGGTGCCCGATCTGGTGGGTGCCACTGCAGCTGATTTATATGAAGATATGAATATGAACTTTATGCTCGTGAAATCCGGGTCAGGCCAGACGGTTGTGAGTCAGGCACCGAAGCCGGGCGCCAGATTAGAGCGGGGATCAACGATCCGTATATATATGGGGGATTGATAGGTTCTTTTTATACCATACTATGAATAATGAGAGAGCAATGGAGGAATGAAAGATGCAGCTTCAACAATTGGCTTCACTGCTGGCCGTCTCCCGTGTGGTGGGTGACGGTACAGTGGATTGCCGAGGAATCGGGGCGGATTCACGTCGCGTGCAGCCGGGAGACTTATTTCTGTGCTTGCCCGGTTTTACAGTGGACGGACATGACTATGCTGGGCAGGCCGTTGCGTCCGGGGCGTCTGCTTTGGTCGTAGAGAGAGAACTGGATGTACCCGTTCCGCAGCTTGTTGTTAAGGATGCGCGACATGCGATGGCGGTTTTGGCAGATTATATGTTTGATTCACCAAGCCGCCGCATGCGTATGATCGGCATAACTGGAACGAACGGGAAAACAACGATAACATATCTGATCGAAAAAATTATGAATGATGCCGGGGTAAACACCGGGCTGATTGGTACGATTCAAATGCGTTATAACGGTCAGTCTTATCCTATGTCCGGTACTACGCCTGAAGCAGTAGAACTGCAACGTTATCTTGGGAATATGGCAGAGCAGGGGGTTCAGTGCTGTGTCATGGAAGTATCTTCACATGCGTTGGAGCAGGGTCGCGTCAAAGGAACAGATTTTCGTACCGCTATATTTACAAACCTGACTCAGGATCATCTGGACTACCACAACACGATGGAGGAGTACCGTGCTGCAAAAGGGCTTTTGTTTTCCAGATTGGGAAATACCTTCTCTAGCGATACATCCAATAGTAAATATGCTGTTCTGAATGCAGACGATCCAGCCTCTTCCTATTTGCAGGCTCAAACTGCGGCCCAAGTGATTACATACGGCGTGGAAAAGGACTCGGATGTGCAAGCTTCTCGTATCACTATAAGTGCCAAAGGAACCTCCTTCCATGTGTCCACTTTTAAAGGAGATGCTGACATTGAGCTTCGAATGGTAGGCAAGTTTAATGTGTACAACGCACTGGCCGCCATTTCAGCTGCTTTGCTGGAAGGAATCCCGCTGGTGGATATCAAGCGGAGTTTGGAATCAATCGCAGGCGTGGATGGACGGGTTGAGCCTGTTGATGCGTGTCAGTCCTTTGCTGTAATTGTTGACTATGCCCATACGCCGGATGGATTGGAAAATGTCCTGCGCACTATAAAGGAATTTGCGGTTGGAAAAGTATGGTGTGTATTTGGATGTGGTGGAGACCGGGATCGTACAAAACGTCCGTTAATGGGGAAAATTGCTGCACGTTACAGCGATCATTCCTTTATTACTTCCGACAACCCGCGAACAGAAGATCCACTGGCAATTTTGCAAGATATCGAACAAGGGTTGATTGATGAAGGCGTACCTGCCGAACGTTATGAACTGATCGTGGATCGCAGAACTGCAATTCATAAAGCTGTTGAAATGGCAAGCCCTGACGATGTAGTATTGATTGCGGGAAAAGGTCATGAGACTTACCAGTTGATCGGAAACACGGTGCATGAATTTGACGATCGCATCGTAGCCAAAGAAGCGATAAGGGGTTTATCCAAGTGATGAAAAGAACAATCGGTCAGATTGTATCCATGTGTGGAGGGACACTTCACGCAGAGGCAGATGCCGAACGGATGGTTGAGGGCGTTTTTACAGATTCACGCAGGCCGCAGAGCCTGGGGTTGTTCGTTCCACTCGCAGGTGAACGATTTGATGGACATCATTATGTTCAGCAGATTATAAGCGATGGAGGGGCTACCGCGTATTTATGGCAAAAGGATCATGGAGCACCCCCGACCGTGAATGCTATTGAGGTTGAGGATACGTTAGAAGCCCTTCAACATCTAGCAGCTGCATACTTGCGCGAAACTGGCGTTTCTGTCGTCGGAATCACGGGAAGTAACGGCAAGACGACAACGAAGGATATTGTAAATGCTCTGCTCGGTACGACTTTTAAAGTACACAAAACCGAAGGAAATTATAACAATCATATCGGATTGCCGTTAACGGTACTGTCCATGCCGCAGGATACAGATATATTGATTCTGGAGATGGGTATGAGTGGGCGCGGAGAGATCCGTCTGCTGGCTAATATTGCTCAACCAGATGTAGCTGTCATAACCAACATTGGTGAATCGCATTTACTTCAGCTTGGTTCCCGCACTGAAATTGCTCGTGCAAAGCTGGAAATCGCAAGTGGGATTAAACCCGGTGGATTGCTTATCTATAATGGGGATGAACCACTACTTCCACAAGTGTTGGCAGAGCCTGAGACGGTCAAGCCTGAGGGATTAAAATTATTCACGTTCGGGTTAGCTACGAACAATGATGATTATCCAACTGAAATTACTTCGGATGGAGAAGGCAGTTTATTCATAACAGCTCAATCTGGCCAAGAGGCTTTCCGAGTTCCCTTGCTTGGACAGCACAATGTTGTAAATGCATTGGCGGCGCTGGCGGTAGCACGTCATTTCAATGTGGATGCAGACCATATACGTAAGGGATTGTCGTCTTTAAAGCTGACGGGTATGCGCATTGAAGTCGTGAAGTGTGCGGATGGACTTACCGTGCTGAACGACGCCTACAATGCTAGTCCGGCTTCCATGAAGGCTGCAATTCAGACGTTGTCTGCATATAAAACGGGTGGACGTAAAATCGCCGTGCTTGGTGATATGCTGGAACTTGGAACTGAAGAAAAGCAATTCCATGAGGAAATTGGGCGTTTTGCTGCAAAGCATAACCTAGAGACAGTGTTTACCTACGGTGAGTTAGGCGCTTCAATTGCGCAGGGTGCGCGTGAGACGATGCCAACTGGCAACGTACATGTTTATACAGATAAGCAAAAGCTGATCCAGCATTTGCAGGCTTATCTCCATGCCGATGATATTGTGCTGGTTAAGGCATCCAGAGGGATGCGATTAGAAGAAATTGTGGATGCGCTGAAAAACGGTCCGCTACAGAACTGATGTTGACGAGAGGGAGACTCCCATGGATATTCAATTATTACTGCTGACGATCGTCGTATCGTTTATACTGGCGGTCATTGCCGCTCCATTGCTCATTCCGCTGCTGCGGCGAATGAAATTCGGCCAGCAGGTCCGGGATGACGGGCCACAAAGCCATCTTAAAAAAATAGGTACGCCTACAATGGGCGGTATTGTAATCCTGCTGGCTTTTACGCTGACCTTTCTTAAGTTCTCAGCTATCAAAAATACGGACTTTTACGTTCTGCTGGTTGCTACACTCGGTTTTGGACTGATCGGCTTTCTGGACGACTATATCAAAATCGTATTTAAACGCTCGCTTGGTCTGACAGCGCGTCAAAAGCTGTTCGGGCAGTTATTGTTTGGAGCGATTATGAGCTGGCTTCTGATTAGCAATGATCACAGCACAGCAATTGGCATCCCGGGCACTTCATGGTCATTTGATTGGGGCGGCTGGTTTTATTATCCGTTCATTATTATCATGATGCTGGCGATTAGCAACGCAGTCAATTTTACAGATGGGCTGGACGGGCTGCTGTCCGGTACAAGTGCGATTGCATTTGCTGCTTATGCTATTGTGGCGATTCAAGCAACCTCGCTTCCGGCTGCCGTTTGCGCAGCGGCCATGATTGGGGCTGTACTTGGTTTTCTCGTATATAATGCTCATCCTGCCAAAGTATTTATGGGTGACACCGGCTCGCTGGGAATCGGCGGCGCCATAGGGGCCATTGCCATCGTTACAAAAAGCGAAATTCTGTTCATCATTATCGGTGGTGTATTTGTAATCGAAATGTTGTCCGTGGTCTTGCAGGTAGCCTCCTTTAAAACACGTGGCAAGCGTATTTTCAAAATGAGCCCGATTCATCATCATTTCGAGCTGTCCGGCTGGTCCGAATGGCGCGTAGTTATTACATTCTGGGCTGTAGGACTGCTGTTGGCAGGACTCGGACTTTATCTCAACAAGGGGTTGTAGACAAATGAATCATCCAGATGCATACCGAGATCAGGAAGTTGTCATTATCGGTCTGGCCAAAAGCGGCGTACAAGTTGCCAAGGTGCTGCACCAGGCCGGTGCCAAGCTCATAGTTAATGATAAAAAAGATAGGGAACAATGTCCCGAAGCTTCTGAATTAGAGGCTTTGGGAATTTCCGTTTTATGCGGAGGTCACCCGGAAGGGCTGATTCATCCTGGAGTGAAGCTGGTTGTCAAAAATCCAGGAATTCCATATACGGCCCCTCCCATACAGAAAGCTGTCGAGCTCGGCATTGAGGTTGTGACCGAGGTTGAGGTCGCCTACCATCTATGTAAAGCTCCGATCATCGGAATTACGGGCTCCAACGGAAAGACGACCACGACTACTTGGGTGGGCAAGCTGTTGGAGGCATCCGGCATGAATCCGATTGTGGCTGGTAATATCGGTACGCCGTTATGCGAGGCGGCTGTGGACGCCAAGTCGGACGAGTGGATGGTTGTGGAGCTGAGCAGCTTTCAGTTAAAAGGAACAAAGGACTTCAAGCCTGCTGTAGCCTGCTTGCTCAATGTAGCTGAGACCCATTTGGACTACCACGGAGGCATGGAGGACTACGTTGCTTCCAAGGCACGTCTTTTTGCCAATCAAACAGCGGCAGATACTGCGGTGGTGAACTGGGACGATCCCGTCTGTCGAGAGCTTGTGCCCTATATTCAAGCAAAGCTGCTTCCTTTCTCCATGACGGAACGTTTGCAGGAAGGGTTGTTCGCTGACCCGCCATACATACCGGATGTGATGGATGATATTGAAAGAAATATCGTTTATCGTGATGGCAATGGGGTACTGCATCCCATTATAGGCGTCAGCGATATTGGTTTACCGGGTCGTTTTAACGTAGAAAATGCTCTGGCTGCTTGCGCAATCGCCATTGCCGCAGGCGCAGAACCAGCAAAACTAGCGGAACCTCTAAGTACTTTTCGCGGCGTAGAACATCGGCTTGAATATGTTTTAGAACACGCTGGAGTGGCTTATTACAACAATTCCAAAGCAACCAATTCCAAAGCGACAATGATGGCCTTATCTTCCTTTAAGGAGCCCATTGTACTCATTGCCGGAGGATTGGATCGTGGCTCTGATTATGCAGAGCTTGTACCGTCTCTACAGGAAGGTGTGAAAGCCGTTGTGCTCATGGGTGAGACACGGCATAAGCTGGCAGATCGGGCTCGCCAAGCTGGAATAGAGCATGTCAAGGTCGTCGATAATGGGGAGGATGCCGCCGCTACGCTCGTGGAGGCTGTATACAAGGCAGCTGAACTTGCTGAGACGGGAGACGTGGTATTACTCTCACCTGCCTGTGCAAGTTGGGATATGTTCCAATCCTATGAAGAGCGTGGACGTATTTTTAAAGAGGCGGCGCATAAATTGTAAGTAGGGGGGTTGGATAAGCCCCTACTTTTATGCAAGGGGTGGCCTCCTGATGAAGCAATCTCGTCCGGCGCCAGATATATGGCTTTTCGTCTGTATTGTAAGCTTGTTAGCCATCGGCATGGTTATGGTATACAGCGCGGGCGCCGTCCTCGCTTTTCACGAGTACGGGGACTCCTACTATTTTGTTAAACGGCAATTGCTGTTTGCGGGGCTCGGCCTTGTAGCCATGTACTTTACTGCCAGAACGGACTATCGGATATGGCGGAAATATGCCAAGGTCGTATTGTTGATCTGCTTGGCGCTACTGGTCGCCGTTTTAATTCCAGGCATTGGTGTAGTAAGAGGCGGGGCACGGAGCTGGCTCGGTATTAGCTCTTTTGGCATTCAGCCTTCCGAGTTTATGAAGCTAGGCATGATTCTATTTCTATCTCAATGGCTCAGTCGTCCTGACTATGATATTAGCTCTTTCACGCGCGGACTGTTGCCCCCGCTTGGGCTGATGGGGCTGGCCTTTGGGCTCATTATGCTCCAGCCTGACTTGGGCACAGGCACGGTAATGATGGGAGCATCCATGCTGATCGTATTTACGGCAGGCGCACGTATGAAGCATCTTGGTCTACTGGCCTTGTCGGGGGCAGCGGGGTTTGCTGCACTGATTGCGGCTGCCCCTTATCGGCTCCAGCGTATTACCGCGTTTCTGGACCCTTGGTCAGATCCACTTGGCGCGGGTTATCAAATAATTCAATCGCTATATGCTATTGGTCCTGGCGGATTGGCTGGTCTGGGGCTCGGTATGAGCCGGCAAAAATACAGCTACGTTCCTGAACCACAGACAGACTTTATCTTTTCCATACTGGCGGAGGAGCTTGGTTTTATCGGTGGAATGACCGTGCTGGGGCTTTTTTTGGTCCTTGTTTGGAGAGGGATGCGTATCGCTATAACCATTCCGGATACCTATGGCAGTTTGCTTGCGGTGGGAATTGTCGGAATGGTAGCGGTACAGGTCGTTATTAATATTGGTGTTGTTATCGGACTAATGCCGGTAACAGGAATAACACTGCCCTTAATCAGCTATGGAGGTTCTTCATTAACCTTAATGCTAACTGCTTTGGGCATTTTATTGAATTTATCACGTTATGCGAGGTGAACGTTTATGCGCGTCGTGTTGAGCGGCGGCGGTACTGGAGGGCATATTTATCCAGCATTGGCTGTAGCCAGACAGTGCGAAGAAATAGATCCAGACGCTGAATTTTTATACATTGGCGGTCAACGAGGACTTGAAAGTAAATTGGTTCCTCAGGAAAAAATCCCGTTTGAAGCTATTGATATCACAGGATTTCGACGCAGCTTGTCTGTGGAAAATATAAAAACGATTATGCGCTTTTTCAAAGGAGTTCGCAGGTCTAAAGCATTATTAAAGAAATTTAAGCCAGATATCGTTATTGGGACAGGGGGATATGTATGCGGCCCTGTCGTCTATGCAGCTTCCAAGTTGGGAATCCCCAGCATAATTCATGAACAAAATGCGATTCCGGGGCTGACCAATGCATTTCTGAGTCGCTATGTGGATACAGTGGCTGTTAGCTTTGAAGGCTCGGAAGGGGCTTTTCCGAAAGCTAAAAATGTACTGTACACTGGGAATCCGCGTGCTACAACAGTTCGTTTGGCTAACCGGGATCGGGGATTTGCTACTATAGGGGTTCCGATGAATAGCTCGGTTGTCCTGGTGGTTGGCGGCAGCAGAGGGGCGAAGGCCATTAATGATGCCATGATTGCAATGGTTCCGCAACTTTCGCAACTGAAAGACGTCCATTTTGTATATGTAACTGGTGAATCTTATTATGAGCAAACGCTGGAAAGCATCCGAAATCAGATCGGCTCATTGCCCAATCATTTACACGTGCTCCCCTATATTCACAATATGCCCGAGGTGCTGGCTTGTACCTCTTTAATCGTTAATCGCGCTGGTGCGTCCTTCCTGGCGGAGATTACATCACTGGGCATTCCGTCCATTCTGATTCCATCACCCAATGTGACGAATAACCATCAGGAAGCTAATGCTCGTACACTTGAAAAGGCAGGGGCTGCTGTCATGATCACAGAAAAGGAATTAAGTGGCCCGGCTTTGTTTCAATCTATAGCGGAAATTATGAAGGATGAGAAAAGACGGAGCCGAATGGCAGAGTTGGCATCTGCGCTTGGCAAACCTGACTCAGCAAATATTTTAGTAAAAGAAATGGAGCGTCTTGCCCATAAAAGGTAGTCCGCAGCGCAGATTTGGGCGGTTGTCACACACCGGACGGTATTTACATAGGATACCCTATAGATTGTGACCATCACCCAGGCTGCCGGTTGTCAGGTGGGAGCCTTATAACTGTGCGGGGCAAGCAACAAGGAGGTTTCAGTACAATGCAGCAATGGATGCCATTATTAGCGGAGCATGATATCGGAAAAGTGCTGGAGCATGAGCCGCTGTCCAAATATACGACGTGGAAGATTGGGGGCCCTGCGGATGCTCTTGTGATCCCGGATACCAAAGAGCAGTTGGCAAGGCTTTTGAAGCTGGCTAGCGAGCACGGAATTCCCTGGATGCAGTTAGGGCGGGGCTCTAACATGCTCGTCTCTGACAAAGGGATTCGGGGACTGGTGATCAAGCTGGGACCAGGATTTGATTATGTTCGTTTCGGAGATGAACAGATCGTTGCTGGTGGAGGCGTTTCACTGGTCAAACTGTGTGTTATGGCTAGCAAGCAGGGGCTGTCGGGCCTTGAATTTGCTGGTGGTATCCCAGGATCGGTTGGTGGGGCTGTCTACATGAACGCCGGTGCCCACGGGTCTGATGTGTCACAAATATTCCAGTCCGCTGAGATTGTGCTGGATACAGGGGAATTGGCTGTGTACAATGCCGAGGATATGCATTTTAGCTATCGTCACTCCGTGCTGCATGAGCAACGTGGAATGGTGACAGAGGCAGTGTTCCAGATGAAGCGGGGGGACCGAGAGGAAATCTCAGCAGCACTTGCGGCTTTTAAAGACCGCCGTAGGCTGACCCAGCCGCTACAGTTAGCTTGTGCAGGAAGCGTGTTCCGTAATCCACCAGGAGACTATGCTGCCCGGCTTATTGAAAACGCAGGTCTCAAAGGCTTGAAGGCAGGAGGCGCTGAGGTATCTGTACAGCATGCTAATTTCATTGTAAATACCGGTCAAGCGACAGCAGAGGACGTGCTTACCCTAATGAAGCATATTCAAAGTACAATATCATCTCAAACCGGCATCAAGCTAGTTCCGGAGGTTTTCGTAGTGGGTGAGCGGTAAACTCGGAGGTGATACATTGGACAAATTGGTGATTGAGGGAGGCCGTCCCCTGTCAGGCACCATACGTATCCATGGGGCAAAAAATGCGGCACTACCTATTCTTGCAGCAAGTTTACTTGCCCAAGGCAAGGTGGAAATTCGGAATGTCCCCCATCTTTTAGACATTAAGGTCATGCTGCGTATTCTAGAAAGACTTGGTTGCACATGCCGACATGAAGAGGAAACGGTATATGTGGATACATCGTCCGTCCGAACGTTCCAAATTCCTGAGGATTTGATGAAGCAAATGCGGTCATCTATCTTTCTTATGGGGCCGTTGCTCGCTAGATATGGAGAAGTTTCCATTTACCAGCCCGGAGGCTGCGCGATCGGCGAGCGCAAAATTGATCTACACCTGGAGGGCTTAAAAGCCCTTGGGGCAGAGATCGAGGAGAAAGACGAGCAAATTACGTTTCGAGCACGCAAGCTGATCGGCTCAGACATCCACATGGATTTTCCGAGCGTAGGCGCAACGGAAAATATTATGATGGCTGCGGCGCTGGCCGAAGGACGAACAACAATTACCAATGCAGCGAGGGAACCGGAGATTCAGGATCTTCAAAACTTTCTGAATGCCATGGGAGCCCGCATTATCGGTGCCGGAACAGACACCATTACAATCACGGGGGTCAGTCAACTCAATCCATGTACGTATGAGGTCATTCCTGACCGCATAGTAGCTGGAACGGTTATGATCGCAGCCGCTGCTACACGAGGTAGTGTGTCGTTGACACACTGCAATCCCTCCCACTTGTCTGCTCTGATTCACGTCCTCAGGCGGGCTGGTGTTCAAATCGGCATCTTGAATGATATAATGACCGTAAGTTGTATGAGCCGTCCCAAAGCGGTAGAGAGGATCGTCACCTCTCCTTATCCTTCATTTCCGACGGATTTGCAGTCTCAGGTCATGGTTCTGCTTTCTTTGGCGGATGGCTTCAGTGTGATGAAGGAAACGGTCTTCGAAAGCCGATTTAAGCATGTGGATGAACTGAATGTAATGGGTGCTGATATTACGGTCGATGCGAATGCTGCTTTTATAAGAGGGGTTTCTCGTCTGTACGGGGCTACAGTAGAAGCTACCGATCTGCGGGCAGGGGCTGCACTGGTTATAGCCGGTCTAGCCGCTCAAGGACGTACCATTGTTGAGCAGGTTCATCACATTGACAGAGGGTATGACCGGATCGAACGTCTTTTCCAGGGATTGGGTGCGCGAATGAGCCGTCAGTCTCCAGTGCCCGAGCAACTGGATTTCGTAAATTAATGCCTATAATGTCCCTCCGTTAACGGGGGGACAAAGGGCTTTTGTGGAGAGAAGCTATGCCAAATGCTCAAATACCTGTTCTTAAAAAGAACAGAACGAAAAAAAGAACAAGCCGGAAGATTGCTATTCTTCTCATTTTGTTGTTTATTGTCCTGCTCGCTGTTCTCTTTTTCCGTTCTTCGTTGAGTAAGGTTTCTGAAATTCATTTTGATGGTAATGTATTTTCGACCCGGGAGCAACTTCTCAATCGAAGTGGTCTGGCTGTCGGAGATCAATATTTCGGAGTCAGTGCATCCGACGTCTCTGAGAAGCTGCGGGAAATTCAGTCGATTCAGCAAGTCACAGTGGACAAGCAGTTTCCAGGTATCATTACGATTCACATTAAAGAGTTTGCTACGGTAGCTTACGAGTTGCAAAATGACGGGAGCCTGCGTGCTATTTTAGCGAATGGGACAAGCGTGGGTGTGGGAAGCAGTGGGATCGCGGTAGAGAAGCCTATTTTGACTAAATGGAAATCAGATGATCCCTACAAAGCGAAGCTGTGTGATGCATTATCACGCATTCCGGGAGAATGGACAGCTGATATCTCGGAAATCATACCTGCACCAATTCCTTCTTTTCCAGACCGTATAAAAATGTACACGCGTTCCCAGTTTGAAGTTATTACAACCGTTTCGCTGTTGAACTCTAAAATTAGCTATTTGAACCAGGTGCTAGAAACAGAAGATCCTGGTGTGATCACAATGCTGGAGGCGGATTCCTACGTTCCCTTCAAACCAGATACGAGCGAAGAGAGCCAAGAAAAAGATACTACTCAGTAATGTGAAAAAATGCTAGAATTGATTTTATGGGTAATAGACTTGCCTCCTTCTTTTTTCTTCAAATTTTTATGTGACTGCAACCATAAATTGGCTTCTAAAAAATTTGTAGAAAAAAGAGGGAAAGCATGGAGTATGTTGAATATGTACAGAGTGTGTTTAAAGAACGAAATTCATTTTGGAGTCAGGAGGTGCCACAGACTTGAGCAACAATGACATCATTGTTAGTTTGGACATCGGTACATCCAAAGTTCGGGCTATTATTGGGGAAATGAATAATGGAACCTTTAATATTATTGGAGTTGGATCTGCCGACTCGGAAGGGATTCGCAAAGGTGCAATTGTAGACATTGATCAAACCGTGCAATCAATCCGTAACGCCGTGGATCACGCAGAACGCATGGTTGGTATTCAAATAACAGAAGTGTATGTGGGGATTTCAGGCAATCATATTGGTCTGCAAAATAGTCACGGCGTAGTAGCCGTATCCAACGAGGACCGCGAAATCGGTGAAGAGGACATTGAGCGTGTACTGAAGGCAGCGGAAGTAATCGCCGTACCACCGGAGAGGGAAATTATTGACGTGGTAGCCAAGCAGTATGTCGTGGATGGTCTTGAAGGAATTCAGGACCCTCGTGGTATGATCGGTGTTCGTCTCGAAGTAGAGGCTACGATTGTTACTGGAGGCAAGACCCCAATACATAATCTGTTGCGCTGCGTTGAGAAAGCTGGGTTGAGGATTAAAGATCTCGTCTTGTTGCCTCTTGGAGCTGGACAGTTGTCTCTTTCGAAGGATGAAAAGGTGATGGGTTCCGTGCTGGTGGATATTGGTGCAGGTTCTACGAATGTGGCCATTTTCCAGGAAGGAACGATTGTAGCTACATCAACACTCCCCATCGGCGGAGAATTTGTAACCAATGATATTGCCTACGGACTGAGAACCCTTACCGATCAAGCCGAAAAAGTTAAACTCAAATACGGCTGCGCTTGGTATGATGATGCAGCAGCCGATGTTGTCTTTAAGGTGACCCGTATCGGCAGCAATGTAGATAAGGAGTTCAACCAACAGGATTTGGCTGCTATTATCGAGCCGAGAGTACAGGAAATTTTCCAACTCATTCAGGCGGAAGTTAAGCGCTTGGGTTACACAGAGCTTCCGGGGGGTTATATACTTACCGGAGGCACCGTCTCCATGCCTGGTGTACTTCAGGTGGCACAAAGCGAACTGGCCGCTTCTGTAAGGATCGCTGTACCTGATTTTATCGGTGTAAGGGATCCGGGATATACGAGCGGAGTTGGTATCTTGCATAATGCTATCCGTTACTATCGCGGGAGATCGACTAGTGTCAGCAACAGTGGCAGTAGTACCAAGAAGCCGACTAACCGAACCAAGAGCAGCAGTCCCGTTGCGGAAGGCGAGCAAAAGCAGGGGTTGATTGAACGATTAAAAAATATGTTCAGTGAATTTATATAACGTTCATTGCTAATTATGCCAATCATGGACGGGCCATCCATGCACATTGAGGGGGAGATGGAATAGTATGTTGGAATTTGATTTTGAAATGGAGAGCTTGGCTCAAATTAAAGTGATCGGCGTCGGAGGCGGCGGCAGCAATGCAGTTAACCGAATGATCGAAAATGGAGTTCAGGGTGTAGAATTCATTACTGTCAATACAGATGCCCAAGCACTTCACTTAGCGAAGTCTGAGCATAAGCTTCAGATTGGCGATAAGCTGACTCGCGGTCTGGGTGCAGGGGCTAACCCTGATGTGGGTAAAAAAGCGGCTGAAGAGTCGCGTGAGCTCATTATGAATACGCTCAAAGGCGCGGATATGGTATTCGTAACCGCGGGAATGGGTGGCGGTACAGGAACCGGAGCGGCCCCTGTCATTGCTGAAATTGCTAAGGAATGCGGTGCGCTGACTGTAGGCGTGGTAACCCGACCATTCACATTTGAAGGGCGTAAACGCTCCAATCAAGCTGAACTTGGGATTGAGGGATTGAAAGAAAAAGTAGACACCTTGATTGTAATCCCGAATGATCGTTTGCTTGAAATTGTGGACAAGAAAACCCCAATGCTGGAAGCATTCCGTGAAGCAGATAATGTTCTGCGTCAGGCTGTACAAGGTATTTCGGATTTGATCGCTGTACCGGGTCTGATCAATCTTGACTTCGCTGACGTAAAAACGATCATGACGGAGCGTGGCTCCGCGTTGATGGGGATTGGCGAAGCGACGGGTGAAAATCGTGCGGCTGAAGCAGCGCGCAAGGCTATCATGAGTCCGTTGCTGGAGACGTCCATAGAGGGTGCACGTGGTGTCATTATGAACATCACTGGCGGCGCCAATCTGTCTTTGTACGAAGTCAATGAGGCGGCTGAAATTGTTACATCGGCTTCCGATCCGGAAGTGAATATGATTTTCGGTGCGATCATTGATGAAGACTTGAAAGAAGAAATTAAGGTTACCGTGATCGCTACTGGCTTTGAAGGTAAACCGAGCCAGCCAGCACCAGGACGTAGACCAGCTGCTAACCCAGCGGCTTCCGAAGCAACGGAAAAGTCCTCTCCTAATCTGCGTCCATTTGGTAACTCACAAAGCAGTGACCAGTTGGATATTCCGACATTCTTACGTAACCGTTCACGCAATAATAATAACGATAACTAGTTTAAATTCAGAAAGCCCGCATACTCCTTGGAGATGCGGGCTTCTTTCTGTTTTCTCCCCCTTCCGCATGGCTAGTCCCTTCTCCTCTTTCCGACAAAATTAGTCGGACCCCGTCCCCACCGTTAGACAGACTTTGAACCGTATGACTACTATACTTAAGCCTATCCTGCAAAATGCTGGGCGGGTGAATCCTTGGTTGTTTATATCGACTTGATATTTTTGGCCAATTTATTCATTGATGCTGTGTTGCTAATGGTTACCGCCTGGATGAGAAAAATTCGTCCGGTGTGGTGGCGATTGATGACCTCAGCTGGAATTGGTGCAATGTACGTAGTCATGATGTTTGTGCCGGAGTTGTCGTTTTTATTTACGTTTCTAATTAAGCTGGCCTTATCGGTCATCATGCTGCTGGTCGCCTTTGGCTTCGGCAGCATGCAAAAGTATCTTCGTACAATGGGTGCCTTTTACATGATCAATTTTGTAGCTGCAGGTGGCATTTTGGGGATGCATTATTTTCTCCAAAATACGGGGGAATTGTTTAATGGCATCTGGTACACCGCTTCAGGTGGAATGTCCTTTGAATTGAAAATCGCATTCTGGTTTATTTTATGCGCATTTGGCGGA
Organism: Paenibacillus ottowii; assembly: GCF_050516475.1. Lineage (NCBI taxonomy): Bacteria > Bacillati > Bacillota > Bacilli > Caryophanales > Paenibacillaceae > Paenibacillus > Paenibacillus ottowii. Next base: position 1,350,162 of record NZ_CP191577.1, on the reverse strand, counting down.
GTGATGCTCTTCTTTCGTATTGTTCAGTCCTCCAAGCAGCGTACAGAAAGGATGAGTGGCTTTTTGGGGCAAGTACAGGTGTGGATTGGGCAGGATCATATTGAGTGTACAGGCTTGTTGGATACAGGTAACCAACTGCATGATCCTTTGACCCGAACCCCAGTGATGGTCATGGAGGCGGCTTTGTGGGAATCGTATTTACCCGCCTCCTGGCTCCAAAAATGTTCTGAGGGTAATGCAGACCAACTAGTGATGGATCTGGGCGAGGAATCGTTCAGCTGGCAGGATCGGGTTCGTCTCGTCCCTTATCGTGGGATTAACCGAAGTCATTCCTTTATGCTCGCACTCAAACCAGATCGAGTAGAGGTGGTGATGAATGGAGTCCATTTTGTACATCATCGAGTGCTGATTGGCTTGGACGGAGGAAAGTTATCGGCAGAGGGCAAATACCGTGCCATTATCCATCCAGATGTGACGGCACACGAAGAGGGGGAGGCTGATACAGACCTGAAACGAGAAGCATGTGCTAAGGATCATTTTACTGAATCAGGATAATGGGGAAGAGCACAGGACAAGGTTTACAGACGAAGAGAAACATTCAATGCTGGAATGGACGGAGCTCAGCAAGGCTTGACTTGCACTATTTTCAAAAGGGGGAGAATGATATGAAGGAACAAATGAATTTAAAAATGAAATTTAGGCTAGCATTGCAACTGCAATATTATCGTATTTTATTTTTATTCGGGCTGAAAAGTGAAGAAATTTATTACATTGGCGGTAGCGAGGCGCTCCCCCCTCCGTTAACCAGAGACGAGGAAGAGTATTTGCTTGGAAAGCTTTCTTCTGGAGATGCTGCAGTACGGTCGATGCTCATCGAGAGGAATTTGCGGTTAGTCGTGTATATTGCCCGTAAATTTGAGAATACGGGAATCAATATTGAGGATCTTGTATCCATCGGTGCTATTGGACTCATCAAAGCGGTGAACACCTTTGATCCAGAGAAGAAAATCAAACTTGCCACCTATGCATCTCGATGCATTGAGAATGAGATTTTAATGTATTTGCGTCGCAATAGCAAAACGAGAACAGAGGTTTCTTTTGATGAGCCGCTGAATATCGATTGGGATGGTAATGAGCTATTGCTTTCTGATGTGATGGGCACGGAAAATGATACCATTTACCGTAATATTGAGGAGCAAGTAGACCGTAAATTATTGCATAAGGCACTGGATAAGCTGACGGATCGAGAGCGTTTGATTATGGAACTGCGCTTCGGCTTACAAGACGGAGAAGAGAAGACACAGAAGGATGTTGCCGACCTGTTGGGTATATCGCAATCGTATATTTCGCGTCTGGAGAAACGGATTATAAAGCGCTTACGAAAAGAATTCAATAAAATGGTATAATGCTTGGGGATATCCGGAAGCGATGGAAACGGCGAATAAAAAAATGCCCTCAGGAGATAATGTACATTAATGTTGCTCCTTGGGAGGTAAGACACGATGACCCGAAACAAAGTGGAAATTTGCGGTGTGGATACCGCCAAACTGCCGGTATTAACCAATGCAGAAATGCGCGAGCTGTTCACATCACTTCAGCAAAATAATGAACGATCAGCCAGAGAAAAATTGGTCAATGGCAATCTCCGGCTCGTCCTGAGTGTAATTCAGCGTTTTAACAATCGGGGGGAGTTTGTGGACGATTTGTTCCAGGTTGGATGTATCGGCCTGATGAAGGCGATTGATAATTTTGACCTTTCGCAAAACGTAAAGTTCTCCACTTATGCGGTGCCGATGATCATCGGAGAGATTCGCCGTTATTTGCGGGATAACAATCCGATCCGCGTATCCCGTTCCTTGCGGGATATTGCATATAAGGCGCTTCAGGTGCGGGACAGTCTGACAAATCTGAACTCGCGGGAACCAACGATTTTTGAAATATCTGAGGCGCTGAATGTGCCTAAAGAAGATGTGGTGTTCGCATTGGATGCAATTCAGGACCCGGTTTCGCTGTTCGAGCCGATATATCACGACGGGGGCGACCCAATCTATGTGATGGATCAGATCAGTGATGACAGAAATAAGGACGTCTCATGGATTGAGGAAATTGCTCTCCGAGAAGCGATGCATCGCCTGGGCCAGCGTGAAAAGATGATATTGTCTATGCGCTTTTATGAAGGAAAGACGCAAATGGAGGTTGCCGACGAAATTGGCATCTCTCAAGCCCAGGTTTCGAGATTAGAGAAGTCGGCTATACAGCAAATGCAAAAGCATGTAAAGTCCTAAATGAAATGAGCGAAATGTTTGAATGACCCAGTGATAAAAACGATCCCTTGCGGATCGTTTTTGCGTTTAAAGGACATTTTTTAGGCTCTTTCACTCATATAGTGAAATAAAGGATGTGATGCGTGTGAGTGCACCGGAAACGTCAGTAATAGCCATGAAAATTTCCGAATTTCAAACCAAGGATGTCATTAACATTGTAGATGGACGACGTCTGGGACAAATCAGTGATCTGGAGATTGACGTACGACAAGGGAAAATTGAAGCGATTGTGGTTCCGGGGAGCAGCCGATTCATGGGCTGGTTTGGAGGGGGAAGTGAATTGGTTATTCCGTGGCGCAACATTGTGAAAATTGGCTCGGATGTTGTGCTTGTGCGACTGGAGGGATTGCATGAGCTACCGGATGAAAGGGAGGAAAGATCGTATATCGAACGTCAGGAACGGAATGACCGACGGAGCTTTTGAACAGCAGGTACTCGTAATTTAGTATGTTGTGAAGACACAGCGGCGGCTTTTTGGTACACTGGGCAGTAGAGGTGAGAGCGAAATGGAACCGTTTATAGTGAATACTGGGGCTACAGGGACTACGCCCATGCAAGATGGCGGACGTCCCGTGCCGGAGTTGTTATATATTCAATCCTGGAAGCAGCAGGTTCAGGGAATAACAGCGGGTTTTACAGGGCGTCATGGTGGTGTCAGCGAAGCGCCATACGACAGTTTGAACTGTGCGTTTCATGTAGGGGATGATCCCGAGAAAGTCATTCGCAACCGCCGATTGGTTGCTGAGCAGCTTGGTTTTGCTGTCGAAGCGTGGACATGTGGTGAGCAGGTTCATGGTAATCATGTTGCTATTGTCCAGGCTGCTGACCGCGGGCGTGGCTTTCTGGATCGTGCATCAGCCTTTCAGGACACAGATGGACTTTTGACGAATATACCGGGCATTTTGCTGACGTCCTTTTATGCTGACTGTGTACCCTTATATTTTTGTGATCCCGTGCATCGTGTGATTGGGCTGGCGCATGCAGGCTGGAAGGGAACGGTTGCGGAGATTGCGTTGAAAATGGTGCAGACCATGCAAACCGAATATGGATCTCAACCGTCCGATATACTAGCAGCTATTGGTCCTTCCATTGGTCCTGAATCCTATGAGGTAGATGAGCATGTGATGAACCAAATTCGGGTTTTAGAACATGATTGCCCGGGTAATGATAAATGGGAAGGTTCTGTTTATTTCCCCTTAATGAACGGAAAAACACTACTCGACTTGAAACAATGCAATCGACACATTATGATGAAAGCAGGAATATTGCCGAGCCATATCGAATGTACTACCTTGTGTACGAGTAGCCGCAGCGATTTGTTTTTTTCATATCGCAAGGAAGGCGGCGTTACAGGAAGAATGGCGAGCTGGATTGGTCTGGAAGAGAGGTGAGTCCTCCCGTGTCTTTGGAGGAACGAATTAAAGAAGTCAACGCCCGTATTGAAGCGGCATGTGCCCGCAGCGGACGTTCGCGTGATGAAGTAAATGTGATCGCTGTCACGAAATATGTTTCGGCGGCGGCAATGGCATCGGTATTGGATAACGACTTGGAGCATGTGGGCGAAAATCGCTGGCAGGATGCTGCGGATAAATGGGGCAAGTTGGGTGACCGGGGAACGTGGCATTTTATTGGTCATCTCCAAACAAATAAGGTTAAAGATGTAATTGGAAAATTTAAATTTATACATTCACTTGATCGCTTATCGCTCGCTCAGGAATTGGACAAGAAGGCAGCTGCACTGGGACTGCGAGTTCAGGCTTTTGTGCAAGTCAATATTTCCGGGGAAGTCTCAAAATATGGTTTATCTCCCGAGGCGGTTGCCCCCTTCTTGGAACAAATTCGCGAGTTCAAACATGTGGACGTCATCGGCTTGATGACGATGGCTCCTCATGAGGAAGACCCGGAGCATACTCGACCTGTGTTTCGGGGGTTGCGCGAACTGCGTGATCGGCTAAATGGACAAGCCTTGACTAGAGAACCCATCGTTCATTTGTCTATGGGGATGTCCAATGATTTTGAAGTGGCGGTTGAAGAAGGAGCGACCTGGTTGCGGCTTGGTTCCGTACTGGTCGGACGAGAGGAGGATTTTCAGTGGGCGTAATGAATAAGTTCATGAACTTTCTGGGGCTTCAGGAGGAAGAGGAAGTTATAGAGCGAGAGATTATGAATACGCCGGAAGATCAAGAAATTGAAACCCCAAGCTTTGATAAACGTAAGAACCAGAGGGGCACGAATGTTGTCAGCATCCACTCACAGAAAAATGTGAAAGTTGTTCTGTATGAGCCGCGTTCTTACGATGAAGCACAGGAAATCGCCGATCATATCCGTTCACATCGCACCGTCGTGGTTAACCTTCAACGAATTCGCAAGGATCAGGCCCTACGTATCATTGATTTTTTGAGTGGTACTGTGTATGCACTGAGTGGCGGCATTTCGAAGGTCGGTAACAATATTTTTCTGTGCACACCGGATACGGTTGAAATTCAGGGCTCCATTACAGAAATACTGGCTGACACTGAACAAGAACTTAACAGAATGAGGTGAGCTTTTCTTGATCGAGGTAATTTACTGGCTATTTCAGATTTATTCGTACATGATCATTGCATATGTTCTGCTGTCATGGCTTCCTAATGCCAGAGAGAGTGTGATCGGTGATTTACTTGCTAAATTTGTGGAACCGTATTTGTCTCCTTTCCGCAGATTTATACCGCCTATCTTCGGTATGATTGATATTTCACCTATTATAGCGCTGATTGCTCTGCGTTTTGCATCGTATGGTTTAATTTCTTTAATTGGCAATTTCGTCTAGGAGGATTTATGCGAACTGAGATTTATGAGCATTTTCACCCGGATGAACGGGATTATGTGGATCGCGCTTCCGAATGGATCAGTCATGCGGGAGCTTATCATGAGCAGAAACTGACTGATTTTTTGGATCCGCGACAACAGTACATATTGGAGACACTTGCTTCGAAGGAAGACAAGGTCACGATCAGGGTAGATGGCGGATACACAGCTTCAGAACGAAAGCGGGCGCTGATTGCGCCCGATTATTCGTATTTGGACGATGAAGAAATAGGAATTAAGGTCCTTTCCATTACTTCTGATGATCATAAACTCAATACCCTTGAGCATGGTGATTATCTAGGTGCCATATTGGGGCTTGGAATCAAGCGTGGAAAAATAGGGGACATTCACGTCCTGGATGATGGCTGTCATGTATTGGTAGCATCCGAGATCGGAGATTTTTTGACCATGCATTTGCAGCAGGTGCATCGTGTTCATGTATGGACGGAACTGTTGCCAGTAGCAAGTCTCCGAACGAAGGAAGTTGCATTAGAGGCAATGGATCTGACGGTGGCTTCCTTGCGCTTGGACGGGATTGCTAGCGATGTATACAAATTGAGCCGCAGTAAAATATTAGCACCGATTCGAGCAGGACGATGTCGGGTAAACTGGAAGGTGGAGGAGAATCCATCTACTTCACTTAAAGTGGGGGACGTTATTTCCATGCAGGGATTTGGGCGTTTCAAAATGCTTGAAACAGACGGAATGACAAAAAAGGGTAGATTCCGTGTCAAAATTGGTAAGTTTGTATAGCTGTAGGCAGGATTTATGAGCATTCTGTCGAAAGAATTAACCTATAGCGCAGAACTGGAACGATTTTGCTCTGTACAGTATTCACAAAACGGGTTATGATGACCGATAGATGATAATGAGCGTCGTGACGCGGAAAATGAATTTTTTGTCAATCTTATAGGAGGTGGACGGCATGCCATTAACGCCATTGGATATACATAATAAGGAATTTGCCCGCCGGCTTCGCGGTTATGATGAGGATCAGGTTAATGAATTTTTGGATCAGGTGATCAAGGATTACGAGGGCGTTATTCGAGAAAATAAAGAATTGAGCACCCAGTTGTTAAACGTACAGGAAAAGCTCGACCATTTCGCGACAATTGAGGATACGTTGAGCAAGACAATTATTGTCGCGCAGGAAGCAGCTGATGAAGTTCGCAACAACGCCAAGAAGGAAGCTCAACTGATCGTGAAGGAAGCGGAAAAAAACGCGGATCGTATTGTGAACGAAGCATTGTCCAAGTCCCGCAAAATCGCGTTGGAGGTTGAAGAGCTCAAGAAGCAGGCTTCAATTTACCGAGCACGGTTCCGTACATTGGTGGAAGCACAGCTCGACTTGTTAAGCCAAGACGGCTGGGAAGCACTTGAAAACCGGGAACGCGAAGTGCTGGAACGCGAGCGTGAAATGAAAGAAATTTACTAATTTTGATTTCTGACAAGCTTTTATTCGGTCTTGTTAGGGTTGACTTTTATCTTTAAACAGGCTATAACTGTAAATACTATATGGGATTCAACGATCATCCGTCTATCGGCTGATGGTTGTTATTCAAGGCAACGAAGTTGCTGGTTTGATATTTCGATGAATTTAACATGTTTAATTCGTTGATGGGAACGAGTACGTCATGATTTGTCCCTCAGAGAGTTGGCCTTCCGGTGCAAGCCAACGTTCAGAACATGACTGAAGATCCTCCCGGAGAAGTGGGCTGAAGCGCTTGATTTTATGGCGTGTGTAAGCAATCACCGTCTGCCATGCGTTATAATGGCGCCCTGCTGAAGTTGAGTAGGGCTCAGAGAGTCGTGACCGGATCGTCTTCTTCAGGATGGTCTGTTTACGAAATCAGGGTGGTAACGCGAGCACAGTCTCGTCCCTTTACAGGGATGGGGCTTTTTTTGTTGCTTTTTTTAGTGCGCTAAAACAATCAATGATGAGCAGAGAGGAAGTATGACGTTATGAACAGAGTGGATGTTAAAGAAAAAGCACGGTCCCGTGAACTACGCATCCTGAGCAAATGGAAGCAGGAAGACACATTCCGTAAATCCATCACCAATCGTGAAGGAAAACCTAATTTTGTGTTTTATGAGGGTCCACCAACTGCTAACGGCAAGCCGCACATCGGTCATGTGTTGGGTCGTGTAATTAAGGACTTTGTTGGCCGCTATCAGACCATGAAGGGATACCGTGTCGTACGTAAGGCTGGTTGGGATACGCATGGACTGCCAGTAGAACTGGGTGTGCAAAAGCAACTGGGGATCTCCCACAAACCTGAAATTGAAGAATATGGCGTTGAGAAGTTTATTAAAAAATGTAAAGCGAGCGTGTTCGAGTACGAGCAGCAGTGGCGCGATTTAACTGAAGCGATCGGATACTGGACAGACCTCGATCATCCATACATTACCCTGGACAATAACTATATCGAGAGCGTATGGAACATTTTGGCGACGATTCATGAAAAAGATCTGCTGTATCGTGGTCATCGTGTGAGTCCGTATTGTCCGGATTGTCAGACAACGCTAAGCTCCCATGAAGTTGCACAGGGCTATAAAGATGTGAAGGATCTAAGTGCCACGGCCAAATTCAAGCTGCATAGCAGTGGTGAATATGTACTTGCCTGGACGACAACACCTTGGACTTTGCCGAGTCACGTGGCGCTCGCGGTTAATCCTGAGCTGGAATACGCACGTGTCAAGCAAGAAGATGGTGTATACATCGTTGCCAAAAATTTGGTTGAGAACGTAATTAAAGGCGATCATGAAGTGATTGGCACGCTGTCGGGTTCAGAACTGGTTGGCCAAACTTATACCCCGCCATTTACTTATTTTCAGGTGGAAAAGGGTAACCAGATTCTGGGTGCGAAGTTCGTAACAGACTCCAGCGGTACTGGTATCGTTCATATGGCTCCGGCACATGGTGAGGATGACTATCGCGTATGCCGTGAAAATGGCGTTGGCTTTATCAACGTAGTGGATCTGGAAGGTAACTATGTAGATCAAATCACTGATTTTGCAGGTCGTTTTGTGAAAGATTGCGATGTAGATATTGTCAAAATGCTGTCCGAAAAAGGTTTGCTGTACAGCAAGGAAAAATATGAGCACAGTTATCCGTTCTGCTGGCGCTGCGATACTCCATTATTGTACTATGCGATGGACAGCTGGTTTATCAAGACAACTGCGATTAAGGATCAACTGATTGCTAACAACAGCCAAGTTGAATGGTACCCGGGTCATGTACGCGAAGGACGCTTTGGCAAGTTTTTGGAGGAACTGGTGGATTGGAACATCAGTCGTGATCGCTATTGGGGTACACCGCTCAACATCTGGGTTTGTGAGGAAACTGGAGAACAGTTCGCACCCCACAGTATTGCTGAATTGAGAGAACGTGCGATTGGGGACGTACCAGCGGATATCGAGCTACACAAACCATATGTAGATGATATCAAGGTCCGTAGCCAATGCGGTAAATACGAAATGACTCGCACACCGGAAGTTATCGACGTATGGTTCGATAGCGGCTCTATGCCGTTTGCACAGCATCATTATCCTTTTGAGAATAATGAAACGTTTGCGCAGCAATTTCCAGCAGATATGATCTGTGAAGGCATTGATCAGACTCGTGGCTGGTTCTATAGCTTGCTTGCAGTTTCAACGATGCTGACTGGCAAAGCTCCTTACAAAGCTGTCATGGCAACAGGCCATGTACTGGATGAGCAGGGGCAGAAAATGTCCAAATCGAAGGGAAATGTGATCGATCCGTGGGAAGTGATTGACGAGTACGGTACAGACGCTTTCCGCTGGGCGTTGCTATCCGACAGCGCACCATGGAATAGCAAACGCTTCTCCAAAGGCATCGTAGGCGAAGCCAAATCGAAGCTGGTAGATACGCTTGTCAATACACACGCATTTCTGACCTTGTATGCGGATATTGACGGATTTGATCCGGTACAGCACCCATTCAAGCCATCGGCACACAAGTTGGATCGCTGGATTTTGTCCCGTCTGAACAGCCTGATTTTGGTCGTGGACAAAGCATTGTCCGCCAATGACTTCCTGAACTCATCCAAAGCGATTGAGTCGTTTGTGGATGAGCTGAGTAACTGGTATATCCGTCGTTCACGCGATCGTTTCTGGGGCAATGGGCTTACAGAAGATAAGTTGGATGCATATCGTACACTGACCGAGGTGCTGTTAACGACGGCGAAGCTGCTTGCACCGTTCACACCGCTGCTTGCTGAGGATATTTATCTGAACCTGAGCAATGGGGAAAGTGTTCATCTGGATGACTATCCGTCTGCCAATGAATCCTTAATTGATCTGGAACTGGAACGAGATATGGAGACAGCACGTCGCGTCGTTGAATTAGCACGCAATGTCCGTAATGAAACGGGTTTGAAAACGCGTCAACCGTTGTCTGAGTTGATTCTGTCTATGGATCAGGATTTTGACCTGAGTGGCTATGAGGAAATCATCAAAGATGAGATCAATGTGAAGCATATCCATGTGGAGACAGACGATAGCGGGTTTGTAGATTTTACACTGAAGCTGAATTTGAAAGTAGCAGGCAAGAAATACGGCAAAAATGTCGGATTCCTACAAAACCTTTTCAAAGGAATGTCTGCGGAGGACACACGCTCTGTTGTAGAAAAAGGAGTGCTGAATGTGACTTCTCCAGAAGGGGAAGAGCTGCAAGTTACAGCCGAGGAATTGCTGGTGGAGAAAAAAGCGAAAGAAGGCTTCGCATCTGCTTCCGGCTATGGCTTAACGGTAGCGTTGAACACAGACATTACGCCTGAGCTTGAGCAAGAGGGCTGGGTACGTGAAGTGGTTCGCGCGGTCCAAGACTACCGTAAAAAGCTGGATCTGCCGATTGAAAAGTATGTGGCATTGACGTTGGATGTAGACAACGAACTGCGCCAGGCGATTGAAAGCTTTGACTCTGTGTTGCGTGAGAACGTATTGGTGACCACTGTGACATTTGGTCAAGCAGAACCAGCAGAACATGTAGAAGTGAACGGAAAAACCATCGGCGTTCACATTGGGGAATAATTACAAGCCCCCTGTCCCATAATACAATAACAGGCAGCATATAAAACGAGCCTAAGCATCGGAAACGGGTTTCCTCCGTTACGTGCTTCGGCTCGTTTGCTGCGTTCGGGGCAGCCATGGGAAAAGGGGGATTGTGCATATGACAGCACGGTCAAGGCGCAGACAGGGAAGGGTTCTCCAAGGGATGAGGGGAGAAAGAGCTGTCGTAGCCTCAGATAAGGGTTTAGCAGGTGACCAGGCAGAGAAATTAAATCGTGTGGAAAAGCTGGTACGGACTGTGTCAGAGCAGATGGAACGTACACGTATTGCAGATTACGCTTTGCTGCTGAACAAGCCTTGGCGATTACTTTGGCTAAATCTAATATCAGGAATTTCCCGGGGAGTCGGCATCGCGCTGGGCTTTACCTTTTTTGCCGCTACCATTATATATGTGCTCCAGGTGCTCGGAGCCCTGAATTTGCCGATTATCGGTGATTATATCGCTGATATTGTACGCATCGTACAGCGACAATTAGAGCTTACCACCTACTAGGACGTTTCACTATCAAGATTAAGATTCGTCCTCTTGTATATCTGGCTCCAGCAGACCTTCACCCTCGCCGTCTTCTAAATATCGCTGATAAATAGAACTGCGGACAATGGAGACATTTCTGCCATAAATGTCAGTAGCGACAAAGCTTTCATATGGCTCTACGAAGCCCATATTATCATCACCGGCTTCAATTTCCATATCATCATATCGGTGGATTTCTCCACTTTCCGCCATGGCCGGGGTATTGGAGGTCCCCCAATTTTCAACGATCTGCCAAGCATCTTCACCGTCAAAGCCGTTTTGTTCTTCACGCTCATCCAGGCTTGTTCTACCGAATGCAGGAGCGAGAAATTCCTCCTCTACCGGACGATTGTTGGATACTTCGGTTTCAGGACTGTATTCTTTGCAGTAAATAGTATAGGGAACAGCCAGCAGGCGTTCATAAGGAATGGGTTTACCGCTGGCAGCGCAGATCCCATAGGTACCCTTGTCCATAGCCATCAAGGCTGATTTGATCCGTTCCAATTGAAACTCGTCATGCTCCAGTAAGGAAATATCTTTGGCTCGCTCATAAGTTTCGGTAGCCAGATCGCCTGGATGGTTATCAATGGGGGAAAGCTCACCGGTTTGATCGCGTTGAGAATCGCCGAGTCCGTAATGGTCGTTGTTTTGCAAACGATGCTCAATTTCCTTTTTTCGTTCCAGCAGTTCGTTACGCAAGCCCTGCAACTGTTGCTCCGTCAATGGGGACATGGAATCCTCTCCTTGTTCAAGATTTACATGCATGCGTTGTATCAGGTATGCTCCTTGTAGTGTGCACAGGGAAGACCTCTTTTACATAGGAAATTCTAATCAAATGTGATCGAGTTCATTCCATGTATGGACTGTGCTGAATACCTACGGGACTCGTGGACGATCTGAGAAGGCTTATGCTACAATAAATGGGTTCGACAACGGATATAAGCGGATCGGAGTGACGAAGGACTGTGATTTATTTTGGTATTGCGTTAATTATTTTTTTGATTGATCAGGGAGTCAAATATTTGGTAGCTACGCGGATGGAATTGTATGAGCAAATACCGGTCATCGGCAATTTCTTTTTAATCACTTCCCATCGTAATCGTGGAGCTGCTTTTGGGATTTTGGAAGGGCAACGCTGGCTTTTTATCGTGATTACAATTGTAGTCGTGATCGGGATCGTGTGGTACCTGAGAAAAACAGTCAAAGCTGGGCAGAAGCTGTTGCCTGTGGCGCTAAGTTTGGTGCTTGGGGGAGCGGTCGGTAATTTTTTGGATCGGGCTATCTCGGGAGAAGTGGTTGATTTTGCGCAGTTCAATTTTGGAAGCTACACCTTCCCGATTTTTAATGTGGCAGACTCGGCTATTGTCATCGGTGTTGCACTGATTATTTTGGATACATTGCTGGAATCACGTCGGGAAAAAGGGAATGGCAATGATAGCGTTGAAGGGAAGTCATAGCATGAACGAAGTGAATGAAAACAGCGAATCCACCGATCTGTCTTATGAGGACGAACTGGAGGGTGAATCTCTGGAATGGACAGCAGATTCGGGAGATGTCAAAACACGGATAGACAAATACATCGCCGAAGAAATGAAGGGTGTGTCTCGTTCCCAGATCCAGCTGTGGATCGGGAATGGTCGCGTGCTGGTAAACGGTGCAGCGGTCAAAGCGAACTACAAGCTGGCTGAAGGAGACCATATTGTACTATCGGTACCTGAGCCAGAAAGTGTAGATATTATGCCGGAAAATATTCCGCTAGATGTCGTATACGAGGATTCGGATGTTATTGTCATTAACAAGCAGCGTGGTCTAGTCGTGCATCCTGCACCAGGACACTCGTCAGGAACACTGGTCAACGCACTGATGTACCACTGCCAAGATCTTTCCGGTATTAACGGGGAATTACGCCCCGGTATTGTTCACCGTATTGATAAGGATACATCAGGACTGCTGATGGCTGCTAAAAATGATCAGGCCCACGCATCACTTGCAGCACAGCTTAAGGATCATAGTGTGACTCGGAAATATATAGCATTGGTCCACGGTCATTTGAGCCACGATCAGGGAACCGTAGATGCTCCAATCGGTCGTGATGCAGGTGATCGTAAAATGTTTACGGTGACGGAACGCAACAGTAAGCATGCAGTTACCCATTTTCTCGTTATTGAACGGTTGGGGGATTATACCTTGCTTGAACTTCAATTGGAGACAGGGCGCACACATCAAATTCGTGTTCACATGAAATTCATTGGGCATCCATTGGTTGGCGATCCTATGTATGGACGCAGTAAAGGAGTTCGTATGGAGGGCCAAGCCCTGCATGCAGCGGTACTGGGATTTAAGCATCCAACCACGGGAGAATACTTGGAATTTAGCAGACCAATCCCTCCTGATATGGAGGACGTATTAACGTCCTTGCGTAGTCGCTAATACAACGATGAACTGCTTTTCTATTCAAAAACTTGAATAAATCATTAATTTAGACCGCCTAAATGGCGGTTTTTTTATTGCGAGACAAGGAATGGGTAAAAACAACTATGGATAATTATACAGATATGATGTATATTTATTAAAGTGCTTCCGGTGGTTCCGGTTGAACGGGTGTTGACACGAGATTTTCAATCTGTCATACTTCTTGTAGTTGCGATGAACTTTGTCCAAGAGATGGTTAGCCATCTCGCACTATAAGAAGCAGGACAAAGGAAATCCTGAATAGCACCTTTAAATCAGTCCCGTGAGGCTGGCAAGGTAACGTGAATGGATCACTGATCAGTGCATCCGCTGCGGCGGTATGTCTTCAGTGTATCCGACAGATCGGAGAACAGTGAAAGACTGTTCATACGAGACTCCTTGCCAAACTTAGGCAAGGAGTCTTTTTTGTATCCGAACACGGGACCAGGTCTGAAGGGAACATCACCTGAGGAGGCTGGAAGCATGAGTCATGAAACACATGTACTGATGGATGAAATCGCGATTCGTCGGGCATTAACGCGGATTGCACATGAAATTTTGGAGAAAAACAAGGGGATCGACGATTGTGTGCTAGTAGGTATTCGCACACGCGGAGTTCATTTGGCGCAGCGCTTGGCTGAAAAAATTGCTGAGATTGAAGGCGCACCGATTCCATGGGGAGAGCTGGATGTCACAGCCTACCGGGATGACCGAAGCAACGTTGCCGAGGCGAAAGGAAATGGAAAAGAGCTTTTGATGAATCCTGCCGACGTATCGGTTCATGATAAGAAAGTCATTCTCTTTGACGATGTGCTGTACACAGGCCGCACCATTCGCGCGGCGATGGATGCATTGATGGACTGCGGACGACCGCAAATGATTCAGCTGGCTGTGCTAGCAGATCGCGGACACCGTGAGCTTCCGATTCGTCCGGATTACATCGGCAAGAACATCCCGACCTCCAAATCTGAGGAAATCGTAGTAGCACTTCAGGAGACGGACGGTAAGGACGAAGTGACGATCATTCAGAACCGGGGGGAATAGGTATGATCACAACAGCCAGTCAACTTAGAGAACGTAGCCTGCTCGGATTAAAAGAACTTAGTCGAAATGAAATTGAGTCGATTCTGGATCGTGCTCATTATTGGGAATCACAGTCGCAAAAACTGATTCCAGTTCTACAGTCACGCTTCGCGGCCAACATGTTTTTTGAAAATAGTACACGCACACGCTTTTCTTTCGAAATGGCGGAGAAGCGCCTAGGCGCTCAGGTTTTGAACTTTTCCGCTGCGGCTTCCAGTGTGGAAAAAGGGGAGTCCATCTACGATACGGTGCGTACGCTCGAATCCATGGGCATAGATGCTGGAGTCATCCGGTTAAAGCCAGCCGGAGTGCTGCAAGAGCTTGCTGAGAAGGTCAGTATTCCGCTGGTTAATGCGGGGGACGGCAACAATGAGCATCCAACGCAGGCTCTGCTGGACCTTTACACCATGCGCAAAACTTTCGGTGAGCTGAAAGGCTTGAGAGTATCCATCATAGGCGACATTCTGCACAGCCGTGTAGCTCGCTCGAATCTGTGGGCTTTGCAAAAATTCGGAGCCAAGGTTAGCTTCTGCGCACCGGATAATATGCAAGCACCTGATCTTGCAACGTACGCTCCTTATGTACCGATGCAAGAAGCTTTGCAAGCAGACGTAGTTATGATGCTGCGGGTACAGCTGGAACGGCATGCTGAAGGAATGTTGCGCTCAGCGGATGAGTATCGAGAGCAGTACGGTTTGACAGAAGAAAGAGCAGCGAGCCTTAAGTCCGGAACAATTATCATGCACCCGGCTCCAGTGAATCGGAATGTGGAGATCGACAGTGCAGTGGTGGAAAGCGAGCAATCGCGAATTTTTCCGCAAATGGCCAACGGAGTTCCGATCCGTATGGCGGTTATGGAACGGGCAATGAAGCTGTGAAGCTGTCAGCGGAATCGTAGAAAAAGACGCAAAAAACCTGAGCGGAGGAATATTTCAGATGAAACAATTAATTATGAATGCAAGCGTATTGAACGAGCAGGGCGAGACAGAATTAAAATCCATTCTCATCGCTGACGGAAAAATTGTGGCTATCGCAAATGCGGAAGCCGGGATTAGCCTCATTAAGGAAGAAGGGGCATCCGGGCAAGAGCTCGAAGTCGACAAAATCGACGCCCAGGGAAAGCTGGTCATCCCCGGTCTAATCGACATGCATGTGCATCTGAGAGAACCTGGCTTTGAATATAAAGAAACCATTGAAACAGGCAGTCGCGCTGCGGTGAAAGGTGGATTTACCACGATTGCCTGCATGCCAAACACACGTCCGGTGACGGACAATGTGGACACGGTTCAGCTGGTGCTGAAAAAGGGGCAGGAAGCTGGGCTCGCCAAGGTGCTTCCTTACGCAGCCATCACGAAAAACGAGCTGGGACGTGAACTGACGGATTTTGAAGCGCTCAAGGCAGCAGGTGCCATCGGCTTTACTGATGATGGAGTCGGAGTGCAAAGCGCACAAATGATGAAGGATGCCATGTCACGAGCCAAAGCGCTGGATATGCCGGTCATTGCACACTGTGAAGATAACACACTTGTTGTAGGAGCAGCAGTGACAGACGGTGAATTTGCCAAGCGTCACGGGCTCAAAGGTATACCCAATGAATCTGAAGCCATCCATGTCGGACGTGATATCCTGCTATCCGAGGCAACCGGGGCACATTATCATGTATGCCATGTGAGTACAGAGCAATCGGTGCGATTGATCCGCCATGCCAAATCCTTTGGCATCAAGGTCACTGCTGAGGTATGCCCGCATCACTTGGTACTTTCTGATGAAGACATTCCTGGACTGGATGCTAATTGGAAAATGAATCCTCCGCTCCGCTCTCCGCGTGATGTTCAGGCATGTATTGAGGGGCTGCAGGACGGTACGATTGATATCATCGTAACTGACCATGCAGCACACAGCGAGGAAGAGAAGGCAAAAGGCATGGAGCTGGCGCCATTTGGAATCGTCGGATTTGAGACAGCCTTTCCGCTGTTGTACACCAAATTCGTAGCTACCGGAAAATGGACGCTGGACTTTCTGGTACGCCGTATGACAACTGATCCAGCGCGTGTCTTCCGACTTGATACGGGACGCCTGGAGGAGGGAGCACCCGCTGACCTGACCATGATTGATCTGGAGCAGGAGCAGGCAGTTGATCCACAAACGTTTGCCAGCAAAGGACGCAACACTCCTTTTACAGGCTGGAAGCTCAAAGGCTGGCCTGTGAAAACTTGGGTAGACGGAAAACTGGTATGGTCTGCCGACGAAGCGCAATAATACACAACTACTAAAAAATAGAACCTAATAGCAGGAAACAATATAGAGGAGTGAGACGGGATGCAGGCAAGATTGTTACTTCAGGACGGCACGCTGTTTACAGGCACATCATTTGGTGCGGAAGGTGAAAAAACAGGCGAGGTCGTTTTCAACACAGGGATTACAGGCTATCAAGAGGTGCTGACGGATCCCTCTTATTGCGGACAAATCGTAACCATGACTTACCCGCTGATTGGAAATTACGGAATAACTCGTGATGATTTTGAATCGGTACGGCCTTATGTCCACGGCTTTGCTGTTCGACATTACGAGCCAGCGCCAAGTAACTGGCGTGCTCAATACAGCGTGGGCGATTTGCTGAAGGAATATGGCATCATTGGCATTAGCGACATCGACACCCGCATGCTCACCCGGATTATTCGCCATCATGGCACGATGAAGGGCATTTTGACGACTGGTTCCCAGCCGTTGGAAGAACTAAAAGAAATGATGTCCGACTTGACCATCGAAGAACTACGTAATCAGGTTCCTTTGACCTCTACTCCTCATCCGTACAGCAGCCCTGGCAACGGAGAACGGATCGTATTGATTGACTATGGTGCCAAAAGCGGCATTTTGCGCGAACTGAATAAACGGGACTGCGATGTGGTTGTTGTTCCACATGATACAACGGCTGAGGAAATTCGCCGTTTGGACCCGGACGGTATCCAGCTGTCTAACGGCCCTGGAGATCCGAAAGATGTGCCTCATGCTGTTCGTACGATCGCTGAGCTGTTAGGGGAATACCCGATTTTCGGAATTTGCTTGGGACACCAGTTGTTCGCCTTAGCTTCGGGAGCAGATACGGAAAAACTGAAATTCGGACATCGCGGTGGTAACCACCCGGTGAAAGAACTGGAGAGCGGACGCTGCTTCATCACTTCACAAAATCATGGCTACACAGTGAATGAGGAATCGATTCAAGGAACGGAGCTTGAAGTGACGCATATTAACAACAACGATAAAACGATTGAGGGTCTTAAACATACCAAGTATCCCGCGTTTTCAGTGCAATACCACCCAGAGGCTGCGCCTGGTCCTTACGATAATGGCTACCTGTTTGATCGCTTTCTGGAAATGATCCGTGAGCACAAAAGAAATCAACCCAAGCAACCGCGTCAGGCTGCTATCGCCGCCGCAGTGAGAGGAGAGCGCTAATATGCCGAAAAATACAGAACTTAAAAAAATACTCGTGATCGGTTCCGGTCCTATCGTCATCGGTCAGGCAGCAGAATTCGATTACGCTGGTACACAAGCTTGTCAAGCGCTCAAAGAAGAAGGCGTCGAGGTAGTACTGATCAACAGTAACCCGGCAACCATCATGACAGACACCAATATGGCAGATAAAGTATACATCGAGCCGATTACACTTGATTTTGTAACACAGATTATCCGCCAGGAGCGTCCGGATGGTCTCCTTCCTACGCTGGGAGGGCAGACAGGTTTGAATATGGCAGTGGAACTGGCTCGCGCTGGGGTGTTGGAACGCGAAAACGTGAAGCTGCTGGGAACTCAACTGAATTCAATTGAAAAAGCTGAAGATCGGGACTTGTTCCGCGACTTGATGCGTGAGTTGGAACAGCCAGTACCGGAAAGCGTAATTGTAACAACACTGGAAGAGTCACTGGAATTTGCTAACGAAATTGGTTATCCCATTATCGTTCGCCCGGCTTATACGCTCGGGGGAACAGGCGGTGGGATCTGCGCCACAGAAGAAGAATTGCGTGAAACAGTGAGCTCTGGCTTGCGTTACAGTCCAATCGGGCAATGCTTAGTGGAAAAAAGTATCGCGGGTATGAAGGAAGTCGAATATGAAGTTATGCGTGACGGCAATGACAACTGCATCGTTGTCTGCAACATGGAGAACTTCGATCCGGTCGGCGTGCACACTGGCGACAGTATCGTTGTAGCGCCGAGCCAGACGCTGTCAGATCGTGAGTATCAAATGCTGCGCTCCGCTTCTCTGAAAATTATCCGCGCCCTCAATATCGAAGGCGGCTGTAATGTACAGTTTGCGCTGGATCCGCACAGCTATCAATACTACGTGATTGAGGTCAACCCACGGGTGAGTCGTTCCTCGGCATTGGCTTCCAAGGCGACAGGATATCCGATTGCCAAAATGGCGGCCAAAATTGCATTAGGCTACACATTGGATGAAATTGTGAACCCAGTAACAGGACAAACGTATGCTTGCTTTGAGCCGACATTGGATTACATCGTGAGTAAAATACCACGCTGGCCATTTGACAAGTTCATTTCTGCCAACCGCAAGCTTGGCACGCAGATGAAAGCAACCGGTGAAGTCATGGCCATCGGACGTACATTTGAAGAGTCTATCCATAAAGCGGTTCGTTCTCTGGAAATTGGTGTGCATCGCCTGCATCTCAAGGGTGCCGATCAACTATCTGATGAGGTGCTCAAGGATCGCCTGCGCCAAGCAGATGATGAGCGCTTGTTCTTGGTAGCCGAGGCGTTCCGCCGCGGCTGGAAGCAACAGGATATTCAAGATATAACCCAAATTGATTGGTGGTTCCTTGATAAGGTAGAGGGAATTGTTAAGTTCGAATCCATTATCGCTGGAGAGTCTGAGCTGTCCTCGGAAACACTTTATCAGGCCAAACGAAAAGGTTTTACCGACCGTTCCATTGCCGAGATTCGCAGTATGGGCCAACGCAAGAGTATGACAACCGAGCTTGAGGTTCGTGAATTCCGTCTAAATCAAAACCTGCGTCCTGTCTACAAAATGGTAGATACGTGCGCAGCCGAGTTTGAAGCCACAACTCCGTACTACTACTCCTCTTATGAGGTGGAAAACGAAGTCATTCCATCTAACAAAGAGAAAGTCATTGTACTCGGCTCAGGACCTATTCGGATCGGTCAAGGGATTGAATTTGACTACTCCACAGTGCATGCGGTATGGGCTATTCAAAAAGCGGGTTACGAAGCGGTAATTATTAATAACAACCCAGAGACCGTATCTACGGACTTTAACACGTCGGACCGTCTCTACTTTGAGCCACTTTTCTTCGAAGATGTAATGAACGTCATCGAGCAGGAAAAACCGATCGGTGTCATCGTCCAGTTCGGCGGTCAAACGGCGATTAACCTGGCAGCCCCACTTAGTGCGGCAGGCGTAAATATTTTGGGTACGAGTCTGGAAAGTATCGATGAAGCAGAAGACCGGAAAAAGTTTGAACAGCTTCTATCTCGCCTTGCTATCGCACAGCCTAAAGGCAACACGGTCACCTCGGTAGATGAAGCGGTAGGAACTGCCCAAGCATTGGGGTATCCGGTTCTGGTACGTCCATCCTACGTCCTGGGCGGACGCGCTATGGAAATTGTGTACTCAGATACGGAATTGCTGCGGTACATGGAAGAAGCGGTTAAAATCAATCCGGAACATCCCGTGCTCATCGACCGTTATATGCTGGGCAAAGAAGTTGAGGTCGATGCCATCTGTGACGGTGAAACGGTTCTGGTACCAGGGATCATGGAGCATGTGGAACGGGCAGGGGTTCACTCAGGTGACTCGATCGCGGTATATCCGCCACAACACTTGTCTGACGAGCTAAAGCAAAAAGTCGTCGACATTACGATCAGCATTGCCAAGGAATTGAAAACGATTGGTCTGGTAAACATTCAGTTCGTCATTCATCAGGGTGAGGTGTATGTCATCGAGGTTAACCCTCGTTCCTCACGGACGGTTCCTTTCCTGAGCAAAGTTACGAATATTCCGATGGCAAACCTGGCGACACAGGCCATTTTGGGCGGTAAGCTCAAAGATGCAGGCTATACAGATGGACTATGGCCTGAAAGTAATTATGTCTCGGTTAAGGTTCCTGTATTCTCCTTTGCCAAGCTGCGTCGTGTAGAGCCGACACTGGGGCCTGAAATGAAATCTACAGGTGAAGTTATGGGACGCGATATCCAGTACGCCAAAGCATTATACAAAGGACTCGTAGGCGCAGGTATGAAAATTCCATCCACCGGAGCGATCATCATCACGGTAGCCGATAAGGATAAAGAAGAAGCGGTCGAGCTGATGCAAGGCTTTTATAGACTAGGCTATAAAATTATTGCTACAGGTGGAACGGCAGCTGCATTGGAACAGGCCCACATTCCAGTGAACACTGTTAACAAGCTAAGTGAGGGCAACCCGAATATTCTGGATATGATCCGCACAGGTGAAGCCAACTTTGTCTTCAATACGCTGACCAAAGGCAAAACGCCAGAGCGTGACGGGTTCCGCATTCGACGCGAAGCGGTTGAGAACGGTGTTGTCTGCATGACCTCGCTGGATACAGTACGCGCTTTGTTAAAAATGCTGGAGACGATTAACTTCACATCCGAGTCGATGCCAGTTCTCAGCAACTAACGAGTTATAAATAGATGGCAAAATAAGTAGTAATGGGAAGGACATTCATCAGCTTTTGCTGGCGGATGTCCTTTATCACGGGCACATATACCCGAAATGATGTGAAAAGGGGGATGTAGAACGGTGAACGAAGCATTTCAGCAGATGGCAGGACGGCTGATGGTTGCGTTAGATTACCCGGATGCACAACAGGCTGAGCAGTTCATTCGGCAGCTTGAGGGAATTCCTTGTTATATAAAAGTGGGGATGCAGCTGTTTTATAGCGCAGGACCAGTTTTTGTAGAACAATTAAAATCAAGAGGTTACTCCGTATTTCTGGATTTGAAAATGCATGATATCCCCAACACGGTACGGGGAGGAGCAGAGAGCATTACCCGCCTAGGCGTGGATATGTTTAACGTACACGCTGCTGGAGGACGCAGTATGATGTCTGCAGCCAGAGCCGGAGCCGAAGCAGCGATTTCCGCAGACAGCTCGCTTGCCATGCCGCTAATTATTGCAGTCACACAGTTAACCAGCACGGATCAGACGACCATGAATACGGAGCTGGGCATTCCTGGCACGGTGCAGGATGCAGTCGTCCGTTATGCACAATTGACACGTGAAGCTGGACTGGACGGTGTGGTAGCATCCCCATTAGAAGTGCCTGCGATTCGTGCTGTATGCGGATCTGACTTTAAAACCATAACCCCGGGCATACGCCCGGCAGGCAGCGCTATAGGTGATCAGTCGCGTGTGCTAACACCCGGACAAGCCATTGCCCAAGGCAGCAGCTATATTGTCGTTGGACGACCGATCACGGCGGCACCAGATCCACGCGCCGCAGCAAAACATATTATTGAGGAGATGTTACACGTATGACTACATTAAACAATATACCAGAGCAAATTGCATCCCATCTGTTGCGCATTCAGGCAGTGGCGCTGCGTCCACAGCAGCCTTTTACTTGGACATCAGGTATTAAATCGCCTATCTACTGTGACAACCGTCTGACCATGTCCTATCCGGAGGTGCGTGAATTGATCGCAGACTCTTTTGCGGCTATCATCCGTGAACAATACCCCGAAACAGAGGTTATTGCCGGCACAGCCACAGCAGGGATTCCTCATGCTGCCTGGGTGGCACAAAAGCTAAATCTGCCAATGGCTTATGTCAGAGACAAAGCTAAAGGACATGGGAAAGAGAACCAAATCGAGGGTCGCATCAGCGCCGGGCAAAAGGTTATAGTTATCGAGGATCTCATCTCTACCGGGGGAAGCTCCATTAAAGCAGCCCAGGCTGTAGAGCAAGCAGGCGCTCAGCCGTTAGCTGTACTGGCTATTTTCAGCTATCAATTGGACAAAGCCACTCAAGCTTTTGAAGAAGCAGGAGTGAAGCTGCAAACCTTGTCCAATTACACCGCCTTAATGGAGGTCGCCTTGCGTGAAGGAACCATTCAGGAGGAAGAAATGGAGCTGCTGCGTTCCTGGCGCCAGGACCCGGCTTCCTTTGGTAAATAAGGCTAAAGCATCTAGAGATAGCAGAGCTAATAAATCGTGGCAGTACAGTCACTTTGCATTCAGTATCGATTGTTATAAATCAAGCTGTGTAAATCGAATTCGATCCGGTTACACTAACTCCTACTATCATGTGAAAAGGGGAGTTCGGATGTATTGGGTTTACTATGGCAGACTGTACACGACTAAGTTCCAGGCAGGATGTCTGGCAAAAAGGCTGGAACATGATGGCTGGATGTATGGTTACAATGACCCCCGCGCAGTGGAGGTGTACCGCTCGCGCAAAGGTCGTTATGGTGTCCGATTTATTCTATAGGTTCATAAAAAAAATAAAAAGAAAATTTCGAAAAACTATTGACGAAACACAAGAAAATGTTGTATATTAATTAACGTTGCTGTTACAAATATGTAGCGTGAATATACATATTTTTTTGAGGGCCCTTAGCTCAGTTGGTTAGAGCGGTCGGCTCATAACCGATTGGTCGGGGGTTCGAGTCCCTCAGGGCCCATTTTCTCAAAAACCCTTGCCTAGCAAGGGTTTTTTTGTTGTTCATATGCTTTATTGATAGGATTTGTTTTGGAGAGGTACGTCGTTTATCCTAGTAAAAGGAAAATCAAGGAGTGAGGTAATGAAAACACTGGATGGTCTCTAGCTTCCCATAAGGAGGTTAAAGACAAATTGAGTAGAAGTGTGAAAAGGTCACCTGTTAAGAAGGATCAGGCTACACGTTGGGTAAAGCGACAAGCAAGTAAGGCAGTACGCAGATATACTCAAGGAGTATCATCAGGAAGTTGGTACAAAAAAATTTATTGTTCTTGGAATATTTGCGATTTTAGAATTCTTGAAACATACCAGCAAGCCATGCATGATTGGGAAATCAATCATACTTTATGGAACAAACAAATGAGTTATCAAGAGACTGCTAAAGAGTGGGCCAAATATCATAAGTGGAAATAAAAAAGATCGTTGGTCATGGGAAGCACCAATGATCTTTTTAAAGTTCAAAGAATGGGACATTGAGTAGCAATCAGGAGAGGTGACCTCAGCCCGTCCGTTTTTCCTAGTTTACCTTAACGGTATACACCATTCTCAATTTACCGTTACCGGCGTAAATCTCAACTCTTGCATTCGTTGCAGTGGTGGTGGTTACCACGCCGGAAGCGGAGACGGTAACATTTCCGCTCGCCACTTTATAAGTATCCCCTGGGTAATTTGACAGCGCATAGGAATAATTACGTGGCAACGTAGCCGTTCTGTAGTATACTCCGTTAACTTCTACAATAGGTGTAATTTCTGGAGAAGGACCTACTGATGCGGACGCGCTAGGAACGATAATACTTCCAAGGAGCCCCAAAGACATAGCTGTTGATAATAATATTTTCTTAGTATTCATTAAAAAATCCTCCTTATGTATGATATGGACTCCTAAAATATACCATGTAAAATTATTGATTTCACTTCATTCGACAAATGTTGTCAAAGTTATACAATAAAACGAATATAAAGTCCTATAAGATACAAAAGAATTAAAATATGACAATTGAAGAAATACATTTTAATATATTTAATTTTCTTGGGCTATTCTCTATATCTGAACCAAATTTGTCTATAACAGAATAAAAATGGACATCGGAGTGATTCGCCCGAGGTCCGTTTTTTGTATGTGTATGTGTGGCACTTGATATCAGTTGACAAGTTGGTGCGCAAGCGTCTCACTGCGATCTAGATTTCTTTCGACCATACGTGGTTTTAATGCAGACAGCTCCGTACTTTGACGAATCGCCTCAGCTACCAACTGGGCGATTTTCCTTGCTCCTTCGTCAGAAAAATGAGTATTATCTGCTATACCAGCCGGGTAATTAGGATGCGTTTTTTCAGGCAAATGCATAAATAGAAGCTGGGACTCTTTTTCACCCATGGAACGATAAAGCTGCTGTGATGCTTCGAAAATATCGAGCAACGGCGTCTGAGTTTCCTTGGCTACTTGTCTCATGGCAGCGGGATAGGCTCCTACAGCCAGCGGATCAGGCTCACCGTCTGCGGTAAAGCGGCGGCGGCTGACCGAGGTCAACAGCACTGGAATTCCGCCACGTTCCCGAGCGGACTGAATGAATTGAATTAAGTTTAGACGGTACTCTCCATCAGGATCGGTGTAGCGCGCGGGGTCTTCTTTTTTCTCATCGTTGTGTCCAAATTGAATAAACAGATAATCACCAGCTTGAATATCTTTTTCAATATCAGCTAATCGCCCTTCTGCTATAAAGGATTTGGTGCTTCGTCCGTTGACGGCACGATTGTCCACATGCACAGCTGGGGCAAAATAAGCTTGCAAATGTTCGCTCCAGCCTGTCATCGGTTTTTCGGCTGCTCCTTTTTGGGCTGCAGTAGAGTCCCCTGCGATAAACAGTCGGGTTGTCATCTGCTGTCTTGCCTGCGCATATCCATGTTTTTGAAGCCATTTTTCCGCCAGGTCGAGCCATTGTCGGCATTCATGGTTGTCTTCAGACAGTCCCAAACCGTGCCGCCCTTCTTCAAATACATGCAGTTCAAACGGAATACGCTCCCTGGATAATGAGAAAGCGAACAACAGGCTATTTTCTACCGGTACAGCGCCATCATTAGCCGTTGTCCACATAAAAGTTGGGGGTGTCTGTGCAGTCACTTGCCGATCGGATGAAAAGGCTTGAAGCTGCTCCGAGGTCGGCTGTTCGCCTAAAAAATGCGTACGGCTTCCCATATGCGTATAAGGCTCATGAAATGATATTACAGGATACCCCAACATCAGAAGATTTGGTTTTTCCGCTCCAATCGTGGAGACAATGGAGGCCAAGTGACCGCCTGCTGAAAAACCGATGAGACCCACTTGATCAGGGATCACTAGCCAGTCATGTGGGGTTTGGCGAATCCACTGTAGGGCATGTTCAACATCCTCCAGCAAGGAGGTAACCTCGAAATTGCCAACCTGATACTCCAGCACACCCGCGTGAATACCTAAATCATTTAACCACCGGGCGATCGGCTCTCCTTCATGTGAGGCCAAATGCTCGTAGCCACCGCCAGGTAACACCAATACAAAAGGACGAGCTTGACGTACCGCTACGGGATAGAGGGTGAGGAAGGAAGTATTTAACGGAAATTCTTCTTTTACAATCTGTTCCTGAGCACTAACGAGATGTAACATAAGAGACCTCCAAAGTTCTTTTTAACTGCCGTTAAACCAAATAAAATCAATATAAATTGGAAGGATACGGATGTAAAAAACAATGCACACGTGAAAAAAATGATTTAAACCTCGTGATGAAAGCGCTATAATTTGGTGTAATACCAAGAACCAAAGGGGGAGCGCAATGAAAAAAGGAAGAATGTTCTACACTATTTTTATTACGATTCTGGTTTTGGGAATAGGATTGGTGGCCAGCTTCGGCAGCTATATCTATTTTACAACAATTAGCTCCGTTGTGGAGAGAGTTTCCAATACCAAGCAAAGCTACATGGCACAGATCAGAAATAGCCTGGAACAGAAAATCCAAACGATTGAATACGCTTTTAATACGTATAGCACGACCAGTTCCTTTAGTGAAGTTGTCAAAAATCCCATTACAGAAAAAGATTTTGTAGCGTATCGGAATGTAAATACCCAGCTCAATTATATTGCTACGATGGGATTGGAAGGAACTGAGTATTCACTGATCAGTCTAAATCAGAATTGGAGAATCTCCAATGGAAGCCTGTCTTATTTGACGACAACGGAACGAGAAAAGCTGATCAGTACCTATATCGATCACCAAGAGAAGGGACTCTTCTGGATCAAAACAGATAAAGGAATCCGCTTTGTGAATACCTTGCCTGTGTTTTCCAAAAAGAAGCAGGCGATTGCGCTGTCTGATATTTCGTCGCAAACGTTAAGTCGTACCATTCAAACAGAGGACCATATGCCTGTGTTTATTTTGAATAACCAAGGCAACTTAATGTACGAAACGGAGCCTGCTACTTCCTTATTGTCCGCTCAGCAGCTTCAGCACATTTCAGAAGTGACGGCTAAATCAGACAACACAGGCATGCTCACATTGGAGAAAACGGAGCGTCAGCCTGCACGACAAATCATTTATGCCAAATCTGCCTATAACAATTGGACTTACTTAACGGTATTAGACAAAAAAGAGATTGCAAACGCGTTTCAAACGACCAAATTTGGGATTATCATGATGGGCGTTGTTTTAACGCTTTTAATGGTGGTCGTGGCCTACATCATTGCCATTTACTTTACCAAGCCATTTCAGCAAATAAAACGCAGCTTGCCCAAAAATCCTAATTTGGCTTTCAAAAATGAACCTTCCAAAAATGAAATTGAGTGGATTATTAATTCCATCGACAATATTGTAACCGAGAAGGAAAGCTTGGAAAGTCTCATACAGTCCGAAATGCCACAGTTGGAAACACAATTGATTCTCAACCTGTTTCGCAAACGTATTTCCGCAGAAGAATTGGCACGAAAAATGCCACGTCTGGGCTACCCGCAGATCGAGAATCAAATGTACATTACCTTGTTGGTTCAACTGGATAATCTGGGGGATCGCGAACCTTCGGATAAAGATGTTTTACTGCTGGCCATTAACAAAATCGTAGAAGAAACGATTCCAGAGCAGCAGCGTATGCTTCCCATCATATTGAACGACAACACCCAGGCTACCATATTAATACTGGCAAATAAGAGTGCACAGGAAATGAGAAAGCAAGTGCTGGATCATGCGTCCCTTTTGATTCAGAATGTAAAAGAGTATCTAAATGTATCCATCAGCATCGGTATAAGCACAGCGTATGATAACTTGTTAGACAGCAAAGAAGCTTGTGAGATGAGCAAGCAAGCATTGCATCACCGTTTGAATCTGGGTAAAGAGTCGATTATTTTTTATGAAGATATTTCCATGGTCATTTCAGGGCCGGTGCTGCTGCATTATCCTGCAGAATTGGAGTCAAAATTGTTTGATGCCATTCGTATAGGGGATGAAGAGCAGGTACATCATACCGTACACTCTTTATTGGCGGAAATGATGACAAAGAACAATCATTCCATGAACTTTGAAGTACTGTTAGTACGGTTTGTGAATAATCTCATCCAATTAGAGCAGCTGTTAGGGATTGAAGTGCTGCTGACGCAAGACAATCATGCCCTGTATCACCGTTTGCTGGACATTCGTAACCCGGAGGAGATAGAACGCATGCTGTTAGAGCAGGTTATTCTCCCCATGGTAAAAAGCATGAAGGAGAAGACCAATCAGCAATTCCGTTGTCTCTCTGAGAAAATAGCCGCGATTATCCGTGCTGAATATGACCAGGAATTATCATTGGAACTCATTGGAGATCGACTGCATTACAATCCGAATTATTTAAGTAGCATTTTCAAAAAAGAATACGGAACGACGTTCAGTGAATATTTGATGGGCTATCGCCTGCAAATGAGCAAAAAGTGGCTCGTTGAGACAGATATGACGATTAAAGAAATCGCCGAGCGATTGCAATATCATAATTCGCAAAACTTCATCCGCTCTTTTCGGAAAAAAGAACAGGTTACACCAGGGGCTTATCGAAAGATGAAGCAGGCCAATTAACCTTTAACCGCCCCCAACAAAGCTCCTTTGACAAAATGCTTTTGCACAAATGGATACACGATTAACATCGGAACGGTCGCTATGACAATGACCGCCATCTTAATCGTCTGCGCAGGCGGGATGACATCTACCGCGGTTCCTTCTGCCTGCATACCACTGGAGACGATAACAATTTGGCGAAGCAGGACTTGAATTGGCCATTTGGCAGAATCATTGATATAGAGAATGGCATGCATGTACGTATTCCAGTAGGCAACAGCATAGAACAAAGAAATAGTTGCAATAGAAGGCAGGGCTAAGGGCAACATGATTTTAAAGAAGATTCCAAAATCGTTGCACCCGTCCATCTTAGCCGATTCCTCCAAATCATCCGGCAATGCCTGAAAAAAGTTACGCATGATAATCAGGTTAAATGCATTGATGGCTACGGGCAGAATCAAGGACCAATACGAATTGATCAGCCCCATGCTTTTGACAACGAGGAATGTAGGAATCATCCCCCCGCTAAACAACATAGAGAACACGACAATAAAATTAATCGTATTGCGGCCAAGTAGATATTTTCGGGATAATCCATAAGCCATAAAAGCGGTAAAAATCATACTTACAACTGTACCCACGATCGTTACTCCGATCGAAACCCCAAGTCCTCTAAAAATCGTTGGAGTGGAGAGAATATAGCGATAAGCATCTAGAGAAAAAGTAACAGGGAATAAAATGAACTTCTTGGCCACTACTTCCTCAGTTGAAGCAAATGAGCTGGCGATGATATTCAAAAAAGGCAAGAGACAAGTGAGAGCAATAAGAATCAAGAGTGTACTGTTAACAATGTTGAAAATACGACTGCCCAGCGATGCTTTTTTTCGTGATTTTGGTTTGAGTAATGGCTGTTCCAATGTGGGTGACCTCCTTGTAATCGTTTACATTTAAACCTTATCAAGAGGATAGAATTCCGTATATAATCAAAACTTGAGGTGTTCTCTAAGGGTGGAAACAAGAGGATAATCATTAAGTTGTGAAGTAATCATTATCTGAGGTGAAAAGGGTATAAAGTAGGCTGTTCGCCCATTTTTGTAAACGCTATCATTTGATGATTATATGCGGAATGCTGAAAATCACGTACTCTTGAAAGCGTATACAGTAACGTTTGAAGGAGGTCGAGCTACTAATGAAAGTCTCAAGTGTCCCCGCACCAAATATGAAGACGAAAATGAAAAAGAACAAAAGAACGACGGAAAGCCTTTTACGAATGCAGAAACACAAGCTGCTCTATCTAATGGTTTTACCCGGGCTGGTTTACTTCATTATTTTCAAGTATTTCCCTATGGGGGGATTGGTAATTGCATTTCAGGATTATCAAGCTTTTCAGGGAATCACAGGCAGTCCATGGGTAGGAATGAAGCATTTTATTCGTTTGTTTACTGAGCCTACGTTTTTTATGTTGCTTCGCAATACGCTGGTTTTATTTGCACTGAATATTGTAATCTTTTTTCCATTGCCGATCATATTGGCGCTTATGCTGAACGAGGTTAGGAAGATGTTTTTCAAAAACATTATTCAAACCATTATCTACATTCCGCACTTTATGTCATGGGTTATCATCGTTTCGATTTCGTATGTATTCCTGACGGTGGACGGCGGTGTGCTGAATGAAATGATTGCCGCGCTGGGCGGTGAAAAGATCAGCTTCTTGACATCTCCGCAATGGCTGCGAACAGTCTATATCGGGCAAGTGATTTGGAAGGAACTCGGCTGGTCTACCATCATTTATTTATCTGCAATTACAGTGGTGGATACACAATTGTATGAGGCCGCAGAGATGGACGGCGCTGGACGTTTGCGAAAGACATGGCACGTTACGTTGCCAGCGATCCGCCCGGTTATTATTACGTTGTTAATTCTGAAAATCGGTAGCACGTTGGATTTGGGTTTTGAGCATATGTATCTGTTATTGAACTCATTAAACCGCGAAGTTGCCGAAATCTTTGACACCTATATTTATACTGCGGGCTTAAAAAATGGACAGTTAAGTTTCAGTACGACAGTAGGACTATTTAAAGGTGTAGTAGGTTTGATTCTGATTATGTTCTCCAATCGACTCGCTAAGAAATTTGGTGAGGACGGCGTTTACTAATGACGACGGGAAGGATGCAAAATGGTACGGTTTGTAGAAAACATGAACAAATGGTGCATGCGCCTGTTACGTCTGGTCTACCTGAACTTGCTGTGGACCACTGCGACGATCCTGGGCCTCGGTTTTATAGGTGTGGGACCTGCAACCGTTGCTATGCTTAGTATTTTAAGGCAATGGATTCGGGGCAATGAAGAAATCGCCATTTTCTCGACGTTTGTACGTTACTTTAAAGAAAGCTTTAAAGAAGCAGCTATCATTGGCGGGCTCTACAGCCTTGTGGGTTACGTGCTCTACGTGGATATCGTCAACGTCTCATCCTGGTATGTTCGTGTGGTGACACTGATGGGTGCCTTTTTGTATCTTATCTCTTTGGCATACATTTTTCCGTTGCTGGCTCACTATGATTGGAAAGGCATCAGACTGAAGATCAAGATGTCGATTGTCATTGGATTTTCGTATTTACAATATACACTTGTTCTTTTTGTAGCCATTGTCGTGCTTTATGCATTGATTCTAGGCTTGTACCCAGGAATTCTGACTTTTGCCGGAGCGAGCATCATCGGTTATCTCGTGATGTGGATGACGCATCAGGTATTCAGCAAAATAGAGCGAGAGGTTCTGGTGAAAGAGGAAGATATGGCATAAATATACAACAGAAAAGGAGCAAACACGATGAAAAAAGGTACCAAGATGAAAAAGGGAGTATCGGGTCTTCTTGCCGCACTTATGGTCATGAGTGTTTTTCTAGCGGCTTGTGGTGACAAAGGGGCAGAGGAAAAAAGCAGCCAAACCTATGATCCCAAATCCAAACTGGAATTTACCTGGCTGAACGTACTCCACACAGCCTCCCCGCCTACTGAAACGATTAAAAATAAAATCGAAGAATACACCAATTCCAAAATTACGTTCAACTGGGTGCCGGATGCTTCCAAGGAAGAGAGAATTACCACCGCACTGGCTTCCGGTGAATTGGCAGATATGGTGACTTTGACAATGATGACAAATTCCTCAGTGCGTAGTTCATTGAAATCAGGACTATTCTGGGATGTGGGCAAATATTTAGATGATTATGAAAATTTAAAAAAGATCCCGCCTGAAGTACGCGAAGCCGCTTCCATTGAAGGGGTGCTGTATGGGGTTCCATTCCAGAAGAATCTCGCCCGCGCGGGTCTGGTCATTCGTCAGGATTGGCTGGATCGCTTAGGACTGAAAGTGCCAACCACACTGGATGAACTGTATGAAGTTGCGAGAGCGTTTACAGAAGACGATCCGGATGGCAATGGAAAAAATGATACGACTGGGTTTGTTGACAGATCGGATCTGCGTTACAGCAGTTTCAAAACGTTAAGTTCCTACTTTGGAACACCTAATGGCTGGAAAGTAGATGAAAACGGAAAGTTTACGCCAGAGTTTGATACTCCTCAATATATGGAGACGTTAAAGTATTCCAATAAATTATACAAAAACGGGTATCTCTCCAAAGACTTTGCCGTAACCGCTAAAACGGACCAGCAGCAACAATTTGCACAAGGTAAAGCAGGGATTTATACAGGCATGATCGATATCTCTAACCTTAGAACCTTGTCTCAAGGCTTACAAAAAGGTCTGAAGCTGGTGCCTGTTAACAAGATTTCGAATGGAGATGGACAATATCACGTATGGTCTGAAGGAAGTGGTGTAGGAGGCTTGCTGGCCTTTCCGAAATCTGAAGTAAAGACGGAAGCTGAGTTGAAGAGACTGCTGCAATTTGTAGATGATTTAATTGACAAAGATGTATATATGTACATGACCGGTGGTATTGAAGGTACTCATTATAAAATCGAAAAGGATGGTTCCTTCAAAATTATAGATACAGATTTGTGGCAAGCAGACGTACAGCCGTTTTCAAGCTCCAGACCAAGTGAAGTCACTTATAACTTAAAGGATGCCAATCCGGAAAAGGAAATGGCTAATGAATTAGTGCGCGAAAATAATAAGTTTGCTGTTCTGGACCCGACAGTGCCGCTGGATTCAGTCACTGCTAATGAGCAAGGAACAGAGCTGGAGAAAATTATTACTGACGCCTCCTTCAAATTTATTATGGGTGAACTTGATGAAGCCGGATTTAAAGCAGCTGTGGAAAATTGGAAAAAATCAGGCGGAGCACGAATTACCGCTGAGTATGAGGAAGCGTATAAGAAAACGAAAAAATAAAGACAGGAGAGAACGAAATGCAATTGTATAACATTGTAGATTATGGAGCAGTTCAGGGTGGTACAACGATGGCAACAGAAGCCATTGCGGCTGCCATTGAGGCGGCCAGTAATGCTGGGGGAGGGACTGTTTTGGTTCCGTCTGGAACGTATCTGACGGGTGCTATTTTTCTGAAAAGTAACATTGAGCTGCATTTAAGCCCTGGTGCAATTCTTTCCTTCAGTACGGAACTGACTGATTATCCTGTAGTAGAATCCAGATGGGAGGGTGTTCAGCGGGAAGTACATGCCTCATGCATTTATGGAGAGAACCTAGAGAATATTTCGCTTACAGGTAGCGGAACGCTGGACGGGAATGGTCAGCCGTGGTGGGAAAAGCATCGGAATCACTCTGAAGAGTTGCAGTACCCGAGACCCAAATTAATCAGCTTTGACCGCTGTCAGCGGATCACCATTAAAGATCTCATGTTGAAAAATTCCCCAAGTTGGACTGTAAACCCCATTGCTTGCTATAACGTTACGATTGATAATTTGTCCATTCTTAACCCGGCAGACTCACCCAATACAGATGGTATTAATCCCGAATCCTGTTCCAATGTTCGTATCAGCAACTGCAATATAGATGTAGGCGATGACTGTATTGCGATTAAAGCAGGAACCGAAGATACCCAAGAGCGGATTCCTTGTGAAAATATTACGATTACCAACTGTACAATGGTCCACGGTCATGGTGCTGTCGTACTTGGAAGCGAAATGAGCGGAGATATTCGTAATGTTACGATCAGCAATTGCGTGTTCAAGCAAACAGATCGGGGCATACGTCTGAAATCAAGACGGGGACGCGGTGGAATCATCGAGGATATCCGCGTCAGCAACATTGTGATGGAGGAGGTCATTTGTCCATTTATTTTGAACCTGTATTATTTCTGCGGACCCCGGGGCAAGGACAAATATGTGTGGGATAAAAATCCTTATCCAGTTACGGATGAAACCCCGTGTTTTAGACGAATCCATTTTTCCGATATCACGGCACGTCAGGTTCATGCGGCGGCTGGCTTCTTATACGGACTTGCCGAGCAATATATCGCTGAAATTACTTTTTCCAATATTGATATTTCTATGGCTAAAAATGCGATTCCCGGTCGTCCGGCCATGATGACAGGGATTGAAGATATGAATAACCGTGGTTTTTATATGGGTAACGTGAAGGACATTCGTTTTCAACAGGTTACGATTGAGAATCACGAAGGTCCTGCCTTTTATATTGAGAATGGGGAAGACGTTGAAATCAATCGCTGCCACTCGAAAAATACAGCTCAGCCTGAAAAGCTGATAGAACAAGTAACGATACAACCTTCTGAACAAAATGTGCTGAAATAGGAGGGGATGAAAGGAGCATACAACATGGATAAGTTGCAAGCATTGCTGGGGGACCTTCCGGCAGATCGCCCTATAACGGCAACTCTGCTGAATCAAGAAGAGCGGGAGGGATATCGACTGGAGTGTCTCCTGCTGGACTTGAACGGGATCGAGTCTGTGCCTGCTTATGTAGCTACACCAATACAAGGGGATGGTCCGTTCCCATTGGTCGTTTTTAACCATTCGCATGGGGGCAATTATACCAATGGACGTAAGGAGCTGCTCCATAGTAGTCCTTACCTGCAGCAGCCCTCGTTTGCTACAGTTCTGACAGACATGGGATATTGCGTGTGCTGTATCGACATGTGGGGCTTCAATGAGCGTGGAGGCAAAACCGAGAGTGAGCTGGTAAAAGAAATGCTCTGGCAGGGCCAGGTGCTGTGGGGCATGATGCTGTACGATAACCGTCGTTTGGTAGATTACATGTGCCAGCGTGAGGACATTGATGCTTCCCGTATCGCGACGATCGGCATGTCGATGGGTGGACTCATGGCATGGTGGCTGGCTGCTTTAGATGAACGGATACAGGTCACGGTTGATATCTGCGGACAGGTAGACGCCCATACACTGATCGCCAAAAGGGGATTGGATCATCATGGCTTCTATTCCTATGTTCCCGGCTTGTTAAAGCATTTCACCACCTTGGATATTCAAAAGCGGATCGTACCTCGTCCACGGATGAGTATAACAGGTCAAAATGATCGGATGTGTCCTATTGAAGGAGTCGAGCATTTGGCAGAGGGGTTGTTGGAAGCTTACCAGAAAGCAGGTCACCCTGAGCATTGGCAGCCTGTGATTGCGGGCGGTGGACATATGGAAACCATGGAAATGCGAATGGCTTGGCAGTCATTTTTAGCTGAACACTTGTAAATCAAATGAAAGGATCGGGGTAACCATGCTAGTCGGAAAAGAATCCTTTTGTGATTTCCACACCATTCAGGAGGCGATTAATGTATTGGAGCAATCGCCTTCCAACGAAATGGAAACGCTAACTATTTTATCGGGTACCTATGAGGAAGAGGTGCGGATTTACCGTTCAAATCTACATATCATAGGCATCGGACAGGTAGAGATTCGAATGGGGCGGTATGCTAGGGAGCGGGATGAAGCAGGTGAGGAAATAGGAACCTTCGCGACGCCAACTCTATTCTTAGGCGGCAGCCATCTGACCCTGGAAAATCTCATCATCTCCAACACGGCTGGACAGGGAGAACACATTGGGCAGGCCGTTGCGGTAAACGCTCATTGTGATCAAACTGTCTTTAGAAATTGTACCTTTAAAGGGCACCAGGATACGTTATTTACAGGCCCTCTACCTCCTGCACCGAAAGAGCGATTGCAGTTTGGTGGAATTCCTTTGAAAGAACATCATGCACACTATCGCCAGCTCTATCAGCATTGTTATATCGAGGGTACGATAGATTTCATTTTTGGCGGGGCTACCGCCTACTTTGAAGATTGCGAGATTCGCAGTTTGCGTCATCATAAGAACCATACAAGCTACGTTACAGCCGCCTCTACGCCGCAAGGACAAACGTACGGCTATGTATTCGATCATTGCTATTTAACCGCAGAGCCTGAGATTACCCCTGTTTTTTTGGGCCGTCCATGGCGGGAGTATGCCAAAACCGTATTTATCGAATGTAAAATGGGTGACCATATAGACCCACGCGGTTGGGATAATTGGGGGAATATCGCGAATGAGAAAACCGTCTGCTATCAGGAATATGGTGGTGGATCTGATGAAATAGCTTCTTTACGTCAGCAACGTGTTCCGTGGGCGGATTGTTTTGAAGCGAGGGCAGAAGAATGGAGCAAGGAACAGGTTTTTGAGGGAGTCACATTTTGGAAGAGCAAGGAGAAGTGATGTCTCATGATGATCCAAAACCCTATCTTAAAAGGCTTTAATCCCGATCCGTGTATTACGCGAGTAGAAGATACTTACTATATTGTAGTGTCATCGTTTGAATGGCTGCCTGGAGTACGGGTGTATCAATCCAAAGATTTGGCTCATTGGGAGCACTGCACGGATATTTTGACTGACCAGGTTGATTTGAGAGGCAATCCAAAAAATTGTAGCATTTGGGCACCGCAGCTAAGCTATGCGGATAACCTGTTTTATCTGCTCTATACCGATGTGAAAAGCACCAAGCGTCCATTCAAGGACGTTCATAATTTTGTGATAACGGCGCCTACGATCCATGGACCATGGTCGGAACCTGTTTATCTGAACAGTAGTGGATTTGACCCGTCTTTATTTCACGATGAGGATGGACGCAAATGGCTGTTGAATGCATTGTGGGATTATCGCATGTTGGAGAGCAATAAGTCCTCGGGTATCGTCATGCAAGAGTATGACAGCCAGCAACGGCGACTTATTGGTGAGCCTGTTAAAATTTTCGATTGTACTCCACTGAAGAAGACAGAAGCGCCCCACATCTACAAGCAGAACGGGTATTACTACCTGGTTACAGCGGAAGGTGGAACGGGTACGGGGCATGCAGTGACCATAGCACGCTCCAAACAGATATCCGGTCCGTATGAAGTGGACCCACATAACCCAATGCTTACATCTCGTGATCAGTTGAATTTCCCGTTACAATGTGCAGGACATGGCAGTCTGGTACAAACACCGGACGGTGAATGGTACATGGCTCATTTATGTACACGTCCGGTGGAGGGGAAATATGCCATTTTAGGGCGCGAGACAGCTTTGCAGCAAGTCTTTTGGAATGATGAAGGCTGGCTGCGATTAACCGCCGGGGGCCATACACCTCAACTGGAGGTGCCTGCGCCTCAAGGGGCAATTTCGGTTAAGCAAGAGCAGCAGGAGTATATTTTCGAAGACTTTTTCGAGGACCCCACACTTGACAAAACGTGGAACACATTGCGTATCTTGGCGGACGATAGCTGGTGTTCATTAAGTCAGCGTCCGGGCTACCTTCGGATTCATGCTGGAGAATCCATACAAAGCCTGTTCCAGCATCACGTGCTTGCCATTCGGCAAACGGATCATCATTTTCGGGTAGAAACAGCGCTGGAGTATCAGCCAACCAGCTATTTGCAAATGGCAGGGCTGTTGCTGTACCTCAATGAAGAGGACTATTTGTATGCGTATATTAGCTATGAAGAGGGGTTGGGAAAAGTACTGCGCATGATGCGGTGTGAAGCTAATTCATTTACGTTAGTTCCACAAGTGATTGCGCTTCAGAGCGATCTCCCTGTTCATTTGGCTGTAGAGGTCCATGCATCCCATGCGCAATTTTATTATGGAGTCGGAGATGAGCCTGCCTGGAAGCGACTTTTTGAAATACAGGATATCAGCTTTTTGTCCGGAGGATTTACAGGGAACTTTGTAGGTATTGCTGCTCATGATATGCAACAATTCCAAGGGAGCTACGCTGACTTTTCCCATTTCTTATATCATGGTAAGGATCATCTCTCCTCATAAAAAATAAAATACTGACTATATTGCAAGCACCTTAATGGGTGCTTTTTTTTCTGCACATTACCTTTTCACACTATAGTCTCGCAAAATCTCCAAAAAAGCGGTGGTTGCCTTTGTCTCAAATACCACAGATGGAGTGAGGAAAGAAAATTTCCGAATGAACGGAAGATTAACAATATCCAACACTTCTAAGGTTCCTAAAGCCAGTTCCTTTTGAATCACCCACTGGGACAGCAAAGAAATTCCCAAGCCTGCTTCTACAGACTCTTTGATGATCTGTGTACTGCCAAAATTCATCATATGAGAAGGATAAAATCCGAGCTGTGCAAACATCCTTTCAGCTGCCTCACGGGTTCCGGAGCCCTCTTCCCGTAGAATCCAGATGTCTTCTTGCAGCTCACTTATATCCACTTGAGATGTACCGGCCAAACGATGATTTTGCGGAACGACGATAACCATTTCATCATCGGCGAAGGATTCAATATGTAAATGCTCATGCTGAAATTCTCCTTCGATAATGCCTACATCCAGTTGATTATGGATCACGAGCTTTTCGATTTCCAGCGTATTGCCGATGATAATGGAAGGCTGAATGAGTGGGTACTGGATTCTCATTTGCGCAATTACATGCGGCAGTACATATTCACCATACGTATAGCTTGCTCCAATAGACAGGTTACCCTTTGCCGTATGCATCAGCTCGTCCACCAAGTACTGCATACGTGTATGGAGTCGAATAATTTCCTGGGCATGATGGTACACAATTTCTCCTGCTTTAGTTAAGCGCACATATTTATTGCTTCGCTCTAGAAGTCGGGTTCCTACACTGCGTTCCAGTGTTTGAATATATTGGCTTACCGCAGGCTGGGTCATATGTAGCGCCTCAGCAGCTCGTGTGAAGTTTTGTTTTTCCGCGACTTTAACAAATACAATTAAAGACTGGTCCAAAAGTTATTCCTCCAATTTCATCATGCCTATTTACTTATGATCATTATTATAATGATTTATTTTTCTTATAACAAAATACATATTAAGCTGTATGCATGTAGAACTGGAGGGAGTCAGCATGAAAAGTCATATTCAACACGTCAAATTTTTATTGAACAAAGGTCGATTGTTTCGATTTTTATTCGGCATTGTGCTAACGATGATCTTTGCACTGGCAGGGTACGGTCTAAATGAAGTGCCAGGCTTTCATTATGTAGGCCCATTGGCATGTGCGATGTTTCTCGCTATACTATACCGACAGTTGTGGGGATACCCTGAAGCTGTACGCTCAGGAATTGAGTTCTCAGCCAAGAAAATACTGCGCGGAGCTATTGTTTTATATGGACTGAAGCTAAATATGGATGATGTTATTCATCATGGGCTGGGTTTGCTTTTGCGCGATGTAGGCACTGTGGTATTTGCCATTTTGTTTACGGTTTGGCTCGCCAAACGATTTAAGGCAGATGCTTCGCTTTCACTTCTTCTTGGGATTGGAACCGGGGTTTGTGGGGCAGCAGCCATTGCAGCTGTTTCTCCTATATTGAAGTCCGACGATGAGGATACAGCTATAGGTGTTGGACTCATTGCCTTGGTTGGCACGGTATTTGCCATTTTGTTTACAGTGCTTCGGCCTTGGCTTCCTCTGACAGATATACAGTATGGAATCTGGTCAGGCATCAGTTTACATGAAATTGCACATGTGGCTTTAGCGGCAGCACCTGCTGGACAGGATGCTCTTGCCATGGCCTTGCTAGCCAAACTGGGACGTGTTTTCTTACTCATACCGCTTAGCTTTATTTTAATGTATTGGATGAAACGTACTGGAAAGATGCGTACAGGTACTAATGTGGAATTCCCCTGGTTTCTCATCGGTTTTATAGTGGCAAGTATTCTGGGGAGCTACGTTTTTGGAAAATATATTGTCGTTTCACCTAAGCTAATGAACGAACTTTCCCAGCTTACCACCTTTATGTTAACAATGGCTATGGTAGGCATGGGGCTGAATGTGAGCTTTAAGACTTTGCGAGAAAAGGCCATGCTGCCCTTACTTGTACTTTCTATTACTTCGATCATTCTTGTAGGACTAACCTTTGTAACTGTATGAATAACTGGAATGAGCTCTGCTTGCGTATAGCTGGTAGAGCTTTTTAGTACTTTCGTATGATTAGGCTGAAATATATAATGAAATTATCGTAACTTTTTACATAGGAGTCGCGTCTATCAAAATGGAGGGTTCTGAGGGCCATAGAAAGTAAGATTTTTATAGCGAAAAATTAGAGAATGGTAGGGTACATATGAAGAAAATTGGTTTATTTGCTTTTTTGTTTCTGTTTCTATTAGCATTTCCAGGAGAAAGTCACGCGGCGTCTTCAAATTCGCATATTCAACTGGATGGTAAAGATATAAGTGTCGGTAAAGGAGCGCAGATTCAGCAAGTAAAGGGCAATGTGCTGGTTCCACTCCGTCTTATTGTAGAGGAGTTGGGTTATAGCGTAAATTGGGAGTCCAAGACAGGGACCGTAACTATACATAAGTCAAATATTAACCTGAGCCTTCAGGTCAACAATCCTATTGCCTCAGTTAATGGCCAACCGATAGGGCTGGCTGTAGCTCCTTTGCTGAACGGGGGAACGACTTATGTTCCGCTTCGCTTTGTATCTGAACAGACGGGAATGGAAGTGTCCTGGAACAACGAGCTTAAAACCGTGTTCTTGACGACTCCGCCTGCTTCAAGCGGAAACAGCGTGACCACCTCAGCTGCAAGTGATACTACAGCTAGTGAACGTACGGCTATAAATCAAATTAGCTTCAATAATCATCAATTAACGATAACGGTGGATGGAAAGGTAAGCCCCAAAGTAACCACGTTGACCCAACCTGATCGTATTGTTGTAGACATACCTGATGCGAAGTTTGGTGAGGAATTTCCAGCATCGCAATCTTTTAATAATGGAGGACAAGGAAGTTTTTCAGTTACTGACGACTCAGATGCTTCCAAAGTGAGATACTCTATGTTTAGTACAAGCCCAGCCTCGGTACGTATTGTGGTCGATCTTGATCACAGCACACCCTTTCATCTAATCAATGCTGATGATGGTAAAGTTGTCATTGCATTGGATCAGGCATCTGAAGAGCCAGCATCTACCGAGACTGTTACTACTGTACCTGTTGATCCTACAATTTCCTCCAACGGTCACGCACAGGGGATAGACGTTTCTCACTATAATGGCAATATTGATTGGCAGCAGGTGGCGGCGGCAGGCAAGACGTTTGCTTTTATTAAAGCTACAGAGGGCACCAAATATCAAGACAATCAATTTTTAGCTAATGTCCAGGGGGCCAGAGATGCTAACATTCTGGTTGGGGCCTACCACTTTTTGAACGCAACTACCGTGGATGGAGCTCGTCAGGAAGCAGCTAATTTTGCCAAGGCTTTAGATTCAGCAGGAGGCAGGCTGGATTTGCCCCCTGTGATGGATTATGAAAATAATCCTAAAGGCCTTACACCCGCACAAATCAGTGAAGTGGCTCATGCCTTTTTGGATGAGATGGAGAAGCTTACCGGACGTGAGCCGATCGTATATACGGGAAATGTCTTTGCTTCCAAGTTTGATCCTACGTTTTCTATGTACAAATTGTGGGTAGCGCGATACAGCACTACGCAAAAGCCGACCGCGGTTCCAGCTTGGAATAGCTGGTGGGCTTGGCAGTACAGCAGCACAGGCAGTGTTCCTGGCATCCCTGGTCAAGTCGACCTAGATGAATACAATGGAACGATAGACGAGCTTCGTGCTTCACTGGGACTGTAGGAGGGCTTGAATAGCAGGGTGTTTGTTTAAAAGATTAAATCCTCGCGAATCCGGATCAGGATCTGCGAGGATTTTTGATGTCTGCTTTGTTTAGCTAGGCATGATCCATACAATTTCGCAGATTCGAACAAAGAATTTTTTTCCGTATACATCCAAGATGACATGGTCAGGCTTACAATCCACTACACATCCATCAATTCTGCCGCGTGTTGTTTCCAGTACAACGTACTTGCCGATCACCGATTTTAATGTCTCCACGACGTACGGATCTACGGGGGACACCACGATATGGTGGGAAGTAGGATGGTGAGGGAAAGGTTGATTAACGTTGTAGCTGAACATTTGATTTGAATTCAATTGCTTCACTCCTTCAGGATTAGTTGTGATATCCTATGCTCTTGCCTAGGAAAGGTGTAGGCTAAGGCCCAGCGGCGAAAACATTCATAACATTGCCAAAAAGCCCGGTCCATAGGAAGACTCCATACATAAGCTATGTTGTACCTTAAATAAAGGAGGCAATGATCATGAGTGATTGTGACAGAGGTTGTGGTGGCGGTTCAGTAGGGGGCTACCCAGGCGTTTGGACATCAACAGGAGCTATTCTGGTATTGTTCATTCTGCTCGTTATCATTACAAAGTCTTTTTGGATCTAAATTAATTGAGTAGTTTAACCCCCCATTGGTATATTACCGGTGGGGGGTTAAGTGTTTTTAGCGAATGGATCGTATGATAAAGCACCCCAAATAACAGCGCACAAGCCGTACACAAATCGTGTGGGGCCGGGGTAACTGTCATTTGAGGTGCTTTGGCATCTATAGGTAGGTACGGACAATGGATTCGGGATTAAATTAAAGCAATCGCCAACAGGGTGAACAGGCTCAAAGTCAAGATTTGATTACCATACCCGTAAGGATAAAAGGCAGACGTTTGTACACGTCCGTTCCGTTCGGTTTTTAAGTACACATTATTACGATCCACATCCATAATGGTTCCTTCGTACTGTTTTCCATCAACCGTAAGAATACGCACCCTTTTATTCATACAGCTCAAACAGTTGTAGTAAGCGTCCATTCCATCACCCCCTCTTATACACATTGGCATTTTATGAGAGGGAAGGTCTTACGGTAACGGCGAACATACAGAGAGAATGGATTCCGTTGTTTTTGAGGTCTGACCAGGGTTAATCTTGCACTTGATAGGGGTTAAAGGAAAAGCCAGGATATTCATGGGTATAGTTATAATCTCCTTGGGGGGCGATCCGATGTTGTGGAGAAGTATCGGCAAACCTTACATGAATCCCTGGTTTACGGGGGGACTGCTGCTTACGGTCATTGGGAGGACCGATGATGACAGGTTTTTTAATAGGAGCAAGCGCTTCCTGAACCTTCTTCTCATCCAGACAGTAAGTATGAGCCATAATGTTGCTTGGCGTTAGCCGCAAAATATCGGAGCCCAAAATGATTTCGGGGATTGGAACGTTAAAAATCGCCAATAAGTGAGTGTTATCCA
This sequence comes from Paenibacillus ottowii, assembly GCF_050516475.1. Taxonomy (NCBI): domain Bacteria; kingdom Bacillati; phylum Bacillota; class Bacilli; order Caryophanales; family Paenibacillaceae; genus Paenibacillus; species Paenibacillus ottowii. Next base: position 1,307,574 of record NZ_CP191577.1, on the reverse strand, counting down.
CCGTGGCGACTAGATAATGCCACCATCCCTGAGGGACGTTAGCCACCTGACCAGGTGTGATCGGGAAATGTCGTAACTCGCGGGTAAAGGGATTAATCAGTGACACGGTCACTGCTCCAGAGATGCAGTATATTAGTTCTGTGGCATTTTGATGATAGTGAGGCTCTACGACATTAGCAGTGCTGAGACGGATATCTAGTAGCGATACATTCGCTAATGTATTGAGCTGCTGGATCGACAGCTCGTTGATCGAGTTCTGAGCATCTTTCCGAAACAAAACATTGTCTTTTAAATCATAGGCGAACTGTACAGTGGAAGAGGTGTAATCCATATCTGACTTCACGTGTCCTTTCCTGCCTTTCTATTAGTCAAAATGGAGATCGTACGCTACCCTATGCATTCGCCTATACATATGTGCACGGAAATGTGATTGAAAAAAGCAGATGTTAGGTCTAGGTCCTGGGTAGATTGAATCGAAAAATAGCGAAAAAAGTCACGTATTCAAGTGTAGTAAAAATATGGTTTATTGCTTCTCATACACGTCATCCCTTTATGGATAACGTTTTATTAACCGGGATATTCTTAGGACCAGAGCCGGATGATACGTAAATGCGGCTTGTGGTATACTGCAACGGACGTGTGAGAGCATCAATATCCGATTCCATATGTAGCCACACGTCATTTCCGCAGCTAGTCATAAGATATGGCACAAGAAACATCGTCGGATAAACGTCCCTGAGTTGTACAGGCCGGAATGGTTGCACCGGACAGAACATGAAAGAGGAGGTTGTCTGGAATATGAAAAAATTATCTATTTTAATCCTGTCCTGCGCATGCATGTTAGGTACCGTATTGTCAGTCGCACCAGCACAAGCACAGGCACAATCGTCAGCTTTAAAGAAAGGGATTCAAAGCGAACGGGTACTGGAGCTTCAACAGCAACTTTATTCACTCGGTTATTTCAAAGCTGGTTTTACGGGATACTATGGCTCTTTGACCAGCAAAGCGGTGGCTCGTTTTCAGCGGGATAACGGCCTGACGCCTGATGGTATAGCCGGAGCGGCAACACAGGCCAAGCTGAACTCGTTCGGAAAGGTTCGCGTAACCGCGCTAGATCAGCTGGCACGAATCATTTATTCCGAGGCGCGGGGAGAATCGTTTGAAGGACAAGTAGCTGTCGGCGCTGTCGTATTAAACCGAGTGCAGTCCAGCGAATTTCCAAGCTCAATCCCGGACGTTATTTTGCAGCCGGGTCAATTCACCGCTGTACAGGATGGACAATACCGCCTCAAACCTAACAAAACTGCGTACCGAGCAGCCAGACAGGCACTTAATGGGGCTGACCCGACCCATGGGTCCTTGTTTTATTACAACCCGGCCATTGCCACAGCCAAATGGAGTAAAAGCCGTCCGGCGGTCGTCTCACTGGGTCGTCATACATTTACGAATTAATTACACACGAGCATATGCGATTTTCAGCCGTCAGTAGCTTCTTTGAGAAGCAGTGACGGCTTTTTTTGGGTATTCACTAATTTGTAATATATTAGAGTACAAGTACCTTGTTTCATATTAAAAATTCTACCTATTATTCCGATACTCTTAATAGACAAAAATTGAAATCAAAGGAGTCTTTCTAAAATGAGTCAACATCCTTATACCATCGAAGTAGATCAAGTCATTAAAACGGTACATATGGCAGTGAATGGAGTTTTTAGCCAAGAGGAGTATGACAGCTTTGTCAAGGAGTATATAGCCAAAACTTCATCCATTCAGGCATCGAGTTTTACACTCAAGATAGACTGCACCCAAATGGCACTTTTGGGACCGGGTGAAGTAGAGAAACTGAAGGGGTCTTTTGTACGTTATAAAGAAACTGGATTTGCCAAAATCATCTTTGTCATCAGCCTCCAGCAAACGATTATTAAAATGCAGCTTGGTCGCGTAGCTCGTGAAGCAGGATTAAACAACGTAGATATTATAGTACAGTAATGTGCTGACGTATGTGTAAGGGGGGGACCTGATGAGCCATATCAGAATAAAAGCGCTCGGAGTATATCATCCTTCCCATTCGTTTGATAACGAATATTATATTCGCCATTTCGACGAGCGGGGAAAGGATATTCGACGCTTCATGGAGCATATGGGTAGAAAACAGCGTTATATCATTGATGACCCGCACGAAAACGGTCTAACCATGGGGATAGCAGCTGCACAAAAAGCTTTGGAACAAGCCGGTATGACAGGCCGTGATGTGGATATGATCGTGTTCTCCACTCAAGTTCCTGAGTCGCTGTTTCCGATGAATGCCTTGTTTGTTCACCAGGCGATTGGGGCCAGACATGATGTGGCAGTGATGGATTCCAATGCGAATTGTGCAGGGATGACAGTAGCTGTCGATCAAGCCAGTCGGTCGATGTTATCTAATCCCGATATGCGGACTGCGCTTATTATCGGTTCGGATTATAATTCACTCATTTCCGATCCTGCGGATGAAATTACTTATGCGAACTATGGGGATGCTGCATGTGCAGTTATTTTGGAGCGTACAGAAGAGGACGCTGGATTTATAGATTCCCTTTATTTTACAGACCCTGTCAATATAGATAAAATACTGTACCCGGCCCAGGGGTTAGCGGCAACACTCCAAAGGAATGCACCCGGCAAATATATTCAGTGGCTTCCGTTCGACGCCAATATGGCCTTGCCTCCAACATTTGAGCTGCTTGAACGCATTTTACAAAAGAATGGGCTGACGCCTCAGGATGTACGAGCATATTGTCTGTCTCAATTTTCATTGGCTAATGTGTTGAAGATCCAGGATCACTTGGGGCTAGAGGATGACCAAATGATTTATGTGGGTGATCGTTATGGTTATACAGGTACCAGCAGCCCGTTCATTGCTTTATCTGAAGGGATCGAGTCAGGGCGTATTCGGCGCGGCGATTATGTGCTGTTCTGGACGATTGGAGCTGGATATCAACTGGTTGCTATGTTGTTTAAATATTAGAGATAGGAGACCTTGCAACCGCAAGGTCTTTTTGTGTATCGGACCACGACAATTGTAATGATTTGGTTGTGTTAGGTATGATTATTTTGTAAAATTTAAACATTGAATTCATAAGAGTGAGCTTGTATTGCGGACATTGGATAGCTGAAAAGAATAAGAGAAAACATGGTACACACTTCATACTAGGAGCTGAAGGATCATTAAAATCGAAAATTTATTTTACGGGGAACGAATAAAACTGGCCGCAGTCAGGGAAGAAGATGCTGAAGTGATGTTCAAATGGGGTGAGGATGCGAAGTATTTGCGCAATGTAGATACGGATTTGGCGATTCCTTACACATTGAAACAGATGGAGTCAGAAGGATCTCCTAACTCTAACGAGGTTTATTTTCGATTAAGAACGTTGGCAGATGATGTCTTGATCGGATTTGTTGCTATACATGGGATTGAGTGGAATAATCGCTGCGGGCAGCTGGCAGTAGGTATAGGTAATTCAGACTATCGTGGCAAGGGGTTTGGAGCTGAGGCTGTACGCCTCATTCTTCGTTATGCGTTTTATGAGCTAAATTTAAATCGGGTCGGCTTGGATGTGATTGAGTATAATACCCAAGCGATCCGTACCTATGAGAAGGCAGGGTTTCAGCTTGAGGGTAGAGTTCGTTCCGCTGTTCTCCGTGATGGTCACAGTTATGATCGCATCATGATGGGCATCTTGTACTCTGAATGGAGCTCGGCTCTTCAAGTAAAATAGATACACAATTTGTTCATAAAACATTCCATAATAAGCCTTTTAATAATGTGAAAAGAGGTTTATAGTTAAGGGGTCACATGCCCAAATCATTATTAATTTGAGTATGAGTCAAAGCTGAGGAGGAATTTACATGGCAAACGTTGTAAGGTCCGTTACTTCACCCAAGAAATTTATTTCTGGACAAAATCTGCTCTCGTCGTTAAATGACTACATTAAGGATTATGGCGATAAGGCCTATGTTATTTGCGATGAGTTCATACTTGAAAGAGCCCAAAAGGAGGCAGGTGCTTCGATTGAAGCAGCTGGTAACCAGGTGGTTTTTGAGAAATTTCAATATGAATGTACAAAAGAAGAGATTGATCGTAACCGTGAATTAGTACGCAAACATGGTTCGAACATCATTATAGGGATTGGCGGGGGAAAAACGCTGGATACCGCCAAGGCAACAGCATACTATGAAAAGCTGCCTGTTGTTATTTTTCCAACGATTGCTTCTACAGATGCCCCTTGTACCGCGCTTGCGGTAATTTATAAGAAGGATGGCTCCTTTGATGAATATTTGTTCCTGCCTACGAATCCGGATGTAGTACTTGCGGATACAGGTATTTTGGCAGCGGCACCTGCACGCTTTTTCGCAGCTGGTATTGGTGATGCACTGGCAACCTATTTTGAAGCTCGTGCCTGCTACCAGGCCAATGGGGACAATCTGGTGCTGAACAAGCCTTCCACTACAGGTCTGGGGCTTGCTCGCCTTTGTTATGATACATTGCTGGAAAATGCCGTGAAGGCAAAACGTGCAGTGGATCGTAAAGTATACACTCGTGCAGTTGAGGATACGATTGAAGCAACCATTTATCTGAGCGGTGTCGGAGCAGAATCAGGCGGATTGGCAGCGGCACATGCTATTCATAATGGTATGACGGCTGTTCCTTCACTTCACAAAGCACAGCATGGTGAGAAGGTTACTTTTGGCTTGTTAACTCAGCTGGTACTGGAAAACGCACCAAAAGAAGAGCTGGAAACCGTGATTAAGCTGGTTAAGGATGTAGGTCTTCCATTAACACTTCGTGATCTGGGTGTAGAGGAATTTGTTGAGGCTGAATGGCGTCAGGTAGCTGAAGCTGCTTGTGCATCGAATGATACGATGGTCAACATGCCGTTCCCGGTTAGCCCTGATGATGTGTATAATGCAATTATCGCAGCGAACGCGATTGCCGAATCCTATCAAGACTAGTTTCTCTCTAGTCAGAAAAATGGGTTTACAAAGACGGGCCTGTCATAACATTGACAGGTCCGTTTCGTTTACGTGTACTCCCCACTGAAACGAAAGAAGGATACCAGGGACTTATATCCTATCTTGTTCTGACCGATATAGAAGTAACAGGGAAATTAGGTTGGCACACAGCAGGAGGAGATTTGATGTTGGTACATGGTAAAACACGTAGAGGCAACTTGTACATCCATATGTCCAGCGGTTTTCACAAGATTGGGGATTTTCGGGAAGAATATTCCGTAGCACCAGGTGATCGACTGATGTCCAGATTAACCAAGCGGATTTACACCATTGTATCCGTACATCTCGGCGAAGAGGCGTATGCCGATCTTGATCTTGAAGAGGTAATCAGAAATAGTTAGAGAGCTTCATTTGGCTAGGTATGAAAAAAGCTTGCACTCCGCTCTAGTAGCAAAGTGCAAGCTTTTTTCTTTCAACGGAGGGACTCATGGAGATGATCTCGGGTAATTATATTATTTTGGTTCATAAAATGTCTGATGGTTGCCTGTGAATTGGTTGTCGACAGTTCCTTTCCCCATGTCATGGCATAGGCCCAAGCTGGCTGATTCTGCAGCACCTTCGCACTTGGCAGAATATCACTTTCTCCAATTCCCATAGGCTTGCCCTGTGCAAGCTTTAATAATTCAGTGTAGTAAGAGGATTGGTAATCATTATTATAGATATCGGCTGCAAGCACATCTACCCGGTTAATGCCTGGAAAGGACAGATTATAGGAAGTGCTATATGCGTTTGGAGCATTGGGACTCCAGACCCACAACAAGTTATCTAAATGATGGACATGTACGAATCGATCATACATCAGATTCCACAGCTTAGCGTAATTTTGTTTGTTCCCCCACCAAAACCAGTTGCCGTTCATCTCATGATAGGGTCTCCATAAGACGGGTACATCTGCGTCCCGTAAAGTTTTAAGGGACAGCGCGGCCTCGTCCAAATCGGCGATGAGTTGTTTATATTGCGGAGTACCCGGGGTGATGTAACGATTAAATTCAGCCTGAGTAATTTTGGCTTGTACGTTTTTCCATGTTTTTGGTTTGCCCGGCAACGCCTGATGAAAAGTGATAGCTACGATTCCACCGTCCTGGCTCCATTGAATAGCACTATTCACAACACGCTGACGTTGCTCTCGTAGGGCAGTACGGGACTGATTAGCCAGCCCTCCCAACTCATAGCCGTGAAGTCCTGCATATTGTCCGCTGATTTGCTGCAGTTTGTTATTTTGTTCATCCGGAGCCTCTAAGTAATCATGCTGTCCGGAGATTAGCATACCATCCGGTACATTGGTTAGGTAAGCAAGTAATTGCCTGGCTTTGGCAGAGGCATGAGCATTAATCGGCGGTGCGGCGTCGGCAACAATGAAAGATTGTTGAGAGACACTGAAGAGTAAAACAAGCATTAGCAGTAGCACCCTCTGTAACCAAAAGCGTTTTGAGTGAGATTTCATGGCGCTCCTCCTTTGATGCTGGTAATAGGGTTAAGATTTTTCTTTTTGTTTTCTAAGTTGTATGTAGGCGCTAATCGTGATCACTACCAGGCTAATCATGGTCCACCCATTAAGTTCTTGCGAGTACATCCAGTTGTTCCATACAAGAAAGCCAGCTAGTAAAACCAGCAAACCCATTGTAAGGTACATTTTGGTTTGTGCTGGACGGCGGGTACGTTTAGAAACCCACTGTATGATGCCTAAAATGATAGCTGCCTGAAATAAGAATATGCCCATCATCATTAAACTAGCTACAAAAATAGAGGACATCCGTATTCTCCTCCTGGGTCTACAAACAGAATATGCAGGTTGTAACCGCGGATGTGGATTTTCTTAGATGCAGTTTTATGACAGGGTGAGTAACCTGTTGTGTTCCTGTTTATGATCTTGAACAAGTTGACTAAATTATACCATAACTACCGTCCTGCAATGAAAGGCGTCTAAATACCCACTCTACCATGATTCGCCATCATACTTTATATTCAGTGAAATATCGACATATGATTTGCACATTTCACACCTATGAACCTATGTTTGGAAATTGCCGTAAAGAATAAGCATAAATGCAACGCGAAATTGACGGAAAAGTTTGGTATGATTACATTGGATTGAAAAAGGAGGCCTTCATATGAATGAAGAACACAGACCATTTTCGCAGATGCTGAAGGAATCAAAGCAAACTTTGATGCCAATCAGCGGAAGCTTCACTCCGAGGGAGCTTCTAGCCTATGGCGTCAGGTCAGTAATCTGCTTATTTTGGTTGGCGTAATTGCATTAATTATTATAGGTCGATTGCTTTAATGAGATGACTGAAAGTCAAAAAAATTAGGATGTGAAATGGTGCTAAAGGCAGCTTTACTTTTTATTTTGGCAGGCATCGCTGAAATCGGAGGTGGATATTTGATCTGGCAGTGGCTGCGTGAAGGCAAGACATGGTATGTCGGACTTTGCGGCGGCGTGATTTTAGCGATCTATGGAGTCATTGCTACCTTTCAGGTTTTCTCCTCCTTTGGACGTGTATATGCAGCATATGGAGGTGTTTTTATTATTCTTTCCATTGCATGGGGCTGGTGGATTGATAAAAAAACACCCGACTTGTACGATTTTATTGGTGGGTTGATTTGTTTAGTAGGGGTAATTGTAATTCTATTGCCACGCTCTGGATGAGATGATAGGACGAAAACCCCTTTTTAATTTTGAAAAACATGACTATAGGTCTACAAAAACAAGCTTCATATTCCGAAATAGAACTTAAGGAGGGGGTTCTATGAACTGGAATCAAATGAAGCTTAGATTGAAAATTGGTAGTGCTATGCCGAAGAGCGAAGGTAATTTCTCTTTTGGTCTCTTGTGCGGACTCTTCATCAGCATTGTGCTGTGGATCTCAATTATTGGTTGGATCATGCTTATCTTCAAGTGATACTTAACAACCTGTGACCTATAATTCATGCTTTATTTTGTAAAATCTTTGCGCAATTTGTCTATTCCTCGACCTACGGCTTCATCAATCATATCGGTAGCTGCAGGTGAATCGGCATCAGGTTCAGGAAGCCGATCAAATCCTGGTTCAAGCTGGTCCAGAGATTGTTTATATTCGATTTGATCGTCAGTATGAATCTTTTTATCAGAACTATTTTTTCTCATAGCACATTCACGCTCCTTCTTAAGCATGATCAGATTCTACACTTTACATAAACGCCTATGCTTCGTCTTAAACGCCTATAAAATAAACCGGGAAGGATAAATCCCGCCCGGTACTTTCCAAACAACTAGCGATGCTCAATCAAATCAATCGCTCCCAGAACAACATGAGCTAGTCCGAAACCGAGAATGCCTGTAGCTGCAAGTTTGTACTTACTGCTTAGCAACACAGCGCCTGAAGCCGATACTACCGTCCCAAGAACAGTTGGAATCATACCTTCACGCATTCGTAACACCCCTTCTGGTGGTTTGGAAAGACGTTTATTAGTGTAGATCAAATGTGCACAAGTTATACAAAAAGAAAATTTAATTATTTTTTTAAAAAAACACTTTACAATTTAATAAAATTGTCGTATTATAAGTTGGTGCCCGGTTGAACGACATTTACATAGCGAGAACATTTCAATAAGCATGCTTCTCAGATACTTGTAAAACAAGAACAAGTAAGTGTAAAATAGCGTTCCCAAATGCTTGCCGGGGTGGCGGAATTGGCAGACGCACAGGACTTAAAATCCTGCGGTAGGTGACTACCGTACCGGTTCGATCCCGGTCCTCGGCATACTAGTTTAAAGCAAAGAACCCTTGATATTCAAGGGTTCTTTGCTTTTTTAGATATTGAGATCATCACCCATATCACAGGGAGCAAGGACTTTTCCGCTTTTGGGGGAGAATGGGGGAAAAACGCCGGTGACCTCAAGCAGGTGACCGGCGTTTTCATATTAGCGTTTCGGCATTTTGCTCTCATCCATGTACAGGAGGTTCCAGCGGTGACCATCCAGGTCAGCAAATCCTGCACCGTACATCCAGCCGTCAATTTCACTCGGCTTGCCAAAGATATTTCCTCCGGCAAGCTCTACTTTTTGAATAAAGGCTTCTACTTCTTCTCTGCTTTCAGCGCCTATAGAAAATATTACTTCTGCGGTATGAGAAGTATCTGCTGTTTTTGAGCCTGTAAATTTTTCAAACGCCGCCTCCGGGAACAGCAGAATTGTTGTTTGCCCTATGGCAAGCTTGGCTCTCTCGTTACCAATGCTCTCCGCATGGAATCCAATCTCATTGAAAAAGTCAGTTGACCTCTCAACATCTTTGACCGGCAGATTAACCCAGACTTCCTGTGACATGGTTGTAGCCTCCTGGAATATATTTTCGACTATTATTACTATACGCTACTTCTGACTGCAGAAGCGAATCTTATAAAAGAAACCGCAGGGCATAGCCTCTCAACTTAGTGTATTCTAAAGGTACAGCAAGAGGGTGGAAGACTAAAGATAAGTGGGAGAGTTTAATTGCTACTGAAACTGGACATACCCTAACGTTACGATGAGAATGAAACTGATCGAAAAAAGGAATCTCCAGGGGAAACCTTCTTATTTGTCGAAACTTCATTATGATTAGAAGATGGGGATATATATCAGATAGAGCATAGATCCCTGACAACATTAACGGCTAAACCAGATGCTTGTCATACTATTATTTTGACTATGCATTAAATTTCCGAATTTTAATGAAAGCACCCTTGCGGTGCTTTTTCTTTTGCCTTAAATGACAAATATGAGCCGTTTTTAGCATTCCTTATTATTACAGGTGAATGAAGGAGTAAACAGCAGAGAGAGAACACATACGCTCTGACAGCCTGTTAGCCACCCACCCGAATATGGAAACCAATTCAACTCAAATAACCTTTTGAACACTTACACTACCTCTTTCATAGTATATGGCAGTTGATAAAGGAGGTGGCTATTGATGGAAATACCAATAACAGGTTTTGTTGTTCATTCCGGTGATTCTGATTCTAACCATTCGCATAAGCTTTTTATTAATTCGTGGGACGGTAGACCAGTTAATGTTCACGTACATCCTTTTAAAGGGAACACATCATTTGATGTGGGACACTGTCACCATTACGCTGGAGTAACAGAACCAGCTCCAAGTGGAGTTCCGCATGTTCATAATTATTATGCAGAAACATCATTTAACGATCAACATACGCATTTAATTAGAGGAACTACAGGACCAGCCATTCACTTGGCATGCGGTGGGCATTACCATCATTTTGAAGGGTATACTACAGTAAACGGGAGCATTCCTCATGCCCACAGGTATAGTGGAAATACTGGAGATGAGAAAGAGTGTCGATATTAACCACAGGCTACTGAAGATTCGACTTTTATGAGTACAGTGTATTTGGTCAAACAATTTAAAATCAATAGTAATAATGGCGAGCTTCAACTGGCTCGTCTTTTCTTGTTTTAAGGTGCTGACACTTGGAAAGCAAATTGGATGGGAGTTTTAATTTTAGCTTAACTTTCTGTCGGTGTGTTTTTGTTTACCCATAAATCCATTCCCTAAACAATTCCTCGCATAACCTATGAGTAAATAAGGAGGCGTAACGTGTGAGGGAAATTGGAAGAGGTTGCGGGAAGGCTGCCAGGAAAGTTTGGACGTCGATAACTGTTATTCTGGCACTGTTTGTTTTGTTGGTAATTATCTTAACATTAATCCTTTAATAAAAATTTTGGGCTCTGCTGGTTTATCTGGTGTGAGCCTTCGTTTTGTTTTCTTGAATGCCCTGTCACAGAACGTATTTATACATATATTAAGGTGTACAATAGGTAAAGGAGGTCAAAGCTATGGGAGCATATGCGGGTGATGGTTGCGGTGCAGGTAGCGGTACAGGTCCAGTTGTTGGTGGTGTTTGGACTTCTACAGGAGCAATTTTAGTGCTCTTTATCTTGTTGGTTATCATCTCTAGAGCATTGTGGGTTTAATTGTAAAAAAAGCTGTTGGGCCACACTTCTTTCATTCTACTCAGTATAAGTTTTGAATCAACTCCTGAAAAACGTGTAACACCCTACTGACTGAAGTACACCCCTTAAAATAGTCATTGGAAGCTCCTCTTGGTTATTCCGATGAATTCTAGGGGGTGTTTTTCTACATAATTAGCAAAAAAGATATTAACAACTAGTTAATTTTAGGGGGATAGTAACTAGAGGTTTTGTTATTATGTATAGCGAAATTCGGGTAGTAACAAGCTCGAATGAAAAAGAAGTACTTTCCTTAAGCATAGCTAAGGACCAGCGACCGTTTATAGAATCCATCTCACAATGCTTACAAGAGGCTAAGGAGGATACTCGTTTTGTACCAGTAGGCTTATATAAAAATGGTGTACCCGTGGGTTTTGCTATGTACGGTAAATTTGAAGACGAAGTCTGATTCGATCGGTTTCTAATCGATGAGCGATTTCAGAGAAAGGGCTTGGGCAAATATTTTATGGAAAAGCTTATTTTATTTCTAGAAAATAAGTACCCTGGCCACCATATTTATTTAAGTGTTTATGAAAATAATACACATGCAATCCGATTGTATAAACAGTTGGGATTTATCTTCACAGGTGACTTTTATAAACCAAAAGAAAAAATAATGAATAAAAGAAATGAATGAGATTGATAATTAATGAGCATAGGAAACGATTATACGCATATCCGCGGATACATTCCAGATTCGTTACTAATTCTCTCTAGAAGGATACGTATATTACATTCGAATTCCACAGGTACACTGGGAGGATGCTCGATTTACCGTGCAATTTGCTTCGAAATGAAGCTTGCTAGGGATGATCATAGGAAGATTACAATCCACAAAGTGAGGTATTATCTCCTAAGTATAGGATTCGCTTCAGCTTACATGATGGATCTTGTCATGATTCGCCTAATGAAGCGGATATACGCACTTTCTTTGCAACAATATCATATGTTCCGAATATTGCATACGTGTTATCAAGTTCTGGACTAAGTCTGATAGTTATTGTATTTTGTTTGTATGTCGTAGAATACACGGGTCGATACGTGAATGCGTAAGCTAACGTGGTAATAATGCTATTAACTGGTAGATGAATTCTCGAAACGAAGATGTTTACAATGGTAGGGTATAACTGCAAAAAGGAGATTAAACGTAATGCATGTTAAAAAATATTTAGGTATCATGATTTTTATTTTAGTGACCATCCTGTTTACAGGCTGTTCGCCCCAAACGATTCCATTAAAGGATTCGACACACAACACTTCTACCTTAACGCAATTTGATGAAGTTGCTAAATATATTTCGGAGCATCATGATCTTCCGGAGAATTATATAACCAAGAAAGAGGCCAGGAAATTAGGGTGGGAGCCTAGTGAAGGAAATCTGGAAAAAGTAGCCCCAGGCAAAAGCATAGGCGGTGATGTCTTCCAAAATCGAGAAGGGTTGTTGCCCAAGAAAAGAGGGAGGATTTGGTACGAAGCAGACATTAATTACTCAGATGGAACTAGGGGAAGCGACCGAATTCTTTACTCCAATGATGGTTTAATCTATAAAACAACCGATCATTACCGTACGTTTGAGCAATTAAAAGAATGAAGGGGGCTTTAAGGTGATTGTAATTATAAATGGGAATAACATTCATGGAAAAGAAGAATTACATGATATACTTCAAGCCCAGCTTGGATTAGACCAAACTTATGGTCGAAATTTAGATGCATTATGGGATTGCTTAACTGGTTCTATCCCGATGCCACTTACAATTCAGTGGCTTGATTTTCACGCAAGCAGAAGATTCCTTGGAGAATACGCCGATCGTTTGTTGGATTTATTGCGTGAAGCCGAAGAAGAGTTGGAGAGTTTTACTTTTGACGTGGAAGTATAAATATCTTTTTAAAATTTTTACTTTTAGTTAGCAAAACGAAGATGAATTAGAGTGTTTTACGGAAAAGCTCTGCTAACCTTAATTGGTCAGTAGAGCTTTTACTGTTCACGCCTCTTATAGTGTATCAAGGTATTCTTTCTGAAATTCGATAAAATCTTGCACACTATCGTGATAGGTAAAACGACCGCCATTTTTATCAATAATCCAGTTGATCTTTTCGTCATTTAACAAGACTCCATACATGCAATGGTGAAGCAGTTCAATTTGCTTTTCATCCCTAATTCTGATCAAGTGTTTTTCTTGTTCGTCAATGAGGTACCATTTCGTTTCTGTTTCATCTACATCTGCATCCACATATAGTATTGATACCGACAAGGGGAATGGCCAGTTAAACCATTGTTCTCGTTTGTCTTCTCCATAACCTTCAAATGCCATGGTTGTTTCCTCCTACTTGGATAATTTCCTGATAGTTTAAATGTATCTAATGTGCTGCGATTGTACACTTTATTGAAAAACTCTGTTTTTTGGAACACACAGCATTCTCAGCCTTTGGTATCTTGGCACCAATGCGGTGAATGACCGCTATTTGGGTTGGCTGAAACTGCGATGCGTCTGTTTAGGCTGAGTTAATTGGGGGGCCGAATTTTATTGTAAATCCCTCATTTACTCAATTTGTAAAGGCAATGGTGGTTCAAGGGATAATTTTAGGTAGCCCCTTTTAGCAAGGGATGACGAAGGCATTTAGGAATATACACATTAAATGTACTGCTGTTCTTCTCTTATCCAACTGGCTCAGGAATATCGCCCCCATAATCTTTCCATGGCTTCACGTGCGCTGTCGTAATCTTCTGCAAAACGGAAACGCCAGGTAACTAAGAAGTTGAACGCTTTGTTCCCTGATTTGAACGCTAATATGAATACTCTAAATGATTCTGCTGAGCGAAGACGGGTACGCTCTATATTGTAATCATAGAGGGCTGGGATGGTGACCAAAAGATCATTACATTTCCTTATCTGGAAATAGGCATTTTACGGTATTAAACCTCGAATGATCTGGAGTTTATTTTTTGTACTCAGCATATAATTCGTACATAACACATCAGGAGGCTACATATAGAGGAGGGAAACTTGAGAGTAACGGTAACGATGCATTACACCCGCATCAAGTTAATGAAAGAGGCTTACAGATTGGTACAAGACTCCTATGGAGGAGCCCACTTTTACAGAAAAAGCCTGATGAGCTCCAACAATATCGCGCTGTGCCAAGATAACGTTTACTTCGCTAGCGAAAAAAGGAATCAATTCGTTCTATGGACTCTTGCTTGTCGTGCCTGGAAGCATAACAAAAGAGGCAGGGGGGGCCTGCCTTCGGCGTTTTATAATTCTACGTCTGAGAAAAGCGGAGTGGACAAATAACGCTCACCTGTATCAGGCAATATAACGACGATCGTCTTGCCTCTGTTTTCCGGAAGCTTCGCAATTTGTGTTGCTGCATAAACCGCAGCCCCCGAAGAAATACCAACAAGCAACCCTTCTGTTTTGGCAAGCAGGCGTGCAGTTTCATACGCATCTTCGTTTTTAACTTTAAAAACCTCATCCACATATTCTTCATTAAAGTTATTTGGAATAAAACCAGCACCGAGTCCTTGTAGTTGATGTGACCCTGGACTACCGCCAGACAGTACGGGTGAATCGAACGGTTCGACGGCTATCACTTTTACAGAAGGTTTTCGTTCCTTCAATACTTGTCCAACGCCCGAAATCGTTCCACCTGTACCTACGCCCGCGATAAAAATATCTACACTGCCGTCTGTATCTTGCCAGATTTCCTCCGCTGTAGTTTTGCGATGAATTTCTGGATTGGCAGGATTGCTGAATTGCTGTGGTATGAAAGAGTTGGGTGTTTCGGCAGCCAAGAGCTCAGCACGCTTGATAGCGCCTCTCATCCCCTCGGATCCTGGTGTTAACACAAGCTCAGCACCAAACGCAGTCAAAAGCTTGCGACGTTCGATACTAAATGTTTCAGGAAGTGTAATTATAAGTTTATATCCAAGAGCCGCGGCTGCAAATGCAAGTCCGATCCCAGTATTGCCACTTGTCGGCTCGATAATAATGGAGTCTTTATTGATTAAGCCTTTCTCCTCAGCGTCTTTAATCATAGCATATCCAATTCGGTCCTTAACGCTCCCGGCCGGATTTAAATATTCCAACTTTGCTACTACGTGTGCCTCAATATTTTGAATTTGGCTGTAGTTTAGCAGTGCTAACAAAGGAGTATTTCCAATTAATTCTGTCAACTTCTGGTGAATTTTAGTCAAACTTATCCCTCCAAACAATTAACTCATATCTACTTACTGTGACATAGATATTATCACGAATTTGTCTGCATAACCATGTCTTGTTAATTCAGTGCGGAGCCGAAAAGGAATGCAGACAGTCTATGCCTAAAGTTAGCGTCTGCCGCAACCTTTTCAGCTTGAACCACGTCAAGAAAGTTGTTAATGGCCAAGCGGCCTAATTCAACTACAAGGTGGAACTGAACATGAGCATGAGAAAAAGTGCAATTACAGCCCTTACGACCGTAGCTCTATTGTCCTTCTCAATTGGAGGTCATTTGTCTGCGGCAGCCAGTTCATTCAAGGATTTGGATCACGTAAGCGGTAAAGAAAAAATCATATCCCTTAAAGATCGGGGGCTACTTAAAGGTGCCTCTGACACGCAGTTTCTCCCCTCATCTAAAGTGACCGCTGCCCAAGGCATTCAGTTGATCTCGGGTGGACTTCAACTCAGTTTGGCTGCCATTGATGTGAACAAGGCTCCGCAAGCAAGTGGACTGTTCAGCCAGGTTAAAGATACCGCATGGTACGCAGAAGCTTTTATCAACGCGTATTATAACGGTGTAGACATTCCAAAAGATATCAATCCCAGCAAGGCTTTGACCAAGGAAGAGTTCACCCATATGCTGATTCAGGGTATGGAAAAAGCAGGTGCTCTCCCCATGATTAAAATCGCACCTGCGAATATTGCAGATGAAAGCGAGCTGGAGCCTTCTTACCAAGGTAGCATTCAACGCTCGTTAGTGTACAAGATCAACATCCTGGATGGGAATGGGAAGTTTCATCCGAAAAGTGAGATTACACGCGCCGAGGCGGCTGTTATGTTATATAATGCATTGGAATACCTGAAGGCTCATCCAAAATCGTAACAAATACAGCAATAAGGAGCTAGTTTCCGCACGGTTATAAACACACATTTGCTTGACATCAATACCGTGAATGCTATAATAAGGAAATCGAATTTAGACCCCGCGGTAGTTGACTATCGTAAGAAAACTTTTCTGGTCCTTCGGCATAGAAACACAAGTAACGAATAAATAAGCTGGCTCCGGATGAGGGGTCAGCTTTATTTGTTTGTACAAAAGTTTACAGCTTTCACAGATTTACATATTGAGAGGAGACTGCGGTATGTTCGGCAATGACTGGGATGATGTACTACGAGAAGAGGTCGAAAAGCCTTACTTTAATGAATTAAGGTATACGTTAGCCCGAGAGTACAAGTTACATAAGGTATACCCTCCAAAAGAAGATTTGTTTTCAGCACTCAAATTAACGCCATATCATCTGACCAAAGCGGTTATATTGGGACAAGATCCATATCATGGAGAGGGACAAGCTCACGGATTGAGCTTTTCTGTTAGACCCGGTGTCCGTACACCGCCCTCTCTACAAAATATATACAAGGAGCTGCGCGACGATGTCGGCACTCCCATTCCGAATCAGGGCTACCTCGTTCCTTGGGCAGAGCAAGGTGTGCTGCTGCTGAACAACGTGCTGACCGTGCGTGAAGGTCAACCGCAATCTCATCAGGGGATAGGATGGGAACGTTTCACGGATGCGGTCATTGAAGCGATTAATGAGCGTGAACAGCCGGCCGTGTTCATTTTGTGGGGGAGCCATGCTCAGAAAAAAGCCAGCTTCGTGAATACCAGCAAGCATTTGGTGCTGAAATCCGCTCATCCGAGTCCATTGGCGGCTCATAGAGGTTTTTTTGGCAGCAAGCCTTTTTCGCGTACCAATGCATTTTTGCAGGAGCATGGAATGGAACCGATTCGGTGGGAGATCCCTAACCGCTAGCACGGGAGGTGTGGACATGCGTCAATGGAAGGGACGTCAGGTCATTTTATATCACGGCAACAACGGTCATACCCAGAAGGTGCGTGGCACACTTGAAAAATGGGATGATATCCGAAAGTGCGTTATTTTAGGCCCGAAAATGCTGGCTTTTCCTTTTGAAAATATTACGCATATTACCATGCTTCCTCCGGGGCGTGAGCGTAAAAGCCGCCAGCCAGCGAGGCTGAACGCTTTCGGTTATGTCATGAACGTTCCATTACAGTTTGACAATGCCATTCATTTTCAGTCGGCGGTGACAATTTGGAGAGACGATCAACTGATTGCCTACAATGTAAAGCTGGTTAGTCACGCGGCAGACCATGTGACGCTTGAGGATGGACGAACCTTATCCAAGGAAGGGCATTTGTTTGTAGTGAGGTCACTGCGTGGAGAGCTTTAACTGTTATAATTCACCTTTTTTTGATGAAGGGTTCAATTTAGTTAGCTGCTTACCGATAAAAGATAATGGGATTGTTAATAATATCCTGTTTTATAGAATGAAACCAAGGGAGAGAAACGAATGAAGCGTATGAAGCGTATGAGCAAACGGAGTACCTTCTTACTTGCTTTGCTGATGTTTGTATTCGCAGCATGGCCAGCAGGTTTGATCCAAGCGGAAGAGAACACGACGTCCACGGTACAGTGGGACAGTCAAAATCCGACTACAGTTAATCTGGGTGGAAGCCCCGCTCAATTAAGAGTATGGGCTGTGTCGGGAACTGGCAAAACGGATGTAACCGACAAAGCTGAATGGATCTCCGGGGACTCCAGTATCTTAAAGGTAGAAAAGGGACTCATTACCCCAGTATCCAAAGGGCAGATTAAGATTGTCGCTACATATGACCAGAAAACGGTAAGTACGACAATTACAGTGAAATCGCCTTACAGCAAGCTGCAATTAAATCCGGCGGGTCCTCTGAATCTGACCATTGGCGGAGAATCGAAGCAACTGACGGCTCAAGGTGTGCTTAGCGGAGGCGGCACGGAAAATGTGTCCGGTGTGGAATGGACATCCACGAATGAGGCCGTGGCTACTGTAGAGAATGGACTTGTACGTCCTCTTGCCAAAGGCGTGACTTACATTAAAGCCGCCAAAGATGGACTGAATGCACAATTGATCGTGTATGTGCGTTCTTCATCCCAGGCACTGGTGCTGAGTGAGTCTGGCTCCAAATCGGTCTATATGGGTAGCTCCCCAATTCAGGTTACTGCAACCGATGTGAACCTGACTGGCGGCAAAACAGATGTGACCAACACGGCAGAATGGACTTCCTCGAATTCGCTGGTTGCCACTGTAGAGCAAGGGAAAATCACACCGATGGATGTAGGAAATTCGACCATTACAGCTTCCTATCACGGTTTGAGTAAGACTCTGAAGATTAATGTACTTCCAACTGTCGAAAAACTGGTCTCAAGCAAAGCCAGTCTGGCACTCGAAACTGGCAGCAAAACATCTCTTCCGAGTATATCTGCTTATTTGGTCAATGGGGCTAAAAAAGCAGTTCAATCTGATGTGAAATGGAGCTTAAGCAGTGAAAGTGCAGTCAAGATTGCAAATGGTAAGCTGGTTGCAGTCAACCCAGGTAGTGCAACATTGACAGCGACAGTAGGTGCACTCAAGCTGGACATTCCAGTGACCGTACAGTATAAAGTTCTCAAGCTGACGGCTTCTGAGAAAAAATATGTATTGGTTGCAGGCCAAGAAACGAGTATTCCGACGGTAAAGGCACAAATGGCTGGTGGTGGAACAGTGGATGTTACCAACCAGGTAAGCTGGGTAGCTACAACAGCCGCAGTTACAGTAGGAAATGGAAAAATAAAAGCGGTGAATGGTGGTAACTCGGGAATCAAGGCGATGTATATGAATAAATACGTGAAGGTGCCTGTCATTGTGGAGGGAGCCATTTCTACACTGACACCGAGCTTTTCGAGTGCTGAAATGAATTTGAAGGGAAGTAAGTCCATCAAAGTCGTCGGCAATTATACGGATGGCAAAAAAGTTACGCTGAGCAGTAAAGTGAAATGGACAACATCGAATGCTTCTGTAGTGGTCGTAAAAGGGTCTTCCATTAAAGCTGTTGGGATTGGAACAGCAACCATTACGGGCACGTACCAGGATAAGTCCTTTAACGTGGAGATTAAGGTTACACCTAAGCTGCTCAAGCTGGTATTGAGCAATAAAAACCTAAAGTTGCCTAAGGGCTCATCACAAGTGCTTAGCGTGAGTGCAGTTTATGATTCAGGCGCGACTGCGAATGTGACCAATTCAGCGGTATGGACATCCTCCAAACCGTCGATCGTACAGGTTACAGCTGGTCAAGTAAAGGCCTTGGATAGCGGAAGCTCCAGTATTAAAGTAACCTATGGTGGTAAGAACGTAACGACATCTGCCAAAGTGTTAAAATAGTCTACGTATATAGCCATATTCGGTCTATACCAACAAATAACCCCCGGTCCGAAGACCGGGGGTTATTTGCAGCTTATTCTACGCCGTCCTGATAATGGTTTTTCCAGTGCTTATCGCCTTTGTGCGCGAAATCTTCAACTGTTTTCTCCAGCGTAGCTACCAGTTGGGCTTTAATCTCAGCGATGGTGTCGCGAAATAATCTTTCTTCCGTACCATTAATTTTTTCACCATATAAAGCTTGAGCAGCTACAAATTGACGATGTTGCTCTACAAAACTGTCAATCGAATGCAATGCATGCTCCACGTATTGTGAAATGCTATGATGCTCGTTAGGGAGCTGTAATTTTAATTCCTTCACTCTATTTAATAATGCCATGATGATCACCTCGTGCGTTTTATTATGTCAATAATTATACATCATTTTCGGAAAAATTTCATTAAATTTCGGTTAAATTGTGACTTTTATTATGTCATGATTGCATTTTCATTGGTGATCAGGCCTGATTCCGGAATTTTACGATTTTTTTCTTGGTATCGTGATTTCAAAATTTAAAATATATGGCACAAAGACAATGTAAGAGCAAGTTGCGACAGCTGTCTTTCCGACATGCTATAATGAGGAAAAAGTCCAGTCGGAAAGGTTGTCAGTATGGTATGAAGCTTTTTAAAGGTTTATTTTGGGGAATTCTGATCAGTCTTCTCCTGTGGTGCGCCTTGTTTGGGCTTGTCCGCTGGATGACTCATTAAGTTACTACCTGTATCCTATACAATAACTCTTGCGACTGTATCCACGTCATTAACGGAAATCGTATATACGTGTTCGTCATCGTAGAGCTTAAATTGCTGAGTTTCCTGGTCAGATAGGAGCTTAGGCCAGCCAATTACGGTATTACCATTCAGTAACCGGATTACAACAGCTTGCATTTGGCTTACAGCCAGTTTGATTTCATCGTTCATTCGTCCAACCTCCTCTCTATACTATTTGTCGTCGGAGATTTAACCTTTTTTTATAGTCAGTAAGGGGTTACAAAAAATAAAGTCTGGGGATTGCCTTAGCTGAAGGCCATTTACTGGAATAGCTTGAAAGGAAGAGTAAATTGAAGAAAAAGTTGCTAAGTTTTATAGTGTTAGTGGTTCTAGCTGTGAGCGCGTATTGGTTGGAAGGAGACAATCTTCTTACGAAAATAACAGGAGAGACCCCGCCATCGTCAGCTCAGGTAACGCTGAAATTTCCGTCAGGTCGTTATCCTGAAACGGCACAGCATATTAAGGAAGCCATTCAGGCGGGAAAATCACCAGTATGCACAATTGACCGTGAAGGAGCCGAGCAAAATCGTAAGCATTCACTTGCGGGTGTTCCCACTCGTAAAGGGTTCGATCGGGATGAATGGCCGATGGCTATGTGTTTAGAAGGGGGCAAGGGTGCAAATGTCAAATACATAGCTCCTAAAGATAATCGTGGGGCAGGATCATGGGTCAGTCACCAGTTGGATCAGTATGAGGATGGGACTCGTGTAAAATTCGTTGTTAAGTAGTTTTATCTACTACTTTTATTTTTTTTATCCTTAGGTGGTTCTTGCTTGGCTTTAATCAGCGCCAGAAAATCAAAAAAATCACCTAATGTAGTGAAGCCTGCACCTAAAATGGCCAGGTCTTCAGCGGATAGTTGATTTATCCATTCCATTTGCTTGGAGTCAAACATATTATCACCGCCAACCCTTAATAATGTATAGTATGTAATGGCGGCAACAAAGGTTAGGGCTCTGGCATACCTTTTAAGTATGCCTGTTTTTTGTGCAGAGGATGTGTGAAATTTATGTTTAAATTTAATTTTTATACTAAAATTGTGTCCATTGTGATCGTGTTGCTGATACCTGTGCTGATCCTGTATGTCTACTCTAATAAGACAACGACTGACGTACTGCGTGAAGAACTGAATCAATCTAATTATAATCAGCTGACTTTTTTTCAAAACCAGGTGAATACGAATATTGAAATGCTTTCTTCCTGGCCGCATCTGCTGATTCATGATCCCGATGTAGCCAGTTTCCAGGCGATCTTTTTGAAGGACAAAACTCTTAACCTAGATGGAATTAACCTTGTCAAGCGGATTCAAACTAAGCTTGGGCTGCAGGAAAGCTCTTCTAATTGGAGAACAGGCTTGAGTATATATTCTCCTTCGCTTGGACGAGTTGTATCGGAGAATGGAGCCGGTTTTTATGACCAGAAGGCATTAAACCAATCGATTACAAACGGCTGGCAGGTATCTAAAAAAAGAGTGTACGGGAAAGATCAATTTATATTTTCATTGTATACATTATCCCCGTTTTCCTCTCTAGCTAATCCGGAAACCGCTAACACGATTATTAAAGTGGAATTCGACAGCAGCAATATTCAGGATATGCTTGACCGCTTTAAGGGTGATGGACGAAAGGAGCCTTTTTATTATAAAAAAGGCGTAGGCGTGATTTATAACCGCTCTGCAAATGAAGAACTATCGGGTCAGCTCATTACAAAACTTGAGAAATTGGGACTGCATGAAGTTGATAATCTAACCGTGAAAATGGGAGACGAAAGTTACCTGGTTCACGCCGTTCGTTCGCAAACGACCGGTTGGTATTTGATTGACTACATGCCTTTGTCCGATATGATGTCTCCGATTTACTCGTCTAACCGACTGTTTTATATAACTGTTGCTGGCTCGCTATTGGTAGGGATCATTGGTGCGTATCTCCTCCATTCACAGGTACAAGTTCCGATTCTCCAGCTTGTGCGGGCATTTCGGAGATTAAAGGATGGAGACTATGCTGTTCGTTTGAGCCCTAGGGGAAGTCATGAATTTGCATTTCTCTCACGTCAATTCAACCTGATGGTCGAACAGATTCAGGAGTTGTTTGAGAAAGTTTATGTTGAGAAGCTGCATGTGAAGGAAGCCCGTCTAAAGCAGCTCCAGTCTCAAATCAATCCTCATTTCTTTTATAATTGTTTTTCCTTTATTACGAGCATGGCAAAGTTGCGCAACCATGAGGCGGTCGTAGCCATGGCCCATAATTTGTCCAAATATTATCGCTATACGACAAGACAGGAAAGAGATCGGGTTCCTTTATCGGATGAAGTCGAGTTTGTGCAATATTATTTAAAAATTCAACAGATGCGTATGCCGCGATTAACGTTCACTATAGATATTCCTTCACAGGCCAATAGTCTGCTGATTCCACCGCTTGTGTTGCAGCCCTTGGTGGAGAATGCGGTGCTGCACGGAATAGAACCTCAGGCGGAGGAGGGAATCATCCGTATTAAGACGGAGTGTGTTGGCTCATCCATGTACTTGATTGTAGATGATAACGGACTCGGTTTGAGTGGGGAGGGGATAACGTCCCTAATATTAGCACTGGAGAAGCCTGTAGAAGAAAAAAGCGGCTATGGCTTATGGAATGTGCATCAACGAATGCGATTACATTTTGGCGAAGATGCTGGGCTGGACTTCTCGTTGTCTCCGTTAGGAGGATTGAGAGTGATTTTAAAATGGCCACTGTCAATGGAAGAAGGTCAGCAAGACGGTTTGATCCATTCTTCGTCAAATTCAAGAAATAGTTAAATTGGAGGGTACTGATGGTTCAGATATTATTAGTGGATGATGAGAGCTATGTTACGGAAAGCCTGGCGGCTACCATACCGTGGGAGGCATTGGGAATCGAGAGGGTACATCAAGCAGCTTCTGCCTTGGCTGCTGTAGATGTGCTGGAAGCGTTCGATATTGATATTCTAGTTACGGATATTCGTATGCCAGGCATGACGGGATTGGAGCTGATTGTTGAAGTAAACGAGCGTTGGCCGCATATTCGCAGTTTATTACTGACAGGCTATGCCGATTTTGAATACGCTAAAAAAGCGCTTCAGCTTAAGGCTTTTGATTACATTTTAAAACCGGTGGATGATGAAGAGTTTATCAAATGTGTGTCAGCTGCCATGGATTCGCTAAAGGAAGAATGGGAAGCATTCGACAAGGTTCATCAATTACAATATAGTCGCAGAAACGATTTCGGTGTACTGCGAACCCATTTGATGCATGATTTGCTACTCGGGCGTGATTTGACTGTACAAAAAATAAAGGACAAAATGTCCGAGTACGAAATTAAGCTAACCACGGAACATCCTGCCAGTATGCTGCTTATTCAGCTAGGCAAGCATTTTTCTGATATGGACTATCACTCTGTATCGTTAATTGAGTATGCGATTGGAAATATTGCAGAAGAAGTGTTCGCACCTGATTTTTATGTTTGGCATTGCAAGGCACCACATGATTGCCTAATCGTATTAATAGAAGGGAATTGCGATTTGTTCGCTGCACGAAGTGTGGACGAGCAGAATCATATTTTACGTGCGGCGATTGAAACCTTTCGAAAAAATGTGAGCAATTACTTGAAAGGAGAAATTTACGTTACCCTAACCAATTGGTTTAATTTTCCCGATGAGCTACCTAAGCTATATCAGACAGCAATCAGATCCTTATATTGGAACCAACAGGAGGAGACGAATCCACTGCTCTTCATAGAAGAGCAGACAGAACAGTCACACAGCTCAGTGAAGTCGCTGGAGGGACTTTATATGCACCCTACGCTTACTCATTTACTAGAGTCCAGACAATGGGAAGAGGCCGAGGAGAAATTGAGCGGTGTATTTGGCAAAATCGAAGAGGCGGGATTTACACGCGAGCATTTATATGAACTGTTTATTTCGGTGACAAGCGCCTTTATGTATATGGCGCACAAACAAGGACGTTTCATAACACAGATGGATCAGGTAGGCTTCGATCCGTTACATGCACAGAAATTAGTCCATTCGTTCCCTCATCTCAAAGAGTGGATATTTTCCATGATGAATAAGCTTAAAGCCGAGTGGTCCGCAAGCGAGCAAAGCGCCAAAAGCTTTGTAGTCAAGCAGGTGCAGGAGCTAATTGCCCAGGATAAAGGACAGGAGCTGTCTGTTAAGTCGATTGCCGATCAGGTTTACCTTCATCCCGTCTATTTGTCCAAAATCTATAAAGCTGAAACTGGAGAAGGTCTGGGAGATTATATTATTCGAATGAGAATGGAACGGGCTCTTTATTTGCTCAAATATTCCAACAAAAAAATATATGAAATAACAACTGAACTCGGCTATCAGAATCCCCAATATTTCAGTAAGATGTTCAAAAAGCATTATGGAATGACACCGCATGAATTTCGGGAGCAGTAAAGACAAAGGAGTAAAGATCAGTTGGGAAAGGTGCAGAAATATTTATTTTGTGACATAGGCTGCCAAGAAAAGCCCTCTTATAATAAAAGAGTAGAAAATGATTTTTAGAGGGGGAACAAGATGCGAGTTCATTCGAAAAAAAAGCTATTGTCGTTACTCGCCGCAACGATGGTATTGGGAGTTGGCCTTGTGGGCTGCTCAGGCACAGGAAATGATGGAAATGCGGATAGCGCAGCTAAAACTGAAAACGTATACAAAGAAAAATACAGCCCTGAAGTAACCATTTCCACGGTATGGGGGGTAGATCCCACCTTAAAATTTAAAAATGGAGAATCTATCGAAAATAACGTTGCGACAAAATGGGCAAAAGAGAAATTCGGGATTCATGTAAAATCACTATGGTCTGTCACGGATACAAACGGTGCATTTGCTACCAAACTGCGTTTGGCGATGTCCTCCGGCCAGGAGATGCCTGACGTCGTTGTATTGGGAACGGAGAATGAGCAACTGGCTCAGGATATGATCGATTCCGGTATGTTCGCTGAGGTTGGTCCATTGTTTGATAAATACGCCTCGGATTCCTGGAAGCAGGCCATGAACCAGGATACGAACGTATGGAATCAGTATAGCCGGGATGGTAAAAAAATGGGTATCCCTGTGCTTGATTTCGCCTATAACCACGATTATGTATTGTGGGTACGGCAAGATTGGTTGGATAAGCTGGGTATGAAGGCTCCTGAAACGATGGATGATCTGGAAAAAGTGATGGAGGCCTTTAAAAACAAAAACCCGGATGGACTGGCTCCAGACAAAGTAATTCCGCTCAGCATCGGGTTTAAAACATCCATGAACACTTGGATGGGTGACCCATCCTGGGTTTTCGGGGCTTATGGCACACTACCCCAGCAGTGGAACAAAGGTGCAAACGGCAGCCTGGAATATGGCTCTGTGCAGCCTGGCATGAAGCCGGGTCTGCAAAAGCTAAGCGAGTGGCTCAAGAAAGGGTATATCCCTCAGGAAGCAGCATTGTGGGATGAAAATAAAACGGCAGAGCCTACAGTTGCAGGGACAGCCGGTATGATTCCGGGGCCGTATTGGATGAGTGGCTGGCCGCTTCAGGATACAGTTAAAAATGCGCCGAGTGCTGTATGGAAGCCGATCAAGATTCCAGCAGGACCGGACAACAAAGCCATGCGCCATGGGACACAGTACACTAATGGCGTCGTACTTATCAACAAACAGATGCAGCATCCTGAAGCTTTCTTCACATATCAAAATTACTTGTTTGACCATTATGCAAATGCCAAACCGGACGGTGATTTGTCGAATGGGTTGTTTAAGGGTTACGATTATGATTTAGATGCCAATGGAAAGCTGATGTCTATTGATAAAATACCGGGCGGTTATGTGAACTCTATTCGTTATTTGCTGGTTCGGGATGGCGCGCGTATACCTGATGCCCAAATGAAGGCTTTGTTAAGCTTGGCTAACGGCGCAGAACCAAAAACCAGGCTGGAAAAGGATGTAATGGTGAATTACGGGAAAGACACTCCTGCTGCAGCCAAAGTGCTTATGGAACAGAAGGATATCTCTATGAAAGATCAGTTTACAGGACCTACCACGCCAGCCATGAAGGCTAAAAAGGATTATCTAGATAAGATTGAGAGCCAAACCTTCAATGAAATTATTTATGGCAAACAGCCGATTTCTGCTTTTGATACCTTTGTACAGACGTGGAAAGCCGCTGGTGGCGAACAAATTACAAAGGAAGTAAATGAATGGTATAAGAGCGTCGAGAAGTAAAACCATTGTTGTTGCAAAACCAATTAGGAGGGCTGTCCCAAGGTGGACAGCCTTTTTACTTCAGCTTCACTGGCTTAAATAAAAATGATTGCTTTTGTGCCATGTATGTTGGTTTTTTGAACTGTTGGGACTGCGAAAACGCTTTTATAATTGAGGTATACCATGAGAGTTACAGGAGGAACTGCAATGAGAAGTCTGCAACGTACGTGGCCATTTCATATCATGTTGCTGCCAGCCATCATTTTCTTAATTGTATTCAGCTACATTCCGATGGGCGGCATCGTGATGGCCTTTCAAAATTACAAGCCATGGCTAGGCATAACGGGTTCCGAATGGGTTGGACTGGATAATTTCCGCTTTTTGTTCCAACGGGAGGACAGTCTTCAGGTTGTCTGGAACACGCTGATTATTGCGGTGTTAAAGATGTTTTTCAACCTGCTGGTGCCGTTTGTTTTTGCTATACTGCTGAATGAAATTCGCAAGGTCGGACTTCAGCGCTCTATTCAGACATTGGTATATTTGCCACACTTTCTGTCATGGGTGATCTTGGGCGGAATTCTGATTGATCTGTTGGCTACAGATGGATTTATGAACCGAATTCTTGGAAGCATAGGGATTCAGCCCATCTTCTTTCTAGGAGATAATAACTGGTTTCGTTTTACCGTCATTGTATCGGATATATGGAAGGAATTTGGCTACAATACGATCGTATTCCTCGCTGCACTGGCGGGTATCAATCCTTCGTTATATGAGGCTTCTGAAATGGATGGAGCAAGCCGGTGGAGACAGACGCTACACATTACAGTACCTTCATTGATTCCGATGGTGGTCGTTGTTGGAACACTTGCACTTGGCAATGTTCTGAATGCTGGTTTTGACCAGATTTTCAACCTTTATAATCCGCTGGTATACCAAAAAGGCGATATCATTGACACATTTGTTTACCGGACAGCATTAATCAATGGGGAGATGGGCTTCGCTACCGCCATTGGATTGTTCAAATCCGTAATCAGTATGATTCTCATTCTGATATCTTATCGGCTTGCTTACAAATGGGCAGGTTACCGCATATTCTGATTCCACAAGGCTGAAAGAGGGAGAGTCATGTATCATAAAACAACGCCATATCGCATCTTTAATGTATTGAATATTTGCTTGCTTGTGATTTTGTCCATCATGTGTATCGTTCCGCTGATTCATGTGTTGGCAGTATCATTTAGTGCGAAATCCGCAGCAGATGCCAATCTGGTTGGACTGTGGCCAGTGCAGTTTTCATTGGAAGCCTATAAGAAGACGATGAACAATCCGATTTTTTTGCACTCCATCTGGATTTCTGTCTGTCGGACTGTGCTCGGGACCGGCTTGACGCTACTGATTACCTTTTTAGCCGCTTATCCGCTTTCAAAGGAAACAACCGTGTTCCGTAGTCGAAACGTGTATTCATGGCTATTCGTATTCAGCATGATTTTTAACGGTGGACTGGTTCCATTTTATATGGTGATTCAAAAGATCCATCTTATGGACAGTTTCTGGGTACTTGTTTTGCCAGGAGCGGTCAATACATTTCTGGTCATTCTTATGCTGAACTTTTTTAGAGGTATCCCCAAAGAGATGGAAGAGGCTGCATTGATCGACGGGGCAGGGCATTTTCGGACATTGTTTAGTATTTTCTTACCGGTATCCATGCCTTCTATCGCGACGATTGCGCTGTTTAGTATGGTATTTCATTGGAACTCATGGTTTGACGGTCTGCTCTATTTGAGCAACGCAAAGGATTATCCGCTGGCAACGTTCCTGCAAACTGTAATTATACAAAAGGACATGAGTTCGATGAGCATGAGTCCCAAAGAGATGGAATTACTTTCACAAACGACGGTTAACGCAGCACAAATTTTTATTGGTGCAGCGCCTATTCTTATTGTATATCCATTTTTACAAAAGTATTTTGTTAAAGGTATGACGCTAGGTTCCGTCAAAGAGTAATAGAACTAATCAAAGGAGATGATTTGCAATGACATATTCAAACATAACCAAGTATCCTCCCATTAGTGAGCGAGTTCCGCGTATGCTGCATGGAGCGGACTATAATCCGGAGCAATGGCAGCAATATCCAGAAGTGTTAGCGGAGGATATCCGCTTGATGAAATTAGCCAAATGTAACGTAATGTCTGTCGGCATTTTTTCATGGGTTTCATTGGAGCCTGAGGAGGGCGTATTTACGTTTGAATGGCTGGATCGTATTTTGGACTCCTTTGCTGAAAACGGAATCTATGCGTTTTTAGCTACTCCTAGCGGAGCAAGACCAGCCTGGATGTCGCAAAAATATCCTGAGGTGCTGCGAGTAGGGGCTAATCGTGTCCGTAACTTGCACGGTTTTCGGCATAACCACTGTTATACGTCGCCTGTCTATCGGGAAAAAGTACGTATCATGAATACGAAGCTGGCTGAGCGTTACGCTAATCATCCTGCTGTTATTGGCTGGCACATTTCCAATGAATTTGGTGGAGACTGTCACTGCGATCATTGTCAGGAGGCATTTCGCGCTTGGGTGCAGGACAAATATGGTACGCTGGACAAGCTTAACCATGCATGGTGGACGACCTTTTGGAGTCATACAGTTACGGATTGGAGTCAAGTGGAGTCTCCGGCACCTCACGGTGAAACTCAGGTTCATGCCATGAATTTGGACTGGAGACGGTTTGTAACCGATCAGACCGCTGACTTTATCAAACATGAGATTGTGCCGCTCAAGGCTGCAAATCCTGACATTCCAGTCACAACTAATTTAATGGAGTTTTTTGAAGGATTGAATTACTGGAAGTTTGCAGATCTGCTTGATGTAATATCCTGGGATAGTTACCCGACGTGGCATGACCGTGAAGGAGATGACAGCCGTCAGGCTGCGAGAGTGGCTATGATGCATGACATTATTCGTTCCATTAAAGGTGGGAAACCTTGGATGCTCATGGAAAGTACGCCAAGTTTAACGAATTGGCAAGATGTTAGCAAGCTGAAGCGGCCGGGTATGCATCTCCTATCGTCTTTACAGGCTGTAGCGCACGGCTCCGACACCGTTCAATATTTTCAATGGCGGAAAAGCCGCGGTTCGAGTGAAAAGCTGCATGGTGCGGTCGTCGATCATGTCGGTCATGAGCATACGCGGGTATTCGGGGATGTGACAGATGTTGGTCATGCGCTGGAAAAACTGGAGGAGGTGATTGGTACATCCGTACCGGCTGAGGCCGCAGTCATATTTGACTGGGAGAACCGTTGGGGAATCAATGATTCACAAGGGCCGCGGAACAAGGGTGTGAAATACGAGGAGACGGCTGAAGCACATTATTTCGCATTATGGGAGCAGGGAGTGCCGGTAGATGTCATTGATATGGATGCAGATTTCTCCAAATATAAGTTTCTGGTCGCTCCAATGTTGTATATGGTCCGCAGTGGCGTAGGAGAGCGCATACAGAAATTTGTTGAAAACGGGGGCATATTCGTAGCGACCTATTGGTCCGGCATTGTCGATGAACATGATTTGTGCTTCCTTGGAGGTTTTCCAGGTCCGCTTCGTAAGACACTGGGAATCTGGTCGGAAGAGATTGATGGATTGCATGACCATGATCGTAACTACATTATACCGGTTGAAGACAATGAGCTGAATCTACGGGAGGAGTATGAAGCAGTAGAATTGTGTGATCTTATTCATACGGAAGGTGCAGAGGTACTGGCTGAATACGGGACAGACTTTTATGCAGGCCGCCCGGCTTTGACGGTGAATCGTTTGGGGCAGGGAAAAGCTTATTACATCGCATCGCGCAACACTGGATCATTCCATAGTCATTTTTACAGAAGTTTAATTGATGATGCAGGTCTCAGTAAGGCACTCAATGTGCAGCTGCCACATGGAGTGAATACGGCAATTCGTACTGATGGAGTTCATGATTATATTTTTATAATGAATTTTACGCATAAGCCGCAAGAGATTACATTGGATGGACGAACTTATGCAGATATGCTTGAAAATCATGTGATAACAGACAGCAGCGTTCAATTGGGTGCCTATGCTGTTAAGGTTCTAAAGGCAGAGAGATAGGGGATGACTTATGAAAACAGGTAAACGTATGATGGTATTTGCGATGTTGATCTTGTTATCCAGCTTTTTGTACCCATTGGGCTCTGTGGGAGTGGGTGCGGCTTCGGCCGCCCCTGCTTTCGCCAAAGGAGCAGATATAAGCTGGGTTGCAGGGATGGAGGCCCAAGGTATGTCCTGGAAGGATAAAAAAGGGGTTCGCCGTGATGTGCTGCAAATTTTACGGGATGATTATCAGATCAATTCGGTTCGTATTCGTGTATGGGTGAACCCTGACATGAAGGATTATGCAAGCGGATACATGAATGCCGAGAAGGCGGCAGAACTTGCACAGCGAGCCAAAAAGTTAGGCATGAGCGTTATGCTGACCCTGCATTATAGTGATTCCTGGGCTGATCCGGGACAGCAGAATAAACCTTATGCATGGCGTAATTTTACATTTACACAGCTTATGGATGCGGTCTGGTCTCACACCGTCTATGTTATGAATACGATGAAAAGTAAGGGTGTGACACCGGACTGGGTGCAAATTGGCAATGAAACGAACAATGGAATGCTCTGGGATGACGGCAAAGCCTCGGTGAATATGAAAAACTATGCGTGGCTTGTCAATACGGGGAACAATGCTGTTAAATCAGTAAGCAGCAGCACGAGGACGATCGTACATTTAGCTAACGGGGATAACGATTCCGTTTTAAACTGGAATATTGGTGGATTGATTGAAAATGGAGCTCAGTTTGACCTTATTGGACTGTCTCTATATCCGTCTCCTTCTGACTGGCAGGGTAAGGTAGATCAAACGATTACCAATGCCAATAGTCTCATTGCAAAATACGGGAAAGGCATTGTCATTAGCGAAATTGGAATGGATTATAATGAACCTGCTGCTTCCAAGGCATTTATTTCTGCAATCAAAACGAAGGTTCGGAGTATTGGAGGCGGCAAAGGCGTGGGCGTATTTTACTGGGAGCCGGCTGCAACCCCAGGTTATAATCAAGGTTATAACAAAGGTGCTTGGCAGGCTGACGGTAAGCCAACCTCAGCGATGGAAGGCTTCTTAAACTAAA
The DNA here is from genome assembly GCF_050516475.1 of Paenibacillus ottowii. NCBI lineage: Bacteria > Bacillati > Bacillota > Bacilli > Caryophanales > Paenibacillaceae > Paenibacillus > Paenibacillus ottowii. The sequence continues at coordinate 1,275,880 of NZ_CP191577.1, read as the reverse complement.
GAAGCATGTAAGAGCATAACAAAGAACCTCTAATGCGCATTCTATGCAGATTAGAGGTTCTTTATTGTTATGAGGATTGAATAATTATACTTTTAAACTTCCCGGTTTACTTTGAAAAATGAAATGAGCTCTTCCAACTCCTCGGACATCGATGTAAGCTTGTCCGAAGCTTGGACAATGGAAGCCATTGACTCCGTTTGTTCTCCAATGGTTTGCTCAATTTGTTTACTGCTGCTGACTGTTCTGCTAACGGTGGAGGACAGCTCGTCAGAGGTAGCTGACATTTCCTGCGTGCTGGCTGAGATTTGCTCAGTTGCGCTGGATACCTCCTGGATTTGTGACGACACTTTATTGGACGCTTCTAAAATCTCAGAGAACATTTGGCCTGTCTGCTTCGTAACTTCCAGTCCAACATGAACTTCTTTTGTGCCGAGACTAATGCCTTTTACGGTTTGTTCAATCTCTTTTTGAATTTCTTCAATAAGCTCTGCAATTTGTTTGGCGGACTCTTGAGACTGCTCAGCCAAATTACGCACTTCTCCCGCCACTACTGCAAAACCCTTGCCTTCTTCACCAACTCTGGCAGCTTCAATTGATGCGTTGAGGGCCAGCAGATTCGTTTGGCTGGCAATGCCGGTAATGATGCTTACAATACTACTGATTTCGTTAGAACGATTCTGCAGTGCATTCACGGAATCAACTGTACTTTCCATTGTAGTTGAGATGGAGTCCATTTGAGTGGATAGCTTTTGCGCTACCTGATTGCCCTCAACGGAGCGTTTTTCCATAGAATAAGCTTGATCCGCTACAGAAGAGGAGCTTTCAGCAATGGTTTGGATCACTGTAGACATTTCATTCATAGCCCTGGAGCTTTCAAGTGCTGCGTGATCTTGAGCTTCAAGTCCCTGAGTTATTTCCCGAATATTGCTGTTAATGATGTTTGTATTCGTACTGTTTTTCTCGCTAATGCTTAACAATTCCTGAGCTGATCCTGTTACTTCTTGCGTCGTATCCTGTACTTTCACCATCGTATCGTTAAGACGTTTAATCATCGAATTAAATTTTTGATTGATAATACCAAGATCGTCTAGGCCTGTCTTGATTTTTACATTCAGATTACCCTCGCTGACTTCCTCAATCCCCTTCATCAAGGAACGAATTGGGGAGAGAGTGCGTTTTACCAGCAAGTATTGAATTGTCAAGAAGATAGCCAGAAACAGAATGAGCAACGAAACACCATATAGAAGCAACTTATGAAGCCCCGCAGGGACAGAGTTCGCATCTACGTCAAAGAAAATTGCACTTGTGACTTTACCGCTTGCATCTGTAATCGGGTACACAATAGTAGTCCATGTGCCATATTCGTCTGTATAAAAGCTGCTCAATGCTGATTCATTGGATTGAAGCATTTTATTTACGGCTTCTACATTTTCGTTAGGAAGAGTGTACATGTCCCCGATATTCATCTTCGAGGTTTGGAAAGCTTGAACCAAATTAGTGGGAACGCCAATAATGGAGGTTTGATTTCCTTCTTTTAGTTCTGTCCCAAATATGTAAGCTTGGGCGACATTAGGATAAAATGTGTGAATAGAATCTAGAAATTTGCGTAATTCCTGTTGAACAGAACCGTTATAATCTTTTTCGCTTAATGCTTGTTCTACTTTTGTTTTGTCGACATCTTCTGCCCATTTTTTGGTCAATACTTTGACCTGGTCTTGCAGCTGCGTGGTGAGAATGTTCTTTTGAAGTATATAGCTAGATGTGATAAGAATAGCACCTATTAATACGATGTTAAGAAAAGATATTAATAGATTTTTACCAAAAAAGGACATAGTGCTCCACTTCAAGTTTTTCACAAGTTTCTTCTCCTTTAAATTTTATTTAATGCGACAGTACAGCTATCCCTTATATATTTCGTCAATTTCCTTTATAAATGTTAGCGATTTATTGCAATTGGGATATACTTACGGATTGATAATGGAAATTTTAATTAGAAACGACAAAATGTATGTAACCCACCAAACATAAAAAAACGGCAACCCACATTCAATAAATGTAGGTCACCGCTGGTTGGTAAAACGGGAAATAATGATGCTTTCGATTCACATTAAATTGCTTTATTGTTGTAACAATATTTAAAAAATAAGATAAATAAGGACGAACGGATGCCCTTCATTCTTTTTATACCAGTCTTTTGCTGAGTGTTAGAACTTTCTGTCATTATACAAGCAGTGAAATGAGCAGAGGAATCGTAATAAGCGATACTACAGAGCTTATAACAAATGCAGATGCTGCTTCGGTTTCCAGTGATTCATAGCGGGTCGCAATCATAGCGGCCACAGCGGAGCCGGGAAATGCGACAAGCAATACGGCTTTGGTCACATCCTCAGAGGATAGTCCGATCAGAATAGCAATACCGAGCATAACTACAGGCATCACGATGGCTTTCAGTACAGCGATACTAAGTGCTTTTGGACTGAACGTAATCTTTTTAATCCCAATAGTTACCCCGATGGCAAAAAGAGCTGTACCCGAAGTAATATTACCGATTTGATCAAACATGGATTGTAAAAGTTTCGGTGCTTGGAATCCGCATAAAGTGAGTACAACACCAATCAAGGGTACACAAGCTAGCGGCTCGCTGAGTCCATGTAAAACAGATTTTATAGTGAATTTAAATAAGTTGCCTTTATTATCGTCGGATTGTGTTGATTTACGCTGGCCAACCGTTCCCAAAATACTTGCAAGCGGATCGAGAATTGCATTAACAACAATACCGGTAATCGCAATAGGAATGGCGACAACTGCACTGCCGAACAAGCTTCCCAAAACTGGAATCCCCATGAATGCAAAAGAGGGCTGGGTTGAATTCAATGCGAACATGGAGGATTCTGTCAGGCCCTTTTTGAAGATTAAGCGATATAAGACGAGCAATACGATATAAAAGCCGATTATCCCAAGCAGCAAAGTAACAAGAAAGGGCCATTTTTGGATTAATGTCTCTCTTGGTGTCGTCGTAATACCAATAAACAAGTGTGCAGGTAAAGCAAATTTGGTTACCAGTGTATTCAATCCCTTAGAGGATGCTGGGTTAAAGGCCTTGAATAAACCTGCGAAATAACCAATTAAAATGACAAAGAAAATAGGAATTAAGATGATAAAGATATGACCTGTAGCCATGATGTCGCCTCCAATGAAGATGTCCGCCAAAAATGGCGGACATCAGTTAAATAATCACTTTGCTTACAGCATTAGATTTTGATGTTGTTCGCTATTTTTAAACCAGAACGGCTTCCTGTCCATACTGTTTGATGGGTTTATAGTTGCACTCCCACATGGAACCCCGAACCGCTTGTACGATATCGTCTGGGATATGACGCGCAACACCATCTTGAACTGCCGCCTTAGCAACTGCTACGGCAACAGCTTCAGATACTTCTCGCAGTTCGTTGATTTTTGGCAGCAAGGAAGCACCAGGCTGTGACAGATCAACCATTTGAGCGACTGCATGTGCAGCTGCTGCAAACATGCTATCTGTTATTATTTTGGATTTTACTACGATTGCTCCAAGACCAAGGCCCGGGAATACGAACGCATTGTTAGATTGCCCAATTTCAAACGAAATATTATTGTAAATTACTGGCTCAAAAGGACTTCCTGTTGCAATGAGCGCTTTTCCTTCCGTCCAGTGGATCAGATCATGAGGAGTAGCCTCCGCCAGTGGAGTCGGATTGGACATTGGCATAATAATAGGACGTTCTGTATGCTTGGCCATCTCTTTAACGATTTCCTCGCTAAATGCTCCCGCAACACCGGATGTTCCGATCAAAATCGTCGGTTTCACACGGCGGACGACTTCAAGCAGAGAAATTTTCCCATCTTCAGCATGCTCCCAGTCACGGCATTCGGCCGCATCACGCACATAAGGGACCTGGAACGGCAAAAGACCTTCTGTTTCATTCGTAAGCAGGCCGCGGTAATCATAAGCCCAGAAGTTACGTCTTGCTTCAGCTTCTGACAATCCTTCCAGCATCATGGCCGCACTAATTTGGTCAGCATTGCCGATTCCGGCAGCTCCTGGGCCAAATACGAGAACCCGATGCTTGCTCAGAGGGATTCCGGACAATTGAACACCAGACATCACACCTGCGAGCGTAACGGCGCCAGTACCCTGAATATCATCATTAAACGTTAAAATATTATTCCCGTACTTATTAATAATATTCCGAGCATTGACGTTACCCAGATCTTCCCAGTGAAGCAGTGCGTTCGGGAAAGAAGACAGTGCAGCTTGAACATAAGTATCAATAAATTGATCATATTGTTCTCCGCGTACACGTTTATGACGGTTCCCCATGTATAAAGGATCTTCTAACAGCTTTTCGTTATTTGTACCTGCATCAAGTACAACGGCCAACACCCGACTAGGATCAATACCAGCAGCGGCTGTATATACAGCAAGCTTACCAATAGAGATGTTAATACCGCCAACTCCCCAGTCCCCGATTCCCAAAATACTTTCAGAATCTGTGGCTACAATCAGGTCGATATCATCAGGACCCAAGTTGAGGTTCTTAAAAGCGTCTTTGATGCCAGCAAGATTATCAATAGATAAATACATACCGCCTGGTTTATGGTATTCATGACTGTATTCCTGAATAGCCTGACCGACTGTTGGGGTATAAACAATTGGGAGCATCTCGCTCAGATGTTCGGAAAGCAAACGATAATAGAGAACGGTATTGCGATTAAAAAGATCATTTAAGGCAACGTTTTTACGTAAATTATCTGGTTGGCTTTGAAATTGCTCGTACACCCGTTGAACCTGTTCCTCAATTGTTAATATGGTAGGAGGAAGAAGGCCGTCAAGTCCGAGCTGTTGACGTTCTTCCAGCGAAAAAGCCACTCCTTTGTTCAGCAGTGGGTTGGCCAGAAGATCTTTTCCGGTTAATTTGGTTTCGATCGTTCCGTCTTCCGTAACATGAAAAGCACGCATTTTCAATTCCTTCTTTCTAAAAAAATACATTTGGTAAATCCTTGAACAATTCGTGAACAAGTATACGCCTTATTTTAAACCAAGTGAACAAGTATGTTGTGTGAAAAATGGTTATATAAGTGTTTACATAAGAAAAAATATGAAAATGAAAGCGGTTTTCAATGATTTTCAACTGAAAAATTCATTAAATTTTCATAATATTTTCGGTAAATATTCATCAAATGTGACTTTTTTTATAGCTCTTATAATTTGAAAAGTATGTATGAGCGATAGCTTAACTTCATTTTCTATAAACGAAGTTAAGCTATATTTTATTGTAGGGATAATTAAGAATCAAACACTTTCATTAGCAACTGGAGTAGAGCGTCGCATCCAACTGTTACGCCATTTCAATTGCATGGTGATGACGAGGACAAGAGCACAGAATGTGATCAGGCTCAGGCAGATGAAGCCCGGCATGTAAGAGCCCGTTAATTTGTATAGATGGCCCAGAATCAGGGGAAGAAAGTACCCGCCTATGCCGCCAGCAGCACCGACGATACCGGTCATGAGTCCGATTTCGTTGCCGAATCGTTGCGGCACAAGCTGGAATACGGAGCCGTTGCCCGCACCAAGGCACATCATTCCTACGAACAGCAGAACTACAACCATGGCAAGTGGTGGTAAAAAAGCAATGCTGGCGAGCATAATCCCGGCACCGGCATACAAGTACATTAACATGCGTGAACCACCGATCCGGTCGGACAAAAAGCCGCCTACGGGGCGAAAAAAGCTGCCGGCAATGACACAAACGGTCGTAAAATCAGCGGCATGTACTGCGGAGAGACCGTATTGAGTATTAAAGAAAATGGTCAAATAATTAGACAGGCCGACGAATCCGCCGAACGTCACGCAATAAAAGGAGCAAAACACCCAGGCATCCCTCTGTTTGAGCACTGAGGCATATTGCGACAGACTTTTTGGTGCCGGGCGATGAGGGCTGTTGCGGGTAAAAATACTGAACAGAACAAAGACGATGAAAATTGGAATGATGGCCAAGCCAAAAACGATCTCCCAACTACCAAAATGCTGGGCAATGCGGTTGGCGAACAAAGTTGCGAGGACGGTTCCACTGTTGCCAGCACCAGCAATTCCCATGGCCAGCCCTTGATGCTCTTTGGGGTACCATTGGCCAGCCAATGGTAGTGCAGCTGCAAATGAAGCTCCAGCCACACCTAAAAGCAGGGCGACAACATACAACTGCTCCAGCGAATCAACCCACAGCCAGCCGAGCAGGAGTGGGATGATCGTGACAAGCATACCAATCTGCCCCGTGAGCTTCGGCCCCATATAATCCGACATGAATCCAAGCACGAGTCGCAGCAGGGAACCGCTAAGTATCGGTAGAGCGACAAGATTGGCTTTTTGTACAGGGTCCATTGGATAGTCATGAGCAATGACAACGACCAACGGTCCGATCATTCCCCATATCATAAAGCTAATATCAAAATACAGAAAGGAGCCAAATAGGGTGGGTTTGTGTCCGCTGTGCCAGAAACTTTTTTTCTTCATTCTCAATCTCTCCTCTTCTATTGTTGTTTGTAATGCCCAGGCCTCAGATTTCAGCCCAGTTGAACATAAAAAGCCGCAAATCGTCCCGCCATTGATATCTGGGAACGTTTTGCGGCTTCATTGCCGTGTTGGATACACCTCATTGTGCATCGTTTGGGTATGTTCACATGGTGGTGATTTTAATTCAAATTATAAAAAGGTATTTTATTTGTGTCAATATACATAACATTAAATTCGAAATAAATTAAAAAAAGATTGGAAGTATAGGTTTTATGTATTAAATGTTGACATAACACTCACAATCCAGTAATCTAAAGTGCATATCGGCACAACGAGGTGTCGACATTTACGGCAACGGTGCCCTTTTCCATAGATCATGGAGAAGGGCTTTTTCTGTCTTGTTTTGTTTCAATTCGGAGAATGGGGCTGGATTTATGATGATAAAAAGATTGGTCGTCATCGGTAATGGTATGGCAGGCATCAAATGTGTGGAGGAAATTCTTGGTCTGGAGCCGGAACGATTCCAAATCACCATATTTGGCGCAGAACCGCGACCCGGGTACAACCGTGTGCTCCTGTCCAAAATGCTTCAGGAGGAGAGTTCTTTCAATCATATCGTCACCCATAACTGGGACTGGTATGAAGAAAATGGAGTAAAGTTGCAAGCTGGTGAACGCGTGTGTCGTATTGATGTGAAAAGCGGTACGGTGGAAACAGAATCCGGCATTCAAGAGCCTTATGACATTCTCATACTAGCAACTGGCTCATTGCCTTTCATACCTCCCATCTCTGGAGTCCAAAAGGAGGGAGTCATCGCTTTTCGTGATGTGGATGACTGTGAAACCATGGCGAGATATGCCAAAACGTACCGCAAGGCCACCGTCATCGGAGGAGGGCTATTGGGGCTTGAGGCTGCTCAAAGCTTGCTGAATTTAGGAATGGAAACGGACGTTGTTCATAATGCGCAGTATTTAATGAATCGTCAGCTTGACCGTACTGCGGCTGTACTTTTACAACGGCGGTTGGAGCAACAGGGCATGCGGTTTCATTTGGCGAAGGATACGGTCCGTATTATCGGCCGTAACCGAGCACAAGGATTAATGTTTGCAGATGGGAACAGATTGGAAACGGATTTGGTCGTGCTGGCGGTTGGTATCCGGCCCCATATCGAATTAGCTCAGGACAGTGGTCTGAAGGTAAACCGTGCCATTGTCGTGGATGATTATATGCGCACGAGTATTCCTTGTATTTACGCAGCTGGCGAATGTGCTGAGCACCGCGGGATTTCATATGGGCTGGTGGCGCCGCTATATGAGCAGGCCAAAGTGCTGGCAAAAGTGATTTGTGATCATAAAACGGCTCCCTATGAAGGGACGGTCCCGTATGCACAGCTCAAGGTGGCGGGGATTCATGTATTTTCTGCCGGAGACATTCGTGAAGAGGGAAACGAGATCGCGATCATGGAGTATAACGGAATGCAGGAAATTTACAAAAAAGTGATGATGCGCGCCGGCGCTATCACTGGAGCTATTTTGTTCGGTGATACGGCGGAAAGTACCTCACTGCTCGGCATGGTACAGCGCGGCGCGCCAGTTACAGAGATTATATCCCAGGATAATATCAAAAACAAAGCGGAGGATGCAGCAGAAGCACTACCCGAAAGAGAGACGGTATGCGCGTGCAACGGCGTGAGCAAGGGAGATATTTTGCGGGCAATCGCCACGGATAAGCTGAAAACGGTAGAAGAGGTGAAGATCCGAACCAAAGCATCCAGTTCCTGCGGAGGCTGCCGACCGCTAGTGGCTGCACTGGTCAAAAATGGTTTGTCCCGAGTGACGGCTTCTGAACCTGTGGTTACTACGACTATCCAAGAAGTTGTTCCTGTGTGTGGTTGTACGCATTACGATCATGATTCGCTCAAGATCGCGATGGTGGATAAAGTCTGTCGAACTCCAGAGGAAGTGATCTCCCGTCTCGGTTGGACCAGACAGCAGGGGTGTGAATTATGTCGTCCGGCTGTCCTTTATTATCTGGAATCTCTAGGATTACAGGAGAGATTAGCGACAGAACAGCTGAGTGGAGGCATTGTGAATCGGCCCACTGTACCATACGAAGGGGAAGCAGGTCCTGTGAGCCTGAGTTTTACAAATTTGAATGCTGAACGTCAGGGGGGTGTTGGTCCTGCCCCAATGGATCAGGCTTTTGGTGGGGTGATCTGGCTAAGAGAGCGGCTGGCGGCAGTATGGGGAAGTCTTTCATTACCGTCACCGATTGAGATTGCTGTTAGTCCAGGTTCGGAGTATCCCGGCGGTGTGCTTGTCCATGACATGGGTATCTCCAGATCGCCAGCAGGTTGGGAGGTGTATGCCGGTGGACATGCGGAGCATCCGGTTCGTCAGGGGTTGCTGCTTGGACTAGAGGAGAATCCGGAAGAAGTGGTGCTGATGGTTGTAACCTGTTTGCAAATTTACAGGCATAGTGCGCGATACGGGGAGAAAATGTGGGAATGGATTGAACGGACTGGCATTCTAGCGCTGCGGGAAAGTGTACTCGATGTTGCTTTGCGCCATGAACTGACGGGTAGCCTGCGGTCCGATATGTTGACGGGTTAACGGATTCTGATATGTCGAGAGGTTCGCGGATGGAGTGGGAATTGTAGCGATAGATTCGTAGGCGAAGAAGATAACATTGCGGCGTATGGAGAGGAGGGCGAATTTTATGTGTCAGTCAAGAGATAACAAGCTGAAAGCCGGTCAATACGTCGCCCCTCTAGTGGAGACACAGTGTCCATTTTGCAGCGTGCAATGTAAGATGACCGTCAGTACGGAAACGGAGGCACTCGCAGGTATCGTTCGAACGGTGTATAAAGCGGAAGGAAAACCTAATGCAGCCTCGCAAGGCAGGTTGTGCATCAAGGGTATGAATGCCCATCAGCATGCAACTCATCCAGAAAGGCTGACACAGCCCTTGATGCGCAAAGAGGGCAGGCTTGTTCCGGTCCCGTGGGAAGAAGCGCTGGATGCTGTAGCTAGTAGTTTCTCTTCACTGCTGTCTAAGCAGGGTCCTGACGGAATTGGCATTTACGGCGGAGGCTCGCTATCGAACGAAACGGCTTATTTACTCGGGAAATTTGCCAGAGTGGCTATAGGTACGCGCTATATTGACTATAATGGGCGCTTTTGCATGTCGGCAGCAGCATCCGCTGGCAGCAAAGTGTTTGGTGTGGATCGCGGATTGACCTGCAGGCTGGCCGATATTCCGTTAGCTCGTTGTATTGTGCTTGCAGGCACGAATATCGCTGAATGTCAGCCGACGTTAATGCCTTATTTTCACCAAGCGAAGGAAAATGGTGCATTTATTATCATAATTGACCCGCGCGCTACACCTACAGCAGCAATCGCCGATCTGCACCTGCAAATCAGACCGGGTACGGATGCTGTGCTGGCGAATGCCATGCTAAAGGTCATCGTGGATGAGGGATTGGTAAATGAAGAATTTATCCGCAAGCGGACCAAGGGGTATGACCAACTATTGATTCATTTGAATGAACTGGATTTGAACGAAGCGGCTGCGCTGTGCGGAATTGAGGCAGACATGATCCGGCAGGCAGCACGTGCCTTTGGCAGTGTGGAGACGGGTATCGTTTTTACGGCCAGGGGGGTCGAACAGCAGATCGATGGACATATGGCGGTGCGTGCATTTCTTAATCTCGTGCTGGCCACCGGAAAGATTGGAAGGGAAGGATGCGGTTACGGGGCCATCACGGGTCAGGGAAACGGGCAAGGTGGGCGAGAACACGGTCAAAAGGCTGACCAGCTTCCTGGTTACAGATCGATTGAGAACGAAGAAGACCGCGCCTATGTGGCATCCGTATGGGGAGTAGACCCAAGTAGTTTGCCAAGTAAAGGAGTGTCCGCCTATGAGATGATGGAGCTTGTTCATCAGGGAGGAATTCAGGCTCTGTTCGTGATGGGCTCGAATCCGGTTGTATCTAACCCGAATGTCCGACTGGTGGAGGATGCGCTGAAAAAGCTGGATTTATTGGTTGTGGCCGATATGTTTCTCACTGAAACGGGGCGGCTGGCCGACGTTGTTTTGCCTGTGACGTCTTATTTGGAGAATACGGGGACGATGACTAATCTGGAAGGCCGCGTTTTACTAAGGGAAGCGGTTCGTCTAGCGCCGGGCGAGGCTAGAGATGACTGGAGCATTTTATGCCAGATAGCTGCAAGACTGAACAAGGGTGGCTACTTTGCCTATAAGGATACAGAGGATATCTTTGAAGAACTGCGTCTCGCTAGCCGGGGGGGTCTTGCTGATTATTACGGGATCACTTATGACAGGTTGCGTCGTGAGGAAGGGGTATATTGGCCATGCCCGTCTACGGATAAAGCTGGTATGGATATGATGTTTCGGGAAAGCTTTGCTCTTTCCGACCGAAGGGCTGTTTTTACAGTGGTTGAAAGCTGGGGAGCAGGAGAGGAAATATCCGAGGAATACCCGCTTACTTTAACGAATGGCCGTGTGCTGACTCACTATTTGACCGGTGCGCAAACACGCAGAAGCCCTTCGCTGGCCGCGCGTGAGATTGAGAATTATGTAGAAATTCATACGCGTACAGCGCGGCGCTGGTATATCAGGGATGGGGAGTGGGTGGAGATAACATCCCAGCGCGGCAGCTTTACTGTCCGAAGCCGGATCAGGCCGCATATTCGCGAAGATACGATTTTCGTACCTATGCATTGGGGCGGGACACAAAATGTAAATCAGGCGACCCGCCCCGACCTTGATCCGTTCTGCCGGATGCCCGGGTTCAAAACGGCTGCTGTGCGCATCCGGCCCCTTCGTCTAGCTGTATCTGCAAACAGGGGACATAACGAGGAGTGGTCCCAATTCTAGAGCACGACCGTATAATGCTGACTTTATAAACGTGAACGGGTTTCGGATGTGCCGACTCCCGTTTTTATTTCTTTACTCAACATAGCTTCACGCCAGCGGTAGTACAATTCCCAGGCGCGCCCGTTTTCTAGCAGCGGTTTGCAAGTGTACAAACCTTCCTCAATGGAGTCGACTCGCCCTGCGACGAACAGTCGGACCGCACCGTTGAGCAACACTTGATTCGAGAAGGCTATAGGGGCTGTGCCTTGCAGCACTTCTTCTGATATACGCAGCTGTTCAGCAGGAGTCCAGTTGTGTTCTGGCACTACCGAATCCAACCCGTACATTTCGGGATCTATAACCTGGAGTGACACCTCACCGTTAGCAAACAGGTAAGTCCGGGTTGGTCGATCAATGAACAGGTCCTCTGATCCTTCGCTTCCCTGGACGATCAGTGCCCTGCGATAATTCAGCTTCTGCATAACTTTCGCCGTCTTGTCGAACACGGTGTTGTGGAAAACGCCAAATACAATATACGGGGAAGAACCGTAATCCATTAGTTTCTCGGTTGTGTTCAGTACTGTGCGAAGCCCCAACTCTTCGCGAATAGGTCGCAGCTCTCGCAGGGGCGTGCACCATTGTTCAGAAACGACGAAAAGCACACCTGTCTGCTTCGCGGCATGAATGGCGGTTTCGTGGGTCATATCCGCAGATGTTACCCCCATCTCTTGTAACAAAAGTGGGAGTGTAACCCCCCATTTGGGAGGGAGAGGTGTACTGCCATGCATCGTTACAGGTATTCCGTTCGAGGCAAGTAGAAAGGCGGTTGCGAAGGTGGCCATAAAAGATGACTTCCTACCATCGTACGGACCCGCAAAATCAATGCCTCCCTGCATGGGAAAGCGGTGGGAGTATTTACGACAGACATTAACGAATGCTTCCAGCTCGTCAACACTCTCAATTTTGATGCGTTCCGCGGTAAAAAAGGCTCCCATTTGAGCAGGGGTTGCTGACCCGGTCATAATCAGTTCAGCAGCTGCCTCGGCCTCGGCGTAGTTCAGATCACGGGCGCCTCTTTTGCCGCGCCCAACTTCTTTTAATAGTTCAATCATATTCACGTGCAGGTCTCCTTTCAGATTTATGCTTTTAGCATTTGGTGTGCTTTCACGATGGCGATGGCCACATCAACGATTCGTTTGCGCTCATTCATCGCTTTTTTACGCAGCAGATCATAAGCCACCGCTTCTGGAATGCCGTTTACTTCGCCAAGGATCCCCTTCGCCATATCAATCCATTTGCGTTCTTCCAGCCGAGCGGTCAGTTGTTTTCGTTCACTTTGCCAGTGCTGGCGTTCAAAAAAGCGTTTGGCGCTAAAATGAAGAGCCCAATTCAGCTCATGGGCTACCATCGTAGGGAGTAGAATGCCGTCGACAGTCGCATCTGCTTCGCAAGCCTCCGTCGATGACTGCGCGGATATCGCGCTGCACCACCATAGCAACGGAATTGCTCTGGTTTGCTCTAACCTGCTGCTCCACATACTGATTGTGCCGACGGGTATGTTCAGTACTGCCGCATCTGCATTATGGATAAGCTGTTTGATTTCAGATTCATTGCGGCAGGGCAAAGGCAGGTATCCGTTGGACGCTAAAAGGTGCTCAGGTTCTGTTTGCCATGAGGGAATGGTGTCTGCCTGCTCGGATGCAGGGCCAGCATGTGAGTGAATTACCAACAAGGAACGCAAGCGGGCTCCTCCTCTCTTTAACATGAAGGGTAAGTTAAGCATGAGGATTGAAGATCTTGATAAGAAATGTGACATATGACTTTGTGAGATGATTTTACTTTTCCATCATAATGAAGTAGAAACGGACTTTTAAACCATTTTGGCGTGTTTTGAACTGAAAATCAATCCTAATTTTGTAGAAGAGTGATATTTTATACGTCATGAATATGTTACTTAGTGATAAAATATATTTTTTGTGAGATTATGCGTGAGGAATATTGACATACGATTTGAATCGTTATATATTGGCTACAGCACTTTTAAATTTCATACTCTGATGGATACAACGGTGTATTCGATGAAACGGCAATGGAGCCTGTTTTTACATGTGAGGGATGTTTTGCATCCTGTATGTAAAGCAGGCTTTTTTATGTTTTCAGGATAAACATGGGAGAGGGAGTGACCTAATGAGCTACATTCAAAAATTAGTACTGGTCGGTAACGGAATGGCGGGGATACGCACTCTCGAACATTTGCTGAAGATTGCACCAGGTGCTTATGAGATTACAGTATTCGGGGCCGAGCCCCATCCAAATTATAATCGGATCATGCTGTCCTCTGTTCTGGCCGGAGGAACTGGCTTGCAGGATATTATCATCAACGATTGGAGTTGGTATGAAGACAATAATATCCGATTATATACCGATGATCCTGTCACAGCGATCGATACGAAAAAACAGCAGGTGACATCACGCTCCGGTAGATGTGTCCCTTATGATTTATTGTTGTTGGCAACAGGCTCTAAAGCCTTCATCTTGCCGTTACCAGGAGCCGATAAGGATGGAGTGATCGGTTTCCGAGATATTCGGGACTGTGAGACGATGATGGAGACGGCGAAGATGCACAAAAAAGCAGCCGTCATCGGCGGTGGATTGCTTGGACTAGAGGCAGCCCGCGGACTGCTCAATTTGGGGATGGATGTTACCGTGATTCATATTAACGACTATATTATGGATCGGCAGCTGGATGAGGCCGCTTCCCTTATGCTACGACGCGAGCTGGAGGAACAGGGAATGACTTTTCTGGTCAATAAGCGGACGACAGCTATTACAGGGCGTCGCCGCGTAGAAGGATTGAAGTTTGCTGATGGCAGCGAACTGGAGGCGGATTTAATCGTCATGGCGGTAGGCATCAAACCAGATATTAAACTGGCGCTGTCGGCGGGAATCCCCGTAAACCGCGGCATCATCGTAAATGATCACATGGAAACGAATATCCCTGGCATATATGCCGTTGGAGAATGTGCAGAACACCGGGGAATCACATATGGTCTGGTTGCCCCATTATATGAGCAGGGGGGTGTACTGGCCCAGCGGCTCGCAGGAATAGAGACTCCCGGTTACAGTGGTTCCATCACCTCGACAAGATTGAAGGTATCGGGTGTCGATGTGTTTTCAGCAGGAAATTACAAGGATGAGCCAGAAACACGATCCCTGCGTTATCAGGATGATATTGGTGGCGTCTACAAAAAAATCGTCGTCAAGCAAGAAAAACTGATCGGAGCCGTCCTGTTTGGAGATACGTCTGACGGTGCCGTGTTGTTTTCTCTAATCAAAAGTGGCGAGTCGGTGGTTGGTCGAGAGAAAGAGTTGCTACTGGGCTTCAGCCCTGATCAAGCAGAAGGTAATAGCGTCATGACGCTAGAGCAGATGCCTGAAGACGAAATTGTATGCGGATGTAACGGTGTTTCCAAGCGTGACATCAGAGAAGCGATTGCGGCTGGGTGTGGGAGTCTCGGGGAAATTAAGGCCTGCACGAAGGCATCAGCATCATGCGGCGGCTGCAAGCCAGTAGTGGAGGGGATCTTACAGCTGTACGCAGGTGTAGAAACCGGAGAAGCGATGAAAGAGGGGATATGTGGTTGTACGACACTTGATCGGGAAGCGATTATTGATGGTATCCGGGACATGGGGTTGAAGAGCGTCAAAGAAGTGATGAACGTGCTGGACTGGAACGAACCTGAAGGATGCACCAAATGCCGTCCGGCCCTCAATTATTATCTGGGTATGCTGTGGCCCCTAGATTATGAGGATGAAAAGGAATCCAGATTCACAAATGAAAGGTACCATGCCAATGTCCAGAAAGATAGCACCTACTCTGTGGTGCCCCGCATTTATGGAGGAGTTACGTCACCTGCCGACCTGAAGAAGATTGCTGTTGTCGCGGAAAAATACAACGTGCCTCTGGTTAAATTTACGGGTGGCCAACGCCTTGATCTGCTTGGGGTAAAAAAGGAAGATTTACCGGGAATCTGGTCTGAGCTAGATATGCCGTCGGGATATGCATATGGAAAGACATTACGAACGGTCAAGACGTGTGTGGGTAACACTTTTTGCCGCTTCGGTACTCAGGATGCTATGGGCATGGGGATAAGGTTAGAAAAGGCATTTGAACGTCTGAATGCGCCATCCAAAGTCAAACTGGCTGTGTCAGGCTGTCCACGCAACTGCGCAGAAGCGACGATCAAGGATTTGGGTGTTGTCGCTATTGACGGTGGCTGGGGGATCTACATTGGAGGTAACGGCGGTATTAAGGTGCGCGCAGCAGAACTGCTTTGTACCGTTAAAACGGAAGATGAAGTGATGGAATGGACGGGTGCCTATCTGCAATATTATCGTGAGCAGGCGAATTGGAACGAGCGTACAGCTCATTGGGTGGAACGGGTAGGCGTGGATTCGATCAAACAGGTACTAGCAGATGCGGAGACGAGGCAGCAACTGGTAACCAGAATCGAGGAGACGTTAGGCACAACGACTGATCCGTGGCACGAAATCATTCATAACGAAGAGCTGCGCAAAAATTTTGTACAGCTGCCGGAGCTTAAGATAGTAACGGAATAGGGGGAGGACCAAATGGAAACCAATACGACAACCAATAGAATCAGGATAGCAGATCTGAACGAAATTGACCGACGTGGAGCAAGGACCGTTCGCATTCATAACACAGAGATAGCCGTATTCCGCCTCAGTGACGGTAGCGTGCGTGCGCTTGAGAACCGTTGTCCGCACAAAGGGGGACGGCTGTCCGAAGGAATGATATGTGGGTCGGTGGTCCATTGTCCGCTTCATGACTGGAAAGTCGACCTGCCTACCGGCCAAGTGCGAGAGCAGGATACTGGATGTGTGACCACTTACCCGACGGAGATTGACAGTGAGAGTGGAACTGTTTTTATCGTAATCTAGGGGCATCAGGTTTTTTGTGCTAGGAGGCTGGGCTTAGTTGTCCTTCTATATAATAGAAGAGATACGTATTGCCGAACAATTCTTTAGAATTCAATCTTAGTGAAAAAAAGAAATTGATGCTTAAGTGTAGCGGTAGAGTATATAAGAAAGTCAACCTTATTTCCGGTTGGCTTTTTTGTCGCTTAAATCTTAAACAGACCAGTTTCTCTTTTCAGCACAATTCGCTTTATCTCTAGAAAAACAAAAAAAGCCTTGAACATCAAGGCTTTTGACGAATAGGACGGATGGGGATCGAACCCATGACCCTTACCCTGTCAAGATAATGCTCTCCCGCTGAGCTACCGTCCTGTAGTTACTAGATAATATCATGTATTAGCCATATATGTAAAGTGAAAAAATAGAAATCAGCCTGTACTTCATGACTATTTATATATATAATTCAAATTTAGCGAGTTTACAATTTGAAGTTACTGATAGGAGGAACAGACGATGGCCGCAGAAATTATAACTGTAACAACAGAAGAGCAACTACAGCAGGCAATATTGATCCGTACCAAAGTGTTTGTCGAAGAGCAGAAGGTTCCTCTAGATCTTGAGATTGATCATTATGACAAGCTGGGAGATACCGTCCATCATTTGCTAATTTGTGAACATGGCGAAATGGTGGCTACGGGCCGGTTAACATATTATGATGAAGATACAGCTAAAATGCAACGTATTGCCGTTCTCAAGGAGCATCGTGCAGCAGGTTATGGACGTGTGCTACTGCTGGCACTGGAGGAACGTGCACGTGAACTTGGGCTGAGATACTCGTTGTTAGATGCCCAATGTCAAGCTGAGAAGTTTTACGAAAAGCTTGGCTATGAAACGATCTCCGATGAACCTTTTGACGATGCAGGAATACCGCACGTGCGTATGCGTAAAAAGTTGTAGTCAAGCACAGGGTGCATACAAAGCTGTACAATGCGCATGCTAGTAAAAGTTCCTCCACTATACTATGGATAAGGAGCGATGCAGCATGGCGAATACAGAACGAGAACACATTACAGCAGTGCGTAAAAATGGGGATGGCGATCTTACGTCGTTCCAGACATCTACTGGACGAATTTTGGATTATAGCCAAGCGTTGAACGAGATTGAGGCAGGCTCAATTGCAGGCGTCAACGTATTCAAGGCCAAGGATGGAAGCAAACGAATCCGAGGGGATGCCGATGGAGATCCTTCTAATAACCTGGATCAACTGCCGATGTTCTGACTTTGACGCTCAATATTAACGTGCCCAGCCTATTCAAAGAAATTCAGCAAGCCGCCAGGCTATCCTTTGTAGGAAAGTCAGGCGGCTTTTTAATTGTTCAAGTTCTCTTTATCAGTTACTCTGCACGTTCCAATTCCTTTAGTGAATATACTCGCTGCTGCTCCAGAAAGGACATCATTCCTGCCTTATCCCTGAATTGTTCCATATCATCACTATAATGCATCAGATGAACTTGCTCTTGAAGAGATTTTGGCAAGCTTAGCAGCTCATCTAACGTGGTATGGACTTCTCCAGCACCTAGTAATTGAACCTCATGTAAAATGCTGCGGCATCCCCGTTCATGCACCAAATGATGAAGTAGATCGGGATCAAAAACCATGTCTGCACTATAAAAAAGACGTTCGTTAATGAACAAGGAGTAACTAGGTTTACCAGGAATATGCCGTGTAGGAATTAGCTCTACTTGGATACCAGGTACTAATGTGGTGGGTACGCCAAGCGTAATGACATTTACCTCGAATACATCCTCAAGCTTGTCAATCATACCTTGCTGGGACATGCCGCCCTTGAGCGTATGCTCCCATAAAGGGTGAATTAATGGTTCGGCGATATAGAGCCGAGGTTTGCGACGATGAAGGATATTCATTTGAAAACCGAATTCTTCTAAGCCTCCGACATGATCTGCGTGAATATGTGTGATTAAAATAGCATCAATATCAGGCAAAGGGACACCCATCTGGTGTAATGCTAGAGATGCGGTTGTACCGCAATCGATCAGCAGCTTGCCCTCACCGCTATCCAGCAGTGCGTTGTTGTTGTAATAATGCTTGGCAAAGGCGCTGCCTGTACCAAGCATTTGTATCGTTAGACCCATTATGGTTTCACCCTCCAGACGATGTGTTATAAGACATCCTACAAATCGTATTTTAACATCTAGGCTACGGGAACTAAAGATATGGCTCCTTATGTAAAAACTTTGGACAATTTGTGAAGCACAGCGCAACTTGTGCGGCTGAGCTAGGTATAAATGTACGACAGATGGTTTTTAACAGATAACGATGGAGGGATATGTAGTATGAAATGGAGAAAAGTGATGGCCCTAATGATGGCCTTTTCAATAATGGGAGGGACCGTCATTTCGGCGGAGTCCGCCAAGGACCAAGTGCAGTTGATTATTAACGGAGAAGTGTCAAAAGATGGCG
This sequence comes from Paenibacillus ottowii, assembly GCF_050516475.1. Classification (NCBI taxonomy): domain Bacteria; kingdom Bacillati; phylum Bacillota; class Bacilli; order Caryophanales; family Paenibacillaceae; genus Paenibacillus; species Paenibacillus ottowii. Next base: position 1,257,036 of record NZ_CP191577.1, on the reverse strand, counting down.
CAGTTGTCATTGATGGGAAAACTTATGTGCCTATCCGTGATTTTAACGGACTTGTAAATTTTGATCCTTCTGGTGGAAAGGTTGTTTTCGACCAGCCCAACGTGCATATGTTTCTGTTCAAGGGGGATACTGTGTTTGGTAACGTGAATAAAGGTAACAAAGTGAAGTTTAATGTGTTCAGTCAAATTGATACCCTGAAAACAGATATTTCTGGAGTAAAAGTAGCAATTACCGATCCTTCGGGCAACGTAAAGGATATTCAGTCCCAAGATATCAAAGGAGCGCAAAAGGATAACTTCTGGTTCCGTACTAACGACTTTACGTATGATTTCAAAACAGCAGGGAATTATCGTGTCGGTTTCTACATTAAAGAAAGTAAAGATGGCAGTTACACACTGGTGTCCGAAAAAGTCATTACAGCGATAAATTAGGCATACCACAAATTGACCTGCACTCTTGATCATGTTACGATACGAGGGAAAATAAAACAATTTGAAGGTAGGTATTTCCATGAGTGATCACAAACATGAACACGGTGAAGCCTGCAACCACGATCATGACCACGAACATGAAGAAATGGTTCTTACGCTAACTGATGAAAACGGCAAAGATGTAGAAATGGTGCTGGTAGAGACCTTTGACGTAGAAGATCACGTTTATGCTCTTTTGCTTGAGCGAGGCAATCCTGAAGCGGATGGCATCATTCTTCGTATGGAAGAAGAAAACGAAGAAATGGTGCTTTACAATATTGAGGACGAAGATGAGTGGAAGCGTGTAGAAGCTGCATACAGCGAGCTTGTTGCCCAATACGAATAGGATTGGATACAGCAGCTGTACTTGCTCTTCAAAACACTAGAAAAGCCCCCAAATGGGGGCTTTTTTTTATTGACTGCCAACATTTTTTTGCAAGGCAGGTGCTAACAGATCATAATTAAGAAATAGCGTCAGTTTCAACGATAACCTTCACCTGATGTACCGTTCGATCCTCAGGTCCTTTAACCGGCAGGCCTACTTCCACATGATCTACAATATAATCAATATTGTCCTGCGAAATAACTTCTCCTGGTAATAGGATCGGGATGCCTGGTGGATATACGTAAATGAATTCTGCAATGATGCGACCAGCAGATTCCTTAAAAGGCACAATTTCCGTATCTCCATAAAAAGCGTCTCTCGGGATGAGGGAAAGCTGCGGTATATCCGGTATCTTGACAACCAGTTCATGCTGCTGACCTGTGGAATAGTGTAGTGAAGCCAGCTCTCGCAAAGCTTTTAGTAAAATGTCAATTTCCTCTTTGGTATCACCAGGGGTCACCAAACAAAGAATATTGTACATATCGCTAAGCTCAACCTCGATATTGTAGTGATCTCTCAGCCAATTTTCCACATCATACCCGGTAAGGCCTAAATGGCGGATATGAACCGTAATTTTGGTCGGATCATAATCATAGGTAGCTTCTGTGCCAAGAATTTCGCTGCCGAAGCAATATAGTCCCTCAATTTTGTTAACCTCTGAGCGGCAATATTCAGCTAGTTCCAGAGCACGTTGGGCAATTTCATGACCGTTAAGGGCCAGATTGCGTCGGGATGTGTCCAACGAAGCCAGCAGGATATACGAAGTCGACGTCGTTGTTAGCATACTAAAAATAGTTTGTACACGCTGCGGATTAACAAATCCGTTTTTTGTATTTACATTCAGTATCGAGCTTTGAGTCAAGGAACCACCCAGCTTGTGAACGCTTGTAGCTGACATATCTGCCCCCGCCTCCATGGCGGACATCGGCAAATCAGTGTGAAAATGAATCAGTACTCCGTGAGCCTCATCGACCAGGACCGGCACATTATAGCTGTGAGCGAGATCTACAATTTCCTTCAAATCGGCGCACACACCGTAATATGTCGGGTTGATGACAAGGACGCCCTTGGCGTCAGGGTGGCGTTCCAATGCCCGGCGTACGGACTTGGTTGTAACCCCGTGGTGAATACCGAGATTCTCATCACTGACTGGAGAAATGAATACCGGCTTTGCACCAGCAAAGATAATGGCAGACATTATAGATTTGTGTATATTTCGGGGTACAATAATTTTATCACCCGGCATGCAAATGGACATAATCATGGTGATAATGGCTCCGCTTGTGCCCTGTACACTGTAATAAGTATAATCAGCTCCGAAGGCTTCTGCTGCAAGCTTTTGAGCTTCTTCAATGACGCCTGATGGCTGATGCAGATCGTCCAGTGGAGCGATGTTGATCATATCTATGGAAAAAGCATTATCCCCCATAAATTCGCGAAATTCCCGATCTGCCCCCACTCCCTTTTTATGACCTGGGATGTGAAATTGAACCGGGTTGCTCTGAGCATGCTTTTTCAAAGCAGTAAAAAGCGGGGTGGTGCTTTGATTCATTAGTGTTGTCACAACCTTTCATGCAGGATTTCAAATAATCCTGTGCAATTGATAATAGAACAAAATTGAGTATAGCAGTTTGAAGTAGGAATGCAAGCGATTGGGGACGCATTTATTTGCCAAAGAGCGGAGTAGGCGGAGAACCTGGAATGTATATACAATAAACGTAGGTAGAGGATGTGGAGATAGATGAAGCAAATAAGAAGAAAAAAAGCTTCGCAACGGCTGTGGACTCCCTTTTTTGCTAAATTGTGGATACTCGTATTTCTGGTCGAATTTATGAAGGGATCTCTTCTGGTATCCATTCTGCCGGTATATATGGGAGAAACGTTGGGGCTGTCGGCCGGGATCATCGGTTTGGCTTTTTCGCTGCAGTATTTTGGAGACAATGCATTCCGGGCGCCGGCCGGCTGGATGGCTGAACGGCTCGGTTACCGTGGAACAATGTCAACCGCGTTGTTGTTTACGCTTGTAGCGATCATTATGCTAAGCGCCCTGACAGCGCCTGTGTGGCTTGTCATCGCATGTCTGCTGCTAGGACTGGGGACATCTCCGCTCTGGCCTTGTGTGATGACTGGGACGACTGAAATGTCCGGACCTAATAACAATAACGGTGCGGCGATGGGGACACTAGAAATTGCGTCCATGGGTGGAACGGGCTTGGGTCCACTCCTTATGAACTTCGCCATATCCCACTACGGACACTCTTACAGTACGGTATTCATGATTTTGATAGGGTGCAGCATTGTATTGCTGCTGGTTGCTCTTATGCTGCCCGGAACGAACAGGTCTGCTGGCAAAGCTGAATCTGAACAGAGCGCTCTAATATCTTCGGGTGAGGACTCTAACCAGAAGCAGCAAGTGCTGAGAGGTATCCAGGAGACGATCCACACGCTCAAAACCAAGCTTAATGTGAATCCATTAATTTACCCTGCGCTGTTTTTGCAGTCCTTTGTCATTGGTTTGATCAGCCCTGTGCTAACGCTGTATGCGCGGACGGATCTCGGAATTTCGCCGAACCTGTATAGCATGCTTCTGATTGCTGGTGGTGGCGTGACTGTGCTGGCATTGATCCCTTGTGGCAAGCTGGTGGATCGCCTTGGAACCAAGTATTTTTTGCACATCGGTTTTTTGCTTGCCGGAACCACGCTATTTTTCTTTTCAACAGTACAGAGCATTCCGCTTGTGTTTGCATCCGTCGCCATCATTGGCTTGGGGTACGCGCTCATTTTGCCTGCATGGAACACGTTTCTTGCCCAACTGATTCCGGAAAGCGAGCGTGCAACAGTATGGGGCTTTTTTTTAACACTTCAAGGCTCTGGCATGGTTATCGGCCCACTCGTTTCAGGGGTGCTATGGGACCATGCCGGACACACAACACCTTTTATCATCAGTGGGATCGTGATGCTGCTCATGTTTAGCTGCCATCTGGTATTGGCGCGCCATCCGCGCAGGAAGAATGCAGAGGCCTGAACAGCATTCAAAAACGTGCTGGTGCTACTCCAACGTGCGGTACTACTCCTTTGGGAAAGCCATTCGATACAGCGGCAGCAAATGCTCAAAGGTGGAACGCACCGTCCGCAGCAACGCAGCTCCGTCACTGACGAGAGGGTCATTACGATCAATACGGAGCCCGCACATAACTTCGGCTTTTTTTACCTGCTGCAGCTTGTTAATCATGGTTTGAAACTCCTCAGTGTCCATTTGCTGCTGTTCTGTGCCTTCAGGAGCCATATGATCCATCGACCAGTAAAAATGGCCCGGCAGGTTAGAGCGCACATCGCTCAGGTTGGCTTCAAGGGCCTGGGCAAACGTGATTTTATTCGGACTTTCATAAATGACTGCGAATATAACGAAAATGTGGGAAGCGAACATCCCTACCTCAAAATGCGGCAAGGCCTTATACCCGCGCTTATTTGCCGCCCAGGCTACCCATGTATCGATCGGGGGATTGACTTTACGCCGTGCATGCTTGGCTACATGAACGTGCATAGGTTCTCCGCATAAGTCCGTCAAGAAGGGGGCCAGCTCCTCGCCAATCGCCTCCAACTTGGGTCGTACCTGCTGAACCAGCACCTCCATACGAGGCTCCAAGCCTGGTATTTCAAAAACATCAAAGTCCTCTGCAGTAAATCCACTGAATGTCATTCCTATTCCTCCTATATCTAGGCTAAGCCATATCGTTTGGCGTAATATGTCCGATTATAGCATAATGTCACGGGCTTGACCGACTTTAGACCGGGCTCGGTACAAGCATATAAGGCAAAAGTAGGATTGTGCGCTGTTACTCATAAAAATAGGTCAAATAACCAAGTACCCTTACATAAAATGAAGTATAAAATAGAGCAAGGGAAGATCAAGCGGGAAAGCCGCAGGCTTGCTGTAGCCGGACTTCTTGAATCGGACTTGAAAAAGGAGGGAATGCCGTGAACAAGGGCTGTGAGGTAGAATATTGCAATCTAGAGCTCCGGTTTAGCCGTCGGCATATCCATAATCTGATCAAGGATTTGATATCGGAAGGGTATTCGCTGTACTGGAGCGAGGATGAGTCGTATCTGGTTTTGTCGGTGAGAACCGGGCGCAAGCTGGTGAAGCTCCGTTTTCAACAATTGCGCACTGGACACTACAAGCTGGCTGGAGATTATGTAATCCGCGATGCCAAGCTGGCTGAGTGGTTGGAGAAGCTGATTGGAAGCACCCGAGGTCATGCCATTGTCAAAAGAGTCAAGGATCATCATATTTTGGTGGAAAATATTTTGTTCGGCGAGGTCATTCGTCTGGTCGAGGTTACTGGCTTTAAGCAGCGTGTCATTTATCAGAAGGGACCGGTGCTGTCCGCTCAGGAAATGGAGGATATGTACGCTTCCAATGAAGGGGAAACCCGGCTGCTGCTGCTTAAGATGGAGGTAGACGATGAATTGGAGAAGCTGTTCGCAGCGATGACGGAAAAAGATACGATTAAAATCGAGAGTTGCCATAAACGCCTGCAAACGCTATCTCACCAACTGTTGATGATGGAAGCGTAGTACATCGGAACACCTCATGCAAATGGGGTGTTTTGATCTGCGATTAGACAGGGGTTCACTTCTGACACTAAAAACGTTAAAATAGAAGTGCACGTGTTCCGATTCACATAAAGTGTAATGCGGTAAAGCGGCGATATAGAACACAAAATATGTTGCAAAGGATGAGGAACCAGATGGCAAAACAGCAAATTGGTGTGATCGGCCTGGCGGTAATGGGTAAAAACTTGGCCCTTAATATTGAGAGCAGAGGCTTCACCGTTTCGGTTTTTAACCGCTCTCTAGAAAAAACGCACGATCTTATCAAAGAAGCAGAAGGTAAAAAACTGACGGGTACTTTCTCCATTGAAGAATTTGTAAACTCACTGGAATCACCCCGTAAAATCCTGATCATGGTTCAAGCTGGTAAAGCTACAGATGCCACGATTGAACAGCTTGTGCCTCATCTGGACAAGGGCGACATTATTATAGACGGAGGCAATGCTTACTTCCCAGATACACAGCGCCGCAGCAAGGAGCTGGAGGCAAAAGGACTTCGCTTTATTGGTACAGGCGTATCCGGTGGGGAAGAAGGTGCCTTGAATGGTCCTGCCATTATGCCGGGTGGACAAGAAAGTGCCTATAAACTGGTAGAGCCGATTCTGACTGCAATCTCTGCTAAAGTGGACGGCGACCCATGCTGTACATATATTGGTCCCGACGGTGCTGGTCACTATGTAAAAATGGTGCACAACGGTATCGAGTACGGCGACATGCAATTAATTGGTGAAGCATATCACTTGCTGAAATCAGTTCTGAATGTGAGTGCGGAAGAGCTTCATGAAATCTTCACAGAATGGAATAAAGGTGAACTGGACAGCTACCTGATCGAAATTACTGCCGACATCTTCTCCCAATATGATGCTGAAACAGGCAAGCCTATGGTAGATGTGATTTTGGATGCAGCAGGTCAAAAAGGTACTGGTAAATGGACGAGCCAAAGCGCGCTGGATCTGGGCGTGCCATTGTCCATGATTACAGAGTCCGTATTCTCCCGTTTCTTGTCTGCTATGAAAGACGAGCGTATTGCGGCAAGCAAAGTGCTGAGCGGTCCTAAAGCTGAATCCTTCAGTGGCGACAAGAAAGAATTTATCGAAAGCGTACGTAAAGCATTGTTCGCAAGTAAAATTGTGTCTTATGCTCAAGGCTTCGCTCAAATGCGTGCAGCTTCCGATGAATATGATTGGGATTTGAAATACGGAAAAATTGCAATGATCTTCCGGGGTGGTTGCATTATCCGTTCGCAATTCCTGCAAAATATCAAGGATGCGTATGACCGTGATCCTGCCTTGAAAAATCTGTTGCTGGATTCTTACTTCAAAAATATAGTAGAAACGTATCAAGATGCTTGGCGTCAAGTGATTTCCGTGGCTGTATCCCAAGGTATTCCAGTGCCTGGCTTCTCCAGCGCGCTTGCTTACTATGACAGCTATCGCACTGAGCGTTTGCCAGCAAACCTGCTGCAAGCGCAACGCGACTACTTTGGTGCACATACGTTCAAGCGTGTGGACAAAGAAGGCGTATTCCATCATCAATGGTTCTAATAAACCGATGAATATGTAATGATGCAGTAGGTAACGCAAAAGGAAGCTTTTTTAGCCCTATGGGTAGAAAAAGCTTCCTTTTTTTGATTTGGTATGATAGACACAATTTTGAAGCCGGTAAAGGATTGTGTAATCTTTTGACGCTATGGTATGATAGAAACACAATATTTTAATGCTTTACCGCGTCTAAGCTTTGAGTGCAAATAAAAAAGACGGAAAGTTCCCGTCTCTTTTATAAACTAGCTGTTTGGTTGCTCCTGTGACCATTGAAGCATGCCGCCGGTCATGTTGGTGCAGCCTTCGTAACCTAGCTGCTGCAAATATTCGCAGGCACGTTCACTGCGATAACCGCTCCGGCAAATAAAAATGATTTCACCGGTGCGTTCGATTTCCTCAAGACGGCCCGGAATCTGTCCGAGCGGAATGTGCTTGGCACCTTCAATCATACCTTCCGCTACTTCTTCCGCCTCACGGACGTCGATCAATTGCAATTGTTCTCCTGCTTGCAGGCGTGCGCGAAGCTCAGAAGGTTCAATCAGAGCGATTTGCGTCATGGCTTGGACCTCTTTTCTAATGTAGTTGGGTACTACTAGTGTTGTTATCGTGTGAGAAACGTCACACTCTCTATGTATGATAGCGAACCGATCTCTAGGCTGTCAATTAGCCCAAATCTAATACTAAATAAAGATTAGGCAATCAGGTTGCTAAACCTCAAGAGGCCTAAATGATATTTCTTATTTTTTAGGTGGAGAAAAGAACGTTACAACTTGTATAATTAACGTAAACTAGGATGGTTTGAATCGAAAAGGAGCATGTATATTATGGATGTTATCGTTAGACCTACCCCTTCCTTACAAGGAGAAATTGGGGCTTTGTCCTCCAAAAACTACACGACTCGTTATCTGCTCACGGCTGCACTTGCCGAAGGACAAAGTACTATTTATTATCCAGCTCATAGTGAAGACAGTGATGCTATGCGCCGTTGTATCACCGATCTGGGAGCAGTGCTGGAAGAGGATGATGAAAAAATAGTGATTACAGGTTTTGGTAGCCATCCTCAAGCTGTGAAAGAATTGAATGTAGGTAATGCAGGTGCGGTGCTCCGCTTTTTGATGGGAATTGCGTCCCTATGTCCGGATGTTACATTTGTGAATACATATCCAGACTCCTTGGGGAAAAGGCCACATGATGATTTAATCGATGCATTAGGGCAGCTGGGGGTTAAGGTAGATCATCGTGAAGGCAAGTTGCCAATACGTATCCAGGGTGGTCAGCCGAAGGGCGGTAAAATTCAGGTATCCGGCTCGGTCAGCTCACAGTATTTGAGCGCTCTGCTGTTCCTTACACCTTTACTGGGGGAAGATAGTGAAATCGAAGTGCTGCATGATTTGAAATCCAAAGTGGTCATCGGGCAGACTTTGGAGGTATTGCAAGAGGCCGGTATTATCATTCATGCAAGTGATGACTACATGTCTTTTCGCGTCCCGGGTCGGCAATCCTACCAGCCACGTACGTATACTGTACAGGGGGATTACCCAGGGAGTGCTGCGGTGCTAGCGGCTGCTGCAGTAACGAATTCAGATGTTACGATCCATCGTCTTAAAGAGCAGAGCAAACAGGGAGAACGTGCAATTGTAGATGTACTGCGTATGATGGAAGTGCCACTGACACATGAGAACGATACCGTTGTCGTAAAAGGGAACGGTCGATTGAAAGCCATCGAGTTTGACGGTGATGCTGCGACAGACGCTGTGCTTGCCATGGTAGCTGCGGCTGTATTTGCCGAAGGTACATCCCGTTTTTATAACGTGGAAAATTTGCGGTATAAGGAATGTGACCGTATTACTGATTATTTGAATGAGTTGAGCAAGGCTGGCGCTCGCGTAGAAGAGCGTCAAGCGGAAATCATTGTACATGGCAGACCAGAGGGTGTCGAAGGTGGTGTGGAAATTAACGCGCATTTTGATCACCGTGTTATTATGGCATTGACGGTAGTAGGTTTGCGCGCGCAGAAGCCGTTAATGATTAAGGATGCGCATCATGTCGCCAAATCGTATCCACAGTATTTCGACCATCTGACGACGCTTGGTGCTTCTGTAGAATGGGTAAAATAAAGGTAAGTTATGATGCAGACAGGAGGAGATAAAATGGCTTTTGAAAATCCGTCCAGAGAAGAGATTAAGAACATTTTGGAACAAGTAGGCAATATTGCGGTTGTTGGTTTGTCTGATAAATCAGACCGCACCTCATACATGGTTTCTTATGCTATGCAAAAGCGGGGATACCGGATTATTCCGGTTAATCCTGTGGCTGCAGGGCAAACGATTCTTGGAGAAACTTGCTATGCCAGTCTTGCTGAGGTTCCCGAACCCGTAGAATTGGTTAATGTATTCCGCCGCAGTGAATACTGCGCAGAGGTTGCGCGTGAAGCCGCTGCTATTGGAGCTAAGATATTGTGGCTGCAACAGGGAATTATAAGTCAGGAAGCCGCTGACATTGCGCAGGAGCATGGCATGACGGTTATTATGGACCGCTGCATTAAGGTAGAGGATTCAGTGACCCAAGCTGTTCGTAAAGGATAATTACATCTCATACCCATACTGTATGCACATGAAGAAAACCTTCTTCCCTTGTTCTATAGGGTTGAAGGTTTTTGGTGTGAAATGAGAACTGTGGTACAGTATATTATACTTTCAGATATCCATATAATGTATGTATGCTTGAAATATGAGAGGGACTAAATGAATTCATAGGCTTATCGTTGATTAATAAGTTATCTGACCTGTAGAAGCGTAAATAAATATTTTTGGCTGACGTAACCATGGCTTTGACAAAAGTATTTATTCGGCTTACCATCAGGGATAGAAGGGAGAGGAATGCCATGAATTGGCTCGGATCCTTACAACAGCTTGGTCGTGCTGTCATGCTCCCGACGATGGTGCTGCCAGCAGCTGCGATATTGCTAAGTCTCGGCAGCCTTCCTTGGGCCACTTGGGGATTTCCTATGGTATCTGATATGGCAAATGCGGCGGGACACGGGATTTTTTATTTTTTGCCGTATTTGTTTGCGGTGGGTGTTGCACTAGGGATGTCGAATCAAGCAGGTCAGGCGGGACTGGCGGCATTGGCTGGTATGGCTATATATGACCAGGTCACATTGAGATTTGGAAACGGACTCATTCAGCCAGCGACGCTTATTGGCATCATTTTGGGGGTCATTTCAGGGTTGGCTTATAATCGCTTCAAAAGCATTAAGTTGCCCGAAGTGCTACAGTTTTTTGGGGGCACCCGATTTGTTCTGCTGCTTATTGGCCTGTTCTCTGCTGTATTTGCAGGGCTCATGTTGATTATTGCTCCGCTGATTCAGCGAGGGCTGGAATTTATAGTAGGCCTGGAATCGAGCCTGGGCGGCTTTGGACTGCTTATTTACGGCATTCTATATCGGCTGTTGGCCGCTTTTGGTCTTCATCATCTGCTTAACAATATATTTTGGTTTCAACTGGGTACATATAAAACGCCGTCTGGCAACGTTGTGCAGGGGGATTTGCCCCGGTTTTTTGCTGGCGATCCGACAGCGGGCTATTTCATGTCCGGGTTGTTTCCCATTATGATGTTTGCGATCCCTGCTATTGCGCTTGCAATCATTCAGGAAGCTCGTGAAGATTTGAAGCCAAAGGTGCAAAAAACGTTTCTCACAGCTGCATTGGTCTGCTTTTTTACCGGTGTGTCGGAACAGATTGAGTTTGCCTTTTTGTTTGCAGCTCCTTATTTGTTCCTCGTTCATGCGGTTATGTCTGGTCTAGCTATGTGGCTTACTTTTGAGCTAGACATTCATCATGGCTTTTCATATTCGGCGGGTTTTATAGATTATGTCCTTAATTTCCATCTGTCACACAATGCCTGGTTGTTAATTCCAGTCGGAGTGGCATACGGACTTGTGTACTATGTACTGTTTCGATGGGCAATCCGTCGGTTCCGTATTCCTACGCCCGGCCGCGAGGAAGGCTCGGTTCTGGAGGATTGGGCTGGTAATATTCCTTACAGTGCTCCGCTTATTCTGGAAGCACTCGGTGGGAAGGAGAATATTGTGCAGGTAGAGGCCTGCATCACCCGTTTGCGGCTGACCGTCCACAATGACAGGCTGATAGATACCGGAGCGATGAAGGCTTTGGGATCGGCCGGGCTTATTAATCTGGGCGGGGGTAATTTACAAGTCGTATTTGGAACCTATTCAGAACTGATTCGTGAGGAAATTGCGAAGCTGATGGAGCGTGATCTTCCTCAAATTTTGTTCAATGCTCCTGTACATGGAAAAATGTTACCGATTCATGAAGTGCCTGACAAAATTTTTGCGACAAAGCTGGTTGGGGACGGTGTTGCTTTTGTCCCTGAACGCGGTGAACTTGTGTCTCCGGTGTATGGAACGGTAATGCATTTGTATCCGACCATGCACGCTTTAGGCATCTCCACACGAGAAGGACTTGAGGTTCTGCTTCACATCGGGATTGATACTTCACAGCTAAAAGGGAATTTTACTGCTATGGTAGAAGCAGGCGATACGGTTGAGCCGGGGCAATTGCTGATCAAATTTGATTTGCAGGCGCTGCGAGAGCAAGCTCCATCGCTGGTGACTCCTATGGTCATCACGAATCCGGATCGCGTCAAGTCGTGGAGCTTTGCTCCGTTTAAAACAGTGAAAAAGGGTCAGGCCTCGGTAATGTCCGTTGTGCTGCATGACAGGAATGTTGGAGGGGTAGAAACATGATAGAAGGCATCGGCGCCGCAGCAGGTGTGGCCATCGGGAAGGCATTTGTCCTGCCGAGCTGGGAGTGGGATTTACCTGATCAAAAAATGGATACGGTAGATCTTGCGAAGGAATTTGAACGATTGTATGAAGGAATACGTACGTCCAAAAGTGAAATCCAGTTTATTAAGGATGAGTTTCGAGAGATGGTGGGAGTGGAGGAATCCAGCATTTTCGATGCTCATCTTGCGATATTGGAAGATCCGGAATTTATGAACGAAATTAGCGGCATTATTCAGCGTCAGTACAAGGCAGCCGAGGTGGCTGTGAAGGAAGCTATTGATCATTTTGTGACAATGTTTGATTTGCTGGATGATGAATATATGAAAGAGCGGGCAATCGACATTAAGGATGTGGGGAACCGACTGCTCAAGCATTTGCTGGGCGCACCGGAAGTAACTCTTCCCAAGGATACACAGCCCTATATCCTGGTAGCCAAGGAGCTCTCGCCATCTCAATCAGCCCACTTGAATCCTAGCTATGTGCTAGGGATTGTGACTATGAATGGTGGTAAAACATCGCACTCTGCGATTATGGCCCGCGCGCTTGGTATTCCACTCGTTTCTGGATTGGAGAGCAATTTGAATTTGCCCGTTCAAACCGGAGATATGATGGTTGTGGACGGAGACCTGGGTAGGGTGTATGTAAACCCAGAAAAATCCGTAACAGACCACTATATCATTTTGCGTGACGAGCAGCGACGCAGAAAGGAACAGCTTCAGGTGCTCGCTTCTGTAGAAGCTGTGACCAAGGATGGAACCACGCTGAAGCTGGCGGCCAATATTAGTTCTGTCAAAGAGCTGGAGGCCGCTTTGAAGCATGGAGCGCAAGGTGTAGGGCTGTTCCGCACGGAATTTTTATATATGGATCGTAAATCTGCTCCTGATGAAGAGGAGCAGTATCAAGTATATCGACTAATAGCCGAAAAGGCAGGGAATCATTCCGTGGTAATTCGTACATTGGATATCGGCGGTGATAAGCCGCTGGATTATCTTGAACTTCCAGAGGAAGAAAATCCTTTTTTAGGGTATCGTGCGATACGGATTAGTCTGGATTGGAAGGAACTGTTTAAAACGCAGTTGACTGCAATTTTGCGAGCCAGTGCAATGGGGAATATCAAGGTCATGTATCCGATGATCTCATCCGTGGAGGAGGTCCGCCAGGCAGATGATCTTTTGAAAGAGGCTATGGCGGATTTGGATGCAAGAGGGCTTGCCTATAATCCCAACATACAGCGAGGGATTATGATTGAGGTTCCGGCTGCGGCGATGATTGCAGATCTCTTGGCAGCTGAAACCGACTTTTTTAGTATCGGAACAAACGATCTTGTGCAGTATGTGCTGGCTGTGGACCGTATGAATGAGCAGATTGCACATATGTACCATCCATACCATCCAGCTGTACTTCGAATGCTGCGTATGATTGCACAAGCGGCACATCAAGCCGGAATTGATGTGAGTGTCTGTGGTGAGATGGCTGGGGATGAACGATCCGTTCCACTTTGGCTGGAACTGGGAATACATCAGCTCAGTATGTCCCCCCAATCTTTGTTGCGGGTCAAGCATCGAGTGCTGAATACGACTACATCTGAAGCAACGGCAATCGCTCGTGCTTGCTTCGGCATGTCCACTGGTGCGGCGATCGAAGACAAGCTGACTGCGGCTAATATCAGCTGTACTCCGGCCGGACCCGGGCGGCCCTAATATTTTAATATCCGCATTGCTTAGATCGCTCGGACGAAAAAGCACCTTCAAAACCATTTTATTCATGGTTTGAAGGTGCTTTTTTGATCTAGCCATACATAAGTTTACTCAAGTCCTGTGTCGGGTTACATATCTTATTTCTGAGTGTGATTAGCTAATACATCGCAGAACGCTTTTCCGTAAGGTGGAAGATCGGGCGGTCGACGAGCGGATACAATGTGTCCGTCTGTCACAACAGCTTCATCCTTCCAGATCGCTCCTGCATTTTCCATATCATCACGGATACCTGGCGTGGAGGTGACCGTGACACCATCCAATATTTTAGCTGAAATCAGTACCCAGCCTGCATGACAGATTTGTCCAATGGGTTTATGTGCGGCATGAAACTCCTGTACAAGTTGAATAACCTTGGGGTAGCGGCGCAGTTTATCAGGCGCCCAACCGCCAGGGACAAGAATACCGTCATAATCGCTACTATTCAGTTCTTCAAAGGCATATTCTGCTTCGGCAGGCACGCCGTATTTTCCAATATACTTTTTACCTTTTTCAGCACCGGCTAAATGTACCTCCGCGCCTTCTTCACGAACACGGTACACCGGGTACCATAATTCCAGATCCTCGAATTCCTCATCTACGAGAGCAATGACCTTTTTTCCGGTAAGTCTTGACATCTAACCATCCTTTCCTGCGCCACATCGGACACCCTTGTTCGTAGTCTGTACTTTTACATCTTAAGAAAAAGTAAGCCCAAAGTCCATTCCTTCGCAGTTTCTCAGGTTAGAAGTCGCTCTTTTACTACAATCACCGTCATTTTTTGACTCTCCAATGCCTTGGTAATTTGTTCATTGCTGCAATCTGTGGAAGGATTTGAGACCCCAAAGTCGAAATAAAAAAAGGTATGATAGATTTTATAGAGTTAACAAATATTTTATAGACTAGTAGATAGATATATCTGGATATCAGAAGAGATCCTTATATAGTTTGATCCTACGTAATGAGGTGGTTAAAAGTGCATAAGCAATGCCAATGCGGTGAACCGATGGGACTGGAATTGCGAAAGGTAATATATGCGAGTAAAGTTGAGATTTTGCATGTTCCTGTATTCTCATGCCCGTCATGCTTTTCCAGTGAGGTTCTGCAGCATGTGACGAAGGACATTAAGGAACTTTTACAAAGTCTAGGAAGCAAACCTGCGCCCCGGCGAATATCTTTTGCTCGCAACAATGAACTGGCAGAAATTATTCGCAAGCTTATACTGGAGGAAGCGGACAATCCCCATGTGGATTGGCAATCCGCTTTGGAGGAGCGAATGGAGCTTCGGATTAATCTCTTACTGGATCTTTATCGCTATGCGAGAAGCCTAGGAGATGAAGATTGGATGAGTGATGTAGAGAAAAGATTGCTTCAATTATCCGGTTTTACCAGTAAATCGGTATTAACGAATACAAAAAACTAAAAAATATGAAAATTTTCATGGTCACCATTGGATTTTACATGTTCTTTTTGTTACGATGTGAATAGGCCATACGACAAGACACAGAAAGGAATGTATATCCAATGGCGACGATGACGAAAATGACTACTATTCAACAATTAAATACGGCTCTGGAAGCGTCATCAGATAAACCGTTACTCCTCTTTAAGCATAGCACACGTTGTCCGATAAGTGCAGGCGCATATCAGGAAGTGGAATCTTATTTGGAAGGGGCTTCCGACGAAAATATTGAATACGGTATCATTTATGTAGTAGAAGATCGACCAGTGTCCAATGCCGCCGCGGACAAGCTTCAGGTGAAACATGAATCCCCGCAGGCCATTTTAATCAAGGACGGGGAGGCTGTCTGGCATACATCCCATTCGAATATTACAGCCCGTGCACTCCACGATCATCTCACTTATGTAGAATGAGTGCTGTCGTTGCATAAAGTAGTATTTTGTCGTATCATGGTTCTAATTAGTTGATCTAGGATTCGGTTGAAAATTTATTGGCAATGGAGAGAAGGAATGTGACGGTAACGATCTATGATGTAGCTCGCGAAGCTGGGGTCTCAATGGCGACAGTGTCCCGCGTAGTTAACAATAATCCTAATGTAAAACCTCAAACTCGCAAAAAGGTGTACGAAGCAATCGAACAATTGGGATATCGCCCAAATGCGGTAGCTAGAGGTTTGGCCAGCAAGAAGACAACAACTGTTGGCGTTGTTATTCCGGATATATCGAATTCAATTTTTGCAGAAATTGCGCGCGGTATTGAGGATATTGCAAATATGTATCACTATAACATCATTTTATGTAATGCCGACAAGCGGAAAGAAAAAGAAATCCGCGTTATCAATACGTTACTTGAAAAACAAGTCGATGGACTTCTGTTCATGGGCGGCACAGTAACGGACGAGCATATTCAGGCATTTCATACAGCTGCTGTCCCTATTGTTTTATGTGCAACGAGTGATGAAAAAGGTAGCTATCCTTCGGTTGATATTGACCATGAAGCCGCTGCGTTTGATGCAGTTAACACGTTGATCCGCCATGGACACCGTCAAATCGCAATGATCAGTGGCACGCTTCAAGACCCTGCAAATGGCTATGCACGTTTCCAAGGCTACAAGAGAGCGTTGGAAACAGCTGGAATTGATTATCAGGAAGATCTCGTGCGAATCGGGAACTATCGTTATGAATCCGGTGTTGAAGCTATGAAATACTTCCTCGGTCTGAAGAAGAAACCAACTGCTATTTTTGCCGCTACGGATGAAATGGCCATTGGTGCGATTCATAGCATTCAGGATGAGGGACTGAAAGTACCTGACGATTTTTCGGTCATCAGTGTTGACAATATTCGTATGGCCTCCATGGTTCGTCCTCAGCTGACAACTGTCGCGCAACCGATGTACGATTTGGGTGCGGTAGCGATGCGTTTGTTAACCAAGCTGATGAAAAAGGAAAACGTGGAGAACTCTCGCGTTATTTTGCCGCATGAAACCATTTTACGGTTATCAGTTAATTATTTAGACTAGGTATAGTGCCAAATAGGATACACCATCGATGAAAGCTCCTTTGACGGAGCTTTTTTCGTGGATACATAGCTTCTTGTGCTATCATCATCAAACTAAGAAACGAGGGAAACGTAATGAGCCGACTTTATGGATTAATGGGTGCAATGGATGAAGAAATTGAGTTGCTGCTCTTAGCGATGACGGAAGCAAACAAGACGACCAAGGCGGGGATCACCTACACTACCGGAATAATTCACGGGCATAGGGTAGTCGTCTGCAAGTCTGGTGTGGGCAAAGTTAATGCTGCAGTAACAACACAAATCCTGATTGATCATTTTGGCGTAGAACAAATTATATTCACTGGAGTGGCAGGGGCAGTGCACCCCGATTTAAACATTGGGGACATTGTCATCTCATCAACATGTATGCAGCATGACATGGATGTAACGCCTTTGGGTTATGCCAGAGGGGTCATTCCTTATCAAGATACCTCCGAGTTCGCGGCCGATCCCGCTCTAGTCCGCCTGGCTGAACAAGCCTGCAAATCGTTTGGTGATCGCTATATAGTCGGAAAAGTACTTTCCGGCGATCAATTTGTCGCAAATCGTGAGATAGTAACAGCATTACATCACGAAATGAACGGTGCTTGTACCGAAATGGAGGGCGCCGCAGTAGCTCAGACAGCTCATATGAACGCTGTGCCTTATGTGGTCCTACGATCTATGTCAGATAAGGCTGATGGATCAGCTCACGTAAATTATACTGAGTTTACGGTAGAAGCTTCGCATCGTTCGCACCGTATTGTGGAGTTCATGCTCAAGCATTTGGACTAATGATATGATTTTTTAATACATGAATCTTCGGACAAACCGGATACGGTCAAACTGTTCTCTTGATTCGAGGGGTACATCGTCTCCCATTCTTACCATCAGGCAGTTCGCCGGATGTGAGCATATTTCAGGATCATCCGTAGCGTACCATACCATATTTACGGTTTTCATCAGGCGTTCCATCATGCGGCGGTATTCCCATACGGAAAGACCGCTGCCTTTTAAATCCCAATGCCAATAGTATTCGGTCGTAAAAATAATATAGGATTCGAGCTGGCCGTCCTCAAAGGCAATCCGAATCATTCGGCTGCCCAGGCCCAGCCCTCGGTAGTCATCGGCTACCTCGACAGCTCCGAGTTCTAATAAATCCTTCATACCAGCTTCTGACCAGCGTTCCATCTCATCTGGATAGTGAAAAGTCACGTATCCCAGAAGAGTTTCTCCATCATGAGCAATGATGATTCTGCCTTCTGGCAGTTCTGAAATTTCCACTAGCGCGTTGAATTGCTCTTTGGGTTTACGAAAGG
This sequence comes from Paenibacillus ottowii, assembly GCF_050516475.1. Taxonomy (NCBI): domain Bacteria; kingdom Bacillati; phylum Bacillota; class Bacilli; order Caryophanales; family Paenibacillaceae; genus Paenibacillus; species Paenibacillus ottowii. The sequence continues at coordinate 1,239,166 of NZ_CP191577.1, read as the reverse complement.
CGTCCAATTGCGTATGCATTTGAAATGACCGCAGTCGATCAGCGGATACCGGTCCTTCTACATGAATGGTTTGTCCGTTATGATCCAGTGTGTCCGAGTGGTACAGTTTTAAATGCTGCATGTGTGCGACCTCCTTGTTTGCCGTCAGTAGCTCTTCATACCCCCTACTTATAACAAAAAAACAAATAAATGAAAAGGATGGTCGTCACATCCTAAACTATGATATACTGATTTAGACACGAAATGTTCACAATTAAGTGCTTTTAAATCAATCCACAAATTAAAGGTGATCATTGGCATCATTAATTATGTAAGCGCTATTTTGTCCTGTGTAATTCTCATTATTCTATTGTGAGGAGGCTGAATGCATGAAGATCGATGAGCTCCAGGCTGTAGTTCCCACATCCAACATGGGCCCTTATGAACAAGCTTACAACAACTTTCAGTGGGAAGATGTAGAACGTCATTTTACGTGGTATGAAACAGGCAAAGTGAATATGGCACATGAAGCGATTGACCGACATGTTGAGGAAGGTCGGGGAGAGAAAGCAGCACTTTTGTATTGTGACGCAAACCGTCATGAAACCTATACTTTTTCTCAGCTCCGTGCCAGCTCCAACAGGTTCGGAAATGTGCTGCGCAAATACGGTATTGGTAAAGGAGAGCGTGTGTTTATATTTATGCCGCGTTCACCTGAGCTGGTCATTAGTATGCTAGGTGTTTTAAAGGTAGGGGCTGTTGTCGGTCCATTATTTGAGGCGTTTATGGAGACGGCGGTTAAGGATCGCTTGCAGGATAGCGGAGCGGTGGCATTAGTAACCACACCTGCGCTTCTTTCACGGGTAAAACGTGAGGAGCTTCCTGAGTTGCGGCATATTTTTGTGGTTGGTAACATGGACGAACGGGAACAGGGGATTATTGACTTTGAAACGGAAATGCTTATGTCCTCAGAAGAGCTTGAACCCGAATGGTTGAGTCGTGAAGATGGATTAATTATTCACTATACATCAGGCTCAACGGGCAAGCCCAAAGGCGTATATCATGTGCAAAATGCAATGATTCAGCATTATTATACAGGGAAAATGGTGCTGGATCTGCGGGAAGATGATGTGTATTGGTGTACTGCTGATCCTGGCTGGGTTACGGGAACGTCATATGGCATTTTTGCTCCTTGGTTAAATGGAGCGACGAATGTCATTCGTGGAGGCCGTTTCAGCCCAGAGGACTGGTATCGTACGATTGAACGTCACGAAGTGACGATTTGGTATAGTGCTCCTACGGCGTTTCGGATGCTGATGAGCGCAGGGGAGCAGGTTGTTGCCAATTATGATCTCAGCAGCTTGCGGCATGTATTATCCGTTGGGGAGCCACTTAATCCCGAAGTGGTGAGATGGGGGTGGCAAGTCTACGGACAGCGTATCCATGATACTTGGTGGATGACGGAGACAGGAGGACAGTTGATCTGTAATTACCCAGAGCTGCCGATTAAGCCGGGCTCGATGGGAAAGCCACTCCCAGGTATTCAGGCAGCTATTTTGGACGACAGAGGCCAGGTGCTGCCTCCTAATAGGATGGGACATTTGGCGATTCGTACACCATGGCCATCCATGATGAACCGTATATGGAACAATCCAGACAAGTTCCAGGAATATTTCCGTTTTCCCGATTGGTATGTATCCGGCGATTCGGCTTACATGGATGAGGATGGATACTTCTGGTTTCAGGGAAGAATTGATGATGTCATCAACTCCTCCGGAGAGCGCATCGGTCCTTTTGAGGTCGAAAGCAAGCTCCTGGAGCATCCTGCTATAGCCGAAGCTGGAGTCATTGGGAAACCAGACACTGTACGAGGAGAGATCATTAAAGCTTTTGTCGCCCTGCGTGACGGCTATACAGCGTCGGAAGCGTTACAACAGGATATTTACCGTTTCGTCAAGGAAGGGCTGTCTGCTCATGCTGCTCCGCGTGAAATTGAGTTTAAAGAAAAGTTACCCAAAACCCGTTCCGGTAAAATTATGAGACGTGTGCTGAAAGCCTGGGAACTTAACCTGCCTACAGGTGACTTGTCTACTATTGAGGATTGAATTACTGCATGTTTGCAATAAAAAGGGAGTCTCTATAGCCATTATAGCTATGGAGACTCCCTTTTTATTAGGGGAATTTCATTCATCTTCACCCAAAGTATCGTTTCCTGCTTTTGTCTTCCATTATTATGGGCGAACCGCTCCAGAAGGAGCCGATTCCCCTATGGCATTTATGGAAGTAACACGGAACCAGCCTTTGGGCTTGCTGCCCGCTTTATACTCAAAGCTGGTAGATGCGGTAGAGCCTATGTTTTTAAAAGGCTCCGCACCGCTTTCACTGTAATATACGTTATAGCCTGTTATAGCGTCCGCGGGCTTTCCTGCACTCCATTGGAGCGCTACAGACTTGCCTGCGGCTTTAGCTTGGGGCTGACCAGGAGCAGTAGGAACTTCCGTAGGCTGCACCTCTGTTCCATCTCCCACGCCCGGAGCGTCTGGTGACTCAGAATTCGCAGGGGGTACTACAGGCGCTGTGTCTGCTTTGCTGCTTGGTCCAGACTCATGTCCTCCCACATCAACGGCGGTCACATAGTAGCTTGCGCTGCTTCCCCCAGGGCTATCAGAGAAAACCTTGGAGTCGTCAGCCATGACAACCTTGCCAAGCCGTTGGAAGCTGCCCCCATCTGTGGAACGATACAGACGGTAACCTACAACATCGCTATTTCCGCTGGGGCTAAAGCTGATTATCGCCTTGCCGTCACTATAACTTACGCTGACACTAGAAGGAGCGTTAGGAGCTGCTCCATCGTCCTTGCGTGGGTCAATCTGAGTAGGAGCTTCTTTATCTGCATCTTGAGGCAGGTAGTAAGACAACGAGTTATGTCGTTTCATCACTGTAAAGGCTTGCTGAAGCTCTTTAATCAACTCTGAGATCGGTTTTTCCCGTTTTCTAACAGTCCGTTCATACAACATATCATCTGGCGTACCATCACGTGGAATGTAATTTACACCTTGATAGGTAATGTATTTCGCACGGGTAACACCATTTTCACTGTTTTTGGGTAGATATTTACTGTTATAAATGTCTGAACCATAAGCGGAGGCTGTACGGCTTACAATACCGTCAGGTCGCTTGAAGCTGTCTGTTTGGAACAACTGAGAATCTTTAGCCGTTACTTCATTCATGATTAGAGCCCACAGACGGCGAGCCCGCTCTTTTTGTGCTTTCGTTTCAAGCTTATTGACAGGTTGCTTGTAACCAACCCACACTCCCAGCGTAACGTCAGGCGTGAAACCCTCAAACCAAACATCGGTGTAGGATTGCGTAGTGCCTGTTTTTCCGGCAATTGGAATCTTGCCAGATTGGTTAAAGTTACGCTTCACCAGTTTGCCTGTGCCTTCCGATACGGCTGTACGCAACATATCCGTCATCAGGTAGGCGGTTTGTGGTGTGAAGGCCTGCACAGGGTTAGGCTGATGCTTATATACAATATTGCCCTGTGAATCTACGATCTTTTCGATCATATAGGCATCATTAAACACACCGCCATTTGGAATGGCTCCATATGCATTGGTGAGCTCCTCAACGGTTACCCCATGAGCTAAGCCGCCAAGTACCCCTGTTTGGGCGTTGTTATCACTTGGTTCCAAGGTGGTAATACCCAGTTTTTTAGCAAAAGCCCAGGCTTTACTGATCCCTACCTTTTCGTTAAACAGCTTGAGTGCTATCGTATTTAGCGATTGATTCAGTGCATAACGGGCTGTGACCAATCCTTGATAGCGGTTGTTGGCATTTTTCGGGATGTGATACCCATGACTGCCATCCTTCAAAATAATAGGAGCATCATCCACAATCGTACCAGGCTGTACGAGTCCGCTGTCCAAAGCAGGCAGATAAGCAGCAATCGGTTTCATGGCTGAACCCGGCTGGCGTACCATCTGGGTAGCATAGTTCATTTGCTCCTTTTGGAAGTCACGGCCTTCCATCATACCGAGAATGGCGCCTGTTTTATGCTGAATTAGAATGGCGGCCGCTTGCTCGTCACCCTTGGTTTTGCTTGTAGCAGAGAAGTTGTCCTTATTTTCTGCGATTTGACGCATGGATGTGTACACGCTCTTGTCAATGGTGGTATATACCATATAGCCGCCTGTGCGAAGCTGCTGTTCCGCTTCTTTGAGCATGTCGTTATCATCTTTGGTTTTGGTAGCTGCACTGGCATTAGCTGCTTGACTCGGATTGGTGACAGACATAAGTGCCTGCGCAGCTTGCCGCTCTGTTTCCATCATAAGATATGGATAGGTGTTATAAGCCTTAACCGTACGTGGGGCAAGAGATTTTTGGATATCAAAAGCCATTGCTTCATCATATTGGGCTTTATTGATTTTGTTCTCCTCCAGCATTCGGCTGAGAACTAGGTGCTGGCGGTTGATCGCTCTTTTAAAGCCAGCTTCATTAAACTCGCCTTTACCGTTAAAAGCAGAATAAGAAGAAGGGAGCTGCGGTAGACCTGCCAGATAGGCAGCTTGGGCTACATTAAGCTTGTTCAAATCATTCTCATTAAAAATACCTTTGGCCGCTGCTTTAATACCAAAGACGTTGTAACCGCTTGATCCGTTACCAAAAGGTACCTTATTGAGATAGGCCGTAATAATTTGCTGCTTGCTCAGGAAGCGCTCAAGGCGCAGAGATAGCAAAATTTCTTTGACCTTGCGGTCATCTGTGCGATCAAGATTCAAAAAGACACGACGCGCAAGCTGCTGGGTAAGCGTACTCCCTCCAGTTTGTACGGATTCATGGAGTGCCTTTTGCTTCACAGCACGCAGTGTTCCTGACAAATCGACACCTTTATGCTCGTAAAAATGGTTATCTTCAATGGCAATGACTGCGTCAATGACGAGTTGAGGAATCTCCTTAAACGTAACAGGTCTTCGATCTTCCTCGGTTCGGAGCTGCCCGATAGGAGAGCCATCATTGAAATAAGCGAAGCCTGTAATGGCATTCTTATCTACTTCCTGTAGAATCATAGATCTGGAACGCACGGGCTCGTTTTTTACAATAGAAGCAACATAGCCGGCGGCGGTTCCTCCTGCAAATAGTGCTCCCATAAAACCGATGATGACGACCCACTTTATGACACGGCCGAGCCTTCGCATGGTTCTCCGTAAGCGGGAAGGCTTTGGCTCTGATACATTGTTTTTTTCTTCAACCATTAAGTCTTCCTCCTTTATAACAGCCATTATTATAGCATAAAATTACAAAATGAACCCATATGCTAAAAAGCCTGTCTTTTGGTGTCGTTGACTACACAAAAACAGTGTGTTATAAATAGGTCAAAGTAAATATCGTGAAAAGCAGAGAAAGACTTCAGTAGAAGGCGGAATCACGTTGTACAGAGAGCCGATGGGTGGTGCAAATCGGTAGCGTCCCACCTTTGAATTACCGTCTGGAGCTGTCTGGATGAATGGAAAGCTTTTGCAGGTTTGCGAAGCTGCCTATAGTAATCCGGTACCGGGTGTAGACCCGTTATTAGAATGAAGTGAAAGAAGCGTCTGTATTTTGGCATACGTTTCTTTAATTAGGGTGGTAACGCGAGCAGCTCCTTCTCGTCCCTTGGGATGAAAGGGGCTTTTTGGTTTGTTTAATAGTAATTTTTGGATAAAATTTAGGGGGAATTCAGGATGAAATGGGAAGAATTGAAGCCTGAGCAACAGGCAGAGGTAGAACGACAGCTAGAGGTGATCCGCCGTGGAGTAGCGGAAATTGTACCTGAGGATGAGCTGAAGCGTAAGGTGATCAAATCGGTTGTTAGCGGCGAGCCGCTTAAAATTAAACTCGGTCTGGATCCGTCAGCGCCCGACATCCACATCGGACATACAGTTGTTATGCACAAACTGCGCCAGTTCCAGGAATTAGGTCATCAAGTGCAGTTGATTATCGGGGATTTTACAGGCAGAATTGGTGATCCGACAGGTAAATCGGAGACCCGCAAGCAACTGACTGAGGAAGATGTTCAGCGCAACGCACAAACGTACAAGGAGCAAATTTTTAAGATCCTCGATCCTGAAAAGACAAAGGTATACTACAATTCCGAGTGGTTAGGACCGATGTCTTTTGCGGATGTGGTAACCCTGTCTGCCAAAGTAACGGTTGCCCGTATGTTGGAACGAGATGATTTTACCAAACGGTACCAAAACGGCTTGCCGATCAGCATTCATGAGTTCTTTTACCCGCTGATGCAGGGCATGGACTCTGTGGCTCTCCAAAGCGATATAGAGTTGGGGGGGACAGATCAGAAGTTTAATCTGCTGATGGGTAGAACGCTGCAAAAAGAATACGGAGTGGAGCCGCAGGCGACTATTACGTTACCACTGCTTGAAGGTCTTGATGGCGTTCAAAAGATGAGTAAAAGTTTGGGGAACTACATTGGTGTGGATGAGGAGCCAAATGAAATTTACGGTAAATCCATGTCTGTTCCTGACGAGCTCATGCTGAAATATTTTGAACTTGCAACGGATATTACCAATGAGGAACTGGCAGAACTGGCGAAAGGTGTTAAGGAGGGTTCAGTACATCCGCGTGATGCCAAAATGAAGCTGGCCGGAACATTGGTGCGCATGTACCACGGTGAAGAGGCGGCGGAAGCAGCCAAGCAGCATTTTGTGACTGTATTCCAACAACGCGCGCTTCCTGATGATATTGAAGAATTCACTCTAACAGCAGATCAGTTGGATGAAGGCGGCATTCGTGTAATCCAGTTGCTGACTCATCTAGGCTTTGCAGCATCTAACGGTGAGGCCAAGCGCAGTATTCAGCAGGGTTCGGTCAAAATTAACGAAGAGAAGTGGACCGATGTGAACGAAGCATACAAGCCGCAGGAAGGCGACATTGTACAGGTAGGTAAACGGAAATTTGCTAAAATCAAGCTCGGATAATTAAAATACATTTAAAAGCAGCGTTGAGATTGATTTCGTATCTCAGTGCTGCTTTTTTTATTTCTACCAAGTGAAAAGCCATGGTAAACTTAGCACAAATAATCAAACAAGTAGGTAAAGAGTTTTACATAATGAATATGTGGGTTGCCCAATGTTAGGTGTAGGCTAGATAAATACAAGTACAGGGAAGGATTATATGGACTATTTTAAACGCATTCAGTGTGCGATTGAGTTTATCGAATTGAATCTTCGGGAAGATTTAAAAATTACGGAAATTGCTTCACAAGCCTACTTTTCAGCTTTTCATTTTCAACGGGTTTTTCAGGCCATTTCGGGTTTTACAGTTCAACAGTATATAAGAAGGAGAAGGTTGTCTGAAGCGGCTAAACGGCTAAAGCAATCCAATCACAAGGTATTGGACATTGCTATTGAGTATCAGTACAACTCACAAGAAGCTTTTACCCGTGCTTTTGAAAAAAGTTTTGGGATTACCCCTGGGAAATATCGTAACTGTGATATTGAGCTTTCTGGCCAAAGCAAAATCAATTTTCTGGATTATCAAAAAAATATAACGGGGGAATTAGATGTGAACAAGCCTGTGATACTGCAACTCGAAGCGACTAAAATTGTAGGATATGAATATAAAACAAATTTGAATAATGAGCAGCACTATAAAGAAATTCCAGGATTTTATGAACACTTTGGGGCAAATGAATATTTCATGTGTATTCCGAATAAAATCGCACCGGGAATGTCCTATGGGATTGCCTGCCGATTTGAAGACAACGGTGCTTTTTCATTTGTGGTGGGTGAGGCAGTTGAAAAAGAGTCGGAAGAACTGGAAGAGGGCTTCATATATATGGAGATTCCAGCAGGCAAGTATGCTGAGTTTGACGCTTCAGGTTCAAATGGACGTGTTCAAAATATACGAGACTTCATCTACGGCACATGGCTTCCTAATTCTAATTTTGAACGGAGGGAAGGGCCTGACTTTGAAATTACGGACGTCATGAATTCCTATCCTGATCATTTGAGTATGAAGGTATTTATCCCCATTGAGTAAACCCTCAGGCATGATGGTGAGGGAGATATAAAAAAGCACCCGAATGTATTCGGGTGCTTTTCAGTGCTAATCCAAGGATTAGCGGTTGTAGAATTCGACGATTTGTTTTTCATCGATATCTTGGGACAATTCTGCACGCTCAGGCAAACGGATGTATTTACCTTCCAGAGCTGCGTCGTTGTACTCCAGGTAAGCTACCAAGTGGTTACGGTTTTCCAAAGCTTCTTTGATGGAAGACAGGGAACGACTTCTTTCACGAAGACCGATCACGTCGCCAGGGCTTACTTGGTAAGAAGCGATGTCAACTTTTTTGCCGTTCACAGTAACGTGACCATGAGCTACCAATTGACGTGCGCCTGCACGGGAATTAGCAAAGCCAAGACGGAATACAAGGTTGTCCAGGCGGCTTTCCAGCAAGAACATAAAGTTTTCACCAGCGATACCGTGCATGTGTTGAGCTTTGTTGAACAGAGTACGGAATTGTTTTTCACCCAAACCGTACATGTGGCGCAGCTTTTGTTTTTCTTGAAGCTGCATACCGTAGTTACTGATTTTTCTCCGTTGGTTTGCACCATGTTGTCCCGGAGGGAAAGGGCGTTTCAATTCTTTACCTGTGCCGCTCAGGGAAATACCGAGACGACGGCTCAATTTAAATTTAGGACCAGTGTAACGTGCCATTATAGAGTTAACTCCTTCATAATTAAAATTTGAGTTGGGGCTCTCTTTGCGCTCCAATTTGTTCGGCGCTACCGAGTAAGGTAAGACGCACTACTGACAGAAAAGTTCAGCCGCTGTCCTGTCAGCAACAAATAAGATGAGGGTGACACAAACTGTTACGCCCAAAATTTAAGATCCGCACAGTAGATAGTTCTGCCGTACAGTCTTTTTCAATAATATATATTATATGTAATAGTGGGTCAATGTCAAGAAGAGAAAAAGAATGAAAACGTCAAAATTTGTCGATAGGGCTTTAGAACTAAAAAAGTGGGACGAATTTCTGAAAAATGGATGCAAATTTCTAAAGTTGAGAGTAAAATAGATCATATTATGAGCTATAGTGGTGTATAGCCGCTGTCTTGGTACAGCTAATTTTGCTGTGAAGGAGCGCCTTAATATGTCGGAATTTTCAACAACGGATCAGCAAACGCTTGACAGTAAAACAGTTCAGGCTAGCGGTGCTCCGCTGTTTGATGATAAAGGATATACGTCTTTTGCCTGGCTCCAGAACATGGATATGACACCCTATGATTACCCCTATATTAATCAGCTTCTCGTCCAAGGATATCGGAATTGGTTACAGCAGAGCAATGGTATATCCTGGATCAGCGAAGAATGTACAGCTGTTTTTAATTTTACAGGTGTTCGGGTTGCTGGTAGGGAAGAGGATGATGACGAAGATTTAGAATTGGTCGAGCGTTGTTGCATATCTAGAGAGATGGAGGTGAGCCAGCGTACACTTCGAGATGGGAGCCTTGCATTTGTATATATGGTCCCCATACTATGCCGCAATTACAAGAGAGAGCCCTTTGCTGCTCTTCGTTTTACACGGACTGCTCAACATTCTGTCTCAAATCAGGACGCATTGTTAGTGGCTTCTTTGCATTTTAGATCCTGTTTTTACTCGAAGTTTGAGTATATATTTATGGAAGATATCCTAGGCATGCAGAATCGGAGCGAACGTGAAGGTAGACGCCGCTCTATTTTATTTCAAATTGTAAAACGGATGCATGACAAGATTGATGTGGAAGGCGTGCTAGATGAAGTATTTGGAAGCATCGCCTATTTGTTTCCCCATGTGGATATTACGTTGTATATGAGTCAGGATCGTCACAGCCGAAATCCTCAGGTCAAGCCTTTGTTGCTGCATGAACGAGACGAGGATGTATGTGTCCGTGCATTTATGAAAGGGCAAATGGCTGTGAGTGAGCCTGCCGGTCCACATGATGAAATAACTGAAATTGGTATCCCGTTACGTGGCAAGCAGGGCGTATACGGTGTTTTCCATATGATTCTTCCGGCAGGTGCGGATAGTATGGAAAAAGTGGATGTAGAGCTGATTGCAATGATGGCAGATACAGCTGGCACCGCATTTGAAAATGCAAAGCTGTTGGAGCAATCGAATGTACTGATCCATGAATTGCGGCTCATTAATGAACTGGTTCAGCGTTTAAATCAGAGCCTAAAATTAAATGAAATATTTGAGTTTGCCGTGCAGGAGTTATTAAAAATGTTCATGGCCGACTTTTGTTGTATTGTGCAATTGGATCAGGATGAAAGCTGCTTTAAGGTTATGTCAAGCAATGTGGAAAGTTTAAAGCTGGAGAGTTACCCTCGTGAAGGTGGATTTGCTGGATTGATAAGCAAAACAGGAGAACCCGTCATTGTGTCAGATTATAGAAAGGATGGGAAGATATCCTCTCGGTTTATGGATACGACGGGTTCTCAGTCTTTGATGGCAGTGCCTATGAAGAACAGGGGCACCCCTAGAGGAGTTATATTATTGTCGAGTAAGCTTCCACACTTTTTTTCTTACGATAATTACAAGATGCTGCAAATGCTAGCTCCTCATATCGGGCTGGCTGTAACCAATGCTATGCTGCATGCGGAGGTGCGGCGTCTGGCGAATATGGACATGTTAACAGGTTTGTATGTACGTCATTATGTAGACCGCATCATTCAGGAACATCAGGAAAAGGATTTCTGTGGCTCTCTTATTTTGGTGGATATTGATCAATTCAAGCAGGTGAATGATACGTATGGCCATCAGACGGGTGACGAAATTTTAAAAAGCGTCAGCAATATTGTTCGTTCAGCGACCCGAGATGAGGATGTATGTGCCAGATGGGGTGGAGAGGAGCTTGCTATTTACCTGCCGCAGCTGGGGGTTCAGCAGGCATTGGAGTATGCAGAAATAATACGTTGCCGTGTGCAGCATGAAACGGATCCTCAGGTGACTGTTTCTTGCGGGATTGCCGAATGGAACTGGCTGGACGAGCAGATCAGTATCGAATCTTTATTTTATAGAGCTGATATGGCCTTGTATGAAGCGAAAAATGAAGGGCGTAATCGAATAGTTATTGATCATACAGACGATATGTAGAGAATATTCCTTAAGGAATGTTCTCTTTTTGTCTTGCATAACCGATTGTAGACAGGTAATCCTAAACGTAGCTATTACAGGAATGGTCTGAACAGAACATTTTACTCATGATGTATAGTCATGTTTAGGATAGGACGGATGATAGTATGCGTTGGAGAAAGCAATGGGTTATGCGAGGTTGCTGTGTGTTTCTAATCGTATGTGTGTTAAGCGGTTGTGCACTAGATCGACAATCTACTCCTGAGCAGATTTTTAGAAGAGCTGTTGCAGGAATGGCTGGCAAGGAGAAGGTAACGTTTACAGGACAAACTGGAATTAGAGCTGACGGTGGTCTGCCTACGACTAAACAATTTAAATATCGCGGGAAGCTACAAAATCACGATGAAATGATCATGCAGTGGGGATCGGCCGAGGCTTTCCGTAAGCAAGGCGACTATGTAGCCCTGAAAAAAGATAAGTCCGAGTCTGGTGTTACACATGAACGGTTTCTTCGTCAAAAGGGAAAATGGATTGTGCTGACATCTGGGGATGCTCCTATGGCTCAAAATGGGTTGTTGAATCGCTTCAATCCGATTCAGGAGCTTGAGGAATTAAACACACTGAATAAGAGCATTCGTATGGAAAAGGGAGCTGCCCGTGGAACTTGGGTGGTGAGGATTGAACCAGAACCTGCCTCGGCAAAGCGTTGGTTGAAGGAGCGTTTAATGGAAGAAATGAATACAATAAATCCTCAAATCGGGATATTAAAAATGCAGCATACAGAAACAAACCGAGAACTGCAACAAAAGCTGAGCCAAGTATGGAAGCAGAGTTGTGAGGATATGAACAACCAGTTGGAGCATTCCAGTGTGCAGGCTGTATACCATTTAACTATAGATCGTCAAACAGGTTTACCCTTAAAGCTGTCATCCGAATGCCGGATTTCCCGACAGGTTACGAGTGAAGAGTTGCATCAAGAGGCTCTGATCACTAGAGTTGTTTTTGAGGACTACAAGTAACGGAGCGGGCGTGATACAATGGAATTCGAATTAACCGTTGTTCAAAAAAGAGTGGAATAAAGAAGGAGAGACACTACATGAAGGATCCTAGAATACTTAAGCTGGCAGAAAATCTGGTAGGTTACTCTGTTGAAGTGCAGCCTGGAGAAAATGTATTGATCGAAATGATTGGCACAGAACGTGACTTGCTTAACGCCATTATTCATGAGGTTGGTAAAAAAGGCGGAAATGTTTTTGTTCAGCTTACAGACCGTAAGGTACAAAGCGCTATGCTTCGCAATGCGACAAAGGAAATGCTGGAGACTTGGGCTGAAATTGACCTCAACCGGATGAAGCAAATGCATTGTTACATCGGAATTCGTGCTGGCGAAAATGTAAATGATCTGTCAGACGTACCGGAAGATAAAATGAAAATGTATAATTCCATTTATCAGCATGCGGTACATAGCGAACAACGTGTGAAACACACAAAATGGGTAGTGCTGCGTTATCCAAATGATAGTATGGCTCAATTGGCCAACATCAGCACTGAGGCATTCGAAGATTTTTATTTCGATGTATGTAATCTGGATTACGCGAAAATGGACAGAGCTCAAGATGCATTGGCAGACCTGATGAACCGGACAGACAAAGTACGAATTAGTGGTCCAGGTACAGACCTGAGCTTCTCGATCAAGCAAATCGGAGCCGTTAAGTGTTCGGGTCAATGCAATATTCCGGATGGCGAGGTTTACACTGCGCCTGTACGCGATTCAGTTAATGGAACCATTAGCTATAATGCACAAACTCTGTATAATGGAATTACCTTCGAGAATGTTAAATTCCGTTTTGAAAATGGTAAAATCGTGGAAGCGACAAGCAACGATACCAAGCGGTTAAATGATATTCTCGATTCTGATGAGGGAGCACGCTACATTGGCGAGTTTGCTATCGGGTTTAACCCGCACATTTTACATCCCATGAAGGACATCCTGTTTGATGAGAAAATTGCTGGCAGCTTGCATTTTACACCAGGTCAAGCTTATGAAACCGCGGATAATGGTAACCGCTCTTCAATTCATTGGGATTTGGTATTGATTCAGCGTCCGGAATATGGTGGCGGTGAAATTTATTTTGATGATGTTTTGATCCGTAAGGATGGCATTTTTGTGCTGCCTGAGCTGGAGCCGTTAAATCCTGAAAACTTGAAATAACGATATCTGTTCTTGCTGAGAAAGCGATTTCAATGTATCATTATGAATGAGCATTAATACATGACAATCCAGTAAAGCGAGGGATCACACTATGTCCAACAATAATGCGGCGGTTGTTGAAATTGCACAGACGGCGAGCAAATTCACTTCTTCCATCGTCCTTCATTCCGAAAATAAGTATATTGATGTGAAAAGTATACTGGGCTTGTTTACGACCTTGGTCAGCAGTCACAGCTATGAACTGCACGTTCATGGGCCTGACGCCGAGGAAGCCAAAAAAGCGATTGTTGAGGTGTTCCAGAAGCACGGACTGCACATTTCAGTAGCCACCTAATTTATTGAGGAAGCAAAAGCATCCCTACCTGTAACTGTAGGGATGCTTTTTTTGTCAGGTTCTTGTATTAGCCTGCAATTTGGTCTAATATTAAGGTTAGGACGTCTTGTGCGACATTGAGACATAGGGGGGAAGAATCCATGACTTCATCTGATTTGCAGGAACAATTGAATATCAAGGCGATTAATCTGCTTCAGGAAGATGCAGATAAAATAAAGAAGCTTATTGAAGTACAGATGGAGAATCTGGCAACCCGTTATTGCCCTCTCTATGAGGAAGTGCTGGATACTCAGATGTACGGATTTTCCAAGGAAGTGGATTTTGCGGTTCGCGCCGGACTTCTTCCGGAAATGGTAGGTAAACAGCTGGTCAGTGAGCTGGAACGCAATCTGGCTATTCTATATGAGGCCATGAATAATAAGGCTAATTAGGAAGACGGTTTAATTGATGAGAGCATGCGAAGTTTGAGAGCATGCTTTTTTTGATGCCATTTTTTAATAAGGGGACGAGAGTCGCTTTACGTCACCTTTGCCCCTGAATTTTAAAAGCTTAAGGTGCTATATCGTTTAAAAATTCAAGGGCACAGTGATCAGAAATTAAATGAAACTTTTAACACTTGGAAGCTACACAAGGAAGAAAGATACCCCTAACAATACATACACCACCAGCAGCATGAGTCCCTCATACCAGTTGGTTGAGCCGTCCTGGGTGATGGATTTGGCAATAAATACAGCGACAGCAATCGCTACCAGTTCAATGGTGGTGAAAACGATATTCATCGTGTTTCCCATAAAGTAACTGACAAAAATCAGCACAGGGGCAACGAATAGGGCAATTTGCAAACTGCTGCCGACTGCAATCTCTACAGATGCACCGATTTTGTTCTTCATGGCCATTAAAATGGCAGCGCTATGTTCAGCCGCATTACCAATAATAGCAACAAGGAATGCACCTACGAACAATTCGCTGAGTCCATATTGGGCTGTGAATACTTCCAGTGTACCTACCAGCCATTCGCTGACAAAAGCGACCATAACGGTCGCGAGTACCAAATAGGCAATAGATTTATTTCTAGACCATACAGGAGCATGTTCATGCGGTAACTCCTGATCTTCCTGTTCGGTTACGTCAGCTAAATAGTCCTTATGCGTAATCATAGAAAAAATAAGCCACGCAATATACGCGACAATGAGCGTGCCTGCAACAATAAGGCTGAGTTTATCTGATTCGCTATCTGTGATCACGTGTGTGTTCAGAAAGACAGCGGGAACAAACAAGGCAATAACAGCCACAATCATCAGGGAGCCGCTTAAACCAGCTAGTGATATATTGAAATTTTGTACTTTGTATTTCAAACCGCCAGCAAACAGACTTGCTCCGAGCACCAGCAGTAGATTACCGATGATCGAACCAGTAAGGCTGGCCTTTACCATATCGTAAAGACCTTCTTTGACAAGAAAGATGGCGATGATTAGTTCGGCTGCGTTACCAAAGGTGGCATTTAAGAATCCGCCTAAACGTTGGCCAGCATAATGCGCGACACTTTCAGTTGCCCTACCGAGAAAACCGGCTACGAATACAACAGAAATCGAACAAATGAGAAATTGGGCTATGGCATTCCAATGTGTGTAATGAGCGATTGCGCTAAGAGCAAATGTCACTATAAGCAAAGCGGGAGACAACCATTTTTTCAATGAAGAGCACCTCGATATCAATAGTTGTGTACAAGTTTGGCGAATACTGTCACTTGTATGGATTTTCTAAATTAATATACCCAAAACGTTATAGGTTGTAAACGAACGATGTTTTTTATATGTAAGGTTTGCATTTGGTGTGGCTAAGGCTTTACAATACAAATAAAGGATGGATGAAGGGGGACATAGGTCATGGCAGAGCAAATTCAACAACTGGAAGCAGGAAACATCAAGATTTCCAACGATGTCGTAGGAAAAATTGCCGGGATGGCCGCATTAGAGACACCAGGCATTGCTGCAATGTCAGGCGGCTTATCGGAAGGCTGGGCGAAAAGGCTGAGCGGTAAAAATGTGCAAAAGGGCGTATCAGTGGAGGTTGGACAACTGGAAGCTGCCATTGATCTACGTATTATCGTGCTCTACGAAACACCTATTCATGAGGTGTCCCGAATTCTTCAGCAAAATGTGCGAGAAGCCGTCGAAAGCATGACGGGTTTGCGGGTCGTGGAAGTGAACGTAAAAGTGGAGGGTGTCGCCTTCAAGGACGACGCGGTGTAATTGACCACCATACGTAAATTTACATTTTTTAAACAATGGCGCAGGGGGCCCTGCGATAATCCGAATAAGAACACGAAAACTGGTGGTTATAAAACGCCAGTTTTCGTTTTATGAATCTGCTATATAACATTTTGCAGACGGACACGTAGTTATATACTTATACATATGCATAGACAAAAAAAGAACTTCCAATGCCACCGTATTAGTGGTCAGATGGAAGTTCTTTTTTTAGCGATAACGGTTGGTTCTACGAGCTTGAAAGCGATTGGGAACTTCATTACGGACAGCTACCCCTGTAGTGCGTTCCTGCACAGCTTGTTTGGTGTTCTCACGAGAAATACTGAGCATGATGCCCATGGAAAACATCATGACAAGCAGGGAGGAGCCACCAAAGCTAATAAACGGAAGCGTTACACCTGTGATTGGAATGGTTTGGGTTACCCCGCCGATATTAATGAAGGCCTGAATGGCGATCAAACCCATGATACCAGTGCCCACCAACGTTCCGAACGGATCATGACAACGTAGAGCAATGATCATGCCTCGCCAAATGAAATACAAATATAGCATCAGAAAAATAGCTGTTCCGATAAATCCAAACTCTTCACCAATGACAGAAAAGATAAAATCATTAAACGAATTGGGCAGATAATGAAGCTTGATAATGCCTTTCCCAAATCCTGATCCGCTTATGCCGCCCTCGCCAATAGCTTGCAAGGACTGTACCAGATTGTATCCCGTTCCTTGTCTGTACTTTTCAGGATTAAGAAAAGCTTGAAAGCGTCCAATTTTATAATCTTGTTTGGCAGCAGTGGCTTGCCCATTTGCGCTGTCGGAATCTCCTCCAAACAATGATCCAATACCAAATACGATGGAAGCACCTAGCACAAGCAGGATGATGGATGCCGTAATGTGCTTGACGCTGGCTCCCCCGGAATAAATAATCAGGCCACTGGTGGCTACCAAAATAAAGCAGGAGCCTAAATCCGGTTGAAGCATGATGAGTCCTGCAACAAAGCCTACAATGACCGTTACAGGTATGTAGCCAGTCCGCAAATCTCTAAATCGATCTCCTTTTTTGACAATCAGTGCGGATAAGTAAAGAATAATGGAGATTTTCGCGAGTTCCGTTGGCTGAAAGCCAACACTACCAAATCTGAGCCAACTTTTTGCGCCGTTAAGTGAGCCTGTAAAAAGAACGATGATGAGCAGTAATATAGTTATGAAAAATAAAGGCACAAAGAGCTTTTTATATTTTTCCATTTTAATATTCATAGCTACCAACATAATAAATAGTCCAAGTACAGCAAATGCAGACTGACGCTTTACAAAATATAAAGAGTCAAAATTATATTCTTTATTCAGCAGAGCTACGCTGGAGCTGGAGCTAAATACCATGATTACACCGAATCCAACCAGCAACAAAGTGAGGATCAGCAATTGGAAATCCGGTGTCCCTCTTCTTCGAGTCTCCGGCTTCGTATTTCTCATATCAGCTTCCCCCGGTATTCGCCGCAAGGAATATTCCTCGCAGACGTTTATCATTTTATCGTTTATCCATTTTATCATAGTATGTTTGATAGGCTTCTGCAACCATCTGGGGCAACAGATATCACAACAATTCCATATCTGCTACAATAGATAAAAATAAAGATTTGAGAGAAACGGCGCATATATGGTAAAGCTGCATGATTGATCGGGAATTTATCGACGTGTTAAAAAGGAGAGGTGGAGCATAATGACACAGCAGGGGATGGACCAGACTTGGTTCGATCAATTACAAAATAATATGGTGGAGTGGCGTAGACACTTACATAAGAATCCCGAAATTTCTTTTCAGGAAAGCAAAACAGCCGCTTTTGTAGCGGATAAGCTAGAGAGCTGGGGAGTAGAGGTTCGCCGACAGGTAGGAGGACACGGTGTTGTAGGCACGATTCGTGGTGCCAAACCTGGACCTGTGGTTATGTTGCGTGCTGATATGGACGCTCTTCCGATTCAGGATGAAAAGGAATGTGAATATCGCTCCAGCGTGGATGGGGCCATGCATGCTTGCGGACATGACGGACATACGTCTGTTTTGCTTGGGACAGCATACTATTACAGTCTGAACCGCGATGAGCTGGAAGGAGAAATCCGGTTTTTGTTCCAACCTGCGGAGGAATTGCTGCCTGGGGGTGCAGTCCATGTAATCAAGGATGGTGTACTGGAAGGTGTGGATGTTATTTATGGCATTCATTTATGGACACCCTTTCCGGTTGGGACCGCTGCGAGTTGTGCAGGACCGTTGATGGCGGCGGCCGACGATTTTTATATTGAAATTACAGGTAAGGGTGGGCATGGTGGTATGCCCCAGTCCACTAATGATAGTGTGGTGGCAGGTTCAGCTCTCGTGATGCAACTGCAAAGTATCGTAAGCCGTTCAGTCGACCCTTTACGGCCTGCTGTGTTGACGGTGGGAACCATCCAAGGGGGCTTTGCGCAAAATGTAATTGCGGAAACTTGTCGCTTGAGTGGAACAGTTCGTACGTTTGATGAGCAGACTCGGACAGTCATGAAGGCGCGGCTGCATCAGGTAACTGAGCTCACGGCAGCAACATATGGTACCACAGCACAGATTCGTTATATTATGGGATACCCGCCGGTTGTCAATGATGCCCAGGAAGCTTCTCGCTTTTTTAAAGAAGCAAAGTCTGTGTTCGGCGAAGGGAATGTCCAGGAAGCGTCAAAACTGATGCCTGCCGAGGATTTTGCGTATTATTTGGAACGTGTACCAGGTTGTTTTATGTTCGTGGGGGCAGGTAATCCCGCTAAAGGTGCAATTTATCCGCATCACCATCCAAAATTTGATTTTGATGAGGATGCCATGATCAACGCAGTTCGTCTGTTTATTGCCATGTCTACCGGGTATGCTGCTGATCGAAAAGAAGAGGCAGTTAACGGCTAATACAAGTAAAATTGGGAACGGCCCAATCTGGAGTATGAGCTGAATGAAATGGGGTACCCTACTCTTGAAAAGGAGGGATACCCATGAAAAAGGTTCAGGAAGTTATGACTAAAAAATGTGTAACAGTTACCCCGCAGGACAATATTTACGAAGTAGCGGTCAAAATGAAAGACAATGATACCGGCTTTATCCCGGTTGTGGAAAGCGAAGGCAGTGACAAGTTGATCGGTGTGGTAACAGACCGTGACCTTGTTATTCGCGGCTATGCGGCTAAAAACTCTGGTTCTGGTTCGGTGGATACAGTAATGACAACAGGTATTCGTACAGCTAGTGCAGACATGTCAGTGGACCAAGCAGCTGAATTGATGGCAGAGCAGCAAATTCGTCGCTTGCCTGTTACTGAAGGAGATCGCCTGATCGGGATTGTTTCGATCGGGGATTTGGCTGTTCGTAATATTTTTGCAGACAATGCTGGAGAGGCGCTTAGCCAAATTTCCGAGCAGGTTCACTAGAAAAGTAAAAGCGGTTTGGGATGGCCTTTATCCCGAGCTTTTGAACAGGAGTTCAACCCAAGTATGGGTTGAACTCCTTGCTATTCCGGTTGATCTGCGAATAAACGGATAAGCTATTTAGTATAGAACTTTGAGTGTCAGGAGGTAGTCATGAATCCAGATCATCCTTGTATTGTACAACGTGATTTTACTGTGTTGCTGGAAATGGGTCTGCCTAATTCCGAATGGGCTCGCTCACAGTTGCAGATTTATGCGGAGTTGGTAAAAAGCCCATCCGCTTTTCATACATATCGCATCACTCCGTTGTCGCTCTGGAACGCAGCCGCGCTCGGGTGGAGTGCTGAGGACATTCAAAATAGTTTGCATTCTATGTCCCGTTGGGATATTCCGCGTGATTTGTTGAAGGATATTGAACAGCTTGTTTCTAGGTATGGGACATTGACGCTGTCACGCGCGAGTGAAAAAGAAGAACAAAATTACGGCACACATACGATTGACACGTACCGTGATGAGCATAAGTCAAACCGAGGTACAAAGACGGGAAAAGCCACCAACACCTACACCATAGGTGATCACTTGATCTTGGCAGCAGAGAATCCAACCCTACTGGATGAGCTATTAAACAAGAAAGAGCTACAACAGCTTGGTTTGCTTCGCATCAATGAGACAAGCGCCTCCGTACCGTCCGAAAACCGCGGCTTGCTCAAACAGGAATTAACTCGCTTGGGATATCCCGTTGTAGATACGGCGGGTTATCTTGAGGGGAGTCTGCTTCGTTTTACTTTAGGAAAGGGGCAAACGGAGTTGCAGCTTCGTGATTATCAGGTGAAAGCTGCTGATGCATTTGAAGGCGCAGACGGCTTAGGGGGGAGTGGTGTACTGGTGCTCCCATGCGGAGCTGGAAAAACGGTGATCGGTATGGCAGTGATGAATCGATTTCAGTGCGAAGTGCTTATTTTAACTTCTAATACTATTTCCGTGCGGCAATGGATTGAAGAATTAAAGCAAAAGACGAATATTCCGGCCGATTCTATCGGGGAATACAGTGGTCAGAAAAAGGAGGTGCGACCGATTACGGTGGCAACCTACCAGATTTTGACACATCGTCGCACCAAAGACGGAGAGTTTGAACATATGAAGCTGCTGAGTGAGCGGAAGTGGGGACTCATCATTTACGATGAGGTCCATTTGCTGCCTGCGCCAGTATTTCGGGCGACAGCTGACATTCAGGCTACCCGCCGTTTGGGACTAACAGCTACGCTGGTTCGAGAGGACGGGTGTGAGCGGGATGTGTTCTCTTTAATTGGACCTAAACGGTACGATATGCCGTGGAAGGAACTGGAGCGACAGGGCTGGATCGCTCAGGTTGAGTGTGTAGAGCTGCGTTTGCCCATGACCACTGAACTTCTAGAGCGAAGTATGCGCGCTGAAGGCAGACAGCAATACCGAATTGCAGCGGAAAATCCGGCTAAGCTGGAGGCTGTACGCAGTCTGCTGCAGCAACACAAGGGAATACCAACACTAATTATTGGTCAATATTTAGACCAGTTACGTAAATTGGCTCAGGAACTGGACGTCCCACTGATCACTGGTTCCATGACTCAAAGCGAACGGGTACGTTGGTTCGATGCGTTTCGCAAGGGTAATATTCAAACCTTATTAGTGTCCAAGGTAGCAAACTTTGCAGTCGATTTGCCGGATGCAGCAGTAGCGATAGAGGTGTCGGGCAGTTTTGGCTCCCGTCAGGAAGAGGCGCAGCGACTTGGCCGCATTTTACGACCAAAGGCAGGCGAGAATAAAGCTTATTTTTATGCATTAGTGACGGAGAACAGTAAAGAGACGGATTTTGCAGCACGTCGTCAGCTGTTTCTGATTGAACAGGGCTATGAATATGCGATTCGCAGGTTTGATGGGATGATGGCTGGCAGAAGCCAGAAGGATGAGATAGAAGATGACGGAAAGAAAAAGGAGGCCTAATCAAGGATGGACATAACGAGTACGCAAGCCAACTGGAATGAGCTTTCAGCGGATGAGCTGCTGGTGCTTAGACGATGCTTTATCCGGTATGCGGCACAGCCTATGAAGGAAGAGGAGCCTATGCAGCTTACCCGAGGTACCTTGAGTGGAGTCGAAACAAGACTGGCACTGCATGGGCTTCGCACTCGGGGGTGGCTGGAGGCAGTCACCAAATCGTGGGGTGAACGGATTATATATATTCCGGTTGATCGGCTACCTGCTCTGTACGATATGTTGTTACAGCAAACTCCGATCAACAAGATACATACAGATCATCCATTAACGGTACATGAAGCAATGACAGGATTGGAGTCAGAGTTGCTGCATGTGTTGTCACATATAGCTATACAGGGAGTTCCTTTGACGGCCAAAGGAACCTTACATAAGCGGTCATTGCAAAAATTAAGTGAACTGACACCCTTTCACTCGGAGGATCTGGAGGGACTTGGGTTGCATTATGCGCATGCTGAGCTGTATCCCGTACAAACGGTGGTCATGATCGATTTACTACTCAGCTTGGGGCTATTAGTAAAAGAAACGGTATCTCTTCGCATTCAGGAAGCGGAACTGGCGACATGGATTCGGTTGTCTGCTGGACAAATGCGCAAGCATATTTTTGCCACCTTGATGGAAAGGTACGGCAAGGCTGAAGCGTCCATGCAGCATTTCCGCTATTTGCTGTGTGCCGTCTCGCAGCATGTAGGAACAGATAGATGGATATCTATTCAATGTTTGCTGCAATGGATGCACCAGGTAGGTTTAATCTCGCTGGATAGTTCAAGTGGAAAAGATTTTATGAACAGTACCCTTATAGACATTGTTCCTGTAATCACAAATCTCGAAGTGCTTGCGGATGAAAGAAGATCTGATGTTAATTTCAGTGAACCTTTTATGAGAGAGATCAAAGGTTGGTTGATGGCTCTAGCTGCTTTTGGAATGGGGGATTGGGGGCAGACCGCATCAGGCGAACTGTGTTATCGCTGGAATGTATCTGTGACAGATCTGCTCCATCTCCATGATGACGAGGAAACATGCCAAGAACAAGGTGCCTTTTATGTGCAGCCTGATTTCGAAATATTAGTTCCGCCAGATGTCGCATATGATGTGCGCTGGCGATTGGAGTGCTGCTGTGAACGAGTGACAGGAGACCGGATGGTAGTATATCGAATCACCAGAGAGAGTATTACAGAGGCAATCGATCTCGGCATGGAGGCCAAAGCAATTCCTGCTCTTTTGGACAAGTACAGCCGGACAGGTGTGCCTGAACATGTACGGCTGGCGGTAGAGCAGTGGGCAGGCGATGTCGGACGAACGGCCTTTGCCACGGTAACCCTTTTGCGATGCGGTACTCGGGACGATGCGGACATGGTTGCACGTCATCCTGCACTTGAAGGATTACTGGAGCGACTCGGTGATAAAGACTTTATTATTCCGGCACGCTCTACTAACAAAATACGAAAAGCGCTCGCTGCAATAGGATTAAGTCCGCGGCTTGAGCCGGAAAGTGTGGATGAACCAGCTCATCATTATCCACTGTTGACGGAGACGGAGAACCTAGATGCAGGTCGCTTCCTATTTTCGCAAGAGGGAAGAGCAGGTCTGGTTTATACCGGGCGCACGTTGCATTTTTATGAACAAGAGCACACGCTGCCTGATCCGTCTGACTATTTTCCAGAAAAATCTGCAGTACCGTCTTCATGGATAAAAGAATGGAGGAGTTACCATGCTTCCACTTCCAGGCAGTTGATTGAGCAAGCGATCCGTTGGCAGGCGGCGGTGGGACTGCGAATGGATGGGAAAGAGGTTAAATGGATACCCGAATCGGTGCTTTCCGGCGATCCCTGGAGTGTCACAGGCTGGTACGCCTCAGAATCGGCTGAGGAAACACCTTCTCGTGTGACTTTGCGGCCAAGTGATTGGTCTGATATGAGGCTGTTGGTTCCTTTTACATCGTAGTGTCAGGAAGTGCATGAAACTCCTTCTTCTCAAAAGAAGGATGTGGTATGATAAATGAGTCTACTTATATTGGGTAGAACTTTATATAAAGCGAGATGACATTCATGAGCGTAGCCGAGTTAAACACGGTCAATATGGCAGAAGTGCTTATTAACGCCTATGAATTGGGCGATATGGTCAACCGGTCCTTCGAGGTATCGGATTATTTATATTGGAAGCAGCGTGTGGAAGCGGACCCGTCTATTCAGGCGTGTGTACGCAAGCTGGATGCCAAAAAGGAGCTTTTCGCTGAAACAGAGCGTTTTGGGCATTTTCATCCAAACTACCATGAAGCGAAGGACGCAGTGCAGGCGGTTGAACTGGAACTGGAACAATTTGAGGCGGTTAGGGAGTTCAAGCGGGCAGAAAAGGCGCTGGATGATATGCTTCATGCCATGTCTGAAACGATTGCATATTCTGTGTCCGAGACCATTAAGGTGCCGAGCAACGATCCGAATGTGAAAAAGGGCGGATGCGGCAGCGGAGGGAAATGCTCCTGCGGATAGGCCATAGGAATGATACGGAGAGGAGATGAAGCGAATGTTTGCCGAGCGGACAGGGTACATCATTTGGGTAAGCGATATCAAGGCTGCCCGCAATCTGGAGAAATACGGAAATGTCCACTATATTTCAAAGCGTATGCAATATGTAGTTATATATATGAATGCGGATCGAGCAGAGGACACCGTTAAAAATATTCGCAGACTTTCCTATGTACGTAAGGTTGAGCGCTCTTTCCGAAACGAAATTAGGACGGAGTACAACGACGATAAGGAAAAGATGAAGGAATATGAAATATAAGCTTTAATTGTCTATACATCGTAATTTTCTCAAAAAAGGTCAGCCTACGGGCTGGCTTTTTTTGTGAAGTCAGGACTTTTGCATACCGATCTTAATGCTATTAGACCTAAAAAATCTTTTAAAAACACCCATATACTTCAATTTTGTAACTTGTAGTCCCGGGTCTGTTGAGGTAACATATGAATATATTGGTAGATATAAAGACCTATCTGGTGGGGAGAGTGATCCCGTGCGTGACAAGGCAATGCAGCGATGGAGTACATACGAACCGTTCTACGTGGAGATGGGCGATAAGAAAGTCGCCGATATCGTGATTACCAATCATGCGAAAACACGTTATTTAGATCGGGTAGAGCAGAAACAGTCCGAGACGAATCATATCGCCGCCTGGCTTTGGGAGTGCCTAAAGCAAAACAGGATGGAGTCCTATTATCATAATGAAGAGGATGTATATTTAATTGATGGTGATCTGGTCGTTGTCGCCGAATTTGGTGAATTGCCAGGTGAGATGGACATAGCAGGAAATCCGCTTCATAAGATGATTATCATTACCTTTTTGGGCCGGATGTCGGAGACGATCGAATTAAGGGACTTGAAGTCCTACTATTCGTGGCTGCGCCATTCGCGGCGCATGACACTGATGAAAAGTACTCGTAAGCAAAAATAAACGGTGATTTGGCGAGCGGTTCCATTAGAAAGCCTGCTCATTGACACCGTCGAACTTGAATAGAAGTATGCAGTTATCAGCTGCATGCTTTTTTGTTTTGCAAAGCATATAACTCCCCAATTCGGTAAGTTTACTCGGAAATTGTTCGCCAGACGTTTTTCTTATGTTAAGATAAAGAGATCAGAGGGGAGAGGGCTGTCTGTATGAACTTTCATCAGCTGCACATTTTTTATACCGTAGCGGAGCGCGGAAGCTTTTCGGCGGCGGCGCAAGCGCTGCATATGACGCAACCGGCGGTAACGATGCAAATTCAGTCTTTGGAAGATTATTTTGGCACGAAGCTACTGCACCGATCGACTAAAAAAATTGAACTTTCAGAGGCAGGAGCGACATTACTGCCTTTTGCGAAAAAAAGTATGGAACTGATCAGGGAAGCTGACGAGGCGATGTCTGCTTTTACTCACATGCTGGAGGGAAGATTGCATATAGGCGCCAGCCTAACGATTGGTGAGTATATTGTACCAAGAATGCTGGGACCGTTTGGTCAAGAGTACCCTCACATACGCATGGCCATGAATGTAATGAATACGACTCAAATTATGGATGATATACTAAAGCATCAATTGAATTTAGGGCTGATTGAGGCCCCAGTTCAACACCCGGATATTGTGGTGGAAACTGTGATGCAGGACGAACTGAAGCTGATAGTTCCTTCGGGACATGTGCTGGCTAAGGCTAAAAAAGTAGTGCTAGAAGATGTATTCAAGCATCCTTTTGTAGCCAGAGAAAAGGGTTCTGGTACACGACAAGTCATAGAAGACGGGCTGAAAAGTCGTGGTGCAGATGCTTCTCGACTGGATATCGTAATGGAGATGGGCAGCACTGGAGCAGTCAAATCAGCGGTAGAAGCAGGGCTGGGGATTACGATGCTGTCACCTTCTTCCGTCAAACATGAGGTTGCACTTGGATTGTTGAAAATTGTAAACCTATCAGATATTACCTTCAAACGAGAATTTTATGCAATTCATCTGAAATCAGCGTTGTTGCCGATTCCAGTAGTTACTTTTCTATCTTACTTGCGTCGTCATGACCAGGAAATGGACGTATTTGCGGAATCACAGGACAAGCTTGTGGAGATGAAAGAGGAGGAGAATTTGTGAAATGAAGGAACCGATGAATTCACAACGATATGATCTGCATACACATACTCAAGCATCTGATGGTATGCAATCACCTGCGGATAATGTACGCTGGGCAAAGGAAAAAGGTCTGGCTGGTGTGGCTATCACAGATCATGATACGGTGGCCGGTCTGGAGGAAGCATTGGAGGAGGGAAGACGCATAGGCATGACTGTGGTGCCGGGTGTGGAAATCAGCACACGTGCTGGCGGCAAAGATATTCATATATTAGGTTATTTTATGGATTACCGTAATAAAGTATTTTTGGAGCGGTTGGAAAAACTGAGACAGGCGCGGGATACTCGTAATGATTTGATTTTGAGCCGCTTGCGTAGCTTGGGCGTGGAAATCACGCTCGATGAGGTGTTGGCTACGATGGGCAGACCGCTGGGGCCGGATGAAAGCATTGGACGTCCACATATGGCCGATACGCTGGTGCAAAAGGGTTACGCGAAGGATATGCGGGATGCATTTGACCGTTACTTGGCAGAAGGTGCACCCGGATATGTGTCTGTACCTCGTGTAGAGCCTGCGGAGGCTATAAGCTGGATTCGTGAAGCAGGAGGGGTGCCTGTAGTGGCCCACCCCGGCTTGTATGGAAATGATGAACTGGTGCGTTCCATAATAGAGGCGGCGAAGCCTGCAGGGTTGGAGGTGCGACATTCGGATCATGATGCTGAGGCCGAGAGCCGATATACTGCCATGGCGGCGCATTACGGGCTTATCGCAACGGGCGGATCGGATTTTCACGGTGCACGTCAAGGTGTGATTTTCCACGGTGATCTGGGTAGCCGCAGTGTGGATGGTCAGGTTGTAGAGGAACTGAGAAAGGCTGCTGTTGCACAAAAGTAAATGAGAGAAAGCCCCTTGCCTACCGCATGGAACACAAGAAGTGTACGTGCATCGGGCAAAGGGCTTTTTTTGTGGATTTTATATGTTGGTGGGAGCTAGCCGTTTTTGATACGATTCGGCAGCTTTTTGACCAGTTCCTCATCAGGTGTGATATAGAGCGTACGCTGATGATCGTAGATGACAAAGCCGGGCTTCGCTCCGCTGGGCTTGCGTACATGCCGAATCAAGGTGGCGTCTACAGGTACGCTGCTGGACTGCTTGGCTTGACTAAAATAGGCAGCCAGTTGAGCTGCTTCCTCCAACGTCGCATCTCCGAATTTCTCGGCACGAATAACGACGTGTGACCCTGGAATATCTTTGGTATGCAGCCACGTGTCATTAGGTCCGGCCAGTCGATTGGTCACATATTCATTCTGTAAGTTGTTTTTGCCGACCAGCAGCTCGATCCCTTCAGATGATGTATATACATGCAAGGTTGGACGGTCATTTTTCTTCTTTTTCTTTCCTTTTTTAACTCGATCTCTGAGATAACCTTGCTGAACCAGCTCGTCACGAATCTCTTCAATATCGTTGATAGAGGCATGGGCTAGCTGCTGAAGAAGATTGTCCATATAGCGAATTTCTTCGTGCGTCTTCTCTAATTGTTCGTCAATAACAGCCAAACTGTTTTTATATTTGTTGTACTTTTTAAAATAACGCTGTGCGTTATCTGAAGGGTTGAGTAGCGGGTCCAATGGAATGGTGATCGCACGCTGTTCCTCGTCATAAAAGTTGGTGAGTGTTACTTCCTTGTCCCCCTTTTTTACCTCATGCAGTGAAGCGAACAGCAGTTCTCCGTAAATCCGAAATTGATCGGCATCTTCCGCTTCGGCCAAATCCTGATGAAGATGGTCGAGTTTTTTTACGTTTTTACTCCGCTCGTTTTGCAGAAACCGCAGCAGGTCGCTAACCTTTTGCTTAACCGTGTCCCGTTCTGCCTTTTCACCGAAAAAATCCTCCATACACTCGCTGATGGTCGTGTATTCCTTACGCTCTCCTTGGATCAACGTCAGTGGAATGGCTGAAAATATTACTTTATCTTGTGCGTTCAGTCCAGATACTGGCTGAAAACGATGATTCCGCACGTCATCCATCATGACACTGAATGTATTCCACAGTCGACGATCCTTGTCACCAGCTGCTTCTTCATTAGACGCTCGGATCAGTATCTCTTCAGCAATAAGCGGACTAAGTCCGGTAAACGTGTTCACGAGCCAGCGTTTGGGGGCTTCCTCGGCCTCAAGGGCTGCTTGATACGAGGAAATGAAGGCTGCTTCTTCGACTTCTAGCGGATTCAACTTATTTTGTTCAGGAGGCTCCGTGTATTGAAAGCCTGGCATAACGACCCGATAGCTGCTGATTGAGGGTGTAACATGATGAATGCCATCCAGCATCATGCCTGTTTCCGGGTCAAGCAAAATAATGTTGCTATGTCTACCCATCACTTCAATAATAATCCGCTTTAATGAAATATCCCCCAGCTCATCACGCTGACGTATATCCATATGAATAATGCGCTCCATGCCCACCTGTGTGATGTTCTCAATAATGCCTCCTTCACAATGTTTGCGAAGAAGCATACAAAACATGGGTGCTTCTGTCGGATTGAGAAAGCTCTGCTCTGTAAAATGTACACGCGGGAATGTCGGATTAGCCGACAGCAATAGCTTTACACTCCCGCCTTGTGCCCGCAGGTTCAGCACGATATCGCGCTCGTTTGGCTGATGTATTTTATTAATGCGCCCGCCCCGGATCGCTTGCAGTTCGTGTACGATAGCGCGGGTTACGATTCCGTCCAATGCCATAATGTATGTTCTCCTTTGAAGCAAATGTATTTTCGCCTTCCTTCTATGATACATAACTTTGGGACAAAACTTAAGCGGCTTTGTGATATTTCAAGTCCTGTCCGAATAGATTGAATCAAGAAAGTCTGTCCAGCATATCAGCAATTGCGGCAAAAAATATAATAACGGGCAGCCATCCTACACACAACCGACGGAAACGGACTATCTGACCGGGAGGGAATTGGGGAGAATGGAACAAGCACACTGGCACCAATTAAGCAATGAACAGCTTTCAACTAGTCTGGAAGTCGACCCGAAGCAGGGTCTTTCGGAGGAACAGATTGCGGAACGAAGAGAAAGGACGGGATGGAATGAGCTGAGCGAGGGCAAGCGTGTTTCGGCATTTTTGCTGCTGCTCAACCAGTTCAAGGATTTTATGATGCTTGTATTGATGGGAGCGACCCTGATATCTGGCCTGCTCGGCGAGTATTTGGACGCAATTACCATTATTGCTATCGTTGTATTAAATGGAATTCTCGGCTTTGTGCAGGAATTCAGAGCTGAACGTTCATTGCGGGCGTTAAGACAGCTTTCGGCTCCAACCGCCAAGGTGCTGCGAGGCGGCAAACGAATACAAGTTCAGGCCAGAGAGTTGGTCGTGGGTGATATCGTGCTGCTGGAAAGTGGTGATCGTATCCCCGCTGATGTAAGGTGGCTGAGTACAAACGGCTGTGATGTGGAGGAGTCTGCCCTGACAGGTGAATCGGTTCCAGTGAGTAAACATTCCCGTCCTATTCATGCCGCCGAAGTACCTCTTGGGGACCAAAAGAACATCGGTTTTATGGGCACCATGATGACCAGAGGCACGGCACAAGGCGTGGTTATTCGCACAGGCATGAGTACTGAAATGGGGAAGATCGCAGACTTGATCGAAAATACGGAGTCGCAGGAGACACCGTTGCAGCACAGACTGGAACAATTGGGCAAAATTTTAATCATCGTGGCGTTGGCGCTAACCGTGCTCGTGGTCGTAGCGGGCATTTTGCATGGTCAGCCAGCCATGAACATGTTTTTGGCCGGCGTGAGCTTGGCTGTGGCGGCTATACCGGAAGGGTTGCCCGCGATTGTAACCATTGCACTCGCTTTGGGTGTACAGCGTATGATCAAACGCAAGGCCATTGTGCGCAAGCTGCCTTCCGTAGAGACGCTCGGCTGCGCGTCTGTCATTTGCTCCGACAAAACGGGCACACTGACCCAAAATAAAATGACAGTCACTAAGCTATGGCTGGATGGTCGATTCTGGGGAGTTACGGGGGAAGGATATGACCCGCATGGTCATATCATGGACAGGGATCTTCCTGCCGACCTTAAAAACGGACAATCCTTGCGTAGATTGCTGCAAGCCAGTGTACTTTGTAACAATGCGGAAATTGTTCAAGCCGACATGGATGAGCTGCGTTCGAAAAAGAAAACTAAAGAGCCGACACCTGCCGCTGTGTGGGAGCTGAAAGGTGATCCGACAGAAGGAGCGCTGGTCACATTAGCTGCCAAGGGCGGAGTCACGCGACAAGGGCTGTATGAACTGTACACACGGGAGCGAGAATTTCCGTTTGACTCGGATCGGAAACGGATGTCAGTACTCGTACGGCACCGGGGGGGACATATCGTATTTGCCAAAGGAGCGCCAGACGTCCTGCTGGGTCAGTGCTCTTACATTTTATGGGAGGGGAATGTCGTTCCGTTAACAGGTACGCTACGC
This sequence comes from Paenibacillus ottowii, assembly GCF_050516475.1. Classification (NCBI taxonomy): domain Bacteria; kingdom Bacillati; phylum Bacillota; class Bacilli; order Caryophanales; family Paenibacillaceae; genus Paenibacillus; species Paenibacillus ottowii. The sequence goes on along the minus strand of NZ_CP191577.1, from coordinate 1,208,722 downwards.
CAAAAGGTATTGGCAGCCAACGAAGGTATGGCATCAGAGGCACTGCGTGTACTTGGTGTTGCTTACCGTGATGTTCGCTCGCATGAGCGTGTCTCTACGGTTGAGGAAGCTGAAACACAACTGATTTTTATCGGCCTGACCGGCATGATTGATCCGCCACGCCGCGAGGTTCGCGAGGCCATTGGCAAGTGCCGGCGTGCTGGCATTCGCACCGTGATGATTACGGGCGACCATGGTACAACTGCGGAGGCCATTGCACAGCAGCTGGGCATTCTCCAACGCGGCTCACATGTGTTGACGGGACAGCAACTGTCTCTCATGGATGATACGGCGTTGGATAATGCCGTTGATTCCGTCTCCGTGTATGCGCGGGTGTCACCGGAACATAAGCTGAGAATCGTCAAGTCGCTGCAAAGACGCGGACATGTCGTAGCTATGACCGGAGATGGCGTCAATGACGCACCTGCGATCAAGGCGTCGGATATCGGTATTGCAATGGGCATTACAGGCACAGACGTGACCAAAGAGGCGGCCGCGCTTGTGCTGAGTGACGATAATTTCTCAACGATTGTAGCGGCCATTGAGGAAGGACGAAATATTTACGAGAATATTCGTAAATTCATTCGTTATCTACTCGCCTCCAATGTTGGTGAAATTTTGACGATGTTCTTTGCCATGATGGCGGGGCTGCCGCTGCCTTTGCTACCCATTCAGATTTTGTGGGTAAATCTGGTGACTGACGGTTTGCCGGCCATGGCTCTGGGGGTGGATCAGCCGGAAAAGGATCTTATGGAGCATAAGCCTCGCGGCGCAAAGGAAAATATTTTTGCCCGTCGACTGGGCTGGAAAATCATTAGCCGGGGTCTGTTGATTGGCTTATGTACGCTTGCGGCCTTCTGGTTGACATTACGGATTGCTCCGGATGATGCAGGGCAATTGCTCAAAGCACAGTCTGTTGCTTTTGCTACGTTAGTGCTGGCCCAGTTAATTCATGTATTTGACTGCCGCAGTTCCCGTTCTGTTTTCCATCGTAATCCGTTTCAAAATAGTTATCTCGTGCTCGCCGTGCTGTCCTCCATTGTACTGATGCTGGTTGTAATGTATGTGCCGGTGCTGCAGCCTGTTTTCAAAACGGTACCACTTGGTTTGCGTGAATGGGCACTATCTATTGTCGCAGCTGGAATTCCAACATTCCTGATGGGAGCGGGAAGTGTATGGGGTGGTCGACGTAACCGGCGCCGCGGCGGAAATACACACTTTTCAGCGGGACGGACGAAGTTTTCAGCCTAGCATTCGAGTCACGTATCACATTGCTTTCCCCCTCTTGCCCTGTATGATATTATGGGATCAAAGCTTCGAAGTGGAGCATGAGATCAGCAGCAACAGCGGGGGGAAGCTATGGAATTCACTAAAATGAACGGTCTGGGTAATGATTTTATCGTTTGGTACGGGCATCAGGAATTGCCGTCTGACGCCGCGGAATTAGCTGTTCGGCTATGTGATCGACATTTTGGTATTGGCGCCGATGGGTTGGTATATATATTGCCATCTAACAAGGCAGATTTTCGCATGCGCATCATTAACTCGGACGGCTCGGAGGCCGAGCAATGCGGTAACGCTATTCGTTGTGCTGCCAAATACGTGTATGACAATAAGCACATCAACCGTGAACAGATTACAATCGAGACACTGGGGGCAGGTGTGCAGCAGGTTGAATTGACTGTAGAAAACGGAACTGTACGTATGGTGAAGGTAGATATGGGAGAGCCGATTCTGGAAGGATTGAAAATTCCAACTACACTGGATCTGACTAGCGTCATTAATGAGCCCATTGAAGCTGGAGGAAGTGGCTTTCGCTTTACGGCTGTATCTATGGGAAATCCGCACTGTGTCATTTATGTTGAGGATGCGCCTAGCTTTGAACTGGAGGCCTGGGGACCAAAGCTGGAGTGTCATCCGTTATTCCCTAAAAAAACTAATGTTGAGTTCGCCACAGTACGAAGCCGGAACCATATAGATATGAGGGTATGGGAAAGGGGAGCTGGACCTACGCTAGCTTGTGGAACCGGAGCCTGTGCTACGCTTGTTGCTTCTGTACTGAATGGATACAGTGACCGCCGCGCTATCGTAAGCCTGAAGGGCGGCGATCTGGATATCGAATGGAGCGTGGATGATAATCACATTTATATGACAGGTCCGGCTGAGGTTGTGTTCGAAGGTCGTATATAGAAGTGAGGGGGAAGGAGACCTTAGTGGGTCTTCTTTTTTTGAGCTTTTATGGTGCTGTTGACTAGGAATATGGTGAACAAAGCGAGATTCTGTCTTTTTTTGATGTCTGAACAATGTATAATATAGAAAATGAGAAAACGAGAAGGAGGCCGTTCATAGTGCGGAAATTTCATTGGATTTCAGCGATTGCAGTCCTCATACTTGTAGCCACCGCGCTTCCGGTTCAAGCGGCGACTTTTCCTGCGACCACGGAAACGACGGACAAGCAGGTGGGCTCGTTAACTCCGACAGTCGTAAGCCGTTTAGAAAAAGCAGTACAAGAACTTATCGGTTCCAAAACTGCATTTCAATTTGACGATGTGACGGATATGGGAAAAACCTGGATTGTCGAGGGTGAATTGGAGGACGGGACAGCTACGCTGCAGACAGAATATAATAAAGAGAAAAACAGAGTAGATTCTACAACTATACGCTATAAAATAGGTAGTTTGGGGAAGGCGATGAACGCTCCACTTAAGGAAAAAGTGCTAAACAGCGCCAAAGCGTTTGACAGCAAGCGTCCCTTACAATTCGAAGCATTCTGGCGGGTCAAATCTCCTTATCAATCCAATAAGCCATCAAATTACTGGGTATTCTGGGGAACTGGAGAAAAAGCTTCCTCATTGTATGTCGATGTGGATCAGGGCAATAGTATTACCATTAATGCGGACTATGCGCTGAAGCAGGTGGACCCTGTGATACTGAATCGTGCAATGAATACATTTAAGCGGGTGAGTGGACAGCGAATTACAGTGCAGCATGCCTCACGGTATAAGGATGAGAAGAATGGGCGTTCTTATTGGTCGTTTGAGGATGCAAGCGAGGCCAGTGAGGTTAAGATTGGTGCAGTAACAGGTAAAGTGCTATCCGTATCCACATCTGGAATGGACTGGAATGATGACGCGGACTTCAAAAAGTCTTTTGCAAACCCCAAATATACCGCCGCAGAAGCTTTAAAGCTGGTCAAGCCCAAGGCTCAGTTGTTGTTTAATATCAATTTGGATGGCTACAAAGTAAAAGTCCAAGGAAATCAATATACGTTTTTCAGACAGCAAAAGGGGACGGATTCTATTGTGGCTAAAATGAATAAAAAAGGGACCTTCTACGAGCTCTCTCTCCATTCATCTGATGGGAAAATGCTATGAAAATGTAGTGAAAATAGAAAATGACAAATCAAGTTGCTTCACACCTGATCTATATTGTCGGGACGTGAGGCGGCTTTTTTTGTTTTTGGCTTATGTTTGTAGTCTCTTTATGTTACATTAGTATGAAAATAAAGAGCGGGGTGGAGCAGAGGACATGAAACCGGATTTGCGTACTGTGCTGAATCGTGAAATTATTGTCGGAGACGGCGCTATGGGGACTTTTTTATACCAGCTAGGATTTCCAGTAAATACATCTTACGAAGAACTGAACATTACTTCACCTGATGTCATATCAGACGTGCATGGTCAGTATTTAAATGCAGGCTCACGATTGCTAGAGACGAATACGTTCTCTGCAAATGATTATAAGTTGGCCCGCTTTGGACTGGAATCCAAGGTAGAAGAGATTAATCGTGCCGGTGTGAGAATTGCCAAGGCTGCGGCCGGACCTGAACATTATGTAGTAGGTGCGGTTGGTTCCATCTGTGGAGGCAAACGTCTTAATATATCCAAGCTGGAGCTGTCAAGAAACTACGAGCAGCAGATTGATGCCCTTCTGTCCGAAGGGGTTGACGGCATTTTATGCGAAACGTTTTACTCATTAGACGAAATGCGCATTGCGCTTCACAGTGTACGTAAATACAGTGATATTCCGGTAATTTGTCAATTTGCCGTCGATCAGGTTGGTCGTACTCAAGATGGTTTTTTAGTGGCAGAAGCTTTTTCAACTCTACGTAATGAAGGAGCTGACATTCTCGGGTTTAACTGTCACTCCGGTCCGCAGGGAATTATGAGTGTAATGGAGCAACTAGATGGTCCCTTGTCTGTACCGTTGTCTGTATATCCGAATGCGGGATTAGCAGATTATGTGGATGGTCACTATGTATATGGCGCATCACCTGAATATTTCGGAGAATGCGCCACATCCTTTGCAGATCTCGGCACGAGGCTGATTGGTGGCTGCTGCGGAACTACACCGGACCATATTGCTGCTATTTCCAAAGCTTTAAATAATGTGCAACCGCCCCCGTTGGCTTCAATAGAAGTTTTGTCGACAGAGTCCATTCATGTGGTGGAGCAGACAGCAAATGAAGGGGGACGGGGAAATGGCAGACATGCCAGCGAACCCAACATTGTGGATCTGGTGAAGGAACGACATACGGTCATTGTAGAGCTGGATCCTCCGCGAGATCTGGACATTACCCGGTTTATGCAAGGTGCGCATGCCTTGAAGAAAGCTGGGGCCGATGCGCTTACACTTGCTGACAATTCGCTGGCAGTCACTCGTATGAGCAACATGGCGCTTGGGCATCTGGTTAGTATTGAAACAGGCTTGCGTCCATTAATTCATATCGCATGTCGTGACCGTAATTTGATTGGTACTCAATCCCACATGATGGGCTTTGACGCATTGGGTATTGATCATGTACTGGCGGTTACTGGAGATCCAGCGCGGTTCGGTGATTTACCAGGTGCCAGTTCGGTGTATGACATGACATCTTTTGAAATCATACGCATGATCAAGCAACTAAATGATGGTGTCGCATTTTCCGGTAAGCCGCTGAAGCAGAAAGCTAATTTTGTGGTGGGGGCTGCTTTTAATCCGAATGTTAAGCACTTGGGTAAAGCTGTACAGCGGCTGGAGAAGAAAATTGCTTCCGGGGCTGATTATATTATGACTCAGCCTGTTTACGATCCCGAGCTGATTACAGCCATCGCACAAGAGACGCGGCATTTGGAGGTACCGATTTTTATCGGTATTATGCCGCTGGCTAGTGGCCGCAATGCAGAATACCTGCATAATGAAGTGCCCGGTATTCAGTTATCCGATGAGGTGCGTGCACGTATGTCGGGGCTGGAGGGCCCGGAAGGACGAGCAATGGGCGTGTCCATTGCCAAGGAGTTGCTTGATACGGCCATGGAACATTTTAATGGAATCTATTTGATGACTCCTTTTATGTTCTATGAAATGACGGCTGAGCTGACTTCATATGTGTGGCAAAAATCAGGCCGAGCACTGGCCCCCTTGTTTCGACTATAATAATCAATTACAATAGTATAATGGATGTGATGCCGATGTCATTGAGTATGACCGGATACGGTCAGGCTATCCTTCATTATGAGGGGTATAAAGTGCGCTTGGAATTGAAATCGGTCAATCACCGCTACTGCGAAGTGATGATGAGAATTCCACGCGAATGGACTCGTTATGAAGATGGCTTGAGAAGAACGGTTCAACAGCAGATTAAACGCGGTCGTATCGATGTATTCATCCACAGGGAACGTGATGAAGAACAGATACCCGCCGCACGGTTGAATGACACTGTGGTGCAGGCTTACCTGCGTGCAGCGGAGCAGCTGGCGGATCGTTATGGCGTGAAAGGAACGCTAGGTATAAGTGATATCCTCGCTTTGCCGGATGTTCTGGGTGAGCCTGGAGAGGCTCGCAATGGAGACGAAGAGGACTGGGAAGAGCAGCTACAGCGAGCTTTGAACGAGGCTTTGCAAGGCTTGCTGGAGATGAGAAGGCGAGAAGGCGGGCATTTGGCGCAGGATGTGAAATCCCGTATTTTACGTCTGGAATCCCTTCATCAGGAAATGACGGTGTTGGCTCCTCATGTTGTGAGCGACTACCGTAACAGGCTGAAGCATAGGCTTAAAGAGCTTCAGGACGGTTCATTTACGCTTGATGAACATAAGTTCGGAATGGAGATTGCGTTATTCGCAGATCGCAGCAATATTGATGAGGAGCTTACCCGGCTTCAAAGTCATTTTGGACAGTGCAAAAGGTTGCTGCTGTCGGACGAGCCGGCCGGTCGCAAATTAGATTTTTTAATCCAGGAAATGAACAGGGAAGTCAACACGATCGGCTCCAAGGCTAATCATCTCACATTGGTTAATTTGGTCGTCGAGATGAAAGCAGAGCTTGAAAAAATTCGTGAGCAGGCTGCAAATATTGAGTAGCTACCTGGTAGCGGCACGGCTGCAATAGTCAATGTATAGGGGGAAAGACCTGAATATGGCAATCAAATTGATCAATATTGGCTTCGGCAATATCGTGTCGGCCAACCGAATAATCTCCATCGTCAGTCCGGAGTCTGCTCCGATCAAGCGGATTATACAGGAAGCTAGGGACCGTCATATGTTAATTGATGCTACCTATGGCCGCCGGACACGGGCTGTTATTATTACAGACAGTGATCATGTAATCCTGTCTGCGGTGCAGCCGGAGACGGTCGCTCATCGCCTATCCACTAAAGATGATGACAATGACGAATAAAAATGGAGTGTACTATGGCTAAGGGATTATTATTTGTAATATCCGGACCTTCGGGTGTCGGTAAAGGGACGGTAGGCAATGCATTGCGTGAAAAGCTACCTGAGATAACGTATTCCGTATCTGCTACGACTCGAACACCTCGTTCGGGCGAACAGGATGGAGTGACCTATTTTTTCAAAACACGTGAAGAATTTTTAGGCATGATTGAACGAGATGAATTGCTGGAGTATGCAGAGTATGTAGGTAACTACTATGGCACTCCACGTGATTTTGTAGACCAGACGCTTGCCCAGGGCAAAGATATCTTTTTGGAAATAGAAGTTCAGGGCGCGCTTAAGGTTAAAGAAAAATTCCCTGAAGGTATTTTCATATTCCTGCTTCCGCCTTCACTGGATGAATTAAAGGATAGAATTCGTGGACGTGGCACAGAAACTCAAGCTACCATTGATCATCGTATGTCGGTAGCTGTGGACGAAATGAATCTGTTGCGGCACTATGATTATGCGGTTGTCAATGATGAGATTGATTTCGCTTGTAAACGAATAGAATCCATTATTATCGCCGAACATTGTAAGGTTCGACCTTAAGCGAGGGCTTTACATATGTCAGGCGTATTTAAAGAGAAATAATACTGTATAAGCTGAGCTTGAAGGTGTACACTGGAGTTCAGCTTATACAGCTTAAAACTACATGAAGAGGTGTCTATTCGTGCTGTATCCTTCCATTGATGAAATGATGAAAAAGGTAGATAGTAAATATTCGCTGGTTGTAGCGGCATCACGCCGTGCTAGACAGTTGCGTGAGGGCGAAAAGACGAGTTTGAAAAGTCCTAAATCTCACAAACAGGTTGGAGTAGCTCTGGAAGAGATCTATGCAGATCATCTTTTACTTGAAAGCGGCGAAGAAGAATAAGAATTATAGACAATCATTATAGCCAGGCGCAATGCCAATTCCTTTGACAACCGCAAGGTTGTTATTTTTTTCGGTCAGGGGGAGTTAACGATGTTGAAGGGGAAAGTTATTATTCTTGGTATAACAGGCGGGATTGCTGCCTATAAAGGGGCGGCGCTGTGCAGTAAGTTGACGCAAAAGGGAGCCGATGTTCATGTGATTATGACGGCTTCTGCCAAGGAGTTTATTACCGAACTTACGCTGCAATCACTCTCTCGCAATCCGGTATACAGTGATACATTTGATGAAAGAGAGCCGTCCATCGTATCTCATATTCATCTGGCGGATGCGGCTGATTTGGTGCTGGTTGCTCCGGCAACGGCGAATATCATCGGAAAAATGGCACATGGTCTTGCTGATGATATGCTATCCACAACATTGCTGGCTACGACAGCACCTATTATGGTGGCCCCTGCGATGAACGTACATATGTACACTCATCCGGCCGTCATGCAAAATATGGAGACGCTCGTATCACGTGGCGTGAAGATGATTGAACCTGGAGAAGGATTACTGGCTTGCGGATACGTTGGCAAAGGACGTTTGGAAGAGCCGGAAACTATTGTGGAGACGATCGAACGCTTTTTTGATCAGCAAGCTCAGGAACCTGAAGCTACAATCAAGTCTGAACCACGGTGGTTTGGAAGCGAATCTACGGAGAACTCTGTATCTGAGCCACTTGTAAATAAGAACGAATTGGCGCTTTCAGGAAAAAAAGTCATTGTTACAGCTGGGGGCACGATTGAGCGAATTGATCCTGTCCGTTATATTACGAATGATTCATCCGGTAAAATGGGCTTTGCCATTGCGAAAGTGGCTCAGGAGATGGGTGCAGAGGTGCATTTGATTGCTGCCAATACCAGCGCGGAGCCACCTTCAGATATTTCGCTTGAACGAGTGCAGTCAGCTGAAGACATGTACCAGGCTGTGTTAAAGCAATGGGAAACGAGTGATATGGTCGTTATGGCTGCTGCCGTTGCAGATTATCGACCACGTGAGGTGGCACAGACCAAGATCAAGAAAAAAGATAGTGTTCTCACACTGGAGTTAGTGAAGAATGTCGATATTCTCGAATCACTCGGACGCAGCAAGAAGGGGCAATTTTTAATTGGCTTTGCAGCAGAAACGGGAAATTTAGAGACGTATGCAATAGATAAATTAGAACGTAAAAACTGTGATTTGCTTGCGGCTAACGATGTAACTGTAGAGGGTGCTGGTTTTGGTGTGGATACGAATGCTGTTCAAATATATGACCGAAGCGGGATGTTAGAGCAGATCCCTGTACAGTCAAAGGAAGAAGTTGCGCGTAAATTGCTTACTCTGGCCGCGGAACGCATGGGTGGGGTGCTGCATTAATGGAAACGGGCAATTTAGTTGCCAAGGTTATTGTCGATGTACCTGCCAAAGATACAGATCGTACCTTCGATTATCTAATACCGGATTCCATGAGGCCTTGGATTGAGCCAGGTAGTCGGGTAGCTGTGCCGTTTGGAAAACGGACGGTGCAGGCTTTTGTTATCTCGGTAGTTCCAGCTGAGGAACCGCCAAAATACAGGATGAGGGCGATTCAGGAGCTGCTGGATTTAGTACCGCCCTTATCTCCAGATCTGGTCGAACTGGGCAAATGGATGAGTGAACGTTATGCTTGCAACCAAATTATGGCACTGCAAGTGATGATTCCTACCGCGCTCAAGGGCAAGGCGGAACGTTATATCTCAATTGCCGAACAGCATAAGTGGACGAACCCACAGCGGACTACGTTGTCTAATCAGGAGGATGAGATCGAATGGACTCTTCTGACCGACGATGGCATGAGTGACCCGGTGGAGCGCCAGATTGTCAGCTTTATTCAGAATAAGGAGCAAGTCCCGCTGCAGCAACTCAGTAGACGTTTTCCCGCGGAGGCAGAGGTTATTAAATCGCTGTTACGCCGCGGAGTGCTTCAGGAAAGCCAGATTATTAAAGACAAGCTTAGCAAAAAGACGATGAAAGCTGTTGATCTGGCTATCAGCATAGATGAGGCATCCATGGCGTTGGAGCAATTTTCTGCCAAGGCACAGCGTCAGCGGGAGGTACTTGCTTTTTTACTGGAACGTAGCGAGTTTCTACCTCTGCCGCTGAAGGAAGTAATGGCCTCGCTAGGTGTTTCGGTTGCCACGGTTAAGGCACTGGAAGATAAGGGCTATGTATTACAGGAAGACGTTGAAGTCTTCCGCGATCCCTATCGGGGCAGACACTTCAAGCCTACAGATCCTCTCCCGCTTACGGCAGAACAGCAGTCTGTGTATGAACGGGTTGTTCGTCAGCTGGACATGCGTGAGCAAGGAGCTTATTTGCTGCATGGAGTCACAGGGAGCGGCAAGACGGAAATCTATCTTCAAACCATTCAGCGCTGTATCGAGCAGAATCGCCAGGCTATTGTGCTTGTACCTGAAATTTCGTTAACCCCACAAATGGTTGAACGTTTCAAAGGCCGTTTTGGCGACCAGGTGGCCGTGATGCACAGTAGGTTGTCGGGGGGAGAACGGTACGATGAGTGGCGAAAAATACGCGAAGGTCGTGTGAAAGTCGCCATCGGCGCTCGTTCGGCGGTATTTGCTCCTTTTCGTGAGCTGGGGCTCATTATTATGGATGAGGAGCACGAAACGTCCTATAAACAGGAAGAGACCCCGAAATACCATGCGCGTGATGTAGCTATTCGCAGAGCACACCAGCACGGAGCTGTCGTTATTCTCGGTTCAGCTACACCATCATTGGAAAGCTATTATGCCGCTCGGTCCCAAAGCAATGACGAGTTTGCACCGTTGCTGCTTGAAATGCCAACCCGCGCATTGGGGAACACGTTACCCGAAGTCCATATCATGGACATGCGTGAGGAACTGCGGGCTGGCAACCGCTCCATGTTCAGCCGCGCACTGCATAATGGAATCGCAGAGCGATTAGAGCGTAAGGAGCAGACGGTATTACTATTGAATCGACGTGGTCACTCCACGTTCGTCATGTGCCGGAGTTGTGGCTATGTAGCGGGGTGTCCGGATTGCGATATTTCGCTTACCTATCATCAGCGGTCGAACAATTTACGCTGTCATTATTGCGGTTATTCCGAGCATGTCCCTCAGACTTGTCCGGAATGCGGAAGTGAGCATATTCGCTACTTCGGTACAGGCACTCAGCGAGTGGAAGAAGAGTTGGCTAAGCTATTCCCTGGTATACGAGTTGTCCGAATGGATGTCGATACAACGACTGAAAAAAATGCTCATGAAAAGTTGCTCAAGCAGTTTCGTGATAAAAAAGCAGATGTTCTGCTGGGTACTCAAATGGTAGCCAAGGGGCTAGACTTTCCCGATGTCACGCTGGTAGGTGTCATTACTGCGGATTCTGCTCTTAATTTACCGGACTTTCGGGCTGCGGAAAAGACATTCCAGCTTTTAACACAAGTAGCTGGGCGTGCTGGAAGGCATCAATTGCCGGGGGAAGTATTCGTACAATCCTACACTCCAGAGCATTATTCGGTGGTCCACGCCAGCCGTCATGATTATGCTTCTTTTGTGAGGGAAGAGTTGAAACACCGCCGCAATTTGCATTATCCGCCATATTGCCGACTTATTTTGGTAACCTTCTCTCATGAACAGCTTCCTGTACTGGTTCGATTGGCTGAAAATTACTCAGCGACACTACAAGGACGAGCCAGACAACGAGGCTGGTTCGGGAATATGGACCGGCTTACATCGGATGTGCTGGACATTTTGGGGCCTGTAGCTTCGCCCATTTCGAGGATCAAGAATAGATACCGATTTCAATGTATGATAAAATGGCGTGGAAATATCGACGCCATTGGTTTGGCTCAGCAAGTAGCTGATGAAATGGCTGAATCTGCACAGGCACAAAAGTTGCTGATTAGTCTGGATGTTGATCCGCAAATGCTTATGTAGAGTATAAATACTAAAGTTATTAGTACCGCTGATGCGGACAAATCGTCCGTACATAGGATAATGTAGCAATCGCGTTTGTGATGAATACAGTTAAGCCTAAATGAAGGAAAAGAGGAAGGTGTTCTGTTGTCATGTCAATTAGAATTATAGTGCTGGAACCGGATGACGTATTGCATAAAGTTGCAAAGGAAGTTACTAAAATTACGCCTAATGTGCAAAAGCTGCTGGACGATATGGCAGATACGATGTATGAAGCGGAAGGAGTAGGTCTTGCTGCTCCGCAGGTAGGTATTCTGAAACGGCTCATCGTCGTAGATGCTGGAGATGAGCATGGCTTGATTAAAATGATCAATCCGGAAATTGTGGCCGAAGAAGGAGAGCAATTGGGGCCTGAAGGCTGTCTGAGTATTCCGGGGTTGAACGGGGATGTACGCCGTGCCGAGAAGGTTACAGTCAAAGGACTGGATCGCGAGGGCAAGGCTATTACCGTTACAGCGACAGGGTTGCTTTCTCGTGCTTTTCAGCATGAAATCGACCATTTGAATGGAGTATTGTTCACGGATATTGCAGAAAAAGTATATGAGGTTGCTCTGGAACAACCAGGACCGAACCGTCAAACAGGGGAGTGAGGTTCGATGAGTCAAGATATTCGTATTATCTTTATGGGAACACCCGAATTTGCAGTGCCGTCGCTGAACATGTTGCTGGACAACGGATATAACGTGGTCGGTGTAATTACTCAGCCAGATAAGCCCCAGGGACGGAAAAAAATATTGACGCCTACACCAGTCAAGGAAGCAGCTGAGAAGCGCGGATTGCCTGTGCTGCAACCAACCCGCCTGCGGCAGCCGGAAGCGGTGGCTCAGGTGGCGGAGTTGCGTCCCGACCTAATCGTAACCGCGGCTTATGGGCAGATTTTGCCTAAGTCTGTGTTAGACCTGCCTCGTTTCGGCTGTCTAAATGTGCATGGTTCGCTACTTCCCCGTTATCGGGGAGGGGCACCGATCCAGCGCGCAATTATTAACGGTGAAACGGTGACGGGCGTGACGCTAATGTATATGGCCGAAGGGCTGGATACCGGCGACATGATATCACGGGTTGAGGTTGCTATAGAGCCGGAGGATACGTCGGGCACCATTTTTGAGAAGCTGAGCGTAGCCGGAGCTAGACTTTTGCAGGACGAACTGCCCAAGTTGCTGGCAGGGCAATCAGACCGGACGCCGCAAAATGAGGACGAGGCGACCTATGCCCCGAACCTGACCCGTGATGATGAGCGCATTACGTGGAGTGATAATGCGCAGCAAATATACAACCGGATTCGCGGCCTGGTTCCTTTCTCTGGCGCGTTTACACTCTGGGAGAACAATGTTTTTAAAATATGGGCTGCGGAGCAGCCTTCCATAAATAATGAAGCAAGTGGCTCAAATGCTCCAGCACCCGGGACGGTTCTTCAATTGACCGCTCGTGGTATTGAAGTGCAGACAGGTGAAGGTACCCTCTGGCTGACTCAGGTTCAACCAGCAGGTAAGAAGGTTATGGAAGCTGGAACCTTTGCACGCGGCGGACAGATGAAGCCTGGCATGGTGCTCGGGTGAGCGGGGGACACTCCCGTCAGGGAGATCAACGCAAGGGTGTAGGGTCCAGACCCGGCAAGACTCGCAAACAGACGGCACGGGAAGTTGCACTTGATGTGTTGATCGGTGTGGAGCAAGAGGGCGCGTATAGCAATCTTGAGCTCAATCGCCGGCTTCAGCAGGCAGGCTTATCTGCAAGTGACGCAGGTTTGACGACAGAACTTGTATACGGTACAGTCGCACGCCGAAACACACTGGATTATTTTCTGAATAAATTTGTCCAAAAAGGAACGGCCAAGCTTCAGCCATGGGTACGTTCATTGCTGCGGATGAGCGTATATCAGTTGGTATATCTGGATCGAGTTCCAGATCATGCAGTTGTTAGCGAAGCAGTGACCATTGCCAAGCGGCGCGGACATCAGGGGATATCCGGTATGGTCAATGGCGTGCTTCGCAGCATGCTGCGTGAGCCGGACAAGCTACGTATTCCTGACGGATTGTCAGCAGAGGAACGGATTTCGTTGGAACATTCCCATCCGCAGTGGCTAGTTAAGCGCTGGATCAAGCAATACGGTGCAGAGACAGCTGAGGCTATATGCAGGGCTAATAACGAGCCCCCTGCGGTCAGCGTACGAGTGAATACGACGATGATCAGTCGTGACCAGCTGCTGGACGAGATGGTTGGAAAAGGGGTTGATGCCGTTCCTTCGTCCGTTAGCCCCTATGGGATTGTTGTTCGTAGCGGCGGAAATATGGCGCTTACCTCTTGGTATACGGATGGATTATTATCTATACAGGATGAAAGCTCCATGCTTGTTGCCGAAGCGGTCGCTCCTGAGCCCGGCATGACAGTGCTGGATTGCTGCGCGGCTCCAGGCGGCAAAACATCTCATATGGCTGAACTGATGAAGGATCGCGGCCGGATCGTTGCGAACGATCTGCATGCCCACAAGCATCAATTAATCCGTGAGCAAGCGAATCGGCTTGGTCTGGATGCCGTAGAGACGGTTACCGGCGATGCTTTGGATCTAAAAAAACGATATGCTCCGGCTTCTTTTGATCGTATTTTGCTGGATGCGCCGTGCTCCGGCTTTGGAGTGATTCGCCGTAAACCCGATCTGCGTTGGAGCAAAACTGCAGAGGATGTGCGCGACATTACTCAACTGCAGCATGAGTTGCTGGATAGCGTGGCCGGACTGTTGAAGCCGGGTGGTATTCTGGTATACAGCACTTGTACGATTGAGCCTGACGAAAATGAAGGGCAATTGGCTCGGTTTTTAAGCGAACATCCAGAGTATGAGTTGGCAAAGGATCATTCTTTTCCAGACATGAATCACGAGAAGGACAATATGCAGAAAGGCTCGGTACAGCTGTTACCGCAGGATTTCCATAGTGACGGATTTTATATCGCACGTCTACGCCGGGTAAAGTAGCTCGAAAGAGAATTTAAGGTAGCTGCCCACCAGTATTTCCACAATCCGCCGGATACCTCCGGCGGTTTTTTGCATGAAGACGAAAAATTTTTACCCCCTCGGGGATTTGTGCTAAAATAGGAAGAATGAAAAATACGATCTGCGATCAAACAGAACTTAACAAAGAAGGAACGGGTGCAAATATTGATGAAACCTTTTATATATGATTTAACACTGGAAGAGCTTCAGGACTGGGCCAAAAATAATGGCGAGCCTGCCTTTCGGGGAGGACAAATTTTTGACTGGCTGTATGTAAAGCGGGTCAATAACTTTAGTGAGATGACGAATTTGTCCAAGGCGCTGCGAGAGAAGCTGGAGGAGCAATTCAGTTTTGTGACATTGCACGAAATTACAAAGCTGGAATCGAAAGATGGTACTGTTAAATTTCTGTTTGGTTTACACGATGACCATGCGATTGAGACGGTTATCATGAGACACAATTACGGAAACAGTATTTGTGTAACGACTCAAGTGGGCTGCCGGATTGGCTGCACTTTTTGTGCCTCGACGCTGGGAGGTCTCAAACGAAATCTGACGGCTGGCGAAATTACGGCACAGGTGGTGCAGGCTCAGAAAATTTTGGATAAAACGAATGAACGAGTGAGCAGCATTGTGATTATGGGCTCAGGCGAACCTTTTGAGAATTATGACGCGACGATGAAATTTTTGCGGACAATGATTCATGAGAAGGGCCTGAATATTGGTCAACGTCATATTACGGTGTCAACCAGTGGCATTGTACCGAATATTTATAAATTTGCTGACGAGGATACACAGATTAATCTGGCCATATCCATTCATGCGCCTAATGATGCGCTCCGTTCGAAGCTGATGCCCGTCAATCGGCGTTATCCTTTTAAGGATGTTATGGATTCTCTTCGTTATTATCTTGCTAAGACAGGACGGAGAATTTCGTTTGAATATGCCTTGATCGGTGGGGTAAACGACCAGGCGGAACATGCTGAAGAGCTTGCGGATGTGTTGAAGGACATGCTGTGTCACGTCAATTTAATTCCAGTCAACCATGTGCCTGAGCGTAAATATGTACGCACATCGCGCAGCGATATTTTTAATTTTCAACGTATTCTTGCCGAAAAAGGCGTCAATGTGACGATCCGGCGTGAACAGGGTCACGATATTGCCGCTGCCTGCGGTCAGTTGCGTGCAAAGCATATGGAGTTGGGGTGAAACCATTTGATCAAAACAGTTCATGTCAGCCATGTCGGACGCGTGCGTTCGGTAAATGAGGATTCTGCCTGGATCAGGCACTTGGAGCAAGGTTATATTCTGGGAATTGTTGCCGATGGTATGGGGGGGCATTTGGCTGGTGATACGGCCAGCCGCCTTGCGGTAGAGACACTTGCCGCTGATTTGGCGACGCTGGAGAGCGGATTATCCGCACATTCTTTGACGGCGGCGCTCAGCGACGCTATTTTGCATGCCAATGAAGTCATCTTCCAAACGGCTGCGCGCGATGACCAATATCATAATATGGGGACGACAGTTGTTGCTGTTTTGCTCAACAATGCATCTGGAATTATCGGGCATATTGGTGACAGTCGCGCTTATGTTATATCCAAAGGAACGGTGCGTCAGCTTACAGAAGACCATACATTAGTTAATGAGTTGTTCAAGAACGGACAGATCAGTAAGGAAGAGCGGGAAAACCATCCCCGTCGCAATGTGCTGACACGGGCATTGGGCACTGATTCCGAGGTGAAGGTGGACATTGACACCGTTACGCTGGACAAAGGCGACGTGCTATTACTATGCAGCGACGGATTAAGCAATTTGGTAACAGAGGAACAGATCAGTAAGGTAGTAGGTGCCGCGGAAAATCCTTTGGAGGAACGTGCGGATCGTCTGCTGCATCTGGCGTTGCTTGCTGGTGGAGACGATAACATTACTGTGGCTTTGTTTGAGTTGCCCGACAACACGGTTTCATTGAATGAAAAGGGGTGTGAAGCATGATCGGGCACCTGCTTGGGGGAAGATACGAAATTATTGAGCGCATCGGCGGCGGTGGTATGGCGCTGGTGTATAAGGCTCAAGACATTTTGCTGAATCGCAACGTTGCGGTTAAGGTGTTGCGTCAGCAATTTGTTCATGATGAGGAATTTATTCGCCGGTTTCGGCGCGAGGCACAGTCAGCAGCTTCGCTTTCTCATTCGAACGTGGTCAGTATTTATGATGTCGGCCAAGAAGATGAAATCCATTATATTGTAATGGAGTGCGTCGAAGGCAAAAATTTGAATGAGATTATTAAAGAACGTGCACCATTGCAAGTGGATGAAGCGGTGCGGATTGCTTCCCAGATTTGTGATGCGCTGGAACATGCTCACCAAAACCAGATTATTCACCGGGACATTAAGCCACATAATATCTTAATTGGACGTAATGGACGGGTTAAGGTTACCGACTTTGGGATTGCTCGAGCTGTTACGTCAACGACCATTACCCAGACAGGTTCTGTTGTGGGTTCTGTTCATTATTTTTCACCTGAGCATGCAAAGGGTGTCGTTACTGGCGAAAAATCGGACTTATATTCTTTAGGTATTGTCTTATATCAAATGCTGACAGCACAGCTGCCTTTTCTGGGAGAAAGCCCAATTAGTGTTGCACTTAAGCATTTACAAGAGGAATTTGAGGAACCACGTAAAATTAACCCGTTGATTCCGCAAAGTGTGGAAAATGTTATTTTAAAATCAATGCGCAAAAATCCGGAGGAACGTTACCAATCGGCAGACGAAATGCTAAGAGATTTGGAAACCTGTCTGCTACCCGGACGGCGTAATGAATCCAAGCTGGAGTTTGCACATTTGGATGATGAGGATCAAACGCGAGTGATCCCGGCAATTAAGCCTCAACAATTAGGTGTGTCTTCCAGTGGTGACGATGTGCCTGTCCAAACACGGGAGCCTGAACAGCTTTCGGGCAAGCAATCGTCCAAGAAAAGTAGAAAAAAAGCGATCTTCTGGGTAACACTAGTGTTAGTGCTGCTTTTGTGCATGGGCGGCGTGGTGTATTATGTGCAAAGTGCACTTGTCGTGCCTGAGGTGAAAGTACCAAGTGTACTGACACAAACAGAAGACCAAGCGAAGCTCATTCTAAGTAAAGCAGGCCTCGTCATTGACGAGCCAATCCAGCATGAATATAAAGAGGGGATTGCACCGGGAGTTGTTTTTTACCAAAGCTACCCTGAAGGTTCCCAAGTCAAGGAAGGCACAGAGATTAGTCTGAAGGTGGGGATTGCCAAGCCGCTCACTCCGATGCCCGATGTCAAAGGACAAAGCTACGAGAATGCTGTCAAGCTACTGACTGCCCAACAAATTAAGGAAACGCAGATTCAGCAAAATGGGCAGTTCAGTGATCAACCCGAAGGGACTGTCCTTAGCCAGACACCCGCTGCCAATGAACCATTTGATAAGGATTCGGTTCAGGTAGTGCTCACAGTCAGCAAAGGCGCTGCCACTGTTAAAATGCCGAATCTGGTGGGGATGACGCAAAGCCAAGCTGAAAATGAGGTTAAAAAAACAGGGCTGAAGGTTGGTTCGATCAAAGAGGAATCTAGCTATGAGCAGGAAAAAGGAAAAGTAACCAAACAATGGCCGTCAGAGGCGGGCAGTGAATTGCCCCCAAATACGGAAATTACGTTTTACGTAAGTACTGGTTACCCGCCAGAAGCGATTACGTTACCGTTTAATGTACCTGTGGCACCGAAGGAAGAGGGCAAGAACAGTAAAATTCGTATCACTTATACAGATGCACGTGGAGAAAATCAGGAATGGGGAAGCCGTACGATTAATACGACACAGGTGTTTACCATCAACCTACTGATGGCTCCGAACAAAGATAGTGTCGTCTCCGTATATAGAGATGGTAAGTTTGTTGATACGTATCCTGTTTCTTATATTGATGCCAAAAATGGAACGGTGACAATGCCTCAAATCGCTCCACCCGCGGGAACAACACCGACCGATACATCTGGTGGTACTTCCTCGCAGAATGGAAATGGAAACGGCGAGGAAGGAAACAGCGGGGAATCTTCTAATGATAGTGGTAATGGTGGAGGCGACTCTAATAACCAGGAGGGCACAGAAGGCAATGGTGACCCTTCTGCCTTCGCCCCAGGAACCGATTCTGCTGGAGCTGCGCGCAGTGAGTTGGCGGTTAGCAAAAAAAACAAACCTGGTCACGGTCCCCACAAAAAGAAAGACAAAGTGATCGAGGCTGTGCAGCATCAGTAAACTTACGAGAGAAAGAAGCTTAACCTGTTCCACACAATGAAACTTGAACTTTATGAAGGAGGACATCTTACACATGCCTGAAGGTCTGATCGTCAAGGCGCTCAGCGGATATTATTATGTCTCCAGCCTGGATCAGGATGGGCGTCCGGTATCCGGCGAAGCTACGGTACAATGCAGAGCACGCGGCCTGTTCAAGAAAAAAGAGATTACACCTCTTGTCGGTGATCGGGTCGTTTATGAACTGACTGAAAACGGAGAAGGTATGGTCAAGGAGATTAGAAAGCGTACGACGGAGCTGATTCGCCCTCCAGTTGCTAATACCACGCTGGCCGTGCTGCTGTTTTCCCTGCGTGAGCCGGATTTAAACCTGCCCTTACTGGACAAATTTTTAGTCCATATTGAGCACGCCGGGCTGGATACAATTATCTGTCTGACCAAGCGCGATCTGTATGAAGGCGATCCTTCAGAAGATGATACGGTGCTGATGGTTCAGGAAATGTATCGGAAGATCGGTTATGAGGTGCTGGTAACTAGTGCCCGTACGGGAGAGGGGACGGCTGAGCTTAAGAAACTGTTGGCCGATCAAATCAGCGTGTTTTCCGGTCAGTCAGGTGTAGGAAAGTCCTCCATGCTTAATGCTTTGGAGCCCGGGTTAACGCTAGAGACGAGCGCCATAAGCAATAAGCTGGGACGAGGAAGACATACAACTCGCCATGTGGAACTGATTCCTTTAGACAACGGCGGGTTTGTAGCAGATACACCAGGGTTTAGCCAACTTGATTTTTTGGAGCTTGGCGTGGATGAGTTATCGCCTTGTTTTCGAGAATTCCAACAGTATGCGGAAGGCTGCAAATTCCGAAGTTGCACGCATATTCACGAACCTGGCTGTAAAGTAAGAGAGGCTCTGGAAGAAGGACATATTTCACAGGGGAGATATGACAGTTATCTGCAATTTTATCAGGAATTAAAAGAAAAAAAGCGGAGGTATTGAGCATATGTTAAAAATAGCACCGTCGATTTTATCTGCTGATTTTGCTAGTTTGGGCAGTGAAGTAGCGGAAGCTCAAGCAGCGGGAGCAGACTGGATTCATGTGGATGTTATGGATGGTCATTTTGTACCCAATATTACATTGGGTCCCCCTATCGTTCAGGCTATTCGGCCGCATACGAATCTCCCATTGGACGTTCACCTTATGATTGAGCACCCTGAACGTTATATTGGCGATTTCGTAAAAGCAGGAGCCGATATCATCACGGTTCATGCTGAGGCCTGTGTTCATTTGCATGGTGTCATTCACTTGATCAAACAGCAAGGAGCGTTGGCGGGAGTGGCTCTCAATCCGGGGACATCACCATACGCGATCAAGGAAGTGCTGCCCAATGTGGATATGATTCTAGTGATGACGGTTAATCCTGGTTTTGGTGGTCAGTCCTTCATTCCAGAAACGTTGAATAAAATCAGACAAATCCGTGCTTGGTTGAACGAATTAGGTCGTCCAGACGTACATATCGAGGTGGACGGAGGTATTGCAGAGGAGACCGCACCAGCCGTATTTGAAGCGGGTGCCAACGTATTGGTGGCAGGTAGTGCGGTATACGGCAAAGCAGACCGCGCAGCTGCTATTACTACTATTCGGAATAGTGTTGCTCATTTGTCCCAGTGAAGCTAACTGAAGCACTATGGATGACCTTAGCGAGTATGGTGACGGGGCTGACCCTCAGTTGTTTCTCGCTAGTAAAGACGCCTTGGAACGCTATTCTTTCACTTTTGGCAGTTCTTATTGTCATGTTTTATTTTCGTAAAAATGAACGGCGTGGTTTGCGTATCGGTTTTGTAGTGTGCAGTGTACTTTATTATATTCTGTTTATTTTCATACTCTCAACATATCTCTATGTACGCGGACTTGTCTGATGGTATAGCCTGGGATGGTTGTGCATAAATATGGTTACATGAGCGGGATTCTCATGTAGCCTTTTTTTGTGGGGCAACAACCCTTGATAGGTTGCATAAACTACAGAGAACGGATGCAGGAGGATGATGGGGAGGGTGAGGCATGAAGTTTTACACAATCAAGCTGCCAAAATTTCTGGGTGGATTCGTCAAAGCCATTTTGAATACATTCCAGAAGAACTGAAATCAGTGTAATGTTAACACAGAATGTAGGATGAAGGTCAAAGGTACACAGAAGGCATGCTTCCCGGGCATAACAGAACGAGTAGCTCGGCAGTAAACGACAGGAACGCGCGGGAAGGTGCCTGATAATTTGTCCTCCTGAATCAGTGGGATAGTATTTGAGCAACCAAAAAAGCACCCGTTTAAAACGAGGTGCCTTTTGTTTATAACGATATTTTTTACGACTACACGCGAGTCACTTTACCGGCTTTCAATGCACGAGTGCTGACATAAACGCGTTTCGGTTTACCGTTAACGAGAATGCGAACTTTTTGTACGTTGACGCCCCAAGTACGGCGATTACGGTTGTTAGCGTGAGATACGTGGTTACCGCTGCCAGGCTTTTTGCCTGTTACAGAACATTTACGAGACATGATTCCACCTCCTATTCTGAAAATAACCAAACTCCATATGGAATGGGTCGCTCTTCAGGCCGACTGGGTCAGCCGGACTTTATAAGTCACTAACCTGAACAAAACAATACTTAAATATAATATCATAGTCAAAAAAGCTCCGTCAACTGATTCAAAAACTTTATTTATTTCTCTTTCGCATTATAGTACAATATGGGATAGCTATTGCTGCGGTTATTTTGTTTTTTAATGAAATGTGAATTTTTATTCCAGTCATGCCGGGCAGTTCAGAGGCGGGACCATAATCATCATTCCAGCCAATGATTTTTTGTTGGGCAGTTGACTGGTTTTTCATATTATATGAGCTGTGGAAAGAAACCAGGGGATGGTGCGGAAGCTTGCTGAGAGGGTGACATTCGTATTCGTCGTCTGGCTTTAGTATAATTCAATTGAACCTTGAACAAGGTGTTGTGAAAATGGATTGCAAAACAATTGTATTAAGCTAGGAAGGGGAATTCTCTTGAGTAATCGTTCTTTGAATGGAACAGACTTTACCGCGATGGTTTTAGCCGGGGCGGAACAATTACAGCAGCATGCGGAACATGTCAATTCACTAAATGTATTCCCGGTGCCAGACGGTGATACGGGAACGAATATGAATCTGACGATGCGCGCGGGCGTAACGGAATTGAAGAGGGGAGACTCTTCCTCTATCGGTGTCATGTCCGGCATATTATCCAAAGGCTTGCTGATGGGGGCCCGCGGCAATTCAGGGGTTATCCTGTCTCAGTTGTTCCGTGGCTTCAGCCGTTACGC
Source organism: Paenibacillus ottowii (assembly GCF_050516475.1). Lineage (NCBI taxonomy): Bacteria > Bacillati > Bacillota > Bacilli > Caryophanales > Paenibacillaceae > Paenibacillus > Paenibacillus ottowii. The sequence continues at coordinate 1,186,511 of NZ_CP191577.1, read as the reverse complement.
TGCCCCATACGAGGAATTGAATACCCTTCAGTTCGCATCGGCATTGCAGAGCGGGGTGGATGCGGCCTACAAGGCGGTGGTTAAGCCGGTGGAGGGTACAATTCTTACCGTGGCGAAGGAAGCGGCCAGACATGCTATGTTTTTTTCGCGCCGGACGAACGACATCACAGAACTGATGGAAGAAGTGCTTGCCAAAGCAAAGGAAACGCTTGCCATGACACAGGACATGCTCCCTGTACTGAAGCAAGTAGGAGTTGTAGACTCGGGTGGGCAAGGACTTGTGTATATTTATGAAGGGTTTATGCAGCATCTGGGAAGCGGATTGGTAACCGCTCCAACTTCTAAAGGCAATAATGTACGTCCTACTTTTACTCCTTATGTGTCGGAGAGACCTACTGATGCGCGGGTTGCTCCTTCTCCAGATGCTCCTATTTCTGCGCAGGCGAAGCTCGAAACGGATAATATTGAGTTTTTGTATGATATGGAGTTTTTTATTAATCGACAATTGGGCGAAGCGCAAGGTACGAATTTTGATGAGGAAGCTTTCCGGAAAGCGTTGTCAGTAGATGGTGATTCGATTATCGTTATTTCGGACGATGATGTCATCAAGGTGCATGTGCATTCTAAGGCTCCGGGTGAAGTATTGAATCTTGCGCTGCGTTACGGAGAAATTACACAGATTCGAATTTTGAATATGCGTGAGCAGCATCGTGATTTGTTGTCTGCGGGCATGGATGGTGCTCCTGAGCCTGAGTGGTTTGCTGAAATACCAGCAGAGCCTGCACGTGAGGAGGAGCCATCTGAGCCTCCAGCTCATGAACTGGCCCCCTTTGGCTTTATAGCTGTGGCTCCTGGTGAAGGGATTGCTGATATTTTCAGAAGCTTGGGTGTTGATGTTGTCCTTTCTGGTGGTCAGACCATGAATCCAAGCACAGAGGACTTCGTTAATGCGGCCCGCTCGATTGCGGCTCAACATATTTTTATTCTGCCGAATAATTCCAATATAATCTTAGCGGCTGAACAAGCGCGTGAATTGCTAGAGGTGGAACGTTTGGTATCGGTGATTCCGAGCAAAACAATCCCACAAGGCATTGCAGCTGCATTTGCCTTCCAAGAGGAAGAAGCCTTTGAGGTAAATCAAGATAATATGCGGGATGCGGTCACTCGTGTGAAGTCTGGACAAGTGACCTATGCGGTACGGGATACGACACTTGACGATCTGCATATTACGGCGGGCCACTATATCGGTATTCAGGATTCTAAAATTGTGGCGACCGAGGAGCAATTAATGGCAACTGCTCGTCTTTTGCTGGCAAAAATGCTGGTGAATGGCGATGAAATTATTACGATTCTTACAGGATCGGACGCAAAACAAGAAGAGACAGACCAGCTTGTTGTGTGGCTTGAAGAAAATTATTCGGATGTTGAAGTGGAAGTCCATGAAGGTGGTCAGCCGATTTATCCTTATCTGTTCTCCGTGGAAACCTGATGAGGTGTAGTGCAGCCATAGTAGCCCACTACAAAAGGAGGACTGACCGATGAGCAGTACTATCATTTTGACGGATAGCACAGCTGATATTCCACAGGAATTAGTAGACCGTCTCGGTATAATTGTCGTGCCGCTGACGGTGATGTTCGGCAGCACAGCTTACCTGGACGGCCTTGAGATGTCAGCTGCGCAGTTTTACAGTGAGTTGGTACGGGCTGATGAGCTGCCTACGACGTCACAGCCATCACCCGCTCGCTTTTTGGAGACGTATAGAACGTTGTTGGAGCAATATCCCGAGAGCCAGATTGTCTCTATCCATTTATCCTCTGGTGTGAGCGGAACCTACCAATCCGCTCTGCTGGGCAAGTCCATGCTGGAGAAACATGAAGATAGAGTGACCGTTGTGGATTCCAAATCGGCCTCCTATGGCTACGGTATGCTCGTAGTTTATGCCGCAGAGCTGGCGGCTGCCGGGCAATCTCCAGCTGATATTGTTCAGGCTGTGAAACGTCTCGGGGAACGCCGTTGTTTGTATTTCCTGGTGGATACACTGCAATACTTGCAAAAAGGCGGACGAATTGGCAAGGCAGCGGCTATGGTTGGTACGCTGCTTAACATTAAGCCGATTCTTTCGATTGACAAAGAAGGCATTATTTATTCGGCTGATAAGGCGAGAGGGAATAAAAAAGCGACAGCGCGAATTATTGAACTGCTGGAGCGGGATTTAAAAGGCCATAAAATTAATATTGCTGTGGGCCATACAGCAGATCGCTCGACGGCAGAAGCGTTCGTCGCTCAGCTGGCAGAGCATTTTGAGCTGGGAGATAAAATATATACTGAACTTGGTGCCGTAATCGGAACTCATGTGGGACCAGGAACGATTGGTATTTTTGCATGGCCGGCTGGAGATGAGAGATAATATGCTGCAATTGGATCAAATACCTTTAAAACAAATACACGGCGTGAGTGCTCTCAAAGAAGGAGAGCTTCACGCTTTTGGCATTTCTAATGTACAAGACATGCTGGAATATTATCCGTTTCGGTATGAAGATTACCGACTGCGCTCGCTAAGCGAAGTGAAGGACGGAGATAAGGTTACAGTACAAGCAAAAATCATGGGCATTCCGGTGCTTCAACGTTATGGGCGCAAATCAAGGTTGACTTGTAAATTGATGGCTGAGGACTGGATGTTTACTGCAACATGGTTTAATCGGCATTTTCTGAAGGATCAGCTAACATCAGGTCGTGAAATTGTGGTGACGGGTAAATGGGATCTTAAGCGAATGCAGATGACCGTTGCAGACTCTGAGTTCCCTGATAAAGGAGTGGCCCGTTCGGGGACACTTCAACCAGTGTACTCTATAGGGGGCAAGATTACGCAGAGCTGGATGCGAAAAACAATGAATCAGACGCTTCAGCAGTTTGGCCAAATGATTCCCGAGATATTGCCGGATCAGCTGGTGCGAAAGTATAGTATGATGCCGCGTAAGCAGGCGATTGCAGGCATACACCAACCTCAGGACAATCGAGAGGGACAAGAGGCACGGCGACGGATGGTGTATGAGGAACTATTTTTATTCCAGCTGAAAATGCAGGCATTCCGGGCGTTAAATCGCGGTCGAGCTGACGGGGTGGTGCATACGGTGGATAACGCCACGATTCGTGAATTCGTGAGGGCTTTGCCCTTTGAATTAACGGATGCACAGAAGAAGGTTGAGCTTGAAATACTCCATGATCTACGCTCACCTTATTGCATGAACCGTCTACTCCAAGGGGATGTGGGATCGGGGAAAACAGTGGTTGCCGCCATCGGTTTATTTGCAACAGTACGTTCCGGTTTTCAGGGAGCACTGATGGTGCCAACCGAAATTTTGGCCGAGCAGCATATGCGGTCGCTTCACAAGCTGTTTGAACCCTTTGGAATTAGTGTTGGGTTACTGACAGGAAGTACAACGGGGAAGAAGCGTAAGGAGTTGCTTGCCGCTCTTCAGATGGGGCTGCTGGACATTGTGGTGGGCACGCATGCCCTTATTCAGGAGGATGTGTATTTCCGCCAGCTTGGACTAGTTGTAACGGATGAGCAGCATAGATTCGGTGTCAATCAGCGTAGTGTATTGCGCCGTAAGGGCTACAATCCGGATGTACTGACCATGACAGCCACACCGATCCCGCGTACGTTGGCGATTACTGCTTTTGGTGATATGGATGTTTCTACGATATCAGAGCGTCCCAAAGGACGTATTCCGATTTCTACGTATTGGGTGAAGCACGAACTGATGGATCGAGTGCTCGGTTTTATTTCCCGAGAGGTAGATCTGGGACGGCAGGCTTATCTGATTTGTCCGTTGATTGAAGAGTCGGAGAAGCTGGATGTACAGAATGCCATCGATCTGCATATTCAAATGCAGCAGGCCTTTCCACATTATCGTGTTGGGCTACTGCATGGGCGAATGACTCCTGCAGAAAAGGAAGAAGTTATGCGTTCTTTCTATGCAAACGAAGTTCAGTTACTCGTTTCAACCACGGTTGTAGAGGTGGGGGTAGATGTGCCCAATGCAACGCTAATGATTATTATGGATGCAGATCGCTTTGGGTTGTCCCAGTTACATCAGTTACGTGGACGTGTCGGACGGGGCGCACATGCCTCGTATTGTGTGCTGATCGCTGATCCTAAGTCGGAAGTAGGTCAGGAGCGGATGAAGGTTATGACCGATACAGACGACGGTTTTGAGGTTGCTAGACGCGATCTGGATTTGAGAGGGCCGGGGGACTTTTTTGGCACCAAGCAGAGCGGGTTGCCCGAGTTTCGGTTAGCAGATATGGTAGCGGATTTTGAGGTACTGGAAAAGGCACGTGAGGATGCAACGGACCTGATCAAGGACTCCTCTTTTTGGACATCTCCGCAATATGAAGCACTTCGCGGTTATTTGCAAAAAGAGCAGATTTTCCAGGGAGATCTGATCGACTGACCCACCATGAATGATGAGGGATTTTAAACGTTTTTAACAGATAGGCACAATGGACAGGCTGGCCGTCATATATTTGGGAATGACCGAATGATATGGGAGGTGTGGCGACATTGAGCTATCAGCAATATGGAATTAGTCCGCAACTGGTGGAACGGATTAAGCTGAAAATGAAAAATCGTGCGCTCAAGGAGCGGGTTAAGCAGCAGATCGAGGGTGTGACCAAGGCGGATCTGCAAAACAAAGCCAAGGTGCGTCATCTTGTGAAGTCCACTTCTGCTATTTTAAACGAGCGATTGACGGCTGCACAGGAGGAGCAACTGGTCGCCTTCGTATTGGCACAAAAAATTGATCCGTCCAATACGTTCCATCTGATCAAGCTGTGGGGAATGTTCCGTTGATTGCTGTTTGAAGGGGGGCTTTAAGGCGCTCTCCATGTATTGTGTGAAGCCCAGATAAAAAAGGATTGCCTGATGTTAGGCGATCCTTTTTTGTTTAGATTTGTATTTCATTCCCCGGGCAATAGCCTGTGGGCTTATCGTAGGATTTTATTTATCATAATTGGAATCTTGATAGATGTCATGGTCTGGCCGGCATGGTCTAGATACTCAATCATTTTGCCGCCCTCACTTTATCCGAAGGACTAGAATCCAGCTATTGTAAAGAGGGTTCAGTTTGTTCCCGTCTTGCCCGAACTTCCTGGACAATTTTACTGTTCATTGTTTCTGTCAGCTCATAATTCTTCATTGGACCTACGGCGAGGAATGTCAGAATCCCCGGTATAATTGTAAATAGTAGTGAGAGCCAAGTAAGGGTTGTATTTGTTTGGACTATATTAGGCTGATAACCCGCCAACGCCAGCGCATAACCACCCACGGCGCTGCCGATTGCAGCCGCCAATTTGGCCCGAAAAACGTTGGCAGAGAAAACCATCCCCTCTGATCTGTTTCCTGTTTTCCACTCTCCATAATCGACGCAATCTGCTAGCATTGTGGACATGACAACATAGTTCAGTCCAACGCCAAAAGAAATGATACAGCTGAGAATAAAGACAAGAATAATTGAGTTACCGCAGAAGTAGAGAGCTACCATGGATATGGAGGTGATTAGCACCCCTACTATGCTCGTGCTCTTTTTGCCGATCCACTTGGCAATGAACGGAACTGCGACGTTGCCTGCGATTTGAAAGCCCACAGTTAGCCCCATAAACAATGGAATGAATGCTTCAGCACCTAGGTTGTATTTAAAATAATACAGAGTAAATGCATTACGGATGTTGGCGGTCATTTCGATAATAAAAAACGAGATAATCAACAACCGCAATGGTCGGTTTTCCAAGAAGAATAGGCGGAGTACCCCTTTTAACGTTTGTTTTTCATGTCGAGGTACTACGTGTCTCTCTTTTACGCCAAACACCGTAAACATCATGCAGACGAAGAATAGGCCACAGAGTACAGCAACCGCTCCAGCCCACCCGTTGAAGAAATAGACGAGGGGAAGCGCTACGACATTGACGGTCCACAAGCCGGCACTTGCAACCGTACGAGGAACAGTCACGACTTTGGTTCGTTCTGCAGCATCTTTGGTTATAGCGGCGGACAGTGACCAATACGGAATATCCAATATAGAATAGCTAATGCTCCAAGCAATATAGGTAACATAGGCATAAACCAGCTTTCCGGCGGAAGAAAGGTCCGGACTGAGGAAGAGCGCCAAGGTGGTCAGTGTTACCAAGAAAGCACCGATGAACATGTAAGGCCTAAATTTCCCCCAACGCGTATTCGTGTTGTCGACTGCAATGCCAATAAAAATGTCAACTACCGCATCAATCACACGTGCCACCATCAGCAAAGTCCCTACTGCAAGCGCATTCAATCCAAAGCTGTCCGTATAGAAAAACATGAGATAAACGGCGGTTAAATTGTAAATAACATTCATCCCATAACTACTCAGTGAGTAAGAGATTAGTGTTTTTAAACTGACTTTGTCGCTATTTTTTGCAGATGCAGAAGTAATCATGTTTTAACCCCTTTCAAAAATTGACGATCATAACAGGCTGTTATGATGTATTGTCATGAAAACTTGTAAGCGTTATCTTGTGATACAGAATAACAAAAGCTGTAGCAGGAGTACATGATTTTTCTAAAGCAAAAGATAGCAAAAACAAAGATTATTACAAATATTTATAGATTAAGGTTTCATTTTAGGCCTTATGATATGCTTCTTAATTTATGCTATATTTGGTTATGAAGGCACCGCCCCTTGGTTAACTATAAAATTCTGAAGCATGGAGGTTAGGGATGGGTGACAATATGATTCAATTTGTAGATACACGTACCAGTTCAAAACATAAAAATATTACAGATTTAATTCTGTATAATTGTGGCTCGGAGCCTTGTTCTCCCAACCAGGATTTCGGGCCTATCGCCAGGGATTTCAATCTTATTCACTTTGTATTAAAGGGTAGAGGCAAGCTGATTTTAGATAAGGAAACATACAACATAGAGAAGGGACAGGCTTTTTTAATCCCTGCCAATAAGCCTGCTTATTATCAAGCTGATGAGCACGAGCCATGGGAGTATAGCTGGGTAGGGTTTATGGGGATTAAATCTGAAATGTATTTGCAAAATATCTCTCTTGTTCAGGATAATCCGTATGTGGTAAGTATCGAAGACATCACTTTTTTTCATTCGACTATTCTTGAAATGCTTCGTATAGGGAATAACACACTTTCTTCATCATTGGCTATTCAGGGCTATTTGTGCCATATTCTCGCCAAGCTGGTGCATGAAACAGGTGAAACGATGCCTGTGAAAGAAGAGCTTCCCTATTCAGTTCAAGCTATCAACTACATGGAGAAAAACTATAACGGGGGCATTCAAATCAGTGAGGTGGCAGAGTATCTCGGGCTTCACCCTAATTACTTGACCTCTGTTTTTAAGCAGGAAATAGGCGAAACACCAAAGCAGTATTTAATGAACATTCGGCTTAAAAAGGCATGCGAGCTGTTACAGGATACCAGTTACTCTATTCAAGTAATCTCCAATTCTGTCGGTTACTCGGATCAACTGACCTTTTCGCGGGCATTTAAAAATATGATGGGCATATCTCCCAGCGCTTATCGTGAGAAAATTCTTTGATTTTGCTATATATATCTTATAAAAATACTGGTGCTTGAGGTAGGGGTGTTTTGATATCGTAAAGCTGTTGGTTTTTCCTGCATGGTATTTTAAAGGATTGTACGGAAGAACTCACTTTACGAGAGGGGAACTGCATGTGGATACATTCATTGCCTTTATTCCAGCCATAGGCTGGGGATTCATGCCGATTCTAGCACAAATGACAAAAGCCAATCCTCGCGAGCAACTAACGGGGACAGTCATCGGTGCTGTATTGTTCGCATTGTGCCTGTATTCGTACTCACCTGTTAGCTTGCAAATCACCCCATTTATTGTGAGCTTTGTCTCTGGTGTGTTTTGGTCTATAGGACAGCTGCTTCAATTTCAAGCTTTCCAGAAAGTAAGCGTTTCAACGGCTATTCCTGTTATTTGCGGGCTGCAACTCATGGGAACGACGCTTTTTGCAGCACTAATCTTGGGCGAATGGACAACCGGGTACCAAATTGGTATTGGATTAGTAGCGCTTATATTTATTTTGTCTGGAATCTTGCTGACGAGTTACCAGGGGAGATCAAGTGGTTTGTCCAAGCCTATGCCCCTTCACATTTTTGTCATGTTGGTCTGTTCGGCTATAGCCTTAACGCTGTATGTTATTATTAATCAAATCTTTCATGTCTCCGGTTTGTCGGTTATCTTGCCGCAATCACTTGGCATGCTGTGTTCAGCACTTTTAATGAACTGTAAGGGTGGGCAGAAGCTCCATTTGGTCCGGGTGCTGCGCAATTTGTCTACGGGTTTGTCGTGGAGCGTGGCGAATTTGGCGCTATTTATATCGAATGGGCTTATTGGGGTCGCGGCCAGTTTCCCGATCTCTCAGGCGAGTATCGCCATCTCCTGCGTTGGCAGTATTCTGATTTTCAGGGAAAAGAAAAGTCCCCGAGAATGGCTTCGTCTACTGGCCGGTATTACGATAATAATGGTCGGAGTGGGATTGGTTAGCCTGGTCAAGCTCTAAGAATATACAGAAGTAAGAGCTGCGCGTGCAGTATGGCTGCGAGTGTTTCAGGGTATATGATTGATACTGACCGGGCTTGGGTGATTTAAGCCGAAAGCTGGGAAATTGATTGTCTTACTTGTAATGACCTCCAATCTTCCTAGATCTTTCTAGAGCCTGGCCGACATGGGTGAGGGAGGAGGCTCTTACAATCGCCGTGTTGCCGTAACGCTCCTTAATGCTGTCAGTGACTTTTTCCAGGGAGCGTGCCCGTGTCTCGTCCTCAAAAAAGGACATCTGGTACGTTTCCGCATCCATCAGACTGCTTAGGCTAACGCCCAATCGCCTTACCGGCATGCGGTCCCAAAATTTATAGAAAATTTCCTTGACGGTTTTATAAATTTTATTCGTGTTGTTAGTTGGATCAGGCAGCTTCATCTGGCGCGAAAATCCGGTCGGTGACTCAAACGGGCTGCACATGCAACTGACGGTAACGACATCCCCCATATACCCTTTGCGCCGGCTATCCCGACATACTTCCTCAGTGAGCTCGAGCAGAACGGTTTCCACTTCCGAAGACTGGAGATAGTCTCGGGGAAGGGTCATCATATGGCCGATGGATTTGGGAGGTGTCTCAAATGTTTCCGGCTTCACGGGACTGTGATCAATCCCGTTTGCGGTTCGCCATATCACCTCTGCCTGAATGCTGGACTGTTTGCCGAAATGAGACCGGAATCTATCTTGAAGTCGGGGTAAGGGAGTCCGTGCGATATCCCCAATGGTGTGCAGTCCAAGCCTCTCCAAATGCCGTTCCATACGCGAACCGATACCGAACATAAGACGTACTGGTTGAGGCCACAGCAAGGTTGCAATGTCGGATGCAGGCAGCAAGAAAATGCCGCTGTCATTTTTTTTAGCCCATATATCTGTTGCTGTTTTAGCCAGCATTTTATTAGGACCAATACCGATTCGAATCCATACTCCTGTTTGTGCCAGCACTTTCTGCTGAATTTCACTTGCAATACTCACCGGATCTCCGAACAGGGAGAGACTTCCGCTCATATCCAGAAACTGTTCATCAATGCTGAAAACCTCAACCAAATCCGTATATTCATTATAAATTTCTGTTATTTTTAATGAGACATCGATATAATGCTGCATGCGCGGGCGTACAATGATAAGGTCAGGACATTTTTTCACAGCTTCTCCCAGACGTTCTGCAGTGGATATACCAAGTTTTTTGGCCAGCGGACATGCGGCTAAAATAATGCCTGAACGAAGTTCAGGGTCACCGGCCACAACGAGCGGTTTATGTTGGTATGTGGGATTATCCGCTTTTTCGACGCTGGTATAAAAGCTTTGGCAGTCCGCTAGAAATATGGTTCTACTTCCACGCTCCTTCAAAACGTTGACCTCCTCTTCTGATATGTAACAGACCATATTCCCAAAATATTCTTGAACGTATGCTCTTATAGTAGTATTATATACAGAACAAGTGTTCCTAATACAAATGTATTTTTTGGAACATTACAGTTTACGGGAAACCTAGCATGGCGTATCATATTATCTTGAGCAAAAACAAGTGGAAATGAATGAATATTGAGGGGAGAAAACCATTTTTATGAACCCAAAACGTCGACCATCATCTCAAAAACGCAGTAGGTGGCGCATTTTTGGCAGAGTTTTGCTGATAAATATCAAGTGGTTCTCGTTTGCGGGTGTACTTGGAGTGCTGTTTGCTGGAGGTCTTATATCCGGTTATGTGGCGGCACTGGTTCATGATGAACCTGTACGATCACGTCAGTTGATATATGAAAAGGTAAATGAGAATGCTCTGACCAGCTTTGTATTTTTTAATGACCAGGTAACTCCGGTTGGAAGAATGCGCATGGAGGAGGACCGACAGCTCGTTGACCTGAAGGATGTCCCTCAGTCTATTGTGGATGCCCTCATTTCAACGGAAGACAGCCAATTTTATGAGCACCATGGTGTAGATTTCAAAGGAACAGCTCGTGCTGTCAAACAGAAGCTTTTGAATGAAAACCGCCAAACAGGCGGAAGCACATTAACACAGCAGGTAGCCCGAAGAGTCTTCCTCAGTCTGGATAAAACGGACAGCCGAAAGGTGAAGGAAATGCTGCTGGCACTACGTATGGAACGTTTTATGAGCAAAGATAAAATATTAACGGCTTATTTAAACAAAATGCCTTTTGGTAATGGTTCTGCTGGTTACAATTTGTACGGGATCAAGTCTGCTTCGTTAGGGATTTTCAATGTAAGTGACTTACATAAGCTTCATATTGCACAAGCGGCTTATTTGGCAGGTCTTCCGCAGCTGCCATCTGTTTATTCCGCTTTTGATGGTAAAGGGAATTTTGATGAAGAGGGTTTCAACAAGGCGATGGAACGCCAACGCGTCGTATTGGGAAGAATGCTGGCAACAGGCAAACTTACGATGTCCGAATATAACGAGGCGCTTCAATTTGACGTGAAGGCGACTCTTGCACCACATCGCGAAAAAAGCTATAATACATTCCCTTATTTGATGCTGGAAACAGAGCGAGAGGCTGCTCAGTTGTTGGCACTTCAGCAAAATCCGAATCTCACAGCAGCCGAGATTTCTAAGCCTGAGCATGCAGAACTTCTTCAAAATACACGTGAAGAGTTGCAGCGTTCCGGCTATCGAATTTATACAACGATAAATAAAAAAATTTATAGCAACATGCGACAGATTGCAGCCAATCCACAAAACTTTTCTCCATACAGTAAAAAGAAGGGACTAGAACAGATTGCGGCAATCATGATTGATCATAAAACGGGGGCTATTCTCGGTATGATCGAGGGTCGGGATTTTAACACCGAGCAAATGAACTATGCAACTCAAATGACACGTCAGCCCGGTTCTGCCATGAAGCCTATTGCTGCTTATTTACCTGCTTTGGAAAAGGGCTACACGCAACCGGCCGGTCTTATTGATGATTCGCAAATCATATTGAAAGATGGACGTAAAGGCTATCATATTCCTAAAAATTATAACAGAAGGTATGAGGGGCTTATGACAGCCCGTGAAGCACTCAACCGATCAATCAACATCCCTGCACTAAGGCTGTTTTTATATGAGGTTAAAATTCCAAACGCTTGGAATTTTGTGCGTTCTCTTGGGATTACGACGATTCAACCACAGGATGAACATGCTCAAACAGGGGTCCTAGGTGGACTTAGTAAGGGAGTATCTGTCAAGGAGCTGACCGCAGCATATGGGACAATTCCCAATATGGGCGTGTATAATACGCCTCACTTGATCAGCAAAATTACAGATGCCAACGGTAAGATTGTATATGAATTTAAACCGCAGACCAAGCGTGTATATTCGCAGCAAACCGCATTTTTGATGACCGATATGCTCAGAACCGTTATATCGGATCCGAGAGGAACTGGCAAACGTCTGCAAAAAGCTTTTAAAAGCTACGGTACCATTGATATCGCGGGTAAAACGGGTACGACACAGAACTTTGGTGATGTGTGGTTTATGGGATACACACCTGACGTTACGCTAGGTGTCTGGGCTGGTTATCGCCAACAGGTTAATACATTATCTCAAGAAGGTCACTCCAGAGCACAGTCGGTGTGGGCGCTGATCATGAATGAGGCGGTCAGGGATCAGCCAGGGCTTTTTAAGAATAAGCATTTTATACAGCCGGAAGGCGTTGTGAAAGTTACGGTTTCTAGTCTAACAGGTAAGCTGCCAGGTCGTTATTCCCGCCAATCGGGTCACCTCGTGACTGACTGGTTTAACCAAAAGTACGTGCCGACCGAAGTCGGAAGAGAACAGCTTCCACGTTCTGCTAGACCAGTGGCTCCGTCCAAACCAGATATCAAAAAAGAAGATGTCCCTGAGATTAAAGTACCTGCAACAGATCAAGAGGAGGTTTCACCAGAGGAGACAAATCCTGCCGTTCCTGATACGGATGCAGAGATAGAACCGCCTGATGAGAATAACAATGTGCCGTCAACAGATACTTCACAACCTTCTGTTGAAAACGAGCCGGAGGCACCTTCTGAATCAGAAAACCAGAGTACTGCTCCAAAAGCTAAGCCAGACGAGGTTATCGGTTCGGAACCAACAACTGATCAATCCAACAACTAAGCAACACGGGCGATCTAGTTTAGAATACCGTTTTCAATCCGGATTTTGTACCGATCCATTTGCCAGTCTGACATCCTTAAGGTTGTCCTGATCCCAGCAACCTGTTGTAATGATGAGTAGAGCTAGCATTTTATGCGGCTTTGCTCTTTTTTCATATTTAGATCTCTCCTTTTTGAAAATACGAGCCAAATTATTTGCTATGTAACCAATGGACTTAAAGTCTATTTTTGTTAAAGCAAGCAGCCAAGGCGAAATTATAAGGGGGCATAATCTTGGGTCAGATCAATTCCCAGGTAGTCTCCGAGTTTACGCCTAACCTCACTGCGAGCAAAGGAGGAGAGCATGAAAAATCGCCTTTGGTAACCGCGGCATACATACAAAACCTCTACGCCTTCATGATTTCGGATTTCACTGTATATTTTCACTCCCTGTCTTCTCATTTGCGCCTTTGTTTCGGCTAATTGAACAGTTATGCGCTGTTGTACTCCAGTTAGGCTACGAATATACAAATCGGGCATTTTTAGAGGGGAGGTATTCATAATACGCATGTCTCGTTCCAACACATCCAGCACAAGAGTCAGAAGTACGCACAACTTGATTAGTCCTGCGTCTTCTTCAGAAGGCAAAGGAGCTTTATGCTTGTTATCAAGTACCTTTTTGTTTGTCATAAATATCTCCTTTACTTGGAGTAAAATTACAATGTATAATAAGTATACGGAACATATGTTCTATACATACCTCATCATAGAGATTTTTCTATTGCCAAAGCAATCATCAATTACTGGAAAAGGGGTAGGGAGAGCTACTTCCATATTTGCTTGTAAGAAGATTCTTGCGTATATCTCCAATGACAGCCAAACAGAGTTTATGTTAAGCTAATGGATAAAAAACTTACATAGAAGTGGATAGCGTTTTGACAGCGGTCGCTTTTCTACTATTTAAGTAAAAAGAGTGGAGAAAGAGGGTTTACATATTGTCACGTTCGTTATATGCAGCTTTATTATTATTGAGCCTTATTTGGGGCGGTTCCTTTATGTTTATTAAGGTGTTATTGCTACATCAAGTAGGACCGTGGACTATTGTATTTCTACGATCCAGCTTTGGTCTTATTTTTATCGTCTTATTAATGCTTCTTATGCGCAGGCCGTTTAAAATCAAAAGCATTCCGTGGAAATCGGTTATTCTGGTAGCATGTGTAAATATGGTCTTACCATGGACGTTGATTGGTTTTAGTGAAACCAAAATAGCTAGCAGCATGGCTTCTGTATTAAATGCCACTACGCCGATATGGACGATGTTGGTGGGCCTTGTCTTTTTCGGAGCTATATTTCACCGTCTGCAGTGGTTAGGAATGGGTCTCGCCTTTATAGGAATTGTTATTTTATTAGGTATTAATCCGGCATCTATTATTTCTGTTGATCCTGTAGGTTTTGGATGTATGCTGCTTGCGACTCTCTGCTACGGATTTGGAACACAGCTCTCCAAACGCTTTCTCTCCAATCTTTCCATGTATCAGGCAACCTTTGCGACACTGTTTGGTGCGGCAGCAGGGGGTGGGATTATGATGGCAATTATAGAGAGACCAGATTTGTCGATCGTTTCTGTGCCAAGCGTATTGGGCTCCCTAGTAGGACTAGGAGTTTTAGGATCAGGAGTAGCATATATTTTGTTCAACTATATGATTTTGCGAGGAAGTGCGGAATTCGCTTCTTCAGTAACGTATTTTGTACCGGTGAGTGCCATCGTATGGGGCTTTTTGCTTCTGAATGAGCATATCGGCTGGAACGTGTTGACCGGTCTGGTTCTTATACTCGGGGGCGTATTTATGGCCAATCAGCGCAGAACAGCCAAATTAAGGGGTAATAACCTAAGTGGAAGCAAAACACACTCAAACCATTAAGTGCGTATTCGCTAAAACTTTGGTATAATACGTTAACTCGCACATACAATAAAGCATGCTCACACATAAAATAAAGTATGGTGCAGCAAAAAAGCAAGCTGTTTAGCAAGTGACAAGGTGTGGTATAATAAATTATAGAAATGATATGCACCACAGAAATGTCGGAATTTTATTCCACAAAAGAAAGGATCAGGATACCATGTGTCCCCGAAGGATACTTCCCCAAAGGACGATTTGGAAACGATTTGATCTGTCTTATACTTAGCTTTTCCGCGGAGTAACGTCAAGTTGCGAAAGCCAACTCTGCGGAAGAGGGGATTGTACATGCGAAGGACCAAGTCCTCCAGGCACATCTTACCAGGTTGCTTCCGTAAGAGTGGGTTCATCCACATCAAACTTACGAGAAACCGAGGGAGCCTGTATGAGGAAAACTTACGAATCTATCGTGAACAATGGAGCACTGAGACAGATTGCTGTCATGTTGCTCGGAACATGCATTTTAGCTTTTACTTACTATCACATTAATGCCCAGAATCATTTGTCAGAGGGCGGTTTTGCAGGTCTAGCTCTGCTGGGTCATTATGCGTTTGGTATATCTCCAGCATGGAGTATGCTAATGCTTGATGTCCCCGTCATATTGCTGGCATGGGTACTGAAGGGCAAAAGATTTATGATGCTAGCATTAATCGGAGCCGTCGCCTTTTCACTGTTTTATGCAGGATTTGAGAAATACTCGACTCTGGTTATAGATCTGCATGGAAATCTGCTGATAGCAGCTCTACTCTGTGGAGTGCTCACAGGTTTAGGAGCCGGAATCGTATTGCGATTCGGCGGAGCTACCGGGGGCGACGATATTTTATCTCTGCTGATCAGCGAGTGGCGCGGATGGAAAATCGGCAACGTGTTTATCGTTAGTGACATTATCGTACTAGGATTATCGCTGTTGTATCTGCCTGTGAAGGAAACAATGTTTACAATACTGGCTGTGTGGCTTGCCGGAAAAATAATTACCTGGACGACTACGTTCCAATTGCACCGACCTGTGAAAACAGTACTGCCAGCGGCTATTCCCGCTAAAAAGGTAGTTGCCAAAACAGTGCCGGTCGTCCACAGCCTTCGTCGATAAGGAAAGGGTGTTACGTCAGGAGAGAAATCTTCTTACGTAACACCCTTTCGCTGTATTCAAGCTTTGTCAGAAAAGTTTTAAATTATTTTTTCTACTGCTTCTTATCTTGTCCTACTGGATGATTATCATTCCATTCTTCAGCTTGAGCAGTGGCAATCGCAATAGAGCGCCCTTCTTCATAGCCTTCGCGGAGTAGAGCATTAGCAATATCAACGGCTTTTTCTCGCACACGAGGTTCTAGATTTTTCATGGATGGCGGGTAATCATGTTTGTTCCAAGGCATAGTTGCACGCTCCTTTATAGCAGGTGATGTATTATGTATTACCCGTTATATGCTTAGACAAACAAAATTAGAATAATGAATATATTGTAAAATATATTTTAAGAAAAAGCGTATAATGGTGTGCAGAATACCGGAAAAAGGAGTGAAGCATTTGCTTGCCTGGGGTTTCGTTTTTTTACTAACCATCATCATTCATACGACTGATAGCCTGTCCTATGCCCTTCGACTTGGTGGTTTACGAGCACGTCGGATTGGATTGGCATTAACCGTTGCCGGAATGCTGCTGTTGGTTTCACGCACATCCAATATGGCACAGGGACCTTTACTTGGAGGGATGGTCGATCAGGCTAAAACGGCGGCACAATCGGGCGGAACGGATATGAGACTGGAACTGTATATGCACGGGGTACTGCTGGCGGCGACTGTTGGAACTATGCTTGCTATATTACTGTATCCAACCGTGGTACGTATGTCAGCCAGATGGATTGTGCATTTGGAGCATACTGGATCTATTCCGGCTTTAGTGCGTCATTTAGTGAAGCAAAATCGCTGGAAGTATGCAGGCTACTACATAAAGCGTCCTACCTGGTCCATGCTTACCTCGCTGATCAGTGGAGTAATCCCCAAGCGTCTAATTATTTTGAATATAGCCGTGACCGCAATTTATACAACGGGAGTGGTATCTGCCTTATATGCGTCATTCCTGTGGCCCGCTCAAGGGACGGCAATGTCAATGTCGTCAGGCTTAATCAATGGCGTCGCAACGGTATTGTTGACCCTGTTAATTGATCCAAGATTGGCGGTGCTGTCAGAAAAAACGCTACGAGGGGAGCTGCCTTTAGTCCGGATGAACAGCGTGTATGGTTGGATGATCATCTCGCGTTTGACAGGTACTTTAGTAGCTCAGCTATTGCTGGTACCGCTAGCTATTTGGCTGGGGTGGGTGATGAGTTAGATCAATAAGGATGTGCTGACATATTCAGAAAAAAGGCTGACCCGTCATCATCTAATAAAGATAATTACAGGTCAGCCCCAATGATTTTACAGCTGCTTACTTTTCAAATAATGATTTATATGCCCCATATCCTTCACGCTCCAAGTCTTCTTGAGGCACAAAGCGGAGCGCAGCAGAATTGATACAATAACGCAGACCGTCTGGACCTGGACCATCATCAAATACGTGCCCTAAATGGGAATCTGCTTCGCGACTTCGCACCTCGGTACGGATCATAAAATGACTGAGATCGGTCTTTTCTTTGATATTGTAACTGCGCAGCGGACGGGTAAAGCTAGGCCAGCCACAGCCTGCATCATATTTGTCAAGTGAACTAAACAAAGGTTCCCCTGATACGATATCGACGTAAATGCCTTCAGCTTCATGATCCCAAAACTCATTTTGAAAAGGGCGCTCAGTTGCGTTATTTTGTGTTACTTCGTATTGAATAGGCGTCAACCGATCTTTAAGATCGGATTTATCAATCTTGGCGGACCAATTTTTCTCAATAAAATCTTCACGTCCTGAGCCTTTGCGGTAGCGTTTGTAGTGAGCGGGATTCTTTTTATGGTAGTCCTGATGGTATTCTTCTGCTTCATAAAAAGTTGCCGCAGGCAGAATAGAGGTAGCAATGGGCTTGTCAAAGCGGCCGCTTTGAGCCAGAGCTTCTTTGGAAGCCTCTGCCTTGATGCGTTGCTCTTCATTATGATAGAAAATAGCCGTTTGGTAGGATGAACCTCTATCGTGAAATTGCCCACCTTCATCCGTTGGATCAATCTGTTGCCAAAATAGCTCCAACAGTTTTTCATACGGGAACACTTGAGGGTCAAATGTAATCTGTACAGCTTCCAGATGTCCCGTTGTTTCAGAGCATACCTCTTCATAGGTAGGATTTTCAGTATGTCCCCCTGTATATCCAGATCTAACCTTCAAAATACCGGGCATTTCCTCAAAAGGGGAGACCATGCACCAGAAGCAGCCCCCCGCAAAAGTTGCCTTTTCTACCGTGTTTGGATTGTTGGTGCTCATATTTTATCACTCCAATCTGAGAATGTTTAATTACTTGTAATTTAAATAGCTTACAATTAAATTATATACGAGTTTTTTGCAAAATCCAACGAAACATCATAAAGTACTCAGTTGCGTAGCTGTAGTGTGTCCCAAAAACTGCAACGAAACATTCTATAGAAACGGTACAAACGCATTGGTGCTATGTTTTGTTGGCGCGCCGGGCTCTTTTTCGGTAAAGTACAAATCCGCCCCCTACCAGTGCAGTATATAGCAGCAAAATAAGCAAACCTGTGATTGGATGCTCTGCAAAGGTGCCTCCTGCATAAGCATACACTGCAATTGCGGGTAGCTTGCCGATCGCTGTACCTAGCATAAAGCTCCAGAACGGAAACCCTGCTACTCCGGCATATACATTGACAGCTGCCTGAGGAATGACTGGAATCAGACGAGCCAGTAGCACGGCAGTAAAAGGCTCTCTCTGCATGACCTGATTAAAGCGCTTCAGTGCGGGAACACGCTCCAAATAGGCACGTCCTTTATCACGGAACAGGGTGCATACGGCGCTGTATACGACCAATGCAGCCAAAGTAGTGCCAAGCCAGCAGATCAGAGCACCTTGCCAGGCACCTGCAGCATAAGCAATGGACGCGATAATCAGCTTGTAAGGGATAAACGGAATTAATGCGAATAAAAATGCGAGCAGTAACAAAACCGGAAAGGAGGTTTGCTTGTCTGCCCAGGCGAGCCAATCATATCTGTAGATAAACGCGATGCAGAGCAGCGAAACATAAGCCGCGGGGAGTAACCATTTTTTCATTTACATACCTCTTTCAATATCCCTGTTCGGCTTAATACTTATACAAAAAATAGGATTCACATTCCCAAAAATGTATGCTATACTGCCACTAACAGAATAGTTCCCAAAGGGGAGTAGCTCAGCGAGTAAAGTCGTCATTACGGGATTTTTAATCCCCGGCTTTATTGGCAACGTAATGTTGTAAGCGAGACCTTTGCCAGGATTTTAGGAATCCGGGTAAATGGTCTTTTTTTGATGCTCAAATTGGGTCAAGCGCCGTTTCCGGATTCCGTGAAATGGCGCTTTTTTAGTATAAAGCGTGAACTACGTACAGTACAACAAATAAATAAAGAAGGTGGGAGAAACGTATGGATTTTTTGTCAATCGAGTTTTTAACCGCATTATTGTCTATCATTATCATTGATTTGGTGCTAGCAGGTGACAATGCGATCGTAATCGGCTTGGCGGCACGGAACGTTGATAAGGCTAATCAGAAGAAGGTCATTATCTGGGGAACGGTCGGAGCAGTCATCATTCGTGTAATTGCCACCGTGCTGGTCACATACTTACTGCAAATATATGGATTGCGTTTGATTGGGGGCCTTGCCCTGATCTATATCGCTTATAAGCTGTTGGTCGAAGAGAAAAAACATGAAATTTCAGCCACAAATCAGATGTGGGCAGCGATCCGTACCATTATTATTGCGGACACGATGATGGGGCTCGATAATGTGCTTGCTGTTGCGGGAGCAGCTCATGGGAATATGTTACTTGTTATTCTTGGTCTGGCAATCTCCGTTCCAATCATGGTATGGGGAAGCACGATTATTCTGAAACTGACAGAACGTTATCCTATAGTCATTACGATTGGCGCCGCAGTATTAGCATATACCGCTGCTAAAATGGTGGTGGCCGAGCCATTGATTGCACACTGGTTCGCAAATGGAGTCGTTAAATACGGTTTTGAAGCTTTGATTGTCGTTCTGGTTGTCGTCATCGGGATGCGTGTTAAAAAAGTAAAAGGTGAGAAAACAAAAAAGGAAGCACTGCACGCATAAGCTAACTTATTTTGAATTTTGAAGTAATCTGGCTGAAGCTGGATACTCAAGTCTTGGAGACTGTTCCTCAATCCATCTGGATTGGGAACAGTCTCTTTTCTTTGCTTGTCAGCGGACTTCCATGTAAACTAGACAACAGATGAATTGAGTGATCAGAGGTGGAACGATATGGACAAGCAAATCAAGACAAGAGTAGCTATAGCAGGATTGGGTGGAATCGCACGTAAAGTGTATCTGCCGTTACTGGCTGCGCACCAGAGCGTGGACATCGTAGGTGTGATGAACCGTTCACAGGAGCCGGTCAGCACTACTTTGGAACAGTACAGGCTACCAAGAGGAACAACGGATGTCAAGGAAATGCTGGCATGGGAGCCGGAAGCTGTGTTTATACATGCGGCCACCGAAGCTCATTTTGACCTAGTCATGGCGTGTATTGAAAAAGGGATAGCGGTGTACGTGGATAAACCATTGTCCTATGATGTTCGTCAGAATCTGGAAATGACTGCTTTCGCGGAAGCACAGGCTGTACTGCTGGCGGTAGGTTTTAATCGACGTTTTGCTCCGCACTATATGGCTGCAAAAGCTTGGCTAGACGAAGTGGGAGGGATCAGTCAATGTGCGGCGATAAAACATCGAACTGGATATGATCGTAGACCAGCGGCACAGACGGTTTATGATGATTTAATTCATATGCTTGATTTGCTATTGTGGCTCGGTGGCGATGATTATGAGCTACTTCATAGTAGTCTGAATACAACGATTGACGGGTATATGGACGCTGCGTTCGGAACTGTGCGCCTGGGGAATGCTACGGGTACATACAGTATGAGCAGACAGGCAGGGGCTGATATAGAGAAGCTGGAGCTTCACGGAGCAGGACGGTCTGTTGAAGTAACGAATATGGAACAGGCTGTGTTCATGCAAAAAAATAATTTATCACGAATGCAAACATTTGGAAGCTGGGATACAATATTGGAAAGACGGGGATTCACCGGGGTGGTGAATCATTTTCTGGAGCATATTCATCGTCCGGAGGAGTGTGCTATACAAGCTGGAAAGGTTTTGGAAAGCCATATGCTGGCGGAAGAACTGATCAGTCATTTGCGTGATTAATATCGAATCATGACGATCCAGACATCAAGAATTAGGCTGAAGGAGAAATGAATCAATGGAAGAAGACAACCGCGGTAAACAGCTAGAAGAGGCCATTATTGAAAATTATAAGCAAGAAGAAGATATGATGATCCTTGTGTTTGCTCAATGGTGCATCAATAACGGCTTGGAGCCAGAGGAACTATATCGTAAAGCGTATCCACAGCAGGATAGCAACGAGCGTCTGCTACGAATACGCAAGCTAACTGTATCGCGCGAAGAAGCTGGTGATATTCCCTTGGATACGGTATTAGGAGTGCTGTCCATGTTCGGAAATGAGGATTTGGCGATGATCGTATCCGAGGCGGCCGCCGAGCTACCGTCGGAACGGAAATAAGTCCAGCTAAAATGAAGTGGCATCTGGCAAAAACATTCATGACATCGTGGAAATAAGCTGTTTTTTTAACTGATTATATTGTTGATCAGGAGGGTACGCTGACGATGGAAGATATACCTGTGCCAAGTACTTGCAAAGGTTGTGAAAGAGATATCGCTTTGTCGGAAGAGCAAATTACCAGAATTCTAAACAATATGAGACCCAAAATGGAATGTGTAAACGATGAAGTGTACGAAGCCAGACTGTTGGCCTGTGCACAATGCGATGAGTTAATGTCTGGTCACACCTGTGGCATTAGCGGAAGTATTGTCCGTATACGTGCCTTGGCAGCAACTCAAAATTGTCCCAGTTACCACGGTTCACGTTGGCAAGGACCAGCTTGAAAAAATGCAATGCCCAGATTCAGTTAAACCTGAGATTACAGGCTAAAGTAGTCATACCCTGGTCTGCCTTAATGGCAGGCCTTTTTGGTTTGCTTGGACTTTGTTGCTAGCAATTGACAAATTGTAGACAATAAAATATATTAAACACGTAAAATGTTTTTGTTTAATTGTTAATATTTATGTTAACTAAGTGATTGTTAGATGTGACAATGTGTAACATTAGGGTCCGTAAAAAAATGGTAGTGTAAACGTGATTTATACTGTCATGAAAGCGCAAACATATGCATGAATGCTCCAACAATCTTAATGTTTTAGGAGGGTTTGTTTTGAAGGGTTCTATTATTGTAAATACCGATTGTGAACAAGGCGTTATTAATAAAAATATTTATGGGCAATTTGCCGAGCATCTTGGACGATGCATTTATGAAGGCTTATGGGTGGGACAGGACTCTCCAATCCCTAACACGGACGGAATTCGAAATGATGTGGTGGAAGCGCTAAAGCAGCTGAACATTCCTGTGCTGCGCTGGCCTGGGGGCTGTTTTGCTGATGAATATCATTGGAAAGATGGTATTGGACCGAAAGCAAACCGTAAGAGAATGGTAAATACGCACTGGGGCGGTGTGGTTGAAAATAACCATTTTGGTACACATGAGTTTTTCCAGTTGTGTGAGCTATTGAATGCAGAGCCGTATATTTGTGGAAATGTAGGCAGTGGTACAGTGCAGGAAATGTCGGAGTGGGTAGAGTACATGACATTTGACGGGGAGTCTCCTATGGCTGCATGGCGTCAGGAAAACGGCCGTGAGAAACCATGGAAGCTCAAATATTTTGGAGTCGGTAATGAAAACTGGGGTTGTGGCGGTAACATGCGCCCGGAATATTATGCCGACCTGTACCGTCGCTATCAGACATATGTCCGTAACTATGGAGAGAATCGTATTTATCGAATAGCAGGCGGGGCGAATGTGGATGATTATCGTTGGACCGAAGTGCTGATGCGCGAAGCAGGGCACCTTATGGACGGTTTAAGTCTGCACAACTACACAATCCCGGGGAGCTGGGAAGGGAAACGGCACGCAGTTGGTTTTGATGAAGCTGAATGGTTTGAGACGATGAAAAAATCATTGCACATGGATGAATTGATTACTCGCCACTCTGCTATTATGGACCAATATGATCCTGACAAACGTGTTGGGTTGATCGTCGATGAGTGGGGAACTTGGTTTCTGACCGAGCCGGGTACTAATCCTGGCTTCCTGTATCAGCAAAATACGATGCGGGATGCGCTGGTAGCCGGATTACACCTGCACATATTCCATAATCATCATGATCGTGTGCAAATGACGAATATTGCTCAAATGGTCAATGTTTTGCAAGCGATGGTTCTGACAGAAGGACCAGCTATGCTATTAACGCCGACATACCATGTATTTGAAATGTTCAAAGTGCATCAGGATGCACAAGCACTGGATATTCATGCGAAGGTAGGCAATTATGAATACGACGGGGATTCCATCCCTCAAGTAAGTGTGTCCGCTTCTAAGGCGCAAGATGGATCTATTCATATAAGTTTATGTAACGTCCATCCACGCGAATCGGCAGATGTGTGCCTTGAGCTAAGAGGACTCGAAGAGGGTAAGAAAATTAATGGTACTGTCTTAGGCAGTGACGAGATGCAGGCGCATAATACATTTGACCAGCCAGAGCGTGTGAAAAAGGAAGCTTTTACATCTTATCAGCTGCAAGGTCAGCATTTGGATGTTACACTGCCACCGATGTCGGTTGTGATGCTGACAATCACTCCTTAAAAAATTAGATTGAAGCAGCACTCGTTAAATCATTTGTTAGAAAAAGAGAGCGTTCGCCTGAACGCTCTCTTTTTCTACAATTGTTCGCGGTGAATCAGTCTAAATTCCTTAGGCGACATACCGAATCGGGAACGAAATACACGGTGGAAGTATGTGTAGTTTGCAAATCCTGACGATTCTGCGGCTTGTTCCAATGACATGGGACTGAAAATGATACGCTCCCTTGCCATGTTGAGCCTGATGTCCAGTGTGTACTGCATAATGCTCGTATCGAACGTTTCCTTAAACAGGTGTACCGCTCGGGATACGCTGATTCCGACGTGTGAAGATACATCCTCCAGCTTAAAATTAGAGGATGCATTTTCTTCAATATAATTTTTTATCTGATAAGCAAGATAATTATGATGAGTAGCAATGGGCTGCTCCGATAATATACGGTCAAACTCCAAGCATAAAATGCGTATGTAATAGCTTGATATTTCCGGGTAAGGATTAGAAATACGTCGCTGCTCCAGCACTAGCTGACGAAATAAGCCAAGCAGGGCTTCTGTGAGCTGGACCTTAATTCGGTTGGGCCGTTTGTGATGATTCCACCACTCATCTACCCAGGGACCACCGAAAAAAATATGATAATCCCCACTTTCTACAACCTGCTCTCCCATGGGGTTCAGCTCACTGTGAATATCCAGTTCATAAGGCTCGGTAGGATTGAATAGCAGCAGGTCACCTGCCTCAATCCGTGTCATTTTCCCGTCAATGCGTGCTTGGCAGCGTCCATCTGTTTGCAGTCGGAATAAATAATTTTTGATTCCATCAGGCTGGTTTGAATAAAAGGGCTTACGGTGGAAGGAATAGCCTGCGGTAAGAACCTGGCAAGGCTCAACAATAGACATGATGATGACTCCTTTGGCACTTGGCTGTTTCAAATATTGACCAGATTGTTCATGTTTTAATCATATTATTCATTTTAAACGAAAGCAAAATAGAATACCATGTGAACTGTAAAGCTTACATGTTAGATGAGAAAGCACACGTTAGAGGCCAAGGAGTGTGAAGACTGTAGAGCGAATCAATCCTCGAATATCGGCTGCGGTAACATTAGCTTGGTATATCTTAAAATTCTCCAACCAAATCGCTTATTGGAATGGTGGCCTTTGCTGATCTATGAGGTGAGAGGACCAAGAAGGGCCGATGAATGGAGTGTTGAAAACGTATACAAAGCAGATGGATTGCTGCACTAGCCTGAGAGGGAGCTTGCATTTTTCTGCCGGTGCCTGGCAGCCATGCACCGCAGATGTGTGATACCGAAGGCGGGCAAGTATGTGTAATGGAACAGATAGGACAGAAATTCATCCTAACGAAGAGGTGAAGGGGATTGACTAAAGTAGGATTGCAATTATACACAGTTAGGGAAGAGCTTGAGCAGGATTTTGAAGGTACATTACGCAAGGTGGCTGAGCTGGGCTATAAAGGGGTTGAATTCCATAGCTTCTTCGGACGCAGTGCCAAGGATGTCAGAGCGCTTTTGGATGAACTGGATCTGGAGGTTGTCGGAACCCATATACAATACACTCGCTTACTGGATCATTTGGATGAAGAAATTGCATATCATAAAGAATTGGGCAACAAGTACCTAATTATTCCTTATTTAACCGAAGAAGAGCGAAAGTGGGATGGCCTTTTTGTTAATCTGAACCATATTGGTAAAAAAGTAAAAGAACATGGATTGGTACTGGCTTATCATAATCATGATTTTGAACTAACGGAGAAAATCAATGATCGACCGGTATTCGATGCTTTATATGATGCGGTTTCTGATGATTTGTTACAGGTCGAAATGGATACTTGTTGGGTATACTATGGTGGCTATGATCCAGTGGAATACATCGGACGATATCGTGGACGCCTGCCTATCATTCACTTGAAGGATATGGCACGCGACGAGCAGCAAAAAGCAGTTACTGTAGAGTTAGGCAAAGGAGAAGTGCAGCTTCAGGCCATTACAGACGCCGCTATTGAAGCAGGTGTGGATTGGGTTGTAGTGGAACAGGATTTCAGCTCCAATCCTCCAATCGAAAGCATTGAAACCAGTATGAAGTGGCTCCAACAATACGCAGCTCAAGGAGGAAATATTCATGTCTAAAACACTCAAGATCGGGATTATCGGTTGTGGGGGCATTGCCAACGGCAAACATTTGCCGAGTCTCGCCAAGCAAAAGAGAGCGGAAATCATTGCTTTTTGTGACATTATACAGGAACGTGCTGAAGAGGCTGCTGCAAAGTATGGTACTGAAGGGTCGCAAGTTTATAGCGATTACCGTCAGTTGCTAGAAAATAAAGGTATTGAAGTCGTACATGTATGTACCCCTAACGATTCGCACTCGGAAATTACGGTAGCGGCGCTTGAGGCAGGTAAGCATGTACTATGTGAAAAGCCGATGGCTAAAACTGCTGAGCAAGCACGGGAAATGCTTGATGCAGCCAACCGTACAGGCAAAAAGTTATCCATTGCTTATCAAAACCGTTATCGTGATGACAGTCTGTATCTGAAGCAATTGGTTGAGCAAGGAGAGCTTGGTGAGATTTATCTCGGCAAAGCCATTGCTCTACGCCGCCGTGCGGTTCCGACCTGGGGAGTATTTTTGGATGAAGAGAAACAGGGCGGTGGTCCGCTGATTGATATCGGCACACATGCACTCGACTTGACACTCTGGCTGATGGATAATTACAAGCCTAAAAGCGTGCTAGGCTCAACCTTCCATAAACTGGGGGATCGAAAAAATGCAGCAAACGCTTTTGGACCGTGGAATCCTGAGGAATTTAAAGTAGAAGACTCGGCTTTTGGGTTCATCACTATGCACAATGGAGCTACGATTGTATTAGAATCCAGCTGGGCATTAAATGTTGTCGAGTTTGGTGAAGCCAAGACGTTGTTATGCGGTACCGAAGGTGGAGCAGATATGCAGGATGGATTACGCATTAATGGGGAAAAGAACAGCCGCTTGTTTGATACGAAAATAGATCTGGATGCAGGAGGAGTGGCCTTTTACTCCGGTGAAACGGAAAATGAAGCAGACCGCGAAGCCCGCCTTTGGATTGAATCTATTCTGGACGACAAAGAACTCCTTGTGAAGCCGGAGCAGGCACTGGTGGTTACTGAAATTTTGGAAGCTATCTACGAATCGGCCCGCACGGGGAAAGCAGTCTACTTTGGCTAAGCCTCGTAATGATCCCAAATAGACGATCACTATAATGAAAGCAGCTTATTTCACATATGATACAGGGAGGGAATTCTTTTGAAACTTGGAGTATTTATGGTGTTGTTCGGTGGACGTTCGCTGGAGGAGGCGCTGGATTATGTGGCTTCTCAGGGATTGGATGCTGTAGAAATCGGAACAGGCGGAAATCCTGGGGATAAGCACTGTAAGCCGGATGAGTTGCTGGAGAACGATACAGCGCTTAAAAATTTTAAAAAGGCAGTAGAATCCCGGGGACTGACGATTAGCGCGCTTAGCTGTCATGGTAATCCGCTTCATCCGCAAAAGCATTTGGCACAGGCTGATCATGATGCATTTTTGAAGACCGTCCGATTGGCAGAAAAGCTGGAAGTTCCTGTCGTGAACACTTTCTCAGGCTGTCCGGGGGATCACGAGGACGCGAAGTATCCGAACTGGCCCGTGGCTCCGTGGCCTAATGATTTTCAGGAAGTGTTAAAGTGGCAATGGGAGAATAAAATTATTCCTTACTGGACTGAAATGGGTAAATTTGCAGCAGATCATCATGTTAAAATAGGACTGGAGTTACACGGAGGCTTCTCCGTTCATACACCAGCAACCTTGCTTCGTTTGCGTGAAGCGGTGGGAGAGGTCATTGGTGCTAACCTAGATCCGAGCCATATGTGGTGGCAGGGGATTGATCCCGTACAGGCGGTTCAAATTTTAGGCCGAGAGGGTGCCATTCACCATTTCCATGCCAAGGATACGACGATTGATCCGATCAATGTTAATAAATACGGACTTACCGATATGCAGGAATATACAAATATGTTAGATCGAGCATGGCAGTTCCGCACCGTGGGCTATGGGCATGATGTAAAAACCTGGGCAGATATTATCAGTGCTCTGCGTCTGGTGGGATACGATTATGTAGTGAGTATTGAGCATGAAGATGGTTTGATGTCTGTGGAAGAAGGCTTTACTAAGGCTGTTCATAATCTTCGCCAGGTCCTGATTGAGGAACCGCTGAGCGAGATGTGGTGGGTCTAACCTAATAGGGGGAACTATGGATGATTAACGTCACCATTTGGAATGAATTTCTAAATGAGAAGTTAAATGATGAAGCCAAGCGGATTTATCCTAACGGTATACACCAGGCGTTGGCTGACGGCTTAGCAGATGAGGGTTTTACCATCCGAACAGCCACCCTGCGTGATGATGCCGAGCATGGTTTGGGAGAAGAAATCCTCAATTCCACAGATGTGCTGCTGTGGTGGGGACATAAAGCCCACGATCAGGTGAGCGATGAAGTTACAGCGCGTGTTGTCAAGCGTGTGCAGGAAGGAATGGGCCTCATCGTTCTGCACTCAGGTCATTTTTCCAAGCCATTTAAAGCTTTGATGGGAACCAGTTGTGATTTAAAATGGAGAGTTGCAGGCGAGCAGGAGATTATTTGGTCGGTAAATCCATCACATCCCATTGTGGAAGGAATAAACGCCAAAATTCTCTTAGAGCAAGAAGAGATGTATGGTGAGTTCTTTGATATTCCAACGCCGGATGAACTGGTCTTTATCAGTAACTTTGAAGGCGGCGAAGTATTTAGAACGGGATGTACCTTCTACCGAGGCAGCGGTAAAATATTTTATTTCAGACCTGGGCATGAAACCTATCCGACTTATTACCAGCCTGATATTTTGAAGGTCATTGCTAACAGTATTCGTTGGGCTTCTCCGACAAGTAACAAAAAACCAGAATATGGGAGAAGTGAACCAGTAAGACCTCTAGGTGGAGTGTTGGTATAGTTAATGATCACATATTTATGACTTTCTATAAATAGGGTTTACAGGCGGAATCTCTGGGGATTCCGCTTTTTTTGTATTTAACGATTTAGACATATACCTGTCGTATTGGTTTGTTGTATAATCAGTTTTGGTCACGGCAACTTTATCAGCGCAGGTATTAAATTTAAGAAAGTGTTTTCTTTCGGGATAAAGTATGCTAAAATGATATATACTAACAAAAGGAAAGCTTTATCAAACCGAAATGCAAAAGAAGGTGAAAAATTTGGAGAGTCAACCGCAATTTACAAAAATGTGTCCGCGTTTTGAAACCGCCTTTTCATGTCTGGGTAAGCGTTGGAATGGATTGATTATTCAATCCATGATGAGCGGTCCCAAGCGGTTTAAGGATATTTCCAATCTGATTCCCACAATGAGTGACAAAATGTTATCAGAGCGGATGAAGGATCTGGAAAATGAGGGAATCCTTACACGTCATGTATACCCGGAAACTCCTGTCCGCATTGAATATGAACTAACGACCAAAGGTCGTGCGCTTCAGCCAGTTATGGAACAGATTCAATTTTGGGCTGAGGAATGGATTAGATGATCACCAAACTCATTAAGTGTTTCTCATAGCAAAACAGCCTTTTCCTAGGAAAAAGGCTGTTTTTTTATTTTTTGTGATAGATGGGCACGGCTCAATAGCTTTTGGCATGCCCTGCAACTGAGAATACTCCGGCTGTTGTACGGCGGGGGACACGGGATTGAATATCCAGCGCAGCTGAGCGAAATGTACCTAGGCACGAGTGGCAAAGTCTTCCCGCATAAATAGGAGAACGGCAGGACTCACAAGGATAATCAAGCTGACTATATGTGGAGGGAAACTTGCCTGTTCTTACCCAATCTATGAGCAAATCCATTGGGGTGCCGGTCACATCACTGAGTTGGCGGGTATGAGTAGAAGGATGCTTCCATAGATAGTTAGAACAGCGGTCAAAGAATATATTTTCTTCCTGGATACAAGTAGTGCACAGGTTTCTAAGATTTTGACGGAAAACGGAACCGCATTTTGGGCAATTGGAAGTATGTATCTCCATAGAAACCAGTCCTTTGTATCGAAAGTGTTATAACATTTTTAAATTTATTAGTTACATATTACTATGACTTTGTACCTACTTCAATCTTTATTTAAAGAATTGCTGATCTTTAAGTATATGTTGAGATTTATATTGACATTACTCTATCTTTATTTTTAACTTACGGATTACCTATGCTTGCTAGCGAACAGACAGAATATACCCATTTTTAGAGCAGTTAGGAAAAGTGTTCGCCCTAAGACAATAGTTCTCTTTACAGCTCATTGGGAGACACGAGTGTTAACGATCAGTTCAATGGATGGTGAGTACGAAGCAATTTATGACTTTGGAGGCTTTCCGCCCGAACTGTACGAAGTGAAATATCCAGCACATGGTTCTGTTGAACTAGTTGACAAACTAAAAAAAGTTATAAGAGCAAAAAGGAATCGATATACAAACGGATCGGGGGAGGGGCTGAATTATGGCTCGTGGACATTGTTGTATCGTATGTATTCTAAAGCAGACATTCCGATAGTTCTGATTTCCGTAATTCCATACCTTCGACCTAAGCACAGTTTGCCTTGGTGAAGTGCAGTTTGGATTGGGGGAACAATATATTCTGGTCATTGGCAGTAGCGTGATTGTTCATAATCTGCGTTTTGTTAAATGTGGAGTGGCAATCCTGCAAATAAAGCTAAGGTTATCCGTAGAAGCTATGAACTGGGGAATTTAAGTTATCTATGCTTGCAGTTTTTAAGGAGTGTGGGACAGAAGAAGTTCTCCTAAAAGTGGGGGAGTGGAATTAATTTAGGGAGTGTTATAAGCTAATAAAGGCTTATAACACTCCCTTTTACTAAAAAAATAATTTTATTATATCCGGCAAATCTCACGTGGGCATAATTCACAGTGGCAGACGCCTTGCAGCATTTCCAAATCCTTAACAACGATCATGCCATTATCGTACTCTACTGCATTTTTCTTACGCAGATCACTGAGCATCCGATTTACGCTTTCCCGAGTAGCACCAATCATATTAGATAAGTCAGTATGAGTAATCTTTTTATGAATTAGGATATAGTCGCCGTGAGGCTCACCATAGGTATTGCATAGTCGGATGAGTGTTGAGCATAGAGCGCCAGGCTTACCGTACATCATCAAATCGCGGAACTTGGTCTGAGTAATGCGGTGATGAGAACCCATCCATTTCATAAAGTCAATCGCAAAATCACAATGCTGACAAATAAGCAGCTCCAAATCGGTATGATCGATTACGCCAATATCACTATCCTCCAGTACCTCAGCAGAAAAGGAATGCTTGGTACCGAAAAATGGATCGGCTTGGCCCACAAGATCGCCGCTTTGATACATATATAGAATAAGTTCCTTGCCTTCATCCGTTGTTTTGGTTACCTTTACGCGTCCGCGCTTAATATAAAACAGCTTATCCGCTGTATCTCCTTCCCAGAACAAATGCGAGCTTTCTGGCATAACTCGATCTTTCATCATCACTTGCAACCGGTTGAAGCTGGCCTCCGAGAAGCAACAGGTGTTGCCGCGGGCTTCCATTACATTTGTAGGGTTTCTCATCGTCCATTTCCCCTTTGTATCCTATGTTTTTTATCTGCAACTTGATCAATTCAAATTCATTATATACCTGTGCAATGAGTTTTTGGGGCAAGAAGAGGGGGTAAAAGTGGCAGAATTCCAAACTTTGTGATTTAATTCACGTCATAAAATAAAATTTTAAATAGATTGTGAAAAAAATCACAAAATATCTTAGAAAGCTGTGTTACGATCAGTGCGTGAACAAGAGATAGTACACGAGATAACAGGAGGATGAGGGAAATGGCTGTTAAAAACGAGGTTATCCAAAAAGAGCAAAGCGCAGAGCAGTATATTCAAACGCTGATTGACCGGGCGAACCGGGCACAGCAAGCTTTCATGAGTATGAATCAGGAACAGATTGACGAAATCGTACAAGCTATGGCACTCGCAGGGATGGATAAACATATGCATCTGGCGAAGCTGGCTGTTGAAGAAACAGGACGTGGTGTGTACGAGGACAAAATCACCAAAAACATGTTTGCAACAGAATATATCTATCACAGCATCAAAAATGAGAAGACTGTTGGTGTCATTGAAGATAATGATTTCGATAGCTTCCAAAAGATTGCAGAGCCAGTCGGCATCATTATGGGGATCACTCCAGTGACAAACCCGACTTCAACTACAATGTTCAAAGCGTTAATTGCCATTAAAACACGTAACCCAATCATTTTCGGCTTCCATCCATCTGCTCAATCGTGTAGTGCTGAAGCAGCCCGTATCCTGCTTGAAGCAGCTGTTAAACATGGTGCTCCAGCTGATTGCATCCAATGGATTGAAGCACCTTCGATGGATAAAACAAATGTACTGATGAACCACCCTGATGTAGCATTGATTTTGGCAACTGGTGGATCAGGCATGGTTAAGGCAGCATATAGTTGTGGTAAACCTGCATTAGGCGTAGGTCCTGGTAACGTACCTTGCTTTATTGAAAAAACAGCCGATATCAAGCAAGCTGTGAACGATCTTATCCTTTCCAAATCTTTTGATAACGGTATGATCTGTGCTTCGGAGCAAGCTGTAATTATCGAAGAGCCAATCTTCGAGCAAGTGAAAAAATTGATGATTGCTAATGGTTGCTACTTTGTAAATAAAGAAGAAGCAGCTAAGCTCACTCAAGGAGCTATGAATGTAGAAAAATGTGCAGTGAACCCGGCCATCGTCGGACAATCTGCTGTAAAAATTGCTGAAATGAGCGGCATTACAGTCCCAGCAGGAACAAAGATTTTGGTCGCTGAAATTGAAGGGGTAGGAACCAAATACCCATTGTCTGCGGAAAAATTGAGTCCAGTATTGGCTTGCTACAAAGTAAAAAATGCAGAGCAAGGTATCCAACGTGCTGCTGAAGTCGTAGAATTCGGCGGTATGGGTCACTCGTCAGCTATCCATTCGCAAGATGAGGACGTTATTGCTCGGTTCGCAAACCGTTTGCAAACAGGACGTATCATTGTAAATGCACCTTCCACACATGGTGCAATCGGTGATATTTACAACACCAACCTTCCTTCGTTGACACTTGGTTGCGGCTCGTACGGTCGTAACTCGACTTCGTCGAACGTATCGGCAGTTAACTTGATTAATGTGAAAAGGGTGGCGAAACGGACGGTGAATATGCAATGGTTCAAAGTACCTTCCAAAATCTATTTTGAGAAAAATTCGACACAATATCTTGCTAAAATGCCTGATATCACACGTGTAGCCATTATTACTGACCCTATGATGGTGAAACTCGGATATGTGGATCGCGTTATTCATTATTTGCATCAGCGTCAAACACCAGTAGCGATTGAAGTGTTCTCTGAAGTTGAACCAGATCCATCGACAGTTACCGTAGAACGCGGTACTGAAATGATGAGACGCTTCCAACCGGATTGCATCATCGCACTGGGTGGCGGTTCGCCAATGGATGCAGCTAAAGGCATGTGGCTGTTCTATGAATATCCAGATACTGATTTCAATAACTTGAAACAAAAATTCATGGATATCCGTAAACGGATTTACAAGTACCCACGTCTGGGACAAAAAGCACAATTTGTAGCTATCCCTACAACCTCGGGTACAGGTTCGGAAGTTACATCGTTTGCAGTAATTACAGACAAAAACCTGGGTAACACCAAATACCCACTGGCTGACTATGAGTTGACTCCTGATGTGGCAATTATTGACCCTGAATTTGTATATTCGCTGCCTAAAACAGCTGTAGCGGATACTGGTATGGACGTTCTGACACATGCGATCGAGGCTTACGTGTCTGTAATGGCTAATGATTACACAGACGGTCTGGCAATTAAAGCGATTCAGCTCGTATTCCAATACTTGGAGCAATCGGCTCTGATCGGCGACAAGTTGGCTCGCGAAAAAATGCACAATGCTTCTACACTTGCAGGTATGGCGTTTGCTAATGCATTCTTGGGTATTAACCACAGTCTTGCACATAAATGGGGCGGACAATACCATACGGCTCACGGTCGCACGAATGCTATCTTGCTGCCGCACGTTATTCGCTACAATGCGAAAAAACCGACAAAATTTGCTTCGTTCCCTAAATATTCGCACTTTGTTGCAGATGAGCGTTATGCAGAAATTGCACGCATACTTGGACTGCCTGCACGTACCACTGAAGAAGGGGTTAACAGCCTGATCGATGCGATTCGTAAGTTGAACAAAACACTCGGTATCGAGGAATCGTTCCAACAACTTGGTTTCGATCCGAAAGATTTTGAATCACGTGTAGATTATCTGGCTGACCGTGCTTTTGAGGATCAATGTACAACTGCGAATCCAAAGCTGCCGCTGGTTACTGAATTGGCTGATGTATACCGCAACGCCTTCTACGGACGCTTCGACCAATAATATAATAGGTAAGAAGAGGCTTGTAACAGAGCATTTTCCCGTACAAAACCGATGCAGGCTCTCTATATAGAGAGCCTGTTGGTTTGGGAAGGGAGGTGAACGGCTAGGCTATAGATATAAGCGTGAAGCTAGGGAAAATAAAGTGATAAAAATCACTCATAATGTGATTTTTATCACATACTACACTCTATCATTATTCTACAATAAGAGTGTAAGAAAGGTCCCGACACTGAGCGTAAGGCATCGGTGAAAAGGCCGGGCTCAAGAAATAGTTTTAACGTGAAAAAAATCACAAGTCCGGAAGACCAAACAATTTGGAGGGATTTACATGTCGGTGATTGAGAGAGAATTACAAGAGCAACAATCTGGCTGGAGAGGTTTTAAAAAAGGAAAATGGACTAGAGAAGTTAACGTCAACGATTTTATTGAAACCAA
Organism: Paenibacillus ottowii; assembly: GCF_050516475.1. Lineage (NCBI taxonomy): Bacteria > Bacillati > Bacillota > Bacilli > Caryophanales > Paenibacillaceae > Paenibacillus > Paenibacillus ottowii. Next base: position 1,151,980 of record NZ_CP191577.1, on the reverse strand, counting down.
TATCTCACCTTATGTTGGCAATGAAGAATTTTTGGTTGGCCCTACTGCCAACACAACTGCACTGTGGGAAATTGTATCTGACCTTACTAAAAAAGAGTTGGCAAACGGCGGTGTGCTTGATGTAGACGTAAATACGCCATCCACCATTATTTCACATAAACCAGGCTACTTGGACAAGGACAAAGAACAAATTGTCGGTGTACAAACAGATGCTCCATTCAAACGTTCCTTGCAACCGTTCGGTGGAATCCGGATGATGATCGATGCTTGCAAAGCCTATGGTTTTGAAGTGCCACAAAGCATTGTAGACATTTTCACTCATATTCGTAAAACGCACAACCAAGGTGTATTTGACGCTTATACAGATGAAATGAGAGCGGCTCGTAGAGCTGGTATCATTACTGGTCTGCCAGATGCATACGGCCGTGGTCGTATCATCGGTGACTATCGTCGCGTAGCTCTGTATGGTGCAGACTTCTTGATCCAAGATAAAAAACTTCAATTGAAGAGCCTTGAAGTTGATTCCATGGAAGAAGACGTAATTCGTCTGCGTGAGGAAATTTCCGAACAAATTCGTGCTTTGAATGAATTGAAACAAATGGCTGCTGACCATGGTTTCGATATCTCCAAACCAGCTAACAATGCAAAAGAAGCTTTCCAATGGGTATATTTCGGATATCTGGCAGCGATTAAAGAACAAAATGGTGCAGCAATGTCCTTGGGACGTGTATCTTCATTCCTTGATATTTATACACAACGTGATCTTGAGGAAGGTGCACTGAACGAAGAACAAGCTCAGGAACTGGTCGACCATTTTGTTATGAAACTGCGTATTGTTAAGTTCCTGCGTACACCTGATTACAACGAACTGTTCAGTGGTGACCCAACTTGGGTAACAGAATCCATCGGTGGTATGTCTGTCACTGGAGAAACTCGTGTTACCAAAAACAGCTTCCGCTTCTTACACACACTGTACAACTTAGGGCCTGCTCCAGAACCTAACTTGACTGTACTGTGGTCAGAAAAGTTGCCTGAAGGCTTTAAGAAATATTGTGCAAAAGTTTCTATTGAAACTAGCTCCATTCAATATGAAAATGACGATCTGATGCGTCCAATCTATGGCGATGATTATGGTATTGCTTGTTGTGTATCCGCTATGAGAATCGGTAAACAAATGCAATTCTTTGGGGCTCGTGCCAACTTGGCAAAAGCTCTGTTGTACGCCATTAATGGCGGTAAGGATGAAAAATCTGGCGTTCAAGTAGGACCTGAGTTCCCTGCTATTACAAGTGAAGTGCTGGATTACGAAGAAGTGTTGAGCCGTTTCAAACCTATGATGGAATGGCTGGCAAAACTGTACATGAACACTTTGAATGTTATTCACTATATGCATGATAAATATAGCTACGAACGCATTGAAATGGCGTTGCATGACCGTGATATTCTTCGTACCATGGCTTGTGGTATTGCGGGTCTATCAGTTGCGACTGACTCCTTGAGCGCCATTAAATATGCAAAAGTTAAACCAATCCGTAACGAAAAAGGAATTGCTGTCGATTTTGAAATCCAAGGCGAATATCCTTGCTACGGTAACAACGATGACCGCGTAGATACTATCGCTGTAGAATTGGTAGAAACTTTCATGAGCATGATTCGCAAGCATAAAGCTTATCGTAATGCGGTTCCTACTCAATCCGTACTGACCATTACTTCCAACGTGGTGTACGGTAAGAAAACAGGTACAACACCTGATGGACGTAAAGCAGGCGAACCGTTCGCACCAGGCGCAAACCCAATGCATGGTCGTGACAAAAAAGGCGCTTTGGCATCTCTGAGTTCTGTAGCCAAATTGCCATATGAACACAGCCTGGATGGTATCTCCAACACCTTCTCCATTGTGCCTAAAGCACTGGGTAAAGAGGAAGAAACACGCAAAACAAACCTTGTTTCAATGATGGATGGCTACTTTGGAAGCCACGCGCATCATCTGAATGTCAATGTGTTTGCTCGTGAACAACTATTGGATGCAATGGAACACCCAGAAAACTATCCACAACTTACGATTCGTGTTTCCGGCTATGCCGTTAACTTTATCAAGCTGACTCGTGAGCAACAATTGGATGTTATTAACCGTACTTTCCACGGTACAATGTAAACAAGTTTTACAATACCCAATATTACAATGACGCACGCATAGCGGATGCGGGAAGGATGATGCAACATGTTGAAAGGTCACATACACTCATTGGAAACCTTCGGGACCGTCGATGGTCCCGGCATCCGCTTCGTGCTCTTTATGCAAGGATGCTTGTTGAAATGTCAATATTGTCATAATCCAGACACTTGGGCCTTGAATGAAGGTAATCCGATGACGCTAGAAGAAGTATTGGCTGAGATTGAGCCGTATTTAGCCTATTACCGCTCTTCGGGAGGCGGATTAACCGTATCCGGTGGAGAACCGACACTGCAAGCTCATTTTGTAGCAGAGCTGTTCAGGGAAGTGAAGCGTCGCTGGAATTTGCACACGACATTGGACAGTAACGGCTTTAATGATGCGGCCCGCATCCATGATCTGCTGGATGTAACGGACTTGGTGTTACTGGATATTAAGCACATCGATAACGATAAGCATATTAAGCTTACAGGCAAATCCAACGACCGTATGTTAAGTACGGCCCGCTGGTTGTCTGAGCAAGGGCGCAAAATGTGGATTAGACACGTATTTGTACCAGGTATTCATGACGACGAGCAAGATCTACTCAATTTGGGACGGTTCATTGGAACGCTGAACGGAGTCGAGAAATTCGAAATTTTACCTTACCATCAAATGGGTGTTTATAAATGGGAAATGCTCGGTAAGGCATATCCGCTGGAGGGAGTTCCGTCTCCAACAGATAAAGAAGTTCAACGTGCTTACCGACTTATTGAGGAAGGCCGTCTAGAGACTGCAGGAACAAACGCTACCTAACGTCCATCAAAAAGCAAATGGGTCAGAACTACTTTCAGATTGTGAAGCCGCCGCCACATCAGATCAGATGGACGGCGGTTTTTTGTTGTTGAATTTTTGCAGTCACAGGGGAAAGTTCCCTTTTTTTCATGATCGTCAAAATTTCCTGAAACTTTTTAGCAGCTGTCGCGTCTAATAGTATGACTTTTCACGGGAATGATAATAATTTGGGGATAGAAGGAGACAGACAATGAATTTCAAGAAATGGACCATGCTCACCGCCCTGGCGGTAGCTCAGGTGGCCGCAGTAGCCCCTGTAGGAGCAGAAGCAGCATCAACAACTGTTCAATCCACCGATTCGGTTAACGCACAGCAGGCTCAGACCAATGTCGCTGATTCCGGCGGTCAGAATAGTACTGGAGATCAAGGTGGAACAAGCACAACCAATAATACGGTAACATCTGGTAACACAGGTGTATCCAATGATCCAATGACTGGTCTGCCTACAGATACCACTAACGGATCGAACGTAACTAATGATGTATACAGTGGAGACGGAACAATCACCAATCCTGGTGGAGCTCCTACATCCATGAATGCGAATCAACTGATTTTGTATTTGAACAGTGCTAAAATGGAACAAAACGGACAGGTATATACGGCAACTCAGCCGATGACCGTCAAGGACGGAGTTTCCTATGTAGCTATTCGTTCTCTTGTCAGCCGTGTCGGATTGCAGTTTAGTTATGACACAGCCACCAAAGAAACTGTAATCACCCAAGGAACAAATGTTCTGCGCTTCAAAACAGACAGCAAGGTTTATACGGTTAATGGTGAGGCTAGACAAATGAAGGGGCCGGCTTTCCAGCAAAAGAACGTATTTATGGTGCCGTTGACCTCAATTACACAGGCCTTAAATATTCCTTATACTGTGAATAATACGACTAAACAAGTTATCATGGATTTGAATCAGAAACCAAAAGCTTCTTTCACGGTTCAACAAAAGGATATCTATGCAGGTGAAACCCAAGTTACGTATTTGACCAAGGAATCTTCTCCCACAGGTCTTCCGATTGTGAACCAGCGTTGGGAAGGGAAGCAGGACGTATTTCAGGAGCCGGGTACATATGTAGTTACCTATTCCGTTCTTGACTCTGCTGGAAACTGGAGTGATCCTTACTCAGTAACAATTACAGTAAGACCACCAAATCAGCCGCCAGTGGCTCTGTTTACAACGGATAAAAAAGAGTACAAGATGGGTGAAAAAATCACTATTACCGACCTGAGTACTGATGATGAGAATGCTATTACTAAGCGCGAGTGGGTGAATAAGAAACTTGCTTTCTTCCAACCAGGAGATGTAACAATTACCCTGACCGTAACTGATAAGCACGGCGCAACAAATAGCATAAATCAAACAATTAAAATTACGAACGAATTACTATACAACGAGGATGACTTCAACAAAATTTTCACGCCATATGGCGATAAATACAGTGTAGATGGCAGCCAGGTGCCTACTATGGCCACTATTCCGGTGACAAGCACTTCTTCACCACGTCTTCTGATTCGTGCTAACAGCCCAGAGCGTGTGTTCCAGGATGGTATCGTGTATCAGGAAACCGGCTCAGGCAGCACGCGCATACTCGTCCACCATGTTAACGAAACAGGTCGAGATGTGAAGATGTACGTGATTGCGACGAACAACAATCTTGCTCCAACCAACATAAATGTCGAAAATTCCGGGTTTGCTGGTCCTTCTGAATTTGCAACAGCTGCGGGTAAAGTATCGATTCAACGGTATTTTCAATCTATGCTGGATGGAAGCAAACGTTCCAGCACGGTTCTGAACCCAGGCGAAAGTCGTGTTATTCTGGAGGATTTGAACGCGCAAAAAATCAAGCAAAAACAAGTTATTTCTTTGTTATCTGATTTGTATACGGATCAACCTATTCAATATACAGTAGTTGTGTTGGATGCAAATGTAGATCCATTGACTGCGTTGCCTACTCTGGCAAAACTGCCTAAGGACGGTATTCATAACCGTGGAACGTACGCGAATTCGGATATTTCGCTTAATTATACCGAAGAGGTTGGGAAGACAGCTCAACGTATCGTTCTTGGTGATAATAAAGTAGACCCAAATCTGATTGGTACTGACGGTCTGGACGGTTCTTCTGCTTCCAATGCAGGTAACTTTGGTGTCGTGTATAAAGTTAAATTGGACCACGTAGCACCATATTCACTAATTACATTTAACCCACGTGGAGGCGAATATGCTGGCTATGCGATGGTGAATAATCAAGTTGTGGGAATCCCAACCAATGGTTCTGTGCAAGCTCCGAATGAAATGAGTGTACTGTATCGCACAGGTCATATTGAAGAAAGTGTAGAAATGTATTTCACTGCAGCTGCTGGTAGTAATCTGCCGGTTTCCGTAGTAGTAATGCCTATGCCACCTATTAAAAATTAATTTGAAATAATCGGTGCTTTTTACCGGCTTAGACCATTTTGAGTCTCATCATTCACCGTTTTAAAAGTCGATGTCATTACAGAATATAGACGTTCTCCCGTTGCGAACTTAGTTGTAGCACTGGAGAACGTCTTTTTCTTATGAGTAGTGCGAATATCTCTTATAATATTGACTTTAATCGTGGTATAATGAATAGATGCAAGCCTAAGCCTGCATCAGAAAACCTGAAACTATAGACAGGGGAGGGTGAAACGCATGCTGACAAAGGATGAAATTATCGCAACGATGTCCGCTCAGGGGTTGCGTATTACGGATCAGCGCAAGACGTTGGCCACGTTATTTTCCGAGAATGAAGGGTATCTGTCCCCCAAAGACGTTTATGAATATATGGGTAAGAAATACAGCGGTCTTAGCTTTGATACAGTCTATCGTAATCTACGTGTAATGCAGGATTTGGGTGTGCTGGAGCAGGTATCTTTTGAGGATGGGATGAAGTTCAAGGTGAGCTGTAATGAACATCATCATCATCATCATATGATTTGCTTGAGCTGTCAGAAAACATTACCGATTTCTTTTTGTCCAATGCAAATGACAGATCCGACTGATCAATTCCAAATCGTCGAGCATAAGTTTGAAATTTTTGGTTATTGTAAAGATTGCCAACAGAAAAATGGGCATACTGAGAGCAATTCGGATGGGGGATTTAGACAGACGAGCAGTCACACTCACAGCCACGGGGGATACTAAAAATGAAAATTACCACACGCAGAGTGGTACAGGCCCCGATTCAGTTTTATCGTGCATACATTTCACCATTAAAGCCGGCTACCTGCAGGTTTTATCCAACGTGTTCGGCGTACGCGCTGGAGGCGGTAGAAGTGCATGGTGCCCTCAGAGGCTCATGGCTGGCTGCAAAGAGGATAGCTAAATGCCATCCATTTCATCCAGGTGGCGTAGATCTAGTCCCGCCTGCCCAAAAAGGGATTGATCAGTCTGACAAAGATCGGGTGTCTACCCATACCGATAAGAGTCTGACTTGACAGCACCACACCGATTTGGTTATATTTTGGTTAATATTGTTTTCCTGTGAAGGGATGAGTAGGGTAAATCGTCCAGTGCAGAGAGCCGGAGTGAGCTGAGAACCGGTCTGGAGTGAAGCCTGAATATGGTCCTGGAGGAACCTTTTTCGAGCGTTATTGCCACAGTTAAGCTGTGCTTAAGAGGCAAACGTAAGGAGAAGGCGTGATCCAGCGTTAATGGGCGGTCAGAAGTGACCGGTGAAGCTTGTATTCCGCGAGGGTACAGGGAATTTGGGTGGTAACGCGTGAGGTGACTCTCGTCCCATAGGGGCGGGGGTCTTTTTTGTGCCCAATTGTGTCGAATTCATGAATTGAAGTACCTATCGTGGCAGCAGACCTTTTGCTGCCATGAACAAAACAGGAGGAACATATATGTCTAGAGAGAATACATTTTACATTACAACACCAATCTATTATCCCAGTGACAAGCTCCATATTGGTCATGCCTACACAACTGTAGCGGGGGATGCAATGGCTCGCTACAAGCGGCTACGGGGCTATGAGGTTCGCTATTTGACAGGGACGGATGAGCATGGTCAGAAGATTGAGCAGAAAGCAAATGCAGCTGGCAAAACGCCGCAACGTTTCGTAGATGATATTGTGGCGGGTATCCAAGATCTGTGGCGGAAGCTCGACATCTCAAATGACGATTTTATCCGTACTACGGAGGAGCGTCATAAGGCTGTCGTACAAGAAATCTTTGATCGTTTGTTAAAACAAGGGGATATCTACAAGGGAGAATACGAAGGTTGGTACAGCATTCCTGATGAGACTTACTACACAGAAACTCAGCTCGTTGATGTAGTGAAGGATGCTGAAGGCCATGTGATTGGAGGTAAGAGTCCGGATAGTGGACACCCTGTTGAACTGGTCAAGGAAGAGAGTTACTTTTTCCGCATGAGCAAGTATGCGGATCGGTTGCTGCAATTTTATGAAGAGAACCCGCAGTTTATCCAACCGGAATCCCGGAAAAAAGAAATGATTAACAACTTCATCAAGCCAGGGCTAGAGGATCTGGCTGTTTCCCGTACCACTTTTGAATGGGGGGTTAAGGTCAAAGGGGATCCGAAGCATGTCGTATACGTGTGGATTGACGCACTTTCCAATTATATCACAGCTTTGGGCTATGGCTCTTCCAATACCGAGCTGTACGATAAATTCTGGCCAGCAAATGTGCATATTGTAGGTAAAGAGATTGTACGCTTCCACACGATATATTGGCCAATCATGCTGATGGCGCTGGATCTTCCGTTGCCTAAAAAAGTATTTGCACATGGCTGGTTACTCATGAAAGATGGTAAAATGTCGAAATCTAAAGGCAATGTGGTAGATCCGGTAACGTTGATTGACCGCTATGGTTTGGATCAACTTCGGTACTACTTGCTACGCGAGGTTCCTTTTGGAGCGGACGGAACATTTACACCTGAAAGTTTTGTAGATCGTGTTAATTCGGATTTAGCCAATGATCTAGGTAACTTGTTGAATCGAACCGTAGCGATGGTAGACAAATATTTTGATGGCAAAGTTCCCGCTTATGAAGCCAATGTAACTTCATTCGACGCAGCTTTGGTAGACATGGCTACATCGACTTATAGCAAAGTAGAAGAAGCTATGGAGAACATGGAATTTTCCGTAGCTTTAACAGCGATTAGCCAATTTATTAGCCGCAGCAACAAGTATATTGACGAGACACAGCCATGGAATCTGGCTAAGGATGAGGCAAAACGTCGCGAATTGGCTTCTGTTATGGTGCATTTGGTGGAAAGCTTGCGCATTGCTTCCATTTTGCTTCAGCCTTTCTTGACGCGTGCACCTCACCAAATTTGGGAACAACTTGGTATTCGTCAAGGGGAGCTGACTACATGGGATAGCGGAAAGCAGTTTGGATGTATCCCGGAAGGAACGCAGCTGGTTAAAGGGAATCCAATCTTCCCGCGTCTGGATTCGGAGCAAGAGGTTGCTTTTATCGTAGAAGCAATGACGGGAGGTAAGAAACCGGAGGAAGCTGCGACAGTAGCTCAACCGCAGAATGCCTCTGAGACGAGCCAAGAAGCACCTGAGGCGAAGGAAGAGATAGGCATTGAGGATTTTGCCAAGGTAGAACTCCGCGTTGCTCAGGTTGTCGCCTGTGAGCCTGTGAAAAAGGCCGACAAACTGTTGAAGCTCCAGCTTGATCTTGGTTATGAGCAACGGCAGGTGGTATCAGGAATCGCGAAGTTTTATACACCTGAAGATATGATTGGGCGCAAGGTGATCTGTGTGACAAATCTTAAGCCAGTAAAACTTCGCGGTGAGCTGTCGCAGGGTATGATTTTGGCAGCATCACATGGGGATCAGCTTACATTAGCTACTGTACCGGATGGTATGCTGAATGGCGCTATTGTAAAGTAAGAGAATATGCATTAAAAATGTAATGAGCGTATGCTTGGGTGTCATCCCCAGGCGTACGCTTTTTGGCTTGCATCATATTTTTCTCTGCCTATACGTATGTTTTAGTAGGTAGGGCTTGTATCTGCGTGTTCACTAAGACAGGTGGGAGGAAATGATGATGTCAGATGTCAACGCCGGGTTGGCCATCGTTGCTGGGCTGGTTTCTTTTTTTTCGCCGTGCTGCTTACCACTATATCCATCATATTTATCGTATATAACAGGGATGTCGGCGCGGGAACTGGCTGAAGGGCGGCACAAGGCGGAGGTCCGCTATCGGACGATGGGACATACACTTGCTTTTGTATTAGGCTTTTCGGTTGTTTTCTACTCATTAGGGGCAAGTGTCGGGCTGCTTGGAGAATGGTTTGCCAATTATGGGGATACGCTAAGAGTCGTAGCGGGGCTGCTTATTATACTCATGGGTCTGATATCTCTTGGTTTCGTGCGTCCGTTATTTCTAATGAGAGAGCATAAACTGCGCTGGACATGGAAACCTGCCGGATACGCCGGTTCCTTTGTAATCGGAATTGGGTTCGCGGCAGGCTGGTCGCCCTGTATCGGTCCTATGCTAACAGCTATTATCGCTTTGGCGGCAGTAGAGCATCACATTTGGTTCAAGTTAATTACTGGCTACGCGCTTGGTTTTGCGATTCCGTTTTTTGTCTTGGCTTTGCTGGCAGGCTCAGTTAGGTTTTCATCCCGTTATACTTCTATCCTTATCCAAATAGGTGGTCTGCTGCTTGTAACCACTGGCATTTTGCTGGTAACGGATCATATGACAGATGTAACGCTTTATTTACAACGGATTACCCCCGATTGGATGCTGGTTATGTGAAATATTCAATACGACTTAAAGGGAAATGTTCAAAAATGCGTTCTGTAATAAACTCCCGCAGTGCATTTTGCTGTTCATCAGGATAAACATATTTATTTTGGCCCCAGCGGCCCCATTTTTTCTTACGTTTCTCTATATCCATCTCCAGTTTGGTTTTTGGGTAACGTTTCTCGATAACAGCTTTGGATGTTTTGGTGAAGCGATGCTGAATTAGTTCGAATGTCAGATCCTTCGTAGCATGCTGGGGCAAGGTTTCTCCCAATTTACGCAGTAATTCTCCGTAACCTTCTTCCCAGCCGTCATACCAAATGATAGGTGCAATGATGAACCCCAGCGGATAACCGGCCCGTGCAATTTTGCCTGCTGCTTCGATACGTTCCTCAAAGCGTGAAGTTGCTGGTTCAAACTGTTTGATAACATAATCAGAATTAATACTAAAGCGAATGCGGGTATGACCGTTATGTTTAATATCCAACAATGGATCGACATGATGATACTTAGTCACAAAACGCAGTCGGCCAAATTCCTCATCTGCCATGAAACGAATCAAGTCTGCAAGCGATCCGGTGATATGCTCCAAACCAACCGGATCGGAGGTACAAGCTGCTTCAAACCGAGTAATTTCAGGCTTACGCTCCTCAATATAGGTTTTAGCTGCTGATATGACATCGTCAGTGTTGACATATATGCGAATATACGGCTTTGCCCCCAAGGTTGTCTGTAAATAACAATAGTGACAGTGCCCCATGCAACCGGTCGAAATAGGAATGGCATATTCGGCAGAGGGTTTGGACTGGTCAAAAGTTAATGTTTTACGGATACCGACAACTAGTGTCTTTTTTGCCATTCTGTACTTTTCAACTTCAGTTTCACCTGGTAAATTGGTAATTCGATTGTGAGAGGTAGTCATCCGATACGGAATATCCTTGGCTTTAACCCAATCCATAATACGCTGGCCTTTGGGATAATTCAGTGCGTCTGGCTCAAAAAACACCAGATCAGGCATAAATGGCTTGGTTCCTCTGGTTTGGACAGGAGTACGCTCAAGCGTAGACATGGCTAACGCTCCTTTCGAAATAAATCCTCTGTGCTCTGGTGTCCAACGCTAACGCATCTTCGTAGAAATTAACGATACAGGGGCGACAACATTAGTGTGTCCGGCTTAAATTGAACAAATCGTGGCAATAGATGTGAGTGGAGGGACGAGACTTGCCAATGGGCGATGATAACATGTATCATTACATAGTAGGTTTAGTGCAGGAAATGAAGGCGGTAAGCGCCCGTTCAATAACAGAAAAGAGGGAAACAAGTGCCAACGCCAAGCATGGAAGATTATTTGGAGCGCATTTACCAACTGATCGATGAGAAGGGATATGCTCGTGTCTCGGATATCGCAGAGGGTTTGGAGGTGCACCCTTCGTCCGTCACCAAGATGATTCAGAAGTTGGATAAGGACGATTATCTTGTATATGAGAAATATCGGGGACTGATTTTGACACCGAAAGGGAAAAAGGTCGGAAAACGGTTGGTTGACCGCCACCAGTTGCTAGAGCAATTTCTGGATATGATTGGGGTTGACAAGGACCTGATATATAAAGATGTGGAGGGTATTGAACACCATTTGAGCTGGGATTCCATTACCCGTATCGAGACATTGGTGGAATATTTCCGCCGAGATGAAGATCGCTTGCGCCAGCTTCATGACATACACAAGGAATTGAGTGGGGATTCCTAAAAGCATCTGTCCTTATGGACGATGCTTTTTTTATTTGTCCTGACCGCAACAAAACCCGGTTATTAGCGTCTATCCATTATATAGCAGGACAAGATAGGGGTTAAAATTAACAGGGTTAGTGGAGGATTATAAGGATATGAATCGGAAGAAAATAGGGCTCTTGGCTGCGGGCCTGCTCTTAGCAGTACAGACTGCCATTGTGCCTGGAGTTCAAGCAAAATCAACTGGCGAAATTGAGATAATATTGGACGGACAAACCCTGCAAAGTGATGCTTCACCGTATATTGTGCAGGGAGCGAATGTTACGATGGTTCCTTTGCGAGTAATTAGTGAAGGATTAGGCGCTCAGGTCAACTGGTCGGCGTCGTCCGGTATGGTAACGATTACAGCACAGAACAAAAATATATCTATGGAAAATGGTGCACAAAGCGCTACTGTGAATGGGAAGTCGGTTCGATTAGATGCATCTGCACGCATGTCAAGTGGCAGAGTCATGGTACCACTGCGTTTTGTTGGCGAAGAGTTGGGCTTAAAAGTAGACTGGCAAGCCTCGGAACGGGTCATTACGCTAAGCAGTGGTAAAGAAGGTACCTCTACTAGTGGGAACACTTCTTCTGTGGGAAGCAGTAGCTCAACATCTAACTCGTCAGCATCTGGCAACCAGGGGAGTGTAAGTACAGATCAGGGAGCCAAAGCCAATGATGAACAGGACGTTGTCAACACACCGTCAACCTCTACTAAGGAGGACAGTTCAGGTTCCTCACAGGGGAATATGGCTCAGGTAAAGGCTACAACCTCTATGCGTGGAGCATGGATTTCCACTATAAATGGAGATTGGCCTTCTTCTGCTGCTCGAAGCAGCTCGGAGAAGCAAAAGCAGGAATTTACAAAAATGCTTGATGATTTGCAAGGCATGGGAATTAATGCAGTATTCGTTCAGGTTCGTGCCAGTGGTGATGCGCTCTATCCGTCTGACCTTGTGCCGTGGAGCAAGTATTTGACCAATACCCAAGGCAAGAATCCAGGCTATGATCCCTTGAAATTTATGATTAGTGAATCACATAAGCGGGGGATGGAATTCCATGCCTGGTTTAATCCTTTCCGTGCTAATTCTACAGGAACAACTAGCGGTCTAGCAGCTAACCATGTGGCTAATCAACACCCGGATTGGATTGTTAAGAATGGTAGCCAGTTGTACATTAACCCAGGAATCCCGGCTGCACGTCAGCATGTCATTGATGCGATTATGGAAGTCGTAAACGGATATGATATTGACGGTGTCCATTTGGACGATTATTTTTATCCTTACAGCGGGACTTTTGATGATGATGCGACCTTTAAAACATATAATGCCAACAAAATCTCTAACAAGGGTGACTGGCGAAGAGATAATGTGAATAGTTTTGTTCGCGATTTGGGCAAAAGCATTCATGCCAGCAAGCCAAAAGTTCAATTCGGGATTAGTCCTTTTGGGGTATGGCGCAACAAGTCTCAGGACTTGACGGGTTCAGATACCAAGGCAGGCGTTACAGCTTATGATACGACATTTGCGGATGTAAGAACCTGGATTAACAAAGGATGGATTGATTATGTAGCTCCACAAATTTACTGGAGTATCGGTTTCCCGGCAGCTGGATATGACAAGCTCGTCGCATGGTGGTCTAATGAGGTCAAAAATTCAGATGTTAAGCTATATATCGGTCATTCACCTTATAAAATCGGCACCCCTGAAAAAGGATGGCAATCAGCTCAAGAGCTAATTAAGCAGCTTGAACTGAACGAGAATTATAAGCAGGTAAAAGGGGATATTTATTTTAGTGCACAGCATTTGCGTAAAAATCCATACGGACTCATACAACTTCTTCAAAATTATTATCAATTATGATATAAATTGGATCAATTAGGTTCTATATGGACCTCCGTTCTCATACATAAGCAGTAGAACTGCTTACTCCCAAGAGAACGGAGGTTTTTTGATCTATGCTGATCAATGCTGTGTTCCAGGGTGGAGGGGTTAAGGGAATTTCGCTGGCGGGTGCAGTTAAGGCTGCGGAGAAGCATGATATTGTATTCAATCGTTTGGCAGGTACATCATCAGGTGCTATTGTAGCCGCTTTATTGGCTGCGGGATATACGGCGGATGAAATGAAAGCCGTAATTGAGAAAACCCCCTTGGTCAAGTTGTTGCGGCGTTCTCCAGTATTCAACATTAAGTGGGTTGGGCCGGCAGCACGTATCTTTCTTAAAAAAGGGCTCTACTCAGGGGAGGCACTGGAGCATTGGGTGCGTGAGTTGTTACGAGCTAAGGGAGTGCGTACGTTCGCGGATTTACCTCCTGGCAAGCTGCGCATTATTGCATCAGATATCACGAATGGACGCATTTTAGTGCTCCCTGAGGACATCAAACGTTTTGGTATTAATCCTTCTTCACTGGAGGTAGCCAAGGCCATTCGGATGAGCACCAGCATCCCTTATTTTTTTGATCCTGTTATGTTAAGACTTGATTCTGCACTTGCCAAGGGAAAAACCTTTTCCCAGCAATTTGTATTTGTTGTTGATGGGGCCTTGCTTAGCAATTTGCCTTTGTGGCTTTTTGATGAGCCTGTAAATGAACGTGAGGCCATAACCATTCCAACGGTAGGTTTTCAAATGGTGGGCAAAACAGGGGCGGAGACGAAGGTTTCTTATATACGGGGCCCACTGACTATGCTACAGGCTATTTTTGATACAATGCTATCGGCACATGATGAAAGGTATATTGAGCAGGAGAATCGATATCGGACCATTAAAATTCCAACTTTGGGTATCCGAACAGCACAATTCAGCATTTCACCCGAACAAAGTGATTTGTTATACACTTCCGGTATGCAGGCAGGAGAAGCTTTTTTCCACAAATGGAGCATCACTTCTTACCAGCAGCAGTATAGTAAGTATCAATTGATGAAAGATACCATGTATGCCATGAAGTAGATACCATTTACTGGAGGTTAGAGTTGAGTTTAAAGAAAGAAAAAAGGAGCCTATTCCCGGTCATTTCAAAACACGGGTGATGGCTCCTTTGTGCTACATTTTAAAGGAAATGATTATTAATGGTACTTTGGCTGTTCCTCTTCATTTTTACCCTTGGACCCTTCAATCACATGAAAAGGATATGTTTTGCGTTTGTTTGTAGTCTGCTGCTTACGTGCACTGGCTGTTTTGGTCATCGTGCGCACAGAAGGTTTAATTTTCGGAGTTCGGTTGCGTTGTCCTGGCTGGTATTTGTACAGCAGAAATATAACTGCAAACACAAAGACCGGGATTAGTAAACTCATAAGAAAGCCCCAGCTACCTTTCCATAGCATATCTACAATGCCATATGCGCCAAAAGCAAGGGTAAGCCAGAAAATAACGGCGTGTCTGTACATCATTCACTCATCCTTTCACAGGATCAAGGACCGGATTGTTGAGGGTCTCCTTTACAGGCACATTTTCCAACTCAGCATCCAATTCAAGCATACGCTTAAACGAGGCAATCGATACCTCCACTTGATCATCAGTCGGTTCTTTGGTGGTAAGCAATTGTAGCCACAGGCCGGGGTAACCCAGATAACGAAGCACTGGAATTTCCCGAAGTGCATTAGTCAACTTGAGGAATTCAAAAGAAAGCCCTAATACGATCGGCAGCAGTAAAAGACGTTGCCCCATGCGCTCCCACAGAGTATCGTAGGTAAACAGGGAGTAGACGAGTACCCCGATAATCACGGTGAGCATAATAAAGCTGCTGCCGCAGCGGTAATGCAGTCGGCTATATTTTTGTACGTTGGCTGGAGTTAGTTCTTCTCCTGCTTCATAAGCAGTAATTACTTTATGCTCCGCACCATGATACTGAAATAATCGCTTGATTAACGGAGTTTGGGAAATACCCCATAAATAAGCCAGCAGCAAAATCAGCTTGATCGCTCCTTCAGCGAGGTTATGCAGAATCTGATTGTGAAACAAACCGCCAAATAGAAAATTCTCCACAACAACCGGAACAAGAGTTAATACAATTTTGCCAAAGAGGAAGGACAATATACCGACCGCAGCTACGCCGATCATCATGCTTAGGCTCCAACGGGATTCCTCTTTTTTCTTTTGTTCAGCTCGTTCTTCTGGATCTACTTCATCATCAGCATATGCATCAGCTGAATAGTTCAAATGCTTGGTACCCTTGGCACTGGAGTCGATGATGCTGACAATCCCCCGCAATAACGGAATTCTGCGGAATTTGGACACCCAGGATTGCTCCTTGCGTGGTACTTCCAAATATGTGATTTCGCCAGATTTGCGGCGAACTGCCGTGACATTGACACGCTTGCCGCCGAACATGACACCTTCAATGACTGCCTGACCGCCGTAGCTCACAGGCTTGGATGCTTGTGACAACCGTCTCACCTCTCTTAATACATGCTTTTTTGTATATTGTATCGAATTTGGAAGGGAATATCTAGTTAGACGAAAATGGGATGTGAGAAGATGAAATCCTTGGAGTGGGGGGATTATACCTCAAGTTTAAAAAAGCATTTATGAAGGCGATCTGGTCACCCTCATAAATGCTTATAAACGGACGGGATTATCAGCCGAACTTATTGCGTAATTGCTCCGACAACCTGATCAACCAGCCCCTTCGAGGATACAGGGCCGCCAAACGTCCATGTTGTACTATCCAACGGATAGGTACGTTTTTCTTTGACGAAATTCAGACCGTTCCAGACAGAATTATTTTTCATAGATGAGCCGAAAACATTATCGTCTGGTTGCACAATATAGATAAAATTACTGTCCTGAACGGCTGACAGAGCTTCAATGCCTACCGTTGAAAAGCCATACGATTCAACCTTGCTCGGTTTCCAATCGTTAACCAAACCGATTTTTGCCAATGTTCCCACGACGACTGAATTATCTGAAAACATACGCAGACTGGCTGCATTTTGCGAAGTGAAAGCCTGTGTCAGTATATAGTGAAAATTCGACTTGTCTGCAGCGGCGAGTTTTTGTTTGGCTTCGGCATAATGCTGATCAAGCTCGGCGAGCACCTGCTTGGCTTTGTCCTCTTTTCCAAGAGCGACTGCGATACTGTTAAAAATAGCTACCATCT
The DNA here is from genome assembly GCF_050516475.1 of Paenibacillus ottowii. Lineage (NCBI taxonomy): Bacteria > Bacillati > Bacillota > Bacilli > Caryophanales > Paenibacillaceae > Paenibacillus > Paenibacillus ottowii. The sequence continues at coordinate 1,135,362 of NZ_CP191577.1, read as the reverse complement.
TATCGTAGTCGTAGCCGTTACCATCGTTTAAATTATATTCGATTGTCGGTGCGATGGCCTTAAGTTGCTCATAGATCGCTTCATTCCCATCAAAGTTGGATATGATTAGATCCGGTTTTAATGCCGCAATCGCCTCCAAATTAGGCTCGTTGCGTGTACCGACATCGACCACACTACTATCCAGAGCAGCCTCTGGAGTTACATACACCTTATAGTTGGCGTTATCTGCATTACCAACCGGCTGAACGCCCAATGCAATCAAATCCTCCGTAAATGTCCATTCCAGCGCTACGACGCGCTGCGCGGGTCTGTCAAGCGTGATCTCACCACGATTATGCTTTACTGTCACAGGACCGGTCGCGGCTTCAGTCGATTTGCTGCCCGCCGTAGCGCCCTGACCTTTATCAGCTGAGTTGTCAGGTGCACCGCAACCTGTCAGTGTGAGTGTAAAAGCCAGTAACAATAAGAATCCAATGAATCCCTTTTTCATAGACTGCGTTCTCCTGTAAATATGTATTATAAAATGATAATGATTATCATTTTCATAATTATATTATGAGACAGGCGCATTTTTGTCAATGAAAAGATTATAAAATTCACTCTTCAACTTCATTGTTAAACTAATCCACATCGGAGCATACTACCTAATCAAAACGAATAGACATCAATCCGGTGGAAGTACATGCTTTCCTCAATAATAAGGAGTTCGCAGCAGGAGAGAAGTTTATGCATTTTGAAAGGAGATCAAAGCTATATGAGCGGAACTTACTCTATACCCAAAGTAGGTCATGATCAGGAACAGTCTCATGAATCTAGGGATCAACGTGATGAGCGTAGTCATAGTGACTACAGCGGCAGAGGCAGACGACAGTCGGGCAAAATACATACACCGCTCGTTCCCTTTGCACTTGAGCTGGGCTTTTTTGCAGGTTTGCTCTGGGGATTGATTCGCTGGCTGTTTTATTCGCTGCACTTTACAGTAGTAGCGCCTGGATTTCTGGCAGAGCCGTTTTTCAAGCATTCGTTTATGAACACCATGGCAGGGCATCTGGTAGGACTGCTGTTTTTTATTGCATTGTCCGTGGTAGCGTCATTGGTGTACACTCTGATTTTACGCAGGTTTAATGGCCCTATACCCGGCATTATATACGGTCTGATTTGGTGGGTTATTTTATTTGTATTAACAGGCCCTAAATTAGGGATGATGAACCCTCCGAATCGGTTAACATGGAATTCCATCTACACAGAAATTTGTGTGTTTTTACTGTGGGGGCTATTTATCGGATATACCGTTGCTGTCGAGTATACAGATGAAAGAATGCGCGAGCCTGAGAAAGCTGGGGACTGAAAGTAACAAAAACTTCTCAAGCGCCCATCCCCTGTGTTAAAATAGCATTTGGTTATTTGACAGAGGGGAGCGGAATGAAGATGAAGAATGACCGGGTGCTAAAGTTGCGGCAGGCGCTGGGCGAGCATAATCTGCGAGCTATGCTGATTACTAGCCCTGTCAATCGTCGATATTTGACAGGCTTCACAGGTTCGGCGGGTTATGTGCTGATTACAGAATCCCATAGCTATTTGCTGACCGACTTTCGCTATATGACGCAAGCGACCGAGCAAGCCCAAGGCTTCACGGTAGTACAGCACGCTGCGCAGGTCATGGAAACAGTAAAAGAATTGCTGTCTTCCCATCAGATTGGCGAAACAGGCTTTGAGCAGGATGATGTAACTGTTGCGACACATAAAGCTTACAGCGAAGATTTGTCACCAATTACGCTGGTTCCAGTATCGGGCATTGTGGAAAAGCTGCGGGTGTACAAGGATGCGGAAGAGCTTGAAGTGATGCAACGGGCAGCAGATTTGGCAGATGCTACATTTGCACACATTTTACCTTACATCAAACCAGGAGTCAGCGAGCGTGAGCTGGATCTGGAAATGGAATTCTTCATGCGCAAGCAAGGAGCTACTTCTTCTTCATTTGACACGATTGTGGCATCCGGAGTTCGTTCGGCATTGCCTCATGGAGTAGCCAGTGCTAAGTTAGTACAAGCAGGTGAGCTGATTACGTTTGACTTTGGTGCGTTGCTGGATGGCTACTGCTCCGATTTGACACGTACTGTAGCTACAGAAGGGGATTTGGCGCCTCAGTTGCGCGAGATCTATGATATTGTACTTAAGGCGCAGCTTCACGCACTCGAACATATTAAGCCGGGAATGACAGGCCGTGAAGCGGATGCGTTGACCCGGGATATTATTGCGAGCTATGGCTATGGAGACAATTTCGGACACAGTACAGGTCATGGTCTGGGTCTTGAAGTGCATGAATCTACACGTCTGTCGAAGGCAAGTGATGATATTCTGGAGCCGGGCATGGTTGTAACGGTCGAACCAGGTATCTATGTGCCTGGATTGGGCGGTGTACGGATCGAGGATGATATCGTTATTACAGATAGCGGCATCAAAGTATTAACGCATTCGGGCAAAGAATTTACAGTCGTTTAATAACGATAACAGTCCTGTAGGAGGGGTATTTTAGTGATTAACGTTAATGATTTTAAAACAGGTTTGACCGTCGAGGTAGACGGAGATATTTTTACAGTTCTGGATTTTCAACACGTAAAACCGGGTAAAGGCGCGGCATTCGTTCGCTCCAAGTTGAAAAACCTGCGTAACGGTAATACAGTTGAACGTACATTCCGTGCGGGTGAAACCATCGGCCGGGCGCAAATCGAAAACCGTGGTGTATCTTATCTGTATGCTAGTGCAGATGATCATACATTCATGGACAACGAAACATACGATCAATTTACATTGTCCAGCGACCAACTGAAATGGGAGCTTAACTTCCTTAAAGAAAACATGAATGTAAATATCATAAGCTACAACGGAGAAATCCTGGGTATCAACCTGCCTACCAGCGTGGAACTGAAAGTAATTGAAACAGAACCAGGTATTAAAGGTAACACAGCTACAGGTGCGACCAAAAATGCCAAACTGGAAACAGGCCTGAATGTTCAAGTTCCTCTGTTTATTAACCAGGACGACGTATTGTTAATTGATACTCGTGACGGTAAATACATGTCCCGCGCATAATTTTTACAGCTTTTGGTTCCTCTGTCCTTGTAAAGGGCAGGGGATATTTTTATATGTACGAATATTAAAAAACATTGGCTCCACACAGCACTTTCGTATTATACTGTACTAAAGTTATGCCGCAGGATGTCACGTGCAATTCTCGTTTGGTGCCATCTCAAGGTTACATACTGTTGAGTCTGAGGGAGTGAGTATCGTTGTCTTTGTATGTCATGAAATTCGGAGGCAGTTCCGTCGGTGACACGGAGCGCATGAAACGCGTGGCAAAACGCGTTGTTGAGAAACAGAGTGAAGGGCATCAATGTGTAGTGGTCGTTTCCGCAATGGGAGACACGACAGACGAATTGATTGACCAGGCCAAGTTATTAAATGAGCAGTTACCTGCACGTGAGCTGGATATGCTGATGACGACAGGCGAGCAAATTTCAATTGCATTATTGTCCATGGCTATTCAGCAGCTCGGTCATGAAGCGGTATCGTTTACGGGATGGCAGGCTGGCTTCCGTACTGAATCTGACTTTGGTCGGGCACGGATTACGGATATTCAACCTCAGCGTGTGCTGGATGCACTGAGCAGCAACAAAATTGTGGTTGTAGCTGGTTTCCAGGGGATGTCTGCAGATGGAGATATTACGACGCTGGGACGTGGTGGTTCAGATACGACGGCTGTTGCGCTGGCGGCAGCAATTCAAGCGGATGCCTGTGAAATTTACACGGATGTGGACGGCATATATTCAACAGATCCACGGATCGTAAAGGTGGCCCGTAAGCTCAAAGAAATTTCTTATGATGAGATGCTGGAATTAGCCAATTTGGGTGCGGCCGTTTTACACCCTCGTGCGGTAGAGTATGCCAAACATAACCGGGTACCGTTGATTGTGCGGTCCAGTTTTAACCATAACGAAGGAACGGTCGTAAAGGAGGATGCAGTAATGGAGCAAGGCGTTGTAGTCAGTGGAATTGCGTATGATAAAAATGTAGCAAGAATCAGTATTTTGGGCGTTGCAGATATCCCTGGTGTACTGGCAAAAGTTTTCGGAACACTGGCAGCAGCCAAAATTGATGTAGACATTATTGTGCAGAGCGGAGTTGAAGCTGGTAAAGCAGATTTCTCCTTTACAGTAGCTCTGACAGATCGTGAAGCTGCACTTAAGACGCTGGAAGGTATTCGTGGAGAGCTTCCATACCGTGAAGTAACGTCCGAGGAAAACCTGGTAAAGGTATCCATCGTAGGTGCGGGAATGGTTAGCCACCCGGGTGTTGCAGCGCAAATGTTTGCAGTGCTGGCTGAGCAAGGTGTTAGCATTAAAATGGTAAGTACTTCTGAAATCAAGGTATCATGTGTTATTGAAGCTGGAAAGCTTCATGAGGTTATTCAAGCATTGCATACAGCTTATAATCTGGATACCGAGGAGCAAGCGTTTGTGGGCGGGCCTAAAGACCGCCGTTAATAACATCAAGTGATTTAGAAAATTATTATAACGGGGAAAGGTCAATATATTATACCCTATTTATAGATTGATAAATCATAGAATACATCAGTAGGTTAGGAGGTTGTGCCACCAGTGAGAGTCAGACTGTGGAACAACCTCTTTTGATTCAATCTAGCTTTTTTTATTTAAGGGCATTCCTTAGCCGCCAAGGCTTTGAGGGAGCCCTTTTTTTATTATGCAAAGCAGGGGAAGCTGCTGGAGCAAGCGGGAGAAAGCTCTATTGGACGTGGATCGAAGTGAGCAAATGTTCGACTGGTTTTCAATATATTTTCGGCATAAAAAGCGAGAGTCAGCCATAGACTTGTCTTAAAGAAAAAGGACAACTGTGAGGAGGCGGCACTGGTATGGAATGGCTGGAGTTATTTCCGGAACCGTTGCACGGTTTACTCGGAAGGCTTCCAGAAACGGTATTCAAGCAACTGGAAGAAATCCGGGTCCGGGAAGGAAGGCCGCTGGAGGTTAATGCGAATGGGGATCACCACTTTGTAACGACTGCTGGTCGGCTGACCTTGAACCCTGCGGAAGCCTATAAGCCTAATCGCGAGGCTGCCCACCGACTGCTGGATTTTATCAGTAATCATTCCTTATACACCATGGAAGAGGAGCTTCGCAAAGGATTTATTACGATCCCTGGTGGTCATCGTGTTGGCTTGGCAGGGAGAACCGTGCTCAACCGGGGACGAGTAGAGCATTTGAGGGATATAAGCAGCTTTAATGTACGAATTGCCCGGGCCATTCCTGGCATAGCTGATCGAATATTACCTTATGTAGTGGATCAAAAATCCGGGACAATACGGCATACGCTCATCTTGTCACCGCCTCAGCATGGCAAGACGACGTTGCTAAGGGACTTGGCTCGGCAACTGAGTTATGGAGGGATGCAAGGCAACGGAGGGCGACGAAGTGGACTTAAGGTGGGCATTATAGATGAACGCTCTGAGATTGCTGGCAGTCATAAGGGCATCCCCGGTTTTGATGTCGGGCCTCGCACCGATGTATTGGACGGATGCCCGAAAGCAGAGGGCATGATGATGATGATTCGTTCGATGTCACCAGATGTCCTGATTGTGGATGAAATCGGGCGACCAGAAGATGCAGAAGCGGTGCGTGAAGCGCTTCATGCAGGCATTGCAGTCATTGCTTCCGCACATGGTCGCGATGTGGCTGAAATGGCAAGCCGGCCTGCCTTTGCCGGATTAACTATTGGACAGGAGCTGTTCCAGCTCTACGTCATGCTGGAGCGGACGAGCCGGGGGGTCTCTTTTCGGCTGGCAGATGCCAAGCAGCGCAGGCTGACACTGCCTGGTGAAGGACAGAGCGGAGGCATCTCCTATGCTTAAGCTGCTGGGAGCTGTCTTGGTTATACTAGCCACCACGCTGGCGGGCTGGCAGCGTGCAAGACAATTTGCCATGAGACCGCGGCAAATCAGAGAGTTAATTCTCGCGCTGCAAAGGCTGACCACTGAGGTTTCTTACGGGGTGTCTCCGTTACCAGATGCTTTCGCCAAGACAGGGGAGCCCTTACGAGAGCCTCTACGCACCCTGTTTCAGCAAACCTCACGCTGGATGCACCCCTCTTTTGGGCTGACCGCCAGAGAAAGCTTGCATAAAGCGATTGAAGTCTCGTGGAGCCGTTCCTCTATGAAGCAGGCCGAGAAGGAAGCGATGCGTCAGCTTGCTTACAGCCTTGGAACCAGCGACCGTGAAGACCAGATCAAGCACATTGCGCTGACCATCCAGCAGTTATCCCATGAAGAAGCGCAGGCGCAGGCAGATCAGGTGAGATACGAGCGTATGAGCAGAAGCCTGGGACTGCTGATCGGAGCATTGATCGTCATTTTGATCTATTAGCGGGGTGCTCGAATGAATTTAGAAGTGAACGCGATTTTCCAGATTGCAGGAATTGGCATTATTATCGCTATGATTCATACCGTACTCAAGCAAATGGGCAAAGAAGACATGGCCCACTGGGTGACGGTCATCGGTTTCGTTGTCGTGCTGTTCATGGTAGTGCGAATGCTGGATAACCTTCTGCAAGAGATCAAATCTATTTTTCTTTTTCATTAGGTGAAGATATGGAAATCATTCAAGTGGTGGGCTTCGCCCTCGTTGCCACCGTCCTCATTTTAGTCATCAAGGAACAGAAGCCGATGTTTGCCTTTTTGATTGCAACAGCTGCGGGGATCGTCATTTTTTTGCTGCTGATTGGCAAGATTGGATCTGTGGTTGCTGTGCTGGAGCGACTGGCTAGGTCTTCAGGTATGGACATGATTTATTTTAAAACCGTATTAAAAATAATCGGTATCGCCTATATTGCCGAATTTGGAGCACAGATCGTACGGGATGCGGGGCAAGACGGCATTGCTTCCAAAATAGAGCTTACTGGCAAGGTACTCATCATGGTACTCGCAATCCCGATTATTAGCATCATTATTGATACCATTCTGAAGCTGATGCCCGCCTAAGGGGGTGATGCCATGAAAAGGCTGGGGGGCATGCCAAATCTCAAAGTGATTGTGATTTTGCTGTTATGTCTCTGGTGCGCCTCGGCAGCCGCCCTCTTCGCAGATACACCTACAAACGAATGGATCAGGCAACAGGCGGAGCAAATGCCCAAAGATGATGTAGAACATTATTGGGATGGACTTATGAAGCAATACGGCGGATTTTTCCCTGACCAAAAGACCCCTTCTTTCATGGACATGCTGCTTCCGGGTGGTGAGGGATTCAGTATTAAAGGTGTGTTGATGGCCATTGCTGATTTCTTCATCCATGAAATCCGGGTGAATGCCAAGCTGCTCGTTACCATTGTCATGCTCAGCATTATGAGTATGGTGCTGGAAACGCTGCAAAGCGCTTTTGAAAGCAAGCAGGTCAGCAAAGTTGCCTACGCTATCGTGTACATGGTCATTATCATTCTGGCGATTAATAGCTTTAGTGTAGCGATTGGTTATGCCAAAGAAGCAATTGACAGCATGATTCACTTCATGATGGCGATGTTGCCCTTGCTTTTTACCATGTTGGCTTCGATGGGGAATGTCGTCACCGTTTCAGTGACTCACCCGCTGATTGTATTTATGATCAACACGGTTGGAACAGTCATTCATACGCTTGTTTTCCCGCTGCTGTTCTTCTCGGCTGTGCTGTACTTGGTCAATTCGCTAACAGGCAAATACAAGCTGACCCAGTTAGCTGATCTGCTGCGGAACGGTGGAGTTGCTGTGCTAGGAGTGCTTCTGACCATTTTTCTAGGAGTCATTTCAGTACAGGGATTAACATCGTCGGTTACTGACGGATTAACGATCCGCACAGCCAAATATATTACAGGTAGCTTTGTTCCGGTGGTAGGTAAGGCGCTGGCAGACGCGACAGATACAGTCATTTCGGCATCACTGCTCGTTAAAAATGCCATCGGCCTTGTGGGAGTCATTATTATTTTGTTCCTGTGCGCTTTTCCTGCCCTTAAGATTCTGACATTAGCCCTCATTTATAAAGTGACCGCAGCGATTATGCAGCCTTTGGGAGACACGCCTATTGTGGAATGTCTGGATGCCATCGGCAAGAGTATGATTTATGTTTTTGCAGCACTGGCGGCCGTGGGATTAATGTCCTTCCTTGCGATTACAGTCATGCTCGCAGCAGGCAACATGACGGTCATGATGAGGTGATATATGCACAAATCCAACGAGAGGGAGGGAGTGACGTGACCTGGCTAGGAGGCTGGCTTAAGGAACTGGTGCTAATCGTACTGCTGGCTTCCTTTGTCGATATGATCTTACCGAGCCGATCGATGGAAAGGTATGTGAAACTCGTACTCAGCCTGCTTGTGTTACTGACACTGCTCTCTCCGATCGTGCGCTTGCTGAGCAGCAGTCCCTCAGAGGTTCTGGGGCGAGCCTTGGATCTGCAGCGCCAGGCAGAGATAGGTACCAGGGAACCAACATTGGAGGAAATATTGGCTAAAGGCAACAAGCTGAAGCAGCAGCAGGAACAAAACTCTATGCAATGGGCTGGCAAAGAGGTAGCTAAGGAAATGAAAGGTCAGTTGGAGCAGTACACAGGGTTAGCCATTCAATCGGTTCAGGTGTCCCTTGGTCAAATTCAGCAGAAAGAAACAGGGTTAGAATCTGGAACGGGAGTTCGGTCAGTCGTGGTCAAATTAGCAGAGCAGAAGACAAAAAAAGAAAAAAATGCAGACGACCTAACGGGAACTGAAATCAAGCCGGTTATGGTGGAGCCTGTAGCTAAAAACACAGTGAATATTCGTGTGGAGCCGACGCAGTCCCAAACCTCAAATCATAATGAAGGAACGCGAGAAGATGATCGTAGTCCTGACGACACCACAGAGGGCGGCAAACCTGCGGATATGAATACTTTTGGCTTAATAACAGGAATTTTACGCGAGAAATGGGGGATCGACAGTAAATATGTTCAGGTGATTGGTCCGCAGGATGGAACACATAAATGGTAACAGGAGGTGATCCGAAATGGGGAAATGGTCGAAAAAGCTGGAGCAATGGCTGGGTGGAGGGGGGGACGGAGCGAAAAGATTCAATTCATTTCGTTGGCTGCTTATTCTTGGTCTTATTGGTGTAGCGATCATGCTCTTTAATTCATTTGTTAATGTGAAAAAAGTCGACCCAGAAAATGTAGGACGAGAACCGCCTGGCGTAATGAAAAATGAGCCTTCGTTAGAAACGGCGGGAGGTGAAGATAGTTCCTTTGCCGGAATCGAGAAGGCATTTGAGGACAATATGAAACAGATGCTGGAGCAAATTGTTGGCGTGGGAACCGTCGATGTTATGGTTACGGTAGATTCTACCGAAGAAGTGATCGTTCAACGGAATGTGAAGGACATGCAGGAGGAAAATAACGAGACGGATGCTAATGGTGGACAAAGGCACACGACCCAATATACGCGCGATGGCGAGATTGTTACCTATGAATCATCGGGCGGTCAGCACACCCCGATTGTTACCAAAAAAGTAAAACCACAGGTCCGGGGAGTGCTTGTTGTAGCTATGGGGGCAGAAAATCCTACCGTGAAGCAGCTTATTGTGGACGCTGTGCAGAAGGGACTGAATGTACCTTCATACAAAATTTCAGTCGTTCCGCGTAAGCAAGGATAATATTGGAATTGGGGAACAAAGAAGTTAATATTGCAAACCACATATGAATATGGAGGACGTAACATGAATAATAAAAGACAAACTGTTTGGCTGGTGTCCATGCTGAGTTTAATGGTGGTACTGTCTGCATATTATTTGTTTACGGAGGATTCAAGTCCGACCAATCCGCCAGTGGCAGACAGCGAGCAGGTAAGCAAGGTTAAACAGGATGCTGCCCAGGAAGCAACGTCAAAGGCAGAAGAACAAATGAACGGACTGAAAGTAAATGAAGTGGTAACCAATGGAGAAGTAACTGACGGAACAGCAGGGACTTCCACAAAGGACACGGCTTCTACAACTGATCCAGCAACAGAATCATCAAAAGGCGGTAAAGACACAGCCGCCCCTCCAGCTGCTGAATCGACTGCATCCGGTCAAAACACAACTGAAGCTAAGACAGACACAACAGCCAAAAGTGATGATAAAGCAGCCTCTGGTACCAAAACTGACAAACAGGTACTTGACCAAGTGGCAAGCGAACAAGCAGCCCAACCAACAGCGGCAGCTGTGATTGATAACTATTTGCTGGAGCGGGATGTGGAAAACCAAAAGAAAAATGACCAGCTGACTACCGCAATGAATGATAGTACACCTCAGAAAGCCGCAGAGGCGCAAAAGGAATTGCATGTACTTGAAGATAAACAGGCTAAAATTACCGGTATCGAGGAAGAGCTACAGCAGCAATTTGCCAATGCGGTTGTCCGCGAGGAAGATGCTGATAAATACAAAGTAGTAGTTTTAAGTGAAAAATTGGATGCGAAGCAAGCAGTAACGATTGTCGATAAAGTCATGAAGGAATTGAACGTTACGCAGGACAAGATCAGTGTCCAGTATGTTACACAATAAGACAAAAAACGTGAAAAAGCCCGGATTTCTGCATAATCCCGGGCTCTTTCTATTTTTAATGATTGTGATATAATACATAAAGCTGTTTCAAAAATGTTATCAGCAACCGGCAAAATGCTGAAGGAGTGATTAATAGAGATGTTTAAATTAAGCGAGATTAAGGAATTGATCAAGCTGGTGGATGAAACGTCTGTGCATGAGCTTGAAATTGAAAATGAAGGAACTCGCCTGATGATCCGTAAACCGGGCAAAAGCGAGATCGTTACGGTACAGGCTCCTGTAACAGCACCTGCTTATACAGTGGCGCCACAAGCTGCAATTCCGAATCCACAAGTACAGTCCGATGTTGGACATGCAACTGCTGGGGAGCCGAAGGAATATGCAAGCAATCTACATAAAATCGTATCTCCGATGGTAGGCACTTTCTATAGTTCTTCATCCCCGGATACGGCTCCGTATGTGAGTATCGGCAGTAAAGTAGGCGAAAAAACAACGGTATGTATCATTGAAGCGATGAAGTTGATGAACGAGTTGGAAGCTGAAGTGAAGGGCGAAATTGTGGAAATTTTGGCCGAAAACGGACAGTTGGTGGAGTATGGCCAGCCATTGTTCCTTGTGAAACCGGAGTAAGAAGCTTGGTTGTCCCTTTTTTGAGGGTTCGACAAGACTGCTCCCAGGGAGGATAAAGTCATGACATTTCAAAAAGTATTGATCGCGAACCGTGGAGAAATTGCAGTTCGTATCATTCGCGCTTGCCGCGAAATGAATATCTCGACAGTTGCCGTTTATTCGGAAGCTGACAAGGATTCGCTACATGTGCGTCTCGCAGATGAGGCTTACTGTATCGGACCAACGTTGTCTAAGGACAGCTACCTTAATTTTACGAACCTGATGAGTGTTGCTACATTAACTGAATGTGATGCCATTCATCCGGGTTACGGATTTTTAGCGGAAAATGCAGACTTCGCAGAAATTTGCGAATCGTGCAATATAACCTTCATTGGACCTTCTCCTGAAGCAATTAACAAAATGGGAGATAAGGCTGTCGCTAAGCAGACCATGAAGGATGCCGGAGTCCCGGTAATTCCAGGTTCAGACGGACTGGTTGAGGATGTGCAGGATGCGATCAGCATCGCACGTGATATCGGGTATCCGGTCATTATCAAGGCCACAGCAGGTGGTGGTGGTAAAGGGATTCGTATCGCTGAAGACGAGGATAACCTTATCCAGCAAATTACTACCGCTCAGCAGGAAGCACAAAAGGCTTTTGGTAATGCGGGTGTGTACCTGGAAAAATATTTGACTGGTATGAAGCACGTGGAAATACAGATCATAGCGGACAAGCATGGTAATGTTGCCTATTTGGGCGAACGGGACTGCTCTGTACAGCGTCGTCGTCAGAAGTTGTTGGAGGAAGCACCATGTCCAGTACTATCGCAGGATGTCCGTGAAGAAATGGGACAGGCAGCTGTTCGTGCAGCTTTGGCTGTACAATACTCTGGTGCAGGCACGCTCGAATTTTTGCTTGGCCCAGACAATAAGTTCTACTTCATGGAAATGAACACACGGATTCAGGTAGAACATCCAGTAACAGAAATGATTACTGGTGTCGATCTGATCAAAGAAATGATTTCAGTAGCTGAAGGACATCCGCTTTCCTTTACGCAGGAAGAAGTCACTATCAATGGCTGGGCGATAGAATGTCGCATTAACGCTGAGGACCCAGATCGTAATTTTATGCCTGCACCGGGTAAGATCGGATTTTATCTGCCTCCAGGCGGTCCTGGGGTACGTGTAGACAGTGCTGCTTATCCAGGTTATAGCATTCCGCCTTACTATGATTCTATGATCGCCAAGCTGATTGTGTGGGCGCCTACACGGCAGGAGGCAATTGCTAAAATGAAGCGAGCTTTGACGGAGTTTGCGATTGAGGGCATCCCCACAACGATTTCTTTTCACCAGCGCTTGCTAGAGCATCCGACCTTTATTGAAGGCGATTTTGATATTAAATTTTTGGAGGATAACGAAGTTTAAGCGGTATATTTCCTCAGTTTGTCATAATGAACGCCAAATGATATAGTATGGATAATAAGTGAGCATGTCTGCTTTGATATCCAAAGCTGGATGAAACTTATTTTGACCGAAAGGTGTTGAAGGTATGAGCACAGTGCCAACCGAATTCGAACGTACAGAAATTGGGGAGATTCAAATAGCCCCGGAAGTTATTGAAGTCATTGCCGGACTGGCTACCGTCGAGGTGCCGGGCGTAGCGGGAATGAGTGGCGGATTTGCTGGCGGATTTGCCGAATTGCTAGGCCGCAAAAATTTATCCAAGGGTGTAAAGGTTGAAGTCGGACAGCGTGAAGCTGCTGTAGACGTCTCCGTTATTATTGAGTATGGTAACCGTCTGCCTGAGGTGGCTGCTGCTATTCAGCATAATGTTAAGCGTTCCATTGAAAATATGACAGGTCTTAACGTGGTTGAAGTGAACGTGCAAATTCATGATGTTCAATTCAAAAATGCTGAAAAAGTGGAAGAGCCGGAAGTTCTGGGCGCCGGACGGGTTAAATAGAGCGATGCTTTTGTACAAACCCCCGATCCTTATGGGTCGAGGGTTTACTCTAATTTAAGGAGGCTGTGCGTTTCGTGGCCAAAGTGATGGACAGACTTCTGCTGTTCTTGTACAGCTTAAGTATCGGAATTATCTCCATTCTCGCCATCCTCCTCCTAAGCGGGGCCATTCCGTATGTTTTAAGTATTGAGGATGAGCGAGTGGTATGGTTTACCAGCTTGATTATCGCAGGAGTTCTGTTGTTATTGAGTCTTCGTTTTTTTTATATCTCTATTCGACGGAACCAAACCGTACAGCATTCTATTGATCAACGAACCGAATATGGTGATATTCAGATTTCGGTGGATACCATCGAAAACCTGTGCCTCAAAGCGGCTTCCCGATTTCGCGGGATGCAGGATCTGAAAGCACGTGTTCGTGTGTTGGAATCGGGACTTGATATTACGATTCGGGCGATTGTTGACGGGGAAAGCTCCATTCCGGTGTTAACCTCCGAGGTACAAAAGGGGGTACACGACCATGTGGAAGAAATTACAGGAATTCCAGTGTCCAATGTGTCGGTGTACATCGCTAATGTTTCTCAGTCACCAAGCTTTAAGAGTCGTGTGGAATAGAGGTGATTTTCCCTGATGCCCTGGAAAGAAATATGGGGAAGTTACAAGGGCCGGATCATGGGGATCACGGCTGGTATTTTTTTCGGTTTTATTTATTTGTGGGCAGGCTTTTGGAATATGTTGTTCTTTGCATTGATGGTGTTCATCGGATATACGCTAGGAAGACGGAGCGATTCAGCGCTTGGTTCATTCTTTCCTTGGAAAGAATGGGGTGAATGGTTGTCGCAACGTTGGCGTCCTTTTAAATGAACCCTGTGATACGTGTTCTCCAAAATAGAGCTGTAGCTTATTTGCGCCCAACGGTTTTGGAGGATGCGTTCACAGGTTTTTTTGTGGAAATTGGTTACAATGAAAAATAGATATAGGCAAGCGTAGGAGGCAGGGCATGAAAAGACGTCTGGCGAGGGAATTAGCGGTACAGAGCATGTACCATATGGAAATGAATGAAGTAGATGCAGCGGCAGCTGTAGATATGCTGCTTCAGGAGGCGGCTGAGGAAAACGAGGCCGAGGTCGTGATTAAAAACGCGGCAGTGTTAAGAGCGTATGTTTTGGAGCATGTGCGTGGCACATGGGAGCACAAGGAAGCTATTGACGGGCTGTTGGCGGATTACCTGAAAGGCTGGCAGATTAGCCGACTTTCCCGTGTGGATCGTCAAATTTTGAGACTTGCGGTATATGAAATGATTTTCCGCGAGGATGTTCCAGCCAAGGTAGCAGTCAATGAAGCCATTGAATTATCGAAGCATTTTGGCACCGAGGAATCGGGTAAGTTTGTTAATGGTGTGCTGGGGCGAGTTATACAAGAGTTGGAGCAATTGAAAGCACGTTTTTAATTAGAGACTACGGAATCAGGTTGGGGAGTGGATAAACATGTCAGCACCGATCATTGATGGTAAACAAATCTCTCAGGATATTCGGACAAGCATTCAGCAAGAGGTCATTCGTTTGAAAGAACACCGCTTTCAACCGGGACTGGCTGTTGTACTGGTAGGCGAGGACCCTGCTTCTCAGGTGTATGTTAAAAATAAGGAAAAGGCGTGTCATGACCTCGGCTACTACTCTGAGGTTCATCGACTGGCGGCAGATACTTCGCAAGAAGCACTACTGAAACTGGTGGATAAGCTGAATCATCAAAGTAATATCCATGGAATTTTGGTACAACTGCCGTTGCCAAAGCATATTCATGAAAAAGCTGTCATTGACGCGATTGCAGTAGAGAAAGATGTTGACGGATTTCATCCCGTAAATGTAGGGAATCTGGTGATTGGTGATGATAGCCTGTTGCCTTGTACTCCCGCTGGAGTCATCGAGTTAATCAAACGCGCTGGAGTAGAAATAGCTGGTAAACATGCAGTTGTTATTGGTCGCAGTAATATCGTGGGCAAGCCAGTGTCTTTATTGCTGCAGCGTGAAAATGCTACGGTTACGATGTGTCACTCTCGGACAGCAAATATGGCCGAGCTCAGTAAGCAAGCGGATATTTTGGTCGTTGCCATTGGTAAAGCCAACTTTATTGATGCTTCGTTCGTTAAGCCAGGTGCAGTGGTTATCGATGTGGGAATGAATCGTCTGGAGAACGGGAAGCTGGCGGGTGACGTTGATTTTGAGAGCGTAAAGCAAGTGTCCGGTCCGATTACGCCTGTTCCCGGCGGTGTAGGTCCCATGACGATTACAATGCTGATGCAAAATACGCTCGTAGCGGCCAAGCGCTCGCACGGTTTGGCATAAAGGCAGTTGCCTGTGGCTGAACAACGTATTTACTCTATAAAGGACCTGAATCGTTATATCCGGATGAAGCTGGAATCCGATCAGGTACTGTCTGATGTATGGATACGCGGGGAAATTTCAAACTTTACGCATCATTCGAGTGGCCACATGTACTTTACGCTCAAGGATGAGGGGAGCCGCATACGTTCGATTATGTTTGCAACCCATAACAGACGGCTCCCTTTCGTACCGAAGGAAGGTACGCGTGTTATCGCCCGGGGAAACGTATCCGTGTACGAACGGGATGGACAATATCAATTTTATGCGACTCAAATGCAGCCTGACGGTATAGGTAGCCTTTATCTGGCTTATGAACAGCTCAAACAAAAGCTTGATGCAGAAGGGCTGTTTGATACCGCTCGCAAACGGGATCTGCCAGCTCACCCGGCAACCATTGGCGTAATTACGTCACCGACCGGAGCGGCTGTCCGTGATATTATCACCACACTTCAACGGCGATACCCGCAGGCTGGAATCGTGTTGTATCCAGTTCTTGTGCAAGGAAAAGGTGCCGCCCCCTCGATCGTAAAGGCCATTGAAGCCATGAATCGGATGCAAGAGGTTCAGGTGATGATCGTTGGACGGGGCGGTGGCTCCTTGGAAGAATTGTGGGCGTTTAATGAGGAAGCGGTTGCGCGTGCCATTTACGCATCGGTCATTCCTGTCATTTCGGCAGTTGGACACGAAACGGATTTTACCATTGCTGATTTTGTGGCCGACTTGCGTGCAGCGACGCCAACCGCAGCGGCTGAGCTGGCCGTCCCTCATCAGGGAGAGCTTCGGGATCAGCTGCTCCAGCGGGAGCAACGGTTACGGAATGCCCTCCGGCAGCGGCTGGAAGCCAGCCGTGAACGCTTGCTGCGGCTTCAGCGTTCGCCAGTGCTGCTGCATCCGCGCCGCTATATGCTCCAGCATGCAGAGCGGATGGACATGCTGCATCAGCGTCTGATCCGTGCAGCAACTAACCGTTCACGCTTAAACGCAGAGAAAAACGCCCGTATGCGTCAGGTACTAGAGCGGTTTAATCCGCGTGAACAAATTCGTTCAGCACGCAAACAGACAGATATGGCGCAACGGCAGCTGGAGTCTGCGATGCGTGCGATCACAAAAACGGGACGACAGCAGCTGCACACTGGAATTCGTCAATTGGATGCGCTGAGTCCGCTCAAAGTCATGGCCCGAGGCTACAGCTTGGTGTACGATGAGCAGGAGAAACGGCTAATCAAGTCGCTCAAAGATGTACAACCGGGAGATTCCATCAAGATAAAAGTGAGTGACGGGCAGTTAGACTGCCAAGTATGGGGAATGAAGGAGGACGCGAAGCACGGTGGCGAATGAATCGGAATTGAATTTTGAAGCGGCCATGGCCGCTCTTGAAGAAATTGTCGGACAACTAGAGCATGGAGACGTTCCTCTGGAACAAGCCATTGATTTGTTCCAGCGGGGGATGAAGCTGTCTCAGCTTTGCAGTCAGAAGCTGGAGCAAGTCGAACGTAAAATTGAAATGATTGTGGAAGAGGATGGGGATTTGCGCAAGAAGCCTTTTGGCGGTGGATTGGACGAAAACGGCGGTGAAGTACTTGAATAGACCGTCGTTCAAGGAATATCTGACTGTGACGGCGGATGCAGTTTCGTCTGCATTGACCGAGCAGTTTCCGGGGCATTGGAATATTCCCGCTATTCTTCGGGAATCTATGGATTACTCACTCACCGCAGGCGGGAAACGGCTGCGGCCTCTGCTTGTGATCGCCGCTGCGGAAGCATTTGGTGGAAGTAGGGAAGCGGCGATGCCAGTAGCATGTGCGGTAGAGATGGTACATACGTATTCCCTCATTCACGACGACTTGCCGGCGATGGATGATGATGATTATCGGCGAGGAAAGCTGACGAATCATAAGGTATACGGCGAGGCGGTTGCTGTTCTTGCGGGCGATGCTTTGCTGACCCATGCGTTTTACAGCATCGTGCAGGCGGGACGTCGTCACGGTGTTTCTTCCGATGCACTATTGTCCATAGTTGAGGATTTATCCGAAATGAGCGGTGCCAGAGGCATGGTAGGTGGACAGGTTGCAGATATGTCAGGCGAGCAGGGAATAACAGGGATCGAGGAACTGGAATATATCCACCTTCATAAAACGGCTGATTTGATCATTTTCTCACTTTTGGCAGGTGGTCGGATTGGTGGGGCGGACAAGAGCCAGTTAGAGGCCCTTCGCCGCTTTGGACAAGATTTGGGACTGGCCTTTCAGATTCAGGACGATATATTGGATCTCGTAGGCGATGAAAGCAAAATGGGGAAAAAAACGCAGAGTGATGTTGAACAGGAGAAGGTTACCTATCCGTATTTCATCGGTATGGACGCATCTCTGCGACAAGTGGAAGAGCTCACAGCCTCTGCCAAAAAAGTGATTGCAGAAAGTGGTATTCCCGATTCTTCGCGATTACTGGAGATAGCGGATTACCTGATGAAGCGTGATCATTAGGAGTGTTGGAATTGCTTTAACTTGTCTGCGTTTAAGCACAATCCAAAAGTGTGATATAATATTTGTTAACTTTACACACAAACTTGAAGGAAAGCGGGGAGATATACGTGCTGCTTCCACACATAAAGCAACCAGGCGATCTGAAATCACTGTCGGTTGAGGAGTTGGCTTCTCTAGCCGAGGAAATCAGGAGCTTTTTGATTGAGAAGCTGTCCGTGACTGGGGGGCATCTGGCATCGAATCTGGGAGTGGTTGAGCTCACGATCGCCCTGCATTATTGCTATAACAGTCCAAAGGACAAGATGATTTATGACGTTGGGCACCAGGCCTACGTGCACAAAATATTGACAGGGCGAATGGATCGTTTTGATACACTTCGTCAGCGTGATGGACTTTGTGGTTTTGTAAAAAGAAGCGAGAGCGAGCATGATGTTTGGGAGGCTGGACATAGCAGTACTTCTCTTTCGGCTGCAATGGGGATGGCCTTGGCACGAGACTTGAAGGGCGAGGACAATAAAGTTATTGCAATGATCGGGGACGGAGCATTGACTGGAGGCATGGCCTTCGAAGCCTTAAACCATATTGGTCATGAACGTAAAAATTTAATGGTCATTTTGAATGATAATGAAATGTCCATCGCCCCGAATGTAGGGGCCATGCATAATTATTTGAGCAAAATCCGCTCTGACCGTCACTATTTGCGGGCAAAGGATGAGCTGGAAGTTTTGCTGAAAAAAATACCCGCTATAGGCGGTAAACTTGCCAAATCGGCTGGCCGTGTCAAGGACAGTCTTAAATATATGATGGTGCCAGGTGTGTTATTTGAGGAGCTGGGATTTACGTACCTTGGTCCGGTTGATGGACATGATTTGTCCAAGCTAATTGAAACTTTTCAGCAGGCTGACAACGTTACTGGTCCGGTATTAGTGCATGTCGTAACCACCAAAGGTAAAGGTTATAAGCCTGCAGAGGCTGATTCGTACAAGTGGCATGGCATCAGTCCATACAAAATTGAATCAGGTCAGGTACTCAAATCTGTAGGCAATCCGATGTATACGGAAATTTTCGGTAGAACGCTGATTGAACTGGCTGAGCAGGATGAGCGCATCATTGCGGTTACCCCTGCAATGCCTGGTGGATCAGGACTGGTACCATTTAGTAAAGAGTTTCCTTTACGTATGATTGACGTCGGTATTGCTGAGCAGCATGCTGCAACCATGTGTGCAGCGTTGGCTATGGAAGGGATGAAGCCGGTATTTGCGGTGTATTCCACCTTTATGCAGCGTGCATATGACCAAATTGTGCACGATATTTGTCGTCATAATGCGAATGTGATGTTCGCGATTGATCGTGCTGGTTTTGTTGGTGCAGACGGTGAGACTCACCATGGCGTGTTTGATGTAGCATTCTTGCGTCATATCCCGAATCTTGTGCTTATGATGCCAAAGGATGAGAACGAGCTGCGCCATATGATGAAAACAGCACTCGACTACGAAGACGGTCCAATTGCTTATCGTTATCCACGTGTTAATGTGGTTGGTGTGCCGTTGGATAAAGAATTGCGTACTCTTCCCATCGGCAGCTGGGAGCTTCTGCGTAAAGGCGAGGGCTACGCTGTAATCGCTTCAGGGCCGATGCTCCAAGTGGCGACAGAGGCTGCGGAAACGATGAAACGTGAAGGGATGCAAGTGGGTATCGTGAATGCCCGTTTCCTCAAGCCTTTGGACGAGGAGATGTTGCGTGAGCTGGCCCGTCAGCATACGAAGCTGATTGTATTGGAAGAAGCTTCTGAAGCGGGAAGTTTGGGCAGCGCTGTACTGGAATTTTACGCCAAAGAAGAAATACAAGATGCACAGGTGCGCTTAATGGGAATTCCTGATCTGTTTGTAGAGCACGGCTCCATCAAAGAGCAGCGCGCTGAAGTGGGGCTAACCGTTGAAGCTGTGTGTCTAAAGTTGCGTAAATGGTCCGCTGAGCCAGCATATGGCATGGGACAATCTGTATAGCGTAACTTAAAGTAAATAACATGATATTATAAAAAGTATGACAAGAGCAGCCTGGCTGCCAAAAGGGAGATTAACATGTCTGTTCCGAAGGAACGCATTGATGTATTGCTTGTAGAACAAGGTTTTTTTGAAAGTCGCGAAAAAGCAAAAGCCGCGATTATGGCAGGCCTAGTGTTGGCGGACAGTGAACGGATCGAAAAAGCGGGGATGAAGGTACCACGTTCCAGTGAGCTTAAAGTTAAAGGTTCCGTGCATCCGTATGTAAGCCGTGGAGGCTTGAAGCTCGAAAAGGCCATCCGTCAATTTGAGCTGGACATGAAGGGCAGGACGATGCTGGACATCGGTTCATCAACCGGAGGCTTTACGGATTGTGCGCTTCAGCATGGAGCTGAGTATGTGTATGCTATTGATGTGGGATATAACCAGCTGGATTGGTCACTTCGTAATGATGAACGTGTATGCGTGATGGAAAAAACGAATTTCAGATATATGACACCTGCGGATTTGAGCGGTCCTGTACCTAACTTCGCAAGTATTGATGTTTCTTTTATTTCGTTACGGATTATTCTGCCGCCGTTACTTGCATTGCTGCAACAACCTGCTGATATTGTAGCTCTAATCAAGCCTCAATTCGAAGCTGGTCGCGAAAAGGTTGGGAAATCTGGCGTGGTTCGAGAGCCTGCTACACATAAAGAAGTGCTGCAGACCATCTTGATGTTTGCACATGAGCTTGGCCTGACATTGCAAGGCTTGGCCTTTTCCCCTATTACAGGTGGCGAAGGAAATATTGAGTTTTTAGCACATTGGCGTTTGGATGGCCTTCCGTCTGCTGAATCACAGCCGGAGAAGGTGGATTTCAGTCCACTAATTGAACGAACTGTTCAGGAAGCAGGTCAGACTTTTAATAACGGCCCATCGCGTAAGTGACATTCAGGGGTTCTCCATGAGTTCTGTGAACTTAAGAGAACCTCTTTTTGGTGTGAGGGATTGATTGTAGAACTCACGTTCGCCTATAATGAGATGTACAGATGAAAAGGAATTTCGCTTCATGTCCTAGAATATGTCCATGAGGTGATCGGTTCATGGAGACGCGATACGATACGGTTATCATTACTGTGATCGGGGTGATCTTAGGGATATGGGCTTTATATAGCCTGCGTGCCTGGTTAAAGGAGCCGGGACCGCTTGTGCTCAAAACGATACCGATTAACGAGGATTTGAACGAAGGACCTGCTGTGGACCAGCTAGAGGAAGCAGGTTATGAAGTGGTGGGCGGGAAAATGAAAATACCGCTTGCTTTTAATGTGAATGGACATACCGTGTATAGTCGTTTGTTTATAGACTACGTAGCTGTACGTAACGGTTCGACATATATGGTCAAAACGTCGCGCCGCAAGCAACCCATGGAATGGAGCGGTCCTGATTTGAGGGACAGGCTTATGCCTTATTTGCTGCTCTATCCGGGCTGTGCGGGAGTATTGTACGTTGATACGGACGAGAAAAGTATTCGCCTTATTACATTAGTGGAAGACCTCGAAGAAGAGGAATATGAAGATTAATCCATAGGAGGATTATATGAAGGGCCAACGACATATTAAAATCAGGGAAATTATTTCACAACATGAGATTGAAACGCAGGATGAGCTAGTTGAAGCATTGCGTATGGCTGGTTTCCAGGTTACACAAGCAACTGTATCCCGGGACATCAAAGAACTGCTGCTCATAAAGGTTCCAATGGACGACGGCAGATATAAATATTCGATGCCTTCAGACCAGCGCTACAATCCAGCACAGAAGCTGAAACGTACATTGGTTGACAACTTTTTGCATATTGACTACACAACCAATCTGATTGTGATGAAGTGTCTGCCAGGAACAGCTAACTCAATTGCTGCTTTATTAGATAATATTGAATGGTCTGAGATCATGGGTACGATTAGCGGGGATGACACCATTTTGATTATTTGCCGATCGGAAGAAAACAGCGAAACTATCGTGAATCGTCTTATGGGCTACATTTCCTAATTATAATGGCTACGCATATTAGGCGTTTTAATTTGTACATCATAGAGGTGAAAGAACGATGCTGGTCACTTTGTCTATACGGAATTTGGCAGTTGTAGAGGCTGTCGATGTTCATTTTTATAAAGGGTTTCATGTATTAAGCGGGGAAACTGGTGCTGGTAAATCCATTATTATCGACGCACTTGGACTGATTGCAGGCGGCAGGGGCTCTGCAGACCTCGTGCGTTACGGTTGTGATAAAGCAGAGATGGAAGCCTTGTTTGAACTTCCGGTCAAACATCCTGTTTGGAGTACATTGGAGCAACAAGGGATTAAGGCTAATCCAGAAGAACATTTGCTGATTCGCCGCGAACTTACAATTCAGGGGAAAAGCTCATCTCGAATTAACGGTCAGATGGTTAACTTAACGATGCTGCGTGAAGTAGGTGAGCAACTCGTTAATATCCATGGGCAGCATGAGCATCAAAGTTTGCTGCGTGCAGATCGTCATCTGGCGCTGCTGGATACGTTCGGTGATTCGGTCATCGGTCCAGTCAAGGCGCTTTACAGAGAACGCTACAATGCTTTTGTGAAGGCGGAAAAAGAAGTAAGAGAATTGCAAAGCTCCAGTCAAAAGGCATATCAGCTATTGGACATGTATCGCTTCCAATTGGAGGAAATTGCCGCGGCGGAGTTGAAATTGGGTGAAGATGAATTATTGGCAGAGGAACGGGTCAAGCTATCCCATAGTGAGAAAATGATGGATGGGATATCAGGAGCATACGAGCTGTTAAGTGGCAGAGGTGGGCTGGATACGGTCAATAATGTGTTGTCCAGATTAAATGATGTTCAGAGCTATGATAGTAAACACCTTCAGCCTATTGCGGAGCAGATTCAGTCTGCTTTTTACCAGTTGGAGGATGCAGCATTTCAATTACGTTCTTATCGCGAGGATATTGAATTTAATCCAGGCAAGCTCCATGAGGTGGAGCAGCGTTTGAATCAGATTACCGGATTACAGCGAAAATATGGTGATAGTATAGAGCAGATTTTGGAATACTATAGCCGTATTGAGCAGGAAACCGATCTGTTGGAAAATAAAGATGAGCGGCTGGAGCAGCTTATCGCAAAGCGGGATGAGTTGCTTTCGAGTTTGCTGGAGATTGCTGAAGAGCTTACAGAAGCCCGTGAAATTTGTGCTGAAGAGCTTGCAGAGCAGGTAGAGCAGGAATTAAAAGATCTTCAAATGGAAAGAACGTCACTCAAGGTGCGAATTGATCCAATTGAAGATCCACGAGGATATGAATATAAAGGTTTAAAGGTACGACCTACCAAGCAAGGGATAGATAATGCGGAATTTCTGATTTCGCCCAATCCAGGTGAGCCACTTCGCCCACTTGGTAAAATCGCTTCCGGTGGTGAGTTATCACGTATTATGTTGGCGATGAAAAGTATTTTTGCACGTCATGATCAAATTCCGGTACTCATTTTTGACGAGGTGGATACCGGGGTAAGTGGTCGTGCAGCTCAGTCCATTGCCGAGAAGCTGTATCGTTTGTCTTCTGTTTGTCAGGTGTTTTCCATTACTCATTTGCCGCAGGTGGCATGTATGGCAGATCATCAGTACCTTATTGAGAAAAACGTTCATGACGGACGGACCATGACTCAAATTGAGGGACTAACAGAGGAAGGTCGTGTCAAGGAATTGGCACGGATGCTGGGCGGCGTAGAAATTACCGAAAAAACATTGCATCACGCACAGGAAATGCTGAATTTGGCGGAAGGAAAGAAAGCCTGAAAAGAGCGGCAGGCGTAATGATTAACAGTTATAAAAGCCTGGGGGCAAGGTTACCTTATAGGTACGCAATTGGCGACCACCTTTACTCGTCAAGCGAAAGAAGCAAAGGGAGCGTGACAGCCATTGAATTTTTACTCCAGGATCAAATTGCTCGGTCTTTTGCTTGTTTTTATTATGTGTTCTCTTGGTAACGCTCGGCATGTGCAAGCAGCGCTGCCTCTACAAGCTTCTTTGGATTTGTTTGGCTCTAAAAGCATGGCGACAACCCAAGAAAGCGTAATTCCCGACTTAAAAGTATACCCGGGGGGGCAGACGATCGGGGTCAAAGTAAAATCTTCAGGAGTGCTTGTTGTTGGTCACCATATCATTCAGGAAAGTAAGGATCGTAAGGTTTCGCCTGGTGAAACAGCTGGTATACGCCTAGGTGACCGAATAACGCACATGAATGGCAAACCCCTTAACAGTCTCGCCAAGGTAGCGGAAGCCGTAGACGAGGCAGGTAAAACCAAAAAGCCGCTTGACATTACCCTTTGTCGAGGCGAACAGACGATTTCCACTAAGTTAACCCCAGCATATGATCAAGATGATAAAGCGTGGCGGCTTGGGTTGTATATTAGGGACTCGGCTGCGGGTGTAGGTACATTGACGTTTTATGCACCGGACCAAGGAGTTTACGGAGCCTTGGGCCATGTAATTACCGATATGAATACTCAAACCCCCATTGTCGTGGGCAGCGGAGAAATTGTGCAATCCAATGTGACGTCAATTGCGAAGAGCCAGAGTGGGGAACCCGGAGAAAAGCGTGCTCATTTTCTCAAAGATCATCGGATCCTAGGAAATATTGAACGAAATACGAACTTTGGAATATTTGGGAAAATGTCAGATGAACCGCAAAATGGCTTGTATTCGACGCCTATTCCTGTTGGACTTGCGAATGAAGTGAAGGAAGGACCAGCAGAAATTTTGACTGTGCTGGAAGGTCAACAAATTCAGCGTTTTCAGGCAGAAATTGTACACATTTCTCAGCAGGATAAACCGGCAACCAAAGGGCTCGTCATTCGAGTTGTAGATCCAAAGTTATTAGATAAGACTGGCGGAATCGTACAAGGGATGAGCGGGAGTCCGATTATCCAAAATGGTAAGCTAATCGGAGCGGTAACACATGTATTTGTTAATGATCCTAAATCAGGTTACGGATGTTTTATCGAATGGATGTTGCGTGATGCAGGAATCATGAATAATAAACTGAGCTTGAAGTCATCCTCTAATCTTAAGGCGAGCTAGCGGCCTTAAGATTTTTTTGTCGAAAAATAGGGGAATAACTCAGAAGCACACGATAAAAATTCAATTATAATAGAATTCATAAAAAAAATAAATAAAAATAATTTTCGACAGAAGGAATTCATAATTCGATGTCGAAATCATATACTCCGACAAGAAATATTTATGAAGTGCAAACAGATGTCCCAATGGAATAACACTCAATAAGGAGGAAGTACATTGCAAAAAATTGAGGTATTGTTGGCTGATGACAACCGGGAATTTACGAATTTGCTTGCTGAATATATTTCCGATCAGGAGGATATGGAAGTTACAGGAATCGCCTTCAACGGCGAAGAAGTGCTCCAACGCATCGCAGAATCCCGCAACATACCTGATGTACTTATTTTAGATATTATTATGCCTCATCTGGATGGTCTCGGTGTATTGGAGCGTTTGAGAGAAATGAACCTGACTCCACAACCGAAAATCATTATGCTGACTGCATTCGGTCAAGAAAATATTACACAGAGGGCCGTTCAGCTCGGGGCATCTTATTATATTTTGAAGCCGTTTGACATGGAAGTGCTCGCTAACCGTATACGCCAATTGGTAGGACCGCAATTAGTCAGCAACAGCCCGGTGACCGTTTCATCCATGCGCTCTAATGTTGTACCTATGGGTAAAACGAAAAACCTGGATGCGAGTATCACAGCCATCATCCATGAGATTGGTGTACCCGCCCACATCAAGGGATATCAATATCTACGTGAAGCCATTACGATGGTCTACAATAACATTGAAATTTTAGGAGCCATCACCAAAACTCTGTATCCAGCAATTGCCGAAAAATTCAAAACGACGGCTTCTCGTGTAGAACGCGCCATTCGTCATGCTATCGAGGTAGCATGGACCCGTGGAAATATCGATAGCATTTCCCACCTGTTTGGCTACACTATTAATATCAGCAAGTCCAAACCAACCAACAGCGAATTTATAGCGATGGTCGCAGACAAGCTGCGGATTGAGAATAAGGTGTCCTGAAAGGACTAAAAGCAGGCGTGGTAAGGCTTGAGCCTGAAGGTGAAACCAACTAATTCTTCATTTTGCTGTGAAGGTTTGGCAGTGAAAACAAATAATATATTTACGAGTATATGTATAAATCCATCAATTGATTGGTCAAGTAATTTGGCAAATCAATTGATGGATTTTTTATATTTTCGGAGATTACATTCCAAATTGAGAATTTAATGCTGTATTGTACAAGTCGTAATCTTGCAAAAAGACATTAGCCAGCTACGAGCAAACACTAAAATTATTTGCAGTGTATCTGGAACGAGAACATCAGAAGAAATATCAACATTCTGAACGCCTAGCCGTCTGTCAATATCGCATATTTAAAATTCAGATTAGAGATGATCAGGAAAGAAATTTCCACTCCAATTTGAGCCATTTGTCAAACGTCTTGACACTTAGCTGGATATAGAGAGGTACTTCCTGCATATGCTGATCTCATTACAAGAACGAAAGATGAGATTCTTCCGGGTCTATGGAACATTATGATCGCAGCCAATCGCTATAACATGAACGTAGATAATATTCTGAATAGATTTGAGTGTGAAATTTCAAACATACATGATCACACAGGAATACAAACCAATGATCAGCAAAATATTAATAATCAGCTTGTTGGCGTATTGAGTGAATTGGCTGAATATTGTTTGTCCAGAGGCCAGTACGAAAAGGGAGTTCGGTTCTTATTAGATGGTATGAGGAAATCCATTATAATTAATGATGAACGCTCAATCCTTAGTTACAGGATAATTGTCGAACGTTATCAAAAATTTGTCCTAGCTGAAGCCAAGACGGAGTACCATAATTTAGAAAGCTATGCACGAAGACTTTTTTATTAGTATTAGTCATAAGTATACAAACAACGAGTAGTCAAGATGGGAAACAAGGCAGATCATAAAACCATAAAAAATTTGTGTGAAGGTTAGATGGAATTATCCGTCTAGTCTTTTTTGTATTGCTGAAAACTTGCTAAGTCATTGCTGAGTTGGAGAGGTGATAATTTATGAGATAGAACATGGAGGAGATAGGGGAAATCAGCATTCACGAAAGTATACAAAGTCAAATAATTTGACTTTGGTAAAAACGCAGAAGGATATTGCTAATGAATCACTACCTTTTCAAAAGAACCACACACATGGATTAACAATCCTACTTTACAATAAAATGGACTAGAAGTATAATGTTTCATGGTTATCAAGGTGAATTTAAGTAGAAAGGGAGTTTATTTAATCATAAAGAAAAAAATTATGGGCCTTGCATTGAGTTCGTGTCTTTTATTAGCGAGTGTTCCCGCATATGCTGCCGACAGTGCGGCAGAACTTAACCAAGCAGTTGATCCAAACTTGGTAATCTCAACCAAGGAAGAATTGCATATCCCTAATAATGTAACTCTTAAATCAATTACTCCATTAGACAATGCTTCTATAACATACGATCACAATTCAGGAATTGATTGGGATGGAAACAACAGACAGGTTTGGGGAAACACTCAGGCCCAGCAAGGGAAGACAAAGCTAGACAGTTATACGAGAGCACGTTTTGAACAATTGACTGGATCAGTGTATGGAGATTCTGGACGAGTATGGAGCACCAACCAAGGAAGATCCTATGCGCGGTCTGCTTGGGAAAACTATAACGCACTCAGATCCGGTGTAGCCAAAACATACTACGGTATCTAATTTTTCAACGAAATATTTCTGATATGAACTTCTGTTTTTAGTAACTTTATTATTAAAAAATTCACCAAACAATTCACCTTGTTACCTATCTTGGAGGATATATTATGAACAATATTCGTATAACTCGTGTCAAAATTTTAGATGTGCTTTTGTTTATCGCTATCACCCTGTTCAGTTTCGCTTGCTTATTTACATTGTTTTATAATGAAAACGTAAATCTCGTAAAGAAACTAAGTAATAACTTTTATGATGATAATGCTTTGTCTTTCAAAACATCAAAAACTGAACTTGACTTTTCTTCTTTATATGAGGCATTACCAAATGATACTGTATTATTCGGAAGGTTTTTCAGGCAAGGAGAGGATATTCGAGGTGTTATTTATAAGGGGGACTATGTTCCACCTAAATTAATAAGTGGAAGGTTTTTTTCTGAATCTGATTTCATATCTAATTCGCATGTTGCAGTTATTGGTAGAGATGTCCCCATAAATAAAACCATAAATGAAAAAAAATATGTCGAATATAATCATATGGATTATGAGGTCATAGGGATTATTGGGTACAATATACCTACTAGAATAGATCGAACAATTTTGCTGAACTTGAATGCTGATAATATCACATCTAGTGTTGAATATATTGTTAGCAGTTCAACCATACAAAATGGTTTGAATTTTATTGGAAACGAAAAAATGTTCGGGCAGGTTTCTGTATACGATAAGGAAAATGTTAATATTTTGCATATAATTGATAGAGGTAATAATCAATTAATTACATCCATAATTTTTATTTTCGTACTCTTTGTAAATAGCTTATCGGTAATGATCTTTTGGAACGAAAAAAAGAATACTGAAATGAAGATCAAATGGAGCAACGGGTACACTAAAAAGAAAATATTAATAGATGTGTGGAAAGATTTTTTCCCAATACTATTGTTGAGCTTAATATCGGCTCTTGGCTCTTCTTGGTTTTTTGGAAAAAATATGCATGATGTCGAGCTAAGCCTTCAACCGGCTATGTTAGGGGCGACGATCCTTCTTTTATTGTTTTCATTTTTAGTGATCGGTATCTCCTATATAAAGATGACACAAAGGTGATCTGTGATGCTCAATTTGCTTATTGATTCATTAAAACAACATAAACGAAAAACCATACTTTCCATCTTACAATGTACTGCTTCGTACATTTTGGTTATTTTGACATTAAGCTTGGCTACACATACACATGAACTTACATCAAATGTTCAAAATGCTACATCCTCTTTATACAAGGTCAATGACAATTTTTTCAATGATGAGGAAAAGAACTTTCTTGCTCAATCGGATAACCTCAAGGTCTTAAATGAGCTGTACGAGTGGGAAAAAACGAATCCTAGTTTTAAGTATATTATTGCAAGCAGACAAAATCTTTTTCTAGATGTGCAAGGCTTGCCTGCAAAGTTTCAATATGGATATGAAGCTGGACACGAAACCCCAGACGCATATGAAAGTATTCAAGTGAATCAACAGTTTATTGACCATTTTGCTATCCAGACTTCTGAAGGTAGATTATTTCAAGCTGGAGATTATAACGTGAAAAATGACGTTATTCCTATAATTTTGGGTTATGAATATAAAGATTATTTTAAGTTGAAACAAATCATACACGTGGGATATATGGGAGTAAATTTAAAGTGTAAAGTAATTGGCTTTTTGGGGCAGCATAGCTTTTATAATAATGGATACGCTTTGAAATACTTGGATAGACTTGTTGTATTTCCATCGTTGGAAGTAGACAATATTCATGCACAAGATAGAAGTTTTATGTTAAAACTATTTTTGGATAAAACAAGTGGCTACATCAAATCTTCTCTTTCGGCACAAAAAATCCAAGAACTGTTCACGCAAAAAAGTTTGCAACTTGATATCGAGCCATATGTTGTAGAAGGAGTCTCAAATTTTTATCTTACGATGTGGGGGCTAGAAGGAGAGCAATTACAAAAAGTTCTATTTATATTTTCATTTGTCATTGCTTTTGTTGCGCTATTTAGCATTTCAACAAATCTCATAGCTAAAATCACTCTCCGTAAATACACATATGGAATCATGATTGCAAACGGTACAAGAAGAGCAGTAATAAATCTTTCAATTCTTTTTGAGATATTTTTTATCAATTTGGTATCATTATGTATTGCAGCTTTGTTTTCATTTATGATTTCTCAAAATTTAAATATTCCTATTCTACTTATTTTCAGCTTCACACTTTCACTACTATCTTTTATTCCTCCATGGATTTCTGTGAATAGATTAAAGTTGTCGAAAACAATACGAGGTGGGAACTAATGAGTGTAATTGCATTAAAGAATATAAATAAATCTTACGGTTCAAGAATGATACTTTCCGACGCCTCTTTCAATGTAGATCATGGAGATTTAGTAGGAATCATAGGCAGAAGCGGGTCAGGTAAAACTACCTTGTTAAATATTTTAGGGTTTATGGATATTGCAGATAGCGGGGAGTATTTCTTTGATAGTCAACTAATTAAGCCCAAAGATGAGAAACGAATGACTGTGTTAAGAAGAGATGAAATCGGATTTATTGTACAAGATTATGGTTTAATTAAAGAAAGAAGTGTTTTTTATAATATTGCCCTACCTTTATTGAGTCAGAACACACCTAAAAAGGAAATTAAGCACCGTGTTGATTCTATTGCGGAGCAACTTAAAATTTCTGACTTAATTAATGAATACCCCCATGAAATTTCTGGAGGCGAAGCTCAAAGAGTCGCAATAGCAAGGGCGCTTATCAGAAAACCGAAAATAATTTTGGCAGATGAGCCAACAGGTGCTTTAGACGAGTCAGCAGAATCAGACATATTGGAAATACTACATGCTCTTAATAGGTCGGGTGTCACAATTGCAATGGTAACACACAATCAAGTAGTTGCAAATATATGCAAGAAATTGTATACAATAGTAGATGGGAAAATCGTTCCTGTGTAGCGAATATACTACAAATGCTTTAGTGTAAAGTTGCAACCAAATAGAATGCCACATCCCTGTTAATTGGATGTGGCATTTTTATGTCAATTTGTTGCTGATTCTCATGTTTTTATCAAAACGGCGAGGTGTAGAAGTAAAGGATGGAGGAAACTCATCTTCAAAGCATATAACAAATGACTTATCAAAGTCCCAACAGTATTTAGTAAAAGATTCTTCTATGCCTGCCGGTTATAGAATTGTTACGGGTTATCCTGTATTTAAATAAAAGAGGAGAATAAATATGGAACAAGAAGTGAGTTATGAAAATTTGAAGTATTTTATCGAGAGTTACTTTAATTGGAGTATGGATTTCGCTGATTTAGAGAGCTTAATGGAAGAGTTCAAAAGTAGGGAGTTACCTGCTTATGTTGAAGGTTTGACTCAGGAGATCGAAGAAATAAATGAACTAAAGAATTGGGATAGTGTACAAAAATTTGTTTATATATATGGACAAAGAAATTTGAACATTAAAAAGATTGAGCGCATGATTGAGTTGTTACTGACAAAATTACACGAAGATAAATAAAAATTATCTTATAGAGCAATAGAATAAATACGACAAAAAGGTCTAATTATGAACTAACAGGTCACCACGGAGGAATTTAAAGCACCATCATGAGTATTCCTCAAAGCAAAAGGACTCCAGCCACGTATTATGTTGGCAGAGTCCTTTTATGTTCATCTTACAGTTTATTCTCATTTACCAGTTTTAAAATAGGATTTAGGAACTCCTGGGTGTAAAAGAAACCGCCCTTTGAAGGAGCAGTCACTCGACTGTGGTCAAATACTTTGAAATCATCAATGTTTGTTATCTCATGTGTTTCACTGTCATATACTAATTCAACTAAATCTTTATAGCCTTGTTTTGATCTAGGGAAGCACAGTACATCGTAAATTGTATCATGGGAATCCAAGACATAAACATGAGTGTCAGTAACTCTATAATTCATAATTTCTCTCCTTATAATGGTATAAAGATATAATAATACAACTTATATTGCTTTTTGTAATTATCTCTCAAGTTTGTCCAATTACATCAGCGATTCTCTATCTCCAATTAGTTGTACACCTTGATTCAATAACCACCGTGACAAATTGTTGGGTAGGTCAAAAAAGTCTATACATAATGCATATACTTTCAAGGATGTAGCAGACGCAGTTGACTCAAGGGAATAGGATCAAAGTGCACAGTATTTTATAACGCATTCACGCTATAAAATACTGTGTGAAGACAATAAATCCCGTTTGGGGTATCTTTTTTGACTTGCAATGTTTAAAAGGAGGAATTAGATAGCACGAAGAAAATTTTCCCTTTTGTATACAGTTCTGAAATTCTCTTTAATTTTGATATAAACAATGTGTCGATTCTTGTCGATATTATATCTATTATAAAGAGAACTGAGGAGCGAATATATGAAATTTAACATTCGAACAAAATTGTTATTAGGTTTTCTCGCGGTAATAATCCTGTTGGTTGTGATTAGTGCAGTATCGATCTCAAGAATGAAACAGTTAGGCGATACTTCAATGGAAATTGATAGCCATTGGATGCCAAGTGTGACCATCCTCGGAACATTAAATGGTGATGTATCTGATGTAGAGCGGCTTTCATTGAACATTATTGTTGAACGTAACCCACAGGAAATGGAAAAGGTTCAGGCCGAATATAATAAGGTTTTAAAAAAAGTTGAAGAAGGCCGAAAAACATATGAAAAGCTAATTGCCACTCCTAAAGAGCGTGAAATGTATGAGGAATTTTCTAAAAATTACACAGAATATTTGAATAAGTTACCAGAAGTAATTGCCGCTGGGAGAGCTAATGATTATGCTCAATCAAGCATCCTTCACCAAGAATCCTACAAGCTATGGTATAGTTCAAACGATATGATCAGTCAGCTGATTAAGTTGAATGCAGATGGATCAAAACTGACAACGAAAGAAGCTGTTGATAGCTTTATTTCAGGTAGACAATTAGTTATCGTTTTGAGCGTTGCAGCCGTTATACTAGCATTGATCATGGCGATCATTATAGCCCAAATTATTTCTAAGCCTATTTTGCGCATCAGTCGTGCTGCTGAAAGCATTGCGTCCGGTGATCTTACTGGGGAAGCCATTGTAGTGAAGGGCAAGGATGAGATTAGCACGCTGACTCATTCCTTTAATACGATGGTTGAAAACCTACGTCAACTAATTCAGTCTGTAAGTCAGACGACCGAGCTGGTAACCACGTCCTCAGAAGAATTGACAGCCAGCGCAGAGCAAAATAGCCAAGCAACTGCGCAAATCACCGAAACGGTGCAAGAAGTTGCTACAGGGACGGGCAATCAGGTGGATATGGTAACCAAATCTTCTCAGGCTATTGAGGAAATGTCCATTGGCGTGGAACAAATTGCAATTCGTGCGCAAAATGTTTTTGCATCAGCACAGGATGCGGCTCACAAATCAGCTGAAGGTAATCAGATGATCCAGCAGGCTGTTGTCCAAATGAATGGTGTGAATGATTCTATGAATAGCTTGGCTGATCTAATGGCCGGATTGGGAGAGCGTTCAGATGAGATCGGGAAGATTATTGATGTCATTACAAACATTTCGAGTCAAACCAATCTACTCGCGCTGAACGCTGCCATTGAGGCGGCCCGCGCAGGAGAACATGGTAACGGATTTGCTGTAGTTGCAGGTGAAGTGCGTAAGTTGGCAGAACAATCGGCTCATTCTGCTCAGCAAATTACGGAGCTAGTAGGATTAATACAAAAGGATACCTCGCATGCTATTGAGGCGGTAGCGTCCAATGGGCAAGATGTCATGAAAGGTCGGGAAGTCGTGCAGAATGCAGGTGCCTCCTTTGCACTTATTCAGGAAACGGTTAATAAAGTGGCCAGTGAAATTGAAGAGGTCTCTGCTGGATCGGAGCAAATGTCTGCAAGTACCGATGAGATTGTTGGCTTTGTGAAACAAATTTCAGCAATTGCTGAAGAGGCTGCGGCCGGGACACAGCACGTATCTGCAGCAACTCAGGAACAGCTGGCATCGATGGAGGAAATAGCTTCCTCTGCAAGAAACCTGTCCAAAATGGCTGAGGATCTGCAAGGGCAAATTGGTAAATTCAAAGTATAATTTGTACACAGTTTCTATATTTCAGGGGAAAAGCCGCTCTATTGTGAGTGGCTTTTCCCTATTCATTTTATATATATTGTGAATAATGGATGGTAGTATAAGGAGCCTGTAATTGGACAGATATGATATAATGGTGGGAAACTCTTTGGATTGGAGAGACACCATGGTCAATAAGACTGAACTTAAAGCAAGTGACTTGCGTCAGTTAGCGATAGACAAAATCATAGCTGCACCATTTTTGGATGATTTTAAATATCTGAAAAGCAGAAAAGTTTTGAAAAAAGAAGACAAGGAATTTATATTTGAAATTTGTTTTGGTGCGACCAAATATAGTGCGTTAAAAGTTTACATTATCGTGGAATCCAAAAGAATAAAAAAGAAATATAGTACGGGTGCTTGTTTTCACAGTGAGTTGATTGCTTTGACCAAAAAATATACGGGAAATAGGGATTACCTTGTGTCCACAGAAGCCGAAAGAGAACGAGTGATCCAAGAAATTATTGAAGATATCCACACTTTCGCGTTGCCCTTTTTCAAGCGATTTGAACATGTAGAAACACTAGCAGAACAAGTACATAAGTCAGGCTTTTTACCGCATCGCAAACGCTTTGATACATTTAATCCGTTGACGAAAAGATTCATTGATTTTTATTATCAAGGGGAGTAATGCAGCTATCAGGGGAATTTTTGTTCACACCGCGGGAAGTAAATAATTATAACCATGAGGAGAAGGATTCCCATGGGGTGGGTATTATCGTTCTAGCGGTATTAACGCTAAAGATTCTAAGCAGAGGTGGGGATGAGAGCATGTGGGGTAGTCTGACATGGATGATCGTCGGTGTGTTGTTGGTGGTGTTGGGTTGGATTGTTATGGCATGGCGTGGACGTATCAATAAACAAGCGAATGAACATCGGAGCAGTAATGTCGTTGAATTTCGTCCTCGTAAGCCCGCCCGACGATCCCGCTCTGGAAATGAAATGAAGTCTAAAGTGTCTTCTGGTCCACGCCCGAATACAAAAGCAACAGATATCCAGGCCCAAGCTGGATTTGGACTGTCTGATTCCATCCAGAGAACAGGCAAGCAAAAATGCTCCTTTTGTAAAAAAGATGATAAATTAACCTTTTATGCCGATGATAATGGTTCGCTGTATGGGGTATGCAAAGAATGTAAGCATAAGGCGGAAAGGCAGGATATGCTGCCACTTTAGTCTTATAAACTATTGAAAGACCATCATCCTATAATTATAAAAGCTCCCAACCGTATGTAAGTGTATTGGTTAGGAGCTTCTTGTTCGTGTTTTATCCCGGAACTCATTTTGCTTACTAATCGCAGTTCACTTTATGAGGAGGTATAAAGCATTTACGACAACGAGGCTCATAAGCCTCAGAGTCACCGATCATCACGATAGGTCCTACTGTAGAAGGCTTTCCATTGACCATACGTTGCGTAAATACTGCCTCCGAGCTGCCACATACAGCGCAGAAAGAAGTCAGCTTCTCGATGTCATCTGCCATAGCGAGCAGACCACCGATATAGCCGAACTCCTTGCCTCGGTAATCCAGATTCAGCCCATCAGCAATGACATGCTTTCCGCAATAAGCTAACTCTTGTATGAGCGCCATAATATGCCGGCTGAAAAACTGGACTTCGTCAAAGGCAACCACATCGGCATCCTTTGTTTCTTGCAAAATCCGCTGAACAAGCTCATCCGTGAGTTTTCTTGGAATAGAAATGGCGGGCAGCCGATAACCGATCCGGCTTACAATCTCATCTTCGGAATAACGGTTATCTTCAGCTGGTTTGTATGCAACCACCTTGCGATGCCCATATTGGATTAATTTTTGACAACGGCGAATCAATTCGCCGGATTTTTCGCTGAACATGGGGCCTGTAATAATTGTAATCCGTCCTGTAGGCAAAGCGAATTCCCCTCTCTGTAACATGTACATAACACTGCAAATCTTCATCTCCGAAAGAAAACGCCATTATAGATTACCACAATGGGCTACATACAGACTAGAGAAAATATATTGTTTTTCGACATGTTATTGTATGTTTATCTTCAAATGTAAAGGTGGTCGTCATTGCTCTGCCGCCGCGGGCGTGATATGGTGAAGCGTAGTGGAATGAAGGGAAGAGTGAAAGGCATGGACGAAAAAAATACGGATTATAGTGCGAAAAAAAGAGCATTACTGGAACAAGGACTGGTTAGCCCGCAAGTGCTGGAGCTAATCAATGAGCTGGAGACAGAGCTTGATTTTCTAAGCAAGCAAAATGAATCTTTTCGCAAGGCATTACGAGCCAAATCAGTACAAAATCCAAGAATGTCTACCAAATTACGAGACGCGCTGTATGAATGATATGGTGAGATATTTGGATGGGACTAGATGATTGGTAGCTCATGCTTAAACGTTATATTTTGTACAGTGAAATAAAGAGAGTACAATAAGCTATATATAATCAATGTTAATGGAGGAGAAACATGACTATACATTGTGATGTCGCTATTTTGGGTGGAGGAACTGGAGGGTATGTAGCAGCCATTCGCGCAGCCCAGCTCGGCAAAGAAGTGGTTATCATCGAAAAGGACAAGCTCGGCGGAACCTGTCTGCACCGTGGTTGTATTCCGAGCAAGGCTTTGCTGCGCAGTGCGGAAGTATATGCAACGATTAAAGAAAGTGCGCAATATGGAATCGAGACATCGGGAGCACAGCTTGTTTTTCCCAAGGTTCAGGAGCGTAAGGAAGCCATTGTGGAGCAATTGCACCAGGGCGTTCAATTTTTGATGCGTAAAAATAAAATTACGGTGCTGAGCGGCAAGGGGCGTGTGATTGGACCGTCTATATTTTCTCCTAAAAGCGGAGCTGTGGCTGTGGAACTAGAAGATGGTGAGATGGAGACGGTTGTCCCTGCACATCTCATTATTGCAACAGGATCACGTCCGCGTGTGCTGCCTGGACTGGAGCCGGATGGCGAATTTATTCTGAGCAGCGACGAAGCATTGACGATGGAGAAACTGCCAGCCTCCCTGATTATTGTCGGTGGTGGTGTCATTGGCGTGGAATGGGCTTCCATGCTAAATGATTTTGGCGTCGAGGTTACCGTGATTGAGGCCGCGAATCGGCTTATTCCTACGGAAGACGAGGACGTTTCGCGTGAAATGCAGCGTTTGTTAGTCAAGCGTGGTGTCAAGGTGCTGACGGGGGCGCAAGTGTTGGCTGAAACCTACGGCAAGGATGAGGAAGGCGTACAGATTGACGTGCAAAAAGGGGACGAAACCGAAACCCTCAGTGCATCCAAACTGCTCATTTCAGTAGGTCGTCAGGCGAATGTAGAAAATATCGGGCTGGAAAATACCGATATCCGCGTCGAGCGTGGGTTTATCTCGGTTAATGAGCATTTGCAGACGAATGAGTCACATATCTACGCCATCGGGGATTGCATCGGCGGCTTACAACTGGCCCATGCGGCGAGTCATGAAGGTTTGCAGGCGGTTCATCATTTGGCGGGTGAAGAGATTCATAGTGTACCCAACTATATGATTCCGCGCTGTATTTACACACGTCCAGAAGCCGCAAGCGTCGGCTTAACGGAGCAAGAAGCCCGTGAACGTGGACATCAGGTGAAGACAGGAAAGTTCCCTTTTCAAGCGATTGGAAAATCGCTTGTATACGGCAGTCGGGACGGCTTTGTCAAAGTGGTGGCTGACCAGAAAACCAATGATATTCTCGGTGTACATATGATCGGTACGCATGTGACGGATCTGATCAGCGAGGCCGCTCTTGCGCAATTGCTGGATGCTACGCCGTGGGAAGTCGGACAGTTAATTCATCCGCATCCAACGTTGTCAGAGATTTTGGGAGAAGCAATGCTGGCTGTTGATGGACAAGCGATAGGCATATAAACGTTTCACATAAATCGGTGCTTTTCTTTTTGGTGAGAAAAGGATTATAATGGGGTTAACCAGAGTTTAGTACCAGGTTTTAAGACGAGATGGTACTAGATACTGGAAGTAGGATGTTTGACATTTAAGGAGGTGCCTCAATGAGTTCTAAAGGCGCTGTAGACGCTGGCTTCAGACATGAACAGCTGGGACTTACTCACGGACAAGTTATTGATATGTACAGATATATGTTGCTCGCAAGAAGATTTGACGAGCGCAACATGCTCTTGCAACGGGCAGGAAAAATTAATTTCCACGTTTCCGGCATTGGACAGGAAGCGGCACAAGTAGGTGCAGCTTTTGCTCTGGACCGGGAAAAGGACTATTTCCTCCCCTATTACCGGGATTACGGATTCGTGCTTGCAGTTGGTATGACCCCGCGCGAATTGATGCTGTCGGCATTTGCTAAGGCAGATGACCCCAACAGTGGAGGCCGCCAGATGCCGGGGCATTTTGGTAGTAAACGGCTGCGTATCGTGACAGGCTCCAGCCCAGTAACGACACAGGTGCCGCATGCAGTAGGGGTGGCGCTGGCTGCCAAGATGCAGAAAAAGGACTTTGTATCGTTTGTTACGTTTGGGGAAGGCTCCAGCAATCAGGGGGATTTCCACGAAGGCTGTAACTTTGCGGGTGTACAAAAGCTCCCAGTCATCATTATGTGCGAGAATAACCAATATGCGATATCGGTTCCGATTCATAAACAGTTGGCGGGGAAAGTAAGCGATCGTGCACTGGGTTACGGGTTTCCTGGCATTCGTGTCGATGGCAATGATGCGCTGGCCGTATATGCGGCTGTAAAAGAAGCGCGTGAGCGTGCTGTTCGCGGTGAAGGTCCTACGCTGATCGAAGCGATGATGTACCGTCTGTCTCCTCACTCCACCTCGGATAATGATCTGGCTTACCGGACCAAGGAGGAAGTGGATGAGAACTGGGCCAAGGACGGCGTAGCCCGTATGAAGAGCTATTTGATCGAATGCGGCATTTGGGATGAGGCCAAAGATGCGGATCTATCGGCCGAACTGCTGCTCGAAGTCAAGGAAGCAATTGAATTTGCAGACAATGCGCCTTTTCCAAAGCCCGAAGATACGCTGCTGCATGTGTATGCTGATAGCGATGGGGAGGGCCGGTAACGATGGCAATTATGGAATATATTGATGCGATACGTCTTGCTATGAAAGAAGAAATGGAGCAGGATGAAACAGTTTTTGTATTAGGTGAAGATGTCGGCGTGAAGGGCGGTGTCTTTACAACAACGAAGGGGCTCATGGATCAGTTTGGTGAGCAACGTGTCATGGATACGCCGTTGGCAGAGTCGGCGATTGCAGGGGTTGCCATTGGTGCGGCGATGTACGGAATGAAGCCGATTGCCGAAATGCAATATTCGGACTTCATGCTGCCAGCGACGAATCAGATTATTAGTGAAGCGGCTAAAATCCGCTACCGCTCTAATAACGATTGGAATTGCCCTGTGGTGATCCGCGCACCCATCGGCGGTGGTATTTTTGGTGGTCTGTATCACTCTCAGTGTCCGGAATCTATCTTTTTTGGTACACCAGGTCTAAAAATTGTTGCACCATTTACACCTTATGACGCTAAAGGTTTGCTCAAAGCAGCCATACGTGACCCTGATCCAGTGCTATTTTTTGAAAATAAAAAATCCTACAAGCTGATTAAGGGTGAAGTGCCTGCGGATGATTATATCGTTCCGATCGGGAAGGCTAATCTACTACGTGAGGGTGACGATATTACGGTCATTGGATATAGCCAGCCGTTGCATTTTGTTATGCAGGCAGCGGAGGAATTGGAGAAGGAAGAGGGCATTACCGCACATGTTGTGGATTTGCGCACGCTTCAGCCATTGGACCGCGAAGCCATTATTGAGGCTGCACGACATACAGGCAAGGTCTTAATCGTTCATGAGGACAACAAAACAGGCGGTATCGGTGCCGAGGTATCGGCTATTATCAATGAGGAATGCCTGTTCGAACTGGATGCACCGATTGAGCGCCTGTGCGCTCCTGATGTGCCAGCCATGCCGATCAGTCCACCGATGGAGAAGTTCTATATGTTAAACAAAGATAAAGTGAAGGAAGCCATGCGCCGTCTAGCTATGTATTAATATAGAGCAGTTTCGGACAAAAGCATTCCAAAAGTATAGCAGGGCAGCGATAAATCGCGCCCTTCTATGATGTTAAGGAGTTGAAAAAATGTCAGACCAAACACAATGGAACGACGTGACCATGCCGCAATTGGCTGAATCGCTCGTATCTGCGACAATTGCCAAATGGCTGAAACAACCTGGTGACCCAGTAGAGCAATTCGAGCCAATTTGCGAGGTCATTACAGATAAAGTGAACGCAGAAATTCCATCCACACTGGACGGTATTATGGGTGACCTGTTGGCTGAGGAAGGTCAGACGGTAGCGGTAGGCGAATTGATCTGCCGGATTCAGACGAAGTCTGCTGCACCAGCAGCATCAACAGGGGCGACAACTTCTACACCAGCAACCGAAAGTAATGCACAAGCACACTCCCAACAGGGAGATGCTTCGGATCAATCCATGCGTGGACGTTTTTCTCCAGCCGTCCAAACACTGGCTGCCCAGCACAACGTGGATTTAAGCAAAGTGCCAGGCACAGGCATGGGGGGGAGAATTACCCGCAAAGACGTGCTGAATTTTGTGCAGCAAGGCGGTTCTCCTACACCTAGAGTGACTGATCAGACGACTGGGAGCACGCAAGCACAAGGATCTCCTTTTACGGGACTACAGCAGTCTGCCACTCAATATAGTGCACCAGTTCAACATATGGACCCAGCGATTCCGGTGCGTAACAGTGGCATTCATTTAACGGAGGCTCCAAAAGTTCCTATGGTCGAAGTTGAGGGTGGCAACAACAGATCCGAGTATTTTATTGATGTGACACCTATTCGTAGTGCAATTGCCCGCAATATGCGGCAAAGTGTTTCGGAAATTCCTCATGCCTGGACGACGATTGAAGTGGATGTGACCAACCTGGTGATGCTCCGCAACAAGATCAAAAACGAGTTCAAGCAAAAAGAAGGCATCAATATTACGTACCTTGCTTTTCTCATGAAAGCAGTCGTAAATGCAATCAAAGAATATCCGATCATCAATTCGGTCTGGGCAGTAGATAAAATTATTATTAAAAGAGACATCAATATTTCTTTGGCCGTAGGTACAGAGGATTCCGTTCTTACTCCTGTTATTAAAAAAGCCGATCAGAAAAATATTGCCGGATTGGCTCGTGAAATTGACGATTTGGCACGTAAGACTCGCGAAGGCACACTCAAACTAGACGATATGCAAGGCGGGACGTTTACCGTAAACAATACCGGTTCCTTTGGTTCAATCTTATCTTACCCGGTGATTAACTATCCGCAGGCAGCGATTCTTACCTTTGAGTCCATTGTCAAAAGACCAGTGGTTATTGATGATATGATTGCGGTGCGCTCGATGGCCAATCTGTGTCTGTCGCTGGATCATCGCATTTTAGATGGAGTGATTTGCGGACGATTCCTGCAAAGGGTTAAAGAAAATCTGGAAGGCTACACCTTGGATACGAAGCTGTACTAATCATCCGAACAGTTAGGAAAATGGACGGAGAGGAAGTGACAGGCCGTGAACAGACGACCGCTTGATGTAACCTATACGAATAGGATGGAATATGCCCGTGCTTGGGATGTCCAGAAAGAGATTGTGGGAAAGCTTGATGCGGGGGAGGCAAGAGAAACGCTAATGCTTCTCCAGCATCCGCCAACCTACACCATTGGTTCCCAGAGGCATCCTGAGCATTTGCTCCTCACACCAGAGCAGCTGAAAGAGAAGGGCATCAGCGTCTTTCAGATTGATCGTGGGGGAGACATTACATATCATGGACCGGGGCAACTTGTCGGATATCCCCTGCTTGTGCTTGGCAACCGAGAAGCGCTAAATCTGCATGGATACCTTCGAAGTCTGGAAGAAGTGATCATTCAGTTGCTGGCATCTTATGGGATCGAAGGGAGCCGTAAGCCTGAATATACGGGGGTATGGATCGGGAATCTTAAAATTGCGGCCATTGGTGTCAAATTTAACAAATGCAAACACCGTCGGGGATTCGTAACCAGCCATGGATTTGCCTTTAATATCAAGTCAGGAATACAGCATGAGGGCTTTGAAGGCATTGTTCCGTGCGGAATTCAGGAATACGGTGTGACATCATTAGAGGACTGTACACAACAGTCCTTTTCGGTGGAGCAGATTGCGAGGGAAATTGTTCCGTACTTTGAGCAGCAATTTTCATTTGCCGCGCAATGGCAAACGCATTCCTTCCAATAAAAGGTCAGGCGGGCTATTGTGTGATTGACACGGGAGCCCGCCTGTTTGTTTGTGCAGCAGCTCGTCCACACACAGCTTGTAACGGATCTTGGGGGGTTCAACCTTGAGAGGTGTAGTTGTTATAGTGGCATAATAAACGGCTCAATTACCATGAACAGCGTAGAACCAATCATAGCTGCGAGCATAACGTAGATGAAAAAACGAACCCATTTTTTGTTAGACATGTGTAACTCCTTTAGGATAGGTTTAAGTCATAGATAAGAACATCTATCCGTATTGTAGCGTAATCGGGAAAGAGAGGAAAGTTTAATGACAGTAAAAATAGTAAAAGATCGAATCGTACAGGAATTCATGGAACTCGTACAGGTGGATAGTGAAACCAAGCATGAACAGGAAATATCATGTGTTCTAAAAGAAAAGTTTAATGCACTTGGGCTGGAAGTCGTAGAAGACGATTC
The DNA here is from genome assembly GCF_050516475.1 of Paenibacillus ottowii. NCBI lineage: Bacteria > Bacillati > Bacillota > Bacilli > Caryophanales > Paenibacillaceae > Paenibacillus > Paenibacillus ottowii. Next base: position 1,092,627 of record NZ_CP191577.1, on the reverse strand, counting down.
TCGCGAAAGAACGGGACATGGCTCTGGCAATTTGATTGTCACCTGGAAAGCTGAAGGTGTGAAGCAAGCACCCAAAATATTTTTTACCTGCCACATGGATACCGTGACTCCAGGCAAAGGCATTAAGCCGCAGCTGGGTGAAGATGGCTGGATCCGCAGTGATGGTTCAACAATTCTGGGGTCGGATGACAAGGCGGGGATTGCTGCTTTGTTCGAGGCGATTCGTGTCGTACGCGAGCAGAACATTCCCCATGGTCAAATTCAGTTCGTGATTACGGCTGGCGAGGAATCTGGTTTAATGGGCGCACGGGCAATGAAGCCGGAAGTGCTGGATTCTGACTTCGGATATGCCTTGGATTCAAATGGTGAAGTCGGTTCTATTTGTATAGCTGCTCCCACACAGGCACGTATTGAAATGAGAATTACCGGAAAGTCTGCTCATGCAGGGGTCAATCCTGAAGATGGCATTAGTGCCATTCAAGTCGCTTCTAAAGCAATTTCTAAAATGAAATTGGGACGGATTGATAAGGAGACGACCGCTAACATCGGCAGCTTCGAAGGCGGCGGCGCGACGAATGTGGTTTGCGATTTTGTGCTGATCCGTGCGGAGGCTCGCAGTATTGTGCAGGAAAAGGTTAATCATCAAATCCAGCATATGCGTGAAGCGCTCGAAACCACTACGCGTGAATTTGGTGCCCAGGGAGAGTTCCGCAGTGAAGTCATCTATCCAGCATTCAGCTTTACAGAGCATGATGAAGTTGTACAGGTTGCACAGCGAGCTATTCAAGGATTGGGATTGGCAACATCAACCTTCCATTCCGGTGGCGGCTCAGATGCTAATGTTTTCAACGGACTTGGAATTCCAACAGTGAATTTGGCTGTAGGTTACCAGAACATCCACACCACAGAGGAAAAGATCAAGGCCGATGACCTAGTGAAGGTTGCCGAAGTAGTCGTAGCTCTGATCCAAGAAACTACAAAGTAAAACTTGTTTCTCACATTTACAATAGAATTACATTTACAATATACCGAAAAAGGGTTCAGGTTAAAGAGGGGAACAGTGTTCCTCCTTTAGATCTGAACCTTTTTTGGAACGGTTAGCGAAGCAATAGTAGCTGTAGGTCCATATTCCTTTTGCCATTGACGGAGGAGGGTTTGAATCTGCCAGGCTTTGCCGACGATATGAAGGGTGGTTTCAGTACGGTAACTTTTCATTCTAAATTCTCCTTATAGCAGAATTTTAATATACTACCCCAGCATATGTTCCAAGTGGACAAGTTAGACTAATGTTGGAGATAATTAATAATGAAAAGAAAAGATAGAGGACGAAGGAGGAAACATGTCTGATGAACGATCAAACGAACGAACAAGTGAACAATCCAACCAACAATGCACCTCGCAAGCCTTATTCCAATCCTGCGCTGGAGGAAAAGACGGTGTCCACACAGCCTATCTTTGAAGGGAAGGTCATTACGGTACAGGTAGACACGGTAGAGCTTCCTGACGGGTCTACTGGAAAACGTGAAATCGTAAAGCATCCAGGTGCAGTGGCAGTTTTGGCTCTACATGAGGGAAAAATGCTGGTCGTGGACCAGTACAGACAAGCTATGGGGCGCTGTGAGGTTGAAATCCCCGCAGGCAAGCTGGAGAGAGGTGAAGACCCGATGGAAGCCGCAGGACGTGAATTGCGAGAAGAGACAGGCTATACAGCCAAATCGTTGAAGCTGCTGCACTCTTTTTATACATCTCCTGGATTTGCTGATGAAATCATATATCTGTATGCGGCCGAAGACCTGGAGCGAGGTGAGATGGAACCAGATGAGGATGAATTCCTAGAGCTATTTGAGGTGACGCTGGAAGAAGCGCACACGCTTATTCGTGAAGGGCGCATTAGTGATGCCAAAACGATCCTGGCCGTCTATGCATGGCAACTTCGCCAACAAACAGGGAGCTTCTAAGCGGATGGATACAAATATATTAGAACTTAACAACTACTTTGCAGACCTGCATATCCATATTGGCAGAACGGAAAAAGGAGCTCCGGTCAAAATTAGCGGTAGCCGTGACCTTACGTTTGCCAATATAGCCAAGGAAGCCTCCAGTCGCAAAGGGATTGAGCTCATCGGAATCATTGACTGCCATGCACCTAATGTACAGGAGGATATTCGTAGCCATTTGCATACAGGTGAAATGGAAGAAATCAGCGGTGGTGGCATTGCATATAGGGATACAGTTATTATACTTGGCACGGAGCTGGAAATCCGGGCTGAAGGTCGTCCTGAGGCTCACATACTGGCCTATTTTCCTGATCTAATGGCGATGGAGGATTTTACTCAATGGCTGGCTAAGCATATGAAAAATGTTAATCTCAGCTCACAACGGATCTACGCACCGACACGTGAGTTGCAGCAGCAGATTTATGGACGTGGAGGCATTATGGTGCCTGCGCACGTGTTCACTCCACATAAGGGGATTTATGGAAGTTCCGCAGCCCGTATGGAGGAACTGCTGGATATGGAGCTCATTAGCGGGGTGGAACTGGGACTGAGCGCAGATTCATCTATGGCCGGTTTGATTTCGGAGCTGGATCGCTTCAGCTTTCTCACAAATTCAGATGCCCATTCCCTTGGGAAAATTGGACGAGAGTACAATAAAATATCATTGGCAAAGCCATGTTTTGATGAATTCAGGATGGCTTTGGAGCGACGTGAAGGACGACGAGTGTGTGCCAACTACGGTTTGAATCCCAAACTTGGAAAATACCATCGCTCTTACTGTCAAAGCTGCGGTACGATTATTGACGAGCAGCAGATGGCGGACGAACGTTGCCCTAACTGTGGCCATACCAAGCTGGTACGGGGTGTGCTCGATCGAATCTGGAGCATTGCAGACCGTGAACAGCCTGTAATTCCCTCTCATCGTCCTCCGTACATTTACCAGATTCCGCTGGAATTTATTCCAGGCTTGGGTAAAGCCAAGCTGAACCAGCTATTAGCAGCATTCGGAACAGAAATGAATATTTTACATGAGGTTACACAGGAGGAACTGTCTAGAGTCGTCGGTAATGTGTTGGCAGAGCAGATTGTACTTTCACGCGAAGGACGCTTGGCGCTTGTATCCGGCGGGGGTGGGACATACGGAAAAATAGCGAAATCCTAGTAATGTGTCCTAGTAAAGTCTTGTCTCCGTAAAAAGGCATATCAGCGTCTGCTTGTTCATAACCTTAAAATATCTCTGCCGCTGGCTTGGCGCATCATTCGTGATGTAAGATTTGCAGCGAAAGCTGCCCCATTTCTAGCCATCAGCCGTCGGTCTACGGTTGTTTTTTGGACAAACAAGCAGATGAAAGGGGCAGGACCTGATGCAATGGTTTCGTCATACGTTAAAGGATCAGACGCCATATTATGTTTTTTTGGCTGTACTGTTTCTAGTGGGAGTTGTGTTTGGCGCACTAATGGTAAATGCACTCTCCCTGGAACAGTTACAGGATTTGTCCCGTTACCTGAAGGATTTTTTTGTGACGGTCAATCAAAACAAACAGGGCTTTGCTGATTCGCAGGCATCCTCTACCTTTTGGGATAGCGTATCTCTACATCTTAAATGGGTGGGCCTTATTTGGGTATGCGGACTTTCCGTCATTGGACTCCCGGGTATTCTTGTATTGAATTTCCTCAAGGGTGTGTTGATCGGATTTTCTGTAGGTTATATGGTCGGGCAATATTCATGGAAAGGACTATTATTTTCGTTGGTTTCCGTTGCTCCACATAACCTGCTCGTGATTCCGGTACTGCTCGTTTGTAGTGTGGCTGCGATGACTTTTTCCATTCATATGATCAAGACCAAAATACTCGCTAACCGGCCATCAGATGGGATGTTGCGTCCGTTGCTTTCTTATGCAGGATTGACTGCAGTGATGATGGTATTGCTCATCGGCAGTGCGTCCTTTGAAACCTGGGTCACCCCGGTTATGATGCAATGGGTCACTCCTATGCTGACAGCTTCCGTAACATCTTAATCTCATTTCAAAATGTTTGACTTTATTTGTATAGACCCCCTATAATAATAGGAGTGAAAAAAAGTGCAGTAGGCAGTAGCTTTGCAGGGGGAGGGAGACACATGGAAGCACGGATCGAAAAAATTAAGCAGCAGCTGCAATCCCAGGGCTACAAACTAACGCCTCAGCGGGAAGCCACCGTCAGAGTTTTACTTGAGAACGAAGATGATCATCTGAGTGCGGAAGATGTATTTATGCTCGTCAAAGAGAAAGCTCCCGAAATCGGTCTGGCAACCGTATACCGTACCCTAGAACTGCTAAGTGAACTGCATGTCGTGGAGAAAATTAATTTTGGCGATGGCGTTGCGCGTTATGATTTGCGCGGCGATACAAGCAAACATCACCACCACCATTTGATATGTGTGCAGTGCGGCAGTGTAGATGAAATACTGGAAGATTGGCTTGGGCCGTTAGAGGAGCGTTTGGAACGGGAGTATAATTTTACTGTGGTGGACCATCGTTTGGATTTCCATGGTATTTGTTATCGTTGTAAGGCGAAGAACGATACAACCGCCCAGAAAACCTCGGGCAAAACCAAGAAAAACAAATCACAGGATTAATAAGCTGACTACCCAAGCTCTCACCGACGAAGACGCGTTCGGGAGAGCTTTTTTGGTTCAGAATTTGCTTTATAGGACCAAGTGGTATAAAACGGAATAGCTTGTCATACCCTTCCATAGAGAGCCCTACATAGGGACTATATTTGGGGAAGGCGGCTGATCCACATGGTACTTTCATTGCGGAGAGGACTAAAATGGCTGCGCTTGCTGATATTGTTTGGGGCGCTGGCAATTATGTTCTTTTTTAGCCTCAGGCTGTTTACAGATTGGATAACACCTGTAGATCATTACCGAATACCAGAAGGACATGCAGTTAAGGTATTTGGCGGACAAAACGTGAATGATGGGTCCGAGCCACGAACTGCGTTGTTAGAACGCTTACGTTTCTTTTATTGGTATGGTGAGTAGTCTATGTAATCTTCGTAATCTTCATGATGAGATGACAGTATAAAGGCAGCACACAAAGAAGCAGGGGCAACAACTGAATCGCTGTATGCAGGACAAGGAGACTTTTGGAACTCATGAAAATGTATATTCAACCTTTCGTTCAATATATGGAAGAGGAGAAAGGGTTGTCGCACAGTACATTGGAAGCGTATCAGCGGGACGTACAGCAGTTTGTCGAGTTCGCAGAAAGCTGTGGTCTGGAACAGCCTGACAATGTCCAGCGGTCACATCTGGTACTTTATTTGGGACGTCTGAAGGAAGAGGGAAAAGCCGCGGCGACAATTTCACGGAGCGTTGCCTCCATTCGCTCCTTTTTTCATTTTCTCATTCGAGAAGGAATCGCGATCCATGATCCGTCCGTTCTGGTGGAGCTGCCCAAAGCCACTAAAAGGAAACCCTCGGTGTTAACGCAAGATGAAATAGAGCGTTTACTGGCAGCCCCGGATGTGAGTACCCCGCAAGGGGGGCGGGATAAGGCTATGCTAGAGCTGTTGTATGCGACAGGCATCCGTGTATCAGAGCTGATTGCCCTGAACGTGCGGGATGTACACGTTGATTTGCGCTTTGTGCGCTGTGGCGGCGAGGCTGGTAAGGAGCGTGTTGTACCGATCAGCCGTGAGGCATCACACTGGACACAAGCCTACTTGGACGAACAGCGTCCAGCATTGCTAAGATCAATGCAGGGTGAAGAGGCTCAGGTAGAGCAGGAAGCCTTGTTCTTGAATGTATCAGGTCAGCGTCTCAGTAGACAGGGATTCTGGAAAATAATCAAAAAGTACGCTCAGGAAGCAGATATAAGCAAGGATATCACGCCCCATACGCTACGGCACTCCTTTGCGGTACATATGTTGGAGGGCGGAGCAGACTTACGCTCTGTGCAGGAAATGCTGGGTCATGCTGATCTGTCAACAACGCAGGTATATGCACAGACAGCTAGACGAAACATGAAGGAAGTATATGAAATGCATCACCCTCACGGCGGCAACCGCACTTCCCATGAAAGCAAGGATCGAACGTAATGTCGCTTTGCTATCATAGAAAATGTGATCATGACTAAACTTTACGATTGTACATGTCAGGAGAGATACTTATGCAAACAGCTAACCAAGCTACAATTCAGGAAGCAGCAGATTATATCCGTGCCAAGAGCGGGATAAGTCCAGAGATTGGTCTTATTCTGGGATCGGGGCTCGGTATACTGGCCGATTTGATTCAAGATGGAGTAAGTATTCCTTATCAGGATATTCCCCATTTTCCCGTTTCAACCGTGGAAGGTCACGAGGGAGAGTTACTATTAGGCACTATTGAAGGTCGCGCTGTCGTCATGATGAAGGGGCGCTTCCATATGTATGAGGGGTATGGTCCGCAACTGACGGCTTTCCCTGTTCGGGTAATGAAGCAACTCGGGATTCAAAGCCTGCTCGTGACGAATGCGGCAGGTGGTGTAAATACGTCCTATAAAGCGGGCGATTTGATGGTCATCTCGGATCATTTGAATTTGACCGGACAAAATCCGCTGATTGGCCCGAACGATGCTGCGCTGGGCGTTCGTTTTCCAGACATGTCGGAGGCGTACAGCCGCCGCTTACGTGAAATTGCCAAACAAACGGCTACCCAACAAGGTTTCAGCCTGCAGGAAGGTGTATATGCCGGATTGCTGGGACCCAACTATGAAACGCCTGCTGAAATCGTTATGCTGCGTACACTGGGTGCGGATGCAGTAGGGATGTCGACCGTGTCTGAAGTTATTGTAGCCCGTCATGCGGGGATTGAAGTATTGGGCTTCTCCTGTATCACCAATATGGCTGCAGGCATTCTGGATCAACCTCTGTCCCATGGTGAAGTAATGGAGACGGCAGAGAAGGTTCGTGAACAATTTCTGAAACTGGTACTGGCAATTATTCCACAAATGTAGATGGAATAAAGCTTTCTGTCAGAACGGTAGACATATCCAAAGAACCCCATATCCGTGCGCCTTTTGACGGCGTAGGATACGGGGTTCTTTTTACATGCCACAGTTGAGTACCATCGTCTAGTGAAAAGGGCGTGTGCTCCATGCAGCTGTATTCGCTTTTTCTGCTAGAGCTAGTCGATGTCGCTCTTGTACTTTGATCACAATCACCATAAAGATAATCCAGTAGATGGCTAAGGAATTCAGGAAACGACTATCCGTTATATTGTTCAATACGATGAACAGGAAAAAAACGACTGCCGTCAGCCATGTATACATATCAGTTTTGCCAATTCTGAATTTAAAGAGGGTAGTTACGACGAGTATAACCGTTGCAAGTAGTCCTACAAGACCCACATCAATCCACAGATCTCGAAAGCCGCTATGGCTGCTTGTCAGATCAAAGCGGATGCCATTCGCATAAATACTGGGCCGGGCTGCCCAGAAGGAGCCGTAACCATGCCCGAACCAGTAGTGGCTCTGAATAGCACTATCAATTCCCTGCCAGATTTCCGTTCTTCCGGTTAAGGTTGTTGTTTTCCCGAATTCCGAGGCAATCGCATCTCCATAAGTAAAGGTAAGGGTCAAACCCAAAAGAACAAGTAAGCAGGAACAGCTCAGAAAGAACCCCCGCAATGCGATGCTTCGCATTCTTTTAAATAGCAATATGAACAAAATAAATACGAAGAGTGAAGATGTCAGTACCAATGAGGTGGTGGACTGGCATTTGATGAGCAATAAGGCATTGAGTAAGATGAAGCCGATATGCAAAGCCTTGCGTGTACCCCTGAAAAAATAAATGACATGTGCAACAAAACTTAACAGCGAGAGGGTTCCGAGTGTATTTTTATGACCGGAGATTCCCTTCCACAGTCCAGTATGTTCTACACCGCCATGTATGGCAAAGGAAGGAACGAGCACAACGGCGAGTAAATTGAGTACGCTCAGGATACTTAATGTAATGACTAAAAGGCGTATGCAGCCCTGAGTTGTATAATGGGTGACCAGATAGAGTCCAAAGGTGGAGAAGGCAACAAATTTGAGAACCATGAGCAAGGAAGAGGTCTGCTCTTGTTCAGCCCATAAACAGGAAGCAGCTATGTACATCATGAGTAAAGTCAGCAACGGATTATCAGCCAGGGTTGCGATTAATGACTTGAGTGAAGGTAGAAGCATGGCATAGCTGAACAATAAGATAAGCAGGGAAATCGTGATCACCCTGGGAGACAAACCCTGACAGGCAAAGGGAATCGAGAAAGCCATTAAACCGGCTACTGTGAGTATGTGTTTCACGGTTTCACCGCCCAGATACGTTATGTATCTATAATATACAAAATGTATCTCCTTGTACAATCATAATAAAATTTTTATTTTCATTTTTCTCGATCCTAGGGCAAGCCTCATTATGCATATACTCAGTCCATGCCAAGAAAATAAAGAATTCTTCGACATAGTCTGAAAGCATTTTCACGTTTTTAAACATGGGGGTGTTTGGGTGGCAGATCATTTTACAGACCGAATGAAGTTGAACTTGAGTGGTACGGGCAAAGAGTTAACGCCTCAGCAATTAAACGACAATTTTAAAGCCATTGAAAATGAATTCGTGGAACGCAGTATAAACGTAAGCTGGTTTGGAGCTGCTGGCGATGGTATTCAAGACGACACGGCAGCTTTGCAAGAATTGATTAACAAGACCCCCGATTACTCCATTCTTCACATCCCCAGTGGTCGATACAAAATAACATCTACCCTTCAAATTCGGAAGCAGGGTATGCGCATTTTTGGCATTCATAAGGGGAGATATCGACAAGGTAAGGGAGTTACTTCGATTGAATATTATGGCACCGGTCCTTGTTTCCAAATTGGAGACGAAAGTCTGCCATCGTTTAGTGGCTACCAAAATGTGCAGTTCCATGACTTATCGATTCGGTACGAAGGGACTGATACAGCCACCTTAAATAATCCGTTTTCGCAGTCTGTGAAGCGTGGATATTATGGCAAAGGTACAATAGGCATTCAGGATTGGAAAGGCGGAGGCGTTGTCCTGGATAATGTGCTGATTGAACATTTTGAAACGGCTTTTTGGGGCTATGAAAGTGATGTGAACTTATTCAAATGCACGGAGGTTAATTACAATAAAATAGGGATTCACTTGCAGAACAGAAGTTCACAGTTTACAAGCATTGCACTTTTTACACTCGGGAACGATACAGCTCTGGATCTGAACAGCTCTAACGGGGCGAGATTTATGGCTAGCCAGCACATTAAGGATGGGAGCTCCAGTGATATTCCCATTCTAATAAATGATTTTATGAATGCAGAATTTTTAGGCTGCTGGTTCGAGGGATTAAGCAGAGAACACAAGACGACAGTACCTTCTTTTATTCAAATAGGTGCTACCAAAGAAACCAAAAATGTTGCCCTGCGTGACTCTATTTTGGCGATAGCAGACAAATACGAGGACACTCAAGCTGTGTGTAACTATTTTGTGGATGTGGTCATTGGTAAAAAAGTTTTGGTGGACGAGGTGGGCGGATATCCCCGTAATCTAAAGCAGCTTATTTGTTTCTCTGGCAGCTCCTCCACACAGCAGGTGACACTTCGTTCACATTTGGATTTTAGCTATAGCAATCAACGTTATGACGAGAATAATGGGACAGGGCAAGCTTTGTTGCTCGTCGAGAAGTATTCGAATAACGGTATCGAGCATTTAAATGAAACCTTTGTCAAAGCCTACCTCGGTTCAAGGCAAAATATCCCTGCAGGTAGCTGGCAGAAAGTGAAGTTCGATCAAATCAACCATGATGAGTTGACCGAATTCGACGCATCAAATAGTCGATGGCGAGCCAAGCGAGCTGGTAAATACAGAATACAAGTCTACATCTCGACCGATCCTCAGGTAGAGGGTAACCGGACACGGCTGGCGCTTCACCTAAATGATGAGCAGCTTGCCGGAAGTTCTGCCTATGCTTATCTCGATGACAGGGTGATTGGCGGACGGAACTATGGTGCATTAAGTGGAGCAATGGAACTTAGACTCGAAGCGAATTCTTTTATTGATATACGGGTGTTTAGTCAAAACGCAGTGGATATTTTACCGGGTGGAGGTATTGCATATCTTACCGTTAGCCGACTTTAAACGTTTTTTATAGATCATTTTACAGACGATATATGTTGTGTCGTTTATATATTGGAAAATAGCGCCATGCTGACTCAGCTTGGTGCTATTTTGCGTTTTTATCCGTATGGAATATTTTTCTTTCATTCTGACGACAATGGTTAGCAGCACGCGAATAGATCGGAGAGGTTAGGAAATGGGCTCCGGTGCTATACGCCAATATGTTGAGGAGGGAACCGATTGTGAAGAAAAAAGTGGTGGCGTTCATCCTGGCGTGTCTGATAGCCTTGACTGCCGTCCCTGTCGGCGGTTGGGCCGAAGAAAGCAGACCTGAAAGCAAAACCAACGAAGGATCAGCAGCTCAGCTGGCTCCCCAGGCTCTTTCGGCGATCTTGATGGATGCAGATACTGGCACAGTTATCTATGAAAAAAACAGTCGTGAAAAGCTTCCTCCAGCAAGCATCACCAAGATCATGACGATGCTACTGACAATGGAGGCCATTCATGACGGTAAGCTCAAGTTGACCGATAAAGTGCGGGCCAGTGAGTATGCGTCTTCAATGGGAGGCTCACAAATTTTCTTGGAGCCGGGAGAGGAAATGACGGTCGATGAGATGCTGAAGGGGATTGCAATGGCTTCGGGCAACGACGCCTCTGTAGCGATGGCTGAAAAAATTGCAGGGTCTGAGCAGGCTTTTGTCGAGATGATGAACGCAAAGGTGCAGCAGCTTGGGCTCAAAGATACGCATTTTGCCAATTGCAATGGTTTACCCGTAAAAAATCACTATTCCTCTGCGCATGATATTGCGGTTATGAGCCGGGAGCTGTTGAAGTATCCGCATATTACGAAATATACGGGAGCCTACCAGGACTATTTGCGCAAATCCTCGGTCAAGCCCTTTTGGCTGGTGAACACGAATAAGCTTGTTCGTTTCTATACGGGAGCAGACGGTCTGAAAACAGGCTATACGTCAGAAGCGAAGTTCTGTCTTTCCGCTACGGCGAAGCGTGATGGCCTACGTGTTGTAGCGGTCGTACTCGGTGAGCCGAATACGAAGATACGCAATAATGAAGTAGCTTCCATGTTCGACTATGCGTTTTCGCAATATACGATGAAATCCATATATAAGCCAGGTGAAAAGCTCGGCAGTGTAAAAGTTGAAAAAGGTGTATTACCAGAGCTGGAAATTCAGGCTGATCGTTCATACAGTGTGCTGGTGAAAAAAGGCGGCAACAAGCAAACGCTGCGTCACGAGCTGCAACTGTCCCCAAGCCTTAAAGCTCCTGTTCGGGTGGGTGATCCTGTTGGTAAGCTGGTTGTCTATCAGGATGGAAAACGTCTGAAGGAGTTTAATATCACTTCGCCTGTGGCGATCGAAAAGGCCGGCTGGTGGAAATTGTTTAAACGTACTATGTCGAACCTATTTTCTTTGTAGATTTTACGGGGTTTTCTTCTAGTTTTGTCGGAGGGCAGGAATCGTCTGCGATTACGTAGAAATCCTTGTCCAAGACCGGGAGGAGAGTGAGTAAGCATGAACCTGCAAATTGAAATGGAGCATCACCGGGGGGTACTTATTGTAAGGCTGTCTGGTGAACTTGATCACCATACGTCGGATATGGTACGTATGCAGATGGATGAGGCGATTCAGCGCCGGCAATGCGAGCATATCGTGCTCAGCCTGAAGAATCTTCAGTTTATGGATAGTTCCGGCCTAGGCGTTATCTTGGGACGATACAAACTGATCAAGCAAAAGGGTGGGAAAATGGCAGTCTGTGATGTCAATCCGCCGGTTCATCGACTGCTGGATATGTCAGGCTTGTTTAAAATCATGCCCATATATGACAACGAGGGAAATGCGCTCACGGAACTGGAGGTTGTGTCATGAGAGAAGGCACGGGGAACAATTTCATGAGCTTGCAGTTTGCCGCCAAATCGGAAAATGAAGCATTTGCCCGCGTGGCTGTGGCGGCCTTTATTTCCAGGCTTGATCCCACAATGGATGAGCTTAGCGATTTGAAGACCGTCGTGTCTGAAGCGGTGACAAACAGTATTATTCATGGCTATGACAGCGATCCATCAGGTGTCGTAACGATTAAAGTCGGGATTGAAGCGGATGTAATCACGTTGGTCGTTGAGGACGCAGGACGGGGAATTGAGGACCTGGAGCTGGCCAAGCAGCCCCTCTACACGTCCAAGCCTGAATTGGAGCGATCCGGCATGGGCTTTACAATTATGGAAAATTTCATGGATGAGTTCGAAGCAGTCAGTGAGCCGGGCGGAGGCACGTCGGTCCGGATGAAGAAAAGGATTGAATCCAAGAAAGCTTTATATAATTAGGAGTTGATCCTATGGAAGCAGGAGGAAAAAAGACTTCGCACAGCTATTTGGAGGATACAGAAGTTAAGCGGCTTATTGCACTGAGTCAATCTGGTGATAATGATGCTCGTGAGACACTGGTCAATAGTAATATCCGGCTCGTCTGGTCTGTCGTGCAGCGCTTTATGAACCGGGGGTATGAACCTGACGATCTTTTTCAAATTGGTTGCATCGGATTGTTAAAATCGGTGGATAAATTCGATCTCAGCTACGATGTCAAATTTTCAACATATGCGGTCCCGATGATTATCGGTGAGATTCAACGCTTCCTTCGAGATGACGGTACACTCAAGGTTAGTCGTTCTTTGAAAGAAACAGCCAATAAGGTCCGCAAAATGAAGGACGAGCTATCCAAACGGCTTAATCGCCTGCCTACCGTCAAGGAGGTTGCTGATGAGCTGGGAGTGACACCGGAGGATGTTGTTTTTGCGCAGGAGGCCAACAAGCCTCCTACCTCCATTCACGAAACGGTATTTGAAAATGACGGAGATCCGATTACACTGATGGATCAGATTGCTGATGAATCCCAGGAAAGATGGTTTGACAAGCTTGCACTGAATGAGGCCATAGACGGATTATCTGAGCGGGAACGATTGATTGTGTACCTGCGCTATTACCGGGATCAGACTCAATCAGAGGTTGCAAGTCGTCTAGGTATTTCGCAGGTGCAGGTATCACGATTGGAAAAAAAGATTTTACAACTAATCCGCGACCAGATTGCCCAATAATGAGGACAGGATTTAGTAAGTGAAATCCTTATACTAACGCATTCTAAAGAGTATTCCAAAGCCATTTTAATGGCGAGGAGTACTCTTTTTTACGTGTGACACAAGACAAATATACAGAATAGGTTTGCTTGCTTCGTTCCATACTAATGGGTAATTACGAGGATAAGGAGGGAATCGGATGAATCACAGTCCGGCTCCTATTGTCTACTTGAGGCTTCGCAGCCGTGTGCGCATGATCCAAGGTCAGGACCTACATTTGGGCGATGTAGCCCATTTGCTGGCGGATCCTGAATGGGAAAAGGATCTGCTCGGACTTGTTCTCAAGCGGCCGCAGAAGCAGGACGGGAATCTGATACTGATAGACATGCTACAGATCATATCAAAAATTAGAGACCATATTCCGGGAGTCGTAGTTGAATCTCTTGGGAAACCGCATGTGCTTGTGGAACTCGTGGAGAGACCCCGTAAGCCATCCAAAATACTGTTTGTGTTGGTGTGGCTGCTTCTGTTTTTTGGCTCTGCATTAACGATTATGAACTTCCATGCTGACGTTAGCATGATGGAGGTACAGATTCGGATTGTAGAAATGATTACGGGAAAAAAGGATGAACATCCATACTTGTTCCAAATTGCTTACTCATTTGGCATCGGCTTTGGCATGATCGTATTTTTTAATCACTTGTTCAAGAAAAAATGGAATGAGGAGCCGACGCCACTGGAGGTGGAAATGTATCTCTATCAGGAGAATGTGGATCAGTATGTTGTGGCAGAGGAGTATGAAAAGATGGCTCGCCTACAGACAAAGGATAAGGAACCATGATATTTATACAGGCTGCACTTCAGATTATCTTGGGTATTGCTGGGGGACTGGCGATAGGTAGCGGTGTGATTGCCTTTTTTATTGTGCTGGATATCATGCCGCGATTAGCGCAACTTACCCGAACATACAAAAAATCGCGTGCGTACGAAAAGGCAATGATTTTAGGTTCAGTGGTGGGAACCGTGGCTGATTTTTGGAACATCTGCTTGCCGTTACCGGCCATGTTTACATGGATACCTGGATTATTTTGCGGAGTGTTTATTGGCTTGCTCGCCGCGGCTCTAACAGAGGTACTAAATCTCCTGCCGATATTGGCCAAGCGACTTCATATGACCGTATACATGTTCGGTCTGTTAATGGCAATGGTGCTTGGCAAGGTAATGGGTTCCTTATTTGATTGGTTTGTATACAACCGTTAATAGCGAAAGAGAAGGGGGCAAGAGATATGGATCATAGAACGGAGCAGGATCAGCAGGAGCAACATCATGAAGACGGAGCAATGGGAAGGGGAAATGATGCTGACGGGGAGAGTTTGGGCTCCTGGAAGCAAAAGCAGGAGCAGAAAGCCGACCATCTTAAGCACAAAAAAGAAAGTGAACATTCTGATAATGTAGAGGAATCCATTCGCTATTGGCAAATTGAGGATGATATTTCGCCAAAGATGAAGGAAAATTGCGAAACCCTTAAAATGGTATTGGGCTTGGGAGAGACGTTTGATGTTGTATTCAGGGAAATGACAACGGGCGGTCGCCATATCGGGTACCTGTTTCTGAATAGCTTTGCCAAGGATCAGATCATGCTCGAAGTGTTAAAGCGGCTCACCTATCTGACACCGGATGACATGACTTCGGCTGGGCTTCAAGCGTATTTTGAGAAATTTATACCACATATACAGGTGGAGAAGTCAGATAAAATGTCTGCTGTCATCAATAAGGTGCTGGCGGGATATAGTGCGTTCTTCATGGAAGGCGAACGTTTTTCTGTCATTCTGGATACCCGTAATTACCCCGTGCGGAGTCCAGAGGAACCTTCTTTAGAGAGAGTCGTGCGCGGTTCACGCGATGGGTTTACTGAGACGATGCTTATAAACGTAGGCCTGGTGCGCCGGCGTTTGCGGGATCCCGGACTTAAATTTGAGGCCATGCAAGTAGGACGCCGAACCCGAACAGATGTATGCTTGGGCTACATCGATGATATTGTGGATAAGGTCATGGTTGATACTGTACGAGACAAAATTAAAAATGTTAATCTGGATGGTATTCCACTAGCCGATAAGCAATTAGAGGAGACCATTATCAATAAAGGATGGAATCCATATCCATTAGTGCGATATTCGGAGCGACCAGATGTTGTGGCTTCGCATATTATGGAAGGAAGACTCGTTATTTTCGTTGATACCTCACCCAGCGTGATGATTTTGCCGACCACCTTTTTTGACCTGTGTCAGCATGCAGAAGAGAATCGGCAAACCGCATTTATGGGAAGCTACTTGCGCTGGGTACGTTTTATAGGCATATTTGCCTCAATGTTCTTGCTTCCGATGTGGTTGCTCATGGTTATCAATCCCGAATTAAAACCGGCGTTTCTCGATTTTATCGGTCCTCAAAAGCAAGCACATCTTCCGCTGATTGCTCAATTTATCATTGTGGAACTAGGGGTCGATCTTATGCGGATGGCAGCCGTGCATACTCCGACGCCACTGGCCTCTGCTATGGGTTTGATCGCAGCCATTCTGGTGGGTGATATCGCGGTTAAGACGGGGCTTTTCGTAAATGAAGTTGTGCTATACATGGCAGTTGCTGCCATAGGAATGTTCGCAACACCGAGCTATGAGCTAGGACTTGCGAATAGACTGATCCGACTTTTCCTACTGGTTGCTGTTGCTATATTTCACGTACCGGGCTTTGTCGTGGGTACGACACTGATCATTTTGATGTTAACGCTGCATCGGTCATATAATTCTTCCTATTTATGGCCGTTTATCCCCTTTAATGCCAAGGCGTTAGCTTCCATCTTGTTCCGTATGCCTGTACTTGATGCGCCTAACCGCCCGTCATTTAATAAAACAAGGGACAATACGCGTATGCCCCATTCGAATGCCAATACAGATTCGAACTCAGGCAATGGACAGGAGCATTAATGTAAATGATCTGCATAAAAATCCATTGTTCTTGATGTTTTTTTTGCTATACTGGTGTAAACATTCGATGGAATATGACTAGCTTGTTCCAGAAAGAGAGGCGCCAGAACATGTATTTGCATGGAAGCAGTAAAATTAACAGCAATGGACATTTGGAGATTGGCGGATGTGATACCACGCTTTTGAAAGAGCGTTTTGGCACGCCGCTATATATTGTAGACGAACAGTTAGTCCGTCGGCGTTGCCGGGAATTCATGGAAGCATTTCGTGAGACCGGTTTGAAATTTCAAGTGGCTTATGCAAGCAAGGCATTTTGTGTGATGGCGATGTGCGCTTTAGCTGCTGAAGAAGGAATGTCGCTCGATGTCGTTTCCAGCGGAGAGCTGTTCACAGCACTGCAAGCAGGATTCCCGGCTGAGCGAATCCATTTTCACGGCAATAACAAGACGCCGGAAGAAATTGAAATGGCATTAGAGGCGCAGATTGGCTGCTTCGTTGTTGATAGCGAGATGGAATTGCATTTGTTGCAGGCCCTTGCCTCTGAAAAAGGACAGCAGGTGAATATTTTACTGCGGGTTACGCCAGGGGTTGAAGCGCATACGCATGAATATATGGCTACAGGTCAAGAAGATTCAAAATTTGGCTTTGACATTGCAAACGGTACAGCACGTCAAGCGGTCGAACAGGCTATCCAGCTGGACCATCTTAATTTGCTGGGAGTACATTCTCATATCGGTTCGCAAATCTTCGAAGTCAATGGCTTCCAAATGGCTGCGGAGCGGGTCGCAGCTTTTTCCAGGGAGATTAAAGAACAGCTACAGTATTCCTTCAAGGTGATTAATCTCGGTGGAGGATTTGGAATCCGTTACACAGAGGAGGACACACCGCTGAAACTATCCACCTATGTAAAGGCGATCAGCGAAGCAGTGAAAACTCATTTTTCAGGACTTTATGATGAGCTTCCAGAAATTTGGATTGAGCCGGGGCGTAGTATTGTAGGGGATTCAGGTACGACCTTGTATACGGTAGGAAGCATTAAGGACATTCCGCAGGTTCGTAAATATGTTTCCGTAGACGGCGGAATGACAGATAATCCACGTCCTGCACTGTACCAGGCCAAGTATGAAGCGATGCTGGCTAATCGCGCACAAGATGCGAACGAAGAGACAGTATCCATTGCAGGAAAATGCTGTGAAAGCGGCGATATGCTTATTTGGGATGTGGAGCTGCCTCGTCCGAATAGCGGGGATTTGCTCGCAGTCGCTTCAACCGGAGCTTATAATTACTCCATGGCGAGCAATTATAACCGGATACGTCGCCCAGCAGTTGTATTTGTCAACAACGGGGAGGCCGAGCTGGTAGTGCGTCGGGAAACCTACGAGGATATCGTTCGCAATGACGTTATCCCACAGCGCTTGGTTCGTGATCAAGCCAGTTCAGTGGAGGCTCAGCATAACGCCAAAATTACGGTTTCGTCCTGAATTATGGAATTCTAAAATCAAGCAGGCCATTGCGTCGGTAATCAGAGACCGGGGACAATGGCCTTTTTTTTGGACAAGGCTTTGCTAAGCGCGCCAATTCATAGTAAACTGGAACTTGATGTTATTTAGCTCTCAAAACAAGGTTGAAAAGGAGATACAAACAATGAAAAAAGGTAGAATAGATCTTGAAAACGGCGGCATCGTCGAAATTGACTTTTTCCCAGAAGAAGCTCCAAACACCGTTGCTAACTTTGAAAAGCTGGCAAACAGTGGTTTCTACAACGGTTTGAGCTTCCACCGCGTCATCCCAGGCTTTGTTGCTCAAGGTGGTTGTCCGATCGGTAACGGTACAGGCGGTCCTGGCTACACGATTGACTGTGAAACAGCTACGAACACAACCAAGCATGCCAAAGGCGTTCTGTCCATGGCCCATGCAGGTCGCAACACAGGTGGCAGCCAATTCTTTATTTGCTACGCTCCACAGCCGCATTTGGATGGAGTACATACTGTATTTGGTAAAGTAACCAAAGGTATGGAATTCATTGATGCTGTAAAACAAGGCGACAAAATGAAAGAGGTTAAAGTATTTGACGCGTAATTTTACCGTCACATGCCTTCCTTTTTTTAAATAGTGTGGCTCGTAAGCCGCTCTGTCTTTGGACAGGGCGGCTTTTGTTGTCTTTTGTTTGACGGTTTGCTGATTTTCACAATCACGTACCTATTACAGTGCGTAAGATCACATTCGAAAAGTAAGTGTTGTGATAGCCTTTTCACAAGAATGCATTTTCCATTTATTTTATATGAGTGTTCAAGCTCAGTAAGAGTTGGAAAAGAAGGGGGCTTATCACATTGTCTATTTTAACGTGCACAAATCGACTCGGATTTTTTGAAATCCGGCTGGAATCCATTGGTGGACTCGGCGCAAATCTGGCTGGCAAAATGTTGGCCGAAACCGGGGTGCTTGGTCTGGGACTGAATGCTTCGAATTTCTCATCCTACGGTTCGGAAAAGAAGGGAACTCCGGTTAAAAGCTTTGTTCGCTTCTGTGAGCCGGAGGTAGATATTCGGGATCACAGTCCGATTGAGCAACCGCATGTGGTAGGCATTTTCCATGAAACGTTATACAAAACGGTAAATGTAATCAGCGGCCTGCCAGCAGATGGGATTGTAGTGGTAAATTCCACGCGTCCGGCAGAAGAAATACGGGCTGATTTAGGACTGGTATCCGGTACATTAGCAGTGGTGGATGCGATGGGCATCGCACTGGAAGAGCGGACCAAATTAAATACGTCCATGCTAGGTGCCTTGTTCCGTGTCTGTGATTTCCTGGACCCGGAAGCAATGAGATCGGTTATTCGCAGTACTTTTGAAAAGAAAAATCCACAATTAGTGGAACCTAATCTACGTACATTTAATCGTGGTTTTGAGGAAATGCAACTACATGTATATCCGGTTACTGCTGACACTCAGGATCGGATTTTCGAACGTCCGCAGCCTTTGCTAGGGTATGAAACTCAATTGCTGGGGGGCGTTATTTCAACTCAGGGCAACAGCATGACGAAAGATGTTAGTGGTTCACGCCAGGGTTATGTACCTGAGTATGAAGCTGATAAATGTACTCATTGTGCCAAGTGCGATTCGATTTGCCCAGATTACTGCTTTGTATGGGAAGAGCAAGCAGACAAACGCGGAAGAATGATGCCGTTTTTGCAAGGGATTGATTACCAGTATTGCAAAGGGTGTCTGAAGTGTGTAGATATTTGCCCGTCGGGGGCATTAAGCTCGCGTCGCGAGCAATGGGGCTGGGCGGAGCAGAATCGCGTTGCCCACCAATTTCCAGTATATGAAGGAGGGCGTGCGTAATGGCAAAGCTGGAGGAAGAACTCAAACAGACGGGCGCCGCACAAGTGACAACATTCGAATCTGGTAATGAAATGGCAGCTACAGCGGCTGCGCAGATCAATTATCATATGATGGGATATTTCCCGATTACGCCGTCGACCGAGGTAGCACAGTATCTGGATCAAATGAAAACGCGCGGTCAGCATAATATTAAGCTGGTTGCAGCAGATGGAGAACACGGATCGGCAGGGATTTGTTATGGAGCTGCGGCGGCCGGAGCACGGGTTGTCAATGCCACCAGTTCGCAAGGTTTCCTGTACATGCTGGAGCAGTTGCCTGTCCAGTCAGGTACCCGTTTTCCTATGGTTATGAATCTGGTGACACGTGCAGTCAGTGGTCCCCTGGATATTCGGGGGGATCATTCGGATCTGTATTATGGTCTGAATACAGGTTGGGTCATATTGGCAGCGAGTACGCCACAGGCTGTGTATGATATGAACATCATGGCCCTGAAAATCGCAGAGCATAGCGATGTACGGTTGCCAGTAATGGTCGCATATGACGGGTTTTATACGTCTCATCAAAAACGTAAAGTGCAATATTTTGCCGATGCAGAGACCGTACGCGATTTTGTAGGCCCCAACCCGAACCTAAATTATCCGAATATTACGGATTTTGATCGTCCTGTCACTGTGGGTGCGCATATGAACGGCGATGACCTGACGAATAATCACGCTCAACTGTCCAAAGCGTTGAAGCTTTCAGAAGGAGTATATGAGCAGGTAGCAGCAGAATATGCCGCTTTATCCGGGCGGGAATATCCGATTTTGGACCTGTATCATATGGAGGATGCTGAGGTTGCGGTCTTCCTGCTGAACTCGGCGGCCGAATCGGCCAAGGATGTGGCAGATCAACTCCGCGCGCGCGGCATTAAAGCGGGTGTGATTCGTCCGAATATCATCCGGCCATTCCCTGCTGCACAATTGCGAGAGGCATTGCGTCATGTCAAGGCGCTACTGGTGGGTGAACGTGCAGATTCGTACGGATCGGATGGCGGTAATTTGACGCACGAAATCAAGGCGGCGTTGCAGGAGGACCCGCTGAACCAAACCATCGTGTTAAGCCGTATCTTTGGCTTGGGTGGTAAGGACTTTTATGCGGAAGATGCAGAGGCATTCTTCCAGCTTGCGATTCAGGCGGCAGAGACTGGACGCGCGGAGAAGCCCTTTGATTATTATGGGGTTAATCCCGGGTCACCAGACAAGGTGATGCCGCAAGTCATGCAGCCACCACGTGGCAATGCATACCGTACGGGTCTAATTCAGGTTACGCCGGACGAGGCGACTGGGAAGCTCAAGGTCAAGGTACCGCCTTTGCGTTCGTTGACAACCAAACCTCGCCGTCTTACACCGGGTCACGGAGCTTGTCCTGGTTGTGGGGCATTGTCTGCGCTGGAACTGTTTTTTAAAGGGATTGAAGGCGATATTGTCGTACTGTTCCAGACCGGCTGCGTATATGTGGTTACGACAGGGTACCCATATACATCACACAAACAACCGATGATCCACAATCTTTTTCAAAACGGGGCCGCTACAATTTCAGGAGCGCTGGAAGCTTACATGGAGATGAAGCGACGTAATGAAATTGAGATATCCGATGATCCAACCTTTATCATGATCAGCGGTGACGGCGGGATGGATATCGGTATGGGGTCTGCAATTGGTGCGGCTCTGCGTAACCATAAACTGATTATGCTGGAATATGACAACGAGGGGTACATGAATACAGGTTCGCAGCAATCGTACTCCACTCCAATGGGGCATATGACCAGTACGTCGGGTGTAGGGAAAATGCAAAAAGGGAAGCAAGGGCATCATAAAGATACCGTACAAATCATGGCCGCCTGTAACATCCCGTATGCTTTTACCGCAGCCGAAAGCCATCCGCAGGATATGCTTCGCAAAGCGGCCAAGGCTCAATGGTATGCCAACAACATCGGTACGGCTTATGGTAAAATTCTGTGTGCTTGCCCGCTCAACTGGAAATCCGAAGACAGACTGGGTACTAGCATCGTAGGCGCCGCAGTTGAGTCTTGCTTCTTTCCTTTGTACGAAATCGAGCAGGGAAGCACGACGATTACGTACAATCCGGAAGACAAGGGGAAACGGATTCCAACCGCAGAATGGCTAAAATTAATGGGTAAAACGAAGCATCTTCTCAAAGAGGAAGCAACGCTGGCTGCTTTTGAGCAGGAGATTGAGCGTCGCTGGACCATTCTGAAAAAGAAACATGAAATTTCAGAGCTATAATTTTGATTTTTTTTTGCATAATAAATGTGTAACATTGTTAGCCGCTGTTTCGGCACCGGTTCGATAGAGATTCCTTGCGCTTGCTGCGCCAGGAATCTTTTTTTGCGTTTATGGGTTGAAGCATAAAAAAACAGGTAATGATTTCCGATATAGGAGTGGAGGCCTATAGGAGGCACGTTATAAAGTTTTCTTTTGAATTTTAAGATGCAATGAGGTGCAGGTAATGATTAAACTGAATACAGTTGAAATAATTGAAATTATAAAGAAGCAAATCCCCAAGGTTATGAACATCACGCCAGTGGAACTTAAGTTTACGGATGATTTTGGACGGACATCGCTGGCGGCGACAGAACACAAATTCACACTGACGAATCAGCATTATTCTGCCAAAGTGATGGATTGCGTGTTAGAAACACAGGTGCGCCCTATTTTAATGTGTGAAATTATTTATTTTCTAAAGTGTGAGTTTATTGATGGACATGTAGATGTACGACTGGAATATGAAGCATGTTCTGAAGGAGGTCGAGAGCCTGTTGCCTCAGCCGTTATTACCTTTGACCATGCTACACAGCTTGGAGTTGATGAACTGGCTGACCTGATTGATTTGGCGCTTCATATGAATGATAAAACCTGGTTTGAAGAACTCTCCAGCCAATATGTCAAAACCATTGCGGGAGCCTCCGTTAGATAACTTGCTTTTTTTAGAAGTCGGTGCTAATATACGTAACAAGTTTAATGTTAATTCAATTAAATAAGAGCAAATCCTTCGGGGCGGGGCGAAATTCCCCACCGGCGGTGATGACATGTATGTAAATCGCTTTTGCGAAATTACCATGTCTTAGTCCGTGACCCGGATGCTGAACAATCAGCAGAAGGTGGACCTGGTGCAATTCCGGGACCGACAGTATAGTCTGGATGGGAGAAGGATACGAAGCGCATGTGACTGACTTGACATGTGCCAATTTTTAGCATACGTAAATGCACGTAGAGCTTATTTCGTTATAGGACAGCATCGAATGACAGCTTTTTAAGCTTTCTTTTTGATTGACGTTCTGAGCGTTATTAGCTGTATTGTTAACCATGCTTTCTTTTGGCAAACCTATTTCATGTCATTTTTAGACGTAATTACTGCGCTTGTATACTACATATGTGACTCTCATCACCCCCATGACGGATTGAATCCTGACTGGGGGTTATTTGCGCTTATAGCGGGTGAATTAGGGATAAACTGAAATGTAGTGGAAAGGAGTGAAAGCATGTTTACCGGTTTGGTCGAGGAAGTGGGGCGCATTCAAAGCATCTCTAAAAGCGGTGAAGCGATGGTGCTGGGGATTTCGGGTTCTGTGGTATTGGGCGACTTGAAAATAGGTGATAGTGTCTCAGTGAATGGTGTCTGCCTGACAGCAATACAGATTGGGACTAAAGATTTTAAAGTTGATGTGATGCCGGAGACTTTTCGCAGCAGTAATCTCAAAGAACTCAGATCCGGTAGCCGAGTCAACCTGGAGCGGGCGATGGCGGCAAATGGAAGGTTCGGAGGACATATCGTACAGGGACATGTGGATGGAACGGGGACGATTCGCAGCGTAACATCAGACCAGAATGCGGTTGTGTTCGAAGTTGAGCCTTCTGATCAAGCACTATTTAAATATGTTCTCCTCAAAGGGTCAATTACAATTGATGGTATCAGCCTCACAGTCGCGCAGCGTACGAGGAATAGCTTTGCCGTATCCATTATCCCCCACACTTTAGCCGAAACGGCCTTACAAGCGAAACATGAGGGAGATACTGTGAATATTGAATGTGACATATTGGGCAAATATGTGGAGCAGCTTTTAAATTACAGAGGTTCAGCACCGATGGAGAGAGCAGATCAGGCTCCGCTTAGTTTGGACTATTTGGCGAAACACGGCTTTGCCTGATACAGCCTGGTATAGCCTGATAGAAAATTTATGTCAGGAGCATTCGTAGCACAAGACAAAAGGAGGAACGGATTATGGATAGAGGCATCCAAACAAGTGCAACGGCAAACATCATGGAGGATGGCAATTTGCACCATGACGAAGAGATTCGATTGGATTCCATCGAAGAAGCTTTGGAGGATTTAAAAAACGGCAAAGTCGTTATTGTAGTGGATGATGAACAGCGGGAAAATGAAGGCGACTTTATCGCTTTGGCTGAAAAAGCATCGCCCGAGGTCATCAATTTCATGATTACAGAAGGTCGCGGGTTGGTCTGTGTGCCGATCACTCAGCACAGAGCTGAGGCATTGGAATTGCATCCTATGGTAGAGCAAAATACAGATTTTCACAGTACTGCCTTTACGGTATCGGTAGATCATAGGAAGACAACAACCGGGATTTCAGCGGCCGAGCGTTCTTTGACTGTTCGGGCCTTGGCCGACGAAGCAATCACGGGAAACGGTTTTCGCAAACCTGGTCATATGTTTCCCTTAATCGCCCAAGATGGTGGAGTCTTGCAACGCGCCGGTCATACTGAAGCGGCTGTCGATTTGGCCCGGCTCAGCGGCTTTAAGCCTGCCGGGGTCATTTGCGAAATTATAAAGGAAGATGGCTCGATGGCCCGCTTGCCTGATTTAGCTGTGATCGCCAAGCGACATCAATTGAAGCTGATCAGCATTCAGCATTTAATCGACTATCGTCGTCGTTTGTCATTGTAAATAATTCATAAAAAAGAGAGGTTGATCAACATGGCACGTTTTCTGGAAGGTAATCTCGTATCGAGTGGTTTGAAGTATGGTATTGTAGTGGGCAGATTCAATGAGTTTATTACAAGCAAACTGTTGAGTGGTGCACTTGATGCACTTCAAAGACATGGAGCACAGGAAGATGAAATAGATGTAGCGTGGGTGCCGGGTGCATTTGAAATTTCACTGATTGCTCAAAAAATGGCTGCAAGCGGAAAATATGATGCCGTTATTACGCTTGGCACGGTTATCCGTGGTTCTACTTCGCATTATGACATCGTCTGCAATGAAGTTGCCAAGGGTGTAGCGGCAAGCAGTCTAAAAACGGGAGTCCCTATTATTTTTGGTGTAGTGACTACGGAAAACATTGAGCAGGCTATTGAACGAGCAGGAACGAAGGCTGGCAATAAAGGTTGGGATTCTGCACTGGCTGCGATTGAAATGGCCAATCTCGGTAAGCAGTTCTAATGATATAAAAGGCTGAAAGAATGGCATAAACTGCAAAGTGGAAAAGGGATTGGATTGTTAAGCAGGGCGATGACGTATATACTACAGAAAGAGGGATTGATAACGTAGAGCATAAGTGCTAATGGGGAAAGGTATTGTGAATGATGATTGGAGTAAGGCAGGGGGAAGCACATTGACAGTCGTAAATTACAAGCTGGAAACATTCGAGGGTCCACTGGATCTGCTGTTGCATCTGATTGATAAAGCCGAGATCGACATTCAGGATATCCCGATTAGCGATATTACTGATCAGTACATGGCTTTTTTGCACAGTATGCAGGAGCTAGAGCTGGACATTACAAGCGAGTTTCTAGTGATGGCGGCGACGCTCTTATCCATTAAGAGTAAATTGTTGCTTCCCAAGCCACCTGTGATGGAATATGACGATTTTGATTTTTATGAAGAAGAGGATTATGATCCACGTGAGGAACTGGTTCGCAAGTTGGTGGAGTATCGTAAATACAAAGGGATTGCTCGCCATCTGAGTGAACGGGAATGGGAACGAAGTCTGATTTATGGCAAGGAGCCGGAAGATCTGAGCGCATTCCTGCCGACCGAACCCGCAAATCCGGTGCATGGGCTGCATGCAAGTGATTTGGTCGCGGCCTTTCAGCGAGCGTTGCGCAAAGCGGAACGACGTACGAC
Organism: Paenibacillus ottowii; assembly: GCF_050516475.1. Taxonomy (NCBI): domain Bacteria; kingdom Bacillati; phylum Bacillota; class Bacilli; order Caryophanales; family Paenibacillaceae; genus Paenibacillus; species Paenibacillus ottowii. The sequence continues at coordinate 1,066,941 of NZ_CP191577.1, read as the reverse complement.
GGTAACCCGTGTCCATCGGGATGAAATTTCAGTCAAGGACCGGATCCGGCAGGTTATCGGGGCGTTAGAGATGGTGGGGACTGGAGGACGGCTGCTGTTCTCCAAGCTGATGCATGAGGATATGTATCGGCATGAGGTGGTTGTGACCTTTTTGGCTATCCTTGAATTGATGAAAATGAAGCAAATTTTCTGTTATCAGGAGAAGCTTTTCGATGATATTGTAATGGAGTGGAGAGGGGATTTACGGGTTAATGGATTATCTGAAGCTGAAATCAATTATTGAGGGGCTGTTGTTCCTCGCAGGAGAGGAAGGACTGTCCACCAAGCAGATCGCCGACATTGTAGAGCAGCAACAAGAGCTGGTTGAAAAGTGTCTGGAAGATATGAAACAGGACATGGAGCAGGGAGGAAGAGGTCTGCAGCTTGTTCGTATTGCCGGTCATTATCAGCTTGCAACTTTATCCGAGCATGCACCTTATTTTGAAAAGCTCGCCTACTCTCCTGCGCGTGCCTCATTGTCTCAAGCTGCTTTGGAGACACTGGCCATTGTGGCCTACCGCCAGCCCATTACAAGAGTTGAAATCGAAGAAATTCGGGGGGTCAAATCCGAGCGGGCCATACATACACTGGTCAACAAGGAGCTCATTGAAGAAAAAGGTCGAGCTGAGGCCATCGGACGACCGATATTGTACGGAACGACGAAATCATTCTTGGATTATTTCGGTCTAGGCTCTCTCGAAGATTTACCGCAACCGGAGCTGTTCGAGGATTCGGACAATTTAGAAGAAGAGACACAGCTATTGTTCGAGCGTCTGGAGAGCAGCCAGCCTGCGGAGATCGATTCGGAGCTGGAATCCTGAGTTACACATTCAAAAGACAGCCAGTCCTTACATTGTTGAGGGCTGGCTGTTTGGCATTTTAAGATGCATGATTTTCCGCCGAAGGGTCATACTATTTTTACCATGATATTCTATAGCAAAAAGGTAGGGAGGACTCGCCAGTGTGGAAATGGATCGGTATCGCCTTCATCATCGTTATAGTAATTGTACTGGCTATTCTGCTCTCCCATATTCGATTAAAGCTGGAAATTGCCAAGCATGACAATGATGACCGGGCGCATCTAGAGATCAGATTTCTATACGGGTTGATCAAAATGAATTACGACATTCCGGCCCTTCTCATAACTGGTTTAAAAAAAGGGATACTCTATCGGCTTGACCGCCATAAAAACATACATAAAACGGATGCTTCTGTGGATAGCGGAAATATTGACACTGAAAAGATCAAGCGATTTATACATGATATACAGATTTTGCTTAAGGGAACGAAATCTTTACGGAAATGGATACGACATACATTGGCTCATGTAACGGTGTCGGAAATGGAATGGTCTACCAATATCAGCCTTGCTGATGCGGCTTATACAGCGACCTCAACCGGTATATTGTGGGGATTGAAAACGTCCTTGATCGGTTATACCTCCAGCATTGTACGCATGGATTGTACCCCAAAGGTGTTTGTTGTACCTTATTGGGTGGACCGCCTACGTTTTACTACCATCTTGAACTGTGAAGCCAAAATATCGCTTGGTTATTTAATTTTTTCCATGCTCATTTTGGCTTATCGCATATGGCGTGTTCCGGGAGGGGTAGAGGCATGGAAACGGGTTATTTCCAAAGAACCTGAGAATGATCAAGCCAGCAGTGAAGAATAATCTGCTTAGAGGATTGACATACATATTTCCTTGAACCTTAGCGCACAATAGCGAAAGAAAAGCAGTCTACGCTTGAGATAAGCAGAGGAGGAATAAAACATGTCAGATCATCCGATTCAAGGGCTCATGCAAACCGCGATGGAGAACATCAAAGCCATGGTGGACGTAAATACGATTGTGGGAGACGCGGTGGAAACACCCGATGGTTCTGTTATTTTGCCGATCAGTAAGGTGGGATTTGGTTTTGCAGCCGGGGGAAGTGATTTTAACGTAGATGAAGAGGCGCTTCATTCTTCCTCGGCATCAGGAAATCATAGTGTGAAGGAAGGACATCCTTTTGGTGGGGGTAGCGGCGGTGGTGTATCTATTCATCCCATTGCCTTTCTAGTTGTAGGTAAACAGGGAGCACAAATTGTTCCACTCGATAATCAAACGCATCTGTTTGAGAAAATTATCGATTCCACCCCATACCTGATTGATAAAGTTCAGTCTATCTTCCAAAATGCAGGTGGCAATTTCCAGAATGCAGGTGGCAGTATGCAAACTCCACCTCCACAGGTGCCAGTAAATGCTAATACTGATCAAAGTCAAACGGGTCCGGCTTACTTGTAAAAGTTATTGAAATTAAGAGCGTTCTCACAAGAAGGTGTTCCCAAGCCGAGTTTAGGCCAGGAATACCTTCTTTTCAGTATGCACTCAGCCCTATTCCTGAATAAACCGTCTGCCGCCAATGACAGCATGGATAGAGTGACTGAATTCTTGGTGATAAAATGCATTCACTGATATTCCAAATCGGTTTCCTTCGGGTGCGAACTGGGAGAGATAAACAAAGTCAGGGTAGATCACTTCATTCGTCAAATAAGCAGAAACCGTGGCATCCGGTCGACGATGTCGATTAAGAGAATCGATAATACCTTGCGCTGGCAAGAGACCAATCCCATGTCCATAGAATAAATCATCCTTCATTTTGACGACATTTTCGCCTTTCCATTCCAATGCATCTGACGACACATCCGGATTGTTGAAATACAGGATGTCCCCAGGAACCGCTTTATGACTGCCTTGCTGCTGGATGAGCCTGAGATCACTGTCATAGTGCCAGTCATACAACAGCATATCTGCAAAAATCCGATTAAACTCAGTTTCCAGAATGGAATCCAATACTCCTTTGTACAAAACAATAACCATTGCAGTTGCACATTCAAAAGCGTATTGTTGACCGTTGATAAAGATATCCCTGATCCCCTGCGCCGGGGTGATGCCTGCCTTGATCCGACAACCGCCTTCTTCCGTTAACTCCCAAAATTGCGGATTACAACGGGTAGTATCAAAAGTGGCAAAGGATACACCACTTTGGTGCAATGCTTGTGCGGATTCTACTATCCGCGATCTTAAAATCGTTTCAAACTGTTGTCGCTGCATGTTGTATCCCCCCGTTATCCTATTTAACGTTTAGTAACTAATATATATGTGTTCAGGGTTGCAAGTTGCTTACTATACGTAAAGAAAGCAAAAAAGAGCGACTAACGACTGTCCTGTATAAGGAATTTTATGTTATAAAGGTGGACATACTTTGAACAGCTTGGACATAGAATGGTACAAGACTTGCTCACAACCGGAGGAATCCAAATGTTTAAAAAAAAACAACATATCCATGCGGATCACGGCCATTTTAGGAATAAGGCACGCACATTTGTTTTGCCACTCGTGTTTATGTTTATTTTGTCATGGCCGCTTACATTACTGAGTCCACAGCCTGTTCTGGGAGCGATGAAAACAGAAGCAACTCCGCCCGCGTTAAAAACTCATGCACAGGCAGCTTCTTTAATTGATGTTACCTCAGGGCGGATCATATATTCAGCCGAAGGTGACCGGGAGCTCCGTATAGCTAGCCTGACCAAAATTATGACTGCGATCGTAGCCATTGAACATGGACGATTGCAGGACCGGGTAAAGGTGAGTCCAACAGCATATGCCAAAGAAGGATCATCGCTTTTTCTGAAAATGGGTGAACAAATGACGCTGGAAAATATGCTGTACGGCTTAATGCTCCGTTCGGGTAATGATGCAGCTTCGGCCATTGCTGAGCATGTTGGGGGGACAGAAGAAGGATTCGTCCATCTAATGAATGACAAGGCGATTCAGCTTGGGCTAAACCATACGCATTTTGCTAATCCTCACGGGCTGGATGCCGAGGGACATTATTCCTCAGCCAACGATATGGCCAGGCTTACTGCTTATGCGCTGCATAATCCAACTTTTGCGCGTATCGTAAAAACTGAACTGAAAAAAGCACCGAACCCCAACGATTCCTGGGATTATTCATGGCACAATAAAAACAAAATGCTGCGGTTGTATGAGGGGGCTGACGGTGTAAAAACAGGCTTTACCAAAAAAGCGTTTCGCTGCCTGGTCAGCTCGGCTACACGTGAGGGACGTCAGCTTGCTGCTGTTACCTTGAATGATGGAGACGATTGGAATGACCATGCCCGTATGCTTGATTACGGCTTCCGATATTATCCCCTCATTTCCATTACGGACAAGCAGCAGCCAATTGATGGTTATCCGCTCTTGACAGGTGCGAGTTTTTCCTATCCTTTACATGAGGGTGAGAAAAATCAGTTGCGCAAAAGACTGGTGTTGTTTAGAAAATCCGCTTCGGCAGATAGAAATGACGTATCTTTTGGTTTACGGGGACGAGTCGAATTTTTACTGGAAGGTCAATTGGTCGGTTCCGTTCCTGTGTATGAAAAAGGCAGTAAGCTACCTGCTCAAACTACCCGACCGTCGCAGCAGGAAACTCCGACTGCACAAGTTCCTGCAAACCGTACTCAGCAACAAGGTTGGAGCAGCAAATGGAATGAAATTCTTAAAGATCTGTTCGGAGCATAAGGCAAGTAGGCTAGTGGATATAAAGCGCAGTGTAACAGCATTGGGAAAAGGGGGGAATCAGTTATGATTCATCTCATATGGGTGGCTTTGATTTGCATAGGATTTGTATTTGCAGCCGCACAGGGAAATATTGAGGTGGTGACGAAGGCGGCTTTTGACGGGGCAACTACGGGCGTTACCGTTTGCTTTGGACTGATCAGTGTGCTGGTGTTCTGGATGGGCATGATGAGACTGGCGGAAGACGGTGGGCTTCTAGAGAAAATAGCTAAGCTGCTTTCTCCTTTGGTCGCCTTTCTCTTTCCCGATATTCCCCGTAATCATCCCGCTATGGGTTACATTTTGTCCAATATGAGCGCCAATCTGCTGGGACTGGGGAATGCAGCGACACCCATGGGGATAAAGGCGATGCAAGAGTTACAAAGGCTTAATCCTGATAAGCAAACCGCTACACCTGCCATGTGTACGCTGCTCGCCCTGAACACAGCCAGCATCACGCTTATTCCTACAACATTGATCGCCATTCGGCTAAATTTTCATTCCGCACACCCGGCAGAAATCGTCGGAACGACACTGGTGGCGACCGCTATAGCTACCTTTGCCGCCATTGCGGCCGATCGTTGGTATCGTAGTCGAGAACTGCGCCGTCGTCCGCCAGCGAATCCGCCGTTTAAGACCTCCTCGGGGCCGTTTAGCCCACCACCACCAACTTCTAAGGATGCTTCACCAGTACCGCCTGTTTCTTCACCAGCCGTACCGCGAACGGGTATCACAGCTACCAAGGGTAGGAACACCACTTGGAAAGGATGAGGGAGGCATGCTGAATTTTATTAACCTCGTATCGACTTGGGCCATTCCGGTTATTCTCGCTTTCATTCCTTTATATGCATATGTCAAAAAGGTCCCTGTCTACGATTCTTTTGTAGATGGAGCCAAAGACGGCTTTTCTACCGCCATCGGCATTATTCCTCACCTTGTTGGGATGATGATAGCGATTAGCATTTTTCGAGCATCTGGCGCTTTGGACTATGTGATATCCTGGGTAACCCCATGGATTAAAAACTGGGGCGTACCTAGCGAGGTACTGCCTTTAGGTTTACTACGGCCATTGACAGGTACGGGTTCACTTGCGTTCACGACAGATCTAATTCGCACTTATGGTCCCGATTCCATGATTGGCCGGATTGCTTCAACAATTCAGGGCAGCACAGATACTACGCTGTATGTAATAACTGTATATTTTGGTGCGGTAGGCATCCGCAATGGACGATATGCTTTGAAGGTAGGACTATTCTCAGATGTGGTTGGTTTTGTAGCAGCTATTGCCATTTGTTTGCTTGTATTTTGAATTCTGCATCGTTTTTTGCTCGGGGGTTGTGATTTTGCTCATGGATGGGTATCATTAGCATGAGGTGAATTAGCGAACATGGAAAGATTGCAGAAAATATTGGCCCAAGCCGGTGTAGCTTCCAGACGTAAATGTGAGGAGCTTATTCAGGCGGGCAGTGTGGAAGTAAACGGGGTTACCGTGACTGAGCTGGGAACAAAAGCAGACCCTGATCAAGATATGATTACAGTAAAGGGACGCCCGATCAAAACGGAGAAAAAAATCTACTTGATGATGAACAAGCCCAAAGGGGTTATTACGAGCGCTTCTGATCCGGAAGGTCGCAAAATTGTGTCTGACTATCTGAAAGGCGTCAAGGAACGTGTATATCCGGTAGGGCGTCTTGATTACGACACCGAAGGGCTGCTGTTGCTTACCAATGACGGAGAGTTCGCCAATCTGCTCACCCATCCCAAGCATCATGTGCCAAAGACGTATTTGGCAACAGTCAAAGGCGTTCCGCACGGTACTGAGCTGGACAAGCTGAGAAAAGGAATCGTGCTGGAGGATGGCATTACTGCACCGGCCGAGGTAGAATATAAGGATGTAGATCCGGACGGTAAGGAATCTGTGATCCAGATTACCATTTATGAAGGCAGAAATCGCCAGGTAAGACGGATGTTTGAGGCCATTTCGCATCCGGTCATCAGACTCAAGCGGATTGCCTTCGGAGACTTATTGCTGCAAAACTTGAAGCGCGGTCTCACCAGACCCCTAACCAAGGACGAAATCAACCGTCTCATTCAACTGGCCAAATCAGACAACACGAAAAAGAAACGGACAGGACGGGGGTCATAACCCCGGCCTTTTTGGTGTAAAGAGACTATTGGATGAGAGTAAAGTTTGACCAAGCACGGGAAAATAGTAAAATAGAGAGAATGCTTTTTTTAGCGAAGGGGCTGGGAATATGTCAGAACAAAGCAACCGCATTTTAATTGTAGACGATGAAGAACGCATTCGCCGCCTTCTGCGGATGTATCTGGAAAAAGAAGGATACGAGATCGAAGAAGCTGAGGATGGTGAGATTGCTCTCCAAAAAGCGACTGCAAGCGATTACAGTATTATTTTGCTAGATGTGATGCTTCCGGGTATGGACGGGATTGAAGTGTGTACACGGCTGCGTCAAACCAAATCTACACCTGTGATTATGCTGACAGCCAAAGGCGAGGAAGTGAACCGCGTGCAAGGCTTTGAAGTCGGAGCTGATGATTACGTGGTCAAGCCCTTCAGCCCGCGAGAGGTCATCTACCGGGTAAAGGCGATTTTACGACGGTCGTCGGAGACTGCCTTTTTAACAAAAGAGGCGGTGCCGAGCAATAGTATTGTTTTTCCAAATCTTATTATTGAGCATGATGCACACCGGGTGACGGCAGGTGGAATTGAAATCAGTCTAACACCTAAAGAGTACGAGCTATTGCATTATTTGGCGGTGTCGCCTGATAAAGTCTTCTCACGCGAAGAACTGCTGAAAGATGTTTGGAATTACGAATTTTTTGGTGATCTGCGTACCGTGGACACGCATGTGAAACGGCTTCGTGAAAAGCTGAATAAGGTATCACCAGAGGCAGCGGCTATGATTACGACCGTATGGGGCGTAGGTTATAAGCTGGAGGTTCCAAAATAACGTGAACTTCTGGAGATCGCTGGTAGGCAAGCTGTGGATCACCATCATCTGTCTCGTAGGGTCTGTGCTTATTTTTCTGGGGCTTTTTTTATTGCCGTATATCAATAGAAATTTTGAGGCACATGAATCGACGGAAATCAAGCATTTATTCACCTATACATGTATTGTCGGATTTTTATTGACGACCTTTTTTGCGCTATTTCTTTTTACTAAAATCACACAGCCTATGCAGCTGTTGATTCAGGCGGCGAATGCCATCCGTGAAGGAAGGTATGATACTCGGCTTTCGCTGGTGACCAGCGATGAGATTGGAGAGCTGGCGAAAACCTTTAACCATATGTCTACTGAACTGGAAGCGACGATCCGCAGTCTGAATGAGGAAAAAAACCATTTATCCAGTGTACTGCGAAGCATGTCTGATGCCGTCATTACTTTCGACAGAAGCGGACAAATCATTTTGACGAATCCACCTGCACAAAATTTGCTGGATGTTTGGAAAAAGCTGGAGTGGCAGGGGCGTGATCTGGAGGAATTCGGAGCTTCTGTGCCTGAGCCTTTGCTGCCTTTGTTCCATACGGTTATGGACAGAGGGGAAGATGTTGGAGACCATATTCATGTCAAGAAAGGCTCCTGGTCAGTGCAAATGGCACCGCTGTATACGGATAACGCTATTCGTGGTGCAGTAGCTGTGCTTAGAGATATTACGGAAGAAGTCAAACTCGAGAAGATGCGTAGCGATTTTGTGGCTAACGTATCCCATGAGATCCGTACACCCTTATCTATGATGCAGGGATACAGTGAGGCTTTGCTTGACGGCATGGCAGGTTCGCCGGAAGAGTCCGAGGAGCTGGTACAAGTCATCCATGATGAATCATTGCGCATGGGAAGGCTAGTCAAAGATCTGCTCGATCTTGCCCGAATGGAGGCAGGTCATACAGACATGTACCGTCAGAAAGTGGATGTGAATGAGCTGCTCGAGCGTGTTCACCGGAAATTTACGGTCCGCTCCAAGGAACAGGGACTGGCACTCGATTATCATGAGCCAGGCCAACGCCTGCTGTTGCCTGAGGCAGATGAGGACCGACTGGAACAGGTGTTGACCAATTTGCTGGATAATGCATTCAGGCATACACCCTCAGGGAAAAAGGTTACCATTGCGGCGGATCAAATTCGGGGAGAACGAAATGAGTTAATCCGTATTCGGATTAAGGATGAAGGTGTGGGCATTGCCGGCGAGGATCTACCTTATATTTTTGACCGCTTCTACAAGGCAGACAAGGCCAGAGTGCGTGGCGAGGACAAAGGGACTGGACTGGGGCTTGCTATTGTTAAAAACATCGTTGAGGCTCACGGAGGTTCGGTCTCAGCTGCTAGCGTGCTGGGAGAAGGGACGGAATTTACTATTTTGTTGCCGATCACTAATAAAACAAAGCTGGGCTCTGTAACAAGCTTATAACAACGGCTCATGTATCCCAGTTTGTAGGCATCCTCGGAAGAGGGTGCTTTTTGTTGAAAAATCAACATTTATCTTGTTCAACGTGGAACATTCTGTTTCAAGATCGATGCTTCTATGTTAAGTAAGGGTATAAGAAAAGGCGCCTCGGTAGCCGGGCGCCTCTCTTTATAAATCAAAGTCAAGGGATTTTTCATCACGGACTGGAACTAATCCAGCACTACTTCCTGGGCAGTATTTAGTTCTGGTAATCCTACGAGTTGAATCAGCACATCTTTAGGTACGGCTTTATCAACGGTCAGGATCATGATGGCTTCACCGCCAACAATTTTACGCCCTACTTGCATAGAGGCGATATTGACGCCGTTCTCCCCAAGCAAGGTGCCGACACGGCCGATAATGCCTGGTTTATCGTTGTGGGAGATGAGCAGGAAATGAGCCTCTGGTGCCACGTCTACCGGGAACTGGTTCAATCGAACAATACGTTCACCATAGCCTGCGAGCAGGGTACCGGATACACGTTGTTCTTCGCCGCTTTGTGTTTTGAGCGTAACGGTGATCAGGTTAGTAAAGCCCTTAGTGGCAGGCGCCTGAGAGACGACGAGATGAACGTCACGTGTCTTGGCAAGATGCACAGAGTTTACAATGTTCACATCGCTGCCTAGATGGCGGCTGAGTACACCTTTCAAGATGTAACGTGTAAGCGGCTGTGTATCCACTGAAGACAAATCGCCAGCGTAATCCACCTGGATTTCCCGTACAGCCTGGTTGGTGATCTGAGCGGCAAAGCTGCCCAGCTTCTCTCCGAGCGAGAAATATGGCTGCAATTGCGTCATGACATTGGATGGTACTGGAGGCATGTTGACGGCGTTTTTAAACGGCTCATCACGTAAAATATGCAGCACCTGCTCAGACACGTCGATTGCCACGTTCTCCTGAGCTTCGACAGTCGATGCACCCAAATGTGGTGTAACGATAATTTTTGGATGGCTCAGGAACGGATGATCCTGTGCTGGTGGTTCCGACTCGAATACGTCAAAAGCTGCACCGGCAACGATTCCTTCATCAATGGCTTCAACGAGAGCCAGTTCATCGATAACTCCGCCTCGGGCACAATTGATGATGCGCATTCCTTTTTTCATCACTTCAAACTGCGGACGGGCAATCATATGCTTTGTTTCGGGTGTTAATGGTGTGTGTACGGTCATGAAATCTGCGTTGCGGATAATTTCGTCTACGCTGGCCAGCTTGATGCCCAGCTTCTCAGCGCGTTCTTCGGTCAGAAACGGATCATAACCGAGGATGCTCATGCCAAATGCTTTGGCGCGTTTAGCCACCTCACTGCCGATACGTCCCATGCCAAGGACTCCCAGTGTTTTGTTGCGCAGTTCGACACCGAGGAATGTTTTACGATCCCATGTTCCGCCGATGGTTTTAGCGTAAGCCTGTGGAATATGACGAGCCAGTGCCATCATCATGGCAAAAGTGTGCTCACATGTCGTAATTGTATTGCCGTCAGGAGCATTAATAACGATAATCCCGCGTTGTGTTGCTGCTTCAAGGTCGATGTTGTCCACGCCGACCCCAGCACGTCCGACAACCTTGAGGTTTTTACCTGCCGCCATGATGCGTTCGGTTACCCGAGTTTGGCTTCGGACGAGTAATGCGTCATAGTCACCAATAATTTGAACCAATTCATCCTCGCTGAGACCTGTGTTCTTGTCCACTGTGACATCGGCTGCATCCACCAGCTGCTGAATGCCCAGGTCACTGATTGGATCGGATACTAACACTTTAAACATTTGGTTTCCTCCTCAAAGTTAACTTCTTTTATGGACAGGATGTACTTCGAACTGAAATACATTCCATAAAGAACATGAAAAAAACTTGAAATGCTTCTAAAAAGTACAGGAGAGCGGTCTAAACATTTGTGTGATAACGCATTGACGCAGAAAAGGGATAAAATAGGATTTTGCACCAAACTAACAACCAAGAGCCTTATGCGGAGTTGTTTTACGGTTTTCGGGCATCAAAAAAACTCCCGAATCACATACTATCTCCATAGTAAGGGACGAGAGTTATCGTGGTACCACCCTAATTCGCAGCCATTTCGCAATGGACTGCCTTCAGCGGTCATAAAATGACCGAAAGGATAACGGTTTTCTGCCGATTGCATCTAATGTCGGGAAATAAAATCCCCTAGACCTCGATGCAATAACTCAGGAGCGCTGAAAGTAATTTCTTCGCCACCGGCTTACACCCAAGCACCGGTTCTCTGAGGACGAAATCAACTACCTTTTCTCCATCATTGTTGTTGTCGCTAATAATTTTTTCATAATGTATCATGGCTTACATGGGCATGTCAATAGGACATGTGACATGTGTGGGTAGGCGACTAGATACATAGCTACAGAAAGCGGAAAAATTAAGATTTAAGTCTTCTTGAATCCACCTGACTTTTTGGCTATGATGCTAAAGAAGACTAAGCAGAGGACTAACTAACTATGAAAAAGCTTAAAGTGAAATGGAAAAGAGCAGAAATTCATCAATTGAATGACCGCTTGCTGCTTTACAATTTGTATCTAACTCAGGGGCTGACCCTGCTGATTGGTACAATCTGGATTATATTTCAGAAAAGAAATGTATTTGAACTGTTTGCATTGCCAAACTCTCTACACGTCTTATGGTGGGGATTGGGACTGGCGGCCGCTATGCTGCTGGTGGATTTGCTCCTATCCCGGGTTATGCCTGAGGATGCCATGGATGACGGTGGGATTAATCAGATGCTGTTTCAAAATCGGCCAGTTTGGCATATTATTTGTATAGCTGCTATCGTTTCCATCTGTGAGGAACTGTTGTTTAGAGGTGCGATTCAGTACAGCTTTGGTCCTTATTGGACAAGTATATTGTTTGCGGTTATTCATATCCGATATTTACGGCACTGGATTCCCACAGGCTGGGTTTTCCTGAGCAGTTATGGATTGGGATATATATATGTGCAGACAGGCAGCCTGTGGGCACCGATCATTTGTCATTTTGTGATTGACCTTATATCTGGCTTAGCGTTACGTTTTCGGAGGTATGAAGAATGAATCAGGAACTTAGCAGAGTGCATACCTATGGTAGCCGCCGAAAGGGTCGCAAAGGCAAGGAGGAGGACAGGTCAAAGTCAAAACCGGTTCGCTCCCGTGCTTCACGGCCCATGCCAGAATTGGCTGATGTTGCCGCTGCACCAGAAGTTGCTGTGACAATGGCGGAGGATACTCCTGCCAGTGAGTACCGAACACGGACAGAGATGTTTCCGTCTCGCCGTATTCGGGTAAGCAAGTGGTTTTTAAATTTTTTGAGCACACTTTTTGTGCTTATCACTGCAGCGTTATTATGGTGGGGAATTAAGGGTGCACCACCCATTAGTGAAATGCTTTGGTGATCGGCATTGTGACAATTTGCGTTTAAGCAAGTCCAAGTAATGTTACGCGAAAAGGCCTCTCATCTCCTACAAGACATGTGGAGATGGGGGCCTTTTGTACATCATTTACATTTGTTCACACCAGCATGTATGCAAGTATCTATTTACTGGCAGGGAGCTCAATACTTTGTGGATCGACAAATTGGTAGCCCTTCTGCTCAAGGCGCGTCAATAGACTATCCAGCGCCTCCGCAGTCCATGGTAATTCGTGCATTAAAATATTGCTGCCTGGGTGCAACTGTTCTGTTACGTTTTTGAGAAGTGTCTCCGTTTTATGAGGTTGACTTTTTTTCATGGTCCAGTCCAGAGAACCGACGGACCATGTCATATACAAGAGCCCATTTTCCTTGGCCACCTTGCGGCCTACATCTCCACCAGCACCATGAGGGGGGCGGAAGAATACGGGGGCTTGACCTGTAGTATCTTTAACGATTTTTTGTACCGTTTCAATCTGTTCTTTGACCTCGGCCTCAGACTTGTTCTTGAGAACGATGTGATCCCAGCTATGGTTGCCAATGGGCTGCCCGCGGTCATGAATGAGCTTAAGCAGCTCAGGATGTTCTTTTACACGATAACCGTTTACGAAGAAAATCGCTTTTGCTTTGTGCTTATCCAAGATATCAATAATTTTATTAATCATAACCGCTTCCTTGGGGCCATCATCAAAAGTAAGCAACACCACTTTTTTTTCGGTACCTTGCTGGTTAGGGATTACATTGTAAGCTTTGTCCAAGTGATACATTTTATTGGTCGTAGCAGTTGTCGAGTCTGCAGTTCCGTTGCTCTCGGCAGCAGTTTTGTCAGTTTGTGTATTTGTTTTACTCACTGTTTGCTGCTCATCACTGTCTGCTTGCTTACTGTTTGCTTTTGGGGAAGAGACACTGCTCTGATCTTTGGCACTGTTACTTGAGTCCACCGAATCCGGTTGGGTTGCAGTGCAAGCACTAAGCAGCAGACATGCGGTCAGCAAAATGGCTGCTGTTTTTGTACCCATTAATTCATCTCACCTTCCTGTATTTATACCGTATGAGTTTGACTCTGCTGACGAACACTATGCTTGATTCTACCACAAAGGGAGGTTCTAATTGTGAAAACATCTTCATTTTTCCTGGGAATCGTCTTGGGTGCTGTCGCAAGCTCTCTGATCTCTCGTAACCGCAATGTGTTGGGTTTTTCCATGGACATGGGGGGAAACAAAGGCGGAAATTTGGTACAGAAAGCCCGTACAAAAATGATGGACGCCGCGTTTCCAGGAATGGGTGATATTTCGCTAAATACACAAAACACCCACAGAGATCACGAGCATCGTTCACAACACGAGCATCATTCACAAACAGATAAAACCGCTTATAATACCCAAACGGCCAAGAACAAAGAAGAGAACATGAGATTGATTAAAGAGTTTATTAGCTCAAGTCCCGATGTTAAGCGTGAGGTCGAGCAAATACTGAAAGAAACTCATACAGCCGTACCGGGATTGTAACCCAAAACCTCTATTCCGAATCATTTTGCGGCTTTTTTGTTAAAGCCGTTCAAATGATTCTTTTTTTTATCATTTTTATTCGTGCATTTACGATTATAAAATGATAACATGATTACATAGAACCATTTTCATCACAGGCATCATATTTGAATCATAATCTGCTAATAACACTCGGCTGCCAGGAGGAGGGTCCAGTATGAAAATAGAAAGATTAAGTCAGGACAAGATACGGATTTTCCTTACCTTTGACGATTTGAGCGAACGGGGCATCCAAAAGGATGATATGTGGCAAGAAATCCCAAGAGTTCATGAGCTGTTTACTGAAATGATGGATCAGGCATACAGCGAACTGGGCTTTGACGCCACGGGACCGTTAGCTGTCGAAGTCTTTGCGCTTCCTGCTCAGGGGATGGTTGTTATCGTCACTCGGGGAAAATACGATCACCAGCAGTATGGTTCGGGTCCCGATGAGGAGCTTCCAGAGGAAGTCTACGAGATGGAAGTCACAATGGAGCACAGTGATTCCATCGTTTACGCGTTTAGCGATTTTGAAGTACTCATAGAAGCGGCTCATATGCTCCGCAGTAACACAACGGAAGCAGGTAAGCTGTATCATTATAGAGGAAAATGGGTTCTGCATTTGGAGCCAGAGGAAGTAGAAGAGTCCAAGCTTGCTGCTTTAATTGCGATTCTGGCTGAATTTGGAGAAGGTTCATCTGTAACACCAGCTATGCTGGAAGAGTACGGTAAGCTGGTCATTCCTGAACAGGCAGTTGCTGTCATCTGCACTCATTTTGACAGCCGCTCTTGATTTGGGTTAGAAAAGGAGAATGTAGTTAATTTGTCGGCTCTGCGCTGAAAGCAGGGCCGACTCATTTTTATGGAGGGATGATCGGTGCTTCTGTTTTCAGTTTTAGCGGCAGCTACAGCGCCGGGTCTTGCCTTATTGATGTATTTTTACTTAAAGGACCGATATGATTCGGAGCCCCTGCACATGGTTCTCAAAGTATTTTTGCTCGGTTTTCTGGTGGTCCTTCCGGTGATGATTTTTCAACGCGGGCTATTACTTTGGCTAGGGGATGACACGCTAATTCAGGTGTTCGGTATTTCCGCCGGAGTGGAAGAGTTTTTTAAATGGTTCTTGCTATACCACATTATCTATAACCATACGGAGTTCGACGAGCCTTATGATGGAATATTGTATGCAGCCGCAGTCTCACTCGGGTTTGCCACGGTTGAAAATCTGTTATATGCCTGGGCCGGGCATGCTTCGATCAGCATGTTGCTGATGAGATCATTGCTACCGGTATCCGGTCATGCGATGTTTGGCGTTATGATGGGCTATTATATGGGGAAAGCCAAGTTTTCCGAACACCTGAAGAGTAAATATATGTTGCTTCTGTCATTAGTGCTTCCATGGTTTTGGCACGGAATATATGATTTTATATTGACGAAATTTTCACACGACTGGATCTGGTTTATTATTCCATTAATGGTCTTTTTGTGGTATGGAGGGATGGCAAAAATCAGTCGAGCGAATAACCGCTCTCCTTTTCGAATGTTGAAACGGGAAGAAAAGGTTAATATGTAATGAAATGGGACACACTGATCTGACAAGCCTGTTAGAGAAAGAGGTGTCTTTTTTGCGTATAAAAGTAAGAATCCATTGTAAAAGATGCGGAGAACGCTTTGTGCTGAGAGGGCGGATGGAGCAAGGACAGATTCAGACGGGTTTTAAACGCTGTATTTGCGATAACTGTGAGTTTATTGTTGAAGTCATGGAAAAGCATGCATAAGAGAGCTTTCTTCTTGTCACACTATCGGTAGTGTATTTGAAGAAAGGAGACTCCCAATATGTATAAGCGACTTAGTGCCGTAATGTTCCCGGTGGTTACCCTGATTATGATAGGAGCGTTTGTATGGGGTTATCAGCAAAACCAGATGAGAAAAGAGGTGTCTGCTCGGGCAAATAGTATGTCGATTAAAGCGGAAAATCAATACCAGCGCGCATTTCACGATTTATCGTTCCATATGGATCAGCTGCATTCCCAACTCGGTAACGCGGTTGCTGTTCATACTACTTCACACGCGATGCACCGCAAATGTTTGATGAACGTGTGGAGGATTACAAGTGAAGCCCAAAGTGAGGTTAATCAGTTGCCTCTTAACGTAATGCCTTTTAATCATGCCAAAGATTTGCTGTCACATCTATCTGCGTTTTCGTACCAGACCGCTGTTCGCGATCTGGATCACGAACCTTTAAGCGAGAAAGAAATTGCGAATCTGAAAACGTTATATAACAACTCCAAGGAAATTTCGAAAAACATGCACGAGGTGCGGCAGAAAGTCCTAAGCAAAAATTTGCGCTGGACGGATGTTGATATGCCGCCAGGTTCTCAAACTGGTCCGAAGGATAACACCATAATTGACGGCTTTAAAACGGTGGACAAAAAAGTAGAGAGCTACAAAGAACTGGATTGGGGACCCTCTGTCGCAAGCATCTATGATAAGCGTTCAGTGAAAAAGTTGAGTCTCCCGGCAGTGGATGCAGGACAAATTAAGCGGAATGCCGCTGAATTTACAGGAAAACCAGAAAGTCAGATTCGTGTGAACGAAAACGGTAAAGGAACAGAATGGGCGTCTTATACGGCTACGCTGTTTAATAAGCAGAAGCCTGTGGCCACGATGGATTTTACCAAAAAGGGTGGCAAGCTCATCTCTTATCATGACATGAGAGAAATAGGTCCTAAAAAAGCAACTCGTAATGAAGCGATTCGTTATGCAAGTCAGTATCTTGAACAAAAGGGCTACAAAGGCATGAAGCCCGTCTCATATGATGAAAGAGGGAATTTAGCCAACATTACATTCGCGACCCAACAAGGGGATGTGATTATCTATCCAGAAAAAATCTCAGTCAGATCAGGCCTGGATAACGGACACGTGATTGGTTTTCAAGCCAGTGATTATGTCTATGAGCACAGTCACCTTCGGCGTATTCCCCAGGCAAAACTGGATTTGAAAGCAGCACGTGCGAAGTTGAATCCTGAGTTCCGCGAAACTTACCACCGCAAAGCGCTAATTGAAAATGAACTGTCGCATGAAGTTCTGTGCTATGAATTTGGCGGTAAAATCAACGGTTCCATTTATCGAATTTACATTAACGCAAACACGGGCATGGAAGAAACGATTGAACAGGTAAAAGATTCCGATGAACCACAAGCTACGGCAAGTAATGCCTAGTTAATTACACTTAAATGAATCTTTAGTCACTCTTAACCTCCTTAAATAAGGAGGTTTTTTGTGCTTTAGTCATGGTTCTAGCAAATATAATGCTTAATATAGGCACAAAGTCGTGGTATTATATACCTTGATTATAGGTTCTAATGGACAAGGATGGTGAATCATTTGTTTCCGAAAATTAATGATGTGTTATACATACAAGTTGCTGGTAACGACCAGAAGGAGGAATCCTTTGAATTTAAGTCACGTATTGCGGAAGAAGATTCACAGAATTTTCTAATTGAAATTCCCATATCACAAACAAACGGGCACTTGAAAAAATTGTTTCTGGGGGAAGAACTGTCTATATTTTTTATGAGCGAAGGTGGGATTAAAAATTACTTTAATACCCATGTTACAGGTTTTAAAGAAGACACTATCCGGATGGTTCGCATTCACAAGCCTGCTCCGGACAGCATCAGCAAAATTCAGCGTCGAAACTTTCTCAGGGTAAAGGCCAACTTGGAAATTGCGGTTAAGCATGGTGCAGACGAATCCAGATTTGTAGCACAGACACATGATGTGGGAGGTGGAGGCGTGTCTTTTCAGACTCAGGGTTCACATCCTCTTGAAGAAGGAGAATCATTGTCTTGCTGGATTTTGGTTCCATATAAAAATGGAACTCAGGAGCATGTTCCCTTCCAGTCTGAAATTGTGCGCATTCAGCAGATGGAAAACGGCCGCAAACTCATTATGCTGAAATATGAGAAAATCGCTGATCAAGAGCGCCAGAAACTGATTAAATATTGTTTTGAAAGACAGTTGGAATTCCGGGAAAAATCGTAGTCATCCGAAGATTTTCTTTTTAAGTAAACATGTCGCTTATTTTGCATCGCCTATAAATGTGTGGTATAATTTTCACGTCGCAGGCAATGCCTGCTTTTTTCTTGAGGTTAGGTTAGGAGGAATTCCCTGTTGGCAAGGCAACATGCATCTTTAATTAACAAAATAAATGTAGCCATTGATGGACCTGCTGGCGCAGGGAAAAGTACAGTGGCCCGCCTGGTAGCGAAAGCACTTTCCTATGTATATGTAGATACCGGAGCCATGTACCGAGCAGCAACTTGGTACATGATGTGCAAAGAAATTCCTGCAGAAAATGTACAAAAAGTGCTTCAACATGTACCTGAGCTGGTGATTGAATTAGTACCGGACCCCACAGGTCAAAAGGTTTATTGTAACGGGGAAGATGTTACTACTGTAATTCGTTCGATGGAAGTGACTAGCAATGTGTCACAGTATTCGAGTATTGCTGGTTTACGTACACGTTTGACCGAAAATCAGCGTGAAATGGCTGCGCGTAAGGGTGTCGTTATGGACGGGCGCGATATTGGAACAACCGTGCTTCCCGATGCGGAAGTCAAGGTGTTCATGACCGCAAGTGTTCAGGAACGTGCCTCTCGTCGTTTTAAAGAACTGAGCGGAACTGATGATATCACTCTGGAACAGCTTGAACGTGACATTGCGGCACGTGACAAGTTTGATGAGGAGAGGGAGGTATCCCCGCTTCGTTGCAGTGAGGACGCCATCGTGCTTGATACGACCCATATGGGCATTCAGGATGTCGTGGATACGATCGTATCTTATTGCTTAACGGAGAAGGATGGAGAGATCAGCCAATGATATATACTGTATGCGCCAGTATTTTGCGTCTCATTTACCGTGTTCTGTTTAGGCTTGAGGCGGTAGGCAGGGAAAATGTTCCTGCTGAGGGCGGAGTGCTGTTGTGTTCTAATCATATTAGTAATCTTGACCCTCCTACAGTTGGCATTTTGCTGAAGCGAAAGGTTCACTTTATGGCTAAAGCAGAACTGTTTAATGTTCCTGTACTGGGTCCGCTGATTGACAAACTGGGAGCTTTTCCAGTCAAACGTGGTGGCGTGAGTAAGGAATCTATTAAACTGGCATTGAACATTTTGCGTGACGGTAAGGTTATGGGGATTTTCCCCGAAGGCTCCAGAGGAGCTGGGGGAATTGGGAAAAAGGGTGCTGCCAGTTTTGCACTGCGTAGTGGAGCGGCTGCCGTTCCGGTCGCCATTGTTGGTGATTACAAGCTTTTCCGTAAAACGAAAGTGATATACGGTAAACCTGTTAATTTGGACGCTTACCAAAAGGGTGCCGATGTCGAAGGAGATCCTCTCGAACTGGCAACAGAAGCAATTATGTCACGCATTCGCACGATGAAGGAAACGGGTAAGCCTACGAATGATTGAAAGGCTTGCATGAATTGTGTCTAAGCTAGGAAAACTAGAACAAAAATGTATTTTGTTTTGAACTCTGCCAAGCGCAGGTTTAAATAAATGGTTTTTTTGAATTGAGGAGGGTATTGACATGTCGGAAGAAATTAAAAATCAAGAAGCTGCTGAAGCGGCAAATCAAGACGAGCTCGATCAAATCGTCTCCCTGAAAAAAGGTGACACCGTTAAGGGTACAATTGTGAAATTGGAAGATAACCAAGCGGTAGTAAGCATTGGATATAAATACGATGGAGTTATTCCAATTCGCGAATTGTCTTCTGGTCTGGACAATGCAGAAGAAGCAGTACAAGTAGGCCAAGAGGTTGAAGCTAGAATTATCAGCATCGACGATGGCAAAGAAAAACTCGTTCTGTCCAAACGTGCAATCGACAGTGAAAACGCTTGGGAAAAGTTGGAGAAGCTGTTCGAAAGCAAAGAAGTATTTGAAGTGGTTGTGAACGATGTTGTTAAAGGCGGTATCGTAGTAGACGTGGGTGTGCGCGGATTCATCCCTGCATCCATGGTGGAACGCCATTTTGTTGAAGATTTCAGTGATTACAAAGGCCGCACATTGCGTGTTGTTGTAAAAGAGCTGGATCGTGAAAACAACAAAGTGATCCTTTCTCAAAAAGACGTTCTGGAAGCTGAATTCGAAGCTAACAAACTTAAAGTAATGGCTGAGCTGAAAGAAGGACAAGAAATCGTTGGTACAGTTCAACGTCTCACTCAGTTTGGTGCTTTCGTAGATGTTGGCGGAGTTGACGGTCTGGTTCACGTATCTGAAATTGCTTGGACTCATGTTGATAAGCCTTCCGATGCTGTTTCCGAAGGAGATCAAGTGAAAGTGAAAGTCTTGAAGGTAGATCCTGAAAAAGGAAAAATCAGCCTGAGTATGAAAGCTGCACAGCCTGGTCCTTGGGAATCTGCTGCTGGACAATTCAACAACAATGATATCGTAACTGGTGTTGTTAAACGTCTGGTTAACTTCGGTGCATTCGTTGAAATCGCTCCAGGGGTGGAAGGTTTGGTTCATATTTCCCAAATCTCCCACAAACACATTGGAACTCCACAAGAAGTTCTGGAAGAAGGACAAGAAGTTAAAGTTAAAATTCTTGAAATGAATCCTTCTGAAAAACGTGTTAGCCTGAGCATTAAAGAAACTGAGGAAGCTCCTGAAGCTGCTCCAAAAGCAGAAAGAGCACCACGTGCATCTCGCGCGCCTCGTGAGGAACTGAATAATCCTAACGTTTCCCTCAACAATTCCGGACTGAGCATTACGCTTGGCGAACGTTTTGGCGATAAGCTGAACAAGTTTAAATGAGTTTAAACCAATATATTTTATAATAAGCACATAACGTACACCATCGGCGGACCCAGAGGGTTCGCCGATTGTTGTTACGTGACCATATCGCCAATAAGTATGTTTTTTGCTATGATGATAGCGGAAGAATTGACAGGAGGAGTGAATTTATGGCAAGACCCGTTGTGGCTATCGTTGGTCGTCCGAATGTGGGTAAGTCCACCATTTTTAATCGGATAATCGGGGATCGTTTGTCCATCGTGGAAGATAAACCGGGAATCACTCGTGACCGTATTTACGGTATATCGGAGTGGAATGGTAAATCCTTCAGTATTATTGACACCGGCGGCATTGAGATTGATGGTGAGGATGTTATTTTAAAGTCTATCCGTATGCAGGCCGAACTCGCAATAGAAGAAGCAGATGTTATTGTATTCATGAGCGACGCAAAAGCAGGAATAACGCAAGCGGATGAAGAGGTAGCTCAGATGCTATATCGTTCGGGTAAACCGATCATCGTAGCAGTAAACAAAGTGGACAACCTCAGTCGCGCTGACCTGATCTATGAGTTTTATTCTTATGGATTTGGTGATCCAATTGCTGTTTCTGGTAGTCACGGCACAGGGATTGGTGATCTGTTAGACGCAATTACGTCCAATTTACCTGAGCTAGAAGAAGATCATTATGATGAGGATGTTATACGTGTCGCTTTGATCGGACGTCCGAATGTAGGTAAATCTTCCCTCGTTAATGCCATTTTAGGAGAAGAACGGGTTATCGTCAGTGACATTGCAGGCACAACGCGTGATGCCATTGATACACCTTTTGAAAAAGACGGTCAAAAATATGTACTGATTGATACGGCCGGTATGCGAAAACGTGGTAAAGTATACGAAACGACTGAAAAATATAGTGTAATGCGTGCGATGCGTGCCATTGAGCGTGCGGATGTTGTATTGGTCGTTATTAATGGCGAGGAAGGCATCATTGAGCAGGATAAACACATTGCTGGCTATGCTTATGAAGCGGGTAAAGCATCGCTGTTTGTCGTTAATAAATGGGATGTCGTAGATAAAGACGACAAAACGATGCACCAGTTTGAGACGAAAATCCGTGACCACTTTCTGTTCATGACCTATGCTCCGATTGTGTTCTTATCTGCAAAAACAAAGCAGCGTCTGCAAAAGCTGCTTCCAGTTGTACAGCATGTGGCACAGCAGCATGTTATGCGTATTCAGACACATCTGCTGAACGATGTAATTTCCGATGCGGTTGCCATCAATCCACCACCAACAGACAAGGGTCGTCGTCTGCGTATTAACTATGTGACTCAGGTTGCTGTTAAACCGCCTACGATGGTTGTTTTCGTAAATGATCCAGAAATAATGCACTTCTCTTATGAGCGTTATCTGGAGAACAAAATACGCGCCGCCTTTAACTTTGAAGGAACTCCAATTCGTATATTTACACGGCGCAAGTCTGACGAAAGTTAGGAGCGAATAGGTTGATTTTACAGATCGTTGCCATCGTACTCAGTTACTTGCTTGGCTCTGTCAGCTTTAGTTTGCTGTATGGAAAATTAAAAGGAATCGACATTCGCCAGCATGGAAGCGGCAATGCCGGCGCGACGAATACGCTGCGTGTGCTTGGGAAAGGCCCGGCTATTCTGGTACTGCTGCTTGACGTATTTAAAGGAGTTATTGCAGTGCTGCTAGGGCACTGGTTGGGTGGAGAGTCATCCTGGTTACCGGGTTTGTGTGGTATTGCGGCGATTGCAGGCCATAACTGGCCGGTGTATTTTCACTTTCGCGGGGGCAAAGGGATTGCGACTGCCATTGGCGTATTGGCATCGCTTGCCTTTCTGCCGGCATTATACGCCGGAATTATTGCAATACTTGCCATCGTAATGACGCGTTATGTATCTCTGGGATCATTAATTTTTGTCATATTGACCCCTTGGATATTACTCGTACTTGGTTATGCTTGGCCGTTATTTTGGACGGCTCTAATCATTTGCCTGTTCGCTGTATGGAGACACCGTACTAACATAGTCAAGTTGGCACGGGGAAATGAGAATAAGCTTGGCTCCAAAGGAGGAGATCGTCTTGTCTGAGAAAATAGCTGTGCTGGTCGCAGGGAGTTGGGGAACAGCCCTTGCTTCCGTACTTGCGTCCAATAACAACGATGTCTCCGTCTGGACGAGAAGCGAACAGCAAGCTGCTGAGATCAATGAGAAGCATACGAATGAGCATTATTTACCGGGCTCGACTTTGTCTGATCGCATTTCAGCTACAACAGATATGCAGGCAGCGGTATCTGGAGCTAAAGCGGTCATCATCGTGTCTCCTTCGTCTGCCGCTCGGCAGGTTGCACGTAGTCTGAAGGCTCATTTCACTAAAGATATGTTGGTAGTACATGCCATTAAAGGCTTTGAAACAGAGACACTCAAGCGTATGTCCACGGTGATCTCGGAAGAACTGGAAATCGCGGAGGATGATATTGCCGTACTGTCAGGACCGAGCCATGCGGAGGAAGTGGTGAAGAAATGTCCTACAACGGTTGTTGTAGCTTCCTCCAATGAGAAGGCTGCACAGGCTGCTCAGGGGCTGTTCATGAACTCCTATTTCCGCGTCTATACAAACCGTGATTTGCTTGGTGTAGAACTGTCCGGTGCTTTAAAAAACATTATCGCACTAGGTGCGGGAATGTCGGATGGACTTGGCTTTGGCGATAATGCCAAAGCGGCTTTGTTGACCCGTGGATTAGCTGAGATTACCCGTGCCGGTGTTGAGATGGGTGCAAATCCATTAACCTTTGCCGGACTCGCTGGCATAGGCGATTTAGTGGTCACTGCAACGAGTCGTCACAGCCGCAACTGGCGTGCAGGGTCATTATTGGGACAGGGCCAACAGCTTGATGCCGTACTTGAATCTATGGGTATGGTCGTAGAGGGGATTCGTACGACAAAAGCAGCATACGCTATCTCGCAAAAACTGGGTGTTCAAATGCCTATTACAGAGGTGCTGCATGGAGTGCTATTTGAAGGACGCGACGTTCGCAAGGCCGTTGAGGCATTAATGGGTCGCGATCCCAAAACCGAGATGGAAGTCATGTCGCTTGAAACGTGGGAGCAATGGCATTCATAAGGGCACAAAGGATCTTATAAAGTATAAAGGTTATCTCATGAGTAGATTTTTCTACGATGAGATAGCCTTTTTTGGTTAGGCGTTTGGCATGTCTTTCGTATGCTTAATCACCTTTTGTCTTCACCACTCATAGACTAAGTTGAGCAATGGCGAGGAGGGGAGATTGTGAGTAAAAACTTTCCGAAAGAAGCATTGAAGGCCATTAACAAAAAAGGCGGCAAAAACATATCTGAAAATGCTGTGAAAAAGCTGGCAGGTACGGTAAAGCCGGACACGCTTCAAAGTGAGACGCAGTTGCGTCAGCTGATCAAACAGGTGTCTGCGATGGCTAACATTCCGGTGTCGGAGGATACAGTTAGGGATATTGTCGGAGCTGTCAAAAAAAGCGGAATGAATCCTTCCAACATGGAAGCGTTAATGAAAATGATGATGAAAAAGTAAAACACTAGCCGCACGATGCTTGGTTCTATCCACCGTGAACCGGGAAGGTTTGCGGTTTTTTTATATTTTGAGGTAGGGAAATGCTGTTTTAGCACACAAAATGTCGAACTGCCATGTCGAACATGTTATAATGATGCCCATCAGGAAACGGGAGAAAAAACAGCAAAGGAGGAAACCATATTGAAGGAGGTAATATCATCTGTGTTAGTGGACAGGCTTCCTCACGATCTGGCTGTGGCGCTGGGTAGCTTGACAGAGAGCTGGTCAGCGGTGCCGGTGCCGTGGATGCTGGGGGGGAGCTGTGCACTACTTGTGCAAGAAGTTGAACTGGATCGCTTGCCTCGGGACATTGATATTTATGCAGATATTCATGCAGCGAAGCAGTTACATGCGCACTCGCCAGGTGTGGGTATAGACCAGCAGCAAGTTGACCGTAGCGGATCTTACGTTTCATTGCTAAGCCACTATGAGCTAGAGGGATTTCCAGTTGAATTGGTAGGAGGATTCGAGGTTTTATGTAATGGAGCTTTATACCGTTTGGAGGTCGAGCGTCTACTCTGGTCGGCTGGGATACAGCTTGATCTGGAAAATACGTCATTACGTTTGATGCCTCTTAGTCACGAGTTGCTGTTCAATCTGTTGCGAAATCGACCTGACCGTTATCAAGCGATTGCAGATGTCATGAAGCGAGACCCGCAACGGCACATCGGGATATTAACGCAGCTATTGGTCAGTAATATTTGGAATAAGGAGCAGCTGGATAAGCTCGGAGAGCTTCTCCCTTGGCCAGAGCTACATTCCTTAATCCGAATGAGCAACGAAATATAAGTTGCGGGCGCATGATGAGGAAAGGGGAATGGAGGATCGTTCATGAATGTGCAGATTACGTTCAAGCCGTCAGGCAAACGTGTACAAGTCGGTCAGGGCACGTCATTGCTCCAGGCTGCCCGTAAAGCAGGTGTGTATATTCCCACTCGTTGTGATGGTAAAGCAGCCTGTCTGATGTGTAAGGTGCGGATAGCACCCGAACGGGCTGAACTGGCAGGTTGCCCTAATGGGGCTGAACAGCGTAAGCTGGGACCTTTACTGGATGAAGGAATACGCTTATCCTGTCAGGCCCGTGCTCAAGGAGATATGGAAGTAACCATACCGGAGGATAGACTCAAGGCAGCTATCAGGCGGCAATTGGAGCGTCAGGCGCTGGATGATGAGCTGTGGTAATGCCTGTTATATCAGTAGAGCAAAAAACAAAGGATATTTCTCGACGGTTAGAAACGGTCAGAGAAGTATCCTTTTTTATTTAAGTCTAGCAACAAAGTCATGGAGGATTCTTGCTGTGCATATATTAGATGAGTGGACCCAAACGTAGAAATATTGTTCCTGCAATGATCGCTGTGACGTAATCTATTTTTTAAAAACTAAACATATTTTACGGAGGGGATACATATGATGGTATCAGTCCAAATGCATGTACGAGTTTACGCCGTTTCGCCGATTCCATCAGTCTCCTGAATCTCGGCGGCGGACGACTTCCGGGCATTTTAAAGGCTGTTCTGCCGCATCTGGGATCAAGCAGTTGGTTGAACACGAAGCGGATGCTCTTTAAGCATTTTTCCTTCGGAGACTTTTGAGGAGGGGATTTCATTGGAGAAAGTGGACATTTTTAAAGACATTGCCGAACGCACCGGAGGAGACATCTATCTTGGGGTCGTCGGCGCAGTCCGAACAGGAAAATCAACGTTTATCAAGCGGTTTATGGAAACGATTGTCCTGCCCAACATTACGAGTGAGGCGGACCGTGCCCGTGCCGTAGATGAGTTGCCGCAAAGTGCGGCAGGGAAGACGATCATGACGACGGAACCTAAATTCGTACCGAATAATGCCGTCCAGATCAAAGTAACGGAAGGGCTGGACGTGAATGTGCGTCTGGTTGACTGTGTGGGATACGCCGTAGAAGGCGCAAAAGGCTACGAGGATGAAAATGGCCCAAGGATGATCTCTACACCATGGTTTGAAGAGCCCATTCCTTTTCAGGAAGCAGCAGAAATTGGTACACGTAAAGTTATTCAAGAGCACTCGACACTCGGTGTGGTAGTCACCACAGACGGGACCATTGCTGAAATCCCGCGTAGCTCTTATGTAGAGTCGGAGGAACGCGTCATTGAAGAGTTGAAGGAAGTTGGCAAGCCATTTGTGCTGGTTATCAACTCCACGCATCCACGCAGTGATGAAACACTCCAGCTCCGCAGTGAACTGGCTGCCAAGTACGATATTCCAGTCATGACACTCAGCGCGGCGACCATGACGGAAGATGATGTTACGGGTGTACTTCGTGAAGTATTGTATGAATTCCCAGTGCATGAGGTGAATGTGAATCTGCCGAGCTGGGTTATGGTATTAAACGAAAATCACTGGCTGCGTAGCAACTATGAAAATTCCGTTCGTGATACGGTTAAAGATATTCGGCGTCTGCGTGATGTAGATCGAGTGGTCGGCCAGTTTATGGAATATGAGTTCATCGACAGAGCCGGCTTAAGTGGAATGAATATGGGGCAGGGCGTAGCTGAAATTGATTTGTATGCGCCTGATGAGCTGTATGACCAGATTTTGGTTGAAGTCGTCGGGGTAGAGATTCGCGGCAAGGATCATCTGCTGCAAATGATGCAGGATTTTGCCCACGCTAAACGGGAATATGACCGCTTTGCCGAGGCACTGGAAATGGTCAAGACAACGGGATATGGTATTGCTGCACCGTCACTGGCTGAGATGGCGCTGGACGAACCACAGTTGATTCGACAGGGTACAAGATTTGGTGTGAGACTTAAAGCAACAGCTCCTTCCATTCACATGATCCGTGTCGATGTAGAATCGGAATTTGCCCCGATTATCGGAACAGAGAAGCAAAGTGAGGAGCTTGTACGTTACCTGATGCAGGATTTTGAGAATGATCCAATCAAAATTTGGGAGTCAGACATATTCGGACGTTCGTTGCATTCGATTGTACGTGAAGGTATTCAGGGCAAGATCGCCATGATGCCGGACAATGCACGCTACAAGCTTCAGGAAACGCTGGGTCGCATTATTAACGAAGGCTCTGGTGGTCTTATTGCTATCATTCTTTAAGGCTAAGCTATACCAAATATGTGTAAAAGTAATACCGTAGAGGGCTGGCTGCTCTTTACGGTATTTTTTTGTGAATTTGTTGTTTTTTGATATGTGAGGACGTGAATTTTTTTATATTTAATAAAACCTATTTACATACTTGGTTTAACGCGATATATTAAGTATCAAATTTGAATCATTTTGTGGATTGAACAAGGGGGAAACAAATCATGTATATCCAAAAAGGGCTCCAAAAAAACAAGAAGCTAGGGCTAGGAGCCATTATGCTGCTGGTGCTGATTATACTGGTCACAGCATGTGGGGCGCCGAAAACAGAGAGCGGTGCTCAGGGGACAAGCCCTGCAGGAGCGAATACAGGAAATGGAAAAGCGGATAGTTTAAATCTAAAGGGTAAACGGGTTGCTTTGATCATGGAGTTTAACACGGGTACGTTTTCGCAGCAGTATGTTCAAGGCGTGGAAGATGAAGTTAAGAAATTTGGCGGTACGCTGACCAAGTTTGTTGCTAATAACGATAAGGCTAAAATGGCTTCTTTGCTAGATAGTGCCATTAACCAGCAGTTTGATGTCATTTTGACTGATCATGGTGACGCGTTGCTGGAGCCAGGTCTTAAAAAAGCAATCTCCCGCAATATTCCAGTTATCGTGTTCGATGCGGCGGTCAATGTTCCGGGCGCGGTAGTGCTCTCGCAGGATGACCAAAGCATGGCGGAGTTGACGTTGGAGCAAATGAAGAAGGACATCGGTGGCAAAGGAAACATTGTGAAAGTATGGGTTGCAGGGTTTGCGCCAATGGAACGTCGTCAAGTCGCTTATGATGCATTTTTGAAATCCAATCCAGATATTAAAGAAATTGCGACTTTTGGTTCGGCTCAGAATCCTGCTTTGGATACGCAAGCCAAAATGGAAGCTGTGTTAAAGCAATATCCTAAGGGCCAAATTACAGCAGTATGGGCGGCTTGGGATGAATTTGCCAAAGGTGCAGCTCGTGCAATACAACAAGCTGGGCGTACGGAAATCAAAGTTTACGGGATTGATATGAGCGATGAAGATTTGCAAATGATTCAAGACCCGAAAAACCCATGGGTGGCTTCAGCAGCCGTAGATCCAACAGATATTGGACGGGTACAAGTGCGCTATGCCTACCAGAAGCTGCATGGGGATAACCCGGAGGAGAAGGTTGTACTGAAGGCAGTATATGTGCAGCGCGAAGAGTTGCCAGATAAGCAAATTTCCACATCCGAATTGTCTCAATATGTGAAAGGATGGGGCAAAAGCGAGCAGGGCTACAAGGATTGGATGAAGGAATATGAAACGTCAAAATAAAATTGCTGCATAACGCAAATACAAAGGCGCGCTTCGGCGCGCTTTTATCATAAGCGGGAGTGAGGGGGCACCATGAGTTCACAAGTATATACATTGGAGATGAAAAAAATCAGCAAACAGTTTGCTGGTGTAGCTGCGCTGCGAGCTGTGGATTTTACGGTGCAGGGTGGCGAAATTCACGCTCTGTTAGGTGCCAACGGGGCAGGGAAAAGCACATTAATGAAAATCTTGTCTGGTGCGTATCGTTTCGATCAGGGAGCAATCGTAGTGAATGGTAAGGAACTGATTATTCGTTCACCGTGGGAAGCCAAAAGAGCCGGAATTCATTGTGTGTATCAAGAAGTTGATTCGGCGCTTGTACCTCAGTTAACCGTCGCTGAAAACATTGTAATGGACGATTTGTCTGCACCTGAGGGTCAATGGTGGGCTGCACCCGCATCCATGCGCAGGCGAGCACGTGAAGCGTTAGCACGTCTGGAAGTTAATATAAATGTCCGGCGATACGTGTCTGAATTGACGTTGGCAGAAAAGCAGCTTGTACTCATTGCACGGATTTTGACGCAGCAAGCGAATACTATCATTTTTGATGAGCCAACGGCTCCGCTGAGCGAGGAAGAAACACGGCGTTTGTTCCGCACCATTCATACCCTCAAGGATGAGGGAGTAGCATGCATCCTCATCACGCACCGGTTGCCAGAGGTCATTGAGCACAGTGACCGCATTACGGTGATGCGTGACGGTGAAAAAGTGTTTACGGGGTCTGTCTCTGATTTAAGTGCAGGTGACATTGTTACGCATATGCTTGGGAAAACATTTGATGAGGAATTTCCCAAAACAGAGGTACCCATTGGTGAAACGGTATTGGAAGCAAGAGGGCTCTGTAAGGGATTGCGGGTTCACGGTGTTGATTTACAGGTCAGACGTGGTGAAATTCTGTCGATTGTGGGTTTGGTCGGTGCGGGCAAGACGGAGCTGTCACGGCTGCTTACAGGAGCAGACAAGCCGGACGAAGGGGAGTTGACCTTCAAGGGGAACTTCATTCGTTTGCGAGAGCCTGCGGACGCGGTAGCACAAGGAATTGTGTCCATTCCCGAGGAGCGGCGCAAGCAGGGGGTGCTGATTGAGGAGAGTGTGGAACGAAACCTCAGTCTTCCACTCTTGGGCAAGCTCAGTGTCCTTGGTTTCATCAGTCGGCTGAAAGAACGTAATAACGGTAATGAGGTTGTCGCCTCTCTTGGTATTAAGACGCCTTCGCTACGCCAGCATGTTAAGTATTTGAGCGGTGGGAATCAACAAAAGGTTGCGATAGGGAAGTGGCTTCATTCGGGGGCGGATATATTTGTTTTTGATGAGCCAACGAAGGGTGTAGATATAGGGGCCAAAAGCGATATTTTCCGTATTATCGGAGAACTGGCTGCACAAGGAAAAGCGATCATTTATCTTACCTGTGAATTTGCGGAAGGTATTGGCATTGGTAATCGGATCGCAGTGATGTATGACGGCAAAATAATAAGGGAATTTGCGCGAGGCGAAGTTGAACAGGAACAGCTTCTGTTGTACGCCAGCGGCGGTGAAGAGGTGCATTCATGAAGGAAAAATGGTTAAATGTCTCATTTCGTTACGGTGCTGTAGTTGTCATTATAGGTGTGTTGGCGTTTTTCTCAGCGACCTTACCTTATTTTTGGACGTATGATAATTTAATGGATATCCTTGGCTCAATTGCAATTGTTACTTTCGTGGCCATTGGTGTGACGTTGTCACTTATCGTAGATGGTTTTGATCTGTCGGTTGGTGCAACAGTATCTTTGACGACAGTTGTCTCAGCTTCGTTGATGGTCTGGTATGAACAGCCCGTTGCAGTGGTCATTATTGTGTCATTGATCGTAGGAGCTTTCGTGGGGCTGCTGAATTCACTATTGATTATTAAACTGCGTATCCCTGATTTGCTCGCAACTCTAGCCATTATGTACATTGTAAGCGGGATTCATCAGACGTACGCACAGGGCTATACCATCTACAATCATATGCAGTTTCCTGATGGCAGTAAGGCTCCAGGGGAGATATCTGCAGGATTTCTTGTACTAGGACAAGGTAAATGGTTGGGTATTCCGATATCGGTTATTCTACTGTTGCTAGCTGTGGCGGCGGTGCATGTTTTTTTGACCTACACGAAGCACGGGCGACAGATGTATGTAACTGGTGGAAATGAGGAGGCTGCTCGTCTGTCGGGCATACGGGTAAAAAAAGTTCGCACGCTGGCCTATGTGGCTTCAGGCGTATTTGCAGCCATTGCCGGTATTTTGTATGCCTCGCGTGTAGGTTCGGGCCAAATTGACGCTGGCTCTCCTTTGCTCATGGAGGCGGTAGCTGCAGTATTCGTTGGCTTTTCTGTGTTTGGTGCGGGTAAACCGAACGTCATTGGTACATTTATTGGTGCGGTGTTAATCGGCGTATTGGTTAATGGACTGACGATGATGAATGTGCAATATTTTGCCCATGACATTGTCAAAGGAGTAGTGCTGGTGCTTGCGCTGGCTGTTACTTTTTACGTGCTGAACCGTCGCCGTACTTGAAATTGTCTGTGGACTGTATTACTATAAACCTTGTTCCACGCAAGAAGGGTGCCATAAAACGCCAGTTTCGGCCTATATGGCGGTGGTTAGGTATATTATATGTATATTTAACGACGAAACGGAAACAGATGATAACATTATGGAAGGCAGTATGCCGCCCGGGTTATTTTATACAGGCGACTTCATTATTGGTGGTCACACCGATAACCTTAATGCTGGACTACACTTGAATTGGGAGGTGAATATATTGAATAAAACGGATTTGATCAATCAGGTTTCTGAGAGCACTGAATTGTCCAAAAAGGACGTAACGAAAGCAATCGATGCAGTATTTGAAGCGATCGCTGGAGCATTGCAAAACGGAGACAAGGTACAACTGGTAGGTTTCGGGAACTTTGAGGTTCGTGAACGTTCCGCACGTAAAGGACGTAACCCGCAAACAGGAGAAGAAATCGAAATCCCTGCGAGCAAAATTCCGGCATTCAAACCGGGTAAAGCGCTCAAAGACGGAATTAAATAAGATTTCTTACATATTCCCAATGCGCTGAAAAGACCGTGAATTTGATTCACGGCCTTTTCTTTTTGTCCTATTTACTTTGTAGTAGAGGTGCCATGGACTGAAGAAGAGGAAGTTGTCCTCCCGTTTCGCGAGGCATAAGCGATCAGCACTAGGGGTTCACCTGTCAGCTCTGCAAATTCATGTTCCAATCGTTGAAGCTGTTCGATCTGAGCAGGACTGAGATTAGCGGGACGATAGTTTTCCATCAGATCTGTTCCTTTCGTTGATAGATGAGACTGCACACATAGTATGGCACAGGACGCACTAATTGTTGCAGGCAGCGGGGGAAGCATGTAGTTGACAAAACAAGCTTAAATCTCCATCATAAAAAGTATAGCTTCGGCTCTCAGGGAGGAAAAGGACATGGAAGATAACGTGACGGGCAGCAGTGAGTACGTCGTAATTAAAGCAAAAAGCAATGGATGTCAGGTTTATGGTCTGACCAGAGGTCAGGATACACGCCTGCATCACTCGGAAAAATTGGACAAGGGTGAGGTACTGATCGTCCAATTTACGGATCATACTTCTGCCATCAAAATTCGCGGCAAGGCCGTTGTGATGACTAAGCACGGGGTTGTAGATACAGAGGAGTAAAATGCAGGCATAGCCTGCTTTTTTTTGTTGTACAATGAGAGTGAGGACCTTTACCGTAGCAAACCCACATTATCGGGTAGGGGTCAGGGGAGGCTCTGATGAAACCTTGGATTGTACTCGGTGGTTCCATTCTCATAACCACGGCAGCAGCAATATTGCTGCCGTCCTTACAGATGCTGGACTCGGGAACCGCAGCAGTTCGTGAAACACAGGCGACAATCTCGCCCCAGCAACGAGTGCTGCTGACGGATGACAATCTGGTAGATACACTGAATGAGCTTCCATTGACTACACCGATTGCAAGTGTAAGCTGGGAACATTCAGTTCTGACCTTGGATGTTAAGCTGTCCAAGGAAGAAACGACGCCACTGGAGATTTATCAAAACATGGCAGAGCTTGCCGCTTTTAGTTTTTACGGAACGACGAATGTACGGCAATTGCTGTTGCGGGTGGTGGCGCAGGACGAATGGTCAGGGCAACGCCATTTGCTGCTGGCATCCGATATACGCCGCAACGAGTGGACGAACGAGGCGCTAGAGCAGCTAAGAAATCGGGAAGGTGCTGAGCTGCCAGAAGATTTGAAATCTCGTTTCCGCATTACAGTAACACCCATGTGGCAAAACAGGTTTAGCGGTGTATATACAAACTAGATGTTTCTACCGCCGGACCTACAGTACTTTAGTCGCGAATCATTTTAAATTGTGATATAATATAAGGCATTGCAATTATTTGAGTATACCAGAAAGTCATGGCTCGGAGGCTTAGGATGAAACCGTATCGCGTACCCCAATTAGCAAAAAAATATGTGGAATACGACATGATTCAACAACATACGGAAATGCCGGCTTTTCCTGACAGCCGCACCCGTTTGCTGTTTGAGTTTTTGAACCGGAATGCGCAAGGGCTGCATGCCAGTGAGGATGAACTGTACGCTTTGGTTACATCACTTGTGCAGATGGGGCTGGATACGCATGATATGATTGATACTTTGTCCGGTATACGAAGCCCGGAAGAGATGCGTTCCAGACAGCTGAAGGTGTTAGCCGGTGACTACTTCAGCAGCCGTTTTTATCAGCTACTTGCACTGGCAGGTCGAATTGAGGCCATTTCAAAGCTGAGTGATGCTGTATGTGAAGTGAACGCAGGGAAAATGAGTTTGTACTGGGAGATGAAGAATTTTCGATTGGATAGCGCTCAGTATTTATCTCAAATGGTACGCTTCAAACAGGAGCTTTTTTTATCATTTACTTCACTCATTGCAGAACAGGATCAGGAAGTTTGGAAGCAGCTTCTTAACAAATTCTCTCTCTGTGATACGCTAATAGAGGAATGGGAGAAGCGGGCAGAACCGGACAAGTCCCGTTTCGGATATATGTTCTGGCATATTTACGGCAACGGAGACGAGCATGAGCAGGTGCAACTTTCAGAGGGCGGTGCTGAAACAGATGTTTGGCGTAAGCTTGTTCTGAAATATAAAGCCGAGGATGCGATACTGGACAAGCTTCGCACGGCTGTTACACACATCCAGCAGGTTCTGTCAGATGAACAAAATACGGGGATTGAGGAATTTGAATGCATGCTTGAGCCTTTCCTGAAGCTGCTACATAGTTCGCACCCGGTTGTGAGGGAAGGTTAGGTGAACGTCATGGGATCAAGCGACACCAAGCCGAAAGAGCAATTCGTTCATAGCGTGTTTGAAAGTATAGCCGGGAAATACGATTTGATGAACGATATACTGAGCTTTCGCAGACATAAGGCTTGGCGGAAATTTACAATGAAAAAAATGAACATGCATCGCGGTGATACAGCAATCGATCTTTGTTGTGGGACGTGTGACTGGACGCTTGCGATGGCGCGTGCAAGTGAAAGTGGTCACATCGTAGGACTGGATTTCAGCCAGAACATGCTAAATGTTGGCGAGCGTAAGATAACATCAGAATCCCGTGAAAAGCAAATCAGGCTTGTTCAAGGCAACGCGATGGATCTACCTTTTGAAGACAATACATTTGATTATGCGACGATTGGCTTCGGTCTACGCAACGTGCCGGATCTGCGCCGTGTGTTGCAGGAAATGCAACGAGTCGTCAAGCCTGGTGGGCAGGTCGTATGTCTGGAGTTGTCCAAGCCTACTTGGCAGCCGTTCAAGGGAATTTACTATGCATATTTTCAACACATCTTGCCCATGCTCGGCAAATTGTTCGCCAAACGTTATGAGCAGTACAAATGGCTCCCTGATTCGTTGGCGCTTTTTCCAGGAAGGGATGAACTGGCTAACATCTTTCGTGAAGTCGGATTGAAGGATGTTCAGGCTCATTCTCTCACCGGAGGCATCGCGGCATTGCATATTGGAATCAAGGAGAGTCAGCATGTTTAAGAAAATTGCTATTTTTTTGGAAATGATTAAAATTGAACATACCTTATTTGCGCTCCCATTTGCATTTATGGGGGCTGTCTTGGGGTCAGTTGTCGTGACAGGCAACCTTCCCTCATGGCCGCAGATCGGTTGGATCTTGCTGGCTATGGTTGGCGCGCGTAGCGCAGCCTTCGGCTTCAATCGTATGATTGACCGTGTGATCGACGGGAAAAATCCGCGTACAGCAGGACGCGCTATCCCGGCAGGGCTGCTCAAATCAAGCGAAGTGGTGATTTTCATTATCGTTAGCTTGTTGCTGTTATTCTGGGCATCTTTCAAGTTAAGTCCGCTGGCGTTCAAGCTGTTCCCGCTGGCCTTTTTTATGCTTGTTTTTTACTCCTACACCAAGCGTTTCACTTGGCTGTGCCATATTGTACTCGGTTTGACCATTGGTTTGGCGCCGCTAGGCGCATGGGTTGCAGTAACGGGACAAATAGATTTGACTGCTATCGTACTTTACCTCACGATTGCATTTTGGACCGCTGGATTTGATGTTATTTATGCTTGTCAAGATATTGATTTTGATCAGAGCGAAGGGGTTTATTCTATTCCTGCCCGTTTTGGTATAGCAGGTGCTCTGAACCTCGCTCGGGCGTTCCATGTCATTACGGCGATTGGATTTATTGTACTGTTCTTTATTGCAGATTTGAGCTGGTGGTATCTGGCGGGCATGATTATTTCATACATTATTTTATTTTATGAGCA
Organism: Paenibacillus ottowii; assembly: GCF_050516475.1. Lineage (NCBI taxonomy): Bacteria > Bacillati > Bacillota > Bacilli > Caryophanales > Paenibacillaceae > Paenibacillus > Paenibacillus ottowii. The sequence continues at coordinate 1,031,227 of NZ_CP191577.1, read as the reverse complement.
CTATATTGTATCTCCAAAAGATCTAAGTCGTTTACAGACGGCATTTTTTACGATGAACGGTGTACTTAGCATTGTCGTATTTGCTTTTACACTGATTGATTTGGTGGTGCGTTTATACTAATGGATAATCAGGTGAGCAACCATCAAGGCAAACGAATCGTTATTGGTATTACAGGTGCGAGCGGAAGCATTTATGGTGTACGACTGGTAGAGACACTGCTGGACTTGCAATATACAGTTCACCTGATTGTTTCCAATGCTGGCTGGCGGGTATTGAAAGAGGAGCTGGGCTGGAATGTGACTGACCGGGAAGGAGCTTTGAATGAACAATTCGGAGGCCGTCCCGGTTCTCTTGTATACCATCCGTTTACAGATATTGGAGCTTCGATTGCGAGTGGTTCTTATCTGGTCGATGCCATGATTATCATGCCATGCTCGATGGGGACGTTGTCAGCGGTAGCGCATGGTTCGTCTGATAATCTCATGGCACGTGCAGCAGATGTGATGATGAAGGAAGGGCGCCCGTTGATCCTTGTGCCTCGTGAGACGCCGCTGCATGCCATTCATTTGGAAAATATGCTTAAGCTTGTGAGACTCGGCGTCAAAATGATTCCGGCCATGCCAGCTTTTTATTTTCATCCGAAAACACTGGATGATATTGTACTGTTCCTCGTAGGCAAAGTATTAGACAGCTTGCGTATAGAACATCAACTGTTTACGAGATGGGGGGATTCCGATGCCAACACCGGACACCAAGACAATCACAATCGGAAAAATTAAATACACAAACGCTTGGCCTATTTTTCATTACTTTAATCCTTCAGAGCTTCTCCATTCAGCGGAGATGGTTTCCAAAGTACCGGCTGAATTGAATCGAGGCATGCTGAATGGAAGTTTGGATATGAGTGCGATGTCCTCCTTTGCGTATGCATCAGGTGCTGAGGAGATGCTGTTATTGCCGGATTTATCCGTCAGTGCAGACGGTCCGGTCCAATCCATTTTATTATTTTCACGCAAACCGCTAAATGAAATCATTAACGGTACCATTGCATTGACGAATACCTCAGCCACCTCGGTGAACTTATTGAAAATTTTGATGAAAAAGGCATGGGAGGGCCAGCCTACTTACTTTGACTGTGAACCAGATCTTGATTTGATGCTGGAACAGGCGGATGCAGGGCTGCTGATTGGAGATCATGCAATCAAGGCGTCCTGGCGAAGTGAGGGCCTGTATGTAACCGACCTCGGAGAAGAGTGGAAACGCTGGACGGGCTACAGTATGACTTTTGCTGTATGGGCAGTACGGCGTGCTGTTGCTGCTCAGAATCCGGCTGTGGTGGCTGAAATTGCGAGTGCGTTCCGTGTAAGCAAGCAACGTAGTCTATCTGATCTGACACCTGTTATTGCTGAAGCTTGCAAGGAAATTGGAGGTTCAGAAGATTATTGGGAGCGCTACTTTACGAATCTGTGTTATGATTTTGGAGAGAAGCAACAACAAGGTTTAGAGCTTTATTTTAAGTATGCATATGAACTGGGGCTGCTTGACCGACTAGTGAAGCCGCTTCTCTGGAGTGACAATACGCTGACACGGGTGAAAGAATGAAACGATTGGATTTGTTCGGTTTATTAAAAAAGGATATGAACTTCATAGAAGAAGAGCTGTACCGCAGCATTGACAGTAGGGAGCCGTTGATTAATGATACGTCGCTTCATCTGCTTAAAGCAGGGGGCAAGCGTTTGCGTCCCGTATTTGTATTGCTGGGAGGCAAGTTTGGAGAATACGATCTGGATAAGCTCAAGCGCATAGCGGTACCTCTGGAACTGATTCATTCAGCCTCTCTCGTTCACGACGATGTGATTGACGATGCGGAATTAAGACGCGGTCAACCCACTGTGAAGTCCAAATGGGACAATCGGGTGGCTATGTACACCGGAGACTACATATATGCACGCGCACTATCTATTGCCGCCGGACTGCCGAATCCCGATATCCACCGGGTGCTGTCTAAGGCGTTGGTACAGATGTCGATTGGTGAAATGGAACAAATACGTGATTTTTTTAATGTCGATCAGAGTGTGCGCAATTATTTGCTGCGCATACGGCGAAAAACGGCATTGTTGATCGCGGTTAGCTGCCAGTTGGGAGCTATGGCTGCAGGTGCACAGGAGAATGTCAATTCTCTGCTGTACAGCTATGGCTATAACGTAGGAATGGCTTTTCAGATTCAAGATGACTTGCTCGATCTATGTGGAACAGAAAAAAAGATTGGCAAACCGCCAGGCAGCGATATGAGACAGGGCAATATTACGCTTCCGGTTATTTATGCGCTTGAACAACCCGAGTTGCGGGACGATCTGCTGGCTGAAATCCGCCGAATTCAGGATGGAGACGGGCAAGGAGACGCACGCAAAGCGGTGGATATGATCAAAAAAAGTGAAGGAATCACTAAAGCTGAAATTCTCGCCGACCGATATATTAATAAAGCGCTAAATGCGCTGGACTTACTACCAGATGTCAAAACAAAAAAGACGCTGCGCGATATTGCTCATTTTGTAACACGCCGCTCCTACTAAAGTTTTATTTTAGGTTTGCTGTGACAAAATTCTTTAACCGTTTCCAATCTTTCTGTTACAATACAGATTAGTACTGTATAAATACATTAGATTGGATTGGGAGTGAGCCGATGGATCGTACGTTTTTGATGGTTAAACCAGATGGTGTACAACGCGGACTGATTGGACGTATTGTCAGTCGTTTGGAAGACAAAGGCTTCAAAATGGCGGCTGGCAAGCTTGTGCAGGTGTCTAGAGAACAGGCAGAACGGCATTATGCGGAGCATGTGGGCAAGCCTTTTTTTGAGGAGCTTGTAGGATTTATCACATCAGGTCCTGTTTTTGCCATGGTCTGGGAAGGGGATAACATTGTTACACTTTCCCGCTTGTTGATTGGTAAAACACAAGTAACCGAAGCTCTTCCGGGCACCATTCGTGGAGACTTTGCTGCACATACACCGTTTAACCTCATTCATGGTTCAGATTCACCGGAAAGTGCAGAGCGCGAGATTGCAAATTTTTTCACACCGGAAGAATTGGTTCGGTATGAAAAAACTGTAGCGACCTGGGTATAAGTTTAATTACGTATGAAGAAGGATGGTAGCATGACGGATATGGAACTGGGTCAGACGGACCCCGATTACACAGCGTTTATCCGCAAAATCAAGGACAGCACAGGTATTGATCTTGCACAATACAAAGAAGCACAGATGAAAAGGCGGTTAACGACGCTTCGCAACAAAAACGGGTTTCCCAGTTTTGTTTCTTTTTATGATGCCATGATGAAGGAAAAATCTTTATTCTATGAATTTCTGGATCGGATGACGATCAATGTTTCCGAGTTTTGGCGAAATCCTAATCGCTGGGAAGTGCTGCGGGATATCATCTTGCCACAGCTGCTTGCAGGGAAGCAGAAGCTTAAGCTGTGGAGTGCAGCCTGTTCGACTGGGGAAGAGCCTTATAGTTTGGCTATGATTCTCGACGGTAAAGGAATTTTAGGAAATTGCTCCATTACAGCTTCCGACATTGATGATGGTGCATTGGCTAAAGCCAAGGAGGGTAAATATTTGGAGCGCTCGCTCAAGGATGTGCCAGAGCAGGTAGCTAGCAAATATTTTAAACCGGATGGTGCGATGTACCGGATTGATGACCGTTTAAAACAGGCTGTGAAATTTCAAAAGCAAAACTTGCTTCTGGATCGATTTGAGGATGGGTATGATCTCATCATCTGTCGAAATGTTATGATTTATTTTACAGAAGAGGCCAAACATGTATTGTATCAAAAGTTTGCTGCCAGTCTTCGTCCCGGCGGTGTTTTATTTGTCGGCAGTACCGAGCAGATCTTTTCTCCAAACCAATATGGGCTGGAATCGACTGAAACCTTTTTTTATCGTAAAAAAGCATAAGCCTGCACATAGCATCCATAGTTTCGTAAAAACTTATTTCTATCCATAAGTAATGGCTGGCTTATCAACAGCGCACGTCCTTTTAGCCCTTCTGGCTGAGGGACGTGTTTTTGTTTATCTGATCACATGTGGCTTTTCTTGTCAAAGAAAGGTGCGTATACTATAATGAAGCACAGTTAAAGGTTTTAGCGATGCACAGTTTAACAGTTTAAAGGGGGAACGCGTCATGAGTTTACGTTATTTAACCGCGGGGGAAACGCATGGTCCCCAGCTAACTGCCATTGTAGAGGGCATGCCGAGTAATTTAAAGTTGGATTTTGAAGAATTGAATTTTCAGTTGCACCGTCGTCAGAAAGGATATGGACGGGGGCGGCGCATGCAAATTGAAAAAGATACGGCGAAGATTGCCGGCGGCGTACGTCACGGTTATACCACAGGAGCACCGATTGCGCTAGTTGTCGAAAATAACGATTGGAAGCACTGGCAGAATATTATGAATATTGAGCCTATCGAAGGCAGTGATGAAGAAAAACGTCGGGTTCATCGGCCACGTCCGGGTCATGCGGATTTGAATGGCGGTATGAAATACAACCTGAAGGATCTTCGTAACGTGTTGGAACGCTCCAGTGCACGTGAAACAGCAATTCGTGTGGCGTGCGGCGGTTTGGCTCGTCAATTGCTGGCTGAATTCGGAATCAAGGTGGCAGGTCAGGTCATCCGCATTGGTGAAATCGAAGCTCCTTATCGCGATTTGCCGATTGATGAACTGATTGCCGTCACCGAAGCTTCTTCGGTGAGAGTAACCGATCCGGAAACCGAAAAGAAAATGGAAGCATATATTGACCTGATCAAGCAAGAAGGCGACTCCGTCGGTGGGGTAGTGGAATGTATCGTGGAAGGTGTTCCGATTGGACTGGGAAGTCATGTACAGTATGATCGGAAGCTGGATGCACGTATCGCACAGGGAGTCATGTCGATCAATGCATTTAAAGGTGTGGAAATCGGCATCGGGTTTGAAGCAGGAGAACTGCGCGGTTCACAGGTGCATGATGAGATTCTGTATGATGAGGAACGTGGGTATCACCGTCGTACGAATCGTTTGGGTGGTTTTGAGGGTGGCATGACCAACGGAATGCCCGTGGTGGTTCGTGGCGTAATGAAGCCGATCCCTACACTCTACAAGCCGCTGCAAAGCGTCGATATTGATACGAAAGAAGCGTTCACTGCCCAAGTTGAGCGTTCGGATGCATGTGCGGTACCAGCGGCAAGCGTAGTCATGGAGCATGTGGTAGCTTGGGAGATAGCAAAAGCTTTGTTAGAGAAATTCGGTGGGGATTCGATCGAAGAAATCCGCGCAAATATTGCATCCTATGAACAGCAGTTGGAGCGGTACTAAGATGAGTACGCTGACGGTACAACTTGGCGAACGTTCGTATCCTATTCATATCGGACGTGGGTTGTTGCATCAAGCAGGAGAGTCGTTAAAGGAACGAGGAATTGCCCAAAAAAGCCCATTGTTGATTGTTTCAGACGAAAATGCAGCGGGATTCTACCTGGCAACATTGGAGAACAATCTTCAAGAGTCGGGATACAAAACGGTATCATTTGTCGTTAAGCCAGGAGAAACATCCAAGTCGCTTGCTGTTTTTGAGCAGGGGATAACAGCAGCCATTGAGGGCGGCCTGGATCGCAATTCAGCCGTTATCGCTCTTGGTGGTGGTGTGGTGGGCGATTTGGCTGGATTTGTGGCTGCTTCTTTTATGAGAGGCATCAAATTCGTACAGGTTCCAACAACAATCCTTGCTCATGACAGCAGTGTGGGTGGTAAGGTCGGTATTAATCATCCTTTGGCGAAAAATATGATAGGGGCCTTCCATCAACCAGAACTTGTACTTTATGACGTAGATACGTTGTCGACATTACCTTCGCGCGAGGTATCTGCAGGACTAGCTGAAATGATCAAACACGGCCTGATCTGGGATGCTGATTTTGCTCAGTGGTGCCATGAACATGCGACGGATTTGCTCGCACTGGATGCGGCGGCACTGGAGTACGGGCTGGAGAAGGGATGTTCCATTAAAGCCGAAGTCGTGTCGCGCGATGAACGAGAAAATGATTTACGCGCTATTCTAAATTTAGGTCATACGATTGGTCATGCGATTGAAGCCATTGCGGGATATGGTGAGTTTTTACACGGAGAAGCCATTTCTATTGGTATGGTCGGCTCCGCGCTTCTGGGTGTGAAGCTAGGGGCAGATTCATCTTTGGTAGACGAAACGAAGGAAATGCTGTCTTCGCTGCGCTTGCCAACTTCTCTTCCCTCACATCTCGATACAGATCGACTGCTTGAAGCGATGATGCATGACAAAAAGTTCAAAGAAGGCAGTATTACTTTCGTTGTCCCACGTAGTATTGGGCGTGTGGAGGTTGTGAAGGATATTTCCGTCTCTTACATCCGGGAAGTCATTGAACAGTTAAAAAAGGAGGCGTGAAGATGTACAATCGTGGAATTCGTGGCGCGACGACCGTCGCGAATAATGAAGCAAATGAAATTTTGGAAGCAACAAGCCAACTATTGGATGAAATTGTATCCTACAATGAAATTCAGCCAGAGGATATTAGTAATGTATGGATAACAGTGACCCATGACCTGGATGCTGCCTTTCCAGCCATGGCCATTCGTAAGCTTGACGGCTGGGATATGGTTCCGCTGATGTGTGCATTGGAAATTCCCGTGCCGGGCAGTTTACCCAAGTGCATCCGTTTAATGGTACAGGTGAACACCGACAAATCCCAGCGGGAAATCAAGCATGTATATTTAAACGGAGCGCAGGCATTAAGACCAGATCTGGCTTCCCAGGGGAAATAAGCGCCTGTTTTTGAAGTTGATGGTTGCCAAAGTAACATCCCATGAGATATAGTGTGTGTAGCAGAGTTGAGTAGAGTAGAGTTAGCCAGAGCAGAGTTGAGATGAGAAGAGTGTAGCCTTAGCCAATTCCATATGAGATTACAGAGACCGGCGGTAGCGGTAAGCTTTTGTCCATGAAGAGACCTTCTTCTAAGAGAAGTTTATTTGAGGTAACCTGCGCGGTTGTGCAAAAGGGATAAGTGTATGCTTTTGTCTATTTGCTGTAATCATTTTACATATGGAGCATTCTTATAATTTCAATAACTGACAGCCTCTACCTTACAGGTAGAGGCTTTTTTATTCTCTCCATGGGTTCTGCGCCAATTTGGAAAGGAAGTGATCTCATGTTAACGCCGCATGTGGAGCAAGTGATAGCAATGGCGAATGAATTTAACCTGATTCCTGTCTACAAAAAAGTGCTGGCTGATATGGAGACGCCGATTCGGATTTTCCGACGGTATGCTGAGCGGGACCGTGCCTTTCTGCTGGAGAGCGTGGAGGGAGGCGAACAGTGGGCGCGCCATTCCTTCATCGGAACAGACCCGTTTCTAATGGTCTCGGGAAAAAAGGGTCGATTGATTTTGGAGCAACATGGAAAACGTCAAATATTAAGCGATAAGCCACTTGAAGCGCTCAAAGCATTGCTTCGTAAATATCGTAGTCCGAAACTGAAAGACATGCCTCCATTTACAGGCGGCGCTATCGGATTTTTTGGATATGACCTGCTTCAGTACTATGAAAAGCTGCCAGAGCACGCGGTAGATGATTTGAATATGGACGATATTCGTTTCATGTTCTGTGATCAAGTTATTGTCTTTGATCATGTAAAACAACAAATTCTGCTGGTTGGCAATGTTCATGTTGGTGAAGGGTTCCGCGAGGAGGACATTCGTGCTGCTTATGCAGATGTGGAACGCAAGTTGGAGATTACGGCGCAGTATTTGCGCAAGCAATCCCCGCCGGAACGATTAGGAGCAACTTCCATTCCTGATGATGTGGAACTGGGTGAAATTCAATCCAATGTGACCAAGGAACAGTTTATATCAAACGTAGAGCAGGCCAAGGAGTATATCCGTTCTGGCGATATTTTTCAGGTTGTACTATCCCAGCGTTTTCACATCGATACAGAGGCCTCGCCATTACAAGTATACCGCGTACTGCGCACGATGAACCCGTCGCCATATATGTATTATTTGAAAATGGATGACGAGATCATCGTAGGCACTTCGCCGGAGGCACTCGTCAAGGTGGAAAACGGCCGCGTAGAGACCCGACCGATTGCAGGAACAAGACCACGTGGCGTAACGGAAACCGAAGATGCGGCACTTGCTGAGGAACTGTTAAAGGATGAAAAAGAACGTGCAGAGCATCTGATGCTGGTCGATTTAGGGAGAAATGACTTGGGGCGTGTATCCCAGTTTGGCTCTGTTAAATGTGATACGTTCATGGAGATTGAGCGCTATTCCCACGTCATGCACATTGTATCCAATGTGTCGGGTGAGCTGCGTGAGGACAAGGATTTCTTCGATGCTTTCCTGTCTTGTCTGCCGGCCGGCACTGTATCAGGGGCTCCAAAGCTGCGGGCCATGGAGATTATTGCTGAGCTGGAGCGGGAAGCACGTGGAACCTATGCGGGAGCGATTGGATATTTGGGCTTCTCAGGCAATATGGATGCTTGCATTACGATTCGCACGATTGTGTTTAAAAAGAACCGGGCCTATGTCCAGGCAGGCGCTGGGATTGTGTGGGACTCCGTACCGGAAAGCGAGTATCAGGAGACGGTGAACAAAGCAAAGGCACTGCTGAAAGCAATCCGCACGGCGGAAGCGATGTTCCCAGCAACGACACAGCCCTACAACAGCGTCATCAACCAAGACTATTTGTACACTCCGTAACACACAAAAATCTGATTCTGAGGAGGAGACGACAATGGAACGACATGACATGATGCAAGTAGGGTTAAGCCGGATCATTGAAGGACAGCATCTTTCGCGTACGGAGGCTCGTAGCGTGATGGAACAGATTATGAGTGGGAGTGCTACACAGGCGCAAATCGGCGGGCTGCTAACGGCTCTTCGCCTCAAAGGAGAGACGGTGGATGAAATCACCGGTTTTGCCGAAGCAATGCGCAGCTACGCCAGTCCAGTGCAAGCTGGAGAAGGCAACAGTCGTTTGCTGGATACATGCGGCACCGGAGGTTCGGGTATTCACAAGTTTAATATTTCTACCATTTCCGCTATTATCGCGGCTTCGGTTTCTGTACGGGTAGCCAAGCACGGCAACCGCTCTGCAAGTGGGCGTGCCGGGAGTGCTGATGTTCTGGAGGCACTCGGAGTCAACATTCATTTGACGAGTGATCAGGCGCGGTCATGTCTGGACCGCATTGGCATCTGCTTTTTATTCGCACAGCTGTATCATCCGTCTATGAAGCATGCCGCCGCGCCGCGCCGCGAGCTAGGTGTGCGGACGGTATTCAATATGCTTGGTCCATTGACAAATCCGGCTGGTGCGGATCGGCAACTGTTGGGCATTTATGACGCCGGCAAAACGGAAGTGATTGCCGAGGTATTGAACCAGCTCGGCTCCAAACGAGCCATGGTTGTCAGCAGTTTAGATGGACTAGATGAAATTAGTATTTCAGCTGTGACACGAGTATCCGAGCTCAAGGATGGCAAGGTTCACACATTTGAGCTTCACCCGTCGGATCTGGGCTTGCAGACGCATTCTCTCGATCAGGTGTTGGGCGGCGATGCACAGCTTAACGCAGATATCATACGGCGAATTTTGAACGGAGAGCATGGTGCTTACCGTGATGTTGTGTTAGCGAATGCAGGAGCGTGTATTTATGTCTCAGGTGCAGCAGCTACCCTGACAGACGGGGTAAAGCGAGCAGCAGAAGCCATTGACTCTGGACTGGCACTTTCCAAGCTGGATCAATTAATACAGGCAACGGGGGAATATCAATATGTATCTTGATAAAATTGTAGTGACAAAGCGACAAGAAGTGGAGCAGCTAAAGCAGCATTTTCAAATCAATAAAGCCGAACGCTTAATTGCGGATTTACCTGTGACGAGAGGATTCGAGCATGCGCTCGCCCGCGGACGCAACCGTCCGCTCGGACTGATTGCTGAAGTGAAAAAGGCCTCCCCGTCAAAAGGGTTGATTCGACCCAATTTCCAGCCAGTTGATATTGCACGTGCATATGAGGGAGCTGGAGCCGATTGCATTTCTGTACTGACGGATGTGACGTATTTTCAGGGGAGCCCTGAATATTTACAGCAAATTCGCGATCAGGTGAAAATTCCGCTGCTGCGGAAGGATTTTATTATTGATGAACGGCAAATCTATGAAGCTCGTCTATTGGGAGCGGATGCGGTACTGTTGATTGCGGCTATCCTGGAACCCCGCGTATTAGGGTCATTCTTACAAATCGCCAAGGAGCTCGGACTGGACGCACTGGTAGAGGTGCACGATAGTGAGGAACTTAAAGCAGTGCTGGATCTAGGAACAGCTACGTTAGTTGGTGTGAACAATCGTAATCTCCGGACATTTGAGACCCGTCTCCAGACGACAGAGGAGCTGATCTCACTGATCCCTAAAGGGGTTACATTCATCAGTGAAAGTGGCATTGCAGGACCGGACGATGTGAAGTATCTGCATTCGGTAGGTGCGCACGGCATTCTGGTAGGAGAGCATCTGATGCGTAAGGAAGATGTAGGACAGGCTGTAGCTGAATTGATGGACGGGGTTAAAGCATGAACAAAACGGGCGTAAAAATTTGTGGACTTCAAAGCGTTGAAGTGCTAAAATCTATGATAAACTTACCGGTCGATTATATAGGTTTTGTGTTTGCTGACAGCAAGCGCCGGATTGACGGCGAACATGCCAGGGAATTGCTTTGCGTATTGGATGAATGGGTCCCAGGCAGCAGACCGCGCAGTGTGGGCGTTTTTGTGAACCCTGATGATGCACTGTTAAATGATGTGATGGAGAAAGCACCATTGGATGTCATTCAGCTGCATGGACAGGAGAGTCCGCAACGTTGTCGGGAGCTTAAGGAACGTTTTGGCACACAGGTATTCAAGGCCTGGTCTGTGGATAGCCAAGGGCAGACCGTGAAGGGGAAGATCGAACACCGAGCGGACGAATTGGAAGCTTATGTCGGAGCGATTGATGCTTTACTGCTGGATACATACGATCCCCTGTATGGTGGCGGTTCTGGTAAAACGTTTGCATGGGATCGAATTCCTACTTATCAGGCTTGGGCTCATCAACATGGAATCCCTCTGTTTGTAGCCGGAGGGCTGACTGCCGATAACGCAGATAAGCTGATCAACGAGTATCATCCCGACGGACTGGATGTTTCCAGCGGTGTAGAGACGAACGGAGTCAAGGACATTGCAAAAATCACAGCATTCATAGAAAGGGTGAAGCAGGCATGACACAATTACCTGATAACAACGGACGTTTTGGAACATTTGGCGGACGTTTTGTACCGGAAACGTTGATGAACGCACTGATTGAATTAGAGGAATCCTACCGGAAATATGCGGATGATCCTGAATTTAAAGCAGAGTTGAACGGACTTCTAAAAGACTATTCGGGCCGGGAAACACCGCTTTATCATGCGGAGCGTCTGAGTCAACATCTAGGCGGAGCTAAAATTTACTTGAAGCGCGAAGATTTAAACCATACCGGTGCCCACAAAATCAATAATGCATTGGCCCAGGGGTTGCTGGCGAAGCGCATGGGTAAACAGAAAGTCATTGCCGAAACAGGTGCAGGACAGCATGGTGTAGCGACAGCTACTGTGGCTGCATTGCTTGGTTTGGAATGCAAGGTGTTTATGGGTGAAGAGGATACGGTGCGCCAGCAGTTGAACGTATTTCGGATGCAGCTTTTGGGGGCGGAAGTGATTCCGGTGACATCCGGTACGCGTACACTTAAGGATGCCGGGAATGAAGCTTTGCGTTATTGGGTGAGCCATGTCCATGATACGTTTTATATTTTGGGTTCGGCTGTCGGCCCGCATCCGTATCCGATGATGGTACGAGACTTCCAGCGTGTGATAGGCGATGAAACACGTCGTCAGATCCTGGAGAAGGAAGGCAGACTTCCGGATGTTATTGTGGCTGCGATCGGTGGCGGAAGCAATGCTATCGGCATGTTTTACCCTTTTATAGAGGATCAGGGTGTTGCTTTGGTTGGCGTGGAGGCTGCTGGAAAAGGCGTCGACACGGAATTCCATGCAGCTACCATGAGCAAGGGAACACAAGGGGTCTTCCAAGGCTCTATGAGTTATCTGCTGCAGGATGAGTATGGACAGGTCAAGCCTGCGCATTCCATCTCGGCTGGACTGGATTATCCAGGTGTTGGACCAGAGCATTCATACTTAAAAGATATTGAGCGGGCTAAATATGTTCCAATTACAGATCAGGAAGCACTGGATGCACTTCAGCTCCTTTGCCGTACCGAAGGAATCCTTCCTGCATTAGAGTCGGCACATGCTGTTGCACAGGTCGCCAAGCTGGCACCTACGTTGACCGCAGATGATATTATCGTTATTTGTTTGTCTGGGCGTGGGGATAAAGATGTGGACTCCATTATCAAGTATTTGGGAGGAAATCCGTCATGAATTTAATTGATCAGGCGTTTGAACGCCTTAAAAATGAAGGCAAAACGGCATTAATTCCTTTTCTGACGGTAGGCGACCCGGATGTGGATACTACGATAGAGATCATTCGCCAGTTAGAGTCGGCCGGAGCCGATATATTGGAACTAGGCGTACCTTATTCGGACCCGTTGGCAGACGGCCCTGTGATTCAGCGTGCGTCTGAACGTGCACTGAAACGGCAAATTACGATCCGCACCTGTATGGAGACCGCGTCTCTGGCTAGAGCAGCAGGTTCAAGCCTGCCTTTTATTCTGTTCACGTATTATAATCCTGTATTGCAGATGGGGATGGATGCTTTCTTTGCAGGCTTGCAGGAGCATGGGATCAGTGGTCTGATTATTCCGGATCTTCCGCTTGAAGAAGCAGAAGAGTTGGGAGGACGGGCAGCAAAGGTGGGTGTGCATCTGATCCCGCTGGTAGCCCCAACGTCTGAACAGCGGATTGAGCGCATTGTCCGGCAGGCCCGTGGGTTTGTATACTGTGTATCTTCGCTGGGTGTAACCGGAGAAAGAGCTTCTTTTTTTGAAGGGATAGAGGGCTTTATCGCGCAGGTCAAACGGCATACGAATGTTCCGGTGGCGATAGGCTTTGGTATTTCGAATCGTGAGCAAGTCGTCCGGTTTTCAGACATTTGCGATGGTGTTGTGGTTGGCAGTGCCATCGTGCGCCAGGTGGAGGAAGCCATTCCATTATTGGAGGATTCTGCACGCAGAGAAGAAGGGCTTTTGCAAATTCGTGATTTTGTGGCACAATTAAAGCAGTAACAGGTGTCAAAATAGAAATTTAAAATTAGTTCTGAAGGGATAGAGGAGGTAAGGGCATGCAACCTAAACCGCATATTGTACATTTGCCAGTATATCAGCCCGGTAAACCGATTGAGGATGTGAAGCGTGAGCTGGGACTCGATGAAGTCATCAAGCTTGCCTCAAACGAGAATCCGTATGGCAGCTCTCCTAAAGTGTTGCAGGCCATTCAGCAGGAGTTTGCTAACATCAGTGTATATCCTGACGGAAGTGCAGTTGCTCTGACACAGGCGCTAGCTAAACAAACGGGTTTAAAAGAAGAACAGTTTATCTATGGCTGTGGCTCTGACGAAATTATTGCGTTGATTACGCGTGCATTCCTTCTTCCAGGGGAAGAAAGCATCATGGCTGATCAGACATTTTCCGTATACAAAAGCAATGTGGAAATTGAGGGAGCAGTTGCAGTTGAGGTGCCGTTGCGTGAGGGTGTACATGATTTGGATGCCATGCTGTCGCATATCAATGACCGTACAAAAATTATTTGGATCTGTAATCCAAATAATCCAACGGGAACGATTGTACCCGAAGCCGAATTGATAGCATTTCTGAACCAAGTACCCAAGCATATCATGGTGGTGCTGGATGAAGCCTATGCTGAGTTTGTAATAGATCGTTCATATTCGGACGGCATTCGTTTGTTGTCAACTTACGAAAATTTGGTTGTACTGCGTACCTTCTCCAAAATCTATGGTCTGGCTTCGTTACGTATCGGATATGGTATGGGGGCCGAGTCAACCATTCGCTTGATCAATCAGGTTCGCGAGCCGTTTAATACTTCACGGGTAGCACAGGTTGCGGCCATTGCTGCCTTGGAAGATCAGGAATTTGTTCAGGAATGTCGGGATCGTAATGCAGAGGGTAGAGCTTATTTGCAAAATGAGTTGAAACGTCTGGGGCTGGAGTCTTTCCCGGCACATGGTAATTTTATTATGCTGGATGTACGCCGTCCATCCGGTGAGGTATTTCAGGAGTTGCTTCGTAAAGGTGTGATTATTCGCGCAGGTCATCATAAATATCCGACATATATTAGGGTATCCGTTGGATCACAGCCGCAAAATGAATTTTTTATTCGTGCGCTGGAACAGGTCCTGGGGGCGGAAGCGGCGAAAGTACGCCTATAATTTCCGCAGATGGGATTTGATATGAAATGAAGATTGCTATTTTCGGCGTGGGACTGATTGGCGGGTCCCTCGCACTTTGTTTTAAAGGGAAGCCAGATATTACTGTAGTAGGCCACGCTCATCTCCCTGAACTAGTGGAACCGATGTTAAGCCGTGGTGTCGTGGACACCGCGACTCTTTCGGTTGAAGAGGCGGCAGAGGATGCCGATTTTATTTTTTTATGCGTACCGGTTGGCTTACTGGAGCATTATCTTGAGCTGTTAAGCAAGCTACCGCTTAAAGCGGGCTGTATTATTACCGATGTAGGCAGCACGAAAGCGGCAATTGCCAAAAAGGCATCCGAAATTTCTTTGCGCAACGCTTACTTTATCGGGGGGCATCCGATGGCCGGTTCGGAGCGTTCCGGAGTCAAGGCGGCTTCCGCGTTGCTGTTTGAAAATGCATACTATGTGCTTTCACCGGCAGAGGGCGTGCCTGAGGAAGCATACAGCTCGCTGGAACGTTTATTGAAACATACCGGCGCTCATGTTGTGCGTGTCCAACCTGATATGCATGACGATATTGTCGGTGCGATTAGCCATCTTCCGCACATTATTGCAGCAGCGCTGGTGAATCAGGTACGAAAGCACAATGATGAGAATCCGTTGTACCGTACACTGGCTGCTGGTGGTTTTCGTGATATTACAAGGATAGCCTCTAGTGATCCGGTGGTATGGCGGGACATTTTGCTGAGCAATCGTGATGTCTTATTGGGCCTGCTGGAAGAATGGAACGGGCAGATTGAGCGATTTACCCACTTGCTGAGAACACAAGACGGAGAGGGAATTGCTGACGAATTTTTGGCAGCTGGGCATTTCCGTAGTGAACTGCCGGAGCGTCGCAAAGGAGTCATCGTCTCTACGTTTGATCTGTATATTGATGTACCGGATACCCCAGGGATTATCGGAAGAATTGCGATGGAGCTAGGAAATCACAGCATTAACTTGAGTAATATGCGAATCATTGAAAGCCGGGAGGATGTTCCTGGCATCATGCGGCTTTCCTTCCGTCAAGAGCAGGATTGGGAACGGGCCAAAGCCTTGCTGGATTCGATGGGCTATAAAGTGGTGGTATAAAGGGGAAAGAAAGTATGAGTATTTGTTAAGGAGGTACTCCGCTCCGCGATTCATTTGATCTTACGATCGCTGTTGCCTGCGGATTTTCTGAATATTTGAACAAAGGGGGAAATCCACAGGCAAAGGCGAACGCTGCGCTTCTCCAGATTCAAATGAACCTCTACGCTATGGACCGCCTTAAAAGCACCATACTTTCTGGTAGTTAAGTAGTAAGAAAAGATCTAAAGCGATCGAAGGTTTTCTTCGCTCGCTTTTTATGTTACTTGAAGAAGTAGTGGAGCTACGCGTTATTTTGTAATCACTATCTTTCTATACATACCGTTGAACATTATAGGTGCATCTTCTTTGATTCGCAGTTTTATTTTTTGGGTTTCGAGCAGTTCTTCGAAATTCAACCCTATATCGGTTCCTAACACTTTAATGAGGGGCCTTATTGTTTTTTTGAATAATGAGGGCTTTTTTCCTTTAGGAGAAAACTTATCGAAAATAATAATTTCCCCGTCTTTTTTCAAAACTCGCACCATCTCATCGAAGCATTTATTTGCGTCAGGTACTACCGAGAGAATTAGACTTCCTACTACTATATCAAATTGATCATCCATAAAATTCATTTGTTGAGCATCCATCTCCAAGAATTGTATGGGGGTATTGCTAAATTTCTTTCTTGCTTTGTTAAGCATCTCAGGAGAATAATCTATGGCAGTAATATTCAGCTCATAGTGATTTATTAATTCTAAATCTGCTCCAGTTCCTACACCTACAAAAAGTATTTTTTGCTCGCTATTAAATGACTTTTCTTGAAATATCATCTTTCTAGAATTAAGGAAGCTGCCTGAATTAAAAAACTTATCATAAATTGGAGACCAAATCTTATATATTGCCTTATTCCACTTATTATTCATTTCTTGCCCCCTGCCTATTGAAAAATTTATTATATAATAATGTGTTTTAATAGGATAAGCAACTAATTGGTAAATTATTGATATATTTTATCAACCGACATAAGGGAGATGGGTAAGGAAAAGAGGAGTATTGGAAAACAAAAAAAACCACCCGGGTAAGTCCCGAGTGGTAGCTACTTTCAATAAGTAGCTGAGTAGGATAGGAGTGGAGAGAAACCATACTGTACTTTTATTATATGTATACGTTTTCATTTTGTCAATGTTTTTTTAAAGCGTTTTCTTATTTGTGTAATTTCCTTATGAGTGCCTAAATCTAACCCTTTCATTGGGTTTGTCATTATATCTTAAATAAACTTAAAATCCATTGAAAAGCGGTTTAAATGAATTAGCTGCCAGCGTTTGGGAGCCTTTGATGGAAATCGTGGGGATTTTGGACTTTTTTACTGGCGGCCATTTTGTGGTACAATGGGTAAGTCCATTTTGGATATTGAATATGTTGGGGATAGCACCGTTAATGTTGGCACTACATAGGGTAAGAAAATACAAATGTTCCATGATGCTGTTTTATCCATTTGCGCAGAGGGCGCAACTTTTTTTGACCTGTTCGGTATATATAGACAGAATCGGACGGGAAAACAGCACATGTATGGGCGAGGAGGGTCTCACTCGGATGATGACAGATTCCCAGATGATTCAGGAAATCAAACAAGGTAATGTTGAGGTTTATTCAGAATTAATGAGGCGGCACCAACGTAAAATTTTAGCTTTTGTTTATCATATGCTGAAAAGTTCGAACCTGGAAATGATTGCTGAGGACTTATGCTCGGAGACGTTTTATAAAGCGTATCGGAGCCTGCATTCTTTTCGCGAGGTAGATGCATCGTTCTCTACTTGGCTATATACAATTGCACGCAATACGGTGCTTAGTGAGCTTCGCAAGCACCGTAGTGGTCAGGTTCCATTGGAAGAGAGCGGTTATGTACCAGTAGCTCCATCAGATGTGATTCCGGAGCAGGCTGTTCTTCGCGGTGAGAAGGTAGAGATGGTTCGTGAAGCGATCAACAGATTGCCTGAAAAGCAGCGATCTGCGCTGATTTTGCGTGAATATGAGCAATTAGATTATCAGGAGATTGCGACTATTTTAGGACAGACGGTCAGTGCGGTGAAGTCATTGCTTTTCCGGGCAAGAACCAGTGTGAAGACGCAGTTGGAGCCTTATTTTTTTGAGCCTCTCTATGAGGAAAACGAAGGGATGAGCAGCCAATGAAATCCAGGGACGCTGAGGATTTGTTCGCTACAGGCAAAAATGTATCGAAACAAGACTCGGAGCGCAGACGGGCCAAGAGCTCGTCTGCCGGGTGGGAGCATGGTTCGGAAGAGAATGATTGGAATTTGTCAAAAGAAAGTCGATCCGCTATTGGTGATATTTCCTTTGAAATAACAGATGATAAGCTAGAGGCAATGAATCGTAGAGTTATGGATCGTATTTATGAAGAATCACCGTGGCTTGTTCCGGGCGAGCATCGACGTGCGCGTGTAAACCCAGCAGCCCGTAAGTATATGTCTGTATGGATTGCCGGCTTCTTGGCCGTATTCTTGTGCAGCTTTTTGTTTTTAAACTGGAATGGAAGCTCCTCTCAGGAAAGTCCCCCCCAAGCGGCTCCTGTCATGGACACGGGTATTTTACCGACAGGTCTGCTGGAAACTACAAGTACATCTCCACAGTATCAATACCACATTAAAGATGTGAATAGTGGCATTATGGACCCGCTGGTTGCAAGCATTGTTCCTACTTACCCACAATACTGGATGTTGTTGTCTGTATTGGCACTTGCGCTTGCTTTATTTTCTTTGGGGTGGATCCATCGGACGAGAAGAGTTAGAAATTAGCTGCCAGATGGGCTCTAGATCAAATTCATTTTAATGCCTGAATAACACAACAGCGGAGGATCGGACACAAATGCTTATTGGCTTAATCAGACATGGATTGACGGATTGGAATGCGGTAGGTAGAATCCAGGGCCACAGTGATATTCCGTTGAATGAGGAAGGGCGTCGGCAGGCACGCTTGCTGGCAGAACGATTGAAGGAAGAGCCTTATCATTGGGACGGGCTTATTACAAGTAGTCTCTCCAGAGCGAAAGAGACGGGGGATATCATTGCCTCTGCTCTGCACTTGCCGTTGCTGGAACCTGATGATCGACTAAGAGAACGCGCTTATGGTCAGGTCGAGGGGATGACACAGGCCGAACGCGAAGAGAAGTGGGGAGTTGACTGGCATCTGCTGGATTTGGGACAGGAAAGCGATGCAGATCTTCAGCTTCGCGCGCTAGCTTTTATGGAGGCGATTTGGACAGAAAATCGGGACAAGAATCTGCTGGTCGTTTCCCACGGCGGTTTTTTGGCTAATTTGTATAAGGCTCTGTATCAGGAAAAATTCACGGAACGAATTGGCAATTTGTCATTAAGCGTACTCCAGCGTGAAGATGCGGACTGGAAACCGCTTTTGTATAATTGCACAAAGCATTTGCAAGAGAAAAAGTGACTACAGCTCAAATCGCTGGTGAAAGACCATGGCTTCTACTCATCGTAGAGTTGTGGTCTTTTTGTTTTTTAATTATACCTTTGCAAAAAAAGAGGTTTAGAGTCTGAAGATTCCGTCAAAGCTGTGGGTACAACAGGTAAGAATCATTTCCGGATGACAGTCCAGTGACGAGGCGATGGAACAATGAATCTGGCGGATATGCTGACATTTGCGGATATTGTACATTTGAACAGAATCGCAGTGTATTACGATTGTGACTGTAAACCTAATTCCAAGCATGAGTTGATCCAAGGGATTTTGACAAAGCTCGGCAGCAGTCGTTTTTTTGAGATGCAGGTCAAGGAGCTGAGGTTGTCAGAGGTAAGGTTTTTGAACGCGCTGTTGTTCGATGACCGACCTTACTTCAGTATGGAGGAATTGCTTGCGATTGCTAAACAATCTGTCGAGCAGGACGGGGATACTGGTGAGCGACCACGAGATATTGTGACCCGTCTGCGTTCTAGTGGCTGGTTGTTCAATGGTTCAACGCACAATACGAGATATTTGTATCAAATTCCGTCGGATTTGAAGGAGCGCTTTCGGCGTGTAATGGTACATGACTTTCAAAACAGAATGATTCGGGTAAGCGAGCCGTCGTCGTACCGGGATGAAGGACATCTACTGGCGGAGGATTTACGGCTTTTCCTTCAATACATGAGGCAGCATGAGGTTCCGCTTAATCCTGAGGGAGCTTGGTACCGTCGCAATCAGCAGCAGCTAATGGAGCATTTGCACATTGCGGAGCCGTTATTGGGTAAAGGGGGATGGCGTTTTGGCTATGGTTCCTCTTTTAAGTTTTACCCGGATCGAATGGCATTACTGTATGATTATGCCCGTCACTCCAAGTATATTGAAGAGAAGGGGGATCGGGTTGAGCTGACCGCGAAGGGGGAGGCACAACAGGAGCTTGCAATTGAGGATGAAATGATACAGCTATTCAGGTTTTGGTTAAGATTGTATAAAGGAGCCGTACCCAATCTGCTTTCACTAGTCTACTGGATTGGAGAATGTGCCAGGCCATGGACATCCTCAGAGTCGCTTTTTGAGCATATCGGTCCCCTGATCCGACCGTTTTACTATGACACCCCCCGTTCGGTCTTTGATCAGAGGATTATACGAATGATGCTTCACTTGGGGATGCTTCGACAAGGTGAGCATTCGACGGGATCCTCTATACAAATGACGGTTTGGGGGCGGAAGTTGGCGGGAGAGTGCCGCCTTGGGCGAAACGACTCGGGTATACGGCTCCATTGACAAGCAGTACACATGTTGATAGAATTTCACCCAAAATAGGAGAGGGTGAAGTTGATGCTCATTCACTACAACGGAAATATGCCACAGCTCCATTCATCTGTCTATGTGGCAGAAGGAGCAAAAATTGTTGGAAAAGTAACGATCGGCCAAGATTCCTCTGTATGGTTTAATGCCGTACTGCGCGGGGATATGGCGCCTATCATCATTGGTGAACGCTGCAATATTCAGGACGGTGTCGTGGGACATGTGAACACGGATCAACCTTTGTTGCTGGCGGATGATGTTTCGGTAGGACATGCTGCCATTATCCACGGTTGTACGATAGGCAAAGGCACATTAATTGGTATGGGGGCCATTGTACTCAACGGAGCGGAGCTTGGTGAATATGCTTTAATAGGAGCAGGGTCGGTCGTTACGGAAAATACCAAAATACCACCCTATACTCTTTCTATCGGTACACCTGCCAAAGTGGTGCGCGAATTGACAGATGCAGATTTGCAGCGGATGTCACGAACGACACTCAGCTATGTGGCGAAAGGAAAAGAATATAGGATCTCTTAAACTCATGTTGGAGGTGCATCCTATGGATAAAATGAAGGTTACTTATGAGGTAATGTTGGGCCTGTCTGCTGAAATGGTTTTGGACGAGGTATTACGTAAACACCGGAGTGAAAAACTTTACAAGGATATTGATGAGGCGTTAGCCTCCGGAGATGAAGTAGCTTTTCGTCATCTTACGGATGAGCTGAAAGCAATGAGTTAGAACGCTTCTGGAAAGCTTGAGTGGGTCATTTTAGACCAAGCGCCAGTTCAAGATTATATCATCGAACCTGATCGTAACGGCGGTCAGGTTTTTTTGATACGCCTGGATATGATATAGTCTTTGTAAGATCGTGCCTGTACAAGGTAACTGTCGTATGAACGGAGGATGAAGGACGTGTCGTTATCTTATTTGTGGAGCCGGTCGTTCTTGACGAGCCGGCCCTTTTTGTGGCTGCTATTCTGGTGTAATTTGGTTGGAACGGTATATGGGTACATATGGTATGGGGGACAGCTGGAATATACATTGAATTATCACCCGATATGGCAGATTGTATTTGTGCCTGATAGTCCGACTGCCAGCTTGTTTTTTACGATTTCTATATTGTTTTTGCTTTATCCTCCGCATTTCAAGAGCTTAAAGGTCGTTCGTCAGACTATAGAAGCGTTAGCTATCGTTACGAGTATAAAGTATGGCGTTTGGGCTTCGGTTATTATTTTGTGGGGAGTTGCGCAGGGGGGACACATGGTGTGGCAGGATTGGATGCTGATAGCATCTCACACAGCAATGGCGGTCGAAGCGTTACTGTTTGTACGTTTTTTTAGCTGTAAATGGATTGCTTTAGGTCTGGCTACACTGTGGACATTATTAAATGATACGATGGATTATACCTTTGGCATCTACCCTTATCTTCCCAGAACACTAACGGATGATGTACCGCAAGTACGTGCTTTTACCTACATGCTGACCCTTGTTAGTATTGTAACGGCATGGCTTGCCATGCTGGCGCGCAATCGAAAGGTATCGTCTTATCGTGATGTAGCTTGAGTGCGCGCGACATTTCTTTAGATGATATTTTAGCGTGATAGTGCTGAAACAGGAAGATACTGTTCAAGCGATCGCCCTAAAGCAAGTTCTAGTCCTGTTAACCTTGCCATACAGTAAGGTGAGGAGGGATGTCCCATGAATAGAGGTCAGGCGTTTCCAAAGGTGATACGTATTGTTTTGAGTGTAGTTTTATCGATGGTCCTGCTGCTGTCTGTCTGCGTCCCTCCAGGTATGGCAGAGACACAGGATCAGTCCAAACCTGTAGGTAAAACCAAGGAAATTGAAGAGCTGGATCATGCAGCTGCGACACTGTACCGTGACGTAATGGACGGGAATATTGAAAAAGCGCGCGCGGATGTAGCCGAGGTAAGCAGATGGTTCAGCACTGGGCAGGTGCAGGCGGCGCTATCTGTAGAGGCTATCCATGCTTTGTCTGGCAGCATCTTGGAGGTGCAGCAAGCTACACAGTCCGTTCAAGCATCACCGGATGAGTGGGTGAAGGCAGCGGCCAATTTACGGCTTGCGACAGATGCGCTTGCACACCCGCGCCAGCCTTTATGGCAGCAGTATTATAAAATTTTAAGAGAAGATGTTAGCAGTTTGAATAACCAGTTTGCTAAAGGGAACATGAAGGGATTCAAAGCAAGTACCGCAGTCCTCGAAGACCACTATGAAACAATCCGTACAGCAGCATTGATCCATGGCAGAACAACTGAGGTGGTGCGGACTGATTCCTGGATATCCTACATCAAAGGATTGGGCAATCAGCAAAATGCAGATGCTTCAACGATTAGAGGGGCATTGGACCAGGGTAATCCGACGTTTAATGCTTTGTTTGGACGTGAAAAAGACGCCACCGCATTGGCGCCATTTATCCCGCATGAGAGTGAGCGCCGGGCTGAAGTGGCCATCGGTATGATGGTTCTGCTGGCGCTGGCCTATGCAGGTTATCGTAAATATAGGGCTGGTTTTACTGGGTAACGATGAAAGTTTGAACATTCGCAATTTTGTTGTGAGCCATCCATTATTTGTTAGCCCATTGCCCGGATTACCGGGCTATTCCTCTTTAAACCCTTCCCCATGTACATCATGCACATCCTGAATGATGATAAACGCCCGTGGATCAACCGCTTTAACTATTTGGTGCAGTCGCCGTATTTCCTGACGGGACACGACACAATAGGCAACATGCTTGGCCTGTTTGGAAAATGCACCTACAGCCGGAATAATCGTAACTCCGCGATCCATGTCCCTGGTAATAATATCAGCAATATCCATCGTGTGATCGCTGATAATCATAAAAGCTCTGGCGGAATAAGCCCCCTCTTGTATAAAATCAATAATCTTGGATGCGATGAACACAGCGACTAATGTATATAGAATTTTCTCTTTGGGTATGTAAAGTAGTGAAGCGCCGATAATGACAATATCAATTACCAGCATAATCCTCCCCATGCTCCACCCAAACTTCCGATTTAAAATACGAGCGATAATATCCGAGCCACCGGTAGTGCCGCCAAAGCGGAACACAATGCCTAGCCCGGCCCCAAGCGTAACCCCCGCATATAATGAAGAAAGTATAAAATCGTGTTCAGTCTGAAACGTCCCCATCCATCCGAGATGAATCATTTTTTCAAATAACCACAAAAAGAATGTGAGTGACCCAATACCGACCCCCGTATATATAATCGACTTGCCCCCAAGCATTTTCCATCCAATTAAAAATAATGGAATGTTCAGAAACAAGGTGGAGAGAGAAGGTGAAATCGAAAAAGCATAATTAAGCAGCAGGGTAATCCCTGTAATACCGCCTTCCATCAATTTACTGGGTATAATAAAATAAAGAAGACCGAATGCATAGATGGCTGTGCCAAATACGATCGGCAAAATCAATTTAAGCTGTTCCATGGACTTGGATATTTTCATATAATCCCTCACAGTAGCAGTTTAAGGATGAGCGACGCCATGCAATTTTTCGTAAATCGCAGATCCCTATGTTTAGTATACCTTTTTGCGGCAGCTTTAAAAGACAGATGACTGCAAGTTGATATCGTTAGTCCACAATTAAAAAAAATTTGTTTTAAAATGTGCTTTACGATAACATATGAATAAACCTGCACATGGGGGGATTGCGTGTTTCATGGAAAAATCGTTAGATGAAATTCAACGTGAGGTAGACCAGTATATCTCTCAATTTAAGGAAGGGTATTTCAGTCCTTTGGCTATGTTGGCCCGGATGTCCGAGGAAGTCGGTGAACTGGCGAGGGAGGTTAATCACTCCTTTGGTGAGAAACCGAAAAAAACGGATGAAGCCGACAATTCCATTGAGCTGGAGTTGGGGGACATTTTGTTCATCACAGTTTGCTTTGCGAACTCACTCGGTATAAATTTGACCGAGGCACATGATAAGGTTATGCATAAATTTAACACGCGTGACGCGAATCGCTGGACCAAAAAGGACACCGATTAGGCGTTTTGTACATATGCTGTACCAAACCGGTTACCCGGAGGTGCAGTGTCATGAAGGCGGAGGAATACGTTCAGAAAGCTTATCAGTGCATTTTGCAGAACGATTTTGAGCAGGCGGTGGAATGGTTTGAAAAAGCGATTTCAGCCCAGCCTGATCATGCGGAACATTATTTCCGATGCTCGGTTACCTATGCTCGTAGTGGACGCTTGGAGCAGGCTTTGGCATATGCAGAGCATGCGGTTCGCCTCGCTCCACAGCAGGAAGAATATGTTCTCCATCTGCATGCGCAGGAAGCCAGGCAGTATACAGAAAAGGCCAGAAAAATGCTGGAGGTCGACAGACCTACGCCACAGATGCATCGGGATGCGATATTGCTGCTGGAACGGGCAATTTCCCTTGATCCGTTATGTGGTGACGCATTTTTGCTGCTCGCATTGATTTACGACGAATTGAATGAACATAAGCTGGCTGTGCAGGCTGCTCGTGAGGCTGCAGCGCTGTTTCCTCACAATGTGCAGCTTGCCAACCTCATGAAGAAGTTATGCCAGCAGATGAATCAACAAATCTAGCACAAATGGATGCAGAAGGAGTTGTAGGGATATGTCAGAACCAATAAAAGTGGCTGTCGTTGGAGCAGCAGGGCGCATGGGCCGTGAGGTTGTCAAATTGGTTCTTCAGGATGAGGAACTACAGCTTGTAGCCGCAGTGAACAGAACACACGCCGGCAGTGATGCCGGCCTTCTCGTCGGACTACCAGAAGCTGGTATCGCAATTACGGAGGATGTAGAGCAGGCTTTACTGGAGAGCCGAGCCGATGTCATGGTTGACTTTACGGGGCCGCGTTTTGCGTACGCACATACAGCGCTTGCTATTAAGTATGGAGTTCGTCCGGTTATCGGTACGACAGGGTTTACCCCCGAACAAATTGATGAACTGGACAAGCAGTGTCGTGAGCAACAAATTGGGGGTCTGATTGCGCCTAACTTTTCGATCGGAGTTATTTTGATGATGCGGTTTGCGGCTCAGGCAGCAAAATATTTCCCACATCTGGAAATTATCGAATATCATGGCGACCAAAAATTGGACGCGCCCTCAGGCACAGCCATTAAGACTGCTGAACTGATCGCCGAGCAGCGTCAGGAGCTACGTCAAGGCAATCCGGAAGAGGAAGAAATGCTAGAAGGTTCACGTGGTGGTTACTATCAAGGATTCCGTATTCACAGTGTCCGTCTTCCTGGTGTGTTCGCACAGCAAGAAGTTATATTTGGAGGGTTTGGACAATCTCTGAAAATTCGTCAGGACTCCTATGAACGAGCTGGATATATGCCGGGTGTTAAAATCGGTATTCAGAAGGTGATGGAGCAACCGGGGCTTGTATATGGTTTTGAGCATTATATCGATTAAGAATATACGAATGAATTGATGAATGGCATTATAGAATGAGGCAGGAGGAATTTCGAATGTTAAAGATTGCATTTATAGCGCATGACCGCAAAAAGGATGAAATGGTTAATTTTATAACGGCGTATGAGCATGTTTTTACAGATCACCAATTGTATTCAACAGGCACAACAGGTCAGCGCATAATGGAGCAAACCAAGCTTCAAATTCACCGCTTCATGTCCGGTCCGCTCGGTGGAGATCAGCAAATCGGGGCTATGGTTGCGCAAAATGATATGGACTTGATTATATTTTTGCGGGATCCTCTCATGGCACAGCCGCACGAGCCGGATATTAGCGCCTTGCTACGACTGTGTGATGTGCAGGGGATTCCTTTGGCAACCAACGTTGCAACTGCTGAAATACTGGTGAAAGCGCTGGATCGTGGCGACTTTGCTTGGCGCGAACTGGTACATAAATATAAACCGGGCCTTGACCAGCAGGGTGATGTGAAATGACGCTGGACATCCTGGTTTTCGGAGCCCATGCCGACGATGCGGAAATCGGAATGGGTGGCACCATTGCCAAGCATACAGCCGCAGGTCTAAAGGTAGGGGTGTGCGATTTAACGCGGGCTGAAATGTCATCCAATGGTGATGTGGATACTCGTATGGCTGAAGCTGAACAGGCCTCGAAAGTGCTCGGGCTTGCTGTGCGGACGAATTTGGGTCTGCCTGATCGTGGGTTATATGTAACACCTGAACATGTAGCAGCAGTTACAGCAGAAATCAGGCGCCATGCTCCAAAAGTGGTATTTGCTCCTTATTGGGAGGATCGGCATCCGGATCATGTCATGTGCAGCAAGTTAGTAGAAGAAGCTGTGTTTAACGCCAAGTTGAGACGTTTTATGCCAGAGAGTCCCGCGGTACAGGTCGAGCAATTATATTTTTATTTTATCAATGATATCGGCAGAACAGACCTGATCGTGGACATTACCGAGCATTATGATGCCAAGGAACAGTCGTTATTGAGTTATGCTTCGCAATTTCAGGCAGCACCTGGGAAGGACACGGTATCCACACCACTGAATCAGGGCTATGTGGAACGGGTAAAGGCTAGGGATTCGTTGCTGGGGCAACGCAAACTGATTTCATATGCAGAAGGGTTTGCGTCCAAAACGCCATATCTGGTTAAGCTATTCACATAAGGATTTATACCTACGCATGTTGTAGAATGCTGAAATATATGGGATACAAGTGATTATGGATGAACGGAAGGAGGCAGCTTAGCTTGAATGACAAACTGAAAATTGGGATTACCTGTTATCCGTCACTGGGTGGCTCGGGCGTTGTGGCTACTGAGCTGGGCAAGTTGCTGGCAGAAAAAGGGCATGAGGTCCATTTTATTGCTAATAGCATTCCGTTCAGATTAGGCGGGACGTTCCAGAAAAATATTTTTTATCATGAAGTCGAAGTTAACGATTATTATGTGTTCAGATATCCGCCATATGATTTGTCACTAGCGACAAAAATGGCCCAGGTGGCTCAAATGAAGAATTTGGATGTACTCCATGTTCATTATGCTGTTCCGCATGCGGTGTGCGCTTATTTGGCGAAGGAAATGGTGGGCGATCATTTGAAAGTGGTCACCACCCTGCACGGCACAGACATTACAGTGTTGGCACAGGATGAATCGTTAAAGGATCTGATTCGACTGGCTATTAACAAAAGCGATGCTGTGACAGCAGTTTCCAAGGATTTGATTCGGGAGACAATCGATGCGTTAGAAATAACACGACCTATAGATTTGACCTACAACTTTGTAGATAAACGAGTATATTATCCAAGAGATGCCGCTGCGCTTAGGAGAGATTTTGCTCAACCGCACGAAAAAATTATGATGCATATTTCCAATTTCCGTCCGGTTAAAAGGGTGGGAGATGTGCTGGATATCTTCGACAGAGTGCAGCAAAAGGTACCTGCGAAGCTGCTGTTTGTAGGAGAAGGACCGGATCTTCCAAAGATTCGTTGTAAAATCGAAAGTTTGGGCCTGCAGGACAAAGTCTTCTTTTTGGGTAAACAGGATCAAATCGCAGAAGTGATTTCTATGGCGGATGTGCTGCTGCTTCCTTCGGAGAAGGAAAGTTTTGGTCTAGTTGCACTGGAAGCAATGGCCTGTGGAGTGCCAACAATTGGTTCTCAGGCAGGAGGAGTACCTGAACTTGTCGTGCATGGAAGTACGGGGTATCTTGCTGAAATCGGTAATACCGAGGCGATGGCGGATTATGCAGTAGAACTACTGTCCGATGAAGCGATGGCGGAACGTTTCCGTGAAGCGTGCCTGACACGAGCACGTACCGTATTCTGCGATGAGCTGATTACCCGTCAATATGAAGAAATCTATTACCGTGTGTTGGGACGCGAGGTGCCGGATCTTAAACCGATCAGCGTTTAAGGAGGCGGACTCGCGTCCGTTTTTTATTGAATACTTGCAAAGGGGGAAACCCTGTGAATACAAATACTTGGCAATATGCTGATCCAGAAATGGCTCTTCGCGGCAGAGAGGTTATACATACACTAACCACAGCAGGCCACGAAGCTTATTGGGTCGGTGGCTGTGTGCGCGATGAGCTATTAGGACGAGCTATTCATGACATGGATCTGACTACTTCGGCTGAGCCTGAGGAGGTCTTAACGCTGTTCCCTCATGTGATTCCGACAGGAATCCAGCATGGGACGGTAACGGTCATGCAGGACGGTTATGCATTCGAGGTGACCACTTTTCGTACGGAAAGTGGATACACCGATCACCGCCGTCCAACAGAAGTATCCTTTGTGAAGGACATCCGTGAGGATCTGATGCGGCGGGACTTCACGATGAACGCGATAGCGATGGCTGAACACGGGGAGCGAGTAGATCCGTTTGGTGGAGAAGCTGATTTGCGAGCCGCTCTCGTTCGTTGTGTGGGACGAGCCGAGGAACGCTTTGAGGAGGACGGGCTGCGAATGCTGCGTTGCATCCGTTTTGCCTCTGTATTCCGGTTCCGAGTGGCTTACAATACCTGGAAAGGTATGATCCGCCGCAGAGAGGGACTTCGATACATAGCCATGGAACGGGTACGAGTCGAATTAGAAAAGATGCTGGCGGGGCCTGACCCGTTACGTGGGTTGGAGATGCTGGGTCGTAGCGGATTGCTCGACTGTACGAAGGTGCCAGTTTCCTGGAAACAATGTGATGCAGAGGCGCTCCAGGAGATCGTGCAGCTGCCAGCAGAGCTGCGATGGGGGTTGCTCCTTATGTCTTGTAGACTTAGCTCCGAGGCAGCAGACGAGCTATTAAGAGCTTGGACTTTCTCTAACGCTGTACGTCTGCGTTTGGTTCATTTGTTGGAATGGGAAACCGAGATTATCAGCCATGCTGCTGCCATAGCTGGGAACTCTGTTTCAAGTGATTCTGACCGTATCAACGATGAGGCGCTTCGTCGCAGCTGGATTCAATTGTTAATTAGGCTGGGAAAGGACACAGCATCAGACTGGTTAGAGCTTTACAAGACATTGCCTTCTTCGTTCCGCAGATTATCGCCATCGGTAGAAATGCATGTGCAGAAAATAGCTGAACTGGCAAACTCTTGGACACAGCAGGCAGTAGTCGTTCGGATCAAGGATTTAAATATTACTGGAAATGAGCTGGTTCAGGCAATGAATCGACCAGGTGGACCGTGGCTGGGACAGCTGATGGAACAGCTTTTACAAGCGGTCGCTTGCGGAGATATCCCGAATGAAACAGAAACATTGCTTCAGGAAGTGAAACGGGTGATGAGTAGTGAATAATCATGAGAGACTGTTAGGCATACTGGAGGAAGGTTCATCTGATTACGTATCTGGTGAGGAGATTAGCCGCCGCCTCTCCGTTAGTCGCACAGCAATATGGAAGCAAATCAACAAACTGCGTGAGCTGGGTTATAATATCGATGCCTCTTCGCGCCGGGGCTATCGGTTGATATCTCGGCCTGACCGACTGGAAGTCTCCAAATTGGCAGACCTATTAACTACCCAATCATTTGGCCAGCGTATCATAGTGCTGGATTCAACGGTATCCACTCAGCAGGATGCTATGCGTTTGGCAGAAGAGGGCGCACCAGAGGGAACGGTAGTGCTGGCAGAGGAACAGACAGCAGGCCGGGGACGTCAGGGACGGAAATGGTATTCCCCTCGCGGTAAAGGGATATGGATGAGCATTGTATTACGCCCCACACAGCCCTTGGCCTTTACCCCCCAGCTAACACTGCTTACAGGTGTGGCGGTATGTCGGGCTATTCGCCGACTGACGGGTGTGGAGGCAGGCATTAAATGGCCAAACGATCTGCTGATCCATGGTCGTAAGGTATCTGGTATTCTGCTGGAATCTGCAACAGAGGATCAACGGGTTCGCTATTGCATTGCAGGAATTGGTATCGACGTAAATTTGAATGTAGAAGATTACCCGGAAGAGCTATCCCATGTAGGGACATCTTTGAAAATAGAAGCAGGGCTTGAAATTGACCGTACTACACTGATTGCTGCAGTTCTGGAAGAAATGGAGCAGCTAAGCAAGCTATATGCCGAGCAGGGGTTCCAGCCTATAACTATGCTGTGGGAGGCGTTATCCGTGACGATGAATCGCAGCGTTCGGGCACATACGGGTCAAGGGATAGCGGTAGAAGGTACAGCGGTCGGCTTGGACCCTTCAGGGGCACTCATGATTGAAACGGATCTTGGAGAGCGAATTCAGGTCATTTCAGGGGATATACAATTGTAGAAGCGACCTTAGCTGTGAAAAACGATCATAATCATTCTGTTCCCTGTGTAAAACTTCACGTGAAAAAGTGGATGTTTTTTGTTATACTGTGCAGGAGGCGGCATCGGACGGTCCGAGCTGCACTCCAAGGGCACATGCTCTACTTTAGCTAGTTTGTAAGACCATCATAACTTCATTTGAAGGTTACGTTGGATTCTGCTCTGAGCCGAACAGGACCGAGACAGAAGGGACGATCTCAAAATGAGTGTCTTTTTTGGCTGTTCGGACCTTTTGATGACGCAGATGTACAAGCGTTCATAAAAGGTTATTTTTTGTGCCAAAAAAAGATGGAAGGGAGCCATTCGAAATGGCAGGAAAACAAGCGCTGAATATTGTGAAAATGAAAAAAATGAAGCGGGAGGGCATTCCGCTCAGTATGCTGACCGCCTATGATTATCCATCGGCTAAGATAGCCGAGGAAGCGGGAATTGACATCATTCTCGTCGGGGACTCACTGGGTAACGTAGTGCTTGGTTATGATTCGACCATCCCTGTGACCTTGGATGATATGGTGTACCATTCCCGGACAGTGGCAAGAGGCGCTGAGCATACATTTATCGTAGCGGACATGCCTTTTATGACATATCACAGCAGTATATCCGAAAGTCTTCAAGGCATCCGTCGTCTGATGCAGGAAGGACATGCGCATGCTGTTAAATTGGAGGGTGGAGCAGAAATCGCCGATGTTGTAAAAGCGACTGTTCAGGCAGGTGTACCTGTGCTGGGACATATCGGGCTTACTCCGCAATCCGTTAATCAGATTGGCGGCTATCGCATTCAAGGTAAGGACGAAGCGGATGCACGCCGATTGATGGCAGATGCCAAGGCGTTAGAACAGGCAGGTGCCTTTGGTATTGTCTTGGAATTGGTGACTGAGGAAGTGGCAACAGCGATTTCTAAAGAACTCTCCATTCCGACGATTGGAATCGGTGCAGGACGTGGATGTGACGGTCAGGTACTCGTTTATCACGATCTGATTCAATATGCTTCGCCTTATTTCAGCAAACGTTTTGTTAAAACCTATGCCGATGTAGGCGGTTTGATCCGCAGCAGCATTGAGCAGTATGTGAGCGATGTAAAAGGGCGGGCATTCCCGGCTCAAGAGCATGTGTTTAGCGCGGATGATCGCGTTGTGGAGTCCCTGGAGTCCTTGTACGGACAAGCAAAAGGACAAGCGCGGGAACAAGCTAAGGAAAAGGTGGAATCTCAGTCATGATCATCGTAAGAGAAGTAGCTCAGCTCCGCAAGGTTATTGCCGAACGTCGGCAGCTTGGAGCCAATGGAGAAAAAAAAGCACACGATTCTGCCTCATTACTGCAACATAAAGTTGGCTTTGTACCAACAATGGGATACCTGCATGAAGGGCACGCGAGCTTGATGCAAAAGGCGCGCAAAATGGCAGATACGGTGGTGCTTAGCATTTTCGTAAATCCAATTCAATTTGGACCTACCGAAGACCTGGACAGCTACCCTCGCGATGAAGCTCGTGATCTGGAGGTAGCTCGGCGCGAAGGCGTGGATATTGTATTTTTGCCAACTGTAGCAGAAATGTATCCGCAGCCAACCCAAACCAAAATTCACGTATCCGCTTTGACAGACCGCTTGTGTGGTGCCTCCCGTCCAGGCCATTTTGACGGTGTGACTACAGTGGTAGCCAAGCTGTTTAATATGGTAGGTCCTGATTTGGCCTTTTTTGGAATGAAGGATGCGCAGCAGGTTGCTGTGCTTCAACAAATGGTGACTGATCTCAATATGAATGTGACCCTCATACCTTGTCCTATCGTCAGAGAAGCCGATGGTTTGGCTCTTAGCTCCCGTAATGTATATCTAAGTGCGGAACAGCGTGAGCAGGCATTAGTGCTGTCTCAGTCCCTGCGCAAGGTGCAAGAAGTGAGTGAAGATATTGTACAGAACACCATTACGATGAAGCAGATACGTCAAATGGTGGAGTCCACCATTGCCACTTCTCCTTTGGCAGATATTGACTATATTGAAATATTAACTTTTCCTGGTCTGGAGCCCCTTCGCCCTGAGCAGCGTCTATGTGATGTGCAGGACGACATCATTGTTGCGCTGGCTGTAAAATTTGGGAATACCCGACTGATTGACAATATAAGAATACAGAAAGTGGAGGTACTTTCCCATGTTTAGAACCATGATGAAATCTAAAATTCACCGCGCGACGGTTACCGAAGCCAACCTGAACTATGTGGGGAGTATTACCATAGATGAAGATTTGATGGAGACATCGGATCTACTGGAGAATGAAAAGGTTCAAATTGTAAACAATAACAATGGAGCTCGATTGGAAACCTATGTGATTCCAGGACCGCGCGGAAGCGGCGTGATTTGTCTCAACGGTGCGGCAGCCCGTCTGGTGCAGCCTGGGGATACAGTCATCATTATTTCCTATGCTTCCATGTCAAATGAAGAGGCCAAAGCATACAAGCCAACAGTGGTATTTGTGGATGAACATAATAAACCAGCTCAAACGATGAACAAGGAAGTACACGCGACGATCATGTAATGAATGGGAGTGCGGATGAAACCCCTCATTTAAGCGAAAAATGTGATTGTAATAATCCATCTTTCGTAAGGGCGGGATGCACATGTTCCAGCATGTATTCGCAGAAATGAACAGCATGTTAGATGATATCGTGAAGCATTACCCATCAGCCCAGGGTCCCCGCAGAGAGGAGCTGCTGCAGAATTGGAGTCTGCTGCGGAGAATGAGTGATGGAATTATGGATGAGTGGCTGGCTTTTGAGGAAAAAATGGTTTGCTTGCGTGCGGCTGGCTTTTCCGCAGAGACCGACATGTCTGACGCTGAATTGCCCGAAAAGGAGCTGCCGGCTTTTAACCGGGGGCAGGGGTATTATCGATTACTTATGTACCCTGAGGCCATCCAGCAATTTAAGCAGGTGCTACAGCATTTTCCAAGCAGTTGGCAGAGTTGCATGTATATGGGGATGGCTTATTTTCAACTGGATGATTCAGCAGAGGCTGTAGGTCATTTTCAGAAGGTGCTGCACCTAACTGAACAGCCGGGGCTAAAAGCCGTCATTTTTAATGCGTTAGGCTGTTTGATGGCAAAGCAGGCTGACGTAAAAGAGGCGCAAAAATATTTTGCTCTCGCACATCAGTTCGATCCAACGCTGCCCGAGCCACTGCACAATATGCAAGCCTGTTTGTCTGGTGCCGAAAAGCTTCGATGCAACAGCTCCATGTTAACCTGGATGTAGCTGTCAGACACCGAATAAGACGATGCATGCCCACCTCCTTGGGTGCCGTGTGCATCGTCTTTTTTGGCTGTCTTAATTTCCAAACAGGCAATCTTCTGCTATGCTATTATACGGAGTTATTATTTTTGTATGTGTCAAAAGAAAGGATTAAGCTCGAATGAAATTTGCGGTATTGGATTTTGAAACGACAGGCACCCAGTCCGCGGATGATATCATTCAAGTCGGACTTGCAATTATAGATCATGATAACAGCATTTCCCGTGTTTACGGCTCTTATGTAAACCCTGGCAGATCTATTCCACCTTTTATCACCGGCTTGACCGGGATTACAGACGATGACGTCAAAGACGCGCCTTCACTCGAAGAAATGATGATGGAACTCGTGCCTATGCTGGACGATGTCGTGCTGGTCGGTCATAATGTGGCGTTTGATTTCAATTTTTTGCAAAGCGCTTTGGATCGGTGCGGATACTTACCCTTCAGCGGTAGAATTTTGGATACGATGGATTTTCTAAAAATCTTGTTCCCGTCGCTATCTTCTTACCAGCTGGGTTTTGTTTCCTCTGAGTTTGGGCTGGCACATGACCGCCCACATCAGGCAGACAGTGACGCGTTGGCTACAGCTGAGGTGTTTTTAAAGTGTCTGGGTGAGCTTCAGGCATTACCTTTGATAACGATACAGCGGCTTAGCGATTTGTTTGCAGAGGAAGACAGTGATCTTGGTTGGTTTCTTGATGGTATTCGGGAAGAGAAAGAGCTAGATCCTATTCAGGATTTGGAGAAACATCAATTTTTCCGTCAGCTTGCGCTTAAAGTGGAAGATTGGACCGAGCTGGCTACTCCGCGTAGAGAAGATGATCCGAATCCGCTGTCAGGTGTTTCCTTTGAAGAGTATATGGATGATGTGCGGGACAATTTGCGTTCATCCTTAAGCCAATATGAGGAGCGAGAGGCCCAGATCCAAATGATTGAGGGTGTAAACCAAGCCCTGAGTCAAGATAAGCATTTGTTGATTGAGGCGGGGACAGGAACGGGGAAGTCCCTAGGTTATTTGCTTCCGTCACTATATCATAGTGTAAAATATGGGCAGAGGGTAACAGTAAGCACGCATACCATTAATCTGCAGGAGCAATTGCGAGAGCGTGATATTCCGATGCTGACAAAAGTGATTCCGTTCCCGTTCCGGGCTGCCATTTTTAAGGGTCGGGGACATTATTTGTGTCTGCGCAAGTTTGAACATAAAATAAACAGAAGAGACTTCGCGACACCAAAGGAAGACTTAATTACAGCAGCTCAAATGATCGTCTGGCTGACGCTGACAGAAACCGGTGATGATGAGGAACTAAACCTGAGCAACCGTGGAGGGGATTTTTGGGAAACGGTGGCCAGTGATTCCGAGTCCTGTCTTGGTCGTTCTTGCCCATGGTTCCGTAAATGCTACTATCATCGTGCACGTCATGAAGCAGGAACAGCGGATGTAGTTATTACGAATCACTCCAAGTTGTTCACCGACGTCAAAGCTAGTCACCAACTGCTGCCAAGCTACGAACATCTGGTCATTGATGAAGCTCATCATTTAGAGGAAGTAGCTGGCAAGCACCTGGGCATGCATATGAAATATTTCACACTCGTGCACACGCTGACTCGATTGTTCAAGGACAGTAAAAATGGACAATTGCCTTCGCTACGTCAGCAGTTGGCAAAATCGGGGCATGAGAAGTCAACAGAGTGGGCCTCAACCATTGACCAGCTGTATCCACTCGTTTTAGAGGTTAAGGAAACTTGGGACCTGTTAAGCGATAAGCTGTTTGGCATGTTGCCGGAACGTACTGATGCAACGCCGGGAGAAACAGGGCAGTTTTCTTCACGTCTCAAACCATCGGCCAAGCCCGCAAAGTGGGATCAGGCGGCAGCATTGGAAAATCAGCTTTATGTAACGATGAGCGAAATTTTGCGCAAGGGCGACAAGCTGATGCTGGATGTCAAGGAAGAACATGACGATTATGCGGCAGATAGTCTCATTACAGATATCACGGGTCTGTTTAAGGATTTGGCGGGAATTAAGGAAAATTTACGTTTCTTTATACGACTCGATGATGAAACAACCGTATACTGGCTTGAAGCGAGTGGGCAATTCCGTAGTAAGTCATTGCAATTTTATGCGGTGCCCGTCGATGTGAGCCGTCAGTTGAAAGAAATGTTTTTTGACAAAAAAAGAAGTATTATTCTGACATCTGCTACTTTATCGGTAGATAAGTCGTTTCAGTACATGACCGAGCAACTCGGCTTGCAGGAGGCTGCG
Organism: Paenibacillus ottowii; assembly: GCF_050516475.1. Lineage (NCBI taxonomy): Bacteria > Bacillati > Bacillota > Bacilli > Caryophanales > Paenibacillaceae > Paenibacillus > Paenibacillus ottowii. Next base: position 995,088 of record NZ_CP191577.1, on the reverse strand, counting down.
GATCAAGGACGATTAATGACTTCTCAGCTCCCATCCCCTTTTAATTACAGGGATCAGGTGTTGCTGGTCATTCCGCGGGATTTTCCGAGTGTGAAGGGCAGTGTAGGGGATGCACACTTTGTAGAGATGCTCGTTAGCTCTCTAGGGGCGACTGCTCAGGCAACGCGGGGGAGAATGCTTGTTCTGTTTACTTCCTATCGGATGCTCCGGCAAGTGTATGAGCCGCTCAAAGAAGCGCTGGCATCCAGTGATATCACCGTGTTAGGACAAGGTGTGGACAGTGGAAGCCGCAGCAAGCTAACCCGCCGGTTTCAGGAAGCCAAAGCTTCCGTACTGCTGGGTACCAGCAGCTTCTGGGAAGGCGTCGATATTCCAGGGAAGGCACTCACTTGCCTGGCCATCGTTCGCTTGCCGTTTCAACCGCCCAATCACCCGTTACTGGAGGCAAAAAGCGAGTTGCTCCAGCAGCAGAAGAAGAATCCATTCATGAAGCTGTCTGTACCACAGGCAGTGATCCGTTTCAAACAGGGATTTGGTCGGTTGGTACGTACAGCGAGCGACCACGGAGTCGTCATTGTCTACGATACACGTGTGATCGAATCCTATTACGGAAAGCACTTTTTGTACTCGTTGCCGGGACCAAAAATGGAGCATATGCCATCTGAGCAAATGGTGCCACGCATTGCGGAATGGCTCCAATCCGCCCCGGAGACAGAGGCACAACGGACGGACACCTAAAGTCCGTTACAATTAGGGGGAGCAAGTATGAAATCAGATAAAATTTCAGAGGCTGTCGTACGGAGATTACCCGTATATTTACGTTATCTGAATGCACTGCACAAACGGGAAGTGGCTACGGTCTCTTCTCAAGAGCTGGGGCAGAGGCTGGATTTGAATCCGGCCCAAATCCGTAAAGATCTGGCCTATTTTGGCGATTTTGGCCGGAAGGGTATCGGTTATGATGTTTCTTATCTAATTGAGAAAATACGCCATATCCTGAAAATCGACCAGCAAATTAATGTAGTGTTGGTCGGAGCGGGTAATCTGGGTCAAGCCCTTTCGAACTATAACGCTTATTTAAAAGACAATATGAAGATTGTGGCGGTGTTTGATTCGTTTCCAGATAAGGTTGGGACCAAAATCAATACCTTAGTCGTTCAGTCGATGGATGAACTGGAAGCAACTGTGAAGGAAAAAAATATTCGAATCGGGATTATTACTGTGCCTGATTTTGAGGCACAGCAGGTAGCTGACAGGCTCATTGAGAGTGGAATTGGAGCGATTTTGAACTTTGCCCCTATCATTCTCAAGGCACCAGCTAACATTCGGATACATGCCACAGACTTTACAACTGATTTGCTTAGCCTCGCGTATTATTTGGAGGATGGAAAGGAAGAAGCACAATATGACAGTGAATAAATGGGTAATTAAAAACGGGTCTTTTGCCGTAAATGGAGCCGAAGCGGGGGTAATCCATGGTTTTATGATTGTGGAGGATAGCCGCATTACTTACATTGGCGAGACTTTGCCTGCTGGTGAGGAAGAGACGGAAACAATCGACGGTAAGGGGCTATTGTTCTTACCTGGACTGGTGAATACTCATGGTCATGCGGCGATGTCTCTGCTGCGAGGGTATGGAGATGACCTGGCCCTTCAAGTGTGGCTGCAGGAAAAAATGTGGCCTATGGAGGCCAAGTTTACATCTACAGATGTGTACTGGGGAACATCTTTGTCAGTGTTAGAAATGCTGAAAGGTGGAACCACGACTTTCCTGGATATGTACGACCATATGGATGAGGTGGCTCGTGTAGCTGAAGAGTCTGGCATTCGTGCAAGTCTGATGCGTGGAGCAATTGGGCTATGCTCAGAAGAAGAACAGCGGATCAAGCTGGCTGAGGCCGTAACTTTTGCGCGCAACTGGCATGGTAAAGCAGACGGTCGTATCACAACCATGATGTCGCCGCATGCCCCGTACACATGTCCGCCTGCGTTTATCGAGAAATTCGTTCAAGCTGCACATGATCTCGATTTACCATTGCATACGCACATGTCCGAGACGATCGCCGAAGTTGAGCAAAACGTTCGTGATTACGGTTTGCGTCCAGTTGCACATTTAGATAAGCTTGGCTTTTTCTCTCGTCCTGCCTTGGTTGCCCACGGCGTTCACTTGAACGACGAAGAAATTGCCTTATTAGCAGAACGAGGTGTGGCGGTCTCCCATAATCCAGGCAGCAACTTGAAGCTGGCAAGCGGCGTAGCAAGAGTGCCTGAACTGCTGCGTGCAGGAGTGACCGTTTCTCTTGGAACAGATGGTCCTGCCAGCAATAATAACCTGGATATGTTCGAGGAAATGCGTCTGGCAGCACTGATTCACAAGGGAGTATCTGGCGACCCTACGGCAGTTCCTGCCAATGAAGCACTGCTTCTGGCAACAGAATATGGCGCAAAGTCGATTGGTTTAAAAGAGGTAGGAGCGCTGGCAGCAGGCAACAAGGCTGACTTTATCGCGTTAGATCTGAATCAGGCTCATTTCTTGCCGCGTACAGATCTTATTTCCCATGCCGTATACTCTGCAAGTGCCAAAGACGTGGCTCATGTATGGGTAGACGGCCGTCAGGTTGTGAAAAATGGCGAATGCCTGACGATGGACGAGGAACGTATCAAACATGAGGCACAAGCCGCCTTTGAAGGGCTGCTGTCGCGCTAATTCAGGTGTCACATCCCCTTAGAGAGGAAGCACAGGTTTGAAAAATAAGAAAAAATGGATAGCGGTCGCCATTTTGGCCGTAATACTGATCCTGGTCAGCATTTTCTGGTATTATTCCTACGTTACTCAAGACCAGGTGGCTGAGAAAAATGCCGCTATCATTAAGGCCAAGCAAGTGGGTGGTCTGGTTAGCACGACTCAGACATGGAAGTCTGTATGGGATCAGATATATTGGGTAGTTGAAGGAAAAAACGCACAGAATGAAGATATAATGGTGTGGGTTCCCTTTCAAAAAATGGAGGGGCAACCTAACATCCCTGCTACAGATCCAAAAGGTGTTCATACTGAGCTGTTGAAAAACGGAGTCGACGAACAAAAAATGACGGCGATTATCCAGCAGCAACTTCCTAATGTGAAAATTGTGAGGCTCCAACCGAGTGTGTTCAATGGCGAATATGTATGGCAACTGTTTTATGATGATGGAAGCCATCATAACTATACCTTCTATCGCTTCTCTGATGGGGGATCGACAGGGATAAAGTATACTTTGCCGAATTACTAGCGTGATGTTAAGAATGGAGAATGGTGGTTTGGAAGTGTTGAGGTAGGAGGGAACAGACACCGCGCTGCGCGAAGGTAACTTTTATACTCAGACTATATAGCTTGGAATGATTGAAATGAAGAAAAAGACGTAAATACGATGTGATTCGTATTTACGTCTTTTTCTTGCTGCGTTACAAAGCTGGGCTTTAAGCCAGCGAAGCATCCATACCTAGCTAACTTTTCTGCTAAGACATCGGCTTCCACCCATAACCAATGATTTTGCCTTCTCACAACTCCTCCACACATTGCCTTCGATATTAGATTCACGTTATGATATACTATATTTTATAAGTGATAGACAAATATGATAGATAAATAAGTTGCTGATCGCTTTAAGATCATGCAATTTGGTTGTTTGTTGACATTCGTCCCGTTTCTTCGTGGGTTTTACATTTTGAGAGGAGGATGTTGTTTGAAGTTACGTGCAGTTCCTATTGTTGTGGCGGCCGTTTTGGCAGCCTTGTTGTTATTTGGGGGATGGTTCATTTATCGTCAGGTTACAATGCAAAGTCCTCTGGAAAAACTGGTAACTCAATATCCAGGCGTGAAAAGCGCTCAAATAGATATTAAACAGGATCAGGTCGTCTTGAAACTTGATCTCAAACCGCAGGCGGATGTGGCCGGGTTGGTCGATGTGGTTAAGCAAAAAGGGCAGTCCATCATTGGCAGCCGCTCGATTAACCTGGATATCGCAGATCATTCCAATTCATCACTGAATCAATGGTGGTCTGAAGCTATGTTTCCTGTAGCCGAAGCGATGGAAAATAAAAAGTATACTCAAATTTCATCTACAGTTGAGCAGATGAAAAAGAAAAAGGCAGGGATCAAGGCTGATACCGATATGGATTCGAACAATGTCTATATCCGACTCAGTGAAGGCAATGCGACAAAGTTTATCGTTTTGCCACGTCAATCTCAGCAAATGGGGGTATGGCCTAATGCCTAGATGGATCAAGGAAATATTAATCGGTATTATACCGGTGACCATTATATTTCTCGTTTTTATAGGGGTAAATATTATCCCTCTGCTGGTTGCGGGCGTGATGCTCAGCGGCTTGTTAATGCTCATGCATGCGCGTGGCGGCTTGGCCGTAGGTGCCGGGCAAGAGCGTAAACGTAAAAAAAATGGTCCGGACAAGCTGACTTTTGAGGAAATTGGTGGTCAAGAAAGCGCAAAACAGGAATTGCGTGAAGCTTTGGACTTTTTGAATCGACATGATGAAATTTCCAAGTTTGGCATTCGTCCATTAAAAGGTGTTTTGCTCACAGGCCCTCCGGGAACAGGAAAAACGCTTATGGCGAAAGCAGCTGCACATTATACCAACTCTGTGTTTGTTGCAGCTTCAGGCAGTGAATTTGTTGAAATGTACGTGGGTGTCGGCGCAGGTCGTGTCCGTGAATTGTTTCGGGAGGCTCGCACTCGTGCAGCCAAGGAAAAGAAGGAAAATGCAATTATTTTTATTGACGAGATTGATGTTATTGGCGGTAAGCGTGAGGGTGGACAGCAACGAGAATATGATCAGACTCTGAATCAGTTGCTGACAGAAATGGATGGCATTTATTCGGCAGATACACCGCGGATATTGCTCATTGCGGCAACGAACCGTAAAGAAATGCTGGACAGCGCCTTAACGCGCCCAGGACGTTTTGACCGTCATATTCAAGTAGATTTGCCTGATAAGAAAGGCCGTCTTCATATCCTTAAAATTCATGCCAAAAACAAACCGATCCAGGAAGATGCTAATTTGGATAAAATCGCCGAGGAGTCCTACGGTTTTTCCGGTGCGCAGCTTGAGAGCGTCATGAATGAAGCAGCAATTTATGCCATGAGACAGGATCAGCAAATGATTGCGCAGCGTCATCTGTCTATGGCGATTGACAAGGTGATGATGGGTGAAAAAACAGACCGTGAATCGACACTGGAAGAGAAAAAGCGTGTAGCGATTCACGAATTGGGACATGCTATTATGGCTGAAATTGTACGCCCTGGTAGCGTGAGTCAAGTAGCACTGAGCCCGCGTGGGAAAGCGCTTGGTTATGTGCGTCACAATCCACAGCAGGAGCATTATTTATATACGAAGCAGTACCTTGAGGAGCAGATTATGATCTCGCTCGCAGGGGCTACGGCTGAAGAAATGTACTACGGGGGCCGGAGTACTGGTTCAAGTAATGATTTTGAGCAGGCACTGAACATCGTTCATACGATGATGACTTCCGGTTTGACTTCTCTTGGAATTATTAACATGGAAATGGTTACAAAAGAAGAACTTATGCGGGAAAATGGCGAGATTATGAATGACCTGCATAACCGGACTTTGGAGTTGTTGGAAAAGCACCGTCCTGTGTTCGACAATTCTCTTGATATCCTGATGAAGGAAGAAACTCTGTCTGGAGATCAATTTAGATGTCAATTTAGTGAAAATGCTTTATTACCAGCATAATTTTTTATGCTGGTTATTTTTTTTTACTTTTAGTCCGTGCTAAGATATTATTATCTATTGGGACATAAACATGTATTTTTCGACAAAGAAGGATACAATATATGAGAGTGACCAGGAAAGGGTGGAGTTAAGAACCATGCAATTTAAAAAAATCGGCGTCATTGGCGGCGGCACCATGGGACAGGGTATTTCTGAAATGCTCGCGTCCAAAGGAATCGATGTTCTGCTAGTAGAGCAGACACCAGAGAAACTAGACTACGCTTATAATATGATTGAAACAAGTCTAGATAAGCAACTCGAAAAATGGGCAATTACCCAAGCAGAGAAAAAATTAATTCTATCTCGTATTGAAAAAGTATCCCATCTAGCGGAGCTTGCTAGCTGTGACATGGTGATTGAAACCATTACAGAGAATCTGGACGAGAAGAAAGCTGTTTTCCAAGAGCTGGATCATGTGTGTCCAAGCAATATTATTCTTGCAAGTAATACATCCACGCTGAGCCTGACCGAGCTTGCTAGCTCGACCAAGTATCCAGAGCGTGTTATTGGTATGCACTTTATTTATCCAGTATCCCGTATTGATCTTGTGGAAATTATTCGTGGTTTGAAAACTTCAGACGAAACATTTGAAAACACTAAAATGTTCGTGGAAGAAATCGTGGAGAAAAAAGGAGTCATGATTTATGAATCTCCTGGCTTTGTAACTAGCCGGATTATCTGCCTCCTGATTAACGAAGCGGCTCATGTACTTCAAGAGGGTGTAGCTTCTGCGGAAGATATCGACGATGCTATGCGCATCGGCTACAACTTCCAAAACGGTCCTTTGGAAATGGCTGACCGCTTTGGTTTGGATTCCGTTCTGGCCGCTTTGGAGCGGATGTTCCGTGAATTTGGCGAACTGAAATACCGTCCGTCCATCGTCCTGAAGAAAATGGTGCGTGCAGGTAATCTGGGCGTGAAATCGGGCGAAGGTTTCTTCAAGTATGACAAGGATGGTGACCGGATATGAAAATTCTCGTAATCAACGCAGGGAGTTCTTCCCTGAAATACCAATTATATGATATGACGGACGAGTCCGTTTTGGCAAAAGGATTGGTAGAGCGTATTGGTATGGATTCCTCTATTCTGACGCATAAACCAACCAATAAGGAAGAATACACTGAAGTTAGCGAAATTTTGGAGCACACTACAGCCATCCGCAAAGTGCTGAATGCACTCACAGATGCAGAGCATGGTGTCATCTCCAGTACTAGCGAAATTCAGGCTGTGGGTCATCGTGTGGTTCATGGTGGCGAAATCTTCAAACAGTCAGCACTCGTAACACCTGAAGCGAAGAGTGAAATCCGCCGCTTGTTCGACCTGGCTCCGCTGCATAACCCGGCATCCATGATGGGGATTAAAGCGGCTGAGACGAATATGCCAGAAGTACCGCAGGTTGTGGTATTTGATACTTCATTCCATCAAACCATGCCTGAAAAAGCTTATATGTACGCCATCCCAAGAGTGTTGTACAATAAGTACAAGGTTCGTCGTTACGGTGCACACGGCACCTCCCATGACTTTGTAAGTAAGGAAGCTGCCAAATTTGTCGGCCGTCCTTTGGAAGACCTGAAGATTATCACTTGTCATATCGGTAATGGTGGTAGTGTAACAGCAGTTCAAGGCGGTTTATCCGTAGACACTTCGATGGGTATGACTCCACTAGAAGGACTTATGATGGGTACTCGTAGTGGTGATTTGGACCCAGCGATCGTGCCTTATGTCATGAACAAAGAAGAATTGACTGTCAATGAGGTCAATTCCATGCTGAATAAGCATAGTGGACTTCTAGCTATTTCTGGTATCAGCAGTGATATGCGTGAAATCACAGAAGGTATGGAAAAAGGCGAAGCTAATTCTACATTGGCATTTGAAATGTATGAATACCGTCTGCGTAAGTATATCGGTTCGTATGCTGCCGCAATGAACGGGGTAGACGTAATTGTATTTACGGCAGGCGTAGGCGAAAACTCCGTTGTTCTGCGTAAGAGAGTGTTGGAGCAACTGACATTCCTCGGCATCGAACTGGATGAATCGTTGAATGCTGTTCGTTCTGGCGAGATTCGCCGGATTACAACTGCAAACTCGAAGGTAGAAGTACTGATCATTCCAACGAACGAAGAACTGGTAATTGCCCGTGATACGTTCCGTCTGGTTCAGTAGTTCGGTCCCTAAATGTAAATTTTATACATGTGGAGCTATAGTTTAAGTTCTGCATGCACCAAACAGCGAGAGCAAACAGCCTGACCCAAGGGGAAGGGCTGTTTGATTTTCGGTTTAAAGGAGAGAAGACGGTCATGACAAATAAAAGTACGATTGCCCAAGTGGGTCGCCATGTAGGGGAAACGGTTACAATCGGCGCTTGGGTAAACAATAAGCGGTCTAGCGGTAAAATTCAGTTCCTGCAACTGCGTGATGGCAGCGGGTATATTCAAGGGGTTATCGTGAAAAGTGAAGTGTCGGAGGATATTTGGAATGACGCCAAATCCCTGACTCAAGAAAGCTCCCTCTATGTGACTGGAATCGTGCGTGAGGAGCCGCGCAGCCAATCAGGCTTTGAACTAACGGTTACAGGTATTGAAATCATTCATTTGACCGAAAACTACCCGATTACTCCCAAAGAGCACGGTGTAGACTTCCTGATGGACCATCGCCACTTGTGGCTGCGTTCCGCCAAGCAACGTGCAGTTCTGATTATCCGGGCCGAAATTATCCGGGCTGTACAGGAATTTTTCAACGGCAATGGTTTTACGAAAGTAGACCCGCCTATTTTGACTCCATCTTCTGCAGAAGGCACAACAGAGTTGTTCCATATCAAATATTTTGACGAAGATGCCTATTTGACACAAAGCGGACAGTTGTACATGGAAGCTGCGGCAATGGCGCTGGGTAAAGTGTATTCCTTTGGTCCAACCTTCCGTGCGGAAAAGTCCAAAACACGCCGTCACCTGATTGAGTTCTGGATGATCGAGCCTGAGATGGCTTTTGTGGGTCATGAAGAATCCTTGCACATTCAGGAACAATTTGTAAGCCATATCGTGCAGTCTGTTCTGAAAAATTGTGCGAAGGAGCTTGAAACCATCGGACGTGATGTTTCGAAGCTAGAGCAAATTCAAGGAGAATTCCCACGGATTACGTACGATGAGGCAATTGCCTTCCTTCAAGGTGAAGGATTCGATATCCCGTGGGGAGAAGACTTTGGTGCTCCTCATGAAACGGCTATTGCCGAAAGATATAACAAGCCTGTGTTCATTACGCACTGGCCGACTCACATTAAAGCATTCTATATGAAGCCTGATCCAGCTCGCCCAGAGGTTGTTCTGTGCGCTGATATGATCGCTCCTGAAGGGTATGGCGAAATTATCGGGGGTTCCCAACGGATTGATGATCCAGCATTGATGGAAGAACGTTTTAACGAGCATAACTTGCCACGTGAAGCTTACCAATGGTATATGGATCTGCGCACCTATGGTACCGTTCCGCATTCTGGCTTTGGATTGGGACTGGAGCGTACAGTGGCCTGGATTTGTGGACTCGATCATGTACGTGAAACAATTCCGTTCCCACGTATGCTGTATCGTTTGTATCCATAATCAATGACAGGATCATTCGACAAGACATCAGCGGCAGAATGGGCGGAGGGAGTAGCCTATGCTATGGAAACCGGAATGGTTCAAATTCCCTACGCCCTGCTCAAGCATTATCGGACGCTTCGGCTGACGGATGGTGAAATGCTGCTGCTGATGCAGTTACTTGCATTTAAACAAGCGGAACGTAATGAATTTCCGACATGGGAGCAATTGCAGGCTCGTATGGGGTGCACTGCAAATGAAATCGCACTTTATTTCAGTAAGCTCATGAAAGAAGGATTTTTGCGGATAGATTCCGTAGAAGACCACAGCTCGTCTGTGCAATTTGAACGTTATAACTTGACGGGGCTGTATCGCAAGCTGGCTGAATGTATGATCGCCGAGCGTTCAGAGCAGCACGATGAAGATGACATTTTGTTTGCCGGGAAGCCGGATTTACTGAATGGAATATCGGAATCCCCGCTTACAGAAGAACGAAATTTGTTCATGATTTTTGAGAAAGAATTCGGCCGACCATTATCACCGATGGAATACGAGACGATCAGCAGCTGGGTGGATCAAGATCGGTATCCCGAGGAGCTGATTTTGCTGGCTCTGAAGGAAGCGGTGTTTGCCGGGAAAGTACATTTCCGGTATATAGATCGCATTTTGTTAGAGTGGAGCCGAAACCGGGTCCGTAATGCTCAGGATGCGAAAGAATATGCCCAGCGATTCCGTAGTGGTGGTCGTAGTTAAAGTCATAGAACGAGCCTTTCTGGTAACCGATTTATGCATTATGACTTTCACAATGAAGTGTAAATAAGCTTTAATGATAGAGGACGCACCTTTCGAGTTGGAGGGTGTGTCCTTTTTAAATATTTTTTTTCGAAATATGCAGGGGGAGAAAATTCTCTGGCGTCTATAGTATTGGGAAGGGGAGAGCGTCATTGATATAGAGAGAATCATTGAACGAATCCGGTCTGGTGACCGGCAGGCGTTCCGTGAGATCGTAGAGCTGTACAGCAAGCATGTATTTCATGTGGCCTATTCGGTATTACATGACAGTAAGGAAGCGGAAGATGCCGCGCAGGAGGCGTTCGTTCAGGTGTACAAGTCTCTCCCCCAGTACCGGAACGAAGGTTTTAAAACGTGGCTGAGCCGAATTGCGCTCCATAAAGCGCTGGATATCAAACGCAAACAAGACAGGCGGCCCGCAGAGCTTATAGACGTGGCACAATCCCTTGTGCAGCTTCCTTCCCCGGATGAGGATGTACTGACCCGTCTCATCCGCGAAGAACAAACAGTAGAACTATCACAAAAAATCGCCCAGTTACCCGAGCAACATCGGGATATTATTCAAGCGTACTATATGCAGGGCAAAACCTACGATCAAATAGCACAAGAAACGCAGGTAGCTTTAAAAACGGTAGAGTCCAGACTCTATCGGGCACGACTATGGATTCGAAATCACTGGAAGGAGGAGGAATGGCGATGACTGAGCAACAGGATAGACCGTGGATGGAAGGGCAAACGAATGACTGGCATTCATACATTACAGGAACTTGTACGATAGAGGAATCTACTCGGCTGGAAAAGCTCTTATTAGAAGATGAACAAGCGCTAATGTTATATCTTGTTGCACTGGAGCAATTAGAGCCGGCACTGGAAGAATACTCTGCCTGGATGGATACGGAACGCTTCACAGATCAGGTAATGGCCGTTCTTCCCGATATAGAAGTGCCGGGTCAAGTTGGGTTCAAAAAACGCCGCTGGTTTGAAAAACCTGTGTTTCATTATGTTGTTGCGGCAAGCCTGACGTTGATCTTGCTATCTAGTGGAGCCTTTGACAAAATGATGCCGCATTCAGGCGGAAAGCAGATGCCTCCCAATGAACGCGTGTCTTACAGCGAAGAAGTCATGCAAGCTACGACAACCTGGCTCGATAAATTAAAACCCTGAATAAATGAAAGGGTAAGATGAACAAGTTTAAACCAGCCTTCAGCTGGACATTTATCAAGTTCTCATAAATAGAAAGGAAGTGTAGCAATGCCTTATACGGAACGAAGCAAGCTCTTGGCATTTCTATTGAACATCATTCCAGGTGTAGGACACTATTACTGGACCAGAAAAGCCAATGCGTTTGTATATACTATTTTGTTTTTCGGATTTCTGGCTGGAGGATTATTTTTTTCAGTAGTGTCAAGGGATGGAACGCCTTTTCTGGGAAGTATACTTGTTGCTGCTCTTTTGTGGGGACTTAGTATGCTGCATATTGTGATTAGCTTGTTACGTTATGATCCTCGTGCAGTTGCTGCTCCATATCCCCCTCATATAGGACCCAATCCATATGGCTTTTACTCGCAAAGAGGACCTTATGGAGAGACTGGTTTAACAGGAGAGGTACCAGAGGGGGCAACGGACACAGGCACAAATGTCCCGGGAGCGGGTATGGGATCTGGCCCAGACCATAACCATTATCAACAAGGATACTATGGTATGGCAGGATCACCTGCTTTTCAAAAAGGATCAGACAATGAACGATTTTTCACGATTTTGCTGTCATTTATTCCTGGATTGGGACACCTTCATTTGGGGCTGATGCAGCGTGGTTTGTCTTTTTTACTATCCTTCTTTGGCTTTGGAGCGATTCTCGTTTTTATTACCAGCATTACGAATGAATCCGGATTTTTGGCGTTTGCGGGCGTGTTGCCGATTATTTGGCTGTATTGTATGTTTGATGCGGTGCAGCATGTACACCGCAAACAAGCCGGAGACATTCTTCAGGATCGGACTTTGTTTGAGGAACTGGAGCATGGAAGAGTTGAGGGACGGCGTAGTAAAATGCTGGCCACCATTTTATCGGTATTTCCCGGTGCCGGGCATATGTATATTGGTTTGCAAAAACGTGGGCTCCAGCTCATGCTACTATTTTTAGGATTTATCTATATACTGGACGTGCTACACCTTTCACTCTTTTTGTTCCTCATTCCAGTGGTCTGGTTTTACAGCTTTTTTGATGCGTTGCAGCAGGTAAGCCGTTATGGACGGGAGCAGCTGGTCGACAAGCCTGTGATCGGTATGTTTGCTCAATATCACCGCTGGGTAGGCTTAGGACTGCTTCTGCTGGGTGCATACTATATCCTAATTAACGTACTTGTTCCAACACTGGATCGCCTGTTCCCGGATGAACGAATTTACAACATAGTTGACATGTATTTAAGAACCATTATTGTCTCGCTCCTATTAATTGGCGGCGGTGTTTGGATGATGATTGGCAATTCCAAATCTAAGCGAGCAAAGGAGAAACGATAAAATGGATACTGAATTTTCAAAGAGTGAGGCTTCCTTTAAGGGAGCCCATCACTCTCAAAACGACATGACTGGTGCAACAGGCATATTGGGCACTTTATCTCATAAGAATGGTACCTCTAAGAACTCCAACGCGCCAACAGGCGTATGGAAAGTCGGAAGACTGTCCATGGGACTGTTCTTGGTGCTGCTGGGCGGCGTAATGTTTGCCTCCAAGTTTTGGGGAGCAGGCATACTGGATCAGGCGCTAACCTGGTGGCCTGTCGTATTTGTTTTGCTGGGACTGGAAATTTTAATGTATACTGCCTGGAAAGGGACACGTGAGCGCATTCGATATGATGTGTTCAGCATGTTTATTACGGCGGTATTGGTTTTTTGTTGTATTGGATTTGCGCTGGTTAGTTCATTAGGGATCACTCCGCAAGTTAGAGAAATAATGAGTTCGGTACAGGAAACAAGGATTCTTCCAGATTGGCATGAAAAGCTGCCTGCCGGAGTGACCAAGGTGATTGTGCAGGGTGAAGACCCTTATGCAGTTAAAATTGACGCAACCACCTCACCGGAGGTGCATGTGTTCGGGAGTTATGTATATACAGGCAATGAGGAGGATTTCAAAGGAACGGAACTGTATCAGACAAAGCAAATTGGAGATACACTATATGTACTTCTCAGCCAGGTTCCCACACGTTTTATGCAAACACATCATCAGCTGGACGTTACCATTGCTGTGCCTGAGGGAATAGTGGTTACTGTGCGTGACAGTCAGGGAAATGTGATTGAAAAATAGAGAGTGCTTCCAGCTTCAGCTTTACATTTTGTATTATACGCGCGATACTTGTTAGGGAGCCTGGGTTTTCAGCTATGTCACTAGTTCAAAGATATAGTTGCTTATCAGGCGTAATTTGATGATATGCATTCGAAGAGCGGATGTAACCGGAAAAGAGGGAAAAAATGATTTCACTGAATCCTGACACACTTACAGAGCGTGAAAATTATAAGCTGTTGACCGGAAGTATTATCCCAAGGCCGGTAGCGTTTGTTACGACTTTGAGCAGCGAAGGGGTGCTGAATGGTGCTCCGTTCAGTTATTTTTCCATCGTTGCCGCCGAGCCGCCACTGCTGTCTGTATCCGTACAGCGTGTTGATGGAGTTTCCAAAGATACAGCACGTAATGCGATAGAGCATAAGGCTTTTGTCGTACATATTACAGATGAAGACAACGTCGGGGCGGTGAATGTGACGGCTTCCCGTCTGTCGCCGGAGGAGAGTGAGGTTGCACTGGCAGGTCTCACCCCGATCCAGAGTACAAAAATCGCCGTTCCGGGTGTAACTGAGGCGAAGATTCGCATGGAATGTATTTTGGAGAAAGTGATCCCGCTGGGAGGCAAGGAGAACACACCTGCCTGTGATCTATTAATTGGTCGCGTAGTGCAGTATCATTTGTCGGAGGAAGCGTACCAAAATACATATGTGATTGCCAAGGAGTTGCGTCCGGTGAGTCGATTGGCCGGGAATAACTATGCGAAGCTAGGAGAGCAATTCACGCTGGAGCGTCCCCAATAGGGGACGTTTTTTTACGATATTGAATTTAAGGATTTATTAGGGAAAAGGAAATATTCGATATGGTGTAGAATTATCTTTCAAAACCCTCTCTCCGAGCATGCATCAGTTGCTTTTCTAAATGTAATATCATATCTTCTAAAACTTTACTCACCTGATCACCTCAACTCATTTTTATCTTGCCAGTGGGCTAGAACCCTTTTGAAATAAAAAAGAGAACGTACCGTGCTTTCGCTAGGCTCCGTTCCCGAAATTTGATGACCACTTTTTATAGTTCACCGATATGCATCTTTAATATTTACATGTTATTCATTTCAAAGCTTTTAGCAGCAGGGAGCGATAGGTCGTTTCAAACAGAAACTCAAACGCCTCCAGATGCTTTTTAGCTTCAAACACATCACGCCCCCACGCATAAATACCGTGATTACGTAATAAAATCCCTGGAACCTGATCATTCAGCACGCCCGGCACCAGCTTGGCAATCGAGGCGATATCAGCATAATTGGGCAGCACGGGAATCTGAATGGCGGCATTTTCCTCCCAAATGTTAAAAGCTTTAATGAGCTCGATGCCTTGTACAGGTACAAAGCCCTGCTCGCCGTAATATTCAGAAATCAGGTTGTTAAACACGGTATGCACATGAAAAACCGCTCCACAGCCTGTCAATCGGTAAATTTCGCAATGGATGAGCGTTTCTGCACTTGGCTTGAGGTTTGTGGCTTCTGCTGCTTTTCCGTATTGATTTACAAACAGAAAATCCTCAGGAGTGCGCTTGGTTTTATCCTTGCCGCTAGCGGTGACTGCAAAATAAAATTGTTCAGGATGAAAATCACCAATTCGGATCGACAAATTGCCGCTTGTGCCTAGGAACCAGTTGCGCGAGGCGAATAGCTCCTTGACATCAGCAAGTTCTTCCAGAGCACGGCGTTTTTCCTCGAATGAAATGTCTGCCAGGTTAAAACTCATTACAGTACCCCCTGCTCCTGTTTTTGCTTTAAATCCTTGATAATATCGTCAAATGTCTCAAAGGGTACATGTGGTACACCAAGCTCTTGACACTTTAAAGTCAGATGCGAGCGGGAGTACACGAAGTCGGCAATTTTGGCTCCTTCAAAATCGGTCAGGCTGTCGCCAATCAAAATCCGTTCGTATTGCTCGGGAGGGTATTGACGAATGACGGTTGTTTTGCACATGCCGCAGTCATTTTTACACGGTTCCTCACATTGATGCGGCCACGTTATCTGGATGTGATCCCCCGAAAAATCCGCTCCATTGCAATAAATGTGTTTGTGTGGAATATTAAACGGTTTTAGCAATGGATCAATAAAAAAGTCAATGCCGCCGCTAGTAACGAAAAATTCAATCTGCTGCTCTCGGACAAAGTCCAAAAAGCGTGCAAAGCCCTCACGTATACCCGCTTGTCCAAGTACATAGGAGATAATTTCGTCCTTTTGCTCTGAAGGCATGAGGGCAAACATCGCCCCTACACCTTCACGAATGGACATATGTCCGTTCACAATTTGATGCATGATAGGTTCATAGCCCGCAGGCTGAAAATGCTTCATTATAGCGACAATATTGTCGCTGTTTGTAATGGTCCCGTCAAAATCGCAAAAAATGACGGGCTTCTTTGTAGTGCTCATCGTTCGCCTCCCCACGTGTCGAGCGCAGATTGCAGCTCAGGATGAGTACGGGCGTATTGTGCCAGCGGGACATTTTGCTGGACCGCTTCAATCGCTTGTACAAAGGCGCGGCCACCAGCTTCTGTCCCCAGTGGATGTCCGTGAATACCGCCCCCAGCGTTAACCACCACATCGGTACCAAAGTCGCGTACAATGAGCGGTACCAGCCCTGGGTGAATCCCTGCGGAAGGGACAGGCATGCTGGCCTTCAGCGGTGAATCAAGGGTGATCAGTTCGTCGCGGATCGCCATGTTCTCCTCACGTGGCATCGTCACGGAGCCGTAGGGAGAAGGGAAGAGAACAAGGTCAGCGCCAGCCAGACGCATAAGCTGACCGAGCAGGACGGACGCCGATATGCCGTAATGAGGCGATGGGTAAGCAGCACCCGCTAATGAAGGATGGGCTGCAATTGGCACTGAGATGGCGGGATCGCTGCTAAGTTCATGCAGCACATCATAACCGTAGGCCAGCACGTTAAACAGTAACGCGTTCGCGCCTGCGTCGATAGCCTTGAGGGCTTGCGCCTTGAGCTGCGAGGTTGGACCGGTTAAATTAGCGGCATACAGCAGCTTTTTACCAGTTTCACGCTCAGCCGCTTCAGCGGCCCGGATACAGGCTTCAACACGTTTTTCAATCGGCGTCAGCGCATTTTCAAATAAGATCTCGTCGTCCTTGATCAGATCGACGCCGCCGAGAGCCTGACGGGTAAACTGTTCACGCAGTTCGTCCAAGTTGAGCCCAATCACGGATTTGAAAATGCTCATAAGCAGAGGTCGATCATACACGCCAAGCTGATCGCGCAAGCCGCTGATACCAAATTTCGGTCCCGAAAAAGCAGAGAGGAAGGCTTCCGAGAAACCCAGCTTCGTCAGCTTAATTCGGCCGTCCATTGAAATTTTGCCGAAGACCGTAACCAGCAAAGCGGGGATATCTCGGCTGAAATTGACATCCGGGTAAGCGATGGTCAGGTCGGCGTACCGCTCACCAGGGCCTCCATCGTGAATATCTACAGATTGAACAGAACCAAGGTGTTTTTGCATCGCAGCCCGCTTGGCCTGAGGGAGCTCAGTCCAGCTGCCCACCGTCATGCCGATGGCAATTGATTGGGCCTTTTGGTTAAAATCAGCTCTGTCATCGTATACTCGGTAGGTCGCCAGGCAATAGCTCATTCAATTCCCTCCTTAAGTACAGCTCCCATCTCACGGGATCGTTCAGCACACCGCTGCACCGCCGCAATCACCGTTTCGTAGAAGTCACCTTTGTCCAGTGTTTCCAATGCAGCTACCGTGGAGCCGTTAGGAGACATGATTTTGTGGCGAAGAGCAGAAGGCTCCTCTCCAGTTTGCTGTACCATGCGTGCTGCTCCAAGCGCAGTTTGCACCGTTAATTCGTGTGCTTGTTCAGGAGTCAAGCCACCGCGGATTCCCCCGGCGATCATGGCTTCCATTAAGTAGTAGACATAGGCAGGGCCGCTTCCGGAAATGCCAGTCAATATATCCATTTTCTCTTCTTCTATAACCGTTACCGTACCTACAGATTCGAATATCGTAAGCACGTTTTTACGCTGACTTTCGCTGATCTCCTTAGAAAAGCTGATGCCTGTGGCACCGAGTCCAATCGAGCTGGACGTATTAGGCATCGTCCGCGCGATGGGCTGCTTGCGACCCAGCAATGTTTGCATAGTGCGAATAGACAATCCGGCGATGACTGAAATGATCAGCTGTTCATCTGACAGGAGGGGGCCGAGCTGTCCAAGGGCCTTGGCAGCGTCTTTAGGTTTCATGGCAAGCACGATCACTGGAGAATGACGCAGCAGTTCCGTTTTGGCGGCTTCTTCAGTTTGGAATAATACTCCGTATTGCTGCTGAAGTTCTTCAAGACGAGCCTGATTACTGCGGTTGATGACGGTAATCCCGTCACGTTTGACGACAGAACGATTCGTCATCCCACGAATAATAGCCTCTGCCATTGAGCCTGCTCCGAAAAACGTAATTTGTTCGTTAATTAACACCTTTGTTTGTGATTCACACATGGATTCATAACCTCCAAAATTACGGATTGATTTATGATATTATTCCCTGATTTGTCCAGTACCGTACACGCGGTATTTGGTTGAAGTCAAGGCAGGCAACCCCATTGGGCCACGGGCATGTAATTTTTGTGTGCTGATTCCGATCTCGGCACCAAATCCAAACTCAAAGCCATCCGTGAAGCGGGTGGATGCATTGTGGTACACAGCTGCCGCGTCCACTTCTTGCAGAAAACGCTCAGCATGAGCTGTATCCTCGGTGACGATACACTCTGAATGCATCGTACCATAACGGGCAATATGCTCCAGTACTTCGTCCAAATGGTTTACGACTTTGACATTCAAAATGTAATCATTGTACTCGGTGCCATAATCCTCTTCCGTAGCAGGAACAGCCCAAGGAACCAGTTCTTGTGTCCGCGCACAACCGCGCAGCTCAACCCCGGCATTACGGAAACGTTCTGCTAATTCTGTTAAATGTGCTTGTGCATAATCCGAGTGCACAAGCAATGTTTCCATCGAGTTGCATACAGACGGTCTTTGCACCTTGGCGTTGAGTGTAATGGCTTCGGCCATTTCTGCATTCGCTGTTGCGTCCAGGAATGTATGGCATACGCCAGCCCCTGTTTCGATGACAGGCACGGTAGCGTTCTGAACAACATTTTGAATGAGTGAACGCCCGCCGCGTGGAATAATCACATCCAGCAAGCCATTCAACGTAAGCATTTCGTTGACAGAGGCACGGTCTGAATCCTCAATAAGTTGAAGTGCTTCGCGCGGCACGGCTGTGGCGTCTAGCGCTTGCTGGAGCACTTCAATAATTTTGCGATTGGAGGAGAGAGCAGCCGAACCGCCGCGCAGCACAACCGGATTGCCTGTTTTCAAGCACAGACCCGCAGCATCCACAGTCACATTTGGACGTGCTTCATATATAATGCCAATGACACCTAGTGGAACACGTATTTTTTCAATTCGCAGACCGTTGGGACGTTCAATTTGCTCAAGCGTATCACCGACCGGATCAGGTAGCACAGCAATCTGGCGTAATCCTTCGGCGATAGCTCCGATTCGCTCCTCGGTCAGCTTGAGGCGGTCGAGCAGCGATTCCGACGTTCCCAGTTCCTTTCCACGTTTCAGGTCCATTTGATTCGCTGCAATCAGCTCCTCCGTATGGTTCACTAGAGCTTCAGCCATAGCAAGCAATGCTTCATTTTTTTGGGCTGTAGTCAGTCGGTTCATAATGATGGCACTTTTTTTCGCGAGACTTGCTTTGGTTCGTACTTCACTGAACTGGTTTTTTTCTGTTTTTGCTGTGTTTGTCGTTAAATCACTCATAATATGGCCTCCCTACATACATAATGTAATCCATTCGTCCCTGTGGATCACCTCAAGCCGGTGAATAGGGCCAATTTTGCCCACAACCTCGCCGCTGGGTAAACCTTGTACGATTCGAAGCTGTTCATCATCATAATTTACGATGCCGCGTCCTAATATCTTATTTTCCGGTCCCAGCACCTCAACGACATCTCCGGCATGAAAGCTGCCCTCGACACGGCGTACGCCGACCGGAAGCAGGCTATGCCCTCCGTGTACCAACGCCTCCTCGGCTCCTTGGTCTACATGCACCGAGCCAAGAGGGGTGGACATAAATCCAAGCCATTGTTTTTTCATCGGCAGTGAAGACAGGTGAGTATCAAAATAAGTGCCCGGTCCATGCCCTGCGACGGCTGCGTCCAAATCGCCATTCTCACTTACGCGACCCACATATACAGGCACACCTCCGCGTGTAGCTACTTTAGCAGCCTCGATTTTGGATCGCATGCCGCCAGTTCCTACTGCTGATCCGGAACCTCCGGCTAATGCATAAATCTCCTCTGTAATTTCCTCGATACGTTCAAAACGTACGGCATTCGGATGCTTGCGCGGGTCTGCCGTATATACGCCATCGGTATCCGTAATGATAATCAAATGCTGGGCCTTGACCAGATTAGCAACTAGCGCAGACAGCATATCGTTATCACCGAATTTCAATTCGTCAATCGATACGGTGTCATTTTCGTTAAAAATCGGGATAACCTGCTGGCGCAGCAATTCTTCTACGGTCATTCCGGCATTGTTCATCCGTTTGCGGCTCAAGAAGTCACTACGGGTCAGCAGAACCTGCGCGATCACGAGGTCAAAATTTTTAAAAGCCTGCTCATAGGCTTGCATGAGAAGAGCTTGGCCTACGGCAGCGGCCGCTTGCTTTTCATGCAGCAGTTTGGGCCGGAAAGGATACCCAATTTCCCGGAACCCGGCGGCTACAGCGCCTGAAGTAACCAGTAGCACTTCATGGCCTTTTGCACGAAGCAAGCTGATTTCCCTAGCAAAATAAGCGATGGCTTCCCGATTCAGACCACCTTCCACTCCAGTCAGGGAGCTGCTGCCGATTTTAATGACGATACGTGTTGACAAGATGTCCACTTCCTTAATTTTACTCTTTTTAATGCAAAAAAACTTCCATCCTTTGTATACAAAGGACGAAAGTTTGTGCTTCCGCGGTACCACCTTCATTGATGATTCATGATCATCCCACTTGAACCCTGTTAACGGCAGGAACCGCCTGATTGCGCAGGGCGCTCGGGGGTAGGAGTTGGGAGAGAGTCCAGGTAAATTCTTGCAGCCTATCGGAATTTACTCTCTGAACAGGACTGAGCCTCTCTTAATAGTCCCTTCAACGCGCTAAATGATATTGGATACAGAATACCACGAAAAGACCAGGTTTGGCAAAGAAGTTGTAGCTGGAAAATACGGCTTAACCAAACAGGTTTAGCTTGCCGATTCGATCAGCCGCCTCGGCGAGACGAGCTTCTGAGCTCAGAAGCCCTGCTCGTACATATCCTTCGCCGCCGCTACCGAACCCAACCCCTGGAGCGACAGCTACCTTGGCTTCACGCAGCAGCAGATCCGCAAAGGAAGCCGAAGTATAGCCCTGCGGCACAGGCAACCAGCTGAAGAAGGAGCCGCTTGGACGCGTCGCCTTCCAGCCTATTTGCCCAAGGGCATCATAAAAAGCGTTACGGCGTGATTCATAGCGAGCCACCAGCTCGGTTACGCATTCCTGTGAGGACGTCAGGGCTGTCGCCGCTGCTGCCTGAATGCCGCCAAACAGGCTGACATAAATATGGTCCTGTAGCAAATTAATCAGCGAAATGATTTTGGCATTACCGAGCGCGAAACCAACACGCCAGCCTGCCATATTGTATGTTTTGGACAAGGTATAGAACTCAATCCCCACATCCTTAGCCCCCTCGGCCTGAAGGAAGCTTACAGGCCGCTTGCCATCGAATCCAATAGCGCCATAGGCAAAATCACTGGCAACCACAATACCGTTACGTAGCGCAAATTCAACCGTTTCCTCGTATAAGGAAAGTGGAGCAGTCGCCGAAGTCGGATTATTCGGATAGTTAAGGAACATTAATTTGGCGCGGCGGCGATCTTCTTCGGCAATGGCTTCGTAATCGGGCAGGAAACGGTTCTCTTCCTTTAAGGGGAGGAAGGACATTTCCGCTTTAGCCAAGGCTACGCCAGACCAGTAATCGGGGTAACCGGGATCAGGGACGAGACACACATCGCCGGGATTGAGCAGAACTTGCGGTAGCTGAACCAAGCCTGTTTTTCCGCCAAACAGGATGGCGACCTCGCTTTCCGGGTCAAGCGTTACACCGTAATCCTCCTGATAGCGCTGGACAATGGCTTCTTTGAGAAAGCTGTAACCGCGAAAAGGTGAATACTTATGATATAGCGGGTTATCCGCCGATTCCTGCAAAGCTTTAACAATATGAGAAGGAGTGGGAGTATCCGGGTTTCCCTGGCCAAGATTAATGACATCATGCCCTGCTGCAATTTCACGGTTTACATTTTGTACAAGTGTGGCAAAAAATTGAGTGGGTAACTGTTTCATGATGTCAGCGGAGGGAATAGAAAAATGAGTCATCCATGCACACGACCTTTTGGAATAGTTTAAGAAACAATCTATCACGATTTTACCGAGTTGTATAGGGGGAATTAAGCTTGCATGGGTTGCGTAATCCAGACTAATCGGGCTATGATGGGAGAAAATACCGGACAATGGGGCACGGAAAGTTCCGACTTACAGAGAGGATGAAGGATTTTGACGTATCAGAAAGCTCAGCCATTCGGTGTGGCACTTATACAAGCTCATATAGAAATAGGAAATCCCACGGAAAACAACAGTCATATTCGATTTTTAATGGAACAAGCGGTAAAGGCCGAACAGAAGCCGGATCTGATTGTTCTGCCGGAAATGTGGAATACAGGTTATGCCTTGGATCGCATTCAAGAGCTGGCGGACGAGGAAGGAACGGAGACTCGGGCATGGATAGCGGCGTTTGCTGCCACACATCAAGTAAATGTAGTAGCAGGGTCGATTGCAGAGAAAAAAAGCGACGGTCATGTGTATAATACGATGCTCGTTTTTGACCGTACAGGCACAGAGGTGGCTTCGTACTCCAAAATCCATCTGTTCCGACTTATGGATGAAGAGAAATATTTACAGCCTGGCGAGGAAAAGGTGGTATTCACACTGGATGGTGGGATACAGGCCGGAGCATCAATCTGTTACGATATTCGTTTTCCTGAATTGGCTCGCAGTCTGGCTCTATCCGGAGCAAATTTGCTGATTGTACCCGCAGAATGGCCCCATCCACGGCTTCATCACTGGCGCACCCTGCTGACCGCACGAGCTATTGAAAACCAAATGTACGTCATTGCTTGTAACCGTGTAGGTCGTAGTGGAGATACCGATTTCTTCGGGCATTCGCTCATCATCGATCCATGGGGAGAAATCATGGCCGAGGGTGGAGAGCAGGAGGAAATTGTCACAGGATTCATTGAGTCTGCCTTGGTTCAGGACGTGCGTGGGCGTATTCCGGTGTTTGAAGATCGGCGCCCCCTACTGTATGACCGATAATCAGTGTAGAAAGGATTAATCCATGCTTAAGGAACGTATTGAATTTTTGTGTAAAAAGAAAAACCTGTCCCGTAAAGAATTGGTAGACGGATTAGTTACACCTGCACATTTTGCGAATATACTAGCTGACCGTTACCCGATGGCTGAGGATCTGGCTGAGCAAATTGCTGAGCGGCTAGGTGTACAACCTTCCTACCTATTGCGTGCATCGGCAGAAGATGAGGAGACGCTGGTTACAGCGGATAAGATTTTCACAGAGCTGTCCAAGCTGGCTAACACCACGACGGAAAGCTATGTGAATCAGCTGGAGGATCGCAATGATTCGCTTGTCGTGGAAATGACGACTTATTTGATGAAGGCTGTTTATTTTCAGCAGATCAATGACCCAACGGCCTATGAATATTTACATCAAACCTATTTGAATTTTTACTTGGAGAAGTTTGGTCGCTCGGATGAGGTGGAGCTGCCTGCACCGCTAAAAAAAGCAATTTTATTTTATAAGATTCAGTATTTCCGGTCTAAAAACCATTATTATGATGTACTAAATAGCGTTACGCAGCTCATCCGCCTAGTGGAAGAGGGAACGGAAAACTGGCTCAATGCGCAAAACATTATGATGGAGGCCTGCATTCAGGTCAAGCAATTTGATCAGGCAAAGCAGGTGTTCGAGCAGACGATGCGCAGGATATATGACGATCGGCTTTTTCACCGTTTGACAGGCCTGTATGTGGCTTACAGCGGTTATTGTTTTGCTATGGGGTCTGTGCAGGAAGCACTGTTAACGTTGTCTATGGCAGAAGCCAATTTGGTCTATTTGGAAAATGCAGCAGATATGCTCACGACGATCCTGAACAATCGGATTATTATGCTAACGTCGATTGGCGAGTTGGATAAGGCCTTGGAGGAAGTAGTGCGTTTTGAAGCACTGGTGAGTCGGGAGCGCGAGGAAATGCAGCAAATGATGCTGCCTGTTACGCTGATATATCGCTGCGAGATTGCGTTTGCCCGGAAAAACTGGGGGCTGCTCTCACAGCATCTGGATTTGCTGCGCAAAACTAATCTGACAACAGATCAGCAAATGGGGCTTGATTTTTATGAAAGCCAGCTTGCGCTTGCCCAGGGGAATCAAGATGCTTTTTGGATGCATGCTTTGCAATGTTTGCCTTATTTTGAAGCCCTCCAGCATCCTACGCGGCTTGAGCAGCTATATGAAACGCTGGCTGTAGTGTCCGAGGACAGTCGGCGTTATAAGGAATCATCAGCGTATTATCGCAAATTGGTCTATCTTTTGCGTAAAAAATAGTCTGAATGCACTCGTTTTTCACAAAACCATTGGACGATCATACGAAAGAATGCTCCGAATTGAGTAAAATTTTGTGCAAACCATGCCAAAATTCAAAAATAAACCGATAAAATGCAGATTAAAGCTGCTGTTTTTTCGGTTTATTTGTATGTGCCAAAACGTATTGTGATGCCGGATACCGTCTTCTATACTGAATTCATAAGGAACAACAATACAGTATACGAGGTGCAGCTACATGATGAACTTTTTCGGCAAGAAGAAAAAACAGCAGGATGCGATAGAACATGCAGATCAACTGATGAATAAGGGATTGTCTGGATTATATATGAAAGGTCTTATCCCCCAAGAGCAGCGGGAACAGATCAACCAGAGCTTAACCTCGGCAAGGCAAACTCAAACGGCGGCTAACAGTGGATTGACGATGGCAGGGACTGCGGTTGTTATTTCGGTAACAGATACCGGGAAGCTCGTGAATTTTGATCCGATTGTGGTGCTAGTACTAGATGTGACAGAAGTTAGCGGCAACCGATATCAAAAAACGCTGGAAACCCTCGTTTCCAAGCTGCAAATTCCGCGGCCTGGAGATACGGTGGGGCTGGGTAGCAACCCGGTAAATCCCTCAGAGCTGATTTATATGGGGCTCGTGACAGCGTAAATGAATAGAGTCGGTTCACCTTTCTTACGAGCATATTTTTTAAAATAGATGATTGAAAAAGGGGTTTTAGAAGATGAAAGGATTTCTGAGTCTGATCGGGTTACTTCTGGTGTTTGGCGTTGGGTTTTCACCTTTTCTGGCTGAATATTTATGGGATGATCCATTTTTAATTATGGAGGCGCCATGGTATCGGCCGTTAATTTACACAGGCTTTGCGCTTATATTTCTGCCTAGCATTTTAGGTCTATTTTTTGGAGGCGGTAAAATCAAGAAGGGTGTTTCTGGAGTGGGAATCATTACAAGTGTTCAACAAACAGGCACATATATAAACAACCAGCCGCAGGTAAAGCTCGGGTTGACCGTAACCAAGCAGGGAGAAGACAAATATGATACTGCTTTAACGACGATTATTCCATTGACCTCCATGGCTCAATTTCAGCCAGGCACAATCATTCCGTTGATCATATCAGAGAGAAACAAAATGAAGGTAGGTCTTGACCTGAAAGGTCAGGTGTCACAAATGGATTTGCAAGCGTTAATGAATGAGCAGATGGTCAAGCAGGGCGTATCGCCTGAGCTGATGGAAATTGCCAAAACCGGCGAGCAGGCCTATGCGAAGATACTGGATGTCAGACCCATGGGGGAAGCGAGGCCCAATAAAATCAAGCTTCAATTCACACTGACAGTAACGAAAAGCAATGGCGAGACATTTGATGTAACCACGCAAAAGGATGTTTTTTCTTCCCAACTATCCAAACTCCAGCAGGGAAGTATTGTAGAGGTTATATATTCGCCTCAAGATCCTTCGAAACTGGTTATTAAGACACAAGTGAGTGAAGATGACGTGCAGCAAGCATTTGGTTCTTCCCAATAAAAAATTGTCCCGCCTGTTTCAGATACAGCCTATAGGTGTATTATAATAGTATCCCGACACCAGGAGGTTGATAACGATGGATAACCAAAGTAGATCCGAACTGGCGAATAGGGATGGCCTGTCACGGCCGAGAGGCTTAAATAGACAGGTTGTCGGAAACAACTATGAAATGGGCTATGATCAGGATAAAAGTCCACCACATTTAGGGACACCTTGATCACAACAAAGCGAGGACAGGCACTTTGGGATCACACAGCACATTGGAACTGAGGTAGGACATTCTTGGGATACCAAGACTAGAGACCTTAAGGAAAGAAGTGATGCGGGATGGATAAAGTGGAGTTTCCGAGCAAGCGTAGAGTAATCAGGCGAAGCTGACATGGAATTCAAATGAAAACGAATTGTGGTTCGTTGAAGACAGATGGAAGCAACATCGCAACAGTGTAATCGAACCCGTGAACTAAATGAAGTGTTGAAAGTATAGGGGCGAAGCCCCAGGACCGTTTTCCTCTCTGGCTGGGCTGGGGAGGAAGACGGTCCTTTCCATATTTGCTCCTACTTTTGAGAAAGTTGCTTGACTGTTTCTCGGAAGGTATCAATAAAGGCTTCGGCAGCTTTAGACAAATAACGTCCGTTGCGGTAAGCAATCGCCAGAGTACGGCTGGGGGTAGGTTCGGCTAGTGGCAGCAGTGCTGGGACAAACTCGCTGCTGGCGGCACGGGCAATAAAACGGGGGACCAGTGTCACACCCATGCCTGTCGCGACGAGCGATTGGAGCGTCTCCATATTAGTGCTTTCAAACACCACATGGGGTTCAAAGCCTGCTTGATGACATAGATCCATCGTCAGCTTGCGAAAGCCTTGTCCTTTTTTCAGGACGACAAAAGGCTCGTCTTTAAGTTCTTCCATATGCACGGGTTGCGGCTGAGTACCGTTCTTACGCAGGGCTAGGGGGTGACCCGGAGGAACAGCGAGATCAATCCATTCTTCACCGATGGGTACATAAGAAAGTGTAGGCTCTACTAAGGGGAGAGAGAGCAGGCTGAGGTCTGTATCGCCACTGGCCGTTTTTTTCTCCAGATTCATGGATGAATCTTCGACTAACACGATTTCAATGTCTGGATGCGCCTTCTTAAATACAGGCAGAACATGTGGCAGCAGGTGGGAGCCCGTGATAGGCATACTGCCAACGACGACCTTCCCTTTTCTCAACTGAGAGATATCGTCCATTTCTTGTCGGAGCTGTTCCACCGCATCGACTATTTTTTTTGCCTTTTCCACAAAGCTTGCTCCAGCATGTGTTAATTCCACCGTGCTGGTGTTGCGTTGAAATAGCAGCACTCCGAGCTCTTTTTCCAGTTTGGACAATTGCTGGCTCAACGAGGGCTGAGCAATGTGCAGTTTTTCTGCTGCGCGTGAGAAGTTTTTTTCCGCTGCAATTTGCAAAGTGTACTGAAGCTGTCTGAATTCCATCGTACTTTACGCTCCTTGTCTTATAAGCATTTCCTATTACATCATAGACTGATTATACAATAATAAAATTAAATGGACAGTCCTAACAAATTTCATGTGTCACAAGTTTTATATACATGAAGCATTTTTTTTATAAATAGAGTCTGTTAATACAGATGACGAATTCATTTAACATTCTCCTGATAAAACGCAATTAATCTTAGTTTTGGTTATACAAAAAAGGTCTGGGAGGAAAATGAATGCTAAAATGCTGGGGGATACATACGAAAAAGTCAGTGGCTGCGCTTGTAGCGACTATGATGCTAACCGTAAGTGGCGGGACAGCAATGGCAGTTGAAAAGGATACGTCAATTAAAAATGTAATTATTCTGATTCCAGACGGTATGGCTAATGATGCCACTGCACTGGCTAGATGGTACAAGGGCTCATCCTTAACGTTAGACAGCATGGCAAGTGGGATGGTGCGTACGCATTCTGCGGATGCACCGATTGCCGATTCTGCTCCGGCGGGTACTGCTTTTGCCACAGGGCATAAATCACATACTGGTTATGTAGGTGTTCTTCCAGATGAAGCGACAATGCCTGGACAACAACCGATCGCAGCAGGTGAGGCCAAAAAGCCTGTAGCTTCCATTCTGGAGGCTTCCAAGCTGGCAGGAAAATCGACCGGAATTATTGCTACTTCAGAGATTATGCATGCGACACCAGCTGATTTTACCGCACATTATCCTGACCGCAAAAATTATGATGCACTCAGCATGCAGCAAGCCTACAACGGAGTTGACGTCGTATTAGGTGGAGGCGGCAAGTTTTTGGAACCAGTGGGACGTAAGGACGGCCAAGATGTAATTGCCCAAATTAAAGACCAGGGCTATGATTATGTCACAACACCAGAGGGTTTGAAAAATTCAACCTCCAGCAAGCTTTGGGGCAGTTTTTCACCTGAAGCTCTTGCGTATGACCTGGATCGAGATGCAGCGAAGGAGCCCAGTCTGGCAGAAATGACAACAAAAGCGATTGATGTGTTATCCAAAAATGACAAAGGCTTTTTCTTAATGGTAGAAGGCAGCAAAGTGGATTGGGCGGCACATGCTAATGACCCAACGGGGATTATTAGTGACGTGCTTTCATTTGACGAAGCAGTGAAAGTGGCTCTGGATTACGCCAAGCAAAACCAAAATACAGTCGTCGTAGCAGTGACAGACCACGGGAACGGTGGATTGACGATTGGTAGCAGTGATACAACGAGCAATTATGACAAAACGCCTTTGGCTTCATTTATAGATCCGCTGAAAAAAGCGAAGCTGACAGGTGAAGGCTTGGAAGCCAAACTGAATGCAGATCGCAGCAATATTAAAGAGGCGCTCTCCACGTATTTTGGCATCACCGATTTGACAGACGAAGAAGTAAAAACAATAAAAGACGCCAAAGAAGGCAGTATGAACTATGCCGTCGGACCAATCATTAGCAAACGTGCGAATATTGGCTGGACTACAGGTGGACACACAGGAGGCGATGTCGTGTTGTATACGTACGCGCCGAACGGAGACCGTCCATCTGGTGTAATCGACAATACTGATGTAAATAAGTATATGACACGTGTGCTTGGGCTGGATTTGGATACAGTCAGCAAGCAGCTGTTTGTTCCTGCAAAAGCTGCATTTGAAGCTAAAGGAGCCAAGTTTGCTGCGGACACGAAAGTCATCACGGTGACCAAAGGAAGTAACAAGCTGGAGCTACCAGTATACAAAAGTATTGCTACATTGAATGGTAAACATTACACGCTCAACGGTGTAATCGTATTTAACGGCGTTGATTATTTTGTACCCCAACAGGCGATTGATTTGATTCAGTAATAAAACAAAACCATCGATTAAAGCTGTTTCTTCTTTAAAGGAGGAGGCAGCTTTTTTGTGTGTAAAGATGAATACGTAGTTTTAAAGTTGAGAATGAAATTGATTTTCAGAAAATGGGATTTTCTGTGAAACTAGTCACGTTATCTTCTCTCTAATGTTGTTAGAATAATACGTGTACGACATAAGCCACTGATGATGTAAAGTCCGGATGGACGAGGGAAGAAGGGATGAGTCACGGACGAATTATTACTGCGTCTGGCTGATGGCAAGGAATGGACGCATACGGAAATGACGGAGCTGCTGACACGTCTGGATAGTGAGCCGACGCTACGAGCTCAACTGCGCCAACTGGCAGCTCGCACCAAATTGGAGCGTTATGGAAAAGGTGTTTTTTTACGAGGATTAATTGAATTCTCAAGTATATGTCGTCAGGATTGCATGTACTGTGGACTGCGCGCTTCGAATAAACAAGCAGACCGTTACCGGTTGAAGCCGGAAGAAATTCTGGCCTGTTGTGCGGAGGGGTACGAACTGGGCTATCGGACCTTTGTTTTGCAAAGTGGAGAAGACTACTGGTTTACGACTGCCCGGCTGACGAAACTAATTCGGGAAATTAAAAGCCGGTTTACGGATGTGGCGGTTACTTTGTCCATCGGTGAACGGGATGACGAAACTTATGAGCGACTATACGATGCGGGCGCGGACCGTTTTTTGCTTCGGCATGAGACAGCTTCTCCCAGTTTGTATGCCAAGCTCCATCCGACGATGACGATCGAAAGCAGGCGCAGCCGTCTGCGAGCGTTGCAGCGTATCGGATTTCAGATCGGGGCTGGATGTATGGTGGGATTGCCGGGACAAACGAACAGCGAATTGGCAGACGATTTGGTTTATTTGCACAGCCTGTCACCAGATATGATCGGGATTGGCCCTTTCTTACCGCACAGCAATACGCCACTCCGTGATGCCAGTCAGGGAAGCATGGAAAAGGCGCTTGATATCATTTCATTATCCCGATTGGTTGTTCCAGACGCGCTTATTCCGGCATCCACGGCCATGGGGACGATTCATCCCCAAGGAAGGGAAAAGGCGCTTCAGGCGGGAGCAAATGTGGTGATGCCTAATTTGTCCCCGCTGGCGGTGAGACCGAAGTATGCCATTTATGAGAATAAAATATGTTTGGGCGATGAGTCTGCCCAATGTCGGCATTGCTTGGAACTGCGGATCCGTGGAGCTGGATTTGAAGTCGATATGGGACGTGGAGATAGTTTGAGAGTACAACGTCAGCTTTTGAGACAAAAGACTTTATGAGGCCATAACGGAAACATTGCAGTAACCATAAATTAAGGAGATGGGTATACGTGAGTGGAGTACGAGAGAAAGTGTCGGCGGATTTTATTAATGAAGCGGAGATTATGGCAGCAGTGGAGCAGGGGAAACAAGATGCAACAAATCGACAGCGCATTTTGGAAATTTTAGAAAAGGGTAGAGCCTGCCGCGGACTGAATGCGAGTGAAGCGGCGGCTCTTTTGCATGTAGAAGATCCTGAATTATTGGAAGAGATGTTCAAAGCCTCGCGGGCAGTCAAAGAGCAAATTTACGGCAACCGGATTGTACTGTTTGCTCCTTTATATGTAAGCAACCACTGCGTTAATAACTGCGAATACTGTGGCTACAAGCATACCAATGACAGCTTTACACGTAGTCGTCTGACCCCGGAGGAATTGGTAGAGGAGGTTAGAGTGCTTCAAGAACTGGGACACAAGCGACTCGTACTGGAGGCGGGAGAAGACCCAGTCCATTGTCCTATCGACTATATTGTCGATTGTTTGCGCCAGATTTATGAGGTCAAGGTAGATAACGGCAGCATTCGGCGGATCAATGTAAATATTGCATCTACAACCGAGGAGGACTATCGGAAGCTGGCAGAGGTGGGTATTGGGACGTATATTTTATTTCAGGAAACATATCACCGGGAAAGCTACCGTAAATTCCACTTACAAGGACCAAAACGGGACTTTGATTGGCACACCACCGCAATGGACCGAGCCATGCGTGCGGGTATAGATGATGTGGGGATCGGTGTGTTATACGGCCTGTACGACTTCCGCTATGAAACTGTAGCGATGCTGAAACATGCCGAGCACTTGGAAGAAACCTTTGGCTGCGGACCTCATACAGTCTCGGTACCACGATTACGTCCGGCTGAAAATGTAGATCTGGAGCGATATCCGTACCTGGTCAACGATGAGGATTTTATGAAAATTGTATCCGTTCTTCGACTGGCTGTTCCTTATGCTGGTATGATCCTGTCCACACGCGAGGAGCCGGAATATAGAGACCGTGTCATTGGCCTAGGCGTGTCACAGATTAGTGCAGGTTCAGCTACAGGCGTAGGGGCCTATGCAAAACAGGACACGGAAGACAAGCCCCAATTTGAGGTGGGAGACCATCGCTCACCATCGGAAATTATTAAAAGTTTGTGCCGTGGTGGATATATGCCGAGTTACTGTACAGCTTGCTATCGTGAGGGACGAACCGGAGATCGCTTCATGGAACTTGCTAAATCCGGACAAATTCATAATGTGTGCCAGCCAAATTCGCTGCTGACCTTCCAAGAATATCTACTGGATTATGGGGACGAGGAGGCACGTGAACTGGGAGCTGCTGCGCTGCGAGAGAATCTGGAGCGTATACCACGTGAATCGACGCGCCGTTTGACACTTGACAGACTCGAACGATTGGAAGCTGGCGAGCGCGACTTGTATTTTTAGTAATATATATTATGGGTAGTATCAATCACGTCATGAAATTCCCATTTTTATATTAATAGGAATTGAAAATAAAAAGCAGTCGCGTTGGAATCAGCGCGGCTGCTTTTGTATGTCAAGAGAAAAAGTATTAATGACGAGATTTTAAGAATAACTTTCGGCTTCAGCCGCTTGCTTCCATGCCAGCATAGCGGATGGAAAGCATTCAATAGCACGGGGAAAGACACCCTGTACATAAGCGATGAAAACACCATAGTTCACAATCGGCACCCCGGCGGCTTTCGTTTCAGACATTCGGTGAAGCATTGTACGCCGATTGAGCATACAGGCACCGCAATGAATAACCAACGCATATTCACTCAAATCGTCAGGGAAACTGGAGCCAGATGCATGCTCAATAATGAGGCGTTTGCCTATCGTTTGACGGAGCCAACGCGGGATTTTTACTCGACCAATATCGTCAGATTGGCATTGGTGAGTGCAGGCTTCGGCAATGAGCACACGGTCTCCATCCTTGAGGCGATCAATGGCTCTTGCCCCTCGCACCAGTTCGTCCAGATCGCCTTTGTGACGGGCGAACAGAATGGAGAAAGAGGTAAGAGGCACATCCTTGGGCGTGTCGGCTGCGACTTTCATAAAGACCTGTGAATCGGTAATGACCAGGCGAGGCTTGCTCCCCAGTCGCTCCAGCGTCAAGCGTAGTTCATGCTCTTTGGTTACTACAGCGATAGCATCGCTCTCTAGCGTATCACGGATCGTTTGCTGCTGCGGCAGAATCAATCGACCCTTTGGCGCAGCTTTATCGATGGGAACCACCAGCACGACCAGATCGCCAGGTGACAACAGGTCACCTACGATGCGGAAGCGATCTTCGTTTTGGGGGAGTGTATTCGTGATGGCTTTTTTCAGTTCTGTGTCCCCCAGAAGCAAAGATGCACTGAAAGGAATCAGTGTGAGATTCAATTTGGTCTCCAGTGTTGCAGCCATCGGATCTGATTCAGCAAGGGTGTCTATTTTATTAAGTACCCCAATGACAGGAATCTTTTTGGTACGTAGCTTTTCAAGCAGTTCATGCTCGAATGGACCGACGCCAACAGTGGCGTCGATGACGAGCAGAGCCAAGTCTGTACTATTCACAATTTCTAGCGTCTTGTTGCGGCGCAGCTCCCCGATCTCACCCTCATCGTCCAGTCCGGCGGTATCCACCAGAACAATAGGACCCACAGGGAGTAGCTCCATCGGCTTGAAAACAGGGTCCGTAGTCGTTCCTCCTACAGGAGATACCACAGCGGCGGGCTGGCCGGTCAAGGTGTTCAGAATGCTGGATTTGCCTGCATTTCGGCGACCGAGCAGAACGATATGCGGGCGGTTACTTCTCGGGGTATCATTCATTCCCATGGTGAGTTCCTTCTTCCTGCCCTGGAATTCCAGGCTTTGTAACGGTATAGGGATGGCATAATTGGTCAATCCGCGCACGGGTCAGTTGACCACGATCCTCTGCAATATCCTCAGGTGAGCGACCTTGTGCAATGGCTGCTGATGCAATGGAAGCAGCTTCATCATAGCCAAGCTCTGCGACCAGCGCGGAAGCCATCACAGCTGAGTTGCGCAGATTATCAGAGCAGCGTTCCTCATGTACGATCAGACCGCGCACACACCGTTCCTCGAACAGTTGGACAGCATTGCTGAGAATATGCAGCGATTCCAGCAGCGACTCGGCAATCAACGGCAGGAACGCGTTCAGCTCCAGCTGTCCAGAGGCAGCAGCCATCGTTATAGCTGCATCATTGGCCATCACGCGCATTGCTGTCAATCCAGCCATTTCAGCCATTACCGGATTAACCTTGCCAGGCATAATAGAGGAACCAGCTTGAACCGGAGGTAATATATATTCGCCGATACCACCGAAAGGGCCAGAGGCCAGCAGACGAAAATCGCCAGATATTTTGAGCAAATTTACGGCAGCCGATTTGAGTAGACCCGATACCTCCACGAAGACATCCATATTTTGAATGGGGTCCATGGGGTGGTCGCTACGGCATAGCCCTAATCCAGTCTCATCCGCCAGCTTTTCGACCATTCGGTAGCTATAAGCCCGGGGCGCATTTATACCTGTGCCAATCGCTGTGCCTCCTATAGGGATTTCTCGCAGCCGCTCTTCGGCTTTATAGAGGCGCCAACGGTCACGCGCAATAGCTTTTGCGTTGGCACCAAAACCTTGCCCGGCCATCATGGGCAGGGCATCCATTAGCTGTGTGCGACCTAACTTGAGCAGGTCGGCATATTCTATTTCTTTTTGCTGGAAAGCAGCTTGTAACGAAGACATCGTGTCACATAAAGGACGCAGCAGGCGTATTGCTGCAATTCGTAGCGCCGTGGGGTAGACATCATTCGTAGATTGGCAGCAGTTGACATCATCCAGCGGATGCACAAGCTCATATTGTCCCGGCTGCCCCCCTAGATGTGCGATAGCCAAATTAGCAATGACCTCATTCACATTCATATGGGTACTGGTGCCTGCGCCGCCTTGCATGGCATCCACGGTAAACATATCTTGATGCCGTCCGGCGAGTAATTCGTCGCAAGCATTTACAATGGCAGATACCCGGCGGGCAGGTATCCGTTTCTGCTCACCATTGACTTGAGCGGCCGTTTTTTTCACCAATACAAGAGCCTGAATCAGGTTTCTGTTCACGGGTCTGCCGCTGACTGCAAAATTGTTCATCGCACGTGCGGTGTGAATTCCGTACAAGGCATCCACAGGAATGTCCATGTCTCCTAGTGCATCCTGTTCAGTACGCATAACTTTGACCAGCGGAGAAGACGGGTTCATGTCATAGACCTGTCGCAGGAATGCGTGTCATATGCAGCAGTTGACGTGCACTTGCAGCTCGTTTTTCCTCAACCCGGGCATGAACCAGATCTGGCTCGACCAGCTTGAGGGCTTGAGTTGGACATTTTCCAATACAGGCCGGTCCGCCGTCTACACCTTCGCACAAATCACATTTGCTGGCGATCATGCGCTCTTTGGGTTGCAAACGACCTGACACATTAGTGTACAGACCATCTTGTACGACAGGCTGACCGTCTCTATATTGAGGCACCATAGTAATCGCGCCATAAGGGCAGGCGATCATACAGGTTTTACAGCCAATGCAGCTTTCGCTGTTAATAAGAATGCAGCCGTCTGCATTCGTAATAGAGCCGTTCGGGCAAGCATTAGCACATGGAGCATCCTCACAGTGACGACACTGGACAGGTGCGGTGACTCCAAAGGATTTGATCACCTTGAGGCGAGGGTGAAAATGAAACTCGTCATCTGGTGAGATAAAAGGGTTCTCCGGTGAATGTGCGATAACACAGGCAATTTCACAGGTGCGACAGCCGATACATTGATCGGGATCAGCTAAAACAAAGCGATTCATACTAACTCGACTCCTCTCTAACTAACGACAAATTATAACTTCTAATGATTATATCTATGTGTTGAACGTACTAATGAACGGGATAATCGTTATGTCCTTTGACGGACATATTACTGCTGCTGTGGCTCTGCCTGCCGGGTCCACGCTTTTGAAAGGTCGTGTGCAGGAGATGGTGTGATACATGACCTAACGGCTCGCCTAGAAATTCATCGTACAGCTTGATAATAAAAGGATTCTCATGCGATTTGCGCACCTGAGATGCAGCATCATGTCCATAGATGGAAGATTTGCGTGCACGATAAGCCTCGACTTTTTGTTTTTCCAACATGAGCTTGGGTTGCCCTCCTCCGCTGATACATCCAGCTGGACAGCCCATCACCTCAATAAAATGATAATCACATTCGCCAGCCTGCACACGATCCAGGAGCTGATAGGCATGTTGGAGTCCAGCGACGACCGCTACCTTGAGCTGCAGCTCGCCCACCTGTACCTCGGCTACTCGAATGCCTTCCTCGCCACGGACAAAATCCAGCTGGAGCTTTGGCAGCTTTTCATTCGTCAGCAGCTCATAACCTGTACGGATGGCAGCTTCCATAACTCCTCCAGTTACACCAAAAATAGTGCCTGCTCCTGAATACTGTCCTAACGGGGCATCAAATTCTTCGTCAGGCAGGTTCATAAAATCAATGCCTTGCAGCTTGATCCAGTATGCAAGCTCACGTGTGGTCAGCACCTCATCTACGTCACGGTAACCATCGGATTCCATTTCGGGACGATCACACTCAAATTGTTTACAGGTACAGGGCATGATCGCGACGCTGTAAATGTTCGCTGGTTCGACCTCATCCAGTTGTGCACCATAGGTCTTGACCAGTGCGCCCAACATTTGCATTGGTGATTTGCAACTGGATAGATGGTCTAGCAGATCGGGATATTCGATCTCGGCAAAACGGACCCAAGCTGGACAGCAGGATGTAAACATCGGTAATGGCCCACCCTGGGTTACGCGGCGAATTAGCTCGGTGCCTTCCTCCATGATGGTTACGTCAGCTCCGAAATTCGTATCATATACTCGATCAAAGCCGAGGCGACGAAGGGCAGCGGCCATTTTGCCGGGCGTTAGTGTACCAAATGGCATACCAAATTCCTCCGCGAGAGATACGCGAATAGCTGGGGCGCACTGAACAATACGAAGCTGTCCTGGTTTCTTCATCATGTCAGCTACCTTGTTCAGGCTATAGCTATAATAGGCAGCAAATAGCGGCTCGCCGATGTCGGCAGGCATATCGCGTTCACGTATACGTTCCTGACGTTGGGCAGCAGCTGCCTGCGGAGATGAATTTGCCCAATCTGTGGCGTATACGCTGCAGATTTGCACACATTGACCGCAAATAACACAGCGGTCTGCGTTCACAGTTTGAGGTTCTCCAGGCAGTCCCTCTATGGCATCTACCGGACAAACACCCGCACAGCGTCGGCATCCAGTGCAGAGCGTGGGGTCAATATGAATGACAGGGTCTGTAGAATCAGACGTCCTCATACAAGGAGGCGAAGAGATCTTGTCTGTTGTTGACATGGTTTTCTACCTTTCTGCGGCTGATTTTGACCTTACAGGCGTGGGAAAAAGACTTCCCGCCGAGGCTCTGGAGGCGAGTCGGATATGCCTTTGGCCAGCCGTAGCACATGATTTGGACAGGCCTCCACACAAGCAGGCTGTCCGTTCTCTGTTTCCGCGCACAGATCGCATTTGCTTGCCGCAGTGCGGGGAAGCGCGGTTCG
Organism: Paenibacillus ottowii; assembly: GCF_050516475.1. Classification (NCBI taxonomy): domain Bacteria; kingdom Bacillati; phylum Bacillota; class Bacilli; order Caryophanales; family Paenibacillaceae; genus Paenibacillus; species Paenibacillus ottowii. The sequence goes on along the minus strand of NZ_CP191577.1, from coordinate 958,044 downwards.
ATTTGCACGGTTAGTCAGACCGGACTGCGTGACAACGTGTCCGGCTCGATAGACTGGAGACACCTCGATTGCCCCGAAGGGGCAGGCCAAGACACAGGAGGTGCAGCCGATGCATCGGTCCTCATCAATCATGACTACGCCATCCTCCTGGCGAATCGCCTGCACCGGGCAGGCATGTGCACAGGGGGCATTTTCACAATGCCGGCATTGCACTGGCACATACGTATCTCCGGCGCGCACCACATATACCTTGGGAACCACAGGCACACTGACGGTTCCGACCGAAGCGCCTATGCCGCCCGCCTGCCCATGCACGGCAAAGCACGCCAGTTCGCAGGCTTTGCAGCCAATACATTGCCCGCCGTCTGCAACGACGAATGAGGAGGCAACAGCACTGGTTCTATCGGCTGACCCCATTCTGTTTGTCGGACGGCTCAGCGTGTTGCGCGCGCCGCTCATCTCGTCACCTTGTCAGCTAAAACGGCTTCCTGAACATTCATTTGTCTACGAATCTGTTGGTATGATTCATGTACATCACGTTCAGCCTGCGCTTGGTCGGCAATCCGCTCCAACCGGATGGCACAGTATTTTAATTCCGGGGTTTTGGATACCGGGTCGAGAAAATCGGCGGTCAACTCGTTACATGCTCCGACCCACCAGTGATAGGTCATATAGGTCGCACCTTTCTGCACACGGTCACTGATTTGTGCCCGCGCCATAATGCGTCCCCGACGCGAGGAGATAGCCACAATTTCGCCATCCAGAATGTTCAGCTCTGCTCCGTCTTCCGGGCTAATCTGAATAAATCCAGGCTCATCAGACAACTGGCGCAATGCACGGCAGTTACCAGTCATAGTACGCACCGAGTAATGACCTACCTCACGGACTGTAGATAAGACAAGCGGGAATTGGGCATCCGGTTGTTCTTGTGGTGGTCGCCATTCGCAGGCGAATAATCGGCCTTTACCACTAGGTGTGGAAAATTGATTGCCTTTGTACAAATACGGTGTACCTGGATGATCCTCTGTAGGGCATGGCCATTGTACGCCGCCTTGTTCCTCCATTTTCCGGTAGCTGGCACCGGCGAATAAAGGACTGAGGCTTCGCATTTCATCCCAAATTTCCTCTGTGTTCGCATAGGACATAGGGTAGCCCATGGCGGTGGCAACCTCGCTAATAATAGCCCAGTCTGGCTTTACATCACCCTGAGGCTCGACGGCCTTGCGGATGCGCTGAAAGCCACGGTCTGCCGAAGAATACACCCCGTCATGCTCGCCCCAAGCGGTAGAAGGGAGGATGACATCCGCATGCAGCGCCGTCTTGTTCATGAAAATATCCTGCACCACGACAAACTCCAATTTTTCCAGCGCTTCACGCAGCTCGGCAGCGTTTGGATCACTTTGTACAGGATCTTCGCCGAAGATATAATAAGCTTTCAACTTGTTCTCTTTCAGAATGAGATGTGGTACTTCTGTAAGTGAATATCCTTTTTTGCGCGGTAGCTCAACACCCCATGCTTTTTCAAACTTTTTGCGAACTGCGGTGTCGATGACATCCTGGTAACCAGGATACACATTGGGTAATGCACCCATGTCGCAGGAGCCCTGAACATTGTTTTGTCCACGTACAGGGCCAATACCAACATTCGGTTTGCCCAGGTTACCAGTAAGCAGGGCAAGGGAAGCAAGACCTTTTACTACATCAACGGCCTGTGAAAATTGACATACGCCCATTCCGTATAGAATTGTAGCGGTAGGAGCCTTGGCATATTCCCTCATAGCCGCCCGAATGTCAGCAGCCTTGACACCCGTAATGCCTTCCGCATATTCAGGTGTATATTTTTTAATGTTTTCTACATATTCGGCAAAGCCTTCTGTGTTTGCTTCGACATATCGTTTGTCGTACAGTCCTTCATGTACTAGCACATGACCAAAGGCGTTCACCAAAGCCATATTCGAGCCGCCTTTTAGAGGTAGCCACATATCAGAGATGCGTCCAGTTTCAGTCATACGTGGATCACATACAATAATTTTGGCACCTCTTTGCTTGGCAGCTACAATACGTCTTGCGACGATTGGATGCGTTTCGGGTGCATTGTATCCAAATACGAAAAGGAGATCTGAATGTTCAATTTCAGGAATAGAGTTGGACATAGCTCCATCCCCAAGTGAGTAAGTCAAACCTGCTACGGAAGGGCCGTGGCATACACGGGCACAGTGATCAATATTATTGGTGCCAATGACTGCCCGCATGAACTTTTGCATGACATAATTGGCTTCATTCCCCGGACCGCGTGCGGAGCCCGTCCCCATGATAGAGTCAGGTCCATACTTTTCCTTAATTGCTGACAGCCGTTCGGCAGTATACTGAATGGCTTCATCCCATTCTACCTCCTCCATGACTCCATTTTTGCGAATCATGGGCTTGCGCAAGCGTGCAGTCAGAATCTGTGGATCATTCAAAAAATCCCACCCATAATGTCCCTTCAGACACAATGTTCCTTCATTTGTACGACCATTAGCCGGCTCTGCGCCAATTACCTGTCCTTTGTCCACTAGCAAATGAAGCTGACAACCGCTTCCGCAGTAAGGACATACTGTTAATACCTTGTCTGCCATGTGTGCAGCACCTCTTTTTATATGAAATAGATGAAACTCGTAACATGAAAAAAAGCCAATACAAAAATGCCGCTTAACGCTGCATTCTGTACTGGCTTATCTGCGAGCGAGGAGCTAATCTCCTTCCCGCTAATCCAACCGGGGTATGTGTTGTAATTCAAGAGTGATGATAATATGTCCGTCTCCATGGACGGAGGGGCAGACCTCCCAAGTGTAAGTGAAGGGACTGCCAAGTGTTTTTTCGGCTTCCCTCATAAACTCCTTTTCCAAATAAGGACGAAGGACGTTCCAGTAATCACTGACCTTTTCCACAGCACCTTCATGAACGAGAATTTCAGACAAATTAGACAAAGTACCCTGGATCTCTACTGTAACTCGGAGAGGTGAGTCAAGAGAGACCTTAACGTTGTCCGGTCCTTTTCCTCGGTAATGCTTGACAATACATACGGCCAGCTTCCTGATGCGCTCACGGTATTCCAATTCGGTATTCAACATCTGGACACTCCGCTTCGAATCAAAATAAAGGCGTACTTGCCGCGCATGCCAGACAGCCTCTGTAGCTAATTTTAGAACAGGAAGTAAATGTCCCGACCAAAATGGTCTGCCCAGCACGGCGTATCACACTTCTATGGTAGAACAGGTTGACTTCGAAAGATGTGAAATTCATTACACCAGACCAAAATTTTACATGAATTAGACTAGAGGGAGGCACCTACTTATAGGTCAAGACTATTACTTCTATAGATATCATATCTTAGACCAATCAGGCATGCCATGGTATATTGTTGACATCCAAGAGAGAGCCGTACAGCTTCTCTCCACTAGGTTCGAAAAACACAGGGGTGAATATTGATGAGTAAAAAGACCATGTTCGAGAAAATTTGGGATAACCATGTCATCTATCAGGAAGCCGGCAAGCCGAGTATTTTGTACATTGATCTTCATCTCGTGCATGAGGTAACTTCACCGCAGGCGTTTGAGGGCCTCCGTCTTAGTGGGCGCAAGGTGCGTCGTCCAGAGCTCACGTTTGCTACAATGGATCATAACGTACCGACCAAAGATCGTTACAATATTACGGACCCGATTTCCAAGCAGCAGATTGATACATTAACTCAAAATTGCCGCGATTTTGGTGTCACGCTATATGATCTGGATACGGTGGATCAAGGTGTCGTTCACGTTATGGGACCTGAACTGGGTCTGACTCATCCGGGGAAAACGATTGTTTGTGGCGATAGCCATACCTCCACTCACGGTGCGTTTGGAGCACTCGCTTTTGGTATCGGAACCAGCGAGGTAGAGCACGTATTGGCAACCCAATGTCTCCAGCAAGCAAAAGCAAAAACGATGGAGGTTCGTTTTGTAGGGCGTCGCAAACCTGGGGTGACAGCCAAGGACATGATTTTGGGTGTCATCGCCAAATACGGTACAGATTTCGCTACAGGCTATGTTATTGAGTACACGGGCGAGTCTATCCGTGAATTGAGCATGGAAGAACGCATGACAGTGTGTAACATGTCCATTGAAGGCGGAGCCAGAGCAGGTATGATTGCGCCGGACGAAACGACCTTCAACTACTTGCGTGGACGCGAGCATGTGCCACAAGGTGATGCTTTTGAGCAAGCAGTTGCTGAGTGGAAAGAGCTTGTCACCGATGAAGGCGCCGAGTTTGATGTCGTACTGGAGTTTGACGTGGATTCCTTAATTCCACAAGTAACGTGGGGCACCAGTCCGGGCATGGGTACAGATATTTCCTCAACCGTACCAATTCCAGCAGAATTGCCGACAGAAAACGAACGTAAAGCAGCTGAAAAAGCGCTTGAATATATGGATTTGAAGCCAGGCACACCAATCACGGATATTGCGATCGACTATGTGTTTATCGGATCTTGCACCAACGGACGGATTGAAGATTTGCGCGCTGCGGCCCAGGTAGCCAAGGGCTACAAGGTTTCTGACAAAGTCACAGCAATTGTCGTACCTGGTTCGGGTCGTGTGAAAATTCAGGCTGAACAAGAGGGACTGGACGTCATTTTTCAAGAAGCAGGATTTGAATGGCGCGAAGCGGGTTGCAGCATGTGTCTTGCGATGAATCCTGATGTACTTCAACCGGGGCAGCGTTGTGCTTCAACTTCTAATCGTAACTTTGAAGGTCGTCAGGGACGCGGAGGACGGACTCACCTTGTATCTCCGGCCATGGCAGCCGCTGCGGCGATTCATGGACACTTTGTCGATGTACGGGATTGGAAATTCAAGCAGGAAGAAGTTGTCCGCTAGGATACGGAGGAGGAATTTACGATGGAAGCTTTCACAACTTTAAAAGGTATTGTAGCACCTGTGGATCGGGTGAACGTGGATACGGATGCTATTATTCCTAAGCAATTTTTGAAACGAATCGAGCGTACAGGTTTTGGGCAGTTTTTGTTCTACGAGTGGCGGTTTGATGAGGTAGGCAACATTAATCCTGAATTTGAACCGAACAAGCCTCGTTATGCAGGGGCCTCTATACTGATTTCTCGCGCCAACTTTGGCTGCGGCTCCTCTCGTGAGCATGCGCCATGGGCCATCATGGACTATGGGTACCGTTGTGTAATCGCGCCTTCTTTTGCGGATATCTTCTATAATAACTGCTTTAAAAACAGTATTTTACCGATCAAGCTGTCTGAAGAACAAGTGGAGGAATTGTTCCAGCGCACGGCAAAGCATGATGGCTATCAATTGAACATAGACCTGAATGAAAAAACAATCACTGACGATTACGGTCTGCATATTGAATTCGATTTGGATGAGCATCGTCGTCAATTTCTGTTGCAAGGTTTGGATGATATTGGCTTGACACTCCAGCATGAGTCTGAAATTCTGGCTTATGAGCAGAAACGCGCGGCAAAACAAGGCGCATAATGCTAATTTCCAGCTCAATTTCAGTAGAAGGAATATAGTTGATTTATTTGATAAACAGACAGCCCGTACTGGCAACTCTTTTGCCTGCGGGCTTTTGTTATGTTTAGATAATAAATTGGTAAATAAGGGGTTGACGGTTCGACTCAACATGGTATTGTAAATGTAAAATGGTTGATGGATTGTATCTGTGAAGAAGCATAAAAAATACATAAATAAGTTAGGGGAATGAGGATGAAGAAATATGGTTGGGTGATACTAGCGGCTATTATGATTTGGTTATGGCCGTCCTCCCCTCATGTAAATGCGGCTGGAGCAGAATTGTTTTTAGATGGCAAAAGAGTGGAAGCGCCTGCAGATGCCAAGCCTGAAATGGTCAATGGTAAAATCATGGTACCGCTCAGGGTGGTTGGCGAGCAGCTTGGATATCAGTTTAAGTGGGAACCACAAGCCTATAAAATTTCAATTCAAAAAAATAATACCGATATGTCTATGTATGTAGGCCGTACATCGGCTGATGTGAATGGAAAAACAGTCAATTTGGATGCACCTCCAGTGTTGCGGGGCAGCTCGACCATGGTTCCATTGCGTTTTGTCGGGGAGCAAATGGGGTTAAAAGTAGATTGGAACAATCAAAATAAATCCGTAAACCTCAGTCAGAAGATGGCAACTCAACAAGCGGATAAGCAGTCTCAATCCCAACAATCGTCGCAAACGTCAACACAGAGCACAAAAAGTACAACTAAAACATCTGCAGCAACAGCGACGACAATAGCTCCAGTTGAAGCAGACAAGCATTCGGAAGCCGTTTCTTCACCATCCAAGGAGCAGAATGCAGAACAGACTACTGCAAATGCGTTGCTTGTACAAAACATTTCTTTTGATAATGAAACGTTAAAGATTTCTCTCAACAAAGACCTAACTCCTAAAGTATCGAAAATGACGGGACCTGACCGTATAGTAGTTGATTTACCGGAGGCTTCACTATCAACAGATCTTCTTCAGTCGTTCCCGGTTCGCAAGGATGGCACGCGGGCGTTGACGAATAGTGACAGTGAGGATGTACAGGAAATCAGATTTGCTCCTGCGGATGGAACAAAAGGGGGCGTTCGTATCGTCATTGCATTAAATCAGGTACGTGACTACGATCTTTCAACAAACGGCATAGGAGATATCACCCTTAAGCTACGTGAACGTAGTGTGAATCCGGAGATAGTAGCACCAACGAATGTCGAAGGACGGCGAATTGTCGTAATTGATCCAGGACATGGCGGCAAGGACCCTGGAGCAGGCAGTGTGACTGGACGACATGAGAAGGAATTTACATTGGCGGTAGCATTAAAGGTTCAGCAGCTTCTTCAAAATGATCCTGCTATTCAAATTGTATTAACTCGCAATGGAGATACGTATCCTACACTGGATGAACGGCCACAGCTCGCTAATAATCAACAGGCTAGCGTGTTTGTTTCCATTCATGGCAACAGCATGCCAGCTTCTAATAACGGAAAAGCCAATGGCTCTGAAACCTATTATGCACGTCAGGAAAGTCTGAGCCTGGCGACGATCATGCACAAGCACCTTGTAGCTGCAACCGGGTTCAAGGATAATGGCATTAAGGTGGCAAACCATGTGGTGACGAGAAAATCACAAATGCCCGCTGTATTGCTGGAATGTGGCTACCTTAGTAATCTGTCCAATGAAGCGGCCATGTTTACTGAAGAAACACAGCAGAAGATTGCCGAAGGTATTGTCGATAGCCTAAGGGAGTATCTTGGAACGGGTACAGGAATAACTGAAACACTCAACTAAGAGTACTTGGAATAAAAGCTACTTTTTCACCTTTTGATGAAAATTCATGGGGGTGAAAGTAGCTTTTTTTATTTTTTTGACTGTGACTTTTGACGGAAAGCGAATGGTCTATATTTTTAGTCAAAATTCGACAAAAATAGTTCTTTGGCACGTATATTTCTGTTATGATGGAATATATTCGCAACTTTTGGTGTGAGATAACGTCTATAAGGTTGTCTGATATTACATAAGCGCGTATATCAGGTCGCCGCACCGGAGCATGTGGCAAAAAAATTATGAATGGAAGGGTGACGAATGAAGAAATTTGGTTTTTTGTTGTTATTATTTGTCTTCATGTGGGCGGTTCCGGGTTATGGACATGCGGCTTCGAGTGGAACACAGATCTATCTCGACGATCAACAGTTAAGTGTCCCTAGTGGGGCTAAGGCACAAGTCATTGGCGGAAGTACGATGGTCCCGCTACGCGTAATTTCTGAAAATTTGGGATATGACGTGACGTGGAAGCAGCAGGCGCGAACCATAACGATTGAGAAGGACAGTACCTCGATCCGAATGATAATCGGAAGTAAGACGGCGACTGTCAATGGAAGCGATATTAGTCTGGATGCTTCGCCTCTGCTGCGTTCCGATTATGCCCTTGTACCGCTTCGCTTTATCGGCGAGCAAATGGGACTGGACGTAAAATGGGACAGCAGCTCCAAGTCCGTAAAATTATATACCCGCAGCAGCGGGTCTGGAAACGGGGAATTTACACCTCCCAAGTCCGGAAATAACAGTACAGGTACAGGTAGTGTAACTGCGCCAGCCAATAATGCGGATTCAGGTGTGACGTGGGTGCAGGGGGTTAGCTTCAGCCAAAACCGGTTAACCATCACAACAGCGAGTGCCGTCAAGCCGAAAGCGTTTACGATGACAGGTCCCGATCGGGTAGTGGTGGATTTGCCAGCGACAGCGTTTGCTGATAATTTTGGAGACCAGCAGAAGCTGGATAGCAATTTGAATGGTTCGCTGGACATTGAAAATGAAGCGGATGTGTCTGGGGTCCGTTATGCTTTATTTCAAAAGGAACCATCAACGGTGCGTGTGGTTATTGATTTGAAACATGCCATGAATTATACCGCATATAATGATGGATCGAATCATGTGATCGTCGATCTGGCTTCCAAGGATTCGGTGAATACGACGCCAGACGCAACGTTACCGGATGGGTCACAGCCAGATGATACGCAGACATCTCCAGTAAACAGCAATGGTAAAAAGATCGTTGTTATTGATGCTGGACATGGAGCAAAAGATTCCGGAGCAGTGGGTGCTTCGAGAAAAAATTATGAAAAGACCTTCAACTTAGCGATGGCTCTGAAAGTAGAAAGCATATTAAAGCAGAACCCGAATATTGAGGTTGTGTTGACACGTAGCGATGATACATTTTTAGAGCTTAAACAGCGTGTAAAAGTGGCTGAAAATCTCAAAGCTAACGTATTTGTATCCATTCATGCTAACAGCAGCGGTAGCTCAGCTTCCAATGGTACAGAGACATATTACCAGCGTAGTGCAAGCAAAGCGTTTGCTGACGTTATGCATAAGTACTTTGCTCCTGCGACAGGTCTGACAGACCGAGGCATTCGTTATGGAAATTTCCATGTGATTCGGGAAACGACTATGCCGGCTGTTTTGCTTGAAGTAGGATATCTGAGTAATCCAAAAGAGGAAGCAACACTGTTTGATGAAGATTTTCAAAACCGGGTAGCTCAAGGGATTGCAGATGGTATCACAGCGTATCTCGGCGTAAAATAAATCTTCAACAAACCGCTTGCCAACGTTAAGCAAGGAGGGGGACAGACGTATGAACAAGAAAATTGTAATTGCAGGTCTGCTGGCACTGTTTGCCATTGCAGGTGCAGGGTGTGCCTCTAAGCAAACATCGGCTCCTGCGACTCCATCTCAGGAAACACAAACTCCAGCTGCACAAAATAATACACCTGACCAGACGACCCCTGATCCATCAGCACAGTCTGCTGAAAATAATGGAGCGAGTCAAACACCTGCATCTCCATCGACGGAGCCTACCAAGACCAAAACGGACACGGAAAAGTCAGGAGATCAACAAACGCAGCAGATCACGGTGTACTACACAGATACACAAGAGAACGGCTTGAAAGAACAGAAAAAGGAAATTACTTACCCAAGCGAGCTGGAAAAATTCCAAAAAGCGTTTGAAGCTCTACAAAAAAGTGGTAATTCTGCTCTCATTCCGTTATGGTCCGAGAAAATTAGTGTGCATAAGATCAAATTAGATAACGGTGCGTTGACTTTTGATATTTCCCTGCCGGATGAGGCTCGATTAGGAGCTGGCGGCGAGGAGTTAGCTATTGATGCCTTGAAGCAAACGATGTTCCAATTCAAGGAAGTCAAAACGCTGGATTTGCTTGTAGATGGTCAATCTCTGGAGTCCTTGATGGGACATGTAGATTTAGAGCATCCAATGAGTCGCTAACCGATCAGACTGTATGAAAATTTCTTGGGAATTTACACACTTTTCACGTGCAATCTGTGACAGATAATGATAATATAGGAGTGTATTTCTCGCCTATGCAGGCAGTCATGCACAAATAGTATTCGTTTCTTTCCGGATGATTATTTAGAGTGACCGTCTTGATGCGGGCTATCCCGTATCAAGACGTTTTTTTTGCTAGGAGGTAGGATTTCCGTGAATGCAGCAACCGCACGTCATATATTGGACACCATCGGTACAATGTTTCCGGATGCCCATTGTGAGCTGAACCATAACAATGCTTTTGAATTAACGATTGCCGTGTTATTGTCTGCTCAATGCTCCGATCAGATGGTCAATAAAGTAACGGCAGACCTGTTCCAAAAGTACAAGTCACCTGAGGATTATCTGGCAGTTCCTCTTGAGGAACTGGAGCAGGATATTCGCAGAATCGGCTTGTACCGAAACAAGGCCAAGCATATTCATAACCTCTGCCGTATTTTAATAGACCAGTACGGGGGAGAGATCCCCTCGGAGCATGATCAACTGGTCAAGCTACCCGGTGTTGGCCGCAAGACGGCTAATGTCGTAGTATCTACTGCTTTTGATGTACCAGCTATTGCAGTAGATACGCATGTAGAGCGCGTTTCCAAACGGCTCGGCTTTGCAGGGTGGAATGATTCAGTGCTTGAGGTGGAAAAAAAGCTAATGAAAAGGGTGCCTAGGGATGAATGGTCTGTGACCCATCACCGGCTCATTTTTTTCGGACGCTACCATTGCAAAGCTCAAAACCCTCAATGTCAGGTATGTCCATTGCTTGATGTATGCAGGGAAGGCAAGAAACGTATGAAAACGTCTCTTATCAGAAAAGATAAGAAACGTAGAGCCTAAAGACCCGATAGACCTATTTAGGTAATAGGGTTTAACCATTTATGTGTAGAAAAGGATGAAGAGTAATGAAGTGCATTTCGGTATATACAGACAATTTTGAAGCGTTCTCTGATATTTTTGAGCAAATTGTAACAACAGAGTTTGCTGAAAATGAAGAACGCGAGCTAGAGGGAATCACAGTTAGTCATTCTGGTGATGTACCCGAGCATTACCTGGAGCGTATGTCACAAAAGCCAGAAGTGGTCGTAATGAAGGACAAATCTCGTGGAATTACGATTTTACAGCATGGTCAAGTATTTGAAATTTTGCTGCCAGTGCTTGAGACTGCGGCTAATTAAGTGCAATTAGCGGACGACATGTGTTTTGCATGTTCCGATATCGGCGGCTCGGCTGGTCTAACCAGCCCGAAGGCGCATATTTTGTACAGACCATCATCAAACGCTGGCTATGGACGATTTCTTTCAGCCAGTGCGGTTTTACATTTCAATATCAGGAAGCAGGCTCACCCGTTGTTTACATATCTTGCTTCATCGTTGCCCCTTTGAGGGCTTTGATGAAAATTCATGAGTGTCATCCTGAGTACTTACCAGGAGATTCGATCAAATGGAATCTCATCGGGAAAGTCATCAAACGATTTGAAACAACGAAAGATAGACCCTCTGAATGTTGTCATTTACAAGAACAGCGTTCCCAAAAGCCAGGTACAGGCAGGGAGCGCTTTTTTAGTTTTTTTTAATGTGATGATTCTCACAGTGGCTTAAGAATGCTACAATATAGCTATTTGGTGCAGATAAGAAACAAGGAGTGGAGCCGTAGCTTATGATGCAAACGATTACAGGAGATGCGGAAAAGTGGTTGAATACGATAGAACAGATACAGGATACCTTGTGTAAAGCAAGGGATGTAGCAGGAGCGAAGGCGGTAGGAGATTTGCTGGAAAAAGCGCATGCGCAAGAGCTGACCATTGCCTTTTGTGGACATTTTTCAGCAGGTAAATCGAGCTTGATTAACAGCCTGTGTGGTAAAACCGTGCTCCCATCTGGACCGGTGCCTACGAGCGCTAATGTAGTGTCTATCCGCAATGGACGTTCGAGAGCGCTTATTCATCCAGCCCAATCATTGGAAAACCCGGAGCCGGAAATCGTGGAAGCCTCCTTATCTGAGCTTGCTGAGTATTGTAAAAATGGTGGAGCCTATGAATCAATTGAAGTATGGGAGGATATTCCGATATTATCTGGCGGAGGAGTGCTGCTGGATACACCCGGTGTAGATTCCACAGACCACGGACACGCGATGGCGACACATTCAGCTTTACATTGGGCTGATATTGTTTTTTATGTGATGGACTACAATCATGTTCAATCTGAAAATAATTTGTCCTTTGCCAAAAGTTTGTCGGATTGGGGCAAGCCGTTATATTTGATCATCAATCAAATCGATAAACACCGAGAGCGGGAGCTATCATTTACACATTATCGTAATGAGGTAGAAAACAGCTTTCATGCCTGGCAGGTACATTACACAGACATCCTGTTTACTTCCTTGAAGGAGCAGAATCACCCGTGGAATCAGTGGGAGCAGCTGACGCGTTTGATTCCGAAATTGTTGGAGCGCAAAACAGAATTATTGGGATATAGTTTAGTGTCCTCCATGCGCCATTTGGTAGAGCAGCATGTAGAGACGGTGCAGACCGCTGAAGAAGAGGAACTGAACACACTGCTAAAAGAAGCGGGTGGAGAAGAAGCTATTTTGCGCCTGGACATAGAGCAGAAAACCTTGCAGCAAGAAGATGAACACTGGAGGATGCTGCCAGAGCAGGAGCATAAACGGCTGCGTCAAGAGCTGGATCATCTATTAGAACACGCACATCTCACGCCTGCGGAGCTACGTGAAGCAGCGGGCGAATATTTAGAGAGCCGCAAACCGGGCTTTAAAACAGGACTATGGTTTGCCGGAGGAAAGACTGAGCGAGAAAAGGAACGCCGTTTGGACCGGCTGGCAGGGATGCTGACTGATCAGGTAGAGGGACAGTTGTTGCCTCATGTGCGTGAGTTACTGAGGTCTTGGGGAGAGGCTCAAGGTCTGTGGACTGCTGCGATGGAGCAGGAGCTGGATGACATCCGCCCTGTGATGGATCGGCAACTGGTAGAGCAGACAGTAAAGGAAAATGCTTTGTCATCAGAGTATACGATGAACTATTGCAAGGACCTACGAGCTGCTGTGACCGCTGATTGCCGCCGTAAGGCCTTGGCGCTGGTAGACCGCCTGCTGGCCCAGCTTGCAGTGCGAGCCCAAGCCCGCCGCGAGGCTCTCGCAGATGCGCGCACTGCGTTGCTCGCGCAGGCGGACGCGGCGAGCCGCTATAGCACTCGCGTGCAAGCCTTGGCTTCGCACGCCGACCTGCTGCGAAGCCTGCTGCCGCAGGCTTCCGCGCCTGACGGGTTGCCCCGTGCGGACACGCCTGCTCCTGCGCCCGATACCGCCGCTGTTGCCCCGCCAGCTGCGGCAGCAACGGCTGCCGTGCGTTCAGATATCGCTGGCTCGCACGACGCGTCGGTACAGCCACGGGTAGATGCGGCCGCCGCAGCACAGCCTGCCGCGGGTGGCCGCCGTACGCGGCTGGATGCAGCGGCGACACGATTGAAGACCGCCGCTGCATTGGTAGGCCCGTACCCTGCCATGCAGGCGGCTGTTCGGGATTTGCATACACGCGCCGCTGCACTGGAGGGCGGGCGGTTCACACTGGCGCTATTCGGAGCGTTCAGCGCCGGCAAATCCAGCTTTGCCAATGCTTTGCTGGGCGAAGCGGTGTTGCCCGTATCCCCGCATCCGACGACAGCGGCGATTAACCGCATTATGGCGCCTACAAGTCATGAGCGTCATGCCACGGCTGACGTCCAGATGAAGTCAGCGGATGCGTTGCGAGAAGATCTTAAATACTCTTTTCGGTTATTAGGATTGGGCGAACCAGCATCTGTAGACTGGCAAGAAGCCGTAAATGCGTTATCACCGGAAGGCATTCATCCTGCGGGAAGGCCTCATTACAGCTTTTTAAAAGCCGCTGCAGCTGGATGGGAAGAAGCTGAAAGCTTGCTTGGGCAACAGCTTCAGGTAAATTTAGAGCAATATCGAGATTTTGTCGCATCCGAGCGCAAGTCATGCTTCGTGGAGCATATCGACCTTTATTATGATTGCGCTCTGACTCGTCAGGGCATCGTGCTGGTAGATACGCCAGGTGCCGATTCTGTAAATGCACGGCACACGGGCGTGACCTTCAACTATATGAAGCATGCAGACGCCCTTGTATTTGTGACTTACTATAACCATGCGTTTACACAAGGGGACCGGCAGTTCTTGAATCAATTGGGCCGAGTCAAAGAGACATTGGCGCTGGATCAGACATTTTTTATCGTCAATGCATCCGACCTGGCTTCTTCTGAAGAAGAACTATATTCTGTAACTCAGCATGTACAGGAACAGCTTCAAGCCAACGGAATCCGCAAACCGCGTATTTATCCGCTTTCCAGCATGCTGGCGTTGGAAGCAGCCGAGCAGGGAGAGGTTTCGCTGCGTTCAGCTTCACGATTTGATGCGTTTGAAAATGACTTTTCGGCATTTGCAGCCGAAGAGTTGGCAGGCTTGTCCATTGCATCTGCTATGCAGGAGCTGAGACGGCTGCGGAACCGGATAGAACAACATGCTGCCGATGCTCGCTATAGCGCTGAGGAGCGTGAGGTCCGATTAGAGCAATTAACCCGAATTCGTGGGGAGCTGGAGGATGTGCTCCTTGGTTCAACTGGCAGCCATGGTAAATCCGTGTTGTCGGACGAAACTGATGAACTGCTGTATCATGTACGTCAAAGGCTTGCCTACCGAACGGGTGAATTTATGGCTGAAGCGTTTCATCCATCTGTCCTGCGTGAAGGAGTAGGTGATCTTCGTTCGGCCTTTGCATCTTGTGGTCGTGAGCTGCTGCGATTGATCGAATTGGAGCTGTCTCAGGAATTGCTAGCAACCACACTCAGACTGGAAAAAACGGGGCAATCCTTGGTGCGCAAGGCTATACAAGAGTGCGTAGATCACATGAACCATCAGTTAACTGGGTTAGGCTGTACAGCTCCTGAATTCAGAGAATGGGCTGTTCCCGAGCTAATCGATATTTCCTTGCAGGATTCCATTCAGTGGAAGGATTACTGGAATAGCTTTAAAAATCCAAAGCTATTTTTTGAAGGAACGGGTCGCGCGAATTTACAAACCAGATTAGAGCCTATATTGCGCCAGCTAATCGGGGAAGCTGTGGATCATCAGCGAGAGCGAATGGCTTCTTTTTACATTGCAATGATGCAAGAAGAACAAACATGGCAGAAAGCACAGCTTCGTGAGCAAATGTTGGAGACGACTCGAGGCATGGAGCATGCACTTAAGGGTGGTGAGGAGCCACAAGTTTGGGAAGAGCTTGCTAGTCAGATTGCGGCTTTGGAATCCATATAAATATATTTATGATTGCCATAAGGTCAGGACACCGGGTTGTGGGACAATCCGGTGTTTTAAGCATACTTCAAAAAGACAGGAAAACTGAGGAAATAGCCATATTCAATGATAAGAAAGCGATTTAATTTGTCTAATCACCTGCCAATTGCGAACCTGCCTGAAAACGACCTGTTATCCTCTTTGCCGCCTGGGAATACGGATGGTAAACTTCACTAAGCCATATAACAACGTCGTGCAACTAATGGAGGGACTTGACATGGAAGTGCTCAGGCAACTGCAAGTTTTTTTTCGCGAGAGGAGACATTATCTATTTCTTTCCATTCTATGCCTTGCGATAGCGACGGCCCTCGGACTGGTGTATCCGAACCTGCTCCAACGGCTTATTGATAACGCTATCATCCCCGGTGACTTCGACAAAGTTCCGGTTCTGGCTCTGACTGTACTGGGAGTCGTGATTATCAAAGGATTTATGCAATTTTTACATGGCTTTTTTGGTGGACGGCTAGGCAACTATTTGGCGTATCGACTTCGCAATGCCTGCTACGAGAAGCTGCAATTTTTGTCCTTCAGATATTATGACACTGCCAAAACAGGGGATCTTATGTCCCGTCTGACTGGTGATTTGGAGGCGATTCGCAACTTTATCGGATTTGGTTTTGCCCAGCTCCTCAATGTGCTACTGATGGTTGTATTCGGCTCTATTATGATGCTGTATATTAATTGGCAGCTCACCCTCTTTACGATGATCAGCATGCCATTGTTACTCTTCGTCACTTTCAAGTTTGAATCTCGGATTCATCCCACCTTTCAGGAAATGCGAATTGCTCTCAGCGCCCTGACGACAGCGGTACAAGAAAATATAACAGGTGTGCGAACCGTTAAATCTTTTGCCCGCGAAGCCTATGAAGTTGAAAAATTTTCCGTACGCAATGAACAGTATAAAAGTAACCAAATTCAGGCTGCTTCCTTATGGAGTCGATTTTTTCCTGCCATGGAACTCATTGCCTCGGTCAGTGTGGTTCTTCTCTTGGGAATGGGTGGATATCTGGTTATACAGAAGTCAATGACCTTGGGGCAACTCGTCGCCTTCTTTAGCTTAATTTGGTATATTATTGGCCCCATCTGGAGCATTGGCTTTCATATCAATAACTATACGCAGTCCAAAGCTTCCGGTGAGAGGGTTTTGGAGCTGCTGAATCAGTCCATAGATGTAACTGATGAAGCTGATGCACTCACACTTACTACCGATCAGGTGACAGGACATGTGACGTTTGAACATGTTACCTTTGCTTATGGAAATAAGCTGCCTGCTGTTGTTGACATTAATCTGGATGCGCCACCAGGATCGGTCATTGGGATTTTAGGAGGAACGGGGTCCGGGAAGTCGACCATTATTCAACTACTTATGCGAGCCTATAATGTGAATGCGGGAAGCATCAAGTTAGATGGCAAAGATATACGCCATTTGAAAGTTCGTGATTTACGTGCTCAAATTTCGTCTGTATTTCAGGAGACATTTTTGTTCTCGTCCTCTATACGCAACAATATTGCATATGGATTAAGTCATGTCAGTATGGATGACATCATACGTGTTTCCAAGCTGGCTCAGGCGCATGAATTCATAACTGAATTACCGCTGGGATATGACACTGTCGTCGGTGAACGTGGTCTGGGACTGTCTGGAGGGCAGAAACAACGGATCGCCATCGCGCGCGCATTACTCAAAAATCCGAAAATACTCGTACTGGATGATGCCACCAGTGCGGTCGACATGGAAACAGAGCATGAAATTCAGTCCGGTTTTCAAGAGGTTATGCGTGGACGCACAACGTTTATTATCGCTCATCGAATCTCCTCGCTTCGTCATGCCGATGAAATCGTGGTGCTTGAGGAAGGACGAATCGTTCAACGGGGAACCCATGAACAGCTCATTTCTACCCCAGGACCATATCAAGATGTGTATCATATTCAATACGCCGATTACATAGCGGAGGCTCCAGACGGTGTATCCGAAGGGCAGGTGAGACCATGAATATTCCTGTAGAAAAAACTAAGCCGTTAAAAAAGCCGACCAATGAGCGCTTTGTCTATCAAGATGATGAGGTTATTGACAAACCGTTTAACTGGGTGGAATTCAAACGCTTGCTAGCATATATGAAGCCTTATGCCCGTCAGATTCTGCCGATTCTTCTGGTCATGATGATTCTTGGCACGATTACTAAGCTGACGGTTCCATATTTGATCAGTCTGGCCATTGACAAGGCCATTGCTCCCGCATGGCCTGCACTGCCGAGCGTAGAGTTACTATTGCTTATCACAGGTGCCGTGCTCTTGTTGTATTTAATTCAATGGGCAGCCAATACGTACCGCATTAAATTCACCAATATTATTGGTCAACGGGTTATTTACGATTTGCGTGAAGATTTGTTCAAGCATATTCAGAAGCTTTCGTTTAACTTTTTTGATAAAAGACCAGCGGGTTCTGTATTAGTACGCGTGACGAATGACATTAATTCGCTACAGGATCTTTTTACGAACGGTGCAGTGAATGTCCTCATTGATTGCGTACAGCTTCTCGGAATTATTGTTATTTTGCTGCTTATTAACTGGAAGCTCGGTTTGGCGGTGATTGTGACCGTTCCGATCATGTTTTTGATCTCCACCAAGCTGCGTGTACGCATCCGTCGCGCCTGGCAAGAAGTACGCATGAAGAACTCGCGCATCAACTCTCACTTGAATGAATCCATTCAGGGAATTCGTGTGACGCAAGCGTATACGCAGGAACAGGAAAACATGGCTTATTTCGACGACATGAACAGCTCCAGTAAAAAGTCGTGGGATAAGGCCTCTGCCATGAATCAGGTCTTTGGCCCACTTATTGATATTACCGGTGGATTTGGTACGCTTGTGCTGTTCTGGTTTGGAGCTCATCTAATCCAGACAGATCAGCTTACAGTGGGCTTGCTGGTTGCGTTTGCCAACTATGTAGGGAACTTTTGGGAGCCGATTAATCGGTTGGGTCAAATGTATAATCAACTGCTGGTTGCAATGGCCTCGTCAGAAAGAATTTTTGAATTCATGGATGAACAGCCGAATATTGCGAACAAATCGGGAGCAAAAGTCTTGCCGCCTATTCGGGGGGATATCCAATTTGAAAAAGTCGTTTTTGAATATGAAAAGGGACGTCAGGCGCTTAAAGGTATTAATCTTTCTGTCGAGGCGGGGCAATCCATAGCGCTTGTGGGTCATACCGGATCAGGTAAAAGTACCATTATTAATTTGCTCAGCCGTTTTTATGACATTACATCAGGGCGACTTACCATTGACGGCTATGATGTGCGAGATGTCACGGTGGAGAGCCTGCGCAGCCAGATTAGCATCGTGCTTCAGGATACATTTGTTTTTTCAGGGACGATACGCGATAATATCCGATTTGGCCGTTTGGATGCGACGGATGAGGAAATTGAAGCGGCTGCGAAGGCAGTCAATGCTCATGAATTCATTGTTCAGTTACCAGATGGCTACGAAACAGAAGTAGAGGAGCGTGGGGGGATGCTGTCCATGGGCCAACGTCAGCTCTTATCCTTTGCTCGTGCCTTATTGGCTAATCCGCGAATTCTTATTCTGGATGAGGCTACAGCCAGCATTGATACGGAAACGGAGTTGAAAATTCAAGAAGCTCTACAGGTACTATTGGAAGGTAGAACTTCTTTTATGGTCGCTCACCGTTTGTCCACCATCCGGAATGCTGATCATATCGTTGTGCTGGACCATGGGGCAATCCAGGAAAGTGGTAATCATGAACAATTGATGAAAAAACATGGAATATATCGGGGGCTGGTGGAAGCACAGTTCAGATTTTTGTAAAAAAAAGATCAAAAAATCGCGTTTTTTGTAAATTTTCATGCCGAGCACTATTGCATTCTTGGAGCTAAACCCTGAAAATAAAGATGAAAAGAGATCAGAGCAATATCATCAGAGGGGGAAGAGTTCAAGATGTGGGGTGCTCCTTTTTCTGCCAAGGCTAAGAAGATGTTACTGCTGGGTAGCGGCGAATTGGGAAAAGAAGTCATTGTTGAAGCTCAGCGGCTTGGCGTGGAATGTATTGCTGTTGATCGCTATGAGCTGGCTCCAGCAATGCAGGTGGCCCATCGCTCTCACTGTCTGGACATGCAGGATGCTGAGGCGTTGAAAGCACTAATTCGCAAGGAACAGCCCGACATAATTGTACCTGAAATCGAAGCTATTGCTACGGGTGCTTTGGAAGAATTAGAGCAAGAGGGATTTCACGTAGTACCAACGGCCCGGGCCGCCCGTCTTACGATGGATCGGGAGGGTATCCGCAGGCTGGCTGCCGAGAAGTTACAGCTTCCGACTGCTGCCTACCGTTTTGCAGATCATTTTGAGCAGTTACGGTCGGTGGTTCAAGAGCTGGGCACGCCATGCGTGGTCAAACCCTTGATGAGTTCGTCGGGTAAAGGGCAGTCTGTATGCCGGACACTCGAAGACGCAGAATCCTGCTGGAATACGGCGCTGGAAGGCGCACGTGCCAAAACGACACGTGTCATTGTTGAAGCTTTTGTCCCATTTGAGAGCGAAATCACCTTATTGACCGTCAGATCGGTATCAGGTACGACTTTTTGCCCACCGATTGGCCACATTCAGAAGGATGGAGATTATGTCGAATCCTGGCAGCCTCATGGCATGACGGACAAGCAGCTTTCGGAGGCACAGGAAATTGCCCGTACGATTACGGATGAACTGGGTGGTTACGGATTGTTTGGCGTGGAGTTGTTTTTAACGGCTGATAGCGTCATATTCAGTGAAGTATCCCCGCGTCCGCATGATACTGGTATGGTGACCATGATTACGCAGGATTTGTCTGAATTTGCGCTTCACGTTCGGGCGATTCTCGGATTCCCGGTGCCATCCGTCACGCTGCTTACACCAGGTGCTTCAGCTACCTTGAAGGCAGAAGTGGCTACACGCGATTATTCAATAAGCGGTCTGCATGATGCATTATTGCTACCCCGGACACAGGTGCGAGTGTTCGGGAAGCCTGAAACCAAGCCGGGACGCCGGATGGCTGTAGCGCTTAGCGCTGCAGAAGATGTGGAAACAGCACGAAAGATAGCCAAAGAAGCTGCCAATATGCTGAAAGTGGAGGTAAATCATGTCTAACAGTGTGATGATTCCAGTACTGACAATTCGTTCCGTAGAGCTTGGCGATTGCGAAGCTGTAACTGGACTACTCAGAGAAGTCGGATACCCCATGACTTGTGGTGTTATGAAAGAAGTTATGGGAACAACGCAAGAGGACAGCCAAGCAAATATGATGGTTGCAGAAATGGATGGTCGTGTTGTCGGTGTAATCGGCATGCATACGGCTCAAAGCCTGGCCTATCCTGATCCTGCCGTACAAATCACCATGCTGGTCGTGAGCGGGGAGTATCGCGGCGAAGGCATTGGCAAGCGTTTGGTTGCTTGTGGTGAGGAGTGGGGGCGTGCGCAAGGCTGCTACCATTTATTCATTACTGGAGCGAATAACCGCATCAAACAAGTGGAGGCCCGTGCTTTCTACAATCGAATCGGCTTTGAAAAGCAAGGCTATCGTTTCAGCAAAAAGCTTAGATAATCAGCCTGTAACAAACAATCTAGTACTTAAAGCCTCACTATTTTTAACTTTGTCCTGTTGGCCATTGCCGAGCAGGGCTATTTTTTTTCCAACTTTTATAACCTTGCTGATGCTATAAAACATGATATACTGCTAGAGTAATAATTACAAAGTTGTAACCTGAAAAGTTCACACCAAGGCACTTATACAACAAGGAGATGACGAAATGAAGAATATGTTGAAAAAAACACTGGTGATGGGAAGCCTAAGCGCCGTTTTATCCGCAGGATTCATCGTTCCGGCATCAGCTTCACCAGCTGACGATTTGTCTGCTCAATTACAACAATGGCTTCAAAATAACGGGTACACAGTCAATATGTCCAACGGGACAACGACAATAACGAAGACAGTCATTAAGGATTTTACTAATCCGGACAATGCGAATCCTTCTTCTGGCAAGCAAACGACGAATCAGGGTAGCCAAAATGCTTCAAATTCTGCTACCAAGCAACAGACACAAACACAAACACAAACACAAACACAAACACAAACACAAACACAAAACACCAACTCCGGCGCAGGTCAGTCTTCAGATTCTAATGCGCAACTCAGCAAGTCTCAATTTGCAGCCGAGGTTGTAAAGCTGGTAAACAACGAACGCAGCCAAAAAGGTCTGAAGCCTCTCACATCTAATGCAAAGCTCACAGAAGTAGCATTAGCGAAGGCGAAGGACATGAGCACGAATAATTACTTTTCCCATACCTCTCCGACGTATGGTTCACCATTTGATATGATGAAAAAATTTGGTGTAACTTATACGTATGCAGGTGAAAACATTGCAATGGGACAAAAAACACCACAAGAAGTAATGACTGCCTGGATGAATAGTCAGGGACATCGTGAAAATATTTTGAAGGCAGAATATACACAAATTGGTGTGGCTTACTACAATGGATATTGGGTACAAGAGTTCACACGTAACTAAGTTGATAGAAAAATGTTGCAAACGCCATTCGCTGTGTACCAACAGATTCTGATGTAACGCTAATGGTGAGACCCGCTGACAATGCTCAGCGGGTCTTTTGATATCGCTCATGTCTCTTCAGGCATAATCATTGTTTTATACCTGAAAAGACATAAGGGACATGGTTATAGTATGATAGGCAGTAAGCTGGATGGATAGCAGACTACTTTTGGAAAGCTAGGTGAACAAATGAGCTACGAAATCGTGCATGAAGGTGCCTTTGCTATGCTTAAGGTACGGCTAAACCCTGGAGAAACTATTAAAGCAGAAATGGGAGCGATGGTTTCCATGTCTTCCAGTGTAGATATAAAGGGGACGGTAGACGGTGGACTGTTACGTGGTTTAGGCAGAATGTTGAGCGGAGAAAAGTTCTTTTTTCAAGAGCTGAGGGCAGCCCGGGGACCTGCTGAAGTACTGCTAGCCCCCGCAAGCATAGGTGATGTACAAGCAGTGGAACTGGACGGGACATATAGGCTATTGGTCCAAAAGGACGGTTTTTTGGCCTGTACGGAAGGGATTGAGGTTAGTACCAAAATGCAAAACCTGATGAAAGGCTTATTTTCCGGTGAAGGTTTTTTTATTGTAGAAATCAGTGGTCGAGGTACTGTATTCCTGTCCTCTTATGGAGCCATTCACCCCATTTATATCGCGCCAGGAGAAGAGCGTATTATTGATAATGCTCATCTAGTGGCATGGCCGGATTATATGGATTATAGAATAGAAAAAGCATCCAAAGGCTGGTTGTCCAGCGTAACGAGTGGAGAAGCCCTTGTCTGTCGTTTTCGCGGTGAAGGAACAGTGCTGATCCAAAGCCGAAATCCGGGCAGTTTTGGACAATGGATCAGAAGTTTTATTCCTGATAGTAAATAGTTCCTTTCATTTCACTGCTGATAAGAGGGAAGGTTGTTGACACAAAAAAAGGATAAAAGGGTGGCAATTTGTCATCCTTTTTTAGTATGTTCGTGGAAAATGATGTGGGATTCCAAACGTTATGTTTCGCTTGAATCAGATCGGTTTATTTGCAAAATGACATAAGAAGCTTTATGTTTATTTCACTAAGCTATCAGGAGGGAACACGAGTGAATTCATCAAAATGGATTTGGCGGTCTGTCGGTTCCGTTTCCATTGCCGCCACACTGCTATTAATGTACGGATTTATTGCAGCAATACAAAGCATCACAGTTCCAGAGCCATTGGTAAGTAATCAGCCTGTACATTCCGGTTCATCGCAGACACAAACTGCACCATCGGCTACTGCTCAAGCGGGAGAGCTGCGCGTAGCTGCCATTGGAGATTCGCTAGCCAAAGGAACGGGGGATGACTCCGGAAGTGGTTTTGTGCGTCGGTCGGTGACTTTATTAAATGATCAGGAAGGACATAAGGCACAGCTCATCAATAATCTGGGGATTAATGGATTGACGACCCAAGGACTTTTAACCAAGCTGGATGAGCCAGGTGTGTCTTATGTACTGAAGAAAGCTAATGTGATTATAGTTTCCATTGGCGGAAATGATTTGTTCCAGGGCGCTCAGGCTGCCCAAACCGGAAAGGAGCCGCCTACACTCAGCGGTCTGCGCAAAGCCCTGCCTGATGCAGCCAAGCGTCTGCAAAAGGTACTGACAAAGCTAGGAAAAATCAATCCCCATGCTAAAATCATCTATGTTGGATTATATAATCCATTTAGTGACCTGAAGGAAATGAAAATTCCCGGTAATCTTGTGGTAACTGAATGGAATATGGCTGCCATGGCCATTACCAACCAAAATAGTAACATGACGCTGGTTCCGACATTCGATTTATTTCAGCAAAATTTGCCTGTCTATTTATCTTCTGATCATTTTCACCCAAACGGACAGGGCTACCAGGCCATCGCTGAGCGTATCGCACAAGGATTTGCTGTTACGGCCACGAAGGAATCTGATCATGTCGATCAAAAACAACAGTCTACAAGTAGCCAACCTGCAGAAGAGAAAAAGGGAGGGAATAAGTAATGAGCATCCAATCTGCTGACAAGACCGATGCTGTGGTAACCAAAGAATCGTCATCTATGGATGCAGCGTCCCGTCTTCATTCCTCCATTCAGGTTGGTAGCACAGACAGAGACAGCAGCAATAATGAAATCGTGCTCTCTGTTCAGCATGTTAAGAAACGCATTAAACGCAAAATGATCATTCATGATGTAACGTTCGATGTCCGCGCGGGTGAAATTTTCGGATTTCTCGGTCCCAATGGTGCTGGAAAAACGACGACTATTCGTATGCTAGTTGATTTAATTAAGCCTACGGAAGGGACAATTACCATATGCGGTCATAATGTAAATCGTGACCCTGAGCAGGCTTTACAGCATATTGGTTCTATTGTGGAAAATCCAGAGGTGTACAGCTACCTGACAGGATGGGAGAATTTAGAGCATTTTGCCCGGATGCAGCCTGGTGTAGATGAACAGCGTATTCGCGAAGTGGTTGAGTTGGTTCGGCTCGATCGTCGCATCCATGATAAGGTAAGTACATATTCACTAGGGATGCGTCAGCGCCTTGGTATAGCTCAAGCCTTGCTTGGCAGACCAAAGCTGCTCATTTTGGATGAACCGACGAACGGGCTAGACCCTAAGGGAATCAAAGAGATGAGAGCCTTTATTCGTTTGTTGGCGTCAGAAGGTATGGCTGTATTTGTTTCCAGCCATTTGCTCAGCGAGATCCAGTTGCTATGTGATCGTGTGGCAATTATAAGTCGAGGCAAGGTGCTAGCTGTTGGTGGGGTGCGGGAGCTGGTTGAAACCCACTCGCATATGGCCG
Source organism: Paenibacillus ottowii (assembly GCF_050516475.1). NCBI lineage: Bacteria > Bacillati > Bacillota > Bacilli > Caryophanales > Paenibacillaceae > Paenibacillus > Paenibacillus ottowii. Next base: position 933,413 of record NZ_CP191577.1, on the reverse strand, counting down.
TATGGCAGCTAGAACCTCGCGATCAGGGCCTTGCCCTATTGCAAAATTCTCCGTATGTGCAAATAATTACGAATGTCGATGAATTCATTGATGACAGTATTGTTGCAGCTAGCGGAGTCGATGCTATTTTTACAGAAATGGATGAAGAGCATATTGCGGAGCTGGTCGCACACATGACAGCTTCCGGTATTTCCGTTAAAGGTGTAACCAAAATCAATCCTACGCTGGAGCAACTATTCCTGAAAATGACGGAAGGTGAGATACTTGAATAATATTTTACCGCTCGTACAAAATGAAACCCTGAAAATTATCAAGAAGAAACGATTTTATGTCATTTTACTTGTTTTGCTGGTGCTTGTGCCGATTTTTACGTATGCTCAGATGAAAGTGGCACAAAACAATCGCGAAAAATTCGGCAATGATTGGCGGCTTGAACTACGTCAGGCCATTACCGATAACCAAAACTCGCTGGGCAGCGATAGGGTTCCAGAGGAATGGAAGACCTACCGCCGTGTCTTTGTGCAGCAGATGCAATATTATTTAGAAAATGACGTGAATCCTAACGAGCCGAATGGGGTCACTTTTACCAGAGAGTTTATGGATAATTCCATAAACCTGTTCGTTCCATTATTGATCATGGCCATTGCCTCGGACCTGGTTTCAGGAGAAAGGACGACAGGCACGATAAAGATGTTGCTGACTCGGCCAGTCAGGCGGTGGAAAATACTGCTGAGCAAGCTGCTGACACTGTATATGTTCGTATCGCTCATCATTTTGGCCTTATTTGTCATTAGTTATCTCATCTCAGGCCTTTTTTTTGGCTTTCGTGGTTTTAATGTCCCGGTATTTACCGGCTTTCAAATTGTGGGGTCGACGGTGAATATGTCTGCTGTCCATGCAATTCCACAATGGCATTATCTGATACTGCAAGCCGGATTGATCTGGTTTGTCAGTCTGGTCGTTGCTTCGTTAGCCTTTATGGTATCTGTTCTGGTGCGTAGTACAGCAGCAAGTATCGTGGTCATGATGGCTGCGCTTATTTCGGGCACTATCCTGACCAACATGGCTTCATCTTGGCAGAGCGCCAAATATTTATTTATGGTTAACCTGGGATTAACCGATTATTTATCTGGAAGCCCTGCCCCGATTGAGGGAATGACCCTTCCGTTTTCTTTAGCTGTACTAGGCATTTGGGGGGCTGCGGCATTGATTGTTTCATTCGCCGTCTTTACGAAACGGGATATATTGAATTAAAATGGACAAGGTAAAAGAAAACATCTGTTTGCATTTTTGGTGAAAACCATCAAGAATAAGGCAAAACACGGTTACGATTAGACAAAGGGGGAGCATGAATGGTCGACAAAATCGACTTGTCTGCGGGAGCTTCCGGTAAACAGAACGGAGCTTCAGAATATGGCGCGGACGACATTCAAGTGCTCGAAGGGCTTGTGGCAGTTCGCAAACGGCCGGGCATGTACATTGGGAGCACCAGTCCTTCGGGACTGCATCATTTGGTATGGGAAATTGTAGACAACGCGGTGGATGAACATCTTGCCAAGTTTTGCTCTCGCATTGATATCACAATGCATAAGGACGGCTCTATTACAGTATCAGACAACGGGCGCGGTATTCCTACGGGAATGCATAAAATGGGAATTCCTACGCCTCAAGTTGTATTCACCATTTTGCACGCCGGAGGTAAGTTTGGCGGTTCGGGATATAAAAAGTCCGGAGGTCTGCATGGGGTAGGTGCGTCTGTAACGAACGCTCTTTCGGAATGGCTTGAAGTGGAAATCTACCGGGACGGCAAGATTCACCGTCAGCGGTTCGAATATTGGCAGGACAAGAAGGGCGTGGAGCATGTCGGTGAACCGACCACAGGCCTTGAAGTGCTGGGCAATACTAACAAGACGGGCTCAAAAATTACATTTAAACCGGATATTCGCGTTTTTCAGGCAGGTATCCATTTTAACTACGACACACTGGCTGAGCGCCTTCAGGAAATTGCCTTTCTGAATTCCGGCCTTCGTATTCAGCTTAAAGACGAACGCAGTGGAAAGTCAGATGAATATTATTATGAGGGTGGAGCGAGTCAGTTTGTTGCTTTTTTGAATGAGGGCAAGGATGTACTGCATGATGTTATTCACTTTAATGCTGAGAAAGAGGACATTGAAGTGGAGATTGCTATCCAATACAATGCTGGCTACACAGAGACGATTGCTTCGTTCGTTAACTCCATTCCAACACGTGGCGGGGGAACGCATGAAACAGGCTTCAAAACCGCTTACACTCGTGTGATGAATGACTATGCACGCAAAACAGCGATGTTGAAGGAAAAGGATAAAAACCTGGAGGGTAACGATCTACGTGAGGGTATGATGGCTGTAATCAGTGTCAAGATGGCTGAGGTTGAATTTGTCGGTCAGACAAAAGATCAGCTGGGTAGTGCTTCGGCACGGAGTACAGTGGATGCCATCGTATCTGAACAGATGCAGCGTTTCTTGGAGGAAAATCCACAGATTGCGCAAACTTTGATTAAAAAGGCAGTTCAAGCGTCCAAAGCACGTGAAGCTGCGCGTAAGGCTCGGGACGAAATGCGTTCTGGCAAGAAGCGCAGTGAAAGCTCTAATTTGAATGGTAAGCTGTCCCCTGCGCAGTCTAAAGATTTTACACGTAATGAGTTATTTATCGTGGAAGGCGATTCGGCTGGAGGATCGGCCAAACAGGGTCGGGATTCCAAGATCCAGGCTATTTTACCGTTAAAGGGCAAGCCGATGAATCCGGAAAAGTCAAAGCTGGCGGATATTATGAAAAATGATGAGTACCGTGCTATTACGGCAGCGATTGGCGCGGGGGTAGGAACAGAGTTCTCACTGGAAGACAGCAATTATTCCAAAATCATCATTATGACCGATGCAGATACAGACGGCGCGCACATTCAAGTACTGTTGCTGACGTTCTTTTATCGGTACATGAAAGAACTCATTGATGCAGGACGCATATTTATTGCTCAGCCGCCATTGTATAAAATAACCCGCAAGTCGGGTAAGCTCGAAACGGTTCGTTATGCCTGGACTGACGAGCAGCTTGATAATTACCTAAAAGAATTTGGACGGAATTTTGAGCTTCAACGTTATAAAGGACTCGGGGAGATGAATCCTGATCAGTTATGGGAAACGACAATGAATCCCGAATCACGCACCCTGTTGCGCGTTCAGATTGAGGATGCTGCCAAAGCTGAACGCCGTGTGTCCACATTGATGGGTGACAAGGTAGATCCGCGTAAGCGCTGGATCGTGGAAAACGTGGATTTCACGGAATACGTAGAGTAGTGCTATTAAATGAGGTGTAGACATGAGCTTATCGGAGCAATTTTTGCCAGCTTATCTGGAGGAAATGGTCGGTGACCGCTTTGGCCGATATTCCAAATATATAATTCAGGATCGGGCAATACCTGATGTGCGGGACGGATTAAAGCCCGTGCAGCGCCGGATTCTGTACGCGATGTACGATTCGGGTAATACTCCGGAAAAAGCATATCGCAAATCCGCCAAAACCGTTGGGGACGTTATGGGTAATTACCATCCTCACGGTGATTCATCTATTTACGATGGTATGGTACGGATGGCACAGCCTTGGAAAATGAGCCACGTACTGGTGGATGGTCATGGCAACTGGGGTTCTCAGGATGATGATCCTGCAGCAGCTATGCGTTACACGGAGGCGCGCTTGTCTCCGATCGCAATGGAAATGCTGCGTGATATCGAAAAACGTACGGTTTTGTTCAAGGATAACTTTGATAATTCAGCCAAGGAACCTGTTGTGCTGCCATCACGTTATCCTAATCTGTTGGTAAACGGCTCAAGCGGGATTTCAGCAGGATTTGCAACTGAAATTCCAACGCACAGCTTGCGTGAGGTGATTGACGCCACCATTGCAGTGATGGAAAAGCCACAGATCGAGCTGGAAGAAATCATGACCTTTATTAAAGGCCCGGATTTTCCGACTGGTGGACTCATTATGGGTGGCGAAGGCATCAAGGATGCTTACAGAACAGGCAAAGGACGTATTTATATCCGTTCTAAAACGGAAATTCAGTCTTTGCGTGGGGGCAAGCAGCAACTGGTTATTACAGAGATTCCATACCAGGTTGTTAAATCCAGACTCGTAACCGCTATGGAAAATATCCGTCTGGAGAAAAAGGTAGAAGGGATTGCCGAGGTTCGTGACGAGAGTGGACGAAACGGCCTGCGTATTGTTGTCGAGCTGAAGAAGGAAGCCGATGCGGAAGGTATTTTGGCATATCTGCTGAAAAAAACCGATCTTCAGGTCGCTTATAATTTCAATATGGTAGCCATCGTAAACAAAGCGCCGCATCAGCTTGGGTTAAAATCCATTTTGGAAGCATATATTGCACACCAGCGCGAAGTTGTCACAAACCGTATCAAATTTGAACTGGAAAAGGCAGAGGACCGCGCGCATGTGCTGGAAGGCTTAGTCAAAGCGCTGAACATACTGGATGAGGTCATCGCGGCGATTAAAGCTTCCAAAAACCGTCAGGATGCACAAAATAATTTGCAATGGATGTTTGGCTTTAGTGAACGGCAGGCGGATTCCATTTTGACTCTGCAATTGTACCGTCTTACGAATCTTGAGATTACCACCCTCGAAAAAGAACTTGCGGACATTCAGAAAAAAATTACCCATTACCGTTCCATTCTGGAAAGTGACCGCAAGCTGATCAGTCTGATCCGCAAGGAGCTGCTGGAAATTCGTGAAAAGTACGGCATTGACCGTCGTTCGGAGATACAGGGCGAGGTAGAAGAGATTAAGGTAAATCTGGAGGTCATGGTTGCGGCAGAGGATGTGCTGCTGACCCTCTCAAAGGATGGCTATGTGAAACGTACGAGTATGCTTTCGTTCACTCGTTCTGGCGGGGAACGTTCCAACTCCGGTGTTAAAGAAGGGGACTACATAACCCAGTTCCTTGACGTGAATACACTTGACGTGCTGCTCGTCTTCACCCAGCGTGGACAATACTTTTTGCTACCTGTGCACCAGGTACCGGAGTATAAGTGGAAAGAGCCGGGCACTCCTATTGTCAATGTCATTTCGCTAGCGAAGGAAGATCGTATCGTAAGCGTTATTCCTATCAAAAACATGGAGGAAATCGGCAAAAGTCTGGTGTTTGTAACGAAGAAAGGGCAAGTCAAACGAACAGAACTTACGGAATATGCCACAAAGCGCTCCAGTGCTGTAGCAGCCTGCAAGGTGGCTGGCGACGATGAGATATTATCAGTAACGTTAAGCGACAATAGCAAGGATATTATGTTAATTACCCGTACGGGGATGAGCATACGCTTCAAGGAGCAAGAGGTTAATGCCATGGGCCGCGTTTCAGCGGGTGTCAAAGGTATACAACTGGCAGAAGGCGATGAGATTGTCGCAGCGCTATGGGTAGAAGAAGACGAAGGAGAGGTGCTGGTCTTGACCGAATCCGGTTACGGCAAGCGTACGCTTCTGCTGGATTATCCTTCTCAGGGAAGAGGCGGTAAAGGAATCAGCACCTTCGAATTCAAAGAAGGCAAGCGGGTGCGTTCGAACGGAACTCGAATCGTGGCTGCCTTCTATTGTCGTGAAGCTGTTCAATTATTTGTCATCACATCAGAAGGGCAGACGATGTCTTTCCTTTCGGAAAAAGCTCCTTTAACTGACCGCAAGGATACAGGCAAGCTGTTAGCTCCTGTGGAGAAGAAGGACGAAATTGTAAATGTGCTGCCGCGTAGTGAGCCCCAGAGTTCACAGGCAGTAGAATAATTATAAAGTCAAGCGTTTTTTAGCTCGAAAAAGAGAGGTCCTCACGTGCCATTCCGGCACGAATGAGGACCTTTTTGCCGTCATGCTGTCGAACCTTGACTTGCCTCCAAATCCGAAGTGAGACTTCCTTCCCCTTTTCATTTGATACTCCAAAAACGGCAGGAAACTAGGGGGAAATGGCGAAAATTTAATGTGATGAATTACAATTCGGACGGTGGCCGATACGTTAACTTTGATGCTTTTACTGACCCTGTTATTTAAAGGAGTGAGGCAAAATGCAAACGACCGAATTTGCAAAAATCTGGTCCAGAATGGCTAAGGATTACAAGGTTCATATGGAGCAGCAACTAGCCCCATCACTAACGGAGGCTCAACTCACGGTGCTGGAGGTTCTGAACGAATACGGCCGCATGAAGCCGTCTCAACTAATCCCATATCTCGCCACCACACCTGCGGCAGTTACGATGCTACTGGATCGGATGGAGCGGAATCGACTGGTCACCCGGTTCAGAGACGTAAAGGACCGTAGAATTGTATGGATTGTTATTTCAGATCAAGGCAGAGAAGAAGTGGAGCGCGGATTGCAAATCCGGGACGATTTTCTGGGTTCTGCACTAAACCGGATATCTCAGCACAATCAGAATTTGTTGGTTTATTTGTTGGGAAAAATTACAACGAAGACGAAAACGGTTGTATCAGCCAGTGAAGATGAGGGTATAAAGGAACAAATAGAGCGAGCGGAATAGTCAGACGAGTGGATACATGAAATGTAGCTGCTACACAGCAGATTAGCATCTAAGGTCAATAGAAGTGCGCGGATCAATACCGATCATGGTATCATGTCCGCGTTTTTTTGTGTTCTTTCATAGGTGGTGTTTATGGAAATGTTGACATTTATATAAGAGATGATAAAATAACAGTTATGAATAAATAACAATTCGTACACAAATAGTTAATAGTTTATGTATAAGGATAGCGAATTGGGTAATAGGAAGAAGGATGGTTCTAGTGAGTAACAGAGAGGAAGACAGACTTGAGGTGTATCGGATTATTCAATCAGTAAGGGAGGTTAACAAGACCATATTTTATGCTTTCTGGAATGAGGAGCAGCATCTGGATCTGACGGCGATTCAGCACATGGCTTTGGCGATTTTGAATAAACGCCCCAATATTGGGTTATCTGAGCTGGCAGAGATAGCTCATGTGGGAAGCAGTTCTATGAGCGGAGTAGTTGACCGCTTGACCAAAGCGGGATATATCGTCCGCGGACGGCATGAGCACGATCGCAGATCTCTAGTACTGACGCTAACGCCAGAAGGGAAAGACATTATGCAAAAGGTAGACGCCATGTGGATGGAGCGTGTCTTGCCTATTCTGGATATCCCGAAGGAGCAGTTGGAGATGGTCCTGGATATCCACAAACAAATGATCATGAAATTAACATCGAAGGGAATGAATCAACTTGAGCAGTCCTCAAATGACACTACCAGGTAATGTTCGCAGAGCCCCCATTGTGGCCGCTCTGTTGATTGGCGCCATTGTTGCGATACTAAACCAGACGTTAATAAGTGTAGCCTTACCGAAAATGATGAGTGATCTAAGTGTAGATGCCAATATAGCTCAATGGCTTAGCACAGGCTTTATGCTCGTGAACGGGGTATTGATCCCGGTGACCGCATTCTTGATTGCCCGTTTCTCCACTCGTACATTGTTTATGAGTGCAATGACTATTTTTTCAGTTGGGACATTGTTATGTGCTATAGCGCCAAGTTTTAGCATATTGCTGATCGGTCGGCTTATTCAGGCTGCGGGTGCAGGGATTATGATGCCTTTAATGATGGTCGTTATCTTGAACATCTACCCAATAGAGCAACGTGGCCGTGCAATGGGAACGCTGGGGCTTGCGATGGGGTTTGCTCCAGCCATTGGACCAACCTTATCCGGTTATATAGTCCAGCATTATGACTGGCGAGTATTATTCTGGATCATCCTGCCAATTTCAATAATTTCGATTGTGATTGGATTTATTTTTCTGAAAAATGTAACCGAGCAATCGAGGCCTAAGCTGGACATTCTCGGCGTCATTTTATCTACACTTGGTTTCGGTGGGCTGTTATACGGCTTTAGTGATGCTGGAACATCGGGCTGGGGAAGTGTTCCGGTCCTGTCTACGCTCATCGTTGGGACGATAGCACTTATTTTATTTATTGTCCGCCAACTGAAGGTAGATGAGCCTATGCTGGAGTTCCGTATCTTTAAATATGATGTTTACAGCTTGACGACAATCATTAATGTGATTGTGACGATGGCTTTGTATGCCGGCATGATATTGCTTCCGATTTACTTGCAAAATATTCGCGGTTTTACACCACTCCAGTCTGGTATGCTAATGTTACCGGGAGCAATTCTAATGGGGATTATGTCTCCTGTGACGGGGGCTATTTTTGACCGAATTGGGGCACGCTGGTTGTCTGTAATTGGGTTGTTGATTATGACTGTAACGACATGGGAATTTACACGTTTAACCGAATCAACCACTTATATGACACTGTTAATCAATTATACGGTACGGATGTTCGGCATGTCTTTGCTGATGATGCCGATCCAAACGGCCGGACTGAATCAGCTTCCGCAACGCTTGAATGCACATGGTACGGCGATGAGCAATACGCTGCGGATGATTTCCGGCTCAATTGGGACTGCTATTCTGGTGACGGTGATGTCTTCTCAGACCAGCAACCGTTTGACCACGATTGTCGCATCTGAGGGACTGAATGTTACGGACAAAGCAGCAATGCTGGCTGCAGGTAATCAAGCTACGATTTACGGTATTAACTCGGCTTTTATCATAGCAACACTATTGAGTGTGACAGCTTTAATTTTAGCGTTTTTTATCAAAAATACGAATGCTCAAAACGCTCGTTCTCGTCAACGACTGGCCAACAGCAAAAAGGGGAAGACGGTGGCTTCCTCATCATGAGCATGGATATCATTTAATTTGCTTTTGGGCAAAAAATAACCCGCACTGCATGTTTGTCTACATGCATGCGGGTTATTTGTGGTGAGTCTGCTCAATTTTCTGACGTAATCATATTTTCATAAAGCGACAAGGGCCACTCATTCCAAGGAAACTGGACGGGAGGTAGTGAGTGGAAGCTCATGGCCTCCTTGGTGACCGGATGCGGTGCTCCAGCGAGTAAGGACCAGAGGGCTAGCTGTTGACCGGGGCGGCTCAGATTGCCGCCATATTTTTGATCCCCATAGAGGGGACAGCCGATGGCCTGCATCTGTACGCGAATTTGGTGCGAGCGTCCGGTGTGCAGCTTAATTTCTACAAGACTAAGTCCAGCAGCTTGTCCGATCACGCGGTATTCCAAAATGGCTTCCTTAGCACCATCCGTGCCGGGTCTAACCGTTTTGACCGTGTTGGTACGGTTGTCCTTTAGCAGGTAATGGGTTAGACGTCCTTGGAGAGCCGTAGGAACGCCATTTAGAACAGCTGTATACAGCTTGTGAAAATGACGGCTCCGAACCGACTCCGACAGGCGAGAAGCAGCTTTGGACGTCTTAGCAAAAATCATGGCTCCGCCTACGGGGCGATCCAGCCTGTGGACTAAACCCAAAAAGACGTTACCAGGCTTATTGTGTCTGATTTTCAGATCTTCCTTAAGTAGAGACAGCAGATCAGGATCACCACTGGCATCCTCCTGTGTCGGAACATTGACAGGCTTTACAACCGCCAGGACATGATTGTCCTCATACAGAACAGGAATATTTGGTCGTACATGCCCGTGCCGGGTAAGTTCATCTTGATTCATAAGAGGAATTAAGCCTCCCAGCGTCCGAGAATACCACAAGGCAAATTCAAACCTGAGCGTGTGATCGGCAATCCGATTTCACCAGCGCTAATTTGGCCGCCATACTTTTGCTGCATTGTCATGCTCAGCATGTTGCGCAATACAGTAGGTGAAATGCCTGTCGTGTAGGAGTTGATCAGCATGAACAATGGTTGGTCTGAAATAATGCTCATGCAGGATTCGAGAAACGGATATAAGCTTTCTTCAAGCTTCCAGGTTTCTCCGTTAGGTCCGCGTCCGTAAGAAGGAGGGTCCATAATAATTGCATCATATCGGTTGCCCCGACGTTGTTCCCGTTGCACGAACTTGAATACATCGTCTGTAATAAAGCGTACCGGACGGTCAGCCAGGCCGGACAATTGGACGTTTTCCTTTGCCCACTGCACCATACCTTTGGCGGCATCCACGTGAACTACACTCGCTCCGGCATACGCTGCGGCAGTAGTGGCTCCTCCTGTGTAAGCAAACAGGTTTAATACGGAAATGGGTCTGCCTGCGCCTTTAATTTTATCCATCATCCAGCTCCAGTTGGCTGCCTGCTCTGGAAAAAGACCAGTATGCTTGAAGCTGGTCGGTTTAATGTGGAATTTAAGCGGTCCATAGCTAATCGTCCAGCGCTCAGGGATAGGCTTTTTCATATCCCATTGGCCGCCCCCGGAAGAGCTGCGATGATAATGCCCATGAACATTGCGCCATTCGGCTGTTTCCTGGGTCAACGGCCATATGATTTGCGGATCGGGTCGACGCAGGACAATATTGCCCCAACGTTCCAGCTTTTCACCGCCGCCTGTATCCATTACTTCGTAGTCTTTCCACTCTTGTGCTACATACATGTACAATCCATCCTTCAGCAGTCAATTCAGGATTTAGGCAGTAAGCTGCGTAAAATCCCCACATGGAGTCTATTGTACAACAAACCTTAGCAACAATCGAATGATTCCATGAATAAGTAAGGAGTCAGACGGAGCGAAAATATTTTTTTCCGATGCACTTGTAATTATAGCGCTTTCATATTAAAATGAAATCAATCCCACTTGTACGTACAACTGTTTAATTTTCGTTTTATTTATGAAAAACGGATTAGGTTGTACGTACATAATATTTTTACATTGAAGTTTTGCAGGAGCGTAGAGCTTCCCTATTGGAAGGCTACCTTACCATCTTATAGACTTTAACAGCGAACAGCCGCATTGTAATGCGGCTGTTTTGCGTATATATTTTCAAAATGCACGTCATGCTTGAAATTTTTATTTGACAATGAGAATCATTATCAAATATTATTTGAGTAATAGGGAGTGAAAGCATCCCATATTTCAAATAAAGGTGAGGGATGAACTTGGGTAAAATCATGATTGCTTATGCTAGCATGACCGGTAATACAGAGGAAATCGCGGAATTGATCGCCGAGGGCGTTCGTCAGGCTGGGCATGAGGCGGAGTTGAAGGCTTCGTATGATTGCAGCGCGCAAGAACTGCTAGCATATGACGGATTCCTGTTGGGTGTATATACATGGGGAGACGGTGAGCTTCCTGATGAATTTTTAGATTTTTACGAGGAACTAGATGAGCTTAATCTGACTGGTAAAAAGACTGCTGTATTTGGCAGTGGAGATACATCTTACACACAATTCTGTGGCGCAGTGGACCTGGTAGAGGAAAAAGTCAAAGAACGCGGCGCATCTGTCATTCAGGAGAGTCTCAAGATTGAATTCAATCCATTGGATGACGAGAAGGAGAATTGCCGAGCTTACGGAAGACAATTCGCACAGGCCGGTATTGGAGTGTCCTAAGAAGAGAGTGAGGGATAGGTATGCGCAATGGCGATAGCTTAAGCGGCTTTCCTCTTCTGCACGACTATCAGCTTGAGGAGATGTGGAGAACCCCGCAGCCAATCCGTCCATCACAGAGAAAACGAGGGCGTGAGGGCTGGAATTGGCGGCAACGGGTTCAATATGCGATAGGGCATGCGTTGAACGAATACTTTGGAATGGAAGTAGAGGTACGGCGAGAAGTCCCTGTCCAGTATGTGCTGGAGAAATGGTGGCCTAAGCAGTCGAACAGTTTTGATTCATTGTTCCATTACTGGGATGTGAAAAGTAAAGTGTCAGGCGAGTTGTCAAAAGTATGTGCCTTAAATAATGACTTATGGATGCCTGTGATGTTGTATGAACAATTTTGCACAGTGGTACCTGAGCTGGAGGTCGATATTTCGCTGATTATTCAGGCAGCTTGGCAACTCTCAGAACAAGCGGACTCATTGCTGATTCAAAAATATATGGTGGACTACAACCCCAACGTTATTAGTACATTTCAACATCTAACAAATGTGTTTTGTTATTATGCATTTGGAGCTCTTCCTCAGCTTATTGAGGTATACTGTCTGCTAGAGGGCAAGAAGGTTCGTTTTCTTCCTGGTTCGACTTCTCTACAGCAATCCCTAGATTATGTCCAATTATTAAAAGACTCCGTAGAGGATATGCAGAGGACGGCAGAACACTGTCGTTGCAGAGGATGTATGGGTCAGCAAAGTTCTCAGCAGAACAGAGCGAATAAGGACAGAAAGGAAGAGCGGGAGGCGAATAACAGCAAGGATCGGTCAATTGGATCTATGCTTTTTTCTTAGGTTTGTTGTGCAACCCTTTAATTGTAAACTATCCCTTTTCGTGAAAGAGCCTTGGAAACAAGGTTCTTTTTTATGAAAAAAAATTCTGAAAAAACTGAAAATTTATATTGCCTGAATAGATAAATATATCTATAATATTTCAATGTACAATAGTTATATGAAAATATTTAAATATAAAGAAGACGGTTTGTGGACTATGGAATAGATTGTCCTATGTACATAAAGTTTGTCCTGTCTTTTGCATGGCATGTAGTCATGTGTTTATTTACGTTCTCCATTTGGTTTAATGGCCTAATATTTCAATATTAAAATATTAGCGTTGAATAATAAAAATTTTTTGAACAACAGGGGTGGAACAAGTGAGTAAGAAAACTGTATTGCCGATTCTCATCGTACTGCTCATTCTGAGCGGTGGAGCTATTGGCTACTATTATTGGTATCAGGCAACACACTATGTCAAAAGTGATGATGCGCGTATTCAAGCCGATCAGTATAAGGTGATGCCGCAAATTTCCGGAGAGATTAGCCACATTGATGTGGAAGAAGGCGATGTATTGCAGCGCAATGAACCGATTGCCGAGCAGGATGTATCGGGCCTGGATGCGAGCATGATTAGCAAGTCTGTCCTGCGTGCGCCGATTAACGGAACTGTCATTAAGATTTATTCGAAGGAGCATGAAATCGGAACACCGGGTAGTGCTGTAGCGACTATGGTTGATATGAACAACCTGTATGTATCTACGAATATTGAAGAAACCGATATTAACCGTATTAAACCAGGACAGCTTGTTGATATTACGCTTGATGCAGCAGGTGACCAGGTGATTCAAGGTAAGGTTCGTAAAGTGGGCGAGGCTTCGAATGCAGTATTTTCGCTCGTTCCTGCTGTGAACACAAGTGGTAACTTTAATAAGGTGACTCAACGTGTGCCTGTAGAAATTGCCGTGAACAAGCCTAAAGATTTGAAGCTTATTCCTGGAACGAACGTGGAAGTAAAAATTCATACATCTTAAAAAGGAGGGGTCCATGTGGCTGCCAATGAAACTGCTGCTGCTCCTTCGACAGATTCTTCCAAAGAACGCTGGCTAGCCTTTTTTGCTATCGTTTTAGGCGCCTTTGTCGCCATTCTGAACAACAGTCTGATCAATGTCGCCATTCCCCGATTGACGACGGATTTAGGATCAACAACGACACGTATTCAGTGGGTTATTACAGGTTACACGCTTGCATCCGGCGTTATCGTCCCGATTACCGGATATATGGAGCAGCGTATCGGATACAAAAAGTTTTTGATTCTTGCGCTCAGCGTGTTCTCGCTGGGAACAGGAATATGTATTTTTGCATGGAGCGATTCTTCCCTAATCGCAGCGCGTGTACTGGCTGGTCTGGGCGGTGGTGTCATTATGCCGCTGAGTATGACGATTATTTACAAAATCATGCCGCGTGAACAAATTGGGATGTCCCTTGGTATATGGGGAATCGCCGCTATGGCGGCACCAGCGGTAGGACCTACGCTGAGCGGTTACTTAATTGAATGGTTTAACTGGCGTTTCTTGTTTATTGTCAGCCTGCCTGTTGCTTTATTTGCCATTTTAATGGTCATCCTTCTCATCAAGGAGCCGCCTAAGGTTACGCCCAAGCCGTTTGATCTGCCAGGATTTTTACTGGCGGCAACCTGTGCAGGAACACTCTTGTACGCACTGACAAACGGCCAGCGTGATGGCTGGACTTCTTTTGGGATTGTATCTCTGCTGTTTATTTCTTTCTGGGCACTTGTCTTTCTCATCTATGTAGAAAGCGGCAAGGATAATGCTGTAATTGAAATTTCATTATTCAAGAATTCAAAATATACGATTAGTGTTATCGCCTCCAGTCTGGTCATGATGGGGATGTACGGAGGAACGTTCCTAACACCGTTGTTTTTGCAAAATATTCAGCGCGTGTCACCGATTGATACTGGTATTATCCTCATTCCACAGGCCATTGCTATGGCGGCCATGATGCCTATTGCCGGGAAGCTATTCGATAAGTTCGGCATTGTGCCTTTGGGACTTGTGGGCCTGACGCTAACCAGCTTTATGACGTATCATCTTCATCAGCTTACGCCGGATACTTCGCATGCCTGGTTGGAAACCGTAATGGCATTACGGGGACTAGGAATTGGGATCTGTATGATGCCATTATCCACAGTCGGCATGAACGCCGTTCATCCGAGCAAGGTAGCTAATGCGTCTACAGCGTCTAATCTGGTACGTACTGTGGCTGCATCTATGGCGATTGCGGTACTGACCGCTATTATGCAAAGCCGTTCGGCTGCTCATGCCCAGCAAATTTCAGAGTCCATTACCCCAGATTCTGCTCATGTACTTCAAGCGACAATGGGCAGCTCATGGATGTCATCCATAAGTAGTTTGATCACACTGGATGCTACATCAAGAGGAATTGGGGATACGTTCCTCATTTCATCCATACCGCTGTTTTGCACGATTCCACTCATCTTTTTGTTTATTCAGAGGAAGAAAGCAAAGACACAGCCGGAAGCTTAATAAAGAGAAATACAAAAATATCGACTGGATGGCTTACATTATTTCCACGGACAGAAAGAAAGGGAATTATCATGAAAATATTGAGAGTAGAAAGTACATTAGCGGCTTTAGTCCTCGGCGGCGCAGTGCTGGCAGGCTGCTCCAGTAATAGCGGAGCGGCACAGGACATGGTCGTTCCGGTTAAAATTAGTCAAGCACAGCAGGGGATTATCGGACAGGGAAATATTTATACAGGTACGGTAACACCTTCGGAAACAGTCAACATCGTGCCTAAAGTGGGCGGTAAAGTGGTTGAGCTGCCTGTAGATATTGGCTCCGAGGTTAAAAAGGGGCAAGTCTTGTTCAAGCTGGATGATAAGGATATGCGAAATAACGTTGCAAAAGCACGCGCCGCTGCCGCTGCGGCAGCAGCCGGCGTAAGCACCGCTCAAGCCTCCCATGAATCAACGATGGTTCAAGCTACTTCGGGCCTAGTACAGTCCAAGAGCGGTGTGATTCAATCCCAAAGCGCAATCAATCAGGCACAGGGTGCTATTAATCAAGCAACCACAGCCGTAGAACAAGCAACACATGGTGTTTCCTCGGCAGCCAACACGGTGAAACAAACACAGCAAGCTTTGGCAGATGCGCAAAAGAATGTAACACGTACACAAAGTCTGTTTGATGCTGGTGCAAGCACCCAAGCACAATTAGAACAAGCAAAAACAGCAGTTGTGAATGCGGAAGCGGCTTATAATAACGCACAAAATGCGCAGGCTAATGCAAAAGATCAATTGGTAGCTGCTCAAAAGGCCCTAACTACAGCTCGCAACAGCTATGAGTCAGCAAAAAATAGCTACAGTAATGCCAATAGCGGCTACAGCAATGCGCAAAATCAGCTTAAGGTATCTCAAAATACAGCGGGCATCGAGTCTAGCCAACAATCTCTTAAGCAGGCACAACTGAATGTAGCTATTGCTCAGGATGCATTGAATGACACGGTTGTTACCTCACCAATCAACGGTATTGTGGGTACGAAAAATGCAGAAGTGGGCGAAATGGTGTCCGCTCAGTCTCCTGCGCTGGTCATCGCTAACCTGAGTACAGTCAATACATTGATCTATGTCCCAGCAGAACAGATCAACAATGTAAAAGCAGGTGACAAAGTACAGGTTCGTGTTGCAGCATCCAACATTGTAACAACAGGTACAGTGAAAAATGTAAGCCCGCTGGATGCAAGTGGTAAAGGATATCCTGTAAAAATTTCAGTAGCTAATCCAGACATGAAACTGAAATCCGGCATGTTGGCTGATATCAGCTTTGTCGCTTCCAATGCGCAAGAAGGTATTGTTGTTCCAACTGCGGCAATTCAAAAGGATCAAGGTAAAGAATATGTATATGTGGTAAACGGCGGCCATGCGAAGCGCAAGGAAGTGAAGACTGTTCAGACGACAGGTTCACAAACACTCGTTACCAGTGGCTTGAGCAAGGAAGAGAATGTGATTGTAAATAATCTGGCATTGTTGTCCGATAACTCACCGATTACAATTACCCAATAACTTGGTTTTAAACTTGCATACTTTATAATAGTAGAAATTTATTAAGGATGTGCCAAGGCAGCCCGCTTGCGGGCTGCCTTGTTTTTATTTCAATGTGCATATGTTACATAAGATTAATGTCGAACTGGGACTTTTTTTGACGAACATTGGTAGAATAGGATAGACTAAATTGGAAATAGTTAGTTTACGAGATTTCAGATAAGCGATTGGAGGAATGGGAAGATGGAAGTGAAATTGGTAGTGGATTATGATGCTTATGAGAATGGTCAAACCATGGCCAAGTCTATTGAGGAACTGGCAGCCAAGCCGGAGAGCGCACAAATTACAGATCTAATCATTGGAGATTGGGGCGGCGCCTATGAAAATTCACCAGATGATTTTATACCGGTGTTAGTGAAGCTTAAAGATCAATTTCCGACAGTACGCAAGCTGTTTATTGGTGATATGGAATATGACGAGTGTGAGGTGTCATGGATTAACCAAACGAATCTCTCCCCGTTGTTAGAAGCGTTTCCAAAGCTTGATTCCTTATATATTAAAGGAAGCCAGGACCTGAGCCTGGAACCCCTGCGCCATAATCATCTTCAGGAATTGGTTATTATCTGTGGTGGTCTGCCTGTGAGCGTTCTTCAGCAAATACGTAATGCCGAACTGCCTGAACTGCGCAAGCTGGAGCTGTATTTGGGTGTCGAGGACTATGGTTTTGACGGTAAACTGGAAGATATTTTACCGTTTTTGAACAGCAATCCTTTCCCAAAACTTACATACTTGGGACTCAAGGATAGTGAAATACAGGATGAAATTGCAATTGCTGCTGCTAACGCCCCAGTGATTGGACAACTGGAAGTGCTGGATCTCTCACAAGGTACATTGTCTGATCAAGGTGCAGAAGCATTGCTGGCTAGTGAAAGTATTAAAGGGCTGAAGCATCTGGATTTGAGCTATCATTACATGTCTAGTGAGATGATGGAACGCTGGAAAAAGTCAGGTTTATCTGTAAACGTAGAGGATCAACAAGAAGCAGATGAAGAAGACGATTGGCGCTATCCATCGCTGACTGAATAAACTGTTCCAATGAATTTCTATTATAGATAGATTTTAAAATTAAAAAGAGTTAAAGTGAGGCGGCTCTATGGTGATGATGTGGGACAGAAATATCAAGGAGCCGTTTATCTTGTTCGGTAATCCGGGGAATCGCCGAACTACGGGACTGCAGGAGGCACGAAGCAGATTAAAGCTTCCGCCCGCTTTGGAGATTTCTTATATGGATGTGCTTGGAGCCATCCGAGAAAAGCACAGTCTCGGCGAACTGATGGTCAGGATAGCCGCACAAGCTGCTCAAGATAGCGTGAATGGCAGTGTCCATGTACAAGAGAGCATAAGACAATTGCTGGCAGGGCGGGTGGACAGCGGTCCGCTGCTACGCCTGGATGCACCGGGCGAAAATTTTCAGGTGGAGCGGGAGTTGATTGCTCTGGGCGCCCCGGATGCCGAGGGAGACGATTCTCTGTTGCCATGGCCGGAATGGGCACATGGCACAGGTATACTGGCGGCAGAAGCGCGCCGATTGCAGGAGCAGCATGGTCGCATTTGGCACCCGGCACAATGGTTCCGGGGCTATTGCCGTCTGCTGGCTTGGCTGCGGCTTGAAGTTGAGCGGCTCTGGCCCTCGTCGCGCTGGATGAACGATCCTGCGGAAATAGCCGTCATGTTTGACAAACGGCGTTGTAGTGCTGTATTAAGTCAGGCAGACATCAAGGTTCCGCCTGTGCTTACAGCTTCAGGTGGTGCCTTTCGTGATGCGGTCGATCTGCATACCGCTATGAAAGAGAGTGGATTTCACCGCGTATTTGTAAAAATATTTTGCGGATCAGGTGCTTCTGGTGTCATGGCTTATCAGGTACATCCCAAGACGCATGCAGAGCTGGCGGTAACTACGATTGGAACAGAGACCATCCATGGACAGCGCGTGTATTATAATGCCGGGCGATTGCGTCGTTATACAGACAAGCAGGATATTCATGCCATCCTTAATTGGCTGTGTCTGGAGGGGATGCATGTGGAGCGCTGGATTCCCAAAGCCACCCTGAACGGACGTGTTTATGATGTGCGTCAACTTGTGTGTGGCTCAGAAGCTTGTCATGCGGTCTTACGTTTGAGCAACAGCCCCATTACAAATCTGCATTTGCGTAATGAACGACTCTCGCTGATGGATGCCGGACTACCACAGAGTACGATGGAATCAGTCCAGCATACTGCAAAAGCAGCTATGAGGGCTTTTCCTGCGTCCATGGTTGCTGGATTGGACGTGCTCGTTCCGGCTCACGGGGGTCGTCCCTATGTATTGGATGTTAATCCGTTTGGCGATTTACTGTACCGGGTGGAACATCAGGGTTGGAATCCATATGAATGGGAAATGCAGCACCTTGCTAATAGGAGCGTAGTTTTGGAAAGGAAAGACAGATAATGACGGATATGAATCAAATTGTCGGCTCTCATGATATTGTTATGATTACGCTGGATACCCTGCGATATGATGTAGCCAAGCTGGAGGAACAAAACTGTCCGAATTTGTGCGGTTCTGGGTCGTGGGAAAAGCGCCATACACCGGGGAGCTTTACGTATGCTGCACACCATGCTTTTTTTGGCGGATTTCTGCCGACTCCGGCGAATACAGATAAGGCTTCACATATCAGGCTGTTTCACACCAAGGATACGGGACTGCGCACGCATCCACATACCTGGCTGTTCGATGCTCCGGATATGGTGTCCGGGCTGGAGAACGAGGGCTATCGGACCATCTGTATCGGCGGCGTTATCTTTTTCACGAAGAAGAACAAGCTGGCAAAGGTGCTGCCCGGGTATTTTCAGGAGAGCTACTGGCGCATGAACTTTGGCGTCACCAACCCCCGTTCAACGGAGCATCAGGTGAATCATGCTCTGAAGTTACTGGAGAAGACAGACCCTGCACAGCGCTTGTTTTTATTTCTGAACGTATCAGCGATCCACGGGCCTAACCATTATTTTGTAAAGGGCACTTCAAAGGATTCAGTAGAGTCTCAACGAGCGGCTTTGCGATATGTGGATGGTGAGCTTGGACGCTTGTTTGATGCTTTGCGGAAGCGGGGCAAGACGTTTTGCATGGCTTTTTCCGACCATGGTACAGCTTATGGGGAAGACGGCTACGAGGGGCATCGCCTAGCGCATGAGGTAGTGTGGAATGTGCCTTACCGCGAATTTATATTGTAGGACAAAAAGAAACTTAGTCTGCACTGGTAAATTATAAAGAAACCAAACCAGCGCGAGAAAGGAGCAGAAATGAAAGCTATGAATCTGAATCACCTGCACCCAACGAGCGCAGCCAACCGGACTTCTCTGGAAATAGACACAAATTTAGTGAATTCAAGCTTTGAGTGGCCGGATACTCCTGTAGAATGGGCACGTACGATCCGAGAAGCTCCTTATCGCTCTTATCTATACTCTTACCCGCATAAAACGGCCTACCGTTCGTTTGATACACCGCTCTCATTGCAGGAATTGTGGGAGAAAGAAGAGTTAGAAAGCTATTTTTTGTATATGCATATACCGTTTTGCGCAGCTCGCTGCGGATTTTGTAACCTGTTCACTTTGCCAGACAAGCGTCAGGATGTGCACAAGGAGTATGTAGATGCGCTAGAAAGACAAGCACAACAATGGGCACCCATTATGGGCGGTCGGCCTTTTTCGCGTTTTGCGGTTGGCGGAGGTACACCGACCTTGTTGGAGGCTCCTTTGGTGGAGCGTTTATTTGACATTGCGGAAAATATTATGGGATTGGACCCCAAGCGAGCCTCTATTTCAGTTGAAACCTCTCCTGACACTGTAACCGAGGATAGACTGGAAGTGCTCAAGCGCCGTGGTACGGATCGTGTCAGCATGGGAATCCAGAGCTTTGTGGAATCAGAAAGTGCGGCCATATACCGACCTCAGAAGCCCAAGCTTGTTAGAGAAGCGCTTGAGCGGCTGGTAGAATACAATTTTCCTTTGCTTAACGTGGATCTGATCTATGGCCTGCCTGGCCAAACGGTGGAAACCTGGCTGTATTCTCTTGAGGAAGCTCTGTCTTATTCGCCAGGAGAGATCTTTCTTTACCCGTTATATATTCGGGAAAATACGATTTTAAAGCCGGGTTATACCGGGCTGGATCATGATATTCGCCTTAGCTTGTATGAAGTAGCTCGCGAACGCCTCAAGCAGGCAGGATATGTACAATATTCCATGCGTCGTTTTGCTAAAGATGAGGGTATATCCAGCAAGCAGCTTCTACCCTACAGTTGCCAGGAGGAGGGCATGGCTGGACTGGGGTGTGGTGCGCGCTCTTATACACGCAATGTACACTATGCCAGCCGGTATGGCGTCAGTGCAGCAGCAACACGCAGTATTATCGCAGATTATGTTGCAGCAGAGCGTCATGATCTGGCTGATTACGGCTTTATTTTAGATGAGGATGAGCGTAAGCGGCGCTTTATCCTGAAGGCGCTTCTTCATCGGGAAGGGCTGGAGCTATGTGCCTATGCAGAGCGCTTCGGTGTATCCTTGGTGGACGATTTTACAGGAATGTCGTTGCTGCTGGAATCGGGTATGGCTGTGGTCGAGGAGGAAACGCTTCGACTTACGGAGGAAGGAATGGCCTATTCTGACGCGATTGGAGACTGGATGATCTCGACGTCAGTACGTGAACGTATGGAAGGATATGTAGGCGCATGAGAGCGACCTTATATTATCGTGGTTCGTTGACCTCATGCAACTATGCTTGCCCTTACTGCCCATTCAGTAAAAACGTCGATAGTCGGGAAACGTTGAACAAGGATCGGGCGCAGTTGGAGCATTTTGCTGATTGGGTACGAGAGCAGGGCGCCTTGGGACATCAGCTCTCCATTTTTTTTAATCCGTATGGAGAAGCCTTGATCCATTCCTGGTATCGTAAGACCATGATTGAGTTCTCCCATATGGTGCATGTGGAAAAAGTGGCTGTACAGACGAACCTATCGACTAAGCTGGATTGGACAAAAGAGCTTAATCCAGAGACGGCTGCACTGTGGGCAACATATCATCCAGGAGAAACCAAAGAGCAAGCTTTTATATCGCAGGCGATGAAGCTATATGAACTTGGCATTTCCTATAGTGTCGGTACAGTTGGATTGAAACAGGCATTTCCGGCTATTCGTTCCTTGCGGACGCAACTTCCAAAGGAGGTATATATGTGGGTCAACGCCTACAAGGATCGACCACAATATTATACGGATGCCGAGGTTGCCGAATTAACGGCGATAGATCCCTATTTCGAGTGGAATCTAAAGGATTATAACAGCCAGGGGCGAGCATGTCGCGCGGGAGAAGATGTGTTTTACGTCCAGGGTGACGGACGAGTAAAACACTGTTATCAGGACCGACGCGTGCTTGGCCACCTGTACAGAGACGGTCTGGAAGGGCTGAGCGCCCAGCGTCCGTGTCGGATGAAAGAATGCGGCTGTTACATCGGTTATATCCATATGGAAGAGCAGCCATTTCGGGAAATGTACGGTAGCGGTTTGCTCGAAAGGGTGCCGCATACAGCCTTGACGATCTATTAGGGAGAAAAGAGCAAAAAAAGAACCGCCCTTGCCACCAGGCAAAGAGCGGTTCTTCTGTTTTGAAATGAGTTTGTACGATTGTCCTATCCATTTAATTAAGTTTGGACAATAGCAGTAATCTCTTCATCCAAATCTAATCTAACCTGCTCGCGATAGGCACGAATATTGTATTCCGAATGAAGATATCTCAGAATAGCTTCAATCATATTGGCTTCCACCAGATATTGACTGCGTCCCTGGACATGAACCTCGGCTGTATAGCCTGTATCTTCATCCCAGCTTAGCTCCACAACCACATCGGTGGGCTGTACGCCCTTGCGTTCAGCCATATGCAGGCAAATGGCATTGACAATCTCATCCATACTCAAAATCATAGCTTAGTAACGTCCTCCACGAGAATCATCGGGTCTACGGCGATTTTTGATAGCTCGGTAGATACCTACACCCACCATAATCAGGACATAAATTGCTAGAACGTTAACGACCAGACCAAGCAAGCTACCCAATGCACCCATGTTGCCGAACAATCCGCCGAAGAGCATACCTGCCAAGCCGCCCAGCATCATACCTTTGAGGAATCCGCCGCCACCGCCGAGGAATCCACCAGTTCTGCTTGTGTTGCCCGTAGCCGCACTAGATTTAGTTCCACTATCAGACTTATTGATGCCGCTACTATCACTCGCCTTGCTTGGTGTAGATTGGTATGTTTTTGGTCCGGATTTAAATCCGCCACCACGCCTTGCATCAGCTGTAGACGGTGCGATCATAGCAATGAGTAGGGTGAAAGCCATCATCAGCATCATCATATTTTTCAAAGTAAAAGTCTTTTTCATGTAAAAAAATCCCCCTTAGTAATTTGTGCTATAGGTTAGGTCAAACAACCGTTTACCTGTAATACGATATAACATGGAAAAGGGTTTCAAAGAATTTTAAATTCTAAAAAATTAAACGATAACGTACATAAGTCCTATACACGGATTGATAAAATCATTCAGCTTTTATGGCAAACGGATTAGTGTCCGCTCTAACATCACCGGCAAGCAGCATGCGCAAAACCAATTGGCACCATTCCAGGCCTGCTTTGGCATTCATAAGTCCTTTTTGCACTAAAATATAGTCACCAAAGTTTTTGCTGCCAAAGTGCAAATTTTCTGCGGGGATGTCGTTTAAAATACCCTCCAGATGCTGAATTTTCTGAATAAAATAACGTTTCCGTTCTTCCAGCATACGATTGGCGCTCGTTTTGTCCGTCAACCAGAGGCAGAATAAGCGAAGGCTTAATTCATCCCGTGTAACCGGAGCAGCTAACGCTTCCTGAGACCATTGCTGCAGCATATGGATGCCCTTGTCGGTAATGGTATACATTTTTTTATCAGGCTTGTCGGACTGCTGAATCCATCGGGAGGCTAACAGTTCCTTGCTCTCCATACGGGCCAAAAGCGGATAGATCTGACTGTGCTTGGCTTGCCAAAAAGGCTGAATACGCAGCATCAGATCATAGCCGGAGGATTCCTCTCTGGCGAGAAGCCCCAAGAGACCATACGATAGTAAATTCATATATCTTATCTCCTTCATCCATCAAAGTAACGGTTGTAACAGCTCTGCGGCAAGTAATCTGCAGTTTCATAAAAAGTGTACACTGAAACTGTATGGTTTGACAACTTTCACACCAGTCGTTCACAGGTTAGCCAAAATTGGCTGGGGCCATTCGGGATGTATATGTGCTTTTTTTCATAGAAACAGGGTAGTTTAAGCACGTATATACGCGCCTGAACTACCCTGATAACTTTTGTGGAAAAAGATTCTGTTTACTGATTATTCCCGTCAACAACAAGGGTTAATGCGCCTGTATCCGGATGAATTACCATACCATGAACGGGCGTATTGGGAGGGAGAAGGGGGTGGTTTTTAATAAGCTTCACTGTAGTCTGTACCCCTTCTTCAATGTTGTCAAAACCCTTTAACCATTTATTCAGCTTAATACCTGAATTCTCCAATGTACTCAGCACTTCCTGCGAAATTCCGCGTTCCAGCATTTCATTAACCATGTGATCAGCATTTAATGCAGCCATGCCGCATTCATAATGACCTACAACGAGTACTTCGTCTGCTCCCAGCTCATATAAAGCGACTAGCACACTGCGCATTACACTTCCAAAAGGCTGTGAAATAATTGCACCTGCATTTTTGATAATTTTGACATCCCCGTTACGCAGGTTCATAGCTTTGGGGAGCAATTCCGTTAGCCGCGTATCCATACAGGTTATGATGACCATTTTTTTGTTAGGGAACTTGCCCGTTCTATAGGCCTCGTATTCTTTGTTTTCTACGAAAACACGATTGTACTCTAAAATTTCTTGGATGTGATCCACGATAGTTCCCTCCAGATTCTAAAATAATTTAATATGTACTGCCCAACGTGATCCAGGTATTAGGAGCTGGTAGTACATGTTGTGTGTTGATTATACTTTTTAATATAAGTATCATCAAGTATAGGTAGTTGTAAAGTTTTAACCATTTTAAGTTAAAGAGGTGACCCTAATTATGGAGCAACAGACGTTGGATCAATGGACGGCTTTAAAGGAAATCTCACACAAAATCAGCGGTTATGGCGAAGCAGTCGGCTTGCTGCACTGGGATTTACGGACAGGAGCTCCACGCAAGGGCGTTGACATTCGGTCCGAGACGTTGGGCATGCTGTCCACGGAAATGTTCAAACTGATGATCTCAGATGAAATGGGGCAGTTGCTGCAATTTTTTGCCGCAGAAGACAAGCTGGAACAACTGGAGGACAATGACCGCAGATTGGTAGAGGAATGTCGCAAAAATTATGACTTGAATCGTTCGGTTCCAGCAGACCGTTACCGGGAGTATAGCATTTTAGCGGCTCAGGCAGAAAGCAAGTGGGAGGAAGCAAAGGAACATAGCGACTTTGCCGGATTCGAGCCGTACTTGTCTAAAATCGTAGACATGAAGCGTGAGTTTATCGGCTATTGGGGTGTTAAGGATACAGAGTACGACACGCTCTTGGATCAATATGAACCAGGGATGACGGTTGAAAAGCTGGATGCTGTCTTTGATCGCCTTAAAAAGCGCCTTGTGCCCCTATTGTCTAAAATTCAGGCTTCACCCAATCAACCGGATAAGAGCTTTTTAGACGGTGTATTTGAAGTGAAGCAGCAGGAAAAGTTCAGTCTGTTTATTTTAGGGCAGATGGGTTATGACTTTGACGCAGGTCGTTTGGATGAGAGTGTGCATCCTTTTGCAACAGGATTAAATCCGGGTGATGTGCGTATAACAACACACTATTTGCAAGATGATGTAACCAGTGCTATTTTCAGCTCATTGCATGAAGGAGGGCATGCGCTGTACGAACAAAATATTGCTCCTGAGCTGGCAGGATCACTACTGTCCGGAGGAACCTCAATGGGGATTCATGAATCCCAGTCCCGCTTGTGGGAAAATAAAATCGGACGCAGTCGTGCTTTCTGGGATCGGTACTACAATGATCTACAAAAGCATTTTCCCGATCGTTTGGCGAAGGTCACGGCAGAGCAATTTTACCTGGCAGTCAACCGCGTGGAAAATTCATTGATTCGTATTGAGGCGGATGAGCTGACATATAACTTACATATCATCGTCCGCTATGAGATTGAAAAAATGCTGTTTAATGAAAAGCTGGACGTTAAACGCCTCCCTGAGGTGTGGAATGCTAAATATAAAGAATATCTAGGGCTTCTTCCACCGAATGACGGACTGGGAGTACTCCAAGATGTTCACTGGTCCGGTGGCGATTTTGGTTATTTTGCTTCTTATTCGCTTGGCAACATGTATGCAGCGCAAATTTTTGCGACTTTGCGCAAGGAGCTGCCAAACCTGGATGAGTTCATTGCTGCTGGGGAGCTGGAGCCGATCAAGCAATGGCTGACCGAACGGATTTATCGTTACGGCAAGAGCCGGACGCCATCTGAGTTGATTGTAGCGATTACCGGTGAGGATCTGAACCCTGATTATCTTGCTGATTATCTGGAAGAAAAATATACATCCATATACAAGCTGTGATTTGTAAATTCTCATATTATTGCATACAAAAACCTCGCATTCTTAGGCAAATGCGGGGTTTTTGTATGCGATTAACCATTATATTGACAGCCGCATAACAATATATGAAGCCAACGATGCAAAGGTGGGGAGGGAACAAGGATGAAATACGGCGCTCGTTGCAAAGCGGTGGTAGCTGCGGCACTACTCGGATTACTGTTACTCAGTGGCTGTGCCCCCAAAGGGGAGCAGACGATTGAGATCAGGCTTGGCGAGGTAGCCCGTACGGTCTTTTATGCGCCGCAGTATGTAGCCTTGAGCCAGGGGATGTTTGCTCAGGAGGGACTGGATGTCCAACTGGCTACAATCCCTGGGGGAGACAAGGCGATGACGGCGTTATTGTCCAATCAGGCGGATATCGCGCTGATTGGCGCGGAAACATCTATTTATGTGTATCAGCAAGGAGCAGAGGACCCTGTCATTAATTTCGCTCAGCTGACACAGACGGACGGGACCTTTTTGTTTGCTCGGCAAGCCCAGGATCGTTTTGACTGGGAAAAGCTGAAACAACAAAGCTTTTTGGGACAACGCAAGGGCGGAATGCCACAGATGTCACTCGAATTTACGCTTCGCAAGCACGGCATTGATCCTCATAAGGATCTGAAGCTAATTCAAAATATTGATTTTGCCAATGTTGCCTCTGCTTTTGGCTCAGGTACAGGGGAATACGTGCAGCTGTTTGAGCCACAGGCCTCTATTTTTGAAAAGGAAGGTCGGGGACGGGTAGTTGCCTCCATTGGTGTAGAGAGTGGCGAGTTGCCGTATACGGTTTATATGGCGAAGCAAAGCTATTTAAACCAAAATAGCGAGGCCGCTCAGAAATTTACAAATGCCATATATCGGGCACAGCAGTGGATTGCGTCGCATTCCCCTGAACAGATTGCTGAAGCGATTACACCTTATTTTAAAGATACAGAACTAGCTGTTTTGACAAGTAGTATCAAGCGCTATAAGGAACAGAGTACCTATGCAACGAACCCGATAATTGAGGAAAAGGAATGGAAGAATTTGCAGGATGTCATGACTTCGGCAGGCGAGCTAAAAAGCCCTGTTGCCCTAGATAAGCTGGTAAACCCAAGCTTTGCAAAACAGGCGATCTCCTCCAACTCTATTGGGAATACTAAGACAGATGTGAAAAAGAGCACAACTGAAGCGACGGATACAGCTGTCGATGCTGGAGGTTCGCCATGATGGAGGAACGGAGTGGTCTCACTGTGGATGTGACGATCCCGATGGTGAGAATGGAGCAAGTGACACATGTATACGTAACGGATCAGGAAGCTTCACTGGCGGTTGAGAAGATCGATTTTTCCGTAAATACGGGGGAGTTTGTCAGTTTGGTTGGTCCAAGCGGCTGCGGCAAAACGACGATCCTGTCTATGATCGCTGGGCTGCTGCGTCCAGCGGCAGGTCAAGTTATGCTGCAAGGTCAGCCAGTCAATGGCCCGAGCCCTGAGGTCGGTTACATGTTGCAGCAGGATTATCTTTTCCCATGGCGGACGATCATGGATAACGCATTGTTAGGTCTCGAACTGAGCAACAGAGTAGATGAAGCTGCGCGTGAACGGACGCGATTATTGCTGGAAGGCATGGGCCTGGGAGGAAAGGAGCATTTGTATCCTTCCCAGTTGTCTGGAGGAATGCGTCAGCGTGTGGCACTGGTACGGACGCTGGCGACGAACCCGGGACTGCTGCTGCTGGATGAGCCGTTCTCCGCGCTGGATTATCAAACCAAGTTACAGCTGGAGGACCTCGTTGTGCAAACCTTGCGCGAACGAGAGAAAACGGCGATTTTAGTCACGCACGATTTGGCTGAGGCCATTGCAGTCAGTGATCGGGTTATAGTGATGGGGCGAAATCCTGGTCATATCCGGCGCACCTTCGAAATTCCGGATTCCATTCGGGAAGCGCAGCCTTTTTATGCACGCGAACAGCCGGGCTTTAATGAGCTATTTCATGAAATATGGGGGGAACTGGAGGCTTCGGGAGCAAAGGAGTGATTTAACGTATGAAGAACGAAGCTGATCAGCCTGAACAACGTTGGATTCAAGGACTGCATCAGACATATTTGCGTAATAGGCGTATGCAACAGTGGTTAGTAACAGGTGTGCAGATAGCTATTTTGCTGCTTTTATTTGTATTGTGGGAAATTGCAGGTCGTTTGAAGTGGATTGATGTATTGTTGTTTAGCTATCCTAGCAAAATTTTCACTCAGATTGGCAAGGATGCGGTCAGCGGGGAATTATGGGGACATGTAGGTGTCACTGTTGGAGAAACGATGGCAGGTTTTTTGCTCGGTACTCTGCTCGGCACATTGCTGGCGGTACTTATTTGGTGGTCGCCGTTTTTATCGAGGGTACTTGACCCATATATGGTTGTGTTTAACAGTATGCCCAAGGTAGCGCTGGGGCCCATTTTTATCGTCATGTTTGGGGCTGGTTTTACCGCGATTCTGATGACGACCCTCTCCATTACGGTTATCATTACGACGCTTGTAGTATACAACAGCTTTCAGGAAGTCGATCCCAATTTGGTCAAAGTGGTTCGCACGTTTGGAGGAACACGCCGGGATACGTTTCAAAAGGTGATTTTGCCCGCCTCTTTTCCCGCAATTGTCTCTACGCTGAAAGTCAATGTCGGCATGGCATGGGTTGGCGTGATTGTTGGTGAGTTTTTGGTTGCTAAAAACGGTTTAGGTTATTTGATCATTTATGGTTTTCAGGTGTTTAATTTCACACTGGTCATGTCCAGTCTGTTGATCATTGCTGTCGTAGCTACATTGATGTATCAAGCAGTTGTGTATGTGGAGCGCCGCTTGCTTTCAGGTCGCCCTCATCGGTAATTATTAAATTTCAGAATATTTGTGCAAAACGTGAAAATAAAGTACCATGAAAATGAAATACTTAATATTTATGAAAATGAGAAAACAGATTTCATCTAGAGGGGACAGAATTTTTTCATGGGCTTTCGTACGATTAAAACGGCTATTGCCGCATTAATGGCCGTACTTATTGCGGAGGGGGTAGGCATTCATGGAGCCACCTCGGCAGGACTTTTAGCAATTTTGGGGGTGGATGTCACACGCAAGAGAAGTCTCCGTACC
The DNA here is from genome assembly GCF_050516475.1 of Paenibacillus ottowii. Classification (NCBI taxonomy): domain Bacteria; kingdom Bacillati; phylum Bacillota; class Bacilli; order Caryophanales; family Paenibacillaceae; genus Paenibacillus; species Paenibacillus ottowii. The sequence continues at coordinate 904,217 of NZ_CP191577.1, read as the reverse complement.
ATTTCGGCGAGATTTTTTGCATCCGTCGTGGGACTTCTTTTTGCTTGTGTTTTGTTTGTAGTCTTCGGATTCCATGATTGGGTACTTGCATTATATATTTTAACGGCGTTTCCGGTCATTGTACGGGTGGGCTTTAAGGAAGGCATCGTCACAGGTTCAGTCGTGGTTTTCCGAGTTTTCAGCGGCGGTGTGATTGATATGGAAGTACTGCTGACCCAACTGGCTCTACTGGTGATTGGATTGGGTTCTGCGATGGTTGTCAATTTAGCTTATATGCCGCGTTCTGATAATACGATGCAACAAATCCGGCAGGAAGTGGACCGAACATTTTCAGTTATATTCAGAAATATGGCCAATACATTGCGTAATCCGGCATACATATGGGATGGCAAGGAAGTGATTGAAGCGGACAGCGTGATCAGCCAAGGGGTCACCGAGGCGGGGCGCTCATTGGAAAATCAGATGCTTCGTCCCCAAGAGGGCTGGAATGTGTATTTTTATATGCGCAAAGAACAGCTGGATTCGATTCAAAACATGATGCAGTTGATCTCACAAATGTATCAGCACATGCCGCAGGCCAAGCTTCTGGCCGAGCTGTTCGATCAGCTTAGCAACGACGTTCTGGCTGGACATTATACGGGGCAGACTGAGAAGCTGCTGGAACAGGTCCGTGAAGAATTTAAAGCAATGGAGCTTCCTGCCACACGGGAGGAATTCGAGATCCGTTCGGCATTGTTACAGCTTACACATGAGCTTCATCAGTATTTGAAAATCGCTAAAAAGGACAAGGCCCCTACTCCAGTGAAAAATTAGAGTAAAGACCTTGAGTGGCTACTATCCGTGACGGACAGTAGCCTTTTCTTGTTCGCTGATGGCAGAAGCCGAATTAGTAGAAGTTCTTTTATGCCGGATTCGATCTGTAATCCATAAAACAGCAGTGATCAGGCAAGGGTAAAGCATAGCCCACCCGACAAAAGGAAAAACAACTGCCGTGGAGATGAAGGAAATCCAGCTAATGATAACTCCCCAACGACTCCCGCGTAAGAGCTTAATCCCTGCTGCACAACCGCCTAAATAGGTCAGAATGAAGGTGGCGTTCGGGAACTGGATCAGGTTGGTGAGTGAAACAGCGCCGCTACCGTACAACACCATAATGATCACGAAGCAGACGCTAAGAAAAGCAATGCCCCCGATGGGGGTATGGAATCGTTTTGATAACATCCCCATCCAGCGAAAAGCCTGTCCTTGTCGAGATAAAGCATAAGCGACACGTGAAGCGGCACCCACGTAGGCAATAATCGTAGCGGTACAAATAAAGATACCCGTCAACCCAGCAATGATCGCACCCCATGGCCCGATAGCCTGACTAATCACCCATATAAGCGAAGCATCCGAACCTCCTGCAAGGTAACTTTGTGTGCCTACTGTAGCAAGCGCAGTAAGGAAATAAAGCAAACCTACAATGACGGCTGCAATGGTCACACCTCTAACGGCAGACCGCTGGGGATTGGTAAATTCCTCTGACATATGGGACACGGCCTCCCAGCCGATAAAGCACCAGAACAGAATCGCAGCCGCTTGGCCAACAGCGAGCCAGCCATGTGGAACAAACGGCGTGAAGTGAACAGTTTTCATTTGGGGGAGTGCTGCGGCAATAGCGAATACCAGGACGGCAACGATGGCTATAACGACAGCAATCTGAATACGTCCGGCAACCTTCATGCCAATCCAGTTAATGACCAGGCCCACTGCCAGCATAGCAGCGGCCAGCATGATGCGGCTTTCCTCTCCCCAGCCCATGGCTGCGGACATATAGCCGGCTCCGGTAAGTGCGGCAACGGGGGCCCCAATCGGAACCGACATGAGAAAAAACCATCCGATATAAGCACCGGCACGTGGGGAAAAGGCCAATGTCACAAAATGCGATACCCCGCCCGCATTCGGGAATTTGGCGGATAGAAGCCCCATGGAAAGTGCCATTGGCAGAATGAGCAGGGTCATGAAGCCCCATGCCAGCAATGATGCTGGTCCCGCCATTTGGGCAGCAAGGCCAGGCACAATCAGTATCCCCGAACCCAGTACAGCTCCGATATAGAGCGCAATGGCCTGTGGAAGACCGATAGTGGACTGAAGTTTATTTTCATTCGTCATGCAGAAAAAGCCTTCTTTCTCTTGTTATTTTCTCCAGCTTATCAGATAATCAATCTATCGGAAAAACGGAATATAACGATTACTTGCATCGAAAAAAACGATCGAAGGAGCGAATTATGGAATCGCGGCATTTGTTTACCTTTTTAAATGTGGTTGAGGCAGGCAGTTTCACGCGAGCAGCGCGTATACTGGATTATGCACAGTCGAGTATCACTGCTCAAATTCAAACCCTGGAGACGGAATTGGGTACGCCGCTGTTTGATCGCATTGGCAAGAAAATTATGCTGACCGATGCCGGGCGACGTCTGCTGCCCTATGCGCAGGAAATTTCCAAGATGCATGCTATGGCTAAGGATGCGCTTCGTTCAGAAACCGAATTAGCAGGGACGCTAAAAATAGGAGCACCAGAGTCACTGGCTGCTTTTCGGCTGCCGGGTCTGATCCGTGAGTACAGGGAGCGGTATCCCAAGGTCAAAATCGTCCTTAAACCCGGTGAATGCTGGGAGTTACGTGATTTGATTCGTACCGGTGAACTGGATTTGGCTTTTTTGCTTCAGCCTGAGACGGAGGACAGGGAACTGAATATCACCACGCTTATTCACGAACCAATGGCGCTCGTTGCCCCACTGAAGCATTCGCTGGTTGCCTATACACAGGTAGAGCCTGCCGACTTGAAGGACGAAACCATTTTGCATACGGAGGCTGGCTGTACGTACCGTATCCTTTTTGAGCAGTATTTGAACAAACATGGTATTTTCGCAGATCCTAGTCTGGAATTTTGGAGCATTGAAGCTATCAAGCAATGTGTCATGGCTGGACTGGGAATTGCGCTGCTTCCGCTAGTTACGGTACAAAATGAACTGCGAGAAGGGAAAATGGCGCGCCTAGCCTGGGATGACAGTGAACAGCAGGTGGCTACTCAGGTCGCTTATCACACGAAAAAGTGGAAATCGCCAGCTCTCAGCGAATTTTTACAGATCGTTGAGCAGCATGTAACACATTGGTGTGCATGAGTTCAAGCCATTGCGGCATATGCTTATACAAAATATTTTTTCCTTTTCGCCTATTCACTCAACATTCGCCCACAACCTGCATACATATGTATGGAATGATTGATTGTATGGAGGAGGTTCAAGAATGGCATTAAGTCATAAAAATCGTAGAGAGATTATTACCAAAGCGATCTGTGGTAAAGGTCGCAGATTCTCTACCGTAACCCATACCGTAACTCCGCCGAATAATCCGACCAGTATTTTGGGGGCATGGATTATTAATCACCAGTATGAAGCAGTGGCGGCTGGGGACGGCATTGAGGTCATCGGGACGTATGATATCAATATTTGGTACTCATACGATAAAAACTCGCAGACCGATGTGGCTAAGGAAACGGTGTCGTACGTAGAAAATGTGCCGCTCTCGTATCTTGATCCGAAGCACCGGGCGTCTACAGTGGAAGTATCCGCCGAAGCTACACAGGAGCCAAGCTGCGTCGAGGCCAGTGTGTCTTCTGGAGGTGGCAGCGTAATGATCCGGGTCGAGCGGGAATTTGCGGTGGAGCTGGTGGCGGAAACGAAGATTGTTGTAGAAGTATTTCCGAATGGCAGCAGTGAAGATTTTGACAAGGACTTTGATTTTGGAGCGGAAGAGGGGGACTATGAGGAGCTCGACCCCGACCTCATTGACGACGAGCTCTGACAGGAGTGACCAAAAAGAGGGCCACTTTACTCTTTGCGCCGGCTGATATTGCGCAGGGGGCAAAGGCCCTCCTTTTTTGTTGTGTTGGATCGTTTAATCCGTACATAGATCGGTAAGGGGGAGTATGATGCGGCAGCCGGGACAGGCGCTCAGACGCTTCAGACAGATGACGGATGATGAAAAAATGTGCAGACTGGAACGCTCGGGTATATCGGTTCGTTGGCTGGATGGTCGTACTGCAGATTTTGCGATCGGCTACGCGGTGCAAATCCATCAACTGCGGGTGCTGGAAATCCGTAGACGTGCCCTCGAAGGTTCTGCCCAAGTTAGTGCATATGATCTGTCTGTACTAGATCATCAATCACTGCTCTATGTTCGGATGGAGCGGCTGGCTGTACGAGCGCTATATACACTTGGTTTGGATAGTGGTGAAGTAGTGCTCACGCCGCTGGGAGAGCGTAATTGTCAGGTTCGTCAAGTCATGGCCCAGCCATGGCTAAATGATAGACGTTTGGCCACGCTATACGAAATTGCCGCTCGTGAAGAGGAAGTAGAGGGGGAAGTTTTTTCAGCGGAGCGAGGGAAAAATCGAATATTAATCGGAATGGACCCTGAATTTGTGCTGGTTCGTATGCCGGAGGGTAGGGTTGTTCCGGCTTCTAAATATTTGGGCCGATTAGGCGTAGCTGGCTGCGATGCTGTTACCCGCCGAGGACGAACGCTGTATCCAGTCGCTGAGCTTCGTCCTGCACCAAGTGAAGATCCGGCCCGTCTGCTAAGGCACCTGCGCCAAGCTTTTGCAATAGCAGCTCGGCGGATAGATGACCATACGCTCATCTGGCAGGCGGGCGGAATGCCACAACCAGGTTTTCCTCTGGGCGGACATCTGCATTTCAGCGGGGTTCCGCTAAACGGTGCCTTACTCAGGGCATTAGATAACTATTTAGCGCTGCCTCTGGCGCTACTGGAAGACAAACGCGGCGCTCGACGCAGACCGCATTATGGCAATTTGGGCGATTTTCGCCGTCAGTCGTACGGAGGCTTTGAATATCGTACCCTGCCCAGCTTTCTAATTTCACCACAGTTGGCAAAAGGTGTGATAGGGATGGCGTTTTTGATCGCTTCCCAATACTCACGTTTGCAGTGTAGGCCACTGGAGGAGGAAGCGGCTCACAGAGCCTTTTATGAAGGAAACCAGATGGTGCTTAGAGAGTATATAGAACCACTTATTTTAGATATGGTTGCACTAGAGATCTACTCTCAATATGAAGCTTATATATCGCCGTTGCTAGACAGTCTACGCAAAGGAAAACAATGGGATGAAACAAGGGATTTACGCCCGTATTGGAAGCTTTCGTAAAATCAAGTGTCAACACCCGAGATGGTTTCATGTTATCGATTGTCATTTTTGATATAATGAAATGTAATTATAAGTTTAAACGGAACAAAGTGTGGGGGTTAGGAAACGGTATGTCTAAATATACACCGATGATTGAGCAATATTTATCCATAAAAGAGCAGGCTAAAGATGCATTTTTGTTTTTCCGCCTAGGAGATTTTTACGAGATGTTTTTTGATGATGCGATTCTTGCATCCAAGGAGCTGGAAATTACACTAACTGGTCGCGAGGGAGGCGTCGCGGAGAAAATTCCGATGTGCGGCGTGCCTTATCATTCAGCAGAAAGTTACATACAACGCCTCATTGAGAAGGGTTATAAGGTGGCCATCTGTGAGCAAATGGAGGAAGCCTCAGCTACCAAGGGCATGGTGCGGCGGGATATTGTCCGTGTTGTAACCCCTGGTACGGTAATGGAGGGCAAAGTGCTGGGTGACAAATCCAACAACTACATGGTATGTGTCACAGAGACGGACGGGATGCTGGCACTGGCGGCGTGTGACTTGTCGACAGGTGAACTCTATGTGACTTCCGTACCTGATTCGAAAGAATGGCTATTAGATGAAATTAACATTTATGAGCCGTCCGAAATGTTGGGGGATGGCCATTTGCTCGATTTTGTGACCTCCCGTATGTCTCCCGTTGGACGGCGCGTTGTATATACGGCCTGGGACAAATCGAAGGATGATCTGGTACGGGATCAATTCGGTGAAGCCACGTGGGCAAGGCTTACGGAGGAACGTAGACGGTGCGTATCGCGCTTGATTTCCTATTTAAATGAAACGCAAAAAAGGTCGCTAGGCCAACTGACCCAAATTTCAGTCTATGAGCCCAATCATTTTATGATTCTGGATCCATTCACCCGCCGGAATCTGGAACTGGTGGAGACGGTACGTGAACGCTCCAAGAAAGGCTCGCTGCTGTGGTTGCTGGATCGGACAGAGACATCCATGGGCGCACGTTTGTTACGTCGTTGGATCGACAAGCCGCTGTTGAACAGCAATTTAATTGAGGAACGGTTAGAAGCAGTAGACAAGCTATACCACCAGTTTATTTTCCGCGAGGATGTACGTGCTCAGCTTAAAGAGATTTACGACCTGGAGCGTTTGGTAGGACGGATCGCTTTTGGTAGTGCGAATGCACGCGATTTGATCGCCCTCAAGCTGTCTCTGGCCCAAATTCCTTCTTTACGCGAGCTGTGCGCTGATTCTCCTTCGAAAACGCTGAGACGGATTGCCCAAACATTGGACAGCTGTACAGACCTGTGTACATTGATTGAAGAAGCAGTCGCCGATGAACCTCCGATTTCCGTAAGAGATGGAGGACTTATTAAGGAAGGCTATCATCAGCGTCTGGACGAACTGCGTGAGGCGAGTGTGAACGGTAAACGTTGGATCGCTGAGCTGGAGGCCAAGGAGCGTGTGGCAACTGGTATTCGGTCGCTCAAAATCGGATACAACAAAGTATTTGGTTACTACATTGAGGTGACCAAATCCAATTTGGCTTCATTACCGGAAGGTCGATATGAACGCAAACAGACGTTGGCGAATGCTGAACGGTATATCACACCGGAATTGAAGGAAAAGGAATCGCTGATTCTGGAAGCTGAGGATAAAATGGTTGATCTGGAGTACACGCTTTTCTCCGAGCTTCGCAGTAAACTGAACGCTGAAATTCCCCGCCTGCAAAAGCTGGCAGAGCAAGTTGCTGAAATTGACGTGTATCAGTCGCTGGCGACGGTTAGCGCGGAACGAGGGTTTGTAAAACCTGAGCTGACAACAGGATATGACTTTGTGGTGGAACAAGGGCGGCACCCTGTTGTGGAAGCTGTTATGAAAGATGGCGGCTTTATCGCCAACAACACAGTGTTGGAGGAAGCCGATGCGCATATTCTGCTCATCACTGGCCCGAATATGGCTGGGAAAAGTACGTATATGCGTCAGGTTGCACTCATTGCAATTATGGCTCAAATTGGCTGTTTTGTCCCGGCTGCACGTGCTAAAGTGCCGATGCTGGACCGCATTTTCACACGGATTGGCGCTGCGGATGATCTCATCGGCGGGCAGAGTACATTTATGGTCGAAATGGCAGATATTCAAGTCATGACAGACAAGGCAACTCCGCGCAGCTTGATTATTATTGATGAGCTGGGACGAGGTACGTCTACCAGTGAAGGAATGGCCATTGCACAAGCGGTTATCGAATTTGTGCATGATACAATTGGCTGTAAGGCGCTCGTATCTACCCATTTCCATGAGCTGGCCCATTTGGAGCAAGGTTTGTCTTCACTGCGAAATTACTCTATGGCTGTGCAGGAAAGCGGCGATAAGGTGAATTTCCTGCGCAAGCTCATACCGGGTGCAGCTAGTAGCAGCTATGGCATCTATTGTGCCCGGCTTGCAGGTTTGCCTAATAACATTATTGAGCGGGCGAATGGTCTGTTGTATGGGTTTGAGCAGGCGGCGGCTCAAGTAACGGCAGGCACTGAGACAGCAGGAGGAGCGAAGGAAGGGACTGATGTCCGTTCCGTTTCAGGGACAGAAGAGAGTTCTCCAATGACAGCCAAACATGCAGACCAGGCATTGCCAGCAAATATAGAAACTGCATCACAGGCCCAGTCTGGGTCACAACAAGCCACCTTGGTAAAGGAAAATACGCTACAGGGTGTGGTAGATTCAAGTAAGTTGGAGCAAGCAGCATCTGAAGTGGTACAGCTGTCCATTTTCGGAGAGCAGGACCTCGCTCCCTCCAAGCCACACCCAGAGATGGCGGAAGCTAATCCGATCGTGCGCCAAATTTTACGGAAGGTGAAAAATGCGGATGTCATGAACATGACGCCCTTACAGGCAATGCAGCTGTTAAATGAATTAAAAAACAAGGCCAATGGTCTGTAATTAAAATAAACTAAATTATTATTTTGCTTATTTTTCATCACACTTTAAAGTCAGGAGGAGGTCAACAGGATGTCTAAAATTCGAGTGTTGGATGAGCATATTGCCAACCAAATTGCTGCCGGTGAGGTCGTGGAACGTCCAGCCTCTGTCGTGAAGGAACTGGTGGAAAATGCGATTGATGCTGGCAGTACACGGGTGGACGTATGGGTAGAAGAAGGCGGCCTGCAAAGTATTCGGGTGACGGATAATGGCAGTGGGATTGAGCCTGAAGACGTAGAAACGGCATTTTATCGGCATGCAACAAGCAAAATCGGACATGGGCGCGACCTGTTTCAAATCACAAGTCTCGGCTTCCGGGGAGAGGCATTGCCAAGTATAGCGGCTGTATCAAAAGTAGAGCTGCTCACAGCGGCTGGAGATGACGGCCGTGCCCGTAAATTGGTGATTGAGGGCGGTAAACTGGTGCTTCACGAGGATGCTGCTGGTAGGCAGGGGACGGATTTTACCGTACGTGATCTGTTTTATAATACACCTGCACGGCTAAAATATATGAAAACGATCCAGACGGAGTTGGGACACATTTCGGATGTTTTGTACCGAATGGCGCTTTCGCACCCGGAAGTGGCCTTCACATTGCGGCATAATGGCAATACATTGCTGCAAACGCTGGGAAATGGTGATTTGCTCCAGGTGATAGCTGCTATTTATGGAACTTCTGCGGCAAAATCGATGTTGATGCTGGAAGGAGAGAGCCTTGATTACCGGATTAGTGGTTATGTGAGCCGTCCAGAGTGGACCAGGTCGAATCGAAATGCAATCTCGACGGTAGTGAATGGACGATTTGTTCGAAGCTTTGGGCTCAATCAGGCACTGCTCAAGGCGTATCACACTTTGTTGCCAATTAATCGTTATCCGCTGGCTGTGATCCAACTGGACATGCATCCTTCTTTGGTAGATGTTAACGTTCATCCAGCCAAGCTGGAGGTGAGGTTCAGCAAAGAAGCCAAACTGTTTCAGCTGGTTGAAGATTCGGTAAAAGCTGTGCTAGGGCAGCAAGTGCTGATTCCGAAGGCAGTTAAGCGCGAAATTGGCGGCAAGGATAGCGGCTCCTTTGTGCAGGAGCAGTTTCACTTCTCAAAAGGAAACCGTGCGGAAATAGATGCTTCTTCAGATGATAGTCATAATAGAACACAGCCTCTTTCTATGGCTTCGCAGCAGGTTCAAAAATCGCCTCAACCTAATCACTTGAGCAATAAGGAAGAAAGTAAGAGGATTAACGAGGAGCGTAAGCAACATCCGAATAAAGAGAGCCATTCAGTCATTGGACAAGCAAACAAATTCGCTAATCCAAGTATCAGTGATGATGAACTTGATGCAGATTTTGTGGAAGACAACAATGGAAGTGATGTTAGAGAAGGCGTGTCACTTCCTGATGGAACAAGTAAACAGACGTCTATAGCAGATCATGCAGAGACAGGTACCTCTTCCTTCTACAATCAGGGGATACAGGAAACGGCTGCTACTGCTGCTTACCGTTCTTCTGCTTCACCAATTGCAGACAACACTACTAATTTCACGAATCAGGAGCCGGGCCAGGAGCATCTAAATACAGAGCAATTGACAGCATTATCGGGAGCAGCCCCCGAGTTGCCCACGTTTCCTGAGCTGAGTTTAATCGGTCAGCACCATGGGACCTATCTGATTGCGCAGAACGACCAGGGCTTGTATTTAATTGATCAGCATGCCGCGCATGAGCGGGTCAATTACGAATTTTATTACGAAAAATTTGGTAATCCTGAATCAGTATCACAGGAGTTATTACTGCCAATTACATTGGAATTTACGCCTTCCGAGACGGAAAAATTGAAAGCAAGGCTGCACTGGTTTGAACAGGCTGGGGTGTACCTGGAGCATTTTGGTGGGCAAACCTTCCGTGTCAGTTCATATCCGTACTGGCTGCCCAAAGGGGAAGAAGCAGATGTCATTGAAGAAATGGCCGGATGGGTACTGGAGGAAAAAGCTATTGATTTGGCTAAACTGAGGGAAGCAGCTTCAATTATGTGCTCCTGCCGGGCTTCGATTAAAGCTAATCAGAAGCTGACTGACCGACAGGCTGCTGTGCTGCTAGAGCGTTTGGCAGCCTGTAAACAGCCCTATACCTGCCCCCACGGGCGGCCCATCGTTGTTTCCTTTTCCACATATGATTTGGAGAAGCTGTTTAAAAGAGTAATGTAAGGGAGTATAAATATGTTGCAGGATTGGGAAAACCGTGAAGAAGACAAGCAGATGGTGCTTCATGAGAAGCAAGCTGAATTACTGGTCACGACAGGAGACTCTCCCTCGGCCGAGGTGGTGGAGCGTGCGAAGCTGCTTGCAGCCGAGCTTGGGGTGCTGTACGCCCCACGTCGTGGCATATCCGTAGCTAAGCTAATCGCGGCTCACCAAGTCCGTCAGGCTCTGGTGCTGGTGCAGAGCGGAGTGAGACTGATTGGTCTGGAACAAGCACCGATGGTTTTTCATCCAAGCATGGGCTTTATTCGAGCCAAAAGGGTGTTAAAGGGCGAGCCAGATCCAATGTTGACGGCTGCCCGACTTGTCCCAGGGGATACCGTGCTGGACTGCACCGCAGGACTCGGTACGGATTCTCTTTTATTTTCCATTGGAACGGGAAGTTCTGGGCAAGTTACCGCTGTGGAGAGTTCATTCCCCGTCTATGCACTAATCAAGGATGGAATGAGGCATTATCGTTCCGGTAACGCTGAAGTAGATAGAGCTTTTTCCGACATTGACGTTCATTTTGGTCATCATCTGGACTATTTGCGCAGCTTACCGAACCGCAGTGTGGATATTATTTATTTTGATCCGATGTTCCGTGATCCGTTGCTCGATTCCAGTGCAATCGGCCCCTTGAGAGGTTTGGCTAACCCAGATGCGTTGGAGGAAGAAAGTATTTTACAAGCGAAAAGGGTTGCACGAAAAACAATTGTATTAAAAGAAAAAAGGGGTAGCGGTGAATTTGACCGTCTCGGCTTCCGTGTGGAGCAACGAGGCACAACGAAAACAGTGTACGGAGTGATTGATATTGACAGTGGCATCTAAGCCTAAACTACTTGTTCTTGTGGGCCCGACTGCGGTCGGCAAGACAAAACTAAGCATCGAGATGGCTCGACATTTTGATGCGGAAATTATTTCCGGGGATTCCATGCAGGTATACCGCCATATGGACATTGGAACTGCCAAAATTTCCGAGCAGGAAATGAAAGGAATCAAGCACCATTTAATTGATATTCATGAGCCTGAATACCCATATTCAGTAGCCCAATTTCAGGAAGACTGTCGTCGTCTCATACCTGATATTCAGTCTAGAGGAAAGCTGCCTTTTATCGTAGGTGGAACGGGTCTATATGTAGAATCCGTGTGCTATGAATATAAGTTTTCCGAGGTAGGAGCTGATGAAGCTTTTCGTCAGGAACAGCTTGACTATGCCGATCAGTTTGGAGCTGACGCGCTTCATGCGCGACTACAGGCAGTTGATCCCGAAAGTGCACTTCGTTTGCATCCTAATGATCGCCGTCGAGTCGTGAGAGCGCTGGAGATTTACCATGTTAGCGGAACAACCCTTAGCTCTCAACTTGCCAATCAAAAAAAGGAATCACCCTACCAACTCTGCATCGTAGGTTTGACAATGGATAGGCAAATGCTATATAAACGTATTGAAGACCGAATTGACGGGATGCTCGATCAAGGGCTTGTTGCTGAGGTAACCTCCTTAATGGAACGGGGAGTGCGAAGCGATGCCATCTCCATGCAAGGTCTAGGCTATAAAGAGATATCCTCCTACCTGCGGGGAGAGGTGTCTTTGGAGGAGGCGGTGACTTGGCTAAAACGGGATACGCGTCATTTTGCGAAGCGGCAGCTCTCGTGGTTTCGCCATATGAAGGATATCCAGTGGGTAGATGTCACTGATTACGAAAATTTTTCTGCTCATGCTGCCCGAATACACGAAATTATAGCAGGAAAGTTCCGGACAGACCTTGAATATACTTCAAAACAATCCAAATGATTATTGGGGGTACGGCTAAAATGAACAAGTCTATTAATATCCAAGATACGTTTCTGAACCAATTGCGCAAGGATTCTATACCCGTAACGGTATACCTCATCAATGGATTCCAGGTGCGAGGAACGATTAAGGCGTTTGACAATTTTACAATTGTTATCGATTCGGATGGGAAGCAGCAGCTGATCTACAAGCATGCCATCTCCACCTTTACACCGCAACGCAATGTGTCGCTTGTACAACAAGATAACGCTAGCGATAACTGATTACGGCGCGACGGCCGCCCGGATGATGAAACTTTTCAGGCGTCCGTCTCGTCTAACTGTATAGGAATGTGACCGGGAGCAACCTGATCAGGGTTGTTCTTTTCATTCCGTTTACTTTCATGTACCGACAGCCAGCTTTAAGCCTATGCTCGGTGACATTATGATTATTCGCGAAAGGGAGTCAGGGGAATGCCAAACGATTCATTGTCCAGATCCGGCAATCGCAATAGAAACACATCTAAAGAGAAGCCGAAGGGCAAGAAAAAGAAAATAACAGGTAAGCGAGTGGGCTGGACGCTGTTTATTACAGCGGCATTAGCCATATTTTGCGCCCTTGGCGGCTATTTATTTGTCATGGTTAATGGCGAAAAAATCTACAAAGCCAACAAGGACAAAATTACAGTGAACGAGACATCAAAGGTTTATGACCGTAATGGTGTGCTCATGGGTGAGCTGTCTGTGCAAAAAAGTGATCCTGTGAAAAGTGAAGAAATACCAGATTTGCTAAAAAAAGCTTTTGTTGCAACAGAGGATAAACGTTTTTATGAGCATCAGGGTGTCGATATTTGGTCTATCGGCCGGGCGGCTGTAAAGGACGTCATAGCCCGTTCTGCTGTGGAAGGCGGCAGTACGCTGACGCAGCAGTTGGCCAAAAACTTGTTTTTGACACGTGACAAAACCTTTTTCCGTAAAGCGACAGAGGTATCCATCGCAATGGCGCTGGAGCGAAATTTGAATAAAGATCAAATTATTACGCTATATCTGAATCGAATTTGGTTTGGACGCTCGTATTCCGGTATTAAGGCAGCATCGGAAGGCTATTTTGGCGTGTCAGACTTGAAACAATTAAAATTGTGGCAAATTGCTACACTGGCAGCTATCCCGAAGGGGCCATCCAAGTATAATCCGATCAGTAACCCGGAAAATTCAAAGGCCCGGCGTGCTGTGGTTCTCCAGCTGATGTTTGAGCAGGGGATGATTGGAAAACAGGAGATGGAAGAGGCCAAGGCAGTAAATTATGATTACAAACAACCAGAAAAAGTACAAAAATATCAAAATTTCATTGAATATGTCATGGATGAGGCAGAGGATGCACTGCCAGGAGTCAGCGGCAATGACCTGATTATTGGCGGTTATAAAATTCATACGACAATGGATGCTCAGGCTCAAAATGCGCTGGATCAAGCGATGGCAGATGATGACATGTTCGAAAAAAGTCCAGACGATCAGCCTGTCCAAGCCTCGATGGTTATTATTAACAACCAAACAGGCGGGATTGCCGCGATGGCACCTGGACGGGATTACAAAAAGGGAACTTTTAACCGTGCGACACAGAGCCGCAGACAGCCAGGCTCGGCCTTTAAGCCGATTGTAGCCTATGCACCAGCTCTGGAATCCGGTAAATTTACGATAGATACTCCTTTGAGTAACGAACGTCAGAGCTTTAACGGATACAGTCCGAAAAACTTGCATGGTTACTCTTCGTCCATCAGCATGATCGATGCCATTACGAAGTCTGAAAATATACCACCTGTATGGTTGTTGAACCAAATTGGTGTTGAAAAAGGTGTTCAATTTGCGGAAAACCTGGGCATACCGATGGACAAAAATGATCACTCGCTTGCTATCGCCTTGGGGGGATTGAGCAGAGGAACTAATACCCTTGAAATGGCTCAGGCCTATAGCGCTTTTGCCAATAAAGGACAATTCCAAAAAGCTTACTCCATCAAGCAAATTAACAATAGTGATGATCAAGTGGTTTATACTCATAATGAGGAATCCAAATCAGTTATGAGTGAAAAAACGGCTTATGAAATGACACAGATGATGCAAAATGTAGTCAATAGCGGTACAGGTCGCAAAGCACGTATTGACTGGCCTGTAGCGGGTAAAACGGGTACGACCCAAAGCGGGATCAGCGGCAACAGTGGTAACCGTGACATTTGGTTTGTTGGATATACGCCAGAATATACCGGAGCGGTATGGATGGGGTATGACAAGCCGGACAGCAGGCATATGTTGAGAAACTACAGCGGACAGTCGGCAGCCTTTTTCGGAAGAGTCATGGGTGAAGCTCTCAAGGGGCACCCCGTAACGCAATTTAGCGAGCCGAAGGGATATGAACCACCGGTTGAGGAGAAGCCAGTTGAGACGGTTCAGGCCACTGCTCCAAGTGGACTGAGCGGGTCTTATAATCAGGATACCCAAATCGTATCGTTGTCCTGGAATGCAGCCGAGGGAGATAATGTACAATACCGCGTTTATCGTAAAGAGTCTTCTGAAGGAAGCTTTAGGACGATTATGGAGGCAATGAGAGGCACGAGTGGGGAGGATACGTCTCCTGTAGCTGGAAAAACGTATCAATACTATGTCGTAGCTTATGGAGCAGATGGTAAAGAATCCGCAGCTTCCAATACAATTAGTGTAGAAATTCCGGCAGATACGACTCCGGTAGATCCACAGACAGGGAACGATCCTAATCAGGACGGAACACTACCGGATAATGGTGAGACTATAGACGGTCAGAACGGTACAGACCAGGGGAATACGTCTCCTGGAGGTACTGATGGTACTGGATCTGACCAAGTTCCAACGTCTCCTGGAGTGAACAATGGAAATGGTATTGGGGGCACAGGCAACAGTAACGACAATTTTGGTACCGGAAATAATACCAATCAGGGCAATGGTCAGACGACTACCCCGGATTCAGGCGTTACTGGTGAGGATACTATGACAAATTCAGTAAATACGGATTCATCTACCACGGGAGCTACTATGGATGGAAGTCAGGAAGGCAATTCCAACGGTCATTCGAACTCCAATCGTGGACGTCACAATCGGGATTAGCAAGTATGATTTTGTGTAAGTTTTTTCAGCTTCAACTCGCAGGTATTTTCGGACTGTTTAGGCAGTCTGAAAATACCTTTTTTGTTGTAATACAGGGGTTATTTTTGAGTGTACAGTTTAAATATGGTAAGCTGGTTTTACCAATGTTGGAGAGGAACATCATTTATGAAGCGCAAATTCGGAGACCGAGCCAACTGGCGCAGAATCACTAATCGCAAGTTTGCCTGCCGGTATGTAGAAAGTGATGCGTTTACAGGATATGTGACCCTGTATACTATTTTGAGTCTCAAGGAGCCCTTATGGAAAAGTTATGGTGGTCATACGTTTTGCATAGCCGATAAAGGTTATTCCTGGTTGCAGTATTATCCAAAAGGTAAGCATTATGTGGTGACTGCAATGTTTGACAATCGAGAGCAAATCGTTGAATGGTACATTGATACCTGCCGAAATCAAGGAGTAACCGATCAAGGAGTTCCTTGGTTTGATGATTTGTATTTGGATGTTGTCGTACTTAAAAACGGCGAAATTTTTCTGGTCGATGAGGATGAACTGGAGGAGGCGCTACAACGAGGGCATATTTCAACGCAAGAAGCGGAATTGGCTAACCGAACGGCGGCTGACCTGTTACATCAGATCGATGCTCATATGTTCCCCTATTTTAAAATGTCGCTAAAGCACCGGGCAGAATGGTTTCATAACGGCGATTTCAAGAGAGAACGGTGAGAGTTGTGCAGTGGATTAAAAACACTGGCTTCCAACGCCATGAACCACAAAGCAGGCAGAGTCGCTCCAGGAAAATATTCAAGGTATCGAAGCGTCTTATAATTGGTTTGATGATTTTTATTTTGGCTGGATTGGTATGGGCAGGTGTTCGAGTATGGAGTATGAATACAGCTGCCTCTACCACTCCGCTCCAGCGTGCCCAAATTGGCATCGTATTAGGTGCGTCTATGTGGGGAGCAGAGCCCAGCCCAGGTTTAAGGGAAAGGTTAGAAGAAGCGTTGCGATTATATCGCAATGGGACGGTGCAGCGTCTAATTGTAAGTGGAGGACTGGATCAACCTGATTTTCCATATACGGAGGCCGAGGGCATGCAACGCTACTTGGTAGATAAGGGAGTCCCTATACAGCATATTTTGTTAGAAAACCAGGCGACCAGTACTTACGAAAATCTGCTTTTCAGCCAGCGTATCATGAAGGAGTATGGCTGGACCTCCACCGTCATCATCACACATAGCTATCATGGACCTCGGGCAATGGAGATTGCTCAATTTTTAGATTATGATCATCCCCAAATGTCTCTGACCGAATCCAAAGTGCTGAATATGCCCATTCATCAATCAAGAGAAGTGCTGGCTTATGCTAAATGGACGCTGCAACGGTGGTGGATCAGTGCCCGAGCTTGGATTGCCTGAATTGAGGGAAAGCTTTGTACACGTTCTCGTATCTTTTATGCTAATAAGGACATGCCGGACCGAATACATTAATAGGGTAAGCTGTGCCTGAAGAAATGTTGAGGTGATGGATGCATGAACGGACGGGGAATCGCCGCGGGCAAGCGGTCGGAGGAGAGACCTTCCAGACAAATCAATGTCGTGCTGCGTAGCCCGGAGCCGATCGCTTCGGTGACTGTGGACGAGACGGAAGCAGTGGCTTCGACCAAGTCGCAGACGCTACCGCAGTATCTCAGTCTTTATCAGGAAATTCAGAAAGAACTCGATCATCTCGTTGGCTTGGATAACATCAAAGAGCTGGTTTTTGAGGTATATGCTTTTTTGCAAATCGCTCATATGCGCACTGATGCGGGTCTACTGAGCAATGCACACGTATATCACATGATTTTCAAAGGAAATCCTGGTACCGGGAAAACGACAGTAGCCCGCATTATCGCTAAAATGCTGCAGAAAATGGGGGTGCTGAGCAAGGGCCATCTGATTGAAGTGGAGAGGGCTGATCTGGTAGGGGAGTATATTGGTCACACGGCACAAAAAACGCGGGACCTGGTAAAGAAATCTCTTGGCGGCGTGCTGTTCATTGATGAGGCTTACAGTTTAGCGCGCGGAGGGGAAAAGGATTTTGGGAAAGAAGCGATTGATACCCTGGTAAAAGCCATGGAGGACCAAAAAAATCAGTTTATTTTGATCCTCGCTGGGTATTCGGGAGAAATGGACTTTTTTTTACGGACAAATCCTGGCCTTCCTTCCCGCTTTCCAATCCAGTTGGATTTTCCCGATTACACCGTGGATCAGCTTATCCAAATTTCAGAGATGATGGCTAAGGAACGGGATTATATTCTCATGCCGCAGTCTATACTCAAAATGAAGGAGCATTTGCTGAATGAGCGAAATGACAGTCTCCATGCATTTAGTAATGCACGTTATGTTCGTAATGTGATTGAAAAAGCGATTCGGCACCAAGCTGTCAGGCTGCTTAATCAGTACAGAAGCGGGCAACCTGGCAAGCAGGAATTGATGACGTTGCGACCAGAGGATTTGAAAATGGACAAAAGATAGGCGATAATAGGAATCTGAATCATATCGAATTGTATGACATCGAACGGGGGCCGGCCTGACATCAGGTCGGTTTCTGTTCGAGAGTTGACATGAAAATAAAGGAGCTAACAATATGGCGAACTCCACTCATGATACACAGACCGAAATACAGGATAAGGCGGTATTAGTCAGTCTAATTACAGATGAAGTCAAACGATCCGGCATCAATACGGAATACTCGTTGGAGGAACTGGTGAAGCTGGCTGAGACAGCGGGAGTTGAAGTGCTGAGCGTGCTCACACAGAATAGGGAATCCAAGGATTCAAAATGGTTTATTGGCAAGGGAAAAGTAGATGAATTGCGTGCCGTTGCCGAAGAACTGGGAGCAAATACAGCTATTTTTGATCAAGAGCTCTCGGGAGCCCAGGTACGAAATCTGGAAGAAAGCCTGGATCTCAAAATTATTGACCGAACACAGTTGATTCTGGACATTTTTGCTCAGCGTGCAAAAACACGCGAAGGCATTATCCAGGTTGAACTAGCGCAGTTGTCATACTTACTCCCTCGACTGTCTGGACATGGTAAAAACCTTTCACGGCTCGGTGGCGGAATCGGAACACGTGGCCCCGGCGAAAGCAAGCTGGAAACGGACCGTCGTCACATCCGTGACCGAATCAGTGATCTGAAACGCCAACTTGACGAAGTGATGCGTCATCGGTATTTACATAGGGAGCGCAGACAAAAGACCGGCATTGTCCAGGTGGCACTCGTTGGCTATACGAATGCTGGCAAATCAACGCTGTTGAAGCAACTGACAGCTGCCGATGTATATATTGAGAATCAATTGTTTGCGACACTGGATCCTACCTCCAGAACAATGGAACTGCCAAGTGGCAAAGAAGTTATTCTTACAGACACAGTAGGGTTTATTCAAAATCTGCCTCATGATTTGGTAGCTTCTTTCCGGGCCACCTTGGAGGAGGCCAATGAGGCTCATCTCATTTTACATGTCGTGGATGCCTCTTCGGATATGCGTGACGAACAAATGAAAGTTGTAGAGTCAATCCTAGAACAGCTTGGGGCTGCGGACAAGCCTCAGATTGTATTGTTTAACAAAAAAGATGCCTGCACCCCTGAACAATTGGAAATGCTACCTTCCGGGGAGGGTTATTTGAAAATCAGCGCTTTCGATGAAACGGATTTGCTACGCATTCGAGAACTGGTTCAGGAGCATCTAAGCGGTGATACGCTGAGATTCCGTATTCCTGCGGAACGTGGGGATTTAACATCGGTGCTTTATCGAATTGGAGATGTGCTACTGACAGAGTATGACGGTAATGATGTCATTTATGAGGTAGAAATTCAAAGAGGCGAATACGAAAAGTATGGTCATGCGCTCAGCGAGTTCACAGAAAGTTAACATCTAATGATGTTTTTAGGTTAATAAAATGATAACGTTCATCGTTCAAATTGAACAACAAATATAACATGATTAGCTTAAGGCTGCGGAAGAGAGAGGGTCAAGAAGGTAAATGATAGTTTTTAGTCCAGAAATTCAGCAAATTCAGGAAACAGTCGAACATAAAATACAAGAACGCATACAGCACATAGATCATATAGTAGATGCAAATCAGTGGAAGGTCATTCAGGCTTTCCAGCGCAAGCAAGTGAGCGATTTTCATTTCGCGGGTTCAACGGGCTATGCTTACAATGACCGGGGGCGTGAAGTGCTGGAAGAGGTCTATGCAGATGTGTTCGGTGCGGAGGCAGCGTTGGTGCGTCCGCACTTTGCTTCGGGAACACATACCATCGCCACGGCTTTATTTGGTGTGCTGCGTCCGGGGGATGAGTTGTTATACATTACAGGTCGTCCTTATGATACCTTACACAAAGTGATTGGTAAGCCCGGCGACGGAACAGGATCATTGCAGGACTTTGGTGTTACTTATAGGGAAACCGCGCTGACAGCAGACGGTAAAGTAGACTGGAAAGCCGTGGAGTCCGCAATTCATGCGAATACCAAGGTGATCGGTATCCAGCGTTCACGCGGCTATGATTGGAGAGCTTCCTTTAGTGTAGCTGATATTGAAGAAATGACGGCACGTGTGAAGAAGATAAAGCCTGACATTATTGTCTTTGTGGACAATTGCTATGGTGAATTTACTGAGAAGCTGGAACCTACTCAGGTTGGTGTCGACTTGATGGCAGGTTCGTTAATTAAAAATCCCGGAGGCGGCATTGCAGAAACGGGCGGATATATCTGCGGCAAACATCAATATGTGGAGCTGGCATCCTATCGCTTAACAGCACCAGGAATCGGTGGAGAGGTAGGTGCGATGCTAGGTACTACACGAGGCATATACCAAGGGCTGTTCCTTGCTCCCACATTGGTGGGGCAAGCTGTTAAAGGAAGCATTTTCGCAGCTGCTGTCTTTGAGGAAATGGGTTTTGAGACCAAACCTGCTTGGCATGAGGAGCGTACGGATTTGATTCAGGCCATTTCGTTTAGTGGGCCAGAACATTTAATTGCTTTTGTGCAGGGCATTCAGCGCGCCGCGGCCGTGGATAGCCATGTGGTGCCAGAACCGTGGGATATGCCAGGTTATGAGCATCCGGTTATAATGGCCGCAGGTACGTTCATCCAAGGTGGAAGTTTGGAATTATCCGCCGATGCTCCGATTCGTGAGCCTTATATTGGTTACATGCAAGGGGGCTTAACCTACTCTCATGTCAAATATGGAGTACTTATGGCTCTGCAAACGATGAAAGAACGCAAATTATTGTGAGTTTTTCTAACATATCATTGACACTTTGCATCAGCTAAATGTACAATAAGGTGAATAATAGATCACTGGAAGGTTGATGACAAATGGGCGACGAAATTCGCAGAAATATGGCCTTATTTCCAATAGGTATTGTCATGAAGCTAACGGACTTGTCAGCGCGTCAGATTCGTTATTATGAGCAGCATAATTTGATAGTTCCTGCCCGCACATCGGGTAACCAGCGTCTTTTTTCATTTAATGACGTAGAGCGTCTGCTTGAAATTAAGGCTTTGATTGAGAAAGGTGTTAACATTGCAGGAATAAAACAAGTCATGAATCCGGTTACCAAGGAATCGGAGGAAGCTACAGTTATTACTGCAGATACGGAAGTCAAACGCCGTGAAATGTCCGATACTCAGCTTCATCGTTTGTTGAAACAACAACTTGTTGCAGGCAAAAGACCAGGACAGGTATCTTTGATCCAAGGCGAATTATCACGATTTTTTAATAAAAGATAATGCTGTGACTTACCTTTTGACATAAGGTTATTTTACTTAAAAAACGATCTCATCATTGAAGTCATTTATGATACAGTCGATTTGCATACCGTCGTTACAGAAAGGGAGAGGTTACTGTGAGTTATACGAGAGAAGATATCCTTAGAATTGCGAAGGAAGAAAATGTTCGTTTTATTCGTTTGCAGTTCACAGACTTGTTGGGCACCATTAAGAACGTTGAAATTCCTGTAAGCCAGTTGGAAAAAGCATTGGATAATAAAATGATGTTTGACGGTTCTTCCATAGAGGGCTATGTACGTATCGAAGAATCTGACATGTACTTATATCCAGATTTGGACACTTGGGTTGTATTCCCTTGGGTAACCTCAGACCGTGTAGCTCGTTTGATTTGTGATATTTACAAGCCAGACGGCTCTCCATTTGCAGGTGACCCGCGTGGGATATTGAAACGTGTACTTAAGGAAGCCGAAGAAATGGGATACACATCGATGAATGTGGGACCAGAGCCTGAATTCTTCTTGTTCAAAACGGATGAAAAAGGCGATCCGACCACAGAACTGAATGACCAAGGCGGATATTTTGACCTAGCTCCAATGGATCTAGGGGAGAACTGCCGTCGTGAAATTGTTCTTAAGCTTGAAGAGATGGGCTTCGAAATAGAAGCATCCCATCATGAGGTAGCACCTGGTCAGCATGAGATTGACTTTAAATATGCAGATGCAGTTAAAGCTGCCGATCAGATTCAAACGTTCAAGCTCGTGGTTAAAACGATCGCTCGTCAGCATGGTCTGCATGCCACCTTTATGCCAAAACCTTTGTTCGGCGTGAATGGCTCGGGTATGCACTGCAACCAATCGTTGTTCAAGGACAATGAGAACGTATTTTATGATGAGACGGATGAACTCGGATTAAGCCAGACAGCTCGCCACTATATGGCTGGCATTCTTAAACATGCACGTGCAATGGCAGCAATCACGAATCCAACAGTTAATTCCTACAAGCGCCTTGTACCAGGTTATGAAGCGCCTTGTTATGTTGCTTGGTCTGCAAGCAATCGCAGTCCGATGATTCGGATTCCTGCATCTCGTGGCCTGAGCACGCGCGTCGAGGTTCGGAACCCTGACCCGGCAGCGAATCCTTATTTAGCCTTGGCTGTAATGCTGAGAGCAGGTTTGGATGGTATTAAACGTCAGATGGCTTTGCCAGCCCCAATTGATCGCAATATTTATGTGATGTCCGAGGAAGAGCGGATTGAAGAAGGTATTCCAAGTCTGCCTGCAGACCTGAAAGAAGCTTTGTCTGAGCTTATTCGGAGCGAGGTGATCTCTGACGCACTGGGTGATCATGCTCTGGCTTACTTCTATGAGCTTAAGGAAATTGAATGGGATATGTACAGAACCCAAGTACATCAGTGGGAACGTGATCAATATCTGACGCTTTACTAAAATGTGAACTCCCTTGGCGCTCTATGCGTTGAGGGATTTTTTTTGTTTGGGGGTGATGACTAAAAACAGATCGCGGAGCTACAGAAAGATAACCAAAAGTCCACACACTAGGGCCTGTACGCAAACTGTACAACTCGTAGAAATCTAGTAAAATAAGGCACATGAGACGAAGATACGAGTTAACGGATGAAGAATGGAATATAGTTGACCCCCTGTTGCCCCCAGCCCGAAAAAAACAGGGAGGACGTCTGCCCAAGGATCGGCGCCAGATGCTCAATGCCGTGCTTTGGGTTGCTCGAACGGGCGCGCCATGGCGGGATTTACCGAGTTACTATGGCCCTTGGTCTTTTTCCTCCTTCTCCCATGCAGGAAAAGGATGTATCGGGTATTAGCTACCGTTTCCGGTAGTTATCCCTGTCTTGTGGGCAGGTTGCCTACGTGTTACTCACCCGTCCGCCGCTAGGTTACTTAGAAGCAAGCTTCTAAATGACCCCGCTCGACTTGCATGTATTAGGCACGCCGCCAGCGTTCGTCCTGAGCCAGGATCAAACTCTCCATTAAAGACCAACCGAAGCTGGTTTATTGAAAGAGCGATTAGCTCATGTTGAAACTGACGAGATAAAATATCTCATGTTTGATTTTGCGAACAAAATCAGTTTACTCACTCGTTGTTCAGTTTTCAAAGATCAAACCTTGATTGTATCTCACTTTATCTCACCACCGCATCTCAGCGGCGACTTAATTAATATAACATACATCCGAGATTTAAGTCAACACTTTTTTGAAATTATTTTTTAACTTCATTTGAGCATTGCTCTCACAAAAAAATTCCCGGGCTTCAAAGGCCGAGAATTAATGTATCATATTTTTGAATTCCTCGTCAACTATAATTTAAAAAATAAAACTCCACCGCATCCTACTCAACAAAACTCGCCTGTTTTGCACACTTCCTTCTCCCATTATAACTACTACAATAATGCTTTTCATACGGCCTGTCCGAACAATATGATTTTCAATCCCAGTAAAAGTGCAATCCCTGGCAAGCCTAATATCGTTACCGCTCCCATCGTCACCGGATTTATTGGAATGTACACCTGTGTAATCCACCCTGAATAATTGATAACATACAGTGCGATGGCTGCCAAAGCCATATGCGCTCCAAAGACTACAAACCAACCGATCCCCAGACGTTTTTTCACGATTAGATACACCAGTAGTCCAGCACAGGCAATCAAGACAAGCCAGACTGCCCCCCTCATTCCGCTCTCCTTTTATGAACCCGGTCTGTATCCGTTGCATACCCCGGTTCATCTGCTGGCAGATGAAAACGATGTAAACCCTGCTGTTTTGCAATTTTTAAATGTATTTGATATTTACGCTCGGCGGCTTCCAGAACAAAAATGGCATAGTCGATCTCATCCTTACCCGTAGCTTCATGAAATAAACGATGCGCTCTCAACCATTCCGCATGCGAAGCCCGAATCTGTGCAAACAATTCCTGCCGATATTCCGCCTCTGATTTTCCACTCTCCTGACGACGGAAATTTCGTTTCACCCGTTCCCACATTCATTCATCCTCCCCACAAGCTGAATTATGTGTACAGTCTGCAAGACTACCTTATTCATACTTATTGAATAAAGGACAAACTTAGAACCAGGAACGACTATTAAGTTTTCTATTACTCTAAAATAAAAAAGGAGCCGTAATGGCTCCCTAAGTGAGTCAAGGATGTCCCGAGGACATTGCAGACTCATAACTTATAACATGTAACTACATCTACTAATTGAGCTCCCTACGGCCTTCCAGCGCTTTGGACAGGGTGACCTCGTCAGCATACTCCAAATCCCCGCCCACAGGCAACCCGTGAGCAATACGAGTAACCTTAATTTCAAAAGGGCGCACTAGTCGGGAAATGTACATAGCCGTGGCCTCTCCTTCAATGTTCGGATTCGTAGCCAGGATCAACTCCTTGACGCGTTCGTCACTGAGCCTGTTCAGCAACTCCTTGAGTTTGATATCCTCAGGGCCAATTCCCTCCATCGGTGAGATTGCACCGTGAAGGACATGGTATAAACCATCAAACTCCTTGGTACGCTCCATAGCCACCAAATCCTTAGCATCCTGAACAACACAGATGACGGAAGCATCCCTCGTCTTATCCTGACAGATCCGACAAGGGTCCGTGTCCGTAATATTACCGCAGACTGAACAAAAGTGAAGATTGCGTTTTACATTGACCAGCGCTTTTGCAAAATCAATCACATCGTCTTCCTTCATTTTCAGTACGTGAAAAGCCAACCGGGCAGCTGTTTTTGGCCCTACTCCCGGTAGGCGCGTAAAAGCATCAATCAGCTTTGCAATCGGCTCGGGATAATGCAATCGCGTGTTTCTCCTTTATGCGGCAGACTAGAACAAGCCCGGAATTTTCATACCACCTGTGAATTTACCCATATCATCATTAGCCAGTTCATCTGCTTTGGACAAAGCATCATTGACAGCAGTAAGCACGAGATCTTGCAGCATTTCTACATCGTCAGGATCTACAGCTTCCGGTTTGATCGTGATGGACAACACCTTTTTATGTCCACTTACCTCTACAGTTACCACACCGCCACCAGAAGAACCTTCGATTACCTTCTCACCAAGCTCCTCTTGGGCTTTCAGCATTTGTTCCTGCATTTTTTTCACTTGCTTCATCATTTGGTTCATATTGTTCATTTCAATCATCTCCTTTAATGAAGTATACATCTACATTAATTATTCTTTAATGACTACCAGGTCTTCCCCGAAAAGCTGAATGGCTTCATCAATCCAGGGTTCCTTGGACTTTCCCGGCGCATCATGCTCCGGCTCCAGTTGCAGTTCTTCGGCAGGCTGGTCGGAAACTCCTTCAATTGCAGCATTCCAATCCTTTTGCATCATTGTTACCAAACGATAAGGATGGCCCAACTGCTCCTGTAAAACCTTCTCGATGACCTGCTTATTAGCAGGCTTTTCGGTAGTTTCACGATGAATGTTGTTCTTAAATGCGACCAGCACACTGTCCTCTAACACAGAAACTGGCTCACCATCCATAAACCAGGCATGAACCGTAACTTTCGTCTCTTTTACTCCTTGCAAAATCTGACTCCACTTACGCCCCACTGCTGCGAATGCTTCGCTCGACTTTTCAGCGATATAACGATCCAACTGAGGAGGAAGTTTGGCTGGCGCTGAAAGACGCGGAGCAGGGGCACGACTACCTGCCTGACGGCCACCAGACGGTGCCTCCTGGCCTGCTCCAGCAGCCAAGCCACCTTGCATCGCACGCTCCAGCTTCTTCTCCAGCTCAGCAAGCTGGCGCTTTAGCATGGCCACATCTTCCTGACCAGCCGCAGCCCCAGAGCGCTGTGCAGTCGGCTGAACAGCAGTTCCTGCTTCCCCCGGGATGCTGCATAACTTTAATAGAGCTACTTCAAATAGAGTCTGGGGCTGAACAGCATATTTCATCTCGCTCTGATAACGGTTCAGGGTGTCAATCATGGCAAAGAGCTGCTCCTTGGTAAAAGCATCTGCTACTTCCTTAAACTGCTCTGGATTCAGCACCCGCTCGGTCATTTTGGTCGCCTGCGGCACCATCTTGATCATTAGCAGGTCTCGGAAATAGTACAGAAGATTCTCCATACACTTATCCGCACTTTTACCTTCCTGCATAAAGCTCTCGATCAATTGGAGCACTGTGCCCACATCTTCTTTCAGTAATGCCAAGGCTAACTTGCCGAATTGCTCGGATGCGATTCCGCCCGTCATATTCAGCACCTGCTGATACGTAACCCGACCATCAGTAAACGAAGAAATCTGATCCAAAACGCTAACCGCATCTCGCATCCCGCCATCTGAGAGACGTGCAATATATTGCAGCGCATCTAAATCAGCCTGAATGTTCTCCTGTTGGCATATAAGGTTAAGTCGCTCTGTCTGCTCTTCCAGCGATACACGCCGGAAATCAAAACGCTGGCAACGCGAAATAATTGTCGCGGGAATCCGATGTGGCTCTGTCGTAGCCAATATGAACATTACGTGTGGCGGCGGCTCCTCCAGCGTTTTGAGTAGGGCATTGAACGCTTCCGTCGTCAGCATGTGCACTTCATCAATGATATAAACCTTGTGCCGCACTTCTGTGGGCGCATATTTGACTTTATCGCGCAAATCACGAATCTCTTCAACGCCCCGGTTAGAGGCTGCATCAATCTCCTGTACATCCATGACCGCTCCAGCCGTGATCCGTTTACAGGCTTCGCATTCGTTGCAAGGTTCCGGCGCAGGTCCATGCTCACAGTTGATTGCCTTGGCCAAAATTTTGGCCGCGCTGGTCTTACCCGTTCCTCGCGGACCACTGAACAGATAAGCATGGGACGTGCGATTTTCGCGGATGGCATTCTGCAATGTCTGGATAATATGCTGTTGTCCTACCATGTCCTTGAAAGCCTGCGGCCGCCAAGCACGGTACAACGCTATATGTTCCAATGCGCGTTCCCTCTTTCCCATTCACTTTCATGACCATTTAGGGTCACTTCATTATACTATACTCCCGTCCGAATCTAAACCAGACACATTTCAATTTATAAGCACAAAAAAACATCTTCGCACAATCGCCAAGATGTTCTAATTCTTAATATAATACCGTGCACCTGTTATTGATCGTTGTGATCCGAGCGGCAACCCTGAACAACAACTCGGGCTAGGCGACCCTCCGGCACAAGAGTGGGCTTGCTTATGGCTGCTTCCTTCCGGACCTGACCAGGTTCACAAGTACTCATTGCGGAGGACCCAACCGTCAACATTGTGCGCAGGGACCAGCCTCACATCAACAACACCTCTAACAGGAATTCAACCTCGCTATAGCGGATTGCGAGTTACAGGGCACCGCTACCTCCCCATCTAGCACGGTGAAAATAAGTATATCTCATGGTTGCATAAAATGCAAATAGCAAATAACGACAAAAAGAGCCTCCTGCAATTGCAGAAGGCTCTAATAACTTTATAACTTGACGGCAATTTATTAGATACCGTATTTCTTTTTGAAACGATCCACACGTCCACCAGCATCAATAAACTTCTGCTTACCTGTGAAGAACGGGTGGCAAGCGGAACAAATCTCCACACGCAGAGATTCTTTTACAGAACCAGTTTCAAACGTATTCCCGCAAGCGCAGGTAACGTTAGTTACGTTAAACTTCGGTTGAATAGCCTGTTGCATTAACTTTCACCTCTTTCCGCCCTGAACGTCCTATCAGTCCAGAGTTGTATGAACACATGTTCAAATTATAGCACTTGAATATAAGTGTTTCAACATCTTTTTAGCATACCAAAACAGTGTAAAATCGGTGTGTCTCAAGTAGCTGTCGACCTTAATTAGGCCTTGGCAAGTTTGGGACGTGCCAGCCCTTGCGGCGGCACATGAGTGTAAGAACCGATCACCACATCCGGCAGTTCCTCACGATAAATCTCAAGCATTTGCTTCATGCCAAGAATCTCCCCTTGAGCTGGCGGAATCAACTCCAGATAGCTTTCAGGATCAATATTCAAATTGCGCATTTGGATCAGCTTGAGCTTAGTGCGTTTGGCAAATTCAATCATTGCCTCAATTTCTTCCTCCCGGTCAGTTACACCCGGAAAAATCAAATAGTTAATTGACGTATACACTCCCTGCTCGGATGCATAACGGAGTGACTTTTCTACATTAGCCAGCGTGTAACCGCGTGGCTTGTAATACGCATTGTAATGGTCGTCCAATGCACTAATTGTACTGACTCGCATGAGATCAAGACCCGCATCCACAATTCCCCGGATATGGTCACTCAGTCCCGCATTGGTGTTGATATTAATATACCCCATATCTGTAACGGAACGAACTTCTTTGATCGCATCAATAATCAGTTTGGCCTGAGTGGAAGGCTCACCTTCACAACCTTGCCCAAAACTGATGATAGACTCAGGTGTCTTCAAATGTTCCAACATGACTTCTACAATCTCTTCCACGCGGGGACGGAAGTTCATTCTTGTCTGCGGAGATACAAAACCACTATCGTCCGGCTGTTCAGATATACAGCCAAAGCAGCCCGCATTACAAGAATAAGATACCGGAACTCCCCCTTCCCAACGATTCAGGAACGTATTCGAAGAAGTAAGACATTCATAGCCCAGCGCACAGTTAGACAAATGCTGATACAGCCTATTTTCGGGATACTGCTCCGTCATCCGCTGAACTCCCAATTTAACTTGAGTGCGGTCACAGTTTTCGGGATTCCATTTGGATGGACTGTCACTCTGCTCTGCCGTTACATAAAATGCCCCATCTTTCCAGACAACGGCCGAATAACCGAACAAGGGGAGTTTATACTCCTTATCCGTCTTCACATATCCCGGGAGGCAAAGTCGTGTAAAACCTTGCGGCAACAAAGCTCCTACTGCCTGCATATCTCCCGGAAGAGAGACCATTTCCCCAGTTTCAGGGTTCATACCGACCGGGCGGGTGTTGGGCAGGCTTACTAGTGTGGCTCCTTCCGGCAACGGAATAAGCTCATCCTCCATGATTTCAACAATCATGTCTGCACTACGGGCAAGCCCATACAAAGAAGCATGGTCATATACATTGCCTTTTTCGTCGGCATACACCAAATACATTATGGAGCTCCTTTCGTTCCATCAAGCACACCGTTAGCCAAATAAATGGTAACGGCTGTGTACTTACAAAACAGATAAAATACAATAGATGGGTTTTAGTTGGTTGTGGCTGGAACTGACGCTGTGGTAGAACGCGTAGTTCTTCGTTGTTGGCCACCAGAATTACCTTGAGAGCCGCTGGAAGAAGGGGCCGTCAAATCAAACGAAGCTAAAAACTCAGCGTTATTTTTGCTGTTACGGAGCTTTTTGAGGAAGCCTTCCACAAAGTCATGGCTTTCCGTCATATTTTTACGAATAGCCCAGATCGTATCTAATTCTTCCTTGTTCAACAGCACTTCCTCACGACGTGTACCGGAACGACGGATATCAATTGCAGGGAAGATACGACGTTCTGCCAGTTTGCGGTCCAAATGCAGCTCCATATTACCTGTGCCTTTGAACTCTTCATAGATGATATCGTCCATACGAGAACCTGTATCAATCAGGGCTGTAGCAAGAATCGTCAAGCTACCGCCTTCCTCCACATTTCGAGCCGCACCAAAAAAGCGTTTTGGACGGTGAAATGCTGCTGGATCAATACCCCCACTCAAAGTACGACCAGAAGGAGGAATAACGAGATTGTACGCACGAGCCAAACGTGTGATGCTATCCAGCAGGATAACGACATCCTTTTTATGCTCTACGAGACGCAGGGCACGCTCCAACACCAATTCTGCCACTTTGATGTGATTTTCAGGAAGTTCATCAAATGTAGAGGCCACAACTTCACCTTTAACAGAACGCTGCATATCAGTCACTTCTTCTGGGCGTTCATCAATCAACAAGACAAATAGCTCAATCTCGGGATTGTTGGTTGAAATGCTATTGGCAATTTCTTTGAGGAGAAGTGTCTTCCCAGCTTTGGGAGGTGCCACAATAAGTCCGCGCTGTCCAAGTCCGACAGGGGCCAGTACATCCATAATTCTCGTAGACAAATGGTTGGGGGAAGTTTCAAGGACTAATTTGGTTTGCGGATACAGTGGAGTCAGTGCAGGAAAATGTAGCCGCTCAGCAGCTTGCTCAGGACTTCTTCCATTGACGGCGTTAACTTGGAGCAATCCAAAATATCGTTCATTTTCTTTTGGCGTTCGGCATTTACCGGAAACGAGATCGCCTGTTCTCAAGTCAAACTTGCGGATTTGTGAAGCAGAGATGTAAATATCTTCGGTACTCGGGAGATAATTGATCGGCCTCAGAAAGCCGTAACCTTCAGGAAGTATTTCCAGAACCCCCTGCATAAACATTAATCCGCTCTTCTCAGCTTGTGCGCGCAGAATGGCGAAAATTAATTCTTTCTTCTTGAGCGTTCCGTAGTACGGGATCTGGTATTGCTTGGCCAGCTTGTACAGGTCGGTCAGCTTCATTTCTTCCAGATCGGAAATTTGCAGATCCATATAATAACCACCTATTCAATTATTAAGTCCATTCATACTTCTAAATGATAGACAATGATATCATAAACATCATCAACATAATTTTAACCAAAACAAATAAAGTTATGCAGCCATCCGCATGGATTATACCGAAATATTCCGGTTTTCCGATTAAAGATTGCTAAGTATGAACCAAATCTTAAATCAAGCAGCGGCTGCATAGGTATACTTTGTTCTATTACTCAGTCTGCCTCCATACATCTGCGCCCAAATGACGCAGGTTGGAGACGAGATGATCATAACCACGGTCAATGTACTCGACACCCGTAACCTCGGTCACCCCTTCGCTTACGGTAAGTCCAGCAATGACGAGGGCCGCTCCGGCGCGCAAATCTGCCGCTTTTACTTTAGCCGCATTCAGTTGACCACCTTCAATAATGGCAGACCGACCTTCTACGCGAATTTTAGCTCCCATTCGCACCAGTTCAGGGACGTGCTTAAAACGATTGCTGTACACAAAATCGCTCAACACACTGACACCCTGAGCCTGGGTCAGCAAGCTGGTCATAGGAGATTGTAAATCCGTGGCGAAGCCGGGGTATACCAAGGCTTTAACGTCGACATGCCCATAGGAAGGTGCACCCAGTACGCGAATACTTTCATCATATTCCTCGATACCAATGCCCATTTCCTGCATTTTGGCAGTGAGCGCCTCCATATGTTTGGGGATTACATTGTCAATCAATACATTTCCACGGGTTGCCGCAGCAGCAATCATATATGTGCCTGCTTGTATACGGTCAGGTATGATGGAATGACGACAGCCATGCAGCTCCGACACACCTTCAATACGAATTGTCTCCGTACCAGCGCCTTTAATAATCGCCCCCATGGAGTTTAATAAAGTTGCTACATCTATAATCTCAGGCTCTTTAGCCGCATTTTCGATAGTTGTGGCGCCTTTGGCACGTGCGGCCGCCAGCATAATGTTAATGGTTGCTCCTACGCTACTGACATCCAAATAGATCTTGGTGCCGCGCAGTTCTTTGGCATACAAATGAATAGCACCGTGCTCGTTCGTAACCGTGGCACCTAGTGCTTCAAAACCTTTGATATGCTGATCAATGGGCCGGGGTTCAAAATTACATCCTCCTGGCAAACCGATGATCGCTTCCTTGAATCTGCCCAGCATGGCCCCCATCATATAATAAGAGGCTCGTAACTTCTTAACAGGTCCATTCGGCATAGGAATGGATTTAATGGAGGCAGGGTCTATCTTCATCTGGCTACCTTCCCAAGTAACCTTTGCGCCAAGCTCCTCCAATATTTCGGAATACACCGCCACATCACTGAGCAGCGGCAAATTATCCAGAATGACTTCCGACTCTGCCAGAATGGCTGCGGGAATCAAGGCGATGGCACTGTTTTTGGCACCGCTGATGGAAACTGTACCCTGAAGCGGCCGTCCACCGGTGATCATCAATTTTTCCATAAGCTTGAGGGTCCCCCTACGTGTTTTGCAGTCGGTCAAACAATAAACTAAAACCATACACTTTCAACTTTTTTAGTGGTGAAAATGGAAAGACACCGGCTAAGCGGTGTGCTTTCCATATCAAACTATTCAACTGTAAAGATTTAAGTAGTTTTGTGCAGCATAAAGACAGCTATAACAAAAATACAATCAGTCTATGCAAACGCACGACCAGTTATAACATTATTACGCTTTGTTGTTGGAACCGAACTCACGGATTTTACCGATAACTGTTTGTTTGATTGCTTCACGACCTGGTTGGATGAATGTACGTGGATCGTAAGCATCTGGTTTAGCAGCAAGCACTTCACGAACTACTTTCGCAAATGCGATTTGGTTTTCAGTGTTTACATTGATTTTGGATGTACCCAAGGAAATAGATTTTTTGATGTCATGTGTAGGGATACCTGTTCCGCCATGAAGAACGAGTGGCAGTTTCACAGCATCGCGGATTTCTTCCATTTCTTTAAAGCCCAGGTTTGGCTCACCTTTGTATGGTCCATGAACAGAACCCAGTGCAGGTGCCAGTGTATCAATACCTGTTTCTTTAACGATACGTACACAATCATCCAGCTTAGCGTACATTACATCACCAACAACATCATCTTCTTGACCGCCAACCATTCCAACTTCAGCTTCAACGGAAACGCCTTTGGAATGAGCATATTCAACAACTTTCTTTGTTGTTTCGATGTTTTTCTCGATTGGGCTGTGGGAATCGTCAATCATAACGGATGTGAAACCAGCGTCGATCGCTTCTTTACATTTTTCAAAGCTGGAACCGTGGTCCAGGTGAATCGCAACTGGAACCGTAATTTTCATGTCATGAATAAGACCTTCTACCATTTTAACAACAGTGTAGAATCCGCCCATGTGACGTGCTGCGCCTTCGGAAACACCCAGAATTACTGGGGATTTTTCTTCTTCAGCAGCGCCCAAGATAGCTTGAGTCCACTCCAGGTTATTGATGTTGTATTGACCTACTGCATATTTTCCTTCGAGTGCTTTGTTCAACATGTCTTTCATAGATACCAATGGCATGGTTACAGTCCTCCTAAAGGTGTTTGGGTTTGTCTATATTTTTTAGCCGACATCACATACGGGCTTATTATACCACAACCCATGTTAAATACTAAACAAGCTTTTGCATATCAACACATACAAAAATCACGTTCAGGACACTGTTTTTCTATAGAATTGTATAAGGAGAGGATTTACTTTCAGTATTTCCCATAATCACAAACAAAAAACCCTGTTTCAATAACAGAGTTCTCGACCCAAATGACTTACCTAGTCACCTCTGAGTTGTTTGTTCACAGCAATCCGCATTTCATCAATATCAAAGGGCTTGGTAAAGTGCATAAGTGCACCTAGCTCCGTCGCCTCTTTAATCATGTCCAGTTCTCCATATGCTGTCATCATAATGACCTTGATGTCGGGATTCATGCTTTTTAGATGCTTCAGAATTTCGAGTCCGTCCATACCTGGAATTTTCATATCGAGTAGAACCAGATCAGGTGGTTCCTTCTCAACAATTTCAAGAGCAATTTTTCCGTTCGCTGCCTGAAAGGTCTCATAACCCTCACTTCCGAACACTTCCATCAGTAAAATCCGTATTCCATTCTGGTCATCGACGATTAATACTTTTTTCTTTTCCAATGTTTTAACCTCCTAAGATCTTAAAACGAGGATCATGCAGCTATTGCCATAACAGCGTCCGATGACGTACAATATCCGTCCCATACCTAAAATTATATTCGCCCCTGCAAAAAGAAAATCCTTCTCTTATACATAATTGTGGAATATTCTTTCATAATCAGGAAGCATGGGATAAAAAAAGACCTCCCAGAGGAGGTCTTTGAGGCTATAGCATTAACCTTGAAGCTGCAATGCAGCCTTTACAAATTCACGGAACAAAGGCTGTGGACGATTCGGACGTGAGGTAAATTCTGGATGGAATTGTACAGCCAGGAACCATGGATGCTCGGGAAGTTCCACAATTTCTACCAAACGTCCATCTGGTGAAGTACCGGAAATGCGAAGACCTGCTTTTTCAATAGCTTCACGATATTCGTTATTGAATTCGTACCGATGACGATGTCTCTCATACACCAGTTCGTCGTTGTAGCAAGCCGCTGCCAGGGAACCTTCCACCAGCTTACATGGATACAGGCCAAGACGCATAGTACCGCCCAAATCTTCGATGTCTTTTTGATCAGGAAGCAAGTCAATGACAGGATAATCGGTAGCCGGGTTGATTTCCGAGCTGTTGGCTCCTTCGAGACCAGCCAGGGAACGGGCAACCTCAATAACAGATACCTGCATGCCGAGGCAAATACCGAAAAACGGAATTTTTTGCTCCCGCGCATAACGAATGGTGCTGATTTTACCTTCAATTCCGCGATCGCCGAAGCCACCTGGTACGAGAATACCGCCAATGCCGCTCAGCATGTCAGCTACGTTCTCGTCCGTTACTTCTTCAGCGTTCACCCAACGGATTTTTACGTCCGCATTTGCATCAAATCCTGCGTGGGAAAGTGACTCAACAACACTTAAGTACGCATCGTGCAACGCAACATATTTACCAACAATAGCAATTTCAACTGTCTTGTCCAACTTGCTGATTCGATCAACGAGACCTTCCCATTCAGTCATATCTGGTGCAGGTGTTGTCAGCTTCAGGTGGTTAACTACGATTTCATCCAAACCTTCTTCACGCAGGTTCAATGGAACTTCGTAGAGAGTAGAAGCATCGCGGCATTCTACCACTGCATTCGCATCAATATCGCAGAACAATGCAATTTTAGCCTTCATGTCGGAGGACAACTCATGCTCTGTACGGCAAACAATAACATTCGGTTGAATGCCGATGCTGCGCAATTCTTTTACACTGTGCTGAGTTGGTTTGGTTTTAACCTCACCAGCAGCTTTAATATAAGGAATGAGCGTTACGTGAATGTACATTACATTCTCGCGCCCAACTTCACTTTTAAGCTGGCGAATGGCTTCCAAAAATGGCAAGCTTTCAATATCGCCTACTGTACCGCCAATTTCCGTAATAATGACATCCGAGCCTGCTTCACGGCCTGCACGGTACACGCGCTCCTTGATTTCGTTCGTAATATGAGGGATAACCTGTACTGTACCACCCAGATATTCTCCGCGGCGCTCTTTGCTGATCACACTGGAATATACCTTGCCTGTTGTGACATTGCTGTTCTTGGACAGATTAATATCAATAAAGCGCTCATAGTGTCCCAAGTCAAGATCCGTTTCCGCACCATCATCCGTTACAAACACTTCACCGTGCTGGTAAGGACTCATGGTACCCGGATCGACATTCAGGTAAGGATCAAATTTTTGAATCGTTACCTTCAGTCCCCGGTTCTTCAAAAGCCTCCCCAGTGAAGCTGCCGTAATCCCTTTGCCCAAGGAAGACACAACCCCGCCTGTCACAAAAATATACTTCGTCACTGTTCAAAACCCTCCTAGATAAGATGCAAAATTCAGGCGACATTATGATGTTATCGTAACCCGTTTGCACGGATTATCATCCATGAAGAAGGCAGCGGTTATATTTTCCTAATCCGCCGCCCTTAGCCCTCTTTCATGAGTGAAAACACCCCTATAAAAAACAAAAAAGCACTCCCGTAGTACGGGGCACTTTTATACAAAAAAACAAACATATAAGTGAATCAATCATAAGCCCAAGCAATAGTTTACCCCGTGTCCAATCCGCTGTCAAGGAAGTTATCTGTGTTAATTTGCCCATTGAACCAGATTGGAATAAATCTATCTGAAAGCAGTAATTCAGCAGGGGTTTCAAGAAAACGGTCATGAAAAAGGGGAGAGCGTATCTCCCCTTGCAGCCTGTTCTTAACGAAGTGAATCGTCGTCGTCTTCTATTGATTCATCGTCATTTTCATCATCTGTATCTTCCTCATCACTGAGGTCTTCATCGTCAATCACAACATCGTCGTCACTATCATCATCTTCTCCGTCGAACAGCTCATCCTCGCCATCCTCGTCTTCGTTATCTGCATCGAAGTCGTCATCGGAGTTGTATGTTTCTTCTTCCTCATGATAGTCATCTTCGTCGTCATCGTCATCATCGTTAATAATACGAGGACGCTTGGCGCCCGTCAGGGCATCTTCGGATTTATCTACCGGATACCAACGTTTCAAGCCCCACAGATTCGTACCGACACAGGCAAAACGCCCGTCAATGTTGATTTCAGTATATAGCTGAGCAATAACGTCATTAATTTCTTCATCGGACAAGCCGCGCAATTTAGCGACTTCATTCATCAGGTCACGGTAATAATATGGAGTATTGGCTGCTTTCAATACCAAAAATGCCAAATCCACCATTGGAGTCTCGTGGACTTTCTCCGGGTCAATCTTCAAGTTGAGTGGTGTACTCACCTAGGGACACTTCCTCTCACACGTAATTCACAAGAACATGTTTCAGAGCATACACGATACATGCAATACTAACATATCCATTATCAAAACTAAGTAAAACCTATTTGGAAGCAAATTGCAAGTTAAACATGGGTATCGTCATAATTTCCAAGAATACCCCCTGTACAAGACGGCACACGAAAAAAAGACGGGGTTCCCCCCGCCTTCGACTGTACCCGCTCCGGGAGAGGCCTCCCAAAGTTGTTGCACAAGAGCTTATGCTCTCCATGTATCGTATGTGTCTACAGCTACTTTGACACGACAAGCAGGCCTATTTCCATAAAAAAGGGGCAAGTTTCCCATGCCGCAGCTGACGCTTGCTCATACAATACTTCAGCATGGCTCATCGGAGGGGGACCGTCTCAAATGGACTATCCGGATTTTTTGCAGCGTTTGCATGAGGGTATTTCGGAGCCGTCCGGCAGTGGACGGAACAAACAGATTATCACGTTTGATAAGCCTCACCAATACCGAGAATGCCTGTCCTATCTCAAAAAGCTGAAGCCTGAGCTAGCTGGGTTACGGCAAGTGCAACCGGCCCGGCTAATCCGTGCTCTCATCGCTCCGTTTTCAGGAGGAGACAGGCTGGGCAAATATCACCACGGTGTTACCGTTGAAGAAGATACCCGCATTAAGGTTCACGCAGAAACGGCTTATTTACCAAAAGCAGAGAAGAATCTTTCCATGCCATGGGGAGTCAAACAGGTACGTGCATACAAGGCTTGGCCTTCCTCAACAGGGAATCGGGTCAGAATCGGTGTAATCGACACAGGGGCCGATTTTCATCATCCTGATCTTCGCTATTCCCTCGCCAGAGGTATCAATTTATTGAACCGGACCATGTTACCTTATGACGATAACGGCCACGGTACTCATATTGCTGGAACCATCGCGGCATCCAATTATGACGAAGGTATGGTTGGCGTAGCACCACGGGCTTTAATTCATCCAGTAAAGGCATTCGATCATAATGGAGCCGCCTATGTCTCTGACATTATTCTCGGTATCGACTGGTGTGTATTAAATCGTGTCGATATCATTAATATGAGCTTTGGTATGAAGTCGCGCAGCAAGGCACTGCTTGATATGGTGAATAAAGCATACCATAACGGCATTGTAATCGTAGCTTCCTCGGGAAATGAGGGCAAGCGTCGAAGCATTGACTATCCGGCCCGCTACTCCCAGACGATATCAGTAGGAGCTACCGACAAATACAGACGTATCGCCCCTTTCAGCAATCGGGGGCAATTCGTAGACGTATATGCACCTGGTGAGAAGATCAGATCGTCGTGGATTCATGGAAAGCATCATGAAATGAGCGGCACCTCTATGGCTACTTCCCATGTGACCGGGAGTATCGCACTCCTCCTTTCACTGAGACCGGGACTGGAGCCTGGGGAAATTAAAGCGCTGCTTAAGCGCACCGCCACACCGCTGCGCCTTCGCAAAAGCGCCGGACGCAGTTCCATCTCCACCAAGCTTGGAGAAGTGGATGCCTTCCGATTGATGCAGGAGGGCACAAAGTGAATCACCATCTGATGATACTAAACCTCTATCGTTGCGCCTGACTCCAAAGAATGGACTTCTCTGGCAGGACCTCCATGTCCATGATTTCCTTCTCTTATTAACTCATCTCGTACAAGGTCGGTTTGCAGTTTTGGTGCATGAACGAGTACAACCTGTTTGCTGGGCACATTCTTCAACATCTGCCTCACATCCGATAATCCCTGATGCACCTTGTAGATTAAATGCCGAGCTATACAGATGTCATTGGAGTCCGTACATTCCAATAGATGCTTTCCAAAAGAGCCATTCGAGGCATGCCCGGTCAATATCACACTGTTCCTAATGTTTTTTTCGTTATCCATATCGTTCAACATGTTGCGGCTATCCGACAGATATTGATAATACCAACGCGCCTGTGGGGAATCCATCATGCCATCTCTTGTTACGATAATAGTAGCCTTGTTTCGTTCCAGCAGACTTACTCGTTCAGCTGTATCACGAGGCACAAACACCCTGCTACTATTTAACACATGTAATATTCGTGCGGGAGCTTCCGGTCGCAGCCACTCTTTCCAGCAAATTAACTGTTTTAATCCTTGCCATAGGTCAGGCTCTATAATTATTGTGTGTTCAGGAAATTGCTCACAGGCCCATACGATCAACTCCTGTCCTCTGCCAAAGGCAGGCACTGGCAACAACACATGACC
The DNA here is from genome assembly GCF_050516475.1 of Paenibacillus ottowii. NCBI lineage: Bacteria > Bacillati > Bacillota > Bacilli > Caryophanales > Paenibacillaceae > Paenibacillus > Paenibacillus ottowii. The sequence goes on along the minus strand of NZ_CP191577.1, from coordinate 865,401 downwards.
ACCAGACCATAATATCTGGTCCATCTCGACCCTCAGCCGCTTCAGTTTAACAGGCTGCGGGTCTATATCCATGCCATAGGCATTGTCCATAATGGATAGGTCCATTAGAGTGGACTTTGGCTTGCATTCAGGAAGGTTATCTATCCCCTCTCCCGTATACAAGTCTGGTGCATCGGCAGCAAGAAGCTCAGATTCACGGCTATAGTCTCCAGAAAAGAACAACCGCTTCCCTTCCATTTCTACGATATACCACACTGCACCAGCCAGATGCCCACTGCGTCCCCACAGGATTCTCACACCCGGGCAAGCTTCATGCCACACTCCTGACGGCGCTTCGTCTTCCAGATAGCGATAGGTAATGGATTGTATATCCTGTTCGCTGTACGGCAATTCGCCGCCTCTTGATTCAACGTAAGTACGCCAAGAGCGAAAATAGGAGCCCAGCTGCTCAGCGGTAGCCTTGGTCGTCCAGACCTCTCCACGATATCCGTACTTGTACAGTAAGGGGAGCGCCATGGAATGATCCTCATGTGCATGAGATAGCAATACAGTAGTTAGCCCCTTCGCCTTCTGCAGGGGAAAAACCGGATACTGCCCGGTTCCTTCCTTTTTCACGCCACAGTCCAGCATGATACGATGCTGCTTTCCTTCAAAAACATAACAGGAGCGGCCATGTTCGCCCGCTCCGCCCCAAATTCTAAGCTTGGTCATCATCATTTCCACTTTCTTCGCGAGTTTAAGCTTTCCATTAAGATTAGTAGCAGTGTGGTCAACCCAACCGATATAACAGCCATTGCCATACCGAGTGATACCTGTCCCTGCTCGAACTGGGCAAATATATAGGTCGCAGATGTCTGGACGGATGGTGGTAAAATCAACAATGATCCTACTAGCTCCCGTGAAGCGATGGTAAAGGTCATCATCCAACCAGCGAGCATCCCCGGTACAATCAGCGGTAGTATAATCCGGCGGAATATGTAAGACGGACGCCCGCCAAATACCTGCCCCGCCTGAAAAAGAGTATGATCTACCTGTGTAAAGGCGCTTTTGACATATTGAACCGTGTAAGGAATAAACAAAATAACATACGTCAAAATGACCATGCCGTATGTGTTATACAACGGAATCGGCATCCACGGAGAGTTCCACCACAAGATCAGGCCAACCACCATAACAATTCCCGGCACAGTATTCGGAAGCAAGCTGAATGCATCAACAGTCCGTTGGATTGTCGTGCGTGAGCTACCGATGACTAGCGCAAACCATGTGCCCATCACCACAGCCAGCGTCGATGCACCCAAAGAGAGGAATACGCTGTTCAGCAGTGCCTCCATACTCTCTGAACCCCACGACAGCAGTTCCTTATAATAGTCGAGTGTAAGGTTATTCCATGCCAATCCAACTCCCCGCAGCTTCATGGTGGAGGCCGCGATAATTGAAAAGTAAGGGATACCAATAGCTGCAAGGAGCAGCAATAGGATGAATGTGACACTCAGTCCTGTAGTCCAACTGGATACACGCAGACGGGATGGCCGCGAACCTTTACCCCCTACCAGTCTGTATGTGAACTTTCGGTTGATCATCGATTGCACGTACCACATAAGCAGACAGGCCGTTAACAACACTGAGGCCATTGATGTCGCTTTGCCAAAATCAATAGGCCAGCTGGAAATATATTTGTGAATTTCAGAAGTCATGACCTCATACCCGATACGTCGCCCAAAGGTAGCAGGTGTACCAAACTCGGCAATCGTTTTAACGAAAATAAGCAACGCGCCCATTCCGTATGCCGATAGCAGCAAGGGTAAAATGATTCGACGGAACCTGTACAGAAAGCCTCCGCCCATGACGGCCCCTGCCTCTTCCAGACTGCCGCCAATCCTCACCAGCGCTCCGCGCAGCAGCAGATATAGGAATGGAAACAGATGCAGACTCATGATCATCACCATGCCACCCAGGCTGAAAAAGGAAGATGTTAAGAAGTGCAGGTCCGGGAACAACTGCTCCAGATACCCGTTTTTTTGCATAAACAGAATCCATCCCATGGACCCGATATAGGGCGGAGTCATAAACGGAATCAGCAGCACGACATCCAACCAGCGCCAATGTGCGAGTCGGGTGTTGGACATGATCCAGGCTAGTGGAAGTGCAAGGACGGTCGTTCCTGCGATCACACAGATGCCTAGCCAAATCGAGCTGAATAGCACTCCTGCAAATTGGGAAGCAGCTAACGTTCGAAAAGGCACCGCCCATTGAATTTCCCCCTCAACATACACACTTTGGATGAAGATTTGCAGCAATGGCAGCAAAATGAGGAAAAGAAGCGCGATCAGAGCAAGTGTCAGAGACCAGCCCCTGATGTGTTTAACAGACAAACTTCCCATCGGCTTATTTGAACATTTGCGTGAACTTTTCCGTCACGTCTGATCCATGCTCGCCCATCCATTCCCAATTGGTTTTCAGCAATGGGATTTCGTCCAGGTTGGCACGATTGTCAGCTTTGATATCCGTACGTCCAGGGAGTAGGGAAGCATCTGCTACTAGTTTTTGTGCCTCGTCTGACAACAGATAGTCAATGAATGCTTTGGCATTTTGCTCATGTTGTGTGGACTTGAGAATGGCAGCAGGCCGCGGGCTAATGACCGTTCCCTCTGTCGGATAGACGATGTCAATCGGCTCGCCTTTGGCTTTAGCCTTGTAAGTCATGTAATCGACCGCAGCGACGACTACTCCTTTAGCTCCGGTAATCACGGGGTCTAGCGCTTCCTGATTCGCACCAGCCATGGCTACACCATTAGCCTTGTACTGCTCGAACAACGTCCAGCCTCCATCGCCCTTAGCACTTAGATAGCCTGTCATAAAGTCCAAGGCCGAGCCGGACAGCGATGGGTCGGGGATGTTAACCTGATCCTTGTACTCAGGTTTCGCCAAGTCGGCCCATGAAGTAGGCGGGGATTTCACCAGTTTCGTGTTATAAGCAATACCTAGAGCAGAAGCACTGGTACTGAAATAGTTACCCTCCTTATCAGACCAGTCCGGGTTTAGCTTGTCCGCATTTTTGGCATCCGGATAGGGGAGCGTAAGTCCTTCCTTTTTCAAGCCCTGTACAGACGGAAGCGATGCCAGCACAACCACGTCTGCTACCGGATTCGTCTTCTCCGCTTCCATGCGGGCTAAAATCTTACCTGTCGTTCCCTGGAATAACTCTACCTTAACTCCACTCTGCGCCTCATACCCCGCTACCAGCTTTTTTGCCAGTCCATCCGGACCTGCGCTGTAAACAACCAGCTTCTGGTCGGTGGACGCCGCTGCTCCCGCTGGTTTTGCTGTTCCATCTGCTTGCGTGCCACCCTTCGATGTCGGAGCGGTTCCGCAACCTGCCAGAGCCAGCCCAAAAGTCAATGTTAAAGCAAGCATAGCCCCTTTTTTCCATCCTGCACGAAAACCATTTCTATTCATCATCTTCTGTATACCCCTTTTCACTATGTTTCAAGTTGATGGATGTATTGCGGTGATACCCAAATATGCATTTTTTCGCCTATCTGCAAACGGGTGGAATGATATGCAGTCCATTGCTCGCCATTTTCAGCTAGTAGACGGATTTCATAACGATCGCCAAGATAGCTGACATGCAGGATCTCTACTGCAAAAGTGTGCTGATCCGCTTGCTCCTGTTCCCAACGGACATGCTCAGGCCGAAATAATGTCCGTTCCAACTCAAGCCAGTTGGATTTACCGATAAACCTTGCCACCTCTGGATGAGTTGGGCGACTATAGATCACTTCTGGTGTTCCGGTCTGCAAAATATGTCCACTTTTCATAACCACTACTTCATCAGACATGGACATGGCCTCGATCTGATCATGGGTGACGTATAGGGCGGTCAGCCCCAGATCACGCACAAGCGATATCATCTCAATGCGCATCTCTTCCCGTAGCACAGCGTCCAATGCACTGAGCGGCTCGTCGAACAAAACTAGTCGAGGCCGGGTAGCAACTGCTCTTGCAAAAGATACCCGTTGCTGCTGTCCACCAGACAACTGATGGGGATAGCGATCCTCCATCCCTGACAACCTCACCTTATCGAGCGCCTCCAGCACCACGTCCCGCAGTTCCTTCCCTTGTGCGCTAACAGACCCTTTACCCCGCTTGCTCGCTCGCAGGCCGAAGGCCACATTTTCAAACACTGTCATATGCGGCCATAGCGCAAAATCCTGAAAGACCATACCAAATTGACGGAGGTGTACGGGAATATCCTTTTTGCGTTCAGCCGAAAAGAGAATTTCCTCTCCCATCGTGATTGTGCCGGTATCTGGTGTTTCCAGACCAGCAATCAAGCGCAAGAGCGTCGTCTTCCCACAGCCGGACGGTCCGAGCAGTGTGGTGAACTCGCCTCGGCGTACGACCAGGTTCGTCTCTTGCAGCGCGGTGGTTTGGCCGAAGGTTTTACTTAATCCACGAATATATAGATCCTGATTCATCGCATTACCTGCCTGTTATTGTGACTGACCCCAGTGTAAAACTTGAATTCGCGACCTGTGTTATTGGAAAGTTAAAACAAAATTAATTATTTCAATGAATTGTGTTAACACTCATAGATTTAATCTATATAGAGGCGATTGATTCTGCTGCCCGAAGAACATGCATGATTGTTCGATCAACCTGAAAGCGAGGCATTCCCGGTGAAATTAAGTCTTTTAAAGTTACATATTGTAGAGCTGCTGAACAAGCACCACAAAATCACCACCGTAGCCGAGCTTCTCGGTCTAAAGCAACCCACCGTTACTTTCCATATGAAAAATCTCGAGCGTGAATTCGGAGTCAAACTGTTCGATACACGTATGGGCAAAATCATCCTGACGGATGCCGGAAATGCACTGCTGCACTATGCCACCAAGATTAATGCACTTGCGGCAGAGGCTGAGCGAGTCGTCCGTGAGTTTGATACGCTCCAACGAGGAAGTTTACGTATTGGCGCAAGCTATGTCCCTGCTACCTACCTGCTGCCTGCCGTGCTGCACCAGTTTGCCCGCGAGCATCCGGGTATTCACATCGCCTTGTCCGTGAAAACAGCGCCCGTGATCAAGGACATGCTCGATCGCCACGAAATTGACCTCGGCGTTATATCGGCAGAGCCGTTCCAATCCCCAACGCTACTCTCAGAATCCCTGGGAGAGGATGAACTGGTACTTATCTGTTCACCCACTCATCCGCTCGCTAGCGAAACCGATTTGACATCCGAGCGTATCGCTTCAGCCTCTTTTGTGTTGCATGGAAAAGATTCAAGTACACGCCACGTGACGGACAAATGGCTGGAACGCGGGCGACGCCGGCTTCCGTCCTATCTGGAATTGGATTCACTGGAAGCCATCAAACAGGCGGTTATGCTAGGAGAACACGTCTCCTTTGTCTCACGTCTTGCTGTTCAATCAGAGGTTGAGCGGGGTTTACTGGTTGTAAGGCCTATTCCGGGGCAGCCTGTTGAGCGGCACATTTATATGGTCAGCAACAGAGATCGTCATCGCTCCGCGCTGATCCACAGATTCACTGAATATTTATAATGAGAACCAAGATTAAATCTTACCTGTTATATAGAAATTATGGTATTTTTTAACCAGAGTCTCCTCTTGCCTTGACATACGACTGACAAACCCCCCGTAAAGTGTAGCGTGTAACCCATTTGGACGAACAGGAGAGGATGAAATGAAAACAGGCCATCGTATCATCAAATTCATGTCGGTAGTAACTCTGAGTGCAGTGCTGCTCGCAACAGGATGGAAAGGTGCAGAACCCGTTCAAGCCGCTGACAATGCCACACCAAGCTATGAGGTAAAACTGCTGCTGGATACAGCTCAGGTTCTCAACGCGGATGGCTCTTTAAAAAGCGGCATCGTCAATGAGTTCCAAATCAGCGAGGATGCGCAACGCTTGAAGGTCGAGTATTTTGACACAGACTCATTGCAACTAAATGACGAGGGCTGGAACGTTAGATTTCGCAAAAAAGAGGACAAAAAGAATTATGAATTAACCTACAAAAAACGCTATACGGTTACAGACGGGAATATCGACGCAGCACTTACCCAAGCGAATAAGGAAGGGTTCAGTGCATCTGATGATAATTATGAGGCTGAGGTAGATTGGGGATACAACAAGCAGACACTAAGCTTTTCCAATGATAAGAAAACGAGTGCCTCCAAGGGGTTAGCTTTACCTTCCCCGGATCAGGCCTTAAAACAATTGCAGGACAATCTTCCGGGCAAACTACAAAACTGGAAAAGTAGCGATTGGGGTAAACAAACCTTGTCAAACTCCAGAGTACGCGGTCCTGTAGAGGTCAGCAAATATGAGGGCAGCTTTCGGGGCTTGGATACTGACGTTGAAATATGGCCTATTCGCAGCGCAAACGGATCGGGTACTGACAATATCATCGAAATCTCCTTCAAAACTTCGGATTACAATGTTGCCGCAGGCAACCGTACCAAACTGATTAATCTGCTGCAATCCAAAGGATGGCTAATTCCCGCCGATTCTCTGAAAACGAATCTGGTACTGGAACGCTATTAAGCTACTCATACCTAATAAGTACTCGAACGTAAAAAGGAACCGAACGAGCCTCCCTGTAGAGGGCAGCACGAACGGTTCCTTTTACTATTATACATATGACTACAAGGTCAATCCGTTGCAGTTGTTTAATTACATACGTTCTGGTGCAGACACACCCACCAGCTTCAGTACATTGGCAATGGTCGTGCGAACCGCGCCAAACAACGCCAAGCGAGCCTGCGTTTGAGCTGCATCCTCCGTGATGACACGCTCTGCCTTATAGTAGCTGTGGAACAATGATGCCAGCTCGTAGACATAGCGAATCATACGATGCGGCGCAAAGTTTGCAGCTGCCACCGATACTTCCTCTGGCAACTCGCCAATTTTGCGTAACAGGTCGTATTCATGCTCAGCCGTCAGCTTCGACAAGTCAACTTCTGCCAATGGCAGCACAGCAATACCCTGTTCTTCAGCTTGGCGATATACGCTGCATGCACGTGCGTGTGCATATTGCACGTAGAATACCGGATTCTCATTGGAGGTGGAAATCGCCAAATCCATATCAAAATCCAAATGCGAATCCATACTACGCATGGTGAAGAAGTAACGGATCGCGTCCACGCCCACTTCTTCCATCAGATCCTCCATCGTTACGGCCTTGCCAGTACGCTTGGACATTTTTACTTTTTCCCCGTTTTGGAACAAGCTGACCATTTGGGCAATCAGCACTTTAAGCTTATCCGGGTCATTGCCCAGTGCTTCCATTGCCGCCTTCATCCGCGGAATATAACCGTGGTGATCCGCTCCCCAGATGTTGATGATCGTGTCATAGCCACGAGCGTATTTGTCGCGGTGATAAGCAATATCTGGAGTCAGGTACGTATAAGTGCCGTCATTTTTGATCAATACGCGGTCTTTATCGTCGCCATATTTGGTCGTATTCAGCCAAGTAGCTCCGTCCTTTTCATAAATTTCCTCACGGTCACGCAGCTCATTCAGCGCTTTAAGCACTTCACCGTTATCATACAGTGATGTTTCGCTGAACCAGGAATCAAAAGGTACACGGAACCGTTCCAGATCACGCTTGATCTTATTCAGTTCCTTTTCCAAACCGTATTCACGGAAAAAAGCAGCACGATCTCCCGGTTCCATAGACAAGAGAGAATCGCCCTTCTCAGCCACCAGTTCCTTCGCAAACCCGATGATATCCTCACCATGGTATCCGTCCTCCGGCATCTCCGCAGGCTGTCCCAGTTCCTGCAAATAACGCGCCTCAATGGAACGGCTCATATTGTAAATCTGATTCCCCGCATCATTAATGTAATATTCACGAGTAACTTGATATCCTGCAAAATCAAGCACGTTACAGAGCGCATCCCCTACAGCGGCGCCACGTGCATGACCCAAGTGAAGACTACCGGTCGGATTGGCGCTGACAAATTCGATCTGTACTTTTTTGCCTGCACCTACGTGTACACGACCGTAATCTGCTCCTTGCTCCTGTACTTGTCCAATCACTGCATAGAGGTAACTCTTGTTCAGGCGAAAGTTAATAAAGCCTGGTCCGGCGATTTCCGCACTTTCAATAGAAGCGGAAGCCAAGTCCATATTTGCGATCAAATCTTCAGCGATCTGACGCGGGTTCTTCTTCGCAATGCGAGTGAGCTGCATTGCTACGTTGGTAGCTAAGTCACCGTGTGACTTGTCCTTAGGTACTTCCAATGTAATAGTCGGCAGCTCTTCGCGGCTCACGATTCCGGCAGCCAGCACTGCAGCCTCGATTGCTGAGGTTACCTTTTGATTAATAAGTTCCAGTGGATTGCTTGTCATGATTATTGCTCCTCCTGTATATGCAAACTGATGGCAAAATGCCCCGAGAAATCCTCAAATACGTACAGATCATAGGTCCAGCTCACATGTCCGGTGAAACCATCCATCCGAATATCGAGCTTCTGCGTATGCGCAGACATGTTCAAGTTTAAATAAGGCGAGCGGTAAAATCCAGGCAACCTGCGTCCCAGCGCGAACGACTGCTCTGATTGTACCTCACCGTGGCGAATTAGCTTTAGCTCATCCGTTCCAATTTTGACTGTGTTCCGTGTCGTACCGCCTTCTGGACTCTCTTGCGGCTCTTCGTACCTTATATATAGATGCTTCCCGCGAACGATTGCTTCTCCAGGAAGCTCCTGTACCACATCTTCTCCGTCATGATGACTATGAAGACGGATTCGAACCTTTGCATTGTGTGGCATGTGTTCAAACTCCATTCTATCGCTATCCTACTGTACTACTATATCCAGTTCCCGATTGCAATTCAAATGAGTTTTTACAAAAAGATGCTTTCATACTTAAAAAATTCAACTACTGTAGGTCAGCTGCACTGGATGCCTGGCTAAAACTTTCAATGAACCGGGAAGCCAATGAAGACATGTATTTATCCTTCAACCAGACAGCCGCCACTCGTGTGTGCAACTCTTCACAGCTAATTTCCTTAACGATTAAATGATTATTGCTGCCCAAAGACAAGGCCGAGCGCGAAATCATGCCGATACCCAGCCCTTCGTTGGCCCAATGAAGCGTGGTGCGGGCATCGTCGTTTTTGCAAAAGATGTTCGGCTCAAAGCCGTGCTTCATACAGGTATCGTGGATCAATTGCTCAAAACGGCGGTATATAATGAGTGGTCTGTTCTTCAACTCAGCCAATGAAATAGTCTTCTGTTCAGGACTCCAATCATGTTCTTTCGTCATTACCGCTACCATGGGCTCGGATTCGGCATATCTGCATCCTAAATCCGTGGTATTAAAGGGGGTTCTGACAATACCGACCTCGATAATCCCTTTGTTCAAAAGATCCAGAATCCTAAAGGTATTTCCCTCATGAATTTCAAATTTTACACCCGCATAGGTTTTATGAAATTCGGAAAGCCTGTCTTTCATCAGGGTTGCTCCAGAGGAAGAGACTGTTCCAATGGTGAGCGTCCCCTTCATCCCCATGGCAAAATCATTCATTTCCCTGGTCGTAGCATCCGTCAGCTCCAAAATCTGCTTGGCTCTGTTCTGTAAAATGATTCCGGCCTCTGTCAATCGAATGCTCCGTGAGCCTCGATGCACAAGCTTTACACCAAGCTCTTCCTCCAGCTGCATAAGCTGTTGACTTAAGGGAGGCTGTGCAATTTGCAGTTTTTTGGCTGCCGCTGTAATCTGTCCGGCGTCGGCAATCGCTAAAAAGTACTTGAGATGCCTTAATTCCATCATGAACCTCCGGTTCTGACATATGTGAAACCTATATCTCTAATATATATTAAATATTTTTCATATGGTTAGGGATATGCCATAATTATACTCAGATATGCAATTGCACAAGGAAAACTTTATACAATATTCAGGTTAGGTGATGGTTTATTTGCTGAAATTCGCTGTTTTTTTGAAACCCTATAAAAAGGAAACGATTCTTGGGCCTCTGTTTAAACTGATTGAGGCTATTCTGGAATTGCTGCTGCCTACTATGGTCGCTTTAATGATTAATCATGGCGTTGGTAGGGGAGATACCCATTATGTATGGCAATTGGGCCTGTTGATGTTGCTCATGACTATTCTGGGCTTTGGCAGTTCTCTCGTGTGCCAGTTTTACGCAGCCCGTGCTTCCCAAGGATTCGGAACCACACTGCGCAACACCATGTTTAAGCATATTTCATCATTTTCTTATGCGGATCTCGATAAATTTGGTACGCCCTCTCTCATCAACCGAATTACGAATGATGTTAATCAGCTTCAAACGGCTGTGGCGATGCTGATTCGTCTGGTCATTCGTGCTCCTTTTATTTGTATCGGGGCGATCATTATGTCGATGATATTGGACTTCCGCCTTGCTTTGGTGCTATTGGCGGCTACGCCCATTCTGGCTGTGATCCTGTATGTGGTCATTACGAAGGCTTCTCCACTGTACCAGCTATACCAGAAGAAGCTCGATAAAATTGCTCTGGTGCTAAGTGAAAATCTCACAGGTGTACGGGTTATACGTGCATTTGCCAAAAGAGGAGCTGAACGAGTAAAGTTTAATACCGCCTCGGATGATCTAACCCAGACCGCTATTCGTGTCGGGCGTATTTCTGCTCTGCTGAGCCCAGCCACCTTACTGGTGGTCAACGGAGCTATTATTGCCATTCTGTGGATCGGCGGTATCCATATCCAATATGGCTCTCTTACTCAAGGAGAGATTATTGCGTTTATTAATTACATTACGCAGATTTTACTGGCCCTGATCGTGGTGACGAATCTTATTATCCTGTTCACCAAGGCAGCCACTTCAGCAACGAGAATTCAGGAGGTTCTGAACACGGAAGCATCGATTTCCGATTCGGACCTTTCCACATCTACAGACAGGGAAGAGACAGGGAAGAACGGCCCTGTACCAGCCATCTCTTTTGATCACGTCTCCTTTGGCTACAATAAGACAGGACAATTGGCACTTAGTGACATAGTGGTGGACATCTATCCCGGTGAAACAGTTGGAATCATAGGAGGAACAGGCTCAGGGAAATCCACCTTTGTGAATCTCATTCCCCGCTTCTATGATGCGGTGGAGGGTTGCGTACAGGTCGATGGCATGGACGTACGGCACTATAAGCTGGAGCAATTGCGGCAAAAAATCGGGATTGTTCCCCAAAAGGCCCTGCTGTTCACGGGGACTATAGCGGATAATATCCGATGGGGGCGTGAACACGCCACCGATGAGGAAGTCGCACGAGCCGCAGCCATCGCGCAAGCGGATGAGTTTATTTCCAACTTGCCGGAAAAATTCGATGCCCCGATCACCCGAGGAGGGCTTAATCTGTCAGGCGGGCAAAAGCAGCGTCTTACCATTGCCAGAGCTATTGTAGGCAATCCGGAAATTCTGATTTTGGATGATTCCTCAAGCGCACTTGATTTCGCAACTGACGCCGCCCTTCGGAAATCGCTACGGGAAAATAGCTCTCGCATGACTGTTCTGCTGGTCTCCCAACGAGTAAGCAGTGTACAGCATGCCGATAAAATCATTGTATTTGATGAAGGCCGAATTGTCGGGATCGGCACACATGATCAGTTGATGAGCAGCTCGGAAGTATACCAGGAAATTAATCGCTCCCAGCTCTCAACGCAGGAGGTGGACCAATGAGTGGCAAGGAAACCTGGAAAAGATTATTAACCTATGTCGGTCAATATAAATCAACAACGTTTTGGGTCATCGTCAGTGCGATTCTCAGCGTGCTTGCCAGTCTGATCGGGCCCTATATGATTGGCCGGGCTATCGACCATATGGTGAATAAAGGAGCGGTAGACTTTAGAGGCATTGCGTTGATTCTTTTTGGACTAGGCATTGTATATGTTGTAGGCAGTCTATTTAGCTGGCTGCTCACATATTTAACGAACCGCATTGCTTTTCAGACTGTAAATGATATGCGACGGGAGTTATTCGATCATTTTAATATCCTTCCGTTAAGCTTTCATGACAATCATCCACAAGGAGATAGCATAAGCCGTTTTGTGAACGATATGGATGCCGTGTCGGATGGACTGTTGCAGGGGTTTTCCACTTTAATCACCGGATTGATTACCATTATTGGTTCGATTGTACTCATGCTGTATATCAGTCCGGTGATGACGCTGGTGGTCTTGGTGTCTGCCCCCATCACATACGGCGTTGCGCGGTTCATTACTACAAAATCGCAACGCATGTTCCGCGAGCAGGCCAAAATTTTAGGAAGCCTGAACGGTTATGTAGAGGAAATGATCGGCGGACAGCGGGTAGTGACTGCCTTTCATTATGAAAAGCGCTCGCTTGGGGAATTTTCAGCCAGAAACGAACAGTTGTACCAAGCCGGGGTAAAATCACAGTTTTACGGATCTTTGTCTAACCCCTCCACCCGATTGGTCAACAACATGACTTTTTCAGTCACTGCTATGATTGGCTGTATTTCGATCATTTTGGGCGGAATTTCGGTAGGCGGTTTGTCGAGCTTTCTCATTTACACCAATTTGTTCGCCAAGCCTTTTAATGAAATTACAGGGGTATTAACTCAGTTTCAGGCTGCTACAGCTTCTGCCCAGCGTATATTTGCTATTTTGGATTCGCCGCCGGAGCAACCAGAAAAACCGAACGCCGTGCAGCTGGAACGCAGTAAAGGCACGATTCTGTTTGATCATGTGAAATTCTCCTATAATCCGGAACGAACGCTCATTACGAACTTTAGTTTGGAGGTCAAGCCGGGCACTCGCGTAGCCATCGTCGGACAGACCGGAGCAGGCAAAACAACACTCGTTAACCTGCTCATGCGCTTTTACGATGTGGACAGCGGTTCGATCTCCATCGACGGAGTGAATATCAACGATATGAGCCGGGACAGCCTGCGAACTAACTTTGGCATGGTGCTTCAGGATACATGGCTATTCAGCGGAACGATTCGGGATAATATCGCTTACGGGAAGCCAGAGGCCACGGACGAAGAAGTCATTGCGGCTGCGACAGCTGCTAATGCGCATGGCTTTATCAAGCGCCTGCCTCATGGTTACGATACGGTCATCAGCGGGTCGGGCGATAGCCTGTCACAAGGGCAAAAGCAGCTGCTTACCATCGCGAGAGTAATTCTCGTTGATCCACCTATGCTCATTCTGGATGAAGCAACCAGCAGCATAGACACCCTTACAGAGGCCCGCATCCAAAAGGCCTTCATGAAAATGATCGACGGACGCACCAGCTTCGTCATCGCCCACAGGCTATCAACCATCCGTGAAGCGGATCTGATTTTATACATGAAAAACGGCGATGTTGTCGAAAGCGGCACCCATGAAGCACTGCTTGCCAGCGGCGGCCATTACGCCTCCCTCTATAACAGCCAGTTCACTACGGCCTAGCATTGCAGTTAGGGAAATTGTTCGTTTCATCGCACAATGTTCTCCTTAAAAAGTCGGTTGCTCTTATGCAACCGACTTTTTTGGGGTTCTGGCACACGGAGGAGCTATTGCTTATGTAATCGAGCCAAAAAAACATAATCGGCTTATCGGAGATAGTCCAATTCATATCCCTGCTCCCGTGGCGGTCGGATGATCAATAGGTTCGTCTTCCTGAAAGTCACGTCGATACCACCAGCCGATCAGAACAGCAATGGTAGTCATAGCCGCAGCCAGCAAATACACCTGCACCATACCAAATCGGTCAGCATACCAGCCCATGAATAATAAAGCCAGACCGAAAGCGAGATTGGTAAGCACATCAATTCCTGCCATCACTTTGGGCAGCTGGGCTGCTGGTGCACTGGTTTGCAGCAAGGTGCGGCGAATAATGCCTGCCATTTGAACAGGTAAACCTGACACAGCAAAAAGAATAAGCGCAGCCACGGGAATGGTATTCAGAGCAAATACAATGGTTATCAGAACATATACCAGCAATGCCCCAAGCATGTACAAAAAGCTGTTCTTTTGCAATCGTTTGACCAAGCCAACCACAATCAATCCACCCAAAATGGTACCGGAGAAAAAGGATGCATTCATAAAGCCCCACCAGCTCGCATCCCGATGCAGTACTTGACTGACATACGCCAAAATAAATACGCCAAGCCAGGAGACTCCCCCAATACTATCCACGCTATCGACAATCATCAGAGAACGAATACGACGGTTATGCCAGATAATTTCCCATCCTTCCCCAAGCTCTTTCCACTGGGAGCCTTTTTCCTTTGCGGGTTCTATTGCATTTGTTGAAGATTCTGAAGATGCGGAGTTTAATTCCTTTGAATCCAGCGGATCACGAATGAAGGACGTGACAGTTACAGCCACGAGATAACAACAGGATGCGATCACAAGCGTGTTCAAGGAACCCAGCCAAGCGACAATCATTCCACTCAACGCCCAGCCTGCACACTTAACCACCTGATCACTGACCGCTACCATACCGTTAGCCCGCATGAGTCCCTCTCCAGTAGCCAAACGGGGTACAAGCGCATTACGCGCAGGATTGGTCCATCCATCCAAAAAAGACATGCCAAATACCATTACAAAAATAAATAGAAACGACCTTTGCTCAGGTACAATCCATAAATAAAGCAGCAGCAGTGTAAAAATGACAAACTGCCCAAACTGGGAAAATAGCAGAACCTGCGTCAGCCGAAATCGACCGAGCACGATCGGTGCTACAAGCCCACTAACCACTTGAGCTGACAATCGGAACAACGGAATTAAAATGGTCGTCATTAAGGAATTACTTGCACTGAATACCAACACCACCACACTCAACATATAGATAATATCTGCTGCGTTAGAGATCGTCTGAGATCCCCATAGGTAATAAAAAGAGCGTCTGATCAAAAAAGTCTCCTCCTCTTTGGTACATCGCCAAATTATGAATTTCCATAACCAAACCTCCCCTGTCAATAGTACAAATCTGTTCAATGTCTGGTTTTTTGTATGTTCTACATACACCCTTAAATTTCCTTCTTTTATCTTAAAAGGAAATTCAGTGTCCGCTATATGTTCATGCCAAATACACTCTGATCTCATACAAAAAAGCGTCTATAGCGCTCTTTTCGCTCTATACTGGCGATAAAGATCACTAAGACGCTTCTTAAAATGTTTATTTCGTTAAATCTTCCACAAATTTAGGCAGTACAAACGCCGCTTTGTGCAGGCGCGGACTGTAATATCGGGTGTCCATCTCCGGAATTTGGGTCTCGTCCACTTCAAGCGGGTCATATTTCTTACTACCCAGTGTGAATGTCCAAAGACCACTCGGATAGGTTGGAATGTTTGCACCGTACACACGCACAATCGGGAAAATCTCTTTTACATCTTTGTTGACCTTCTGAATCAGGTCAGCCTTGAACCAAGGATTATCCGTCTGCGCCACGAAAATGCCGTCTTCCTTCAGCGCCTCAAAAATGCCTTGGTAGAATCCACGTTCGAATAGCGGCGCTGCTGGTCCAACCGGCTCTGTTGAATCGACCATAATCACATCGTATTCATTTTTGTGTTCGATAATATGCATGTAACCGTCATTGACCAGCACTTCCACATTCGGCTCGTCCAACTTCCCCGCAATTTCAGGCAAGTACTTTTTAGAATATTCAATGACCTTACCGTCAATCTCAACCAATACGGCTTTTTCAACTTCAGGATGCTTGATGACCTCACGGATAACGCCGCCATCGCCGCCGCCCACAACCAAAACCTTTTTCGGATTCGGATGTGTATTCAGCGCCGGATGCGCTACCATTTCGTGATATACAAATTCGTCTTTAACCGTTGTCATCACCATGCCATCCAGAACAAGCATATTGCCGAATTCCTCTGTCTCGATCATTGCCAGATCCTGAAAATCTGTTTTCTCAGAGACATAGGTTTGTTTGATTTTTGCTGTAATACCGAAAGAGGGAGTCTGCTTCTCCGTAAACCACAAGTCCATCCTTCCAACCTTCTTTCTGATCAAAGTATGTGTCCGGCAATTCGGTAGCATAAACATGGACTTTCCTTATAACTGCAACACACAAACGCCGAGTTTGCTATTTTTATTGTACCAAACACACTTGAATTTCACACTTTTTGCATTATAAATAATACCCGAATGGACTGCAAAAGCATTTTAAAGGCTTAATCTTGTTTAAAATGGATACGTATGCGAATCTAATGAATATACGCTTTCGGATTGACTATACTGAGAACATCAACTATGGAAGGAGGTGGCATGATGACCGATACTACCGGGCGATCCTCCAAGCGTAAACCGCTTTGGCTTCGATGCTTGCAAGGGCTGATGTCTCTCACGATTCTGACGGTCATCGCCGCCTGCATTCTGCTCGCCTATTTGTACACAACCAGCCTTCCGCTCGCCGATACGGATCGAAATTCACGTCTGCTCGATAGTCAGGGTCAAGTCATTGCCACCTTCTCTGCCGGAGGCAAGGAGTCTATTCCTGTCCAGTTGGATCACATTTCGCCCGATTTAATAGCAGCTACACTGGCCGTGGAGGACCGGAAGTTTTACGATCATTTTGGCTTTGATTTCAAAGGATTGGGCCGGGCGATAATTGTTAATCTGACCCGCTGGGATATGTCACAAGGGGCGAGCACGCTGACTCAGCAGCTTGCACGCAATCTGTACTTGTCTCACGAGAAAACATGGACGCGCAAGGCCAAAGAGGCCATCTATACCGCACAGCTTGAAATGAAGTATTCCAAGAATGAGCTGCTGCAAATGTATTTGAATGAAATTTATTATGGTCATGGCGCCTACGGTATTGAAGCGGCTTCGCAAATGTATTTTGGTAAATCCGCAAAGGATCTGGATTTGGCCGAAAGCGCCCTATTGGCAGGTATTCCGAAAGGACCAACCTACTATTCACCATATAATCATATGAAGAACGCAAAGGATCGGCAGAAAATTGTACTGGACTCGATGGCGCTCATCGGCAAAATTACACCCGCTGAAGCCACCAAGGCCTATGATGAGATACTGGCCCTGCGGCCCGAGAGCCAACGTCGGACAGTGGAGGCTGCTCCCTGGTTCCGCGATTACGTTCGCCAGCTAGTAACTCATCAATTTGGAATTAGCGAAGCGATGCTTGAGCATGGCGGGCTGAGCATTTATACGACGCTGGACATGCACATGCAGCAGGCCGCCGAAGCGGCTGTCACTGAGGGCATGAAGAACAGCAACGGACTGGAAACTGCACTAATCTCCATGGACCCACGGAACGGGCATGTCAAAGCCATGGTCGGCGGAACAAACTATGTCGGGAATCAGTACAACCATGCACTGGCCACAACCAGGCAGCCTGGCTCCTCTTTCAAGCCGATTATGTATCTCAGCGCGCTGGATTCCGGCCAATTGACGAGTACGTCCAAATTCGAAAGCCGGCCGACGTTGTTCCACTATGACAACAACCGCAAAACTTATAAGCCCAAAAATTTTGGAGACAAATATTTGGGCGAAATAGATCTGCGACGCGCCATTGCAGCGTCTGATAATATTTATGCCGTTAGCACCATTCTGCAGGTGGGAGCGGATAAGGTCATGGACCTCGCCAGCAAAATGGGCATTACGAGCGAGCTCAAGCCCGTGCCTTCACTAGCGCTAGGCGTATCGCCCGTCAGCCCGTTCGAGATGGCCTCGGCCTTCTCGGTCATCAGCAGTGGCGGGCAAAAGGTGGCTCCGGTGGCGGTGCTGCGTATCACCGATGCAGCCGGGCGATCGCTGTACGAAGCGCCGCAGGCCGCGCCCGTGCAGGTGGTGAAGCCCGCCTCCGCCTATGTCCTCACACGCCTCATGGAAGGCGTGTTCGAGGAAGGCGGCACTGGCAACCGGGTCGCGAAGCTGATCAAGCGCCCGGTTGCCGGCAAAAGCGGCACGACCAATACGGACGCGTGGATGGTCGGCTTTACCCCCGAGCTATCCACCGCTGTTTGGGTCGGATATGACAAGGGCAAGGACATCAGCACGCAGGATGCCCGGCGGGCGGCACCAATTTTCGCACAATATACGGAAAAAGCACTGGAGAATGTGCCGCCCAAAATCTTTCCAATCCCTGACGGCGTAGTCAGCGCCTATATTGATCCGGACAGCGGCAAGCTAGCTGCCCCGGACAGCCCCAATAAGCGGCTGGAGGTTTTCGTCAGCGGCACCGAGCCGAAGGAGACCCTATCGGGGCAGAATAATCCACCCGCAGCGACACCTACCGACCAAGCGGAGCGACAGGCCGAAAAAAAATCGTGGTGGGGCAATTTTAAGCGATGGTGGCTGGAGTAATAGCAAAAAAAGGCTGGGACACCGCCAAGGGCGCTCTCCCAGCCTTTTTGATCTTTATTTCATTTATCTCATTCGCCCATTCCAGCTCTCTTGTCAGTGCTATCAGCCATCACCCAGTTAAACCCCGTTCTTCCCTAAAGCTGCGCTATTACCAAAAACAACTAAACGATTCAATACGGTTAGTGTCTACACCAAAATAAAACCAAAAACGTCCACTCCACCGAAAACCCGCTACGGATGTTCTGCCTATAAAAACAGGGTACATCCAGAAGCGCTCTCCATTCGTCAGCCATACAAACGTATTGCGGTACAGGCAACCAAACATGGCTCCAGGGTCAACTGCAAATGTAGAAACTAGCGGCTTCGGTGGCGTAAATGATGGTGGTGGGGAAGTGGGTGCTTGAGCTTGCTGCCCTCCTTGCGGACCGAACGGCCCCTGTGGCGGTGGTGAGAATGGCTGTGGCGCAAATGATCCTGGGCCTGGTGGCGGACCTACTGGAGACGAGAACGGATCCTGCATACCGGGGAATTGTGGGAACGAAGGACCTGACGGCGTGAATGGACCCGGAGTACCCGGTTGCGTTCCGAAAGGAACTTGTGGCTGTAAAGACATGTGTTTCACTCCTTGTGTTCTAGGCTGATGTATCCTATGCGGGACATCAGCCCGTGGACTGGGCGAATCCCTAGATCATCGTCAAACTCCGCTATTCCGTCCTTTTATGTCAAAATCCCTTTATATCCTAGCCCGATTAATTTCCCGTTCGGACATGCTCCAACTCAATTTCATGCACCATTTTAATTTCGATCCGTTTCCTGAGCTCATCATACTGTTCCAGCAGCCGGTGCTTATATCCCAAACGTTCGTTCATCCAGCCTATCATAGAGTCATCCTTATGCTCCGTAGACCAGCTAAACAAATCGCCATAGAGCTGATCAAATGATTCCTCGTTACAACGAGCAAATCGGATCGGTCGAGCTCTATAGCTAAGCTTTAGTTCCAACATTTCATACAACACTTCCAACCGATACTCCAAGACCTGTACACCTGCTTTGGATACATCGTAGCTTTTTATATCCTGAATAAGCTCGCTAAAGGTCAGCCCTACATGCTGCATCGCAAAATAAGACCACACACAACTTCCCGTAGCCGTTCCATGAGCCTCCCAGAGCGGATTCCACAAAATAGATCGAATCGTGTCCCTCTGCTTTTCTCCATACAGTGCAATTCCAGCAATAATTCCCGCATTACAATCTACGGAAGCATGTCGTTCTCCCCAATGCACCAATCGCGGGACCATATCCTCAGTAGTGCATTTAAAGCTTAGTAGAGGCAAGTACTCATTAAATAAATGCTGATCTACTGCTTGTTCCAATTCAGCCGCCAGACGTTCACGGAACGATTCGCATGGAAGATGTACGAGTCCCAAACAAGCATCTACAGATGCTGCTCCATATGGTCCGTTCACCCATGCGGCGAGGTCAGCCGCAGCTTCCACATAACCCAAATAACCTAACACATGCAGCACACCATCAGGTATATGTTCCGGTGATGCCTGATTTCGAACGTAACGCTCGTACATATCCTGCGCCAGAGCAACATCTCCACATCTCATGATCGGCCCAAGTAACAAACCTCTGACATAGTGATCAGGATCTTCTACAAAAAGCCAATATAACTCCCAGGCATCCTCCACGGTTCCGTATTGGGCAACTACATCCGTATAGGCTGAAATAATGCTGGCGTCCAGTTTCCTGCCTGAACCCATCATCTCAACAAGCTTTGCTGTCGCGTTCATCATCCAGTCTCCCCTTTTCTGAGTATACCTATATTCTTTATGAAGCACGTCTCTAGTCCTGAATATTTCTATTAAAAAAGAGAAAAGATGTTATCATCCATTATCCGCTTGAGGGAGTTGATCTGATGCAGGATTCTAGCCCAAAAATCACAACGTTTTTCATGTTCCCCGGTCAAGCAGAGGAGGCCATGCAATATTATACCTCTGTATTTAAGCCATCTGGTATCATCAGCATTTTTCATCAGGAAGATGGGACCGTGTTACATGCCGTGTTCAACCTCAAAGGGCAGACCTTTATGGCTATAGACTATAACCATAAGGACAAACACCCTTTTACCCCAGCTCTATCACTATTCGTCACTTGTGATTCGGAAGAAGAGATTCATCGTGTGTTTGACCACCTATCTCAAGAAGGCCGAGTTCTAATGCCCCTTGAAGCCTCACCCGTAAGCCAGCAGTTTGGTTGGGTCGAAGACAAATACGGTGTTTCATGGCAATTAAATCTGGCAAAAGGGTAACTGATCTATTTTACTTAGCAATAAACCATAACTCATCTTTTTTTGGTACTATTACATTTAGTAGGTGCTAATAAAAGGATGTGTGTTTATTGTATACCGCCGATTGTGAAAAATGTTTTGGTTTATGCTGTGTCGCCTTGCCTTATGCCAAATCTGCCGATTTTGCCTTTAACAAGGATGGAGGAACTCCCTGCCAACACCTAAATGCGGATTATCGCTGTGGCATTCATACAAACCTAAGAAATAACGGCTTGCGAGGCTGTACCGTATATGATTGCTTTGGGGCAGGTCAAAAAATTTCCCAAGTTACATACAACGGAAAAAGCTGGAGAGACGATCCGGCAATAGCTGAAGAAATGTTCAATCTACTTCCCATCATGCAGCAGCTTCATGAAATGCTCTATTACCTAAATGAAGCCCTGAGCTTAAAAGAAACTCACTCCATCTATACCGAGTTACAAGAAGCAATGGCGAAAACCGAACAGCTTACGGATCAAGACCCCAAATCCCTCATAAATATTCATGTACCCACCCATAGGGCGCTAGTCAATGATTTACTTGTACAAACAAGTGAGTTAGTTCGAGGAAAATTTGGGAAGAACATGGAAAACTCTAAACTTAGTAAAAAAATCAAGAGTAGAGACCTAATCGGAGCCAATTTAAGAGGTGCTAATCTGAGTGGCGCCAACCTGAGAGGCGTTCTACTGATTGCTGCTGACCTGCGTGAGGCTGATTTGAGGGTGACTGACCTTATCGGTGCAGATTTTAGAGATGCTGATTTAAGTGGAGCTAATCTGGAAGGAAGTATCTTTCTTACACAAGCGCAATTAAATTCAGCTAAAGGCAATGGTAAAACCAAACTGCCCTCGTCTCTAAGCGTTCCCAGCCACTGGCTGGATTAGTTTTATTTTATAACCCTCCTTAAAAAACGTAATTAAGTAATTAATGTCTCATAGTACAACTAACGGCTAAAGGGCGGTCGGCTAGTCTCCCCAAAGGGAGGTGATGCCCATGGAGGTTAAAGACGCGATTTCCTTGATGATCATGTTCGGCATGTTCATTCTGGCATTGCTTACCTACATGAAAAAGAAATAGACCGCCCCCCCACAAAGGTAACGGTCTATTGTTGGACCCTACTGCCAACTGCTCTTAAAGCAGTGGTTGTATATTGGAGTCGTGTTAGCGCACGACTCCTTGACTATTCTTACCTCAGCATAGCTCATTTTATAACTTAAATACAGCCTTTATCTTCAAAAGTTTAACTGTTCAGACCGTCATTTTACTCCCCCGTTGCATGTTGCTCTGTAGTGCTTTCACGGTAAAAACAGACTTGATTCTTACATCCGTAACGAATAGTAGATCCTGTATCCTCATAATAGCCCTCATCTTCAAAATTGGCAGGCTTTGTGGCTTCAATAAGATTCAGCAAATCCATATCCGGCTTTTCCCAGTTGAATTTGTTGCTTTAATTATGTACCCATAAGCTTCTTCCAAATCTTTCGATGTCCTTTGAGGCTGTCCGAACCTATACCTTTTCGTTAAGAGTTTCCCCTAATCTCCGGCTCAAGGCTGCATACTGCTCTGCGTTGGTGTCTGAAAATGCTTCTTCCCGGTTGGATTGTACATGCTGATACTGTGGAAGGCTTGAAAATTGCGACTCCGTGAAATCTATAATGTCCTCACCGATCCGGTTGTAATAATGCCAGCTACTATCCAACCATGTCTTCAAAATATCACCGCCAAGCCTGTCTTGAACGACGAGCGCTGTGACTCCACAATGTCCGGCTGCAGGATTATTGGCTGTCCATTTAGAGCTAGACTCCAAAGACCAGGCCTGAAACAATGCCTTCTCTAGTTCTACAAAACGATTTGTATTCAATGTGCGTCTCCCCTTTTGAAACCATTCTGTACTTATAGTGAACCTATCCTACTTATTCCAATCTATATTCCACACTCTATGAATCTTAGCTTCCGCTTCATTCAGTTCTAGCAACTACACTAACCGCCACGCAAATATTTTATAAATCCACAAATAATTATTGTATTGGTAGTTTAGCAAATATAAACGGACTTCTGCATCTCCAGTTCAAATATCAGCTCGTTTTATCGAAGGCCTTCCTTTGACCAGTCAGTGAATCATCTAAAGAAAAGACTAACCAGAGATTCCTGGTTAGTCTTTTCTGAATGAGAGCTATGCTTTTAAATGAACCCTTAATACAGGTACATCTGGAGAAGCAGATGAATGATCCAGTATTTCCACATGGCTGATCATATCTTGCCCGTCTGGAACGATGACTGGAGTAATTACAGGCAGTCCACCCTGTTGGATCGCATCCAGATCAAACTCCATCAATAATTGTCCAGCTTTAATGCTATCTCCTGCTTGAACATGAGGATTAAATCCCTGTCCTTTGAGGGAGACGGTATTAATTCCGACATGTATCAACACTTGTACGCCGGATTCATGTTCAATGATCAGAGCGTGCTTGCTTTTTTCCATGACATGAGCAACTTTTCCTGCGAAAGGAGCAGTGACCCTGCCTTCAGACGGCTGGATAGCGATGCCGTCCCCCATAGCTTTCGTAGAGAACGCAGGATCCGGAACCTCTTCCAGGGAGACCACTTTTCCTTTAATCGGCGCTACCATGTCGAATTCTTCAATACGGGGAGCCGCCTTCTTTTTCAACCATTTAAACATAACGATGCCACCTTATTTAGAGATTACATTCATAAACAGCCATAGGAAATAACTATACCCTCTTAGGAACCGGTTCCACAAAATATTTTAATAAAACCGGGGTGAAACCGATTTCTATTTGAATTATAGTGAATGCCTTTCCATGATGTCAAGGAACTATCAAATAACTACATATTTATAACAATTATTTTTATGTAACTTGGAGGCTCTAACAAATCACCAAACTAGTAATACAACAGAGTGCAGTCTATCTCGGTCGGGTCATTCGTTACTAAAATTACGCATTTAAGTGCTTTATACCTTCAAAAACGTCTTTTTATGGTATACTGTTCTAGTACAGCATACGGCTAAAAGGGCGGTCGGCTAGTCTCCCGAAGGGAGGTGATGCCCATGGAGGTTAAAGATGCGATTTCTTTGATGATCATGTTTGGCATGTTCATTCTGGCATTGCTTACCTACATGAAAAAGAAGTAGACCGCCCCCAACCAAGGTATCGGTCTACTCCTGAACCTTACTGCCGACTGCTCTTTAAGCAGTTGTGTACACTGGAGTCGTGTTGACGCACGGCTCCTTTACTATTCTTACCTGAGTATAACTCATTTTATAACGTAAATACAGGTCTTCACTTCAAAAACTTTACTGATTCCTCTGCTCATTTACTTGTCTAGTACATATTCTATGAGGTAAGAAAGCTACCAATTGAAGGCTTCGCAAAGCTTAAACAGAGATTCTAATTGGGTTGGGTTGCTTCTCATAGGATTTACTGTGTTAAAACCGGCTTACCCCTCCAGCGCCTGCTTCAATTCCTCAGGCGAAGCGTCCCACCATTCCTGATTATGCGAAATCAGCAGGCTTTTGAGCGCTGCTTTATCTTCGCTGCCGAGATCATCCAGCATGAAACGGCGCTTAAGTGCATAATCCATGCGGTTAACATGATCAGCGAGGATTTTCCATCCCCGTTTGGCTTCGTCATCAATCAGCATCTCGCAGGCGGTCGCGCCTCCGTACATACGTCCTTCGGGCGTACGATCCACAGCTACCCATACCAGCCATACCTGGCGTCCGTTCGGAACATCCTCTTTATTCGTAGAGAACTTGATTCCACGTTCTACTTTACTTTTGGCATGCATGGCACCGATATCAATTTTCGCCTCTCCTCGGTCAATGATGACCGGGGACATGCTGTTCAGGTCGATTGAACCTGCGCCGAAGCCCTTATGTTTACTCTTGCCACTGACAATATTCAGTGCAATCTGCTTTTTGCCGTCCGGCTGATTTTCACTCATGTGTCACTAGGCCTCCAATTTCCGTTTTCACACTCATTCTACACTATAAATATTTTAACTAATAATCTCCTGAAAGCAAACATATACATGCTGTAGATGCTTGTCAACGGGAGGTATCCATTGTATGACCCCAGCACGCGCCAAAATCGTTTTATTGTCCACACTAGCCCTCGGACTTCTCGCAGGGACGTTATGGTTTGCATGGCAACCCCAATCGCAATCCACCCCTTTGTCCGCAGGCAAACCACTATATGACTCCGAATCTGAGTCTGCGCTTACGCCAAATATGGGCAAGTCTCTAGGGGCCAACATCCTGCCCGACCTGCCCAAAAACCCTCCACAGCCCGCTACGGAAGTTCTCAGCAAGCGGGTGGTAGAGTATCACATTGATGTATCTCTGGAAAAAGGACGAGTTTTGCGAGGCACTGAGACACTGACCTGGAGGCATCCGGGCAAGAAAACTGTGAATGATCTGTATCTTCATCTATACCCAAATGCCTTCTCTTCCATGGAAACTACCTTTATGAAAGAATCCGGCGGAAAGCTGCGCGGAGACACCATGCCCAAGGACGGCTTTGGCTCCATGACGCTGACTGAACTAAAAACAGAAGACGGTTTATCTCTCATGCACCGTACTCAATATGTACAACCAGACGATGGTAACGCAAGCGACCGTTCACTCATGAAGGTGCGCCTGCCCAAGCCGGTGCGAGGTGGCGAAGAAATCACACTATATATGAAGTTTGAAGTCAAACTGCCTGGTATTTTCGCTCGTATGGGTGCGACAGATGATTTTGTAATGGCTGGACAGTGGTTTCCAAAGCTCAGCGTCTATGAGACTGCAGGGCAACGTGGGCGCGCCGAGGAGGGCTGGAACCTCCATCAGTATCATGGCAACTCCGAGTTCTATGCCGACTTTGGAATTTACAGCATACGAATTCGGGTGCCTGAAACATACATCGTAGCAGCGACTGGATTTCCCACCCGTGGTGCCGTACGACAGAACGGCCAGAAAATATATCAATTTTATGCCGATGATGTACACGATTTTGCCTGGTCTGCTTCACCCAACTTTGTAGCTGTAGAAGAACCCTTTTCTTCCACTGAGATTCCTGGTGTCAAAATCAAGCTCTATCTGGACCCATCCCATAAGGAGCTCAAAGGACGTTACATGAGCGCAGCTAAGGCCGCCCTTTCGTACTATAGCAAATGGTACGGGCCTTACCCATATTCCACTCTATCCATCGTCGTTCCACCCAAAACAGGCAGTGGAGCCGGCGGTATGGAATATCCGACACTGATCACGGCCGCAGCTGCGGACCAACTGAACCCCGGCTATAATCTGGAACGGACGCTGGTTCATGAGATTGGGCATCAATATTTTTACGGAATGGTAGCCAACAATGAATTTGAGGAGCCTTGGCTGGATGAAGGCTTCACCTCCTATGCAGAAGAACGGCTCATGGAGCAAGAATATGGGCTTATCCCCAACTTGCCATTACAATCGGGACAGGTAGCTTCTCCGCAGCCGCTAAACCGCGAGTCCTGGAAGTACGGATCGGCGGCTGAGTATGCACAAAATGCCTACTCACGAGGCAAGTTGGTACTACGAGGCATTGAACGGCAGGTGGGTATGAAGAAAATGGACCGAATTATGCGAACCTACGTCCAGACGTACCGATTCAAGCATCCGACCTCACAGGATTTTCAGCGTGTTGTGGAGAGGGTGACTGGACGCTCATGGAGCCACTATTTTGAACAGTATGTATATGACGGCCAGATGGCGGACTTCTCCGTCGATCGCATTATGAACCGCAAGTTGGAGAGTGGATATGAAGCAGTCGTGACGCTCAGCAAAAAAGGAGCAGATTATCCTAAGATCCCTGTTCAATTCACCTTCAAGGATGGCACAACGATATTTAAGGCTTGGGACGGTACAGGCAAAAGTACAACCTTTCGACTCAAAAGCAGCTCCCCCGTGTCCTCTGTAGCCGTCGATCCTCTATACACTATTGCCTTGGAGAATAAGCATATTAATAATAACCTGAAGGCTGAATTGAACGAAAAACAACAAACCCGTTGGAGTATAGGTGTAACCAAGCTGTTGGAGACACTGCTTGGAAGTCTGTCATGGTGAGGTGTTTATAGATGCGGACTGTTATAAAAGAAGGCTGGGCGCTGGTGCGCATACGCTTTTATATCGTTATCATTTTATTTCTATATCGTCTGCTGTGGGGGGTATTTCTCTATCGGCTGGTGCAGTCCGCTGTCATCCCGCTGCTGCTTCGTTATCCGGATCAGAGCCAAAACGAGTTGGGAAGGACCTTGTTTTGGATGGAGGGCCAGATCGCTTTGATGGACAGCCGGGAAGTGCACGTGTATTTATGGATACTACTAGGAGCAACCGTATTGCGTATATTGATCACGCCCTTTATTAGAGCCGGCATCTATCAAAGCCTGCATACCGATGCGACTGAACCGCAAAGCCTGTCCTTTTTCAAAGGGATGAAACGGCATGGTATGTCATCGCTGCTGTATTACATCATCGAGTTGGGTCTGCTGCTGCTCCCCGCCTTTTGGGTGGTACCAAGACTCTACCCTATTGTAGCAGGAACGCTGCAATCTTCCTCTTACCTGCTGCATTTGTTGCCCTATGCCATTGGGTGGATGGCTTACGGGTGGTTCATTCGGCAGTGCATCCTGTATATGCAATTGGGCACAGTCAGTGGTCACGCCATACTATCGTCCCTGCTCGCCTTCTTTCGCCAGCTTCTTCCCGCTGTCGGCGTATCCTTGCTGCTCAGTGCTTGTGTGCTGCTGGTCTTCGGTCTATTTGGCACCGTGGCGATGATTTGGACTGGTATGTTGGCGCTGATTCTCCAGCAATCGTATCATTTTGTTACCAGTCTGGTCAGGCTGTGGCATATCAGTTCACAGTACCGACTATGGCATATCGATATCTCCAGCAGAGGTTAACCCCTCCCTTTATGCTATCTTCTGCATTTTCAGCTGTCGAAAAAAACTTTTTCTTCCCCGTCCTCACGACACATAACTGAATACTGTTAACAGAATCTGTTCCTACAGTGTTAGGAACAGATTTTTTTTGTAACTTTTTGCGATGAAACATTTGCCAAAGCCTGCTGTCTTTGTTACAATAATCGCAGTGAACTGATAGTAACAACTTTGTAATCTTTATTGTAACCTTTATCTTAAAAACATCGTTGTCGTGAATACTGCTCTCCAAGGTGCACATCTCAAGTTAAGCCTAATTCCTGGCACCTAGGAAGCGGGGGAACCAGTTTGGGTGAATTGATCTCGCAACAGAGTGGTCATAGGGGAACCTTCTACCGAATCCTTAAGCTAACCTCGCAGGCATTGGAAGGGGTATATTTTTTTTGAAGAAGAAGCTAACGATCGCAGCCATGGGTCTCGCCATTGCCTTTACATCCTTTACTTTCGGTGGCGGCAGTGCATTCGCAGACTCCAAGATGGACCAGGTCATCCAAGATGCCAAAGGAACGAGCTACAGAAGCGGAGGCACTACACTCGAGGGATTCGATTGCTCCGGCTTCACAATGTATGTATTCAACAAACTGGGAATTAAACTGCCGCATCAATCTGGATCACAATTCAAAATGGGATCTTCTGTATCCCGCGATGAAATGAGACCAGGAGACCTGGTGTTCTTCAACACCACAGGAAGAGGCGTATCCCATGTAGGTATCTTCGTAGGTGAAGGGAAATTCGCCCACTCCTCGACTTCGCGTGGTGTAGTAGTTAGCTCACTGAACGAAAATTATTACGCTAACCGTTTTGTCGGTGCAAAAAGAATTATGAGCACAGACGCTTACCATTCTGTAGCTTCAGAAATTCCTGATGACGACAACGTAGAATAACCACCGCACAGCAAGCTAACCCTAGCCGCAATTTGATTCTGGCCGGAATCGATTTGCGGTTTTTTTATGTCCACTACATCAGCTATGATTATCAATACTGACGAACCTACGCCTCAAAAGGTTTCAGTGTTAGCGAACATCGTCGGTTTTACCGTCACCGCTGGGGGAGCATTGAACGGTAAATTCCTTCTTATTGAATGTATACCCGACTTAGGTACGAAATAAACACGCTTGCCATTCCTCTACAACTTGTCTACAATCTGTTGTTAATGATTGAAGTACGCAAAAGGAGGAATGGAAAAGTGCCTGCCTCAATATCCAACTACCGGATCGTACCGATGGACGAGCACCAAGCGGCTGAAATTTGTGAGTGGCGCTATGATCCCCCCTACAACATATACGGCTGGCTTCCATGGGAACAAATGAAGGCACTTGAAGTCGAATTTGGGAGTCCTACGCTTCGCCAGGAGCAATATGTTGCCGTACTGGACGCAAAGAATGAGCTTGCGGGATTTGCTCAATATTTTCCTATGGTTGGTGTGACCCGGCTGGGTCTTGGAATGCGTCCTGAAAGATGCGGACACGGCACAGGCTCCGACTTTGTCCGGGCCATTGCCGAGGAAGCCAGACGACGCCACCCGCAGAATGAGATTGACCTAGAGGTGCTCACCTGGAATCAACGGGCTATTCGAGCCTATAAGGCAGCTGGATTCGGGCTGACAGATACCTATGAGCGCCAGACTCCAGATGGCAGAAAGCCGTTCCATTGTATGGTATATCGTCCTGAACATTAGAACTGGGCTTTATAAATAAAAGCGCCTTCGCTATACAACCGCGATGTTGTATAGCGAAGGCGCTCTTAGCATATACGACAGATCATTACAAACTTAATGACCGCTGCGCATTTTTTCAAAAGCTTCATTATATTGTTGAGCTTCTTTAATATCTACAGCCATAATACCGCCATCGTCCCAAGAGGTCAAACGCAGAGTCACGGTCTTGTAATCAATCGTAATAAATGGATGGTGATTAAATGCCTCAGATATAGCGGCAACTTCATCCACGAATGCAATACCTTTCATAAAACTGGAAAAATTGTATTTCCGAACGATCCATCGTCCTTCCTCCAGTTCCCAGCCCTCCAGTTTCTCCAGATGTGCTTCAATCTCTTCTTGTGTAAAAGGCATGTTACGAACTCCTCCCCGTTTATACGGAAGCCTTTCAGCCGCTTCATGCGGCCAAAACTACGATATATTGGTGTACATATTACCACGGCCCCGTTGATAAATCCATAAGACAGCCTTTAGATCAAAGGGACCGACGTCAGCTCCTCATCCCCGATGAGTACATAAATCCGGTGCTGCTCCGGCTCATAAATCACAACGCCGCTACCTACAGTGATTATGGGCTCTGTACCCAGTGCATAAAATAAGTCTTCTGCCAAAGCTTCACTGACCTCCTGACGCCCCGCTGGGTCCAGCCTGTCCCAATCTTCTGCTTCCATTTCAAAAAATTCATAGCTATCTGGGATGCGTCCCACAGCCTCTGTCAAATCGTTCAAAATTTGTTCATACTCGCGCCCATGCTTTACTCCCATGCTATTTCCTCCAGTGGTTCAGCCATTCAATACCCAATCACCTTATTATACCGGAAATTCGCCCTTAACAAAAAAGAGAGTTTTGTCGATAAATACTATAATCCGTCTCATAATGACGCGCTTGGGGCAAGGATGACCCATGCGGCATGAAAGGATTCAAAATCTATTCTCATGGATGAGGTGTATCATGCAAATTTCAACCATTATCGGACTTGTGCTCGGGATTGTGTCACTGGTTGTAGGGATGATCTTAAAAGGCGCTCCGGTCGTCAATCTGGTCAACAACCCCGCTGCTTACATGATTATTTTCGTCGGAACGGCAGCGAGTATATTTATGGCCTTCCCGATGGCAGAAATCAAACGGATTCCGAAGCTGTTCAAGGTTATTTTCACCGAACAAAAACTGTTAGACCGCAAAGAGCTCATCGGTACGTTTACCGAGTGGGCATCCATTACCCGCCGTGAAGGTCTGCTCGCTTTGGAATCCAAGGTAGAGGAAATCGACGATCCCTTTATGCGTGGCGGCATGCGAATGATTATTGACGGCAATGATCAGGAATTCGTACGGGACGTTCTGATGGAGGATATTAATGCCACCGAGGACCGACATCGCTCTGGTGCACTGATCTTCTCCCAAGCCGGTATGTATGCTCCAACGCTCGGGGTACTTGGTGCGGTTGTAGGTCTGATCGCCGCTCTGGCCGACCTTAGTGACATGGAAAAGCTGTCTCATGCCATTGCAGCAGCCTTCATTGCCACGTTGCTCGGTATTTTTACCGGTTATGTTCTGTGGCATCCAATGTCCAACAAGCTGAAACGGCTATCCAAAAAAGAAGTGGAACTTAAGTTAATGATGGTCGAAGGTCTGCTTTCCATTCAATCGGGGATATCTACGATTGCCATCAGTCAGAAACTGACGATCTTCCTGACTCCGACCGAACGGGCTACAATGACCCAGAAGGATGGCGATTCCAGTGAGTAAAAAGAGACATGAACCGCACGAAGAGCATGCTGACGAAAGCTGGCTGTTGCCATATTCCGACTTAATGACCCTTCTGTTGGCTCTTTTTATTGTCTTATTCGGTATGAGCTCGCTCGATGCCAAAAAATTCGAAACTATGGCTCAATCCCTGAGTTCAGCTTTTAGTGGCGGTACGGGCGTGCTGGATCACTCAGCCGCGAATCCGTCATCACAATCGATGGATATGGGCAAAAATAAAGAACAAGTATCACAACCATTAAAATCGAAAGCCACTTCTACCTCTGATCTGCAGAAGCAACTCGCTCAGCGGGAAGAAGAAGATTTAAAGAAGCTTAAAAAACAAATGGATCAATACATTCAAAATAACGGTCTGTCCACTCTGCTGAACACCAAGCTGAACCAATCCCAGCTGATGATCACCATTAGTGATAATGCTCTGTTTTCATCCGGGCAGGCTGAAGTAAAGCCGGAAGCAAGGAAGCTGGCCAAGTCCATTTCCAGCATGCTCCAACAGTTCCCTGGCTATGATGTTATCGTATCCGGTCATACAGACAATGTACCTATTTCCAATAGTCAGTTCCCGTCCAACTTTGATTTGAGTGCCAAACGCTCGCTTAATTTTTTGCGTATTTTGTTGCTGAATCCGCAGCTCAATCCAACCAAGTTTGTATCCATCGGATATGGCGAGTATCGACCTTTGGCAAGCAACCAAACTGGAGAAGGACGCTCCAAAAACCGTCGTGTCGAAATTTCCGTTCTTCGCAAATATCAGAACGGTACACAAGTTATTAGTCCTACCTCAAGCTCGAATGAAGGTTGATCATGAATATGTTATATGAACAAAGGCACCGCCGCATTTTTTTGCAGCTGGTGCCTTTTGCTTTAGTGATTCCTGTATTCTAACCTGTCATATACGAGAGCCAAGCGCTATAGGCTATCAGAAGGCCTCTCGCATTAGCTAAGCGTATAATCAAGCATCTGGCCCAGTTCCCGCTTTTCAGCCTCTGTTAAATCACGCCAGGCGCCTTTCTGAAGGGATCCCAGCCGAATATTCATAATTCGCAGGCGTTGCAGTTTTTTAACTTCATAGCCGAAGGCAGCGCACATACGTCGGATCTGGCGATTTTTCCCTTCTGTCAGGATAATACGGAATACATGCTCAGATACACGCGTCACCTCACAGGGCAATGTCCGCTGACCGAGTATCTTCACACCGCTGGACATCCCCTGTACAAAAGATGGTGTGACCGGACGATCCACCGTTACGATATATTCTTTCTCATGCTTGCCTTCTGCCCGTAAAATCTTATTCACAATGTCTCCATCATTGGTCAGTAAAATGAGACCTTCCGAATCCTTATCCAGGCGCCCAATCGGAAATATCCGCTGCGGATGCCCCACAAAATCGACAATATTGCCTCTAATGTGGCTCTCTGTCGTGCTTGTAATGCCCACTGGCTTGTTCAATGCAATATAGACGTGATCGGACTTATCGCGCAGTGGCTTGCCGTTCACACGAACATCATCGCCTTCCTCCGCTTGACTGCCCAGCACGGCCACTTCGCCGTTAATCGTCACGCGGCCGCTCTCTACCAGCTTGTCCGCCTCCCGGCGCGAGCAATAGCCAGTTTCGCTGATAAACTTGTTAATGCGCAACCTGTGTACCCTCCATTTCTACAAACACACTTCCTCCTGCCCTGGCTCGTTATTCAGGCTTGGCAATCGGAAGCTGCACGAGGGCAGTTGTCCCCTCTCCCTCTGTGCTTTCAATATCCAGTGTGCCTTTGTGGCTCTGTATAATACGCTGGCTGACCATAAGCCCCAGCCCTGTACCTGTTTCTTTGCTTGTGACAAAAGGTTCTCCCAGCTTGGACAGCATTTCTGCAGGAATGCCCTTTCCTTGGTCCCGTATGACGATTTTAACGCTTTCTCCCTCTAAGAACAAATGAATTGTGATGATGCCGCCTTTACTCATAGCCTCCATGCTATTTTTAAGTAAATTAATGAATACCTGTTTTAACTGATTTTCTTCAGCATATACCAAGGCAGGTTCGTCTGTGACCTGAAGATCGAATACAATACCCAACAGATGCGCCTGGCTATCTAGCAAAGAAATAACATCACTCACAATATAACGAACATCTTTTTTCTGAAAATGCACGGCTTGTGGCTTCGCCAGGATTAAAAACTCGCTAACAATCAAATTAATGCGATCCAGCTCAGACATCATAATATCGTTGTGTTTCATATTTAACACTTGATTTTGCTGCTGTAGTTGTAGGAAGCCGCGTAGTGTGGTTAATGGATTACGAATCTCATGCGCTACGCCTGCCGCCAGCTGCCCTACAGTTGTCAGTTTCTCTGATCTACGCAGCAGTTCCTCCATCCGGTTGCGCCCCGTGATATCACGAGAAACACAGATAAAGCCTAGGATTTCGCCTTGTTCATCCAGAATAGGCGACGTACTCATACTAATCTCTACTGTACTTCCATCCTTACGCATTCGTAGGGTCTCACTTGATACGATGCTTTCTCCCTGAAGCAGGCTCTCCTTCTGAAATTCATACTCCTCCTGTAGCTGTGGAGGTACAAACTCCAGCTTACGGCCAACCAACTCTTTCTTGGTCCATCCGTACAAAGCTTCGAATGCATGGTTGACCCGAATAACACAATCCTCCTGATCGGTTACATGGATGGCATCTGCCGTCTGATTAATAACTGATTCTAGATGCTCTTTTACAGAACGGTTTTCTTCATACATCTGTTCAAGTCTTCTCGTATACATCCCTAAATTGTAGGCCATCGCATTAATGCGCTCACCGAGCTGTGCAAGCTCATGGCCACCTTTAATTTGTAGCCGTGTATCAAAATGACCGTCAGCCATCTCGTTCACTTTCCCCAGAATTGACTGAATGGGCCGGACAAATAAGCTGGCGAGCACATAGCTTCCAATGATCACAACCTCCAATAGAACAATGGAAATGGCTACCAAGCTAATCAATTGCTTGGATATAACAGAAGCGATGGTATCATAACTCATGACAATACGGATGACATAGGCATCACGGTTTGACGGATAAAAAGGTATGTAACTGACAAGCACCCGTTCGCCTTTGATATAGCAATCTTGTACGATACTCTCTCCCGAAAGAATCGCCCTGGACACGGCCAAACGATCCTCTGGCACTCTCGCTAGTTGATACGTGCCGAATTGGATCGGTTTGTTGTACATGTAATAGTACTTTCGGTCGTTACCGTTTTTGTCCATCGTAGCGCCACCAAAGGTTGCAGGGTTGATTCCTGTTATCTCCAAAATGCGATAATCCACTTGCTGAGTCTGCTTCACAATCTCAGCTGGGCTCAGGATAGGTATAAAATCCTGGACTGAAGTATCCTGGAAGGATATTCGAATTAAGTAGTTACGTTTTTGGTCATAATAGAATCCCCATTTATTGATATGTGCAAAGCCTGAATCTGTGTAATCAAATGAGCTGGTCCAAAAATGATCTAGATTCTGACCATGTGCCATGGCCACCTGTCCATGCTCATATAATTGGTCAACTGCATTTTTCCAATGCCCCGTCAATGGATCGGATGACGTTAGCTCTTTAGGATTCGAAGATTTGACAACCTTATACCCCTGTCCTTCTCGGATTATCAAAGAAATATTAATATCCCTGTGGAGTGTAGCTATTTGTTGTAGCTGTTCCTGCTGGATATTTCGGATATCGGAATCGAGCTGATTAGCAGCCAACGTAGCAGAAAGCCACAAATTATATCCGAGCTGCTTGTCAACGGCCTCCCAGCTATGCCGGTTTTGTTCGATAGCTCCTCCGATAATTTTAGCCGTCAGAACCATTTTGGTTTCACTGTCACTTCTTAGATTTTCATGGGTCGTGTAGTAATTGAGTGCGATGTTTAACAACAGGATAAATAGGACCGACCCTGACAAAATGATCGTTATTCTGATTTTTATCGACACACTGATTTCTCACCTCTTGCCGTATGCTGGCGATTACTGGCAATTGCTAACTCAATGATACCGTAATAGCGTCTGGGATACCAGCATTTACATTTACCGGATATACATAAATACACATCTTGTGAACAATGTTGTCAATAGGCGAGCATTTACCTACAATGTAATAAGATAATCATCCACATTTAGTCCACAAATACACAGATGTTGTTATAAGTTGTGGATAAATCTGTGGACAAGTATGGTGTTATCCACAATTTTATTCACATCATGTTAACAACGGAATACTTGTTCGTTGGATAATTCCGCCGTTTGAAAGGAGCAATTCCCCAGTGACCACTATGGATCACGCCTATTGGATGAAAGAAGCCATTCAGGAAGCGTACAAGGCAGAAGCGTTGGGTGAAGTCCCCATCGGAGCTGTCATTGTAAAAGATAATGAAATTATCGGTCGTGGCTACAATTTGCGCGAGACCGATACCGACCCAACCGCACATGCAGAGATGGTTGCCATCCGGCAGGCCAGTGACCATCTGGGAGCCTGGCGCCTGCTGGATTGCAGGCTGTATGTCACTTTGGAGCCGTGCCCGATGTGCGCTGGAGCCATTGTGCAATCGCGTGTCCCTCATTTAATATACGGCACTACAGATCCCAAGGCAGGCTGCGCAGGCACGCTAATGAATTTATTGCAGGAGCCTCGCTTTAACCATTGTACAGAAGTAACCAGTGGTGTACTTCAAGAGGAATGTGCCTCCTTGCTAACAAACTTTTTCCGACAGCTCCGTCAGAAAAGAGCGGCTGCCAAATCATCTCCTCCCCCCTCTCCATCCTGAGGAGAACAAGGCAAAAGTTCTCATTTCACTGCTAATTCCCCATGAAAGGAGACCAACCCATGCCTATGAGCTTGTATAACACGCCTCAGGGGATCTTTTTACGTCCTCTAAGCTTGGAGGATGGCGAAGCCCTTCTCGCCCTTAGGCTTCGAAATAGGGACTCTCATGCGCCCTATGAACCGCTTTATGAGGATTCATTTTTTACTTTAGAGAAACAACAGGATTATATCCGTCAGAGATTGCGTCAAGCGGAAGAAGATCGAGGGTACTTGTTTGGTATCTTTCTCTTAAAACAAGAACGTTTGATAGGTTATATTTCTATTTCCAATCTGGTGCGTGGAGTTGGTCAATTCGCCGATGTCGGCTATATGATGGATCAACAAGAGCAGGGCAAAGGGCATATGACGGCTGCTTTAAAGCTAATCATACAGTATGCCTTCCGTGCCTTATCTCTACATCGTCTCCAGGCGGGTACCCTTCTGCATAATAATCGCTCACAACGTGTATTACAGAAGTGTGGCTTTCAGCCGGAAGGTATTGCTCGCAAGCTGGTACAGATTCAGGGCGAATGGCAGGATCATCAGATGTTCGCGATTCTAGCTGAGGATAACGTGTGACGAACTCATACTGCACGAAGAACAACTTAATCATAGACAAAAAAACCGCTCGGCTTATGCCGAGCGGTTTTCTTACATCCCCTCCGAAGGACTGATGTTTATAATGATGTCATCCCCTTTTTAAGGAGATACAGTTTGCATTTTTTGTTGCAGTTGTTCGATCGTCAGGACTTGATCAGCTGTTGGGATACCCACTTTAAATGCTGCTTTTTCATTGATCTTGCTGTATTGCGAGTATCCTGTTACAGACAACTTCACATTATCTTTCGTAGAAGGATCATTCACTTCCACGTTCGCATTCAGATCTTGATACACAGGAACGTTATCCTTGTTCAAAGCAGTGTTAACGTCAAACTGTTTCACTGTCAGATAGTTCTTCAACTCATCCAGTTTTTTGCTAACTTCGCTAGTGTTGGATTGCAGTTCTTTCTTCGCTTCAGCCAGTTCTTCTTTCTTCACTTGAAGCATGCCAGCATATTCGTCTTTAGACATTATATCAAGGACCTTAGGCAGCGCCTTAGTGATAAATGTATTGGTCGCTTGCTTCACATTGTCGTTTGTGATTTTAAATTGAACCACTTGTTTTGCTTCAACGCCTTGTGGCAATTTAGCGTCTTTAGGATCAATATCAAAGAAATACGTAGCTTGATCATACTCGTTCATAATAGCAGCAATCACTTCATTCGCAAATTTTTGCGATTTTTCCTGATCCATGGTTGCTGGGTTAAATTCTTGTCCCGATTGTTTAGCCAGTTCTTGTGGATCAATCAGCAGGAATTTACCTACAACATCCTGTGGAAGCGGGTAGAATGGAATATTAGGAATTTTAACGTACAATTTATCTTTAGTCATGACCATTGGAATCGTAAAGTTGGTAGAAAGATCACCTTTCAAATGAATGCCAAGCGTCATTTCAGATTGGAAAGGCTCCTTTTGATATACACCATCCAGCGTAATGTCTGCATTTTTCAGCATGCTAGTTACCATTGCACTTTGTTCAGCCGGAACAGAAGCGGAGGTAATTGCCAGTTCCTTAACGGTAAATTGACTTTTGGATTCGTAGGAATTCAACTTCATAGCATTTGCTGTACCCGTCGTAACAGCTTCCTTCGGTTCTAACTTCTTGCTACAACCTACCAGCGCTACCGTCATAAGCAACACCATAGTGAGGACCAAGACGGATAACTTTTTACTCATTGTGTAGATTCTCTCCTCTCATAATAACCCCTTTTTTTATACTAACAAAAAAATACACACCCTCTATTCTAACTCATATTCACAAACGGCGAAACACTTATTGGAAAATTTTCTTACAATAAGCACAAAGACACCCTGGCTCTTTAACCAGGGTGTCTTTGTGCTTTGTAATATTTTTAGGAAAAAAGTCTGACTGCTTATGAACCTTCTCTGTTATGGTGATCCACGTGATTCCGCTGTTTCACCTTCTTGGAACCGGATAATGGCTCCTGTTGATGACTACGCTCACGCTTTTTGTGACTTCCACCAGACTCCTGTGCCTCGGGAACAGGAACAGCTCTAGGCTTGCCCATTTGCGTATCCTCCATTCACAGTTTATTTACTGGCACATCAGCGAATCCGTTTATTACCATTTAAAATAGGACTATAGATGGTTCATATCTTCCGTTTTATCGTGGTTTAGTGAATCCTGATGACGACGATCATTACGATCCTGCTGCACTTGCTGTGCCTGATGACTATTTACTGGACGTTGCTCCAAATCATCGACAATGTTGGACAGGTTTTTATCCAGTCCATTTTTGGCCTTTGTCATGTAGCCTTCCTCCTCATTCCTTCATGACTACGAGTGCGTCAATGACTGTAATGTTTGGGCACATTGGTGAATGTGCCGAGTATAATCGGACACCAGCTGTTGAATGATATCTGTTCGTTCATCCACAGTTCGTCCGTCACGCTCTACATCGACTAAGTTAACCTGTACTTCCCGGGAATCTACATATTTACACGCAAAATCAAAGGAGTACATTTGTCGGCCTTCCACCTCGATATGGATTCGAATAGCCTGGTTATCAGCTTCATCTGCCTGTACCTGTGTTTTATCTCCTGAATTCAAAAGAATCGGCAGTTGTTCCTGCCAGGCCTCTACCAGCTTTTGCTGATCTACTGTCATTTCTCGATTCATGCCAGCACCTCCACATCTGATAACGTGTGAAAAAAACAGGTTTTTTATACAACAAAAAAGCCATTCCTCACGACTTCTGATCATTAGTGCATAAAGCCTAATGTACCAGCTATCGTATTTGAATGGCTTGGTTTATTTTAGAATATGGCGGAGAGGATGGGATTCGAACCCATGTGGGCTTGCACCCTAACGGTTTTCAAGACCGCCCCGTTATGACCGCTTCGGTACCTCTCCAGGTGGTAAATGGATAAAGCTGCTTCCCTTATCAACATCTCAGGCGCAACAAAATTATTTTACCACAGAATTTTTAATAATGCAAGGCTTACTGTTTAGGAGTTATAACCTCAACGCCTCGCATGTATGGACGCAGCACTTCGGGAATTACAATGCTTCCGTCCTCTTGCTGATAATTCTCCAAAATAGCAGCAACAGTCCGCCCTACAGCCAATCCTGAACCGTTCAGCGTATGTACAAATTCAGGCTTTGCCTTCGCATCTGGACGAAACCGGATGTTTGCCCGACGCGCTTGAAAGTCTTCTGTGTTTGAACAGGAAGAAATCTCACGATACATGCCGCTCTCAGGCAGCCAAACTTCCAAATCGTACGTTTTGGCAGACGTAAAACCCATATCCCCTGTGCAAAGTGCCAGTACGCGATATGGAAGTCCAAGCAGCTGTAAAACACGCTCAGCGTTATTCGTCATTTTCTCTAATTCTTCATAAGAAGTATCCGGGTGAACCAGCTTGAGCATTTCTACTTTATTGAACTGATGCTGACGAATCAGACCTCGTGTATCACGCCCTGCTGACCCTGCCTCTGAGCGAAAACAAGAGCTGTATGCCACATAATATTTCGGAAGCTGATCTGCATTCATTATCTCTTCTCGGTGATAGTTCGTTACCGGAACTTCGGCCGTAGGAATAAGATAATACTCAGTATCACGCAGTTTAAACAAATCCTCTTCAAACTTCGGTAGCTGACCCGTTCCGTACAGGCTGTCTCGGTTTACAATGTATGGAGGTAGCATTTCTTCATAACCATGCTCACTGCTGTGCAGATCCATCATAAAGTTAATTAGCGCACGTTCCAATCGCGCTCCTAATCCCTTGTAAAACGTAAAACGGGAACCTGTTACCTTAGCGGCAGCCTCAAAATCGAGAATATCTAGATTCTGAGCCAATTCCCAATGTGCTTTAGGTGTAAAAGAAAACTCGCGCGGCTCCGACCAGCGGCGGATTTCCACATTATCCTCTTCCGAAGCGCCTACAGGCACAGTCTCGTTAGGAATATTAGGAATCGACATCACCAGTTCGTCAATCTGAACTTCCAGTTCCCGCACTTGCTCATCCAATTCTTTAATACGATCGGAGACCTGACGCATTTCAGCAATAAGATCATCCGCATTTTCCTTGTTCTTCTTCAACTTAGCTACTTCACCAGATACGACATTCCGGCGATTTTTGAGTCCTTCACTTTCCTGAAGCAACTCACGACGGCTGACATCCAGATCCGTAAAGCCCTTAATCAGATCCAGAGATTTACCTCTGTTCTGTAAAGCTTTTTCAACCCGACCAAGCTCGTTACGCAAAATCTTTATATCTAACACAGGTGATCCCTCCTACACTACAAACCTGACTTTCCGCTACCCGCGGACCATATCCACAAAATACTGATGCAACCGGTAATCGTCTGTTAATTCCGGATGGAAGGATGAAGCTAGCAAATGACCCTGACGGGCTGCCACAATCTCGCCGTTATACTCAGACAGCACATCTACTCCCACTCCAACAGATTGTATTAAAGGCGCACGGATAAATACCGCACGAACCGGTTCCTCAATCCCTTTAATGTTTAAGTCTGTTTCAAAGCTTTCTCGTTGGCGACCAAAAGCATTACGTGCTACTGTAATATCCATGAGTCCCAAATGTGCTTCTTCCTGTTCTTGAATCGTTTTGGCCAGTACAATCAATCCTGCACAAGTGCCAAATACAGGCTTTCCTTGATTGGAAAATTGACGTATCGCCTCTATAAAATCATACTTGCGCATTAGCTTACCGATCGTGGTGCTCTCACCACCGGGAATGATAAGACCGGACAGCTCATCGAGCTGTTCGATCTTCTTCACTGCTATGCCTTCAGCACCCGCACGTTCAATGCTTCGTATATGCTCAGCTACAGCGCCTTGCAGCGACAATACTCCTATTTTCATGCCGGTCCCTTCTTTCTTACCAACCACGATCCTGCATGCGCTCATGCGATGCCAGCTTGGAAATTTCAATGCCTTTCATAGGGGTCCCCAAATTCTTGGAAACTTCTGCAATCAGCTTGTAATCGGTGTAATGAGTGGTCGCTTCCACAATTGCCCGTGCAAATTTCTCAGGGCTATCTGACTTGAAGATACCAGATCCTACAAAGACACCATCAGCGCCCAAATGCATCATCAACGCAGCATCCGCTGGTGTTGCTACACCGCCTGCTGCAAAGTTGACCACTGGCAGCTTACCAAGCTCATGCACTTCTAACAGCAACTCATAAGCAACTCCGAGGTTTTTCGCCTCTGCATACAGCTCGTCCTTCGACAGGTTTTGCACCTTGCGAATTTGGCCGTTGATAAAACGCATATGACGAACAGCCTCAACAATATTTCCAGTTCCCGGTTCACCCTTTGTACGGATCATAGATGCGCCTTCACTGATACGACGCAGTGCTTCCCCTAGATCCTTGGCTCCACAAACAAATGGAACGGTGAACTCCCGCTTATCAATATGGAAGACTTCATCCGCAGGTGTCAGCACTTCGCTCTCATCGAGGTAATCGACACCGAGAGATTCCAGTACCTTTGCCTCAACAAAGTGGCCAATACGAGCCTTAGCCATAACAGGAATAGAAACAACCTTCATAACCTCTTCCACAATCGTTGGGTCAGCCATACGAGCAACGCCACCCGCTGCACGGATATCCGAAGGCACCCGTTCAAGAGCCATTACGGCTGTAGCGCCTGCTGCCTCTGCAATTTTAGCCTGTTCAGCGTTCATGACATCCATGATTACGCCGCCTTTTTGCATCTCTGCCATACCTCTTTTTACACGCGAAGTTCCCGTTTCCATGTCATTGCCTCCTGTAAGGGTTACGTTTAGATTCTAACTTAAGATTTTACCGCACGAACGCCAAATACACAATCATTTCGAGTTGCAAAATAAGTTATGCAGAACACGTTAGGTCACTAGCGTCACTTCTTTAGAAGAGATTCTTAATTCCCTGGAACAAATCACCGAAGAAACCACCAATGGCCCGGAAAAGCATTCGGAACCAGCCGCCCTCTTCTACTGCCGTCGTAGTAACCAAATCAACCGTTTTCGTCTGGCCTTTGTCCACGCCATCCGTTTTGTATGTGTACGTAATCGTTCCGACTTTTGCCCCTTGCTTCAAAGGTGCCACGAGAGAGAGTGCTGGTGTAATGTTTGTTGTAAAGGTTACCTTAGGATTGCTCGCACCCTTAGGTACGATGAAACTCACCGCATCTTTTGTGACGATCGGCACTTCTGTTTCCTTACCTTTGGTTACGGGTACACTCTCAATGCCCTTGACCACCGTCTTTGGAGCAACAACCTGTTTCACTTCAAAATTATCAAAGCCATAGTTCAGCACTTTAGCTGTCTCTGTAAAACGGTGAGGCTCAGAATCAGCTCCCATAACGACACTAATGAGACGCATTCCATTACGTTCAGCCGTACCTGTAAAACAGTTTCCAGCGTTAGTTGTATGGCCCGTTTTCATTCCGTCCAAGCCAGGATAAGCGAATTTTCTAAAGTTAGTGATATTTTTGTTCGCTTCTAGCATCCAGTTATAGTTAATAATTGGTGCTTTGTCAGTGGGGCGGAATTTGTACGATTGAATTGTAGTAAACCGTGTATAATCCGGGTGATCCTTAATGATATAACTGGCCAAAGTAGCTGCGTCTCTCGCTGTCATTACAGTTTCCCGGTCTGTATCCGGTTGAAACCCTGCAGGCATATCCTTACGGTCCAAACCAGTCGAGTTGATAAAATACGTATTTTTCATACCCATTTTCTGAGCTGTTTCATTCATTAGTTTTACAAAGTCCTGCTCGGTTCCAGCTACACGTTCTGCAAGAGCTACTGTTGCATCATTAGCAGAACCTACGGCCATGGCAATATAAAGCTCCTCTACCGTATGTTGATCCCCTTGAGCCAAAAAAATACGTGATCCGATACTCTTGGCAGCATTCTCGCCAACCGTAACCTTATCCGTCCACTTGAGCTTGCCTTGCTTAACCTGCTCTGCTACGATGTACTCTGTCATCATTTTAGTCATACTGGCTGGCGGAAGCGGCTCATCTGGATTCATAGAAAGTAAGATCTGTCCTGTGGAAGGCTCGACCAAAATGGCAGAACGGAGTGCCAAACTAGGAGGGTTAATAGAACCTGTCCCGATAATATCCTTCGCCTCGGTTGTTGCTGCAGCAGCAAAAGTAGCCACACTTGGATCAAAATTACCTACAACCGGCAGGGCCGACATATACATCATATTAAGCACCATGACTGCAGTTACACTCTTTTTAATCATGCTGCGTTTATTATTTTGCCTCAAATTGTTCGCTTTCAAATCAATACAATCTCCTCTCGTACCTCAACCCGATTCGCTATGTATAACGAGACGGTGGTTACAGCCTTTACTTGGCCAAAGAATTAATGTTTTAATGTTATTTCATTCAGTGTCATTTCATTTCGTAAGATATAGCCTGTCATGAGCATTCTGTGCTCGAATCTTCCTAACTGGTAGGAATCCTCCAAAATACCTATGTGCCCCTAGCTCATCGGTTACCTTGTGTGAAGGCGGACACTTGTCTATTCTATCACAGGGGTATCTCTAAAAAAAGACAGGCAGAGCGAAATGCGCTCTGCCTGTCGTCAAGTCAAATACAGCTGAATTTTATAGAGAGTAGTTTGGTGCTTCTTTCGTAATTTGCACATCATGTGGATGGCTTTCACGCAGGCCTGCACCTGTAATACGGATAAAGCTTGTATCGTTACGAAGCTCCTCAATATTAGCAGTACCGCAATATCCCATACCGGAACGAAGACCGCCCAACAGCTGGTGAACAGTGTCGGAAAGTGGCCCTTTATAAGCAACGCGTCCCTCAATGCCTTCTGGCACCAATTTCTTGTCGTCATCTTGGAAATAACGATCCTTACTACCTTGCTTCATCGCAGCCATAGAGCCCATACCACGATATACCTTGAAGCGACGTCCTTGATAAATTTCCGATTCGCCCGGGCTTTCTTCCGTACCTGCAAAAAGGCTTCCCAGCATTACCGCAGAAGCGCCTGCCGCAATGGCTTTTGTGATTTCACCGGAGTATTTAATACCGCCATCTGCAATAATCGGAATATTATATTCACGTGCTACAGTTGCACAGTCATAA
Source organism: Paenibacillus ottowii (assembly GCF_050516475.1). Lineage (NCBI taxonomy): Bacteria > Bacillati > Bacillota > Bacilli > Caryophanales > Paenibacillaceae > Paenibacillus > Paenibacillus ottowii. The sequence goes on along the minus strand of NZ_CP191577.1, from coordinate 821,276 downwards.
ATAGCTGTAATTTGCGGAACACCAATCCCTGCAATTACGCGTGTGGTACAGATAGAGCCTGGACCAATACCGACCTTCACGACCGATGCTCCTGCTTCAATCAATTCACGCGTTCCGTCACCCGTAGCTACGTTACCTGCTACAATCGTCAGATCCGGATAAGTTTTACGCAACTCACGAACGGCTTCAATAATGTTAATATGATGACCATGAGCTGAATCCACAACAATCAAGTCCACGCCAGCCTTTACAAGGGCTTCCGTCCGTTCAAACGTATCCTTGGAAATACCGACAGCCGCACCGACCAGAAGACGCCCTTGTGCATCCTTCGCTGCGTTCGGAAACTGAATAGCTTTCTCAATATCTTTAATGGTGATCAGACCTTTGAGATAGTTGCCTTCATCAACCAGAGGAAGCTTTTCAATTTTATGCTGTTGCAAAATAACTTCTGCTTCCTGTAAGGTCGTGCCTACTGGTGCAGTTACCAGTTCTTCCTTCGTCATCACTTCACTAATTTTAAGATTAAAATCGTGAATAAAGCGAAGATCACGGTTAGTAATAATACCCACCAATTTATTCTCTTCGTTTACAATAGGTACACCGGAAATACGGTATTTACCCATAACAGCCTCAGCATCGGACACCAAATGATCGGGAGTCAATGAGAATGGGTTGGTGATAACACCGCTCTCTGAACGTTTAACCCGATCTACCTCTACTGCTTGCTGTTCAATCGACATATTTTTATGAATAACACCGATACCGCCTTCACGAGCCATCGCAATCGCCAACACTGCCTCAGTAACAGTATCCATACCAGCACTCATCAAAGGAATATTCAGCTTCACGTTATCACTCAAACGAGTCGCTACGCTTACTTCTTTGGGCAGCACCACCGACTTGCGAGGTACCAGCAAAACGTCGTCAAAGGTAAGGCCTTCCTTACCGAATTTATCTTCCCACACCAAGATGATCCTCCTTCAAAATGTTTAGTCTGTATTGGTCTTGTTGTCTGTCCGACATGGACAAATCAAGGCTCTCTGAAAATATATTATTGCAATCTTAGCAAAGCGGTATAGGGGTGTCAAGCCTTCATCAACTGCCCTAACCTGTAGTATTTCCCTGTACAAACAACTGTACTCCTACGAAGGACAATCATTTATTTATAACGGTTTTAAAGGTGCCTTTCTATTACAAACGCATGTCTCAATTTGAGCAAGTAGCCGAGAAGCAAGAATGTAAGTAATTTCCCCTATATGCAAAAAAGAGGACCATAATCTCAATAAGATCATGGTCCTCTTTACTTGTTGTTGCTTGGCAACGTCCTACTCTCCCAGGACCCTGCGGTCCAAGTACCATCGGCGCTGGAGGGCTTAACGGTCGTGTTCGGGATGGGTACGTGTGGAACCCCTCCGCTATCGCCACCAAACATGAAT
>NZ_CP191577.1:757320-819816 GCF_050516475.1 Paenibacillus ottowii | reverse complement strand
AAGACGACGAGGTAGATAGGTTGGGGGTGGAAGTGCAGTAATGCATGGAGCTGACCAATACTAATCGGTCGAGGGCTTATCCTAAAGATAAGACGCAATGAAGTTTCGGATCCAGTTTTCAGGGTGTGACCTTGAAGGTATGTAGAAGTACATACGACAAGCGTAAGGCTATTCATTCACACGATCTGTGATGAACCGAATAACCCTACGGAAGAATTTACACCGTAAATTCCTGTTTGGTGGCGATAGCGGAGGGGTTCCACACGTACCCATCCCGAACACGACCGTTAAGCCCTCCAGCGCCGATGGTACTTGGACCGCAGGGTCCTGGGAGAGTAGGACGTTGCCAAGCAAATGTAAAAAGGATGATAACCTCACTGAGGTTATCATCCTTTTTTAAGGTTGACAGAGAGAAAAGGCTTTGCGACACTCTAAGTGCGTAATTTTTTAAAAGGTCCAAGTATACGAGTGAGGTGGCGAAGTTATGGAGATTAGACAATTACAACGTGACGAATTTGAAGCAGCTATAGAATTATCTCAGTACGCTTTTCAGTTTATAATGTCCCCGGAGGATCTGGAGAAAGCCAAGAAGAAATTCAAACCAGAGCAAACATGGGGGATCTTCGATGGACATAACTTGAATGCTAAACTGACTTTGCTGCCACTACAGGTATACATACATGGTCAGGTTTTTGATATGGGGGGCATTGCCGGTGTGGCAACGTGGCCGGAAAAGCGTCGCGAGGGTATGGTTTCACGTTTGTTGACGCATGCGCTTGAAGAGATGAGGTCTGCGGGACAAAGCCTTTCATTTTTGCATCCATTCTCCTTTGCCTTCTATCGTAAATTTGGATGGGAAACGTATACTGAATACAAAAAATACGTCATTCCAATTGATAAATTTCCTGCTAAATTTAAAACAGAAGGTACAGTTAAACGGGATGTCAAAAATATTTCAGAACTGGACCAAGTGTATCAATCATATGCTTCGCGTTACAATGGTACGCTGGTGCGAGATAAGGCATGGTGGCAGAAACGGATTCTAAATGAAAACTATCGGACCGCCGTATATTACACGGATGCAGGCAATCCTCAGGGATACGCATTGTACAAAATAGAGGATAAACAGTTAAATTGTGATGAGCTGGTATATGAAAATGAGACGGCACGTCGGGCTTTGTGGACTTATTTTGCAAATCATGACTCGATGATAACCCAAGGTAAATTTATTTACGTTCCAGCAGATGATAATCTGCCTTATTTGCTCGATGATCCGCGGATTCAACAGGAAACAGTACCTTATTTTATGGGACGTATTGTGGATGCAGTTGCTTTTGTACAGAGATACCCTTTTGAGCAGAGTGGAGAGGAAACAAGCCTCACCTTACAACTGACAGATCAGTATGCTCCTTGGAATGAAGGAGTATGGAGATTAACGATTACTGCGGAAGGGCATGGACATCTGGACAGAGTGGATACAAGTAATTTATCTGACAATGCCACAGAAGCTGACTTGGAGATGGGGATTCAGTCATTGACGACTTTATTGCTAGGCTATCAGCAGGCTAACGATCTGTATAAGTGGGGGCGTATTAAAGGAAACAGTAAGTCTGTGGCTGCACTTAAACGTGTAATACCGATAAAACAAACGTTCTTATTGGATTTTTTCTGATAAAAGGTCCAAATTAGTTCTTCTTAATCTCCTCTTCCTTTTTAGACAAATCGTATGTGGTTGAGCATAGCTATGCAAAGCTCTTTCCGTAACGGGGAGAGTTTTTTTGTGATTTGGTATAAAACATAATTAGATTGCGAAAAATGGTATTGACCCCTTGGCAAAAATGAAATTTGTGCTATAATACGAATATAGTCAAAGAAAGTCAAAGTCAATTAGAATTGGTGTGAATCTACAGAAGTATTATGTTGTTGGATTGGCCGTTTAAAACAATTGACAGCAAAGAAGTATGAAATGCCGACATGATTTGCGTATAGTTAGGAGATGCTTCTTATGGACAGAAGAGAAGTGTATGTTTTATCGCAAATAAAGGTCACACTAGAGACGAAACGGTACATTTCTAATGGTTGTAGAACAGGTGATTACCTGAGTACTGCTTAGATTCGTGACTTTACCGTTTGGTTAAGTTCAATATACGGCGGACTCTGTGGAGCGTGAAATGTACTTGAATACTTGCGTTTCCGTTAGTGGAGGATGATGAAATGCGCAATGTTTCCGACATTATTGAACAATATTTGAAGAGCATGCTGCTGGAAAGTCCCCAAGGTTTAGTGGAGATTCAGCGCAATGACCTGGCTGATCGCTTTTCCTGCGTGCCGTCGCAAATTAATTATGTAATTAGTACCCGGTTTACGTTGGAAAAAGGTTATGTGGTGGAAAGTAAACGCGGTGGTGGAGGCTATATTCGAATTCAGCGAATTCAATTACCTGCACAACATGCGATCCATACACACCTTAATCAGAGCATCGGGGAGGAAATTAGCCAGTCGGCAGCAGAAGGACTGATTTATCAGTTAGAGGAAGCACATTTTTTAAGCAAAAGGGAAGCTGGTCTCATAAAGGCTGCTTTATCAAGGGATACATTATTGCTGAAGCTCCCCTATCGTGACCAACTGCGAGCAAGATTGCTTAAGGCTATGCTGATCTCGTTGCTGGCAGCCAAATAGCTAGTATCCGTTAACCAGTGAATAGAGATTGGCAATTCAGATGTAGGGATTTGTAAAAAAATCCAGACGTTGAAGGAGGTGCTTTTATGCTGTGCCAAGAATGTAATATGCGGCCGGCAACTTTGCATTTCACCAAAATTGTGAATGGCGAAAAGACAGAGTTTCATATTTGTGAGACATGTGCGAAGGAAAAAGGGGAGATGATCCCTGGAACACCTAATGGCTTTTCGATTCATAGCTTGTTGTCGGGGATGTTGGATTTTGACTCCAGTACAAAAAGTCAGTCCTCAGGTCACAGTGTTCCACAAAATCTGCAATGCAAGGATTGCGGTATGACTTATACGCAGTTTAGTAAGCTAGGACGTTTTGGATGTCCATCATGCTATCAATATTTTGATAGTCGTTTGGATCCTCTGTTCAAGCGTGTGCATGGCAGTACAAGTCATGTGGGTAAAGTTCCAGTCCGTACTGGAGGCCGACTAAAGGTTAAACGGCAAATTGATGAATTGAAGAGAGAGATGCAACAACACATTGTACAGGAAGAATTCGAATCAGCTGCCGAGCTTAGGGATCAAATCAGAAAGCTTGAAAAAGAAATGACTGAAGAGTAAAGTTTGTGAAGAGTAGGAGGGAATGCGTGATGCCCAATATCCGATTTACGGAAAAGCCGCTAAGTGATTGGATGCGTGGTGATGCTGCGGATTCGGAGATTGTCATTAGCAGTCGGGTAAGAATTGCGCGTAACTTGCAGCATCTGCCTTTTCCCATGCTTGCTACCAATCAGCAGTCGGAAGAAGTGCTTCAACGCTTAACGGATATCCTTCAGTATGATGATTTGCGTCGTTTTGGTACTTTTCATACCTTGAAAATATCCGAGTTGGATGAGATCGACAAGCAGGTACTGGTTGAGAAGCACTTGATTAGTCCTAATTTGGCGAACGAATCTCGCAACGGTGCTGTGTTGATAAGTGATGATGAATCAGTTAGTGTTATGATAAATGAAGAAGATCATCTGCGTATTCAGTGTTTATATCCGGGATGTCAGGTGAGAGAAGCCTGGGAACGCGCTATGGTCATTGATGATGCATTTGAAGCACATGTTGATTATGCATTTGATGATCGGAGAGGTTTTCTGACCAGTTGTCCGACGAATGTCGGCACAGGTATGAGAGCATCGGTGATGATGCATTTGCCCGCATTGGTCATGACTCATCAAATCAATCGTATACTGTCCGCTGTTTCACAGGTAGGTCTTACGGTTCGCGGCATTTATGGTGAAGGTAGCGAAGCGGTCGGGAATTTGTTTCAGGTATCTAATCAGATTACACTGGGACAAACCGAAGCGGAGATTATCGAGAATCTGCATGGCGTAGTGCTGCAAATTATAGAGCACGAACGCTCTGCCAGAGAACGATTGATGAATGAATCCATGCTACGAATTACAGATCGGGTGATGCGTTCATTCGGTATTTTATCATATGCAGCAGTTTTGGATTCCAAGGAGGCTGCACAGCGGCTGTCCGATGTACGTCTCGGTGTGGATTTAGGAATTTTGGAGCGTCCTTCCATTGCAGCGATGAATGAGCTTAATGTGATGACGCAACCCGGCTTTTTGCAAAAAAGCTTTGGCGATAAAATGAACACCGGTGAGCGCGATATGTACCGGGCGAAGCTGATCCGGCAAAAATTAGGCACAACCCTTTAATATATAGAATGATCTGAAATACACATTGTGGAGGTGCAGGATATATGATGTTTGGAAGATTTACGGAACGTGCACAGAAAGTGCTTGCTTTGGCCCAAGAAGAAGCTGTTCGATTGGGACACAACAACATTGGCACAGAGCACATTTTGCTAGGACTCATTCGTGAAGGTGAAGGAATAGCAGCGAAAGCCTTAATCGGTTTAGGGCTGGGACTGGAAAAAATCCAGGATGAAGTGGAAACACTAATTGGACGCGGTCAAGAGCAACCGACGAACATTGCCTATACTCCACGTGCTAAGAAAGTCATTGAGCTGTCTATGGATGAAGCACGTAAATTGGGTCATACCTATGTAGGTACCGAGCATATTTTGCTAGGTCTTATTCGTGAAGGTGAAGGCGTGGCCGCACGTGTGCTGAACAACCTGGGTATCAGTTTGAACAAAGCGCGTCAGCAAGTGCTTCAATTGCTCGGCAGCAGCGAGGCAGTTTCTAGCCATCACGGTGCTCCAGCTAATGTCAGCACGCCAACCTTGGACAGTCTGGCACGCGATCTGACGGCTTCTGCGAAGGAAAATAACCTGGACCCAGTTATTGGGCGTAGCAAGGAAATTGAGCGCGTTATTCAAGTGCTCAGCCGCCGTACAAAGAACAATCCTGTCTTGATCGGTGAACCTGGGGTAGGTAAAACAGCGATTGCCGAAGGATTGGCACAAAAAATCATAGCAAATGAGATTCCCGAAACGTTGCGCGACAAACGTGTAATGACACTCGATATGGGTTCTGTGGTAGCAGGCACGAAGTATCGTGGTGAATTTGAGGATCGTTTGAAGAAGATTATGGACGAGATTCGTCAAGCCGGAAATATTGTATTGTTCATTGACGAGCTGCATACGCTGATTGGTGCAGGTGGAGCGGAAGGCGCAATTGACGCATCCAACATCCTGAAACCTGCTCTGGCACGTGGCGAGCTGCAATGTATCGGTGCCACCACGCTGGATGAATATCGCAAATATATTGAGAAAGATGCTGCTCTGGAACGTCGTTTTCAACCTATTACAGTGGATCAACCTTCTCCAGAAGAAGCGATTCAAATCCTGTATGGTCTGCGCGACCGTTATGAAGCGCATCACCGTGTGAAAATCACTGATGAGGCTATTGAAGCTGCAGTAAGATTGTCGGATCGTTATATTACGGATCGCTTCCTACCGGATAAGGCTATCGACCTTATTGATGAAGCAGGCTCCAAAGTAAGACTGAACTCCTATACAGTACCGCCAAACCTAAAACAACTGGAAAACCGTCTGGAAGATATCCGCAAGGAAAAAGATTCAGCGGTACAAAGTCAGGAGTTTGAAAAAGCGGCTGCACTACGCGATACGGAGCAAAAAATTCGTGAAGAGCTGGATGTCACGAAAAATCAATGGAAAGAACAACAGGGGCGTACAGATTCCGAAGTTACACCAGAGGATATTGCTCAGGTTGTCGCCATCTGGACTGGTGTCCCAGTCAGCAAGTTGAAAGAGGAAGAAACACATCGTTTGCTGAATATGGAGCAACTGTTGCATGAACGTGTGATTGGGCAGGAAGAAGCTGTTAAGGCAGTAAGCCGGGCAATTCGCCGGGCACGTGCTGGTCTGAAAGATCCGAAGCGTCCAATCGGCTCCTTTATTTTCCTCGGTCCAACTGGGGTTGGTAAAACCGAATTGGCGCGGGCATTGGCTGAATCCATGTTCGGAGATGAAAATGCGGTTATCCGTATTGATATGTCCGAATATATGGAGAAGCACTCCACATCCCGTCTGGTAGGTGCGCCTCCAGGATATGTCGGATATGAAGAGGGCGGCCAACTGACTGAGAAGGTTCGTCGTAAGCCATACTCTGTTGTGTTGCTTGATGAAATCGAAAAAGCACACCCAGAAGTATTTAATATTTTGCTGCAAGTGCTGGAAGATGGACGTCTGACGGATTCCAAAGGCCGTGTTGTTGATTTCCGCAACACCCTGATTATTCTGACTTCCAATGTGGGGGCACAGGCGATCAAACGCAACTCTACGCTCGGCTTTACAGCCGTTGTAGATGCGGGAGCGGAATACGATAACATGAAGGGCAAAGTGATGGATGAGCTGAAGAAAAGCTTCCGTCCTGAGTTCTTGAACCGGATAGACGAGATTATCGTTTTCCATTCTCTCGAAGAGAAACATATTGCCGAAATTGTTTCACTCATGTCCGAAGAGCTGCGTAAGCGTCTGAATGAATATGAGGTGGACTTCGAGTTGACAGACAAGGCTAAGAAATTCCTTGCCAAGGAAGGCTTTGATCCTGCGTATGGTGCGCGTCCATTGCGTCGTGCAATCCAGAAGCATATTGAAGATCGCCTATCTGAGGAACTGTTGACTGGAAACATTGCTAAAGGCGACTCTCTTTTCATTGATGAAGAGAACGGTGCATTGACCGTAACGAAAAAGGACAATGTATCCACAAAGTCCTAAAGCAGTTTAGTAAATAAAACATTAGAAAAAGGTGTCTCGCAGGCTGGAAAGCTACTGCGAAGGCACCTTTTTTGTGTCATGAACACCTTGAAAGGGCAGGCTAAAAGCTTTGGGAAAGTTTGTGATATTGCTTTACGTCCGCCAAGCTTCAATGGTAAACTTTTATTGTTACAGCTCTTTCAGATGCTGTGTGAAGATAAATTTGACATCATCGTCGTCAATAAGGAGCCAGGGAACAAAGTATGGCTAAAATAAAAACTAAATTTTCCTGTACGGAATGTGGCTATGAATCGCCCAAATGGTACGGAAAATGTCCTGGATGCCAGGCATGGAATTCCATGGTCGAAGAAACGGAAAGCGTTGTAAAAACACAAGGAATGGGATCTTCCCTTCTTTCTCATAGCACAAAAGACAAACCGCTTCCTATTATTGAAGTGGAGAGTGGCAAAGAAACACGAATTTTGACGGGAATTGGTGAATTGAATCGTGTGCTCGGCGGGGGTGTAGTGCCGGGTTCTCTTGTTCTGGTGGGTGGTGACCCGGGCATCGGTAAGTCTACGCTTATGTTGCAAACCTCTAACGAGCTGGCATTAACTGGATTGAAGGTGCTGTACGTGTCTGGTGAGGAATCAGTTCGCCAAACGAAGCTGCGTGCAGATCGACTCGGTGCCTTGTCTCCCAGCTTATACGTATTATGTGAGACGAATCTGGAGACGATTGAAGAAGCAGTGGACAGCTTGAAGCCAGAGTTTTTGGTCATCGACTCGATACAGACTGTATATTTGCCAGAGGTGACAAGTGCGCCTGGTAGTGTAGCTCAGGTACGCGAGTGTACTTCACGATTTATGCGAATCGCGAAGGGATTAGGCATTGCGACAGTTCTGGTAGGACATGTGACCAAGGAAGGCGCTATTGCGGGTCCGCGTTTGTTAGAGCATATGGTCGATTGTGTACTTTATTTTGAAGGAGAGCGTCATCATACGTATCGGCTATTGCGTGCGGTTAAGAATCGTTTCGGTTCTACGAATGAAATCGGCATCTTTGAAATGGCCGAAAGCGGATTGCGTGAGGTAGCGAATCCTTCTGAACTTTTCCTGTCCGAACGACCACTGGGGGTGGCTGGTTCCACGGTTGTTGCCAGTATGGAGGGAACGCGACCTGTGTTGGTTGAACTGCAAGCACTCATTGCGGCTACGCATTTTCCATCTCCACGCCGAATGGGTACGGGAATTGACCATCATCGAATGGGATTAATCATTGCCGTCCTAGAAAAACGGATGGGCATGTTTTTGCAAAACCAGGACGCTTATCTTAATGTTGCCGGAGGCGTAAAGCTGGATGAACCGGCGGTCGATTTAGCTATAGCGGTGAGTATTGCTTCCAGCTTTAGGGATGCTCCTACCAAGCCATACGATGTGATTTTTGGTGAAGTGGGACTGACAGGCGAGGTGCGCGCTGTATCCCGAGCAGAACAGCGAGTGCGAGAAGCGGAGAAATTAGGTTTCAAACGGGTGATCATGCCTGAGAAAAGCTTGAAGGGCTGGACACATCCGAAAGGGATACAAATTATAGGAGTTGGAACGGTGGCAGATGCACTGGCAGCCGCACTAGATTAGGGGGCATTGAGAATGAAGGAAGCGAGCCAACTGGATAAAATGAACGATTTGCTGCGGCTTGTGGCACCGGGAACTCCCTTTCGCGACGGATTAGAAAACGTTTTGCGTGCTAAAACGGGTGCTCTTCTGGTCGTTGGCTATAGCCCGGAAGTAATGGAAGTCGTGGATGGCGGTTTCTCGATTAATTGTGACTTTTCGCCGAACTATTTGTATGAGCTGGCTAAAATGGACGGCGCAATCATATTGAGCGAGGATTTAAAACGAATTTTATATGCCAATACGCAATTGATTCCTGACTCCTCCATTTCGTCTATAGAAACAGGGATTAGGCACCGGACGGCGGAACGAGTTGCGAAGCAGACTGGCAAACTGGTGGTGTCTATTTCCCAGCGTCGTAATATTATTACGTTGTATCAGGGGACTTTACGGTATGCGCTCAAGGAAATCGGGGTTATTTTAACGAAGGCTAATCAGGCTATTCAGACGTTAGAAAAATATAGATCGGTATTGGGGCAGGCTTCAACCAATTTAACTGCATCTGAATTCGAAGAACTGGTTACCATGCCTGAGGTCGTTAATGTTATTCAACGAATTGAAATGGTGCTCCGCATCAAAATGGAGATCAAGCGATTTATCAACGAGCTCGGAAATGAGGGTAGGCTGATTAGCATGCAGATGGAGGAGCTTGTCAGCAATATCGAGGAAGAGGCTTGGTTATTGTATAAGGATTATGCTAAAGATGACAGCGACGAGAAGATTCGTGAAATTATATTGGGACTCAAACGTTCCACGGACGACGAATTACTGGATGTGAATCATATTGTACGTTTATTAGGCTACCCTTCTTCAGCGGCGACATCAGAAGAATATATCGCTGCACGCGGCTATCGGGTGCTGAACAAAATACCTCGATTGCCAAATGTAATTATTCATAATCTGGTGGAACGATTTGGACGTTTTCCACATGTGATGACTGCCACGATTGAAGAACTGGATGAAGTGGATGGTATAGGCGAGGTTCGGGCGCGTACGATTAAGGAAGGGCTTAAACGTTTGCAGGAACAAGTTTTCATTGACAGACAAATGTAAATGTAATACAGTGAAAGGATTATAATGGAACAATTCATACATTGAGGTGAAGAGATGATTACCAAATCAATTCCGAACATGTGTACCTTGGGTAACTTGTTTCTCGGAATGATCGCCATTTTATTGGCCGTAGACGGAAAATACAGTCTTGCCGCTATTATGGTTATTGTCGCCATGTTGTTGGACGGACTGGATGGAAGGATGGCCCGGGCCTTGAATGCCCAAAGCGAATTCGGTAAAGAACTGGACTCCTTATCAGATATGATATCTTTTGGTGTTGCTCCTGCAGTTATTATGTACCTGGTTGCTTTTCATGATGCGAATTCGGCTCTGGCTTGGACGGTTACAGCCATTTTTCCAATGTGTGGAGCATTGAGATTGGCTCGCTTTAACGTACGTCCAGGTGTACCAGGTTATTTTACGGGTTTGCCCATTCCGGCAGCAGGTGGCGTATTAGCCACTTTGTCCTTATTCCATGACCAGATTTCTTTGTTATACATGTCGATTGCCATGTTGCTAGTCTCATATTTGATGGTTAGCTCCATGAGATATCCGAATTTCAAAAAGGTTGGTCTTCCGAAAAAAGCGATCTGGGTTGCTCCATGGGTCGTAATCGCAGCGGTGATTCTGGCCGTTAAATTTCCTGATCAGCTGTCAAAGCTGATTTTTATACCATTGGTGCTGTATGCATTGTACGGTATGAAGCTGAATATTCGGAAGCTATCGCGTAGACGTGGACGTGAGCGGGATCGTTCTACTCAGGAAGAACAGGACGACCAATATCGTCATTCGCAACGCTAGTATCAGAAGAACTAGAATAAGCATTTATTTCCTTGATTCGTTCAGGGAGATAAATGCTTTTTTTATGCATAAAAAGTGAAAACACAGGGTTAGTTATTCAGAAAATGGATCATACTGGTAAGGGAAGTGCTATGTATCCAATCAATAGCAGACGATGAAAAGAAAATAAAGGAGGTATAGAGACTCGATGTGGAGAAAGGCTATTTTAACTTTTACAGGATTGTGCGGCGCGTGGTTTGGCTATACGTTATACCAGCGGATAGGGGGCTTCGTGTCATGGATGCCACAATGGTTGAGTGATGGATCTTTACCAGGAATGGCTGTTTGGATGATTGTGGGGGCGGTGTTATTTATGGCTGGCTGCTCATTCGCAGGGGCATCTGTGGCGAATCGATTGCAGCAGGGTATTGAAAGTTTGGTACGAATTCCGATGAATGAGATGATGGCAGGTGTGATCGGGTTAGCGGTGGGGTTGATCCTTTCCTTAGCCGTTTACCCGCTCTTTTCAGGGCTGGGGGCACCTGGTCTGCTTATTCAGACCGCGGTTACCTTGGTATGCGGATATGTGGGATTGATGGTCGGACTAGAAAAAAGGGACGAGCTGTCATCCTTTTGGAGTTCAGGATTTTTTGGTCGGGGAACAAATGTAGAAGAACGCAAGCTGGAGGAACATAAAATTTTAGACACCAGTGTTATTATAGATGGACGTATTGCTGATATTTGCAAGACAGGTTTTATTGAAGGAACCATTGTGATTCCTGAATTTGTGTTGGAAGAGCTTCAGCATATCGCCGATTCATCAGATTTGCTTAAACGTAATCGTGGACGGCGGGGTCTGGATATTTTGAATAAGATCCAAAAAGAGCTAGACGTGAATGTACTCATCTATGAAGGGGATTTCGAAGAGATTTCAGAAGTCGACAGTAAACTGGTTAAGCTTGCAAAGGTGTTGCAGGGTAAGGTTGTAACCAATGATTTTAACCTGAATAAAGTATGCGAGCTTCAAGGTGTGTCTGTGCTGAACATTAATGATTTGGCGAATGCGGTAAAGCCTGTCGTATTGCCTGGTGAGGAGATTATGGTACAGATTATCAAAGACGGCAAGGAGCATGGGCAGGGTGTGGCTTATCTGGATGATGGTACGATGATTGTCGTAGAGGGTGGACGTGACTATATTGGTTCTCTCATGGAAGTGCTGGTTACAAGCGTACTTCAGACCTCTGCTGGCCGTATGATCTTTGCTAAACCGAAATTATTGGAAAAAGCTCAATAAACGAGGTATGATGAAGTAGATGTGTTATCATACGGATCGTCCAAGGCGATCAGGGCAGGAGTTATTTGAATGAACAATCAGGTAGGAGTCGTGATTGTGGCGGCCGGGCGCGGCTCCCGTATGGGGACGCAGGAGAGCAAGCAATTTCTGCTTTTGCGAAACAAGCCCATCTTCATACATACACTTGAAATATTCGCAGCAATGCCGGAAGTGGATGAAATGGTGATGGTTACTGGCGCTGAAGATGTGGAACGCTGCAGAGACTGGATTCATCAATACAAGATCAGCAAAAATGTACGGGTGGTGGCTGGTGGCAGTGAACGCCAGCATTCGGTTTATCGCGGTTTGCGCCACTTGCAAACAGATTGGGTGATGGTGCATGATGGTGTGCGCCCATTGATTCAACCTGAGCTTGTACGTTCATGCCTGGAGGCTGCTCAGCGTACTGGTGCTTCTGTTGCGGCAGTACCTGTAAAGGATACGATCAAGCAAGTGAACGGGGATGGTATCATTACAGCAACGCCGGATCGCCGAAGTCTGTGGAGTATTCAAACGCCACAGACTTTTCGTCTTTCCGATCTGCTGCGGGCCTATGAGGAAGCGGAGCAGGCCGGATTTTTGGGGACTGATGATTCTATGCTGGTGGAGCGGATAGGCATCCCGGTTACTGTCGTTCAGGGCAGCTACAAGAACATCAAAATTACTACGCCTGAGGATTTGGATATGGCGGCGTTATGGGTAAAGACAGAGGGAGAGGATATCAAATGATCAGAGTGGGGCAAGGATTTGACGTCCACCAGCTGGTGGAAGGAAGGCCATGCATCATCGGAGGCGTACATATTCCGTATGAAAAAGGTTTGCTGGGCCATTCCGATGCAGACGTGCTGCTGCATGCCATTAGCGATGCCATCCTGGGCGCGCTTGGCTTGGGAGACATTGGAAAGCATTTTCCGGATAACGATCCTGAATTTAAGGACGCGGATAGCCTGAAGCTACTGGAGCATGTGTGGGGGCTGGCTAAAGAGCGGGGATACCGCTTGGGCAATATCGATTCTACGATCATTGCGCAGAAGCCCAAGATGATTTCATACATCCCGCAGATGAATGAAATTATCGCCCGAGTGCTGGAAGCAGAGGAGTCGTCCCAGGTAAATGTCAAGGCGACGACAACGGAGCAGCTCGGATTTACCGGGCGGGGCGAGGGAATCGCAGCTCAATCGGTTGTCTGTCTAATTAAGTAAATGCTATCATCTTGAGTAATTCTATTTGGAGGAGATTATATGAGCACGGAAGTTCGTGTACGCTATGCACCAAGTCCTACAGGTCATCTGCATATTGGCAATGCCAGAACAGCATTATTTAATTATTTGTTTGCCCGCAATCAAGGCGGAAAATTTATTATTCGCATCGAAGACACAGATGTGAAGCGCAATATTGAGGGCGGAGAAGAAAGCCAGCTTAAATATTTGAAATGGTTGGGCATGGACTGGGATGAAAGTATAGACGTGGGCGGCGAGTTTGGACCTTATCGCCAGACTGAACGCTTGGACATCTACAAAACATACTGGCAGGATTTGCTGGATCGTGGTCTGGCATACCGCTGTTACTGCACGGAAGAAGAGCTGGAGCGCGAGCGTGAAGAACAGATGGCGCGTGGGGAGACTCCACGTTATTCAGGCAAACATCGTGATTTAACAGAAGAACAGTGCCAAGCTTTTGAAGCAGAGGGCCGTGTACCAAGTATTCGTTTTCGGGTACCCGAAGATCGTGAATATACGTTTGATGATATGGTTAAAGGTCAAATTACGTTCAATTCCAAGGAAAGCGGCGATTTTGTTATCGTCAAAAAAGACGGTATTCCGACATATAACTTCGCGGTAGCGGTTGACGACTATTTGATGAAAATATCGCATGTACTACGAGGCGAAGATCATGTATCCAATACACCGCGACAGTTAATGATCTTTGAAGCACTCGGCTGGGAGCCGCCACGCTTTGGTCATATGACGCTGATCGTAGGCGAGGATCATAAAAAGCTCAGTAAACGTAACGAATCCATTATTCAGTTCATGGAGCAATACGATAAGCTGGGCTATCTGCCGGAAGCCATTTTTAACTTTATTGCACTGTTGGGCTGGTCCCCGGAAGGCGAAGAAGAGATTTACGATCGGGAACAACTGATTTCGATTTTCGATCCTAATCGTTTGTCCAAAAGCCCAGCTGTATTTGATACGAACAAGCTTGCTTATTTGAATAATCATTATATTAAAAAGGCTGATCCTGAGCGGATTGCCAGTATGGCAATTCCACATTTGCAGGCAGCAGGGCTGTTGCCGAATGAACTATCGGCAGAACAACAGGATTGGGCTAAAGCTCTTGTCCGCTTATACCAGGAACAAATGACTTCAGCGTCTGATATTGTAGCGTTGTCTGAGTTGTTTTTCCGTTCACATCTGGAGTTGGATGCGGATGCGGCGGCTGTTCTGGCCGAAGAGCAGGTTCCTGATGTACTTAGAGCCTTTGCAGCTAAGGTTGAAACGAGCGAGGAATTTACAGCTCCACAAATGGCCAAGCTGATCAAGGAAGTGCAAAAGGAAACTGGATTTAAGGGGAAACAGCTGTTCATGCCGATCCGTGTGGCCCTTACAGGTCAAACGCATGGACGGGACCTGAACGAAACCATCTACTTACTTGGTCGTGACAAGGTGTTGGACCGTCTTAAAGCACAAATTAAAGGCTGATATTTCTTGTCAATTTGTTGTCTTTTCGCTATAATGACTCCATTGATATGGATTGATACTTACGTGTAAAGGCTGCGAACAGGAGAAGTACGCTGCATAAAGGGCATCTGCCAGAGAGGACGGCCGAGGGGAAACCCGGGCTGGAAGCCGTCTAGATGACCTGCGGAGGAAATGCGCCTGGGAGCCGTGCGCCCAAACCCTCGTTAGTCTACAATGCTAATGTGGCAAGGGCATGCCGATTCGTTCCCGTTACAGGACGCCAAAGACGGACTTCTCTGTTTTTTATGCAGCAGATATGTTCGAAGCAGAGTGGGACCACGTTTATGCGTCTCTGCAGCTTAGGCTGCGGAGGCGCTTTTTCATTTTTATCAGATTCAGACGCTGTAGATTGAAAAATGTCGAAGCGTGCTGGTGACTACGAAAATTGGCGAAATGTGAAGTGTGATGCGGCAAGGATATGGAGGGAATAGGAGGGCGACATGTTCAGACATTTCAAATCCGATATTCAAACTGTTTTGGATAATGATCCGGCCGCCCGGAGTAAGCTGGAAGTCATTTTTACGTATTCTGGCGTTCATGCCCTTTGGGCACACCGAATCGCACACTGGTTTTATTTGCGAAAGTGGTGCACTCTAGCCCGAGTTATATCCCAGGTGTCGAGGTTTATGACAGGAATTGAGATTCATCCTGGCGCTCGTATTGGAAATCGGCTGTTCATTGACCATGGTATGGGTGTTGTCATTGGTGAAACCTGTGAAATTGGTGACGATGTTGTGTTGTATCAGGGAGTTACTCTCGGAGGAACTGGAAAAGAGAAAGGGAAGCGCCACCCTACCATTGGGAATAATGTTGTTATAGGCTCCGGCGCAAAAATATTGGGTTCATTCACGATTGGAGCGCAATCCAATATCGGCTCTAACTCGGTTGTGCTAAAAGAAGTTCCGCCAAACAGTACGGTGGTGGGCATCCCGGGGCGAGTGGTCAGACAGGATGGTAGACGTCCAGATCGACTTAGTCACCAGTTGCCTGATCCGGTCGTCGATTCTATACGGGCTCTTCAATTGGAAATAGAACGATTACGAGCAGAATTGTCTGATTTGAAGGATGAGCAATCTGCTCAGAAACATCAGATAACCCAAAAGAATAAATTACAAGGATAATTTTCATAAGGGAGGAACATACGATGTCGCTTCAAATTTATAATACAATGACGAGGAGCCGAGAGCTTTTTGTGCCACTGGAGCCTGGAAAGGTTAAAATGTATGTATGTGGACCTACAGTGTATGATTACATTCATATTGGTAATGCACGTCCTGTAATTGTGTTTGATGTGGTACGCAGCTACCTAGAGTATTTGGGCTATGATGTAAACTATGTGGTGAATTTTACGGACGTCGATGATAAACTGATCCGCAAGGCTCGGGAACTTGATATGGAGGTTCCGGCAGTTGCTGAGAAATTTATTGCTGCCTATCATGAGGATCTGGCCGGATTGAATGTTCCTGCTGCCAGTATAAATCCCCGTGTAACGGAGAGTATGGAGCTGATTATTGATTTTATCAAGGATCTGGTAGCCAAGGGCTATGCCTATGAAAATGATGGCGATGTCTTCTACCGTACTAAAAAGTTCAAAGACTACGGACAGCTGTCAGGTCAAAATTTGGAGGAACTCCAGTTTGGGATTCGCATTAATGTGGATGAACGAAAGGAGAATGCCGAGGATTTTGTACTCTGGAAAGCGGCCAAACCGGGAGAGATTTACTGGTCAAGTCCTTGGGGGGATGGGCGCCCAGGCTGGCATATCGAATGCTCTGCTATGGCTCGCCACTATTTGGGGGATACACTGGATATTCATGGAGGCGGACAGGATCTGCAATTTCCGCATCATGAATGCGAATGCGCACAATCCGAAGTAGTTACGGGGAAACCATTATCACGTTACTGGATGCATAACGGATATATTCGCATAGATAATGAAAAAATGTCGAAATCACTCGGTAACGGTATTCTGGTTAAAGATCTGCGTGCTCGTCACAAGCCTGAGGCTTTACGTTATTTTATGCTGTCGACACATTACCGCAATCCTTTAAACTACAACCAAGAGACGATGAGTCAGGCGGAGAATAGTGTCGAACGGATTGCTAATGCAGTCGCCAACGTAAAGCATCGTTTAGCCACTGCTTTAGAAGGTAATGGAGAAGTATCGGCTGAGCTGCAAAAGAAGCTTGACGGGATATTGCGGAAATTCGAGGGAAAAATGAATGATGATTTCAATACACCTGATGCGATTACTGCGGTATTCGAGTGGGTCAGCGAAGCCAATCTTTTGTTGCAACGTGATGTTGTCAATCAGGCGGAACTACAGGCTGTATTGCAAACCTTCCACTCGATGAATAGTGTACTTCGCATTTATTCAGAACCGAGTGAAGAACTGCTGGATGACGAAATAGAGCAGTTAATTGCAGAACGTGTCGAAGCTCGTAAAACCAAAAACTGGGGTAGAGCTGACGAAATTCGCGATCTATTGGCTGCTAAGGGCATTGTGCTTGAAGACACGGCGCAGGGGATGCGGTGGCGGCGGAAATGAGTGATAATCCATTGAACTCAGGAGCTGTGGAAGGCGCGGGAAACTGGTTTCCGTATCCTGCGTCCAAGCCGGCTCGCTTGATGCCCCCCATTGCGTTAGCTTACATTGGTGATGCGGTGTATGAGGTGGCTGTCCGGCAATATCTGTTGGCACAGCCCAACCTGCGTCCCAATCATTTACATCGACGAGCTACAAAGCTTGTCTCCGCCAAGGCACAGAGCCGTATGTTAGGGTTATTAGAAACAGTGCTGACGGATGAAGAGCGTGATATTGTCCGACAAGGGAGAAATGCCAAATCAGGGAGCCTGCCCAAAAATGCTGATGTGCTTGAGTATCGGCATGCCACGGCGCTGGAAGGGTTGATTGGTTATCTTTATTGTGATGGACATTTGGACAGATTGAGAGAGTTGGTTACTTACGGAATTGCACAAATGGAAAATACCGAAAAATCATAAATTGGGAACGGATTGGATAGGTTGAGTATCGACCGTTTCCCGGGAGGAAGCTAGAGATGGAAGATGAATGGATTGCCGGTAAGCACTCGGTAACAGAGGCCCTGCGTTCGGGCAGGACGATAAATAAAATATGGATTGCTGAAAATGCACAAAAGCATTTGACACTGCCGATTACGGCTGAGGCAAAAAAATCAGGAATCATTGTTTTGCAGGTGGACAAGCGCAAGCTCGATCAAATGGTTCCAGGCATTCAGCATCAGGGAGTGGTTGCGCAAGCTGCACCTTTTGCCTACGCTGAAGTGGAGGACTTGCTTGCTAGTGCTCGTGCTAAGGGAGAAGAGCCGTTTTTGATTTTGCTGGATGAGATTGAGGACCCTCATAACTTGGGCTCTATTCTTCGTACAGCAGATTGCACCGGAGCACATGGTATTATAGTACCGAAAAGGCGTTCAGCCGCTGTGACTGCAACGGTGTCCAAAACATCGGCAGGTGCTGTAGAGTATGTCCCGGTGGCGCGGGTGAGCAATCTGGGACAAACCATTGACCGTCTTAAAGAAGAAGGTGTATGGGTAGTTGGCACGGATGTTACGGCGACTGATCCTGTCTTTGGGAATGGAGTATTCACGGGTCCCGTAGCGATTGTCATTGGTAACGAAAATAAAGGGATGGGCCGTTTGATCCGTGAGAAATGTGATGTACTCGTCAAGCTGCCAATGGCGGGACAAATTAATTCCCTCAATGCTTCTGTAGCTGCAGGTGTCGTTATGTACGAAGTCTTGCGCGGACGACAGGCACGGGGCTGACGATATGGCTGACATGCGGGATGTTCTGCTTGTGGACGGTTACAACATGATTGGAGCCTGGCCCGAACTTTCCGCACTGGTACAATCTGGTATGCAGGAAGCGAGGGACAGACTGCTTGAACGACTGGCGGATCATCAGGCGTATTCCGGCAGAAGAGTCATCGTCGTATTTGATGCTTACAGGGTGCCAGGATTAGGTAAGACCTTTGCCCAGAGCAAAGTCCAGATTTATTTTACGAGAGAAAAAGAGACAGCTGACGAGTGCATCGAGCGATTGGTTCGTGAGCTAAGCAGCAAGAGAAGAAGTATTTACGTAGCAACAAGTGATCAGGTAGAGCAGCATGTCGCCTTTGGACAGGGAGCACTCAGGGTATCGGCACGAGAATTGCTGATCGAGATTGAGGAATCTGAAAGGGAAGTTCAGAAGCGGATTGAACAGGATAATGCCAAATTGTCCCGCAACTCGCTGGATGCCAAGCTGAGTCCAGAGCTTCGCAAGCTGTTTGAACGATGGAGAAGAGAGTGACCCAGTAATTGGTATACTCTCCATTTTGAAACCATTGACAATTTTGTTAGCGCTCTTCTTTTTTAGGTTGTTGTGGTTGACGGTATCAGGTTACATCGCGTATACTTGTCGTATATTTGAGAGAGTAACGGGTACCTTGCGTTGCAGCCGGAGGGATTGTTAGTGAGTGTGGACCTCAAGGATATCATGTTGTCAAAGTTTGATTACAAAAATGATGAAGACATTGTCGGAGCAGTCCATGAAGGTGATGGGGAAGCGCTGGAGTTTCTGATTAACAAATACCGGAACTTTGTGCGGGCCAAGGCCAGATCCTACTTCCTGATTGGTGCTGATCGCGAGGATATTATTCAGGAGGGCATGATTGGTCTCTACAAATCTATTCGCGATTTTAAGGGAGACAAGCTTGCTTCGTTTAAGGCTTTCGCCGAATTGTGTATCACACGACAGATTATTACGGCAATTAAAACGGCTACACGACAAAAGCACATTCCTCTGAACTCTTACGTATCTCTGGACAAGCCCATCTATGATGAAGAGTCAGACCGGACGTTGCTCGATGTGATTTGCGGAACACAAGTAAGTGATCCTGAAGAGCTGATTATCAATCAGGAAGAGTTTGTGGGTCTTGAGGACAAAATGTCCGAGATTCTGAGCGAGCTAGAACGCAAGGTACTTATGTTGTATCTAGACGGACGTTCGTATCAGGAGATTGCTGAAGACCTGGACCGCCATGTGAAATCCATTGATAACGCGCTGCAACGGGTCAAGCGTAAACTTGAAAAGTATCTGGAAGTAAGGGATAGCTGAAAGTAGAGGCTGACAAAGAAAAGGCTCGAGTTTGAGTCTTTTTTTATTCGTTTGGGGTAAGCTGTACAGGTTTATAAGTGTTGTAAATGATTTATACTAAAAAAGATGAATAATAGATATCGCTTTGTTTTTGAGGCAGTATTTCAGAGAACAGCTTCAAAGGATGGACAGATGTTAAAATGACTACAACCGGGACTGCGAAATGTATGCAAACATTCGTTGACATGGAAAACCTCGTGTGATAAAGTGTTTTAGGTAGGCCTAAATTCGCGGTTTTTTTAGGATCAATTATGAGACTTCCGGTGTTGGATGTCTTCGGGAGGTGCACATCATGCGGGTAATTATTACTTTGGCTTGTACGAATTGCAAACAAAGAAATTACACAACGACGAAAAACAAGCGTAATCACCCCGACCGCATGGAGATGAAGAAATTCTGTAAGTCCTGTAACGAACAGACTTCTCATCGGGAAACCAGATAGTTTTTGGAGGTGTAGTCGGCGTGAAACGCAGTTTCAAGTCTCTGTTTTCCTTTTTCTCTGAAAGCTGGGCTGAACTCAAGAAAGTTCGCTGGCCCAATCGTAAAGAACTGACCAACTATACGCTGATTGTCGTAGGGACGATTGCGTTCGTCACGATTTATTTTTGGGTTCTCGATATCGGCATTTCCGCTGTGATCGAAGCGATTATCTAGGAAGGGTTCCAGGTGGCTTGATATGGAAAAAAGATGGTACGTCGTTCATACCTATTCAGGGTATGAGAACAAAGTCAAAGCCAATTTGGAAAAACGCGTTGAGTCCATGGGCATGGAAGACAAGATATTCCGTGTTCTTGTTCCTATGGAAGAAGAACTGGTAACCAAGGACGGTAAGAAAAAAACCGTTATGCGTAAAGTCTACCCTGGTTATGTCTTGGTCGAAATGGTCCAAACCGATGATTCTTGGTATGTTGTACGCAACACACCAGGTGTTACGGGATTTGTAGGGTCGACAGGCTCGGGTTCCAAGCCGACGCCATTGCTTCCAGAAGAAGTTGAACAAATTCTGAAGCATATGGGCATGGTAGAGCCGAAACCGAAGATTGAATTCGATGTTAAGGAATCCGTGCGAATTAAAGTTGGTCCTTTTGCGAATTTTGTGGGCTCCGTGGAAGAAATTTTGGTTGAGAAGAGCAAGCTTAAGGTTCACGTCAACATGTTTGGACGGGAAACCCCGCTTGAGTTGGATTATACTCAAGTGGAGAAAATATAGATTTTTCTTACAGGTTTCTTGTGGGAGGATCAATAGGTCCGTCTACCACTATTGAGTCAAGGAGGTGTCATCCATGGCAAAAAAGGTAATTAAAATGGTAAAACTGCAGATTCCTGCAGGGAAAGCTAATCCAGCGCCTCCAGTAGGTCCAGCTTTGGGTCAAGCAGGTGTCAACATTATGGCATTCTGTAAAGAGTTCAACGCTCGTACTGCTGATCAAGCAGGCCTGATTATCCCGGTTGAAATTTCGGTATTTGAGGATCGTTCTTTTACGTTCATCACCAAAACTCCACCGGCTGCTGTTCTGTTGAAAGTTGCTGCTAAAATCGAAAAAGGTTCCGGTGAACCGAATAAAACGAAAGTTGCAACTGTAAATCGCGCTACTGTTCGTCAAATTGCAGAGCAAAAAATGCCTGACCTTAACGCAGCTTCCGTAGAATCGGCAATGCGTATGGTTGAAGGTACTGCTCGCAGCATGGGTATCACCATCGTAGATTAATTTTATTAATCTACGTGTGCCGGCAGTTTGACTGTCCGGCAAGTGTGGGAGGAATATCCGCTAATACCACATAAGGAGGAAAATATTATGGCTAAACATGGTAAGAAGTACCTGGAAGCTGCTAAGCTGATTGATAGCGAAGCAACTTACGAGCCTTTGGAAGCCGTTGAATTGGTGAAAAAGGCTGCGACTGCTAAATTTGACGAAACCGTTGAAGCAGCAGTTCGTCTGGGCGTAGATTCCCGTAAACAAGACCAGGCTGTTCGTGGTGTTGTTGTCCTGCCACATGGTACGGGTAAAACACAACGCGTTCTGGTATTTGCAAAAGGTGACAAAGTGAAAGAAGCGGAAGCGGCTGGCGCTGATTTTGTTGGCGATCAAGATATGATCAACAAAATCCAACAAGGCTGGTTCGAATTCGATGTCTGCGTTGCGACACCTGATATGATGAGTGAGGTTGGTAAACTGGGTCGTTTGCTCGGTGGTAAAGGTTTGATGCCTAATCCTAAAGCAGGTACAGTTACTTTCGACGTTGCCAAAGCTGTTCAAGAAATTAAAGCTGGTAAAATCGAATACCGTCTCGACAAAGCAGGTCAAATTCACGCACCAATCGGCAAAGCTTCCTTCAGTGCTGAACAACTGAACGAAAACCTTAAAGCCTTGATTGAAGCCTTGAACCGTGCGAAGCCAGCGGCTGCTAAAGGTGTATACCTGAAAAACATCGCTATTTCTTCGACTATGGGACCAAGTGCACGTGTGAACGCATCTGTTTACAGATAATATTTTGATTGACATACTCAATCAAAACTGGTATGCTGTAAAAGTTGTGAGTCCTTGTGACTGACCGTTAAAGTTGAATATGCTTACCGTAGACAGTAGGTGCCCTCGGGCTTAATTTCCTACCGAGGTGTTATGATAGAACGTTTCATGTGACGGGCTTGTCCCGTCCATGTGGATTTATCAAGCCTTCGTACTCTACGGAGGCTTTTTTCATGCTCAGGAAAACGACTTTGGTAGAGCACCAGAATGGGTGTTTCGAACAAAGTGGATAAATTGATCAGGAGGTGTACAGTTTGGCAAATGCAAAGGTGATTCAAGCAAAACAAGAAGCTGTTGAAGTTGTAGCTGCAAAATTGCGCGAGAGCGTAACAACTGTAGTTGCAGACTATCGCGGTCTGAATGTTGCCCAAGTAACTGAGCTGCGTAAGCAGCTTCGCGAAGCCGGAATCGAATTTCAAGTGCTGAAAAACACACTGCTCCGCCGTGCAACTGCGGCAGCAGAATTGACTGAACTGGACGCAGTATTGACAGGTCCTACTGCAATCGCGTTCGGCAAAGATGATGCAGTGTCTGCAGCTAAAATCTTGAACGATTTCGCTAAGAAAAACAATGCATTGGAACTGAAAGGTGCAGTTGTAGAAGGTCGTGTGATCGGTGTTGAGGAAATCAAAGCGCTGGCAGAATTGCCATCCCGCGAAGGTCTCCTTTCCATGCTCCTCAGCGTGCTTCAAGCTCCTATGCGCAACTTCGCGCTTGCAGTTAAAGCTGTTGCAGAAAAAGAAGAGCAAAGCGCATAAGTTAGGAATTAACCCTGCTGTATAGCAGTTGAGAACAAAAAAATACGAATTTAAATGGAGGTTCAACCATGAGTAAAGAGCAAATCTTGGAAGCAATTAAAGGTATGTCCGTATTGGAACTGAACGATCTCGTGAAAGCAATCGAAGAAGAATTTGGCGTAACTGCAGCAGCTCCAGTAGCTGTAGCAGGTGGCGCAGCAGGTGGCGCAGCAGAAGCTGAGCAATCCGAGTTCGACGTAATCTTGACAAGCGCTGGCGCTTCCAAAATCAACGTTATCAAAGCAGTTCGCGAAATCACAGGTCTTGGCCTGAAAGAAGCAAAAGAACTGGTTGACAACGCTCCAAAACCATTGAAAGAAAAAGTTGCTAAAGAAGAAGCTGAATCCATTAAAGCAAAATTGGAAGAAGCAGGCGCTTCTGTAGAAGTAAAATAATTGACTGCTCTCTAGCAGACAATGAACTAAAACAAACCCCTTGAGGTGATCTTCAAGGGGTTTGTTGCTGTAAAACGGTAATACCAACAAGTCTGAAATGATATTGTAAAGGCTATGATGGTAGTACAACCGAAAGAGGTGGGCGTGAATGGCGGATCATTATTACTCCAAACGACCAGAGACGGCGCATGAACGGCGGAGTTTAGAAACAGTACTGCGGGGTCGTTCATATCGATTTGTAAGCGATTCAGGCGTTTTTTCAAAGCAGGGAATTGATTATGGGAGTCGTGTGCTGATTGAAGCCATGCAGCTTCCTGCACAAGCCTCGGTATTAGATGTAGGATGTGGTTACGGGCCGATTGGTTTAGCGGCGGCAATGCTTGTCCCAGATGGGCATGTTACGATGGTTGATATTAACGAGCGAGCTGTTCAATTAGCCATTGAAAATGCGGAACGTAATGGGATTAGGAATGTCACTATTAAACAAAGTGATTTGTTTGATGAAGTGCGGCATGAACATTTTGATGTGATTTTGACGAACCCTCCTATACGTGCAGGGAAAGAAACGGTGCATACCATTTTTGAACTTGCATATGAGCATCTAAATGAGGGTGGAGCTTTGTGGGTGGTCATTCAGAAGAAGCAGGGAGCCCCTTCGGCGAGCGCTAAAATAGAGAGTCTTTTTGGTTGCGTGGAGGAAGTTACCAAGGATAAAGGATATCGGATTTTGAAGGCTGAAAAAAAGTCTTAGAAAATTGCAATAGGACTATTGACTTGAATCCTGGGCTGTGATATCATTATAAAATGTCAGTATTAGGATGCCCTCCATGGCTTTAGTTTGTTGAAATGTCAATAGATTTATGCGTAGCAGGGTATAGTATTTATCTCTATTACGTATAATATAACCATTTTGGGCAAATCTACAAGTGATGAAGATCTTCCGGTAAGAGGATTCTGCAGATACGTCGCTCTTTTTTCGAATGCATTCGAGTAAGGGCTTTTCTGTATTTGTAAGATCGAATCTTCTGTATGTGTCTTATTATAAGGTCACAAACAGAGGTTCGCAATGTATTTTTAAAGTGAGTAGACATGAGGGGTGAGTTTAAGTTGGCAGGACATCTTGTTCAATATGGTCGACGCACTCGGCGCAGTTATGCACGTATTAATGAGGTACTCGAGGTTCCCAACCTGATTGAGATCCAACAAAAATCCTATGATTGGTTTTTGGAGGAAGGATTACGGGAAATGTTTCGGGATATTTCTCCAATTCAAGATTTCACAGGAAATCTGATTCTGGAGTTTATCGATTACTCTCTCGGAGAACCCAAATATACCGTTGACGACGCAAAAGAACGCGACGTTACGTATGCGGCACCGCTTCGGGTAAAAGTCCGGCTTATTAATAAAGAAACCGGGGAAGTGAAAGAGCAGGAAGTATTCATGGGAGACTTCCCGCTGATGACTGAAACGGGTACGTTTATTATTAACGGTGCGGAACGGGTTATTGTCAGCCAGTTGGTTCGCTCTCCCAGCGTCTATTTCAGCACAAAAGTCGACAAGAATGCGAAAACAACATACACCGCAACGGTAATTCCTAACCGGGGGGCTTGGCTCGAACTGGAGATGGATGCGAAGGATATTATCTATGTCCGGATTGACCGTACCCGTAAAATTCCGGTTACGGTGTTGCTGCGTGCGCTTGGCTTTGGCACTGATGCTGAGATTCTGGATTTGCTCGGCAATGACGAATATATCCGCAACACACTTGATAAAGACAACACGGATTCCACGGAGAAAGCGCTGATTGAAATTTATGAGCGTCTTCGTCCGGGTGAGCCACCTACATTGGATAATGCAAAGAGCTTGCTTGTTGCACGCTTCTTTGATCCAAAACGTTATGATCTGGCCAACGTAGGCCGTTACAAAATCAATAAAAAGCTTCACATCAAAAACCGTCTGTTCAATCAACGTCTGGCTGAGACACTGATTGATACAACAACTGGTGAAATCATCGCTGAAGCAGGGCAAATGGTAGACCGCCGCTTGTTGGACGAGATTTTGGCACAACTGGAAGAGTCGGTTGGACACCGTACGTATCATGTTGCTAGTGGCGTATTGGAAAGCAATGATATTCCGCTTCAAACGATCGATGTATTCTCGCCAATCGAAGACGGTAAAGTAGTAAAACTGATTGCCAATGGAAATATCGATAAATCGATTAAGAACATTACGCCTGCCGATATTATTTCCTCCATCAGTTATTTTATTAACTTACTTCACGGAATCGGAAGTACGGACGACATTGACCATCTGGGTAACCGTCGTTTACGTTCTGTAGGTGAGTTGCTCCAAAATCAGTTCCGTATTGGTCTGTCCCGTATGGAACGCGTGGTACGCGAAAGAATGTCAATTCAGGATGCTAATGTAATTACGCCACAAGCGCTGATTAACATACGTCCGGTCATTGCATCGATTAAAGAGTTCTTTGGTAGCTCCCAGCTGTCTCAGTTCATGGATCAGACAAACCCGCTTGCTGAGCTGACGCACAAACGTCGTCTGTCTGCACTCGGACCCGGCGGTTTGACGCGCGAACGCGCGGGCATGGAAGTACGTGACGTCCATCCGAGTCACTACGGCCGTATGTGTCCTATCGAGACACCAGAGGGACCAAACATTGGTTTGATCAACTCTTTGTCAACTTTTGCACGTATCAACGAATACGGATTTATCGAAGCTCCATATCGCTGGGTAGATCCGAAAACTGGAAAAGTTACAGACCAGATTGATTACTTGACTGCTGATGAAGAAGATAACTACATCGTTGCTCAGGCAAATGCGGAATTGACGGAAGAAAACACCTTTAAGGATGAAATCGTTATTGTCCGCTATAACAAGCAGTCTGATAACATTATTCCAATGGCAAGTAGCCGTGTCGATTACATGGACGTATCGCCTAAACAGGTTGTATCGGTCGCAACTGCGCTGATCCCGTTCTTGGAGAATGATGACTCGAACCGTGCATTGATGGGTTCCAACATGCAGCGGCAGGCTGTCCCATTGCTGATTCCGAAAGCGCCTTTGGTAGGAACGGGGATGGAACATAAGTCTGCAAAAGATTCCGGTGTGTGCGTTGTGTCCAAGTACAACGGGGTAATTGAACGTTCTTCGGCTAACGAAATTTGGCTGCGTCGTATTGAAACGGTAGATGGCGCTGAAGTCAAAGGCGATATTGTTAAGTATAAATTACACAAATTTATGCGTTCTAACCAAGGAACATGCATCAACCAGCGTCCAATCGTAAACAGAGGCGATATTGTCAAAGTTGGCGATATTCTTGCTGACGGTCCTTCCACCGAGATGGGTGAGTTGGCACTCGGACGTAACGTTGTCGTAGCGTTCATGACTTGGGAAGGTTACAACTACGAGGATGCGATCTTGCTGAGCGAGAAGCTGGTTAAAGAGGATGTATATACCTCGATCCATATCGAGGAATACGAATCTGAAGCCCGTGATACGAAGCTTGGGCCAGAAGAAATCACTCGTGATATTCCAAATGTTGGTGAAGAAGCGCTTCGCAATCTAGATGAGCGCGGCATCATTCGCATTGGTGCTGAAATCGCCGCAGGTGACATTCTTGTTGGTAAAGTAACACCTAAGGGTGTAACTGAGTTGACAGCTGAAGAACGTCTCTTGCATGCAATCTTCGGTGAGAAGGCGCGCGAGGTTCGTGATACTTCCTTGAGAGTTCCTCACGGAACCGACGGAATCGTCGTAGATGTTAAAGTATTTACACGTGAAAATGGCGATGAGCTGCCACCGGGTGTAAACCAGTTGGTACGCGTCTATATTGCTCAAAAACGTAAAATTTCCGAAGGCGATAAAATGGCCGGACGTCACGGTAACAAGGGTGTCGTTGCCCGTATTCTGCCTGAAGAAGATATGCCGTTCTTGCCAGATGGCACGCCAGTACAAGTCGTTCTGAATCCGCTGGGTGTACCTTCACGGATGAACATCGGACAGGTGCTTGAAGTGCATCTGGGTATGGCTGCAATGCGTCTTGGTATTCATGTGGCAACTCCAGTATTCGATGGTGCCAAGGAGTATGACGTATTTGATACGATGGAAGAAGCGGGCATGCAACGCAATGGTAAGACAGTGTTGTATGATGGGCGTACAGGTGATCGTTTTGAACGTGAAGTTACGGTCGGTGTCATGCACATGATCAAACTGGCGCACATGGTCGACGATAAGATCCATGCTCGTTCTACAGGCCCTTACTCTCTTGTTACGCAGCAGCCGTTGGGTGGTAAAGCTCAATTCGGTGGTCAGCGCTTCGGGGAGATGGAAGTATGGGCACTGGAAGCCTACGGTGCGGCGTACACGCTTCAGGAAATTTTGACTGTGAAATCGGATGACGTGGTTGGACGTGTTAAAACATACGAATCCATCGTTAAAGGTGAAAATGTCCCAGAACCGGGTGTTCCTGAATCATTCAAGGTCTTGATCAAAGAGCTGCAAAGCTTGGGTATGGACGTGAAGATTCTGTCCGAAGACGAACAAGAGATCGAAATGAGAGAGCTTGATGATGAGGATGATACAACTGGCGATAAGCTGAGTTTGAATCTGGAAGGCTCTGAGGTTGGCGTAGAGTAATTTGACTGCTGACTGACTCATATCAGCTTTGTTATATGCCCTAATCCATTTTGAATGGATCGGGCCTCTTGATACCGCCCGGTGCTGCCGGGCGGTATCAAACCTAAAAACTCAGGATTTGGTTAAGGAGGGTTGCTCCTTGTTGGACGTTAACAATTTCGAATATATGAAAATCGGGCTTGCTTCCCCCGAAAAGATTCGTTCTTGGTCCCGCGGAGAAGTCAAAAAACCGGAGACGATTAACTATCGTACGCTTAAACCGGAAAAAGAAGGACTATTTTGCGAGAAGATTTTCGGACCTACGAAAGATTGGGAATGTCATTGTGGTAAGTACAAACGTGTACGGTATAAAGGTGTTGTCTGCGACCGCTGTGGAGTAGAAGTTACTCGTGCTAAGGTTCGCCGTGAACGCATGGGCCACATTGAGTTGGCTGCTCCTGTATCGCACATTTGGTACTTCAAAGGCATTCCGAGTCGTATGGGTCTTGCTCTTGATATGTCTCCAAGATCTTTGGAAGAGATCATTTACTTCGCATCTTATGTTGTAACCGATCCAGGAGATACGCCTTTGGAGAAAAAGCAACTCCTGTCCGAGAAAGAATACCGCAGTTACCGTGAAAAATATGGCTACGGATTTCAGGCAGGAATGGGTGCTGAAGCGGTTAAAAAGCTTCTTCAAGATTTAGATATAGACAAAGAATTGGAATTTTTGAAAGAAGAGCTGCGTACAGCTCAGGGACAACGTCGAAACCGTGCGATCAAACGCCTTGAAGTTATTGAGGCATTCCGTAATTCCGGTAACCAACCGGATTGGATGATCATGGACGTACTACCTGTTATACCTCCTGAGCTTCGTCCAATGGTACAGCTGGATGGTGGACGTTTTGCTACTTCTGACCTTAATGATCTGTATCGTCGTGTTATTAACCGTAATAACCGTCTGAAACGTCTGTTAGATCTGGGTGCGCCAGATATTATCGTACAAAATGAAAAACGGATGCTGCAGGAAGCTGTTGACGCTCTGATTGATAATGGCCGTCGTGGTCGTCCTGTTACAGGTCCGGGTAATCGTCCATTGAAATCCCTCAGCCACATGCTGAAAGGTAAACAAGGACGTTTCCGCCAAAACTTGCTCGGGAAACGTGTTGACTATTCCGGTCGTTCCGTTATCGTAGTAGGTCCGTACTTGAAGATGTACCAATGTGGTCTACCGAAAGAAATGGCGCTAGAGCTGTTCAAGCCTTTTGTAATGAAAGAGCTTGTGAACAAAGGCTTGGCACACAACATCAAGAGCGCGAAACGTAAGGTGGAGCGCGTGAGTGCTGAAGTATGGGACGTACTCGAAGAAGTAATCAAGGAACATCCAGTTCTTCTAAACCGTGCCCCTACGCTGCATAGACTGGGTATTCAAGCGTTTGAACCAATCTTGGTTGAAGGCCGTGCGATTCGTTTGCATCCGCTCGTATGTACGGCATATAATGCTGACTTTGACGGTGACCAAATGGCGGTTCACGTTCCGTTGTCTGCGGAAGCTCAAGCGGAAGCTCGTTTGCTCATGCTGGCATCCGGCAACATTTTGAATCCAAAAGACGGCAAGCCTGTTGTTACTCCTTCCCAGGATATGGTCCTTGGCTCATTCTATTTGACTATGGATAACAAGGAAGAAGAAGGAAGTAACATGATCCTTCGCAATCCGAATGAGGCTATCTCGGCTTATCAGCGCGGAACTGCTGGGCTTCATGCCCGTGTAGCTATTCCGGTTAAGGCGTTGAATAAAACGAGCTTTACAGAGAAGCAACAGGATGCAATGTTGATTACAACCGTGGGTAAAATTATCTTTAATGAGATTTTCCCAGCAAGCTTCCCGTATATCAATGACGCTACTCGCGCCAACCTGCTCTATGGTACTGCTGAGGAGTTCTTTGTTTATGAGAAGGGTGTAAATCTTACTGAAGCCATTCAGAACGCTCCACAAGCTAGTGGGGTGGGTAAGGATTACCTTGGTAATATCATCGCCCGTTGCTTTGAGATTTACCACACAACAGAAACGGCTGTGATTTTGGATAAGATCAAACAGCTTGGCTTTACGTATTCCACTCGTGCAGGTGTAACGGTTGCTGTGGCAGACGTAGTTGTACCTCAAGAGAAACAGGATATTCTTAAAGCGTCTGACGATAAAGCACAAGTCGTAACGAATCAGTATCGTCGTGGTCTGATTACGAACGAGGAGCGCTATGACCGGATTATTGATATTTGGTCCAAGGCTAAGGATGATATCACAGACATTTTGATGAAATCCATGGATCGCTACAACTCTATCATGATGATGGTTGACTCCAAAGCGCGTGGTAACAAATCACAGATTACTCAGCTCGGCGGTATGCGCGGACTGATGGCGAATCCATCGGGTCGTATTATCGAGCTCCCAATCAAATCGAATTTCCGTGAAGGTCTGACAGTACTCGAGTACTTCATCTCCACACACGGAGCGCGTAAAGGTTTGGCGGATACAGCGTTACGTACAGCTGACTCTGGTTACCTGACTCGTCGTCTCGTTGACGTGGCACAAGATGTTATCGTGCGCGAAGATGACTGCGGAACGGATAAAGGCTTTACAGTAAGTCGCATCCAGGACGGTAAAGAAGTAATTGAGGACCTGTACGATCGTTTGGAAGGTCGTTATTGCTTCGAAACAGTACGTCATCCTGAGACTGGTGAGATTTTAGCTAGACGCAATGAACTGATTGACTCCAACAAAGCTGAAGCGATTGTTAAAGCTGGTGTAGAAAAAGTCCAAATTCGTTCCGTGTTAAGTTGCCGTGCCAAACATGGCGTCTGCAAAAAATGTTACGGTCGTAATCTGGCTACTGGCAAACACGTTGAGATTGGGGAAGCGGTTGGTATTATCGCGGCTCAATCCATCGGTGAACCAGGGACACAGCTCACCATGCGTACGTTCCACACAGGTGGTGTAGCGGGCGACGATATCACGCAAGGTTTGCCTCGTATCCAGGAGCTTTTTGAAGCACGTAATCCTAAAGGTCAGGCAACCATTAGTGAAATTGACGGTGTAGTTAAAGAGGTTCGCGAAGGGAAAGACCGTCGCGAAATCGACATTCAGGGTGAAGCTGAAACAAAAACCTATTCGGTTACTTATGGTTCACGTCTGCGCGTAAGCGAAGGCATGACTGTTGAAGCCGGGGACGAACTGACGGATGGTTCGATTGACCCTAAAGAAATGCTGCGTATTAAAGGTATTCGCGGGGTACAGAACTATATCCTTCAGGAAGTTCAACGTGTATATCGGAACCAGGGTGTAGAAATCAACGACAAGCACGTAGAAGTTATGATTCGTCAAATGTTGCGTAAGATTCGTATCATCGATGCGGGTGACACGACACTCCTTCCAGGTTCATTTGTTGATGTGCATGAGTATGAGAATGCGAACAAGATAGCGATTCTTAGTGGCCAAGAACCAGCGGTGGCCAAACCAGTTCTTCTTGGTATCACCAAGGCGTCTTTGGAAACTGATTCCTTCTTGTCAGCGGCTTCCTTCCAGGAAACTACTCGTGTCTTGACAGACGCAGCTATCAAAGGAAAAGTCGATCAGTTGCTTGGTCTGAAAGAAAATGTAATTATCGGTAAATTGATCCCTGCGGGAACAGGTATGAACCGTTACCGTAGCGTGAAATTTGCCCAGCCTGAAGAGGGGCAATCCTCATCTGAGGAGCTTGAACCCATTTCAGCTGAGTAATCTAAAAATAGTATAATAAGCCCGGAACACCGTAGATATGAGCTTTGGGTAAAAGCTACAGCAACGGTGCTCCGGCGCTTCTTATGAAAAAGTAACGTACTACTTTATTTGAATAGATTATAGTTGATAATTGTCTTGACATTGTTCATAGTCAATGCTAATATAGCAAAGGTGCGTGAGCAGCCTATATGCTATTGGGTCTTTTCGGAGGAATGAGATATGTCTAAAGAACAGGGACTACAAGATGCTCATGTCAAAATCGGTACCAAACAAACCATTCGTATGGTAGAATTGGGCTTCGCCTCAGAAGTATATGTGGCAGAAGACGCAGATCAGCGTCTCACTTCCAACATCATTGATTTGTGCAATAAGCAAGGAGTCAAAGTGACTCTCGTAGACACAATGAAAAATCTCGGAGCTGCATGCGGGATTGAAGTGGGGGCCGCGATGGCTGCTATCGTAAAACAATAAGGTAAGGAACGTTTTTGTCTAGGGAATCGTTATTCTTGGCGGCAAAGACTTTTCATTTGTTCTTTTATGAACCGCCTGGGTCTGTGGGCTTAGATAAGGTTTGTAAAGTAACAGCAAAAATTGAGGAAGGGGGTGGCAACCAACATGCCAACTATTAACCAACTGGTTCGTAAAGGACGTCAAGCCAAAATCGAGAAATCGAAATCACCAGCTTTGCAAAAAGGTTTTAATGCCTTGAAACGTGAAGCTACTGACATCAGTGCCCCACAAAAACGTGGAGTATGCACTCGTGTAGGTACTATGACTCCGAAAAAACCAAACTCCGCACTTCGTAAATATGCTCGTGTTCGCTTGACGAACCGTGTAGAGGTGACTGCTTACATTCCAGGTATTGGACATAACCTTCAAGAACACAGCGTAGTGCTGATTCGTGGCGGTCGTGTAAAAGACCTTCCGGGTGTGCGTTATCACATCGTTCGCGGTGCTTTGGATACTGCAGGCGTAAATAACCGCATGCAAGCTCGTTCCAAATACGGCGCAAAACGCCCTAAAGCTAAAAAATCCTAATGAATATAAACCGCGTATGCAGGTTTAACATGTAAGAAAGGGGGATATCCATGCCACGCAAAGGTCCAGTTACCAAAAGAGACGTGTTGCCAGATCCGGTATACAACAGCAAGTTGGTTACTCGCTTGATCAACCGCATCATGCTCGACGGAAAACGAGGCGTTGCTCAAAGCATTCTGTATAATGCGTTCAAGCTTATCCAAGAACGTACGGGGAATGACCCGATGGAAGTTTTTGAAGCAGCTATCAAGAATATCATGCCAGTCCTGGAAGTTAAAGCACGCCGTGTCGGCGGTGCCAACTACCAAGTACCAATCGAGGTAAAACCAGAAAGACGTACGTCCCTGGGATTACGTTGGCTCGTAAACTACTCCCGCAACCGCGGCGAGAAGACTATGGAAGAGCGTTTGGCGGCTGAGATTATCGATGCTTCCAACAACACAGGCGCTTCCGTGAAAAAACGTGAAGACACGCACAAAATGGCTGAAGCGAACAAAGCGTTTGCTCACTATCGTTGGTAGGATTCAGCTCAAAAAAATAACTTCAATTTTGAAGGGAGACCCATTTCATGGCAAGAGAGTTCTCCTTGAAAAATACACGTAATATCGGGATCATGGCTCATATTGACGCGGGTAAAACCACAACAACAGAGCGGATCTTGTTCTACACAGGCCGTACGCACAAAATCGGTGAAGTTCACGAAGGTGCTGCAACAATGGACTGGATGGAGCAAGAACAAGAGCGCGGAATCACGATTACTTCCGCTGCGACGACCGCTGCCTGGAAAGGTCACCGCGTCAATATCATCGACACCCCGGGGCACGTTGACTTCACTGTTGAAGTTGAACGTTCCCTTCGTGTATTGGACGGAGCAGTTGGTGTTTTCAGTGCGAAAGAAGGCGTTGAGCCTCAGTCTGAAACTGTATGGAGACAGGCTGATCGCTATGGCGTTCCACGTATCGCATATGTAAACAAAATGGATATTATTGGTGCCGACTTCTTGAACGTTGTAGCTGATATGCGTGATCGCCTTCAAGCGAACGCAGTTGCGATTCAACTTCCAATCGGTGCAGAAAATGACTTCTTAGGTATCATCGATATCGTTGGACAAAAGGCTTATATGTACAAAGATGACCTTGGTCAAAATATCGAAGAAACCGAAATTCCTGCGGAATACAAAGACAAAGTTGAAGAACTCCGCAACGAATTGATTGAGAAGGTTGCTGAACTGGACGAAGATTTGACTATGAAATACCTTGAAGGTGAAGAGATCACGGTTGAAGAAATTAAAGCCGCTCTCCGTAAAGGTGTTGTAGAAGTTAAGATCTTCCCAGTTATCTGTGGATCTTCTTACCGTAACAAAGGTGTTCAGTTGATGCTGGACGCTGTTGTTGATTACCTGCCAGCTCCTATTGATGTACCGAGTATTCAAGGTCATCTGGAAGATGGTACAGAAGTTGAACGTCATTCTTCTGATGAAGAGCCTTTCTCCGCATTGGCCTTCAAAATTATGACGGATCCTTACGTTGGTAAGTTGACATTCTTCCGCGTATACTCCGGTGTGCTTCAATCCGGTTCCTACGTATTGAATGCAACAAAGGGCAAACGTGAACGTATCGGACGTATTCTTCAAATGCATGCGAACAGCCGTCAAGAAATCACTGAAGTATACTCCGGTGACATTGCGGCAGCCGTAGGTTTGAAAGATACAGGTACAGGTGATACACTGTGTGATGAGAAGAATCCAGTTATTCTCGAATCCATGAATTTCCCTGATCCGGTTATCGAAATCGCGGTTGAGCCTAAAACCAAAGCTGACCAAGACAAAATGGCAGTTGCACTCGGTAAGTTGACCGAAGAAGATCCAACTCTTCGCGCTTCTACTAACGAAGAAACTGGCCAAACTATCTTGGCAGGTATGGGTGAGCTTCACTTGGACATTATCATTGACCGTATGCGTCGTGAGTTCAAAGTGGAAACCAATGTAGGTAAACCACAAGTAGCATACCGTGAAACATTCCGTGCTCCAGCACGTGTTGAAGGTAAGTTTGTTCGTCAATCCGGTGGTCGTGGTCAATATGGTCACGTATGGGTTGAGTTCGAACCACTTGAAGCAGGTACTGGTAGCCAGTTTGAAAGCAAGGTTGTCGGTGGCTCTGTTCCAAGAGAATACATCGGACCTGCACTTGCTGGTATTGAAGAGCAAATGAAAAACGGTGTCCTGGCTGGCTTCCCGCTGGTGGACGTTAAAGCTACAATCGTGGATGGATCATACCATGATGTCGATTCCAATGAAATGGCATTTAAAATTGCCGGTTCAATGGCGCTGAAAGCAGCGAAAGACAAATGTAAACCTGTATTGCTTGAGCCGATTATGAAAGTTGAAGTAACGGTTCCAGAGGAATACATGGGAGACGTAATGGGTATGTTGAACTCCCGTCGTGGTCGGATTGAAGGTATGGATTCCCGTGGCGGTGCCCAAATCATTCGTGCAATGGTTCCATTGTCCGAAATGTTTGGATATTCCACTACACTTCGTTCCGGTACACAAGGACGCGGTGTGTTCTCCATGGAGCTTCATCACTATGAAGAGGTTCCGAAGAGCATCGCTGAAGAGATCGTTGCTAAAACCAAAGGCGGCGAGTAATACAATGTATTTGCTGATCGGATTCTCTAGTTTCTAGAGGTTTCCGACAGCCTAAAATAAAACATGTTATTGAGGAGGAATTGTTCAAATGGCAAAGGCTAAGTTTGAACGTAACAAACCGCACGTTAATATCGGTACAATTGGTCACGTCGATCATGGTAAAACAACTTTGACTGCTGCAATCACAACTGTACTTTCCAAAACTTACGGTGGTGCTGCTGTAGCATTCGATCAAATCGATAAAGCTCCAGAAGAGCGCGAACGCGGTATCACAATCTCCACTGCACACGTGGAATACGAAACACCTAACCGTCACTATGCACACGTTGACTGCCCAGGTCACGCTGACTATGTTAAAAACATGATCACTGGTGCTGCTCAAATGGACGGAGCGATCCTGGTTGTATCCGCAGCTGACGGTCCTATGCCACAAACTCGTGAACACATCCTCTTGTCCCGTCAAGTAGGTGTTCCATACATCGTAGTATTCCTGAACAAATGCGACATGGTTGAAGACGAAGAGTTGCTGGAATTGGTTGAAATGGAAGTTCGCGATTTGCTGAGCGAGTATGACTTCCCAGGCGACGACACTCCAATCACTCGCGGTTCTGCTCGTGAAGCACTGCAAAACCCAGATGGCGACTGGGCTAAGAAAATCGTTGAAATGTTCGAAACAATCGACACTTATATCCCAACTCCAGAACGCGACACTGACAAGCCTTTCCTTATGCCTGTCGAGGACGTATTCTCCATCACTGGTCGTGGTACAGTTGCTACAGGCCGTGTAGAGCGTGGTACAGTTAAAGTGGGCGACGAAATCGAAATCATCGGTATTCAAGAAGAATCCCGTAAATCCGTAGTAACAGGCGTAGAAATGTTCCGTAAATTGCTTGATTCCGCTCAAGCTGGTGACAACATCGGCGCACTGCTTCGCGGTGTAGATCGTGCACAAATCGAGCGTGGTCAAGTATTGGCTAAGCCGGGTTCTGTTAACCCACATACAGAATTCTCTGCTCAAATCTACGTTTTGACTAAAGAAGAAGGTGGACGTCACAAACCTTTCTTCACTGGTTACCGTCCACAGTTCTACTTCCGTACAACTGACGTAACTGGTATCATCACTTTGCCAGAAGGTTCCGAAATGGTAATGCCTGGTGATAACATTACAGTTACTGTTCAACTGATCAGCCCAATCGCGATTGAAGAAGGAACTAAGTTCTCCATTCGTGAAGGTGGCCGCACAGTTGGTGCAGGTGCTGTAGCAACAATCTCCAAATAATAAGGCTACGAGCCTTGAATATAGCAACATTGTACTGGAACGAGTAACATCGTATTGGAACGAAGTAAAACGAGCCCCTGCCATGGTGCGGGGGCTTTTCTCTTGAGGAATAACAGCGAGCCGCGAGTACAATTGTATCTTTGAAAATAAGATATATTGTTTTTTTCGTTTTTGCTTGCAATAGGCAGAACTATTCGATATAATAACTAATGTTGTTTGTGACTGTGCGATGATGTGAGAGGTTACTGACACACCCGGCCCCTTTGCCATGGGAGGGCTGTTAGAAAATTTTCACGGAGTATGTCCGATACCAAATTGGGCGATAGAAGGAGGGACTAAAATGGCAAAGCAAAAAATTCGTATTCGTTTGAAAGCTTACGATCACAGAATTCTTGATCAATCCGCTGAGAAAATTGTTGAAACAGCTAAACGTTCGGGTGCAGGTGTTTCCGGACCAATTCCGCTGCCAACTGAAAAACAAATCATTACTATTCTCCGTGCGGTACACAAGTACAAGGATTCTCGGGAACAATTCGAAATGCGCACACACAAGCGTTTGATCGATATTGTTAATCCGACTCCACAAACTGTGGATGCCTTGATGCGCTTGGACCTGCCGTCCGGTGTAGATATCGAAATTAAATTGTAATATGTAATTAGGAAAAGAAAAGAGGTGTCAACATGAAAGGTATCTTAGGAAAAAAACTCGGAATGACTCAAGTGTTTACCCCTGAAGGTAACGTACTTGCTGTTACGGTTATCGAAGCTGGTCCTTGTGTTGTTCTGCAAAAGAAAGATCTGGAAAACGATGGATACGAAGCTATCCAGCTCGGATTCTCTGATAAAAAAGAAAAAAGATCCAATAAACCTGAAGCAGGACATGCTAAAAAAGCAAATACTGCGCCTAAGCGCTACGTTCGTGAACTTCGTGGCATCGACCTTGCTGCGTACGAGGTTGGCCAAGAACTGAAGGCTGATGTCTTCACAGAAGGCGAATTCGTTGACGTAACAGGTATTTCTAAAGGTAAAGGTTTTGCCGGCGTTATCAAACGTTGGGGACAAAGCCGCGGACCAATGGCACACGGCTCGCGTTATCACAGAGGTCCAGGTTCTATGGGTTCCATTCAAGCTAACCGCGTTCCTAAAGGTAAACACCTGCCAGGACACATGGGGCATGAAACGGTAACGATCCAACGCCTTGAAGTTGTTAAGATCGATACAGAACGTAATGTATTGCTCGTGAAAGGATCCATTCCAGGACCTAAAAACAGCTTCGTTAAAGTATTAGAAACGGTGAAAAAATAATATCAACTGAAGAAAGGAGGAACACGAAATGCCAAAAGTAGCACTATTTAATATTAGCGGCAGCCAAGTTGGCGAAATTGAATTGAACGATGCAGTATTCGGTATCGAACCGAATAAACACGTTCTTCATGACGCTGTTGTTATGCAATTGGCTTCCCTGCGTCAAGGTACTCACAAAGTAAAGGGACGTTCTGAAGTACGTGGCGGCGGACGTAAACCTTGGAAACAAAAAGGTACTGGTCGCGCTCGTCAAGGTTCGATTCGTGCACCACAATGGGTTGGTGGCGGAACTGTATTCGGTCCGACTCCACGCAGCTATGCTTACAAATTGCCTAAAAAGGTTCGTCGTCTGGCGATCAAATCGGCATTGTCATCCAAAGTGATTGAGAATGAAATCATCGTATTGGACGCTCTTACACTGAACGGACCTAAAACGAAAGAATTCGCAGCTATTTTGAATAACCTTAAAGCTGATCGTAAAGCATTGATTGTAGCTCCTAGCTATGATGATAATGTAGCACTGTCCGCTCGTAATATTCCTGGTGTGAAGTTTGTAGCCGCAGACGGCATTAATGTTCTTGATGTGCTCGGACACGACAAACTGATCATTACGAAGGAAGCAGTTCAGAAGGTAGAGGAGGTGCTCGCGTAATGAAGGATCCTCGTGATATTATCAAACGTCCGATTATCACCGAACGTACGGCTGGTATGATGAATGACTTGAAATATGTTTTCGAAGTTGACATTCGTTCCAATAAAGTCGAAGTTAAGAAAGCAATCGAAGCGATTTTTAACGTGAAAGTAAGTAACGTTAATACACTTCGTGTGCCTGCGAAACCAAAACGCTACGGACGTCATTCCGGCTATACGAGCGAGTGGAAAAAAGCGTTCGTAACGCTGAGCAAAGACAGTAAGCCGCTTGAGTTTTTTGAAACAGTATAATTGAATCTGTAAAGTAAGGAGGGAAACTCAGTGCCAATTAAAAAGTATAAACCAACGTCCCCGGCCAGACGTGCAATGTCTGTATCTACTTTCGAGGAGATCACAACAAATCAGCCCGAGAAATCGTTGCTGGCACCTCTGAGCAAGCAAGCTGGACGTAATAACCAAGGTAAAATTACAGTTCGTCATCATGGCGGCGGACACAAACGTAAATACCGTATTATTGACTTCAAACGTAACAAAGATGGAATACCGGGCCGCGTTGCTACGATCGAATATGATCCAAACCGTACGTCCAACATCGCACTTATCCACTATGTGGATGGTGAAAAACGTTACATCATCGCTCCTAAAGGTCTGAAAGTAGGAGATGTAGTGGTATCCGGTCCGGACTCCGATATTAAAATCGGTAACTCCTTGCCTTTGGAAAACATTCCAGTGGGTACGGTTATCCACAATATCGAATTGAAACCGGGTAAAGGTGGCCAACTCGTTCGTGCTGCTGGTACGGAAGCCCAACTTCTTGGTAAAGAAGAGAAGTATGTTACAATTCGTTTGACCTCTGGTGAAGTACGTCGCATTCTGAAAGTTTGCCGTGCTACAATCGGTTCTGTAGGTAACGAAGACCACGAGCTTGTTAAGATCGGTAAAGCTGGTCGTAGTCGTTGGTTGGGACAACGTCCTGAAGTTCGCGGTGTTGTTATGAACCCTAACGATCACCCACACGGTGGTGGTGAAGGTCGCGCTCCAATCGGACGTAAATCTCCAATGTCTCCATGGGGCAAACCAACCCTTGGTTACAAAACACGTAAAAAAGGTAAAGCATCTGATAAGTACATCGTTCGTCGTCGTACTAAGTAATAAAACGTGCGCTTAAGTCGCACGTTAACATATTAAAGAACGACTACGTTTTAACGAAGGGAGGATTCACAAATGGGTCGCAGTCTCAAAAAAGGACCATTTATTGATGGTTACCTGTTGAAAAAAGTAGAGGTTTTGAACGAGTCTGACAAAAAAGTCGTGATCAAAACTTGGTCCCGTCGCTCTACGATTTTCCCGCAATTTATCGGACACACGTTTGGTGTATATGATGGTCGTAAACACGTGCCTGTATACGTAACAGAAGATATGGTTGGACACAAATTGGGCGAGTTCGCTCCAACGCGTACGTACAAAGGCCATACGGATGACGATAAGAAAACAAGAAGATAATCAACACAGCGTAGTGTTTGAGAGGAGGTAACTCAATGGAAGCAAAAGCACATGCTAAGTCCGTGCGGATTTCCGCTCGCAAAGTGAAACTTGTTATCGATTTGATTCGTGGCAAGCAGGTAGGTGAGGCGATTGCAATTCTTCGTCACACTCCGAAATCCGCTTCTCCAGTCGTTGAGAAATTGTTGAATTCTGCGATCGCGAATGCAGATCACAACTACTCTATGGACGTAAATAAATTGGTAGTGTCCGAGGTTTTTGTAAACCAAGGTCCTACAATGAAACGGTTCCGCCCGCGTGCAATGGGTCGTGCAAGCCGCATCAATAAACGCACCAGCCATATTACTCTGGTGGTATCTGAAAAATAAGGAGGGAAAACGTGTGGGCCAAAAGGTAAATCCCGTCGGACTCCGAATCGGTATTATCCGTGATTGGGAATCCAAATGGTATGCAGGCAAAGATTTCGGTGATCTTTTGCTGGAAGACGTTAAGATTCGTGAGCATCTGAAAAAAAGATTGAAAGACTCCGCTGTATCCCGTGTTGAAATCGAGAGAGCAGCTAACCGTGTCAACGTAACGATTCACACTGCGAAACCAGGTATGGTTATCGGTAAGGGTGGTTCCGAGGTTGAAAATCTGCGTAATGAAATCACTAAAATCGCAGGTGGTAAAAAGGTACACATCAATATCTCTGAAATTAAAAATCCTGAACTGGATGCAATTCTCGTTGCTGAAAGCATTGCACAACAATTGGAACGTCGTGTTTCTTTCCGTCGTGCGTTGAAACAAGCAATCCAAAGAACTATGCGTTCCGGTGCAAAAGGAATTAAAACTCAAGTAGGCGGACGTCTTGG
Source organism: Paenibacillus ottowii (assembly GCF_050516475.1). Classification (NCBI taxonomy): domain Bacteria; kingdom Bacillati; phylum Bacillota; class Bacilli; order Caryophanales; family Paenibacillaceae; genus Paenibacillus; species Paenibacillus ottowii. Next base: position 778,802 of record NZ_CP191577.1, on the reverse strand, counting down.
CGGTGCCGAAATCGCTCGTTCCGAAGGGTACAGCGAAGGAACTGTTCCACTGCATACGCTTCGTGCTGACATCGACTACGGTACAGCAGAGGCTCATACTACTTATGGCCGTCTTGGCGTAAAAGTATGGATCTATCGTGGAGAGGTTCTTCCTCCAGCTAAGAAACAAGCTCCTCAGGAAGGAGGCAACTAATCATGTTGGTACCTAAACGCGTAAAACATCGTAAACAACAACGTGGTCACATGAAGGGTCGTGCTAAAGGCGGTACTACACTGAATTTTGGTGAGTACGGTTTGCAAGCTACTGAACCAGCATGGATCACTAACCGTCAAATCGAAGCTGCTCGTATTGCGATGACTCGTTACATCAAACGTGGTGGTAAGGTTTGGATTAAAATTTTCCCTGACAAACCAATTACTCAAAAGCCTCTTGAGGTTCGTATGGGTAGTGGTAAAGGTAACGTAGAAAAATGGGTTGCAGTAGTGAAACCAGGTAAGATCATGTTTGAACTTGCTGGTGTACCGGAAGAGATTGCTCGTGAAGCAATGCGTCTTGCCGCTCACAAACTGCCAATCAAAACTAAGTTTGTGAAACGTGAAGAATTGGGTGGTGAAGCAAATGAAGGCTAGTGAATTCCGCAATCTTACCACTGCTGAAATCGAACAAAAGATCTCCGGTTTTAAAGAAGAACTTTTTAACCTTCGCTTTCAACTCGCTACCGGTCAGCTTGATAACCCGACTCGGATCGGCGCTGTGCGTAAGGAAATTGCTCGTGCTAAAACTGTGATCCGTGAAAGAGAACTTGGGATTAGCTAAGATATTAGACCGGGTGGAAATTCCGCCTGTAATTAGGAAGGAGGCCAACAATGAGCGAACGTAATGCCCGTAAAGTATTAGTAGGTAAAGTAGTCAGCGACAAAATGGACAAAACGATTGTGATTGCTGTAGAAACTTACAAAAAACATGATCTCTACCATAAACGCATCAAAGTGACTAAAAAATTCAAAGCTCATGATGAAAACAACACTGCACAAATCGGTGATACTGTTAAAATCATGGAAACTCGTCCTTTGTCCAAAGACAAAAACTGGAGACTGGTCGAAATCGTTGAAAAAGCTGTTATAATCTAATGTAGTGTAGTTTTTCCGAAAGGAGGATAAATAAATGATTCAACCATTTACACGTTTGACTGTAGCCGACAATTCCGGCGCGAAGGAACTGATGTGTATCCGTGTGCTCGGTGGAACGGGACGTCGTACAGCTCAAATTGGTGACCTGATCGTTTGTTCCGTAAAACAAGCAACACCAGGCGGCGTTGTCAAAAAGGGTGATGTAGTAAGAGCGGTTGTTGTTCGTACTAAACGTTCTATCCGCCGTAAAGACGGTTCCTACATCGGATTTGATGAGAACGCAGCAGTGGTCGTTAAAGAAGACAAGAGCCCACGTGGTACTCGTATTTTCGGACCAGTTGCTCGCGAACTTCGTGACAAAGACTTCATGAAAATCGTTTCCTTGGCTCCGGAAGTGATCTAAATTCACCTTAAATTGTGCCCGTAGGAGGTGTACGAAATGCCAAAAGTGAAAAAAGTTCTGGAATCCCATAACAACAAGCTGCACGTCAAAAAAGACGACACTGTTCTGGTGATTACTGGTAAAGATAAAGGTAAAAAAGGTCGCGTTATCGCTGCTTACCCTCGTCAAAACCGTGTGCTTGTGGAAGGTGTTAACATGATTAAAAAACACCAAAAGCCTAATCAGTTGAATCCACAAGGCGGCATCATCGAGAAGGAAGCTCCGATTCACGTTTCCAACGTTATGCACATTGATCCGAAGAGCGGAAAAGTAACTCGTGTTGGTTACAAAGTTTTGGACAATGGCAAAAAAGTACGTATTGCAAAACGTTCAGGCGAAGTGATCGACTAATTATTTTTTTTGAAGAAAGGAGGACTATGATTCATGGCAACAACAAGAATGAAAGAACGTTTCTTGAAAGAAATCACTCCTGCTTTGATGCAGAAGTTCAACTATACAACAGTGATGCAAGTGCCTAAAATCGAGAAAGTTGTAATCAACATGGGTGTTGGCGACGCAGTTCAAAACTCCAAAGTGCTTGATTCTGCTCTCAACGACATGCAGCTGATCGCTGGTCAAAAGCCAGTTATCACTCGCGCAAAAAAATCTATCGCAGGTTTTAAATTGCGTGAAAACATGCCGATCGGTGTAAAGGTAACACTTCGTGGTGAGCGTATGTATTACTTCTTGGACAAATTGTTCAACATTACACTCCCTCGTGTACGTGACTTCCATGGTGTATCAACAAAAGCTTTCGACGGACGTGGTAACTACACGCTTGGTCTGAAAGAACAGTTGATCTTCCCGGAAATCGAGTACGATCAAGTTGATAAAGTTCGTGGTATGGATATCGTTATCGTAACGACTGCCAAGACTGACGAAGAGTCCCGTGAGCTTCTGACTCAGCTGGGCATGCCTTTCGCGAAATAATGTTGGCATAACGTTTTGGGCGTCTGATTTTAAGACACCCTGTTCTCCGAAACTATTTAGGAGGTGTCAGGCTAAGTGGCAAAAACTTCAATGAAAGTCAAACAACAACGCGCACCAAAGTTTAAAGTTCGTGCTTATACTCGTTGCGAACGTTGTGGTCGTCCACATTCGGTGCTGCAAAAGTTTAAAATCTGCAGAATTTGCTTCCGTGAATTAGCTTATAAAGGCCAGATTCCTGGCGTGAAAAAAGCAAGCTGGTAAAAAGTCCTGTTTGGGAAGGAGGTTTATACACAATGACTATGTCTGATCCAATTGCAGATATGCTTACTCGTATTCGTAACGCGAACACTGTTCGCCACGAAACAGTAGAAATGCCTGCATCTACAATGAAAAAACAAATCGCCGACATCCTGAAACGTGAAGGATTCATTCGTGATGCGGAATTTGTTGAAGATAGCAAACAAGGGATCATCCGTATTTTCTTGAAATACGGTGCGAACAACGAGCGTGTTATTACAGGTTTGAAAAGAATCAGTAAACCAGGTCTTCGCGTTTACACGAAGAGCAATGAGATTCCACGCGTTCTGGGTGGACTCGGGATCGCAATTATTTCCACATCCAAAGGTATCATGACCGACAAAGAAGCACGTCAGTCCAAAGCCGGCGGAGAAGTGGTTTGCTACGTTTGGTAATTTAACGTTTAAAAGATAGGAGGTGCAACAGATATGTCCCGTATTGGTCGTAAACCAATCACAGTACCAACTGGTGTTGACGTGACTTTGAACAACACAGTGATCACAGTTAAAGGTCCTAAAGGAACATTGACTCGTGAGCTTCATAAAGACATGTCCGTTACTGTGGAAAATAATGAAATTAATGTAGTTCGTCCTTCGGACAACAAACTTCACCGCTCTTTGCATGGAACAACCCGCAGCGTTGTCAGCAACATGGTAAGTGGTGTAACTGAAGGCTTTTCAAAATCTCTGGAGCTGGTTGGGGTCGGATATCGTGCAAGCAAATCCGGAGATAAAATCGTTCTGAACGTTGGATACTCTCACCCGGTTGAAATTTCACCGGAAGCAGGCATCGAGTTCGAAGTTCCTTCGAACACTAAAATCATCGTTCACGGAATTGATAAAGAGCGTGTAGGTGCCTATGCTGCTAAAATCCGTTCCGTTCGTGAACCTGAACCGTACAAAGGTAAAGGGATTAAATACGAAGGCGAGCGCATCATCCGTAAAGAAGGTAAAGCCGGTAAGAAGAAATAAGTTTCTTACCGACTTTGTGCGGTCTTTCTGCTTGAAAGACTTCGTACTTCTTTTTTACCCAGTGCGTCTTAGTATAAAGACTTAAAAGGCAAACTGAAGGGAGTGAAAACTTGAGATGATTACAAAACAAGATAAAAATAAAGCGCGTGTCAGAAGACATCTGCGTGTACGTAAGAAAATCGAAGGTACGGCTGTACGTCCTCGTTTGAACGTATTCCGCTCTTCCAAGCATATCTACGCACAACTGATTGATGATGTTGCTGGTGTAACTTTGGTTTCTGCATCCACTATGGATAAAGAACTGAGCAGCGAAATCAAAAACGGTGGCAGCGTAGAAGCAGCTCGTAAGGTTGGCGAACTCGTTGCTAAACGTGCGAAAGAAAAAGGCCATGCAAACATTGTATTTGATCGTGGTGGATACTTGTATCATGGACGGATTCAAGCTTTGGCTGATGCAGCTCGCGAAGCAGGCCTTGAATTCTAAGACATTTCTCAAAAGGAGGTTAACGACTTGCGTGTAGATCCGAATACTTTGGAACTGACTGAAAGAGTAGTAAATATTAATCGTGTAGCTAAAGTTGTCAAAGGCGGACGCCGTTTCAGCTTCAGTGCTCTGGTAGTAGTGGGCGACGGCAACGGCTGGGTAGGCGCTGGAATCGGTAAAGCTGGCGAAGTACCTGATGCGATTCGCAAAGGTATTGAAGATGCTAAGAAAAACCTGGTTCACGTTCCACTCGTAGGCACAACAATTCCTCACCTTGTTACAGGTAAGTTCGGTGCTGGCCGGGTTCTGTTGAAACCGGCATCGGAAGGTACTGGAGTTATCGCTGGTGGTCCAGTTCGTGCTGTACTGGAACTTGCTGGTGTAGGTGATATCTTGACAAAATCTTTGGGTTCTTCGAATTCCATGAATATGGTCAATGCGACTTTGGAAGGTTTGTCCCGCTTGAAACGCGCTGAAGATGTTGCTAAATTGCGCGGCAAATCTATCGAAGAGCTGCTGGGCTAAGGAGGGAATATCATGGCGAAATTAGAAATTACCCTCGTTCGTTCGTTGATCGGCCGTCCTGGTACTCAGAGAACGACTGTTAAAACGCTCGGCTTGCGTAAAATCAACCATAAAGTAGTTCAACCCGACAATGCAGCAATTCGCGGGATGATTAATCAAGTTAGCCACTTGGTTTCTGTTAAAGAAATCGAAGCTTAAGAAATAAAGTTTTTAAACAATAATCAAGGAGGTGCAACGAACGATGAAGTTACATGAGCTTTCCCCAGCTCCAGGCTCCCGCAAAGAACGTAAACGTTTGGGTCGTGGTCCTAGTAGCGGTACGGGTAAAACTTCTGGTCGTGGTCATAAAGGTCAAAACGCTCGTTCCGGCGGTGGTGTACGTCCGGGCTTCGAGGGTGGTCAAAACCCACTGTATCGTCGCTTGCCTAAACGCGGTTTCGTAAATCCTACTCGTAAAGAGTATGCGGTTTTGAATATCGAAGATTTGAACAGTTTTGCAGCGGGTACAGAAGTAAGCCCTGAGTTTTTGCTGAACAATGGTATTGTGAAGAACGCGAAATCCGGAATTAAAATTCTGGGTAACGGTGAAATCACTGTGAAATTGACAGTTAAAGCGAACAAGTTCTCTCAATCTGCGGTAGAGAAAATTGAAGCTGCCGGCGGTAAAACCGAGGTGATCTAATGTTCAAGACCCTGAAAAATATATGGCGGGTTGAGGATCTTAGAACCCGAATCCTGTTCACCCTGTTTATACTCTTTGTATATCGTATTGGCTCCTTCGTGCCGGTTCCCGGCGTGAATAAACAGGTCTTTACTTCTCAGGATCAGGCAGGAAGCGAGTTATTTGGACTCCTTAACACCTTCTCAGGGGGCGCATTGTATCAGTTTTCAATCTTCGCCCTCGGGATTATGCCGTATATTACAGCGTCCATCATTGTACAGTTGCTGTCAATGGACGTGATTCCGAAACTTGCGGAATGGGCTAAACAAGGAGAGCATGGTAAAAAGAAATTGGCTCAAATTACACGGTATGGTACTGTAATACTGGGCTTGATCCAAGCATTCGGAACGTCGATTGGTTTCAATCGACTGTACGGTGCAGCGATGATTCCAGGCGCTACTTTTGCAGATTATCTGGTTATTGCCATTGTGCTTACAGCAGGAACTACGTTCCTTATGTGGCTAGGTGAGCAAATTACTGAAAAGGGAATCGGCAATGGTATCTCTATTGTAATCTTCGCAGGAATCGCGGCAGGTATTCCAAGACATATTCGTACGATTGTAGAATCTCAGTTTATTCAAGCAGATCAACTGTTTATGAATATTCTGAAGGCAATTATTATTGCCTTGGTAGTTGTTCTGATTATTGTTGGTGTTATTTACATCCAACAGGGTATTCGGAAAATCCCAGTACAATATGCGAAACGTGTAGTTGGCAACAAAATGTACGGTGGCCAGAATACGCATATTCCGATGAAGATCAATGCGGCAGGCGTTATTCCGGTAATCTTTGCGGTATCATTGCTGCAATTCCCGACAATTATTGCGAGTTTCTGGGCAGATCATGCTTGGGCTAAGTGGGTTACCACTTACTTGTATTATGACAAGCCGCTAGGCATGGTTTTGTATGTCGTAATGATTATCGGTTTCACATTCTTCTATACCTTTGTACAGATGAATCCGCAGCAAATGGCCGACAACATGAAGAAAAACGGCGGTTATATTCCAGGTATTCGCCCAGGTAAAGCCACGGAGAAATACTTGACACGAGTAATGTCACGTTTGACAATGACAGGAGCTTTGTTCCTGGCAGTCATATCCGTATTGCCGGTATTCTTCGGTTCGCTTTCGGGCTTGCCTCGTTCCGTGCAAATTGGTGGTACTTCATTGCTCATCATTATTGGTGTAGCATTGGATACGATGAAGCAAATCGAAAGCCAACTGATCAAACGCCATTACAAAGGCTTCATCAACAAATAGGCAATAGGTACCGGCTTAGGATGTTCGCATGCTTACCGGCACCTTTTGTGCTGTTTCTTGTGTAGGGGTCGTCTTGAGGAGTGACAGATTGTGAATATTTTGATCATGGGCCCTCCGGGGGCTGGTAAAGGTACACAAGCAGATGTCATTGTGAAGGAGTTCGGCATTCCTCATATCTCGACAGGTGATGCTTTTCGCCTAGCGATGAAACAGGGAACACCTATTGGCATTAAAGCCAAAGAGTATATTGACAAGGGTGAACTTGTTCCGGATGATGTAACAATCGGTATCGTCGAAGAACGGTTGCAGCAGCCTGATTGCAAGAAGGGTTTCTTGCTGGACGGTTTTCCAAGAACTTTAGCTCAAGCTGAAGCATTGGATCAAATTATGGGCCGTTTGAATACGAAACTGGATGATGTCATCAACCTGAAAGTGGATCGTGACAATTTGTTGGCACGAATCACAGGACGGCGAGTTTGTAAAAGCTGCGGAGCTAGCTATCATATTGTCTTTAATCCTCCTAAGGTTGAAGGCATTTGCGATAAAGACGGTGGTGAACTCTATCAGCGTCCTGACGATAACGAAGATAGCGTAAGAACACGACTTGACGAATATAGTAATAAAACAGCACCACTCCTCACGTTTTATGAGAACCAGAATCTTCTGCGTCATATTGACGGAGAACAGGATATTGATGTGGTTTCCCAAAATATCGTGTCCTTGTTGCGGGGTTAGCTGTAATGATCATTTGCAAGTCGGGGACGGAATCAAGCTTTATGAGGAAAGCTAGAAAAATGAATACGGAAACGGATCATTTTCTAGCAGGAAACATCGAGCCCGGTATTACGACCGGTGAACTTGATCATTTAGCTGATCGGTATATTCGCAGTCAGGGAGCTGTGCCGTCTTTTAAAGGTTATAACGGTTTTCCTGCTAGCATTTGCGCTTCAGTCAACGAACAACTGGTGCACGGATTTCCCGGCAAACGCAAGTTAAACAAAGGCGATGTCATTACAAAACCTCGCCAGTTTACAATGTCGCATGCCATTCGGCAATATATTGAGAATCCAAACCGTGGTATTCCCGAACAGGGGTCGAGGCTGAAAACCGGCATTGTGCTGGCTATTGAATCAATGATTCCAATAGGTGCTCACCTTGTAGGGACGCTGGAAGACAACTGGACGGTCGTTACGATGGACGTAATCTCTTGTGCTCATTTTAAGCAAGTGGTGACGGACGAGGCGGACGGCATGGACATTTTCACGAAACTGAGTGCGTAGGTGATCGGAATGAATCAGCAAGGAAACCTGCAAATCGGTCAGCTGGTGAAGATTCTGAAGGGCAGAGGTGCCGGACAGATAGCGGTTGTCGTTTCAATAGCAGATAGCAGGTTTGTGTATATTGCGGATGGGGATAAACGAAAGTTTGATCAAGCGAAGAAGAAAAATGTTCTTCATTTGGTGCCTCAGCCAAAGATTAGTAGCGAGATTGTAAATAGTTTAAACGAAAGCGGTCGGGTGACGAACGGAAAACTGCGGCATGCAGTGAAAACTTTCCTGGACTCGTCCGAATACCAAGCTGAAGAGAAAGGAGACTGACTTTGGCCAAAGAAGATGTCATTGAGGTTGAAGGTACGGTAATCGAGCCACTGCCGAACGCTACGTTCAAGGTAGAGCTGGAGAACGGTCATCAAATTCTTGCTCATGTTTCCGGAAAGCTGCGGATGCACTTTATCCGTATTTTGACAGGCGACAAGGTGGTTGTACAGTTATCGCCTTACGATTTAACCAAAGGCCGTATAACGTACCGCAAGTAATTCATGCAGGTTTTTATTAAACGTATGTCATTTAAAAAAACTTGTTTTGCTCGGCAAAACGATGTGAATGTTCACGAAGCGAGTTTTACCAGGGTAAAGCTTGGAGGAGGTAATCAACATGAAGGTAAGACCTTCTGTAAAACCTATTTGCGAGAAATGCAAAGTCATTCGCCGCAAAGGGAATGTAATGGTTATTTGCGAAAATCCGAAACACAAACAAAAACAAGGTTAATAGAAGGGGGTGTAGCGTAAAATGGCTCGTATAGCTGGTGTGGATTTGCCACGTGACAAACGCGTTGAGATCGCCTTGACTTACATTTTCGGAATCGGTAAGACGACTTCTCAGAAAATTTTGAAGGAAACAGGCATCAGTGCAAACACGCGTGTTCGTGATTTGACTGAAGATGAAGTGAGCAAATTACGTGAAACGATCGACAAAGAAGTTAAAGTAGAAGGCGATCTGCGTCGTGAAATTTCCTTGAATATTAAACGTCTGACTGAGATTGGCTGCTACCGTGGTGTTCGTCACCGTCGTGGATTGCCTGTTCGCGGACAACGTACTAAAACTAATGCTCGTACCCGTAAAGGTCCTCGTCGGACTGTAGCGAACAAGAAGAAATAAGAAGGGAGGATAACATTCAATGGCTAAACCGAAAAAAGTTGTACGCACAAAACGCCGTGACCGTAAAAATATCGAGAGTGGCGTGGCACACATCCGTTCCACGTTCAACAACACGATCGTTACGATCACAGATCCACACGGTAACGCAATCTCTTGGGCCAGCTCAGGCGGCATGGGATTCCGTGGTTCCCGTAAATCTACTCCATTCGCAGCACAAATGGCCGCAGAAACTGCTGCTAAAGCTGCTATGGAACACGGCATGAAGACTGTCGAAGTCATGGTTAAAGGACCTGGTGCAGGTCGCGAAGCAGCAATTCGCTCTTTGCAAGCTGCTGGTCTGGAAGTTAACCTGATCAAAGACGTAACTCCGGTACCTCATAACGGATGCCGTCCTCCAAAACGTCGTCGCGTCTAATGAGATTTCTCCTCTGCGTGTAGTATAGATCCGGCACAAACTGCCAAGAATGGATGTTTAGGTGTACTACATGATAGACTATGGATAAGGTGAATGTTTCATATAGGAGCGACGTTTTGAAGGAGGGATATTGCAGTGATAGAAATCGAAAAGCCGAAAATTGAGACGGTTGACGTCAATGATGATGGCACCTATGGAAAATTCGTAGTAGAACCGCTGGAACGCGGATACGGCACGACGCTTGGAAACTCGCTTCGCCGTATTCTGTTATCCTCGTTGCCGGGGGCAGCAGTTACATCGGTTCAAATCGATGGGGTTCTGCACGAGTTTGCAACGGTTCCCGGTGTGAAGGAAGACGTAACGGAGATCATTCTGAACTTGAAAGCTTTATCGCTTAAAATCCACTCAGATGAAGAGAAAGTACTCGAAATCGATGCGGAAGGCGAAGGAGTTGTAACGGCAGGTGATATCCGTGCGGATAGTGATGTGGAAATTCTTAATCCGGATCTTCACATTGCAACGCTCGGACCGGGTTCGAGACTTCACATGCGTATTTTTGCCAATCGCGGTCGCGGTTACGTTAAGCAGGATCGGAATAAACGTGATGACCAGCCGATCGGCGTCATTCCCGTCGACTCCATCTACACTCCGATTGCACGCGTGAACTACGGCGTAGAAAATACGCGTGTCGGCCAGGTTACGAATTATGACAAGCTGACACTTGAGGTTTGGACGGACGGAACTATTCGTCCTGAAGAAGCTGTGAGCCTTGGAGCCAAAATTTTGACCGAGCATGTGATGTTATTCGTGGGTCTCACGGATGAAGCAAAAGATGCAGAAATTATGGTCGAAAAAGAAGAAGACAAGAAAGAAAAAGTTCTTGAAATGACGATCGAAGAGCTGGATCTCTCCGTCCGTTCCTATAACTGCCTTAAGCGCGCTGGTATCAATACGGTACAAGAACTCACGACTAAATCTGAAGAAGATATGATGAAGGTCCGCAACTTGGGTCGCAAATCTTTGGAAGAAGTACAAGAGAAGCTCGAGGAACTTGGTTTAGGACTTCGTACGGAAGAATAGCACAGCAACGGTTTTGTGAAGGAGGGGAAACTACATGGCATACCAAAAATTGGGCCGCAATTCCAGTGCCCGTAAAGCTTTGTTTCGTGATTTGGTAACCGATCTGTTCTTGTATGAGCGTATCCAAACTACTGAGGCTAAAGCGAAAGAAGTTCGTTCTATTGCTGAAAAACTGATCACCAAAGCGAAAAAAGGAGATCTGCACGCACGTCGTCAAGTGGCTGCGTTCGTTCGCCGTGAAACTTTGGATGGTGAGCAGGATGCAATCCAAAAGCTGTTTAGCGAATTGGCTACACGTTACAATGAGCGTCCAGGTGGATACACTCGTATCTTGAAACTGGGACCTCGTCGTGGCGATGCCGCTCCAATGGTATATCTGGAATTGGTTGACCGCGCGTAAACAGGCGAAGATGAGGGAAGGGTGGACAGAATCGGCTTGATTCTGAACAACCCTTTTTTTCTCTTGGAGGAGTCCTTGAGGGGCTTCTCCTTTGTTATGTTCGGTTATTTCCTGTAAGACCAGAGAATACCCCGTAAAGGTGTGAGAAGCATGCGGAACTTGTGCATGAAGGTGAACTATGATGGAACCCACTATGATGGCTTTCAGACGCAGCCCAGTGGCAATACCATTCAGGACTGTCTTGAAAATGCTATATACTCATTGACGGGCGAACGTCTTAAAATTACAGGCTCAGGACGTACAGATGCAGGTGTGCATGCATACGGGCAGGTATTCAATTTTCATACTGAATCGCCGATTCCGGTACATCGCTGGTGTCTGGCACTTAATGCCTGGCTGCCTCGTGATATCATCGTTACGGATGCGAGAGAGGTGCCACTGTCCTTTCATGCACGCCGCATGGCGAAGCGAAAGACGTATCGGTACAGTATTAATGCGAACCGGTTTCCAGACATCTTTCATCGTCGTACACAGGCCCATCATCCAACGAGGCTGGATGTAAGAGCGATGGAAAAAGGCTTGGCTCATTTAATTGGCACCTTTGACTATACTTCGTTCGCATCCCGACGTTCCCAAAAGACGAATCATATTCGTACTATTTACGACGCCTATATAACGGTAGATCATTCCTTTTCACGTCCAGGGTCGGATGATCAGGGAATTATTCATACTTATATTACAGGCAGCGGATTTTTGCAGCACATGGTTCGAATTATAATGGGGACTTTGCTGGAAGTGGGAGAAGGCAAAAAATCGCCGGATGATATTCCTTCCATTTTGGAGGCGAAAAACCGTTCAAAGGCTGGCCCTACGGCCGTTGGACACGCTTTAACGCTCTGGAATGTAGAGTATGAAGAAAACATCAAAAAACATTGATTTTTCCCTTGCAGAATTGATGGTTATCCTGTAATATAAAAGTTGTGTTTTCTTAATGGCTTTCCCACAGCCCCATTTAAGATAATCACTTTATAGCAACATCTAATCCATCGATAATGCAGCAACTTAACGAACGAAGATAAATGATGATTTCTGTTAACGAACTTAAGGAGGATACTTTTCATGCGTACTACGTATATGGCGAAGCCAAATGAAGTTGAGCGCAACTGGCACATCATTGATGCCGAAGGCAAAACGCTCGGCCGTCTGGCAAGCGAAGCGGCTGCGTTGATTCGCGGCAAACATAAGCCACAATTTACACCACATGTGGACACAGGTGATTTTGTTATTGTAATCAATGCGGAGAAAATCGTATTGACCGGTAAAAAAATGGAGAACAAGAAATACTATCGTCACTCCATGCACCCAGGTGGTCTGAAAGTAACAGTTGCACAAGATATGGTTAAGAACAAACCTGAACGTATGTTGGAATTGGCTGTTCACGGTATGCTTCCTAAAACTCGTCAAGGCGACAAAATGAAGCTGAGACTTAAAGCTTACAGAGGTACAGAGCATCCACATGCAGCACAAAAACCTGAAGTTTACGAACTTCGCGGATAATTAAAAGGGAGGACAGTTTCATGGCACAAGTACAATACTATGGGACAGGTCGTCGTAAACATTCGGTAGCTCGTGTTCGTCTCGTACCGGGTGAAGGACGCATTGTCATCAATAAGCGTGATATTAATGAATATTTCGGTTTGGAAACTCTCAAACTGATCGTAAAACAACCACTGAATCTGACAGAAACACTTGGTAGCTATGACGTACTTGTTATCGCTCACGGTGGTGGTATCTCTGGTCAAGCAGGCGCAATTCGCCACGGTATTTCCCGTGCTCTGTTGAAAGCAGACCCAGAATTCCGTCCAGCTTTGAAAAAAGCAGGCTTCTTGACTCGTGACCCACGTATGAAAGAACGTAAAAAATACGGTCTCAAAGCTGCTCGTCGTGCACCACAATTCTCGAAACGTTAATATTTCGAATACAGAAGAACCTTTTCCATATGGAAAGGGTTCTTTTTTTATATAGATCATTAACTGTTCTTATTAACCATATGTGGATAAATAGATCTGTCCTAGAATTTCATGGCCTCATTTGTCCTGCAGATACATAATTAGCAGCATACATTGTACAGAATACATAAGTTATCCACGATGCTACTAAGTTCGATTTGGTTATGCACAAATATAGTTTGCTGTTTTAGCATGGTTTATCTTGTATTGTTCATAACCTGTGACTAAGTGTAGTTCAGCTTTTTTAGTCTTACCTAATTTGATAAAGGGCTTAAGGATTTCTTTTGGCTGAGCAATGTCTATTTTCTTCTGTGTAGCTGTTGGGGGAACGTCCAGGATACAGCAAGGATACATTGTTTTGCTTGTTTGTACTAACTGAAGATTAATTTTTAGCTTACTACTGCCATCTCTCGACTAAGTAATGCAGCAATGATGATGAGTTTCTCTAACCATAAAGAAGGGGCTTGAAATAGGCCTCCAGTTACGTTTATGGCCTTATTTGTATCCAACGCAATAATTCCTCAAGAAGGGCTTTGTGCGCCCTATAGGAGCGAATAGGGGCTTACTAGCGATCTAAGAGGGTACATTTTTTATTAATTTCTCAATAGAAAGCTCGATTGTCTTCAGAGTTCCAATTTGGTGTGGGATTCTTTGGGTGTAACCTTGTAGTCAAGTGCTGGCTTAACTTGAGCTGATCCTGGCCACGTATGCATCATCTTTGAATGTATATGTAAATATGACAACCGAACCTAAATATATTTTCTGGGTCAAATCTAAGGCTAATTATGGATCAAAAGCACAACGATTTTTTCCTCAGATATGTTTATCTGATCGTAATAACCCATTCTAGTTAAGAATACGATGGCAAACGCGTATTGGGCATATTCTTTGGTTCATGTGGAGTAGAAAAGGCGCTTTCGTCAACCTAAGACAATTTTCAAGTGTTTGGTATAAGAATATTTTATATAAAGGAAATGAATTTGGATGGGTATGCAGGAGAGCGTTAAAGAATGCTGATAGAACAGCGTTTCTGCATAATGCGAGAGGACCGATGTTTACCTCATGACGTTTTTTCTTAGATTGACAATGAATATGAAAGTTTTATACTGTATTTAATCTTATTAGTTTAGTCGGTATTGTTGAAGTGGCACTTATTTATGAATCTTCATATGGAGGCGCATTGATAATGAATTTATTGGAGAAAGAAGCGTTAATTAGAGTCAAGGCAAGTGAACTCGAAGAGGCTACGCCTGAAGAAATTATCCAGTATGCAGTTCATACATTTCCGAACCTTACTTTTGCTTGTAGCTTCGGAGCAGAAGATGTAGTGCTAGTAGATATGCTTCAAAAAATTAGTCCTGCTACCGACATATTTTATTTGGACACCGATTTTCATTTTCAAGAAACCTACGACACGCGAGATCAGATGAAAGCTAAATACAATCTGGATTTTATTAGGGTCTCTCCCTTAATCACTCCTGAAGAGCAAGCTGTGGAGCATGGAGAGGAGCTATGGAAAACAGATCCTAATGCATGCTGTGGTATACGTAAAGTTGAGCCGCTGACACGCATTCTGTCTCAATACGATGCATGGATTACCGGTATTCGCCGCGATCAGGCACCTACTCGTGCAAATGCAAAAAAGGTAGAGTATGATGAAAAGTTTGGCCTTGTTAAATTTAACCCCTTGGCGAGCTGGACCTCTGAGGACGTATGGAACTATATTCGCACTCATGAAGTACTGTATAATCCATTGCATGACCGTAATTATCCTAGTATTGGCTGTGAGCAATGCACACGCGAAGTCCTGCCAGGGGAAGATCCACGTGCGGGCCGCTGGTCAGGCAATGAGAAAACTGAGTGTGGGCTTCACCAATAAAATGGTGTGCAGGTAGCTCTGAGACTTATTTATGAATAGAAAGGAAGTGCATTATGACTGCAATTCTTCCGCATGGCGGAACGCTCGTTAATAGAAATATTACAGGTCCCGAGCAAGAAGCGCTGTTGCAGGTTGCAAGTGACTTGTTTCATATCCCTGTAAACTCATGGACAATTTCCGATCTCGACTTGATTGGAGTGGGGGCCTTTTCTCCATTAACAGGATTTATGAATGAGGCAGATTATCGTTCTGTGGTAGCGGATATGCGGCTCGCTGATGGTACAGTCTGGAGTATACCCATTACTCTTGCAGTAGCAGAAAGCATAGCCAGTGAACTGAAACTAGGCCAGCAGGTTGCTTTGGTGGGGGAGACAGATGGCATAATCTACGCTGTACTTGATATTGAGAGTATTTATCAGGTGGATCAGGCGGAGGAAGCAAGATATGTATTCAAGACGGATGACCCCGCTCATCCTGGTGTAAACAAACTGTTAGATCGACCTGCTACCTATGTAGGCGGAACTGTACAAGTGCTGAATCGACCTGAGCCTACCCGATTTGGCGAATTTTATTACACACCAGCACAGACACGTAGTCTTTTTGCTGAAAAGGGCTGGAAGACAGTGGTCGGTTTTCAAACGCGAAATCCGGTACACCGGGCACATGAATACATCCAAAAAAGCGCCATGGAAATTGTGGATGCGTTATTTCTTAATCCACTCGTTGGAGAGACCAAGTCAGATGACGTTCCAGCAGATGTGCGTATGAAGAGCTATCTTACGTTGCTGGACAACTATTATCCGGCTGATCGAGCTTTTCTGGGAGTCTTTCCTGCTGCTATGCGCTACGCTGGTCCTAGAGAGGCTATTTTCCATGCTATTGTGCGAAAGAACTTTGGCTGCACTCATTTTATCGTCGGAAGAGATCATGCCGGTGTAGGGGACTATTATGGTACCTACGAAGCGCAGGAAATTTTCAAGCACTTTACACCTGAAGAGCTGGGGATTACCCCGTTGTTTTTTGAACACAGCTTTTATTGCACCCAATGTGGAAATATGGCCTCAAGCAAAACATGCCCACATCCCAAGGAGCATCATTTGACGCTCTCTGGTACTAAGGTAAGGGAATTGTTGCGTTCCGGGGTTTGTCCGCCACCTGAATTTACACGACCAGAAGTCGCTCAAGTGTTGATTGAAGGTATGAAAGAATATGTTCATGCCTGAGTTGTACTAACTACACGCCTCGTCCCATATAGATTATTAGTATCTGTATAGGACGGAGGCGTTTTGTTATGCAAAAAAACAACCGTAAAAAAGAGGTTACACTGTGGATTCGATATCGGACGCTGCAAAAAATGCTTTTAGGCTGTTGTCTCGCTGTTCTATTTATCATGTTGACATTGTATGAGATACCTGCTTCGAGAGCCTGGATTCACTGGAGTCTACCGCTTACTGGTAAGGTAATTGCTATTGATGCCGGGCACGGAGGGCCTGATGGAGGAGCGGTCAGCAAAGAGGGTGTCATTGAGAAGGATATTAATCTGGCGATTGCTTTTTATTTGCGTGATTATTTGCAGCAAGCAGGAGCTGTTGTCGTCATGACACGTGAGGATGACCGCGATCTGGCACAGCAAGAAACAAAAGGCTATTCCAGAAGAAAAACAGAGGATTTAAAGCAACGAGTACGTATGATTGAGGAGCAGAAAGCGGACCTCTTTTTAAGTATTCATATGAACAGTATCCCGTCCAGCCGTTGGAGTGGAGCTCAGACCTTTTTCGTACCTAATCATGCAGATAACGAGAATCTGGCGTCCTTAATCCAGGAAGAAATCAAACGCAATTTGGAAAATACAGACAGAGTGGCTAAGACCGTGAACACAGTCTATTTATTAAAGGCACTCAAAATGCCGGCAGCCCTTGTAGAAGTCGGATTTTTGTCCCATCCAGAAGAAGCTAGAAGACTCAGTGACGAGAACTATCAAAGACAAGTGGCTGCGTCTATATACAAAGGGATTTTGCGTTACAGTGCAGGAGAAAAGGGGACCTCCTCAGCACCTGAAGCCAGATAGTGGTATACTGTAAGTGTTTACCACTACATAAACAATAAAGCAGAGGTGCTGATTATTCATGCAATCAAGAGAGCAAGTTATAGAGCTACTTCAGCAAGTACGGGAGCCCCAAACGGGGCGTCGTTTGATTGATCTCCATTTTATTCGGGATGTCGTTGTTAAAGAGGATCGGATCTCATTGACTGCTATTACCCTGGATAGCCAGGAAAAGACGCGGTCAGAACTGGATCGGGAAATCCGGCAGACGTTAGAAGAAGCGGGATTAAGTAACGTCCATATTCGTATTCGTGAGGCATCTGAGTCTGAAAAATCAACTATTCAAAATGAACAGGATACCGGGGAGGTAGCTGATCCGGTATTGACCAAAGGACATGCTGTGGGTATGGAAGAACATGAGCTGCTTAACCCAGCATCTGGCGTGCGATTTATTGCCATTGCAAGTGGAAAAGGTGGTGTCGGAAAATCGACAGTAGCTGTGAATTTAGCGGCAGCTCTAGCCAGACAGGGTAAGCGTGTGGGTTTAATTGATGCTGATATCTATGGATTCAGTGTGCCGGATATGATCGGGGTAGAGGATGTACCTTCTGTCGAAGATGGTATCATTCAGCCAGTAGAGCGATTTGGTATTAAAATTATGTCTATGGGCTTCTTTGTTAGAGAAAACAATCCGGTCATTTGGAGAGGTCCCATGCTGGGGAGAATGCTCAGACAATTTTTTAGTGATGTCGAATGGGGCAAGCTGGATTATATGATCCTCGATTTACCACCAGGTACGGGTGATGTGGCACTTGATGTACATCAAATGATCCCTCAGAGCGAAGAAATCATTGTCACTACTCCACATGCGACGGCCGCCTTTGTAGCTGCACGTGCGGGGGCAATGGCTCTTCAAACGGATCATAAGGTCATAGGCGTTGTGGAGAATATGTCCTATTATGTGTCCTCCACCGGAGAAAAAGACTACGTTTTTGGACGGGGAGGCGGGGCTATGTTGGCAGATACACTTCATACGAAGCTGCTGGCGCAAATTCCGTTGGGTATTCCAGATAATCATCCGTCAGAAGCCGATTTTTCTCCATCCGTCTATAAACCGGAGTCGGAGACAGGGGCTATTTATAATGATATAGCTGCTCAAATTACGAGGTTACACATGGAATCTGAATAATAAAAAAGGCTGGTTTTTGAACCAGCCTTTTTTTTACTGACCTCCTCCTTGGCCGCCGCCTCCACCGCCTTCTCCTCCTTCACCACCACCTTCTTGCTTTTTGTCCCCAGAGCCACCTTGCTCTCCGCCTTTTTTCTCAACCTTAGGTTGAAGTTCCTCTTGTACAACAGTTTTGAGTAAATTCATAACCTCAAGCCGAAAAATTGGATTCTGCATAGCATCATGCATGACTGTCATAGATTGTTTGCGATATTCGGGAGTTTTAGTTAAGTCCATGAACATCTTGGTCAATTCTGGGGATTTTAGCATCGCTTCAATTGATTTTTGATAAGAAGGGTCTTTTATAAGCTGCATATGAAGCTGTTTGCTTTGACTATTGATAGCTTTGGCAAATTCTCCGGCAAAACGCGGATCAGTCATAATCTTTTCGATTTCTTTTTTATATTCTGGGGAGACCAAAGTATCTTTTACTGCAGTTTTCATCTGTTCTGCTGACTGCGTGGTCATCAGCATTTTCATTCCCACGCTGCCCCCAGAGCCACCTTGTTCACCACTTTGACCGGATTTCTCCCCTTTTTCCCCAGTTAAAGCTTCTTCTACCGCTTTTTTTCCATCATCGCTCTTCAGGATATCGACAACCATCGTTTTCATCTCTTTATAACTGTTCTGGGGAGGTGCAGAACCCTGATCCGAGCCACAGCCGCTCAGGGCAACGCCCAGTACGCATACCATGCTAACAAATCGCAAACGAGTCCAATTCATGGCCGTATTCCTCCTTTATCATGAATGTGGATAGTATGCGGATGATGGGGGAGAAATATGTCGAGTTGTTTTTGGTTTTTAACTGAGAACGATGTAAAATAACTCCTTAAAGACCCAGAGCTTGATCGCGAACCTCTTTACCTTTTACTGTACCCTGTTGCAGCAGTTCAGATACAGTTACGAATTCATAACCTTGTGCTCGCAACTTGTCGATAATGACGGGCAACGCTTCATGAGTTTGTTTACAAGAATCACTGGCATGAAGGAGGACGATATCTCCAGGATGGGCTTTATTTACAACACGGTCGATAATGACTTGCGTACCAGGGTTTTTCCAGTCTAGGGAGTCAGTATCCCATTGAATGGTTTTGTAGCCCAAAGTGCTGGCAACTTGAAGAACCCTTTTATCAAAGTCACCATTAGGCATACGGATTAACTTCGGGGATTGTCCAGTCAACTCGGTTAATGTGGTATGAGCCGTTGAAATCTGCTTACGAATCTCTTCATCGCTTAAGCTGCTATAATTTTCGTGTTTATGACCATGGCTGCCAATCTCAAATCCGCTTTCTTTAATTTGTTTTACGAGTTCTGGATGTGTTTTACTCCATGGTGCAGAAAGAAAAAAGGTCGACTTGGTCACTTTTTTATCTTCGAGAACTTTTAAAATGGGGGCGGTACGCTTATCACCCCAGCTAATGTCGAAGGTGAGAGCGATCAGTTTTTTATCAGTAGGTACACTATAGATGGCTGTTGGTGCTTCCTCGGAAAACACTGTAACATTATCGGTTTCTACATAAATGACTCCAGCAGTAAAGACGGCTGCAGCCATTACGATCAGGAATCGTTTGATTTTTTTGCCGTTCAATACGTAGAAAAAAGAACTCATAGTTAATGCCCCTTTCATCCTAGAAGTGCTTGTTTACTTAAAGCTATGCCAGGGGTTGTCAATTATTCCATTGGACTTAACGGAGGAATCAACAAATGGGTATAAAAGCATTTTTTCATCATTTACGAACAACTAGACGGTTAATTTTGACCTCTGCACTTTTTTTCTGCGCAAGCATTGTAGTGGGATGGTTAAGTACGGGTACTATTCAGTCCATTTTGGCCCAACAAGTGGAGGGACTCGGGGGAGTGGCGCAACGTTTACAGAACTCTGAGCATCCACAATGGAGTTTTTTTGTGTTTATCTTTTTCAATAATGCAATCAAATGCGTGTTAGTTATATTCGCTGGAGCTCTTTTTGGAATCGTGCCCTTTATATTTTTAATTGTGAACGGAATGGTTTTAGGCTTTGTAGTACACCTACAGGCAGATATGGGAGGAAGTATGTATGAAATTGTCGTAAAAGGTTTATTGCCACACGGTGTGATTGAATTGCCTATTTTGATTATCGCCTGTGCCTTTGGATTAAAGTTTGGAACCAATATAATTTCTACCATTGGTGCAAGTATAGGAATGAAACGAAAAGGTAATGGTCCATCGTGGAAGGATTTTTTGAGACAAACGTTAACCGTGTCCATATGGTCTGTCATCTTTCTGTTTATAGCAGCTGCGATTGAGAGCGGCATAACTTATCGTTTACTGTCGCATTAAAATAAAATGGCCAATTATTTATATATTTCCCGAAAATTGAACATAACAAAGGGGAGAGCGTAAGAAAAGGATTAAAGATGCATCGGAGTAAGTTTGAGACCTTAGCAGTTGAGTTTAAAAATAGGTAAAGTTTGGAACAACTAATTGAGCAAATATAAGCACTATATAATCTGCTGATAAGGGAGTATGGTCAAATGTTGGGTATGCTGTTTAACGAAAAGGAATGCAAGGAACTTGACTACGTTCTTCGTAAGGAACTAGATGAAATGCTGCTTGACATGAGTGATACTCGATTGGATCAGGATATCCGTTATGCAATAGCACTTCGATATAAAACAGTCTTCCGCATGTATGCCCGTTTTGCACCCGCCAAGGAACTATCCAAATATGCGCGCAGAGGCCGAGTCCCCCAGACCAAACAATGAAAAAATGAAAGAAGAACTATATCAAACAAGATATCAGAAAGTTAATATACTTTCTGATATCGAAAAAAGTATTGACACTATTCATTATTCATGGTAAATTAACTTTCGTTCCTTTTTGAAAGATTCGCTCGAAAAAAAGAATTTAAAAAAACTCTTGCAAAACTAAAAAAGAAATGATATATTATAAAAGTCGCCGCTGAGACGCGGTGGTGAAACAAAGTAAAATACAATGAAAGTTTGATCTTTGAAAACTGAACAACGAGTGAGTAAAATGATTTTGTTCGCAAAATCAAAACATGAGATATTTTATCTCGTCAGTTTCAAATGAGCTAATCGCTCTTTCGATAAACCAACTTCAGTTGGTCTTTAATGGAGAGTTTGATCCTGGCTCAGGACGAACGCTGGCGGCGTGCCTAATACATGCAAGTCGAGCGGGGTTATTTAGAAGCTTGCTTCTAAATAACCTAGCGGCGGACGGGTGAGTA
>NZ_CP191577.1:752994-757301 GCF_050516475.1 Paenibacillus ottowii | reverse complement strand
AAACGATCCTCACGGTGCAGCATTAGAGCCTGGTTGTAGTGTTCAGGATGGGAGGGCTGCAGTTCAATGAACCAATGTTGAATCGGTGTCAAGGCCACGTTTCCAGTGACTTCTCCTTGGTCGGACATGCGGGTCATCCGCTGTACCCGTCCATTCAGCTCAGCAATCGTCGGATACTGGAACAGCTCTCTCATTTCCAGCTTGTAACCATTTTGCAGCAGTCTCGAAGACACCTGAATGCCCTTGATCGAGTCGCCACCCAAATGGAAAAAGTTATCCAAAACACCAATCTGTTCGATGCCCAGTACAGACTGCCATACGGATACCAATGTCCGCTCTACCTCATTACGAGCGGCTACATAATTCTCGCCGGAATCGACGCTTCCCTCCGGCTGCGGCAGCGCCCGCCGGTCCACTTTGCCATTTGGTGTCAACGGCAATTGTTCCATCTGTACAAAATACGACGGCACCATATAGCCCGGCAATTCCTGACTCAAAGCGCTTCGCAGCTCACTTGCCGCGATATCCGCCACGGTGACCACATATGCGCAAAGCTGTTTTTGTCCCTGTTCATCCTCATGTGCAATGACGACGGCTTCTTGCACCGCCTCCAGCTTCAACAGCTGCGCTTCCACCTCGCCTAGTTCAATCCGGTAGCCCCGGATTTTCACCTGTGCGTCGATCCGTCCTTTGTATTCCAGCGTCCCGTCCTCATTCCAGCGAACCAAATCGCCTGTACGGTAGCAGCGCTCTCCACTGCGGAACGGACTGTCTATGAACTTTTCAGCCGTTAGCTCAGGACGGTTCAGATAACCACGCGCTACCCCGTCACCGCCGACAACCAGCTCCCCCCAAGCTCCGACCGGTTGCAAGTTAAATGACGAATCCACAACATACGCCGTCGAATTGCGGATGGGACGTCCGATCGGCACAGAATCCGGCTGTTCTTCCTTAATGTGATACGTCGTCGAAAAGGTTGTATTTTCCGTTGGTCCATAGCCATTAATGATGTTCAGGTCCGGGTTATCACGCAGCACCCTGTTAATATGGGGTGCAGATAAAACATCACCACCAACCAGCAAATACTTCACATCGCCGAAAAGTTTACTATCCTGCTGTGAAAGCTGATTAAATAACGGTGTAGTCAGCCACATCATGGTGACGCGATGATCCCGTATCGTCTCTTTAAGTTTGGCCGCGTCCAAAAGATCGTCCTTATGAACAAGAACAAGCTGACCGCCGTTCAGCAGCGCGCCCCAAATTTCAAACGTAGATACATCAAATACAAACGCGCAAGTCTGCAGCATTCGGGTCGATTCATCAAATGGCACATAATCTGTATTGCGGACAAGGCGCACGACACTATGGTGCTCAACCACGACACCCTTAGGCTTACCTGTTGAACCCGAGGTATAAATGACATAAGCAGCATGATCACCCGTTCCATCTACACCCAGATTGGAAACATCTGCACTGTAGGACGTATCATCATTCAGATTGACAATCTGTCCGTCAAAATAGCAACGATCCAGTAAATCCTGCTGAGCTAGCAACAGCTTGGCTCCCGAGTCCTTCAGCATATAACGGATACGGTCCTCCGGATATTGGGGATCTACTGGCACATACGCGCCTCCAGCCTTTAAAATGGCGAGTGTTCCCGTAATCATATCCAGCGAGCGCTCTGTCAAAATGCCAACTGGTTCATCAGGTTTCACCCCTGCATCCCGTAACGTATGCGCTAATCGGTTGGCTGTCTCATTGAGCTCACGATAGGTTAATGATTGTTGACCCAAAGCTACGGCAATATGATCCGGTGTGCGCTCTGCCTGCTCCTCAAACAGCTCATGAATGCGTGTTTCGTATGGATACTCCACTGCTGTAGCATTGAATACATCGACGATTTGCGCCCGTTCTTCCTCACTAATCAGCGACAATTCTTGTATCCGCTTGTGTGGACCCTGCACCATATGTTCGGCCACACTCAAAAATTGTCGAATAATTCGAGCAATTTCCTGCTCGCTAAACAGTTCGGTCCGATAATCCAATTGCAATAGAAGTTTATCGTCATCCAGCTTGTCTATCATAGCAATATCAAAGTCGTTCACCGTATCTCCGCAGAAATCGGTATCCACCTGCTGAACAGCTTCATCAAACCGGGAAAAGCTCAGCGTACGGTACTGAATGGTGACGCCAAACAGGCGGTGAATATCCGTCCCGCCCTGCTGTTCACGCAAATCCTGAATAACTTTGTTGTACGGATAACGCTGATGCCGCAAAATGGACGCCTGCTCCTTGCCAACACCCTGCAGGAAGGCGAACAGCTCGGATTCTGGCTCGACCCGAAGACGTGTAGCCACAGTGCTGACGAACATACCCATTGTATTTTTTTCCTTCTTCAACGTACGGTTAGCATACAATGTACCTACGGTTAAATCCTGTTCTCCTGTAATTTTATGCAAATAAATATACAGAGCAGCCAAAAAAAATGTAAAAATACTAATGTTGTTCGCCTCGCAAAAAGCCTTAACACCATGATGTAATTCCTGCTCCAATATAAAGTTCTCCCGGCGTGCAGTCGTGCTCAGAGTATGCGGATTGTATGATTTTAAACCTGTAACCACCGGCAAATCAGAAAATTTCTCCGTCCAGTACGTCTTGTCCTTTTGATAGCGATCTGATTGCTCATAGCTCTGCTCCGTCTGAATAAAATCAAGATATGAATTCGCCGGAACTGGCGTATCTAATCCTGTACCATGCACAATATTCATATAATTTCCTGTAATTTCATTAATGGCCTGCTCCATGGTAGCGCCGTCAGAAATAATATGATGCATCTTGAAACTAAACCAGGTGTCTTCTGCCCCCAGCTGTAAGATAACAAACCGATACAGCTGCGAATCCAGCAAAGGGAACGGCTGGGCGTTATGATGGCTCACCCATAGCTCAGCTTCCTGCGGAGTAATCTGAAGGGTTTCTATGCTTTGGGCAGCGAACGGCTCTACATATTGATATGGAATTCCATCCTGAGCAGTGATTTTGATACGGAAAGCATCGTTTTGGGCAATCACCCGGTTCATTGCTTGCTGCAATGCATCTATACGAACAGTTCCCCTGATTTTTACAGTAGCAATAAGTGTTGATGTGTTTCGATTAGGGTTCAGAAGCTCCGTGTACCAAATACGTTGCTGTGGCTGGCTTAGTGCAAACAATTGAACATCGTGCTGAGTCATACGTATCTCTCCTCACTAAATAGATATGGGTAAAAGTAACTCTGCTTAGATGACCATCCCTTGGCAAAGAATGATCCTGCGAGAGCCCTTTCTCCGGCATTGAATTGCCAATGAAGGTCGGCAAAAGCGACCACTTCTGATATACCATTGAGATCTGAACACATACTGCTGGTATCTCTTCAGCTCTCGAAGTTTCGAAAGTTGGTTTTATCGAGACAAGCACCTCTTTTTTTCATCGCTCACACTTTCGCAGTACAAGCTTTTTTTAGTTGGGCGGACATCGTGAAGAAACTCCAACTCTGAGTGTATGAATATGTGCATAGATGGGAACAGTTTTGAATTATGCTGTGAGTGCATCTTGGTGGAGGGTTGTAGAATGGTGCCTGCAATGTTAACAACGTAGTGTATCGTGATGTGTGCTATCTGATTGGCTGGAGGGTATTGATACTATGAGACGCATGAGCTGCTGCAGCGTGGTTAAGAGCGTAATTCTAAGCTGAAAAAAGCGGAAAAATACTCACGGCTGCGCTTATGACTTCCTAATTTTGTACATGGAAGAATACAGTACTTCTTCCGGTGTTCTCTGTATCAAACGAAGCTCTTCGGTGAAAGGTTAATCTGAATACAAATGAAGGTGTCTTTGGAATACGGAAAATGTGGGACGGATTTACCGGATATGACGCTATGGACAGGTAATCTTGCAGTCTTGTCTTTACAACTGCTATGATTTTTGGATACAGCCCGTGCTTCCAGACAGTGTCTATAAAAGAAAAGCATATGTACTTATGAAGCCATTTTAGGCAAAACTTTTATGTCCAATGAAATAAAATAACTGGATTTTCCAGTCAGATGGATCATGGTTTGCAAAAACCAAGACACGATTTGAGTCGCCACAAAAATTTTCCGCACCCTCTCGTTGTCCAAAATTTCACAATAAATACTTATTTCCCTTTTTATCTCCCAATACTTTCTAGCTATTTTAAATATACAAACTTTAAAACCGATTAACATGGGACATAAGTTCCAAATTGATAGGTTTCATAAAATGAATAAATAATCCGTATTATTCCATTATTC
>NZ_CP191577.1:738120-752984 GCF_050516475.1 Paenibacillus ottowii | reverse complement strand
TTATATCTTTAAATGCAAGAATTTCACTTTTTTATTAAATTGACTACTAAGCATGACAAGTTAATGTGATTAAGAACAAATTTTTTGATATTACAATCGTTAAAATAAAAATGATATAGGCTTGTACGTAAGTCCAAAACCCGTATACCAAAACAAACTTTACATTACATATTATTAACACAAATATAACAAACCGCTCCTGACACCATCCGACAAATTTCAACTTTTTTCACCAATACTATTTAACCACCTAAATTGTGGTATTTATTTACTTAAGCTAAGATCTCTTATTTATGCTATAATTTTTATTTTTTTAATAATAAAAACGTTTTGATTCCTCATAAAAGGTTTAATTTTTTAGAAAATTTATAACTTTTGTACTATTGATTTTGCAAGATTAAATGATTCAAAAAACACAACATAGCAAGCCTCCATGTAGCAGAAGACTTGCTATTTTTTAAGTTTTGACGAATTTCCCTTTAATAATGAAGTGAATATTGACACAGCAAAAGTACTGAACATATTTGCCGTGCTAGGGATACATTATAAAATCGAATCGTTTCTGTGCCGATCGCATTACGATTGAATAAATAACTTTGCTAATATCAAAGCCATATAATTCTAAAAATGAAAAACGAACTTCTTCCCTGATAGGAGAAGTTCGTTTTTCAACTATTTGAGCGACACTGACCAGTTAGGGTCTTTGTATCGTTTATCCACCACTTCTCTAACCAGGGTAAGCTCCTCTGGAATCTGATCTAGCTTCATAATCCGGAATTCATAAGGCTGTTTTGCCCTAAGATCCCCCATGCTGATATATCCCTCTCTCCAATGCTCAGACAGAGTTTTCTCAATCGTTGGTCCCCCCACAGCAAGTACGTTATACTGCTTACCTGTTGGATCATATGCTTTCCACTCCTCATGCATTATTTCATTATCCATTTTCCCGTAGAATGAGATGACAGTTTCATGTGTGCCTTTGTTGGCTTGCGATTTCTCAAGTGAAGCCATAACCAACTCTAGGCTATCATTTATTATTTTAAAAGTTTGGGGTTCGGTCAGCTCAGATGGTCTAAATGAAATCTTGCTTCCGTCCATTTCTGCAACCGAGTATACATCCAGGACAAAGCGGTATGGTTTATCCTCAGGCAGGTACTTGAAGGTATAACTCCAACGCATTTTTCCGTTTCCAACAACTTTATGATCAGATGTCATTAAGCTGTCCATGTAGTTCCATTTTCTTGGATTCACCGAGTGAATCTCTTCTCCACCTGTAGTTTCGAAATGAAAGCTCAACATCTGCTTTTCCCATAAATCACCGGGGGATCTTGTCATTGCCGCGTCATCAAGTTCGGTTTCCAGTTCGAAACGTCTCCTTGCACCATTCTCGTTAGTCTTTTTTACGTTTCCTTTATCATCTTTGATCGTAATCTTATTCTCATCGCCAAGACCGAGCTTGTCGCGATCATGCTTCACATTTTCATTAAAAAGTTGAAGTGCAATGGTCACTCGGGTAGGATCAGCAACAGCCTCATTAATCACCAGCGTGTAACCTTTGTCCTTCACCTTAATATGAGGATTAATCACCAATCCCAATTCCTGTGCACGTATCAGTCCGATATCCGGATTGTCCTTGGCAAACAATGACCTGAGTACTTCGGCAAATGTCGGAACGGTAGGGACAGAAACTGCACCCAGAACGAAAAAGAAAGCAACGGCTACTGCTGCCCATCTCCATCTTTTAAGGGGGAATCTCTTTTTTTATATTTTGATCAAAAAGTGATGAAAGGGTGTTATCCACTGCGGTCTCTACTGTATTAGGGATAACCAAGTCTTGTGCTTTGGACTTTAGAAATTGTTTTAGCACAGGGTCAACGTAATAATAATCCTTTTAGGCTCAGATGTAGTGTTGATGCGTCTTCTTCTACTTTAAAATCATTGAAGGTGAGTAGGAACTTCGTCACGATGGGGTTCTGTCTGGTCTCCTTCAAAAGAAATTCTTTCCACCCCTGAAACGTCGCTTTTTAGCTGAGGCAAATAAGTTTTCAACATAAGCTCCATGTCTTTAATACCGACCATTCGCAGACGTTTTTCAAGGTCGTCGACAGACACTCGAAGCCTGCGTAAATTATCTATTTCTAGTTTACCTTCATGTATGACGGACACACTTTTTCCTTTTAAGATCGACTCTATACGGTTCGAACGCAGCGTAATCCATTCAACAACGATAAGGAATAAAATAAAAGTGCCGAGTGCCAGAATCGTATTCGTCATCCCCTTGCCGCTTACTTCAGAACCAAGCACAGTACCGATTGCTAGTAAGATCATAACCTGTGGGATTGTCATTTGTGAAATGGATTTACGTCCTGCTATCCTTAGAAACAAGGTACCGATACAAGCCAAAAGAATCGTGCTCCAGACTATAATCCACATTGTGACTCCTCCTGTTTTCACTTTGCTCAGAGTATTCCCGAAATTCGGAAAATCATGAAAGAAGAGAACGGGCTTAAAGGTTTTTTGCAGCCGGTTTTATTTACTCGATTCTATTTTCCCCCATGGAATATGTATGAATATGTATCGTTGAAAATACTGAACCTTGGTTTATGAAAGTAATGGTTATGTTTCTTTTCAATGTATGAACCATGTGGTACGTTACAATTAAATACTTAATGAAAGGCAAGGTGCAACTGATACAACCATCGATATTGACCCAGGCTCTTTTGCAACTGTCGCCCAAAATTCTTCAGTAAAATAAAAAAGCCGCTATGTAGCGACTTTTTTAAGATTCAACATTCTTGCTCCAGACTTTTGTCCAGTTCCATGTGTTGTTATTCTAGTTCTATCCTCCTAAAACTGTACTTTTTAGGATGCATTTTCGAACTGGCTATTGTATAAATCGGCATAGAATCCGCCTTTGCTCAGCAATTCCTCATGATTACCCGTTTCAATAATGTTACCATCCTTCATGACCAGAATCAGATCGGCGTTCTTAATCGTTGAGAGACGGTGGGCAATCACAAAAGAGGTTTTCCCTATAGTAAGTCGGTCCATTGCTTGTTGAATCAGCAACTCCGTACGCGTGTCGACCGAGCTTGTGGCTTCGTCCAGTATGAGCATAGGAGCATCTTTAATCATGGCTCTTGCAATGGTAATTAATTGCTTTTGACCGGCAGAGAGATTAGCTTTGTCGTCCAGCACTGTATCATAGCCCTGCGGCAATGTTTTAAGGAAGCTGTGCAGACCCACTGCTCTACATGCGGCCTCTATCTGTTCATCGGTAACATGCTTTTGGGAAAAAACGATATTCTCACGAATCGTTCCTTCAAACAGCCATGTATCCTGCAACACCATGCAGAATAGTTTATGAACATTCTCACGTGTCAATTGACTAATCGGAGTTCCATCAATATAAATTTCCCCTCCGTTTAGCTCATAGAACCGCATGAGCAAATTCACGAGCGTCGTTTTACCAGCACCTGTCGGGCCGACAATGGCAATTTTCTGACCACCCTTAGCTTTCATAGAGAAGTCTTTGATAATCATATGGTCTTCGTTATAACCGAAACGGACATGTTTGAATTCGACATCCCCTTTGGCTTTATCCAGTCTTATGGTCTTGTCACTCTCATCAGCCAGTTCTTCCTCACCCAGAAATTCGAATACACGTTCACTGGCGGCCGCTGCCGATTGCAGGTTGGTCGCAGCCTGTGCCAACTGTGACAAGGGCTGTGTAAATAAGCGAATATACACCATAAAGGCCACAATTGTTCCGATCGTTATAACATGTTGGTTCACCAGCAAAGCGCCCACGATACAGACCGCAACATAACCGAAATTCCCGATGAACATCATAACTGGCATCATCAGGCCAGACATGAACTGGGATTTCCAGGCGTTTGTATAAAGGCGTCCGTTAATGCCATGGAACACTTCCTTAGCTGCTTTTTCTCCGTTATATACCTTGACTATGTTATGACCAGCATAGGTTTCTTCAATATGACCATTGATCTGACCAAGCTCTGCTTGCTGTGCTACAAAATATTTTTGTGAATGCTTCATAATTACGGTCATCAGTGAAAAACCGATCAGCGTAGCTATAATCCCGGTAATGGTCATGATCCAGTTCGTATACAGCATCATAATCAATGCGCCCACAAAAGTTGCCAGTGCACTGACAAGCGTGCCGAGACTGTTGTTTAACGTTTGTCCGATGGTATCGACATCGTTGGTCACACGGCTAAGCACATTACCATAGCTCGTAGAATCAAAATACTTCAAAGGCATATGATTGATTTTTTGGGACAGTTCTGTCCGCATTTTTTTTGTAAGATGCTGTGACACGGTTACCGTAATGAATCCTTGGAAATAATTAAAGGTAAGGCCGAGGCCATACAAAACCACCAGTACAAGAACAATCTTCTGAATAGCATTTATATCAATCCCTGTTACGATTCCTTCCTGGATCAGGTTGGCAATATCGCTGAGCTTATCTGGACCAATTACATTGAAGACGGAACCGGCCAGTGCCAGCACCATAGAGAGGATAATCATAGGCGCATAGGCCTTGATGTAGGATAAGAGCTGGCTGATGTTTTTTCTAAAATCGTTCGCTTTTTTACCAGTCTCCATCCCCTCCGTAGGACCTCTACCCATGGGACCTTGCTGTTTCATTTTGATATGCTTACTGCCGACGGTGTGTTCATTCTTGTCCATGTACGAGTTCCTCCTTCGAAAGCTGCGAATAAGCGATTTCCTGATAGGTGCTGCAATTCGCCATCAGCTCTTCATGTGTGCCGTTCCCTACAATCTCGCCCTGGTCGAGAACAATAATCCGGTCAGCATCCTTAATAGTGCCTATGCGCTGAGCCACAATGAGTGTCGTAGCATGGCCGGTTTCTTGTTTAAGCGCAGAACGCAGGACCCGGTCTGTTCTGTAGTCGAGTGCCGAGAAGGAATCATCGAAGATGTAAATCTCTGGCTGACGATAGATGGCACGTGCAATGGACAGACGCTGCTTTTGACCACCGGACACGTTCGCTCCACCTTGTGAAATCCGTCCTTGATACTGACCGTCCATTTTTTCGACAAACTCCGTACCCTGGGCAATCTCCACAGCGGCTTTGATGAGCTTCTCCGAAGCTTCTGTTCTTCCGTTATCGCCATACGAAACGTTGGATGCCACTGTACCGCTAAAAAGTACGGCTCTCTGTGGGACATACCCGATTTTGTTATGGAGTGTCTGCTGTTTATAGTTTCTGACATTCACGCCATCCACAAGTACCTCACCCTCAGTCACATCGTAGAAACGGGAAATCAGATTGATTACGCTGGTTTTACCGCTGCCTGTTGCACCAATAAAGGCAACCGTCTCGCCCTGTTTTGCCGTAAAGCTAATGTTGCGAAGCACAGGCTCCTCGGCATCGGGATATTTGAAGCTGACATTGCGGAATTCAACCTGACCCATAACGCCCTCTTCTCCAGCTGTCTCATCTCCGTCGATGATGCGAGATTCGGTATTCAATACCTCCATAATCCGTTTGGCAGAAATCGAAGCTCGAGGCATCAGGAAGAATATCATACTTACCATCATAAAGGCCATAACCACCTGCACTGCATAAGAGGAGAATACGACCATATTAGAGAATAGCGTAATGCGGTCCGGCACGGCCGCTCCGTTAATCAGGTATGTGCCAATCCAATAGATCGAGACACTCAGACCCGACATAATAAAGGTCATCCCCGGACCAACCATTGCCATTAACCGGTTCGCAAACAGGTTTGTATTTGTTAATTCGGCATTGGCCTGTCCGAACTTCTCCTCCTGATACTGATCTGCATTATATGCGCGCACCACCCGAAGTCCAGTCAGATGCTCACGTGTTACCCTATTCAGATTATCGGTGAGACGTTGGATTTTTTGAAAACGGGGAAGAGCGAAAATAACAATGACACTCAGCATCAGGATCAAGACAGCCACAGCTCCTCCTGTAGAGGCGGTCCACTGCCAGTTTTTATCCGCAATCTTTGCAATAGCCCATACGGCCAGAATGGGCGCCTTGATAATCACCTGTAGCCCCAACGCAACCACCGTTTGAATTTGGGTGACATCGTTCGTGGAGCGGGTGATGAGGCTGGCTGT
Source organism: Paenibacillus ottowii (assembly GCF_050516475.1). Classification (NCBI taxonomy): domain Bacteria; kingdom Bacillati; phylum Bacillota; class Bacilli; order Caryophanales; family Paenibacillaceae; genus Paenibacillus; species Paenibacillus ottowii. The sequence goes on along the minus strand of NZ_CP191577.1, from coordinate 746,845 downwards.
TGAAAAGTTGCTCATCTCTTCCATTGAAAAAGATAAGGTTTTATCAAAGACCATCGCACGCAGACGCATGGCTAGCCCTGCTGCGACCTTTGCCGCAAAATAGCCGACAATAATAGATGCAATCATGCTGCCGACGGCACACAATAGCATGTAAATACCTGGAATCAGCAGTTCCGACATCGGCGTTCCTGCGGTTTGCAGCTTGGTTGTAATTTCGGCCATATAATCAGGCAGCTTCAAATCGAGCCACACCTGCACAACGATGAAAGCCAGGCTGCAAAGCACGAACATCCATTCATTTTTCTTGAGATATTTGAATATCTTCAGCATTCTGTTGTTCTCCTTTTTTCTGAAAATCTTAGGTGTTGGTGCCATTTAACGTACCCTGTATACGGCCTCTACATAGGAATTTAGCTTTTAGAGACAATAAGCTTGATGAGTCGGATAAACTCTTTGGCATCCTGTTCGTCGAGCTTTCGAAGAATTTTCTCGCTCCATGCGACACCTTCGTTATACCTGTCAATCATAAATTGCTTGCCTGAATCCGTAATGAATACAATCACCTTGCGTTTGTCGTTGGCATCCGTTCGTCGTATAACCATCCCTTTTTTCTCCAAACTTTTCAGCGCTGTTGCTACCCGTCCCGTACTGACGGACAAGTATTCGCTCAAATGGCCTGAAGTAACCCCGTCCTGCTGACTCAAAGCGATGAGAATCCCCATTTCGCCACGAGAGAAATGCACTCCTCGTTCCTCCAATACCGGTTTGCGTGATTTGGCGATACACTCGAATAGTTCGGTAGCTGATGCTCTATAGTCCATTGGCCGTACCACCCTCTGTATTTATCTTACACTGTAAGATAATAATGATATCCGGCTATAAAGTCAATTTGGGGAAATATGGGATGGTTGAAGAAGGATAAATTATTCACAATTGCTACAAATAAAAAAAGCCGCGATTTTCGCAGCAATAATGTGATAATGATGATTTCTCTTATTTATTATCAGCTGTTCCAATGGTAGGAAACCTTTGGACAAGAATACTCGCTTCATCAATGGTTTGTTTTACAATAGAAGCAGCAGGTTGGTCGTTAGCTAACCGAAGACCTTGGCCCGCCCAAAGTGACATATACTCGGGGCTGTTTGCTTTTGCAGCTGCCTGACGAATGTCTCGGGTCATCGCATTTTGAATAGGGTAAGCAGGGATTGTCCCGCGATATTGATGCATGTCAACCATAAATTTTGTTTGTATGCCTCTTGCAGCCTTGCCAGAGTATGCACGTGTAATTTGAGTGGAGTCCTCATTTGTTGATAGGATTTTTTGCTTGTACGTTTCGTGGGCACCGCTCTCCGGACAGGCTAAAAATGCAGTGCCCATCTGTACTGCATCGGCTCCTAACAAAAGACTTGCTGCAAGTCCCCGCCCATCCATGATTCCCCCCGCTGCGATAACCGGAATCGACACATGGTCAACGATCTGCGGAACAATAGCCATGGTGCCTATCAAAGCATGAGAGGCATCTTTCAGAAAGGTCCCTCTATGCCCGCCTGCTTCGCTCCCCTGAGCCACAATAGCATCTACACCACCTACCTCCAATTGCTTGGCTTCATCAACGGTTGTTGCAGTTCCAATAACAAATATTCCATGCTGTTTCATGGTTTGGATCAAGTCTTGAGATGGTATGCCAAAAGTGAAGCTAAAGATGGATACACGTTCCTCCAACAGTACCTGTACCTGCTCCTCAAATGATTCTGAAGACTTCAAAATCAATGGGTTTTGAGCAGTGCCAAGTTCATCGCGATATTTATTTAGATAATCTGTCATCTGGAAGATTGCTTCTTCCGACTCTTCAGATTGCTCAGGTACAAACAAGTTTACTCCGAAAGGCTGATCCGTTTGTTGCCTGATTTTTTGGATATCGCTGCGGAGTTGCTCCGGCGTTAAGTATCCGCCTCCCAGGTTGCCTAGTCCACCAGCGTTTGAAACAGCCGCTACTAATTCAGGCGTCGAAACGCCACCTGCCATCGGCGCTTGAAAAATCGGATATTGAATTTTTAGAGCACGCGTCAATTGAGTCTCGAACACTTTTAAAAACCTCCTTTTGATGAAAACTAGACTAGACATACGAGGCTACGGCGTTTTTCCTAAAAAATTCAACATTAATTCTCCAATTTCATTTGCGTGTGTTTCCAACGCAAAGTGTCCAGTATCTAATAAATGAATCTCCGCTAATGCTGTCCTATAACTTTCTTTTTTTTCTTGTGTAGGATAACGCCAATATTCTTCTCAGGCCGCCCATTTCTCATCTAATCCTTAACGATAAATATTTCTAATGAATGATAAGTCGTGATATTATAACCTCCTTTGTCTTTATAAGACCTGCCGCTTTCTAAACTAATTGTAACTTTCCAAATATATTGTGTAAAATGAATTTTCGGATCGGATTGCCTGAAACCACAGCAGCGATTCGGCTGCCATCTATTCTCACTGATTATCATAAATCTTATCTTGAGGTGGATTTGGTATTAAAAAAAACTGGAACGACGGAAGAACTTATCCAATTAGTGTTGAAATACGAGTTGGACGGGGCATTTGTAGCTGCACCAGTCCAGCACCCAGAACTCGATACTATAGAGGTTGGGGTTGAGGAACTTGCACTCATAACAGGAGGACAATTTCCCTCAATCGAGCAACCGGAACAATTACGAAATCTGACTTTACTGGTATTTCGTGCTGGTTGTTCTTATCGTCAAAAACTCATGGACTGGTTGCGTCTCAAAGGAATAATACCGGCAAAGATCATGGAATTCGGAACATTGGAGGGAATTCTCGGATGTATTCACGCTGGTCTCGGCGTTTCCCTTTTACCTCGATCAGTAATTGAGAGAGCCATGGTTCAATATACCTTTACGCTCTCATAAGATTTATGATAAATCCTGTATAACACCGACTCTATTCATACGACGTATAGATACTTGTGAAACTGCAGCTACGTCTGAATCTATACGGATTTCAAAACAGAGATTCAACCTTACTTAACCTTCCATGGAAAACGATCTGCCCAAAAGAAAAAGGAACTGTAAGCCGTGACATTATAAGACCTACAGTTGAATGCAGGCAATGCCCCACAGTTCCCAATTGAGCTTTTTAGTTGACTTTCAGAAAATAGCTACCTGAGATTCAACGTAATCAGATAATTGTATTTGGCAGCGTGCTTAAGCTCATCTAAGATGATACCGTACACCGTATCCTTATAGATGCCAGTGGGCAATCCAAACCAGATGTTGCGGTATCGTTCTACCGCACCCAGCTCTCCCATCAAGGCGCGCTGTAAACCTTCAGCATAGGAGTGCACCTTCTCATATTTCTCACTACTGATGCCTGTAATCTCCTGTCCTGTCAAAGCCCGATACATCTCTCTGAACATTTTATTATGGGCGCGCTCATCGTTACGGATGCTTTCAATAATAGCCACCTGCTCTTGTGAGGGAGCCAAATTGATCAATTCATCGTAGAACAACTCATCGTTACGCTCCCCTTGTACCGCTTCCTTTATCATTTGTACTGCTTCTCGGAATCCTGTGTTCCAGATCGGTACAAAATCGGCCCGCATATAATATGAATTTCCCCAGTAAGAAGGTACTTGATACAAGTTTGTCTCCTCCCAACGTTAGTTTACAGAAAGTATATGCGCATCTGCCCATGTCGGTTCCCAACGTTAGGAAAATGACTGTTCCGCACACTCCTCCAACGGGTCTGCAGTTCCAAATCGAATAATCGAACCTCTTGATCTGATTGTTTCTACTGTCCACATTCAACCGATTGAATAAACGATGATAGAATGATTGCTTTTAGGCAAATAATTGGTCAGTGCTATTCAACAGATTCAAGCCTCCATTGTTGATTATCATTCGATGTATACCGCCATTGCTGGATAGGAACTCCCTCTGCAGTTGATAGGCCTGTGACGTCAGCCGGTTTATTTGGTTACCTCAAGTGAACGTCCACTCTGCACATTCTTAATACTGTATTGACCGCCCCCTAGATGGGTAACACTCCATTGCTGATTTTCTTCACCTGTATAGGTTGATTTAATAACATTTGCACCTTCTATCGCATTATCAGCTTCCATGACCTTACCGTCCCTTCCAAAGCCATTCGGGCAGCAATATTGGGTGCAGATAGCCCTTTTCGATTGACGTAGTGGTTATAAATCATCGCCCAGATGGGACGCATTTTATTGCGACTGGCAGGCGATATTCCAGATTGACTATTGATTGCGCCGTTTCTACCTGATCCCCATTCATAAGTTGCAAACGGTACATCCTCACCATTGTTGTATTTGGCAACATATTCAGCAGCACGCAGGAAACGATTGTCCGCCCATCCATAAAGGTCGTCTCCCTGATTCCATGCCATTTCAGCAATTGTGGCCATAAGACCAATACCTAATTGAGTATGTGCTTGGTCCCTTCCAGACTCTTGCCATTGGGCAAGACCATCAGGATGAAGGAATGGGATTGCATTGTAAATGGACCCATTTCCTGCACCATTTTTAAAATATTCAATACCGATATCATAGATGTCCCGGCGATCACAGAATATGCCGATCGCAACGGTTGCAGCCATATTACTAAGATCCCAGTTCGCCCAGTAATTCTGTATATATGAATCATTATGACTATTGCCGTATTCATTGCCAATAAGGAATCTCTCATAAGTTCCGCTGCATTAGCCAACTCATATCCATAAATTCCCGCCGCTAAGTAGCGATCAGCATTACCGGAGATCGTTCTAAGATTTGAGGACCAGGCATTCAAAATATCACGAGCTGTATCTCCATTGGCGGTGTCCCCTGTAATTTTCCAACGAAATGCATTCTGATAAGCACGAGCTATATCATTGTAAAACACAGCCACATTTTGCCCATTTCCTCCCCGGATTATGGTAGAAGTAGCGCGTGGTTTCCATCCTGCCTGTGAAAGTAGGCTGGACAGCAATTGATTCCAACCATCCAAATAGGGCTGTCTGCCTTCATTAATCATTTGCTTAATTCGGTCAAAATCTTCATTTGTATGTAATAGACCAGGATGAGCAAATCCAGCGGATGCTGCTGCTTTTGGCAATGTCCCCTCTGTGATTCCAAATGCACTTATTACTAGGCAAAAAACAATGGATACTATCTTTTCAACATTTACATTCTCCTTGTATTAGTGTGTTTAAGATAAGTCCTCTGCTATTTTATTCTCGGTTCCTCCTTTATGTAATCATCCTTTTAATTGGTATATATACCTTTTTTTCTGCGCTATTATATTTATCGGTACCTCAATGTTTGATAGCTGAAGGGATTGAAAGGCAAAAGCAGCCCAATAGGGCTGCCCAGGCTGTCGAGAAACCCCCTGTTTTTTTAATGAGGCTTAAAATGGTCATTTTGATCAAATAAAAATGGGTCCTCAGATCGTTTTAAATCGATTTTTGTTTTAAAAGTTGATTCTCCCCAAACAAAAAATAAAGTGCCGGAAAGTCCGTTGGACTTTCTCGACACTCTGAGCAGCCCAATAGGGCTGCCTCTTCTGCTGTAACTATACTAATTACTCGTATATTTTACCCAGTCATATTCAGCGTACAGCGGATTGACTCCGTTATATGGACCTAACCAGCTATCTACTCCGATGCCATTCCACAGATTCATCATAATTTGGCCTGGCGTTTTCGGTATGTTCGTAGTTGCCGTATGCTTCAGAGCCCCGTCAACATACCACTTAATGTATCCTGGCTGCCAATCGAATGCATAGGTGTGGAAGCCACTTGATGCATCAAACCCCAGATCGATAACCTTCTCATGACCACCGACCCCGTTTGTATAGTAGTTGAATTGCACTTTTGTTGTGTCTTTTCCTAAGAATTCAATATCTATTTCATCCCATTGCGTGCCATTAGCAGGTCCCGTATATGTGAAAAAGGAAGATACGATTCCTGTATTTTTAGCAGGCTTCATGTTGACCTCGTATAAGCCGTATCCGTAAGTATTCTTCGAACGATACTCTCCGCCGTCAAATTTATTGTACGCAGAACTCGTTAAGCTAAGCTTCATTTTGCCGTCGTTAGTAAAATTGACATTGTTGGCACGCCAAGTGCAATTAAACATGTCCCCATTGGAATATCCATCTGCCTTTTGCCATGTACTCGGATTATAATAACTTAATGGTTCCCAGAACACATTCGCCGCAAAAGCGCTTACTGAAAAAAAAAGAGAAACTATACCCGTGATCACCAGTGTAAACCAATACTTCTTCTTCATAAATACACCTCCAAGAATAATTTCAAAAATGAACAAATTTGTGGAATGCGGTCTCCAGCAACGTGATACAGTCTGCCGAAAACCCAATTAATAGAGCTTGCCTGGACATTTCACCGCCGATTGCGCTCACTTGGACTAACAGGGTGGATCTCTCGATTTTACAAAAGGTCCAAAACAACTACTGTTTCGACGAGCGATTATAATGAAAATTCAATGAAGTCCACGTAGGCATCCCAAGTGCCATCATCGCTCGTCAAGGTAAGTTTGGTCTCCTGATCTCCAGTAGCGTGAGTAATATTGGACAAGGTTTGGACAGTCGGCGTTTTGCCTGTGAACTTGAAGGAACCCACATTTACTCCTCCAATAACCAAATCCACCTTGGCCGTGCCACCATTGCTTGAAGCTCCCCGCACTGAGATATTATGCGTAGGGTTGGCAAAATATTGTGAATATGAGGCGTAGTCAGCATTGGCATACAAAGCGACCCCGTTAAATGGTGCACTGATCTTGCCTGCATAAGTACCGCCAATATTCATATTCTCGGCTTCAACCTTTGTTACTGTATTTCCCCCCGTGTTGGGAGTGAACTGCCAGGCATCCAAATTCATTAGATTGCCGTTACTTGACCCAGTAAACACCAGATAAACGTTGTGAACTCCTGTTGCATTATTGATCGTGGTCTCTACTTCTCTCCAGGTCTGCATACCTCCAGTTGACGGCACTTTCAAGGAACCGACTAGAGGACCTGTTTCACTGTCAAGCCGTACTTCAATGTTGCCACCGACATTTGTGGCCACATTAGCTTTGAACGTCTTCGCTCCGGTAGAGCCAAAATCAGCCTTTCCAACAGCGATCCAGTCCCCATTATGGATGTTGGTCACATCCAGATTGTTAATCGGGCCGCCGCTGGCTTGCGTAGGTTCGGTCGTAACACCTGCTTGCCATGCAATGGTCTCCGCCTCAACTCTGGTATACGGGTTTATATTGGATAACTGAGCGATTCCTGTCATATTCCCCTGCACTTCAGAGATGCTTCCGTCCTCCTTGTGCACCAGTTTATTAATATGCGGAGAGCGATAGCCTTTTCCATCTCCAATTTGAGCCTTGCTGACCGTTTGGGCATGGTACACGACATACCATTCATTCTTGAAATTAAATACAGCATGGTGGTTGTTGCCGCCAACGCCGAAGAACGTATACGGATTTTTTAAGAAATGACCTTTATAAGTGAAGGGACCCATCGGGTTATCACTGACCATATAGCCAATTTCACCTGCAGGGTACTGTGGCGGGTGTGTTCCGGCAAAGTTCATACAGTACGAATAATAGTATTTGCCGTTGTGCTTATGAATACCGGAATCCTCAAACAGGTAAGGAGCATCAATAGTGGTAGCGCTTCCAATAACGCTTGTCATATCTGCGCCTAGTTTGATGACTCTGGCGGTTTTAGGATTTGCAATGGAAGCCGGATCGGATTCATTAGGAATTCCACCACCGCTATACAGGTATCCCGTTCCATCATCATCTACCAGTACAGCCGGGTCAAAAAGCCAAGTCACGCCAGCCATCCCAGCTGTACTATGTGTCACAAGTGCTTTGCCAAGGGGATCTGTCCAAGGCCCAATAGGCGTGTCCGCTGTCAGGACACCAATCCCTGCTCCCCCATTGGCGAAATATAAAAAGAACTTGTCTCTGCCATTTATTTTTTTATGCGCGACTGCTGGAGCCCAGGAGTTAGAGGCCCATTTGGCAATGCCTCTTCCATTGTTTTTGTTGTTGGCACCTGCGACTGGTATCGTTCCGTGATCCGTCCAGTTCACCATATCAGTGGAGGATATGACCTGGATACGATCCAGCGCACTGAAGTCGTTCTCTTTAATCGATCCATCCTTGTTATACACGTACGTATCACTTGACATGTAGATATACACTCTTCCATCATATACCAATGAATAAGGGTCAGCTCCTAATTTATGATCCATTAGCGGATTGGAATTTCCAGGTAGTTTAGCCAGTGGTCGATTGGCAGCATCTACATTTAGCATAGGAAAGACACTAAGCAATAAAGCGAAGGAAAGAAATAAAACTAGATATTTTCTAATCATAAACATAACCTCCGTTTTTTTATATGGTTTAAAGCCGAGCTATCCGTAAATTTATCAAACTTAAGAATATGCTCAGACCTCTACCCGTAAGGGAAACTGCCGTAAAAAGTGGAAAGAGATTGAATTCACTTGTAATCGCTTACAAATTATCGTTTTAGATGCACTCAACGAAAGGAACCACTATATACGTATCGTTGTATCTATGCTGCAAACATCAATATTAATCGAATAAAGTATAGAAATGTAAACATTAAGAATAAATATGTAATTTTATTCATAATAATGGTTTTATTTGGCACAATCATAACATGCTCTATCA
>NZ_CP191577.1:420780-738111 GCF_050516475.1 Paenibacillus ottowii | reverse complement strand
ATCATAACATGCTCTATCAAATATAACAATACTATTCTATATTAAAAAGAGCACATCAAAAGGGATGTACCCTAATGATTTGCTCCGTGAGTTACTGAAATCTAATCAGACGATCCTAGTTCCACCTTTGACTCTCAATCGGTATAACTAATCCATAGGGAGATATTATGCCGAGATCAATAATTCTATTTGTGAAAATATTCCACAAGCACCCCTTAAGGTTTAGCGCTCTTTTAGAGACGTTAAACCTTCTTTTATTTTTAAAAAATGGACCGTACTTTCTCGCTTTCAACATTACAATAATTGACAAATCATATGAAAATAAGTAGTATAATTAGAAACATTTATGCAAAAATAGACCTTCTCTCATTCCCCTCTTATTAAATTCCTGATTCTACCTAATTTAAGGAGTGAAATGTTATGCGCGCACGGTCACTAAAAGCAAGTACAAGGAATGTACTCGGTGGCTATTACAAATGGATCGCGGCTGGTATGATTTTAACTTTCACAGGATGCTCATTTGCATCCGCTGCTCCTTCGCCCTCCTCTTCCATTAAAAGTAGTGAACCCACCTCTTCCCTCGTTACATTTCAATTGCGAGAGGCTACGATTGCTCAGATGCAGGATGCGATGAAGTCAGGAGCACTGTCGAGTGTCGAGCTCACAGCCATGTACCTTAACCGGGTATATGCCTATGATTCTAGTGGCATTCGGCTAAATTCTATCCCGGTTCTGAACCCTGACGTACTAAAAGAAGCTGCGCAGGCTGATCGACTAAGGGCGCAGGGTGTTAATACCGGACCCCTGCAGGGCATACCCTACACGGTTAAAGACAGCTACAAGGTTAAGGGTCTCACTGTCGCTGCTGGATCTCCGGCTTTCAAAAACCTGATGGCAAAGGATGATGCCTTTACAGTAGAGAAGATACGCAAATCCGGTGGGGTGCTCATTGGTAAAACCAATATGCCGCCAATGGCAGCGGGGGGAATGCAAAGAGGCGTTTATGGTCGTGCTGAAAGTCCGTACAATCCAGATTATTTGGCTGCAGCCTGGTACTCTGGCTCTTCTAACGGATCTGGCGTATCAACAGCCGCCAACCTCGCTGCTTTCGGTATGGGGGAAGAAACGGTATCCTCTGGAAGATCACCAGCATCCAACAATGGTTTAATTGCTTACACACCATCGCGAGGCCTAATCTCCATTCGGGGGAATTGGCCGCTCTTCCCTATACGGGATGTCGTTGTCCCACATACGAGGACTGTCGAGGACATGCTCCGTTTGCTTGACGTGATCGTTGTAGAGGATAAGATCACCAAGGGCGATTTCTGGCGAGAACAGAAAGCCGTTCGCCTCCCTTCTGTCAACAGTGTACGTCCCAATTCCTATCTGGAGTTGCGAGATACCCAAGCTTTGAAAGGCAAACGCATCGGTGTTCCGAAGATCTATATCGGTAAGGACCCAGAAACTTCAACTCCGATCAAATTCAGACCTTCAATACAAGCATTATGGGAAAAAGCTGTAAAGGATTTAACTGCTCTGGGAGCTGAGGTTGTGGAAGTTGACTTCCCCCTGCAAGTGAACAGCGAAAAGGACCGACCAACTGCGAAAACACCTGAAGAACGAGGGTTGATGCCAGCAAAGTGGAGTGAAAAGGAATTCGGACTGCTTAATCCTTATGTAGCTGAGGAGTTCCTTAAAAGTGTAGGCGATCCGAATTTCCCGTCATGGGCAAATATCGATCCCGCAACCGTCTTTCCGAATCCGCCCGGTTCGGTGGATGCCAAACGTGGCAGAGACCTTGGCCACTATGACGTATTCATTGACACCATCAAGAAAGGCGTTACTCCATACGAACAAATTCCTCAGTTTTATGAAGGGCTGCGGGGGCTTGAGAATGTTCGAAAGATTGATTTTGAAGACTGGATGAAGCAAAATAACCTTGATTTTATTGCATTCCCGGCAAATTCGAATATCGGCAAAGCGGACTCCGATGTGAATGAAACGTCCTATGAGGAAGCGTGGGAGAATGGCAACTATTTCTCCAATACAAATTTCCTTTTACGCGAATACGGAATCCCAAGTGTGTCTGTGAGCATGGGTGCTATGAAGGATACTGGTATGCCTGTGAATCTGACGATGGCAGGTGCCGCATACAGCGATAATGACCTGCTTCGTTACGCTTATTCCTATGAACAGGCAACCAAAAAACGTCCTATTGCAGCACGTACGCCAGCACTTGAGGGTGAAACCTTTTCATATAACCCGCATACTACTCTCCCCCCCTCTAAACGGAAGGAAACAGAAGCTCCTGCTCTTAAGTTGAATGCTTCGATCAAGGACGATGTTCTTGCTTTAGAAGGTTCAGTCACAGACCAAAGTGGTATCGCGCAGCTTAAAGTTTATGTCAATGGCATTCGTATCGGTATTACAGAAGATAAAGCCAACTGGTCAGCAACACTTTCAACTACTAAATACAAACAGAGTGGTGTCTCCCAAGCCGATACGCTGCATGTTCTTGTGCTGGCCAAGGATATCTACGGAAATACCTCTGCTCAAGTCAAGTCTGTCACTTTACCCTAATGACGAAGATTCTCCTTAGAGAAGCTATTGCTGAAGCTGGCCTTAGACAAATATTGAGCTTGGCAGGATACCCGTCCCTATGTTAATGAGTCAAAGTTAAATATAGCAGGCGCATTGCGAGAATTTAATATTTAAATGAGCAAACTCCCTCACCGCTTTCGCAGTAGAGGGAGTTTGTCTTTCGTCGAGGTCACTATTCAGCTTACCAGCTTTAGACCAATCGCTGAGCCAAGTACCATCGTAATGAACAAAATTCTGGCAGTATTACGCGGTTCACCATATAAGATCATACCCAATATGGCCCCACCTGAGGCTCCAATGCCAGTCCAGACAGCATAGGCTGTTCCCATGGGTAGTGATTTCATAGCCAGGTTTAGAAAGAAAAAGCTTAATCCAAAGCCTCCAAGCAAGTAGATCATGGACAGGAAATTCCGGTCTTTATGGAGCTTATTAATCATGAGGACTCCAATCATTTCAAATACGCCTGCCAAAATTAGAAATACCCAGTTCATACGTTAGCGTACCTCCTTTTCTTGTTTCTTCTCTTTGCTTTGGATTTTGAGTCCCACAACGCCCAGTAGAAGCAGCCCAATCAGCATTAATTTAGATCCCTGTACCTCAGCACCAAACAACAATATTTCTGCCAATACAGTTCCGGCTGTTCCCAAACCGACAAACACTGCATATACGGTTCCAACCGGAAGGGTAGAGGAGGCCATAATCATGAGTATAAAACTTACAAAAATAGCAACTAAAGTCCCTCCCCACTCTAACCATCCACTGGCATGTTTCAGGCCAATAACCCATGCAACTTCAAATAACGCAGCAATTACAACAGATAACCATGTCTTGTTCATTTTGTACTTCCTCCTTTTTGATCACGCTGCAAATGTAATATGGTTCTAAAGCAGCAATTGAAAAAAGCCTGAGAGCATACTGCATACAGCAGTTTTTCTCCCAGGCTTTTATCCCTCCGTGACACAGTACAACGACTGTGAGTTTTCTCTCGGACCAGCCGATATGACATCGCGGAACCCTAGAAAACATTTTTGAATTCAATTATAGTATGATTGTTTTGGTCATTATAAAATCAGTCTGTTCTTCATCACCCATATAAAAAGAGTGTGCACTCGTTTGAACAAACCCCATTTTCTCATAAAAAGCAATGGCATTTTCATTTTTTTCCCATACACCGAGCCAGACCTTCTGTTTTTTGAGTCCCAGTGCAATTTCTATTGCTTTATTTATCAGATATTTACCAAGCCCATGTTTTTGAAATTTGTTTTTTATATAAATCCTTTCCACTTCGAGTGACTCATCACCCATTTTTTCGGATTGGGCATCGTTTATATTTACTTTTAAATATCCAGCAAGTTCTTCATTAAAATAGATGAAAAAGAATTCTGAACAGACATTGGACAATTCCTTATCCAGCTGTTTCGAGTCAAATGCTTTTTCCATATAGGCTTGCATATTTTCAGGTGAATTTTGATCTTTAAAAGTATCATTAAATGTTTTGATGCTTATTTCTTGGAGTAATTGTAAATCTCTACGACTGCATTTGACCATTTTCACATTCATTATAAAAATATCGCTCCTTCGTATGAATCAATCAGTAATTCCTTTTGTTCCCCTTCTTCACAAATTCCCATTCATCACTTATATTTTTTCTTACTCTTTGCAGAAGATTAAAAATGGTGTTTATTTCACTTTCTGAAAATCCCGCTAATGCAACATTGTCCGAATGATCATGCTCTCTTTTTATAAAAGGATAAACATTGTTCCCTTTTTCTGTTGGAAAGAGTTTATTAATTTTTTTGTTATGCTGATCCTCTTTCTTTTCAATAAATCCGTTGATGACAAGTTTATTAATAGCACGAGATGCGGTTGTTCGATCTACTTTTATCATCTCAGCTAACTTTTCTTGAATAATTCCTGGGTTTTCACATATTCGTACCAGGTATAAATACTGTCCTTTTGTAAGGTCATATTCCTTGAATTCAATATTACTAATAGAGTCTAATGCCCTTGCTATCATTCCAATTTCACGAAGTACTTCCTTCATAATGAACTCCTTTGCCCCCCATTTTGTTGCAAATGCAATAAACATGGTATATATTAAATCTACCCTAATTTTGTTGCATTTGCAATATTAAATTATGAAAAAGAGGTCGAGTAAAGTGAAATATGTGTTTTTTGTAACAGGAATCTTCATATTATCTCTTGGTATTTCTTTCACTATACAATCAGACCTTGGGACATCGCCTTTTGATGCGCTTTTGGTAGGGCTTTCCACAAATGTGGGGCTTACTGTAGGAAGTTGGGAAATCATAACGGCATTTATATTAATCTGTTGTAATTCACTTCTAAAAAGACAAAGACCAGAAGTTTTGGGGTTATTAACAGCATTTGTAACGGGGATTGCAATTGATATGTGGCTTTTTTTATTGCGGGATTTAATAATACCTGAACTATGGTACAGCAAAGTTGCTTGTTTTGGAATTGGTTTGGTAGTTGTGGGGTTAGGAACTGCAACGTATTTACAAACAAACTTTGCGCCCATTCCAGTTGATCGATTAACCATAATCATACAGGAATTAACTAGAACAAATCTGTTTTTTTCGAGAACACTCATTTACCTCATATTCTTGATCATCGCGTTAATTTTAAATGGACCCGTTGGCATTGGAACTTTGTTAACTGTTTGTCTGGGAGGGCTAATGCTCAATTTTTTTATGCCACTTACTAGAAAGGCATTAGACCGCATATTAATACACTCTGGTACATCACCAAATCATGATAAAGATAAAAAGCATACAACGAACCTGATCTGATGGCTAGTTTCTCTAAAAAATTGGTACAGTTATTCGTCTCTTAATTGGTACTTTAAGCGTGTCTAATTCATTTTTATAATGTGTTTATATTTTGAAGGTCAATTCATTAAGGAGTGTAGTTTTATGTTCCGTGGTTTATCTGCTTTTCCACTTACCCCAGTTAATGAGACAGGCATTGATGAAAAAGCCTTTGTGGCACTGATTCAACGATTGGTTGCCGCTGGTGTAGACTCAATTGGTGCATTAGGTTCCACTGGAAATTATGCATATCTTAATCGAGAAGAGCGTTTACGTGTTCTTCAGCTTGCTGTCCATTCAGCTGAGGGAATTCCCGTAATGACAAGTATAAGTGCGATTCGTACTTTAGATGTACTTCGATTAGCGGAAGATGCACAGAGAGCAGGAGCTAGTGCAGTGCTGCTAGCCCCCATCTCCTATCAAACACTAACGAATGAAGAAGTTTTTTCACTCTATGAACAGGCAACAAGTTCACTCTCCATTCCACTTTGTGTATATGATAATCCGGGTACCTCCCATTTTCATTTCAGTGATGAATTGCACGGCCGAATTGCTGAGTTACCTCATGTTCGTTCTATTAAGATTCCTGGAGTACCTAATGATCCCGAAGCAGCCAAGACACGCATTAAAAATTTACGAGAGTTCATTCCTCCCCATGTAACTACAGGAGTAAGTGGGGATTCATTTGCAGTTACTGGCTTGAATGCAGGTTGTGAAGCATGGTACTCCGTTCTCGGTGGTTTGTTCCCAAAGACGTGCCTAAAAATGACTCGGTTAGCCCAGACGGGTCTTGCTGACGAGGCAGAACAGCTCTCTACACGGCTTCAACCTATTTGGTCGTTATTTCATCAATATGGCAGCTTACGTGTTGTTTCAGCAGCAGCCGAGATAAGTGGCTTGATCTCAAGTCCCAGTCTTCCTTTACCTTTACAACCATTGAATCCATCAGCTAGAGAACACTTGCAACTCATACTAAAGGATATTCAGGAATAAATTTTTTCTTTGCCTGTTTATCGAAAGAAGAGCGGAATCTCAATATGCATCTAAATTCCGCTCTTTCATCTTGAAGGTGCTGGTTTAACTTAGGATTGTCTTCTTATTGAATCCGTCCAAAGGGCATCCACAGGCGGTAATTCGTCCCTGTTGTCATAAAGATCCGGTCGACTCTGAGTTGCGACTTTCGAGCTAAGATCGAAAATAGATGATCACCAGCACGCATCCCCTTTTTTCAATCGAGTATGTCATCCATGATGCAGATCACCACATGACTAATTTTCATTATCACGATGCATTTGAACTTTATTTTCTAGAAAAAGGGTATCATCAAATTTTAATTCAGGACTCTACCTATAACATTGAGATGCATAATGTTGCACTGTCCAAGCTCAAATTGCTCCATAGAAGCTAGCTTTGGACCTATTCTGACGTACATCAACCAAAACTACAACAAAATCACACAATCGAAGATATCGCCAAGTCGCCACTTGCTGATCCACACAAAGTTAACGATAATTGAGATTGGTAACGAATGTTGCTTTAACTCGTCAATGTATTTTTGTAAGATCTTTAAACAAACGATTTTCATGACACCTAGCGAATTTAGAAAAAAGGCTAAAGAGGATCTTCCATACTAGTCAATGTGCTTTTAGGCTAAAATTCATGGCAGCTTGTGAAACGTGTATAAGCGTAATACGGATTTATATTCCAACGAAAAGAGGGATACCAAATGACTAGTCTTCCCCTGCATCCGGCTTTGTCCGGAAAAATAGTTGTGGTAACCGGCGGTTCCGGTGTGCTGTGCAGTTCCATGGCCAAGGAGCTCGCCCGCCAGGGTGCCAAGGTCGCCATTTTGAACCATACTGTTGACAAGGGCGATTTGGTAGCAAAAGAAATCTGTGAGCGTGGCGGAGAATCTATCGCGGTTGCCTGTGATGTGACCGATGTTGAAAGCATGAGACAGGCTGAGGAAACGGTCAGCCGTCTGCTTGGTCCGTGCGATATTTTAATCAATGGAGCAGGCGGCAACCACCCAAGTGCGAATACGAGTCTGGAAACGTTTCATCTAAAAGATCTGGACCAGTCTGGAATCACTACATTTTTCGATCTCAGCGTGCCTGGCTTCCGTCATGTGCTTGATTTAAATTTTATCGGGACTTTAATTCCAACACAGGTTTTTTCCAAAGGCATGATCGGACGACCTGGCGCTGTGGTCCTTAACATATCCTCCATGAGCGCTCCCAGCCCGATGACCAAGGTTCCCGCCTACAGCGCTGCCAAAGCTGCTATCAACAACTTTACCCAGTGGCTGGCCGTACATCTAGCCGAATCTGGCATTCGGGTGAATGCCATTGCCCCCGGATTTTTCCTGACAGAGCAGAATCGGCAATTGCTGACCAACGAAGACGGCTCGCTTACCGAGCGCTCGGCCAAGATCATTGCCCACACTCCGATGCGTCGTTTCGGTGAACCTGAAGATCTCCTCGGAACGTTGCTTTGGCTGGCCGATGAAACCACCTCTGGTTTTGTGACCGGAGCAGTTATTCCTGTAGATGGTGGCTTCATGGCCTATTCAGGGGTATAGACACTCATGCTCAGTCCCTTGCCCTTCTATTTTCAATTATGAAGTGGCAAGGGATTTATGATGTCAATATAACGGGCGAGTGTATCATACATTTTTCAGTTCTAGCTACAATAAAGTTGTTTAATTTATCATATCTACGTTGCGTATATTCAAGGAGTATTCCATCTATCTTGTATACAAGATCACGAATGCTTATAAAAATTCCACCAATCCATTCAATTCTTCCAACTCGTTGAACCGTCCGCATGAGTTCCCCGGATTTCAACATTTATCAATTATTTGAAGAAGCAACGTTATTTCTTAATATAGTCAGTGAACTGCCGGAGAAATTTGAGAGAATGCATATCCTTTCTAAGGTGATGGTGAATCAGGTCATCCATTTTGCTTGTCTCGTGATTCAACATATATTCCAGCATAGATTGGTGTTCATGCCAGATTTCCATCAGCTTTCCTGTTTCCAGCATATGAAGCTTGCGATATCTGATATAGTGAACATTTGAATGCTGAATCAACTGCCAAAGAAACTCTCGCCCCACCAATTGGAACATAGTATGGTGGAACTCATCATCCAAAATAAGAAATTGATCTGTAGCATGATCTTCATCAATAACAGCCTTCTGGCTTTCCAGAATTTCGCTCAGCTTCTGTATATCGCTTAATGCAAATTGCGTAGAAAGCTCCTTCATAATCTCTTTTTCCAGTGCGCTTCTCAAGTAGCTCATTTGTTCTACGGACTCCAGATCAATGTAAGAGACAACGTTCCCCTTCTTGGGATAAATATCAATGTAAGCTTCCTGTGCAAGCTGCTTCAAAACATCGCGCAGCGGAGTTCTGGACAATTGAAAGCGTTCTGACAAGGTTGTCTCGCTGAGCAGAGTCCCCGGCTTTAAGGTCAACGACAAAATATCATTTTTCAGAAGCTGCTTGATTTCTTCCTTCGTAAACATATCATTCCTGCCTTCACTTTATAAATCTGGTTTTATTATAAAACATTTTAGCGGGATAAACTCCTCTCAAATGTTCATTGACAAGGGCAAACTATGTACTTTATGATCAAACCAATCTTGTATACAAGATAAATCGATAAGATTAGGGAGGATATCGTTATGAACATGACCTGGAGATGGTATGGGGAAGGCAACGACAATATTACACTGGACCATATCCGGCAAATTCCGGGGGTTATGGGTATTGTCTGGTCATTACATGAGAAGGTCGCTGGTGAAGTATGGGAAATGGAGCGAATTGAAGAAGTAGCTGATCATATTACAAGCAAGGGCTTTAGTACGGCGGTTGTTGAAAGTGTAAATGTCCACGATGATATCAAAATCGGCTTGCCATCCCGCGATCAATATATTGACATTTATATCGACACCATTCGCAAATTGGCCAAAGTGGGCGTTAAGGTGATTTGCTATAACTTTATGCCTGTCTTTGACTGGACCAGAACGGAACTGTATAGAGAGTTGCCTGACGGATCCAACGCTCTTTTTTATGAAAAGGCTGCCATTACCGATAATCCCCGCCAAATGGTGGATCGGATTCTTAAGGGAGCCGGGAAGTTCACAATGCCTGGGTGGGAGCCGGAACGGTTGGCAAGACTGGATGAGCTGTTTGCTGCTTATGCGGATGTCACCGAAGACAAGCTATTTGACAACCTAAAGTATTTTCTTGAGCGCATCATCCCGGTCTGCGAGGAGGTTGACATCAAGATGGCCATTCATCCTGACGATCCGGCATGGCCTATCTTCGGGTTACCAAGAATTGTCCGGAGTCGTGAGACCATCCGGCGTATCCTGGATGCAGTGAACAGTCCTTATAACGGTCTAACCTTCTGTACAGGCTCACTAGGGACCAATCCTGGGAATGATTTGCCAGCTATGATTCGGGAATTCCATGATCGTATTCATTTTGCACATATTCGCAATGTTAGAGTGTTTGAGAATGGCGATTTTATTGAAGTGTCACACCGCGGAAAGGACGGAAGCGTCAATATACCAGAAGTAGTAAAAGCTTATTATGAAAGCGGATTCCAGGGATATGTACGCCCTGATCACGGCAGGCATCTATGGGGGGAGGAAAAGAATTGTCGTCCAGGCTATGGTTTGTATGACCGTGCACTTGGAGTCATGTACTTGCTTGGTGTCTGGGATAGTCTCGCTCAAGGCAAGGGAGTGAAATAGATGCTCCAATTGCTCTCGTCAGGCGTGAACTCGTAAAGAGTCCTTGATGATATTCACCCCACCCTTCCTTACAGGCACAGTCTGCTTTTCGGGAGCTGGGATTAGCCGACATGGAGATGATCGTTACCTCCAGGCAACGTTACGGCTCCCTTTGTCACTGCTGAGGTTAGCAAGTATTTGGTGTTTTGGTCTCAGTACATTGCAACTTTTCCTTCCAAACGTATGGAATATCCCCTCCAATGTTTTTTTAATCAACCGTTTATTTGAATTATGAATCAATGTCTAAATCGAAGTCAATTGTACGAAAGTACAGGCGAATAATCTATCTTTTCTATCATAACCCTGATAGTCATCCTCAATGATATGTATCACAGTTAATGAAGCATATTACTAAGAGTATAGCTATTCATTTTTACATTTTCTGTTGAATTTTGTATATACTTTTCCAAGATAATGGTATATTCTAGTAAAAACGATGCTCCTATAAAAAAATATGACCTTATGGAGGGACAGGCCTTGAAGAGACTTTTCGCTTTAAGTTGTGCTTTCTATCTGTTAATCGGCGTCACCAGCGTCGTGCTGGGGGCATTACTGCCGACTTTGCTGCCTCACTATGGACGGGGGTACAGCGATGGTGGATTACTGCTGTTCTTGCAGTTTTTCGGCTTTCTTGTCGGCGTTTTACTCACTCCCTTCATGGCTCTACATATGGGCCGCAAGTCCATGCTTGCTATTGCCTTGGGGAGTATTGTCGTCGCATGTACTATCTTGGGTGTACTGCCCTCATGGAATTGGGTCATCGTAATGGCCATCTGGATTGGCTTCGGCTCAGGCATTATTGAATCATCCATCGGAGCGTTTACAATTGAGTTTACGGAGGAGCAAAAAGCCGTAGCCATGTCCAAGCTGGATGTCTATTTTGCACTTGGTGCACTGCTTATGCCTGCGATCGTTAGCCTGTATATCTGGTTTGGAATATGGAATCTAACCTTTTACACCATCTCCTTTCTTACTTTTATCCTATTGCTATTTTGGCTTACCATGCCTGTTTCCGCCTCCACTCACCTCACCCAAGCAGACATCCGAACTACTGAGCGTTCAGTTGAACAAGCCCGTTACTCAGGACAGCACCGTGTATTGCTAGGAATCTTCATTATTTTCTTCTTTGTATATATGGGTCTTGAACTGGGGCTCATGAACTTCCTACCTTCTATTCTGACAGAAACGCTACAACTTCAGGGATCTGTTGCCTCGCTAGGTGTCAGCGTGCTTTGGATTGCAATGATCATTGGTCGTATGTTCTCAGGAAGGATTGCAGAATCAGCCGGATATATTCCTTATCTGCTATGGAGTGCAATCGGAACTTTCTGTTTCCTGGTTGCCATGGTGTTTATATCCAGCCAATGGGCTACATACCTTCTCATTTTTGGTGCAGGCATATTCATGTCTGGCCTCTTCTGTATCGCGCTTGTCTACGCCAACGTACTGATTCCAGGAATGACCGAGCGGACGACCAGCATTCTGATTGCGTCAGGCGGAATTGGCGGCTCGGTGCTTCAATATGTTATAGGCTGGAGCATGAGCGAATGGCCGGTGGCGGCTAGCCTCTGGATTTTAGGAGGGTTTACTCTGATTTTGCTGCTGGCACTTATTCTCACGCATCTGTGGAACAATCGGGGTAGCCGAGTAGTTGACTCACTTGTCCATCAGAGCAAGGAAGGATGACATTGTTTTAGTTCTTGGGGGAGGTGAGGCCTATCGCATTTTTGCTTTTCAGGCTGATTCTGTTACTGCGGTTATCTCTCATATCTGTGAAATCGCAGGAGCACCAAATTGTACCCCCTTGTCCATGAGGACGAGGAGGTGAATTTTTTACTTGAGGGAGGTGGGTTCAGCCGCGTGACGCTCTAATAGGGTGGTACATTTTACAAGGATGACTAATAAGAATGTATATTCTGATATGGAGGGGAAATATCGTGCATACGTTAACCAAAGAACGTTTCAGATATGGTAAAGGCATTACTCTGATTGACGATTCGGGCAAGGAGTATTTGGATGGCGTATCCGGCACCTTCAACTTGTCGCTCGGTTATAACCACCCTCATGTCGTCAGCAAAGTACAGGAGCAAGTCGGCAATCTTGCTCACATGTCTTCGTCTTTTACAGAGCCTTATGTCGAAGAAGTCCTAGATCATCTAATCCAGTATGCCCCGAACGGCATCGATGCTGGGTGGATGAGAGATATTACCGGCTCCACAGCGAACGAATGTGCTGTGAAACTGGCCCAGAAATATACCGGGGCTACGGATATCATCAGCTTGCACCTGTCACATCATGGACAAACCCAATTCGCAACAGGCATTTCCGGCAATGCCTTCCGTCGGAAAAATTTCCCTAACTCAACTGCGGCAAACTCTCTGCATGTGCCTGCCCCCTACTGCTATCGCTGTCCCTTTAATTCTTCACCAGACAAGTGTGGTCATCATTGTATTGACGCTATATCAGACGCCATTGAGTATGCAAGCTCAGGGTCTGTGGCCTGCATGATTATCGAACCCATTCTGGGCAACGGAGGTAATATCATCCCGCCTCCAGGATATTTCAAGCGCCTCCGTCAGCTATGCGACGAGCACGGGATGATTCTGATTGCTGACGAAGTGCAGACCGGAATTGGGCGGACAGGTTACATGTTCGCAAGTGAGCTGTTTGACATCCAACCGGATATCATTACGCTCGCCAAAGGTCTGGGTGGCATCGGTGTCCCGGTTGCAGCGGTCTTGATGCAGTCTCGGCTTGATGTCCTGGAGAAGCACGAGCATTCCTTTACCTCGGGCAGCAATCTGATCTCGGTCACGGCAGCCAAATCCACGCTGGAGGTTGTAACCGAACCCGGTTTTCTGGAAGCCGTCCGGTCCAAAGGCGACCTACTTGGATCCCTGCTGACGGAGATGGCCGACAAGCATGATTGCATTGGTGAGGCTCGTGGCGTCGGACTAATGTGGGGACTGGAAATCGTAGATGAGGACGATGCCCCGGATGCAGTGAAAAGCAATGGAATTATCGATCGTGCATTTGAGGAACAGCAATTAATTCTCAGAGGTTCCCGTTACGGTTATGGCAATGTGGTCAAAGTGAGACCTTCCCTCACGGCTACAGAAGATGAGATTGTCGAAATTGTTAAACGGCTTGATGCCGTTCTTTCTACCCTTCACTAACGATCTGCCCAATAGGCAAAAGGAGGAATTATTCATGCTTGCACTGGTATACAAATCAGCTTGGGATGTCGCACTTGAGGAAAGACCGATCCCGGAGATTAAAAAAGATAACGATGTTCTCGTCCGGATTCGGGCGACAGGCGTATGCGGTACGGATCTAGGTATCATTAGTGGCAAATATCATGCCGTGCCGTCCACGATCTTGGGCCACGAATCAGCCGGGGATGTTGTCGCTGTTGGATCAGCCGTCAGTTCACTAAAGCCTGGGGACCGGGTGGTGATTGATCCAACATACTACTGCGGTCAATGTGAAATGTGCCGGACAGGAAGACAAAATCATTGCACCCACAAATCCGTAACAGAGACCGGAGTCAGCGCCGACGGTACGTTCACCGATTACTATGTGACTGAGGACCGTTTTTTGTACAAGCTGAAGGACCATATCAGCTATGAAGAAGCGACGCTGACCGAACCGCTGAGCTGTATGCTGACTGGTATCAACCAGATTCACCTGCTGCCGAACTTTACCACTGTTATTATAGGCGCAGGTCCGATCGGGATTCTGTATAGCTACGCTCTTGCTTCGAAAGGCGTGACTGGTTGCCTTGTGGACATCTCAGAGGAACGGCTCGCCATTGCGGATTCTATTGCCCCCGAACGGTGGTCCGCGCATGCCACGCTGGAAGCGGCCATTCATAAGCTGGCTCCGGAAAAAAATCAGGTGGACATGATTGTGGATACCACAGGAGTGGTCGGCACTGAGGTACTAAGCCAGCTTGCGAGCGGCGGGTATTTGATGCTGGTAGGGCTGAGAGATGGTGTAAGCTCGTTTAATCCGAAAGAGGTAGTTGACCGTAGCCTTAAAATCATCGGCTCGATTGATTCTCTGGGCACATTCTCCACGGCGCATTACCTGATTGAGCAGCAAATCATTCCTGCCAAAAAAATCATAACCCACTCGTATCCGCTTGATGACTTCCATGAAGCCTTTAAGACACTTGGATGTAATATCAGTGAGCGGACACTTCAGCCTTCATCCCAGGCAATCAAGATTGTGCTGCAATCGAATGGCTCCGGCAACTAAATTAGCTACTAACAAGGGGGAGAATGGACATGACGAGCATCCATCATGTTACACCGACGAATAATGAATGTACAGGAGATCTATCAGCGTCCGTTCCGGTCAAAGCGGTCATTTTCGACATGGATGGGGTGTTAGTAGACAGCGAACCGATTTACTTTGAGGTTGAACGCAACTCCTTTGCCCATTTCGGTGCGCCTATGACGGAAGAAGAGCATCACACTTATGTCGGAGTGACACTCGAATCCATGTGGCGGCAAGTGCTGGACAAACATCAACTCACTAATGCATTGGAAGAGGCACTTGCCTTTCACCGAAAAAATGTGATGCAGACCATAACAGCACATGAGGGCCTGACGGCGATCGACGGACTGGAACGGTGGCTGGACTGGCTACAGGAAAAAGGAATTCCGGTTGCCGTAGCCTCTTCCTCTCCGCGGTCGCTGATTGACCTCATCATGGAAAAAACGGGACTTGGCCGTTACTTTGATATTCGAATCACCGGAGAAGAGGTATCCCAGGGTAAACCGGCTCCAGACATCTTCCTATATGCCGCCGAACTGCTCGGCATAGCTCCGGCCCATTGCATTGTTATTGAGGATTCCCGGAACGGTGTTCATGCAGCCAAGAGTGCTGGCATGCGCTGCATTGGTTTGCACAACCCAGGCTCGGGTCAGCAGGATTTGTCTAAGGCCGATCACCGTATTTTTAGCTATGATGATCTGTGGGCACTTAAAGAGAGCTTGCCATTCGAAGAATAGTTGCCTGCCCTCTACACATCTTTTAAATCCTTTACAATGGTTGAGGACATATATAATTATACCCCATAGAGTACACAGTAGAGTGTGTCATTTACACTACCCTGTGTGTACCCTATGGGGCATACTTTTCATCAAACCAGCCCTGTTGAATCGAACAGGTTACGGCTCCCCCCGCCTCAGCTCTTCGATTATTTTTTAAATTCATGCCTCTTACGAAAAAACTGAACTTAGAAATGACGCAATCGGAATTTATTAGTATGTATTTTTATTATGTCTAGTAGCAATTTTCCAATTGGGCCATTCTCTTAGATCATTGCTGTATTTGTTACTGTATGTGTATATATAAAAGTTTTAGGATATCCATAATACTTTGGTCAGCTGTGCAATCGTTCTTCAATGATGTTCTACAGGAGGATCACTATGAAGGTCTTGGTCCCGCTCTGTAAAGTGCCAGCGAGTAAAGGTAACCTCAAAGCCCTCACGGGTTGGCGAACAGGTATATGGACCTGCCTGATTTCCAGTGGTGTAGGGAAAACGCGCCACACGAATCGTTCGCCATCCGTGATTCTCCGTCCGTGCGCGAATAACCACAGCATCCTTGATGATGGAAGCGCGGAGGGTGACTTCTTCACCAACCCACTCTGGCACAGCCGCAAGTGACCAGTCAGAATATCCAGCGGTTACGACTGTGGAAAGCTGAGGAATGCCATCATTGATTTCTATCCCCGCTTTAATCCATTGCTCCGGGCCATTGTATAATAAAATACCTGCCTGATCGTAAAGCTCCGTAAATGATGCGAGTTGAAACGACACTTCCACCGCCGTGTTGTTATTCCAATCTGATAATAAAGCGGACCCATCCTCAAATTCAAAACCATATAATGTCTTTTTCCAAAAATCTCTTCCCTTTTCAGGCGCAACCTTAAGGAAGTCTCCTTCCTTCCGGGCATACAAAGGTGAATTGATCCAATTCCCTTCCTCCCAATCCATTCTCTTTTTAGTCATATTTTTGCCCTCCTCTATTCAAATAAATGTGTGTCGTAATGTCCTTAGTATAGATGATCGGGGGGATATCTTAAAGGAGCCATCAATATTTCTGTCTTATTAAGTATATTCTGAGAGTTAATCACTTGTTAATCAAGCATCAGATACCAATAGATCGCAATTTCGTCACTTTCTTTATCTAGGCCTCTATAAACATAGGAATCGAATCCACCGATGACAAAACCGCAACTTTCATAAAATTTACATGCCCGAACATTATTGTTTTGTGTCTCCAGCATGATTCCTGGCATTCCGCCATCCTTCGCCCAGCGTTTAGCCTGTTCGATTAGTTTCTTACCAATACCGAAGCCTCTATATAGTTTGTCGACTTTGATATCTTCCACATATGCATATTTGTTCCAGTTCCTTTTCAGAACAATTTGACCCGCGACTTGATTATTTACGAGTGCTAAATATATGATTTGATCGGGATTACCGATATAGTTCGAATAGTCCTGAGCGGTGTCTTCTCTAAACTGATCATCATCGTAGCTTTTTTTACTACAAGGCCTTTCCTTCACCGTATATTCGATTCGCTGTCTCGTAAATTGCAAGACAAGAATAGAGTCCACGATAAAGCTACTATCAAGGTTTGCACCCCTCTCATCATCCTCAGCCTTCAGTTCTCTGACTACAATATCCAAGTTCGTTTTCGTCCTCCTATACTTTTATAAGGTACAAATGAAGATTGGAACACTTCCTCCATCTTGAAGCAAAATCAAGCTGCATCAATGCTGCATGATCCTTCTCACCTGCATCAGTTTAACACTGTTCCGTTCTAACCATTATAACAAAGTTTCGTCTAACATCTTTGCAAAGTATTTTGCAGCCTCCATAAAACTCTTCAAGTAACGCATTTCACAAGTGACTTTCAAGAGATCATATGTCATGATGTAATATCATAGGAGGCAAGCAATCAGATGGATATTCGTTACGGTTATCACGGCAAACAAATTTGTGAACCCAGCTACTCTTGGGGGCCCGGTATCAAAGGGCAATATAAAATCATGTTTATCCACGCGGGTAAAGGCGTTTACCAGATTGACGGAAAGACTTTTCATCTTCAACAAGGCGAAGGCTTTATTGTATACGACAATATTCTTTGTTACATGGAGGCGGACCAGACCGATCCTTGGATTTATTCTTGGATTGCCTTTTCGGGTAACGAGGTTATATCTCTATTGGAGCGGGCGCATATTTCTCCTCATCATCCCGTATTCAGGTACGCTCCGTTGTTTTGGTTTGATTCTTATTTGGATGAATTTACTGCCTGCAACGAAAACCACAGCACTTGTGAGCTGCGAAGACAGAGTATTTTGTTCAGGTTACTCGCCGATTGGATCGAAATGTTGGTCGCTACGAGTCAGCTACTGCCCGAGGTAAGGCCCAAGGACACCTACATCCGTAAAGCGGTCGAGTTTATTCGAATGAACTATAACCAAAGAGTTGCCATTTCCGAGGTCGCACACATGGTTGGGATTGATCGTGTCTATCTATCCATCCTTTTCAAAGAAATTCTTAATGTTTCCCCACAACAATACTTGTTAAACCTCCGGATGGACAAAGCAAGCGATCTGCTGGGCAATTCGCAGCTGTCCATCGCGGAAGTCTCCTATTCTGTTGGCTACAACGACCCGTTGCTATTCTCCAAAATGTTTAAAAAAGTGAAGGGACTTTCTCCATCACACTTTCGTGCTAAGCTTAAAAGAGATAGTTCAATGGTTCTTTCAAGACTCGACTGATTTTCCGTATAACGGTTCGTATTATTGCTATGACATTACCAGGGGATATCCCCGATCTTATGCATAACGTGATCAATCTCTTGAAGATCCGCTACCGATAGCGGTTCCGAGTGTACTGCTTGCATATTTTCCTCGATTTGACCTACACGGCTTGCACCGATTAGCACCGAATCCACGCCGCCTTCGCGCAGCGCCCATGTCAACGCCATTTGCGGCAACGTCTGACCCCGGCGCTTCGCAATGGCCTCCAGCGCACGGAATTTGTTGATCCGCTCCTGAGATACGGCCTCTGGTTTCAACGTGCGCAGGCCTGTTTTAAACTCAGTTTCCAGCTTATCGATGTATTTTCCCGTCAACTGTCCGCGACCAAGCGGGCAGAAAGCCACTGATCCGGCTCCCACGTCAGCCAGTACGTCCTGCAGTCCGTTCTCAATCCACCGGTTCAGCATCGAATACATAGGCTGGTGGACGAGCAGCGGTGTACCAAGGTTTTTAAGGATCGCAGCTGCTTGCTTCGTTTCCTCCGGTCCGTAATTGGACAAACCGACATACAATGCTTTGCCTGACTTCACGGCATGAGCGAGCGCTCCCATCGACTCCTCTAATGGGGTATCGCTATCAGGACGATGATGGTAAAAGACATCGACGTAGTCGAGTCCCATCCGCTGAAGGCTACGATCCAGGCTTGCAAGCAGGTTTTTTCTCGATCCCCACTCACCGTACGGGCCAGGCCACATATAGAAGCCAGCTTTAGTGGAAATAAACAGCTCATCCCGATAAGATGCGAGGTCCTTTTTTAAAACGTTTCCAAAGGTCTCCTCAGCGGATCCTGGAGGCGGGCCGTAATTGTTCGCCAAATCAAAGTGCGTGACACCTAGATCGAAGGCGCGTAATATCATTGCACGACTATCCTCAAACGGCTTATCCCCTCCGAAATTCTGCCACAAACCGAGCGAAACAGCCGGGAGCTTGACGCCGCTCCGTCCAATCCGCCGATATTTCATTTGTTCGTATCGATTCTCTTGTGCGATATAAGTCACCTGACTTCATCCTTTCTCATTCCTAGCAAATTACTAATCTTAGACAGCTCAAGTATATCTAACAATTCTTATGTAATGGAATGTCACTGTGATAAAAGTGCATGTCATAATGTTATTACATTACAGTAGCTCCGCCAACATAGGTACCCTTGAGTAGTTTCATTAAAGGAAATTTGCTCGCTACTCCATTCCTTGCTTGATGAGGGTGACGAGAGACACCTCATGAATAGATGCCACTAGACTCACCCCAAACCAAAAATAAACGATTTCAGACTCAGTACATAAATAATTCACTTTTATTATACGCGATGCCCAGCCCCACGGGAAACGTTCAGTACTATCGTTAAAAGAAAAAAGCCGCCTTTTTGGCGACTTCCAGGTGTATATGTTTTTGTCCATTATTTCTTCGGATTCTAGTTGATCTCCAAATAATCAAGGTATGCATCCCATGTTCCGTTTTCAGCTGTTAGAAATAGCTCAATCTCTTGATTTCCGGTTCCATGATTGATATTAGCCAGGGTATAAACTGCAGGATTGCTCCCGCCGAAGTAAAAAGTGCCCTTAGTCTGTCCACCAATTTTTAAGTCGACTCTAGCCATATTGGAGTTATTCGAAGCACCACGGAGTGAAAAACTATGGATTCCACTTGAAAAATACTGCCTGTATTTCACCGAATCATTGTTGGAGTATAAAGCGACCCCGTTGAATGGCGAGCTGATATTCCCGGTATACTGACCGCCTTTGGTCATACTTTCGGCTTCCACTCTCGTGCCTGTGCTCGGAGGAGTTGTAGCGCTGTCAGGCGCCACCGCACGGCCGGTGCTCGGAGAGATCATGCCGGAGCATAAGTTACGGCTCTTGAGATTTTGTGCAATCTGCGGGATCGCTTGAAGCGTTGTCTGGTATTGGTCATGCATCAGGATTACGTCACCGTTTTGCAACTTGCCCGCGGCAGCTACGATCTGAGCGGTAGTGGCTCCGTTCCAATCCTGAGAATCAACGCTCCATAGCACTTCAGTAAGACCGTTTTGGCTTTCGATAGACTTTAAAGTCGCGTTGGTCGCACCATACGGCGGACGGAACAGCTTTGGCGCATTTCCGGTAATTGACTGAATCGTCTGCTGCGTGCGTGTGATTTCCGACAACATTTGCGAGCTACTGAGCGTAGTCATATTCGGGTGGGTATAGGAGTGATTGCCGACCCACATGCCAGCGGCCGCCTGGTCCCGTACCAGAGATGGGTTATTCTGTGCGTTCTGTCCAACGTTGAACATCGTCGCGCGCAAGCCAGCCTGTTTTAGCGCAGCAAGCAGTTTTGTTGTGTTACTGGCATTTGGGCCATCGTCGAACGTCAGACCTACGTAACCGTTCACGCAACTGGTATCGGCAGCACTGGCGACTGGCATCATTGGTACGGAGAACAACATACCAATAAGCATTAGGGCCATTGTCCCTTTTACTAGCTTTGCTTTGAGCATAATACTGTCTCCTCTTAATATAATGTTTGATTTCACCAAGATTTCAATTGAAGATTCTCATTTACATTTCCCTGCTTGCCATGCATTAAATTGCAATCATAGCTTCATCCTTTTAATTGTAAACGTTTACAGATTATATTTTATCATCGAACTCTTCATATTCAACCTACAAATATTTAACCTTATGCTGTAAAAAGTTTAGTTTCTTGTGGCTCAAACTTGTGAAGAGTACGTAGTCCTGAACTGGGGTTTTCTTGAACAAAAAGAGCTGACATCAACCAATGTCAGCTCTATAGAAATTCTTATTTTTTTATTGACGATCCAAGGAAGCCTTTTCTCTCTTGAATACAATCAGGAAAATGGCACCGCCTGTCATTACTGTAGCTAGAAGCAGTAACGTCAAATTGCTGTACAGATACGCCGCAACGTTAGTAACGATTGGGAAAATAAGAAAGTTAAACCTAAGTCGTGTAAGCAGTCCGCCTACAACTGCAATACCGATCCCTTCTGCCAAAAAACAGGAAAAATTTAAAAAACCCATTCCTGAGCCTGATTCATCAGCACTTAGCGAGCCTGCCACAATGGTTGAGATGACCGTTTTGACAAAGGATAGTCCACCAAAAATCAGAACCAATGCTCCTGAGATGATCCAAAAACTACGATCCGCGAAAAGTGAAACGATCAAAAGTCCTGAACTAAGAAGCAATAACCCTGCAACCATGACAAAACGAGCTCCCCGCTTATCGACCAAAGAACCGCCAACAATCCCGAAAAGAATCACGCTAATCGTGCCCGGAAACAGAACACCGCCTCCGATAAGGCTCGTCGACATCTGATGTACTTCTCTCATCATGTAAGGGATCATAGACATAAAACCTGCAACCGTCCCTAGAAGTAATCCCCCTACAAATACGCCCACGATAAACCTTCTCTTTTGGAATAAAGCCGGGTCTACAAAAGGTTCCTTAGCTCTTCGAATTCGCAGCACAAATCCTATGAAAAGAGTGACACTGATGATCAAATACCACCACTCGTAGTGTGTCGTAAATAAAGTAAACGAAACAATCCCAAGAACAAAGAGCAGGCCTCCCGAAACATCAAGCCCACCTTTTGTGACAGGTTCGTCAGGCAGCGTTCGTAAGAAAAACGGTAGCGTGACTAGCGTCATCATCGGTAGAAAAAATAGATAGGACCAATGCACATAGTCTGCAATCCAGCCTCCAAGTATAGGACCAAAACCTTCTCCGAGCGCAACGGTCGACCCGATCATTCCAAAGGCTTTTCCTTGATGCTGCTTTTCAATACTTTTGGTAACGATGACCATAATTAGCCCAGGGACGGCAGAAGCACCTGCCCCTTGAATAAATCGAGCGGCAAGCAAAATCGGAAACCAGGCATGAAAAAGCAAGCCGATTAGCGATCCCCCGCCGTATATCATCATACTGATGAGAACCAGTTTTTTTACACCGTAAATGTCCGATATTTTTCCGTAAACGGCTGTCCCTACTGCAAAAGAAAGAATGAAGCTGGTATTGACATAATTTGCAGCAGACGGCTCAATCCCAAATTGAGCGGCAATGTCGGGTAACGATACGTTAAACACCGTCTCATTTAATACGCTGAAAAATGCAAGCACGCACAGCCAAATCAAAGATTTAGGAATGCGTTCCTCAATCAACTTTTCCATCATGTAAACCCCTTAAGAATACCAGGGATCACGCAGTTTATAGGGCCAGTGATGCGTTGTCCCCTTTCAAATGTGCCCTTCTCTTCACTATGTACTTCATTCTAACGCCTCCAAAAAGTAAAAGTAAAAATCTGTTTAATTAAAATTACCTAACCATATTATCATAAAAAAACAAAAAATATCACCTACAATGTTGACGATAATCATTTCATAACGAGGTAAAGTAAAAACGATTAGTTCCTACTCGTTGGATTACAATGTTCAGCCTTTACACTATCTTATTAAGGCAATCTTCTACTTATTTATTTTCAATGGTAGATCGTCAAAAACCACTATGGAACTAAATGTGTCTATTTAGAAAGCGTCGCAAAATATTCTACAACTATCTCTTGAAATTCCTGAGCAGCCCGCGAAATATACCGATTCCTGTTCCATAATAAAGCGATCTCCCGTATCAATTCGTGATTCTCTACCTGGAGATATTTGAGGTGTCCCTGCGAATTTCGTGCCGTGCTCGGTATGAAAGCTATGCCAATTTCGGCTTCCACAAGAGTGCTAAGCCTTGCAGGTTCATCCCCTTCATACACATATTTAGGCACAAATCCTGCCGACTTGCATACAGAGTCCACTAGATCACGAGTTCCATAGCCTCTCTTTACGCCGACAAACCATTCTTCCCTTAGCTCTGTTAAGGATACGCTATTTCGATCTGCAAGCCGATGTCCCTTTGGAACAGCTACAAGAATGGGGTCGATACATACGATTTTACATTCGATGTCCTTCCCTTCAACAGGAGGTGAGGACAAGCAAAAATCGACCTCTCCTCTATGAAGAAGTTTAACCATTTCCTGTGTGGTCAGCATTTGCACATGAAACTGAATGTAGGGTCTTTTTCTCCGAAATTCTCGAAGAATATTTGGTAATGTGCTTGCGGTGGTCACCGCCAATTCGAGAATTCCGTGTTCTGGGCTGGATAAGTCGGTGAGCTCCTGCTTCCCCTGTTCTAACTCAAATAAAGCCCTTTCTACACGGTAAAGGAATTTGCTTCCAAACTCATTCAATTGCAGTTTCCTCCCTGTTCGATCGAATAAAGGGACCCCCAAATCTTCCTCCAAGCGTTGAATCGTTTTACTCAGCGACGATTGAGTAACGTGCAGACTTCGTGCTGCTTCGGTTACATGTTCCAAACGAGCTACCGTGAGAAAATATTGCAGTTGAAGAAGTTCCATTTCGTACCCCCTATTCATTCCTTCAAGTCAATGAGATTATATCATCAAATGCATTGGAATAAATAATAGATTTCAAGTACGATGACATTAATTCGCTATTGGGGGGACAGAAATGAGTGTTCGCAGCTGGTGGTTAATGATTTCAGTTGGTCTAGGGATACTATTGAACCCATTAAATTCTTCAATGGTTTCTATTGCGATTCCAAGTCTGCAAAATGTGTTCCAACTTGACTTTACAGGTGTTTCCTGGATTATTTTTTCTTTCTACATTGCAAGTAGCATAGCTCAACCTATCATGGGAAAGGCCAGCGATTTATTCGGTCGTAGGAAGATATTTCTTACTGGTCTTGTTGTAGCCTTCATTGCATCATTATTAGCTCCGTTGTCACCAAACTTTGGGTGGCTCATCATGTTTCGCATTGTACAATCCATCGGAACAAGCATGATGGTTGGGGTTGGAATGGCTATTGTTCGAATTCATATTAGAGAGAAACAAGCGACTGCACTATCTGTTTTGTCCATTTTCCTATCAGGTGCGGCAGCAATTGGACCCTTTATTGGCGGGATTTTGGTTCATTGGTGGAATTGGCCTGCCATCTTTTTCGTCAATATTCCGTTTGTGGTAGCCAGCTTTCTATTGGCTTGGAGGACTATTCCTAGGGACGAATCGTCAACATCTGTTGCACGCAATATGTCCTTTCGTAAATGGTTTGATTTGATTGATGCAAGAGGCGTCCTCCTCTTCACATTAGGGCTGGTTGCCCTGCTCGTAGGGTTACTCTCGGTTAAATCATCTGGGCATATTTCGTTAGGAAACGTCATTATCGGTCTAATAGGCCTCGTTACGCTGGGGGCATTCGTACGATATGAGCTAAATGCGACGTCACCCTTTATTCCCTTGCGCACGTTCGCCAAATATCCTGGGTTGACTTGGATTAATGTCGAATTCATGCTCGTTAATGTACTCTATTACTCGCTTTTTTTCGGGCTTCCGTCCTACTTGCAAGTGGTAAGGCATATAAGCGAATTCCAAACCGGAATTCTCATGCTAAGCTTAGGCTTGTGCTCGCTAGCTGCTTCTCCAATAGCAGGACGATGGATCGATAAATCAGGACCCAGACCGGCATTACTGGTATCCGCAATCCTGATGACATTGGGATCGGTGTGGCTTGTAACATTAAATCCAACTTCTCCGGTGATCAGCGTGTGTTTGGCTTTGGCTGCATTCGGTATTAGCAACGGGCTGAACAATGTAGGTATGCAAGCAGCCTTGTTCCAAAGTTCTCCAAAAGAAATAATCGGTGTAGCATCCGGATTGTTTAATACATCAAGATATCTGGGAACTATTTTCTCTTCATTGTTGATTGGTATCGTAATGGGAGATAAGTTCAACTTTGAGGGATTTCAAGTGCTTGGGATTGTCCTTACGATAATTGCATTGTCTTTGGTATTCATGAGTCGGCGGCGCCGGGAGTCAGTACAATTGCGAGAGTCATAGGTTCACCGTTTCTTCAAATAACCCTCTCCACTCTTTATTTAACGTTAATTTTTCAACGCAAGAGAAAGGAGATAAGTTAAAAAACAGCCGAGCGATCGGCTGTTTTTGAGTCATTTCCACTTGCGGGTTCATTTACAAGAACACCTGGAGGTATTATCCTTCATGTTAGTATCTAAAAACCTGTAGTATATTGTTTCGGGATCGTTATTTCTTTTTTCAAGTTTGTTGCAGCCTCAAGAGCCCAATAAGGGTTTCTTAACATTCCTCTCCCGACAGCCACAAGATCTGCATCCTCATTTCCTACTACAGCGTTTGCCAGGATTGGGTCATCTAGTCTTCCGACTGCAATAACTGGAACATCAAGTGCTTGTCTGATTTCTCGAGCAAGTGACACCTGATATGCTGCGTGACTGCCTGGTCTACCCCACGCAGCGATAGGTCCTTCCCCGCCTGAAGAAACATCAAATATATCTACCCCTGCTTGTTGATATTCTTTGGCAAAAGAAATGCTTTCTTGAATACCGTATCCTCCTGCTACATATTCTTTTGCGGAAATACGCATGATAAGCGGCATGTCTTCCGGCATCTCTGCCTTGGCTACCTGAATAATTTCCCGACCAAATTTTGTGAGATCTTTCCCGTATTCATCATCTCTTTGGTTGGTAAGAGGAGAGTGAAATTGATGGATTAAGTATCCGTGAGCTCCATGTAATTCAATGGCATCAACTCCGGCCTTCACAGCACGGGCTACAGCACCGCGGAACTTCTCCACCATTTCTTTAACTTCTTGTGTTGAAAGAGCTCTAGGTAATTTAGATTTCTCATCAAATGGAATAGCGGACGGTGCAACAGGCACTTCAGCATCTTCTGCTTTGCGTCCAGCATGAGCAATTTGGATACCTACTTTTGCTCCATAACTATGACAGGCATCTACAATTCTTTTCAGTGCAGGAATTTGCTCATCAGACCACAATCCCAGATCGAAATCAGAAATCCGTCCATCTGGTTCTACATCGGTCATTTCAATTATAATAAATCCCGTTCCACCAATTGCACGACTTACGTAGTGCATGAAATGCCAATCCGTAGCTATACCATCTTTCTTATCAACAGAATATTGACACATAGGAGGCATGACAACCCGGTTCTTTAATTCCAAACCTTTAAATTGATAAGGACTAAATAAATCTTTCATTTAGAAAGACCCCTTTCTAGGTTTTATAATGAACACCACAATGAATGCATGCGCATGCATATAATATAGCATGTATTTTTATTTGTCAACTTGCGTTTAAACTTGCGTTTACGTAAATAAAGACCTAGAGAATGTATTCTCCAGGTCTTAAATTTTTTCAATGAGGGATTGTAATTTTTGCTTCAATCCATTTTTCAAAAGGGTGGATTCCAAAACCTGGTTGAAGGTTTCGAGTGCTTTGTCAAACTTCTTTTCACCAAAATCGGTCATGCTTGTATAGATTCCCCTACGATCATCTTCACATATATGTCTTTGCAAAGCTCCACAGCTTTTCGCTTCCATTCTGACCACTAGTCTAGATAACGCACTTTGGCTTAATCCAACCATCTCTTGTAACTGCTGTAATCGCAATTTCTTTTCCTCAGTTTGAGATAAAAAATATAGAACCAAGAATTCGTTTAAGGATAAACTATAGTTTTCTTGAAGTGCATGTTCCAATTCGTCGTTGATATTCGTTTGAAGTTTATTAAGAGACAGCCAAATATTTAAAAATTCAATATTATTGTTGTCTTGCATCTCGACTCACCCGTTCTATTCTGAAGTATAAATAACACATAATATAGGAGTCATCATAGGGAATAATTAATTCTATCAGGGTTACTGGGAATGGTCAAAAACTAAGAACAGAACACAAAAACACCTTTCAAAATCAGCCTCCATATTTAATGGAAGCATTCTCCTGAAGGTGCTTTATTTTGAAACCCATTGTAATTTACTTATTATTTGTGGTCGGATACTTTTCTACGCATTCCAGCCAGTCCTAGTAACCCAAGCAAGCCAAGCCATCCCCAATCCATATGGTTATCATTACCTACGGTGTTTGGTACACTGTTAGCGTTGTAGGTTGAATTGTTGCTGTGATAAGCGTTATTAGCGTTAGTGTTATTGGCCACATCTACATTTGCACTTTGTGCTGATGAAGGGGTGACTAAAGCTGCAAAGAAGAACATTGAAGCTACAGCAGTAACTATTTGTTTTTTCATAACCAGGAATCCTCCCTAAAAGTGTGATGCATATAATTTCTCCAAAAAGAAGCTCGTTATTCCCTTATGCATTTACAAATTTATTTGGATAGTTTTGATCAATGATTGGAACTATAAGTCTGGTGTAAAAAATATTATAGGAGAGGTTATGATGGGAATATTAAGTGGAAATCCAAAAAATGAACCTATGCATTATGGCGAAATTTTCAGTGTTTGGCAATTCTCATTGGTTGCGAAAGGGGCTTTATCCTTCTATCAAGCATTCCTAAATCACGCAGGAGATAAGGATTTGAAAAAAATATTGGAAGCACTTATTGATCAAGCCAGACTTGAAATTAAAGAGTGCGATACGCTCCTTAATGACAATGGGATAGCTCCAGCGCCAGTCTTACCTGAAAGACCTGAAGCGAAACTTGAAGATATTCCTGTTGGTGCAAGGTTTACTGATCCAGAGATCGCCGCTAAAATTGCATCTGATACCACATTGGGAATGGTGGCTTGCAGTCAAGTTATGGGTCAGTCCATCAGAGAGGATATAGGCGCCTTGTTTGCAAAATATCATCTTACTAAAAGCGCTTTGGGAGTTAAGATTCTTCAATTGACTAAAGAAAAAGGATGGCTGATACCTCCTCCACTTCAAGTGAAAAGGCCAGAAGCTGTTGATGTTTAAAAAAAGATTAAATTGAAAGTTATAACAAACAACCCCCATTATTCTCAATATGAGAACAATGGGGGTTAGATTTGTAACTAGTCATTCCCAGTACTTTATAAGTAACCTTGTGGTTCTTTAAATATCTCTTCGAATCACACTCTTGGTCGCTGCTGCTTCAAAAATCGTCTCAATCAGCACCAGTACACGATGAACTTCTTCGCTTTTGATCGCAAGCTCCGCTTTGCCTTCAATGGTGGAGACAAAGTTTTCGTAAAAACTTTCTGCTGCAGCAGGTATTTTCTCAATCGGGAACTTAAGGGTGGATTCTTCCGATGGCGGTGCCATCGTTTTCGTCAATCCTTGACCTGCTTGAATCGGTTTGGGTTCCACGTGAGCGACATCAGGATTCCGGGTGACAATCTCTCCACTCAAATCCCAATCCTTGATCACAACGGTACCTTCGGTTCCTTTAATATACCAACGCGGCAGCTTTACGTAATTCGTTGTACCTACTTCAATGACTGCTGTAAGACCGTCCTTGAACTCAATGAAGCTGCTAAAGCCATCATCCACTTCTGTCCCCAGAATATAACTTAAGGTAGCGGTCACGCTCTCGATTTTGCTGTCCGTAAACAGAAGCAGCTGGTCCAACAAGTGTACTCCCCAATCCAGCAGCATTCCTCCACCGTACGCCTTCAATTGCCGCCAGTCGCCTGGGATGCCGTTAGCCCCCTGAACCCGGGATTCCAAATGAAATAGATCGCCAACGGTCTTCTTGCTGATCATATCTTTGACAATCCGGAAATCTTCATCCCACCGACGATTCTGATGTACAGTAAAGATACGGTTTTCTTGCTTGGCCACCTCGACAATATCTAGGAAATCTGCGCTCGTTATCGTAACTGGCTTTTCGCAAATCACATGTTTACCAGCTTGCAGTGCTTGGATTGCGATTTCTTTATGAACGTCATTAGGCGTTGCTATTAATATAATATCTACATCCTGATCGCCAAGAACGGCATCTAGGCTGGGATAGGTTTTATACCCGGCTGCTGCAGCCAATTCCATCCGATAGTCGACAATATCATATACACCACCAATGGCAAGCTGCTCAATAGGTTCAATTAATTGAACATGGTAGCTTCCCATACCTCCATAACCGACAATAACTACATTATATTTCCGATTGTCCATTTCCATTTTCCTTCCACTCCTAAATTGAGCCACCACATATCAAACGGTTGCTCCTGGATCGAATTCAATTGTAAATCGGTTATTGCCAAGCAGGTCATCCGTAAGATGTTATCCTGCATACGCTTTCATTATAAAGCAAATCTCCCCCCAAAAAAAGGGGATATTATGATCTACGAGATTTAGCATTGGATAAATACTCACTCAAAATTTCCTGCATTGACTTTTTACAAAATTGGGGATCAAATTAAGGAAGTTGTATGTAACAACGAGCAATCTGAATCAAATAGTTTAGAAAGCAATTTTTATCTGCCTCCAACCAGGTATAATACCAACTAGCACTACTTTCGCAGAGGAATTGATGTATTCATTATGCGGGGAATAGAACATTTCAACGTCTCCCGAAGACTTTAATTTGGGAAATCATGAATCAGTAATTCGTGTTTAAGTTACTACCTCCTCACGAGGGGGGTCTCCACCCCCCACATGAACTCACCAATAAATATCCATCTTTATTGAGGCTGTAAGGCTGCGTATGCCCAGCTCTTCTATTTGGTAATTAGAGAGCTGAATGAGGGAATCGTCACCGTATCTTTCTTTATTTTTACACCCTTGGAGCTGGAAAAGACTACTTTCCTTTTCTGCTTATCCCCATCTTTCATCTGGAGCGTAACCGGCTCCCCTGACAAATTATGATATATATACAATGTTTCTTTGCCAGAAGAACGTTGGTATGCCGCCACGTTGTCAGAGCCTGCTTGGATTGGTTCTAGATTATCGCTACGAAGAGCTTCATGTTCTTCCCTCAGACGGATGAGCGTGCGGTAGCTTTGTAGCAGGGAATCATTGTCCCGCATCTGCACTTCTACCGATACTTCGCCTCGGTTATATTTGGGTACCTCCCACGTCGTTTGACCGCGGCCTTCTCCCTTGTACCAGCGCATAGGCTCTCGAAGATACTCATCGGGCTTCTCTCCCTTCATGCCGATTTCTTCTCCGTAATAGAGAAACGGCTGACCTGGCAGCGTCAAAAGAATGGATGCAGCCAGCTTGGCTTTTCGCACATCCCCGCCCAGCTCGCTCATAACACGGGTCTGGTCATGATTGCTTAGGAACGGAGCATCAAGTGCCGCCTTATTGTATGATTTGTACAGCTTCAGCGTTTTCTCAGCGAATGTTGCGATACCCTGATCCCGGCCGTTTTTCACAGAGTTCAATATCGTTCCGCCTAGGTCAAAATTAAACAGGGAGTGGAGTGATTCGTAATAAGGAGCTATGGTCTCCGGTTTATCCCATACCTCTCCAGCCAGATATACATTTGGATTTATCTTTTCCATCTCGGAACGAAACTCATTCCACCACGCAATGTTTTTATCGGCACCATCTTTCGTTTGCCCTTTAAAAATATGCATCGCCGCATCAAGCCGGAAGCCGTCTGCACCCTGTTGCAGCCAATACTTACCGACTTTAATCATTTCCTTACGGACTTCTGGATTGTCAAAGTTCAGATCTGGCATCCCCGACCAGAAGGTACCATAGAAATACCCTTCGCCATTCGGATTCTTATGCCATACCTGCTGGCCCCATGATCCCTTTTCATCCAGATTTGTCTTCTCATTTGCCCATACGTAATAGTCATGGTATTTGCTTTGTGGATTGGTGCTGGCCTCCTTGAACCAAGGGTGCTCGCTGCTCGAATGATTGATAACAAGGTCGATGATCACCTTGACACCCTTTCGTTTTGCTTCTTTCGTCAAGGTGCGAAAATCATCCAGATTCCCATACTGCGGGTCCACTTGATAATAGTCGGTAACATCATATTTATGGTAGCTTGGAGACGGATTCATGGGCATGAGCCAGAGGCCACTAACCTGCAAATCCTTGCCCGAACGGGAGTTGCCGTCGTTTAAGTAATCAAGCTTTTGTGTAATCCCTTTCAAATCACCGTGCCCGTCCCCATTCGAATCATAAAAAGAATTAATAT
Source organism: Paenibacillus ottowii (assembly GCF_050516475.1). Lineage (NCBI taxonomy): Bacteria > Bacillati > Bacillota > Bacilli > Caryophanales > Paenibacillaceae > Paenibacillus > Paenibacillus ottowii. Next base: position 707,075 of record NZ_CP191577.1, on the reverse strand, counting down.
AAATTTCGTAAAACACGCCGCTTCCAGCAGAATCCGGAGGCTTATGCCCATTCATTTCTTGCTCGGCCATTGCACCTGAGGCGAACATCGTGAGCATAGGCACCGTTAACAGGATCATGGACCAGTTTCTTAAGCGTTTGTTACGAATCAAAATATATCAGCTCCTTTAATTGTTATGGGTGCGCCTTCATTATAAAGAAAACCCATCCAAAAAAAGGGGATATTATTATCTATTATAGTGGAAAATATCGATTTTATTGTTTGATGTCTGTAACGAACAAACTGCCTGGGTCAGAGGATCTGTTGGTGATCCTTAACCCAGGCAGTTTGTCTCATATCCGTTCTTATCCTTTTACAGCGGACCCTACCGTCATCGCCCGTTCTACTTGTTCACTCAAGAACAGATAGACGAGCACCATTGGCAAGGAGGCCATGGTCATCACAGCACCCATAGCTCCCCAATCCGTGCTGTAAGAGCCTTGGAAGAAAAGCAATCCGAGTGGCAGTGTCTTCATATTTTCATCAGAAATGAGAATATAGGCCAAAGTGAACTCATTCCAGTTGTTCAAGAATTGAAAAATGGCTACAGTTGCAATGGCAGGTAATGCAAGTGGCAAAATGATCTTCAGGAACAGTCTATAAATATTAGCTCCATCCATGCATGCCGCCTCTTCGATCTCCTTAGGAATTCCTATAAGGAACCCGTAAAAAATCATTGAAGAGAAAGGAAGCCCAATTGCGATATAGGGAAGAATAAGAGCTCCGTACGTATTTGTAAGATGAAAATCGCGAACCAGAATCGCCAGCGGGATCATGATAACCTGCAGTGGCATAAACATTCCTATGATCATATAAGTCCGGACTGCAGAACGGAACCTCCATCTCATACGAGCTACTGCGAAGGCAAACATCAGAGCTAGCAAAAGAATGAACAGAGTCGAAATCGTGGATACGACCAGACTGTTCAAAAAGTAACGTGGAATATTAAACTGCGTCCATGCATTGATGTAATTTTCGTAGCGAAAATGCGTGGGCAGTCCAAATGGGTTAGAGACAAAGATCTCATCGTTATTCTTGAACGAATAAGAAACCATCCAGAACAACGGGTAGACCGAAATAATAAAATACAACCACAGCGGTATCTGCAGAACAGCTTGTCTGAATTTGCTCAAAGCGATTTTACTCATTTCGTTCTCCTTTTCAATACACGCCTTATCAGGCGGTTTGTCCGCGGTCGAACAGCTTATTGATAACTACAGTTGCCAATAGCGAGATTAGTACAAGCAGCACGGATACAGCACACGCATACCCATAATTGCTTTCCATAAAAGCATAGCGGTATATCATGAATGTCAATGTATAGTTTGTAGTTCCAGGCCCGCCGTTTGTCATAATCAGCATCTGCACAAAGGCCCCAATTCCAGAAGTAATCGCAATGATGAAGCAAAATTTGTATGTCTCTCTCATTAGAGGAAGCGTGACATGCCAGTGCGCTCTCCATTTGCTGCAGCCATCAATCGTGGCAGCTTCAAAGTAATCCTCGGGTACTGATTTCACTCCTGCATATAGCAACGCAAATTGGTATCCCATAAACTGCCAGGCATTAACGAAGGCGATGGCAATAATGGATGCTGTCGGGGAACTCAGCCAATTTTGCTGATAGGGAATATTTAAGAGATCAAACAGCCGATTAATTAATCCGTTGGTGGGATCATAGATTGCGATCCACAGCTGACACACCACGGTGACCGATAGGACAACTGGGATAAAATAAGACGTTTTCAGTATTTTTCGCCCGCGTGTGCGTGGATCGGCACAGATTAGCGCTAATAGCGTTCCCAGTCCGATCTGAAAGACCGCCAGCACAATGGCAAAGATTAATCCGTTCTTAAGCGAAGTAGCAAGTAAAGGATCGGAGAAGAGCTCTCTGTAATTACTCAATCCAGAGAAGGTCAGCGTGCTCAGGCCATCCCAATCATAAAAGCTGCGAATGACGGTTTGTAGCACAGGATATATCAAAATCACGCTATACAGTATCAAAGCAGGGAGGAGAAACAGTGCGAGCGCTGATTTGTTTCCCATATATTTGTTCATGTCTTGCTTCCACCCCTTATCTTTGGAACGTCATCCCCAGGCACCTTACGCTGCCAAGGGATGACGATTCCATGAATTCTCAGTTTTCTTTATTCAATGTGCTATTCAGATTGCTTACAAAATCGTTTTCAGAAAAGTTGTCTACCATCATATTCTGAGTATTGTCATTAATCGTGTTCTGAATTTTTGTATTACTCAGAAGTTGCGCATATTCCTGCGCATTTGGCAGCAACTCTTTGACAACTCGCTGCATCATTGCTGGAACGTTGGAGGCCATTGGCTTATCAACTTTCACTGGAACAATTGGACTTCCAAGTTGGGTATATCTGTACTCTGCTGACTTTGAGGCAAGGAATGCCGCTACCTTTACGGCGGTTTCCTTATTTTGGCTATTCGATGATACTGCGTAACCCTGTGGGGAACCTGAGCCGTCAATAAAATATTTGGACTTCTCATAGGTTGCTTCGTCCTTTGCAGGCCAGTACATCCAGTCGACTTGATCGCCCAGCTTTTCCTGGGAGCTGTAAATTTCCCATTGTCCATTCACGAACATAGCAGCTTTGCCCTGATAAAATAGGGACGATGCCTGATCATAATTGGTGTTCGTAGCGTTTGCATCAAACAATCCAGCTTTTTGCAGTTGCTTCATCTGCTGTGCCGCTGTTACGAATGCTTCTGGCAATGCTTTTACACCTTTTTCATCAAGTGCTCCGAATCCACGCGGCTGCTCCCTTGTCACCAGTCCATTATAAAAAGCAGTCGTAATCCATTTTTCTTTTGCAAAAATTGACATTGGTACATAACCAGCAGCTTTCAACTTTTTCGCTGCATCGGCCATCTGATCAATCGTCTTAAGCGGTGTCTTGATTCCTACCTTCTCAAAAATGGACTTATTATAATAAATCATTTGGAATTCTATACCAGTTTCAGGGTAGGCATACACATGATTATCAGGAGCTACCAAACGCGATTCAACACCCGGGTTAAGATTCTTCTTAAATTCGGCTGTTGTATCATAGTTGTCCAGCACCTCAACATTTTTCGATTTTGCAAAAGTTTGCAGAACTGACCAATCTGCTAAATAGACATCCGGCATGTTGCCTGTTGCTGCATATGTTTTAAGCTTCTGACCTCCGTCCTGCACGGCAGGATCCAGTTCAATTTCTACGTTTGGCATCTTCTTTTTGAGCTCTGCCACCGCATAATCAAACGGCTTTATGGTATCTTCATCGAAATGCTGCGCATACACCTTCAATTTGATCGTTCCGTCCCCTGATCCGTTTTTGGTAGAGGCTGAGTTATCTCCACCACAAGCGACCAATCCGACGGACATGGTGAGCACTAGCAAAGCTGCACTCCAAATTTTGAATTTTTTTTTCATTTGTTTATCCCCCTCTTGTAGAGTCTTTGATGATTGCGCTTTCATTTGTTTGACTACAGTATACTGCTGCTTCTTTTCTTCTTTAAGGAATAAAACGGGTATTATCAGTAAAAAACGGGACAAATAGAGCAGCGGTCCTCCAAAATAGGAAAACCGCCAGACTTAATCGGTGTGCTTGAACCCCGTAAGGAAGATGCTACCTTTTTTTGAGTTGCTCATATTCAGTTGGTGTCATACCAAAACGTTTCTTGAAACATTTGCTGAAATAATTAGGGTCACTGTATCCGACACTTTCAGCGATTTCTGACAGCTTCCGATTTCCATTCAGCAAAAGCTCCTTGGCCTTTTTCATCCGGATGTGTGTAATATGATCCACGATGGAGAAGCCAGACTCCTTGCGAAAAACACGCCGCAGATAGCTGGGATCGACGAATACTCCGCAGGAAACCTGCTCGGCAGATAACTCTGCGTCTGCATAATGTTCCTCAATATAGTTGATCGCCGCCGCAAACAAATTGGAAGCCTTTGTAGGGCGCATATTCTCCATCAACTGGATCAGCTTGCGGTACAGGGCGAGCATCCAACCTTCAGCAGCCATCCAGGAATCTAACTCCCGCAGCCGATCGTAAGGAGACTTGTCTCCTCCGTCATCCCATAGCCGGTCATAAGGAATGCCTCGTTCACTCGCAAAGGAAAGTGCCAGAGATACAATCCCCATAAGCATTGCATCTGCATATTCGTCTCCCCATTTATATATGCTAAGCTGACGAATTGCCTTACGGATCTCCTCTAACGTTTCACTGTCTTTCATTCGGAGGTCAAGCACAACCGCATCGCGTAGATGTCCCAAATCAGGCATACTCGCTCTGCTCTGCAGCGCTTCACCGCCATGTCCTCTTAGCTCTGCGTTTTCGCTCTCCTGTGGAAGCACTGGTAATTTCGGCTTAATACGCTCCAACATGGAGAGCATCTCTTCTGCATTGAATGGTTTTAGTAAATAATCCTGCACTCCAGTTCGAACGGCCTTCTGTAGATATTCAAACTCGTTATGTCCGGAAATGAATACAATCACGATTCGTTCGAACTTGACTTTCAACCTTTCGGCTAATTCAATTCCATCAATAAATGGCATATTGATATCAACGAGGGCGAGATGCGGCTGATGCCGATCGGCTTCCTGAAGTGCCTCCTGCCCGTTCCTGGCTTCGCAGCAAACCCGAAAGCCGTGACTTTCCCAGTCTATCTTTATACGCAGAAAGTCTCGGAACAGCGGCTCATCATCAACAATCATCACTTTATACATCTTGGTGTTCACTCCCCCTTGGCAGCATTGGTAGCGATAGGTCAACAATGGTTCCCTCTCCGAGAGCACTTTGTACGGATATCCCATACTCATCGCCAAAATACAGACTCAGCCGTTGCTGAACACTGTAGGTACCGATTGATCGTATTCCTTCTTTAGGTAAATGTCTGGACATAATGTTCTGAACTTGAATTTCATCCATCCCCACACCGTTGTCCTCCACCCGCACGATCACCCTATCATTCTGTTTAAAAGCAAATATACGGATAAATCCTTTTGTTCCTTTCTTCTTAAGTCCATGGTAAATTGAATTCTCAACAAGTGGTTGGAGTGAGAGTTTCGGGATCGGTGTACCCGCAAGTTCTGAAGGGATATCCACTTCATAGCGGAATACATCGGGATAACGAATTTGCAGAATTGTCAGGTAATCATCCGTAATCTGAGCTTCTTTCTCTAAAATAATGAGTTCCCGTCCCTTATTTAGCACCATTCGATAGAAATCTGCCAGTGCTTTCGTAGTATCGCGAGCCTCATCATTACGATCTAGCTCATTAAGTGCATAAATGGTATCTAAAGTGTTATACAGAAAATGCGGTTTTATTTGAGCCGTCATCAGCGCAAGTTCATATTCACGCTTGCGGTTCTGTTCCTGCCTTACTTCATCCAGCAGTTCCCGAATCCGTTTTATCATAAAGTTAAAAGCTTCAGCGATGGTACCGATTTCATCCTCTGTTCGGACTGTCGCAACCGATTGCAAGTCGCCGGCTACTACTTTCCGCATTGCTCTATTCAGTTGTTCGAGCGGGCTAACGACCATTTTGGACAAAAAGCTAGCGCCTAGCCAGGAAAAGGCAAGACACAATGCGCCGATTAAGAGCGTAAGCCTTACATTTTGCCGAACATCAGCTGTAAGTAGACTAAGAGAAACAATATTGACTAACTTCCAGCCCATTCGGTTATAATCATTGACCGTCACCAGGTTGCCATCATTCTCAAATGAGCACGTTTTTTGGGACACATTAGCCCCACAACGTTGGATCGCCTTCACCAATTGTGAATTCACTGGCTTCATCAGCATCCCATTGTCTTCTGCCACAGCCACACGCATTTTGTTATCTAAAAAATAATAAGATTTGGGTGCATCGGGATCGCTGGAACGAAAATAATCAGACAAAGCTTCTTCTTTCACTAACAGAAAAAGCGTTCCATACGGTTCGCCGGTGTCAATATTAATGACCATCTTTCCCAGTGTCAAAACCGGAGAGTTTGGATCTGGTGTCAGGAAATCTCTCTTCTCCATATCAAACCAGAGTGCCTGTCCATAACTTTCGGATTCCCTCACTCGCTTGAGCATGCTATCGACTTTTCTATCATCCCCACTTTCGGTATAAGAAGCGAAAATTGTCCCTTCATTATCAATAAATACCGCTGCATCCACCTCGCGAAAAATTGACAAATCAATAGATAGGCGGCTTTGCATCAGGTTTCTAAATTGAACACGATCCACGGCAGTATTGGGTCTAACACTGTAGGAATCATACATCCGGTTAATATTCGTGACCATAATATTGGCCGCTGTTTCCACACTACTGAATATGTAGTCTGTTCGGGACAAGATAAGCTGAGATTCGTCCACTACATTACTGGTAGTTTTCTCTATCAATGAACGGCTAAAAAGTTGGTTGGACAGAAGTCCAAGAATAAGCAGAGAAATAATAATGAGCGGGAGAAATACTGCGATAACCTTGCTTTTAAAACGAAGACGACCAAACCACTTGCGAGCTAGTGACAGAACTTCCACATAGAACCCCTCCGGCATCAAGAGAATATTCATCATGTTAACATAACTAATCTGAACAGTAATAGAACTAAATTAATGTTAAAAAAATTCAACAGCCCATCTTGAAAGTGCCAAAAGGATATGTTAGGATAAAGTCGATTTTTAGTAAAATTATTAACTAAAAAGGTGTGAGCTCTTTGGCAACCATTAAAGACATTGCCCGCGAAGCGGGTGTGTCTGCCGCAACCGTTTCAAGGGTTTTAAATAACGATCTGTCACTGTCCGTGAGCCCAGACACCAAAAACAGAATTTTTTTAATTGCTGAGCAGATTGGGTATAAGCCCTCCCGGCTGAGGCAGTTAAAGAGGAACACGGAGCGTGCCGGGAAAACGGTTTCACTCCTGCTGTGGTGTTCCATTGAGGAGGAAAGGGATGATCCGTATTATGCCTCAATCCGCCGTGGAATTGAATTACGCTGTGAAGAGCTTGGTTTGACATTGGGGCAGACGCTGCGAGGCCGCTCCTCTCTCGGCACCTTGCAGAAGGCAGACGGGCTGATTGTAGTGGGAGGCGTTGATCCTGAGGAGGTGTCCAAGCTATATCCAGATAAGAACACCATTGTCCTTGTTGATCAGTACCATGAGCAGCTGGAATACGATTCCGTGCGACTCCATTTCCGGCAAGCGGTCGATCAGGCGCTCGAACATCTGCTTGAGCTTGGCCACCGACAAATCGGATTTATCGGCGGCAAAAGCGATGGAGAACGAAGGGCGCATTATTTTGAACGGTTCATGCGGGAACGAGGACTGTACAATCCTCAGTTCGTCCGTATAGGTGCCTGGAGTACCGCGGATGGCTATCTCATGATGAACGAGCTCCTAGCCGAGCAGGAACGACCGACAGCCTGCTTCGCCGCAAGCGACCCGCTCGCCATCGGTGCCCTCCGCGCCCTTCATGGACATGGAGTCAAGGTACCGGAAGATATGGCTATTGTCGGCTTCGACGACATTGAGATGGCTGCCTTCGTGCAGCCTCCGCTAACTACTGTGCGTGCCTATCCTGAACAGATGGGAAAAGCTGCCGTGCAGCTGCTATCTGAACGGTTTGAAGGACGTGAACCACCTGCGTACAGCGTGATCGGGACTAAGCTTGTCATACGGGAAAGCTCATGCTTAAACAGTAAAACCAATACTTGAGAGTCATTTGTCATTGATAAGTATCCTTACGTAAAACAATCGAGATGATAACCCCTAAGGAGTGAATATCATGAACATTCATGTTAACGAGGCGCTTGGTTTGTTTCACCTGCAGTCCAAGGATTGCAGCTATATTATCCAACTTGTAGAAGGATATCCTGCACATGTCTATTGGGGAGCTCAACTTCATCATGACGAAAGCCTTGCAAGTATATTGGAGCTTAGAGAGCGCTGCTCCTTCTCCCCTACTCCCGATTCTTCCAGTCGTACGCTTTCTTTGGATACGCTTCCACAAGAATATCCACAGTATGGAACAAGCGACTTCCGTCAACCGGCTTATCAGGTTGCGCTTGCCGATGGAACTCGAACTACGGAGCTAAAATATAGTAGTTACCGTATTGAACCAGGTAAGCCCAAGCTCGAAGGACTTCCTTCCGTCTATACCGAATCGGATGATGAAGCAACAACTCTCTTGTTGTTCCTTGAGGACCAGCACTCTGGCCTTAAGACTACACTGCTTTATACTGTATTTGCGAACCACAGCGCTATTGCTAGGTCTACTCTTTTTGAATATAAGGGAAGCGCTGTCATGAATATTGAGCACGCAATGAGCGCTTCTGTCGATTTCGCCGATTCCAATTACCAAGCTCTCTATCTATCTGGTGCCTGGGTTCGGGAAAGACATATCCAACGCCGCGATCTCGGGCCTGGCGCCATTCGCTTGGAGAGCCGACGGGGCTCCAGCAGTCACCAAATGAATCCTTTTCTGGCACTGCTTCGTCCTGATGCAACTGAAGATCGTGGGGATGTGTACGGCTTCAGTCTGATTTACAGCAGCAACTTCGTCGCACAGGCAGAAGTAGAGCAGTTTGGTCAGACCCGCGTAAGTATCGGAATCAATCCTTTTGACTTTTCTTGGCGGCTTGAACCGGGTCAGTCATTCCAGACCCCTGAAGCTGTATTAGTCTTTTCTGAAGAAGGTCTTGGGGGCATGTCACGCACCTATCACAGACTCTACCGCACACGTCTGTGCCGTGGGGCTTACCGCGACAAAGAACGTCCGATTCTCGTGAACAATTGGGAAGCCACATATTTTGACTTCGACGCCGATAAAATCGAAGCAATTGCCAAAGAAGCGGGACCTCTTGGCATTGAGCTATTTGTTCTTGATGACGGTTGGTTTGGCAAGCGCGACAGCGACAACAGCTCGCTTGGGGATTGGTTTGAGGACCGTCGCAAGCTACCCGGCGGTCTTACCGACCTAGCCAAGCGGGTGAATGAACAAGGATTACAGTTTGGCTTGTGGGTTGAGCCAGAAATGATATCACCAGATAGTGAACTGTATCGCAGCCATCCCGACTGGTGCCTGCATGCGGAAGGACGGCGGCGGACGGAAGGTCGATCCCAACTGGTGCTCGATCTCTCCCGCAAGGAAGTGTGCGATTACTTGTACGAGACGCTTAGCTCCGTATTCTCGATCGCTCCAATTACTTATGTCAAGTGGGACATGAATCGTAATATGACAGAGATTGCTTCAGCTACCGCTACTAGCGAACGTCAAAAGGAAACTGCGCACCGTTATATGCTCGGACTTTATGATCTGCTGGAACGCCTGACCTCACGGTTCTCGGATATCTTGTTTGAAAGCTGTTCCGGCGGAGGCGGACGATTCGATCCGGGGATGCTCTACTATATGCCGCAGACATGGACCAGTGATGATACTGATGCTATTGAAAGATTAGCGATACAGTATGGCACCAGTATTGTATACCCAGCCAGTACTATGGGAGCACACGTATCGAATGTGCCAAACCACCAAGTGGGTCGAATCACCTCTCTCGCCATACGTGGCGACGTGGCAATGAGCGGAAATTTTGGCTACGAGCTTGACCTTACTGCATTTACGAATGAAGAAAAAGAGCTCGCTGCCAAACAAATTGCCCAGTATAAAGAAATCCGCTCCCTTGTACAGCAGGGAGATATGTATCGACTTCTTAGTCCGTTTGAAGGCAAAGGCGATACAGCCTGGATGTTTGTCAGCGAAGATCAGTCTGAAGCTTTTGTCGCTTATTTCCGTGTGCTGGCTGAGCCAAATGGACCTATTCGGCGATTAACTCTCAAAGGACTTGACCCAGCTAAAAAGTATACCATCGAAACTGGAGCTACTGGCAATGCTTCCAGCCCTATCAGTACCTTGGCCGAAGATGGCGTTTCTCCCTTCCGTCTGGCGTTTGACGGTGAAATTTTTGGAGGTGACCGTTTAATGAAAATTGGGCTTGTTGTCTCGGATCTTGCTGGGGATTTTGCCAGCTCTACGTTCCGCCTTAAAGCGATCCCCTGTTAATCAAAATCTGCCTTACGAAATTAATGGTCTCCCAATATCGTAATAGAAAATTAAAAGAGAAACGGATTCGTTGCAGAACGAATCCGTTTCTCTTTATTCAGACATCTAAGTTCATAACAGCCCTTGATTATCTTTTTCTATATCATACCCTACAATTTAACCTGCTAGAGTCTGATTTCAATTTCTTATTATCTAGTATTCTAGAGATTTGTGATTCAGCACAGGACGCATTGAAAGTACACTACTCAGTAGTTCCATCAAACTTTTTATTTCATAAGTGGGTTGAATGCCAGACGTATTTGTTTTTCTAGAAGGGTTGAACCAGCAGGTATCAATTCCGTACTTATTCCCTCCTTGAATATCCGAGGTTAAAGAATCGCCGACCATAAGGACCTTACTTTTATCTGAGATAGCTAGCTTGGTAAATGCGTAATCAAAAATTTCAGCCTGTGGCTTTTGATAACCCACTTCTTCTGAAATAATTACCTGTTCAAACACATGACGCAGCGGGGAAAGCTGAATTCTGGAGGTTTGAACCTCTTTTATTCCATTCGTAATAATCCCCAAACGGTACTCAGATAGTACGTCACATAATTCAACCGCTCCGTCCATCAAAAAAGCTCCTTCACCCAAATAACGTAAATAAGCAGTACTAAAGGCGTCTGGATTGAAGTCTAGCTTATGGACAGCAAACAATCGTTTAAATCTTTCCACCCGTAGCTGTGCTGAGGTAATAGATCCTTCCTCTGCCTCACGCCACAACGCACCGTTGATCTCATCATAGCTAGATTTATACTCAGTGGCCCCTTGCGGCAATCCAAATTGGGCAAACGTATTACGTAGCGCATGACTCTCTGCCATTTTAAAATCAAACAACGTATCATCAACATCAAACAAAATAATTTCGTATTTCATGACGACTTCCAACCTCCATGTCATAGCTTTTCTATATGGTTAAGTTCCATGAGCCATAGATTTGTTCCAGATAAGATATAAAAACGGAAAATAAACCATCAATGCAGTATGATCTCCCGGTAATTATACAGGACCTCATTGATCCGTCAAGTCATGACAAAAAGAATGGAGTAACATTTAATTCTTTAGAAATCCATGCCTCTATAACAGATTGATTGGAATTCACTAAGTATGTTAGTACTTTTTTCCAGGTTTGAGGGTAATCTTATCTCTTCTTCTTTAAGCATACTTATCAAAAGGTTTCGCCATTGAAATGAAGGACACAGTAGTGCCTAAATGCCTAATTTACAGTATCATAATTTTGTTCTCTGTCCAACAAAGTCATTGAACACGCTATAATTGAATCAATCTCGCCGATCTATCTTACTCCTTTCCAGACATTAGAAAAGTCGACTCCTTTTGATAGGAATCGACCGTTTTAATATCCTAGTGATTTTCATTAATCCATTCGGTTAATGTTTGATTAAAATAATGCGGTTCTTCAAACATCGGGTTATGCCCACTATGCTCAAAAACCACCTTTTTTACGTTCGTATAGCTACCATTGACCCGATCCCATGATGAAACAGGCGCGACCAGGTAATCAGTTCTTCCCAAACCAATCAATACAGGTTTACGGACATTCGCCAAAGACTGTATCAAATCCATGTTTCCGAAGGCTTCTCCCCATAAATAATCGATGATAGGCATGTTCGTGTACACATTATTCCACATGTAAGCTGCATCATAGGTATAATCATAAAAGCTTTGGGCTCCCATACGTATACACATGTGAACGAATCTTCTGTCGGGATCTCTTTTGATATCATTCTCTAATAAAACAATTTCCTTTTCAAAACGTTCTTTTCTGGCTGGACTGGCCGTTTCGTAAAAGTATGAAATGCTTTGCCGCTGTCTTTCTTGGCTGTTCGTAGGTGCTGAATTTAATAACACCACCTTTTCAATATAACCAGGGAATTGTTTAGCATATTCCAAAGCCATAAAGGCATGCCCAGAATGTCCTAATATGATAAATTGATCTAAATGAAGGCATTGTCTTGCTACTTCTATGTCATTGATGACTTTATCCAAAGTATAGTCTTCTGGTTTTAAAGCTCGAATCGGTTTTGCAAACCCTCTATGATCCAGAAAAATAAACTGAAAACTTTTATACAAATGGTTTGAGAATAAGCGAGGGTAATATATACTACTGCCAATCACTAATATCGGCTTCCCGCTACCTCTTATAGTATATTTCAGCTCAAATCCATCACTAATAATCGTTTGATAAGTGCTCATGTATAATCTCCTTTTCTTCTTTAAATCACTCCCTTTCCATTGTTTAAATCCCTCGTATTCTCCATAGATCGCTCCAGCACTACAACTCATCTCTGAAAGTACGTTCATTTTTATGAGAAAAGTTTAACATGGTTTTTTCAAAAACAAAACTGATTTACATTTTTTTTATTTGTCCTGATTTATAAAATTCACATTGAATTTTTGAGAAGCACATCTATTTGGAAATGAAAAAAACCGCGATAATCGCGGTTTACTATGTAGAGGTTATACTATGATTTGCTTGGCGGCGTCCTACTCTCCCAGGACCCTGCGGTCCAAGTACCATCGGCGCTGGAGGGCTTAACGGTCGTGTTCGGGATGGGTACGTGTGGAACCCCTCCGCTATCGCCACCAAACATGAATTTNNNCAAGGCGAGGGTCGCGGGTTCGATTCCCGTCGTCCGCTCCATATTTGCGCCCTTAGCTCAGCTGGATAGAGCGTTTGACTACGAATCAAAAGGCCGGGAGTTCGAATCTCTCAGGGCGCGCCATTAATTTCATAAGCCGGTGTGGCGGAATTGGCAGACGCGCGCGACTCAAAATCGTGAGGGAAACCGTGGAGGTTCGAGTCCTCTCACCGGCATTAATTTTCGGGATGTAGCTCAGCTTGGTAGAGCACCTGGTTTGGGACCAGGGGGTCGCATGTTCAAATCGTGTCATCCCGACCATTTTTTTTGCGGGTGTAGTTCAATGGTAGAACTCCAGCCTTCCAAGCTGGTAGCGTGGGTTCGATTCCCATCACCCGCTTTATATAGATGAAAGAAGAGATGGCTTAAGCCATCTCTTCTTTTTGTATTTTTAAAAAGCATTATCCTTAGTCAATGAAACTCAAGAGTTAGAACATTATATTCTAAATCGATGATGGCTCTGAGAAGCAATTGCTATTGTTACTACTTAAAGAATGGGCAGTGCGCAACCTAAATGTAACTCGCTTGACTCCAATGGCTCGCGGCGGACATTTTACCGCTATGGAAGCACCTGAGCTTTTAGCCCAGGACCTTAGCGCCTTCTACACGCCTTTTAGAGCGAAAAATAAATGAATCATGATTTAACTAGTGCATTGACTGGATGAAGAATAGGAAACTAGGGAATAATAGTTTCACCTCGGAAAACCGAATTTGGCCCAAAGGCCGAATATCGGTTTTTTTCGTTTTATGAGTGCCACGCCAACATTTTAAAAAATAAACGCTATGCCTTCAGAGTGGCAGTGTAGTCCTGATAGACGCTAATGATCCACCGTTGCTAACTATTCTGCACATGTGTTTATTTTCTAGACTACTGATAACAGGATACGTTAAGTGTGTGATTATGAACCTTCCATATAGTCCGAAAATAGCAATAATTTGAATCCAAATTCATAAGAGTGAAATAAGCAAATTCCATTTATTACATACTTAGTCCCTACCACACTTTACATGGGGCGTTTGTTTATTGTTATATGAACTAATTTTTGATCTAATAGAACTATTTCAACCTTTTTTCTTGATGCCGATATAATGGAGGGCCGCAAAAGCATAGTCCTATAGGCAGATGGAGATCGACTCGTTAAAACGGAAAACTTGAAGGTTGCGAATCAGAATTGTCTTACTGAAAAGGAGGGGGTTTACTAGAAAAAGACTCATTACGGAACTCAGAATTAAGGAAAAACGGAGGTTTTGTTATGGACAAAAAGAATGATAAAAGTTGATAAAAGTTGATAAAAGTTGCTTGATGAAGCGATTGACCATAAGCCACCGGAAGATTGAGGCCGATATGGGTCTCTCTAAAGATTGTACATCTAACTTATGATTGTGTCAGAATGTCAAAATTATTGTGGAAAATAAGAGAGCCCTGGGTTCTTGATAATTTCTTGTTTCCCGCATACAAATCTTACGTCTTGCGATTACAAGCGGCAAGATATAAGCATTAGGAGGAGAACCAATATGAATTCATTTAAGAAAACGAAGAGCTTGATCAGCGCCCTGACCGGGGCTGCACTATTATTCTCGCTACCACTGACGGCAGGCGCGGAGAGCAATATCAACTATACTGGCATGTTCCTGGGCTATGATGGAAGTGTAAACACCAGTCCTGTCTGGACCTACAACCCTGACATTGTCTCCTATGACCTGCTGAACTGGAACCAGGGGGGAGCCGATGCAGCCTCCATTACCTCAAATAACGCTTCCACCATCCAAGCCTTGGGGAAAATCGTCACCGTTTCCACCCACATGCCCAATCCACAGGGAGGAAATGTAAACGCCCCGATGTCTGATTCCGATTTTAATATTTTGGCCAATACAGACATTTCATCCATCAATTCGTCCAGCCCCGCATGGCTGCAAAATTATAAGGTTCAGGTTGACAATGTTGTGACCGGGCTGCAAAAGTTTAACTCATCCCCCGTGTACTACAGACCCTTTCATGAAATGAACGGAGGTTGGTTCTGGTGGGGAAACAAGAACACGGCAGACTATAAGAACCTGTACATCAATCTGTACAATTACATCGTGACGACCCGTGGCATGTCCAACGTCAATTTTGTCTATGCCCCAAATAAAGGAACCAACGCGGCTGCTTATTACCCCGGCTCTAGCTATGTCACATGGATTGGTATCGACGCTTACAGCGACGATCCGTCCAATGACAATGAAATCAAGATGGCTTACAATGACATCAAAGGACTTGGCAAAACGTATGGCTTCTGCGAAATTGGACCAGCCGTGGGCGGCGACCATGTGGATCGCAACAATAATCAGCTCAAGGAATTCGATTATTCGCTTTGGAACAACGCCCTGAATGAAGTCTACACTGGTGCAAGCTTCTTTATCACCTGGGATGGCGCTTATGCTCCGCAGAACAATACAAACGGCAGCACGCTGTTTACAAAGGAGAGCTCTCAGTAATTGCCTAGCTCCCAGCGTTCAGGCAGTACGGCATCAACGCGTTAGTCCCAGGCTGACCGTAGAGTCTTGGGAGAGTAAGATGTTTTCAAGAACGACAACAAAAGCACCACCTTAGTGAGTTGGCCCTGTCATATGGACAGTAATCAAAAAGCAATATTAAGCAACCTGAGTTCGATATTCATAAGGACTTAGGTTGCTTAGTTTTTGTCGAAAACGTTGAGGTAATCTCCTTTTCTAGCGAAGTGTAATTTAGACTCTGATAGACTAAAAAATCAAAAGACACGGCCTCCTGTTAGGAGAACGTGTCTTTTGGATCTACACAGCAATATGCAATACGCACGTTAAATATCTGTTGGTCAGATGCGGAGTTCCTTCTCGTCCGGAGCGAACTGACGATATTGAAAATACATACTAAGCCGCCAGTGTAACAAGGTCCCGAAGGCTAGTATGAAAAATAGCCCTGCTGTTTGCGGGATGGTAATGTAATGCTGAATAAATTCATGCAGCAGCAATCGGATGATCAGCAGGCTGATCAGGATAAAAAAGAAGGCGCGTGAGCGTTGCACGAAAACCAGCCCTTCTTGCAACTCAAACTTGGTGCTGCGGATCAACGGGTAGGAAAAAATAAACCAGCCGATCAGAAAAGCGCCCAGCGCCCAAGCCCAGGGAACCCGTACCTCTGGCACCACAAACATCATAAAACCAGTGCTCATGCCGAGCGGAGGAATGATGATTTTTTTGGCATTAATCGGGCGATGCCCTGTCTTCATACGGATGAAAATAGCCGATATAGCGATTAAAATCATGCCAAAAGTTGCGCCATATTGCAGCAATGGGGTGCTGATATGAAACATGGACTGGCCCCCTCTATAAGGAATATAAGCGTTATTGGACAGACTGCAAACCTTTTACATTATAGCACATATGCAATGGATATATTTAGTTACAGTCTGTCCTCCGGCAAGCGGATTATACGCCTCTGGGTGGTAACCGGCCCTATAATCGGGTCTCTTTTATCTTATGCGAGCTCTTGGGCTTGTACCTCACCTGCGGCTGATTTTTTCTCTTGGCGCATGATATAACCCATCGCTGCAATAATAAGGATAAAAGCAATGAGTGCGAGAAACGGAATGGTGATGAAATCCAACCAATTCAAGTAATCCTGCTCACAGGATACTCTGCCGCAGGCCGTTGAAGTTTGCGTGGCTGCTTTGGCGGCTGCATGGATACGCTGAATAATAAAATGATAGGCTGAAATTGCACCTCCGATAATAGCTAACGGCATAACGTAAATGCGTATTTTCGTATCGCCTCGAAAATATGCGATTCCAAGCAGAAGGGTCAGGGGGTACATCAGAATACGCTGGAACCAGCACAGCTTGCAAGGCTCATACCCCAGGATTTCGCTGAGATACAGACTGCCCAATGTGGCCACACAGGCTACAACCCAGGCGGCAAATAAAGCAATATCCGTTTTTTTAAACGATCCGATCATAGTAACGCTCCTTTTTAATTCAAATGAGAACAGGATGAACTCATTATGTCTTGTCCCATCGGCAGGCATGTACCGATATGCATGTCTTTATCCGTATTGTACTGTATTTTGAGTGTAGGGTCATACTTAAACATATTGACATCATTCACTATCATTTTTATAATTGCAGTAGTTTGGGAAGTGAATAAAGGTTCAAGATATATATTAAGAAATTAGGAGTGTGCCCAGAATGTCGAGCAGCCGTAAAAATGAAACCCTATCTGTTATTAGTGAAAGACATGCGGTAAAAAGTTATGTAAAAGATTTTAAAATGCCAGAGGAAGATCTGGAGGCTATTTTGACTGCCGCAGTGGAAGCTCCTTCCGCTTGGAACCTGCAACATTGGAAATTCCTTGTTATCGAGAGCGAAGCGGACAAACAGAAATTGCTGCCTATCGCCTACAACCAAGGTCAAGTAGCAGAGAGCTCTGTTACGATTGCCGTACTGGGTGATCTGGAAGCGAACCGCAATGCTGTCATTTATGATCAAGCCGTAGAAGCAGGCACACTGCCAGCGGAAATCCGTGACGCCTTGGTAGGCCAAATTAATGGCGCGTACCAAAACCCACAGGTGGCTCGTGATGCAGCAATCCTGAACTCTGCTCTTGCAGCACAAAACATTATGCTGGCTGCTAAATCTTTGGGCTACGATACTTGTGCAATGGGCGGCTTTATTCCAGCACAATTGATCGAGCAATTTAATATTCCGGCACGTTACCTGCCAACCATGCTTATTAGTGTAGGTAAG
Source organism: Paenibacillus ottowii (assembly GCF_050516475.1). Lineage (NCBI taxonomy): Bacteria > Bacillati > Bacillota > Bacilli > Caryophanales > Paenibacillaceae > Paenibacillus > Paenibacillus ottowii. The sequence continues at coordinate 689,518 of NZ_CP191577.1, read as the reverse complement.
GCACAAGTGCCAGCACGTCCATCTGGACGCTTCCCACTGTCTGATGTTGTTGTAAAAGGCAGCTTCTAAGAAAAATAGCGAATATAAAAGGGTGTTCCCGCAATCATTTTGTGGTGGGGAACACCCTTTTTTACGTATTTTTACTGTCAAATTCCTTTTGATTTTTGTCTCTAATTTAGTCTGAGCGTTTGGACACGAGGTATACCAGTTCCAGCGTCAGGATCGGTAGAAAAACTGAAGCCGGATAGGCCAGATAGCGCGGCTCCCACTGCGGTTTGAACTTATCCTTAAAGCGTCGAAGTCCCTGAAAGCCGTAAAAATGTCCACCGTATTGAAAAACGAGTCGAGCCAGCTTTTCCTCTCGCAATGCCTTTTCGCTTTGTCCTACCTGAGATAACGGTGCCATGCCCAGATTAAAGGTCGTATATTCATTTTCCTTGGCCCACTCAATGACCCGTGTGAATAAGTAATCCATCGTTCCGTTTGGTGTGTCGGGCAGGTGACGCATGAGGTCGATAGAGACCGTCTGTCCATGATCATAAGCAGGGGCCATCGTGGCAAAAGCAATGACCTTCCCTTCAGAGTCCTTAAGCAATGCAATGGGAGCCAACTGAAGGTAAGATTCTTTGAACCAGCCAAGGGAATATCCCTTCTCCTTGCGCCCATCCAGCCAAATATCGGAGATATGACGCATCTCCTCAATCAACGCCGCGTCTAGAGGCGGCTGGATCATTTCGAACGAGTAGCCTTCGCGGTCAAAGCGGTTTTTGGCGCTGCGCAGCGCCTGATTGCTTTTGCCTGTCAGTGTAAAGGACTTCAGCGGCACGAGCGCTTCCTCTCCCAATTTAAAAAAGCGATAGCCGTTCTCGTGGTAGATGGACAAATACTCCGGTGATGCCTGATAAAATACAGCCGTCAACGCATATCGATCCGCAAACCGTTGGAATTCCTGAATGGCCTCACTTACACGTTCTTTCGGACCGAGGGGGTCTCCTAATACAATCAGTTTGTCCCGGCTGCGAGCATAGGGGAGAACCACCTGGTCGTCCTTGGTCCAATACAGGTATTTATCGCCCAGAAAAAGCATATGAGAAACGAGATTACCACCTTGCCGTTCCAGAAATTCTTTCAACTTAACCAGTTCCTGTGCGTCGGGGAGTTTGCCGATGCTACGCTGAGGACGAAGAAAGAAATACACTGTCAGGAATACCCATGCCAGAATCAAACTAAATACGGCCGTAACTCCGTAATCGCTGCGGTTCATAAAAAAGTCCAGGTGGACCTTGGCATGTATATGACGCATAAATGGAGTGTTGGAGCCTGCCCCAATCATAAAATAAGCTCCGGTTACGAGTAGAGATAATCCGCCCCATATTAAAATGTTGTGTCGATTCAGCGGCGCACTGACCCGGTAAAACCGTGAACGTGAAATCCACAGCATTAACGCCACGAACAGCAGGAATAAGGCTTCTTCAAAATCCAGACCTTTAGTGAAGGTGAAAATGGCGCCTGTCAGCAGCAGTATCAATGTCAGCCGCAATGCTCTGCGAATACGCAGAGAAATTCCGTGAGACAGGACGACCAGCATAATTCCGATGATGACCGAGATTTCATGCGATAAGCGCATAACGGGCAGGCTGAGCAAATGTTCAGCAAAACGGAGCCGATACAATAGACCGGGCGTAGCGGCTGACAATAGAAGCACCACGCCGGAGATGAGTACTAGCTTCCCGAGCGCCCACACTCCCAGATCGGCCAAGAACCGAAATTGACCAGGCCAGCTCCATACTTTCTGCCAGGCATTCAGGGAGTAATCCCAGCCTGTCTCCGCGAGCTGGCTCAGGCGCTCGTTACGCGGAATCATTTCCAGTGCAGCTAATACCAAGCCGATGAGCCACGGGATAATGAAATAAAAGACGCGAAAGACCAGCAGCACAGCCAGCGCCCGGTCCGAGTTGGCCCCTGCCATTTGCAGCCCAAGCAGAGCAATAATATCAAATGCGCCCACGCCTCCGGGTGCAAGACTGATTAACCCGGCAATTGCGGCTATCACATAAATACCGAACACAGCATGGAGCGGCAGTTCATGGAGCAAGTGTGTGCCGATCCATGCAAAGGTAAGACCGGCCAGCAGCCATTCCAGCAGAGAGGCGCCAATGGAGGCAGAGATGGTGAACCAGGAGAGTTGTCCTTCTCCCTTGTTGAACCAGGTGGCATACCTTTTGGAGCGCTGCATGATCAGAAATAGAGGCAGGTATAGTGCCATTCCCCACAGCGCCCAATGAAGCCATGGATGAGCATCCAGCACAGGCTGCACCGGATACAGATGGACAATAGCTCCCCAAGCCAGCAAAGATAGTCCGGTAATCACGACAGGCGAAAGAAATACGACTGCCGAGGTGATGACACCCAATGGCACACCGCTCTTTTTATACAGCACTGTGCGTAGTCCAGCGCCTGTAAAACCTGCAAAGCCGAATACATTATTGAAGGTATTGGAGATCCATGCGTACCGGAACGTCGCTCCAGGCTTGACTTGAAGCTTAAAATGATGCCTGATTACATAATCGTATGCACTCATAGCTGCCACCGCTGCCAGTGAGAACAAGCCGATTTCAATGAGAAACATGGCATCCATTCGCCGCAGCTCATGAAGCATCCTTGCCAGATTAAAGTTTTTTAGCTCTCGTCCAGCCTCCCATATAATAAAAGCCAGTACAGCCAGCGGTAGCAAAATACGTGTCAATCGCTGCCTGTAGATGGTCATTAAGTACTGTACGATTTTAAAGGATTGGATCGGTTTGTGATTTGACTTCATAGATTCACCTGCTTGAAAAGAATGAGATATACATGGAATGAAGAGCTTGGATGTCATGACTGATGAACATTACTATATATTATACCTATAATAATGGCTTGAATAACAACAGAAGGGTTACGAAATGGGAGTTTAGATTGATTGCTGTAAATAATTCCAATATAATGATGGAATACCTAGTAAATTGCTTGGCAATGGAGCTGACTGGATATGAGTATATGGGATCGCAATCTTTTTATACGTCGATTGGAGCTTTTGTGGCCTCCAGATGCTGACAGGAGCCAATACCCTTTTAACCTAAAGGCCCTTCATCAGTGGAATGAACTCAAATTTCATCCCTCCGTTACCTATATTATTGGCGAAAACGGCGTAGGCAAATCGACGCTGATGGAGGCAATCGCGGTTGCGTGGGGATTTAATCCAGAAGGTGGCACTAAAAACTTTAATTTTTCTACACAAGCCACGCATTCCTCGCTGCATGAGCATATCCGGCTGGTGAGAGGGATCGAAAAGCCGAGAGATGGCTTCTTTTTTCGAGCGGAAAGCTACTACAATGTAGCGACCCATATCGACGAGCTGGATCGCGAGGGGGGAGGTCGACCCATTCGAGATTCTTACGGAGGGAAGTCGCTGCATGAGCAGTCGCATGGCGAGTCTTTTTTTGCGGCATTTGTACATCGATTTGGAGGTCACGGATTGTATATTTTGGATGAACCCGAGGCAGCACTATCGCCCTTACGTCAGATGGCCATGCTTGCACGGATTCATGAGCTTGTGCAGCAGGGATCACAGTTTATCATTTCTACCCATTCCCCCATCTTGATGTCTTATCCAGATTCGATCCTGTATCATCTGACACATGAAGGGATCGACACACGGACGCTGGAGGAAACCGACCATTTTATCATCACCAAACAATTTCTGAATAACAAGGAAAGGTTATTGCAGGAACTATTCGAAGATTCACAATAAGGATTAGGGAGTTGGCAGAATCCACTTTGATGAGGAGAAAAACCGTATGAGTTAAAAACTCGATGTAATTATTCAGCGGATATCGGCTTTCAAGGTAGCAGCGCTGACTGCGCAAGCCCCTTGAAGTCCGTGAATCCTTTTGATATTCCATCTGCAGAAATTTGATTACGATATTGCGATAGCAATTGTACGAAAATAAAAGGGTGGTGAATCGTAGAAGGGGGACAACCTCATTATTTATGGTTGTTCCTTTTTGCTACCTCTGTCCAAGGAAAAATTCAGAGGTGTCGGAAGTATTTTATGATTGTTATTTGCCGCCCGCTCTATTAATATAATGAAGAGTTTTGCTAAAATGGTTGCAAAATAAGTATTTCGTATACGAAATAAAGAACCTGAGGAGGACAAAACGCAACATGTCGGATTCACAACAGTTGAAAATGGGCCCGCTCGTCATTTTGATGGTTAATATGTTTATTGCCATGCTGGGAATTGGACTCATTATTCCAATCCTCCCCAAGTTCATGGGTTCCTTGGGCGGCAGTGGTGAAACGGGAGGTTATCTGGTTGCCGTGTTTGGCTTAACCCAGTTTATGTTCTCACCGTTAGCTGGGGAATGGTCCGATAAATACGGACGTAAAAAAATGATTATTATCGGTTTGATCATCATGACAGTGTCTTCTGCGTTGTTTGCGATTGGAAACTCGTTGACCATGCTGTATATTTCCCGTTTGCTCGGAGGCGCGGGCGCGGCATTTATGATCCCTCCAATGATGGCTTATATTGCTGACATTACAACAGTCCATAACCGAGGCAGAGGAATGGGGCTGCTGGGGGCCGCTATGTCGCTTGGCTTTGTGATTGGTCCTGGGTTGGGCGGCTTTTTGGCACATACCTCGATGCGCACGCCCTTATATGTTTCGGCGGGGGTATCGGCCGTGGCTGCGCTAATCTCTTTGATTTTACTGCCTGAAACCTTGTCGTTGGAGAAACAGTTGAAATTTCGGAATGTTAAGGTGAAACGGGACAATGTGATTAAACAGTTTGCCCTTTCTTTCCGCAAGCCTTACTTTTTGCTACTGATTATGATATTCACGTTAACCTTTGGCCTGACGCATTTTGAAACGATGTTTCCTTTCTTTGTAACAGGCAAGTTTCACTATAATGAGGGTGATATTGCCACCATCATTACGGTAGGCGCGTTAGTCGGAACTATAATTCAAGCGGTGGTTATTAGTCCGATGTTGAACCGTTTTGGTGAAAAAGGTGTGATTATCGGTTCTTTCCTCTTTTCCGCAATTTCTCTTGTGCTAATGTTGCTCTCTGGTAACTTTTATTATGTACTCGGAGTATCGCTTGTTTTCTTTACCGCGACGTCGTTGCTGCGACCAGCCATTAATACTGCTTTATCCAAAATGGCAGGCGATGAGCAGGGAGTTGCAGCCGGGATGAACAATGCTTATATGAGTATTGGTAATATTCTGGGACCTGCGCTTGCTGGTACATTATTTGAGGTGCATATCAATTTGCCGTACATTTTTGGAGCGGTCATTCTCATGCTTAGTTTGGGGCTGGCGGTAAAATGGAAAAGCAGAGATACGCAATCCACAGCGGTTTAATGTAATTTCCACTGTAAAATAGTCTCTTTTGGTGTGAACTGTGACGTTCTTCTTATGAACCACAGATTGCAGCGGAAGAGGCTATTTTTTTATATACATAGCCATACGTTAATGAAACGACAAAATCCTGGGTAATAATGCATGATGAGTTTACAACCAGACAAAAAGTAGAAGTACAAAGCCAGATAATTTGTGAGTAATACGCTAAAAGGAGCTGGGATTAGATGGAAGAGCAGAAAGAGCAGTTATTTTATATAGGAACTTATGCGGCTCGTGAGGAAAGAGGAATTTACCTTCACCGGTGTGTATTGAACCTGCACGTTAATTACACAGCGTATGGCAAAAAGGGGTCAAAAAAGACGATGCGAAAGTAAAACACGGCGCTTTGTCCCACAATAAAGGCGTGGGCAAAACGCCGTGTTCAGATTTTGAAGGGGCTCATGATTACTTGCTGCTATCGCCAGCTTCTACCGTTGCTGTTTTGGTATGGTTTTCGGCAGGTTTGTAGTACAACCGGAACAGGATATCCTGATTGTAGTTACCGAACCCGGTACCGAACAGAGTTACCCCTCCAATATGCTGGGCATCATCCAAAATGGCGATACGGAATTTCCATTGCTTCTGATCAATCAGCACATCGTTTAGAGTCACATCGGATATCTGCTTCCCATCCATAAAGGTACCTTCGGACGTCACGCGAAGTCTCTTCAGTAGACCGTATTGATTGATAAAATCAGGCCACCATGAAGGTGTATATTTACCACGGTTATCACCAAAATCTCCCGGGCTGGTCCATGTGCCCAAGTTCACATCATTTAAGAAAAATGTGATGTCTGAAGGCCAATTATCATTGGTAAAAGGGGCTTCCGATGATAATTCCATCGAAATCTCCAGTTCCTCAGCTTTTTGACTGGACAATAGGAAATTCGGTACTTTATAATCCATATACCCTTGACTAAACCACAGAATTTTGGAATTGAAGCGCTCAGGGTCCAGAAACGAACGAGGCTCATCGAATTCTCCAATAATCTTTTCGACGGTGGCCAGGCCGCAGGTTGGCTGAATCTCAAAATCTGTAAAGTGCCCGACAGAAATTTCTGTCTGATGAAACTGCCGTACATCCTGCTGGTAGCGTGGCATGGCAATTTCAATTTTGTCCGTGGCCAATGAGCATACCTTCTGAACCCCGCCTCGTCCTGGCAGCATTTTAGTCGAAATAATGGATGCTCTCTCCAGTTTCTTGACATGCATCGTCATAATCGCACTACTGAGTCCCAGCGCTTCCGCCAGCTCACGTATATTCATAGGCTTCTCCGCAAGCAGAACAATCATGTTCAGCCGAACCTCACTGGCCAGCGCTTCATAAACGGGAAGTGATTTTTCAGAAATGTCCAGTTGCATAGTTCCTCCAATTCTAACGCACATCATAAATTGATGGTAGTTTAACATATATGGATTTTTTTCAATATTCATACATATAAAACGATATGATTTACATTTATATAAACAATATACCCTTTCCTTGATCGTTGGCACAAGCCTAACCCTGCAAAAAGGCAAAAATTGTTCAAAAAACAGGACATCCCATGAAATCTTTCTTTGTTTGTTGGGATGTCCTGTGATGGTATGTGTTTTACGGGATGTATACGGGAGCTATTCCAGGTGTAACTGATATTAGGACCGCATATGTTCGTCAGCTAAAGAAGAATCTGCGGTTGTATCTTTGTCAGGTGTGTATAATTCCTGGTGCTGTGAAGCATCGACCCTCATCAAGCCGGGATGACCCACATAAGGGCGATCACTTCGCGAGCGGCCTCGAGTAAGCCGGAAGCCGATCAGGAACAGCACAAGCTGTGCAGCCAGTATGTAGGGGGACGCTTCTGGTCCGAGCCACTGAAACAGGGAGACCACGGCAATGACCATGCACAACAGGCTTGTTGGGAAATGAGATGCTGTCACGTCCAAATCATTTTGTCTACGCAGGGTCATTAGACGATAGACATACAGCAGGGCGATCAAGCCGGAAACGAACCTTATCCATGCATACCCTATAAGCCATGAGGCAGATTGGGTAGTGTCGGGTAGACTAACATTGACATTGCTATAGGTTATCAGTTCCACAACGAGTCTTGAGATCAACCAGACGATTCCTGCCAGTGCCAGCGGTCCAGCTGCTGGGCGCAATAGTTTCCATAATGCCGTTCCCCAGCCTGGAGCATGGGATTCCAGCAGAACAAGTCGCCGTTCCTCAATAAGTTTGTTCATTTCACGCTCCAGTGATTTGAGAAGCAACTCCCGGCGGAACGTATCACATTCCCGGAGGGATGCTTGAACCTGCTCCTGAAGGTGAGGGGTCAAATAGGGAGCGGCTTTAGCCTCCTGAAGAGCATGGATTAGTCCCTTCTGGTGCTGCTGCTTATCGCTGTTGCTAAGAGCGTTCTGGGTAGCTGTCTGGAGATAACCAGCTAGCCGGCCATAGATACGGAGTGATTCCTGTAATTCTTCCAGCCGCTGCTGACGCGAATTTCGGAGCTGGGCTGCACTGTGAACATACAGCCATACCAGCAAGGACAACGCCAGCAGGCAGGCGATCAGACCGGGTGAGATATATGCGGCTAATGCCGCAAAGTCCGTTGGGGACACCCGCAATCCCTCCTTCCATTGTTCTTTCTACACTATTGCACAGACTACACAGGCATTTCAAGGGCTTGTATATCTCTAACCAAGAACTATAAAGTATTTTTTGGTAAAATAGATAAGATTACAGCAAGAAGGGGAGTCCGGCATGAATAAAAATATAAAAATTGTAACAGAACATCATGAGACATCGAATCAACCGAACGAGCTGCTTCGCGTAGATTACGTCATCCCAACCGTCGAGGAATATCGGGCTTTACGCAAAGAGGCCGGTTTGTCGCAAATTACGGAAGAAGCGGCAGCCAAGGGCCTGGCGAACAGCCTATTTGCTGTAACGCTACGGCTTGGACAGGAATTGGTCGGGATGGGCCGGGTGAGCGGTGATGGCGGTGTGTTTTTTCTGGTTACGGATATTGCAGTCAAGCCTTCGCATCAGGGGAAGGGCTATGGGCGTAAGCTTATGGAAGAGATTATGGAGTATTTGAGACGGGAGGTTCCGGCGGGCAGCTTTGCAACACTGATTGCGGATAAGCCAGCCGACCGATTATATGGGCAGTTTGGCTTCCAACTGGTCGGTCCAGGGTCAGAAGGGATGTACTGGCGACAGCCGGGGGGACTGTAAGCTGAAATCCTGCACGAGTTTGAGCTGGTTATAAAACGGATAAATAACAGTAAGAAAATTATAGATAGGAAGAAGGCACGTTAATATGAAGGTTATTATTTTCGGAGCAACAGGAACAATTGGTAAAGCGTTAGTAAAGGAAGCAATCAAACGTAAGTATGAGGTGACGGCAGCAGTGCGCGATCCGCAACGTGTGACAGAACAAAGTGAATATCTGACGGTGGTTCAGGCAGATATTCTAAACCCGAACTCCGTTACGGAGGTAGCCAAAGGGCACGATGCAATCATTAGCGCATATGGTCCCAAGTTTGGTGCTGAGGAGGAACTGCTAGAAGCGACTCGGTCTTTGCTGGAAGGAACCCGACGGTCTGGCGCAGAGCGCATCCTTGTGGTTGGCGGAGCGGGCAGTCTGAAAACAGAAAACGGTGAACGCCTCATGGATACCGCTGAGTTCCCGGAGGAACTCAAGCCACTGGCTGCTGCGCACGCTGATGCACTGGAACTGTACCGTGCTACGGATGTAGACTGGACATATTGTAGCCCTGCCGCAATTATTGAACCGGGAAAACGTACAGGACAGTTCCGTATTGGTTTGGATCACTTGGTGGTTGATGAGTTAGGTCATAGTCGTATCTCCGTTGAGGATTATGCGGTAGCCCTGATAGATGAATTAGTGGAAGGGGAATTTGTCAATTCCCGCTTTACCGTCGGATATTAAATCAAGAGGGATTGGCTATAGGGGAGGCGAAAAAGCATGTATATGGTGACCGCAGAACAAATGCGGCAACTGGATCGGTACACGATTGACAAGCTGGGCATCCCGGCCCTTACCTTGATGGAAAATGCCGGACGTGCAGTAGCGGACGAGGTTCTGAAGCTTGGTGCAGAGGGAGATAGGAAGAGCGGTGTCATAAAAAAGGTCACACACACAGGGTCGGGAGATGTACCAGGTCATGGTGGTGTTATACGGACGGATACATGGAGTCGAGAGCAGCATGACGTACGTGAACGAGCACACTGGTATATTCTCGTAGGTAAAGGCAACAACGGTGGTGACGGACTGGTAGCAGCGCGCCATTTGACCGATGCAGGTCTGCGCGTCACCGTTGTGTATGCCGAGCCGCCTGAAGCGCTGCGCGGTGAAGCGGCTGCCCAGCCCGACATCATCGCAGCGCTGGATATCCCGGTTATCCTTTATGGTCAGGATAACCTCGACCTGCGCGGTGCCTCCGGCATCGTCGATGCCCTGCTGGGCACAGGTACGCAAGGACCACCGCGCGAACCTTACGCCTCGCTGATCCGCGAGGCCAATGCCAGTGGCGCGCCGCTCGTGTCGGTAGACGTGCCTAGCGGTCTTGACGCCGACACAGGTGCGCTGCACGAGCCGTGCATTCGTGCGAGTGTCACCGTATGCCTCGCCTACTTGAAGGGTGGGCTCGTCCAATATCCGGGCGCCGGAACCGCTGGTGATGTGGTGGTACGCTACATCGGTATCCCGCCTGGTCTCGCCCGTGAGTGCGGCGTGCAGGTGCAGCTCCTGACCGGCGATACGCTGCACGATGCGCTGGGCGTAGATGTCAGCCGCAGCCGTGAGCCGGACGGGCACAAGGGCACCTATGGCCACGTTCTGGTCGCGGCCGGCAGCCTGCGCATGAGCGGTGCCGGTCTGCTGGCCGCACGTGCCGCCTTGCGCATCGGCAGCGGCCTTGTGACGTGGGCCGTGCCCGAGGCGCTGCTTCCGCACGTCATTGGCGCCGCGCCGGAGTTGATGCTCGCTGCCGCAGCAACAGGCGAAGACGGCGAATGGAACGCCGACTCCGCAGACGAGCTGCTCCAGCTTGCGCAGGCGCGCGATGTGCTGGCCGTCGGGCCCGGTCTCGGCCGCTTCGCAGGAGACACTGGCTGGCTGCGCCGCCTGTGGGAGGAATACAGCGGTCCGCTTGTGCTTGATGCGGACGCCTTGAACATCCTCGCCTCGGTGGGGCCTGAGCTTGAGGCCTGGAAGCCGAGGAATGCGGCGGTCGTGCTGACGCCGCACCCCGGTGAAATGGCTCGTCTGCTGGGCATACCGACAGCAGAGGTGCAGCGTGACCGAATCAGCCATGCACGGGATTATGCCCGGACACGCGGAGTCACGCTGGTGCTCAAAGGAGCCCGCACGGTCATCGCGTGTCCTGACGGAACGGCCTACGTCAATACCACAGGTCACGCCGGGATGGCGACAGGCGGTGCGGGCGATGTGCTGACAGGCATCATCGCAGGTTTGTTGGCTCAAGGCTTGAACGCTTCCCAGGCAGCAGCCTTTGGTGTGTATTTGCATGGGGCGGCTGGAGAAACGGCCGCGCGCCATCGTCAGCATCCCGCCTCAGTGGTAGCTGGCGACATTATTGAAGCCCTATAATCCATAGCAGTAGTGGCAGGAGGAAGGCCAGTATGATCTGTACTCCATATTCACGGTTCAGCCAGTGCCTTCCCCCATAATACAGCAGTGTAATCCCTGCACCTGCCATGCCGTTGCTCCATAATATGCCTGTTCCCGCAGACGACATCAAAGATCCTAGCAGAAGAAAGACACTGAATCCTACGGCAAGGTATAGTGTGAATTGCTCAGGCTTGCGAAGCCAGGGTAAAAGATCATATAGCGCATCAGCGGCAAGAGCTGCCGGTAGGGCAAAGCCATAGGCCCACAATTGTGCGGTCAGTTCACCGCTATTACCTGCTATAGTTACCGGCAGTCCCGTGATTTCCTCTGTCAGATAGCAGTAAAGCCATAAGAGACCAAAAACCAATCCTCCACAGGCTAGCTTATTCAGGGCATAACATCCAAGCTCCATACGCCAAGGCATTTTGGAATTGAATTCATTCCAAGGCTGTCTCATATTGGCGATTCCCTCCTCATTCGATTTGGTGAATCAAAACCATTCCAGGGATTTATTATCAATTACAATCCGCTTACCGTTTATGACATTTCTGTTTACGTTAGCTGTGTATCATGTTCCTAAGCGAAATAAAGATTGCGGATAGCCGCGGAACGGAAAGGCGGGGATTGCATGATACAGGCGGTTATTTTTAATCTGGAAAGTACTTTGCTAGACCCCGGAGGACGGGGCTTGATTCAGGGAATGCGCGATATTTTCAGGTGGAAGGGTATACAGCTAACTGAAGAACAGGTATCTCATGGACGGGGACTGCCCATCCGGGATCATATTGCAAATGTGCTGGGGCTTGCAGAGGTTCGTAGAAAATGGCTGGAGTGCTTTGGTGCGCATCCTGGCAGAGTGGATATCGAGCATATTTATCTTGAGCTTGTCCCTGTTCTTCGCTCTTTGATCCAGGGGGCTGAGACTGCTGCTGGTATAGATAGGGCGCTGCAGGAGTTGCAAGATCGCAATATTCAGTCAGGCGCTACTGCCTCCTGCCCGATGGAAATGCTGAGTCATGTGTTCACGCCTGTACAGTCACCCTATACGCTGGATTGTATGGTAGCCCCTTGTGAAGTTTCGCAGGGGAGGCCTTATCCGTGGATGATCTATGAAATTGCACATCGCTTACAGGTATTCCCGCTTAGCGATATTGTGAAGGTAGGAGATACAGCAGCCGATATGCAAGAAGGACGAAATGCTGGCGTTTGGACGATTGGTGTGTTGAACCATAACGTGGGCGATCTGAATACAGATCACACAACCAGTACAAGCTGTGAAACGGACGACAGAGTGGCTGAGGAACGACGCAGACAGAATATATATGGTTTGAAAAGGGCAGGGGCCCACCTTGTGATGAACTCGGTCGCTGATCTGCCGCGTATTTTGCGTGAAATTGAAATGCTCCAGCATACGGGAGGCTATCCTTCGTATATGAAACCGAAGAAAACAGCTGCGATTCCCCCATCATGAGAATAACGGCGTAACTTTTAAGTACTTGATAGACCTTCTATGTTATATATGTATGCATCTAGCTGGGTAACGGTGTACACCTGGTTATCTACACTGAAAAGGAGCATTCGCTACGTTAGCGGATGCTCCTTTTCAATATACTCCTTTTCGTCTATAAAATGACCCGTAGAAGGACACTTTGAATCAAGTGTCCTTCTTACGGATCACAGTTCACCGACATTATTACTGGGCTGCACTTTTCACTCGGAACTGATCAGCATGACGCTGTAGATTGTTTGATAGTGTGGTCAGATTACGGGCTATATCGGATAGTTCTTTTACCGCTTGAGCCTGCTTCTGTGCGCTGGCGGATACATCTTCCGTCATTCCGGCCGTCTGCTGCGCCGCGCTGGCTGTGTGATTCAGATGCTGATCTACGCTGTGACGTACCTCCTGCATTTCTGTCGTCAGTTGGGCCAGATGTGCAGCTAATTCCTCAACTTCCTCTGATACCTGAGAGACCTTGTCAACAGACTGTAGGCATAACGCGATTTGTTTTTCTTGTTCATTGACGGTGTTTATATTTTCATCAAATTGATCGCCCATTTGCTCAATTTGCTCGACAAAACTACTTAGAATTTCATCGATTTCACGAATAGAAATAGCAGATTGTTGGGCAAGTTGCCCCATTTCGTTAGCTACGACGGAAAACCCTTTGCCGGCTTCGCCTGCACGCGAGGCTTCAATCGAGGCATTAAAGGATAAAATTTGCGTCTGCTTTACGATGCCCTGTACCTGCTGCCCGATGTTAGCTGCTTCGCGCGATTTTTCGGTTAGTGCATGTGACATCTGCTGCATCTGCTTGATCCGCAGGGCGCTTTCTCGTCCCTTCTCCAATAGCAGTTCATGTTCACTGGCTACCTGATTACGGACCTCATTAAGATGACGCGCCGTATCCGCAAATTGATGTACATGGCTTCCAACCTCATCCAGTGTTTTTCCTAAGCGGTCAGATTGCTGAACCGATTCTACCGTTTGAGCCGCTTGACTTGTAGATACATCGGCAATTTGCTGGAGTGTACGGGACAATTCCTCCGTTTGGTGGAGTGTTTCTTCTGTTGTCACGACGATATTCTCCGATGCTTGCTGAAGCGTACCTGAACTGCTCTGAATATCCACAATCATATTGGACATGGCTTTCACCATCCGGTTCGTCAAGCCGCTGATTTCACCTAGCTGATCATATGTAACTTGCTGCGATGTAACTGTAAGATTGCCGTCAGCTACATGCTCCAGTGTATCTTTAATGAAGCGCACCTGACGCAGTATTCGACGGGTTACCAACATCATTACCGCAATGGAGATGATCAGAATGATGGAGACCACAGGGATAACTAGCCGGTAGGCCTCAGGCAGTGTTTTCTCGTATACTTCAGTTACAGAGGCGAGGGATCTATCAATTCCCAGATAACCTATGATGGTTCCATCTGTATCCTTAATGGGTGTAAAGGAAGAAAACATCGTTCCCCAATCAGGGTCAACTGTGATATCTGTAGTTACCGTCTCCCCTTGTTTCAATCTATCTGCCGTTTCTTGGCGGGTGAAACTTACAGGGCTTCCGAAAGGGCTGTATTCTTTGTCGTCCCAATCTGCTCCGTCCACCGTAAGCTTCCACTCATCGCCAGCACGATTGAACATATACATATACAGGACTCCGCTTTGCAGCCTAAGCGTATTTAACTCGTTCCGAAGTTCTTTATACTCGCTGCTCTGCTCGGATGGATTCGTGTTTAAGCTTTTGACGGCTGATTTGTCCAGTAGCTTGGCTGTATTCACCGCCAACGTTTCATTGTTGAGCTGCATGGTTGATAGAGAAGCATTCTGAATCGATTGTTTGGTCGTCCACAGGATCATGACGCCAATCACAACTAAAGGAATGAGCAAGATTAAGTAGAGTTTTGATTGTAATCCCATTCTTTTTTTGACTTTGCTTTTCATAATATGCTCCTTACTATATGATTTCACCTTCATATATATCGTGTTTAAATAGGAATATATGAATAGTAATTCAAATGTTTCATGAATTTTTTGCACATTTACGCAAATTTCATCCCATGGAAAAAAGCCTTAGCTCAGTAATAACTGAGTTAAGGCTTTAGTGTATAACTTATAAATCATCAAATCCGTTGTCGTCTCCGACCTTGCCGTAATTGCGTGATTTTGCTTCAAAAAAGTCTGTTTTTGTTGCATTCAAGGCTTCATCCGAAAATGGCTTGATCCAAGGCATACTATTTACATCTACACCCTCATAGGCTTTGTCCATACCCAGAAGTCTTAGACGCATATTTGCCATGTATTTGATATAATCGCTCAGCTCGCTCAAATCAATGCCGCGAACCTCTTTGAGCGTATAGTGCGCCCAATTCGTTTCCAGCTCCACAGCGCGGTCGATCATACGATAGACATAGTCCATGTTCTCTTTCGTGTTGAGCTCAGGGAAATCAGCCAAAAGCTGCTTGAACACTTCGGCAAAGAAATAGCAATGCTGATTTTCGTCGCGCTGAATATACGAGATCATCTGGCTGGTAGCCATCATTTTTTGGTCACGGGCCAAGTTGTAAAAGAAAGCAAATGTACTATAAAAGAAAATACCTTCCAGAATCAAATCGGCTACCATTGCTTGGAAAAAGGTTTGCGGATTCTGCTTATCGCGGAATTCCTGATAGATCGCCGAGATGAATGTGTTGCGCTCCAGCAGGACGGGATCGTTTTTCCAATATTCAAAAATTTCCTTCTGCTCCTGATCCGATACTAGGGAAGATAGCACGTAAGAGTAGGACTGGTTATGCACGACTTCCTGTTGTCCGATAATGGCCGAAATGGCTTCCAGCGAGGAATCGGTAAAATATCGTTTTACATCTCCGACAAACATGGTTTGCATGGAATCCAGCACGGCCAGTAGACCGATATTAATTTTAAAGGTGCGCTGTTCTTCGGCATCCAGCATAGGGAACTGGGACGCATCCTTGGACATTGGAATTTCATCCGGAATCCAGTGATTCAGCAATAACACTTTATATAGCTTGTACATATGTGGCATCCGAATATCATTCCAGTTCAGAATACCGGAGTTTTCGCCTTCAATAATACGGGTAGAGCGGTTAGGCGCTTCTGTGTTAAAAATCTTTTGTAACTGCATGAGAGCCTCTCTCCTTTAGTTTAGGATGCGCAGCTTTCGCATTCTTCAATCGTCAGCGCGCGGCTGCGTACATAATAGGTCGACTTCATACCCGATTTCCAGGCATGGATGTGCAACGCTAAAAATTCGGTAGCTTTGATATCTGGACGTACATACAGGTTAAAGCTTTGACCTTGGTCAATATGACGCTGACGTGCAGAAGCCATATTGATCGAAGCATGCTGATCCAGCAAGAAAGCCGTTTTGTAGTACCAGATGGTTTTTTCATTCAAGTCTGGTGCAGGGTTTGCGATCTTGTAAGTTGTTTTCTCTTCATAGGAAAGCAATTCATACAATGGATCGATGCTAGCAGTAGAGCCTGCGATGATGGATGTGGAACCGTTAGGCGCGATGGCGAACAACCATGCGTTGCGGACTCCGTTTTGTTTGACTTCTTCCGCAAGCTCGCTCCACTCAGACGTAGTGACGAATTTGCCTTCACGTGTACCGTCTGTATAGCCACGGGAAGTGAAATAATGTCCAGTCGACCAGTCAGAACCCTCGAATTTGGCATAACGGCCTTTTTCCTTCGCTAGCTCCATGCTGGATTTAACAGCCAGGTAGTTGATTTTTTCATATAAATGATCGTTATACGTTACCGCTTCATCGGACTCCCAACGGATGCCTTCAAGTGCAAGCAGATGATGCAGTCCAAATGTACCCAGACCAACTGCACGATACTGGCTGTTCGTGTATTGTGCTTGCAGCACTTCAATGTTGTTGATATCAATAACATTATCCAGCATACGTACCTGAATCGGCACGAGACGATCCAGCACACCAGCCGGAACGGCACGAGCCAGATGAATGGAGTTCAGGTTGCATACAACAAAGTCGCCAGGAATTTTGGAAATAACAATGCGTGTTTGTCCGTCCTTGGTGACCAGTTCTTCTTTCTCCACTACCGTAGCAGATTGATTTTGCATAATTTCCGTGCACAGGTTGGAGGAATACACCATACCATGAGCGCGGTTCGGGTTAGCCCGGTTTACTGTATCGCGGTAGAACATGTACGGCGTACCCGTTTCCAGCTGCGACTTCATCAAACGCTTCATGATGTCAATGGCAGGCACTGTAATACGAGAGAGAATCGGATGCTGTGACGCTTCCTCATATTTCTCGCGGAAGGAGCCTGAACCAAAGGATTCATCATAAAAATCTTCCAGTCCCAGTGGACGACCCTTGTCATCTTTCCAGCCCATGACCTTCTTCACTTCATGTGGACAGAACAGATTCCATTCGCCCCGTGCTTCGACCCGCTCCATGAACAAATCGGGCAGACATACGCCGTGGAACACATCATGTGCACGCATCCGCTCGTCACCGTTGTTCAGCTTCAGGTCAAGGAATGCCAGAATGTCTTTGTGGAATACGTCCAGATAAACGGCAATTGCCCCTTTGCGTGTACCCAACTGGTCTACGCTAACCGCTGTATTGTTCAACTGGCGAATCCAAGGAATAACACCAGAGCTTGTATTTTTATGTCCGCGGATATCGGAGCCGCGCGCCCGTACTTTACCGAGGTATACGCCGATGCCGCCGCCCATTTTACTAAGACGGGCTACATCGGTATTGGAATCGAAAATACCTTCCAATGAGTCATCTACAGTGTCAATAAAGCAGCTGGAGAGCTGTCCGGCCACCTTTTTTCCTGCATTAGACATGGTTGGTGTAGCTGCTGTCATGTACATGTTGCTCATCGCCCAGTATGCCTCTTTGACCAGCTCCATACGCTTGTCGGCAGGCTCTTGATGCATCAGGTACATTGCAATAATCATGTAGCGTTCCTGTGGAAGTTCCATTACGCGTCCGTCAAAATCATTGGCCAAATAGCGCTCAGACAGCGTCAACAGTCCGATATAGTCGAACAGCAGGTCATTCTGAGGCATAATGGAATCGCCGAGCTCATCAATCTGCTCCTTGGTGTAGCAATCAAGCAGTTCTTGACGGTAGATTCCTTTTTGAACTAAATCGGTGATCAGTGGATAAAAGGCACCGTAAGGCTCGTCTGCATACGATTTGTAACGGCGGTGAGTAGCTGCTTTTTTATATAAAGAAGTGAGCAAAGCACGCGCAGCGGCAAATTTCCAGTCGGGTTCTTCCTTGCTAACCAGTTCTAGGGCAGCCATTGCAAATGCATTGCTAATTTCATCCCCCGTGACTTCATCGCGGCGCAGCTTACTGGTTACACCTCGAATGAGTCGCTCTTTATCCAGCTTGTCCAGCCCGCTGAGTACACGGTCAGCGTATACAGATATACGTATTTCATCAAAAGCCAACTGGCGATTGTTAGGTTTGGTTACGAGTTGTGGCATAGGATTAATTCCTCGCTTTCTTGAATTGAAATTCATACTTAGGGATAGGCATGAAAATGATCTGAGAAAAGAAAATGGTGAAAAAAAAGCGATGATCAGACAGCATTTTGGGGCTGTATGTAATCCAATAACATAGAAATAGCGATGCGTCTGCCAATGAAGGGGAAGAGGATGGTTCCCGTAGAGTTTATCGGCTACATCACTATATTTAGAGGTGTTATGAATATTTAACCCAACATATTGTATATATAAACTTAAAATTTCAAATAAGTGCAAGGAGTATTATAGCAACATTCGAAGCCATACGTAAAGGAAAAGGAATGGAAAATTAAAATTTAAAGAGAAGTCGCGGACTGTATTTGAATTGAGACGGAGTGAACGGTACAATAAATGATATAGATGTTTTATACAGAAACAAGCAGTATACATATGATGCTTTTTTCGCAAAACAGGGTTGCTTTATGGACCTGAGTTTTAAAATTAAATAAAAGACTATTTTTCTTAATTAAAGGAGGAACTTGGTGATGGCCATTGCAGAAGTGACAGTGATCCCGATTGGGACGGGGAGTACGAGCCTGAGCGACTATGTTGCTCAAATGCAAAAAGTGTTGAAGACACAAAAGGGAATTACCTATGAGCTTACCTCCATGAGTACGATTATTGAAGGTTCGTTGGACGATGTGTTCACCGCGATTGCTGCGCTGCACGAAGCGCCATTCCTGGCAGGAGCCAAGCGTGTGTCCACCTCGGTCAAAATTGATGATCGCCGTGACAAGCCTTCCTCCAGTCGTCAAAAGCTCAGATCCGTCGCAGAGAAGCTATCTGGAGTTACGGCAGGGAATGTTACAGAATTAAATCCAAATCCTAGTTGATAAAGTTGATGTAAGTGATTGATTTTTATGTAACTAAGAGTATAATAGTTTTTGTTGTCAGATCACACTGGCCTGCTGGTGTAGCTCAGGGGTAGAGCAACGCACTCGTAATGCGTAGGTCGGGGGTTCAATTCCCTTCACCAGCATAGCTAAAAATCCTTTAGTGGCGCGGTTTTCCGGTCGGACGGTAACCGCGTCTTTTTATGACTGCAAACCAATTGCAAACATTCGTTGAGTTAAAGCGTTGAATCATCATCGAAAATATCCTTCCCCAGACCTTTCAAAGCGGCCTCTTGCAATCCAGGTAAAACATGAGAATAAGTGTCTAAGGTTATTGTTATAGACGAATGACCTAACCTCTCTTGAACGATTTTAGCGTGTATTCCTCTCTTTAATAGGAGAGTGGCGTGAGTATGTCTAAGATCATGAAACCTTATTCGTGGAAAGTTCTGAATATTTTCATCCTCGTCAATTTTGTCTAGTATCTTATAATATGATCTAGATAAATTTCTCGGACTTAATGGAGTCCCGATGTGTGTTTGTATAACTAATCCATGATCGTTGTAAAAATCCTTGTTGGACTCTTTCTCCATTTCCTGCTCTACATAATGATCTCTTAACATAGTTACCGTAGATGGGAATAAGGCTACTGACCTTTCCCCGCTGGCTGTTTTAGGTTCATGAAATTCATATCCAGAATCTGCTTTAGTGTACGCTTGCCGAACAGATAACTTTGAGCCCTCTAAATCAACATCCTTCCAACGTAACCCTAGTATTTCACCAATTCTCATTCCGGTAGATGCAGCCAATTCAAAAGCTACATAGAATCGATCCTTTCTTGCGAAATCAAGGAAGATTTTCAATTGGTTCTCATTCCAAACTTCAAATTTGACCTTTTTAACCCGTGGCGGAGTAACTGCTTGAGCTATATTCCTTGGTATATCTCCATAGCCAACTCCTTCTTCGAGTGCATCTTTTATAAGGCTGTGGAGTTTCTTTATGCTGTTTGCAGATATTTTAGATAGAAGTTTTTTGTTGTATAGGTCACTCAAATGTCGTGGTTTTAGTTCGAATATCTCTAGTTTCCCGAGATGTGGGATTAGGTGGGTTTTAATAAGCCAAGAGTATGCCTTGAATGTTCCGGGCCGAACTTGGTTTTTTTTATTTTCCAACCAACGAGTCATGAACTGCTCAACTGTTTCGTCTGTTTCTTCAATGTATGTTCCGTCATTTATCTCCTTGATTTTTTCTATCATGGCTCGTTCAGCATCTCTCTCTTTGTCATAGCCGGAGAACCATTTTTGTATTCTCTCTCCCGTTATTCTATCCTTGCCGATAGTTACAACGAAACACCACTTATTTCCTCTTTTTCTAACATGACCTTTCATTTTTACCATCCTTTCTCTATTTAAATGAGTACCAGTATTAAAATCACATAAAAACCACCCCTTTCACTGAAATTTCAGGCATGACTAAACAGGCCCGCTCGAATACAAAAGTGGGCCTCAATTTTTTTATGTATTTAATTCTTATTTTCTTCTTTTTTCTTCAAGGCGTTTCCAAAACAAACCTGTAAGCATGTCGTTGACAGACTTCTTATCTTCGTCTGTCAAAACAACTCCATTATATGTTACTTCTTCTTCTTTCAAAAGCAGATCACTTAGGTCATTCTTGTCCGTTTCATCAGCCCACTCTGGTGTTTCAACTTCACTTTTACCCCGTAATTCATCAACTGTTGTATTTAAGTAATCAGCAATCAAACTCAATGAATCTATTTGTGGGTTTTTCGTCTTGCCATTAAGTATTTTATTGAGTGTTGTATATGGGATGTTTGTATCTTTGGCTAGTCTATACGCAGTAATATCCTTCTTGCTCATTAAGTCCTTTATTTTCTCAGAAATATCCAACGTTCTAACCTCCAAAGTATAACTGAATAGGGTTATAACCTAATACGGTTATAATAAATCACAATTAGGAGATATGTCAAGTTAAACGGCGATAAATAAAGGAAATAGTGGATTATATGACCTTAAAGGGTTATAACCGTAGTTTACTATAGTCGTAAAGGGTTATATTATGTGTTCAGGAGGTGAACAACATGGGATTGAAGATTGAAGAAAATGTGAACCAACTTCTTGAAGTAAAAGACTGGACGATTTATCGGCTTTCTAAAGAAAGCGGCGTTTCGCTTACAGTGCTTTACTCTCTTGGTTCTAAAAAACGGGGACCGAATGCTGAAACACTTTTAAAAATTTCTGATGCACTTGATGTAACTGTAGATTGGTTGCTGAAAGGAGAAGCGAAATGAATCCTGATTTAATAACTGTACCTCAAATGGCGAAACGATTGCAAATCAGCAAGAGCAAAGCGTACAGATTGATTGGCAGGACGGATTTTCCATCCTACAACTTTGGTGAGAGACAGACACGAGTCTTCTGGCCTGAAGTTGAAAAATGGGTTAAATCAAAACACACACATAAGAAAGGAGAAACAGTATGACTCAATTAGTATTCATTGAAAATGGAAAGATGGTAACGGACAGCTTGACGGTAGCAGAGGTATTTGGAAAAGAGCATCGGCGTGTTATGCAGGATATCCGGACATTGGAATGTAGCGAGGAGTTTAATCTGCACAATTTCGTGCAGGTTGATTATACCGACTCACGGGGCAGGACTTATCCGAAATACATCATCACCCAAGATGGATTCTCTTTCTTAGCCATGAGCTACACGGGAAAAGAGGCTGCACGCTTCAAAGAAATGTACATCACAGAGTTTAATCGTATGAAAGATGAAATCTCCAAGCCACCTGTACTCACAGAACGACAAGCAATCATACAATCTCTCAAACTCACGGCTGAGGTAGCGGAAGAAGTTGAAGTGGTGAAAGCCACTACAGCAGAACACGGCACTAAACTGGTGGAGATTGAACAGAAGTTGGACAAGCAGATCACTTTAAACAGCGGTCAACAACGAACGCTGCAAAGAGCAATTTCCAAAAAGGTGTACGCCATTGAGCCAGATAAGGATGCACGAGGCGAATTATTCCAACAACTTCACCGAGAAATCAAAGATCGCTGGCAAGTTACATCTTATAAGGATGTGCTTCGGAAAGAACTGGAGAACGTCTTGAACTACATTACCTACTGGCGTCCTATTAAGAAAGGAGAATGAACATGGAACTAACCAAACAAGAAAGTGAACTTATCGAATTCATCCGCACATTAGATTTTGACGACATGCTGAACGTGCTTGACGGTATTAAAGCCGTAGCAGAAGACTTGTCTAATAAATCTGTGGTGTATGCAAACAACGGAATTAACAGTGCTGCACAAGGATTTAAGAGCCAAGCTGAAAACATGGACAAGCTTGAGCAGTTACTTGGTGAAGCAAATGAAGAATACCGTAAGGAAATCTATTCTGGATTAGAAGAAGGAGAATGAACATGAAACACAAACTCGCACTCATAGAAGCTTTTGACGATTGCCTGAGACGTAATGTGAGTAAGGAACAATTACTAGGGTTTGTAGACCGGGCGCGTCTTTATTGGAATGGTAATGCTGAAATGCTGGCTGTTGTAGAAGGACTGGTTGAAGGGGTGAGGGTATGAATCCAATGTTCAGCGGTTTCCGCGGAGGTAAGCGAGTAAACGGTATGCTGCTGATAAAACGTGACGGTACATGGTTCCAGCTTAAGACTATGGCAAGGTTGCAAGCTGACTCTATCAAAGGGAGTTGATAGGTATGTGGCGGTGGTGGCGTAAACGTCCTGTAGTGGTCACCAAGGACCTTAGTGGGCTAAGTGTACTAACGGATGAACATCTGGAATACTTGGGCCGATTGTACGAGCAGGAGCCTGAATATGGTCTTATCAAAAATCGTATTACCTTTGGTCGTTATGTTGAATTGGCGCAAAAGATTCAGTGGGAGGTTTGATATGGTGATCAGATGCGGATGCGGAGCTGAGGCAAAGTATCTGGTATACGAACATGAGGAACCGCATTGTGAATTTTGTTTTAGGGAGGCGATAGAGTGCGACGTGCCAATCCTTGTAAGAAAAATAAACGAATTAAAGATCAAACAGGAAAAAAGTATGGGAGGTTAATGGTTGTTGGTTATGCAGGAACTAACAAACACAATTCTGCATTGTGGCTTTGCCAATGTGATTGTGGGGAAGAACACGTTACAACAACCCGTCAACTTACTAGTGGGAAAAGCAAAAGTTGCGGATGCTTGAATCGAGAACTTGCAGCTAATAGGATACGAAAAAATCACAAGGTTACTCATAGAATGTCAGGCACAAGATTCTACCACATCTGGAAAGGCATGATCGCTCGTTGTGAAAAGCCAAAAACTAACGGATATAAAAATTATGGAGGTAGAGGAATTAAAGTTTGCGAAAAGTGGCATGTGTTCGAAAATTTCATGAATGACATGCATTCCAAATATTTAGATCATGCGAAGTTACACGGAGAGGACAACACTAGCATTGACAGAATAGACGTTAACGGAGATTACCATAAAGATAATTGTCGGTGGGAAACAATGTCATCACAATGTTCAAATCGCAGGAAAACAAAGAAATACTTGATTGACAATCGACTTTTATCTGCTGTTCAAGTTTCACGGGAATACAACATAGGGATTACCACCTTTATAAAAAGAGTTGAAAGAGGTTGGTCCCACGAAGAAGCAGCCAAAAAGAGTGTAGGAGGTTAAATTAACTTGCATATGCAAACTCGTGTCAAGGGAAGCAATAGTTACTCCGATCTACAGGCATTGATGCAAGTTGGTGGACAAGCCGTCGAGAAAGAAAATGGAAAAGTGATGTTTATATTCAGCAGTGACATTGCTTATCGGGAATATCGCCGTATTCGACGGGAGCAAAAGGAGGGAATGAAACGTGAAAACGCCGTTAGAACAAGCTATCCAAACGCTGGAGGAACTTCAAGCTGATACGGAGATACGTGGTAAATCGCTCAATAACATCGTAGAGCCATTGTTAATTTTTCGGGATGGAAAGTTGCAATATGTGCTCGAAGCGCTATATGACGTACGTAATGCGTTAGAAAGTGAAACGACCCTGGCGGCAACCAGAGTCGAATCAAAAACTTTTAAATAAACATTTGTGGTCACTATATCAAAATTTTAGGAGGCTGTAAAGATGTCCGAAGAGATCAAGCTTAATTTGTACCAAAAAATCAGCGCTGTCATGAAGGATGTTGAGTACTTGTCCAAAGACGATGAAGTTGAATTTGGAAAGACCAAATACAGAGCCATTACAGAAGAAAAAGTAACCGCTACGGTACGCGCAAGTCTCATTAAACAAGGACTTGTGGTGCTCCCGATAAAACAGGTCCATACAAGGGACGGAAACCTGTCTACTGTCGATGTTGATTACAAAATCGTGGACATTGACACTGGTGAGCATGAAATCATCGTTTCCTCCGGTACGGGGGCCGACACGCAAGATAAAGGCGTGGGCAAGGCTATGACCTATTCATATAAATATTTGTTCTTACGTACGTTCGCTATCCCTACAGGCGAGGACCCAGACAAGATAAGCAGCGCGGAACTGGACGAAAAACAGCGTATTGAGCGCGAGAAAAAAGAGGCTGCTGAAGCAAAATTGCTCAAGGATATTGAAATGAAATGGAAAGTTTTATCCGGCAGTACGGATGGCATGGAAGCATGGGTAGAGGGATTGAAACAAAAGGGTCATACGTTGCAGCAAATGCATGAACTGTTAGCTAAGAGACTTATAGACAAGCAAAAGGAGGAATAAAAATGTCAATTAATCGCGTGGTACTAGTGGGTCGTTTAACCAAAGACCCGGAATTACGCTATCTTCCGAATGGGACTGGAACAGCGAGTTTCACACTTGCTGTAGATAGACCATTCACAAACGGAAACGGGCAGCGAGAAACAGATTTTATTCCTATTGTGGTATGGCGACAACTTGCAGAGACCGTGGCTAACTATCTTAAGAAAGGTCGTTTGACCGCTGTGGAAGGCAGAATACAGATACGCAAATGGGAGTCTGACAACGGTACTCGTTATATTACGGAAGTTGTAGCGGATAATGTGCGGTTTCTGGAGGGTAACCGTGATAGCCAACGAGATCCAAACGAACCGGATCATCGCCGCCATCCTGATAACGATCCATTTGCAGACGATGGAAAGCCAATTGATATAGATGATGATTCGTTACCCTTTTAAGGAGGATATATGGACGTAATAAGTGTAACCACAGAGATTCACGAGGCGTCTAAGCGGCTTAGTA
Organism: Paenibacillus ottowii; assembly: GCF_050516475.1. NCBI lineage: Bacteria > Bacillati > Bacillota > Bacilli > Caryophanales > Paenibacillaceae > Paenibacillus > Paenibacillus ottowii. Next base: position 664,275 of record NZ_CP191577.1, on the reverse strand, counting down.
AGTCCGCTGACGCACTCTTTAAACTAGGACGGGAAAAGGCTGAGGCAGAGCGGGATTACCGCTCTAGACTAGCACAGGAAATGCTGCGGCTGAAAGTGGAGGAAGGTTTGGCGGCTACTCTTATACCGGATATCGCAAAAGGAAACGTCGCTGAATACTTATTCCAACGGGATTTTACAGAGGCACAGTTTAAAGCCGGCATTGAGGCGGCAGACGCAATTAAGGTACAGGTGTCAGCTCTCCAAACTATCTTGAAATACCAGACGGATGTATAAGGAGGCATGTAGCATGATACAGTACGGATTTCATCCAGCTCCTAAACCCGGTAAGGGAAAGCGCGTGAAGCTCACACAGCGTCAAAAGGGAGATATCAGCCAACAGGTAGATAAGCAGCTTAAAGCGCGGTCACATGGGCTCTGTGAGCTTTGTGACAACGCACTAGCTACCGAACGGGCTCACCTGATCAGTAGGAAGCATATTAACCATAAAACGAGAGTAACGGACTTATTACATTTATGTACGGCATGCCACGACTGGCTTGATGAAACCCCGGAAGGAATACGGGCACGGAAATGCATGGCTATGCTTGTTCACAACACTTCCGAGAAATTCCCGGAAATTCCCGGAACTTCTGAGAAACACACGGAACCGAAGGGAAGCGTTAGAGATGGCTGAAAAGCGAATGATTTCAAAAGTGATATCAATATCAGAAAAAGTAAACATGTTGCCTGAACTTTTCGACATGCTGCTGTTTACATGGATGATTCCACATACAGACGATTTCGGTCGTCTGGCGGGATCGCCTGCAAAAGTGAAAGCTTTGGTAGTGCCCATGTTAGATAAGACACTGGCTGAAATTGCTGATTCTCTAAGGAGATTAGACGAAAACGGGCTGATTGTTTGGTATGAAACGGAAGGCGAAAAGGTTGTTCAGGTGATCAATTTTGAAAAGCATCAACAGGGATTACACAAACGAACGAAGTCTAAGTTCCCGGACATTCCGGGAAATTCCGGGAACTTCCCAAAAATTCCTCCTGAAGGGAAGGGAACTGAACTGAAGGGAACTGAAGAGAATAGAACTGAAGAGAAGGGAAGGGAGCAGATTTCGCCTGATGGCGACAGCAGCCTTAATCCTTATCGGTATTATGAAAATGGTTTTGGGATTATGAGTCCAGTTGTTCGAGACAACATAGACGACTTATCAAAAGAATACGGTGATCGTTGGCTTTGTGAAGCTATGAAAATAGCAATTTTAAGAGGCAAACGAAATATGGCTTATGTCCATGGCATTTTAAAAAGCTGGCATGCTGACGGAATAGACGAGCCTTGGAAGGAGGAACAAACGAATGAAAAGTCTGAAGGATCAATTAAAGGGTCTCAGTCCCGAAGAAATGGCGGCAGAACTGCTGAAACGGCTGAGAGCGAGTTCGCCTTCCTCGACCGACAAAACCGAACTGGAGCCACCGAAGAACCACCGATGTGAAAAATGCCGGGATGAAGAAGGTTTTCTGATCCGTGTTAAAACCGGAGACGGACCATTTGATTACCGGGACGACTGGCGAGATTGCGAGTGCAAAAAGGAAAGGGTGGCAGAACGAATGATGAAGTCAAGCCGGATTACACCAGAGTTCCAAAAGAAAACATTTGGGAACTTTGTACAGGAGGGCAGACCGCATACGGTTGTGGAAGCCTACAACGCGGCGTACAACTGCGTTAGAGATTTGGATGACCAAGGAGTACCCAATAGCAGTATAGCGCTCCTAGGGCGTCCCGGATGCGGCAAAACGCATCTGCTTATGGCAGTGTCAAACAATCTATTAGCCAAAGGAATACAGGTGCTATATTTTCCTTTTGTTGAGGGATTCAACGAGATTAAAGCCAACCTGGACACGTTGGAAGAACGCATACATCAAATGCAACAGGCAGATGTGCTTTATATAGACGATTTGTTCAAGGGCCGGGAGAAGGCAACAGACTTTGTAATTGAGCAAATGTTCGCCATCATCAATTATCGCTACCTCGAACGGAAACCAATCCTTATCAGCTCTGAAAAAACAATAGCTGGCTTATGCGAAATTGACGAGGGCATAGGCAGCCGGATTAACGAGATGTGCCGTAACTATAAAGTGGTGCTACAAGGCGGGATCGAACTAAACTACCGTCTCCAATAAGAAGGGAAGAAGATAGGATGCGAAATGTAATTTTTGATGTAAGCAAGGAAAGTGTAGGAATTTTGATAGATCAAATCAAAGGGCAAAATGAGGATAGTTTGATTGCACTGGCCCCACTATCTAACGGCGTTACAGTCCATGCACCGAATAAAAAAGGCAAATACAAGGGGTACCATCGCTTAGAGCTCCAAGTAATGATACCGGAAGATGCCATTAAGGGTGAGGGTGCTTTAACAGATTTCGGTGCATTCGTGATGCTCAGACTACCAAGAAAAAGGGTGCAAGACCATCTTAAACACCCGTCGTACGTAACCCAAGGAGAGGGGATAGAGGAATGATCCAATGGATCAAACGTCTGATCTGTAGATACAGAGGGCATAAGTGGGAGACATATACAGTCAGCACAGGTTACGGGAGCAATGAAATAGAACAAGCAGGCTATTGTGTTCGGTGTGGTTGGGACACTCACGGAGAATATCAGTGATGGAGGGATAGAGGAATGAAAGAAGTAGAAATGACACTCGAAGAATATATCAACCGTCAGATTGCGGATGGATACATTGCTGAGAATGGATACCCTTTAAAATGCCATCATTGTGACTCCACAAAAATAAATATTGAGGATTTCTACGATGAACATGTCGTAGTTGAAAAGGAAGCTACTTGTGTGGATTGCGGCGGTCGCGTGGGTTATTGGGGATATGGAAATTGGGAGGTCTAAACCATGGATAAGAAGAGATATGACAATAAGCATTGGAAATACATTGATAAACATATGCATGGTGTGAAACCTATTTCCCGCAAAACCAAAAAGGCTTTAAAAAAGCATATGGATGAAATTATAGAGGAATATGAACAGACAGAGGACTTTAGACTTTCTGAATTGCCTGACTGCCCTTATTGTGACGGTGGCACGTGTAGAGAACATGAATTTGATGGTGGATATACTTGCCCTGATTGCGAAGGCACAGGTAAAACAGGCTGGATATACAAAGACGGGCAACGTGTCCCGGGAAAGCAGGTTAACCATGGATAAGAAGATACAAGAGATAAGATCAGCACTGGCAGAAATACCAGATAACGTCGATTTCCTGATAGATTTTTGGACTGAGGGCGAAGTAGCTGGAGAACCCTTGCCTAACCCTGTAAAAAACGACATACTATCCTACTTGAAATGGGTTAAGGCATTGAAAACGGTGATAGAGATTAAGGATAAGGCACTGAAATGGTATGCCGCAATTGAAAATTACGAGATTGGCAATTTCACGGTTGATCAAAACGGAGAGCTAGATGAATGGGAATCAAGAGTCCAACAGGATGCAGGTGAAAAGGCACGTACAGCACTAAAAGGAGAGGATACCCAATGAATCCAATAGACGACTATGACCTCATAGATTTAGATTTTGAAGAGTTTATACGCAGGGGTAGGGAAACGTATGGAATTGCTGAAAAGGAGTCTGAAAACGAACGTGAGACTGTTTGAAAGCATGACCAATTCTGAACTGGTCATAGCAGCTTATGACGAAACTAAAGATTATGATTATCGAATACTTGCACATGAAGAAATCTACCGGAGGGCAGGTGTAACGGATGGCACGAGAAGAATACAACAAGTTGAAAAACAAGCGTAGGAGCATTTATCTGGCGTGTGAAGAAATGGACTTTACATGGGATCAGCATCAAGTACAACAATTTGACGAAATGTGGTCATCGGGAATTAGTTTGCAGCAAATCGGCGAAGAACTTGGGCGTGATCCAGACGAAGTAATGATGTTAGCAGTAGACCGTATTAAAAACGCTGTATAGGTAAACGCCCTGGTGGAGCATTGGGGGCGATGGCATGATTACTTTCGTGATAAACGAACCTCCTATGGGAGCTGTTCGGATGACACGACGCGGCAAATGGACAAGCGAAAGCGCACAGAGGTATCTAGCTTACAAAACGAGGGTCGGATACTCAGCGAGAAAACAGTTCACAGAGCCGCTAGAAGGACCCGTGGCGGTCGAAATAGGATTCAGATACCCATTTCCTAAGTCATGGACTAAAAAGCGTTTAAGAGAGGCGCTAGAGTCTCAAGAACTGCCGACTATTAAACCGGATATCGACAACTGTGTAAAAGGTATATTCGATGCCTTAAATAAGATAGCTTGGAAGGACGATTCTCAGGTAGTGGCGCTGGTAACACGCAAGTATTATTCAGACCACCCAGAGATTGAGGTAAAGGTATGGCAGATTGGTGAGGAAGCGCAAGGAATAATATAAATAATTCATATAACAACGTATAAAGGAGTTTTGAAAATGGAGAACAAGACCCTTAAATATATCCCTGGCTATTATCCATATCGGATCGACGAAGACGGAAAAGTATTTGCTCCACATGCGAAAACAGGCTTTCCGGTTTTGGTAAAAGAGAGCAATCGGATGGTAAATGTCCGTCAAGATGGGCGAGCAAAGAGAGTAAAAGTAGCTGAATTATACCGTAGAGCATTTAACAAGCTGCTTCCGGAATGAGGAAGGGAAATGGAAATTGAATACGATCAATTCGGAAAAATGAAGTTTCATCCAGACTTCCATTTTGCTCATGGTAAAGCATTCAGCCTAGAGGATTTAGAGTATTTATGCACGTTTTACGAATACGACGGACCTAGGAGTATATCTTTGGCGCTTGGTAAAACTGAGCGAACTTGTGCATCTAAATATAACGCTTTAAAAAAACGAGGGCTGTTGGAATACTACAAAAAATTATATGAACGCAGATTTTAGCCCCCAAGGGCAGAGAGGACAAACACATGAAACTTTCAAAGAAACGGATAGAGAAAATGATTCTTGAGTTTGGACGCGGGCGAATTTTTACGGATTATACTGACGAGGAAATTTTCCAACTTGGCATGTGTAAAGCTCTTGAAATTTTGAACATTGAAATCGAGGAAATCAAGGAACCGTAAGGGGGATACACCCCCTACTACCTAAACCAAAGGAGAGATATACCGTGACTCACGATCTGAAAATATTACCGAAATACTTTGATGCGGTGTGTGATGAATGGAAGCCGTTCGAGGTACGGAAAAATGACCGTAATTATCAGGTGGGCGACCTACTGAATCTAAAAGAGTGGACACCGGATATAGGATACACAGGTGGCAGCTTAATCCGTAGAGTGTCATATATCCTTGATGACCCGGACTATGTAAAAGAAGGTTTTGTCATATTGGGTCTTTGTCACCCTGAGGCATAACAGCCTCTTACCCTACCCAGCAGAAAGGAGAAAGAAACATGGAACGGATATACAGAACTTATGCTGATACCGAAGTCACTCAATTATCTACATCTGTAAAATGCCCTTATTGCGGTGAAGAGTGGATGGAGCCAGATACGAACGAATGCGGAACAACTTATAAATTGAGATGTGAAAATGAGGACTGTGAACGGGAATTTGAGATGCACTTTGATGCTTCATAGCCTCTTACCCTATACCCAATACAAATATTAAGGAGCGATTATAAATGGAAAACGTTAAATTGTCTGAACTGCCAAATGAAACAATGTTGAGCTATGAGGATTCTAATTGCACACTTACGCCTGATCAACTACGTGAACAAGCAAAAGAGGATGGAGACCTGATGCTGCATACATGGTATGTCGCCAATGAGCATCGCTGGCATCCAGACGCAAAGACCATGCTCCGTCAGTACATCGAAACACAATATGACGAAATGTACGAAGATTGGGATGACAGGGCGCTTGATTGCTTGAAGCAAGAACATTATGACCGGATTCAGGCTGTGCTTAACGAAGCCTTCAGCAGCGACCACGCAACAAAATACTGGATGTTAGACGGGCCAGAAGTAATTATCGACACACTGGATCAACCGAGCGCTTAAACAGGGGCCTTCTGGCCTCTTACCCTATACCCCCTATAAGGAGCGATAAGCATGAGAGATAGTAAATTCCGTGGTAAACGAGTAGATAACGGTGAATGGGTTCATGGTTATCTGATAGGCGAGGACGTAATTGTCGGTGAGATAATGGAATGGGATAGTGAATATTTCTGCACAGAGTTTTGGCAAAAGGTAGACCCTGAAACAGTAGGTCAGTTTATAGGGCTACCAGATCGTACTAAAACAGATATTTATGAATATGACCTGTGCAAATACCGTAATTTAATCGGGGTTGTAAGGTACAGCGATGGATGTTTTCATATCACAGATGGGCGGCATAGTGCTTACTTTATAAGTTCTGATTGTAAAGAAGTTATTGTAATAGGCAACATACACGATAACCCGGAGCTGCTACAAGGAGGTAGTAAAGGTGAGTGAACGGACAGTAGATTTAATCTGTGCAGATGTGCAGCAGGCTAAAAACGAAGCGAAGAAAAATATCCTGTTACCAGTTAGAGAGGTAGAAGACGTGCTTGCCCTGGTAGACTCACTCCAGCAGCAGGTAGCAGAGTTAAAGCGCCAGCTACGCAGGTCTGACAGAGAGTGGGCCAGTGCAACAAATGAGGTTGTCAGGCTTCAGGAGCAACTGGGAGAGAAGGACCGCAAAATAGCGTGGCTTACTAACGAGTTAGGGGAGTAACCACCAATACAATACGCTCCTGCACTCTGACGGAGCGTTGGAAGGATGATAGATATGGAGCCAAATTTAAAAAGATTAGTTGAAACAGTTAAGCCGTTTGATGAAGAAACAGCTAAGAAATTAGAGCGGCTAGAGAATGATTTTCATATAGGGTTGGTGTGGCTTAAGGCCGCCAATTTAATCAAAGAACTACCGATTAGAATTTTTTCAGAAGTATTGAAAGAGTTAGCGGGGGGAACTTCATTCACGGATGCCGAAAAGCGAGAAATCCAAAAGTCGTTAAGCAGCCACTTGAATAAAATCAATCGTGCAAGGACCTCAGATAAAATGGGACCAGAAGATAAAGATGCGCTGAATGCATGGGAAAGTAGTACTCTAAGCGCACAAGCAAAGCTCAAGATAGAACATGATTAAGCCTATATAGGGTACAGGGTGTAGGACCTACACCCACTAAGGGAGGATATATAGATATGGCAAGAGTTTGCTACAACTGCAAAACAGACATGCCGCCAGAAACGGAACATTATGAAATTAATGATGAAGTATACTGCACGGATTGCGTCAAAGCCCATCCATACACATCGTACAGCTATTACATTAACGACGAGTATGTAGGCGGTTCGGAAGATGATCATACACGGTATGTAGAGTCTTTGGATGATGAATACGAAGGTGAAGAGGATGGGGAGGAACAACAATGACAGATAAACAACGTAACTGGCAAGAGGATATTAAATTCCTGATTGAACTACAGAAAGAACTTAACAGTCAAGCGAACGATTGCCAAGCTTCGCCGCGCTTTTGGACAGTTGGTGACTATAAATGGGTCGAATGCCTTGAAGACAATGCAGAGCGTTATTATGTTTATTTACCAAGTGCAGGCGAATCTTATGAAATTGATAGCTATTTACTGGATATCAAAGAGGATGAAGAATTCGAAGCCGATGAGCAAACAGAGTTCAATGAAATAGATTGCGAAATTTCTGCAATAGAGTGGATACAGAAATATCGGGATGAGGAGGCATACCTTATACCTACGAAAAAAGAACATTTTATAAGGGAAAATACCATGTTCTTAACAAAGGCAGAAGCTAAACAACATATTGAAGTGAACCATTACCACTATACGGATGAAGCTCACACCTATGCTATGACAGCATGGAGAGCGCCAAAGGTAGAGCACTTGGTAAAAATCCTGAACGAATTTGATTTTCAAGCTCTCCTGCAAGATAAAGGAAATACCCCATGATAAGAGCCTATACCTATATATTATGCGCATTACTGTTATATGTGGGTGTAGTCAGTATAGATAGGTATATGATTATCACGCCGATTGAACCGAATACTTTAAGCGAAGGAATGAATGTTAGTGTCAGTTAACAACGATAAAGTGACCGCCACTACACACTGGGTATGGACAGCTAAGGCGGAAAAAACCAATCCAAGTCGGTCTGTTGAAGGACAACCAATCTGGCCGCATTATCAGCAGCAGGCACCGCGTAAGTGGCTTGAGGATGGTCTTATACAGGATTCCGCAGAGTTTACGGGTAAAGGGCAAATGGATCTGTACGAATTGATATAAAAAGGAGTGGTCAGGTGGAGGCGATGCAAATGGAATTATTCCCGACAGCAAATAGGTCAGACATGCAACTGGCTCGAAGCCTTTTGAATCGGTACACCAGGATGCGTAAAACCGTTGATAGCCTATCCGCCAGGAATGCAATTGGTGAGAAAGAACGACTGGTTATGGAGGAATACAGACGGAAAACAGAGGCTGTAGAAATGGCTGTGAGCCTTATTATGGATGACAACGTTCGCCGGGTAATGGAGTTCCGATTTATTCGGGGCAATACGCGCTGGGGTACTGTGAGCCGGTTCAGTAGTATTACAGACCGATCGGTTGATAGACGTATTGTTAGAGGAATTGAGTCTGTGGCTGAAACTCTCAAACTAGTTGGAATCATATGAATACAAAGCGAGGGGCGTCCCCCTCGCTTCATGCACCACGGCTATGTAGTAGTTATAATTTCCGATAAACGTAAATTAACAGTATCCAGCATAGCATTGTCCACGTGTTTCCAAGCAAAGGTCCATAAAGACCTAATATGAAAACAGCGAATTCCAGATAAAGGTTGGTAGTATTATTCCAGTTTCTCATCATTAAAACCTCCAATTCATAATTCAAGGGCCGTAGCCCAAGTCTGGGGAGAAGCTGTCAGCCATCCCCAGAAACAGGAGGAGTATGATAGAATACGGAATAACACTTGGCCCCTTTACCTTCGTGGTTAGTGAGGTGACAAATCAAGGAAGCATAACAAGGAGAAACTGGCGGTTTACCCTACCAAAAGTAAACCCTTTTCACGATACAAAAAATAGGCTTTACAGTTGTTCCAATTGCGCAATAATACATTGCGTTTGAACTTGGACACTCTGTTTATTAAAACAATATTTGATCTTCATGGTATCGCCTCCTTTGCTTATTTTCACTTGATTGGCCTCACGAATTTAATTATATAATTAGAAAATATTTTTATCAAGTAATTGGAATTCAATGAAAAATAACCCTCAGTAGAATGATAGGTAGACTGGTGTCTGTGGTGTGTCTGTAGTGTGTCTGTAGCGAGTCTGCACGGTGTCTGTGGTTTGGATTTACAGTAGGGACATAGGGTTTAACGCCCGGGTGTCCCTGCTGTCCCTTACCACGGCAGGACTCGTCCACGCTTAAAGGCACCGCTTTGAACACAGGGTGATAGAGCACTGAGTTGCGGTGGTGTGGAAGCGGGGAAGGAATAGGTTAGACTCCTTTCCAGGCGCTCCGCCCGGGCGCGGTAGAACTACGGGCAACAAATCAAATAATCACTCATGACCTTCATGGTGGAAGTATTGAGTGAAAATAAGACGAAAAGCGACGGGAAACCGCCGTTTTTTCGTTATGTACAGGAGGAAACGACATGAGCTATGCATATTTGGACAACACAGGTATTCTTCATCTGCATCCGCTGGAGCGGGAAGCGCAGAAACACGGTAAATACGTGGAAACCAACCTGGAGTATGACGACAGCGGCTTTCCGATCATCGGTGACGAAGGCGTGGTGTACTACCCAAATGAGGGTACAGCCTACATCAAAGGTAACAAAGCCAAAGGTCAAAGCATTGCAGTACCGAACGTGCTCAAGCAGCTAGCCGATCAACTCAAGTAACACCTTTTTCCCGGCTTAGTCCGGGGATATGACACATACAGGATTATAGCGGTTCGATTCCGCTGTGTGTCCTTAGTTTTTTGAAAGGAGCTGAACTGTGTGGCATTGTCGCGCATGCAGAAATTATTTGTTAAGGAGTACCTGGTTGACCTCAATGCCACACAGGCAGCAATCAGGGCTGGATACAGCGCAAAAACGGCTGAACAGCAGGCTAGTAGACTGTTAACAAATGTTAAGGTTCAAGCTGAAATTGATGAGGCCATTAGCAAGCGTTCTAAGCGCACGGAGATTACAGCCGATATGGTGTTACAGCGATGGTGGGATATCGCCACTGCCGACCCTAACGATATCATCCATTTACGCCGTACGTGCTGTCGTTATTGCTTTGGTAAGGAACACCAGTACCAGTGGCGTGATGAATCAGAGTATGAACAGGCGGTACAGCGTGCCGTTAATGACGCTAAACAAAAAAGTCTTGAGGATGGAAAAGAGGTTCAGCCTATTATCCCTTCTAACGATGGCGGGTATGGATTTGATAAGTTAGAACGGCCGCACCCTAAATGTCCTAACTGCTTAGGTGAGGGTAGGGAAGGCGTTCACATTGAGGATACCCGGCACCTAGCGGGTAAGGCCAAGCTACTCTATGCAGGGCTCAAGACAACCAATGCCGGAATCGAAATCAAAATGCAAGATCAGGGCAAGGCGTTAGAGAATGTGGCACGGCACCTGGGGATGTTCAAAGATAAAGTTGAATTGACTGGCAATGAAGGCGGCCCCCTGCAGGTCATTTTTGATAAGGGGATGACCAAGGATGCCTAAAGTCGTTATTCCGTATAAACCTCAACCCAGACAGGAAGTCTACCACCAGACTGAAGCTGACGAAATACTTTATGGCGGTGCGGCAGGTGGAGGTAAGTCAGAAGCTACAATATGGGACGCCTTGAAATACGCCATGCAATATCCCGGTAGCAGGCAGATCATATTCCGGCGTACTCACCCCGATTTGCAACGTTCCATCGTAACAAGGACATTGCAGGTTTACCCCAAGGAGCTTGGCAAGTACAACGCATCCAAGCATGAATGGGTATTTGTAAATGGTTCTGTTATCGAACTTGCCTACTGGGATAACGATGCAAACTATAAGAACTATCAAGGCGCGGAGTATGATGTCATCCGGTGGGAGGAATTAACACAGTTTGAGGAAAAGTGGTACACCTACATGTTTTCTCGTTTACGTGGTAGTAAGCCATATCCACGTAGCGTGAAGAGCACAACGAACCCCGGTGGTGTAGGTCATACATGGGTAAAAAAGCGTTTTGTTTCTCTTGGACCTCCTGAAACAGTGTATCATGTCACGGAAACCGATGATGAGGGCAATACTCTCTATTGGCCCGATGGAACACCACAGGCTGGTAAGCCTATCATCCGCAGCCGAATATTCATTCCGGCAAATGTACACGACAATCAAGCCCTGGTGCAGTCTGATCCGGGCTATTTGGCGCGTCTTTTGGCGTTACCTGATATCGAACGAAAGCAGTTGCTTGAAGGGGATTGGGATGTATTCGCAGGACAGTATTTCAGCGAGTTCAGCCGTGCGGTGCATGTCGTTGAGCCTTTCGAGATACCACGCGACTGGAAGAAATATCGGGCACTGGACGAAGGCTATACGGACCCATTCGTCTGTCTCTGGATTGCATTGGCTCCAGACGGCACTGGCTACCTGTATCGCGAACTAGTACAGACTAAGCTGCTCACCAGTCAGCAAGTTGAACTTGTCAGGCTTAATAGCCCTGTTACTGAGCGCTACGATTATAATGTAGCTGATACTTCATTCTGGAATAAGGCCAAGACGGAGAATATTACTCCAGCTGAGATATTCGCACAGAAAGATGTACCTTTGATCCAGGCTAAAAAGGAAAGGGTTAACGGTTGGAAGCGGCTGCGTGAGTGGTTGCATGTAGAAGATGCAATCGATCATGTAACTGGATCATCCTATAAGACGGCCAAACTAAAAATATTCAGTACTTGTATTAAGGCTATAGAGGCCATCCCAGCAATGATGCATGATGAGCGCAACGTTGAGGACGCAGCAGCTCATCCGTTGGATCACGTCCCGGATGCTTTGCGCTATTGGGTTATGAGTCAACCGACACCCGGTAAAGGTGAGGGAGCTTGGAGCGCTGATCCTGAATCGCTTTTGGATAAACCTAAAACCTTTGAGGATGATGAAGATGACGACCAACCACAAGTCGAGGGTTTTTGGTAATTATATATGCAGTGATTATGCAAGACATGTGTACAAAAGACATGATTTTGTGAACAAGTCTGCAACCTGAAACCCTTGGTACATAAGGGTTTATTTGTTTTTGTACTAAAACACTTTATGCATAGAGTATGCAAAAAGACAAAAACCGCGTAACTACAGGATTTTGCTTTCAGGCTGAATCGCTAAAATATACAGTCTTTATACATTGAGGGGTGAAGAAATTGGAAATTGTATTCGGTGTGATGGGGATAGCAGTAATCGTTTCTTTGTACCTGAGACTGCGCGACCAAGACCGTACAATAAAGGACTTGGTTGACCGTCTGTCTGCCCGTAATTATAGCGAATACGTGGCAGCTAAAGGTTATGAAGAACGCTCGCCAGATCCATCATTTCGCAAGCCTATGAGTTGGCATGACGACCCAACGATTGATGATGTTGAGGAGCGTGACTACTGATGGCTAAGGTGTTGGACAAGATCAAGGGCATATTTGGTGAGGTGAGCGGGGAAAAGCAGGACTCTACAAACCATAATACGCCTGAGCAACAGCAGATGTGGGATACAGTCAATGAGGATTATCAGGTATTCAAGGCAGCACGGCAACCCGTAGAACGACACTGGCGTAAGGAACAGCGTTTTTATATGGGTGATCATTGGCACGGTTTGCGTACGGAAGCAGTATCCAAACGCCGGCCTGATGCCGTAGAGAACGTAGCGTTTAGCCAGATTGAGGCTATTGTCGGTAAGCTTGCAGGCTGGATGCCGTACCCAGATTACAGCGCACCAGAGCCAGGAGACGAACAAAAAGCGCGGGATTTGAATGATTATATGCCTTATGAGCTGCGGAAGATCAACTTCAAGCAGAAACATCTTAGAGCAGTTCGTCGTATGGTTATCCATGGTCCACTGGTGTACAAGACTATATTTGATCCTACAGTAGAAGGCGGACGGGGCCAGAACAGATATACGGGACGCAATGACATTCTGCCCGTGGATTTAGCAACATTCTTTCCAGATCCGCGCATAAATGATTTTATCTATTTGCAACAGATGTCGGCTGTAATCATTCATACACGCCAACCGTTGGAATATTTCCGTAAACGCTGGCCCGAGCAAGGAAGAAAGGTACAGCCGGATAACGGTTCATCCGACGTGGATATTTTCAACAACGATGTGCAGGATAGCAGGTCATTCAACCACGATACGTCCATCGGTAGCAACCACGTGACTGATAAAACATCAGGCTTGATTGAGTATTGGTACCGTGGGTTGCCAAAAGTGGTGACGGATGAGGATAAAGAAATCTTTTCAGAGCAAGCCGATGAGATGTTGCAACGTGGTGCTGATCCGTCCGAACTAGTAGCGAAAGCTGCTGGACAGATGGAGGGAGTGCATTGCATCTACATTTCTACATCCGGCGTGTTTCTTGAGCATAAATCCTATGTGTATGATCATGGTCAGTACCCATTTGTAGCCCGAACCCTGTACCCAGAGGAAGGATCAGCGTGGGGTAAAGGGTTCATGCGCGACATGATTAAACCACAGATCATGAAAAACAAATATGCAGAGATTGCGGTGGAAACTTCCGCTAAACAAGGTGGTTCTGCAATCATGTATGAGGAAGGTGTTATAACCAAACCCCGTACATGGCAAGAACAACGTGGCTTAGCCGGCGCTATGCTGCCTGTAGCTCCTGGGAGGCTGAACGGTGTTAAGGAATTACAAGGAGTCAATGCTCCAGCTACTGTGTTCAACGCGCTGGACTATTATGACAAGATGCTTCAAAAGATCCCTGGGCAGTTTGATAGTGCAAACGGGCAGGCCAACAGCAATGTAACCAGCGGCGAACAAGCAAAGGCACTTATGGCAGCAGCGGGTACACGGCTGAATACAGCGTCTGACATGATACAGGAAGCATTGGAAGAGGTATTCGCACAGTATGTGGAACTGATTGTCCAGTTTTACACCACGGAGCGTATTGCTCGTGTGACTGGACGCAAAGTTTCTATCAGCCGTGAGGCAATCGTTTCGCGTGTACCATCTGAGTTCCAGACGGGCAACGTTATAACCGACCCGGAGACAGGGGGAGAGTCACCTGAAATGCTGCCGGTTGAAGAAGAGTTTACGCCTGAGTTTGACATACTGGTGAATATTTCAGTAGACAAGCCGCAGGATCGTGAATACTGGCTCCAGTTGGTGTTTAACTTGATGAACATGCGTGACCCAATCACGCAACTACCCATGGTAGATGCTGAGGCTGTCCGCTTTGTTATCCAAACAGGCCGTATGGAGTCTATGGACGTTATTAAGCGTCGCATCGAGGAAGCAGCAGGGATGCAACAGCAATTCGCACAGGCTCAGCAACAAGCGCAGGAAGCGCAAGCCCAGGTACAGCAGTTGAGTCAGCAGAATCAGGCTATGGAGCAGCAGCTTCAGCAGTTTGGTGGAGAGCAAGCGCAGCGCGAGCAGCGTGATAGGGAGTTCGAGCAGGGGATGAAACAACAGAAGATGAATCTGGATGCTGCCAAGGTTGCCCATCAACTGATGCAGCCGCAACGATCAGGCCAAGGGTGAGAATCCTTTGGCCTATTTATATTTCCGCCAGCCATAGCGGATAAGGAGGAACAACGACATGACTAACCCTAACGCCAGCCAAAGCGAAGAGGTTCAGCAACAGCAACAAGTCAGTAATGATGATGAGGTGCGCGCCTACTATGAGGCTTTCGGTATTCAGTATCCCGAAACGCAGACTGGAGGTGACGATCATGAGGAAGAAGCGGACCAGGACCCGACAGGGCAGGATGTTCTCGCCATAGATGTTCCAGAAGCCGAGCAGAAGGGGTTGCAAGTCAAGTACAACGGCCAGGAAACCGTGGTGCCCGATGACGAGGTACGTGGTTACGTAGAAAAAGGCATGAATTACGACAAGATCAAAGACCGTAGTCAACAGTATGAGGTGGCCTTGAATCGCCTTGCACGCCAGCAGGGATACAAGGATCACGCCGAGTTGTTAGAAAACTTGGATCGCATCGAGCAGGAGGCGGCACAACAGAAGCTTAATGACTTCGAGCAGCTAAAGACTTCATTGCGCGAGGATGCCGAAAACGCAGGCATTGATCCTGATTTGTTGGATAGGTATCTGGACAACCATCCGTTACTGCAACAGGCACAGGAAACCGTACAGCGCAGTCAGCAAGAACAGGAGTACCGGAAGCAGGAAGAGTTGCAGCAGAAGCAGCTTGCAGGCTGGCAGATGCTGTTTGACAAGTATCCTGATCTGGCCGAGCAAGTGGACGCGGAGACAGGAACTGCCGCCTGGATGACTCCAGACATGCACGCACGACTGGAACGAGGTTATGACCCTATTGACGCTTACGAGCTGGTACACCGTGATGCGTTGACGGCTCAAACCCGCAAGCAGGCAGAGCAGGCTGTCATTAAGGCACAGCGGCTTAATAGGCGAGCTCAGGTGGAGACGAACCCGGGCGGTAGTCTGGAGCCGCAAGCACCGGAGGAATTAACTGCCGCATTTTCTCTATTCGGTATCGACCCGAAAAACGCGCAGAAATATGCGAAAAACTTCAATAAATAGGAGGTATGTGCGATGGCACAAGGATTTAAGTATGTATACAACGATTACGGTAAGGATCCAACACGTATCACAGAACTACTTATGACTGACAATGAGGCAGGGTTGGCGGGTGAAGCTATTAAGGTAGTTAATGGTCGCATCACGAAAGCCGGCCCGACAGATGCTATTGCAGGCTTTCTGACGGTCAACGTTACGGCGGGGACGAACAAGGAGACTGAGTTTATCCAGGCTCGTGAAGGCGATTGGTACGAAGCTCCATACACTGGCACGGCGGTCGTCGGGTTCACCACAGGAGCCAATGCAATTACGTTGGCGGCTGATGGTCTATCTGCTAATGCTGCAACTGTTACAGGTGGCCCGCTGGCGGTATTCGATATCAATACTAATAAAAAGACAGCACGGTTCAAAGTCAAGAACCGCCAAATGTCCTAAGGGGGAAATAAAATATGCAAACAGCACTAAGATGGGACCCACGGGTAATGGAGCCTATTTTCAAAGAACTTTATTCGCTTGCCATGAAAAATAAGAAAGACTTCATTCCACTTATGTACAATGTTACAAGCTCTTCCAAGCCTATCGAGTCATACAACGGTATTGGCGGCGAGGGCCTCATGGAAGAATGGGGCAAGTCGAATAACCAAGTTTACTATGAAGACATTGATGAATTGTGGCAGAAGATCATCAAGAACCGTAAATTCTCTGACGGCCGAATCATTGATCGTGATTTTATTGACGATCTTCAGCTCACAGAAATCAAACGTCGGATTACATCCCTTGCAGATGCGGTTTATAAGACTCAACAGTTACAAGCTGTAGAGTTTCTCAATAATGGATTTTCTACAACAGGACCGAACTGGAGAGGTCGGATTGATAACTATACTGGTCCAGACGGCAAGCCTTTGTTCGCGGCTGACCATCCATATAGTCCGACAAATAGCACAGACGTTCAGTCCAACTTGGGGAATAGCCCACTGACACTGGATGCGTGGGACGATACAGCAGTAGCAATGCAGGAATGGAAGGATGACAAGGGTAATCCAATGGCCGTTATCCCAGACACCCTGATCGTAGCTCCTTACAATGCGCGTGCTGCGTTCAAAATTGCAGGTCTTCCCGATGCAGAACTACCCAAATATGAGCCGGGTTCAAATCATTTTGACGCGAATATGTATATGGGGAATATCAAGGTTATCGTCAATCCGTTCATTGACCCATCGAAGCGCAAGAACTGGTTTGCCGCTGATTCATCTCGATTGCAACAATTTAACATCTGGCAATGGAGACGCAAAGTAGAGAATGGAACAATGACCGACTTCGATACAGAAGCTACTAAATACAAAGCCATCGGTCGTTGGGCTTACGGTTTCACAAATTACTCCTTCATCTATGGACACAACGTAACAACTTAATGGGGGCTTCGGCTCCCTTTTCTATTTTTGGAGGTGCAGAATGTATCGTGATGAATTAGACGCACTGAACGCTATTCATAATCTGTTAGGTAATATATTGAAACCAAAACGGCATGTATCTCGAACAGTTGTTAGAAAACACCCACCCAAAAGGGTGCAAGTTAAACCAGTAAAGAATGGAGGTAGAAACAATGCTGTCAGAAAAAAGGAGTCCTAATTACGTAACTGTTATTCCGGCCGCCAATGCTACCAAGCTTCCTGAGAAACGACAACAGGATTACGTGGTGTTTGTGGATGATACCGGAAAGCCGGTTGATATCGGCGGTGGTGGATCATCTTCTGTAGCGTGGGCTGACATTACAGGCAAACCAGCTACTTTCTCCCCTACAATCGGAACAACAGCAACCACAGCGGCCGCAGGCAACCACACTCATACCATCGCTAATGTAACCGGGTTGCAGTCTTCGTTAGATGCCAAGCTGACCGCAACCAAGGCAGCTACTCAAGCGAATAGTACGGCTACAGATGTTGCGGGCGTAGTAAGTGATTTGAACGCTCTGCTTGCTAAGTTAAAAGCGGCGGGGCTGATGTCGTAATGAAGGTAAGTGATGTAGTCGAGGAAATCGTTGAGAAGTCGCCGCACACGCTATCTCCTGCATCCATATTGCGGAAGATCACCCAGGTACGTGACCGACTATTACGCAATCTTGGCTCGGCACAGCAGCAGTCAGAAACTCTATGTACAGCTATTGATCTTATCGAGGGTCAAGCATCATATACTTTGCCTTGCCCGCCAAGCGCGGTTACAGAGGTTACGATGTTGTACGGTGACCAGTACATTCGATTACCGCTGAGGCAGTTTCACAATGCATCAGTCAAACCTTATCACTACTTTCAAGCTGGACAGATTGGCATCGTACCAACACCGGATGTTGACGTGCCCTATGGCATAAAGATTTTTCATTCTCCTGTGCTTTATCCTCTACGGTTTGAGGACATGAATCGCGACACAGGATTTGATCCCGACTATGATATGTTGCTGGTGTATGGTGTACTGCGAGAGATCACAACAGGCAATGAATCACAGGAATACAACAATAAATACGAACAATTGTATACAGAGTACCAATCTGCTTCTAATGGGTACGAGCGGTATTCTGTAGATGAAAGGTGGTAAGCTATGCGGTTTCCATGGAGAGATACCAGTTCGGACATTGCTGGTGGACAACCACCACAATGGGAAACACCGGGCGGAGCGCAGGCAAAAGCGGACAAAGCAGAGGAAGAATCCAAAAAATATACGGATGAAAAGAACGCCGACTTCACTGCACATGTTCAGAACACCGTTATCCATGTTACTCAATCGGATAAGGACAACTGGAATAGTAAGGCTCCAGGTAGCCACACGCATCCAAATGCGACGCCTACAACTCCAGGATTTGAGTCTGCGGAGGATAAAGCCAAGCTGGATGGTATCGAAGAAAAGGCTAACAATTACGTTCATCCGACCACACATCCACCGTCAATCATTGCTCAAGATGCATCAAATCGCTTTGTAACTGATGCCGAAAAAGCAGCATGGAATGCCAAAGCTGAAACAACAACAGCAACACCAGATACTAAAGGCCTGATGTCTGCTACGGATAAAAAGAAATTAGATGGTATCGAGTCAGCTGCAGAGGTGAACCAAAATGCATTTGCTACAATTACGGCGCCTGGACAGGCTGATGTGACTGCGGGTTCCAAGCAGGAGACAATTAACTTCGCTGGTGGTACAGGGATTACCGTTACGACTGATCCTGCTGCCAAGAAGGTTATGATCACGGCGACAGGCGAAGCTACACCGGGGCCGCATGCTTCATCTCATATCACGGGTGGTACGGATGTCATCCCTGATGCTGTTGTAAATGGTTCATCCGGGCTTATGAGTGGTACAGATGCAGATTTTGTACGCAATACTGGCGAAACCAAAGCAGGAGCACAGGCTAAGGCTGATGCAGCCAGGGACGGTGCCATTGCATCAGCGAAGACGTATACCGATACGGAAGTGCAAGCGTTAAGTGCAACTGTAGCGGAGAAGACTCAGGATGCTTCTCTAACTAAAAAGGGTGTCACCCAACTATCCAAGGCTGTTGATGGAACGCGGGATGATATAGCGGCTACAGAGAGTGCAGTAAGTTCTGCATATGGCCTGGCAAATAGCGGAGTACATCCCTACCCTGCACCAGCAAATGGAACTAATATAAACGATTTAATCTATACGGGGATATATAGACTCACAGAGGCAGTGAATTACACAAATATGCCTTCTCCATCAGCAGCCTACGGAGTATTAGTAGTGCATGCGGAACCTGGAGGATACGTCACACAAACTTATATGACAGTTATTGGATTGAGGTTTTTCTTCCGGTCCAGAACAGAATCAGCAGTGTGGACGAGTTGGAAAGAGATATTTACAACATCTGGAGGGCAGACCGATGCTCTCACGGTATCGGCTAATGCACCAGTCTTGAGGCTAGTAGGGGAGGATCAAGTGTATCAAGAGTTCTACCCGCAAGGACTTCCGGCTGGGCGAAAGGGATACCTTGGCTATGGCGATCCAAGTCTATTGAATTTTGCCATCTCTAACTCAGCAGGAGAAGTGTTCTTCTCAGATACTAATGGGACCGTATATACGAAAGATCTTGTGGGGCTGTATAGGGGTCTTGGAAGTCCAGAGGGTTCATTATCTGCTTCCGTAGGGGCTCTTTATCGCAGGTTGGACGGAGCAGCTAATGTTACGCTCTACATTAAAGAATCAGGTGGTGGAGGCAACACAGGATGGAGGGCGCTGTAATGAAAAAAGAATGTGTCGTTTTAAACAGTGAGGTAATTAATATTGGACCTTGGGACTACCAGAAGCGACAACTCCAGAATGGTGTAGACAAGGATGGAAAACCAATTTATGAGGAACAAGTCACGAACCCGTTACCTGAAGGCGCGACTTTCGAAGAACGGGAGATTGAAGTTGCACCGGATGGCGGTCTGATCGTAAAGGGTTCTGCACAACCGACCAATGATGCATTTCTTGGGCAGGAGCTTGCACAAATTAAACTCCAGTCGATGCAGCAGCAGGAATTACTCAGCAATATGGGCGCGGAGTTGGCAGCGGCGCGGTTAGAAATTATTTCATTGAAGGGAGAGAGTGGATCATGAGATTTTGGACGCTTGCATTTAATCAACGTTGGGTGACTGCGGAACAACTCAAAGGTGCCGTGAAGACGGAAACCAATCGCTTTGGAGAAATCACACCAGAAGAATACAAGACCATCACCAGGAATGAGTTTACATGAATCTAGCGCAGATTATAGCCGAAGCAGATCTTCTTGTTCCTAACGAGGTTCCGCAAGCCGATAAGGTTGTTTGGCTGAATGCAGTCAATCAGGACTTTTTCAATGTGGTAAAGATTCCAAAGGTAGCGCGTTTTACCTGTGTTGCTGCTCAAGCGGATTATGTTTTACCTACTGACGTACGCCAGAAGAACATTGATTCGGTACTGATCGGTATGTTCCAGTACAAAAGCTATGATCGTGAGGATGTAACACCAGCACAAAACGCCTACTACTTTACGGACGATACTCATAAACTCACTTTATACCCTGCTCCTTATACGGATGCGCAGGGATTTTTGCGTTACCGACGAATTGCGACCAGCACCTTTACAACAGAAAATTTGGGGAGCCAGCCTGACGCACCAGAAGAATACCATTGGACGTATATCCCAGCGTTGGCAGCTTATATCGCTAACAGTCAGGACGACAGCGTTAAAGCTGCTAACTATGAGGGGCAATATAAGTCCGCATGGAATGTAGCCGCTCAGAACTATCAGGCAGGTGATGTGCAGTGAAACCTATCCAATATGGTAGTCCAAGCTATCAGCCTTTGCCTGGCATCCTTCCACCTGTTTCTATCCGTGAGTTTCGAGGGTTGAATACTTACGACTCGCTTTCCATTGATGACCGTTTCTTGACAGATATGCAAAACATGACGACCAGTGATTATCCTGCTATCACAACGCGTCCAGGTTATGCGGTCATTGGACAAGCTGGTAGCCGTGTCTTGGGTATGGGTATATGGGAAGGTCGAGAGCTTCATGTCGTATTCAACGATGGTACATGGCGGCGCTGGAACGGTTCAGATTGGGCTACACTTGCAAGCGGCCTGAATACATCGGCTGAATGGACGTTTACGAACTTCCAAGGCAACCTTGACCGGGTAAACCTGATCGGATGCAATGGAGTAGATGCCATGCGACGATACGACGGTGGCAGCGTGCAGGGTCTTGGCGGTTCGTCTCCTGCCAGTGGAAAATACATTACGACGTACCAGAACCGTTTATGGTGTGCAGTAGGCAAGGAGTTGTGGGCTTCCAAGCTGGATAACCCTACGGTATGGGATAGCTTCCTGACCGAAGAAGGTAGCTACCGCAGGCAAATGGAGTCTTCACGCGGGGAACAAATTAGTATGCTTACGGGCAGCCTGACTAAGCTCACCATCGGAATGCCAAATAGCTTGCACGAGTTGTATGGTGGACTGCCTTCCGACTTCAACACAAAGCTGATTACGGAGGATATGGGGCCAGTAGCTAATAAAGCTACGGTGACTCAAGAGGGATTCTTACGTTTCATGCACAAAACTGGCATATATGATTACGGCGGCGGTACGCTACCAAGTAAAAGCTTTTCGGATATAGTCGGCACTTATTTAGACGGTGTAACCGATCAAAGTGCGGCAGGGACAGACGGAACACGGATGCTTTTTAATATACCGGGAGACAAGTTGCTGGTGTATGATCCGCGTCCAGGTATTCAGGCGTGGAGTTTATGGCGCGGCATTCCGGCTGTCCATTTTATCCAGATGCAGAACAAGCTTTACGTGGGCGATGCGCAGGGCCGCGTATTGCGTTTAGAAGGGCAAACCGATGCCGGGAATGCTATTGCATGGAGTGCAACAACAAAGCCGTTTAATGGCGGTACAATCGCTCAGAAACAACGCTGGTACAAGCTTTGGGTGGTAGTGGAGTTGTCTGGCAGCATGAATATTCACGTTTCCCCGTCGATCACTGGGGAAGATTGGACGTTGGTCAACTCAATCAGCGGAAGTGGGTCACCGCAGGTAAGGTGTGTCATTATACCGGTGGCAAAGTTCACGCGAGAAAACTGGATTCGTGTTCGCTTTTCAGGAACCGGATGGGCACGGATACACGAGTTTACCAGACAAGTGCGGCAGTTGCCGCTTTATTAGGAGGTTCAACATGGCACAATGGAGTGATAGTCCACGGTTGAGTGGACCACCTGATTCACAGGACTTAGGCCAGTTGCTACTGTATGTAAAGGACTTAGCCAACACGGTTGCGAAGATGGCAAAAGACTTGGAATTCATCATCAATGGCAATTTGGATGCCAATAACATTCGGGCAAATAGTATACAGGCCAAGAATCTACAAGCTGGATCGGTGTCGGCTGATAAGATTCAGGCCGGAGCAATAAGCGCTGACAAAATCCAAGCAGGCGCGATTACCTCGGAAAAGATTCAAGCCAACGCGGTGACAGCTGATAAGATCCAAGTCAGGCAGTTATCTGCGATTTCAGCCGATATGGGTAAAATTACAGCAGGGGAAATATATGGGGCATACATTGCTACATCGGAAGACCAATACCCAATGGTCACCTTAACACCTGATGGACTCACAGGCTATAATTCGCGTGGAGGAGAAGCTTTATCGCTTGGACAGTCTAGTGATGGTGGGGCACTTTTGTTTATGGATAACGGCTCGCCGCGAGGCTCAATCTTTGGTGATGCTGAAGGTTTACATGTGGGTAATATGGCTAGTGTTCATATTAAATCTACCGATGATAAGACTTATATCGACGGTGCATGTAGTTTTGAAAATGCAACGGAAGTAAGTGGATTGAAGATGGAATATATAGAAGGGCTGAGAGAGAAAATTTCTGATTTGGAAAATTCCATTGGAGAATTTCGTGGAGAACTAGTGAATGGATTAATCGTGAATGCAGCATTTGACCCGGCAAGTCGTAACCTGAAGTTATTTAGTCAGACAAGAACAGTTGCTACAGTAAACATTCCTGCTGGTACTAGTTCGACAACATAATGTTTACTGCACCTCCTACCGATGGTAATATTAGGACATATATACTATGTAGGGGGTATGATTCTTGAAAAAATGGTCGTATTTACTTAGTGGCATATTGATAGGTATAGTTGTTGCTACAGCTGGTAGCTCATTTGCAGATCAAGTCAAATCTTTAATCGGAGAAAAGGTAGCAGGGGAATATGCGGTCAAGGTGAATGGTAATTCGCTCGTTGAAAATGCCATCGTGGTTGACGGTAAAGCGCATGTACCTTTGAGAGCTGTAACCGACTCCTTGGGAGCAAGTTTAAAAGTGGAAGGAAAAACTGTTGAAATAACTGCGGGAAATACTACTGAAATACCTAAATCAACGAATAGTAGTGATATAGCGCCGACCCAATTAAATGAAAAAAGCAAATCCGAAAAACTTATTATCTACTCTGAATCCGATAAATCTTTTTGGGAAAGATCGCTGAGTGACGTAGAAGACAGTCAAGTTAAACTCAAAAAAAGAATTGATGAACTATCAAATTTACCAGCCAGTAATGACCCTATTACTCAAGAATCAAGAAAAAAATCTTTAGTACACACGCAGGGACTTATAGAGGAAAATAACAAAAAAATAGATGAGTACAAAGCGAAAATAGCTGAGATTGAGGAAAATCTCGCTAAATATAAAAACTATCGTAAATAAATAATTACCAAGGACCCTCAATTGAGAGTCCTTTTTTCATGCTCAGAAACGGAGGTGCGAAATGGCAACCACCAATAATTACGGTGTTCGGCAGGCTCTTAACAATAAGGGGGTTAATAACAGCCGAATTGGATACAGCAATGGATATGTAACTGTAGATGGGAAGAACTTTTTGAAGGCTGGTTCTGTTAACAATGGATCTGCCATGACGACACAACAGGGATTTAATAATGCATGGAACAGCTTAAAGCCTACCAGCGCACCAGTAAAGGTTCCTAATCAGCCTACATCCTCTCCAAGCCCAATGGTGCAGGCTGCTACCAGTGTACAGAGCTCACCACAGGCCACGTATACACCAATACAACGACAAACGGAACAGACGTTACAACGGATGAATGACATGATAAACAACCAGCCAGCGTTTCAGTATAAAGCTCCTGACCCGTGGAGTTATAATCCACAGGATGATCCATCGTATACATCCAGTTTGGCGGAGGCTAAGCGGAACATAGAAACGGAACAAGCCGACACGAACGCTCGCTTGAGGGCAAATGGTCAAGGCAAGTCCTCTTATAGCGAACTGGTATCAAATCAAGTGGCTGACAACACCATGTCGAGCCTAGCGAATACACTGGTACCGCAACTCATGCAGCAGTCATATGCACGGTATCAGGATGCGGCCAATCGTGATTTGCAGCTTCAGCAGCTTAATTATGGAGTTCAGCGAGATAAAATGGGCGACCTTACTAATTTGTATGGCTTGCAAAACCAGGAGTATTTCCAGAACCCGATCACAGAAGCGCAGCTTACGGGCAACTATCTGCCGGCAGAAGGCCGACAGGCAATTGATCAGTTATTGTCACTCAAGCAACAGGCAGAAGTTAAAGGTGTTACAGCAGAGCAACGTGCCAGCCTGACGAAACAAGCAGACGGTATCCGGGCGCAGTTGTCAGCCTTGGGTATCGACCCAAGTAAATATGGAGCGAATATTAGTTATAACAATGCCCGTCAAACGAATCCGGGCATACGCACGCTTCAAGGGCAACAGATGGATCTGCAAAACCGCCAAGCGAATCAGCAGGCAGCTAATACAGTTAGTGAGATGAGTGGAAAACTGGTTACACCGCAGAGTGATTGGCAGGGTCTGTATCGACAAGCAGCTAATCCGAATGCACCACAAACATTCCAAGCCCAACAGTTTGCGTATCAGAAGGCAAGGGACGCGATTACTGATCAACAATGGAAGATGAAGTTTGACCAAGACGTTCAGCAGTTCGGTATGACTTACGCTTTGCAAAGCTTACAAGAACAAAACCAAGTTGCATACCGTCAAGCTACACTTGCGCTTCAAGCGGACGATAATGATCGTCAATGGGCTGATTTGGATTATCGTCAATCCAATCCATCAGGTGCTAAGGGAGGCCTAACAGCTAACCAAGTGCTGGAGAGCATGAAGGGCCTGTATTCGGTTCCTGTGTATGGTAAAAACGCTGATGGAGATAGCGTAAAAGAAGGAACAAAGATAACCACAGATTCAAAACAACGTCAACAAATGTTCCAAAATGTTGTTGATGCCGGGTTGCCCGATGCCGAAACGCGCCAGGTGCTTTCCTCATTGGGCATGAGCAAGAAAGAAATAGACGACTACAAGAAGCTATACCAGGGAAACTGACTAGCCCCACGGCTACGGCTAGTGGGGCATCGTTGAATAAAAACTTGGGCGGATCATTGAAAGGGTATGGAGATGTCTTTGTACAGGCTGGACAAAAGTATGGAATTGATCCAGCTTTGTTGGCGGCTATAGCCGTCCACGAAACAGGTAATGGTACTAGTAAAGCTGTAAAAAACCGCAATAACGTTGGCGGCATGATGGGTAAAAATGGCCTTATGTCATTCAATAGCTTACAAGATGGAATCGACAAAATGGCATCCAATCTGAAACGTAATTATATTGATCAAGGGCTTACCACCATTCCGCAAATTCAACGTAAATACGCACCCGTAGGTGCAGGTAATGATCCGACTAACCTTAATAGCAATTGGGTAGGTGGGGTATCAAAATATTACAGTATGTTCAAGAGGTGATTAAATGGCAAGCGAATTTGATGCAGTGCGAAATCGAAGAAAGCAAGGAGCAGATGCCAAAGCTAGGGTGTTGGCTCGTGCCAGTAATCCCAATGTAGGTGGTGTTAATGCTGAAAGTGAATTCGCGGCTGTGCGAAATCGTACTGCCGATATTTCACCTCCTACGTTATTAGACAATGTTAAGAGCGCTCTAACAAGTCCGGGTGTACAGGACTTTGTTAATAGAGGATTGAATTATGCAGGCCAAGAGATGCAACGACAGGCGGCTGAACGTGAGAAAAATCGTCTCAAGCTGCCTCCATCCCTGATAATTGGTCCTGGCTTCATTGAAAACTCCACGTTTACACAGGCGACCCAAGGAAATAGAGATGCTATAGGCACTTATAGAGCTGCTACGGGTAAAACGATCAAACCATTGAGTGCATATGAACAATGGATGGACGGTTTAGACCAAGACATAAAAAGGTTTCCTCCAATTGCACCTGTAAGACCGATATCCGGCGCAATTGCAAAACTCTTTTTGGATACGAAGCCAGGACAGTTTAACTCGCGTATTTTTGGGCAAGCGGGTAGTTTTGTAACAGGTGACAAGCCTTACTATGACGTTACAACTGGCAATGCTACAGCCGATAAGGTAGCAGATTTTACTGGCTCTCTTGCTGGTCTTGCTGCTTCAGGGATTAATCCTGGTGCCCCAGGTGTTCAAGGACAGAACCTAATAACTGCCCCGCTAGAAGCTGCAGAAGGCGTACTTGCTACACGCGCTGGTAACGCCCTTACAAATACTATTAGCAGACAAGCCACAAGAATTCCGGGAGTAAGTGCCGGGACTGCGGATAAGTTAACTCGTGGAGTGTTGAGCGGGGCTGCTGCTGGCGCTGTTGGAAATACAGCAATGGGCATCAACCGTGATGAGACTACAGGCAGAGAAATGGTTCATAATGCCGGTATGGGTGCAGCATTTGGAGCTGGTGGGGAAGTAGTGGCTAGAGGTGTCGGAGCTGGCTGGCGTTCGCTGTTTAAGAAAAATGGCATCCCTGACAGTGAAGTGTCTGAAATTCTCAGCCTGCCTGTGGGTAGAAAGGACGCTCGTATTAATTCTGCAACAGCCCGATCTGTCCAGCAAGCAGGTGACGAAGCAATTGCTAATCCATTTACATTCGATTTGCCTGAGGGCTTGCCACAGACACGCCGGAACATGGCGAATGCTGCTGAAGGTCGTGGAGAGATACAGCAGATTAACTCACGTCTTCAAGAGCTGGAAAGTCAGTATGGACAAAGAGTGATTGACGAGTATAAATACCTCAAACACTCTCGTGACAGTCGCGGTGGGGTGTCGCAAGGCCAGCTTCAGCGGACTCCAGATGGTGATGTTATTGGACGCACTGGACGCACGTCACAAAATCCGTTGTGGTACCAAGATTTCTATCAAGCTAATGGTCGGGTTCCAAGCAATAAGGATTTATATAACTTGGCGAAAGAACGTGTCGATAACGGCTTTATGGATGAATCAGGTCGCGTGCCATCATGGAAGCAAACAAGCGGGTTCGATGAACAAGTAGCAGCCTATACAGCAGCTCGGGATAATTTGCGCGCTGGTGTGCAGGAGTTTGATCCAGCTTTACGCGTTACGAATGAGCCGCTTGTATCGAGCCGGTTAAGACAAGAGGGATCAGCATCAGGGCCCCGTATTAACGATAAGTCCATTAACAAGCAGGAAACTTTCAATATTAACGATCCAGCAGTTCCAGAGTTCATGCGGGCAAGACAAGCTAGACAAGAAGCAGCAAGGGCAAGACAGGAGACTGTCGCGCCTGAGAATTCGCCTGTTCAGCCCGATGAAAGCTATGTATTGCCAAAACAGTACGAAGATCATAGCGGAGGCTTGGGTATCTCGGCGTTCAGCCGTACAAAGCCGTATGACTCGTTATCAACTTCCACCCGTTCGCAATTGGTTACCCGTCAGATGCGTGAACCTCGGAGCCTGAAAGGTTCGGCTGACCGTTTGTATACTGCGCTGGTTGACGATCTGCACTCTATGAATAAGTTTGACAAGATGGTTGAAGACGTACTGGGTAGGAAATTGTCAGCAACGGAGAGCACACATAAACTTGGTCTGGCTGCGCGTGGTTCGGATATGGTTGCCCGACAAATTGTTACGGACAAGATGGTGAATAGCGCGGGGGAAGTGGTTGGGGATTCGTTACAAGATGTTTTGTCTACTTTGCCTGGTGGGAAAAATGCGACTCGGGTAAATAGTGGAACGCGTGGAGAACTACGGTCACGTACCAGCAAGAATATTTATGTCGACTTTGAAGACTATCTTATCAACAAACATGCTATTACTCGGTGGGACCGTGGCGAAAAGGTGTTTTCCGATAAACTAGAGTGGACACCCGAAAAGGGACAAAAAATCGTGAGTGAATATGAACGAGTGTTTCCTGAGTTTGCTGAGACGGCTGATAAGCTGTATGAATTTAACCGCAACTTGGTCAATACGTGGCTGGTGGATACAGGTGTTATCAGCAAAGAAATGGCAGAAGCTTGGTTCCGTGAGAATCCGTACTACGTACCAAACAAGCGTTATTTTACATCTCTTGAGAAACGCAATGGTGCAGGCGGCAAGGCTAAGCAAGGATACGGTAATCAGTCCAATCCGGTCAAAGGCTACAGCAAGGGTGGATCTCAGCGGAAAATCATTTCGCCTATTGAGGCAACGATAGAAAACGTCGATGCCTATGTAAAAACGGCTAAGCGTAATCAGGTCATGCAGCAGTTTGTAAAAAACCTTAATCAAGATGCCGAGGCATTTAAGGATATCGCCACAGTAGTTGTGTCTCGGGACAAGGCAAAGGAACAAGTAGCACGGGAGATACTCGAAGCAAACGGACTTGATAAATTCATGCAATCACTTGACGAGGACTACGCGAGACTGCACCGGAACCGATTGGATACTGACGACACTGTGCGCGTGCTCATGAATGGTGAGCCAGTACGTGTAAAAGTCCACGATGCTCAGATTCTTGATGCGGTAACGTCACTCGGGCCGCAGGGTGCTAATGCTGTTATGGATGCAATCGGCTGGCTGACCAATAAAATGAAGACATTAACTACTGGAGCAAACCCTGTTTTTTCTCTGACACGTAACTTGTTTCGAGATATTCCGCAGGCTTATGTAGCTTCCAAAACAACGAACAACCCTGTTAGATTTATCGTAGATCTGGCTGACGCTTCTGTACAGATACTTCGTAATGGTGAATTGTATAAACAGTACAAGCGGCTAGGTGGTGGCCATAGCTCTCCAATTGCTGCCGACCGGAATTTGCTTAAACAAAGCAAGACAGCGGTCCTGCCTAAGAGCTTAAAAAAAGATTTTCTCCCGCGTATGTATTACGCCTATGAAAACGCACTGAATGCTGTAGAGTCTGCACCACGTTTGGCAGAGTTTAAGCGTGTAGCTAAAGGTGGCGCGCCGGAGGATCTTCAAAAAGCTCTTTTTGCTGCCCAAGATGTAACAGTTAACTTCAAGCGCCGGGGGAAACTGGTCCGCGATTTAGATAAGGCATTCCCTTATATGAACGCAGCTTTACAAGGTTTAGATCAATTCTTCCGAGTTTACAAGGACAATCCTGCGAAAGCAACTGTGAAAGCTGTGTTGGCCCTTACAATCCCAAGCGTTCTAACTTATATGTGGAACCATGATGATCCGAATTACCAGAAGTTAAGTAACCGGGTAAAGGATTCATTCATCTTGATTCCTAAGGGAGATGGCACGTTTATTAAGATAGCCAAACCGCAAGAACTTGGTACTCTATTTTCAGATCTTCCAGAACGCCTGCTTCGCAGTTTTAAGGATGATGATCCGGCAGCCTTTAGGGATTTTGCCGACCGTATCCGTACCACATTTACCCCGCCCGGGGTACAAGGTGCACTGAAAGAGGGCGGTATAATTGATCGACTTCAGGGGGTGGGTGGTGAAACAATTCTCGGCCCTGTCTCAGACCTAGCTGCAAACAAAACCTTTTCCGGCTCGCCAATTGTTCCAGGCTATCTGCAAAACCTATCGCCTGAGTTACAGACTGATGCTAAAACGACCAAGATCGCTACTTGGCTGGGAGAGAAAACAGGCACAAGCCCTAAGCAACTGGATTACCTGGCTCGTCAATATACAGGCTTCGTTGGTCAGTTTGGGCAACCGCTTTTATCACCGGGTGGTGACTTTGGCGATGCTCTGACACAACAAGTAACCGCAGACCCGGTTTTCTCAAACGATATCAGCACAGAGTTTTACAAATACAAGGGTAAGCTAGACCAGATAAATACTGATTCTGATTTGCGGAAGCCTCCCGCTTGGTATGATGATTCGCTGCGTAAAAAGTTGAACAAGATTAGCAAGAAAATGAGTGCGATTCGTAAGGATGTTAGAGCTGTACAGGACGATGAATCTATAAACAATATGGAGAAGCGCGCAAGATTACGGGCGCTGCAACAACAAATTAACGATCTGGCTGAGGGCGGAAATGAACTGGCCCGCGGCAAAGTCCCTTACTAAGTGGGGGGAGGTGATACTGGGCGCGTATATGACGCGCTCTTTTTGTTGTCTAAATGATTTTGACAAAGCTCAGGAAAAGTTTCCTGAACTAAGAGAGACGGGGGAAGCAAGGTGGATAAGTGGGAGGTTTTTAAGTTCAGTACTGCTTTAGGAAGCAGCGCTGTGACGTATTTTTACGGTGGGTGGTCGGGAGTATTGGGGGTGTTACTTGCTCTGGTCATTATTGATTATGTGACCGGACTATTTGCCGCTGGCGCAGAAGGTAAGAAGGGTACCGGACCCGGGTTAAAAAGCAAGATTGGTCTCATTGGTATCGCTCGAAAGGTATTTATTTTTACAATGGTAGCAGTATCCCATCTAATTGATGGAGTCTTAGGCGATTCGCACCTATTCAGGGATGCGGTCGCTTATTTTTATATGGCAAATGAGTTGCTTTCGATTCTTGAGAATGGAGGCAGGCTTGGAGCGCCAATACCACCAGTGATCCGGCAGGCGGTTGAGGTATTGAAAGGTAAAGGGGGAAACGGTAGTGACGATAACACTGGAGTTGGTAAAGAGTAAATCTGCCACGCGTTTACAGGGACTTTTACCTGTCGTCCGCACAGCCACGGAGCGCCTTATAGAGCGCTCCTTTGCTTTAGGTATACCTATCGTAATCACACAGGGTCTACGGACCATAGCGGAGCAAAATGAGCTTTACGCACAGGGACGGACCAAGCCGGGGCCAAAAGTAACGAACGCCAAAGGCGGGACCAGCTATCACAATTTTGGTGTGGCTATTGATTTTTCCTTACTGCTGCCTGACGGACGATCTGTAAGCTGGGATACCCAAAGGGATGGTAATGCAGACCATAAAGCGGACTGGATGCAGGTTGTGACTATTGCTAAGGAACTGGGCTTTGAGTGGGGAGGCGATTGGAAAACGTTCACCGACTTGCCGCATCTACAAATAGTATTTGGCCTGAGCACAGCACAGTATCGAGCAGGTAAGTGGCCTACGCAGGCACAGATTGATGCAGTTTTATCCAGGATTAACAAAACAGGAGATGATGAACCCATGACAATAGAAGAAAAAGCAACGTTGAAGGAACTACAAAAAACAGTGCAGGCGCAGGCTGACCGCATCAAGACACTGGAGACAGCGGCCAAACAGCCCAAAATACCCACGTGGGCTGAACAAGCCTGCATCAACGCCAAGGCCGCAGGTGTTCTAGATACAGCTAATGATGGATCTTATGACTTTTACCGCATGGTCACGATGCTTGATCGATCCGGGATTTTCAAAACGAAAGGGGATAAATAATCATGCAAACAATTATCGAAACTGTACAGCCTTATGTAAATACCATCGTCACAGCCGCTGCGGGTGTGCTTACAGCGTTTGTCTTAGGAGGTCTGAATAAGCTTAAAGCTAAGGTTAACGTGTGGCTAGAAGCGCGTACAACGGCGGCACAGAGGGAAGTAATCTATAAAATTGCTGGGGAGGGATTTGCTTTTGCTCAAACAGCATTTAAAGAAGCTGGAGGAGAACGTAAGCTTCAGGAGGCATTGCAGTATACTACATTGCGCTTGGCAGAACAGGGCATTACTGTATCGGCTGTAGAGATTCGATCCGCCGTTGAGAAAGCATATCTGGAGTATAAGGCCAAAACAAAATCGCTACTCGCTACTGAAGCACAGCCAAATGAGGAGGCAGCAAAGGTAGCAGCTAAGGAAGCTGTATCTGGTCTGGCTGCAAAGCTTAATGATTTCTTGGCACAGGCTACGGCAGAGGTATCCAATACTGTTCCTGTTCAGGTGCAGTCTGAGCCTATTCTGGCACCAGCAGAATCAGCACAAACACCTGTTACTACTGAATAAGATTAACGCGAATACAGTCAGTAAGTAAAACCAAAGCCCAGCTACCTCGATTGGTTGGCTGGGCTGATATAAAAAACACCTCATAATAGAGAAGTTGTGGTATAATCTGGATTGGACAACGGGTGGGGGTCACGGCGCAGCTTCCCGAAAGGGGGTGACGCCATGACTGCATTTGCTGCGCTTTACTTGGTCTTGAAAGTAATTGCCACGCTACTGAGCCTTTGGTTTAGTGGACGTAAGCTTTATCGATGGATCAGGTTGAGACGCAACAAACGCAAAACCCACCGCTAAAGGTTGACCGCCTACGGTGGGTTTTGGTACCAGTTTATCAAATGCGCGCTGTGAAGGCACATTTCGTTGTTCTAGGGGAGGGTTGCGCCTCCCTTATTTATATTCTTATGTTATCATACTGAAACTATACAGGCAATGGGATTGCCTTTCTTGACTATATCCAAATGTTCAAACCCCGGGGATTGTTCTGGGGATTTTTTTATTTAATACAATTTTGTTTTGAGTAAATCAAAAAGAAGATCTACCAAATCCTCTTTCTTATTGGTTTCATAAAATTCTCCATCATAAATAATAAGCCAACCGCCTCCCCAATATCTCATTTCAAAGCTTGCATCAAATGTAACAAGGTCTAAAAGCTGGCTGACGGTAAATAAAGGCAAGCAAGATTCGAAGTCATAACAGACCCCATTTTCATGTACCAAAGCAAATTCACCATTTTCATCGGTATCGGAAGTCAATGTGTGAATTGAATCGGTTTTAAAATTGTAAAATACTTCGCCAGGTTGCGGATCACCCCAAAATACCATTTCATGAAATGATTCTACTTGTTTTGGAGTGAGCGTTTTGATACTTTCTATCGTGATTCTGGGTTTTATAAATTTCAAATTCATTCACCTGCCTACTTATTCTGTAGATGAATAAGATTATTAAGTATTTTAGGTTAATTGTAAATGAGTTTTGTATTTTTTAAAGGATTGATTCCCCAACAAACAAAGTGTTTTAAGGAACATATGTTCGTGTTATAATTGCTACATAATACATCAGGAGGCTACATACATGTCTAAAAAACTCGAAGAGAACGGCTTATGGGAAAGTTCACGCATTATCATACCGGAACACAAGGAAGCATACCTGAAGCTCATGAAGGACCGTCAACGGCGCGGTAAACCAGAATTGGATGACCAGCAAGTGCAATTGATTGAGCAGGCTTTAATAGACTCTTACAACTCACGCAACGCCGTCACGGTGACCGTATTTAGCCCGTTTGACGATACGGTTATGACTGGTGTAGTTACGTCAATTAACACCGCGCGTAGGGAAGTAAAACTGATTCGTGGGGAAGATGATTTTAGTTGGATTAAGCTGGAGGATATTATATCCGCAGGCTGAAAATAATTACCTCACATAATACATAAAAATTACCAAATAGATTGGTAATTACATTGCCTATAACAGATAACAAATATAGAATAAAAGCATATTTGTTACCAATTGTGAAGGAGCATATGTAATGTGGGAAGCGGTGAGGTTTTTATTATTTTCAAGCGTGGAATCGTTTGCGGCATTTTCTTTAATGTTATCAATATATAGGCTTAAACCTCTTGAATTTTTATGGCCGGGCTTGTTTTCTTTTTTGATTATGAACCTCATTAGTTTTTTTCTGAGAGAACAAATGTCTCTATCCTTCATGGTTCCTGCAATAAGTACGATAATATTTATATTACTTATTACAACTGTGGTTAGAGTGCCTATATTGTGGGCAGCGATTATGGCTATGACAGGAATGTTTATCTACACTGCGTTTCAGGCTCTTGTTATTTTGTCTCTTTTCGGTAGTTTCACAGAGGATATGCAGTATTCGTCAGCCGGGACAGTCGTTCAAATAGTCACAAGCGCGTGGACTTTCTTTTTTGTCTGGATACTACTTAAATTCAAAATTGGATTCACAGCAGAATTTGAACGGTTACGATTCGCATGGGAGCATATAGCAGTAATTGCTTTGATAATAGTTGGGCTTATCGCTTCTGCAACTGTTATGTTTTACAACAACCTTCTGTTTATTATATTGGTTCTCGCGCTTGTAGCGGGATTGTTTCTGTATTATGCAGTGGTAAAAGAAAGAGAGGAGCTGTCTTCTAAAGATGATTGAGCCACTAGCCTTGCGGATGGCGCAGCATATAAAGAGTGTGGTACCAGATCACCCGGCCTCTGTGCCAGTTTTGAAACATGCAGTAGCAGCGATTCTTAATATAGTCTTTATAACTGTGGCAACGATCATAATAGCCTTGCTAACAGGTAAAGCAGGGGAAGTATTCACTATAATGATCACCTTTGCTATCTTGAGACAAATGACAGGAGGGGTACACCTTAAAAGCGGTATGGGTTGCGTAGTTGTTTCCACGCTTCTGTTTACTGGATTATCGTTCATAACTTTGGACCACAAATGGACTATGATTGCAACAGGAATCAGTATGATTCTAATTTTATTTTTTGCTCCAGCGGGGATAGAAAAACAGACCCGTATACCGCCAAAGTATTTTCCTGCTCTAAAAGTAGCTGCGTTTATTCTTGTAGGATTTAATCTTTGGTTTACTGATCCATTTATAGCAATAAGCATCCTAGCACAATCTTTGACGCTGATTAACTTAAGGAGGTGATTAAGGACATGACCCAAAATATATATTCTAAGTTGGCGACAGTATTATCTTCAATCGCGGTTTTAACTGTAAGTGTCGCAAGCATCGCTTTTATTTACAGCCCGGAACCGCCATCAGAATTGTTTGAATAGGGGGCGTTTTTGTGGTAAGCGTAACATCTGATGCCGAAGGATTATCAGGGTATATTGATTTGCCGGTTGACTCAATATGGTTTATAAGTTACAAACGTATCATCGATCGTCTTGTAGTACATACCGAAGATAACAAATACTACATGACAGGTCCATTAAAATACTGCATGAATGCTTTAAACAAAAGTAGTAATTTTGTATATGCAGATAGAAGCAATATTTTTAATGCAGACAATGTTGTTAAAATCAACACTTTATTTAAAGAGGTATATTTCGAAGAAGAAATTACAAAGAAATCTAAAAGGTGTGAAATCGCTCATAACAGATATGATGAAGCGATTAGCAGACTTGAGGTGTTGAATCCAAATGTCGTATTTTTCTAGACCGCAGGTAAAAGCGGTCTTTTTTTGTCGATAATCAAGCTATGTCATGTCGAATAAAGTCGTTAAATGGCAGGAGTTCAGCGGGACGAATTTATGTTGCCAAACCACCTAATATTGGGATTTAATATAGGTGAAAGGTTTTGAATTAAAATTAAAAAAAAGGAGGGAATTGCGATGATTAAATCCATTGAGTCGATTGGTAACATGAGGTATAATGAGAACAAGTGTTTCTATTCATTTGGAGATGAAACAAAATTCCGTTTATAAAAAGATAAAAAAATTGACTTTAAGTAAATTTCTATGGCAGCGGGAGGGGATACCCCACAACCGTTTGCCCTAACACAAGTCCCATTCATGCAATTCTTCCATTGTGCATCCAAGTTTAAATGCTGCTCTAGCTGCCAATGGATAAGAAAAAAGACGTTCCCCAGCAATTATTCGCGAGATAAGAGCTGGAGACACGCCCAAGTAATTAGCAAGATCTACTTGCTTCATTCTATTTGCTTTTAGCAACTCAGGCAAACGGCTTCTCCCTGGTTCAGGTTGAGGAGCCGCCATGTTTCACCTCATTGAGAATGATTCACAAGAGAGTATACAGGAAAAATGACTGATAGTAAACAATACTTCAACGGAGTTGATCGAATGGATCACGACACAATTATAATAAAAAAAGATATTAAAGACGAGTACATTTCCCTGATAGCGGAAGCGATCTTTAAAACAAAGGGAACAGGAGAAACGTCTAAAGTCAGAGTTGTTTCTGAAAACTTGATCTCAGACGTTTGTCTTTAAAAATGCAAACGAAATTGCAAACATACTTAGGAAAACACAGTGTTACTTAATGATACTTAAAAGACCCAAAATCCTAATGTATCAAGAATTTTGGGTCTTATTAATACTTGCTAAACCTTGTCGCTACAAACTCGTAATGCGTAGGTCGGGGGTTCAATTCCCTTCACCAGCATCTTATAAAACTCAAGCACAGCGCGGCTTCCAAGCTTTTTGGAGGTCGCGCTTTTTTGTTAAACTGAGGATTCTTCTACCATTTTTCTACCCTTTAGTCTAGTAAAGTGGGTTCTTCGGTGCTAATGCTCTCTCCTGTGATTGAATCGCCAATGTTTTTTAACACTGCTTCTTGGAGATTCGGAAGAACATGTGAATAGGTATCCAGAGTTACATTGATAGACGAATGTCCAAGTCGCTCTTGAACGATCTTTGGATGGATACCAGCTTTGAGAAGTAGTGTTGCATGAGTGTGTCGCAGATCGTGGAAACGAATCCGAGGAAAGTCGGGATGTTCCTTTACAATTCTGTCCAAAATACGATAGTAATGTCTCATAAGATTGCGGGGGCCGAGAGGCGTTCCCACACTTGTTTGAATTACTAAGCCTGAATCATTGTATAGCTTATTTCTGGCTTGCTCATATTTTTGCTTTCTAAAGTGATTTTGCAAAAAATTAGCGGTATTAGCAAACAGTGCGATGGAGCGAACGCTGCTATCATTCTTAGTATCATCAAGATCATGTCCTATTTCAGAAATGGTATAAGCTTGTCGAACCGAGGCCGTTTTCCTCTTTAAATCTACCTCAGATCGGGGTAGCGCAAGTATTTCACTTTGACGCATGCCAGTAGAGGCGGCGAGCTCGAAGGCCATGAAGTATTGATCTTCCGATGCAGCATCGAGGAAAATCTTTAATTGATGTTCATTCCAGACTTCAAATTTTTTCTTTTTTCCTTGAGGTAGGGCAACAGAAGAATCCACGTTTTGAGTTAAAATCCCCCGAGTCACTGCTCGATTCAATGCGTCTATAATTAAAACATGGGCTTTCTTTATTGACCCAACAGACAATTTGGGTAACAGAGTTCTATGGTATAGATCATGAAATGTTGTGGTCTTTTTAATGCCCAATAAAAAATAAATATGCAAATATTTAGATTATATTTATAGATAAGCAAGTTTATGTTTAGACAATATGTGAGTGTCAATCTATCTTTATAGATATACAAGATATTCATAGGGGGCTAATAATCATGTCAAAGAAATTTTTGACTACCGTTCTAACTTTTTTTCTAATTAACATCATGTTACTACCATCAGCAACACATGCAGCAACACTAAACAAAACAGTTGAGGGAATGCTAGGGTTCTCGCCTCCAACAGGCACTACAGCAAAAGGAAGTACCACCTATTACAATTTAGTGGCAAGCAATGCGATAGACGGAAGTATTAAAACAACATGGAATGCCGGAGGGGAAAATGGGAATATTGAGTTAAGATTCCCTAGCCCAGTCGAAATAAATTTTATTCATATCTCTACTAATGCTACGCCACCACGAGATATAAAATATACAATTTACGGACTCGTTGAAGGAGAATGGAAAAAAATAAGCGAACAAGTTACTCAATCTTTATCTGCTACAAATACAATAACGCCGCCTATTAAAGTTCAACAGGGTACATATGATGGTATCAAAGTTGACGCTTTGGGAGGTGCGTCTTGGTTGGCAATTAACGAGATAACTCTTGGCATCAATGAACCAATCGATCTCAAAGGTCAACCACTTGATTCATCAGCAAAGTTGAATTGGAATCCGATTAAAGATGCTGCTAAGTATAAGATCAATTACGGTACGCAATCGGGTAAATATTCAGAGTCTATTACAGTAACCAAGGATGTGGATGGCAATTATGTGGTCCCGAATCTGACTAATGGAACAGTATATTATTTTCAGGTTATAGCTATTATTAACGGAGCTGAGATGGTTATCTCTAATGAAGTTGCAGTTACACCAAATGAACCTAAAACAACTGAGCCGACAACTCCTGACAATCCTTCTACAGGAGAGCCAAGTAATCCGAGCGAACCTGGTACAACAAATCCTGGTGAACCATCGACTGGTGAGCCTACTAATCCTCAATCACCATCAGGCAACCGCGCAATCCTTGTAGTTACTATGACAACTGGCTTAGAGAAGGAATTCGACCTAAGCATGAAAGAGGTCAATGACTTTATCTCATGGTATGAGGGCAAGCAAGGTGGTTCTGGATCGGCTTCATATGCCATTAATAAACATGATAACAACAAAGGTCCATTCAGCAGCCGGAAGGATTATATGCTGTATGATCGTATCCTAACGTTTGAAGTAAGTGAATACTCTAAATAAATTAAAAAGCTCTGCTAACCTTAAGGTCGGCAGAGCTTTTTAGTTGAAAAATTGCTTACAGATGTGCATTCAAGGTGCTCTGAGTCCACTTTTTAAATGTTCGCAGAAAATAAAGTTTTGATAACTACAATAAAAGAAACAACGGTAGGCCAGGACGAGAAAATATGCCCTAGACTGTCGCTGCTTCATCTGTTTCATTGAACTAACGCTTCCCGTTAGTTCAATTATTTCCGTGCGCTTCTCTTGCCATTTATATCTTCTTATCGTCTGACAAATTTATTTTCTAGCGAGTGTTTGATCCGTAGTTGTCTAACCTTTTCGAAAAGTACTTAGGAGCCTCTTTGTAACCTTGACGCTCATAAAATCGGTGAGCATCTATTCTTCTGGAATGACAATGAACTTGGATGCTCTCACATCCCCTTTTTCTAGCAGAAGCAGTGGCAAATTCCTTTAACTTTTTTCCAATTCCTTTACTTCTAATTGTGGAATCAACAACAAGATAACTAATCAATGCGGTATCTCTTCTTATCCCTAATTGTGGGATAAAATGTATCGAAATACAGGCAACGATACACCCTTCATCTTCATAGACCATTAATTCTTCGTCAGGATGAGTAAGAAGCCGTTCCCATATTATCTTTAATAAAAAATTCGGTATCTGGGTAACCTAATTGTGTTAATAGTCTGGATATACCTTTCCCATCTTCCATTTTAGCAGCTCTAATCATGATCTTTACCTCCAATCGATTGTGGAAATTCATTAAGTATTGTCGAAGGGTATCAACGCCCTAGTATATACTGGATACTGACTTTATAGAGGCTGATTCCATAAAATCGTATTTTGGTATATAAATTCAGACGACAATCCGCAAATTCTTTTATCTCTTCATCCTGATTATGACATTATTTTAGCGAGATCACTATAACCACGGTGTGACCGTCAAAGTGGATGTGATTGATTATTGTTAGGCTATGACACCCGTTAGCTTAACGTCGCCGTTCATTCTACATGCTTTCAGCAGGCCGCGAAGATGCCAGCTATTAAGGGCTGGAGATAAAGATGGGAAAGTGCACAGAGGACATAAAGGTTATGTTGCTTGTTTTAGAGCAGATACCTAAATTTATGGGGGCGGATAATTCTACACTACGGGATATCGTCCTCTGGAGGGCTAGGATCGCAATCAAAAGATATCATGCTCGCAGGAGACGGAGAAGGGTGCTTTAGAGAGCATTAGACATCAGTCTCGTCTTGTTGCTCAATTATTTTCTTCTACCAAATCTTCTACCGAAATACGGATATCTGTAATACCTGGCGGAACCCTATTTATTGTTGGGTAGGCTATAGGAGCTTTGTAAAACCCATCAAAACTCTATTTCGACGCACTCGTAATGCGTAGGCCAGGGGTTCAATTCCCTTCACCAGTATTCTATAAAACTCAAGCACAGCGCGGCTTCCAAGCTTTTTGGAGGTCGCGCTTTTTCGTTTGAAGCGAGCATTCTTCTACCCTTTAGTCTAGTAAAGTAGGTTCTTCAGTGCTAATGCTCTCTCCTGTAATTGAATCGCCAATGTTTTTTAACACCGCTTCTTGGAAATTCGGAAGAACATGTTGTTCTATTTCAGAAATGGTATAAGCTTGTCGAACTGAGGCCGTTTACCTCTGTAAATCTACCTCTGCTCGGGGAAGTGCAAGTATCTCACTTTGAGGCTTCTCCTTTTTTCCTTGGAGCAAGTCTACATACGAAGCAACATTCTGTGTGATAACTCCCCAGGCTACTGCCCGGTTTAACCTTCTTGATAGAGCTTACAGATAATTTGGGTAGAAGTAATTCATGATAATGATGTGCGTGTTTACTAACCACTCATAAGACTTCCATGTACCATGTTTAACCGAGTTTTTTGTCTTTGAGCCAGTTCTCTATAATTTCACCGAAAGTATTCTTGGTCGGTTCTACAAAGGTTCCTTTATTAAAAGGAATGGAAACGTATGTTCCGTTTTTGTGTTAAAAGAAAAGCCCGCAAAGGGATCGGGCTTATATTGTACCGAAATTTCATGCGTATGGAAATTTTACTTTGTTCCTATTATACGGAATGTAGTCATATCATTATTCTTAACCGAAGCTGGTTTATCGAAAGAGCGATTAGCTCATTTTGAAACTGACGAGATAAAATATCTCATGTTTGATTTTGCGAACAAAATCAGTTTACTCACTCGTTGTTCAGTTTTCAAAGATCAAACTTTTTTTTGAATCAGCTCATCGCCTCATCAACTCTTATATCATATCATGTCCGAACCAACTTTGCAAGCATTTTTTTCAAATCTTTTTTTGTTCATTCGCTCGCAACCTTTATATTTCTTGGCCGGAATTAGAGTATATCATTCTACAATTTTAAATGCAAGTGTTTTTTTAATATATTGCTTTTGCAATGTTTATGTTTTTAACTACGCCCTAGCCTTTTGTTCAATTGGTTCTTAAATGTACATTCATTTTTTCTTTAATATTGATGTTTTGACAAAGAAAGGATGGGTATAAAAGATAAGAAACACTCGAGCCACTCCTCCCAGCAGCTTTTAATAATTGAATAGGTAGATATCACGGAACTCCAATTGAATGGTTATATGATATTTTCATCAAGCCCAATCCCACCAAGGAAAATACTTCATATGAAATAGTTGTTGATTAACTGAATAATGACATTGCAAAGGAGTAGATGCTAAATGAAACAACGAAGGCGAACCTGGACGAAGGTTGTATTTGGGACTATCTCTTGCTTACTGCTTATCGTTATCTCTGGGTTTGTATATGAGGGGATTGCATCCAAATATGATAAATCGCAATATCCTCCTCTGGGGAGAATGGTCGATGCTGGAGGCTATCGTCTGCATATTCGTAAAATAGGTGCTGGCTCTCCGACGATCGTGCTTGAATCAGGAAGCGGGGAAAGTAGCCTGTCTTGGAGGGATATTCCCGAGAAGCTGTCATCCTTCGCTACCGTTGTATCTTATGATCGGGCAGGCTATGCATGGAGCGAGGAGGCAAATACACCACGCACCGGGGAAAACATCGTTCGGGAGCTTCATACTGCTCTAAAGAATGCAGACATCCAACCTCCTTATATCCTTGTAGGTCATTCTCTCGGGGGGATGTACTCAAGGCTTTATGCACAGACATACCGAAACGAAGTAGCAGGACTGGTTCTAGTGGATGCTAGGCCTGAGAATGATGCTCGCCGGACCAACAAGATTTATGCCAAAGAACGACCTAAGGGCAATCCCTCGCCGCTCATATCCATTCTCCTAGAAAAAGCAGGGGCTTTCCGTCTGTTTCCCAATTTTATGCTAAACGGACGGGTGGAGTATCGAGATAGAAAATCTTTTGTGAATATTGTTGCTTCCCCCAAGTACTTCCGCTCTGTTGCCGAGGAGGGTGATCTGGCGAGCACTACCGAAGATGCCATACGCGGCCAGCATTTGGGTAACCTTCCTGTGCGTGTGATTGCCCGGGGCATTCAGCAAGATTTGACTCAGTTTGGTATTAGTAAGCGTGG
Organism: Paenibacillus ottowii; assembly: GCF_050516475.1. Lineage (NCBI taxonomy): Bacteria > Bacillati > Bacillota > Bacilli > Caryophanales > Paenibacillaceae > Paenibacillus > Paenibacillus ottowii. The sequence continues at coordinate 621,844 of NZ_CP191577.1, read as the reverse complement.
AAATGATCAGATCGAACAAAGCTGGCAAATAGGGCAGCGCGAGATGCTCCGCATCTCTACCAACAGCAAATTTATTATTGCCAAAAAAAGCGAGCATATGATTATCCACGATCAACCAGAGCTTGTCATTCAAGTCATCCGTGAGCTCATCTCTAATATTCATTATTCCCGGTCAACCGTTGCTAAAACAAGCAGCGATCATTAGAGGCACTACTCTCTATATGTTGAGGATTGTATAAATAAAAGAAAACGCCAGGGTCCCTCCTATTTAAAGGAACCCTGGCGTCTTTATTGCCCACTATTATTCACGTTGATTGATCTTAGGACAAAATAGGCTTGTTTTTAGATGAGGCTTCTGCAATTTTACCAAGTATTTGTCTCAGTACTTTAGCATTTTCCCCGACAAAACCGGAATCAAGCAGCACATCATGCGTTCCGATGACCCCGTATTCTTTGTATTGGCCAAGTGTTGCCTGTTGCCATAACAATTTATCTAATGATGTATCCGGACCAACACTATCATCCTCTGCAATCATAGCATGGATATTCGCATGAACTTCACCTGCGTTAATAAGCTCATCGCGGTAGCTGGAGTAAACCAACATTTTGTCCATGACTCGCTCCCTGTCGGCTGGATCAGCCAGGAATGCTTTGTACTGCTCTCTAATGCTGTCCAGCACCGTTTCGACAATCTCTTCAAGCTCCTCTGGTGTCGATTCATCCTTGGACATCTTTCTCATAGCATCTACCATAATAATGTCGCCAACATGGTACCCTCGGATTTCCATGGCTTTAGCTACCTCAAAGGCCAGATTTCCTCCAAGTGAGTACCCCAAGAATATATATGGGCCCTCTGCTTGAATATCCACGATGGCATCGATGTATCGATCCAGCATATCTTGACCTTGGAAACGGTCGCCGATAAATTCCATCCCGTACACCTCGCAAAGCCCATCCAGCTCCTTGGCCATCTCATAGTACCCCAGAGAGTGACCTACCCGTGGAGGGAAGCAAAATACTTTAAGCGTTCCTTTCCCTGGGAAGTGGATAATTTCCATTTCTTGTTCATCGGCAGCAGTTGTTGCCTGCAGCTTGAAAATTTCATGTGCCATTTCTTCCACTGTCGGCAGATTAAACACGGCCTGGAGCGGGAGATGGACGCCCATATTAGACGAGATCCTTTGAATCAAGCCCAATACTTTCAGGGAATGGCCCCCAAGCTCGAAGAAATGATCCCTGATTCCGATTTCCTGTACGCCGAGCACCTCGGACCAAATCTGAGCGAGCTCTACTTCTGTCTGCGTACGCGGCGCGATATACTCCGCTGTGCTCCGCAGAAGGGTTTCCGGTGCCGGTAGTGCTTTGCGATCCAATTTGCCATTCGGATTCAGCGGCATTTGCCCCAGCTGCACGAAAGCAGATGGAATCATGTAGCTTGGCAGCTCGCTGGCCAGTGCCTCTCGTAGTATGCCCGCTGTGAGCCCTTCCTCGGCCACAAAGTATGCGCAAAGCTGAGTACTTCCGCTGGAATCAGCTAGTGCTAGAACAACTGCCTCCTGCACCGACGGCACCTTCAGGATTTGTGCTTCCACTTCTCCCAGTTCAATGCGGTAACCGCGGATTTTTACCTGGTGGTCAATCCGTCCCAAGTACTCAATATTCCCGTCTGGCAACCACCGAGCCAAATCGCCTGTTCGGTAAATCCGTTCTCCCGGCTTGTACGGATGAGGAATGAACTTCTCTGCCGTCAGGTCCGGCTGATTGAAGTACCCTCTCGCTACCCCTTCGCCTGCAATGCATAGTTCTCCCGGTACACCTACTGGTGATACCTGAGAGGCGCCGTCTATCATCCATACTTGGACGTTAGCGTACGGTTTGCCGATAGGCACATGCGTTAGAGCTGCGGTCTCAGGACTCGTTGTATATCGAGTCGCATATACAGCTGCTTCCGTAGGACCGTAGATGTTTTCCAGTACTGCGTAAGGAGACACTTTATAGTACTCTTCTACAAGTTTGGCAGGCAGCGTCTCGCCGCAGGCAAACAGGTATTTCAAAGTAAGGAATCCTTGGGTACTGCTTTCTTTCAAATATTGAACGAGCACACTGAGCATCGAAGGTACCAAATTAAGATGCGTAATTTGGTTCGCATCCACAGCCTCCAGCAGGGCGACCGGATCTTTGTCCACGCCCGGCGGCAGGATCACGAGCGTCCCCTGTCCAAAGAACCAGCAGAACAGCTCCGGCACGGAGAAGTCAAAGGTGAATGTCGTTTTGAGCAGGAATCGATCGCCTGCCACCATCGGATATTCAGCTTCCAACTGACTCAGTGTATGGACGGCAGAGCGGTGCTCAATCATTACACCCTTCGGCTTGCCAGTTGAGCCTGACGTATAAATGATATACGCCAGATGCTCTGGTCCCGCGATTGGCTCCAGATTAGAGTCATCGGCATGATACGCCTGCGGATCATCAAGTGACAGAATCGTACCAGTGAATGGGAAACGATCTTTGAGATGGCTCTTCGTCAGTAGAAGCTTCGCTCCCGAATCATCCAGCATGTGACGAATACGATCCTCAGGGAATCCCGGATCAATCGGTACATAGGCGCCACCCGCTTTTAGAATGGCATGGATACCAATGATCATCTCAAGCGAACGCTCGACCATAATGCCGACCGGCTGATCTGGTCTGACCCCTTGAGCACGCAGCGTACGCGCCAGGCGGTTGGCCTGTTGATGAAGCTCTCCGTAGGTAAGCACCGTTTCACCGTAAATAAGTGCTGTACGATCCGGTGTGAGCGCAGCCTTTTCCTCAAATATGCCGTGAAGGGTCTTCTCACGCGGATAAGGGGCTGCTGTATCTCCCCATACCTCTATAATTTGTGATTTCTCTTCTGGCGTAATCAGCTCCAGCTCATCAATACGGATAGCAGGTTGTACAGATACGCTTGTCAGAATTCTCGTCAAGTGTCCTTGAATCCGTTCCACGCTCTCCCGATCGTAGACACGAGCATTATAACGATACAAGAACTCCAGACTACGTCCCGGCAGCACAATGAGGTTAAAGTCATAATTCGTCTGTTCAAACATCTGAACATCCGTTATTTTGTATTCAGCCTCATCATTGGCAATTTTCTCTTCCAGATGCTCTTCTACCGGATAATTCTCAAATACCATAATATGCGAAATTAGATCTTGCTTTTGCTCACTCTGTGCTTGAATCTCATAGAGCGGATAGGAATCATAAGCATGTCCTGCTAAATATAATTCCTGCTGTCTCTTCATCACTTGAGAGAACGAATCGCTTCCCTCAGCTTGAACCCGAACTGGAACTGTATTAATGAAGAGACCGATCATGCTTTCGATACCCGGAATCTCGGCAGGTCTGCCCGATACCACACTTCCGAAGACGACATCCTGGCTTCTATTGTAGCGTTGCAACACGATTCCCCAGGCTGCTTGCATCAGCGTGTTCATCGTCACCTGGTGCTGCTTGGCCACTTGTTCCAGGCGCTCGGTCAATTCAGCATCCAACGTGAACACCAGCTTCTCTGACAAGTAGGCTTCGGCTTTGGCCGATGGTTGTGTGACGGCCTGTGGCAGCTTCGTTTGCTGCTCGTATCCTTCCAGATACCCTCTCCAATAAGAGGCTGCCTCTTCCTCGCCTTGTTTTTCCAACCATTGAATGTACTGGCTGTACGATGCTGCTGCAGGAAGCTCAGGTTCCCTTTGCTCACGTAGAGCTCCGTATGTTTCAAACACTTCCTGGAGCACAAGCGGCATACACCAGCCATCCAAAATGATGTGATGAGAGCTCCACAACAGATGGTAATGCTCTTTTGCAGTCCGTAGGATAGCAACACGCAGCAAGGCTTCATTCGCAAGATCAAAGCCTCTCGCTTTGTCTTGTTCCATGTAAGCTGCAAGACGCGCTTCTATTTCACCGGATTCCAGCTCATGCAAATCCTCATATACGAAATCGCATGCTCTTTCTTTGAACACAATCTGTATAGGGAAATCGCCCCATCCAGCATGGAAATTCGTTCTCAATATGGCATGCCGTTTCATCAGATGCTGTAAGCTGCGTTTGAAATCCTCAGGATAAAACACTCCCTGAATTTCAAATGTGGCCTGCTCAAAGTAGACCTCTGAATGAGGCTCCAGCAAGCTGTGGAACAACATTCCCTTTTGCATTGGTGTCAGTTTATACACATTTTCAATGCTGCCGATGTGCCGTGTCTGCTCTTCCAGCTCCTCGATTTCCTCCAAGCTGATATCTTTGAGGAGTACATCGCTTGGTGTAAGTTCGGTTCTTTCCTTTCGCACACAGTGACCAATAACTTCACTGAGACGCTCCTTCAGGATACCGACAAACTTCTCTATCGAATCTGCATGGAACTGCTGATGGTTGTAGCTGACCGAAAGTTGAAGTTGTCCTTCGGTAATCAGTCCATTGATGTTCAAGGCCTGATGCTGTACCATCTGCTCACTGACCTCAGATCCTGCCGAGTAAGGTGATACCTCCATCGTTCCCTCTGCAAGATCCTGGTCAAACTGCCCCAGATAGTTGAAGGTAATCTCCGGTTCTGTTGAGAAGGAGGAGCCAGCGGATACGTCGCTCAAATATTTCAAGATACCGTATCCTACACCTTTGTTCGGGATACGACGCAGATCTTCCTTGACACGCTTGATTCTAGCGCCGATCTCCAATTCGCCTCCCATCTCAAGGGCGACAGGATACTGACTTGTAAACCAGCCTATCGTACGAGTGATATCTAATTCCGGTACAACAGGCTCCCGCCCATGTCCTTCCAGCAGGATGCCTACACGTTCGATCCCTGTCCACTCATGAACCGCAATACCAAGGGCTGTCAAGAGCAGATCGTTAACTTCCGTATTGTAAGTGCGATTTGCCTCCTTCAAGAACTGCTCTGTCTCTTCTGGCGACCATGTTACCGTAACAGCCTTGCTATCTTTTATGAGAAGAGCACCGTCTACCTTGTCTTTTGGAAGAAGAGCAAATCCCTCTCCTTCCACCTCTGCCCAAAAGCTGCGTTCTTGTTCAGCCGCCGGGCTGTTGGCGTATTGCGTAATCCCATCAACCCATGCACGGTACGAATCTGTCTTATGTGGAAGCTTGACCGCTTCTCCACGTGCTGCCTGCTCGTAGCCTTCCTGTAGATCCTCAAAGAGAATACGCCAGGATACGCCATCCACAGCCAAGTGATGAATAACGATCAACAAATGTTCGCCTTCTTTGCAGCGGAATAGACCCAGTCTAAAGAGAGGCCCATCTTCCAGAGAGATGCTGCGCTGAATAGCTTCCGCACCTGCTTCTATTGCCATGGCCGGATCTTTTTCATCCTGCAGATCGTGGATTTGGAGGCTATACAGCTCACCTTCACCCAAGCTGCGGTTCCAGGCTTCTACTCCTTGCTCTCCTTGGCGGAACACCAGTCGCAGCGCATCATGGTGCTCTGCAATTTTCTGCATTACCTCAGCGAGTGCATCGGTATTAAAGCCTTCACGTCGGTACAGCATAACCGACTGATTAAAGTGATGCAGATCCGTTGACTGCTCTTCGAAAAATCTGCGTTGGGCAGGCCCCAGTTTTACGGTTCCGTGTACTTCGCGCTGATCTGCAATTCGGCTGACTGTGCTAACGCGCTGAGCCAGTTCCGCAATTGTTGGATAGCTGAACAAATCCTTCATTTCCAGTTTGTAGCCTGCATGGAGAAGTCTTGATGAGACTTGAATCGATTTGATCGAGTCGCCTCCAAGTTCAAAGAAATTATCATGTATGCCAACAAGCGGCACGCCGAGCACACCTTGCCAAATCGAAGCCAAAATGTTTTCCACATCCGTCTGCGGAGCAGCAAAGGCAGCTCCTGCTTTCACACCCAAGTTTGGTTCAGGCAGTGCCTTGCGATCCAGCTTGCCATTTGGTGTCAAAGGCATTGCGTCCATTTGGACAAAGTAAGACGGAATCATATATGCAGGCAGTTCGGCAGACAGTTCATTTCTCAGCTCGCTGACAGACATTTCCCGATCCGCTACAAAGTAAGCGCACAGAGACTTCTGTCCATTGGCGTCTGCCCACGCAACAACGAGAGCTTCCTCGACAAGCGGCATATCCAGCAACTTGGCCTCAATCTCACCAAGCTCAATACGATAGCCCCGGATTTTAACTTGATGGTCAATACGCCCAATGTACTCAATGTCTCCATTAGGAAGGCGACGGGCCAAATCCCCGGTCCGATACATATTTCCTTCCGCAGCGAACGGATTTCTAATGAATTTTTCTGCGGTAAGATCCGGACGATTCAGGTATCCACGGGCTACTCCGTCTCCGGCGATGTACATTTCGCCCTCCACACCTAACGGTACAAGACGAAGCTGTTCATCCAGGATATGAATGTATATGTTGTCGGACGGCAAACCAATCGGTACGGACTCATGTGTATCCTTCGCAGGATCGTACAGGTGAATCATGCAGCCGACGACGGTTTCGGTTGGACCGTACTCATTGTAGATTTTGATATTGCCGCCAAAGAGGTCGGTAATCGTTTTGGACAAATGTGTGGTCAGATTCTCTCCACCTACAATGAGCTGCTGAATGCGACTTTCCGCTGGAATGGTCATGTCTTTTATGAGACTGAGATGCGTCGGCGTCAGCTTGAGAATATCGACCGCATTTTCGCGCAAAATATGCTGTACAACCTCTGCCTTATCTATACCATCATAAATCCGTACTATTCCTCCATTTATTAATGGAGTAAACATTGATGTCATCGTCAAGTCAAACGAAATGGATGAATACAGCGGGAAGTCCGTTGGTTGCCCTGCACAATAGACTTTATTGGCCCACCAGATGTAGTTCACAATTCCTTTATGGTTAATCATGGTTCCCTTCGGATTTCCTGTTGTACCCGAAGTATAGATTAGATACACCAGATCGTTCCCTCTCACAGGAATATTAGGATTATTCACTTCAGTTCCGTAGATGTGTGGAGAATCCAATTCCATAACCATTCCCTCAAAGGACGCTAGCTTCGTCAGGTGGCTCTGTGTGAGCAGAATCTCAGCGCCAGAGTCCTTCAGAATATACTGAATCCGCTCCTGCGGATATTCAGGATCAATCGGTACATAAGCTCCGCCCGCTTTGAGTACGCCCATAATGGCAACCAGCAGTTCCACTGATCGATCCGCCAACAGACCCACTACTTGTTCGCTCCGCAGTCCTTGGGCTATCAAGGTCGAAGCCAGTCTGTTCGCCTGCTCGTTCAGCTCCCGATATGTGATCTGGATGTCGCCGCTTATTGCCGCGATCTTATCCGGCGTACGGGCCACCTGTTCCTCAAACAAGGTATGCAAGCCCTGATCACTTGGATAAGCATGAGCCTTGCCACCCCAGTCGAGCAGGTTTGTCCGTTCCTCTGGTGTTACAATCTCCAGCTCCTGTACCGTCGCTTGCGGACGAGTAGCTACCTGATCGAGCATTTGCAGTAAATGTCCTCCGATTCGCGCAATACTTTCTTGCTCGTAGACCGAAGCATTGTAGCGAATGCAGACCTTAATGTTCTCGCCTGGAATGACGACCAGGTTAAAGTCATAGTTGGTTTGCTCAAACATGGCGAAGTTGGCGACTTCGAGATTGTCCTCTGTTTGATTGCCCGACTGTTCTACCTGTTCGTCAAGCGGATAATTTTCAAAGATCATAATATGAGAAATCAGGTCTTGCTTTTGGCTTGTTTTCCCCTGAATCTCATACAGCGGATAGGTGTCGTAGGCACGACCAGCCAACGAATGTGCCTGTGTACGTTTCATGACCTCGACGAAGGCCTCGTCTTTGGATGACTGTACACGAATAGGTACTGTATTAATAAACAGACCCACCATATTCTCGATCCCTGCAATCTCAGCAGGTCTACCCGATACAACACCGCCGAAAACCACATCCGAGCTGGCATTGTAACGCTGGAGAATCAGTCCCCAGGCTGTCTGCATGAGTGTGTTGACCGTCACATGATTGCGCTTGGCGACAACATCCATTTTATGGGTCAAGGCTGTACCCAAATGGAGAACATGCTCATTCAGAACGTAGCCCTCTTCTTTGGCTTGAGATTTCGTTTTAGCTTCCGGCAATACGGTATTGCCGTCATAGTCTTCGAGATATTGGCTCCAATATGTTGAAGCCTCTTGTTCATCCTGTGCATCAAGCCACTCAATATAACGACTATAAGGCTGAGCCGGCGGCAGTACAGGCTGTACTTGCTGACGCAGGGCAGAATAATAATCGAACAGCTCCTGTGTAATGATCGGAATGCACCAGCCGTCCATGACAATATGATGGAAGCTCCACAATACAAGGTAGCTTTGTTCCTTTTGCAAGACAGTCACTCGCATCAGCGGATCTTCTGACAAACTGAATCCCTTAGCCATATCTTCAGTTGTGTAAGCCTCGATCCGAGCCTCTTGCTCCTGCAACGTAGCGGCACGCAAATCTACGTAGCTCAGAGGGATTGGCCGTTGCTTAAAGACAACCTGCAGCGGTACATCCGCGATATTGTTGTAAAAGCCCGTACGCAGTATGGCATGTCGTTGCGCCAAAGCCTGGAAGCTCTCGAAGAAGGTATCTACATCGAAGCTGCCACGCAGCTCAAACGTTGCCTGCTCAAAGTATGAAGAAGAGTCTGGCTCCAGCAAGCTATGGAAGAGCATGCCCTTCTGCATTGCCGTTAGCCTGTACACATCCTCAATCTCTCCAATATGGGCCGTCTGGGCTGTGAGTCGATCAAGCTGCTCCAGGGTCAGACCTTGGAACAGAACGTCACTTGGCGTAAGCTGTGCATACTCCTGAGCCACACAATGCCGGATAACCTCGCTAAGGCTTGACTGTAATAATTCAGCAAAATGGCTTACCGTCTCCTTACGATACTGCCTGTTGCTGTACGTAATCGTCAGTGATAACTGGCCTTCGGCAATCATGCCATTCACATCCAGAGCATATTGCTGTGGTGTATGATTGCTGAGCGCCTTACCGACTGAATGTGTAGACAAGCTAAGAGCATTGCCCTCCAAGTCCTGGTCAAACTGTCCAAGGTAGTTGAAGGAAACTTCCGGTTCTACGCTGAATCGAGTACCTTTTTCCGGTGCCATATATTTCAGCAGACCGTAGCCGATACCTTTGTGCGGAACCTCTCGCAAATTCTCCTTGATGCGCTTGATCCGGGTAGATACTTCCTGCCCATCTTGCAGGTTCAGCAGAACAGGGTATTGGGTGGTGAACCAGCCCACGGTACGGGTAATATCCAGATCTGGTATGATCATTTCCCGTCCATGTCCTTCAAGGTTAACCAGAACCTGCTCCATGCCTGTCCAGCGCTGAATAGCTGCTCCCAGAGCAGTCAAGAGCAAATCATTCGTCTCCGTATGATAAGCCCGGTTTGCTTGTCGCAACAGCAGGTCGGTTTCTTCAGCAGACCAAGTTACCGTAACCGACTCGGTATCCCGAATGGTGCCTGGCTCCTGATCCTGATCCTTTGGCAGTGGAGCCAGAACCATTTCCTCAATCTGCTGCCAGTATGAACGTTCCTTGTCCAGAGCAGGGCCCGCTGCATACTTCGCCGCTTGCTCGGACCATACAAGATACGAATCGGTCTTTTGCGGAAGAACAATCGCTTGTCCATTCAACGCCTGCTCGTATCCTGTTGCAATGTCCTCAAACAGGATGCGCCAGGACACGCCGTCAACCAAGAGGTGATGAATGACAATCAACAAATGATCGCCATCCTTACAATGGAACAAGCCTAGCTTGAACAAAGGGCCGTCTTCCAAGTGGAAGCTCGCCTGAATGGCATCAGCTTGGGCTTGAACAGCTGCTGCCTCGTCATCTGCCTGCCGCATATCGGCGATGTCCAATGTGTAGAGTTCGCCTTCGTCAATTCCCCGATTCCAGGCCGCGTATCCAGCTTCTGTAGGCCGGAAAACCATACGCAGCGCGTCATGATGGATCGCAATTTGGTCCATTGCCAACCGGAGTGCAGTCTCATCAAAGCCGTCTTTCCGATGAAGCATGACAGCATGATTGTAATGATGCGGCTCTGCTGTGTGGCGTTCAAAGAACCAACGCTGAATTGGCATTAACTCCGCTGTACCTTTGATTTCACCCTGCTCTGCTGTGCGTCCGGCTACCTGAAGATACGGGCTTAGCTCGGCAATTGTCGGATATTTGAAGAGATCCTTCATCTCTAATTTGTATCCAGACTGGAACAATCTGGAGGATACCTGAATCGCCTTAATGGAGTCACCGCCCAGATCGAAGAAATGATCATGGATACCGATCTGCTGTGCTCCCAGCACACCTTGCCATACGGAAGCCAAAGCTTCCTCAGCTGCGTTTCTCGGCGCTTCATATACAGCTCCAGTCTGCACATTGACCTCTGGAGCCGGAAGCGCTTTGCGATCCAGCTTACCATTTGGCGTCAACGGCATCTGTTCCAATTGCATAAAGTAAGACGGAATCATATAAGCCGGCAGTTCAGCAGCCAAGGCTTTTCTCAATTCGCTTACCGTCAGCATCTGATCAGCAGTGAAATAGCCGACCAGCACTTTTTGCCCACTTCCATCCTCCCGGGCAAGCACAACGGCCTCTCTGACAGACGGAGCATGGAGCAGCTTCGCCTCCACTTCGCCCAGCTCAATGCGGTAACCCCGAATTTTAACCTGATGGTCGATCCGTCCAAGATACTCCATGCTGCCATCCGGCAGCCAGCGTGCCAAGTCACCTGAGCGGTACATACGCTCACCCGCTTCAAACGGATGAGCTACAAACTTCTCTTCCGTCAATTCCGGTCGGTTCAGGTAGCCACGCGCCAGCCCTTCGCCCGCCACATAGAGTTCACCCGGGATACCAATCGGTTGTGGACGGCGTTGCTCATCCAGAATGTACGCACGCAGTGTCGGAATCGGGATACCGATATTGCTGCGGCCCTGTTCAATTTCCAGTTCTGTAATTTCCTTATACGTCACATGGACGGTCGTTTCCGTGATGCCATACATGTTGATGAGCTGCACTTGCGGATATTTCGCTCTCCAGTCCTTGAGCAAGGCCGGGCTTAATGCCTCTCCACCAAAGATAATCATGCGGAGGCTCAATTCTGCCGCGCGATGACTAAGTTCTTCTTGTAGTAGCTGGTAGAAGTAGGTCGGCGTCTGATTCAACACGGTGACCTTTTGGTCCTTCAGCAATTGCAAGAAACGCTCTGGGCTCTTCGCGGTCAGCGATGGAACGATGACCAGACGACCTCCGTTCAGCAATGCCCCGTACATTTCCCATACAGAGAAGTCGAAACAGAACGAATGGAACAGCGTCCACGTATCCTGAGCATCGAAGTCAAACATATTTTTATCATTAAAGAGCAAGCGAACTACATTTTTGTGCTCGATCAGTGTTCCTTTTGGCTTGCCTGTCGTACCCGATGTGTAGATGACGTAGGCAAGATGATTCGGTCCAGCCGCAGGCTCCAGATTTGAGACATCTCCCTTGTAGGAAGCCGTCTCATCCAGTTTGATGACGTCCCCGGTGAAGGAGACACGTGTCTCCAGATGCGCTTGGGTCAGCAGCAGCTTGGCTCCCGAATCCTCAAGCATAAAGCGAATACGGTCCTCTGGATATTCAGGGTCCACAGGGACGTAGGCTCCGCCCGCCTTCAAAATGGCCAAAATCCCAACGACCATTTCAAGGGAACGTTCCGCCATGATTCCAACCAGACCGTCTGGATGCAGACCGCGCTCGCGCAGTGTTCTGGCGAGTCCGTTAGCCCGCTCATTCAGCTCGCTGTAGGACAGGGTTGCCTCTTCACATACGACTGCTGTTGCATCCGGATTACGGACAGCCTGTTCCTCGAACAGTGCATGAATCGTTTTGTCACGAGGATAATCTGCTTTGGCTTCTTCCGCATCTTTCATCAGCATCGACTTTTCCTGTGGTGTCACGATATCCAGAGACGACAGCGACATACCCGGATTGGCGGTAACTTCCTGAATAAGCTGTACAAAGTGGCCTGTCATCCGTTCAGCGGTCTCCCGCTTGTAGATTGCAGTCGCGTACTCCAGCGTGCAGTTCAATGCCCCATCCGCTTCACTCACCGTCAGCGTGAGGTCGAACTTGGCAGCAGGATGTACATGATCGTAAGGAGTGAAACGCAATCCTTCTATTTCTTGTTCTCCCTGCTCGATATTTTGCAGGACAAACATGGTATCAAATAGTGGGTTGCGACTCAGGTCACGCTGAAGCTCCAGCTTCTCTACCAGCTCCTCGAACGGATAATCCTGATTTTCATAGGCCCGCAGGGCTGTTTCCTTCACTTCCTGCAGGTAAGCCTCGAAGGGCTTCTCCCCTTCAGGATAAGTACGCAGTGCCACTGTGCCTACGAACATACCGATGAGGCCTTCGAGTGTGGCATGCGATCTTCCCGCCACCGGCGAACCGACAATGACATCTTCCTGACCCGTGTACTTGTGCAAGAGCGCTGTATAGGTGGCCAGTAGCACCATGAACAGGGTAGAACCTGTTCGGGTAGCCAGCTCCTGGAGTGAAGCACTCAGAGAAGCATCAATCTGGAAGTCAATCCGATCTCCCGCAAAGCTTCGTACCGCAGGGCGAACTTCGTCTACTGGCAAATCCAGCACTGGCAAGCTTCCGCGGAATGCATCCAGCCAGTAAGCCTCTTGGGCTTTGAGACCCTCGCTTCGGAGCTGCTCTTGCTGCCATACCGCATAGTCTGTGTACTGGATTTGCAGCGCAGGCAATACGTCCTCTCCTTGGTAGAAACGGAGAAATTCTTCTATGAGAATATTCATAGAAACCCCATCTGAGACAATATGATGCATGTCAAACAACAGTAAATGGCGCTCATGTGCAATTCGAATCAGACCCACTCGTAGCAATGGAGCCTCACCAAGATCGAAAGGACGGACAAATTGCTGAAGGGTAGCTTCTGCTTCTGATTCGCTCAACTCCGCATATTCCACAGCAAACGGAACATCCGGTAGGATCTGTTGTACAGGTTCACCGTTAACGGTCACAAAACGAGTGCGCAGCGAACCATGACGACGAATCAGACGACGGAATGCCTGCTCCAGCCGTTCCCGATTCAGGTCTCCCTCAACCGTAAGGATGCCTGGCATATTGTAGCTCAGCTCTCCGCCTTCCAGCTGACTAAGGATAAACAGCCGTTTTTGGGCTGAGGACAATGGGTAGTGCTCTCGTGCTCCCGCTGTAGGAATTTCTTCGAAATTAAGCGTCATATGGCCCTCAATGGCACGAGCCAATCCTTCAATGGTAGGCGACTCGAACACTTCTCTTAGGCTAATCTCACGATTCATCTCCTTACGGATTCGTGACACTAGCAGAGCCGCACGCAGTGAATGACCTCCAAAATGGAAGAAATTATCCTTCACTCCCGCGCTCTCTACACCCAGCACCTCTTGCCAGATTTCGGCTAATTGGATTTCTACAGGTGTCTTTGGAGCCTCAGATGAAGCAATTGCCCATCCTCGCTCGCCTTGCAGCGCTTTTCGATCTATTTTTCCGTTCGACGTTAGTGGCATGTCCTCCAGTTGTATGAAGCGAGAAGGGATCATATATCCAGGCAACATCTCCGATAGAACTGCTCGGAGCTCGGATACCTCAAGCTTCTGAGCAGCTACGAAGTAAGCGACCAGATCCTTGTAGCCGTCATCGCCCTCCACAGCCAAGGCCACGACTTCCTGAACGGACGGTACTCTGAGCATGTGTGCTTCGACCTCGCCCAGCTCGATACGATAGCCACGAATTTTGACTTGGTGGTCTATTCGACCTAAGTACTCGATGGTTCCATTCGGTAGCCAGCGAACCAGGTCGCCCGTCCGATACATACGCTCTCCTGGAGCATACGGATTGTCTACAAATTTCTCGTCCATTAATTCAGGCCGGTTGTGGTAGCCCCGTGCTAACCCGATACCCGAAATGCACAGCTCTCCAGCTACGCCAACAGGCAGCAATCTGAAATAATCATCCAAGATATACACACGATGGTTGGCAATGGGTTGGCCAATGGATACGATTCCTGCAATTTCTTCACTGTTCTGGGCATTCCATATGGTAGTGCATACGGAGTCCTCAGTTGGACCATATGCATTGAAGTATTGTACATGCTTTCTCCATTTTTCGATCAACTCGACCGACGTAGCCGATCCGGCGGTTAACAGGCATCGCAGTGTTGGCAGACGCTCTGGATCAAGGTGGATAGCGTAGGCTGGCGGCAAAGTCGCTACCGTTATCCCCTTATCGTTCATGAACTGCTCGAACAGGGTATGATCCAAAATCTCTTGTGTAGAAGGAATGCACAGAGTAGCACCGTGGCTCAGTGTCGTTAAAATTTCCGAAACCGATGCATCGAACGACAGGCTTGCAAACTGAACAATCCGATCCTGCGGTGTAACTTCGAAGAGTCCACGGTATACGTCCGACAGATTGCATAAACCCCGGTGCTCTACTAATACGCCCTTAGGCTGACCCGTCGTGCCAGAGGTATAGATCACGTAAGCCAGATCATCAGAGCCGGCCGTATCCTTCAAATTCGAAGTATCGGCATCATAGGTCGACGGTTCATCCAGCAACAGAACATTTCCCGTCCAGCCTATATGCTCCAGCAGATGAGCTTGGGCAAGGATCATCTTCGTCCCCGAATCCTCAAGCATGTAGTTGATCCGCTCTTTCGGATACTCTGGATCAATTGGAACGTAGGCGCCTCCGGCTTTCATAATGCCGTACATCCCAACGATCATATCGGTTGACCGTTCAACAATCAGTCCCACCAGGTCTCCCGTTTTGATTCCCTCAGCGCGCAGTCTTCTCGCCAATCCATTGGCTTTTGCGTTCAGCTCGGCATAGGTCAGCGCCTCGTCCTCAAATAGAATGGCAGTCGCATCCGGTGTTCGATCCGCCTGCTCCTCCAGCAGCCCGTGAAACGTGGTACGGTGTGTGGAACTGGCTTCCGTGTCTCCCCATACGTTCAGAATCTGCTCTCTCTCCTGTGGTGTAACCAATTCCAGAGCATCCACGGAAATTGCAGGATTCTCCACAATTTGTTCCATCAGGTGGAACAAATGGCCCTTGATTTGTTCAATCGTGGCTGGATCATAGACGAGCGCATTGTATTGGAACAACAATCTCATCTCTTTGCCCGGTAGAACAATTAAGTTAAAATCGTAATTCGTTTGTTCAAGAAGCTCCGCTTCCTCAATCTCAAAGGCAGCCTCGCCACCTCCCAGACGCTCTACTTCCTCTTCCACAGGATAATTCTCAAACACCATAATATGAGAGATGAGATCCTGCTTTTGGTCCGTCTGAGCCTGAATTTCAAACAACGGGTAGGTGTCGTACATATGAGAAGCCATATACTGCTCCTGCTGTTGCTTCATCAGGACTGTGAAAGGGAGATGTTCCTCCGTCTTCACACGAACTGGAATTGTATTAATAAACAAACCGATCATCCGGTCAATACCTGGGATTTCTGCTGGTCTACCTGATACTACACTTCCGTATACAACATCCCGACTACCGTTATAGCGTTGGAGCGCAACGCCCCAGATGGACTGCAGCAAAATATTCATCGTGACATGAGCATCTCTGGCCACCTTTTCCAGGCGTTCAGTCAATTCTCTGCTTACAGGATAATCCAGCTTCTCTGCTACGTAACCTTCTCCCTTAGCTGCTCCACCGACTTGAGGTAAAAGCGTCTGTTGTTCGTAACCGGCCAGATATCGGCTCCAATAGTCGGCCGCAGCCGCTTCATCCTGCTGTTCGAGCCATTCAATATATCGGCTATACGGCTGAACCTCTGCCAGCTGAGGTTCTCTTCCCTCCAGGAGGGCAAAATAGTGTTCAAAGACCTCCTGTGTAATTAATGGAACACACCAACCATCCATAACAATGTGGTGAAAGCTCCACAAGAGACGGAAGCTCTCTTCATCTGTGTGCAAAATCGATACACGCAGAAGCTCATCTTCAGCCAGGTTGAAGCCCTGCGCTTTATCCTTGGCCGCAAAAGTCTTCAGGTAAGCTTCACGCTGCGATGCATCCATCTCACGCAAGTCTTCATACACCAATTTGGCGCCTCTATGCCGGAATACGACCTGTAAAGGCTCACCGCCCCATCCGCTGTAAAAGTTCGTACGCAGGATGGCATGGCGTTCCACTACTGCATCCAGACTTTGCCCGAAGGCGGTCGGATCAAAGCTGCCCTTAAAGTCAAAGGCGGCCTGCTCAAAATAAGCCCCTGTATGCGGCTCAAACATATCATGAAACAGCATGCCCTTCTGCATCGGCGTCAGACTGTACACATTCTCAATATCACCTATGTGGCTGGTCTGCTTCGAAAGCTCCTCCAGATCAGCAATACTCAGTCCTTTGGCAAGTACGTCGCTTGGCGTCAATACAGTTCTTTCCTGGGTTACACAATGCTGAAGAAGCTGCCGTAGGCTTTCTTCGATATATCCAGCAAGCTGTTTCATGGTAGATGACTTATACTGTTTTCCGTTGTAAGTCATCGTCAAAGTCAAGGCTCCGTCTGTCACCATACCATTGATATCAAGCGCATAGGCTGGCTCTCCCGACAGACTTTGGGCGCTTCCGGTCGGATAAGGAGAAATCTGCAACGAGCTTCCTTGCAAATCCTGATCAAACTGCCCCAGATAGTTAAAAGAAATCTCAGGTTGCAAGTTGAAACTGTCTGCGTCTTCCTGACTGGCCATCGTTTTAAGCAACCCATACCCGATACCTTTATTCGGAATACGGCGCAGCCCTTCTTTCACAGATTTGATCAAGGCTGACAATTCAAGATTATTTCCCAAGTCTAAAATGACTGGGTATTGACTTGTAAACCAGCCAACAGTACGGGTAATATCGATATTCGGTACGATTGGCTCACGACCATGCCCTTCAAGGTTGACAGCGATCTTGCCAATGCCAGACCACCTGGATACCGCCATGCCGAGAGCGGCCAATAGCAGATCGTTCGTCTCGGTTTGGTAAGCACGATGGGCTTTTCTCAATAGTTGATCGGTTTCTTCCACAGTCCATTGCGCGGTCACCACTTCGCTATCCTTTAGTAAAAGGCTTTCCACAGCCTCATCCTTCGGCAACTGCTCGAGCGGCTGAGCCCCCAATTCTCTCCAATACGCCCGATGAATCCCGATTTCTGGGCTTTCCGAATAACGAGCAAGGGCGTCTCCCCAAGCACGGAAGGAATCCGTCTTCTGCGGGAATGTCAGTGCTTGTCCTTGAATCACCTGCTCATAGCCTGCTGCGAAGTCTTCAAACAAAATCCGCCAGGATACTCCGTCCACCACTAAATGATGGATCACGATCAGCAGGTGGTCTCCATCCTGACAATGGAAAAGCCCTAACTTCATCAGCGGACCTTCTGCCAGATTGATGCTGCGCTGGATGTCGTCCGACAGCGTTGTAATGGCTGCAACCGGGTTGGATTCGTTCCGTAAATCAGCAGTGAACAGGCTATACAGCTCTCCTTCTTCAAGATCACGGTTCCAAGCCTCGTAGCCATGCTCAGTCTGACGGAAAACCATGCGAAGGGCGTCATGATGCTCAGCGAGTTTTTTCAACACCTGATGCACAGCCGTTTCCTCAAATCCCTGTTCACGATACAGCATGACTGCTTGATTGAAGTGATGGGGCTCTGCCTGCTTCCGCCCAAAGAACCACTGCTGGACTGGAGTCAAGCGAGCCGCTCCACGCACAACTCCCTGTTCAGCCATATGCACAGCTGTTTGTATTTCTGCACCTAGCTCGGCAATAGTTGGAGATTTGAACAGTTGCTTCATCTCTAACCGATAACCAGCTTGCAGTAACCGTGACGACACCTGAATGGCCTTGATAGAGTCTCCGCCCAATTCAAAGAAATTGTCATGGATCCCCACCTGTTCGGCACCCAGCACTCCTTGCCAGACAGATGCCAAAGCTTCCTCAGCCGGTGTACGAGGAGCTGTATACTTCCGTCCTGTAGGCGCACCTACCTGCGGCGCTGGCAGAGACCTGCGGTCCACTTTTCCGTTCGACGTTAACGGCATACGATCCATCTGGATAAAGTAGGATGGCATCATATAACCCGGAAGTACCTGCGATAGGGCAAGACGTACTTCGCCTGCCGTGAGCGTACGATCCGCCACATAATAAGCGCAAAGCTGCTTCTCTCCAAGCTCATCCGCGCGAACGACGACTACGGCTTCAACTACTGACTCCACCTTGGCTAATTGAGCCTCGATTTCGGGGAGTTCGATACGGTAACCGCGTATTTTGACCTGCTCATCAATTCTTCCTTTAAACTCCAGGTTCCCATCTGGAAGCCAGCGTACCAAATCGCCAGTTCGGTAGCAGCGTTCCCCGTCCTTAACAGGGCTAGGGACAAATTTTTCTGCTGTGAGGTCAGGACGATTGAGGTATCCGCGAGCTACACCTTCACCGCCGACAATCAGCTCGCCCCAAGCACCAATAGGCTGTAATTGAAGCGATCCATTGACCACATAAGCGGTCGAGTTACTAATCGGGCGACCAATCGGCACGCCCCCTTCAGCACGACCCAGAATCTTGTAGGTGGTGGAGAAGGTCGTATTCTCTGTCGGACCATAGCCATTGATAGGGACAAGATCAGGATTAGCCTCGATAACACGGTTTATATGGGATATGGACAGTACGTCACCGCCTACCAACAATGCTTTCAATCCTCTGAACAGATACTCATCCTGCAGTGAAAGCTGATTGAAAAGCGGTGAAGTAAGCCACATGGTTGTAATCCCGTACTTCGTAATAGCTGCTTTGAGCCGGTCGGCAATCAGGATGTCGTCGTTCTCCACAAAATAAAGCTGTCCGCCGTTAAGCAACGCTCCCCATATTTCAAAGGTCGAGGCATCGAAGGCCACGGCTCCCGTCTGCAAAATTCGCGTGGATTCGTTCAGCTCCACATAATTGGTTTCTTTGACCAGACGGACCACGTTCCGGTGTTCAACCATAACGCCCTTCGGTCTACCCGTCGTACCCGAGGTATAGATAACATAAGCGAGTCCCTCTGGCCCCTGGCCTGCTTCCTCAGCTTGACCAAGGTCAGACGCATAAGCCTCTTCACTACTGAGGTCAACAATCGGTAGACCGTAGTCTACATTTATAAGCTCGCCCTTTTGTATCAGTAGTAGCTTGGCCCCGGAATCTTCGAGCATATAACGAACCCGGTCTTCCGGATAATCAGGATCGATCGGCACATAGGCTCCACCTGCCTGAAGCACTGCGAGCATACCAACCACCATCTCGATACTTCGTCCGCCCATAATAGCTACCGGTTGCTCCCTGAGCGTCCCCAAACGACGCAATGTTTGGGCCAATCGGCTCGCTTTGTCTTCCAATTCAAGGTACGTTAATCGGACATTGCCGAATACCAGTGCCGTCTGCTCCGGCGTACGCTTGACTTGTTCCGCAAACAGCTCGTGAATCGTCTTATCCCTTGGATAAGGAGTAGCTGTCGCATTGAATACTTCAATGATCTGTACTTTCTCCTCTGGTGTAATCATATCAATCTCGGCCAGTTGCACCTGAGGATTGGCCGCGGCTGCATGCAGTACCCGGAGCAGGTGCGTTGCCAGTCGCTCTACAGTCTCCCGCCGATACAAAGCCGTACTATACTCAAGGCCAAAGGCTAGTTCAGCGCCCTTTTCCTCTATGTTAAGGGACAAATCAAACTTGGCTGTGACGGTGTCCATTGGGTAAGGAGTAAAGCGCACTCCATCCATGTCCTGCTCTTCCTGTTCGGTATTTTGTAATACCAACAGGGTGTCAAAGAGCGGATTGCGGCTGACATCACGTCCTACGCCCAGTTTTTCAACCAATTTTTCAAAAGGATAATCCTGATGCTCGAACGCCTTGAGTGCCGTTTCCTTGACCTCCAGAAGATAATCCTGAAAGGTTTTTTCTCCTGTCGGGTAACTACGCAAGGCCAATGTATTGACAAACATCCCGATAATGCCCTCTAGCTCTGCCTGTGGTCTGCCAGCTACTGGAGAACCTACGACAATGTCCTCCTGCCCCGTATATTTGTGCAGCAATACCGAATAAGCCGCCAGCAACACCATGTATAGTGTAGTACCTGTACGGGATGCAAGCTCTTGTATCGCTTTATTGCCAGACTCATCCAATGTGAAATCAATTCGGCTACCCTCAAAGCTCCGAACCGAAGGGCGCTGGAAGTCCGTAGGCAACTCCAATACTGGCAACTCCCCTTCAAAGGCTTGCAGCCAATACGCTTCAAGGTCTTGCCATTCTCTTTCCGACTGTTCCCGTTGCCATACTGCATAATCCTTGTATTGAATATGCAGTGCTGGTAGTTGTTCTCCTTGATATAATTGCGTGAGTTCCTCCACTAGTATTTGAATGGAAACCCCATCTGAAATGATGTGGTGCATATCAAACAGCAATAGATGACGCTCCTCCTGGAGCTTGACCAAGCCAACACGCAATAATGGAGCCTGGCTCAGATCAAAGGCACGGATAAAGTTATGAATGAGCGTATCTGTTTCCTCCGCCGAGGCCTCTGTGTAGTCCAATGCGAACGAAACATTCTTATGCACACGTTGGACAAGCTCCCTATCCTGCATATAAAAGCTGGTTCTCAGGGATTCATGACGCTCGATCAATGCCTTGAACGCAGACTCCAGCCGCACGCGATCCAACGGCCCGTCCACTGTGAAGACGCCCGGCATATTGTAGCTGAGCTCTCCCCCATCCATCTGTCTCAGCACGTATAACCGCTTTTGCGCTGAGGACACCGGGTATGCTTCGCTTTTTTCAGCCTGTGGAATAGACTCGTACACGGTTGGAATGCGTTCTTTCACCAGTCGCGCCAAGGATTCAACCGTAGGCGATTGAAATACTTCACGCAGTGAAATGCTGCATCCCAGTTCTTTGCGAATCCGCGTAACGAGCAACGTTGCCCGTAGAGAATGACCACCGATCTCAAAGAAATTATCGCGGACGCCCACGCGGGCAACTCCCAGGATATCCTGCCAGATGAGCACCAGCTGTGCTTCCACTGCAGTTCTTGGGGCCAGATAATCCTCACCGGATTGTACGCTGCCCTCAGGAGCCGGCAACGCACGGCGATCCAGCTTGCCATTGGGTGTAAGCGGCATTTGCTCCAGCCGGACAAAATAAGTGGGAATCATGTATGCTGGTAATTCCGTTGCCAGCTGAGACCGCAATTCCCCTGGCGAAAGATCGCTGGAGGCTACATAGTAGGCACACAGCAATTTTTGTCCCTGTTCGTCGTCTCGCGCGAGGACAATCGTTTCCCGTACGTTCGGAGCCTTGAGAATTTGGGCTTCGACCTCGCCCAGCTCAATCCGGTAGCCGCGAATTTTAACCTGATGGTCGATCCGGCCCAAATACTCAATATTGCCGTCAGGCAACCAGCGAGCCAAATCTCCAGTTCGATACAAGCGCTCTCCCGCCCGATACGGATGTTCTACAAATTTTTCAGCCGTCAAATCCGGACGGTTCAAATACCCACGGGCCAGACCGTCCCCGGCAATGTATAGCTCCCCTGGAACTCCGACAGGCTGCAGACGTCTATGTTCATCAAAGATATAAGCGCTAAGCGTTGGAATGGTTCTACCAATATTGCTTTTGCCCGCTTCGATTTCATGTTCAGTGATTTCCTTGTAAGTGACATGGACCGTCGTTTCCGTAATTCCGTACATATTAATCAGTTGCACACCGGGATACTTTGCCCGCCAGTTTTTAAGAAGAGACGGACTCAAGGCCTCTCCGCCAAAAATAATTTTTCTAAGACTGAGCTCTGTGGATGAGTGTGCTAACTCTTCTTGTATCACCTGATAAAAATAAGTCGGCGTTTGATTCAAAATAGTAACTTGATTGTCTTTCAACAGCTCCAGAAAAGCTGCCGGACTCTTGGCTGTAAGGGATGGAACAATGACCAGTTTGCCTCCGTAAAGAAGCGCTCCATACATCTCCCATACAGAGAAATCGAAGCAGAACGAATGGAACAGCGTCCATGTATCCTGGGAACTGAAATCAAATAAATTGTTATCATTAAAGAGCAGACGAACTACATTTTTATGCTCGATCAGCGTTCCCTTTGGTTTGCCAGTTGTACCCGATGTGTAGATAACATAGGCCAAATGGCTTGGTCCCGAAATGCTCTCCAGATTGGAAGCATCTCCTGTATACGTTGCGGCTTCGTCCAGACTCACAAGCTTCCCGTCAAACGTGGTACTCTCCCATAGATGGCTTTGGGTGAGCAACAGAAGGACTCCTGAATCTTCGAGCATGTAACGAATACGTTCTTCAGGATAGTCAGGATCAATCGGCACGTAGGCCCCTCCTGCCTTCAAAATCGCCAATATGCCGATGACCATCTCCAGGGAACGATCAGCCATAATCCCCACGAGTACATCTGCACCCACGCCTTCGGTGCGTAAATATCTCGCAAGCTGGTTAGCCTGCTCATTTAGAGCTAGGTATGTAATGCTCTGCTCGCCCATCTGAACAGCTACGTGATCCGGGGTGCGCGCGGCTTGTTCCTCGAATAAGCCATGAATCGTCTTCTCACGCGGGTAATCAACTACAGCGCCTTCCGAAAGAGCCAGAATGGATTGCTCCTCTGCTTCTCCCAAGAGGTTTACCTCTGCGATAGTTAGCTGCGGTGTATGAATGATTTGCTCGGCGATCGTAAGCAGCTGGGATACCATGTCCGTTACTTCACTGCGTTCGAACAGCTTCGTCCGATAATCGATATCCAGTACCAGCTCGCCTTCATCCAAGATCTCCACGATATGAAGCACAAAGTCATTCACTTCATCGCCGCAAAAATCGTAATCCGTCAAAATACGCACGTCATCCAAGTCAACCCAGTTGATAAGACGGTATTCCATGGAAACACCAAAAAGCCGCTGAATATCCTTGTTGCCGTGCACTTCTCTAAGATCCTGAATTAACTGATTGTATGGATATTTCTGATGCCGCAAGACTGACATTTGATCCCTGGCTACGTCCTGCAGGAAGCTCAACACTTCTACATCTTTGTCAACGTATGTTCTGGCTGCAGCCGTGCTGACAAACATACCGATCTTTTGCTTCTCTTTCTTGTTCCCCCGGTTAGCGAACGAGGTGCCGATCACCACATCCGGCTGATTCGTCACTTTGTGTATGTAGATATACATCGCACCCATGAAGAATTGGAACAGAGAAATTCTGTTTTGCTGACAAAATGCCTGTAGCTCGCGATATAAAGCCTCTGGCACAGTAAAATGCTCCCGAACAGCTTGGGTACTTAGCGATAACGGATTATATGACTTCCAACCTGTCAGTTCAGGCAAATCAGAAAATTTGTCCAGCCAGTATGCTTTATCCTTTTGGTATCTGTCAGAAAGCTCATATGCGTTCTCATCTGCAATATATTCAATATAAGAGCAATCATCGCTCAGCTTAGGTTCATTTCCTTGAATTAAATCCATATAAAAGGCTGTCAGTTGATTGCCATAGACCACCATAGAGATCCCGTCAGAAATGATATGGTGCATTTTTATATTGATCCAATACTCTTCCTCGCTAATCTTTACAATTAAAAACTGGAAGAGTTCAGAATCCAATAATGGCAAGGGTTTGCTTTTGTGCTGCTCAAGTAAGGCTTCGACCTCGGAAATGCTTTCGATGTGAGCAAGATCCAGACACTCCAACTGTCTCTCTTCATAAGGAACGACATACTGCTTAGGTACTCCATCCACTGAGGTAATACGAATGCGGAACGCATCATATTGTTTGATAATCAAATTGATGGACTGCATGAAGGCAGCGATATTAATATGACCCTTCATCTTGGCTGTTCCAGATAGCTGTGACACGGATGTATCCGGATAAAGTAATTCGGTATACCATATACGCTTTTGCGCATTCGTTAAATCATATAACTGCATGTCATTCATCTCATTCACTCCTATTTCCGTGATGTGAAATCCTCCCGCTGCACCTTGGCAGTCAGGAGGACAAAAAGACAGTTTAATGCGCGCTTCCACTCCGTCATTGATCAAGTGAAACAATTTCCTCCGCCTCAGCCACCAGTCGATCGCCTACGGTAGCCCGACCACTTCCGAGAATATAACCACGCCGACGCTTGACCACTTCAAAATAAAGGTCAATTCGGTCCCCAGGCTTCGCGAAGCTATGGAAACGAACGCCATTGAGGTTGGTCAGATATGAAATACCTCTTTTGTCAATCGCAGCGAATGCCGCTAATTGTGCGAGCGACTCCACGATCAGCATAGGAGGCATGTATGGATGAGCCTCTGTAATAAACCACTCACTCCGGGTCACAAGCTTGTACCCCTTCGCCCATTGCGACGTTTCGTACCCGGTCACGCCGTCGAGCAGAAGAAATGGGTACCTGTGCGGAAGCACATCCTCAATACGGATTAGCTCTTCGCTCACAGGCTTATACCCCCTCCCACTTACGAACGGCAAGACAGACGTTGTGCCCTCCAAAGCCAAAGGAGTTACTAATCGCCGCACGGACTTCACGTTCCTGATATACATGCGGTACAAAATTCAGTTCAGGGGCTTCGGGATTGTCGCAATTGAGTGTCGGTGGTACTTTACTGTGGATCATGCTCTGTACCGTTGCAATTAATTCGACTGCCCCTGCACCGCCCATTAAATGGCCTGTCATGGATTTAATAGACGATATCGCCAAACGGGGAGCATGCTCTCCAAATACTTTTTGAATAGCGTTAATCTCCATTCGGTCATTAAATGGCGTACTCGTACCGTGGGCATTGACATAGTCAATCTCCTGCGGTGTCAAGCCCCCATCTTGCAGTGCTATATTAATCGCTTCTGCCGGGCCAGAGCCTGAGGGATCTGGAGCCGTGATATGATATGCATCTGTTGTGCATCCATAACCTGCCACTTCAGCCAAAATGGTAGCCCCCCGGTTCAAGGCATGTTCCAACTCCTCCAGCACCAGAACTCCTGCTCCTCCACCGATGACAAAGCCGTCGCGATCCGTATCAAACGGGCGACTGGCCTTCTGTGGCTCTTCATTACGTCTGGAGAGAGCATGAATATTCGCAAAAGATGCCAGATCAAGCTGACTAAAGTTGGCCTCTGCTCCTCCAGCCACTACAACATCAGCCGTGCCATATTGGATCGTACGTAATGCTTCGCCGATGGCATTGCTTCCTGTAGCACAAGCTGTCACTACGGCAAACGAGGGTCCCTTTGCTCCAATAGCAATAGAGATTTCGCCAGGAGCAGAATTAATCATCATTGAGGAAACAAAATAAGGAGAAACCCTTTTAGGACCCAGCTCTGTTAGTTTCCGGTAGTTCTCCTCTATGACATCAAGACCGCCTGCACCAGAACCGACGATAACACCCACACGACCTGCATTCCGTTCATCAATGACTAACTTCGATTGCTCGACTGCCTGACGGGCAGCCGCCAAGGCGAATTGAGTGAACTGTGCAACCTTTTGCGCTTCCTTTTTGCTCATATACTCCAACGGGTCAAAGCCCGTAACTTGTGCACCAATTTTTGTTGGTATATTTGCTGTATCGAAAACAGTGACAGGTCCGATTCCACTTTTTCCTTCCAGCAGTGAATTCCAGAAATCTGTAAGATGAAGCCCGATCGGCGTTACGACTCCCTGTCCTGTCACTACAACACGTCTTCTCACCATACCCACGTCCTTTGCTGAAATTAATTCTTGGAAGCCTGTTGCTCGTAGAGAGGAAAGTCGCCATATACATGACTAATTTTCTCATGCACATCTGCAAGATCAGCAAATACCTCGACGACCACAAGCTTGTTCTCCTTGTACATTTGCCAAGCAAGCTGAAGCTGCTCCCGAGCCTCCCCTTTGCTGCGGATCGTCAGACTTTCGACAAACTCATACTGGGGAATTTGGATTCCTGTCTTGGCCGCCTCCGAAACAAATGGGAAGGCCTGTCCTGAGATATGCTTATAATTCATCTGATTTTGCAGCCAACCGTAGCCGCCATTATTAAGTACAAGATAAATTACTGGTATTTGATACTGTACCGCCGTCATAAAATCTGAAAAAAATAGATTGAATGCACCATCACCTACAAGCGCTACTACCGGGCGTTCTGTCGCCACACTTGCCCCGAGAGCAGCGGCCGCACCGAATCCAAGACTCGTTTGGTCACTAGGAACAATCGAAAGTGAGCCTGAGGTAAAACGGAAATATGGGTAAAAGTAGGACCACATATCCTGCAATCCGTTCTCTTGTAAAAGCACCAGGTCTTCAGGGAACTCCGTCTGAATCATGTCCAACAGTTCTGGAACGTGGATGCCGGGGGCCTTTTTCAGCTCTTCCAGATAATTGGCCCTCTCTGAAAAAGCCTTCTGTTTACATCTCCCGATCGTTTCAAGCCACGCTCCATCGGGCTCTTGCCCGCGCCGTTCAAGCCATTGCTCCACTGCCGCATATCCATCACCAAGCACCTTGATGCCCCTGAATTCGTGCGCGAAATCTCCCAGCTCTACATTGACTTGAATCAAAGGCGTATCCTGCAGCAAAATATCCCACTCGAACGTAGCCGTTTCTTCCAATCGGCTGCCCAGCGTAATGACCACATCGGATTCCTGCCAGATTTGTCTCAGACTAAGATCGGTATAGAGCCCAGCAACACCACAGAAAAGTTCATGATCTTCATTCACTACACTCCGTCCCGAAGCAGTTGCGAATACAGCTGCTCCATGTTGGTTAGCGAACCGCTCAATCACATCGCTTGTCCCTGACTTCATTCCGCCGCCGACCAAAACGAGTGGCCTGCGGGCATTCTTAATGATGCTCCATGCCGCATCCAGTTCCCGCATAGACGGAGCGCACGACAGCTTTTCTAGCGGGGCAAACTGAATGTCTGCTGGCACAGACTGGTCCATCAGGTTTTCAGGTAGCTCGATATAGACAGGGCCCGGTGCTCCATTGATAGCCAAAAAGGCAGCCCGTTCCATCGCCCATAC
Source organism: Paenibacillus ottowii (assembly GCF_050516475.1). NCBI lineage: Bacteria > Bacillati > Bacillota > Bacilli > Caryophanales > Paenibacillaceae > Paenibacillus > Paenibacillus ottowii. The sequence continues at coordinate 594,733 of NZ_CP191577.1, read as the reverse complement.
AAGCCGATCCACATGCTCGACACGATAAGCCCATTTGACGAGCGGCTTCACGAGTGAGATTTGATCGGCTTCCTGAAAGGATCGGGTACCCAGCTTGTCTCCTCCGGTGCCAAGCGCCAGGAGCAAGAGCGGAGCGCCCAGGTTCTTAGCTTCCAGCAGCCCCGTAAGTGTATTGCTGAGCGCAGGACCTTTTCCCACAACACATACAGACATCTGGTTAGTTGTGAGCGCATAGCCTGCGGCCATAAACACAGCATTACGCTGGTCTTTGCACAAAATAAAATCCATACCGGATGAGGGGAGTGACGCTACAATATTGAGATCATCACTTGGCAATCCAAAGAGGTGCTGGGCCCCAGCCGATTTTAAGTAGCCAATGATGGCATCCCAGGGGGATATGCTCGCGGTCATACCAAACTCCTCTTTTCTGACAAATATTCTGCGACAATTTCCGAGATCAAGATTGGCTTCGAAACGAGCTTATAATCGTAAAAAATATAGTTCGACATCGTGCCATAGCCGCCAAAAGGCTTATTGCCTTGATCCACGTCTTCAAGTGTTTGATTAATGGTCAATGTGTGCTTCTTTCGTAGAACATCACTCAAATGCTCTGACCCGTATAAGCTGCAACCCATTGCACGTTCACTGAAATAACTGGAGGAAATGCGCTTGATCAATTGCTCGTCATCTTGGTAGCTAACTACATTGAAAACTGGCGAAAAATACTCAATAATCTCCAGATTCTGCTCCAATTCACTGTATACAACCGTTGGCTCCATCTTTTTCGTACGGAAATCAATGCCACCGCCGTAAATAATAAACTTATCGTTCGTATTAAAATATTCAGAGACCGAATAGAGTGTATCTTTATAGAATATAGGGGAGTAGTTCGCATTCGGGTCATTGTTGGCCCCAAATACGAGTTCATCAAGCCGTTGAATCAGCAAGTCTTTGAATGGCTCACTCACCTCTTGATGTACCAGGATGATGTCAGGTCCTAGGCAATCCTGCCCGGAGTTGAACAATCTCATGCGAATCACGTCGGTAACCGCCAGCTCCAGATCGGCATCTGGTCCAATGATGAAAGGATTTATCCCTTGTCCATAAAAAATGTAGAGCTGATCTTTGCGGATCTGCTTTTTGATCTTCTCCGCATTGGTGTAGCTTCCGGTAAACACCACAATATCAGCCGGCATCACAGAGTTCTCCATGAACACCTTCTGGCTAACTTTACGAATATAGATAGGTAATTCGTGTACAGCTTGGAGCTTTTCATGCAGCATGTTGACGTACTCGTTTACGTGAGAAGAAGGGCGAAAGTCTATATTTTCAACGTACAGGGACGGAATCAAGAGGTATAATGCATAGGAGTACAAAATGACGTTGGAAGGCATAAATACAGCCATAGATCGTTGCCAGCTTGGCTGATGGGTCTGCACTTCTTGTAATGCACCTTGAAGTGTGAGGATCGTGGAGTCGATTTCTGCGTTAGCGGCCCGATAGGATGAAAATTGTGTGAGAATATCCATCACTTCCTGCCGATTTTCAATCAAATAATGGAGGCATTTCAGAATAGATTCATGCCTTTTCAGAAACAGTGTGTTTTCTGCCAGTTCTGGATTTATACTCATGGCACATTCTCCCTTTCCTATATGCAGTTTTAGTAAATATCTTGTTATGCCTTGCGAGAAGCAGCTTTCTCAAGAGCGACGCGCTCCATCTCCAGACGATCTACTTTTCCATTGCGATTTAGGGGAAAATGATCGAGCGGAAGCAAAAGATCAGGAAACATGTAAGAAGGGAGCACCTGATTCATCTCTTTGCGGAGCACAGGCACGACCTGTGAGGATTCATTTTCGATGAATGCAACAAGCAATGTCCCTTTAGCCTCATCCTCCAAGGTGATCACGCAGGAACGGTAGCCTAGCGAACCAATCCGATCCTCGATATAGACGGGAGAGACCATGTAGCCCATCCGATTGACCGTCTTACCGCTGCGACCAATAACATACAGCATTCCGTCATCCAGATAGCCTAGATCTCCTGTCTTGAACCAGCCATCCTGTAGAACGGATTGTGTCAGGTCCGGACGATTCAGGTAACCTTCCATGCATCCGGCACTTCGTATCCACACTTCGCCTACACCATCTGCCTGCTGGTTGCCTGTAGAATCTAGTATTTTCAAATCCACGCCGGGTAATGGTTTGCCACAACCCTTCGGACAATCCAGCGTTCCCAGCGTAACATTGCCCAGTTCAGATAGGCCGTAACCATTCAGCAGGGGCTGTCCAAATATGTTGTAAAATTTCTCTTCGAGGTCTTGAGTAAGTGGAGAGCCGCCTACGCACCACATGCGGACTGGAGATTGCTTGATCATTTCCAGTTGTTCGGGTTTTCGGCTTAGCATACGCAACAAGGTGTAAAAAGCAGAGGGGTTAGCGTCTACGACCGTCGCCCGGTCTTTCGTAATACTTGCAATGACGCTCCAGAGGTTTTTAGGATTGCAGATGATGAGAGAACATGAGGTTAACCACCAGGAGAAGATAAGTGAAATTCCATAAAAATGAGAGAAAGGCACCACAGGGAGCATATGGTCAGACGGTATGTAGTCCATCGCGTGTATGGAATGCCTGATATTGTCCATAAAAGCTGCACCAGCTTTCACGATTCCCTTGGGTTTTCCCGTCGTACCTGAAGAATACAGAATAAGCGCATCCGATCTCTCGCACCACTTGTTAAAATCGAGGGATTCGGGCTTTGGCTCTCCCACCCAATGCGGGTGTACTGCTTCTTCCTGAATGAGATCTTGAATCAGAATAACGAGAGCCTGAGGAAGTTCTAAAGCAGAATCGGTCAGGATGCAACAGGCACCTGCCTCATCATAGATTTGGGCCACCTCATCAATTACTGTCTGCTCGTCCACCACAGTTACCGAAACTGCGAGATGGCACAGGGAGAACAGAGATACAACAAACCAATAGGAATTGGCCGCTTTCAGAATGACTCTACCGTCATCGGGAATTCCTCTGAGAGCCAACATCCGTGAGAAGATCATCACGTCCCGCTCCAGACGCTCCCTGCTCATTATCCCTTCAGGCGAGATAATACGGCAATCCGTATGCGTAATAAGCACAACGTTCCCCCCTTACATCCCCGTAATGTGGTATCCAGCATCTACATGGATCACTTCACCCGTAATGCCTCTCGATAAATGGGAAAATAGGAATAACGCCGTATCTCCGACTTCGGACGTATCGACCGTCTTGCGTAGGGGCGTGGTTTCTTCAATATGCTTTAGCATTGTGTTAAAATCTTTAATGCCATAGGCGGCCAAGGTACGTATAGGACCCGCCGAAATTGCATTTACACGAATGCCATAGGTACCCAGATCATTCGACAGATAGCGCATGCTCGCTTCCAGTGAAGCTTTCGCTACGCCCATAATGTTGTAATTCTTGATCGCTCGTTCTGCACCGATATACGTCATGGTGACAATACTTCCACCCTCCGTCATCAGCGGGTATACTCGGCGGGATACAGCAGCCAGAGAATAGGCACTGATTTCTTGAGCCACTGCGAATCCCCCGCGAGAAGTGTCGACGAACAAGCCTTCCAAATCCTCAGCCTTAGCAAACGCAACACTGTGGAAATAACCGTGTAAGACGCCTACCTTCTCCTTAAGGAAATCCGTCAGGGCGTCCAATTCTTCATCGCTCTGTACATTGCAAGGACAGACAATGGACCCCGGAATGGTTTCAGCGAGCTTTAGCACCCGTTCTGCAACCCTCTCATTTTCATAAGTAAAAATGAGATTTGCTCCTTCCGCAGCTAAAGACTGGGCTGTCCCCCAGGCAATACTCCTGTTATTCGCCACACCCATAATCAAAATGTTCTTACCACTCAGTAGTACTGCCACAGAAACCACCTTTCTTTTTTACATTTTTAAACATAATAACAACTTAATTGCGTTTGTCTACATTTATAGACATATATAATCTTTCCTGGAATATTATCGCGTCAGTTGCCAAACATATATAGTCAACGTTTTAGGCAGATGACAAGAATATTCTAAAAATTGTGAACCTTGTTTTTATTGGTCTGTGTTCAAATCGGAAGGAATCCATGCGTGTGAAAAGGTAGAGAGGAACAATAAGGTGATTTTCAAAGCGAGTTCCATATAAAAATATCATACTATTGTAAATATTTCCATTGTAACGATAGACTCACCCCACGATCGGAAGGAACTACATCATTTCCACCATCCATGATCCTCCGATTTGAACATCCTGAGCAACCAGTCTGACCTATCTAACCTTGAAGCTTTTTATCTAAGGCTAAGCCTTATGTTTATGTTTTTTAGGAGCTAACGTATAGCTAAAGGAGACAACAAAGTCGATTGCCAGAACGATTGCCCATGTTTGCATAATGCCCTCTAATGCCGCTGTACGCTGCGGATCACCTACATATACAATAATGGCGAGCAATAAAGCGTTGCCTATAGCCCAGCCCAAGAGGTGAAGCAACCAGCCTATCCGTTCCTCTTTTGCATGAGCAGCACCATATTTGCGTTCTGGCTTAGGTCCCTTGCCAAACCAATGAGAGAAACGCACATCTGCCCACTTAATTAGCCTGTGACCAAATGCCACCGTAATACCAAAGTAACAGGCCGCCAGACCAGTAGCAGTCGTAATCTCCATGCCACTTCTCACCGTGATGAACACCGCAATCAGTAACAGGATATCAATAATTGGGGTAAATAGTAAAAGAAGGCCTCCTAACTTCTTTAACCCAAACATATACCTTGCGGCTAACCCTGCAACTACAAAAACCCAAAATAAAACCTCAGCACTAATAATAAATAAATACATAATTAGACGATTCCTTTCAATTTTGAAATTGGTGTTCCCCTAAGTTCCCCCCCTTCATGCCCACTATCATACAATATTATACATAAAATTCCTAGTATTTTGTCTATAATTACATAAAAGGAAACAAATAGCCGTTTTTTTACAAAAGATTTACGTTTGTTTAATGTATTTCCTCTTACTCTCAAATTGGGCATTTTTCATGATATGCTGCAAATAAAGGATTATGATATGTGCAATAAAAAAAGATGCAACCCTGTCATCAGCACAGGTGCATCTTTTACATAGATAAGCTATCCAATTACAACATGTCCTTCGGGACGACGGTACAACGTCTTGGTCGAACGTGGGCGAATGGCATAAGCAATCGTAAGAGGACCGATTCGGCCAATAAACATGGTCACACAAATAATCAGCTTGCCTGCGTCGGATAATCCTGGCGTCACTCCTAAAGACAATCCTACCGTTCCGATTGCAGAAGATGCCTCAAATGCAAGCGAGAGAAATGAGGCATCCTCTGTCATCAAGAGCAGTATAACCACAATCGAGAATATAAATAGTCCCAACACAATGATGGTCAACGCTCGCATCATAATATCTTGGGGAACCCTATGGCGGAAAAACACAATCTCCTTCTGTCCTCGCATAACGGCGATTAATGCCCCTACCATCAGCAGAAACGTAGTCGTTTTAATTCCTCCTCCAGTAGAGCCTGGAGAAGCACCGATAATCATCAGCAGCATAATAAAAAACTGACTGGCCTGCCTTAACCCACTGACATCAATTGTACTTGTGCCCGATGATCTCGTGGAGATGGATTGAAAGACAGCAGCATATACTTTTCCTTCCCAGTTCAGTGCACCCAGGGTCCGTGCATTGGTAAACTCAAAAATAAATAGAACCAGCGCACCAATTACAATGAGCGCTCCCGATACGCTTAGTACCATTTTAGAGTGTAAAGTTAGTCTTCGGGTACGACGGAAATCGAACAAGTCACTGAGGACAAGGAAACCCAATCCTCCCGAAATCACAAGCACAGATGCAATCATATTGAAAACAAAATCCCCAGCATATTGCTGAAAGCTAGTCCCGAACAGATCGAAGCCACCGTTATTAAAGAGAGATACGGAATGAAATATCCCATAATATATGGCCTGTCCGACAGGCATTTCTCGCATCCAGCGCAAAGCCAAGACGATAGCTGCAATCGCTTCAATGGTAAAAGAAAAGATCAGCACCTTGCGAATAATGCGCACAATCCCTTCCATACTCTCGGCGTTAATCGCCTCCTTAAGCAGCAACCGATCCTTCAACGATAGTCGTCGCCCCATTAACAGCGCAAATAAGGTCGCTAGGGTCATAAAACCCAGTCCGCCCAGCTGCATTAACACCAAAATGACAGTTTCTCCAAATACGGTATAGGTCGAATTAACGTCAACAACGACTAATCCTGTGACACAAGCAGCAGAGACGGACGTAAAAAGCGAATCAATCCAATGCGGAGCATGTCCACCATGATTGGCAACAGGAAGCATCAGTAGTAAAGTCCCCGATGCGATAATCAATAGATATCCGATGACCAATATAAAAGGGGGCGATGCGAACCGACTAAGCTTGACGCTGCGTTTCATCAGAAGTATTCCTCTCCATCCGTTCTTATGAAAAAGAGGAACAAGACACGGGAACCCCGGCTGATCCTCTATATTCATAATGTTATGTTATTCTACTGTACGGTTACGCATATGTGGGAAAAGCAGCACATCGCGAATGGAAGGCGCATCTGTCAACAACATAACCAAACGGTCGATGCCGATGCCCAGCCCACCTGTTGGCGGCATACCGTATTCCAAGGCGCGGATAAAGTCATCATCCATTTCATGAGCCTCATCATTGCCATGCTCACGTTCCAGTAATTGTGCTTCAAAACGTTGGCGCTGGTCAATTGGATCATTCAGCTCAGTGAACGCATTCGCATGCTCGCGAGCGACCACGAACAGCTCGAAGCGATCCGTAAAACGCGGATCTTGCTCATTTTTCTTGGCCAACGGCGAAATTTCAACCGGGTGTCCAGTAATAAAGGTTGGCTGAATGAGCGTTTCCTCTACAAAATGCTCAAAGAATGCATTCAAGATATGGCCAAATGTCATGTGCGGTTCAACCGGAACTTTATGCTCTTTTGCAAGGCGATGAGCTTCTTCATTACTCATTTGCACACTAAAGTCTACGCCTGTCACTTCTTTAACAGCATCGACCATGGAAACTCTGCGCCATTGTGGCGTCAGATCCACTTCCTGCCCTTGATACTGAATGTGCTGTGTGCCCAGTACTTCCTGCGCAATATGTGCAATCAAGTTTTCTGTCAATTGCATGATATCTTTATAATCAGCATACGCCTCATATAGCTCGATCAACGTAAACTCAGGGTTATGACGGGTCGATACACCTTCGTTACGGTATACACGCCCGATCTCATATACTTTCTCCATTCCGCCAACAATTAGTCGTTTTAAATGAAGCTCAATAGCAATACGCATATAAAGCTGCGTGTCCAATGCATTGTGGTGTGTAATAAATGGCTTCGCCGCTGCTCCACCAGCAATGGCGTGCAACGTTGGAGTTTCAACTTCCAAGTAACCGAGCGAATCCAGATAACGACGCATGGATTGAATGATACGAGACCGTGTGATGAACGTTTTTTGTACTTCTGGGTTCATAATCAGATCTACGTAACGCTGACGATAACGCAATTCAACGTCTTTCAGACCATGGTATTTCTCCGGTAATGGGTACAAGGATTTGGACAAGACCTCAATATCCAATACTTTGATCGTCGTTTCACCTGTCTTGGTCTTAAAGAGTACGCCCTTAACACCAACAATATCGCCGAGATCCAAAATACCAAATGCTTTATAATTGGCTTCAGGTACAGTGTCTTGACGAACATAAATTTGAATACGTCCGCTAAGGTCCTGTATATGAGCAAAGCTGGCTTTCCCCATCACTCGTTTGGCCATGATACGGCCTGCTATGCTAACTTCAATATTTTTTTCTTCCAGTTCTTCCTTGGTCAAGCTGTCATACTTGCTCAGTAGTACGCCCGCTTCATCCGTGCGTATGTATTTGCGTCCAAAAGGATCGATACCCAATGAGCGAAGCTCGTCCAATTTGGCACGACGAATTTGCAATAGTTCACTTAATTCCTCGCGATTTTCTTGTAGTTCCTGGTTAGTAGTTTCATCCGACATGGTGCTAAATCAGCTCCTTCATATGAATAGACGGGCCGGGGTCCGTCTCGGGTGTAGAGAAAAAAAGCTTCCACAAGGAAGCTTTTACATTAAATTCCAAAGTCCGTGTTTTATTTCTTGATATCCACGATTTTATATTGAATAACACCTGCTGGAACGGTTACATCTACAACAGTTCCTTTTTTCTTACCGAGAATTGCCTTGCCAACCGGACTTTCATTGGAGATCTTGTTTTGGAGCGGGTCAGATTCGGCAGAACCTACGATAGCATACTCTGTAATATCCCCGAATTCCAAGTCTTCAACAGTTACCGTTGCCCCTACTCCCACAACATCGGTGTCAATTTCATCGCTATTGATAATACGGGCATTGCGCAGCATTTTTTCCAACGTAATTATACGGCCTTCAATAAAGGCCTGTTCATTTTTCGCATCCTCATATTCGGAGTTTTCACTAATATCTCCGTATCCGATGGCTACCTTAATCCGTTCAGCCACTTCGCGGCGTTTGACAGACTTTAAGTTCTCAAGCTCATCTTCGAGCTTTCTAAGGCCTTCCTGTGTCAGAATGACTTCTTTATCGCTCATCTCAACCGATTCTCCTGTCATGGGAAAAGTTTAAAAGTGCATCGGAATGCACGCTTTCAAAACATAATATGCCACTCTGAGGGAATGAGAACATTTCCTGCTGTTGTCTTGAGAGCTGCATACAAAATGTAGTATACATCAAGATTTTATACTGAACGATTATAGGGCAAGCAATTGGAAAAGTCAATCGCGGCCACAAGTCAGAACAGATTCCTTATTGCGCAACAGCTGCAGGAGAAGCAGGGTCTGTTGAAAGCCCTTCATTTTCCACCATGTGCAATTGCGATACAAACTGTTCCAAAATACGTACCATATCGTCGCGCTTTGTTTCTTCCATAATTACATCCTTAATGCGTGCAGAATCTTTGAGCCCCTTAAGGTACCAAGCCAGATGCTTACGCATTTCACGAACAGCTACTGCTTCGCCTTTTAGCGCCACCAGACGATCCATATGCAGAATGGCAATACGGATTTTTTCCTCTGGTGATGGATCGGGCAACAGCTTACCTGTCTGCAAATACTCGATCGTACGGTACAGCATCCATGGATTCCCCAGCGCGCCGCGTCCAATCATAACGCCATCACAATGGGTCAAATCCAGCATACGGCGGGCATCTTCCGGTGTTACCACATCACCATTTCCAATTACAGGAATAGATACCGCTTCTTTAACTTCCTTTATAATATCCCAATTCGCATGCCCCGTATACAGTTGCTCCCGTGTACGACCATGTACGCTGACAGCCTTGCCTCCGGCACGTTCAACAGCGCGGGCATTCTCTACTGCGTAAATATGCTCGCTATCCCAACCGATACGCATTTTCACGGTAACTGGCTTGCTCACCGATTCTACTACTGCCGATACCATCTCATAAATCTTGTTTGGATCAAGCAGCCACCGAGCGCCTGCATCACATTTGGTCACTTTGGGAACCGGGCAGCCCATATTGATGTCAATAATATCTGCATTCGTCTCCTGGTCTACGACTTTCGCTGCCTTCACCAAAGATTCGCGGTCGCCTCCGAAAATTTGCAAGCTAAGCGGCTTCTCGCGCTCATCTACAAACAGCATCTCACGTGTACGCTTGTTGCCGTGAATGATGGCTTTATCACTAACCATCTCTGCACATACCAAACCTGTACCAAATTCCTTGGCAATCAAGCGAAAAGCAGGGTTGCACACGCCTGCCATGGGTGCCAGGACAACTTGGTTTTTCATTTCAATATCGCCGATTTTCAACATATCTGTTCCCCCCTTTGTTCCTTCTTTTATATCGATACTTATCGTTAATCCGTCAATTCCCGGACTTCAATCTCTAGAGTTTGGGCGATGATGTTCAGCATGTCTGCGTCTACTGTACGATTACCTCGCTCCACAGCACCTAATACAGTCAAAGATATGCCGGTTCGGTTTGCCAACTCCTGCTGGGTAAACCCTTTTAGCTTCCGAAAGGCGCGGAGTCGTTGCGCCAGCTGCAAGTTTTCCAAAGCTGTATGCCGTCCTTTCCATCCACAGAATTCAATGCTGTATGCACGATACTGTACAGACCGGACGAATCTTGGCTCGGAACAATGTCAGCCAAAGGAACCAGCACAAAAGCACGCTCCAACATACGAGGATGAGGAAGTTCCAAATCTGGCGTAGCCAATTGTGCCGCTTCCATCCACAACAAGTCCAGATCAATGGTTCGTGGACCGTTAGGAATATGCCTTACCCTCCCCAGACGACTCTCCACCTCCAGCATATAAACCAAAAGCTCCTCTGGAGCAAGTGTTGTAGAGACGGCTACCGTCATGTTCAAAAAAGAAGGCTGATCCAGATAGCCAACAGGGTCTGTTTCATATAGGCTGGAGCAGCGCAGCACTCGTATCGCTGGATGTTCGTCCAGTGCGGTAATGGCTTCATACAGGGTATGCTCACGCTCCCCCAAATTAGCCCCTAAAGCAATATAAGCCTCTGATGCCTCAGAGGTCGAATGTGCATTCATGTATCGTTCCTACTTTCTTGCGCGATAAAGCTCAACCGTCACACCCTGAAAATGAATATCAAACGGCGGATGCGGCTTCGTCACTTTGACAGTCAGTGCATTGACACTAGTATAAGTGTCCAGTAGGGAAGATGCAATACGTTCGCCCAAAGCTTCAATCAATTGGTAAGATTCCTTTTCTACGATATCCTTCACGGTGTAATGCACCTCAGCATAATTAACCGTTTTGTCCAAAGCATCCTGCTCACCCGCCTCACGCAGATCAAGCTCCAGCTCCAAGTCTATATAAAAACGTTGTCCCAGCTTACGCTCCTCCGGGAAAACGCCATGATATCCGTAATACTCCATGCGATGCAATTTCATTTTATCCACTTGGATAGCCCCCTGTTTTTTGATTTTCTCTAAATAAGCTCAACTAAAGATGTACATAGCGCTCGCCTTTGCAACGGGATTCTTACAGATATACATTTTATCAATTCAAAAGAATCCCGTTGCAACAGCGATCGCAGGATCAAATCGTTTATGAAGCGTCTTCTAACCACCATAACTCAATGCTTTTTTAGACCCGTACACCATCGCATCACACATACGCACAGTGCGCTTGATCTGTGCCACATCGTGCACACGCACAATCTGACACCCTTGGGCAATACCAAAGGCGACGGTGGCCGCAGTGCCCTCCACCACATCATTCACAGGCAAGTCCAGTGCTGTACGGATAAACCTTTTGCGCGATGTAGCCAATAACAGCGGAAACCCCAGTTGACTCAATGTATCAAGAGAAGTCATGGCATGAATATTTTCATCATAATCTTTGGCGAAACCGATGCCTGGGTCTAAAATGATCTGCTCCTTACGTACCCCTGCGTCCAGTGCTAACTGAATACTTTCCTTTAAATCGGACAGCATATCAGAAACCAAATCGGTATAGTTACGGTCGTGACGGTTATGCATCAAAATGACCGGACAATCAAATTCCGCTGCTACACGTGCCATATCAGGATCTGCCTTAAACCCCCACACATCATTGATGATGTGTGCGCCTGCTTCAAGCGCCTGTCTAGCTACTTCGGCTTTGTAAGTATCCACAGATAACGGGATGTGCGGTGCAATTCGATGGATCGCCTGGACAACCGGAATGACCCGAGCCAGTTCCTCTTCCACACCTACTGGTTCATGACCCGGACGAGTGGACTCCCCGCCAATATCAATGATATTCGCTCCATCCTCCACGAGCTTCAACGCATGCAAAACAGCAATCTCTGAATTATAATGCAATCCTCCATCAGAAAATGAATCCGGGGTCACGTTGAGGATACCCATAATCTGGGTAGAATGTCCGAGTGTAAGCTCGGCCTCCCCCATTTGATAGCTGCGTTCATAAAGAGTTGGTATATTCACTTCATCCCTGCTTTCTGCCTATAATCGTGCAACAGCAAAGCCGTTATAGACTCGGTCTCTGCCAAGGGAGCCGATAAATGGCTCGCTGCTCCTCCCGGCTCCAATAATAAATCCACGGGTCGTATTTCTTGTATAGAGTTGGTCATAAAAATTTCATCAGCCTGTTTCAGCTCGTCCCAACGGTATAGCCCTTGCTCACATGGAATACCTCGCAGATGCGCCAGCTCCAAAATAAACTCACGAGTAATACCTGGCAAAATTCCAGTAGACAAGTCAGGAGTATACAGCGTATTGTTTCGCACAAAAAACAGATTACTGACTATTCCCTCTGCCAGAAAACCACTGGCCGTAAGCATCATTCCTTCAGCCTTATAACGAACAGCTTCGACATACTGCTGAAGTTCCCGCTTCGCAAAAATATTATTCATATAATGGAGCGACTTTAATCGAACCTCACCCTCCGGAGTGTTTCTAGGGGTTCGCAGCAACTGAAGCGCCGACGGTGCTGAGGATTGCCCGGTTTGAGTATTTGTAGAAGGCAGCGGCTTGGCGAACAAAATATGGTTGGGCCGCGTATAGTCACCGGATGGCAAACCCAGAGCCTCTTCACCCGCTGATACGGTGTAGCGGATGTAGGCTTCATCCAGCCCATTTGCCGCCATCAGATGCTGGATGTATTTTGTAAGCTGCTCTTCATCCGGTTGAAAAGGAATGCCCAGCATTCGGCAGCCTTCCTTCAGTCGATGCAGATGCCGATCCAGCAAAAATGGAGCACCCTTATAGGTACGGAATGTTTCAAACAAGCCCATACCGTATAAAAAGCCGTGATCACTAACGTGAATCACGGCTTTTGCGGCTTCCGTGAGGACGCCGTTAACTCCGATATATTTCATAAATCAGACGCCTACCTTGCGTTTAAGAAAATTGCGCAACAATTGATGCCCGTAATCGGTAATAATGGATTCGGGATGGAACTGAACTCCCTCAACAGCAAACTCTTTGTGCCGCAAACCCATAATTTCGCCCTCTGCGGTTTCAGCGGTAATCTCTAGACATTCAGGCAGACTCTCGCGCTCTACCAGCAATGAGTGATACCGGGTTGCTGTGAACGGAGAAGGCAAGCCCTCAAATACTGAAGTATTGTGATGGAGAATCGGTGATGTTTTGCCATGCATGAGCCGATCAGCGCGGATAACCTTACCGCCAAATGCCTGTCCGATGGCCTGGTGACCGAGACACACGCCGAAAATCGGAATCCGGCCTTTAAAATGGTTGATCACATCCAGCGATATTCCCGCCTCATTCGGCGTGCATGGACCTGGCGAGATCAAAATATGCTCTGGTGCAAGCTCTTCTATGCCTTTCACATCAATCTCATCGTTCCGTTTCACGGTCACTTCTTCCCCAAGTTCACCCAGATATTGCACAAGATTGTACGTAAACGAATCATAATTATCAATCACCAAAATCATACGACTCACCCTCCTGTGATACCGCTCCTGCTCAAAGCGGCTTCTTCTTCGCCACATTGTACCGCCTTCATGACAGCTCTGGCCTTGTTCCAACACTCCCGATATTCCCTGTACGGGTCTGAATCAATGACGATACCCGCACCTGTCTGTAAGTAGGCAGTGTTGCCCTTAACAGCTAGTGTTCTTATTATAATATTTAATTCCATATTACCATTATAGTCAATCCATCCAAGGGACCCCGTGTAAGGCCCCCGTCGGACAGGCTCTAATTCTTCAATGATTTCCATGGTGCGCACCTTCGGCGCTCCTGTGATAGTTCCGCCAGGAAAGGTAGCGGCAATTACGTCTACAGCTGTACGACCCGGTGCTAACTTTCCCTCGACCTGAGAAACCAAATGCATAACGTGCGAATAGTATTCGACAGTCAGCAATTCAGGGACATGCACCGATCCGTATTCAGCAATCCGTCCGATATCGTTACGCTCCAGATCGACGAGCATAATATGTTCGGCACGTTCTTTTTCGCTGGATAGAAGCTCTGCTGCCATAGCGGCATCTTCATCCGGTGTCAGCCCCCTTCTTCTCGTACCTGCTATAGGTCGGGCGCTCACACGTCCATCCTCCAGCTTCACCAGCAATTCCGGTGAGCCACTGACGATCCGTAAATCTGACATACGCAGCATCCCCATATAAGGGGATGGATTCAATAAACGAAGCCATTCATATATATTCTCAGGAAGGGCTGAAAGCGTACGCTGCTGGCGAATCGACAAGTTCACCTGAAATACATCCCCTTGGGCAATATATTCCTGCACACGTTTCACGGCATGTTCAAAGTCCTGTTGGCTGAAAGCTGTTTTCCAGCCTTCAGATTCTTGATGAACAGCCTCTAATCCTGCATCGGATAGTCGAGCACAACGATGAGGATAAGCTGGATCAGTCTCTCCTGCGTGCATGATGTTCATCCACTGAGTCAGCATGTGTTCTGCACGTTGGACCGCTTCCGCATAATACTCGGAAAGTATAGACGTAGTCTCATCCAACATAACGTTATTATCCAGATCAGTCTGACTGCTGAGGTTACTAGAGTGGGCAGGATTAGGCATATGAACAGCACAATATAGGCATGAGGCTTCGTGATCATAAATCCACAACTCATTCACCCTCATCCATACATAATCAGGTATATCTGTATCGTCTGCAGCTTGATTGGGCAAACGCTCCAACGAGCGGGCTACATCGTAGCCTAGGTAACCCGCAAATCCCCCAGAGAAAAAAGGCATGCCAGGTACACGTGGCGCACGGTAAGAGGCGATCCAATCGTTCATGACTGTCAAAGGTTGTCCATGTATATCAACATGCTCCCCACTTTGCAGGTCATTCCAGACTGCATGCTCCCCCTTGCCTTCCAATACAGCAACCGGATTTAAGGACAGATAGGTATACCTTCCACCCTTGGCGCTCTCCAGTAAGAAGGCATATGGTGACGCATCCTCCCAAGCCTTCCGCCACGATGACGGTAAGCCGCTAACGGGTAATGAGTACTCAGCAATATAGGGCAGCATGCTCCAGTCTTCCTCCTGCCAAGCCTGCCACTGCGCTTCCGTCACTCTAGCTGTCCATTTCATCTGTGTGTGCTGCCCCTTCCCTTACTTTGCCAAAAGTCTGCATTCTTTTCCTTACAAAGAAACCCCCACCCCCCGGTTACAGGGAATGAGGGACTCCTTACGTATAGTATACACAATTACGACATAATTACAGCTCGAAATTGTATAGTGGTGTACTCAGGTAGCGTTCGCCATTACTTGGAATAATGACAACAATCCGTTTGCCCTTGCCCAATTGCTTAGCAAGTTTCAAAGCTGCGTGAACAGCTGCACCGGATGAAATACCGGACAAAATGCCCTCTTCCTTGGCTACTCTACGTGCTACCTCGAAAGCTTCATCGTTTTCTACATGGAAAATTTCATCATAGATGTCGCGGTTTAAAATTTCAGGAATAAAGTTGGCACCCAGTCCTTGAATTTTGTGAGGTCCTGGCTTGCCGCCTGCTAGCAATGGTGAAGAAGCGGGCTCCACAGCCACAATTTTGATATCAGGGAATTCCTTCTTAAGCACTTCTCCGGCACCAGAAATGGTTCCGCCAGTACCTATGCCTGCTACAAAGGCGTCCAGAGTACCGCCAATGGAACGAATCGCTTCTACGATCTCAGGACCCGTTGTTTCACGGTGAATTTTGATATTGGCTTTATTCTTGAACTGCTCGGCAGCGAAATATTCCGGATTCTCGCTCAACAGCTCTTCCATTTTCTTAACAGATCCGTTCATACCTTCTGAGCCTGGTGTTAACACAAGCTCGGCTCCGTAAGCACGCAACAAATTACGACGCTCTATACTCATCGTTTCTGGCATAACAATTACAGCTTTATACCCCTTCGCAGCAGCAACCATTGCCAAGCCGATTCCTGTGTTACCGCTAGTTGCTTCAATAATGGTACCACCCGGTTTAAGCAGCCCCTCACGCTCAGCTTCTTCCACCATACTAATTGCAATACGGTCCTTTACACTGGAGCCTGGGTTCTGATATTCCAGCTTCAGATAAATCTCAGCGCTATCCTCCGGTACGATCCGGTTGAGGCGAACGAGGGGCGTTTCTCCGATAAGGTCGGTGAT
Source organism: Paenibacillus ottowii (assembly GCF_050516475.1). NCBI lineage: Bacteria > Bacillati > Bacillota > Bacilli > Caryophanales > Paenibacillaceae > Paenibacillus > Paenibacillus ottowii. The sequence goes on along the minus strand of NZ_CP191577.1, from coordinate 578,502 downwards.
GTTATTAACAACTTTAGCCATGATAATTCCTCCCTGACTGTAGATGATATATTAAAAATTGCGAAATCATATTGCAGATGATTCTAGGTAAATCATTGTTCGTTTTATGCCGTTCATTTGATTTCCGATAAAAATAGTTGGTTTTATACGCTAATCATAACAATCTTCAATTCCAATGTCAATACAAGTAAATAAGCTGGAATGCTGTTTACCCACGTTATCCGCACCTGTTTCCTTTAAAATCAAGCTTCTTCTACGATGTTAGAGAGAAGCAGAAGATGCCTCTTTCCCAGATAAAATACGCGCTCCATATTTATCACGCAGACTCTTCTCGACCTCTTCCAAAGGAGCGGCTTGTGCTAGCGCAAGAGATCGGCGAATCTGCTGACGAATCTGCTGCTTGTCTGGAGAGTTCTTGAGTCTGACATCCTGTACATAAATGACCGCATAGCCATTGTTCACGGAGATGGGACCTGCAACGTCTCCGGAGCTTAGTTCTCTCGCCGCCTTCATGACCACCTCCGGTTGAAATGGGTCATATTCATCCACCCATCCCAGTTGTCCGCTATGATCCTCGCCCAGAGGGTTACCTGAACCTGAATGCTCCCGAAGCAGCGTGTCGAAACTTTCACCTTGCTTGACCCGATCCAGCAACGCCTCTGCTTCCTCCGCTTTAGCCACATAAAGGGCTGCCAGTTTGATCTCCTTACCAGCGGCAAATTCCTCAGGGTGCTGTTCCCAATACTCGTCAATCTGGGATTCCTCAACTTGAATACCTTCGGTAGCTATTTTCTCCAAGCCGATCCGGTATTCGGCTTCATTCCGCAAATCAACCGGATCTAAGCCAAACTGTTGCTGCATCTCCTCAAAGTAGGTTTGTTCTGAGTCGTACCCTTTACTATCCTGCTCCAGCACCTGCTGTAAATCCTCTTGGGTGATCTTGATACCGAGACGCTTGGTTTCAGCCTGCACGGCTTTACGATTCAACATTTGCAACAGCGTATTCGTTCCATATCGCTTTTTCAGTTCCGCTACCCACTGTTCCTCCGATATGCCTTCCTGACCCATCTCCGCCACAATATGATCGCCGTCATCCTTGCTTACATCACCCGGCTTTAACAGCCCCCGAAGCATGATAAGACCACCCAAGGCGGCGACGCTAACGGTCAGAATAATGACAGCTGTCCATAATCCTTTTTCCCGTGTAGTCATCGCTTGCACCGCCCATCCGGTTAGGCCTTGGCTTGATCTAACAGACTTTGCAATTCATCCTTATTAAACTGATAAGCCTCATTACAAAAGTGACACACGACCTCAGCCTGTCCTTCTTCCTCAATTAATTGCTTTAATTCACTTTCTCCCAAGCTGATCAATGTTTTCTCCACGCGCTCGCGTGAGCACTCACATTGGAAATGAATATCCATTTCATCAAGAACACGAACGTCCGGCAGCATCCAACGCAGCATTTCTTCTAGCTCCAACCCTTGATCCAGCAGAGCAGTAACAGGTGGAATGGAGCCGACTGCATTTTCAATGGCAGTAATCTCATCATCACTCAGGCCTGGAAGCAACTGAATAATAAACCCGCCAGCCACAATAACGGAGTTATCCGTATCTACCAGCACACCCAGACCGACCGCTGAGGGGGTCTGTTCGGATTTGGCAAAATAATAGGTAAAATCCTCACCGAGTTCGCCAGAAATAATCGGAATACTACCGCGGTACGGTTCTTTTAGCCCCAGATCCTTGATAATATGAATGAATCCCTCTGTACCTACGGCACCCGCTACATCCAGTTTGCCCATACTATTGCTTGGCAAATGCACATGTGGTTCGGTAACATAACCTCGCACTTCTCCTACAGCGTTGGCATCAACGACAATTTGTCCAATCGGCCCATCACCTTTGACTTGAATGGTCAGTCGTTCTTTGCCTTTTAGCATAGAACCCATAATTGCACCCGCTGTGAGGGTTCGTCCCAATGCAGCGGTTGCTGTAGGATAAGTATCGTGTCTTCTCCGCAGTTCCTCTACCAATTGAGTTGTCCGAACCGCAAAGGCTCTAACCCTTCCATCCATGGCTGTGCCGCGAATAAGTCGATCCTGCTTATTTTCCATAATTGTTATCCTCCCTATAGTCCAAGGCAGCCATGCTGCTTATTTTCATTAGTATTTCCTCATCCTTGAAGCATCATTTCCTAACTATATAAACAACCTGCATTAACAGATCACGCGAATGTCCAAAAACGTAACATATTTCAGTATAGACGAAAAACGCCGCTAATCCAAACCGATAAAATCATCGGTTCGACTCAGCGGCAGCCTGGTTCTACTTTTTATTCAGCGTTACGTTGGTAAATGATGCGTAATCCTTCGAGCGTCAACATCGGCAGCACTTCCTGAATGCTTTCCGTCTCTGATGCAATCAGCTCTGCAAGGCCTCCGGTAGCAATAACTGTGGGTTCCGCTTGCATTTCTTCCTTAATGCGCCTCACAATGCCATCGACTTGTCCAGCATAACCGAAAATAATCCCGGCCTGCATTGCATGGACCGTATTCCGGCCAATAACCTTTTTGGGTTTCTCCAGCTCGATACGAGGGAGCTTGGAGGCCCGTTGATACAGTGCCTCCGTCGAAATGCCGATACCCGGCACAATGACTCCACCCAGATAGTTTCCCTTGTCATCAATACAATCAAACGTCGTTGCTGTTCCAAAATCCACCACAACAAGCGGCCCGCCGAACCGTTCTACAGCCGCAACAGCGTTCACGATCCGATCCGCACCTACTTCACGCGGATTTTCGTAACGCAGGTTAAGACCGGTCTTGATTCCCGGTCCGACAATTAACGGCGTTTTGCCAATATATTTATCGCACATTTCCTCTAATACCCGGACCAACGGCGGAACGACAGAGGAAATAATAACTCCCTGGATGTCATCCATTAATACGCCGCCCATACTAAAAAGATTATGTATGAGTACGCCGTATTCATCTGCGGTTGCCTGTCTAGAAGTGCTGATCCGGTAGTGGTGTAACAGCTCGCGCCCTTCATACATCCCCAGAACAATATTGGTATTACCTACATCCACTACAAGAATCAATGGGTGTCACCTATCTTTCTTTGCGTTAAGGTCAAGGCTGATATCCAGGTTATGAAATGAGTATGTCAGCCTGCCTACAGAAATCACATCTACGCCACTCTCAGCCATCCCACGCACTGTATCCAGCGATACATTGCCTGAGGCTTCTGTTTTGACGTGTGGGGCCTGTTCACGAATGAAGCGAACAGCTTTCTTCATATCTGGGACAGACATGTTATCCAGCATAATAATATCTGCCCCAGCTTCCAGCGCTTCCTGGACTTGCGTCATGTTTTCCGTCTCTACTTCAATCGTCATCGTATGCGGGATGTGCGCGCGCGCTCGGCTCACCGCTTGTGCAATCCCACCCGCGCCCTTAATATGATTATCCTTAATCATAACAGCATCGTACAGACCAAAACGATGATTCGAGCCGCCGCCTACACGCACAGCATACTTCTCCAACAGTCGATGTCCCGGTGTTGTTTTACGCGTGTCCACCAAGCGTGTGGAAAGTCCCTGCAATTGATCTATAAAACTCCGCGTCCGTGTGGCAATTCCGGACATCCGCTGGAGTAAATTTAACGCCAATCGCTCCCCGGTCAAAATGGCATGAGTACTCCCATTCACCTCTGCCAGAACGCTTCCCTTTTCAATCCACTGGCCATCGGTCGCTAGCGGAGTGAACGACAAGGAAGGGTCCACTACTCGAAATACAAGTTCAGCGACGGGTAAACCGGCAATCACGCCACTCTCCTTGGCATGAATGACAGCCTTGGACTGGTGGCCCGGCTCAATCGTCCAGCGTGTGGTCACATCACCGGAACCTGTATCTTCTCGCAGCCAGCTGCGAATTTGTGCTGTCAGTTCTTCCTGATATCCGCTAAACTCTCCATAAAGCTCGCTGTTAGATGTCATGAACGCTCTCCTCCGTTATCCCTTGCTCACGTCGCTGCTGAACATGCTTACGCCACACGCGATCATCTGTCTCAGGGAAGTCCTCACGATAGTGCGCCCCGCGACTCTCCTCGCGCAGCAGTGCACCATCTACTACTAATAAAGCACAGGTGAGCAAATTGGCAAATTCGATCTCTTCCTGACTGGCGATCACAGTCTGAAACACAGGAACTTGCCTGTTCAGCTCTTCTAAAGCTGCTTGCAGGCCGTCTCTATGCCGACGAACTCCAGCATATTGCACCATCGTTTCTTGCAGCTTATGCCGCCGTTCCACGACGGTTGAAGCCTGATACTCTGCACGGTTATCGCTATAAGATATCAAAGTATGTCCGACCAGCGGCGGCAATGATGGCAGCCGCTCGATAATCCTGCTGGCGAACACAATAGCCTCAGATAACGAATTGCTCGCCAGACGATTAGCGCCGTGGACACCTGTGGAAGAAGTCTCGCCACAGGCGAACAAACGCCTGATGGAGCTTTCCCCGTATAGATTGGTCTGGACACCACCCATCATATAATGGGCCGCAGGAGCAATGGGAAGCCAGCCTGTCGTCATATCCAAGCCGTATGACAGACATGTCTGATAAATCGTTGGAAAACGTTGCTTTACCCGCTCCGGCGGCTCGTGTGTAATATCCAGGTATACAAACGCAGATTGGGTGCGTTCCATCTCATGGATGATTGCACGAGCTACGATATCTCTGGGGGCAAGCTCCTGCCGAGAATCATATTTGTCCATGAAGCGTTCTCCATGAATGTTGCGTAACACGGCCCCTTCTCCCCGTACAGCTTCGGAAATAAGAAACCTTGGAGCCCCTGGATGGCATAACGCCGTAGGATGAAACTGTATGAATTCCATATCCCGTACAATCGCGCCAGCGCGATATGCCATAGCAATACCGTCCCCAGTTGCGATCTCCGGGTTAGTCGTATAACGGTATAATTGTCCGCTACCTCCTGAGCACAAAATTGTTGCATTTGCAGTAATATACGACCTCTCTCCATCTGGCATTTGGACGAGGGCCCCAATACACTCCCCATGCTCAGTCAGCAGGTCGATGACCATACACTCTTCCCACACCTCAATACCGGGATGAGCAGCAACCTGCTGTGACAAGGCACGCACGACTTCATAACCGGTGGCATCTCCATTCGCATGCAAGATGCGACGATGACTATGCGCCCCTTCTCGTGTCAGCGCTAGTTCAACACCCGCGCGATCAAAGGCCGTTCCCAATCGTATTAACTCTTGAATACCGCCTGGACCTTCGTGCACAAGTGCTCTGACCGCCTCGGGTTCACACAGACCTGCACCAGCAATCAGAGTATCTTCCATATGATAAGCCGGTGAGTCCTCGTCCGATGTGACAGCAGCAATGCCTCCTTGAGCATAACGAGTGTTGCTTTCCATTAAACTTTTCTTGGTAATCAGCAATACTTTCCGATTCTCCGCAGCCTTAATCGCCGTATATAAGCCTGCAATGCCAGAGCCGATAATTAAGACGTCGGCTTCCAATTGGGTCAATTTCGCTACATCAAAATCAACTAGATACCTTGGAATCATGCCTTCACCTGATTTCACAGAAGAATAGCGCACACCATAGATGTACAGTATGCGCTCACGGAATATGTTCAAAATGATAGAAAGTCGATTGCAGCGGCTGTTGTCCTTTTAAGCCAAGTATGTGACAGCCGTTTATTTAACAATAAATGTACACAACGTTCCTGTGTCTGTCAAATCACGTTAGCAATAATCTTCCATCTAAAAAAGCTTCGGAAAACCAATAGGATATGGTTTCCCGAAGCTTACATATATGCTTTTTCAGCTATCCATCCGATGATCAGGTTGTTGTCGGTGGAGTACCGCCCGAATTGCCTGAATTGTTATCATCCTCAGGTTTTTGCAGATTAGGGATATCGTTCGGTTGATCCGTTGTATTCTTAGGCTCGTCATCCTTGCCTTGAATACGTACACGGACATCTCCGATGTTGTCGATTATAGGCTCACCGTTTTCTGGTGTTCCTTCTCCCTCATTCGTATTGCCGTCCAAAGAACCTGTCTCGATCAAACGTTTGATTTGTTCAAGCTCCAGAGTTTCTTCTTCCAGCAAGGTTTGAGCGATCAAGTGAACCTCTTTGGAATACTTCGTCAGGAGTTCTTTAGCACGCTCATAAGAGTCAGTGATGAAGCGATTCATCTCCTGGTCAATCTGATAAGCGATCTGGTCACTGTAGTTCTGCTCATGACCGATATCCCGTCCAAGGAATACTTGACCTTGGGAAGTTCCGAACTGCATTGGACCGAGCTTCTCACTCATACCGTATTCTACGATCATGCTGCGCGCAATGCTTGTCGCTTGTTGGAAGTCACTATAGGCTCCCGTTCCGATCTCACCAATAAATAGCTCCTCGGAAACACGTCCACCCAGTAATCCAGTGATTTTATCCAGCAATTCCTGCTTTGTTGTCAGCATGCGGTCTTCCTTCGGAAGCATGATGACATATCCGCCTGCACGTCCACGTGGAATAATGGTTACCTTGTGAACCATATCGGCATTTTCCAGGAAGTAACCGATAATCGTATGACCTGCTTCATGATAAGCAACAATTCGTTTCTCGCGGTCACTGATTACGCGGCTGCGTTTTTCAGTACCTACGATAACACGGTCGATCGCTTCATCTACTTCTCGCATCGAAATATCTCTGCGGTTACGGCGAGCCGCCAGCAAGGCAGCTTCGTTCAACAGATTTTCCAGATCAGCGCCCGTAAAGCCTGTTGTACGCTTCGCAATAACGTCCAATTTAACATCCTTCGTTAATGGTTTGTTGCGTGCATGTACATGCAATACCGCTTCGCGACCTTTAACATCTGGACGGTCAACCGTAATTTGACGGTCAAAACGTCCCGGACGAAGCAAGGCCGGATCGAGAATATCCGGACGGTTAGTAGCAGCAACGATGATGATGCCTTCGTTTGCGCCGAATCCATCCATCTCTACGAGCAATTGGTTGAGCGTTTGCTCACGTTCATCATGTCCGCCACCCAATCCGGCGCCACGTTGACGTCCAACCGCATCAATTTCATCAATGAAAATGATACAAGGTGCGTTCTTCTTCGCATTTTCGAACAAATCGCGAACACGGGAAGCACCGACCCCGACGAACATTTCTACAAAGTCAGAACCCGAGATGCTGAAAAACGGCACTCCGGCCTCACCTGCAACAGCTCTCGCCAAGAGTGTTTTACCTGTACCCGGAGGGCCCACTAACAGGACACCTTTTGGAATACGAGCGCCCACAGCTGCGAACTTACGTGGGTCCTTCAAGAATTCTACGACTTCGACAAGCTCTTGCTTCTCTTCGTCAGCCCCTGCTACGTCTTCGAAGGTAACCTTCTTCTTCTCTTCGTTATACAGACGGGCTTTGCTCTTGCCGAAGTTCATTACTTTGCCGCCACCGCCCTGTGCCTGATTAAACAGGAAGAAAAACAACAGGAACATGATCACCAAAGGAATAATAGAAGTCAAAAATGTCAGCCAAATGCTTTCGCCTTCCATTTTCTTCTGTACGTATTCAAACCCGTTCGCTTCGCTGGCATTCACCAGTTCACTTAGTGCTTGATCCGTTGGCGGAACGTATACGGAAAAATTGGTTGATTTAGCATTAGCCGGCTGCTTCTTATATGCACCGGTTACAAGATAGGCGTAACCGTCAAATTGGACCGTTACTTTAGAGATGTTATTAGCTTTAACCTCTTGCCGTAATTGGTCATATCTAGGGAGATCGGAGGCTTCGTTACTGTTGCTAACAAACTGAACGATACCCACCACAACTAAAAAAAGAATCAAATAAAAACCAGAATTCCGGATGAACCGATTCATCCCCTACCTCCTCTCGAGACACTTAAGTTATTTTACCATAGCCTGTAAGCCCTTCTCAACAAAGGACCCTATTTAGTCCTAGGACTGGAGGCTGAGATTAGCTGGTGTAGATTTCCGGCTTCAAAATCCCTATGTATGGGAGGTTCCGGTAATGCTCGGCATAGTCCAGACCATAGCCGACAACAAACGCATCCGGAAGTGTAAATCCGGTATAGTCAGCTTCAAGATTAACGGTCCGGCGCGCAGGCTTGTCGAACAAAGTTACGACACATACCGAATTGGCATTACGATTCTTGAGCAATTCAATCAAATGTGTCAGCGTCAGACCACTGTCGATAATATCTTCGACAATCAGAACATCGCGTCCTTCTACTGAAGCATCCAAATCTTTGATGATTTTAACGACGCCTGATGATTTGGTGGATGCTCCATAGCTAGATACAGCCATGAAATCAAGTTCCAACGGCACCGTAATAGCTTTAACCAAATCTGCCATAAAAATAAACGCACCCTTCAGCACGCAAATCACCAATGGATTTTTCCCTTCATATTTCACGCTAAGCTGTGCGCCCAATTCCTTGATTTTACTCTGGATTTCTTCTTCACTGATCAATACTTCCTGAATATCATTTTGCAACGGTGTAAACCTCCTAAGTTTATACTATGAAAGCCGTTCCTGTGCAATTACCGGTGCCCCGGACTCTCTCGTCTTTGCCATGACATATATATAACCGAAGACGTGTGCTTTTGCACCGCAGCATGTACAGAACGCCGTACGCCCGGAATCCAGAGAACAGCTCCAGAGTGGTCGCAGACGATGGGAATAACGGAACGCATTGAAGGAGGTATTTTTTCATCAATAAAAATATCTTTAACCTTTTTTCTTCCCTTTAATCCCATTACATGTATGGTATCTCCAGGTAATCGCGAACGTACAGTCAACGGCAGAATTAATTGATCTGCGTCGAACCACGCTTCTTCCTCATTCGCCGGACGGTTTCCGTCCCAATAGGAAGCTCTTCGCCACCGGAGTATACCCCCTGCTTCAGGCAACTCAAGCTCACCGGAAATAGGCAATACGCTCAGTCCATAGCTCCATTCACCCATAACGACTTGCGTACGGTCAAACAAAACCGCCTGGTCATATTCGCGGACTCCAACCGCACCGCCGCCCAAGTCCAAGCTCCATGTAGAGGATGTCTCTTGGAGAAGTCTTAGTCGAACGGTCTCAATTTTACGAAAATCAAAATTCCCACTGTCCGAAGGCAGATAATTTAATATTAGTTTAATCAACCTCCGTTGTAAAGCAACGGATAGCTGGCGGTATGAAGCGATGGAAAACATGTACCTGCCATTATTGAAACGCACCATTTTCTCGTATGCCGACAGTGTAGCTGCCTCCATAAAATCATTTTCGTCAGCCATCGTTTCGGCCAACCGATTCAGGGACGGTGTCAGTTGCTCATTATATTGCCCCAAAAAAGGGAGCACATCCATCCGGATAGCATTGCGACGATATTTAGATGATAAATTAGTGCTGTCTGTCACATAGGAAAGACCATAAAAGTTGCAATATGCAATCAAGTCAGCCTTGTACATACGAAGTAGCGGGCGAATGAGTTGCACATTTTTTTCCTTCCGTGCCAAACGCATACCCGCCAAACCCGCAGGTCCGCTACCGCGCAGCAAGTGCAAGAGAACTGTTTCAGCTTGATCATCGCCATGGTGAGCCATTGCAATATGCTGTGCCTCCCACTTCGTAGCCGTCTCATGTAAGAAGCTGTACCGCAGTTCACGAGCTGCCTCTTGGGGACCCTTGCCGCTCTGCTTCATATAAGCTGGTGCATCAACTCGAATCATCTCAAATGGAAGATTGAGCTTTCGGGCAAATTTGTGTACCTCTTCAGCCTCCGCATCCGATTCCTCTGGTCTGAAGCCATGATGGACATGTGCGCAGACGAGTTGTAATGACATATGTATAACGGATATTTCATGTAAAATGTGCAAAAGGGCCACCGAATCCGGCCCACCGGATACAGCAACCACAATGCGGTCTCCGGGGCTCCACAGTGAATGTTCTCGCGCCAAAGCGAGCACTTCCTGTACAACACCGGTCGGTTTTGTTGTTTCCATTCACGACCCTCTTTTCTCCCGACCGTAAAAATGATAATCCTCTGTATCTTATGTAAGTCATGCTGCTACCTTAACGCAATCCAGAGCGCTCCGGCAAGCAGCAAAAGCGATACCGTAAAAGCATATCCCAGCCAGCGTGGATTTCCTCTGTTGATAGACGATTGCCTGACATGTGCGGAAGCCAGACGCGACCATGCTCGGGCCGCCACACGAGTATCGGAATATTCGCCACGAACAGCACCCAGCAGCCATTCGGCGTAGGGGCGCAATATACGGCTGCGACGGATAATGACCGTCAATTCTGCCGTATTACGTAGCTGTGGCAGCCTGCTCGCAGCTGCCTTTAGCGATTCGCTCTCCAATATATGAATAGTCAGGAGAGCAAAGGCAAACAGGTCGTACTGGGGATCAGCATTTCGACTACCCGCATTCCAGAATCCCCTGTCGTACCATTCTGTAAATTGTTTAACACTCCGACCTGCAAGGGACACTCCACCATAATCAATCAACTCAGCCTCTCCATAGGCATTGACCAATATATTCTGAGGTTTCAGGTCGCCAAACACCCATCCAGCCTGATGGAGATCGGCCAAACGATTCAGTATGCCAGTTCCAGCCACACCATACCATTCCGACCCTTTGGCTGCCACAAATTTATGAAGCGGATCTCCCTTAACATACCGCATAACATAAAAGGGAATCTCCCCATTGCGTAACACTACATCATCCACCTCAAACAAAAAGGAAGGATTTCCATTCCGCTGGAGGGCAGCCTGTGTCCCTTGAGACTGTAATGTGGTCAGCACATTAATCTCCGATTGCAAATCTAGCGTGTTTCTTCCCATTTTGAGAGCAAATTGCCGATCGGCCTGTGCTTCTTTTACCAAATATACAGTTCCGTTCGCTCCCCGGCCCAGCAAGCGCTGGATGACATAGCTGCTCCGCTTCCATTTGCCCTTGATGACCGTTCCGGGTGCAAGAACGGGATCAGACGACGTAGTCACCGAGCATCCCTTCTCCTTTGCCATAGGATTCTTCCAGATCTTTCTGTTCCCCTAGTGTAACATATCGGTAATAATCAATCACTTGTAAAATGGCTGGTCCTGTAGGTGTCGCTCCTTTCATCCGCAAGCGTCCGAATATCGACTTGATCTGATCCAGCTCAGAAGTCCATCCGATATCCATGACTGCGTCTTCTCCCATTCGTCCGCCCGGGAAATGAAATACAGATATGCGACTGAGTCCGCTTCTGGACTGTAAGCTGAGCATTAAATCGCGGATACTGTCCTCTACAGCAGGCAGCTTAGGCTTCATGCTTGCACTTGCATCAATGAGCAAAGCAACTTCCAGAGGGCTTGTTTCCGTCAGTTCATCCATTACCTCTACCACCTGAGCTCGTTTGGCTGGAGGCAGTTCGCCGATATGCCGGGCACCGCCCTCACCTAAAATGTGCGTTAACTCTCTATTAACCGCCTGCTGAATCGTTTGAACCACCGTTTTGCGCGTCATCATTTGCATGGTTTGCGCTAACTGCTTCGTACCAACGATTTGGCTAAACCCACCCCCTGCTTTAGCAATCTCTTGAATCTCTGCGCTCCCAAGCTCGCCGATCGTTCCATAGTCTATAACTCCGGCGACGTTCACTGTAATTCCCTCCCGCAAAGCCTGGGCAGCCGCCATAACCGGACTAACACCTACGTTAGAGCATCCATCTGTAATGATCAAAATTTGCTTCATCGTTTTTGGCCTCCGCTTCCTCTTAATCTATTCCGATAGATTCTATCTTTGCCTAATCCGGAACGATTCAAACGAAGGATGCGGATTTTTAAAACCGAATAAGGAATTTCCCGGGCAATGTCGGTCTAGCTCACCGTCCGTGGACGTTCCAACCATCTCATACCAGGTACATGGAGTGTGGCCCACTCGGGGTGAAAGTGATCTATTTTACTAACGACGACAGTCATATCATCATAAATTTGATTTTGTTGGTATCGAATAACCCGTTCTAGCAAACAGTCAGCCAGTTCCTGTGGATCCTCACTTTCAATCTCCTGAATCATGCGCTTCATCCATATTTCTTTATTAACTGCATAACCCGGTGAATCGTATATGCCGTCTGTAATCATAATAAGAATATCTCCCGGTTGGAGTTGTAGCGACACCAAATCAACTTCGATATCCTGTATAATACCAATTGGTAAATTACTAGCAGATACAGGAATGACCTCCTCCCCTCTTTTAATAAAGCTCGGCGTAGATCCAATCTTCATAAAGGTTGTCTTAGCCGTGTACTGATCAATGAGCGCCATATCCACCGTAGCATACATTTCCTCAGGTGATCGGAGCATCAGGACAGAGTTAACCGACTTGATTGCCAATTTTTCGTCCATCCCCGATTGCAGTAGTTCCTCCAAAATGTTCAGTGCTGCACTGCTCTCTTGCTGCGCACGTTCTCCGTTCCCCATACCATCGCTTAAAGAGACTGCAAAAGTTCCATTCCCTAGCTCCATCATGCTGTAGCTGTCTCCTGAAAAGAAATCGCCTCCTTTGGCAGCACTAGCTACTCCTGTAGCAATCTCATATGTTTTAGCAGAACCAAACATAACTGTAGCCAAGCCTTGGTGGCGATCTGCCGCCGTTTCGCGCATGACGGCTATATGCTCGTCCAGTATGTCCGATAGCAGTGGAGCAATGATTTTCCGGCATTCATCAAATCCCCTTGTATAGGCGTGGACAATCTCAATTTCAACCTGACCTGCATCCAGACTAATAATTTCGATGGATTGGATGGATAAGCCCAGTCTATCAAGGGCCTCTCGGATTTGCTCCTCCTGCCGATGCATGGTCTGCCCTTCCCGCTGAATTTCCCGCGCTAAATCCTCCATAATTTGCGATACACCTGAGAGCTGGTCAGCAACAAGCTGACGACTATCGTATACTTGGCGCTTCCACTGCATATTATGTTGATAGAGACTATACTGCTGTTTCATGACCTGCAGGACAGCGCCCGTTTTGGCACATGCCTTGCTCCATTGCGGCGGCATCTGCTCCGGCTCCAAATCAGGATTTTCCTCAATGGCACTCATCATTTCCGTCATATACTGATGGGTTTGCATAAACTTGCCGTCCCAGCATTGCTCGCACTTAAAGCAAGAGGCACATGTTCCTTCCGCCACCGCATTCATAAAGTGTTCAATTTCTCCGTCCGGTTTTGCCCCCTCACTCGCAGATATTTGATGAAAGCTGCGGGATAGCTGGCTGAATACACGGGAAAATTTCGTCACCCGCTCGGCAGTGAGATCACGAACCCTTTTGGCATACTCATGCTGGGACTTGGCGTGGTCCTGCGTACCCGGGACGTAGGTAGAAACCGCTTTAAAGAAACTTTTTGGAGTCATTAAAAATAATAGGATTGCCGCGCAGCTCTCCCAGGTTGATGTCAGCACGTCTCCAGTCCCATCCAGATAGATCGTCAAGATGGAGGAGCCTAGCAGCATACCAAGGGCCACTGCACCTTTCCTCCCTTCACGCAGCATCCCTGCCAGCAAACCGGCAAAAGCAAGTAGGCTCATCTGCACAATGGCGGACATATTGGCCAGGCTTAATATTAAACCGGTAATCACACCGACTGAGGCACCCAGTGAAGCACCTCCCACCAGAGCAAACACCAAGACCAAATATCGTGAAAGCACATGATCTATAGACAGTGAATGAACGGTCCATCCTACTGCTCCCGTCATCACAGAGGCTAACAGAATAATAAGACACAAAATTTCTTCGTTTTTGAGCTGGCTTGCCTTCTTACGATACGTAAATAGCGGTATGGCCTGTGTGAACACCAGGGTAAGCATAAAACTGAGCACCGCATCCGTTCCCACAATGACAAGCTCATACCATGTAAAAGTGGGAGCCATCACGGCATTAAATAGGTTGACCATAAATACAGACAAGAAGACCATAAGCGGGGCATAAGATAATTCCAGACGATCGAAGGTGCGTAGCCCGCGATACAGGAGATAAAATACGATTAGCTCACCACTAATCATGAATAACGATGGGTAAGGAGCTAATAGGCTGCCTAGCACAACGGATACAGCTACAGGCAGCATCAGATCACGCCGAAGGAATGTAATGACCGCAAAATAAGCGAGGGCAAAAGGAGAAAGCTCGTCCAAAATAGTGGCGCGTCCCAGTAGAACTCCCATAGCTGACAATAGCAGCATCCATCTTTGCGCGGTTACCCATTGCACCACTTTATGTGAATCGAGCCGTTTCTTGAGTCTGGAAGACCAACCTTCCGTACGCTCTTTGGATTTGGACTTTCTAGATTTTAACCCCGGAAAATGTACCACGTTCCATTTCTCCATCATGCGTCAGGCACCCCATTCATCAATTTGATGTTCCCATCTTAAACCGGAACGATTGAGAAAGTTTGTCAGAACCTCACGGCTTATTCCAAGAAATTTCCGACAAAAAAACGTTCTGCGCGAAAGGACAGACCATATCCCTGTACCCCAAGCTACGCACGTATGGAAGCAGATGGAAGTTGTGTCTTTCTACGCTTTGGACGATCTCTCTATGTCGGTCATCCTGATACCAAATCTAGCGATTTGCACGGAAGATAGACGGAAAACCGTTGGAGTTTGTCGGACGATTATGTCCACACGACAAAAAAAACATCCAACATTCCAGCAGGATGCTTCTTCCCTTTTTCATGAAACTACTAATTTTTAAAAATGTGTCCATACAACGTCATCCGAATGTATTGTCCGCAGTCATGGCTTGCCGTATCTTTTGTCGGTAGAACGCAAAAAAACCGTAGCAGTCTTTCGACTGTACGGTTTTCCGTGTATGGTTGATACGGTTGTCAAAGTGAATTAAACACGCTTCGCGCCGCGTCCTCCGCGTTTACCTTCGGTGTTCTTTTTCAGCGACGAAATGCGTTCCTCACTATCTTTCAGGAAGCGTGACATTTTATCCTCAAATGAAGGTTTACCCGGTGCAGGCTTGAAAGATCGGCCTCCACGATCGCGGTTGAAACCACCACCGCGTCCCTGACTTGGACCAGAACCTCCGCCGCCAAAACGGTCTCCTCCACCTGTTCCTCCTGTACGCTCCGGTCTTGGAGCTCTTGGTGGACGGGCTTCACTTGCCGGCTTATCAATCGTTTGCTTAATGGAAAGTCCGATTTTGCCGTCTTTGTCAACATTAATGACTTTCACCGTCACAACATCATTAATCTTCAGGTGGTCGTTAACATCCTTAACATAGTTATCGGCGATTTCCGAGATGTGAACGAGACCCGTGACACCTCCAGACAAATCCACAAATGCTCCAAAATGCGTGATGCCTGTCACTTTGCCCTCTAACTTGGTGCCCACTTCAATTGCCATAGAATAAAATGATCCTCCCTTAAAATATACAACCGATTTTTTTGCAAAAAAATCCCGCTGTGGTGATTTGATTATACAAAATGGCGGAACCAAGGTCAACTAAGCATTGGCCCGATAATGCTCCTATTTTTGATCTCCGATGATGGGTGTCTCTTCTGGTTTGTAAAGACCGTACTTGCTTCTGGCAATTTCTCCGATGTATTCAGGGTCCTTGAGACGATTTACTTCGGTTTGAAGCTGTTGTTCCGTTTGTGTAGCAGCTTGCTTCTGTTTTTCCTTCTGGATGAGCTGTTCATTCCGATCGGCCATAATCATGCCTTGAGAAAAAAAGGTGAATATAGCCCAACTACCAAAGGCGGCAAGCGATAGCAACCAAATCATGATTCGCCTGCGTCCGCCCGCATTGGACTTGGACGTAGGAGATGAATGGCGATCTACAGACGAATTACGCATGATACTACCCCCTTCCAAACCATCTTTTTGCTGTATTTTTCAGACTGATACCCAGCTTTATGAGCGAATCTGGAGTTTTCCAGCGCGCTATAAGTGGACCAACCAACCATAAGATCGGTTTCCAAATCGGCATCAGGATGTATATCAGCATCCTTCCTAGGAGCACAATAAGTGCCCATGTCCATCCGACCAGCTTGCGTAACAGCCGATACAGCGCTAACACCGGAAGAACAATCAGGATGCGCAGTATGCTGTTCACGATTAACGTCAGTCTGCGAACGATCTCTATTAACATTACCACAAAACGTTGGGTTGTAACACTAAAGGCCCAAAAATAGAGCCAAACCCCCAAAAGTAGTCCTAAAAAGACATAAAACCGCAGCTCACCGCGATTACTCGCGTACAGCACACGGAAAATAAACAAAGCCGAGGCCACCCAATACAGCACGTCCAACATATGAACACTCCAACGGGCAAAGTGAAAGCGGATTGACAGCACCCGGTAGCTGTCAAATACCACTCCCATAGCTATGCCCGACAACAGCATCCACGTTAATGTCAGCCATTGTGTGTAAGGGTTCATTTGAAGAGCTTGCCGAATAGGCTTTTTCCGTTTTTGGCCGGGGCCCCAGGCTCTAGGTAGACGAGGGAATTGATCAGACCTTCAATGGACAGGAGCCCCTCTTCCAGACTGAGGTTTTTGATATGTAAATGTTGTCCGCGAATGGTGAGATGGCCCAGCTCGGTCTGAAGCAAAAACTCTTCACTGTCAAAGCTCTCCACATTGCTGACGCCTGAAATGTCGAGCTGCTTTCGGCTTTGCATGCGCAAATCATGGTGCTTGGACTTCCCTTGTTCAATCATGGCATGTACCCCTCCTTCTGTTCTTAGCTTATGAAGGGGAGGGCATGATTTAGAACTGCTTTGGCTCTTCACGAGCATATATTAAACGCTAGCTCATCATTTAAAAGAAAAAAGCATCCCTTCATAAAATATGAAGGAATGCTTCTATGTACAACATTATGAGAAGATCAGATGCCTGCTTACCAGTTCAAACCGTTGTCCCTGGCAATAGGCTCTTCCTTTACCAAAGTGTACATACTTGCAGCCTCGTCCTTGCGTGTAGTGTCGGCGAGCCGTTCCACTCGCACGGTCACCAGCTTCTGGCCAAATTGGACGGTAATTTCATCGCCTACTTTGACCGCACTGCTCGGCTTGGCCTCACGTCCATTCACCAGCACTCTCCCTTGTTCGGAGACGTCTTTGGCTACTGTACGACGCTTAATCAGCCGCGAGACTTTCAAGAATTTATCAAGACGCATTAGTTAACGGCTTCTTTAAGCTTATTACCGGCTTTAAAAGCAGGAACGGTCGATTCTGGAATTTCAATCGTGTTGCCGGTTTGTGGATTGCGGCCTGTACGGCTGGAACGCTTGCGCGTTTCGAAAGTACCAAATCCGATCAGTTGTACTTTGTCGCCACTAGCAAGTGCATCTGTAATTTCACCAAGAACGCCATTCAATACAGCTTCAACGTCACGTTTGCTCAAACCGCTTTTGCTGGAAATATTGTTGATCAGATCTGTCTTGTTCATAAGATAAAAGCCTCCTAAATGTCAAAAAATAATCATCACGCTACATATCCATAGATGGAGCAGACGTGAGGTCCAACTGTGGCCGAAGCCTTCCTGAATACCACTGTAACAAGTTCAACTACAAGATACAGTTATTTTCAGAATTACTACAAGTTATTCTGGCTTGTCCTTAAAAATCCTGCAATAACAGGCGTTTTTTTATTCGACCCCCAGTTAAGCCAACATCCTACTACAAAACTCTGCCCATTGGCAAGTCTGCTCAAGTTGGGCGTGTTTTGAGCCCTGCATATGTCCATTTTACTGGCCTATACAGCCAAAGATCAAATCTAAGGAATCAATCTCTGTCAAAATGCTTTTTCGCTTCCTGCCAGTAGGTCTCCATCTCGTCTACGCTGCTGTCTTCAGGACGACGTCCCTGCTCGCGTAATTTCTGCTCAATATACTGGAAACGGCTTACAAATTTGCGGTTAGTGGCTGACAGCGCCTCCTCCGGATCTACGTCCATGAACCGGGCTGCATTCACAGCAACAAACAACACATCGCCCAACTCCAGCAACTGAGCTTCCATGGAATGCCCTTCACGAACCGCTTCCTTCAGCTCAGCTACTTCCTCGTCCAGTTTATCAAATACGCCTTCAATGCTATCCCAGTTAAAGCCTACTTTAGCTGCTTTCTTCTGGAGCTTGTACGATTTCATAAGAGCAGGCAGATCACGTGGAACCCCATCTAGTACGGAAGGGTGGGCTGCCGTCGTACCTTTAAGCCGTTTTTCCTCTGCCTTCATTTGTTCCCAGTTTTGCAGCGCCTCTTCGGCATCATTGGCTTGATTGTCACCGAATACATGCGGATGACGGAAAATAAGCTTATCGTTCAGTCCCTGGATCACATCATACACATTGAAGGTTCCAACTTCCTCCTCCATTTGTGAATGCAGCAAAATTTGCAACAACAGATCGCCAAGCTCTTCCTTCATATGCTCAGGATCATCCTTATCTATGGTTTCAATGACCTCATACGTTTCCTCGATCAGATTTTTGCGGATCGATTGATGTGTCTGTTCACGATCCCATGGACAGCCTTCCGGACTGCGCAAAATATCGACAATCTCGTGCAGACGGTCAAAAGAACGCCGTTTCAGCGCCTCATCTTCACTGCGAGGTATGTATACCAAGGATAGGTTGCCGTAGCCCTCTACTCGATCCAGCTCGTATAGCGGCACCTTGTGGACCGCCTCCTCACCTTCTACCCCAAGCGCGTGGCCGACATACACCTCATAATCGTCAGGATACCGTTCCATCAAGCATAGCTTCACATCGGAAGCCGTAAAGGTGTCATATACCTGTCCGATCAGCGTATGCAACTGAGGCTGGAGCCAGCTTGCATCCAGTGTACCTGCATCCAACAGTTGAAAGCCCTCAATCGGATCAAAACCAAGACGCACAAAAGCTTCATCCAAGAAACTTTCGCCGCCCAAGATGTTTAGTTCAATCCCTTGCGCAGGACACCGCTCCTTGAGCAACTGCACCGCTGCTTCCGCCACCATCGGGTGACCGGGGACCGCATAGACGATTTCGCTTCCGTCTGCCGCCTTAGCAGCCTTTTCCATCAATTGACTGGTAATTTCCTCATACACCTCTGGAAAAGAATCCTTTGTCTCATACACCGCATCAAACGACTCAAAAGCCACTTCAAACTCATTCAGCACTCGAACCGCCGGATGTTCCTTGGTTCGCAGATAGAGCGCTGAAGCCCCCCTCATTTTGTTCAATATCCCTATTGTAAGCTGATCGGGATCTCCCGAGCCCAGACCTACGACCGTTAATGTTACGCTCATATCCAATCCTCCGTTCCGCAAAAGCAGGATTCAGGCTCAGAAAAAACACCCGGCACTGTCCAGCTCCCGCTTCCTTTGCTTTGGCATTTACTATACCACAAAGTGGTATAGGCTCATAAAATGGCTTGTGGCGTCTTCACGTGGCAAGCTGCCAACCCAGGCTAAGCCAGTACACGCAGTCTGTGCAGCACGGCTGCTAGCGGGCGTCCGAGCTTGGGCACCGCTACAAGCTCGGCTTCTGTGATCAACCTCAAACGTGCGAGGCCGATCATGAACACGACGGCTCCTGCTGCTACACCCAGCAGGCTCTCCGCTGCTGCCGTGGCACGACCCCCGGCAGCCCAGCCCAGGGCACCCAGCACAGCGCTGGTGCCCCACATCGCCGCCCCGGCTGCAACAGCCAAGGCGACAAGCAATACCGCCGGTTTGAGCACACTGGCGGACCAGCTCGCGCGCAGCCCCACCAAGCGGGCTAGCAGCGCGATGTTGATCACAGCCGCCAGCAGATAGGCGACTGCCCCCGCAATGGCGGCGCCAGCCGTGCCTAGCTGCGGCACGAGCAGCCAGTTTAGCAGCGCCTTGGCCGCTGCGGCGGCGAGCATCGCTAGAGCCGGCGCGCGAACCGCGCCAAGCCCTTGCAGCAGCGCAGCCGAGATGATGCTGAGCGTACCGCCTACGGCGGTCAGCGCCATCCAGCGCATCACCGTGCTGCCAGTGTCGTCTGCATACAGCATCACATTGACGGGCACGGCCAGTACGATCAGACCTGTCGCGGCGGCTAGTCCCAGCAGCCAAAACCAGCGCAGCGATTGCTCGCACTGACGACGTGCCAGCTCCGTACCACCGGTCACCCGAGCCTCAGCCAGCGAGGGTATGAACAGTGCCGACAATGTGGTGGCCAACATCATGACCAGCTGTACTAGCGGAAGCCCTCGGTTATACACGCCGAATGCCACCATAACCGCAGTATCGTCCAAACCCTCCTGCTTTAACAAGCGAGGGACGGTAAATGTATCTACCAGATTAATTAGCGGTACGGCTAGCGCTCCAAGGCACACAGGCAAGGCATAACGCAGCAGTGCCTTTAGCAAAGCACCGTTGCTTTCTGCAAGTTGAAGCTCATCAGTCTGTGCCTGCACTGTCGCCACGATCATTCCTTGCCGTTCAAGCCTCCTTCGGTGCCCTCGCCAATACAATAGCATGACAATCAGCCCTGCTGCTCCACCTGCTGCTGAACCAAACACTGCTCCAGCGGCAATCATATCCGCCCCTGCCCCTTGTGACAGCATAAACAGCAGCAATACGATCATCACGCTTACCCTTATCGCCTGCTCCGTCACTTGGGAGACAGCTGTCGGGATCATATTTTGTAAGCCTTGAAAATAGCCTCTGAGTCCCGCCATCACCGGCACGAATAAAAAGGCAACTGCCGCCGCCCTCACCGAAGGAATGACATGGGCATTGTCAATCCACTGGCCGATTAGTGGTGCACACGTATACATTAGCAGCCCTAGAATTAATCCAAAAACGCCCAATACAAGCGAAGACAGCCGGGCAACACGTTGCCCCGCTGTCCGGTTTCCTACGGCCTCGTACTCAGCTACAAATTTGGATACGGCCGCCGGGAAACCAGCCGCTGCAATGGTAATGAACAGCGTATAAAAAGGATACACCGTATTATAAATGCCAAACACGCCGTCGCCGCCAATATTTTGCAGCGGGATTTTTTGCAATGTACCGATCAGCTTGCTCACTACTGCTGCCAGTGTCAAAATGACAGCGCCCCGTAGCAGCCGCGAAGCGGCGCGATTCTCTTGCATTCTCCGTCTCCACTCCCACCTGGAATAAGCATTTTTACGAGTCCTATTATACCGTCTCTTCTTCCGGAAAGAAAAAAACCCTGTACAACGTTGAACGGCTTTGACCATTCTTTACGTCATACAGGGGTGAAACGGAGTGTTACTGTTCCATTTGTTTGCCCAGGAAGCCAGCGGCTGTTTCAGCCATCTTGACCTCCATTTCGGACATTTTTACACTTTCATCCTTGTTCAACAATATAACAGCACCAATGGGATCACCACCCGAAACAATGGGAGCCGTCACAAAGGACGAGAGTGTTTCTTCGTGGTCTCGCGTTAGCTCATAAGAGCCACTGGCTGTCTCCAGCACAGTTTTGCGATTATCCATGCTACTTTCGATAATGCTGCCGATCTGCTTGTCCAGAAACTCTTTTTTCGAGCCTCCAGCCACCGTAATAATGGTATCACGATCGGTAATCATCGTAATATGGCCTGTGCTTTCAAACAGGGACTCAGCATATTCTTTGGCGAAATCACCAAGTTCACCAATAGGTGAATACTTTTTCAAAATGACTTCTCCGTCACGATCCACAAAAATCTCAAGCGGATCTCCTTCACGAATTCTCAAGGTGCGGCGAATTTCCTTTGGAATAACTACCCGCCCAAGGTCATCAATACGGCGAACTATACCAGTAGCTTTCATTTCACATGTTGCCCCACTTTCTCAAGAAGAATTTAGTAAACTACTGACGGTATCGAAAGACGCTTCCACTCCCCCAGAAGCGGTCACGAAGAACGTCGCGGTCATGGTGTTTATGGTGATATCTGACCATAGTATTCATCTGTTCCCAATTCCTTATGCATGTTCAGTTATTTACCTTCGCTTGCAGCTCCATCTTTGGCTGTTCCAGCTTTACTATCGCTCGTACCGCTTGTTGTTCCGCTCGGTGTAGTTGTACTGCCTGCACCGGATGTTGCACCACTGTTTTCTTTCGTAGCAGGTGCCTTCGGCAAATTGATTTTCAGGTCAAGCTTCGTTAAATCATTTTCGGAAAAGTTTTGAATACTTTCCCCAGCCAGTTTATTTTTCAGGGCAGCCTTTTCGTTGTCCTTCAATTTATCAAATGTTGGCTCATTCCGGGACTCCACTTTGATGATGTGATATCCGTATTCTGTTTCCACAGGGTCACCAATTTTGTTAATCGGTTGAGTCTCGGCAGCCTGTTTAAAAGCAGGTACCCATTGTGCTACGGATGCATTCTCATACAGCCCCCCATTAGATGCGGAACCTGGGTCTTCCGAATACTTCTTGGCAATCGTTGCAAAATCCGCTCCAGCGTCCAGCTTTGCCTTTACTTCTTTGGCCAGCTTGAGAGTAGCCTCTTTTGTGCGCTGTTTCTTTGCTTTTGGATCTTCGAAATTAATCAATACATGACGCACAGTTGCTGTCGTGAACTGATCTTTATTTTTCTCAAATTCCTGTTTCAGCTGCTCATCCGTTACTTTGTTGGTCTCGCTGTTAATTACCGTCATTACGCGCGTGAAGTAATCTTTCACACCTTGTTCAGTCAGCTTCTGATCACTTAGAAATTTCTTGAACTTATCTTCACCGACTGACTTTTTATACTGCTCCAACTGCTCGTTTCCTTGTTTGGCGCCCTCTTCCTTGGCCTTGTCGTCCGCCTTGGCTGCCAATAGCTTGTACACTACTTCCTGCTTTACAATTTGCTCCCGTACCTGATCAGAAGCTAAAGCAGCCTCATATTCCGGGTACAGGAATTTCATCATGCTGATTTCTTGGTTGAACTCATTTTCGGTAATCGTTCCACCCTTATAGGTCACGACAACCTTGCTGTTGTCCTTCGGCTCGTCCTTGACCTTACTTTCATCTGCTTGCTTCGTACATGCTGCCAGCACCGATATAGCCAGCAACGCTGCCATGCCCAAGGAGAGCATTCTCCAAGGCTTTCTTTTATTTAGTTGTGGCATTTTGCAGTTCCTCCTTCAATGTGAATGCTTCCTTCAATGCACTCAAAAATTGCTCCAGCAGTTCTAACAACTGTGGATCATCTAGACCTTTGCCCTTTATGCGTGCGCTCATAGATGTGCCCTGTTCAAATTGTACACGTCTTTCAAAGCGATTGCCAATCTCGGCAAGTTTGGCAGTCTGAACCGCCTGCTGGCGTCCTTCATGGAATTTCAGCACGATATTGTCATCCCGCTGTACAATGGACTCGATTCCATACATCCGTCCATATACTTTAAGACGAGCCACAGCAAGCAAATGACGAACCGCCTCTGGCAGATCGCCAAATCGATCGACCAGTTCGTCCTCCAGTTCGGAAGCCTCGTCAAAGGTGCTGACCGCTGCAACCTTTTTATAAATCTCAATCTTCTGGATGCTGTCATAGATATAGTCTCCAGGGAGGTAAGCATCGACACCCAAATCAATCGATGTACTCCAATTCCGATTGGATTGGTCCTCTTCTCCAAGCACACTGACTTTACGCTTATTGATTTCCTCAGCAAGCATTTGCGAGTAAAGATCAAAACCGACGGATGCGATGAATCCATGCTGCTCGGCGCCAAGTAAGTTCCCCGCCCCGCGGATGGACAAATCGCGCATCGCAATCTTGAACCCGGAGCCCAACTCCGTAAATTCTTTGATAGACTGAAGCCGTTTCTCCGCCACCTCTGTAAGCACCTTATCTCGCTGGTACGTGAAATAAGCATAGGCAATCCGATTGGAACGACCTACACGCCCGCGCAGCTGATACAGCTGGGATAGCCCCATTTTATCGGCATCATGCACGATGAGTGTATTCACATTGGGGATATCCACACCAGTTTCGATAATGCTTGTGCTCACCAGCACATCATATTCACCATCCAGGAAATCCAAAATGGTCTTTTCCAGTTCCGTTTCAGACATCTGTCCGTGACCTACGCCTACCTTGGCGTCTGGGACAAGCGCATTGATCTCGGCGGCCATCTCCTGAATGCCCTGCACGCGATTATACAGATAGTACACCTGTCCTCCGCGTGCCATTTCACGTTCAATCGCCTCACGAACGAGAGTCTGGCTATGCTCAACGACATACGTCTGCACTGGAAAACGATTTTCCGGTGGCGTCTCAATGACTGACAAATCACGTACCCCCAGCATGGACATATGCAGCGTACGCGGAATAGGCGTTGCCGTTAGTGTCAACACGTCTACATTCGTTTTCAGTTTTTTCAGCTTTTCTTTGTGCGTTACACCAAAACGTTGCTCTTCATCAACAATGAGCAGCCCCAGATCCTTAAACACCAGATCCTGCGAAAGTAGACGGTGAGTACCAATGACAATATCAACCGTACCTTGTCGAACCCCCTTGGTCGTCTCATTCTGCTCTTTGCGCGAGCGGAAACGGCTCAATACCTGAATATTGAACGGATACCCGGAAAAACGCTCACGGAATGTCTCATAATGCTGTTGTGCCAAAATCGTCGTCGGTACCAGTACAGCCACTTGTTTGCCCTCAATGGCAGACTTAAAGGCAGCACGAATAGCCACTTCCGTCTTGCCGTAGCCTACATCGCCGCACAGCAAACGATCCATCGGACGACTCTGCTCCATGTCCTTCTTAATTTCTTCAATGGCCCGAATCTGGTCACGTGTCTCATCATACGGGAACATATCTTCAAATTCCTGCTGCTCCGGCGAATCCTTTTCAAAGGCAAACCCTGGTGCTGACTGTCTTTCCGCATATAGCTTGATCAAATCATCCGCAATGTCCTGAACCGAGCTGCGGACCTTGCTTTTAACACGCGTCCACTCATTGCCACCCAGTTTGTAAATCTTGGGTTCCTTATCCTCTGAGCCCACATACTTCTGAATCAGATCAATTTGTTCAATCGGTACAGACAGCTTATCCCCGCCCGCATAGAGGACATGCATGTAATCCTTATGGATACCGCCAACCTCCAGCGTGCCGATTCCCATGTACTTCCCGATCCCGTGATTTTGGTGTACGACATAATCGCCCACCTTCAGCTCGCTATAGCTCTTAATCCGCTCTGCGTTGTCTACATGTCGGCCCTGCTTACGTGCCTTCCGCTGTTTCTGGGAGAACATCTCACCCTCGGTAATCACCGCCAGGTGAATGGACGGCATCTCAAAACCACTTTGCAAATTACCAATTGCCATGGTTGGCTCATCAATACCGTAGTCTTGAAGCACTCGCCGCATCCGGTCCAGACGTTCGTCTCCACTCGCCAGCATCATAACCTGTGTGCCTGCCTTGCGCCAGCGATCCATCTCTGCCTTGAGTACATTCATTTGACCGTGAAAATCCTGCATGCCCCGGCAGATGAAATTCAAAATGTTTTGCGGCTGGGTATGCGGAACCTGGCGAAGGAAGATCGACAGAAACAGCGTTTGAAATCTCCGGTTATACAACAGGTTATCCGAGTCATCCGATAGCTCCAGTTGTGGTAGAGTTTTACCGTTTTGAAGCAAATGCAGATTCCACTCAGACTCATCCCGCTCCAGCTGTCTGGCTGTTTCCAGCATCCGCGCTGGCTCATCAATGATCAGAATCGTATCTTCCGGCATATAATCTGCCAAGGTTTTACGTTCAGGATACAGCAAGGAGATATATTTATAGATTTCGTCAAAATACACATGCTCCCGCAGCAGCTCAATTTCGCGATGAATTTCCTCTTTCAAATGCTGCTTAGCCTGACGATCTGTCATTTTGTCCAGTTGTTCCCCCAACAATATAGCAGCGGCATCTGCAGCCTGGTCCATACGCTGGTGGTTTGCAATAATTTCCTTACATGGCGTTACAGTAACTTCCTGTACCTTTTCAATGGAACGCTGGTCTTGCGGATCAAACATACGGATGGAGTCAATTTCATCGTCAAACAACTCCACACGATAGCCCCAACGGGTCGTCATTGGATAAAAATCAACAATTCCCCCGCGTACACTCATCTCCCCACGAGATTCCACACGCTCTACACGCTGATATCCCATCTCAACCATATGCAGCAAAAACGCTTCTAGCTGAATCGTTTCTCCCTCTTTTAGATCAATACGAGCCTCACGCCATGTTTCCGGGATTGGTAATAGACGCCGTACTCCAGAAAACGGCACGACAACAATCCCACGAAAACCCTGGGCGCATCGGATCAATACATCAATTCGTTGAGATAATGTCTCTGGACTGGATATGGCTGCTTCAGCAGCTACCAACTCGTTAGCAGGATACAATAACACTTGATCAGGAGAAAGCGCTTCCTGCAAATCATCTGCTATTTTTTGAGCGGCAAACATATTGTGTGTCATGACCATTAACGGTCGTCCGGTATCTGCAGCAAGTGCGGCCATCAGTACCTGTCTTGAAGAGCCTGACAAGCCTGATATCAGCTGTTCCTTCATGCCTGAGGATATACCTGCCGCAATGGATGCATAATCAGCATCCTTCGTAAAAGCCTGAATAAGTGCTTGTAACAAAAAAGGCACCCCTTTATGCTTATAAATAGTAACATGTAAACCGAAAAAGAAGCCTCAGCAATGCTGCCAAGGCTCCATAAGCGGAATTACCGCTTCACCTCTCAATCTGGTACATCAGACCAGTTGAATACCTGTTATTGGAGCGGGTTTACGAGCAGACTCAGCTCTGGATTATTTTCCAGTGCCTGACTGCAGTGCTCGCAAATGACCTTAACGGTCACTTCACCACCCGAATTATACGCTATTATATCTCTACGTTCAGCAGGGGTCAAGGAATGGAAGCCCAACCTTTCTTCGGTTATTGCTGCGGAGTCAATTCGCCCCAAGAAAGTTCGACAATGTCTGCATACATAATTAACAACCATGTAATGTATATGCCTCCTGAAAGTTTTCTATACCTTTCAGTATGTCCAACAATCTTCCATTTAAGCCCGTCTACCTACATCAGAGCTTACTTGTTGAATTCAGCCATCGTCCGCTCAAACGGATGATTCAGACTGTATTCTAAAGCGTTGCACGTATCTTCTATCATTCCAGTCAACAGTTCCTTTTCCTTCTTAGGAAAGGTGCCCAGAACATAATCGACAATAGCATATCCAGGCTCTGGGCGAGAAATGCCCATACGAATCCGATTAAAGGACTGCGTCCCTGTATGCTGAATGATCGATTTAATGCCATTATGACCGCCTGCGCTACCTTGATAACGCAGTCTTATTTTACCGACCTCTGTATCCAGATCATCGTATACGACGATCAGATCTTCCATATTGGCCTTATAGTAGTCCATATAAGCACGCAGAGACTCGCCTGAGAGATTCATATATGTCATAGGCTTAATCAATACCGTTTTTACGCCACCAATGTGGCCTTCACCAATCAAAGCCTTACATTTACTTTGGGTAATCTGAATATTATGACGCGAGGCC
Organism: Paenibacillus ottowii; assembly: GCF_050516475.1. Lineage (NCBI taxonomy): Bacteria > Bacillati > Bacillota > Bacilli > Caryophanales > Paenibacillaceae > Paenibacillus > Paenibacillus ottowii. The sequence goes on along the minus strand of NZ_CP191577.1, from coordinate 550,950 downwards.
AGAGCATCTAAGGCCATAAATCCGACATTATGTCTCGTTTTCTCGTATTGGGGACCAGGGTTGCCCAATCCTACAATCCACTTCATTAACCTTGACACCCTCTTTCGAAGTCTTGATTTTTTGGTAAAATAGTTGTATTGAACAGGAAGGTGCGTGCCGATATGCTCAATCAAGGTGATATCCTCTTATATGACAGCCATTTTCTATATCATTTAAAACATTCCGTTCCTGTCCAAATTTATGACGGGAATGAACATGTCCAAATTGGCATCATTGCACGTTTTAATGAGCATTTCGTCGAAATAGAGGACACACTATACAATCGTCAACGCTTTACATTCATATCTCGCCCAGGCTTTTAGCCTGACATGCTGATAGGGGTTACCTTTTCCATATGGAAAAAGCAACCCCTTTTTTAAATGAGCCAGCGCTTATTCGATTTCAAACAGTTTGCTGATCGACAATTCTTCATGCACACGGATGATGGCTTCTCCCATTAATGGAGCCACAGACAGTACCTTCAGCTTGCTTGTCGGATTTGGGTGAACGATCGGGATTGTATCCGTCACAACCACCTCTTTTAATGGCGAATTCTCCAGTCTTTCCATCGCAGGACCAGACAGCACGGCATGTGTACAACATGCATACACATCTTTTACGCCGCCTTCTTTAAGTGCATTTGCACCCAATACAATCGTTCCGGCTGTATCAATGATATCATCAATTAAAATAGCCGTTTTCCCCTCAATGTTCCCGATGATATTCATCACTTCACTGACATTTGGCTCTGGACGACGCTTATCAATAATAGCGAGCGGCGCACTCAGGAAGTCCGCCAGCTTGCGCGCACGAACCACCCCGCCATGATCGGGTGAAACGACAATCGGGTTCTCAATTTGCTTGGAACGGAAATATTGGGCCAGAATTGGCGCTCCCAGCATATGATCGACTGGAATATCGAAGAATCCCTGAATCTGCATCGCATGCAAATCCATACTGATTACGCGGTGAGCCCCCGCCTTTTCAATCAGATTAGCAACAAGCTTCGCTGTGATCGGATCACGTGAACGAGCCTTACGATCCTGGCGAGCATAACCGTAATATGGCATAACAACATTGATACTTTTGGCAGAAGCGCGTTTAAGTGCATCAATCATAACCAATAATTCCATCAAGTTGTCATTAACTGGCAGACAAGTGGACTGTACGACATACACATGGCAGCCGCGAACACTTTCCGACAGCTTAACCTGAATTTCACCGTCACTAAACGATGTGGTATGGGATTCCCCCATTGGGATTCCGATGTAGTCCGCAATCTGGTGGGCTAACTTCGGATTGGAGTTACAAGTAAATATTTTGAGTTTGGAATCGCAATAAGTCATTAATAGAAACCCTCCGTGCTGGTTCATTCATTACAGATTCAACAGCTTGCTGATTAAGGTCATTCCGATCTTTTTTTCTTCGCTTTGGCACGCGCGCGGATCTTGTCCGCATATCCGGCTTTATTCTCTTGACGTGGTCTGGCAATGGCCAGGTCGTTATCAGGGACGGCATGTGTTACAGTGGAGCCTGCGACAACATAAGCACCTTTTCCAATCTTAATCGGGGCGATCAGATTCACATTGCTGCCAATAAAGGCATCGTCTTCAATTTCTGTAATGGATTTATTATATCCATCGTAATTGACCGTTATTGCCCCGCAGCCAATATTTACGTTTGTACCTACCTTGGCATCACCGACATAGCTCAGATGAGACACCTTGGAATGATCTCCAATGGTCGCATTTTTCACCTCTACAAAATCACCAATCTTCACATGCTCGCCAAGCTTCGCGCCTGGACGCAGGTAAGCAAACGGCCCTACAGATGTACTGCTACCCACTTCCGCTTCGTTCAACACCGAATGTTTCACTGTTGCTCCTGAGTGGATAATCGTATTCTGAATCTCTGCCTGCGGACCAATCACACAATCTTCACCGATTTGTGTTTGACCATGTAGCCATGTGTTCGGGTACAATACTGTATCGGAACCAATGACAACATCACTCCCGATGTAGGTTGAAGACGGATCAATGACAGTGACACCATTCAGCATATGTTTGCGAACGATGCGCTCGCGCATATAACCTTCAGCAACCGACAAAGCAACTCTGTCGTTTACACCAATAGATTCCGACACGTCATCTGTCAAATACGCCTCAACCTGCTCACCTTCACCATGCAAAATACCAATGACATCTGTCAGGTAGTATTCCTGCTGCGCATTAGTATTCGTCACCTTGTCCAGCGCTGCAAATAACTTTGCATTGTCAAAGCAATAGGTGCCTGTGTTAATCTCACGGACAGCATCTTCCTCTGGAGAACAATCCTTCTGTTCCACAATCTTAAGCACGGCCCCGGAAGTATCACGGATAACTCGTCCGTATCCTTTGGGGTCGTCCAACTCAGCGGTCAGAATCGTTGCAGCCGCTCTGCGGCTTTCGTGCAGTTGCACCAAACCTTCCAGCGTTTCTGCTGTGATCAACGGGGTATCCCCGCAAATGACAATTGTGGTGCCCTGTTCCTGACCCAGCAGATCCTTGGCTTGCTTGACAGCATGGCCCGTTCCCAGTTGCTCTGCCTGAAGCGCATATTCTGCCGACGGTCCCAGATAAGACTGTACCGCCTCTGCACCGTGACCCACGACGACTACACTTCGGGACACACCGATTTCACGAACCGTGTCGAGCACATGTCCGACCATCGGTTTTCCGCACACCGGATGCAGAACTTTATATAATTTGGATTTCATACGTTTTCCCTGCCCTGCGGCAAGAATGACTGCCAACCTTTCCAACAAGTCCAACCTCCTATCCTGAAAATAACAGTTACCCCTTGGCTAAAACGTTAATTCCCAGATCAGATTTTGCTTAACTTTTCACAATCCTCCTGAAAAATAACGGTGAACCTTTGGTTAATGGCTATTTTTTCAGGCCAGCTTGTGCTGGACGTTCATCCCCGGGACACATCGCTACCCAGTCCCTGTCTTATGAAAAAGCCGCTTCGGCAGCCCGGATGGCTCCAAGTTGCCTTAAAACTGACTGTTAACTCACTAAAGAATATATCTCATTCCAGGCAAAAAGAAAAGAGAGCCACAGTTAGTGGCTCTCTTTTTCTTTTGTACCCCAATCCTGCTTTAGGCGGATTAAGCGCCTTCTTCAATAGCAACTTCTTCATCCACAGCTGCACGTTCGTACTCAGTCAATACAGCAGCTTGGATCTTTTCACGAGTTCCTGAGGATATCGGGTGAGCGATATCGCGAAACTCTCCGTCAGGGGTCCGTTTGCTTGGCATAGCTACGAACATCCCATTATTACCGTCGATAACTCGGATGTCATGAACAACAAACTCGTTATCAATTGTAATGGATGCAATCGCCTTCATTCTGCCTTCTGAGTTCACTCGGCGGAGTCTAACATCCGTAATCTGCATGTGTGTTTCACCACCTTTTTCCAAATAGGACTTGGTGTATACATTCCACACAGCATTTCGAATTCCTTCTTTTTTCGGACAATTCGTATCCTAAATTCAGGTAATTTTTTTGAAAAGATTTCTTTTCGACATATTTAGGTATTTTATGATGAATTGTGACAATTTACTGCCCTGTTAACTCATCAAAATAATTCCCTAGCTTGACTGTAATTTGTTTGCTTCGAGAATCGACTGCGGTCAGGTTTGCCAGTGAAATATAATCGTGCAACAGACGCTCTTCGTTCTCCACCTCGCCCGACTCTACCAATACCCCGACACCGGCTACCTCAGCATCAAACTCAGCTAACAAATCGACCATTCCTTGTATCGTGCCGCCGGCCTTCATAAAATCATCTACGATGAGCACACGTGATTTCTCACGCATCGCACGTCTGGATAAAGACATGGTATGCAGGCTCTTTTGTGATCCAGAAACATAATTAATACTTACAGCTGAGCCTTCTGTCACCTGATGGTCACGCCGTACAAGCACGACTGGCAAATTGAGCTGTGCTCCGGTTGCATATGCAAGCGGAATGCCCTTTGTCTCCACAGTCATAACCACATCAATCTGACGATCGGCAAAAGCCGTCGCAAATATTTTACCCGCTTCGTTCATCATTGCTGGTTGGCCCAGCAAGTCGGACAGATACAGGTATCCTCCTGGCAATATGCGATCAGGCTGCTCCAGTTGCGCGCACAAGTCGTTCGCAAACGCGAGCGCATGCTGCTTGGAGAGCCTTGGAATCAGTTTGACGCCACCTGCCGCTCCCGCCAGTGTCAGTAGCTCGCCAGTACCCTCATCCTCAAATACTTCTTTGATAATAGCTAAATCCTCGCTGATAGACGACTTAGCTGCCCCGTATCGATCTGCAAAATGAGTAAGAGGCACCAATGTATGCGGCCGTGACAACAAAAACTGCGTCATTTCCACCAATCGTGAGCTTCTTTTAAGTTTTTTCACAACAATTCCTCGCGATCTATTTTCCTGCCGCCCGCTTCGTACAATAAAGCACCGGCGGACTGGCCGGTTGCTGGCGGAATGTAAGTGATATAGTAAAATCCGAATATTTAATAGTAAATATATCATCTTCGTACGTATTTGTACAACAATTGCCACTATAATATGAAAAAAATAATTAAAATCAGGTCAAAAGTCGTACTGCATATACATCTTTGCAAAAACCTCTTAGTCCGTTATAGATGCGTGGCACTTTGGCTTCCTTAGACACCAGTCCGAACACTGTTGGTCCACTGCCTGACATCAGCACGCCATCCGCACCCAAACGGATCATGGAGTTTTTAAGATGCTCCACTTCCGGATACAGCTTTAATGTCACATCCTCCAGTACATTCCCCAGAGCGTTGCATACATCAGCAAAAGAAGCATTACGAATCGCCTGCTCCATCTGCCGGGCAGACGGGTGGTGTGTAATCTGATCCGCTTTGACACGACCATACACTTCAGCAGTCGAAACATTAATCGGCGGCTTGGCAAGTATCACCCAGCATTGTGGCGGATTCGGCAGCGGCTGGAGCAGTTCTCCGCGTCCGCTCGCTAAAGCTGTCCCCCCTGTAATACAGAAAGGTACGTCTGAACCCAATTCAGCACCCAGCACCCGTAATTCCGCATCCGAGATACCGAGCTTCCACAGCTTGTTCAGTCCACGCAATGCTGCGGCAGCATCGCTGCTTCCGCCTGCTAACCCTGCCGCCACCGGAATATGCTTATCCAGATGAATGTGGACGCCTGTAGAGACGTTATAACGTTCTTTGATCAGACGCGCAGCCTGAAAAGCCAAGTTCTTTTCATCTAGCGGTATGTACCCAGCTTGACTTGAAATAATAATCGTATCACGCGGTAACTCGGACATCGTCAACCGGTCCGATAGATCGACCATCGTCATAATCATTTCGACCTCGTGATAACCATCGTCACGCTTACGTAGAACATCAAGCATTAAATTAATTTTCGCCGGTGCTTTTTCATATATTTTCAAGGCGTTCACCCACCTTCAACTTTTCCCTCAAGACAGCTTAACATATTATATCAGACTCAGCCTGTCAAGTCATGAGGTTCAAAAAAGCGGAGATGCCCTGGTTTGACCCCGGATATCCCCGCTTTTTATCAGCACCACCGATGGCTACGATTTGCGAGAAGCCGCCTGCTCTGCGAGTTGAATGGCCCGCTTGACCATATTGCCTGCATCCTTGGCTTTGATGCCTCCCCAGCCCTCTTCCTTGACCGTGTCGTAAAACCCAAGATCCTTGGCCAGTTCGTACTTTAGCTCTTCCGACATGATACTCCGTCTTCTTCGGCTCATGCTACGCCTCCTTCGGCAATGGAATAAGGAAGATCATTCCCGGCTTAGTATGTGCAGAGATGTCATGCTTCATGCTTCTTTGTATATACAAAACGACCCCGCCATTTAAAAATGACGAGGTCGCCGTTAAACCTGCAAAGCTGGTATAAATCACGTAAATTAAGGTGCTTCAAAATATTCGACTACGCTTGTATGCGAGTCGGGATCATATACACTGACTTCCACCGACTCGGTAAGAATGTCAGCATAACTATAGGAGACACGTTTAAACGTCTGTTGCTCCTGATCCAGCTTGACAATAAAAACAGAAGGGTACGTTTCTTCCAAGACACCAGTTCGTTCGACGGTCTTACGGCGCCCGCCGTTAGCCCGCAGCAAAATTTTTTGCCCTACATGTGCGTCGAGACTGCGTTTGATTTCCAACAGCGTATTTTTTGCCATTGCCTAACGACCACCTCTTTCCTTGTCCATTATAACGAATTTTAGAGGGATTGTCAAATCAAGCTAAATATTATAACAACACAAAAAATAAGTTGTCAATTTAATTTTTTGCGAACAGGAATAATATACATAAAAAATGACAAAAAGCCTCTAAAAAGAGGCTTTCGTTTAGATAAAATCGTATCAGGCCATTTAAATCTCAGATTGCTGAAGGCGTTACTTTTAGCGTTGATAAATTTTCAAGCTTTGGCAAACCGATGCGGTAACTTCCCCTTGTTTCGATTCCACCCACTCCGCGGCTGCCACTGATGGTTTGGTGAAACAAGTCTCCCATATTGACCGTTTCACGGATCGATGTAAAAGCGGCCTTGGCAGCCACGTAAACGGGGTCTAGAGCGTGAATCAGGATGCGCCCCGGTGAGCTGGCAAAGTTGGCTCCTGCACGTAGCAGCGCTTCAAAATGGGACTGGCACGCCCCTGCTACAATTGTCAGTGAATCCAGATGACGTTCATATTGTCTGGCTACCTGAATCGCTGCCACAAAATTTTGCGAATTTTTATAGCTTTTCAAGCTATACAAATCGTAAGGCTGTGGTTGCTTCAACACACCATCATGTCCGGTGATGACTACAATATCAGGACGAATGCGGGGAAGCAGTCGATATAACGTATCCGCCATTGCCGATTCGTGAACGTGATGTCCCTCTGCGGGAACACGGAGCTGTTCATATAGACTAAGACATTTTCTTAAATAGCCGGGATCTCCATCCAGATGAAGAACCTTTCCCGGCATTTCAAAATACGTTGACTCCACCGGATCACTCCACTCTCCAATCAGAGCCGCCTGACTACGGGCAGCTTGCTGCTGGCGTGCCCGTTGCAAAAGATTAAGAGACTCCCCAGCCTTGATGTGGGCCTGTTGAGTCTTACCGCTAATCTGGTCTGCAGGCACTCTGACCAGATCGTTCACCGGGGAATCAGCCAGTAGCCTAAATTCCGTCCCCTTAATGATCGCTTTATCCCGCTGGATGTCTTCAACGCGAAACGTGACATCACCGCCGTACGATTTCCGAACGACCAAGTCTCCTAAACTCATCACACTGTATCACCCCTCCTATATCGTATGGGTGAATGCACAGTTTGGTTCCAGTTTAGGATATTCCGGCCTCCAGCAGCACGGCGCTGAGACGCGCAAATTCCTCGATACTCAGCGTTTCCCCTCGACGGGAAGGTTCAATACCCGCTTGTTGCAAAAGTGGTTCCAGCGTGTCCCTGTTCTCTTTGGTGAAGAAGCGGCTTTTTAAATTATTGGAAATCGTTTTACGACGCTGGGCAAACGCGGCATGAACCACTTCAAAGAAATGCTTCTCGTCCACTACTTCCACCGGAGGGACTTCTCGTACACGCAACCGAATAACCGCCGATTCAACATTCGGCTGGGGAATAAATACGGTATTCGGCACCGTGCAGACTAACTCAGGCTCGCTGTAATATTGCACGGCTATGCTCAAGCTGCCGTAATCCTTTGTACCAGGGGACGCAGCCATACGCTCAGCTACCTCTTTTTGAATCATAACGACGATATTCTCCAGAGGAAGCTTGTCCTCTAGCAACCGCATCAGAATAGGCGTGGTGACGTAATATGGCAGATTAGCCACGACACTCACCTTACTCACGTCTGCAAAATCGGCTGCAAACACCTCACGTAGATCCAGCTTCAATACGTCTCCGTGACGAACCTTTACATGCTCGTAAGGGGATAGCACCTCTTCAAGAATGGGCAGCAATCGCTGATCAATCTCAACAGCAGTAACTACCTTAGCAGATTGCGCCAATTTCTCGGTCAACGCTCCAATCCCTGGACCAATCTCAAGGGCGCCCTTCGTATCATCCAATCCAGCAGCATTTACAATCTTGCTCAGAATATTTTGGTCAATCAGGAAGTTTTGTCCCAAGCTTTTTTTGAACGAAAAACCGTGCCTTTGAATAATTTCCTTCGTACGCCGCGGTGTTGCTATATCTTGAATCCCTGTCATACGGATATCACAATCCTTCACTTTCAATTTGTGCCAGCGCACTGGCAAATTCCTCACGGCTGATCTGAAATACAGAGAGCCGTTTATGCAGCTGCTTTCCGTTACAATAGCCAATACCCAGTATATTCCCCAAGGCCATTCGGCGTGCAGCAGCATTTGGGTGGGTGATAAGTCCAGCGTCAATCAGGTCTGCCCATTCAATCAGTGGTTCGGCGTCCTCTACTGTCGTATGTACCCGCGCGAGGGCATGTCTGATGGCTTCTGGCGAGGCATTCTCCACACCAATATCCCCTTTGCGCGTGGCCTCTGCCTCAGGTATAAAAGCCTGCTTGCAGCCGGGGACCTTGGAGGCGATGATTTTACGGATACGCTCCCCTGCATGATCGGGGTCAGTTAAAATAATGACCCCCCGCCGTTCCTGCGCCAATGCAATTTTGCGCAGCGTCATTTTATTAATGGCTGAACCGCCAGTTTCTATCGTATCTGCCTCGACAGCACGGCGAATGGCTACCGTGTCATCCCGGCCTTCTACCACGATCACTTCCTTGATCATCTTCATTTACCTCCACTGCTACACAGCAACATATATTTATCTTTCCCTGTTTTTGAAAACAAAATAAGAAGAGGATATCCTCTTCTTAGCATGGCATAACTATGTTGTTAATACTATCGCATTGCCCTCAACATACACAACCTGTTTTAGTTGATTTCTGGCTTTACAGGTCCGATAACATATACGGTTTTACCGTGCTTGCGACCAAATTGGTTGGCCCGGCCTAAACTCTCATAATACACATCGATTTTGTGGCCTTTAATGGCGCCACCGGTATCCTCCGCACGGCGGAAGCCCACCCCTTCAATATACACCCACCAGCCGATTGGAATTATACTCGGATCGACAGCGATGGTACGTCCTTCCGTGACACGCGTGCCGGAGGCCGTACGTGTACCAATACCTGACTCCTGTGAGGAGTACGCCGTCATGGAGACGTTTTGTAAAACCTTGCTATATTTAAAATTAATTCCCGCTTTACGGACAGCATTGCCCGAACTAACCGTTGTCGCCTTAACCGCATCTCTAGGGCCGACGGAAGCAGCCAGAACGACCGGTTTTTTCTTCGTTCCTACTGCAATTACCTTATCCACGCGATTCTGTGTGACTTCCTTGTTGATCAGCTGTTTGGATACCAGCTTTCCATCATGGTATACCTTTTGAACGTGCTGGACCACCACACCCGATTTGCCACTTTGAATGACTCGATTATCGCCTTTATAGAGACTTGGATCCGCCGTTTTGATGACCTGATAAGGCACCTGTTTTTTCTGTGCAACCTGCTGTTTCTTCACACGGACGATTTTTATGTCCATGTTAGCCGAAACAGAGGCATCCAATGCAGGGTAAACTTTATCGATTGATGATAATTTATAGCCCGATGTGCGAATCGCACCCTCTACTGTATTTTCTGTTGTGTACAGCTTTTTCGTCTTATTGCCTGAGGACACTTTAACCTGATTGGCACGTTTAATAACTACGCGGTCCCCATCCTGTACTGCTCCGTTTAGCGGCATGGATATTGTATCATGCGGCTGAAGTGAAATAGAATGCTCATTGAGCAAATCTTGGAGCTTGGATTCCCGGGTTTCTACCGCCGATGCCTTACCATCAATGACAAAAAAGACTTGTTTTTTAGATTGCGTGTACATCAGAATTGAAATCATAATCGTTAGTGCGATTAGAAAAATAGCAACCAAAACCGCCTGGCGCACATTCTCTTGCTTCCAACGCAATACGTAAGACATGCTGGATGAGCGTGACTCATGGGTGGTCTCCCCTTTTCGGAAAATGCCCATTTCCTCCGTCCTCCTTACATAGCCCGCCGTCTGGAGTAAGACATAGTTGATCGTTGACGTGACTATAACAGATTTTCTACAAGACAAGCCCGTACTGCGACTGTCCTGCACCATGTACCCGTCTTCGCGGCATGCTGTCCTCCCCTGTTTAACCACAGTATGATGACAGATTTTCTTTTATTCACAACAAAAAAAGCCAAAGAAAGAGATTAGAGAGCTCTTTCGTGGCTTCCGGCATGTGTGAATATGCGGGAAAACTCATGCACGAGATGGCTTCTCTCTTGTTACGCTTACGGGGTTAGCTGTCGGGTTCGGACGTAGAGAGTCGCCCTAGCTTAGGTCAACCGCTCATGGCGGTCGCCCTCACATTCACCCCGAAGACCCAGAAAGAAATCGAAATACGGCTTCTCTACCTGTTCAATCCCATCCGGGATTTGAATTTCGGTCGAGCCGGCTGCTGAAGACACATTCTCTCCTGCACATACGCCGGACGTACTGTAAGCCATATCGGTTCCCCCGTTCCCTGTAAAAGGGACTCAGCGAGACTGGTTCATGAAATGAGTTGTTGATGTTTACACTCAACAACAATTCACTGAAAAGATGATATCCTGTTTCCATGCATGTTGTAAAGCAGGTTTCAAGTACATTTTTTAAAAAATTCGGTTAAAAGTTTGTAATATTCCTGAGTTTACTGCAACAAAATCATAATTAGCTCCGTCTAACTCTTTATTTTGATTGATTTCTTCGCCTTTTCACTTAATGTCAAATCGTTCCAAGGCATTTTGAGTAGTAATGGATACCAATTCCTCCACCGTAATTCCCTTAATTTGGGCGGCTGCCTCTGCCACCAGTCTCACATGTGCTGACTCATTTCGCTTCCCGCGAAACGGATGGGGTGTCAGGTAAGGTGCGTCCGTTTCAATAAGCAGACGGTCCAGTGGAACCTGGGCCAGTACCTCTTTCGGCTGCTTGGCATTTTTGAACGTTATAGGCCCACCAAATGAAAGGTGGAAACCCATATCCAGCACCATTTTGGCTGTCTCCCAACTCCCTGAAAAGGAGTGCATGACTCCGCCAATCTCGCTCGCCTTTTCCTCTCGTAAAATCCTCACAATATCTTCATGTGCATCTCGATTATGGATAACAATTGGCATGTTGAGCTCACGTGCCAGGCCAATTTGATTTCGAAGTACCCGCTGCTGCACATCCTTTGGTGACGTATCCCAATAATAATCCAGACCGATCTCTCCGATCGCTACAACCTTTTGATGACTGCATAACGATGCAATCCATTCTAAATCCGCTTCCTGCATTGTAATGGCATCCTGGGGATGCCACCCAACAGCCGCATAAATAAAATCATACGTTTCAGCCAGCTTCATGGTGGATGGAATGGTCTCACGATTGAATCCGATATTGATCATCCGTGTTACTCCTGATTCGACAGCACGTGCTATAACTTCTTCACGATCCTCGTCAAATTGTGGTGCATCCAAGTGAGTATGAGTGTCGAATAAATCCAAGGTTTTCATCTCCTCTTTTTACTTACATTTCTATATGTTTGTCTATTGTTTGACAAAATAATTCCTTATTTCGGCAGGAAGCCTGTGTTTTACCCCGTTCAGTTTATTCTGGGGAAAATACATATGATATTTTCCACGGTGAATACCACTTATTGAACGTACGATTTCCGAAACTTCAGATATTTCCCGCACCTCGCCCTGACGTCCGAGCAGCAAAATTTGGTTGTCCGTTGAACCGCCCTTTCGAAACACATCATAAGGAAGATCTGTCGGAAAATCAATTTCAAGATCATATTCCGGGTTCAATCCAGCCTTTTCCAATGCCTCTCGAATATGGTTAACAGTATCTGTATCCATATTTTCAATCTCTACATATTTATACAATCTACGGTCCATAAACCGACTGCTCAAATCACTTAAAATTTCGTCCTTTTCTCGTTTCCATTGGCTAAACACTGTCTGAATCAAAGACTCATCGAGCATCAAATACTGCTCCACGGTAAGCTCTCCTTTGAACAGATCAGGCAGCGGATCAAGCAGAAAACCAAACTCATATCCATTTTTGAACAATTCCTTTGCTCTCTTGAAAATTTTACGCAACAGGATTTCCGAACTGCGTGTTACAGGATGGAAATAAATTTGCCAGTACATCTGGTAGCGTGACATTAGATAATCTTCAACTGCATGCATACCCGACTCCTTCACAACAATTCGCCCGTTATGTGGACGCAGCAGACGTAAAATACGATCCAAATCAATCGTCCCGTAGTTAACACCTGTCGAATGAGCATCCCGCAACAAATAATCCATACGGTCAGCATCGAGCGGACTTGTTACCAGATTGACTACGATCGGCTTATCATACGTTTTGGCAATAACCGCAGCCACCTGTTGTGGCAGCTTCTCATCGACTTGCCGTAGCACTGCGTTGATCTTCGTGTCGCCCAGTACGATGCGACATGTCCAATCCTCGTGGTTCATATGAAAGGCTTCTTCAATCGAATGAGAAAATGGCCCATGCCCCACATCGTGCAACAGAGCGGCACACAGAGCGACCAGTCTCTCTTCCTTCGGCCAGTCGGGGAAATCTCCACGTTCAAATTGAGAAATAATACGTCTCGTAATCTCGTACACGCCCAATGAATGTGAAAACCGGCTGTGCTCCGCTCCATGAAACGTAAGATAAGATGTGCCTAACTGCCGAATGCGTCGTAAGCGTTGGAACTCCGGCGTATTGATCAACCGCCATATCACTGTATCCTGAACATGGATGTAATTATGTACCGGGTCCTTAAAAACCTTTTCTTCACTGAGTGGCTGGTGCAAGATATCAACTCCTTTAATATTCGGAATAATGGATTAAAATACAATAAAATCCTAAACGCTCTCCCTTATTCGACATCGTTTGTCGTATTTTGTCGAATTATCGTTTTTCGACATTTCCAAATCGACAAATAAGACAAATCATCTGTAAAATAAGGTAATCCACATGAATAAAGCTCTTTGTTCTAAATATTTTTGCATAATTAGGCTGTTACTACTTTTTTAAGGTTGACTGTTTTGGGAATCGTTGGTATAGTAAATATCAGAAAAGAGAAAATTTTGTCGAATCATGACACTTATATTATTTTAAACGGCGAGAGGAGCCTGATTTATTATGATGAAATCCACTGGTATTGTAAGAAAAGTTGACGAGCTCGGACGTGTAGTTATTCCAATCGAATTGCGCCGTACCCTGGGAATCGGAGAGAAAGACGCTTTGGAAATTTACGTTGATGGCGAGCGCATCATGCTTAAAAAATACGAGCCTGCTTGTATCTTCTGCGGCAATGCTGAGAACGTAATTTACTTCAAAGGGAAAATTGTTTGCCAAGATTGCATTTCTGAAATCCCAACACCTGTGACAAACTGAGAATTTTAGTATATAATAGACTTATCAGAGATTGTTAATTCTAACCTTTTTCATATATACTCCTTGTTGCCTTCCACGGTTTGAACCCAACCGTTGGAAGGCCCTTTTTTGTTTATACATGTACTCATAAGAGTGCGTTGTACACATCCCTTTTGGAAATTGAACGGTCCGTGGCTGTACGCTTCATGGCATCCTTGCGGGAAAGCCCCTCTGACTCGTAATGCGCGACATGAGACTCCAAAGATAAGTCTTGCCACCATGCCTGACGTTCCTGTTCCTCTTCCGCTTCGTTTTTCCCCTCAACGACCAGACAGTATTCACCAATCGGCGGGTTTTCCTCTAGTTTTGCAAGACACTGCTCCACCGTTCCCCGCACCCATTCCTCATGCAGCTTGGTCAGTTCACGAGCAAGCACCACTTTGCGTGATCCTAATGTTTCCTTTAATACCGTCAACGTCTTAACAATTCGATGAGGCGATTCATAAAAAAGAATCGTGCCATGGGATACCTGAAATGATTGCAACAACTTCTCTAAATCCTTTTTCTCCCTTGGTGGAAAACCAGCGAAGGTAAACCTCTCCGTATTCAGACCTGAAGCGATTAAAGCCGATAGTGCCGCATTTGCCCCGGGAATAGGAATAACGCTGATATCTGCTGCAAGTGCCAGCTTGACCAGATCTGAACCAGGATCGGAGATGGCTGGTAGACCAGCATCGCTAACCAGTGCCAAATTTTTTCCTTCTATTATATAACGTATCAGCTCAGGCCCACTGGCAGTCTTATTATGTTCATGATAACTGAAGAGCATTTCCGGCGTGATGTCGAAATGTGTGAGCAGTTTGCGTGTTTGCCGCGTATCCTCGGCAGCGATAATACTGCATGACTTTAGAGTGTTAATCGCCCTAAAGGTCATATCTTCCAGATTGCCAATCGGTGTGGCAACGAGGTATAACTTTCCCCGTTCCTCTTCACGGTTACTAAAGCTTTTTTGTACAGCTGCCGTCACACGGAATCCCCCTTGCTGACTTCTCCATAGATTTCTCTTATTTCCTGAGTATAGTTCCCATCTTCCTGATATACAATGAGTGGGGGTAACAGACGAACCTCCGGTTTACCGTCACGCATTGCTTCAACAAGTACCATATTTGCTTCCATATGAACCCGTGGGTGAACAAAACGTATCCGCTTGGGTTCCAGACTATAGCTGCGCATCAAGGTTATAATCTCACCTAGCCGCTGTGGGCGATGAACCATTGATACTTTCCCTCCATTACGGACAAGCTGAGTACATGCCTGAATGACTTCTTCCAGTGTACAGTTCACCTCATGGCGGGCAATGGCTTGATGAGGATTCAGCTTGATATCGCTACCATTTAGCGGCATGTAGGGAGGATTCACAGTAATCGCATCATAAACGCCATGTCCCGTAATTTGAACCAGCTCACGCAGGTCTCCTTCCCGGATCTGAATCGCTGCTTCTAATCCGTTCAAACTGACACTCCGTCTTGCCATATCTGCCAAGCGTGGTTGAATCTCAATTCCTTCAATAGATGCTTTGGTACGTGTCGTCAACAGTAGGGGAACAACTCCGTTACCTGTGCACAAATCGAGAATCTTCCCACGCTGATATGGAATACCAGCAAATCGTGCCAGCAAGACTGCATCCATCGAAAAGCTGAACACTTCATCACTTTGGATAATACGCAGATTATGTGAAAGCAGATCATCAATTCGTTCAGACTTATTTTCATTTTCGTACATAATGTTCTCCTGTCCTATAACCAAAATCGCTTTATACTCATACTTTCTTACAAAAAAGCCGTAGGCATCTTACTCCTACGGCTTGTTTTTATTTATTCAAAAATGACAGACAGAAGAGGCAATCGCCTTCCGTTCGCAAATGTCCGTAATACACGTTGCATATATGAAATCCTTCATGATACAGCCTTGCCAGATTGTCGTAGCCTTCGCCCACGACCTCACCCGTCTCCTCTTCATCCTTAACAACGATCGGAGGAGAAATCTCAGGCTTACTCGCCGTCTTTTCTTCTCCAGAGGCTTCACGTTTGAGCATCTTGCGCACCTGTTCGTTTTCAATCGTTAGTCGTTGATTTTCCTCCAGCAGCTCTTTTACTGCCAGTTTCAATTCACCCAGATCGCTATGCAACTGTCCCATTTGGGTTTCCATTTCGTGAATACGCGCAAAAACATTTAATTTATCCAAGTTTCCACCCCGAAGCAACCTAATGGTTTACTTGACGACTACATCGTCCATTGGAAGTTCCTTGACCTTACTGATCTCAAACAGTTGAACATGTACCGTACGATGGCCTGCATTGACGCCTACGACTTTACCTTCTCCCAGAGAGGTGATAACCATCTTACCTACCTGAGGTAGCTCTTCTCGCATGCTTTCGTAGTTATCATGTTCAAATTTGAGACAGCACATCAATCTTCCGCACAACCCGGAAATCTTCGTCGGATTCAGCGACAAGCTCTGATCCTTCGCCATCTTAATAGATACCGGGTCAAAATCTCCCAGCCATGAGGAACAACACAGAATACGTCCGCAAGGTCCGATTCCACCAAGCATTTTAGCCTCATCCCGTACTCCGATCTGCCGCAGCTCAATTCGTGTACGAAAAATGCTGGCCAAATCCTTTACAAGCTCTCGAAAATCAACCCGACCCTCTGCCGTAAAATAAAAAATGATCTTATTGCGGTCAAATGTAAATTCCACATCTACCAGCTTCATTTTAAGGTTATGGTCTTTAATTTTATTTAAACACGTACCGAATGCATCCTTGGCCGCCAATTTATTCTCTTCTACAACAAGAGCGTCATCATCTCCGGCAATACGAATGACTTTTTTTAAGGGTAGGACAACATCTGAATCATTTACTTCTTTTTTGCCCACCACAACCTTGCCATATTCAATCCCGCGTGCGGTCTCTACTATGACGCAGTTTTCTTTCTCCACTGGAAGATCCAGCGGATCAAAATAATAAGTCTTGCCCGCCTTCTTGAAACGGACACCCACTACACTATACAAAAATTAACCCCCTTGTATGCCACTAAACCTCATTTGTAGCCGACATTGTACGAATGGCCGCAATTGAAGTCTCACTGTCGCACAAACCGGGAACCTGGCGTCGCGGATTGTGCAGAGTGGAACAAGCGCGCCTTTCTGTTAGCCGGTGATAAAACCGCTTGTATCGGACAATCCAATCAGAAGCTGCTCCACGCATAATTGTCCGTTGACGTGAAAACGGAGCTTCTTCCTGCAATTCGCGGCCAAATCCATATAAGAGACCCATTGTTCCGTGCTGCGGGTGATTGCCAATTTGGAGACGGACTCCAAATGATCTATGAAAACAATGCTTTCGTGCCTTCCGTAACGGAAATGAAGCATATCCTTGAACCACAAATGAAACAGATGAAACAGAATATCCAGGTGTTCAGAAAGTCCAGTTTTAAAAATCTTCTGTTGAGCCAGAATAATCGACGAACTCCCCCGGCTCATGGACTCCTTCACTAATTGTAACACTACGTTTCTAATTTCTGCAAACCAATTCTGCTGGAGAATTTCTCTACATGATTCCAGTCCTGAAGCCATATGAACCACTGACCGGACAAGTCCTGCCGTATAGCCTTCCCCAATTAACGCCTGCATCATCACTTCAGGCTGTAAAGCGTGGAAAGGTACCTGCTGTGTCCGCGATTGAATTGTAGGCAGCAATGCCTGTCCATTTTCAGAAATGAGTATACCGACCACAGGAACCTGCGGCTCCTCCAAAAATTTAAGCAGGCTATTAGCAGCTTGCACTGTCATGGTATCCGCCTGCCGAATGATATATACCTTCGGATTGGAGCTTTCGGATTTATATGAAAATATCCGTTGAAGACCGCGAATCTGATCAATTTTAATCGTTGCCCCCTCGGGCTCTACAATGTGCAAATCCGGATGATTCCCGTGTTCTACCTTGCGGCATGACAAGCACTCTCCACATGCATCATCCGTCTGCCGCTCACAAAATAAAGCCTTGGCAAAGGTCTGTGCCATGTTCATCTGCCCGCTTCCCTGCGGCCCGCTAAAAACATAAGCATGGCTGACTGTGTGATTCCGTAATGCACTTTGCAGCATTTTTTTGGCTACATCCTGTCCCAATATATGTTGGAAAGACATGTTCCCTCACTTTCTCCACTGAAAACAACGATGAACCATCAGCTAATCGCTGTTTTCCTGGGCGAGTTGGTTGCTGTTCCGATGATCTCACCTTCAAATCACTATTCTTCAGTATAACTATACTGCTGTTTGCATATTACGTTTGCCCACATGCATATAGTCAAAAATAATCTGCCAGCATGATCAGCAAGCAGATTATTCCATCGTGGCAACAGCCCGTCTGTATTCATTTATAATCTAAGACTGCCTTTAAAATGAAAGATTAATCAGCAAGCCTCTAATCTCACCGACTCCTTGTAAAAGCTCAATCTTCCCTTGCTCCGTTTCGAGCAGCTCATCTGCCATTTTGAGCAATATGTCATCCACTTCATCAATCAGCTTATAACGCTTACTACGTCCCCGGCGATCCCAGCCCTTTGTGTCCTTCATAGACACACCTCGCCGAACTGTATCTTCCAGAAACCGTTTGACCAGCATCTTATAGGCCTTCAACTCACGAATCGTCATTGAGCGAGCAAGCCGGTCTCCCTGCATTTGGATTTCCTTAAAGCGCCGGTTCAATTCCTCCTTCGAGGCCTGCTCCCCATTTTGCTGCATAACATCGGAGAAACTTTTCGGCTGAATTGGCTTGGCACTCGTTTCATTTGTAGACAATGTGCTACGTAAAGGGCGGTAGCCCGGATTTATTTTCATATAAACCTGCTTTCTCCCCGGACGCCTTCCGTCTTCCTCTTCACGAACAGTTCAATAGAGAACTCAGGAGCTCTTCGGCTTTTCCGGGGGCTGCGCTGTAGCGCTGCCGTATTAGTGGACCTACCCCTCATTCCCATCATATGAGCGAGAAACAGGTGTTTCCCCTATCTTATCGGCAGAATAGGTTCTATTGTGTAGCTTCAGAAATGCTCGAAACGGTCTACAGGCATCACGAAAACGGTCGCTCCACCCACCTGCACTTCAACAGGTAACGGCAGATAGGAGTCCGTCGTCCCACTCATAGGGGTAACGGGTGTGACCAGCTGTTCACGTACCTTGCAACTGCTGCGAATGACATTCATCAACGAGTCTACCTGATTGTCATCGACACCAATCATAAATGTCGTATTGCCTGCACGCAGAAATCCCCCTGTACTGGCTAATTTGGTAGCACGGAAGTTAGCCTTCACCAGTCCGCTGGATAATCTATTACTGTCCTTATCCTGTACAATCGCAATAATCAGCTTCATCCTGTATTCCTCCTTCAAGTCATACTAGGGACACCTTGTCCCTAGCTCAATTTTACCGTATATCCTTCGACATTTATACGGTAAAATTCTGAATAAACCGCTTTTTCAGCAAAGCCCTCAATACTTGCTCTACCTGCTCTGGTGCGGGAGATGCATCCACAACCGTAATTCGTTCTGGGTATTTGCGAGCCAGCTCCAGATAAGCCTCTCTCACCTTATGATGGAATGATATGCTCTCCATATCAAGGCGATCCATTTCCTCTCCCCGTGACGCATTAATCCTTGCCAATCCTAATTCGGGTTCTATATCCAGATAAAACGTGGCATCCGGCTCCCAATCATCTACCGCAAAGCGATTAATCGAAGCTACCTCTTCAATGCCAATCCCTCTTGCAAACCCTTGGTAGACCAGACTACTGTCCACAAAACGATCACATAATACGATAGCTCCTTGTTCAATAGCCGGCTTCACCTTCTCCACCAAATGCTGACGCCGCGCCGCCGCATATAAAAGCGCCTCTGTTCTGGCATCCATACTGGTATGAGCAGGGTCCAGAATGATAGAACGAATCTTTTCAGAAATTTCGATGCCGCCCGGTTCCCTCGTCGTAACGACTGGATGTCCCTCTTCCTCCATAAACTTCGCTAGCCGTTGGATCATGGTTGTCTTACCGGAGCCGTCTCCCCCCTCCAGCGTAATAAAAATACCTTTGCGATTCATGTTACTCCCTGCTTTCCTGACTGAAAAATAAAAGTCACCTACAGGCTGCGTATGCTTCTTTTATCCAGTCTTCTGTATTTGTTCATTCTCTAGCATCTAATCTTTATTGTAAACGGAATACCCGAATTGTAAGCATACTTTCATCTGCTACCCCTTGCCATTTAGCTCCTAGCTCACGTAAACGGGCCATCCGTAGAGCAATCACTTCTGTGATCGTTTCCCCTGCATACAGCAGCGGGATACCTGGAGGATATGGGATAATCATTTCAGCAGCTATCCTGCCAGCCGATTCCTCCACAGGCACGATTTCCATCTGATCCGGATGAATCGGTTGAAGCCCAAACTGCACCGGACTGGAGTAAGCCTTCATTTCATCATTGTTCCACGTGGAAAAATCTAATTCTAGTCTCTGCTGCTCTTTCCCTGTTAACTCCTGCTCACAAGCCGTCTCCCTAAATCTTATATCATTATTTATATGCACAAGAGCCTGCAACAGGTGACTCGCATCCCTAGCTGTAGAGCTTAATGTAAACAATAAAACAACATGCTTTTCGTCACTCATCTCCGGAATACATCCGTAAGTCTCCAGCTCACGCCTTAACCCAAAGCCATCTAGTACACCCCATGTATCATACAGCACCATTTTAAAAGGGTCCTGAGTTGAGTAGCCTCTTCTCCTCTTCACAGCACTTTCCAAGGCCTCTGAGATCCCTTTCCGCGCTTCACACTCTTCATTTGCCTGTTGTGTAGGCTCTACCAAGCGAAAGCGTGGAAGCTGCTCCATCCCCTTTCTAAAGGCGTCTGCAGCCGCTAAGCCCTCAGTAAAAGCATCCGTGCCATAAGCATCGATATACCATCTTGCCAAATCCAGCGAGGCCATTAATGGATACGAAGGACTGGAGCTTTGCACCATAGCCAGCCGCTGACGGAGCAGTTCTCGATGAATTCTCGGCCCTTGAACATGTAACATTGCTCCCATAGTCATAGCAGAAAGCATTTTATGTGTCGATTGGACGACTACATCAGCCCCACAGGAAAGAGCAGAGACTGGCAGACGAGGATGTAGCCCATAATGAGCACCATGTGCTTCATCTATCATTAAAGGAACCTGGGCTGCATGGCAGGCTTTAGCTGTATCCATCAGATCATGCCCCATCCCATAATAGTTGGGCAGCGAGAGTAACACCCCTTTAGCCAATGGATAGGCCTTAAGTGCAGCCTTGATCGTGTCTGTCGATGGAGCAACTGCTAGCCCACTTAGTGTATCTACTTCCGGTTCTAAGAATACGGCCTTGGCCCCTGATAACATGAGACCGTTCAGAACAGATTTGTGTACATTTCTCTGTACCAGTAGTACATCTCCCGGCTCCGTACATACGGTCAAAATCATAGCCAAATTGCCGACCGTACTGCCTCCAATAAGCCAAAAGCTCTCTTCTGCACCAAAGCACTTCGCAGCCAGCTCCTGTCCCTCACGGATCACGTCTTCTGGGTGATGCAAATCATCCAGTCCGGTAATCTCCGTTGCATCAATAGACATCACCTCTTGCAACAGAGCTGCCAATTCCTCATGCCTATAGACTTGTCCATTTTTATGGCCGGGTACATGGAAAGAAACATTTCCCTGAGATCTGTAACGTATTAGAGCTTCCACTAATGGTGCTTGGACCGTCTTTTTCCCCATCATTCTGCAATCCTTCCAAACAAAGCTTTATATCTACCCTATTTTATCGTAAAATCAAGCGGAATCCTACTTTTACTCACAGAAAAAAAGGCCCGTATCGACAGACCTTAGATTGCAACCCTTCAAACACTAGCTAGCGAAGGTTATTATGCATTTTTCTGTACCCAAATTTGCTTTAGTTGATCAATAAAAAAATGATATTTGGCATCAGTTGCATCCGTGTGCACCATTTCGGCTTCACACGTATCACAGATAAACTCGGAAACGATAAAAATGCCTTCATGTTTGTGTTGTCCGCATATGATGCAGCGGTGGTCACCTTGATCATGCATATCCATCCCACCTTGTTTCTTTTACTATTAGTATGGGTCACTTTCTACTATTTTAAACCTTTTCATAGCCCAGTTTGACGATATACCCTATATATATTCTCCTTGGGCTTTTATGGTGTTTGTACCCCGTATGTTTAAAAAAACAGCCGCATATGCCGATATAATAAGAAAAGCTTCTATGTCTGGATACCCTTTCATCGAAGCCTTGTGCCCCCTTCATCCGTGAGAGCTTTTCCTGTACTTATAGAATAGGTTGGCTAACGCTAGATGATGTCGTTTCTACACATTTATAAAAAACAATTGATGCTTATTAAAGCGGCATGAGCGAAAGTACCGTCCCTTTTTCCGGCTGTGGACGGGAAGCACTTGTGATGCAGCAGATTAATGAAAGGACTGTTCGCATGATAGAAGAAACCGGAACCAAAGCTACCTACTATCACTACAAGCTCATCAAGAAAATCAATATACCGCGTCAGCTGATATGGAGTCACCTCACACTGCCTGTTATTATGCTTCTCTTTCTGCTTCTGGCCTTTTCCTGGACGAGTGTATTTTTGTTTGCTCTTGCCTTTTTACTAACCTTATGGGTACACTTCGTAATCTCGCGATCTGTCCTATACATAGGTAAGGGGACAGCCTTTCGCAAACGCTGGACGTTTCATCGCAGGCTGCCATGGCTAGGCTATATGACAGACCAGTACATAGGCTATAGTATTTTTCGTCGTGTACACATACATACACTCTGGATTGGTATTTGCTTGTCAGCCGTGTTCATTCTCTGGTCTCCACCAGCCTTTACCGTATCCTTACTCTTTTGGCACCTTTGGCTCATTGCACCGCGTTTGTACGTCTTGGGTCGGCTTACAGGGGAGAGAAAAGACGGCATGTTGAAGTTCACTGATGAAGAAGCCTCCTACTATCAACAGTAAAAATCAGTTCACTTAGTATCTGTACAGATCGGAACTTCAACTCATATATTCCCCCAACCATCAATTCAGTCTAAAACATAAAAAGGAGCAACCCAAGCCGGTTGCTCCTTTTCTTATATTTTATCCTCTATAATTGCTTTATTCTATTATTAAATAGGGCTTTACTTACAGTTCTACTTCATTATTATGTAGATAATTCGATCGATACACAAATATATAAATCGATATACAAATATATAAAAGGAAGCCACTTTCTACACAACGGCAGTTTCAAGTGCTTCCCCATCTATCATTCATCATTATACACATAGCAAACAATACGCTATGAGTTAACTCTGACCCTACAATACATCTTATGTTGCGTACCTTTTTGAAAACCTTAAGCTTAATTAAGGTCTACACTTTTACTCTTCACAGCGGCTTTTCTGTCTTTTGGAACCAATACGGTAAAAGAACCATCATGCACAGACAAATGCACCATGTGTTTATTTTTCTGGAACACCTTCTGATTGGAAGTAGATAAACTCGGTTCCTCAGTCCAGCCCCAAGCTGCAATCTCCTCCAAATAAGGAACAGGTAGACTATCGCTTTCCTTCAACGCTGGCAATGCATAGCGTACATAGTCCATGTCCGAATTGCTGCTTGCCCGATCGGTTTTACTAGCTTCTTTGGGAACCGGAAACGTCTTCTCGTTAGCAGCGCCCTCAAACGATGTCCAAGAAGGCTCCTCCTCCACGCACCCGGTAAGAATCGCGACAGCGACACTGAATAGCACCAATAGAGCAAGCCATTTATTTCGCCGCATGATCTTCCCTCCTTACCAGCCTGATTGACTATACAAAATCCTATAATGGAGTTTGCATAATTCTGCAATATAGCAGCGTATGTGTATGGGATTCAATACCTATATTATACAGGGTTTGCTCTTGCATTCCGTAACAAAAATGTTACCTTACTTTTGTAAGGATGTTTCTAAATTACACCTAAATACAAAAAAAGAACCATAATCTTAATAAGATCATGGTTCTCTACTCGTTGCTTGGCAACGTCCTACTCTCCCAGGACCCTGCGGTCCAAGTACCATCGGCGCTGGAGGGCTTAACGGTCGTGTTCGGGATGGGTACGTGTGGAACCCCTCCGCTATCGCCACCAAACATGAATTTACAGTGTAAATTCTACCTTCAAGGTGTTACACCCTGAAAACTGGATCCGAAACTTCATTGCGTCTTATCTTAGGATAAGCCCTCGACCGATTAGTATTGGTCAGCTCCATGCATTACTGCACTTCCACCCCCAACCTATCTACCTCGTCGTCTTCAAGGGGTCTTACATACTGGGAAATCTCATCTTGAGGACCCATGCAGGAAAAGGATGTATCGGGTATTAGCTACCGTTTCCGGTAGTTATCCCTGTCTTGTGGGCAGGTTGCCTACGTGTTACTCACCCGTCCGCCGCTAGGTTATTTAGAAGCAAGCTTCTAAGTAACCCCGCTCGACTTGCATGTATTAGGCACGCCGCCAGCGTTCGTCCTGAGCCAGGATCAAACTCTCCATTAAAGACCAACCGAAGTTGGTTTATTGAAAGAGCGATTAGCTCATTTGAAACTGACGAGATAAAATATCTCTTGTTTGATTTTGCGAACAAAATCAGTTTACTCACTCGTTGTTCAGTTTTCAAAGATCAAACTTTTTCTTCGCTGCGTTTTTCAGCAGCTATAAGATCATATCATGTTCGCTTCAAAAATGCAAGGGTTATTTTTTTCTTCTTTTTACGAAGATTATTTGGCCCTATTTATCATCTTGTGAAACGGCTGTTTTGTTGTCAGCTCAATTAATATACCATTTTGTTTTGTTGATTACAACATGAAAATAATCCCAGTTAATAATAAACAATTGACTTAAAAATATCAGTTCTACTATTATGTCCATCAATTTTTGAATTTGTTTTCTTCATTATAACCCACGCGAGTATTTGAACAGATCTATTGCATCTAAAAAATGCTTTTCATGCATAGTGGCTTGATGACATTGCGGACGCCTAGAATGGGCGGTCAATAATGTAGGCGTTGCTTTAGAGTATGCACCATTAACTGAGTCAGAAAATGACCTTGTTTTTGAATACCATGAAAACCTTCATGTGTTTTAGAGTACGAAAAGTGAAATCCAACAATTGTTTAAAAATGGCGGTGGATCAGCACCAAAAAATTCTTAATAGAATGTACGTAGCAAAAAGGGGCTGCCCCACTGGACACCCCCCTTTTCCGTAATATGTCTAACTCATTTTGTTCGCTCATCTGTAAACTACTATTGGATGCTGCTTTTATTGCTGCGTCAAAATAATTGGACCGTCTGCTGTAATTGCCAGCGTATGCTCATATTGTGCCGACAAACCGCCGTCCAACGTACGTGCGGTCCAGCCGTCTGCATCAATTTTACTGCGGTATGTGCCTGTGTTGAGCATCGGCTCAATTGTAATGACCATACCCTCTTTCAAGCGTGGTCCACGGTGCGGAGGTCCGTAATGTGGCACCTGCGGTTGCTCATGCATTTCTTCCCCGATGCCATGCCCAATAAATTCGCGTACGACTGAGAAGCCTTCGGCTTCCGCGTAAGTTTGGATTGCATGGGAAATATCGCCGATCCGATTACCAACAACGGCTTGCTCAATTCCTTTATACAAAGACTCTTTGGTAACGTCCAACAGTTTTTGTGCCTGCTCAGACACATTCCCTACCGCATACGACCAAGCAGAATCCGCCAGCCAGCCATTCAAGTTCACAACCATGTCGATCGTCACGATGTCGCCGTCCTTCAACGGTGTTTTGTTCGGAAAGCCGTGGCAAATTACATCATTAGGTGAACCACAAGTTGCAAACTGGTAGCCATTATATCCCTTTTGCTCCGGTGTTGCCCCATGCTTCTTCATAAATGATTCCGCAAAGGCGTCAATTTCCAGTGTCGTAATACCTGGCTTAATCATTTTGGCAATTTCCCGGTGGCAGGCAGCCAAAATTTCGCCAGCTTTTTTCATATTTTCAATTTGTTCTTTGGTTTTAATGATAATCATTAAACGTTCTCCTTCTTATCCGTGTTCGTTCCACTTTTCACTGTTTCTTTTTCTGCTTCTATTGTAACGCTAAAAGCAGTGAAATGGAACCGATGTCAATTGATACCGTTTACAAGGGCCTAAACGGGATATATAATACTCCATAATTTGTATACAAGTATGCAAAATTATTTGCAGGATAGGAGTATTCTATGAAATATCCAACAACCTGGTTACAAGGCGCATCACTCGGAGAAAGGATTACTTGTATGCTCCGGCTTCAGATTATACGCGGTATGCAGACGCCCGGCACTGTTCTATCTGAAAATCAGATTGCTACTGATTTTGGTACCAGTCGTTCTCCTGTGCGTGAAGCCATGAAAGTACTCTCGGGCGAAGGACTTATCCGCTTGGAGCGTATGGGGGCGGTTGTGATCGGCATGACACCCGCTGATATGGAGGAGCTATTCGACGTACGAATGCTAATCGAGCATTTTGTTGTTCAAAGGTATGTACATAAGGATAACACCATATTGGTAACCACTTTAAATCAGATGATCGACAAAATGGAAGTCGCTCTCAAGCACAGAGATATCGCTGAATTTTCTCTTCAAGATTTTAATTTTCATGAAGCTCTGGTTCTGGGAGCAGGCCATACCCGTATTCTCCATACCTGGAATGGCATGAGACAGTTGATCCTGACGGTTATGCTGGCCGCGACGGAACAACGATTTGCGTCCAACATCGAAGAATCTCAAGTCACGATTCACAAGCACCGCACCTTCGCAAATGCTTTAAAACAAGGGAATGATCAAGAGTTATCCCGACTCATTGAGGAACATTACCGGGACACTCGCAACGCGGTTAACGATAGCGTATTGTCCTCCTATAAAAAGACATGATCCTAGCCGGAACATACCTGACAAAGGCCAAATGTATCGCGTCCTTTATGGGGCCAGTCCCATGCGCACTCCAACTGACGCGGTTCTCTTTTTAGACTAGATTGTCGACAAGTATACATTTATCTATACATATTATTGCCTTCATTTTTTTGAATGTTATGAACCATCCTCTCCCTGGTCGCATTCGGTTTGATTATGCTGCTGAATGTGTTAATTTAACGATAATAGCTAATAAGGTAAGTGAGGAGGAGATTGAACATGACCAACACCCGATATATGATCGGCGTCGATATCGGCACGACCAGTACCAAGGCAGTGCTTTTCGAAGAAAGCGGCAATATTGCTGCGCAGCATCATGTGGAATATCCACTCCATACACCCGAGCCGGATGCAGCAGAACAGGACCCTGAAGATATTTTTAAAGCTGTCGTAACGACAGTGCAAGAGGTCATGACACAAAGCGGAGTACCCGCCGAACATGTACTGTTCGTCTCCTTCAGTTCGGCTATGCACAGCGTTCTGGCGGTGGACAAGAATGGTAAGCCACTGACTGGCTCCATCACTTGGGCAGATAACCGTAGTGCCAAATGGGCTGAAGCGCTCAAGCATAAATACAACGGACACGATATTTATTTACGCACTGGAACACCTATTCATCCTATGTCGCCACTGACGAAATTGATGTGGATTACACGGGATTTACCGGATGTTGCAGCCCAGACGTACAAATTTATTTCTATAAAAGAATATGTCTTTGCCCGTCTATTCCACCAATATGTTGTGGATCATTCGATCGCCTCCGCTACCGGACTCATGAATTTGAAGCAGCTGGATTGGGACGAGGAAGCGCTCACCATTGCAGGGGTGAGGAAGGAGCAACTGTCTGAGTTGGTGCCGACAACTCATGTGCTGAAAGGACTGGATGCGACCTATGCACATGACATGGGCTTATCGGAGACGACCCCTTTTGTGATCGGAGCCAGCGACGGTGTCTTGTCCAACCTCGGTGTGAATGCAATCAAGCCTGGAGTTGTCGCTGTTACCATCGGCACCAGCGGAGCCATCCGGACTGTAATTGATAAGCCTCTCACCGATAATAAAGGACGCTTTTTCTGTTATGCCCTGACCGAAAAGCTGTGGGTTATCGGCGGCCCGGTAAACAATGGCGGTATCGTGTTCCGCTGGATACGGGATGAATTTGCAGCCTCTGAGGTGGAAACTGCCAAACGCCTAGGAATTGATCCGTATCATGTACTGACCCAAATCGCGGAACAGGTGCGTCCTGGCTCGGACGGTCTGCTTTTCCTTCCGTACTTATCCGGCGAACGCGCTCCTCTGTGGGACCCTAATGCGCGCGGCTCCTTTTTCGGCCTGTCCCTCCGTCACAAAAAAGAGCATATGATTCGTGCCGCACTGGAGGGCGTACTGTTCAATCTGTACACAGTCATGCTCGCCATGGAGGAGGTCATCGACAGACCGTCAGTCATTCACGCCACGGGTGGATTTGCACGTTCCGAGCTATGGAGGCAGCTCATGGCGGATATTTTTGATCAAGAAGTCATTATTCCAGAAAGTCTGGAAAGCTCATGCCTGGGTGCAGCTATTCTAGGCTTGTATGCGTTGGGGCGAATTGATTCGCTAGATGCAGTATCTAGTATGATCGGCACCACTCATCAGCATAAACCTGCGCCAGAGCATGTAGATATCTATCGCGATTTACTGCCGATCTATATTCGTATTTCGCGTAAATTTGAAGAAGAGTTCAAGGATATTGCAGAATTTCAGGCCAAGTCCCTACAGTCTTGAGTTACAAGAATAAATATCGTCATTACACCAATTCCTATCCACACCATAGAAAACAGTGACGAAATATAATGTAAACCAAGCAGCGAAGCCACAGGCTCCTTAAACTTATAAAGCGAAGACCCTTCTCATCAAGGGTCTTCGCTTTATTGTTGTGCGCCCTTTGTCATGTAGAGCAACATCAGTGTATTTTACAGGAAATCGGCTATGACCGAAGTTATAGAAACAGGGTCTTGGAGATAATCACCAGCAATATAAATAGTACCAGAATCGCTCCTACAGATGTCCAGGCTCCCATACCGTGACCCCAACCGCCTACTCCACTCATGTGCAGCACTCCTTTCGCTCATTTACAGAATCATTGTATGTAGACCTGGTCTAATGTGTAAGGGGGCATTCCCCCATTTTTGCGGCGAATGCCTGTTTATTTTGGGTACTAGCATTATGTATTAATCTCTCCACTGCTGCTCTCTTCATCATCAATACTGCACAATTCCCAAGGAATCCACTCGGCAAGCCATACCTCATGCCCTGCATAATAAAAGGCGATCCCCTCTTCTCTTGCTTTAATCGCGTTTACCTTGAGCATGACCAATTCACCTCTTCGGCTCCCTGCCAATGCTGCAAAGTTAGTGCTTTCGGATAAATGTACATACTGTCTACCAACAGGATCTAAACCATCTGCCATAATAAATGGCAATGCTTGCTTATTCGTACCATGGTATAGTACATCTGGTGGATTCCCAGGAGTATACTCTATCTTTTGATAGCTATGCCCATATCTAGCTCTGATTCGACCGTTAAGGATTTCAAAACGCTGCTTATCTGAATTGCGCACGATCCGCTCAATATCAATCTGCTTTATACCTGACCAGCCTGGCAAGCTTTGAATGATTTGAATTAAGTGTTCTACAGTACAGGAGCCATCTGTAATGTCTAACTTAAGCCCGGATTCCTCAGGCTTGTGTCGCAGCATTTTGCTCATTATTTTACTTAGCTTCATATCTTCCTTTTGTTTCTTCATCGAATTTCTCCTGCCTTTAATCCATAATTCCCATCATGATCCTGATAATTCTGAACGACCGCTTCTAATTGTTTTTTACTGTGATTTCGAAGAATACGCCGTTGAACCTTGTAGATTTAAAAGATATTTCTACATAAAATTAAAGATTCCTCTTATCTCTTCTTTATACTTTTCCATATTAAATCAGGAATTATTAATCTTCGAAGAAGTCAGATCCTAACACCTCATACCTCAAAGCGAACAAACACAATGCACTAAAAGACCATCAGAACCAAAAAGGTCTGATGGTCTTATTAGACAAAATAATGATCGTTATGCCTCTCTACGGCTACGCGGTGTCAGACCGAGCCAGGACAGCAGCGAACTGCGCGTTTTGCGTTGTCGGCCCTGGTAGGTACGTAAATTGGTGATTAACTGACGATCCCGTTCTTCCTCGACTCTTTCTTTCATCCAACGTTTATGGTCCTCCAGCTGGTTAGATAAGCTAACATTTTTCTCCACCAAACGGCTATGCTCTGCCTCCAGCTCTTCCAAACGGCTCCGCATTTCTAACAAAGCGGTTTGCACCATATCCTGCATCTGCGCCAGCTCTGGTTGCTCTACGGACTCCTGCGTTTGTTCGGATACAGATGTTTGCGTCAATCTATATTCAATGGTTGGTGTCAAAGCCTGAAACTGCTCCTGCGGTTCCATGGGTTCCTCCGGCAATTCCTGAATACTCATTTCATCTTCTAACTCTGTCAGTTCAACCGTAGCAGCAGCTTCCTTCTGAATGGTCGTTTCTTCTCTGCTCTCAGCCGCCGCCATTATTTCTTGCCAGGTTGCGGTCAGTGACTCAGCATCCGAGACGGGTGGCAAGCGGAATTCTTCATCCTCCTGTTGGAAGGGAGCGGTTATTCTCTCAAGTACCACCTGAACGGATTGCTCCATCGTCATATGCTGCTCACGCAGCGCCCTCCGCATCACCTTCAAGCACTCAACATCCTCAGCGCTGAACATTCTAGACTGATTAGCGGAACGCTGAAACACATACCCCTGTTCCTCCAGCGCCGCTGCATATTTACGAAGGGTGCTCGCCCCGATTCCCAGTTGCTTTGCTGCTTCCGTCGTCGACTTGCTTTCTTCCATTTAATCATTACCTCCCCGGATGGTATGGAAAGAAATAAGCTTGTATATGTAGGATTCGCGGAAACCATTGGAAATCCTTTGGCAAAAATGTTCTAATATTGCAGACTACTAAGAACCTTTGTCACAAACGAATAATTTAAAAAAATACAAGAAGCGACATTGCTGAGAATGACTCTGTACTATATACACACAAGGCTCTTTAAGAACGTCACATAAATGTCATACTTCTAATGCTGTCATGGCAACATTTCTTCCATGGATATAGTGCATGTTATAATTCATACAAAAATAATTTATAAATAAATGGATACATTACATCCTGTCTTCCAAATAAAAGTATTGATATTTCATGCTTATTCTTTTAATTAACCCTAAATTACTCCCCCTCTATTCTTCGTTCGTTTTTAATTTATCAAAATGAAGACAAAAAAATGGATATTTCCAAAAGATCAGCAATATGTTATGTTATGTAACGTAAAATGGATTTCCGGCATAATTTGTAGCATATTAACGTTCGCTGGAACGAGGAGGAACATAAATGAAGGGTAAGGCAAGGAAAGTAGCGATTGTCGGCGCGGGAATGGTCGGTTCGAGCTGTGCCTACTCAATGGTCAATCAGTCCATTTGTGATGAAATCATGATGATTGACCGCACATATGATCGAGCTTTGGCCCACGCACTGGATCTGTCTCATTGTATGGATTTTACGTCTACACGCACCAAGGTCCGTGCAGGCACATATGCAGACTGTACGGATATGGATGTTGTGATTATAACAGCTGGATCCAACCCTAAACCGGGTCAAGACCGCCTATCTGTATTGGACGACGCCGTGCGTATCACCAGAGAGATTGTGACAGCTATTATGGAGGGCGGTTTCGACGGTATTTTCGTTATCGCCGCTAATCCTGTCGACATTGTCACTTATCTGGTGCAGAGTATTTCCGGTCTGCCACGCAATAAGGTAATCGGCACGGGCACCTCTATTGACTCATCCCGACTTAAGACGCTGCTTTCTGAGGTGTTTTCCATTGATCCACGCAGTGTACAGGGGTATGCCTTGGGCGAGCACGGCGAATCCCAATTCGTGGCCTGGTCACACGTCACGATTGGCGGCAAGCCGCTCTTGCACATTTTGCGTCAACATAAAGAACGATTCAGGCACGTTGATCTGGATGACATTGCCCGAAAAACAAGGGATGCCGGTTGGGAGATTTTCACCCGCAAAGGCGCCACTTATTTCGGTATTGCCAATGCGCTAGCGTACATTACCCGTTCCATCTTGAATGACGATGGTAAAATTATAGCGATTTCTGCGGTATTGGATGGCGAGTACGGACACACGGATGTCTGTACAGGCGTTCCTGCAATCATCGGCAGTAGAGGAATTCAGGAGATTATCGAGCTTGAGCTAAATCCAGAAGAACAAGCCAAGTTCGACGCCTCTTGCCGCCTGATCAGCGAAAATATTCGTGCCATTTCAGACTTAGTGTAATCCAATAGAGCAAGTACCTTAATTCAGCACACGAACCTGTAGTACAGCAAAAAAGCTCTTTACCCTCATTTAGGGTAAAGAGCTTTTTTGCAGTTCCTACATTCGTTTTATATCTCTTTATAACGAAATAACGTCAGGCCGGCCAACGAAAACACGACAAAGCTACCCAGTACCACCGTCAAGAGTGTATCCGTTGGCACCATGAACGCCCCGAAGTTGTCTCCCCCACTCGGCATCATCGCCAATAGAGGCTGGGTCCATGGATAGTACGGACCATAGGTCTGAGAGTTGGCAACCAGCATATTGGGCACGGTGAAGACGAAATTCAAAGCAAGCGGTGCAGCAAAGCTGGACCACAAAAAGGACACCAACAGTTGCAAGGCAGCCAGCGGCAAACATGCAACCCAGCCTGCAAGCAGGCTTTGGGCGATTACGGCCCAAGGAATCGGCCCGTTCATCCCCTGTGCAGCTCCAACACCCAGCAGCGCTACTCCGAACAGGAGTTGGGTCAAACCGACCATAGCCATAATGATGGTCAGCTTGGCTACGTACAGACCTGTGCGGGATAACGGCAACGACAACAGCTGCTTCCAGCCGCCGCCCCCATGCTCGAAACGACAGACTAGAGACCCAAACACGGCTGTCAGCATCGGCAGAAACAGCATTGCATGTATTGTAAGCATGGCCGCCAACAGCAACAGCCAGTTTCCTCCCGGATTGGCCAGCAAACCAATCAGTACGGCAATCGCTGGACTGACGAGCGCAAGCAGCCAGACGGGCGATTTTGCTATTTTCATGCGTTCGACAGAAAGTAGCCGTACGTATCCTCCGAACATTACGCCACATCCTTTCGGCTAAAATGAGCTGCGGTCAGCAGGCTGAGAATTATACCTGTTGCGCATCCGATAGACGCGAATATCCACGCTTGTGGCGCAACCCATGCGAATTGCGGCCAAGCCAGCGGAAACCATTCGGACAGTTGGGAAGCAAACAAGCTGCCGATACCTAACGTAATGCCCAGTGTTACAGGCAGCGCTTGATTATGGAACGTGACTGTTAGCCACAACAACAATACGAGTATAGGCAGCGTACCACCCAAAGGCCAAAATCCGAGCCGCAGTAGCTCCCCAATCGGTGTGGGCTCTCCCCCAAAGCCAAGAAGCATCCCCAATGTCCAAATCCCTACCGTCAAGAGTAGACAGGACACGCACAGCATTCCAATGGCCAGTGTTAGCTTTGCCATATAAACACTAAATTTGGAAATAGGCAAAGCCAGCAGCTGCTTCCATGAGTTTGATGTATGCTCCACATTCGCCAACATGGAAGCAACCATCGTGGCTCCTAGCACCAGCGCAAGGGGAACAAACAGCGCGATGTTATCCATCAAGCTTTCCCATAAGCGGCCCTTGTATCGCGGAATCAGATAGTCATAGCGGAGCCCAAAGTTCAGTCCCTGCATGGCCACCAGTCCAAGAGGACCGAGGAATACCAGGAACCAGATTCCCTTTCTGCGTGCTTTGAGCAGATCCGCTGTCAACGCTCGCAGCATCATAGGGAGCCCCCTCCTTTGCCCACCACCTGCATGAACATATCCTCCAGCGATTTGCGGCGTTCCTCCACACGATATACAGCATGTGTGTTTTCGACCAATCTTCTGACCAGCAGCGCAACAGCGGCATCATTCATGTTGTCAAAATTCAGTGCTGACCCGTCCTTCACTGAATGGTAGCCCTGTTCACGTGCAATCAATTGGGCTGCTTCCGGCTCCGATACTACAATCCGAATTCCCCCGGCGGACTCCTGGCGGAGATTGTGAATCGTATTTTGGAAGACCAGTTGTCCTTCACGAATAATGCCGACGGTATTTGCCATATGCTCTACCTCACTCAGCAGATGACTGGATACCAGCACAGTGATTCCCCGCTGTTTAGGCATCGCCTGGATCAATTCGCGCATTTCCTGAATGCCCTCGGGGTCCAAACCATTCGTTGGCTCGTCCAAAATAAGCAATTCGGGATTGCCGAGCAGGGCTGCTGCAATACCAAGTCTCTGCTTCATTCCCAGCGAGTAGCCTTTTACCGGGCGTTTGGCGTGCTTGGTCAGCCGAACGACCTCCAATACTTCTGTAATGTTATCTTTAGGCACATTCAAAATACGACGAATAGCCTCCAGATTTTCGACGGCGTTTAAATGACCATAATATGAAGGATACTCTACCAACGAACCAACTTTACGCAAAATATCGAGTCTATGTCTGCAAATATCCTTGCCGAATATACGAATCGTTCCCCGAGTTGGGCGAATAAGCCCGAGCAGCATGCGGATCGTTGTCGTTTTCCCTGCTCCATTGGGTCCAAGAAATCCGTAAATATCCCCCCGCGCTATTTTCAGGTCCAGCTGATTAACCGCAGCGCGGCCTTTGTATATTTTGCTGAGACTGTTCGTTTCAATAATTAATTCGTTCAAGTTTCTCACCTCGACACCTATCGTAACGTGCCAAGTTTAAAGCCAAGGGAACTTTGAGTTTAAGTTTTGTTTAAAAAACGGATTCGTGTCCCGACTGATGAACTGAAAATCTCCCTCTCCAAATTCATTTCGCGGGCCAATAGTTCTGTAATTGCCAAGCCAATTCCAGCTCCTTTTTCACTGGATTGCTGTTCCATTCCGGGGCCTTTATCCGCAATGACCAATGCCTCTCTCCCGTTATCCTTCTGAACTTGAATACCAATATATCGGCCTGAGGCAGCATGACGAACTACATTTTGAAAGAGATTGTCCAGCAGACGGCGGAAGCCTTGCTCATCGACATTCCACACCAGACTTTGCTCAGGCAAATCGATATCCACTTCAAAGCCTTCTTTTTCCCACACCGGGTACCAACTGGCCGCACACTCACGCACCAGCCGCAATATATCACGCGGTTCGTTATTCATGGTGTATTTGCCACTGGATAGTAGATTATAGGTCAGCAAGTTGTCGATCAGACTCCCAAGGTCGTTTAGCTTATTTTCCATCAATGTAACCGACTGCTTCCCTCTACTGCTCAGATTCTCCGCATCCAAGGTATACAGATGGCTACGCACAACTGTAAGTGGCGTTCGAATATCGTGTGATAGATCGGCGACCAGTCTTTTCCGCAGCTCCTCCTCCTGACGCTCACGTCCTCGACTTTCTGCCAACTGCTCAACCATCCGATTAAACGCCTCCTCCAGTTTGCCGATTTCATCCGGTCGTCCTGTGGCAACAAGGATGGGCATTCCATCCTCTCCTCGCTGCGACATGGCGGCCTGAAGCTGCAACAGCCTCCGTCGTATGCCTCCAAAAAACAGAAGCGATACGAATATAAAAGCTCCCAAAACCAATAGAATAAAAAGGAGATAGTACATCAACATGCCATTGTCACTAGTCGGATGTTCAAAGAACGAACGGGGCACTTTTAATACCATATAGCCCTGGTTCATATCTTCCTTGCCCCCACCAATAAAGGCCACAACTGTAAACGGCCCCTCAGAGCTGGCTTGCTTCATAAAAGCTATAGCCTGCGCCGCGCTCCATTGTTTTGGAATGTTAGGTTGGGTTGGCAGATCTAATCTGGTTAATCCTGCGGTATCGACCCAAAATATTTGTGAATCCGGGAACATATCCTGCTGTATTTTGCATAGACGGGCTGAAACTTGCTCTGGACTAGCTCCCTTCAAGGCGATAGCTTCTCGATGCCAGCTATGTTCAGTTTGGGTCGTAGAGGGATAGTAAGGATTCTTAGGCTTGACATCTGTCTGCAAGTTCAACAGTATGCTATATATCAAGGTTGTAACAGGCAATACAATGGGCAACAGCATCATAGCAAACACAATAATGACCAGATAGCGGAACAACAGTGAATTACGAAACCGCCCCTTCTGACCTGAACGGGAGTTGCGATGCAATCCTACCCACCTCTTACGCATACCGCTCATTATGCTTTCACCCGATAACCTACACCGCGGATCGTCTCAATGATACGAGGTGCCGCCGGATCAATCTCCAACTTTTCCCGCAAGTGCCGGATGTGGACCATTAAGGTTTTGTCTCCATCGATATATGGATCTCCCCACACCGCCTCATACATTTGTTCCTTTGTCATAATCTGGCCCAAATGCCGTAGCAAATAAGCAAAAATATGATATTGCTTGCCTGTTAGCGTAATTTCCTCCCCGGTATCACGATTTACAATACGGTTATCTGGAGGAAACACAGACAGATGCCCTAGTTGTAGAGATTCTTCGGACACGCTTCCTGATCGCCGCAGCAAAATCTCCATACGTGCTATGAGTTCGTCAGGGTGAAAGGGCTTTGTCACATAATCGTCTGCGAAATCCAGTCCTTGCAGCTTGTCGTCAATGGATGTACGGGCAGACAACATAAGAATGGGAAGCTCCGGGTACTCTTTCTTGAGCCTCTTCCCAATAGTAAACCCATCCAGACCGGGTAACATCACATCCAGAATCACGAGTTGGCACGTATGAGCTGCTTCCACAGCCCCCTCCCCGCTGCGAAGCCAGGTTACAGCGTAATTCCGCTCTTCCAAATACTGATGTGTCCAAGCACCAATATCTTGGTCATCCTCGATGTAGAGCACATTTGTTTTCATAATAGACACCTACTTATCGTTTTTCTTTTATGTAATGGGCATTATAGCATTTATGGTACATAACCCACTTAAAAAGGTTAATAACTACCTTATACGACATACGCTTCACATTTTCAATTTGATGCACATAAAAAAGGAGGCCTATCTGATGCTGCTGGAAGCGATTTACCACCACCCGAAACGTAATTGGGCTTTTGGTTATGATGATGAGACGATATTTTTACGGCTTCGTACAAAGAAAAATGATGTGACCGCTGTTTACGCCCTAGCCGTAGATAAGTACGACTGGGACCGCACTCGACAGCTCATTCCGATGTCCAAATTCGCTACCGATGACAGATTTGATTACTATGAATGCGTCGTAAAACCAACTCATCGCCGCCTGAAATATGGATTTTTGCTGGAAGATGGCGAGGAGCGAATTTGGATGAACGAGGATGACTTTACCACTCAAGAACCTCAAAATGCAGATAAACTGTTCCAATATCCATTTTTGAATCCGATTGATATCTTAATGCCTCCCGCATGGGTCAAAGATGCTGTATTTTATCAGATTTTCCCGGAACGGTTTGCCAACGGCAACCCCTCTATTAGCCCGAAAGGTGCTGAGGCTTGGGGTGGCACACCGCAAAAAGACAATTTTTTCGGTGGCGATTTACAAGGGATTCTGGACCATCTGGATCATCTGAGCGAGTTGGGAATCAACGCTATTTATATGACTCCTGTCTTCAAGGCGACAACCAATCATAAATATGATACCGAGGATTATATGGAGGTAGATTCACACTTTGGGGACAAGGAAACATTAAAAAAACTGGTGGAGACCTGCCATGACCGAGGGATCCGGGTGCTGCTGGATGCAGTGTTCAACCATTCGGGGCGTACTTTTAAGCCATTCGTTGACGTACTGGAAAAAGGTGAGGCCTCACCTTATAGGGACTGGTTCCATGTACATAGCTTTCCACTGGAAGTGAACGATGGGACACCGACCTATGATACATTCGGGCTGGAACCGATGATGCCCAAGCTGAACACAGAACATCCTGAGGTAAAAAAGTACCTGCTGAATGTGGCAAAGCATTGGATCGAAGAGATCGGCATCGACGGTTGGCGACTGGATGTGGCTGACGAAGTGGATCACGCCTTTTGGCGAGAATTCCGCACGACGGTCAAGCAAGCTAATCCGGAGGCGTACATTTTGGGCGAAATGTGGAACGAATCTTCAGAATGGCTTCAGGGTGACCAGTTTGACGCGACGATGAATTATCCGTTCACCTATGCGGTGAATGATTTTTTCGTCAAAAAAGTGACCGATGCCCAGAGCTTCGCCTTTGCCATTGGGCGACAGCTTGCCCGCTATCCGCTGCAGGCATCTGAGGTTGCCTTCAATCTGCTGGATAGCCATGATACACCGCGCTTGCTGACACTGTGCGGGGGCGACAAGCGACTGATGCGGCTGGCTGCATTGTTCCAGTTCACATATATGGGCGCTCCCTGCATTTTTTACGGCGATGAGATCGGCCTGGATGGAGATGCCGATCCAGGCTGCCGCCAGTGCATGGAGTGGGACACCGATAAGCAGGACCACGAGCTGTTCGACTTTTATCGTGAGCTGATCACTCTTCGCAAGGCGCACCCTGTCCTTCGTGATCAAGGAAGCATCACTTTCCTGGAGGCACAGCCGGATGGCGCTTCACTCGCCTACGAGCGCCGCAGCGACGAAGAAGTGCTGCTTGTGCTATTCAACCGTTCCGATGAGGATCACACTTTTGAATTGTCTATTCCAGAGCAGGAATGGGAGGTAGCCTTTGGCGAAAGCCAGTGGTCCGTAGAAACCAGAGGGCTGCATGTCGAGCTTCCGCCTTACGGATATGCTGTGCTGAAGGCTACGCCTGCACGGTCAGTCAACCCTGCAAAGAAAGGCAACAACAAGACGAAAAGTAAGGCATAGGCTATGTAGACGTGGATACTAGTGAAAGTACCTGCCGACTGTGGAAAAAAACAAGATCGCCGGGAACAAGTTATCTAACTTATTCCCGGCGATCTTTTTACGTTGAGGACATAGCCCTTTGTACAAGCT
Organism: Paenibacillus ottowii; assembly: GCF_050516475.1. NCBI lineage: Bacteria > Bacillati > Bacillota > Bacilli > Caryophanales > Paenibacillaceae > Paenibacillus > Paenibacillus ottowii. Next base: position 512,167 of record NZ_CP191577.1, on the reverse strand, counting down.
GACTATTTATTTTGGACATCTGTTCTTACTACTCCCACGTCCGAAGCATTGATCGAAATGGGGTTGCCGCCTTGCCCTGTTTGAGCTGAAGAAGATTGTCTAACGTCCACCCTAATTCTTTTGCCCTTAAAGCCAGTTCGTCTCCTCTTTCCCAATGCCATGGCCTCCTTAAGTCTTCGTGGCTTCATAAACCTCTCAATATGACCTAACTGTGGAGAGATATGCTATATGCATATGCCGCTGAAGAAAACAGGTCTCGGCGAATATCAGATCATAGAGGAAAGAGGCTGTTAGTACCCGAGCTCCGTAAAATTTAAAGCGTTTACAAGTTAAGCGGCAGGCTACCGGTCAGAGACGGCTGCTTGACCGGATCACTTTACAAATTGGCTTAAGCCAATACACCAAGAGCGTATCCAATAATTCCTATTGCGAATAAAGCAAAGATCAGAGCTATAGCATTCACTTTCTTTTTGAGCAGTCTCATGCACAAAAAAGTCAACAAGAGAGGTAACAGACCAGGCATCAATTGATCCAGAATCATCTGGATCGTCGTAACCACCTCTACTCCATCCGAACGGGTGTATCTTGATACTTCCAGTGGCACATTCAGAGTAGTCCATTTGGATACGAGCGCGCCCATGACAAAAAGTCCCAGGATGGAGGCCGATTCCGTAAGCTTTTGTAGCCGGTTTCCGGACATGTCGGACACAATCTCCGTCCCTTTTTGATAGCCGTATTTAAGTCCGTACCACTTGGTGGCCAGGCGAATAACATTAAAAAGCAAGAAAAATAGGACAGGCCCGATGACGCTTCCGGACAACGCAATGGAAGCTCCTAATGCAGCCAGAACGGGGCGTAACGTTCCCCAGAAAATAGGGTCCCCTACTCCAGCCAAAGGTCCCATTAAGCCAACTTTCACGCCACTTATGGTAGCATTATCAATCGGCTGGCCATTGGCTTTCTGCTCCTCCATAGCGGCCGTTACCCCCATAATCGGTGCAGAGATAAACGGTTGAGTATTAAAAAACTCCAAATGCCGCTTTAGTGCTTCTTTTTGGTCTTCTTTCTTGCTGTATAGCCGCTTGATTGCCGGAATCAAGGTGACACAAAAACCAATCGACTGCATACGCTCAAAGTTAAACGAGCCCAGCAGGAACCATGAACGGAAAAACATTTTGTTTAAATCGCTTTTGGTCAACTTTTTTTCTTCCATAGTACCCCACTCTTTCATTAAGAATTTCTTTAGAGCTCTTCAATTTCACCCACTTGATCTTTGCGCTGGCTATATTTAGGATTGAGCTGGATATACAGCAGAGCCAGAACCGCTCCCATGATTCCAAAGCCAACCAGATTGATGCTTGTAAATGCCGCGATGACAAAGCCCAAGAAAAAGAAAGGCATCAGATATTTGGCTGCCATCATGTTAATAACCATGGCATACCCTACAACGACGATGAATCCCCCAGCAATTTGCAGCCCTTTTGTAATGACCTCCGGGATCGCGTCCAGCAAAGTCGTAACTAGACCGGTTTCTGCTGCAATAGCCACCAATACGGCAGGCAAAGCGACACGTAATCCCTGAAGAAGAAGGGCTATGAAGTGACATAATTCAATTCCTTTGAAATTTGAAGATTCGGCATATTTATCTGCCAGGTGCTGAAAGAACACGGTAATCGTTCTAACAAAAATGGTTAACACTTGTCCGCCAGCCGCAATCGGAATCGCAACGGCAATTCCGGCACCGATCGATTGGTGCCCGACAATAACCAATATGGTTGAGACTACACTGGCCAAAGCCGCATCCGGAGCCATGGACGCCCCCACATTCATCCAGCCCAAAGCCATCAATTCCAGCGTACCGCCTAGAATGATTCCGGTTTTGAGATCTCCCAGGACCAGACCGATCAGTGTACACGCAACTATAGGACGATGAGTCTGTCCTTCATCCAAAACACTGCCCATTCCGCAAATGGCTGCAACCAGCGTGACCATTACGATTTCAAAAACACTCATGTTTGACCCCCTCTCTTATACGTACGTGTTGTTAAAACTGGACATTTTGGAGCTTGTTAATCAAATTAATTTTAGGATCACTGGCCACTTTTCTAATTTCCAGTTCTATCCCCTTTTCGTGCAATTTATAAAATGCCTCTACATCCTGCTTGTCTACGGACACTGCTCCGGTAATTTGTGTTTTGCCTTCTTTGAAGCACATTCCACCTACATTTACCGATGTAAACGGTACCCCGCCTTCTACAACCCGCAGTACATCCGTGGGATTGGTAAACAGGAACAAGGTCTTGAAATCGTTATATTTAGGATTGTTGTAAGCTTCAATCGCTTTCGCAATCGTGACAACATAAGCTTTAATCCCTGGCGGCGCCACCTGTAACAGTAAGGTTTTGCGCAGCGTATCCGCAGCGACCTCATTGCTGACAGCGATAATTTTGTTACACTTCGTTTCCTTCACCCACACCGTAGCTACCTGACCATGAATCAGACGGTCATCAATACGAACAAATGATATTTCCATACCTATAATTCCTCCTCTGTTTGTATGTCCCGGATGACACGAAAAGACTTCATTGAATCCTGACCCGCACGGATGGCCAGATCACTCAGATTCTCCACGTTCTCCAGCCCTCTATTGGTCAGCAGGTCTACGATCATTGGCAGGTTTACCCCTGTTACAATGTCCATTTTTTCATACCTGGCCACAATCCTACTGGCCGCATTATAGGGACTGCCACCAAACAAATCGACGAGAAAAATCAATCCGTCCGTCCAATCAATTGTTTCCAGGGCCGCTTTGTACTTCTCAACAAGTCCGTTAACACTTTCACCTGGTTCAAACGTTACACCCACCACATTTTCCAGATGGCCGAAAATCATTTCCGTGGATCTTAGGATCTCTTCAGAAAATTTTCCATGAGTGCCAACAATAACACCTATCATTTGTTTCACCCCCTCCTTGCATCCTTCGCCTATACTTATATGCAAGTCTCATGCCAAGATTCTGTATGATGCGATTAACTATCAAAAAAAAAGACCAAACCCTCGGCTGATCCGGGAATTTGGTCTTTTCTCACCACCTGCTTATTATCCTTATCCGCATGATTAATACACATCCAGCATCGTTTTATACACTTACGCCACTACTTAGGGATACAGTTATATACTTCGCTTAGGATTTCGCAAATATAATATTTTTCATCATTAGTCAGCTTAATGTTAATACTGGAGGCAAATATATTGCAGGAACGGTTCACCACATCGAGCAATCGTTGGTCAAGCAAGGATACATCCTCCTGATACACTAGCCCTTCTCCAATGACCATTCGTTCCAGCGCATGAGCCGTATGAACAGCAAGCTGAACCTTTTTTGCATAATGGAAATCAGCCTCCAGTTCCTGTTCCAGCTGCTCGATAAATTTCATCAAAATCCCCAAAATTTTGTGAGGATTCAAATAAGTCATAAACTCCTTTAGCGTATCCTCACATAGATCTCTTACGACCACGCTTCCGTGTTCATGCATAACAGGCAACTGATTGTTCAGCAACAATTCTCTTAATGCCTGCTCACCGCTTGCCTCGATCAGTTTCTCCAAAGGGATAAACGGTACATTCAGCTCGCTTGGACGCTTAACTCCAATCACCGCAAGAAGCGTATGCTTGGCCCGTAAATCCTTCACCACTTTGTCCAATTCCCTGACTTTTGCCGGTACAACAACTATTTTCTCTTCGGTTAAGTCATAAACAACCTTCTCTACAAACTCCTTTAGCTTGGCGGCGGCGCCTTTGCCAGAGGAACAGACCGTCACGATTACCTTATTACTGGTCTTTTCCGCTTTCACTCCAGCATTTCCATTGTTATATCCACGAAAATCCTTCAAAGATTGATAAATTTCCTCTATATTCATATCAAAAATACTAGCCTTTCGCACAGCCTCCAACACAAGCGGGGTTGAAACCATATCAATAGTCTTCACCTTAATCCCGACACGTTCCATAATGGTTGCTTCAAGATTGAGCAAGGAGCCCATATCAACCAGCAGCAATACGCCTCTGCCATTGTCAATGTCCTTAACCTTATCCACAATAACTTCCAGGATTTCTCTAGGACTAACATCCAAAGGCATGTCTACTGCGCAAATATTCGAGCTTCCCAGCAGGCTGTCGACAACGCTAACGACACTGCTTGCCGTACTGTTGCCATGGGCAGCTACGATGATTCCCACATTTCCCTGGTGCTCCTCTTCTACCGATTTCAAAAGAATCGCCACATAGGTAGTCTCGGCATCGGGTACGCTGACTTCAAACTTGGATTCGATCAAATCCTTGATCATAAGTGCCAGTCTGTATTCTTCATCCTGATCATTCATCGGATCATAGATTTGTTTACTGACATATTTTTTCTCCCGGATTCGCTTTAAGAAGGCACTCAAATGAAGACTGAAGGCATAAACAAACCTGTCGCTGTAATTTCTATTCAATTCTTTTTGAGCCATCTCTTGCACCTGTTCAGCGAACTCCAGAATATTTCTGCCTACGATCTTAAGAATCCGTTCCCGTCCCCCTTTGATGTTATAAAATCGGTTATAGAAGCTTTTGATGTGAATATTGACATCTGTAGTTATAAACTTATTGATAAAACTGTCATCGAGTCCTTCTTCTTTGAGCATCCCTATCTTGTCTTCAATCAATTTGTACAGGTTGAACGGCAGTTCAGAAGCGTCTGCTTCACCCATTCCTTTGCTGCCTTCAGGAGTAATATACAGCGAGGAGTTGACCATCTCCATTTCGGCAATCTCCTTGCGGTTCTTCCCCATATTAAATAGACCTTCCTTGATATTTCCGGGCAAAATTTTAAAATCAAGTTCAATCTCTTCCTTATTTTCATGTATGCTGTTCAAAAATCCTTTGGCACACACAAGCTGAATATTCGATTTCAACTGACCGATATTGCCATAGGTTACGCTGCCAATCAGTGCTTTTACAGTTTCCAATTCAACCCTAATGGGCTTGTTCACACGATGGGCTTCGTTTGCAAAGAGATGCTTTAGGATCAAAAACCGCTCTTCAACGGTTCGCTCTTGCAAGGAAGGAATGTTGATCGTAATCGGTATCCGTCTAATAAAGGTTTTCAGCATGGAAGAACCGGGATCTTCAGTCGTAGCGCCGATGAGCAGCACATTCGCTTCCCGCTTGCGCTCCGACTCGCCCAATTTGTTGTAGCTGTTCGTGTCCATGAAATAAAATATCATTTCTTGGCCTTCTGGGGGCAGCCGATGAATCTCATCCAAAAACAGGATGCCCCCATCCGCTTTCTCGACCAGCCCCTCTTTCTCCCGATCAGCCCCGGTAAATGCTCCTTTTACATGACCAAAAATGTGGGAAAGTAGCAGTTGAGGGTTATTGTAATAATCGGCGCAGTTAAATACGATAAACGGTGCTTGCTCTGAAAAGCGCTTCATATATTTACCATAATTATACATTAACCTAGCGAACATTGTTTTCCCAACGCCAGTCTGCCCCACAATCAGCGTATGTAAGCCCTTCGGCGGGTATAATATTGCCGCTTTTCCCTGCTCAACCTGGTTTCTCATACTCCCCATGAAACCGATTAAGGCGTGAAACGGATCCACTTGCTCTCCAGGCAGCAATATTTCATGAATGCTGTTGACTTGGATTTGTTTCTCTTTAAGCTGAACCCGAAAGGTCTCCTCGATCACCTGCTTGTGCAAAAACTTGACGGGTCTCCCCTTGATTTTAATAATCAAGTCGGCGCGAAGTAGGCTATTAAGCTCCTTGCTTACATTATTTCTTAACATATTCTGTTGATCAGCTATTTCCGCAGCCGTAATTCCACCGCCGTCCTGCAAGGCCTCTACCGACAGTTTCTTTGTACCATTGGCAATGTACTCTAAGATCTCATCAATTCGTTTCACGGTATTCCCCCATGCTGACTAGTTCTTATTTAATTAGTATATAAAAAAAGAAATAATCCTCTACAAGAAAATAAACTGACAAGTTACTCATTAATCTGATACCCTTTTTATTGAATCTATCCAAAACTTAAACTTAACCCGTTCCATTCACTTCTTTTCCAAGATCAGAGGTTAGCAGTATAATTGCATAAGCTTCACGAATAAGCTGCATAAAAAGTTATATTTTGTTGCCCAGTAAGGAGCTGAGATAAAATGATGCACTACGGATTACAGCAAGAGCAAACATTCAGGCTGGCTATGACTCCAGAATTACGACAGGCCATCACGATCCTTCAATATTCTTCGGTCGATCTAATGTCATATCTTCATGAGCAAGCAAATGAAAATCCGATCATTGACTTGGCAGAGATCGATATGTCCATCGAAAGAATCAATACAGGAGAAGAATATTCGCCACGAACAAATGATAATCCGGTAGACCTTCTGGACTTTGTCTCTAATCCCGCAGATAATTTATATAGACATCTCAAAGCGCAGCTTGGGATGGTCCGCGGGCTATCCAAACTACAACAGATGATTGGCATGTTTCTGATTGGGAATTTAAATGAAAAAGGCTACCTTGAGCTGGATGTAAATACAGCTGCCGAAATACTCGACGTCCCCACCGATGAGGTTGAAAATATACTTGCCCTGATCCAAGGCTTTGAACCGGCAGGAATCGCTGCCCGCAGTCTAGAGGAATGTCTTCTTTTGCAGCTGCGATATGCCGGGAATGATGATGTTCACCTGGAACAAATCGTGCGACATCACATGGTCAATCTTTCGTGTAACCGCATACAAAAAATTGCGGATGCTTTGGGTATCGACATTCACATGGTACAACAAATGACCGATCAGATACGCAAGCTGAATCCTTATCCGGGAGCGGCATTTGCTCCATATGAACGCCAGCATCATATAGCAGATATCTCAGTGGAGAAATTCAAAAACGACTACATTGTAACAGTTAATGATATCACAGTCCCACGCGTCGGGATTAATCCTTTTTACCAAAGTATGCTTCGAAAGCCGGCGATGGAGGAAGAGAAACGATTTCTTCGTGAGAAGATGAATACAGCATTATGGCTTATTCATAGCCTTGAGCAGCGCCGCCTGACCCTGATGCGTGTGGCCCAGGCTATTGTTGATAAGCAGCGGGAATTTTTTGAGCATGGCGTTTATCATCTGAAATCGATGACCCAAAAGGAGATTGCTGGAATAACGGGCCTGCATGAATCCACGATCAGCCGGGCGGTCAGTAATAAATACATGCAGACGCCCCGTGGATTGTTTGAACTCAAATATTTCTTCACCTCCGCCCTAGGATCGAAAGACGGAGACGCTACTTCATCAGAGAGCGCAAAAATGCGTATAAAGCAGATCATCGACGGTGAAGAGAAGCAAAAACCATTTTCAGATCAGGCAATCACAGAGCTGATGGCAAAGGAAGGACTAGAACTGTCACGCAGAACGGTAGCCAAATACCGTGAAGAATTGGGGTATTTATCCTCTGCTAGGAGAAAAGTGCATCAAAGCTTCAGCAAGCGGTTGTAAAAACTAAAAAGCAGCGCTATCACATTCTCCCGGCTGCCTCCCTCGTAAAATCTCCAATAGAATAGGCCAACCAGTAATCTCTGGTTGACCTATTCATATGACCTGAGCCAGTACAGCAGTCTACGCAGGTCGCGTCTGTGTTTTCAATTGCACGTACAACTGGTGTGTCACCTGCTGTGGCTCAATACCCAACTCGTCTTCCAGTAAGCTGACGAAGCTTTCATAATGCTTTTGAGCAGCTGTATATTCGCCCAGTTGGGCATAGGCTGTCAGCAGCAGACCGCAGATATCATCTGAGTAGGGCTCCCTCTGCTGTAGGCTGAGCAAGCGCTGGACAGACTGCCGGGCACGACCTGAACGAAGCTCTTCCTTAGCCAGTTCTGAGGCACATGCCAGATACATATTGCGTAGTTTTTCTCTTTTTGCATACGCCCATGGGTAATCGTGCTCCTCCAGATAATTACCACGGTATAGAGCCAACAGGTTCTCGATACGCGGTGTACCGCCGTTGCCAGATGCCGCCCACTCGGAAATGCCACGCTCGAATAGCTCTACATCTGTAACCCAGCCATTACGGTTCAAACGGTAGCGATCCAGATTGTATTCCAACTTCGTATCCTGCATCCGCTCTTTCAACGCTTTGCGGATCTGGTATATGGACGTGTGTAGATGAACAACCGCCTTGTCCAAATGATATTCGGGCCACAGCGCATCCAGCAATTGCTCCTTGCTAACCCATTCCCCTTCATGATGCAGTAAAAAGGAGAATAGCTCCTGCGACTTTAATGTACGCCATTTGAATGGCTTCGCTCCTACGACTCCTTGTCCAGCCTCCAAAATTTCAAGCTTTTGAAAACAACGCACTTTGGGTAATTGCTCTGCTGCAACGACCGAACTGGAAGGACGGGAATCCGCCAGCGTGGCTACAATCCGATCTAACGTTTTATTTAGCCTTCGGGCATGAACAGGTTTTAACAAGTAATCCAGTGCTTGCAGTTCGAATGCTTCAATAGCATATTCCGAATACGCAGTCACAAAGACGATATGAATATGCGAGTCCAGCTGTTGAATCCACTCGGCGGCCTCCAGTCCGTTCATCTCAGGCATTCCGATATCTATAAAAACAATATCCACACGCTCAGCCGCCAGATGATCCAACCCGGCTTGTGCAGACGTATATTTGCCCATAACCGTTAATCGTCCGTCCGCCTCCAGCAACCGTTCCAGGTAGGTTAATGCCGACCTCTCATCATCAATCAATATCGCCTTCATCTGTGTCCGCGCTCCCTTCCTGCTGCAACCATCCATCACAAAAGCTCTATGACCAAGCTATCTGTTTTATCATCCGATTTTTAATTTCTTATATTTTATATATCGTATCCATACGGGCGTGACATTAGCTTTTCCGGCAGATATGCTGTATTTTTTTATTCATCAGCGATGTGAGATAAGGCCGTCTCCGGCACACGGAAGCTTACCGTCGTCCCTTGCATAAGATTGCTCTCAATCCGCAATCCTTCTCCATACATATGGATCAGACGGCGATGGATATTACGCAGTCCCACACTGGAGGATACATGCTCCTCCGACAGTAGCTGTTGCAGTCGCTCTGGTGGCATCCCTACCCCATCATCGGTCACACTGACCACAAAATCGGCACCATCCTCTTGTATAACAACGCGCACCGTTCCACCTGTGGCCCGCTGCATCACACCATGCCGTATCGCATTCTCCACAATGGGCTGAATGCTTAACGGCGGGATCAGCGACCGGATGTTTCTCCCTACCTCTACAGTCACCTGCAACCGTTCTTCAAATCGGGCTTTTTCCAATGCCACATACGATTCTACCAATTCCAGCTCCTTGGATAGCGGCACGGTATTCTCCCTGTTTTGAAAATCAAAGCTTCCCCGCAAGTACTGACTCAGCTCCATGAGCAGCTCCGCTGCTTTGTCCGGGTCTACTGCTACGGTCGAAACAATAACATTTAATGCATTGTACAGAAAGTGCGGCTTGATTTGTGCCTGTAAAAAAGCCATTTCCGAACGCACCGCTTCCTCTGCCGAATGACGCATGTTCAACAAGGTGCGTACACGTGCCTTTAATTCCTCCGCATCAACAGGCTTACGCAGAAAATCATTTGCTCCGGCCATAAAGCCTGCATGGATATCGCCGGGCAGGTCGCGTGCCGTCAGCAGCAATACGGGTAGCTCGGAGAGAGAATACCGTTCGCGAATTCGTCGGCACAACTCAATACCGGATATTTCTGGCATCATCCAGTCCGTGATAACTAGATCAAATCGGGCGCGACCATTCAGCAGCTGAAGCGCCTCCTCGGCCCGATCCACAGCCACCACGCTACAGCCTGTGGTGTATAACAGCTCCTCCAATACCCGAAGGTTCACCTCATCATCATCTACAGCCAGCACTCTGTAGGGAACATTCCCTACTTGCTCCACATCATGCTCTTCAAGCGAATACACATCCTGACTTGAGGTCACACCAGGCTGCAATATGACCTCAGACAAAACCTCTTTTTGAGCTTCATGTGCCGGCGTCCCAGTTTCCGCTAAGGGCAGAGTAAAATAAAAGGTCGAACCCTTACCCAATCTGGATTCTACTCGGATATGACCACCATGCAGCTCCACCAGACGACGGGTGATGCCTAACCCAAGTCCAGTCCCACTATATCCTTTGTCCTCCGCATTCACTCCTCGGTTAAAAGGTTCAAATATGTGCGAAAGATAGTCTGGGGCAATACCTGGTCCGGTATCCTTTACACTGATTTCCATTTCACGGTTTCTCACCTTGGCAGAGATTACGATTTCGCCTTCCTCTGTAAATTTCATCGCATTCCCCAATAAGTTGTATAGGATCTGGTTCAGCCGATCCCCATCTGCATCCACCTTGGGCAACGAATTGGGCCATTCTTTGACGAATTGGAGCTTTTTCTTACCTACGTTATGACCCAATACCTCCAGTACAGAATTCACAGCAGCCTGTACATTTACGGACCGGCGGTTTAAGGCTAATCTTCCATTTTTCAAATTAGAAAAATCTAAAATATCGTTAATTAAATAGGAAAGTCTACGCCCTACATTTACAATCAAGGCCAAGTTGTGCTTTTGTGGCTCATTGAATTGTGTCCCATAGCGGTCTAGCATGGACTGAGCGATATTAATAATGCCATGTAGAGGAGTACGCAACTCATGTGACGTGTTTGCCAGAAATTCATCCTTTAACCCATCCAGTGTCAGCAACCGTCGTGACAGATTCTCAACCTCCATGAACGAATGTACAAAACGTTTGGCCAGCAGCAGCGTTTGAGCCAATACGAATATAAGCATTTCATAGGCTGTCACCCCACGCACGTCTCCCCAGCCCAGAATATACACAAAACTAGTCACCACAATCATGAGAATGCTCATGATACTAATGACTAACAGTGCAGCGTCATCCGTTCGTTGAAGAAGTGCACGAATTAAGATCAGTAATACATATCCCACACTGACTATCCCAAAAAGAAGAATAAATGCTTCAAAGGATGAGAGTATCAGTGTAGGCAATAACAGTCCCATACCCAGCATCAATACAGTGGTCAAATTATAGAGACGCAATACGATCCGGTTCATAACAATCTGCGTCGAAAGATGAACATAGCGGATTAAAAAATAATAGAACAGCGTTGAAGAGAATAACTGTATTTTCAATACCCATTCATAAGAGAAGTCCGGCAATCCCCAAACCAGCAGTTTTTCCCCATGTGTCAAAATGTAAAATAAAGCCGCAATGCAACAGCATCCTAAGTAAAGCAGAGCTTTCTCTTTTTTACGTAAAAGGTACAACATGATAAAAAATACAGCAGGGATAAAAAAACCTGCGACCAGTACAGTATCCTCCGCCATCGCTACTTCCCGGCTATGCGTAATACTGGCATAATCACCAAACAGCAGCGGATAAATAATCCCCCCGGAGGAATAGCTATAATTAGCCACTTGCACGGTAATATCGGCCGAATGTCCATCTACTGCAGCAAATCCAACATAGGGTGCGTTGCCCTGCTCGCCCTTGTCGGGCGAAACAGAGGGACTACCACTCGCACCCACCTCTGCTTCGTTAATCCATACTCGGCTGGAACTGCGAATATTTTGCATATGGATGCCGTACAGATTTTCCATTTTTGCAGGTAACAGTATACGAACATGGTAAGTTCCATATCCAGTCGCCTGACCCCCAGGCATCCACTGATTCCATTTGCCAGGCACATCTACAATTTTGGCAGAAGACTCAGTGCCTAATCCCAATTTCTGCGAATATTGACGATTTCCCCAATCCTGATCTCGTATTTCCTGAAAAGATGAGGGCTGTAAAAGCTGATTAGAGTAAAACTCCCACTCTCCCCCCAACTGTACAGCACCTTCTCTTTCGGGATCCCAATTACGCAAATCAATAACACCATTGTGAGCTTTCCAATGATTGTTTCCGGATAATACACCCGACACTAATGGATACACCGGCAACGCAACCGCAAGCAGAAGTATAATAAAAAATAAAACACCCTGTTTTTTCATAAATCCTCCGCTCTTTTCAATAACATCTCTTTTGTATCGGTTATTCTATTCAGCTACATTAGAAGCGTTGTCCATACAAAAAAGGACGCCCACCGCAGATAAAATCTGTGCGGAATCGTCCCCTTCTATACATACTTGTAGTTTCTAGCCCTTCCTATTAAGGAATCATACTGTCATCATTACCGCCGCCAGGAATCGATCCTGCACCGTCACCAGTGCTGTCGCCGCTTCCTGTTCCGCTGTTATCGCTTGGTGGCGTTGCTCCACCACTGCTATCGCTGCTTCCTGTTCCGCTGCTATCGCTTGGTGGCGTTGCTCCACCACTGCTATCGCTGCTTCCTGTTCCGCTGCTATCGCTCGGCGGTGTTGCTCCACCACTGCTGTCGCTGCTTCCTGTTCCGCTGCTATCGCTTGGCGGCGTTGCTCCACCACTGCTGTCGCTGCTTCCTGTTCCGCTGCTATCGCTCGGCGGTGTCGCTCCACCATTGCTGTCGCCGCTTCCTGTTCCGCTGTTATCGCTCGGGGGCGTTGCTCCACCGCTGCTTTGTTGCTGGCTGGCTACAAAATCTTTATACTCCTGAATCGCGTCTTCCAGATCCATGTAATTTTTCTTAAGTTCCGGCATAGGCAAATATTGGTCCAGACGATTGAATGCATCCACTACTCTCTGATATTGGATCGTCGTATAATCTGTACTATTTACTGTAAGTAGATTGTTCGCAATGTTCTTGAGCTCATTGATATCAAGATCAGTTACGATCCATTTGAATTGGTAGTTCGCAAACGCTGTAATCAGGTCCGTGTTAGCTTGGTCTACCTGTAGCTGTGTGCTATCCGGATTATTAAGCACAAGGTTTGCCAGATTAATTTGCCCTTGAAGTTCTTCGTTATCTTGATCGGTATAATGACGTCCGAATGTCTGAACTTCATTATTAGCCAAATTGATATTGAAATTCAACAACGTAGTATCCACCGTTATAGGTGCAGCATACCGGCTCTGTACCTGTTGCAACTCCTCGTAGACAGGAACAACGTCTTGTAATTCAAAACTGGACAAATCTAAGAAGATAGAGGCATGCTCTGAAGCAGAAGACAAGGCTTGCTGAGCCTCAGCGCTTAATGTGCCTGAATTTTGCAGCAAAATTCCATTGATCGAAGTCTGCATTTCAATGACTTTGTCTCTCAATTGTAGTCTTTTCTCATTATATTTTTCAAGATAGGTCCCTTTAGCCTGACTTAATTGATTATAAGAGATGACCAATTGCTCCTCAGGAGTAATTGGCATAATGAGTGCAAAGTTGGCTTGTCCTGTTTGTTGCTCTAAAGACAGCATTTCCGTATTCAAGTAATTACGAGCCACAGGGTTAGACAGCAGTTTTAGTTGAATATCATGAACCATCTGCTGCAGTTTTTCCCGAGTTGTAGCAGGCAATGGTGCAGTGAACTCCGTAAGCCTTTGACTCAGCTCCATGTTCAAGTTCAATACGTCCTGCTGGGTCATAGCAGTGTGCATCTTCTCTGTATATTCCTGAATCAGGTTGTCTAGTTCAGCATTTTGAGAACCATTCTGATCGTAGATAACCTGCGCTTCTTGCAAAGTATTTTTAAGCACCGAGAAGTCCGCTGTTTGCAGTGCCAAGAATGAGTCTGTGGCAAGTTCTATTTTTTGTGTCCATTCTTCCAACTGCTCAGTTGTAGCCAATGGATTCACATATAATTTGGATCCTTCCCTCACTAAGGACTTATAACGCGCTTTATCTGTTTTCAAATTATCCACACGATCCGTTACATCGATAAAGTGCAGATAGGCATCTCTGAGTTTTACTGATGCTTTGTATACCTTTATTACTCGACGCAAGCTTTCTGCTTCCCGATCCACAATATTTTGAGGTGCATTCCCCTCCAACACATTGTTGCCAAACTGAATAGCTTGACTTAGTGAGTTATCCCAAAGAGGCGGAAATTCGTCACCAACCATTCGGTTTTGTTCAAGGGTAGTCGAAGCTAACTGAATCAGTCTAGTTAATTCCTGTGTTCCAATCACCGGCTCTGTGGCTGAGGTTGTGTACACAGAAACATCCTGTTTCAATGTGCTGAGCGCTTGATCTACTTCTGCCTGCGTGGCTGCCGTATTGTTCAGTATCAGCATAGCTTGATTGATTGCTATAGACAGGCTTTCCTTCGCTGCGGCTGGGTAAAGCGCCTGATCTGCTCCACCCTCATCTGCACGCTCCAGCAGTTCTTTGGCTGCATTGATTTCTGTCTCCAACTGACTGCGGTCTACGCTGATAATGTCACTGTCGTGTTTTTTCTTATCTTTGCTGTCTGTATCCGTGATAACCGATCCAGCAGAGGATGAGTTCTTTGTACCATTCACGAGACCAATAGCTTCTTTCACCGCATCATAGTTAATGATAACATCCCGCGGCTGTTTTTGTTCCGGCAGGTTAAGCTGGCTGATTGCCGCTCCCTTAGCCAACGTAATTAAGGGAACGCCCACATATTGAGATGCATCCAGCAAACCAATACTACCGTTAACCAACAGCTTGCCGAGTCCCTGTTGCAATGAAACACGGCTAATCGCAGCATTTCCTTCGGTCACGATCGAAGCATCGTTTTTCAGCGTCAGGTTGTCAATCTTTGTCGTCCCGGTTGCGGTCAGCTTGGCATCCTTGGAGCCCAGTTCCACACCGGACCATGTCGTATTTTCCAAAATGGCCGATACAGGCTGAGTCCCTGAACCCTTGATTTCTAATACGCCTGTGGAAGACATGTTCTTCAAGGTTACTGAACCATTGACGATCAGGCGTCCCTCAAAGGACACACCCTTTCCGTCAAATACGCCGCCGTCAGCGTTAATTTCCAGCTTATTTACACCTGTGAGCGTACGCAAATTACGGTTAAGATCGATTTTTGCCCCTTTTAATACCGCTTTGTTATTTTCACCGAATAAACCTTGCAAAGACCCTTCCAGTTGATAAGGGATATTTCCGATTCGAACCGTATTACCCTCTGATTTCACTTCTCCTACTGGATGATCCAGCAGGCTGACGAATACTTCTGCACTACTTTCCCGGTTCAATGGATTTTTCAAATCCGTTGCAGAAGCATCCGCTGATAACAGACCATAATTGTGAGCTACTTGAACTGCATTTTGCTGTGCATCCGCATTACTTGTATCTTGCAAGTCCATTGCACGCACTAGCGATACGATCAGTTCTTCCTTGGTAATGGCATCCCCCGGACGGAACAGTTCTCCGGTGCCTGTCATATACCCGGCTGCACGTACAGCCTCAATATAGGGAGCACCCCATGCATCCGAGGACACATCCATAAAAGAAGTCTTTGACTGATTGTTAACTTCCAGCTGGAACAGACTGCACAAAATTTTAGCCGCTTCTGCGCGGGTCAAATTCTTTTGTGCCATAAAATCGCCCTGGTTTCCCCCTGTCATCAAACCCAAAGTCCGAGCTTGTGCTACAAATCCAGTTTCGCTTTGTGCATCTGCTGTCGCAGCATAAGCAGTCTGAGCGCTCCCCAGCCAAGGCAGAGATACAATAGAACCTGAAGCAATTCCCAATACCATGGCAGATGCAATCCATTTATTTCGATTTACAAGTTTCAACATTTTCGCTCCTAAATATCATTTATTGGTATATATCCTATTTCATCAAAGTCTTTAGTCATGTTTAGTTCTACGATTTATGCAACCAAGGAACTATGCTAAGAGAATTATATGAAACCTCACTGAACCAATTCTGAACAATTAGACCTATACAAATGAATTCACACAGCATAATCGCTTGACTTAGAGTGAACTCCAAGTGTAATAATATCCGGTGTAAGCAGCAAGAATAGACTACCTTTGGATAAAACAATTGCTAGGAAAGCGAGGTATGATCAAATGGACTATGTCAAACTTGGTAATACCGGTCTGGATGTATCCCGGCTTTGTTTGGGGTGCATGGGCTTTGGGGTGGCAGAGCGATGGATTCATCCATGGATACTAGATGAAGAGCGCAGTCGTCCAATTATCAAAAAAGCTCTGGAGCTAGGTATCAATTTCTTTGATACCGCAAATGTATATTCAGATGGAACTAGCGAAGAAATTGTCGGTCGGGCTTTAAAGGATTATGCAAATCGAGATGAAATTGTCCTAGCAACGAAGGTCCATTTTCGTATGCATCAAGGACCCAATGGTGCGGGCCTTTCTCGAAAAGCTATTATGAGCGAAATTGATAAGAGTCTTAAGCGACTGGGAACAGATTATGTCGATCTGTACCAAATCCATCGGTGGGATTACAATACCCCTATTGAAGAGACGATGGAGGCATTACATGATGTTGTGAAGGCTGGGAAGGCCAGATATATTGGTGCTTCTGCCATGTACGCATGGCAGTTTCTAAAGGCTTTACATGTCGCCGAGAAAAATGGATGGACCCGATTTATATCGATGCAGAATCATTTGAACCTCTTATATCGTGAAGAGGAAAGAGAGATGCTGCCGCTTTGCAAGGAAGAAAAAATCGGTGTAATTCCATACAGCCCACTCGCAGGTGGAAGACTGACACGCGATGTGCAGGAAAAAACCCATCGCTCCGAAACCGACCAAGTTGCGAAATCTAAATACGATGCGACTGCAGATACTGACCGATTGATCGTGGAGCAGGTTGCGGCTATCGCAGAACAACGTAAAGTCCCCCGCGTTCAGATCGCACTTGCTTGGTTGCTGCAAAAAGAACCAGTCACAGCTCCCATTATCGGTGCTACGAAAACGTCTCATCTTGAGGATGCCGCAGCTGCTCTTTCTATTACATTAACACCTGAAGAAATTGCATTGCTGGAAAAATCGTATGTTCCTCATCCGGTCATTGGCGCTCAGTAAATGACATTATCAATATATGAAACGACAAGAAACGCCCTATCCATTACTTAGGGCGTTTCTTGATCAGAAATTGTAAATTAAAACATTCATTAACCCCTGCGAACTTTGCGGGAGAGCAGATTGCCCAAAGACTGAACACCTTGTACAAACACGACTAGAATGATAACGGTAATCAGCATAACCAGCGTATCAAAACGTTGATAGCCATACGCTATCGCCAGGTCGCCAATTCCTCCGCCGCCGACCGCACCAGCCATAGCAGTTGCACCAATCAGTCCAATGGCAGCTGTCGTTAACGATAAAATCAGAGAGCTGAATGCCTCGGGCAGCAAAAAGTAGCGAATGACCTGGAACGGGGTCGCTCCCATCGCATCTGCTGCCTCTAGTATCCCCGGATTGACCTCCAAGAGCGAATTTTCAACCAGCCTGCCGATATAGGGTGCTATATATATAATCAAGGGGACAATCGCTGCACTAGTCCCAATGGATGTGTGCACAATCAGACGGGTTAATGGAATGATCGCGATCAGCAAAATAATAAACGGAAGGGAACGAACAATGTTAATGATCGGATTCAAAAGATTGTACAGCCATTTGTTCTCCAAAATTCCGCCTGGACGGGTGACGACGAGTAAAATACCGATAGGGATACCAATCAGAGCACCGATAAATAATGATATGCTGACCATGAGCACGGATTCATACAGTGCCTCCCACAGTTGATCCCAAGTTATCGTTGTTCCTGTAATCATCATAGACTCTCCACCTCCTGAATATGAACTCCTTTGCTCTTGATAAAATCAACAGCCTGCTGAACGGCATGCTGCTCACCGCGCAGTTGAAGTGTCATATAGCCAATCGTCGTTTCTTGAATCTCCGTCATGTTGGCAAATAAAATGTTCACATGGATGTCGTGCTTCCGAATCAATTCATGAACCACTGGGTCGGAAGCTGCCTGCCCGATAAATTCCAGTTTGTAGATGCGTTGCGACTCTTGCTGCTCGAACGTTTGCAGTACACTGTCTGGCACTTGATCGTGAATAACTGTGCGTACAAAGCTTTGCGTCGTTGGGTGCTTAGGCTGCCCGAATACCTCCAGCACATTGCCCTGCTCAATGATTTCTCCCTTTTCCATGACGGCCACCTTATTGCAAATCCGCTGGATTACCGACATCTCGTGGGTAATGATCAATATGGTGATCTTGTACTCCTTATTGATTTTGCGAAGCAAATCAAGAATAGACTGCGTGGTCTGCGGATCAAGTGCCGAAGTTGCCTCATCACAGAGCAAAATGGATGGGTTGCTCGCAAGCGCCCGCGCAATCCCGACACGCTGCTTTTGTCCACCGGAAAGCTCGCTGGGATAGCTGTTTGCCTTGTCCGACAAGCCTGTGAATGCCAGCAGCTCTGTTACGCGTCTCTCAATTTCCCGCTTGTTGCGCTTGAGCAGCACCAACGGAATGGCAATATTTTGGAATACGGTTTTCGATTCCAGCAGATTAAAATGCTGAAAAATCATTCCGATCTTCTTTCTTACTTTACGAAGGCCAGAGGTCGAGTAAGCATTTAACTGTTCCCCCTCAATAAGAACCTCACCTGTCGTTACTTCCTCCAGACGATTGACCAAACGGATGAGCGTACTTTTCCCTGCACCACTGAATCCGATAAAACCAAAGATATCTCCTTTATCCACTGTGATATTTATATTTTTTAACGCTTGGATGCTTAAGCCTTTTCTTACATAGGTTTTGGATACATTCCTAAGTTCAATCATAGCTCCTAATTCCTCCGCTCCATCAATGATGTAAAATCCCTCTGAGTTGATTGATTTTCTTTTGTATGAACACCTGAATTAAATCCGAGTATTTTAGTAAGTTTTATAGAGTATACTACTTCGATTTTATATTGCTGTCAATATTGAGTTTTAAGTTTGATGAAAGCATTTTTTTCTGTGCATAAATGAACATGATATTGCAGATGGTATGAAATATGCGAAGAATACACATCTTACCCGAATCGGGACGAAAACGGAGGAGCATAGATGAAACGAATATTTACCTTGTGGCTATGCATTGCAATGATGGGGATGTCCACATTTATCGGAGAATCGGCATCAGCTGCCCAAGCTTTGGATGGACAACCGTACCATTTTGGGTTTAAAAAAAGTAAGGGAGGCGAGCTGCCTTCCATTGCACAAGAAGGCTTTATGCACCTGATCGAAAAACAAGGTGGCATTTTTTTAGGAGATACAACTAAAAAAGAATTGTTTCTCACTTTCGATAACGGTTACGAGAATGGATATACCTCCAAGGTACTGGATGTATTAAAGGCCAAGAAAGTTCCAGCCGCCTTCTTTGTAACCGGGCATTTTGTAAAAGACCAGCCAGCTTTGATGCGCCGCATGGCAAGTGAAGGCCATATTATCGGAAACCATTCATGGAGCCATCCTGATATGAGCACCATTTCTTCGGCTGAGATTCGGTCTGAGCTTGATCGGGTACGAACTGCGTCTGCAGACTTGACTGGGCAAAAGGAAATGAAATATGTCCGACCGCCGCGCGGCATTTTTAATGAAAAAGCATTGGCATCCTGTCGAGAAGCCGGATATACGAGTGTATTCTGGTCGGTGGCCTACAAGGACTGGGATACGAATATTCAGCGAGGAACGGACTATGCATATCGCCAAGTTATGGAGCAGCTCCACCCTGGCGCAGTCATTTTGCTTCATTCTGTATCCAAGGATAATGCCGAGGCACTTGGCTCGATCATTGACGAGGCTCGCAAGCAAGGCTACGAGTTCAAAAGTCTAGATGACCTTAAAGTTAAGCATTATCACTAAAAAAGTATCTAACTTAATGAGTCAAAATCCTCATCAGCCCGATCCACATGTGTCATGGCAGACAGTGTGAATCGGGCTTTTTCGTTTACGAATAAGGAAGGTCTTGGATATAATGACTGTAGAAACGATCTGAAAAGCACTTTTATTGGAGGTACATACATCATGCACTTTGTATTTGATCTGGATGGGACGATCTGCTTCAAGGGGCAATGCGTGTCGGATAAGATCGCAGGCTGTTTGGAACAATTAACCCAGGCAGGACATGAAGTTATTTTTGCCTCGGCACGCCCGATCCGCGATATGCTGCCCGTACTTCCTGAACGGTTGCACAACTATACCCTGATTGGTGGCAATGGCTCAATGATTTCGCAAAAAGGCAGTGTAAATTTCGTAGAGTCCTTTCTTCCGGAAGTAAAGAATGCGCTGCTCGCACTGCTAGAGGAACATCAAGCTACCTATCTGATTGACAGTGAGTGGGATTATGCATATACAGGCGCAGCTGATCATCCCATACTCAACAATGTGGATGTCAGCAAGTTGGCGCAAAAGCTGCCTTTGGCTTCCCTGAAATCAATTGTAAAAATACTCATTTTAACTGCTGACGATATGGAAGGATTGGCTGCTAAGCTCCTGCCGCTGGATGTGGTCATCCATCAACACCGCAATGAACAGGTACTGGACATTAGTCCTCAAAATATCCATAAATGGAACGCGCTTCAAAGGCTTGGTGTGCAGCCCCGTCAATTTATCACCTTTGGTAACGATGCGAATGATATTCCAATGTTTAAAGAGGCACACCATGCCGTCATGATTCACCACCATGCTGAACTGGCTGCCTACGCAACAGAATCTATCCCCAATGAGGGAGAAAATCAAGAAGACCGGATTATCGCCAAAATACGTGAGTTGGCTGAAACCGTAGCTATTTAGGCCAACGCTAAGGAAGGGGAGACTCGTGTATCGGAGCCTCCCCTTTCCTTTTACCATCCAAAGAATAACAACGCCTATTTCAAGGTTACCTTATACACTCTGGCTTCATAAGGGCGCAGCTTCAAGGCATGCAGGTTTTCTCCTTTTATTGGTTCGTAGTTGGAGAGAAGCAGTTCAGCCTTGGCGGCAGAGAGCTCCTCATCTTCGGGCCAGTGAAACACTGGATCACGATCAAAGAAATTCAAAATGACCAGCAAACGCTCTTGCCCCAGCGTTCGCGTAAATACATACAGCTCTGTATCCAGCGGCAACAACAGCTTGTATTCGCCATAAACTATAACCTCATGTTGTTTGCGCAGAGCAATCAGCTTGCGATAATAGTGGAAAATTGAGTTTGGATTATTTCTTTCTGCCTCTGCGTTAATGTGCGTGTAGTTATCATTAATTTTCATCCACGGTTCTCCCTCAGTGAATCCGGCTGCAGGTCCGTCATGCCACTGCATGGGCGTGCGCGCATTATCCCGACTTTTTCGCCAGATTTCGGCCATAATCTGCTCCTCTGGCTCACCGAGTTTCCGTTGCTGCTCATAATAATTCAATGTTTCTACGTCCCGGTAATCATCAATCGACGGGAAGGCAATATTCGTCATCCCAATTTCCTCACCTTGATAAATGTAAGGCGTTCCCTCAAGCATATGTGTGAAGGTTGCCAGCATTTTGGCGGATTCCACACGATATTGTCTATCATTCGCAAATCGGGAAAGAGCCCGCGGTTGGTCGTGATTGTTAAGATAATTGGCATTCCAGCCTTCCTGATGAAGCACCGTCTGCCAACTACTCATTATTTTTTTCAGCTCTACCAGCGTCCACGACTTGTACTTCCATTTTTCCGTTCCCAACCCCTGTGCATCAATAAACATATGCTCAAATTGGAACACCATATTCAACTCATGCCGCTGATCCCCCACATAATCCAGTGCCTGCTCCGGTCCTAAGCCGGAAGTTTCACCAACCGTCATTAAGGGATAACGTTCCAGTACCTTTTCGTTCAGCATCCGTAGAAGTACATGTACCTGTTCCAGATTGGAAAAGAGCTGGTAGGCGCGCACTAAGGTTTGTTTGTCGGGATTATGGGCATCCGGCAGCCCTTCGGCTTTCACAATATGGGCAATGGCATCAAAACGGAAGCCGTCGACTCCCTTTTTTAACCACCATTCCACCATTCGATAGAGTTCATCCACCATCTCTTCATTTTCCCAGTTCAAATCCGGCTGATGCTCGGAATACAAATGCATGTAATATTCGTCTGTAAGCTTGTCATATTTCCACACAGAACCGGAGAAGTACGACTCCCAATTATTCGGATATCCGCCATTTTTGCCTGTTCGCCATATGTAGTAGTCCCGCTTCGGATTATCCTTCGACGAGCGTGACTCCGTGAACCACGGATGCTCATCCGACGTATGGTTTAATACCAAATCCATCATAATTTTAATGCCTCGTTCATGTGCCTGATGGAGAAGCTCATCAAAGTCCTCCATTGTCCCAAACTCATCCATAATGGCATAATAATCACTAATATCATATCCATTATCATGATTGGGCGACTTATATATTGGGCAAATCCAGATGACATCAATACCCAACTCAGACAGGTAATCCAGCCGAGACAAAATACCGCGCAAGTCCCCTTTTCCGTCTCCGTCAGAATCCTGAAAACTGATTGGGTATATCTGATAAACAACAGCTTCCTTCCACCATATTTTTTTAGGCATGGTTCCCTCCTGTGTCTTCTCTGTACATCCAATAGCTTATGCTTTTAACATACACGCAATACCTGTATGCGAATCGTTATTGCAGGGAAGCGAGATACTTGTATGCTTGTTTCAGCGCATGAGCAGAGCTGCTATAGATAGACTAAGATATATTTTTAATTTTTTTGAAAAACAGATTGTATACATAGATCTGGCGTTACCTATATTTATGAACTGCCCATATACATGAACCAAAAGCGGTGCCATTCTTGAATTTAGGGAGGAATTTATATGAACCTTCGACCCAAGGAGCCAAAGGATCTGATTGTAGAATCAGCTGTGATCCCACCCAACATCCATGTGGATGTGGAGTCAGCCACTGAGGGGGGAACACGCCGCCTAATGCTTAGCGATAACCCGGAGACGCTTACCCACGTGACGGTACCTACCGAGCAAGCCACTCTGTGGCATGATGTGGTTCGCACCACCACCCGAACAGTCAAACACCGGATTTTCGGCTGGCATTATAATAAAATCGGCAGACCTGTTAAGCTGGGCATCACTGTAGAGAACAAAAGTAGGGCCCGTCTGGAAGTACGCCATATTGAGCGTGCCCTTGAGATAGTACCTGAGGACGGCAACTGGATCATTGATGTTGGGCAATCTATTGCCAAAAGCTGTTTGGCAGGTACGATGAAACGTCTGAAGCCAGCAGACCGCCACAAATTCGGCAAAGGCACCGCCTTGCTGGAGGAATTTGAGCTGCCCGAAGGATCATTGGCGGGATTCATCTATGACCTCACAGTAGAATACGCCGAAGGCCACGGGACGTTGGATTACGTGATTCGCACGGTAGTCAGCAAAGATACGAAGACCGATCTGCGCGACATTCATATGGACGCGCTCCCTCCCGTGCCCCCGCCGCAGGCGCATCCGCGGGGAGTATGGTCCTTTTCTGAAACAAATGCGCGCATGCCGGAGTATGTAGTAGGGCAAAGCGCCGACTACCGAGCATGTGCTACTAAGAAGCTGAACGGTGAAACTCCTGTCGATCTGCTGTTTACCGGGGCACGCAGCGAGTTGGGACCTGCCCTTGATAATCGCGGACAATTCGGAACGATATATAACGCAACCATTCCTATCGTTAATCACAGTAGTGAGAGACGTACTGTACGAGTCTATGCCAATCCACGTGGAGGTGCGTTCGCCGGGTCTGTACGCGTGGATGGTCATGTATATGGTATCCCCTTGCTCCAAGATAATACCAAGGTATGCCGACTGGCTGACATCAGCGTTCCTCCTGGCAAGTCGAGCTATTCTTTTAGCTTCATGGTTGCAGGTAGTGCGACCACACCGCTGGGGTTATACGTCATCACGTTATAATCGTAATCACATGAGCTAGCTTAATCATGCATAAAAAAACTTGATTGCTCTAAAAATGTGGAATAACCCGGTGATCTTAGATCACCGGGTTATTTATATCAATGTTATTATATAGAATATGCTATTTCTGATTACACTACTCTGCTAAGTATAAAGTTCGAAGGCGGAGCAGGCTCGGGCTTACCAAACAAATAGCCCTGGGCCAGTGACACACCTGCATCACGGCAAAATTCAAAATCCTCCAATTGCTCTACGCCTTCAGCCAACACTTGACCTCCAAAACGAAAAGCAGATTCCACGATCCCTGTAATTTGCCGTTTCTGATCACTGTTACGATGACAACCATCAATTATACTGCGATCAATTTTAACATAATCCGGCTGGAGGCAATTCATTAGCTCTGTCGTAGAATAGCCTGCCCCTACATCGTCCAATGCTACCGAAACTCCCCGTGTACGATATTGTTCAAAGATTTGATGCAAAAAATTGAGGTCATCTATTTCTTCCGTCTCTACAACCTCAAACACAAAATCCTCTGTATTCATGGATAACCGTTCAATCGTCTCAAAAGTATGATGCAAGCAATAAGCCGGATTATAAATGGTTGAAGGGAGAAAGTTAATAAATCGTTTAATTCCCGCCGGAAGGCATGTCGCACTTTTTTCAATAGCGGAAATACGAGCCGAGCGATCCAAATGAGCATGCAAGCCAGCTTCACGGGCCACTTCAAACAGTCGGAAAGGCTGAAAAGATTTATCTGGCTGTGACGGACGCAGCAAAAACTCAAATCCGATAATATTCAGCTTGTAGTTAACGATGGGCTGCATATGGCTGGTAAAGCTTTGATTGTTAATAATACTCACCAGATCCGGATGTTGCATTCGGGCTTGCAACTGGCTAAATAAAAGCCAGTCCTCAAATCCCTCAACATGATGCAAGCCAGTCAC
Source organism: Paenibacillus ottowii (assembly GCF_050516475.1). Lineage (NCBI taxonomy): Bacteria > Bacillati > Bacillota > Bacilli > Caryophanales > Paenibacillaceae > Paenibacillus > Paenibacillus ottowii. The sequence continues at coordinate 487,317 of NZ_CP191577.1, read as the reverse complement.
CACCACTTGCATGCGGTCCAAGCATTCCTGTGGCAGACGAGCCAGTCCGTTCACCAGCCGCTCCAACTCTGAACGACTGTCATAGCGAAACACAATGGTATCCTCACACCATTGTTCTTGTTTCACTTGTTCCGAAAGCAAACCCAAGCCGTCTAATGCTGGAGTAAGCAACACCCTAGAATGCCTAATTTTCAGCAATCCTTGATCCTTAATAGGTAAAATGATGCTGCAATTGCTGCAAGTCATAATGGTCCTCCTCGGAACAATTTTCCGGTTTTTTTATCATTATATCACAAACAATTAGAACAAAAGTACTATATAATTACGTGTTATTACAAAAAATCTGCCTTTTTTCAATGATAAACTAGGACTTAAGTACATATTCAACAAAAACAAAACTTTTTTTATCACTCAAGATAAATTCGGGATGTGTTGTCTTTGACATCAAAAAAAGCAGCAAATCTCTTGGTTAAAGAGATTGCTGCTTCATTTTTTGGTGCTCAGCGGAAGTTAAAATCCATAAGTTATTTGGATGTCTTTGGCTTCGTTGTTGTAACTGGTTTTGCAGCCGCAGGTTTGGCCGTTTTAACAGCTGGCTTCGCAGTCGCCTTCGCGGGAGCTACAGCTTCCTTTACAGGAGTTGTTGCTGTACTAGGCTTCGCTCCAGCTTTTAAGCTATACTTGGCAAACCCGTCTGCCGCACTGCTCAAGTACGAAATTTGTTGATTTCCGGCCAGTACGTCTTTGGCGTCAGGAGAGGACTCGAAGGTTACCTTAGCCTGACCAAAAGGAGCAATAGACCAGTTGCCGTCCGCTGACGGGTTGATCGTTCCGTTCGTCCGGATATAATCAATAACGACTTGACGACTTTCATCCGGTGCTGCCATCACAATTCGCTTGCCATCTGGATTGGCCAGCTTGGAAGAGGAAGCACGATAGTTATTGGTCGCGACGATAAATTTCTGGGCAGGATCAATAGCCTTCCCATTATATTGCAAATCTTTGATACGATGGGCTGAAGAATCAATAAGAGTTCCCTTCGCATCGTAACGTGCAGGCTGAGTTACATCAATCTGATAATTCACACCGTCAATCACATCAAAATTGTAGGTCGGGAAATCTTTGTTGATCAGCGATTGTTCCTCAGTTTTGCTAGGATCAATACGGTTGAACTGACCCGCAGACCATTCCAGCCACTCCTGAATTTCAGCACCCGTAACTTCTACGGCATTGACCGTGTTCGGGTATACGTATAGATCGGATACGTTTTTGATCGCTATTGTACCTTCAGGAATGTTGGTATAATACTCGGCACCGTTGCGACCACCGGCCTTGAATGGAGCGCCTGCCGACAATACAGGAAGATTTTCATATTCTGTTCCTTTAAGATGGTTCTGAACGTACCATTTCTGTGCATTGGTCACAATTTGAATGGACGGATCATCCTGCACTAATGCAAAATAGCTGGTAATTGGCGCAGTCGTTGTACCGACAGGTTGACGAACATAATTCAGCGTTCCTTGGTGCTCTTCTTTAATCGCTTCAACCAGTTTAAATTCAGGAATAAACTGCGCAGCCTGATTAGTGGTACTCACAACCGGACGCACTTGAGACTGAGAGTCGATTACGTGCCACTCGCGATTTTTCTTTTCCAGGCTCAGATCAATAATACCTAGATCCTTGCCCCACGATGAAGCTTCTACTGCTGGTACGCCGTTAATGGTTCCTTTATCCAGATCTACCCCGTTCATATTTTTAAAATCTGGACCTGGGAAAGATTTGTGAGCATGCCCAAACAGAATCGCGTTAATTCCGTCTATCTTGCTCAAATATTTAACGGCATTTTCCATCATTGGCGTTTGCGGCACATCCTCATAGCCTGTATGTGCAAGCACGACAATAATGTCAGCCCCTTCTGTTTTCATTTGAGGAATAAACTTTTTGGCTGTTTCCACAATATCCTTCGTAACAACCTTATCCTTCAAATTAGCTTCATCCCACTGCATAATTTGAGGTGTTACCAGACCGATTACACCCACTTTGAGTGTATGCTGTTCACCTTTCTCATCCGTTACTGTTTTATCAAGAATCTGATAAGGGGTAAAATAGTTTTTAGTAGCTTGGCCCTCTTTATCAACATAGACGTTCGCATTTACGTAAGGAAAGTCAGCTCCCTTGAGCGATTTGTCCAGGAAGTCGAGACCGTAGTTGAATTCGTGGTTTCCGACAGTGGCAGCATCATAGCCCATCAGGTTCATCATCTTATAAACCGGATGGACACCGCCTTCTTTCTCAAAGGTTTTGTTACGAGCCATATAATCGTCTAATGGGTTGCCCTGAAGCAAATCGCCGTTATCGAACAGCATACTGTTTCTTGTTTCACTACGTGCCTTCTGGATCAAACTAGCTGTACTAACCAAGCCATATTCGTTGGTTTCTTTGTCTGAATAGTAGTCATAATTCATCAGTGCCCCATGAATATCCGTGGTTTCCATGATCCGCAGATTCACCGTACCGCTATCGCGAGAATCGCTAGCTGCCCAGGATGGAGCGGCCGAAAACACCAACAGGCTACAAGCTACAACTGCTGCTGTAAACCCTTTAAACCATTTTTTACGAAATAACAAAATATACCCCTCCTTATTAAGGTGTATGCCTCATATACATACTTTTGCACATATATGTAAGCTTTGAACCCACCATTCCTATTTTAATCCAATGTAGGACAAAAGAGTAGTCATTTGCTTAAATATTTATGAAAAAATAATTAGTTTTCGAATAAAATAAAAGCCAGTAAATCTCCTGAAAAGATTGGAAATTTGCTGGCTTGTTCTTTATATCATTTCTATTTTGTCCACACCTGGCGCTCCATTTGTTGACCCAAGTATTCAATACGAGTCGGATTCACGTCTAAAATGACATAATCAGGATCATCAGGTCCAGAAAACCACTCTTTCAGAGAATCATTCCATACTTGTTTACGTAACCCCTCATCAGCTGTAACCTGGACGGTAGCCTCCACTTCCAAAACTTCCTTTGTACCCCTCACTTCATACCCTAGCAGCAGATAAGCATTCGGATTGTCCTTTAGCTCATCCACTTTATGTGTTTTACGATCCGTTGCTAGATGAATGTTCATTCCATCGTTAAAAAGGGCCATATAGCGTACTTTCGGTTTTCCGCCCTCTACCGTACCTAACGAGCAAAATTTGTTGTTATCCAAAGCCTTCACAATGGCTTGTTCCAGCTGACTGCGATCCAATGTCTCCGTTTTACCCACAGCACAACAACTCCTTTTTACGAATTAGAATTCTATACGGCTATGCCATCTGGCACCAGCTCTTCTGAACATACTGTGCGGCTGTTCTGAAAATAACATGGCCGGATCAGAATAATGATTCATGTTCATTTTCTGATCAAGCTCACAGTAAAAGTGTACCCTGTCGTTCGGCAAATGAACCGTAAGCCCTCCCTCAAGGCTGGACAGACCCGCGATCAAGGCATATAATCGTCGTAGTAAACCCGAATAAACAAACCCATTAAACCATACAATGCCAGGGGTGCTGGAATCGGCCGGCTGAGAGTGTGTCCCAAGACACTGACCCTTACAACCTGATCTGGGTAATGCCAGCGTAGGAATGCTTGAGCAAGATGTGCCTTTTTAAATACAGGACATCCCTTACTTTGGTATATACAAGCGCAAGCGTCCCGGAACTCGGGACGCTTTTTTTGTTGAAGATGAGGTTGTTGGAAAGATTGCATTCCGGCAGATGTTATTTTTGTGAAAATGGGGAACTTAAGCTGTCTGATTGGACGGATAACGGGTAATTAAAAGGAGAGAACACAACGAATGAAGCGCATGAACATGTTAAGCCTGGGTCTGATCACTCTGTGGCTCATGGCTCTGACTCTGACCGCTTGCGGCGGCAATTCCCCTGCATCTCAACAGGCGGCTCCTGCTGCCGGCACTTCAACGTCTACCCCGGCAAAGGGGCTTAAAGATGTTAAAATCGTGCTCGATTGGACACCCAATACGAATCACACGGGGCTCTATGTCGCCAAGGACAAGGGATTTTACGAAAAAGCGGGCTTGAATGTCCAAATTGTTCAACCAGGTTCAGGCGGAGCTGATCAGATGGTTGCTTCGAATGCCGCACCTTTTGGGATCAGTTATCAGGAAGGCGTTACTCAGGCTCGCATCCAAGGCGTGCCGCTCGTGTCCATCGCTGCGGTGATTCAACATAATACCTCTGGCTTCGCAGCCCCGATAGACCGCGGAATTAAAAGCCCGAAAGATTTCGAGGGTAAAAGCTACGGCGGCTGGGGTTCACCTGTAGAAGAAGCGGTCATGAAATCCATCATGGATTCAGACCAAGGTGATGTGAGCAAAGTGAAGATCGTCAACATGGGCAATGCAGACTATTTTACAGCTGTGAAGCGGGATATTGACTTTGCTTGGATTTTCTACGCATGGACCGGAATTGAGGCCAAGCTTCGAGGTGAGCCATTGGATATGCTGTATGTAAAAGATTATTCCAAAAGCCTCGATTACTATACACCTGTAATTGTGAGCAATGAGCAGACGATAAAAAATGATCCTGACCTGGTCAAAGCGTTCATGAACGCTACTGCACAAGGCTATGAATACACTATCGCTCATCCGGAAGAAGCGGCAGATATCTTAAGTAAAGCTGTGCCGGAGCTGGACAAAAAACTGGTACTCGCTAGTCAAAAATGGCTAAGCCCGCGTTATCAGGACGATGCCACGCAATGGGGCGTACAAAAAGCAGAGGTATGGAAAAACTACTCGGACTGGATGTATGAACGCAAGCTGCTCAGCAAACCTTTGGAAGTCGATAAAGCTTTCACAAACAACTTCTTGCCCAAGCGTTGATCATTTGTAGAAACGCTAAATTACCAACTAAAAAGACTGAACTAAAGAAGTGAACAAAGCGCCACTACGCGGACGGATGGTGCTTACCATCGCCACCGCCCCCGGATTTCCCAAATAAAGCCTCAACAGGATAGAAATCCGGGGACAAAAGCGACCGCTTCGCTTGTACAGCACCATTCCGCCCACTTCGTTTTCGTTCCACTTGGTTTATTCTTTAGTCTCATAGTATCTAAGCGCAAAAGCAGGTGCGCTTATGTGTAAAAATGCCATCCAATCTATCAAAAAACTAAAGTGCTTTTAAGGCGGTTGGCAGCGGAGCGGTTCATTTGAATCTGGAGAAACGAAGTGGTCGCCTTTGCTGTTGGATTCTTACCTTTAAAGTTAATTCAAAGAATCCCACGGCAACAGCGATCGTAAGATCAAATGAAACGCGAAGTGGTCTCAACCACCTTAACCAATCTTATTTTCCTATAACTTAAACAATAAAGGACAGGTGAATTTCGCATGGCTAACACATTGCTCAGTATTCAAGTCATCCCTAAAACTCCTAATAACGAAGATTCCTACCCATATGTAGACAAGGCGATTGAGGTGATTCAGCGTTCTGGCGTCAAGCATCAGGTGAACCCACTGGATACGACAATGGAGGGCGAATTGGACGAATTGCTGAAAGTCGTCAAAGACATGCATGAGGCCTTGACAGAAGCCGGAAGTCCCAGCGTTATTTCACAGATCAAAATAGCACATAACCCACAGGGCATCAGCATGAGCAAGCTGACCGAGAAGTATCGCCCATGAATCCGAAAGGCAAGCACGTATCCTGGTGGAAAAGCGTATGGCCGCCCGTTGTGGCGGTCCTCTTCTTTTTAGCGGCTTGGCAGGGGGCGGTTTCCTATTTACATATTGAATCCTGGCTGCTGCCAGCTCCTTCCCTAATCGTTCAAGAGGGTATAGCGCAATCAGCGTTGCTTGGTGCCCATACTTGGGCTACGATTCGCCTGACGCTTGCGGGATTCGCTATAGGGACTGCAACGGGACTGCTGATCGCCATCGTTCTTCATATCATTCCTTTTCTCAAATCTGCTCTGTATCCGCTCTTGATCCTTAGTCAAAACATTCCGATCATCGCTCTCGGTCCGTTGCTCATGGTATGGTTCGGTTTTGGCGTGCTGCCCAAGCTTATGGTCATTACTTTAGTATGCTTTTTTCCCGTGGCCGTAGCGGCTATGGACGGGTTGACACGGACAGACCGTGTGATGATGAACTATATGCGAATGTCGGGTGCAAGCCGCAGGGCTATTTTTATGAAGCTAGAGCTACCTCACTCCTTGCCGCAAGTATTCTCCGGCATCAAGATCGCTGCTACCTATAGTGTGATGGGTGCGATCATTGCCGAATGGATTGGGGCCAGTGAAGGAATTGGGTATTATATGTTGCTGCAAAAATCTGCCTATCGCACGGATCTCATTTTTGCCGCTATCGGTATTATTGTTACACTCAGCTTACTGATGTTTGTGATTATTCTACTACTGGAAAAATGGTTGGTTCGCTGGAAACCAAATCAAGAATAGCATCCATATTGAATTAAAAGCCTCAACGAAAGGACGTGGCACATATGAGTCTGCATCCGACGGATTTGACATTACCACACATGGCTGATGAACAGCAACGAGCCGGAGCAGTGCAGGTAATGACGCCTGCTCCTCCTGCTTTGGAATTGGACGGGATCAGGCTCGCCTTCCGGGAAAAGCGAAGCTCACTGCCTGTATTGCAGGATATATCTCTTACCGTCAAGCCGGGAGAATTTGTCTCCCTCATCGGTCCGTCAGGCAGTGGCAAAAGCACCCTGTTTCACATTATCGGCGGGCTGCTACAGCCGCAGCAGGGACGTATTCGTATGCATGGACGGGACATAACTGGTGAACGCGGGCATATCAGCTATATGCCGCAGCAACCCGCTCTTTTCCCGTGGCGCACTACACTGGACAACATACTGCTCGGGCAGGAAAACGCACCGCGAAAAGATGCAGCAGCGAACTGCCGATCCGTCAGCGAACGTGAACGCCGCAAAGAAGCCTTGCAATGGCTTGAGCAGGTTGGACTGGGCAAGTTTGCGAAGGCATACCCGCATACGCTGTCTGGTGGCATGCAGCAGCGAGCGGCCTTTCTTCGCGCCCTGCTTAGCCCGCAGGAGCTAATGCTGCTGGATGAGCCGTTCAGCGCACTCGATGCGCTAACACGCGCAGATATGCAGCAATGGTTATTGCAGATGTGGGAGAAGAACCGGCGCTCTGTGCTGTTCATCACTCACAGCATCGAAGAAGCACTGCTGCTCTCCGACCGCATCTATGTGCTGTCAGCGCGACCTGCTTCAGTGGTGCATGTCGTAGACGTTCCTTTTCCCCGCCCGCGCAGGGAAGAAATCGCCCTCGATCCACGCTTTATGGAATGGAAGCGGACAATGACTGCCTGGATGCGTGAGGAAAAGTACAAATTGGACGATGACATAAACAACGCTGAAGGTGTACATAAAAACACCTCTGACGACGGGGTAAATCATTATGAATGATTGGAACCTCCACTCTGCAAATAGCTCGAACGCGGCAGCAACCGTTCCCTTAATCGACGCGCATATTCATGTAGACAGCTACCCGCCGGAACAACAGGAGCAATTGCTCGCTTCGCTTGCCGATAACCATGTCGAATCCATCATAGCCGTGTCCATGCATCTTGCCTCCAGTCAAGCCAACTTGCGCCTAGCAGAGCGTTGGCCCGGGCTGGTACGACCAGCCTTCGGCTTTCATCCCGAACAGGCTCTACCGCCACAAACCGAGCTTGACCTGTTATTTGACTGGATGGACGAACATGTACAGCAGATGGTCGCGGTGGGTGAAGTCGGCTTGCCCTATTACAATCGGCTGGAGGCTACACGCAGTGGAGATGCTTTTGACCTCGCTCCCTATATTGCGTTGCTGGAGCGTTTTGTCCAGTTTGCAAGCAAGCATAACAAGCCTATCGTACTGCACGCCGTTTACGAGGACGCAGATATCGCCTGCGACCTGTTGGAGCGTCACGACGTTACGCAGGCGCATTTTCACTGGTTCAAGGGCTCGGTCGCCACGACTGAACGTATGGCCCGGAACGGCTATTATGTGTCCTTCACACCGGATCTTCTGTACGAAGAAGAGATCGGCAGTTTGGCAAGACAATATCCATCTAATCAGGTTATGGCAGAGACAGACGGCCCATGGTCATTTGAGGGTCCTTTTACCGGACAACAGACGCATCCATGGATGACTGCCGAGGTCATTCGCGCGTATAGCAAGCTGACCCGTCAAGATGAGGTTGCTGTCCGTCAATTATTTTATGATAATACGAGACGCTTCTACTCCCTGCCTAATTCCTAAAGGCCTATCAGCTATTTGCGAAAAGGCTCACAATCACAGGCTTCTAGGCAAAGCAAAGAACCTCCTTATGTACGCGAAACTTCATGCGTAATTAAGGAGGTTCTTGTAATTTTAAATATACATGTTACTCAAACGCCACTTTACATTGAAGCGTTTTTTGTCGCTATTCCACTTTTATTGCTTCAAGAAACCCTTCTGTTCCAAAAACGGCTTTAACTGCAAGCGCGCTGGTTCGGTCAATCTCGTGGCCATTTGCTCAGACCAAGGTGTAGAGCGTTGACCACCCGTACGTTCCTTCAAATATTCGGCTGATGTGTGGTCGTATGCCTCTACAGCTTTCATCGTCTGATTTTTGTCGTAGCCGTTCATATGCAACACACCGGACAGTGGAAGACGTGGACGCAAGCCCGTTTCCTGATCCGGTACACCAATACACATCCCGAACACTGGATATACCAGCTCTGGCAATCCTAACAACTCGGCTACCTCTGCTATTTTAGTACGAATACCTCCGATGTAAACGATGCCCAGGCCCAGTGATTCAGCGGCTACCGCTGCATTTTGTGCAGCTAAAGCGGCATCGATGGTTGCAACCGTATAATTTTCGACGGACCCTTCGTAGGAAGGCTGCCCTGGCTGATGGTGAATCGTCACCTGCTTCAAACGATACAGATCTGCGCACCATACCAGAAATGTCGGGCATTGCTCAACGTAAGCCTGCCCTCCGGCCAAATCAGCCAGTTTTGTTTTTAAAGCGGGCTCTGTAACGGCAATAACAGTATATGCCTGCACATTGCTGGACGAGGATGCCATTTGGCCAGCTGCCACAATAGCTGCGAGCTGCTCGTCGGTAATGGGATCTGATTTGAATTTTCGCACAGACCGATGGTTCATCAACAAGGAAATCGTATCATTCATGACTGCTTCACTCCTAATCCGTAATTTAAACTCTTTATCTGCTTCAAGCTGTGAGTACACGAAAAGGTTCTTGCATGCTTGCATGGCACTCCTACAAATATTATGAAACTTTCGCCAGTGATAAGCAACCTAACGCAATGAAGGACGACACTATGGAATCCATAAAATAAAAAAACAACAAAAAAGCAAGCACACAGAAAGCCAAAATTGTGCTTGCTTGCTCCAAATTACAAATAGATCTTGCTGCAAAAGTGTCCAGCAGCATGCATCTGCCTGATACATCACTACACTTACAGTTTCACCCGCTGAAGGCGCAGCGCATTCAGTACGACCGAAACAGAGCTAAATGCCATGGCCGCTCCCGCCAACCATGGAGCAAGAAAGCCCAAAGCAGCAATCGGAATGCCGATCACGTTATAACCGAGCGCCCAAAACAGGTTTTGCCGTATGTTTGTCATGGTCCGGCGGCTCATTTCGATCGCGTCCGGAATGCTGTTCAGGTTACCACGCATGAGAGTAATATCGGCAGCCTCCATAGCTACATCCGTACCTGTGCCCATTGCCATCCCTATATGGGCTGTGGCCAGCGCTGGCGCATCGTTAATACCATCCCCGACCATGGCTACGATCTTGCCCTGTTCTTGAAGTCGTTTCACTTCTTCGGCCTTTCCTTCAGGCAGCACTTCCGCCAGCACACGTTCAATTCCTGCCTCGGCGGCAACGGCCCGCGCTGTCCTTTCATTGTCACCTGTAATCATGATGACTTCAATGTTCATTGCTCGCAAACGGGCAACAGCTTCCCGTGACGTTTCTTTAATCGTATCTGCCACGGCCACCAATCCGGCATAGGAACCATCCACAGCGACAAGCATCGCCGTTTTCCCTGCGCCTTCCAATTCATTCATTTGCTGCTCGACTGAATCATCAATCGCGATGCCTTCCCTGCTCATTAATCGACGTGTGCCCACCAATACTTGTCTGCCTTCCACATGGGCCTTCACACCATAGCCCGGAATATTTTCAAAATCCGTCGCCCCCCCGAACTCAATGCCTCGATCAGCAATTCCTTTTACAATAGCTTCCGCCAGCGGATGCTCCGAGCTTTTTTCTGCCGCACCGAGCAATCGCAGCATATCCGTTTCAGTCAGGCTGCTTGCTCCAACCATAACATCCGTCAGTTCTGGCTTGCCGTTCGTAACCGTACCTGTCTTATCCAAAATCACTGCGTTGACGGAACGGGTCATTTCCAAATGCTCGCCACCCTTGAACAAAATACCGTATTCAGCGGCACGTCCCGAGCCTGCCATAATGGACGTTGGGGTAGCCAATCCGAGCGCACAAGGACAAGCAATAACGAGAACTGCAATCATTTTCTCCAACGATCCTGCAAAATCAGACGGTGTCACAAGGAAAAACCAGACGAGAAACGTCAACACGGCAACAGCAACAACGATGGGAACAAAGATCCCCGAAATTTGATCCGCAATCCGCTGAATCGGGGCCTTGGAGTTCTGCGCATCTTCTACGACCTTAATAATCCGGGCCAACGCCGTATCCCCACCTACACGCTCAGCCTGAATACGAAGTACTCCATTTTTATTGAGGGTGGCTCCTGTGACTGGGGAACCCGCTCCTTTTTCAACCGGAAGGCTCTCGCCACTTAACATGGATTCATCCACTGCCGAACGTCCATCCACGACCACACCATCGACCGGAATTTTCTCCCCTGGGCGCACAATAAAGATATCTTTTACACGCACTTGTTCAATCGGAATATCCAGCTCTTGTCCATCACGTACCACACGTGCCGTCGTCGCCTGTAGGTTCATCAGGCTCTTGATCGCTTCAGACGAGCGCCCTTTGGCTACCGCCTCAAACCATTTGCCGACCAGTATGAGCGTAATAAGTACCGCACTTGTCTCGAAATACAGCTCTGGCATGGTCATGACAGGCATTCCCGCCATAGCATCGGATGGACGCAGAGTAAGGTACAAGCTGTAAAAATAAGCCGCAGACGTACCCAGAGCAACTAATACATCCATATTCGAACTGCCGTTGCGAAGCGCTTTATAAGCACCTACGTAAAACTGCCATCCAATGATGAACTGAATGGGTGTTGTAAGTACAAGTTGAAACCATGGATTCAAGAACAATTGCGGCACATAAATCCATGAGGTAAAGGAAAAGTGAGCCACCATTGCCCACAACAACGGAAGCGACAGCACTGCCGATATCATCCACTTCCATTTTTTACGCTGGATATCCTTACTGCGGACATCCGCAATATTGTCCTCAGCACTCTGTGGGATCGCTCCGTAGCCCAGCTGTTCAATCTTGCTTACCAGATCACTAACCGTAGTACTCCCAGCAGCATATTCCACATGTGCTGTTTCCATCGCCAAATTTACCGTAGCACCTGTTACACCCGGTATTCGGTTTAATCCTTTTTCAATTCGAGCTGCACAGGCCGCGCAAGTCATGCCCGTCACATTCAAATTAGCTTCTTCACTCACAGTTCCAAAACCAAGAGAAGCAATTTTATCGCGGAATTCAGGAATTTCCACCTGCTTGGGATCATAGGATATGGACGCCTGCTCCAAAGCCAAATTTACATTGGCGTGCGCCACGCCGTCTATTCGATTTAAACCTTTCTCAATACGGCTTGCGCAGGCTGCGCAGGACATCCCCGTAATATGAAGCGTTGTATGCCTATCACCGTCGGTCGTGCGGTTTTCCATGGTAGTCCTCCTCCTGAATACCCCTGTGGGGTATATTATGTTCAAAAAGAAAAAGCTCCTAATATGGAAGCTTTTCCTTCGAACAAATCTGTTCACGCATAAAGCATTTTAACCTTAAACAACATCATATCCTTGGTCTTCAATAGCTGTTTTCAGAGCCTCGACACTCAGCTTGGATTCGTCATATTCTACACTTACTTGTTTCGTTTCTAGGCTAACCTTGCCGGTAGCGCCTACTTTCTCCAAAGCTCCTTCTACGGCTTTCACGCAGTGATTGCAACTCATGCCCTCTACGTTCAATGTAACTTGTGCCATATTTCGTTTCCTCCTCAAGGGTACGTTCATACCCGTAATGTGTATACCTGCTACTTTTAACGGATTAGCTTCTTAACCGTAACCAGCAGCTCATCAATCACTTCCTGCTCTCCTGCCTGCATGCGCTCAATGACACAGCTTTTCATATGCCCTTCCAGCAGTAGCTTGCCGACACCATTCAGAGCTGATTGAACAGCCGCAATCTGGTTCAGCACATCATCACAGTAGGTGTCCTTCTCAATCAAGCCCTTAATGCCGCGAACCTGACCCTCAATACGGTTTAACCGGGTTACAAGGCTGTTCTTGAACTCCGCCGAATGATGACTTTTTCTAACTGTCTTTTCCCCATCTGTTCCACAATGAGTCCCGTGAACTTCAGTGTGGGAAACAGGTTGCTCCTCAGCCATACATCAGCCTCCTGTGTGGTGTATATGCATTCATGCTTTTGTTATATCACCATCATAATATACCCCCATGGGGTATGTCAACATTCCAGTAAAATGTCACCTATTCGCCTTGTTTCATACTTTTGCGCGTGCTTCCTTGGCAAGTACAGCAAAGCTTAACAACGCGCCAAGCTCAGCTACAGCAATAACGACCGCCATCGGTACGGGGGTTGTTCCACTCCCCAAGCCCACCAACGGTGAAGCGATGGAGCCCAGCAATAGAGGCAACAAGCCAAGCATGGCGGAGGCACTGCCCGCGGAACGCTGCTGACTCTGCATTGCCAGTGAAGTCGTCGTTGTACTCACAATACCTACGCAAGATACGACAAAAAACATCGGAATTAATACAGCGAACAATTGGCCTCCGGTAAAAGCTACGGCAAGCAAGCTGATCCCGGCTACAGCCGCAATTACCAGGCCCGATAAGAGCAACTGTCGTTCGCTAAATCGGCCCACAAGTCTACCGGTCAATTGGGAGAACAGTACAATCCCCAAACCATTCACCGCAAAAATGATGCTATACATCTGGGGAGAAACCCCGAAAATATCCTGAAGCACGAAAGGCGAACCGGCGATGTACCCGAACATCGCCCCCGTAATCAGCGCCTGCGAAAGGGCATAACCCATAAAACGTCGATCCGCAAACAGATGACCGAGTGTTCCTAGCGTCTGCTTCAAGCCACCGGATGAACGGCGGTTCGTTGGCAACGTTTCTGGAAGACCCCATACGACGGCAATCAGCATTGCTACACCAACTACACATAGCACCATGAATACACCGCGCCAGGAAACAAAATTTAAAATGGCACCGCCCAGCACAGGTGCAGCAATGGGGGCCACGCCATTCACCAGCATGAGCAGTGAGAAAAAGCGTGTCAGTTCTTTGCCCGAGTACAGATCACGTGCCACAGCTCTAGAAATTACGATCCCCGCTGACCCCGTAAGGCCTTGGATAAAGCGAAGCGCAATGAGCACACCGATATTCGGCGCAAACACACATAACAGCGATGCTGCAGCGTACAAAATTAACGAGATAACCAGCGGTCCTCTGCGCCCCCTCACATCGCTAAGCGGACCAGCAACGATCTGACCAACGGCCAGGCCCAACAGACAGGCTGTCAGACTAAGCTGTGCCAGCGAAGTCGTCGTATGCAAATTGTCGGCTAAAGTAGGCAGTGACGGCAAATACATATCTATGGACAACGGTCCGAAGGCACTTAAAGCACCCAGGACAAAGGCAATCCATAATATCCGTGATTTGGTCATATCTGCGGCAACCATTACCGTATTGGATAACCGGTTCATGATAATAATCATCCTTTTCGCTAAAATGTAAATATTGACTTCAATATGTTATGATATCATTCATTTCGCCTGGCTTCGAATAATTACACGCTAATCCGCAATTTTTTTTCAAAACTGCTATAAATCAGGCAGGAATTTACCAATTTCAGGTCGAATTATCAGGGTAACCAAAACAAAAAAATTTGTAGAATCTGGAGAATGATAATGGTCTATGATGGAGTGCTGCTGGGTCTCATTGTAGGTCTGTTCAGAGGAGGCTGGCGGCAGGGTCTGATCCGTTTCAGTCATATTCGCCTTATAGCCGGCTGGATGTTCCCGCTGCTGCTGGTAGTTCAATTTATTATTTTCTATGCTCAGGAAAAGTGGGCTTGGCTGGCAGCCATGAACGGGTATCTATTTATGGGAATCTATATGATCGGATTGATATTTCTCTGGTTGAACAGACATCATAAGGGCTTCAAGCTTATTTTAATCGGCGTATTAATGAATTTTATCGTGATGGCCGTAAATGGCGGCAGAATGCCGGTCTCGTTGAGCGCTTCAGAGGTGCTTGGTCCCTATTATACAGATATGCTGAAATCCGGAAGTGTCATCTCGAAACATTACATGATGGATGCGAACACACGTTTATCATTGCTTGGTGACATCATCCCCCTATCCAAGCCCTATCCACGCACACAGGTGATTAGTATTGGAGATGTCGTCATGAACTTCGGGATGTTCCTGTTTATCCAAAATGTGATGGTCGTGAACAGAAATAAGGATAATCAACAAGAAACCAATCCCCGCCATGCCTAATTCAAATCTTATTCCAAGGAAGGGAGGGAACCTTATGAAAAACCTGAAATACTCCCGTGTGATTATCAATGCTATTATCGTTGCTTCTGTCGTAATCGCTTTGACTTCCGGTTACAAAATCGGAGGCTAGTCACCGATAAGATAAAAAGGGAAGCACAGGCTCAACAAAACAGGCTGGATTCCGGCCTGTTTTTTCATGTGAAATTTTCGATTACAAAATTGTAAATTATCTCATTCACCCCTGGTAGCTTTGACATCAAGATACGACAAGGCAGGAGAAGAAATGATGAGTATATTAAAAAAGCTGCAAGAACGGGTTACCACGACGGGAATATACGTGTTTTTCATATGCATGGCTGGCCTGATCGTCCTCTTGTATACGAACCATTGGTCCTTTTTGCACTATTCGACGACAGAGTGGGTCACGATCTATTCCCTATTAGGAGCAGTTCTGATTTTGGAGCATTTTACATTCCAGCTGCCACCAGCCAGTAACAAGCAGTCCATGGATTCCTCCGTGTATCTCGCTTGTATTTTTGTGCATGGGGCTGAAATCGCCATTTTGATTTTGCTGTTCAATGTGGTCATTGCTGCGTTTCGGCACACAGAGCTGTCCTGGTGGAAGCATGCCGTCAACTTTTCCATTTACGCACTTGCCATTTTCCTGTCGTCCACCTTATTCGAACTAAGCGGCGGAACGCTGGGAGCCTTAAACGAGAACCATTTTGCTTCCTACCTGCTCGCATTAATCTGCTACTTTACGGTGAACACAATCACCCTGGGCATCTACTTTTATGTCGCATATAAAGGGTCTTTCAATGAGCTCAAACAAGCTTTTTTGGCCGAATCCCTACTTGTATACTTATGTACACTCATCCTGTCCTTGGTGTTGACCACGCTGATTTATTATAACGGCATTTTAGGACTTTTGCTGTTTCTAGGGCTAAGCATGCTCTTATCCCACGCATTCAAGCAAATGTTCACAATGTATCGTGAGATTGAGGAAAAAGCCAACACAGATCGCAGAACAGGACTGTACAATCATAGCTACTTTGAAAATACACTTGAAACTGAATTGAATGTATCCAGATCGCAGAACACCCCCCTTAGTCTCGCGCTGATTGATATTGATGATTTCAAAAAATACAATGATCATTTCGGTCATCTCAAGGGCGATCAGCTGCTGGGTTTCCTCGGTGAGTTTCTTAAAAAGGAAACGTTCGGCACTCCTATTACCGTATCCCGTTATGGTGGAGAAGAATTCACTCTGCTTATGCCCGATCATACCGCTGAACAAGCCTATGAAAAAGTCAATGCTATCCGTAAAAAACTGAATGATTCTCGTTACGAGGGAGTCGAAATCTTCCCACACGGTTGTCTGTCCTTCTCCGCAGGCATTGCACAAAGCCGCATTGATATCTACGACAAATCACAGCTGGTCGATCTAGCGGATAAAGCACTGTACTACGCCAAGAAACAAGGCAAAAACATCGTTCATACCCACGGCAGTTTAAATGAAGTGGAACGCGAGGTCGATCTGGGACAGGATATTCGTGATCTGGAGCAGCAGCTTAACCTGTTCTTGTACAAGGATATTAACACTTTTAAGCATTCCAAACGGGTATTCAGATATGCAGCCGACATGAGCGATGTGCTTCAGCTCGGACCGAAGGATAAGCGGCGTTTTTTACTGGGAGCCCTCATTCATGACATTGGAAAGCTGGAAATACCCTGGAATATCCTTAATAAAAAAGAAAAGCTATCCGGCGAGGAATGGCGGATGGTACAAGCCCATGTCATGTGGGGCAAGCGTATTGTCGAGGCCAACGAACGATTCATAGATTTAGTTCCTTTTGTGGAGCTGCATCATGAACGTTATGACGGGGGAGGCTATCCGTTTGGCTTTAAGGGTGAGCAAATCCCAAGGCTGTGTCGGATGCTGACAATCATCGACTCTTTTGATGCGATGACAACTGAGCGTCCCTATCAACCGACCAAAACGTTCGAGGAGGCCATCGAAGAATTGCGTACTTGTTCAGGTAGCCAATTCGATCCCGAACTAACGGCTATTTTTATCCAATATATTCAACATAAACAACCTGCTTTCACACAGTCTGTAGAAGCAGGTCTCTAATGTCTTATAGTCTCCTCATCTTACCACCTACCGTGAACGAAATCCCCTGGATTTCAGTTACGGTAGTTTTTTTTCTTATAATAGGCATTTTGCATACTGCAGATTATTTCAAATTTCATATAAATGTCATAATTCTCTCCATCTATTCCCGTTATATGCACTATGATTAAGATAGGAATTGGATTGTCCGTATAAAATGTTACAAATGAGGATATCCTCGCTTCAAGTAATCGAGAGAAGGTGACTTCACAGGCATGTTGCAACTGTCTAGACCAGCTCGTGTGGCTTGTCTTTTATTGCTGTGTCTTCCTCTTCTGCTCCTGTTTCCTCACTTATCATGGGCTCATGCATTTGTCGTTGAATCCAGTCCAACCGAAAACCAGGTCTTGGACAAGTCTCCTTCCCAGGTGACCATCACCTTCAACGAAGATTTGCAGTCTGCCTTCATGTCCATCAAAGTGACCGATGAAACAGGTAAGCGGGTCGACACAGGAAAAGCACAGCTCAACCCAGAGCACCCATCCACCATGGGAATCCAATTGATTCCAGGGATGAAAAGTGGAATTTACACCATCACTTGGAGAGCTTTGTCCGCAGATGGACATCCAGTCAATGGAGTGATTCCATTTCAAGTAGGCAGCGGTTCCAATGCATCTACCCATCAAGCTGCCGCTTCTGAAGGCTCTGGGACATCACGAATTGACTTAATCGCTGTCCGTTGGCTTTTTTACATAGGGCTATCGCTGCTTTTTGGAGCGATTTGTTTCCGGCTGTTCCTCTTACCAAGCATAAACCGGGACAAGAACCGCAATGAACAGCAGATACTTAGTCAGCGGCCCTCTGACTCATTACCCCGCTGGACTAAGCTGCTATGGAGTGGCTACGGCATAACGTCTGCTGCCATTTTAATCAGCCTGCCGCTTCAGGCGTCTTGGGATGCCGGAGTATCCATCGGAGAGGGCTTCTCACTCCCCATTCTGGGAGAAGCGCTTCAATTTACGGGGGCAGGGCAAATCTGGTTTATCCAGATGATTCTCGTGCTGCTTCTGAGCGTAACGCTAATTTATGCGATCGATCCCAGCATTTCCAATCGCCAGCGCTATGTGTGGGGATACTGCTCCGTTCTACTAACGCTGAGCCTTATGCTGTCCAAGGCATTTGTCGGGCATCCAGCAGCGGCTACCCATCCGGCTCCAGCCATTGTGGCAGATTTCGTCCATCTTGCGGCGTCTGCCTTTTGGATCGGCTCACTTGCCGTTATGGTCGTGTGCCTGCCTGTTGCCGGATCGGAGCTGCCTGTATCCGAGCAGGCAACTCTGCGACAAGCCGCCCTGCGCCGCTTCGCTGGCTGGGGCATGGCTATGGTGGCGGCGCTGCTCGCCACTGGTATATATGGAGCGGTGCTGTACATACCGACTCCCTCCATGCTGCTGAACACGTCCTACGGACTCGTTCTGCTCGGCAAAGCAGCGCTACTGCTAGTGATGCTGGTCTTCGCAGCCAGCCAATTCCGCAGCGCTCGGCTAGCAGCGGCGAGCAAGCGGGCCGCCGGAGGATTGCGTGCCGAGCTGTCCGTCGGCCTGCTCGTGATGCTGTTGGCAGCAGTGCTCACTCACCTGTCACCCGGTCAGGCACCTGCCGTACCCTTTGAGGAGACTCGCATTACTGGCGAATACAGCGTTACACTGGCAGTCAGCCCAAATGCTGTGGGCAGCAATGAATTTAAGGTATCCGTTCAGGATAGCAAGGGTACTGCCGTTTCAGGTATCCAGCAGGTCACATTGACGCTTACTCCAGCCAATCCTGACCAAGACCAACAGGAATTTGTTCTGCCTGTGAAGCAGCAACAGCCCTTCCGCAGTCAGGAATTGATAACCTCCGAAGGAACATGGGCGGTCAAAGTACATGCCTTGATGGCATCACTCGATGCAGTTGACGCGGAATTCACTCTGCAGGTAGGCGGTAAAAAATAATTATTTTATCTAACAAGGAGCGAAATAAAGATGAATAAAACGATTCAAACAGCAAAATCCAGGTTTTCCAGGTTAGCAACCTCTATGGGCTTAATTGCAGCTGGTGCCTTGCTCTTTGCAGGTATGGCCAGTGCGCATGTGACGGTCAAGCCTTCCGTTTCACAGCCTAATACGTGGGAAACGTACACGTTGAAAGTACCTGTGGAAAAAAACATTCCAACCACTAAAGTCGCTTTAAAAGTTCCTAAAGAGGTCGTCTTCAAACAATACGAGCCTGTACCGGATTGGAAGGTAGCCACCGAAAAAGACAACTCTGGCAAAATAACCACCGTCACCTGGACGGCTGAAAAAGACGGCATTCAAGCGGGACAGTATCAACGCTTCAGCTTTGTCGCACAAAATGCAGACCAGAATACCACAGCAGCCTGGAATGCTTTCCAATATTACAGTGACGGAAGTATTGTGGAATGGACCGGTGATGAAGGAAGTAACAATCCTCATTCCATTACCACAATTACAGCGAATGCCACACCCGAAACTTCTGCTCCTGCCGCAGACAGCGGACATGATTCGGCAGGCACCGCAGAGGGCCATACGAGCACAGATACGGCTGAAAATAGCGGCAGCTCAGCACCGACCTCGGACAATGCTGCTCAGGCTACGTCTACCGCTTCTGCTCCAGCCAGCTCTGCTGCACAAACAACAGCACTTGTCCTTTCGATCATCGCAGTCGTGCTTGGTGCGGCAGCAGTAGGCATTGCACTCAAGCGCCGCAAGTAATTCATTCATAACAACAAAGCCTTACATGTAAAAAAAGCTGGTGCCATTCATTCAGGCACCAGCTTTTTTATAATGATCTCATCCTATCATTTCACATTCACCTATCTATCATTTTTTTGGTAAAATGGTAGAAACCTCACGATTCTAACATGATAGCATTGCAATCTATTGAGCATAGGAGATCATAGGATGAAAATCGTAAATAAGGCTCTGTTATCTAGCGCTATCCTTTTGAGTACTGCAGCGGGCATCTATAGTCCCTTAGCCCAAGCGGAGGCGGGGAAGATCAGCATCATGCTGGACGGATATCCATTGCCGTTCCCTGTACAACCTGCCATGATGAACGGCACGACGATGGTTCCTTTTCGCGCTATTTCTGAGGCTCTGGGCATTACCGTAAAATGGGATCAAGCCAGCCAAAGCATCATCGCTACCAAAGCACAAGGCAATGCAACCAAGCAGGTGGTTCTCAAAATGGGAAGCCGCGATGCCACAGTAGACGGACAAACCGTTCAACTAACAGCCGCACCGCAAACCGTACGCGGCAGTACAATGATTCCGTTGGGCTTTTTCGGGCAACAGTTTGGAGCCACAGTGAACTGGAATCAGGGAACGCGGACGGTCTCGATTACATCGCCACGTGAAGCAATGTATACTGTGGGCTTTTATGCACTGTCTTCCTTTGACCAAAAATCGAAAATACCAAATTTTAATGCCGTTGCCTTTGGCTGGAGCCGAATTGATACGAACGGACAGTTCACAACGACCGGCAAAGAATATAAATGGCCTCAAGCTGCCGGAGCTGTAACGCCCGAGTCTATTTTACAGGAAGCAGATAGCCAGGGGACTTCCCCATACCTGATGGTTTATTCTGTCGACGGCAATCATGAGCTAACCAAAGTTTTGGAAAATGCGCAGCTTCAAGAACAGACCATTTCTCAAATCGTCAGCACTGCCACCGATAAGCAGTTCAAGGGCATTACGTTAGATCTTGAAGGATTAGGCTGGAGCGGCGATAAGTCCAAAGCTCGTTCCGACTACAACGCCTTTATTAAAAAGCTGTCAGCCAAAGTGCATCAAGCTGGACTCAAGCTCACCGTCGTTCTGCATCCGCTGAATAGCTCTTACGCTGGCTATGATTACAAGACACTGGGTAATCTGGCGGACGATCTGATCATTATGGCTTATGATTACGGACAAAAGGCTACGCCTGAGCCACTGGATAAAGTGGACGAAGCTATAAAGCTGGCGTTGAAGGAAACCTCGCGTGATAAGCTCATTTTGGGAATCTCAATGGGGAGCGAAAAAGACAGCACCGTTAACGCCAAGATCGGTTTAGCCAAACGTTATGACCTCAAGGGAATCGCCATCTGGCGTCTAGGTATCATTGGAGAAACGGCCTGGGCGAAGATGAGCGAATCGATCGAGTTTAAATAAGTGCCCACTTTGTAAAAGGTAATCTGTCCTTATTCAGCCCGCTAATGATTTCTTATGCATCTTCTATGGAATCATTTGGCGGGCTTTCTTCATGCCCTTTAACAAAAATCCTTGCCCGATTTGGAAGTTGTCGTTACAGGCTCGCAACCCTGTTCTCCATAGAAGATCCCCCAGTCTCTCATAAAATCCAGCAACGGCCTTAATGTTTCTCCCAACGGGGTAAGCGAGTATTCTACACGGGGTGGGTTCTCATTATAAATTTCACGGTGTACAATGCCATCTCTCTCCAATTCACGCAGCTGCAAGGTTAGCATCCGCTGTGTAATATTAGGCAAGGTCCGTCGAATTTCATTATAGCGCCGTGGTCCTGTGGTCAAATGATACAAAATGACCCCCTTCCACTTGCCTCCAATCACCCCGACGGTTTTGGCTACCGGACATCCAAAATTAACGCTAACCGCATGTTCCATCTCCCGTGGCATGTATACCCCTTCTTTCTGCTGGAATGTGTAACCAATAGCCTCAGATGTATGACAAGGAACAAATATGTGCGTACTTGTTCCCTGCAAAAACTTTCTATATGATAACTATATATTCGATATTAGCTCTCATTATAGTAGCAGAAAATCCATAGAGCACCAACTAACCCCATATCAAAAGGAGTACATTTTATGTCCAATACATCAGCTAAAAAGCAGGAAATTCTGGATGCCTTTCTATTTAGACATGCCACGAAAGAATTCGATCCTAATCGCATCATACCGGAGGAGGATTTTCAATTTATTCTCGAAACCGGTCGCCTCTCCCCTAGCTCTGTAGGATTTGAACCGTGGCAGTTTGTGGTCGTACAAAATCAAGCATTGAGAGAAAAGCTGGCGGCAGTGTCCAGTGGCGGTCAAAAGCAGATCCCAGCGGCCAGCCATGTCGTTCTGATTTTGGCACGTAAGGATGTCCGCTATGATTCTCCTTACGTAGAGTACATGTATAAAGAGGTTAAGGGTATGTCTGACGAAGACTTTGCCACACTACCAGGCCGCTATAAGATTTTCCAAGGTGAAAGTCAACGCCTGCTGGAAAACGAACGCACGTTATTTGACTGGGCCTCCAAGCAAACCTATATTGCCTTGGGCAATATGATGACAGCGGCAGCTCAGATTGGCATTGATTCCTGTCCAATTGAAGGCTTTAACTATGATCAGGTGCATGCTATTTTGGAGGAAGAAGGACTGCTGGAGAACGGGCTGCTGGATATTTCAGTGATCGCTGCCTTCGGTTATCGTGCCCATGAACCCAAGCGGGAAAAATCCAGACAACCCCTGGAGAAGGTCACACGCTGGGTTCTGTAAATATTCATCCAATGCTGTTAGTTAATCTTTAAGTTTGCCACAGCTTGAACAGGCGGGCTTGCGATCACTCATCTTAACGATGGCCCATCGCAGCCCGCCTCTTTATTTAAAATTTTTTCTTCTACAACTGTTTGCTTATAGCCGTAGTCAAGTTATCCTATATAATAAGATGTATCTGCCTAAAAAGGAGTACAGTACACGTGGAAAGATCAGAGATATTGACAAGGATTGTTATTGTCGATGATGAAGAGTTAGCTTTGGATTATATGAAGCGTCTGCTTGGCGAGTTACAAGGCATACATATTGCAGGAGCTTTTACGAATCCATTCGTGGCTAAGGACTATATTCTACTTGATGATATAGATATAGCTTTTTTGGATGTAAGACTTCCAGGGATCAGCGGAATTGAATTAGCACATCAAATTTTGGAGCACAAACCCCATGTTCAGATCGTTTTTGTTACGGCTTACGATAAGTACGCTATTCAAGCCTTCGAGCTTAACGCACTGGATTATCTGCTCAAGCCGGTCACGACAGAACGTCTTATCAAAACCATGAATCGCATTCTGAAGCGTGACGATCAAGCTGCCTCCATGCCTGACAATCAGCCTTCTGTTCTTCAATTACAGGTTTTTCAATATGTCGTCTTCACCTTACCGGATCAGCCACCCACTGTTATTCAGTGGAGGACTAAAAAGACCCAGGAGTTGTTTTTGTACTTGCTCCAGAATCATGACCAATGGGTTCGTAAATCAGCCTTAATTGAATTACTATGGCCAGAATATGAAGAAGATAAGGCCTACTCTCTTTTATATACAGCCGCTTATTATATTAGAAAAACGATAGCGCCGTATCACTCCTTTTTAGAGATTTCCAATACTAACGGCGGTTATATTTTGCATACGCAAAACGTACTGTTAGATACAGAAAGATGGGAGTCTCTCCTGGCATCCGCTCCACAGATGAACAAGGAATCCATCCCTTATTATGTAAAAATGATGGAGCTTTACAAAGGGGACTATTTACAAGAATATGATTTTTGGTGGGTTGAAAGTGAACGCCAAAGGCTGCATAAAATGTGGTTATCCATATCATTAAAAATGGCAGAATGGTATAGAGGGAACTCCCAGCCTGAAGAGGCGATCTCTATTTATGAGGGCATCTGTAGTCGTCACCCCCAAGAAGAGGAAGCCTACTGGGGATTAATGAAGACCTACGCTGAGATGAATAAAAATAGCTCAGTGATCAAATGGTATGATTTATTATCATCCGTCTTATGGGAAGAGCTTCATGAGATGCCCAATGAACAAATTACAAATTGGTTTAAAGAG
Source organism: Paenibacillus ottowii (assembly GCF_050516475.1). NCBI lineage: Bacteria > Bacillati > Bacillota > Bacilli > Caryophanales > Paenibacillaceae > Paenibacillus > Paenibacillus ottowii. The sequence goes on along the minus strand of NZ_CP191577.1, from coordinate 463,495 downwards.
TGGCAAATGGCTCATGCCTAATTTCACGACTGGGAATCCTTCTCCGTACCCGTAGAGTCCCCATTAGAAGCGTCACTTACTTCGCCTCGTTCTGTATAGGACCTACGGGACAGAGATATTATATTTCTTGGCTTTGTACCTGGGGAACATGGAAGCTTACCGTTGTACCCTGGTTGGGAAGACTGCTAATATACAGCCCTTTACCGTATACTTGCTTCAAACGTCGATCCGTATTTCGTAATCCAATCCCGCTATCCTGTTCTTGATGAGGACTCAGCAGACGGTCTAGTTCCTCTTGACTCATCCCCACACCATCATCAATGATCGCTATTTCTGTGCCATCCTCCTGCTGCTGAATACGAATGCACAATGTTCCTCCATGGATCCGATTCATGATACCATGCCTGATTGCATTTTCTGCAAGTGGCTGAATCGATAACGGTGGCAATAGCAAGGATATCTGTTCGTCTACTTCCCATACAATATCTAGTCTATTCCCAAAACGTTCCTTCTCTATATAAAGATAGGATTTCAGGAGAGCAAGCTCATATTCCAATGATACGACTCTATCCAGATTTTGAGGGTTAAAGCTTGATCTTAAATATTTGCCGAACTCTTCAATTAGTTTCACCATTCTGGTATGATCCACATGACTTAAGGATGCAATGGTATTCAAGGTGTTAAACAAAAAATGAGGTTTGATTTGTGCCTGTAACCATGCCGCCTCCATCCAAAGCCTCTCCCTTGCGGACTTTTTAACGTCCGTCAAGGCACGGACCCTTGATTTCAATTCCATGGAATCCACAGGCTTCATAATGTAATCGTTGGCCCCTGCAAGAAATCCCGTATACAAGTCCTCCTGCTGACTACGTGCTGTCAACAGCAACACAGGCAGCTCGGAAATGCTAAAGTATTCCCTCACACGCCGAGTTAACTCATACCCCGACATTTGGGGCATCATGACATCAGCTATAATTAAATCCCATTCCCGATGATCCAGCCTATGCAAGGCATCCTGGGCACTGGTTACAGTGACAAGGTCGTAAGACTCAGACTCCGAGGCGAGAATGCCCTCTAACACCCTTAAATTAACCGGATCATCGTCTACTGCGAGTATGGCAGATCGTGCAGAGCCTGCCGCAACCTGCATCACAGCTGCATTCTGTAGAGCTATAAAATCAGTATCTGCTTCTTCATCGATACACACCTGCTCGTTATCTCTTGATTCTTCTGCGGTAGGTGAGGGATCGAGCGGTAGTGTGAAAGAAAAGGTTGAGCCTTGACCAAGTTCAGAGCTTACACTCAAAGATCCTCCATGAAGCTCCACCAATTGCTTGCTGATACTCAACCCAAGTCCAAGCCCATCCCCAATAACCGTCAAATGAGAATTTCCTTGTTCATATGGACGAAATATTCGCTTTTGCGTCTCCTCATCCATCCCAACGCCAGTGTCACGCACCTGAATACTGGCCATTTCGCCTTGGATGTGTGCGTGAACGGAAATGGTTCCCTCAGCCGTATGTTTAACAGCATTGTGAAGGAGATTGAACAGGATTTGGATTACTCGGTTTTCATCCGCTAATACATTCGGAAAATCAGCAGGGATGTTAACTACCATGTTTAGAGGTTTCCCATCTGTCATGAATTGAAGCATATCCAACACACCCGAGGCTACAGCCTTGGGCTTCAAGCTTCTTTTTTCGAGAATAATATCCTTTTCACGTAGACGTGTAACATCCAGCAAATCATTCAATAATAAGGACATACGGCGACCGACCGTAACGAGCAATTGCATGTTTCTCCTGTTGAGTTCATCCAGGGCGCCGCCCTGATTTTCCAGTACGGTCTGTGCTATATTGATCATCCCATGTAGAGGATTTCGCAGCTCATGAGAGGTGTTGGCTAAAAATTCATTTTTCACCTGATCAGCGCGCTGCAATCTGTCCGACAGCCTTCTCAGTTCAGCATTCGTATTAAAAAATCGCTTGAACCAATAGGATGCAAATGCCACAAAAGCCAGCACAATATCCCAAGGGTAATAGGGGAGATCATTCGTCTTGAAAATGCCCCACAGCATGCTGGATGCAATGCTAATGGATGCTAGTAACAGAAAAACAGCCTCTTTTTGCCCTCTGAATGTTCTAAGAAAAGCAAGAGAGGGAACTGTAGCACATAGAGTAATAGCCGGTAATGCGATAAGAACCATAAGAAATACATAAAGGCTGGATGTAGGTGCAAGTAACACCAGAACCGCAAAACAACAGTGGACTATAAAAACAATCTGAATGATTCGGGATCGAACCAACAGAGACTGCGCCAGCTTCAGTACACACATGCCTATTCCAATATAGGAAAGGGTGGTTATCTTTAACGAAAGACCCAGATTAATGGGAAACCAGTCCAATAAAAGCTTGTCATCGTCTGTCAGGATGGATAATACCGTGCAGATTACAATTCCCGCAAAATACAGAAGCGCCTTCTTTTGTGGATTCATAAAAAATATAACGACTATATATAACCCGTGAAGCAGCAAAATAATACATACCATAATTTGCATTGCGATCGTGAAGTTGGTTCGGCTATTCACAGCATCCGCGCTTCCAAAAATGATAGGCTTCATAATTCCTCCACTAGCAGAGAAATCAAAATTGGATACTTGGATGACAATCTCAATGGCCTGCCTGTTCGCATCAAACATAGCAGAGAATGGAACAGTTGATCCTATATGCTGTTCGACCTTGCTAGAGACCTGACCACTATGACTAATTAAACGGCCGTTGACAAATATGTTGGATGCCGTACTGATCTTCCCGATCCGAAGTCCGTATAAAGTGTCCTCCGACCTGTCACTCAAAATAAGCAGCCGATAGGTTCCAACACCATATGCCTTATGATCCTTAGGAGATACCGACTCACTCCATAATCCTGGTACCTGGATGGTCTGGCGCTGCTTCTGCATAAGTAAGGATTTCAGTTCGGCAGGAGAAGATAACGTTCCAGGATAAAACTCCCACTCCCCATTTAATGGCAGGGTCTTTATCTGCTGTAAATTCAAGCCCCTCAAATCCAAAATTCCCGCCTTGGCCCGTGGATAATCCTGATTGTGGTAATAATCAAACCACAACAAACGCAAGCCGATAATCACGATCAGGAATGACAGCGTAATTAAAAAAAAGTTCCGCTTATTCATCCACTCGTGATCCGGCACCATACATCAACGTACCGTTGCCGGGCTCTCATCTGAACCAGCAGCATTGGATGGTGACCAATCCTCATAGTTTCACAACCTTATCTACACAAATTTCATTTATCGTTCCTGAGCACAGATTGCCCGTGCTATTCAAGCAACATACGAACCCCAGTAAGCACAATTCCAATCAGAAAGCCTGTAAGCGCACCGTTAATCCGAATCCATTGTAAGTCCTGCCCCAGCTTGTCCTCCATTAAAGCGATCAGTGAAGCATCATCCATTTTATTTACATTTTCCCGAACCAGATTACCAATTTGGCTATGGTTTGCTTCCACTACTCCGGTAACACCTGCTACGATCCACGCGTTGATCTTGTCCAGCAGCTCCGTATTTCTCCATACATCAGATAGCATTTGATCCAGTAAGGGTACAATGTATGTCGTTACATAACTGGCATCCTCCATGTAATCCAGCAGATGACGGCGAAGCTCTTCGAGCTTCTCGGATATAGCTGCATCACCTTCCCAGGAATCAATCAAGGTGTTTTTCCAGTGATTTAGCCCCTCCCTGACCGTATTTTTGGCTGCCAGATGGATCAACTGTGTGTTGAACCCATCCAGGACGGCCTGACGACGCGGATGTCCTTCAACTTGAAGCTCCGCTACGCGGTCCAGCAAAAAGTGACGAATCATCTCGCCCATACGCTCCTCATTCAAATACCCAAGGAAGGCGTTCAGGGCAAACTGCATGAGCCCGCTGACCTGCAAGCCGCTAACAGCCTGCATCCCCAGGGTGCCAAGCGTAACACCGGTTTCTGGCCGCAGTAGCCAGGACTCCGTCTGCTCCAGCGCATAATCCAACGCCCGTTGGTCATACTTCCGCTCGCCAGCTTGCTGGGCGAGTGCCTCTAGCAATGGCCCCATATCGAATTCGGTCGCCTGTCGCTTAATCCCGGTTGTGATGACCGGGACCAGCTCTGCTATTGGAAGAGAACGGACAAGTTGCTTGGCAAGAGCATCTATGAAAGTGACCGCTTCGGGCGTACGTATTCCTTTTTCTACACTTTTCAGCACTAGCTCAGCCAGTCTAATCTCGGCAATTTTAGATGCAATACTTTCTTTATGAAGCAAATTGTTTTCGACCGTGTTAACCAAGGCATCGGTCAGCTTTCCCCGATTTTTGGGGAGAAGCGCTGTATGTGGAATCGGAATGCCCAGCGGGTGACGGAATAACGCGGTTACGGCAAACCAGTCTGCCAATCCTCCTACAAGTCCGGCTTCAAAAGATCCGGCCAAAAGACGGGCCCAGCCAAATTGTTGAAAAGGTAACGTAGCAGCAAAGCCCGCTCCCATCATCACAAGTGACCAAGCTGCTGCGGTTTTTGTGTTTTTTGTTTTTCCCATCCTGTAGTCCTCCAAACTGACTGTAAAATGTGTTTCATTACATCCGTAGTACCATCATATCATTGCCTGTACAGATACCAAAGGTTACTGTACTCTCTTGTCAACAAATTGCATGATATTTAAAATTTGCACATTAGCTTAAATTGAGTTCGCATAACCACACTTATCCATACATTTTCGTGAATAATATCTCCACAATAAAAATACAACTATTTTCTAACAAAATGAGCCCTTTGAATCATTTTGTCGAAATATGGTCCCATTTTCCTGAAACCGAAAGGATATATACCTCAAAAAGTGGAATTGCAAGACTATGATATATTCATTGAGGAAACTATTTTTCCCAACTTTATCCTTCATTTCTTTAAGTTAAGAAATGAATTCCAGAAGGTCCCTGTCCTTTTCAAACAGGTGCTTTCTGGTTAATTCTGTTATATATTGTATAGCCTCAAATCGATACATGAATATACTTTAATGTGATAAAATAACCTTTGTAAATGGGAACTCCGGTTCTAAAAGGATATTCGTGAAACAAACTACAATTGTCTTACTAAAATTGTTCTTTTGTAAAGGAATTGGATATGACAACAAACCAAAAAAATGCCCAGTATGTCTTGAGCGAAGATCCAGTTGCAATTATATGTACACCCTCTGCTTTCGCTAAAAAATCCCTCTTTTATATACAGGAAATAGGCTATTTCAAAACAGATGCTTATGTAATGGAACGGCAAAAGCTTACCTCTTTTTTGCTCCTTTTTACCCTGTCCGGAAGAGGGGAACTGCAATACCGGGGCAAGGATTATATATTGAAACCTCATGATATGCTTTTTATTAATTGCGAAGAATATGTACAATACAAAGCTTCCTGTCAGAAGACATGGGAGTTTATTAGCGTGAACCTTAATGGCAATCTTATTGACCATTTCTACGAACAGTTCGATAAGCACAATAAGCCTGTAATTTCACTACAGGATTCAAGTGTAGTATTGGACAAGCTTCGCACCTTGTTACATGTGCAGCCAGAAAGAAGCTTATCTTCTGAACTGCTCTCATCCAAAATAATCGTTGAGTTATTAACGATTATTTTACAGCACCCTTACACCAATCCCAATGCAAATTCAGATGGGACTGCAGAGGTGCGCAAGGTAAAGCAATATCTGGACCAATCCTATTGTGAACGGATCACGCTGGATTCGCTAGCAGACATGTTTGGTCTAAACAAGTTCAACTTGGCTAAAAACTTTAAAAAACAGATTGGCTTTTCCCCTATTGAGTATCTTATTAATGTTCGTATCACGGCTGCTCAAGGCTGGCTTAAAACTAGTGATGTAGCTATTGTGGATATTGCACAGTATGTAGGCATTCCCAACACAAGTCATTTTATCAATCTGTTCAAAGAGCATATTGGAGAAACGCCTCATTCCTATCGCAAAAAATGGGGAAACCGAATAAAATAGGTCTTATGTATAATCTGCAAGCTTGTTTTGTCGATAAATAGCGAAAATTTGAGATTTAAACTTGCCTAATAGAGTACCTAACTGATAGAATAATAGTACAAGCTATTCAGGATAAATGGCAAACTTGTCGAAAGGCAAGGACGCAAAGCTACAGGGCCTTCTGTATGATGGCAGCCAGCTACCGGTTGAAGTGGCTTTTTGTCGTGCTTATTTTTCCCGAAAACTTTATACGAAATGGCAAACCTGTCGAAAGGCAGGGACGCAAAGCTATAGGGCCTTCTATTGATGATGGCAGCCTGGCCACCGAAAGGAAGTTTTTTATGGGGAAAATGATATTTTCCACACTTCTCCTATTTTTTATGCTGTCCGCAATTCTTTTAAATTCGACAATTTACGCTGCTGATCGTGTTGCATGGTTGGACCAAAACAATGTAAATCATGGGACAGTCAGTGTGCGTTACCCCGTTAAACCTAACGTTAAAACCAAAATTTTGGTTGCCAAAGATGCGCAAAAATACTCTTATAATCTAACACCCGGAAAATCCGAAGAAGTATTTCCTCTCCAGATGGGTAATGGGAACTATAGTATCAGTATTTTGGAACAGCTGAGTGGTAATCAATACAAAGTAATAGGACAAGATACGATCGAGTTAAATTTAAACGATAGCAAAGCGGTATACCTCAATTCCGTTCAAAATATCAACTGGAGCGGTACGAATCAAGCGATTCAAAAAGCCCGGGAATTAACTCAAGGTGCAACAACAGATCGCGAAAAGCTGCAAAAAATCTATGACTACGTAATTAGTCATATCAAGTATGACTCTAATCAGGCCTTTGCCTTAACGACTGACTATCTGCCGCAAATTGATCGTACGTTGAACTCTCAAAAAGATATTTGTTATGGTTATGCTTCACTGATGGCTGCTATGTTGCGAAGTGTAGATGTACCAACCAAGCTGGTTATGGGCAAATCCTCCTACGTGGACACTTACCATGCCTGGAATGAGGTCTACATCGACAATCAGTGGGTGGTCGTAGACACTACAGTAGATGCAGCACTGTACATGGGTAAACAAAAATTCGAAATGATCAAAGATCCCTCCAAATACATTAAAACAAAGCAATATTAATATCAATGTTTTTAATTCATATTTTAAAAAAATAAGAAATAGAACTATATTTCCTGAAGAGCCTTGATCACATGATCAAGGCTCTTTTTCGATCCTTGTTGAGAAATTGTTGAGATGTGGCATGTATTCTAGTCCAGAAAGACAATGAGATCTCTAACCATGATCCTAATTTCAAGACAAAAGGAGGAGTTTCACACCCGAATATGAATTTTCACAAATTTTCACTAAGTATTAATGCGGCTAACATAGCATCATATGAATGAATGATGAATATATAAATACAGTTCTCTCGCCCTCGAAGGAATAACCACTAGCCGTTAAATAAGAGTATTTTAAGAATAGGAGATTTGTTTACCGTATGAGAAAAAAATGGAATGCAGCAACGGTTGCGTTATTGCTCTTTTTGCAGTGCTTGTTCAGCACCACACAAGTCTATGCACAAAATCCCGACTCTACTCTGCCAGTGGCCCCAGGAACCGATCCGGTTCAGAGTGTGACTAGCGATGTTTATCCAATGCCCTCAGAGCCAATTAACATCCCACCTGCTGTCCCGGCTCCAGTCCCTGAACCAACTGCGGGCTCAACTTCTGAAGTTAGGGCAACTCAGGAAAGTATTTTAACCAAGCTAACCCTTACAGATTCTACAGGAACTGTTATTGATGCAGTGTATAACCCCGATAGCCGTATTGATATTGGTTCCGCCATCCATTTAGGCTATGAATGGGAACTGCCGAACCATGCGTATAAAGCTGGAGACACCTTTACCTTTCAATTACCCGAACAATTTCAAATTTATACAGATATTACGTCTCCTTTGACGAATACAGATGGAGAAGTAGGCCATTTTACCGTAGACCGACAAGGTAAAGTGGTTATGACATTTAATGATTATGTAGAAAGCCATTCTAATGTCAGCGGTAAGCTGGAGATCAAAACTGAATTTAGCACACAAATAGAAAAAGGCAGTACACAAGTTATTATTGCGATCCCAATCAAAGGCGGCGAGCAAACAGCTATCGTAAATATTAAGCCTGCAGCTGGTCCTACTATGGAGAAACAAGGAAAGTTTGATGGGAAAAATCAGATCCATTGGACGGTTGACGTAAATAAACACTTGGACCCTATCAAACACGCTGTAGTAACCGACCCAACTCCCCAAGGACTGGAACTAGTCAAGGACTCCATCCGGGTAAATCATTTACAAATTAATGTGAACGGAACCACCGTGCTGGGGGACACTGTTAGTGCAGATAAGTATACAGTTGAGGCTGATCCGGCTGTATCAGGCTTCAAAATCCGCTTTAACGACGAGAGTATTAACAGCGCCTACCGTATTCAATACTCCACGAACATAACAAGCGAAGATACTCGGTTCTCCAATACAGCCACTTTTTCAGGGGATAATGTGAAGGACGCCTCCGCAACGGCTACAGTCACTGTTCAACGCGGGGATTTTTTAAGCAAAAAAGTGGAAAAATACGACCCAGTCACACAAACGATCTCATGGGCAATCAAATATAATTTTGCCAACAAAAAAATCCCCGCAGCTAAAGCAGCGTTGAGTGACCGTTTTAATAGCAGCCAACAACTCATCATAGATTCACTTAAAGTGTATAAAGGGGATACACAGGATGAGCTCCCTGCATCGGAATACAGCGTCACCCTAGTTACTGACGATCGTGGTACCAATGGTTTCAATCTGATTTTCAATACGGATATTGATGCGCCATATACCATCCGTTACCAGACAAAGGCCATAGATCGTGTACTTGAAAATGGAAAAATAACGAACAGTGTAACGTCTGACGGAGTAACAAAAGAAACCACCACAGAGCTAAAAAGTATAATTATCACCAAGGGCTATAAGGAACCGAACTATAACACTAAAACGATTCCTTGGGTCATTTCCATTAATCAAGATAAGTATACAATGGATCAAGTCGTTATTGACGATGTCTTCCCGAATGGCGGTCTGGCCTTATTGCCGAACACATTGAAGATCCAAAGCGCGGACGGAAAAACAACACTAACATCACCGGCAGACTACGAACTGATCCCTCTTACGCTAGATTACAAAAAAGGGTTCACTATCCGTTTTCATAAAAAGATTCAAGATACGTATACCATCAACTATACAACTACATTTAATAACGAATGGAAAATTGACAAAACCAAGCCGGACTTTTGGAACAAAGCCTCTATCACTTGGTTATACAACGGAACAACACAAACTGCAGAGGCCGAAGCTCGATTATGGCCGGACAATATGACCCAGCAAAACGGGGCTAAGTCAGGTAGTTACAATGCCATCTCCAAACAAATTACATGGGACATCAAGGCCAACTACAACCGCAAAACTCTCAATCATGCTGAGATTAGAGATACCTTGTTACAAGGCCAAAAGTTGGTCCCAAATTCTGTTAAAGTATACGATATGACCCTGCTTGGATGGTGGAATGGCGTACAGAAAGGGGCCGAAGTACCTTCGAGCCAATATACTCTGGTTTTACCTTCCGCCGCTAACAACAACGAACTGAGCATCCAGTTTAACCAGTCCACCAACTCTCCTTACTGGGTCACTTTCCAAACAACATTGGAAGGAGAGCTTATTGATAAAGAGATTAACAATAACGCTCTGCTTATGGATGGGAAAAATGTAGATTCGGAATGGACTGCCAAAGTGACTGTGCCCCACGGTGGAGAATACGTGACAAAGTCCGGTGCTCAGAATGGAAATAAAATCGACTGGAACATCCATATCAATGAAGGGCAATCCCATGTCTCCAACGCAAGGATCGTGGATACGCCCAGCAATAATCAAATTCTGATTGAAGACTCCTTTCATCTATACTCCACCAAAGTGTCTGCCAACGGAGAAGCTGTCAAGGACACGGAGTTAGTCAAGGATCAGGATTATATGCTAAAAATAACAACGACTGCTCAAGGCCAGCAATCCTTTGAGCTTGCTTTCACGAAAGCTATATCATCGGGTTATATTTTGGAATATCAATCCTTTCTTCAAGCTGAAGACAAGGCGAAAGTGAGCAATAAGGTTAATTTCGAGGGTGATCGTTTGACCACCGAAACCAGGGAAACAAGTAAAGAAATTATCGTGCGCACATCCTCTGGTTCGGGATCAGGAGGAGGAGTGACGGGAAGTCTGGAGATTACCAAAGTTGATGAGGACGATCACAATAAGGTACTGCCCGGGGCCCGTTTTGCACTCTATGACAAAAATCAGAAAAGAGCACCTCTTGTCCAAACTACCAATTCGGACGGGAAAATCGTATTTTCTTCATTGAGTTATGATGACTACATTTTGGAGGAGCTTACTGCTCCTGAAGGCTACAAAATAACAGCGCCAAAAACAGAAATCAAAATAGATGCAACCATCAAACAAAGTTCAGGCATTAAACAAATCGTCATCACTAACAAAAAGGACACTCCGGTTGATCCGGGTCCAGGAACACCTACTGATCCAGGCACGCCTACTGACCCAGGTACACCTACTGACCCAGGTACACCTACTGACCCAGGTACACCTACAAATCCAGGTACACCTACGAATCCGGGCTCAGGCAAAAAACATGATAAGGACCCTGAAATAACTGAACCTCCGGCAACGCCTGTTACGCCCGTAACAACCGAAGAGCCGAAAATTATCGAGGATGAGGATGTTCCGTTGGGCGTTCCGGTTATTGAACAACCACCTGTAGAACCAGAGGCGCAACCACCCGCTGAACCAGGGGTGCAAGCCGAGACACCAGAAGCCGATCCTCACCAGGAGCCTTCTCCGCCCGTGAAGATTGAAGAAGATCCCATACCTAAGGGTGTAATCCGTCTACCGGCAGAAAAACCAGAAGATCCAAGTGACCCGGGGCATACACCCAAGGTGGATACATTGCCAAAGACAGGAGAAAACAGTCCTGCTCCCTTCTATGTAAGTGGCATGTTCTTAATTCTTCTGGGGGCCTATCTGGGTTATAGACGAACGCATAAAAAATAAATAGCATTTTATAATCAAAAATCCCCCTTCTCAGCTCATCATTTGCGAGAAGGGGAATTATTTTACATGTCCGATCTATGGATTACTGTACTAGGAGGCTTTTCAATTGCGTAAGCTGGCGTACGTGAGCATCATGTTAGGAATCATCATCATGTTATTTCCTACCGCTAATGAATGGTTGGAAGATCAAAAGCAAAAAGAGCTATTACAGGAAGCTGAATCATTATCAAATACAGATTCATCGACACTGACTCCCGAAATGATTAAAGGGTATACAAATTTGTCCAATTGGCTGACAAATACTGCAGCAGCGGATGGGCCACAATTGTCACAAGCCACTCCCCCATCGTCGGCTTCAGAGCAAGCCCCAATCGCTACAATCCAGATTGATCGTATCGGGCTGGAGCTTCCTGTACTCGAAGGTGCGACCCAACAGCATATGAGATATGCGGCCGTACATATGTCGGAAACTGCGACACTCGGCCAGGTGGGGAATGCTGCCATAGCCGCTCATCGCTCACGAACAACTGGACGTTTATTTAACCGGCTTAATGAGGTGAAAATCGGAGATCAGATTCTAATTCACACTCGGGGTGAAAAATACGTATACAAGGTCTACAACATTTCAGTCGTCACTCCTTCAAATGTCTCCGTTTTAAAAAGCATCAAAAAACAAAAGCTCCTCACATTAATTACCTGTGATCCTCTTGTAAATCCGACACATCGACTCATCGTTCATGCCAGACAACTGACCTAATGCCGCTAATAGAAGCGGAATAAACTATAAACTATATTGGTGGTGACCCCATTGAGTATATCTTTAACAGCCTTACTTCTAATAGGCCTAACTCTGGCGCTGTGGATATATACGTTAATATTTTTACATTCTGTGATGATGGAAAGAAATTTGCTGCGGAAACTTGCCTATCAGGACCCTGTAACAGGTCTGTTCAATCGGAATGCGCTTGAGCTATTTTGGAAACGAAGCAACGGCAAAGAGGGCTTTGCTATTATGTATCTTGATCTGGATGGATTCAAAGCGATTAATGACACATATGGACATCAAATCGGTGATAAGCTGCTCAGACGGGTAAGCGATCATTTACTCCAGGTGACAAACTCCAATCAGAAAGCTTTCCGAATCGGTGGTGATGAATTTCTACTCATTATGAAGGATTATGATGCCGATCAAGTCACAGTTCTGGCAGAGCTGCTGCTGCAAAAAATCAGCGCTCCTTATAATATCCAGGGAATCAATCTTCAAGTTACAGGAAGCATTGGTATTACTATGCATCCTTCTCCGAAAAAGACTCTGCCTTCTTTACTGAAAGAGGCCGATATTGCCATGTACCAAGCGAAAGAAATGGGGAGAAACTGCTATGCTGTATACGAGAGGATCAAAAAGAGGCCAAACGTCAGATCATATGGTACGGCACGAGTGATGAAGCTTGCGGCTTGTTTTCGAAAAAAGACAAAGATCCAAGGTATACAACAAACGGCAACCTTCTAACACTAACAAAGATACCATAACATAAAATCAGGCGGGTAAGTCCTGTTTAACCAAGATTATACCCGCCGATAAAAAATCTCTACTCTACCTTACCCTTTGCAATCAGCTTGAAATCATCAAAGTGGAAGCCTGGTGCAACAACACAGGTTACCAATACAGGCTCATCCCCCAGCGGACGTGCCGTTTGCCATACTGTTCCCGGTACAAGTGCTTGTGGATGCTGTCCTGCCTCCACATCTGCACCGACGATAATTATTGTTTCTTCGCCAGGCTCTTCTCCGCTTCCACCCAATTTCAACTCTATAGGGCTTCCGCTATGGTACAGCCACAGCTCATCAGAATGGACCACATGCCACTCGGAGAACTCACCCGGATGCAGCAAGAAATACGTAGACGAAGCTGCAAAGCGCGGACCGGAATACACATCCGGCAATACAGGCTTCGGAATTTGAAAATTGGCCTTCCACATCTCTTTGTACCAGCCGCCTTCTGGATGGGGCTCCATGCCCAATGCCGTGACTAGCGGTGAAATAGCTTTCGTCATTGTCTATCCTTCCTTTACCCTAAATTCCTTCTCCCCTACTGTAAAACATAGCGCTGCTTTTGTCACGTTTCCCCCTCTGTATGTCGAGGTTTCATAGTTAATGTCAAATTAAATAACATTAAATTGTGGATATATATTCGTTTCCATCATATAAATAACAAATAACTAGTAAAAAAACAGTAAAAAACGCTTATTACGTTAAGTTTATTGACATAAAATCTTGTTTTTTATTGTAAACTTATAGTATCATGAGAGAAATTTTTAAAATTCTAATAGAACTACATCATGTTAGTCTGTCTGCAAAGCGATGTATCCAAGACAAAAAAAGGGGTGAGCTCTCTGATCCAATTTCGCAATGTCAACAAGCATTACGGTCACTTTCAAGTACTTAAAGACATCAATCTTCAGATTAAGGAGGGCGAGGTCGTTGTCATCATCGGTCCCTCCGGCTCAGGTAAAAGCACCCTGCTCCGCTGCATCAATCGTCTGGAAACGATATCTGATGGGGAACTGATCGTTAATGAGGTCCCTGTACATGACAAAAAGATTGATATTAACGCCTTCCGCCGCAATATCGGGATGGTGTTCCAACATTTCAATCTGTATCCCCACAAAAAGGTGATTGAGAACATTGTACTGGCACCGATGAAGGTGCTGGGCATCCCGAAGGAAGAAGCTATTCAAACTGCCCTCACCTATCTGAAACGTGTCGGAATCGAGGAAAAGGCACAGAGCTATCCCGCCCAATTGTCCGGTGGACAGCAGCAGCGGGTTGCAATCGCCCGTGGACTCGCCATGAATCCGAAAATTATGCTGTTTGATGAGCCGACTTCGGCCTTGGACCCCGAAACGATCGGAGAGGTACTGGATGTCATGCGCTCGCTTGCCCATCAGGGCATCACAATGGTCATCGTCACTCATGAAATGGGCTTTGCCCGTGAAGTAGCGGATCGCGTTATTTTTATGGACAAAGGGCAGATTTTAGAAGACAGTCAACCTGCTGAGTTTTTTCAAAATCCAGGTGAAGAACGGGCTCGCCTGTTCCTAAGCCGTCTGATTCATCATTAAACATATTACCAATGGAATACAATCGAAAGGGGATCATTTTGATGAGAAAAAGATTTCAGTGGAGTACTTTGGTGCTGGTTGTATTATCCTGTCTGCTCGTCTTGGCCGGCTGTGGAGGCAAGCAAGAAGCAGCAACGTCTGGAAATGAGGCAGCAGCTTCCAACGGGCTGGAGGCTATCAAACAGCGTGGCAAACTGGTCGTTGGAGTGAAGTACGACACCAAGTTATTTGGATTAAAAGACCCAGCTAGCGGAAAAGTCGAGGGCTTTGATATCGACATCGCCAAGGCTGTTGCCAAGCATATTTTTGGTGATGAAACCAAGCTCGAACTCAAGGAAGTCACGTCCAAAACACGAATCACCCTACTACAAAACGGGGACATCGACGCTATTATCGCCACCATGACCATTTCGGATGAACGCAAAAAACAGGTCGATTTCAGCGACGTCTACTTTAATGCAGGGCAATCCCTGCTCGTGAAAAAGGGAAGCCCGATCACAGGTCTGGAGTCCCTAACTCCAGACACCAAGGTGCTCGCTGTTAAAGGCTCTACCTCCGCAAAAAATATCCGCGAAAAAGCACCCAAAGCAACGATATTGGAATTTGAAAACTATCAGGATGCCTTCAATGCCCTCAAGGCAGGCAAAGGGCAAGCGCTGACGACCGATAACTCTATTCTGCTTGGCATGCAACAGCAAGATCCGAATTATACCCTAGTAGGTGGAAACTTCACAGAGGAACCTTACGGCATTGCAGTGAAAAAGGGGCAAACCGAACTACTGCAAGCCATTAATGATACGATCAAGGAACTGAAGAGCAGCGGTGAATACGATAAGCTTCACGAACAATGGTTTGGGGTTAAGCCCGAATAAGGATCTTGTGAAGGAGCCGCGATTGCGTGCTCCTTCCTTTCTTAGTTCTGGAAAAGGAGGTATATCCGTAGATGCTTACTTTTGATATCAACGTACTTTTCGATCATGGCGACCGCTTCAGAGAAGGCTTGCTTCATACCGTTCAAGCTAGTGTCATTGCCTTGATCGGCAGCTTTATTCTAGGGGCTATCATTGCCATCTTCCGAATTGCACCTTTTAAATGGTTAAACTGGGTCGGTACTGTCTATGTAGAGGTCATTCGCAATATTCCATTGCTGATCGTCGTGTTGTTTTTTTATCTCGGTCTGCCCACTCTAGGCATTCCCTTGGACGGCTTTATATCTGGCACCCTTGGGTTGACTGTGTACACAGCTTCTTTTATTGCAGAAGCTATACGTGCTGGCATTCAATCTGTACCTAAAGGACAATTTGAAGCGGCAAGGTCCTCCGGCTTGAATTACAACCAGACGATGATCAGCATCATTTTACCGCAAGCTATTAAAATTGTACTGCCTGCGATCGGCAATCAATTCATCAATCTGGTTAAAAACTCTTCCGTGCTGGCGATTGTGGCTGGACTGGATCTCATGTATTACTCGGATCTCATTAACTCAGATACCTTCCTGCCCATCACAGTCTATGCGATCACGGCACTGCTGTATCTTGTATTGACGGTTCCGCTCAGCTTTCTCGTGCTATATATGGAGCGGCGCTTGTCCAAAACATCCTAAGGAGGGAAGCCCGTATGGATTTCGGTGGATTGTTTGCATGGCCTAATGTGCGTTTTATACTGGAGGGCTTCCTGCTCACGCTGGAGGTCGCCATTTACGCTATCCTATTCAGCTTCGTTCTCGGTATTGTGTTCGGCATCCTGCGCTATACCCGTATACCCGTCCTTTCACAGGTTGCAGCCTTTATCATTGATCTGATTCGCAACCTGCCCTTATTGCTCATTATTTTCTTCATCGGCATGGTTTTGCCATCCATCGGATTTTCGATTTCCCTCAAATGGGCAGCCATTACAGGACTGTCGATCTTCGAGGGAGCCATGATTGCCGAGATTGTGCGCAGCGGTCTGAATTCGGTCCATAAAGGACAGCTGGAAGCCGCACGTTCCTCCGGTCTAAGCTATTCTCAAACCTTATGGCATATCATTCTGCCCCAGGCGCTTCGTCGCATGGTGCCTCCCATTGTCAGCCAGTTCATTTCCCTATTCAAGGATACTTCACTGGCTGTCATTATCAGTTTGCCGGAGCTGACGCATAACATTCAGATCGTCGGTGGACAAAATCAATCCTTTGTCATTCCTGCTCTGCTGTTCGCCGCTTTCCTGTACTTTGCCGTCAATTACAGTATGTCACTGATTGCACGCAGGCTGGAAGTTCATACACATTAAAGCTCCTAATAATTATCTGGGTAGTCACTAGTTGGAACGCTCTGTTAACACAGCTTGTATCTGTTCAACCAATCGCTTCATCGCTTCTCCCTGATAACGGTCAGACCGATAAATCAACTCTAGCTGACCTTGGGACACGCCATGCAAAATAGGTACATTGCAAAAATGTGAACGATCCAGTTCTGCTGCAAGGGACTCCGTCTGTAAGGTTACGGCAAGTCCCTCCCGCACCCAGTTCAGGATAGAAGGTATAGAATTTGTCTCCAAGACGGTTGTAAAGGCATACCCGCGATCACGGAAGCACTTTTCAATCAGCCTCCTTCCGGGATGACACTCTGGCTGCATCGCCCAAGGTAGATGCCTCAATTCGTCCAGCATAAGGGAAGAGCGATTAGAAAATACATGATTTACCGAGACAATAAGACAGTACCTCTCTGTGCGAAGTGGAAGTTGGACAAGCCTGTCATCTGTACCTGAGTGTAGCGTGATACCAACGTCCACACGGTTATCCAGCAGTTGTTCTGTTACATCAAATGATGGACAGATGTGCAAGCTGATTTTAGGAAATGACCGATGGAAATGGGCAAGCATCTCTTGCAATGGCTCTTCCAGTTCCGGTAATGCGATACCAATCCGTAAACTCCCGCGCTGCTCGGTACGCAACTCCTCAATGGAAGCCTTCGCTTGCTGTAATCCCTTGAGCGCATGGGCACTGTGTTGCAACAGCAGTTTCCCGGCATCTGTCATTTTAATTTTCTTGCCTGCACGGTCAAAGAGCGTCATGCCCAGTTCCTCTTCCAGCGCCTTAATTTGCAAGCTAAGCGTGGGTTGGGAAATGCCAATCTTTTCCGAAGCCTTCGTAAAATGCAGTTCCTCGCATACGGCTATGAAGTATTGCAGCTGACGTATTTCCGTCTTCCTTCTCTCCCTTCGAGAATCCCCAGAATGATGTCATGAAAAGTTTAAAAGAAGCGCGAGTTCGGAACATTCCGGTTCGCGCTTCTTCATCAAGTTAAGGCGCTTTTTTAGATTATTGATCTACTTCTGCTTTCTCCGAAGTCAACGTAATATTCGCAAACGCGTCTGCATCGTACTCCTTGCCGCGGGTAATATCGTAATTGGCTACCCGATTATTTACTGCCTCCAGCGAGTAACGGAATAATGTGGGTACAATAGGAGCCTCCTCGCTCATATACGCCTGCCACTGATTGTATATATCCTTACGATAATTGTCGTCAAAGGCTTTCACAGACACACCTTCCCGCAACAACTCATCATTCTCTTCGCTCGTAAAGCGCGAGTAGTTAAAGCTGGCTCCGCGTCCATACAGCCCACTAGGGTCTACATCTGTACCTGTACTCCATGCGCCGCCAAAAATATCAATGCCGGGGTCATCCTTCTGCACACGATCATAGAAGGAATTGAACTCCAGTAGACGACCGTCCACCAGCTCGACATGAAGCCCGACATCCTTCCAGTTTTGCAAATAAAACTTGGCCAGCGATTCGGCTGTCGCATCCCCGCTCATTGCTGCATAATGGAGAACCAATTCCTTACCCTTAGGGTCCTCACGGTATCCATCTCCATTGGTATCCACATATCCCGCCTCGTCCAGCAGCTTTTTCGCCTTGTCTGGATCATACGCGATGCCCTTCGCATTCACATCATGGTATCCCTTGAAAGCAGGAGGGATCAAGGATGTGGCAGGAATCCGAAGCCCATGATAGAGCTGCTTGCCTACCTGCTCATTATTCAGCGCATAGCCAAGGGCCTGACGCAATGACTTGTTTGCCAGCTTGGCATTCCGGTCCATAATATTTAGATTCTTGGCCTGATCGAATTTGCCCAGCTTAAAGCCTACATAGCTGTACGATAATTCCTCCTGACCGAGAAACTGTACATTTTTCGGATTGCTGGCCTCGTTGTAACGGGTGGTTGGATAGCTGGCCCAGTCGATCTCTCCGCTTTTTAACGCCTCGGTAATGACATTCGGATTCACCACCTTCAGATGAAGGCCATCCAGCTTGGGCGCACCGTGGAAGTAATCTTCATTTTTAACGAATTCCACAGATTCACCTGTGACCATAGATTTAATTTTGAACGGTCCATAGCCAATCGGATGTTTACGGACAGGATCAGATCCGGCCATATCCTTTACGGGAATGTTTTGGAATACCTTCTTCTCCAGTGGTGTGGACCAAAGTCCCGACTTTACGGAAGGATTAGGTTCCTTGAAATGAATGGTAACCTCTTTCTCATTCAGCACCTTGATGCCTGAAATCGTTTTGGCTTTACCTGCATGATAATCTTCCATCCCTACAATATTGGTCATAAAGCTATCATAACGCGGACCCTCGTAGTCTTTGTGGCCGATCACTTCATAGGAAAAAGCATAGTCCTCCGCCGTAACAGGATTACCATCTGTCCAGTTCAATTTGGGATCAATTTTGACAGTCACCGCCTTATTGTCTGCGGAAAAGGAAATCGTCGCCGCTCCTTTATCATCAATATTCAGATTGGAATCGATCGAAAACAGGGAAGGGTAAAAAAACTGGAAGACTTCAAAATCCGGATTTCCTTCATAAAACACAGGATTTAAAATTCCTTCGAAAGGGGTATCGGATACAAGCGCATAATTGATGATGCCGCCCTTAATCGGGGTTTTATCGTTCTTGACCGCCTTTGCCAGCGCCGTCGTATTCACCTGCTTGCTGTCGGTCCCTGTTCCACCTGTACCGTCAGACGATTTTGCTCCATTTGAAGCGGAAGGCGAGCCGCTGCATGCGGTCAAAGAAAGCACCAACATTGCAGATAGAACGGGCAGAATCCCTTTTTTCCAACGTTTAACCATTGTAAACCCCTCCTTGTTGTTGTCCTTATCCTTGAACTTCGGTTAACCCAATCGTTGTCTGGCATCCGTGGCACGTTTGAGCGCCTGACCGATAAAGTTGATCGCCAGCATTAGCACCAATATCAGCAATGAGGCAGGTAGCCACATCCACCAGCTATTTTGCAATACATCCGGGTCATTCGCATAACTCACCAGCGTCCCCAAGCTTGGAGTAGATTCCGGCAAGCCAAAACCGAGATAGGAAAGCCCGGTCTCAATCCCGATATTTCCTGCAAGACTGAGCGTTAGATTGACAATCACAATAGAGCTGAGATTGGGCAGCACGCCAAACCAGATAATTTTCCAATTGGGTGTGCCCAGGGTTTTGGAAGCCTGGACGTAGTCCAGTTCCCGTTCCGACAGCACCTTGGCCCGGATCAGGCGTGCTTTTCCAATCCATAAAAAGGCGGTCATTATAAAAATAAAAGACCCTATGCCGCTTTTGGGCACAATACTGACAAATACGATGACCAGCATTAAAAACGGAAGCACCAGAATAAAATCAATGATCCGCATGATGATGTTATCAACCAGTCCTCCATAAAACCCGGCCAATAAGCCCAGCGTCAAGCCGATGGCGGCCGATAATAAAGTAATCGTAAAGCCGATGGTAAAGGAATTGCGGGCCCCAATGACCAGCTGGCCGAAGATATCCCTGCCCGCTCGATCCGTACCCAGCCAATGCACTGAGCCGGGAGCTTCGCGGATCGCGCCCAGATCGACCGTCGTGACTACATCCTGATTGACAAACAGGACAGAGGCATATATAAAAATCAAGAACAAAGCCACAAATCCAATGGAAAGCAAGGCCATTTTGTCACGTACCAGTTCACGACGCAGTACAGACCAGCTAGATGGTGATTTACGAATGATTTCCGGCGAGAAGACTTCCTCCACCTGTATAGACACCATAATCCCTCCTTTTTTCTAGACTTGTCCTCTATTCAATTCGAATGCGGGGATCGACCTTGCTTAGGATGACATCCGATAAAAGGGTTCCTAAGAGTGCCAAGAAACCGGAGATCATGACCAATGCATTCACGACTGAAAAGTCCCGTTGGGTGATGGACTGTAGAAACAACTGGCCCAGCCCCGGATAACCAAAAATAGATTCTAGGAAAATGTTGCCCGCAATCACACCCGTCAGGTCATAGCCCAAGAAAGCAGCAATGGGCAATAAAGAGTTTTTGAAAATATGACGGGAATAGATCTTTCCTTCGGGTACCCCCTTGGAACGTGCTGTTTTTACAAAATCCTTCAAACGTGTGTCAATGACCTCATTGCGCAAATACTGGATCGTAGCCGTCGTACTGAGCAATGCGCCCGTAACCGCCGGTAGAATGAGGTGGTACGACTTGTTCACGTAATATGACCATGTCCCCGGCTCCACACCTACATCCACACTGCCACTGGTTGGAAACCAGCCAAGCCTGAATCCAAACACGTACAGCAGCAACAACGCGAGTATAAATAGGGGGGTTGCAAAGCTGAGATAGGTATATCCCACCACGGTTTTATCCAGCAGACTATGCTGATACCGACCGCTAAGTACTCCTAGCGGAATGGCGATCAGATACGTCAGAACCAGAATCACTACGCCCAGAAAAAACGTATTTCCCAAACGACTGCCAATCAAATCGGTAACGCTAATTTTATGTACATAAGATTTGCCCAGATCCCCATGAGCAAGCTGGACAAGCCAGTTCCCATATTGCACCCACACCGGGTCATTGAGCCCCAGTTTTTGCCGCTGTTCTTCCAGTGCAGCCGGATTCAGATTGGGTGTTGAAGTGATGAGCCCTGTCAGGGCATCCCCCGGCATAGCTTTGGCTAGGAAAAATATGAGCACACTTAGTGCAAAAAGTTGAGGGATCATAACCAGCAGCCGACGCATTGTAAATTTCCACATATTCTGTACCTCCCTTAGGGTAGCGCGACTTGATGGGATGGACTTACGGATTTCAGGGCAAACGGCTTTCCACTTGCATCTAGATGTTTGGGGAGCTCTGACTTGTAAGAGGATAAAAGCATTTGCCTTTTGTGGGCATTTTCTAGCCGCTTCGCTGGATCGATACTGGGAATGGTGGCAATAAGCCGCTGGGTATACAAATGCTGTGGACGCTCATAAATATCCTGTTCGCTTCCCTGTTCCACTAAGCGGCCTCGGTACATAATGCCGATTTGGTCGCACATATGGCGGATAATCCCCAGGTCGTGACTTATGAATAAATATGTCAATTTGAACTCCCGCTGCACATCCTTCATAAAATTAAGCACCTGTGCCTGCACAGAAACATCAAGCGCCGATACCGGCTCATCAGCAATAATCAGTTTTGGATTTAATGTCAGCGCACGCGCAATCCCGATCCGTTGCCGCTGACCCCCGGAAAATTCATGCGGGTATTTGTAGGCTGCGTCAGCGTTCAAGCCGACCTTCTCCAGTAGCGTCTGTACTTTCCTCCGCTCTTCCTCATTACTCAGTCGTTCAAAGTTTCGCAGCGGTTCAGCAATGACATCCAATACACGCTTACGCGGGTTCAGCGAAGAATAGGGGTCCTGAAAAATCATCTGAATGTCTCTACGCAGCGGATGGCGGTTATTACGACTCAAAGCCGCAAGATCCTTTCCCTTAAAAAGAATCTGTCCACTCGTCAGCTTATTCAGGCCGATAATTGTCCTTCCTGTCGTCGTTTTTCCGCAGCCGGATTCTCCTACCAGTCCGTAGGTTTGGCCAGCCTCTATGCTGATCGACACACCATCCACTGCTTTTACCTGGTCAACAATGCGCTGGAAAAAACCACCGCGCACCGGATAATACACCTTCAAATTATTTAGCTCCAGTAGTGCCATGAGCAGCCTCTCCCTTTGTCTCGTCTTCAAAATGAAAATGCTGGTAACATGTACAGCGGACCCAATGGCCGGGGGAAATTTCATTTAATTGAGGATGGTCTTCATGCATTCCCTGCTGAATCCAGGGAATACGCGGAGCAAAACGACAGCTACTACGGGGAATATCTTGCAATGAGGGAACCATGCCACCGATGACATGCAGCGTTTCTCCCTTGGTATGCGATCCCGGCATGGAGGCCAGCAAGGAACGCGTATACGGGTGCAGTGGATGCCGGAATAATTCAAAAACATCAGCGCTTTCGACGATTTCTCCGGCATACATGACCACCACACGGTCGGCTACTTCGGCCACAACGCCAAGATCGTGCGTAATCAGAATAATTCCGCTTCCGGTCTCCTGTTGAAGCTGTTTGAGCAAGTCGAGAATTTGCGATTGAATGGTCACATCGAGCGCAGTCGTCGGCTCATCTGCAATAATAAGAGAGGGTCGGCAAGCGATGGCAATCGCGATCATCACACGCTGACGCATCCCTCCTGAAAGCTCATGCGGATACTGTTCATACACACGTACAGGGTTGGGGATATCTACGCTTTCCAGCAGCTCCAGTACACGCTCCCTTTTTTGCTTCGTAGAAAGGGAAGTATGATAATCGAGATTTTCCTCGATCTGCTTACCAATGCTCATTAACGGGTTAAGTGCTGTCAGCGGGTCCTGAAAGATCATGCCAATGCCCGCTCCGCGAATTTTATTCATTTGCCCTAAGGAGAGGCGGATCAGATTCGTGCCTTTAAAAAGAACCTCTCCTTCGACACGTGTCCGCTCCATGTCATGCAGTTGTGGGATTGAAAGCGCCAGCGCGCTTTTGCCACAACCGGATTCTCCGACCACAGCCAGCACTTCATTGGGGTTGACCGTCAGATCCAGATGGTCGACTGCGGGGTGATATTGATCGTTAATGCGAAAAGATACGGATAATCCTTTAATCTCCAACACAGGTTCGATATTCAATGCGTGCGCTTCCCCCATTCTCCATGGTCTTGTCCCGCTAATTCTCACCATGTTTGATGTTAAAACCTTCCACAAACATTACATACCATTTTTGTCGGAATAATTTGAATACATCCTATCACCAGTATATGGATATATCAATTAAGATTATGCTATCAACATCATTTAAAAAATCAATGATCCAGCAGTGGCGCGACTTTCCTGGCACAAAATGTAACCCAATAACCAACCACAGGTTAATTTTCATCACAA
Source organism: Paenibacillus ottowii (assembly GCF_050516475.1). Taxonomy (NCBI): domain Bacteria; kingdom Bacillati; phylum Bacillota; class Bacilli; order Caryophanales; family Paenibacillaceae; genus Paenibacillus; species Paenibacillus ottowii. Next base: position 439,918 of record NZ_CP191577.1, on the reverse strand, counting down.
AAAAGCCGTTTGATCCCCTACAAAGGATCAAACGGCTAACTAGCACCCAACAACTCACTCTGATTTTTTTACATTTGTTACGAAGCCGCTCCATAGGAGCCCGATTTGAATGTTTTTGGATCGTACCATTTGTAGCCTGCTGCTGGAGCAGACCAAGGCTCAGGTTGCGGTTCCGTGGAAGCCGCTGGCTCCTCAATCGGCAGAAGCTTCGTCGGTTGATCCAGCGTTAAGCCTGCCACATCGGATAATTTGGTGTAGTCCTGCTTCCATGCAAGCCATTGGACCGTTTGCACCAGGAAGGTCGCATCGTCCACTTCCTTGAAACCATCATACGTCTTCTTCGACTGTCCGTTTTCCTCGCGCACATATTTCGGTGTAGCATCTTCTACGGGAGAAGAATCACCGATGAAGGCTGCCTTGCCTTGACCGACCTTGGAGATTGCCGCAAATGGCCCTTCCGCACGGCCCCCGCCGTTATAGACACCCTGGTCTACAGCATTGCCCCATTTTTTCGTACCTGTCGGGATATAGGCAATTCCCTTCGCTTTGGTAGGATCAATAATAGCCAGCGTAGAGCCCGCATGCATAGCAATTGAACGTACACCCTTGGTAATGCCAAAAGATTGATCTTCAGCTACAATGTCCGTAGCATTCACGTCACCAAGCGCATTATAGCGGAAACGAACGCCAAAGTTGGTTGCCAGCCAATCAGAGCTAGTTAACCCTTGCATCGCCGGTGATGCTGCTTCTTCTGCAGTCATGCCTTTTGCCGGATTAGTGTAGGCTCCACGACGATAGCCATTCATAACCTCGGAGGCATCCCAACGGTTTTTGTTGCGGTCCGCATTATAGTGGTCGGAGATGAAGAAAACACTCCCCCCGTTATTCACGTATTGTAGCAAAGCCGCCTGCTCGGAAGCTTTAAATGGAACATTCGCTTCACCGATGATGAACACATCATATTGGCGCAGCTTGTCATAGGTTATGGCTTGTTCCCCAAAAGTAAAAGGAATAGAGCGGTTCAATTGGTCCACAGTAAAACCTACATTACGCAATCCATCGGCAAAATCAGAGAAGGCGCCGTCAATGACCCAATCTGCTGCCCCAGCCGTCTGTGCGTGCGTATTATCGAACAGCACTTTTTTACCTTTGCCGTCCGGCAATGTCGTACCGGGCTGACCCGGGTTTCCAGGATTAGGCTCGCCTGGATTACCAGGTTCCCCCGGCTCGCTTCCATTCACCAGTTCCACAGCGCTTGGGCTTTTTACTCCGCCAAAATTATTGTAGGCGCCAAGTGTACCTGTCACACGAATTTTACTGCCGATCAGCTCAGGATGGCCTGTTAGTCCATATTGCCCTCTGTACGCTGATGTCAGCTGCACATCCAGTAGATTCGACGTGCTACGTTCATTCACCTGGTCGGCAATCAGTACGTTAAAATCATTCGCAAACGGGGAAGAAAAATTAGCCGTTTGCGATCCGGTAGCATGTCCAACAATGTAGCCTTCCACCGTCACTGTGCCTCCACTACCTTGGCGCTGAAGGGCTTCGGCTACTGTCAGTGCTCCCTCTGCTTTGACCTGACCGAATGGAACGAAGATCCCGATCAGCAGCGATATGATCGCCGCCAGATGCAGCACCCCTTTCAAGCGTGAACCTGTGAACCGCGAGCCTTTTACCATACGTCAATATCCCTCCTATAATTCCATAAATGTACTTGTCCTCTATCAGATTAGCTATCAATCTTCTAATTCCTTCCTGGTTTGATCCATAATTATGTAAATTTTTATCTTTTTTATCGGAAACACACTTGTTTATGTAAAAATCGAACCCTGCGATTGACAGCGAGCGCGGCATACATTACGCTAAGGAAGATATGTAGAACGGTATACGCGAATGAAGATGACGGGAGAGTCTGTCCAGAGGCTTACACGCTGGCGGCACCGAAGGAGCAAGCCGCCAGCACCCGGCTGGCGGATAATCTCTCAGGTCCATGTATCGTCATCTGACGCAACTCTGGAGAGAGCGCAAGCCACCCAAGGGGTAAGGCGGTATGGACACCGCACGAAACTCTCAGGTAACGAGGACAGAGATAAGGGGAATTTCCTTATCCTGTCCTTTTTTGTGCTCACATTGTACGTCAGCATCAGGAACCGTTATATCCGTGCAAAGACGCGGAAATACCATATACTATGGTTGTAGAACATACAGGGGGCCATACCATGCGTTTCAAAGATGTATTTTCCATTATCGGTCCGGCCATGACCGGACCCTCCAGCTCACATACTGCAGGCGCGGTGCGGCTTGCACGCGTTGCCCGGCACTGGCTCGGGGCGCAGCCTGACCGCGCCCGCATGACACTGTACGGCTCCTTCGCCGACACGTACAAAGGACACGGTACCGACCTGGCACTCATCGCAGGCCTGCTCAATTACGATACGGACGATCACCGGATTCCCGATGCCGAGCAATGGGCGGAGCAGGCTGGAATGGCCGTAGAATTTGCCGTTAGCGGACTCCCCGCGCCCCATCCGAACACCGTCCGTTTCGAGCTATGGAAGGGCGAGGATCAGCGCACCCTGCTCGGCTCCTCCATCGGAGGCGGCAGTATCCATGTCCAGCAGCTCAACGAATTCCGAGTTAACCTGACCGGAGAACTGCCTACGTTGGTGCTTCTCCACTCGGATAAGCCCGGTACATTAGGTGCGGTAACTTCAGCATTGGGCGCTGCTGACATTAACATTGCCTACATGCATGTGGATCGCAAAGGTCGGGATGGTGAAGCACTTACTGCCATCGAAACGGACAGTCCTCCTACGGCTGAACTGATTGCCAAACTGCGTTCTTTGCCTCATATGTATGAAATTAAAATGATTAATCTGAAAAAAGGAGCTGAATCCGATGCGGTTTAGCCATCTGCATGAAATCAGCGCGATATGCGCTGAGGAATCCACCACGATTGGCCGCCTGATGATTCAAGAACAGGTACAAGAGACGAATACAACGGAAAAAGAAATCTTCCGCCAAATGTCTGATTATTATGAAGTCATGAAGGAGGCCGTTCATCGCGGTCAGACGCAAGACACCGTATCCCGCAGCGGATTGACGGGCGGGGACGGCAAGCGCCTGGCCGAGTATCTGCGGACAGGGGAGACCTGCTCCGGCGACGCCTCCGCGCTCGCCATGGCTTATGCGCTCTCTGTGTCGGAGGTGAATGCATCCATGGGGCGCATTGTCGCCACGCCCACTGCTGGCTCTTGCGGCGTCATCCCCGGCGTGTTCATTAGTGCGCAGGAGCGTTTCGGCTGGGATGACGAGCATATGGTGCACGGCTTGTTCGCAGCCGGAGCCATTGGCTACGTCATCGCCAACAACTCCTTCATTTCCGGCGCGGAGGGAGGCTGTCAGGCTGAGATTGGCTCAGCCATCGGGATGGCCGCTGGTGCAATGGTCGAGCTGCGCGGCGGCACGCCTGAACAGGCCATTCACGCTGTAGGCCTAGCGCTCAAGAATACGCTCGGTCTGATTTGCGACCCCGTTGCCGGGCTCGTCGAGATTCCGTGCATCGTGCGCAACGGGCTGGGAGCCGTGACCGCACTTGCCGCAGCGGATATGGCTTTGGCGGGAGTACGCAGTGCCATTCCGTCTGACGAAGTCATTGACGTGATGCTTGAAGTCGGCAGCGCAATGCCGTCGAAACACCGCGAGACCGCCAAAGGCGGCTTGGCCCAGACACCGACCGGCAAGCGCTTGACCGAATCCCTTACACGCAACACACTGGCCAAGAAAGACAAGTCATAGCTCTAAGCATTAAACCAACTACTTTTCCTCTATAAAACAAGACGAATATTTCTCCCCCACATTCTCCAAGGGAAAGAGAATTCGCCCTTAAAAATAAAGGAGCAAGCATACGTCTAGGGACGACATGCTTGCTCCTTTTCTTTTCAATCGATTACAGATTACTGGACAGTTACCTGTACCTTCGTCATTTTACCTGCATATTTCACGGTAATTACAGCTTTGCCCTTGCCCTGTGCCTTAATGTTACCGTCTTTGACGGTCGCAACAATAATTCTGGACGAGGACCAGACAGCCGGTTTGGTGACATCCTTCTCCGACTCGTCCTTATATGTGGCTGTCGCCGTAACCTTAGCCAACTGCCCTGCCTTCAGGTTCAAAGCGACTTCGTCCGTTTGCAGGTATTTAAGCGTATCAACATCTACAGGCACGCTGATCACTTTCCCGCCGAACTTCGCCTGAATGTTAGCTTTACCATAGCTAACCGCGGTAACCTGACCCTTTTTGACAGTGGCGACCCTATAATTGGATGTTTTCCATTCAGCTTGGGTCGTAACATCCTTTTCTTTACCATCACTGGATTTAACCACAATGGAAATGGTTTTTTGGTCTCCAGATTTGAGGGATAACGCGATGGCATCCGCTTCAATCTTTTGCGCTACGTCTACTTCTACCGTAAACGTAATGGTTTGCTTGCCATAGGAAGCCGTAACGGTTGCCTTACCGTTGGCATTCGCTTTAATCAAACCTTCGCTAACTTCAACTACCTTGACGTTGCTAGTAGACCAGGTGGCATCCTTGGTTACATCTGTTTTTGTACCGCCACTCTTAACGCCAGTTACTTTCAGTTGCTTTGTTTCCTGAGCACCGAGCACAATGACACGCGAATCGGTTTCCAGACGGTCTACAAGGCCTACTTGCACGTTAATCGTCAGCTTTTTGCCATTGTAGGTCGCTGTAATCACTGCTTTACCAGTCGCTTTACCCGTAATCGTTCCCTTGGACACAGAAGCAATATCTTCCGCACTTGAAGTCCATTCTGCATCCTTTGTAACATCTTCCTTACGCCCGTCCGCATAAGTAGCCGTCAGAGTCGCAGTATAATCCTCATTAATATCAATTGTTGCCGTTTTAGAGGACAAAGACAGATCACCAGGTACATTTACGGATACCGTAGCTGTGGCTGTTTTACCGCCATAAGAAGCTGTGATCGTTGCCTCACCTGTTTTATAACCTGTGACTTCTCCCCCGCTGACAAAAACGATATCTTCATTACTGGACTTCCACTCTGCTTTACTTGTGATATCTTCTTCCGTCCCTGTTACATAGGTTGCGGTCAGCTTGAGCTTTTTGGATTCCTTAGCATTCAAGCTCAGCTTGTCCTCGCTTAAATCCAGAAATCTAGAGGTTTCGACATCTGTCTTGATCGAAACCGTCTTATCTCCGTATTTAGCGGTCACCGTAGCCGAACCTGCTCCAATGGCCATAATCGTTCCTTTATTCACTGTTGCAATTTTTTCATCGCTTGATGTCCAAGCAACTTTATCCGTGATATCTGTTACCGTACCATCCGGGTACACAGCAGATACCTGTATTTTTTTAGATTCATCCAAACGGAGAAAAATATTGGTTTCGCTGGCTTTCAGCTTATTCGTCTGATCCACATCCACCGCAATCGTAGCGGACATCGTGCCATATTTACCCGTAATTGTCGCCTTCCCTGTGCTATATCCGGTAATCGTGCCTTTCAGAACATCTGCCACGGCTGTATTGCTGGAGCTCCACTCGGCAGACTCTGTAACATCCTGAGTTGATCCATCCGGGAACGTGGCTGTCAATTTAACCTTCTCTGTATCCTTTAACAAAAGAGAAACCTCTGATGTACTGGCATCCAGCCGTTTAACCTGCTCCACCTGTACAGCAATCGTTACGGTCTGTTGTCCATATACAGCCTTAATATTGGCTGTACCAGCTCCTTGAGCGGTGACCAATCCATTGACTACAGTCGCTACCTTCTGGTTATCGGAGGTCCAGGCAGCATCACCTGAAACCTGAGCTGTTGTATTATCACTGTAAGTCGCTGTCAGATCAATCTGCCCTGTACCGCCTGAACGCAAGTTCAGGCTTTGTACACTGGATATCAGCGCCTTAACCTTCTTCGTTACATGTACCTGAACGGATTGTACCTTCTCCTTATAGGTCGCAATCACAGTGGCTTCCCCTTCAGCCTTGGCTGAAACTGTACCATTATACACCGTAGCAATAGATGTATTATCACTTTTCCAATCTGTGCTGACGGTTACATTCGAGGTTGTCCCATCGGTATAAACAGCCGTTGCCGTCAACGCAGCTGTATCCCCCTGTTGCAAAGTTACCTCGTTAGACGAAAGGACAATCTTGGAAAGCACCGCTTCTGCTGCAGATGCAAACCCTGCATATGATGTAAAACTTGAAATCAGGATGACCAACGCCAGAAAACCGGACCATCTATTCTTCAAAATCTAATTCCCTCCTATTTTCAAAGCTAAAAATTAAGGATTTGGCAAAATCCCTACACCTACGTTTTATGTCGTCATATGGAAAAGAATAGTTTAGACTTTAGAGAAAATTTGGTCCTTATTAACTAGAAACAGTACTTTTACAGACAGCTATAAGCAGCTGCACGAATTCTCAAATGGTGGTATTCTTCCATATTGGGATCGAGCTGATGCATATAAACGACGGAGAACTGCTCGCTCGGATCTATAGAAACCCAGGTGCCCGCCATTCCCGACCAACCAAATTCCCCAATTGAGCTGTTGGCATGCCCAGCCGCTTTATCCATTAACGTGCGTACACCAAGTCCATAGCCATAACCTGTATGGTATGAATTGGTGAAATCCGATAATTGGGCTGTATCCAAATGATTTGTACGCATTAAATCAATGGTTTTTCTCCCCAATAACTTTACTCCGTTTACCGTGCCGCCATTTGACATCATTTGTGAAAATGTGAGGTAATCTGTGACTGTCGAATATAATCCTGCGCCTCCACCTTCATATATAGCATCTGACTGATGATATTCATCCAAAAAACCCTCCATTTTTTTAAGTTTTCCGGCATCTGTCCGTTGATACATGGAGGCCATCCGCGATTCAATATCTCCACGATAGCGGTAGCCTGTGTTGTTCATTTCAAGTGGATCAAATATTTCGTCCTTCAAAAATTGTCCTACTGATTTACCCGAAATCACTTCAATAAGACCCGCAACAAGATCGTGCCCATATCCGTATAACCATCGTGTTCCCGGTTCAAATGCAAGCGGAACTTCAGAAAGCGCTTTAATTTCCGTGCGCAGGTCATATTTTCCCTGCTTCTCCTTTAACTCCGCAATGACCTTCTGCATAGCTTTTCCTGTGTCTGAAAACTCGGAAGCATAAGGAATGCCTGCGCTCATATTGAATATATGCTTAATCAAAATAGGGTTTTCCGCCTTATCAATGTAGGTGTGACCGTTAGGAGCAGTTTTGAATACATACGAATCGCGATATTCAGGTAAATATTCATACAAAGGCTCATTCAATAAAAATTGTCCGCGTTCGTACAACATAAGTGCAGCCGCACATACAATAAGCTTAGTCATGGAAAACAGGCGATATACGGTATCTTCAGTAATCGGCTTCCGAGTTTCCAGATCAGCATATCCATGATACCCTTCATACAACACTTGACCATTTTGTGCAATGGCACAACCACACCCTGCCGGTCCATTCGCTAAGAACTGTTGCAATAACTGATCTACCTTGTCAAAACGAGACATATTTATCCCTCCTATTTTCCTTTTAAAATAACTCTGCTTCCTCTCACACTCTAACTCCTCTTACAACAGGCTCGACGGATTCCTTGTAAGCGCTTATAATATAACATTTATTTTAATGGCAAACTGGGTAATTACAAAGAAAATTTGTCATCCTCAGATAGCTTTATACCAACAACTCTGCCACCGTCTCTTTCCAGCGATTAATCACCGTTTCCGGTTCCTTAAGGCGAATCGTGACACCTGTCAGGATGTCGGCATATTGGGCTGAATCCTCTCGGGCTGCGAAAACACGTGCCGCAAATCGCTCACGCACATGCTTGGCTTCACGCAAAGCAGGCAGATGTTCCAGCGACAACCGCACATAATGCGCCTTTCCCCCGGTGAACACCGCAAGCGTTGCCTTCCCAGTACGGATCATGTTGCCCGTCGTGGTTGTACCCGGCCATAGGGCCAGACGCAAATTCCCCTCGTCCAGCGCTACAACCTCGCCCACACTAATCATCGCTATGTGTGGCCACTGATCTTCCGTGACCGTCAGCAGCATCATGGCTTCATGCTGCTTGTCCTCCAGTCCCTTACCGTCCAATAGCGTGAACAGTTCCTTACCAATCCTTGGTGTCTGCATGAAGTATAATCCCCTTTACATTTGGCCTATAACTTCAAAGTACCATAATTTACGGCTACTTACGAACGCCCCTGTATCCGCTCTGGAATAGGAGGAACATGAGCAGCATTCGGAATATCTTGGGGATTTACCTTGAACGCCGATTTATACTTTGCTGGATCCGTAACGCTATCCGGTTCTGAGGTTCGCCATGTGAACAGGCATACAGGGCACAACAAAACCTCCCAGGCACCTTTAACCGGCGAATGGGAAACGACTTCTGAACGATTGGACTCACAACGGGGACAAATATGCATCTGTCAGCACTCCTTTAATCTTTCTTTGTTTTTTAAAATATTTAGCGAAGCATTTGGCTTAACTTTTTCTCCCATTCCGCTACACCCAGCGGGGAATCGAGCGGCTGCGAGTAATGGCCTCTAATATCCGGTGCTACAGGTGTCGTCGCATCCAGTATCATTTTGTGCGTCATACCTGCCGGATCAGAGCCGGGGTCAAGCGGTAAAATAGACAAGCCAGGAACAATGACAGCATCATGCTTTGGATGAAGCTTGGTGGATAAAGCCCACATGACTTGCGGCAGATTGAACGGATCGACCTCCTCGTCCACCACAATCACCAGTTTGCAATACCCCAATCCATGCGGAGTCGTTAACGCACGCATTCCCACAGCCTTCGCAAAGCCGCCATACCGGGTTTTCGTGGAAATAATAGCGACCAGCCCATGCGTATACATGGCATTAACGGCTACGATTTCATTAGGAAAAGCATCCTTAAGCTGCTGAAACAACGGTACACTTGTATTCACACCGATCATATAATCCGTTTCCGTCCAAGGCATCCCGATGTACAGATGCTCAAAGATAGGCTGTTTGCGGTGATATACACGATTAATCTGAATGACTGGCATCGCGCGACCGCCGGAATAGTGACCTGTGAATTCACCGAATGGACCTTCATACTCACGTTCACCTGCTAACACTTCGCCTTCCAAAATGACCTCGGCTCCCCAAGGCAGATCCAGATCTGCATCCTTCGCTTTGACCACACGATAAGGCTCGCCCTGAATGGCGCCCGCCATCTCATATTCGGATTGATCGTACAGCAGCGGCGTAGAAGCAGCCGTTGTAATCACAGGCTCACATCCGAGGGCAATAGCTACCTTCAGATTTTCGCCACGCTCCTCAGCCTGACGAATATGGATCGCAATATCATGCTGTGGTACAGGCTGGATACCCAAACGGTTCTTGCCTTTCACCTGCATCCGGTATAAGCCGACATTTTGCTTACCGTAGGTGTCCGGGTCATCCAGATCGCGTGAAATTAGAATTGCTTTATCCAGATAAAACCCTCCGTCCCCCTGATTCAAACGAAACAACGGCAAAATATCAAACAAATTAATATTCTCCGTAATCTCGACTTCATGAAAAGGAGCGGCTTCTTCCCGCTTCACGGGCACCGGAAATTGTTCATAGCGTCTGGCAAATTCAAAAAACTGCTCCTTGAGCGGCGTATTTTTGGGCATTCCCATCATGAGGGCATGATTGGGCCAGGAGCCCATCACATTCATTGCAATACGAGCATCCGTATATCCATAGATGTTGTTGAAAAAGAGAGCAGGCGTCTTATCTCCAAGATTGTTTAATGCTCTGTTAGCGGCTGCGAGGTCCGGCTCCGGCTTTACCTCATCGCTGATCGTGAGTAATTGTCCTTCCTTTTCCAAGGTGTGTAGAAAATCGCGAAAGTCTTTATAAGCCATCATTCATTCTCCTTCGTCTTTCGATTTCTCAATTCTGGTGCAGCCTGGAGTCATTCTGCTTCATCCCATCCCAGCGTTTGGCTGCGGTTGTGACAATACCGAACTGATCCAATGCGCGAAAAACAATATGATCCACTAATTCCTCGATACTTGCAGGATGATTATAAAAGGCAGGCATCGGCGGCAGGATCATCACGCCCATACGTGACAGCTCCAGCATATTTTCCAGATGGATACTGCTTAATGGTGTTTCTCTGGTCATGAGCAGCAGCTTCTTTCGCTCCTTCAGCATCACATCCGCTGATCGGGTAAGCAGGTTGTCCGCCATACCGATACGAATAGAGGCAAGAGTCTTCATACTGCAAGGAGCGACGACCATACCATCTACCCGGAAGGAGCCGCTAGAAATACGTGCGGCCTGATCCTTATACGAGTAGACTGCATCCGCCATTGCCTCCACTTCCTTCACCGTGTAGCCTGTCTCATAGGGAATGTTGGCAATAGCCCACGGGGATAGCACCAGATGACTCTCTACTCCAGCCTCCCGTAATTGTTGCAATATACGGATACCAAAGATTGACCCTGTCGCCCCCGATATTCCTACAATGATTTTCTTCATATGTCCCCTCCTTCCACCTCATCGTTTTATGCTCACTCATGTATTACTGTCAAAAATTATACGCCCGTTCCCTGCACACGAAAAATATATATAATATATGTAATGCATACTTTAAAAGTATTTAAATCGAAGCGTTGTTTAGAAATGAGGAGGAATCCCCAATGGACTTGAAGCATCTGCATTACTTTTGCGTCATCGTGGAGGAAGGGCAAATCACCAAGGCCGCCAGAACGCTCAACATGGCCCAGCCTCCACTGAGTCAACAACTCAAAAATATGGAGGACGAGCTTGGTGTAAAGCTGATTTACCGTGAAGGAAAGAAGTGGGAAGTTACCGAGGCCGGATATACACTGTATACACGCGCCAAACGATTATTGGCTGAAATGGAGGACACCTGTAGAGAAATTGGGGAGTTTGAAAACAGAGTAACCGGCACACTTGCTATAGGCACGTCATCCGCCTGTATGTCTCTGATTACTGAACAACTCAGTCACTTTCATCAGGTTTATCCAGAGGTATACATTAAAATAGGACACGGAGACACACATCATCTGGAAGAGCTGCTGCACCAAAATAAAGTGGATCTGGCCCTGCTGCTGCTTCCGGTAGATGACAAATCCTACCACACAATTGAACTGGAGGGCGTTTCCTTTGTTGCCGTACTTCCGTCTGAATGGGCAGATCGTCATCCCAGTGGGGAAATTACGTTACAGGAAGCTGCCAGCTATGACCTCTTGTTGGGACGCCGAACAGAAGGACACGGACTATACGAAACCGTCATCCGCAAATTTCAGGAACACCATCTTGTTCCGCGCGTCGTACTGGACTGTCCTGAAATATCGACCATTCTCTCGCTCGTTTCCACAGGCATGGGAATTACCATCATTCCAGACGCTGGCTTGGGACAAGAATACGGGGACAGATTTCGCACACTCTCCATTAAGGAGCCGTTCCCCTTCACACGGCCTGCAGTCGTATGGCGCAAGGATCGTTATTTATCCAATGCAGCTCGCAAATTTGTTGAATTGCTACAAGCTGGAGACACGAAAAAGACTGCTCCCGAGTAGATGCTCTACCGCTCTACTCCTGAAACAGTCTGATGCTGGATGAACTTCCTTCATTCGGTCGTTGATGCCGCCTTACTTCACTCCTTGATGCCGATACTCGGTTGGAGTCATTCCACATTTGCGCCGGAATACCTGTGTAAAATGTCGCATATCCTGATAGCCGATCCGCTCGGAAATATCAGCCAGCCGCAAAAGAGGATCACTGAGCAGCCGCTTCGCCTCCTCCATACGCAAGGAAATGACGTAATCCTTATAGCCTTGTCCCGTTTTTTGCTTGAATAGCTGGCTGAAATATACTGGATTTAAAAATACGATGGAGGCCACCTTTTCCAGTGACAGCTCCTCTGTAAAGTGAGCCTGAATATACTGCAATGCTACATCAACCGTGTGCATGCCCTTACGGAGACATTCTCCTGTATCCGCTGCTGCGGCTGCAATCTCCTCTGGCGTTCGTCTTAATCGCGCCACCTCTTCAGGTATGGATGAGAAATTGTGGTGAACACCCGAGCGTGTAATTTGCAAAGGTACCTTCACATAACGCTTCAAGTGGGATTCAAGCAAAGACTCTAGCCGTGCAGCCTCTGCTTCATCCCTTAGCCTTGCAATCCCCAGCAGACTATGGCGGTCCAGACTGACGACAAAGCCGCTGCCCCCAGCCTCAATGAGCTCGGACAATACATTTTCAATCATAAAATGCTCTAAATGCGTCTGCTTGTGATCAGGTTCCATGCGAACCATAAAAAGATGGAACTCTGGATAATTTTCGACGAAGGGCTGTATATCCAGCTTGCCCGTATCCAATCCAAGTGCATAACGCTGGAAAACAGCTTCACGTAAATAGACCATATTGGATTTAAGAAGCCTGCCCTCGTTCGCCTGTTGCGAGGCCACAAGCGCTTCGGCTGCTAATACTTCAATACATTCCAGCAGCTTTTTTTTACCGATGGGCTTTAACAGGTAGTCTTTGGCACCCAGCTTTACTGCTCTTTGTGCATATTGGAAGTCGGAATGGGCCGAAATGACAACCCACTGCAGATGAGGATGCTTTCGCTTGGAAATACGCATGAATTCCAGACCATCCATACCGGGCATCAGGATATCGGTCAATACAATATCTACAGGATGCTTCGCCAGAATGCCTGCTGCTTCCTCGGTGGAAGCAGCGAGATGAATGCCGCAGGTTGGTAGTGCTTGGCCAATAGTACGCCGAATCCCCTGTCGAATCATATTTTCATCGTCAGCTATCAGAATATTCATGTTTTTCCTCCTTCTGTGGCAGAGGCACATTTACAGTGACTGTCGTTCCGGCTCCTGGTGCGCTGGAGATCCGTAGGCCGTACTCTTCTCCGAACATGTGCCGTAGCCTTAAATTTAGGTTTTGCAGGCCGATGCCTCCCGCCTGCCCGCTGCCCGCCTGTTTGCCGGGTTCTGCCAAAGCGACCTGGACCACCTCCCATCGTTCATACTCCATTCCTACACCGTTGTCGATGATGTGCAGGCTCAATACACCGTCATACTCCTCCGCTCTGACGAGCAGTTTGCCACCTGTATCTGCATGAAGAGGCTCCAGCCCGTGTTTCACCGCATTTTCAATCAATGGCTGCAAAGTCATTTTAGGTACACGGATATCCAGCCATCGATCTTCAATGTAGACGTCGACAGCTACCCTGCCCTCCAGCCGGGCCTGGATAATGGTGAGGTAATGACCGACCTGCTCTACTTCTTCCCGAAGGCTTACATCGGCTCCCTCTTCCCAGTGACTGCTGTAACGGAACATATGGGATAAGGAGAGCACTACCTCTCCGAGCTGATCCTGTCCCTTTTCATCCAGCATCCAATAGATCATATCCAGCGTATTGTACAGAAAATGTGGATTAACCTGCGTCTGTAGAGCGTGCAGTTCCGCATTTTTTTCGCTGACTGATGATACACGCACCAGCTCAATCAGTTCTGCAATCCGTCTTACCATATGGTTGAAAGAGGTAGCCAACTGGTTGATTTCTTCATAGGATGTGATGTTTACCGTGTGGCGGAAATTGCCTGTCTCTACCCGTTTCATTTCCCGAATAACTCGTTTGAGCGGATGGGAGATGCCTCTGGAGACGATGGATGCAATTAGCGCCGACAACATAATAAGTATGGGTGCCACGATAAACAAGTATCTTTGAGTTTGCGCCAGTTCCACGTTCAGATCCTCACCGGGTGTTACACTAATCACCGACCAATCAGCAAACGGAAGCTTGGAAGCGATTACAACTTTTTTATTACTCCGATCTACAATTACATCCTCCTCCGGGACCTGTTGCTCTAGATTTCTCAAATCTGGTGGCGGATCAGAAGAGGTAGCCGATACAATTCGATTTTCATGGCCCAACAGGTAGACCTGGCTATTAGTGCTCAGCCGTAAATTGTGGAGAGCAGACAAAACGGAACGCGGTTCAGCCTCAAACAAAACAATGCCAATCGGCTTGTGTTCATCCAGATCATAGAGCTGCCGTCCAAACGCAAACACAGGCCTGGTTTCCACCTGGTCGATGACAGAGTGAGGATAAACACCCAGCCATGCAATTTTACCCGCCGACTTTCGAATTTCCCTGTACCATTCCGTCTGCTCGTAATGAGTATCAATGACATTCATATAATTCCCGTAATTATATACCTTGCCTGTGTCTGTGATCACATGAATGCCGATCAGGTCCTCGCGCGAATAATAGATGGCTCCAAGGATGTTCGTAATCGTACGTTCGTTAATGTAATTGACAGCAGGCAAGTCACTACGATCTGTGGTCAGCAGACGAACCAAATCCATATTGTTGCTGATCGACTTGGAGAGACTGTTATAGCTGCCGAGCAGCAATTCAAACAATCCTGCCGTCTGAGATACATTTTTACGAGCAAGCTCGCTGACCTTATCATGGAACTGCACCGTAGTACGGTTGTAGAATAATAGACTGACCGCCAGCACAATGCCGGACATGCTCAATAGGAACAGAACAAACAAGCGGTATTGAATGGATTGAAAACGGCGCATCATACCTCCGTGTGCTCCTTTCGCATCGACCGCCTATCCTTTTACCGCTCCCGCAACCATACCTTTGGTGATTTTTTCGGACAGGACAAAATAAATAATAATAACCGGTAAGGCTCCCATGACCAGAAAAGCACCAATATTGCCGTAGTTCACAGAATACTGGCTGACGAACGTATATACGCCGAAGGGGAGAGTTTTTAGCTTTTCGGACGAGATAAAGGTAGCAGCCATAATGTATTCATTCCAGATGTTAATGAAAGTTAAAATACACACTGTCATGATAGGCGGAATCGAGATAGGTAAGATTACACTGCGGAAGATACGATAAATGCTCGCTCCGTCAATGTAGGCGGATTCTTCAATTTCGTGGGGAATGGACCGCATAAAGCCGGATAGGATGAAGACCGCAATCGGTGTCTGAAAAGCAATGTAGGGTAAAATTAGCGAGAAATACGTATTCAGAATATGGACGTTTTTAAACATCACCATCAGCGGTAGCAGTGTAGCTTGCATGGGGATCATCATCCCGACCAAAAACAACGTCAGCACAACAGCCCCGAAACGCCAGCGAAAACGTGTAATTGCATAAGCAGTCATCGAGCTTAATACAATGACGAAAGTCATCGTAACCCCGGTCACCAGCACACTGTTTCCTAAATAACGCAAGTAACTCCCTGATTCATAGGCTTCCTGGTAGTTGTGCCACTGGGGCACTTGAGGGAGTGCAAAGAAGCTTGAACCTAATATCTCTTCATTCGTCTTCAACGAATAAGTCAGCAGCCAAAAGAGTGGATACAGCTGCGTGACCACTAAGACGGCCAACAGGGCGAAGATCCCCATTTTCTTCAAGGCGTTCAACAGTCCCATCTCCTTTAGCTTACCTTATTTTCAATACGTTTGAAAACAAAATTTATCACAATTGTAAATGACAAGCAGATGAATACAAGAAATGAGGCCAATGCACTGCCATACCCGTATTTCATAGATAAAAAGGACATATTGTACATATACGTGGATACTGTATCCGTCGCATGGGCTGGACCTCCCCCTGTCATTACCCAGATCAAATCAAACGATTGCAAGGACCCGATAAAGGCTAATACAATCGATATTTTAAAAATAGGCACAATGAGCGGCAACGTAATGTGACGGTCTGCTTTGAATCCTTCTGCTCCATCTATTTTAGCTGCTTCATACAGCTCATTGGGTATATTTTGTACCCCGCTAAACTGGATAAGCAAATGGTAGCCAAAATATTGCCACAATGATACAAAATATAGAGCATACATCGCCACCTGCGGTTCTGTCAGCCAAGAGCGTGTCCAGCTTTCCAGCCCGACCGCCATCAAAATACCGTTCAGCATCCCTCCCATCGATGCCGGGTTATAAATCGTCTTCCACAACTGGCCAATAATGACCACCGATAGAATGACCGGCAGAAAATACATCGTTACCAATGTATTTGCTTTACGCACATAACGATTGAGTAAAATGGCCAGCAGCAGACAGAGCGGGATTTCCAGCATGGAAAATACAGCGAACATCATCGTCCGCTTCACAGATGGCCAGAACACTGGATCGGCTGTAAAAATTCGTTTAAAATTAGCCAGTCCCACAAACTTCGCCTCAGCAATTCCGTTCCAATCCAGCAGCCCGCAATACACAGATACCAGAATCGGAACAAATACCATACAGGTATACAGCAACAGGCAGGGCATCACGAAAACGGCAATCGTGCGTGTCGGCACCTTCAGTACATTCATGCTCTAATCTCCTTTATGTTGATTCGGAGCAACTTCTGGGGGATGCTTAGCTATGAGTGATTCCTAATCAGGGAAGGGAACCTTCGCTCCCTCCCCTAGAGTTTGCTTATTCAGGATTTTGCAAAATTCGATCCATTCGCTCCAAAACGCAAATCTAGACGAGCTAGGCTATTTTGAGCTATATTTTGTTCATCAGAAGTCGCTATTCGATTTTTGCAATATTTCACTTATTTATTCGCTTCAAAAGTGTTCTGATGCTCCTTCGCAACTTGTGCAGAGTCCTCTTGTTGCACGAACAGGTTCTGAATGCTACTCAGATGCGCCTGTGCAATAGCGGGGTTCATCGTATTGTCAAAAGCGAGGTCCCCTCCTTTTACATTTTTGAACAGCTCATTGAGACTAATGGCCAACTCGGAATAACCCGCTTCCTTCAGATCACCTTTCATTTTCTGCCCACTGCCAATTGCATTTTTCAGCTCAAACTGGATCTTGGGCATCTCTGTAATAAAATAGTGCAGAAAGTCTTTCGTTTCTTGTAGATGTTCACTATTCGCAGATACTGCAAACGCGCTACCCGGTGCAATGACATATTCATTCACATCCCCTTTGCCATTCACCGTAGGGAATTGGAACGCCCCTACCTTACCTGCTACCGGGGAAGCATCAATAGAACCCGTTTCCCAAGTACCCATGATATACATCGCAGCTTTCCCCGTTTTGAAAATATTACCGCCTGCATTATAGTCAATAGATGTGGCTCCATCCGGGAAAGCTCCAGCCTGCACCAATTCCTGAAATGCATCCACAGCTTCCACAAAAGCTGGGTCATTAAACGTCTTTTTGCCATCCAGCACATCATTGAGGAAATTGGGTCCTTCATTCGTACGCAACAGAATATTCATAAAAAGGAGGGAACCAGTCCAAGAATCCTTTTCCCCAATGGCAATTGGAGTAATTCCCTTCGCTTTCAGCGTCTTGACCGTCGTAATCAACTCATCAAAGGTGGTCGGCAATTTTTGAATTCCCGCCTGCTCGAACAGTTCTTTATTGTAGAAGACCACTTCTATATTGTTACCATCCGGAAAAGCATATAGCTTATCATCGAAGCTATAGTAATTAAGAAGGCCATCCTGAAACGTATCTTTTAACCCCTCTTTATCAGCCACATCATTTAATGGAGCGAGTAGCCCGGCATCTACGAATGGCTTCATCTGTGCAGCCGGATTTACAATCGTGATATCCGGTACTTCCTTCGCTGCTGCTTGTGTTTTCAGCTTGAGTTTTTGCTGATCTGTATTTAGCGAATCCAATTCAATTTTGACATGAGGATGATCTTGCTCGTATTGACTTACAATCTGCTTAATCATTTTGTACGAAGGGGTGCTAGGATCAGGATTGATGTTTTGAAAGGTAATCGTCACATCCTTCGTTACATTGCCTCCACCCTTTTCCCTTGGATTTCCCGGACTTGCGCTTTGTCCGTTATTACAAGCTGCCAGCGTCAATGCCAAGGCGCCCGCCGCCACAGCGGCAAACGCTTTCATTTTTACTCTGCTCATATTCCTTTTCCTCCTCTGGTTGAAGCATTGCGCAATTTATCCTCCTAATCGGTGGACACTCAATGCCCGCTTGTTCTTTTCATTATGTTCCATAGAAAAGACGTGAACAATGCGTGAACTTAAGGAGAAGGGTTTGTTTTTTTAAGCCCTCCATTTGCGTGCTTCAAAATTCATTCATATCATATCTTGCAATTTATCCAGAAGACAGGCATAATATAAATAACACCACTATTTGATAATGATTATCATTATTAAATGATAAATACACATAGACTTTAAAGGAGGCAGGACCGCAGTGAAAGAAGCTTTTAGTAAAACCTCCCTGCATATCGATGATTATTTGGATCTTCTTAATCTTGCCGTACAAGTCGGAGATACAAAATGGCAAAAGGAAATTACCCGTAAACTTCAAGCCTTAAGTGCCCTCCAGGCAGAACAGGTTGAAATAGATTAACATCGCACAATGAATTTTGTATCTTAGTTGAAACCGCACTTCAGGCAGCACTATATAAAAGACAACCAGAATATTATAGTGCTTTTAGCCGAAGGCATGACATGAATCTTTCATGTGAACGATAAATGAATCGGATATACAAAAAAAGCACAGCCATTAAGGCTGTACTCTTTTTTTGTGCTTGGCGGCGTCCTACTCTCCCAGGACCCTGCGGTCCAAGTACCATCGGCGCTGGAGGGCTTAACGGTCGTGTTCGGGATGGGTACGTGTGGAACCCCTCCGCTATCGCCACCAAACATGAATTTGCTTCGCAAATACTTTACTCAGGAACAGCATCGCCAAATGCTGTGTGTTCGCTTGCCTCATATAAGCTACTCGAACTTATATAGTGCAATGCTTACACCCTGAAAACTGGATCCGAAACTTCATTGCGTCTTATCTTTAGGATAAGCCCTCGACCGATTAGTATTGGTCAGCTCCATGCATTACTGCACTTCCACCCCCAACCTATCTACCTCGTCGTCTTCAAGGGGTCTTACTTACTGGGAAATCTCATCTTGAGGGGGGCTTCACGCTTAGATGCTTTCAGCGCTTATCCCTTCCGTACATAGCTACCCAGCGGTGCTCCTGGCGGAACAACTGGTACACCAGCGGTACGTCCATCCCG
>NZ_CP191577.1:339660-420750 GCF_050516475.1 Paenibacillus ottowii | reverse complement strand
GAATGACACTGCGTGAGGTGTTCCAGCACTTTACGATTGAGCAGCAAGCTCAGCTCATCGCAACACATGGCACAGACACCTATACGGTGATCCCTGCTGCGACGAAACAGGCCTACTACCCTGCTTCCTCGGCGCAAAAACGACTGTACATTTTGAGCCATCTGGAAGGTGGAGAGGTCAGCTACAATATGCCGGGTATATTGGTAGTGGAGGGGCCGCTGGAGGCAGACCGACTGGAGGAGGCGTTCCGTCAGTTAGTGGCCCGCCATGAAACGCTGCGGACTTCCTTTGAAATGGTGGACGGCGAGGTTGTGCAGCGGGTTTACGATCAGGTGGAGTTTGCCGTAGAACGTCTGCAGGCCCATGAGTCTGAAGCCGAAGCGTATATCGAGTCCTTTGTACGCAGCTTCGATCTTCAGCAGGCACCGCTGCTGCGTGTCCGTCTCGTTCAAACCGGGCCCGAGCGTCACCTCCTGATGTACGACATGCACCATATGATTTCAGACGGTGTATCGTCTAACAATATCGTGCAGGAGCTGGGACAACTGTACGAGGGACAGGCTCTAGAGCCGTTGTCAATTCAGTACAAGGACTATGCGGTGTGGCAGCAGCAGGAAATGCAGCGGGAGTCCTACCAGCGCCGGGAACAGTTCTGGCTGGAGCATTTAGCCGGGGAATTGCCGGTCCTGGATCTGCCGATTGCTTATCCTAGACCTGCTGTGCGCAGCTTTGAGGGAGCGATGTATGAATTTACAGTGGACCCGAATGTATCTGGGCAACTGCGCCGGATAGCGGCACAGACCGGAAGCACATTGTACATGGTGCTACTGGGCGCCTACACCGTCCTGCTGTCCAAATACAGCGGTCAAGATGACCTGATCATCGGTACGCCGGTCGCCGGTCGCTTGTTACCTGAGCTGGAGCCACTGATCGGCATGTTCGTCAATACGCTAGCTATCCGGCACCAGCCGCAGGGCAACCAAACGTTCCACAACTACTTGCTGGAAGTCCGAGATCGTACACTGCAAGCCTTCGAGCATCAGGATTATCCGCTTGAAGAGCTGGTGGAAAAGCTGGATGTAGCACGGGATGCAAGCCGTAACCCATTGTTTGACACCATGTTTGTACTGCAAAATACGGAGTCACAGGAAGCGAAGCTTGAAACCCTGTCCTTTAGTCCGTATGTGCAGGAGCATCGTATTTCCAAATTCGATTTGACCTTATCCATGAGTGATGAAGACGGGCAGATCAAGGGTTCCTTTGAATATTGTACGAAGCTGTTTGGCACCGATGCGATTGAACGATTAACCGGAGATTTGATAGCGATCCTGTCACAGGTTGGAGCCAATCCGGATTTGCTATTAAGCGATATTCAGGTGAATTCAAGCGAGCAATCGGAAGGCTTCTCGCCAGATTCCATTGACTTTGTTTTCTAAATCAGTTTTCTAAAATGAATGATTTCACTTTGCATCTGCAGGGGCGGCGGCTTGTCCGACTGCCCTTGCCTGCAAAGTACTATTTTTCCGACATAATGCTCATTTACGTAGCAACGCACCATTCCAACCGGGGTACAAACCCCATGAAGCAGGAGGGATGTCATTGAAAGCCTTATTTGAGAAGGAAAAAAATTACTGGAGTCATAAGCTGGAATCTGAGGATCATATCATCTGTTTGCCATATACCCATCGTCTGTCCAGGGATACAACTGCAACGAATTCTAACTATCATACGCACACGTTCACATTTCCATTAGAAATTTCCCAAAGAATATCATCTATAACAGGTGGGGCTCCATGGGCCGTTTTTATGGTCCTGCTTGCTGGAGTAGAAAGCTTATTGCATAAATACACAGGTGAGGAATGTGTGCTGCTGGGCATTCCAGTAGCCAAGTCTAGCAACGGTGCTACCAAGCCGATTAACCATCTGCTTCTATTGAAAAATACGCTAGATTCATCAACAACCTTCAAAACCTTGCTGTCTCAAATCAAAATCTCTGTCAGCGAAGCAATTGAACACCAAAATATCCCTTTTTGGAACTATACCGAGGGACTTGAAATTCTGCGTAACGAGAACGATAAGCCTCTTATTCACACCACGGCATCCCTGCAAAACATTCACACTTCTGATTTTCTGAACCATGTGCAATCTGAATTGGATTTTCAATTTCAATGGGAAAATGCAGCCATTTCCCTGAATGTGACATACAACAGCGACCGTTATGACCAGATGACCATTGAACGCTTTGTTGAGCAACTATTACGGCTGTACAGCGTTGTTTTGCATCAGCCTGAGTTGGAGATTTGCACAGCACAAGTGCTGTCAGAGCAAGAAGTAGAGCAGTTGGTTCATACTTTCAACGATACAGTTGTAGATTATCCAAGTCATGCGTCTATTCATGAATTGTTCGAGATGCAGGCGAAGCAGGTACCCCAGCAGGTGGCAGTAATGTACGGACAAGATAGCCTAACCTATGGAGAATTAAATGAAAAGGCTAACCGACTGGCTCATTCTTTATGTAAGCAGGGAATACGCACCGAGCAGACGGTCGGCATTGTAGCTGAACGCTCGATAGAGATGATCGTAGGCATGCTCGCGATTCTTAAAGCGGGCGGGGTGTATGTTCCGATTGACTCCGAATACCCGGACGAACGTGTGCGCTATTTGCTGGAGGATTCCGGTGCCGAAATACTACTTGTGCAGAAAATAGAACATCGGCCCACAGAGTTTAAGGGAATAGTGCTTGATCTAAGCGATGCTGCGAATTATGGAACGGATGATGCTGATCGTTACGATCCAATTCTGCCGAATGATCATGGAACAAATACGGATCTGGCTGATATGGCATACGTGGACTGCCTAAATCCGTTTTACTCTATTTCCGCCAGTTCCGAACTTGCTTCTACTTCAACCACACAACCAGAAACCATACAAACACAAGCTACGCAATCCGAACAAGCTAAACCAATACATCAAGTTTACGCAGCAGATCGTTTGGCTTATATTATGTACACTTCAGGTACAACAGGCCAGCCCAAGGGCGTTATGGTGGAGCATCGCAATGTCGTGCGTTTGGTGAAAAATACAAACTATGCACATTTGGATGCTGACACGCGCATTTTGCAGACTGGGTCTGTTGTCTTTGACGCATCCACTTTCGAAATTTGGGGGGCACTATTGAACGGTGGACAGCTGGTGCTGGTAAGCCAGGATGTCATTTTGGATGCACCTAGACTTAAGGAAGCTGTCCGTAATCATGGCATTACCACGATGTGGCTGACCGCGCCGCTCTTTAATCAGCTTTCCCAGCAGGATTTGGAACTGTTCGAGGGAATACGGGAATTGTTGGTCGGTGGCGATGTGCTGTCCGTGCCGCATATTAACCGGGTACTGAAGGCTCATCCGAACCTGCGGATCATTAACGGCTATGGTCCCACAGAAAATACGACCTTTTCCACTACGCATGCGATCACTAGTGTGCAATCCGAATCCATTCCGATTGGGAGCCCGATCCATAACTCAACCGCATATGTCGTGGACCGTTCGATGCAGCTTCAGCCGATTGGAGCATGGGGAGAACTGCTCGTTGGCGGTGACGGGGTGGCTCGCGGATACTGCAACCGCCCGGACCTGACGAGCGAAAAGTTCATCGACAGCCCGTTCCGTAACGGCGAACGCTGCTATCGAACAGGGGACCTAGTGCGTTGGAATGCGGACGGGACGCTGGAATACAAGGGACGGATCGACGCACAAGTGAAAATCCGGGGCTATCGGATTGAATTGGGCGAGGTGGAGACGCAGCTGTTGAAGCTGGAGGCCGTTCGAGAAGCAGTTGTAATTGCACGGGAGGATGAGCAGGGGCAAAAGCAGCTTTGCGCTTATGTGATAACCCATCCGGATGTACAGTTAAGTGAGCTTCGCAGCGCTTTGAGCCGGGAGCTACCGGGTTATATGGTGCCATCGTATTTTGTGCAGCTGGAACAATTGCCCTTGACGCCTAATGGCAAGGTGGATCGCCGGGCGTTGCCGCGACCGGAGAGAGGCATAAGCTCAGGCGCAGAATATGTACCTCCTCAAAATCAATTACAAGCACAACTAGTCAGCATCTGGAAAGATGTGCTGGAGCTTGAGCGCATTGGCATTAAAGATAACTTTTTTGAAGCAGGAGGACATTCCCTGCGTGCGACCCATGTTATATCGCTTGTCCATAAGCAATTGCGTAAAAATGTGCAGCTAAAGGACCTATTCCAGCACCCAACCATCGAACAGCTTGCGCAGGTCATTGAAGCACTGGAGCAAACAACCTATGAATCCATCCCTGTTTCGGAAAATAAGCCATTTTATGCGGTATCTTCGGCCCAAAAACGGATGTATATTCTCAATCAGCTTGATGGAGAGGGAATTAGCTATAACATACCTGGCGCTCTGACACTGACCGGTTCACTTGATCATGAAGCACTGAACAACGCATTCCGTCAGCTTATTGACCGCCATGAAACATTGCGCACAAGCTTTGAGACCATGAATGGTGAACCTGTTCAGCGAGTACATAACGAGGTTCCTTTTCACATCGAGTTGACTTATGCTCACGGAGCTACCCGAAAGGAGACGGATGAGTTGGTACGTAACTTTGTCCAGCCGTTCGATCTTGGGCAGGCTCCGTTATTCCGAGTTGGTTTGATTGAAACAGATCCAGAGCATCATATTTTATTACTGGATATGCATCACATCATTTCGGACGGTACCTCTATAAATGTATTAATTCAGGATTTCATCCGCTTATATGAAGGGGATACGCTTCCGTCACTGCGTATTCAGTATAAGGACTACGCTGCTTGGCAGCGGGAACAGCAACAAAGTGAACGTTATCAGGAACAGGAAAACTACTGGCTCAATACCTTCGCGGGAGAACTGCCCGTGCTGGATATTCCAACCGATTATCCACGTCCGGCGGTGAGAAGCTTCGAAGGGGATGTACTGGAATTTACGCTCAATCAACGTCAAAGCGAAGGATTAAAAAGGATTGCGTTACAGACGGAGTCGACATTATATATGGTGCTGTTGGCTGCTTATACGGCTTTACTTAGTCACTATAGCGGGCAGGAGGATATTATTGTCGGTTCGCCAATTGCGGGGCGGCCCCATGCTGATCTTGGCAATCTGATCGGTATGTTCGTCAATACACTGGCAATCCGCAATTATCCGGAAGGCGGGAAAACATTCCGCGATTATGTGCTGGAGGTCAAGGAACACGCGTTAAAGGCTTTTGAACATCAGGATTATCCGTTTGAAGAGCTGGTAGAAAAGCTGGGTGTGGATCGAGATTTAAGCCGCAATCCGTTATTTGATACCATGTTTGCTCTACAAAATCTGGAGCAAAAAGAGCAGCAGCTGGCAGGGCTGCAATTAGCGCCTTATCCGAGTGAACAAACGACGGCCAAATTTGATCTAAGTCTGTTCGCGCAGGAGAATGAGGAACAAATTGCTTGCGGTCTTCAATACGGAACCCGGCTGTACAAACGGGAAACCATCGAACGTTTGGCTTTACATTTACAACAGCTGATCAATGTGGTGATAGAGCAGCCCGATATCGCGCTTGCGGCTATAGAAATGGTTACGGCCCAAGAAAAAGAGCAGCTTCTAGAGCAATTTAACACTGCAGCAGACTCCCCGTATCCACGGGATCAATTGCTGCATGTGCTGTTCGAGGAACAGGTTGAACAATCGCCGGATCGACTAGCGATCACTCTTGCGGACACACAGCTCACTTATCGCGAACTGAATGAACGTTCCGACCGTCTCGCACGCATACTTGCTTCCCATGGGATACGGCGCAGATCTGAGACTCAGATACAGCGAGTAGGGATCGTGGCTGAGCGTTCCATTGAAATGGTCGTAGGAATGCTGGCGATTTTGAAGGCGGGAGGCGCATACGTTCCTATTGATCCCGATTATCCAGAGGAGCGTATCCGTTATTTATTGGAGGATTCCGGTGCCGGGCTTTTACTGTCACAGCGACGAGAACAGGTTCCTTTTGAACCAGGTATTCCAGTCATCGACTTGAGTGACGCACACCTATGGAGTAGTGAATTTGAAGAATACACTCATATCGATGAGTCAGCTTCTATTTCAACTGGGGGATCTGCTTTAGATCTTTCACATGTCATATACACCTCTGGTACGACAGGCAAGCCGAAGGGGGTTATGGTCAATCACCGTAATGTCGTACGGTTGGTGAAGAACAATAGCTTTGCCACACTTGACGAAAATACACGTATGCTGCAAATGGGGGCAGTTGTATTTGATGCCTCCACGTTTGAAATTTGGGGAACGCTGCTAAATGGCGGTCAACTATATATCGTAAATCATGACACTATTTTGGATGCTGCCAAGTTTAAGCAGGCGATTGACAAGTATCGTATTAGCACCATGTTTATAACCTCGGCTTTATTTAATCAGCATTCTCAGCAAGACATTGGAGTATTTGCATCTCTGAAGGAATTGCTCGTGGGTGGTGACGTGTTGTCCGTACCACACATCAACCGCGTGTTAAAGGAGTACCCGCACCTTCGGTTGATCAATGCTTATGGACCGACGGAAAACACGACCTTTTCCACTACCTACGACATTCCTGAACCGCAAACCCAGTCTGTTCCCATTGGGCGTCCGATTGATCATTCGACCGTTTATGTGGTCAATCGCTTGTTAAAACTGCAGCCTATTGGAGCATGGGGCGAGCTGCTCGTTGGTGGCGATGGCGTGGCACTCGGGTATCTGAATCGGCCTGAGCTTACGGCAGAAAAGTTTATTGAAAATCCATTCCGGCCTGGAGAATATTGCTATCGTACAGGGGATTTGGTGCGTTGGCGTGCTGACGGCGTACTGGAATATAAGGGAAGAATGGATGAGCAGGTCAAAATTCGCGGCTACCGCATCGAACTGGGTGAAGTTGAAACCCGTTTGTCCACGATTGCAGGTGTGAAGGAATCGGTTGTTATCGTGCGGCAGGATGACCACGGGCAAAAACAGCTGTGTGCATATTTTGTAACAGATAGCGAATTAAGCGCTAGCGATTTACGTAACGCTTTATCGCAGGATCTGCCGAGCTATATGGTACCTTCCTACTTTGTGCAGTTATCCAGACTGCCTTTGACGCTGAATGGCAAGGTAGACCGCCGGGCACTGCCTATGCCTGAAAATAATCTCGATACAGGTATGGATTATGTGGCACCTGAAACGGATGTTCAACAAGCGCTGGCTGCGGCTTGGGGAGCCATTCTGGGCATTCAGAAGGTTGGGATAAAGGATAACTTTTTCCATTTGGGTGGTGACTCTATCAAGGCCATTCAAGTGTCGTCTCGCTTGTTTCAGGCTGGATACAAGCTGGAAATGAAGGACTTGTTTAAATACCCGACAATTGCGGATTTAAGTACTTATATTCAGCCAGTTAACCGAGTAGCCGAGCAGGGCGAGGTTACCGGAAATGTTGTGCTTACACCGATTCAGCGCTGGTTCTTTGAACAGCCAACGGGTGAACCACACTATTTCAACCAATCGGTCATGCTCTATCGGCAGGAAGGCTATGACGAACAGGCACTTCGGCAGGCGCTCTATCAGATTACAACGCACCATGATGCGTTGCGTATGATTTTTCGGTCGTCGGAGAACGGATATACTGCATGGAACCGAGGTATAGATGAAGGCGAACCGTACCATTTGGAGTGCTTTGACTATAGAAACAGCGATGTCATTGGAGGGGATTTGGAGCAGGTTATTGAGGCTAAATGCAATGAAATTCAATCTGGTATTTCTCTGAGCGAAGGACCATTGATGAGGCTCGGGCTGTTCCGTTGCCCGGATGGAGATCATCTGCTGGTTGCGATTCATCATTTGGTGGTAGATGGAGTATCCTGGCGCATCTTATTTGAGGATTTGGCGACAGCATATGAGCAAGCCTCCAAGGGTGAACAGGTAATTCAGTTACCTCACAAGACGGATTCGTTCCAAACGTGGGCCGAGAAGCTGCACGCCTATGCCAATAGCCCGGCCATGGAACGTGAGCGGGTGTATTGGGAGGAGCTTGCGCAAGCGAAACTGGCTCCTTTGCCGCAGGATTACGGACATAACGAGCATGATAAGCCATTGATTGGCGATAGTGAGTCGGTTACTGCTTTATGGACAAATGCAGAGACAGAGCAACTGCTCAAGCAGGCCAATCGTGCCTACCGTACAGAAATTAATGACCTGTTGCTGACGGCGGTAGGAATGGCATTACAAGCATGGAGCGGAAATGATCGTTTCCTGATTAATCTAGAGGGACATGGACGTGAAACTATTCTTCCAGAGGTGGATATTACCCGGACGATAGGGTGGTTTACAAGCCAATATCCTGTTTTACTCGATATGCCAGAAGAAACGGCTCTTTCGCAGCGGATTAAACATGTGAAGGAAGGACTGCGTAGTATCCCACAAAAAGGGATCGGATACGGTGTATTGAAATATTTAGCTGAAGCATCGCCAGCCCTGTTTGAAGCAGATCCTGAAATCAGTTTTAACTATTTGGGACAATTTGATCAGGATATGAAGGGAAATGACCTGCAATCATCCCCATACAGCGGGGGCATGCCACTTAGCCCAACCATGGCTCGGACCTATACGCTGGATTTTGGCGGCATGATTTCGGGAGGCCAGTTGGGGCTGACGATTAGCTATAGCCGTACCAGCTACCGACCAGAAACGATCGAGCGATTGGCGAGATTACTGGAATCGAGCTTGCGTGAAATTTTGACCCATTGCATTCATAAAGAACAACCAGAGCTGACCCCAAGTGATATTTCGTATAAAGGAATGAGTGTAGAGGGCTTGGACAGCCTGTTATCTGAAATGGGCACTGCGGGTGAGATCGACAATGTATATGCGCTGACTCCGATGCAGAAAGGGATGCTGTTTCACAGCCAGCTCGATAGTCAAGCAGCCGCGAGTGACGCGTATTTTGAGCAGGTTTCTTATGATATGCGGGGTCAGATGGACATCGAGAATTTTGCAGAAAGTCTGAATATCCTGGTTCGGCGACATGAGGCGCTACGTACACATTTTTATTTTGGCCGGGATACGGAGCCGTTGCAGGTGGTCTTTAGAAATCGGAATTGTGGCTTCTATTACGAAGATTTACGTGGGCTGGATAGCGATACAAGGGGCATTTGGTTGAAAAACTTCAAGTTGGAAGATAAAGCAAAGGGATTTGATCTTCGTCGGGATGTCCTAATGCGTATAGCGATGTTGCGCACCGGGGAAGACAGTTACCATGTGGTGTGGAGCTTTCATCATATCGTCATGGATGGCTGGTGTCTGTCCCTAATAAATAAAGAAGTGCTTGAAAGCTATGCAGCGCTTCAGGAGGGAAAAGTGCCAGAGCTGGCACCGGCTGTGCCCTACAGCCGCTTTATTGAATGGCTGGAAGCACAGGATCGTAAGGCGGCAACTGATTACTGGAGCAGCTATTTATCCGGGTATGAGCAGCAAACAGCACTACCAGCTGTAAAATCCGGCCGCAAGAGTGGAGGCTATACAGCTAGTGATTGGGTGACGGTTTTGGAGCGTGAGCTTACCCTCCGGGTGGAGGAGACGGCTAAGCGATATCAGGTAACCATGAATACGTTATTACAAACCGTATGGGGAATTGTGCTGCAAAAATATAACAACCACCGTGATGTCGTATTTGGTAGTGTCGTCTCAGGCCGCCCATCGGATATTATCGGAGTCGAGGGTATTATCGGCTTGTTCATTAATACCATTCCCGTTCGTATCCTTAGTGAGGCAGGGGAATCTTTTGCAAAGGTTATGAAGAAAACGCAGGAACAGGCGCTGGCTTCTCATGCGTATGATACGTACCCACTGTTTGAAATTCAGGCATTGACTGACCAGAAACAGGATTTAATTAACCATATTATGGTGTTTGAAAATTATCCGGTGGATGAGCAGGTCGAGGAGATGGAAATTGATGGGCAGGAACTTTCCCCGATTTCCAACGTGGTAGCTCTTGAGCAGACCAACTATGATCTGAATGTAGTTGTAATGCCGGGAGAATGCGTGAAGATTCGTTTTATGTATAATGCGTTAAATTATGATCAAACAGACATTGAGCGTCTGCATGGACATTTTGTGAATCTGTTGGAGCAAATTTTGTCTAACCCAAATGTTCGTGTAGAAGAGCTGGAACTGGTTACAGCGGCGGAAAAACAGCAAATTACCGGAGAGTTTAATGACACTGCCTCTGCATATCCAGACAAGCAGACGATTCATAAACTGTTTGAGGAACAGGCAGAACGCACACCAGATCATATTGCCGTAGCTTTGGGTCATCAAACATTGACCTATCGGGAGCTCAATGAGACAGCCAATCGATTAGCGCGTACACTGCGGGATGCAGGGGTTAAACCTGATGAACCTGTTGGCATTTTGACGGAGCGCTCGTTGGATATGATTACGGGAACATTAGCCATTTTGAAGGCTGGAGGCGCGTATGTGCCGATAGATTCTCAATATCCAGAGGATCGTATCCGTTATATGCTAGAGGACTCGGGAGCCAAGCTACTGCTGGCTCAGCAAGATTTATTGGATCGGTGCTATTTTGACGGACAGATTGTCAATCTGAATGATGATAAGTCGTACAGTGCAGATGCTTCCAATCCGGGTATAGATGGAGCGAGTAATCATGCCGCTTATGTCATTTATACCTCAGGCTCAACAGGTAAGCCTAAGGGTGTCGTAGTTGAGCACCGAAGTGTTGTGCGTCTCGTCCGCAATACGGATTATGTCCCATTTGATGAATCAACCCGAATGCTGCAGACATGTGCGTTTGTATTTGATGTATCTACATTTGAAATTTGGGGCGCACTGCTGAACGGCGGTCAGCTTGTTCTCTTGCATAAGGATGACCTTTTGGACGCAGCCAAGATGAAAGAGACGATACAGGATCATCACGTCAACATGATGTGGCTGACCACACCGCTATTTAATCAACTTTCACAGCAGGATAGTAAACTTTTCGGTGATGTGAAGTATTTGCTGGTGGGGGGTGATGTTTTGTCTGCACCCCATATTAACCGGGTCCTGCGTGATAATCCGCACATGAACATCATTAATGGCTATGGACCAACGGAAAATACAACCTTTTCGACGACGTACCACATTACAGAAGAACAGCTGGATTCTGTGCCAATTGGACGTCCTATCCGCAATTCGACGGCGTATGTAGTAGATTCATCATTTAACCTACAACCGATCGGAGCTTGGGGTGAGCTGGTTGTTGGCGGAGACGGAGTTGCCCGTGGTTATCTGAACCGTCCTGAGCTGACAGCTGAGAGATTTCTTGCTAATCCGTGGGTAGACGGAGATCGCCTATACTGTACTGGAGACCTTGTTCGCTGGCGTGAAGACGGCATACTGGAATACGCTGGACGGATTGATCAGCAGGTTAAAATTCGCGGTTACCGGATTGAGTTGGGCGAGGTGGAGGCGAGACTGGCAAGTGTACCGTCCGTACGGGATAGTGTTGTTATCGCTTTGCGGGATGGAGCAGGTCAGCAGCAATTATGTGCTTACTTCACTGCCGATGAACAACTGACCATCCGTGAGATTCGAGCTGTGATGTCAGCCAGTTTGCCGAGCTATATGATTCCGTCTGCCTTTGTGCAGCTGGATCGGTTTCCGCTAACGACAAATGGCAAAATCGACCGCAAAGCTTTACCTGTGCCGGATAAAGCACTGCATACGGGTATCGAATATGTCGCACCACGAACCGATGTGGAGCATTTACTGGCAGCCATTTGGCAGGAAGTGCTTGAAATCCCGCAAGTGGGCATCCACGATGACTTTTTCACGTTGGGTGGACATTCCTTGAAAGTGCTGGAACTTATACGCAAAGTTCGCCTTGCTACAGATATTGAGCTGCCCATCCGTAGTGTTCTGGAGTTCCCGACCATAGAAGAGCAGGCGCTCACATTATTGAAAGCCGATCTGGAATACAAGGCTGATAGCCCGATCATTCGGTTGAATGAACACGGTCCGGTTTCTATCTTCTGCTTTCCTCCTATGCTTGGATACGGGCTGTCGTTCGCAGAGCTTGCGAAGCAGCTGGACCAAGACGCCGTCGTGTATGGATTAGAATTCGTAGATGATGTTGCAGACGAGCAGGCCATGTTGGCACGCTATGTTGATTTAATCATCAACACGCAGGCGCAAGGTCCGTATGTGCTGCTTGGTTATTCCATAGGTGGTAATCTGGCGCATAAAGTTGCCGACACACTGGAACGCCTAGGTCATACTGTATCCGATATATTAATGCTCGATTCGGTCAAAAGGGCAGAAGCTCTGCCATTCACAAACGAAGAAACAGAGCGGGAAATTCATGCCATGCTGGAACAGGTTCCAGATTCCTATCGTGAGCTGTTGAATGAAACGTACCAGCGTAAAATGATCGCTTATGCGGTGTATGGCAACCAGCTTGTGAATACAGAAAGCGTTCAGGCGAATATTCATGGCTTTGTCGCCGCTGGATCGGAAACGGTGAAGGGTACAGGAGATAATAAACTTTTATGGAAAGATGCTACACAAGGAAGCTATGAAGAGCATAGCTTGATTGGGAATCATTATGAACTGCTGGAACCCGGATTTATCGAAGAAAATGTAAAAAGTATCCGTGCCGCAATACAAAAGATAACTCAGAACATGAACAAAGACATGACACAAGGTTTGGCCCATCATAATTCTTGAAAATTGCCGGTCGATGATTTAACTAACTGGAATTACTAATTTTATCTGTAACGCATGAATCCTGATCGAACAGGTAAGAAGCCTTCTGCTTACGCGATTCGATCAGGATTCGCTTTATCATGTGCATTCCCGAGATGGGAAGTGCGATGATTCCATAGCGCCTTGCTGATGGCTCCCATTCGGAGTATAAAGATCTGCTCGCTATGCAATCACCGCACGGTTCAATTATTAAATCAACTTCATAGGTAAGGAGGATACTTCCATATGAAAAATAGAGGTATTGGCTACCTATCTGCATTCTTAGCAACGTTGTTTCTTTGGAATCTGTTCATTGCTTCGGCATGGGCAGCAGACAGTATAACACCTCATTCAGTGGAAAAAGCAGTGGACGATATCATGAGTACAGAATTAGAAAATTTGCATATTCCGGGAGCTGCCGTGGTTGTGACCCAGGAAGACCACATTCTTTTTAGTAAAGGATATGGATATGCAGACCTGGAGCGGAAAAGGGCATTCGACCCGGCGAAGACTATTGTTCGTGTGGGTTCGCTAACCAAATCATTTAGTGCAAGCGCCACGATGCAGTTGGTCGAGCAGAACAAGCTTGATTTGAATGAAGACGTAAACCGATATCTCCACAGCTACCAAGCTTCGCAATACCAAAATCATCCCTTTAATCTGCATCAGCTTCTGACACATACTGCGGGATTAGACGAAGCGATATACGACATTAACAGCTCGACTCGGGCAGGCGTTTTACCTACAGAGCAGTATCTCAGCACGTATTTTAAAAATCAACCACCTATCCGTAAACCTGGAGTTCAGTATGAATACAGTAATGTTGCCTTCGGTCTGATCGGTAATATCGTGGAGCAAGTAACCGGTCAGGGACTGAATGATTACCTCCGTACACATCTATTCCAGCCCATGAATATGCCCAGCGCGACACTGGAGTTGCCGTTAACTCATCCGGAACTGGCCCAATCGTATCATTGGAAGCATGGAGCTTATGTAAAACAACCCTTATCGTATATCAATCTGCCGGGAGCAGGAGCGTTGAACGTCACACCCAACGATTTTTCCCATTATCTGATTACTCATTTAAACCATGGAGAGTATGAGGGCAAAACGGTGCTCCAGCCGCAAACGGTAAAAATGATGCATGCACAGCAATTTGCAGCGGATGCCCGCCTGGATGGCTTGGGCTATGGATTTTTCCGTGGTCAATTGAAGACGGGAATACCCATGTTGTGGGCTACCGGGGAAATTGATGATTTTATTTCCGAAATGGTACTGATTCCGTCCCAGAAGATCGGCATTTTTGTGACCGTCAATTCAGCCGACACGGACACCCTGCTTCATGGAAAAGTCATCGATGCGATAGCCCAAATGCTTCCCGCAAAACCGCATGCCACTTCTCAGTCTATGGCTCGTTCTGCCGCGCAAGTGAAGCTTTCGCCAGAGATCGAGGGCGTATATCAGGTAGATACAACTCCTGTTCATGGGTGGGGAAAATGGATTCGGATACTGGGAAGCATTGAGTACACCGTTCAAATTCAAGATGATCATACGCTAATAGTTAAAGGAAAATACCCGAATCAGAATGAAGCAACAGACAAAGTTTTTCAAGCAGCAGGTGATGGACTGTTTGTGGAAAAGGGGGGCCAGCTTAAAATTTTACTGTATCAGGAAAAGGGTACGTGGATGATGATTGCTCCGGATAGTAAGACCATGAAGCAGACGACACTTTGGCACCGTACCTGGACGCTGCTGATCAGCTATGCTGCTGCCTCCTTATTTTTCATCACAACCCTGCTGATTTGGATCATAAGGTATATGCATAGAGCTATCCGTAAAACGAATAATCACATTTCATCCAACCTGGCATACATCGCGTTACTAAATACGATTTTTCTTGGGGTGCAGGTCGTCTATGGCAACAATCAGATGGTGTATGGCTATTCCGCCTGGTATATTTGGGGAATTTGCATGCTGCCGCTCCTTTCAGCACTCCTTGCTGTGTGGGTATTGATCGCGAATGGCACAAAGCTGATTACCGGGGAAACAAGAGCCCGGGCTGCTGGAAAAATCCTTTTTGCGATACTCACATTGCTGCATACCGCCTATCTCTTTTATTGGAACTTCCTCCCATTTCATTATTCCTAAAGATTTACAAACCAACGCATGTCCGAACATAAATGAATGCTAACATTTATATTTAGTGCCCCTCTAAGAGGGGCCTTAAACCAATAAACAGGAGGAATAGAATGGGAATCTTTCATCGTCTTACATCCCGCAGCTTCAAATACGCATCTGCGATGGTTTTCACTTTATCGTTGTACACTGGTGTTGTGGGCACTGTGCAACCGGCCCATGCAGAAGGTCCAGCTGACCCAGCCCCTTATATTGCAGCTAAAGTGGTCAATGAGAACGCTGGTAAAAAAGTGTTGTTCGACAATACACATGGACAGACAGCTGGCGCAGCAGATTGGGTGATTGATGGTGGATTCTCAGATTTCGGACAAGCCCTTGCAAACAATGGCTACGATGTTCATGAACTTCGCCAATCTACACCCATTACTTATAATGATTTAAAGAATTATGATGTATTTGTGACAGCAGAGCCGAATATTCCTTTTAAACAAAGCGAACAAGCGGCAATGGAACAGTATGTTAAAGCAGGCAATAGCATTTTTTTCATTGGAGATCATTATAACGCCGACCGCAACAAGAATCGCTGGGACGGAGCAGAAAGTATCAACGGATACCGTCGTGGTGCATGGGAAGACCCTGCAAAGGGAATGAGTGAGGAGGAAAAAGGCTCGGCTGCGATGCAGGGCGTAGTTAGCTCAGATTGGCTAGGCAGTCAGTTTGGTATACGTTTTCGCTACAATGCATTAGGCGATATCACGGCTAACCAGATTGTTGAGCCTGCACAGGCGTTTGGCATTACAGCGGGTGTGAGTAATGTGGCGATGCACGCAGGATCAACATTGGCGATTATTGACCCGACCAAAGCCAAGGGGATCGTATATCTGCCTAAAACCAATCAGGCTTGGGGGAATGCAGTAGATCAGGGCGTCTATAACGGAGGAGGTATAGCGGAAGGACCTTATGCTGCTGTAGCCAAAGTCGGTCTAGGCAAAGCTGCTTTCATTGGGGATTCGTCTCCTGTTGAAGACGCAACGCCAAAATACTTGCGTGAAGAGACAGGAACCAAGAAGACAACGTATGACGGCTTTAAGGAGCAGGATGACGCCGTGTTACTGGTCAATATGGTAGACTGGTTGTCCAAGAAGGAGGAGTATACCAGTCTATCGGATGTAAAAAACTTACAGCTTGATCAACCGACGGCGCTATTACCTTTTGAAGAACCACAGGCTTCCACGGAACCGCAAGCCGAGCCTTGGTCTGCTCCTGCTGCCGGTTACAAATGGTGGGATTCGCAAACATTCAAGGCCGGTTCCTATGGCGGGCCTACAGCCAGTGCACAGCCTGTGTACAGCATCGTTCGTCAGGAGCAATTGCCGAATGCCCAGCCTTTTCAAATTCGCATAGTTGCTGACCAACTGGCTCCGGGTAGCACGATTAGTGGATTCAGCACAGGGATTTATGTAGCGGGCGGTAACCAGGTAGCCCAGATTCAAAATCCGGATGGAAGCTGGCCAACCTCTTACGGTTATAGCGGAACTTTTAGTCTGGAATCCGATAGCAAGGGGCATGCCTATAGGGACTTGGCCGTGCGGATTAAGCCGGGTACCAGTGGTTCAGCTAATCTTAGGCTGAGACAAAACGGCAGCAACCTGCTGACCCAGTCCGTCGTGCTGGCAGATGTCCTAGCCCAACCATTGCCCGATGAAGGAAATACGATTCCAGCTCGTATCAGTGTCGCAGAAGCACGAAGTCTTCCGGCTGGTAAAATTGTGACCTTAGAGGGGGTTGTGACGACAGAACCAGGGGCATTCGGCGGCCAAGCCTTTTACATGCAGGATGAAAGTGGCGGTATTTATGTATATCAAAATCAAAGCGGCTTTCACCAAGGTGATCGAGTAAAGATTACAGCGAGCTTAGCGCTGCATAACAGTGAACTGGAGTTGACCGATCCATTGGCCATTGAAAAAACGGGTGAAGGACAACTTCCGCAAGTGGTGCAAGTCACCGAGTTGAGTGATGCGAATCAAGGACAACTGGTTGAGCTTCCTGCTGCAATC
Source organism: Paenibacillus ottowii (assembly GCF_050516475.1). Taxonomy (NCBI): domain Bacteria; kingdom Bacillati; phylum Bacillota; class Bacilli; order Caryophanales; family Paenibacillaceae; genus Paenibacillus; species Paenibacillus ottowii. The sequence goes on along the minus strand of NZ_CP191577.1, from coordinate 403,768 downwards.
ATTCGTAATGTGATTGATGCAACACCTGCAGGTTCGTTTGGATTTGATGCAGTCGTGGGTGAGGTTAGCCATCATGTGCGAATCGATGCACGGACAGGCTTAACACGCACATCTTTTCCATATCAAGAAGGACAGCAAGTGAAGCTGAAGGGAATTTCGTCGATTTTCAAAGGGAATTATCAGTTAAAGCCGCGCGGACTCGATGACTTTTCAGCTCAGAATGGTGCTGCTCTGCAAGAGGTAGAGCTTTTACTGGATCAAACAACCTTTAACGTTGGGGATACAGCAGCCACACATCTCAAGGGTACGCTAACAGATGGCAGTCAAGCCGATCTAAATCATGCATCAGTTCAGTATATCAGCAGTCATGAATCCGTTACGCTGGATACGTATGGAGAACTTCGGGCCATAAAAGAGGGGGGCGCCGAGATTACAGCCAGCGTCACCTTGGACGGTAAAACGGTCGTATCCAATGCTGTAACCGTTAGAGTCGAGAAAACCGCTACAGGTGAAGTGCCGGGTAAACCTGTGCTGTCTCATGACAATGGTCAGGACACCGGACTGAAGGACGGCGATTACAACATTACCATGAATCTGTGGTGGGGTACGAACGGTGATGAACTCAAGCTGTATGAAAATGACAAGCTGCTTGCAACACAATCGTTGCAAGCAGCTTCCCCTGGAGCACAACAAGCAGTCATTTCTGTTACAGGCAAGGGCAACGGCACCTACACGTATACAGCCGAGCTGATCAACCCTTCCGGGAAAACAGTCAGCGACCCGTTAACTGTTGAAGTAACGGATGCTTCTCCAGGCATTCCGGTGTTGTCTCATGACAATTGGGATGGTGACGGCACCTATACTCTGACAATGAATATGTGGTGGGGCACAAATGCAACCAAGTACAACCTGTATGAAAATGGTAAGCTGATCGACACGCAAAAACTGTCGAGCCAAAGCCCGCAGGCCCAAAGTGCTGCGACCCACATTCAAAACCAAAAGCCAGGTACGTATGAGTATCGGGCCGAGCTAGTCAATGTTGCCGGAGAAGTTTCCAGTCAAACCATAAGTGTAGAAGTGAAGGAACGTTAATTTGGAAAGGATAGGCTGTTAAAAAAGCAAGAGCATCTATTGAGCTCGCGAGAGTCGATAGGTGCTTTTTTTGTTGGAAATTATCATTTTAGGTTTGAGTAGGCGAAGCGGAAAGTCCCTCTATTTCTGAGGAGCCATAGAAGAACAGGGTGACTAGAATCACAATAATGATTACCTCTGCAAAATATTCTCCATCAAACTCACTCAACACAAATGTCTCCTTTCGCCTTCTGTTAATTATTTATTATTTACTTTCTGGGAAAAGGCTTGTATCACCTGATCCAATGTCATATTTCCGTTATCATTTAAAAATTTCACCATATTATCGACATTGGTAGGGGCAGATGCTAATGTTTTGTATTTACCTGTGAGTCCTATAAGTAAAGTTGCTTGTCTGTATAAAGTCACAGAATCGACGTTTAGTTTTCCTGTTAGCAGGAGGGCTGCGACTAGGACCTCCACATTTTTTCCTTGAAGTGCGGAAAAGATAGCTGAATTACTGTTTAATCCATTTTTCTTTTGACCGTTGGGAGGGGACTTGGATTTACGATTCCCGTTCCCATTTCCATTCTTTCCTAAGGAAGCCATTGAATCTTCCTCCCGCCATACACTGCTCCTGTCTGGTTTTCATGAGATATGGGACAAGGGCAGCGGCACTGCACGTGCTCATTAAAATTACGTTATGATCATACGATATGCGAACAATAAAGCTTTGGTTACCATGTGGATACTATGCTCGAAGGTAGCTGACTGCTAAATTTCTGAATTTCTTTTCGCATGTTGGTCCAATTTAGAGTAAACTACAATAAAGCAAGCTAAATGAGCATTGTGCATCAAATTCTAGGAGCATTATCCAATCAGCAAAAGATAGCCCCTAACGGTTTAGCTCGTTTATATATTGTATATTCGAGTGTTGAATTTGAATTATGCAAAGTGCTGAAATAGGAGTTGAAATAAGACTATGTCGAATGAAGAAGTATTGTTAACTAAAGAGGGATTAGCCAAGTTAGAGGAAGAACTGAAGGAACTGAAGACGGTAAAACGCAAGGAGCTAGCCGAACGCCTCAAATTGGCCATCAGCTATGGAGATCTAAAGGAAAATAGTGAATATCATTCAGCCAAGGACGATCAAGCGTTTATGGAAACACGGATCATGGCCTTGGAAAAAATGTTGACTAAAGCTCGGATTGTAGATGAAAGTAATCTCGATCTTGAAACAGTCGGTATCGGATCTACAGTTATTCTGAATGACATCGAATTTTCGGAGAAGGTGGAATACAAAGTTGTAAGTCCTGCTGAAGCAGATGTTCTGGATAACAAAATTTCCTATGAGAGCCCTTTAGGCAAGGCACTTTTGGGGCAAAAAGTGGGCAGTATCATTCATGTCGATGCCCCCATGGCTGTAATCAAATATGAGCTGCTGGAAATTAAGCTTACCTAGTCCATTCCCGATTCCCTTTATAAGGGGGCCGGGATTTTTCTTTTCTAGCTATTTGCAAACCGTCTGTATGGAATGCATTTGCACTCCACACACTGGACGGGTTTCTTGGCTTTGCTATCGTACTTTCGTACTTGGATTAATCAGTCATCAGGAAGCCAGCTTGCTCCAATGCAGCACAGGCATCATTGATTTTATCTTCATCCGAGGCGTTCAAGGTATGCAGGTGGATGCCTCCAGTCAGTTGGGACAGATAAGTGGCTTGGGTGGAACTGATCTTACGTATAAAATCGTCCACTTCTTTGCGGGTTCCGACCCGTATTGGAGCGGTCAGATCTCCATATACTGGATGCTCAACGATGACATCCTGCACACTGACACCATGGTCCACAATCAGCTTTAATTCTTCTTCTGTTTGTTCAGGTCCGTGTTTACACACAATAATACGAGAGGCTGAAGGAGCGGATTGAGCCGCAGGCTCCATATAAATGTATCCTTGACTTGTTGCAAGGATCGGTTCTTGGCTTGCTTTTAACAGGGAGATATCTTGTACAATTACTTGTCTTGAAACGGAGGACCTGCGTGCCAGTTCGCTCCCGGTCAACGGTGATTCGCTTTTGAGCCACAATAATAGCTGTTCTCGGCGATCCGTACCTGACCGTTTTAAAGATTCAGTCAACGGGATAAGCTCCTTTCTTGTCGATGCTTCAGGTCTGTCAAAATATCTACCAGTACATTTAATTCCTCGATGGTGGTTGTCCTGCCGAAAGAAATACGGACAAATTGTAAGGCTTCACGACCGGATGCTCCAAGCGCCAGTAAGGCAGGCGAAGGCTCGTGATGTCCGGCGGCACATGCGCTACCAGTAGATATACAGACACCGTTGCGATTACATTCCAGCATAACATATTGTCCCTCGTAACCGTCAAAAAAACATCCCACAATATGATGAAGCACAGCTTTTTTCTCGCTTTCCTGTACAACCCAACGTAACGGAATGGATCTCTCCTGAATTTTCGCAATAAAGTATTTTCGCAGGGTAGCGTATCGCTCCTGATGCATCTCCATCTGTTCGGTCATCATTTCTGCCGCCGCGACAAAGGCTGCGATTCCAGGAACATTAACCGTTCCAGGACGAAATCCGTTTTCATGCAGTGTATCGGGATACACTGGACGCCATGGCGTTCCAGGTTTGAGATATGCAGCGCCGACACCCTTGGGGCCATACACTTTATGGCTTGATATAGAGAGTGCATCCACTCCCATGGCTTCTACATCAATGTGCACATTTCCGAATGTTTGTACCGCATCACTATGCAGCATAATACCGCGTTCGTGGAGCAGAGGAGACAAGGCGGCAAGATCCTGAATCAGACCTGTTTCTGAGTTGGCGTGTTGTACCGATACAAGCCCGGTGTTGTCTTTTAGATGGGGGATAAGAACTTCACGAGTTATTCGTCCTTCCTGATCTGGTTGCACAATGGTCAGTTCATAGCCCTGTTGTTTTAGCTTCGTAGCAAGATTGTACATCGAGTGATGTTCCAAAGCGCTCATAATCCAATGCTTTTTGTGCTGCGGCAATCCGTTCAGGATCGATTGCACGATCAACATATTGGATTCTGTTCCCCCTGTTGTAAAATAGATGCCTTCCGGTTGCCCGCCAATCATATTTGCCATTCGTTGCCTGCTGTAATCTAGTGTGTAGGCTGCCTGACCGCCTGCATCATGGAGGCTACTGGCATTTCCGAACATTTCCTTATTCAACACGCTATATATATGCAAAGCTTCGTCACACATGGGTGTAGAAGCGGCATAGTCCAGGTAAATCACAGCCAATCCTCCCCGCTTAAAAATAATTCCATTCCAAAAGCCCTTGAGATTATTGTAGTCATGTGTAAATATAGGTGTCAAGACACATGTAAATATATGCGGTTATCTATTCGTGGGCGAAGGACAGTTAGCCGCAAGGATATGGAGGGATTCGAATGTCTATGCTAGACGTTTTACAAGGAAATCGTGGACTTATGCCAGAGCATTATAAAACACTGTCGGTTGCTGATATGGAGCAACGTGTGGCTGAACTGAAACAAAAATGGGGCTCAAAGCTGCTCATTCCAGGCCATCATTATCAGAAGGATGAGGTTATCCAATTTGCTGATATCACAGGCGATTCTTTACAGCTTGCTCAAATGGCTGCAAAAAATCAGGAAGCGGAGTTCATTGTGTTTTGCGGGGTTCATTTTATGGCGGAGACAGCGGATATGCTGACTACCAATCGGCAAACCGTTGTTCTGCCAGATATGCGCGCAGGCTGCTCGATGGCAGATATGGCGAACATGGAGCAGACGGAACGAGCGTGGAAACATTTGCAGGAGTTGGTAGGTGATACGATCATTCCATTAACATATGTAAACTCCACTGCGGAGATCAAAGCCTTTGTAGGGCGGCATGGCGGCGCTACTGTGACCTCTTCGAATGCCAAGCAGGTGCTGGATTGGGCGCTGAAGCAAAAGGAACGTATTTTATTTTTGCCGGATCAGCATCTCGGACGCAATACAGCCTATGATCTTGGAATCCCGCTGGATGAAATGGCTGTATGGAATCCCATGACCGATCAGCTGGAGACTGAACAAAACCCAGCAACCGTAAAAATTATTTTATGGAAAGGGCACTGTTCAGTTCATGAAAAATTTACGGTAGATCATATTCGCAACGTTCGTCAACGCGATAAGAATATCCGGGTTATCGTTCACCCCGAATGCTCTTATGAGGTTGTGCAGCTTGCAGATTGCGCGGGCTCTACCAAGTTCATCATCGATACGATCCGTGCGGCAGAGCCAGGAACCCGATGGGCGGTCGGTACGGAGATGAATCTCGTGCAACGAATCAAGCAGCAGTATCCTGAACAGCAAATTGAATCGCTCAACCCTGATATGTGTCCTTGTCTGACCATGAACCGGATCGATCTCCCCCATTTGCTGTGGGCAATGGAGCAGATTGATCGGGGAGAGCCTGTGGGGGTCATTCGTGTGGATGCTCAGATCAGACAGGACGCTGTACAGGCACTGAATCGTATGCTTGCTATTCGTTAAGTTTTTAACGTATCGTAAGAGCGTACTTTCTAGTTGATACTTCTATTTTAAGGAAGCAGGGAGCTTGACGCCAAGCAGACGGCTCCCACTTTGAATAAATATCATCCCGCCGGATTTGAGCGTTGGACCGAAGGAACGTGAGCCGGTGTTCACAGTAAACACGGGTTTTAAGGTCATTAAATCATAGCCATGAAAAACGCCATCCGATTGCCCGATATAGACTCCTTTACCAATTACGTCAGCTTGAACCGTCGGATTATCCCCATCGAATTGAATGAATTGACCTGTAGACAGCTTCATGGCAGTTAGTCTGTTGGAACTATAATCTTCGTAGAAAATGCGACCTTCATGGATAGCAGATAAAGAAGAGAGGTGTCCATAGCTTTCTTGTGACCACTTGTGGGCAGGCTTGCTGTCTGGCTTGTAGTTCCAGAAGTCATAGGAAGCTAGTATCTTTCCCTGAAAGATATATAGATCTTTGCCGTACAAAAAAGCAGTACCAGATACACCGCCAGATTGGTAATCACCGTCTTTATTTTTAGGCTCCGTCCAGCGATACTGTCGATCTCCTTTGGCTTTACCTGTCTTGAGGTCGTATTGTGCGATCGTAACTTTATGGTTAACCGGGTCATCATCCTCCATCATAAACGTGTTGGTAACGGAGTATACAACCCCGTCTTTGACCGCTAGTGGAAAGGAAGTTCTGAAGTTGTCCCAGAGCCTTTTGCCAGTTTTGGCGTCATATGCATTGATCTGCTCAAAGGTCAGGCTGCCCTGTACGTTATAATTGCGGATGAGGACGCCATCGGTTTCCATGAGTTTGTCCAGACCGTGGTACAAGTCCTTTTCCTCACTAATCTTCCATTTGAGTTTGCCGCTAGCAGCATCAACGGCAGCGGTATGCTCCGATTGTGTAACGTATACTGTAGAGCCAATTCGATGAATATGATCTGCCTTTGTATATCCTAACGGAGTGATCCATGCTTTCTTGCCTGATGTTGTTACGGCATAGATGGTGCCGCTCTGTGTCATCCCATAGATGATGCCATTGCTCTGGATTAAAATAGGGGTAAGCTGATCGCCATACTGCCACAATTTTCGTCCTGAGCTGGCCTCAAGAGCAACCAATCTGTGGTTAGAATCAATGGCGAACACCTTATTGTTTACTGCTACTGCAACCGTTTGCTCTGAATATGGGGCACTATCAGTTGGAATAACAGGAAAAGACCAGGTAGGCTTGATCACAGGTGCCTGGATCGCAGTGTTATAAGCTCTGCTGCTCATGGTGACCGCAGATTGCTCTGCACTTACTTTTTGAGCGAATCCACTGCTGATCAGGGGCAGACCGAGGCTGATTATTGCTAATCCTGTACACAATGTATTAATTGCCGTTTTTCTCATACGCGCTGGCTCCTTTAATAGTTAATAGGGGAGTAAGCTTTACAGAATATTACCTTTGATTAGACTGTAAATAAATCCAAAAGTTTCATGTAAGGTTAGTGTGATTCTATCTCTAATTAAAGATTAGTCGATTGTCCGGTTTCGTGCTATAATTGTAGCAACATACCGAAGGAGGTGAATCCCTTGTTTGAGCTTCAGGACTTACTCCCCTATTTACTTACGATCGGCTTGCTGTGTACAGTGACGTATACGTATCTTGCTCATTTGCATGGCAGCATAGACGAATGTTGGGTCGAAGGCGGGCCCGTCCGCTCGCATGCTTCTCCGCTGATGCCGATGTCTGCCCGCGGACAGGACATGCCTGTCCGGCTAGCACGTCACATTCGGCGTAAGGAAGCGCCGGATGAAGATGCTTCCGATTGTTCTCCCTTGTTGAATGATGGCACAGTCAATCAACGAGGAGGAACATATGAAACGATTCAAGGGATTCACTTTTTGGGGTAAACAAGAACGGATATTGGGTTTAATCGCAGCCTTGGCGCTGGTCATGCTGCTGTCTGGTTGTGGTGCGAATGCCGCGGAGATTAATGCGCAGACACCTGGTTTTTTTAATCATTATGTAGTATTCCCGCTTTCTTGGCTCATTCAGCATTTGGCACAATGGTTTGGTGGAAGCTTTGGTCTAGCGATCATGACTTTAACATTCATTGTCCGTCTGGCCTTACTACCGCTGATGATGCGCCAAACACGTGCCCAGCAGGGAATGAAGCGCAAGATGAGCGCTATGCAGCCTGACTTAGACCGAATTAAGAAGAAGTATGAAAATAAGAAAGACGCCGCCAGCCAGCAGAGTATGCAGCAGGAAATGATGGCGTTATACAAAGAGCATCAATTCAATCCGCTCAATATTGGTTGCCTGCCTATTCTGATTCAGCTTCCGATTTTAAGCGGTATGTATACTGCGATCAGACTCACGCCAGAGCTGGCCTCTCACTCTTTCCTCTGGTTCCGCCTCGGACAGCCGGACTGGATCTTGGCCATTATCGTCGCAATTGTATACTTGGCGCAGTCCAAGCTTTCTCAGTTTCAGATGACGGCTGACCAGCGCAAGCAATTGGCTATCATGGGTTATCTTTCACCGATAATGATGGCGGTCTTTTCCTTTAATGCTCCCGCGGCCATGCCTTTATACTGGACCGTAAGCGGCACCTTTTTGCTGCTACAATCGCTGTGGTTTCGCAAACGGTATCCAATCGAGGAAGCAGAGAATAAGATTAAACTCAGCGAAGTCACGCCAACCTGACAGGAAAATGCGATTTGTTTGATATAGAATTGCGTATGCAGTACTCACGTGTAATGACTAGATGCCATTCGAGCCTATAAGCTTGGGTGGTGTCTTTTTTATGCTATTTTTGCATCAGAAGCACCATGCTTTAATCTAAAGGCTAATCTTTTCTGAAATGATACAAGAAAAGTGGGTAAAGTAAATACATGGACGATATGAATGCTGCATTTTGTTTAATTATGAGATGAAGATGATGGAGGACCTCTAAGCAATGAAGCAATTACCTACAAAACTGCCGATTTCCCTGGCTCTGCTCACATGTATAATATGTGCCCTCGGTTTTGGCTTAATCGCATTATGGGTTAGCGACCAGCAAGTACGGCATTTTGACTACAGGGTTATTACTGCTATTGAACAGTTGGAGTCGCCTGCTATGACACGTCTTATGAAATGTTTCACCATAATCGGCAGCGGGATTCCAGTGGTGATTATTATTTTAATTGCCATGTTCGTGCTGTATAGCGTATTGGGACACCGCCGAGAATTGCTTTTTTTAGCGGTTGCGGTGCTGGGATCGGTGCTGCTGAATACGGTACTAAAAATGCTATTTCGGCGTGCGAGACCTGAAATCCACCGTATTATTGAAGCCAATGGATATAGCTTTCCAAGCGGACATTCCATGACAGCTTTTAGTATGTATGCGGCGCTGACGTTTTTATTGTGGAAGCATGTCCCTTCCAGGAGAGGTCGTATCCTTCTTGTTGTGCTCAGTAGTCTGCTCATTTTGGCGATCGGGATAAGCCGTATATATTTGGGCGTGCATTATCCGAGTGATGTGGTGGGTGGCTATTTCATGAGTGGCTGCTGGATGGCGGTCTGCATTTGGTTCTATCAGCGTTATGAAGAACGAAAATTATCAATTCGTACCAAATCGACAGCCTAATGAGCGGCCTAGATGATGAAGTTTAAAAAGCAGACGCATTAGCGTCTGCTTTTTATTTGGACAGAGGAAGTGGGTTTAGCCATCTTAGTTTTCGTCTGTGCCACAGGCTTAAGCCCCAGCTTCTGCTCCCATTTTTCATAAAAAATAATAGCCGCTTGCATGAAGATGCCTGGAAGCTTCCGACTGCGAATGAATTTATGAACACCAACTGCGCAGCCTGCCCCAATGAGCGCTCCTGCCAAAATATCTGAAGGATAGTGAACCTCGGTCCATACACGGGATATTGCAATAAGCACAGCCAAGACCATCCAGAGGACACGATATTTTTGATGATGAAGCCATAGAATTGCTGCCAGAGCAAAAGCTCCAAGTGCATGGTTGCTCGGAAACGAAGCATTGGGATCATGATGAATAAGCTGAATGACCGTTTGCCCGACAAAAGGCCGATCTCTGTAAAACAAGTGTCCAAGTCCCCAACTAATGATAAAACCGATACAAACCGTGATAACGGCTTCTAAAACCATCATCCGATGTGGCGTTTTAAAGGTGAACCAATATACCAGTAAAGCTACTCCGAAAAGATACGGTGCATATTGCGCCACGAAACGCATAGTTCCATTCAAAAAGGCGAGGTAATTAGCCAGTTCATTGATCCAGTGAAACAAAGCAAAGTCTACATTAATTAACATGAATAAATTACTCCTTAACCTCAAAAAATTGAATTACAAAGTTATATTATAGAGCGACGATACGGATAAAAGCTTAAAATCAAATAAAAAATGAATGGCATGTACGGTTTTTATTAGTTTTTTCTATAGAAAATAGGTGGTTTTGTGATGAAAAAGTCGGTGCTGGTCATTGATGATGAAGAGAAGATATCCAGATTGCTTCAGTTGGAGTTGTCTCACGAAGGATATGCGGTTGAAATTGCACAGACGGGAAAAGAAGGGCTGGAAAAAGCATTAGCCCATACATGGGATATTATTATCCTGGATGTGATGCTGCCGGGGATGAACGGAGTTGAGGTGCTGAAGCAGATTCGAAAGGTGGACAATCATACCCCAGTAATCATGGTCACTGCACGTAACACAACTCCTGATAAAGTGTCAGGTCTGGATGGAGGCGCCAACGATTACATTACCAAGCCTTTTGAAATTGAGGAGTTATTAGCACGGATGCGAGCCAGTATGAGACACCAATTGGAGGCAGTAACTACTGCTTTACCCAAAGAAGACAAGCGGCAGTCCATACTTCAAGTCGATAGCCTGGTGTTGGAACGCAAGACCCGCTTTGTGGTGAGGGAAGGAAAACGCATCGAACTTACGCCCAAAGAATTTGATCTGCTTCAATATCTGATGGAGCACAAAAATCAAGTATTGCATCGGGATCAATTGATTCAGGACGTATGGGGGTTTGATTTTGTCGGTGATACAAATGTAGTAGATGTTTATATCCGATATGTTCGTAAAAAAATTGATCATGGGTATAAAAAAAAATTGATTAAAACCGTGCGTGGTGTTGGGTACTGTATCCGGGAGGAAGAGCATTGAAGCTGCGGACCAAAATTACTCTGCTGAGCTCCATTTTAGTGATGACGATTCTTCTGTTTGTGGACGTCACAGTCCATCTATTATTTGTAAAAATTGCTACTCGCAATGAAAGAGAAGTGCTGCAAACGAAGTGGACTGAAATCATTACCGAAACAGGACCCACGATGATTTTGAAAAATGCTTGGGGGCCTCAGCTGAAAGATGAACTTTCCAGTGATACGATTCTGAGGGTATTTGATCAGCAATCCCATCTCCTGTATGAAGTGAGCCGCCAATCCCGTTTCAAACTGAACGATATACGTTTTAACCTTTCTCAAAGCTCTCAACTGACGGAAGTGCAGAATCATAAAATTCTGATCATCCATCTTCCAGTGCTTTCTCCGGAAGGTAATCAAAAAGGGACACTGGAGATCGCAGAAAAGTGGGATGCGCTTGAAACCAATCTCGATATTCTAAATACAATTCTGATCACCTCAACTGTTGGAGCTATGTTGCTCAGTCTGGTAGGTAGCACGATTTTGGCGAATGCGATATTGCTGCCAATTTCCAGTAGTATTCAGACGATGCAGGAAATCGAGAGAAGTTTGAAGTTCAAAAAAATTCCTGTCGGCGGTCACAATCAAGATGAGTTGTCTCAGATGACCGCTACTTTTAATCGAATGATGGAAAGATTGGAAGAGAGCTTTCAGAGCCAGCAGCAGTTTGTTTCCGATGCCTCACATGAACTGAATACAACATTGATGATTATTGAGGGCTATGCCAACATGCTGCGGCGGTGGGGGACGCGTGACGAGGAGATTCGTAAGGAATCGATTGAATCAATCTATGAAGAAACCCAGCGAATGCGTACGATGACGCAGCAATTACTGACATTAGCTTCCTCACAGCAAAAAGACTCCGAACCGTATGAACGGGTAGAACTGATCGGTTGTTGTCAACAGGTAGTAGCACATCTCAAGCCTGTACATGACCGCCAAATTTCTATTTTTACAAAAGAGAAGGAGATTTGGCTGGACGCCAATCTGGCAAAAATGAAACAGTTACTAGTCATCCTGCTGGATAATGCGTTAAAGTATAGCTCAGAAAAAATCGAAATCTGGATATCTTCAGATAAAAAAGATGTTCACCTCCAGGTTAAAGATTACGGAATTGGTATACCTGAGGGCGAACTCAAGCGAGTTTTTGAACGATTTTATAGGGTAGACAGCTCCAGACATCGTAAAACCGGAGGAACTGGGCTGGGATTGCCGATTGCTAAGGCAATAACAGATGCTCATCAGGGTACGATCCGAATGGAGAGCGTAGAGGGTGAAGGAACGGAGGTCAACGTCACGCTGCCTCAAAAACAACAGGAAAGGCTGTCCCACCAGTAGATATATCTACTCAGGGGAACAGCCTTTCCTGTTGTTATTTATAAGTTAAGCTTTCGGTAGATTGTAGTTTGAAATGTTCCTAAAGGACACGACGTGCTTCTGTGTAATGGGAACTCCACCATCCTGTATTCAGATCTGTAACCGTGACGCCGCCTTGACCAAACGTGTGCAAAATTTTCCCGTCTCCCATGTAAATGGCTACATGATGAATTGGAGCATAGAAAAAGACCAAATCGCCTTTTTTAAGCTGACTACGCGGTACATAAGTGCCTACAGTTGACTGCTGTTTGGACGAACGTGGAAGATGAATTCCATTTTGTGCAAAAACATACTGAGTGAACGAAGAGCAATCAAAAGAGCTTGTATTGCCTGCTGGAGCTCCATGTTCATAACGTACGCCCATAAACTGTGAGCCTGTTGAAATAATCTGATCACCTTTACTTGCCGAAGCGGCATGAATAGTTTCTGGTCCAACGACGAAGCTCCCAGCGCTCAGTGCCAAAGTCATCGTAAAGCAAATACCCATCCACAATTTTTTAGAAGTAGTTTTCATATATAATTTCCTCCGTTTTTCGTATTGTGTTGATGTCCTGAGATGACAATAACACAAATAAAAAATCCGGAATTTACCACGCATGGTTACAAACCTGTTACCCCAACGTTTTGCCCTGCTTTATTAGAAAACGATGAGAATTTTCTACTTAACTTTGTCTTGACAAGCTATATAAGTAAGTTTCTTTTTATGGCTAGGTCCGTATGACAAAAAGCGACTTGCAGACGATTGGCACAAGCAATCATACAAAACATACATACCTATATACTACAACGTATAACTTGTACGGGAATATGCTAGATTCCCGTTGACATCGTAAAGATCACCGTATTTTCGGTCAGGAAGGGGAATTCGTATGGCTTCAAAGCCGAACAGAGCACTCGATAGCCGACCTCTAACTATTGTGCAGGTCATATCCAACTATCCCAATGCACAGCCTGTACCTTCCATCAAGGGCGGGACGGAAAAGATCGTGCATGAATTAACAGAGGAATTAGTGAGAAGAGGGCATCATGTATCTCTTTTTGCCGCTCGTGGAAGCAGGAGCAGCGCGCAATTGATTACTTATCCCAAGGGTCTGACACATAGTCAGATCCCCCAATATGTACTCCAGCATATGCCCTCAGGCACTGATATCATTCATGACCATACGTTCCGCTCTGCAATGGGGCGCAGGAAGTTGCCTTGCCCATCAGTATGCACCGTTCATCTCCCAGTAAAGAAACACGGCAAAAACCCGGTATTTGTCAGTGAACGAGCACGTCAGCTGATGGGCGGAGGCAAAGGATTTTATATCTATAATGGCATCAATACCCATGAATACGAATTCAGCAGCGAGAAGCGCGGCTACTTGCTGTTTATGGGCAGAATCATACCGAATAAAGGTGTATTGCAAGCCATTCAGGTTGCAGAGCGAACAGGCAAAAGACTGCTTATTGCTGGTCCTATCAAAGCCCCTATATTTTTTCGCCGAGAGATTCGGACTCGAATTCAGCGGAATCCGAATATACGCTATGTGGGGCCAGTAGGGGGGGATCGGAAACAGAAGCTGCTGAAACATGCAGAGTGCCTGCTGTTTCCATCCCTGTGGGAAGAGCCGTTCGGACTCGTAATGGTAGAGGCTATGGCTTGTGGAACACCGGTACTGGCATTAAAAAATGGCTCCGTTCCCGAAGTGCTGTCAGGCTTTCCACAGTTGATTTGCAAATCAGTCGGCGAAATGGCACGAAAGGCACAGCGAAAAAATTATCCGTCACCTGCGCAGCTTCGATTATATGTTAACCAAAGATTTACCAACAAACAGATGACCAGCAACTACTTGAGATTATATCGTGAGATCATCCGTCGGCGAGAGCAGAAGAGCGGGCAACGAAAGTCTGTACGGAGGTGAAGGGAATGCAGGTCAAACGATATATGCTTGGAAAAGGCTCTTCTTGGGCGACTCCTTATTATGTAGCCACAGCGGGACAGAAAGGTCCGTGTGCGATGGTGGTTGCAGGCATACATGGTAATGAAATAGCGAGTATACGCGCTGCGGAGAAGCTGGTAAAGCTTTTGAATGAGCAAAAACTGAAATTCAGCCATGGCAAGCTTATTATTGTACCGATTGTGAACCAAGTGGCTTACCGCAAGCGGATCAGAGGAAAACCTGATCTTAATCGGACCTTTCCGCGCCAGAAAAAGCAGGCGGCAACACAACCGCTTTCCGCTGCTCTATTCAAATTAACACAAAAGCATCACCCTGAATGGTATCTCGACTTGCATGAAGCGAATGGATTATCACAAAAGGATGCCAAGGTGCTTGGTCAAACGCTGATCTCTAATAAGGGCAACCCGGTAATTCCCACGATGCGCCGGATTATGAAGCGAATGAATCGCTCGATCAAGGTGAAAAACCGACATTTCAATTTACGGCTGCATGAGCTCCCAGGTTCCTCCCGCACCGCTGCAGCCCGTATTTTAGGAGCACGTGCAGTTACTGTGGAAACAGGGTGGAGCCTGCCCCAGAAAGTACGTATACATTATCAGATGAAGATCGTACAGCACTTTTTAAGAGAGGCCGGGATAGTTGAGACCAACAAAGTTTATTTATCTGGCAAGGGTAGAACGGTTTCCTTATGAGTAGTAATATTACAAAAAAATCGCTTTTGAGTAAGGGATTGTACTCCCCTTTCTCAAAAGCGATTTTTTTATGTGCGATGTTTGTGGAAAAGTCGGTTTACAAGGTGTAACTCTGCGTTGTCAGGACTCGGATTTATAAAAGGTGCTCACCAAACTGTTACCCAGGCGCACCTCGATCAGTTCAAGTTTTGAATCCAGATCAGCACAGAGCGTGTGATGCGTATCGACTGGAATGCTGAACACAGAGCCGCTAGCGGCAGCAAAGCGTTCTCCATTCAACATCACCTCTCCCCGACCGGATACGATCATCCATACTTTAAGTCCACTGCCGTGAATACGTCCATTCAAGCGATGATCCGGTAACACCGTCAGTCGTAGAGCTAATATGTCATGCGGACTTCGGTGATCAAATTCGTCCAGCACCCGGTAACTTCCCCAAGAGGTTTCGCCATGCATGGGGTGAAGCTGGAGTTTGCCTAGCTGCTCCTTGATCGCATGGGCATGGTTTTTGGATGCAATGAGAATGCCGTCAGGGCTTGCAGCAGCAATAATTCCCTCCACGCCAATGACATGAAGCGGATAGGGCAATTCATTGACGATGTGTGTGCCATGAGTCCCGCCACTGATTTGACCTCGTCCGATTACTTGGCTTCCTAACTGCTCTGTTAAGGTCTGCCAGTTGCCGATATCGTGCCATTCGCCCTCGTAAGGCAGGACAACGGCCCGTTCAGTACGCTCCGCAACCTCCTCATCGAAACTACGAACCGGAAGGCTATCATACATCGCGCACAGTTCTTTATCGTTCAGCGGCAATTGGCTTTGTTCCATACAAGACAGCATATACCGTAACGTAAAAGCGTAAATACCGCAATTCCAGAGCGCGCCTTGGTTAATAAGCTGCTGCGCCCCAGAGAGATCCGGCTTTTCTGTGAAGCGTGCAACTTGTGCATAAGCCGATCTCCCTTCTTTCCTTATTTGCTGACCTGGAACGACATAGCCATATTGGTCAGAGGCATGGGTAGGTCTTGTCCCAAGCATAGCCAGATCGGCTCCGCTCTCCACCAATAGACCAGAAAGCGCTGCTATCCTGTGGAAGAAGTCGTCGCCTGCAAACATATCTGCTGGAGCAATGCAGAGAACTTCATCCAACCCCATGCCTCTCGTGTGAAAATAAGCAGCAGCGAGTGCAGCAGCGGTGAAGGTTCCTCGTTTGGCAGGCTCGCCAAGAACAGGCAGACGACCTTCTGTATGGCGAGAGGCTAGATTTACCTGGCTCCGATGAGCCAGAAGCAGGGCAGAGGAATCCAGCCCGGCTAAGGTAAGCTGACGATACACCCGGCCGAGCATAGACTCCTGCTGCCCGTCAGGAGCGGGCAACAACCGGAGAAACAGCTTTGACCGAATCTCGTTGGATAATGGCCACAGCCGTTTTCCGGCACCACCGCATAATAATACGATGCGCACTAACGTTTCCTCCTTCAATGCAGATCCATCTGGATGGCATCAGCAATTGCGAGATTTTCTATTTTTGAGAACTATTACAAATGAGAATTAAATCTTTGTTTTTGCAGCTAGCTGGTACACTTTGCGTTGATGAAAAGATAAGGAGCGGTGGCTTTGGGCGAAGACATCCAATTGTTTTTGCGATAGCGAAGAAGCACGACTATGAAGCGCTTTATTCAATGACTTGCGCAAAATCATCCGAGAGGGCTCATTGCTGTATAGATAGTTGGCATACGTTTCATATTCGGAAAATCCAAACTGTTTTCTTCGATCAATACTTTGGATAATGGCGTTGTACCAAGGTTTCCCGTGTCTGGTCTCAATAACTTGCTTGAGCTGGGCGAGCCGTGTTTTTTCAAAAAGCATATAGTGAGTGACAAAAGACTTTGGTGAGGGAGCTTTAGCGCCCATCAGCTTACGATAAGTGCGGAAATACTCAGGTTGACTCCAATTGCGGTAGTAAAAAATTGTTTTTCCATCTTTACGAAACGTATGTGGACGAATCAAAATGGTGTCCGCGTCTATAACGAGAAAAAAAGACGATTTACTGATTTTGTCGCCATTCATTTTGAGCAATTGCTGATACAGCCAGCCTGAGCGGTCCCAGCGTGTTGTTCCGTAACGAATATGCTTTTTAGTGATGGGCAGCACTGTTTTTTCATCTACAAATGTACACTTCTTGTTAGCACATAGGCGGCGAAGTTTAGTGCTTTGCGGTGAAATGATATAAATGGTTGCAATTCGGTGCTGCACGTGACGACGCAGACTGTCAATAACTAGTGGAAGTGTAGCCAAATCTTTTTCAATTGCGGGGATTAGCACATCGATTGTGAGGGAACTCTTCTGTGGCCCAACGGATTGCGCAGACATGTTATTCACTCCCTGTACGTGCAAATATACGCTACTGGTGCCTCACCTTATTGTATGCATGGACAGGCACTTTCGACCGGGCAAGGGCAGTCGTCTAATTCTTATGTAGGAGAGGGCGAATGGAGCTACGAATGGGGATTTGGCGCATACGATAGATTGAGCTTTTAACAGGTGCGTTCTACCCTGAAAGTAGAGAGGAGAGGGGCAAGTGAATTCTTCACAAGCGCAAGCGATACGCAGCAAATGGAATAAAACCAAATTGTTGCTCCAGCATGGAGGCATCAAGCGTTTTATACCTGAAACCCGTAAATACAGCAAAGCAAATGTGAAATCAATGTTGGAGAAGTATGGCATGGTCTATGTAAAGCCTGACCTAGGTACCTTTGGTAAAGGTGTGATGAAAGTTGAAAAGGCAGGTCAGCGTTTTGCTTACCAGTATGAGGAAAAGCGTCTGGAATTCAAACAATTGGATGCACTAATTACCAGCCTATCGAAACACACGGGAAAAAAAAGTTATCTTATTCAAAAGGGAATCCATTTATTGCGCCATCAAAATCGTTATTTTGATATCCGGGTCATGGTGCAGCGTAATGCAAAAGGGCCATGGGAAGCTACCGGGATTATTGGACGCCTGGGTCATCCCCGTAAAATCGTGACCAACTATCATAGTGGTGGTAAGCCGATGGCCATAGAGCAGCTACTGAAATCACACTTGCCGCAAAGTAAGCAGGCTGAGCTGGTCAAAAAGCTCAATGAACTGGGGACTACCATTGCTACGCAACTACAAAAAACCTATCCGAATTTCCGGCAAATTGGTGTGGACATTGGACTGGATCGTAGCTTTACCCCATGGATTATTGAGGTGAATACGAAGCCAGATCCATATATTTTTAACCAACTGACAGATAAGTCAATGTACCGAAAAGTAATAAGCTATTGGCGACTGGCGAATGAGAAAAGGAAAGTTACAGTCCCAAGCAAGGAAAAGAAGAATAGCGTTAAAAATAAAGATAAAGATGAAAATAAAGATAAGATTGAAAATAAAGATAAGATTAAAAATAAAACAAAAATGAAAATAACATTAAAAACTCAAAAAAAAGTGAAAAGTTCATGAGCGAGGAATCGCGTTTAAGATTAAAGCTGAACTAGTGAAATAAAAGGATGAATATCTTCAAGATTCATCCTTTTTTACATACTCGATTTTCCTGTTTTTATGTCGCTGTTATTGACTTATCGATATGAATGTAATCAAAAAAATGAAATTGGAAAAACTAGTTGAAAATAATCTGAAATGAGGTCTTGGTATATGGAATTATGGGAAACGATGTTAAGGTCAATATCCGCATTTGCACTAATGATGTTTCTAGCGCGTCTTTTGGGAAAACCGACGATTGCGCAAATGACCTACCATGATTTTGTGGCTGTCATTACGTTAGGGTCCATTACTGCAAATCTTGCCTTTAATAACACTATAAGTATAAGAATTTTACTAACCTCCATGCTTACATTTACTGGAATAGCCTACTTGCTGATGGTTTTAGCTATGAAAAACCAGAAGCTGCGAAGTTGGTTCTCGGGAAAACCAACCGTGTTAATTCAGGAAGGAAAAATTATGGAGGGCAATATGAGAAAACTTAAGGTTACGCTAGATACATTGAACCAGGAACTGAGGGGGAAAAATTTTTTTAATATTCAAGATGTTCAGTATGCCGTACTTGAGCTGAATGGAAGTATTTCTGTCTTACCAAAGCCGGATTGTATGCCTGTAATCAAAAAGGATTTGCATTTGAAAAGTCAGTCTGAGCAGGCTTTTCCCATTGAACTGATCATGGACGGGGATATCATTGAAGCGAATTTACAACAGAATAACCTCACAACAGAATGGCTGCAATCACAAATAAAAAAGAAGGGACTCTCTCTTAAAGAAATCAATTATGCAGTAATCAGTACTGATGGGAATGTATATTTTGATGAATATAAGGATCAAATCGAATCTCCTATTGATAAAGAATGAACGAATTTGATTTCTTTAACATTAAAGGTATATAATAGATGTCGGCAGATAAGAAAACATAGACATATGGAATGATTTTAAGGAGGAATCGCGATGAAATCATTTAAGTATGCTTTGGAGAAAAAGGAACCCAGAACCGGACCAGGAGGTATCACGCGAGGGGCTTCAGTCCATGATTTTCCGGTATCAGAAGGAATAGCAGGGGTTTCTATGCGTCTAGAGCCCGGTGGAATGCGCGAACTTCACTGGCATGCCAATGCAGCTGAATGGGCCTATGTGATTAGCGGCTCCTGTCGGACAACTGTTATCCATCCAGACGGTACTTCCTATGTCGATATTTTTAACCCCGGTGATGTATGGTATTTTCCGCGTGGTTATGGTCACTCTATTCAAGGTCTTGGACCTGGAGAATGTCATTTTATCCTGATTTTCGATAATGGTGATTTTTCGGAGGACCATACGTTCAGCATTACTGATTTTATCGCTCAGACTCCCGCGGATGTTGTCATGCAGAATCTCGGACTCGCAGCCGACGAGCTGGCTCTTTTGCCAAAGAAGGAAGCCTATTTTGCCAAAGGACTTGTCCCTTCTACGAGATCTCATGATGCCTATCCCCGCACTTCTTCCGATCTGATTACTAAACACCGCTATCCCTTAATGGCCAAACAGCCTAGATTGGCACCGGGTGGAGGAACTCAGCGGACCGTTACAGTAGAAGATTTTCCTATTTCTTCGACGATGGCAGGATCTGTGATTGAGCTGGAACCCGGCGGATTGCGAGAAATGCATTGGCATCCCAATGCGGATGAATGGCAATATTATTTGGACGGCAAAGCCGAAATGACTGTGTTCCTGGCTGAAGGAAATGCAGTGACAGAGCAGTTTGAAGCCGGAGACGTAGGGTATGTACCTATGGGAGCAGGACATTATATTAAAAATACCGGACCGGACGTATGCCGTATTTTGATTGGTTTTAACAGTGGTCATTACGAGGCCATTGATTTGAGTGAATGGATGGCTGGCAACCCTGTGGATGTATTGGCAACGAATCTGAACCTTCCTAGAGAAATAGCGGATAAACTGCCTCATAAATCGGTCTTTATTGCTCCAAAATCTTAAATCTTAATTCATAAAGTCTCTAGTAAGCCCGCATAGATTACCTTATTCCTAGGTGGCATATGCGGGCTATTGAATTTGATTCTGATTTTTTTGAAGATAGCAATAAAGCAATTTAGTGAATTTAAAATTGAACAACCTGCAACCCTGTGCTATTCTTATACAAAAGTGAAGATTAACGTGGGAAAAATGATGGTTTATTATGCTTATAAACATCTGATGATACGATGAATAGAGGGGATGTACAGCCATGAATTCTGTCATTGAACTTAACAATGTAAGCTGGAAGAGAGATAATCGCACCATACTGGATCAAATTAATTGGCAGGTAGCTGAGGGTGAGCACTGGGCTGTGCTTGGCTTGAATGGTTCAGGCAAAACAACAATGCTCAATATGATTAATGGTTACATATGGCCAACCACAGGTAGTGTTAGTGTATTAGGTCATTCCTTTGGGGATGTTGATCTGAGGGAGCTGCGCAAATCGATTGGTTGGGTCAGTTCCTCATTACAGGAAAGAATTAATGGGAGCCAGCGTACGCAGGATGTTGTCATTAGCGGTAAATTTGCATCCATTGGACTTTACGATCAGACGACGGATTCAGATTATGAACAGGCCATTCAGCTTATGACCCAACTAGGCTGTGCTCATCTTGTGAATCGGTTGTATCAGGGATGCTCACAGGGAGAAAAGCAAAAAGTGCTCATTGCCCGCGCGTTAATAGCCTCGCCCAAGCTGCTGATTTTGGACGAGGCATGTAATGGTCTGGACTTTTTTTCCCGGGAATCCTTATTAACCAGTATTCAACAGCTTTCCGAGTCGCCGGGTTCGCCAAATTTATTGTATGTTACACATCATATTGAAGAAATTTTACCGATGTACACGCATACCATTTTGATTCGCCGCGGGACTGTTTTTGCTAAAGGTAAAACAGCAGACATTCTGAGCAGTGAAACACTTAGTGGCTTTTTTGAAACACCGGTGCAAGTAGAATGGAGACAGGATCGTGCATGGCTTTCTATGGTATAGAGAGTCAATGCGGTTTATTCTTTTCCAATCCTGACTACAATGACAGAAGAGAAACATTGTAGAGAGGTGAATGGAGTGTCAGAGCATCCATTACAATCTTTTTTTCAAACGGTGAAGGATAATCTAAAGGATATGGTGAGTGTCAATACGACCATTGGAGAACCAGTTGTCGTGTCCGACGGCACTATGGTCATACCGGTCTGTAAAGTAAGCTATGGCTTTGCGGCAGGTGGAAGAGATCTGGATAATCACAATCAGGAAACCGTAAAGGTGATGCCGTCGTTTGGAGGAGGTATGGGCGGAGGTGCGTCCGTAACCCCTCTAGCCATTATCATTATTGGAAAAATAGGCGTCCAAACGATCTACTTGAATAACTCCTCTACGGTATACGACAGGATTATAGATATAGCGCCACACCTATTGGATCAATTGGACAACCTTATTAAGCGATATCATACAGAAGATGATAATGGTCATTGAATCAAGTCTGACCCATTTGTGTTTACTAAGGCTACCAACGGGATGATGCCGTCGTTTTGTACAGGAAAGGAATTGTTTTTCCTTACTATAAGATTTTTGGCCTCTGACTGGCTATGGCAGGGGGGCTGCTCATTATGCGCCATGACATATTGTCCATTGGAAAGCAACTGTCGAGCTTTAATATTATCACTTAGCAGCAGCAATAAATATTGAATGACGAAAGATTGATGTTCTTCATTTAGTACCGGACACATCAATTCAATCCGCTTGTCCATATTTCTGGTCATCCAGTCTGCACTGGAGAGCCACACTTGGGGTATCCCTGCATTTTCAAAATAAAAAATTCGGGAATGCTCCAAAAATCGGCCGACAATGCTGCGAACGGTAATATTGTCGCTCAGTCCGGGAATTCCTGGACGCAAACAGCAGATGCCGCGAACGATCAGATCAATTCGGACGCCTGCCTGGGATGCAGCGTATAGCTCGTCGACCAATTGTTTGTTCGATAGCGAGTTCATTTTGGCTATAATCCTTGCAGGTCTTCCCCTTAGGGCATTTTCCACTTCGCGTTGAATATAGCCCAATAAGCGCTGCTTCAGATGGACTGGGGCTACGCTGAGGTAATGCCACTGATTTGGGGCGGAAAATCCAGTGATTTTGTTGAATAAATTGGAGACATCTTCGCCGATCTCCGGATGGGAAGAGAAAAGCCCGATATCTGTAAATACTTGCGCCGATGCTTCATTGTAATTTCCGGTCGCCACATGAATGTATCGTCTAAGAGAATCTGCTTCCTTACGTACAACCAATATCATTTTAGCATGAATTTTCAGTCCGGACAGACCGTAGACGACATGGCAGCCTGATTTTTCCAGTTCCTTTGCCCATTCAATATTTTTGGCTTCATCAAACCGTGCTTTCAATTCGACGACAACGGTGACCTGCTTTCCTGCTTCGGCCGCTCGATTCAAAGATCGGATAATCTGTGAATTACCGTTTACGCGATACAAGGTCATTTTGATAGCCATAACGGATGGATCGGCAGCAGCATGCTGGACAAAATCGTTAACCGTGTCAAACGATTCATACGGGTGAAATAAGAGAACATCTTTTCCTCGCAGCACTGAAAAAATATCGTCCGTCTTTATGAATTCCCACGGATAAAGAGGGTCAAATTTCGAATACTTGAGATGCTCATAGCCCTCGATCGAATTGGCGAATGACATGAAGTAGCTTAAGTCAATGGGCCCTTCATTCGTAATTAAGAACTGGCTTTCGAGCTCCAGTTCTTTTTCCAGTAATTCCAGTGCAAATGGATCAAATCCAATTTCTATTTCCAAACGGACCGGAGTACCCCATTTCCTTGCACGCAATACCTTTTCCACTTCATCAAGAATATCCTCGGCTTCTTCCTCGTTTAAATCAAGGTCAGCATTGCGAGTTAAACGGAACGTATGGAAAGTAAGAGGTGTATACGTTGTAAACAAAGTGTGAATATGCTGCTTAATCAAATCCTCAAGCAAAATAAACTGCCGACGCTCTTGATCCAAACGAGACGGAACCTCAATATACCTAGGCAAATTGGACGGAATTTCAACCAGAGCAATATAAGCTTCCTTGCCTGCTGCATCGGAAGGCGACTTCAGGGCAACGGCCAAATAAACGCTTTTCGAACGAATCAGAGGAAAGGGGCGGCTTTTATCGATAGCCAGAGGAGTGAGCACGGGAAATACTTTTTCAAGATAATAGGTTTCCATTTCTCTCCTCTGCGCAGGAGTTAGCTCGCCATAAGCAGTAAAAATAAGACCCTCTTCATTTAACAACTGTATAATACGTGCGTAGGTGGCATGCTGATCGGCTACTAATTGCTCAATCATGATGATTACTTTATCTTGTAACTGTTGCGGGGTAAAACCAGTGAAATCGATCTCTGTATTACCCGCTCTAATTTTATCCATAAGTCCTGCGACCCTAACACTGACAAACTCATCGAGATTGGTGGAAACAATCGATAAGAACTTTGTTCGCTCCAGCAGAGGAGTACTTTCGTCCTGTGCTTCCTCAAGAACACGTCTGTTAAATTGAAGCCAGCTTATTTCACGGTTAATATAATTCAAGGAGCATGCCTCCTGCTTATGCTTTTTTTCTAAATAATAAATACCGTAGTTTTTGAAACAATTGCCAGGTGGCACCAAGGCGAATCGTGATCGTGTCGGGAATATTCTCATCGTTTTTGTGCATGATTATTAGGCTCCTCTCGTTGTTAAAATGGGGAAAACTCGCTAAACAAAGTTAGCGAGTATTTAGATAAACATTCACTTATTCGTAGATGTGACTGGCTGCATTGCATCGATAACCTGGGCTGGTGCTGATTCTGTATTTTTCGCTGCGGATTGTGTCAGGTTACTGACCATACGGCTATTAACAAGCGCACTGCCTGCTTGCATTCCGACTCTATGCCCCACATTGTTCCCTAACAAACCGCCCACAATGGACCCGAGAACTGTCCCTACTCCTGGCAGCAGCGAGGTTCCAAGGATAGCCCCATACTCAATACCAGCCATGACGCCGAGTGCTCCGGTTAAATTCCCCGACGTATGCACCATATATTCTTTGTTGTCCATTTGTCCTTTCGTCAAGCTAATGGTATCCTGCGCTTGGCTTATACCTCCTGAGATAAGACCACCCCATAATGAATTACCTTGAAGCATGCTGATCCCTCCTTTGTTTGATGTTTTGTTACTCCAGATTAATAATTCCCCACTCTGTGTTTTTTAAATTATTGAACATTTTCCAATTGTTACGGCAGCAAATGATGTTCTGAATCGTTTTCTTCCTTAATTGTCGCTTCTGCGGATGGTAGCTCTCTAGTGCGGTCTTTAACTTGATCCGCGAGCTCAAGCATAATTCCAGCCCCTTTAACAGCAACTTGACGTGCAGCTTTTCGTGCTTCAGGGGAGACAGCAAGTACTAAGGCTGCAGCAGCAAAAATAAATCCAAGCGGTGATTTGGCCATAAATATCCTCTCCTCAAACAAGTTGTTAATAAAATAATTCCATTATGTGAAATTTTTATACCAGATTACATTCAGAAAACAAAATGCATATTTTGCTAGCTATTGTAAATCATAAGTGGAGTTGATTTATGAATATGGAAAAGGGAGGTTAACCATAGTGCCGCTACGAAATAAAAACAGGTTTCTTCATGTCCTTCCAGGAAGGATACGGGTTGAAGTTTATGGCTTGAAGGGGAGTAAAGCAGCCGCAGAGATTTTAGCCAACAGTCTGTCCGCCTGCAATGGAATAGTAAGAGCGGAACCCTGTGCAGCGACTGGCAAAGTGTTGCTCCTTTATGATGTAAAGCTGATTTCTGAGCATCACATTTTCCATATACTCCGCGAAATAGAAGATCGGATTTGCTCGTCCAATCTAACGACGCTCTCAGGTGTGCGGAACGAGGATACCGGGTCAAAAGAGGCACAGAGGGAAGCTGCCGCTGCCCAGGCTGAATCAGATAATCCTTTTGATTTGCCAATTACCCCTGCGACACCTAAGAGCAACACGAGTGAGGCAAAAGAAAAAATTCCGATAGCCTTAGCTATTTCCATGACCGGTTTAGCTGCACTGGGAATCAAGCAGGTATTTTTCGGACGTTCGGCCCTGGCAAGAAGCCCAGCGCCGTTCTATTTATCGGCACTTGTATCTATCGTAACCGGCTACCCTTTTCTCAAACGAGGGATTCAAACCTATTCGGATAAGAAAAAAATAAACTCAGATCTCGTTTTAGGTACAAGCGCTCTCGCTCTTGCGCTTTTGCGCGAAAATTTTGTAGCGCTTGCCGGACTCAGCCTTTTGCAATATGTGAACTGGAAACGAAGCCAGTCTGTGTTCAATGGACAGCAAGAAACTTCCATGTCACCGGAAATTCAAGCGTATAGCCATAAGGCGGGGAGATTAGGCTGCATTGCAGCTGGACTGACTTGGGCCGTTACCCGGAATCCGCTTCGTGCAATCGCCGTGCTTCTGGCTGCAAATCCGCGTGTGATGACCGTACCAGCCCAATATGCCTGGAAACAGGCCGAGCTCGTTTCGGAAGAAAGAAAATACGTAGTTCCGGAAAAAGGTTCGTTATCCCAACTCGCTCGAACAAAAACGATCTTATTCGAGGATTCGTCGCTCCTGTTTAACCGTTCAGAGATTGAAGAAATTCAATGTATGGCGGGGAGGGAGCAAGATGAGGATAAAGTGTTATGTTTGGCAGCTTCATTAATGGAAAAAACAGCATATCCATGGAAAGAAGAGGTGTTCAGCAAGGCGCAGCTAACTCACCGAACGATCCGTACTGCCTTTCATGTGGAAGAAGAGCCTGAGGGTATAAAAGGAAAAGTCAATGATAGACAGGTTATCCTGGGTAGCTATAAATATATGGAAGAACACGGCATAGATTGCAGCTCTTATGAGCTTAAATGCAAGAGGCTGGGAAGAAATGAATACGACGTCCTTTTGGTTGGAAGCCAAGGGAATGGAAAAGGCGAATGCCTTGGGTTAATTGCCAGACATCGGCAAGCAAAGGTCAACGCATACGGTTCTATGGCCTTTTCATTAAGTGAAAAAGGCTGGAGGCTTGGAGTGTTGCATAACAGCCTTGATTTTAGTGCTGACGAGCTTTCCCAATACCGTATGGATACAAGCTGGTTAGCTTTTGAACATGGCGAAGTGATTGAACGGATCGCTGCGCTCAAGCAGCAGGGCGAAGAGACTTTATTTGTCACAGGTCTCGAACAAAATCCGCTTAATGAGTTTTATAAAGAAGCCGGGGTCCAGACGATTTCCATTGATGAGCTGCAACATATTGAGGAAAGTGCCATGTACGCCGAGAAAACAGAGCAAATTATAAATGAGCATGCTTCGATCGCCAAAAAGTGGAATGTAGTAGGATCTGCATTTGCAACATTAGGCATGATCAGTGCTCCGGTGGTCAGTTTGATCGGAGATGCTTTGTCGCTCGTGTTTATATCCAGAACCAAAAACAGGAGCGAAGCCTTTCCGACTTCATCCGAAGTAACCTATAAAGACGAGGCTGCGGTCACTTCCGAAGGTTTGGCCTGGCATCAACTACCGAACGAACAGATCATCACGAAGTTTCGAACAAACCTGCAAAGTGGATTAACCTCAGATCAGGTTCTTTCTACACGAAGCCAATATGGTTCAAATCAGCTTGAGAGTAAACAACCTACTCCCTGGCTCATTGCATATTTGGGTCAATTTAAGGAGTTCACAACGCTAATCCTTCTCGGCACAAGTGCACTTGCCTTTCTTACAGGTGGATTATTTGATGGACTTGCAATGGGGACAATCCTGCTTGCGAATGCCGCAATTGGCACGATTCAGGAACGTAAAGCGGAAAAGGTTGTGGACAAGCTGAATCAATTTCAACCCCCAGTATGTAAAGTCCTCAGACAAGGCCAGTATGTAGAGCTTAACGCTGTGGAATTGGTGCCAGGCGATATCGTTTCCCTGGAAGCAGGGGACCGCGTTCCAGCCGATATCCGGTTGATCAACTCGTGGAACATGCGAGTCAATGAGTCAACCCTGACAGGGGAGTCAGTTCCCGTTGAAAAGGATGAAGCCTCTCTCTTCGAAGATTGTGCTTTAGCCGAAAGAACGAACATGCTCTTTATGGGAACCGATGTGTGCGGAGGCAAGGGAACAGGTATTGTGGTGCAAACCGGGATGAATACCGAGATGGGGCATTTAATGTCGCTTTTGAAGGATCAGGAAAAAGAAGTAACCCCTTTACAGGAAAAAGTAACGTCAATTAGTAAGAAATTTGTGAAAGGCGCTCTCATTGTGGGAGGAATTGTCTTCGCAATTGGTATGCTTCGGGGCATTCCTTTTCCACAAATGATTTCGACTTCGATTACGCTGGCGGCTTCGGCCATCCCTGAAGGGCTTCCGGTTACCATCACAATTGCTCTCAGCGCAGGCATTTTCCGCATGGCGAAGAAAAACGCGCTGATCCGAAAACTTTCCTCACTAGAAACATTAGGAAGGACTACGGTGATTTGCACAGACAAGACAGGCACGTTAACCAAAAATGAAATGACGGTAAAAGTGCTTTCTACCGCGGATCGCGCATGGAATGTAACAGGAGATGGATACGAACCGACAGGAGCATTGGAGGAGCTTGCGATCGACGCTGCTGCAGCAGCAGAACTCAAAAATGTGAAAGGTTATGAAACTCCATCAGCCCATCCTGATTTGACCCGTTTGCTGCAAATCTGCTTGTTATGCAATAACAGCAAGCTTGAGCAGCAGGAAGGGCAATGGATAACCAAAGGAGACCCAACTGAGGGCGCGCTATTGACGCTCGCAGGCAAAAATGGACTGTGGCTTAACGACATGGCCCATTGGCATCGCGGATATGAAATTCCATTTGATTCCAAGACCGCAAAAATGAGTGTGGTTTGCAAGGATGAACGGACGGAGCGGGAATGTTATCTCTTTTCCAAAGGAGCCGTTGAAACCATTCTCCGTCACTGCAATCGATATCAAAAGAATGGCGAAATATTGCCTTTATCTGAAGAACAGAAGCTGCACATTATACAGCAAAATGAAAAGTTTTCAGAAGCAGCACTTCGTGTGCTCGCTTTCGCATATCGACCTCTGGATGAGAGCATCGACAACGATTCCATTGATGATGAGCACGAATTAATTTATGTCGGTATGACTGGCATGATGGACCCACCCAAAGCTGAAGTAGAGCAAAATATTCAGGAGGCTTTTGCGCTTGGGCTAAAGCCTGTGATGATTACAGGCGATCATCCGATTACCGCCATTGCCATCGCGAAGCAACTTGGAATTAACAGTGATGCGCAGAGTGTTGTAACAGGGCATGAGCTGGACCGTTTGTCGGATGAAGAGTTACTCCAAATTGTGGATCGAATATCCATATTTGCCAGAGTCACTCCAGAACACAAGCTTCGTATTGTAACAGCTCTGCAAAAAAGCGGACAAATTGTTGCTATGACTGGGGATGGCGTCAATGATACGCCTGCTATTAAGCAAGCTAATGTGGGAATTGCAATGGGAAGAACAGGAACAGAAGTAACGAAGGAAACGGCGGATATGGTATTGACGGAAGACCATTTCGGTACAATTCTGGAGGGGGTTAAAGAAGGCCGAACGATCATCGGCAACATCCGCAAAGCACTCGGCTGTCTGTTAACCGGAAATCTGGCAGAGATTATTGTCACCAGCGTCGCCGTAATGGTCGGATTGCCGATACCTTTGGTTCCGATTCAAATTCTGCTGATGAATTTGCTGACCGATGCTTTGCCAGCAATGGTTCTCGCTGTAAATCCAGGTCAGAAAACAAAACAGCATAAACGAACGGATATCATCGATAAAGACCTGTATCAGAAAGTGATTACCAGAGGAGTTCTGCTGGGTTTAGGCTCCCTTGGCTTATTTGCTGCAAGCCTTGCAGTTGGTGCGCCTGTGCCTGTGGCTCAAAGCGTTGCTTTTGCAACTTTGGTTGCGGGGCAATTAATACAAACCTTCTCATGGCGGCAGGAGGGCTCTGAAGAAACGGTACGCGATTGGACGAAAGATCGCTTTTTAATCGGGGCTCTTTGCGTTTCCTGGCTGGCTCTATTAGGAGCCATATATATACCGCCATTAACTGGGTTCTTCCATACCGCACGTCTGCCACTCCACTATTGGCTTCCCATCCTTGGTGTAGCCGGCTCGGTATCTCTTTTATCCAAACCGATTTTGGCTTTGATTTCAAACAAGCAGACAAGTGAAGACTTTACTGCAAACCACATCAATGCTGCGGCTTAATCAGCCGCAGTAATACTTTATTACCAGGAGGATTACGATCGTGCAAACTAACTTTGAAAAAATTGTTATCGGTACTGCGCTTGCCATTGCGGCCTCCGCATTGCTTCCCATTGCTAAAACCACATTCCGTCCTATAGCTGAAGCTGGGATGCAGGGCGGAACCAGCTTGCTCAATCGAGGTAAATCATACCTTCAATTAGCGCGTGAGGAAGTGGAAGATATCATTGCCGAAGCCAAATTTGAAAGAATGAAAAAGCAATTGGACCAAGAAATTGCCTTGCTAGACGATACCCAAGAATGAGGAGAATGGATAGATGAGCGAGCAAAATATAGATAATCACTTGCGCGAAGCTTTAGCACACTTGGAATTGGCCTTAAACCAAAGCGTGAGATGTGTGCTGGAGAATGATAGCGCGAAAAAAGAAATAGGTTTAAAGTGGGAACGATTTCTTGGGGAATTTATGGGACAAATCCGGGAAAAGGGAAAAAAATCAAGACTAAATCTACTGAGCTGGATCAGTTTTCCGCGAATACGCTGACAATTGTATGCAGCCTGTAGTCGACAACAGGCTGCAAACTGAAGATTCCCTACACGGTAGAGAGTTTTTTTAACTAACCTGCTACCAGCATAATCAGAATGGGCAAAAGCAGGAATGAGGCAAGCGTACTCCACAAGATGCAGGTGGAGACCAATTTGGGCGATGCATTGAATTTTTCGGCTAAAATGACTGCATTCACAGCCACTGGCATCGAAGCCAGAATAAAGAGAACGGAGAATAACAGACCTGAAATTCCCAATATCAACATGGCAAGACAAGCGGCAAGCGGAGAAAGCAAAAGCCGGATTGTCAGTCCTACGTAGCTGGCTTTTTTAATAGATGGCTCCAGCCTGAATATTTTTACATAAGCCATCTGGGTACCAAGAATCGCCAGCACAACCGGTGAATACGCGGCTGCAATCATCGAGACGCCTGATTGAATGCCAGAGGGCAGATGCCAATCCAGTGCTCGAAGTCCCAGTGCGAGAAGAGCTGCATAGATCGCAGGGAGAGAAAATACAGACTTTACGGCACTTTGAACGGAAAATTCAGAGCGAGCTGCAAAGTAAACACCTATGGTATTGACCATAATTATCTGGGTGACGACATATACGGAGGCTTTATCCAGGCCAAGCTGTCCAAAAGCAAGTAAAATAAGCGGCAAACCATAGTTTGCACTATTGGTCAGAGTGGAGACTAAAGTAAGTCCGGCCGTTTCCGGGGCGCTCAGCCTGAAGATTTTCCCCGCTAGCTGTGCAATACCCCACAACAGCAGCAGATTCAGTAATGAAAAAGCAGCTGTCAGTGCCACGTCATGCCAGGAAAGCTGGGCTTTAAGCAGTGTGTCCAAAATCATTGCGGGACTTAAAAAATATAAGTACAAAGTCGAGAGTGGTTTTGTTTCCAACCTCATGAATTTGCCGAGTAAAAATCCAGCAATCACCGGAATGGACAGCGGAACGATAACGGATAATAGAGTTGAAAGTACGATTTGAACCATGAATTCCATCCATCCTTTCTGTAATAACATGGTTCATTATAAGACGCTGCTTTCAAGCCCGTCCAAGACGGATAAACAATCAAGGCTATAGGTATAAACTATAAATCTTTGGTCGCTTATTCCGAGGATAATAAAAGGGATGTCCACTGCCATGTTAAACGGCGAGCAAGGACATCCCTTTCATATGAACCCGAGTATGCTGTAGATTTATGCAGAAGCCATGGTTTTCGCTTTGGTAAGACAATCGTCAGAGCAATAATGTTGATGCTGTTCTTCGCAATTAGGACACACAATATGCTGAAGATTGCATACCGGGCAGTTAATATAATGATCGTTTGGCGTTTCACAGTGGTAGCATTGACCGACAATAACGTCTTCATCTGTATGGTTGATCCGAACCGAAATCCGCTCGTCAAACACATAGCATTTACCGTCAAACAAACGTCCTTGTACTTCCGGGTCTTTGCTGTAGGTCACGATGCCGCCATCCAACTGAGCTACATCGTTAAAGCCTTCTTTAATCAGCAGACCAGACAGCTTCTCGCAACGAATACCTCCGGTACAGTATGTTAGGATTTTTTTATCCTTGAACTCAGCCATATGATCACGAATCCATTGTGGAAATTCACGGAACGATTCAACTTCGGGGCGAATAGCTCCGCGGAAATGACCGATGTCATATTCGTAATCGTTGCGTCCGTCCAAAACAACCACATCTTCATCTTGAAGCTGTTCATAAAACTCTTTTGGTGACAGACGCTTGCCGCTAATTACATTGGGGTCAAGCTCGTCCTCATGACGCAGCGTAACCAGTTCCTGACGATGGCGTACAAATATTTTCTTGAACGCATGACCGTCAGACTCATCTATTTTAATAACGATATCGTGGAATTTCGGATTGGCGCGCAAATCTCGGATATACTGCTCCGTTTGCTCTACTGTGCCGGACAGTGTTCCATTGATTCCTTCCTCAGCAATCAAGATTCTTCCCTTGACGCCCAACTCCTTGCAGTAAGCCAGATGCTCTGCCGTAAAGGTAGCAGGATCTTCAATATTGACATATTTGTAAAATAACAAAATTCGATAAGCATGTTCACACATGTAAAATCACCCTCTGATTCAAGTCAAAGTTTTTTAACAGCATGTTTAAATGTACCACATTCTTTAAGTTAGTCAACATAAATGTATAAAAAGTGGAAATGAAAAAGATGACAAGGACAAAAGTAAGGGTTTACATTATAATAGTGTTGTGGTGAGGATGAGGTTTGCAGTGACAGGTTGAGGTCTAGCAGATGAAAGGATGGATTCAATGAAACATCATTTGACAGCGCATACACCACCTATGGGGTGGAATAGCTGGGATTGCTACGGCGCAGCGGTAAAGGAAGAGGAAGTAAGGGGAAATGCCCAATACATGGCGGAGCACCTGAAGGAGTATGGATGGGAATATGTCGTGGTGGATATTCAGTGGTATGAACCGGGAGCTGTATCTTCACAGTATCGACCATTTGTACCATTAGAAATGGATTCATTTTCACGTCTGATTCCAGCGGTGAATCGGTTCCCTTCGGCTGCAGATGGGCGTGGGTTCCATGCTCTTACAGAATATGTGCATAGCTTGGGATTGAAATTTGGGATACATATTATGAGAGGCATTGCTAGACAGGCGGTTCATCAGGATACTCCAATTTTAGGAACTACAGCGACGGCCAGACAAATTGCACATCCTAACTCTATCTGTCCTTGGAACACAGATATGTATGGGGTAGATGCATCCAAGGAAGGCGCACAGGAATATTATAATTCATTGTTTAACTTGTATGCGGAATGGGGTGTCGATTTTGTCAAAGTAGATGACATTGCTGCATCACGTCTCTATGGTATTCATTTGGCAGAAATTGAATTGATTAGACGAGCCATCGACCAATGTGGGCGCCCGATGGTGTTGAGCCTATCGCCTGGACCTGCACCGTTGGAGCATGCGGCTGATTTAACGGCAAATGCTAATATGTGGCGCATGACTGATGATTTTTGGGATGTATGGCCTTTACTGCACGGTATGTTTGAACGTTGTGAGAAATGGGTGGAGCATGTGGGTCCAGGTCACTGGCCGGATTGCGACATGTTGCCGCTCGGTCATCTGGGTATTCGTTCGGTAGATTCAGTAGATTCCGGCAGCCATGATCGGTGGACACGCTTTACAAAGGATGAGCAGCTGACGATGATGACCTTATGGAGCATTTTCCGGTCTCCACTGATGTTCGGAGGAGAACTGCGGGATAATGATGCATGGACACTTTCATTGCTGTCGAACACAGAAGTGCTCGATGTTCATCGCAACGGTGTGAATGCACGTCAGGTCTATAGAAAGGATGAACATATCGTTTGGACTTCTCACAACGAGGAAGGTCACGTATATGCGGCTTTATTTAATGCTGGCGATGAAGCTTCCACCGTCCGTGTATCCTTAAAGGATCTTGGAATGGAAGGACAGGTAAGTGCCAGAGACCTATGGAATCAGGTGGATCTAGGTGTATTAGCGCAGGAACTGTCTACAGATTTACCCCCCCATGGAGCTGCTCTATTTATAATAAAGTAACAGATGCTAGGAACGATCTAAGCTGCATGTTTAGATTCAGTCACCTTATCGTAAAGTGGTAGGTATATTTACGATAAGGTGATTTTTTGTATGTGTAACTTTATGATATTTTAACGGACTCGACATGATTCTTGGGAATTTGACATATAAAACA
Source organism: Paenibacillus ottowii (assembly GCF_050516475.1). Taxonomy (NCBI): domain Bacteria; kingdom Bacillati; phylum Bacillota; class Bacilli; order Caryophanales; family Paenibacillaceae; genus Paenibacillus; species Paenibacillus ottowii. Next base: position 369,771 of record NZ_CP191577.1, on the reverse strand, counting down.
TGTTAGGTTTATAGAGTACCTATTTCTTCACAAATTTAAATCATTTTAGCGAAATGACTCGAGAAAGGAGTCGAATGATGAAACTAAAAAAAATTCACAAAAATGAACAGGACGAGCCTTGGCCCTCTAGTGAACAGATACTGTGTATCGGAGGGGCCAATCTGGATCGTAAAATCATGATTAAAGGTACATTTCAGCTTTACACCTCTAACCCGAGCAGCACTAGTCTACAATCTTGCGGTGGGGTAGCACGGAATGTGGCTGAAAATTTGGGGAGATTGAGCCGACGGGTCAGCCTGCTGACCGCCGTTGGAGACGATGCTGAAGGCGAATTTATCATTGAACAGTCCAGCCGTTACATGCAGGTGATTCCTCTTCAAGTCCAAGACGAATCATCAACCGGAGTCTATACAGCTCTGCTGAATGAACACGGTGAAATGGTTGTTGCGACAGCAGAAATGGAAATTTATGACCAGATTCGTCCTTCAGTCATTTTTGAAAATATTCCTTTAATCGCCTCGTCTCGACTCGTTCTGCTGGACACTAATTTTTCCATGAGCGTAATAGCAGCTACTATGCATGTCTGCCTGGAACATCAGATTCCGCTTGTCGTTTCTTCGGTGTCAGCTTCCAAGATGAGAAAGCTTCCCCGAAACTTGCATGGGGTGGAATGGCTGGTATGTAAACCAGATGAGGCGGAAGCTTATTTGGGACTTGAGCTTAAAGATGACCAGCATATATTGGATGCAGCCCGAATTTTTCACAAGCTAGGGGTTCAAAATGTCATTTTCATCTGCGGCACTAAGCATGTATTATTTGCTTCTCAGAATGGAACTTATGGACAAGTCCCGATTCCTCCAGTTCAACAGGTCATTGATGTCACAGGCGCGGACGACGCCTTTATTGCCGGGATGATTTACGGGATTACCCAAGGTTATCCTATGGAGCAAGTGTGCCAGTTTGGAATCAGTTGTGTCGACTTAACCATACAAACAGACCGGACAGTCTCAGACACCATTTCTATAAATAAACTTCATTCTAGATTCCAGGAGCTGTATGGCACACATTCGCAAAATTTTGTGTTTTTTAAGGGCGTGTATTTTAAAAAGAAAAATACATAAGTAAAGAAGAGAACACTAACCCACAACAGCGTGGATTTGGAGCTTCATAGACGTGATGGTTTCAGTTATTGAATTTATAAAAGGAGCAGGGTGTCTGATGGACAGTGTGAAATACGCTATTGTTTTTCTGCCGCTGTTCCTTCTTTATATGCTTTTAAAGGGAGGGGCTTTGGCAGTAGGGTTACTATACCGGCTGATCCATCTCATATTGACCTTACGTGCGGGACCAAGTGACAAGCTTCTAGCTGTGCAGCATGCTAAGCGGATTATTGTAATCGGTTCACCGGGGAGCGGCAAGACTTGTTTGGCCAGACGCCTATCGATGTGGACTCATTTGCCGTATATTTCGTTAGATGATTTGTATTGGGGACCGGAGTGGAAGCGGAGCACAGATGAACAATTTCATAAACAACTGGGTGAAGTCCTGCAAAGGGAAGAATGGATTATCGAAGGGAATTATCATGAGCGTTATTTTACCGAGCGACTTCAGCGTTCCGATACAATCATCGTGATGGATGTCAGCACAATTGAGGCGATTTCAGGGGTTATCACACGTTCGCTTAACCGTTTTTTATTTTCCAAAGAACTACCCATAGGAGTGGGGCAGGAATCCGTTCGTATTTGGGACATTTCACCTCGGTTTATCCGCTTTGTTCTAGGTTTTCGCAGACGTATCCGACCTAAAATCTGGCCCCTCATTTTGCAATATGGTGAGAAACGGAATTTAATTATCCTAAAATCTAAATATCGTTCATGTCCCTGGATGAGTCCAGATAGACGATTATCTCCTTGACTCGAAACTCCGTTTCGTGTAAAGTGGTGAAAATTGTAATATATAGGAATAGTGTAGACCAAGGATCAAAGGTTCAATGACCCGCTGTACAGAGAAGAAACCCATGGGCTGAAAGGTTTCTCGACGCGAATGAACGTTTCCCTGCCTTGCGAGCTGTAGCGGGTGCGTAAGATAAACCGTTACCGGCTAGACGCCGTTATCTAAAGAAGGACCGTCCCATGTATGGTTACGGTCAAATGAAGGGTGGTACCACGACACATTCGTCCCTGACGGATGTGTCTTTTTTGCGTACAAAATATCGTTCTTACAAGGAGGAAGCCACACATGCGCCAAAGCCAATTATTACTGACAACCTTGCGTGAAGCACCTGCAGAAGCCGAAGTGATTAGCCATCAGCTTATGCTGCGGGCAGGATTTATCCGCCAATTGGCGGCCGGAATGTACACCTATATGCCACTGGGCAGACGGGTGCTCAGAAAAGTGGAACAAATTGTACGAGAGGAGATGGATCGTGCGGGGGCTAGCGAGCTACTGATGCCTATGTTGCAGCACGATGTTCCAGGCCTATCAACGTATTTTCAGTCGCTGCAGTCTGAATTTCCGTGCAGTCGAAGCAGATGCGGGTGCTATTGGTGGTGAGGGTGAAACCCATGAATTTATGGCGCTGGCTGATATTGGAGAGGATACTATTGTGGCATGTACCTGCTGTGATTATGCTGCCAATCTTGAAAAGGCGGAACCAAGGTCAACGGGGAGCATAAGCCTATCTGCTGTCTCCAATGAAAATGAACATGATAGCCATCCTTCTATCAATACAGATAAAATGGAAAAACTGTATACTCCAGGTCTGCGCACTATAGATCAACTGGTTGAAACGCTTCACGTAGAGCCGAAGGAAATCATCAAAACACTGATTTATATGGCTGACGATCAGCCGATTGCGGTAGTTGTCAGGGGAGATCATGAGGTCAACGAACTAAAAGTCAAACAAATTTTAGGTAGTGAAAAATTCGAAATAGCAAGTGCAGATACCGTCACAAAGGTGACTGGAACCCCACCCGGGTTCATAGGTCCATACGGCTTGACAATCCCTGTGTGGGCGGATTACGCCGTTGTCCACATGTCTAGCGGCCTCGCAGGCGCGAACGAGCAGGGTTTCCATTATCAGCATGTGAATCCAAGGCGCGATCTGGACCTTCGGCATGTAGCTGACTTGCGCAATGTCATAGAAGGGGATAGATTTCCTCGATGTGACGAAGGAAAATTGGAATTTCATCGAGGAATTGAAATTGGACACGTATTTAAACTGGGCACCAAGTACAGTGAGAAGCTGGGGGCGACTTTTCTGGATGCGTCTGGAACCGATCAAACGATAATTATGGGCTGCTATGGTATTGGTGTTTCCCGAATCCTATCCGCCATTGTAGAGCAAAATCATGACCAGAACGGAATCATATGGCCGCATGCGTTGACCCCGTTTCAAGTTCATATCATTCCGATTTCTGTGAAAGACGGGCTTCAGATGAACATAGCTGAGAAGTTATATAGCCAACTGCAGGATCGCGGTGTAGAGGTACTGCTAGATGATCGTGAGGAACGCCCAGGAGTTAAATTTAAAGATTCGGATTTAGTAGGTATTCCCGTACGGATCGTCGTGGGTAAAGATGCACAACATGGTAAAGTAGAGCTCGTAGAGCGAAGAAGCAGTCACAAAGAGTTGATTCATATCCATGATATAGAGAGACGATTAATGAGTCTCATCCAACACTAGCGTCTGCATCGCGCAGAATATGACCTTCTTCAAGTGTAATCTGGTGGAAGTCAGCCATCTGACGTGTCTGAAAACGAATAGGCTTATCTCGACCTATCATAATGATATTTTGGATGTCCGCAATGCCTTCCGAGGGTAGGGAGAACGCTGTGACATAGGTGAATTCTTCACGCAACGTTGTGTGAATGGCATGGATCAGATGATCGTGTTCACTTTTGCCCATTAAATTCATAATCAGCGATCCTTCGGAATCCAGCTTTTCTTTAGCTATCTTGAAAAATTCCAGGGATACTAAATGCAAAGGCGTCCCCTGTTCCGTGAAGGCGTCCAAAATAATATAGTCATAAGCATCCGAGCCCTCCTTCTCCAGAATGCAGCGTCCATCGCCAATAACTACATTGTCCTGTTCGTATCCAAAGAATGTTCGGCTGAATTCTACTACTTGTGCATCCAGCTCGGCAATCTTAAAGCGTTTATCTGCAAAATGACTCGCAATTGTACCTATACCATGCCCGATAACAAACACGTCTTCAAATGACGGATCGTTCAGCTCCATGAGATGGATGATTGCTCTGGGATATTCGAACAGAATACGTTGCGGATGATTCAAATCCATCGCACCTTGGATAGCTGCATTTGAAAATTGCATGATCCGAAATACCCCTTTTTCACCATACAGCTCGGTAGTTTCATACACCGTGATTTCATGGTTATTGCTCAACTTTTTATGTAAGACATCCAAGTGATTAAGCTCCTTCAAGTCAGACTTCACCCTCATATTAGACATTTAGGAGCCTGATGTCCATATATTAAGCGGCGGGGCCGTTCTGCTCTTGCCGAGCAAATCCAATCCGTATAATTGTTCAACCATGCGCAGCATAGAAAAATGATTGCTTTTCTCATTATAGGGGCCATTTTTCAAACGAGCGCCTATGATTACAGTCGGAATTTTGTTTTTGCTGCTCATATCATCTTCATCCCATGTTAAAACCAAAAGGCTGTTATGCTGCGGTGCCCAACGAGCATAAGAGGATAAGTGGGCCTGCAGCCATTGATCTGCTTCTCGAATCGTGCCGTCGTGCATATCGTGGTTCAGATTGGGAATGACAAAAGAGACCGTCGGCAACTGATTGAAGTTTTGTGGAAAGCTGGTCATAGGCATATTGATTGAAGCAGGCAGATTGTTGAAATTCACCCACGGGTTATGTTTACGCGCATACAGGGTTTTCAAATCATATGGACCGGTAAATCCGGTTCGAGGCAGCCCCTCCGAATAACCCCCAAACGTATATCCATGCTGTATAAGTTGCAAAGCCAGATTGCTGATGTTCATTTTATTTGGAGTCAAATCATTGTGGACGCCCTGATTAGAACCTGAAAATAGATCCAGGTAGTTCGGTTGACTTGGATGCTCAATTGCATAATGATTCATCAGATTGACACCTTTTTTCATCAAGTTGTTTATAAATGGGGCAGAGGGATTTCCTGAGATTTTTTTTGACGAATGATTTTCTTCTACCACAATGACGATATGGTCCATACGTTGCGGGGATTTAACAGCACCGGGCTGAGATGCTTTAACTTTTACAGAGGAGCCAGCCCAGGCTGTGGATTGAACGGCCTTAGCATCAGAGCGGACAGTAAACCAGCCGACGTGAGACAATATACAGAAAGCTGCCGATAGAGTGAGTGCGGTTATCAGTGATTTCGTTTTCAAGAATACAACCTTCTTTCATGCTGAATGGCTAACAGACCCATGTTCATAGAGTCATGATCTAGCTTACACAGGACACATTAAAATATCGTGAGAAAAATAAATTGAAAAGATCATTATTTTTTAATGTATATCTAGTAAACTGATTTCTATATCAAACGTTTAGAAAAAGACGCTCTTGCGCCTGGAAAGGAAAGCTATGAAAAAGATACTTCTGATTGAGGATGAGAAAAACTTGGCTCGTTTCATTGAGCTTGAACTAAAGCATGAATCTTACGAGGTGACTGTCGAGTACGATGGGAGGAAAGGTCTGGAGTCTGCGTTAAGCGAGGAATGGGACGTCATTCTGCTGGATTTAATGTTACCAGGCATCAATGGAATTGAAGTGTGTCGTCGGATTCGCAAAACAAAACAAACCCCGATCATTATGCTAACTGCAAGGGATGGTGTGATGGATAAAGTGATGGGACTGGACAGTGGAGCCGATGATTATATCCCAAAGCCTTTTGCCATTGAGGAACTTCTGGCCCGGATGCGTTCTTTGCTCCGGCGCAGTGGCTTCGTTGAAGATTCAAGGCAAATTACTTACAACGGACTGGTACTGGATAGCGAGGCGCGTATTTTGACCAAAGACCAACAGATTATTGAATTGACGAAGCGTGAATTTGATCTGCTATCCATATTGATGCATAACATCGGACGTGTCATGACTCGGGAGAGATTGCTGGAGCTTGTATGGGGCTATGATTCGGAGGTCGAAACGAATGTCGTCGACGTGTATATTCGTTACTTGCGTAGCAAAATCGACAAGCCTGGAGAACCAAGCTTTATACAGACATTACGCGGATTAGGGTATGTGATTCGATAATGGCAACGCTAAGATCCCTATTTTCCCGGCTACCCATCCGTTGGAAATTGGCAGTATGGTCTTCGTTGCTGTTATGTATTTTGTTTGTTTTGTACAATGGTGTCCAATATTTTACGATTAACCAGTGGATGATCAGTGAGGGAAAAGTGAGTATCCGCAAAAGCATGAACGAACTTCAAACCCTTTTGCAGGAAAAACACTTGTCTGCTCAAGAAATCGTGAACAGTCGACATTTTGTTGAGAATTTGAATGATCGGCATCAAATGATCCGTATTTTGAATCAGCAAGGAATTCCACTGCTCAGCGTCAGCAACGAGCTGCCTGAGGATTGGTTCCTGCCGCAAACAGTACGTAGCACCCAGATTATGACTGCCTGGCATCTGGAGGATCAGGTCTTGATTATGCGAAGTCCGTTGAATTCAGATCACTTTACTGGAACTATTGAAATTATAAACAACATGGAAAATATAGACAAGATTAGTAACAAAATAAAAGGTGTCATGATTGCAGGCGGTATAGGAGCGATTATATTAAGCGCTTTGGGAGGGATTTTTCTTTCACGCCAATTGATGCGACCCATTCAGTCCATGACGGATACGATGATCAGAATTCGCAAAAAAGGGTTGCATGAGGAACGTGTGCAAGTATCCGATAACAATGACGAGCTGTCGAATCTGGGGAAAGTATTTAATGAGTTGATCGATCAGTTGGAGCGTTCTTTCCTTCAACAAAAACAGTTTGTTGAGGATGCTTCCCATGAATTGCGCACTCCAATTTCGATTATTGAAGGTCATATCTCCTTATTGAACCGTTGGGGTAAGCACGATCCGGCCATATTGGACGAGTCGCTTCGTGTTTCTGTACAGGAGCTTGAGCGATTGAAGGGTATTGTAAACGATCTTCTGGAGTTGACGCGAGCTGAGTCCCCAAATTTGGAACAGGATGTGCCTGCGATAGATATCAGTCACACCATTCAATATACGCTCACCAATTTTAATATGCTGCATCCTGATATGATATTCCGGTGGGAATCAACGCTCCTCGAACAAGTACAGGTTCATATCACGCCGCAGCATCTGGAACAACTATTGCTGATCTTGCTGGATAACGCCGTTAAATATTCTGGTTCTTCAAAAGAATTCCTTGTAACCGGAACGCTGGAGCAAAATGAGGTTCATATTCATATTACGGATTACGGAATCGGGATTCCTGCAGAGGACCTGCCTTATTTATTCGACCGGTTTTATCGAGTGGATAAGGCAAGGAGTCGCGAGCAGGGGGGGACAGGTTTGGGCCTTGCTATAGCCAAGCAATTGGTCAAGCGATATAACGGGAATATCAGAGTGAGCAGTACTGAACATATAGGGACAACCGTAACGCTTTCTTTTCCGGCGCACAGGGTCTGAAATACTGGATAAATCAAAGTAGCCTCATAAACCATAGCCATGGCTTATGGGGCCTTATCATACTCAAGCATCCTCAGATTGAGGCTCTGTTGATTTATTCCAAATTTTAAGCTCTACTCTTTCGTACAGCTCTAGGCATGAGTTGACCAGATGCTGAGGACGTTTAAAATGCAGAAGCAGATAGCGGGTACCAACTGCACATAAGGCACCGACCAGCGCACCAGCCGCTACATCCGACGGATAATGGACGCCTGTCCAGATACGGGAAAACCCGATAAGAAGAGCAACGGCGAGCCAGAACGTTCTAAACCTCTTACTGTACAGCCAGAACGTGACCGCCAGTGCAAAAGCTCCAATAGCGTGGTCGCTCGGAAAGGAGGCATTCGCTGGGTGCTTAATGAGCTGAATAACCGTGTGGGTGACAAATGGACGATCCCGGTACATGAGATGTCCGATAATAAAACTGATCCCCATGCCTATACATATGGATATGACCGCCGAGATGATCATTTTCCGGTTAAGCGTATTTCTTGAGAACCAATATAGCAACAAGGCAAGGACAAATACATATTGGGCATCTTCAGCGAAAAAACGCATAAGTCCATTCAGAGCAGAAAAGCTATTTGCTTGTTCATTGATGAGATGGAAAATCTGGTAGTCCAGGTTGGATAACATACAGGGATACTCCTTTTCTAATGTGATTCGAAAGTAGTATGATCTTAACTCTTCAACATGGGAGCATCTTTAGATGAAGATTAGAATTTCATGAGAAATCGTTTTCTTAATATGACTAAATCGTTTGAACTTGTCCATGTGTCCTTTAGGAGATATAATATACAAGGATATAATGAAGTTCGTTATGTATATTCATATAGGAAGAGAGCGGGATATTATGGGACGTAAGTGGAATAACATTAAAGAAAAGAAGGCATCGAAGGATGCTAATACGAGTCGCATATATGCTAAATTCGGCGTGGAAATTTATGTAGCAGCCAAACAGGGCGAGCCTGATCCAGAATCCAATCGGGTGTTAAGAGTCGTACTGGAACGTGCAAAAACGTACAATGTACCGAAAGCGATCATTGACCGTGCTATTGAAAAAGCAAAAGGTGCTGGTGATGAAAACTATGTAGAGCTTCGTTATGAAGGTTTCGGACCCAACGGTTCTATGGTCATTGTAGATGCACTGACTAATAACGTGAACCGTACAGCTTCGGATGTGCGTTCTGCTTTTACTAAAAATGGCGGTAGCCTGGGTGTGAGCGGATCTGTAGCCTACATGTTTGATTCAACAGCAGTTATTGGTCTGGTGGGTAAAACCGCAGATGAAGTGCTGGAGCTGCTGATGGAAGCAGATGTAGAGGTACGTGACATCATTGAAGAAGATGAAGCCGTCATCGTATATGCAGAGCCGGACCAATTCCATGCTGTGCAGGAAGCTTTCAAGCAGGCAGGAGTAACTGAATTTACTGTGGCCGAGCTCACCATGCTTGCCCAAAATGATATTACTCTTCCAGAAGATGCACAGGCTCAATTTGATAAATTGATTGATGCTTTAGAGGATTTGGAGGATGTTCAGCAGGTTTACCATAACGTAGACTCTGAGGAATAGTTTTTGTTATACAGATTATAAAAACATCGTGTTTCGATACGGTGTTTTTTGTTATACCGTTTTTTCTAGACTGATCCCGATTCATTCGAGCAGTTTGTGCAGAACCACGCAGATCTGGAGATAAATGTACAGCGGTGAGTCCGCCATCGGTGTAAGATTAAAAGATATAGGCAGAGACCTATATCTTTGTATATAAAGTAGCTATGGAAACGAATCGGTACAAATGATTAACTTGCATTTAACTCTGGTGATTGTTTCATTTTGGAAGTATTGAGCGTAGTGTAGATAATTAAAGCTATAAGAATTATAAACAGTACCAATGAAGATCCCATAGTACCTAAATCCAGTCCACCCTTTGCGTGTGATTTGGTAAGAAGGTCTCCAAATGTCGCTCCAAAAGGACGCGTTAATACAAATGCTAACCAGAATAAAAATACTCGTGAGACATTTGTAGAGTACGTTAATAATAGGATCAGACCCAGCGAACTCCCTATTAAGACCGCTCCTCCTACAAATCCAAGGCCGGAACTATCCGCCAAAAAATCACCTAAAGCCGTACCTAAAGTGTTTGAGAACAAGATGGCAATCCAGTAAATTACTTCTACTTTCCGTGTAGTAATATTATTGACGTTCAATGATCGCTCACTAAAATACCAAAATGAGAAAATGGCTAACAAAATACATACTAAAATGAATGATCCGGTTGCATAACCCAATCCTAAGCTACGATCCATGTAGTCTGACATAGTTGTACCCGCAGTGCTTGTTGTAAGAATAACAGTCCAATAAAGAAATGGATGATACTTCTTAGAAAAAAGTTGAAACATAAGACTGATTAAAAAAATACTAAACAAAATCATGGAACTAATGGCGTACCCTACATTAAGAGTTTGTGACAATAAGTCACCTGCGGTTTCACCCAGTGTGGTAGCACAAATCTTCATAATCCAAAAAATGGCCGTAACTTGTGCGATTTTTTGCATCTTTATTTCTCACTCCCCGAATTTTTATAGCATTTTGTTTTTTTATAAAATGCCATTTGCGTAACTATATTCGGAGATCATTAAATTTGCATTAGAGAGCAGTAAGAAAAGAATGAGGATAGACTTTTTTCTAAGTGCACGAACAAGGCGCACCTTACTAGACTCTTCTCGGGTCACCCCTTCGGGTAAAAAGAATACCCTGGATACTTAACGACAGGCCATTTTTCTTTCCGTAATTTAGAGGTCACATCAACGCCAACATGCAAATTACTTTGAATCAATTCTGTGGGTGTAAGTGCCATCCATTGATTTAAGGACACATCTGCAAAACGATCACTTTTAAACATTTCAAGAAACCACAGTGTACTGGAACCTGTGTTTTGAATGTAATGGCCGTAGGCAAAAGGCACATATCCGACATCCCCGGCTCTAAAATCAAATGTACGGGCTGCACCATTACCACCAAAGACAGTCATCCGTCCTTGCCCGGCAAGATAGTATTGCCATTCATCATTATTGGGGTGCCAGTGCATTTCTCGCATTGCTCCAGGCTCAATCTCAACAAGAGCAGCTGCAATGGTTTTGGAAATCGGAAAGTTAGAGGAGTCGACGATTCGTACGCTTCCGCCTGGTGTTTTGATCGGGGGCTGAGCTAGTAATTTATGCTTAAAAGATTGGGGCAACGTCCCATAGGGAGAGGGGACCGCTTGACTTTGGATTGAGCCAGGCACGGAATCCTGGTAGATGTACACCTGGTCTTGAGGAATCGCTGCAAAATCAGCCTCTGGAATCCCGAAATTTGCAGAAAGCACCTCTTTGGGAGTATGTGCGAACCAATCCGAGATGGATAAGGTGTTTAGATCGGAGAAATGTCCATCATCGAAAACCAGCAAAAATTCACAGCCTTCTTCAAGGCCCTGTATAGAATGCGGGATGCCTGGTGGAAAGTACCAGAGATCGCCTGGCCCCACATCCGCAATAAAATTACGTCCGTCTTGGTCAACGGCCGTAATGCGAGCACTTCCTAACAGCATATAAGACCATTCTGCCTGCTGGTGCCAGTGAAGCTCGCGTACACCGCCCGGTGTCAAGCTCATATTCACACCAGCAAGAGTGGTGGCAATGGGTAATTCCCTTACTGTCACTTCTCTTGACCATCCACCCTGATTAAGCTGCATATGGGCGTCTGAAAAAGAAAACCTCATATTCGGTATGAGACCATTGTCCGTTACGGGAGGAACCAGCATATCCGGATTTTGTAAATCCCTCATCACATCACGTGGACCCTTGTTGATTCCCCCTGCGCCATCACTTCTAATGGGCTGGGGGATGCCGACTTTTTTTGAACAATCATTATGCATCATTTGAATTTCCCCTCCAGGTTAAAGCATAATAAACCATAGGATTAAGAGAAAATACGCATATAGATGTTATGATGATGTGGTGAGTTTTATGTCGTGTGCGTTAGATCTGTAAATTGGGCTTGAATGATTTCAGCTAAATCGTGTGGATTCAGCTCCAGCTGGGTTCCAATTTTTCCACCGCTTACAACGATGGTTTCCAGCTCCACTGCGGGCTGGTCGATATAAGTGGGATAGAGCTTTTTCATCCCTATAGGAGAGCAGCCACCGCGAATATATCCCGTATGCTTTTGTAACTCCTTAACTGGAAGCATTTCAATTTTCTTTTCTCCCGCAGATTTGGCAGCCTTTTTGAGATCAAGCTCTTTATGTACAGGAATCACAAAAACAAACAGATGTTGTTTGCTATGTGCAACCAAAGTTTTAAAAACGGATTCTGGTGCTCTCTGGATCTTTTCGGCTACGTTCATTCCGTCTATTTTTCCATCTTGGTGGTCATAACTCAAAATATTATAGTGGATGTGTTGCCCGTCCAATATGCGCATGGCATTTGTTTTACTTACACTCATTTTAAATTTTCCCTTCATAGCGTTTTTCCAAGTGATCTACATAATCTTTTGCATCCTTAAGAAAAAGATCCTTGGCGGTTCTTAACTCTTTGATGGCTTTAATCTTATTTCCTTCCCTGATCAATAGAAGCAGTCTTTCATTGATTTCTTCTGAAGCTTCTGTGCCTAGGATACGTGGAGCAAGGGATGTGATTGTGCTTGACATTGGTGTTTCCGTTAGTCCTGAACGATTCTCAAGACGTTCCATATCGGATTTCAGGTCATTAAGCTGTCTTCTTGTTAGTTTTATCACTAAGTTTTTCTCTCTTTTTCATAGTATATCATGATGATCGGCTAATAAAATTGAGAATCACATGCTTGCTATGATTTGTGCAAATTGACTTGTAGCAGACCAAGCGTTATATTACAGCTTATTATTAACCTTTTAATAATCACTTCAAAAGGGGTGTATTCAAATACAGTCACTCTTCAATAATACCATTCGGGTCAAACAAATTAATGTAGAGCTAGTTAAAAACACGCTGAAATCCAAAGAATATGCAACTAAGTCATCTATAGCCAGTATTACAGGACTTAGTGTGGCAACCTGCGGAAATATTCTGAATGAGCTTCTTCAAACTGGAGAAGTATTAGAGATGGAATTAGAAGAATCGAACGGCGGACGTCCGGCTAGGCGGTACAAATATAACGCTGATTATTCCTATATTATCTGTTTAACGGTGAAGACAGAAGGAGGAGTACATTCTCTTACTTATGCTGTTGCCAATATGCTTGGCGATATTATCGTAGAGAATACATCCGTTGTGCCGCATATTGATTATGAAGTCATAGATGAACAAATCGGAGAGCTAATTCATAACTATGGAAACGTCAAAGCCGTGGGGATTGGCATTCCTGGGGTTGTTCATCAAGGGATTATCGATGTGTGTGATCTTGACCTGTTGATAGGAGTCCCTGTAGGACCACGCCTTCAAGATAAATACGGGTTAGAAGTTACCATTGAAAATGATATGCATTTGACCGTCTATGGATTTTATAACATGCAAAATTATGATGAGGACAAGACCTTCGCGATTGTTACATTTCCTAAGGATAATTATCCAGGAGCCGGTTTTATTGTCGATGGACACTTGTTAAAAGGAAATACGAAGTTTGCAGGGGAAGTTTCCTTTCTGCCCTTTGGCTTAACAAGAGAGGAACAGCTTAAACAGTTAAATAGCACACAGGGATTTATTCCCCTGGCGATCCAAACGATAACATCCATTATAGCGATTATAAACCCTGTCTCGATCGCTTTGACTGGAGAGCTATCTAAGCCGGCATTACTGGATGATATTTATAACGGCTGTCTAAAGGATGTGCCCAAAGAACATATGCCTGAGATTTTTGTGAAAAACGATACGCACGATGAATACATGTATGGGTTGATTTCAGTTACCCTTGAGAGTCTGACGTACAATTTGCAATTGGTGGAAAAGAGGAAATAGAGTCATTCAATAGAAGAATAGCTCACTCTGATATAATTGGTAATTAACGTATGAATGTGTGAGGACGTTGCTATAAATATGGAAGTAACTATTGGAGATAATACGATTATTGACTCTGGAAGTTTTTTTGAAATATTACTTGACATGAAACGCGTTACAAACCTTAAGATTCATTTAGAAGTACTTTATAGACATTAGCGTAGAGCTAACGTGTTTATGTCCTAGTTCATAAAAAAACATCAGCAAAGGCGGAGAAAATATGAGTACACAGTTTCCAAAAGATTTCCTGTGGGGCGGAGCAGTTGCTGCTAATCAGCTCGAAGGTGCTTATCAAGAAGACGGAAAAGGCTGGTCCATCCAGGATGTAACTCCTCGTGGTGGTTGGGGACCGGTTACGGATGTACCAACAGAAGATAATATGAAATTGATCGGTATTGATTTTTACCATCATTATAAAGAAGATATCAAACTTTTTGCGGAAATGGGCTTTAAAGTGTTCCGTACTTCCATTGCATGGTCGCGTATTTTCCCTAAAGGTGACGAACTGGAGCCTAATGAGAAGGGCTTGCAATTCTATGATGATTTGTTTGATGAACTTCATAAATACGGCATTGAGCCACTCGTTACATTATCCCACTATGAAACACCTTTACATTTGTCCAGGGAATACGATGGTTGGGTAAACCGTAAGCTTGTTGATTTCTATGAGCGCTATGCTACAACTGTATTTAAACGCTACAAAGATAAAGTAAAATACTGGTTGACTTTTAATGAAATTAACTCCATTCTTGAAGCGCCATTCATGAGTGGCGGGATTAGCACACCCAAAGATCAACTTAGTGAACAAGACCTTTATCAAGCTATTCACCATGAACTGGTAGCGAGTGCAAGAGCGGTAAAAATTGGTCATCAGATTAATCCTGACTTCAAAATTGGTTGTATGGTACTGAGTATGCCTACTTATCCGCTGACACCTAATCCAGATGATGTGATTGCAGCAATGGAATTTGATCACAGAAATATGGCATTTGCCGATATTCATGCAAGAGGTCAGTATCCAGGTTACATGAAACGTTTCTTTAAAGAAAACGGAATCTCAATCCATTTTGAGCCTGGTGATGCTGAAGATCTGAAGCATACCGTTGATTTTATCTCGTTCAGCTATTACATGAGTACTTGTGAGACTGCGGACGAAACTAAAAAAATCAAAGGTGAAGGTAACATCCTGGGTGGGGTTAGCAATCCGCATCTTGAGGCCAGTGAATGGGGCTGGCAAATTGACCCACAAGGTCTGCGCTATGTGCTAAATACATTCTATGATCGCTTCCAAAAACCGCTGTTTATTGTTGAAAATGGTTTGGGCGCTGTTGACGAATTGATCACCAATGACAAAGGTGAAAAAACAGTTGAAGATGATTACCGGATCAACTACCTGAATGATCATTTGGTTCAAGTTGGGGAAGCAATCGAAGATGGAGTAGAAGTTATGGGCTACACCTCCTGGGGCTGTATCGACCTTGTCAGCGCATCGACTGCTCAGCTTAAAAAACGTTATGGTTACATTTATGTTGACCGTCATGATGATGGCAGCGGTACACTTGAAAGATACCGGAAAAAATCGTTCCATTGGTACAAAGAAGTCATTGCCACGAACGGAGAAAGCTTGAAACGTTAAGTTATAATTGAAACAGTAACAAAGATAAAAACACAGTAATTGTTTTTTACGTGGCGACCGCTTCTGCTCTACTATTGGAGAAGCGGTCGTCAATTTTTTTCGTGGTCGTTAATTGCCACGGAGTATCTAACTAACATTTTTGCACAGATTTGTTCAGGAAATAATGTAATAATGAACGTAAGAGAAATATTTTCAAATTACAATGGTCTATTCAGGGAGGAAGGAAAAGTTATGAAGTTGATGTTTATATCAGATATTCATGGTTCGCTGTACTGGTTGCAATTGGCACTGGAAAAGTTCAGGGAGGAGAAAGCTGACCGTCTTGTTTTGCTTGGAGATTATATGTATCATGGACCGCGTAATCCGCTACCAGAAGGATATAATCCAGCGGAAGTGGCTGCAATGCTGAACCAGTACAAATCCCACATTGCAGTGTCGGTGCGCGGAAATTGCGATGCAGAAGTGGATCAGATGTTGCTGGAGTTTCCGATGATGGGGGATTATGCTTTGTTGTACCATGAAGGACGGCGAATTTATGTCACACACGGGCATGGTTTTAGTATCGGAAATTTACCGCCACTAAAAGAGGGTGATGTGTTCATCCAGGGACACACTCATATTCCAGTAGCAGATGTGGAAAATGGGGTCTTTGTATTGAATCCTGGTTCGATCGCATTGCCAAAAGAAAACTACCCATCCTCTTACGCTGTGCTGGAGGGGGCACAATTTACTGTGAAGGATTTTGATGGAAAAACGTTGAAAGCAATCACCTTTTCAAAGTGATTTTTTGCTAAATCTCAATGTAAATTATTAAAACTTTTCTGCTTCGATTGAGACAAAGATCATATTATTGTATGATAGGAGCGGAGTCTACATTTTGATAAGAAAGAGAGCTTCAATACATGCAAATTAAGGATTCACATTATAAGATGCCGCCTGAATGGGCACCACATGAACGTACGTATATTTCCTGGCCTGTACAGTCTTCGATGGTTTATCCGGAGATGCATGCCGAGGTATGTAAGGGCTACGCCGAAATTATAAGTGCTATGGCAGAATTTGAGCCCGTTACCGTTGTTGTAAATCCAGATGATCTGGAAAGTGTTAAAGCGCTTGAGCTTGGGGAACGGGTAGAACTGCTGCCGATAGAGCATAGCGATGCGTGGTTGCGTGACAACGGTCCAACTTTTCTGACGGACGAGCATGGCCAGTTGGCAGGTATTAACTGGAGGTTTAATGCCTGGGGTGGCAAATATGCTCCTTGGGATCTGGATGACCAGGTTGCTCCGCAAATTCTGGACCAACTTGGAGTTCCACGGTTTGATGCACCACTGGTGATGGAAGGCGGCTCATTGCATGTAGATGGCGAAGGGACGCTGATTACAACTGAAGAGTGCTTGCTCAATCCCAACCGCAATCCGGAATTAAGCAGAGAAGACATTGAACGGTACGTATGCGAATATACAGGTGCCGAGAAAATTATATGGCTAAAACGCGGACTCAGTGGCGACGAAACAGATGGTCATGTGGACAATATTGCTTGCTTTGCTGCTCCTGGCAAGGTCATTCTGCAAGTATGTGATGACCCAGAGGATGAAAATTATGAAATCACGCAGGAAAATCTGCGGATTCTAGAACAAGCAACAGATGCCAAAGGTCGTAAGCTGGAAGTGATTCAGATCGGCCAACCGCCGCGTGTGGATTATGAAGACAGCCGACTGACACTAAGCTATATTAACTTCTACTTTGTGAATGGCGGTATTATTTTGCCAGTGTTTGGCGGAACTGCTGCTGAGAGTGATCTTGCAGCCCAGCAAGTACTGTCAAAAGTATTTCCGAACCGCAAGATCCGCACTGTAGATGGTATGGCAGTTATTCGTGAGGGCGGCAACGTACACTGTACAACCCAGCAGATGCCCGCTGCACAGCGTTGAACGATTTTAACAACATTTAAAGGAGGACTAAAGTGAGAAAAGTAAAAGTGGCCGCTACCCAAATGAGCTGCTCTACCAATATCGAAGAAAATATCAGCAAAGCAGAGAAGCTGGTACGTGAAGCGGCAGCCCAGGGCGCGCAAATTATTTTGCTGCAGGAATTGTTTGAGACTCCGTACTTCTGCCAGAAGGAAAAGTCTGATTATTATGTATATGCAACCGAACTGGAGCACAACAAAGCAGTTAACCATTTCAAGAAGATTGCCAAGGAATTGCAGGTTGTGCTGCCAATCAGCTTTTACGAGAAGAAGAACTACGCTCGTTACAACAGTCTTGCGGTCATTGATGCAGACGGCGAAGTGTTGGGAAAATACCGCAAAAGCCATATCCCGGACGGCCCTGGGTATGAAGAAAAGTTTTATTTTAATCCGGGTGATACCGGTTTTAAAGTATGGAATACACGTTATGCCAAAATTGGGGTAGGCGTATGCTGGGATCAATGGTATCCTGAGGCGGCCCGCTGTATGGCGCTTATGGGCGCAGAGATTTTGTTCTATCCGACAGCGATTGGTTCTGAGCCACAGGATTCTTCTATTGATTCCAAAGACCACTGGCAGACCTGCATGCTGGGCCATGCGGCCTCTAACCTGATTCCGGTTATTGCCTCCAATCGAATTGGAAAGGAAACAGATGAGGAATCCAGTATCAACTTCTATGGCTCTTCCTTTATCGCGGGACCTCAGGGGAACAAAATCACAGAAGCAAGTCGTACGGATGAAGAAGTGCTTACTGCCGAATTTGATCTGGACGAGCTCGAAGTAGGGCGGATCGAGTGGGGTATTTTCCGTGACCGTCGTCCCGAACTGTACAAAATGATTGCCACCTATGATGGTGATTTAAAAGTATAATCTGTATATAGTTAGACATGTTTCCCTTGCCGTCAAGCTGTGATGGTTCTCTTTTTGAACTCATTCGGCTTTTCGAGCAAGGGATTTTTGGTTTCTAAAATACTTTATCTATAGACTGAAACTATGATTTGGTACATAAAATAGCATTAGAATTTATAGATTGGATAATATAAAATCAAGTTATAGAGAATGATCGCACTCAACAAAACTTCGATATTCTTTAAAGTGAAAAAAATCACATATAAGAGTTGCTTAATGAAGCTAGAAAATGAAATTTGCAAACCTGCAAGGAGGAAGAACTATGAACCACTATCCTGCGATATTTGAACCTCTGACCATACGGCGCATGACCTTGAAGAATCGGATTGTAATGCCCCCGATGGGAACTAACTTTGCTGCTATGGATGGAAGCTTTGTTCAGGATCATATTGACTATTATGTGCAACGGGCCAAAGGGGGGACCGGCCTGATTACAGTAGAAAATGTTTGTCTGGATTTTCCAATGGGTACGAACGGAACAACCCAGCTGCGGATGGATAATGATCAGTTTATACCTGGACTGTTTAGATTAACAGAAGCCCTGCACTCTTATGGGGCATGTGTTTCTGTACAAATTAACCATGCCGGTGCTTCGGCTTATGCGGGACGACTGAATGGAGTCCAGCCTGTATCCGCTTCAAATATTCCTTCTAAAAAGGGGGGAGCGATCCCAAGACCTCTGCAAAAAGAGGAAATTTATGCCATTGTTCGTAAATACGGAGAAGCAGCGGGAAGAGCGCAACGAGCTGGGTTCGACTGTATTGAAATTCACGCTGGACATTCCTACTTGCTCAGCCAGTTTCTATCGCCAGTATATAATAAACGTACGGATGAATTTGGCGGTAACGCAGAAAACCGTACCCGTTTTGCCAGATTAGTCATTGATGAAATTCGTTCAGTGGTAGGTCCATTTTTCCCCATTTGCTTACGGTTTAGTGCTGAAGAGTTCACAGAAGGTGGGAACACCTTGGAAGACACACTGGAGTTACTGGAGTATCTCCATGATGAGGTAGATATTTTGAACGTTTCCGCAGCGCTAAATGATTCCATCCAGTACCAGATTGACGGAATGAACCTCCCGGATGGTTGGCGCTCTTATATGGCCAAAGCGGTAAAAGAAAAATTCGGAAAGATCACGATGACCTCAGGGAATATACGGAGCCCGCAGGCTGCACAGGATATTTTGGACAGAGGTGACGCTGATCTTCTGGCTATGGGTAGAGGTTTGATCGCAGAACCGAACTGGGTGCTCAAGGTACAAAATGGCTATGAACATTTACTTAGAAAATGCATCTCCTGCAACATTGGTTGTGCCGATCATCGTATCTCCAAAAGTAAACCGATTTGCTGTACGGTAAATCCGGACCTGTTCAAAGAAGCTGAATATCGCAAACAACGGGTTAGAAATAACGTGCAAGTCGTTGTGATTGGTGGGGGCACGGCGGGGATGGAAGCGGCCTGTACGGCGGCTGAGGTAGGCTGTAAAGTAACTCTCTTTGAAGAAAAGCCCGAATTGGGTGGGCTCGCGCGTGATATTGCTCGCTTACCAGACAAAACGCGCATCAATGATTTCCCGAATTATCTGATCCAGCGCACCAAGCAGTTAACCAACCTGAACGTTGTCACGAGTACACGAGCAGACCTATCGATGATTAGTGCTCTGAATCCTGATATCATTGTGCATGCAACGGGGGCCAAACCGCTGCTTCCACCAATTGCAGGTCTGCACGATCAACTAGGCAAACCGGGTACAAAAGTATTTTCCATCTTTGATCTGTTGAACAATATAGAGAACTTTCAGGAGTTTGAAGGTAAACGTATTGCTGTAGTGGGGGGAGGAGCCGTGGGCCTGGATGTTGTAGAATATTATGCAGAACGCGGGGCTCAAGAAGTTTCTATTATTGAGATGATGCCTTTATTGGGTAAGGACCTGGATATGATTACCCGCATTTCAATGATGAAAATGGTGGAGGAACGGGGAGTAAATGTCCATGCGGAGACGGCTTTGACAGAAGTGTGCAGCGACCGCTTCAAAGTAAAGCACGGAGAACAGGAGTTTGAGATTCCTTTTGACTTAGGGTTCGTATGTTTGGGTATGCGTTCTTACACTCCACTGATGGATAGCTTGCTACAATATGGAAAAGAGCATCAAGTGGAAGTTGTAAATATCGGAGACAGCAAACAAGCACGTCGGATTATTGATGGCACCCGCGAAGGTCGGAATATTCTGAAAACCATTCAACGGGTAGACGAATGTAAAAATGAGTTTTCCTATTCTTACTAAATTGAGAGTATATGTGATCGGTACTTATGATAGACATTTATAATAGGTGCTTATGACCTACAATCCACTTTATATTCAGGTTGAAGAGACTGTTTGTCTCTTCAGCCTTTTTTATTAGGCTTATACGGGCAAGAAGATTGCTTCCTTTGTCAATTTAAAGGTAAACTATGGAAGGCGTAGTAGTAAGACCATGATTAGTGAGGGGGATGCGAGCGTGAGTCAACTCTGGAGTGACATTCCGGGTGCCAGTACATGGAGCAATGTACAAGAAATTCATAAAGGCTGGTCCAGTGACAGCAAATATTATATTCAAACCACGGACGGCAGGGATTTATTACTAAGAATTTCGAACATTATTCAATATGACAAGAAACAGCGAGAATTTGAATCCGTAACAAAGCTGAATCATATAGAAAATGTTGTAATGTCCCGTCCGCTTGATTTTGGGATATGCAACAACGGACAATCGGTATATTCTTTATTTACCTGGGTCAACGGGGATGATGCTGAAGGAGTTATCCCCACCTTAAATGCAGACCAGCAGTACCAACTCGGAGTTCAAGCTGGAAAGGCATTGGCTAAATTGCATGAGATTCACGCGGAGCAAGCTCAAGTCCCATGGGCTGAACATTATAATGCGAAAATCAACAGATATATCAGAAACTATAAGTCATGCGGTATTCCTTTAAAGGGAGCAGATCCAACGATAAACTTTATTGAGCAAAACCGTCATCTATTAGAAAATCGCCCCCAGACATTTCAGCATGGGGATTATCATGTGGGCAATATGGTGGTTACCCCATCTGGTGAACTGGGTATTATTGATTTTAATAGACTGGATTATGGCGATCCCTGGGAAGAATTCAATCGTATCACCTGGTGTGCGGGATTAAGCCCGTTATTTGCTTCGGGTCGTATTCACGGTTATTTCAACAATGATGTGCCGGATTTATTTTTTAGGTTAATGGCACTGTATATCGCAAGCAATCAGCTTTCATCGATTCACTGGGCCATTCCATTTGGTAAAGAAGAGGTTGACGCTATGGTGCGACGAGCTGAAGAGGTTTTGGAGGCGTATGATTACTTTCAGACTGATACACCTAAATGGTATCTACCTAGTTCACCTGAGTTGTAAAATATGAAGGCCGCCGCTCCTAAGAGTGACGGTCTATTTATAGTGTTTTATGATTGTTTCTTAATCTTATAGGTGAATTCCCAAACGGCTTGATGGCCTGAATAGCGTCCACGGTTTTCCGTAACAGTGACTCTTAACTTAACGGTAGATCCTTTGGTAGAAATCGAGGAGACCTTTACGTTCTTGGTGGCTTCACCTTCGTCAGGAATTTTGTCTTGCTCCTCAGCATACGCATACAACTTGATGTTCCCCCCTGATTTGACCTTTACCCTTACGCTGCTGCCTTCACTAATGGATTGACCTGCCGCCTGGGCGGCAATAGCCCAATCGTTGCCTACATGGTCATTCGAGACCAAGGTTGCTTGCTGAAACGTAACAATATACGTCGATGTTGCTGAAGCTGCGAGCGCATACGTTCCATTGAAGATCAGGGATACCACTACCAATAAAATAGCCGATGCTTTCGTCCATATTCTATTCATTTGCCTGTCCCCTTCAGTTTAAAGTATCGAGGAAAATCTCCTCTATTCTAATTATCGTATACAGCCCAAAGAATTGTTAATGGTTGGTAAAAAAAGCATTTGTCATCTTATTGCATCATTTGTGATCAACTATGAATATGACTTGAAATTAGTAGAGAAAGGGAAGGGAAAACAAACCAATGAAAAAAATATATAACGAACAAGAAATTATAGAGATGACCATTCAACTGTTTAAACAAACTTCGATGTACGAAGAACAGTATGAGCAATATGTTAGACGACCCTTTCGCACGGATTTTTATGATGATCTGAGCCCGTATGTGAAAGTTGGCAAACAGGGGTATACACTCCAGATGTATGAAAGAGGCGTACAGATGCTAAATAAGCATACGATAGATGTAGAGGATGTGATGTATTGGATCATTGAGGATACGATTCATATCGCTGCTCATCTAAATCTGCTTCGCAAATATAAAGTGGATAACAAAAATACTCATTTAAAATATACCAAGGAGATCATGAAGGAGCTGACAACTGCAATGAATAAAGCTTTTTATGAGATTGGAGGAATCTATCAGGAATGGCATGCAGCGAATAGAAGGGCAACATTGGAAAACCCATTAAAGTAAGCAAAACTTAAAGAAACAGTTGACAATCACGGAGGAGGTAGCAATTTGTTATCGAAGGCCAGTTAAATGTAGGTTTTCTGGCCTTCGAACGGGAATTTTAAATAAAACCTACTCCTTGGCATAATTCAGACCCAAGCGATAAGCTTGGTCCAGCAGCATTTCATAATGATCGGAATTTGAACCCAGAGTCTCATCTAAGAATTCAACCTTGGAATTGGAAACACCGCAATAATCTGCAATACCCACATTCAGCAAATGAGTGATCATTTCATCATAGTTACGCTTTTTCAGCTGTTCTTGCGAAACGCCGGCCAAGCCAATCCACAAGATATGCTGATGATGAAGCTTATTCGAACCGTACGCAAACCCATTGTTCAATACACGGTCAATATAACCCTTCAGCATAGCTGGCAAATGCCACCACCAAAGTGGAAAAATAAATGCCAACGCATCATGCTCCTTCATCCGCTTTATTTCCATCTCTACTTCAGGAGAAAAGGTTTGTTCCGCAACGGACCAATCCGGTTCATCTACTCCTTTTAAAATAGGATCAAAACCAATCCCATGCAAATCCAATATCTCATAATCGTGGCCTGCATCGGCAAGACCTTGTACGAAACGACCGGCAACCTTAAAGGTCAAAGAATCTTTTCTTGGATGTGAAACAACGCTTAATACTTTCATATTTATTCACTACCTTTCTCAATAGCTGATTTCTAGGCATGTTCAATGGTTGATGCTATTATAAACAGTAGGAAAATAATCTGGAAGTACGCACTTTGAAGTTCTATAGGATGATACAGGTGCCATAGGAACATGGAAGTGCCCTAGGTAAGTTCCCTGGAAACTGACCTGAGTTAAGAATTGGAGTGATAGTTTGTTCTGAGCAAACGTAGCCTTCTAAAGGAGGAGTAAGAAATGAATGAACAGACCCAAAATAAGGTTCAAAAGAAGTATCAAATAGGAGTGGAAGCGGCGTTAGAGGTAATGGGAGGGAAATGGAAACCTTTAATTATCTACCATCTGATGACAGGACGGAAACGAACGTCTGAGTTTCGTCGGTTAATGCCTGGTATTACTCAAAAAATGCTGACCACTCAGCTCAGATGCCTAGAAAAGGATGGAATCGTTACACGAAAGGTTTATAAAGAAATCCCTCCTAAAGTGGAGTATGAGTTAACGCAATACGGCTGGGGATTAAAACCTGCACTAGACCATCTATGCTACTGGGGAGAGGATCACCTGGAAAAGATTCATGGAGACAAATCTAAGGTACTGGAAGAATTCCAAGGCTGTGACTGATATTAAGCCCTCCCAAAGCATTCAATCAGAATAGCTTGCGAGGGCTTAACTGTCGTATAACAATATAAACGCTAACTATTGGTCATTCCGTTATCATAACTCAATTGCCATTCAATTCCGAATTTATCTTTAAGGCTGCCGTAACATTTGCTCCAGAATGTTTCTTGAAGCTCCATATTTACGGTCCCACCTTCTTTTAACTTATGATAGTACGATCGAATTTTCTCCTCGTCCTTATTGACGATGGCGAGGTTGATGTTGTTTCCCGCAACAAAAGGCATCCCCGGAAAAACGTCCGAAAACATCACATTACTACCGTCAATGTGAAGTCGCGTATGCATGACCAAATTTTTGGCTTCTTCCGGGAGAGGACACTCCTTCAAAAATCATTATTTTTCCATCTCTACAACCTTATATCATTATTGACCTGCAAACCAACAAAGATACAATAAGGTACGTTTTATGAAAGTATTTGCGGCTTAACATGTTCAATTTTTAAAACAAATGGGCATTATGATCAAAGTAATGGTATGATAGCTTAGTTAAATCTGAACGACTACTAATGGAGTGATCATAATATGGGTGGAAAAAGTAAGGGTGGCGGAACCGGCAGAGGTACAGGAAGTAAGGGCTGGACACGCTGGAACAAAACAGCGAAGCCTGTAAGGAGAAAAAGCGCTGCTACCGGTGCACCAGGAAATACAGCGGCAGGAACTGCAAAAGGCGGCCCTGCCAAGCCAATTGGGAACAGAGGCGGCAGAAGTAAGTAGGCCGAGCATGTATAGGGTTGTTTTTAAAAGGCTAACATCTGATTACGTACGGCATAATCAGATGTTTTTTTAATGGATTAAAGACGTACCGCCTGTATTGATCCATATTTCTCATACTACAACGTAAAATAGGTGAATCATGCGAATTAACAAGTATATTAGCGAGACAGGATTCTGCTCACGTCGGGAAACGAACAGGCTAATTGCAGCAGGACGAATTACAATTAATGGCAACGTTTGTGAAGCGGGCGCGGAAGTAGAGCCACAGGATATCGTGCTAATTGATGGGAAAGCTATTCCAGTTAACCGTAGTGAACCTGTATATTTGGCATTAAATAAGCCTATCGGCGTTGTATGTACGGCAGCGGAGCAAGTGGAGGGGAATATTATTCGTTATGTCAATTATCCTTCACGTATTTTTGCCATTGGCAGGCTGGATAAGGCGTCAGAAGGGCTCATTTTATTAACGAACGATGGCAGCATTGTCAATCAAATAATGCGTTCCGAGCATGGTCATGAGAAGGAATATGTGGTGACGGTAGACAAGCCTGTTACAGATGAATTTACACAGACCATGTCTCGTGGGGTTGAAATATTGAACGTCATTACCAAACCGTGCAAGGTTGATCGTATAAGTGAGTACGAGTTTCGCATTATTTTGACACAGGGTCTAAACCTGCAAATTCGTAGAATGTGCAAAGCTTTGGGCTACAGGGTGCTCAAGCTGGAACGTGTTCGAATTATGAATATTACATTGGATCATCTGGAACGTGGGCAATGGAGACATCTTGAGAAGGAGGAACTAGAGCTACTTCTTGCTAAATTGCAATAATAAGTACAACAAAAGTTGATTTGAGGACAGCATGTTTCATACAGCCAACGCAACTTTAGTGATACTTTTTACGTAATTTCAACGAACCGCCTACCTTACCCACCAGCCATAGCACAATTGGAAACACGATACCGAAAATCATGGCGTAAAAAGGCCATACTGAGAAAAACTTGTTTATAAACTGCATGTTTGGCCAAATAGAATGAACCATTGCTATTGCAATTAAGATCAGAGGCACTAAGAGAGAGTTAGTGCTTCGAAGGCGAAAAGCATCTGCAAGCCCTTGCGCTGACACATATAAAAGCAGTGCGAGTCGAAAAAAAATGGTGACAAACCAGAACACTGCAACGAAAATTTCAAACCGTTGAGGAAACTCTCCGTTACTGATTGTTCGGTTAATAAAATAAGTAGGAAACGTCAAATCAGATACAACACCTTCACTCATCACGGCGATTATTTGCAGAACCATGAAAAAATACATGCCGGCGCTAATCAAAGCACAAGTTATCACTGTCTTTTTCCACTTTTTTGGATCGGGGATGTACTGTGCAAAAAACAGATACAGAATTGCTTCAAGATAGGGAAAGGCAAACAAATTGAACGAAGCGAGAACGATAGGGTTCACACCATACTCGAAAATAGGGAGCACATTATCTATGTTGGTATTAGGAAGAAGGGTAATCCTGACCAAAAGATACAGAAGGAGAAGGAAAAAAAACAGGATTTCTGCACAACGGCCAATTACAGCAGGACCTGATCGAACGGCAAAATAAATGACTATAAGCATGATGAAATATACAGCGTCAGGGGGAGTTTCAGGCATAATAGCTATCGTGGTAAAGTCGCCCAGATTTCGAAGCGTCATGATGAACACAAGAAAGGGAAAGAAAAAAATCAAAACGATGCTGATCGTCCCGCCCAAGGGACCGAAGAGGCAACGAAGATGCTCTACGAAAGATTTTCCCTGCATCTGCTTAGCGATGGAGACATACAAAGGTATCAATAACAGATGGAAACCTAAGGAGACTGGGATGGAGAGCCAGGCATCTTGTTTGGCGGTAGCGGTAATTGCCGCAGGGAGCACCAGATATGCGCTTCCTATTTGATATAATGCAAACCACATAATAGCTTGTCGAACGGTCAAGTTGGAATTCATTCTAATGCCCCCTTATGATAGCATCTCTGTAAGTAAGCGGCTTGCTGGTTGGAATAGGAATTGAATGCCCGTCAGTGGAGTCGGTAGTTTAACGTCGGCGATCCGTAGGATAATCAATATAACGCCTATAATTAACAATACCGAGCTGAATGCAATTTCACGCACATATTGTCTTTCCTTAAATTTCTTAAACTCATACAACGATGTTAAAATGGAAGTTACGAGAATTACATAAAGCATATGCATTCACTCCTGATTGTGTATTCCCATATCAATTGGACTAGTAATGTCTCCGAACCGAACTAAACGATAATTGAGCTGAATATCCACTTTAAGCGTTTGGAATTTTTGTGGCCAATCCTTTTTCCATCTATGCCATTCACGCGGGAATTTGCGGTGAAAAGCTTCTCCAAACCCGAATATATCGGAACCGATTTGTTGTGCGTGCGAAATGCCTTTCTTCAAAGACTGTTTCAGATGCTCTTTAGCTGATTCTTGAAGATCTCTAAATGTCTCTTCATTCTTAAGGTTGGCATTGCACGAGACCGTTCCGATATTGGATTCTGTATCCACAATAAGAGAAATGTGCGGCTCATGGTCTATTATTTCTGGACGTATTTTTACTTTGGAATGGATTACTTCAACAACAAATTTTCCTTTGGAATTCGGACAATCGATGGAAGCTACGGTGCTGGAAACACGGTTGGATATATAGGTAAAGGCTTTACTTTGCGAATCATCCATCCAATCAATAAGTCGATCGCCCTTGAAAACACCAATTCCAGTGAAAAAATATTTAACATGTTGGGGCGACTTTGTCACATTATCAATAGTTAGACCTTTTGCTACGTTTGTCAGTCGAAGACCGGTGAGGACCGGTTCAATGCCATCCTCTGTAAATTTCTGCAAAAGATCTTTTACATTGACCGCGGAAGTGGGGGCCCATGCTTTTTCAGAAATCTTTAATGCCTTATACATATCCATTGCAGGCAAGACCTCGGTTGGAGCTACAAAGGTAACGGCCTCCTTTGCCGAGTTTTCTCTCACAACGGCCAAATAGAAATCAGGCCGAACTTCATGATCACGGAAGAGAAAGTCCAGCGGCTCCTTGATTCCTTTTTTTGCCGTTTTCTCATCGAAAATGACAAACTTTAAGTGAGACATATACATTTTTCGGGAGGATTCCGTTGTTAATTTTCGAATAGCTTCAAATATGGTATCGGCGCGTTTGGAAAAAACGATCGTTGGTGTCCGTTCCATAGGGGAATTCTGAGACATTTTCGATGGATCAACCACTTGTAAACTGACTTCATATTGGTCATCCACGGCATCAATGCCTAGAGCCATCACGACGGAAATTGAGCTCAATTCCTTACTGTTCCAGCAACCCGTAAGAAACACCATTAGCCAGATGCACATGAACAGTAACAAAATGGTGGATCGGTACGAGTTCATGATGGTCTACTCCTTTAGTTTTTGCGATGTTTTTTAGTTTTATATGGAAAACGCAATATGGCGTCCCTCTGCTCTGACGATTTGTAATTGGCAAAAGGGCTTAAATACGGTACACCAAATGAATGAAGCCCATTCAGATGCACTAAGAGCATGAGAATACCTACAGTCAATCCGTACACACCAAACATAGCGGCTATGCCTATGAAAGCGAAGCGTAATATCCGAATTGGAATGGCAAAGGTGTAGGAGGGAATGACAAAACTCGAAATGGCAGTTATTGCAACAACAATGACCATAACAGCCGAAACGATGTTTGCTTCTACAGCTGCCTGGCCGATCACGATGGACCCGACAATAGAAACAGCTTGACCAACCGTCCGTGGCATACGAAGACCTGCTTCCCTTAGAATTTCAAAAACCACTTCCATGATCATCGCCTCAATAAATGCCGGGAACGGAACTCCTTCACGTTGCGCGGATAAGCTTAATAACAAAACTGTTGGAATCATATCCTGATGAAATGTCGTTAATGCGACATAAATGGCCGGAGCCATCATGCAGATTGCCAAGCAGATGTACCTTAATATTCGAATGAGGCTACTGTAAATAAAGGATTGATAATAATCTTCTGCGGATTGAAGGAAATCTACAAACACCGCAGGTGCAAGGATGGCGAAAGGAGATCCATCCACAAAAATCGCAATTTTCCCTTCTATAATTCCTGCTGCAATGGAGTCTGGGCGATCAGAATTATAAAAGAGCGGAAATATTGTGAGTTGTTTATCTTCATGGAGACATTCTTCCAAATATTCGCTTTCAAGTACACCTTCTACATGCATGTTCTTTAACTTGGATATCATGTCCTGCACCTTTTTTGGGTCAGCGACCCCCTCTAAATACATAACCGATATATCGGTCTTGGTCTTTTCTCCAACTTTTATGGTAGTTAGTCGTACTCTTGTATCCTTCACCCTTCGACGAACCATAGTCGTGTTCGTACGCAAAGTTTCTGTAAACGCTTCTTGCGGACCTCTAACCACTGGCTGCGTCTTCGAGTCTGAAATGCTGCGTTCTTCCCATCCAGGCAAAGAAATGACCAAGCCTTCATCCGTATCGTCCAGTAGTAAGAGAAGACTACCGGCGAGGATCTGTTCCAAGGCATCTTCAAAGTTTTGAGTGAAGCTTGCTTCACCAATGTCCAAAATTGCGTTTTTCAATAACGGTAAAGTGATCTCGTCAGAGGAAACCCGTTCATGCAGCGGACGGATCACATTGTCCTGTACCTTTTGCATGTCAGTCATGCCGTCCAGGTAAAAAAGAGCGGCGTGTTGATGACCAGCTGTGATTTCGCGAACAACAAAATCCGAACTATTTCCCATGAAGTCACAAATCAGATTGATATTCCGGCATAAATGTCTTGAGAATTTGGTATGTAACTTCATTGTTACCCTCCTCAGATTCGTAGTATTAACAATAATCAGAAATAATACCACAATCATCCACGAATTATTCGTTGTCATTAAGATTAATAATATCAATTATCCAAATTTCAATTCATCCGATTATTCAAACAGGCTACAGATGACTATCTCTTTTTGGAATAGTTTACTTGTGTAGTTTAATATTTTTGAAGGATATTCTTTTCTGTCAATTCATTTAAACATTTCAATAGGACGGTATTTGATCATGCTATTCATTACAAAAAAATCGATCGATAAGCTAGCAGAACCTCATAGAGAATCTGATATGGCTATCTGTTATTCAACTCCACAAAGCTTTTCAGCTTATACAAGTCGAGCTATATTACTCTTAAATAATGATAGGA
>NZ_CP191577.1:338160-339626 GCF_050516475.1 Paenibacillus ottowii | reverse complement strand
TAGGATTATTATTCTTTTCCTCAATCTATTTTCTTCAAAAGTAGTACAAAAAGTTGAATATGAAGTTGCTGATTTACAAGAACAAAAATACCATTCTGGACACCTGTCTTCTGCAATATGGTCATTTAAAATCAAAGGCCAGCACAGTAGGTTCAGGATAATAAAAAAAATTCTTACGCTTGGCTCTATGCAAAGAGATTTTCTAAATTTCTTGCAACAAAATATCTTAAACTAGCAACCGAGTAGATCGGTAACTCCTGTCTGTCTAAGGCAGGGGCACGGAAAGTAATTAATGAGGATAAGTGATGAAGGTAATATTCGGTGTTTCTTTGTTATATATCATTGAAGGGAGGAATTTTACATGAATGAACTACTTATAAAAAGTGATGGAATAGAAATCTGTAGTGACAGTTTCGGAGAGCGAGGTAACCCAGCAATATTACTGATTATGGGGGCTCAATCCTCACTGATCTGGTGGGAGGAAGAATTCTGCCAGCGTTTGGCTGATACAGGTCGTTTTGTCGTTCGTTATGATAACCGAGATGTTGGCCGTTCTACAACTTACGAACCTGGTCATCCGGACTATACTTTCGAAGATATGGCGGATGATGTTATTCGGGTATTGGATGCTTATAAGATTGAACAAGCGCATATCGTAGGGATGTCCATGGGCGGGATGCTGACTCAAATGATCGCTCTGCGACATCCAGACAGAGTTCTAACCATTACCCTAATAGCAACGTCCAATTTTGCTCCCGCTCTTCCACCGATGGAGGAAAAGGTTACGGACTATTTCTCAAATATGGGAGCAATAGATTGGACGAACGAACAATCGGTGGTCGATTTTGTGGTGGGTAGATCAAGAATTCTAGTAGGTTCAAAACATCTCTTCGATGAAAATAAGGTTTATCAACTGGCAAAAGAAGAATGGAAAAGAAGCAACAATATGGCTAGTATGAACAATCATGCTATGCTGTCAGGTGGAGAATCCTATCTGGCTAGGACAGGGGAAATAAACGTTCCTACACTGATTATACACGGTACTGAAGATCCGATTATCTCTTATGAACATGGAAAACATCTTGCTAATGAAATTCAAGGTGCAGTTTTACTGACATTGGAAGGTGCCGGACATGAGCTTCACTATGACGACTGGGATTTAATTATTGATTCAATTTCGAAACACACTTTGATGCCAAATTAGTTTAATCCGCCGAACAATTAGATCAGGTAAATAGAGTAGAAAATGCAACTATGCAAAGTTGTCATCATGAATGTAGAGCTCTATCCTACGGGATAGGGCTTTTAGTGATTCGTAGTGAAATATTAGCTAAAAAATCTTTAGTGACATTATATTAGGATATTCTTTTTTAGGAAACAGAATGCATCTACATATCTGAAATTTACAGAAAATATCCGCTTCTATGGAAACTCTAAAAGCAAGATTGTCGGAACAAGATTATAAA
>NZ_CP191577.1:319680-338153 GCF_050516475.1 Paenibacillus ottowii | reverse complement strand
TTTCTATATTATCCGCCTCAGATTATATTTCAGGGTATAAAGCAGGGGCGTTGACGTTAATGGAAATCATTGGTGGGAAAATTATTTAAGGAAGCACCGTCTAATTATCGATAAAGACGTTTCTATTATAGGAGCGTTAATTCTGAGTATACTCATTACCTGGACGATTCAAAGCAAGGATTCCCCGGAATGAGTTACCATTTTCAAACGATAAATCGTGTGAAGATGGAATTTAATGCATATATGAGAGAAATAAAAATTACCGAAGATTTGGGACGTAATTCAGGTGCAATGACACATATCGGAAAAGAAGGTATTCGAGCAGAGGAAATATTAAAAAAATTAAATGGATTATCTTTAAAAAGAGAACCTCAAGATAAGCTTTTAGGCAATTATAAGGTAGGAGACTTAGCAATTGCTACTATCCTCGAACGCTGAGGAGAAATAAGTTTTTCTAGAGGAACCTACTTAGAAGCGGGAGAACAGACTAACCATAAATGAGTAACTGATATTAGGGAATATTAGTGTATACGAGCAGTCGGCGAACACTTAGGATAAACGTCCCGGGATTATTCGTTTTATGGACTTCTCCATTGAGCATCTTTACAGATTGATTTTTTTCAACTGTATGTGGAACAAAAAGTAGGATAAAGAAAAAAAGGCTGTCCCCTATGCGGAGTATTTTCTGCAAAGGGGGCCTCTTTTTGTCGGCCCATGCATAAGTTCTTGAACGATCAATCATACTCTAACAGGCATAGGTCAAGGCTGAGGTTTGTTGTTCCTCGTATCCTGAAGGCGATTCAGTACAATTTGTACGGCGATCGCATCATCCAAATAGCCTAATGGAAAAACATAATCGGGGATGATATCTGTGGCAGAGACAAAGTAAAGCAAGCCGCTGCCGAGAATCGAGCGTTCCTCCGAAGTTATGTTATCGCTACTGTAGAGCTGATACATTCTTTTGAGCTCTTCAATGAATGGACCTGCGCCGTTAACGCTTTTTACTTTACCGGGAAAGTCATTGTGGATAATCCGCGCTCCTTCTTCGGTTAGGACATAGGGCTCGTATTTGCTTAGTTCCTTCTGAACCTGCTCGGCAGTAAACTGGTGGTCCATGAGATTGGAGGCTTGAAGGGTTTCTTTAATACTGTTGATGGAGGAGAAAATATCGTTTGATTGGTTATGATAAATTGGTGGAGCGGGGGCGCCATAACCAGCAGCTTGGAAGAGTGGAGCGGAGGGAACATCAAGATGAAGGGCAAAAGCCTCCAAATGTTCTGGCTTGGCTCTTTGCTTCCCGTTAACAATCCGCGATATTGTGGCTGTATCTATGCCGGTAGCGGCGCTTAGCTTACGCATAGACAAAGAGCGTTCTTTCAGCAAGGAGACCAGTGTCTCGCCCAGTGTAACGTTTCTTTTCTCATCGGACATTTGCAGTTCACCTCACTTTGTGTTGATGTTGTATCGAATGTTGAGGGAATCTCAACATTTTTAGAGATGATGAGCACCTTTTTGCAATATGCTCAATAGTATGGCTGTAAACAAACAACAAGGAGTGAGAGACCCATGGTTGCTTGGCTTTTAATTCTTGGCTTTGCCATATCATCCAGTCTGGATAATTTGGGTGTTGGAATATCTTATGGGATTCGGGGTATCCGTATTAACTATTTATCAAATTTAATCATTGCGGTTATCTGTTTCATCCTTAGCCTGACAGGGATCATATCCGGTCAGTGGCTAGCGAAGGTTCTTCCGGGCGTATTACCCGTCCTGATTGGAGCGTTATTACTGTTCATTGTTGGTGTCCGCATCATTCTGCTGGCAGTACCGCGTAAAGAACAAGAATCTAGCCAGGACGGTGAAGGAGCTAGGGAGGTTGCCTCAGATGGATCACTCAAAGGAATTCTGCAAAATCCTGAAACGGTGGATAAAGATAAATCAGGGTCTATAGGATACCTTGAGGCAGCGGTGCTGGGGATTGCACTTGCCGCTAATGCCGTAACGAATGGGATTGGTGCCGGCCTGATGGGACTGTCCCCGCTTGCGATTTCTCTGACTGCGGCAATTGGCAGTTATATCACGGTCTGGCTTGGCGTGATCCTGGGACAAAAAGTGTCGGCGATTCGCACCGGCTCTTTCACATTAGGTCAGTTCAGCACGGTCTTAAGCGGAATTATTATTATTTTGATTGCTTGTAAGTCTTTCTTTGGATAAGTGTAGAGTTGGAAAGAAGATATTTATAATAAAGATGGACACTTTTTTTGCAAGTCGAAATAAAAAGCGACCATGCTTAGTTGCATGATCGCTTTTATTTGTAACTTGCTGGAACTTTAACTTTATAATCCTTGGGTAAGTCCTAATATCTGGTCATTCATATCTACATTACTTAACCCCCCGTGATAACAAACTACCGATGCAATGTCGAGATCTAAGTATTTTTTCAATGAGATATGAGCTTCACTCATATTCGGTGTGGTTGGTGCATGAATTCCCGCGAGAATCCCGTTTTCACTATACATCGAATCCCCAGCAATGAGAATCTTACTTTGCTCTAAATAAAGGCTGATATGACCAGGTGTATGTCCAGGCGTATGAATGATCTGAATCCTTCCGCAAAACGGTAATTCCTGGCCGTCTATTAAGGTAACGTCCACTTTACCCTTCGGAGGATTCTCAAGATGACTATCTTTTAAAAGAGGGAGCTCACCCTGAATATACGGCTTATCCAGCTCATGTGCATATACTTTAATATTGTTGCCACACTCCTGCAAAATCTCAGGAAGACAACCTATATGATCCACATCCTGATGTGTCAAAATCACAGCTTTTAGTTTGTCGAACGATACGCCTACCTTTTCCATAGCCACGCGTAAATCTTCCATTTGTCCAGGGAATCCTGTGTCTATTAAAACAGCCATTTCTTGACCCCATAAAAGAATGGGGTGAATCATATTCCCATGAAAATCTAGCTGAAGCATTTCTACTCCCTTTGAGATTTCCATAATATCATCCCTCCGAAAATCATTTACACCCATGCGACTCGTTGATCGCACAAGTCATGAAAGGATCGCTTTACTTGTCGAACTCGCGAGTGCGAGTAATGTTAAAATGGAATTACGGGGCGAACCCAACCCTGTGGGGCTGTCTTTCTTTAGTGTCTATGGATACGGTGCGAATGGACGTGATTGGAATAACAAGCATCTGATATTGCGTAAGGTATTTAACGAACTTGTCGTCAATCTGATCCAATACCCCGTCGCATGCACATGTTCCATCGATGAAATGAATAGTTACTTCCTTGCCTTGCAAGCTTGCTAACATGAAATCACCTCGTATTTTTTCTTGTAGTTTCTTGGCCGGATCAGGGAATCATCAGTCCTATGCATACTCTACAAAGAAGTTATCACTTGATCGATGATGCCATACTCCAATGCCTCCTGAGCGGACATGTAAAAATCCCGGTCCATATCTTTTTCGACCTTTTCCAAAGGTTGGCCGGTCCGTTCAGCTGTAATACGGTTTGCCTTTTCACGAGTTAATAAAATTCGTTTTGCGCTGATTGCTATATCGCTGGCCTGCCCTTGTGCGCCGCCATGTGGCTGATGGATCATAATTTCACTATTCGGCAGTGCCGAACGTTTCCCTTTGGCGCCAGCCAACAAAAGAATTGCGCCGAACGAAGCAGCAAATCCCGTACATATCGTATGCACATCAGGTTTGATGTACTGCATCGTATCATAAATGGCAAATCCTGCGGAGGTAGAACCGCCTGGACTGTTGATATACATATAAATTTCTTTTTTCGAATCTTCTGCCGCCAGAAACAATAATTGAGCAATAATATTGTTAGCTAATTGATCGTCAATGGCTGCTCCTACAAACACAATACGATCCTTTAACAGTCTGGAATAGATATCGTACGATCTTTCACCTTGAGCAGTTTGCTCAACCACATAAGGAACATAAACACTCATTTGTGATACCCCCATTTTCTTGGTTCAGTTGATTTCTTCTTGTAAACGAACCGAGACCGTAAAAAGATACGGAGTTTTAATGGGAAACGATTTGCGTAGATGGTGTAACTTCTACAACCTCTTGTTCGTTTACAATGAAGGTAGCAAATGGCTTTGCTTTAGCAAAGGGCAGAATATGACTGTGGAGGAGAAGGCCTATGAACATAGATGATTCTATTCAAATGACTGACAATACAGTGAGCATCCACAACTTTGAGGAATTACAGGCGGTCCTGAAGCGCTACTGTCTGTCACTTACGAAATCAAATTGGGATGCGGAAGAACTGGCTCAGGACACTTGGGTAAAAGCATTAGGAAAGTTAAATAAATTCGAGCATACCAATCCCAAAGCGCTTTTGCTGCGGATTGCTAAAAATACCTGGATTGATGATATGCGAAGAAAAGCAGTCTTTACTCGGATATTGAACAAGGAAGTAGCGAAAGTAACTGCGCCGGAATATGGATCTTTTGAAATCGAATTCGCGTTACAGTCCTTAATAAAACATCTATCTCCGCTTCAGAGGACTGTTTTTTTGCTGCGAGATGTATTTGGATATTCAATTAATGAAACATCTGACATACTGGGTACAACAGAGGGAGCGGTAAAAGTTGCACTTCATCGGGCACGAAAATCGCTAGGAGACGTTCAGGAGGAATTTCTAAAAGGAGACTTATCCTTACCGGAAAGTGAAAAATCGAAAACTTTTCTAAGGGCGTTGACGGCTGCATATCAGATGGGAGATATTGCAACATTGGTTATGCTCTCTTATCAGGATGTGGTAGAGCCAGACGTGATGATTGGTATCGTCAATAATAAGCTGCTTTGGAGTCACACCTCAGAAAAACGAGTTGAATCCCATACAATAAGTATGATGGCGGCGTAGTTTGGTTTTTTTGACCCGGAAGGTAACTTACCATAGGCTGTTTTAAGCGAGGGTAAAGTAATGATAAAGCAAAAATTAGAAATAGAGGGTATTCCGGCAATTTTGTGGGGCGGTGAATCGGATAAGATATTTATAGCTATCCCGGGAGGACATTAGTATTTTCGCTTGCAGCATGGGTGCCTATTTTAGTCTGCTTGCTTATAATCGTTTCCCACTTAGACAATGCCTGTTTCTTTCTCCAGTGCTAGATATGGAGAGAATAATCAAAAATATGATGACATGGTTCAGTGTAAGTGAGGATAGATTAAAAGTTGAAAAAGAAATATCTACCCCCATTGGGCAAACACTTGATTGGGATTATTACTGCTATGTTAGATCACATCCAATTGATACATGGAATAAGCCAACTGCCATTCTTTATGGTTCTGAAGATGACTTGTGTGAATATGATGTCATAGCTAGGTTTGCAAGTCGATTTCATTGCCAGCTAAAAGTGATGGAACATCTACAACATTATTTTCACACCACAGAGCAATTGCATTTTTATAGGCAGTGGTTGAAAGAACATGTAACCGCACAATAAGCATAATGGGAAGTAAGGAGTTGATCTCCCTGCTTCCCATTTTAACTGGTGAAAAAACAGTGGAGGAGATGACTATTCGTGAGTTGCTTCAACCGACTTCTATTGATAACGACGCAAGAAGCCATCAACTAATTTGGCATTGGTCATCTGAATTACGGACTGATTTTCCAATTCCTCGGCCATATCATCATCCGTCATGGACACGAAAAAGGTAATATCTTCTTTGGATTGACCGAATTGAGTAAAAAGTATCTCATCGGTTGCTTTAACTACTTTGGCCATTATTTTTATCATTTCATCTTTATAGGCCAACACATTGTCAGTTGCATACAGAAAAATGCTCATCTGATTCATATACTCCGTTGTGAGTTTTATGTTTAATTATATTTTACATCATTAGCTCGACTCGGTTTTAGAAATTCTTACATTTGGTTTGAAAAGGTTGCTATTTATAATGTTATATTGTTTACTGAGGTGTTTGTTATGGATGGTAAAAAATTTGTTCTTTTGCTTTTACTTTTTTGCTTGTTGGGCATTGTAGGGCTAGTTGCTTTAATTTTCGGTTTTATGTGGTTAGCATTCTTGGATAGTGTATAAAATCAGCTACCTATCAACCCCAATGCTAATCGCTTGCTTATGGTCGATATTATTTGCTGGTCTGGTCCCAGGTGAATAGAAGTTATGCTATACTTGCGAGGTAAAAGGGGGTGCCTACTGATGGAGAATCTGTTAGGATTGTCTGTGACTTCTTACACTCATGCAAAGCCAATTATTAGAAAAGCGTTACTTTGTATGGGGCGAAATCTTTTTTAACGCTGAACAAGCTTTTTTAATATTACTGGCTTTGCACCTTATTTTAAACAATCAGAATAAGGGGCGAGTATAATTGAGATATACGAATGCTACAAAAGTTTTACCCCAAAAACTAATTACGGAAATCCAAAAATATGTTCAGGGAGAGACTCTGTATATCCCTAAGCCAAAAACGGAATATATGGATTGGGGCAGTTTGAGTGGGGGGAGAAGGCTGCTCGAACAGCGAAATGCCGCAATCAGAAATGCTTTTCAAAATAGCAGCAGTATCGAGCAATTAGCCAAGGAGTTTTTCCTCTCTACCGAAACCATTAAGAAAATTGTTTATTCACATAAAAAGTAGGATGGCGTGCTAGGACGTGACCGGATGATGGCGGTGTAACCAATCCGGTCACGTCTTTTTGTTTGGAAAAAGATTTGATTCCACCGCCAATAGATAAAGCCATCGTTGAACTAATTGATGGTTGTCGTTTCAACTTCGTGTTATCTCCTACACCCAAATTCCAAGAAATTCTGCTCGTTCTCCCCGATAATCCAACAGATCAATTCTATTAAACAGACGGTGCTTCATTTGTTCATTAACGTTTTTATGCCAAAAATGATTCTAAATCGTTGTTTTCATTTATAAAGTTTATTTTAATCTTTAAAATATGAATATAAACGACAGCAACAATGAATTTGGATTGGGACCATTTCTGAATAATGAAAGAATATATGTATGGATAAATGGTCTTTGAAACAAGAAAGTGAGGAAACGATTACTATGGGGGAGCAAAAAAGTAGAAGCAGACATCTGATTGATCCCGAAATTATCAGTGCAATTGATTTAATACCAACAACTGATCTTACCGAATCTACACTAATGGAATCACGTAAAAGTCAATCTCAAATGATGCAACAAATAGATGTGACGCAGATGTTCCCGGTTACATTAGAAAAAAGGGTTGTGCCAAGTTATTTTAGTGGTCCAGATATTCAAATAGAAATCATTAAGCCCAAACAATCACAGCATCATAAGATGCCTCTATATTATTCGATCCACGGAGGCGGGATGGTCTTAGGAAGTCCAGTCGTAGATCGTCCTGCTAATGCATCTCTTGCTGCACAACATAGTTTCTGTTGTGTATCTGTGTACTATCGCTTAGCCCCAGAGCATGTACAGCCAAGTCAGCTACAGGATTGTTATTCAGGTCTGAAATGGTGCATTGAACATGCGGAAGAGTTAGGGATAGATATTCAAAAGGTTGCTGTTGGAGGCAGCAGTGCTGGTGGCGGTTTGGCGGCTGGCTTAGCTTTATATATTCGTGATCAGAAAGAATTTGAAATCCATCATCTAAGATTAATGAGGCCCATGCTAGATGATCGAACAAGTATCGCACCAGAGCATCCATACGCAGGAGAGTTTATATGGACAAAACAAAGTAATTATTTTGGCTGGAAATCTGTATTAGGGAATGAACCAGGTCAGGAGGAGGTAAGTGAGTATTATGTGCCGCCCCGTGCTAAGTCATTGGTCGGGTTACCACCGACTTATATAAATATAGGTACCGTTGATTTATTCATTGATGAAGCCTTACTTTTTGCAAAACAACTGGTCTTTGATGGTGTCTTAGTGGAGTTACATGTGTATCCCGGATACCATCATATGTCTCCCGCGTTTCCGGATGCACATTTTTCAAAAGAAGGGGCCAGAACAAGTGAGCACGCCCTACTGAAAGCTCTAAAGATAGTGGATACAGATTCTAATAAGTAACATGCTAATAAGCTAGGATTGCAGTTAATAAAGCGCTGTTGGAGAATACCCACCAGTGCTTTTTCACGTCTACTTGTGACCTGAATAAACAACTAATGATACCTTTAAATCGCGAAGAAGTAAAAAGTAAATAATCCCAAAAAGAGGAAGTTTTACGATCTGTTTATAGAAAACTTCATCATCGACCATCCCCCGAATATGAGGCGAATCGAGCCATTTTTATATCGCTGTGCGGAGTTGGACAAGTTAGATAAGATCAGTCGAGTGGTGGGAGCCGTCATGGACAATCTACTGTATTCACCCAAGCTACTTGAAATTGCGGAAAACCTATTTGTACAGGGACGACATGAGGCTGCACTATTGCTCTATGCGGGGGTAGCCGAAGCGGAGAGATATCAGCATTCTGAACGTTTGGCATTCTGCCAATATCGTATGTTCACGATTCAAGTTTGAGACGATCAAAGCCAAAATCTCAAGGCAGCAACGCTATTTGAACCCTTCGTGAAGCGTCTGAATGAAATAAAACAGCTTGCGCGCTGAAGGATTTAGCTAACGTGTATATAACTAGACACGCAGTCAACATGCGAAGTTTTTGCATTTATTGTGCAGGCACATGCAGATTATTAGCAGCCCATAAAGTTAATAAGTAGCATACAAGGATAAATACTAATATAACGCCTGTCACAGTAAAGACAGTTTTTTTATTCATCTTTTGTTAAGGTTTAAGGCTAGTCGATGTCTGATGGGTACTGACCAGTAGTACCCCAAGCTTCGCCTTCAACTTTTTCTCCACCGGCTCGGAATTGAATTACGTAATCCCCTGACGGCATCCCGTTAGGGTATGAATTAAGACTAGTCCACGTTAATGTATCACCTTTGCCGACAGTTTTATATATATATTCTTTCCCGTTCCCCTGCAAGCTCCAAGTGAGATTTGATGTTCCTTCATTCCGAACTTTAATCTTTACATGTCCATAACCTTTTTTGACAGTTAACTCCATTGTCGGACTTGTCCCGCCAAGAACCTCATGTACCTCTTGACCAGTTGATTGGATAACTATTCCCCCATGTTTCTTTGGTAATTCAATCCCCAAAGTTGGTGTGGCAGAAGCAGCCAGTGGAGCTATTGCCGTTAGAGCCAATACACCTGTAAGAATGATTGCTGTGTTTTTAAACTTCATCAAAAACCGTCCTTTCGAATGGTATAATTTGTACTACAGACCAATCATAGCACATAAAAAGGGATAAAATGTACATTTTTATTAAAAAAATGGAAAAAATATTAATATTCGAAAATGCATATTTCATTTGAATATTGTATGACAAATATTTCAAAACTTATTGACAACTGTTAAATTATGAACAACAATAGAATGCAATAATATATAAGTTTTGGAATTTCTGTATGAAGGGTGGATATGACATGAAGCATACACCTACGATTCGAGCAGAATTAGATAGATACTTACAACAAAAAGGGTTGAGCTTAGCGCAATTCGGACAACTTGCAGGCATGAATAGGGGAATAATAAGTGCTATTGTGACAGGGAATAAGTCTATGTCTGTTAACCAGCTTGACCGAATCACTGAGGCTATGGGTCTGCCAGAAGGGGAGTTTTACGATCTATTTATAGAAAACTTCATCATCGACCATCCCCCCGAATATGAGGCGAATCGAGCCATTTTTATTTCGCTGTGCTGAGTTGGACAGGTTGGATGCGATCCGTCGAGTTGTTGGAGCCATCATGGACAATCTACTGTATTCGCCTAAGCTATTTGAAATTGCAGAAGGATTATTGTCACAGGGACGACATGAGGCTGCATTGTTGCTCTATGAGGGGGTAGCTGAAGCAGAGAGATATCAACACTCTGAACGTTTGGCAATCTGCCAATATCGTATATTCACAATCAAAATCGGTGATGATCAAAGCCAAAATGTTAGGGCAGCAGCTGTTTTTGAAGCTTTTGTCGAACGCCTAGATGAAATAGAACAGCTTGACGCATTGAAGGACTTAGCTAACGTGTACAGGTCTTTGCGTAAATGGGACAAGGTAGACGAAATGGCAAGGCAAATGAGAGCTAAAGCGGAAATCCAGTATAGTTTAAAACACCAAGAAAAACGTGAGTTACGAGATATTGAAAAGAGAACAAGAGGTCCGCTATTTGGATACATTGCTTATGCTGACCTGTTATGTGCTAGTGTTTGTGAAGCCCGGGGCGATTATCAGCAAGCTCTACAATATACATACGCCTATGCGGATTTAGAATGGGTTAAAGAGGACGACGAGGATACAAAACACTGGGTAAATTTGTTCAGTCAGTGGGCAGAAGGTAATGCTTACGTATATAAATTGTTGTCAGGAGAAACAAATCTACTGAATGAATATGTTGAATATATCGCTGTAACATCAGTTGCCAATGAGAATGAAAAGCTCTCAAAACTGTTGAATGTTATAATTGCAGCGAACCAATTTAGCATAGATGTAGACCATATACTCAAACGATTTGAAACCCTAACTGTGACTTTTTCACAACAACCATCATCAGATGATATGTATACCCGACAAGTGATACCGGATTATATCGCGTGGTTTGGTTACGAGTTAGGTTTTTATTATTTACATCGAGGGAAGTACAGTGATGGCTTTAAATATTTGATGAATGCAATGGTAAAGTCACATATAATAAATAATGAAACTTACTTTATAAACTGTATGGGGTTATTTGTTCGTTTTCAAGCCCATGCGGTTCCTGAAACTAAAGCTGAGTTTTTCAATCTTATTGAAAGGGTGTGGGAAAACAATGCTCAAAAAAATGGTGCTTCTAATCATTGCGGCTAGCTTTTTGTTGATTGTTACTGTGCCGGATCAAGCCTTTAACCACCACCATAGTATTCAGCCTAACGTTACCATTGGAGGATTTTAAAGCTAAAGCTCTGCCAACCTTAAAGTTGGTAGGGCTTTCTTTAGTGCAGGAATTACCACACATACGGGCAGAATAACTATCTGAGGTGATTAGCATGAACTATACAAATAAAGTGTTAAAGTCGGATATCGAACTATTTGCTGCTGCATTAATCAAGCAAGAGTGTACGTTGTTCAGCCATTGAGAGAGGATATGGTGTCGGTTGTAGACTGTGGTGGCAGTATAGAAAGTTTTCGCCTGATTCGGTCAAGAGTGCCGGAGCAAGTTACTTACGGAACCAATTTGAATTTAGAGTTGATGTGAAAAGGGACTCTTCTGGCATATGGCTGGTAAGGTTCTTTTAATTGTATTTAAAATTTTATAACTAACATTTTGAAGTAATACTCTATATAATGATTTTAGTATGGTTCTTTCTTACAATTTATTCCCTTACGCATTTATTCCGCTTACTTCGACATGTGATTAATCATATATTAATAGACGTAAGGTGTTGTGCCACCAGTATTTAATGGTACTGATCCAAGCCTTAATGGAGATGTAACGACACAAGGTAAAGTCGCTTGGACAATTAAAGGAATAAAGGCGGCACTTAAATTACATGCAAGCAAAATTGATAATGTTGTTCCTGCTAGAGCTATCGGATCTATATTCCTTTAATAACTGTATTTAAGACCGATAGTTATAATTTTAATTATCATCATAACCCCACCGATAGGCTATTTGAATGTTTTTTTCAATAGGAAAAAATTAGAATCATCTGAACGCTTAGGCTATTTGGCAATAGCCACAGTATTCGCTGCCCTATGGTTAACAAAATTTTTACCGAATCCATGGCGAATTCCCGCTATAATAGTTGTTGCACTTATTGGCATGTTCATGTTCAGAAAAAGTAAGTGAATACTCTAAATAACTTAAAAAGCTCTGCTAACCTAAATTGGTCTGCAGAGCTTTTTAATGTTATTACTTCATGGAACCTTTTCGGCGGTATTCTCTATATATCTCCGTTAGTCCCAAGACTTCTTCCATCGTCAGGTTATTACGAAGATGATTCAGCGCTTCGGCGATGTACAACGCTACCACTAATTGCTTTTGTTCTTCGGTTCGTGGCCGTTCCTCTTGTAATTTACCCTGTACATTCCTACGATGTATTTCCATAAATTTTTCTAACTCCATGAAATCTTACACCCCTTATTTAACAATTTACCGATCAGCTTAAACTCATCAAGCATTGTCCGATTGTACATCTTATTGTAAGCCGCCTTTCTTGGGGTACGCCACCTGGGGGAGTAAGGGATGATCT
Organism: Paenibacillus ottowii; assembly: GCF_050516475.1. NCBI lineage: Bacteria > Bacillati > Bacillota > Bacilli > Caryophanales > Paenibacillaceae > Paenibacillus > Paenibacillus ottowii. Next base: position 325,882 of record NZ_CP191577.1, on the reverse strand, counting down.
ACCGGCTAAACAGGCAGTTCAGGGGGGCTGGGTTTAAGCCGAATATGGTTACTATTTTAATAAATAAAGGAGGTAGAGATTGTAGAGATAGCTCCTTATATCCGTGATTATGAACTTGTGAATACCAGACAAACCGTTATATGTATGAGCATTTTTCCTGTCAGGTACCTATCATCTGTATCGACGATCTTAGGACTTTGCTGAATAGAATGGAATAAAGCAAATTTAACCCCCTTGAGGGGCAGCATATGGTAATTTTCGATAAATGACCCTATGTGTGCCGACTTCAAGGGGATCATTTTATGTAAAGAGGTAGGTATAGTGTGTTGAAACTAACATTTTCTTAATATCTATATTGCATTTTTCTTAATAATTTTTAGGTATATTATATCAAAGAACCGGTTCCGTTCAGCCTTTCGGTATTCAAAAATAAGTACATATACCTATTCAGCTAGCGTGTTTATATCTTTTTATATCGAAGCATTTAAGCAAGGAATTGTGAAATAACGAGAAAGAAAAACTGTCGGGAGACTGTCATCCTCGACAAGACGAAGCGGTTCACCATAGGTAACGAAATTCAGGCGATGAAATGGAGATGTTTAGTAATGAAAAAGTTTTCAGGGGAAAAATGGAAGGCGACGAGGGTGCTCAGTGAAAATTTTAAAGCAAAACTAATGGTGGCCTTTGTTGCATTTCTGATCATACCATCTATGATCGTGGGGGCTTTGTCGTTTGAGAGCGCTAGTCAGCAGATTCGAAACCAGATCGAAGAAAGTGCTGAACAGGCTATCATTCGTACTAATTTTATTATTGATAGTACGATTGAACCCAAGCTGCATGATGCAGAATATTTTGCAGAAAGACTAAAAGGCAATCGGGTAGAGACGGAGGAACAAGCGACTAAACTGGAAGAGTTGTTTAAGCAATATGCTGCACTTCACCCAGAAGCAGAATCCATCTATTATGGTACGAAAGAAGCTAAAATTACAACCTATCCACCAAAGCAATTACCAGATAATTATGATCCACGTATCAGACCTTGGTATGATGAAGCGATAAAGGGAAATACAAAGACAGTGATTAGTTCACCTTATCTTTCGGCAGACTCAAAGCAGATGACGGTTACGGTATCTAGAGCTACACCAGATGGATCGGGTGTTATTGGGATTGACCTGAAAATTAGTGGTATTAAAGATACATTGAATAATATTAAAGTAGGCCATGAGGGTTATGCCATATTGCTAGATAGGAACCATACTTACATTGTTCATCCAACAAAGGCAGCAGGCACCAAGATTACAGATATTGAATCACGCATGTTTCAGAGCGACACTGGTGAATACGAATATGAGTATGAAGGTCAGCCCAAGTATATGAACTATGCGACCAATAAGCTGACAGGCTGGAAGATAGGCGGAACGCTTTATTTATCTGAAGTGGATGAGGCAGCATGGCCGATTTTGGTCAGCACTTTGCTTACTATTGTTGGTTGTCTTGTGGGTGGTGTTATCATTGTATATTTCTTGATCCGTTCCATCATCAAACCGATTTTAAAGCTTAAAGAACAGGCGGAAAATGTGAGTGCTGGGGATCTGACACAGGACATTCAAGTCATGAGCAAGGACGAGATTGGAGAATTAGGAGCAGCTTTTCAGAAAATGCAGAACAACTTGCGATCTGTTATTCAGAACGTAGGGAACAGTGCAGATCACGTTGCTCTCTCTTCAAATGAGCTGACGATAAGCGCGGAACAAACCAGTGCTGCAAGTGAGCAGGTGTCTCAGGCTGTGCAAGAAATTGCTAGCGGAGCGGAGAAGCAAACGACAGGGCTGGAAAATAATTCAATGGCACTGGATGAAATAGCACAAGGAGTCACCCGAATCGCTGAACGCTCGACTTCAGTAGCCGATCTGGCCAGACGATCTGCCTTGCAAGCAGAGGAAGGACGAAAATCTGTGGAGCAGACAGGCGAGCAGATGGATTCCATTCACCAGTCAGTAGAGCGTTCCAACGGGATGATTCAAACCTTGCAAGCCCGCTCTCATGAAATTGGAGAAATAACGAAGGTCATTAGCGATATCTCCAATCAGACGAACCTTCTGGCCTTGAATGCAGCTATTGAGGCAGCCAGAGCGGGTGATCACGGTAAAGGCTTTGCCGTCGTTGCGGATGAAGTGCGCAAGCTGGCAGAACAGTCTCAGACATCTGCCACCCAGATTGCCAACTTGATTGGTGAAATTCAGCTTGAAACCGAAACTACGGTGGAGACGATGGACAGGGTTACGACTGAGGTGAAGGACGGGCTGCAGATTTCCAAAGCGACCATTGTGAAGCTGAACCATGCGATGGAAGGCATTCGGGAGACCACGCCTCAGATCGAAGAGGTTGCCTCGATTGCCCAGCAAATATCCGCCAGTGTACAAGAGATTGCAGCGACAGCAAGTGAGCTGGCGACGATTGCAACCGGTAATGCCGCCACATCTGAAGAAGTGGCCGCCTCCTCACAAGAGCAACTGGCTTCCATGGAGGAAATATCGGCTTCTGCTCAGTTGCTTTCCAATATGGCTGCTGATTTGAAGGTAATGGTCAGTCGCTTCAAATATTAAAAACGAGCTTGAACCCTATCGAATCTATAGTACAATGAATGCTCGGGACAGTTCTTTAAGCCTTATGGCATAAGGAATCTGTCCTGAGTTTTTTTTATATTTCCGATACAGCTTCTTGCGACGTATCCGGAGATTACAAGGAGGACGAATACTTGGTTCGAGATTTATTGTTATATACGATTGTAATATTATTGTTAGTTTTGATTTTTCAGCGTCAGCTCATTCGTCAGGCAATCATGACTGTCTTTTATGGGCTAGCAGGAATTCTGTTCTTATATTATGACATAAATGATACAACACTGCTGACCTGCATGCTGGAAATTGGGAGTAGTCTATTGTTCATGATTCTGCTTGGACAGGCTCTAACCCCAACCAAGTGTACATATAGGCAGTGTGTGCTGGACAAAAATCATGATTTGCTAACTTTACTTCGAGTTCAACCTGGCTTTACCTTCAGGCTGGAGCAAAGAGATGATGAATTTTATTATATGCTGCTTGATGGTGAATTGCTGGAGCGCATGGGTCTAAATCTGCAAGTCAATCTCAATAAATGGGAATGGGAGCATGTGAAGCGGATCGGAGATATTTTGGAGCTTTCCTCTGAAACATTGGAGCAGTTGACCGAATATTACAAACAGGCTTGGTTCGGTGATCGGATTGTATTTGAATTGGAGTTTTGGGAATATTCAGCTTTGATTACCCTACATCCTGTCAGGGAGGACGAGTTCACCAGATATGTCATTGGTCATGTATTGGATATTACGGAGTATAAAGCTTCTAAGCAGAAAAGAAAGGAAATAAGCGAGTCTAACCATGCGAAAAGCGTTTTTTTAGCCTATATGAGCCACGAAATTCGAACGCCGCTGAATGGCATCATTGGCCTCTCAAAGCTGTTGAGTAAGACTCAACTAACTGACGTTCAAAAAGATTACCTCCACAAGCTGCTTGCCTCCTCGCGCACTCTTTTATCCATGCTCAATAATGTGTTGGATTTCTCCAAGATGGAGGCCTGTAAGCTGGAACTGGAAAGGGTTGAATTTGAGCTGGAAGACATGCTTCGGCATCTCGCAGATACTGTTGGGACTTTGCTGGAACATAAAGAAATAGAGGTAGTTTTCATAACAGACCCGGAATTGCCGAAAAGTTTCAAGGGAGACCCGCTTCGAATGGAGCAAGTACTTTTAAATCTTCTGACCAACGCCATTAAGTTTACGGAACAAGGACATGTATTGTTACAGGTAAAAATGGTAGGCCAGCAGGACGGACGGGTGAGTGTTTCTTTTATGGTGGAAGATACGGGCATAGGCATTTCCAAAACGGGGATGGACAAGCTATTCGTCCCTTTTTCCCAAGTGAGTACCTCAACCCACCGATATGGGGGTTCTGGACTAGGTTTAGCTATTAGCAAGCAATTGGCTGAAGCGATGGGTGGTACCATAGAAGTGAAAAGCGGTTTAGGAGAGTACAGTCAATTTTACTTTAATGTAGAGCTGGAAAAAGGAGAATTGAATACGAAAAGCACTCAGCTAGAAAAATCGGTCTACGACAAAGCCTTAATTATTTCACAGCATGAACTGGTAAGCCGCAGCCTGAACGAACTACTGCAAGATTTGGGACTACAAACACTCATCGTTTCATCCTTTCAGGAATATGCAGATGCTTCTCAAAAGGGTGAACATTTTGATCTTGTTATGATTGATATGGAGATAGCAGGCTTTAGAGAACTTGAATCATGGAGGCATTGGTTTCATATGCTGGATAAGCAAATGACTCAGGTGATTGGACTTACAACAGTATTCCAATTGGAATCTGTAGCTGCTGATGCCGCAGATCATGGGGTGGATGCTTTTTTGTATAAGCCTGTAACTCGGAGCGCTCTTCTGGAGGTTCTTTGCTTGAGGTCTAAGCAGGAAAAGTCAGTGTCTGTGGATAATCACAGTCTGGAAGCTGCTGCAACAATGAATTCCCAATATGAAGGAGGGAACTCAACACAAAAGTATCAAATCCTCATAGCAGAGGATAACGAGATTAACCAGGTCGTCATAACCGAGTTTTTGGCAGAGCGCGGTTTCGAGGTAACGATCGTTACAAATGGAAGAGAAGTCATCGAGTTACTGGAACGGTGTTCCTGGGATGTGGTGTTGCTTGATCTACATATGCCGGAAATGGATGGTTTTGAGACGGCTAGACATATTCGAAAGAACAGAGCCTTCGATCGGCTCCCGATTATCGCTTTTACCGCAGATGCTATGCAGCCTGAACAGGAAGTTTGTCTACGTGCGGGCATTAATGATGTGTTGCTCAAACCTGTACATGAATTGACCGCAACAAGAATGTTAAATAGCTGGATCCATTTAGCGTGGTTGCAAGAATTATATGGCATTCATGCGGAGAAGGCGATAGCGGGAATGGATGGCAAGGTGTATATTTTTCAATTTGCCCTATATAAATGGATACAAGAATACCAGTATCTTGACAAGAGAATTGTGAAGAAAATGGACAATGGGCAGTTGTCTTCGGCTCTTCGATTAATTCACTCGCTGAAGGGAGGGACGGGGAACCTGTGTGCGACTGAACTGCTGGCCAAGGTGATCGAGCTGGAGAAAGCATTGAAGCGCAGCAATGAAACCTCAGCGGGAGAACTGTATCCAGACTGGCGAGAGCAACTGAGTGCGGTTCAAAAGGAGATTAATCATATTAAATCATCCATTCCCTGGATATAACTTCGTTATTGCATAAATTTGTAGCCGATCCCCCAGATGGTCTTAATCAATTGTGGTTTCTTGGGGTCTTTTTCGATCTTTCTGCGTAAATGGTTAATATGTACGTCTACTGCCCTCTCATTAATAAAGGAGTCTGTGCCACGGAGAGCCTGAATTAAGGCATATCTACTAAATACAATTCCCCGGTTCGAATAAAAAAGCTTCATTAGCTCAAATTCCGAATAGGTCATTTCTATCATTTGGCCATTCACGGTAACCATTCTTCTCGCCAGATCCAAAGTAACGCCATTTTCGGGTTCAGCCTCGGGTGAAATGCTTTTTCCTTGCAAGCGTGTGATTTTTATCCGACGGAAAAGAGCCTCGATCCGCGCTTTGAGCTCCTGCAAACTAAAAGGTTTGCAAATATAATCATCTGCTCCCAACGTAAGTGTACGAATGCGCTCTGAAATGTTGTTTTCTGTGGAAATCACAATGATTGGCACGTCCGTATGCTTGCGTATCAGCGGGCAGGGATTTACGCCATCCAAATCGGGAAGCAGCAGGTCTAGCAAAATAATATCAGGCTGCACCCTATCGAGTCGGGCAATCCCCTCAGTCGCTTGTTCCACTCGTGTAACGTCGTAGCCTTCCCCTGTTAAATATAAAGAGAGAGTGTCACCTAGCATATTATCATCTTCAATAATTAAAACATTAGACATGATGTGTTTCCTTATCTATTTTTAAATTTTGCAAGTTCTTTTGATAGAGTAAACTCCTTTGGTCAGTCTGTCAAAAGCTCAGCTATAAGATGGAAATCCAGTAGCCAGACAGTCTCGATATATATCTATTTGATATGAAAATGTGCTTTTTTTGAGATTTATTGCTATATTACAT
>NZ_CP191577.1:292260-319635 GCF_050516475.1 Paenibacillus ottowii | reverse complement strand
TAACAATATACTGCAGGGAAATGACCTTTAATTACAATAAATTAACAAAAGATCTCAGAAACATGCATTGACTTTAAAGAAAATTATGGTATTTTATTACATAGGAGTTGACATCCTCTGACAGGCCCCTTAGAAAACCCCACTATTTAAATCTTCCATTAATCTACTCTTAATGTTCCATCTTTGTATTTTTTTGCACTCTATATGTTCCTGTGATCGTACTCATGATTTTTTTGGTGTGGATATCCCATTATGATTCAGACTGTCTACTCATTTTAGATTACATATTTACACTTTTTTTGCTTTCCATGCTTGTATTTTTCAAAAAATCAGGTCAGCGGGAGGACGAATGATTATGAATACTTTCGAAACACTGGAGTCCAATGTAAGGTCCTATTGCAGAAGTTTTCCAGTTGTTTTCAACAAGGCGAAAAACGATGTATTGTACACGGAGGCAGGGGAGAGCTATATTGACTTTTTTGCCGGGGCAGGAGCTCTAAACTACGGGCATAATAATGACTTTATGAAAAATCGGTTACTAGATTATCTAACCTCCGATCGGATTATGCATGGTCTCGATATGTACACCACGGCCAAGCAAGAGTTTATAGAGTCTTTTTCCGAACGTATTCTCCAGCCTAAGGGCTTGAATTATAAGCTTCAATTTTGCGGACCGACGGGAACGAATGCGGTGGAAGCAGCACTGAAACTTGCGCGTAAAGTGAAAAAAAGAAACGGTGTTTTTGCTTTTATGGGCGCGTTCCACGGTATGTCGTTGGGTAGTCTATCTATTACCAGCAACACCTCCATGCGAGAGAGCGCAGGAGTCCCGCTGAATAATGTTACCTTTATACCTTATAACAGCACGTTTAATGGAATGGATACCATTTTGTATATGGAACAGCTTTTAACAGACACTCATTCCGGTGTGGAAAAGCCTGCTGCGATTATTTTAGAGACAGTACAAGCTGAAGGTGGTATTAATATCGCAGATAACGAATGGCTGCGTGATTTGCGACAGTTGTGCGATGATCATGATATTTTGCTCATCGTTGACGACATTCAGGTCGGTTGCGGCCGAGTTGGTTCGTTCTTCTCGTTTGAGCGAGCAGGAGTTGTTCCTGATATGGTTGTCCTGTCCAAGTCGATCAGTGGATACGGTCTGCCAATGTCTTTGCTGCTGCTTAAGCCAGAACTGGATATTTGGAGTCCAGGTGAACATAACGGCACCTTCCGTGGAAATCAGCTAGCATTTGTCGGAGCAAAGGCAGCGCTGGAGTTCAGAGACACAGTAGAACTGGAAGCTCAAGTAAAGGAAAAAGAGGCTTTTGTTCAGCAGTTTTTGCGTGAACATATCCAAACGATGGATCCGCTTATTAAAATTCGCGGTTTGGGACTAATCTGGGGAATTGATGTGACCCATCTGGGAGAAGCTTTCGCCAAGGAAGTAGCTACCCTCTGCTTCCGTAAGGGACTTATTATTGAGCGAGCTGGGCGTAACGATACGGTACTTAAAATTATGCCAGCGTTAACGATAACTTTGGAAAACTTGAGTAAGGGCTGCAACATTATTAAAGAAAGCATGGCTCAGGTAACCAGCAACTTAGTTACACTGTAAATTGTAATTCCATCAGCAAAGCCCCTTGGCTGGAGCCGCCATCTGCTGCAAGGCAAGCAGGCGCGACACCTTCCAAGGGGTATTTTGCAAAAATTAAGAAATAACCGCTTGCACGTATTTTTGTGCAGATTGCTCCAACTGCTCGTCTGTCAAAACGGCTGCACCATACTGCACGAAATAAGGGAGCAACTTCACACCAATCATATGGCTTGTAGCTTCAAAAGGTCTCAACAGTTCTTCGATCGTGTACCTGTTTCGTCCACCATGTTGATAGTTTTCCTCCACGCTGGCAGCAGACAAGGCGATCAATAACTCTTTGCCCTGTAGCTTGCCACCCTCGCTTCCATAAGCCCAGCCGTAGGTTAAAACCTTATCCAGCCATTTTTTCAGCAGGGAAGGACTGCTATACCAGTAAAAAGGGAATTGCAGAACAATGCGGTCATGCTGCTCTAGCAGTTTCTGTTCATGGGCAACGTTGATTTGCTCATCCGGGTATACCTCATACAAGTTGTGAACCGTCACATTGGATTGCTTCTCAAGTTCTTGCATCCATCTTTTGTTAATGCGAGACTCTGCCAGATCAGGGTGAACAACAATAACGAGTGTTGACATGTAAAAACCATCTCCCCAAAGCTTATTTTTCGTAAGTAAATAACCATTCTGCGTGTACCCATTTTAGTTTTAACCCATAAAATTGTCAACTCTTCTCAATTTTATGTTCTACATACAAAAAAACTCCGACAATCTATGCCGGAGTTGCATTAAATGCATTTTTACATTAAGCGATATGGTTAAGAGCAACAATTTTATTTTTACCGGAGCGCTTGGCTTGATACAAATAGTCGTCTGTCTCCTGAAAAAATACATCTTTGTCTTTATTCATATCTTCGGTGTAGCTTTTTAATCCAATGCTTACGGTTACAGAAACGATTTGCATTTTCTCCTGAAAGGTCATCTTCTCCACTTCACGTCGAATGTTCTCTACAATCTGATAAGCTTCCTCAAAAGTATGCTCGAACATTAAAATAGCGAACTCCTCACCGCCATAGCGGGCGGGAATGTCATTTGCTGTAATCTGCTCCGTAATAATTTGTGAGATGCCTTCCAAAATTTTATCTCCAAACTGATGTCCGTAAGTGTCATTGATTTTCTTGAAATTATCAATGTCCACTAACGCCAGATGGATGATCGCGCCTTGTTCGGCATATTCCAGTGCTTTTTCATAAAAGTTTTGGAAGGACAAATGATTGTACAGCTTCGTCAAACCATCGGTCATGGACATTTTGCTGATAATCGCGTTGCTGATCATTAACTCCTGCTGAGCACGCTTGGTTTGGTATAAATCCACTAACAAATCGCGGCCGCTGGCCTGGATAATGAGGGCAATAAAGGTAGACATAATCAAAAATGTTGGAATCGCCACGATATCAAATTCTGACAAATAGCTGCGGAATGACTCATCTATTGCTAGCAACAGAAAAAAGACGATCACTTGCAATACAAAAGAAAGCCATATTAAGCGACGATTGAAGAACAGGATCGAAGAGAAAATAGGCAACAAGCACAACGCTGGAATAATCCGGATATCATAGTTTAAGCGAATAATCATCCAACAAATGACGGTACTTGCCATAAACAGAATTTCAAAAGAAAACCTGTTAAATTTAAAATGGGCGAGTTCTGCAAGTAAGTTGGATCCACACATGATTAGCGTGGGAACAATCAGGGTGCCCACGTAAAATTCATAAGGCGAAGCGGGATAATCAAAGAATAGGTAGCTGCCCAGCTGGACAATAAAATGTACAGCTACAATTGTCCAGTAAAGTAATAGCATTTTGCGAACCCAGCGGGCTTGCTTTGTTTTGTAATCCATAGATTGAGTAAGCCGTTTTGTCTTGTTCATGATGTCACCACACTTAATGTATCATTAGCCATTCTCGTATTATAAGATACTATGTAGTGAAGTTGAAGCTAATTTTTTTGAAGGGTGTGAACTCGTTAGCCCAGCAACACTTTTACCTGGTGAATAGTTTCATCCCCTGCAACTGGCAGATTATTATTCGTTAGAACAGTGCCGTCTACAGTAACAGTAGCTACACCTTTGGAGACATGTTGCGGATTCGTGATATGAATCACATAGGTGTCGCCACGGAAAACGCGGGTGATTGTGAACTCGTTCCAGGATTTGGGGATACACGGATCAATAAGCAGACCATCCCATCCGGCTGAATACCGAGAATGGATTGAGTAATAGCTATAAAATTCCAGGCCGCAGTACCTGTTAGCCAGGAATTTTTGGCTGCGCCTTCACGAATGGCGTCCTTGCCCGCAATCATTTGAGCATACACATATGGCTCGGTACGATGAATGTCGCTGATGTCCTCCAGATAAGCGGGAGCAATTTTGCTATATAGCTCGAAAGCGCGATCCCCGCGCCCTATGACAGCTTCGGCCATCATAATCCAGGGGTTATTGTGGCAGAAAATCCCTGCATTTTCCTTATATCCAGGAGGGTAGGAGGAGATTTCACCCAGATTAATATAGTAGCGGGAATAAGCGGCACGATCCATATCCCCGTCAAAGGAAACCTGTTCGTCCAGTATGCCAAAGTCTCCGGTTTCTTTGATATACGCTGAGGTACCGACAATAAGCCATAGCGGATCATCGTTAAAGCCACCGCCAACCTCGTGGTTTCCTTTTTTGGTTAACGGTTGGTACTGATGATATGCTCCGCCGTTTTCAAACTGAGTAGAGGCAATGTCGATAATCCGTTTCCTTGCCCGCTCCGGTATTTGGTGGACGAAGCCGAGTAGGTCTTGATTTGAATTCCGAAAGCCCATGCCACGTCCAATACCAGATTCAAAATACGAAGCCGAACGTGACATATTAAATGTAACCATACATGGATACGGGTTCCAGATGTCTACCATTCGGTTCAGCTTGTCGTCGTGACTTTGAAGAGTGTACTTGGACAGTAGATCGTTCCAATAGCTTCGCAGCTCATTCAACGCATGTTCCACACTATATTCAAAGACATACAGCAGTTCTTCCTTAAGAAAGACATTTCCTGCCTTATGAAAAATGTGCTTTAATTCGTTAACCTTCTTTTCGAATTTGCAAAATATTTAAAATGGGTAAATATACCTTCCCATGTTAAGATAAAAAAGTTAGGACTTTGTAAGGCAGGAGGTTGCAAGAATGGCACCCATCACATTATTTTTCATCCCGTATGCAGGCGGATCGGCATCAGTTAGCTTCAAATGGAAAAAGCTGCTGCTTCCGCATATTAAACTTGTCCCTTTGGAATTAGCGGGTCGAGGTATTCGCTCTGGTGAACCGCTAAAGGATAGCATTGAGGAGATGAGCGAGGATCTGCTGCGCCAAATCAGCCAAGAGTTAGTCCCTGGTGATCCTTATGCTATATATGGTCACAGCATGGGAACAATGATTGCATTTGAGTTGTACTACAAGTTGTTGGCTGGAGGATATGGGGAGCCGGCTCATCTATTTGTTTCGGGTGGACGAGCACCACATATCCCAAGAAATCTCCCGTGGTTACATGATCTGCCCGCAGATCAGTTTAGAACGCATTTGCGACGGTACGGCCAGCTTTCAGAAGCCATTTTTGACAATCAGGAATTGTATGACTATTTTATGCCAGTATTAAGAGCAGATTTTAAAGCTGTTGAGATGTATAAGTACATGGATAAAGCCGTGCCTTTACATTGCCCTATCACCGCCTTGACAGGACTGACCGACAACACGGTGGCCTTACAAGATGCGGAGGCCTGGGCACAACATACGGATCAGCAGTTTCGTGTGTTTACCTTTGAGGGAGGACACTTTTTTATTCATGATGAAGTAGAACGAATTACAGACATCATCAATGATTCTTTGGAGCTGAGTGCGGTGATTAGTAGAATACAAAACTAAAAGAGGTGATTTTTAGTGACAGTAGGTGTATTGGCACATTTGTTTGGGAAGTTGCCTTATCGCGAGTTGGCTGCAAAGGTAGGCGCAGCGGGCTTTACTCATGTTCAGCTCGCTCCGTGGAGAGCAATCAGTGATGTCGATTTTAATAAACCTGGCAAGTTCAATCCCGGATTGGCATTGTCTATCGCAGAGGAATTTCGTAAGCACGGAGTATCGATATCGGTACTCGGGTGCTATCTGCATTTTTTTGTACAGGATGAGGAATTGTTACGTGAAAATGTAGAACGCTTCAAAGAGCTGATCCGATATGCGGGCCTACTAGGAGCACCCATGGTTGCAGCTGAAGTCGGACGCAATGAGGATGGCGCCCCTTATTCGGAACGAGACTGGAGAGTTGTAAAAGAAGTTGTGCGAGAATTAGCAGACGAGGCAGAGAAATGGGGAGTGTTCGTAGGATTGGAAGCTGCTAACGATCATTTGGTCGGAACAGCAGCAGAGCTGGCTACCTTTCTGGAGGAAGTACCGTCTTCACACATTGGCGTTGTGATTGATCCGGGTAATTTGTTAAAAACGGAAAACTTGGCTCGACAGGATGAGATCATCCGCGAAGCTTTTCAGCTACTGGGACCTCGGATTATCGCAGCACATGCCAAAGACCGGCGTTTGTCATCATCAGGTGAGATCGAGACCGTACCGCCGGGTTTTGGTGACATGAACTATGGTCTATATATGGAACTGCTGGAGCAGTACAAGCCAGGGGTTCATATTATTATGGAAGCTGCGCAGGAGCATGAGATGGCTCAATCCAAACGCTATATCGAAGGTCACAGGCTCGCGGCTCAGAAAGCACAGCAAGTGCCAACGAAATCATAAATTCTTTCAGACCCATCAATAATTCGGCAATGATTCAGAAGACTTGGAAGCGCCTACTTTTCCAAGTCTCTGATATAAAACCTTGTTTAGCCTTGCATTACCGCTACAATCACAATGACCCAGCTTGCCAAAAAAGCCAGTCCGCCAATCGGAGTGATGGCTCCAAGCTTTTTCACACCAGACACACTAAGGACATACAGACTGCCGGAAAACAGGAGAATGCCCACCAGCATAACCCAACCTGCGGTTACAATAAGAGAAGAATGAACCAGGTTGCCTGCAAGTACTCCCAGCAGCAACAAACCCAAACCGTGGGCAATTTGATATTGAATTCCTGTCTGGAATATGCTCATCATGTCTGTGGAAAGTCTTTTTTTCAACGCATGCGCCCCGAACGCTCCCAGAGCTACAGCTAAAAACATCATGATACAACCAAGCAACAGTAACACTTTCATGATTTAACGCCTCCTTGTGAAATAGTACCGATTCCGCTCGATTTCGTCAATTTTCCTTGTGCGACTCTAAACATATAGAATTTCTCGACTCTCATTTGGCGACTAGTGTGGTATATTCTTGCCAGGGCCAATGTGAAGCATTTGGAGCTATGGACAGCGTGTCCTCCACCTTTATAACGGGAAAGTGAGGTGATGACGCTGTCTTTTTGTGCTGTCGTTTTTCGGAACCAAATATTAAGTAAAGCTAAAATTGATAATGGAGAGGATGAATGCAAAGGTGATCAGTAGAAAATCTGTATTCAAAAAATCTGTCTCTATAGTCATGTCAGCCATTTTGGTCCTTCCGTTAAGCTTGGGCTTATTTCAGGCCGAACCCGACCGTGCATCAGCCGCAACCCTTGAATCGACACGCTTTCTGCAAATGTATAAACAACTGAAAGACCCGGCTAGCGGTTACTTTTCAAAAGAAGGTATCCCTTATCATTCCGTTGAAACCCTGATGAGTGAGGCTCCTGACTATGGACACTTAACGACCTCGGAAGCATACAGCTACTGGATGTGGCTGGAAGTTCTCTATGGTCATTATACCGGGGATTGGGGTCATTTGGAATCGGCATGGGACAACATGGAGAAATATATCATCCCGGTCAATGAAGGTGACGGCAAGGAAGAGCAGCCTACAATGAATAACTATAACCCGAACAGCCCTGCTACTTATGCCGCAGAATACCCGCAGCCTGATCAATATCCAAGCCGTCTGAGTGGCCAATATGGCGCCGGCAAGGACCCACTGGACGCTGAACTGAAGGCAACCTATGGCAACAACCAGACCTACCTGATGCATTGGCTGCTGGATGTAGACAATTGGTATGGTTTTGGCAATTTGCTGAATCCGTCGCATACAGCGACCTATGTGAACACTTTCCAGCGTGGGGAACAGGAATCGGTCTGGGAGGCCGTACCGCATCCATCGCAGGATAATCATAAGTTTGGCAAGCCTAATGAAGGATTTATGAGCCTGTTCACCAAGGAAAATAATGCTCCTGCACAGCAATGGCGTTACACGAATGCCACGGATGCGGACGCACGGGCGGTTCAGGCGATGTACTGGGCAAAAGAACTAGGGTATGACAACCAGGTATATTTGGACAAAGCGAAAAAGATGGGAGACTTCTTGCGTTACGGCATGTACGATAAATACTTCCAAAAAATAGGAAGCGCTTCCAATGGAAGTCCGATTGCTGGTACAGGTAAGGATGCCAGTCTGTATCTAATGGCTTGGTATACGGCTTGGGGCGGCGGACTGGGTCAAAATGGAAACTGGGCTTGGCGGATTGGAGCCAGCCATGCACATCAGGGTTACCAGAACGTCGTTGCTGCATATGCATTATCCGATAAGGATAGCGGCTTGATCCCAAATTCACCTACGGCAGGACAGGACTGGGCGACTTCGCTCAAGCGGCAATTGGAATTTTATACTTGGCTGCAATCTGATGAGGGGGCCATTGCAGGTGGAGCAACGAATAGCTGGGATGGCGCCTACAAGGCGTATCCGTCTGGTACGAGCACCTTTTATGGCATGGCGTACACAGGGGCTCCTGTATATCAAGATCCACCGTCCAACAACTGGTTTGGGATGCAGGCGTGGCCTGTCGAACGGATCGCGGAGCTGTACTATATTTTAGCCAAGAAAGGTGACACTTCGTCTGAGCAGTTTAAAATGGCAAAACAAGTGACGGAAAACTGGATCGCGTGGTCCAAAAACTATGTATTTGCCAACGAACGGCCAGTAACTGACGCACAGGGATACTATTTGGATGCACAAGGCAAGCGTATTTTGGGTGGCAAAAATCCGAAGGTAGCCACTACAGCAGCTAAAGGTGAGTTCTGGCTGCCGAGCAATCTGGAATGGAGCGGCAAGCCTGAAACCTGGAGTGGATTTGCCAATCATAAAGGGAATGCCAATCTTCATGTAGTAACAAAGAGTCCAGGACAGGATGCAGGAGTGCTGGGCAGTTATGTGAAAGCGCTGACCTTCTTCGCTGTCGGAACAAAAGCTGAAAAAGGGGACTACACCGAGTTAGGCAAGGAAGCCAAAGATCTGTCCAAAGCCTTGCTTGATGCAGCATGGGGCTATAACGACGGCATAGGAATTACAACGAAGGAAGCACGTGAGGAATATTATCGTTATTTTACTAAAGAAGTATATATTCCGAGCGGATGGAGTGGTAAGACTGGGCAAGGCAACACGATCCCAGGCACAGATGCTACACCGTCTGATCCGTCCAAGGGCGGTAATGGTACGTACTCTAGCTATAGCGACATCCGCCCTAATATCACCAAAGATCCGCAGTGGTCCTATCTTAAAGACAAATACACGACTTCATGGAACAAACAGACCAAAAAGTGGGATAAGGGTGCACCTGAGTTTACGTATCACCGTTTCTGGTCCCAAGTAGATATGGCCACTGCTTATGCAGAATATGACCGTCTCATTAATGGCAGTGGACCTGCTGAACCTACAGCTCCCAAAGCTCCGGCAAATGTGAAGGCAAGTGCAGGAGATGCACAAGTTACACTAACCTGGAGCAAAGCGACGGGTGCTGACAGCTACACGGTTAAACGCTCTACAACGAGTGGTGGCCCGTATACGACGGTAGCAACGGTAACTGACGCCACTTACAAGGATACAGGGGTGGTGAATGAAACCACTTATTATTATGTAACAAGTTCAACAAATTCCTTGGGAACGAGTCCGGATTCTGCTGAAGTCAGTGCCAAGCCAACAGCAGCGCCCATTCCGGCAAAGGGAGATGTGGTTGCTCAATACCGTGTGGGCGATACCAACCCGGCAGATAACCAGATTAGACCACTCTTCCGTATCGTAAACAAAGGTAAAGAGGCCATTGATCTGAAAAACGTCAAGCTGAGATACTACTATACTGTGGATGGCGATAAGGCGCAGGAGTTCCACTGTGATTATGCGCAATTAGGCAGCGGCAACGTTCAGGGACGTTTTGTGAAACTGGATAAGGCCGTGAATGGGGCAGACTACTATCTGGAAATTTCCTTTGGAGCTGGTGCTGGAAGTCTGGCAGCAGGGGAAAACACAGGGGATATTCAGATTCGCATGAACAAGGCGGATTGGAGCAATTATAACGAAAGTGACGATTTTTCCTATGATGCAAGCACGAGCTCTTATACGGATTGGGACAAAGCACCTTTGTATATAAACGACAAACGTGTCTGGGGTCTGGAGCCATGATTGTGAACTAAATGTTGGAGCACGGCGGGCGGAGCGTGAGTATGCTTGAATTCACTTCCGTCCGTTTTTTTGTGAACAAATTCATGGTACACTATGATCGTTACATCATTACATATCTGACCGAGGTGACCTGAGACATGAATGACAATTTGGCACAGGCTCTGAATGAGCAAATGAACTTTGAATTTTACTCTGCTCATGTATATCTGGCGATGGCTGCTTATTGCTCCAGTGAAAGTCTGGAGGGGTTTGCAAACTTCTTCCTGGTACAAGCGGAGGAGGAACGGTTTCATGCCATGAAACTGTATAAATATATTAATGACCGTCGAGGACGTGCCACATTGGCAGCATTATCGGAGCCCAAAAATAGCTATGATTCCATGCTGGACGTATTTGAGCATGGCTACAAGCATGAGCAGCAAAACACACAAAAATTTTATCATTTGGCTGACTTGGCCCTTGATGCACGTGAGCATGCAACGATCCATTTCCTGAAATGGTTTATTGATGAGCAAGTCGAGGAAGAAGCTCTGTTCGATAGTGTTATCCAAAAGCTTAAGCGCATTGAAAGAGACAGCAATGCCTTTTATATGCTGGACAGCGAGTTTGCCAAACGCAGCTTTGTTGCCCCTGCGGAATAACACTGCATACAGGTTACGCATGAAATGCCCAGAGACAGAAGACAGCATTCTTTGGGCCTACAAAGTAAAGGAGCCCGGTTTTCGGGCTTTTTTACTTTTATTTTTAATTAATGGAGTTTCCAAGCCTCACAGGGAGATTGTTATTTTAAATGAAGGTATAGAAAAAATTAATTTGTCGCTGAATGGTGAGCATGCTACAGTTAGGTTAACTTTTATATCTTATTAAATAGATAGGATTAGTTGAAAAGTCGTTTGTGTACATTATTACAACACTATAGGGAGGCGGAGGACTATATGAGCGAAATCTATCGTCTTGCACGGCAAGAGGATGCAGAAAGATTGCAGTATGTAACATATGAGGCATATGAAACAATTCGGCAGTTGGAGCTTAAATGGCCAGCCGCTCAGGCAGACGTTGCTCTCATTCAAGAAAACATTAAAAATAATGATTGCTATGTGCTGGAAGTTGATGGTGTCATCCAGGCCACGGTTAGCCATCTGAAAAATAGAGCCCTTAATTTTATAACTGATCTTCCGTTTGTGATGTGGTTTGCCGTAGACCCAGCTGCCCAGGGCAAAGGATATGGAAAAAAACTGCTGAACTGGGTAGAGCAAACGATTATTCGTGATCAGGTCGGAGCTCCTGCAGTGACACTGGCGACTGCGGAAAAACATCCCTATTTATTATCCATGTACGAGCGTTGGGGATATGAACGTATCCATGCTTTTGACCATGGAACGGGGGACGGGACCATGCATTTACTGCGTAAGGTAGTGAATCCTGAACTTTTCTCCACGTACATCCGTGAAAAGAATGAAGCCGAGACGGCTAACCGAAATTAGACCCGGTCACTGGGAACGGAAAACTGGTTCGTTTGCTTGAATGGCTTGTATGACCTTCTCTCATGAAAGCAACCGAAGCAGCGGTGTTTTCGGGTCCATAGCGACTGAGAGAGGGTCTTTGAGTTTTGGATAAATTGACAGAGATACATAAAAAGAGTAACGTAATTGTATGTTTAATTCATATAAATTTAATCGGAATAATGGAATGTGAAGTTGTATAAATTTGTTCATATTAAGGAGGAATTTACTTGAGCAACTCGCAATCTGGCACGACCAAACGCCGTATAACAGCCGAGGATTTATATCGGCTTCACTGGGTTAGCGATCCAGCTGTTCATCCTAAGAGTGGCGCAATCGCTTACGTAGAGCAGTGTATTAATAAAGAGCGGACAGGTTATAACTCGGCTATTTGGCTGTTGCCATTCAAAAGTGAAGCTCCCATACCCTTTACATACGGGCCAAAAGATGAAACGCCTGTCTGGTCACCGGATGGATCACAACTTGCTTTTCTCCGTACGACAGACAACAAGCGTCAGGTATGGATTATTCCAGCACGTGGGGGGGAGGCCAGGCAACTTATACATGTAAAGAGCAACGTTCATTCACTAGCCTGGTCGCCGGACGGAGCATACATATCGTTTGTAGCTAAAACAGCTGAGAATCCGTCAGCCTCTACATCCAATGCAGAAAATCAGAAGGAACAACTTAAGGGACGAATCATTGGTCGGACAAAAGCTAAATCCGACGGTTATGGGCTGTGGGATGATACTCGTGACCACTTGTATGTAACTGACGTGACTTCGGGGCACACGGTTCAACTGACGTCAGGTGCTTATGATGTGGCGGAGCCAGTCTGGTCACCGAATGGCCAACTGCTTTTATTTGTCGCTAGAATAGCCGAGCATTCCAAAGAGGATACGGATTTACGTAAGGAAAATGATTTGTTTACGATAGCTCCTGCGACTTCTAATGGCAATGCGGTAGCTCCGTTTAAGCTGACCCACTCTGAGTTTCAAATCGAGAGTGCCGCTTTCTCCCCCGATGGTACAATGATTGCCTTTTACGGTCATGATCGTAATGCCAAAGACGCTACTCAGACTCGACTGTATACGGTTCCCTCCAGTGGCGGGACGGCAGTATGTATTAGTGAGACGCTTGACGCTCACCTCGGGAATGCAGGTATGAGCGACATGCGTTCACATCTTCATGTAGGCCCACCACGCTTCAGCGCGGACGGTCAATCTCTGTATACGCTGGTGACCATTGAAGGAAATGTGCACGTATATCAGTTTGCGCTTGATGGAACTTATAAAATTTTAACCCAAGGTGAACGGGAAATTTACCAATTTGAGCTTACTTCAGATGAGCAGCATATCATTGCCGCTTCCACGGATGTCGCTTTACCAGGTGATTTGTTCCGGATTGCAATCCATTCCGGAACCGAGGAACGGCTGACACGAGTCAATGATTCTCTGCTTGATGAGATTGAGATCAGTGTGCCTGAGAGCTTTTGGACTGAGGTTGGGGATGGCCGGCGCGTGCAGGGGTGGGTGATGAAGCCTGCTGGTTTTAAGGAGGGGGTAACTTACCCTGCCATTTTGGAAATTCACGGCGGTCCCCATGCTATGTATTCTAATTCCTTTTTTCATGAGTTTCAGTTGCTGGCCGCACAGGGATATGCAGTCATCTACACGAATCCGGGAGGAAGCCGAGGGTACGGGCAATCTTTTACCAATGTTGTCCTTGGGGATTACGGCGGGCGTGACTACACCGATCTACTGAGCGCAGTGGACGAGGCTATACGCCAATTCCCATTCATTGATCCGGAAAGACTTGGTGTCACAGGAGGCAGCTATGGTGGCTTCATGACAAATTGGATTGTCGGACATACAGACCGTTTTCGCGCAGCTGTGACCCAGCGCTCCATATCTAACTGGCTGTCGATGTATGGGGTGAGTGACATAGGATACTCGTTTACTGAAGATGAAGTCGGCGGGAATCCATGGGATGATTTCGAGCTTTTGTGGAGACAATCCCCGCTGGCTTATGTGCAGCAAATCAATACACCACTGCTCATATTGCATGGAGAGCAGGATCTACGTTGCCCTATTGAGCAGGGAGAGCAGCTGTTCACGGCATTGCGCCGTTTAGGGAAGCCCACCCAATTTGTCCGTTTCCCAGCTTCGAGTCACGACCTTTCACGAAAAGGACACCCACAGCTTCGTGTGGAACGACTGCAACGTATTTCCGACTGGTTTGTCCAACATAAAATATAAGTCTCATTCGATTTGTAGTATTTTGGAAAAATGCCAGATCCTAATCCTAGGACTTGGCATTTTTTAATGTATCTTATACATTCCCTTAACCTCATTTAATACTGGTACTGAGTCACGATATACGGTTATCATAGATGAAGATATTATTCATTCATCGCTTTTTGCGCATATTCATATACCAAAGGAGATATACAATGGCTGAGCCCTTAAAAAATATGTACACGGAGGAATTCCTTCGTCTATTCGGTGAAAAAGTACAGGCTGCATACAGTCCGTTCGACATTGACAGATTTATCCGTCAAGTTATGGATGAAGAATGGGATGAGCTGGAGCTAAAAGAGCGAATACGGCGTATTTCATCAACATTAGGAGTATTTTTG
The DNA here is from genome assembly GCF_050516475.1 of Paenibacillus ottowii. Lineage (NCBI taxonomy): Bacteria > Bacillati > Bacillota > Bacilli > Caryophanales > Paenibacillaceae > Paenibacillus > Paenibacillus ottowii. The sequence goes on along the minus strand of NZ_CP191577.1, from coordinate 305,351 downwards.
CCCAGTAGCTATGAAGAAGCTCTCTGTATTTTATTTGCCATAGATGAGCACTGTAGTGGGTTTCCGTACTTGTTTTTCCCCGATTTTGTAGAGGTATATGGACAGGGAGAAGAGCATTGGGATCTGTCCATGACTGCACTGGAGCGCTTCACATCAAAATCCTCTGCGGAGTTCGCCGTGAGGCCCTTTCTCCTCCGAGAACCAGAACGGATGATGCGGCAGATGACAACCTGGGCAGGACACTCCAGTGAACACGTCCGCCGTCTTGCCAGCGAAGGCTGTCGTCCACGGCTGCCCTGGGGACAAGCGCTGCCTGTCTTCAAACGTGATCCCGCTCCGGTATTAGCCGTGTTGGAATTACTGAAAGCTGATCCATCATTGTATGTACGTAAAAGTGTAGCCAACAACTTGAACGATATTGCCAAGGATCATCCGGATCTCGTCATCGCGACGGCTCAACGATGGAAAGGTGTACATCCTGACACCGACTGGATTGTCCGCCATGGCTGTCGGTCCCTGATTCGCAAATCCATCCCTGAAGTGATGGCCATGTTCGGCTATGCGGATGATACGGATGGGGGGCCGCTGGTTGCAACAGCCTCTTTCACCACAGACCCTGCCGTGTTAAAAATCGGTGATCACTGTGAACTAAGCTATGTGCTTCAGCTTCGAGAAGGTGAACCTGTACGCGTCCGCATCGAGTATGGTATTGACTTTGTAAAGGCGAGAGGACAAGTCTCGCGTAAACTGTTTTTGCTTTCTGACAAAACTGTCCCCGGAGGAACCCGTCTAACGGGGACACGAACACACCGGTTTGCAGACCTGACAACTCGTCGTCACTATGCAGGAGCGCATCGAATCGTGCTGCTAGTAAACGGGCAGGAAGCTGTTTCTACAATAGTAGACATTGAGTTGTAGATTGCAATAGTAGTAAAAGAAAGAGTCTGTATTCAGGCTCTTTTTTTTGTCGTTTGCTTTACAATTCTTATTTATTTCCAAAAAAATTGATTCTGGTATTAGAACCTGGTACTAAGACGTGTTATACTATGTGAAGAAAGTTGCTCTTATCTTATGTACAAAGGAGAAGGTATAACTTGACAGAACAGCAACAATGGCTTGCGCCTGAATATTACAATATGACTTCGGAAATGGAACACCATGAGGCTGATAAGACAGCGCTCAAGTGGTTAAGTCAGACAGGGGAATACGAAGAAATCACCTACGGAGAGCTGTTGAAAAAGGCAAATCGGCTAGCTGGAGGACTTGCAAGTCTGGGATTTAACAAAGGTGACAGAGTTCTGGTCGTAGTACCACGGCGTATTATTGCCTATGTCATTTACCTCGCCTGCTTGAAGCTGGGGCTTGCGGTCATTCCATCTTCAGAAATGCTGCGGGCCAAGGATATTGCATATCGGCTTCGCCATTCGGAAGCGCGCGCAGTCATTGCCTGGGCTGGCGTAACAAGTGAAGTAGACAAAATCAGCGATGATTTGCCTGCTTTGGATTATCGCATTGTAGTCCCTGAGGACTGCACGGTAGATGCACCAGGCTGGCTCGTGCTGGATGAGCTGATGGAGGGACAGGAAGATATTTTTGAAGCTGTGAAGACACACCGTGATGACATGGCCATTCTGGCCTATACTTCGGGTACCACAGGCAATCCTAAAGGTGTTGTACACAGCCATGGCTGGGGATATGCTCATCTGCGGATAACATCACCATGGTTGGATATTCAGACTTCAGACATCGTATGGGCTACGGCTGCACCTGGCTGGCAAAAATGGATTTGGAGTCCGTTTTTATCGGTACTGGGAAATGGAGCGACCGGATTCGTATATAATGGTCCGTTTCGTCCGGGGCGCTATTTGCAGTTGCTGCAGCAATACGGAGTTCAAGTGTTGTGCTGTACACCGACGGAATATCGGATTATGGCAAAAACGGATAGTTTGGATCAATATGATCTATCCCGATTGCGAAGTGCTGTTTCTGCGGGAGAACCGCTCAATCAGGAGGTTATTAACAAGTTTCAGGAGCAATTCAACATTACGATTCGCGACGGCTACGGTCAAACAGAGAGTACATTAATTATTGGTAATCTAAGAGACGTACCTCTGCGCACAGGTTCAATGGGCAAATCCATTGCACCGGAACTTGTTGAGGTCGTAGACGAGGATGGTATTCCGCTGGCTCCAGGGCAAGTGGGCGATATTGCAGTGCGTGCTGATCTGCCGGCATTGTTTCATACGTACTATCATGATCCAGAGCGCAAATTAGCGAGTGTACATGGAGATTATTTTGTAACGGGCGACCGGGCGAGAAAGGATGAGGATGGATATTTTTGGTTTGAAGGACGCGGTGATGATATCATTATCAGTTCTGGCTATACCATTGGTCCTTTTGAAGTAGAAGAAGCGTTGATGAAGCATGATTCTGTGCAGGAATGTGCAGCGGTAGCCAGCCCGGATGAAGTCCGTGGACATGTCGTAAAAGCCTTCATCGTACTCAAAGCCGGAATAGAAGGATCACCAGAGCTAGTGAAGGAACTGCAACATCATGTGAAAACATGGACGGCACCTTACAAATATCCACGAAAAATAGAGTTTATTGAAGAACTTCCTAAAACCAGCTCAGGCAAAATACGAAGAGTGGAGCTGCGTGAACTGGAGAAACAATCCGTACTGTAGTGATGAAATCATTTAATATAATCAAAACGGAACAGGAGCGTGGAAAAATGAGTACATTTGAATCATTGTTGGAGCAATATGCAGAACTGGTCGTAAGAGTAGGAGTCAACATTCAGCCTGGACAGGCGTTGTTGGTAACTGCACCACTGGAAACTGTTGAGTTTACACGCCTAATTGTCAGCAAAGCCTATGAAGCAGGCGCTAAATATGTACAGGTAGAGTTTGAGGACGATTCCATTACACGCAGTCGTTTTGAGTACAGTGACGAAGCCTGCTTTGATTACTACCCTGCTTGGAAGGCAGAAATGATGGAGAAATTCGCCGAAGAGGGTGGAGCCACATTAACGATTAAAGTGCCGAACCCGGATTTATATCAAGGTATTGATCCACAAAAAGTTTCTCGTGCGACCAAAGCGGCAGCTACGGCGAGAGAAGGCTTTTCTAAATATACCCGCAATCATAAAATTAGCTGGTGTTTGATTAAAGCTCCGACGAAAGCCTGGGCCGATAAAGTGTTTGCGGATGTAGCAGAAGAAGACCGCATTCGTGTTATGTGGGATACGATTTTCCAAATGAATCGTGTAGACGGCTCTGATCCAATTCAGAATTGGCAAAATCATTTGAAAAATCTTGAACAGGTACAAGATAAGCTGAACCATAAAAAATATAAAAGCCTGCACTATCGTGCGCCCGGAACAGATTTGAGAATTGAGTTGGCTGACGGACATATTTGGCGCAGTGGTGGTGGTGAAAACGAGCGCGGAGATTATTTTGTCGCGAATATGCCGACAGAAGAAGTGTTCACAATGCCTAAGCGTACTGGTGTCAATGGTCACATTACAAGTACCATGCCGCTTAATTTAAATGGGCAGCTGGTAGATCACATTACATTTACCTTTAAGGACGGTAAAGTCACCGAATATACAGCAGAATCTGGTGAGCAGCATCTCACTCATTTGCTCGCTACGGATGAAGGAGCCAGCTTTCTGGGGGAAGTTGCCCTAGTACCGCACGATTCACCGATTTCCAATCTCAATCGTATTTTTTATAATACAGGTATCGACGAAAATGCTTCCTGCCATCTGGCCTTAGGCAGTGCGTATCCATTTAACATCGAAAATGGGACACAGATGAACAAGGAGGAACTGCTCCAGAACGGTGCCAATGTCAGCCTGACTCATGTTGACTTCATGATCGGCTCGGCTGAGCTGGATATTGATGGCGAACTGCCAGACGGAAGAAAAGAGGCAGTGTTCCGCAAAGGAAATTGGGCCATTTAGATCTTCTTTCAACCTCAATTCAATCAACCCGCAAACGATCTGATTCGTTTGCGGGTTTTTTTAGCCTAATTTTCATATCTTTACTTGTTTTGTGAAATGTAAAGTGCTAAAATGATTTCAAACAATAATTTAAACATTGTTTTAAATATAGTTTTAATTGTTGTTTTGCTTAAAGTGGTCCTTTCATTTGTCCGTTAGTATTAAACTAAACAGGAGGAGAAACAACATGAGTCACCCAGACAAAAAACAACAGACCAAAGAAAAAATTCTACAGTCTACGCTGGAATTTATTCAAAAGGAAGGTTTCGAGGCGGTTACAATCAGAAAAATTGCTGACCTGTCTAGCACTAATATTTCTCTAGTTAATTATTATTTTGGCTCCAAGGAAAATTTACTCAGTGAAGCTATTGAAGTGATTCTAAACAGCTTTCAGCACACATTTTCCGTTTTGGACAATACAGCGATTCCTCCGCAAGATAGACTGAAACAATTTTTACTTAACTATTTACAAGTCATTCGCCAATATCCAGAGCTACTGTCGCGAATTATTGTGATGGGCAGCACGCCCTTTACATCTCAACAGGAATACGGAAGATTTTTAATGGGGTTTCCAAAGGTGCAGAATACGATCAGGGAACTGACAGGTGAGCAACAGTCGGAGCGATTGTTAGCAATGATGCTGCAAATATTCGGAGCCATTTTTCTGCCTGCACTGATGAGTCCGATTCTTGAGTCTGGAGCAGTTGTGGAAATGCCCTCAATAGAAGAGCAATTAAATTTGCTATTTGAAAGATATTTTGATCAAAAATAAATCAGAGGGGTGACTAATATGAATTTTTTGAGAAAATATTGGCAAGATGCAGGGGCTATTATTGGTGTGGTTGTATGTATTGTTTTACTTATGAATAAAGCTATTCTTTCGGATGTAACAGGCATGTTATGGTTGAGCTTTGTGGCTATATTGTTTCATCAATTTGAAGAATACCGTTGGCCTGGATATTTTGCGGGTATATTTAACAATGTTTTGTTTAAAAGTGAAGCCCCGGATCATTACCCCTTGAACACTCAATCAGCGATGATCATTAATGTGGCAATTGCCTACGTATTTTATCTGCTCCCCGTATGTTTCCCCCATGTGGTCTGGCTTGGACTCGCACCGGTTTTGATGGGATTCTTCCAGGTCGTCTGGCACGGTATTGTTGTCAATATTAAAGCAAAAACGGTGTATAACCCTGGTTTGTGTACGGCACTTCTCCTGCATGTTCCTATAGGAATCTGGTATATACATGAAATTGTAAAGCAAAATATCCCTACGGCAATAGACTGGATTGTAGGCACAATCTACTTTGTTTTTGCTGTATATATCTTTATTATTAGAGGGAATATATGGTTAAAGAAGAGTGACTCCCCCTACGCCTTTTCTAAACAACAGCTAGGAATTTATGATCGTAGGTAGGTATATTAGAATATTATCAACGCTCTTGTTTACAAGTTGGATACAAGTTGAGGTATTCTGGAAACGAGGTTCAGTTACACTTGGTTTGTACCCAAGAACAAGGAGAGAGTGATCTTATAATGAAACCTACACATCAATCTCGTAATCGTAAAAAGTTAGCTTGCAAGCTAGCCACCACCAGCGCTTTATTAGCAATAGGTTTTGCTGTGATGACAGGATGCGGCAATAGCGGAGAAGCAAACTCAACTGCTCTATCCACAGTAAAAACAGCCACACCATCTACCAGTAATTCAACAGATCAGAACACAGACAGCCATACCAATGAGCAAGATACTCACACTAACAAGACGAGTACAGATATCAGCAAGCCTAGGGCGGATGCGGGAAGTTCCAAGAATACTGGAAAAGAGTCTGATCAAGGTTCAACCTCGACACAGCATAAACCTGCTAGTAGTACAGCCTCACCTGACAGTAAATACAGCTCTGCCGCTGCTATAATGAGCGCAGCCAAGCAGGGAACGTTACCCAATCTGCCGAAAGGTCTTGGTTTGGGGACGAGCAGCGATCTTTTGTTCGAGCTATGGGGGAAATCCGATTCTGGTTCTACAGGTCCTATGAGAAGCTATGCCAAATATCATACAGATCTCGTACTGGATGGAAGTGACAAAGTTACAGAAATTACTTCTTCCCATCCACAATATAAGAAGTTGCTTATTAAACAAGTTATTAAAGAACTCGGCCAGCCCACAGAAACAATCGACACCTCTAAAGACATATCCAGTACAGCAGAAGCTAGTTATACGATCAACAATACGTCAGATCTTAGTTATTATCTAGTATTTTCCTATCAAACCAAAACGCAAAAGGTCAATTATGTTCGGTTATACTTTAACACGATGACGCCATAATGAAGTGTGCCAAAAGAGTCGTTTCCATCATGATTAGAGAGGCGGCTTTTTTGGTCCATTGCATTTTTAGAGTGGGACATTTATACTACCTAGTGATTGATTAATCACTACTAGTAAAATGTAATAAATAAAAGGATGAGAACATATGGCTAAAGCTACATCAACATCAATAAATCGCCAAAAGGAAATCATATCTGCTGCTATCGAAGTCTTTGCGGAAATGGGTTACTACCGAGCTACAACAGCCAAAGTTGCGGAACGGGCCAATATTTCTCAGCCCTATGTTTTCCGCTTTTTTGGTACCAAGGAAGCTTTGCTTATTGAAGCGTTGAAGGTTTCATTTGATCGCATCATAGATTCTTTTCAGGGGGTCATTCATTTGGCTTCGTCTGAGCAGCTAGAGCAAGAACTGATTGCAGCCTACTCGCAAATTATGATGGAATATCGCAATGAAATACTTTTACAAATGCAGGCGCAGACGATCCGTGAGGATGTGGTTGTAAGTGTGATGCAGCAGGGGTTTCGTGAAATTCATACGACAGTCTATAATGCTTTCCGGCAGGCAGGTATTGAACAAGCCATGAAAAAAACGATGCTTTTTCTTGCCAGAGGCATGCTTTGTAATATCTCGATGTCGCTGGATCTGCCAGAACTCATGAAAATAGATGAATAGATGTATGTACGCAGTAGAGTCGCGCTTTTGTGCGGCTTTTTTTGTTCACTTTTATTTTGAATAAGACATGAACTAGTTAGTTTCGGGACGAAAGCGGCCAACGAAGTTGACAAAAGAAGTCAATCTCGTTATTCTAATACCCATAGGGGTATATGTATATATAAATTAAAACTTACTAAGCCCCACAAAAAAACAGGCGGAGGTTATATCATGTCTTTAACTAATCAAATCCAAGCAGATCAGATACTTGATTGCAAAGGCCTTGCTTGTCCTATGCCGATTGTAAAAACAAAAAAAGCTATGAAAGAGCTACTTGCCGGACAGATTATGGAGGTTCAAGTGACTGACAAGGGTTCGCTAGCTGACTTTCAGAGCTGGGCCCAAGGCACCGGACATCAATATTTGGGCACTCATCAAGAAGGAGATATCATGCGACATTATATACGCAAGGCAAATCCGGCTGAATTGCAGGAGGAGCAAGCGTTTCTCTCCACGATAAGCTACGAAGAGCTGCAAGCAAAAAGGTCTGCACAGAAGAATTTCATTTTGCTGGATGTTCGTGAGCCCGCAGAATTTGCAGTTAAACATATCCCAGGCTCTAAGCACATTCCTCTCGGAGAACTGGAGAGTAGATTCACTGAACTGAATCTGGATGAAGAAATTGCAGTGATCTGTCAAGCTGGTTCACGCAGTGAAAGGGCATGTCAGTTATTAGCAGACAAAGGCGCTAAAAACGTCAAATCCGTGCTCCTAGGCATATCTGCATGGACAGGAGAAACAAAGGAGAGCAATTCAATATGAGCATACCAGCAGGAGCATATACAGAGCATCAAGGGCAAACTCAACCTAAAACAACAATTGTATTGTTTAGTGGGGAGCTGGATAAGGCGATTGCTGCCTTCATTATTGCGAATGGGGCGGCGGCATACGATCATGAAGTAACTATTTTCTTTACATTTTGGGGGCTCAATATATTGCGTAAGGATGAACTCGTGCGTACCCATAAGGGATTGCTCGAAAAAGCCTTTGGCTGGCTCATGCCTCGTGGACCTCAAAAGCTTACGCTTTCCAAAATCAATTTTGCAGGACTGGGGCCGCAGATGATCAAGCAAGTCATGAAAAAGCATAATGCGCTCTCCCTTCCGGAGCTTATAGAGCTGGCCCGAGAGCAGGGGATCAAGCTCGTCGCCTGTACTATGACCATGGATCTGTTAGGACTACAACAAGAAGAACTAATAGACGGAGTGGAATATGCTGGCGTAGCTGCCTACTTGGGAGATGCGTCGCAGGGGAAGGTGAATCTATTTATTTAGGGTATTCTATTTATTTTTTTGGTTTATAATATACCTATACGTGTATATGGTAAGTCAAAAAAAGGAGTGCATTGCTTTATGGATTACAATTACAGTGATGAACTAAAAACCCGCCTGAGAAGGATTGAGGGACAGGTGCGTGGGGTGCTTCGCTTAATGGATGAGGGAAAATCATGCAAAGATGTAGTCAGCCAGCTATCAGCTGTGCGCAATGCATCAGATAAGGCAATCGCCCAAATTGTAGCGGAAAATCTCCAACGTTGTATATTGGAAGAGCAAGAAGCTGGAGGAGATACCGATAAGCTGGTTAAAGAAGCAATTCAGCTGCTAGTGAAAAGTAGATAATCGTGTAATGTAGTTGAAAATAACATCTTGCGCAATTAATGATGTTGACAAATAAGCTCCGTTGTAAATATAATGTTTACAACGGAAGGTGATATTAATGCAAATTAGCAGCCGATTTTCAATTGCAGTTCATATGCTGTCCCTTATACATGTACGTGCTGATTATCTGACTTCTGAGCAAATTGCCGATAGTGTGAATACAAACCCGGTGATTATACGGCAAATTACCCGACTGCTTAAAAAATCTGGATTAATGGATGTGCGCAGAGGGACTGGTGGTTCGTATCTATTAAAAGACCCGGCGGCAATTTCTTTATATGACGTGTATAAAGCAGTAGAGGTAGTAGAGGATGATCAACTGTTTAATACCCATGCCAATCCCAATCCGAATTGTTGGGTTGGAGCCAATATCAATCAGGTACTGGAGCTTATATTAATGAAGGCTCAAAATGCCATGGAAAGTATATTGCGAAATATTTCAATACAAGAAATTATAGAACTTATTATCCAAAAAAATAATGCTTCTTAGGAGGCATCATTTTTTTGGAGATCGATGTAATAATTATTATTACATCAATACTCTAAATGTATATTTTTTTGAATTCGTTGTAAGTAACTCTATTACACTGATTTTGTTATAACTTTTTATAAATAAATGCTAAAGAATATGAAAGGAGGTGAGGAAAATGTGATTTTAAAATGAATCAACTGAAACTATGTCTTTAAAAAAAAGTATTTTATGGAAGGATTTGAACAGTGATGATGAACAGAACAGTTGAAGAAGAAATCCAGGAGCTGCATTGGGAAAAGGATGTGAACTCTTACATACAATTGATTCCAAACATAGAGTTCTCTAATGTGGAGGGTAATTCCTTAAAATTAAATTTGTTAGTATACCGAGACCCTATGGATGCGTTATTCAACAGAGTGGGAAATCAGGAGAAATACCCCTTGATTATTTATTTACAAGGTTGTGGGTGGGGGTGGTCCAAACAGAATACCTTTGCTTTTGTGCCACAGCTGTCCGAATTTGCCAAAATGGGATATGTTGTTGCAAGTGTGGAGTATAGAACCAGTGACAACGCTATATTTCCGGCTCAAATTCAAGATGTAAAAGCTGCTATACGCTTCCTGAAGGCTAATGCGTCTTTATATAATATCAATCCGGAAAGAGTAGGCGTATGGGGAGATTCATCTGGTGCTCATCTAGCATTGCTGGCGGGGTTAACAGAAGGAAATGAGGAGTTAGCAGGAGACAGGGAATACCCGAATGAGTCGAGTACTATTCAAGCAGTTGTAGATTGGTTTGGTCCAACGGATTTACTGACTATGAGTCAGTATCCATCCATTTTTGATCATGATTCACCACATTCTCCAGAGTCCAAGCTAGTGGGAGGAGCTATTCAGGAGAATAAAGATAAAGCAAGAATAGCTAGTCCTATGCAATATATTCACCCAGAGGCACCACCAACTTTAATTATGCATGGAGATCAGGATGACGTGGTTCCCTTTGAACAAAGCATGGAGTTTTACAAAGCACTTAAGCAATCGGGTAATGATGTCATTCTGTACAAAATTAAGGGAGCTGGACATATTGCCTTTACCCAGCCCCATATATTAGACCTGGTTAAGAAGTTTTTTGATCAACATCTGAAAGACTAATTCTATAATACCGTGATTAAAAAAGTTCGCTGCCTCTAGTTGGTGGCGGGCTTTTTTTCTGACAACCTTAGGCATGAAATATGCCTCTGTTTATACAGAAGAAGACAGGTGTAAATAACCCATAAAAATATAACTTTTTTCGGAGGGGATAGATATGGAGGTATTTGTCACGATTGGGGCCAAATTGATCATCAGCTTTTTTGGCTTGTGGATCATTACTTTTATTACGGGTCGGAAAACACTCAGTCAGTTAACACCGCTCGATTTTCTGACATCATTGGTATTAAGCGAAATTGTGGGCAATACGTTATATGACGATGAGGTGACCATTTGGCAACTTTTGTTTGCTTTAGCGTTATGGTGCGCGCTGGCCTACTTTTTCGAAAAGGCAACGACCCATTTTGTGAAATTTGGATATATGGCCGAAGGTCGAACAGTACTGCTTGTGGACAGGGGCCAGGTTAATCAAGAAATGCTGGAGAAATATGATATAGAATTTACACAGCTACTCTCCATGTTACGTCAGCAAAATATTTTTTCTCTGCGTGAGGTCTGGTACGCCACGTTAGAGACGAACGGCTCATTATCAGTCATGCGCAAACCCGAATACGAGCCACCCGCTGCTCAGGATATGGGAATAGAAGCACAACCTGACCTTTTTTCGGTTACTGTCATTGATAAGGGAAAATTGCTGGATGAATCTATGCGTGGAAAAACGATTGATGTAGAACTGATAAAAGCAAAGGCGCGAGAGCAGGGATATGATAGCATCGACGAGATAGCTTATGCAGAGCTTAGTGAGGATGGAACGCTCCATGTAGTGCCGATGAAAGAGAATACACACCAAAAAAGAGGTGGAGCTATATAAAGGAATGATCGTCTCTTATACCTTCTCCGAATTTCGCAAATTAACCACCACAGGTCCAAAGGAGTGTGATATATAGAATATTTGAGCTCCGGATTGAGGAGACTACCTCTATGGGTTTGGATTTTTTCAGAAAGTGGTGATAAGGTTTGAATTTCTCGGATGAACGGCTCATCTGTCTTAGATTTGAAGATAAACTGGGATATTTCGCTAAGTCTGCTGCTCCTCCTATTTATGAGACTGCTCCGTTTTTCTTTGATACCTACGAAGATTATGCTGAAGCAGCTAATCATGAAAAGGAGCATTATGTCTATTCGAGAGGGACTAATCCTACCGTGCGGATTGCAGAACAAATGATTGCTGCGCTAGAAGGTGGGGAGGACTGCAAGTGCTTTGCCTCCGGAATGGCTGCTATCAGTGCCGCCTTAATGTGTAGCTTATCCGCAGGGGATCATCTGATTCTGGTCGGACACATATATGAAACTTCCGTCAGCCTAGCCAAATATTTAACGAAGTTCGATATAAACTATACGATTGTACATTCGACTTCTACGGAAGCAGTTGCTAATGCCATCCAACCGCAGACCCGTGCTATTCTTATGGAGTCTCCTACCTCATTTACATTCGATATGGTAAATATTCAGGAAGTAGCATCGCTCTCCAAAGCGAAGGGTATACGCACAATCATCGATAATTCATGGGCTACACCCCTTTTCCAAAAACCATTAGAATGGGGCGTGGATATCGTCGTTCACTCCGCCTCCAAGTACTTGGGGGGTCATAATGATTTAGTTGCTGGAGCAGTAATCGCTTCTAAGGAGATAATAAAGCGTATGTATGCTGAAGAATACGAGTTGATTGGCGGCTCGTTAGCCCCTTTTGAAGCCTGGCTACTCATTCGGGGTCTAAGAACACTCCCGCTCCGTATGGAAGCCCATCAAAGGAATGCTCTGCTGGTTGCCCGTTTTTTATCAGATCATCCGGCCATTTCCAAAGTAAATCATCCCGGACTTCCTTCTCACCCACAGCATGAGCTGGCATGTAGACAGCTTAAAGGATATGCCGGATTATTCAGCTTTGAATTAAAAGATTCGGGTTATGAGGATATATGCAGAGTGATCAATAAACTGCGGCTGATTCGGATCGGTGTATCGTGGGGGGCTATGGAGAGCCAGATAATCTCACCGAACTACGGATTCAATAAGCAGAGTCTAAAAAAACAGCACATGCCCGAATCGCTAATCCGCTTGGCTGTGGGGCATGAGCCTTCTGAACTTTTAATAGAGGATCTAGCTACTGCTTTAAGCTAAGCGAACATTTCAGGATTTTATCTACAAAAAGCGAAAGCAGCAGCTCCATCAGTAATAAAGAGCTTCTGCTTTTATGAATTATGACGTTTATACCCTAACTTTGCATTATAAGTAGAAGATAAGCGCGAGTTTCGGTTGTTACAGATAAATCATCATGTGTAGACGTGGTTTAATAGAAACTACACTGTGTAGAAGCAGAGTAGAAACAGAAAATATTAACTGGTATATATTACTACTTGCCTGATAGGTACACACGTGATAAATTATATATCCAGCCAGTTAAACGGCTGTTGAATTGATCTTTGAAAACTGAACAACGAGTGAGTACGGATTTTGTTTATAAAATCCAACGCTGAAATTTTGGTACATGCTATCTGGCTGTATAAAATGAAAGCAAACATGAGATATTTTATCTCGTCAGTTTCAACATGAGCTAATCGCTCTTTCGATAAACCAACTTCGGTTGGACTTTAATGGAGAGTTTGATCCTGGCTCAGGACGAACGCTGGCGGCGTGCCTAATACATGCAAGTCGAGCGGGGTTAATTAGAAGCTTGCTTCTAATTAACCTAGCGGCGGACGGGTGAGTAACACGT
>NZ_CP191577.1:156600-292246 GCF_050516475.1 Paenibacillus ottowii | reverse complement strand
GCTCCGCCTTTCCTCCTTCACCCATGCAGGAAAAGGATGTATCGGGTATTAGCTACCGTTTCCGGTAGTTATCCCTGTCTTGTGGGCAGGTTGCCTACGTGTTACTCACCCGTCCGCCGCTAGGTTATTTAGAAGCAAGCTTCTAAATAACCCCGCTCGACTTGCATGTATTAGGCACGCCGCCAGCGTTCGTCCTGAGCCAGGATCAAACTCTCCATTAAAGACCAACCGAAGTTGGTATATTGAAAGAGCGATTAGCTCATTTTGAAACTGACGAGATAAAATATCTCTTATTTGCTTCCATTTCATACAGCCAGATGGCATGTACCAAAATTTCAGCATTGGATTTTGTAAACAAAATCCGTACTCACTCGTTGTTCAGTTTTCAAAGATCAAATCTTTCGAATCAGCTCATCGCCTCATCAACTCTTATATCATATCATGTCCGAACCAACTTTGCAAGCATTTTTTTTGAAATCTTTTTGAATCAATGGCTCACAACTATGTGTTTCTTGGCCGGAATTAGAATATATCATATTCAATTTTAGTTTGCAAGCATTATTTATATGAAATTTCACAACATATATTTATTATTTGTTTCCCTTCATATATTACTCCTTTTGATTCTACTCGTGATTAACTAAAAAAAAGAACCTCCTTCCTTAAAACAACAGGAAAGAGATTCTTTTATCTACTGAATTATTCGGAACCCATAAAGGCAAAGCGGATCACTACAATAATAGCAAGCACCCACATAAGCCAGTGAATTTTAACTTTATTACTGGTAAACAGATTACTGAACACCGCCAGCACAACGTAAGACAGAATCCCAGCAGAGATACCATTCGCTATTCCACCTGTAAAAGGCATTAAAACGATGGTCAGGAATGCCGGGAATGCCAACAGGAAGTTATCCCATTCAATATTGCGAACCTGACTCATCATCAGCACCCCAACGATAATCAGAGCCGGAGCAGTAGCTGCAGAAGGCACAACCAGAGCCAACGGAGCTATAAAAAGGGACAACAAGAACAACACGCCTGTCGTTACAGCAGTGAGACCTGTACGTCCACCTTCTTCTACCCCTGCGGAGCTTTCTACAAATGCCGTAATTGTACTTGTACCCAACACTGCACCAGTACTTACACCAACAGCATCTACAAGCATCGCTTTACCGATAATTTTTTCGCCCTTTTTCTTATCTTTCATTATGCCTGCACGCGTCGCTGTACCCACCAACGTACCAAACGTATCAAAAAGCTCTACAAATGTGAAGATAAAAATAATATCAAACAGACCGATATGCAAAGCTGCTTTCAAGTCTAACTGCCCCACTGCCAAGTTGCCGAAGTCTGGAATCCAGTGGCCTGTTGTCAAACTACTCAGATTCGTTACACCCATCGGAATCCCGATTAATGTAGTAGCTACGATTCCAATCAGTAATGCACCTTTGACCCGAACGACCATCAACGCTGCAATAATGAGCAACCCGATTAGCGCCAGCAGCGCATCTTTTTGATGTACCAGACTACCTAGAACCAAATTAAAAGCATGACCCGGAACTGGATGACCAACATCGGTCCCTGGAACGATACTCACCATAACCAGATTACAAAGCTTGAAGCCTACAATTGTGACAAACAAGCCGATACCAACTGTAATAGCTGTTTTCAAATTTTCCGGAACCGCAACAAGCAGCATCTGTCTTACCCGGGTAACGGTCAAAATCAGAAAGACGATACCGGATATAAATACAGCGCCAAGTGCCGCTTGCCAAGTAATCATCCCATTAGAACTCAAGACTACAGTCATAAAATAAGCATTCAAGCCCATCCCGGGTGCCATACCGATCGGTACATTTACAAACAAGCCCATCAGAATGGTAACTAAGCCTGCACCTACTGCTGTCGCAAAGAAAACAGCTTCACTAGGCATCCCCGCTCCAGTGGGTCCCAAAAAGGTATTGTTGACCACCAGAATATAAGCCATAGTCATAAAAGTAGTGATCCCCGCAATAAGCTCAGTGCGGACGTTCGTGCCATGTTCCTTTAATTTAAAGAAACGCTCCATGAGTCGTAATTCCTCCTACGCAAAGCATACTCGTATTGTTGTCGTTCAATTGCTGTAATATTCGCATTCCTATACGCTGTATTACATCCGTTATTTTAGGCTCTCCCCTACGGCTTGTCAACAGAAAAAGCGAATGTTACAAATTGAACACATATGTATTGTTCGGAAAATAGATAACCCGCAAGCTATTATTCAGCTGGCGGGTTATCATTTAGGATAATCAGATGCCTTTAAGATCATTTCTTTTTGCACACTTTACATATTCTTCACATTGCTTGACATACGCTGTAGTGCATTTGTTAAAGCCACAATTTCCTCATCGTCAAACTTAGCAAGGAGCTTTTCTTGAAAGGCTTCTCTTTGCTCTGTCAAAACTTGCAGCTCTTGAATTCCTAATTCGGTTAAACGTATATAAGTCACACGCTTATCCTGCTCTTTTTTACTGCGTAAAATAAGACCTTCCTCTTCCAGCCTTTTCAGATGCCGGGTTACCGCTGCCCCATCCAGAACGAGCAGATGTTGAAGCTCCAGCTGACTTAGTTCCTGACGATGATTAATATGATACAAAATTTCGACCTTGGTGAAGCTAGTTTTTAACTGTGCTTCAAAAGCATTATTCATTTCTTTACACAAAAGATGCATGCGATAAAATAACTGGCTTTTTTCAGAGCAATGTTCGATGACTACTTCTCCTCCTTATGATACTTGACCTATCAATTGATATATCAAGTATTATACACTCTCACTAAAAATATACAAGTCCTGAGACAAGTCTGTATATACAAATCCTACAATCAGAAAAAATGCTCAAGCTAAACGAATAGCCTGAGCATTCTAGAATTTGTAGTTGTAGTTAGTAGGGTCATTCGATAAAACGATGAAATGGTCCAAATTACAGTGTATTCATAAATCCGATAATACGGGCCGCCATCCGCTCGTGGCCTGCCTGATTCGGGTGCAGGCCGTCAGGAACACCATTTTCCCCTGTAAAGTACATCTGTTTATGTACAGGCAATAGTGGTTGAATTCCGGCGATATTCCACAGATCGCAGCACGGGAAAGAATACAGCGAGGCTACTTCTCTCACGGCCTGTGCATACGCGCTATAGACTTGACCAGTAATGGCATTAGGCAGATACTCAGGAACCGTATCACTTGATCCGTGAGGCGGAGTCAAAAAGACGATCAGCTTGTCCGGGTAACGGTTAATTAGTCCTTCGGCAATATGCTTGAGCGCACCATAAAACGTACGCGTTTCTGTTGATGGCGTATCCAAGCTACCGAACGGTATTTCTCCCATCGAAAAATCGTTTCTTCCCCCCATAAAAAAGATCACGTCCGCATGAGGGTTCATTTTCTCATAACGCTCACACATCGGTTCAAAACCGCCGCTGGCTACACTGCTGCCGGATATGCCGTGATTCTCAAAGGTTAGGAATCCCAGTGCGTCGCTCACAAGATGGGGGTAAGGTTTTTCTCCATCACTCAATTCATATCCAAACGTAATGCTATCGCCCAGAAATACAGCATGGCTACCTTGGTACTTGCCCTGATTAGTTGTCAATCAACTCCACTCCTACCTATTAGATCGTATTATTGATTTCGATAAATTTATGTTCAATCGCTGTCATTTCGTGATTTGGACGAGATATTAAATATGTATCCATGTAGCCGAAGGTTGGGGGAACGGGTAAATAGGACGATACTTTAAACTGCCTCGCCAGTTTTTTAGACATAAGGGTGATTCCCATTCCCATCAGAGCGAACTCCACCATCGTATCGAATATTCCAACCTCGACAACCTCGCCATGGGTCAATTGCATGTCCTGATACATCTTCTCTAAATGCGTGAGGTACAGGCAGCTATCCGACAATATGATAATAGAAGCTCCTTGCAGTACCTGTTGGAGATCCGAGCCTTCGTGTATACCTTTCCCCACCAGCACCAGCTCTTCACGACATATTTTTTGATAATGAATATATGGGTTGGTAGGATATCCTGTAACAAAAGCAATATCAAGCTCGCCGTCGAGGATGAATTGCTCCATTTCCGTGGTGGTTCCCGTTTTTAATGTCACCGAAGCCTGCGGGTACATCTCGTACACCTTCGTTAGTGCCCTTGTTGTTCCGCCCGCTACAATGGACTGCATCGTGCCGATGCGCAGTTTTTCCTCGTGGGGTCTCATTTTCATTTCTGTGTCTTGCCACAGCGTTAAAATTTGCTTGTACTGAGCATATAAAATTTCTCCGGCGGGTGTCAGTTCCATACCACGAGGCTTTCGGTAAAATAACGCTGTGCCATAGTAGGTCTCCAGCTTCTTTATTTTAGCCGTCATATTCGATTGCAGATGATTCAGCTTTTGGGCAGCTTCTGTTAAACTTCTAAGCTCCGCCACTGAAACGAATGCCTGCATATTTTGAATATCCACATCTTTACCCCCCATCAAAAAAAAATGATATCAACATCATTAACAAACATTATTCTTTATGAGTTAAGTGTATTATATTGGCCTTGAGCACTATTTTCTACCCACATTTTAAAATCAGGAGGGATGGCACATGGTTAAGCAGAAGATTCGTGCAGGTATCATAGGAGGTTCAATGAATAATAAATGGGCCAGCCAAACGCATATTCCGGCTTTACTCAGACACCCAAACTTGGATATCACAGCTATCGGCACTTCCCGTATGGACAGTGCACGAAAAAGTGCAGAGGACGTGGGGGCGCCATTGGCTTTTGACGATGCCAAAAAGCTTGCAGCCTCCAAGGATGTGGATATGGTCGTGGTGAGCATAAAAGTTCCCCATCATCACGAGGCCGTAATGGCGGCTATCCAAGAGGGAAAGCATATTTTCTGTGAGTGGCCTCTGGGGGCCAACACTGCGGAAGCTGCTGAAATGGCTAGAGCAGCGGAACTGGCGGGCATTCATCATACCGTTGGCTTGCAGGCACGGCAGGATTTTGAGGTGCAAACGATGAAGAGGCTGGTCGAGGACGGGATAATTGGTGAAATTGTATCCTGTCATATGCAAGTAGCTACTTCTGGCAAAGGAGGACGAACAGATCAGGATACGGCTTATTTGCTCAATAGAGCCAGTGGTGCCAACCTGCTGACCATTAACGGAGGACATGCTTTAGACGCGCTGCAATACATCGTTGGTGAATTCCGCGAACTGTCGGCTATCACATCTTCCCGTTATAACGAAGCCATGATTCAGGAAACGGGTGAAATCATTCCCAAGGATACAGCAGATCAAATTCTGATTCACGGATTGTTGGAAAAAGGAATTCCTGTATCAGTTCACATTCAGGGTGGAGTGAATTCTAAGTTTGAGCTAGAGATTCAGGGGAAAAAGGGCATTTTACGTTTGAGCCAAAATCCTTCGCTTGGACATGTTCAATTTGGGAACCTGACGCTTGAAAAACTTGTATATGATCAGGGAAATCATCAAAGTCATGTGCTTAATGGCTTTTTTGAAACAATATACATAGCAGCTGAGCCTGATGCTCGCCTGGATTTCCCCAAAGAAGGGGTAACCCTGAATGTAGCCAAGGCTCATCACGTATTTGCCAGCGATATTTTGACGGACACCCGTCTTGCCCCCGATTTCAACCATGCACTACAGCTGCATCAGCTACTGGACCGCATTGAGGAATCGGCTGCAACCGGGAAAAAGATTGTATTGTAAGGTAGATGGTAAAAAAAGAACCTTTCAACACCACTATCGATGTGGTGAATGGAAAGGTTCTTCATCTTTATCATATTAGTCGTTAAAATCCTATTCCCACTCGATGGTTGCTGGTGGTTTGGAAGTGATATCGTATACGATGCGGTTGACGTTGTCCACTTCGTTGACGATCCGAACGGAGATTTTCTCCAGCACGTCCCAAGGGATACGTGCCCAGTCAGCGGTCATACCGTCAATTGAGGTTACTGCACGGATACCTACCGTGTAGGAATACGTACGGGCATCGCCCATAACGCCAACGCTCTTCATATTCGGCAAAGCGGTGAAGTATTGCCAAATTTCCCGATCCAGACCTGCTTTGGCAATCTCCTCGCGCAAAATATAGTCAGAATCACGGACAATCTTGAGCTTGTCCTCTGTCACTTCGCCCAATACACGAATGGCAAGACCCGGGCCCGGGAATGGCTGACGCCATACAATTTCGGCCGGAAGTCCACATTCTTCACCGACTTTACGCACTTCATCCTTGAACAACGCATTCAGTGGCTCGATCAGTTTGAACTTCATGTCTTCTGGTAAACCGCCCACGTTATGGTGCGATTTGATAGTTTGCGCCGTTGCTGTTCCGCTCTCTACAATATCTGTGTACAACGTGCCTTGTGCCAGGAAGTCAAAATCATCGAATTTAGCTGATTCTTCTTCAAAAACGTAAATAAATTCGTTACCGATGATTTTACGTTTTTGTTCCGGATCATCCACTCCTGCCAGTTTGGAGAGGAAACGCTCACGTGCATCAATTTTAACAACCTTCATATCGAATTTACCAACGAACGTCTCCATTACACTTTCGGCTTCACCTTTACGCAGCAGTCCATGATCAATGAACATACACGTCAGTTGGTCACCGATCGCTTTGTGAATAAGCATGGCTACTACGGAGGAATCCACGCCGCCACTTAGAGCGCACAGTACTTTCTTGTCGCCTACCTGCTGACGAATTTCACGGATTTGCTCTTCAATGAACGACTCCATGGTCCAGTTGCCTTCACAACCGCACACTTCATACAGGAAGTTGTTAATCATCTCATTACCTTGAACAGAATGCCGCACCTCTGGATGGAATTGTACCGCATACAGATTCCGCTCCAGGTTACTCATTGCGGCAATCGGCGCACTCTCTGTTCCTGCATCCAGTATAAAGCCAGTTGGCAAATCTGTAACGTGGTCGCCATGGCTCATCCATACCGTTTGACGAGAATCCAGTCCTTTAGTCAACCGAGCGCCCTCATTGAATTGCACGTCTGCTTTACCATATTCACGCTTGCCCGCACGTTCTACTTTACCGTCCAGTTGGTGGGCCATCAGCTGCATGCCATAACAAATACCAAAGATAGGGATGCCAAGATCATAAATTGCCCGATCCACCTGAGGAGCATTGTCTGTGTATACGCTGGAAGGTCCACCTGAGAAAACAATTCCTTTCGGCGCCAGCTCTCTCAGCTTCTCCGCGGGCGTATTGTATGGAAGGAGCTCGCTATATACGCCGAGATCCCGAATTCTTCTTGCAATTAACTGGTTGTATTGTCCTCCAAAATCGAGAACTACAACGATTTCATTAGGCTTATTCATTACCGTGCCTCCCTCAATTGTTCGTTTCATTATACGCAACGACAAAACAACACGTCAAGAAATCAACCATAGTTGAGTGGTCATGAAAAGATTGATAAAATAAATTGATTCTAAATTACTTAATTTGCCCGTAGGAGTGTACACGATGGATGTGCTGAAATGGATCGCGCAATTGTTCGAAGAATATGGATATGGCGTCCTTTTTTTCGGCTTGTTACTGGAGTTTATTGCTTTGCCTTTTCCCGGGGAAACCACGATGGCTTATGCGGGATATCTCTCCTATGCCGGTACCCTGGATTTCGGCAATCTAGTGCTGCTAGCTTTTTTGGGCACAACCATCGGTATGACCATTACCTACTTTATTGGAAAATGGGCTGGACTCCCCTTTATTCAGAAATACGGCAAATGGGTTTTGCTATCGCCGGACAAGCTTCAGAAAACACAAAAATGGTTTCAACGTTATGGATACTGGCTTATTTTCCTTGGATATTTCATCCCAGGTGTCCGGCATTTTACTGGTTATTTTGCTGGAATTATCGCTCTTTCTTTCCGTAAATTTGTCTTGTATGCTTACAGCGGTGCTTTATTCTGGGTCATCCTCTTTCTAAGCATCGGCAAGCTGTTTGGTCCGCAGTGGGATGCCATTTTCCATCTGGTAGAACTGTATGCGTTGCGAATCGCGGCTGCCGTAGGATTCATCATCCTGCTGTATTTTATATATCGGTGGAGGGCCTTTCTGTTTGGAACGCTATACAAATCTAAAAAGTCGGTAAAAACCAGCAACAAGGATGACAAGAAATAGTTTGGCATAATATACCGAAATCACGAAAGATATTACTATACTCCCCCGCTCCTTAAGCCGCCCCCATATTCATGGCTTCATCATTTGAGCGCTTCCCCTACTCCAAACATAACAATCTGATGATATCTTGACTCTACGTCGTCAGCATACCCAACAATGGACCCTGTAAATACAATGGGTCAAGCATAAATTCATATTTTCAGAGCATACTAAGCCAACAAACTCCAATATCGGAGGATTTTACGTATGCCGAATCTGAATAAAAGTTGTCCACTTACTCATGTATCCTCTAACTTGGAAGATAACGTAAATCATATCGAGAGCTCCTTTGGGAACAGCGGAGATGTAATCATTAAAGAGCTATTATGGATGCAAAAATGGCCGGCAGCTCTGTTTTATATCGATGGTCTGGTCAACACTCAATTACTTCATGATTCCGTTCTGCGTTCATTAATGCGGGTAAACGAACATCATGTACCTGAGGGCATAGAACCATTTAATTATTTGAAGGATCAGGTTTTAATTGCGGGGCACTCAGGTAGTCTGGACGAAATGGACGCTCTATTCAACCGGATGCTATCCGGCGGTATTATCATTTTGCTGGAAGGATATACAAAAGGCATATGGATTGATGCGGTCGGCTGGGAGGATCGGAATGTCAGCGAACCCCAGTCCCAGACAGTTGTACGGGGTCCCATGGAGGGGTTTACTGAAAATTTGCGTACCAATACAGCTCTAATTCGTAGACGAATCCGTGATCCGCGGCTGTGGATGGAAACAAGACAGATCGGTCAAGTGACTCATACCAATGTGTCTGTAATGTATATCAAAGGAATTGCTGACGAAGAAGTTATTCAGGAACTAAGAGATCGTTTGGACCGAATTGATATTGACGGAATCCTGGAAGGGGGTTACATCGAAGAGGAGATTCAGGATGAAACCTTCACCCCATTTCCGACCATTTATAACAGCGAGCGTCCGGATTCAGTCGCTGCCAGCCTGCTGGAAGGCCGAATTGCTATATTGGTGGATGGAACACCCTTTGTTTTGTTAATACCTGCGTTGTTCGTTCAATTTTTCCAGTCGGCCGAGGATTATTACCAGCGTGCTGACATCAGCACGTTGCTGCGTTTGCTGCGATTCTTTTCCTTTTTTATCGCCATGCTTGCACCCGCAGTTTATATTGCGATAACTACCTTTCATCAAGAGATGCTTCCGACAAACCTTTTGATCAGTCTTGCCGCACAAAGGGAAGGCGTACCGTTCCCGGCATTTGTCGAGGCGATGCTTATGGAGATTACTTATGAAATTTTGCGTGAAGCAGGGGTTCGAATTCCCAAGACCGTCGGACAGGCTGTCTCGATTGTAGGTACACTGGTCATTGGACAAGCAGCTGTAGATGCAGGAGTAGTCTCGGCGGCTATGGTCATTGTTGTGTCGATCACAGCGATCTCCAGCTATGTTATTCCAGAAAACGGTTTGTCGATAGCGGTTCGTATTGTACGCTTCGCCTTAATGATGCTAGCGGCAGCCTTCGGACTTCTTGGAATATTGATGGGGATCATTGTACTTTTGCTGCACTTAACCAGTCTGCGATCATTTGGTGTCTCTTATATGAGTCCATTCGGCCCATATGTGGAAAGCGATTTGAAAGATACGCTGTTTCGCCTACCTTGGTCTCATATGAAGTCACGACCTCAATCCACCCCTATCCAAAATACGATCCGCCAAAAAACGAAAAAAAGACGGATTGGCAATAAACCAAAAGCCAGAAGGGATCAATCATGAAACAGACCATACATTTGCTCTTCGTCTGGGGACTGATTTCCGTATTATTGGGTGGATGCTGGGATCGAAAAGAATTAAACGAGTTGGGCATCGCTATCGGGATCGGGGTGGATATGGAAGGAAACCAGTATCAGGTGACTGCACAGGTGGTCATTCCTTCTGCAGTAGCCTCCAAATCCTCACCCAGTTCCGGCTCGCCGGTTGTCACTTATCAGGCTACTGCGCCCACGATTCAAGAGGCTATTCAAAAAATGACGGATACAAGTCCGCGATCCATCTATTTATCTCATATTCGGATGCTGATTTTAGGTGAGGAGTATGCGAGAAGAGGGATTTCTGACGCGATTGAAACCTTAATGCGAGAGCCTTTTACCAGAAGCGACTTTTATATTGCGATAGCCAAAAATAACAAGGCCTCTACCATGTTAAAGATCCCCACTCCACTGGAAAAGTTGCCTGCCAATAAAATGTTTGCTTCATTGGATACCTTAACTAAAACATGGGCTCCGGCCACCAAAGTAACCATGGATCAACTGCTTAGCGACTTGGCTAATCCTGACATCCAGTCTACCCTGCCCGCATTGGAAGCTGTAGGAGATATAGAATCGTCCAATGAAAAGGGTGTGGATGCCACCAAAAGCATATCTCCTGGCACCATATTAAGGTTCTCTGGCATTGGTGTCTTAAAAAAAGACCGCTTGCTGGGCTGGATCAATGATCAAGACAGCAAAGGGTTCAATTATATCCGAAATAAGGTGGTTTCTACTACGGGACACGCCGACTGTCAAGGAGGGGGGGACATTGCCTTATTAACCTTAAGCAGCGATACCCAAAAAAAGGTGCTTATTCGTGATGGAGAGCCTGTTATCTCCATAT
Organism: Paenibacillus ottowii; assembly: GCF_050516475.1. Classification (NCBI taxonomy): domain Bacteria; kingdom Bacillati; phylum Bacillota; class Bacilli; order Caryophanales; family Paenibacillaceae; genus Paenibacillus; species Paenibacillus ottowii. Next base: position 281,391 of record NZ_CP191577.1, on the reverse strand, counting down.
CAGTTACTAACAACAGCACAGTACGAGAGGTTAACTGCCAGCATATAAAGTTAAGTAGTATGGCGGATATTAAAGAAATCGAAGCTGCAAGCAATGAAAAAATCATTGAAATTATGAAGCATTCCGTAGAGACCGTTCGGAATGAGTTTAAATCAGACATTTTCGGCTTTGGTCAGCTGATCCACCAGTCCAAACCAGAGCTGTGGAAAAAACTAAAAGAACAAAAAGAAAATCCTTTTATGGATTTAAAGATTGAATATAAGGCAAAAACCAGGATCCGGAAAATTGGTTCCTTGTTAGAATCATTCCAAAAACGAATGAAGGAGTGAGCTTGATGGAGGAGAAGGGGCGTATCAGTATTACAAATATAGCCGTACTTGTATTTTTGAGTATTATCGGAGACTGTGTACTGGTGTATCCCTCCCTCATTACAGGCATATCCAAGCAGGATGCCTGGATCAGTTCATTCCTAAGCATCCCTGCAGGACTGGCTTTACTATTGCTACTCCTGCGGGTGCATCAGCTATATCCTGATCTCACCTTTATTCAACTCAGTCAGCGAATTTTGGGTCCGTGGTTTGGCGCTCTCATCTCCATATGGTATCTGTTCCATTTATTAATGAATTCAGCAATTTATTTAAGAGAAGCCGGAGATTTTATGAACAACCAGACCTATGTGATGACGCCCCTTCCCGTTATCAATTTACTCTTAGTTCTGGTGCTTATGTGGGGCATGTATATGGGACTGGAGCCTATTGCACGTACGGCTCAAATCATGTTTCCATTATGCCTAGCTTTCACTTTGTTTTTAATCCTGTGCTTACTTCCCCAATGTGACAGTCAGCAGCTTAAGCCTATAATGGAGCAGGATATTCCTAAGATTATAGAAGGCGGCATTTTCGCATTGTCCTATCCATTCGGAGAATTAGCCTTTTTACTCATGATTTTTCCTTATGTGAATAAACAACCAGGTCTAAAAAAATCCGTTTTACTATCCGGACTGGCTGCCAGCGTTTTGTTAAGCGTACTGCTTCTAGTTTCTCTCCTGGTACTAGGCCCTTTTGTAACTGAAAATAGTGTGTACACCTCTTATACGCTATCAAAGAAAATCAACATAGGGAACTTCTTGCAGAGGATTGAATCCATGATGAGCACTGCTTGGATTATCACTACTTTTGTTAAAACCATTTTGCACTTCTATGCCTTTACCTTAGGAATAACTCAGCTACTGCGATTACATAATGTCCGGACCTTTCTTGGGCCTAGCTTTATGATGCTGTTTGGTCTGATTATCGTGTCAGCACCCAATATTACTTACTATCTGGACACGATCATTCATGCCTGGATTTATTGGGATCTGACGGATTCCGTTGTTCTTCCTTTGCTGCTGCTTGTCGTATACAAGTTAAGATCGAAAAGCAATCATAGTCTGGGACCTGGTTGAGCCTCACCCATAAAGGAAGGAGCATCGACATGCTGATTACCATTGTCATTATCTGTATCGGTCTGGCCATTGCCGCCAAGGATTTGCCAGGCTTATACCGAAAACATCGCTTTAAAGATATGTTTGTATACATCCTTATGCTCGGATTAGGCACATGGCTTAGTATTCTTGCTGCCAAATTAGAGGTTACGCCAAGCCCGCTAATTTTGATTGAAATCATCTATAACCCTGTGAATGCTTTTGTGTCCCATGTGTTTGGTTTTTAGAAAGGAGACAGCCACATGTTAAAAAAAGCACGTATTAGCGTTCGACAAGTGACTGTTCTGATGTTCCTGAGTTTAATTGGGGATATGCTCTTAATCTATCCGACTATGATTACACATATTGCTCACCAGGATGCCTGGATCAGTTCTATATTATCCATTCCGCTGGGCTTAATTATCGTTTACGTGCTCCTTCGCGTTCATGAGCTCTACCCGAGCCTCACACTTATAGAAGCCATCCGTAAAATTTTAGGGCCTGTATTCGGATTAATCGTTTCTTGCTGGTATCTGTTTTATTTCTTCATGGGTACCGTCCTTAATGCGAGAGAGGTAGGTGATTATCTGACTACAGAGATATTTGAGAGCACTCCTTTGCGCGTTCTACTGGCGATGGAAGTTTTGATGCTTGTGCTTGCTGCATTAGCTGGAATTGAAGCCTTTAGTCGGGTTAGCGAGATTTTGATACCTGTGTATGTATCCATTTTTAGTGGTTTGATCCTAGCGCTGCTACCACAAATTCACCTTTCTAATGTACGTCCTGTTTTGGAAAACGGGCTCGCTCCTGTTGCTAAAGGGATGGCTCCAGGCGCGGCAATGCCTTTTGCCGGAATGTCTATCATGCTCATGGTTTTCCCTTTTGTCAGCAAAAAAGGTCATTTTAAAAGGGATATACTGCTCGCATCGCTTCTAGGTGGAGTACTGATTAGCCTCTTTCTGCTGCTCTCCCTACTTGTCATTGGACCCTTCGTGACCAACTACAGTCCATACATTTCATCTGCACTTTCAACCAAAATTAATGAGCTGAATTATATTACACGCATTGAATCACTGGTTGCTTTGCTCTGGGCACTAGTCGCTTATTTTAAGGGAGCCATTTTCTTCTTTGCCTTTACTTTCGGTATAACCCAGTTGTTTCGAATTTCTAATGTTCAACCTTTTATTATACCTGCGGGGGCGCTTGTGTATGGAATAACCATTTTGGTAACCCCCAATGTGTTTTATTATGTAAGAACTCTTGTTTATCCCATGGCTGCCTGGCATTATACGAATGGCTTGATCATTCCGCTTCTTTTGTGGACTGTTTACCTCTGTCGGCAAAAGTGGAAACATCGACAAAACACATCTGAAAATTAACAAAAAACCTTTTGAAACCGATGCTTAAAAAAGCCAGCACCCGATTCCAAAAGGTTTTTCTTTACTTACATCATGTCCTGAATGTATGCCAGCGCGGCATCAATATGGCCTTTTACCCTTAAACCACGCCATTCATGAACTAAAATGCCATTCTCGTCAATAAGGAACGTAGAGCGAACAATGCCCATGTACTGCTTGCCGTACATCTGTTTTTGCTGCCATACACCATAGGTTTCAGCCACCTGATGCTCTTCATCAGATAACAATTGAAAAGGTAGACCGTACTTGGCAATAAACTTGTCATGCTGCTTAAGTGGATCGGGGCTTACACCCAGAATCACTGTGTTCAAACCTTCAAACTCCGAATGTTTATCCCGAAAATCGCAAGCCTGGGTCGAGCAGCTAGAGGTCAAATCCTTAGGATAAAAATACAACAATACATTGCTGCCTCGATAATCCGATAGCTTGACGCTCTTTCCTTCACTGCCAGGCAATTCAAAGTCTGGTGCCGCTTGTCCAATAACGGTCGATGCCGTAGACATTTTATCATCTCCTATCTTGTAGGGGTCTTATATACGCCCTATGAGCCAGCCCCCCGGTAACGCCGAATTCCCCAGTTCCAAACCAGTAAGCCCAATGTCAGAAATACAATTCCTACCACCGGAGTTAAAAGTGCCATATGGCGCATGTCCTCTCGTTGAAGGAACAGGGAAGCCGGATATACGCCAACAAAAGCAAATGGCAGTATCCAAGTCAATACAACCTGAATGGCACGGTTATAGATCGTCACCGGATAACGCCCGTAGCCCTGGATATTGTACATGAGCGGAATAATCCCCGTAGGCGCATCTGAAAAGAATGAAAGGGAGGTTAATATGGTGTAAATCCCTGTATAAATCGCCACGGCACTTAGACTCAAAACGATTAGCGCTGGTACGAACCACCACTCCATAGCCAAATCCATCTGTGCCCCGCTGATGCCCATAATAATCAGACCGATCACTGAGCCGACCAGTGCGGGCGGGTCCACATTCTCAAGGAAAATCTGGAATAGATTATACGCAGGACGAGTCATTACCCGGTCGAGTTCACCTTTTACAATATAACGCTCACTGAAGTTCCAAAGGTTGACGAAACAGCTGAATAACCCGTAAGGAACCATAAAAAATCCATACACGAACACGACTTCACTTTCACTCCAGCCACCCAAGCTGTTCGTATGCATAAAAATAACCAAAATAAAAATAAGATTCGTGGCCTGAAAGAGCAGATCTGAAATGACTTCTACCCAAAAATCGGCACGATAGGTGAGCCGTGATTTCATGTAATTTTTCAAATATTCGCTAATGAGACCCAAATAGTACATCATCGGCTTACCCTCCCTGCACGAACAGACGTCTGCGCGCCAGCCGCCAAATGATGATCATCGGCACGAGCAGAACGACCAGCCAAATGATTTGGATACCTAGCACATTCCAGATGCCAACGCCTTTTATACGTCCCGTAAATACTGAGCCCGGCAAATAAGTAATTGCCTGAAAAGGCATCCATTGGGAGATTGTCGCCAGCCAGCCCGGAAACAAACTGATTGGCAGGATCAACCCTGAGAACAGGTCTACGACTACGCGCTTCATGCGCATCATGCCCTCGTTATTTTCAATAAAAAAGGCCGTCAATCCAGTAATAATATTAATCTGGGTATTGATTAGGAAGCTGAAAAACAGCATGACCAGAAAACCAATCCAGGCTACCGGGTCACTAGGGAGCTTCACGGGAAACAGCAGCATCGCAATCGCCATGCCCGGAATCATAAACAAGAGGAAACGAAACATCCCCTCGCCGAGCCCTTGCATAAATTTAACAAGCACATAGTTATAAGGTCGGATCATCTGAATAGCAATGCTTCCATCCCGAATATCCGTCGAAATTTCGCGATCCAGATTGTTAAAATAAAAGGCTCGTGCCATCCACGATACGGCTACATAGGTCGTCATTTGAGCAGCAGTAAAGCCTCCAATACTCCCCGCATCGCCATAAATCGCTTTGTATGTGAAATAATACACGCCGATATTCATGGAATAAATAAGTATGCCTGAATAATAGTTCACACGATAAGCAAGCATGGTAAGAAATCGGATACGAATAAAATCGGTATATACGCTAAGCATGAACTTTGGCCTCCACTATCGGATTGCCCTGGCGTTCTGCCGAGCCAGACTGATAGATACTGCGGACGATATCATCCGTGTTGGTTTCAATGATTTTGATATCCGTAATGTCCGTGCGACCCACTACCCTAGCCAGCACATCTGATACGTTAATATGAAGAGGAATCCACACCTTGGCCGCCAAATCGTTATCCATAGTCCACGTCAGCGGCATATCAGCCGTCCATGCCTGCAATTGCTCCAGCTGTGTCGTCGTACCAAATTGAAACCTTACTTCTCGGCCTGTCCCCCAACGATCCTTGAGCTCATCCAGTCCACCATCATAAATGATATTCCCATCATCCAACATAATGACGCGCGAGCACAGCGCTTCAATATCCTGCAAATCATGGGTCGTCAGCAAAATAGTGGTCCCGTGTTCCCGGTTCATGTCCTTCAAAAACTCGCGAATTTCGGACTTCACCATGATATCAAGTCCAATGGTCGGCTCGTCCAGAAAAACAATGGATGGATTGTGCAGCAAAGCAGCTACCAACTCACAACGCATCCGTTGTCCAAGGCTAAGCTTGCGCACCGGGCGGCTTAACAAATCCTGCAATTGCAGCCTTTCTACCAGCTCATCCAGCCTGCGTTTGAAGTCTGTAGCCGGAACCTGATATACTTTGCGCAGCAGTTGAAAAGATTCGATCACGCCGATGTCCCACCACAGCTGGCTGCGCTGACCAAAAACAACGCCAATGTTACCTACAAACTTCTCGCGATCCTCATAAGGGACATAGCCCCCTACCTTGAGATGTCCCGATGTTGGCACGAGAATACCTGTCAACATCTTAATCGTGGTGGACTTTCCGGCCCCGTTCTCACCAATATAACCGCATATTTCCCCTTGCGGAATACGGAAAGATATATCTTTGACCGCAGCCACCTCGTTGTATTCGCGGGCGAATAAATCAAGGAAGGCGCCTTTTAAGCCCTCGCGGTTTTTTTGAACCTTAAATGTTTTGCGCAGATCCTGCACATCAATTGCTAGCATGCTATACCTCTCAATCAGGATTTGTAAAATCCATAGTTAAATTGATTGTGCTCCAAAAAGAAATTATAATGTAATGAACTGAAAAGCGAAAGGGAGAGCATCCATGACAAGCAGAACCAAAAAGACGATATGGTCGGTTCTAGCCGTGGTAATCGTCGCGATTGTCGGCTTTGCCGTGTACTATTTTACATCTATTTATAATCAGCTGGAAAATCTGCATAAAGAGGGTGCTAACTCCCCCTTCAAAAATGTAAAGCAGGTCGATCAGGTTCGTACGCCAGAGCCTCCCAAGTGGGAAGGTACCGATATGGTCAACATTTTGCTGATGGGTGTCGATGGCCGTGGCATCCAGAAAGGGGAAGTCCCACGATCGGACAGCATGATGGTTGTATCGCTGGACCCTGTGAAGAAAAAAATCCACTTGTTCTCTATTTTGCGTGATACGTACGTGGATATTCCCGGCTACGGGAAAAATCGGATTAATACTGCCATTACTCACGGACCCAACACAGCCATGAAGACGGCTAGTGATCTGCTCGGCATCCCGGTGCAATATTATGTATATACCGATTTCCAGGGCTTTATTAAACTGGTGGACGCTATAGGCGGGATTGATTTTGAAGTGGAAAAGGATATGCATTATACAAGTAATGCGGATAAGCACGAATACGATATTGATTTAAAAAAAGGGTTGCAGCATCTGGACGGCAAGACGGCGCTTCAATATGTGCGATTCCGCCACGATGCTATGTCTGACTTTTCCCGTTCCGGACGGCAACGGGCATTTTTGGAGGCTGTAGCCCAGAAAATGCAGACTACAACTTCCATCGCTAATCTACCCAATATTTTAGAGCAGGTTAACCCGTACATTGATACAAATCTCAGTGTCAACGATATGTGGAAGCTGGCGAATGTGGGGTACCAAAGCAGCTTTGCAGGCAGCGAACAGGTTCCACCGATGAAGCTGCTTGGCGAAGAAAATGTGGGCGGCGCGGAAGTACTTACGGTCCGCGATCCCGAAAAATTGAAATCGTATGTGCAGGATATATTTAACAACCCTCCTGTGCAGACACAGGAACAAAACAAGGACCAGACCGAAACGAAGCAGCCAGATAGTGCATCATCTTCCAAAACGGATAAAGCTTCCTTTACCGGGGGCAATAAAACCACTACCGAAGATGCTTCCACACAATCAACAACAAAGACAAGACAAAAAGAGCTATAATGATGTATGCAGGGGCAGCCGTGAACGCTGCCCTTTGGCGTGTGTATACCCTATTTTAATGAACGGAAAGGAAGTTTTGATGATGAAACGGGAAAACTCCGAAGCACTATATAAAGAAGCGCTGGAGCATATTGTCGGGGGCGTTAACAGCCCTTCACGCTCCTTTAAAGCTGTAGGCGGCGGCGCTCCAGTATTCATGAAACGGGCTCAAGGCGCTCACTTCTGGGATGAAGATGGCAATAAGTATATCGACTATTTGGCAGCCTACGGCCCTATTATTACCGGACATGCTCACCCCCATATTACCAAGGCCATCAGCGAAGCGGCTGCGAATGGCGTATTGTATGGCACCTCGACGGCATTGGAAATCAAACTGGCCAAGATGCTGAAGGAAGCCATTCCTTCATTGGATAAAGTTCGGTTTGTGAATTCCGGCACAGAGGCGGTCATGACGACGATTCGTGTGGCACGGGCCTATACGGGGCGGAACAAGATCATCAAATTTGCCGGCTGCTACCACGGTCACTCGGATCTGGTACTTGTAGCCGCAGGCTCCGGCCCTTCCACACTGGGCATACCTGACAGTGCGGGCATTACAACCAACATTGCGAGCGAGGTCATTACTGTGCCATTCAATGACCTCGACGCATTGCGCCAAGCATTGGAGCACTGGAGCGACGATGTGGCAGCAGTCATGGTCGAGCCGATTGTCGGTAATTTCGGCATGGTCATGCCGCAACCAGGCTATCTGGAAGGGCTGTGCTCGATGGCGCGAGCGAACGGCTCCCTCGTCATTTATGACGAGGTCATTACCGCCTTCCGCTTCCACTACGGCTCAACCCAAACCTATGCAGGTCTGGACAACCATGATGCGATTCAGCCGGATTTGACCGCGCTGGGCAAAATCATGGGCGGCGGTCTGCCGATTGGTGCCTACGGCGGCAGCAAGCGGATCATGGAGCAGGTTGCCCCGCTCGGCCCGGCCTATCAGGCAGGTACAATGGCGGGCAACCCAGCTTCCATCTCGTCAGGCATCGCCTGCCTTGAAGTTCTTCAAGGGGAAGGCGTGTATGAAGAGATGGAACGTCTGGCTGTGAGGCTGACAGACGGTATTCAGTCTTCCGCTGATCGCTACGGCGTGCCGTTGACGATCAACCGCATTCGTGGAGCGTTCTCGACGCATTTCTGCGACCATCCGATCACGAATTATGCACAGGCGCAGGACACGGATAGCGAAGCGTTCGCATCCTTCTTCCGTCACATGCTGAATCGTGGTATCCATCTGGCTCCATCCAAGTTCGAAGCCTGGTTCCTCACAACAGCGCATACGGACGAAGATGTGGATGCCACGCTGGAAGCGGCAGAAGATTCGTTCCGTGCGATGTCACAAGGTAAATAAGCAGAGCAGTAAGCGATAGCTGGAATGGATGATAAGCTGGAAGCAGTCTAGAGATACGGGTATCTGACCAACACGTATCTGACCTTTGGGACTGCATTCCAGCTTTTTTTAATTCGTAACTGTACCGGTACAGTTGTGTTTTTTTTGGATTGTATCAAGTTATATCCTCCGGTTATATTGAGAGAACCACAGGTTCAGATCATAATTACGGAGGTTTATTATGCACAGTCGTTCCAGAAATGGGGTAGCCTATCTGGCAGCTCTCAGCTATGCAGCTATACTTGGCTTCTCATTTTTATTTGTAAAACTGACGGTAACTGAGGCAAGTCCGCTGGATGTGATTGCCCACCGCTTTGCGTTGTCGTTTATCGCTTTGACCCTTCCAGTGCTGCTTGGCTGGATCAAGGTTAATATCAAGTGGCGTGATATGCTGCGCATTTTACCACTCGCGCTGCTTTCACCGTTACTGTTTTTCCCCTTGCAAGCGTTCGGGCTGATGAGTACTTCTTCATCGGAGGGTGGAATTATTCAAGCTACCGTTCCGATCTTTACGCTCCTGTTAGCCTCCTATTTTATTAAAGAGCGCACAACGGGGGTTCAAAAGATTTCCTTACTACTCTCTGTCTTTGGTGTGGTTTTTATATTTATGATGAAAAGCGGGGCACCGTTAGCTTCCAATAGCTTTGGCGGCATTTTCCTGCTTGTGCTCTCTGCTATATGCCTATCAGGCTATAACGTGCTAGCTCGTCCATTGACACAAAAGTACAGCCCGATGGAATTGACCTACGTTACCTCCATTTTGGGATGTATCGTTTTTAATCTAGCGGCCTTAGGGTATCATGCCATGGACGGTTCCATGAGCACTTATACCGCGCCGCTCGTAAAGCCTGATTACTGGCTAGCACTGGCTTATCTAGGTATACTGTCCACCCTCGTCACCTCGCTGTTATCCAGCTTTGCCTTGAAGTGGATCGAAGCCTCTAAAATGAGTGTGATCGGTAATTTATCCACCCTTATTTCCATGATGGCAGGTGCTTATATTTTGAAGGAACAGCTTGCCTACTATCACATTATTGGTGCTGTAATGATCATTGTCGGTGTGCTGGGTACGAATTTCGGAGGGCGAAAAAGCTTCACGCCAATCAAAACAACTTCGGCAAAATCACAATGAATTAAAAGCAGACAGGGCAGACAGGTACTAATCTGCCTTCAAAAAAGAAAACTCCAAGCTGGATCATGGGACTGACCCCATTCCAGCCTGGAGTTTTTTAACTTCAGCGTTTTCGTGGACTAGACCGGGTACGCCATGACACTCATTAACGCCAGCTCCGGCTGTGTCGTGTCCAGTCTGCTATATTGTACAATGACAGGCACATCGCTAGCGACCGTAATTGCATAAGGGATACCTGTCGGAATCCGTTCGCCCGACTTTTGGAGCGAGGCTGTTCGGATATGACGGGTTCGTCTTCCTTCCACCACCTCGATCAAGCCCTCCAATGGCTCACGATCTTCAAAATAAATGTCTATACTCAGCTTTGCCGCACGGTTTCCACAGTTCAGCACGCATATACTCTCATGACTGAGCAGCTTCCCACGGCTTTCCGGTGGAATATATCCGTCGGGGATGACCCAAAATAGACCGCCTCGCGGCTGATTGGCCGCTTTTTCCTGGGAAAGTTCAGTATCTCCCATGCCATTAGCCTCCTTTCACCTATGTTTACCTCCATACCTCTAGCGCCTTTTCTACCCGTATGGATTCTCCTTGGTACGTAGCAGCTGGGCCAGAAAGGCAAGCGCCAATCCCTGGCCCCATCCCTGAATGCGCTTGTAGGGTACGTTGCGATAGCCATCTATATCGTTCATGACAGCAGTTCCAGCGGATACACCAGTCACTGTGCCGTCCTCCTTAATACGAGAAAGAATGCCGTCGATCGCCTTTTGCGTATACTTGTTAAACAGTCGGCCCTGCATAAGTAAAGCGGTTGCAATCCCTGCCGAGCCGGAGGTCTCCAGATAAGAGGTATCATCATCCAGCACTGTATGCCACAGTCCTTCGGGAGATTGCAGCCGCACCAATGCATTCAGCTGGTCACGCAGCGAGCCGTCGATGATCATATAGGATGGATGCTGCACCTCCACACATTTCAGCGCCTTGGCCATCGTGAGGGCTGCCCATGAATTGCCGCGCGCCCAGTATATCCCCGACATGCGGCTCTGGTTCGCATGATCCCAGCCGTGATAATACAAATTCGTATCTGGGTCCTGCAAAAATTCCTCATGCCCGTGATATTGCCGGATGCCATCCTCCCAATATGTCTTATTGCCTAGCAAATGACCGATACGCAGCAAATAAAAACCGGCCATAAACATCGTATCCACCCATGCTTGCTGTGGAAATACATCATGTAGTGAGTTCACTGTATGCTGCAAAATACCGTCAGCAAACCGCTCTGCTTTTTTGACCAGAAATTCTGCCATCTCGATGGCGATATCCAGGTATTTTTGCTCCCCTGTAGCCTGATGCAGCGTCAACAAACAATGGCCGACAGAAACACCGTTTACCGACAAAGGGGGCAGTCCATCCTCGATATTCTCGTCAACCCATTCTTTCAGCTGGATCAGATACTTCTCATTGCCTGTCGCTTCATACGCTTCACATACTCCATAAAAGGCTACTCCACCAGGCCAGTCCCAGCTATAGTGCATTTGAAACGTGCGTTCGACTACCCGGTCGATCACCTGTTTAATCTGTTCCTCATCAAAACTCAATGCGGGCATTTCTACGTCTCCTCCTTTGGTAAGCTTCACATTAGTTGCCCTCCTTACCACTTGCTCCAAAAAAGGTTATCTGTCAACGTAAGTACATGCGCAGCGGTTGCAAATCCAGTTCCTTCACAGCCCTCGCCACCATATTTGCAATCCGAATCGCACCATGCTCATGAAAATGCGTATTATCCTCCAGCCCACCAGAAAAGTTCATGTACTCCCCAGGCAGCAGCCACATAAAAAGCTCCTTGCTGTCTTCGGGGCCCAACTTTTCATATAACTCCTGCGTGCGAGCAGACAAATCAATGAGCGGCACGTTCGCTTCTTCCGCCAGCTCGCGAACCGCCGTTATATAGTCGCCATGTGTGTCGGACAGCGTACCATCCTCGTTAAAATAGCGACGATGTACAGGCGTTATTAGCACCGGGGTGCCGCCCTTGCTTCTTGCTCCGTCGATATACAGGCGCAGATGCTCCTTGTAGGTCGTAAAAGGCTCTGTGGCCCGCTGCGGATCAGGCTTCTGATCGTTATGGCCAAACTGGATGAACAGGAAGTCGCCTGCCTTCATCTCCCCCAAAATAGCGTCCAGCCGTCCCTCGTCCACGAAGCTTTTCGAGCTTCGCCCCGATACAGCGTGATTATCCACGCATACATCATGCTTGAACAGGGCTGGCAAAGCCTGGCCCCAGCCTGTATACGGATAGCCGGACAGCCCTTGATCCGTAACCGTGGAATCTCCGGCTAGGAACAGCCGGAGACTCTGCGGTGCTGGCGCAATCTCCAGCGCATTAATTCGCGGTGCGGTGCCAGATATGGTCAGGCGCAATTTGCCACCCCGGACAGGCACCGCAAACATCGCCTCCGTGAACTGGCCCGGCAGCGTGTGCACTGGGGGCAGCATATGCTTGCCCTCACCAGCTTGAAGCCGCGTGAGCGTTTCCGCCAGTGGATCACCAAGCAGTACGGTGACCAAAACTATTCCGTCCGGCACATCTGTAATAAACGAAGCGTTCAGTGGAATACAAAAGCTGTTTCGCAGCCGTGTACGTGCATCCTTGGCTGAATTCTGCCTTTGTCGCCCATACACATGTTCCGTAGTCTCGAAGCCATACCCCTGTTCAGCTGTATAAATGCAATCCGGGGGCACGGCCTTGTAGCCATCCGCAGACTCCCCCGGACCAAAATCAAACTTCCACATTTTACTCACTCCTCAGCCATCACCCCAAAAACTCATCATTCAATCGTATGCATATTCAGGTGCAGCCTATTTCTATGCACAAGCTTAATATCCTCACGCTATGCAATTTTTGGGTCTTAGCCCTTCAAGCCACTTGTACTCATTCCTTCTACGATTTGTTTTTGGAAAGCGAAGAATACAGCGATTACAGGCAGCAGGCTTAAGATAGACATCGCAAACATTCCTCCCCAGTTGGAGGCTGACTCGCTGTCGAGGAACATTTTGAGTGCAATCGATACGGTATATTTCTCTGGCGAGTTCAAATATAGCACCGGACCTAACAAGTCCTCCCACTTCCAGTAGAAAGAGAAGATGGCCGCCGTAGCCAGCGAGGATTTGAGCAAGGGTAAAATAATCCGAAAATACAATCGGAACTTGCCGCATCCGTCAATCGTCGCCGCTTCATCCAACTCTGCTGGAATTGTACGTATAAACTGCACCATCAGGAAGATAAAGAACGGCATCCCGAAAAAGGATGGCACCACCAACGGCAGGATCGTATTGATCCAACCAAGCTTAGTAAAAATGATATACTGTGGCACCAGCACCACATCGCCCGGCAGCATCAGCGTCACCATCATCAGCGCAAACCACAAGTTGCGCCCTTTGAATTTCAAGCGTGCGAAGCCAAATGCGATCAATGAGGAAGATAGCACGGCGCCAATCGTGGAAATCACTACGATCGTGAGCGAATTCATGATATATGTGCCGAAGTTATAGCCCGTTGTGCCTTTCCAGCCTGTTACATAGTTTTGCCAAATCCATTCTGTAGGGAAAAGCGAGGAGGCCGTGACGAAGATCGTCCGACTTTCTTTAAATGAGCTGAACAGCATCCAGAACACGGGGTATAGCATCAGGAGCGCCAGCGCAGCAACCAGAATATGATAAATTGGCCATTTGAACGTTTTCCATGCCATTGTTATCAGCGCCCCTTTTCCGTTTCATAAAACACCCAGAATTTGGATGTTATAAATAAAATCGCTGTCAGTATCGCAATCATTATGAGCATGACCCAGGCCATAGCCGCCGCATATCCCATATTGCTGAACATAAACGCCTGCCGGAACAGATACAGTGAATGCAGCATCGTTCCATCCATTGGGCCTCCCTCACCCTTGGAGATGACATAGGCCGGAACGAAGGTCATAAACGCACTGATCGTCTGCATAATCAAGTTAAATAAAATGATCGGACTTAGCAGCGGCAGCGTAATACTGAAAAATTTTCGTACTGGTGTAGCGCCGTCTACACTGGACGCCTCGTACATTTCATGCGGAATGTTTTTCAGCCCTGCCAGAAAAATAAGCATGGATGAACCAAATTGCCATACAGACAAGGTAATTAGCATCATTAGCGAAGCATTCGGATCACCAAACCATTTTACCGGGGTTGCCCCCAAGGCCGAAAGCAAGCTGTTAACAATGCCCTCATTACTGAAAATGTTGCGCCACATGATGGACACTGCCACGCTCCCCCCGATAATAGAAGGCAGATAGTACATCGTCCGGTAGGTGCCCACCATGCGTGACTTGGTATTCAAAATCATCGCCACAAACAACGCAAAAATCAGCCGCAACGGTACACCGACCAATACATACGTAAACGTGACCCTGATCGAATTCCAGTACTTCGGGTCGCCTGTGAACATTTTTTCGAAGTTACCCAGACCAATCCATTTGGGCGGGGTGAACAGATTGTAGCTGGTAAAGGACAGATACAGCGAAATAAACATTGGAATTAACGTAAATGCCAGAAAGCCCACAATAAACGGGCTGATAAACGCATATCCGGTCATATTGGCTTTCAAGCTCTGATGATTTCGCAAGCTCATCAAGCCTCCCTTCTCTTGCAATTTAAAATTGGCGATTTCAAATGTGTCCATCAACCGTTGTTATATGAATTTTATTTTGATATCTACAAAGGGAGCTTCTGCGATGGGCTCGTCGGATCAACCGTGCGCAAACATGCTTTGTACTACGCACGGTTAACCTAACGAAACAATCCTTCAACCCTAGGCTTAATCGTTGTCAGATATCAAAAGCCCACGTTGCATTGTTACTGCTTGTTATTCGCAAGGATGGTATTCGCATCAGCCCGGAATTTGACCGCTGCGTCTTCAGGTGTCATCTGTCCGAAATTGACCTGCTCAATATAATCGGTCAGAGTAGCAATCACTTCCGGCGATCCAACCGGTGGCGGTGGGCTCATGGGAGAAGCTTTTGGCTCCATGGAAGCCACAAATTCAAACACCTGCTTCGTTGCCTCGCTCAACTCCGGTGCTACAGCTTCCTTGATTTTGGCAGAAATCGGTACGCCGCGTTCGCCTTTAATCAATTTATTCGCTTCTGTATCGTTCATCCAGAAATCAATAAACTTGGCGGCCTCATCCTTCACCTGTGAACGGGAAGCCACTGCCCAGTACATTGTAGGCTGCATATACACGCCTTTTTCCATATTCGGTCCAAACATCGGAGCAAGTGCCATGGGACGATTCACGACCTGCTGTAAGCCTACATACTGATTGGACCACTGCCAAATGCCGATGCCCGTTCCTTTTACGATATCCGATTCCTCAAGAATGCCCTTGGTTTGGTTCATGACTTCAGGAGTTGGTGTCGCTCCCTTCTTAATCAGCTCAGCCAAACCACCGAAGAAATCAACAAACAGCTTATCGTCGTCATACCCCAATCCTGTTCCTTCGGTATTGTAGAGAGATTTTCCATGTGTCCGCAAATAGTAGTGGAAGAAAATATCCGCAGCCATGGAACTGTCAAAATAAACTTTATTGGAGGCTGCCTTCAAAGCCAGCTCTTTGTATTGATCCCATGTCCAGTTATCAGGAATTTTGTCTATGCCGGCTTTTTTGAGCAATGCCGGATCATACTGGAAGCCCAGCACATTGACACCTGTTGGGATGCCATATTGTTTTCCGGCAATGATTCCGGTTTTGAGTACATTTTCGTTCACATCAGCGACTTGGATTTTCTGATTCAAGTAAGGCGCCATATCTTCCAGTTGGCCGTTCTTCGCATATTGGCTAATATACGAAATGTCCATCTGCACGATATCCGGCAGTTGATTGGCCGCCGCCTGCGGTGCAAGCTTCTTCCAATAGTCATCGAAAGAGGCATATTCCACATCAATCGTTACATTCGGATTTTTTTGCTTATACAAGTCGATAACCTTTTGCGTATATTCATGGCGCGTATCCGATCCCCACCAAGCGATTCGCAACTTTACTTTCCCGTCTGCACTTGTGCCCGAATTGCCTCCGCCGTCCGCTCCACTACATGCCGTCGTCAACACGAGCAGCATTGCTATGATCAGAAACCATCCCTTTTTGCCCACCTATCTCTCCCCTTTTCGCTGTTCTAGAAAGGAGCCCTATGACAAATAACAATGTACTCACGCTTACTTGATAGCGTTTACATTTGCTCCTGTCGTTATTTTCCCAAAAGCAGAGAAACATTGGAATACACAAATCAGATTTCAAAGGTTTAAAAAACAGAGGGACTCAGCAGCTCATCCCCGTTCGTGTGATTTAATGTACTCGGAGGGTGTCATACCTGCCCATTTTTTGAATACCTGGCTAAAATATTGCGCGTTACCGCCGAAGCCGAACCATTCCGCCAGCTCAAACACCTTTACGTCTCCCGTCTCCCGAATATGCTCAGCCGCGCGTTCGATCCGGTAACGATTTACATAATGTGAAAAGTTTTCACCTGTCACTTTTTTGAAAATTTTCCCTAAGTAGTCGGAATTCATATAGAGCATTTGCCCCGCCACTCCGTTCAGCGAGAGATCGGATTTTCTATAGTTTTGTTCAATAATCGTGATCATTTTATCGACCGTGGAAGATTGGCGGTATACATTGTTTTTATAATAGATTGCAGTCATTCTTTCAGCTGCTTCCTGTACAAAAGATTTGAGACATGCCAGCGTTTTCTGCTCCGCCAGCACGACCATTCGGCTCGTAAACGCCGCCCGCTCTTCTTCAGGACATATACGGATCATGGCCGCATAGAGCTGTAGCACATAGGAACGGGTTACGGAGATTTCCAGCTTCATACGGGACAGGATGCCGAATAGCCGATCCACCTCCTGTACAACTTCCTCCCTATTTCCAGCCTTGATCAGCAGACCGAACTTCTCCTCGTCCAGCTCCAAGTCTGCCATCTCCCGGGTATCCTCAGCCGCCAAATCGTCCTTCGTAATGAGACTGCCCTCCCCGGTGTAAAAGCGGTGATTCATGCAATGCAATGTCTCCCGGTACATTCCCCGCGAATGCTGCATGCTATCCGACTCGCTGACTGCTACGGTCACCTCCAGCTTATAAAAACGGTGAAATGTCGTACGTACCGCTTCAATCTGTTTCATAAATCGAGACGTGTCATCTTCACTTTCCAGCACAATCAGTAGCTGCCCTTGCATGGTCGTACTGAGCAAGACATGGTCCATTAAATCTCCTGCTATATTTTGCAACGCAAACAAATGCTCCGGCTCGTGTGACTCCTCCACCCGCAGCAGCAGCATTCGAACCTGCTTATTTTGCAACTCCAGACCGAACAAACGCTCATAAAAAGCGATATCACGGCTGCCGTAAGTTTTATAGGAAATAAACTCCTTCAAAAAATGCTCCTTCACATGTGGCAGCATACGCTGAAAATCAAGCTTCATCCGATTCACAAACTGCTTGCGTTCTTCCTGTTCCTCCCGCTCCTGTCCCAGCTCGGTCAGAGCCTCATGAATTTGCCGCTCATTGCAGGGCTTCAACAAGTAGTGCTTCACCCCGTATTGCATGGCCCGACAGGCATAGTCAAAATCTTTGTAGCCAGACAACAAAATAAAACGAACGTCTGGAAAATGCTCCGTCGTTTTGGCAACAAGCCCGATACCGTCCAGTCCTGGCATAGAAATATCGCTGATCACAAAATCAGGCGGGCTGGCCTGGATTTGATCATAGGCCTCGATCCCATTACGTGCCGTTCCTACCAGCCTTGTTCCTGCCTTGCCCCAATCGACCACCTGTGATATGCCTTCCAAAATCATACGCTCATCATCAACCAGTAGCACCTTGTACACGACCCTGATCCCCTTTCACATATGGAATACAGACATGAATTAACGTTCCTGTTCCTGACTCGCTATGCAGCTCGATCCCCCAGGGTGTACCAAATGTCAGGTTAATCCGTTCTTGAATATTCGCAAGTCCAATGCCCCGCCCACGGGTGGTGATCTGTCCACTCCGCAGCCTTTCCAAAAAATCCGGGGTCATTCCAGGACCGTCGTCTTCAACCCGCAGGGACAATGCCCCCTCGCTTTCTCTCACGACTATAGTGATCCGGCACGGTTCAATACGCGGCTCCAGGGCATAATGGATCGCATTCTCCACCAAAGGCTGAAGCGTTAGCTTCGGGATTTGCGCGTCCATCAGCTCTTCCGGGACATCCAGGTGGAAATCAAGCCGCTCGTCAAAACGTGTTTTTTGGATCGTTACGTAGCTCCTCACGATATCCAGTTCTTTTTGAAGCGGAATCAACTGCTCCTCAAAGCTGACTGTGCTGCGTAATAGAAAAGCAAGTGCTTCCACCATCTCTGAAATCCGATCCTGCTTATTGGCCTTGGCGAGCCAGTTCACAGACTCTAAAGTATTGTATAGAAAATGTGGATTAATCTGTGCCTGAAGCGCCTTCAGCTCCGTTTCCCGCAGCAATAGCTGCTTGGCAACATTCTCATTAATAAGCTCGCGGATGCGGCGAATCATCTTCTTATACGTCCGATGCAAGAGGCCTACCTCATCCTGTGTGGAAAGGGGGACGGCCCCAAGCGCTTCCTCTTCCAAACGATCGAGATCGCCTTTTTCTATTTTACGCATGTTCTGGATCAACTGAACGATCGGCTGGGTAATGCTGCCTGATAACCTTGCTCCCAGCGCCAGTGCAATAAGTAGCATAATGACAAAAATTGCGCTTACAATTTCTTTGATTATCGTAATACTGCGGAACATGTCATCAAAGGGAGTGATATGTAAATATGTCCAACCCGTATAAGAGGATTTGATTTGAGCGGCAAAAAAGGTCCCGCCTGTATAGGTTGCAATCCCGTAAGGCTGCTTCCGTCCAAGCTCTGCCTGAATATCGCTCTCACTCAAAAGCGGTGTTTCGGGATAAATCATCCGTCTTCCGTCTGTAATCATCAGCTGTCCATCACGGCCGGAGGTCTGCACACGATCCGCTACAATCCGGTCAATTCGCACACGAATCGCAAGCGTTCCGAGCCCATTCAGCGTAAAATTAGAATCGGTAAAAGATTTGAATTGCCGTGCAGCCAGCAAGGAGGAATGACCTGCCGCATACCATGCATGGGAGCCGTCATATTCGTCTGCCAACTTCGTCATGGTAGATCGCAGCTCTTGGGGGATACCTTCGCGGTTGCCCGCACTCATAACCTGTCCCTCTTTGTCGATCACCATCATAGAATAGACATAGGTTTCAGAACCGGCGAAGGCAATAAGCCTATTCGTTATTTTTTTACGCAGCACCATTTTGACATAAGGTGATGTTTCCTTTTCCAACTGGAGCAAATAACGCTGAAGCTGCTCGTCCGTTATGACCTTAAAAGTAACTTTTTCAACATCCTTCAGTTCATTTTCAATGCCGATTGAAGAAATATTGAGTACTTCAGATGTCTTTTTGTACATTTGATTATCATAAATATGAAATACGTATTTAAGTATGACTGCAACAACCGCAAAGTTAACCAGCATGAGCACCGTAATCAGCAGCACCATCTTATGATGGATTCCGGCATTTTTGTAAGCGCTCTTAAAATAGGTGATCAGCACATGTCGCCTCCTTCGCTCCTCCTGCCCGGTCCAGCTCAACATGGAGAAAACTCCATATATTATACAAAATACCCCATGCCTTGGTCATTCGGCAAGAGGTATTTAGGGGGTGCTTAGCGTTGATCGGTTGCTTTCGATTTGTCCGCCTTGCTCATATATTCGTCATATCGGTCATCAAGCTCACGTGCCATCTTCCGGTATTTACGGGTCTCCTCGACAATCGGGTCCATTTGAGTCTGAACCCGCACCTCATATTTGGGGCTGAGTCGTTCCCGTTTTTTGGCCTCATTCTCACGAATTTCGCCTTCCGTCAGCAGTTCACTGAGCTGGCGTTCCAATTCTTCGGATTGGCTCATCGCGATTTCCTCCTTCAGGATGATGGTGTACGCAGTATTATAACCCAGTTGCGTCTGCTTCTTTCAGCACTTGAATAAGTTGAGAATGAATAGCTGTATTCGTAGCTACAACATGTCGTACACTCAGGTCATAAGGCCTACCCAATGTGTCTGTGATGGTGCCTCCTGATTCCTGTACCAGCAAAGCGCCCGCAGCCACATCCCAGGCATTCAAACCAATTTCGCAATAAGCAGACAGACGTCCTGACGCCACATAAGCCAGATGCAAGGCTGCCGAGCCGAGCGCTCGAATGCCACGTACCTGTGGTGTAAGAACCTGTGTAATTTTCATATTCAATGGTTGTGCATACGTACGATCCGGTGGGAAACCGATGCACACCAGACTATCTCCCAACGTTTCTTCTCTCGACGCTTGCATACGATTGCCGTGGACATATGCGCCTTTTCCTTTTTCCGCTACAAACATTTCATCACGGGACGGATCATAAATGACCCCAACAATCACCTCGCCACGATGGGCCAGGGCAATAGACACACTGTAGTACGGCAGACTGTGCACGAAATTGGTCGTGCCGTCTACCGGGTCAATAATCCATAAATATTCCTCTTCACGGGCAGCCTCTAATGCTCGTGCAGAAGCTTCGGCTCCCGGCTCTACCCCTTCTTCACCCAAAATAGCATGATCGGGAAAATGGGTGAGAATGAGTCGGCGAATCATCTGTTCTGCACCTTTATCTACCTCGGTCACTAGATCGGTCGGCGACTGCTTGGTACTCAATTGTTCAACCGTTCCCAGTTTGCTCTTAATCCATTCCCCGGCCTTGGAAGCCGCATTAATAGCCACGGCCGTATAGCTTTTTCCTGATACGATATAGGGAACCTTTTCGTTTTCATGTTCGTTCAACGTGTTCACTCTACTTTCTATATCATTGTTACGTGGTTAATGAATCCTGCGCTGTAGCACAGTCTCTTAACCATCTCTGTTTCAGTGCAAGTTTGCTAGTTTGCACATTCTAGTATACACAATAAGGTTCATAAAGTTTCACTATCTGGAAGCATTATCCGCAAAATACTACTTTTTAAGGCGTAATTTCTATGGAAGCTCCATCCAACACTTTGACCCCATTATCTTCATGAAGGCGCAGTTCATTCATTAATCCAAACAATGCTTCATCCTTAAGCTTGGCTTCGAGCATAACATCGAGTCGATCCGTATATCCAGCAATATTACGCAAAAAGGTAAGCAATGGCTCCACTTGAACACCATCTGCATGACCACGTGGGTCTTTTTCACTTTTGGGACTGGATGCATGGATTTTGGGCGGTAATGGATGATCAGCAGAAGATCCAGCTTGAGCCAATTCCCCTTTCCAGGTGTCCAATATATCCGGCCATAGCTCCCACGGCTTCTCCCCCTCGTTGTTGACCCATTGATGATGGATATCAAGAACCATCGGCAAGCCTGTTAATTTACAAGCTTCCAGTGTTTCCACCGCATTGAACGTTTTATCATCATTTTCCAATGTTATCCGTTCTCTTAATGAAAGATCCAGGGCATTCACTTGCTCTACAAAACGCTGACCTGAGGTCACCTTATCTCCGTAGGCACCACCCATATGAATGTTGTTCTTGGCTTCGGCACCGAGTCCCATGGCCTTCAGCATCGCCACGTGGTACTTCAGATCATGAATGGAGCTCTGCAACACTTCAGGTCGAGGAGTACTCAACACTGTAAAATGATCGGGATGAAACGATACCCTCATTTTATTCGCCTTGACATAGTCTCCCACCTCTGCAAAGTCAGTAGCAAGCGCCTGAAACGGGTCCCAGTCCCGCAGATCCTGATGGGTCGCGAGCGGAATCAGCTTGGATGAAAAACGATAGACCTGAATATCATTCGCACGATTATGGCGCAGCAGCCTCAATGTATTATGGAGATTTTCGGCTGCAATCCGTTCTAGCTTGCGGATCGCGGCTTCCCGGTCTCCGATTTTATTAAAGCTGGCCATGGTCATGGTTTTAGAAGGGGATGCATTTTGCACGGTAACCGACATGGCAACATAACCGAACCTTACAATCATAGTGTCCTTCCTTTCAGCAGTTCGCAGTAGATGGCAGGGCCGCTTTCTATCTGTGACCTTAACCCCTTTTCTACTGATCATACCCGGAAAAGCATCCGCTGATTCGGTGTATTGCACAAACTGTGGAAAGGAAACAACTAGGATGGCTGCTGTGCTCCAAAAAACATTTCATCCGCCAGTGCAGTCTGAATTCTGGATTCCTCTTCGTTCAGCTTACGAATGAGGGTCATTTCTACCTCGGTCACTTCGTCACCTTGGAAATTGATTTCAGCGATACAGCCCACAATCTGAACGATGGCTACTGCCACGTTATCCACGCTGTAAGCGATGACCTTCTGTCCTGTCGGAAAAACGCGCAATCCGGATTTAACCATTTTGCCACGTCCATATTCCAGCAATTCGTAAAGTTCTTGCTCGCTCTTGAATTTGCACACCGAGTTAAATTCAGTTTGAAAGCCCATGTGTAGCCGCCACCTTTCATACTTATAGGTTTAATAAAATGCTCAAGTATGTCAATATATGAAACAAAAAGGAGAGTGATTAGCTCCCCTTCGTTTTTCGTTTTTATAGGTTCTCATAGTGCAGTGCCGACCTGCGTTCATAACGCTCCATTGCAAGAGCAATCATGCGATCCAACAGACTTGCATACGATACACCCGTTTCTCTCCACAATAATGGATACATACTGAAAGGTGTAAAGCCAGGCATCGTATTCACTTCATTAATAAGAATATGTCCGTCTGAGCGTCTTACGAAGAAATCTGCACGGGAAATCCCGCAGCCTTCCAGAGCGCGGAAAGCTTGCAATGCGGCTTCACGGATCCGATCTGCCACTTCCTCATCCAATGGGGCCGGAATGAGCATTTCCGATTGACCATCGGTATATTTGGCAGCATAGTCGTAATAATCACTCGACGAAACAATTTCACCCGGTACCGAGGCAATCGGCTCGTCATTGCCAAGCACGCTGACCTCAATCTCACGGGCATCGACGTACTCCTCGACAATCACCTTCAAATCGTATTGTAGAGCCAGGTCTACAGCCTTTTCCAATTCTTCTCGGTTACTGGCTTTGGAAATACCGACACTTGATCCCAGATTGGCTGGTTTGACAAAGCAAGGATAACCTAACTCTGTTTCTATGTTGCGCACCAAGTCATGACCGGTTTGTGCCCACTGTGTGCTATTAAAATAGCAGTATTTCACTTGCGGCAATCCCGCATGCTCAAACAGCTTCTTCATGACGCCCTTATCCATACCTGCTGCCGAAGCCAGCACTCCTGCCCCGACATAGGGCATATCGGCCATTTCGAACATACCCTGAATTGTTCCGTCCTCGCCAAAAGTGCCGTGCAACAGCGGAAACAGTACATCCAGCGTCTGCTCTCCGTACAGCTTGCCGAACAACGTATCTAATGCCGCCTTGGTACCGCCCTCAGCGTGCTCCAGCTTCAATTGCTCTACAGTAGTCAGAGGCGCACTTAACAGTGTGCCTCTACGCCAATCGCCAGCCTTCGTAATATAAAAAGGAATAATCTCGTATTTCTCATAGTTAAAAGCGTTCATTACTGCATACGCCGTTTGCAGCGAAACCTCGTGTTCGCCTGATTTACCACCGTACACCAGCCCTACGGTCAATTTTTGATTTGCCATGCCTATCCTCCGCTTTCCTGCTTTCGTCATTGTGCCTGATTTGCGTCACTGTACCTGTTTTCCATCATCTCATTTAAAAATAGTCGGCGATGTGATAAAAGCGATATACCGTATTGTCCGTCCATGCATACGAATTTTTATAGTCCCAATAACGATGCCTGGAGCTTACCGTATGTGCATTGACCAGCGGCATGCCGCCAGCATCAAAGGCCGTTACCACCGTGCTGTGCTGGAAAGTTCCGTCACCATCCCAATCGTAAAAAATGACGTCCCCCAGCATGAGCTGCTCCGGTCGGCTCACCTGCTCCGCGGTCAACCCCCAGGAGCTGGAGCCCAAATACCGCTCCAGACTGTTGGAAACCGCCCAGCTATAGCTCCACAGCTCACGTCCAGCGACCCGTCCTTTATACCACCAGCCCGATTCTCTTTTACCAGTATAGTGGATCGGTGCGCCACCTGCAAAGAGGCACTGCGAGATATAATTGGTGCAATCCACATCAAATCCCTCAAACTCCGGGTTAAAGCTATCCCACCACTGATCTGCATAGGCCGCTGCTTCTTCACGGCGATATCGGCTGGGACGTGCTGACGAACCAAAGCCCAGCACACCACGATTCAGCAGCGGCAGACTTCCCCCCTGATTGAACGACGCTTGTTCAAAAGGAACCTCTCCTCCCGCCGGCTTTCGTTCTGCCGGATCGCGCTCGATCCTCGTCACCTGCCAGGCTTCGCCCTCGCGTGTAAACGTCAGACGCTCCCGTTCAATCCTATCCTCCCGGTGAGTCATGCCGCCCTTTTCATAAAAGAGCCGTACATGCAGCTGTACGTCGACCACTGCTTCATCCGGAGCATCCTGCACGATTCGCAGCGGCTTGGCACGTGTCTCGCTGCGTAGGGGAACGGCGTCCCGCTCGTTGTACCACTGCTCCAATCTGGCCGCACGTGCTGCCCGCTCCATTCGCTGGCCCACCTCCAGGTACTCATCCGGCTGTGGTATACCATTTACCTCACTGCGATTGTACTGATTGACGTAAGCAAAAAGGGCCTGTTTCCATTCCCGCTCCCCCATCCCTATCCCTCCATTTTTCGTCTCGCTATCGTTATTCGGGGATAACCACGCTGATCTATAGCTTTCTGGTCTGATATGCTCTCTATCTATAAGTATGAATCTTTAAAGCTTGGTATGAACATCGAAACGCCGGAGAATGGAACGTTTTGTTTTCAAGCCTGACACGCATAATTTAGGTCAAAAAAACTTTACGGAACCGTCTGAAAACGGTATACTTAATCCAAAAGCAATCATTTTGAAATCATGTTTCATCTAATGAAACAAATCGCATTCATCTCAAACTCTTAACTTTCCATGAACCACTGAAGATGAAATTGAGAACGTAACCAATTCAAACCAAATGTGCAAGACGTCGAAAAAAGACATTCCTATTTTCCCGCAAGCAGCCACTTCAAGGAGGTAATACTTATGTCAGGAAAAGATCAATTCTCCATTGCCCGTAGTCTGGAAGTCAACGGGAAGCCTTATCGCTACTACAGTCTTAAAGCACTGGAGGAACAAGGAAAAAGCGGTGTTGCCAAGCTGCCTTTCTCCATTAAAGTGTTGCTGGAAGCTGCGGTTCGCCAATTTGACGGACGCGCCATTACGGAAGAACATGTGCAGCAGCTGACAGGCTGGGCTGAGGATCGTGACAACAACAAGGAGATTCCGTTCATTCCGGCACGCATTGTGCTTCAGGATTTCACTGGCGTTCCGGTGGTTGTCGATTTGGCGGCCATGCGTGATACGGTGAAAAAAGCAGGCGGCGATCCGAAACAAATCAATCCGCTCGTTCCTGTCGATCTCGTAATTGACCACTCGGTCATGGTTGATGCTTTCGGTACCAGTGACGCGCTGGACTACAATATTAATGTAGAGTTTGAGCGCAACGAGGAACGGTATCGTTTTCTGCGCTGGGCACAAACAGCATTCAATAACTTCCGTGCGGTGCCGCCGTCCACCGGTATCGTTCATCAGGTTAACCTGGAATATCTCGCTTCCGTAGCCGCCACCAAAACTATCGACGGCGAAACCGTTGTTTTCCCGGATTCCCTCGTGGGAACGGACTCCCATACGACGATGATTAACGGACTGGGTGTCGTAGGGTGGGGTGTCGGCGGGATTGAGGCAGAGGCGGGTATGCTCGGGCAGCCGCTGTATTTTGTCACTCCGGATGTGATCGGCTTCAAGCTGACAGGCAGCCTGTCGGAAGGAGCTACCGCTACGGACCTGGCGCTGACCGTTACGCAAATGCTGCGTAAAAAAGGCGTAGTCGGCAAATTCGTAGAGTTTTACGGCCCAGGTCTGGCCAACATCAGCTTGGCTGACCGTGCGACCGTTGCCAACATGGCACCGGAATACGGCGCAACGATCGGCTTCTTCCCAGTCGATGCCGAAACGCTGGCTTACCTGCGCAGCACCGGACGTTCAGATGAGCAAGTCAGCCTCGTAGAGGAATATTACAAAGCACAAGGCATGTTCCGCACAGCTGATACTCCGGACCCTGTGTTCAGCGATACGATTGAATTGGACCTGGCTTCGGTTGTACCAAGTCTTGCTGGACCCAAACGTCCGCAGGATCGCGTTGAGCTGAGCCGCATGAAGGAAACCTTCGAAGGCATTATCCGTACCCCGGTGGACAAAGGCGGCTATGGACTGAGCGATGAAAAGATTGCTCAGAAGATTCCGCTGACCCATCCAGACGGCTCTACCAGCGAGCTGGGTACTGGCTCAGTCGTGATTGCAGCCATTACAAGCTGCACGAACACCTCCAACCCAAGCGTTATGGTGGGCGCAGGCTTGCTCGCCAAAAAGGCAGTACAACGCGGACTCAAAAAGCCAGGCTATGTTAAAAGCAGCCTGACACCAGGCTCCCTCGTCGTGACGGAGTACCTGCATAAGGCCGGACTGATCGAACCGCTGGAAGCTCTCGGTTTCCACGTAGCAGGCTATGGCTGCGCGACCTGTATCGGTAACTCCGGGCCACTTCCTGACGAAGTAAGCCAGGCCATTACAGACAATGATCTGACCGTGGCCGCAGTTATTTCCGGTAACCGGAACTTTGAAGGCCGTGTGCATGCGCAAGTCAAAGCCAACTATCTTGGCTCACCGCCGCTGGTTGTCGCTTACGCGCTGGCAGGTACGGTGAATATTGATTTGACGAATGACCCGCTCGGTTATGATCAGGATAATCAGCCTGTCTACCTGAAGGACATCTGGCCTACTTCCGAAGAAATCAAGGAAGCAATCAGCCTGTCTCTCAGCCCTGATATGTTCCGTCGCAAATACGAAAATGTATTTACCGCCAACGAAAAATGGAATTCCATTCCAGTTCCTGAAGGCGAACTATATGAATGGGATGAAAATTCAACATATATTCAAAACCCGCCATTCTTTGAAGGGCTTCAAGATGGTGTGCAGGATATTAAGGAAATCCGCAATGCCCGTGTACTTGCCCTGCTGAATGATTCGGTCACGACTGACCATATCTCACCAGCAGGCAACATTGCCCCTTCCAGCCCGGCAGGGCTGTACTTGAAGGAGCATGGTGTAGAGCGCAAGGACTTCAACTCCTACGGCTCCCGTCGCGGTAACCATGAGGTCATGATGCGCGGTACATTCGCCAATATCCGTATCCGCAACAATGTTGCTCCAGGGACCGAAGGCGGCGTGACCAAATACTTGCCAACAGATGAGGAAATGTCCATCTATGATGCGTCCATGAAATATCAGGCAGCCGATCAAAACCTGATCGTTATTGCCGGCAAGGAATACGGCACAGGCAGCTCCCGTGACTGGGCGGCCAAAGGTACGCTATTGTTAGGTGTTAAAGCCGTCATTGCTGAAAGCTTCGAGCGGATTCACCGCAGCAACCTGGTCGGCATGGGTGTATTGCCGCTGCAATTCCAGGAAGGCTATGGCTGGTCCAGCCTGGGTCTCAACGGTCGCGAAACCTTCGACATCCTCGGCATTGACAATGACGTGAAACCAGGTCAAGAACTTACGGTTGTAGCCAAACGCGAGGATGGCACCAAGTTCGAATTCCCAGTCACTGCTCGTCTGGACAGCACCGTCGACATCGACTACTACCACAACGGTGGTATCTTGCAAACCGTATTGCGTCAAATGATTCAAGCGTAATAATCGAGTGTATAATGAAAATCCCCTCCCAAATGCGATGTAAACTGCAATTGAGAGGGGATTTTTTACATGCTTCAAGCCTTCAAAAGAAAACATATGCCAAGGATTGAAAACACCAGGGTTATAAGAAGTGTGAAGAGACCAGGCAGGCTTTCAATGATTGCAGAACCTTCTTCGCTCTTGAACTGACGTCTGAAAAAAGGCTGGAGAAAAAGCATAATCACAAAAGCTATGAAGCTAAGTGCACACAACAACCATACTTCAGGGGAGGATTTGTCAACAAAACGGTCAGCCACATCATTGAAATTGTAGTGAATTGCTATATTTCGCGGCATTGTCGGATAGATAAACAAGTAAATGCTGAAGGGCACAATAGAAAAAAGAAAAGACAATATATTAGAAATATTTAATCTACTTCGCATGAAAATCCTCCTTTTAGAGCTAAACGATTTATATGATACACAGATCAGCAGTCTATATTTTTACTTCCCTGGCTTAGTAAGAGAGAAATAATAAAACTAATCAGCGTGGGCAAAAAAGAGGCGAGTACCATATACGCATTAACTTCTTGTCCTAATCCTATAGCGATCCCTATTAAGCCAAAAGCTATCCAAATATGAGCAGAGATGCGATGTGTCTTCTTCCATGCCCTTTCATTGGAAAGCAGCCAAGGGAACTTTAGTCCGATTAGACGATTGGGTGTTATGGTAGCAAAAGATATTCCTATTGCTAAATGTAAAGTAGCCGACAAAAATAAGGCTAATTTTAATGTGCTGAATAGAATTCCACCCGAATATTTGAACATGAGTGCAAGGAAAATCAAATCAAGTACAATAAACACACTTGCACAAATCTTACGATAAGAAGCGAGCATACGTTCAGTAAAGGTGTCTCTATGCTTTGAATACCTTGGATTCAGTACTACGATAACCAGTGTTAAAACCATAGTAACTAATGGAAAATACAACAATGCTATACGATCGCTAGCGGAATGAAACGAGGAGGAAAACAAAGAAAAATTTATAACATGCAGCACAATAAAGAAAATAGACACATGCATCCACGGCTTCTTGAATTCTTCTTTTACATCATAGTTGTTTTTACTCTCCTCCATCCCGCTTACACCCTCCATATAACAGAAATTGAGTGACTCCACTTTATTATGCATATTTTCCAAACCCAAAAATGAAATAAACATCACAACAGCAAAAAAAAGCCGACCCTCTCAGGACCGGCTTCCAACTGTACTCTCTTATATCTTACCTTCGTATGCCAATTACTTCGAAATATCCAAAAAGCCCTCTCCGAACACGTCCCGCACGTCATGAATGGTGATAAACGCTGTTGTATCGATAGCTTTTACGATCTTTTTAAGCGCTGATACCTCTTGTTTGCTAATGACAATATATAAAACTTCTTTTGGGTTTTTAGTGTAATATCCGTGGCCTGACAGGACGGTAACCCCACGATCCATTTTCGTAATGACCATCTCGGCAATTTGATCTTGGTGCTCCGAAATGATCATAACCGCTTTTTTCGGATTCAGCCCTTCAATCATGAAGTCCATCACCTTCGTACCGACATACAAAATAACGATGGTCAGCATCAATTTCTCCGGGCCAATAATAAAATAGGAAGAGAAAGCGACGATCAAATCAAAAAACAGCAAAGCATAGCTGATATTCCAGTCCAGATACTTGTTGGCAATCCGGGCTAAAATGACTGTTCCCGCCGTTGTGCCACCTACCCGTACGATTAAACCAATTCCAACCCCTATCATAACTCCGGCAAATATAGCATTAATCGTCGGCTCATGCGAATCAATCCGCCAGTTGACCGTTAAATGTAAAAACAATGAGTTAAAAGCAACCGCAATTATAGTGTACAGGGTCGTTCGCTTGTCCAAAAATTTATATCCGACAATTAACAGCAAGCCATTAATCACCAGATTGACGATCGAGGGAGACCACTGAAACAGGTAGTACAAGATGATCGTGACCCCGGTAACGCCCCCCTCGCCAAACTCATTCGGGAGCACATACAGATTAACAGCCAGCGCAAATAAAAAAGCACCTACAATAATAAATACGATATCTGCAATACTTTTTTTCATATATGTTCTAATCCTCTCTCTAACATTTCAGCGGATGAATTGCCAGATGGATTGGCTGACTCTTCTTGCCAAAATACGCTGACAACCAGTTCATGGTATCCACTCCCCAACATAAAGTCAATACAACTTTGACACTTTAATTCGCCACCAGACTGCCTTAATCCAACTTTAGAATTTGCCAAAATCCCGCTTAAACAAGCTTATTCGACAAAAAAACACAATCCCGACTGCTAAACTAAGAAAGCGGGCCTCAAGCCCTTGTTTTTATCCTAGGCACATTTTCCCCTAAAATGACCATCCTCCTAATACACATTTTGGACACCTACGACCATCTTCCTGTTTTATGGCAAAAGCGTTTTACTTTGGATAAATGCGGGTATAATGATTGAAACATTACCAAGCAACCTACACGGCATTACGACATCAAGTACATATAAATAGTCCTATACAGACGTCCTAAGCAACTCAATCTGAATTTGACAATACGGAATTGGAGGAATGACCCACATGAACACAATGAACTTAACTGTCCACACCCTGATGCCTTTTCACCACCAATACCAACGTGCCAACGCGGTGAGTATGCAGAAGAAAGAAGACAGCTCGGAGAAGAAGCTCAGCTTTCAGGACATTTTGAATGAAAAAATGGGTAAAAAATAAAGTGCCGTTTCAACCGTTTATATGATTTCGCTTTACATAAGCTGAAAAAGCCGTAGTTTCTACATCAACTGTAGAGAACTACGGCTTTTTGTTACCCATATATCCCTAGACCTAAACTCATCCGTTCATGGATCTAAGCGTCCGGCAAACTAGCCAGCGCTATCCATTGGTCTACCTGGTTGTTTGAGCTGCCCACTACCGATTTATTGTCCCGTATTCCGGTACTGTTCTGCCTTCTCACGCATCCCGGCGACGACGGCCTCCTCGGCATTCAGCCCCTTGTCAGCTGCATAGGCGCGAATGTCCTGCGTGATACGCATACTGCAAAACTTGGGACCACACATCGAGCAAAAATGGGCTTCCTTGGCCCCCTCTGCCGGTAGCGTTTCATCATGGTAGGACAAGGCCCGCTCAGGGTCAAGCGAAAGATTGAACTGATCGCGCCAGCGAAATTCAAAGCGCGCCTTGGACAAAGCATCGTCCCGCTGCTGCGCCCGTGGATGACCCTTCGCCAGATCAGCAGCATGTGCCGCAATTTTGTAAGTAATGACCCCCTCGCGGACGTCATCCTTGTTCGGCAAACCTAAATGCTCCTTCGGCGTGACATAACACAGCATGGATGTCCCGAACCAACCGATCATGGCCGCCCCGATAGCTGAGGTAATATGATCATAACCTGGTGCAATATCCGTCGTCAGCGGCCCTAAAGTATAAAAAGGGGCTTCCTTGCAAATCTCCATTTGCAAATCCACATTTTCCTTGATTTTGTGCATAGGGACATGTCCCGGCCCTTCAATCATGACCTGGACGTCATGCTTCCATGCGATCTGCGTTAGCTCGCCCAACGTTTCCAGCTCTGCAAACTGCGCTTCATCATTCGCATCATAGATACTCCCCGGACGCAGACCATCCCCGAGAGAAAAGGCCACATCATAGGTTTTCATAATTTCACAGATTTCTTCAAAATGCGTATACAAAAAGTTCTCCTGGTGGTGTGCCAGACACCAGGCTGCCATAATTGATCCACCCCGGGATACAATTCCGGTCATTCTATTTGCCGTCATCGGTATATATCGCAGCAATACACCCGCATGGATTGTAAAATAGTCCACTCCCTGCTCCGCCTGCTCAATCAGCGTGTCTCGATACAGTTCCCACGTCAGCTTCTCAGCTTCGCCGTTTACCTTTTCAAGCGCCTGATATAGCGGCACCGTTCCAATCGGTACGGGAGAATTCCTGATGATCCATTCGCGTGTCGTATGGATATTACGGCCTGTGGACAGGTCCATGACGGTGTCTGAGCCCCAACGCACAGCCCAGGTCATCTTCTCCACTTCCTCTTCGATGGAGGACGTAACCGCAGAATTCCCGATGTTCGCATTGATCTTTACGTGAAAATGGCGTCCTATGACCATGGGCTCACTTTCCGGGTGATTGATATTGGATGGCAAAATGGCGCGGCCAGCCGCCAACTCCTGCCGTACAAACTCGGGCTCTACCCCTTCGCGGATCGCCGCAAATTCCATTTCGGGCGTAATGATCCCTTGCCGCGCATAGTGCATTTGCGTCACGGTGCGCCCTTGTGAAGCCCGCAGCGGACGGTTGGTCATGCCGGGAAATTCCACTGTCTCCCGTTTGGAACCGGGTTTCAGCCCATTATCCTCCGGCTTGACGGCGCGGCCCTCGTACGCCTCCACATCCCCCCGTTCCAGCGTCCAAGCTCGCCGTAATGGGGGTAAGCCCTGACGGATATCCATCTGATAGGCTTCGTCAGTCATCGGACCACTGGTATCGTACACACGCAGTGGCTCATGATACTCCGTGCCCTGCGGCGTATGGGTGGGATGCAGCGCGATTTCGCGCTCCGGCACAGCAATATCTGGCCGAGAACCTTGAATATACACCTTGCGGCTCCCCGGGAAAGACTTAACGCTACTGGATTGCTCCACCCTTGTCTTCTCTACTTCTGCTGATTTCACTCCTGTTTCCTTCGTTCCTTCTGTTTCCATCGGTTTCATGGTCCATTCCTCCCATTTCGTTGAAATGACACACCGATCCGGAACCATTCCCAGGGTGGCGCTGATCTATGCAAAAAAGCCGGTTCCCCAGGGAACCGGCTAATTAAACGAGCCTGCTATCCAGACAGTACGCACATGGAATAAAGCCTAATGCGTCATCGTAGACAGCAGCTGCGTATACATTTCAATGGCCGATTACTTCCCTACGCTGGTATGATCCAGATCAGGTGCAAAGGGTCCGGAATCTTGCCCGATTCCATCTCAGCCCGCATTACAGGCTCCCCCAGTAACTGTGATACTTTTTTATTCACATGTATTGGCGGCTATAACAGACAGCCCGCCATCTCTATCAGACTACTTTAAATTTATATCTTTGGCAACCCTTGTATGCTGTCTATGGTATTCACTACTACCGTTACGGAAGCATAAGCCCCATTTCCTTGGCCGCTTCAATCAATATTGGAGCAAAATCATGCAACGTCTCGGGTGCAAGTCGACTGACCGGGCCCGATACAGATAAGGCCGCCGCGACCTGTCCCTTTCGGTTCACAATAGGTGCGGCGACAGCTGCTGCCCCTGGCTCACGCTCTTCATAGCTGGTCGCATAGCCCTTCTCACGGATATCTTGCAATTGGGCTTTATAAGCCTCAGGGTCTACCGAAGGCGGCCATTCTTCCCCGCTTAGCAGTACCTCCAACTCCTGCGGCGGCATAAAGGCCGCCAGCACCTTGCTGGAGGCTCCCACTGCCAGCGGCATACGCGCTCCTACAGGCGCAACCCTGCGGATCGCCTGATTGCTCTGCACGGCTTGTATTCGAATACGCATGCTGCCGTCCCGCAAATACAAGCTGACCGTCTCTCCTAAACGATCACGCAGTGCTTCCATTGCTGGCTGTAACAACACCGCCGGCTCATCGCTTTGGGACAGATGCGTGGACAGCTCCCATATACGAAAGCCGAGCTTATATTTTTCCGTTTCGGCATTTCGAACGACAAATCCCCGATCCTCCAACGTAGTCAAAAGACGATGAACAGTGCTCTTATGTAGACCAATTTGGGAGGCAATCTCCGTTAGACCAAGATCGGAATTTGCGGTAAAACACAGCAGTATATCAAGTGCACGCTCTACAGCGCGCACGGTTAATTTACGGTCTTCCATCGTGAACCGCTCCTCTTGTATCCATATTCGTTTCACACTATGAAACATGGTTACATAAATTATATAGAATAGTCGCGGCTACTGTAAACCGATGTTTTTGTGACAACCATATTACAGAACAAGAACAAACATCGACAATTCTTTGCATCATTTTTACTTTTCCGGTGGAGGCGTTGACTTTGGATAATCCCCAGCATACGATAATAGGTATCTATACGGACATACCCTACTATTTTCAAGTGAGTTTATACCTATATTCCTGATTCGAAGATCAATTTTATATAAGGAGGCTCTTACATGATTTCGACATCCCAGCGCAACGCTCAGCTACAGACCGCTGTTCAGGAGCCGTCCACCCCACTCTTTAATCCCCGTCTGCTGCGGTTCAAGCACGTTGTGATTGCTCTGCTGCTGTCGGTCGTATTTTTTCTGTTGTTTTGTTTTATTGCCTTGCACGCTTACATCGCTTGGGTGCTTACGAATCCCACGGTCGCACCATTGTACTCTAATCCGATGCAGGCCAAAGGTATGCCTTATGAGGAAGTCAGCTTTCCAGCCAAGGACGGCAGCCGCATGGTACAAGGCTGGTATATCCCGGCGGATCAATCGCGGAAAACCATTATTTTCAGTCATGGTTATGGGGCTAACCGTGAAGAAAGTTGGATTCCCATGTATGATCTGGCGCATTATGCCCACCGTTTGAACTTTAATGTGGTCATGTTCGATTACGGATTCGCGTCACAAAACAGTAAGGCTGTCGCAACCGGCGGTAAAGCGGAATCCCAACAGCTTCTTGGGGCCATCCAGCTTGCGAAACAACGCGGCTCTTCGGAAATTATCGTGTGGGGCTTCTCTATGGGGGCAGGAACCGCTCTTCAGGCGGGCTTGCAAACCAAGGATGTGGACGCAATGATTTTGGACAGCACCTTTCTGCTGGAACCAGATACGCTATATCACAACATTCACAATCAAATTAATCTGCCGAGACATCCGTCTTTGGAAATACTTGAATTGCTGTTTCCCATCTTGAACGGCACCAGCTTGCATCAGATTCCATATCAGGAGGTTAAAAAGGAGGACTATCCGTTTCCAATCATGTTTGTGCATGGTACACAGGATGAAAAGGCTCCTTACCCGATTGCGGAAAAGCTCGCTGCCAATCAGACCAACCCGCTTTCCAGTGTATGGATTGTCAAAAATGGGTTACATGAGCTCATCTTCAGAGAGCACCCTCGTGAGTATTTACGGCGGGTATCGACATTTTTAAGCAATGTGCAGGAGCTGGAGGACAAGAAAACAGCTAAAGTTTTACAAGGGGGTCCACGATCATTTTAACGAAAAAACACGCCAAGGACATGGCGTGTTTTTTCGTTAAAATGATCAGTGTGATCGTCTAATAGGGGTGGTCTCAGCGATGCTGACACCAAGTATAAAATTAAATGTAACAGTTTATAATTTGATCCGAATCAAGCGACCAGACTGATCAAATTTCCATTAGGGTCCTTTATGATTGCATAACGCTCGCCCCAAGGCGTATCGTTCGGCTCAAGATGCCCTGTATGTCCCCGTTCTTTCAGTCGGCCATATGATTCATCCAGCGCTTCCTTGCTGTCAAACTGGAAAGCAAGCTCCATCCGATAACCGGCAGGCTCCTGCTGGTCACCAAGAATAATCCCCGCTGTTTCCCACGAATCAAAAGCAAGGATAACATCATTATATACTACTTCAACATGTGGTTCTTCATTCGCGCTTTCCGGTATTTCCAAGCCCAAAATCCGATAGAAATCTAAGGACTTCTTCATTTCTTTTACGAAAATCGCAATTCTTTTTAACTTAACTGCCATACTTCACAGCTCCCATCAATGAATTAATTTTACACCTCCATTGTATCGATCATAAAGACTGTTCAAATAGGAAAAAACGGACTCTTTCATCTCTTTCTTATCAAGGCTTTAAAAGACTTTCCATAATAATGCCTAAAAGTATTGGTAAAATGCGACTCATCATAATAGCCATATTTGAGCGAAAGATCTACCAAACTGGAATAACCACCCTGATGAAACTCTTGTAGTGTGCTTTGAAACCGGACAATTCCCAGCATCTCCTTTGGACTTAAGCCGAGCTCCTGATTGAATACCCTTCTAAGCTGGCGTTCACTACAATGAACTTGATTGGCCAAATTCGTTACAGATAGATTCCCTTTGTGGTCATAAATAATCTGCATGCTTTGATACACTAGTGGGGGAATTGCTATATCGCTATCCGCCAGCATCTGAACCAAATGATGCTCGGCAACCGTTAGAATGTCAGACATCGTTTTGGCAGCTAAGATTTCTTCGACCCAATACATTCCTTTAAGGCCCAAGACATCTTCCAAATAGATACGTTCTCCCTTTAACGCCGAAGGGGGGATTTTTAGAATCGAACGAGCTGATTCCGAATATATCCGAATGCCAAATAACGAACGGGCTTCCGAGAACTGCAGTACTTCTGATTGAGTTGTAAGCCCCACCACATAGGCGGCCTTCCGACTGAAGGGAGAAAGAAGATTCACGACAATATCGACACAGCCATCCGGGATAACCCGATGCCCAAGTTTGTCCGGAACAGGACGGAAACCCATTGTCCAAAAAGAAGCCACATGCGATTCCAAGCGAGGACTAGGCGAATATTCCCGACAGTTATACCATGGCTGTAGCAGTTCTGGCTCCAATTTGGGAGAATGAACGGGATGGAACGAATGAGTCATTCTCGATCCCTCCTTGACCAAGTTAATCTGTTATATAATCCACATTATACTGGCATTAAAATGCACTTGTCGAAAATCACCGGATGCTATACTTTTCTCTTCGTAATACTGTTTCCCATTGTTCTGCACAACAGATATGGCCTGATTAAGGAAGTTCATAGACATATTCCCGATGAGGCAGCGAATATACTGGGTACATATGCGTCCAGGACAGATTTGCTGGATAGCCATAGCGGGATACGGGAGGTAAAAAACGATGCTGAGTACTTATGGGTCTTTCCTGCCCTTACGTGTACTGGAGGAAATTCGTCATTGGAAGCAGCAGGAAAGTTGGCATGTAGAAGTGATTAAGTCCGCTACTGAAGGGCTAGAACCTGCCTATGTGCGGCTGCTGGATGATTGGCGTACCGTATTTGAACAAACGGAACGGGCCGCCATAGAGCTGCTTGAAGAGCAACGGAGCGCGCTTGACCCGGTAGAACAAGCATGGCAGCATCAGGAAAAAAAAGTATCGTCTGCTCCCCAAGCTCATACACACCAGCTAGCTGAACCATCAGCACATTCAAGGGGATCAAACACATCAGCAGCTGGAGAGAAGCCGATGTCCGAATTCCCCCTGAATTCACAGCCTGCCTCACAGGAATTAAATCGTCGCCTGGACGATTTGCTGCAAACCGCTAACCGCCAATCACAAGAATATGTACGTCAGCTAGGCTTGCTGACCGAGCACAGTCAAGCATTGCGTCACCAGCCCAAATCCACTGGAGTAGTAATACACGCAGCACATGAAAGCCAGTATTTCCTGATCTCGACAACTCCCTTTCAGGAACCCGGCTCGATTGCGCGAGCTGCCGGGTTGTATCATGTAGCAGCAGAGGGTGAGAATTACCCGGAGGAAGCGTTTCGAGAACGGCAGGCAGGCCTGAGAGGAGAAGGCTCAGAACCAGCTACTAAAGGCGTACAGTCCAGCCAGGCGCAACCTTCGGCAACAGACAAATCCTTAACCAGTCGCCCGGTTCCTATTGGGGGACATCGACTTCCGCCGCTTCCTTACCCCTATAATGCGCTTGAACCCTACATTGATGAAAAAACGATGCGTATTCACCATGATAAGCATCATTTGAGCTATGTGAATGATCTGAATAAAGCGGAAAAGAAGCTGGAAGAAGCCCGAAAAACAGGTGATTTTGACCTCGTAAAGCATTGGGAGCGTGAACTGGCGTTTAACGGTGCAGGTCATTATCTGCATACTCTTTTTTGGACGATCATGAGTCCTCAAGGCGGTGGGAAACCAAGTGGACCGCTGGCTGAGCAAATAAAGAAGGATTTTGGCAGCTACGATGCCTTCAAAAAGCATTTTAGTTCGGCAGCCGAAAAGGTCGAGGGCGGCGGCTGGGCCATCCTGGTGTGGAGTCCGCGCGCCGGACGGCTTGAAATTTTGCAGGCCGAAAAGCACCAGAACCTGACTCAATGGGAGTCTATTCCGCTGCTGGCGATCGATGTGTGGGAACACGCATATTACTTAAAGCATCAGAACGAGCGCAATAAATACATCGAAGATTGGTGGCATGTCGTCAACTGGCCTGAGGTGGAAGCCCGCTACGCGCAAGCCTCCAAGCTGAGATGGCAACCATTCTAAGCTAAAACAAACTACACCTGCAAATCGTATCGCTCTCTGAGCGCTGCCATTTGTTTAGCCAATTCTTCCGGTTGCACCAGCAAGCCAACGGCAGGCAAAATGGCAGCCCGGCTCTCGACTACACGGCGCAGCGATGCTGTGTACGCCTCGACAGATGGCACACCAGCCAGCTCGGCCAGACTGCCCATCGTTGCCGGATTCACCTGGGGATAATCCGGCTGCTGCGCGCCTGCCGGCGTATCCCCGGCTGCCTCCCTATAAAACTGCTGCACCGCCTGCGCGCGCTCTGCTCCATGGCCCTCAATCATCACGAAAGCTGTGATGATATACGCCTTGGCTTGACGCCGCTGCGCAATGCCGCAAAACTTGCGTCCCCCGACGCTCACATCGTAGTCTCCGGGACAGAAGGACCCGACGATTTCTCCGGTTTGCGCCTCGTCAGACCACGGGGCCAGCGCATCGGCAATCAGCCCCGCCATGAGCCGAAAATCCTCATGCAGGCTGATGGCCCGCTGCGGATTCGGCAGGATCAAGGACAGGTTCAGTACCCCCCTGTCCAGCATGACGGCCGCTCCGCCTGAAGGACGCACGCATACCGACATTCCTGAGCTGCGTGCCCGCTCCATCGCCTGTGGAGCGTTGGGAAGCCTGCGGTCCCGGTGACCAATCACAAGCGCCGCCGGATGCCGCCATACATGCAAAATGGGCGCAGCCCCTCTCCCTACTTGCCGGCAAGCCAGCTCCTCCCAAGCCAGCGGAAACAATACATCTTCCTGAGTAGTCGCCAACGGCGCTTCCAACCATTGTAACTCAGGCAATACTGTAGTTGTTTCTGTTGAGCTATGTATATGGTCCATACGTTATCTCCTATCCAATTTTTTTCATTTCATTCTTCACCCAGCGAGCCGTTTTCTCTATTTCTGATGTTAACAAAAAAAGGCGGCTACGCCTATGCGTAGACCACCTTTTTTCATCATATCACACCGTGTTCCATCATTCCTTGATCAGGGACAAGAACTCTGCACGTTGTGCTGCATCACCACGGAATGTACCGCGCACAGCAGACGTTACCGTTTTGCTGCCAGGTTTTTTGACTCCTCTGGCACACATGCACAAATGCTCGCCTTCCACAACGACCATAACCCCATGAGGGGAGACCGCCTCATTTAGAATATCAGCGATCTGTGATGTAATACGCTCCTGTACCTGCAATCGGCGGGTCACTGCCTCCACCAGGCGGGCAAGCTTGCTTAGTCCTACAATTTTGCCGCTGGGAACATAGCCGATATGCACTTTTCCGAAGAAAGGAGCCATATGGTGCTCACACTGACTGTAATAGACAATATCCTTCACGATCACAAGCTCCTCGTGATTCTCGTCAAATGTCACACCCAGCGCATCACGGGGATCAACCTCATAACCCGCGAATATTTCCTCATACATGCGCGCGACGCGTGCCGGTGTTTCCAACAACCCTTCACGCTTGGGGTCCTCACCGATCAGTTTTAAAATCTGCTCCACATGGTACTCGATTTTATCCCGGTTATCCGCAGCTTTGCGGTTAATATAATCTTTTACGCCAGCCACAGTAATCCTCCTCTATGCAAGCAACCTCATGCGGCATCCGTGCTCACGTTGCTCATTATTTCCGACGGCCCTGATTTTTACGCGCACCAGGCTGATTCTTGGAGAACTGTTGGCTCTTCATCATCTGCTGTGCTCTTTGCATCTGTTTCCCATTCAGATTGTACCCCATCTGTTTGGCCATTTTTTGCAGCGTTTCAGGGTCGTTTTGCATTTTTTCAAGCTGTTTACGAAGATAATAAGCACCGATGAAAAATCCCCCGACCAAGCCAACAATCAGGGTAATAATCGGAATGACAATATTCCACACCACGAAGTCGTCACCTCTGTATATTTATATGAAACATCTTGAATTACACGAACCTAT
This sequence comes from Paenibacillus ottowii, assembly GCF_050516475.1. Lineage (NCBI taxonomy): Bacteria > Bacillati > Bacillota > Bacilli > Caryophanales > Paenibacillaceae > Paenibacillus > Paenibacillus ottowii. The sequence goes on along the minus strand of NZ_CP191577.1, from coordinate 241,310 downwards.
CATAGCAAAACATGGGACAGCTAGCAAATTACTTTTTGCAAACATATGTCCTTATTCCTTCTCCAATTCCAGCAGCTTCATCTTGACTGGCAAGCCTCCGGCATAGCCGACCAAGCTTCCATTTGCACCTGATACCCGGTGACACGGAAACAGGATAGGTAATGGATTTTTGTTATTGGCTCCGCCGACGGCACGTACCGCCTTGGCTCGTCCGATCGATTCCGCAATATCTTGGTAGGACACGCTTTGCCCGTACGGAATTTTTTGCAGTGCACGCCATACCTGCTCTTGAAAAGGAGTGCCTCTCAAATCATAGGCTATACTGAATTCCCGTCGTTCTCCTGCAAAATATTCACGCAGTTGTTCTGCAGCTTCGCGCAGCTTTTCCGGCTCCTGCACATAGACATACTCCCCAATCCATGTCCGGGCCCATTGCTGAAGCAATGCTTCCTTCGCATAAAAAGAGCCATAGTCAATTCGGCATAGCCCACGATCCGTAGCACATAGTGTCAACGTGCCCACAGGCGTCTCCATTTCATCATAATAAATCGTAGTTGGGCCCTGTGAATCCTCCGTCTTTAATTCAGAAGATGCTTGCTGTTCTACCTGCTCTTGTTCCTCTAGTTTGGAATGCGCTTGTGCGATCATTTCGCGTACTTGCTCATGTTGTTCCTTCTCTGATGCTTGCTTGATCGCTGTCATAGCGTTCTCCCCTCCTATTCGACTCAAAGCCCACGCCGCCGTGCCTCGCAGCTCGGGACGCGGATCATCCAATAAAACCTCCGTCAATTTGGGCACCGCGCTAACATCCTTGAAATTGCCAAGGCCGATGACGGCATTGCGTTGAATCGGCTTCTTCCCCCGCCAAGCCGCTGCACTTTGACCAAAACGATCTTTAAATTCACGATTGCTCAAATCCAGTAATGGCAGCAGCAACGGCTTTACAATCTCAGGATCGGGTGTAAGCTCAGGATGGTGATCCCAGTTAAGGCCTCGATTTTTGGGACATACGATTTGACACGTGTCACATCCATACAGCCGATTCCCTATTTTCAGCATAAACTCCTCGTCCAAAAAGCCCTTGGTCTGTGTCAAAAAGGACACACACCGCTGGGCGTTCAGCTGTCCCGGACCTACAAGCGCGCCCGTAGGACATGCATCCAAACATTTGGTGCACTCTCCGCAGCCATCCGTTACCGGTTCATCGGGTTGGAAAGGAATGTTCGTCAACAGCTCCCCCAGATAAATCCATGATCCCAGCTTCGGTGAAATCATCATCGTATTTTTGCCGCTAAAGCCAATTCCTGCCCGCTCTGCAACAGCCCGATCTGACAATTCTCCGGTATCCACCATGCTTTTCAACAAGGCATCAGGGACTCGCTCACTTATAAAAGCCTCCAGCTTTTCCATCGCTTCGCGCAGTACCAGATGATAATCCTTGCCCCAGGCAGAACGTGCCAAAATACCACGGTACTTGCCCTTGTCCGACTTCGGTGGGTCCTTCATTTTGGAAGGATACGCCACCGCAATGGCAATTAGCGACGCAGGCTGCGAGCCATACAGCTCCGGATAGATACGCTTATCGATATCAGGCTCCTCAAAGCCGGATTCATAGCCTTTAGCACGGTGCTCTTCCAATATAGCTTTTAGAGACAGAAAGGGGTCGGCGGATGCGAACCCGATGGAGTCAATCCCCAGCCCTGGAGCTGCCTCAATAATTTCCTGCTTGAGCGAAGCCCAAGTCGAAGCCGTTCCGGTCGCCGTCCGAGTTAGTTCGCGTTGCATCCGATACTCACCTCTCTTTCACAATTCTTCATTACAGATATGAGAACGTTGTATCGTTCTCATATATTCAAATTTCAACAGAAAATAGCAGCAGATGCTACCGTAAATTTTTAACAGCACTTGTCGCCAGAAAGTCACAACGATTATTGAGCTCGTTATCACTGTGACCTTTCACCTTCACATATTCAACCTCATGCTTACCCATCAGTTCCCACAATTCTTCCCACAGTTCCTTGTTCTCAACGGGTTGGTTTTTACTGTTGCGCCAGCCATTACGGAGCCAATTCTTAATCCAGCCTTGTTTGAAACAATTGACGACATAGGCGGAGTCACTGTGTACTTTTACACGGCACGGCTCCTTGAGCAGCTTCAGCGCTTCAATCACCGACTTGATCTCCATACGGTTATTTGTCGTCATTTTTTCGGCACCCGACAGCTCCTTGCGATGCTCTCCATACAACAAGATGACCCCCCAGCCCCCTGGACCCGGGTTACCCGAACAAGCACCGTCGGTATATACCATCACTTCTTTCATCGTTCTCTTCCTTTCCTGATCGGGAACCGCTGATCCGTTATAACCCTGATCGGTCCGCGCGGTTCCCCATTGATTTCAGACTATAGCTGCTCTATAGCCACTTCCACTCAGAGATCGGCCAAAATATAAACTCTGCACGTCCCAGTAAATCCTCGGACTTAACGCTGCCAAAATACCGGCTATCCTTGCTTGCAGCCGTATGGCGATTATCTCCCATGACAAAAAAATGCTCTGGCTCCACCGTAAAAGGACCGTAATCACCATCCTCCACGTCCGAGTTGGTGTACGGCTCATTTAGCAGTTCACCGTTCACATACAAATGATTATGCTCAATCCGAATGACATCTCCGGGAATACCTATGACTCTTTTCACTAAAAATCTTGGACTGGACAGTTGGGAATCGGGATCTCTTAAAATCACAATGTCCCCTCTCCCCGGATCATGAAAATTATAAACCAGCTTATTAACGAACAAATGCTGGCTTTCCATTAACGTCGGCTGCATTGAATGTCCTCTAACCGTGGACAAGTTAAATACAAACAGGTTCAGAAGCAGCAAGACGACCATTGCGATCAGCAGGGTGACTAACCAATCGCGTATGTAAGCAGAGCGACCTGCCTGTTTGGACGTTTCCGGTGAAGGCAGCAGGTCTGACGAAGGAGTCAAAGCGTCCATAATTAACCTCCTCAACCCTGTTATAAATAGAAAAGCATATCCCGTACCCGATTGCAACGGTTACTCAGATATGCTCTAAATGTAAATATTATACTGTGCTTCTGTATATCGATAACCGATTAATGAGGTGCTAGAATACTTAGCTTCTGAAACGCCTGTAAAATCTGGCTTGCTCCGTAGCCCATAGCTTCGTACAACGGCATAGCCGCACTGTTATGCTTGTCCCCAGCTACCCAAATACGACTCACCTTGCGTTGCTGAAAACGCTGTTCCATGAGCTCCACAAGCGATTTCCCGATTCCCATCCGACGATGATCCGGATGAATAGCAATACGATAATAACAGCCGTGATTCTGATCAATCGTGCCAATCAGGGCACCAACGATCTCTCCCTCTTCTTCGGCAACGACGATCAAACCGGAATCCCACGAAAGCTGACGGGCAAAAGCACCCACCGTCTCTTTGTAGCACTCCTCCGACAAGGCAATTTGCATGAGCTCCGTTACTGAATTCACATCACTTAATTGAAAGGAACGAACGTGCATAGTAATATCTCCCTTTTCGTAAGCATAATAAATAAATTGAGGACAGCACCGTCATTTTTACATAAATCCATAAAGCGCTTATCATGGTGTTAATCACAAGGCATTATGATAAAAATGCATACGATCTGCTATATATGAAATGAAGAACAGGAAAAGGGTGTACGCCCTCAAGTTCGTCGTGTCATAGACATGACAGTTTATAGCAGACGACAAAAAAGCCCAAAATTCTGCTTCCTTGACCATTAAACCATACTTTTTGACGGAATACATCCCTTTTTCTCATGTAAGCGCTGTATATAAAGCGTTTACATTTTAATGTTCACAATTTACCTCTTATTACCTATGTATGATGTATTCCAATTGCGTTTTTGGACATGCTATCTACCAGGCCCTAATGTCCAGTTTGGTATTTTACAAACAAAAATGTTGAAAAAATAGGCTGAATGCGGTTTAATATAACTATCGAGGGTATTATTACATAGGAACACTTACCCAACCATATAACCAGGAGGGATTTTATTATGGCATTTCAATTACCAGAACTTCCTTACGCAAAAGACGCACTGGAACCACACTTTGATGCACTGACAATGGAAATTCACCATGATCGTCACCATAACACATATGTTACGAACTTAAATGCAGCTCTGGAGAGCGCTCCTGAACTGCAAAGCAAAAGCCTGGAGGATCTGATCTCCAATCTGGACAGCGTTCCTGAAAGCATCCGCACTGCGGTTCGCAATAACGGTGGTGGACACCACAACCACAGTCTGTTCTGGGAAGTTATCGGTCCTAACGGCGGCGGACAGCCAACGGGTGCAATTGCTGAAGCAATCAGCAACGAACTGGGCGGCTATGACAAATTTAAAGAAGACTTCACTAAAGCAGCTACAACTCGTTTTGGTAGCGGCTGGGCTTGGCTGGTTGTCGGCAAAGACGGCAAATTGGCGATCACTAGCACTCCAAACCAAGATAGCCCGCTGTTCGAAGGTCTGACTCCAGTACTTGGACTGGACGTTTGGGAGCATGCTTACTACCTGAAATATCAAAACAAACGCCCAGACTACATTGCAGCTTTCTACAATGTAATCAACTGGGATGAAGTCAACAAACGTTACGAGGCTGCAAAGAAATAAGCCAGTAGCAACATTCTTATCCGAGCTCATGAAGGGCTGTCTCAAAAGTAGATTTTCTACAAATGAGACAGCCCTTTTTTTCGCCAATCACCTATTCTTATTCTACAAAAGGCCATGTTACGCTATCGCCACACGATACAGTTTTGATAAAACTGCGCTCACTTATCAAATAAAGATTTGCAGGCAATCAAAATAATGATAATTCCGCTTAAAAGTGTACTGAACTGACGTAATGTGAATGAGCCGATACGAATCGACAACATTTTTTTCCCCAAGGTTACACCAAGCCAAACTGTGATATAACTGCCGCCTGCCGCAGTCAGAGAGATCGCAATTGGTGACAGCCCCATCATACCTGCACCAATCCCATTTGTAACGGCATTAGCGGCAAGTGCAATCCCCAGCACCGCTGCTTCAAGGGTTCCTATAGAACTTGATTTGTCTTTATCCACGGTTTCGGGATTTTGTAGAACTTCTTCGAGTGATCCGCTTGACGCAGCCTCCCCGGCTTCTTCACTGTTCTGGCTGGGTTTCTGCTTCTTACGCGGTACAGCCAGCAGAATAATGCGGGCACCGACAATGAATAGCAATAACGTTCCGATCAGGACGGGTAATATGCCTGGAAGAACCTCCGCCAGCCACTGACCGGATATGATCCCTGGCATACTAAGGATGAAACAGATGACCGCAATGATTAAATTTGATACATGGTTAATACGAATCCTTCGAATCCCATAAGATATTCCAACTCCCAAATTATCCAGACTAGATAATACGGCTAAGCCAAAAATTAAAATCCAAGTAACCATCTTTATCACTCCTTGTTGTCTGTTTACAATCATACTATTGAGCATGTTGCAATTAGGTGTTCATCCATCTAAAAAAATGTTGAGATTTCCTCAACATTCTGATCAACATCAGGTGAGGCGAACTGCAATGTCCGATGAGAAGAGAAACGCCAACTGGGCGAGATACTGGCCTCCTTGCTGAAAGAACGTTCTTCGTCTATGCGCAAGCTAAGCGCCGCTTGAACATTTGGATGCTTTTGCCCTTCATCTTGATGTTCCTCCGCTCGACTCTTCCAAGCTGCTGGTTATGGCGCCCACGTCCCCCCCTAATCATGAGAACCAGCTGAACGATATCTACTAGCTGTTTTGGCATTCCATGGTAAACTGGTGGAGATGATTCTCTAATACGACTCTGGAGGTTGATGGGTGCAGACTTTTTTTCGTTATAACTGGATGGTTCGAGAACAATGGTACCGCTGGTGTGAAGAGGTGCCGCAGGAGGAACTGCTGAAAGAACGTATCGGCGGGGCTGGTAGCATTCTAAAAACACTCTTTCATATTGTTGATGTAGAATGGAGCTGGGTTCAAATCATTCAAGGCAAACCTGATTTCCAGGAGGACTTCTCTCAGCATAATACCCTGGATAAAGTCCGTGAGCTGGACGCGAAGTTTCGACTCGACGTGGAGCCATTCGTCCTCGCCTGGCATGAAGGTCTGGAACGAAAAAGGTTTGAAGATCACCGCCCGGACGGCAGAATTGCGATCGATGCCTGGGGCGAGGTGATGCGCCATGTCATTGCCCACCAAATTCATCATATCGGACAGTTGTCCGTATGGTCGCGTGAGCTCGGCAAGGCCCCGGTTTCAGCCAATGTAATTGGCAAAGGGCTGATTGAGAGCGATCCATCCATATAGGTATGATATCTGCAATTAAAAAGGAGTAGAAAAGAGCCTTCAAGCTCCTTCTACTCCTTTTTATTCATAACCTTCGATTCATTTCTTAAGATATTGCTTTTGACTTCTTATTCCTGATCACACCGTAAGCCAATGTGAATAATGCTCCACATAACAGGGCAATAAGATGGGCGATAAGATAATTCATATGACCATGATTCTCTGACGCTGCAATTGCAAAGCCGGGAAGAGCCGTGGTTCCGAATCCAATAGCTGTCAGCTTGCTTAAATATACATAGGCTCCGGCAACCATTCCTCCGAGACATCCAGCAACCAGAGGGAACTTATACTTCAAAGTGACCCCAAAGATCGCGGGTTCCGAGATTCCAAAAAGTACAGACCCGAATGCAGAGTAACCCAGTTCTTTAACCTTGGTATCTTTGCGATTCAAAAGAACATATCCCAAAACGGCGCCCCCTTGTGCCATCAAAGCGACTGATGCCAACGGGTTGATAAAATTTCTGCCTGTATCGGTTAACAGCTGGGCTTCTACCGCACCCATAACATGATGCAACCCTGTAATAACGATAATTTGCTGAATGCCTGCAAAAAACATAAAGCCGAATATTCCCAGGTTTTGCGTCATCCAAAGCAACGAAACCGTGACCAGACTGGCTAGCTCTCGCCCAAGAGGACCGATAATCGTAAACAATAGCAGGGAAGAAACAAAGACCGTCAGCAAAGGAGCCAAAAACAATTTAATCATGTCTGGAACCTTTTTGTTAAAAAACTGATCCAATTTGGCTACCACATACCCCATCATCAGAGCTATAATGATACCGCCCTGAAATCCAACCAACTGAACGGGAAGACCAAAAAGACTGATCGATTCCGGGCTTTGGCTCCCTTTAGCTACCTCAAAGGCGTCCGCCAAGGCCGGATGAAGCATAATTGCACCCAGTACAAGCCCCAGAATTGGACGACCGCCATATCTCTTGGTGGCTGAATAAACAACAAGCAGTGGCAGGATGGTGAAAATACCTGTGGAAACGATTTGAACAAAGCGATTGATCCCTTGGAAAATTGGATACATCTCCACAATCGACTTGGGACCAAATAGCCCCTTCTGACCTAGCAGCCCAGTGATCCCCATTAACAATGCAGCAGCAAGAATTCCCGGCATGATCTCAATAAAGACATCTGACAGCGATTTAATCGCTTTTTGAAAAGGATTTTGCTTTTGTGCGGACTTCGATTTGACATCACTTAATGACATATCTTCTGTTCCGGTCAGTTTGGAGAACACGGCATAGATATTATTGACCAGCCCTGCTCCAAAAATGATCTGCAGCTGATCCCCCGCTATGAACACGCCTTTAACCAGATCAACTTCTTCAATCTTTTTTAATTCCGCTTTTTCATTGTCTTTAAGTACAATTCTTAATCTTGTGGCACAATGGGCCACACCGATGATGTTCTCTTCACCACCGATATATTTTAAAATTTCTTGTGAAATTTGCTTGTACTGCTTTTCTTTTGCTTCCATCTAGCAAAACCTCCTCTAGCTGCATCAGATGATGTCTTCCTTAACAAATCTCCAGAACAGGCCCAAAAAGTCCTGCTTCACCCTGGCCAGCGTTATGCCTACATGCATTAATTCATCACCGCCGAACAGCTCACCAGTTTCTATATTTCTGTATACGTAGTCTGGATTCAGACCTTTGAATTTTAACGTTTTAATCGCGGCAGCGGGTTGAGATAAAACCTTGAAATAGCTGGCCGCCATTTCTGATTGATCCTCTGACACAAAGCTCCATGCAGCTTCATTTCCATCGAACGGATTAATGATTCTGTAGAAATTCCCAAACTGAATGAGCGATCTCATTTCCTTATATAGAGCTATCTGCTTTTTCACCACTTCTTTTTCTTCAACAGTTAATGTCGTCAAATCCAGCTCATATCCTAAATTCCCGGCCATAGCGACATAACCTCTGGTCTCCAGTGGCGTTATTCTACACACTTGATGGTTGGGTACGGTGGAGACGTGTGCGCCCATCGTAATCGGAGGGTAGACAAGACTTGTCCCCCATTGAATCTTCAATCGGCAAATGGCATCCGTATTGTCACTTGTCCAGGTCTGAGGCATGTAATAGAGCATACCGGCATCAAAACGGCCCCCTCCACTAGAGCAGCTTTCGAATAAGACATGGGGAAACTTCGATGTAAGCTCTTCCATAATACTGTAGAGTCCCAGGATATAACGATGCGCCGTCTCCCTTTGTCTCTCAGGTGGCAAGGCGGCCGAACCCACATCTGTCATGTGACGATTCATGTCCCATTTTACATAAGTAATTGGAACGTCCGATAAAATATCGGAAACCGACTTAACGATGTACTCACACACTTCCTTCCTCGATAAATCCAACATAAGCTGATTTCTTCCCAGCGTATACGGACGATCAGGGACATGGATACACCAATCGGGATGCTTTCTGTATAAATCGCTGTCTATGGATACCATCTCAGGTTCAAACCACAAACCAAATTCCATACCCAGATTTAGAATACGATTGGCGAGATCCGGCAACCCATCTGGAAGTTTGCGACGATCCACCACCCAATCGCCTAATGAAGTCTTGTCATCATCTCGTTTCCCAAACCATCCATCATCCAATACAAACAGCTCCACTCCTACACTTTGAGCTTCCTTCGCCAACTGCTCAATCTTGTCGGCATCAAAGTTAAAGTAGGTGGCTTCCCAGTTATTAATCAAGATCGGTCGTTCCTTGTCACGAAATGGTCCACGACATAATCTGTTTCTGTATAAATCATGATAAATTCTCGACATGCCGCCCAAGCCATTTTCGGTGTATACCATAACCACTTCTGGCGTTTGGAACGACTCCTCCGGTCCAAGCAGCCATGTAAAATCAAAAGGATTAATCCCCATCGTGACTCGTGTGTTCCGATAGGAATCTACCTGCGTCTGAGCCGTAAAGTTCCCGCTGTACACCAGATTAAAGGCGTATACTTCGCCCTGATCTTCATCTGTCCCTTCTCTTACAAGCGCCATAAAGGGTGCCTGATGAGGGCTGCTGGCGCCACGGCAGCTGTCAACCATTTGAATTCCGGGTAAAATTTTTCGCCTTGCTATATTTTTTTCATTATTATGCGCACCGTACAAGGTAATGAGTTCATATTCATCATCTCGAAAATCCACACTAGCACTTAACGCTCTAAGCAGTTTTAGCTGCTGCTGACCTTCATTATCAAAACGGACTGAACGGGTAATGACGTCCCACTTTTGATGTAGGCTATAGGATAGTACAATCTTTACCTCAATTAATGGATCTTCAAGGATGATTTCCAGTGTTTCTACTTCGCCATCATCCTCCGCATACGTAGAAGGAAGCCCTTTCAATTTTGGCTTGCCTTGGTAAACCCGATGTTCTTTATACCGAAAATCTGTCACCGTAGAGCCATTCTCCAATTGAAGCTGATACGCAGGAATCCTGAAATCACTATTTCCAAATGAAGGATATTCTTGTGGAATGGTATCCAGTGAAAAGGCTCGATCCGCCCCATCCGGATTGGGTGAAAATCCTCTATCCATAAAGATGATTTTATTGCTTCCCCGATAGTTCTGAATTTTCTTTCCCCAATACAGATGGGCTAAATAACCATCTCGTATAACCTGCATGACATAACTTGTATTGCTGCCTTGTAAATGGAATAAAAGCTTCTCTTTATCGATGATTATAGCCATAGTGACCCCCTTGTAGCGCCGATAGTAATATTTTCAAAAAATATAAATTATGTTGTTTCCTTATTTCTTACACCCTAATCATAATGGAATAGTTTTAATAATTATATGGAATAATGTAGACTCTATATGAAACGGTGTGATAATATGCAGAGATGAATTAAGAGGTGAAAACAAATGAGTGCGCACTTTTCCAATCATTCCTATAACAATCTAGTTCTCAATTTATACACCTGTGGCAAAGAAAGCTGTACCAGCAAACACGCTTATGGTCCAGCCATACGAAGCGGGTATATGGTGCATTTTATTTTAAAAGGAAAAGGGACCTTTAAAGTCAACGATAAAATCTATCATTTGGAGAAAAACGATGCTTTCTTTATTGAGCCGAAGGTTTTAATTTACTACGAAGCCGATGAAGTCGACCCATGGGAATATGCCTGGATTGGTTTTAATGGAATGCAAGCAAAAGAATATCTAAGCCGGACCTGTATTCATAGGGACAATCCCATTTTCCGGTTTGAAGCGGAGGGCAGCCTGGCCCGCTGTATGGAAAGTATCGTCGTCTCTTCTACTCTGAAATCCAACAAAGACCTGTTGCTCGCTTCCAAACTGTATGAATTTCTGTATCTGATGTTTGAACTTTATCCTAATCAGGAAGTCAACAATGAGGTAAGACAGCAGCGGTATATTAAAGAAGCGCTTCTCTTCATTCAGCAGAACTATTCACACTTCATTACCGTAAGTGACATTGCCAAGTACATTTCAATAGACCGTTCGTATTTGCATCGTTTATTCAAACAGCAACTCAATAAGTCACCGCAGGAATATTTATTGCATTTGAGGATTGAAAAATCATGCTCTCTCTTAAAAAATACTTCGCTTAAAATCGGAGATATTGCTCGATCAGTAGGATACAAAGATGTATTGCTGTTTTCAAAAATGTTCAAAACAGTCAACAAGATGACTCCATCCGAATACCGAAAAAATCACCAAAAATAATGCGCTTTGTTTGCAAATAAGTTAGAAATTTCTAGACCAGAAAAAAATAGCGGCAGTATGGAGCAACCTAATGTCCATACTGCCGCTATTTTATTAACATCCGTTCTCTTTTTGCTTTGCATAATACTCGGTGATCAGATCCAGGAACACCTTGGGAAACGCCATGGTGGACATATCCGCCTCGCTGATCCAGCGGTACCCCGCTGGCAAGGCGCTACTCGCCTGGTCTGCCAGCGCTACCAACGCACCCGACTTCGCCGCCGTGGTGCTATAGCTGGCCCGCTGCTCGGCAGCCAGCGGCTGTTCGCCCGCCTTCCCGGCAGGGGCGGCGACCTCTTCACACTGGAACACACGCAGGTTCCAGTGAATGTGGCTGAACGTGTGCTCCGCCTCACGTACATACCGCACCGGGCGCGCATGCACGCCCTCTGCCAACAAATGAGCTGCCAGATGATCCATGGCTGGCTCATCGGGCACCGGACCGTTGTAGCCCTCCGGTCCGGCAAGTTCATGCGGCAGCTCCCACATGCGGGCCAACAGGCCCTTGGCCGGGCGCTGGCGCACAAGCAGGCGGCCTGCGTTGTCGCCGCTGCCCTCGATAAGGGCGACGGAGCGAGGCTCCAGCCGCGGCGGCTTCGCTTTTGTTTTGACTGGCAGCGTCTCCTCGCGGCCTGCCAGCCTGCCCGAGCAATGCTCCATGACCGGGCAGGTCAGACAATGAGGCGACTTTGGCGTGCAGACTAGCGCCCCCAGTTCCATCAGCGCCTGATTAAAATCAGAAGCCCTCCCTTCGGGAATCAGCTCCCTGACTAGGCTTTCCATATGCGACCGCGTGCTGCCCTTCATAATATCCTCTTCAATGAGGAAATAACGCGACAGCACACGCATCACATTCCCGTCCACAGCAGGCTCTGGTCGATTAAAGGCAATGCTCATAATGGCCCCCGTCGTATATGGGCCTACACCTTTCAGTGCCGCCACAGCCTGCGTATCATCTGGCACCTGCCCGCCGTGAAGCTCAACTACCTGTTTCGCTGCAGTTTGCAAGTTCCGGGCCCGCGAATAATACCCTAGCCCTTCCCACAGCTTGAGCACATCCTCCTCGGGCGCTTCCGCCAGCGCTTCAATCGTCGGAAAACGTGCAATAAAGCGATTGAAATACGGAATAACTGTATCGACACGTGTCTGTTGAAGCATAATTTCCGAGATCCAGATATAAAAAGGATTGCGATGGCGGCGCCACGGCAAATCGCGTTTGTTACGTGTATACCAATTTAACAGTTCGAAGCTAAAATAACGCTTTTGTTCCAATGTATTTGTAGTCATCCCATCACGTCTCCTTATATTCGACAATCACAAAAGCAGAGGCAATGTTAGGCTGATGTGTGATACTTAAGTGAATGCTGTAATTCAAGTCACCCATATTCGGTAATTTCAGTCGATCCCATGCAGACGAAGACAAATAAACTACGGGCTTCCCCCCCGGTTCAGGTAAAATATCCATATCGCTGAAACCGATGATTTGCCCAATTCCACAGCCAAAGGCTTTCGTCACTGCTTCCTTCGCGGCAAAGCGCCCTGCTACGAACTCCGCTAGCCTTCCCTTGCGCTCCGCTGCAAGCTCGCGTTCTGCCGGGGTCAATACCCGTTTTAAAAATGCATCTGCATATTTACCTGCCAAAATATGAGCCATACGGCTTATTTCCAGCACATCATGTCCAATTCCGTAGATCATTTGGGTATTCCCCGTCCTTTTTTACTTTACTGGATCTATTGTAACAGTGCATTCACACCCTGGCGAGTCACACAGGCGTAAAAGCGTCACCAATATATGTTAAAATGAAAGAGGCATTCGGTGAATACTTCAAAATTCGCCGACATGCCAGTTTAAAAACTCCCTGTAGAAAGGAAGGATAGGATGTCAGAAAGCATTGTGGTTGAAGCAGGTACCGATGCAGGAACAGATGCGGTGATCCGTGCCTCCTGGTTTCCCGCTAAACATACGGCCAAGAGCCTGCTCGTCATCGCTCATGGCTACAAAGGATTTAAGGATTGGGGGATGTTCCCCTTTATAGCAGAAGCATTGAGTATGGATAACCATGTGGTGACCTTCAATTTTTCACATAACGGCATAGGTGAGGATCTGGAGAATTTTACCGAGCTGGAAAAGTTCGCACGCAACACCTATAGCCGCGAACAAGAGGATTTGGATGTATTGCTGTCCAATCTGAGAGCACGCCAGGAATTCAGAGAATTGCCGTTGTTTCTGTTAGGACATAGCCGAGGTGCGGGAAGCTGCTTTGTATATGCACTAGATCATCCCGGCGAGATTGCGGGCGTCATTTCATGGAATGGCGTAACCAATCTTGATCTGTTTACCTTACCGCAAAAAGAAGAAATGCGTGCCAAGGGGCGCAGCTATGTGCAGAACGCCAGAACCGGACAACAGCTTCCGCTGGATGTCGTCATTTTGGACGACCTGGAACGCAATCGCGAGCGTTTTGCCATTGTAGACAGGCTTGCCAACAGCCAGCTCCCAGCTGTGCTTATCCAGGGAACCGAAGACTCCAAACGTCTACGGGAGGGCTCTGCCCAGCTCACATCCGTCCGTCCCGACATCGAGTGGGTACAGATTCAAGGCGGCAATCATACCTTTAACACCGTTCACCCATTTCAGGGTGGCAGTCTTCAACTGGATCAGGCGATTACCGAAACCCGCCGCTTCATTGACTGGATCGTCAATTAAACGGTAGCCCCTTCAATACAAACGGCGATCCGCCGGGCGGATCGCCGCATTTTATTTACTTAAGCATTTTACAATTCCAAATGATAAATACCTACACGCCCGGAATGCTTGTCCGCTTATGCGCTGTACGTGTAAAATAGCTTTCCAGCTTTTCGCGGGCCGCCGGGTCAATTTCCTTGCCTTCCAGGTAGTCGCTGTTTGCTTCGTAGGAGATCCCCAGTTCCTTTTCATCCGTCTGGCCTTCCCACAATCCTGCTGTAGGCGCTTTGTCCAAAATAGCCTGCGGAACTCCAAGATAGCTGGCCAGCAAACGCACCTGACGTTTGTTGAGCGTGCTGAGCGGTGTAATATCGACCGCACCATCGCCCCATTTGGTATAAAAGCCCGTAATGGCTTCTGAAGCATGATCTGTACCCACGACGAGCAGGTTCAGTTCATTCGCGAGTGCGTACTGAACCACCATACGTGTTCTTGCCTTTACATTCCCTCTCACTTGCGGAGTAATGGAACGTTCCAGACCGATATCCTTTAATGTGTGCTCCACTTCCACGGCAATCGTATCCACGGCTTCCTTAATGTTCGTTTCCCCGGCATATTTCAGGTTGAACGCTTTGGCCACTGCGTAGCTGTGCTCGATATCTTCCTGTTGACCATATGGCTGGAATACACCCAACGTCTTATATTCTTGCCCTTGCTCCTGTGTCAACTCATCTGTAGCTTGCTTGCACAAGGCTGCTGCTACGGCACTGTCAATCCCGCCACTAATGGCAATCAACAGTCCTTTGCTTCCTGTTTTTGTTACGTACGATTTGAGGAAATCCACACGCTTGCGGACCTCCGCCTCTACGTTGATCGTAGGCTGTACTCCCAATTCAGCAATAATCTGTTCCTGCAAACTCATCAGATAAGCACCTCTTTTTTAGGAATTTCCTTCACAAGCCAACATGCAAAAGCCCCGGCAAGTTTCGCAGGCGAAAAATGCGGGGGCATAGCTTGAGCAGTCTTACCGGCAAAAACGGTCAAATGCACCCGTCAAATCAGCAGCAATCTGATCTGCCGAACGATCTTCGATCTGATGACGCTCGATGAAGTGAACCAGCTCGCCGTCTTTCAACAGCGCGATCGAAGGGGAAGATGGCGGATACGGCGCGAAAAATTCGCGTGCCTTTGCCGTTGCTTCCTTGTCCTGACCGGCAAAAACCGTGTACAGATGATCCGGCGTAACATCATGCTTCAGCGCTTCAGCTACACCTGGGCGGCATTGGCCTGCGGCACAACCGCATACCGAGTTCACAACCACCAGCACTGTACCTTTAGCATCAGGCAGCTTGGCCTCCACATCTTCAGAAGTACGCAGTTCCTGAATCCCAAGATTCGTCAGTTCATCGCGCATAGGCTGAACTGAATCTTTCATATATTGATCGAAAGACATAGACATATTCTTTCACTCCTTTTCAATAAATCATGTATACTACGTTTCTAATTTCATCCTTTGCCGTAGTAAAGGCATGGACATCTAATGCCCATTATACAATCTTTTTCACGTAATTTGCAAAAAATCGAGTTACATCTTTGCATAATTATTTCTGCACCGTATTTATGACAGGAGTCTCTGAATGCTCACGATAAGTCGGAATGGTTCTGCGCAAACGGACTTTAAACTGTGTGCCCATTCCTTCCACTGAATCTACGTCAATCGTACCGTGATGACGCTCCACTATACTTTGACATAAGGCCAGACCCAGACCTGTACCTTTCGTTTTGGTGGTGTAAAAAGGCTGGAACAGCTTTTCAAGCTGTTTTTGTGGAATTCCCGGACCGGTATCCTTCACTTCCAGTTCGACAAAATCCCCTTCCTCATGAGTAGAAATGGTCAGTACTCCCTTCTCCCCCATAGCTTCCATCGCATTACGCGATAAATTAAGCAACAATTGCTTGATTTCCTTAGGGTTCAGATGCAGCCTTGTCACATGGTCCTCCAGCTTTAACTCAATCGTCTGTCCCCTCAGGTTCGCATCGGCCCACAATAAAGGCGTTAGTTCACGAATGATATCGTGCAAATGACACTGCTCCTTCTCGACAATCCGGTTCTGGGCCAGAGAAAGAAAATCATTAATAATTCCGTTCGCCCGATCCAGCTCCTCCATCACGATACGGTAATAATTGCCTAGAGAATCAGGGCTTTTTTCGCGCATAAGTTGTAAAAACCCGCGCACAACTGCCATCGGATTACGGATTTCATGAGTAATGCCTGCGGCCATCTGTCCAACCAGACTTAGCCTCTCGAAATTGCCCAACTCACTGCGCAGCGTCTCCAGCTCTGTGATGTCCTGCAAGGCGATAATGACACCTGTCGTTCGATTTTTATGCTTATCCCGAATAGGGAGGAAACTGGAGAAGAATACTTTGGGAGATACATTTATTAGATCAGCACCTGCTTCTCCTTCCAACGCTTTCGCAACCCGTTCGTTGACTACAGGCGAAGTACAAAAACCGTACAACGAGTTTAAAGGACGACCTACTACCTCAGGCAACGTAATATAGGGATCGAAGTCCCGGTAGAGTTCCAGCATTGTTTTGTTCATATGTATAACTCGTTCTTCGTTGTCCAAAGTAACCAGAGATAATGGCATCAAATCCATGACTTGACGCAGCTTATCCACTTCAATTAAATATTTGCTCGTAAACTCAGTTACATTTCGCCGCAACGTCAGTTTCTCAAATGAATTATGCATCAGACTTACGACTGCAAAACTCGCCAATACACCTACAGCAACATCCCATAACGTTGTAAGTAGATCAGGAATGTATATCGAAATGTTCTGTTTGCCCCACAATAGCGGTAACAAAGCCTTAAGCAGCATATCAGCCACAACGTATGTGAAAATCAGGAGCTTTTTGTCCAACAGTGTCCCTCTTTGAAAAAACTTGACATGCAGTAGCATAAAAGGAAAAAGGATAAAAGCAGTGCCCACATACATTGGGGACATTTCTATCGACTGCGCTATAATTAGGACACCCGTCAATGCAGAAGCAGCGAGTACGAAGGAAGTGCGACGTGTACCGTACATGACACCCACAGCAAGGGGAATAATACCGAGATTGGAAGGTAGGCCATATGGAGGCTGGTATTGAAAAAGCGAGCATAGCAATATGGCTGGCAAGCAACACAGATAAAGTATTCCTTGATGAGGTCCGGGAAGCAGATGGCCTGCCCAAACCTTTTTCTTGTCCCCATAATCCGTTAATATAGAGAAAAAACCCGCCGATATAACGGCAAGGAGAACTTGGAGCACACTTTCCTTCAACGCAATTAACAAGGACTTCTCCCCCTCATCATCTTTCCTTGACGCCGTTAGTTGAATTAAAGCACAGGCTACAATATATTACAATATATGTGTTAAAATCCCGGTGCAGAACGACAAATTTTGCTAAATACCGGATATAGATAAAAGAATCGTTTTTACGCCATTCTCTTATCCTGAATAAATAGAAAATATACGCAGCTACCGTGCTTAGAGACTATCTAAAGAGACGGTATTACGATATGATGGAAAATCTGTTACGCTATTCTGAATTTTTTGAAAATTTGTCGACGAAAAGGAAGAGGTTCATGACTTACGACGTTATTGTGATCGGAGGCGGCTCAGCCGGCTTAATGGCAGCGGCTGCTGCCAGCGGCGAGGGCGCCAAGGTGCTATTAGTGGAAAAGGGAAATAAACTCGGACGAAAGCTGGGGATCTCTGGTGGAGGTCGCTGCAATGTCACGAATGCAAAAGAACTGGACGAACTCATACGTCACATTCCCGGCAATGGCCGTTTTCTCCATAGTGCCCTGGCTGCTTTCAGCAATCGGGATATCATCGCTTTTTTTGAGCAACTGGGGATAGCCTTAAAAGAAGAAGACAATGGGCGTATGTTTCCAGTAACGGACAAAGCCAAAACGGTAGTTGATGCTTTGATTAATAAAGTACGCTCCCAAGGAGTCGAGATTCGGACAAGCTGCCCTGTTCAAGAGGTGATTTACAAAGAAGGTCATACGGCTGGTGTGCGGCTGCGTTCCGGCGAAACGCTACGTAGCCGTAACGTCATTGTCGCTGTCGGGGGCAAGTCTGTCCCGCATACAGGCTCGGAAGGTGACGGCTATGCATGGGCAGAGCAAGCCGGACATACCATTACGGAGCTATATCCCACAGAGGTCCCGCTAACGTCAGGTGAGACGTTCATCCAGACAAAAGAGCTGCAGGGACTTTCCTTACGAAACATCAGCCTGACCGTATGGAATGCGAAACAAAAGAAGGTTGTCGTTCATGAAGGAGATATGATTTTCACGCATTTTGGTTTGTCCGGACCAACTGCTTTGCGTTGCAGTCAGTTTGTCGTCAAAGGAATGAAAAAGGATAAGGTAAACACAGTATTGTTAACTCTCGATTTACAGCCTCACAAACTTGCTGATGAAGTCTACCGGGAGACGCTGGAACTGGCATCGATCGATGCTAAAAAGGCGATCAAAAACGTACTAAAGCCTTATTTACCGGAACGCATGATTCCGTTGTTGCTTCAGCAAGCTGAACTGCGTGAAGATTTGACCTATGATCATATTCCCAAGCAGCAATGGCAAGAGCTCGCCCATCGAATCAAGGCGTTTCCCATTCGTGTGAATGGTACGCTCTCTCTCAAGGAAGCCTTTGTTACCGGGGGCGGTGTGAATTTGAAGGAAATTAATCCGAAAACGATGGAGTCCAAGCTGATGCCTGGTTTGTTTTTCTGCGGTGAAATTCTGGATATTCACGGCTACACTGGAGGCTATAATATTACGGCGGCGTTTACGACAGGACATACAGCAGGAACGCAAGCGGCTTTAAACCATTAAGACGCTGCGCGTAGGCTTTGCTGCATACCACCACTGCATCCTCGTTTTTTGGGGGAGATAGGAAAAGGAAATTAAAAAGACTTAAATCAGTTGTATTACTGATTTAAGTCTTTTTTTGAGCAATCGCGTTTTGAACAAGCTCTATCTTGTTTTGACGTTTACCGTTATTTCTAAACTTCAATAATGATAGGTAAAATCATAGGTCTTCTCTTGGTCTGGCTGTAAATAAACTGGCCCACATTATCTTTTAACATCTGCTTAATTAGGCCCCACTGACTCATTTCGATTGCTGTTAGCTCGTTCACTGTGGTCATAATCGTGTCGCGAATCTGATTCATCAGCTCTTCGGAATCCTTAACATATACAAAGCCCCTGGATATGACTTCTGGCGTTGCAAGCATTTGCTTCTCGTTTTTGCTCAAAGTCATCACAATAATTAGCATTCCGTCTGAGGCCAGTTTTTTACGATCCCGCAATACAATATTGCCCACATCACCGGTTACCAGCCCGTCTACCAAACTATTTCCAGATGGTACTTTGGGACCCAGAGACGCCATTCCCTCTACGATTTGAATCGTGTCACCGTTTCGGACAATAAATACGTTTTCCATTGGTATCCCGACTGACTCTGCTAGTTGACGATGCTGATGCAGCATTCTGAATTCACCATGTATAGGAATCAAATACTGGGGTTTCATCAGAGTCATCATTAATTTCAACTCTTCTTGGCTGCCATGACCGGATACGTGCATCCCTGTGGCGCTGCCTGAACCATAAATAACGTTAGCGCCCAATACGTACAGATTATCGATGACCTGGGAAAGATTCCGTTCATTCCCGGGTATAGCCCCTGCTGCGATGATTACAGTATCACCAGGCAAAATTTCGATTTTGGGATGCAAAGAATTGGCGAGTCGGGATAGTGCAGCCATCGGTTCACCCTGACTTCCTGTGCATAAAACTGCAATTTTTTCTGCAGGATAGCGCTCCGTTTCTCCAGCCTCAATCAACAAGTCTTCCGGCATATGCAAGAAACCCAGCTCCTTAGCCACAGTCACTACATTGATCATGCTGCGTCCCAGTAAGACCAGTTTTCTGCCTGTCTCGACAGCCGCGTCAATGACCTGTTGGACACGATTAACATTGGAAGCAAATGTAGAAATGAATACTTGCTGTTTGGCTCTGGCGAAAGCGTCCAAAATATGCCCGCCAACCAAACGTTCTGAAGGCGTAAATCCTGGTCTTTCGGCATTTGTACTTTCAGAAAGAAGCACTTTAACCCCTTGTTTTCCAATCTCAGCCATGCGATGAAGATCAGGGAAAGGTCCACTGACGGGAGACATGTCGAATTTAAAATCCCCAGTATGAACCACATTTCCTTCGGGTGTCTGAAAAAAGACGCCCAGGCAATCAGGGATGCTGTGTACAGTGGTGAAAAAGGACGCCTGAATCATGCCTGCCTGAACCGTTGAATCCGCATCTATAAGATGAAGCTTGGCATCACGCAAAAGGTTATGTTCTTTTAGCTTAATCTTAATCAATTCGATAGTGAGCTTTGTGCCGTAAACGGGGATATTGATCTGTTTTAGCAAATAAGGAATGCCTCCGATGTGATCCTCATGGCCATGCGTTACAATGAGCGCTCTGACTTTATCCTGATTCTCCAGCAGATAGGTGACATCCGGTACAATGAGGTCAATACCAGGCAAATTCTCATTAGGAAACTTGGAGCCACAATCAATGACGACAATATCCTGATCGTATTGGATGAAATACATGTTTTTACCAATTTCATTAACGCCGCCTAGCGCAGCAATGAGTAATCTGTTATCAGCAAGCATCGGTTTATTTCCTCCTTAGGAAAATGCTATCCATATTATTCATTTTCCACGTAAACTTATGCATCATATTGGAAAAAGAAGTGCATAGTCTTTCCTAAATAAAAGGGTTCATAGTACACAAAAAGAAACCCTTGTCTCTAACAGACAGGGGCCCTTACTTGATTGTTAGATACCCACCGCAGCTGATATCGCAGCAAATATAGCAGCAATTAGCCATAGGATCGGGAATAGTTTGAAGATTACATTCAGCCACTGTCCAAAGCTGATCCGGGCAATAGCCAATCCGGCCAGCAGCACTCCACCTGTTGGTGAAATGAGATTGGTCAACCCATTACCAAATTGGTACGCTGTGACTACAGCTTCACGATTAATGCCGACAAGCTCGCCAAGCGGCGCGAGAACAGGCATGGTTAGTGCAGCTTCTCCCGAAGAAGAAGGGACTAGGAAAGTGATGATATTATGCGCAAGCAACATAATCGTCGTGAATAAATAACTAGGCAATCCTTCCAGGACACTTGCAAGTGCATTCAATACGGTATCAATAATCATCCCCTGTTCTGCGATAATCAGAATTCCGCGGGCGAGGCCTATGATCACCGCAGCGTAGATAAATTCTCCACATCCTTTTACAAAATTCTCAGCTATTTCCTTCTGGCTCATTTTAGTAACAATCCCGACAAAAAGACCAAGGGCAAAGAAAAGAGCACCGATCTCAGTCATATACCAGCCTTTGACCAAAATTCCCCAAACAATGGCTCCAAGCGTTACAATAAATCCACCTATAATTAGTTTGTCTCGTAACGTGAAGACGACGTCCTCGCCTGTGCTTTCCTTTATAAATTGCTCGCGGTTTATAATGTCACTCTGAAATACGATGGATTTCTCCGGATTTCGTTTCACCCGGTGCGCATACCACATCGTAAAAGCAATAGATATCATCGTAAACACAAGCCATTCGATAAATCTCAGCCAAAGCTGAGGATTCCCCTCTACCCCTGCTATTCCTTGGGCAATCAACACGGAAAAGGGATTCACAGTCGAACCAACGTAGCCAATTTGTGTTCCCAGAAATAAAATCAGAATAGCTGTCATAGAATCAAAACCCAAGGCAAACATTAACGGAATAAAAATCGCATAAAGTGGAATAATTTCTTCACTCATCCCAAAGGTAGAACCTCCGAGACTGAAGATAACCATAGCAATGGGAATGAGCAAAATCCCCTTATTCTTCAACCGCCTGGCCAGTGCTGTCAGCGCACGATCAATAGCTCCCGTCTGCAAAATAATACCGAAGGAGCCGCCTACAATAAGTACAAAAGAGACAACATCGGCAGCATTGATAATCCCCTCGATCGGAGCGCTGAGGATTTGCGGGATTCCCTGTCTTAAATCACCGTTCTCCCCTGTTTTGGGTACAGAGTGATAGGTTCCTGAAACGATTGCCGTTTTGGTCACACCGTTTACTGTCACTTCATGGCGCTCAAATTGACCGCTAGGTACAATCCATGTCAACGCGGCGACTGTAATAATAATCAAAAATATCAAGGTATAACTATGGGGCAAGGATAATTTCCATTTCTTATTCTTGATGTTCATGTTTATCCCTCATTCCAAGAATGGTTATACGTAACCGTTCCTCCCATAATGGTCAATATTACTTGGGCACCCCTGATGTCGCCAGCGGATGCATTAAGGAGGTCGCGATCAAAAACGGCGATATCAGCATATTTTCCAGCCTCCAGCGTACCTGTAACCTCTTCCATATAACAATGTTTGGCTCCATTAATGGTCCATGCCTTTAAAACTTCAGATGGCGGCATCCCTTGATCTGGATACCAGCCTCCAGCAGGCGAGCCATCCGGGAATAAGCGGTGAGAGGCTGCATACAGCGAATCAGGGACACTGGTGATAAATAAAGGCAAATCAGTACCTATAGTTATCGGCACGTTAGCTTCCAGCATAGATTTATAATTATAAAAACGCTTTTCATTCTCTTTGCCTGCCACAGTAGACATATAAGCCTCTTCGTAAGAGGGATTCAGCAGTAGAATCTGGGCATAGATCTCGGCAAAAATTTCGTTTTCTCCCATTCTGATCAGGTCATCCGGATGTGGATATTCCAGATCACTGATCGAATGTCTGATAAGGTGATTGCCTTGCTGCACGCGGCATTTTTCAATCATGGATACTGCTTGACGAATTGCAGCATCGCCTTCTGCAGTGAGGCAGCATTTGATCCCCTGGCTGTCCGCTTCCAGAACAGAGGCTTCAATCTTTTCATAATTTACTGTCTTCAAATTCTTGACTCCAGGCATATCTGCGTAAGGCTCCAGCATATCCCCTGTATGATCTGCTACAACGCCGTCAAGCATCAGCTTGTAGCCTTGAAAACGTATAAGGTCTCCATTATAAAGTGCTTTATACTTGATACCAATGCCTATATTAAACGGTTCAACAACGGGTTCCAGCGAGAAATGAAATCGGAGTGGCAATTGACCTGCTGCTTTCAATTCTTCTAGAATCGGAAGCAGCTCGCTATGCCGGTCAAAACCGATATCTTTTATAGAAGTAACTCCTCGCGCAGCCAACAGGCGGCAAAACTCCATAAACTCTTGTTGAACAAGGCTGTGGTCCTGCATCATAGCTTGGAGCAGTAAAGCGCGTGCTTCAGCGCTGCATTGATCCGGTGAAAATTGATATTTCTCCTCTGCCAATCGGTTCATCCAGCAGTAGCTTTTATTGTGGTTGATAGCGATTACCGCCCGGTCGGGAAATAATCCATCCAACAGGCTTTGCTCAGGCAGCTTCCCCCATCTTTCCTCACTCCAACCGTAAGCGGTTACATCTTTTCCTGGCGGAAGGTTGCTTGCCTCTTGCAGCAGTAGTTTCACTGCTTCTTCACTTGAGCCTGTATGCGTAAGATCCACGCCCCGATGCATTGACATGTATCCAGTGAAAAATACATGGTTGTCATGAATTCCCGGCATGATAAAGGCATCGCCCAGATCATAAACAACCGTTTCCGTTCCTATCCAGGCTTGCGCCTCTTCCGGACGCCCCACTGCTGCAATACGTTCTCCTCGCACTGCAACAAACCCGGGCGAAGCTTCGTTGTCCAAGCCATTAAAAATAGCTCTGGAGAGTAAAACTTTGTCTGCAAATGTACCTTTTTCCCCTTGCACAGTATCATCACCTCATGATTGATTCATCTAACACCACATGATGTAATATAACGTTATATCAAAGCTTCTGCTTCTCCTCATTTTGGATGGAAGCAGAAGCCACACGTACCTGAACTACCTTGCACAACAGGTAGTGAATTATATGGAAAATTGGTAGCGGTCTCCGATGATATACTGCTTTCCCACATGAACCGGGCTTCCATGCTGGTCATAAATAATAGTATGCATGTAAAACAGTGCCTGCCCGATCGCCGTCTCCAGCTGCTTGGCCTGATATTCATCTGCCAAAGCAATTTGTAATATCGTCTCTCCCGGCTGGTTAGGATCAATGCTGTATTTTTGCCGCAGCAGTTCGTATACGGACCCCTCCAATTGCTCGTTCATTAGAAAGGCAAACCGTTCATAAGGATAATAATTGTTCTCCAGCATTAGGGGGCGATCATCTGCGTATCTTTTACGCTGGATATATAGCACTTTTTCTCCTTGCGACAACTCCAATTGATGTGCAATTTCCTCATCTGCTGCTATGATTTCACGTTTTGTAACCTCACTGTGTGAAGAGAGTCCATTGGATTTGCATGCCGCCGTAAAGCTGATCACATGCTCAATCTTCCGTCCAATTTTGGGTATATTGACAAAGGTGCCTTTTCCCTGACGTTTGGTCAGATAACCTTCATGAACCAATTCGGCAATTGCTTTCCTTACGGTAATCCGACTAACATTATACATCTCGCTTAACTCTGTTTCGGTCGGTATACGGCTTCCTTGCGTAAATGTTCCATTATGAATAGCGGTTTTGACCGCTTTTTGTAATTGAATATATAATGGCTCAGCTTGGTCTGAATTCAACATAATGTACCCTCACTTGTCATATAACGTTATATCACTCTCACTTAGAGTATCAAAGGTTACATATTCTTACAAGTGAAGATATTCGTAAAGGATCCTCAATAATGAACGCCGTAACCGAAGGAGCCTTCTACCAGGCAGCTCTGGGCGGCAAGCCTTGAGCCTTCTGCCATAGCAGCCTGAATGTTCCCTTTTTCCAAAAAGCTCAATAAAAATGCAGTTATATAAGAGTCGCCTGCCCCCATAGTATCCACAGCCTCAACGGAATCAGGCATTTGAAAATAGAACTTCGCACCATCATAGGCGATGGATCGGTCACCGCCACGTGTGGCGACCAGAATTTGTCCCTCTTTTATTCGCTTGGAGTGAATATAATTCTGTGTCTCTTCATCCGTCATATGGCTGCAAGAGAAAAAAGCGAAATCGGCATGCTTGATAAATCGTTCTACCTGTGAATCTGTAAAATCATCTGAAAAATCAAAAGAAACTGGGATGCCCAGCGCCTCCAACTCGGGCAGCAAGTGGCCTGTATGACTGTACAAGCCTGTATGAATAAGGTCGAATCCGCCAAGATAGTCTTTGTCCTCTTCGCTCAGTTCCAATGGATGGAGACGTGTCACTCCCCCCTCATTACTGCCCAGAAATACTCTGTCTCCGTCTTCGAGGGTTACCCGTGCACAGCCGTTCTCACCGCTGTGGTATCTACACCGTGAAATGTCGACGTCAAGCTCACGCAGGGTGTGTTCTACATGCCGCGCTTCGTGATCGTCCCCGAACACACCTATAAAGGCTGCATCCACTCCCGCTTTTTTGGCAAACACACTGAAATTAAGTGCATTGCCACCAGGGTACATCAGGCGCAGATGAACATATTTATCTACCACATTATCGCCAATGCCTAGAACCTTCATGATGGTTTCCTCCTGTTGGTAGGTGCGCTTAGTAAGCTACTTTGCCCATATAACGGCGAGTTTCCAATGGGTGATTGCGTACTTTCGCGAGTGCTTCACGATACACACATACAATGCTGTAAAATAAAACTGGGTTAAAAAACTCTACCACTTCGTCTGCAATCGTTCCAATGCCAAGCTCCTTCGCATCAATGACTTCCACTTTCTCAGCATACTGATTCAGGAATGTCTGTGCTCGCTCATCCAGCGCCCGTGTGCGTCCTTCGTTGACCATTAGAATAAACGGAGTTTCCTTATCCGTAACTTCAAACGGTCCATGGAAGAATTCACCGGAATGAATAGAAGCTGCGTGAAGCCATTGCATTTCCATCAGCGAGCAGATGGCAAAGCCATAAGCATGTCCATAAGACGCTCCGCTGGTCAGGATATAAAAGAGTTCTTCATTGCGGTATCTGTCAGCAAATGCACGGGCACGCGGTTCAACTTGAACTTTGGCCCGGTTAATAATTCCGTTGATTGCCCCCAATCCGTTCTGGAAGGCTGGGTAATGTACATAACCCTCAGCGATTTGAAGCAATTCAACCGTAAGTTCTAAAATAATGGCCATCGGGTTGTTCTTAACATCGCTCTCTTCACCCCACTCGTAAAGGAAGGAATAATCCGAATAGTTGAGCAGGTTCGCTTCACTATTGTGGGTTAAGCCGATAGTATAAGCGCCTTTCTCTTTGGCAGATTTAGCAGCTGCGACCGATTCTGGAGTATTTCCACCATGGGAACAAACGATGACCACGGATTGTGCCCCCAATCGCTTGGGCAACGCATGTACAAACTCATTCGCTGTATACATCCCTGCTACCAGTTTCTTTGCTTCACTATCCAGAAAATATTTTGAAGGATACATATCAACTAGTGAGCCCCCGCAGGCTACCAAATAAACCTCCGAAATTTTCCCATTCGCTTGTTCATAAATCGTCTGAATCGTCTGTTGTACATTCATGTGTTTATCTCTCCTTTTATATAACGTTATATAACGTATTGTTTACAAGATGAATATAAGCGCTTTCAACAAAAGTGTCAAGCCCCTTAATAAAAAAAGCTCTAATCCTTTTGTATTAAGGATTAAAGCTCCTTTTCGGATTGGTTTCATTCATTGGGTCAATACACATAACGAGGCTAAGCTTACCCTATACGCACAAAAAATATGGTCTTACACAGAGGTTTGTCCGAATAAACTATATTAGACAAATACATAACATCCCATAAACAATCAAGGAGGAAAGCACCATTAATACATTTCTCGGGTATATTTTTCTGGGTCTGTCACTTTCCGCTCCCATTGGACCCATCAATGCCGCACAGTTGGATCGAGGTATTAAGAATGGATTTTGGCATGCCTGGTTTATTGGGCTAGGTGCAATCACAGCAGACATTATCTATATGATGCTTGTCTATTTGGGAATGATCCACCTTCTTAATTCCCCGTTTGTCAAAGCTTTTTTATGGTTATTTGGTTTTTTTGTGCTTGTATATACGGGCCTTGAAAGCATCAAAAATGCAGGTGTCATTTCAGAATCGGAATTAAGGGGAAACGGGAACACCCTGGCCAACTCCTTTGTAGCAGGCTTCCTGATGTCGCTATTTAATCCTCTCTCCATCCTTTTCTGGCTTGGCATTTATGGGTCCATACTGGCTAATGTCGCTAGTACATATCCAGTCCAACAGCTATTGGTCTACAGCGGTGCAATTATATTAGGCGTATTGGTCTGGGATGTGACGATGGCAGCCGCTTCAAGTGTTTTCCGTAGATTTCTCAAACCTGGACTGCTTAGAACTATCTCTTGGATGTCGGGGTTATCCCTTATAGGCTTTGGCTTCTATTTTGGTGCACATGCATTTCAATTGCTTTTTTTACGCTAATGCTGGGCTCCTGACAAAGTTACCGAGACTTCTTGGTCTTCTTTCGGCGGACCCATTGTACAATGAGGTCACATATTGCAATGAGCAAAACCAACAGTAAGCTAATGTAAACCCCTGGGCGGCTAAGCTTATGAAAAAAGGCCCCGACCACAGCCAAAGCGATCAGCAATAATCCAATCCAGCGTTTAATATTGCTCGATGTGCTTGATTCCAGTAACTTGCCTGAAGACAGCAAAATAAAGCACCAGTTATATAGCAGCATCAAGCCCGCAGCTGTGGTGATATATTCATATACCTTTCCTGGTAATAGCACCGATAATACAATTGCTGAGATTAATCCAACAGAAATCAGACTGAGTGCATACAGCGGATATTTGTCCTTCCACTTCCGCGAAAAAAGTGTGGGCGCATCTCCTTCTTGGGCCAGCGTAATCATCATCGAAGTCTCAGCATATAGCGATGCTGTCATCGTGGAGAATCCTGCAATAATAAGGACTCCGTTAAATAAATGAGGCACAAAGGCCAGATGATCGCTACTAAGCGCAAGTACAAAGGGACTTTCCTTCGGATTAAAGGCACTTAATGGTACCATAGACACAGCCAGCCCAATCGAAAGCACATACACTGCAGCCAGCGTAATCAGCATGACCTTTCCTGCTTTGGGTGCTTCCTCCGGGTTTTGAAGTCGGTTAGACATAATTCCGAGCACTTCAATACCTCCATATGCATAAAAAGCAAAAATAAAAGATGACCATAATCCTATGCCACCGGTTGGAAAAAAGTCTTTGTAGCTGAGGGGAAATTTCGGTTCATATTTTCCTCCTTCGATCCAGCCTCCCAAAAGCGCAACCGCTAGGACCAAAAACATCACTAGAGCAGCTATTTTAATGATGGCGAGCACATTTTCCACCCGATCAAAACCCTTATTGCCAAAAAAAACAATCACAAGCCCTAAGAGCCCGAAGCCTGCCGCAAAAATCCACATGGGCACCTGAGGAAACCAAAAACGTGCAAATATAGACAAGGCGGTTAGTTGGCTCCCATTAATAAGCAATTCCGAAAACCAATACACCCAGCCACTGCCGAAGCCTGCCCAATTGCCAAAGGCATTTTGGGCATAGGAACGGAAAGAGCCCTCCTCTGGGTGGTCAGCAGTCATACGCGAAAGGGCGTCAAACACCACATACGTTCCGACTGCTGCCAAGAAATAACCAATTAGCACCGCTGGGCCACCAATGGAAATCGCTAAACTGGACCCAAGGAAATACCCTGTACCGATGGTACCCGCAACTCCTAACAAGCTTAGTTGCCACCATTTTAGTTTTTGATCTTTTTGTTTGCCCGCTGAAGACTTGCCCATGCAGAAAATCACCCTATCCTGAATTTTAGACCTTTTTCTTGTTGCTTTATGATTGCCTTCTTCTCTATATTTCATGTGAATGTTCATTCAATGTAATAAAAAAGCACCAGCAAACTCGCTCAAGTTTGTTGGTGCTTCTTTTGAGGATTTCTTTGAAACTACATCGTTAATTTTGTTCCGGTAGCTTTAATATTTCACTTTTTGGGCAAAGAAAGTGCCTTGTCTGCATTTTGAATGTCCATTTGAATTTGATTATGCACGATCCAAGAACAACCTAAGTTTTTACAAAATCCTTTTCAGCTGCTGCTCATATGCAAAAAGGGCCCTTCAAACCATCAGTCATGGTTTTGAAGGAACCCTTTTTGTTCCAAAGTGGCAGCCAGGGAAGACAGCATTATTCAGGTATGGACGCTACCCGAAAAACCGTCCACTTCGTCTTCCGGTTGTTGATCAGAGCTGACGTTGTGTTCTTGTGTTGTGTTAGTAAACGTTTGAGAAGAGCCGCTTTTATACGCCTCGCTCCAGTCTTCATTGATGATGTGCGCTGGAATAATCCAATCCTCCGGGCTATAGCCTGGATTTGGCACACCATTATTTTGATTACCTGGACGATAAGTAACAACTCCCGTCTCAATGATACTTCCTTCATAAGCTTGGCAGATCTCTAATGCAGACAGCACATCCTGGTTCTCGACGTGAACACTGAGACCTGTATCACCGTTCGTGCTGGCAGCATAACCAATCTCCTTTAATGTTTCACAGGCTTGTGCGGCTTGCTGCGGATCACGAAATTGAAACCGGAAAGAACCCGTATCCATGTGCTTCATCTCCTCTGAATTTATCTTACTTTGTTATTTGGGTTCATTAGGTATGTTATTTTTTAATATAACCAACTGGAACGGTATTTTTACATTCAAAACTTTTATTTTTTGAAAAATTTACCTTAAAGCTTTGAAATTAAATAGTTAAAAACGCAGCTACTGTGACAAATCGCATGTTTTCCCTTCGTAAATCCCTTTATGCTAGTAATAAGGGTATGGTTGCCCGGTCATCCGAACCGAGCGGTCAAAGGATGCCCAAATCCATACATAAAGGCGGAATGAAGATGATAGATTACCGAACATTGGTGACACAGCAATCCATGCATCTGTATAGCGTGTTTGCCAAGTCATTCAAAAGTGTAAACGAACATGCGGTTGCTGGCATCAAAACGGTGGGCTTCAACCCAACGGCCTTTGCCGTAATGGAAGTTTTATATCACAAGGGAGCACAGCCAATTCAACAAATTGGAGCCAAGCTGCTTCTGCAAAGCGGAAATGTTACTTATGTGATCGACAAGCTGGAGAGCCGCGGTTATTTGCACCGTCACCCATGCGACCAGGATCGTCGGATTATATATGCAGAGTTGACGGACGAAGGACAACGCGTCATGGACGAAATTTATCCAGACTATACACGTCAGATTGAACGTGCCTTTAGCGGAATCAGCGAAACCGAAAGAGATCAACTGATTGGCTTGCTCAAAAAATTGGGCCGCAGCGCTGATAATCTATCACCTTATCACAAATAGAATGAATAGCTTTTTAGCAAATTCAATTGTGAATAAAAGAACAATCCTATAGCTGTGCTAAACGAAAATTTAGATTTACACAGAAAAGTCCACCCTTATATTCAAGGGTGGACTTTTTTAATGACTAAAAATGTTTGACCACTACATTGTTAAAAATAGCTTTACCGCCATCTGCAAAAAGAGTAATTCCCTGATCCTCCAAGCGTGGAAATACTAAGGAGGAATAAGCTACTTCTCCATCATCTACGAAGACTTCAATACTGGTTTTATCGACGAGAATGTTCAAGTGGACATTTTTTTTGTGGTTATCAAAAGGCGCCTTACTTTCTACATATGTTCCACTCTGATCCGGCTGTCCGGTGTTCGCTCTATTTACATAAGAATATTGCCCCTCCAGCGAAACACCCACATCGACATGACGCTTGCCATCCGCAGACTCTCGAAGCCTCAAGCCTGTATTTTTGATCGTTGACCAAGATATATCCGCCTCTAACTGATAGGCATCACCGGATATTGAGAGCTTGTGAGTCCCGTCTACTTGGATCTTCCCCAATGATTCCGTTGCGGTAGGGAATTGCTCCAAAGCTGGTACAGGCTGTGAAACCAAGCGATAGCCTTCATCAGTTGTACGCTTTAATCGAATTTGGCGAACAACCGAATCCATTCCGTTAAAGCCTTCTTTTAGGGTAGGCGTGTTATTGGCATAATCCCAATTGTTCATCCAGGCCAGCGCATAGCGGTGACTGTATTGGTCTTTGCTATTGCCGTCCTCGAACGTAACCGCACCATACCAGTCAAAGCCATAATCCAGCCACTCCGGCTCACTGCGATTAGGCAGAAATCCTTCCCCATTAAAATCTCCGGTCCAGTAGGCATACGTGTTGGGACCGCCGTTTGGTTTGCTATTGGCGCTCGCGCCCAGAATCCAATGATAGGTCCCATCATCCGCACGCATCTGGTAAAGATCAGGACATTCCACAAGCCCGATATTTTCCGTTTGAAAGCCGCTCGTAAACTGCCAATCCTTTAAATTTTTAGACTTGTAAAAACCAATCTTCGTTCCCTCTGCCATGACCATTACCCATTGATTACGCTGAGTATCCCGGATAATCTTGGGATCTCTGAAATCCTTTGTACCAGGGTTGGACATCACGGGCTTGTTGCGGTAAGAAGTAAACGTCTTGCCTTTGTCCGTACTGTACCACAGAAATTGTTCCTGCTTTCCTCCATCTGCGGAAGGCTGTGTGACAATGGCTACTAGCGTGCCTTTGCCAAAGCCTGCGGTGCCATTATTGTCGATCACAACCGAACCCGACCAAGGATCACCGTTGGGGGTAGTGTATTTAGGAATGGCCACTCCTTCATCTTTCCAATGAACCAGGTCGGTAGATGTGGCGTGGCGCCATTCTGTACCGTTTTTATGAGGGTAATCACGATTATATAAATAGTAATAATGATATTTTCCATCCATATAAATCGGTCGCTGCGGATCATTTTTCCATTTATCCGGAACGGTAAAATGATAGGCTGCCCTATAGGTCGGTGCTGTATGCTTATTTTGGTTTGTTTGTTTTTTGGGAGTTGCAGCAGGTTTCGGGGGTTTGCCTGCATCCTGTTGGTACATATTCCATCCCATAGCTATGAATATCGTTAAGCCTGTGATGACTACTACGGATCGTATCCAAATGCTCTTGATAGCTTTTTTTCTCATTATGACGATCCTCCTTACTTCATTGCATCGTTATGTATCGTCCGAAGGACGACAGATCGGTTTGCTACCAAACTGCCGCCTTCGGACA
Source organism: Paenibacillus ottowii (assembly GCF_050516475.1). Classification (NCBI taxonomy): domain Bacteria; kingdom Bacillati; phylum Bacillota; class Bacilli; order Caryophanales; family Paenibacillaceae; genus Paenibacillus; species Paenibacillus ottowii. Next base: position 209,141 of record NZ_CP191577.1, on the reverse strand, counting down.
TACTGCTTATACCTACTTATTTCTTGCCATACTCATTTTGGTTTTCTTTTTTGTCATTCGCTGGATCAATCGTGATTTGCCCTTGCGCCAGAATACCGTTTTTCACAACAGAGGTTTTCGAGCCTTTAATATTCAGCAGGAAGCTTGGTGCAAAAGTAGATTTATGATCCGGGAAAAGCCCACGATTGGTCATATAACTCGAAACGACTACATTATTGCCTTTGCCTTGCGGGATAGCAAAATGGGCATACGTCCAGGTAATATCATCACGATCCAGATCCTGATGAAGAACGAGACCGGTTCCATTCAACGGTTTATAAGGCCCTGTCAAGGAAGTCGAAACATAACCGAGCATGTAAATATCATCGTCACCGATCGCATCTACAGTCACCTTGGAACCTCTTGTACTCGTAAATAAATACCACAAACCGTTCATTTTGAACACATTTGCCCGTTCGATTTCATCTGTTACCAGATTGGATGCGATCAAAGGAGGCATTACATTTTTCAACGTATAATCATCATTCAATTCAACGATGCCCAGTGCGCCGTTCGCCAGCTCAGCTCCTTTTTTCTTAGGACTTTGCAGCAGGTTTTGCTGTTCTTCTGTGAAGAATTTCTTATTGCCGCCATAATAAGCCGGGTTTTGAATCGAGTCTTCGCCTTGATAACCTGTCTCTGTGCCTGTGTTGGCTTCAAAGATAATATATTTGTGGCCTTGATCCTCGACATAGTGAGGGTCCCGAAGGGTATGATTATCCATGTCTATTCCGACGCTTTGTTGTACATTTTGGTAGGTTTTCCCATCCCCACCGTCATAGATTGATTTCAAATCCTCGACTCCATCTACTTTCAGAGTCTCGCCATCAGGCTGAGAGACATTAATTTGAGCCGTGCTCAAAGTTTGCTTACCGTATAATTTATTATTCGGATCATAAGGCTGTCTACTAGTATAGAACAAACGTACATGTCCATCAGAAGTTAAGGTAGCTGAGCCGGACCATTCTTCTGACTGATTTTTTAGAATCGGATCGTTGGAAAGCAATTTATCATTGTCCTTAAATACTCTACCCGCATTTTTCCAGCCGCTCAGTGAAGTATTACCCGCTTTTTGATAGAACAGATATATAAATGTATCTTCGCCTCTTTTAGGATCGCCTGCCAGTCCAAAAACGATATTGTATCCCTTGTAATTAGCTACTGTGCCATCGGCATTTTGTAACGGCCAGCTGTCCCAGACATCCAGATCAATCTGTTTGCCTGAGCTATCGTGACCAATAGCAGAAGGAATATTTTTAATTGTAGAGGCATCAAAGGACGGAACCTCATATTTCTCTTTGCCTTGCTGCTTGAAAATATTCAGCATGTCATTACGCGTAATTTGGGTAAATGCACTGTCTGCTTTGGAATCAGCCTTGTCATTTCCCTTTGCAAAAGCCTGTACGCCGCCTCCTAACAGTAAGGTAGTTGCTACTGTTGCCGTGGCTGCTTTACTGAACCATTTGTTAAACTTCAAGTACTCCATCTCCCTTAATCTAATTATGCCTTCTAGTTTTGAAGACCAACTTTTTCGTTGGTAGGGTCATTTTATATGGTATGTCAAACGATTGATATAGACTGAAAATCCCTTTTATTTGAGGTAAGAAAACAGGTTTCTCTATGAAGTTCATCCTCATATTTTCCTAGTAATTTTCTGAAAAATTCCATTTTTTTCATTCCTAATACATTCAGAAAAATTTGCTACTTGATTTTCTTGCATGTCTTATTTTGCTAGGTTGGTTGCTTCATTCACATGCAAAAACATCCTAAAATAAATCATAAAATGCCCGATTTGTAAGCGGGTTCAAAAAAATGGTTCCATAGTACCCTGTAACTTAATACAGAAATTAATTTTTTGTTACAATTTCTTAAGACTTTTTTACCATTTTGTTACCTATAAGATATAAATATATCGCAATCTCCAAGGGTTTTTTATTGCCTTTTTGTACACTTGAGGATTTATCGGTCCTATACGAGGTGGCTATTTGCCCAAAATAGTAGGAGAAGAGACCTTTACATAAAGAAACAGCCCGGACCCTAAAGGTGTACCGGACTGTCTCTTTATAATGAAAGAAGTAGATTATTTTTTATGCGTGTTCTCTTTGGGGTGTCTTGATACGCTGATCTGCCTCTTCCTCCGTGCCTGGTGGACGATTCCGCAAGCCGAGAACGACAAACCAGCTAATCACCGCAATAACGATCATGATCACGAACAGGGAATGCAGACTGTTTTCCAGTACAGAACGGAGTAATTCGGCAACCTTGTCACTTAGACTCTGTGAAGCATGCGGGGCCAGCAGACCATTAATATCTTCCTGTGTAACCCCTTGCTGTGTAAGCTGTCCGTCAGCTGTCTGAGCTGCAATGCGATAATTCAGCCATGAACCGAAGGCTGCAACCCCAATCGTTTGTCCCAATGTGCGCAGGAACGTATTCAAGGCTGTAGACGCGCCACGCAGCTGGAATCCGACTGAGGACTGAGCAATAATCGTGAACACGGTTATCGAGAAGCCAAATCCCAGTCCATACAATAACGTAGACAGGAACAGCAGCCAGATTGGAGTTGTTAGGTTCATCAAGGTCATGACGAAGGCTCCCAATACAATCAGAGTCAGGCCGATCAAAGAGGTTCGACGCGAACCCAGCGTCAGCAAAATGCGTCCTCCGATCATGGAGCCGAACAACCACCCTACCGACATGGGGGCCAGCGCCAGACCAGATGAGGCGGCATCTCCCCCGTGTACGCCTTGAATCCATAGCGGCAGATAGCTAGTCAGCCCGATTAGCAGGGTACTAACGAGCAGTGCAGCGGCACAGGAGAAAGCGATATCCCGTATCCGAAACAGCTTCAGGGGCACCATCGGCTCCTGAGCGCGCTTTTCGATAACCAAGAACAAAATCAGGAATAAAATCGCCACGGCAGCCAGGGCCAGCAATTCAGGAGAAGCCCAACCGATATACTGTCCCCCTAGAGCCAATACGAGCAGGAGTGCCGTCATCCCGATGGTAAAGGTAACAGCCCCCGCCACGTCGATACGTGCGGTACGCTTGCTTACCTGTTCCCGCAGGTAACGGGCGATGAAGAACATAGCCAGCAATCCAAAAGGAACGTTAAAGCCGAAAATCCATTCCCAGCCAAAATACGTGACTACGTAACCGCCCAATAGGGGCCCAGCCAGGGAAGAAATCCCCCATACCGAGCTGATCATACCCTGGACTTTACCACGTTCCTCCATTTTGTATATATCACCGATAATGGTAAAGGTAACAGGAATGACACCGCCTGCTCCAATCCCTTGAATGGCCCGGTATAAAATAAGCTGTTCCATACTACCAGCCAGCATGCAAAGCAAAGAGCCAAGCACAAATAACGAACAGCCAATTAGAAAAATGGGTTTTCGGCCAAACAGATCGCTAAGTTTGCCAAAAATAGGCGTGGTTACAGCCATCGTCAGCAAATATGCCGTAAAAATCCAGCTGAGCAAATTCACACTGCCCAGTTCACTCACAATTGTCGGTCCCGCTGGACCGATAACCGTTCCTTCAATCGCGGCCAGAAAGGTGGCCAATAGAACACCTGTCAGCACGAGTCCGCGCTTCATAGGTTTATCGTTTCCCAAGCAAATCACAAATCCTTTCCTTGTACAAACTGTGTTGTATCTGTGCAGTTTTCCCTCTCAAATGGATGATTACCCACACTGTATAATCGTAAACAGGCGGCCTATATAGGCCGCCTGTTGTATACGATGTATATATATTATTGTCTACATATCCTTAATTTTTGTCAACTGTAATCGTATGATAACTCCCGCTATCTTCCGTTTTATAGAGATACCCCTCTTCCATACGAAGAACATGGTCAGCAAAGCGTTCAGCAATCTGCAGATCGTGGGTAATGATCAAAAAAGCCGCACCTTCAGCGGACTGCTCTGTGCACATCTGGAGCAGGATGTTCGCTCCTTCGTAATCCGTTCCCGCAGTTGGCTCATCCAAAATGTAAAGCTTTTTGGGTAGGATGAATTGTGCCGCAACGCTCAAAAGCCTTTTTTCGCCTCCACTTAACAGGTATGGCGAAGCCTCCAGCCTGTGGTTCAGCCTGGCGGCTGCCAATAAGCGATGCGCCCGTTCCTCATAGGCGGCGGGAACCGGATCTCCGATCCGTAAACCAAGCTTAGCGCGCACGCTGTACAAGCACTCTTCCCACACCGTTGCAGCTGCAAACTGATGCTCTGGCTGCTGGAATACATAGCCGATCCCGGCGGCCAGCTGATGAATAGGCAGCTTCGCCATGTCCTGCCCCTCCCACCACATGCATCCCCTCGGTGCGGGGAGCAAGCCCATAAGCAGCTTGCCGAGCGTAGTTTTGCCAGAACCGTTCTCGCCCAGCATTACGGCTCGGTCGCCAGGCGCAAGGGCAAGACTCACGCCCTTGAGCGCCGGGCGCTGGCTGCCGGGGTAGGTGAAGGGCAATCCCTTCACCTCCAGCAACGGCTGCCCAGCGCAATTAGCCGCCAAGCCGGAATTCACCCCCGGCTCACGCGGCATGTCTTCCCTCCCTGCGGAAGAGGGAAGCAGCCCCCAGGCTGCCAGCTGCGCACTATGCTCGCGCAGCAGCTCTTCGGGCGGACCTTGCAGCTGCACGGTCCCGTCCTTTAGCACGATGACGCGCTGCGCTGCGCGCACGCCGTCGTCTATGCGGCCGGACGCGGTGATCACCGTCCGACCTGCGCCGTGGAGCCGCCGACATAGCAGGACGAAGTCCCGTACCGCCGGCGGGTCCAACTGTGCCGCTGCGTCGTCGAACACGACCAGCGGCGCTTCCAGCGCCAGCACCGCAGCAATGGCCGTGCGTTGGCGCTGGCCTCCCGAGAGGCGCCGCACGAAGGAGCCGCGCTCGGATGCAAGGCCGACGGCCTCCAGTGCAGCGACCAGGCGCTGCTCTATTTCTACTGGAGGCACGCGCAGGTTCTCCGGCCCAAAAGCAATTTCGTCTTCGACGATTCCCTGCACTAGCTGGGCATCCGGGTCCTGAAGCACGACGCCAACAGTAGTGGCGACTGTAGCCAATTCAGCGTTGGCGGGGTCCATTCCATACACCGTCAGCTCGCCCGTCCGTTCGCCTTCGCCAGAACGGGACAACCCGCCATGAAGCAGCTGGCACAGTGTAGACTTTCCACTTCCGCTAGCTCCGACAATGGCTACATGCTCGCCCACCCCAATGTCCAGTGTCAGACCATGTAACGCTGGCTCCACCTGGTCGTCATAGCGATAGCCAAAATCCCTCAAGGAGACAGCCGTTCTATTTTCTGCATCATGATCACTACGTTCATTCATAACCGAAATACCCTCGATCCCTATTGTTCAAGCTATAACCATGTATAACCCTGGTTATGCACGTGAAGCGCGGCCCAGTTCAAAGCGTTTTAGCAGACCTGTACGATTCAAGGCATCGCCTAGTATTTTTGTCAGCAGACCACACAGGACAATGCCGCTCAGGATACGAACGACCAGTGCGACCGTCAGCACCTTCCATCCCCAATGCATATAGCCAAACATATTGGCTGCGACAATAAACCACAGCGGAACCATGGCCCCGCCCACCAGCATCAGTGAAACTGTGCTCCAACGTCGATACCGCAATAGAGCAAATACAAGCTCTGCCGCTACCATATAGCAGACAGCCGCCGCAATGATAGATGCAATTCCATAGGCAGAGCCCATAAATGACTGCACTACCGCGCCAAAGGCATAAGCAATTACCGCTGTACCTGGTTTACGAATAACATAATAGGCCAGCAAGCCATATATCATGTATAGCCCGACAATAGCAGAAGTTGCGATCGGCCCTCCCAGACTGTTTAACGTTTTGTTAATCATCGACAAATACACAGTCATGACACCGTTCAACGTGGCCAGCATTGCCATGAACACGATATCCTGCGTTGTAAACTTTGCAAAAATACGAGATTCCTTCATATGTATTTCTTGACTCCTCTCCATAATCTACTCTACAAGGTTAGTTTTGATCCTTGTACAAGCTGTTACTGTATAAATGTATTCATCCATCGCCCCATTGTCAACCTAAATTTATTTATAAAGTTGACAATGGGAGCAAAAAAAAGGCTGCTCTTTATAATACCCACCATAAAACAGCCGTAGCGAATACAGCAAACACAGCACATACGTAGCCTAAACGTCCATTCTTCAGTGTACGAAGATACGTCCGTTCTGCATAGGCGCCAAAACCTTTGCCCTCCATAGCCAGGGCCGTCTGCTGAACCCGTCTTACAGCATTCACCAACACTGCAGCCGCATACCCGCTCCACCATGATAACCGATTGCTCCACCCTCGTGGTGGCTCCTGTCCACGAACGCGCCGTGCAGCCATAATTGTACGCCCTTCTTCTTCCAATAAGGGTAGGAACGTCAGCGCCACTGAAATACCGAACGCAAATCGATAAGGTACACGCAAGCGAAGATTCAAAGCCTGCACAAAATCTCGGGGATCGGTCGTCGAGAGATAGATATAGGATGCCAAAAACAATACAAAAATCCGCAGCGTTAACGCCCCGGCGATATCCAGTCCCTCCGCTGTAACTACCATGGGTCCCCATGATGCCACTGCGTGACCTTCGCGAATCGCTAGAATAGACAGTATAAAATACGGAATACCTAAACCAATCAAAAAAGACATAGCACGAAACTGGCGTACCAGCGTCAAACGTGCGCCCAAGCCAGCCACAGCGATCAGGACAGCCAAGAGAACCGCTTCCTGCAGCGTCGAATCCCATGCCATCGACAGGAGACTAAAGCAACCCACCCATATAAGCTTACTTAACGGTCCAAGCCTGTGCAGCGGCGACGAACCACCGTTATACTGAAATAGCATTTCGTTGTACCTCCAGTCTAAGCCATTCTTCATGCAGTATTGAATACATCAGCATATCTTTAAAACCTGTAGATGTATGCTGTACCTGCCGTAACAGGCCTTCCTGGGACCAGCCCATCGAGGACAGCAGGGCTTGTGAGCCAGTATTGCGCGGGTCCACCAGCGCTTCGATCCGATTTAATCGAATCGTGTTATATCCGAATGACAGCACCAAGCGAAGCGCCTCGGTCATATAACCGTGTCGCCAATAAGACTTGGCCAACTCATAACCAATCTCGGCTTTATAAGCTCCTTCCGTCTGCCAATAATTAAAGCCGCAGCTTCCAATCAGCTTCCCGTTCTCCTTTAGCTCGATCCCCCAGCGCAGCGCATCCTCCGTCTTGGCCAGCTCATTCAACAGCTCAATCATATCCTCTGCATCCTCGCGTCCTGACATACCAGAAAGGTTCATATAACGGTGAACCTCCGGGTCAGACCAGCAAGCGAACATCGCAGCCGCATCCCGGCTTTCCATCCTTCGCAGCCGAAGACGCGAGCTTTCCAGCAGTGGGATATGCCCCTTACATGCATATGCACACATGTTCCATCATCCTTCCACATAAAATGACACAAATATACGCTACATTTAAGCATACCCCTTCAACAAACACAACCTTCTTTCAAGTGGACAAGCCTGTATACATCAAAATAGCCCTCTCTACTTCCTGAAATCAGAAATAAAGAGGGAGTCCATTTATTGTTATAAAATATTTTGTGTCTCCAATCCTTTTAGGAAGAGGCGCGGGCCGTGACATGTGCTGGATTTTTCACAACATCCTCGTACAATACGCCCAGCATCGACTGAATTTCCTGCAACTCCTCGATCCCTGCGCCGGTAAGGCTGAACATATCATCATGCGGTGTTAGAAAGTTTTCCTGTGTCAGGTTTTCCAACTCCTGCTTGACCTCTCGTTCTCCTACACGGTACCCGCGTTCTTCGAGCAACGGTTGTACATCACTCACCGTCAAATCGTTCTGCTGTGCGTAAGAAAGCATCTGTATACGGATAAACAAGTTCTGAACATCTGCATGCATCGTTTTAGCTCCTCCCTGGCCTAGGCCAACAATATTACACTGTTTTTACCCTTGGGAGGTCAGCTGGAAACAGATACGTGATAACCCTTGCAGAATTGCTCCCTATTATTCCTTAAATTCCAGTTCATAAAATTGGCCCTTCGAATTAAAAGAACCGACTAGAGATGGAGATCCACTTTTCGTAAAATGCACGATAGCCGTCAGCTTTGGATCCAGTGTAGCTTTATAGCCCGTCAGGTCAACCTTCAGAAGCTCCTTAGATTGCCCAGCTGCATTTTTCAACAGTTGAGCCTCGCTGTATGATTTCATTTTTTTGTAGGCTTCTTTATAATTGGCAACCGGGTCCTGCAATTCATATGCCGCAACCTTGGTTACTTTATTTGTACCTTTTTCCACATTCACAAACACCGGATGCGCTCCAGTACCAAACATCAGGTTATACACGGTCTTTCCGTTCTCAGTGATCAGCTGGGTTGGTTCATTCAACGCTCCCTGTTTTACGCCCTCCAAACCAGCGAAGACACCGCTTGCCGCCTTTAGTGCATTTTCATCTATCTCCTGCTTGGCGAGCAGCTTTATTGTGCGTAGCACTTTACCCTCCCGCAGAATAATAATGTTATTATCAATTTTTGTATATAAATCTACTGCACCTTTACTTTTATCCACTGAGATATTTACTTCTTCCGGTGTTTTGCTTGCTTCTGGTTCCTGGAGAACGCTTTTCAATGCGGCTTGGAGTTGCTGTTTGTAGCTATCCTTGAGTTCTCCCCAGGATTGATCTACATATATACGTTCTAATTCACCCTTCTTGGTAACCATGACTTGACCGTGTTCCACACCTTTTATACTGAAATCCCAACCGTTCTCGTTGCCTAAACTCCATTTCTTTGCCCCACTAAACGTATAGCTTTTGCCTGTTGCTGCTTTTAAATACTCCTGTGCCTTTTGTACAATTTTAGCATCCACTTCTTTTAAGGATGATGCTCCTGTTGCAGCCTGTGCAGGTTGGGTATTTTTCGTTGAAGCTCCATATACCGTCGATACCGGAACAGCCGTCAGAATCAAACTCGCCACTACCGCTGAGGTTAGTGTGTAATATCCCTTTTTCATAATAGACTACCCCTTTTCCCCAAATTATTCTGTACAGAGATTAGATTACGGAGACTAGCAAAAGGTTACAGAGGATTTTTCAGTTGACTAAATGTATACAATCGTTATATCTTAAATTAATTAACCGATGGTAAATGAGATTTGTGGAAAATTAATGTTAGGAGCGTGGACTCTACATGTTTCAAGCAATACCTTACGAAGGTACACGTCAAGAACAATTCGAATCAGTTCTCGGACAACTTCGGGCACTTATTCATGATGAATCCAACATGATTGCCAATTTAGCAAACGCTTCTGCGTTGCTGGGTCATTTCCTCCCAGATATTAACTGGAGCGGTTTTTACCTTTATGATGGTACAGAGCTTGTACTTGGCCCCTTCCAGGGTTTACCTGCATGTATACGGATTCCACTGGGACGCGGCGTCTGCGGCACCGCAGCTGCTGAACGGCGTACACTTGTCATAGACGATGTACATGCATTCCCAGGACATATCGCCTGTGATGCTGCTTCCAATAGCGAAATTGTTATCCCTTTGGTCAAGAATAATGAGTTGATTGGGGTACTGGACATTGACAGCCCGCTAAAAGGCCGCTTTGATCACGATGATCGTGTATTCCTAGAGGAATTTACGTCTATTCTGGTGTCGAGTCTGTAGCCATAAAATTGTGCATATATATGTTCTTCCTTCGCCACAATATATGAGGGTCCTAAAACCTAAACTATCCGGCGAAGGAGATTGATGATCTATGTTCAACAACATGGCTCCACAACAACAAATTCATCAATGTGAACAAATTATTCAGCAATTGGCACAACAAACACAGCAAGGAACCGCTATGTATCAGCAGTTGCTGCAACAAGAGCAACAAAATGCATCCAGCCTTGAAAGTCTGATGCAACGTGAGCGTAATGCGGCTCAAATGATCCAAACTGCAATCCAGGACCACCAAAAAGCTATGCAGCAATACCAACAAGTTATTCAACTGTGTAATCAGTTGGAAAACACCATCCGCTCTAGCAGCCAAATGACTCAGCCTGGATTTGGCGATAACTATGCTTCCCGCAGTATGCAACCCTCCACCTTTGGTGCAGGAAGCCATATGAATCACAGTTATCCGCAACATATGGGAACAACTGGACAGCATTTCGCAGGCAATAGTAACATGCATCAGTACGGAAGTAGCAGTCAGCAAGGCATGAGAACAGCACCAAGCGGCATGTAAGCTGCTTTACACAAAAAAAGGGGAACAGCAGGCCATTGATTGGCTTGTTGTTCACCCTTTTTTATATTATTTATAGCCCTTTTTATCAGCCGTTGCTAATTTAATTCCCGTTCGGCCAGCACCTTCATGCCGTCTCGCAAATACTCCGCCAGCCCGGGGTGATAGCCTTCATACATTTTATTGAAATCCTCATGTTCTACATACAAGTCTCCCAGCCCGCTATAAATTTCTGCCGTTGGGGTATAAAATCGGCTTACCCATTGAAGATGACGGCGGATCAGCGCCTGTACTTCTGCACTGTTATGCTTCAAGCCTTTATTCATGGCTTTAGCCAGCTCCCGATGAATCTGATCTGCCTCTGCCTGCGAATCCAAATAATCCTCTTTACTCCAGTTCGTCGTGGCGGCCTTGCTCTCCTGGATCTTCTCTTCGACCTGTGAACCATAACGTTCTCTCAGATCACGTTCATACATTTCCTGTTTTTCCGGGTTAAATCCTTGATACATTTGCCCTGGTTCCATCATTTGTTCTCCTTTCAAATGGGCCACCGTTTGGTCGATGGTCTGAAGGAGAGTATGCAAGCGGAAGACCTTGGCCTCAACCTTGGCTCGATGCACCTGCAAAATCTCGGCCTTTTTTTCCTTGGTTTGCTCCAGTACATTACCAATTTCAGATAAAGGCAAATCCAGTTCTCTGTACACCATGATTTGCTGAAGTCTCAACAATTGGTCCTGTTCGTAATAGCGATATCCATTGTTTCCGATATGATGCGGCTTCAGCAATCCAATTTCATCATAATAATGCAAAGTTCGAACACTGATTCCCGACAGATCAGATACTTCCTTTACCGTATAAGCCATTCCGCTTCACCTCCCTTGCTTTCACAGTCTACAGCCTCACGTGGCGTGAGAGTCAACGCCCCCACTCCCCACCTTGGCACTACACTTTTACCCTATAAGCACGTTGTGAACCGCCCAATGGCAACGATTTTCCATACTTGCGACCTACAACAAGTATCTTCAGATATCTATGCAAAAAAAGCCCTCAAGCGTATTTCAGATAAGCTAGGGGCTCCATATATTTCTATTAGATTTGGGCATTAAGAGAAGCTTTTTCCCATGACCACATGATCGTAAAAAGCGATCTTTTGAATAATTTTCTCCAAGTTGTGCTGCGTTTGCGCCATATGCTCTTCTACTTTCTTTTTGTGGGCAACAAGGAAATCTCTTCTCTCTTGAATGGTGGCTTCTCCTTTTAGATTCAGCTCAAGGTATGCCTTAATTTCTTCAATGGTCATTCCTGTATCTTTCATAGCCATAAGGAACCTGATCCAATCGATTTGTTTCTCGGTATATACCCTTCTCCCACCTTCATCTCGACCGACATCAGGTAGAATGCCCTCTTTTTCATAATAACGAAGGGTAGATGCGGGCAATCCGCTCCTGATTTCAACTTCTTTAATGGAGTACATGGTTGATCCACTCCTGTTCTTTTATTTTCGCTTCAAGTCGGCTTTAACAACAATCCCCTATTCACTAAGTGAACAGCTAGCTCTCTTCCTGTCCTTCCGCCCGCAATTTTCTAATACAACTCCTAACATTCTCCTCCGGATGACTTACTTCCCATTGGTCCAACAGCCGATTGACCTCCTCATCCTGAGGATTCAATTGGTAATAAAATATTGCCGCTCTTAATTGGTGGTGCTCTTCGACAGGTTCATCATCAGGCCAATGGTATTCTTGCTTACCGTTCTCATCGGTAGTTCCTATCGCTCCATCCAGCAACGGAGAGCGTCCTTCTAGGCCTTCCCCACGTGCAACTGCTTTGAGAAAATCGGCATGTCCCGTGGCAACATCAGGCGAGCAACGGTACAAATGCTCAAAAATATCAAAGGCATCAATCGGATCATATTCCAGATTCTCAAGGAAGTGTCTTTGCAGCAGCGAGGCAACTTTCTTATTCCCCGTCAGTCCGGACAGAAAATAGAAGGTGGGCATCTGTGCCTCATAACGAAAATCGTCTACATGGCTGATAATATCGTCCACAATCTGGTCGGTCTGAAGACCTTCACGTGCTAACCGAGTTAGTATCCGGACTGCCTTATACTGCGTCCAATCGTAAACCCCAAATGCTACCTGATACAGCATGGGAATCGCCTTTTCCCTGTAATAGTAGATAATCTCAAAAATCGCATCCTGTTGAATATGCAGCCAGTCACCCAAACCTTCGTACTTTCCAGTCAAACTCTCCGGCTTCTGCAACTCAGTCCCAAAAAAATAACGTGGGAATAAAGGCAATGCCTCTTCCCCCAGCATAGCTGCAGAATTTTTTGCCTCGATAGTGAATTGCTCTCGCTGATCTACTAATCCGCCAACTTTTATAATGGCTGCAGGAATTGCAGTATCCAAATCGATCGCCTCCCTAGCTTTTTTATTCTTCTTCCAAAACTTAAATATTCTCATATGTAATCACAGCACCTTGACCTATATTACTAAAAATGCCCATTACCAACTAAAATACATTTTTTTGAATATATATCAGTAATAACCTGAAGTCACCCAACAGCTTTCCATCAAAAGGAAAACATATTTTGGGAATTACTTGTATACTTTTCAACAGTTTACTTAATATATGCGATTGCTCCTCTAAGCCTATTCTTTTTTATCATAATTATTTAGTATTATAAGGATATAAAAAAAGGAGGTTATCATTTGAAAAGTACAGGTATGACACGTCCCCTAGATGCGTTAGGCCGTATCGTTATTCCCAAAGAAATGCGAATTTCCATGGATTTTAATGTAGGTGATCCCGTTGAGATTTTCGCAGATGAGGAAACTGGTATTCTCGCCTTTCGAAAATATACCGGGGTGACGTGTAAAATGTGTGGTTCAGCAGAACAATTGACTTATTTTAGAGACAGTTTTATTTGTAAAGAATGTATTGAAAGTTTAAAGAAGGGGGTAAATTTTAGCCCTATCCAGAGATCGTCTAAATCAGCTTTAGCCAATGGACAACGGCCGATCAAAGAGTCCAAACGTCTGCGGCGATCGACAAAGCAGATGATTGAAAGTCTAAAAGAATTAATGCAAAAGCAACCCAATGCAGCACAGCACGAATATGCCAAAATACTTGAGGTTTCCCAAGCCCGTATATCCCAGCTCAAAAAAATGCTATAACTACAGCTTGCTACCCTACATAGGTATACACCAGAGATTTCATCATGTACAGCTAATTTTGAACCGTGATACGCAGCATCCTAGCTAACCGACAAAAAACAGGAAACACATATACGAAAATCCCCACTAGGTACAGAGAACTACTGGATGATTTGCAAGCGATTTATGTCTTATTCAAGAAAACAATGCCATTTAATAGTAATACGTAAATTAAAGGAAACGACCTTTTCTATTTAGAGAAGGTCATTTCGTTTATTTATTCATTTTTTTGTAATAGACCACCCTTGTCCAAAAATAAACGGCACACCCTATGAGTAAAATGGTCATTTGCCATCCAGAATCATCCTTGGTAAAAAAATCGTATAATGACCAACTCAGCAGTGCAATCGTATAAAAAACAAATCCAAATTTAGCAGATTGGTCGCTTTGGAACTTTTCCATTTCGTCAGCTTTTCGTAATTTCATTCCATGTCCTCCTCATAGAAAAATAATTTATCAATTTGTGTATTCAGATGTATGGATAGCTTGAATGCTAACGCTAAGGTAGGATCATATTTATTATTTTCGATGGCGTTTATGGTTTGTCTTGTAACGCCACATTTGTTGGCAAGCCCTTCTTGTGAGAGTTTCATATTCTTTCGCACATTTCTAATGTTATTTTTCAATGGATCCACCTTAACCCCAATAATGTAAAAAATATTTTACATTTATAATTATATTTTATTATTCAAAAATGTCAAATTGTTTTTACATAAAGTTGTTAATCGAGTATCTACTCCTTCTATAGAATGAACGCCACTTCTACCTTAACACCGTGGACATCGCCGCCTATTTTGTTGACAGCATAGAGCTTCCTGGTGATAGTGTTTTCCAAATAAATATCATCTTGAAGGAACATTTGCCCATTCCAATGAGTACGTTTGCACATATGATGTCACAAAATTCAATCTAAAGGAGAGATATACACCTTGTCTAAACGTTCTTTTAGTGGTTCGATGAGATCGCCACAACAACATTTCGCAACTACGAATGAAGTGAGCAATTTTGTTAATTTATGGGGAATCTTTACTGTTAACGGCCAACAGATTGTGGCTTTTGTAAAAAGCGTAGATCCCGCTAATAAATCAATGTTAGTACTATATCCTAACGGCACACAGTCTTTTATTGATGTTACTCAAATCAGTCAGGCTCAAGGCCCTTATCCAAGTATGCCTTCTATCGGAGGACAAAGCGGTGGTCAAGGTGGTGGCTCTCAGTGGCAGCCTCATGAGCAAGGCAGCGGTCAGGGCGGTGGGTCGCATTGGCAGCCTCATGGGCAAAGTGGCGGTCAGGGCGGTGGCTCCCAGTGGTATCCTCATGGGCAAGGCGGCGGTCAGGGCGGTGGCTCCCAGTGGTATCCTCATGGGCAAAGCGGCGGTCAGGGCGGTGGCTCCCAGTGGTATCCTCATGGGCAAAGCGGCAGCCAAGCCGGTGGCTCTCAGTGGCCTTCTCATGGGCAAAGCGGCGGTCAAGGCGGTAGCTCTCAGTGGCCTTCTCATGGGCAAAGCGGCGGTCAAGGTGGTAGCTCTCAGTGGCCTTCCGGTGGAACTCGTAGCGCTAAACATAAAAATCGGAAAAAATAAATATCAGACCGACCAGAGAGACAGCGCCCGCCGATCAAAGCGCTGTCTTTTGAACGGGTCATTGGCCATTTTTTTCCACCTTACGGAAATTTTCTAAAACATATTTCCATCAGGCCTTGCTGGCCATGTCTGCAATCTGATGAAGCCATTCTTTACGCGTATGTTCATCAGATTGAGGTACCGACTCAAAAAATAGATGGTACATAACATCAAGTCCGCAATATTCAAATATGCCTTTGTCGGACGTCAAGCGAAGTGCTTGATCCATGCCGTTGCTGGCATATTCCGCATGTGATTTCCCCTGGGTGTTGAGGATAATAGCTTTCTTCCCCTTGAGCAGTCCCATCTGCACCCCGTTTACATATTTGTAAGCAAATCCGTAGGAGAAGACGCGGTCAATATACCCCTTCAATATAGCTGGCATCCCCGTCCACCAAATCGGATAAATAAAGGTGATCACCTCTGCCCATTGCAAAAACCTCTGTTCCCGCACAATATCTTCTCCAATTCCTCCAATGATCTCGCTACTGCTGAGTACAGGTTGAAAGCCGATATCATATAGATCGCGAACGACTACATCATGTCCTTTTTGCTTTAGCCCCTTTACTGCTGTGGTCAAAATTGCATGATTAAAGCTTTCCCCAGACGGATGTGCGTAAATAATAAGATGTTTCATTCTTTCTCTCCTCCATTTGTTAATAAGGTGAGTGATTGATCAATTACATAACTATGTACTCCTTCAATGAACTGAATATGCTAACTTAATAGTTCCAATTAAGATACGTCCTGAGTAAACTTGAGCGGTATCCTGCTCATGAATATTACCCTCAGTTCATTGGTTAGTGATTGATCAATCACAAATTGATTGGTCTCAGTATAGTTTATTCCTTTTTACATGGCAAGTAGAAAGTGTTTTTTAATTTTTTATAAAAGTTTGTAAAAAGGTCTGCTCTAACTGCTTATACCGTACGGCACTATTCCTATAGAAATCTAAATGATCCTCTATAATATGACACCCTGTAGTCATATTATCACTGCTATGATGAGTTTGAAATGATCGCTCACAGCATACTCGGCATAGGAGGTTTAAATTACTTTCGCTCTCAATAACGATGTGTTGATTATGGATAGGGATGACACGAACAATAAAATTTTTAAATAAGAAAGGGGATATGTTATGCCCGCTTATGTTGTTTTTATTCGTGAACAGAGTATCGATCAAACTGAACTCCAACTTTATTCTGAGCTGGCACCGGCGGGTTTGGCGGGACATTCCGTCAAACCTCTAGCAATGTATGGAGCGTATCAGGTCCTCGAAGGCCCCGATATTGAAGGGCTGGCGATTTTGGAGTTCCCCACTTTTGAGGAAGCACAAGCTTGGTATTTTAGCCCAGCCTATCAAAAGGCCATAAAGCATCGACTGCGCGGAGGGCGATACCGGGGCGTCATTGTCGATAGTTTGCAGGGTTCACAAGACAAGTGAACTCGAAGTAGAGATACCTAGAGGTACTTCTCAACCACATTAATAATAGGAGGAATTAGTCACATGAGTTTTCAATTAGAAAGCATTTTAAGTGAGTTTAAAGGCAAAAGGGCCTTGGTCACAGGCGGTACCAAAGGAATGGGAGAGGCTATTGCTAAGAGACTTACGGCTGCAGGTGCTACCGTAATAACTACGGCTCGAACTACACCAGTTAATTTAGATAAACCAGACCTGTTTATTCCAGCCGATATTAGTACGCGAGAAGGTGTAGATAAAGTAGTAAACTGTGTTCTGGAGCGCCTAGGCGGTGTAGATATTCTTATCAACAATGTTGGAGGCTCGTCAGCCCCATCCGGGGGTGCTCTTATCTTGACAGACGAGCATTGGCAGCAAACTTTTAACGCCAATCTGTTTGCTGCTGTCCGTCTAGACCGTGGATTGCTGCCGGCTATGGTAGAAAAGGGTTCTGGTGTTATTATTCATATTTCATCCATTCAACGTCGCTTGCCGCTATATGATGCAACATTGGCTTATGCTGCGGCCAAAGCAGCTTTAACTACTTACAGCAAGGGGTTATCCAAGCAGTTTTCGCCTCAAGGTATTCGTATTAATACAGTTGCGCCAGGCTTTATCGAAACGAAAGCAGCACAAAATTTGATTGATCGGATTGCTGAGACGACAGGCGACCGACAAAGTGCATTAAAGCAACTGATGGACTCGTTGGGAGGCATTCCAATGGGTCGTCCAGGACTACCAGAAGAAGTCGCCGAGCTTGTTGCTTTTCTGGTTTCCGACCGGGCCGCTTCCATTACTGGAAGTGAATATAATATTGACGGTGGAACAGTTCCGACGGTCTAAAAATCAAGCCATATAAGCTTTACCAAATATTTTTCAGTCTAACATTTGATTTTCAATAGACAATCGCGTAGAAAGCGCAATAAAGCCTATCAGATGGGTACTCATACGCAGAGCGTATTTCAATATCCATCCGATAGGCTTTCATATAACTACTTACCGTTTAATAATGACCAGCTTGGTTTCCAACATTTCTTCCATGGCATACTTTACGCCTTCGCGTCCGGTGCCACTTTGCTTCACACCGCCATACGGCATATGGTCGACACGGAAGCTTGGAATATCATTAATCACCACGCCGCCAACCTCAAGCTTGTCCGCTGCATCCAGCGCGGTCGTGATATCACGAGTGTAAATTCCTGCCTGCAGACCATAGATCGAATCATTTACATGGTTTACAGCTTCATCTATAGAGCTAACGGAATGAATCAGCACAAGCGGGGCAAACACTTCGCGGCAAGACACCTTGGAAGTCGGGTCCACATCAAGCAATACGGTCGGCTCCAAGATCCCTCCTTCGGCATGACCACCCAGAGCAATCCTCGCGCCTGCTTGAACCGCTTCCTCCAGCCACTCACGAACACGCTCAACATCCTTGGCTGAGATGAGCGCCGATACGTCCGTGTCCGGATCTAACGGATCTCCCGTTTTTAACCGCTGAGTCGCTTCTATAAATCGCGATACAAATGGATCATACAATTCATCAACAACGTAAATACGTTGAACTGAAATACATACCTGCCCCTGATTAGCAAAGGCTCCACTCACACAACGGTCGATGATCGCGTCCACATCCGTATCACGGTCGATAATAACAGCAGCGTTGGACCCCAGCTCCAGCGTGACCCGCTTCAAGCCAGCCTTGGAGCGAATTTCTGTACCGACCACCGGGCTACCGGTGAAGGTGATATAGCTGACCCGTGGATCAGTGACCAGTACGTCGCCAATTGTTTTGCCGTCGCCGCTGATCACGTTAAGAGCCCCTGCTGGCAATCCAGCTTGCTCCAGCAACTCCGCGATCAAGTAAGCCGACAGCGGCGTCTGCTCCGCAGGCTTCAATACGATCGTATTGCCCGCTGCCAGCGCTGGGCCTACTTTATGAGCGACCAGGTTCATCGGGAAGTTAAATGGTGTGATCGCTCCTACTACCCCGACCGGTTCTTTGAGCGTGTAGGCCATCCGTCCTTCACCACCCGGTGCAGCATCCAGCGGAATGGTTTCCCCATGGATGCGCTTGGCTTCTTCGGCTGCAAACTTATAGGTTTGCACGGTCCGATCTACTTCGGCGAGCGCAGCCTTCCAAGGCTTGGACGCTTCGCGTGCAATGATACGCGCTGCATCCTCTCGTCGCTCTTCCAGCAGGTCAGCCAGCTTCTCCAAAATAGCTGATCGCTGGTGCGCTGGCATGGCTCGCATCTCTGCGCGTGCATCCGATGCTGCCAGAATTGCGGCCTTGGCATCCTCGGCAGTAGCCTCTGCTACTTCAGCAATGACTTCCCCGGAATACGGTGACTTCAGCGTTGTATAAGATGAAGCTGTTTTCCACTCCCCACCAATAAATAAATGCTGCTGCATACTGCTTTCCTCCTTTTTCTCTATATCAATGCTCCATTTAACTGCTATTTTACCGTCAGCACCGGACAAGGTGCATGCTGAATCACATAATGACTCACGCTACCCAAAATCAGCTCCGTAACAAGTCCTTGTCCACGGGTTCCCATAATGATCAGATCTGCCTTTTCCTGCTGTGCAGTCTCGCAAATAATACTCGCCGGATCACCATGACCCGCCAACATACGGTATGAAATGCCCTCGTCCTTCAAATAATCGGCTGCAGGCTCCAGGATATGACGACCTTCCTCCTCGATCCGCTCCTCCACATCAATCCCAACCGGGGGTTCATTCATGGATAAAGCCGGATTTACATGCAATACGGTCAGATGCGAATCCCCCTGAAGCTGCTTGGCCAACGTTTTCGCTGACTCCAACGCCTTCATAGCGTGTTCCGAACCATCAATCGCGACCAGAATATGTTTGAATTCGCTCATACTCTTTTCCTCCCCAGAAGATCAATATTAGTGTGCATCTACCTGAATATCCTGCATATGTCGGCGACGTACGATCAGCACAGCTACACCGATCAATACCATCAATGCTCCAAAATAAAACGGAGTTTCTGCTGAGTACCACTCTGACAGCTTCCCTGCAAGCCACGGCGAAATAGCCCCGCCCAAAAAGCGCATAAAGCTGTAAGCCGCAGATGCTGTGGAGCGCTCCACTGGAGCGGCCTGCATAACAGCAGTAGTAATCAATGTATTGTTAATTCCCAGAAAAATACCAGCCACAATGACGGCTACAATGACAGTCGTTGGCGAACCTGTTAAAGTCCCGATCGCCATAACCCCTAAATCAATGGCGAACAGCGTTAGCATGACACTAATGGAAGATACCACGCTAAAGCGTGCTTGAATCTTAGGAGCTACAAATACTGAAGTAAAGGCCAGCATAATTCCCCAGCCAAAAAACACATAACCCAATCCATGTTCGTCTAAATGCATGACATATGGAGAATACGCCATCAACGTAAAGAATCCAAAGTTATATAACAATGCGACAATGCCGAGCGTGAACAAGGCGGAATAACTCAGCGCTTTGAATGGGTCCGCAATGGAACCTCGTTTCTTCGGCTTTGGAATCGAAGGCAGCATAAACGTAATGAACAAAAATCCGATAACCATCAGTCCGGCTACACCGAAAAATGGGCCTCTCCAGGAAATGGAACCCAGCTCTCCGCCTAACAGCGGGCCGACTGAAATCCCAAGGCCCAGTGCCGCTTCATACAAAATAATCGCTTTAGCTGTTCCGGAAGTGGACAGGCCTACAATCGCAGACAGCGCTGTTGCGATAAACAAAGCGTTCCCCAGGCCCCATCCTGCCCGGTAGCCTACAATTCCACCAACTGTATTGGCCGTGCCACCCAGTCCAGCAAACACAATAATGAATAAAATACCGGTTAATAATGTCCATTTGACACCCAACCGACTAGAGACGACGCCCGTAATCAGCATCGCAACGCCCGTCACCAGATTATAGCTGGTAAACAGCAATGACACCTGACTTTTCGTCGCATGAAGCTGATCGGCAATGGCTGGCAGGATCGGATCGACTAATCCCAGACCCATAAATGAAATAACACAGGCAAAGGCGACCGCCCATACAGCTTTGGGCTGAGACAGCAAGCCTGAGCGTTCTTTTAACTCTTCAGGTAATGCATGTTGTGAACTCATAATACAATGTTACCTCCACATCTGAATGTAAGTGTTCTTATTATGATGGATTGTGATCAAGTTCCTCATCCAAAAGGATCTTGCGTTCACGAACCCTGACCCGCAGTTCTTCCAATTCAGTCTGAAGCATACGGATGCTGTTGATTTTTCCCTCCATTAATTCCAACTGTTCGTTCAGTGTACGTTCCATATCTTCTAACATCGCCCGTCGCTCGATCGGCTGCAAATGCTCCGTTCGCTCGCGATATTCCTCCCGCTGCCCCTTGAGCATTTCTGCTGCGGTCATGTAACGCTGAAGCTCTTGCAAAGAAAAACCAAGCACTTCCTTGGCACTCACGATTTTTTTTAGTAAATCCACATCCTCCTGCGTATACAGCCGCATATTTCCTTCACTGCGCTGCGGGGAGGGCAATAAGCCGATTTCCTCATAATAACGAATGGTTCGCTTGGTCAAACCACTTTGCTTGGCGACCTCATCAATTTTATACGTAACCATGACACCCACCTTATGAAAAAGATTATATATAAATACTACGCCTATATAACGTTAACGTCAACGTAAACTTTAAAGTAAAAAGAAACCGCCTCTGTTAGAGACGGTTCCTCTTTGGGATTGTATGATCATAGACCCGAAGCATCGGCGTTCAAGTCCATGAATATCACATTAGATGAAAAAAGTACGTGTGATGATAACCAGCAAAATGAAGAGCACCAAAATTACCCCAGTGGAAGTCCACATGCCGTAGCCGCCACCGCCACAACCTCTATCTACTTCACCCATCTCAGAATTCCTCCTCCCTCTGTCGATTACAGCAATTCGCTCGAAAACAGACTCATGAGCAATGAATCAGATGACGAATGCTTTGGAAATAATAACGAGCAGAATGAAAAGTACCAGAATCGCTCCTGTAGATGTAAAAGCTCCATAACCAGCGCCTACTCCAGACATGGTGATTCCTCCCTTCATGGTTTACAAGAGCATCTTATGCTTATGCCGCCGACCATGATAGGGACAAATGCTGAGCTTGTCGCCCAAATGTGGGTGGAGATATGTGGTTCAGTTATTCTCCGGATCCGAGCATGCCGTGATACAGGAGGTTTTGTGCCTGCTTGGCAAGTACAGACGGGCTTTCACGTCCAGGCAGCAATTTCGTTAACGTCAGCCGTTCAATCAAGCCGATCACACTTTCTGCTGTCAGTTCAGGGTCCAGCTCCTCACGACAGGAACCCCATCGTTGCGCCGCCAGCAGATGCTTCTTGATATGCTCCGCCATTTCTGCCTTGATGTGTACTGAGTCTGCCGCCTGGTAAAATCCAACACGAGTGATTGCCGGATTATTAGACAACATGCGAAAAATAGCTTCCAGAAAAGCTTGTCCCCGTCTCAAAACTTCAGCCTCGCTGAAGTCCGGGCCAATCTTCATGCTTTGTACCGTCTCATTCACTAAGGTACGGAAGCTCTTCACAAGCTCCTTATACATTTGTTCCTTGCTTTCAAAATGAATATAAAAATCCGGCTGCGTCAATCCTGCACGCGCCGCAATCGAACTTACCTTTGTTTGGTAAAACCCGGTTTGAGCGAACTCTTCAGCCCCTGCTTCCAGTAACAACCGCCGACTTTCCCGACTTCTGACTCCAGCTCTCATCACGGTCTTGCCCCCTTACACCACAAATCTATCGTATTATAAAATTCCTTTGCAGTAAGAACAACGGGCTTGAGGATGATATATACCTTTCCTTCAAAAGTCCTAATGCAGAAGGACTGAAAGTTTTGGAAAATCAAGGGCATCCCCTTCAAGGTATAATTAACCAATTAGACGGATGAGCGAGCAGGAATGAGCATATCGAAATCAAATTTTTACATCGGCATCGGCATTATACATATATATCAATGATGAGGGCCATATTTACGCATCATTTCAATTGTTGTCAGATCATCATCCAGTCCCCGTTGTTGCAAACCGTCGATAATCTGCTGACGTTCCTCCCCTTTGACATTTTGGCCGAATTTAAACTTGGCAGTCCACTCATGTGGAACGATTTTGATCAGAGCGACCCCTTTCAAACGTGAAGCATACCGTGAATCGCTGGCATCGATCGGATCATAACCGCCTTCCGGTTGCAACTTTCTCATAAAAATGGAAAATGCCGATGCCTTTTCCTCCAGATCCACTACATGCTCTGCATGACCACGCACGGTAATACTTTTGAAAAATGTAGTCGCCGGACATGCCATATGTTCATCGGTAAAATAAGACGGAATGAGCGCATACTCTTTGGCTGCTGAAAAAGTGACTCTATTGTCCTCTTTCATTAGTTCCATCTTTTCTCCAGCACGGCTGCCATGAATATAAAAGACGCCATTCCCATAAGCGAAATTCAAAGGAACCACACGCGGAAAACCATCCTCGCTGTTCATGCCTAAAAATCCAAAACTGACCTCGTTAAGAAACTCCTCTATTTCCTCTTGTTCGGCCACTGTAAACTCTTTTCTTCTCATGAGTATCTCTCCTTCCATCTATTGACCAACGATATATTTCAGATTATGTTGAAAATGGATTATTAAAAAGACCCAATATGAATGAAAATGACTGGACCAATCTAAGGAGAAACGTATGGACATTACGATAGCTTACCAGCGTACGCTTCAAAAATATCATTTGAAATACTTGGCATTGTATCACGCTCTTCGAGAGGGAATTCTGACTGGCTCCCTTGCCAGTGGTACGCGCCTGCCTTCCAGTCGCGATCTGGCTGTGATGTATGGAATTTCGCGCGGGAGTGTTAAAGAAGCATACGATATGCTGTTGGCAGAAGGATATGTAAATTCGGTAGTAGGCAGAGGAACCTTTGTTATGGAGCAGACTGTAATGCTGCCAGACGAATCTCGAATCGACCTGCAGAACCAAAACCCGCCTATTGCAAAACAAATAGCCCCTGCTCTGTCAGCATGGGGACAACGAATAATGCAGCTCGAAAAAGAACGAGTCTTATACTCGACTCCTGTGTTTGCTACGGATCGAGACGATGCGAACCTGCCTTTGATTTCTTTTCAAGCCGATGAAGTTGTATTGGAGGGTAGCTCACAGATCGCATGGAAAAGTGCATTGGCTGCCGCTGGCAAGGACTTGCAGAAGCCTTCAGATGATTCGGCGCCTGCACCAGTGAACGGTGATCAATGGCTGCGTGAAGCGATCTGCCAGCATGTTGGCAGAACACGCGGAATTACGGCCACACCGGATCAAGTCGTATTATGTAGCGGTTCCATGGAAGCGATCACGCTGCTAACTCAGCTGCTTATTCATGAACAAGATAACATTGTACTGGAGAATCCCTGTTATTCCGGCATCTATCGTGCAGTTACCGCCTCAGGCGGACGTATACGCGCTGCTGAACTGGATCAGCAGGGACTTATTCCACAGGATTGGGATGCCAAACTCCTGTTCGTTACGCCTGGAAGGCAGTTTCCAACCGGTGCTGTACTGCCATTAGCACGCCGGCAGCATATTTTGCAATGGGCAACATCCAAGGGGGCGTGGATCATTGAGGATGATTATGACAGTGAATTCCGCTGGGCAGGACGTCCCATCGAACCGTTAAAAGCTCTGGATCGCGCAGAATGTGTCATCTATGTTGGTTCCTTTTCCAAAAGTATGTTTAGCAGCCTTCGACTCGGGTATGCCATCCTGCCAGTTGAATTGGCGCAAGCGCTGACTGCAGCCAAACGACTATACGATCCCCTGCCGCCTGCCCGCTTGGAGCAGCGCGCGCTGGCGCGTTTTATGATGCGCGGAGACTACGTTCGTCATTTACGGCGGATGACTCGAATATACAGATTACGCTACGACGTGTTCCAGCATGAAATCCAGCCGTTAAGTGAGCTGTTTCACTGGCATCAGACCGATTGTGGTCTGCACGCCTATGCGATCTGGAAGCATGGGTCTGCCCAGTACCATCATTTCCTGCAGACAGCACGTTTTTACGGAGTCACATGGCGTGATGCCGCTGATTACCAGCTGACACCAGGACCTCCCTCAGCCTGCTTTAACTTTGCTCACTTAACGGAGCAGCAAATTATCGAAGGTGTTAAGCGCCTGCGCCAGGCCTGGGACAGTATCAAACATAGTATCACGGAGCTCAGCTGAGGCTTTAAAAGGGGGCTTTATTTGCACCTTGTGTATAGCAAATTAGACAAACAATAAAGAAGAATTGCCCCTTCCCACTCCCTTACTTTTTCATATGATGCTAGTAACTTAAAAGAATTGGAGTGAGAAGAAATGGCAATTAGTCCACTTTGTAAAAAGTTTGCCGCTATATTAAAAGCAACACCTCAAATTATTAACGGAGTTTGTACTGCTTCTAATGTCAGAAATAACATTAAGCCGGTCATTTTAGGTAAAAGGGCCAGATCCTTCCTTGCCATACCCCAGGCTTTTTCTTTCGAAAGTATTGGCCGTAACGGAAAAGGACTATGTCTTGGTGAAACCGTGATTTTGACCGCAGAAATTAATCCGTTTATTTCCCGGCTTCGCAAACATGGTGTCAAAGTGACGGCACTGCACAACCACTGGCTATTCGATAACCCCAATCTTTGGTACATCCACTTCGAAAAAGTAGAAAAGCCGCTTGTTTTCGCCGCAGAAGTGCGTGACGCGCTTAATGTCTTGACGACGAAGATTGTCCGGCCGGTGGTTACAAAGAAATAAGCTATTCATAAATGCAAGAGGTCCGCTTAGGCGGATCTTTTTTTGTTATGGGCGGAACATAGGACAAAACAAATTAATATTCTACATTAGCCCATTTATCTATAAAGGAGAGCTGTATGAAAAACAAATTAGTCTATGATTATATTGTTGTGGGAACAGGTCCTGGGGGTGCTGTAATAGCGAAAACCCTTACGGATGATAAGCAAACATCGGTTCTTGTGCTGGAAGCAGGGGAAAATAACGATAAAGACAAACCCATTAGGGACTCTACCTTTGCCCCAGAGCTGGAGGAACAATTTTTCCCTGAATACTTTTGGCAAGGGGAAGGCATTCCACAAAATGGAGTAGACGATCGGTCATTCGAATGGACCACAGGACGGCTGCTAGGCGGCGGTTCTTCTATTAACGGCGAGCAGTATGTACGGCCTACTTCGGCTGTGTTTAGAGAATGGGAAAAGCTTTTAGGCCCATTATGGTCACCTAGAAGAGCCATTCGCCGATTCAAAAAACTAGAAAAATATAATGGAGAAACGAATAACCCAAGGGTTCACGGATATAGCGGACGGATTGATATCAGGCAAGCCCCTGTAAATCCCACGTCTATGGCACAGAAACTAACTTTGGCCATTGAACGTGCGACAGGGTTTCCGGAAATCCTCGATTATAACGATCCTAAAACTCCCCTTGGTCCCTTTACCCGATGGCAGTTGTTCCAAAAACCAAATGGACGCAGGGAAAGCTCTTCAACCGCTTTTCTCTCGCCAGGCATCATGACTTCTTCCGGACAGGGCGTAAATGGCCGGAAGTTGAGGGTTTTCTTTAAATCAACAACTTTGCGCGTTCTTTTTACTAACAAGCGCGCTGTAGGAGTGGAATTCCTCCGTGAAGGAATATGTACACGAGCTTATGCACGGAAGAAAGTTATCGTCTCAGCAGGCATTAACAGCGCCCAGTTATTAATGCTATCCGGAATCGGACCTGAGAAATCGCTTAAAGACAAAGGGATTCATGTAGTATTTAATAATCCCAATGTAGGCAAACGCCTGCGTAACCATACACTGAACTTCGCCTCCTTCTCAACCAATCCCAGGGACCGCGCACTGCCTTCTAACGATCCAAATGCTCTATATACGGGTGGAGCCTTCTTGCCTGATCCCAATGGAACGGAGGACCATCGTCGGGCGGTTCAAATGCTAGGCATAGGTTCGGAAGGCATGCTTACCCTAGGATTGATTTACTTACGCCCTGCAAGCTGGGGATCGATCAAACTGCAAAACAATGACCCTCTGAAAATCGTACTTGCAGATGAAGGCTTTCTCTCGAATCCCGAGGACATGGAAGCGGTGAAAAACATATATAAAAATTATGTCAAGAACATAGCGGCAGAGCTGACGGCCATTGATCCATCATATCAGCTCGTTTCTCCTACGCTTGACGTTATTGATAACGACTCTAGCCTGGAGGAATTTATCAAGCAAAATTTTGGCCATAATCATCACCAGCAAGGCTCTCTTCGCATGGCCCCATTAAATAGAGGAGGCGTCGTGGATCGCAGAGGTAACGTGCATGGAGTCAAAAATTTAATCGTTGCCGATGCTTCCATCATCCCCTTCACGGTCGATGGCAACACATCCGCTGCTGCATACCTGATAGGGTACACCATAGCACGACAATTAAAGCTGCTGGATAAAAATATACGCGCTCGAAAGTGGATACGGCCACGATATGAAGAAAATGAAGAGTAGCCTTATGCGGTGAGATGACGCAGCCATTCAAATCTTCTATCTCCACTTGTAATCCATCAAATTCGCAATCACTGAATTGGACAGATCACATTTATCAAAAATAAGATCTGTCCATTCACCTTCTGGCAATGATGATTCTATGATAGGCACCTCTACCTCCATTATGAATAGACTTCTAGGATATCTATATGAATCTATTTTCTATTCATTCTCACGCATAGGGTAGCAAAAATATTTCTGACACATATATTAACATGTGAGTACACTCACGAACCTTTGTTAGGAGGTGGATAGCATGGCAGTACAGCTATCGAATCAAATATTCTCCATCTCGATCGGGGATTATGGGGATATCTCTTCCTTACGTCTGACAGGAGACACCTTTAATACGAATTATGTCATGAACGGCTCCAACGCACCTAAGCAAAATACACCAGATCATCAGTGGCTGGGTGAACTCATGTTCACCTATCGTCTAGGTAATGGGGCGTGGACTCGGGCATGGACAAGCAATTCTGCTGATGCGCGCCAGATGACCTCTTCTGGTAACAGCGTCCAGGTATCCTACCAAAATTCCTCAAACCCTCAGGGAATACGCAACTTCACTTTACATGAAACCTATTCGTTGGTTAACGACTATTTACATTGGCAAATGAAAGTAATGAATACCTCTAATCAAACGCTGGAAATCGGAGATTGGGGGCTGCCGCTTCCTTTTAATGAATACTGGTCTGGCGGCAATAACGAACAAATCTATGAAACCAGAGTACTCTCTCATTCCTTTGTAGGTCATCACAGTTCCTTTATTACCGCTGGACGGCCTAGCGGCATCGGCCCGTATATCCTGCTGCTGCCTGATGCCTCCACGGGCGCCGGTCTCGAATATCAGGACCACTGGAGAGTCGAGGAGCATCCAGGCAGTACATGGGCTATGGAGCAAGGCGGCTGGTCTGAAGGGCTGAATGTATTCTATATCCACTCCAATGTCATCAAAAGCACTAATCGCGGCTATCTGGAGAACACTAGTTTGTCGCTGGCCCCTGGTGAAAGCAAAACGTACGCTTTTAAATTTTTCAAGGTAGCAGACGAGCAGGCTGTAAAGGACAGGCTATACAGCGAGGGACATGTGGATGTGACCGTAGTTCCGGGTATGATTGTCCCGACCAATCTGAAGGCTAAATTCGATCTGCATACCCGCAAATCCATCACCTCTGTCACCGCGCAGTATCCCTCCGAAACGACTATCAGCTATTTGGAAACCGCCCCTACAAACCACAAAATATATGAACTCAAACTAGGTAGATTGGGTCACAACAATATTACAGTGAACTACGGTAACGGTGAAAAAACCGTTCTCCAGTTCTATGCCATTGAGCCAGTCGACACTGCGCTTCAGCGCCACTCCACCTTCATGGTCAACCGTACGCAATGGAACGTGCCAGGAGACTTGCGGGACAAAGTGTTTGATGACTGGATGATGCAATCTAAGGCCAGACGCAATAGCTTTGCCGGCTACTGGGGCTGGGGAGATGATTGGGGATTAACTCACGGCCAGTTTCTGGCGGAGAAAAATGTCCAGAAGCCCGTGGCCTCTGAAATCAAGGCGGTCGACGATTATCTGGAGGTGGCTATCTGGACGAATCTGATGGAAGGCCATCATACGGATTATCTCGTCCCTGATTTTCTGATGCCGCAGCCTAATACGACACCTACGTATCGGGGCTATGCCTATCCGCACATCTATAATACATTTTTCAGCATGTATAAACTCGCCAAGCTGTATCCTAACCTGATCAGCTATCGCAATAGCAAAAACACATATTTGCTACGCGCTTACCGTATTTTTAAAGCGTTGTATGAGGGTCCTGTTGCTTATAACTGGAATACGGGACTCATGGGTGAGCTGACCACGCCGGATATCATCAAAGCACTTCAGGAAGAAGGCTTGACTACCGAAGCTAACGACCTGATTGCCAAAATGGCTACCAAATACAATAATTTCAAAAATACCACCTATCCCTATGGCTCTGAGTATAACTATGACAATACAGGTGAAGAGGCGGTGTATACACTAGCCAAAATGAACGGCAATACGACCATGATGGGCAAAATCAATGCCAAAACACGCGCTGCACGCGGTCATATGCCTGTCTGGTACTATTACGCCGATCCCGTCACGATTACCGGAGAAAATTGGTGGAACTTCCAGTACACGACCTCACTGGCGGGGTACGCGATGGATGACTGGACACGTCGTTATTCGTCCAAGCCCGAAGTGGACCAGCGCCTATCCTACGCCGCCAAGCTGGCGAACATCGGGGCGATTAACTCGGGACAGATCAGCTCTGATCCTGCCAATATTGGAGCCGTATCGTGGACCTATCAGGCAGGCAAAGGCAATTTCGGCGCCCTTGGTCTGGACGGCGGCCCCCTCTTTAACGGATGGCGCGGTATGTCCGGGGAAGCCGATCTGGGGCTATTTGGAGCCATTAAAATCCTAAGCTCGGATGTTGCTGTCGATCCCATATTCGGCTTATTGGGCTATGGCTGTGACGTTACAGAAAGCAATAACAGCTATACGATCACTCCAAAAGACGGCGTCTTCCAACGTCTGCATCTGATTACCCAGAAGCTAAGTCTGGAGATGAATCGGGATCAATATAGCTTGGCCGACGTGTCCAAATCCAAGAACAACATCCGTCTGATGTTAAAAAATACGACACCAGGCACAGCCCATACGACTGTTGTGACGATGACCGGGCTTGCGGCAGGTACGTATGATGTACTCATAGACGGCACCAAAACCGGATCAGTCACAGCCGTTAACAATGCTGCGACTATAGCCAGACTGAATATCGGTACAGCAGCCAACTACGATATCCGTATTCAGTCCAGTTCAGGCAATCCGGCTCCCCCCGGAGACATTATAGCCCATTATGAATTTAATGAAACGGCCGGATCAACCGCAGCCGATTCGTCAGGTTATGGACAGCAGGCCAGTGTACATGGCGGCACGTGGGGTGCGGGACGAAATGGCAATGCTCTGCGCCTTAACGGTATAGACGGCTATGCCAGCCTGCCGAGCGGAATAGTTAGCAGCATTAATGACTTTACCATTGCCGCATGGGTACGGGTGAACACGCATAACGGCTGGGCTCGTCTGTTTGATTTTGGAGCAGGAACAGATCGGTATATGTTTTTGACCCCGAAGGCTGAAGGGACAGGTATGCGTTTTGCCGTCACTGTCTCAGGGAACGGAGAGGAACAGCAACTGAATGCCCCAGAACTAGCGACAGGTGTCTGGAAGCATGTAGCCGTGACTTTGTCAGGCACTATCGGAATTATGTATGTGGACGGCATAGAGGTGACACGTGACACGAATATGACGCTGAAGCCTGCCAGCCTTGGACTGACAAATTGGAATTACATTGGGAAATCCCAGTTTGATGATCCTTATCTGAATGGTGCAGTAGATGAGCTGATCATCTACAACAGAGCTCTGACCGCTCAAGAAATCTGGGGCTTAGCCTCGGCAAGCAGCACCATTATAACCCATGATGCGCGAGTCCAGGCATATGCTGGAGGGGCAGATTAGAATGTAGTATGCATTCATTTCATGTCGTTAACGTTTTGTATTATGAATGATTTGTATTGTGAATGATTTGTATCGTGAAACATTTGCCTCATAAATGATTGGCATTGTGAATTTATTCTTGCTGGTGCTTCCCATCGCCTCCGCCCGGATTTCTTGAATTCATTCTGTAATCAGGAGAGAAATCCGGGGAGATGATGCTTTCGAAGCATTTAACTCCGTTTAATGCGGGTCGTTCTTGGTCTTAAGCGAACGAGCTCCTCATTGGTGAGTTGTCTAGTATAGGAGCCAGGGGAAGATCCTGTATCTACCGTGAGCACTTTGCCTGCCCCGCTGGGGCGGGCTACTCGTGTGTTGAATACCTGCATGAACCACTGCACTGGAAAGGCTATGGATAAGCGGCCATCTGCCGTGCCTGCATAGTTGACCGCAGCTGCATAATTATCGGACTGCCTGAGCCATACAGAGCCGGAATCCCCGGGTAGGGATACAGGAGTCGTACCTCTAATAACCGTCTGATCTTCGAAGGTCAGTAGGCCCAACTCGCCGCCATAATTGATTTGCAGGTCTGTATAGACCGACTCTACCGTACCATTGACCCGGCCAGTCGTACGTCCTACCTTCTTTAATTTTTCCCCTACACGATAAGCGGTAACATGCCCGGGAATCGCTCCCACTGTAGCATAACGTGGATTGAGCAGATTGTTGCGGGTCGGAAGCGAAAGCGCCACATCAATCAGGTTCGTTCCGGTGGGCTTCAAGCGCACGTAACGATACAACCTTCCTGTACGATCCTGGGCAACCGTACCTCCATCGGCTCCGCCTGGCTGAATTGTAGCCTCCCGATTATCTGTATTGGAGGGATTGAGGACATGGTTATTGCTAAAAAGGTAACGTGTAGCTGGCGCTCCAGTTGGGGCGACGATGAGTCCGGTGGTACCGGAGCCTTCAATCGTCCCGACACTGTAGCCAGCGATGACCGGTCGGATGCGCACTTTATAGTCCGTAGCGTGGGCTCTGATCTTTCCAGTCTTTACAATTCGAACAGGAACGCTCAATTTCTTTCCTAAGGCAGTGGCCGACAGGAGTCCAGTAGAGGCCGATACTAGACGGTCCGTGTACACAATGACAGCGGCTCCCTTTTTGGGGTGGGCAGGGTCCCTGTAGCCTACGCCAATGCCGTGGACACCGGACATTTTTAAGACTCGCTTGGCCATCCGCTTTTTCACTTGAAGCGCGACCGAGAAGGTAGCCAACATCATCATCTCCTTTTACATTCAGATGAAATATTGTATGGCTAAGGCCGCTCTGCGTTCCATGTGTTCTTACGATCACTATTGCAAAGTGATACTTGTTATTGAAAGTCATATGAATACATTCCAAAATATGGTATACTAATTCCCGAAATTGGCATCTTATCATTGGGTTTTAGATGTTCGAGGAGGTACTCCATGTTTTTAACGATATTGACCTACAGCATACAAGCAATTGCAATTTTACTGATTATCTTTGCATCGGTGAGAAAAAACAAAAAGAACATAGGCCGTGGATCACTTTCACTGCTTTTATCTCTTCTTGGTCTAGCTGCTTCTTACAAACTCGGCAAGTACACGTTTGGGGATCAGTTGTTTTCCTTTTTAGGCTTGCCCGCATGGTCTAATCGTGTTGACAATACTGGATTTCACTACAGCCTTCTACTATCCAGTATTTTTTTCATTCCCAGTATAATCATTGGATATAAAAATCCTAAAGATTTTGGAGCTCTAATGGGAAAATGGATTTCTGGTATTTATCTATTTGTAATCATCATTTCGCTTTTACTTTTTATGATAAGTAATTTCTTGAAGTAACGTTGGATGTGCTGTTAATCCAAAACAAAAGCCTCCCTATAAACAAGGAAGGCTTTTTAGCGATGAAAAGCACGCCTTATCCCTTAACCGCTCCCTCCGCAATGCCTTCCATAATGAATTTCTGAAAGAAGGCATAGATCAGGATCACCGGGATGGAGGTCAGCACAAGCGCGGCCAAAATAAGCGACCAATCCTTGTTGTACTCTCCAAACAGCATATTGGTCGAAAGAATTAGAGTGTAATGGTTCACGTCCGTCAACATCAAAAGCGGAAGCAAAAAGTCATTCCAAATCCACAGGAAATCCAAAATAGCAATCGTGACGGTAATCGGCAACAGCAAAGGAAATATAATGCGAAAGAACGTTTGGAACTCATTGCACCCGTCCATTTGCGCGGATTCCTCCAGCTCACGCGGAATGGATTTGACGAATCCGTGATATAAAAAGATCGCCATGTTCACACCTAAGCCGATATAGATTAGAGCCAAGCCATACGTACTGCCTTGAACAGACAAATCCTTTGCCATCCGTGTGAGCGGTATCATTATGGAGTGAAACGGCACCAGCATGGAGGCGACAAACAGGAAGAAAATCGCGTTACTTAGTTTTCCACTGGTGCGAGACAGCTTGTAGCCTGCCAGTGCAGAACAGACCACGATCCCGCCAATGCCGATAAAAGAAATAATCGTAGAATTCAAAGCGCTGTTCAGCAAATGGGTCTGATGGAAAGCCTGACTGTAATTTTCAAAGTGAAGCTTTGTCGGCAGCGCCGTAAAGGATGCAAACATCTCACCCTGTGTTTTAAACGAATTAATGACCGCCATGTAGATCGGGAAGAAGGACACGACTGCGCCCACACACAGCATCAGCGTGATCAGCAAGGAATTAGCTTTTCTCAGCCTCATGCCTCCACCTCCCTCTTCTTCATGACACGCAGCTGGATCAGAGTAAAGATGAGCACAATGGCAAACAAAATAACGGATTTAGCGCTCGCATAGCCGTAACGGAAGTTGTTGGAGAACGCCTCTTCATAAATGTTCATCGTAATCACCTGTGTGCTGCGTCCCGGTCCTCCGCCAGTCAGTCCATACACGACCTCATACACCTTGAAGGCACCGTTGAGTGTCAGGAAGAAGCAGATCGTAATCGCGTGGGTAATCATGGGCAGCGTCACACTTCGCAATGTCTGAAAAGCATTCGCCCCGTCAATAATAGCGGCCTCCTTCAAGCTCTGCGGTACCCCCTGAAGCGCAGCCAGATAGATGATCATCATATATCCCACACCATTCCAGAGCGAGACAATAATGATGGAAAAGAAAGATACCTTCGGATCGCCCAGCCAGGATTGACCTAAAAAGGCGATGGCCGTCTTTTCAGCGATTTGCGGCAGCACAGAGGAAAAAACGAATGTCCACATAAATGCGCTAATAATGGTACTGATCATATTAGGCATAAAAAAGATCGTCCGAAAAAATCCTTTGCTGCGTGTGCGTGACTCAATCAACACTGCCAGTACCAGTGCAAGCGCATTTTGCAGCACAATCATAACCAATACGTATTTAAGTGTAAACCACAGGGAATTAAGAAAATCGGGGTCTTCCTTCAAGGATTCCACAAAATTCCCCAAGCCGATAAAGTTGTAATTGGGATTCAATCCGTTCCAGTCTGTAAAGCTGTAGTACATGCCGCTGATCGTTGGGATAAGTAGGAAGATGGCGTAAAAGATCAAGGCCGGGGCAGTAAATGCCAGCAGCATGACGTATTTTTTGTAGATTTTAAAAGGCATGGAGTCTCTCCCTCCCGATGTCATTCTGTAGGTTACCGCTACTTGTTCACTTTGTTATACGATTTCCATGCCTTATCCAGCGCCTTAATGACGTCATCCTGCGAGAGCTGGCCAGCATAATAAGATTGGAGCGACTTGCCTGCCTCGTCCTTGACCGCCTGCGGAATCGATGGATCTTGGTACGACTTGCCTGCCTTCACATATTCGGTAGCATCATTAACCCATGGATAGCTTTTAAATGTATGCACTTTGGAGATGGGGTTAAATTTCAATGCTTCATAGAATGCGCTGGAATCCTTGTCGTCCAACACATAGTTAACAAAATCGAGCGCAACCTCCTTATTCTTGCTTGAAGAGGATACGGCTAGCGAAGTCGAAGTGGACAGATTGATCAAGGTCGCATTCGGATCGTCATTGATCGGCAATGGTGCTACTCCAAAATCCATCTTCGGATCAGATTTTAAAATCGTTTCCGCAAACCACGGTCCCTGAATCCACATCGCCGCTTTACCTGAAGCAAATGCTGCTGATCCATCATCCCCGCCGATTTCCAGCGCCTTGTCTGTACCATTGCTGTTCACCAGATCAATAATATCGAACATGCTCTTCATTTCGGAAAAAGAGCCTTTGTCCTGATTCATCCGTTCGATAAAATCCTTATTCTGTGTGTTCATCATCGCACCTGCTGTGAGCGGCACGAACAGCTGTGGAATCCAGGATTCCTTGTAGGACAACAAGAATGGTGTCACATGATTCGCTTTCAGCTTCTCGACCACAGCCTTCATTTCGGTCAACGTTCCCGGCGGTTTCAAGTCCAGATCCTTAAATATTTTTTTATTGTATAAATAGCCCCATGATATTGTTTCCAAAGGAACCGCTACAACTTTGCCATCTTTCGTCGTCACCGAAGGCTTCACACTATCCATTAATTTGCTGACAAACGGCTGACCGGACAAGTCCTCCAAATAACCCGCTTTATAAAACGGAGGAATTTCATTCACCGCATGTAACGCGAATACGTCTGGTGCATCGTTGGAAGCGAGTCTTGTTTTCAAAATCTGCGCGGCATTGTCAGCAGGTGGCATCTCCAGTTGAACGGTAACGTCGATATTTTTATCTTTCTTTTCTTTGGCTATAAATGCATTAATGTATTTATCGTAGTGCTCCTTCAAACGGGGCTGAGCAATAAACATTTTGAGATTTACAGTTTTGCCGTCTCCACCGGAACCACTGCTGTCACTGCCTGAAGAATTCGCTCCACATCCGGCCAACAACGTGCCAACCAGCATCGTACTCAATACACCTTTCCACATTTTCATGCAAAATGACCTCCCCTAAGTTGAAAATCTCATTTTGTATACGCTTTCATTATAGAGTGGGAGGTCACTTCTGCCATTGGACACTCTTAGCTTATTGGATTGGATTTTTTTAAACTTCCTTTCTCATTTCACCGGGGGCCACGCCAAAATGCTTTTTAAATACCCGATAAAAATAAGACACATCCTCATACCCAGCCATCTCTGCAACAGCTTTAATGGAAATCTGCTTATTGGCCAGCCATTCCCGCGCCTTTTCCATTCTCCGCTCTACAATGTAGTCCGTTACATTTTGACCGTACTCCTGCTTGAATACTTTGCTCATATACTCTTTGCTCACAAAAAAGTTTTTCGCCAACTGCTCCAGTGTGATCGGCCCAGCAAAGTGACTATCGATATAACGCCGTACCTCCTCCAAATTCAGTTTATTTTTGTATTTCCGCTGCCGAATGAGCTGATCCAGTTCTTGAGCATAACATGACGATACGAATTCCAGTGCATCTTCTACAGAGGATAGGGCAGCCTGGGCAAGCGGAAATCCTCCTTTTGCCGGAGAAGTATCCAGCCCATTATCCGTTGCCAGCTCTTTCAGCAGAGAAAGCAGCTCCTGCACCAGTCGGCCCAGCATATGTGGACTTGGTGTTCCATAGCTCTCCAGCTCCTGTACAACCTGACTGCAGATTAAGATCACCCCGTCACGATTCAGCTCATTAAAATAAAGACGCAGCAGTTGTTTATACTGGGTTAACCTGTGAAAAAACTCATAATCCAGCTCTGTCGCTTCCTGCTGCTGTTCGGCTATCTTGACCTCCAGATCGGTTTTGCATTTGAGCAGCACCGCATTTAGCTCGGCAGGATTGACAGGCTTAAGCAAATAATCGACAGCCTTGTAACGGATCGCATGTTTGGCATATGCAAAGTCATCATATCCGCTCACGACAATGATGTTCACATCCGGACATTGGCTATTTAGCGCTTGCAGCAGCTCTACTCCGTCCGCACCTGGCATGTGCATATCCGTTATCACAATGTGGGGAGCTAACTCCCGGACCAGCCTGAACGCCTCGTCTCCGTCCTCAGCCTCACCTACCACTACCATTCCAAGCTTTTCCCATGTGCCAAACACCTTCAAAATATCGCGGTTCCACGGCTCATCGTCAACGATTAATACTCTGATCATACTTTGCCCTCCTCTGCTGAGGTGAATGGAATACGGATAGTGACACATGTACCGACTCCCTGCTCACTATCTATAGTCATTCCGTCATGCACTCCAAAATTCATCTGTATGCGTGAAGCCACATTGCTTAATCCGATATGACTGCCCTGCATCCAGATCGGTTCCTCGGATGCATTTTCCAGCTTTAGCCGAACCTTTTCCAGCTTGTCCGGGGCCATGCCGTTACCATTATCGCTAACTGTAATACATACATCTTCTTTCATAATCTGCACATGGACGCCCAATCGCCATGCCCCTGCCTTGCGATCAAGACCATGCTGAAACGCGTTTTCCAACAAAGGTTGAAGCGATAGCTTGGGCAAACGAATATCCATCGCCTGCTCTTCGGTCTCCACCTGAAACACCAATCTTTGCGGAAAGCGACGCTGCTGAATGCGCATATAATGCCCCACATGATCGAGTTCTGCACGTAGAGAGGCCATATCCTGAGGCTCCCGTACCACGTAACGAAACATCTCACTCAGGGAACGAATGACTTCATAGGTATCCTCCGGCTTTTGCGAAAACACCATACTTCCGATCATTTGCAGTGTATTTTGCAGAAAATGCGGATGAATCTGCGCTTGAAGCGCTTTCAATTCAGCCGTCTTTTTTTGCAAATTGATACGGTATTCCGTCTGGATATGCTGGCGGATTCGGCCTGCCATCCCATGCAGACTTCTTTCCAGCAGCCCAATCTCATCCGGTCGTGTGCTTGGCTCTCCAACCGGCCCCTTGATCATATCCAGCTCCTGCACCGAACGCGCCAAATGAACAATCGGGCGAGCGGTCCGCCATGCGATGAAAACGGCGATACAGATCGAAACCAGGATTGAAATCACGCCTACGACAATACCATACAGCATGGTTGAAAAGGCACTGTGGTTAATGGAGGAAGTCGGTACGATTTTGACCAGTTTCAATCCAGCCACATCCAGATCATTGTAGAACACATAATGTTCGGCAGTTTGAAGCATCCCGGGACCCGGCTTAACATCACGAAGAGCTGTCAGTACTTCTGCAGGAGGAGGCGACTGACGAGCCTGTGCTGGATACATGACCCTGCCATCCCCATCTGTAATCAACACCTGATGCTGATCCCCTCGTCCCAGCAGACCCAGCGTCTGATCGAATTGTGACCACAGCACCTCCAATGAAATAGCTCCCGTCTGCTTATGATCTTCAAAACGCCGAATACTGCGTGTCAGTGTAAAGCGTTCCGGGTCAGCAGAGCTTGGCCGAATCGAATAATCCTTGTTCGCTTGCCACATCTCTGCGTACTGCGGGGGAATATCGCCCACTGTCGCAATATCATTTTGCATACTATTGAAGGTAAACAGGGTTTGCGATTGCTTCAAATACAGCTGAATACCGATGACATGACTCCCGGCTGAATAATATACATTCGCCAGCGTGTTTAACATTTTTCGCTGGGCATTAAATTGGCTAGAAAGATTGTCAGGCTCTCGTTCATTCAAATAATCGCTTAGATCAGGGCTGATCTGAATGCTGTAAATCAGATGATTCAGACGATCTAACTGGTCGCTGATATAAATGCCCGTCCATTTCATATTGGACATGTTCGTTTCAACCACTTCGGTTTCCATAGACGATCTGCTTTTCTCCGCAGCCAGCACCGTAACAGCAATGACCGGCAGCACAGATAAAACAATCATCGTCAAAATCAGCTTGAGCTGAATACTGCGTCGATACGGGGCAGTCAGCGCCCGGAACCAGTGGGCTGCTCGGGTTGGCATAGCGATGCACTCCTCTATTCAGCTATATGCGAAAACGCCCCGCAATTCGCAGGGGCGCTTCATATGCCGGATTTTCCGGTGGGGTACCTATTATGATATATTCGTACGTCGATTTCAACACATTATTGATCATTTACGCTTCTTCGATAATTATAACACTCCAAGGCTTCAATTGGAGTAATTGTCCTTGGATAACCGTCTGCTCTCCGATCAGTTCCTTGCCGTCTCCATGCGGATACACCACCGAGCCTGCCTGTTCGGAATAGTTAAAATAGTACCGGATCGTCCGTCCCAAATCATTCGTACCGGATTTAACAATGATCGGATAAGAAGCCTCCTGATCCAGTCCCCATACGCCTGCCTTTTTGGCTACAGAGCTCAATAATTCGCGAATGACCGCCGAACTAACAATACAGCCGATGTAGGTCGCCGTTCCCTGACCATAGCGATTTTGCGTAATCGCGGCATATTGGCCCCAATGCGGGTGATCGTAATAGGCTAATACTTCGGCAGTTGTCGGGGTTATTAGCTCCATCCACGTAGCTACCTGATTGTCCTCTGCTGCCACCTTAAAGGGATTATCCTTAAGTGTCACATTTTTCGGCTCCACAAACAAGCTGTAATAAATACCACACGCTTCGCTAATCACGCCCGGCTGACGGGATGTTCTCACCTGTACATGCTCGTCAGTAAATCCGCTGCGGGAGGTGTATACCACATGACCGCCTTGTTCGACGTATCGATTCAGCTTTTCCAGCAGTGCATCTGGCGCAGAATAGAGACTCGGAACGATCAAGAGATCATAGTCATCCAACGATTCTGTACCCGGATGGACGATATCTGTCCCGATATTCAGTTTGTACAACTCGTCATACAAACAGCGTACGATGTCATTGTAATTCAGTGGGCTGTTCATATTAAACTTGAACCAGTTAATGGATGTCAGTGCTTCGTTGCTGACCAGAATGGCTGTTTTATTGTTCTTTTTCAGATTAACCAGATGGGGGGATAATCTCGCAAAATCCTTCCCTATCGTTTGTGCTTCCTCATACACAGGGTTCGGTTCAAAATCATGGCTAAGCAGACCCTTCCAGTAGGTTTCGAAGGAATTATGAATGGAATGCCAGTGCCAGTAAGCTACCATATTGGCCCCGGAAGCCAGATGACTGAACGCTTGCAGACGCAATTGTCCCGGATAAGGAACCCAGTGGGTAAACGCCTGCGCCTCCGTTTCCAGTACCAAGTAATTATTCTGTTTTGTCGAACGTGCCACATCACCACCAAAAGAGATTTCAATTCCAGTCAAATCATCTTGTGATGGATGGTAAATATCGACCCCTGTCACATCAAAGGCTTGAGAAGCTGCAAAATGATCCACGTCCGGCTGGATTCCAAAGGAATGACCTCTCCACTCAAAATCAAAATTTTGCGTAACAAATTGGTCTTCCCGCTTATATTCATTGACAATCGCGACCTGCCAGGCCAGGAAGTCCGTCACCAGCTTGCGTTGGAACTGGGAAAAGGCCGCGCCCAAGCTTCCATTAATCGTTCCGACCACCGAAGGGAAGTCCTCCCAGCTATTGATGCGATTGCTCCAGTAGTCCAGGCCAAATTTGCGGTTCAGCTCCTCCAGTGATTCAAACCGCTCCCGCAAATACTTTACAAACTGTAATTGCACATTGGGACCGCTCGTATGGTAATGCTTCGTCTCATTGTCTGTCTGATACCCAATAACCGCCGGATGCTGGCTCACCCGTCCAATCAGCTTGCGTATGATTCGCTCAGCATGGAACAGGTACACCGGGTTCGTAATGTCCATAATCTGGCGGGCCCCGTATTTGCCTGGTCCCTGAGGCGTTATCGCCAATACATCGGGATGCTCCTTCACCATCCATGTGGGTACGGCATAGGTTGGCGTGCCCACAATGACCTTAATACCAGCCTTATGCATAGCGTCCAGCACCCGATCCACGGAGGTGAAATCAAATACTCCGTTCTGCGGTTCATGTGTACTCCAAGTGGATTCGGCAATCCGCACTACATTAATTCCCGCATCCTTCATCATTTGGATATCTTGGTCCAAACGGTCATAGGGCATATATTCATCATAATAAGCAACACCGTACAATAGCTTTTTCATCGAGTCGCCCTCCAATAAGTTTAATGCTCCCTGATTACAATATGGTACCGCTTTCAAAAATACTATAAATAATCGATTTTTTAAGTAAAAGCATGTATCAGAGTACGTGTAAGCGCTCTTTTATTATAGCTAAATGTTAGGTACAATGAGATTGTCTAAGCGGTGTAAAATTTGCCCTAATCGAAGGTGATCTGATGATATTAAATCCAGATGTCGATCCAGCTCTATTTCATGATTGCCAATGGCTACCCATTATCGACTGGAATGTGAAATTTTTTGGCGCTCATATTCATCGGGTCAAAGCGGATTGGTGCATGCCTGAGGAGTCTCATATTGGTTTTGAAATTGCACTCATTTTGGAAGGTCGTCAGGAAACCATTATGGAGAACAACGTATACTCGGTTGGAAAGGGTGATATTTTAATGATCCCGCCGGGATTTAAGCATGTGAGTCAGTGTGTATCTCCGGATGGTATGTATTATTTTAGCACCCATTTTAATATCGATGATCCACTGTTCCGTCAAGAAATGATCAAGAACAATCAGCTCTTTTTCCCGGCAGGCACTGAAACCAACACCAAGCTGCAAAAGGTCGTCCATAGCTGGATCAGCATGGTGCGTGAGAGTGGAGAATATACGACAGCGGACCGCTTTCGCATGCAGATTGCCTTGTTCGAGCTGTTCGGGATATTCTCGCAAATGATCTCCACGGGATTGGAGCCCAGAATTGCACCTTCATCCGTTCAATACGCCAAGGCCATTATGGAGGCTATTCAATCGAGATTCAAGCCTTATCGGGAGGATGAATCTGGCGAGCAGACGTTCCGGCTTGAAGATGTGGCGGCTTCCCTCGGGATCAGTCCAGGCTATGCCCAGGAAGTGTTCCGCAAAGTTTACGGCTATTCGCCACGTCACTATCTATCGGAGACCAAACTGCATGAGGCTAAGGTGCTAATTCAGCAGCCCAATCTGCCGCTAAACAAGGTAGCTTCCCTGCTGGGATACTCCAGTCTGGCTCATTTCAGCAGACAATTCAAGCGCTGGACAGGCATCAGCCCGCTTAAATACCGCCAGACGTTAAAAGCAATTACGGATGAGCAAAGAAGCTACACGTAAGTTATCCTTCGAATCACAGCCTGATATCTCCAATGTGCTGATGTACTACATACATCATCCCTATCAGGAATACGGCCAATCCCAAATACCCGATGCCGAATTTCCAGCGTGATGCTGCGGGAACTTCGTAATATTTATCATTTTCAAATGGAATATAGTCAATCTCACACAGCAATCTGAGCTGGTATGCATCCGGTGTCGGTATGTGTTCTACCCCGTTCAGCCATACATGCTGGACAAGACACTGCTGCGGCAACAGAAGCGTATGCTCCACATCCAGACTTTCCATATAAATCGTCACATATTGCTGCCCCTCCAGATCCGAGTAGGTATTAAAGGATAGTCTGCGCGTATGCTCCGGTCCAGGCAGCGGATATCCTTGTTCATATAAATGCTGTACGTCAACTACCGGCTTCTGTAATAACGATTGAATTTTGACATCTTCTTTATTGCGTTTGACATATTTTTTGTATAAATCATAGGCAAATAGCGCCCAAATAAAGAAAAATAAAATGGATTTCAAATACACAATTACTACAATCCCACCCAATAGGCCCACCAGCCATAACCAGCGTGTCACTGCTGTAGAAATCCGTCCACCGTCGAGCGGATGAATCGGCAACAAATTAATCAGATTTAGGAAAAAACCGACATATGCCAGCGCGTATAGTAGCGGACTTTCTGTTGCATAGGCTCCTGCGTATACTGCCAAAGCCCCGACCGTTCCCAATAACGGTCCGCCCATAGCCACATACGCCTCTGTCTGGGCATCCAAGGGATGTCGTTTCATGGTAATCAGCGCCCCGAGAAAAGGAATAAATAACGGCGTCGACACCGGAAGCCCCTTGCGCTTGGCAGCCAATACATGCCCCAGCTCATGCACAAATAACAACAACACAAATCCGACCGCAAATCCCCACGGGTATATGATCGCATATGCGCCAATCGTAAACGCCATAGAGATCAGCGCCCCACCAAATTTACTGAATTTTAAAAGAGCAAGCAACGACTTGCCTTTCAGCAAAAGTAATGCTGCTGCACTACCAAGATACCATTTGGATGATCCGGATTTGGAATCGGTCTTATTGTCTTCTTTTTGCAAAAGTACCCGTCTCCTTTCTCTATCACTTCCATTGTATCCTGCAATGTGCAGCTTGTAAAAATTATCATCCATTTATTTCATACCCATTCCTCAAGTGTCTTTCCACCTATCTGTTCTGTTATCATGTAGGAAACGGAATAACTCAGGAAAGGATTACGAACCATGAGTTTTGAACTTACCCGGCGAGCGATCAGACAACTATGCAGTCAATCTGCTTACGACGACGGGGATGCCTGTTACCGGGCCAAAAAGGTGGCCTTTACCCAAATAGATCATCATGAAGGTGTGTACGAAGCTACAGTCAAAGAAAGCGGCTTTTATGCGGTTGCTGTATTGATTCGGCCCAACGGCAACATACGCGCCGAATGCACCTGTAGCTCATTTCAGACCACCGGACGATATTGCAAACATATTGCCGCTGTTCTCCTTAACGCCTATGATATGCGGCGTGGAAAAAGTGTGTCCGTACGTTCCTATGTCTCCAGACTTCATCCCGGTACTGCTCCCGATCCAGCAGGAAGTATAGGTTCAGACGAGATGTACACATCTACAGATGACCCAAATGAACACACAACCAGAACGTCACGGTCCTCCGGCATTACACAAGGCGATCTCCATTTAACCGACAGTATGTTAAAACTATTCGGACGCAAGAGACCGCTTCGCAGCACACCTGCGCTGCTGGATACTCGCGCAATTCTGGATTTTCAGTTCGTCATCCGTCCGTTTGCCTACGGTTACCAAAAATATATGTTTGGCGTGGAAATGAAGGCCGGTCCCAAACGATTATACATTGTTCAGAAAATCCGCCCATTTCTGGATAGTATCGACCGCGGAGATAGTTATATGTTCACGAAAAGCTTCACCTACGAGCCTGAGCTATACCGCTTCCGAATTGAACATGAC
The DNA here is from genome assembly GCF_050516475.1 of Paenibacillus ottowii. Classification (NCBI taxonomy): domain Bacteria; kingdom Bacillati; phylum Bacillota; class Bacilli; order Caryophanales; family Paenibacillaceae; genus Paenibacillus; species Paenibacillus ottowii. The sequence continues at coordinate 165,149 of NZ_CP191577.1, read as the reverse complement.
GCTATTCTCCAGCAATTATCCCAGGTGTGCTATCAGGAGCGCATGATTCGGGAAACCTCAGGCACGTATTCATCCTCCGGAAGTCATATGAGCGGCGAGCGAATGCTTCTCATTCCGCCTGCGGCTTGGGATAAGCTGCTCCCCTTGCTGACAGCGGCGCAGGGCGTCTATTTTGAAATTCACGGAAACATGAGCGAGGGTATTCCCCAGTCTGATCTAATGCTTCCGCTGCAATTTGAATTTGATGAGACCGAAGCCACAAGTGAAGGCTATCAGCTAAGCATTCAAGGATTGGATGACTTGACCGTCATGGAGGACTACGGTGTCGTCATTGCCGATGGCAAGCTTGTCAAGCAGAAGGCTGATTCCATACGGCGTTTGTCCGAGCTGAAACGGATGGTCGAAGTACATCACAGACGAAAAGTTCAGATTGCGCCAGAGCAGATGGAAGCTTTTATGGATAAGGTCGTGCCTGGGTTAATGAAGCTCGGACGTGTCCATATGACACGTGCTGTCTCAGAGCGAGTCACACAGCAGCCGCTGAAAGCCAAGCTGTATCTGGACCGGGTAAGAGACAAGCTGCTGGCAGGACTGGAATTCCAATATGGGGATATCATCATCAACCCATTGGAAACAGATGCACGAACACCAGGTAACGACCGGATTTTGATACGTGATGGGGAACAGGAGCAGCGAATTTTGGAACTGATGGAGCATAGCTCCTTTGCCAGAACAGACAGCGGATATTTTATGGAAGATGAAGATGCAGAATATGACTTTTTGTACCATACGGTTCCACAATTGGAAAAGTTGCTGGATGTCTATGCCACAGGTGCAGTCAAGGCGAAAATTAATAATACACTGCCTGTCCCAAGAATACGGGCAGAGTGGGATGAACGCACAGATTGGCTTGAATTTAAATTTGATATTGAGGGTATACCGGAATCGGAAATTCGCAAGCTGCTCCAATCGTTGGAAGAAAAACAGAGATATCATCGTCTGCCGAATGGTGCCTTGCTGCCGCTGGAAACAGAGGAGTACAAGGAATTAATTCGGTTCATGAACGAAACAGGTATCCGCAAAAGCGATCTGGATGCAGCGCAAATTCGAATCCCGGTCACGCAGGGTCTGTATTTAATTGATCCTAATGATCATGTGAAAAACCTGACCTTGGGTAAAACCTTTCGCCAATTACTGGAAAATATACGCAATCCTGATCATCTCGACTTTCCCGTACCCGGTACGCTTGCTCCAATCTTGAGGGATTATCAGGTCTACGGTTTTCAATGGCTCAAGACCTTGGCACATTACCGTTTTGGGGGCATTTTGGCAGATGATATGGGGCTGGGCAAAACACTGCAAAGCATTGCCTTCCTCGTCTCTGTATTGCCAGAGATTCGCAGTCAACAGCTTCCAGCCATGGTCGTATCCCCTGCATCGCTGGTGTACAATTGGCGGAATGAACTGGAGAAATTCGCCCCGCATATCCGCGTCATTATTGCCGATGGCAGCCCTGAAGAACGGGGCCGGATTATACGGGATGCTGCCAGTTATGACGTTATTATTACTTCCTACCCGCTGCTGCGGCGCGATGCAGATATGTACAGTAAGCCATCGTTTCATACGCTTATTCTGGACGAGGCACAAGCGTTCAAGAATCATGCCACTCAGACGGCACAGGCGGTTAAGGATGTACAAGCCCGCTACCGCTTTGCCCTGACAGGAACGCCGATCGAGAATACGCTGGAAGAGCTGTGGTCCATCTTCGACGTTGTATTTCCTGCGCTATTTCCCGGCGGAAAAAGAGCGTTTCACAACCTGCCTCGAAATGTGATTGCCAAGCGGGTTCGTCCGTTCCTGCTGCGCCGTCTGAAAAGCGATGTTCTTAAGGAACTGCCGGAAAAAATCGAATCCGTGCAGATATCACGGCTTCTGCCGGAACAGAAAAAGCTATACACGGCTTATCTGGCCAAGCTCCAGCATGAAACGTTGAAGCATCTCAACGAAGAAGGCTTTCAGAAAAACCGGATCAAAATCCTCGCAGGTCTAACCCGGCTTCGTCAGCTCTGCTGTCATCCAGGGTTGTTCATCGAAGGATATACAGGTAGCTCGGCCAAATTCGAGCAACTGCTGGAGATTATTACGGAATGTCTCAGCTCCGGGAAGCGGATGCTTATTTTTTCACAGTTCACTACGATGCTTCAAATGGTCGGACGCGAGCTTTCCCGTGAAGGGGTTCCCTACTTTTACCTGGATGGACAGACTCCCGCCCCCGAACGAGTCGAGCTGTGCAGTCGCTTTAACGAAGGAGAACGCGAGCTGTTCCTGATTTCCCTCAAGGCAGGAGGCACGGGTCTGAACCTCACCGGCGCAGATACCGTCATTCTGTATGATCTGTGGTGGAATCCCGCTGTAGAGGAGCAGGCTACCAACCGCGCACATCGAATGGGCCAGAAAAAAGTTGTGCAGGTTATTCGGCTTGTCGCCCAAGGTACGGTAGAGGACAAAATGTATGAGCTACAGCAAAAAAAGAAAAACCTAATCGACCAGGTCATTCAACCAGGGCAAGAAAGCCTTTCAGCGCTGACCGAGCTGGAGATTCGTGAGCTGCTCATGATCTAAACAGCTCTTCCACAATTATTTTTATGATTCTGAAAATTCAAATACCAAAAGGTCCAATGAGGGTGAAAATCTTCCCGCATTGGACCTTTTCTTGTTCCATATGTGATTGTACTGTACTACTCAAATCGATTCATCCCGTTTGAGCACTTTAGGCTCAATGGGAATCAGATTAGATTCAATCTGGGCGCGTTGAGGCTCATACCATTCAGGCAGCATCAGCTTGTGCCCCAACTCATGCAGTTCCTCATCCACGGTAAATCCGGGCGGATCGGTTGCGATTTCGAATAGAATACCGCCTTGCTCGCGGAAGTATACGGCATTGAAGTATTGACGATCTACAATGCCACTGGTCCCAAAACCATGCTGGCGAACCCATTCGTTCCATGCCTGATGTTCTGTATCATCCTGCGCGCGCCACGCAATATGGTGAACTGTACCGGCGCCGCCATTCCCCCACGGTACATCTTTGACCGGAATGTCGATCAGATTGCCCAAATCCCCAGTCGTCTGGTAACGGATATAGCCTGCAGCTGCGTCTTCTCCGATGAGCGTCATGCCCAGGACATTCTCCAGCACGCTTTGGGTATGCTTGGAATCCGCACTATAGAGCACGGCTCCTCCAAAACCCTTGATCGCTTTATCTGTAGGCACGCCTCCGGCTGTCCATGTGTTCACTGGCCCTTTTTCCCGCTCCACCAGTTCCAGATGCAAGCCCTCATTGTCTCGAAACTGGATAAATGACTCGCCAAAACGAGTAGCCTTTGTGAAGGACACCTTCAAGCTGTGTAGACGGTTCTCCCAGTAATCCAGCGAGCCCGGCGGCACGACATATGTCGTAATCCCGACCTGTCCGCCTCCAATCTTGCCTCTGCGTGTACCCGGAGCCGGAAAAAAGGTAATGATCGTGCCCGGGCTGCCTTCTTCATTTCCAAAATACAAGTGATATACTTCTGGAGCGTCAAAGTTGATTGTCTTTTTGATCAATCTCAAACCAAGCACACCTGCGTAAAAGTCAACATTGCCCTGCGGATCGCCTGCAAAGGACGTAATATGGTGGATTCCAGCGGTTTTCAAAGACATCTCAGTCACTCCCTAATGAACATAATGATTTACAAAATTCAAAATCCATTGTAGCTAACAAACTGTCCAACGGGCTTGCGGTACCCTCTTGCCCGCTGACCCGATTCGTCCTCTTTCCCCAGGGTAATCATCATCACAGGCACAAATTGCTCTGGAATATTCAATACCTCCTGCACCTTCGCCGGGTCAAAACCGATCATCGGACATGTATCCCAGCCTTTGTCCTTGGCAATCAACATCAATTGCATAGCCGACAGGCTGGCATTACGGATCGCTTCTTCTCTCTGGAAGACAGGTCCCCGCTCGCGATAAAACTGAGTCACCGATTCTACTGTGCTATCATATTCCTGCTTGCTCAGAACACCCAAGTTCAGGAACCCTTCGTTAAGATCAGCTACCTTGGTATAAGCCTCTGTATCACCCAGCACTATAATAGTGGCTGAAGAGGTTAATATTTTATACTGCTTACTTGCCTCATCATGCAGTCTTTGTTTGACCACTGCATCCTGCACGACGATATAACGCGCATGCTGTAAATTAAAAGCCGATGGAGCAAACTTTACCAGCTGGAATATCTCTTCCAGTTCTTTTGCATCTATAGTAACATCAGGAATAAATTTAGAAGCCGATCTTCTCTCTTGAATAACATTCACCAGTTCGCTCATATTCAGGTCCACTCCTTGATATTATTTTCAAATAAATTATCTTTAAATTAAGAATATATCTTTCATTGTTTTCTGTCAAGTAAAACTATAAGAGTGTTATATAAGGGCTTCACCAGCCCTTTACAGATCCGTTGACCGTATCCTCATCGTAATCGCTTCGCGTTGCGCTTTGGTTAAGCTCTTAAAGACCAGCTCATACGAATGATCGATCATACTATACAAATCCTCCAACGGGAAGCTGTCGTCAACCTCTATCGTATTCCAATGCTTTTTGTTCAAATGATAGCCTGGTTTAATTGCCTTGTTCTGTTCCCGCAGGTTTTCCGCAATGACCGGATCACATTTTAAGGATACATGGCTAATACCATCTTTTTCAGTCAGGAGAGCAAACATCTTGCCCCCTACTTTGAGTACTAGGGGATCAGCACCAAATGGATAATCCTTAACGGCCTCTTTTTGACTCAAACCATATGCTACAATTTTCTCAAACACCAGCCTTCTCTCCTCTGTTCCAAGTTATTTGTTCTACGAACCTACCTATTAGCGCCCTATTATATCACCTTCATACGCTCCATATACACTAGGTCCGTGCTACATTTAGGGGAACTGTGCTAAAGGTAGCGCCTATTTTTAATCTAGAGTAAGAAAAACTATCGTATTACATTCATTCAGCTTCACGACTCCTTTATTTTCAGAGCTGGATCTTCTCAAGCTCGTCGATTTACGATTTATCATGAGGCGGCATCTGACGATGCTGCCTTTTTTGCTTTTAAAATCATGGAATTTTCATGAGAATAAAAGTATTTTCCTCTTAATTCACTTCATCCCCCTTTAATCATCCATGTAAAAAAGTGTTTTATTTATATAAGCTTATACGGAAGCGAAAGCTTTTTTAAGCGACGAAAAATAAATAAAGGAGATTTTTTTCGTGAACTCAAACACTGCTCTTATAAGAAAAGGCGGTGCAAATGTGTCGTCTTCCAAACGTCTCCCGTGGGTCGGGTTGCTGGCTTTAGCCATGGCGGGATTCATCTGCATTCTTACGGAAAGCCTGCCTGCTGGATTACTGCCGCAAATTGCACAGGATCTCGGGGTCACAAAAGCTCTTGCCGGACAATTGGTCACTCTCTATGCGGTTGGATCTCTTCTGGCCGCGATTCCTTTGACAACAGCTACCCGTGGGTGGAGGCGCCGACCGCTTCTACTGCTGTGCATCATCGGCTTTCTTGTATTTAACACCATCACCGCGTTATCTTCCGTTTATGTGCTGACGCTTATCGCGCGTTTCTTCGCAGGTGTCTCAGCAGGTGTTCTGTGGGGGATGACGGCCGGTTATGCGCGGCGCATGGTGCCTGATTCGCTGAAAGGAAGAGCGATGGCCGTAGCCATGGTCGGCACCCCGCTGGCATTGGCGCTGGGCGTTCCGCTTGGTACTTTTTTCGGAACATATACAGGATGGCGTCTCATTTTCGGAGCTGTATCATTACTGACAGCAGTCCTTATTGGCTGGGTGCTCTGGAAGGTGCCTGATTATGCAGGTGAGCCTGCCGGTGATCAACTCCCTTTTCACAAGGTTTTCCTGATTCCCGGTGTACGGACGATTCTGTTTGTCGTTTTGGCATGGGTACTAGCTCATAATATTTTGTACACTTATATTGCACCGTATCTTGCGAAAACCGCGTTTGCTCAGCGAGTGGATTTGGTTCTTCTTATTTTCGGAATTACCTCGGTAGTCGGCATTTGGGTGATAGGCATGCTGATTGACCGTTTTCTAAGAATGCTGGTTTTAATCAGCATCACAGGATTTGCTTTGGCTTCTGCAGCCTTGGGAATCGGAATAAATCAACCTGCAATCATCATTCTTGGTGTTATGGCGTGGGGGCTTACATTTGGCGGGGCAGCCACTTTACTACAAACAGCAATAGCACAAGCTGGGGGAAAAAGCGCAGATATAGCCCAATCGATGCTGGTTACTGCATGGAATGTGGCAATCGGCGGAGGAGGCATTATCGGCGGGTTGCTTCTCGAACTGCTTGGAGCCGGATTTCTTCCGGGCTCATTAATCATCCTGCTGCTTCCCTCTTTGCTTGCAGTTTGGCTAGCTAAAAAGCATGGCTTTCCTTCCTAAAGGAATCCATGAGTATGTGTAACATAAGCAAAAAAATGAATCCGCTGCATGGCGGATTCATTTTTTTGGGATTAGAGAATTACATTTTATACGAGCAAATTCGTTTCTCCAATGAGATTCTTATAAGCGATCGGTGAAGACATCACGATCAGAGTCGTATAGGTTCCGTATTGATCGCACCGGTTTTCAAACTCTTCCAGCTCCTGGGTTGTTTCCGTGAGGACCTTCAATAAATAATTATGCTCTCCGCTTATCCGGTAACATTCCGTGACCTCCGGTGATGAACGACAAAAATCAAGGAAAGGATAGCAATTCCGGGTCCGAACAAGCATATAGGCTGTGCATTGCTTACCCACTTTTTGCGAAGAAATGACGGTTCGGTATTCCTCGATAACCCCCTTTTCTTCCATGCGTTTTACACGTTCCGTTACAGCTGGCTGAGACAGTCCCACCAGCTTTCCTAAATCTGTCATTGATAATCTCGCCTGGTTCTGCAAATGAAGCAGGATGTTTTTATCGATTTCGTCCAAAAAAATCGACTCCTTTGTTTTAAAAGTTATTTCTTCTAAATACCTTTAGAATCATCGAAAATTTCTTTATTTAACTTGTTTGTTTTATGCAAGACGGAAGAAATTATTTATATAATAAACACACTTGCTATAAATAATCAAGTAAATTACAGTAGGAGAGGGTGAGAAGCATGAGAAAAATAGATCTGGAATTGCTGCATAAAAGCATCAATGAGGTAATAGACCACACACTTGAGGAAAAAAGGATCGTGGGTACCGTCGTCCAAATTGCATTAGGCGGAAACCTTGTTTACAACAGACCTGCTGGTTGGGCCGACCGCGAGCAGAAACGACCGATACAGGAGAATGCTTTGTTTAGATATGCTTCGGTAACCAAGCCGATCGTATCAACGGCAGCCTTAGTATTAATTTCGCAAGGGAGATTGCAGTTAAACGATCTGGTGGAAAAATGGTTGCCCGCCTTTCGTCCCAAACTGCCAAACGGAAAATATGCCTCCATGACCGTTCACCATCTGATGACGCATACCGCCGGCTTAACCTACCGTTTCTTCCAGAAAGGAAAGGGAACTTATGAACTTGCCGGGGTATCGGACGGCATGGATCTGGCGGGAATTACACTTGAAGAGAATCTGCAAAGACTCGCTTCTGTCCCGCTTCTATATGAGCCGGGGAAAATGTGGAGGTATTCCATAGCAACAGACGTGCTCGGAGCGGTCATCGAAAAGGTAACTGGAATGCCGCTAAGTGAAGCTGTACGGTTGCTTGTAACTCATCCGCTTTCCATGATGGACACGGATTTCAAGGCCGTGGACACGGACAGATTGACCACGGCTTACGCAGATAGCGCAGGAGAGCCCCGGCGCTTGCAGGATTTTGATACCGTTCCTTTCGTGGAAGGGACGGCAGGATTCCTCCTTTCACCCAACAGGTTTACCGATAAGACAGCTTATCCTTCCGGAGGAGCCGGCATGATTGGCAGCGCAGGAGACTTTCTTAAACTGCTGGAAGCTTTGCGGCAGGGAGGAAATCCGATTCTGCCGAAGGCTCTTGTCGCAGAAATGACAACCAACCAAATTGGTAACCTTGAGATGCCCTATTGGCCGGGAAGAGGCTTTGGACTTGGTTTCACGCTGCTTAAAGACCCAGCGGATGCCAATACACCAGAATCGCCGGGAACATGGCGGATGGGCGGTACCTATGGTCACTCCTGGTTTGTTGATCCGAGTGAGGAGCTTAGTGTTGTAGCGTTCACCAATACAGCACTTGAAGGAATGTCAGGCAGGTTTACAACGGAGCTGTGCGAATCTGTCTACAAAGGTATTCGAGGAGTTAAGTAAAGGGTAAAAACGTTACCTTCTTTATACATTTATAAAGCAAAAAGGCCCCGCCGACCAATTTGAACCGCACCCCAAATCTTAGACACATGATATAATCCTCTAAGAAGAAAGGGTGCGGATTTTACTTTATGGTCAAATACAGCGAAGAAATACGAATAAAAGTTGCTATAGATGTACTTGAGGGAGG
>NZ_CP191577.1:8700-156561 GCF_050516475.1 Paenibacillus ottowii | reverse complement strand
GTCACAGGTTCGAGTCCTGTTCGGGGAGCCATATGGAGAGGTGTCCGAGTTGGCCGAAGGAGCACGATTGGAAATCGTGTAGGCGCCAAAAGCGTCTCGAGGGTTCGAATCCCTCTCTCTCCGCCAGAATTATTTTATAGCATGGCCCGTTGGTCAAGGGGTTAAGACACCTCCCTTTCACGGAGGTAACAGGGGTTCGAATCCCCTACGGGTCATAGTAATATGGAGGCTTAGCTCAGCTGGGAGAGCATCTGCCTTACAAGCAGAGGGTCGGGGGTTCGATCCCCTCAGCCTCCACCATATTTAATAACGCGGGGTGGAGCAGTTCGGTAGCTCGTCGGGCTCATAACCCGAAGGTCGCAGGTTCAAATCCTGCCCCCGCAACCAAATAACTTTTAATGAATTATTATGGAACTGTGGTGTAGAGGCCTAACATGCCTGCCTGTCACGCAGGAGATCGCGGGTTCGAATCCCGTCAGTTCCGCCATTTTCACAAAGTTACATTACCCTGTTGGGAGCCATTAGCTCAGTTGGTAGAGCACCTGACTTTTAATCAGGGTGTCGAAGGTTCGAGTCCTTCATGGCTCACCATTCATGCACTTATATGTCATGGATATAACTGTATTGCGGACGTGGCTCAGCGGTAGAGCATCGCCTTGCCAAGGCGAGGGTCGCGGGTTCGATTCCCGTCGTCCGCTCCATATTTGCGCCCTTAGCTCAGCTGGATAGAGCGTTTGACTACGAATCAAAAGGCCGGGAGTTCGAATCTCTCAGGGCGCGCCATTAACTTCATAAGCCGGTGTGGCGGAATTGGCAGACGCGCGCGACTCAAAATCGTGAGGGAAACCGTGGAGGTTCGAGTCCTCTCACCGGCATGTATTTCGGGATGTAGCTCAGCTTGGTAGAGCACCTGGTTTGGGACCAGGGGGTCGCATGTTCAAATCGTGTCATCCCGATTAAAAAGAAAGTCGCTGGAAGCAGCGGCTTTTTTGTTTTATGCTATTATTTTTTGCATAAATCAGTAATGTCCAGGTCACACTAACACAAAAAGTGGGACGGAAGGGATTACTGTGAAGCGATTAAGTTGGAAAAAACAGATGAAACGGCGCTGGAAACAGTGGAGAAGAACAGTATGGGCATGTATTATTTCGGGTGCGGCTTGCTTACTGGCAGGGTTGGGCATTCTGTTTTCGAATCATATGCAGGCTATGCTGTCGCAACCACTGGCTACTCCCGTTATGGCAGAGGTGGAGGAGGAGTCATCAAATTATACTTCTACCGAAGACCGCTCCTCGCAGATGCAACTGTTGCAAAGTATCCGTGCTTCTGGCATAAGCAGGAAGACTCGTTTGTTAACTACCTACGTATGTGGTACAGAGACCACTTCCTTGGGAACATTAAGTTCGCAGCAACTGGAAAGTTTACTGGGGCAACACCCCGACTGGAAGGGAAGGCTTAATACTAAAGGAGAAGTGTGGCTGGAGCGCAAGGTTGAAGATTTGTCGGAGTCATGCAAAGCGCGCGCATACATGGGATTGAGCACTGATGGCCAGCTTACATTGTTTGAAGGGCTGCCCAAAAAGGAGAAAGTAATTCGTACCTTTTTTCAATTGGATATAGGCTCCATGGAGACGGCCTTGCCAGAAGGGGTATATAAACAACTTCAGCAGGGAATCCGTGTACAGGATATAAATGAGTATAACAGTGTAATCTCCACTTTTAGTGACTTTGCAGTGGAGCGAACACAGAGGGTATTAAAGCAGCATTATTGATTACAAGTACGAAGACGTTAGACTTTGCCCATGAGGTGAAGTTGTAGCGTCTCTTTTTATGTTTTCACTCATGGGTTAAACTTTTTCCTCTATTAGATACAAAGTTTTGTTATAATGAAATGAACGACACATATGTTCGCTTTATATGGGATTGGGACATGTAAATTGACGATGGTGCTGACTGTTGGTTAGTTGCACCATGTTTGAGCGATAGGGGAGAGATTTTTTTGCGTTTTCTAGGAATTGATCCGGGTATAGCCATTGTGGGCTTCGGGTTTGTAGACAAGATCGGCAGTAAGGTGGTTCCCGTGCAATATGGCTGTATTCAGACGGAAGCCCATACACCGGAAGAAGACAGGCTGCTTCATGTGTATGAAGGCATGTTGCAATTAATTGATAAGTATAAGCCGGATGCGGTAGCATTGGAGAAGCTCTTTTTTAATCGCAACGTTACAACGGCTATGTCCGTAAGTCAGGCGCGTGGGGTACTGGTGTTGGCTGCCAAACAACGTAATTTGCCTATAGGGGAATACACGCCGATGCAGGTAAAGCAGGCTATTGTAGGGTATGGCAAGGCAGAGAAGAAGCAGGTACAGGAGATGGTTAGAATGTTTCTAAAGCTCCAGGCTGTACCCAAACCAGATGACGTAGCGGATGCTTTGGCAGTGGCTATTTGTCATGCGCATTCCTATGGGCTAAATTCAAAATTAAATGAGGTATTGCGAAAATGATAGATTTCTTGCGTGGTTCTGTAGCTCACTTGGAAAATGAATATGTCGTTTTGGATGTGCAAGGTGTAGGGTATCGGGTATTTTGTCCGAATCCTTACGCGTTCGCCAAAACGGAAGGACCGGTGGTTATTTACACTCACCATCATGTAAGGGAAGATGCTATTTTACTGTTTGGGTTTGCAACCCGGGAGGAGCAGCAATTATTCCGTAAACTGATCGATGTATCTGGTATTGGACCGCGTGTGGCGCTTGGTATTTTGGGAGGCGGTACGCCTGCGCATGTGGTGACGGCGATTTATCAGGAGAATATCACATTCCTCACTAAATTACCGGGGATTGGTAAGAAGACGGCACAACGTATGATTCTAGATTTGAAAGACAAGTTGGACGGTATTGGATCGTTGGGAATGGCTACCGGATTGTTTGCGGAGCCCGTTGTAGAAGAAGGTGAAGGTTCGTATTGGAGTGAGGCGCGTGAGGCGCTTAAAGCTCTCGGTTACACGGATGCTGAGTTAGATAAGGTATGGAGCAAAATGAAGAAAGATGCGAAACCTGATGATTCTGCCGACATATTGATGAAACGGGCTTTGCAACTGTTGTTTGCCGGATAGGACGCTGTTGTCCGTGATGAGAAGTCTGGTAAAAAGAGGAGCGATGGAATATGGATGACCGGATTATTTCCGCCAATTTGATGATGGAAGACCAGACGGCGGAGCTAAGCCTTCGCCCCCGTTATCTAAATGAATATATCGGGCAAAATCAGGTTAAGGAAAATTTGAAAATATATATTGAAGCGGCCAAGATGCGTAAAGAAGCATTGGACCACGTATTGTTGTACGGACCACCTGGATTAGGGAAAACCACTCTGGCTAACATTATCGCCAATGAGTTGGGGGTTAATTTGCGTACGACTTCAGGTCCTGCCATTGAAAGACCGGGAGATTTGGCAGCATTGCTAACCAATCTTCAAGAAGGGGATGTTTTGTTCATTGATGAGATTCATCGCCTTCATCGTACAGTGGAAGAAGTCATGTATCCAGCGATGGAGGATTTTGCACTGGACATTATGATTGGCAAAGGTCCAAGTGCCCGTTCGGTGCGTTTGGATTTGCCGCCCTTTACTCTTATAGGTGCTACTACACGCGCTGGGTTGCTTTCTGCGCCATTGCGTGACCGGTTTGGTGTTATTAGTCGATTAGAGTTTTATACGAAAGACGAGCTGGCTTACATCGTGTCTAGAAGTGCGGATATTATGGAAATGGAGATTGTCGGGGACGCAGCGGAGGAAATCGCATTGCGTTCACGGGGGACACCGCGGATTGCCAACCGTCTGTTAAAAAGGGTGCGTGATTTTGCCCAAGTTGTTGGAGACGGTATTATTCATTCAGAATTGGCTGCAGAGGCACTAAAGAGGCTTCAAATAGATCCACTCGGGCTGGATGAAATCGACCATAAAATGCTTAAAGGCATGATTCATTCATTCCGGGGCGGACCTGTAGGATTGGATACCATCGCTGCGACCATTGGTGAAGAGAGCCAGACGATTGAGGATGTGTACGAGCCTTATTTGTTGCAAATTGGTCTTCTGCAAAGAACCCCTCGGGGACGAACGGTGACCCCGGCGGCATATGCCCACCTTGGAATTCCCATGCCAACGGATCCACGGTAACTAAAGAAACCATAGCGTACTCTTAAAAATCAATGACTGGTTGTTCGCAAGTAGGGGATATGAAATGAACAGACAGATGAATTGAGCTAAAGAGAGTGTGGAAGTCCGATTCGAGCGGGTTCACATTTTTGTTTTATTCCGCCGATGTATTTAAAGGGATAGACGTGGGTCGAGATCCCGATAAATCACGTAATATAAGTGCTAGTCAGCTGGAATTGGGGGAGCTAGAAATGATTGGATATACATTGAACCAAAATAAAAAGTCCAAAGCTTGGACAGGCCGTGTCAAACGAGCGGCACTGATTATGGTATTAGCAACAGCTTGCATGCCTTGGTCTACAGGTGTTCAGGCTGCTGCCGCACAAGAGGATATTCGCGTAGTGATCTTTGCGGATCTAGGTAGTAAATATAAAGCGACAGTCCCCGCTGTAACTTTGAAATCATCAGGGAGCCTGAGTGTCGGCCAGAATAGTGGAGGCAGCTATCAGGCTTGGATGGGACTGCCGGACAGTACAGCTCGTTTTAGTGTAGACAGCTATCGGGTGAAGGTGCTTGAAGGAAATGAAGCGGCTGCGATAAAAGCGGCTCAAGCCCTGCAAAAGACAAATGATAAGCCTACCGTTTTTATCGGTTCAAAAAACGGTAGTTCTGTCTATCAAGTGTATGCGGGCATATATGCTAGTGAACAGTCAGCACAGGCTGCTGTACAGCGGATTTCTTCAGTAACCGGAACTCAGGCCGAAGTTAAGGGTAACAAGCATTGGTCGACGGGAAGCTATGGAACCGAGCAGGAGGCTAATCTTGTTCGTACAACTATTGCAGCTGCAGGCTTTGATGCTTTTACTGTGATTCAATCAAGGGGGCAATATGCTGTATGGGTTGGAGAAGAAAGCAATGACAGCAAGCTGTCGGCCTTGAAAACAGAGCTAGAGAGCAAGCAACCCAAACTCACCCTTTCCAAGGTAAACCAAACCGGTCTCATTATAAGGCAGGAAGCTGGAGTAACGACAGGCTCACAGGTGATGTCTCATTACATGCTAAGTGGGTCTGATAAGAGTAAGGTAATTGTCAGCGGCGGTAATAATGGAATCCAAGTGGTCGAAAGATCACAGCGTACATATCGCGGTGACATGGAAATTAGCATGACGTCAGGACAGCTGGCGCTTGTAAATGAGGTCCCCTTGGAGCAGTATTTGTATTCCGTAGTTGGAGCAGAGGTCTATTCCTCATGGCCAGCTGAAGCACTTAAAGCTCAAGCGGTAGCGGCTCGTAGTTATGCACTTGCTCAAGGCAATCGGTTTCAGATTGGCAATGTAGTAGATGGCACTCTAAGCCAGGCTTACAACGGTAAAAGCTCGGAGCATGCGAATGTCAACGAGGCTGTAGATGCAACAGCTGGTGAAGTGATTAAGAATGGCGGCACAGTGGTCGAAGCTGTATTTTCCTCTAATGCAGGCGGTGTGACAGCAGACGCTTCCGAGGTATGGAATAGTGGTGGCGAAGCGTTTGCCAGCGTGGACAGCTCGGGAGATACTTCAGCACAAAAAGGTGCACAAGAATGGTATCATGTGCTTCTCTCCAATGGTAAGACAGGTTATATTCGCGAGGATAATGCTAAGGAGTTGGAGGGAGTCACAGAAGCGGGATTAGACAAAATCACTGTTACAGCAGAAAATACAAATGTGCGTCCTATTCCCCAAATTCAATCTACGGTTACACCCATAGCAAAGGTACAGCCGGGCGAAGAGATGATTGTTTTGGAAAAGGTGCCTCAATCCGGAGACTATGCATGGGTTAGAGGGCCTTTTACAGCAGCTGAAATTGCTAAGTCCTTGCAAGGGAAAATAACCGGGACGGTACCATCCTCTATTAATCACCTCGATGTCACTAAACGAGGGCCGTCAGGGCGAGTATTAGAGGTTGAAGCAGATGGAGCCCCTTTAAAAGTAAAATATCCGGATATGTATCGCTCTGCGATGGGGGGACTGCCGAGCACACTGTTTGATATTGCGAGTACCGGCAGTTATACTGTATTAGGCGCAGATGGAGCTACTTCTCATGTAAGTGGCACACAAGGTACCCAAATTCTGTCGGCATCTGGCACCAGCACTTCAAGTGGTAACGGGGTGGTCGTCATGAATGAAGATCGCCATGCACGAGTTATTGACAAAACGCAAAGCTTTATTTTTACAGGTAAAGGGAATGGTCATGGCTTGGGCTTATCCCAATGGGGTGCCAACGGTTTGGCAGAACAGGGGTATGATTACAAGAAAATTTTGCAACACTATTACAAAAATGTGGATATAGTTAAGGACTGACCAATATATGAACGTAAATGACTACGATTTTGAACTACCTGAAACATTAATTGCACAGACGCCTTTGCTTGAGCGGACCGCTTCTAGATTATTAACGTTAAACAAAAATAACGGTGAAGTGGGACATCATACATTTTCGGATATTGTGCAGTATCTTCAGCCAGGGGATACGCTGGTTTTGAATGATACCCGAGTCATTCCTGCACGCTTGTTTGGCATCAAGCAAGACACTGGCGCTAAGGCCGAGGTGTTGCTGCTTAAACAACTGGAGGGAGACCGATGGGAAGCATTGGTGAAACCCGGCAAAAAGCTGAAAAAGGGAGCTGTTATTGTTTTCGGTGATGAACTGAAAGCAGTTATTGAGGAAGAAGGAGATATGGGCGGAAGGGTACTTTCATTTTCATATGATGGTATTTTTCAGGAGATCCTGGATCGCCTGGGGCAGATGCCGCTTCCTCCGTATATTAAGGAACAGCTGGATGATCGTGAGCGGTATCAGACCGTTTATGCTCGGCACGAGGGGTCTGCTGCGGCTCCGACGGCAGGGTTACATTTTACAGAAGAATTACTGGACCAAATTAAAGAGAAGGGTGTTACCGTTGCCTTTATCACACTCCATGTTGGTTTAGGAACGTTTAGACCGATGTCGGTGGACACGATTGAAGAGCATGTTATGCATGAAGAATACTATTCATTGTCACAGGAAACGGCAGATATACTCAATGCAACTAAGGCGCGTGGCGGTAGAGTTGTGGCCGTGGGAACAACCAGTTGCCGAACGCTGGAGACGGTGGGCAATAACCTCGTAGATGGTGTGCTACAGGCCAGCAGTGGCTGGACACAGATTTTTATTTATCCAGGCTATCAATTCCGTGTGGTGGATGCAATGATTACGAATTTCCATTTGCCTAAATCCACTTTGGTTATGCTGGTCAGCGCACTAGCTGGCAGAGAGAATATTATGCATGCTTACCAGGAAGCGATTGACCAAAAATATCGGTTCTTCAGCTTCGGGGACGCAATGTTCATTTATTAATTAAGGATGGTAGAAAATATGGCACCAGCAATAAGATACGAACATATTAAGACCTGTAAGCAATCTGGAGCTCGTCTTGGGCGTGTACACACACCTCACGGGGTGATTGAGACTCCAACCTTTATGCCCGTGGGAACTCAAGCAACTGTTAAAACAATGAGCCCTGAGGAATTGAAAGCAATGGATGCTCAAATTATTTTGAGTAATACGTACCATCTGTTTCTTCGTCCTGGTCATGATATTATCCGTGAAGCGGGCGGTCTGCACAAGTTTATGAATTGGGATCGTCCTATTTTAACGGACAGTGGCGGATTCCAAGTGTTTTCCCTAAGTGAAATGCGTAAGATTTCAGAGGAGGGAGTTCATTTCCGCTCTCATTTAAATGGAGATAAGAAGTTTCTTTCTCCGGAAGTGGCGATGGAAGTCCAAAACTCACTTGGCTCGGATATTATGATGGCCTTCGATGAATGTCCACCTTTTCCAGCTGAGTATGAATACGTGAAAAAGTCATTGGAGCGCACCAGCCGTTGGGCTGAGCGTTGTTTGGAGGCACATGCCCGTCCTCATGACCAAGGGTTGTTCGCTATTGTACAAGGAGGCATGCATGAAGATCTGCGCAAGCAAAGTGCGGCAGATTTGACTTCCATGGATTTCCCGGGGTATGCTATTGGTGGACTGAGTGTAGGTGAACCTAAGCATTTGATGTATGAAGTGCTCGATTACACGGTTCCTCTGCTTCCTACCAACAAACCACGTTATCTGATGGGCGTAGGTTCGCCGGATGCTTTGATTGAAGGCTCCATTCGTGGTGTAGATATGTTCGATTGTGTGCTTCCAACCCGAATTGCTCGCAATGGGACAACGATGACAAGTCAAGGGCGTCTTGTCGTTCGGAATGCGAATTATGCAAGCGATTTTGGCCCACTTGATCCGGCTTGTGATTGCTACACTTGTCGTAATTATTCACGTGCTTATTTGCGACATTTAATTAAAGCAGATGAAACCTTCGGGCTCCGACTGACAACGTATCATAACTTGCATTTCTTAATACAATTGATGCGTAATGTCAGACAAGCGATTATGGATGACAGGCTGCTTGATTTCCGCGATGAATTTTTTGAGCAGTACGGTCTTCATGATAATGATAAAGGCTTTTAAGTTTTAGGGGAGAGTATTCGAAAGGGGGATTTAATGTGTTTCATTTTGCTACAGCTGCGGCTGCACCTGGTGGAGCTGGGGGACTTTTTCAAATGATCTGGCCGCTGGCTCTGATGTTTGTAATCTTCTATTTCTTGCTGATTCGTCCGAATCAGAAGAAACAAAAGCAGCGTCAATCGATGCTTCAAGCTTTGAAAAAGGGAGATAAAGTGATTACAATCGGAGGTCTTCACGGTACAATTGTGGAGATTACGGACGATGTAGTTGTTTTGCGTGTGAATGATGTGACGAAGCTGACTTTTGATCGTAGTGCGATCAGTAATGCGATTGCAAAAGACACTGCATCTGAGGAAGTTGTTTCTAAATCGTAACTTGCGGTTGTTATGCAAAAACCGAGCCTTTGAGGAGGCTCGGTTTTTTGTGTGTTGTATACATGTCGATTTACTTGCGGAAGTTAATGCCAAACATCCCCCCACCTGCTCCTACGACAAACGCGATACCTAAGTGCATCAGGTCCTTACCGTTCATGCCTGCATCCAATGCCAAAAAACCGACCAGAAGAATGATTAGCCCATACAGGATGCCTGTAATACCGCCTTGATACCAGCCTTTGTTCGTGGATCTTTTACCGGCGACGAAGCCGCCAGATAGCATGGCGAATGCGTGGACGATGTACGTATACAATGATAAGTCCTGTTCTTGCATCTGTGTCATCCACAAGAGTAGTGAGAGAATCAATGCGCCTAATAGCATCCATGCAAAAGCATAAAATAAGCCGGATAAAACGGGATGGGCCAGACGAAACGAACACCAGCGGCGAATGAGCTCCATGGATAATTCCTCCTGTACCAAGGTTTGAACTATTATCATTCTATGGCCAAGCTTCCTAGCTTAGTACCAAGTCGTAAGCAGTCTTTCTCTTTATTTCAATAATTTAGCCTTTTGTTTTTTGTATGAGCCAAGTGAAGAACGGTCAGAATACGTGTACAATGAATGACTAATGTCTTGTTGCAAGTACAGGAGAGGAGGCGAACCTATTGAGTCACGATATTTTTGCTCATATTTTTCGGACGCTGCTCATGTATTTTATTGTATATCTGGTGATGCGTTTGATGGGTAAAAGGGAGATCGGAAAATTGTCTGTATTCGATCTCGTCATATCCATTATGATTGCGGAAATTGCTGTATTCAGCCTGGAGGATATAAAACGTCCACTTTATGAAGGGTTGATTCCTTTAGGAGTGCTGTTGGTTTTGCAAATTGGAATTTCCTATTTCAGTCTGAAAAGTCGGCGTTTGCGCTTACTATTCGATGGTAAGCCCAGTGTTTTGTATTCAAATGGACAACTGTACAAGGACGAAATGAGGAAGCAACGTTACAACTTAGACGACTTAATGTTACAACTTCGTGAACAAAATATAGAAAGTTTGGACGAAGTTGAGTATGTTATTTTGGAGACAACAGGTAAACTTACGGTTATTAGCAAGGAAAATTACGAAGAAGCTAAACACGAAAAAAATAAGCAGGATGAAAGAGAAAATGAATTGATAAACAAAGAGCAACAGGAAAATAAAGTTCATCCTTCTCCACAAATTGGCGGAAAGTTTAGATATGAGGGACTGCCTATTCCATTAATTATGGACGGAAAGGTGCTGGATCGAAACTTGGAACGGATGGATATGAACCGTTTTTGGCTTAAAAATCAGATTCAAGCGAAGGGACACAAAGATTTTAAGGATGTTTTCTTATGCTCGGTTAACCATAGAGGGGATGTGTACATTACACCGCCGGCCTATGGAGAATCTCTGGAATAGCTTCTTTATGCTTTAAACCACCTTCTCAAAATTGGAATGCGGGTGAGGTTGTCCCAATCGATCATTTTGATCAAGGTCATCAGGAACAGGTACAGAATAATTCCCATTCCTGCGGCAAAAATAAACTGGAGCCACATTTGGTTGAAAATCGTTAAATGCCTGTAGGTATATAATACCGCAGCCGCCATAATGATCATGCCCATCCCGGTTTTCCAGAAGTCAAGTAAACGTACACGAAAACGAAGCAGTCTGCTGACACTGAAGCCATGTAGGAGGGTAACGATAGCATTATTAATACAGATGGCAATGACAGCTCCGTAGATACCGTACTGAGGCTGGGAAGCAAGCCATACAATCAGCACAATTTTGATAATGGCTCCGATAAAGGTATTCAATAAGGCACTTCCAGGACGGTCTAATGCCTGAAGTGCTGCCTGAAGCGGGGCCTGAATGTACATAAAAAGAGCAAATGGGGCCATAAGTTTAAGCATGCTTGCAATATCGCCATTATTGTAGAGCAACAAACACAGCGGTTCTGCCAATACATACATAATAACGGCAAATGGGGCTCCTGCGACTAGAGCAAGACGAAGCGATTGATGCAAACGTTTGTGAATGGCGGTAATATGTCCGTTGGCTGCGGCTTCGGATAACGAAGGCACAAGTGAAACGGCCAGCGAGCTTGTAAGGACCCCGGGTAGTAATAAAACAGGAATAACCATTCCTTGCATGGCTCCATATTGTGCGGTTGCCACACCAGTTGCAATACCCGCTACGGCTAGGCTGCGCATACATAAGATCGATTCGAGCAGATAAGATAAGGAACCAACAAGCCTACCAGCCGTGACGGGAACGGATATAGACATAAGACGTGACAAAATAGATGATTGCTCGGTATAGACCTCTGAAGGTAAAGGAGCCTTCGGTTGAAGAGTATAATCCTTTCGCTGGTTCCAGGTATATTGCCATAGCAGCACAACCATGCCAATGAATTCACCCGCCAGAGCACCGAGCATAGCACCTGCAGCAGCGTAGGCTACCCCATGGGGTAGTAACAAGTAAGCAAACCAAATGACGCAAAAAATACGCATAATGGTTTCCGCAATGGAGGAACTGGCTGACGGAATCATATTTTGTTTTCCTTGAAAATAGCCCCTATAAGCTGAGGAGACAGCAACAATGACAATCATTGGGCTCATACTCACAAATGTATAATACACACGGCTATCAGTCAGGAGATGGCTTGTGATCCAAGGTGCAAACACAAGACAGATTGTCATGGCAATCAGGCTGAATGTAATGGTGAAGCGCAAGCTTGTGTGCAAAATACGTCGTGACATTTCGGGTTGCCCTGCCGTTTCAGCTTCAGCTACAAGCTTGGCTACCGCAAGAGGGATGCCCCCGGTAATAAGAGTCACTAGTACGATAAAAAAGGGATATCCCTGCTGGTACAGCCCAACTCCTTCGGGGCCGATAATACGCGGGAGTGCGATTCGGGGAATAAAACCCAGTAGCCGATTGATGATTCCCGCTGCCAATAAAATAATTGCTCCATGAATGAATGTCTGCTTTTTCAATCGTAACTCCCTCTTCCCCAAAATGTAATTCAGCATCTATGTGTTCTTTAGAAGATATGCCGGACCTGTCCATGTTCATGACAAGCTTTTCAGCTTAGAAACAAGGTGATCCAGACTACTAGAGAGAGAGTGGGGAATTCTGCTATTGACGAGCGAAATGAATGCATATATTGTTGATTTACGGCTATTTTCGACGAAAAGAAGGGTTTTCCAGGATCAGGACAGAAATGCTCTATAAAGCAGTCAACAACCCCGCTAATTACTGATCTGCGGAACCGATAGTCGCTGGGAGGAGGAACGGCCATCGTGGGTATGGAAGAGCTGGATGAGCAGGATTGGGTTGACGCAATTGAGATACTCTGTCAAAGTAAGGTGGATGAGCTGATTCTTGTAGGCTATGAACATGTCACCAGTAAGGACGTGTGGGATTGCGTCAGCCATAAATATGAAAAGGAGGGTATTCCTCCGCTGCACAAGCTCGTTAACGATATACTTTCCCTTAAAGCGACGAGCTTTATGAACTATTTGACGATGTCCGCATTACGGGGCTCCACTTTCGAATAGAAGGGGGTCTTTTTTTTGCGTTCAAATTGACTGCTTTTTGAGGGGTAGCTATAATAGGAATATTGAGAATGAAAGGGGAACATGGGACGGAATGAAGAGAATTCTAAGTTTCATCGTGGTCGTGCTCATAACTACTGGTGTTATGGTCGGGACAAGCCCGGGCCTACTAAAAAGTTTAAAACTAGGCCTCGATTTAAAGGGAGGCTTTGAAATTTTATATGAAGCCCAGCCTTTGGAAGCCGGGCAGCGTGTAACCAGCCAGTCTCTGATACAAACAGCACAAAGTCTAGAGAGACGGATTAATGCGCTTGGTACGACTGAGCCGGAAGTAACAACAGAGGGGAGCAATCGGATTCGCGTGCGGCTTGCTGGTGTCTCTAATGAGGCAGAAGTCCGCTCCATGCTGAAAAAACCCGCAGAGTTAACCTTCCGTAGTGCAACGGCAGCAGATGCTAAAAAGCCGGGTCAATACAGCAAAATTGAGCTCCGTGGTAATGATTTTGTGGAGAATGGGGCTGTTGTTGGCTATGACCAACTGAATCACCCTGAGATTAGTATCAAGGTAAAAGACAAAGCCAAATTTGCAGAAATCACAAAGCGACTTATGAATAAAGAGTTGGCTATTTTCCTCGATGATGAATTACTGTCTGCACCTACAGTCCGCAGTGAATTGACGGATGGCAGTGCTTCGATTACAGGTAACTACACACGTGATGAAGCGAACAAGCTAGCAGATACGATCAATCTGGGTGCTCTTCCGCTTAAACTTACGGAAAAATATTCTCAGAGTGTAGGGGCTACACTGGGTCAACTGTCACTGGATCAGACGATCCGTGCTGGTTTGATCGGCTCGGTCATCATTCTGATCTTTATGATTGCAATGTTCCGTGTACCGGGACTGATCGCTAGCTTCTGTCTCATCGTTCATACTTGGTTGGTGCTTGCGATCTTTTATTTGGGCGGTTTTGTGCTCACACTTCCGGGCATCGCAGCCTTCGTGCTCGGGATCGGGATGGCGGTGGATGCCAATATCATTACGTATGAACGGATTAAAGAAGAAATCAAGTCAGGCAAAACGATTCGTTCTTCTGTCATCGCAGGCAGTAAGGCATCGTTCCGTACTGTTATGGATGCCAATATTACAACAATCATAGCGGCAGCTGTCATGTTTGGTCTGGGTACAGGCTCCGTTCGAGGATTTGCTCTCGTGCTCATCGTTGATATTGTCGTTAGTATTTTGACAAATATCTTCTTCTCGCGCTTCTTGCTCAATCTGCTGGTTAAAGCGGATGCTGTGAAGAAGGCCAAGTATTTTGGTGTGAAGGAGAGTGATATTAGTGCGCTTTAATTGGGACTACAAATATGTCAAGATGAGCAAGTGGTTTTATACATTCTCGATTATTGTCACGTTGCTTGGTATTTTGAGCTTGTCGATATTCGGTTTGAATTACGGGGTTGATTTCCGTTCCGGTTCCAACGTGGATGTTAATTTGACCAAGGCAGTTACACAAGAACAGATTCAAAGTTTGCTGGACAAGAACGGGATCGGCAAAGAGGTGGATTATACACCAGGTAAAGAGCGCTTCGGCATTCGTTTTTCACAAGTGTTGACAGATCAGCAAGTGAATGACTTTAAAACTTCTTTTAATAAAGAGCTTGATCCAAAGGCATCATTTGAGGTCAATACGGTGGATACGGAAATGGCGCAAGAGCTGGAGCGAAATGCAATCTGGGCGATTTTGCTAGCCTCTGTGGCCATTGCTATCTACATTTCGATCCGTTTTGAATGGCGTTTTGCGGTGGCTGCGATTGTTTCGTTGCTGCATGATGCGTTTCTTGTCATCAGTATTTTCTCGATTTTCCGGCTTGAGGTCGATTTGACCTTTATTACGGCCATTCTGACGATTGTTGGGTTCTCCATTAACGATACCGTCGTTATTTTTGACCGTATTCGGGAAAACCTGCGATTTGCAAAGAAAAAGTCCAAAGCTGATTTGGAGCAAGTAGTCGATCACAGTATTGCACAAACGATGACGCGTTCACTCGCAACTGTGTTTACAGTGTTTATTGCGTCCGTTTGTCTATTCATATTTGGCGGCGAATCCATTCGGATGTTCTCGCTTGCGATGGTGATCGGTTTGCTGTTCGGTGCTTACTCTTCCATCTTTATTGCCAGCCCGTTGTGGGTAGCACTGAAGGGAAAACAAAAGACGCCGACAGCTGGTGGAGCCGCCAAAACTGCAAAGTCTTAAGTTAAGCAAATACCAGTAGTATAAATTAAAGAGAAAGCCGCGTCTGCTTGGGCGCGGTTTTCTAAGGTTTTGAGATTTACCTTATGTTTGGGGCTAATAGTGAGACACGGCGGTCATAAAAAGTTATATTTAAAGAAATCCGGTTAATTGGAATGGAGCTTTATCGGCAAAGGGTTAGTTCAGGATTGAGGGGGAAACGTTGTGAGTAGCGAACGCAGCCGATCACTAGAAACTGCGGCGTTGAGCGGGATTGTAGGTAATCTCGTGCTGGCTGTTCTTAAGGGAACCGTCGGTTATGCGGCAAACAGCAAAGCGTTGTTGGGGGATGCATTGCACACGGCTGCGGATAGTGCTTCCCGTTTGCAAGAGCTATTGTTTTCCAAGGCAAGTACAGATCACGGGGTGCTGGCGCGGTTGCGGAACGGTGAAAAAGTTCGGACGGTCATATCTGTGGTGCTGGCTATCCTAGTGCTGATGAGCGGGCTTCAGCTAGGTATTTCTGCTGTTCGTTCATTAAGTAGTTCGGAGCCGCAGGCTCCCGGTCTGTATGCTTTAATTACCGTGTTAATTGCTTTGGTGTTGAGAGAAGCATTATTTCAGTTTCAATATCGCTACTCGATAAAACATGGCCTTAAAGCGGAAGCAGACCGGTATGCTAACCATGAACGGTACTCGTTGTATTCATCTTTGATTGCATTGATCGGCATGATCGGTGCAATGACTGGCGAAGCAATGGAATGGCCTGCACTATTGTATCTTGATCCAACTGCAGCCTTGCTGGTAGCCTGTCTGGTACTGCGTAAAGGATATCTGATGGTGATGAATACCGTGTACCAGGCTCCTGCACAGCCCTTGCGGGAGGAAGACTCCCAGCGCTTTATGGAGACGATTCAACGAGTATATGGTATTGTAACGGTGGAACACTTACATGCTCAGGAAACGGGCCATTTCATTACTGTGGATGTAACGATAAGTGTTAACCCGCGGATTACGGTGCAGGAAGCACAGGAAATTGCTGATCGAGCTAAAAATCTGCTATTAGCCCGTTTTCCACAGGTGACTCATGTACAAATGCAGTTCATTTCTTACCAAGCCGGGTATCCTTATAAATCCAATCATGAACTGCCTGATAATGATGCGTCGTCCTTGCTTCAATGAGGCAGGCCGACTATGAAAGAAAGGTGAATAGGATTGCTTCATTCGCAGTACAGATGGAAGACCCCGGAGGTTAACCTGGAAGCGGCTCAGCCGTTAACAGA
Organism: Paenibacillus ottowii; assembly: GCF_050516475.1. NCBI lineage: Bacteria > Bacillati > Bacillota > Bacilli > Caryophanales > Paenibacillaceae > Paenibacillus > Paenibacillus ottowii. The sequence goes on along the minus strand of NZ_CP191577.1, from coordinate 140,411 downwards.
AGAGCTGGGGATTTCACCATTGTTGTCCCGGCTTTTAGTAAACCGGGGCGTCACTACAGCCGGGGAAGCAAACCGCTTTTTGTACGGAAGTGTGGACGATGTACACGACCCTTTTCTGCTACATGGCATGAAAGAGGCCGTGCCGAGAATTCGCCAGGCCCTGGAGCGTGGCGAGCATATACTAATCTATGGTGACTATGACGCAGACGGCGTATCCAGTACATCATTGATGATTCAGCTTATGCGTTTTCTGAAGGCATCTTATGATATTTACATTCCTCATCGTTCGAATGAGGGATATGGTCTGCACAACCATGCTCTGGATTGGGCTCATCAGCAAGGGGTTACACTGGTCATTACGGTGGATACGGGAATTAGTGCAGTAGAGCAAGTTGCTTATGCGACTTCCTTAGGGATCGATGTAATTGTGACTGATCATCATGAACCGCCTGCTGTACTTCCTGAGGCTTATACATTGATCAATCCGAAGCTGCCGGCTTGTCCCTACCCATTTAAAGGCCTTGCAGGCGTTGGTGTTGCTCTGAAGCTAGCTCAGGCGTTGTTGAGTGAAGTACCCGAGGAATGGTTTGAAATCGCCGCTATTGGTACAGTAGCTGATTTGATGCCACTACATGGTGAGAACCGGACGATAGTACGCCGAGGGATTCAATCCATGAGAAACTCAGCATTCCCAGGGATTCGGGCGCTACTTCATGTAGCGGGTGTGGAGATATCCACAGTGACTTCGGTCAACATCGCGTTTGCATTGGCACCGCGGATTAATGCGAGCGGGCGACTGGATCATGCGGGACGAGCTGTTTCCCTGCTAACGACAGAAAAAGAGGAGGAAGCAGACCAACTTGCGCATGCGCTGGATCTGCTCAATCGTGAGCGTCAACAAGTAGTCGAACGCATCGTGGAGCAAGCCGAGCAGCAACTAGCATCCAAAATCAATGGAGGCAAGCTTCCATCCGTTATTGTTTTGGCTGGTGAAGGCTGGAATGTTGGTGTCGTCGGGATTGTGGCATCCAAGCTGTTGGATCGCTACTATCGGCCAACTATTATTCTGGGCATAGATGCAGAGACAGGCATGTGCAAAGGTTCTGCTCGCTCTATTCCTGCATTGGATATCTACAGTGCTCTCACAGATTGCCATGAACTCATGGAGCATTTTGGTGGACATCCTTCAGCGGCGGGAATGACATTGTCCTGTGACAATCTTCAATTATTTGAAGAACGTCTAAACCGCTATGCAGCTTCCATTTTGACACCAGAAGATTTTATTCCTGTAGCTGAGGCCGATATGGTCTGTCGTCTGGATGAGGTATCTTTACAAGTAGTTGAAGAACTGGAATTGCTCCAGCCTTTTGGTATGGGAAATCCCTCGCCACGATTTGTATTACAGGGGCTACAATTGCGTGAGGCTCGTAAAATGGGACGTGAGAAAAACCATGTGAAGCTAGTACTGGAGCAGAACGGTTTATCGCTGGAAGCAGTTGCCTTCCGACGTGGCGATTTGGCTGATTTTTTACAGCAGGATACGGACATAGATCTGTTGGGTGAATTATCAATTAACGAGTGGAACGGTAAACGATCCCTCCAGCTGATGTTGCAGGATATTCGTGTGCAGGCTCCGCAAATTTTTGATTACCGTGGAGTATCGGACCCTCTTGCCGAACTGGAGCGAGGGCTAAAGATCTTTCATCCAAGCTTAGAGGAAAGAAAGAACGATGTAGCAGTGTTGATCCATCCCTCATCTCGGCTTCGTCCATCGAGCGCCGTGGATGCTGAATCCTTATGGTTATACGATAAAAATGGCTGCGTTACTCCCAGTGATGGTCAAAAAAATACACAGAACTCTGTGAAGTCACTGTTCGTATTGGAGCCGCCAGATACCCCTGAGCAGTTTCATGCTTTATGGTCTACTTTTGAGAATGTAGAGAACGTTTTTCTTCTTCATTCGCTCAGTGAACGTGGTGGCCGGCTCGTAAGTCCCGATAGGGAGCTGTTTAAGCGTATTTACATTGTGCTTTCCCGAATGGGAACACAGCTAATTGATGAAAAAGCAATGCTACCTGCCCTTAGCCGGCAGTGCTCCTGTTCAGTGCGTATGTTATCCAAAGTACTGGACATCTTCGAGGATCTTGAGTTTTTGACGCGTACAGAGGGTCAATTTCGTTTTGTATCCAATCCGCCCAAGCGAGATTTAACTGCTTCTCCGCGCTATCAGGAATTGTATAATATGGCTGAGATGGAGCGTTATTTACTGGACGCAGACACCACCCAAATGACAAGCTGGATTATGTCGCTTATGAAGGGTGCGTCTTGAGATACTACCTTGCAGTTTTGTAAAATGTATATACTAATTAGAAGTTTACAGTAGGAGGAACTAAGTTGGACTACAAAGAATATATTCGGGTGATTAACGATTTTCCACAACCAGGGATTAGTTTTAAGGATATTACAACCCTAATGAAAAATGGTGAACTGTACCGCAAGGCTATCAACGATATGAAGGAACTGGTATCTGATTTAAAAATTGATTTGATTGCAGGTCCGGAAGCACGTGGATTCGTTGTCGGTGCGCCTCTGGCTTATGCACTGGGTGTTGGTTTTATTCCTATCCGTAAAAGTGGCAAGTTGCCTGGAGAAACCATTGAGGAAGCATACGGTTTGGAATATGGTAAGGATACTCTGGCTATGCATAAGGATGCGATTGAGCCGGGGCAAAATGTTCTGATTGCTGATGATTTGCTTGCTACAGGTGGAACCATCGCTACATCCGTGAACTTGGTACGCCAACTTGGTGGTAATGTGGCAGGAGCTGCTTTTCTGATCGAGCTGTCTGATCTCAACGGACGAGCGAAGCTGCCTGACGTAGATGTATTCACCCTAATTAAGTATTAAGTATTTCGGAACCGGGGTTTCCCGGGAAATATTTTATGTATAGATTGTTTAAATAGCCTGATGGAACATCTCTTTATCTAAAGAGTTGCTCCATCGGGCTATTTTTTGATTGTAATTAAATTGGATTTCCCTGTTGTAACAAATTACCACGGGTTTTACTGGAAGAAAGTTATAAAAAAATAAAATAAATGTCGATAAAGATTAAAAAAGAAACAGAGGTGGATATATATTGGGTATATTTCAATTTAAGAGCTTACAAGCACGTACATTTTCTACCTTGGTTCCAATCGTACTTATAACACTGATTTTAATCAGTTTTTTGTCTTATTTTTTTGCCAGGCAGAAGCTAGATACGGAAATAAGCCAAAATGCTGTTCATTCTTTGACAAGGGCTAAAGTCGATATTGCAGCAAACGTAGATCGCCATGCTTTACTTGTTTCCATGCTGACTAAGAGTGCGGAACAACTGGGAACAGGAATGAACATTGAGGGCTATGGACGTTTTTTTGAACAAGAGCTGGCTTTAAATGATATGTCATACGGGTTAGGTATTTATTTTGCTAAGGGGGCATATGATCCGGGAGTGACTTACCGTTCAATATATGTGCATAGAGATGGCGAGTTGGTCAAGCAAACGACTGAATATGACGATCCGCAATATGATTATTTAACGCAGCCTTGGTATACAGAAGCTGTAGAACGTGGTAAAGATATAAATTTCACAGAGCCTTTTTACGATAGCAAACTGAACATCAATATGATTACTACAGGGAAAGCATTTTATGACAGACAGGGAAAATTGTTAGGTGTCATTACAGGCGACCTAAATATGTCAAATATCCAGACGTATATTGAAAAAATGAAATTTGGTACTCAAGGTAGTGCGATTTTGTTGGATAAGAACGGAGCTATTCTGTCATCCGGTCTCCCGTTCTTAAAAGCAGGCGAGCCGTTAACAAACACGCTGAATGCGGAAGCAGCACAATCTATTCAAAGTGGTATGTCTGGACAACTATCCGTACCCATTGATAATGTGGACTACCGGATAATGTACGAAACACTTCCACAAACCGGATGGAAAATCGGTGTATTACTGCCAGAATCGGATTTGAATCGCTCTGCGAATGAAATGCTTAAACTTCTATTAATGGTTAGTGTTATAGGCATTTTACTAATTATAGGATCGGTATTGATTAACAATTCAGGTATGATCAAAGAGATTAAAAAAATAATGCAGATGACCAATCGTATGGCTCATGGGGATTACACCGTTGAACTAGCACATCGACGTAAGGATGAGTTTGGTCAAATGGCTGACGGGATCAATAAGGTGATAGGCGTAACCAGAGGGATGGCATTGCGCTTGAATGAAGAGTCAAATGTGATCTCAGGCGTATCTTCAAAAATGTCCCAAGAGATTTCCGGGGCTGCTAAAGATGCGCACCATAATGCAGAAGAATTGGCACAGGTGAAGGAAGGAGCCGAGCTGCAGTTGGCCGCAGCAGCAGAGAGTGCGACTGCGATGGAACAAATGGCTGTTGGCATACAGCGCATTGCTGAATCTATACAGCATGTATCCGAATCTACCACCGAGATTGAACATAAAGCACAACAGGGAAATGAACATTTGAACGTGGTCAACCAAGGAATGCATAAAGCGAAAATGTCTATGGATGAGGCGGGCAGAGTAGTAAGTTCGTTAAATGAACGGTCTGCCCAAATTGGTAGTATTATTGGAATGATTCAGGAAATTAGTGGACAGACCAAATTGCTGTCGTTGAATGCTTCCATTGAAGCCGCCCGTGCCGGGGAGCATGGCCGAGGGTTCGCTGTGGTGGCTTCAGAAATCGGCAAGCTGGCCGTTAATGTAAGCGAGTCTGCGGAGCAAATTACGAGTCGAATCCGAGCCATGCAGGAAGAAACCAAATTAGCCTTGGAAGGAATGCAGCAGGGGGCTCTGGAGATGGATGAGGGGGTGTCTATTTTACGTGAGGTTGAAGAACGCTTTATGGCGATGAATCAGGATATTCAGCAGGTAGCGATAGAGGTACAGGAGGTCTCATCTGCCTCTGAAGAAATGTCGGCAGGCTCGGAAGAAGTTGCGGCATCTATTGGTTATCTTGCAGATATTGCGAAAGCTTCAACTGAACGTGCAGGGCAAGCCTCGGAACGATCCGAACGGCAACTAAAGAACCTGGAAGGTCTGAACAGCTCCGCCAAGTCGCTTACAGGTGTCTCTGATACCCTTAATCAGGTCGTATCCCGTTTTCAAGTGTGATATTGTTAAATAAATAACATGCATAAAAAGACGCCGTTCCATGTAAGAAGGATAATTACACGCTTGCCTACACAGCCTGAGCGTGTTGATTCATAACCTACATGGAGCGGCGTTTTTTAAATTGAAAACAGATATCAATCTGGTGTTTTTTCAGTTAAAGGTTCCTGCGTTTTATCGTTCGACCAGCCGAGCACATCAATCAGCTTGAAGAACAGACTCAGAATAATACCAATGATTGTAGCCAGTGCCATACCTTTCAGGGTAACAGCACCCCAAGTGAACGTAGTACCGCTGATTCCGACAACCAGCACAATGGTAGCGAGCAGCATATTGGTTGGCTTAGCGAAATCAACCTTTTGCTCAACGAAGATTCTAAGACCAGAGGCAGCGATCACACCGAATAATAACAAGGATACGCCACCCATAACTGGGGACGGAATATTAGAAACAATCGCGGAGAACGTACCCGAGAAGGACAACAGGATGGCAATGATAGCCGCTCCCCCAATAACCCATACAGAGTACACTTTCGTTAATGCCATAACACCGATATTTTCACCATAAGTCGTATTAGGTGTAGAACCTACAAAGCCGGAAATGATGGTAGAAATCCCGTTACCCAGCAGAGAACGGTGGAGACCAGGATCCTTGGACAGCTCGCGTCCAACGATGTTGCTAGTTACAAGCAAGTGACCAATATGCTCTACAATGACCACCAGAGCAACAGGAAGAATTGTCAGCATAGCCGAGGCATTAAAGGTTGGAGTAGTAATTGTGGGATGACCGAACAAAGGAGCGTCCGCTATGGCCTGTGTATTGACCATACCCATAAAATAAGCAAGCACATAGCCTACCACGATACCAATCAAAATGTGAATAATTTTGGCGAATCCACGAAACAATACCGCTCCCAGAACCGTAACACCAAGTGTAACGAGGGAAAGGGTGATCGTTTTGGGATCAGGTGTCCAGGCTTTAGTCGGATCGGCATTGATAATGCCTGCCATGCCTGCTGCAACCGGTACAAGCTCCAGACCGATTAAAGCTACGATGGAGCCCATGACAGCCGGTGGAAAAACGATGTCCAGCCAACGTGTCCCAGCATATTTGATTATCAGGGCGACGAGGCAGAAAATAATACCTGTAGCAATGAAAGCACCCAAGGCCATTGCATAGCCACTGCTGCCAGGGTTACTTTTAAGCACAAGACTGACGGGAGCGATAAAAGCGAAGCTGGAGCCGAGATAGGCAGGGATTTTGCCACGGCAAATCCATATGTACAACAATGTTCCAATACCATTCATGAGCAAGATCATGCCGGGATCGACGCCGAAAATATTGGGCACCAGCACGGTGCTGCCAAACATGGCAAACAAATGCTGTACGCTGAGCAGGAACCCAGGCCCTGCTGGAAGCTTTTCATTAACTTGAATTTCGCGTTGCAACGCAGTTCACTCCTTAGTTCTTTCAATTATTCTTATATACATTAATTACTTTTCGTAATTTTTTCAATATAATTCGTTCCATTTCGCCAATAATCGTGATTTTACTTATCCATGTGTGACAAAATAATGCTACAGTGCCAAACCTGTAATAGTTGACGTGTGGCGTGCTAAGCGTCATAATTGTAGGAAATCACTTTTAAAAAGGGAACCTTTGCGCGACATTGATCGGCGGGTTCCATTTTGCATAGAAAGGACACGGAATAGAGCAGAATGGGGATAGAGCAATTACTTAAAAAGGCCGGGGCTTATACCAGAGAAGCAGATCTTATCCGCATCAGGGACGCCTATGATTTTGCCGAGCAGGCCCATTCCGGCCAGACTCGTAAGTCCGGTGAACCTTATATTCTGCATCCGCTTGCGGTTGCTGATATCGTCGTTAATATGCAGATGGATACCATCTCCATTATCGCCGCTCTTTTACATGACGTTGTGGAGGATACGACAGTGTCTTTAGCGCAGATTCGCGAGCATTTTGGCGATACATGTGCGATGCTTGTCGATGGTCTGACGAAGCTGGAGCGTATCCAGTTCCGATCCAAGGAAGAACAGCAGAACGAAAATTATCGAAAAATGTTTATTGCGATGGCGCAAGACATTCGTGTCATCGTCATTAAGTTGGCAGATCGTCTGCACAATATGCGTACCCTGAAATATCAATCGGAAGAAAGCCAGCGTCGAATTGCTTATGAAACGTTGGAGATTTTCTGTCCGGTTGCAAACCGATTGGGTATTTCAGCAATTAAATGGGAAATGGAAGACATTGCTTTACGTTATCTGAATCCTCAGCAGTATTATCGAATCGCTAATTTGATGCATAAGAAGCGGGCAGAGCGCGAGCAATTTATTGATAATGTCATACAGCGTATCAGAGAAAAGCTGGAAGAGATGGGCATTCAGGCTGATTTGTCCGGACGCCCTAAACATATTTACAGTGTTTTTAAAAAGATGACAACGAAAAACAAGCAATTCAATGAAATATACGATTTGCTGGCGATTCGAATTATTGTGGATAACATTAAAGACTGTTATGCCACATTGGGGATTATCCATACATTATGGAAACCGATGCCAGGGCGGTTTAAGGATTATATCGCCATGCCTAAGGCTAATATGTATCAATCCCTCCATACGACCGTAGTAGGTCCCAATGGAGAGCCTACAGAAGTACAAATTCGCACAGTGGATATGCATCGCACCGCTGAATTCGGGATTGCCGCCCATTGGGCTTATAAAGAAAACAATGGGGCAAATAACACGAACTTTGAGGATAAAATCACCTTTTTCCGAGAAATTCTGGAGCTGCAAAACGAGGCGAAGGATGCGTCGGAATTTGTGGAATCACTCAAAATGGACTTTTTCTCAGACCTTGTGTTTGTTTTTACGCCTAAGGGAGAGGTTATTGAGTTGCCAGCTGGATCGGTTCCGCTGGACTTTGCTTTCCGTATCCATACTGAAGTTGGAAATCGGACGATTGGCTCTAAGGTAAATGGAAGAATCGTGCCTTTGGATTATCGTCTGAAAACTGGCGATATCGTGGAAATTATGACGTCCAAGCATTCTTATGGACCTAGTCAGGACTGGCTTAAAATTGCTCAGTCCTCTCACGCGCGCAGTAAAATCAAGCAGTGGTTCAAGAAAGAAAAGCGTGAAGAAAATGTCGAAAAAGGTCGCGAAAGTATGGAGCGTGAGCTGAGAAAGCGTGATATTGAGCCATCGGTGTGGATGAGCGAGGACAAACTTCAGGAAGTGGCGCAAAAGTTCTCTTTTAATGACTCTGAAGATATGCTGTCAGCGATTGGCTTCGGTGGTATAACAGCAGCTCAGGTTTGTACACGCCTGACAGAGAAGCTGCGCAAGGAACAAGAAGAGGCACGACTGATCGAACTGACAACCGAGGTCAAGGAATACAAACCGCAGGGTGAACGGAAAAAAGCACCTACCAATGGTGTCAGCGTCAGAGGCGTCGATAATTTGCTCGTTCGTTTTGCACGATGTTGTAACCCTGTACCGGGTGACGATATCATCGGCTACGTAACACGTGGGCGCGGCGTATCTGTTCACCGTACGGATTGCCCTAATATTCCTTCGGGTATGGGCGAAGATCAAGCGCGTGTGATTGAAGTTGAGTGGGAAGAAGCAGCTGAAGTCAATTACAGCGTCGATATTGAGATTACAGGCCATGACCGCAACGGTTTGTTGAACGAGGTGCTTCAAGCCATTTCTGAGAACAAAACCAGCTTCTCGGCCGTGACAGGACGTACAGATAAAAATAAAATGGCAATGATTCACATTACAATTCTCATTCGTAACACGGATCATTTGCATTCCGTTGTCGAACGGATTAAACGGGTGAAGGATGTATACACCGTGCATCGGATTATGCAATAAACTTGTTAAACATACTCGTAAGTTTGTATAGCTTAGGTACAAGGCTCGCTGGGGGCTGGAAGAGCCGTGTACGACTGTGAGCACCTTCTAAGGGGAAATAGTAAAGGAGCAGCGGAGAGGCGATGAAGATCATAATTCAGCGCTGTAAAGACGCTCAGGTAACGGTAAATCAAAAGGTGGTCGGCAAGATCGGAACCGGATTAATGCTGTTGGTAGGTATTGGTCAGGGAGATACGGCAGCTGATGCCGTTTATTTGGCGGATAAAACAGCGGGATTGCGTATATTTGAAGATGCGGAAGGCAAAATGAACGATAGCGTGCTGGACGTCGGTGGAGCTATTTTGTCAGTCTCTCAATTTACATTGTACGGTGACTGCCGTAAAGGGAGAAGACCCAACTTTATGGGAGCGGCCAAACCTGAGGAAGCAGAGAAGCTGTATGATTTCTTTAACAGCCAACTTCGAGCCAAGGGCCTGGAGGTCGAGACAGGAATCTTTGGGGCTATGATGGATGTTTCACTGACCAACTGGGGCCCAGTGACGTTGATTTTGGATAGCGAACGTTCATAGCTCTACATTAATTAGGTATGATCTGAGCACCTGAGCAGAAGAGAATAAAACAACCGTTTAGAGGGAACCTAATGTCATCCCGGTTGGTAACTAGCCATCTGGAAAGCTTTAAGGGTGACAGGAGAGACGAAGTGATGCGTCAGACCCCAAAAATGGACGGATTTCGAAGCACGGTGCTGCTCTATCCTGGCAGTATGCGGGAGGCAATCAGCCTTACTCGTAATGCTGATGCATTATTACAGCATGTTGCTACAGCTGTGGACAAGCCAGGACGCGGTGCCCTGCCACGTAGGTGACAACAAGAACCAATTGTGGTAAATGTAGTCTTTAAGCCTTAACAACGTGTTGTCTTAAGCATTTATAAAGAGGTCGAAAATAAAATATGTGACAGTAAATCAGGGAGGAGCCAAAGGGCTCCTTTTTCTTTTTCACTACTGAGAATTGTTATAAATACAGATCAAGCGGGTAATAACAAAGCGTGGTAAACAAACCTAACTTTAAGCTCGCTCTGAAGATAATCGGAAAGGAGATCTGAACGATAATGAGTAAAATTGCATTCTTGTTAGCTGACCAATTCGAGGATTCTGAAATGAAGGTTCCCTATGATGAACTGAAAAAGGCTGGACACGAGGCAGATATTGTTGGACTAAAACAAGGTGAAAAAGTGAACGGTAAGCAAGGAAAAGTAAGCTACACCATTGAAAAAGCCATTGCAGATGTGAAATCAAGCGACTATGATGCAGTGGTTATTCCTGGTGGTTCATCTCCGGAAAATCTGCGTCTGGATGCGAATATCCTGAAATTTGTAACTGAAATTAACGAGTCCAAAAAAACGATTGGAGCTATCTGCCATGGGCCGCAAATTTTGGCGAGCGCCGATTTGTTACAAGGCCGAACGATCACAGCTTACCCTCCATTAAAAGATGACTTGATTAATGCAGGTGCTCATTTTGAGGATCAAGAGGCGGTCGTGGACGGCAACTTTATTACATCTCGGACGCCTAAGGATGAGCCAGCCTTTGTGCGTGAGTTGTTAAAGGCATTGTAATTTGACCGTGAATGCTTCCATAGATTTATGCCAAGATTTATGCCAGTGCAATTCCTATATGAGGAGGATTTGAGATGGCTAAACAGATTCAGGCTTATTTTCGCACAGAAGATGAAGCCGAGGGTGCCAGAGCTTCGCTTCAAGCTTATAGAACTGAACATTTGGAAGTAGGTGCTCTGGATGAGGCACTCGGTCGTGAGACGAGGGTTTTAATTCCGCTTGTCCCCTATAACAATACTGGCTCTGTGAGTACAGGAGGTTCTGCTGGTGCGGCAATTCCAGCTGCAGGGGCTTATGGCGAGAATATTCTACCAGGTGCGAAGGATGACGAGGCTAATTCTGGTGCTGCTCAAAGGGATCTGAATGAGGATCGGAGCGGAACATCGGGCCATGACGGAGGCTTGCTTCGTGTAACAGATGTGTATATTAACGGTGATCATGATGAATTGCGGTATGTATTGTCCGCCAAGGTGAATGAGGCCGATTATGATGAGATCATCTATAAGCTTCGTTCCAATCGCGCATATGTGGCGCAGCTGGATTAAAGACGAGCGAGTGTCACAAGATTGTCGATATACGAGGAAATTGTCGCACTAGCGTGACTGTAATATAATTGTAATATTCAAAACATCATTCCTTAATATTCGTTGTTTATAATAACAGCATGACCCCCTTTTGATATATCTTTTTAAACCTGCGGACCGTTTCCGCAGGTTATTTTCTTTTTATAAGACTTATTTGTCTGATTCTAGGGGGAATGTCTTGACTTTGTCGAAGCAGTTCATTAAAATCATAAAATAATGAAAAATGATTTGATGACGGGACCAAGTACTCCGAACCCACAAGCGCAGAGAGGAATTTCCAGGCTGTAAAAATTCCCTTGATGAGCGGACGAATGACCTCCCCGAGAACAGGCGGCGAACAATGAGGAATCTCTGCTGAGCAATGCATAACATATGCCCAACAGCAGACTACCCTGCATAATAGCCGTACTGCGCGTTACGGGCGTTATACGTATGAGCGGAGTCAGTGCAATGCTGACGGACACGAAGTCATTCTTATGCAGGTGTCTGGGTAAACTCCGGAATGTGGGTGGTACCACGGGTGATTTGTAAACGACAATCCCTCGTCCCTGTTGATGTTAACAGGGCGAGGGATTTTTTGTTTTATATTGAAATTGGAGTAAGTAGAAAGCGCACAATAAGAACTACAACGACGGGGGGATACGTTAATGGCCTTTCAAAAACCGACGGGAACACAGGATTTGCTGCCAGGCAGTGTAGAAAAATGGCAAGTGGTCGAGGAAAAAGCCCGCGAAATTAGCCGCCGCTTTAATTATCGTGAGATCCGTACACCGATGTTTGAACAAACGAATTTGTTCATTCGGGGTGTGGGTGAAACGACCGATGTGGTGGAAAAGGAAATGTATACTTTTGAGGATAAAGGCAAACGGAGCATGACACTGCGTCCGGAAGGAACGGCAGGGGTTGTCCGCTCTTATGTGGAGAACAAACTGTACGGTGAGCCGGATGTGACTAAGCTGTACTATATTGGTCCGATGTTCCGGTATGAGCGTCCACAGGCTGGGCGTCAGCGCCAGTTTCACCAATTTGGCATTGAAGCATTCGGGGCGATGGACCCGGCGCTGGATGCAGAAGTTATTGCTTTCGGGTACCAGTTCTGCCGTGAGTTGGGCTTGAAAGGTGTACAGGTAGAAATTAACTCTGTCGGTAATGCTGCCAGCCGTGCTGCTTATCGGCAGCATTTGGTGGACTTCCTGATGCCCATCAAGGATACGTTGACCAAGGAGAGCCAAGCACGCATCGAGCGTAATCCGCTGCGAGTGCTGGATAGCAAAGATGATCAGGACAAATTTGGCGGGGCACCTTCCATTCTGGATAGTTTGGATGAGGAATCCCGCACGCACTTTGAGAAAGTGAAGCAAAATTTGGATGCGATGGGCGTGGAATATACAGTGAACCCGCGTTTGGTACGGGGGCTGGATTATTATACGCTGACAGCATTCGAATTCAAAGCCGAAGGAATTGGGGCTATTGACACGATTGGTGGAGGCGGCCGCTACAACGGATTGGTTGGAGATCTGGGCGGACCCGATCAGCCGGGGATTGGTTTTGGTATCGGGCTGGAGCGAATTCAGCTGATCTTGGAGCATCAGGGTGTCAACTTGAACGAAGCCAAGCCGCTAGATATCTATATGGTGGCGTTGGGTGAGGCAGCAGAAACGGAAGTAACCAAACAACTGTTCAAGTTGCGGCAAGCTGGATTTTCCGCAGAGCGAGATTATCTGGGACGTAAAATGAAGGCGCAGATGAAATCAGCAGATCGCTTTAAAGCAAGATATACAGCGATTCTGGGTGATGATGAGCTCGTTCAAGGTGAAATTGCGCTGAAAAACATGGAAACCGGTGAGCAGCGTACCGTCAAGCTGGATCAGCTGGTGGAAGAACTAGGTTAAATAGCAGGATGTAACATCAGTCAGGGGGAGCTTCCCTCTGGCTGTCATATAGCATTAACTACTAACATAAATAGGAGTGTGTATTATGAAAAGGAGTCATCAATGCGGCGCATTGACTCATGCGCATATCGGAGAAACAGTTACATTGAACGGTTGGGTACAGACCCGTCGTGATTTGGGGGGCGTACTTTTTATAGACCTGCGTGACCGTAGTGGAATTGTACAAATCGTGTTTAATCCGGCCTATTCCGGTGAAGCACTGCAAATTGCAGACCGTGTCCGCAGTGAATATGTGCTTGAGGTTACTGGCACCGTTGTCAAACGTGATGCAGAAACAATCAATACGAACCTGCCTACAGGTGAAATTGAAGTACGAGTTACTGAAATCGAAGTATTGAATGCATCCAAAACACCCCCATTCTTCATTGAAGATGGCGTAGAAGTAGACGAGTCGCTGCGTTTGAAATACCGTTATCTGGACCTGCGTCGTCCGGAAATGCATCAGACCTTGAAACTGCGTTCCAAAGCAGCAAAAGTATTCCGCGACTTCCTCGACGGTGAAGATTTCATTGAAGTGGAAACACCGATTTTGACGAAAAGCTCCCCAGAGGGCGCACGTGATTATCTGGTCCCTAGCCGAGTACACGAAGGCGAATTCTTTGCCTTGCCACAATCACCACAATTGTACAAGCAATTGCTGATGGTGGGCGGCCTGGAGCGCTACTATCAAATTGCACGTTGTTTCCGTGATGAAGACTTGCGTGCTGACCGTCAGCCTGAATTTACACAGGTCGACATTGAGACCTCCTTCATGCAACAGGATGACTTGCTGCCTATGATGGAGCGTCTGATGGTGAAATTGTTCAAAGAAACAATTGGGGTAGAACTGGAAACCCCGTTCCAACGGATCACACATGCCGAGGCAATGGACAAGTATGGTTCTGACAAGCCTGACCTGCGTTTTGGTCTGGAGTTGATCAATGTCAATGATATCGTGGCAACCAGTGGTGTCAAAGTATTTGCTTCCGTAATTGAAAAGGGTGGCGAAGTTAAAGTCCTTAATGCCAAAGGATGCGGTACATGGAGCCGTAAGGAAATTGATGATCTAGGTCCTTTTGCAGCACGTTATGGAGCCAAAGGCTTGGCTTGGATTCAAGTGAAAGAGGGCGAATTCAAGGGGCCTATCGTTAAATTCTTCACACCAGAAGAAATCGAAGCTTTGAAAGAACGCACTGGAGCCGAAGAAGGCGACCTATTGCTGTTCTCTGCGGATAATAAAAAAGTAGTAGCTGATGTTTTGGGCGCGCTTCGTCTGAAAATTGGCCGTCATTTGGGGCTCATCGACGATAACAAATTCAAATTTGCCTGGGTCGTAGACTTCCCGCTTCTCGGCTATGACGAAGAGCAAAAACGTTATGTAGCGGAGCACCATCCGTTCACTCGTCCGAAGGAAGAAGACCTGGCCCTCTTGGACACAGATCCAGGTCAAGTCCGTGCTCAGGCCTACGATATCGTGCTGAACGGCTACGAAGTGGGTGGCGGCTCGATGCGTATTTTCAAACGTGAAGTGCAGGAGAAAATGTTCAAAGCGCTCAACCTGCCGCCGGAAGAAGTGAAGGATAAATTCGGCTATCTGCTGGATGCTTTCGAATATGGTACGCCTCCACATGGCGGTATTGCCTTCGGATTTGACCGTCTGGTCATGCTGCTTGCAGGTCGTACAAATCTTCGTGAAACGATTGCATTCCCGAAAACAGCCAGCGCGACCGACCTGCTTATGGATGCACCATCCGAAGTGGATCAAGCTCAGTTGGATCAGCTTCATATTCGTCTTGCTCCGAAGCCTGTTGCGCCTAAAGCTTAAAACAAACGTTGGACTTGCAAGTGCCATTCCATTGGCATGTAACTAGATATAGATTGCCGTGAACCCGTTACCCTTTATGGGTAATGGGTTCGTGGTTTGTACGCTGGAATTCAAGTATAGAGTTTAAACCAGTAAGGGAGGATTACCATATGCTGCATCAATTTTCACGCACGGAACTGGCCATCGGGACGGAGGGTCTAGAAGTTATGAAAAATAGCACGGTAGCTGTATTGGGTATCGGCGGTGTCGGTTCGATGGCAGTGGAAGCGCTGGCGCGGACGGGTGTTGGACGCATTATCCTGATTGATAAGGATGTCGTAGATATTACTAATATTAACCGCCAAATTCATGCGCTGACGACGACCGTAGGGCAAAAAAAGGCTGATCTGATGGTAGAGCGTGTGAAGTTGATTAATCCTGAATGTGAAGCGATTGCACTGAACATGTTTTATACGGAAGAAACATATGAGGAGCTTTTCAAGTACGACTTGGATTATGTGTTGGATGCTTCGGATACGATTATTTATAAAATCCATTTGATTAAGGAATGCTTGAAACGGGGCATTCCGATGATCTCCAGCATGGGCGCTGCGAATAAAATGGACCCAAGTCGTTTTCAGGTCGCTGATATTTCCCAGACAAGAATGGACCCGATTGCCCGTGTCATCCGTACCAAGCTACGCAAGGAAGGGATTACCAAAGGCGTCAAGGTTGTATTCTCTGATGAGGAGCCAATGAAGCCGCGCGAAGACATTACCAAAAAAATTGTACCTGCCAACGCGCCTGAAATTCGGAAAGCGAAGCAACCGCCTGCAAGCAATGCTTATGTACCTCCGGTAGCAGGTCTGATTATGGTGAGTGTGGCCGTAAAGGATTTGTTAGAGCGCGCTGGTGTGTAAGCTGGAAAAGTAGCATGACAGTACACTCATAGATTACAGTAGTGTGTGTTCTCTTTAAGACCTGTAGTTCTGTGCATCACTTTAATAAGTGTCACAGTAGGCTACAGCTCTTTTTGTTTTGAAAAAACGCAGCTTACTGCAACAGATTGAACAACTTGCTGGAGGTTTTGGTATGAAGGATGGACTATGGTCCAGAAGTCTCGGTTTTAAGCCTGAGCACCATTGGAAAAAGGAATTGGCCGCAGGTGCCATTTCTTATTTTTCTGTTGTATATATTGTGATGGTTAATGCAACTATTTTGGCGGATGCAGGGATTCCGCTGCAAGGAGCGATGCTAGGGACACTGCTGACGTCCATTATCGGCTGTCTGCTGATGGCTTTTGGCGGAAAGTCTCCCATGGTTGTTGTACCAGGGATGGGGATTAATGCCTTTTTTACGTACACGCTCGTACATTCCATGAAGCTGAGCTGGCAGGAAGCGTTGATGGTGGTTGCTGTCACAGGGATGATATTCGCCATTGTGGCATTTACATCATTGTACAAGCTAATTAGTCAGGCGATTCCCCACAATCTGCAGCATGGAATTACGGTAGGCATTGGTCTGTTTTTAACCTTTATCGGCTTGCAAAAAAGCGGGATTGTGATTGCACATCAAACCACTTTTGTGGCTATTGGTCATTTTAATGATCCCAAGGTGATTACGGCCTGTGTAACATTGTTGCTCGCTATTGTATTATTTGTGCGCAACGTTCAGGGAGGTTTGCTTATCAGCATCCTGGTAGGAACCGGGCTTGCTTACATATTGGGAGCTGTAGAGCCCGTAAGCGCGGTGCGAACCTCTGAAACAGTAAGACAATACGGGCAATTGTTTGGGGAGCTATCCTTTTCAGGCATCGTTTCGGTAGCCTTCTGGATCGCTGTTTTTTTGCTGTTATTAATTGTGCTGTTCGAGAATGTTGGAATGATTACTGCACAAACCAACATGATTGGAAGACCGGATACTTTTAAGAACAGTTTGCGTGTATTGGCTGTGACCAATATCTTTGCTGGTATTCTAGGGAGCAGTCCCGCAGTAGCCGCTGCGGAATCGACGGCTGGTATTGCCGCAGGGGGACGCTCAGGAATGACACCGCTGGTAACTGCAATTTTATTCGGTGCGACATTTTTCTTTATCCCACTGTTGGCTTATATTCCTGACAGTGCCATTGCGCCTGTATTAATCATTATCGGGGGCTTAATGGTACAAAATGTGCGAGAGATGGATTTCAGTGATTTTACCGAATCGTTTCCTGCGTTTTTGATCATGGTGATGATGCCCTTTACTTACAGTATTGTAGATGGGATGGCATTTGGTTTTATTGCATACCCCGTAGCCAAGCTGGCAGCAGGACGGGGCAGGGAAGTGCCAGTCGCATTATATATCATTTCTGTGCTGTTTGTGGCTAACTTTGTGCTTCATTCCCTGGTGTAGTAAACTCGAAGATAGGTTGTACTGTTCATACCCGCGCTTGAGCGCGGGTGTTGTTATTTGAACAAGAATGGTCAGACAGGAAGCGAGGTTGACGGTTTATGGAAAAAGAACAGCATGTGCAGCAAGATGAGCAGAAGGACCAAATGAAGGGAAAGTCGGGTAAAAGACCGGATAAAGCTGGTATGGGTCGGTTTATCAAATTGATTGCGAGTGCGCATCCGCCCAAGGCCATTCTGATCATCGCCCTGATTCTGACCCTGATTCAGACGATCGCTGGTTTAATCGTACCGATGATGACCAAAGGGTTGATCGATGGTTTGACCTTTTCTTCTCTAAATCGTATGGTCATTATTGGTTTGATTGGCGCTTTTGTGCTTCAAGCGGTGGCTTCGGCAGTCTCCATCTATATGTTGAACTACGCCGGGCATAAAATAGTGGCTAACATGCGCAAACGCTTATGGCATAAAATTTTATCTCTACCCATTCCATACTTTGACCGGAATCGATCAGGAGATACGATGAGCCGCGTCACGAATGATACAAGCCTGATTATGAACTTAATTACCGAATATCTTGTCAATCTGATCTCTAATGTGATTGCGATTATTGGTGGGATTGCGTTGTTATTTTATCTGGATTGGGTGATGACGCTCATTATTATGACCATTGTTCCGCTAACAGCACTAATTTTATTTCCGGTAGGCAGAAAAATGTATCGTATCTCCAAAAAACAGCAGGATGAGATGGCAGATCTGACCTCAGTATTGAGTCAGGTTATCGGCGAAATCAGACTGGTTAAGGCCTACGGAACAGAAAGCAGAGAGGCACAGGCTGGAGAGGATCGCATTTACCGTATGTTCCGCTTCGGGTTGCAAGAGTCACGTATTTTGGCTCTGGTAGGTCCGATTTCTACCTTTTTGCTGACTGCAGTGCTGGTTATTATATTGGGTGTTGGCGGTGTTCGCGTCGCATCGGGTGTACTGACCGCGGGAGACTTGGTGGCTTTTATTTTACTCCTATTTCAGGTGATTACACCGATGGCCCAATTCACTACCTTGTATTCACGTCTGCAAAAGGTGGTTGGAGCCACGGAACGGATTCAGACTATTTTAGACCATGAAGAGGAACCGCTAGAGTTGAAGCAGGAAGCGGCAAAAGAGAGCAGGGATATTGTGTTTCAAGATGTTGCTTTTTCCTATACTGAAGGTGAAGAGGTTCTTCATCATGCAAACCTGGTCATCCCAGCTAATCAAACGACAGCATTCGTGGGACCGAGTGGGAGTGGGAAATCTACCTTATTTTCATTGTTGGAGCGCTTTTATGTGCCAGATACAGGTGAAATTCGTTATGGAGACGAATCGATATCATCATATACACTTTCCTCCTGGCGCTCCAAAATTGGTTATGTATCACAGGAAAGCTCAATGATGACCGGAACGGTTAGAGATAATATTACGTATGGCTTAGGACGCGAAGCCGATCTGGACGAAGTGAGACGAGCCGCCATGATGGCGTATGCGGATACATTTATTATGGATTTACCTCAAGGCTACGATACAGAGGTAGGGGAGCGGGGAATGAAGCTGTCCGGCGGCCAGCGTCAACGGATCGCCATTGCGCGTGCGCTTCTCCGCAGCCCTGACATCCTCATGCTGGATGAGGCTACCTCTAGCCTGGATAGCTCATCCGAGCATGAGGTGCAGAAGGCCCTGGCGAACTTGATGGAAGGACGTACGACGATTGTCATTGCACACCGATTGTCTACAGTGGTCCATTCTGATCAAATTATTGTGTTGGACAAGGGCAATGTGACTGGTGCAGGAACGCATACCGAGTTATTAGAGACCCATCAGGTGTACCGCGAGCTGGCTCAAAAGCAGTTTGTGGAGATGGGAGAAAAAGTGGGAGCTTTAGAGACTGCTACGCGCGAGTGATATGATCCTCCGATCGCTGTTGCCTCTGAATTCCTCTGATTGTAATGAGAACAAGGGGGATTTAGAGGTAAAGGCGAACGCTCCGCTTCGCTTCTTCGGATTCAAGCTTCCCGCTTCGTTGCTGTCTCCAAGGTTCATACTTGGGTAGAGAGCAGATGTTTCACTCACAACAATAAGTGAGATAAATTTTTTCCAAAATATTAATGAAAAGGGTTTACAAAGATACTTGACAAGAATTTAGTTTTTTTAACTTGTATGACATACAACATATAGGATTAGTTAAAATGATGCTAGACTAAAAGGTGGACATGAGAAGCGAGAATAAACTCATTTATATAGCAAATATCTGAAAAATGTTGGTTATAAATAGTAAAGCTATGTTTTTTGTGTTGATATAAAGGGTTTTCGTAGGAGGACTTTTTAGAAAGGAATGGGTCAAGAAGAATGAGCAAACCGAGAGTATTGGTCGTTGATGACGAAAGGGCTGTTAGAAAATTGATTAAAACAGTTCTTGAAGCCGATGGGATGGTTGTGCTTCAGGCTGAAAATGGCACGGAAGCGATGCGGATGATTAGCGAGGAACCATTCGATCTCGTCCTCTTGGACATTATGATGGAAGATATTGATGGCTATGATGTGCTGGGTCAATCACGTAATATGGGCATCCATACGCCAATCATTTTTCTGAGCGGGAAAAAAGAAGACACAGATCAGATTATTGGACTTGGACTTGGGGCAGATGCCTATATTACCAAGCCGTTTAGTCCTCCTGTGCTTTGTGCTCAGGTAAAGAACCAGATTAAAAGATATCGCCAGCTTCAGGAATCAAAACAACAAGCTTCGCGCATTGCGTTGGGACCATTTTTATTCAATCATCATACCTTTACGTTTCAAAAAAATAATCAGGAAATTGCGTTGTCATCAAAAGAATTACAACTCATGAAATTTTTTATGGAGCACCCCAATCAGGTTTTCTCGAAAGAACAGCTATATCAAAACATCTGGAAAGATACGGTTGTCGATAATAATACGATTATGGTTTATATCAGGCATCTGCGCACCAAAATTGAGGAAAATCCTACGAATCCGAAATATATCAAAACCGTTTGGGGAATCGGATATCGTTTTTCCGTTGAAAGATAGATTAATTACATACTTCTATCTAATTGTATACGCTCTCTTGAAGGCACGCCGATGGTTCGGGGGGCTTTTTTTTTATAGGTAATGAATTTTAACACCATCCCTATTTTAGGTTTAAAAGGGGATACATAACTTCCGGGCGTGGAATCACCATCACACAAATCATAACTTTTTATTTTGAAAGCGCTGACATATTTTTGTCACAGGGTTCTTAAAAACATTTAAGGATTACTCAGAATACTTTAAGATTTGCTTTTTACAATTTAGTTATCTCGAATCATCCAATGAGCGAAAGCGTTACTGAAAATCTTGTGAAAACCCGGGCGAGCGATTGATTCGAGGATAAAAGCAGATTGATTATCTAGGAGGCGATGAAGTGGTCACTAATAATCTACAAGAAGCCGCAGAACTTAAGCTACAGCCACGAACAGAGTCCAAATGGCAAAAGGTGTTGAATTACAAGATTGGAGGGGTCATTCCTGTAGGCCTTTACATCCCGTTTATGGCTGTTGTCTACATGCTGATGAACACCGGAAAGCTCGCTAGTGATATGCCTGGGGCTGTATCTGTCATGGTCTTATATGGCTTTATTCTGGCGGAAATCGGAAAGCGCATCCCTATTCTAAAGGATATCGGCGGCGCTGCAATAATGGCAACGTTTGTTCCTTCTTACATGGTGTATGCTCATCTTCTTCCGCAGTCAGCCATTGATTCTGTTACTGTTTTTATGGATAATACCAATTTTCTGTATGTGTACATCGCAATTGTTATCGCTGGCAGTATCCTTGGCATGAACCGGGAACTCATGATCAAAGCGGTCGTTAGATTGGCAGTCCCTTTGGCGGTCGGATCTATTGTCGGAACAGGCGTCGGATTGCTTACAGGTGTGGCTTTAGGAATCCCAGCGTATGATACCTTGTTTTACATTCTTGTTCCTATCATGGCTGGAGGCGTTGGTGAAGGTGCAATTCCACTCTCTATCGGCTATAGCCAAATTTTGGGTTCGACTCAAGGCGAGCAATTTGCCATGGTTATTCCTGCGGTCATGCTGGGTAGCTTGTGTGCTATTATTTTGTCCGGCTTGTTGAAACAACTGGGAGATAAAAGACCGGAGCTTACTGGTAACGGCACGCTACTCAAAACAGGGGATAGCGATGTATTGGGACTTGCAGAGGATAAAAACAAAAAACCGCTTGATCTTTACCAAATGGCTGCTGGAGCAATTTTAGCTTTCGGGTTCTTCATGTTAGGTACCTTAGCCGCTGAGTTTGTTGGTCTACCTGGTCCGATCGTAATGCTTTTTGCGGCATTTTTGGCCAAATATTTTGGCTGGTTGCCAAAATTCCTTGAAGATGGAGCGCAACAAATGCAACGTTTCTTTGTTATCGCTGTAACGTATCCTCTTCTGCTTGCCGTAGGTGTTGCCAAAACACCATGGGAGGCACTGATTTCTGTAATTAGCCCTGCTTATTTCATAACCATTTTAGTAACTGTACTAGCTGTGGTTGTGGGTGGATATTTTGCTGGCAAGTGGATGAAAATGTACCCGGTTGAAGCCGCGATTATAACTTCTACTCGATGCAGCCAAGGTGGAACAGGGGATGTTGCGATTCTTTCTGCAGCCGATAGAATGGTACTCATGCCATTTGCCCAGGTATCCACCCGTCTCGGGGGAGCAGCAACGGTAACACTTGCTATTTTCCTGCTGCGATACCTTGCACACTAAAATGGTGAAATCTTAAAAAAAATTAATAACTTTACAGGGTACTTTAAGATCTTGTTATTACAATGAAGTTGTCTTGAGACACCATTTAGTAGGCGAACGTGAATAACTGATATACTCGGAAGCGAACTGGCCCTAGCGCTAGGGCTAGGGACTGATGGGCTACTAGCTCGATGGAGAAGGTAAAACAGGATGAGATTTTCACGAGAGATACTGTTTCATTATCGAAGCCATTTTTCATTTCTCACTATGCTAGTGCTTCCGATTTCTTTTCTAGTTCTGCTATGGATGGCCTATGGTTCGTACATGGATGGAGAACGTACCGTAATTGAACAACAGCAGCAGCAATTGCTGACGATTGCCAAGTTAAACAGCATGTCTATTGAGTCCTTTTTCGACGAACAAATGCACTCCCTGCAAATATTAGCAGGAAACCAGCAGATGTCGCTCGCCATATCCAATAAAAATGAAACTGTGATTGACGAAAACCTATCTGCTTATTATACCGCCAAAAAAGATAGCATTTATCAGATTAGCCAGGTGAACCTGGAAGGAAGAGTAGTACACACTTTTCCGAAGCGCAATCGTACAGATGCGATTAAAGCCTATGAATTTATCAAGGATGATATTCAAAGGATGCTGCGAGAAAAAAAACCGTTCATCGCAAGGGCCAAGCTGGAGAGGCAAGGCAATTATATTGTGCATCTGTTTCAGCCTGTTTATCTTGATGGGAAATTTCAAGGTGCGCTGATCAGTGTGGTAAATCTAAACGCTGTGTATGAGAAGCTGTTGAAGCCGATTCGTGTTGGGAGCAAGGGTTATATCCATGTCAAGGATCAGCAAGGCCGCTATCTCATGCACCCAAGCGAAGAAAATATCGGGTTATCGCTATCAGCGATGAAGGCCAAACACCCGGGGCTTGATTACGGTGATCTGGAAAAACTGTTCAAAATGCAGCTTACCCAGGAACAAGGCTCAGCCTTCTACCATTCGTATTGGTGGGGGGACGAATGCTATACCAAGACGAAAAAGATTGAGGCCTTTTCCCGTGTGCATCTCGGTGACTCGTTTTGGGTGGTGGCCGCGGCCATGAACTACGAAGATGTGAGAGAACCGATTGCGCAAAACCGAACTAAAACCATTGAGATTTTTTCAATGATTGTCCTGACGTTGGCTTGTGCCGTTTATATCATCATGAAGACGAAGAAAAATAAAGAGGCTTTGGAATATGAGACAAGATATTTGCGGGAACTGAATAACAAAAACGAGCTGCTCCGAAAAAAGGATCTTCAATTGCAGCACTCGCAAAAGCTACAGTTGATCGGCACGCTATCAGGGGAAATTGCTCATGATTTCAATAATTTTTTGACTCCTATCAAAGGTTATGCAGAAATTATGCTCAGCAGTATAGAACCTACTGAAGAAATTTATGATTACGTCAGTGAGATTTATGATGCTTCCGAGAAAGCAAGATTAATAATCGAGGAAATCCTGCTATTGAGCAGGCTGGAGAGTGGGAAGGTCAAGAAAAACGCTCCGGTCAAAGTAGAAGAGCAGGTCGAAGAAGCACTGGGACTCATAAAATCCTTTCTCTCGCCAAGCGTGAAAGCTGTGTTCAAAAAACAGGTAGAGTCAGCCGTTATCTTTGCAAATAAAGTACAGATTCATCAAATCATTATGAACCTGTGCAACAATGCCTATCAAGCTATGAAAACAACCGGGGGCGAACTAAAAATCATATTGGATACCATGCCCCTGAAAGAAGTGAAAAAAATCCGGGAGAGCGTTCTGGAAGTCAGCGATTACGTTACTTTATCTGTTTCCGATACGGGCAGAGGGATGAGTGACGAAACCTTGCAGAAAATCTTTGATCCTTTTTTCACAACCAAACCGGCAGGAGAGGGTACGGGGCTTGGATTGTATATCGTTCAAAGCATTCTCGAAAAACATCAAGGATTTATTGCCGTGGATTCAGAGCTGGGCAAGGGTAGTACCTTTACGGTATATCTGCCGAAAACGGAGTTTGTAGCCAAAGATACAGAGATCGATAGGAGCCCTGTGTTTACTGAACAAAAGCGCATCCTTCTGGTCGATGATAAACAGCGTGTGTTGAAAGCGATGAGAAAAGGACTGGAATTGTATGGTTTCCAGGTTGAGACAGAAGCAGACAGCATGGCAGCATTACAGCGGTTTGAAAAGTCTCCAAACCATTACGATCTGGTCATTACGGATCAGGCTATGCCTTATCTGACGGGTACGGAATTGGCTGAACGTATCAAGGTAATCAATCCAAGTATGAAGATCATTCTGATTACCGGTTATGTCGAGGATCATGTGGTGGCATACAAGGAGAGATTGATCATTGATGAATATATGTGTAAGCCTGCAGCAGGTTCAGATATGGCACAAATGATTTATAAGGTTCTGCAATCCTGAAGATGGAGAGTATCTACCATCCCATTGGAAAAAGAGGTGTAGACATTGATTATTCAGCAAGTAGGCATGGCCGGCACACTGGAATCAAGCGATATTATGATTTCCATCGAGCCGAACGGCACGAAGGGGATTGAAATCGAATTGAAAAGTACGGTAGAGAACCAGTTTGGGAACCAGATTCGCAAAGTGATTCTCGAAACATTACAAGAAATGGGCATTGAACATGCATATGTCCAAGCGAATGATAAAGGGGCACTGGATTGTGCCATTAAAGCTAGAGTCATGACAGCCGTAAACAGAGTGGTCGAGGGTGGCTGCCGACCATGGGAGGCGGAATAGATGCAGAAACTGAGAAGGACCATGTTGTATGTACCAGGGAATAACCCGGGGATGATCCGGGACGCCCATATCTATGGGGCAGATTCGATTATGATCGACCTTGAGGATTCCGTTTCCCTATACGAAAAAGATGCAGCACGTTTGCTGGTTTACCAGGCTTTGAAAACCTTTGATTTCGGAGGCATCGAGGTGCTGGTCAGGGTCAACCCGCTCAATACGCCATACGGCAGAGACGATTTTGAAGCGATTGTACGAGCGAAGCCAACTGCTATTCGATTACCGAAAACAGAGACCGCCGATGACGTGTTGGAGGCGGATGAATTAATTACCGAAATTGAACAAAAGATCGGCATGGAGCTTGGGACGATCAAGCTTTTTGCAGCGGTTGAGAGTGGTAAGGGCGCATTGAATGCAGCGCAAATTGCGGTTGCCAGCAAGCGGCTGATTGGCATCGCCATTGGAGCGGAGGATTTTGTCACAGACTTGAAGACAACGCGCTCGCCAGAAGGCATTGAGCTATTGACAGCACGAAGCCTTATATTATTTGCGGCAAGAGCTGCTGGCATTGCTGCTGTCGATACAGTCTACTCAGATATAAATAATGAAGAGGGCTTTGCTAACGAGGTGAAGCTGATCAAACAGCTGGGCTTTGATGGCAAATCCATTATTAACCCACGTCAGATCGAGATTGTAAACCGCATCTATACGCCGACAAAAACAGAGATCCAAAAATCAAAGCGGATCATTGAGGCCAGCCTCGAAGCGGAGGCAAATGGCTCAGGTGTGATCAGTCTCGACGGTAAAATGATTGACCGTCCGATTGTAGAACGTGCACGCAGAGTACTTGATCTGGCGGAAGCGGCAAAAATAAACGTAGAGTAAGGTGAATGTTATGCTAAACGGTGCTGGGAGAGAAATTCCTTTAGCTATTGAAGGACTTGATGCGGTAACTCCCTTTGATCTCAAATCGACTTACGGGCAATTTAAAAATACAGAGCGGTTAAAAGACCGCCAGCAAAATCCTGCCAAAAACAAAATCATTGATTCGATAGAGAAGGCCATTGAAGCTACTGGCTTGCGCAGTGGGATGACGATCTCCTTCCACCACCATTTTCGCAATGGGGATTTTATCGTAAATATGGTCATGGATAAAATCGCCAAAATGGGGATTCGTGATCTTGTTCTGGCAGCCAGCTCCTTGACAGATATCCATGCCCCATTGATAGAGCACGTGCGAAACGGTGTCATCCGCAGAATCGAGACCAGTGGCCTTAGAGGCGAGCTGGCTCAGGCATACTCCTACGGATGGTTTGATATTCCGGTGACGATTAACTCTCACGGTGGTCGCGCAAGAGCGATTGCATCAGGAGAATGCCCGATTGACGTCGCCTTTTTGGGCGCTCCTTCTTGCGATGCATACGGTAATGCAAACGGAACTTGCAGCATAAACGAAGCTCCATCGGCATGCGGCTCCTTGGGATATGCCATGGTAGATGCACAGTATGCGCGTAATGTTGTGATGATTACTGACCATTTGGTCCCCTATCCGAACACTCCATTCGCCATTCCTGAAACTCTGGTGGATTATGTGGTCGTCGTGGATCACATCGGTGATCAGAAGGGGATTGTCTCAGGGGCTACCCGTTACACCAAGAATCCGAAGGAACTGTTAATTGCTAAAAACGCGGCAGATGTGATTGAAGCATCCGGATATTTCACGGATGGATTCTCATTGCAAACCGGGTCTGGGGGGGCTTCGCTTGCAACAACCAGATTTCTGCGGGAAAAAATGCTTGCCGCCAATATCAAAGCAGGCTTTGCCCTGGGTGGTATTACCCAACAAATCGTTGACCTGCATGAAGAAGGATTGATTGAAAAGCTTTTGGACGTGCAGAGCTTTGACCTGCGTGCTGTGGAATCGCTGAGAAAAAATAAATTCCATCAACAAATTTGTGCGGAATATTATGCAAGCCCTGAAAATATAGGCTGTGCTGCTCACCAACTGGATGTTGTTGTGCTGAGTGCGCTGGAGATTGATTTGAATTTTAATGTGAACGTAATTACCGGGTCTGATGGGGTCATCCGGGGAGCTTCCGGCGGACACTGTGACACTGCCGCAGGTGCTGCAGTATCGATCATCGTCGCTCCGCTGATTCGCGGAAGAATGCCTGCTATTCTTGATCGTGTCAATACCATTATCACACCAGGACATACGGTTGACGTACTTGTTACCGATCAGGGCATCGCTGTGAACCCTATTCGCCAAGATCTCCTGGCTAACTTTAAAGCAGCTAAGCTCCCTGTCTTCACGATCGAAGAGATGCAAGAGAAGGCAACACGGATTGTCGGCAAACCGGAGCCGATACAATGGGAAGATAAAATAGTAGGTGTTGTTAAATATCGTGATGGCTCTGTAATTGATGTCATTCGTCAAGTGAAACAAGGACGCTAAAATTATAAACCAAGGGGAGGAAGTATTGAGCAGCTGCTCAGTACGAAAAAACTTATGAGTATAAAAGAAGCCGCCTTACAGGCACACCGCGTCAGAAACGGTAAGCTGGAGATTACAGGGACAGTACCGGTTGTAAGTAAACAGGACTTAGCGATAGCCTATACACCTGGTGTTGCCGAACCATGCAAGGAAATCGCCAAAAATAAGAGCAAAGCCTATGAATACACGATTAAAGGGAGCAGCGTAGCGATTCTGACGAATGGGACAGCAGTGCTGGGCCTGGGGGATATTGGCCCTGAGGCAGGGCTGCCTGTCATAGAGGGCAAGGCCTTGTTGCTCAAAGAATTTGGTGGGGTGAATGCGTTCCCTATTTGTATCGACACCACTGATCCAGATGAGTTTGTGCGCACGGTTGAAGTAATTTCCCCAGGTTTTGGAGGCATTCATCTTGAAGATATCAAGGCCCCGGAATGCTTTTATATTGAAGACAAATTAAAAGAAAAACTGAACATTCCGGTTTATCATGATGATCAACATGGAACGGCAGTTGCTGTGCTTGCAGGGTTA
Source organism: Paenibacillus ottowii (assembly GCF_050516475.1). Taxonomy (NCBI): domain Bacteria; kingdom Bacillati; phylum Bacillota; class Bacilli; order Caryophanales; family Paenibacillaceae; genus Paenibacillus; species Paenibacillus ottowii. Next base: position 112,415 of record NZ_CP191577.1, on the reverse strand, counting down.
TTGAACGCCTTGAAACTTGTGGGCAAAAAAGTGGAGGATGTGCGAATTCTCATCAATGGAGCAGGGGCTTCGGGGATTGCCACCGCCAAGCTATTGCTTGCTGCAGGAGCAAAGCATATGGTTCTCTGCGATATAAATGGTGCCCTGGTCGAAGGAGACACCTCTCTCAATGAGCCTCAGCGGCAAATTGCCAAGCTGACGAATCGTGATAAAGAAACAGGCAGCCTTGCAGAAGTCATCAAGGACAAGGACATCTTTATAGGTTTATCGGTTGCAGATGTGATGACCAAAGAAATGGTGCAAACCATGAGCAATGAAAGCATCATTTTTGCCCTTGCCAATCCGATTCCAGAAATTTTGCCGGAGGAAGCATACAAAGGCGGAGCACGAATTGTTGCGACTGGCAGATCGGATTTTCACAACCAAATCAATAACCTGCTGGCATTCCCCGGTATTTTCAGAGGCGCGTTTGATGCCAAAGCTACGGACATCACGCTGGAAATGAAATTAGCGGCAGCCAGCAGCATCGCAGCTCTGGTAACAGATGAGGAACTTAACGATACCTATATCGTTCCAGATGCGATTGACAAAAGAGTAAGTGCTGCAGTTAGTAAAGCAGTAAAAATCGTCGCAGAACAAAGCGGTGTCGTAAGAAAATAAAACCATCGAGAAAAAACGGTGATCATGATGGCTATGTGGATGGAACATTTGCGTGAAGAGATTATAAATCCAGCCTCTGAAGACGCTCAAAGAAAGCTTCGCGATTTCCTTAAGCGCCAAGGTCTTAGAATAGACCATCCAATTGAATATACGATGGAAATTGTAGATGGCGGCGACATTGCCGCTACGGGTTCCTTTTCAGGCAGTGTACTGAAGTGTATTGCTGTGGATGAAGCTTATAAAAATCAGGGGCTATCTGCACAAATTGTTAGCCATTTAGTAAATGAAGAATATAGACGGGGAAGGGATCACCTGTTTATTTATACAAAGCCACTAAATAAACAAATTTTCAAGGATCTTGGCTTTTATCCAATCGTGGAGGAATCCTTCAAGGCTGTCCTGTTGGAAAACCGTTGGGATGGTGTCAGTCAGTATCAGCAAGAGCTTTTGCAGGAATCGGGCGATCTCGTGCCTTCGGCTGCGATTGTCATGAACTGTAATCCATTCACACTGGGACATTTGCACTTAGTCGAGTATGCAGCAGCGGTTTGGGAAAAGGTCCATCTGTTTGTAGTCTGGGAGGATCGATCCATTTTTCCATCAGCTGTTAGATACAGACTAGTTGAAGAAGGCGTGAGGCATTTGGACAATGTGGTCCTGCACAAAGGCAAAGACTATATCATCTCGGGCGCAACGTTTCCTTCTTACTTCTTTAAAAATGATGAAGAGGCGGCAAGCACGCATATATCACTTGATCTAAAAATTTTTATCCAGTATATAGCTCCATTGCTAAATATTCAAAAACGGTATATTGGTCAGGAGCCAAACTGTGTCTTGACCCGAAGGTACAACACGATCATGAAAAAATTACTTGCTTCCGCTGGAATCGACGTAGAGGAAATACCGCGACTGCTATGGGAAGGGGAGGCCATTAGCGCCTCTGCAGTTCGTAAATATATTCGTCTGGGTCACATGGAAAAAGTGAAGCAGCTTGTACCGGACACAACCTATCGGTTTTTATTGTCAGGGGAAGCTGGAGAAATCATCAGGCGTATTAGAAGGATGTCATAACATGTATTCGTATGAGGTTACCCTTGAGGAAATGCTACAGGCACGCGAAAACCGGGCGAACAGACAAAGACAGCTGATCAGTAGGTACGCGGTACCTTTGCTTAGCATGACGATCAATATCCCAGGACCACAGAAGTCCTCTCCAACTAGTAAATACGTTTTTCATGAAGGCTATCGTATCTTGATGTGGCAACTGGCAGTGAACCAAATGACACCGCTGCACCGTGAAGCGTATCATCTGCCGACAGGTCCAGAAGCATATATTGCCGTTCAGGCAGACACACAAATATTAAAAAAGTGGGCCATTGCGATTGAAGATGAACATCCATTAGGAAGATTACTGGATCTGGATGTGATTGGACCCCATGGAAGGGCAATCTCTAGAGATGAGCTTGGCCTGGACAAACGAAAATGCCTCATGTGCGGGCAAGCTGCGCATATATGTGGACGGAGTAGAGCACACGCCCTTCCCGAATTACTGGAAGCTATCAAAGCACTGGTGGACAGTTATATGCGAAACCGTCAAGTGGTCAAACGAGTATGAACGGCGAGGAGCAACTATGATGCCAACAAGCCTATTAAGTGAAAGCCTTGCTCAACAGGCTGTCCTTGCGCTGCTAACAGAAGTCTCCGCCAGCCCAAAACCGGGACTGGTAGACCGATTGGATCGTGGTGCCCACAAGGATATGGACTTCTTTACGTTTATGTCTAGTGCGGCCTCACTTTCCGGCTATTTTGAAAGATGTGCAAAGGCGGGAGGTTCCTTTCATGGACAGGATCTCCGTATACTATTTGAGAACCTGCGCCCCTTGGGACAGGAAGCGGAACGGGCTATGTTTGCCGCAACTGGTGGGATAAACACACATAAAGGTCTTATTTTTTCGCTAGGTATTATTTGTGCCGCCGCCGCGTATTGTTGTACGACACGAGCAACTGCTAGTAGGCTGGATGAACAAGTCATTTGTAAGACCATTGCTCAGATGACCCAAGGTTTATGTGCGAGAGAGCTTACATCCCTAAAAAAGTCAACAGGCTTAACGGTCGGCGAACGGTTGTATAAAGAGTGGGGGATGACGGGCATACGTGGCGAGGTGGAAGCAGGCTTTCCTACCGTGCGAGCGTATGCTCTGCCCGTCTATCGTGAGTTGAGGTCAACACAACGATACCATGTGAATGATATCTGTGTTCAAACACTCTTACAACTGATGGTTGTCAACGAAGATACGAATATTGTTGGCAGACACGACCGGGAGATGCTAACCTATGTCCAGCAATATGCTAAGCAGGTGCTGGAGGCGGGCGGCATCTTGTCTGAAAGAGGTGTCGCCATGATTCATCAGATGAACGATGATTTTGTGCAGCAGAATGTTAGTCCTGGTGGCTCCGCTGATTTACTGGCAGTCACAATCATGTTGGAGAGTTTAAAAGGGCTGTTTTCCCCAAAGTGATAGGTTCCCTTTACACCAGACAGGTTCATTTATAAAACCTGCTGCTGTAAGGGGGATTTTTTTATGTAAACTATTCGTTTGTGTTTTAGTTAGAGGTCTTTCATATAAGAAAACAGGCGTATGAAGAAAATAAGGTTGGATTTTTATGGCTAAATGTGTTACGCTTACTTTCCTTTTTTTGTGTCGGAGCAAGTGAATGAGATGCAGAAATCGAGACTTGATATTCTTAGGAGGTAACTGAAATGGAGAATGAGTTTCAAAGTGCCTATCAAGAAGAACAGCACAGGCTGTCGCTTGCTATGGAGGAAATTGATCGGAGATTGGAACGGCTTCGCAATACGCCAGTGTACACTGGGCATGATTTTACGGAGCAAGTACTGGAATCCGCACGGGAGGAAAAACGCCTGGCTTTGGCCAAAAGCTCGCAGGAGCCTTATTTTGGGCGTATGGATTTTGACGAACGCGGTAGAGGGCAGCGCAAACAGCTTTATATCGGTAAGGTCGGGGTAGAGCGGGAAGAGACATCAGCGTACCCACTTGTGATTGATTGGCGTGCACCGATTGCCAGCTTGTTCTACTCCTTTACTGGCGGTGAAGAAACCGCTTCGTATGAAGCCCCTGAGGGAACGATTGAGGGCTTGGTGTACCTGAAGCGCAACGTGGTTATTCGTAAAAGAATTCTGGAACGGGTTGCGGATACATACAACCGTGAAAGCGACGAGCCAGCCGTTTCCGATGAGTTCCTCGTTTATCGTTTGGGAGAGAACAAGGACAACCGTTTACGGGATATCGTATCTACCATTCAGGCGGAGCAGGATCAGATCATCCGCGCGGCTAAAAATACTGCCCTTGTTATTCAGGGGGTAGCGGGGAGTGGCAAGACGACGGTAGCGCTGCATCGGCTCGCATTTTTGCTGTATCAATACAAGGAGCAGGTTTCAGCAGACAAAATGGTTATTTTTGCACCCAACCATATGTTTCTCGATTATATCTCAGATGTGCTTCCAGAGCTGGGGGTCGGAAATATTCAGCAAAGTACATTTGCAGACTGGGCGCTGGGCTTGTTGGGGCTGGATTTAACGCTGGCAGCCCCTGCCGAAACGTTAGCTTATTGGTTTGAGAGTGGCGACTTGAGAACGGAATCCATGGATGAGGCACCGGGTCGATTTAAGGGTTCGATTCACTTTATGAAGCTGCTGCAAGCTTTCATAGAACGGCTAGAGCCTATCTCGGTGCCTGAAGGCGACTTTTCACCCTGGGATGGGGCGGTGCTGCCACGAGCTGAGATTTTGAATTGGTTCAATGAGGAATATAAGCCCTATCCGCTCGCAAAACGGAAGGAGCGTGTGCTGGCAAGAGTCCATCGCTGGATCGAAATGGAATTGAAAAAGTCACCTTCGGCGGCTGCGCTCAAGGATCGGAAGAAAAAAGCAGGAACTCGTGAAAAGGCGTATGCTAAAAAATGGCCTCAATACGACGCGTTGACGCTTTACAAGCAACTTTTTCAGGCAGCTAAAGGGTTACCTGCGGATACTGCTGCGGAGATGAAAGCTTCGCTGCCGGGGACTATTTTTAAGGCTACACAATCGGACTTACGAAATCAGATCATCCGTGAAGAGGATCTGACTGCATTGGTATATCTTCATGTGCTGGTTCATGAGGTAGATTCATCACAGCGTTTTGACCATGTGGTCATTGATGAAGCGCAAGATTTCTCACCATTTCATATCGCCTTGCTGGATTTGTTTGTAAAAGGACATTCCTTTACGATACTGGGTGATCTATCGCAGGGAATTCATGAATATCGTGGTGTACGTGCGTGGGAGGAAATGAGTTCTCTTTTTGCGCCAGAACAAACGGGGTATTTTGCACTTACACGGAGTTATAGATCTACCTTGGAAATTATAGAATTTGCAAATACGATTTTGGAGCAGGGAGTACGTGGCGGTATTACAGCAGTTCCGGTATTTCGCAGTGGTGATCCGGTGCGTACTGTGTCTTACGACTCGTCCGTACGTGAGCAGAGCTTGCTTACCGCTCTAAAAGAGCTTTCCTCCAAGGAGTATCGTACGGTTTCTGTGCTGACACGTACCTTAAAAGAAGCTGCGGAGCTGCATGAGATTTTCACAAGTGCAGGGTTGGATGTCCATTTGATTGACGGTGGTAAAAAGCAATATGAAGGCGGCTTGTCTGTACTGCCTGTATACTTGTCCAAAGGTCTGGAGTTCGATGCAGTTATTGTAGCCGATGCCGACCAGGATCATTATGGAGAACGGACATGGGATGCCAAGCTGTTGTATGTAGGATGTACACGTGCGTTGCATGAGCTGTGGCTCTTGCATGATGGTCCACTTCCAAGCTACGTACAGGCGCAAACGGAGTAAATAAAACGCTGATGTCATGCCAACCAAAGAACAGCCACGAAATTCACTTTTCGTCCCAGGCTGTTCTTTCTTTTTCGGGATGAATCACATGTAGGGTAACAGTTATACCGTGACCAGGCTATCTGCAACCTGTTAACCGATATGGTAGAATAAGAAGCGGTTTATGATCATTTTAATGGTTTAAATGATAAGGAAGTGAATGGAATGGACTTATTTTCATATTCCCAGGAGTCAACGCCCAACAATCGATTGCTTGCAGATCGTCTGCGTCCGACTTCGCTGGATGAATATATTGGACAAGAGCATGTTGTAGGTCCAGGCAAGCTGCTGCGAAGAGCTATAGAGGCAGATCAGGTCTCTTCTATATTGCTATACGGACCACCCGGGTGCGGCAAAACGACACTGGCACATATCATTTCTCAACACACACAAGGCGATTTCGTCCGCCTAAATGCAGTAGAAGCCTCTGTAAAGGATGTAAGGGAAGTGATTGACCTTGCACAGACGAATAAATCGATGTATGGCAAAAAGACCATTCTGTTTCTTGACGAGGTACATCGTTTCAACAGTTCGCGCCAGGATGCATTGCTGCCTGCGGTGGAAAAGGGAACAATCGTGTTTATTGGCGCCACGACGGAAAACCCCTTTCACTACGTCAACGGCGCTTTAATGAGTCGTTCTACGTTATTTCAGCTTGAAGCGCTAACCCAGGAGCATTCGCTGGCTGCTATGCGCCGTGCCCTGAGCGATGCGGACAAAGGTCTCGGTTATATGCAGCTTCAGGTAGACGAAGCTGCGCTGGATCACATCGCGTCGATGGCGAACGGCGATATCCGCCGTGCCTTGAACGCGCTGGAACTGGCGGCGCTCACGACACCTCCACTGGCAGACGGCACAGTTCATGTGACGCTGGAAGTGGCAGAGGAATCCATTCGCCGCCCGATCGTCAAGGCAGACGAGTCCACACAGTATGACGTACTGTCCGCCTTTCACAAAAGCATTCGCGGTTCCAGTGACGCAGCGTTGTTCTGGTTCTTGTATGCCGTCGAAAAGCTCGGCATGGACCCGATGACCTTTATTCGCCGCCTCATCGCAGCCAGCAGCGAGGACATTGGCCTGGCGAACCCGCAGGCGATGGTCCAAGCAGTGAGCGCGCTTGAAGCCTACCGTAATAACGGCTGGCCCGAGGCCAAACTGAACATTGCACAAGCCATTTTGTTCGCTGTGGAAAGTCCCAAGTCGAATGCCGTATACACGGCGATTTCACGGGCCATGTCGGCCATGAACGATATAAAATCGGCTGAGGTGCCGCTGCATCTGCGCGATGCACACTACAAAGGCTCGGAAAAACTCGGCCATGTTGGCTATCAATATCCGCATAATTTTCCGAATCACTATGTAAGGCAGCAATATTTGCCCGATTTGATAGCAGATCAGACCTTTTACCAGGCCACTGAGCAGGGAAATGAGTCTAAAATCAGGCAAAACCAGCGTTGGCGGGATTCACAGTCTTAATATCTGTGACTTTAATATAGCGAAGTGTGTACGAATTTTGTTATGTTACACTATGATCCTGTAAGAGCGAAGAAGGGATAAAAAAATGAAGGACGTATTATTCGTCGCCGCAGGTGGAGCGATCGGAACCTCTGCTCGCTACAGCCTGCAAGTACTATTGCCTGCGGCTGGGGCAGATTTTCCGCTTGGTGTGTTGCTAATCAATTGGCTCGGCTGCCTGTTTCTCGGCTGGTTCTTTACGGTAACCTTGCGATCATGGCGGATCAACCCACGCTGGCGGCTTGCCATCGGAACAGGCTTTACAGGGGGATTTACCACCTTTTCCACCTTTGCGGTGGATGCTGTACGCCTCACGGTTCATGATCGTATGTTGACGGCAGTGTTGTACCTGCTGCTGAGCGTAGGCGTAGGTTTGTTTTTCACGTGGGCAGGTATCCGTTTAGGCATACAGATGACGCAGACTGCCCCCAAGGAGGAACGCTTATGATCTGGTGGGCGGCAGCGGGCGGAATGGTAGGTACAATAGCGAGATACGGGCTTGGTATGTGGGCTGGAAGAAGGTTGGGTACCGTATTCCCCTGGGGGACCTGGATCATTAATATCAGCGGTTCATTGTTGCTCGGCTGGCTATATGGTGAGTTTATGCAACATCATCTGTCTTCTGCACTCTGGATGCTGCTAGGTACAGGTTTTTGTGGAGGCTACACCACCTTTTCCACATTCGGCTATGAATCTATTCAACTAATGGAACATAAAAAATATCGACGTATGGCTATTTATGTACTTTCTTCTGTAATAGTAGGAGTTATAGCTGCGGCCATCGGGTACAGCGTAAGTTATACCATATAAAATTTTGAATTGGCATGTGAGCACACAATAAAAGCTTCCAAAACCTCATTCAACGCGTTGTCAGCCGTGAATAGGAAGTTTGGAAGCATAGTGCTCTCCTATTGAACTATTTTTTATCTCGTTCTTTGTATAGTTCAGGTAAAAGGGCTTTGAGTTCAGGTCTTGGATCAGGGTCAGACAGCTTCATTTCTTCTAGCGTTTGAACGGCAATTCGCAGTACAGTATAATCTCTGTACCAACGATTGTCTGAAGGAACAACATACCAAGGAGCTTGCTTGGTTGCGCTCAGCTCTAGCACATCCTCATAGTATTGGGTATATTGCTTCCAAAATTTCCGTTCCTGCAAATCACTCGGGTCAAGCTTCCAGTTTTTGTGAGGTTTCTCAATCCGGTCAATCAGCTTTTCCAGCTGGAATTGCTTTGAAATATGTAAAAAGATTTTAACCACCTTTACACCACTATCCAGCAGTAACTGTTCAAAATGTTTGATGTGCTTTATATTCCGCTTGGCCTGCTTATCGGATACCTGGCCGTGAACACGTGTGATCAGCACATCCTCGTAGTAAGAACGGTTGAATGCTGCGATATATCCTCGTCCTGGAGTTTGGCTATGCGCGCGCCATAAAAAATCATGGCTTAATTCCTCAGTTGTAGGTGATTTAAAGCTGTGTACAGTCACCCCTGCAGGGTTAAGGTTGGAAAACACCTGCTTGATCACGCCATCTTTTCCGCTGCAATCCATACCCTGGAATACAAACAAAACAGCTTGTTTTTTCTCTGTAAATAATTTGCTTTGTAATTCCGCGAAGCGTTCCTTCAATTGATCTGTTTCCTGTCGGATTTCTTCTTTGTTTTTGATATTCTTCGTATCCTTGGGGTCCCATTCTTTCAAAGAAACTTTCTTACCTGGTGTCAGCATTCCTAATGAATCAGACATAAAGGCACGCTCCTTTTCAATTGAAGTAATGATCTTGTCTACATCATATACCCAAATGGGGGCGTTATCAAAAATTCTCCTGCTGATAGAATAAGGGAAATAAGAGAATATGACTTATTGACAGGCAAAGAATTCCTCTAGCATTTAAATCTAACAAGGAAATGATTCGTTTTTTTCTGACTAAATAACTTTAAGGAGTGATTATTATGATTTATTGGTTATTTCCAAAACTTAATCCTCTCCTCCCTACTTTTTTACTTTGCCCCATTCTGGCAATCTTGATCGGAGTATGTTTCGCCTATTTCAAAGGAAACATCTACTTAGGATTAATACTAGCCTTGCTACTGCCTTTTATATTTATTGCCACCAATTTAGAAACCATTGCAGTTAATATAGATGCTTGGATTCTATATGGTTTTATCTACGCATTTATTACGTTTGTGGCTTATAGGATGGCGTTTTCACAGTTAGGAAAATCGAGTTAATTTTTTCACACTATTATCAATAGTCACCACAATAAACTTTTCGCACATTAACTTAGGTATAACAGGCAACGATGCATCTCTTGTTTTCAATCCAGTTTATTTGCTAATTGGGAAGCATTCCGGAAATGATGGGTCTGGTTACCCGATTAAAATTTCTGGGAATGGTTATACAAATTAATTAATGAAGGGTGAGAGAAGAAAGTGAAGGCTAAATTAAAATTTTTAGGGTTGGCTGCCCTTACTGTTATTCATCCTAGTAACTTTAGTACAAAGAGTTAACTTGGTTTGAGGCGTGTGATAAATAATGATACTTATAATGAAAAAAAGAGTCTGCCAAAAGGAATATTGAACGAAAATATGAAAAGTCTATGATCAAGTTCCAAAAGATGGTACAATTAGGATCATTGGAGCATTTTACCTACTTGTTTCACAACTACATAATAATTTAACTATGCATCGTATTGTTAGTCTACGTTGAAAGGGTGGTTTATCGATGAACATTACACCCACGATTAGAGCAGAATTGGAACAATTTTTACAGCAAGAAGGCTTAACATTATCGCAATTTGGACAAATCGCAGGGATGAATAGGGGAATAATAAGTAGCATTGTAACAGGTAATAAATCTATGTCTATTAATCAGCTTGATCGAATTACTGAAGCTATGGGCTTACCAGAGGGTCACTTTTACGATTTATTTATAGAAAACTACATTATTGATATTCCAACAAATATGAGGCGAATCGAGCCGTTTTTGTATCGTTGTGCGGAGTTAGATAAGCTAGATGCAATCCGTCGAGTAGTGGGAGCCATCATGGACAATCTACTGTATTCGCCTAAGCTATTTGAAATTGCAGAAGGATTGTTGGCGCAGGGACGACTAGAGGCGGCATTGATACTCTATGAGGGAGTAGCTGAAGCGGAGAAATACCAACACTCTGAACGCCTAGCCATCTGTCAATATCGTATATTCAAAATTCAAATTGGAGAAGACCAAAGTCGCAATCTCAGAGCAGCTACGATATTTGAAGTTTTTGTGGAACGTCTGGACGAAATAGAGCAGCTTGACGCATTGAAGGATTTAGCAAACGTATACAGGTCTTTACGCAAATGGGACAAGGTTGATGAAATAGCTAAAAAAATGAGGGCTAAAGCGGAAATCCAATATTCGATGAAATACCAGCTAAACAGCCGAATGTATGAAGAGTCTTCCAAAGAACTAAGTCGCCCATTATTTGTTTACATTACTTATGCCGATTTGCTGTGTGCCAATGTATGTGAAGAGCTGGGTGATTATGAGGGGGCATTACACTATACATATGCCTACTCCAATTTAGATTGGGTTAGAGAGAACGACGAGGATACCCAGCACTGGATTGGTTTGTTTAAACATTGGTCACAAGCTAATATACTTGCATATAGGCTTTTATCTGGTGATGTGAGTGTGCTTCATGAATATCTAAACTATATTGATGAATCATCAGATACGATTCAAGAAGATAGGGTTACTCAACTACTTAACATAATGATAGCGGCTAACCGTTATGAGCTTGATTTAAACGATATACTTAAACGATTTGAAACAGAGATTGCGTCTTTATCTCAGCGGCCATCATCAGATGATATGTATACACAGCAAGTGATACCGGAATACTCTGCACTGTGTGGATATGAATTGGCTTATTATTATTTAAATCATGGGATGCATTATGATGGCTTTAATCATTTGTTTTGTGCAATGGTAAAAGCACATATACTAAATAATGAGACATATTTTATAAATTGTATGGGGTTGTTTGTGCGTTTCAAAGCCCATGCGGTATCTGAAACCAAAACAGAGTTTTACAATCTCATTGAAAAGGTGTGGTTAAACAATGTTGAAAAAAGTGGTAATGCTGATCGTTGCGAGTAGTTTTTTGTTTACCTTAGCTGTGCCTATTTATCTGAACAGCCATAATGAGGGATTTCAAATCTTCGCAACACATGGAGGAGCTTAAACGCAAATCAGGTTAAAAATACGTTCAAAGAATGCATTCCCAAAACAGTTATTGGAGGGAACCAGCAAGTTCAACCAATAAAAATAGGGGGTGCATTTTATATTTGAGTAATCAATATACATATGAAATTGATGAGCAAAATAATTTTAGTCACCAAAAAACACAAACCAATATTGCTGATGATTTAAACATTACGACTCAGCAACTTAGAAATTATAAATTAGATGGTGATACACCTGAATTGAGAAAAGCTGCCGAGAACAGCCTAAATCAGCTTAAAAAAGAGTTTCCAGATTATAAATTTAGTGTTCAGTTTGGAGGAGGAAAATAAATGTCAGTTAGCGTTATAATACTTGAACCACAAAATGAGTTTGAAAAAAGTTTTTTTCTTCCCGTTGCGTCAGAATCATTTTTTAATGAATGTTGGCAACCAGCTATCGAATCTTTAGGATTACAATGGATCGATTTGTTTTCAACAGGAGTTGATGTTGAGGAGGAAGACTTACCAAATATTTTATCTGAGCTTCGACAACTTCAGAATTGGGCAGAAAGAAATTTAGAGGAGGATCACAAAAATAAACTCGTTGAACGAGTAATAACACTCATAGAAAAATTGCCTAGCGCGTTTCAGCGTAAGGAAGCAGTTGTTTTTATAGGGTAGTGATAATTTGGGTTAAAGGGTGTACACAAATTGGCTACACCCTTTCTTCGGTGCAATTTTAAAATGTACCAATCTAGCTATTCATTCCATGATTGTCAAGTTGGAAGCTATTCATTCCATGATTGTTCGGGGCGATTAACGCTCCCATGTTGCTCACGCTACCGAGCAGAAACAAAGCTACTGCCATCATACATAATGCCTTTTTCATCTTTGAGCACCCTCTCCAAGATTTTATTGTTCAATACTTTGTATTCTTCCAGTTGATCTTTAGTTGCATGAACACTAAAAGATACAAATAATGCATTGAGTTTTTTATACCCTGTATCATCTTTAAGTTTATCAGACATTCCCAAAGCCTTGAGGGATATATTTAGTGCATTAGAATAATTTGCATTTTTGAGGTTATATAGAGCCATTAGATAGAGATGGTCTATATAATAACGTATATTGGCATCTGTTTCGTAGTTTCCGTCTAAGGAATCCAGAGTAGGTTGAAACTCTTTTAATGCCCAATCAACGTTATAGTCGTATTTTATAGCTGCCTCCAAAATCGTTATGATTCCCGGCAACAACTCTTCTTCTTCACTTTGATGTATAAATTGAACATATTCAGGGAGCGTATCCATCTTTCCTTCCAACAAGTCAAGGACGTATGTATTTGCTCGTGCAAGCATCCTGAAATGAGCCACATCAGCTTGTCCCTCCTTGTCCAATCCGTATATCCAGCCCAATTCAGTGTATTTTTCGATGCAATCTCTGGCTGCTGTGTAATCACCCATCTTCTGTAATGCAATACCTTTCGCTACCATTGCATGTCCAAAATAGAAGGCGACACTTCGTTTAAGTTTTTTAGTATCCATTTTTGGTTGACCTTTTGCTTGCCTAAGTTGGTTTTCATCATACAAAGTTCTAATCGACGAATAGAGCTTGTCCGCAATATGTACCATAGCATCCCAATCTTCTAGTGAAAATTCTGCTCGCAACATGTCAGTCAAAAGGTTTATATCGCTTACTGATTCCAAAACTGCCGAGTTGAACATGTATCTTCCTCCATATTACATTTTTAACCAATAATATAGGATTATTGGACAATGGTCAATTACGTGGTTAAGTGGACTCGGTGACAAGTTCACGTTCACAATAAAAACACCTATAGTGGGCGGCTTTCTGTTGCATAATAAACAGTAAAAGGACTGCTCGACCCTGATAAGTTTGGCAATTATTTTACTGTAGACAAGGGTCATTATCATATTGGCTGTATTGGAAGATCGTTGACTCTCAATCTTGTATTGAAATGAAAGGTTTAAATTTGACTGAGTTATTTTATGAAAAACATATGAGAAGATTAATTACTTCGTATGTTTCTGATCTTCCTCCACGTTGTAGTTCGGAGCTGACAATGCATAAGCTTTACCAAGGATAAAATTAGCAAGGTAGATTAAAAATACAGCAAGTAAACAAGATGGACATTAGATTCTTAGGAAGGCTTAGAACGAGAATATGGGATTTAATATAGGTATGCCTATAGTATTGCTGTGCTTCGAGTATTGAACACTTTTGAATCTATAAAACAGTATGAGCTGTTAATGTCTGAACTCGACGATTTTGATAAAGGAATAGTAGAAAGAATTACAGAGGGAATAAGTTAGTGTTCATTTTTAGAAGTTCATAGTTGGGCTTTTTTTGTATGAGGAATTCACTTGGCGACGATCGCTGAGATTTCTGAAGATTTAGAAGGATGGATTGCATTTCTTGCTGCTTTATCTCCGTATTCGGATGAGTTACTTTGTGAACCTATAGCAGGTAAATGGTCGATTCAAGATGTGGTCAGTCATGTTATGGGCTGGGATAAAAACTTCACTAAGGAGCTTATACAGATTATCGATAAGGGACAAGTCATGCTCAAGGAACATCCTGATGTACAGGCATTCAATGATTCATCTGTAGCGTTTGGTAGAACTATAAAACCACATGATTTACTAAATGAAGCCATTGCTCAGTGTAAGCAAATGATTGCCAAACTCCAAATGGTATCAGAATCGGATTTTATGCGTCCAGTTCCTAATAGCATGTACACTTTGGAAACCTTTTTACAAGAAATGTTTGTCCAGCATGACAGACATCATAAAGAGCAGATCGTCAATTCTCTTCAAAGCATGGACTAATAACGTCTACAGAAAAAGTCGCCTCTCCCAAAACTGGAGAGACGACTTTATTAATTATGGCTATTCAATGTTAATAGTCATTCATTTAAACCGTTTCTGGTTGAAGTTTTTCAACCTTATCAATGGTTCCGCCACCCAGGCACCGTTCCCCGTCATAAAATACAACTGCTTGTCCAGGGGTAATGGCCTTTTGATGTACATCGAACACGACATGCACGGTTCCATCCGCAAGCCATTGTAAAGTGACTTGCTGGTCAGGCTGGCGGTAACGGAACTTGGCTGTGCAGCGGAATTCGCCGGTTGGGCGTGCTTCTGCACCTTCGATCCAGTTCACATCCGTTGCAATCAGGCTGGTAGAATACAGACTGTGATGACGATCACCTTGTACCACATACAGGATATTCTTCTCCAGATCCTTATCTGCTACGAACCACGGTTCGCCTGAACCTGAACCGCCAATGCCCAAGCCTTGTCGTTGACCCAGTGTATAGTACATCAGACCATCGTGGCGTCCTTTGACTTCACCTGTAGCGATATCCACCATATCTCCACCTTTTGCAGGCAGATACCCGCTCAGAAACTCCTTAAAATTGCGCTCGCCGATAAAACATACACCCGTGCTGTCTTTTTTCTTGGCTGTATAAAGTCCCGCAGCTTCTGCAATCTTACGTACTTCTGGTTTCGGCAGATGACCGATTGGGAACATGGCTCGCGACAACTGTGTTTGGCTTAATGCATTCAGGAAATAAGTCTGATCCTTATTGCTGTCCACACCTCGCAGCAAAGTAAAGCGGCCGTCTTCTTCCACAACCCGTGCATAATGTCCAGTAGCGACATAATCTGCTCCCAAATCCAGCGCTTTGTTCAGAAACTCGCCAAATTTAATTTCCCGGTTGCACATGACATCCGGATTGGGTGTGCGTCCAGCTTTATATTCATCAAGAAAATAGGAGAATACTTTATCGAAGTATTCTTTTTCAAAATTGACTGTATAGTAAGGAATGTCGATCTGTTCACAGACGCGGCGCACATCCTCCGCATCCTCTTCAGCCGTGCAACGGCCAAATTCATCCGTGTCATCCCAATTTTTCATGAAGATGCCGATTACGTCATAGCCCTGCTCCTTTAGCAGCAGCGCGGTAACGGATGAGTCGACGCCACCGGACATCCCGACGACGACACGGGTTTCATGATTGGCTTTAGCCATGGTCATCACCCAATTCTTTCAATATTGTTGTAGAACCCACCTATTGTAACATAAACGATAATAAGTTACGATGTTTGGACGAACAAACGACACGGCGAACGATGAAAGAAAGCTACATAAAACGGGCTAAAACTGTTCTTAATCGCTCGAAAGCAACTTTTTTTAAGAATGTTACCGTAATGTTTCCCTTTACCTGCCCTAATATGTTAACATAAGCTGAGGGTTAGGATCGGAATAGAGAGGTTTACAACTCCAATTATTCCGCGTGTTTTAACGGAATTGTTAATATAAGAGAGGTGCCACAATTGAAAATATCAACAAAAGGCCGTTACGGTCTGACCATTATGATGGAGCTTGCAGCCAGGTTTGGCGAAGGTCCAACTTCTTTGAAAAGTATTGCTGAAAAAAATCAGCTATCAGAGCATTATCTGGAACAGCTCATTGCGCCTTTGCGTAATGCAGGTTTGGTAAAAAGTATCCGTGGTGCTTACGGTGGTTATATTTTGGCGAATGAACCGTCTGGGGTAACAGCAGGAGACATCATTCGTGTACTGGAAGGTCCGATTTCTCCGGTCGATTTTACGGAAGAAGACGATCCGGCTAAACGCCAGCTCTGGCTACGAATTCGTGACAGCATCGCTGAAGTGCTGGATTCTACTACACTTAAGGACTTGATCACATACCAAGAACATGATGAATTGGATAACTACATGTTCTATATTTGAGGTGGATAACATGAACAGAATTTATCTGGATCATGCCGCATCGACTCCTATGCATCCTGAGGTTGCGCAGACTATGATGGACATCATGACCGGCCAATTTGGCAACGCTTCAAGCGTCCATGCCTTTGGCCGTGATGCCAAGCGCACCGTCAGCGCTGCGCGGGATGCCGTTGCGGCCTCTTTGGGCTGCAAGCCTGAAGAAATTATATTTACGAGCGGAGGGACAGAAAGTGATAATCTGGCCCTGTTTGGGACGGCTACGGCAGATGGTCGTACTTCCGGTCATATCATTACAACCGCGATTGAACATCACGCTGTGCTTCATGCTTGCGATGAGTTGGAAAAAGCGGGATACGAGGTGACCTACGTCTCGGTCAATGGTTTTGGGCGCGTAAACCCTACGGATATTGAGGCAGCTATTCGTCCAGATACCTTTTTGATCAGCATGATGTATGCCAACAATGAGGTTGGCGTCATTCAGCCGGTCCAAGAAGTAGGACAGATTGCGAAAGAACATGGGATCATATTTCATGTTGATGCAGTTCAAGCCTTCGGGCATATATCCATCGACTGCGAGAACCTCCCGATTGACTTACTTAGCGTTTCTGGCCATAAGATCAACGGGCCGCAAGGGGTGGGTGCATTGTATATCCGTCAGGGTACACGCATTCAGCCGCTAATGCATGGAGGCCTTCAAGAGAAGAAACGTCGTGCCGGAACGGAAAATATCGCTGGCATTGCTGGGCTGGCTAAAGCTGCAACTCTTGCCAATGCATCCATTGAGGAGCGTGGGGCGCACGATACCGCTCTTCGTCAAACGCTGCTCAAAGCGTTAGAAGGCTCTCTAGGCAGGGATGAGTTTATAATCAATGGCGATCCTGAATATTTTGTGCCTAATGTGCTAAATATTAGTTTTCCAGGCATGGGTACAGAGACCATGCTGATGAATCTCGATATGGAAGGAATCGCAGCAGCCAGCGGCTCCGCATGCACTTCGGGATCTCTAGAACTATCGCATGTATTACAGGCGATGGATCTTCCTGAAGATGTTTTGAATTCGGCGATTCGATTTAGCTTCGGTTTGGGTAATACTACGGAAGAAATGGAATACACGGCCAAGAAAATTGAAACCATATGGAAGCGGCTGCGTACTAGGTACTAGGGATTTCTCCGCATTTTAGTAAGAAGGGAGGAGCGGTTTCCATTTCATTGCATGAACGGAAGCAAGGTATTGGCAGGCATGTAGGAAAAGCACCGCACCTTCGTTCGGACTGCAGAGTAAGGAGGGACCCTATATATGAAGCTTCAAGATATGATCGGACTTGCTGTTTTCGATGTTGAGGACGGAAAGCAGATTGGTAAAATACATGACTTTATGCTGACAGCTGATTGGCGAATTACAGGAATCGAGCTAGAAGGTAAAGGGCTTTTTTCATCTCATGTCAAAATGGTGGCTTGGGATGACATCGTTGCTTATGGCGAGGATGCGATCATGATTCGCAATCAGCAGGCTGTTCGTAAAACAGAGGCTCATGATATACAACATACGTACTTGCTTGGACCCGGTAAACTGAAGGATTTATCCGTGCTAACGGAGGAAGGGCTTATGCTCGGGCACATCTCGGATGTTTATTTTGACCAGGAAATGGGCAATAACATAATAGGCTTGGAAATCAGCGATGGTTTTGTATCGGATATTATAGAAGGGCGGAAATGGCTGCCCTGCATCGAAGATATGTCCATCGGGGAAAATGCTGTTATGGTTCCCCCGTTAAGCGA
The DNA here is from genome assembly GCF_050516475.1 of Paenibacillus ottowii. NCBI lineage: Bacteria > Bacillati > Bacillota > Bacilli > Caryophanales > Paenibacillaceae > Paenibacillus > Paenibacillus ottowii. Next base: position 94,532 of record NZ_CP191577.1, on the reverse strand, counting down.
GCAGCGTCTGGAAAAAGCCATATATTCTGTTAATGGATAGGGTGAGTTTATTGAGATGTCCGAATTGTAATTCCAAAGATATTGGCAAAATTGGTTCCCATCAATTTTATTGCTGGGGATGCTTTATCGAACTTCAGGTGAATGGTGAAAAAATGTCTGTCTACCAGGTGGAAGAAGATGGAACGCTTAGTTCGCTGGACGACTTATTCTTTGGAGATGAGATGGCACAACAGGACTTGCCGCAAATTCACGCTTCTTCCTAAGCTTGACACAAGAAGTGGACAGGCTGCTTATGAAGAGGTGTGATCTACCATCTAATGCTTAAAAATAGAGCTTAATAGATTGGATCATGCTTAATAAAGAATGAAGAGGGTGTCTCGACGGCCTATTGGCCTAGGGACACCCTCTTTTGTATATCCTTTTTTGTGAAGAAGGCTAGTCTACAATTTAAAACGTTTGACCTCTTCTAATAGAAGGTCTGCATGAGAATCAAGTTTGGCAGAAAGGTCGGCAATTTTGTTCATGGCATGACCTTGTTCCTGCACGGAGGAAGCTACTTCCTCGGTAGAAGCTGCACTTTGCTCAGAAACAGCGACAACGCTGGAGATGACATCGGAAATATGTCCGGCATTCACACGGAGATGATCTGCAGCGGCAGAAACGTCCTCAATTTGGGCAAGCATATGCTGAGATGCCCCACGTATGGATTCAAACGCCTGTCTTGTTGCGATAGCAGCATGTTCCTGTTCTACAGTTACAGCAAGAGCCTTCTTCATTTCCTCTGCGCTTTGTACTCCCGCAATTTTAATTTCTTCCAGCTTACTCATGATATTGTCACTGGAATTGCCCGCTTGTTCGGCTAGCTTTCTCACTTCTCCCGCGACGACGGCAAAACCTCGTCCGTGTTCCCCGGCCCGTGCCGCTTCGATGGATGCATTGAGGGCCAGCAGGTTTGTTTGGGCGGCGATATCGTGGATGGCTCCGGCCAGCCGCTCAATATCCTGAGTTTTCAGCGTGAGTGAATCTACCGCTTCTCCTGCCGCAGTGGTGGTTTGTCTGGACTCGGCTGCCAATTTCGCTTGGCGTTCTGCCGTTTCATATCCGGCCAGCACAGCAGAATCTGTTTCAAATACGGCAGTTTGGGTACGTTTGACACTTTCGCCAATCTGGTTGATGGAGCCTGTCATGTGTGTCAGCTTCTCAGAACCGGAATATACGGCCTCAGCCTGGTCGCTTGCTCCATGAGCCAGCTCCTGAACTGCACTGGAAATTTGTGAGGCAATGGTTCCTGTATCTTTGGCGTGTTGATGCATATCATGGGAAGCGGAACTGACATCGCTAGCTGTATCTGATACCTTACGCAACAGGTGAGTGAGATTGTCTGACATGAGGTTGAAATCTGTCCCCAGGCTGGCAATCTCATCTTTACCTTTAATATCTACACGGGCAGTCATATCGCCTTCAGCTATCCGTTTGACATTTGCTTGGAGTCTGCGAATCGGCTTGATAAAGTTGTTGGCCGCCCAGATCGCCAGCAGCATAGCAACGACTAAAATGATAACAACTGTAATAATCAACTGATTACGAGTGGAGTAATACTCCTGAAAAGCTATATCTTTGGAAATAGACAGGCCTACAATCCAGCCTGTGCTAGGCATCTTTTTAAAATAAAGCTGACGGTCACTGCCGTTGTAGCTATAGTCTGTTTTTCCCGAGGCTGTGCTTAACAGGGTCGCGGTGGATGATCCTAACTCCGGGGTCTCCTTGAGGTTTTGGCCGGCCAGCTTGCTGTCTGGATGCGCGATTACGACTCCCTTTTGGTCAATCAGAAATGCGTAGCCCAATCCGTTTAGATCTATGCTTTTGATCATTTTGGTCATGTCGTTGAGCATAATATCCTCGCTGACTACGCCGGTGACTGAGCCGTTGGAATCTTTAAGGGGTTTGGCAATGGAAATGGTGAAGTCGTTGCTGCCTGCATCAGCGTAGGGCGAGGAATAATACATTTCTCCCTTGGTTTTGGCGTCCTTGTACCACGGACGAGTACGAGGATCATAACCCTTTTCAAACCAGCCAGATCCATCCCAGTAAGCACCATCTTCAAAGCCTGCATAAACGTTGGAAATATTTTGATCCTTATAGTTGCGGAAAGCTGCTTTCAGAGATGCTGATTTGGCATCTGATGAAATATCACTGGATTGCAGACTCGCAGCTAAGGTTTCAATAATTGCAGCTTTGCCGCCTGTCCATCCATCAAGCTGATTGACAGTTTCGGAAGCCTTGCTGCTCATAAGCTCTTGGATATCATGGTTGGCCTGATTTTTAACACTTGTCATGCTAATGACGGATAAAGGTCCTGCTGCAACGATTACAATGCAAGTGAAAAGAAGAATAAGCTTCATTTTTAAGTTCATGTAACGACCCCCGATGTTTCAGAAATGTGAAAGCTTAGGATAGTGCTTTGTACTTATATCGTCAGATCGTATGACTTTGTTTATTGTTTTCATCCATTTTCATCAATTTTTCACAATGGTTATTTATGGGACATCTCGGACTGGCGGGAAGGATTAAAGTGAAGGTACAGGCATATACTTAAAGGAGGCTAGTCCAGTAAGGGGGCACAAAATGGACCAATTAACGAAAAGTAGACTGTTCCGGTACGGCATATGGACGCTGCTGGGGCTTGTCATTCTATATTTTATCTGGCTGCTGAGACCTTTGTTTTTGCATTTGTATGATTTTCTGAAAACAATCATTGCTCCATTTGCAGTAGCGATGATCATCTCCTATGTACTTAATCCAGTAGTCAGTATGTTGGGCGGGCGAAAGGTGCCTCGTAGTGTAGCTGTCCTGCTCATTTACGCTGTGTTTTTGACCAGTCTTATTGTAATCCTGATGAATCTGATTCCAATGTTCATTGAACAACTGGATGAGCTGAATGAGCATCTACCTGAATTGACTATGCATGCACAGGGAATAATGACCAATATGGACAACGGTATTTTACCTCAAGGAGTGCGGACGGGGATGAATCAATGGTTTTTCCAACTGGAGAACCGGATGGCTACTGGGATTTCTAATTTTATGGACAACATCGGTGGGATGATCAATATACTGTTCAATGTGTTCATTGTTCCTTTTCTTATTTTTTATATTTTAAAGGATTTTGACGTATTTGAACGGACGATTGTATCTTATCTCCCGCGGTCTCGTCGTAAAGCGATTGTATCGGTGCTTAAGGAAATTGATCAGGCGCTTGGCAACTATGTGAGGGGCCAATTGCTGGTATGTGTCATTATTGGCGTGATGGCTTATATCGGATATATGCTGATTGGCATGCCTTATGCATTGCTGCTGGCTGGAGTGGTAGCTCTTTTTAATATTGTCCCCTATTTGGGCCCTTTTTTGGGCGCTGCACCGGCAGTCATTATGGCTTCTACGGTTTCCTTAAAAATGGTGTTATTAGTCGTAGTCGTTAATGCGTGTATTCAAGTGTTGGAAAGTAATGTGATATCTCCCCAAGTGGTGGGACGCACGCTGCATCTGCATCCGTTATCTATTATTTTCGCGCTGCTAGTGGGTGGGGAAATTGCGGGAGTCACTGGCTTGATCTTGGCAGTTCCTGTGATGGCGGTTTTGAAGGTAGGGCTGCAGCATTTTTTTGCCTATTATGTGAAGCGAAAAACGATCTAGTTTCGTATATAGCCTGTATGCATGCTGTCTGAAATCGCGTTGACACGGCTAAATGACACGGATATACTGAATTGAGTATGTTTAAATGTGTTTATCCAGTAGGGAAAGCTCATTTCGGAGTGCGGGCTGAACCCGCCGGGATGCTCCCGTTACCAGTGAAAACAAGGCGATCGATCGTCCGTTAAGCAGATGTTGGTGTGCGCTTGCACATGTGGCATTTCGTACAGAAGGGACGGCGATAACCAGGGTGGTACCGCGATACAATCGTCCCTGATCCGTTCAGGGGCGTTTTTCTATTTTTTATGGCCTGTGCCAGAAACCAGTGACACCATAATTAGGAGGCTACTTATATGAAAGCTAGTGAAATCCGCTCCAAATGGCTGGAGTTTTTTGAAAGCAAAGGGCATGTGATTGAACCAAGCGCACCGCTTGTTCCACATAAAGATCCTTCCCTGCTGTGGATTAATGCGGGTATGGCGCCGCTTAAGCCTTATTTTGACGGACGTGTAAAACCAGAAAATCCACGTATCGCCAATTCGCAAAAATGTATTCGGACGAACGACATCGAGAATGTCGGTAAAACGCGCCGTCACCATACGTTTTTCGAAATGCTCGGGAACTTTTCCATTGGCGACTATTTTAAGGAAGAAGTCATCACATGGGCATGGGAGTTTCTGACAGACCCGAAATGGATCGGCTTTGATCCGGAACGTCTGGCTGTAACGGTATATCCTGAGGATGAAGAAGCGTACAAGCTGTGGAACGAAAAAGTTGGACTTCCGGCCGAACGTATCGTCAAGCTGGAGGATAACTTCTGGGATATCGGGGAAGGCCCTTGCGGACCTTGTACGGAAATTTTTTACGATCGTGGCGAAGCCTATGGCAGCGACATGACAGACCCTGAAATGTATCCAGGGGGAGAAAATGAGCGTTATCTGGAAGTGTGGAACCTCGTATTCTCACAATTCAACCATAACAAAGATGGCAGCTACACGCCGCTTCCCAATAAAAATATAGATACAGGGGCTGGTTTGGAACGGTTTGCATCCATTTTGCAAAATGTCGATTCCAACTTTGATACGGATATTTTCCAGCCACTGATCCAGAAAACAGCTGCGATGGCAGGCGTTAAATATAACGACAATGTGGACAGTGATGTGGCTCTCAAGGTCATTGCCGATCATGTTCGTACGGTTACTTTTGCGATTGGTGACGGTGTTCTTCCTTCCAATGAAGGACGGGGTTACGTTATTCGCCGTTTGCTGCGCCGGGCTGTTCGTTATGGAAAAATGTTGGGCATGAACCGTCCATTTATGTTTGAACTGGTGGAAACCGTGGGGGATATCATGGGTGTATACTACCCTGAGGTGGTGGACAAGCGTGATTTTATCATCAAGGTGATTAAAACAGAAGAAGAGCGTTTCCATGAAACACTGACAGACGGATTAGCCATTTTGGCCGATATCAGTGCTCAGGCAAAGGCCGAAGGCCGCAATGTCATTAGCGGAGCCGATGCTTTCAAACTGTATGATACGTATGGGTTCCCATTCGACCTCACAGAGGATTATGCGGACGAGCAGGGCTTGAAAGTAGATCGTGAAGGCTTTGATGAAGCGATGCAGGAACAGCGTCAACGTGCGCGTGATGCTCACCAAGACAATGCCAGCATGAAGATTCAGGGCGGAGCTTTGGCGGATCTGGCGGTTAAAAGTGATTTTGTTGGATATAATGACCTCGTAACTGAGTCAAAAATTGTGGCGATTGTATATGATGATATGCTGGTGAACAGTGTTAGTGAAGGGCAGTCCTGTCAGGTCGTGCTGGATGTGACTCCTTTCTATGCTGAAAGCGGCGGGCAAGTTAGTGACCATGGCTTACTGCGTGGCGGAACGGTAACCGCGAAGGTTGAAGGACTGTTCAAGGCGCCGCAAGGTCAGCATGTGCATCAGGTGGTCGTAGAAGCCGGTGAGCTGAACGTAGGTGATACGGTAAAAGCTGAAGTAGATCAGGCTTCACGTGGAGAAATTGAGAAAAACCATACGGCTACGCATTTGCTTCACAAAGCACTTAAAGAAGTGCTGGGTGACCATGTCAATCAGGCGGGTTCCTTGGTAGAACCTGGACGTCTGCGTTTTGACTTCTCTCATTTTGGAAGCATTACTCCAGAAGAGCTGGCTGATATTGAACTGCGAGTTAACCGTGCCATCTGGAACCAGCTGGATGTGACGATTGAACTGAAGCCAATTGATGAAGCCAAGGCTCTTGGAGCGATGGCACTGTTTGGTGAGAAATATGGTGATATCGTACGGGTCGTTAAAGTTGGCGATTACAGCATCGAACTGTGCGGAGGATGTCATGTCAGCAATACTTCGCAAATTGGCTTGTTCAAGCTTGTCAGCGAGAGCGGTATTGGATCAGGTGTGCGTCGTATTGAAGCAGTGACCGGCCGTTTTGGATTTGAGTATATGGAAGGTCAATTGGAGCTGTTGAAGGTGTCGGCTGGGCTTGTTAAATCCAAGCTATCCGAGGTGCCAAAACGCATCGAATCTTTGCAGCAACAAATTAAAGACCTCAGTCGTGAAAATGAATCACTGCAAAGCAAGCTGAGTGCTATTGAGGCGGGTCAGCTGACCGATCAGGTCGTGCAGGCTGGTGGAGTACAGTTGTTGGCTGCACGCGTGCAGGCTTCCAGCATGGATGCGCTACGTGCTATTGCTGATGAGCTGAAAAGTAAGCTTCCTACAGCTGTGCTGGTGTTAGGCGCTGCAATGGACGACAAAGTTAATTTTGTCGTTGCTGTCCCGGCTGAACTTACCAAGGCGGGACTTCATGCAGGCAAGCTTGTAAAAGAAATTGCGGCTGTATGCGGCGGCGGTGGCGGCGGACGGCCTGACATGGCGCAAGCCGGAGGCAAGGATGCAAGCAAGCTGGACCAAGCACTTCAACGTGCACATGAACTAGTGTCAGCAGCCTCACAAGGATAAAGTTCGATAAATTTTGCGGGTTTTTGGAAAAAAACGGACTTAGACATTTCCTTGAAGGGCTTTGCTTATGGTATGATATAAAAGAATAAGCTGGCATAAACATGTACACATGTTTTGTAAAAGCGAGGTGTCAACAATGGATTCCATGGACAAAACGGTCAAATTTAATGTCAAGGCGGATGAGAAGGAAGCTTCTGCTCAGGAGATTTTGTTGACCGTATATGATGCGTTGGTAGAAAAGGAATACAATCCAATCAATCAAATCGTCGGGTATTTGCTATCCGGTGATCCGGCTTATGTGCCAAGGCATAATAATGCCAGAAGCCTGGTGCGTAAAAAAGAACGCGATGAATTGATTGAAGAGCTGGTTCGTTTCTATCTCGCCAAGCACCGTTAGGAGACAGGCATGAAAGTAATGGGATTGGATTACGGGGATCGCCGAATTGGGATCGCCGTAAGTGATGCCTTCGGCTGGACCGCCCAAGGATTGGAAGTCATAGAACGACGTGGTGACGACAGCGAGTTCGGTAAAATTGCAAATTTGGTTCGTGAACATGAAATTGGTGAGGTTGTTGTAGGCTTGCCGAAAAATATGAACGGAACCGTGGGTCCACGCGGTGAGATTTGCATTGAGTTTGCGAACCGGCTCAAGGAGTTACTGGGTTTACCCGTTCACCTTTGGGATGAACGGCTGACGACGCGTTCGGCAGAGCGTGCGCTTCTGGAGGCCGACGTCAGCCGCAAAAAACGCAAGCAGGTGGTAGATAAGCTGGCCGCAAGCCTGATCTTGCAAAATTATTTGGACGCACACAGTACAAGGTGAGGGGGATTTCGTAATGGCTGAAAATCAAGTGGGTATGGAAGAAGAGCCGGAAATTATTTATATTGCCGATGACGAGGGCAACGAGGAAGAGTTCGAGGTCATTATGAAGTTTGAGGTAGATGGTTCCGAAGCAAAGTACATGATGGTTGCGCCAGTGGACCCTGAAGCTGATGAGTCCGATGTGTACGCCTTCCGCTACGAAGAAGAAGGCGATGATATTAAATTGTTTGTGATCCAAGACGATGCCGAATGGGAAATCGTCGAAGAGACCTTTAATACATTTGTAGAGGAAGAAGAAGAGGAAGACGGGAAATGACGAGCTATTCACGTAAAGACCTGAGTTGGACCTCTGATTTGAAGGAAGCGTTTGACGGCGATGTAGAGTTGCAGGATGAACAGGGGCATGCGATACGCATGGAGTTGGAAGCAGAGTTCAAGGTAGGCGAGCAACGGTACGCCGTATTGCGTAGACCTGGTGCTGCTGCTGGCGAACATGAATTATATCATGTAAGCTCATCCACAGACGGCGAAATCTCCATCACCACCATTGAAGATGACGATGAATGGGAAGATATTTCCGAGCTGTACGACGAATGTACGTTGCCGGAGGAGCTGTAAGTCTGGATAACGAGGAGATCAAACCTGAAAGGGCGGAGACCAGTCCGCCCTTTTTGGCTGTGAAGGAGTTGGGTGGATGTGAAGCGAAGGACAAGGATGCTTACGTTGCTTCTACTGCTTGTTTGTATAGCAGGAGGTGCAATCCTCTATATATGGAATGCCATGCAGCCTGTTCAGCCGAAAAAACAACCCGTTGCTTTTACGGTGGTAAGGGGTACGGGAACATCGGCTATTGCAGATACGCTGGAGCAAAAGGGACTTATACGTAACGCGCTTGTGTTTAAGGCTTATGTAAAATTCAAACAGCAAGGCAATGCATTTCAGGCTGGAAAATATGAGGCGAAGCCTGGCGTAACCTTTGATCAGCTGATTGCCAAGCTATCGGCTGGGGACGTAGTCAAAGAGGAAATGATCCGTTTTACAATCCCGGAGGGTTTTACGATTAGACAGATGGCTGAGAAGCTGCAAAAGGAAGGACTGGCAGACCGGCAGCAATTTTTGCAGCTAGCCAACGATCCGTCCGCTTTTGACGTCGCGCTAGTGCGGGACATACCCAAGCAGGCGGGGCTTCGCTATGCGCTGGAAGGCTATCTTTTCCCGGAAACCTATGAACTGAAAAAAGGAAGCACAACCAAGGATATCATTCAGACGATGTTAGAGCAGACGCAAAAACGTCTGGATACTATTTCTGACTTGGATGCTCACCTGCAGCAACGAGGTGAAACACTGCATCAGTTGCTGACGGTTGCTTCTCTGGTAGAGCGCGAGGTGGTTGTAGATGATGAGCGGCCTATCGTAGCTGGCGTTATTTATAACCGTCTTCAACAGGATAAAAAGCTGGAAATTGATGCTACAGTTCAATATATGCTGGACAAGCAAAAGGAACGACTGTATTACAAGGATTTGGCTGTAGAAAGTCCGTATAATACGTATATGCATCAGGGACTTCCACCAGGACCGATTGCAAGTCCCAGTCTGAAATCAGTGGTGGCGGCTCTAGAGCCGAAAGCTACAGATTATTTATTTTATGTGACTAAAAAAGATGGAACACATGGACATTTGTTTGCCAAAACGTATAAAGAACATTTGCATAACATTCAGGTAAGTAACCGTAAGACAAATTAGGAGGTGAGCCTATGGCTTACAAACCCGAACTGCTGGCAACTGCCAGCTCTCCGGAGGATGCCCGCCATATGCTGGAGGCTGGAGCTACTGCATTGCTGATAGGAGATGACCGCTTTGGAATGCGGTTGCCAGGAAATTTTACACCGGACCAAATCCGTGAGGTTGTGGAAGAAGCACGGAAGCATGCGGCACAGGTATATGTATCTATGACGAATTTGATGACGAACGAGCTATTGCCACTTCTTCCGGAGTATGTGCAGACCATAGCTGAATGCGGCGTAGACGCTATTGAGTTTAACGATCCAGCAGTGCTCATGGCGGTGAAGGAGCATGCCCCTCATCTGAAACTTTTCTGGAACGGAGAGATGATTTCTACCAACTTCGCAACCGCCAACTATTGGGGCGAAAAAGGGGCATCACGTGTCATCTTGGCTCGTGAGCTCAGTATGGATGAAATTACGGAAATGATTCCAAAGTTGAATATAGAAGCACAGGTTCAGGTACATGGAATGACTAATATTTATCACTCCAAGCGTAAGCTTGTTCAAAGCTATATGCTGCACCAGGGGCGCACGGTAGAAGGTGATCTCGGCAGAGGACGTGGTTTGTTTCTGATTGAAGCAGAGCGGCAGGAAGAGAAGTTCCCGATTTATGAAGATATCAACGGGACACATATTATGAGTTCGGATGATTTTTGTATTATGGAGGACCTGCATATTTTGATGGAGGCGGGCGTGCATAGCTTTAAAATCGAGGGCTTGTTGAAACCTACCGCTTACAATGAGGCAGTTGTCCGTGCTTATCGTAAAGCAATAGATAGTTATACAGCCGACCCGGATGCTTATGTTTATGATGAAAGCTGGCTGGATGAAGTGCGCCGCCTGCAAGACCCTGAACGGGAACTTTCCTTCGGATTTTTCTACAAAGAGCAGGTTTATTAATTACAAAAATGATTTTACAGAGGGGGGAACGTCATGGGAACGATCACCAAAACGAGAAAATATACAGGTAAACGAAATCGCTTGGATAAGCCGGAGCTGTTGGCTCCTGCCGGAAATCTAGAAAAGCTGAAGTTTGCCGTTCACTATGGCGCGGATGCTGTATATATTGGTGGGCAAAAATACGGTCTGCGTTCTAACGCCGATAATTTCAGCTTTGAAGAAATGCGTGAAGGTGTAGAATTCGCCAACAAGTACGGTGCGAAAGTGCTTGTGGCGACTAATATCTATGCTCACAATGAAGATATTGCCGGAATCGAGGAATACCTGCGTAATCTGTACGAAGTGGGAATTCATGCGGTTATCGTCGCTGACCCAGCCATTGTATCCGTGGCATTGCGGGCAGTTCCCGGATTGGAAGTGCATTTGAGCACACAGCAGTCCACGCTGAATTGGCAAGCGGTAAAGTTCTGGAAAGACGAGGGACTGCCGCGTGTGGTACTTGGACGTGAAACCAGCTTGGAAGAAATTGAAGAAATTAAAAAGCATGTGGATATCGAAATTGAAGCTTTTGTCCATGGTGCGATGTGCTCCTCATTCTCCGGCCGCTGTGTGTTGTCCAATCACTTTACAGACCGGGATTCAAATCGCGGTGGATGTTGTCAGTCTTGCCGCTGGAAATATGATTTGTTTGAAGATGCCCGCCCAGGTGAGGTTTGGATATCTGAGGAAGAGGCACAGGACAACAATGTACTAAAACAGTTCCAGCTCGGCGTTAACCAGCTTCCATTGTTTGAAGAGAGTGATAATGCCTTTTCTATGGGGTCTAAGGATTTGTGTATGATTGAGAATATCCCTGATCTGATTGATGTGGGTGTAGACAGCTTTAAAGTAGAGGGACGTATGAAGTCCATCCACTATGTGGCTACGGTCGTGAATGTCTACCGTCAAGCGATTGATTCCTATATGGCTGATCCGGAAAATTATGTACTCAAACCAGAATGGATTGAAGAAATTAATAAGGCTGCCAATCGTCCATTGAATACAGGATTTTTCTATGATACCCCGGATCATGAGGACCATATTTATGAACCGGAAGAAAAAGCAGTCCCTTATGATTTTGCCGGACTGGTGATGGATTATGATGCCGCAAGTGGCATCGCAACGATTCAACAACGCAACCATTTTAAACCAGGGCATGAGATTGAATTTTTCGGTCCGAACGGAACGTTTTTCAAACAGACAGTCGGAACGATCTGGGACGAGGAAGGCAACGAATTAGATGCTGCACGTCACCCGCTTCAAAGAATTAAAATGAAGGTAGATCAGCCTGTATCGTATTTTGATATGATGCGTAAAAAGAAGTAAATAAGCCTTAAGTCACAGGTAAAAGATTCAAAAGCCTCTCCTATCGGTTGGAGAGGCTTTTTTTTGAATAGTTTTCTAGGAAAAAAGTTTCATAAAATTTAGTGGGTACTCAAAGGAAAGCTACATTCCTTGTCGAATAGTTCCGATAGAGACTATATAGATAATAGATACATAAAGGATGACGTGGAACCAGAAACTAATTATATGGTGGTAGGTGAGAGGAATGGGTTTTTGGAAAAAAGAGAGGAATACAGCAAACAGGCAATCTAAGAAAACGGATCCAATGAAAAGCTTGAAAGGAAGTAAAGTAACAACGGATAAAGGGGAGGAGACGGTTGTGATGTCTTCGAAGGATACTCCCTGGGTAGCTAAGGCCTTACGTAAATGCACATACAATTTAAAGCGTTTACTTAAGCCTGAAAGATACAGTAAGGATTTTATGCATTTGGTCAAAAACTATAATCCGATCCGTTCGGTTGGAATGAAGCTGTTTCTGATCTTTTTTGCAGCCATTATGTTATTCGTGGTCAGCCTGGGGATGCTCTCGTACTACAAAGCTAAAAGTACGATTGAACAAAATGCAGCTACCGCGTATCAGCAAACCGTTCAGCAAACTTCGGAAAAGCTTGATATTATTTTAGAGCGCTTTCAAGACACATCGACACAGGTATTTTTCGATACTGAATTAAGTGATCAGCTACAAAAGGCTGTAAAGCAAGATAAAAATCCCTTTGCATCTTTTGTTGCTATGGGCGAAGTAAACAAAAAATTAACAAATATTGCTTTTACAAATAAAGCGATTGATTCATTGTACTTGTACCCGGAAGAAACCAGTTTAGCTGCAATGGGTACCGGAACACAAAAGGATGTACGGCAGGAAGAGTGGTTTAAGGATATTTTAAAAAACAAGGGAATGGTTTGGCTACCTACGCAGGTGAATGATAACGGCAGCAAGACCTTTCGTCTGGCACGCTCCATGAACAGTATGTCCGGGTTGGGAGGGACTTATGTTCTGGTTATGGATTTAAAGGCCAGTGCGGTGGAGGACGAGTTGAAAGGGATCAATTTGGGCTCAGGTAGTATGATTAGCCTTGTGACAGACAAGGGTGAGTTTGTAGGTTCTAACAATGAGAGCTTGGCAGGGGGAAAGACAAAGCTGGATTACGTTTCCAAGCTTGAAGGGATCGAAGGAAATCAAATTATGGAGCAGGAAGCAGATGGCAAAAAGCAAAGTGTGCTTACGGTTCATAATACACTGGGAACTTCCAAGTGGATTCTCGTGGGTGTAATACCTGTATCTGAACTGGTGAGAGACGCAAGGGGAATTCTTACCACAACCTGGATATTTGCTGCAGTAGCGGCACTGATTGCATTGTTCATTGGTCTGTGGATGGTACGTCTTGTGGCTCGCCCATTGACACACCTAAAGGATTTAATGATTGAAGGCGCTAAAGGCAACTTGCAAATCCGAACGAAGTATAAGGCACAGGATGAGATTGGACAGTTGTCTGAAAGTTTTGATACGATGATGGAGCAAATTACACTGCTGGTAGAACAGACGAATGCGTCAGCACAGGAGGTACTGAATACAGCAACGGAACTGAGTGATGCCTCGAAGAAGACAGCCCTTTCAGCTAAAGAAATTGCTGCTGCAACAGAAGAGATTGCTCATGGTGCCGCCAGTTTGGCAACAGAGGCCGAACGTGGTAGCGAGCTTACTGGGAATATATCGCAGCAAATGGATACGGTGATGACTTCCAATTATGAAATGAGTCTGGTTGCACAAGAAGTTGAACAATCCAGTGAAAAAGGGACAATTCAGCTGAAAAATCTATTAAGCAAGACTAAGGTTACGGAAGAAACTACGCATGCTCTGGTGCGCAAAGTAGATGAACTGAAGCAGACAACTTCCGATGTCTTTAAGGTGCTGGACGTATTACAGGATATTGCTAAACAAACGAACATTCTATCACTGAATGCGACCATTGAAGCAGCACGAGCGGGAACAGCCGGGCGTGGTTTTATGGTGGTAGCCAATGAGGTGCGGCAGTTAGCTGAACAATCACGTCAAGCCATTCGTACGGCTACAGGTATTACGAATAACATCGTTAATGAGATGAATGAAACGGTGCAAGCGTTATCTCAAGTGTACCCACTGTTCCGGGAGCAGATGGGAGCCGTACAAGATACGACGGACATTTTCCAATCAGTGCAGCAGCAAATGGGAGAGTTCGCGCTTCGGTTGGGCACGGTCACCGCCTCCATTCATCATCTGAGTGAATCGCAGACTACTTTGTCCGAGGCCATGACCAATGTAAGCGCGGTAGCTGAGCAATCCTCTGCTACTTCGCAGGAAGTCGCTTCTCTCAGTACTGAGCAAGCCAATATCGGTAATCAGCTGGTAGGCTTGTCAGATAAGCTGGAAGGGGTATCGGTGAATTTGAAAGAACAGCTTTCAAGATTTACAGTGTAGGTGTTGCAAAACAACCCATTCGACATTACATGTTGAGTGGGTTTTCTTTTTCCATCACCGGACATACTACTGGAAAAATGATGAAAGGAAGATGAATGTGTCCAGGCGTCATAGCAGTTTCGTACGTCAACGTCGAATTGCATACATAGCCTTGGGGATCATGGTATTGCTGCTGATCTTATGTTTCCGATTGGCTTGGATTCAGGCGACAGCGGGCATTCATTTGTCATTTTACGGGGGGCATTCGCTTAAAGAAATGTCAGCACGTCAGCGACAGGAAGGAATCGCCATTGATTCTGGGCGTGGACAGTTTACGGACCGACATGGACAACCCTTAACTGGTGGGATCGTATGGACGCCAGTGCTTTTTCCCGATGTAGACGGTAAAGCAGCCGTGCATGGTCAAGAACTGGCCAAGCTGCTGCATACGAGCAAGGAGCAATTGCTGACGCGTTGGAAGGGACTGCAATCCCCGCTTATATGGCGCGATGGGCGCGGAGAATCTGTGCAAATCCATCCGAATGAAGCGGACAGACTGCTGAAGTTGGCTCCTTCGCTCATAGAGCTTGTACCGTATGCGCAACGTTATACGGACTTGCCCAATGGCAGACAATGGCTTGGTTTTCTGTATGAACGTGGCGGACGGGTAGGTGAACTGCCGGTTGGAGCAGCTGGTCTGGAAAAAACGCTGGAGCCTTTGCTGAGCGGTGTTGGCGAGACATTCGTCTCTCGGTCTGTAGATGCGCAACGTCGTCCATTAACTCATATGCCGCTTCGCGTCACTGCTCCATCCAATGGCCACTATCCATTACAGGTGCAGACTACGATTGATCTCCCGTTACAGGAACGGATTGAGAAGCTGACAGAATCGAATCATTTAGCAGAAGGGGCAGTGGTTGTGCTTGATGCAGGTAATGCGGATGTGCTGGCAATGGTGTCTCGCCCCTTTTATAATCCCGCGCATGTGGATCCGCAGCAACAAACAGACTGGTCTAATCGTGCTCTCAAAGCGGTAACGCCTGGTTCCATTTTCAAGCTGGTTACAGCTGCGGCTGCACTTGAATCAGGCGTGGTCCAACCGCAGGAGCAATTTCATTGTCATGGAGCCTACGGCAAGTATGGATTGTCATGCTGGAAAAAAGAAGGACACGGAACCCTGAACCTGGAGGAAGGGCTTGCCGTATCCTGTAATAGTGTGTTCGCTCATCTCGGCGAACGGCTTAACGCGGAGCAAATTCAGGCCGCAGCCTCTGCACTGGGATTGAGTCAAACTGTGGGATGGCAGGACCGGAACCTGGCAGGGCTACCTCAATTCAGACCGCTGGATCACGAAGAAAAGGGAGCCATATTTGGCTCCCATACGAATACGTCTGATCCGGGCGTACGTGTACAGACAGCTATCGGTCAGCGTGATGTGCTGGTGACGCCTCTTCAAGCAGCCAACCTCATGGTTACCTTGCTGCATGATGGTCAAGTACGTGCACCGCGCATCGTAAAACGCATCAATTACGCAGATGGAAGCACCTTGCTGGAGCTACCTGCTCACGCTGCATCTTTACCCAAAGGCGGCCGCTCGATTCACACATCCACGGCTCGCACACTTCGTGAAGCAATGGAACAGGTTGTGGCACAGGGGACTGGTGCCTCCTTGCGCAATAAATCATGGAGGCTGGCTGGTAAATCAGGTACGGCTCAAGCTTTAAAAAACGGTCGCCCCATAAATCACCAGTGGTTTATTGGTTACGGTCCAATAGAGCGGCCCCGTTATGCGGTTGCCGTTCTTGTGCAAAATGCTTCTACGCATGCTGCGAATCGAGCCACAGCACTTTTCGGTCAAGTCATGGATCTGCTAGCTCAATCCTCTTGAGTTCCGCGAGTAGCTGCACGCTCTTCCTCCTGAATTTTGACGATAAACGGAGGCTCGTCAAATTCTTCAATCGGAAACCGAATCCATTGCTGCAGGTAACCTTGTTGCCACAATTCCTTGAGCAAGATGATCAGAATGGGGGACAGAATTAATCCGGCCAGTCCGAAGATGGATAACGATATTATGGCAAAGGAAAGCATTAGATAGGCAGACGAAACGCCGATGGAATTACCAGTAATTTTAGGTTCTGCCAGCTGGCGCACAATCACAGTGACAGCCATGACAATAAGCAATCCTACCGCCAAGCCAGTGTTGCCTGTGATGAACAAATACACGGCCCATGGAATAAAAATAACAGGCACACCCAGCAACGGCAGAATATCAAATAAAGCTGCTACGAGCGCCAACGATAGGGCATTATCCACTTGCAAAATGAGTAAACCTATAAATACGAGGATAAAGGTAATTCCTACCAGTAAAGCTTGAGCCTTGAGAAAGGCGGAAATGGCTTTAAGTACGTGATTTTTCAGAAAAAGGTACGCCGTTTTTAGTGTCTTTGGAGTTTTACTGCGGGCAATCCCCTTCCAGAGATTAATTTCCATACTCAAAAAGAACGCTAAAATGATTGCAACCGCGAAGTTGCCCATAAAAACAGTGAAAGAGCTGAGGAATTGTATGAAAAAAGATAACCCTAGCTGTGCCCACTTTGTAGCAATGGTGGTAGCAGTCGCAAAATACTCATTTACACGTTCAGTCACACCCGGAGGTAATGCAGCGATTTTATCTTGAGAAAGATGAAGAAACCGCGTGAATTCTGTTTGGATAATCTGGGTATAATGTGGGAGGTTTTGCGCAACTTTTGTAAATTGGGTCACCAGGATCAGGCCCAATCCGAAAAAAATAGCCAGTAATAAGATGATAAACAGCAATACGGAGAGTGCGGAGGCAAAGGGCTTTTTCATGCCTTTGCGGTGAAAATAACGAGCAGCAGGTTCAATGCACCAAAACACGACGAATGAAAGGAAAACAGGTGCGGCTAGCTGATAAAGTTTGCTGGAGACGAACATAATTAAATACACGGTTAAGACGATCAGACCGATATCAAAAACAGTACGCCAATATTTTTTGTACAATGGAAGCATATGTATACAACGACTCCTTTAAGATTTTTATTTATTGTACACTAAATTGGATCTTAGTGCCTGATCCTATGCAACAGCAAAATCTCGGCATGCTTACGTCATTGTGATAACATATAAGTAAGTGAGTTTTCCTCAGGAAGCCTGCTTGGAAGTTCAGAATAGAAAAGTGGGGATAAAACGTGCAGACTTTGCTGTTATGGATGTTTTACATTTCAACTTTTTATGCTTTTATTCCGGCGCTGGTAAGTCGTATATTTGGTTTCCGGGTGTTCCGGCGCGGCAAAAGTGAACGGGAATATGCACTCACTTTTGATGATGGTCCTGATCCAGTCTATACATCGCAGTTGCTTGATTTACTCAAGCGTTTTGATGCCAAGGCCACTTTTTTTGTTGTAGGGATAAATGCCGAAAAACATCCTGAGCTTCTGAAACGCATACATGATGAAGGTCATCTGATCGGTATTCACAATTATGTGCACAAATCGAATTGGCTTATGCGGCCTGTTACGGTTAGAAAACAAATTGCCCAGACGGAGTCAGTCATTCGTCGAGTAACTGGCGAAGGGACGACCTTTTATCGTCCACCTTGGGGGATTGTGAATTTTTTTGATATTTCCAAAAACAATGGTCGTCGAATCGTATTATGGTCCTCCATGTTTGGTGACTGGAAGGCCAGCGTTGGAGCGAAACAACTAGCGGAAAGGATGCTCAAAAAGCTGAGGGGTGGCGAGGTCATGTTACTCCATGACTGTGGTACGACGTTGGGGGCAGATGCAGAAGCGCCACGGAATATGCTAATTGCGCTAGAGAAGCTATTGATGGTCGCCCAGGAACGGCAATTACGCAGTGTACGCGTGGATACATTACTTCGCCGCCAGTCTGGCAATCAATCGACTGTCTCCAGCTTGTCCAGTACGGATTGGATGAAAAAAACGATGGTATTCGGATGGCTGCAATACGAGCGGCTATTTCACGCCTTGTTCCGTCTTCGTCCTGTCAGCAAGGATAATACAATCTTTTATTATCGTCGCCGTATCTATCATGGCCCCAATATAAATATGGAGAACGGTAGGTGGCTGGAAAAAGGGGACCCCATCATTGAGCTTCATTTTGACAATAAAATGTTGTTTCGGTTGGGATCGACGGCAAAGTCCATGGTACATCTAGCTATTCAATTGATTCGGATTGTGAAAATACAACTACCTGATCTTACCCAACGGGTTGTGCATGATTCTGGAATGAAGGGTGTCAAGGCGATCTATGCAGTAAGTATGATTCATCGAGGGCCTGAAAAATTAGGCTTTCAAATTCGAGAGATTCCTCAAGGAATGTTTAAGCATATGTCTACTGTATATTTAAAGCTGTTATATCGTATCATCCATCCTTCGGGTTCGGAGCAATTGATTGAAAAAAAAGAGGTTATGGTACCAAAGCTGATCATAATGCCCATTGACACCTTATTTGATCGTTTCCAACAAGGAGATTCACATCAGGCAGATCATGCTTTTGATCCAACAGATCAAAGGGATGTAGTTCGTACACTCAACAATGAAATGACCGAAGAAGACGCTGTTCATACTTCAATCCGGGCTTCACAAACAGCCGATACAGGATCAGGCAATTGACCTCATAATAAAAGCCTCTCGAACCTTTGTCAGGAGTCGAGAGGCTTTTCAGTGTTTTATCAAAATATCCTAGCTTGGCAAAATATCTAGATTTTCATAATTCCGCCGTTACTTGCGTTCGTCACCAGCTTGGAATAACGCGCCAGATAGCCCGTCTTCACTTTTGGCTCGAAGCCTTTCCAGTTGGCGCGACGACGTTCAAATTCTTCGTCCGTAATGTGAAGCTCAATCTTGCGATTGTTCAGGTCTAGCTCAATGATATCGCCGTCCTCAACAAAAGCGATCGGTCCGCCTTCTGCTGCTTCGGGGGAAATATGACCGATGGAGATACCACGGGAAGCACCTGAGAAGCGTCCGTCTGTAATCAGACCTACCTTGGCACCAAGCCCCATGCCTACGATTTGTGAAGTTGGCGCCAGCATTTCAGGCATACCAGGTCCGCCCTTAGGACCTTCATAGCGAATAACAACAACATGCCCTTCGACGATTTTACCGTTAGCGATGCCAGCAAGTGCATCATCCTGTGAATCAAAGCAGATGGCAGGACCTTTGTGATAACCGCCAACAGAAGGATCAACCGCACCGACTTTAATAATGGAGCCTTCTGGTGCCAAGTTTCCGAATAATACAGCCAGACCACCGCGCTCGGAATAAGGGTTGTCCAATTTGTGGATGACGTTAGTGTCGAGAATTTCCTGCCCCTCTACGTTTTCACGAAGAGTTTTTCCGGTTACAGTAATACAGTCACCATGCAATGCGCCAGGTTTCTTCAATAGTTCATTCAGCACTGCGCTTACGCCGCCTGCATTATGGACATCCTCAATGTGATAGTCGGAAGCAGGTGCCAATTTGGACAAATGAGGTACACGGTTTGCAACTTCATTGATGCGTTCAATAGGGTAGTCAACTTCAGCTTCATGGGCAAGTGCCAATGTATGCAATACAGTGTTCGTAGAACCACCCATTGCCATATCCAATGCAAATGCATTATCAATCGCTTCTTTGGTCACGATATCACGTGGTTTAAGATCGAGCTTAATCAATTCCATCAATTGGCGTGCAGATTGTTTAACAAATTCTTTGCGTTCTTCTGCTACTGCGAGGATGGTGCCGTTACCCGGCATTGCCAGACCCAATGCTTCTGCAAGACAGTTCATGGAGTTCGCTGTAAACATTCCTGAACAGGAGCCGCAAGTTGGACAGCCGTATTGTTCCAACTCAAGCAAACTTTGATCATCGATTTTACCAGCCTGATAAGCGCCTACGCCTTCGAAGACTGAAGTCAGGGAAATAGAGCGTCCGTTCTTGTCTTTCCCAGCTTTCATAGGACCGCCGCTGACGAAAATAGTTGGAATGTTAACACGCAATGCCCCCATCATCATACCAGGGGTAATTTTATCGCAGTTAGGAATACAAACCATGCCGTCAAACCAGTGAGCGGAAACGACAGTTTCCAGAGAGTCTGCAATAATTTCGCGACTTGGCAGAGAATAACGCATACCGATGTGTCCCATGGCAATGCCGTCATCTACACCAATAGTGTTAAATTCGAAAGGTACACCGCCTGCGTCACGAATGGCCTGCTTGACAATTTTGCCAAATTCCTGCAAATGGACGTGGCCCGGTACGATGTCAATATACGAGTTGCATACCGCAATAAACGGCTTGTCGAAATCTTCTTCCTTGACACCCGCTGCGCGCAGCAAGCTGCGGTGAGGAGCGCGGTCAAAGCCTTTTTTAATCATATCGGAACGCATTTTCGTCTTAGCTGTCATGATGCTGGTTTCCCCCCAAAGTATAAAAATGGTATGGCGTTCAATGAACACCGTAGTAGCGCAGATGTTTTCTAAAGAGTCTATCATAGTTGTGCGCATTTTTCTACATATATAAGGATTTTTGAAAGAGGATAGAATTGTTCTGTAAGCAACAATATATAGATATGAACAGTTTTATTTATCTATATATTGCATCTGTGAGAATTTGAATCTAATTCTTCCAGACTCTCTTTTTCTGATCTGTTGGCGGTTCGGAAAAATAGAAAAAGCCCATTCCGTAATAAAACGGATGGGCTTCAGCCTTGTTTTTATATGAAAAGAGGGCGGAATATTGAGGTTACCTTTTAATTTCTGCCACCTTTACGTCCGATGTCTCTGTAGAAATCTTTGTCATGCGACTCAGCTGTGGCATCGCCGCCCTTTTTACCGATTTCCTGATAAAATTCTTTATCATGTGAGTTGGCGGTTGCTTGTCCGCCCTTCTTGCCAATCTCTTGGTAAAACTCCTTATTGTGCTTCTTGGAAGTAGCTTCTCCACCCATACGGCCTGCTTCTTCGCGACTCATTTTACCCTGATTTTGATTACGTGCCATTACAAATCACTCCTTATTCAAAAGTTGTTTTTTGTTGCGCGTATCTTTTATTTACCACATTTTGTCTGTATGAAACAGGCACTATGCGCGAAGTAAAGAAGGGTATACCTACCTCCATTTTCGTCCGTAAGCGGGTTGTCGTGTGTTGATCGGGAAATAAAGATGTAATAAAAAAATTATGCAGACCGTCTAAAAAGATAAGGAGCTGGCTTCAACATCCATTCTACCTGTGGCTCAATCAGAGGCCGTGTTGCAGTTCGAACCCAAGGCATGGTCAACAAACAGCACAGACCCGCGGCGCACACTAGAATCAACATGACCTCCACTGGGGTATCTATATACTCGTAAACTCCTTTTGCCACAACGGTACGGACGATTAAGCCATGGAGCAAAAAGACATATAATGTACGCCGTCCCATCTCGGTTATACGTCCTGTGACGGCTGGAACAAAGCTTAAAAACGCCAGAGATGCTATCCATTGAACTCCATAAATGCCGATACGGTAAATCCCTGCGTACCATTCGGTATGGCCTAGTTCACCATAAGTCATGTTGCCATACAGCCAGCCTGCCGGGATGCCAAAATACGACGTTCCTGCCAGTACCATTAACAGAAGAGATACAATGCCGGCGATTATACGTACAGGTGTTGTGAAGAATCGGCGAACGTCCACATATTTCAAATGATAGCCTGCTACAAAGTAAGGAAGATAAACAAAGGTTCTGCATACGCTTAGCCATATACCGTCCACGGGAAGATATCCGACAAGGATCCCCAGTAGCACGGATATACCCAACTGGACGACAGGTGGAATCTTCTGAAAAGACAGCATCAGCAGTCTCCAACAGATGTGGCTGGCGAGGAACCAGAGTAACAGATAAGGCGCAAAAAAAGAATGATGGATATGGGGAACGCGGAAGATTACGATATCCAAAATGGAATAAAGGGATTGAAAAATCAAATATTGCATACCGATCTGAAGCAGAACTTTTCGTCCTGCGAGACCTGTCAAAGAAGTTTTGGCAAAGTAGCCTGTAACGAGTACAAACAACGGCATATGATACATGAATATCCAGCTAAACCACTGTTGGGCAAGCTGAAGTGAACTGACTAATGGCTCCAAAGCGTTTCCTGCAAATACGCATATAATCAACAGAAATCGCAAATTGAGAAAGAAGCTTTCCCCTTGTACATCATGGCTTATCGTCATGTGTCTCCCTCCGAACGGCTTCTGCCGACTAAACTATTTAAAAAATAATCTTTACAAGGAACAAGGTACGATACTCAGGACTTTAACATTGTGATTTTATTCACATCAGTAAGCGTTATCATGTCCTTTTTATGTGGCGAAAGCTTGAACAGCCGATAAAGATGGACTTACGCCTGGAAACATGTGCTCATTTGACCCTGTATGTGCAACGATGTTACCCTAACAAGGTTATAGTTATGCTAAACGAATACAGCGAAAACTTTTACATTCAAGCTAGGAATCACGAGATACGAAAGGCGAAAGGAACTTTTATAATGAGAAGAAGAACAAGAAGATCATACAATGCTTATGGGACACGCGGTTCTCGGAAAATATGGAAAATTCTTTTAGGTATCCTAATTGTCATTGTGCTATTTGCAGGTTGGGGAGCATGGAAGGTATTTACGCCCTACCAGCCTGATGAGACGGCGGCTGCTGCATTAGCCGACGTAGCGGATACTGTAAAAGTAAATGAGCAAGAGCACTGGATAAGTTTTGAGCCTGCCAAGAGAAGCGGAGCAGGCGTCATTTTGTACCCAGGGGCGTTGGTTAAGCCCGAAAGTTATGCGCCCTTGGCACGCCGTCTCGCAGAAAAGGGTCATCATGTGATTATTGGAAAAATGCCACTGAACCTAGCCTTGATCTCTCCGGATTTGGCGAATGAAGTGCTAAAGGCGTATCCCCAAGAAGCATTTGTTATTGGCGGCCATTCGTTAGGTGGTGTGATGGCAGCCAGATACGCAGCTGCACATCCTGATCAGGTCAAAGGTGTATTTTTCCTTGCTTCCTATCCGGATAACAAGGGTAATTTAAAGGATAAAAATCTGCCAGTGATTTCTTTACTAGGAAGTGATGATGGGGTCATTCAGATGGAAAATGTCCAGAGTGGGAGAACTTATTTACCCGCTAACACGCTGTATTTTACAGTCGAAGGGGGGAACCATGCCCAATTTGGCAGTTACGGTGCCCAAAAAGGGGATAATCCCGCGCAAATTAGTGCCGTTGAGCAATGGAACCAAACGGTAGCTGCTTTACAGGACTGGATGAAAGAAAGTGTGGATTCAGCTTCTAAGAACCCGTAAAGGAGGTGTGATGCATGTCTGAGCTGATCGTGCAGGGAATGCAGTATCCATGCCGTGGCATCTTATTTGATAAAGATGGCACGTTGCTGGATTTTATTCAGTTGTGGGGCCCTTGGGCTCGTTCTATACTGGATATGATGGAGCAGCATCTGGCTGTAGCGGGAGCCGGTTTCACGATGGAAAAAGGCAACGTTCTAGGCACTGTTCACGATCAGGAAGGACGTGTAATTGGTTACGATCCTTCTGGCCCGCTGGCGATGGGGACGGTGGACGAAAGCACGGGTGTACTGGCTTGGCAGCTTTATACTGCGGGTATACCGTGGAATGAAGCTGTGCAGCTTGTTCGAGAATTTAATAAAACAGCGATGGCTGACGTCCGCCGACAGCGGGCAGCAAAGGTGTTCTCGGGGCTACGGACCTTATTGGAACAAAGTCGCCGCGCCGGAATGAAGCTGGCGGTTGTGACCTCTGACAGTACAGAAGCTGCACAAGAGCATTTGGAGTGGATGGGACTGACATCCTATTTTGATGTGATTATCGGACATGATAGGGTTACATACGGCAAACCTGACCCGGAAATGGCTGAAAAAGCTTGTGAGTTACTAGGGCTATCGCCGATGGACGTGGTAGTGATCGGAGACAGTAATGGGGATATGCAGATGGGCAAGCGTGCTGGAGTACGGCTTGCCATTGGATTTGCGCCTGAACCGGAACGTTCCAGACATTTGCTGGATGCGGATAAGGTTGTTCGTGGATATGAAGAGCTGGAGGTGCGTAGAGCATGAAAGAAAATACGTTAGCGGAATGGATACAGGAATCGCAGAATATTGTTTTTTTTGGCGGAGCAGGGACATCAACGGAAAGCGGTATACCAGATTTTCGCTCGGCAGCAGGCTTGTATCAGAGTGAGGAAAAATTGCCTTATTCCCCTGAGGTTATGCTTAGCCGCTCTTTTTTTGTGAAGCATCCTGAAGTCTTTTTCGACTTCTATCGCGGCAAAATGCTGCATCCCGAGGCGAAGCCGAACGGCTGTCATCATTTCCTTGCGTCTTTGGAAAAGCAAGGCCGTCTTAAAGCGGTTGTGACGCAAAATATTGACGGATTACATCAGGCAGCAGGCAGCGTAAATGTACTGGAGCTTCATGGCTCGGTACATCGCAATTACTGTATGGAATGTGGACGCTTTTACAGTCTGGATGAAGTGATGAGCAGTTCCGAGGTTGTACCTAAATGTCCGGTAGATGGAGGAATTATCAAACCGGATGTTGTTTTATATGAAGAGGAATTGAAACACGACACCATTATTCAATCCATTCAAGCCATTTCTCAAGCAGATTTGCTGTTAATTGGAGGGACGTCACTGACAGTCCATCCTGCGGCAGGCTTGATTACTTATTTTCGCGGTAAACATACGGTGCTGCTGAATACAGATCCCACCTCATATGATCACAAGGCGGATCTTTTGCTCACTGAACCGATCGGTAGGGTTATGGAAAACCTCGCTCATCAATTGGGCTTGTAATCGTTTTCTTGTCAATGCCCGCATAAAAGCGCTATGATGATGTTGTGATGGACATAACAATGTTTCGAGAGAGGCTGTGATAGCATGGTTTATTTAGCTGGCGAAGATCGTTATGAAAGTATGAAATATAACCGTACCGGCAGATCGGGTCTTAAGCTGCCCGCTATTTCGTTGGGCTTGTGGCACAATTTCGGCGGAATTAACAACGCAGAGAATGGTCGCAGCATGATTACTCGCTCCTTTGATCTGGGTATCACGCATTTTGATTTAGCTAACAACTATGGACCTCCTGCGGGCTCAGCCGAGGAATTTTTCGGACAAGTGTTAGCCAGTGATATGAAACCGTACCGGGATGAGTTGGTCATCTCTACCAAAGCAGGCTACCATATGTGGGCAGGTCCTTATGGCGACTGGGGATCTCGCAAGTATATGATATCCAGCCTGGATCAGAGTTTGAAGCGAATGGGGCTGGACTATGTCGATATATTCTACTCGCATCGATTCGATCCGAATACGCCGCTGGAAGAAACGATGGGAGCACTGGATCATATCGTACGTTCGGGTAAAGCGCTGTATGTGGGCGTGTCTAATTATAGCGCAAAGCAAACAGCCGAAGCAGCTCGTATTTTGAGGGAGCTCGGAACACCCATGTTGATCCATCAGCCGAGATACTCTTTGCTTGATCGCTGGATTGAAAATGGATTACAAGATGTACTGGATGAAAATGGAATAGGTAGCATTGCCTTTTGCCCACTGGCTCAGGGACTGCTGACCAACAAATATTTAAACGGAATTCCCGAAGATTCACGCGCAGCAAGCACATCGGTTTTCCTGAATGAGAACCATGTGACACCAGAAACGCTGCGCAAGGTGCGCGCTTTGAATCAGATGGCTGCTGCACGTGGACAAAGTTTGGCTCAATTCTCATTGGCATGGGCCCTACGCGGTGAACGTCTGACCTCTGTCCTGATTGGGGCTAGCCGTGTAAGCCAAATCGAAGAGAATGTTAAAGCCCTGTCCAATCTGGAGTTTTCACAGGAGGAGCTGGACCGGATTGATTCGATTCTGAATGCCGGGAACGGACAAGACGGCGGTACAGCCTGATAACAAAAGATAACCTGGAGTCATCAACCTAATTTCACATACTCTTACATGATATATTACTTAACAGCCCGGATCCGTTTGAAGGATGCGGGCTGTTTGTGTTTATGGCCGGGAGCTAGGGAAACCTGTTAAAGCTTACTTTACGACAGTGGATACTGCTTAACCTTGCTCCGGTACTCGGTTGGAGACTGGCCGCAGAAGCGTTTGAATTGACGTGAGAAGTATAAAGCATCTGTTAATCCGACAGAAGCAGCCACTTGCTCAACCGACAGTTCAGGACGCTCGCGCAGCAGTTGACGTGATTTGTCGATCCGTAGCTTAAGCAGATAGGTGACGGGGGAGACGCCCGTTTCCTTTTTGAATATTCGTGATAGGTAGGCACGATTATAGCCAAGTCCTTCAGACATTTGCTCAATGGAAACAGGGTGTGCATACTGGGTGGACATATATTGGACCATTTGTTTGACTGTGCGTCGAATTTGCGAATCGGCTCCGGACGGATCAGCCCAGTCACTCAGGTAATTGCTTGCTTCTCCCATAATCAGGTACAAATAGCCTAATGCTGAAAGGTGAGAGCTAGATTTTCTGCTGTAAAAGGCCAATTGCATTTGCTCCAGATAACCGGGAATGGGACTTTGATCGGCAGCATGGAAAACAGGTTGATGTACACGCAGTCCTGCCTCCTGCACGACTTGCTCGGTATGGTGTCCAGTAAAGGCAGACCAACGATAACGCCACGGCTCCTCTTCATCAGAGGTATAGCTCACCAGTTGACCTGGATGAATAAGGAAAAAATCGTTTTTTTTAAGTTGATATGTGTGCTGTTCTGTTCGAAAGATGCCTTTGCCTGACTCCACAAAGTGAAGCAGATAATAATCATAGATTTTCGGTCCCACAGCATGACCAGATTTGGTTTGGCTCTCTCCTGCAAAAAGCACATGTAGCGGGCTATTTTCATAAAAAACCGGATTAGATGCGACAGCATAACTATATGAATACGCTTGCAAAATAGGGTCATCCTTCCTGCATTTGTGAATAGTTTAGTAGATGCGTTATACTTACATTGTACATATCCAAGTCACATTTATCCATAGCTTAAACACATGGATGCATTACATTGTGTGACGCTTTCATTTATACTGAACTCATAAGAGATGTCAACCTGATTAAGATATTACAGGGAATTCAGGGAGGCTTTTACTAACGGTGAATGAGGTGGATGCGGATATGAACTCTACTGAATTAAAGAAACATTTTATTGAAAAATATGGTGAAAGCAGCAATGAACTGCTGATATTTCATGCACCTGGGCGTGTTAACCTCATTGGAGAGCATATCGACTATAATGGTGGTTATGTACTCCCGGCTGCGCTGGAATTTGGTACGACGCTGATCCTTCGTGCACGCAATGATGATCAAATTCATTTTGCTTCCACAAATCTGTCGTATGAAGTGTCGATTCCCCGCACAGAGATAGGTAAAAGCAAAACGGATGAGTGGGTGGACTATCCGGTGGGTGTGCTGGTGGAGTTGGCTGAAAAGGGAGTTTATCCGTCTAGCGGGTACGACCTGCTCTATCATGGAGAAATCCCGAACGGAGCCGGATTATCTTCCTCAGCCTCGATTGAGGTCGTGACAGGCTACGCGTTTCTGACTACCGAAAAGCAAAAAACCGACACAGTCGAAATTGCTTTGTTATCCCAGCGGGCTGAAAACAATTACGTGGGTGTCAATTGCGGCATCATGGACCAGTTCGCTGTAGCGAACGGAGCGGCTGATCATGCAATCCTGCTGATGTGCGATACGCTGGAGTACCGTAGAGTGCCATTCCGCACTGGGGCTTACAAGCTCGTGATCGGTAATACAAACAAACGCCGCGGATTGGTGGATTCAGCCTATAACGAGCGTCGCAGTCAATGTGCCGAAGCACTGTCCATTTTGCAGCAGCAGGAGCCGTCACTAGAGTATCTCGCACAACTGGATGAAGCTCGGTTTGGAGAGCTTCAACATCATATTGCAGATGAAACCGTGCGCCGCCGGGCACAGCATGTGGTGGAGGAAAACGCTCGTGTGCTGGCCTCAGTCGATGCTCTCGCAGCGAATGAACTTGCAGATTTCGGTCAGTTGATGAACGCCTCGCATGATTCATTACGCGACTTGTATGAAGTCAGCTGTACTGAGCTTGATGTCATGGTCGAAGAAGCACGACGCATTCCCGGCACGCTGGGCGCTCGTATGACAGGGGCTGGGTTTGGAGGCTGTACGGTTTCATTGGTTCATGAGGACGATGTGGAACGTTTTGTGAAGGAAGTTGGAGAAGCTTATCAGACCCGTACAGGGCTGGAAGCCAGCTTTTATGTATGCAAGGCAGGGGACGGAGTTAAAGAACTAAAGGAGGATGAATAACATGGCCATTTTAGTCACAGGCGGAGCTGGATATATCGGTTCACATACCGTAGCAGAATTGTTGGATCTTGGAGAAGAAGTTGTTGTATTGGACAATTTGCAAACCGGACACAAAGGAGCATTGCTTGGAGGCAAGTTGTATGAAGGGGATTTGAGGGATAAAGAACTGCTGTCCAAACTGTTCTCTGAAAACAATATTGACGCCGTTATTCATTTTGCAGCCAACTCGCTGGTTGGGGAAAGTATGCAAAATCCAGGTAAATATTATGACAACAACGTATTTGGCACGTTGAGCTTGCTGGAGGCGATGAAAGATGCCGGCGTAAGCAAAATTGTATTTTCCTCTACTGCGGCTACTTACGGCGAACCGGAAAAGGTGCCAATTGAAGAAGGCGATCGTACAGAGCCAACCAACGTGTATGGTGAAACAAAGCTGATGATGGAGCGCATGATGTCCTGGTTTGATAAAGTATTAGGCATCAAATATGTGTCTTTACGGTATTTTAATGCCGCTGGTGCACATGAGAGCGGCAAAATCGGTGAAGATCACCGACCAGAAAGCCATCTGATCCCATTGGTGCTCCAGACAGCATTGAAACAGCGTTCGCATATCGCTGTGTTTGGTGAGGATTATGCCACACCGGACGGAACGTGTGTCCGTGATTACATTCATGTAAGTGATCTGGCGGATGCTCATGTGCGTGCAGTAAATTACTTGCGTGAGGGCAATGAGAGCAACGTGTTCAACCTGGGCAACGGACAGGGCTTCTCGGTGAAGGAAGTGATTGAAACGGCACGCAAGGTCACTGGGCTCGACATTCCAGTTATTGTTGAACCTCGCCGGACAGGCGATCCAGCGATATTGGTAGCATCTTCTGACAAGGCCCGTTCGGTGCTGGGCTGGAGCCCAAAACGTACTCAACTGGAGGATATTATTAGCGGAGCATGGGGATGGCATCAGTCGCACCCTCAAGGCTACGGCGACGAATAGACGGGAGACGATGACATATGAGCGAGCGCCAATCCGTAGATAAAGACCAAAACCAGGAACTTTCCCGGCATCTGGTCTATGACATCGACGAAGCTGTACAGCAATCGGCTCTATATGCGGTGGAACAACTGGTTGCATTCGCACAAAAGAGGGGCTTGATCGGTTCGCAAGATACAGATTATAGTCGTAATCTGCTATTAGAGCAGTTCGGGTTTTCGGAACCTTACTCTGGTGGGGAAGCAGGGGGCATGATTGCCCCCGAAGCTCTCCAGCCTGTGCTTAATGTATTGATCGATTATGGTTTTACTATTGGGCTTATCCCTGAAAACACGGATACGTATCGTGATTTGCTGGATTCCAAAATCATGGGATTGCTTATGGCGAGACCGTCTGAAGTTATCCGTAACTTTCATCAAACGGAGGCAGAACATGGCATAGAGGCGGCTACAGATGCTTTTTATCAATTATCCATCAATTCGAACTACATTCGTATGGATCGGGTAGCCAGCAATGTGTATTGGAATCAAGCAACACCTTATGGGGATATGGAAATTACGATTAATTTGTCCAAGCCAGAAAAAAGTCCCAAGGAAATTGCCATGGCGAAGCTTTTGCCGCCGCCTGTTTACCCCAAATGTCAATTGTGCCGTGAAAACGTTGGATATGCCGGAAGGGTAAATCATCCATCCCGTCAAAATTTGCGTATCATACCGGTCGAATTGAATGGGGAACCGTGGTTCTTTCAATATTCACCCTATGTGTATTACAACGAGCATTGCATTGTATTCCATCATGATCATGTACCGATGAAGCTTACAAAGGATACGCTGCGGCGGTTGTTGGCCTTTACGAAAGCGTTTCCGCACTATTTCATTGGCTCTAACGCGGATCTGCCCATTGTCGGTGGGTCGATCCTGACTCACGATCATTTTCAGGGTGGTCGTCATACATTCCCAATTGAAAAAGCGGGTGTGAACGGCGTATACCATAATAAAGCATTTCCGCAGGTTACGGCGGGGATTGTGAATTGGCCGATGTCGGTCATTCGTTTCACGTCAACAGATGCCGAGGCACTATTGGAGGCGGGAAATGCTGCTTTTGAAGCTTGGAAGGCGTATAGTGATCCAGAGGTAGACGTTCTCTCTCATACCGAATCGGAGGGGGAAACGATTCCGCATAATACAGTAACGCCGATTGTACGCCGGGATTCCGAAGGAAGATATCAGATGGATCTCGTACTGCGCAACAACCGAACGAGTGAAGAGTACCCGGAAGGTATTTTTCATCCCCATCGCGAGATGCATCATATCAAGAAGGAAAATATCGGTCTGATCGAAGTGATGGGACTTGCCATCCTACCAGGACGACTCAAAGATGAGCTGGATGAAATTGCTGATATTTTGTGTGGGAACGATGAATTGGCCGTGGCCATGCAGCAAGAAGGTCATCCACTGTTTAAGCATGCAGACTGGATTTACCAGTTGAATACCCGGTTCGGTCGTCTGTCTGACAAGGAGACGGCTGTTCGTACCGTACAAAATGAGGTTGGACTGAAATTCAGTGAAATTTTGGAGCATGCAGGAGTGTATAAACGGAATCCATCCGGTCAGCAGGCGTTTGGCCGCTTTATGAAGCACTTGGGATATAGCTTGGGAGAATAATGTAGCCTAGACTGCACATAATACAATACGAGAACCCTCCCAAGATGTGAATGTAACCATACTCCTTAAGGAGTATGGTTTTTTTTCTGAAATGAATGCAATTTGTTTCCTGTAACCGTAAAGGTTATAATAGAGTAGTTTCTTAACATTAAACTTTAAAAATATTGGAGGCGAGCGTTTGCGATGAAAGCATTCGAATTTTATAATCCTACACAATTGATCTTCGGTAAAGGACAATTGGAGGCTCTCAAGCGTGAAGTTCCTAAATACGGAAAACGTGTTTTGCTTGTATATGGCGGCGGCAGTATTAAGCGCAGCGGTTTGTATGATAATGTAATAAAATTGCTTAGTGAAATCGGTGCAGAGGTAACCGAACTGGCTGGTGTAGAACCAAATCCTCGCTTGTCTACAGTACATAAAGGCGTTGAATTGTGCAAAACCAATCAAATCGACCTTGTACTGGCTGTAGGCGGTGGCAGTGTACTGGATTGCTCCAAAGCTATTGCTGTTGGTGCAAAATATGATGGCGATATGTGGGATTTTGCGGAGCGTAAAGCAACTCCACAAGCAGCCTTGCCATTAGGTACGGTTTTGACTATGGCAGCAACCGGTTCTGAAATGAATGCAGGTTCTGTTATTACAAACGAAAAAACACAGGAAAAATTGGGATGGGGTAGCGTACATGCGTTTCCTGCCTTCTCCATTCTTGATCCGGTGAACACATACTCTCTGCCCAAGAATCAAACTGTTTACGGAATTGTGGATATGATGTCACATACGCTGGAGCATTATTTCCATTTGGAATCCAATACTCCGGTTCAACTGGGCTGGTGTGAAACGATTTTGCGTACGGTGATAGATGCGGCTCCAGGACTGGTCAACGATCTGGAAAACTATGAGCTGCGTGAAACGATTATGTATTGTGGTACGATGGCACTGAACGGTTTCTTGAACATGGGGCTGACAGGTGACTGGGCTACTCATAATATTGAGCATGCTGTGTCTGCTGTTTATGATATCCCACACGGTGGGGGACTGGCTATTTTGTTCCCGAACTGGATGAAACACAATCTGCATGTGAAGCCTGAACGCTTCAAGCAACTGGCAGTGAATGTGTTCCATGTAAACCCAGAAGGCAAGAGTGATGAAGAAGTAGCGTTGGAAGGTATTCAGGCGTTGCGTGATTTCTGGAACTCGATTGGTGCGCCAAGCCGTCTGGCTGATTACGATATTGATGCGTCCAAAATTGACGTAATGGCTGATAAAGCTGTGAAATTTGGAGCTTTTGGTGGCTTTAACAAGCTCAATCGCGATGATGTAGTTGATATTTACAAAGCATCCCTGTAAACGATCTTCGAGGCTTTGTGGGCACGTTTGTACGTCATTAGACGTACGAACGTGCTTTTTTGGGTTTAAGTTGAGATATGAGAGGAAAATTTTGAAACTTTTTAAGGTTGAATACGTAAACATAGTTATAGACTGGAAACCAGGCTGAAAAGGTACATGGAAGGAGGAGTCGTATGGAAACCTTATTTTGGTGGTTGTTGGCAGGGGGCGCAATCTTTACTGTGGTCAGTGTGTTGATCGGGGATGTACTCGGTAGCTGGCTGGATGGGGCATTAGAGCTGCCGGGCCTTGATTGGTTCAGACCTGTCGTTCTGCTTGGGGCTTTGACTGCTTTTGGCGGGGCTGGGGTACTACTTACAAAGTATACCGGGCTGACTATGGGCTGGGTCGTTGTGCTAGCTTTAGGGATTGCATTTGTGATTGGAGTGCTAGTATTTTTTGCATTTATCAAGCCCATGGCCAATTCAGAGGTATCCAGCGGCTTCTCGATGCGTGAACTGACTGGCAGAATCGGTGAGGTCACCATTCCTGTACCTGAGGTTGGTTACGGGGAAGTTATGATCCGCTTGGGTGCAGGCAACACCATACATACAGCATCGAGCTTTGATCACAAACCGCTAGCTGCGGGAACCCGTATCGTCGTGGTTGAGGTCGCAGAGGGCGTCGTCCGCGTAGCGTACCTGGACACATAGACGGCGCATTCGCTTAACTTGAAGGGAGCGTGATCGGGAGTGTCAAATTTGCAAGATATTGTGTTGGTCCCTGGAATTGTTGTCATTGTTATCGTCATATTAGGGATCGCTTTTTGGGCCCGTTACAAAACGGTAGGACCGGATGAAGGAATGATTGTGACCGGTTCTTTTCTGGGGAATAAAAACATTTCAGAGGATGAATCAGGTCGCAAGATTAAAATTGTACGTGGTGGGGGGGCCTTCATCTGGCCCATTTTCCAGCAGTCCGAATTTATTTCTCTGTTATCTCACAAATTGGACGTAACCACCCCGGAAGTATATACAGAGCAGGGAGTGCCCGTGATTGCGGATGGTGTGGCGATTATCAAGGTCGGCAGTTCCATCGAGGATGTAGCCACAGCAGCTGAACAGTTCATCGGAAAGCCACTGGAAGCTCTTAGAGGAGAGGCTCAGGAAGTGCTGGAGGGACATTTGCGGGCAATCCTCGGTTCCATGACAGTGGAGGAAGTATACCGTAATCGGGATCGGTTTGCGCAGGAAGTGCAAGGCGTGGCTGCTCGCGATCTGAAAAAGATGGGCTTGCAGATCGTCTCCTTCACCATCAAAGATGTACGTGATAAACATGGATATCTGGATGCGCTCGGTAAGCCGAGAATTGCTGCTGTGAAACGGGATGCAGAGATTGCAGAAGCCGAGGCTGTGCGGGATGCCCGAATTCAGAAGGCGCAGGCAGAACAGGAAGGTCAGAAGGCCGAACTGTTGCGGGATACGAATATTGCCGAGGCAGCCAAGGAGAAGGAACTGAAAGTGGCTTCGTTTAAGAAAGAACAGGATACAGCCAGGGCGGAAGCCGATCAGGCCTATCACATTCAGGAGGCCCGTGCCAAGCAGACGGCTGTCGAGGAACAGATGAAGGTCGAGTTGGTACGTAAAGAACGGGAAATTGATATTCAAGCCAAGGAAATACAGGTACGTGAAAAGCAATATGATGCGGAAGTGAAAAAGAAGGCGGAAGCGGATCGATATGCGGTAGAACAAGCGGCGGAAGCCGACAAAGCGCGTAAAATGCGTGAGGCGGAATCGCTGCAATACTCAATTGAAACACAGGCTAAAGCATCAGCAGAACAAAAACGTCTGAACGGGCAAGCAGAAGCGGATGCAGAACGGGCCAAAGGTACGGCAGATGCGGACGTCATCCGTTTGCGTGGTCTCGCGGAAGCCGAGGCCAAGGAAAAACTGGCAGAGGCTTTCCAGAAGTTTGGAGAGGCCGCTGTGCTCGATATTATCGTGAAAATGCTGCCGGATTTGGCTGGACGCATTGCCGAACCGATAGCATCCATTGATAAACTGACTGTTGTGGATACAGGTAAAGGGGAAGGAGCAACGCGTGTCAGCAATTATGTCACAGAGCTGATGGCGACGGCTCCCGAGATGCTTAAAAGTGTATCGGGCATCGATGTAGAGCAGTTGATCAAGGGACTATCCACTGGAAAAAAAGGCATTCATTCCGTCCCCTCCTCCGATGATGCAAACAAGCTGCATCATCCAGCCCTGGTTGAGGTAGCACTAACGGATAAAGAGTAACGATAAGCCTTTGGGGAGTAAAATTTTCAGAACCCAAAAGACCGCTTTTCATCACAGCATTTCCTGGAAATTGTGATGAAAAGCGTTTTCTTTTTATTGACCTTTAGCGGAATATTTGGTACTTTAACGTGGATTCCTCTGAGCTTCATGCTATAATTCTTAGGATCAAGGTTCTGATAAAAGAGGTGCGGATGTGAGCAGCCTAAAAGTGGCCAAAGCGCTGAATAACAATGTGATTATAGGGATGCATCCCGAGCATGATGAGGTTGTCGTGATTGGAAAAGGAATCGGTTTCAATCGCAAACCCGGCGATCTAATGCCGTTGGATTCAGTTGAAAAATTATTTATATTAAAAAGCCATGAAGAGCAGGAGCAATACAAACGATTGCTTCCTGAGCTGGATGAAAAGCTCATTGAGGTCATCGGTGAGGTGCTTCATCTTGTTCAGCTTCAAGCCAAAAAGCCTCTTAATGAGCACATATTGATTGCTTTAACCGACCATATTGCGTTTTCCATTAATCGTCATAAACAGGGGATTACGATTCATAATCCATTCTTGTATGAAACTAGGGAAATATATCCTCAGGAATACAAGATGGCTGAGCAGGCTGTTGATTTAATCAAGGAGAAGATGGGCGTGGATCTGGGAGAAGATGAAATCGGATTCGTAGCTCTGCATATTTATAGCGCGATGACAAACCAGCATATCTCCGAGGTTAGGAAAGATTCTCGTCTAATTGCTGACATGGTTCAGGTTGTCGAGACGACCCTGGATTACCGGATTCCTCTTCAATCCCTTGATTATTCTCGTCTGCTGACTCATCTGAGGTTTGCGATTGAACGTGTACGACGAGGAGAGATTGTGCAGGAGATTTACCGATTGGACAAGCTTTTGAACGAAGAATACCCAGAAATGTATATGCTAGCTTGGAAACTTACGAAGATTATGGAGAAGAGGCTGCGTAAACCGGTGTATCCAGCTGAAGTTAGCTATTTGACGATGCATCTACAGCGTTTGTCTCAACGCAAGGAGCAGGGAGAGCAACAAACAAGATAAAACCCGAATAAAAAAGTATTGCCTCGCATTTAGCGTGGTGCTATAATCAATTCTGCAATGAGGAAGACAACAACTAAACATTTAACGTGTTACTGATTCGATCAGGCATGAGTTGCTTTAAGTTATGATTGTTTACAGCCTACTGGGGTAAGCTATATCCCAAGGTTGTGTTCAAACATACTTAAATCGGCTCATGCCTTTTTTGTTGTTTTACCTCTGTTCTAAATTTCAGAGAAGGATGTGGAAGGTATGTTTAAAAAGCTTTTCGGCGTTTTACAGCGTGTCGGTAAAGCATTAATGCTTCCAGTAGCCATTTTGCCAGCTGCGGGGCTTTTATTGGGTATCGGCAACATGCTGGTCAATCCTGATTTTCTCCAGTACATTCCGGCATTAAATGCGGGCTGGGTTCAATCGGTAGCGACGATCATGATGAATGCCGGACAAATTGTTTTTGATAATCTGGCGCTGTTGTTTGCAGTCGGCGTAGCCGTTGGTCTGGCGGGCGGCGAAGGTGTAGCAGGTTTGGCTGCGATCATCGGTTACCTCGTTATGAACATTACGCTGGGTACAGCCGTGGGTGTCACACCTGGTCTGATTGCTCAAAAGATACCGGGTTATGCGAATGTGTTGGGTATTCCTACACTTCAAACCGGGGTGTTCGGCGGGATCATCATAGGTATCCTGGCCGCTGCTATGTACAACAAATTTTTCAAAATCGAGCTTCCCTCGTACCTGGGCTTTTTCGCGGGTAAGCGCTTTGTTCCAATTGCAACGGCAGTATCTTCACTGATTGTCGGCTTGGCACTGGTTCTGATCTGGCCTCCAGTTCAGCAAGGACTCAATGCAGTATCTCACTTTATGGTCTATTCCAACCCGACCTTGTCGGCGTTCCTGTTCGGTGTTATCGAACGTGCACTGATTCCGTTTGGTCTACACCACATCTGGTACTCACCATTCTGGTTTGAGTTTGGTGAATATGTTAACAAAGCAGGTCAAACCGTTCACGGTGACCAGCAGATCTTCTTTAGTCAGCTTCGCGACGGCGTAGCACTGACAGCAAGTACGTTCCAAGTAGGTAAGTTCCCATTCATGATGTTCGGATTACCAGCAGCAGCACTTGCGATGTATCATGAAGCAAGACCGGAACACAAAAAATATGTAGCAGGTATCATGGGTTCAGCTGCATTGACTTCGTTCCTGACAGGTATTACGGAGCCACTGGAGTTTTCCTTCCTGTTCGTAGCTCCATTGCTGTTCGCAGTACACTGTGTATTTGCAGGTTTGTCATTTATGACGATGCAAATTTTGAATGTTAAAATCGGTATGACGTTCTCTGGTGGATTTATTGACTTCCTGATTTTCGGGATTATTCCAACCCGTACGCCATGGTGGTATGTAATTATCGTCGGTCTGATTTTGGCGGTTATTTACTACTTCGGTTTCCGATTCATCATACGGAAGTTCAACTTGAAAACACCAGGACGTGAAGAAGCTACAGAAAATGTGGATGGTGCAGCAAGCGGTAGCAGTGATGAGCTTCCACATAACATTTTGGCTGCCTTCGGTGGATCATCCAATATCAAGCATCTGGATGCATGTATTACACGTCTTCGGATCGAAGTTAATGAGAAGTCAAACGTGGATAAAGCTCGTCTGAAACAACTGGGCGCATCGGGTGTCCTTGAAGTGGGTAACAATGTACAGGCGATCTTCGGTACTCGTTCCGATACAATTAAAACTCAAATGGCTGATATCATGGCAGGACGTACACCTGCACCTGCTCCTTCAGAGCCAGCTCCACAGGAGGAAAAGGAAGCCGGAGAACAAAAGCAAACGATTGTTGTAGAAGATATCGTAATGCCAGTTAACGGTGAATTGGTTGATATCTCGACCGTTCCCGATCCGGTCTTTGCAGAACGCATGACAGGTGATGGCTTTGCGGTAGTGCCAAATGATGGAACCATTGTTTCCCCTGTCTATGGTAAAGTATTCAATGTATTCCCAAGCAAGCATGCGGTGGGTATTCAATCCGATGGTGGTAAAGAAGTGCTTGTTCATATCGGGGTAAATACAGTGAAGCTTAAAGGCCAAGGATTTGACGTTTTGGTGAACGAAGGCGATCTTGTGTCAGCAGGTCAGCCTATCATGAAAGTAGACCTGGAATATGTAAAGGCCAACGCTAAATCCATCATTTCACCTGTCATTTTCACCAACCTTCCAGAAGGTTCTTCGGTAACTTTAAACAAAACTGGAGTATTGAAGGCTGGCGAAGATGGTATAATTACGATAAAATAAACTCTATGTGTTTCGGTTTAGTTGATTAGGCGGCTTAGGCCGCCTGGTCTTCTGTCCGGTATACTGCGTGTAAACAAATATTATCTTTAGGAAAGTGGGAGGAACAAATTATGCAAACAACTTTTAGAATCACGGATGAAGACGGTATTCATGCACGTCCTGCAACTGCGCTGGTAAATACAGCTAACAAATTCAGCGGTGCTGAATCTTTCGCCGAAGCTAACGGTAAAAAAGTAACTTTGAAATCCATTCTGGGTGTATTGTCTCTGGGTCTGGAACAAGGTGATACTATTAACATTATCTGTGAAGGCGCTGAAGCTGCTGAAGCATTGAAAGCTCTTGAAAATGTAATCGTTAACGAAGGGCTGGGCGAAGTTCATGCTTAAAATTTCCGGGATTGCCGCTTCGGCAGGCATAGCCATTGCCCGGGCGTTTATCTTGGAGCATCCGAATTACGCTGTAGAGAGACGCGCGGTTGGTGATGTTGAAGCTGAAATCGCAAGATTGGACGCGGCTTTGGCAGAATCTCAAACCGAATTGGAATCGATTAAGGAGAAAACACTTCGGGAGCTGGGTGAGAAGAAGGCAGAAATTTTTGCATCTCACCTGCTGATCCTGAACGATCCTGAATTGATCGATCCGGTTAAAGCTAAAATCAGAGACGAGCAGCTCAATGCTGACTATGCTTTGGATGAAGTAGCTACACAGTTTATTTCCATGTTTGAAAATATGAAAAGTGCGTATTTGCAAGAACGCGCATCGGACATGCGTGATGTAACCAAACGGGTGCTCAATCATCTGCTTGGTGTTCATTTTGTCAGCCCTGCAGAAATTGCCGAAGAAACGATTGTACTTGCAGAAGATTTGACACCTTCCGACACAGCTCAGCTGAACCGTGAATTTGTTAAAGGCTTTGCAACAAACATCGGCGGACGCACTTCGCACTCGGCTATTATGGCTCGTTCATTAGAAATTCCTGCTGTTGTAGGAACAAAAAATATATTGTCTCAAGCGAAAAGCGGGGATTTGATTATCGTCGATGGTCTGGATGGTCATGTATTCGTGAATCCTACCGAAGAAATTGTTGCGGAATACCGTGCTAAACAGGTGGCTTATGACAAGCAACGCGAAGAGTGGCGCAAGCTGCGTGGCGAAGCTACGGTTTCCGTCGATGGTGTTCATGTCGAACTGGCAGCCAATATCGGTACGCCTAACGATGTAGCTGGTGTTCTGGACAACGGTGGAGAAGGCGTCGGCTTGTACCGTACGGAGTTCTTGTACATGGGACGCGACAAGCTCCCATCCGAAGAAGTACAGTACACTGCTTACAAAACCGTTCTGGAAAAAATGGAAGGTAAGCCAGTTGTAGTCCGTACTTTGGACATCGGTGGCGACAAAGAACTTCCTTATCTGGATCTGCCAAAAGAAATGAATCCATTCCTCGGATTCCGTGCGATTCGTCTGTGTCTGGATCGCCAGGATATTTTCCGCACTCAATTGCGTGCTTTATTGCGTGCAAGCGTGCATGGTAACCTGCGCATTATGTTCCCAATGATTGCTACGCTGAACGAATTCCGTGAAGCGAAAGCTGTTTTGTTGGAAGAAAAAGAAAAGTTGGTAGCCGAGGGTGTAGCCGTATCTGAAGAAATTCAGTTGGGCATCATGGTTGAAATTCCTTCTACTGCAGTATTGGCTGACCAATTCGCAAAAGAAGTGGATTTCTTCAGTATCGGTACTAACGATCTGATTCAATACACGATGGCAGCGGATCGTATGAACGAACGGGTATCTTACCTGTATCAACCATACAATCCATCCATTCTGCGTCTGGTGAAAATGGTTATTGATGCCGCTCACCGTGAAGGACGTTGGGTTGGCATGTGCGGTGAAATGGCAGGAGACGCAACAGCAATTCCGTTGCTGCTGGGTCTGGGACTTGATGAGTTCAGCATGAGCGCTACTTCCATTCTGCCAGCACGTAGCCAAATTTCAAAATTGTCCCGTGCGGACATGGAGAAATTGGCTGCAAAAGCTCTGGATATGCAAACAGCTGAGCAAGTTGTTGAATTGGTTCAAAGCATCGAAGCATAAGGAAGGGTATCACATTTTCAAAGGTTATATCTTTTTCCAACAAAAATTGCTGTATACATACAGCAGCCGGTATCTAAACAGATACCGGCTTTTTTGTATGCTTTGGGCTACTAGGTTGAAATTGATTTTTAACTACATGCGCAATTCAACACAGGTTTACGTGCCGCAGTGGTTTCATCCAGGCGCGTGACGGGAGTGGTATAGGGTGCATTGAGCACCAGCTCAGGATCCTCCTCGGCTTCGCGCGCAATTTGAATCATAGTGTCGACAAAAGCATCCAGCGTCTCTTTGCTTTCTGTTTCCGTCGGCTCGATCATGATGCATTCCTCTACATTTAGCGGAAAATAAATGGTAGGTGGATGATAACCGAAATCAAGCAATCGTTTGGCTACATCCAGCGTGCGCACTCCAAATTTCTTCAAGCCTCGCCCTGACATGACAAATTCGTGTTTGCAATGCCCAGGGTAAGGCAGGTCAAAATGCGGAGCCAACCGATGCATCATGTAGTTGGCATTGAGTACAGCGCATTCGGATACTCGCTTCAAGCCATCAGGACCGTAGCTGCGAATATAGGCATAGGCGCGGACGAGAATGCCAAAGTTGCCGTAAAAGGCTTTAACCCGTCCAATAGAATCTCCGTGCTCCCGATCCCAGCGGTACATACCCTGCGAATCACGTACGACAAGCGGCTTGGGCAAATAGGGAATCAGTCGCTGCTTTACGCCGACAGGTCCCGCGCCAGGGCCGCCTCCGCCGTGAGGGGTGCTCATCGTTTTGTGCAGATTGAGATGCACCACATCGAAGCCCATATCCCCGGGGCGGGTAATCCCCATGATGGCGTTGGAATTTGCCCCGTCATAGTAAAGCAGACCACCTGCGTCATGCACGATCGCGGCAATGTCAGTAATATGCTTCTCGAACAGACCCAGCGTGTTTGGATTGGTCAGCATGAGCGCAGCGGTGTCGTTGCCTACGGCTTGACGCAGCGCATCCAGATCCACCAGCCCCTCTGGGGTGGAGGGTAGGGTGACTGTTTCGAAGCCCGCGACACTTGCACTGGCGGGGTTCGTTCCATGCGAGGAATCCGGCACGAGCACCTTGGTACGTCGCTCACCACGTGCTTCGTGGTACGAGCGGATCATCATCAGCCCGGTCCATTCGCCATGGGCGCCAGCAGCGGGCTGAAGCGTGACGGCATCCATGCCGGTCAACGCAGCCAGATCGTTTTGGAGCGTATGCAGCAGCTCCATAGCACCCTGGACGCTACCCTCCGGCTGATAGGGATGGATTTTAGCAAAGCCTGCGTAACGGGCGACATCCTCGTTCACCTTCGGGTTGTATTTCATCGTACAGGAGCCGAGCGGATAAAATCCGTTGTCGACGCCAAAATTGCGCTGGGACAGAGCGGTATAGTGGCGAATAACATCTACTTCGTATACCTCCGGTAACGCCGCAGGCTCGCTGCGCAGCGCATAATCTGGCAAAAGCTCTGCTACCGGGCGACGAGGGACATCGCACTCAGGAAGGGAATAGGCGATGCGACCCGGACGGCTCAATTCAAAAATGAGCGCCTGATCATGTTCCTGCAACAGCTCTTGTTTCTGATCCTGTCCGGCGTGTGTCATAGCAATCCCTCCAAGGTGTGTACAAATTGGTCGATCTCTTCTTTGGTTCTTTGCTCGGTTACGGCAATCAGCATATGTCCAGCAAGCTCCGGATAGTCCCGGCCCAAATCATAGCCTGCAATAAATCCGGCAGCTAACAGATTGTCCTGAAGTTTACTTATATCCATACCTTCAGGCAGTTTAAGGGCAAACTCATTAAAAGTCGGTGCATGAAACGAGGCAGTTATGCCTTTCAAGCTCAGCAATTGCTCTAATGCATAGCGACTCTTATGCACATTCAGCTCGGCTACTTCCTGGATACCCTGTCTTCCCATGACGGACAAGTACACTGATGCCGTTAAAGCAAGCAACGCTTGATTGGAGCAAATGTTAGAGGTAGCCTTTTCGCGGCGGATATGCTGTTCTCTCGCTTGCAAGGTCAGTACGAAACCGCGTTTGCCGTTACGGTCTGTGGTTTGGCCTACAATCCGTCCAGGGATACGGCGCATATGCGCCTGTGAAACGGCAAAGTAACCGCAGGTCGGACCGCCGAGGGAGGACGAGATCCCAAGCGGCTGCGCGTCGCCTACCACAATATCTGCGCCTTGCTTGCCAGGCGCCTCCAATAAGCCAAGCGCCAGTGGGTTGGCACTGACAACCATAAGCCCTTGCTGCGCATGGATGAGGTCAGCCATCGGCTTCAAATTTTCGACGGCTCCGAAAAAGTTGGGACTCTGAACCAAAACAGCCGCCGTCTGTTCCGATACAGCTGCGGCTAACGCATCGACATCCGTTACGCCGTCTGAACAGCCAATCTCCACGATGTCCAAATCCAATCCGCGTGCATAGGTTGCCAATACCTGACGTGCCTCTGGATGGACAGACCTTGATACGATGAGCTGTTTACGGCGCGTGGCTGCGGTAGCCAATGAGCCTGCTTCCGCCAGAGCTGTCGCCCCATCGTACATACTGGCATTCGCTACAGCCATACCTGTCAATTCGCAAATATACGACTGGAACTCGAAGATGGCTTG
The DNA here is from genome assembly GCF_050516475.1 of Paenibacillus ottowii. Taxonomy (NCBI): domain Bacteria; kingdom Bacillati; phylum Bacillota; class Bacilli; order Caryophanales; family Paenibacillaceae; genus Paenibacillus; species Paenibacillus ottowii. The sequence goes on along the minus strand of NZ_CP191577.1, from coordinate 51,788 downwards.
CAGCTCGCCCTGGCTTACTTCCGGCTGATAAGGGGTATAGGCGGTGTAAAATTCGGATCGTGAGGTGATGTGTTGGATAACGGACGGAATATGATGATCATAAATGCCTGCACCAAGAAAGCTGGCATGTGTATCAGTATTGGCATTGTGTCCGGCCAGTCTGGCCATGTGGCGGGTTAAGGCTCTTTCGTCGAGCCGAGAGGAAAGAGGGAGTTCCCCTTGGTATCGAATAGCCTCTGGAATGTCACTAAATAGCTCGTCAATGGATGATACGCCCACCACATGCAGCATTTCGGTTTGGTCTTGTTCGGTCATGGGGAGATAGCGATGCTGCTTCATAGGTTCTGGCTCCTTTCAAAAAGCAAAATTTAGATAATAAATTAGCTAATATATAACCGGGATTGGAAAATCCAGAATTTCACACACGATATGATCGCTTTTTCAGGAATGAAGAGAGTTTAAGATCAGCGTGGTCGTTTATAAAAGGGGGCTGCGACCACCTCCGCACGCAGACGCTTACCACGAATTTCGACCTCCAGCGGTGTAGCTAGGGTGCTAAAACGACTGTCCACCAGGGCCAGCCCTAGATTGCGCTTCAAGGTGGGCGACTGGGTGCCCGTGGTGACCTCACCGATGTGTTGGCCTTCAGCAAATACCGGATAATGAGCGCGCGGGATGCCGCGGTCCATCATTTCCAGCCCAATCAACTTGCGAGGAATTCCTTGTTCTTTCTGGCGTTGTAGTGCTTCCCTGCCGATAAAATCTCCTTTACTCAGCTTGACGAAGAAACCTAAACCAGCCTCAAGCGGTGAAATGGTGGCAGATAACTCCTGTCCGTACAGCGGCAGCCGCGCCTCGAAGCGCAGCGTATCGCGAGCACCAAGTCCAGCAGGAATCAGCCCATACGACTCACCGCAACGAAGCAAACCATCCCAGACGGCAGGTGCTTCCTCAGCAGGTATATAAAATTCAAAGCCGTCTTCCCCGGTATATCCGGTTCGCGAGACAAGCGCTTTTGCTCCAAACAATTGCACGTTCTCCTGGAATCGGAAAGATGCCAGATTCGTTATATCTGTATCTGTTACGGCAGCGGCAATGCGTGCTGCTTCTGGTCCTTGCAATGCCAGCAATGCTATTGCGTCAGACACATTCTCCAGATGAACCGATGCAGGTACGTGACGAATGAGCCAATCCCAATCTTTGTCGATGTTGGAAGCATTCACAACGAGCATGTAGCGCTCTGGTCCTTTGCAATATACAAGTAAGTCATCCACTACGCCTCCGTCGGGGTAACACAGGAGTGAATATTGTGCCTGGCCCGGTTCCAACTGGCTGACATCATTTGTGGTTACTCGCTGCAAAAAAGCCTCGGCTTCTTTGCCCTCAACCAAAAACTCGCCCATATGCGAGACATCGAATAAACCCGCGCGTTGGCGGACGGCCTCATGTTCTTTTTGAATGCCGCTAAACTGAACGGGGAGCTCCCACCCGCCAAAGTCAATACAACGAACTCCGGGTTGCGTCCCGTAGGACGAATATAGTGGTGTTCTTCGCAAATTAGACATTTTTCCACTCCTATCCAGTGTAATCGGCCAAAACAAAAAAGACAGGCTGAAAGAAACGTATAGACGGCGGTCCATACTCTTTTTTCAGCTCTGTCCTTGATACCAGAAAGTTACCCCGGTATGTACCAGGTTTCCCCTTGGGTGATCCGCTCTAATCGCGAATGCTCTCCAGAGATGCGTCCGGCAAAGGTCCTTTTGCCTGAGAGATTCACCTGCAATGCAAGTTTACTCCTTCGGCGCTACCTTTTGGATCAATGGTATGCTACCCGGTTTTGCAGGTAACAACTTGATCCGATTCGCGTGCATAACTGTCTCACAAACGACAACAGCTATGAGAATCCTTTTGGCAGTCTCTCCCTCCGCGTTCATCCGCGTTTGCAGTTGTCGATGTATTTCCAAAAGCATTTGCTATAACCCATTAATACGCAAATTCATTCAAAATGTCAATAAAAATGTCATATGAAACAATATGAAAAACATTTAATGTATAAATAAGGATATGTAAGCGTTTGTTACAAGTTATTATTTTTGATAGACTATGCTATATAGGTTGGTATGAAGTATTTTTGTTAGTATTATTGACATGGATGTTCTTGTTGTCATAATCTTAACCTGTCTAATACAAGTGATCAAAAGCATTTTATTCATGTGGAAATGAGGCGAAGCAGGATGAGTGAAGTGAAACAGGAACTCTGGTATACAGACGAACATGAGTGGGTTCAGCGCACAGCGGATGGAACGTTGCGAATCGGCATTACAGACTTTGCACAGCATCAGCTGGGTGATATTGTTTTTGTGGAATTACCTGAGGTGGGAACAACGATTGAACAGGGGGCGGAGATCGGCACAATTGAATCGGTGAAGACAGTCTCCGATCTTTTTGCTCCGGTGGCGGGAACCGTTATGAAAGTGAATGAAGCTCTGGAAAGCACACCTGAGCTGGTGAATGAATCTCCCTATGAAAAGGGTTGGATGATCGAAGTAGAGATGAGCAATGATGTCGAGGAAGCTGTGGGCAAACTGCTGTCTGCGGAGCAGTACGAACAGTTGATTTCGGATCAGCAATAATAAGTAATACAGCATGAATTACTACCTTTTATTTTGATTTTTTGTATGGATCTTGAATTAAATAAGAGCATCGTGAGTCCGCTCGGTTTTTGTATAAAATAGTCGCTATGACCTGACATAGCGGCTATTTTTTTGTTGTTTTTAGAAGGCGTAATTACGTCATTTCCTCAGATTTAGAAGGGTGTCCCACTAAAAAATATGCAGATTTACAACGATGTTTCTTCGACTAATTTCTATTGTTATCGGCCATATTAAGAAGAATTATGCAGGTATAATGCCTTGGCGTTACTTTAAATTTAAATGTTGTCATCAACGTTCATGACGAAAGTACGTTTTCATTTCGTTGATGAAGATAGCGCTGTCATTTAGTATGAATTTTAAGAAAAGGTAGTGATGCTATTTACTCACAAGGAGGATATGAATATGAGCACAGTGGACACAAAGTCCAGTTCAAGCGGTGGCGCTCGTGTTGCCGTACAACGTTTTGGCCGTTTTCTCAGCGGTATGGTTATGCCCAATATGGGGGCCTTTATCGCGTGGGGATTAATTACAGCACTTTTTATTCCGACCGGGTGGTTCCCGAACGAGGGTTTTGCACAACTGGTTGATCCGATGAAAAATTATTTGCTGCCGCTGCTGATTGGTTATACAGGAGGCACAATGATTCACGGACAGCGTGGAGGTGTGATCGGTGCCATTATGACGATGGGTGTCATTGTGGGGGCCGATATCCCGATGTTCCTAGGCGCGATGGTAGCTGGTCCGCTGGCTGCATGGATATTGAAGAAGTTCGATAAGGCCATTGAAGGCAAAGTCAAATCAGGTTTTGAAATGCTGGTCAATAATTTCTCGGCTGGGATTATCGGTGCCATTCTAGCACTACTCGCTCATGTGGGCATCGGCCCAGTCGTACAAACCATCAGCCAAGTGCTGTCGGCAGGGGTACAGTTTCTCGTAAATGCAGGGCTTTTGCCGCTTGTCAACCTCATTATTGAGCCCGGAAAAGTATTATTTCTCAACAACGCATTGAATCACGGAGTATTGAGTCCAATTGCGCTGGAGGAAGCTTCAAGAACCGGAAAATCCGTTTTGTTCATGCTTGAATCCAATCCTGGGCCAGGCCTCGGTATTTTGTTGGCCTATTGCCTGTTCGGTAAAGGCTCTGCGAAGTCGTCTGCTCCTGGTGCAGTCATCATTCATTTTTTCGGCGGGATTCATGAAATTTATTTCCCTTACATTTTGATGAAGCCGATTCTGATTCTTGCTGCTATAGCTGGGGGCGTTGTGGGAACCTTCTGTTTTATGTTGACAGGTGCCGGACTGGTTGCTGCTCCTTCACCAGGTAGTATCATCGCTTATTTCCTGATGACACCAAAAGGTGGATATTTGCCGATGCTGAGCGGTGTGGTCGCTGCTGCGGTCGTATCCTTTGCTGTAGCCGCAGTATTGCTCAAGACAGGTAAGCAGAAGGAAGAGGGGCTGGAGGAAGCTGCATCCCGCCTGAAAGATATGAAAAATCAAAGCAAAGGTGCAAGTGCTAGCGCCACTGTAGCGGAAAGTAACCAAGCATCTGGTCGTACTGCCGAGGGTGCTACAGATCGGCTGCTCAAGGATAAATCCGAAGTGAACAAAATTGTCTTTTCCTGTGATGCAGGCATGGGTTCAAGTGCCATGGGAGCCTCCATTTTACGCAAGAAAATGAAACAGGCGGGCGTGGACGTTACGGTAACAAATACGGCAATCAGTGAAATTCCACAGGATGCGGATATTGTCATTACGCAAAAAACGTTGACAGACCGGGCTAAAACGATAGCCCCGAATGCTGAGCACATTTCCATTGACAATTTTCTGAAAAGCCCTGAATACGAAGCGCTGGTTGACCGTCTGAAATCCGGCTCCTAATCCCTATAAAGTCAGCCGTCTGTGTACAGTTTGTATTTCCTGCTGAAAGGGAATAGAGCTTGGGAAGGAACGGTATGCGCTTATGAATATTACGAAACGACAATCTGACATTGTGGAGTATCTTTTGGAGCAGCCCCAAGAGGTTACGGCTGGGGAAATTGCCGAGAAGATCAATGTCAGCACAAGGACGGTCCATCGGGAACTTGGCGCAGTCGAGTGTTGGTTGGCGGCTCATGAGGTAAAGCTGGAGAAAAAATCAGGGATCGGTATCTATGTGGATGCCGACCCAACTCAGCTTGCAAGTCTACGAGAGCAGTTGCTGCATACGAAGTCAGACGATTACTCGGCTGAGGAGAGAAAGATTGTAGTTCTGTGCATGCTGCTGGATACACAGGAGCCGATCAAGCTGCTGGCGCTGGCATCGGATTTGAAAGTCACAGTAACTACGGTCAGTCATGATCTGGACGAATTACAAAGCTGGATCGAAGATCGAGGGCTCGTGCTTGTGCGCAGACGGGGATACGGTGTCGAGATTACAGGACGGGAGATAGACAAAAGACGGGCGATTTCTGAGCTGGCTCTCGAATATTTGGATGAATCGGATCTGTTTTCCGGTCGTGAGGAGCTTCGTCCGGTGACACGTGTCACTGAAAAATTGCTGGAGATGATTGGCAGGGGGAACTTGCTAACCGTGGAGAACGCCCTCTGGCAGCCTCATGATCAATGGCTGAAAAACATGGTGGAAAGCAAATATATGGAATTGCTGATTCAAATTTGCGTGTCACTGGCACGTCTGCGACTCGGGTACGTTGTAGATCATCGTCCCTCCCTCCCGTATCCGAAGACAGATTCGGAGGAGAATATCATGCTGCGCACAGCTATGGTAGAACGCATATGCGCAGAGTTGTCGGCGGCGATGGATATTGATTTTCCAGACTCAGAACGAAGTTATCTCAGGTTGCTGTTCCGTGATGCTGAGGATCATTCCACACGGTTGCTGCCACTGGATGATCTTGTACTGCTGGAGTTGGTTCATGAGTTGATTCGTCGTGTGGAGGCAGAGACAGGCACACCACTGGCAGAGGACCGCGTTTTGCGTGAAGGGCTGATTGCCCATATGGCTCCGGTACTCAAACGTTTGAGGGAGGGGAAGTCCATCCGCAACCCTCTCCTTCAGCAAATCCGCAAGGATTACGGCAGCTTGTTCGACTCGGTCAAAAAGGCTGCGGCGGATATGACAGAAATGGAAGTACCGGATGAAGAGATCGGATTTCTGGTCATGCATTTTGGCGCTTCGTTGGAGCGGCTGCGACAATTGCAGCGGGAGGTTCGAGCCATCGTAGTCTGCACGAGCGGAATTGGCTCCTCCAGACTTCTGGCGACAAGACTGGCCAAGGAGTTGCCACAGATCAAAATCGTGGATAGAGCCTCATGGTACGAGGCGACGCGGATTCCGAAGGAGGATTATGATCTGATCATTTCGACAGTGGAGCTGCCGCTTGAACCGGATCGTTATCTCAAAATCAGTCCGCTGCTGACGCAAGAGGAGAGTGACCGTCTGCGTCATTTTATCCAGCATATTACACTCAATCAACTTAATGACCATCCTCAGGAACAGGCTGTTCAGCCCGGCCAGGGCATGGAGTGGCTTACCGGTCTACGGAAAAGCCTTGAGGAGATTGTACACATTGTACAGCAATTTCAAGTATACCAGCTGGAAAATAAAGGGATGGATATGTCGGCTACTATAGAGGCTATTTGCATGTTGGAGGCAGTGCGGGGAAATGTCACAGAGCCTTCTGTTGTTGCTGAACAACTTATAGAAAGAGAGCGTCAAGGGAGTCAGGTGATTTCTGATACCTCCGTTGCTTTGATTCATACGCGCAGTCCCTATGTTCGCCAGCCTTCGCTGACTTTGTATAGGCTGGCTGAGCCGCTGCTGGTGGATGTAGATGAGCAGGTAGAATGCGTTCTGCTGATGTTGGGACCTCGTGAGTTGCCGAAGGAAAGCTTGGAGGTATTGAGCGAGATTAGTGCATTACTGTTGCAGGAAGACATGATTACGCTACTGGAACATGGTAGCAGGGATCAGATTGCCAATTATATATCGAGTGAGCTGGCTGAATTTTTCCACAGTAAATTAGGGACAGGGAGGAATCTAACGTGAGTATTATGACGATAGACAAAATAAAAATGAACGCAACCGCCAAAGACAAATATGAGGCGATTCGTATGGCAGGGCAAATCCTGCTGGATGCAGGACATATTACAAGTGAGTACATTGACAAGATGCTTGAACGCGAGGAGATTGTATCCACCTATATCGGGAATGGGCTGGCGATTCCACATGGTACCAAGGAGTCCAAGACGCTTGTTCAGTCTACAGGCATCTCCATCGTTCAGTTCCCGCAAGGCGTAGATTTCGGGGAAGAAAAAGCTTACATGGTGATCGGCATTGCAGCCCAAGGTGGCGATCATATGGAGATTTTGACTAGTATCGCTGTAGTATGTGCGGAGGAAGAGAATATGGACAAACTTCGCAACGCGGTGACTGCGCAGGAAATTATTGATCTGTTTGAAAGTGAGCTGGAGCTATGAGAGCCGTCCACTTTGGAGCAGGAAATATCGGTCGTGGCTTTATTGGGCTGATTTTGTCGCGCGCAGGCTATGAGGTTGTCTTTTCAGATGTCAACGAAACTCTTGTATCTGAGTTACGCCGCCGCAAGCAATATACGGTAGAGTTGGCGAATGATTCGAAGGATACGGAGACGGTGACGAATGTAACTGCGATTGATGGCAGAGATGCATCCGCTGTAGCGGATGCGGTAAACCATGCCGATCTGGTAACGACCGCGGTAGGTGTCAGCATCCTCAGGCATATTGCCGCAGGTATTGCCGAGGGGATAGCAAGGCGGGTAGCGCGAGGGGCGGGCCCGCTGCATGTCATCGCCTGTGAAAATGCAATCGGAGGCAGCGCCCAACTGAAAGAGCATGTTTTTGCGCTACTGGATGAGGCGACTCGTGCCAAGGCAGAGGAATCGGTATATTTCCCCAATGCTGCGGTAGACCGGATTGTGCCAATCCAGCATCATGAGGATCCCTTGCATGTGCAGGTAGAGCCTTTTTACGAGTGGGTTGTGGATCGCTCGCAAATGGCTCCTGACCATGAGGAAATCGAAGGCATTCTTTACGTGCAGGATCTGGAGCCTTATATTGAACGCAAGCTGTTCACGGTGAATACGGGACATTGCGTAGCGGCCTATATTGGTTATATCGCAGGTTATGCCACGATCCAGGAAGCCATGAAGGATAAAAAGGTGGTGGATTCGATCCAAGGGGCGCTGGAGGAAACAGGGGCGGTGCTTGTGAGGCGTTTCGGTTTGAATCAAGGGGAGCATAAGAAGTACATCGCCAAGATTTTGGATCGCTTCCGCAATCCTAATCTGACAGACGAGGTTACCCGGGTCGGACGATCACCGCTTCGCAAGCTGTCTCCCAATGACCGTCTTGTACGTCCCGCGCTGCAAGCGCAGGAGTACGGCATTCCAACTGATCATCTGGCATTAGGAATGGCTGCTGCCTGTAAATTTGATATTACGGAAGACCCTGAAGCAGTTGAGCTTCAGCAGGTGATTCGCAGCCATGGGGTGAGTGTGGCGCTGACACGATATACATCCATACCTGCAGATGACCCGTTACATCGGCAGGTTTTAGAAAAATATGATATTATAAATTCATAAAACAACGTAATAACAAGCATTTATTTCGATCATCCTCTTGAAGACAAAACTTCTACATGCACACTAAAGTGTTCTGTAAAGTTGAGCTTCAGGAGGATTTTTTGGCCGTGCTGCGAGATAAGGTGCTTCTAGCTTTACGCAGATTGGCTCCAGCCAGCTCGAAGGCAAGGACAAAGGGAATCTTCGGTCAGCTGAGCAGTTATTTTTTGGACAGCTTACGCGGGATAAAGGAAATTGTGCAATAATGAAGCGATTATTTTAAAATCGTTAAAAGAACAGCAGCAAGATAAAACGATTATTCTTGTTTCGCATCGAAGCTCTACTATGCGAATAGCTGACCAAATTTTTCAAATGGATCACCGTCGACTCTCCTGAGAACTTTGCATGTTTTAGCATACTTTTTTCTGCCTATTTTTTAAGTGATAAAAGCAAGGAAATAAATGTGATGTTTTAAAGGCGAAAGCTGTAGCCTGTTCATCGTTTTGTCATAAAATGGAGTGTGCGCACTGAAATGAAAGCGTCATCCTTATTTAAATCATCCAGCTTTTCAAGCTTGTCTTATTTTGATAGCCTATGAGGTGAGGGATTTTGCAAATCCTGAGGTATAATGACAAGTCATAAACATCATAAATGATGGATGAACAGAGGCTATAGCCGATGTATAAAAATGGGTGGTGAACAGGAATGTCTGATTTCAATCAGCTCAAGGGGCTTGAGCACACAGCATATCCCATATATGAAGGCAATGATTTGGGTCTTACTTATACGCCTGCAGGCAGCAAATTTAAGGTATGGGCACCGACTGCACAGCAGGTTCATATAGCTTTGTATAACGACGCGGGGGTCTACGATCAGGAAGGAATCGTTCAGGAGCACGGCGGGGGTCAGGAATTTCCCATGAGTCGTGATGGTCAAGGTGTCTGGTCTATAGAACTGGAAGGCGACTGGAACAGATATTATTACATGTACAGGCTGGAGTGGGCAGACCACACTGTTCATTATGCGGCCGACCCATATGCCACAGCGGTATCAGCCAACGGGCAGCGTACGGCTATCATTGGTTTGGATCAAACCAACCCGGATGGATGGGAAAGGGATAAGGGACCTGTACTTGAGCGTGCGACAGACGCCATTATCTATGAGCTTCATGTGCGTGATTTTTCGATGGACCCTCATTTTAATACGGGTATAAAAGGTTTATCTGCTACTCAAGGGCGGTTTGCAGCCTTTACGTATACGGGCTTAACGGATTCCGAGGGTAACCGTATCGGACTGAACCACTTGCTGGAGCTGGGCATTACACATGTTCATTTGCTTCCAGTGGCTGATTTTCATACGGTGAATGACTTTGTGGAATTAGGAACGGAATATAACTGGGGCTATGATCCACAGCATTATAATGTGCCGGAGGGGTCTTACTCTTCCAATCCAGCTGACCCGGAGACGCGTATACGCGAGCTGAAACAGCTGGTACAGTCTCTGCATACGGCCGGTATCGGTGTCATTATGGACGTCGTGTACAATCATACGTATTCGGTGGAAAAGGGCCCATTTGAGCCTGTCGTACCTGGATATTACTACCGTACGGATGAGCAAGGGAAGCTCACCAATGGATCAGGTGTAGGTAATGAACTAGCGACCGAACGTCCGATGGTGCGCAAGTATATTAAGGATTCACTACGCTATTGGGCAGAAGAATATCACATAGACGGCTTTCGGTTTGATTTGATGGCGCTGATTGATACACCGACTGTAGAGCAGCTTACCCGAGAGCTTCGCTCTGAAATACGTCCCGATCTGCTGATCTATGGTGAGCCTTGGACGGGAGGAGAGTCCCCGCAGCCTTTGCTTACGTTAAAAGGAACGCAGCGGGACAAAGGCTTTGCCGTTTTTAACGACAATTACCGCTCTGCCATTAAGGGAGATAGCGACGGTACAGGAAGCGGATTTGCCACAGGGGCAGAAAATCAGGAGGAACGGGTACTTCAAGGTGCTTTTGGAGCTATTTATGATTTCACCGCTCAGCCATCAGAGACCGTCAATTATGTAACGGCCCACGACAATCTCAATCTGTGGGATAAAATTTTGACGGTGAGACATTTGCGGGAGAGTTGTCGTTTTCCGCAATGGGAGCAGGGGAAACCCAAAGATGGAAGGACAGCTAAGCAAGCTGTAGCCGAAGCAGATCCCTATCAGGAACTGGATGAAAGTAATCTGCTTGAAAACGAAACTGTACGCAAGTCCCTGTTGGCTAACGGCATGGTCCTGACCTCGCAAGGCATTCCTTTTATCCATGCAGGAGATGAACTGCTGCGTTCCAAATATGGAGACCATAACAGCTATCGAAGCTCTGATGCGGTGAACGCTATCCGTTGGGATAACAAGGCAAGGTTTCGCCCCGTGTTTGATTACTACCAGGGCTTAATTGCTCTACGGCGAAATCACCCGGCATTTCGTATGGATCGTCGTGAACTGGTGGAGCAGCACATGGAAGTCCTGCAAAGTAGTGGGCATGTAGTGGCTTTTGCATTGAGGCATCATGCTAACGGCGATGCCTGGAATCATATTGTGGTGATTTATAACGGCTCGGATACAGAGCAGACCATATTATTGCCTGCGGAATCGGATCGTTGGCATGTAGTCGTGGATGCACACGGGGCCGGGAATGAGACACGGTATGAAGTAGTAGGCCATCGTGTGACGGTATCCCGTTGGTCGATGATGGTGTTGTACGATCAGGAAGAGCCTGCGCGAGTCCTCTCTGTAACTGAAGAAAATCAAGCTAATCAGCAGACGGATAATGAAGCAAAAGGTTTGGATAAGCGGATAGATCTGGAAATTGCAGGTACTGCGAGGGTAGAGGCTCTCCTTGAAAAGGATGGAGGAGCTGCCCCATTTCGCACAATTGAATTGATCTACGAGCGTGCAGACAAGCAATACTCCGGCTGGAACGTGTGGGTATGGGGCACTGGGTACCGTGACGGGCATGTTGAATTTCAAGATTTAGATGATGGTCGGGCAGTAGCCCGTATTCAGGTGGCTCCTGATGTCCAGCGAATGGGCTACATTGTCCGTCTGAATCACTGGGATGCCAAGGATGTGGAAGCAGATCGATATATTGATGTAGACCTGACCCGGTCGGTGATGCAGGTGTTGATTCATAGTGGCAGAGAGGAATATTTATTACTGGTTAACGATAACCGGGCGGGATAGATTTATAGGTCTGGCTGCCATATATATACGAGAAAATAGCATTTTTCGATCAATTCGAGAGATGCTATTTTTTTTTGCAAACATGCTTCACTTTCAGAAAAAAGGGGTAAAATAGATTTATGGACTTGTTTAGTTTTGCCAGCTTGCTGGCTTATATTCTGTAGTACAACTGGTAAACAAGCAAGATTCTTGGAGAAAGACATTTGTAAGGTAACCTAAAGGAGGTTGTAATCATGAGTTCTAATGGAGGAAGTATTCAACTGACCGCCCAGCCGAGAACAGAGAAGAAGGGTTCGGCCATTCGTGGATTAAGGTTAAAAGGACGGATTCCAGCTGTGGTTTACGGCTCTGAGATTGAGGGAACTCCTGTACATGTGGATGCCAAGGAATTTAACAAAGTAGTCAAAACCGGACGTTCAGAGGTATTTAACCTCGCAGTGGAAGGCGGAGACACGATTCCGGTTATTATTAAAGATTATCAACAGCGTGACAACCAATGGTTGCATGCTGACTTTTTAAAGATTTCCAAGAACAAACCACTTCGCGTGCGTGTTTCTATTGATTATCAGGGTACACCTGTAGGTACAAAAACAGGCGGTATTCTGCAAATTCAAGAAACAGAGGTCGAAGTTGAAGGGTTGCCTTCTGACTTGCCGTCCACCATTGAAGTGGATGTATCCGCATTGGATATTGGGGACAAGCTGAGCGCAAGCGACTTGAAGCTTCCTAAAGGTGTGACGCTGCATGTCTCTGAAGAGGAGCTGCTGGCATCCGTGATCGTTCCACGTGCAGTCGAGGTAGAGAATGCTGCTGTGGAAGGTGATGCAGCGGCAACTGAAGGTGCTGGAGAGGCTTCCGAAAACAAGGAATCCTAATGTAGTCAGCAGGGGCGTGGACGTCTGCCCATTTAAGAAGTTGATCCAACCCTAAGTCAAACCGCTCCCTGTTAGGGGGTGGTTTTTTCTTGAAAGCACGACCATTCATTCAATACGCGTAATGATATGACGATATATATAGCATGGTATTTACATTTTTATTTTATAAATACCTAATATATCTCTCTAAGGAGCGCGTACACAATCATGGACAGAATGAATGAATTGTTGTGGCAAAGAAACAAATTGGTGATCATTATTTTTTGGATTATGACTTTGAGCAGCATCGTCCCGGCTGTATCTAATCCCTCGATGTGGATATCTAGCGGTGTAGGATTTGTAGTCGCGGCAGTTTTGACGATTTTGAATATACAAAAGATAGGAATCCGGCTTATTCCTTGGATTATTACATTTTATAGTGCGTTAATATGTATATTGGTGAACTTATCTAGCGTGGAGGTAGTGACTACGATCTTTATTTGTTCATTGTTGCTGCTCTACCCATCTTACCGATATTTTTTGGCAGCTATGATTATAAATCTATGTAATATATTTGTACAAATTACGATCGGTACGCCTGCAACTCTGCCAGCTACCGGTTCTTTGCGTTATGTGCATGAGTTTATTATTGTATTGCTGATTGGGTTGCTATTGCTAGTGGTATCGGTGTTAAATCAAAAGCAGTTTAAGATAACGGAAGAACAACATAAAAATATGGATGCCACAAGGCAACGTATTGAATTTCTGTTTGAACAGGTAAGACAAGCGGTAACGAGATTACATAGCTTTACAGAGCGGTTCAGGAATCAAGTAGATGCGACGGGCAATGTGACGAATGAAGTCGCTATTGGGTTTCAAGAGGTTGCCAAAGGGGTAGAAATGCAAGCTACGAATATCACTGAGGTAACCGATAACTTGGCTCAGTCTGACCGGCACGTGCGCGAGGTTGCCGATCATTCCCGAGAGCTGAAGCAGCTCTCCGAGGATACGAAGAGTGCCGGGAGCAGAGGGAGCAGTCAACTGCTTGCATTAACGTCTCAAATTAAGGATTTGGGTCAGGTGATGAGTCGTACCAAAGAAGAATTGGATGAGTTCAAAGTGCAGAGTGACAATATGTCTGCCATGCTTAAAGATATTACTCAAATCTCAAAGCAAACCAATTTGCTGTCCTTGAATGCATCCATTGAGGCCGCCAGAGCGGGAGAGCATGGAAAAGGATTTGCGATCGTGGCTGGAGAAGTGCGTAATTTGGCTGAAATGGTTGGGAACACCTCGGTAGCAATGGAAGGTATTCTGGACCAGCTGAGAATGCAGATGGATTCTGTCGTAAGCCAATTCGACATGGGACAGGAAAGACTACAGCAAAGTATGGAGTCTGCACATTCGACCGAAATTGTACTGGAGGATATCCTACAAAATGCAAGTAAAGTATTGACGCAGGCTGTGGAGGTAGAATCCAGTACGAATAGTATGCAGCAATTCTCATCTCAGGTCGTTCAAGAGATGATGGAATTTTCCAGTGTGACAGAACAAGCGAGTGCAGCGTCAGAACAAATATTGGCCGGAGTTGAGGAGCAGCGAAATATAACCTCCAATATGATGGCTGGCTTTAGTGAACTGGAGGGATTGATTATTCAGTTGAAAGAACTGGTTCATCATCAGAATGAGGACAGCAGCTCTAGCCAAATCAGTCAAAGTAAATAATCGAACCGTTTTATCATCGGGAATAGAGCTCCGGGGCTTATCGCTAACATGCGATATCCCCGGTTTTTTAATGGGCTTGAAAACGGAAATGAAGGGGGACTTCTATAAGCTATAATTAGATGGAAGTTGATGGTATAATTTGTTGCAGTTTAAACGCTTTGTAACAGGGGGGAATGACCATGATCATGGGGAAGCAAGCACCTAAATTAAAAGCTGGGGACGAGATACGTATTCTTTCACCGTCCAGAAGCTTGTCTATCGTTTCTGAGGAAAATCGTCTGATTGCACGACATAAGCTGGAGGCGCTAGGCATATCTGTTTTGATTTGGGAGGAACGCATGTGAACGCCTTGTTGGAAATGCTGATGCAGCTATTTGAGCGCGCAGCATTGTTGCTGATTTGTTTGTTTTTTATTACACGTATCCCCCGATTTAAGGAAACCTTGCAGAAGAACAGTCATTCTCCGGCGGAGCTGACGATTCTAACATTGATTTTTTGCCTGTTTGCATTGTTTGGCACCTATACCGGGATTGAAGTCGAAGGTTCGCTGGTTAACGTTCGCATCATTGCAATTATGGCGGGAGGTATTTTGTTTGGACCCTGGGTTGGGATCATTACAGGTATTGTATCGGGGATTCACCGTTATCTGATTGATATCGGGGGAATCACCTCGATTCCGTGTCTGATTACAAGTATTCTGGCGGGCGTGGTGTCAGGGTATATCGGTCGCCGGGTCAATCGTTCCAAGAGATGGCTGGTCGGTATCGCTGCAGGTATGGTCTGCGAAGCGTTGACGATGCTGCTTATTCTGATGATGGCACAACCCCATAGCCTTGGAGTGGACATCGTTTCCAAGATCGGTCTACCGATGATCATCGGAGAAGTCAGTATTGGCTTAATTGTTCTGCTGATCCAGAGTGTGGAGGGAGAAAAGGAGAATATCGCAGCCAGACAGGCCAAGCTGGCATTGGATATTGCCAACAAGACGCTGCCTTATTTTCGTTCGATTAATGCGGAATCCTTGCATACGATTTGCTCGATTATAAAAGAAGACATCAAGGCTGACGCGGTGGCGATTACGGATACCCGAGATGTGCTGGCTTATGTCGGTTTTGGCGAAGAACGCTATCATATCGGGGATGAAATCATTAGCGATGTGACTAAAGCGACGATCCGCAGCGGTAAAATCACGATCCGCAACCATATTGCTGACGATAAAACGCCTCAGATCCAGTCTCTGCTCATTATCCCGTTAGAGGAGCGGGGAGAAGTAACCGGAACGCTGAAGATTTACTACCGAAAAGCTTATAAAATCACGTATCCGCTGCAGACAATGGCGATTGGCTTGTCTCAAATCATATCCACGTTAATGGAAGTGTCACGTGTGGAGCAAATTAAGGAAGCGGCGAATAAGGCCGAGCTAAAGGCACTCCAGACTAAGATCAACCCTCATTTTCTATTCAACGCGTTAAATGCCATTGCCTCGACGACACGCACTAAGCCAGATAAAGCGCGCGAACTGATCATTAATTTGTCAGGCTATCTGCGTTATAATTTGGAGTTGAATGATGACTTGATCGAAATCCACAAGGAGCTTCAGCAGGTATCCGATTATGTAGAAATAGAAAAAGCCCGCTTCGGTAATCGGCTTCAGGTGGAGTATGTAATGGATGAGGTTTCCGTGCGTATTCCAAGCCTAATCATCCAGCCCTTGGTTGAAAATGCGATTAATCATGGAATCCTCAAAAAAAAGGGGCCAGGTACGGTAACGATTTCTGTAAAGGACCGTGGTGAAAAAGTGCGTATTTCTGTATCTGATACCGGGGTGGGTATACGGGACGAGGTGGTGGATAACCTATATCATGATCAGGTTCCGGCTAAACAGATCGGCTTGTATAATGTGCACAGAAGACTCAAGCTGATGTACGGTGAAGGAGTCATTATTCTTAAACATGATCCGGGCACCGAAGTTTATTTTGACATACCAAAGGAGAAGTCATGAAGGCCATAATTGTAGAAGACGAGCTTCCGGCGCGTGAAGAGCTGGAGTATCTGATTCAGACGCATAGCAGCATTGAGGTGACCGACAGTTTCGAGGATGGACTGGATGTGTTCCGGTTTCTGCAAGATCAGGAGACGGACGCGATCTTTCTGGACATCAACATTCCTTCGTTGGACGGGATGCTGTTGGCGCAGAACATTAGCAAATTTGTTAAAAAGCCTTATATTATTTTTACGACTGCCTATAAAGAACATGCGGCGCAGGCCTTTGAATTGGAGGCGTTTGACTACATTCTCAAACCCTATGATGAAAAACGGATCGCATCCATGTTGCGCAAGCTGGAAAATGCTTATGAACAGCGAAACACTCAAACACAGGAGTCTGTCCCGGCTGGGCAAACCCGTGTGGCTGAAACCAATACCGTTGCTGCTCCGGGACGTATTAATCTGCTGAAAAATGACAAAATTATCGTAACGGATGCGAACGATATTTACTATGCGTGTGCGCAGGAAAAGGTAACTCGTGTCTTTACAAGGCACGAAGAATATACGATGCCGATGAGCATTTCGGAATTTCATGCCCGGCTGCCGCAGCAGGATTTTTTTCGCTGTCACCGATCTTACACGGTGAATCTGTCGCAGATCCGTGAAATTGTACCTTGGTTCAATCATACGTACCTCCTGCGCTTGCGTGGACTAGAAGCTGAAATTCCGGTAAGCCGCAGTAAGGCCAAAGAATTTCGGCAAATTATGCGACTTTAAAGGCATTTCATTCCGCAATAGGTGCATTTCATTCCTCAAATGATTTCTGGCTGACATGCAGGGTTATAATAACCCGTGTAGAGAGAATCCATCATAATTGATGCTGTAGAGCCGGAATGAAAAGAGGAGATTATAATGAAATCAAACAGCGGAAATCGCCTGCTGGTCGTGCTTGGAACAATTATTGTTCAGATGGGGTTAGGTACCATTTATACATGGAGTTTATTTAATCAACCGTTAGTGGACCGCTTTGGCTGGAACCTCAGTTCGGTCGCTATTACATTTTCAATTACCAGCTTTGCCCTAGCGTTTGCTACGTTATTCGCAGGCAAGCTACAGGATAAATGGGGACTTCGCCGTCTGATTTTGTGTGCAGGGGTGGTGCTAGGGGCAGGGCTCATGCTCAGTTCACAGGTAACCTCGTTATCCCTGCTTTACATTTTGGCAGGTATTGTCGTAGGTTTTGCGGATGGAACGGCATATATTACATCACTGTCGAATTTGATTAAATGGTTTCCTGAGAAAAAAGGACTTATTTCCGGTATTTCAGTTGGAGCCTACGGGACAGGCAGTCTGGTATTCAAATATGTTAACGGTTCGCTGATTCAGTCCGTTGGCGTATCGCAAGCGTTTTTGTATTGGGGAATCATCGTGCTGATCATGATTGTCGGTGGTTCTTTCCTGGTGAAAGAAGCAGTAGTTCTGAATAAACCCTCGGTACAAGATGGGGCTGTACAGCGCGACTATACCGTTAAAGAAATGCTGCGCACCAAGCAGGCATACCTGCTGTTCGTCATGTTCTTTACCGCTTGTATGAGTGGCCTCTACTTGATTGGAGTGGTCAAAGATATCGGCGTACGGATGGCCGGCTTAGATGTAGCCACAGCTGCTAATGCGGTCGCCATGGTCGCTATTTTCAATACGGCGGGTCGGATTATTTTGGGTGCGCTATCTGATAAGGTAGGGCGTCTGAAAGTGGTAGCAGGTGCACTTTTAACAACGGCAATCGCAGTTACAGTACTGAGTCTGGTACCGCTGAATTTTGGCTTGTTCTTTGCCTGTGTAGCAGGAATTGCTTTTTGCTTTGGCGGCAACATTACAGTCTTTCCTGCTATTGTAGCTGACTTCTTTGGTTTGAAGAACCAAAGCAAAAACTATGGGATTGTGTATCAGGGCTTTGGTCTGGGTGCGCTGGCGGGATCATGTATCGCGGCCTTGCTCGGCGGATTCATCCCGACCTTTACCACGATTGCTGTGCTGTGTGTCGTATCGTTCCTGATTGCCCTCACCATTCGCACTCCCGAACAAGGTAAAGGCAAACTGCGCAGCGAACGGAAGAAAAATACCAACAGTGTGCGCAGCATGAAGCCAGGTACAAAATTAGGTTAAAAATAGGTAAAAATGATTTGAGAAAATAGGACTAAATGAATGCCAAAAGACCTGCCATCATTTCTCTAAGGGAGATTATGGCAGGTTATTTGTTTTTCCGATAACTTAATTTACGGTATAATAAAAAGACGTGTAATAAGCCGATATATACAAAAGACATAAGCTAAGAACCTGACAGGAGGACGAGTCATGATCGTGGATACAAGCGGGAATCTGCTTGCCCGCAATACAAAGCTGCGAAATACATATCAAATTCGAAGCGCCTTGTCCCGCAGTGAGCTGGCCATCGTGTATACGGCAAGGCTGTTGGATAATCGAGAAAAGGTCATTGTAAAGGAATTTTTTCCGAATGCGCTGGCTTTGCGGGGGCTGGACCGGAAAACGGTCACTTGCAGCGCTTCGATGCAATCCAAATATGTGGAGTTTATGCATTATTTTTTGCGCGAAGGACAAATGTTGAAGGAATTAAATCACCCGGGGGTTGTCGGTTACATAGATCATTTTGAGGAAAATGGAACCGCTTATCTGGTCATGGAATACTGTGCAGGCAAGACGCTGGACCGAATGATGAAAGAAGAGGCGGTGCCCACGTCTGATCCTGTTTTTTTATACCAAACGCTGCTGCCTTTAATTGATGCCCTGGAGTATATTCACAGCAAAGGAATTATTCATCGGGACATTAAGCCAGGCAATATTATGATTGGGGAAAATGGCAACATCAAGCTGATTGATTTTGGCTCTGCTGTGCATTTTGAAGGCAAGGAGCATCCAATCTTCACCACGGCAGGCTATTCTCCGCTGGAATTTTACTCTAACCGTTCACGGCAGGGACCGGTGTCAGATATTTATAGCTTGGCCGCCACGCTGTATTATTGCCAAAAAGGATCACCTCCACCGGATGTGCCTGGCAGATTATTTGCAGACCGGACCGAACGGATTCGGATCGAAAATGCAGGGATTTCATTACTGCCGTATGTCATTCGGCGTGGTCTGGAAGTACAGGCTGCCAAGCGTTGCCGCTCACTTCGGTGGTTTAAGGCCGCACTACGTGCGGAATATTGGATAAAAAAAGGGAAGCGCCCACCTCTTACGGTTCGTTAATCGTAAGAGACGGTGCTTCTCTTTTTTTGGATGGACGTTATCCTGTCGGCGCTTGAATATGGTCAGTGTAGACTGAAGTATTCGGCTTAATCGCTTTGTAGCGCAGCTCAATTTCAGTGACACCGTCCTCAAACGTGATGTACAGCTTATCACCATACTCCATGACCGCTTTTTTGTTGCGGGTCAATCTGACTTTTCCATGCTGCAGGGCGCAGCGTGTATCATGCTTCACGATCAGAGTCCCTTTTTTACCTGCGGAGAATAGGATACGTTCCGCTTCTGGCAACGGTTCGTGAACGTCAAGGGTACGGAACAACTCCTGCAAGCTGACCTTACGGCCCGGAAAGGAGGTGAGCGGCCAGGATTTTACCGGAATCTCCTGTCCACTTGCTGTAGCGAGAAAATATCCTTCGATTCTTCCGGCAAACTGCGGCTTCGGACGCAAGTACCAATACAGAAGGGCGGCGATCACAATGCTGATAGCTATCGTCCATTTAATAGCTGTATACCGCGATTGGACAGATACGGTCAGTGTAGCGCTGCTGGACGCTCCTTCCGGGTCTGTAGCGGTGATCTTTAGCTTCGTGTCACCTGTGTGAAGCTCGGATAGCAGCAGGTCATTACCGTTAATCTCAGCATGAATCGCATCCCCGGAGGCTTCTGAATCGAGTTTATAGCTCAGCTTGTCATGATTGGGATCAACAATAAAATCCGATAAGCTTCGACGGGAATCACCGTCTTCTTTTACCAGGCGAATTGACAGGTCTTTTAAGGCCTGTGGTGCTGCATTGGCTGCGTGAACCTTATGTACAGTTCCCTTACGGTACCACTGCGGACTATCCAGGGATAGCTGCCATGTATAATCACCGGTTTGTGGGAACGCATATTCGGTATGAAAGGCTCCTGACTTATAGGTCATAGGCACCTTTTTAGCTGTACCATCCTTTACAGGTGTAACTATAATATGGGCTTGGAGAGATGTATATACGGCTTCATCTGTAAGCTTTTGGCCATCTGGTAACAAGAGCTGAGCTTGAAATGGTGTCGCTTGCCCTTTCAGCAATGGTATAGGCTTGTCGCCATGAGTTGCTGTTACTTGCGTTCCCCCCATAGTAGCTTCAGCTTCCAGACGATAGCTGCCAAGTAAATTGATTTTAACTAAATCCCCGCGAATGCCCCGTAATTTCAGCTTCACCTTACCTGCTTGTGGATGCTCAATTTTCAAAATCGCATATCGGCTCGACTTGTACCTGCGGACATTTTCTGAATTGGAGTACAGCTGGGTTTCCAAAAGGGGATGCTCCGACAAAAGCACTAGGTTAGCTTCCTCCATACTAGAATCCGGTAGAGTCACCGTTAGCTCTTGCATCTCGCCAGTGGTCGTAATAGCAGCAACGGGAACGAGCTTGGAGCGAATTTGACTGGCAAAAATACGGTTCAGAATTTCCGGCAGATCCTCGGCGCTGCTCGTAATAAAAGAAGCTCCTCCTGTCTGAGAAGCGATCCGTTCGAGTTCTTGCCGGTTCACCGTGCCGTCATGGTTCAGACCAATCGTATACACCGGGTATCCCTTGGTCTGTGCAGATTTGATGACAGAGGATACATCGTTATTGGAGTCGCCTTTGGAACGAGCACCAGAAGAGGCACCAAAATCAGTTTCTCCATCTGATAATAAGATCATAAAAGGCTGACGCCCCTGGGATGCTCCTGCGGCTAGCAGTTCCGAGCCTTTACGCAATCCAAGTCCCAAATCTGTATAGCCGGAACGGTTAAGGGTTCTGATTTCCTGCTGGATCTGGGATTTTTGCGCCGCCACGCCAATCGAGGTCAGTGGCTTGGAGGCGACAACGTGGTGATTGTAAGCAACGAATCCCACGCGTGTACGGTCTGCATCACTCAAGTCCATAAACATACTGATGACTTCGGCGGCAATCCCCTCAGGATCGGTATCCCGCATGGAATAACTGGTGTCCAATACAAACACCGCATCATAACCCTCGACCGGGACTGCTCCTGAAGATGCTGCACCAGCCTGATTCGCAGTGCAAATGCCCCCATTTAAGCCAATTTGAAAAAATAGTACAAAAGTCATGAAAATGATAATTCCAAGTTTCCTTATTCTGAACATAAGCTCCTCCTTCAGCGAGGCCGATACGGGTGTGCCAACTCTCCTAATCCTTGGGATATAAGGGATAAAGGACCGAAATAGCTGAAAAACCTCACATTAGCCATGAATTTGATACTTTTACGCTTCTCAGAAATATCCAATGAACTTCTATCGGTCATTGGATTCCATTTGTGAATATTTCCCTGAAGAAACAGGTCTAACATATCATAAAAATTACGTATATACGCATAAAATGAGTCAAAATGCCCTGTTTCAATCTGAGACTACAGAAATTGACAAAACTGAAGGGTGCTTTGTATGATAGCTTTCGTATCAACGGCAAAAATTGGGATTGAAGTTAGGAATACGAAATCGTAAATTCGAAATTTCTGTGTTATCTGACTTTTGATTTTGAAATTATATCTCGTTTGTATACCTTGCCGTTAAAAGCCGAATGACACTTCGGAACGATTTTCGAGGTTACATGCCTGTACCGTAAATGTGGTATAAGCTCAATCCTTTGACGAATTTAAATGTTAAGTAGGGGGGAGGAGGCAAAAGAACTAAAAATGGGTATTCGTCTATTTCAAATTGGACATCCCATGTCCATATATGAAGCAATGGACCTATAACTCATACTTTATTCATTTGCCGACAGCGATGGAAATCATTTATCAAACCAACCGGACTATGCTTTTTGAAGAGATTAACCCGGAAAAGCTGGACCTGATCACCATTGTAGGTGATGTGAAGGGTATCGACAGCTTGAGTGATGAGAAGATCAAGGAAATTAATCAGCACCTTCTGGTGCGCAGCTTTGATGAATTTTTGGATAAGTTTTCACCGACCGTGTATTCGTTTTTTAACGCGGCCAATCAAAAAGTCGTCTACACCCTTAAAAAGCCTGAGGGGATTGATGAGGATAGCATTTCAGAGATTCGTATAAACCAAAGTAATGATTTTCTGAAAATGTTGTTTACGCTCATCGATACCAAACGCAGCCAGGGAATTACCAATGTAGATTTCAAATTTGAAAATCTGCTGGACATGATCTCACCGAAAAAGGTTATGGACGATATTCGTCAAGTCCGCAAAGAAATTCACTATATGTACGGTGAATACGACAAGCTGGATGATGGCGATCCAAAGAAACTCGACATGGGGGACAAGCTGAATGCCATGTTCGAGGAAGCCAGCCAGAACTATAACAACGTCATGGCTATGCTGCCACTGGCCATTGAGGACATCAAAACCCGACTTCTGCTCGGGGGCGCTCAAGAGGAAAATGCGGGTGAGTTGATCCAGGTGGGTATGCTCTCCATTGGGGAAAGCGGCGAACTGAAAATTATTGAAGCGCCGAAGAGCGAAAGTACTGAGCTGATGCTGTTGGATGAGAACAGCACTGGCGATCTCTCCCAAGTATTCGAAGAAGATTACAACTCCATCACAGATACGCCTTCTGATTATGTGAAGGACTTGGTGGTTCGCACGTTTGTGCCACTTCCAGCTGTTCAGACCAAGGTTGACACAGCGGTTGAAGTTCAGAACTACAACACGTATCTGGAGTTCTATAAAAATGCCAAGGATGATTTCGTGAAGGCGGTCAAGCCGCTGGTAGAAAAAATCCTCGGTGTCAAAATGTTCTTCGACCAATATGCGACGAAGAGCAAAGGAATGCTGCCAACAATGCTGGTGGCGAATAACAAGCTGGACATGCTGGTGAAAAGCAGCAATATCCCGCGCTTGGAAACCTACCTGAACACGGTAAATGCCAAAAATGAATTCAGCGACACCATCTGGTTCGGGATCGTCCCATCGATTGAGCTGGAAGCAGCTGGTAAGGTGAAGGTGTCTCGTGAACGCTTTAAGGGCAACGAGAAGGTCGTGAAGCAAGGCGGAAATTCAATGGAATCGCTCTCGATGCTGCTGCAGGTCGTGAAGGATTACAAAATTCAAATGTTCTTTAACTTTGAATCCGGTGAAGAGACGACCTTCAACAGTATGGCGACAGCAGGCATCGACAAATATGTCGATAAATGTGCAAGCCTTGTACGCAGAGAATATAGCGAATTTGCGATTCCTTGTGTACCAAACTTTACGATTATTCCGAAGGATAAATCAGGTGTCATTATTGATAGCAAAATGCTACAGACTGAAGACGGTGTGCAGCTTTCCAAGGAGAAAGAAGATATTCTCAAGCTGTGGATCGAGGGCGTATATGTGGGCGCTGCCTACGTGGCCGCTGGTTTGGTCGCTGCCTATCAGTGTCCTGAATACCTGCGTGAAACGTTCAAGACGGTCAATAAAAACTTCCCTGGCGTACGCTTTGACATCGAAGCGGGAGACAACAGTCTGCGCACGGTAACGACGATGGCCAAGGAAATCACCGGCTTCACCAACACGATCAAGGATGCCATCAACCGTAAAAACTTTGGCTTTGTATTCTCATCCGAGAATGCGCAGATTCAGGATAAGGATATCCGCCGGATTACCGTCTACAAGGCGAGAAGCATGGCGATGTCTGAGGATGGCTTTGACTCCATCTACAAGACGCTGGTCAGCACGTACATTGAACGTATTTTGCGCTACCAAACAGGAGACTTCAAGCACGAGAATATCGTCCGCTTCTTCAGTAACAATCCGAGCAGCCAGAAGAGCAAGTGGCTGAGCAGCAGAGGATCTGTGAACTCGATCATTCAGGACGGAGACGATATGAGCTTCATTATTGACGAGAAAAGCAATATGTGTCATATCGATCTGGTCTTCAATGGCAATGTGAAGAACCTGGAAGTCATGATCACTAAGGGAACCAGTTCGGTCAAATCATGATCCGAGCACTACGAAAGATGTTAGAGGCGTTTCTATCCAGGACCGCCTTTATACATAAATCGCGAAGAAGCTCTGCTTCTTCCGCCATTATATTACCTAATTTCAAGGAGGCAACACACATGGGATTCAGATTGAAAGTAGAAGGACAAGAAACAATCGAGTTGGGCTTGGATAACATCCAAACGGTTATTTATGACACTGATACACCGGACGATTCCAATGCACGCTCCACTGACGTAGGCTCCACGCTGCGCATCAGCGGTAAAATCATCACAGCAGTAGACGGTGACAGCGCAGATGACACGCTGAAACTGGCTTTGTGGTCTCTGGTCCCTGCTGAAAAAGCAGACAGCTACCGTAAAGTAACACTGGAAGTTATCGCAGCGGATCAAGTGGTTCGTAAAATCTACTTCCCGAATGCGTTCGTTGTAGACTACAACGAGCACTTCGGCGACACAGAAGGTGTAGGTGCATTTACACTCTACATCAAACAAAAGAAAGACAAAACCGAGCTGGCTACCATCGACGGCGGTTATCCAGTTTAAGCTTAACATCTTAACGTTAAGCGCAGCTTAAACACACACACTCACCCGGCACACAAGTGAAGGGTGGATAAATATTAAGAGGCCTACGGGTCTCTTAATATTTATTTTTTTCGGAGAGGGGAACATCACACAATGACCAACTACTATGAGCTACTCGGTGTCGGCCGGGATGCTTCGGAGGCAGAGATTAAGAAGGCTTACCGTAAACTGGCCAAACAGTATCATCCAGATACGAACCAGGGAAGCGAGGAAGCAACGCGCAAGTTCAAGCTGATTCACGAGGCTTACAATACCTTGCGTGACGAAGCATTGCGGCAGGCATACGATGCTGAGCTCATCCGAAAAGCAACGGGAACTAGCGGAGAACAGCAGGAGAGAGCGAGAGGGGCAGCACCTTCTGGCGGTACGCGCAAGACGACTAAAGGATTCAATCCGGCTGACATTGGCACTGATTTTGAGCAATTTTTCGGCTTTCATCCGAAAACCAAGGAGGGCTCACCAGGGAAGAAAACGAAAAAATCCGGCGATCCGACGGATACCTCGGCGATGTTCAACCAATTTTTTGGTATTCGTAAGAAGTGATGATTTCAGGATAGAAACGGGGGAAGAAAGCAGTGAAAAAGGCACAGAGCAGATGGGTTTTCATCATAGATGTTGCCATGTTCGGGCTGATGCTGGCGATCGCCTTTTATGTATTTAATCGTACAGGCTACAGCGGTTTGAAGACCGTGGTCGCGATAGGTATTGGAATCAGCGTGCTTGTATACATACTGCGCAATCTGGTGTCCGTTGTACCTGTGCCCAAGCCAAAGACAGAGCGTAAACGGATTGCCAAGCTGGTGTTGATTGATGAAGAGGGCGAGTCCATTAAAGAATGGTATATCGAAGGCGAAACGTCACTGTTAATCGGCAAAACTACGTCGCGCTCTGAGGCGGATATTGATTTAGCAGGTACAGATTATGCCTCCTTGGTAAGTGTGGAACATGCGGTACTCAACCGGGTAAACAGCGACTGGTTTGTGGAGGATGTGGATTCTGGCAATGGGACCGGGTTACGGTCTGCAAACGAAAGTGTCACCAAGAAGCTGGAAAGTGGCGAGCCTTACCGAATTTACTCAGGTGATTTATTATATATTGCCAATACCAGACTGCTCGTTAAATAGATGAAGAAGTTGCGACATCCTTAGATCGCTGTGAAGACAATCATGACAATGGGGGAAGGAAACGACTATGAGTTTGACAAGATGCCCGAACGGACACATGTTCAGTACACGAAAGCACGGAAATACGTGTCCTTATTGCAATACAGTAGTAAATATAGCCGCACCCAAGAACGCCGAACCAGCAGCGAAAACAAATGTGGCAGGAGACGATGACAAAACCATGCCGTATTTAGGCGAAACGGTGGGGATTCATCCGGTAACCGGATGGCTGGTATGCATCGAAGGTGCACAGGTGGGTCAGGACTATCGTATTATGGCGGAAAAAAACTTTATCGGGCGCGCGGAGGAAATGCATGTTCGTATTATCGGAGATAACACAATTTCCCGCAGAAATCATGCGGTCATTGTGTATGATCCGAAGAAACGCAACTTTTACTTGCTGCCGGGCGATTCGTCAGGCTTGGCGTATCACAATAACGAAGCGGTATATTCACCAGTGGAGCTGGCTGCTTATGACGTGATTCAGCTCGGGCGCAGCAAATTTATCTTTATTCCGCTGTGTGGTGCTCATTTTGAGTGGGATAACGAAAACTAGAACGGAAGTAGGCAATGGTGCAGGGAGGTAACGATATGCAGCCTTATTTTGTTGTATGTGGAGCTGCGGTGCTATTCGCCGTTCTTCTCATCATCCGTATACGACTGACGCGAAGTTCCGGCAGCCGTACCATGAGTGGAATTGAAATCGGAAACGGTCAAACGATCGGGAGCCGGAGTGAGCAAGATGATTATTTTTCCAGTATGACGACGCCTGTCGGTACGCTGGCTGTTGTCGCAGATGGGATCAGCGGGCTGGCCAATGGACGCATGTCCAGTACCTTGGCTGTGACGACTTTTACGAAGGCGTTTGCCAAGTTGGACGATGCAACGAATTTGAACAGATATTTTGCTGAGGCCGCAACTCAAAGCAATCGCGGGATTTTGCAAAATTTAAATGGACAGGGCGGAGGAACGACGCTGGCAGCGGTCATTGTGTGCGGCTATCAGCTGTATTACGGAGCGGTGGGCGACAGCTTGATTACCATTT
The DNA here is from genome assembly GCF_050516475.1 of Paenibacillus ottowii. Classification (NCBI taxonomy): domain Bacteria; kingdom Bacillati; phylum Bacillota; class Bacilli; order Caryophanales; family Paenibacillaceae; genus Paenibacillus; species Paenibacillus ottowii. Next base: position 24,740 of record NZ_CP191577.1, on the reverse strand, counting down.
ACCGCAATGGTCATTTTCAGACCGTCAATTCCAAACATACAGCAGAAACACTGCTGGAGGAGCGAGTGCTTGCTGGACAAATGACCTCGGAGGAGGCCAAAACGAGTCCTGTACGCAATCAACTGGTCAACTACTTGGGCTATGAAGGCTTTGAGAGCATGGAACTGGGGACTGCACCCATTCGTCTGTATTCCGGTGATCATGTGCTGCTGTGCAGTGACGGCATTCAGGAGGCGCTAACGGAGATTGAAATGGAAGAGATCATGCGCAAGGGTGGAACACCGCAGGAAGCGGCGGATGCCATGATCGACACTATTAATGATAAAGGCTATAAAAGTCAGGATAATGCGACAGTACTTATTTTGGCGATAGGATGAAACAAGAAAGACGGGGATAGCGATGCGCAAGGACAACAGCGATTTTAGTACCGCCTTTGTGTCGGAAGCGGGCTCTTACATAGACAACCGGGACTATTTTGCATTCATGGAGACGGACGACATGGCCTGTTATGTCCTCGCAGACGGTCTGGATTCGGATCAAGAGCTGCGCAGCGCAGAAATGGCTGTCAAAACGGTGCTGGAAAACTTCATGGAGAAGCCCTCCATGTCCAAACGGCGCTTGATGAGAGATCTGCGTGAAGCGCAGGAATGGCTACAATTTGAAAGTCGTCGCGTTCGGCTCAAGGCCAGTTTGCTGATGGTCGTGACCAACTACAACAAAATGGTGTACGTTTCGTGCGGTAATGTGCGGCTATATCATTTTCGCAATGGAAGACTTAACTTTCGCAGTAAGGATCACAGCCTGGCTCAGTCACTAGCAGACGATGGTCGTATTCCAGATGAAGCGACCAGTACACACGAGGAACGAGGCAATCTGCTGGAATACCTGGGAAATCCGAATGGGGTTCATGCGCATTACGCCAAAAAGACGCAGCTTGCAGATGGCGATGTCCTGCTGCTCGCAACATCCGGGATGTGGGAGGACGTTGAGTTGGCAGAAATGCTGGGTGCGCTGGAGGAAGCGAAGGACCCGGTTATGCTGACGGATACATTGGAAGAGGTTCTGCTGAGCAAGCAGCGCCGGACGGTGAATAATTACACGGCTGCCGCTATTTATGTCAATAAAGTGTTTCAGGAAAAGCCTAAAAATCGCCGCAAGCTGATCAAACGAATTCTGATTGCATTGCTTGTTTTTGTTGTGATGGGCACGGGAGCATGGATTACATTGGCGCGTATGGCTGCGAATAAGGCGGCTGCGCTGGAAGCGATGATCGAGTCAGCCCAGACTGCAGATGATTACGCAAGGACGGGGGATTATGCGAAAGCGCTCAAATCCTACAGTGAAGCAAAAAATGCGGCGATTAAGATTAACGATAAAATTCACAAGCGACTGTATACCGCTGAGCAGAAAGTATCTCAATTGATGGTTGATGGAGACGGCTATGTGGAAAAGGCGGATTTTACTAAGGCTGAAGCCAGCTACGAGAAAGCACGGAAAAGTGCCGGGCTATATCCACCGTTTAATGTGAAGGACATTGAGCATAAAATCGACCAACTGGACAGCTATGCCGAGACCGCGAGCTGGATGAAGGACGGAGATTTAAAATTCCAGGGTGGCGATTATACCAATGCGCTTAAGCTGTACAAAAAAGCAAACAAGGCAGCGATGGAATCTGGTTATACGTCCGCACAAAAAGAGCTGGAAAAGAAAATAACCGAGACCAACGATAAATTGACATCCATCCAGCAGCAGCTCAAGGAGATTCAAGCTGGCAAACTTCAGGCCAAAGGGGATCGGATGATGAAGGATCTCGATTATGAAGGAGCCATGGATGCCTATAGCGGGGCCCAGGAGATTTATCAGGAGATTGATAAGCTCGAAAGCGTTCTGGCAATGGAGCGGAGCATAGCCAAGGCGGAGGAAAAGCAGAGCGCAGAGCAGCAGAAAAATGGTCAGCTTCCTGCTGGGCTGGGATTTTCTGACGGAGCGATGAACGAAACGGACGCAGGGAGCGCAGCGAATGAAGCTCCATCTTCCGCTGCGGCAACCCCGGCCACAGCGAAAGCTTCAGCGGGTACTACGCCCGCTAAAAAGGAAGCTTCTTCGACTGCAAAGGGCAGTGGTACGGGAAATGGCAACGCCTCTTCGACCAAGGCGGATACCAGCAAAGAGCAAGGAACTACTGATTCCGCTGCTAAAGCAGCCGGGGAATCTGATTCACCAAGCCAGGATCGGCCTGCGGCTGACGGAAAATAAGCTTTTAATGTTCAATGAATGCTGGAGCCCGGAAAGGAGTGAGACGTCGTGAAAGAGCTGGTACAGGACCGTTTGAGCAAGATGGACGATCTAGAGCAGAGACGTTTGCTGAAAAACATGATGGCCGGGGTATTTATGAACCTCGTTGAATATCAGGAAGAAATGACCCGCCAGCTAGAACGGCGGGTATTTGAGGAAATTGAGAATACAGAAGAAAAGTTTGATGTGTATGTGTCATTGACTTCACGTGAGGACTATGACCCGATTCATGAATTTTTATATCCCGTGTTGCCCTCTGATGCAGAAGAAAAACAGGTAGACATCAGTCGTGTGGCAGAGGTGGTACGTGAGGGCGGGGAGATGCCGCTCTTTACGCTTTTTCTTGAGATGGAGACCGAACGAATCTCGGCACTGGTACGCAGCAAACGAATTTTCTCAGGCATGCTGATCACGGAAACCGGACACTATCCGATTCGTTTTCGTCTGGAGCATAACCGTTCTTATATTTTAGAGATTGAGCAGTTATATCATACGTTTATGCAAAACGGCATGCCGTGGAAAACGATTAATCACCCATACGCTTATAAATTTGTGGACTGTGTATTGATTGGTGGGGACGGCGAGCTGGCCGCCCATGAAGAAATTCATGAAATTACGATTTCGTTGGAGGAATTCGACATTTTTAAGAAAGCCGATGTTTTTCCGCTGTGGAACATTGAAAGGCTGGCTCTAAAGAACAGCGGTTTTCCTATACCCGCTATGGATCGTGTGAACTATGAGCATGTGCTGCCTTTGCGTAAAACAGGACCAGAGCATGGCTACCTGATTGACGGGACTGAAAGCGATATTCGCTATATTAAGCGGACAGAAGAAGAACTGACGATTGTTACGCCACGTGATAAATCTGGCGAATGGAATGTGTTGAAGGTTACAAAACCAATGACCACAAAACTTAGTCGTCAGACTTATCCGGTATTGTCCAATCGACGGCAGGACAGCTTTTTGGGCCGCTATGCAGGGAAGCAGGCCGTGATTGTCCGTGCCAAAGCAGAGATCACACGCATCGTCAATTCGTTTGAAGCGGCACAGGGGCTTGAACTGGAGTGTGTGAACATCTGGGGAGGCGTAGGAAGAAATGATATAAGCAACCTTGTAACCAAAACCCAGACCTACCCGCTTAATCCATTTGTCAGCGATAATGTACGCACAGAAGATGGCAAGCAGATCATGCGTTTGGGGTTTAGACGTGGCACGGAGGATGTTTTGCCCCTCACACCTGCTTACATGTTATCCGATTTAATGAGTTTTCTAGTATCGGAAGTGCAAATGTATTTTCCAGAGTACAAGTGTGAAGGAGAATGGGTGTGAATTACGTCTGGGATTTGCTCATGCGGGCGAGGGAACAGGGACTGGATGTAGATAAATTCCGCTTTGTACCCGCTGTCAGCTACTCCCCGTATATGGAGCTAAGTTTGGCAGAGTTGAATACGTCCCATTTGGAGCAGGTAGTAGAGATTAATCCATACTACCGCTTTTATTCTATTTTTCGGGATTTGTTTCCACCAGATGCAGCAGAGTGTCTGGAACTGAGAGAATCGCTATTTGATATCATGATTCATTTTTTGGCGGAAATCGATTTGTATCAAGGGATGAATCGACGAGAGTATCATATAAGGTTTGTTCAGCGTGATATTGCGGACGGTATCTTTGGTCCGAAGGTAAAGGAAGGCTTTGGACAATTAAATCGTGAGGATCGGGATGCGATTGCGGAAGGACTGCTGCGCCTCTATGAAACAGGGGAGGCCGTGCATCTGCTAAAACAAACGATGCGCCGCGTTTTCCATCGTTCGATCATTTACACCAACTGTGAGGAAAAAGATGAACTGCTCATATATATCGGTCAGGAGGAGACGGCGCTGTCACGAATTAAAGTCGATTTGATTCTGGATTTGTTTCTCCCGGCACGATTTACGACGGAATTGTATTGGACAAGCCATTTTGGCATTTTGGAGGAAGATCCTACGATGAAAATAGACGCTATCGCCCTCTATTAAGGCTGAATGGCTAAGAAAGGACATGTGAACGATGAACGGACCCTATACATACAGGTTGCTAGACCCGCTCACCGATCGAAAAATCGTCCGCAGTATGACGAAATACACGCGGGCGGAATTGGAGCAAATGACGACCTTTCAGTTGCGCGGGATATGTGATAAGGAGCGACTGGTCGAGGGCTTTGCAAATCGTCTGGCACGTGAAGAATTAATTCGCGTGATTTTACGATTTCGGAGCGCAGAGGAGCATCTACTCATCACAAGGCCAAATCCTGGCGGTTTTGAACGTATGGAATTGGCACTACAGCGCAACTGGAATGACCGCCGGCAGGAAAGCGGCGGTATCCGGGTTCCCGCCAAAATCACGTTGTATCAGGGAGTGCGCACAGGGCGCATGGACAACTACCGGATCGAGTCCGATTTGTCATGGCTGAGCTCTTCTAATGTGCTGCTGGTGAATGCGACGGGAGAACTGTGCGGTGTTTTGAATTTGGTGAAGGATGAGGGGCGAGCAGGCGTATATTATCTTTCTCGTCATCGCGATGCTGAACTGCGAGAGACATCCAATCATAATTATAGTCTGCTGTTTCTACGAAGACAGGAATCAGAATACTTTTATAACCTCTACTATGGAGACAAGCCGATGCTGCCGCTGAAGCTTCAAGGTCACCGCATTCCGGTGGCCGAACTGATTATTCGGGGCACGGAAACAACCGATGCGGTACTGGCAATTGATTTTGGCACCTCGAACACCACAGCAGGTGCTTATTTGGACAGTTCCTACGTTACGACCCCTGATACAGGCTTGAGCAGCACGGTAAGGTTGAACGCCATTAATTATGTATCATTTCCCGGACCGGAGGGTACAGAAGGCGAATGGATCGAAGTGTTGCCGACCGCCATTCGCGTCGCGGACTGCTCCCATCCTGAGCATATCGTTTATGTTTTTGGGGAAGAGGCACTACGTGGAAGCGATGTGGCAGGCAGCCGTGCCACGGTATTGCGCGGGATCAAGCGTTGGGTCAATGACTATAAGCGAATCGAAGAGTTAATGGATTCTGAGGGGAATACAGCAACCGCTTCCCGCAGCGATATTTTAGCGGCGTTTATCCGTTATGTGATTGCTACTGCCGAGCAGCAATTTAAGTGTCGATTTCGCAACCTTCACTTTTCTGCCCCCGTCAAGCTGCAGCCCCAATTTATTGAAATGTTTAGCGATATTTTGCCTGATTACCGGATTGAAGCGGAGGATGCGCTGGACGAAGGGCTGGCGGTGCTGTACAACACGCTGGCGGACCAGATGGAACGAGGAACTTTCGCGGACGGTGAGGAGTATCAGGCACTTGTCATTGATTGTGGTGGAGGGACCACAGATTTGTCTTCCTGTCGCTTCCGGATTGAAGATGGACGGATTGCCTACAAGCTGGATATTCACACAACGTATGAAAATGGGGATACCAATTTTGGCGGCAACAATCTGACGTATCGGATTATGCAGTTTATGAAAATTGTATTTGCAGGGTATTATGCTGCCGAGACGCGTTTGCCTGACACCGATATTGATGCCCTGATCGGCATTCCTTCGGGAGATTTGTACCGTCATGTGGATGAGTTTGGTGTAGATGCTGTCTATGCAGGGCTGGAGGAACGCTACCGTGAAGCAGAGGCGATTTTGCCTACCGCGTTCAAACGGTATGAGCATGCTACACGGGATGAATATCAGCGGGTGCTGAGCAATTTTCATCTGTTGTGGAGCGCAGCAGAAAATATGAAAAAGGAATTTTTCCTACGTACAGGGATCTTACGCAGCCGCTTCGAATCCGAGCAGGTATTATCCGCTGAAAGCGACCTGAACATTGCAGTAATGGATCGTTGGCTGGTTTCAGTCATCGAGAACGGACGGTTTCGTGATGAATATGGTTTGCCTGACGTGGTGTTTAACATTCGGGAAATACAGCAGCTTCTTAAGGCAGATATCTACAATATTGTGCGCAAGTTTCTGGATGATTTTTATTTGGAGGGACGCTTGCAGGATTATTCGATTATCAAACTGACCGGGCAGTCCTGCCGGATAGACGTGTTCCGCGAAGCACTCAAGGAATTTGTACCAGGGCGCAGTATTGAGTTCCGACAAAAGGCAGAAGACCTGAGCCGGGTACCAGAGTTGAAAATGGCCTGTCTGCGCGGGGCTATCCGCTATTTGAACGCTAAAAAAATGGGGACGATTGAGCCTGTCATTACCAATCATATTCCAGCTATTCCGTACACAGTCAGCGCATGGACACACACGGGACGGGAGAAGGAGCTGATTGCGAGTTTGGAAAGCAGCCGGGTACGCGGTTCGATTTCCCGGCCGTCTCAAGCTGCCGAAGTGGAGTTCTTCCTGACGGCCAACGGCGGCAAGCTGCGTCAGCGTCATGTGTACCGCAGTCGGCCAGATGCTTTTGAGCCCATGCCGTATGAGGAAATTGCTGGGCTGTACGGGCAGGATATTCCACAGGATGATACGGACTCCATTCGCAATGAGGAGACGAAATATTTTGTTTTTGTCGGGGATAGCCGTTGGGGTTTTTACGTAGTGCCGATTACCCGTCGTGATGAATTGCTGTATCTGGGTCCCAAGCGCTTCTTTGCCTTCGAAAATGATCTCTCCGAGCTGGATTTCTTTGATGGTACTAAGTAGGAAATTAAGATTTTGCAAAATGCCGAAATCAGAAATATACACAACGCTTGGAGGGGATAACGTGCTGTATGCAGGTTTTTGGAAACGAACTTTAGCTTATATCATTGATAGCATTCTTTTAGGATTTGTATTTTTCATCATTGGCTTGATCTGGATTGTGATTCGGGCCTTGGGAGATTGGATACCATCCCCCGCAGAAACCTCTTTGCTGTCAGACGGAGCGACTTCTATTTTGACAATGAAAACAGTCGGACGGACATTGCTGAACTGGGGAGTTATATGGCTGTATTATGCGCTCATGGAATCGTCCAAATGCAAAGCCACAGTGGGCAAACTGGCTCTCGGCATCGTTGTGGTCGATGAGTTTAACCACAAGCTTAGCTTTGCACGGGCAAGCGCCCGCTACTGGAGTAAGCTTTTATCGTTTCTCATTTTATTCGTCGGCTTTATCATGGCAGGCTTTACGGCGAGAAAACAGGCTCTTCACGATCTGATCGCCCGCACCTATGTCGTAGATAAACGCGAGCTGAATTATATACTTCGCGAGCAGGAGCAACGTGGAGCCGGGATGTAAGGATCTCAACAGATTCAAAGATTACGATGAACTGTAGTTTTCAATCAGGGGGAGCACGATGGATATACGCAAATTATTAGAAAAGAATCTTCGCCGATTTACTGCATTACTTGGAAGAAGTAAAGCTGAACCCACAGATGACGGAGTTATGGTTCCGCCTCCCGCGCCCGGTGTGAATCGGCTATCTGTTCCCCTGAATAAAGAAGATTAGAGAAAGAAAGGAGGGAGCACCATGTTAACGCATATCGTTCCGAAGTTTGAAAAAGGTCGTATTCTCAAAACCGAGATGCTGGAGAACCTGCGGGACTACCCCCGCAGTTTCCTGGATATCCGGTATCAGGATTATTCGGATGGCATCATTACAGGAATGAAGGTGACTGTCGGGGAGCACACGCTGACTGTAGGCAGAGGCATTGTGAAGCACAACGATAAACTATACCTGCTGGAGCAGGAGCACGAAGTGCCGTATGCAGCCACCGGACGGCTGTCGGTGTTGAAGCTGCTCTTTTTAGAGCCAACAGATCGTCCGGATTTCATCGCTCATCATGCAGATATTGTGCTGGAGGAAGAGGCAGAATTCGGTCTGGATGAGATGGAGCTCGGCCGATTCAAACTCAAAGACGGTGCCGTGCTTCGCTCGAAGTATCAGGATTTTGCCGACATGGCTACTGAATTCAATACATGGAGTGATATCCATGTCCCTTTTGCAGGACTAAAGCAGAGCACATTGCGACCGGAAACGATGCGCTATTTCGCGTCCGAGCTGCTTAAAAGTGGTGCAACAGATCCGATGGATTGTATGTTTGCGTTGATGTGCCTGAACTCGGAAGTTGTAGGCAGGGAATCCATTCAGCACTATATTGCAAACCGAAACGCTACGGAATACAGAGATTATTCTCATGCTCAGTTGCATAGACAGTTAGTTCTAATTTTAGAAGGCGCCGGACGTGGAAAACGAACAGCAGGTCGTTGGCAGAGCGGCGGAGCCGGACGGATGATTGTGGATTAGAAAATCAGGTAGAGGAGTGTGCGTTATGAAATATGAGGATGAGAAAATTTTGGAATTGCTCCACGAAATGGAGAAGCTAAAGAGGCCTAACGATATTTTAGCAGGTCCCCTAATCATTGACGGTCATTCCTATAGGTTTGAAGAGCGATCTTTCTTTAGCGACCGGCTAAAAATGCATGTCCCCTCTAACTTTACTCCTATGCCCAAGCATTTACAAAAGATTAAATATCCTCATGAGCAACGTCCAGAAATAATTTTGACAAATGATTTGGGAAGTGTGGATGTTACGCTCAATCGGGTGGATCAGACATTACAAGATGAATGGGTGAAACAACTCACTTCAGGAATGAAGGCAATGATGAAAAATATGAATCCAGCCCATGTGTTTTATGAAGAAAATGTGGAAGAGATTCATGGGAAGCAAATTGGCTACTTTGACTTTAAAAGTCCTGCACTGGACCAGCCCATATACCACAATATGTTCTACTTTGAGCTGGAAGGACAGACGGTCATGGGAACATTTTGTTGTCCGTATAAGCAGTATGCTGAATGGCGAGATGTTGCCCTGCAAATGATTCGTACCATTCAAACGGTTGACGAGGCAGAAAAGGAGGGAAATGAATGAGTAACCCCATTTACACCACAGCAGATGTTCAGGTGGCCCCTTATCAGTTTCAGCGTGTATTAAGTATTCATCTTATTAAACAGTTAAACGAACATGTAAGCTTCTGCATACGTGGCATTGTTTCGGAGGACAAGCTGGATCGATACGTAGAGAAAGCAGATGAAGATGAACACATCGAAATCTTCTTAAAAAGTGAAGGTAAGGAGATTCGGTTTTTCCAGGGAATCGTGACGAATATTGCTGTAAAAGCTGTAAACGGAGTCCGCGAGCTTACGATTGAGGCTAGCAGTGAAACCTTAATGATGGACATTCGCTCTAAACGTCGTTCGTTCCAAAAAACAGCGGAATCTTATAACAATCTATTTTCGTATGTTACAAGTTCATATACTAATGCAGAAGTGATAGATGAGGCTTCTCGTGGCGCAGCGATCGGTGAATTATTAGTTCAATACAATGAAACAGACTGGGCCTTTATCAAAAGAATTGCTTCTCGGCTGCATGCTGCTTTAATTCCAATTACGATGCAACAAGGATTAAAATATGTGATTGGTGTCCCTCATTCTAGTGCCCCTCAACCGCTGAACGAACATAATTATTCCATAAAAAAAGACTTGAAAGAGCATAAGCTCATGTCTCGTAACGGACTGCCGGAATATGGCGAGTCTAACAGTTTGAGCTATGAAGTGACCAGCAACAAAATTCTAGAGCTTGGCAGTTCCGTTATTTTTCATAAAAGAACGCTTTACATAGCTAGGGCGGAGACGGTCACCGAAGGAAATCTGATCGTGAATCGTTACATTTTACGGGATGCACATGGGCTAAAATGCCCAACCGTCTATGCTTATGATTTGTCAGGAGCCTCTCTGTTTGGCAAGGTGATTGATATTTCCAAAGAAAAAGTGAAAATCAAGCTGGAAATTGATCAAGGCTCAACTGCATCTGGGGCTATGTGGTTTCCCTATTCTACTGTCTATTCATCTCCTGATGGAAGCGGCTGGTATGTTATGCCGGAAGTAGGGGATCAAATTCGTCTGTACTTTCCGGATGAACGCGAACAGCATGCCTTTGCTGCTAGTTCTGTCGATCTTGCCTCCTCTGATCCTGTTAAAAGAAGTGATCCTGCGGTCAAAAGCATTAGCACCAAATACGGCAAACAAGTCGTTTTCAAACCAGGTGCAGTCGAAATTATCAACAGTGGGCAAATGCTCATGCGCCTGACGGATGAAGGCGGGATCGAGATTAACAGTAACAAAAAAATAACCCTGTCTGCTCAGGAAGATATCCAAATTACAGGTGGAACAAAAATTATTATGGAGGGAAAAGAGGGCGTAAGTTTCATTCAATCTGGAGCCAAACTCGACATCATGGACGATGTGAGATTAACCGGGGGTAAGGTGAACATTGAATGAAGCTTATGGATCGGGATGCTGCATTGCAAGATTTACTGGAAAAGCACGTATTCACGGAATGGCTACAGGATTTGGCCCTTATTGAAAATAACTTTCTGTCACGCCAGCAAGCCATTGCAGACGAGCTTATGGCAGCTTTAGAGTCGTTATGCCAGCTTGCTACCGTACAGCATGAACAAGGTCGAAAGGGGGATATTCGATATATTTATATCTCTTTGCTCAGAACCCGTGTTATGAAAAATAAAGCGATTTACCGCATTGATGCCTATGATGAGAATTGGTTTCTGGATGGGGCTGAATGCGCTGTCGAATGGTCGGCAGACTTTATTTTCGAGCCTTTGTTCAACCGCATGGCTAAGCTGGAACAACTTAAATCAAATTACGCCCGTAAGATCACTACGATGGACATTGAACAAATTCAACAAATTGAGGCGGTCAAATACCATCTGCTTACTGTTGAGTTTTTAAAAAGTCAGATGCCAGTCTTTGTTGCTTCCCCTTCGTTAGCAAGGATGCCGAAAGCTGAGGTATGCACGATATTTGCTGGAGAGTTTCGCGATGATAGCAAAATATTATGCCGGTTTACGAGTGATGGGGGAGCCGAGAAGCGAGAGGGGGGATCTTCATGGATTATTTCCTCTTAAAGCAGGATGTGCGGTATACCAATGTTCCTGCGCTACTTAAGGTGAGAGAAACGATTGATCCTTGGAAACTGTATGATTTACGGCCCGAGGATATTGTCAAACCATTGATGTTCCATGTGAAGGCGGATGCAGAAAGTATTTTTATTGATTATTTAGCAGGGCCTATTCCTCTCTTTTCAGATGCTTTAAAACGCCTTGTCCAAGCCTATATGCCGGAGTTGCCCTTGAAATTAACCATACTTACACAGATCGAACAGAAGATACAGAAGAATTATTATATTCCTTTTATAGCGCAGCTGAAAGCTGTACATCCAGAAAGCGAATGGAATGTGAATCAAAATGTGATTAGAAATCTGGTATTACACGCAGATGCTATTCGAGGGCACAAGATATTTAGAGTTCAGGAGAGTGCTGCCCCGTTGATCGTCGTCCGTCTAGACGTGGCGGAAAGCATATTGCGGCGTGATTTTACCGGGATCTCATTGGAACAAGTCCGGGTGAAATAGGGAGGGAAAAAAACATGCCAGACGATGAGTATTATGTGGTACGGGGGGCCTGTATGCGTTGTACATGCGGGACTCATCCTCGAAAGATCAATTTGCCGAACAGCCACGGGGCATATGTTAATGGTAAACCCATGATGAATGAAGGGGACTATTCTCCAGAAAATGTCCCTCATTTTGGAATTTGCAGCAGTCCGGAACAGCCAAGTACCGAGACTATATACCTGATCGCAGAAGATGGTTCTACGATCTCAGGAAAGCCATGTCTGCCGATGCTGACGGATACATGGAAAAATACCAAAGAACAGACCAAGGTGGAAGGGTTGTCAGCCTTGACGACCTCCTCTTTCCAGACTTGTTTATATCATGGATTTATCGAATTTCATACGAATGGCCAGCAGGAGGAGTAGCTGGAAGGGAGGTTTGAAAACATGATAGGATATGATCAGATTCGAATAGATTCGCCTTACCCTATTCAGGTCTTACAGGATGTTCGAATTGAGTGGAAGCCTGGTGAACATGGGCGAATTACACTCACAGGCATATGCAAGGAGTCTAGCCATGTCACGGCTGCGCTGGATGCGACCTCAGAGGACCGGCTACATGTGTATGCCCAGGATGGACAAGAGGAAATCAGCTTGTTTAAGGGTATCGTCCATACGGTGGAAGTTGAGAACTGTAATGGAGTATATACACTTACATTGGAAGGAATCAGCGCTTCGTTTGAATTAGATATTGTCAAAAGAAAGCGGTCTTTCCCTGAAGAAAAACAAACATATAAACAGTTAATAAATAAACTTGCTCAAGGTTATGAGCAAGGTGATGTTCTATACCAGACCGGAGAGCAGTCGGTAGGCGAAGCCATTTTACAATATGATGAAACCGATTGGAAGCTTATGAAACGGATGGCAAGCCGTTTACATACAGTGGTGGTCAGCGACATATGGGAGTCCGCATCGCCGAAGCTGTATTTCGGAATGCCTGCTGGCACACAGCGAACGATTCGGCAGGATACGCCTTATACGGCAAGTAAAGATTTAAGGGGCTATCAGCGGGCAGGTGGGGCGTCAGCCGGGCTACACGATACCGATTTTTTCAAATACGAGATCGAAAGCGGAGAGCGGTATGCTCTTGGAGATGAAGTGCAATTTCGTCAAAAAACGATGATTGTAACTGAATTGTGGAGCCGAATGGAAAAGGGGCATTTGCTATTCAGTTATGTGTTGGCTCGCGTGGAGGGTATACGCAGTGATTTCATCCCTAATCGCAAAATGATTGGGGTTTCACTGGAAGGAGAGGTTCTCGCGGTTCGGGGAGAGGAAGTAAAGCTGCGGCTGGCGATTGATAAGGACGATGGGGTATCCGAGCCACATTGGTACCCGTTTGCTCCCCCAACAGGAAGCGCGATGTATAGCATGCCGAAGGTGGGGACACAGGCGAGCCTGTATTTTCCGGATGCATCTGGTTCCAGAGCAATGATTTTGGGTGCGGTTCGTACAAATGGCGACAGTTGTGCCAAGACGAGTAATCCCAATGATCGATATTTTGGTACAGAGCATGGTAGTGAGCTGAAATTGGCACCGGATCGCATCCATATCATGGGTGACTCGGGTGGGACATTGCAGATGAGTCTGGATGATGCTGTTGGCATTGAAATTACTAGTCCCAAAAAGCTGACGTTAGAAGCAGAGCAGGAAATTATTCTGAATACGCCTAAGAAAATCATTATTAATGGAACGAGTCAGGTCATGGCGTACCAGACGGGGGGAAACACGGGGATTTCGGTAGAGAACGAATACCACGTGTTAGGAGGAAACGTCTGGGCTGACGGAAGCGACCGAACCGCGTATCCTCCATTTGATGATGAACCAAAAGAAGGAGAGCCCCCTCCACCGCCGCCTCCCCCTGAACCGTTTAACTGGGGAAAGCTGGGGATGAATATATTGGGCGGTTTGGCGGTCGTGGCAGCTGTGGCTGTAGTAGCGGCTGTTACAGTAGCTACGCTTGGAGCGGGTACGGTAGTCATTGCGGCGGTAGCCGGAGGAGCGATGCTGGCGGGAGGTTTGGGTGTAGCCAGTTTGGCGGCATCGGATATTGCCCGAGGGGAAGTGAGTGACTTTAGTGACTATGCCCTGACCGGCTTAAGAGAAGCGGGGATCGGGGCAGTGTCTGGAGCGATTTTTGGTCCACTCGGTGTAGGAGGAGCACTGCTAAGAAAAGCAGCGATCGGCGGTGTGACAAATGCGGCAGAAAATCTGGCGAGTCAGGTGCTAAGTGGTGAAAAGATTAATTGGGGCTCAGTAGCGAAAGATGCGGGCTTGGGTTTTGTCACCGTAGGCGTACTGGACTCCAAAGTAGGCAAGGCGATCGGCGGATTCGCGGAAAAGGTAGGCAGTAAGGTTACACCGCAATGGATTAGCAAGGGTGTAGATGCAGTCGGGGCAGGCTTTGGCAAAGCTGTAAACAAGCTGGAGCAGGCTGGCAGTAAACTGGGTCAGAAATTTAATGAGCAACTGAGTAAAATGGCAGACGGCCTCAGCCATGGGAAGTTAGTAACAGCCAACGGAGCGCCAGTTCCGCACGTTAATAAGATAGACAGCGGACCACTTCCGCAGACGGATGTCCAGAAGAATTACAATAAGGTCATGAAGGAAATGGAAGAAAACGCGGCGAAAAAGGTTGAAGGAACTGGTAATGCTGCTAGCAGGCAAAAGCTAATAGAGGAATCTAAAGATTTTGCTAGAGAGCAGTTAGACAAGCATGTTCAGTTCATTAAGGACGGTGGAATAAAAAAACCTCTTGATGAAAATGGATTTGGTGGCGGAAAATATAAACCGGATGTAATAAGTGCCGCAGTAGACATAACAACGGTAGGTAGTAAAAAAACTAAAATAACATTTGGCTATAACGGTGCTAGAGAAGGACAATTCAATCCAAGTGTAACGGAACTGCATCCTGATTTAGCTGACATAGCAAAAGAAACAAGGAAGAAAGCTAAAAACGACCCTAATAATCCGTACAAAGACGACGAAAGTTTCGAGCTATGGCATGTTGAGAATTGTGCTGAAATTCAGGCGGTCAATCAGCTTTTATGGTCAGGTTCAAAAATAGAAGATATACTAATAAGTACTGTTAACGGTAAAGGAAAATATAAACCACCATGTAAAAACTGTCAGAAGACATTTTTCGATTTCATTAATGATTTTCATGAATAATATTTTTGAATAAATAGGAGGTTGCTTTATGCGAAACTTATCAGATGAAACGAGAGAAATACTGCTACAAGCAGGATGGAATCCAAATAATAAGCTTGATTTAACCGAGACAGTTAGATTTTTAGAGGCAATGGGGTATCAAGTATTCAATCCAGTTATTGAAGCATTAAGTCTATTTGGTGGAGTTGAATATAAATTTAAGCATCCGGATGGAAGTATAGAGACTTTTCATTTTATCCCTGAAGAAGCTGTTGGGGATTACTATGAAAAAGAAGACTTTGAGGAATTTGAGGCGCGAGTGAAAGAGCCGCTTGTTATAGTTGGAGAGGCATACCGTGGGAATTTAATAATGTTTATCTCGAAATCAGGGAAGGTGTTTGGGAAAAATGGGTATTCATTATTTAAGTTCGGAGATAACATTTTGGAGGCACTAGACACTCTTTGTTTATTTAGGAAACCGGAAGAAATAGAATAATAAAGTTCAGTCATTTATCAAAGACTTTGGCAACATGAGAAAGGTTATGCGGTGCTCAATGAACTACTTAACCTTGTATAAAGGATATAATCAATTAGTTACGAATTGAGTTGTACGCACAGAATGATTTTTTCCACAAGAACTATTAATATTTTAAAGGATGCTGGTTGGTATCCCGAAAGAAAAATAGAGATCGGCTCAACAATAAACTTCTTAGAAAAAAGAGGATTTGAAGTATTTTATCCTGCTAAAGAGGCATTTGAACATTTCGGAGGGCTAAAGTACTCAGTGCCTAGTGATGAATCAGATGACTTTCAGATAGGCCCTGAATTTTTAAGGGAAGGAATCGAAAGGAAACACTATAGCAGATACGAAAAGATAATTGGAGAAGAGCTAGTTCTAATCGGATGGGCATATGACGGTAATGCAACTATGTTTATGTCTAAGATAGGAAAAGTATACGGTATCATAGACGACTATTATATTTGGAAATTTGGAAATAATGTATATGAAGCTATGAATAATTTATGTGAGAGTAAAGAGCTGACGGTAATTTGTAAGGAATGAATTATAGTGTTTTTACAATTCAAATT
>NZ_CP191577.1:0-8681 GCF_050516475.1 Paenibacillus ottowii | reverse complement strand
GTCTATTTATAATTCCTTATTTCTAATAATTCTCCCCTTTGAAAGCCTATACATTCTTTTAAATAAAAAAGATGACATATGTTTAAAAACAGGAAGAAAGTCACTAAGACTATAGTCGCTTGTTTGGTGAAGTATGCATACCTTAATCTGCTGAAATTCGACATTTTTTATGCTAGATGAATGTGTTCGAAATTAAGCTTGAAGTCAATGGGGTTGTCGTATCAAGTCATAATCCCTTTTAGAAGTTTATAAAAAAGGATACCGGGATGGATAGGTAGTGCCGTTGCGCAATTGTACTTATCCATTATGAATCTTTTTATATCGCTCATCCACTCCTTGTAAAATCAGTTCAATTAGATTAGAAGATTTGCATACATATGTATAAAAATGAGTATTAAGTCTCAGAAACTCCCTTTGCTACTGTGAATTGACAAAATATAATACAGTAGATAATATGGTTGGGGACACGGGAGATATTGGAATTTAAAAAGGGGTAATGAGTTTTGAACAAGAGACTAGATAACAGATGTAACAACAAAATGAGATGGGGCCAAACGATTTTAGGAGCGCTGTTAGCGCTTAGTCTGGTTTTACTCAGTGGGGGTAATGCGTGGGCTTCGTCCAGTGAACAGTTAAAATGGATTGAGGGTGGCCGAAAGGTAGACCTGGGAAAAATGGCTACGGTCGATCTGGACTCATCTCTTCTTTTCTTGGATGCGGCTAACACAGCAAAAGTAAGTGAGATGAATCACGAGAAGCCATCTGGCAAGGAGATTGGAAGTATATTTCCGAAGGATGAAAATCAAAATTGGGAAGTTATTTTTGAATACTATGAACTTGGACATATCAAGGATGACGAAAAAGAAGACATCGACGCAGATGCCATTCTAGATAGCTATAAAAAAGGTACAGAAGAGAGTAATAAAGAAAAAGCCGAAAGTGATCGCCTGTATGTTAAGGGCTGGGATGTGAAGCCTTTTTATAATGAAGCGACCCATAATCTAACCTGGTCTATGTTGGCCGAAGATGGAAACAAGGAAAAGCTAATCAATTATAACGTTCGTGTGCTCACTCGTCAGGGTTATATCTCTGCCATATTAGTATCCGATCCTGCGCATTTGGATGCGGATAAGAAGTTTTTGAATGACAACATATTACCTAAGCTGACCGTCAAATCAGGGGAGCGATACGAGGATTTTAATGCTTCAACCGACAAAATTTCGGAGTATGGTCTGACTGGACTGATCTTGGGAGGAGCCGGCTTGGCAGTAGCTAAAAAGGTGGGCTTGTTGGCATTAATCATTGCTTTTTTTAAGGGCGCGGGAATTAAAGTCCTCGTACTCATTGGTGCGGCTTGTGCAGGTGTGTTTGGTGTGATAGGTAAGTTTTTTGCTAAATTATTCCGCAAGAAAAAAACTGAATCCATGCACAATGAACCGAATGCTCAGGATCAGTCAGAACCTTACAGTAGCAATAAAGAAAACACGCCATTATAAGTAGGGGAATATGTATGTCCGTTCATGATGATGGGAAAAAGCAAATTTATAAATTGGATAATAAACGTTTTGCTATTCTTCATTCTCATGCCATTCTTACCGATTTGGCTCGGGCTCAGGCAGTCTATCAGGTAAACACAGATTGTGTAGTTTAGCCAAGACCAATATATAAACAGATGATTCCGGTGATGACAAGACCCATGAATCATCTGTTTTTTCGTTTATTTATCCCTTGTAATACTTTCGGTACACCGCAGGTGTTGTACCTTCATACTTTTTGAATATTTTAATAAAATACCCCGGCTCATTGAAGCCGAGCTCGCTACTGATCTGTGATACCGGAATATCTGTAGCTTCGAGCAGTTGCTTCGCCCATTTCATCTTCAAGCGGGAAAGATAGCTGGAGAAATTCTCGCCCGTTTCTTTGGCAAATAGCCGGCTAAAATAGCTTGGACTAATATGACACAAGTCAGCCATGGCTTTTAGAGAAAAATTTTCACCCTTGTGCTCATAAATATATTCAAAGGCGGGTTTGAGTACAGGATTTCCGCACAGAATATCCTCCTCCCCTGAGGAGTTCAGATAGGCATCTGCTAAGATATTATTCATCTCTTTCTTAAGGCTTTCGATATGCTTCAGCGAGTAGCCAGGAAGGATCTCGGACAACTGCGGAGTGGACTGGATGGCCGAAGCTTTTTCAAACATTTCTGCGAGAAGATTTTTGTTCATCGCTTCTTCAACAATATAATTACACAGCAAGGATAACATGTTAGAAATCATCTGAATTTCCTGGTAGGTCATCGTCGGCAGATCGGCGTAGTAGTCCTTAAGTTCCTCCCATTTGGAGCTGTACAGCTTTTCATTTTTGGACGTGAGGATCTGTTCCAAATGAAAAGCGCTCGAAGGATCGGCTAGGCGAACCTGGCCTGCCATAACGGCGCCGATGTACTTATCGTCGATAATGATCGGTACCGCGATGTCAATGATGTCGTAATGACAGAGATAAATGTAAGGTTTGTTAGAACGCACGGCCTCAAGTCCACCACGAGAGTCACATTTTTGGCAATAAGGAAGGAGATTCTCATCTTGGCGAACCTTCTTGCAGAACGATTGGCATTGGCTGTGGCTGGTAACGGGATTTCCTCTATAATCGACGGTGAGAATGGCCAATTTGGTAACGGAGGCCAATGAATCCTGCAACTGCTCCCACTTTTTCAAATCAAAGATTTTCTGGATGCTCAAATGTTCACGTATCAAGCTTCTCATCCCTTAATGGTAAATTATCCTGTAAGCCACAACAAGAAAGTACAATTTGTATTCTTCAGTGTAAAAAAATACGATTGCAGATTATAATATATTCCTTGATTCCTCCGATGTAAAGTTTACACGGTTCGTTTATAGTTTAATTCAGAACGAAACCAACACAATAAAGGGAGGAATTATAGATGAGAAAAGCATTTATTAGCCCAAGCAAATATGTACAAGGTGAAAACGAATTGTTGAATTTGGGTTACTATGTGAGCACTTTCGGCAAATCTGCTTTACTGATCGCGCATCCCGCTGATGTGGCACGGGTGAAAGATAAGCTTGATTCCACTACGGAAAAGTATAACGTAACCTTTGTTGAAAGCGGTTTTATGGGTGAGTGCTCCAGACAGGAAGTGTCTAGACTTCAGGAAATCGCCACCGCGAATGGATGTGATTGCATCGTTGGTCTCGGTGGTGGCAAAGCGATTGATGCGGCGAAATGTGTGGCACAAGGGGAAGCGCTTATTATCTGTCCGACGATTGCTGCGACGGATGCGCCGACAAGTCATTCGGCCGTTCTTTATACCCCGGAAGGCTCCTTTGACGATTACGCCTATTTTAAACAAAGCCCAAGTGTCGTATTAGTTGACACCACTGTAATCGCTAATGCACCAACCCGATTCCTCGTATCAGGTATGGGTGATGCACTTTCGACTTACTTTGAAGCCCGTGCGACCTCCCGCTCTTACTCCAGGGTCAACGCCGGACTGCCTAACGGAGTACGCGAAGGGCAGTGTGCTCCAGCCGTAGGGACAAATGCGGCGATGGCGCTTGCAACGTTATGTTATGAAATGCTCTTAAAAGACGGTGCCAAAGCTAAAGCGGCATGCGATGAAAATCAAGTTACACAAGCACTCGAAAATATCGTTGAAACTAATATTTTACTCTCAGGCCTTGGCTTCGAAAGCGGCGGACTTGCTGCGGCCCATGCGATTCATGATGGACTTACCATTTTGGAAGGTACGCACCACTATTACCATGGAGAGAAAGTCGCCTTCGGTACGATCGCACAGCTGGTGCTCGAAAACGCATCGACAGAGGAATTACATCAGGTGCTAGACTTCTGTCTAACTGTCGGTTTGCCAGTCTGCTTGGCTGATATCGGCGTTGATCACATCAGCCCGGAAGAAATGATGGAAGTGGCTGCCAAGGCCTGCATTGAGGAGGAATCGATTCATGCGATGCCGTTTCCGATCACGGTGGAGCAGGTTGCGGCGGCCATTGCTGCGGCCGATCGAATCGGCAGCCAATACAAAGCGGAGGTAAAATAGAATGAAAAAAGTCATCAACCGTACGGAAAACTTGGTCCTTGAGATGTGCAGCGGTATTGCGCTTGCACATCCGGAGTTGGAATTCCTGCCCAAATATAAAGTACTCAAGAAAAAGGAACTGAACACGGAGAAAGTAACGCTCATCAGCGGCGGCGGCAGTGGGCACGAGCCTGCACACGCTGGCTTTGTCGGCAAAGGGATGCTCGATGCGGCGGTCTGTGGTGATGTCTTTGCCTCTCCTTCGCAAATTCAAGTGTATCAGGCCATCCGAGCAACAGCTGGGAAAAAAGGCACACTGCTGATTATCAAAAACTACAGCGGTGATATCATGAACTTTAGAAACGGCGCTCATCTGGCTGCTGAAGACGGTCTGGAAGTGGATTATGTAAAGGTTGAAGACGACATCGCTGTAGAAGACAGCCTATACACGGTTGGACGGCGCGGTGTAGCAGGTACGGTACTTGTGCATAAGATTGCGGGTGCAGCGGCTGAAGAGGGCCGTAGTCTGGCGGAAGTCAAAGCAGTGGCCGAGAAAGCAGCGGCCAATGTACGTAGTATCGGGTTCGCCTTGACGTCATGTACCGTGCCGGCGAAGGGCTCGCCAACGTTTGAGCTTGGGGATGATGAAATGGAGTACGGTGTCGGCATCCACGGTGAGCCCGGTATCAGACGCGAAAAGCTGACGGATGCGGATACGCTGGCAGATAGAATGGTAAGTGATCTCCTTCGAGACATGCAGATCGAAAATGGATTCGGCGGAGAAATCGCTCTGCTGATTAATGGTTTTGGCGGTACCCCTCTGCAAGAACTGTACCTTTTCAACTATGCAGTCACTCGCAAACTAGCAGCGAAGGGGGTCAAGATCAATCGAGCTTTCGTCAACAATTATATGACGAGTATCGATATGGCAGGCATCTCAGTTTCGGTCATGAAGCTGGACGACGAACTGAAAACGCTACTTTCCCGTGAAAGCAGCGCGCCTGCGTTCAAGGTGTCCGGACCAGTAGATCACGTTGAATTCACGGATCTTTCAACTGTAGCAGACGAACACCGGCAGGTATCTTTCGAGGTGGAAACCGCCCCTGGTTTTGCGGCTATTGAGAACAACAAGGTTACATTAAACAATCTAATCTATCTGGTTGACAAAATGAGTGCGGTTATCATCAAGAATGAGGTGCCTTTCTGCGAGCTTGATTCTCATGCAGGCGACGGCGACTTTGGCATGAGCGTGGCGAAGGGATTTCGTCAGCTGAAACGGGAATGGAGAGACATCCTGGACCAAGATTCTTTGACGATGGGAACCTTTCTACATTCATGCTCGCTCGTCATCATGGAATACTGTGGCGGGGCTTCGGGTCCAATTTGGGGCTCGGCATTTCGCGCGGCCGCACGATCTGTAGGTGAACGCAGCGAATTGACGGTTGCCGAATTCGCAGATATGATGCAAGCTGCGGTGCAAGGCATACAGTCGACAGGTGAACGTTCTTTTGGTAGAGGAGCGGTCGTTGGTGATAAAACGCTTATTGATGCACTAGTGCCCTGTGCCGATAGCTGGATAGAGAGTGCGAAATCAAATGTTGACGTGAAGTCAGCCTTTGTACGAGGTGCTCAGGCTGCTGTACTGGGGGCCAAAAAGACAGAAGACATCGTGGCACGTATGGGACGTGCCGGAGCGGTCGGAGAGAGGAGTCTTGGTTATCCAGATGCGGGGGCTTATGCGCTTGGAGTCATTTTTACGGAGCTTGCTGAATGTTTGAACTGATTGTCTATAAATCCAAATTACTGTCATGAACCCTTCGTTCTGCTATACTCGCTAATTCTTAAAAATTCAAGGTTTGTTCATTGCAATTGGGGTGCATTAGGGTTATAATTTCAGACGGATTCAAAGGGCTTATCCGTGAATCCGAGGGAGTTTATCCCATCTGAGCAAGCGTACTGCATGCTCAAATAAGAATTAAGCGAGGGATTTACAATGAAAACCTGCTGCACCATCCAAGTTGACGAAGACAGTTTAGTTATTGATTTGCCAGAAGAAGGA
The DNA here is from genome assembly GCF_050516475.1 of Paenibacillus ottowii. NCBI lineage: Bacteria > Bacillati > Bacillota > Bacilli > Caryophanales > Paenibacillaceae > Paenibacillus > Paenibacillus ottowii. Next base: position 2,568 of record NZ_CP191577.1, on the reverse strand, counting down.
ACCACGCTAGAATCCCTGCTCGGTGATATTGAGAGCTGTGGAGGCAGTGAAGAACCTTGGCTACAACTTATAGACGAGGTAATGGGTAACTCATCTGAGACTGTACTGACAGATCAAGCGACGGATGGCGGCGAGATGAACGAAGATCAGGCAACCCAAGAACCTCAAGCTGCCGCTAAGGGGTAATAGGGACATCACACGATAAGACGATATTTTTACATTATTCGATCACATATAAGATCATGACAAGACTGCTGTACCGGGCCTAGGCAACGGGAAGCAGTCTTTTTTTAGCCATTTAACCAGCCAAGACTATCCAAATTTTCCAATAGGTCATGAGGCTTTTGTCCCTTTAGTACTCTACAGTAGCCAATCAAGGGATACATATCCCAAAACCGTGACTTCTTATTCATTTTCTGAGATAAAGTCGTAATACAATATAGAAATAACTATAATAGTAGTAGCATCCATATACAGGTAAGTGACATCGAATGTTGGACCTGATCCTCTTATTGTATGAAGGAGGGGGTAAAAAAGCAGAGAACAACGCACTGATAAGTCTCATCTACTTTATAAAAAGGAAGGAACGTGTAAATGATGAACAGGCAATGGGTCCTGACAAGGATCGCAAAAAGAGTAGCAGTACTATTAACAGCAGTGATGCTATTAACATTAACGAATGGATTCAATTGGCATGCACAAACAGCAGCGGCGGCCGGGACGACCCCTGTGGAACGTTACGGACAACTTTCAGTAAAGAACGGTAAACTGGTGGATAAAAATGGACAACCTGTACAGCTCAAAGGTATTAGTTCTCATGGCGTACAGTGGTTTGGGGATCTGGTAAATCAGGATACCATGAAATGGTTACGGGACGATTGGGGCATTTCCGTATTTCGAGTTGCATTGTACACTGAAGAAAACGGGTATATTGCCAACCCTTCATTGAAAAATAAAGTAAAGGAAGCGATTGAGGCAGCACAGAAATTGGGCCTGTACGTCATTATTGACTGGCACATTCTCTCTGATGGCGATCCAAACATTCATAAAAATGAAGCGAAAGCTTTTTTTAATGAATTTTCCACCAAGTATGGTCATTTGCCCAACGTAATCTATGAACTCGCTAATGAGCCAAATGGGAATGTGAACTGGAACAATCAAATCCGGCCTTATGCATCTGAGGTAACTCAGGTGATCCGCGCTAAGGATCCGGATAATATTATTATTGTAGGGACAGGTACCTGGAGCCAGGATGTGCAAGATGCAGCAGACCATCCGCTTCCAGATAAAAATACAATGTATACCGTGCATTTCTATGCGGGTACACATGGACAATATTTACGCGATCGGGTTGATTATGCACTGAACAAAGGTGTAGGCATTTTTGCTACCGAGTGGGGTACAAGTGACGCCTCGGGTAACGGTGGTCCGTTCCTGAATGAATCCAAAGTATGGACTGATTTTATGGCCAGTCGCAAAATCAGTTGGGCCAATTGGTCGCTTTCCGACAAAAATGAGACTTCTGCTGCCCTGCTGCCTGGTGCCGACCGCAAGGGCGGATGGCCTGACTCACAATTAACGGCTTCCGGTAAATTTGTAAAACAGGCGATTCTGGAAGGCTCCAGCAATCATGGTGGAGGAAGCAACGGCGGGAATAGCGGCGGAGATGGTAACAATGGTGGTAATAATAATGGTAGTAATAACAATGGTGGAAACAACGGTGGCGATCACAGTGGAAGTACACCAGGCGGTAATAATGAAGGGATTGTGCTTCAATATCGCACCGATGACACGAACGCCAAGGATAATGCAATCCGACCTCAATTTAATATCAAAAATACCGGAAAAACAGCTGTGAAGTTGAGTGACCTGAAAATTCGCTACTATTACACAGATGAGAGCAAACAAGCTCAGCAGTTTTTTGTAGATTGGGCCAAGATTGGTAATGAAAAGGTAAAAGCAACTTTTGTAACTTTGCCAAATCCGAAGTCCAAGGCTGATAAATATGTGGAGATTTCTTTCACAGATGGAGCGGGAACGATTCAGCCCGGCGGCGAAACCGGAGAAATTCAATCTCGTATTCACGCGGCGAATTGGAGCAATTTTGATGAGACTAACGATTACTCCTATGGAGCAACCCAAACAGCATTTGCAGACTGGAACCACGGCACCGTATATCAGCAAGGTAAGCTGGTATGGGGCATAGAACCCTAGGATATGCTGTAGCTGCTACTAACTACTGAACGAGTAAAATATATGGGACTTTTGGTTGCGGTCTTTTGAAGATATGAAGTATAGTGTATACGCCTTTGGTGTATGGCATATACTACCAAAGTACCATATGACATTCAACTTTTGTGGTGTCTACACTACTTCTATAGTACAGATGGGTTGGTTCTAATGAACTGATCCTCTACAACAAACCCCCGCTGTTGCCATTATTGAACCGCACCCCAAATCTTAGACACATGATATAATCCTCTAAGAAGAAAGGGTGCGGATTTTACTTTATGGTCAAATACAGCGAAGAAATACGAATAAAAGTTGCTATAGATGTACTTGAGGGAG